>OZ245365.1:0-5517500 GCA_965226495.1 Candidatus Marinacidobacterales bacterium | reverse complement strand
GTACTAATCGGCCGTGCGGCTTGACCTTAGAATTTACTAAGGGCAAAACGTCACGCTGTATTTGTGTGTATGTTGCACCTAACCCGCCGAGGCTCTTGCTAAGGCGGTAGCCAGATATCGGTTTTCCCGGCGACTCTAGCGGAGGGGCCACACCCGTTCCCATTCCGAACACGGCAGTTAAGACCTCCAGCGCCGATGGTACTGCAGGGGCAGCTCTGTGGGAGAGTAGGTCGTTGCCGGGATTAATACAAGAAAGCCCGACTGGTCGTGAGATCAGTCGGGCTTTTTTTGTGCCTCGCACTCGTAACGACTGCACCCCGATCCATAGATTGCGTTTTCTGCCCCGCCATGTCAAAATAACTGAAATAGACTAATCCCAATTATTCCTTAACGTTATACGACTCCTCGTGAGTCCGGCCGGACGAGTGCGACCCTTGCGGGGGTGTCTTCCGGTCACGGGGCTCGTTGAAAGAGCTCCGGTATCAGTTATCAGTGCATCAGCCTGGGGGGATCCCTGAGCGTCAGAGCCCAACCTCGTGCCGCTTTAGGTTCAGCTAGTCTCGCAAGCGAAGCCGCGCCGCGATCTTCCGATCGTGCGCTAGGACTGCGCGGTAACTTCACCTGGACGCTCGCCGGCAACGTCGTCTACGCCGCCACTCAGTGGGGCCTTCTGGTCGTTCTTGCAAAACTCGGGGCGCCAGAGTTGGTCGGGCAGTTCGCCTTGGGCCTCGCCGTCTGCGCACCGGTGTTCCTTCTCTCGCGGCTCGCCCTACGCCCGGTTCAAGCAACGGACGCCCGTCGCGAGTATCAGTTCGGTCATTACTTGGCACTGCGCATCGTGACCGTCCCCATCGCCCTTGCTATCGTCGCCATCATTGTTCTCACCGTCGACTACCGGCCGGAATTGGCCTGGGTAGTTCTCGCAGTCGCCATCGCAAAGGCCGCGGAGTCCCTTAGCGACCCTTTCTACGGAGCGTTCCAACAAAGAGAACGCATGGACCACATTTCGAAGTCGATGATCGCCAAAGGTCTTTTGGCTCTAGTCGGTTTCACGCTCGTGTTCGGACTCACCGGGAACCTCGAGTGGAGCGTCGCAGCCATTGCGATGGCCTGGGTCACCATGCTCGTCATTTATGACTTTCGCGTGACTTCATCGTTTGTCGCCAACGCCAAACCGATATGGGAACCCCGATTACTGTTCGCGTTGGCGCGGTTGGCTCTGCCAGTCGGAATGGCGGCGATGTTGCTGTCGCTCAATTCGAACGTTCCCAGATACTTCATCGAGCGTTTCCTGAGCGAGCGCGAGTTAGGAATCTATGCCGCGATGGCCTACGTTGCGGTGGCCCTAGGAACGGTCGTCAACGCACTTGGCCAAGCCGCCAGCCCTCGACTCGCCCGCTTCTACACGGAAGAAAACCGAGCGGACTTCTCGCGCGTTTTGCTCAAGCTCGTCGGCGTCGGCGCGGGACTCGGAATCACATCGCTGGTGGTCGCCGGACTCTACGGGCGCGAGATCTTGGCCATCCTCTACGGACCCGAATACGGGGCAGAGGCAAACCTGCTGGTTTGGCTCATGGCGGCACTTATCTTTGGCAATGTTGCCGCCGTCCTCGGCTACGGCCTGACGGCGGCACGGATGTTTCGGGTCCAACCCGTACTCTTCGCGGCGGCCGCTGCCGTGGGTGCCTTGGGATGTTATGTCCTGATCCCTGGACATGGTTTGCTGGGAGCCGCGTGGGCATACGGTGCCGCGGTGTTGGTTCAAGCCGTTGGATCCCTGATCGGCAACCTCTATGCCGTGCGGAAGATTGAAGCACATGCCGTCATCTGAAACTAGGATCTTGCACGTCGTGGGTGGGATGAACGCCGGCGGCGTCGAGACTTGGCTCATGAACATTTTGAGGAACATCGATCGAAACCGATACCGAATGGATTTCCTCGTCCATACCGTTCAGCCCGGCGTGTACGATGAGGAAATCCGCAGCCTGGGCTCGCAAGTAATTCCCTGCCTGCATCCGCGCCGACCGCTTGCCTACGCACGCAACTTCGGTCGCTGCCTGCGGCAGCACGGCCCGTACGATCTGATTCACAGTCATGTCCACCTCTTCAGCGGTTACGTGGTCCAGTTGGCGCGGAGTGTCGGCGTGGCGCGTCGAATCAGTCACAGCCACAACGATACCTCCCGACAGCGGCGAGGCCCATTCAATCGGCTCTATCGAGCGATGATGCGCAGATGGCTCCGTCAACATTCGACGGAGCGATTGGCATGCTCGCGACAAGCGGCCACCGCCCTCTTCGGTGATATTGGAAAATCCGAACAGCTCTGCCGAGTTGTCTCCTACGGTCGGGATCTTTCCCCTTTTCGCTCGCCCATTGACAAGTCATCCGTGCGAGACGAGTTGGGGATCCCAGTCGACGCCTTCGTGGTGGGGCATGTGGGGAACTTTACGGAACAAAAGAACCATCTCCTATGGATAGAGGTGGCTCGCGAAATCGCCCGCCGCGACCCGAACGCTCGATTCCTTCTCGTTGGAGACGGCGAGTTGCGGCCAATCATCGAACGAAAAGTGGACAAACTCAAGATGGCGGACAGGTTCGTCTTCGCGGGAACCAGAACCGATGTTCCTCGCCTGATGGTAGGGGCCACGGACGTGTTCTTTTTCCCCTCGTTGTGGGAAGGCTTGGGGTTGGCGCTGGTGGAGGCTCAAGCTGCCGGCTTGCCATGTGTGATAGCAGATGTCGTCCCACCGGAAGCGGACGTCGTGGGGTCACTGCTGCGGCGACTGCCGCTTACCTCTTCGCCGCCGGCGTGGGCGGACGCGATCCTCGACGCCGGGGCTGCCCGTCCACAGTTGAAGGGCGGTCAGGCACTTGCCCAGGTCGAAAACAGCTCCTTCAACATAGAGGCGGCCGTGAAACGTATGGAGTTGATCTATCGTGTCTGAGCGCGAAAGAGGGGCATCTACTCTGGGAAAACCGACCAGGACACTGCCCGTTGACGCGTATGCCCACATTTCGACTCGTAGTTTCTTCTTGGCTTGCTACCTGTGCTGTCTTGCGTTGATCTTGACCGTTGCGTCTTCCGGTCGTTTCGTCCATTGGTTCGTCGTTCCGGTTTGGATGTGCGGCGTGCTCGTTGTGGTCGACGCCGTGGATTGGTTTCGAGGCCGGCTAAATGTCTTCGATCCTATCGGGGTTCTTGGATTGCTGGGGCTGCACTTTTTCTTCGTCGCCCCGCTCGTCCACGTCTACTCCGATTACTGGATGAGTTCCGTCAGCCCACCGGCCGACTGGCGAGACTGGCTTGGCGGGATGGCTGCCCTCAACTTCATGGGGCTGCTGGTCTATCGCTTCACCAGGAACCGATCGAAGACTTCGGGCTCGGCCACCCCGTCGGCAACAACCTTATGGCTCATCGACCACAAACGATGTCTGGCCATCCTACCCCTGGCCCTCGTCCTAACCGGGTCTCTGCAAATTTGGGTTTACTACCGCATGGGGGGCGTGCTGGGCTACATGACCGCCTATACGGACTCCGAGGCGTTCCAGGGAATGGGATGGGTCTTCATGATTTCCGAGAGCTTTCCGATCATCGCGCTCATGGGTTTCGCGGTCTATGCGCGCCATCGGCGGGTGGGGTATTCCTGGAGCGTGATCATTGGCGTATTGCTAGTTTATCTATCGTTCAAGCTGTTTTTCGGCGGACTCCGTGGAAGTCGGAGCAACACCATATGGGGCCTCTTTTGGGCAGTCGGCATCATTCACTTCTGGGTGAGACAGGTACCGAAGAAAGCGATCCTGGTAGGCATCGTCTTTCTGGTCTCTTTCATGTACCTCTACGGCTTCTATAAGGCGCTCGGTGTGGAGGCCATGGAGGCCTTCAAAACGAGCGAGGGCGTTACCGCGCTGGCTGGTGAGACGGGTCGGACACTGGAGGCCACCATCCTCAGCGACTTGGCGCGGAGCGATGTCCAGGCATTTCTCCTTTATCGGTTGTTGTCGCACCCCGACGACTATCGATTCGGCATGGGGCGGACCTACTTAGGGGCCGCGGCACTGGTCGTGCCGCGGGCGCTCTGGCCGAGCCGACCCCCAACGAAAGTCAGGGAGGGGACCGAGGCTCAGTACGGGCTTGGCTCGTACGTTCCAGGAAAGTTGCACTCATCTCGCGTTTACGGCCTTGCCGGCGAGGCCATGCTCAACTTCGGTCCGCTTGCGGTCCCTATCGCTTTCGCGATTCTTGGGTTCTTCGTTCAGAGGGTGCGGCACATGCTGACGACCCTACGGCCAGAAGACGCACGTTTTCTCCTCTACCCCGTCCTGATCAACCTAAGCTTCGTCATTCTCGTGTCCGATTCGGACAACGTCGTCTTCTTCTTTCTCAAGAACGGAGCACTGCCTTTCCTTGTCATCGCATTGAGTGCGAGGCGCAAGCGGGTATCGGCACCAGCCAAACGATCGAACACGAAGCAACGCGCTCCCATTCTCATGCAGGATGGAGCACCCGCCTCAGCCGGTCATACCTGGTGGCCTAGTCTATGAACAACCATCTGGGTCCATACGTGCATCGTGCGATCAAATCGGTCGTTCCCAAGGTCGTCATGCGCAAGGCTCTGCACTTGTTTCCAAAGCGGTGGGTGGTGACCCATCGTGAGCTCGGATGTTCTTTTCGTTTCGCTCTCTATCCCCGAGAAGGCGGGGATTTCCAACTCTTGCTCCGCCACGAATTAGACGTGAGAAGACGCCTCCGAGAGTGGGTTGGACCCGGTGACGTTGTTCTGGACGTCGGCGCCCATCATGGGCTCTACACGTTGCTATTAGCGCGACTGGTAGGAGAGAACGGCCGGGTACACGCCTTCGAGCCTCACCCGGACAATCTCACGAAGTTGAACGAGAATGTCGAGCTCAATCATCTCCGCCACGTCGTGTTGAACCCGCTCGCGGTGAGTCATGAAAGAGGTGCTTCTCGCTTCAACTTTGGAAACAGTTCCACCGTTTCGAGCTTGAAACGGATCTGCGGGCAGCGGGAAGACTGGCACGAAGTTCGTACCGTCTCAATTGACGAGTACGTTGACGGTGTCGTTCGTCAACCGGTGAAGTTCGTAAAGATCGACGTCGAAGGGGCCGAGGACTTAGTTCTATTGGGGATGGAAGAAACGCTGAGTAACCACCGTCCGACGCTTCTACTGGAGTTTCACCGTTTTGCCTTCCTGGAGGAAACGCAGGTCGCCGACATGTTTCGAGCCTTGTTCGAGCGGCACGCCTATGCCGGGGACATTCTCTATATCAAGGAAGTTGGGAGATACCGAAGAGTCGAGAATCGGATTCCGGTTCGATCGTATGCCGAGCTTCGAGAGGCATCTGCGGGTAGTCACATCGTCGGCTTGCTGCTTTCCCCTCTAGGACGTAGCTAGCGCGAGGAAGCGGAGCTCATTTTGGCTGGGGAGAGACGTTTGAAGGTTCTTCACTTGGTCACTTGGCTTCGGCCTGGAGGTATCGAGAAGTGGCTACTGGAGATGCTCAAGGAGTTCGATCGCACGGAATGTGCAATGGACGTGTGTTGTAAAGGTCCGAGCTTGGGAACGCTATCTGACATTGCGAAGGACGAAGGGGCAGCGACGTTCCATTGCCCCATGACACCCACACATATCGGTTTCGGGCGGCGATTGTCGCGGATTCTGAATGAAGGAGGTTACGACATTCTCCACAACCATCTCGGCGCCTATAGTGGATTCCCGGTCTGGGTCGCGAAGCGGAGCGGTGTTCGGGTCATCACTTCTTATCACAATACCCATTTCGCGCCCCAGACATTGACCCGACTGCCCGTCCTGCGGACTTTGCGCAGCGTCTACTCGCACTTCAGTGTTCGCTACGCCGTCGGCAGCTCCGATGTCATAACCGGATGCTCTAACGGTGTGCTCACCACGGTCACGGGACGCGAAACGCCTGGGAGTATGCGAAGGGTTCTCTACTACGGCGCGCACCTTCAGCCGAAACAGAGCCACGTCGAACGGAACGCCTTCCGGGCCAGCCTGGGGTATTCGGCGGACACGCCTTTGGTCGTTCATGTCGGCCGCTTCTTGGAACAGAAGAACCACCTGGGTCTTCTCGAGATTTTCGGGCGTGTTCTTCGCGAGGTCCCGGGGGCGAAGCTACTCATGGTTGGTGACGGTGTGTTGCGCTCCACGGTGGAGCGGGCCGCTCAAGAACTGAGATTGACTGGGAATGCGCGGTTCCTCGGAGTACGCAACGATGTCGCTCGGATCATGGGGAACAGTGACGTTTTTCTGTTCCCTTCCATTCACGAGGGTCTACCCATCGCCGCCATGGAGGCGAGTGGGGCGGGACTGCCGGTGGTCGGCACGAACGTGGCGGGGTTGAACGAGGTGGTGGAAGACGGTCGAACAGGGGTACTTCATTCACTTGAAGACCTCGATGGTATGGCGAGCTCGGTAGCGAGACTACTTAAGGATAAAGAGTACGCCAGCGAACTGGGTGAGGCTGGTCGCCATAGGGTTGGCAGTGACTTTTCCGTCGCAAGATCGGCGGAACGACTTTTGAGTCTGTACCATGAATGTATTGGTCTCAGCTAGCGCTCGTTTCGTCGTCACCGCGGACGGCCATTTGTGGAGTGGGAATAACTCCCTCGGTCACGCTTTCTGGGCCCGCTACTTGGACGCCTTCGAAGAGGTTTTCTTGATGGTGCGAGCGGTGCCGCGCATGGCTCCACCTCGGGGTTGGAACCGAGCGACCGGAGTCGGCGTGCGGGGGCTGGCGGTCCCCGATTTTCAGTCGGTTGGCCAAATTCTGCGTGTCTACCCGAGCCTGAGAAGGCAGATCGACCGTTCGCTCTCGGCGTGCGAGGTGGTCATTCTGCGAGTGCCCTGTCCTCTGGCTGAGTTTGTCTGGCGGTCATTGGGCTCGGCACGCCCTTACGGCGTTGAAGTTGTCGGCGATCCTGCAGGTACGTTCTCTCGGGGGTCGGTTAGTCATTCGCTGCGGCCGTTTTTTCGATCTTGGTTTCGGCGCCAGCTCCGCCGTCAGTGCGCCGGTGCCTCCGCGAGCTCCTACGTGACCGAAAAGGACTTACAGTCGAAGTACCCGTCTGCACCCGATGCTTTCTCCACTCATTATTCCAGCATCGAGCTCTCGGACACTTTCTTTCGCCATACACCTCGTTTCCCGCGAACGGACCGGCGCCTCCGGCTGGTGAGCGTGGGCACCCTAGCGCGACTCTATAAGGCAACGGATGTCCTGATCGACGCGTCGGCCGCCTGTGCAAGAGACGGTTTAGACCTCGAGCTGGCGGTGGTGGGAGATGGCAGGTATCGCACCGCTCTGCAATTTCGTGAGGCGGCCGTGTCTCTGGGCGACCGAATCTCGTTTGCTGGGCAATTGACGACTCGTGAGGCGGTTTTCAATGAGCTCGACCGAGCCGACGTTTTCGTTTTACCGTCTCGGCACGAAGGTCTGCCGAAAGCCATGATCGAGGCCATGGCGCGCGGCTTGCCGTGCATCGGCTCGACGGTCGGCGGTATACCCGAGCTGCTCAGCCCGGAAGACTTGGTGCCGCCAAATGATGTCGGTGCGCTGGCGGCGAAAATCCGCGAGGTCATCGGGGATCGCGAGAGGTTAGCCCGGATGTCCGCGCGCAACCTGATAAAGGCTCGAGAGTATCGATCGGACCTGCTAAGGGCACGGCGCGTGGAATTCTACCGATACTTGAAGGAGCGAACCGAGGAGTGGGTCTCGAGTCGCAAGGCTGCTTCGGCGGTGCGAGTCATGCATGAATGCTCCGAGAAAGAGGCTACTTGATGGCTCGCGTCGTTTACATCGTTACCCATCCTGTCTCGGCTCGTTTGCTGCTGAAGGGGCAGCTTCGTTACTTGATGGAGAAGGGTTTCGACGTTCTCGTCATCAGCTCGGCCGGCAAGGATCTCGATCGTGTGGCGGAGCGTGAGGGCATCCGGACCATCTCCGTTAAAATGGATCGGACCATCCGTCCTTGGCGAGATGTTTTAGCCTTGCTGCGTTTGTATCGAACGCTGCGAGCCTTGCAGCCCGACATTGTCAATGCCAGCACACCGAAGGCCGGGCTTCTGGGGACGCTGGCCGCTTTTGTGGCCCGTGTGCCTGTTCGGATCTATACGGTTCGCGGTCTGCGACTGGAGACGGCGCGGGGGCTGCGAAGAGCATTGCTTTGGTGTGCCGAAAGGTTGGCATCCGCTTGTGCTCACCGGATCGTGTGCGTCAGCCAGAGTTTGGCTAGCCTCTATACGAGCTTGGGCCTCGGATCGGGGGACAAGATCCTGGTCCTCGCCTCGGGCTCCTCGAACGGCGTAGACGTAGAACGTTTTGGCGTCCCCGCCGGCAATAGCAAAAAGGCGAGATTGCTCGAACGATTGAGAATTCCGAGCGACGCTCCGGTCATCGGATTCGTCGGGCGATTGACGAAGGACAAGGGCATAGAAGAAATGCTCGATGCCTTCGACACCGTGCTCGGCTCTTGCCCCAAAGCTTGCTTGCTCCTTGTCGGTGACTTCGAAGTGGAAGATCGCCCATCCTCCCACGTCGTTCATCGTATTCGAGAGCACCCCAGAGTAGTGGTCACCGGCTTTGTTCCCGACCCCGAAAGCTATTACTCCGTCATGGAAGTCGTTGCTTTCCCATCGCGTCGTGAAGGGTTTCCGAACGTGCTACTCGAGGCTGCAGCGTCGGAACTGCCTGTCGTGGGCTTCCGCGGAACGGGCACGACGGATGCTGTACGTGACGGGGTCACAGGAACATTGGTGCCCATGGGAGAAAGCCGTGCCATGGCGCATGCCCTACTTCGCTACCTTCGCGAACCTGCATTGCGTCGAGAGCATGGGAAGGCAGGGCGTCGACGAGCGGAGGAGGAGTTCTCCTCGCACATGATTTGGTGCGCGCTCGAGCGAGCCCTGCACGCGGAGACACCACCCCGCGGTGTAATGACGTCTTTGTTCAAGCGCCTGATGGATGTCGTGGGGGCCGGCGTGGGTTTGGTGGTGCTGGCGCCGATCTTCGTTTTGACCGCGTGTGCCGTGTACCTCAGCATGGGGAGCCCAGTGCTTTTTCGCCAGAAGCGGCCTGGGTTGAAGGGGCGACCCTTCGACATTTTGAAGTTTCGAACCATGGAGGCCGGCAGTCGTTCGGACGATGAACGGCTAACGATGCTAGGACGGTTCCTCCGGAGCACAAGCCTGGACGAGATGCCCGAGCTCTGGAACGTACTCCGTGGTGACATGAGCCTAGTGGGACCACGGCCCCTTTTGATGAAGTACTTGTCTCTCTACAAACCGGAACAAGCTCGTCGTCACAACATCAAACCAGGAATCACGGGTTGGGCACAAATTCACGGACGAAATTCGCTGGCCTGGGAAGAGAAGCTCGAGGGAGACGTTTGGTATGTGGATCACTGGAGCCTGTGGCTCGATATCAGGATCCTTTGGAGCACCTTGTTCCAAGTCATCAGGCGAGAAGGTATCAGCGCCGAAGGGCACGCAACCATGCCGGAGTTCAGAGGAGGCGTGGAATGAAGGCAACACCGACGATTGCCGTCATCGGGGCCGGAGGTCATGCGAAGGTCGTCATCGCTACCCTTCAGGCTGCGGGCTATGGATCCATCTCGGTGTTCGACGATGACCCTGGGAAGTGGGGGGCCGAGTTGTTGGGATTCCCAGTCGTGGGGCCGGTGCGTGAGGTGGGTGAAAGAAAGCTCGAGTCCGGGATCGTCGCCATTGGCAGCAATTCAAAGAGGAAAGAGATGGCTTCGGCGCTTACGCTCGAATGGATTTCAGTGATTCATCCGAGTGCGACCGTTCACCCCTCGGTCGTTATCGGGGTCGGAGCCGTGGTATTCGCCGGCGCCGTGATCCAGCCAGATACCGTCGTGGGAGAGCACGCCATCATTAATACCGGAGCGATTCTCGATCACGATTGCCGAATAGGAGACTTCGCGCATATCGCGCCCCGCGCGGCGCTCTGCGGAGGGGTCGAGATCGGGGAGGGTAGCTTGATCGGCGTGGGCGCCTCCGCGATTCCAGCAGTACGAGTCGGCGCCTGGACGACAGTTTGTGCAGGGGCTGCAGTGGTTCGAGATCTGATTGAACGAACGTTCGCGGTTGGTGTCCCGGCCCGACCGTTGCACGAGGAAAGTAAGGAAGGACACGATGGCTAATGGTGTAGAGCGCGTCTATCTTTCTCCTCCCCATCTGGGTGACATCGAGTGGACCCTCGTGCAGGACGCGTTAGCGTCCGGCTGGATCGCTCCCGTTGGTCCTCACATCGAGAATTTCGAGAAGGAGTTTGCGGAGGTAGTGGGCGTCCCACATACGGTTGCGCTCTCGTCCGGAACGGCAGCCATTCATTTGGCACTTCGTTTGGTGGGGGTGCAGTCGGGGGACGAAGTCCTCTGCTCAACGCTTACTTTCAGTGCCAGCGCGAACCCTATTGTCTATGAGGGGGGACGACCCTTCTTCATCGACTCCGAACGATCAACTTGGAACATGGATCCCGATCTCCTGTGGGAGGAGCTTCGGATCCGCGCTCGGCGAGGCAAGCTCCCGCGTGCGGTGGTGGTGGTCGACCTCTACGGCCAGAGTGCCGACTACGATCGCATTTTGGGGGCCTGCCGCGAGTACGACGTTCCGGTTATCGAAGACGCCGCGGAGGCACTCGGTGCGACCTACAAGGGTAGGAGCGTGGGGCAATTTGGAAAGCTCGGCGCCTTCTCGTTCAACGGCAACAAGATCATCACGACTTCGGGTGGCGGCATGCTCGTTTCTTACGACAACCGGTTCATCGAGCGAGCTCGGTTCCTGGCCGGCCAGGCAAGAGACGAAGCGCCTCACTACGAGCATTCTACGATTGGCTACAACTATCAGATGAGTAACGTCCTCGCGGCCATCGGGAGCGGTCAGTTGGGCTTATTGCAGAAGCGCATCGAGGCCCGACGGGATAACTTCGATTGCTATCTCCAAGGTCTAGGCGGATTGCCCGGCATAGAGTTCATGCCCGAGGCGCCCTACGGTCGCTCCACGCGTTGGTTGACTTGCCTGACGATCGATCCTGCTCACTTCGGGGCGACGAGGGACGACGTCCGAGAAGCATTGGCGAGGGAGGACATCGAGGTGCGGCCGGTCTGGAAGCCCTTGCATCTACAGCCGGTTTTTTCCGGCTGCGGGATCAAAGGCGGCAGCGTGGCGCGGGAGCTTTTCGAGCGAGGGCTGTGTTTACCGAGTGGCTCCAATCTCGGCGATGGCGAGCGTCGTAGAGTCATCGATCTCATTCGGCGCCAGTGCCGCGGCGCCTGATATGCCCCCCCCTTTCTCATTGTAAGTTCCTGTAAAGTGTGGCAAAATAAGACAATAACAGCCTAATATAGCATTCCCCTAATACGCGCCAACGAGAGCAATACCGGATCTTTTTGCCGGGGATTCCGGACGCGTGACCCAACCAGTGAGCAAAACGGAGAGAACCGAACGGGCGAGGTCCCCTCGCTGGTGGAGTCGTCTGCTCAGCCGCCGACTCCAGTTCGCTCTCGATCTCGCCGTCTTGGCGGCTGCATTCTGTTTGTCTTACCTCCTTCGATTCGATTTTCGTATTCCTGAGACCAACCTGCTGCGCGGGATCACTCAGCTACCTTTGGTCGTCCTGGTACAGTTCACGATGCTCCTCATCGCGGGCGTCTACTCTTTCGTCTGGCGTTACGTCGGTGTGGCGGAGAGCGGGGCTTTTGTCAAAGCAGCTCTTTGGTCTTTCCTGCCCCTCATCTTGATGCGTTTCGGCCTACCGGATGACTTCCACCGGTGGCGCGTCCCAACCTCCATCCTAATGATGTCCACCGTGCTCGGGTTTGGTGGGGTGTTGGCTCTTCGGGTACTCCGGCGAACGATCCACGAGCGGTTCGAAAAACGGTCCGGGAGCCCTCGCGGCGGGCGTCGGAAGGCGGTCTTGCTCGTTGGTGCGGGCGAGGCGGGCGTCATGGTTGCGAAAGAGATTCAGCGGCGGACCGACTCGGGCCTCGAGTTAATGGGTTTCGTCGACGACGACCGATACAAACATGCGCTCGTCATTCAGGGGATTCAAGTTCTAGGGGGGACCCTGGATTTACCGCACCTCACGAAGAAGCTCAAGATCGACGAAGTGGTCATCACCATTGCTGCCACCTCTCGGCGTAGCGTTCGAAGGATCGTTGAAATCTGTGAACGGATTCCGATCAAAGTAAGAATCATTCCTGGACTCTACGAGATCCTGGAGGGACGAGTTTCCGTCAGCGCCATACGCGACGTGGACATAGAAGATTTGCTTGGACGCGAACAGGTTCAGTTGGACGAACACGAGGTACAGGAGTTTCTGGCTGGTAAGACGGTTGCGGTCACCGGTGCCGGGGGGTCCATCGGATCTGAGCTGGCGCGTCAGGTGGCCCGATTCCTTCCCGAGCGTCTCCTACTCTTGGAGCGTGCAGAGTTTGCCCTCTTCGACGTGGAACGGGAGCTCCGGCGATTGTACCCGAGCCTAGAGTTAGTTCCGATAGTGGCTGATGTAGGGGATGCGCAGAGAATTCGTTCGGTTCTGTCGACACATCGGCCCGACGTGATTTTGCACGCCGCGGCTCACAAACACGTTACGATGATGGAATTGCATCCCACCGAAGCCATCAAGAACAACGCGCTCGCCACCAATACGCTCGGGGTGCTGGCCGGTGAGCTCGGCGTGAGTACGTTTGTGCTCGTTTCCACCGACAAAGCGGTCCGACCGACATCCATTATGGGAGCTTCGAAGAGGATGGCCGAACTGATCGTGCAGGATCTCGGGCGTCGCTTTCCGACTCGTTACGTCGCGGTTCGGTTTGGAAACGTCATGGGTTCGGCCGGATCCGTGATCCCCATTTTTCGAGAACAGATCGAGCGGGGTGAACCGGTGACCGTCACCCATCCCCAGGTGAGGCGCTATTTCATGACCATTCCCGAAGCGGCTCAACTAGTTCTTCAGGCGGGTGCCATGGGAGAAGGGGGTGAGATATTCATTCTCGACATGGGCGAGTCGGTGCGCATTTTGGATCTGGCGCGCGACATGATCCTGCTTTCGGGTCTCAAACCGTTCGAGGATGTGGAAATCGTCTTTACCGGTCTTCGTCCGGGGGAGAAACTCCACGAGGAGCTGCAGCTCAGCAGCGAGTTGGTTTCCATGACTCGACACCCCAAGATCCGTATCGGCAAGATAGGTCCCTACCCTGAAGACGTGGTGCAGTCGGCCCTTCGCCGCCTGGAACAGTACTCGTTCGAGGAGAAGGATAGTGCGATCCGGCTGGTATTGAGTGATGTGCTCCCCGAAGCACGCCTCGTGTCACCGCCCTTCGGCGAGTCGCGGTCCGACTCGGTGCCCTTGGGGAGCCGTTCGCTCGCGGTAGGGAAATAGACTCCATTCTTTCTGCAACACCATGCGTTTCGTCCTGACTAGCATCCTCGCCATCGTCGCAGGCGCTTATGCAGGGGCCTCGTTCTTCTTCTATGAGCAAGAGAGCTGGGCGCGCTTTCCCAGTGAGATCGAGCTCGAGTCGAGCCCACGGCTGCGACATCCCGAAGCAACATTGGGCCTCACTCGTCACGCCATCGAGTCCAAGAACTTCTCTGGTAGCATTCTGCCCTATCTTCGCCAATCGTTGAAAGAGGCTCCCGCCTCCTATCAGTCGCCATTTCTACTTGCTGCTTTTTTGGCAAATCGACTGGAAGAACGCGAGCTCACCGAGCGGGCCTTCGAAGCGACCATCGAGCTTTCTCCTTCTAATGGACGTCTTCGTTTCGCGTACGCGCAATGGTTGCTTACACCTAGGGTCGAGCCGCTTCGAATAGAAAAGGTGGCGTCGCGAAGGTCGGACGAGTTCGGTGATGCTCGCCGTCGCGGGCTGGGTCATCTGGCGTTGGCGATGAAGCTAGAGCCCGACCTCGTCCCCGCCTCGTTGAAGCTCGTCGCTTGGAGCGGCGTGCCGGCGGACAAGTGGCGCGACCTGACACCCGAGACCGTTCCGGCAAGAAAAGAGCTCGCCCTAGCCCTCGCCAGGTCGTCGCACAGAACCGAAGCCCTGGACGTTCTCGCCGGGGTTCTCGAATCGGCCTCGGAGAGAGAATTTTTCTTCGACGCGGCACGATGGGCCTTCGAATGGAACGCGCCCGCAATCGCGCTTCGAACGGGGCAGGAGTGGCTCGAGCAGGAGGATCGCTCGGGGCGCGCGGGGAGAGATTTTGCTCGCGCCGCCTTGGTGGTAGCGAGGGCTCATCTCGAGCTAGGTCAGCCGGAGAGAGCGTATGAGGCCTTTAGCGAAGCGTTAAAGAAGGTAGAGCGTCATGCCGGCGCATCGTCTTCGGCTAGCGTGGAGCTTTTGAGAGGCATGGGCTACCAGTATCTGAGGGCGGACCAGGTGGTTATGGCAGAGAGCCTCTTGCTGAAGGCCACCGAAGCTGCTCCCAACGATCCCGACTCACGGCTTGGCTTGGCCCGTGTGTACCGCAAGGCCGGGAAACGGCGTGCCTCGATTGAGGCCTACCGGGAAGTCCTGCGGCTCCATCCGCAACATTCCCAAGCCGATGGAGAGCTTAGACAACTCTTGCTTCTGAACAAGCCATCTGCAGAAGGTTCGTAACAAGGCAACAAGGCAAATGCTCCGTCACCTTCCCTACGTCATCGTGCTATGGCTGGTTTGTGTGACCCTGGGTTGGGGAGGCTACGCGCCGTGGGCTACCCTCCTCCTTGAGCTCGGGGCGGGTTCTCTCTTGTCATGGGTTCTCTTGCGTGTCCTGTGGTCTACCAAGCCGGAAGAAAGGGCGCGCAACTTGGAGGAACGGCGTGCCTCGCGGAAACTGCCTTTCGCCGTTCGGTATCCGCACCTAGCTACCGTGAGCCGTATGTTGAGTCTAGGCCTCTTTCCTGCCAGAGGAAGTACAGCGGGAGTCGAGATTCTGCTTCCGGGTCGTCCTGAGAGGCGCCCCGATTCCTTCTTCTGTGCCGGATACGAATTCAAGCGAGCCAGCTTGGGAATGCCCCTTTTGCTGCTCACCGTTTGGATGGGAGCGTCCTTACTACCACTGAGTGAAGGTTGGATGCTTCGGCTATCCCCGCGAGCGAGCGAGATCCGGATGGCAGCTCAAGGCCTTATGCTCGACGACGAAGTTTCGATCGAAGCACCCATAACATTGTCTAGCTTTCTAACCGAGCGCGGACTTTGCCTTTGGGTGGCCTACCTCGCTCTTTTCTACGTTGGCGTTTGCTTGGCTTCGAATCGCCGCTCCGTTGACCGTCTCTCGTCGATGTTCCTGATAGTGGGTGTCGCGGCTGGTCTTTACGGGGTAGCTCAGTGGCTTGTTGGATTGCAGGAACTGCTCGGCGCCGATCCGTCGGATGTGGGACTCCGAGCTCGCGGGACGTTTGGCAACCCCAACCATTATGCTGCCAGCATGGAAATGCTCTTGCTCGTGAGCGTCGGCTGGATTGGTGCTCGGATGGCTCGTGTCGACGCCGGTGACGCACGAAGAAGCGGCTTCTCGCGCCTAGCCAATGTCGTCCGGCAAGAGTCGCGAGCCAAGTCCGTCGTTGTGGGCTTCGGGCTCATCGTGATTGGCCTGGGGCTCCTCTTTTCGCTCTCCCGGTCGGGGATCATCGCGGCGGTAGCCGCCCTTGCGTTCTTCACCGTATTGGCCGGCTCGCGATCGCCAGAAGCAGGGCCGATCGAAGTTCGTGCTGGCGAACCGGCGCGCTACGCGGCGCGAAGCCTTCGAGCTTTCTCTTTCGTCGTCGCCGGGATCGTCATTTGGTTTGGAATGGGTATCTTGGCTCAGCGTTTCGACGCGGTCGCCGAGCTTTGGAACGCGGAGGTGGGGCGTCAGCGAGTGTGGTCGGACAGCGTGCAGGCGACGAGCGATTTCTGGCTTACCGGATCGGGTTTAGGCACCTTCGGTCACATCTTCCCCATCTACCGAAGCTTTGGAGGGGCTGTCTCCTACACCCACACCCACAACGACTATTTGCAGCTTCTTATAGAGCTCGGCGTTCCCGGGCTGCTACTTTTCTTGTGGCTCGTAGTCAGCGTTTGGAAGGCGGCTTGGCACACTCGACAAAGGCTACTCGGTGACCGTGCCGCACTCCATTTGCACGCCGGATATTGCTCGGCGGCGTTGGCAATCGCGCTTCATAGCTTCACCGATTTCAGTCTTCATCTGCCCGCGAACGCGGCACTTCTCAGTGTTATCGTGGGAGTTGTTGTCGGGCTCGATCGAGACCCGAAAGGAATTAGTCCTGTCCGTAAATAGGCAGGCGTATCGTCTCGGTTTTCGTCTGTAATTCTTGCAGGACGCGCAGGTTTCGCTCGGCCTGGGGATAAAGAGCGAGAGGATCGCCGGTCAGCTCTTCCGCCAGCCCGAGGCAGAATCCCATGTCCTGACCCGCGGGGCCCAAGCTGTCCACCAATCGCCCCGCTTCTGTGTTCAATTGCCGGATCTCATCGAGCGCTTTGTTGGATCCGCCCCAGATCTCCTTGACCGATTGTCGGTGTAGGTTTCCAACCGGCCTGCGCCACTGAATGCACGGGTACACGTTTCCAAAGGGATCGACCGCGAGTGTCGCGGAGCCGGTACCGCAGTTCTTCCGAGCATTCTGGCTAACCGAGAACGTCTCTTGGGGAGGCTGCCCTTTTCGCTCTCGGAGCAATGAATAGAGATGCGCCACGCCTTCGGCCGAGGCGGCGATTGCGAGGGGCTCGCGATCGCCGTCGTCTCTGGGGGTAACCACAGCATCGATAGAAAGCGGAATATCCATTTCGTCTGCGAGGGCGAACATCTTATCGATTTCGTTCTCGTTCCAGCGGGTGAACGTGCTGTTGAGCTTGACCCGCAAACCAGCCCGGCGCATCTCTTCTAGGTTGGCGGTCAGCTTGTCGAAGCTTCCTTCGACCCGAGTCTGGCGGTCATGGGTCTCGGCGCAAGCGCCGTGTAGGCTGATTTCGACGATATAGGGGTCCAACTCGGTCTTCAACCGGTGCGCGATTTCTTTTCCCAAGGCGTGCCCGTTCGATTTGATGCGGGTGACGAAGCCCAACTCTCGGGCCCTAACCCCGAGAGGCCAAAACGCCGGACTCGCCAAAGGCTCTCCGCCTGAAACAACGAGAACCATAACCTGTAAGTCGCGTAGGTCTTGGAGTAGACGGAGATAGTCCTCGGTGGAAAGTCGCTCCCCCTCGAGGTTGAGATCGTTGTAGCAGAAGAAGCAATCGAGGTTGCAACGGTAGGTGAGCTCCAAGAGGACCGACAACAGGCCGTACTCATCGGCCATCCGCTTCATCACATCGTGGTAGCCCATATCAGTTGGATCCGGTCGCGGTCTGAACACTCTCGATAACATCGAGTTCCACGAGCTCTCGCAGGAAAGCGCTCACATCCGCTTCGAGCTCGCGCGGAGCGACATCGAACTCCTCCGCGAGTGACGTCAAGATCACGTTCTGGCCATGCCCCTGGTCAATCAGCTCGAGGACTCGGGCTCCGACAAGGTTCAATCCGAGAACTTCGGCCGCATCTTGTCGAATGACAACAGCTTCGTTGAGGAGGAGCCGGTAGCGGACGTCCTTGCGCAAGGCGTGGCTCATAGTGTCGGTACCTCCGAGCGAGAGCAGAACCTCTCGAGTGTTTTCAAGTTTCCCCCAAGGGAGAAATTCAGTATGAAGCCGGGGTGGTTCGAGGCGATCTCCTCCAACACGGTTGTGGCTGTTTCACATCGGTGAGGGTCGAGATTCACGAAGGGCGCGCAAGACAACATCGAGCCGAGCGATTGCGATGGCGAAATCGACTGGATGGTGTCGTCCTCCGCCTGGCACAGCCTGAAGATGGCGGCTAGAGGAAACGACTTGCTCGAGCAACTCGTTTGCCCGAAGTCGCCGGCGAACGGCACTTGCCGAACGTTTGCGCGACCCTCTTGTATCGAGACGGCGTTGAGCTCGTCGCTCAAGATCCGCCATCCTTGCATCTTCGCCAGATGGCAAAGCGTCGACTTCCCAGCCCCGGAGCGACCGGGGAAGAGATAGGCAGTGTCTTCTATGACAAGGGCGGCACTGTGTAGCAAGACACCGCCGGACTGGGTCAAATGGTATTGAGCAGTTACGCGGAGGAAGTTCTCGAACACCCCGCAGAAGCCGCCCGCATCTCGAGCCGACGTCCAAATAGCCCCGGCGAGATCATGGCGGCACTCGAGAAGTCCCATGAAATCGAGTCCGGCCACTCGGACGGAGTCAACCCGGTAGTCCATGTCTAGCGTGTAGTCCCAGCCACGGAGATCGAAGCTTCTGAAGTCTTCTTGGTCCGCACGATAAATCCGAATCTCTACCACGGGTGAAGCTGTGGAATCGCCGGGCACACAGTAGGGACCGAAGTGAGCATGAACTGCGTCGGCTTGTTCTTGGTTGAGCCCGGTGACCCGGTATCGCTCTCCCAAGAAGTCGATCGCCACCGTCCGCTTCCCCCAAGGTTCACCGGCGAGACGGGCGGGGAACAGATCGGGGCAGCTCAAGAAGTGGTCGCCGAAGCTCATGATGTTCTCGCCCATGGAGCGCGGCACCATGTGACGAGCTTTCGGAACAAGAAGCCGACGCCTCGGAAACGGTGGCTGATAGGAACCTCGTAGATAGAGCGTGCGCAGTCGCCAGCTCGCACCAGGCCGAGCACTTGATCGTGCGTCACTGGGGGATCGATCCAGCTCGTGTAATCCCCCTTGGTCACCAAGCGTCTCCACCGATAGCCGAGCACGCGATGGACTCGAAGCTCTCCCTTTTGCCCGAGGAAAGCGATCACGTCGCCGGGAAGGTAGATTCTTCGGGGGGACACTTCGACGGTCGCACCGTCCGGAAGATCGGGAGCCATCGAGAAGCCGCGAACTCGGATGCGCAGTCGCTGCTCGTTCCCCAAGTCCCGAAGGGCGGATAGGATCTCCTCTCTCATGGCCTCGCCTAGGAGGAAGCGAACTCGCAAGGTGGGGCGCCTTTGCCGGGAGGATTACAAATGGAGGCCACACCCTCGAGGGGTTCCCGAAAAGTCACCCGTGGTTTCTCGTACGGCTTCTTCTTGTTTTGCTGCTCGCCGGAATGTTCTTCTGGTTGAGGTTCGGAAGGCTTGTCCGGTTTCGTCATTCCATTTGCTCTCCCGCTGCTAAGAGTAGTTTGTTGGAAAGAGTCATTATAGAACTTTCCGTCATCGGTGGTCGCTCTTCAGCCTTAGCGCCGGATCGCCCAAGAGAACCTGCGTCTCCAGGACCTCCCGCCGTCCGCTGGCGTGTTGTGTCGCGGCAACGGCCAAGGCGCGCAGGACCGCATCGCCTAGAATCACGATTCCTTCTTCATAGACCGCCCGGAGATAGGCTTCTCCCAGAATCCGCCGTTGAGGATTGTAGGAGAGCCCGGCAGGTGACCAAACCCCTGCCGCGCCACCGTCGGGATGGAGCACGAGGTCTTCTGCAAGTGAAGAATAACCAGGCAACCAGAAATTGCCCAGGTGGCAGCCCATCACGGCGATCACTGGCAGCCGGTCCCCGTTCGTGAGGTTGGGAACGTCGGCACTGCGAAGGAGTGCTTCATTGGAGAGCTGGGTGATTCCGGCATGACCCAGATAGGTCATCAAGGAGACGCCCTCGTTCAAGTTGGCGATGAGCAGCTCGAAGCCCTCCTCGGCGGTGAGCTGCCCAAGATAGACCCGATTTGCCACCAGCTCTTCGGGGAGCAACGCTGCATAGTCCTCGCTGTCGGCTGGGTAATCGCCGGTGTCGTCCGGATTGTCGGCGGCCAACAAGACTTGCCGCGTCCATGTCTCGTCGTCATTTTGTTCGTAGGCGATGAGCTTATCGATATAGGCTTCCAATTGCTCGGCGTTTTCCACCGGGATCCGCCCGATGGCGATCTCGGGGACGCCGTCGTCACCGACCAGATCGGCCAACCGATTATCGGCGCCATAGAGGCCCCAGCTGCCGCCAACCATGAGTGGAGGCACATGGTTGTTACCGAACCCTCGGATGTCCTTGTAGTCATAAGTGCCTTCGCCGACCAGCGCGACATAGCGCGGTGGTTTTCGCCAGCGCGCGTAAGCGTGAGCGAGAAAAGAGCGGATTGCGCGAGGGTCGAAGTTGCCCGCATTGAACTCATCCATGATGTCGTCTAGATCGATAGTCATGGTGCGGTGTCCCTGCCCCGCGCGGTGCGCGGCGAGTCGCTTCGCGGTAGGCGCGAGCTCGGCGCTGGTTATGATCAGGTAATCGGCGGAGTTCTTTCGATTTCGCAGGCGGGACGGATAGTCCCAGCGTAGAGAGGCCGGTTTCCGAACACCGGACGCACTGACCGCCAGGTACTTGGCATCCTGCACTGACGCAAACCTCACCCGATAACCGTCAAGCGGGGCCACTTCTGTCACGACTCCTCGAACCTCTCGTGGAAACAGGGGGTCGGTGATATCGAGGACTCGAACGTCCGGTTCCGGGAATCCACCGATGCTCAGGACTTCCTTGTCCTCGCTACGCGCTAACAAAGCGGCGTTATGGGCCTGGTACGTCCGCTCATACACGAGCGAGAGACTGTCGCAATACACAATACTGTACGGCACATCCGGTTGGGGCACGCCTTCGAGCTCGACGGTATTCGCTCCTTCGCGAAGCAGAAAAGCTGGTATGGCGAAAGAGAACGCGCCGCCGTCGAAGCCTTCGAGGAGAGCGTGTCCTACGAGCTCGCCGTTGAAGAGAACGCGAACCTGGTGGACGCCGGCCCCAGTGTCAACGGCACCACGCAGGAAAACACGAAGGATGGCTTCGGTTGTGGTGGGTGCAACTCCTCGCACGTCGATCGGAAAGATCTTCGGCGTGTCGCCCGCGATAACGTAGTCCCAGAACCAGAAGTCCGAATCCCCGTCCACTTCCCCGAGCACCAAGGGGACATGATCCTCCTCGAAGCGAACCGTATCCCGGAAGGTTTGCCGATCGAACGCCACCCCGTCGGGGTAGCCGGAAACCGACGCTATGCGCTTGCTGCGGCCGGTGCTGAGGCGGTACGTGCGGTGCGACGCATAGACGCTGTCGAAGCCCTCACCGTAGAATAGAAGAGCCGAGGTATTGCCTCTGCCCTCAATCAAGTATGGAATCCGCGCGCCGTCTACCGAGAGCCGCAGCCGATGTTTGCGTAGAAGCCGCGCCGCCCTGCCCAGTTTCAGGCCGAGTGCTTCGGTGATCTCGGCGACTTCTACCCGGTAGAGACCCGACTCATCGACGGCTATCTTCAGGCCGCGGCTTCCTCCTCGCCTTGCGACACGGCGGCTTTCGAGAGCCGCGGTAGAGCGGTTGAGTCCATTCCGCGGGCTGCGGGAACGGGGCGTTCGATGGAAGCCCGGCCTCGTTGTTCCCCCCGCCGTGGATACGTGCAGCGACGGTTGGTCGCGCACTTCGAGGCTAAACGGTCCGTAGCTTCTTTCCTTGCCGTTGTTCTCGATTTCCAGAAGGACATAAGAGAGAGGACCGCCAAGCGGCGCGTCCTCATCGACGACCCGGTAGGTGCCGCCCTGAGGGGATCCGACGACGCTCGGCAGCATATCTTCATGCACCGCCTCGTACCTATCGGTCTCGGGTCGGTAACGCTTAAGGTAAAAGCCGGAAGTGCGCACCTCGGCGTCGGTTTGCCATTGCACCACGACCAAGCCCTGTTCGTAGAAGGCCTCTATCCAGGAAAGCACGACATGGTTCGGCCCGATCCAGTTCACGGTCACGTCTTCCTGGGTCGTGGCCAGAAAATCGAATAGGAGGTGGCTGGAGCTTTGCGAGTCCACGGTCACGTTGTTCTGGTAAGTCCCGTCGCCGACCTCGTCCGATAGGTTAGCCAGATACTGGATGTCGAGCGTGGCCCCGGCCGATAGATCCCAACAGCACCAGGTCGCCGGATTGTCTCCAGACGTGGGGTCGGTGGTGCTGGTCCGCGAGCCTCCCGTTCCGCCGGTGATATTGAAGCCGACGTTGCTTGCGAAGCTGAAGCCTTTTTCCATCTCGTCGGTGATGTTGATGGCGGTGGCGAGCGAGCCAGTCCCGTTGAAGACGGAGATCGTGTAGGTCGCCTGTGCTCCTGGGTTGGTGACGCTAGGCGTGCTGGTTACCTTGGTGGGTTGCAGCGCACCGATGGTCGTCACCGTGGTGTTGGAGTTGGTGGGCGACGTTTCGTCGCTATCGATGGTCCCGTTGTTGTTGTAGGTTCCGGCGACGGTGGGTCGCGCCCAGAACTTGAGACTACCGGCTCCGCCGGCCGGTACGGTTCCCAGGCTCCAAGAGACCGTCCCCGGTGAGCCCGCGTCGTGAGTGCCACCGCTGTCCGCCGCGACGAAAACCGTATTTGTTGGAAGTGAATCGGTGACCGACACGTTGGTGGCGTTTGCGTTTCCAGTGTTCTCGTAACGCAGCACGAACGCGATAACCGGGTTCACGTTGTCGCCGGCACTGCCGGTAACCGCGGTGTCCAAGGTCAGAGTGTTGCCGGTCTTGGCGGTAACGCGCGCCCCCGTGCCATTGACGGACACGTAGTCGTTGACGCCTATCAAGTCGGCATCGTCTACGTTGATGGTTACGGACGCAGTCACGGTCGCCGACAGCATGGTGAGCGGGAAGGCGAGTGTGGCCGGTGCCGTCTTGGTAAGAGTGAGATTGGGCGCGGCGCTCGCAGTGAGGTTGGCGCTCGCTTGCTTGGTTGCGGTGTTGCTAGCCGTAGCTGTCGCCGTGTTGTCAACGGGCGTTGTTCCGTTTGGTAGTGGAGAATCGACAGTGACCTGGAAGCTCATGGTGCGGGACGCGCCGGCAGCCAAGGAGCCGATATCGAAGACGGCCCGATTCCCCACCGCGTCGAAATGCCCGGTATCGACGTCATCCGGATCCGTCTGGGTTACGGCTTGAAAGATCAGGCTTCCGAGAACGTAGCTGGTGTTGGCCGGGATCGGGTCGACGACCAAGACATCATCGGCTGCGGTCGAGCCGGTGTTACCCAAGACTAGCGTGTAGGTGACGGGATCTCCTGGATCCAGCGGACCCGCCGCCGGGTTCGACGATTTAGCGAGTTGCAAGTTGGGATTGGTGCTGATGGTGACTGTCACCGTATTGCTGCTCACGCTCGGGGAGTTGTCGTCGGATGCGCTCGCGAAGTTGTCCTTTACGGTTAGTCCCGCCGGTGCCGGTCCCGCACCCACAGTCATTTGAAAGGCGATGCGGAGGGTCTCGCCGACGGCGAGAACGTCCGCGGTGGCCGTCACTACCCCGGCGGCTTCGCCGCAAGTGGTCGACGACGTGGAAGGTGCCAGGGAGATGTCGACGGAACAACTGGACCCGACGTACGAGAAGTACGTATCGACGGGGAGCGAGTCGCTCACCAATACGCTCGCAGCGCTAGCACTCCCGCTATTGGTGATCTCCAGCGTGTAGGTAACGGTGTCCCCTTGAATGAGCAGCGTGTCGTCGGCCGACTTGGTGATACCGAGCACCGGGCGGACGATGGTCGTCGTCGCCGAATCGTTCACCGGTTCGGTCTCGAGGCTGTCGAGGGTGGCATCGTTCTGGAGTGAGAAGATGCCTGCCGCCAGAGGCTGACTGACGGTGACGGTGATCGTCACCGTTCCTGAAGTCCCTCCTGCCACGGTGCCCAAATTACATGTGACAACGCCGAGGGACTCGGTGCAATTCGCCGCGACGGGTAACGCGGAGTCGAAGGAAACGCCGACGGGTAACGTATCGGTCAGCACCGCATTGGTCACACTGCCCTGGCCGGTGTTGGCGTACTTGAGCGTGTAGACGAGCGTGTCGCCGGGCCCAGCCGAGAGCACATCGACTTGCTTGTCCAGCGTTAGGGTGATCGGGCTGGTGCAGATGTCGGAGGCGCTCGGGCTTCCCGTGCCGTCGTAGCGGACGGCCACGTCGTTGGTTTGACCCCCGTGGCCATTGGTGCCCTCGACGACCCAGAGCAAGCGATGGGTCTCTGGAACCGTGAGGGTAGGGGTGCCGAGATTGAACGCAGCCGGCTCGTTCGTTTTGTTGCCTTGGACACTCGTGCTGGCGGTGGCGAGCTGGGTTTCGGTACCGGTGACCGGATCATAATCGAACAGGGTCAACCAGAAGATAGCCTGTGGTGACCCGCTCTTGTCCACGTAGACGGTTGCAGTGACCGCCTGCGAGAAATCGAACGCGCTTCCCTGCGGGGGATCCTGATAGAAACGAAGGAGCTCGGTGCGACCGGCGCTCGCCGGACCGACGCTGACGGTAGAGGTGACCGTCGGAGTCGCACTTGTGGGCGCCGTCGTATTCGCAATGTTCCGAGTCCCAGCGAATCCGACGTCGGCAGTAGCGTTCTTGAAGTAGTAGGTCGTGGGGACGGCACAAGCACCCTGCGTGATGCCCACGTCGTAGTCGTCGAAAACAGGAGTGATTCCAGTTCCGGTGATGGTGGCCGTATTCGTAGTCGGATTGGCGGCGCTGGCGGTCGCTTGAAGCGTCAGCATCACCGAGCCCGTGCCACCGGCGGCAACGGTCCCCACGTTCCAGGTGACGATTCCCGGGCTTCCGCTATCGTGAGTACCGCCGCCGGTCGCCGAAACGAACGTGAAGCCAGCGGGTACGGGGTCTGTGATGACGACACTGGTGGCGTCGGCGTTACCTGTATTGACGTAAGTGATGGTGTAGACGACGTTATTTCCGGGCAGCACCTGAGTGACGTCGCCATCCTTTTGAATGGCGAGCGAGGGTCGGGGGACGTTCACGAAGACCGACGCATCCGCGTTGAGGGGACTCGTCTGATCGGAGTCGATGGTTCCCGTATTCACCAAGGGTACCGTGGCGAGAGCCGGATAAGGATTGTCCACCGTGGCGGTGAAACTCACCGCAAAAGGACCATCGCCGGCGGCGATGGTACCGATGTTCCAGGTAATCGTCCCCGGCGTCCCTCCATCATGAACTCCGCCGTTGGCAGCCGAGACGAAAGTCAGGCCTAGCGGTAGGGCATCGGTGATGACCGCATTGGTCACGGTGACCGAGGCATCGTTGGAGTAGGTGATCGTGTAGGTAACCGGATCACCGGGATCGGCGGAAGCGACGTCGGCGCTCTTCGCGATCGTGAGTTGTGGGGCACCCACTGCCACTTCGACGGGGTTGGTCTCGACAGTGCCTTGATCGGTGGTCGCGTTGGCTACGTTGGTGTAAGTGCCAACGACGGTTGAAGCGCTGGCGGTAAAGACGATCGTCCCGCTTCCGCCCGCTGCGATCACGGTCGCCGGTGCGAAAGTCCAGGAGACGGTGCCCGTCTGGCCAGCAGTTGGTGATGAAGTCGCCGGGGTGAGCGTGCCGCCGTCTGTGCTCACGAATATCCATCCCGGCGGGAGCACGTCATCGATTTGGCTCACCGATAGCGGGGATACGAGGCTCGCGTTCACGGTGATCGTGAACTGCACCGGATCTCCGGCGGTGACCGCCGAGGCGTTGGCGCCCTTGCTTGCGGTGGGCGATGAGCCGCAGGTGTTGACGAACGTCGCGAAAACGACGCCAGGGTCGGGGGTGGGGTTGGCAAAATCAGGGGACGCTTGCGCCGCCGTCAGGTGACTCCACGTGACGTTGCCTTGATCATCCTCCGCCCGGACGCCGATCAGATACTGTCCCTGCGCCAAGTTTGTTGAGTCCCAGCTGGCGGTCCATGTTCCCAATGACGGGCTCGTGGCGCCGGCGGCCGGGGTCCAAGAACTTCCGTCGTCCGGCTGACCGTTGGCGTTGGTGTCTGCGTAGTAATAGAAGTCGACGGTGGCGATTGAGTCGACGACCGAACCGCCGCTGACCTGAGTCGAGTCGGTCACCGTTGCGGTAAGCGTGGCCGGTCCACAGCTGGCAGCGGTGACCGCGGAGATGACGGGCTGTGGGAGAGGACCCCCTCCGGGTGTTATCGGATCGCCGAAAGGGGCCGGAGCATCGGGGTCGCCGATATAGTCACCAAAGAGGACCACGTCTTTCTGCAACGGGTTGTTGAGACTGTTCGCGGTCGCGAACAAGAGACTTATCGGCGTGTCTTCGGTGACCTGGGGTCCGTTACACGCCGACGCCGTCGCATTGAGCATGGCGAGTGGAATCTGGTAATCGACGAAGTACTCGATACACGTGCCGTGATCCACCTCTACCGCTCGAGTCGTTCCATAGTCCCAGACCGACTCGCTGTTGCCGTTGGGCCATGATGCCGTTGGTGTCAGACTATTCTGAAAATTCAGAATACGATTCGTGTTGCCGTCCGGCGTGGGACCGTCGACGAAGGCGGTTGGGTTGTGCTCGAGCAAGCAGATATTGGAGTCGTTGACATAATCGATAGATTGATTAGGGGTGTCGCTGTAAATACTGGCGATTCGATCGATGTCGGTGCCTGGTGAGCCGCTCGACCCGTCGAGATGAATAGCAAACTCTCGATAACCATCGCCGTCGATGTCGATGAGCACGGTCCACAACCCGGACTTCCATGGATCGGTCGCGGAAGCAGTCCCGGCGTTCGGTCCGGTGGCGTAAGTATGAGCGATTTGCTCGACACGCCAGCGGAACATGAGCACTTGGCTCGTCGCGTCGAAATAGGTGAACGTGCTGGGTAGTGTCAGGTCGGTGCAACCAGAGCTGATGTTGACGTAGTTTTGCGGCGAGGTTCCCCCATTGGAAGGGTCTTGAACCTTAGGATCTTGGATGTCGGCGCCGATCATGGTGTACGGCGTCCAGTCCCCGTTGTCGAGCTCTCCGTCCCCGTCGTCCGTGGGCCAAACGACCGGCTGATAGTGAATCGCTGTTCCGGTGCCGCCCTCCCAGAACGGAGGGAAAGGATCCGCTCGAACCATGACCAGTAAGATCAGTACGGCCGGGAAAGAAAGCAGTACCAGCCAGCGGCTCGGGCTTAGGATTAACCAACCGGCGAGCCGTTTCATCGCGGTTAGCGGTTTTGCATGCCTCTGTTTTCCCTGCTCCATGTTCACCCTGATCTGTTTCAACTTCTGCCGCCATCGCGACAGAGGTTTCGGGCGCTCCTCCTGCACCGGGATGGGAGGCGCGATTTCTGCCGCCGAACGGGAAGCTCAACGCTGTAGATTGTTAGGATGTCTAATTATTGTAACACTTGTGAGGCAGCATGGCGAACGCCATGCTGCCCTTGAACGGCGGGTTTTATTGCTCCACGGGGCTTGCGGCACTCTCGCGGGTGGCCGCGATCCCGACGGCCGTGGCCGCCGCACCGGCACCGGCAAAGATCAGGACCAGGCCTTCCCTAAAATCGTCGTTGCCGGTAACCATTCCCAGGCAGGCGCCGAGTGGTGATTGGCAAACCTCCGGAACCCAGTTGGGTACGTCGGGGGATCGCCTCGGACCGGCCGCGACCATCCAAGCCACCTCTTCTTCCTTGTCCACTACGAAGCAGAGCTCGGCCACGAAAGCCAGGTTGACCTGAGCGCCGAGGCGCTGCTCTACTGGGTAATCCTTGTCTTCATGACGGAGCGTGAATTCTAAAACACCGGGTGACATTTTCGAGATCACGTAGTCGCCATCGCCGCCCGTTGGCTCGCTCAGAAACTCCTCGTTGTTCTCGAGGAGCCGGGCCATCACCTCCACGTCGCTTAACGGCTCCAGGTACTCCGGGAGCGACGAGTACAGCGTCTTGTCGTTTCGAGCTTTGTCCTTCGCCTTAGGGGGCTCGGCATCCTCATCTTTGCCGTCATCCTTATCGTCCTTCGCTTCCTTCTCCTCGTACTTCTTCTTGTCTATTTCGAAGACACGGCCGAGCACGAAACCCAAGTTGTCGGCTTGTGCAAAGGCAGTCGGTGGAGAAAGGAAGAGAGACAAGGCGAAAGCCAATGAGAAGCCGGCCGTGAGCCACGCGATTTTCGAGGTCATGTGTTGCACTCCGCTCACCGCAATCGCGGTAGGGTTGAGCACTAGCGCTCGGGTCTCCCCAGCGACGTAAAAAGCGCCGTTCGATTGTTTGGCTTGATCTACTTACCAGTCTAAAGCCCGTCGCAACAAAAAGTCAACTCGCATCGTAAATTGGTGATGCGTCTTGACTTTACATGGAACGCGAGGATAGAATCGTTACAAGCACAAAAATCCAGCTTCAAAAGTCGTGAAACGACTGTGAAATTGAGCGGCAAAGTATGCCCTTCGCAGAGTTGATCCCAACCGACGAGGCGCGGGAACGGACGGAGCCTTACCCGCCGGAGCCCGAGGTGCATCTTCGGGATTACTGGTTCCTCATCCTGAAACGACGCTGGGTGATCGCCGCGGTGACGATCGGCGTCCTCGCTCTAACCGTGGCCCATGCGTTGCTGAGAACACCTGTCTATACGGCGAGCGCGCTGCTTCAAATCAATCGGGGGCGAATGAACGTCGTCAAAGGGAACGTTTCTCCGGAATCTTGGTTCGGATCACAAGAATTCTATCCCACTCAGAAGAGGGTCTTGGGAAGCTTCACGTTGGCCGAACGAGTCGTCGACGATGTCGAGCTTTGGGAGCACATCCGGCTCGAAAGCGATGACGACCGCTCCGAACCAACGGCCGAGCAGCGCGAAGCTTTGGCAGGAGCCGTCTTGTCGATGCTGAACGTGTCACACGTTCGAAACAGCCAGCTCATGCAGCTGAGCTTTACCACTCCCAATCCTCAACTGTCAGCGCAATTGGCGAATTCTCTCGTTGCTCAATACATCGTCTTTAGCACAAAGAAAGAGACGGATTCCGCGCGGGACACGACTTCCTTCTTTGGCGAGCAAATTGACAAGCTTCATCGAGAGATCCAGGAAAAGGAGAGTTATCTCCAAGAGTACCGGCGTCGTGAAGACCTGGTGTTCGTGGATCAGGAGGAAAGCATTGTTATTCAACAACTCAAAGACTTGAATCAGCAGCTGAGTAACGTGCGGGGTCAACGCACCGCATTAGAGGCCCGCTATCACAACATGGGAGCTGCCGGCCCGAACTCTCTCAGGGAAGTGAGCAACAACCTCAACATTCAACACCTCAAGAAGCAGCGGGCTTCGCTCCACAATCAGGTTGAGGAACTGTCTTCCAAGTTCGCTGCCGATTGGCCTGAGTTGCAACGGGCGCGGGAGACGTTGGAAAAGGTAGAGCTGCGACTCGAGCGAGAAACCGAGGAGATGGCGGAGAACGTCGTTGAAGCGGCTAGAACCGAATACCTGTCAGTTCTCGAGGGTGAGCAGCTCTTGCAGCAGGCGCTCGAGGAACAGAAGCGAGAAGCGCAACAGCTGAACCAACTCACGGCGGACTACGATCGCATCAACGTAGAGCTCGAGAACAAGAAGGCCATGTTGCAACAGCTTCTCCGCAGGCACTTCGAGACGGGCGTGAACGCCGAGCTTGGCGAAGGGCTGGCCTTGAATGTACGGATGGTGGAACGGGCCTTGGTCCCGAAGGGGCCGTCCGGTTTCACATTGCAAAAGAGCGCGACATGGGGACTCGGGCTGGGGCTTTTTATAGCTATCGGCGTCGCGTTCTTCTTGGAGTATTGGGACAACTCGATTCACACCGTGGACGATCTGAGACGGCGTGTGCCGCTGCCCTATCTCGGAATGGTTCCGCGGCACGATCCGGAACCCGCGCCGCTCGCGTTGAATGAAGAGTCCCACCAACAGCCAAGAACGCTCACTCCCTTTTGGGGAAAGACGCACCGGAACGGCTCGCGAAAGGACTGGACGGTAACTCGGTCTTCACTGGTTCCGGCGGGGAGCGCTGAACACCATTCCAGCTACGTGCAAGCGGGATCGGTCATTGCGGAGCGATTCAAGTTCATCCGAGGCTCGCTTCTGATGTCCAACCCCGGTGGTCCTCCGAAAGTCATACTGGTTACCGGACCGGACAAGAATGCGGGCAAGACCTTCGTCGCCTGCAATCTCGCCTCCTCTCTGACGGAGTTGAACAAAAAGGTTCTCATCATAGACGCTGATCTGCGCAACCCTCAGGTTCATCGCGTGTTTAGAGTGGATAACGACATGGGACTATCGAGTATGCTCACTGGACAGAGCAACGGAGAGCACACTGGCATCGTGAGCACTGCGATCCCGAACCTTTCCTTGCTCCCGGCTGGACCCGCCAGCCCTACACCCTCCGAGCTTCTGGCCTCGACGGAAATGCAGGGAGTCCTCGAGCGTTGTTCGCGAGATTTCGACTTTGTCCTCCTGGACTCCGCACCTCTGTTGCCGGTGTTCGACTCTCATATGTTGACGACTCGATGTGATGCTTCCTTGCTGGTGGTGCGGAGCGGACAAACTTCCTACCGAGACGTGAAGGCCAGTTTGGATGCCATCGAGCGGGTAGGAGGTAAGGTGAGAGGCGTCGTGCTCAACGCCGTCGATCTAGACGACTACGCTCAGAACTACTACTACGGTTACCACACCTACAACTACGGCAGCGAGCCGCGAGAGATCGCCGATGAACCGGTCCGCACGTTGACCGCCGGAGAGGGTTAGGAGCGGTTCCCCTCACATTCCCCAGAATGAAATCCGACATCGAGCCTTACCTGCGCTCCATGGGGCTCGCGCTCACCGGAAGGGACGGCGGTTCCTGTTCAGCTTTCTCTGAAGCCGATTGGATCGCATGGGCCGAGATCGCCAAGCGCGAAGGTCTGGCACCTCTGCTTTACCACGCCCAGGAATCGACGGGATGGCCGCTTGCGATACCAGGGCGGGAACGCCAGGCGCTTCGGAAAGAGTATCTCAAGGCCGGTGGATCCAATCTTCTCATTTACCGGGAGCTCGCTCGCGTTCTTACCGCTTTGCAAGTGGCGGTGCCTCGAGCGCCTTTGATCCTTCTAAAGGGCGCGGCTCTTGCCACAACCATCTATTCCGAGATCGCTCTAAGACCGATGACCGATGTCGACATACTCCTCTCCCGCGAGCACCTGGAGTCGGCGGTCGAAGCTCTGCGATTTTTGGGGTACGGAGATCTCTCTCCAGAGATGACGCCGGGGCTCTGCCGCGAGACGCACTTTGAGGTCGCACTGAAGGGTGGTCCACGGGGCTATGTCATTGTCGAGCTGCACTGGCGCCTTATCGGGGGCGAAGGCGACTGGCGATCGCCGAGTCTCGACTGGTTCTGGGGGCAGACGCAAGCCTGGAAACTGGAAGACGAACGAAGGCAGTCTCCGCCACTCTCCGCGCTTCAGTTCCGGCCGACCGCGCATCTTCTCTATCTAGCCGCCCACCTCATGCTTCAACACGGAGGCGCGAAAGGGCGACTCCTTTGGGTCCATGACATCCATCTATTGGTAAGAAAGTGCGAGCACGAGCTCGACTGGGATCAATTGAGAGTGCGAGCTCGTGAGTATGGCTGGTCTCCGGCGCTGCGAAGAGCGCTACTGCGCGCGCAAGACATTTTCGATACACCTTTGCCGGAAGGCTTTCTCGATGCATTGTCTGCAGATGGCATCCCCAAGACGCGGGCGGCAGTAGAAAACAGAGCGCAATCCGTTCAAACGCGCGGCACTATGATCTGGCACCGCATGCGTTCGCTCGATTGGCCCCGTCGGCTGAAACTTGCTCGTTCCGTCCTCTGGCCAACCCCGGAGTATCTGTGCTGGCGCTACAGTCTCCGTAGAAAGTGGCTGTGGCCACTCTGCTATCCCTATCGATGGGCGCTCCTTTCCGTGGAATGTGCGAAGACACTGGCGAAGTTGTCGTGGAGTCGTTTGGGTTACACGCAAGCCTAGATCCGGAAAGTCCAAGACGGAAGGGCCCGGCGCATCCGGGCCTTTTTTGGTTTATGATCCACTTCGCTGGAACTTGGCGGGTTCGGACCTGCCCTAGGAGTGGAATCATGAGAGTTGGAATCGGTTTCTCGAGTCTCGTCTTGTTCGTGTTCTCGGCCGCCGCAACGGGAGCGCAGCAATCTCCTATCGCCATCAGGGCGAGCCGTATCATCGATGGCACTGGCGCTCCTCCCATCAGCGACGGCGTGGTCGTCGTTCGTGGCGATCGGATCGAAGCGGTTGGATCCCAAGCTTCCGTTCGGATACCTGATGACGCGCAGGTGATCGACCTTCCTGGCGAAACGCTCCTCCCTGGACTCATCGACGGGCACAACCATCTGAGCATTCGCTATGGAATTGCCCTGGATTCCGGCACGCCCAAGCTCGGAAATCCCGGAATGATGGAACAGATGATGCAGCACGATGCGATCCAAACCATCCGCATGGTACGGCACGCGCGCGTTTCTCTTCTCAGCGGTGTCACGACCCTGAGAGTGACGGGAGAGGCCCATCACAACGACCAACACCTGCGCGCCGGGATCCGAAAAGGACTCATCCCCGGCCCCCGATTGCTGATCAGCGGCGTCGGGCTATTGGGGTCAACGAGCCCGACCACTTCTGGGAGGTGGGTGGACGATCCGAGTGGCCTTCACTTGGTGCCCCTCCCCAACTGGAACTCGACGCAAAAAATCCGCGAAAACTTCGATCATGAGGCGGAGTGGATCAAGGTCAGCTTGTACGGCCAATCTCCCGAAGAATCCTCGGTGACCCTTGCCGAGATGGTGGCGATCGTCGAAGAGGCGCACCGTCTTGGCATGAAAGTAGCGGCCCATGCGACGGGTACTTGGGGCCGTTCGATGAAGACCGCCATCAAAGCCGGTGTCGACACCATCGAGCATGCCCGCCCCATGACCCCGGAGATCATCGACATGATGGTCGAGCACGGGACCGCCGTCTGCTTTACACCGCTCGTTTACGTAGGCTTTCGACCGGATGAGTCCACCTGGGAGTTCATGGACACCGGTGCGCGCGGACCGGGAGATTGGATCGACTACGAAAAGAAACAATACTTCGAGCACCGCAAGGCACACCCGGAAGTAGAGACAGAAGATCGACCCTATGATGACTTCGACGAGAACCGCCGGGGACGCGACTTCTCCCCTTCTATCCGGACACAACAGAGCCAAGTCCTGGCAGCCTTCAAGGCCGGCATTCCCATTAGTCTCGGGATGGATCCGCTCTACGTCGGTGGCATCGGAAACGCGATCGAATTTTTGATCGAGGGTGGTTTCACACCGATGGATGCGATCCGGGCCGGTACAGCGGTCGGTGCTCAAAACATCGGTTTAGGAGACGAGCTGGGAACATTGGAACCAGGCAAGCTAGCGGACATGATCTCGCTCCAGGCCAACCCGCTCGAAGAACGCTGGGCTTGGGACAAGATCCACTTGGTCATGAAAGCCGGTGAGCGCTACGACACCCTGAGTTGGAGGTGACTTCTCGTCCCTTAGCCGTGAAGGATCTCGCTTATCTGAACCGACGGTTCGAGGTCAGTGTAATTCTTCATATCGGCGGCCAACGCGTCCCCGTGAGTGGCCATGGCCGCGCCGAAGGCCTCGACCGAGTCGAACACTAGGTGTCCGACGGCGGTATACGGCGCCGGCGTTTCCTCCGACGCGCCAGCAAGGCCGCGATCGATCTCCACGCGAACCAACCCCGCCGTCCCGAGCGTCTCGTTAATCAATTGGACGTGTGTCGTCGCGTAGTACTGATGCTCGAACCGCGCACCGGGCTCGTTGGGATAGAGGACCGATACTCTGATCATTTTTAGACTCTCCTTTCTCAGAAAATTACGTGGACTCAATGAACTCGATAAGAGCCTCGTTGAACCGAGCGGTGTCTTGAAACTGCACGGAATGTCCACTGTCCTCGAAGATCTTCAAGTGACCCTTCGGGACGGTCTCCGAGATATAGCGACCGAGAGCCACCGGGTAGAAATCGTGGTCGCTTTGCATGGCGAGGCACGGGACATTCAAGGACTTCAAGACCGAGCGCTGATCGAGCTCCATCTGGTTGTAAACGGCCTTGAGCCCGATGTCGAGGGGCGTTTGTAGCGAAAGACTGAAGAGAAAGTCGATCTCAGCCTCCGTCGGTTTGTAGAGGTTTGCCTCGGCAAAACTCCTTCGACCGTTGATGGGTTCGTTGGCCAACCCATCGATATAGCCCATGCACTCGTTCTCCTCGATGCCGAAGTCCCAACCCGGCGAGTTAATCAGTTTGATCGGGCCGTTCATGAGTACGACCCGTGCCACGTCTCCGTCGTCTTGGAAGTTCTCCATATACGCCAGCGAGACGCTGACGCCCATCGACCAGCCAACGAGGGTAACTTCCTTGAGCCCTAGCTCCTTGATGATATGACGAACGTCCGAACCGAACTCCTCGAAGGTGTACTTGCAGTCCGCCTTCTCCGAATGTCCCATTCCCCGAAGATCGAGGGCGACGCAGCGGTATCGATCCTGAAGAGCGTGGAACTGACAATCCCAGGCGCGCTGGCTGCAAAGCCATCCGTGAACGAACAGGATCGGCTTGCCTTGTCCTCTGCTCACATAGTCGATCTGCACGCCATCGTGAGTTACGGTCTTCGCCATCGAATTACCTCCTGAAGTCTTAGCCCTATCGCCTCAGAAAACGACGGGTAACGCGGAGAAACCGCGGAAAGTCAAGCTTTCCCAACGGCGTCTCGAGGGTCGCGTCTCATCGAATTGGAGGTTGGGCATGCGCCTCAACAATGTCCCCAGCGCAATTTCTATTTCGACGCTGGCCAAGTCTGCCCCGAGGCACCAATGAGGGCCGGATCCGAAGGCGAGATGCTGCCGGCTGTTCGACCGCTCGACGTCCAAGCGATCGGGGTCGGTAAAGGTTTTTGGATCTCGGTTGGCCGGGCCGAAGCCCAAGAAAACTCGCTGGCCCTTGCTGATTTCCTGATCCGCTATGGTGAAGTCGTCCGTAGCGAGCTTATAGATAAAGGGAGCGGCGGGCTCGTACCGAAGTGTTTCTTGGACCGCTCCCGCGATGAGACCCGGATCTTGTTGCAATCGTGGCAGTTGATCCGGATTTCGGAGCAGGGCCTCGACGCAGTTGCTGAGTTGGTCGGCGGTGGTCGTGGTTCCTGCCGCGAGCAACGCTACACATTGAGCACTCACTTCGGCCTCGCTCAGAGTTCCCTCCTCTTGCCGTTGAATGAAGAAGCTCACGAGGTCTTGGCCCGGCCTCTGCCGGCGAAGGGTGATTAAGTGAAGGAAATACTCCTCCAGCTTGCGAGTTCCTTCGTTCGCGAGCCTCGCCTTCTCCTTGAGGTCTCCCAAAGGAGAACCGAAGAAAGCGGCTAGGTCGATCGACCACTTGAAAAACTCATCCCGGTCTTCGGCAGAGATATCGAATAGTTCCGCCATCAAAATCGACGGAATGGGGTCCGCAAAATCGGCGACTATATTCATTCGCCCGGCCTTTTGAACTTTGTCGAGGCAAGAGTCCACAATGCCTTGTATGACGGTTCGCCAGCGTTCTACAGAAGCGTGTGTGAATCCCCCCCGCGTCAATTTCCTGAGACGGGTATGGGCCGGGGGGTCGGTCATGAACAAGGCTCCACGAAGGACACGGGCGTAGTCCTTCAGAAGGTCCTCCAACCCGGGAAGCTCGTCCTTCAGGTGTGAGATTCTCTCGTTGCTGAGAGGGCCATCGATCGAGCTGGTCTTGACGTCATCGTATCGGGACAGAAACCATCCATCGAACTCCTCGGACCAGGAAACTGGATCTTGGCGCAACCTCGCGTAGAGTTCCGCGGGGTCGGTGAGGTTTCGGATGTCTTCCAGCTTGAGTCCACGTGGCTTGGCCATGCCTTACGCCTTTCCACCGGCAGTAATCGGGGTCCGTGCCCAAGTTAAACCATTCCAAGGGACTTACCTCTCCCATCTAGGGCATGACGCCCAAGACTAGGTGTGAGGGGTATCGAGCAGCGCGATGGACCGTTTGGGTCGCCGGTTGGTAGTCCTCCGGCTGGGCACGGTAGATATTCACGTACCTCTGAGGATTCCGGTCGTACGCCGGGAACCACGAGCTCTGAACGTGGACCATGATGCGGTGCCCGGCCTTGAACGTGTGATTTCGGTCCCGAAGATCGATGGCAATCGGAGTGACCTCGCCCGGCACCATGGGCTCCGGATCCTCGAAGCTGTTCCGAAAGCGTCCTCGCATGATCTCGCCGGCAAGGTGCATCTGGAAGCCGCCCATCGGGACTTCGCAGAAGGCGCTCGCCGGCGCATCGCCGGGATAGACGTCGATCAACTTGACGATCCAATCAGAGTCTGTTCCCGTGGTCGAGACGAAAACGTTTGCCAGGATCGGACCGGCGATGGTGAGATCCTTTTCAAGAACGTCTGACTGGTAGACCAGCACGTCCGGCCGAGTCGAAGCGAATCGCTGGTCCTCCACTTTCCACAAATGGCCAAGCGTGCTGCGGATCTCGGCGGAGAAGGGTACCGGTTTGTTCGGATCGCTGACGTAGGAATCAGAGGCCTTGGCCTCCGTCGGTTCTTCGAAGGAGAGACGTCCATTGCCCCGCAGATAGATTTTAGTGGGGTCCAAATCTTCCGGCGGCCAGCTTCCGTAGCGCTTCCACTCGTTCGAGCCGGTCTCGAAGACCACCGCCTCCGACGCCTCCCAATCCCCTTTATCTTTGAGATGGTGCTGGAAGAAAGGAAACTGTACCTCGCGTTGGAAATACAACGACGTCTTCGAGTCGAACTCGACGCACCCCAGGTGATCCCCTTCCATGCTACGCCAGCCGCCGTGAAGCCACGGGCCCGCCGCCAGTGTGTTCTCGATTCCCGGATTCTCTTCCTCGATGGTTTGGTAGATCGACATCGGGCCGTAGAAATCCTCGGTATCGAACCACCCTGCCACGTTTAGGATTGCGTGATCGATGTCACCAAGATGCTGGAGAGCGTTCTGTCGTTGCCAATAGTAGTCGTAGGTGTCGTGCTCCATAAAATCATTCCATGCGAGCACGTCTCCGCGAAAATAGAGATCGTCGATGCGCGACGCAGCTCCGGCTTCCAGGAAAAAATCGTATCCTGAGGGTGTGCCGTAATCGAAGGGGCCGGCCCGCTCCTCGGTGGGAGTGTCACGCCGACGAGCATTGCGGGAAAGCCAGGAGAACGCGTACATGATCCGGAAGGCACCGTTGTGGTGCCAGTCGTCGCCGATGAACATGTCGGAGGGGGAAGCCTGCGGGGACGAAGCCACGAGCGCCGGATGCGCATCGACCATGCCCATGAGCGCCTGCCACCCAGAGTATGAGATTCCCCATTGTCCGACGCGCCCGTTGTTACCCTCGATATTCGCCAAAAGCCACTCGATGATGTCGAAGTTGTCCGTGCTCTCGTCGGTGTCGGTCACCCCTTTCGGTTTCGGGGCCAGCGGCCGGATGACCGCGAACTCTCCCTCCGACTTGAATTTCCCGCGGACGTCCTGAAAGGCGAATATGTAGCCATCTCGGTCGAACTCGGGGGAGGGTCCTAGTACCTCTCGGTACTCGTCTAGGCCATACGGCGCAATGGAGTACGGTGTTCGGTAGAGGAGGATCGGGAGCTCCTCGTCTCTCTTCTTGGGCGTATAGACGATGGTGAAGAGCTCCACGCCGTCCCGCATGGGTACCATGTGCTCCTGCTTGTCGTAGTGCAGGCGCACCCAGGCGGCATGATCTTCCCCGGTGCTCCCATAAGGGCCGCAGGAAGATAGAGTTGAAATCGCGAGCGCGACTAGAAGAGCGAGTCGGTACTGAATCGAACGCATGTTGATCGTCAGCGATAGCGCTCCGGCTGCCATCGCCGCCCTAGGGTGATTATACGCTGCATGAGCTCTTCGTAGCTGATGCCGGCCATTTCCGCCGATTCGGCGAAATCTTCGCCGTAAGCCAGTTGGGGGTTCGGATTTGCCTCCAGGACGTGGACTTTGCCATTCTTGTCGACTCTCAGATCGAGCCGCGCGTACCCGTTGAGACCCAGTATCCGGTAAACACGTTTGCACAAATGTTGTATCGCTTCTCGTTTTTCCTCTGGCAGGTCCTTGACCGCTCCCGTCCTCACTCCGTGTTTTTTCTGGTAGCGGGTGTTCCACTTGACCCGGCCGGTCGCGATGGGGCGCACGTCGTCGGCCAGCTTCGTGAAACGAAGCTCCCACACCGGGAGCACTTGTAGGCGTTGGTTGCCCATCACGCCAACGTAAAACTCTCGTCCATCGATGTAATGCTCCACGATCGCGTCGGTTTCGAAGGTGTCGTGGATAAACTCGACCCTTTCTTTGAGTCGCTCCTCGTCTTCGACCACAGAAGCCTGCGAGATACCTGCCGAGCCTTCAAGAATAAGAGACTTGACGATCAGGGGGAAGGATAGTCGTTTCGGTTTTCGGATCGCTTTTCGCCGCCGGAAGACGTGGAAGTCGGGAACAGCGACGCGGTGGTACGTGAGAAGTTGCTTGGAGATCGCTTTGTCCCGGGCCAGCATCAAGCCCCGTGGGTTACAGCCGGTGTAGGGTATCTTGATGAGCTCGAGATAGCTGACAACGTTCTGGTCGTAGATGGCGACATCGTCGAAGTCCTCCAATAGGTTGAAGACGATGTGGGGCTTGAACTCGTGAATGGCTTTTCGGATCGCGCCTAGATCACTGCCCACTCCCAATGGGTGAACCTCATGCCCGATCGCTTCCAAGGAACTAATGACGTCATACTCCATCTTCCATTCAACGGTTGCGACGTCGTGGCCGCGAACATCATCGGGTGGAACCAGGCCCTCGTGCATGAGCGCCAGGATGCGACAAGTTTTCATAGACTCAATCGATGCCGGCCACTGTGAAGATAGTTCATGGTTTGTACGGTGAGAAGGACAGTAAAATCAAAGGTCGTTTCAGACTCCGGTTTCGCAATCCGCAGCTTTAGCTCCCGGCAGCGTCTTATCATGTCTCCCAGCACTTGGTCGATAGTGTACTGGTAAGCTCCCGTCCACCGCGCGACGGTGCGCCGGACTTCCTTTCGCTTTTTGGACAGAAAAGTCGCGGCAGGCGTATTGGTCTGGTGCTCGGGGGCGTCCGAGAAAAGTTGCCTGAGGTCTCGATCATAGAAAGTCGGATAGTCCACCTGATAGCGCTCGCGCTTCTCCTCGTAATGCTTGCCCAAGGTTTTGCGGAGGCGAGACAGAGGATCCAGCCGGCGACGGGTCGTGACCTTCGGTTTGATCGAAACGACCTCCCGTAGGAGCTCGTCCATGTACTCCAGTTTTGCCAGCGCGCGCCAACCCGAATACCTCTTGCGCCACTCGGCTTCGGGATCCAGCCAGACCGCGAACGTCTCGGCGAAGTCTTCGTCCGGATGGCTCTGCGCATACCACGAATCCAAATGGATCACGTAGCTCTTGCTGTAGGGACGAGGAGAGTAATAGTCAGGGTACGGCTCCGACGATTTTCCGAAGAGCTCGATACGTCGTCGTCGTCGTCTCAGGCGGTACGCGTTGTCGATGGCGTGCCCGGCCTCGTGTCTGAGGATGCGGAGGCAGGATCGGGGCGTCCCACCTTCCACTTCGAGCATCTTCGCCCGCTCGAGTTGGACGAGCCGAGGGTGTGCTAGGTAGAAAGGGATGGCGATTCCGGGAACGCCGTCCGGCGTAAACCAGTCGTCGGAAAGCCAAAAGTGGGGTCGGAAACGGATGCCCCGGTCCTGAAGCTCCCGACACACTTGCTCGATCCGTTCCTTGAGTGCCGTACCTTCGATCGTGAGACCTAGGTCCCTCAGCCTCAGCGCAAGAAGATCCTTTTCTGGCAGGTGCTCCCACAGAGAGGGACCGGTCTTTGGCTTGCTGGAGCGTCGGTTTCGGCGTTTCATGGGTGTCCCAACCAATCGGACCGTCATAGTATCTCTCGCCCAGGTTCGTTCGCTCAAGGATGCTGCGGTCCGTCGTCGGAAGCCCCTGAGAGGGCTGGACATGCGGCCCCGGGGGTCGGTATGATGCCGGCGCTCCTGGAATCCCGATGGATGTTCAAAGCTACCTGAGCCGACTCGACATCGAAAGCCCCGGGGAACCCGACCTGGACTTGCTTCACCGGGTCCATGAGCGCCATCTCTTTACGATTCCCTTCGAGAACCTCGATATTCAGCGGGGTGTACCGATCGAATTGGACGAAGAGAAAATTCTCCGAAAGATCGTGACCGCCGGCCGCGGAGGTTTTTGCTACGAGCTCAACACCGCCTTTGCCTGGCTCCTGCGACATCTTGGCTTCGAGGTCCGCGTCCTGTCCGCCGAAGTGGCGAAGCCGGACGGCACATGGGGGATCCCGTTCGACCATATGACCCTCCGCGTGGAGCTCGATCGCCCGATTCTGGCCGACGTTGGTTTCGGGGACTCTTTTCGCCATCCGCTCGTTTTGGAAGCCGGTGCAGAGGTAGAGCAGCTTGGCCACGTCTATCGGCTACGCCAACAGCCCCAACAGTCTCAAAATGAAGCCTGGTGGTTCTTGGACCGGCAGCTCGAAGGTGCGGCAATCTTCCAGCCCCAGTACCGCTTCACCATGGAACCTCGGAAGCTCGAGGACTTCACCGACGGTTGCCACTATCACCAGACGTCGCCTCATTCCCATTTCACTCAAAACACGATCTGCTCGAAGGCGACTGAGGACGGACGGGTCACGCTCCTGCCCGATCGACTCGTCACGACCCACGGAAGCACCAAGCAAGAAACCCCCATTCGCGAGCGGGCTGAATGGGAAGAGGCGCTCCAAACCCACTTCGGTATGAGCGCATAGCGCAGAAAGGACTCCAGCAGGCATGAAGAAGTCGATGCTTGGCGGTTCTCTTCCGTTTCTGCTCGCGACGGTGTGGTTCGCGAGCCCCTCCGAGGCGCAGGAGCCAGCCGTGGCGGGTTTCGAGATCGAAGCACCTGAGCTCGTTCTCGCCGGAGTGCGATTCGCGGTCGAGATCCAAGCGGTGGATGCCGAAGGAGCGGTGATCCCCGGGTATGAGGGTGTTCCCACGGTGACCGGGATCGAACGTGACGATCCTGACCGACGGCCCGACGGACAGATCGACGCGATCTTCGAGGGTGGGAAGCTCCTCATCACCGATGCGGTTGTTGGCAAGAGTGGAACCTCGGAGCTCGAGGTAAGAGACGGGGAAGTTTCTTCGAGCAAGACGCTGCGAGTCATTCCGGGTGTCCTCAGTATTCTCCCCCCGATACTCGCCATCGCCATGGCGCTCATTTTTCGTCAGGTGGTGATCTCACTCTATTCGGGTATTTGGTTGGGTGCTGTATTCGTTTTCGACTTCGACGTCATAGGTGGGTTCTTTCGTGTCTTGGACCATTACATCGTCAACTCCATGACCAACAGGACCAATGTTCAGATCATGCTGTTCAGCATGCTCTTCGGCGGCGTTATGGGGCTCATTGCCCGTAACGGTGGAGCGAGGGGAATCGCGAACGTTATCACTCGTTACGCGAAAACTGCACGCGGCGGTGAGCTCGCTGCTTGGGCCACGGCCATCGTCTTGTTTTTCGACGATTACTCGAACGTGCTCATTCGCGGCAACCTGTTGCGTCCGATTACCGATAAACTGCGAATCTCGAGAGAAAAACTGTCTTTTTACGTAGATACCGGAGCGGCGACGGTAGCGAGCCTTTTCCTCATCTCCACCTGGATCGGTTACGAGGTCGGCTTGATCCAGCAGGCGCTAAAGATGATCGATTCACCGCTCGACGCCTATGCGGTGTTCATTCGCAGCATACCGTATCGCTTCTACCCCATCTTCGCGCTGGTTCTCGCCTTCCTCATAGCCTCCACCGGCAGAGACTTTGGACCCATGCTTACCGCGGAGCGTCGGGCGCGCCGGACGGGCAAGGTGCTGCGCGACGGTGCTCAGCCGGTCATGGAGATTAACGAAGATACTCCGGAGCTCGGCAGCGACGCGCCGGCACGGTGGTACAACGGGTTGGTCCCAATCATATCCATTGTTTTGGTAGGCATGTTCGGGATCTATTGGACTGGAACGCAAACCTTGCACGCAGACGGTGCCAGTGATTACGGCCTCGGCCAAATCGTCAGCAATGCGGACTCCTATGTGGCGTTGCTCTGGGCGTCTCTTTCGGGCTGCGTCGTAGCCATCGCCCTGTCGCTCACCCAGCGCATATTGAGCATTACTCAAGCGATCGACGCCCTGCTACAAGGTATGAAGTTTCTCCTACTGGGGATCGTCATTCTGGTTCTTGCTTGGTCTATCGGTTCGCTGGCCGAGGAGCTACACACCGCGGATTACTTGATCCAGCAAATGCGGGGGAACCTTTCCCCTTTCTGGATTCCCTCTCTGACATTCTTGATCGCTGCGCTGATGAGCTTCGCCACGGGGACGAGCTGGGCCACGATGGCCATTCTCATGCCGCTGGTCATCCCACTCGCCAACGCACTCGGCCTCGAGGCGCAGTTGAGCGCTGCCCAAGCAGAAACCATATTGTTGGGGTCCGTTAGCTCGGTCCTGGCCGGAGCCGTTTTCGGAGACCACTGTTCACCCATCTCGGATACGACAATCCTCAGCTCCATGTCGTCAGGGGCGGATCATGTTGACCACGTTCGCACCCAGCTTCCTTATGCGTTGTTGGCAGCTATCGTCGGGATCCTGGTGGGCGATATACCATCGGCTTACGGTCTTCCTCCATGGATCTCAATACTAGTGGGCGTGGCCGTCATGGTCGGCGTTCTTTTTACTCTCGGCAAAAAAGTGGAGACGGAGTGACGCAGAAGTGAAATACGTTCATCTTGGTAATACGGGACTCCAGGTATCGCGCTTGAGCCTTGGCTGTATGACCTACGGTGATCCGGAATGGCGTCCGTGGATCCTAGGAGTCGAGGAAGCGCGCGAGCACTTCAAGAAAGCCTTCGATCTCGGAATCAACTTCTTCGATACCGCGGATATGTATTCCAATGGTGTAAGTGAAGAAGTTACCGGGAAATATCTTCGAGAAATGGCGCGGCGCGAGAATTACGTCCTTGCCACCAAGCTCTTCTTCCCTTTCAGTGAGGGGCCGAACCGTGGTGGCCTGTCGCGTAAGCGCGTCATCTCAGCCTGCGACGCTTCCCTAAAAAGACTGGGGCTAGATTACATCGACCTATATCATATTCATCGGTGGGACCCGACGACTCCCATCGAGGAGACCGTCGATGCCTTGGACTCACTGGTCGGTGCCGGTAAGGTTCGCTACCTCGGTGCGAGCAGCATGGCGGCCTGGCAGTTCGCGAAGGCTCTCACTACCGCCGATCGAAACGGGTGGCACCGATTCGTCGCCATGCAAAACCATTACAACTTGGTCTACCGAGAGGAGGAGCGAGAGATGATTCCGCTCTGCTTGGATCAGGGTGTTGGAATCATTCCGTGGAGCCCGCTGGCGCGTGGATTCCTGAGCGGCAGCCGCACGAGGGAGAGCAAGGCGACTCGCCGAGGCGAGTCTGACTCGCACGCTGACGAGATGTACTTCAAAGAGGAAGACTTCGACGTGCTCGACGCTCTCCTAGGAGTGGCCAAAGCGCGAGAGCTCAAGCCGGCTCAGGTAGCGCTTGCCTGGCTCCTGTCGGTTCCAGGTGTCGCTGCCCCCATCGTCGGTGCGACTCGCGTTTCGCACTTGGAGGAGCTAGCGGCCGCGGTGGACATCAACCTCACCGATGACGAGATCTCTCGTCTCGAGGCCCCCTACCGACCCCATCCGATCCTCGGGCACCAGCAGCCCGGCCCGCGAGCCTTCCTCCCCTGAGGGCCCCGACCGGCTTGACAATTCCACTGTCCCGGTGTACATTACCGAGCGGTCAGTAACCAGCCGGTCGGCCGGTAACAATCATACCGCAGGGTGCTCTTATTTAATTGATAATAATGGGGATAAGTCGCTTTGCCGGTTTCTTCAGACGCGTGTTTGGATGCCTTCACACCCCTTCTGGAGGGGGCGGAAGCGCACGAAAGATGTCCGAAGGATGGAACGGTCTTGGGGGCAGCAGGGTGATTAGGTAGAACGGGACTTTAACTTCTTAAGGTGGTGGGATGCTTCCCAACGGATCCTCCCCTTCCTTTCAAACGAGAGAGTCGACGAGATGAAGAAAGACGCTTCGAATCGAGTCATCATTTTCGACACCACCCTGAGGGACGGCGAACAGTCTCCCGGCGCCAGCATGAACTTGGAGGAAAAGCTCCAGGTTGCGCGCGCGCTTCGCGACCTCGGCGTCGATATCATCGAGGGTGGTTTCCCGATTGCATCGCCTGGAGACTTCGAAGCGGTGCGAGCGATCGCTCGAGAGGTGGAAGGTCCGACCATCGCCGGCCTCGCTCGTTGCAACAACGAGGACATCGACCGCGCATGGGACGCATTGCGCGACGCACCTCGGGCTCGCATCCATGTTTTCCTGGCAACGAGTGCTATTCATCGGGAGTTCAAGCTCCAGATGGCGAAGGAAGAGATCGTCCGACGGGCGGTCGAGAGCGTGCAGCGGGCTCGTGAGTACTGTGAAGACGTGGAGTTCTCTCCCGAAGATGCGGCGCGTACCGAGCCGGATTTTTTGTCGGAAGTCGTCGAGAAAGCTATCGAAGCCGGGGCGGGTACGGTCAATATCCCGGACACGGTGGGCTATGCGATGCCCGAGCAGTTCGCCAGTCTCATTCGGCACCTCAAACAGCATGTACGCAACATCGACGACGCCATCATCAGCGTCCATTGTCACAATGACCTGGGCCTCGCCGTTGCCAACAGTCTCGCGGCGGTGAGCGAGGGTGCCCGGCAAGTCGAATGCACCATCAACGGAATCGGTGAGCGCGCCGGTAATTGCTCTCTCGAAGAGCTGGTCATGGCCATTCGGACACGGCGGGACTACTTCAATGTCGCCACCGGAATCCAAACCAAGGGGCTCTATCCGACCAGCCGGCTGGTGGCACAGGTTACCGGCATCCACGTGCAGCGCAACAAGGCGATTGTCGGGGAAAACGCTTTCGCTCATGAGGCCGGTATCCACCAGCACGGCGTCCTTCAGAATCGCCTGACCTACGAGATCATGAAGCCGGAAGACGTTGGCTTCAGCAAGAGCAACCTGGTGCTCGGTAAGCACAGCGGTCGGCACGCGTTCCGGGAGCGCTTAGCAGAGATGGGCTACCACCTGAGTGAAGTGGAGCTCAACAGCGTCTTTAAAGAATTCAAGAAGGTCGCCGACAAAAAGAAGGATATCCACGATGCCGACATCGAGGCACTCATCGACAACCGGATGGAGGAGGTATCCGCCATCTGGGATATCAAGGATCTGCACGTGAGCACCGGCACCGCCGATGTTTCCACCGCCACGGTCTTTCTCCAGCACTCGACCGGTGAGCAACGCCGTGAGGCGGCCTGTGGAGCGGGCCCAGTCGACGCGGTGTTCAAAGCCATCGAGCGCGTGACTTGCGTCGAGGCCCAGCTCAAGGACTACCAGATCCGCAGCGTTGGGTCAGGAGCCGACACGCAGGGCGAGGTTACGGTGGAAGTCGAGCATAGGGGGCAACGTCATCGGGGTCGTGCGGCCAGCCCAGACATCATGGAGGCCAGCGCGCGCGCTTTTCTCAGGGTGATAAACCGCATAGCCAATGAGAGCGCCCGGAGTATCGAGCTCGCCAATGTCGCCAGCCGCTAACACGGAGAGCTTGGAGAAGGAACAAGAGAGCGGCACCAACCGTACGCTCTTCGGTAAGGTCTGGGACTCTCACCTCGTTCGTTCGGAAACCGAAGATATCCCTGCGCTTCTCTACGTCGATCTTCATTTAGTTCACGAGGTCACGTCCCCTCAAGCTTTCGAGACGCTGCGCCGAAGGAGCTTGCCTGTTCGCCGCCCGGAGCGGACCGTGGCGACGATGGATCACTCGACGCCGACGACTCCTCCCGAAAAGGACGGCCGGGTCGTCTTTTCCAGTCCACAGACGGAAGCTCAGGTACGACAACTCCAGCACAACTGTGAGGAGTTTGGTGTCCGTCTCTTCCCGCTGGGCCATGAGCAACAGGGCATCGTGCACGTTATCGGACCCGAGCAGGGGCTTACTCAGCCGGGAATGACGATCGTTTGCGGGGATAGCCACACGAGCACGCACGGAGCATTTGGGGCTCTGGCTTTCGGCATTGGCACCACGGAAGTGGGACATGTGTTGGCGAGTCAGTGCCTGCTGCAGCGAAGGCCTAAGACGTTCGCGATCCATCTGGATGGAGCTCTCCCGGTCGGAGTGACCGCCAAGGACTTGATACTGGCTATCATCGCCAAGATTGGGGTCCATGGGGGCACCGGTCATGTCTTCGAGTATAGAGGCTCCTGTGTGCGCACCCTTTCGATGGAAGAGCGGATGACGGTTTGCAACATGTCCATCGAAGGTGGAGCGCGGGCGGGCATGATGGCGCCCGACGAGACGACGTTCGAATATCTCGCGGGTCGTCCGCTTGCTCCCAAGGAGGCCGCATGGGACGAAGCGGTGGCGCGCTGGCGACAGCTACCAAGTGACAAGGCCGCCCGCTTCGATCGTGAAGTTGGCATCGATGTTGCGCAATTGCAGCCGATGATTACGTACGGAACCAATCCCGGGATGGCGTTACCGCTGCGCTCACCGCTGCCCGAACCGGGTTCTGATCCTGCGACGGATAAAGCCCTTCGCTACATGGGTCTCAAGCCGGGACAAGTGCTGCTCGGCCATCCGGTGGAAGTTGTTTTTATCGGCAGCTGCACCAACGCTCGAATCTCCGATCTGCGTCTTGCGGCGAGCGTGTTCCAAGGCCGGAAAGTGGCGTCGGGTGTGCGTGCTCTGGTCGTCGCCGGCTCTCGACAAGTAAAAAAGCAGGCCGAAGCGGAAGGTCTCGATCGGATCTTCCGAGATGCCGGAGCCGAGTGGCGCGAGCCAGGCTGCTCGATGTGCATCGCCATGAACGGCGACCGCGTCGAGCCGGGTCAATACGTGGTGAGCACCAGCAATCGGAACTTCGAAGGGCGTCAGGGAACCGGAGCGCGAACGTTTTTGGCCAGTCCGCTTACCGCAGCCGCCACCGCGGTCACCGGACAAATTGCGGACGCGCGAGAGATCCTGGGCTGACCATGGAATCGATCCGGGTCGTCAAATCGCGCACCGTCGTCCTGCCGGCGACGAACGTCGATACCGACCAAATAATTCCAGCCCGATTCCTGACCGTCACCAACAAGGATGGACTCGGCGAAAAACTCTTTGCAGATTGGCGGTATGACGGACAGGGAAATCCCAAGCCCGATTTCGTCCTGAACCAAGCCAATACAAGAGGCGCTCAGATTCTAGTTGCGGGAGACAACTTCGGATGCGGCTCGTCCCGTGAGCACGCCCCCTGGGCGCTCTTCGATTTCGGTTTCCGCGCTGTCGTGAGCACGCGGTTCGCCGACATCTTCTGCAACAATGCACTCAAGAACGGACTCCTACCGGTCGTCGTGGACGAGGATACGCATCGGGCTCTGATGGACGATCCCGGTGTGGAGCTCGTCATAGATCTAGAGGCGCAGTCCATGAAGTTGCCTAGCGGCAAAGAGGTCCGATTTCCCATCGATGCTTTCTCGCGTCACTGCTTGCTCCAGGGCAAGGACGAGCTCGATCTTCTGCTGGATCAGGAAGCCGAGATCTCCTCATTCGAAAAACGCACCGGCTGATCGCGCCCGCGTAGTTCGTCCCCGAGCTCGCTTGGCTTTGCCCTACGCTCCGGTCTATTCTCTTCGTGGCACTCTTCATAATTCCTATGCCTGAATGGCTCGATGATACCCAACGAGCGGTATCAAGAATTCTGCGCCTAGGTCCAAAAATCCTGCGCGACGACCCCGCGGATGGCCGGCTCAGGACGTTGGCCTGTTACTTGGGTCTCGAGCTCCGCTCTGTTCTCAAGCCTGCGGCCGATGGCCGGCCGCGCCGCAAGCGAATTCTGGGCGCCCAGATTGAGTTCTTCGATTATCGTCTTTTGCGGTACATCTTCATCGAAGTATTCTTGACGAGAGACTATCTCTTTTCGAGTACTACGGCCCAACCCTTCATCGTGGACTGTGGCGCGAATCTCGGTATGTCCATCCTCTTCTTCAAGCGAATCTACCCTGGGTGCAAAATCCTCGCCTTCGAGCCCGACCCCGAGATCTTCTCCTTGCTGAAGCGTAACGTCGAAGCGAACGGTTTTGAAGACGTCACGTTAGTAAACAAGGCAGTCTCGAACACGGAAGGCGTCGTCGAGTTCTACTCCGACCCACAGGGGCCAGGCGCAGGAACGGGGAGCGTGGTTCCCAAAAGAAACTCGACGCAGCCATTAAGGGTTCCTTCGGTGCGACTCTCGGAATACGTTGACAAGCCCGTTGATCTCCTCAAGATCGACATCGAAGGAGCTGAGTCCCAAGTCATAGGTGAGCTCGTCGAGTCGGGAAAGAGTAACTTCATCCGCCAAATGGCCATCGAGTATCATCACCATCTCGATCCGGGGGAGGACCGCTTGGCGGATTTTCTGGGTTTCCTAGAAAGTGGAGGGTTCGGATACCAGGTGCGCGGAGATGTCCGGACGCCGATGCAACCGGGCAGGTTTCAAGATGTGATGGTTTACGCTTACAAGAAAGTGGCGAGCCCGGCGTCCTGGCGCGCTCGATAGCGACTTACCGCCCGCCGGACGCCCATCATGGAACGCGGAAGGAGAACGTTATATGCGCAGACCAGACGCGAATAGTGCCAGCATCGAACTTCCTGATATCGCATCTCAGAGCCCCGAAATCCAGGATTTCCTGCGTCTGGTCCGCGATCGGTTCGGCATCGACTTCGATAGCACCATGGGCCGTGTGATCTCGACGATTCCGGAAGTCTGGCGCGGTGAGTCGAATGCTTCCAAGGTGGCATGGGCTCCCGGCAAACTGGATGCCGCTAGCAAGGAAATGATCGCCACTTGCGTGTCGGCGATGAACGCCTGCGACTACTGAACATCGATCCATCAGTGGTCCGCCCGGCGGGCGGGCATGGATAACGACGAAGCTTGGCTGGAAGCAGGTTTCGCCATGGCGGCAGCACAATACGTGAACGCCTTCGCCGACGCGATCGGGGTTCCCCTGGATGGTGATGAAGAACGACCGACACTCGTTGCGCCGCTTTATCCGCCACCCAGCTTGGAGAAGGTTCCTGCTGCTCGGCAAAAACTTCTCACCCAGATAACCGATTTCTACGGAGGAGAACTTCCCAACGCATTCCGCTATCTCGTCGGTCGCGGTACCCACCTGAAGGCGACCTGGGACTATGTCCGTGGGACGCTGCCCGATCGCGTTCTCTCGAGGCCCTATAAAACCATGATCGGATTCGCGGCATCGGTCGTGACCCGTTCGCCCTACGGCATCAATTTTTATCGGCGCGAGCTGCTGCGCCTGGGAGCAGGCGAAGAAGGCATCCTCGAGGTCTTGACCATCGTGCAGGTCTTCGAGGCCATCACCAAGGTCGCCGACCTGCTCTTGATGCCGGCCGAGATCGAAAACAAAGACATGCGTCTCGCCCCTGCGTCGCGGACTGGGAAACATCGGCACGGCGCGGAGTGACGGCAAACTCCTCACCTTTCCAGTTTCCAGAAACGTAACGTGCTTACGTAAATCGTAAGCGCCGCCCGCCCCCCTACCGCCCACCCTCGCCTTTTTAGGCACTTACCCTTGGCATCCAGCTTGCACTTCTGAGATTGACGCTGGCGCGGAGCCAGCGCCCAAACAAGCAATGTTCACCATGGAGACCAAGGCATGGATGGCCAACTACTGAGCCCACGACAGTTCACGCGCGAGTCGGTCTTGGCACTTTTGAGTGGTGTCGTCATCACCGTTACGGGGTGACGCTCCGCTTGTGCAAGGTGTCGCCCTTGGATGGGGGAGGGGGTCAGGCCAGTCCTTACGCTGGGGAGTTCCAACGACTTGACGGAATTGGTATCAGGCTCCTCCCCTCGCTTGAAGCAACTCTCAAAGTCTCGCGCAAATACTAAGTCTAAGTGCAAGGAGGATTAACATGAAGAGGAACGTGTCTTTTGCGATAATAGTCGCGGCGCTACTCGCCGCTTACCCCCTACCTGCTCTTGCTGATGATTACATCGCCGTCCTGAGCGCGGGTCAGGCATTGCCCCGAAACCGCAGCAATGCCCTCGGTGTCTTTTCCGCAACGTATAACAAAACGACCAATTTGCTTTTCTACGAGCTGACCTTTCGAGGACTGGAGGGAACCGAAACGGCAGCGCACATTCACGGTCCCGCGGTGAAAAGAAAGCCCGCAGGGGTGCTCTTCGGTCTCGTCAACCCGGGCTCCGACCGGCTGGGTAGTCCGAAATTCGGTTTCGTCGGGCCTTTCACCGAGGAGGAGCGGGACGCTCTCAATCGTGGGCTCCTGTACATCAACGTTCACAGCGATATTCATCCTGCCGGGGAAATCAGAGGGCAGATCTATCTCGTTTTGCAAAGATAGCTGCCCGGTAAGTCGCCGCGGCTGAGTTCTCCATTCCAAGGAGAGGAGGGGCGCGCCCTCTCCTCTTGATGTCCCTCCTCTCCTGTTTTGTAGCCCGAGCCATTGACTGAGCTGCGACCCTGAACTCGTGCGCCAGACGATACCGCTCAGCGCCGGGGTATCGGTGGTGATTAGCCAGCAGTCCCCTTTCCAGGAAAGCTTTCAGGGGATGGTTCGCATAGTCGGGCACGGTGCTCGTGTCGAGGTTGCGGGTCAGCTAAGCTCGCCTTCCGCATATCTCTGACGGAGGACGTCCTTGGCGCTCACCTCGATGCCCGCGTATATCTTCAGGTCGTCACGGCCTTCCCTGACAGTGCTCTTCCTGGCCCGCACGCGCCATCATCCGGCGCAGCCCGGGTGAAAGAATCTCTCCTTATGGAGCGTATCTGTTCCAGGATGGCACCCCGGCGCTCCTCGAGCCTCTGTATTGGGTCCATCTACAAAACGCACTTTTTGATGACGCAGGCCCATTGTCCCCGAGCCGCTCGACAAACCTATCGCCCCGGTGTCGGTTGGCTTCTCCCTATTTCCAGAAACGTAATCTGCTTACGTAAATGGTAAGGCACGGCCGGTCCCTGACCCGCTACCTCCTTCACTTTTGGGCACTTACCTTTGGCATCCACCTTGCACTTTTGAGATTGACGCTGACGCGAATCTGAGCGCCGAACAAGGAATGTTCACCAAAGGAGACAAAAAGCATGGATGACCAATTACTGAGCCGACGGCAGTTCACGCGAGAGTCCGTCCTGGCACTTCTGAGTAGTGTCGTCATCACCGTTACGGGGTGCGGCTCGGACAGTAGCTCACCCACCACTCCCAGCAACGGGGGTGATGGTGGCAACGGAGGTGGCGGAGGTGGTGGAGGGGGGAATGCCGGCGGTGTCGACGGAAGGGTTTCGGCCAACCACGGCCACATCGCGACGGTGACTGATGCTCAAGTAGACGCTGGCAATGATGTGTCGTTGGACATCAGGGGGGACGGCAACCATACCCACACCGTGGATCTAACCGGCGCCGAGCTCACGCAGATCGGCAGCGGTCAACAGGTGGTCGCGACGTCCACGAACAACCTAGCGCACACCCACAGCGTGACGTTTAATTAATGCCTGGGGCCCCACCCCCAGGCTCCCGCGCTTCGTCGGCAGGCGACTGCGCGCGAGCTGAGGGCTCCAATTAGAACCTAGGGTCGGACCCTGTCAGCCGAGCGTCGGCGAGAGGCGCACTAATCGGATAAGGCAGGGCCCGGCCCCAGGACACCCCGTACTATTTGCGCATCCACGGCGGTTTCAAACGAGCCACCCGTTTGTACACCGGGCAAGCGGGTACGTGAGCGCCCTTCAAGTAGCCGGTGCTCAGAAGGAACTCTCCGGTGATCTCGCCGCCAGTAAAAAGGAAGGTTTGCTTGAACAACTTCACCCACTCGGCCTTGCTGAGGGGGTGATGCGCGTCCAGCCACTTGGCGAAGCCGCCGTGGCTCTCACGGATGGCGACGAGTCGCCGCGCGTTTTCGATGACCGCGTTCACTTTCAGGCGATTGCGAATAATGCCCGCGTCTTTTAGGAGGCGAGACCGCTCCCGGTTTCGGTATCCCGCCACCCGGTCGACTTCGAATTCGTCGAAAGCGACCCGGAAGTTGTCTCTCTTCTTTAGGATGGTCAACCAAGATAGCCCGGCCTGATTGATTTCGAGCACTAGGCGCTCGAGAAGTAGATTGTCCTTGCGAATGGGAAAGCCGTACTCCCGGTCGTGGTACGGCCCATGAAACGGATGGTCGGGTGCCACGGCGCAATATCCGCTCATTACGGTCAGGCGCTTCGGGCGTCGGGGCATCGGGGAGATTCTACTTCAATCAAGTGGTTGACGGAGATACACTAAGCTTCCTTTGAATCTTCAAAAATCCGTTAGCTCGCGCACCGATGTCGTTGTAATAGGCGGAGGCCTGTTGGGTTGCGCCGCTTCCTACTACCTGGCTCAAGGGGGCGCTCGGGTGGTTCTTCTAGAGAAAGAACAGCTCAATCGCCAGGCTTCGGGTCAGAATGCGGGCAGCCTTCACTTCCAACTCGAGCACCGGATGGTCGAGCACGGCGACGCGCTGGCGGAGCAGTTTGCTCTTTCCATCCCGCTGGTGCACGACGCTGTCGACAGGTGGCGCAGGCTGGAGTCTGAGCTCGATGAAGATCTCGAAATTATACAAGAAGGCGGTTTCATCGTCGCCGAGACTCGCGAAGAAGTCGAATTGTTGGAGAAGAAGAAAGCGCTCGAGAGTAAGTGGGATCTAGAAACCGAGCTCCTCACCGGAGACGAGGCGCGAAAGATGGCACCCTATCTTTCCAAAACGATCCAGGCGGCCGGATATTTTTCCGAAGAGGGCCACGCCAACCCGCGGCTCATTGCACCCGCACTCGCCCGGGCGGCTAAGCGGCTGGGGGCCGAGGTGATTACCAACCAAACGGTAAACCGCCTTGCTCGCCGCGGCGGCAAGTGGAAGGTGCGAACCGAGTCCGGTCTCGATCTCGAGACGGAGACCGTTCTCGTGATGGCCGGCGCGTGGACCGGCCGCGTGGCCGCGTTGGCGAACGTGAATCTTCCGGTAATTCCAGTCGCGCTTAGTATGATGGCGACTGAAGCCGTCTCACCAACCGTCTCTCACCTCGTACAACACGTGGGACGCCGTCTCTCAATGAAGCAGATGCGAGATGGGAACGTGCTCATCGGTGGAGGATGGCCTGCCTGGCTTCGTCGTCGAGCGCATTACGCGGACATCGACGCTTCTCCGGAGCTCTTGTTTGGTTCCTTGTCGGGGAGTGCCTCGCTGGCATCTCGGGTAGTACCAGCCATACGCGATCTGCGGCTCCTACGCACGTGGTCCGGGATCGTCGGGGTGACCCCCGATCAGGTCCCCGTCTTGGGGGAGATCCGTCGCCGTCCCGGACTCTTCGTGGCCGTCGGCGGCTCCGGCTTCACCATTGGACTTACGTACGCACGGTTGTTGAGCGAACAGATTCTGAAGGGACGGTCTTCGTTGCCCATGGATATTTACAGTCCCCATCGCCTCGATCACTTGAACCCTGTGTAGTCATGCGGCGCCTCGAGAGAGACACGGAGCGACCACCGCCGATCGTCATCGAGATCGACGGTGAACACGTCGAGGCGTATCCCGGCGAGTCCTTGGCAACCGCGATCCTCGCCTCCGGTAGGCGCACTCTCCGGCGCACTGAAGGAGGCTCACCGCGGGGTCCCTTTTGCAACATGGGAGTCTGTTTCGATTGCGTCGTGACCGTGGACGGTGTGGCGGCTTTGCGATCTTGCATGATGGTGGTTCGGCCAGGAATGAAGGTCGTGACCGGAGGGGCCGGAGGAGTACGTGGAGCGCGCTGACGTTGCGATCGTAGGGGCCGGACCGGGGGGGTTGGCCGCCGCGTTGATCCTCGCCGAGCACGGAGTCGATGCGGTGTTGCTCGACGAACAGGCCAGACCCGGGGGACAGATCTACCGTCAGCCCCCGAAGACCTTTGACGTTAACGACCGCGGCGTCGGCAAGACCCAGGCCCTTGGCAAGGAAATCTTGCGAGCCGCCTCCGAGAAGAAGCTCCGTTATCGACTCGAAACCACCGTGTGGGGACTGTTCCCCCTCGGAGTCGAGGGCGTCTCTGGAGTTCGATCGCCAGGAGCGATGACGCTGACCCCCGCCGCCGCCGGCGAGTCCGCGGCGGCAATGGCAGTTGCCCTATCTGGGGAGCGAGGCGTGGACCTTCTCCGTGCGAGGCGGGTGCTGCTCGCTCCGGGGGCCTTCGATCTGCCAGTGGCATTCCCTGAATGGACATTGCCCGGGGTGATGGCGGCAGGTGGGATACAAGCCTTCGTCAAAAGCCAGCGCTTCTTGCCGGGCAATCGGTTCTGCTTCGTGGGAGCGCACCCCCTTCAGATCTTGATCGCCGACCAGCTGCTCAATGAGGGAGCGGAGATCGGTGGCGTCTTCTTCGCCCAGTCGAGGCCGTCGTTCTTTGATGCGATAAAGCAGCTCCCGAACGTTTGGACGAGTTGGGAGAAACTCGCGCAATCGCTGGCGGCGTGGAGACGCCTCGATCGAGCAGGAGTTCCGGTCTCGTTCGGAAAGATCATCATCGGCGCGGAAGGGCACGGCGAAGTCGAGCGTGCGGTCGTTGCTTCGGTCGACGATGCCTGGGACGTGATACCCGGGACCGAGGAGACCATCCCGTGTGACACCATCGGTCTGAATTACGGCTTTGTAGCCTCCACCGAGCTCGGTCGACAAGCCGGCTGCCGTCCGCGGTGGAGTCCGCGTGAGGGGGGGTGGGTTCTAGAGCACGACGAGTGGATGCGATCGACTGAGCCGTACATTTATCTCGCAGGTGAAATCACCGGAGTAGCGGGAGCCGACGTCGCTATCTCGGAAGGGCGCCTGGCCGCGATCGGTCTCCTGAGAGACCTCGGGAGGGTCGGTGCGGGGCGGGCTAGCCAACTGGCGGCCCCGATTCGAAGGAAGCTCCGCCGGGAGCGGCGCTTTGCACGAGCCCTCCAAGAGTTCGCCGCCCCACGATTCGATGCCCTGGCAGGACTGATGTCGGACAAAACGGTCCTCTGTCGCTGTGAAGAGATTTCGTGCGGGCAAGTCAGGCAAGCGCTTCGCGAAAATCCGCACCTCGGTACCGCCAACGCCGTCAAGCTCTTTACGCGCGCCGGCATGGGGCCATGCCAGGGTCGGTTTTGCGCACTCAGCGTCGCGGCGTTGATCGCGGCCCAAAGCGGAAATGACTTTTCTGATATCGGTTCGTTTACCGCCAGGCCGCCGACCAAGCCAGTACCGCTCGCCGACCTGGCCCGCTATTGGGATGAAACGACCGGTGGTGAGCGCAGCTAGTTTGTTTCTTCGCTGCTTCCGTTGACCTTGTCGGGAACGAACGTCCTGCCGTAACCACTCCAAATGGCGAGCACGATCATGACCAGCAGCATCCAGGAATGGAAGTTGTTGAGGCCGGTGTCGAGGGGCGAGACGCGCGGCATTCCAAACCCCTCACCGGAGACCGTCGTACCGGCCGCCAGAATGGTGGGAATGAACCACGGGAGGATGAAGGGAAAAGAGGAAGTGGTGACATCGAGAATGTTGGCCCGGCGATAGGAAGAGATTCCGAAACGCCCTCCTGTCTTGCGGGAGAACTCACCCACTGTCAGAATGGCAACCACGCTATGCATCGTCAGCAATACCGCCGACGACACGGCGCCGAAAATCCACCATTCCGCCCCGCGCGGTGTCTTGCTTCGTTTCTGCGCGAACTCGACGATGCGATTCAAGACACCTGTTGCTTGAAGAGAAGTCACCAAGCCCATCAATAAAAGGGTGAGTACCGAGATGCCGAGTCCGCGCTCGAGGCCATCCAGAATGATTCCACGGGCAATGAAATTCTCCGCGTCGATGTACAGAAATTGGGAAGGCTTCAGAAGACCGAAAGCGAGGCCGATGAGCGAGCCCCCCAATATTCCGAACAGAAGCCCTTCAATGAGGTGACGTTTCTTGAGTAAGAGGGTGATCACCAACACCGGCACGATCAACATGGGGAAGCCGCCGGGATTTCCCTCCGAGAGTCCGGCCTCGCTTGGAGTGGAGGCACCGTCTGCGGTGCCAAAGGCTATGTATAGAAGCAAAGCGACCCCAGCCGCCGGCAATGCGTATTTGAGTCGACTCCTCACCACGCCCCCGATATCGGCGAGTTGGCTTAGAGCAGACGCGATGGTGGTATCGGAGATCGGGGAGACGTTGTCGCCGAAGGTCGCGCCCCCAATGATCGCCCCGACGAGAACTGCTGGGTTTGCGCCCAGCGCACCCCCGGCGGGATAGAGCAGAGGGCCACAAAGAAAAATCGTTCCGAAGCTGGTCCCCGTTGATGTCGAAACAATGGCACTGATGATGAAAGCCGCGCCGACAAACCCGCCCCCCGACAGACCGACTTGGCGTGCCAACCAGACCAGGGCTTCGACGAACCCAGAGGCGTTCATTAAGGAGCCCAGCACTCCCGCCAACAACCAAGCCATGATCATGATCGAGGTGATGGGCTGGCTCATCCCCTTGATCAAGACCTCGCAATACGTCGTACGGTCGGTGGCGAGAAGGAGACCGAGTGTAATGGCGGCGAGGATGATGGGCCAGAACCCGCGCTCGTCGGGCGCTCCCGAAAAGGCGAGCCACGCGACACCCACCAAGTAAAGAAAGAACGGCGCAAGAGTGCCAGGAAGACCGCCGTAGAAGTGCAGGGGCGGTAGGGCTTCAGCGCTCGAGGCTTGTGGTGTCTTCATAAGCGAGTTGGGTTAGACTCCCCGCGTAGGTTGCCCATCGTCCCGGCGTTTATAACACGATTTCGGAGGCACCAGGTTGGATCGGAATTCCGTTGAATGGAAAGGTTACCTGCCAGCGGTCACCACACCCTTTACCGCGGATGGCGAGCTGGATCGCGCCGCATGGCAGGAGCTCTTGGAATGGATGGTATCGGAGGGTATGCACGGGGTGGCCGTCGCCGGGACCACCGGTGAGTGGTTCAGCCTGTCGCCGGAGGAGCGGAAGGAGCTCTTTCGTTTGGCGGCGGGGCAGATTCGCGGTCGAATTCCGATCTTGGGTGGTTGCAACGCGTACACACCTCGAGAGGCGATTGAATATGCCCAGGCCGCCAAAGAAGTTGGACTCGACGGAATTCTTCTAACGCCACCTCCCTATGTGGTCCCCAGTAACCGGGAGATCGTGCAGTTCTACCGTACCGTTTCGGAAGCCGTCGCGATACCTATTTGCGTCTACAACTGGCCGCGGGGGACCAACGTCGATATGGATACCAAGACGCTCGAGCAATTGACCGAGCTCGATACTGTCGTCGCCATCAAGAACTCGACGGGAGAGATCGGACGATTTCTGGACGGATTCTTTGCCTTGAAAGATCGTGCCCGTTACTTCGGCATTCCGATGTCGGAGCTCGGCATCACGCTCGTCGAGCGACATGGGGGCGACGGGACGATCGGTGCCGGTGCCGTACTCGGCGCCGACCACCCCAATTTTTTCAACCATGTGTGGGCAGGCGATCTCGAGAAGGCGCGTCGGTCGGGGGCGCGAGATCGAAAACTCTTCGAGGACTGGATCAATCCCGATTACTCCATGAAGTTCGGCTCGCCACAAGCGATTTTCAAGACCGCCTTGAACCTGAGGAACCTACCCGGTGGGTACCCGCGGCCGCCGATTCTACCTCTGACCGAGGAAGAGGTGGACAAGGTGCGCCAGACGCTTTCTGAGCTTGCGCTCGTCTCCCAGTCGTGAGTTAGTTTTGCTTGTCCGACCTGTCCAGCTCGCCGCCCTTGTCCAGGTCCTTCGGCTCGTCGGGAATGGGGGAGAGGACAATCTCGATGCGGCGATTCATCTGACGCCCCTCTTCGGTGTCATTGTCGGCGCGAGGACGGTACTCGGAAAAGCCGGCAGCACCCAATCGCAATGGATCCATCCCAACCTCATCCTGGAGAAATCGCGTCACGTTGACCGCGCGAGCCGCGGATAATTCCCAGTTGCTCGGAAAACGCTCCGCCAGTCGCCCGACGATTTGGACGTTGTCGGTGTGGCCGTGCACGACGACTTGGCGGTCGTCTGCCTTCTTCAAGACGGTCCCAATGCGAGATAGAATTTCCTGGCCCGCCGGCTTGACCGTCGCTTCACCCGAGTCGAACAATATCTCATCTACCATATCTACGCGGAGCATGCCCTGCAGGCGCTGGATCTGAACATGACCGTCGGAGATCTCTTGTTCCAGCTCGCCGAGTAGCTCGTCTTGGGTAGCGACCATGGCGGCGAGTTTTCGTTCCCTTTCTTCCACTGCGGCCTCGAGCTCCGCACTAGTTTGTCGCAGGTCACCCAACATGCTTTCCAAGTCGTTGACCCGAGCCCGTAGCTTGGCCGCCTCCTGAGCGCTCAAGCTGGCATCGAGTTCCGCACCTTCGAGCGCCTTTTGTTGCGGTTGAAAGAAGAGGAAGTAGAGCGCACCCAAGATCACAGCCAATAACAACACGAAAACAACCGCTGAGCGCATTATGAGCTCCTCCTAGCTTGGTCCATCTCTTATCGGGCTCCTGTGGACTCTTGGCGCGAGCCTTCTGAGGGGCACCCAATCAACCGCGTTGCTATATGCAACTTAGTCAGGGGCCCCTATTCTAAACAGGAAAACGACATCTTGACATCCTGCCACGGGCGCTCCTATGCTGCTTGGCAATGCGACTTCTGCTGATTCATGTTAACTCGTTTCGTTCTGAGATGACCGAACGGGGGCGCTCACCGGTGTTCGAGGAGCCCGAAAGCAGAGTCGTCGAAACGGACGAGGCGATTCTTGTTCTGGCAAGTGTCGAAAAGCGAGACGAGGAAGATTTGGAGGGTGCGGTTCAGGCGGCTCGTCACGAAATAGCCAAGCTCGCTTCCCAGCTCAAGGTCGGACGGATTGTCCTAAACCCCTTCGCGCACTTGTTCGGGGAACTGTCCAGTCCGAAAATCGCGGTCCGCGCGATGCAGTCGTTGGGCGAGGCGCTCAGCGGAGACGGGCTGAGCGTTTCCAGAATTCCGTTCGGTTGGTTCAATACGCTCGAGATAAATGCGAAAGGCCACCCGCTTTCCCGGGTGGCCCGAATCGTACCTTCTGAAAAGTGACCGCTTAGGCAGTTTTCGCGTGTTCTTTGTTGCGGCACAGGCACGAGGCCTTTCGCGCGCAATTTCTGCAGCAATAGGTTTTTCCGACGGCTGTGTAGCCGCCGCCCCTCACACGAGAACGACATCTGGGGCAACGCATTTTATACCTCCTCTTTTAAATAGGTATACGGATGCGGTGCACAGAAAGTTCCGTGAAGAATGGATTATTTCTTGGCCATCGACTCGATGGCCTTCCACTGCCCCTCGGTTACGGGCATCACCGATAGACGAGGCAGCCTGACCAGCGCGAAACCCTTGAATTTGGCCAGGGCTTTGACGGACGCTAGAGTGACCGGCTCGGGGAGCGCCTTGACCGGCGCCATGTCGACCACCACGGTCTTGCCGTCATTTTTCTTAGGGTCCAGGTAAGCGTTGGAGGTGGCTCGCGCTATTCCTACCACCGCCTTTTCCTTGCCAGTGTGATAGTAGAAGATCCGATCCCCCTTCTTGACCTGCCTCAAGTACTTCTGGGCAACGGGGTTCTTGACGCCCTCCCAGACCGTCTTTCCGTCCTTGCGGAACTCGGAGAAGTTGTAGTGGGTGGGCTCTTCCTTGAACAGCCACTTGTTCGCCATCGTGTCGCCTCCTATGCAGTGGTAGACCGGAGCGCCGGTCTGTCTCTCTCTGCAGGGAATATAATGGGATTCTTCATGGTGTGCGAGGGGCTTCCCGACTATCTCCGCCCAGGCCTCAAAGTGGTTTTGGTGGGAATCAACCCCGGGGTTCGCTCCGCGAAGCTCGGCCATCATTTTGCGGGGCCGGGGAATCGCTTCTGGAATCTGTTGCATGATTCGGGGATCACGCCCCGGCGACTTTCCTATGAAGAGGATGCGCTTCTGCTCGATTGCGGTGTGGGGTTGACGAACATCGTCGACCGTCCGACGCACGGAAGCGGTGACCTGAGCAAGGATGATTTCTCAGAAGGACGCCGCAAGTTGGCGAGGAAATTGGTCCGCTTCCGACCCACCTCGGTGGGGTTCGTAGGGGTGACGGTCTATCGCGAGTTCCACTGCCTACGCGGTCCGGTTCGCTGCGGTTTGCAAAAGGAACTCATCGAGGGTGCGGCGATCTTCGTGCTTCCGAACCCAAGCGGCCGAAACGCCCACTATACGTATCCGGAGATGTTGCGCCACTGGCGACAGTTGGCCCGGCGGTTGAGACGAGAGCATGCCTGAGCTTCCCGAAGTCGAGATCACGAAAGAGAACTTGGAGCGATGGCTCGGGAACCGGGTCATCACGAGGGCTCGCGTCAGGGATCGACGCGTGCTACGAGGTCAAAGTGTCCGGCGGGTCGAGCGCGTGTTCTCGGGCGCGCGTCTCCGAGGCATCCATCGTCGGGGAAAGTATCTGATCTGGGATCTGGGGGACCGGGGCGGGGCGGTCGCTCACTTGGGCATGAGCGGGAAGTTCGTTGTCCGCGCTCGGCGGGAGCCGGACCCACCTGCGACTTGTGTGGTGCTCGAGGTCGGTTCGGGCCGCCGTGTGGTTTTCAGTGATTATCGTCGTTTCGGGCGATTTCAGATCGAGGACCGGCCCGCGCGTGAGACCCTCGCTCGACTCGGAATCGACGCACTCGACCGGGGGTTTACGGTCAAGCGGTTCTCCGAGCTTCTCGACACCGCACGATTGCCGATCAAGACCTTCCTGATGGATCAGCATCGGATTGCGGGCTTGGGGAACATTCAAGCTGCAGAGGCCCTCTTTCACGCGGGTATCCACCCGGTGGGGATGGCGGGACATCTCTCTGGCGAAGAGCGCTCCAGATTGCACCACTCCATCAGGACAACGCTCAAACAGGCGGTGCGGCGTGAGAGATCCAACGAAATGAAATATCTGCACGAGGCGGATTCCGAGAATCACTTCCTTATCTATGGCCACGCCGGCGAACCTTGCTCCCGTTGTGGTGCCCCGGTGAAGAAAATTGTGCAGGCCGGCCGATCCACTTATTACTGCGCTCGTTGCCAGCCGAGAAGGTCGGCGAGCCGGGCGAGCGACGGAAGCGCATCCAAACGGAGAAAGAAATGAAAAAAGGCGAGCTTCACTTATCCACCCGTGCCATCCACTCGGAAGTCGACGGGAAAAGAGCAAATCGACCCGTAACGTCGCCGATCTACCTTTCGGCGACGTTCGAGGCCGCCGACGTGGACGAGCAAATAACCAACGAAGTTGATGGCGACATGTTCTATACGCGCTACGGGAACCCTACTCTTTCCGTAGTGGAGCGAACGCTCGCCCGGCTGGAGGGCGCGGAGGCGGGGTTGGTTTTCGGCTCCGGCATGAGCGCCATCACCACGACATTGCTGTCTTTCCTTGGCAAGGGTGATCACGCCATCTTCCAGCGGGAAGTCTATGGCGGTACGTTTCGGTTTGCGCGGGAGTTTCTACCTCGGTTAGGAGTTGACGTTAGCTGGGTGGATTGCACCGATACGGCCGGTTTTCGAAGCGCCCTTCGCGATAACACGCGCCTCATGTACTTGGAGTCACCGACGAATCCATCTCTGAGAGTGCTGGATCTTGCCGGCGTCGCCGAGATCGCCCGCTCGCGAGGTGTGAAGACCCTCGTCGATAGTACATTCGCCACTCCGTTCAATACGCGGCCCTGTGACGTCGGGATCGATGGAGTCCTTCATTCCACGACTAAGTATTTTGGCGGCCACTCCGACCTCTTGGGGGGCGGACTTGCCGCTTCCCATGACGTGATCAAGAAGGTGAAGTCGTGCCTGAAGGTTCTGGGAGGGATCATGGATCCTCATGCTGCTTATCTCTTGCTGAGGGGTATTAAGACCCTTGGGGTGCGCATGGAGCAACACAACCGTTCGGCTCTGGCTGTGGCACAGGCCTTCGAAGGTCATGCCCGCGTGAGACGCGTCTTCTACCCGATGCTCGAGAGCCATCCTCAATACGAGCTGGCGCGGCGACAGATGCGCGGAGGTGGGGGGGTCGTCAGCTTCGAACTCGACGGCAACCTCGACACCGCGAAACGTTTCGTTAATGCCTTGGAGCTTTTTCGCATTGCCCCCAGCTTGGGAGGCGTGGAATCGCTGGTTTCGATTCCATGCCTAACGTCCCACGCGATGCTTTCCCCGCAGGAGCGCCAACACTCGGGGATTGGGGACAGTCTGGTGCGGCTTGCCCTTGGCATCGAGGACACCGCCGACTTGACTGCAGACATCGAGCAGGCGCTTGCCGCCTCCGGCTAAGCCGGGACCGACGCTCGTTCTAGACCGGGAACATTTGGATCCCCTCTATGGAACGTGATATGCTTCTATTGTCCCAGGAAAAGGTGGCCACGCTCCTGCGTTTGCCTATTCTTGGAACCTGCATTTCCCTGCCTATGGAAGGTACCCCGGAGTGGGCGGAGAGCTATCCCCTATTGTGTGGATCCGAGAACTTTGTCTCGAGAGGGGTTAAGGAGAGCTAGATGAAGTACCGTCAGAGAGGTTACCGGGACGACGACTACGAAGGGGAGCGCAAGGAGTCCCGTCCCCGAGAACCCCAAGTCGACTTGGGCAATCGGGAGCAGGTGCGCTCGCTTCGTCACGCCGTCGACCGAAACGTTACGCTGGTCGTTCGGTGTAGCCGCTGCGGTAATCAGGTTCCTGCTGAGTTACTGAGCGTTAACAAAGAGACGGTTTGCACGAAGTGTCAAACGCCGCTCCGTTCTTGTCGCCATTGCAAAAACTTCGATCCCGGGGCACGGTTTGAGTGCCGGGAACCGATCGAGGCGCGTATCGCCGACAAGGGGGCCGCCAACGATTGCACGCTTTACAAACCCGCACAGGTGCTGGATGCAACCGGGAAGCGTGCCGACACGACTCAGGACGCGCGAGCCGCGTTCCATAATCTCTTCAAGAGCTAAAAGACAGAAGCCCGCCGGCATCAAGACATACAAGCCATCAAAAGGAGGTGAAAATTGCCTCCTTCGAGAACCCCGGTGTCTGTTGTTGCGAACCTCCACCGGCTTTTGGGGCTCGACCAGAGGATCCCGGATCTTCTAAACTTGTTTCCGTGGCTCGCATCGAATCCGTAGCGCAAGCAATCCTCGTTCCCGAGGGAGCCTTCATGATGGGGTCACAAGGGTTGCGAGGAGACGAAGAGCCGTGCCACCGCGTTTTCATCTCCGCCTTCGAAATCGCGCCCATCCCAGTGACTCGAGCGGAGTACGGGCTCTACTTGGACGCAACCGGCATCGATCCGCCACCGTGGTGGCACGACCCTGCCTTCTCACGAGCCCGGCAACCGGTCGTCGGTGTGAATTGGCTGGGAGCAGTCGCCTATTGCCGGTGGCTCTCGCAAAAAACCGGTCTCGACATACGACTCCCCACCGAAGCCGAAAGGGAAAAGGCGGCGCGCGGAGGTCTCGATGGCGCTCGGTTCCCGTGGGGGAACGATCCCGCGGGCGGCGGACATTCTCGTCTTAGCGGTCCGCTCGAGGGCCCCGACGACGTGGCGACCACGCCGCCGAACGGTTATGGACTTTTCAACATGGCGGACAACGTACACGAGTGGTGCCTCGACGGCTACCGTTCAACTTATTACTTGGACTCCCCGGAAGAAAACCCGTGCGCAGCACGCAACACGCTTCGCCGGTCGGCGAGAGGCGGTTCCTGGCGACACCAAATTGTCGTGACGCGGTGCGCCGCCCGAAGCAGCCTACCGCCATTGCTTCACTATTCCGACTTCGGGTTTCGTTGGGTCCGGGAGGTTTAGGCATCCCATGTATCAATGCGCGCTCACTCCTTCATGAGTGGCGCGGGGCCCCACCGCCGTCTGGCTCGCTCCGGTCAAAGCAACCACGCAATTTGACGGCAAGCAGGAACTGAGTGTCCGCCTGGCGAAGTCGATTAGTGGCACCGACCTCTTTTGGCGGCCGACACGATCTACCTACCACGCCTCATGCTCCGTCGACTGGCGACTCCGCATGGGCTCATGGCTACGTTCGCGCGCATTGATAGCATAATGCCTTGTGAGCGTGTTCTCCCAGGAGAGGCTCCGCAGCACATCGTGGCGGAGCACTTGGCTCGCTACCGCGCGGCGTCGAGCCGATCGTTGGGTAACCCGGTGTTGGATGTTGCCTGCGGGACCGGATATGGCGCGACCATTCTGGCGGAGACGGGCGACCGCTCGATCGTTGGGGTCGATCTATCTCGCGACGCGCTATCGATTGCCCGTACACGATATCCTCACTCCAGGGTCAACTACGTCAGATCCCGTGCCGAATCACTTCCCTTCGAAAGTGGAGCCTTCGGGAGTGTCGTTTGTTTCGAGACCCTCGAGCACGTGGCGGAGCCGCGCGCTCTTCTTCGAGAAGTAGCACGCGTGCTCGACGACCGGGGGACGTTCATCGTCTCGACACCCAATCGCAAAGTGGCCTCCCCTTGGTGGCCGCTCACCGGTCGACCGGCGAACCCCCACCACGCGCACGAATTTCGACTCGCCGAGCTCGAGCAAGAACTGGCCGAGCGGTTCGAGATCAAGGAGCTATGGGGGCAGCGGTTTGTTTCCCGTCTCTGGCTGTGGCTACCCGTCTACGCCATCACTCGTGGCTCGGCCAAGGTGCTGAAGGGCGGGTGGGCAGACCGACTCTACGACGAAGCCGATGGACCCACACCGACCCGGCTGTCGGACGTTCCCGGGGAGCCACGTTACTTTCTCGCTCTGTGCACGCGTCGTGATAGCTGACAAAAGGGCGATGGCTGAAGTAAATTGTGGGAAGCATGCTCTATGCCGGCACATCCGGGTATAGTTTTCGCGAGTGGGTTGGGAAGTTCTATCCTCCCAAAACGCCAGCCAAGGAATACCTGGCCTTTTACGCTTCGCGGTTGAATAGCGTCGAGATCAATCATACCTTCCGGCGATTTCCCACCACCCAACTTCTCACCTCTTGGGCAGAGAAAACTCCCGAGTCGTTTATTTTCTCGCTGAAGATGCATCAGAGTGTAACGCACGGGGCGCGTCTCAAGAGCGTAGGGGACTCGGTGGAGGACTTCCTCAAAGCGGCCTCGCCGCTCGGGCCCCGGCTGGGCGTCATCCTGTTTCAGCTCCCGCCTTACTTCAAGGCGGAGATCGATCGCTTGGAGAGTTTCTTGAAGGAGCTTCCTTCCGGGTACAAATACGCCATCGAGTTCCGGCACGAATCCTGGAACGAGCCGGCGGTGGAGGATCTGCTGCGCGACGCCGGTGTGGCACTGTGCGTGGCCGACGCTGAGATCGGCGAAGAGGTGAACTTTAAGCCAACCGCCTCACACGGCTATGTACGGTTGCGGAAAGTACCGCCGTACACGGACGAGGAAATCAAGCTGGTGCATCAGCAGATTCGAGACATCCTGGGACAAGTAGAAGACCTCTACCTGTACGCGAAGCACGACGATGAAGGGATCGCGCCCGAGGCGATCTTGCGGCTTCAGTCTTACTAGCCTACTTTGATCCCGTCGAGCAGCGCCTTGTTGGAAGGCGTCTTTTTCATGCGGGTGAGGAGTAGATTCATCGCCTCCGGCGGTTTCAAACCCGCTAGCGCCCGCCGCAGCAAGTGGACTTTCGGAAGCTCCTCTTCACTGAGCAGTATTTCCTCGCGGCGCGTACCGGAGCGCGAGATGTCGATCGCAGGAAAGACGCGTGATTCGGCCAGCCGACGATCGAGGACCAGCTCCATATTGCCGGTGCCCTTGAACTCCTGAAAAATCACCTCGTCCATTTGGCTGCCGGTATCGACCAAGGCAGTTCCCAAGATGGTGAGGCTGCCGCCGTTTTCAATATTACGCGCTGCTCCGAAGAACTGTCGAGGGAACTCAAGCGCCCGGGAGTCGATTCCGCCGGACATCGTTTTCCCCCGGCCCCGCTGTTGACGGTTGGCGGCACGACCCAGCCGGGTAATCGAGTCGAGCAGAATGACCACATCCCGGTCCATCTCGACCAGGCGTCGAGCTCGTTCCAGGACGAGCTTGGCAACCCGAATATGAGAAGCGGCGTTACTGTCGGCGGATGAAGCGATGACTTCTCCGTTGACGGTTCGCCGCATGTGCGTAACTTCTTCCGGTCTTTCGTCGATAAGCAGGACGATGAGGTGTACATCCGGATGGCGTTCCGCGATCGCGCTGCCGATCTGTTCGAGCAAGATAGTCTTACCGGTCTTGGGGGCGGCCACGATGAGCCCGCGCTGCCCTCTGCCGATCGGCGTCATCAAGTCGATCACCCGAAGCGAGAGAGGTTCGTCTTTACCCCCGTCAGAGAGCTTCAAGGCCTGAGAGGGGTGCTCGCTCACGAGATCGGGGTAATTACGAATCGGTGGCAGCGCGTCCAGTGCGAGTCCGTTGATGGTCTCGACGGCCGTGAGCTCCATCGACGAGGCACCTCCGCCGCCTCCGCCGCCACCGCCGCCACCGCCACCCCGACGGTTGCCTCGACGAGGCGACTTTCCGCGGGCCGTCGGTCGTGCCGTCGGTCGTGCCGTCGGTCCGGTCAAGAATTGGCCCTCCCTCAGCTCGTACTGCTGGATGAGACGGGAGGAGACCTGCACGTCCTCGGGCCGAGGCAGGAAATTATGCTGGGCCACCCTCAAATGACCGCCGCCCTGGGGGCCCAGTTCGAGTAAACCGGCGGTGCTGGATTCAGCCGCTTGCTGACCGTTCATACTTGTACCGTACGTACACGTGGAGAATTTCTGACATTAGGGGTCAATGGAACTAATGGAACTTTTGGCCTCCGCAGTAGCGGTTGGCAATTCCGGCTCGGTTGGCAGCTGGGCCGGAAGCGAGTTTGGTTTGACGTCGCAAGCTCTATATTATCAGATACGGTGCTCGGGTCAAAGTCAAGGCCCACCCCCAGGAGGTAGACTATGAGCGGTTCGCAGAGACGGCCATCCTCGAAGGCCCGCTCCGAACATTCCTCGAAGCCCGTGCGTGCCTTCGTCCTAGTTCAGACGCTTCCCGGGCGGGTGGCGGCCATCATGCGGGAGCTCGAAAAGATGGCTGGTGTAAAAGGAGTCGATCCCGTTACCGGCCCTTTTGACATCGTCGTCTACCTCGAGGTCGGGGAGCTCGGAGATATTTCGGGCGTGGTTGCCGGTACCATCGGGGGGCTGAAGGGCGTTACCCACACGACGACTCTGCTGTGCGTTTAGCACCAACAACAGCTCAAGAGTTGTTAGCGGCTCGGCGTGCTCCGCGGATGCGGCGTGCCAGCGCAAGGATGAGCTTCACTTCGCGTTCGCTAACCCCAGCTCGGCCGAAAAGCTCACGCCACTCGACGAAGCGAACCTCCGGGTTTTCCACTGGGAGGAATCCGATTTCGAGCATGGCGTCCCGCAAGAATCCAAAAGCGTGTTCCACGTCGCCTTGCTCCGCACGCTCGGGATGATGGGATGCCGAGGCTCCCGATACGGGGCCGCTCACGAAGACCTCGTAGGCCGTGACCATTACCGCTTGCGCCAGGTTTAGAGAGGGTTGATCGGGGTGAGAGGGGATGCGCACGCGTCTTTGGCAACGAAGCAGGTATTGCTCGGCCAGGCCCTTCGATTCTGGTCCGAAGACCAGCGACACTTGCTCTTCGTCGGGGAGTGAGGCGATTTGCTCGGCCATGGCCCGTACCGGAATCGGTTCCACGCGGCCGCCGGATCTCCCGGTCAGGCCGGCGGTGTAAACGGACCCGGCGAGAGCTCCGTCGAGCGAATCGAAGACGCGGGCCTGTTCTAGCGTATCCTCTGCCCGCCAGGCCATGCGCCAAGCTTCGACGGTGCGCCAATCGCGTGGGGAGACGAGATCCAACCCCCCTAGTCCCATATTGGCGATGGCCCGGGCGGCGGCACCAATGTTGGCCGAATGCTCGGGACGAACGAGGACGATCCGGACGACAGCCATTGGTACACTATAGCTCTGATGGCACGACGTACCGGTCCCGACAAGCCGTTCCTGGACATCGAAGGAGGGACGGATTCGTTCAAGATCCCGCGCCGCAAGTGGAGGGAGCTCCTTTTCGTGGGAGCGCTGATTCCAGATGGCGAGGAGTACGTGCGCGACCCCTCTCGGCCGTTACCGGCTTTTCGCATTCCCAACCTTTTTCCGATCAGCGCCCGATTCAGAGTGACCGAGGAAGGTGAGCACGTACAGGTAGAGAGAGTCCGCCTTCGTTAAAGCTACGACGAGACGAGTCGGCAAGACGGGTGCGATGCTCTCAGCTCCGGCCAATAATCTCTATGATGCCCTCTATGGAGAGACGCTCTTCCTCTCCCGAACGAAGATCCTTCAACTTCGCTTCCCCTGCCGACCACTCTTCGGGTCCGACGACGACGGCGAAGCGAGCGTGAGAGCGATTGGCCGCCTTGAGATCCTTAGCCACGCCGTTCGGCGAAAAGGGAGTTTCGGCGGAGATCCCCGCTTCCCGCAGCTTTCGGGTCACCGAGCGGGCCGCATCGGTGAGCGTCTCACCCACCGGAATCACCGCCACCGTGATGCGCGAGGGAGCCTCAGGCAGGAGTCCGCGATCTTTGAGAAGTTCCGTCTGTACGACATCCCCCATCCCGAAGCCCAAGGCAGGGATATCTGGCCCACCCAAGGCCGCAATCAGGTTGTCGTAACGACCCCCGCCGCAAATCGCCCGTAGTTCCCCCTGCCGGTCATAAAGCTCGAAAACGATACCCGTGTAGTAGGCGAGGCCACGCACGACAGAGAAATCGACTTCCACGAGATCACCGAGCCCTTGCTTTTCCAGCAAATCCATATAGCGTTCGAGCGCGGCGAGCGCCCCGGCAGTCTCTTCTAGGCCGACTCGATCGACTTGCGGAGCGAACCACTCGAAGAGTGGGGCGTCCCCGGAGCAAAGCCCCGCTAAGCTCTCGATGCTTTTGGGGGGAACGCCAGCCTCGCCGAGCAGCTCCCGGAACGTCAGGTCGGGAACCTTGCGAAACTTGTCGATGGCGTTGTACACCGCAGGTATTTGTTCTTCCGTCACTTCGAGGAGCGTCAAGGCCCCGGCCACAATTCGGCGATCGTTGACGCGGGCCACAACGTCCTTTTCGGTAAGGCCGAGCGCGCGTTGGATATCCAGTGCCGCCGCCAGGAGCTCGGCGTCCGCTTCGACCTCGGGGGCGCCGATGATGTCCATGTTCAGCTGAAAGTGCTCGCGTAGTCTGCCCCTTTGTTTTCGCTCGTAGCGAAAAAGTTGGGGGATGGAGAACCATTTGATGGGTTTCGGTAGTTGAGTAGCACGTGCGGTCATCATGCGACCGAGGGTCGGAGTCATTTCAGGTCGGAGCGCGACGTCCCGCCCGCCCTTGTCGACGAAGTGGTAGAGCTGCCCCACGATCTCGTCACCGGACTTCCTCTTATACAGGTCCAATTCCTCTAGCGGAGGCCCGTCGTATTCGGAAAAGCCGTAGTTCCGCGCCACCCTTCGCCAGGTATCGAAGATATAGTTTCTATGTGCGAGCTCATCGGGATAAAAGTCCCGGAATCCTGGAAGGGGTCTCATGTGTTTGAAAAGCCTATCTGATGGGGTGGCCCCGCGCAACGCGTTCTCCTATAATCCGCTACCGTCTGTAGGTAACGACTCCAAAGGGGGAGAATTATGAGTGCCGCTGCAGCAACTCTCGCGTGCTTTGCTGCTTACCTGCTTGGATACCGTTTGTACGCCCGGCATCTAGCCAAGAAGGTCTTCGAGCTGGATCCGGAGGCGGTTACGCCCGCGCACGAGCTCCAGGACGGGTTCGATTACGTCCCTAGTCGAAAGTTCGTCTTGTTCGGTCACCACTTTGCTTCGATCGCCGGCCTATCCCCGATGCTGGGGCCCGCGATCGCGGTCATCTGGGGCTGGGTGCCGGCCATGATTTGGGTGGTCTTCGGGACGCTGTTCATCGGAGCGGTCCACGACTTCAGTGCCCTCGTCGTCAGCATGAGAGCCAAGGGGAAATCTATCGGCAAGGTGGCGGAGTCCATCATCGGGCCTCGCGCCAAGAGTCTCTTTCACGCCATCATCTTCTTTCTCATCGCTCTCGCTATGGGCGTCTTTGTTCAGGTCGTGGCGCAACTGTTTACCTCCGCTTTCTATCCGGAGGCGGTCTTTCCTAGTTTCGCGCTCATGACACTCGCGGTGGCCATCGGAATCCTCTTCTACAAGAAAGGAGTACCGCTGGGTCCCCTCGCCGCTGTGGGGTTCGCTCTTACGCTAGTCGCCGTTTACCTAGGACTTCGATTGCCCAAGCCAGATCTATCCGTCGACGGATGGAACAGCATTCTCCTCGTCTATGCCTTCCTGGCTTCCGTGCTCCCGGTGTGGTTGTTGCTTCAGCCTCGTGACTTTCTCAATTCGTTGATCCTCTATCTGGGTCTCGGATCTATTTTCGTCGGATTTCTGATCCTAAACCCGGAGTTCGTGGCGCCCGCGGTGCAGACCCATCCCGAGGGCGCGCCGCCGCTCTTTCCGTTCGTTTTCATCGTGATCGCTTGCGGAGCTATCTCCGGTTTCCACGGCCTCGTTTCCTCTGGAACCACCGCCAAGCAGATCGACAAGGAGACCGATGCGACCTTCATCGGTTACGGGGGGATGATCGGAGAGAGCCTGCTTGGCCTAGCAGCGGTATTGGCGACGACGGCTGGCTTTGCCAACGCCACGGCGTGGCGCGAGCACTACGCGAGCTGGGACGTAGCGCGCGGACTGGGCCAGAGTATGTCTGCCTTTATCAACGGGTCGGGGCTCTTTCTGAGTCAGCTCGGGATTCCCGAGTCGACAGGCCGGGCTTTCGTGGCCTTGGTCGCGGTTTCTTTTGCCTTGACCACTCTGGATTCGGGGACCCGTCTCCTCCGCTTCAACATCCAGGAAGTATCGGCGACGGTAAGACTCCCGGCACTGGGCAATCGCTACGTGTCGTCTCTTCTCGCCGTTGCGGCCATCGGCTTTTTTGCGTTCTTCAAAGTGAACGGCCAGCCGGCGGGATTGGCTCTCTGGGCGCTCTTCGGAACGACGAACCAGATTCTTGGGGGACTCACCCTCCTCACCGTCACCCTCTATCTCATCCAGCGGCGAGCGAACTATCTCTTCACGTTGATCCCGATGATCTTCATGTTGATCACCACGATGGTAGCGATGATTTTGAACGTGAGAGACTTCTACAATGGGGAGAGCTATTTGCTGCTAGCGGTGGGCCTGATCCTTTTGGTGCTGGCGGTTTGGCTGACGGTGGAGGGTGTCCTCCGCTTTAAACAGACCAGGGCCGCCGCACGATGATCTCGACTGGATGCGAACCGCCGTCACGGACCGGCCTACCAGAGCGTTCCGTCGAGCACCCGGGGCGCCACTGATACGGGATGCTAGCGAGCGCAGGTGAGGGCGCGCCCGCCGTCGATGGGTACGGTGGCGCCGGTGATCCAACTCGCGTTGTCCGAGGAGAGGAATAGTATGAGATCGGCGAGCTCTTCGGGCGTCCCGACTCGTCCCAACGGATGGGTGGTCTTGCTTTTTTCCAGGAACGCTTGGTAGGCCTCCTCTTCGAGCCCACCCTCCCGGTGCAGGTTGGTTACGACCACGCCCGGGTTCACCGCATTCACGCGCACCCCTTTGTCGGCGAGCTCTAGGGCTGCGCACCGCGCGAGTTGATCCACGGCCGCTTTGCTAGCGCAGTAGGCGAGCACGCCAGGAAAAGAACGCAAACCGGTCACGCTGGAAACGATGACCACGTTACCCTTGCGAGGGGTTATGAGCGGTAAGGCGAGTTGAGTCAGTCGGTACACTGCGACCACGTTGATATCGAACATCTCCTGCCAGGCTTCGAGGCTCGTGTTCTCGATGGTGCCGAAGGCGATGATTCCCGCGGCGTGGACCAAAATGTCGAGGCCCCCCAACTCGGAGGTCAGCTCGTCAATGATGCGCGTTCGATCTTCCTCGCGTGTGACATCCCCAGCGAGGGGGAGAGCGGTGCCTCCGTCGGACTCCATGGCACGGGCGAGTTCTGCAAGGGCGTCCTTTCGGCGGGCCACCAGCGCTAACTTCGCCCCTTCACGGGCGAAGGCCTCCGCGGTCGCCTTACCGATCCCGCTGGTAGCCCCGGTGACCAGCGCGATTTTCCCCTCGAAGCGTCGATCGGTCATTGAACTCCTCCTCCGCAATTGCGTCAAAATACGATGTGCCACCTTGCTGGGCATCAAAATAGCCCGGTGCCATTATTAAAGTGGCCAGATGCCGGGCAGACGGCAATTATACATCCGGGAGTTTAATCGAGCTTTCCCAGCTTTGCTTCTTTATGGGAGGATGAAGCTCACACCATGCCGGAACTGCCCGATGTCACGGTGTATGTCGAAGCTCTGGAAGCGAGGATTCTCAATCAGACTCTCGAGAGGATCCGCATCGCCAGCCCGTTCCTCCTGCGTTCGGTGGACCCGCCGCTTGCGGACGCCGACGGGAGAAGAGTAGTCGGGCTGCGACGGATCGGCAAGAGAATCGTCATAGGTCTCGAGGGAGACGTCTTCCTGGTGATTCACCTGATGATTGCGGGCCGGTTTCAATGGAAGCCAAGCGCGAGCCACGAGACGAGACCCAAGATGCCCGGCAAAAGGGGGCTAGCCGCGTTCGACTTCAGCTCGGGCACGCTCCTTCTCACCGAGGCCGGCTCCAAGAAACGCGCCTCGCTTCATTTAGTGCGCGGGCAGGCTGGTCTCTCGACGGTGAACCCCGGTGGGATCGAAGTGCTGGAAGCCGAACTGGGAGTGTTTCGGAGAGTTCTTCTTAGCGAGAACCACACTCTGAAGCGCGCTCTGACTGATCCGAGGCTCTTTAGCGGTATCGGTAACGCTTACTCGGACGAGATCCTCCATCGGGCGGGGCTATCCCCTATAAAGTGGACCCAAAGACTCGACGACGACGAGGTGGAGCGGCTCTATCATGCAACCCGCGAGGCGCTTCGAGAGTGGACCGAAAGACTCCGCAAAGAAGCCGGTGGAGAGTTCCCGAAGAAGGTTACCGCTTTCCGGCCGGCGATGGCAGTGCACGGTCGTTACGGCAAGCCTTGCCCCGTTTGCGACTCGCCGGTGCAACGAATCGTTTATGCCAAGAACGAGACGAACTATTGTGCGTCGTGCCAGACGGGAGGGAAGCTTCTCGCCGATAGGGCGCTTTCGCGATTGCTCAAGGCTGACTGGCCGCGGACACTGGAAGAGATGGAAGAAATCCGAAAGTAGCGCCGCGCCTTGCGATCCGGGCGCCTCGACGCTCTCGATGCTAACATCACTTCCGAGACGAGACGCTAGTCGGATAGGTTTTTCGGAGACGCCTCTTGGAGTAATCGTACTAGCTTGCTGGCCGCGGCTGGGGTGGCGACCTTGCTTTCCAAGACGATGTCGCGCGCCGAGATTTCGTAACCATAAACCTCTTCGTTCGCATTATTGTCCGGTCGCAGACTCGAGCCTTCCAAGGAAACGCCGGCGAATAAACCACGGTTACGAGAGTACGTCAGAATCTCCGCGTGCATCGTCGCGTCGGTCGCGGCACCGGTGGCTCGACCCTTGGGGCCGGCGGCGGCGGACGCATCGGCTCCTAGTTTCACCTTGCTCTTCAGCAGTGCGTTTGCTCCCTTTGGGTTCATGATGAGTAGGATGAAGTCGGTGGCCTGGCCTCCGATCTGGAATCCGATATTGCCTCCATCGAGACGGTACATGGATGGAGGTCCCCAAGGTCCGTTGAAGCCCTTCCCGCTCCGGCACACCATCGCGCCCGCACCGTAGCTGCCGCCGATGCCGAACGCTAACTTCTTGACTGACGGCATCACCACGACACACTCGGCCTTGTGAAGCAGATCCAAAGGGACGGAGTCGGGCATGTCGAGAACCTCTTTCATGACCGTACCGCTCTGTCGAAGTCGCTCGTCGAACTTGTCGGCCGAGAAAACGGCGGACGACAAAAGAACGACGCCGGTGAAAACGATGTGGCTACGCATCGCAAACACTCCTTGATCCTAATTGGGCACGCTGGGGGCTTATTGGAAGTGTAGCGAGCGCAACCGAAGATCGCAAGGCGGCAACAGTTATGCTCTTATTCCTCTATTCCCTCGCCCCCTTTGGGGGAGAGGGTAGGGTGAGGGGGTCGTGTTCGGTGAAACGAGTCGGACCGCGGCTAGGGCAGGAACTCTGTGTAGCTGCCCCCCTCCGAGTCCGTCGTCGGTGGGGTAGTCGGTGTCTTTTCTGGTTCCGAGGCCGGACCTGCGTCCTGACGCGCGACTTCGCCGAGGACGAATCCCAGCACCGAACTGGACCAGAAGCTGGCGGGAAAGATCCCAATGCAAAAGAGAATGATGCCGAACTGAGACAGAAAACTGGCGGTGAGAATCGCTAGTAAGGCCAGGCCGTAATTCGCCAAGTTTCGCTTGATGAACAGGAAGTTCTCCCGGACATCGAACGCCGCGGCCACACTATCTTGGACCACGAATCGAGTGAAGGCTGCCGGGAGGTACAGGAGAACGGCGATACTCGCAATGGTAACGAGGACATAGCCGGCGAAAACGATCAGCATGGCCATGATGCGAAGCGAATCCGGGGTATTCTCGGATTGAAAGACGCCGCCCACCGCGAGAGCAAGTACGGTGGCGAGGAGGCCGAGGGGGATGAGGTGGCCCAAGTAGACGGCGAGGGCCCTTGCTCCGTCGACGAAGAGAGTCCCCAAATCGTCCCACTCGGGAAGCGGTTGTGATTCACCGCGTGCGGTTCGGCGGGTGATGCCCACGACGTAGCCGGCGATGAAAAACGTCCCCACGAAAAAGAAGGAAAGCATGGCAAAGAGGCTGCCCAGGATAATCTTAGTCACCCACTTGGGGTCTTCGAAGAAGAAACGAAGCGCCCTGCCGAAATCAAAGGGAGCCTGCTTGTCGGCCATGGCAGCAGTGTATAGCAGTAAACTCCCCACTTTCAACGAAGGGTGTGAACACGAAGAAACTGGAAAGTCGAACAGAGAACAGTCAGAATGAAGAGCTCACGAGCGAGCACCGGCGCGTGAGCGCCGCCGGCCGGGAGGAATTGCCCACGAACTACATGGCAAGGGAACCCGGCCGTGGTTTCGGGCCCGAGCGAAGAGCGAGGGCCGCGAGCGAGCCGTGGAGGCGAGCGAGCATTAAGTAATGAAAGGCGAGACATGGCCCAGCAACCCAAAGACCACTTCGGGGCTCGATCGAGCATCGACACCGGCAGCGGAAGTGCCACGATCTACCGCCTCGACCGGCTGGAGAAAGCTGGCCTGGGGGCCGTTTCACGGCTCTCCTTCTCGGTAAAGATCTTGCTGGAAGCGGCCCTTCGAAACTGTGACGGGAATCTCGTAACCGAAGACGATGTGTCGGCTCTTGCCGGGTTGCAGGCGAGGAATCCCGGCGATCGCGAAATTCCTTTCCAGCCGGCGCGAGTTGTTTTGCAGGACTTTACCGGAGTCCCGTCGGTAGTCGACTTGGCGGCGATGCGGACGGCTGTCAATCGCTTGGGCGGCGATCCCAAGAGGATCAATCCGGACGTACCGGTGGATCTCGTCATCGACCATTCCGTGCAGGTAGATGTCTTCGGCACCCCCACGGCTTACCAAAGGAACGCGGAGATCGAGTTCAAAAGGAACCGTGAAAGATACGAGTTTCTACGTTGGGGAAGGGAGGTCTTCGACAACTTCCGAGTGGTTCCTCCCGCCACCGGCATCGTGCATCAGGTCAACTTGGAATACCTCGCGACCGTCGTCGGATTGCGAGAGCAAAAAGGAGAGCTCCGTGCATTCCCGGACACACTGGTGGGCACCGATTCTCACACCACAATGATCAATGGGTTGGGAGTGCTGGGTTGGGGAGTAGGAGGCATCGAGGCGGAGGCCGGAATGCTTGGCCAGCCGCTTTACCTCTTGATGCCCAAGGTCGTCGGTTTCAAGTTGAAGGGAGAGCTCCGTGAAGGTGTCACCGCGACCGACCTCGTACTGACCGTTACGCAAAAGCTACGGGAAAAAGGAGTGGTCGATAAATTTGTGGAATTCTATGGGAGCGGCCTCTCGCAAATGTCTCTTCCCGACCGGGCAACGGTCGCCAACATGTCGCCCGAGTACGGCGCGACGATGGGATTCTTTCCGGTGGATCAGGAAACCCTCGACTACCTCCGTCGCACCGGCCGCTCCGAGGAGCTAGTGGGTCTTGTCGAGCGCTATACCAAAGAGCAGGGACTCTTCCGTAACGACGAGACTCCCGATCCGGACTATACCGACACGCTTGAGTTGGACCTGGCAACCGTCGAGCCGAGCCTCGCTGGGCCGAAACGCCCACAGGATCGAGTGTCTGTCGCTAATATGAAGGAAGCGTTTGGGGAGTCCTTGAAGGCTTCGCCGAAGGAACGAGGGTTCGGCTTAGCGGCGTCGGATGTATCGCGGACCGTTCCGGTGGGCTTCAACGGAACGGAAGAAACGATGGGGCACGGTGCCGTGGTGATCGCGGCCATTACGTCTTGTACCAACACCTCCAACCCGTCGGTCATGATCGGAGCCGGGCTCCTTGCGAAGAAGGCTCTGGAGCGTGGTCTCAAGGTACCATCCTACGTGAAGACCAGTCTCGCCCCGGGCTCCAAGGTCGTAACGCAGTATCTCGATGTCGCCGGACTTACCGATCCGCTGCAGAAGCTCGGTTTCTACCTCGTGGGGTACGGTTGCACGACATGCATTGGGAACAGCGGCCCCTTGCCTCAACCAGTCGCCGATGCGATCCAAGAGGGACAGTTGGTAGCCGCGGGCGTGCTCTCTGGCAACCGAAATTTCGAAGGACGCATTCATCCCTTGGTCAAGGCGAACTACCTGGCATCGCCACCTCTGGTAGTTGCCTATGCGCTTGCCGGGACAATCGATATCGATTTGACCAAGGACCCACTCGGTGAGGACGCCAAAGGAAAAGCGGTTTACCTTCGTGATATATGGCCATCGCAGCGGGAGATCGTGGAGGGCGTCAACCAGGCCATCAAGCCTGAGATGTACCACGAAATCTATGGAAACGTCTGGGATGGAAACCCGGAGTGGAACGCCGTTCCAGTAAGCGGTGGCGAGCTGTACGATTGGCGGCCCGACTCCACCTACATCCGGGAGCCGCCGTTCTTTGAGGGTCTCTCCAAGGAGCCACCTCCCGTCGAGGAGATCCGGAGAGCGAGAGTCCTGGCGCTGCTCGGGGATTCGGTGACGACCGATCACATCTCGCCGGCAGGAGCCATACCCGAGGATGGTCCAGCGGGCAGATACCTAATCGAGCACGGCGTCCAGAAGAAGGATTTCAACTCCTTTGGATCTCGCCGTGGTAACGATCGTGTCATGGTGAGAGGAACGTTCGGCAACATTCGCATCAGGAATCAGCTTGCCCCTGGGACAGAAGGAGGAGTCACTCTTCATTTACCGGGCGAGGAGCAGATGTCGATCTACGAAGCCGCGATGCGCTACCAGGATGAAGGAATTCCGTTGCTCGTCATCGCCGGGAAAGAATACGGCTCCGGATCGTCGCGTGATTGGGCCGCCAAAGGCACCCTGCTTCTAGGCGTCAAGGCGGTGATCGCCCAAAGTTACGAGCGCATCCACCGTAGCAATCTAGTAGGGATGGGAGTGCTGCCCCTCGAATTCATGAACGGAGAGGGTGCTGAGTCGATCGGTCTGAACGGGCATGAAGTGTTCGATGTCGAGGGTCTAGGTGCCGACATCCGTCCTCGTCAAGAGCTCCAGGTGAAGGCCCACCGGTCCGACGGGGCCGAGCTTAACTTCAGAGTCCGAGCTCGACTGGATTCCGCGGTCGAGGTGGACTACTACAAGAACGGGGGGATCCTCCACTCCTTCGTGAGGGCTTTGATTTAGTCGCTCGCCTGCCTTCGTTCGCTGGAACACCCGGAACTTCGGAGAGGCAGGCCGACGTGTCAGTCGAAGTCAAAAGGTCGTGGAGGCGGCTTGTCGTCTTTTTCAGCCTTCTTGAAGGCTTCCCTGAACTTCTTTTCGAGGATCTCGTCCCGGTTCTCGTGTTCCTTCACCGATTGAGCGAACCGGTCCGCCGCGTCCTCGCGGCGTTTCTTTTCGTCGGAAAACGCTTGTTCGAAGCTCTTCGCCGGTCCTTCCGGAGGCTTTTCGTGCGCCAAGATCGCACCGGTTCTTGGATGCACGGTGAGCTTTGCATCGCAGCAGGGACAAATGATCTTGAGGTTTTCGGCTCCCATCCCGCACCTCCTCGCACCTCCCTGACGTCTTGGACGTGCTCTCAGCCATCATAGGCGACCCCGCCGCGTTGGGGCAAACTGCCCCTGATCGGCAGAGAGCTGGAAAGGGAGAACCCGGAGGAGTAAACTTCTTGCGGGGTTTCTTCAGGGAGGCGAAGATGGTCATCGAACGTATCGCGGTCGCCGCGGGATTGGCGGCGATGCTGGCTTTCACGTTCACCGGGTCCACCTCGTTGGCTGAACAGGACGCATCTCCGGAATCAAAAGAGACCTGCTGTTTCAAAAACCCGGCCTACTCGGGTGTTTGCAAGGTCCAGCCTGCGGAAGACGAAACGTGTGCGAACATTCTGGCCTACCTCAACAATCCGATGGGGCAAGGCAAGAGCTACTGTGGGGGTAGCAAAGTTCGGCAAGGTTGGGCAGAAGTAGACTGCGAGGATGACGAGTCCGACGATTCGGTTACTGCGGAGGCTCGCTTACTTCGCTGACTTGTTCCGAGGTTAGGCCGTACAGCGGTGGGGTGGCTACCCCGAGCATGCCGAGATAGATGTAATTACGGTGTCTCCCCCCGCAATATTCTGACGAGAACCGTAAAATCGATATTACCGCCCGAGACGACGCACACGATCCTCCCGGTGCCGGCACGGCCAGAGAGCGCAGCCGCTACCGCCAAGGCACCCGCGCCTTCCGCGATTACCCGATTCCGCTCTGCCAATATCCGGATTGCAGAAGCGATTTCATCGAGAGACGCGGTGAGGGATCCCTCGAGAAGCTCTTGGGCCAGGGGCCACATCTTTGGAAGCAACGTTTTTCCTCCCGCGCCATCGACGAAGGAACGAGTAAAATTGACGGTTTGGATCGAGCCCTTAGCGAACGATGCTTTGAGCGGAGAAGCTGTCTCCGGTTCTACGCCGAAGACCTTCACCGTCGGTGCCAAGGAACGCATCGCGCTCGCGATGCCGGTGCACAGACCGCCTCCTCCCCATGGGATCAAAACGACGTCTGGATCCGGCACGTCTTCCAGTATCTCTAGACCAATCGTTCCGTTACCCGCCATCACGCGCTCGTCTTCAACTGGATGCACGAAGAGGCCTTCCACTCCTGGATAAGAAGACTCCTGCAGGGTCTGCCACCATCGGTCGAACGGAACTTTGATGTACTTCCCGTCGAGGCGTTCGATGGCGGCAAGCTTGGTCTCCGGGGCGTTCTCCGGAACGATGACCGTGCAAGAAACTCCGAGCGCGCGGGCCACCGATGCGACTCCTTGGGCCATATTGCCGGCGCTAGCGGTAATGACGCCACGGGATACTTCGTCCGCGGAGGCTTGGCGCACAGCGTAAGAGGCGCCGCGGATCTTGAACGAGCCGATGGGCTGAAGATTTTCGAGCTTCAAATAGATCTCGGCAGGGGAATCCAGGACGTTCAACCGAACGAGCGGAGTGCGGATGGAATCGACGGCGATGATTTCGCGGGCCCGACGAATTTCTTCGATTGGAATCATGTCGGGCGAGACTCGTCAGAAAGGAATCCGCGTGCCGGCTCCGGTCTCTATGGCGCGACGATAGGCGTGCTGCGCGGCGACTAAGTCTTCAATGGCCAGCCCGAGTGAACGGAAGAGGGTGATCTCTTCCGGCGTCGAGCGGCCGGTCTTCTCGCCGATTAGAAGCTCGCCGAGCTCTGCCCTGATGTGATCGGGGCCGATCGCTCCTTCTTTTTCCGCCAAGCGATATTCCCCTGCTTCATTGAGGGTGGACTCGCGGCGATCAACGAAAAGAGCCGAGTCGGCGATCGTCGCCGTATCCAGCTCGCGGGACTCCGGCGTGCTCGATCCGACGGCGTTGATATGGGTACCCGGTGCTATCCAGGCTCTTTTGATAACCGGCTCCCGTGCACTGGTCACGGTGGTGATCACATCCGCATCGCGAACCGCTTGTTCGTTGCTGGATACTGGCTCGATGGTGAAGGGGAAACTTCCTCGCACCGAGTCGGCGAACTCGCGTGCTCTTTCCGGTCGGCGGCTGGCGACCCGTACTCTTTGGAAGTTTCGCACCTCAGCCATGGCTTCGAGATGAGACCTGGCTTGAATGCCTGCCCCGACCAATGCGAGCTCACGTGCATCCTCGCGTGCTAGTAACTTTGTCGCCACCGCGGAGACCGCGGCGGTGCGAATGGCCGTCACTGCAGACGCGTTGAGGACCGCCTGGAGCTCGCCGGTCTCCGCGCTGAAGAGCAAGACGGCACCTTGATGCAGGTCGAGCCCTCGCTCGGCGTTTCCCGGGTAGACACAAACTGCTTTGAGACCGTACGCAGCCTCGTCGCCGCCCCGGTAGGCGGGCATCAAACCCATCAGGCCCTTGGCGTCCGGAGCGCGGACGACCGAACGGAGAGGGTTGTAGACCTCACCTCGGGCGAGCGCGGCCAAGGCGCTTTCCATCGCTTCGATACACTCCCCCATAGGCAACAGCCTCTCGACTTCGGCGTGGTTCAACGCGATGACATCCATTAATCTTCACCTACCTGAATAGTGCCGCTAGTTCGGCGCGCTCGATCGCTGTAAGGGGGATGCGGAGCGCCTTCTCAGCAAGCTCGAAATGCTCCGGCCTTCGGGGGCCGATGATGACGGCGTTCGTTTGTGGGTGACTCAGAACCCATGCGAAGGCCAGAGTGGCCATGTCGATACCGCGAGACGTTGCCGCCTTGCGAAAGGCACCGACACCTCGAAAGGTCTTCTCCTGTATCAAGTGTTGATAGGGTTCTGGACGCATCGTCATTCGTGAGCCGGCGGGGTAGTTCTTGCCCGCTTCATATTTTCCGGTGAGCCATCCACCGCCGAGGGAGCTATAGGGGGTGAAGCCCAGTCCTTGGTCATGGCACAGTGGCAGCATCTCGTACTCTAGTTCTTGTTCCAGCAGATTGTAAGAGTTTTGGATCCAAGAGAAGCTAGCTATGCCGAGCTTGTCACTGACCCAAAGAGCTCGCGCCAGGCGCCACGCCTCCCAGTTGCTCGCACCTATGTAGTGGGCCTTTCCTTGGCGAATGACGTCATCGAAGGCGCGCAGCGTTTCTTCCAGCGGAGTCTCAGCGTCCACCTCGTGCGCTAGATACAAGTCCAACCGTTCGACGCCGAGGCGCTTGAGGCTCGAGTCCACCTGACGCAAGATGTGCCGACGGGAAAGGCCGCGATCGTTGGGACCGTCGCCAATGGGGTTGAAGACTTTGGAGCTCACCAGAATCTGCTGCCGTACTTCTGACGACTTCGTCTTGAACCATCTCCCGATGATCGACTCACTTCGACCGCCGCCATAAGAGTCGGCAGTGTCGAAGAAATTGATTCCCATTTCGTCGGCACTATCCATCAGCGCGAACGCCTCGGCCTCGCTTTGCCCCATGCCGAAAAACCTGGGATCCGAGCCGAGACCACCGAAGCTACCGCAGCCTAGACCGAGCCGTGAGATCTTGAGTCCGGTCCGGCCGAGAGGGAAGTATTCCATGGCCTATTCTATACTGGCCGAAGATGCTCCACCGCGCATCGCTCGATAGAGCACTGCTAGAATCCCGAGCCAAACGAGAAAGAAAGGGACCGTCCACTCGAGGCCGGGAATGAATGGAGTCGTCGCGAGCAGCGCGGCAAAAAACAGGATGGCGAGGACAGAGGGAAACGGGTGAGCCGGCATCTTTAGGCGCAAACCAGCCAAAGTTTTCGGATCCAGTTCACGGCGGAAGCGAATGTGACACACGAAAATGACGATCCAGATGGAGAACATAGTGGCTACCGCTGTTCCGAACAAAGGTAGGAACGCGGCCTGACCGCGCAGTGCGAGAATCACGGCGATCGCCATTCCGGTGGCCGAGACGAGAAGCGCTTTGCGTGGCACTCCGCGATCGTCGACCACGCCGATCGTTTTAGGTACATAACCGGCACGGGAGAGCGAGAACAACATGCGGGTGCATAGATAGACGTTGGTGTTGGCGCTCGTAAGTGCCGCGGTGAGAACTACGAAGTTCATGATCCCGCCCGCGTAGGGAATCCCTATCTCGTGAAACACTTTCACGAAGGGACTGCCGCTCAAAGTTCCACCGGTCTCCGAAATGATTGGCCAAGGAGTCACCGTTACCACGACCAAGATCGCCGCCCCATACAAAAGGACCAACCCGATGACCATGCCGAGTAATGCCTTGGGTACAGACGCCTCAGGATTCTTCGCCTCGCCCGCCGTCACCGCGATCACCTCGACTCCGATATAGCTGGTCGTAACTAGGGTCAAAGCTAGCCACACACCGGACCAGCCGTGGGGGAGGAAGCCACCGTGGCTCGTGAGGTTAGAGAACCCCAGCCCAGGGGATCCGAGGCCGAAAATAAGCGCGCCCCCGAGCAGGATGAAGGCAAAAATGGCTCCAACCTTGATCATGGAGAGAAGAGATTCGATCGCGCCAAACAACCGAACGCTCGCGGCATTGACGGAGATCAGCAGCAGCGACGCGGTGAGAATCCAAATCCAGGTTGGGACGGAGGGAAACCAATAGCCGAAGTAGATACCCCCGGCGGTTACCAACGCACCGATGGCGAGTGTCTGGGCGAACCAGTAGCTCAATCGAAGTGCAAAACCGGCCCACGGGTGCAAGTATCGGTCTGCATAGACGCCGAAGGAGCCTGCGACCGGATAGACACTCGCCATCTCAGCGAGTGCCAATCCCATGATCGCGGCGGGAATGGCTGCGATCAGGTAGGACAAAATGACGCCGGGGCCGGCCAATCCGATGGTCGCCCCGCTTCCCAAGAAGAGACCTACTCCGATCGCCCCGCCCATCGCGATCATCGCGAGTTGCCACGCGTTCAGTTTGCGCTCGAGGCCTTTCTCCTGCTCCGCGTAGCGGTCGGCTTCTATCACGGCTCTTCCTCCACGAGTTCCAAAGAATTCGCGGGCAGGTTATCTTCGCGTATCCATCGAGTCAATGGCGAGTCAATAGCAAGTCAGCCGCGAGCCATCCATTCGAGCTCCGGTGGTGCTCGCGGCCGGTCCGGGTTAGAATGCTCTACCAAATTCATCCTCAGGAGAAGGCGCGATGCTGGTGGTCTTCGATATCGGCAATACCAAAACCGGCATTGGCGTCTATCGCGACAGTCATTGGGAAGCCGATTGGCGAGTCACCACCCATCTCGACTACCTCACCGACGAGTACGCGGTGCTACTCAAATCCCTCTTGGCGAGCGCCGACTTGGATTTCGAAGACGTAAGCGGTGTCATCATGAGCAGCGTCGTTCCACCCATGACGTCGATTTTTCAGGATTTGGCAGAGCGCTATCTGGGGCAGCGGGCGTTGGTTATCGGACCAGGAGTCGCGACCGGGGTCGAGATTCGCATCGATAACCCGGCGGAGGCGGGCGGCGACCGTGTTGCGAATACAGCCGCTGTGCACAAGCTCTATGGTGGCCCGGCGGTGGTACTCGATATGGGCACCGCGACCACTTTCGATGCTGTTTCGGAAAAGGGAGAGTATTTGGGAGGTGCCATCGCGCCGGGTCTCGGGATATCTGCCGACGCATTGGTGCGAAGGACGGCCAAGCTTCCGAAAGTCGAATTGGTCCCCCCCAGTAGCGTCATAGGGAGCAACACCGTCGCCGCGATGCAGTCGGGGCTGGTGTTCGGCTATGTAGGGTTGATAAGAGAGCTGGTGAGTCGACTGAAGAAGGAACTCGGCGGAAAGCCGAAGGTCATCGCCACCGGCGGGATGGCGGAAGTCGTCTCGGAATGGGTCAAAGAGATCGACATTGTGAATCCGCGACTCACCCTGGAGGGGTTGCGGATCATCTACCAACTGAACCGGCCGCCGCGCGGCTGACGCGTCAAGAGTTTGCTGATGCAGGACGCTAGGAAATCATCGTCAACTGCGGGGCTTCCGTGATCGCTCCCGCCTCTACCCCCCGCTGAAAAAGCGTCGCTAGGGCTTGCCGGCCCCGTTCTCCCATGTCTCGAGTGAGATCGCTCACGTACATCTTGACGAATCGCCGTCCCATTTCTCGCTCCAAACCTCGTCCGAATTGAAGGGCGTAATCGAGAGCTTCTTCCTCGTTGTCATACGCCCACTCGATGCTCGCACGCAGGGCGTCGTTGATCTCTGTCGCCAGTTCTTTTCCCAAGTCGGCCCGCACCACATCCAGGCCTAACGGAAGCGGGAGTCCGGTCTCCTCGTTCCATCTCTCTCCAAAGTCTTGTACTTTTTCGTAGCCCATAGCGGCGTAGGTAAGTTGTCCCTCATGGATCAAAACACCGGCGTCCGCCTCACCAGATTCGATGGTCTCGAAGATCTTGTCGAAGGGTCGAACAACAGGTATGAATTCGCCCAGATAGATCCGCGTAAGAAGCGCGGCGGTGGTTTTCTCTCCAGGAATGGCCACTCGTTTTCCGGTGAGCTCTTGTGCAGAAATCGATTTCTTGGAAACCAGGACCGGCCCGTAGCCCTCGCCCATACTTGCTCCGGTCGAGAGAACCCAGTAGCGGTCCGCCAGAGATATGTAGGCGTGTGCGGAGATGGCCGTCACTTCCAGCTCTCCGTTGAGAGCCCTCTGGTTCAAGGTTTCAATGTCTTCCATCACGTGCTCTATAGCGTAGTCCCGAATACGTACGGCGCGGCGCGCCAGAGCACAGAACATGAAGGCGTCATCAGGGTCCGGGCTGTGCCCAATTTTTAGAATTTCTTGGTTCAACTTTTGTCCCCCACTTTTTTCCGGCTGCAGTTAGTAGCGTCCTCACTCCTCGTTCGGCCGCCAGCCGCTACGCCGACTTCGCGGCTCCGCGGCAGCTGAAGGCTCGCTGGCCGAGGAGCCTCCGGCTCGTTTTACTTCGTGGTGAGAACCGGAACCTTGGAGGTCTGGACGACCCGTTCGGTAACGCTTCCCATGAGTATGTGATCTAAACCGCTCAGTCCGCGCGTTCCCATGACGATGATCTCCGCACGACTCGTCTCGGCAGTCTTCAAAATCTCAGTAGACGCATCGCCCTCGGTGACGATGATCTCACCGGGTTGATCCCCCAACCACTCTTCCAAATTTGACTTGATTCGACTGGGCAACTCCGGATCGAGCTGGAAGAACTCGGTGATTCCCCCCGCATAGAAAGAGGGATGGATGGGACTCGCCACCACGTGGACCACGGTAAGAGAGCCTTTGTCAGAGACGAGAGTGCGATCCGTTTCTAACGCTCGCCGCGAAAAGTCTGTAAAATCGATCGGTATCAAGACCCGCTGCAGACCATCCGATTCTCCAGCGATGGCGGCGTCCTTCCTGAGCGTCAACACATTGCATGGGGCATGTCGCAATACTTTTTCGGCCACGCTACCCAAGAGCAGTTTTCCAACTCCGCTCCTGCCGTGGGTTCCCATTACGATCAGGTCGGGCGCGAACTCGTCCACTTTTTCGGCGATGGCTTCGTAGGGCGATACCGCGCGCGACGTGGAGAACTCCGCTTGTAAGCCTTTGCCTTCCAACTCTCCGGACGCCTTCTGAAGGAGGTCGAGGGCCTCTTTTTCGACGTGCTCGGCGTAACCCTTCAGGACGGTTTGAAGATGACCGGGGTCTTCACTGTGGAGAAGAATGCTATGAAAGACGTGGAGCTTCGCCTGGTGGGCGACCGCCAACGCAACCGCCTGTTTGAAGGCATGGTCGGCGGTCTCGGAAAAGTCTGTTGGAACGAGAATCTTCTCGAGCTTCATGACAGGACCTCTTGCATAAAGCACCTGGTGCCTTGCCGCGTGGTACTCCCGGAGCTTTCCTGCGGGCCCGCGCTTTCTGCGAACGCGATCTTATCTTATCCTGTGCACCTTTGCCTCCACGCTTGGCGTGGCCGAGCCCAGAACGAGCGTGTCGCTAGGCGACAGCATTTCATACACTTTCCCGCGCCATTCGATGCGCTTCGACAGAGCCGAGCTCAGAAAACCGGACACGGTGATGAAACTTGCGACCGGTGCTAGCAGCACATAGGCCCACTCGTATCGACGGAGCTGGGAACTCCATTCTGGTAGCAAGAGCCGGACTGCGCGGGCACGAATCCCTCCGCTCAACCAGCTGAGGAAGAGCACCGCACTCAACAAGACACTAACCTCGACGCTCCCGGCGGCGGCGGCCATGCCTCCGCCAATAAGGAAGACGACGAACGCCACCTGGCTTCCTCCACCAATGCGCCAGAGATTCGGCCAGTACACCCGAGTAATCGCCATCTGGCGGGCACACCAGCGAAGGAGCTCTCTCATCCTCACGCGGCCGCGAGAGGCCACGATAGCGCGAGGCACGAACTTCACATAGTAGCCAGCCCGTCGCACGGCGTGCGTCAAAGCGTAATCATCGGAAAGGGCTCCTCGCCAAGCATCTTCCACCTTGGCCTTCTCAAAAATCTTCCTTCGGATCGCCATCGATCCCCCCCAAGCGAAGTTGCGATCGTGATCGCCGAGGAGTGTCAACACCCCTGCATTCCAAGTTGAGCGCAACACCGAAGCTAGGCACCCCGGTTCAGGGAGGTAGAAACGATAGCTCGAGGCGACCCCTACCTTCGGTTCCCGGAGCGGCGAGACCAAATGGGCGAGCCAACACCCGTCGGGTCGCCCGTCCGAGTCTGCAAAGGCGAAGACCTCCGCGTCTCCAGCCCGTCCCAAGCCAGCTATGAGATTGTGAATCTTCTGACCGCGCCGCTCTGCGGGACCGGCCACAACGAGCTCCCCCGATCGATTCTCGGAGCTGAGCACAAGCTCGATGATAGGCACCGCCGGATCGGAGACGTCCTCGACGATGAAGATCACCTTGAATTCCCCATAGTCTTGGCGAATCAAAGCACGGAGGTTCTCTTCCAGACCTTCCTCATCTCCGCAGCATGGGACGAGGAGAGCCACTGAGGGACAATAGGTGCCCTCCGAATTCTGTCGCCGCGATCGTTTCGCGTAGCGGTAGTAGCTGAGAGTGGAGAGCAACGAGTAGATGCCGATCCCAAGGTTGATACCTCCCAAGACGTAGAGCGCGATCCCGCTCATGCCAACGGTGCTCGACCCAGCCGTCGCCGGATCTCGTTCGCCTGTCGGGTTGCCAGGGTCATTATCGTGATCTGGGGATTGATACCCACAGAAGTTGGAAAGGTGCTAGCGTCGGCTACAAAGAGATTGGGGACGTCATGCGATTCGCCATAGCTGTCGATCGGGCCTTGCTCACCGTCGGCATGCATACGGCAAGAACCCTGAGGGTGGGCGGAGAAGAGAGCCATCTCGTTGGGGTGCAAGGACAGGTCGTCGACGCTTTCGAGGTCGTCTGGACCGCGAAGCGTTTGAGGGACGGAGCGTAGGGTCGTGACGGATCGGGCGCCGGCGGCGAAGAAGATCCGAGCTGTTTCCTTGATTCCTCTGCGGATCACTTTTTTTTCGTGTTCTCCTAAATCGTAGTCGATGATGGGTCGCCCTTCGTTGCCGATTCCGACCGTGCCCCGGCCCCGGTCTTTGATCATGGCGTACATCCCGGCGAGATGTCGGTAGCTGCTCATGATGTCGAAGTGCTCTCGGCCGAACGAAGGAGAGACGCTGGCGAATAAGGCGGGCATGGCGAAGATTCCCTCAATGATGAAACCGTCCGAGCCGTCCTCCAATTGTTCGAACTCGTCACAGTAGGCGGATTGCGGGATGCCAACGAAACCGTCGATCACGCGGTCGAACTTCTCGAAGGAAGCGACCAGGGGGTGGAGCGTCGAGGCTCTGTCCAACTTGGCCCGAGCGGTTGCCGACTCGATTGGTTAGAAGAAGGGCAGGCGTGTGAATGGCCCCTGCAGCTATGACGACTATCGGCGCACGGACTGCTATTCGCGCCTGGACCTGGCCCGAGACCGGATCGAGCACCGATCCGGCCACACCAACTAACTTGCCTCCTTCGATGAGGATCTCCTCCGCCCGGGAGCGCGTGTATAGCCGGCAACCGGCGTCTAGCGCCTGAGGTACGTAGTTCATGTCTACGCTGTAATGCCTGTCGTACGGACAACCGAGCATGCAGTACCCGCAACCGACACAGTCTCTCCGATTGTGAGAAAACGTAGCGGCGTGGTATCCGAGCCGTTCGCAACCGTCCAACAGGACACGGTTGTTCTCGTTGATTTCGGCGGAGACGATGGGGACCACTCCCAAAGTCCGTTCGACTCGCTCGAAGTAAGGACGGAGCGAGTCGGAGCTCAGATCGACCAGCCCGAACTCGTCACGCCATCTGGCCAGGACTCGCTCCGGAGTCCGGAAGCAAATACAGTTATTGATCACCGTGCTTCCGCCGACCGATCGGCCTTGCAGGATGTTGATGGAAAGATCCCGGGTTGATTGGGCACCTTGATCTCGATAGAGGCGGCGGTACATGTCCGCTTCGCGCTGGTTGAAGTCTTCGGCCTGGTGATAGGCACCCTCTTCGAGAAGAGCGACCGCCACGCCACCCTCGGCGAGCTCCTTGGCGGAGACCGCACCCCCGGCTCCAGATCCCACGACCACCGCCTCCGCCTCGACGCGGAGCAGGCCTCGAACCTCGGAAGTGTCCACGACGTTCGGATGGATGCTCATGACTGCAACCAGGGTCCTGGGAACCCGATGGCCGGCCAGCTTGCCTCCTGCACGTAATAGACGCTCATAGCCACGCGTTTGATCGCGACGAAGCCAGTTCGGCGAAACCCCAGCCGGCTCGTGGCCCATCCGCGGATGATTTCGGTCTGGGTCTCGGGTGGGAGAGTAGAGAATCGGCCGAGCCTTGCTTCGAAGAGAATGGGGCTCCATTCGAAAAGTGACAACAGGCGCTTGAAGTCGGTAGCAGCCCGAGGACCCAGCCCGGACACGAGGTCCTCGATTTTTACGGCGACATCGACCGCCCCGGCGCTCGGCGCCCGTCCGCCGCCTGGCAGCAGGCGCTCGCAGATCGCACCCAGGGTAAGACGTTCGGAGTTGGAAAAGGTGTCCCCGCCACCTTGACTTCCGCCAGTTCTACTGCATCCGGGAAGCACTCCCCCGAGCGCCAGCATGAGGCCTCCCCCTCCCTGGCGGAGAAACTCCCGCCGCCCGAAGCTCTCCCGCAGCACTGCCTCCGGGGTTTGGGTCATGACATCATCCTAGTTAGTGGTGAGAGGAAGGGTCAAACACCTAGAGACTGTTTGGCGTCATTGCTCCGCGTCTCGGCGTCAGTATGTAATGGTGCCGCTTGTGGGCCGTCACCAAACGGAGTTGCTGCTATGGGTCTAGCCAGACGCCCATCTTGACAAGCTATAACGGTCAAAGCTATAGTCATTCAGATCATCCACCCTTCGAAGTTAGTAAGTACATCGGGAGACCAAGTGCATTGTGTTCGGCGTGCCTTATCCGCTGTTCAGGGTAAGCTGGTTTCGCGTCGTCTAGTGCCGTTTCAACTAGTCGCCCGAAACGCCAGGTCGCCTCTAGGCTCGGCCAGCCGCCAAACTGTCGACGAGGGTGCCATTCAGAACAAGTTGGAACGGTACTAGCGTAATGCCACGTGGGGGGGGATGAAGCTCAGGGTCTTAGGTTGTTTCGGTGGAAGCGTTAAGGGACGTCACTTGTCCTGCTTCCTGCTGAATGACAGCATCGCCATCGATGCTGGCGCCCTGACCCAGACCCTGACGCTCGAGGAGCAGGTCGCGGTAAGGCATATCATTATTAGCCACTCGCACCTCGATCATAATTGCGCTTTGGCTTTCTTTGCCGATAACGTGTACGGGAAGATCGAGCAGCCGGCTGTGGTCTACGGCACCGCTCCGGTCGTGGACAGCCTGAAGAAGCACATGTTCAACGATGTGCTCTGGCCCGACTTCAGCCGGCTCCCTGACAACCATACACCGACCATTCGATTTCAAGAGATCGAGGAAGATAAGGCTTTCAAAGTCGACAAGCTCACCTTTACCCCGCTCGCTGTCAATCACATCACTCCTACGGTGGGTTTTCTCATCGAAGATGCCAAGAGCTCCATCATCTATACGAGCGACACCGGCCCTACCGACCGGCTTTGGGAAGTAGCGAATACGAAGAAGAACCTCAAGGCGATCATCACGGAAGCCTCATTTCCCAACGAGGATAGGGAGAGGGCAGAAATGAGCGGTCACATGACACCGGAGCTTCTGAAGGAGGACTTGCGCAAGTTTAAGCGCCGGATCCGCGTCTTGATTACTCACGTGAAGCCGTCTCACCGTAGTCGGATCGCACGTCAGCTCCGGGCGATAGACCCGCGGCGCATTCAACTCATCCAGCAGGGGAAGACTTACCGTTTCTAGAGTCGCCTGAACGGCCTCTAAGGACCGCCTGGTCACGTCCGGTTAAAGGCAACCACGCATTTTAGCGGGCCTTGACCACCCACCCTCTTGCGGCGGCCACATGGACTCACACCGAGCTCCGCAAAAACCGGCGAACGGACAAGGTGCTCCCCAAGAGTCCCACCATCATCCCCCCCAAGACGATCATCGCCCAGGCCTGGGGCGACAAGAAAGTAAGCCAACCGGCGTCGAGCACCGGCCCCTGACCACTTCCGCTTACGGCAACCACATAGTTTGGGTGCCCTGAACGGCTCAAGGACCGCCTGGGCACTTCCGGTCAAAGCAACATCCAAATTTGGCGGCCAGCAGGAACTAAACGGAGCTCTTCAAGAACCGGCGAACGGACAGCGTACTCCCCAAAAGCCCCACCATCATCCCTCCTAAAACGATCATCCCCAAGGCCTGAGGCGACAAGAAGGTGAGCCAACTGACGTCGAGCACCAAACGTGAAGAAGAAAGCACTTCTCGGAGTAAGAATTGCTGTGCCAGGTAGAGAAGGCCGAGAGCTAACGAACCCCCTAGACCTCCCTGCAGCATTCCCTCGACCAAGAACGGTCCCCGAATGTACGTGTGAGTCGCGCCCACCAGGCGCATGATGCCGATCTCGTCCTGTCGGCCGTAGACGGTGAGCTTCACGACGTTGAAAATGGTGAAGATCGCCGCGACCACCATCGCCCCGCCGATGAAGACGCCGACGACTCGAATGAGGTCGATAATGGCGGTCAAGCGTTCGATCCACAGCAGATCATAGTCCACGCCTTCGACACCGGCCCTGTCCTTAAGTGCATCGGCGAATCGGTGCACATCCTCGGGAGCACGATGCCCATCCGCGATCTGTACCTCGAAGGACGCCGGCAACGGGTTGGACTCCAGCATGCCGGGGAGACCCTCGAGCTCGGGGAAATAAGAACGGAATCTCTCGACGGCTTGTTCCTTGGAGACAAACTCGAAGGACTCTACCTCGTCTAGAGACGCGAGAAGGGATTCCAGCTCTTCTCGGTCGGCGCCGGGGACGTCGTCCCTCAAATAGGCGGTGACCTGCACCCGATTGGACCAACCCTCCAGAAGGACGTTGAGGTTGGTGGATAAGCCGGCGAAGATGCCGAGAATGACGAGGGAAACGGCAATCGTGCCGATCGAGACCAGATTGACCAGACGGTTCCGCCACAATTCGGCGAAGGCCTCTTCGAAACAATAGCCGATCGCGTGCAGGAGATGCATCGGGCGTGTCCATTATACTCCAGGCCGCCTCTCCCCATTTACGATTTGACCCCGCCTTGGTTTGACCGCAGACTCATAGCGTCATGGCCAAGTCAGTTCTGATCGGTATCGCCGGTGGAACCGGCTCCGGCAAGACCAGCTTCGCCGCGGCAATGATCGAGGCGGTCGGTTCGGAGAACACGGTGCTCATCTCCCAGGATGCCTACTATCACGACCACCGGGAGCTATCCCTCGAGGAGCGAACCAAGATCAACTACGACCATCCACGGGCCTTCGACAACGACCTGCTTTTTCACCACGTCGGAGAGTTGAAGAACGGCAGGCCGGTGCCCAAGCTGACTTATGACTACGTAGCCCACGCGAGGAAGGAAACCGGCGGGCTGGTGCAGCCCAAGCACATCATGGTCCTAGAAGGCATCCTGGTTTTGGACGAGGAACGTCTAAGACGGCTGCTGGACATCAAGCTCTATATCGACACGGACGCCGATGTCAGACTGCTTCGCAGACTGCGCCGTGACATCTTGGATCGGGGCCGAGACTTGGAGACGGTTACGCAGCAATATCTGGAGTCGGTCCGCCCGATGCACCTGGAATTCGTTGAACCCTCCAAACGGTACGCGGATCTCATAATTCCGGAGGGTGCGGAGAACCAAGTGGCACTGGATTTGGTCGTCGCCCGCGTCAGGGCTTATCTTTTAGATTAGTGGCGTTGGGGCCCCACCCCCAACGCCTGGCGCTCGCTCTTCGCTCGCGCCTAAAACCACGGCCAGGTTCCCTTGCGCCGCAACTCGATCTCAATTCCTCCTGGCCGGCGGGCCTCCGGCCCGTTAGTGCGCGCGTTGGGCCCCACCCCAGGTCGCCGGGCCGCCACGCGCTCTGCGCTGCGCGTCGGCTGAAGCTCCGCACGGGCTGAGGGCTTCGCGGACGAGGTTAGCTCTCCATTACCCTGCCGTCTTCTAGCAGAATGACTCGTTTACCCAAGCGGGTAATCAGCTCTCGGTCGTGTGTGGCGACGAGCACCGTCGTTCCTCGATTGTTGATCTCCCTGAAGAGCTGCATGATCTCGTAAGCGAGCTCGGGGTCGAGGTTGCCGGTGGGCTCGTCGGCGAGCAATAGGACGGGCTCGTTGATGAGAGCGCGCGCGACCGCAACCCGTTGCTGCTCGCCCCCGGAGAGTTGTAGGGGGAAAGCGTGCATCTTGTGATGAAGCCCAACCTGTTTGAGGATTTTGAAGGCGCGCCGCTTTCTTTCGGTTTTGGGAACTCCCATGACCCTCAAAACGAAGGCGACGTTCTCGAATACCGTTTTCCTTTTTAGCAGCTTGAAGTCCTGGAACACCACACCAATGCTCCGGCGCAAGAACGGAATCTTGGATTCAGGGATGGCCGATACGTTGCGGCCGTTCACGAGAATCTGGCCTTGGGTAGGTGACTCTTCTCGGAAGATGAGCTTCAGGAAGGTGGTCTTGCCTGCACCGCTGGGGCCGGTCAGGAAAGCGAACTCGCCCTTGTCGACTTTGAGAGTGATGTCGCTGAGGGCAGCGGACTCGCGGTTGTATTGCTTATAGACGTGGTACGTCTGGATCATTGCCGCTCCCGTCGCTCCCGCGCCGAGTTTACTTTAACAGGTCTTTGAGAACCTCGCCCACGAGATTGGGATTGGCTTTGCCCCGCGTGGCCTTCATTACTTGTCCCACCAGCCATCCGAGGACTTTCGTTTTCCCCCCACGATACTGCTCGACCTGTTTTACGTTCTCGGCAAGCACAGTACGGGCTACCTCTGCGATGGCGGAGTGATCGGTGATTTGAGTCAACCCTTCCTTTTCGATGAGCGCGCGGGGCTGCTCCCCGGTTGAGTACATCTTTTCGAAGAGCTCCTTGCCGATCTTGCCGCTAATCGTCCCATCGTCGATGAGTCTTATCATTTCGCCGAGGGCTTCCGGTTCCACCGGCGAGACGTCGAGTCCCACTCCGGTCTCGTTCATCTTGCGAAGTGATTCCGACATGACCCAGTTACTCGCCGCCTTGGCGTTCCTCGCCGTGGCAGCAGCGGCCTCGAAGTAATCTGCCACCGCTCGAGATGTGGTAAGAACGCCCGCATCATAGGCTGGAATCCCGTATTGCTCGATGAATCGGGTCTTCTTGGGTTCTGGCAGCTCCGGTAGATTGGTGCGCGCACGTTCTACCCAGGCGCTTCCGACTCGTAGAGGAGGCAGATCGGGCTCGGGGAAGTAGCGGTAATCGTGGGCCTGTTCCTTCGTTCGCATGGGCTGGGTTTGGCCGCTGACGGTATCGTAGAGTCTAGTTTCTTGAATCACGGTATCGCCCGCCTCGAGTGTTTCCACTTGACGTTCGAGCTCGTATTCGACTGCCCGCGCCACGAAGCGAAACGAATTGAGGTTCTTGATCTCAACTTTGGTTCCGAGTTGTTGCTCGCCGACCGGTCGCACCGAGACGTTTACATCACAACGCAAATTGCCTTCTTCCATGTTGGCGTCGGAGACCTCGGTATACTCGAGGATCGTTTTGATGTTTTGTGCATAGGCGACCGCCTCCTCCGAGCTCCTAATATCGGGCTCGCTCACGATCTCGATGAGTGGCACCCCACTCCGGTTGTAGTCGACGCCACTCTGGTTCGCGGCATCTTCGAAACCTTCGTGCAGGAGTTTTCCCGCGTCTTCCTCCAGGTGGATTCGGGTTATTCGGATCGTCTTTTCTTGATCACCGGCCTTGATGTTGAGCTTTCCGTCGACCGCCAAGGGTAGGTCGTATTGAGAAATTTGGTAGCCCTTTGGTAGGTCAGGATAGAAGTAATTTTTCCTTGCGAAGACGGACTTCTCGTTGACCCGACAACCCACCGCGAGCACCATCCGGAGCGCCAGGTCCACGGCCTTGCGGTTCAATACTGGCAGCGCACCAGGAAGACCCAGGCAGACCGGGCATACGTGAGTGTTGGGAGGATCTCCGAAGTTGGTGAGGCAGCCGCAAAAAAGCTTCGTCGCGGTCTGTAGCTGGGCGTGGATCTCCAGTCCGATGACCGTTTCGTACTCTCGCTTCATGATGAGTATAGTTGATCGATCTGGCTCTTGTAGCGACTCTCCACGACTTTTCTCTTGACCTTGAGAGTGGGGGTAAGCTCTCCGCTTTCGAGAGTGAACGCCTTGGGGAGCAAACAGACCTTCTTGATCCTTTCGAACTGCGCCAAGTGCGAGCTCATTTCATCGATCTGCTTTTGAATGAAGTCGATCAAATTTTGGTTACGCACCAGTTCCTGTTTATTGAAGGATTTGATTCCTTGTTCGAGTGTCCATTTATGGAGATGTTCGAAATCAGGCACGACGAGAGCGGCCGTGAAGCGGCGGGCGTTGCCGATGAGCACGATCTCTTCGACGTAAGGGTTGGTCTTCAGCAGGTTCTCGATCGGCTGTGGCGCGATCTTTTTCCCTCCCGCAGTGACGATGAGATCTTTCTTGCGGTCGGTGATAACGAGAAAACCATCCGCATCTAGGTGGCCAACGTCTCCGGTGTGAAACCAGCCGTCGGGGTCGATGGCTTCCCGTGTAGCCGCCTCGTTCTTGTAATAGCCCTTCATGATGTTGGGCCCGCGGGCCAGGATCTCTTGATCCTCGGCGATCTTGACCTCAACCCCCGGGGCGATTGGACCGACAGTGCCGAATCGGATGGCACCGGGCCGGTTCACGGCAATGACGGGGGACGTCTCGCTAAGGCCGTACCCTTCCAGAATCGTGATGCCCGCTGCCCAGAAGAATTCTGCGATCTCCTTGGACAGTGGCGCGCCGCCGGAAATGAAGAACCTTAAACGACCCCCAACCCGCTGCTGTAGTTTTTTGAAAGCCAAGGCGGTTGCGATCTTGTACTTGAGATCCAAGAGAAAGGGCGGCCTATTGCCTCTCAAGCGGTAGCGGCCATGCTCCCGACCCACCGAGACCGCCCACCAGAAAATCTTTCGTTTCAGAGGACTCCCCTGGGACACCGCCTCCAGCACACGGGCGTACATCTTTTCGTAAAAGCGAGGGACGAAGGTCATCACGGTGGGTCGGATCTCCGCCAAGTTATCCACGACCTTGTCGACGCTTTCGGCTATCGCGATGGTGGTACCCGCGCACGGATAGAGATAGTGGGCGACCATTCTTTCGAAGACGTGACTATAGGGAAGAGCGGATAGTGCCACATCGTCCTTGGTAATGGGCAAGACCTCCAAGGATGCCTTTACATTTGAAACGAAGTTGTCGTGCGTCAGCATGACGCCCTTTGGGTCGCCCGTCGTACCAGATGTGTAGATGATGCTGGCCAGGTCTTGCGGGGTTACCTTCGCGGCCAACCGACGATGGAGCTCGGGCTCTTTGGCTGCCTTCTCCGCTCCCCGGAGGAAGACCTCGTCAAGCGCCAAGCTATCCAGCTCGCTGTCACCCGGAGGGTCGATGCGAATCACGTGTTCCACGTCGGTCAACTCGCCGCGGGTCTCGGCCACTTTCGCTTGCTGCTGGGGTGAAGAGGTGATCACGACCTTCGACTCGGAGTCGCGCACGATGTAAGACACTTGCGGGGCGGGGAGGCTCGAGTAGATAGGGACGCTGGCCGCTCCGAGGACGTGAAGTGCTTTGTCGATGAGGAACCACTCGAGTCGGTTTTCCGAGAGGAGCACGACTCGGTCGCCTTGTTTCACGCCGAGCTCATGAAATCCTAGGGCCAAGTCGCGAACCCGTTCCAGCATTTCGGTCCAGGACACCGAGCGCCAAACGCCCTCCGACTTGTATCGAATCACGTCGGGCTTCCGGTGAGTCTCCATAGCTACAAAGAAGAGCTCGTTCAGAGTTTCGAATTTCATGGCAGTGCACCTCGATGGAACGTAGTGGTCCGTGTTCGGCCTCAGTATCGAAGGTACCGAGCTTGAAGGCCGTCATTACACCACGTAACCCGAGCCGTCACCAGGCGGAGTTACCACTATCCCACGCGCCAGACGGCCCTAGCCAGAGCCAGTGGAATGTTAGTTGGCCGCTCCTATTGCTGTCAAAAGATCGGCTCGCATTGATCCCCGCCGCCGCCATGCCTATAATCTCGCGTGTCCTCCCAGGAAGGATTCATAGGTCTGGGCTCGAACCTCGACGACCCTGCTGCGCAAGTCTCTTTGGCATTGCAGCAGCTGGGGGAGAGGTCGATCGCGGTAGACAAGGTCTCGAGCCTTTACCACACCGAGCCCGTGGAGGCTCTGTCCCAGCCCTGGTTCACGAATGCGGTTGCCAGAGTGACTAGCCCATTTGAACCACGGGACTTGCTTTCCATCTGTCAAGAGATCGAAACGCGTCAAGGTCGGCAAAGGACCCGTAGCGGCCATCACGATCCGCGTCCGATCGACCTAGACCTCCTGATGGTGGGGGAGGAAGCGGTCGCGACTCCCGAGCTCACCCTACCACACCCGCGACTGCACCTCAGGAGATTCGTCCTGGTTCCCCTTGCGGAGATCGCTCCGGATTGGGTTCACCCCACCTTGGGCCTGTCCGCCAAGGAGCTGCTCCGTCAGTCTCTCGACACGGCATCCGTGGTGCGGGTTGCTCCACCCCCGATTCTTCGTACGGTGAGCTTGCGATGAACCTACGCTACATTTCGGTAGAGGGGCCTCCGGGGGTTGGGAAGACTGCCCTCGTCGAACGCCTGGCGGCTCACCTGGAAGCCTCCGTCGTTCTGGAGTCCTCCGAGAACCCTTTTCTGCGCGATTTCTATCACGAGAAACCGGGAGCGGCTTTCCAAACTCAGATGTTCTTCCTCCTTAGCCGCTACCGCCAACTCTCCGAATTGGCTCAACGCGAGCTCTTTCGTCAGGTGACCGCTTGCGACTTCATCTTTGCTAAGGACAAGGTCTTCGCGTATCTCAATCTCGATGACACGGAGCTGATGCTCTACGAAAAAATCTACCGCGTGTTGGAGGGGGAAGTTCCACCACCCGAGTTGGTGATTTACCTTCAGGCACCGGCCGAGGTTCTCATCAAGCGGCTGAAGTCGAAAACCCGCCGAGCCGACGCCGGCCCAGGCGAGACCTACCTCCGTGAGTTAGTGAAGGCTTACGATTATTTTTTCTTCCACTACTCAGCGACCCCCCTTTTGGTCGTCAACGCCGCCGATGTAGACTTCTCCCATCCCAGTACGGGGCTCGACGATTTGATCCACGAGATGGAGTCCCTCGGCGGCGGGACCCGCTTTTATATGCCCGGACGCTCGTTGGGCTGAGCCTCTAAGCCGCTACAGGTAAAGGCTTAATTGGTGGCGACCGTCGAAGCTTGGCCGTGTCCGTCCGTCCCTAGGCCTCTTGCCGCTCCCCACCACCCGTGATACACTAATTGTGTTATCTCTCTCATTTACAGATTCTAGTATTTCTTAATCCGAGCTTGCGGAACCGCAATTAAGCTGCTCGCGGGTGGTCGTTTTGTTCGCCCGCAGTCCAACACGATTGCAGGCATACGTGGAGGTTCCTATGACCAGTCAAGCCGAGCCGAGCCCTAAGGGAGGGCGAGGGAATCGACGACGCCGACTCATTGTAGACAAAGCGTTCCAGTTCCGTTTGATCGGGCTCCTTTTGGCCATCTGGGCTGCCAACTCCCTCTTCTTCTCGATCATCCTCTACTATTTCTACGAGGGACACATTCTGCAGTTCTATCACTTGGTTCCGCGCAGCGGAATGGTGCCGCTCTTGAGCGCTCCGGTGTTGTTCTCAGTCGCCATCGGTTTCATCCTGCTCTTCGGGATGATTCTGGTGGGGATCATCGGCGTATATTTGAGCAACCAGATTGCAGGACCGTTGTATCGGGTGAAACTGAGCCTCGACCGCGTCAGCGCAGGCGATGTCAACTTCGACATTCGTTTCCGCGACCGCGACTTTCTCGAGGACCTTCCGGGCTACTTCAACAAGATGTTACAAGCTCTCAAGAATCAGGGCAGCAACGACATCGAGGTGCTGAAGGCCATCGAGGACAACCTGTCGGATCCGGCAAAAACAAGAGCCCTAATCCAAGAGCTCAAGGAGAGGAAGCAGGCGCAACGACATCGAGGTGCTGAAGGCCATCGAGGACAACCTGTCGGATCCGGCAAAAACAAGAGCCCTAATCCAAGAGCTCAAGGAGAGGAAGCAGGCGCAGATCGGCGTCGCTTCCGAGGACGTCGATCAGGTACCGATGGCGGTCCACTAGTGCTGGTCCAACTGACCTAGTCACGTTCTAAACGAATCGAGCTGGAACGGTATTAGCTCCGAAGGCTTCTCTCCAAACTAGCGGCGCTGACCGAGGCCGGAGTTCTTCCGCCTCAGGTAGGCTCTCTTGCTCGCACCCGGCGTCTGGCACCGACGCCTCGCCAACCGCCGGCGCGGACAACAAGTCTATTTAATGCAGGGCTTTGACGGTGAGCATCCCCGTCCCGTATACTGACTCAATCCAGGAGAGCGGGAATCGGGGCATCCATGGCGAAGGACAAAGACAAAAATCCCTTGTCCCCGAATGCCCCGCGCGAGTTCGAACGGGGCACCGGCAGGCTCTCGGAGAAGGTCCGACGACGCGCCCCAAAGGCACAAGAAGGAGACCTCCTGACCTCGAGCGATCTTTTTGGTGAGATCATCGATGAGCTTCAGGATGGCGAATCCGAGAGTCCCAGCCCGCCGGGAGGGGCCGCTGCGAAGATCGATTCCAAGTCGCAGGCCGTTTCGCCGATTCCGGATCACTCGCGACCCGCGCCGTTCATGAGTCCCGATACCGTCTCAGTGAATCCAAATTCTATAGAATCGTTCGGCACATCCGGCCGGCCTGAGCCTTCGACTGAGCTCCCGAAGGAGCACTACTCCCTTGTAGATCTCGCGTATTCAACGCTACTCCAGGATTCCAAGTTGGGCGACAACATGGACACGCTGGTTAGCTCGGAAACTAAACAGGATGATGGTGCGTACGGCCAGTACTTGCTCTCGGATCGAGTTGCAACGGGAGGTATGGCAGAAGTTTTTAGAGCCACGCGCCGGGGAGTGGAAGGTTTCGAGAAGATGCTCGCCGTCAAGCGTATTCTCCCTCACCTATCCGACAACAAGGATTTCGTGGAGATGTTCATCAATGAGGCCAAGATGGTGGCCGGCCTTTCTCACCCGAACATTGTTCAGATTTTCGATCTAGGTAAGATCGAGGACACCTATTACATTGCGATGGAATACGTTGATGGAAGGGACTTGCGGGCGATTCTGGCTAGGATCCAGGAAAAGGAAATGATTTTGGACGTGGATCTGTCCGCACTCATCATCGCGAAGGTCGCCGCCGCCCTTGAGTACGCTCACCGGCATTGCGACTCATCGGGGAGGCCGCTTCAAATCGTGCATCGAGACGTCAGTCCTCCCAACGTCCTGATATCTAAGGAAGGGGAGGTCAAGCTAGTAGATTTTGGCATTGCCAAGGCGGCCATCAAAGCTCCCTCCACCGACAGTGGCTCACTTAGAGGCAAGCTTCTCTACATGTCGCCTGAGCAGGCATGGGGGCGAGCTATGGACAAGCGGTCAGACATTTTCTCTTTGGGCGCTGTCTTCTTCGAAATGCTGACCGGACGCAGCCTGTTCATGGGGACTTCGGAGATGAGCATTTTGGAAAGAGTTAGGGCAGCCAAATTCTTGACACCATCCTCGTTCAACCCCGCGATTCCTATCGAGTTGGAAGCAGTGACAGCCCGAGCGCTCAAGAAAGAGCCGGACGATCGTTATCAAGACTGTTCCGAGATGTTGAGGGACCTGGATGCCTATTTGCGTCGACGGCCGGCGGTGGGAAGCGCCGAACTAGCGGCTTGCGTAGCGGGGTTTTTCTAGTCCGACGCAATCAGAGATAGGGGCCGATACAGCAATCAACTTGTGTCGCGTGGAAAGGAGTTGAGTGTAGTATAGATGCCGCTTACCGACGAAGAAGAACGCACTTACCGCCAAACCCTCGAGGTGGCGCAGCGTCAACTCGAGGAGATCGACGAGAAGATAGAGAGCGAGCTCGAGCAAGTGAGAGAGCGCCTTGCGGGGCTTCAGGAAAAACGCAAGACGGCCCTCCAGATGTACGACGCGGTCTGTACGATGCTCGGCATCGAGAACGAGCTCGAACACCACGAAGAAGAAGGCTCGGACCAAGAGCCGCAAATATAAGCACGACAACGGATGCAGTTCGTCGCGCGCGCCGCGCTTTTTGTGCTGGCCCCCTGGCTCATCGCCTGGACCTCCCCCCCACCCTCGCCGGGAATCACCGCCCATCGATCCCTTGTGGGGGCTCACCAAGAAACCCTCGTCCAGCGCATCGTATCTACGACGCCGAATTTCACAGAAATCCTGTTCGAGATTGGTGCCGGCGATAAGGTGGTCGCGGTGTCCGACTACTGTCTCTATCCAGACGAGGCGAGAGCAAAACCGCGCATCGGCGGTCCTTTCAATCTCGGCTATGAGCAGATCGTCGCGTTACGGGCGGATCTCGTGGTGTTGCCATCGAGTCTCGAAACGGTAGCCGCAAAGCTTCGAACCCTGAGACTCCCGGTGCTACAACTTCCGAACGAGACAGTTGCCGACGTTCTGGATTCGATTACTCAGCTTGGCGAAGTAAGTGGGAGAAGAGGTCAGGCGGACTTGCTAGCGGCAGGGATACGCGGCCAGCTCACGGCCGTGGAGCAGAACACTCGCGGTCTCGCGAGGGCGAGGACGCTTATCGTAGTCCTTCGAGCCGCGGGGAGCCTCCAAGATCTCACCGCCGCCAGCCCGGACACATTCCTCAATGAATTGCTCGTCCTCGCCGGAGGAGAGAACGTGATTACCGGCACGATCTCCCGCTATCCACGCATCTCCAGAGAAGAGGTCGTTTCTCTCGATCCGGAAGTGATCTTGGACCTCACGTTTAGCGCCGAGGGCGAGGACACCGTCGGAATCTGGGCCAAGCTGCCCACACTCGACGCAGTACGCTCGGGCCGGGTCGTAGGCATACCGGACCCCGTTGCCACTATACCTGGTCCACGCATGACCGAAACGCTTCGCCGTTTTGTTGAGGTTCTTCATCCGGAGGCCAAGGTACCGCGTGACGTGTCTCAGTGAACGAGATCGATACTTGGTCGAGTTAATGCTAGCCGAGCCTTCATGATCCGTGCTTCCAAGCTTGGCTTTTCCTACGCGGTGGGGCGGGATGTTATCTCGGAGCTGGATGTTGAGCTTCGGGATGGAGATCTGTTGGCGATCCTGGGTCCCAACGGGTCCGGTAAATCGACCCTTCTCAAGCTGCTCGCAGGTCTTCTCAGGCCTAAGAACGGCGAGATCGCATTAGAGGGTCGACCCCTAGGTTCCTACTCTCGCCAAGAGTTGGCCAGCATGGTGAGCTACGTGCCGCAGCAAACCACAGTGGGCTTGCCTTTTACGGTGGGCGAGATCGTGCTCATGGGCCGCTATCCTCATCAAAATGCGTTTCGATTCGAGACCGAGAAGGATCTCGCGATGGTGACTAGGGCTCTCGAGCTCACCGAGACTTCTGAGTTCGGCTCGCGGCCGTTTCACAGCCTTTCCGGGGGCGAAAAACAGCGAGTCTTGATCGCGCGAGCCATCGCCCAAGACGCGCGCATACTTCTCTTGGATGAGCCCACCGCGGCACTCGATCTCAAACACGAGGTGCGTATGTGGGAGATATTGGAGCGGCTTGTCGTGGAGCAGTCGAAGACGGTCGTAGGCGTGACGCACCATATCAACTTGGCCTCACTTTACTGTCCTCGGATGCTCATCCTCAAAGAGGGTCGCGCGGTGGCAAGTGGGGCGCCCCGTGAACTACTCGATCGGGAGCTCATGGAGTCGGTGTACGAAACCCCAATACGAGTCGAAGCGGGGTCGGCTTCTTCGGTTCCTTTCATTCTTCCCGAGAGACGCAGTGAGTAAAAACGGATCCGAGCTCAAGCTGCTTACCGCAAAGCGATTCGCCTCGACGGTCGGGGCATCGGCGGTCCTCCTCCTACTCGTACTCGTTGGGGCTCCACTCATTGGGTCAACCCAAATCGATCTTTCTCGAGCTTTCGATTTTTCGATCCCGGCCCATCTCAATCCAGACGCCACAATTTTGTTTTCGGTGCGACTCCCCAGGACGCTACTGGCTGCCCTGGTGGGAGCGGCGCTCTCCGCTTCGGGACTCACGTTTCAGTCCTTGCTTCGAAATCCATTGGCCTCACCGTTCACCCTTGGGATTTCGGGCGGTGCGGCGGTTGCGACCGCACTCACTATCCGCCTCGGTTTGGACGGCGCGGTGGGTCCTCTTTCTGCTCAGACGATGGCGGCGCTTCTGGGATCAGCGGCGTCCGCGACGTTGGTTTATCTGTTGGCCAAGACTCGCGGCTACCTGGCTCCGAGCACGATGCTCCTGGCCGGTGTGACACTTCATTTTTTCTTTTCTTCGCTCATCCTTTTGATTCAGTACACCGCAGACTTCACGCAGTCTTATCAAATGGTTCGATGGGTCATGGGAGGGCTGGATTTGGTCGAGCTGCGTAGGCTGGCAGTCGTCGCTCCGCTGGTGATAGCCGGCCTGGTCGTTCTGATCGTGTTGTCGCGCCAACTGAACGTCATGGCCTTGGGAGACGAGACGGCGCGGAGCTTGGGGGTTCCCGTGGACAAGTCGCGGAAAGTGGCGTTTGCCGCGGCTTCGGTGGCGACCGGCTCCGCGATCTCTTTGTCCGGACCGATTCTTTTCGTCGGACTTATGGTCCCTCACTTGCTGCGCATGATCCTGGGACCGGACCACCGCGTATTGATGCCGAGCGCGGTGTTTGCCGGCGGCGCGATCGTGGTGGTTTGTGACACGGTAGCGCGCACCATCCTGGCGCCCACCGAGATTCCGGTCGGCGTGGTGACCGCCCTGACGGGAGGCCCTTTCTTCCTATGGATCTTGCTGCGTCACAAGTTACGCGGCATCTATCCCGAGGAGTCTCTGCCGGTTTGACGACGACAATGGGACTTGCTAGGATCCGCCACCTTCTATCATGAGCTGGTTCAAGAAAGAAAAGACGCCCCTAGCGCCGGCGGAAAAAAAGAGCCGGATGCCGGAGGGCTTGTGGAATAAGTGCAATGGATGCTCGGAAATCCTTTATAAAAAGGAGATTGTCCGTAACTCCAATGTGTGCCCCAAGTGCAACTACCATTTCGGCCTGTCGGCTAGGGAACGACTGGCGATACTCTTGGACGGTGGGGCATACGAAGAATTTGATACCGGAATACGTTCCACCAACCCTCTTCGTTTCAAAGACACCAAGCGCTACCAGGATCGTCTGAAAACGGGGAAGGAACAGACCGGACTCGATGACGCGATCATTACGGTCAAGGGTACCATCAACGGCATAGCCGTCATCGTCGCGGCGATGGAGTATGGTTTTATCGGTGGAAGCATGGGCGTCGTGGTCGGAGAGAAAATCACGAGAGCGATTGAGAGGGCTACCGAAGAACGCACCGCGGTCATCATCATTTCTCGCTCGGGAGGAGCGCGGATGCAGGAAGGCGCTCTTTCGTTGATGCAGATGGCGAAGATAAGCGCCGCTCTTGCCCGCCTCGACGAGGCGGCGATTCCCTACTTCTCCATACTTACCGACCCCACGACCGGGGGAGTCACAGCAAGCTTCGCGATGCTCGGTGACTTGAACATTGCCGAGCCCAAGGCGCTCATCGGCTTTGCCGGTCCACGAGTCATCGAGCAGACAATTCGTCAGCCGGTACCTCCCGGCTCCCAGCAGTCGGAGCACTTGATGGAGCACGGTATGCTGGATCTCATCATCGAGCGTAAACAGATGAAGGAGTCTTTGGGCAAGATTCTGCAATTCTTCACTGATTCCGTTCCAAGTGAGTCTGCCTCCCCATCGGATCCCTATCTTCTCTAGACGGTCTAAACGGGGCTCCCCTGAATGAACTACGCGGAGGCGGTAGCCTATCTAAGCGGGCACGAGCATTTAGGTATCAAGTTCGGGCTGGAGAACATCGGCCGTCTCGTCGAGGCCCTAGGACATCCCGAGAGGTCGTGGCGTTCGATTCTGGTTGCTGGGACCAACGGTAAGGGATCTACCGTCGCACTCGTCGAATCCATTCTACGTGCCTCCGGGCATCGTACTGCGCGCTATACCTCACCGCACCTGGTTCGCATGGAGGAGCGGATGGTGGCGAATGGTGACGCCATCACTGCCGATGAGCTCACGGACGTCGTCCAAGAAGTGAGACGCGTGACCGTGCAGTTAAGAGAGGAGGAGAAGCTCCTCACTGAGCCAACCTTTTTCGAGCTGACGACGGCGTGCGCCTTCGAGTTCTTTCGTCGAAAGGGGGTCGAGATCGGCGTGCTCGAGGTGGGAATGGGAGGGCGCTGGGATGCCACCAACATCGTCCCCGCCGACCTCACCGCGGTGACCAATATTGGTTTCGATCACGAACGCTTTTTAGGCGCATCTCTCACCGCCATCGCCGCCGAGAAGGCGGCGACTATCAAGCCAGCCCGGCCGGTGGTAACGACGGTCGTGGATGAAGAGTCGCTTGCCGTTATCCGTTCCGAGGCCGCGCGACAAGGTTCTCCCTTGTTCGAGGTCCAAAGAGAAGTGCGTTCACGAACCAAAGAAGTCGAAGGCGGACAGTGGGTCCGATTGGAAACATCACGGGCTGTCTACCCTGAAATGTTCTTGCCGCTGGCCGGTGCGCATCAAGTCGATAATCTTGTCCTCGCTGTTAGGCTCGCGGAGCTCGCCAGCCAACTGGGGTTCGAGACGACCAAGGAATCGGTGGCCGCAGGAGTCGCTTCCACCGTTTGGGAAGGACGCCTAGAGAGAATCGAAGGTTCCCCCCCTCTCATCATCGATGCCGCGCACAATCCTTTGGCGGCCACCGCGTTGGCTCTCTATCTCGAAAACCATCCCCATCCCGAGCGAGTATTGGTCTACGGCGTCATGAAGGATAAGAAATCGTCCGCGATGCTCGATGCCCTCCTGCCTCATATGCAGCACGTGATCGTGACCCGACCTCCGAATCCGAGAGCCCAAGATCCGAAGACGGTGGCGAATGGAGTCGCCGGTCGGGGTTTTTCTTGCGAGGCAATCGATTCTCCGGAACAAGCACTCGCCAGCGCTCGACGCAGGGCGGGAGAAAAAGGAGAGGTCGTTGTTACCGGGTCGATCTTCCTAGTCGGCGAAGTGAAGCGCTTGTTGTTGCAAGCTCAATCATAGCCATCAAAAGAAGTAAAAGAGCCGTAGGTCGAGGGCCGACTCGGTAACCTTACCGAGAGTTCTGCCCGTTACCGACAAGCGAAAGCCGCCTGGCCTAAACTCGAGACCGGCAATCAAATCCCACTGGCTTTCCTCAAAATCGGATATGAAACCAACGCCGATCAGTACCTTCGACATGGCGCTGATCGGGTAGGACGCCAGCGCCGCGGTAGAAAAAAGTCCTTGCCCACCGAAGGTCAGCACTGGGTCGGCTTGAAGCAACAAGTCTGGAATAAACTTCGATCCGTGCAGAAACGAATACCTCCCGCCGAAAAAGACGCCCGGATCAAATCCCACCGTAGTTAGTCCAAACATGACCCCTCTTTCCGTCGAGGAGAAATTGTCGATGGAACTTTCCCGCTCGGGAGCAGAAGCGGGTGGAATAACGAGTTTTTCATAATCGCCATTCGATCTTCCAAAGAATCTCTTGAGCGGATGCACCTTGGTCTCGAACGCGTGCTGGTACTGCTCACGAGATAGAGCCAGCTCGTCGAATTGTCGATAGAGTTGCGCGACCGGGACCAGCTGATAGGACAATGAGTTGGACGGGCAGACCGTCCGCCTAGACGATTCGTTCGGGCAGAACGAAACGGCATCCCCGTTGGCTCGGCTGTCCATATAAGCCGGGTTATACCGGCTCCAAGTGAATCCTCGGTCGCGAATTCCCCAAAGGATCTTGTAACCGGATTCACCGTCGTCGCCGGGTGTGAACACTCCATCGCGGTTTGCGTCGGTGCCCGCCGCATGTGAGCCCAGTTCTACTATTAGATGCGTCTCGCCGTCGTGGGTCTCGCCATTGGAATAGTACCGGTTGGCGGGCGCCACACCGTCGTGAGCGCTGACGTAGATGGTTGCCAAGCGAACACTGGTCGCCTGGAAAGCATCGGAGCTCGCGGGCACCTCCGGATCGGGTTCCAAGACAATATGTAGGTGTTCTAGATCATTCGGGTGGGAGCCATTGAACCAGAACGGTACAAGTCCCGGGCGCGCAGAGTAATCGTTCCAGATGTAGTAGAACCAGTACTCGATCACGATGGCAGTGGGGAGCCGATTCACACGGTAATACACAGTCGCCAAGCGCGCTTTTTCCCGCAGGTTCAACGCAAGGTACTGCTCACGTCGTTGCTCCGGCGTGCCCAGGATTTCCAACAGGTCTCCCGCTTCTAGAGACTGCCCATCTTGTCCGGTCGTATCCTCGAGCGAAAAGAGGGGGCTGCTGGGGAAGAATTGCTCGTTTGGATGAAAAATCAATTTCGGTGCGAATCTTTCTGCAAGAAAAGAGGCGTGAGCCTCCGAGATTTCAGCCGGACCGACAACCGCTTCCACGATCCGGTTCGCTTGAAGGGTCAAAAGAGCCGTGATGCAAAGCAGTGGCAAGCGTCTCGAACGTAAGCGAACGTGTTGAGGCAGCGCAGCAATTCTCATCCTATCCCTCACTAGCAGGTTAAGAGGGAGATCCTCTCATCTTTTCGAGCAAGGCGCAGTCAATATTTCGGGAATTTGTGACGGTGCCATGTGGCGATGGGCCTAGCTTGGGAAATGACGAAGGGAAAACTCAGGCTTAGCCGCTGAACGGATCGAAAATGCTTGGCTAGAGTTCCTTGCCGTTCAGCTCGACCGAGATTCTGCTCGGATGTTCTCCCCGCATGGCGGCATGAAGAAAACAAGTCTGCTGCCCCATGCTGACGAGTTCAGGGCCGTCATCGTCTGCCGCGAATCGAGCATCGAGGAACACCTGGGTGTCTACGGGAGCCATGGCCGCAGCTCGGCTTCCGTCCTGCGGGTCTCCACTGAACTGAAAAGCGCTCTTTTGAACGATACGATAAGCCTCGAGAGTGTGTTTCTTGATATGCGCGAATCGCCCGAGTTGTGTCATGTAGCAAAAGCCGATTCCGGCGCTGAGGTAGGCGAGGGGCGGAGGAGCGCTTGCCTTGCCTCCCTGGCGCTGGGTCTCGTCACAGATGAAGGCGAAACTACTACCGATGGGCTCATAGAGGTGAACGACGCTCTCCATCAACATGCCACCGAGCCATCGTGCGTCGCCGTGGACATGGAGAGTCCGCTTCTGCTCGGCTTGCAGGCTGCTGCCGGCACCACCTTCGACTTCGGTTCGCTTCTCGGCTGTCTTCACCCGCTTGATGATATCGGGAAGAAAGCTCTCCGAAGCGGGCACGACGCCCTCGAAGTGAGTCACCGGGTCCTGTTCGTTCGGAGAAGGCGACGACGCGAGGTCATGGATGGCGTGCGGCCGGCCGTTCAGCCTTAGAGAGAATGTGTTTTGCATCAAATTCCGCATGAGGCTCTGGGCCGGTGAGCTGGCCTCCGCCATCCGCGAAAGCTCCGCGATCTTCGAAGCCGGCGCGTTGGACTTGACTCTCAAGCGCAGCACCGCGGGCTTGGCGCCTCCGGTGGCGTCCCCTCGCAAGAAAGAGCCTTCCATCGAATAGAAGTTGTCTTGGGCGAGCGAAGCTTCATCGAGAGCGATGTCCTGCGCACGTGCCCCCTGGAGGAACTCGCTCAAAAACGAGAACTGCATCCCGGCGGTGAAGAACGCGAGCGGGAAGGGTGCCATGTCTTTCCCGTTGAGATAGGGGCCTTCATCGGAGACGAGCCGCCAGGAGGTGCCCTCTGGTTCGCAGGTCACCACGGCCTCTTTTTGCATGCCCTCGAGCGAGCGCACTTCGGTCCTAATGGTGACGGTGTTGCCTGGCGGCCGGGTCTCGCTCGCCTCAGGAGCCGACGCTCCCACGGTCTTGAAAACCAGCGGAAGACCGGAACCCTCGATGGATGGCATCTTCGTTCTCGTAGACGTTTGCTCCGCACCATCTATTCCTGGAGGTCGGTCGGTGTCAAATGGGCCAATGGCGACCATGCTAGAATGAACTAGACTCACTTCAGGGCGGCAGAAGATCTCCTTGCTGCACGGAGCACAGGACCAACATGGCTTTTTCGAACTCGCGCGCCCCTGAGGGCTCTCTCTCAGGGTCTCACAAGGATTCTGGTTCCGATGAAAATCAGACTGAAGTCGGAAGCTATTTCGTTGCTAACTACCCCCCCTTCTCCCTCTGGTCCCAAGAGCATCTCCCGGCTGTGGAGGGCGCTCTAGGCCGGATTCCTCTTCCTACCGTTCCTCTCGGCCTCTACCTGCATATTCCCTTTTGCCGTAAACGATGTAAGTTCTGCTACTTCCGCGTCTACACCGAGAAGAATAGCCACGATGTAGAAAACTACGTGAACGCGATGGCCGCAGAGGCGGCTCTGTACAGTCGCTACCGCGCGTTCTCCCAACGCTCGCTGCAATTCGTCTACTTCGGCGGCGGGACCCCTTCCTTCTTGAGTAGTCGGCAGCTTTCTTCCCTCGTCGAAAAGCTCCGTGGGTCGGTGGAGTGGGACGGCGCTGAAGAGGTTACTTTCGAATGCGAGCCGGGGACCTTGAACCGCAGCAAGGTCGAGGCTCTGAAGGAAAACGGTGTGACTCGTATGAGCCTAGGCGCCGAGAACTTCGACGATGCTATTTTGCGAGAGAACGGCCGGGCCCATGAAAGCGATGAGATCTATCGAGCTTACGAGTGGATTGAGAAAGCTGATTTCCCCAACGTCAACATCGACCTCATCGCGGGGATGGTTGGGGAGACGGAGAAGAACTGGGAGTCTTGCATCCGCAAGACCATCGATCTTTCTCCCGACAGTGTGACCATCTACCAGATGGAGCTTCCCTACAATACCGTTTACTCTCAAGAAATCCGAGCCGAGGGGCAACCGATTCCGGTGGCCGGTTGGAAGCAGAAACGGGCCTGGGTTGGAAAGGCTTTTGCCGAGCTGGAGAGAGCCGGCTACCGGGTCTCGAGTGGGTACACGGTTACGAAAGGTCCGAACCCGAGTAGATTCGCCTACCGCGATAGCTTATGGCACGGCGCGGACATGGTGGGGCTCGGTGTCTCGTCTTTTTCCTATGTAGCAGGGGTTCATTTTCAGAACCTGGACCGGCTCGAGGATTACGTTACGGCAGTGGGAGGAGGAAATTTACCTCTCAAGAGAGCGTTGCCGATCAGTGAGACCGAACGGCTGATACGAGAGCTTATTCTGCAGATGAAACTGGGAAGCCTAGACATTGGATATTTCCAGGAGAAGTTTCAACGAGACGTCAAGAACGAGTTTCAGCCTGCCTTCGAAGATCTGAGACAGAAGGGCTACCTTGATTGGGAAGGAGATCGAATCGTGCTCACCCGCGAGGCACTTCTGAGAGTCGATGAGCTCCTTCCAAGCTTCTTCCTGCCCGAGCATCGGGACGCCCGCTACACGTAAAGGAAAGCTCCCGACTTCCCGGGTGAAGACTGTCGTCGTCCGTGGTTCCGCTCACGTGGCGAGCTCGTTCGGTTAGGTGGTACAGTAACTCGATGTCAGAGAAGGTGTTACTCCATCTGCGTGTCAACGGCGAGCCGGTGGAGGTGGCGGCCCCCGTCCACAAAACCCTCCTCGAGGTTTTGCGAGAAGAGCTGCGGCTCACCGGGACAAAACACGGATGCGAACTGGGTGAATGCGGCACATGTACGGTGCTCGTAGACGGGGCACCCGTCCTGTCCTGCTTGGCACTGCCGATCGAGCTCGAGGGTCGTGAGGTCGTGACCGTTGAAGGCATGACCGAGCATGGCACGCACCACCCACTCCAAATTGCTTTCGCCGAAGTCGGCGCAGCCCAATGCGGTTACTGTACTCCCGGAATCCTCCTGGCGGCGAAGTCTCTGTTGGATCGCAACCCCAGCCCGACCCGTCCCGACATTCAACAAGCACTGGCCGGGAATCTCTGTCGGTGCACGGGCTACATCCAGATCCTTCAGGCGGTAGAGCTCGCCGCCAGTCGTCTCAACAAGTAGGGTAAGGAAAATCGTGCCCACTAAGGTCGGCGTCAAGCCCAAGCATAAAAAAGCGTCTAGGCCAGAGGTCCGTTCAGTTGAAGAACAGCTCAGCATTATCGGGAAGCCCCTTCCTAAGGTCGATGCCATGGCGAAGGTCAGCGGGGAGACCGTGTTCGCCGACGATCTGGCGTTTCCGCGAATGCTCTACTGCAAGCTCAGGAGGAGTCCTCATCCGCACGCGCGCATTTTAAGTGTCGACACGAGTAAGGCGGAACAGCTTTCCGGCGTTGTCGCAACGCTAGTCGGTTCCGACCTTCCTATTCCTTTCGGGATCCTGCCCGTGTCGCAGGACGAGCATGCCTTGTGCCTCGACAAAGTCCGGTTCGTGGGAGATCCGGTAGCCGCGGTCGCCGCCATCGACGAGGAAACCGCGGAGAAAGCATTGGGACTCATCGATGTGCAGTACGAAGTCCTCCGACCGATCATGTCGATCGAGGAAGCGCTAGGAGAAGAAAAAGAGCGCATCCATGACTATGGAGCAAAAGGCAACATCCACAAGGCGGTAGCGCTCGAGTTCGGTGATGTCGAGGAGGGATTTCGGGAGGCCGACCATGTTCGTGAAGACACATTCTTCTTTGAGGGAAACACGCATCTCCCCATGGAGCAGCATTCAGCGGTCGCTGCGTACGGTCCCGACAACAAACTGACCCTGTGGTCGTCGACCCAAACGCCACACTACGTGCATCGTGCCATGGCGAAGGTGTTGGAAATGCCGGCCTCGCACGTTCGTGTGATCGCGTGTCCGAACGGGGGCGGCTTCGGGGGCAAGAGCGATCCGTTCAATCACGAGATCGTGGTCGGAAAGCTCTCAATGAAGACGCGCCGCCCGGTCAAAGTCACGCTCACGCGTGAAGAAGTGTTTTATTGCCACCGCGGACGGCATCCGGTGAAGATGTGGATCAAGACCGGCGTGAAGCGTGATGGAGAAATTACTGCGATGCACTTCCGTTCTTTTTTGGATGGAGGTGCATACGGAAGCTATGGCGTGGCGAGTCTCTACTACACGGGAGCGCTACAGACGGTGACCTACCGGGTGGGGTCTTACAAATTCGAAGGCGTGCGGGTCTTTACCAACAAGCCCCCCTGCGGGCCCAAGCGCGGACACGGCACGCCGCAACCACGATTCGCACTGGAATGTCACTTGGACAAGATCGCGGTGGATCTCGGCATCAATCCACTAGAGCTCCGCCGCCGGCATCTCGTGGAGCCTTTCTCGATAACCGCGAATCAGCTTCGTCTAAGCACCGTCGGTTTGAAGGAATGTCTGGATCGCGTTGACGAGCGCTCCGGCTTTACCGCAAAGCACGGAAAGCTCGGCAAGGGAAGGGGAGTTGGGATTGCCGCCTCAAGTTACATCAGCGGCGCGGGACTCCCTATTTACTGGAACAACCTCCCGCACAGTGGAGTTCAGCTACAGTTAGACCGCGGGGGAGGCGTCACCGCTTTTTGTGGCTCTACCGATATTGGCCAGGGATCGGACTCGGTGCTGGCCTATGTGGTTGCTGAAGAGCTCGGGGTCGAGGTCTCGGACGTTCGCGTAGTGACGGCGGATACCGACCTGACCCCGGTGGATCTCGGGAGCTACTCCAGCCGCGTCACCCTAATGACCGGCAATGCCGCGATCCAAGCGGCCCGACGGCTCAAACCACTCATACTCGACATGGTGTCTAAGAAGCTCGATGTTCCGCCCGAAAGGCTTCGGATGGCTCACCGTCGCGTCTTCGACGCCGAGGATCCGGAGAAAGGAGTGACCTTCGCTGAGGCGGTGGTGCTGACCGAGGCCGAGCATGGGACCTTGGGCTCGACGGGAAGCTACAAACCACCACGTTCCCCGGCGCGCTACAAAGGGGCGGGGGTCGGTCCGAGTCCGACCTACAGCTATTCCGCCTGTGTCGTCGAGCTCCAAGTAGATGAGGAGACCGGTTGGGTCACCATCGACAAAATATGGATCGCGCACGACGTCGGAAAGGCCATCAATCCACTTCTCGCTATCGGGCAGATCGAAGGGAGTGTTTACATGGGCCTCGGCGAGGCCTTGATGGAGGAGCAGATCTTCCGGTTGGGGGTTCACAAGTTCCCCTCGCTGCTCGAGTACAAGAGCCCGACCTTCTTGGAAATGCCGCCGGTGGAGTCCATTCTCGTAGAAACCCTCGACCCGCAAGGGCCGTACGGTGCCAAAGAGTGCGGGCAAGGCCCACTACTCCCGGTCATCCCCGCGCTCGTCAACGCCGTCTACGATGCGGTAGGGGTTCGAGTCGACGAGGTACCGGTAACACCTGCCAAAATCCTCTTGGCCATGGATGGGCGTTACCGCTCACCAGAAGTTCCACCTTTTGGTTTTCCCGAACCTCTCGAGGTGCCGCCTTTGCCGACATCCAACACGGGGGAGGAACAGCCGGGATGATGCGACTTCCGCCGTTTCGATACCTCGCTCCCAGCGAGGCGCGGGAAGCGGCGCGTATGCTTAAAGACCACGGTCCGGAAGCGATGCCGGTTGCCGGCGGCACCGATCTGTACCCCAACATGAAGCGACGACAGTTCGAACCGAGGGTCTTGGTCGGCCTTCGAGGAGTCGAAGGGCTGCGCGAACTAGAGGGAAGCCCCAAAAAGGGAATCGAGATCGGGGGGCTATTGACGCTCACGGAGCTCTCCGAATCGGACATGCTTCTTTCGGCGTACCCGGCAGTGGCTCGTTCTGCCGGCCTGGTCAGCTCGCCGATCCTGCGAAACATGGGCACCGTCGGTGGCAATCTTTGTATCGACACCCGTTGCAACTATTACAACCAGAACTTCGAGTGGCGCGAAGCCATCCATTTCTGCATGAAGAAAGACGGAGACATTTGCTGGGTGGCACCCGGCAGCAAGCGATGCTGGGCCATCGCCTCTTCGGATACCGCTCCGGTCTTCATTGCTCTCGAGGCCGAGGTGACTTTGGTGGGGCCGGAAGGTGAGCGCCGGATCCCGGTAGAGAACCTGTACAAACAGGACGGTATCGATTACATAGCGAAACGGCCGGACGAAGTTCTGACCCAAATACATGTTCCCCCGGTCGATGGAACCCGCGCCACCTACTTGAAATTGAGACGTCGGGGAAGCATTGATTTCCCTATTGTGGGAGTGGCGGCCGCACTCAAGACCGCCTCCGACGGGACGGTGGAGAAAGCCCGCATCGTCCTGACGGCTGTGGAGTCGGCGCCCGTCGCGGCCACCAAGGCCGAGCAGATGCTCGTCGGCAAGAAGCTGTCGGCTGAGCTCATTCAGGAGGCTGCGGCTGCGGCTTACCGACCGGCCCGCCCGCTCGACAATACCGATCTGACACACGACTACCGCAAGAAAATGGCGCGGGTCTATGTGGCTCGCGCCCTACAGGAGTTGTCAGGGTTGTCGGAGGGGCACGGGAGGAAGGCGTGAACAATGCTTTGGTACCGCTGGTAAGAACGCTCGATCTGAACACGCGACTCTTTCTAAATGCTCTCGACGGTGTGGACGACAGCGTTGCAACCTCTCGGCCCAACGAGAGCACCAACCACATCGCCTTCATCGCCTGCCATTTGGTCGAAGCGCGGCACTATCTCGGGAACACCGTGGGTCATGAAAGCAGCAGCCCGTTCAAGGCGCTCGAGGGGGCGCGCGGAATCGACGACATACAAGAATTTCCCACTGTGGACGAAATAGGTTCGGCATGGAAAGTCATATCGGAGAGACTTTCCTCCCATCTGGTGACTCTTGGCGATGCGGACTTGGAGAAGGAGTTGGAGCGCCCCTTTCCCATCGAGGCGGGCAATACGACCTTGGCGGCCATTACGTTTCTAATTGAGCACGACTCCTTTCACATCGGTCAGTTGGGTTTTCTGAGGCGTTTTTTCCGGCCTCGATGCGCTAAAGTACTCTTGACTAAAGGTTTGCGCGACACTAGGCGTCCCCAAGAACTTCGTGTTAAACTAATACCCGGTCGTGAGCGGAGTCCGTGGCTCACGAGTTTTGTCGACAAATCTGCGAAACTAGCCTAGTGTTCGATCCCAGGGAGTCCCATTACGTGTAGGAACGCGCCGGGGACCCTTCCAGTGAGGGCGAGCTCCAGTGGTGGAGCTTTATGGCGGGGAGAGGAGTAACGTTCGGAATGCAAGAAGCGAGCGTAGACAAAGAGCGTTCGAGTGTTCGTGAATTTCCGGCTGAGGGGAGGCGCATTCAATGGCGGAAGACCCTGCCTTTCATCGGCGTTCATCTGATGGTATTCGGCGTCATCTGGGTCGGCTGGAGCCCGGTCGCTGTAGGCGTTGCCCTCGCGTTGTTCTGGCTGCGAATGTTCGCCGTCACTGGCTTCTACCACCGCTACTTGTCTCATCGGACCTACAAGACGTCTCGCTGGTTCCAATTCGCGTTCGCTTTACTTGGCAGCTCCGCGACTCAGAAGGGACCCATGTGGTGGGCGTCCCACCACCGTACACACCACCTATTTTCCGATCAGGACGAGGATGTTCACTCTCCGACGAAGCACGGTTTCTGGTATAGCCACATCGGTTGGGTCTTCGCGCGCGGCAATGACACGACCAAAATACGTTTGGTCCCCGACCTAGCGAAATTTCCAGAGTTAAGGTTTCTGGATCGGTTCGATGTATTGGTTCCCATCTTGCTTGGAACGGCGACTTTTTTCTTGGGCGCCCTCCTGGCCAAGGTTAGTCCTCAACTCGGAACCAATGGCATGCAGATGCTTGTCTGGGGTTTCTTTATCTCGACGGTTGTACTCGCGCACGCCACCTACACCATCAATTCTCTGTCTCACGTTTTTGGACGGCAGAGATACGAGACCACCGATACCAGCAAGAACAATTTGATATTGGCCTTACTGACCATGGGAGAAGGTTGGCACAACAACCATCACCATTTTCCAACCGCAACCCGCCAGGGATTCTACTGGTACGAGGTCGATCTGACCTACTACGGACTTGTTGTGTTGTCCAAGCTGGGCTTGATTTGGGATCTCAAATCGGTTCCGAAGCACATCTTGGAAACGGGTCGCATCTCGTCGAAAGCGGCTGCCTAGGGTCGGTCCAACCTCGGAGATCTGCGACGGGCCGTTGCCAATCGAGTTGGAACGGTCCTAGCCTGGCTTCCGAATTCGTGAGAGCTGGTTTACCCTCACCGCCGCGAGCGCGTAAGAAGTTCTTCCCTCCAGGCGATACTTTTTCTCGAAGTTAGAGCCAACCAGCTCCCCCGCTGCCGCGGTTGAGGGTGGCCGGTACTCGCTCTGCAGGAGGGAAGAAGAACCGACCGCGCCCACCATGTGATCGAAATAGTCTTTGTGATCGGTCACCGCTTGGAATCTGCCTCCGGGCGTCAGAACCCGTGCCACCGCTTGCAGGAACTTCGGTTGGATCAAACGGCGCTTTTGATGACGCTTCTTCGGCCAGGGGTCGGGAAAGTGGACGTAGATGGCACTCAAAAAGTCGTCGGGGACGAACGCGTCGAGAAAGTAGTAGGCGTCGACGAGAATCAACCGCACGTTCGAGCGGCCGTGACGACGGACTTGATCGCTGGCGAGGCGCCAGTATCGTGTGGCACGCTCGATGCCGATGAAGTTCACGGCGGGCCGATTCTTTGCTTCCTCGGTGAGGAAGGCTCCCTTCCCGGCTCCGACCTCCATCTCTACAGGGTGCTCGTTCCCGAATAGGTCCTTGCCCGATACCGGCTTAGGTAGGTTTCGTACTTCTAGGCCGAAGGGCTCGACATTCGATACCCGAGCGGTACTGCCGCGAGATCTCATGTTGTTCTTTTGCTATATTACCTCTCCGGCTTACCAGGCCGGCTAGTGGTGTTGTCAGTGGAGCCTGAATTAGTGCCGGATTCACTGCCCCGGATGTCTCGAGATCTATATGTACGATGCGCCGACGTCTAAAGCGAGTAGCCCGCCCACAGTTCTGCTGCCTTTCACGAGGCCGATCGTGGCCCTGGTTCTAGCGCTGATTCTGCCGGTCACTGCATCGCCTAGCCAGAATCCTTGGCAGAACCAGGAGGGTCAGGAAGCGTCGGCGCGCGACCAGTCCGAGAAGGAAGAGAAGGGGCAAGAAGACTCCGACGAGCCAGGGGAGAGCGAGGATGATGGCGAGGACGAAAAGAAAAAGCCCGCATGGCACGATTTTCTTTACTGGGCCGACGGTCTTTACCTAGATTCCACCTGGAACAATCTAAGGATGAAGTTCGGTTTTGACATCCAAAATGACACCGCTGGATACGCCAACACCGAGTCCGCAGAGGAGGCTCTCGGCGTTCCCATCGAAGACGGAGTCGAGTGGCGTCGCGCTCGCCTCGACGCGGAGGGGACGTTCGGAAAGCACTTCCACTTCCGTTTCCGCTGGGACTTTACCGCTTCCAACCCGCCCAATCTTCAAGATGCCTACTTTGGACTCCGAGAGCTGCCGATCCCGACTCTTCAGATCATCGGGGGTCGTTTTCGAGCACCTCTCGGATTGGAAGGATACACCGCCGCCGACAATACGACGTTCATGGAGAGAAGCCTCACCAGCGCCTTCCTCCCCGCCCGCAACACCGGCGTGCTGTTCTATGGTGACGCGCCACGAAAAAAGGTGCGATGGGCGATTGGAATCCTCCAGCCGGAAAGCGAAGATCTTAAGAATACGGACAACGCCGGTACGTCGGGTCGTTTCGCCGGCGCCTTCCATCCCAAAGGTGGGAAGACGCTGGTACACCTTGGAATCGATTTATGGCGGCGAAACGTCGACCCGACGATCGAGTTCTCCTATCAGCCCGAGTCCAACTTAGCTCCAAACTTTGTGGATACGGGTGAGTTTCCGGCCAACCATGTGAACATTGCCGTCGTGGAAAATGCCGTGCAAAGAGGCCGCTTGTCGTTTCAGGGCGAGTTCGTGCCGGCCTCCGTCGAGACCGAAGACCAGGGGGATCTCTTCTTTTATGCCTTTTACGTCATGGGGAGCTATTTCCTCACTGGCGAAAAACGCCCCTACCTCGCGGGTGAGGGTAGGTTCGGGCGACCTCATCCCAAGCACGAGTTGCGCGACGGCTCGGGTGGGCGCGGCGCTTTCGAGGTCGCATTTCGTTTCTCTCGTGTCGATATGACCGACAAGGTCATCTCCGGAGGTGAGCTCAACGATCTAACCGCCGCCTTGAACTGGTATCCCACCTACTCCACCCGGTTGGCCTTCAACGTGATCCGGGCCAAGCTCAAGTCCGCGGATCCGGTGTGGGTTTTCCAAGGAAGGCTTCAGGTGTCTTTCTGAGAGCTGATTCTGATGACAAAAAAAGGGCGGCCGACGATCGGCCGCCCTTTTCTTGCGTGTGCTTGCTTTGCCCTCACCCTACCCTCTCCCAGAGGGAGAGGGATGAAGGAAGAAGAGCTTTTAGAAGGCGATGATCACTCCGCCTGTCAGATCTCCCTGAAAGATATACTGGGAGCCGGTCACCAGACCGCACGTGATGTAACCGCAAACCCAGCCGGTTTGCGTGAGATCGGTGTTCGTGGAGTAGCCTCGGAACTCGACGCGCGCCCCAAAGTGGTCACTAGCCATGAACTTCACGCCGGCGCCGAATCCGAAGGAGAACTTGGTCGTGCTATCCAGGCCCTCGACATCGGGATTGAAGTTAGTGGCGCCGAGTGAGAACGCCACAAAGGGACGGACTGGCTCGTCGTACTCGTTGAAATGGAATAGCACACCACCGTGGTAGTAATCGGTGTTGACGTCGTCCAAAGCCGTGCTCGGGCCGAAAATTCCACCTTTGGCTTTGAGCAGGGACTTCTGATGGCTGTAGAGAAACTCTACCGCCACGGTTTCGGTCACGTTGACGTCGACGGTGAGACCCCAACTCACATTGCTATCGAGATTCAAATCGGTGTTGATGGCCTCCAGTGTCACGCCGCCCGCGAATCGATATCCGATGAACGGTGCGATCTCCACCTTTGGCTGTGCCCAAGCCGATGAAGAACCGAGCGCAAATAGTACAGGCAGTGTGATGAACAGATTTCGAAGCATTCGAGCAATCCTCCTTGTTAGCCTAGTTGTTGTGCGGGGGCTTTTCTTGTTCGCCAGCAATACGGTTGGTTACTTTGCTGCCGTTGGCGGGTATTTCTCGAAGATCTCTTCAACACCCGAGCGAATCATTGAGCTTTCCACCTTTCGATTTGATCTATGCTGGATCGCGCTAGCGGTCCGCAACTTTCCTTGAACGAAGCTCAAGCAAGTATGTTACCCAAGGACGAGGCCCCCGGCTATCCGTAAAACTACGGATATTCTAACGGAAAAATTCCGGTGACCCTCCGAAGAGAGCTCAAGTCGTTTCGACGCGGAGGAGCGGAGAAACGTACCGGCGTCCACGGAGAGCCTCATCGATGGCGGGCAACAGATCTTCACCGGCAGATGTTTTGAGGACGTAGCCTATGCCACCGGCCTCGAAAGCGATCTCGACGAGTGCCGGATCCTGGTGAGCCGTCAGAAAGATAATTCTGGCGCCGCTGCCATCCTGCCGCAGCCTTCGCGCCGCCTCGATTCCGCTCACGTTGGGCATCGAAATGTCCACCACGAGAACGTCCGGTGTGAGGCGTCTCGCGGCCTCCAGCAGGGCCTCGCCATCTCCGACCTGCGCGACGACATCGAACTGGGGCTCGAGCATGGCACGCACTTCGTCGAGCAAAATGTCATTGTCGTCGGCGATCAGAACTTGCAGGCGCTCCACAGTATCCTCGGCAAAGACGCGGGGGGGGCGGGCACCGCCCGCCCTCGGGAGCGTTGCCCGCCTCTGAACAGGAGGGGAACGAGGGTAAGTCTTTAAGCGCTTCCACCCCTCGCGTACCGGGAGAGGCTATCAATTCGTGGGGGTATCGCGTCATCCGGAGAAATACGGATTTTTCGAGGAAAAATTGCGGAGAAAAAGGCGCGTAAAATCCCGAGATAGGGGCGCCTAGTTGGGCGCCCCTATCTCGGGCCGTACCGGGCCATCAAGAAGCGCGGTTAGCTCGACTTCGGTGGGTACTTGGCGAAAATTTTCTCGACGACCTTGTGGATTTTCTTGATGTTCTTGTCCGGTTTGTCGCTGATAGTATCCGTTCCGGAACCTCGGAAAAGCAGCTGTTTCCCGTCTGCGCCCCAGAGGTCGATGACGATCGTGCCCTTCTCGTAGGTATAAGCGCGCGTCGTGGATGTGCCCATGCCCCCGCCCCAACGGGCACCATAGCCGTATCCAAAGTTATCTGTTACGTACTGCTTGTTCTCTTTGGCGGACGCATGGTACGTCACATACATGTCGGGGTTCGAGTCGACTTTCTTGATCCCCTCTTTTTCGAGGGCGGCTTCAATCGCTTCGACCACCCGCTGGTCCATGAGCGGATCCTCGACCGGGGTTCCCTTCGCATAGGCGTAGGTCTTGAACTTCGTGAAATCCGCGCCGTGGTCCCAATCGGTCGTGATCTTTTGGGCGAATCCGGTCGCTGCGACCAGAATCACGATGAGACAAAGTGCTGTTCGCAAACCTTTCATAATCTCTCCTTCCGCATCGCTTTCAGGGGTGACAAAAGTACACCCAACAAGGCGGTGAATCAAACCTAGTAGAGTTAGGGGAAGTATCTCTAAGAAAAAGAAAGGATGCAGGGGGGCGGCCTGCCCCTCGGGGCCGGGTCGTCAATGGGAAAGTCATGAGGGCTGCACTGCTCTGATATCCCCCCCTGCGAGCTGTAAGTTTGCCCTGGCGGCGGGGGCCGAATCTACCCGTAAAACTACGGATTTCCGCCACGAATTTTTACGGAGAAACGGCGGAAGTTCGGGTTTAGAAGAGGTTACAGGGAAACGATCCCACGTTTGATGGCATACTGGATCAGCTCCGCGGTTGTTTGGAGACCCAGTTTTTCCATTAGATCGTACTTGTGCGACTCCACGGTACGCGTCGACACGCTCAGGGCGGAAGCGATCTCCTTCATCGTGTGGCCTTCGGCGACCAGCTGGAGGACTTCTCGCTGGCGTGCCGTCAACTCCACCGAGGCCCTTTCGGGCTCGCCCCCGGCCTTCATGAAGGCTTCCAATACCTCCTGCTGAATGAGCGGGGTCAAATAAACCCGACCCTTCAGCACGGTGTGGATGGCGGTGATGAGCTCCTCACCGGTCAAATAAACCCGACCCTTCAGCACGAGGTCGGCGTCCGAATGCATGGCAAACGAACGCCGACTGCTTGAGAAGGTAGCCAGACGCTCCGGCCCGAAACGCTTCCGTCGCGAGGTCGGCGTCCGAATGCATGGTCAAGAAGACGACTTTTGCTCTGGCGTTCTTCTTTTTCAGCTGCCGAACGGCATCGAGCCCGTTCAAGGAGGGCATCGTGATGTCGGCGACAATAACGTCCGGTTGAAGCTCTTCGGCGGCGAGCAGCATGGCGCGGCCGTCTTCCACCGTTCCTACGAGCTCGAACTCCGGGTCCAGGATGCTCTCTTCAGGCCCTCGGTGACGATAGCGTGGTCATCCGCCAGTAGCACTCGAGGGCGCGTCACGCGAGCTCCTCCGCCGGGAGCGCTGGCACTTTCGCCTCGAGCTCGGTCCCCGTTCCTGGGCGAGACGTCAAGAGCAAGGTACCTCCCACTAGACGCACCCGCTCTTCCATACTGACTAACCCTAGGCCCTTTCTGGCCGTTTCACCCTGCACGTCGAAGCCGACCCCCGTGTCGGAGACGCGTAAACGGAGATCGCCATCCGCTTCCGTGAGCGTAACGCACGCTTCCCGAGCTCCAGAGTGTTTGCTGATATTTTGAAGTGACTCTTGCGTCACCCGATACAGACATAGAGCGACATCCGGAGACACCGGCTGCAAATCATCCGGAAGATTCATCTGAATCGGGATTCCTGCATTACTGCTGAATTGCGCGCAATAAGACTTCAAAGCCGCCACCAAACCAACGTGCTCCATGGTCGCCGGATGGAGCCGGTGAGATAGTCGTCGCACGTCGTCGGTCAACTCGGTGGTTCGTCTCTGAAGCTCCGTCACCTGATCGTGAACGCCATCTGATGGGTCGAGGCCCTTTTTCATTTTACTAAGGGTGATGGCGAGGGCGGCCAGTTTTTGATTTACATCGTCATGGAGCTCGCGAGCGACGCGCTTCCGTTCCTCCTCTTGGGCGGCAATCAGTTTGCCAGCGAGGTGCTGGATCTGCGCGTGGCTATGCCGAAGTGCGGCGGTGCTCTCGCGAAGCGCTTCTTCGGCCTGTTTGCGCTCGGTGATGTCGACCATGAAGCCGCGGAGTGTTACCGGAATGCCATTTTCGCTTTCCACGCTTACCAGGTCGTGGAGCCAAACGACCGAACCCGTCGATGAGATCATGCGATATTCGAACTCGTACTCCCTGGACAGTTGCGAAGAAGTTTCGCAGAACTCGAGGGCACTCCGCCGATCTTCGGGGTGGATATGCTCGGCCCAAAAGTCGGGTTCATACCATCGGTCGGTCGGGTACCCGAGGATCCTGACGGCTTGGGGTCCCACGTAGGTGAACTGCCAAGTCTTGCATTCTGCCTCCCACGGAATGACGTTGGTCGACTCGAGGAGTTGGCGCAGTCGCTCCTCGCTTTTGGCGAGTGCGACTTCCGTGCGTTTACGGGCCGTGATGTTGTGAGCCAAGACGTAGAAACCGTGCACTCGGCCGCCATCCGGGGCGTCCGGCACGAGAGTGGCCTCGAGGACACCGGGATCTCCGCCGGGGTGAGGGACCTCCACTTCGAAGGTTGCATTCTGGCCCGATAGCGCGGTTTCCACGTGGGGCTGCACCTTCTCGTACATGCTCTGTCCGAGGACGTCCTTAATGAAACGTCCTCGAGACTCCTTGCGGGAGACGCCGAACCAGTCCTCGTAGGCGGCGTTTGTGAATCGGTAGCGCTGCTCGGAGTCGACGTAGGCGACGAGCGCCGGCAACGCGTCCGCCATGACGCGGAGGAGCTCCTCGCTGTCTCGCACTCTCTGCTCGGCGCGTTTCCGCTCGGTTATGTCTTGCACCACCACGCTGATTCCAACGACACTTCCGTCCTCGGACAAAAGCGGGTAATGGTTTGCCAGCCAGTCCTTCTCCACATCCGGTTCCGCCGGAGTCGTCCCATGGACATCGATATTGAGCAGGGGCTGCCCGGTCTCGAGAACCCTCTGGTGCATCGGCACGATGGTTTGCGCCAGCGCCGGAAGGACCTCTTGGACGGATCGGCCGATGTGCTCGGAGACCGGTTTGCCGTGGATCTCGGCCAGCAACTCGTTGATCCGGAGGTAGCGGAGGTTCCGGTCCAGCAGACAAAGCCCTACCGGGGCCGTCTGATAGAGATGGTCGAGCTCCAGGGCCTCGTCGCGGATGACTTCTTTCTTGGTTTTGGTCGAGCTCAATGTCTCTAATGACTCCTAGGACGCGGCGTTTGGCGACGCACTGACAGCCACCGCAGGCTGTTCATCTTGCCACGGGGGCTCTATTCTAGACCAAAAACGGCGCAGTGGGGGACCGACGTTTTCAGACACCCGGCCGGTGGGCTACGATAAGGCTTCCGGCCCGGGTAACCGTCATGTTGATCGAAGACACCACAATCGCCATGTTCGTCCTCTCAATTGGGTGTCCGCCGGCAGAAGAGCCAAGGAGCTCGCCGGACCGCATCACGAAACGGGCGGCGGCCGTCACCGCCAATTCATTTCGCCCTTCACCTCGACTTTCGAGAAAGTGGATGGCGAGTGGCGGATGACAACGGTCACTTCGACATCCGTTCCCTAGGCGTTCGAGTGATGGGGAACAACGGACCTGCAGACCGAAGCTGGCTGACACCCACATCGGGGGTGGTATTCACAGTGGCGGCCACCGCGTGGGCCGTTACCGTGCGCCAAGCACGCTCGATGGAGGAGATGCCTGGAGCCATGGGCACGTCTCTTCCTTCTTTCATTGCCATGTGGTCGTTGATGATGGCGGCGATGATGTTACCGTCCGTGGCCCCGCTCGCTTCCAGGTACACGAAGATGATTCATTCGCAAAAATGGTTCGGTCTGACGTCTTTCGCGACCGGCTATCTCGTCGTCTGGGGGGCGAGCGGAGGGGTGGCCTTCATGTTGGCTTGGTCACTGGTTGAGCTCGTTGTGCTCAATAACGTCGCAGTCGCCAAGTTAGTCGCCGCGACGACCTTCGCCACTTGCGGCGTCTACCAGCCGAGCTCGATCAAGTACAGGTGCCTTGCAAAGTGCCGCGCTCCGTTTTCTCTGCTTCTGGAATATGCGTCGTGGCGTGGGACGCTCCGCCACTTTCGCGTCGGCGCACACCACGGAGCCTACTGTTTGGGGTGTTGCTGGGCGCTAATGGTTCTCATGTTTGTGTTCGGCGTCATGAACATTGGCGCAATGTTGATTCTGAGCGTGGTGATCGCGATCGAAAAGACGTGGACGACCAACGAGGCGTTTCCTCGCGCGGTCGGCTGGGGTTGTTTAGCCTTGGCGGTTGCGGTGGCCTGGTTTCCGGCACTTTACTCCGGCCTGGATATGAAATGATAATGCAGCGGAGCGTGTGACATGGGAAAGCCGTGGCATCTTTCGGGGACTTACTATGAAGTATGCAATTGCGAGGCGGTGTGCCCGTGCCGAGCCCATCGGAACCTCCGGCGCGCGTCGTATGACACCTGCGACTTCGCCCTTTCTTGGTGCATCAGTGACGGGCGCTCTGACACGCTGGACCTCTCCGGGCTTTCAGTCGTGATGGCTGGCACCTATCGCAGAGATGAGCCTTCGCCGGCGGGTACGAAGTGGCCGCCATGGCGTGTCGTTCTCTACATAGACGAAGGGGCCGGCACCGAGCACAAAGAAGCTCTGACCGACATCTTCCTGGGTCGAAGTGGCGGCGGGACGCTCCGTAATTTTGCACACGCAATAGACGATGTCTACGCGGTGCGATCGGCTCGTATCGCGCTGGACCACACGTCCGGAAGTGAGCGGATGGATGTGGGGGATTTCGTGAAGGCGCGGACCGCCAAGCCGGCTGTCGTCGACACGCCGGTCTTCTGTGGGATTCCGGGAGCCGATGAACCGGGACAAGAGATCGTGGCCGAGATCTTTCGGATGAACGATGCTCCGCTCCAGTGGGAGGTGAGCGGTCGCTGTGGATTTGCCAAGGACTTCACGTACACTTCTGAAGATTAGAGGCCCCCTCACCCGGCGTCTGACCTCATGGATTGATAGCAAGATTGACGCCCGCAGTCCCCCCTCGGGGGACGAGGGAATAAAGGAACAAGAGCTTCGTGTTAGAAAAGGATATTGGGATGGATGGTCGCTTTCCGAAAGAGGGAATGGAGCTCACCCACATTTTGGTGGTAGGTGACTTTGAGCGGGCGAAGGTTTTCTATCGTGACGTCCTGGGTGCCACCGTTTACCGGGAGTACGGAGGGACGTCGTGCGTCCTGCAATTTCAGGGAAGCTGGCTCCTTCTGGTGACGGGAGGAGCGCCGAGTGAGGACAAGCCGGGGGTGACGTTCGAGCCCTCAAGCGACCTCGCGAGTGTGAGCCACGCCATGACGATACGCGTACCGGATTGCCGGGAAGCTCACGAAATCTTGAAATCACGCGGAGCCGAGTTCTTGACGCCGCCGCACGACTGGGGCGCCGAAGTGCGATGTTTCTTCCGAGACCCCGACGGGCACCTACTCGAGATCAGTGAAGCGAAGTGATTTTTCTCGAGGCCCTTCCGCTGTGGTTGCCCTTCGGTTGTGGCCTTCACGCTCGGTGCGCGCCGTGAGGTTTCCCTCCGATCGCGCATCGGCCCTCGAAGGAAGCTACGTGGTGGTACTACGACAATCTCGGTAACCGCCGCTTCTGGGAGAACGAGATCTTGATGAAACGCGACTTCAGCACGCAGGTAACAGGGTCAGCATTCCTAGCCGCTGGTTTGCTTCTGTGGCTCGGATGGATTTTCCTCCCAACCCGCATCGGGACGTTCTTCCAAGTCGGAGATTTCTCCGCGGTCGCTGAGAACCTAAGGTTCTGGATATGGATGTACCGGATTCATTTCTTCGGTATTGTTGTATCCGTTATGGCGTTGGTTGCTTTAGGGGCGTTACTCACCGACGCGGAAGCGCGGATTTTGATTTGGCCCGGCGTGGCGGTCACGGTGGCGGGGCTGATGGTGGGTGCGGCAGGTGCGGCGTTCTACTATCATTTCGGTGCTTGGGGCGCTCTCGAGATGGTCGGAAAGTCGGGGGCGGAGATTCGCAGCTACATCGACTCGCTGCGAACCGACACGGAATACATCACCTGTCTCGTTCGATTTGGGCGTGTCTTCTCGGGCTTTGGGTTGCTGGTCACGGCAGCCGGTCTATTGAAGTGGAAAATACTGCCGGTGTGGCTCGGCGTCATTCCAGCGGTCATTGGGGTCGGTGCAATGGCGGTGACCATGGGTTTCCCCGATGACCTGCATTTCTACTTGCCCATCTTTCACCTATGGGCGTTGTGGCTAGCAGCCACCGGGATCGTGACGCTTCGCTCCGGAGTACGGGTGGCGAGTTGATTCGAGCCGCTCTCGAATGGAAATGAGCACCCAATGAACATTTCCCTAGGTTTGGCTCCAGAAGACGTTCGAGCCCTCTTGTTTTTTGGACTCAACCTTACCTTGGGAGGGCTCTTGGCGCTTTTCATTGGAGCGCTCTACAAACACTTCGGAACCACTGCGTCCGACCGGGAGGAGTTCGCAAGAATGTTTCCGCTCTTCACGATGACGACCATCGTCGTCATCGCGGTCGTTCAGGCATCGCTTGCTCTTTCGCTGGGTCTAATTGGAGCACTCACGATTGTCCGGTTCCGGGGACCTATCAAGAGCCCGGAGGAGATTGTTTACCTGTTGTTCTGCGTCTCGATGGGCTTGGCGCTAGGTGCAGGTCAGCTTACTCTCGCCCTCGTCGCCGCGGTGATTGTGGCCACGTTCGTCATCTTCCGCCAGGTCGCGAATCATCCAGCCTATGAGAGGACGCTGATCCTGAAAATTGCCGGCGACGCGGAGCACTTTTTCCCTAGTGATGGCTTGTCCGGTCTGGAGCGCTTGAGCAAGATCAAGCCAGTTACGTTTCAGCGGCTCGACCAGGATGGCGACCGAGTGGAGCTCCGCGCCATGTTGACTCTAGAAGCAACTGAGGAAACGACTGACGTTTTGGAGGAGCTCCGAGGGGTGCTCCCTCAACTCAAGGTATCCTCTGTCGCTATCGACGACGTTCAGGCGGGCGGTGGGAAGGCGATTTCTGAGCGGGCCGGTAAGGTGACCGCCGCGTCGTCGGCGAAACTGGAAGTGGTCGAGGAGCCGCGAGAATCATCAGGAGTCGATCTGTCGCGTCGAGAAGTGAAGTTTGCCCTCCCTAACGCCGATGTAGCGAAAGTGCGCTCGATACTCGAGGTTAACTGTCAGCGTATCATACACAACGGACCTAGTTCGGTGGTCAGCACTATCTATTACGACGACGTTCGACTGAGCGGCTGTCAAGAGAACTTGGATGGTGTGCCGCGAAGGGCGAAAGTCAGGCTTCGCTGGTACGATGACGATGACCGCCGCGGGCGATTTTTTTTCGAAATCAAGAGGCGCGTCGACTCCATGATTCACAAAGAACGTGTTGAGCTCCGTGCACATCAGCCGTTGGGAGATATGACCTATCGTGAAATCTTGGCCGAGCTGCAGAGGGTTTTGCCAGTGCCTGCAGCAGAAATGCTGCTGGCCCGTCCAGAGGCGGTCCTGATGACACGGTATCGGCGCGAGTATTTTCGCGCATCGGGAAGCCCGGCGCGCATCACGTTGGATGAGGATATCGTCAGCTACTCTCAGAGGGGGTTGAACCGTCCACGAAAGGCGTTCGGCACCAAGGGGTCAGAGCTTGTGATCCTGGAGGCCAAGATTCCGACCGCCAACAGTGAAGCGCTGAGAGCATTGCTGCATCCCATCGAGCCTTATGTCACGAAATCGTCCAAATACGTGCAAGGCTGTCTGCAACTCGGCTTATTGGATGGCTCCTCGGCGACTGAGTAACGCTGGTTTCACCCCGTCTTAGGGCCCAACGAAACGGATGCGTTTGCGCTCCCTCTTCCCTTGGCTCCTTCTCCCGTTGGTCCTGGTGGCGATCGGGATCTTCGTTGCGCTTAGCCTCCCCGATACGGAACAAGGAACTGGCTTCGACACACTGCCCGAGCAAGGGAAGGCCCGGCGCATTTTTACCGAGCGGCGAATCGATCGGCCAGGTCTCAGAGTCGACCTGGGCATGCCGGAAAGCGTCGTCCTGGATTTCCGGAAACGCCTCAGATTCCAGGCGCAAGTGGATATCTCGTTTGCCAGCGGGCCGGCCATGCCGGCGATGCTGCGCGTTCGCGGGGCGACGACCAGGTGGTCGGAACGCAAGAGCTTTCTAGTCACCCTGTTCGAAACGCAGAGATTCACTGAGGTCAAGCTCCGCAAATTCCTTCTGCTGAACATGCTCTTCGATCCGCATCGTTTCGAGATGGTCACCGGCTATCGTCTTCTTGCGAAGCTGGGCCTTTTTCCAAGCTATTTTCAGTACGTGAGCATCTTTATCAATGGAAAACCGCAAGGACTCTACTTATTGGTCGAGCGACCCGAGGACGCCATCCGCCGGAGCTCATCTAACGTAGTCTCCGTGATACGGCCAAACGGTCGGAGAGCAAGAGTGAAGTACTCCGTCAAATACTCAATCCCTCAGTCCGATCCGTTGAGCCTTGTGCACTCGATACGGCGCGCGACGAGGAAAGAGAACGGCAAGGCCTTGGAGGACGAGCTAGATCGCAAAATGAACCTTGACCGCTACCTTCGCTGGCTGGCGTTCAACAGCCTGTCCGAGAACGGAGACTCTCGCAACGAGCTCTACCTCTTCGAAGAGCGAGCTAAAGATGCTCAGTGGGGACGGCTCGATTTGGTGGCTTGGGATTACGATGACGTTCAAGAGATGCCGATTCGGGCAGGGTTGGTGCTTCGCGACCCCTTGCTCTACGCTTGCGAAATGGATCTCGATTTCGTCATTCGTGAAGACAAGCAGCTATATTCTTGATACAAACGCGTCCTCCGTAGTCTCTTAGAAGGCCTTCTGACGGAAGAGAAGCTAATCGCTACCTTGCGAAACGTCAGGGAGACGGTGGAGAAGATCGACAGCGGGCTTCCTGAGGAAGTGCAGTTAGCCGCGCGTACCGACCGGACGAAAAGGATGCTCGTTTTCCAAGAACGCCTCCTGTCCCGCCGCAGGACACTCCTGGCACTCCTCGACCAGCCCTAAGCGCAGAACACTAGAGCAGCGAATCTAGATTCACGTAGGAAACTTGCAGCTGTGGAAGTTTTGTCTGGAGGGCGAACATGAGGGCGGTGGTTTCATCCGGACTCTGCAGAGAGACGTTAGCGCGGAATTGAACCTGCCCCTCCTCGAGGTCGAAACGCTGAATGGTGAGGCTCTTTGTGGTTTCTTTGAGGATGTCCACCACGTTGCCTCCGGACTTCTCGAAGAAGCGATCCGCATCACCGGTGACGGTAAGAAGCAGATTGTGCTGACGGGCCCTCTTGGTAAGAAAGCGGCGGCTCAAGATAAAGACCGAAACGACGAAGACCGCCACGAAGGCTAGTAGCCGATGTTCTGCTCCGAGAGCGAGGCCGACTCCGATACAGAAAAACAAGTAGACGAGCTCCTCTGGGGTCTTGATGGCGGTTCGGAACCGAACGATGGAGAGTGCTCCGACCAGCCCCAGAGACAGCGCTAGCGATGACTTGACCACGAAAATGATCACCACGGTGACCGCAGTGAGTACCGGAAAAATGTTCGCGAAGCTCTCCCGATTCGAAAGGGAGGTACTGCAACGCTTGTAGAGCTCCCGGACGTAGATGCCGATTACGCCACCGAGGAGCATACTGATCGTACAACGAACGACCATGTTCGTTTCCGGGCTCAGGTTGTTATACCAATCGGTCAGGTTCGCCAGCACGTCGTCTTCCTTCTGTGGCCGAGATGATACTCCAGCCAAACTAATGGCGCAATGGATGTGACGCTATCGCCGAGCGATGTAACTGCGGAGGGCCCGAGAGAAAAGACGGGTTCGCTCTGACCGTAGCCAGGAAGCCGGGCATCGCTTCCGCAAGGGCACTCCATTCGCCTTCGGGCCCGTTGGTCTTGACACGAGCCTTCAAAGTCGCAGATAGCCCCAGCGTAATTTTCTTCCCGGCAGCTCCGCGAAAGGCGTTCGGCGAAAGGTCGCCGCCGGGAGAGCGAGGATCTTCGCCGGTCAACGTGTAATAGATGGTTCCATTGTCGCGGTTGGGCCTGTTAGGCCTGTTGCGCCTATTGGGATTACCCAACTCAACGACCTTCCCACCGGTCAGGGCCGTCGAAACCTTTAGCTCCGGGGGATCGAGGGCAGGGTAATAGCCCTCTTCACGTAAGGCCTCAATGAGCTTCTCGACGTTTCTACGCATCCGCTCCGCGACTCGTTCCACCTCTGGATAGAACGTATTCTCTCGAGTTCGCCTCGTCGCACCCACTTCTTCTCGTGCGTCACCCCAACGAGCCGACTCAGCAAGAAGAGCGTCCTCGACGAACCGATTGAGAAACCGCCAACGCTCCGTGACGTTGACCTGGGTCAGAGCTCCCTCGTTAAAACAATGACGATATACGCGATCCGCAAATAGAATCATGAAGTCACTGTTCTTTCTGAGCGAATGCCATATGCCTACCATGTTGGCTTCGTCGCTATCTTGGTCGGCTCGAAAACGGGGATGCACCCAAGCTGCCGCGTCCGGGCCGGTCTCCCAACTGAGCTCAGCATCCCATACGAAAAACATTATGGGAGAAGGGGGATTGATACGGCTTCCCGCGAACCAGTTGTAGTCTGGCCAATCCCAATCGTGCATGTACCAGCAGAGGATCATGTAGTCCGCGAACTTTGCTATGTCCAGGTACCTCTGGAGCTCTTCATAATGGGAAGGTTCTCGCATATTCTTGTCTTTGAGCTCGCGCCTCAGGTAATTCCACCGCGCCGGGTCTCCATGAAAAGGCCCATCTTCGTTCACCGCGAACCAGTCCTGCATCGATCCACCCAGATGTGCAGCCAAGAACCAAGCGTCGGGCCTTTCGCACGCGTTGTAGACACCCCAATAGAGTCCGTTGAGGTACAGATGCACGAACGTGCCGTGCGAGCCTAGCCCTGACATCGCGATCTGAGTATCCCTGGCCCATTGATCGCGCGTATAGGCGGTGCGGTTGGGATACCAGCTCGTGGCCCAGGAACGGTTCTTCCCTGAACGGAGCACGATCCGATCGTAAACGCCGGCCGCGGTCTCGCCATTCAGTGGGGCGTCTTGGAAGATGGAAGATTCGAATTTTCCCGTACCGTACTCCTTCTTGAACACGAGCCGGAACGCCCGTTTGACGAGGCGCCAACTGTGTCCCTCGATGGCAGCATCTACCTGGGTGTTCTTTGCAGGTCGATGAGGGTACAAGAGCTCGACGGATGCGGGCCGCGTGCTCCCCTCCCGACTTCCGAAACGGCCTCCCTCCATGCTCCCTCCCCAATAGATCCCACTTCCAAGAACATCAGTACGGTCGCTGCCAGGTAGAGTGACCCGTCGAAACAGGTCGTCTTTGTCCATGACGATCGAGAGAGTGGGGATGGATTCGAGTCCGCGCCGCATGGCAAACCGGTCGTGCCGATCGCGCACGACTCGTGGGTCCATTTCGTATTCGAGCGTCACCATCTCACGGATACCGCTTGGCAGCTTGGGGTTCGGGTAGCCGGGAACTCGTGCCGGCTGCTCGAGGACATCCTTTAGGAAGAGGTAGGTTTGAGTGTCTACATTGCTGGAAAGCATTCCCTCCTTGTAAGCGATAACTCTCAAGGTCGTGGTTCGGTCTATGTCCACGGTCAGGGGGTTTCGGTCTCCCCCTCCGTGGGTAGGCGTCGGGGCACTTCCGTCGAGTGTGTAGCGGATGCGTGCTCCGTCGGTATTGGAGGAGATGAGCACGGTGATGCCTGAAGAATAGAACCCGCGTTTGTAGTTGAAGCGAGTGTCCTTGACCTGATTGAGCGCCTGCGGAGGTTCGGCGGCGAGGAACCCCGTAGAGATCAACAGGACGCAGACGGAGCGAACAAGGTCCATACGGACTCACCCAGCTTCGGTCGGCGGCAGAGCCCTCAGCCCGAGCGCAGCGCGAGCGTCCGCCTTTGCCAAGGCTGCGGCGGGACCTCGCCGAAGCTCGAAGAGCGTAGGCGGGAAGCGAGACGCGAATCGAGAGCCGGAGCCATCAGCCCAGTTGTAGCTCGTGGGGGTGGGGTCCCCGCGAGCTGTGATGCAGTAATGTCGGTGGGGCCCCGCGGCCGTGATCGACGATTGAGCGCGCACTGATCCATTTAATGCCCAGACGTGCTCGTATCGTGCGTCGAAATTTCGCATTGGCGAACCCTTCCCCGAAGCGTTGTCAGCAGCTCTATGGCGCGGTCACGGTTCTCGACCACAATCTGCGCTCGAAAGAACACTTCTTTCGCCTGATAGTCGAGCCTGTCCACGGTCATGACTTTAGTCATGCGCTGAACGATGTCGACGACGCTCGGGCCGTCGCTCGAGAAGAAACGACTCGCATCTCCGGTCACGGTGAGAACCAAGCGGTCAGGAGTCCTAGCTTCACCCGACCCTCTCAACCATATGACGAAGGGCGCTATCACACTCACTGTCGTGATTCCTAGCAGCATGTGGTTTCCTCCCAATGCTACGCCGAGGCCAACACACACCAGGAGATAAACGAGCTCTTCGGGACTCGCGATCGAGGTTCGAAACCTAACAATGGACAAGGCGCCGATAAGTCCTAAGGCAAGCGCGGGAGAATATTGTACGACCGAGATGACGACAATCGTGCTCAGTGTGAAGAGCGGGAGCATGTCTGCAAAAGACTCCCGGTTGATAACCGTCGAAGAGTAGCGTCTGTAGAGCTCACGGATTGCCAGCGCCAACAGACCGCCCACCAGGAGGTTGATGAAGAAGCGCGCCGTCATGACTTGCTCGTCCGGTCCGAGGCCGGAGTCGTCGAATTGTTCTCCCAACCAATTGACGGATTCGGAGGGGAGCCGTTCGATGCTATTCGCCAACAAGTTCCATGGACGTTCGGCAAGGATCGGATCTCCCCACGCAGTCTGGATGCGCTCGGCCCACAAGGCGTTCTCGCGCGGGGGGATCGTCTGCGTCGAAAACGTCAAGACGATGGTCTGGCCTTCCCAGGGCGATAAATCGACCCGGCGATCGTGCCACTGATTGGCTTCGTTGGCTCGAAATGTCTCCCGGTAGACACTGGTAGTTTCGTCGCCATCAGGCCCCTCCAGCCCCTCCAGAATGATTCGATACTCGACTCGGGCGCGTCGAACGCGTTGCGCCATGATCAGAGCCGGTGAGAACTCGAGGAAGCCTGCGCGAGGCACTACGATCTCGAAACTCGTCGTGGATGGAAACGGGGGTGTTAACGCCTCCATCTCTCTCCCGGCGATCTCCACCGGGCCGGAGGCGCTCGGTTCGCCGACGAAATCTGGATAACGACCGCCCTCGAAATGCTTGCTGGCTTCCTGGAGGCCGTCCATAAGCGAGTACATACTGTCCTGCGAAGGGGGGCTGCAGCCCGACAAACTGATGGTCAAGATCGTCAGGCTCGCGGGAATAAGGCGGTATAGCCCTAGGTCTTTGAGAGAAGCCTCTGTCCGCAGCATAGCCTTCGAGTCGAGCGATGTTAGTCTAGCCGCTTCTAACGGGCAAGCCGCCGCTTCAACCGCACGAGTCAGCCTATAATCAGGCCGATGATCTGGCTCGCCGCATCGCTTTTCCTGGCCTCCGGGATCGCCAGCTCGATGGAGCAGGTGGCCGACACAAGGTTCAACTACAAGCGAGGGTTTTACTCCGTGGGATTCACGGTGGTTATCCAATCCGAAACGGAAGGCTCTCTCCTCCGTTACACCACAGACGGCAGTCTCCCCGGACCCGACCATGGAAGGGGCGGTCGAAACCCCGTTTCGGTCGACATTTCCGAGACGACTGTGTTACGAGCCATCGCCTACGCCCAAGGCAAACTTCCGAGCAACGTAGATACTCAAACCTACATCTTTCTAGACGACGTGATTCGGCAGCCGAAGCAGGTCGCAGGCTATCCGACCCCCTTGCTTCCGGCGGGGAGGGACACGACGGTCGAGCTCGATTATGAAATGGATCCCGACATCGTCGACGATCCGAGTCAGAGGGCAACGCTCATTCGAGGGCTGAAGTCGATCCCGACGTTGTCTTTGGCCGTCGACCGGACGGCCATGTTCGGAGTAGATGGGATCTACTTCGCCAGTCGCGACGACGGGCGCACGCGAAAAGCGTCTGCGGAGTTCATTTACCCGAACCACCCGGGACGGAGCTTCCAAGAGAATTGCGCCTTGGAGTCCCACGCGGCCGCCGGGGTGAAGCGTTCCTTGAAGCTCAAGTTCAAGAAAGAGTTTGGCCCGGCGAAGCTGAAAACGACATTCTTCCAGGACAACGCCGTCTTCAACGGTGACTCGGCGACCGACACTTTGGACCGAATCGTCTTGCGATCAGGGACGATCCGTTCGTTTGCCATGAATTTCTTGCCAAACCGAACCACGTATGTCCGAGACCAATGGGCTCGGGATTCACAGATCGCAATGTCCGGCTCGGGGCCGCACGGAACCTTCGTTCATCTATACATCAACGGCCTCTACTGGGGGCTCTATAACGCCTGCGAGCGGCCAGACGCCTGGTTTACGTCGGCCACCTTTGGAGGGGCAAAGGAAGATTGGTTTGCGGTCAACCACCGCGGGCCGTTCCAAGGTCACCCCGGGCGGTGGGACTATCTTCGGGGCTCGCTCAAGGATAAGGACCTTCGCGACCCCGACAACTATGGTGAGGTGCAAGAGTATCTCGATATCGAATGGTTCGCCGACTACATGGTTCTAGCGTTCATGGCCGGCTTCGGCGACTGGCCCAGGAACAACTGGTACGGGGGCAATCGCAATCACCCGGCCTCTCCATTTCGATTCTTTGTGTGGGATGCGGAAGTGAGCTGGGTTAGTATGCGTCGCCCCGATGGGGCTCGCCGCGACTCTGGCTCCGCCTGGAACCTTCAGGAGCCTTTTCGCTCGTCGGAGGATCGTCAGGACCAGGCTATGGTAGGAATCTGGCACGCGCTTCGGAAGAGTCCCGAGTTCATGACGATCTTCGCCGATCGAGTCTTCAAGCACTGTTTCCATGGTGGCGCCCTTACCGAGGAGAATTCGATAGCGAGGTGGCGGGCTCTCAGCGATTTCATCGAGGATGCGGTGGTAGCGGAGTCGGCTCGCTGGGGAGATGCACGTAAGGGGCTAGGTGCGACCACGCGAACTCGGGAGAACACTTTTTACACGGAGGTGGAGAGGGTCGAAACGATGATGACCGGGAGCGTCGAGCGCCTCATAAAGGTGCTTCGCCAGGAAGGCTATTATCCGCGTCTCGATCCACCCGAATTCGATACCACTCGTCCGGGGTTTCTGTCGGCGCCTTCTACGCGACTACACAATCCCAATCCGAGGGGGCGGATCTTCTATACGATTGACGGGGTCGATCCTCGTGTATCGGGAGGGGAAGCGGCCGCAAGCGCTCGTCTCGCTGAGAACGCAGAAGAGATCACGCTTCGCGGATCCCGAATGACTATCAAGGCGCGGGCGAAGGCGGGCGGCGTATGGAGCGCCCTCCATGAGCGCGCGTGGTGCGTGAACACGTCGTTGGGTGAGATCTGGGATGCGTTGACAAGGGAGCCTTACGCGTGTCCGTAAGTGGCGGCGAGTGCACCAAGAGGTGTAAGCTCCCGGCGCGCGAACGCTTCTCATGAGCTTCTCGACCAAGATCTACGTTGGACTCGCTTCTGGCATCACCCTTGGTGTCTTCTTCGGCGAGTCCATGGTGTTCATGCACTATCCCGCCGAGGCATTCATAGAGCTTCTCCATATGACGGTGCTCCCCTATGTCACGGTTTCTTTGATCGTGGGAATCGGAAGTCTGGACTACAAGCACGCTGTCCTCATGGTCCGAAGAGTCGGTGCGGTGCTGGTCGCGCTGGATATTGGGGCTGGCGATGGTGTTCCTCATGCCGCTAGCCTTCCCTCCTTTGGGAGACTGCGTCGTTTTTCAGCGCGAGCTTGCTGGAGCGTAGCGAGCCCTTTAATTTTCTCGAGCTCTATATTCCTGCCAACCCGTTTCATTCTTTGGCAAATGCCGTCGTTCCTGCGGTGGTCTTGTTCAGCGTGCTCCTAGGAGCGGCATTGATCGGCGTGGAAAAGCAGGAGGGACTCCTCGACACACTTCACACCATCCAGAGGACGATTTCCCGAGCTAACCACCTCGTCGTCCAATTGACACCATTCGGCATCTTCGCCATCGCCTCTAACGCCGCGGGTACGATGACGGTCCACGAGTTTGGACGCATTCAGGTCTATCTCATCATCTATGTGGCGGTGGCACTGCTGATCACGCTCTGGTTACTTCCGGGGTTGATTTCTATTGTGACTCCCATCAAGCATGGCGAAGTGATCGTTCAAACGAAGGATGCGCTCATTACCGCGTTCATGACCGGCAGTCTGTTTGTCGTCTTGCCCATTCTCATGGACAAAAGTAAGGAGCTTCTGCACCGGCACAAGCTGGTATCTCATGAGTCGGACGACGTCACCGACGTCATCGTTTCTTCTTCTTTCAACTTTCCTCACATCGGCAAGCTGTTGACGCTGAGTTTCGTCCTTTTCGCGGGATGGTTCTCCGAGTCGGTCGTCGCAGTATCAGAGTATCCGAAGCTGGCATTGACCGGCCTCGTGACTCTATTCGGAAGCACCCACGCGGCCATCCCGTTTCTTCTGGATCTCTTCGAGATACCGGCGGACTTGTTCGAGCTCTACGTGACGACGGACATCGTCCAGTCTCGGTTCGGCACTCTCGTTGCTGCGATGCACACCGTGACCGTAGCGTGGGTCGGAGTTTGCGCCGTTCTCGGAGTGCTGACGTTCAACGTGCGAAGGGTCTTCCGCTATCTGGGTGTCAGCCTGGCTTTGACGATCGTGACCATAGGCGGGGCCCGTTTCATGTTCAGCCACTCGCTCCATCAGCAATACGACCAGGATCAGATCATTGCAGGGATGCACCTCGTCCGAACCCCGGCGTCGGTGCGGGTATACCGTGACGCCCCGCCGGAACCGCTCCCGCTCTCCGATCGTCTCAGTCGTTTGGAACTGATCGAAGAGAGAGGATTCTTGAGGGTGGGATTCTTCTTGGACAGCCTACCCTATGCCTTCTTTAACGGCGCGGGAGATCTCGTCGGATTCGATGTGGATATGGCTCACCAGTTGGCCGGAGAGCTCGGTGTCGAGCTCGAGTTCGTTCCGGTCGATCGGACCAAGTTGTTCGAAGAGCTAGATGGAAGCCGGTGGGACGTCATCATGTCGGGATTCGCGGTGACAACGAAACGGGCGCGTCTCATGACGCTGTCTCAGGCTTATATGGATGAGACCCTGGCTTTCATAGTCAAAGATCATCGTCGCGCGGAATTTCGCGATTGGCAGTCCGCTAGGAAGCTAGGCGCGGTTACGATCGCGACCATGCCGTTTCAAGAGATCACCGTGAGGATTCGAAGACTCTTACCAGACGCCAAGGTGAGGACGATCGATACGATCTCCGAGTTCTTCGACGAGCTAGGCGATGAGGTGGATGCCGGGGTCATGACGGCCGAGCGCGGGTCGGCATGGAGCCTTCTGTATCCGGAGTACTCTGTGGTGGTGCCGCAGCCCGATCCGCTCAAGCTGCCCCTGGTCTACGTGGTGGCGGGAGGTGACCAGGAGATGGCAGCGTTTCTCGATACGTGGATCGAGCTCAAAACGAAAGATGGGACCCTCCGGGAGCTCTTCGATTATTGGGTCCTGGGGAAAGACGCCGAGGAAACGGAGCCTCGTTGGTCGGTTGCCCGCAATGTGCTGGGATGGGTCGATTGACCTCTTAACTACTCACGTGTCATTCCCATCTTAGGGCCTCGGTTGGGTCTAGGCCGGCGGCGCGTCGCGCCGGCAAGTAGCTGGCCAGAAGCGCGACGCCCGCGAGGCCCGCGGAAACCGTACTATAGGTCAATGGGTCCGCGGGGCTCACGCCGAAGAGCAGCGCCGCCATGAGTCGGGTGAGACCCACCGAGACGGCGAGTCCCAGCAACAACCCGGTTCCGGTCAGAAGTAGGCCTTGACGAAGGACCAAACGGATCACGTCCACGTTGCTCGCGCCGAGCGCGATCCGAACGCCGATCTCCTGCGTGCGTTGTGAGACCACGTAGGAGATGACGCCGTAGATCCCGACCGCGCCTAGGAGAAGAGCGAGACCGGCCGCGATGCCGAGCAGGATCAGCGTAAAAGATGTCCGGGCCATCGATTCCTGGTGGATCTCAGTGAGCGTGGCGACGTTGGCGAGCGGAAGGTTGGGGTTCACCGACCAGACCGCTTGCCGTACCTCCTTGAGGAGGCTCGGTGACGCGGTGCGATCGGTTCGGATCGCGTAGGCCATCGCTCGGCGCGTGACGAGCTCCTCGTCCCAAAAGTCTTTGACGATCATTGGCCAGTAGATCACCGCCGTCGCTTCTTCGCTGACTCCGTCGTCGTGCACGTTGCCAACAACGCCGATGATCTCTCGCCAGGGGTTATCCTTGTTCTGCCTTATACGCTTTCCGATCGCCTTCGCCGGCTCTTCCCAATACTCGCGGGCGAAGTTCTCCGTTACCACGACGACCGGTACATAACTGTAGATGTCGGCCCAAGTGATGGAGCGCCCTGCTAACACGGGATTCCCCATGGTCTCGAAGTAATTCTCGGAGACCCACTTGAAACGACGAATAGGCGGGAGCTGATCTTCCGACGCGGGAAGGAAACCCTCTACGTAAACCGCGTCGTTGCTGTCCCAACCATCCATCGTGATCGAGGAAGAAAGACCCACCGAGTCGACGCCAGGGATGGCCTTGATTCGTTCCAGGATCTGCTGGTGAGTCCGTGCCACTTTGACTTTGTCCTCGACCTCGGCTTCGGGAATGAAGAGGCGGAGTGTCAAAACCTCCTCCGGTTGCTCGAATCCGGGGTGCACGCGCTTCAAGGCTTGAAAACTTCGGATCATGAGACCTGAAGCAATCAGTAGAATCAACGCAAGCGCAATCTGCGAGACAACCAAAACGCTCCTCGCTCGGTGACGCTCCTTCCCTTCGCTTCCTCCGCGACCTCCTTCTTTCAGGGCCGACACGAGGTTGAGGCTGCGGAACTTGAAGACGGGGAGGAGTCCGAGAAGCAACCCCGCCAAGAGCGAGATCCCGAGGGTAAACAATAGAACCAGGGGGTCGATCGCGATCTCATCGAGTCTCGGTAGGCTATCCGCGCCCATGGCGACCAGGAGTCGGATCCCGCCATAGGCGAACACCAATCCCGCCAGTCCACCCAGGATGCCTAGCGCGATGCTCTCGAGCAGCAACTCTTTTGCGAGTTGGCGCCGGTCCGCCCCCAAGGCTGTCCGAACGGCCAGCTCTTGCTGCCGGCCTTCTGCCCGAACGAGAAAGAGGTTCGCGACGTTGGCACACGCGACAAGAAGGACCACCCCCACCGTTCCCAGCAGTACCCAGAGCACGTTACCGATGTCTCCGACCACATCCTCTTTGAGGGGACGGATCAGCGGGCCGACTCGGGCCTCGCGTAGATTGGCGAGTGTGATCCCTTTCGGGAACTTCTCCACCGCCATCGGGATCATGCGATCCACATCGGCATTCGCTTGCTCGACGGTGGCGCCGGGTTTTAGGCGTGCGAGCGCCTGGTAACTAAAGTTCCCCATGAAGACTTCGGCGCGGTCCCACTGGAAGGGCAAGTAAACCGCTGGGTCGAAACGCAGAAACCGCAGGTTGGCCGGCATGACCCCGATGATTTCTCTGGGCTTTCCGTCGACTCGAAGCGTCTTGCCGAGAACGTCCCGATCTCCGCCGAAGCGCGCTTGCCAGTACCCATGGCCGAGGATGACCGTCTCCGGTGCGTCGGGGGAGTCGTCCTCCCGGCTGAAGACTCGCCCTATCTCCGCGTGGACGCGAAGGATGGGAAAGGTACCGTCGCTTACCCGCACCGCTTCGACCTCTTCGGGCTCCTCGAGCCCGGTGACCGAGACCTGGCTGTTGTCCCACATGCCGATGTCTTCAAACGTTCGGCTCTCTTCCCGATAGGTGAAATACGTTGCGGGTGACTGATTGACCTCATCGAAGCCGAGGCCGGGTGCGGTGTGCCAGGCACCGACCAGGGCCTCCGGATCGTCGAAGGGGAGGGGCTTCAGCAAGACCCCGTTGACGACACTGAAAATGGCCGTATTGGCGCCGATGCCGAGTGCGAGCGTCAGCACCGAGACGGCTGTAAATAAAGGGGTTATAGCGAGTTTACGCAAGACGTATCTTAGTTTCATAGTGCTAGAACTGTTAACGGTCGGGCGCTCGGAAAAGTTCCCGGCCGGTGCTAGCATGTCGGGCGAAAGGGTTAACCGCATGGAACCAGACGCCTCGAACCGGATCGTTCGGATGCTGCTGTTCGCGATGCTTGCAACATGTAGTTGCGCGCCGGGCGAGCCACCGCAGCGACCGAACGTGGTGGTGATTCTCCTCGACACCCTCCGCCCGGACTATTTGGGCTTCTATGGCTACGAAAAGGAGATGGCGCCCTTCTTGGCGGGGTTGGCCAACGAGTCGGTGGTCTTCGAACGCGCCTTTTCGACGTCATCCTGGACAGCCCCCAGTACCTCGTCGCTCTTCACATCTCTCTACCCTCCGCAGCATGGGGTCGTCGAGGGTTTCATGATGCACCACGTACGGACGAGGCGGCGGGAACAAGGGGGAAAGGAGATCATTCCGCTCAACCGCTTGCCGTCCGATCGCGCACTGCTCCCGGAACTATTTCAGTCAATGGGCTATGGCACCTTCGGAATCGCGACCAACGTCAACATCGGTGACGAGATCGGTTTTAGTCGCGGCTTCGATCGTTTCGAACAGATCAGAAAGTCTTCGGCGGGCGTCGTCCTCGAACGCGTGGAAGCGTGGAAAGAGGAAATTTTAGCTTCGAAAGCGTTCTTTCTGTATCTTCATTTGAATGATGTCCACGTCCCCTATCATGCGCGCGAGCCGTATTACGAAAAGCAAGAGGGGAAGCTCGAGGATCGTCGGGCGAGGTATCTTAGTGAGTTAGGATACGTCGACGCGCACATTCGGAAGATCCATGAGACCTTGGGCTTGGGTAAAGAGACGGTTACCGTCGTCCTGTCTGACCATGGAGAAGAGTTCCGTGATCACGGAGGCTTGGAACACTGGGGGAGACTCTTCGTAGAGCTCAATCGCGTCGTGATGATGTTCCACGCGCCGGCATTGGGAGTTGAGCCGAGGCGCATTGCGGCGACGAATGTGAGCCTTATCGACGTATTGCCAACCTTGATGGACCTCGCAGGTGGCAAGCTGGTGGGTGACGAAGAGGGAATTTCACTAGTCCCCTTGTTGAAAAACGACGACGGCTCCGAAGAGCTGGCCGAAGCGCTCCGGCGTCGCATACTGTTCGCACATCGAGTCGGTGGCGGCGAGCCGCAACCCGAGCTCTGGGCTGCGATGCACCGCTATTGGAAGCTGATCGAGCAGCCGGACGGGAAGCGGGAGCTCTTTGATCATCGGTCCGATCCTGGCGAGAAGCGGAACGTGTATCATCGCCATCGAGACGTTCCGGGGGCGAGGTTGGTGGCGGCGCTCCAGAAGTTCAAGGAACGTGAAGTAAGAGAAAATCCCGAGGCTATTCAGGTGGAAGTAGACGACGAGCTGGAGGAAACCCTGAAGTCTCTAGGTTACGTCAATCAGTAAGTCTTGATCGACGAACAGCCTATTCTTCTTCCTTCATTTTGTGCTGGATCGCGTCGAGGTACTTATCCAGCTCTTGGACACTCGAGAAGACGGCCTTTAGGTCGACGGCCTTCACGATGTCGAACACCTTCTGAACCGAGGGCTGGGGGTTTACGATAAGGGCCTCTCCCGCTCGGGCCTTCATCGACTTCTGGGCTCGGAACAGGGAGCGAATGCCAGTGCTGCTGAGGTAGTCGAGCTCGCTCAGGTCGAGTACCAGCACCTTGAGGGGCGACCCCAGCACTGCATCGAGCTCTTGGTCGAAAGTCGAAACGGTTTCGGTGTCCAGACTTCCCTTTAGATAGATCGTTTTTGTAAAGGACCTTGTGTCCTCGGTGCGTATGTTCAGCGACATTGGCGTCTCGACTCCTCTCTCCGCGATTATTATAACCGACGTTTCGTGATTCGTAGGACGTTCGTTTCACCCTCTCGGGCGTAGGCCGCGCTGTCCGCCAGCGATTTGATCAAGTGAATCCCGAGGCCACCCTCCTCGCGCTCCTCGATGGGTGCGTCCAACTCGGGCGGTGGCTGCGCGAGGGGGTCGAAGGGCCGCCCTTGGTCCCGGATCTCGAGACCAACTTCTTTAGTATCCACCGACAAAACGACCCTTGCACCCCGCGGCTCGCTCTCCCTATAGGCGTATTTCAGGACATTGGTTAGGGCCTCTTCCGCGATGAGTCGCATCTCACCGGCGAGGTCCTTGCTTTCCGTCCCTTCCGAGACCGCGGACGTAAGCGCGTCCAGAACCGACGCCAGTTCGCTGGGTTGGGTCAGCTCGAAGAGGTGCTTCACAGCTTCAACCGACGGGGGCGTAGCGCAGCGTCATGATCGTGATGTCGTCCGACTGGGGTGCGTTGCCGGCATAGTCGCGGACCGCTATGAGCAGTTTCTCGGAGATCTCGGACGCGCTGGCGCCGCCCATGTTAGTGAGAGTAGCGAGGAGTCTCTCTTCGCCAAAGAAATCCCCCCCCGCGTTTCTTGCTTCCGAGACACCATCGGTGGAGATCACGATGGAATCCTGCGAAGAAAGCTCGACTTCGTGAGTCGGAAACTCCGCCACCTCCAAAAGTCCCAGCAATGGACCGCCCTCGAGATCGAGAAAACGCGGCGCCGTGCCATCCCCCGGTAATAGCGCCGGGGGGTCATGCCCTCCTGCTGCGCACCGTAGCTTTCCCGTAGAGGGATCAAAAACACCGGCGAACACCGTCACGAACATTCCCGCCTCGTTCTCGCGGCAGAGGCTCTGGTTGACGATCGCGAGGGCCTCACCGACCTCACCGGCACTCCGCGCGATTGTTTCGAAGAGCGTTTTCGTGCGTGCCATGAACAGAGCCGCGGGCACGCCTTTTCCAGAAACGTCCCCCACCAGAAAAGCGACACGGCCGTCATCCTGAAAGTGGTAGTAGAGGTCACCGCCGACGTCCCGTGCCGAAATCAGCGTCGCCGCGAGCTCGAAACCCTCCTGATCGCCGCCGAGCTTGCCCTTGGGGAGCATATCCATCTGGATCTTCCGTGCGAGCTTGAGCTCGCTTTCGAGACGTTCCTTGGCCGCGGTGGTCTCTTTCAGGTTGCGGATGTAGGTCTTGAGCGAATCGCGCATGTTGCCGAAGGCACGCGTCAAGGCCCCGATCTCATCCTCCGATTGCGAGGTCGGCAGCTCGAGGTCCAAATCGCCGGTGGCGATACGACCAGCGCTTCCGGCGAGCGCTCTGATCGGTTTGGTCATACGCCTAGAAAGCGCGATCACGACCGCGACGAGAGCCAGCAGGCCTACTATCAATAGAACCGATTGTCTCCGATTGACGAAGTTGACGTCCGCCATGAGCTCGTCTTCCGGGTAGACCACCGCCAGCGACCAACCGGCGTGTCCAATAGGTGCGTAGGTCATACGCGCCGGCTTGCCGAGATGGCGGTCATGAATGGGCTCGAAGCCGGACTCACCTCTCATCATCCGCTCCACGATCGCAACGACCTCGGGCGCCGGATCCCGCTCTTCCAACTCGGCGACGGTTTGGTGGCGCAGCAGCGTTTCATCGGGGTGGGATATCACGTAGCCACGCTGGGAAAGGATGGCGCCATAGCCTGTCTCGCCGACGCGAAGAGTTTTCATACGCTGGTGGAGCCATTCGAGGGAAACATCGGCGGTCAATACGCCTCTGAGCTCTTGGGTCTCATCACCGCCCAGAAAGAACGGCACGGAGTAGGTCACCATTCGCGCGTTACCCCCGCCCTCATCGACGTAGGGTTCGGACCACCGGGGTTGCTTCGACGAAGCGACCGAGGTGTACCAATCCCACTCCCAATAACGGTAGGAGTCATCGGCGAGATCCTTGTAGGCTATTTCTTCGCCGTCCTGGTAATAGTACGGTGCGAAATGCTGCACGTCCTGCCGGAAACCACCAGGCGTAAAGGCAACGGTGGACCCGTAAATGGCCTCGCTGCCGGAAACAAACGTTCGAAGAATCTCGCCCAGTTCCTCTTGCGGTGGAGACACCGTGCCGACCACTTCGGCGAGAAGCTCCGTTCGGCCCTCGATCGATTGGAGCCCGTTTTGGATGTCCTTGACGTACGCGCGTGTGACGTTGGCCGCTTCGCTTCCCGCGGCAGCGACGATCAAGTCACGTGAGAGTGCATCGGAGTATAGCAGGGTCCCAAGGAAGACGAGACCGACGCTCCCGAGAATCCAAGCGACGAGCCGCCAAGTTAGGCTGTGGACACCAAAGCTTTGTCGGTTGGTTTCTTCGTCGGCGCCGGCCATCTCCAAGGTCTACCTCCTACTGGTTCATTCAACGAGCTGGTCGTGCACCCTCGTTAGGAAATTCATTTACGGCAGGGCCGCTATCCAAGAGCTATCCTCGAGCCACTTCTTCCTGAGTCCCTGGAGAATTCCAGTACCTTCGAAGGCAGTAATATAGTTCTCGAGAAGGCCTTTCAGTTGCGGGTCGTTCGCGGGCAGTGCGATGCCAATCGGCTCAACGTTCAGGGGTTCATTGAGTGTGGCGAGACCTTTGCCGGGATAACGCATGACCGAAAGGAGGCAGATCGGCATGTCCGCAACGAGGGCATCGACTTCGTCACTGATCACCATGTTGACTCCACTTTCGTAGTCCTTGATGGGGACGAAGGTGGCCTCGGGGAGATTCATCTCTACGAAACGCTGGCTGGTCGAATTTTCGAGGGCCGCCAGCTTCAGGTTGGCGCGGTTGATCTGACCGGCCTCTTTGATCGCGGCGAGGGTGTTCGAGTTGGTCAGGATTGATTTTCCCGAGAGCAAGTAGGGACCGACGAACGCCGCATCGATGCTCCGTTCCGGAGTGATCGCCATGCCCGACATCACGATGTCGACCTCAGAAGCCTTGAGTGCGGCCATGAGCTCTGGAAACGGCTTCTTCACGAACTCGACCTTCACGCCGAACGCACCGGCCAAGAGGTTGGCGAGATCGACTTCTAAGCCGATGAGCTCGCCGCCCCGGCTGGTTGCATTATAGGGCGGTTGGTCGCCGGATAGACCTACTCGCATGGTTCCGCTCTTGACGATTCTTTCCAGAACCGGAGCTTCGGTAGCTTGAGCCACGGAGAGCGTAGCCGTCACCGCAGCGAGGATCGTTACAAGTACAATGAAAAACTTCATCAACTTCTTCATTCGTTGGTCTCCTTTAATAGTTTGGGATCGTAATGGAATGGAATGGTTTTACTATTCTGTCTCCTCTTTCGAGGATTTCATCTTGGCCTCGAGCATTTCTTTTAGCCACGCCTTTCGTTCCCCGAGGCGGTCGATCTCGGCCTTGACCCTATCCCGTTCAGGGCCTTTCTCTGCTTGAGACGCCTCCTCCTCGAGCTCTTTGAGTTTTTTCTCGAGGCTCTCGACGCGAGACTGCAAGTTGGCGAGACTTTCGGCTTTATCCGCTTTGTCAAACGCAATGGACTCGGGTGCCGGCTTCCGGGATGCCTGCTTCACCGGACGAGCCTCAGGGGGTGGAATGAACGAATGTCCTTCCCGGATTGCCCGCGTATTCATGAAGGTGGGGGAAACGATCTCGATCCCCGCCGCGTGGAGCTCTTCTAGAACCATCGTTCGGAGTCGAGAACGCGCAGACAGAAGCTCCTTCACTTTTGGAAGGAGGCCCGCAATGCGGTAGGTGACCGAAAAATCACCCAGATCGTTCACGTGCACGAAGGGTTCTTGAAGCTCGGCTCGTTCTGCCGCCTTCAACAGACACCCCTCGATCTTCGGGTGTGGGACGTCATATCCCAGTGACAGGGTCGTCGAGACGATGGTACCCGAGGAGCGCACGACGGTCACCGGGTTCGTGACGAGATAAAGGTTGGGCAGGGTTGTGAGGTCCCGGTCCTCGGTCTGGATCTCGACGTGGAAGAGCTCTCGCTCGGAGACCCGTCCGAAATGATCTCCCACGCGAATGAAGTCCCCGGCGCGAAAGCTCCGGACGGCCCGCAACATCATGCCCGCCATGGCGTTTCCGACGAAGGTCGTCGAGGAGAGCGCGATCGTGGCACTGAGGACAATTCCCAAAAGACTCAGGAGTTGGCCCCGTGCGACGTCCCCGATGGGCAGTGACATGATGATGACTAGGAGGCCCAGCAGACTGAATGCCACCATGATGAGCTGGAATCGAAAATGACGATCCGGGACATGAGAGTAGCGCTTTTCCAGCAAGTGCCGGATGACGAACAGGGCCACCAGGACGACCGTGATCTCGACCGCGACCGGGAGGAGCCCCGAGAGGTTGCCGTTCAGCCACTCCTGAATCTGCATGGGGACGCTATCTTACCCTGGGCGATCAACCAGCACATGTTTGCTCCCACTTGCGCATGAAACGGACTTTGGGTTCATCGTGATCTGGGCGAAGCTTGCGAAACGTCAGTCTTTGCAAGGACTGATTTCACGCTCCGCCAGCCTGTCTTTCTAACAGAATGATCGCTGCTGAAAATCCGTAAGAGTACGGGTTTCGACGCGTAGAAAGTACGGGGTCTGCTTGTCTCTTGACAGGATTGCTCCCTAATCATAGTATAGTCATATGGCTATACATTACGATCATGTGCTCGACCGCACGTTCCACGCACTGGGAGATGGAACCCGGCGAGCCATGTTGGCAATGCTGGCCCGGCGAGGCGCGTGCACCGCAGGCGAGCTGGGGGAGCCGTTCGACATTACCCAGCCCACGGCATCGAAACACCTCCGGGTGCTCGAGCGTGCCGGTCTCTTGTCCAGGAAAGTCGAAGGTCGAACGCATCGTTTTCGTTTGATGCCGAAGCGTCTCGACGAAGCCCAGCATTGGATATCCCGGCATCGGGAATTCTGGGAAGGGACTCTCGAGAGGCTAGGTGATCTACTGAGAGACGGGGGCGCACGATGACCGAAGGCTCGACAGTGAAGGTAGTTGCCAAACGTCGTTATGGCGTGTCGAGGGAAAGAATCTTTCGGGCCTTCACCGACCCGACGGAGCTGGCGCGCTGGTTTTCTCCGAGCGAAGAGATTGCCACCGATGTGATCGAATTGGATCTACGGGCGGGCGGAGCCTACCGCTTCGGTTTTCATCTTCCCGATGGGAGCGTGGATTATGTTCTCGGAACGTTCGAGGAGGTCTCTTCTCCCGCGAGGCTCATCTTTACCTGGACGTGGGCGGAGCCCGATCCGCACGCGGGGATAGAGACCCTGGTCACGGTGGAGTTCATCGAGCACGACGATGAGACCGAGGTTGTCGTCACTCACGACCGCTTCCCCAACGAGGAGACGCGAGCCCGCCACGACCTCGGTTGGCAGGGTACCTTCGACCGTCTTGCGAAGTTACTGAACGGACCAGAATCGGAGCGAGTCATTCAATGAAAAGGAAGACATTTCTACTGGGAGCACTAGCCTATTTACTAATGACTTTTCCGCTCGCGGTTGTTTGGCACCCGTCACTTCCGATTGCATCCACTCAGGGAGCCGATCATGGCCTACGATGACAAGCTCGCCGACCGCATCCGGTCGGTTCTCAAGAGACGACAGGGTATTACCGAGAAGAAGATGTTCGGAGGTCTCGCTTTTCTGCACAATGGAAATATGTGCTGTGGCGTGATCAAGAAGGACCTTGTGTTGCGGTTAGGGAAAGACGGAGTAAGCAAGGCACTCGATAAGCCCTACGCTCGCGAAATGGATTTCACGGGCAAGGCTCTCAAAAGCATGGTGTACATCGGTCCCGCCGGTTACCGGACCGAGGCCGCGCTCCGTCGCTGGGTCGCCCAGGGAGTGGACTACGCCAAATCCCTACCGGCGAAGTAAACCAGTCCTCTTTAGGGTCGGCGCTTGGGTCGCTGGTTGGCGGCGAGGATTTTTTTCCTTAATCGAACAGAGCGCGGTGTCGCTTCCACGAGCTCATCGGTCTGGATGAACTCGATGGCTTGCTCGAGGTTGAGCTGTCGGTGGGGGGTGAGACGGACCGCAATGTCGGACGTGGACTGCCGTATGTTGGTGAGCTTCTTCTCTTTCGTAATGTTGACGTCCAGGTCTGCCGGCCGAGCATTCTCACCCACCACCATACCTTCATAGACCTCGATACCCGGACCAATGAATAGCTCACCGCGATCTTCGAGATTGTGAAGTGCGTAAGCAGTGGCCTTTCCCCTTCGGTCCGCGACCAAAGCACCCGTTAGTCGCGTCGGCAGATTCCCCTGCCAATCGTCGTACGCGTCGAAGAGCGTGTTCATGACCGCGGTGCCTCGCGTATCGGCAAGAAGCTCGCTCCGGATCCCGATGAGCCCTCGGGAGGGCACGCGAAATTCCAACCGAACGCGTCCCGAGCCGTGGTTCACCATGTGGGTGAGCACTCCCTTTCGAATTCCCAGCTTTTCGACGACCACTCCCTGGAAGGCCTCGGCCACGTCGACCAGCAAGATCTCGAAGGGTTCTTTCTTGACACCGCCGACTTCCTTTGTGATGACCTCGGGATTGGAGAGCGAAAGCTCGAAACCTTCTCGGCGCATCGTCTCCACCAATATGGCGAGTTGAAGCTCACCGCGACCGAAGACCTTGAAGGAGTCCGGTACGTCGGTCTCTTCGACTTGAAGCGACACGTTCGAGAGAAGCTCCCTATCGAGTCGTTCCCCTAGCTTTCGCGAGGTCACCGACTCGCCTTCCCGACCTACGAACGGCGACGAGTTGATGGAGAAGACCATCGACAACGTGGGCTCATCGATTCTCAGGCGCGGCAGCGGTAGCGGGCGTTCCAGCTCAGTGACGGTATCACCGATCGCAATGCCCTCGACGCCAGCAAGGCAGATGATGTCTCCGAAACGCGCCTCCTCGCACGGAACGCGTTCGAGTCCGGTGAACTGGAACATCTTTACGATCCTCGTCGGTTTGTAAACATCCTCTCCCTTCGCGATGGTCACATCGTCTCCGACCCGCAGCGTCCCCTGCGTGATGCGGCCAATGGCCAGCCGCCCGAGGTAGTCGCTGTAATCGAGGTTCGAGACCATGAGCTGTAGTGGTGATGTGGCATCACCCGAGGGCGCCGGCAAGTGCTCGAGAATCGCCTCGAAGAGCGGACCAAGGTCGGAGTCCTTTTCGTCGGGTTCGGTGCGAGCCAAACCGGCGCGGGCATTCGTATAGAGGATCGGGAACTCCAGCTGGGCTTCGTTGGCATCGAGGTCTATGAACAAATCGAATACCTCGTTCACGACTTCCTGGATACGGGCGTCTTGTCGATCGATCTTGTTCACCACCAGGATCAGAGGCAGCTTGGCGGTCAGCGCCTTTCCTAAGACGTAGCGAGTCTGCGGCAGCGGGCCCTCGCTGGCGTCGACGAGAAGCATCGCTCCGTCGACCATACTGAGGGCCCTCTCTACCTCTCCCCCAAAGTCGGCGTGTCCGGGTGTGTCGACGATATTGATCTTCGTGCCGTGAAAGGAGACGGCCGTGTTCTTGGCCAGAATGGTGATGCCGCGCTCCCGCTCGAGTTCGTTGGAGTCGAGGACCCGTTCCTGGATTTCTTGATTGGCCCGAAAGACGCCACTTTGATGCAGCATGGCGTCCACCAGGGTGGTCTTCCCATGGTCCACATGGGCGATGATGGCTAGATTGCGGATATCCGCGAATGTCTCCAAGTTAGCTTCTCCCGGAAGGATAATAGCGCGTTTGCCGAGTCCTTCATTTGACAATCCGACCTAGTGTCGACTATCGTTATGTCGATGGTCGATATATCTGCGCCGTCTGGTGGGAAACTCACACCTGTCGAGTTCCACATCTTGCTGGCTTTGGCCGAGGAGGCCAGGCACGGCTATGGCATCAAGCTCGACGTCGAGCGGCGCACCGACGGTCGCATCCGCCTCGGCTCGGGTACTCTTTATGTCGCCATCCAGCGTCTGGAAAGAGAAGGTCTAGTCATGGGATCGCGGCGGAAGGCGACGTCGGGCAGGGAGAAATTGCGGCGGCGATACTTCGCGCTTACAGATACCGGTCGCCAAGCGCTTCGGGGTGAGCTCACGCAACTCGATCGCGTCGTTCGGTACGCGCGAACGCTAGATTTACTCGGCGACGCCAAGTCCATACGGTCGGAGTAAGTCGAACGTCTCACGTCTTACGCTGTTTCCGGTCGAGCTCATCCATGACAAGCCGGTATGCAGCGTAATACTTATAAATGTTGCTCACGTACTGAACCGTCTCGCGTCCTATCTCCTCGGCGGCGACGACTTCAACGTTTCGGAACCATTCGTTGGGATCGAGCCCCCGCTCGGAAGCCTTCGCCCGAATCCGTCGGATACGGTTGGGGCCTGCGTTGTAAGACGCAAATGAGAGCAGTGTCTTGTTTCTCTCATCGATCGCATCGTCGTTGAAGTAGGTTTCGCGAATCCAGCGCATATACTTGATTCCCGCCTGGACGTTGTTGTCGGCGTTATGAATGTCTGGAATCCCCACCGATTTGTCAGCCGCCGTACTCGGCAGTAACTGCATAATGCCAACCGCGCCTCGATGGCTGACGAGGCTCTGGTCCAGCCGCGATTCTTGATAGCCCTGCGCCACCATCATCAGGTAGTCGAAACCGTATTGGTCGGAGTGTTTCTCGAAGAGGTCCACCGTTTTGTCGAATCGCACTCGGTCTTCGCCGGCGAGCGCGTTGGTTACATATTTCGTGTCTTTGAGGTAACGCTTCAAGAGAATATTACCCATCAACGTCCCCTTCTTGTTTCGGGCGACAAAGCGATTCACGACCTCGGCAAGCTGGGGGCTATTCTTGCGAAACGCCCATGCGATGGCGCCACGGTCACGCACCGCAAGGGTGGGGTGAAGGGTAATGTTCTCGAAGATCTGATCCCAGAACTCGGCTTTGTACTCGTCGACCACGATGATCGGAATGAGGCTGGCATCCACCATTTCCAATAGGTCTTCGTCCTCTAGGTACTCTTCGGCCGCCTTGAGGATCATGAGTGGCTTGCCCGCGTCCTCGAACGTGCGATTGAGCCCTTGCAGGCTGTCATAGTAGCTGCTCGATTGCCGGACATAGATCTGCTGGCCCGCGAGATCGTCGAGGGACTCCAGCGGAGGGGCGCTGGGACCGGTCACGACGATTTCATTGACATCTGTCATGAAAGGATCCGAAAAATCGACTTGCCGTTGCCGCTCGGGTGTGATCGTCAAGCCGGCGGCGGCGATGTCTCCCAGACCCTCGGCCAAGGCGGGCAGAAGCTGATCTCTCGACACTGGGACCAGCACTACGTAGACCTTCAAGTTCCCGGTGTCGAGCTCTTTGTTGAGCTCGTCCTCGAACATCTTGAAGGACTCGTAGGACACGCCTCTCTGGTTCGGGCCGTCGAGGAAGTAAAAAGTCTCGCTGTACGTGACGAGAGCGCGGATTACCCGTCGCGCGATCATTTCATCGAGGTCACCCATCTCGACGCGATCGAGACCGAGATCTTTGTAGGACGCGCTAGCTCGGCGGAGGAGCTGTTCTTCGTCGGCCGGCGCAGAAGTAGCGCTCTCCGTGGTGGCCAAGGTCTGTTCGCTCGATTCGCCCGTCGGGGCGTCTTGGGCTTGCCCGCAAGCTAACATTCCCCACGACAAAATGAGTGTGATTCCGAAAGATGACGATTTCGACATGTCTATTCTCCTACCGCGCTCGGTTCGCTTTCTTGGTCACTTCACAACTCCCGTACGCATCAGCTGGTTCTTAACCCGAACCCGAGGGAAAGGCAAGGTAGGGGTGACTACGGGCGATGGAATTGAGACTTCGGGTGCAGGTTTTACTTCAGCCGCTGGACATCCTCGAGTGAGATGGTCGCAGTGTTGTGAGTCTGAATCTCCAGCGACCCATCTTTTTTGACGCCAACGTGGATGATCGCAGCGATCATACCGCGTCCCATTCCCCGCTTGTTGGTCTGGAGCTGGACGATACCGAGTGCGCCTATGGACTGCATATCGGGCCGATCGCCCGGAAAGTAGAGCGGCCGGTCGGTGACGATGATGACCTGGTTGCCGGTTTCTCCCTCGTGCACGCGCACGTGATTGACGCGAGTCGTCGGTCCACCCTTGATCTGTGCAACGCCTCGGTCCATCTGGTGTAGCGCCTCGATGAGCCCATCGGAGCCTTTCTCGTCGAAGATTTGCTGGAGCCGAGCGGTGTCCTCTTCAGTGCTAAATTGCTCGATGGTCAGCGTGAGTTGGGCCGTTTTGTCCTCGCGCAGCCCGCGTGACTCCACCAACAACGCTGTATAGATCTCTTCGGCGGAGGCCACCGTGCTAAAGCCCGATACCGCCCCAACCAGCAGAAAACCCGAGAACGATAATCGTACGAGCGCGTCAGCCTTCATGAGAACCTCCTCTACCCATTTCTTTCGCGACCACACTATAGCTCGGGTAGGGCCGATCTTCCAGAACAGGAAGTTGAGTTAGGAATCGGTCGTTTCGACGTTCGAGAGGACGGGCAGTTCACTCTCGGCAGCGAAGATCTTCCGTAAGAGCTCGCGCCAGCTCGCGTATTGGGTCTCCACCGAGCCAGTCAGCTCGAGGACTTTTCCTTCCACCTCGACGAGTCGTGGCGACATGTCGGAGGCCAGCGACGCTCCGAGCTCCCTCAGTTCTTCGATGTGTGATTTCTTCTTTGCTTCCGCTTTTCTCTGCGCTTGCTCAGACCGTCTCCTCGGTTCAAACTCGCCGAAGACCCCAGGGGTGCCGCAGACGGCGCCCGCTCCCTCCCATGGCAGGACGTCACGGGTCGAAAGGATACCGGTCGACCCGCTCGACGAGCCCGTCGCCGAGTTCTTTAGCGCTTGAACCTCCCAGTAACTCTGGGATCGCCAGCCGCTATAGGGCTCCTGCATCTGCCCGTAGAAATCGGCGTAGTAAGAATCCACCACGTCGATGAACATGCGATCGCGTTGGCGAAGCAGCTCGACGCGAGCCATCATCGGATCGTCCCGGGCGGGCAGTCGTACCACTGAGTGGCGATTCTTCTTGTTCGTCTCGAGATAGTCCGAAAATGCGACTGGCGCCAGATCCGATGCGAACCGGAGCTGTGAAGTCGTATGGATCGCTTGAACGGTTTCCTCATCGAATTTCTTGCGTTTCTTCAGTAAGTCGTTCGCGATCTGGTTGTAGAGCTGTTGAAAAGGCTCGTCGGTGTTTTCTTTTCGGAGATAGACGCTGGCGTCCACCTTCCCCTTGTATCGTTTGTCGAGCCAGACTTCGCCACGCGAGTCCACGGCAAGAATCTTGAGCTGCAGCTCGCCGCTGCTCGACGACGAGATAGAGCCCGACACGGTAACGTCCAGGTTACTGGCGCTCGGTACGAGCCGCACCGTGCCCCAAAAACCCGCTTTCTGCAGCGTTCGCTTCAGGTGGACGGGGATATAGATGGCCTCCGACCTTCTGACCTCCTCGAAGATCCCCATTGCTTCCAGCTTGCGGAGGTCTTTGGCGTTGTCGGGAAGCCCCGTATCAAAAACCAGGATTCCGACATCGAGGAGACTCGCCTCGGGAGGGGCCGCATGGGCCTGGACCAGGTTCGACTCTTTCTCGCTTGCCCAAACCAGAGGACTCGCGACGAGGCTAGCGATCAATAGTGCCGCAATTGTGAAGAGCTGGCGGGACATCGTGCTTTTCTCCCGGGGGGGCTTCCTCATCATACTGCAAATCCCGGTCCGGATGTAGCGGGATAGCTCGCTCGCGGCTTGTCAGGCCCCGCCGCCCAAGTGGGCGGAAGACCTCAGCGAGCCCGAAGCGCAGCACTCTCCTCCGGACGACATCGAGATCACCGACGGTCAGACAGTTTATGTGCCGGTGTACTCACACGTGTATTGGACCGAGACGAAGCATCTTCCACTCGCGATCTCCCTAAGCATACGGAATACAGATCCCGAGCACGCCATCTCGTTGGTTGACGTGAGCTACTACGACTCGGACGGGTCCCTCGTAGAAAGCTACGTGAGTGAGCCTCGGTCACTCACGCCCATGGCGCCTGCTGACTACTTCATCGGCGACCGCGATACGAGAGGGGGCTCCGGTGCGAACTTCATCGTTCGATGGGAAGCGAGCGAGGAGGTTTATGAACCGGTGGTCGAGGCGGTCATGCTTGCGACCGCGGGCACACAGGGCATTTCTTTTTTGAGCCGGGGTCTGGTTTATCAAGAGCGAAAGTAGGCGCGCCGCGTGCTTGTCGAGAAACTTATTCGTGACGCGCTCATGCTGTGGGCGACCATCGACCCCATTACAACCATGTTGATTTTCGCCGCATTGACGGTGGGTCTCTCCCCCGACAAGCGTCGTCGGACCGCCGCGCGGGCCATACTCTATTCTGCTGTCATCCTCTTCGTTTCTCTCGTGATCGGCCAGCTCGTCTTGGCGGGAATGGAACTCGATCTGCTATCGCTTCAAGTTGCGGGTGGCATTATCCTCTTCATTTTCGGGCTTCAGATGATTTTCGGAAGCGACTCTACCTTTGCCCCAGAGCCAGGTCATGACATCGCGGTCTTTCCGCTGGCGGTTCCGTCGATTGCAAACCCGGGGTCGATCCTGGCGGTCATCATCCTCACCGACAACGACATCCACACCGTTTCGATTCAGCTGGGAACGGCCCTAGTCCTCGCCGCCATCCTCGCTGTTGCCTACGTGCTCATGTTGCTAGCCGGCCCCATCGTGAAAGTGATTGGGAAGAACGGAGCCTCCATCTTGGTCCGGGTCATGGGGATGATACTGGCGGCGCTTTCCGTTCAGCTGGTCTTGGAAGGGTTAGGTGTTCACGGTTGGTCGCCTTGACCCGTTAGCGCTTCAAATTCACGGTAGCCTTATCTATCAATGCGGCGCCGATGCGCAGAAGTCCGCCCCTACGTGCTGGCGGGTGCGGGCGCGACGTTTTTTCGCTCCGATAGCCTGGAGAGCGAGACGAAATTCTCCTGGGGACTCGGTGGCGGCGTGAAGGTCTATTTCGACCAGTGGATCGGGATCAAAATTCAAGGGAAGTACAATCCCACCCGATTGGATGATGAGTCATCAGGAGATTTTTGTGATCCGTTCGGTTTCTGTCAGAGCACGCTCAACCAATTCGAGCTAGGCGTGGGTCTGATCCTGCGTTTCTAATCCCACCCTCACCAGGCCCCGGCTCCAACCTCGAAGATGAGCCGGATATCGTCGAGGCTTCCGAACCCCAAGGCTTGGACCCCAAGGCGAGCCCCGATGAAGGTGCCTTTGATTCGAGCCCTCAGTTTCACCCCGACCTCGGTGTAGAGGTTCCATTCTGCAGGAATGATGATCTCGATCTCCCGACGGCCCTGCTCCGTGTCGAGGGTCCGCTTCACGCTTGTGTCTTTGTAGCGCCAATGGGGACCACCGGCGATGTAGTAATCGGCGAATCGCGAGGCGGAGGGTGTGAACATGACACCGAGGCTGGTGTCGACATCGCTGATGTTGAATTTGGGGAGGATCCACCCCTGAGTGAGGTCGATGCCACGGAAGACAAGCGCGCCGCCAATATTGTCTGTGACTCGTAAGCTGATCGATAGCCAACGATCCGGCCGGCCCACATCCTTTAGGCCTTTGGTTAACCCACTATACTGTTTAGGTTCTTCGTCCGCCCCGTACCCATGGAACCGCATCATCGACTCGAGGTGGTCTTGAGCCTCCGCGAGCTCACATTTGGAAACGCGGTCGCCCGGCCGTAGCCGGTAACTGCCGAGAGAAGCGTCACTGATTAGGCGAGAGTTCCGCCGATCGACCACGCAACTCAAAGGCGCCTCCGGGGGGAAGAGTCGGTACTCGTAGCTTCTCGGCTTAGTCATCTCGCCGTTGTACGCGGATGTGAGAAGAACTCCGGAGCCCATCACATCCCGCACGCCCCAGGCATCGTTGATTCGCTCGTTCACATCGTAGCCGCGCGTGAACTGCCCGTCGGCGTTTCGATCCGGAGCGCTGGCATGTTTTCCTTCCTCGACGAAGAGCGTGAGGGGGAACATTGTGTCGCGCTCGATTGTCAGAATGTTCGAGTACCAGTTATTACCGTGGGCGAGTGCCTTCACTCTTCGGACCCGCACTCGGTAGCAGCCGGAGTCTTCCTCTAAGACCATCTCGAACTCGGTGGCTTCCAGGTCGTGGACGTGTCCACCCAGTCCAAAATCCTGCGGGTAGTAGAAAAAGAACTTCAGGATCATGGAGTCGACCTTTTCGAAAAAATCGGGGTCGTCTTCTGGTGGCAAAGTGACAGAATCGCCGCGGTTGGCGATCTCCGTGACCTGGTAGTAGACGATCGGGTGGTCCGACGGGTCATCACAAGGGTGTGCTTGTGGGACAACCCCCTCCTCGTCGAGTAAGGGCTCATCGCGGGTGAACCAAAGAATGGGTGCGGCGAGCCGGGCGATCTCGTTCACGCCGATGGGCTCCGAACCGGTCCAAAGCACGCCGGGCTCACGGGGCAAGTTCCCGCACGGGCAGACGCCTTCGGGCTGAGTCCAAGCGTTCGCCGCGCAAAAGACGGCGGCTAAGGTCAGGAGCAGCTTCAAATCACTTACTCTCATAGTCACAGAAGTATCACGATCGGTCAGACGGATGTCGCGTTTCAACTCCTGCGGGCTCTGCTCCCACCCAACAGGACGCAGGCCGTCAGATCACCGGTGAGGTTGACGGCGGTGCGGGCCATGTCGAGCACGCGGTCGACGCCCAATACGAGCGGAAGGGCGGTCAGAGGGATGCCGAAATCGCCCGCGATGTTACCCAAGATCACGATGCCGACACCCGGTGTCCCCGGAGCGCCAATCGAAGAAGCGACCAGCGTCACCACCATCATGATCTGCTGCGGAACCGAAAGCTCCACTCCCGCGACCTGGGCAAGAAGGGTGATGGCGACTGACTGGTAGAGTGCGGTACCTGCCATATTGATGGTCGCCCCGAGAGGGATAACGAGGCTCGCGGTGCTCTCGGGAACGGCGAGCTTCTTGACCGCGGTGTCGATTGAAAGCGGCATGACGGCCGTCGAGCTCGAGGTGGAGAAAGCGAGGATGACGGGATCGCGTATGTCGGAGAAGAATCGCAGGGGATTTCGCTTTCCGAGAACAGCGACCAGGAGGAGATATAAGCCGAGAAGCACAAGAAGGCCGGCGAGTACCGTCAAAACGTAAGCGGTCATGCCGAGGACCGTCCCGATTCCGACATTGGCAATGAGCTGAGCCATGAGCCCGAACACAGCCCAAGGCGTCATAAACATCGCCCACTTGACAACGCGCATCGAGACTTCGACCATTCCGCTGATCCAAGACAGGAGCACGTCAACACGACGTTGGTCGGAAGCACGACAGGCCAGACCGAAGATGACCGCGAAGAGCACGATGGCTAGCATGTCCAGTTCTGCGAAGGCGACGAGCGGATTGGTGGGAAGCATGCTCACCAGGGCTTCCGGGACGTTCACATCGCCGGCCGGGGGCGGAGGCGGCGCTTCTTTTGCCGAGGTGTCTACTTGAATCATGCCGCCCGGTTCGATTCGGTTCGCGAGCACGATGCCAAGTGTTGCCGCGAAAGTCGTCGTCAAAAGGACGTAAAGCAAGAATCGCCCGCCGACAGTCTTGAGCTCGGAGGCGCTTTGAGATCCCGTTAGACCCTGGACGATCGAGCCGATCACGAGCGGGATGAGCACCATGGAGATCAGGCCGAGAAAAACGTTCCCTGGGAGCGCAAGCCAGCGTGCCACCGACTCCGAAGTGTCGCGCTCGACCCAATTCAAGTCCGGCCCGAGGAAATAACCGGCGAGAATGCCGAGCGCGAGACCCGCAACAACCTGCGCCCACAAGCGCGTGCGGATCCAGGCTTCGAGCGGACCGCGTAGCTCGATCAGGGTTGAGATCATGCTCGCTCTAACTTCCAGAGTAGTAGAGCGCGGCGCCGATACCCCCGAAACCGTTCAGTTTGTCGGCGCCTTCGCCATAGACGAACTCGATCCTTGAGCTCGATCAGCCAGGCCGGCCGCTCCCTCTGCTTATCGGGGTTGGTCGGATCGACATCGATACAGGCGGTCAAGATTGGCGTGTTCCGGTAGTCGTGCGTGGTTACGAATTCTCGGAACGACCGGAGAATTTCGTTGATTCTCGATTTCATGGCCGTTAACCCATCGTTTGCAGGGTGTGAATGATCGAGGAGTCAGCGCCAGGAGGAGCTGGGCGCCCTCGCCGAGGTGGGTGACGTGCCCGGTTTCTATGTCAATCAGCTTCAGGACGAACACGTCGTCCTCTCTCACGGTGAGGACGATCTGTCGACCGCTGGGCGACCATGCGGGAAACGCGTCGCCGAAAAGCATTCCCTGGCCGATCTGCTTCTTCTCCGAGCCGTCGGCCTGCATGATCCAAAGGTCTTTTTCCTCTTCACTGCCCGAGGCCCAGGCGATGCGTCTTCCGTTCGGTGAGAACGAAGGCCACTCGTCTAGGTGCGTGTTTCGGGTTAGCCGCGTGGTCTTTCCGGTCTCGAGATCGGTTCGGTAGATCTCGGGATTACCGTCGCGGCTCGATTCGTAGGTGATCGCTCCTCCGGACTCCGACCACCGCGCATAGGCGTCCTTCGAGCTTCCGGTTTGTACGCGTTTCTCGCTGCCGTTCGTCAGGTCAACGATGAAAAGCCCACGGCCGTCTCCATCGAGATCTTTGGTGATGAGCATCTGCTTACCTTCGGGTCCCCAGTCGGCGGGATTGCTGACGTTCGCGATGAGAATCGAAATATCTCCAGTGCTCACTTCCATCGCGACGAGATCCATGCGCCGTCTTTTTCTGCCAGGAAGGCGATGCGGTCGCCCACCGGTGACCAGACCGGAAAGCCCGCGAAACCGACCGACGAAGTCAGTTGTCAGGTCTTCTCGTCAGAAGTGTTGAAACTGAAGAGCTCGGTCGCGTCTTTGGCTATGTCCGGCGTAGACGATGTTGTACTTTGGAGCTTCAGCGTCAGTTGTTTTCGGACCAAACTTCTCCAAGGTCGACAAACTCGGTGCGACCATGGTCCTGCCGACCGTTTGCTCGCCCACCTCATAAAAGTCCGGGAGCTTGGCCTGGAGGTCGGAGGCGTTCTTGATTGTCCACTCTTCCTCACCCTGTGGGCCGTATGGTTCCTGAAGGTTCCAGGCGGTGGAGATGACCCAATACGCGAATTCCTGAAAGGGTCACTCGGTCTCGGACATTCTCCTCGTCGATGTCAGCATAGGAGGAGATATCGTAATAACCCTTCTCAACGGCTTCCTGCATCGCTTCCCAGAGCTTCGATTTCTTCGAGATGCCCCATTCGTTCGGGAACGTATAGTGGAGTCCGACATCGCTCACGAAGTGCAAGATGTGTTCTACGACTTCCATCACCTGCCCGGGCTCACTGCCCAATTCCATGATGATCCATCCTCTCGTCCTGCGGGAAGATCTCCTTGATGGTTTTGGCCACTCTCTTCATAAAAGCATCGGAAGCATCATCGCGGGCAATGAGTGTTATCCCGTAGACGGAAAGCTTCTTCGTGAACGGCCCATACTCGTCGGTCGCCACGACGTCGCTTTCTTGATAGAGATCCACTGGAAGCTCGCCGATGGGTGAGGTCAGAATGCAGCCACCCAGGAGGCCAGGTTTGGATTCCGCTTGGGCATGGGTGCCTAGAAGTGCAAACAATGGAAGAGCCATCGACAGAATGCTCATCAGAAACTCCTTTTTAGTGAGGCCTGCGATATCCTACGAGGCACCCACCCGCCGGTCAAGCGAGCGGCGACAGTAGTCAGCATTTATTACGAGGACCCGATATGTCTGACAATACCATCGGTCTCAACGAGATTACGTCGGCGCACGAGCGGATTGCACCGTACATCCATCGGACGCCGGTATTGACGAGCCAGACGCTCGGCGATGACGTCGGCGCGCTGCTTTTCTTCAAGTGCGAGAACTTCCAGAAAAGCGGTGCCTTCAAGGTACGAGGCGCATTCAACGCCGTGTTGTCGCTATCCGCTGAAGACGCGAAACGGGGGATCGTCACCAGCTCTTCGGGTAATCAGGCGGCCGCGGTTTCATTGGCGGCTCGTTCGCGGGGCGTCAAGGCCTACATCGCCATGCCGAAAGTAGCGGTCAAGTCGAAAGTTGCCGCGGTCGAGCGCTACGGTGGCAATATCGTATGGGTCGAATCGAAGGATCGGATTCCGACCTCCGAGGAATACGACGCGACCACCGACGCCATCCAAGAGCGAACCGGTGCCAACCTGGTGCACCCCTACAACGATCTCAGGACGATCGCGGGCCAAGCGACGTGTGCGGTCGAGCTACTGGAAGAGGTTTCTGACCTCGACCTGCTTCTCTCACCAGTGGGAGGAGGAGGACTCTTGAGCGGAACCTGCCTGGCCGCTGCGACACGGGGATCGAAAACCAAGGTCATCGGTTGCGAACCGGAGGGCGCCGATGATGCGCAACAATCTCTTAGACAGGGTGTCATCGTGCCGCAAACCAACCCCCAAACCATCGCCGACGGTCTGCGCACGTCCCTCGGTGAGCACACGTTTCCGATCATTGCCCGTCACGTGACGGACATCGTCACGGTCTCCGAGGCTGAGATCCTGCACGCCATGCGGCGCGTTTGGGAGACGATGAAGATCGTCATCGAACCGAGCGCCGCGGTGCCAGTTGCTGCGCTTCTCGAGAATAAGATCCCCACCGGTGCCGGGAAAATAGGAGTTATCTTATCGGGAGGTAATGTGGATCTCGAATCATTGCCGCCATGGTCCGGCGCTTAGCTAACTGGTGGCAATCGGTGGGAGCTGATCGAGCCGGGTAATCTCATGGTTCACCCCGGCATCGGGGTCGGCGGTCTTCCCTTTGGGGTTATACCAGCAAGTTGCGATTCCGTAGCTCGCTCCCCCACGGATATCTGAGGTGAGGCTGTCGCCGACCATGAGCGCTGTTTCCTTTGGAGGGGAGCCGAGGGCTCGAAACGTCGCGTCGAAAATCTCGGTGCCCGGTTTCGAGGCTCCGACCTCGGCCGAGATCGCGATCGCATCGAAGTACTTTCCGATGTCCAGACGCTCGATTCGGGCTCGCTGCACGCCGCTTAGCCCGTTGGTAATCAAGGCCAGCGTGGCTCGCTGATCGAGCTGCTCGAGTATTTCGCGGGCGCCGGGGTAAAGATCACCTTTGGCGCCGAGCCCGAGTTCAAAGCCCTCGGCCAGACACTCGGGGTTCGCATCGAGTCCGATTTCGGCGATTAGGCGTTCGAACCGAGTCACCCGCACATCGTCCGGAGTGATTTCACCGCGCTCCACGGAGGACCACAGCGGCTTGTTGATTCGAACGTAGGTCTCGTGATGTCGGAGGGGATCATCGACCCCTATGGCTCGGAGCGTTTCCTCGAATGCCTCGATCTCGCAGGTCTCGGAGTCGAACAAGGTGTGGTCTAGATCGAAGAGCAGGGTGTCATAGCGCATGACGGGACCGCGACGGTAGCCTGAGACGAATTCAGTAACATCACGATGGCGGGATGATATCACTCGCGATAGAGTCGCGGGGCGATGTGGACTTTGCTGGTGATCGTCCTGGGAGTTGCACAAGATTGGCCGCAGTTTCGCGGAGTGAACGCGGCCGGCGTGGCGGAAGAGACGAGCCTTGCGGTGCAATTCGGTCCGAGCTCGAACGTCGTCTGGAAGACAGCGATCCCCAAGGGGCTGTCCTCACCATCGATCGGGGGCAACCGCATTTTCCTGACCGGCGTCGAGGACGAGAAACTCTTTACCTTTGCTCTCGACCGGGAGACAGGTCGCGTTTTGTGGCGGCGCCAAGCGCCGCGCCCGCGCCGGCAGGAGCTCCAGGAAAGCAACCATCCCGCTTCTCCAACGCCGGCCACGGATGGGAAGAGCGTTTACGTTTTCTTTGCCGACTTCGGATTGCTCTCGTATGGGCCCGACGGCGACGAGCTGTGGCGGCTGCCTCTCGGGCCGTTCAACAATCCTTTCGGCCACGGTTCCTCCCCGATCCTCGTGGGGGATTTGGTGCTCCAGGTCTGCGACCAGGACGAGGGGTCGTTTTTCATCGCCGTCGACAAAGCGACCGGTCGGGTTGTTTGGAGGACCGCGCGCCCCCACGCGCAGCGAGGCTACGCCACACCTGTACTCTACCGGCCTCCCGAGGGGGGGCTTCAGGTGCTCGTGATTGGCTCCTACCAGTTGAATGTCTACGACGTCGCGACCGGGAAGCTGGTGTGGTGGATCCGCGGGTTTCCATGGCAGATCAAGCCGACGCCGGTTTTGACGGCCGATGCGGTCTACGTCGTGACGCGCGCGGGCGAGTCGGATCCCGGTGAGCAGGAGATCGTCCCACCTTTCCCGCGGGCCCTCGAGCAGCTGGACGACAACGGCGACGGAAAACTTTCCAAAGAGGAGATCATCGACGAGAAAGCGATAGGCCGCTTCGACGAGTACCTGGACTTGGACGACTCGGGATTTCTCGAAGAGCGCGACTGGAACCAGTTCCGCATGCGTCGTGAGGGTATGAACGCGCTCTGGGCGTACCGTCTCGGTGGCGAAGGCGACATGACGGAGCGGAACTTCATGTGGAAGGACTCGAGCTCGCTTCCCAACGTTCCCTCGCCGCTTCTCTATCGCGGTGTCCTATATACCTTGAAGGAAGGCGGCATCCTGACGTCTTTCGATCCTGAGACCGGGGAGATCTTGAAACGAGCACGGCTTAGCGGTGCCCTTGGAGCCTACTACGCGTCGCCAGTGGCCTCCGATGGAAAAATTTATGCGGTCAGCGAAGAAGGCAAAGTGGCCGTCATCCGCGCGGGAGCGCAGTGGGAGCTCCTAGCCGTCAACGCAATGGATGAGGGTTCCAAGTCTACGCCCGCCATCGTCGACGGAAAACTCTACATCCGAACCTACGACGCGTTGTACAGCTTCGAGCAAAAAAATTAGCTACGATGTAGATTCGGCCGAATCTTTCAACTCGCTTCGAATTTCATCCACGTCGCTCTCTCCGAGTGTCGGAGAAAAATGCTTCAGGCGGTCGATGACGTCGTTGGTGCCGAAATAGTCTTTGGCGCACTTCGCGTGGATGAACCCGGACGGCTCGAAACGGCCCACTTCCTCGTCGTAGTACACGACCGAGATGCGCCAGGTGTTTTTTTCGATCGGCTCCCGGCAACTTCGACAGCGCGCCCGGCCGGAGGGGGCGTGGTCGGCTCCGTTGAGACGGGGGAGGCGCCTGTACTCCAAGCTTCGCTTTGCTTCGGTCTCGAGCCGCTCGGGGTTGTCGATGGTTTCGGTGGTGCTCCGCGCCGCTTCCAGATAGGGCTCGGGCCGTTTGTACGCGCCGCAGGCGAGATGAAACCAGAGCGTGAGCTCACCATCGGCATATGGGTTCGGCAGGCGGGCGCCGAGCCTTAGCTCGCCCTTGGCGATCTTCTCACCGCAGCCGCGACAGCTTGCCCGGCCGCTCGCCGCGGGCTCGATGGTGTGAACGATTTCAACCACGTATGCCTTGCATCTCGAGACGGAAAACCTCGTCCGGACGAGATTGTCCCATGAAGCCAAGGATAGCGAAAATCCGCGGGGCAGCCGATGGCGTCATATGAGCGAAGGTTGCTGAGGCGGCAGGAATCGAAGGTTTGGGGCAACCCGGACGATTCCGAGGCGCTACCTGGAAAAGGAAGCACCCGCGCTTGCGGGAGAACGTTGCTCGGGGAAGTCGAATCGTTCGATGAGTGCCTGAAAGCGGGGCTCGGACCGGATGTCGTTGAACAAGGGCACGTACTTGAGGTCAGCGACGACGGCCAGCAGGTTGCTCTTTCGAGCCACGAGCACACCGATCCGCTCGTAGTCGCCAAGGTCACTGCCGGGCTTCATAACACCGTGTGCCGTTGCCTGGTCGAAAAGGGGCTGGGCGGTCGAAACAGCAGTCGCTTCAGGTGCCCCAAAAAACGATGAGCTGCCCCCTGAAACCCATCGTAGTCGAAACTATAACAGAGTTCCCCGACTCGTCGAACTAGTCGTAAGTAACTGTGGTGTGGTTGTTTATGTCGATGCTAATCAAGGGGGACACAGAAAGGGGTTGCCAATCCTTACGTGGTCGATGTATCATCGCCGCTCAGCTGTAAGTAACCTCAACTACTTCTTGCTCGACCCACCGGAAAGGAAGGCGAACTTTCATGACCACGACCTCGGAGACAGTGTGGAAGGAACGGCTTTCGACGATGGAAACGAGCATCGAGGCGATCCAGCTCCCGACGAAGAGCGATGGGCGTCTTTCGCAGGACGAGGAGTGGTGCGTCGTAAGCGTGGAAGGTAGCCTCAAGAAAATCCGCTTTCATGATTACGCCTCGATCTACGAAATCCCGGGACTCTACGAACAACTCTTCTACGACCGTCTCAAGTGCAGCTCTCCGTTCCGGGTGAGCCGACTCCTTGCAGATGTCATACGAGAACACGGTCAGAGGCAGGAGGATTTGAGGGTGCTCGATTTGGGGGCTGGCAACGGAATGGTCGGCGACGAGCTCCATACCCTCGGTGTGAAGACCCTCGTAGGCGTCGACATCATCCCGGAAGCCCGGTCGGCGGCGTTGCGCGACCGAAAAGGAGTCTATCAAGAGTACTTCGTCACCGACATGACGGATTTGTCGGAAGACACGGCCCGGCGGCTAGTCTCCAAGGAGCTCAATTGCTTGTCCACGGTGGCGACGCTGGGCTTTGGCGACATCCCTCCCAAGGCCTTCGCTACTGCACTTTCTCTTATCTCCACCCCGGGTTGGCTCGCCTTCAACATCAAGGAGGACTTCCTCTATGAGCGGGATGAATCTGGTTTCGCACGCCTCGTCCGGGAGCTCCGCCGCAGCGAGTTGATTCGGATCGAGGCATATCGACGGTACCGGCATCGGCTGGCGATCGATGGCCGGCCCATCTACTACGTCGCCATGATCGCGACCAAGCAGAAGCAGATTCCACTTTCTTTACTGAAAGGGGCGGATTCACCGCGCCTGCAGTGATCGCGTTTCGGAACGTCTCCAAATCCTTCGACGGTGGGGGCAGCTTCGCCGTCCACGCTCTCAGCCTCGAGGTTTCGGATGGTGAAACGCTCGTGCTGTTAGGGTCTTCGGGGTCCGGAAAGACCACGCTCCTCAAGATGGTGAATGGCCTCGTCCAGCCAACGAGTGGCACCGTCGTCGTCAACAACCACAACACGGCCACAATGGACCCCATCGCTCTGCGCCGCTCCCTCGGGTATGTCTTCCAGGGTATCGGCCTTTTTCCGCACCTGACAGTGGAGCAAAACGTCGGCATCGTTCCAAGGCTTCTGGGATTCCACTCGACCGACCAGCGACATCGAGCGCATGAAATGCTGGAGCTCGTGGGACTTGCGCCTTCCGTCTACGGAGAGCGCTTTCCGGAGGAGCTCTCCGGAGGTCAACAGCAGAGAGTCGGTGTTGCGCGCGCCCTCGCTGCCGATCCGGCGCAGCTGCTTATGGACGAGCCCTTTGGTGCCCTCGACGCCGTGACCCGAGACGAGCTTCAACAAGAGTTGCTGGCGCTCAAGAAAAGGTTTCACAAGACGATCTTGTTCGTAACCCATGACGTCTTCGAGGCCATCAGGCTTGGGGATCGTATCGCCGTCCTGCACGAGGGCCGGCTCGAACAAGTGGGCGCTCCGCAGGAGGTTCTTCGACGGCCCGCGACCGCGTACGTCGAGCAACTCGTCGGACGAATCCGAGAGCAGCAGCACGTGATCGCCAACGTGCTCACCTGATGGACGCCTCACGCTGGGCTGAGCTATGGCTGAGGACAGGCGAGCACCTGGTGCTCACCGGCGCATCGACTTTGTTCGCTATCGTCGTGGGGATCCCCCTGGGTATTCTCGCCGCACGGCACCGTGCTCTGCGGGGCGTGGTGGTGAGCACCGTCAGCATTTTTCAGACGATTCCGAGTCTCGCCATGCTGGCGCTTCTTCTCGTCCTGTTCCGGCAGATCGGGGCTTTCCCGGCCGTCACGGCCCTATCCCTCTACGCATTGTTGCCGATCGTGCGCAACACGCTCGCGGGCTTCGAGAACATCTCGCCGTCGATCGCCGAGGCCGCCGACGGTGTGGGGATGAGCTCGCGCCAACGTCTCGTCATTGTAGAACTTCCGTTGGCGGCGCCGATCATCGTTGCTGGGATACGGACCGCCGCGGTGGTGGGTGTCGGCATCGCGACGCTTTCGGCCTTCATCGGGGCTGGTGGACTGGGACAGTTCATCAACCGCGGCTTGGCACTCGCGCGCTACGATCTCATCCTTCTCGGTGCCATTCCGGCGGCCATCCTTGCACTCGCGGTGGACTTCAGCTTGGGAGCGGCCGCTTGGGGATTTCGAGCCCCCCGGCGGGGGGAACGAGGCGCTTGGAAAGCGCGTCTCAAACCTGTCGCCGCATGCTCACCACTGCTGCTGGTCCTGCTCGCAGCGCTTTCCCTCGGTCTCGGTGACTCGGCAGGCCCACCTACGGCAGCGCCCCGGAAGGGCGTGGTCCGTATCGGGAGCAAGAATTTCACGGAGCAGCTCCTCTTGGCGGAAATTATCGCGCAGCTCGTGGAAGCGCGCACCGACCTTGGAGTGGATCGATACCCGAACCTCGGCGGGACGATGATCTGCCACGAGGCGCTCGTATCGGGTGAGCTCGATCTCTACGTGGAGTATTCAGGCACGGCGCTCGCGGCTGTCTTGAATCTGGAGATGCCGGAATCCTCTGACGATGTGTGGGCTATTGTTACCAAAGAGTATCGTGAGCGCTTCGATTTGGAGTGGCTGGAACCACTGGGTTTCAACAATAGCTACACGATCGCGGTACGGCGCGACGATGCTCAGCGGCGCAAATGGGCTACCATTTCCGATCTCGCTCGAGACGCGCCACGCCTGCGTGCGGGATTCACCTCCGAGTTTGCCGAGCGAGCGGACGGCTACCCAGGTTTGAGCCGCCAGTACGGTTTCGAGTTCGCCGAGGTGCGCGATTTCGACCCGGCGTTGATGTACGCCGCTCTCGCCGGAAAGCAAGTCGACGCCATCGCGGCCTTCGCCACCGACGGGCGGATTGATGCCTACGAGCTCCAGACTTTGATGGACGATGCTTCGTACTTTCCGCCGTACCAAGCTGCACCAGTGGCGCGACGCGAGGTCCTCGAACGCTGGCCCGAGCTCCGTCGGGAGCTGGCAGATTTGGGTGGTCGTATCGACGACACCACGATGCGCCGACTGAATGCCGAGGTGGACGAGAACAAGCGCCGCCTTGAGTCCGTAGCCAGCGAGTTTCTCCGACAACAAGGACTCGTGCGGTAATGTGTGGCATCGCTGGAGTATGGGGAACCCCCGCGACGGCAGAAGATGCGAAGCTCGTCGATCGCATGATGGCGAGCCTCGCTCACCGGGGCCCGGATGCGGCCGGCAAATTCGCGAACGAGCACGGCACCTTGGGGCACCGTCGCCTTTCCATCATGGATCCCGCGGGGGGTGATCAACCGATCCGATCGGACACTGGGAGAGCTATCGTCGGCAATGGCGAGATCTACAACTTGCCGGAGATTCGGCGCAGTTTAGCCGGGCGCTACTGCTTCCACACCGGAAGCGACACCGAAGCTGCCCTTCACCTGTACGACGCGGAGGGGGTCACTCTACCGACAAGCCTTGATGGGATGTTCGCCTTTGTCATTGCTGACGGCAAGCACTTGTACGCGGCGCGCGATCCAGTGGGCATCAAGCCTCTCTATGTAGCAAAGGACGATGGCCGACTGCTGTTTGCTTCCGAGCTCAAGGCCTTTCCTTCGAGAGTTTCTCGGGCACAGGAGTTTCCGGCGGGCACGTGGTTTCACTCAGAGACGGGCTTCCAACCTTACTACGAGCTCCCAGAGCATGAACCGAACCCGCAAAGTCAGGCCGACCCAGACGCCTTGGCCTTAGCGGTGAGAGCCACCATCGAAGACGCCGTCCAAAAGCGTCTGATGAGTGATGTTCCCGTCGGCGCGTTCCTTTCCGGGGGTCTCGACAGCGGCATCGTAACTGCGATCGCTCGCCAGCACGTCTCCGAGCTCCACACGTTCAGCGTCGGCTTCGCGGGAAGCGATGATCTCGAAGCGGCGCGGTATCTCTCTCGTATTCTCGATACCGTTCACCACGAGTACGTCCTGAACGAGAATGAGGTCCGCGCCAAGCTCCCGGAGATCCTCTATCACCTGGAGTCGTTCGATCTGGACCTGGTACGCTCCGCCATTCCCTGCTACTTCACTGCACGCCTGGCGTCGGACTACGTCAAAGTGATCCTAACCGGTGAGGGAGCAGATGAGCTTTTTGCAGGTTATGCGTACTACAAGGACTACACTAACCGGGCGAAGACACTACAGGACGAGCTGCGTCGTTCCGTCGGCTCCATGCACAACATCAATCTGCAGCGGGTGGATCGGATGACCATGGCGCATTGTGTCGAGGGCCGTGTCCCCTTTCTAGATCTTTCCATGATCGACCTGGCCTTCCGCATTCCCGCCGAGCTCAAGCTCTACCCAGCGCCATCTCCGAAGGCAACAGAGAAGTGGATTCTGAGAAAGGCTTGTGAGGACCTCCTGCCCGCCGATATTCTCTGGCGCCGGAAGGCCCAGTTCGACGAGGGCACCGGCATCGTCGAGAGAATGGGCGCGATCTTGCGCGGATTCATCGCTGACGTGGAGCCCGCCGCTCCGGCCCGCAACAGCGAGGAACAGGTCTACCTCGACATCTTCGTGCGCCAGTTCTCGAACCCGCACTTGCTTGCGGGCCACGTACGCCGATGGGCCGATGAGAGTAGCCGATTATGAGCCCGGAAGGTACCACTGGCGTGGCGTTGGAAGGTCGAGCTCGGCAGTGATCATGAAGAACGACTTCGATACACACGGTGAGATCCTCGCTGCTCTGCGACGGATCATCCGGGCCGTGGACCTGCATTCGAAATACCTCGCCCAGCGCTACGGTCTAACGGGACCCCAGCTCGTGGTGTTGCATTCCTTGGGGTTGCGTGGGTCACAAACGACGGGTCAACTTGCCGAGAGTGTCTCGCTGGGACAGGCGACCCTATCCGAAATTCTGGAACGACTCGAAAAGAGAAAGCTCATCGAGAGGCAGCGGAGAACACCGGACAAGCGCCGCGTCGTGAACGAGCTGACTGCCGCGGGTCGAGAGGCCATCAAGCAGGCCCCTCCCTTGCTTCAAGAGCGCTTCGTCACGGAACTCCGGAAGCTCGCGGACTGGGAGCAGACGCTCATCCTCTCAACGCTTCAGAGGGTCGCGGAGATGATGCACGCCCAGGAGATCGACGCTTCTCCCGTCCTGGTGACTGGCCCTGTCGCTGTCTCGGCGGAGGAAACCGCCGAGTTTCTCACGACGGAAGAGGACGCTGGCGAATCGAAGCCCACGCCTCAGAGCTGAGATCGAGGGCAGCTGCTACCGGCATGCCGCGAGATCTACGAGTCCTTTCGCGTTCCTCGATGCGAAGCGCAAGTTCGGTACTAACTTGCGAGCGCACCGGGGAAAAAATGTTGTTCTCCAAATGAATGTGACGGTGAAGAGACCGAGCGCCGCGAGGTGATGCCACAGCGCTCGCCAGGTGTTGACAGGCTTCCTCCGGTAAGGTGTAGTCGTCTGTCAACGACCGCAACCGACGCAGTGCCGTGGCCGTATCCTCGTGCTCGCCTTCCATCACTGAGTTGGGACCCTCTGCCATCGAACCTTGAGCCTGCTGGATCATTTGGAAAAGTATCTGCTCCTCCTTCGGCATGTGCGCCGATTGACCGACATTGTGCCAAGCCAAGCGTTGATGCACGTCGGCGGTCAAGCCGACGTAGTGGCGGTCCGGATCGATGAGACTTCGTAGGATGTACACCTGTCGTGGTGACGCGGTCGCAAAGAATTCGAACCAGGAAGATACCTTCCCCACGGCGACCTCTCCCCCGGCAGCGGGATGTTGGACAGGAGGCGGGGTCCTAATTTCCGGAGTTGCCGTTACAAAGTCCACCTGGAGATGTCGCCACCTAGTTAAGCCCACCTTACCTTTGCTGGGTATACCTAACTGTGGTATAATAACGCCGTGGCGATACAGAGTTTCGCCAGTCGGAACGTCGAAAGGTTCTTCCGGGAGGGTCGAATCAACAAGCGGGTAGGGTGGGCCCGTGTCGCGAAAATGGCTATCAGGAAGCTCGATATGCTGGATTATTCTGAGAAGCTGAGTGATCTTGCCTCCCCGCCCGGAAACCGGCTGGAGGCTTTGAGGGGAGACCTCAAGGGCTTTCACAGCATCAGGATCAACGATCAGTGGCGAGTCGTGTTCCGCTGGACGGGCGCTGGTCCCGGAGAGGTCGATATTCGAGATTACCATTAAGAGAACTGTCATGAATGAAAGAAGAAGGCGCAAACCCACGAGCCCCGGGGAGATTCTCAAAGAAGAATTCCTGGTTCCGCTCGGTATGACACAAAAACGACTGGCCGACCATCTCGGTTGCGATGTCAAAGTCGTTAATAGGCTTGTGAACGGTCGGACCTCCGTGACTGCGGAGATGGCTCTCAAGCTCGGTGCGACGTTCAGAACAACGCCCGAGTTTTGGCTAAACGCTCAGAAGGCAGTTGACCTTTACCTCGCGGCTAGGCGGGTCGAGAAACTACCCAAGCCTGTTCTAAGGGCGAGTTGATTTCCGATGTTGGGCCCGCAGGGTAGCCCGCCTTCGCTCAAACAGTTGATGTAGTTACGGCGGCCAATTTTCGCGACGGAGTCGGGAAAATTGGTGGAGGCGGTCGCAAAGAATTCGAACCGCAGGTGAGACCCCGTTCGAGGCCTTCCTTCTCGAGACCGTAGACCCCCCAGCGTACCAGAGGGTCGCCGCCCAAGCTGAGCGGCTGCGCCAGCTAGGTCTTAGCTTCTCCCGCATTGCCAAAAGTCTGGGCGTGACGGACAAGACGGTTGCCAAGGCTATCAGGTGGCGGCGGAAGCACACAAGCTCGTAGCTAGAGAATTGGGTTCGTTTCGCAAATCCCTGTCTTCAGTCAATCGTCAGACCGTAACCCATTGGCCACCCGTGTATCGGATGCTCTTCTCGGTCCACTTCGAGCGCAGAAGGCTATTCCCGTTGAGCGAGATGAGACGAACCACCGGAAGGGCGTTCCCGGCGGCGAGGGTTTGATTCGGCGCCGCCGGTGCGGCGGTAGGCCCTTCTGCGGTAGCGGAAGGTTTGGTGGCCCCCTGACAAAGCAGGTACCCGGTGACCGCCAAAACGACCACCACGAAGGCAAGGACTTCCTTGGTTAGTATCTTCTTCTTGATTTCTTTTGGCTGTTTTTTTGCCATGACCTTGACAAATTCACGCTCTGGCGTTTAAACTAACCGCCGATTTCGGGTACTCTACCAGTTTCGTGACTCCATATGGAAAACAGCCCTGGGCTAGAGCCCCAGCACGCGAACCGACTGTGGTGTCATGAGGAACCATCTCAATTCTACCTATCATAACGCGTAGGAGGTGACTTCGTGAAGAAACGATGGATAGCCTCGCTAGGACTGTTCGTATTTGTCGTCGTCCTAGCGACCGATCTTGTGGGTTGCGGAAAGAATCCACCCCCGCCGCCACCGCCTCCACCAAAGGAGGAGCCACCACCACCGCCGCCGCCACCACCGCCACCACCACCGCGGAAGCAACCGACGGCGGAGGATCTCTTTGTTGAGGCGACGGCCATCGAGCTCCAAAAGAACCTGTCCGACGCCCATTTCGACTATGACCGGTCGGATCTGCAGCCCGAGGCGAGGGATGCCATGGCCAAAAGCGCCGACTGGTTGAAGCTGAGCTACAACACCGCGGTCATCGAGGTCGAAGGACACTGCGATGAACGCGGGACGGTGGAGTACAACTTGGCGCTCGGGGAACGTAGAGCCAAGTCCGCGATGGACTACCTCGTCTCACTTGGTGTGCCGGCCAACCGACTCCGCACGATCAGCTACGGGAAGGATCGGCCGGCCTGCAGCGACCATAACGAGGCGTGCTGGCAAAAGAACCGCCGAGCCCATCTTCGGATCGCGTCCAAGTAAACCGCGATTCGAACACGGGTTAGGTGTATTGGAATTAGAGGGTTGAAAAGGAGAGCAAGAAGGCCAAGAGTCCAAACCGTCCCAAAACGCTCGCTGTCGTGCGCACGGAAAGCCACCATCAACGCAGTCATGCACACGACCCATCGAAGAAAAGTGTGATAGCCGTAGGGCCACAGTGCCAGAGCGCCGAGCAAGAGCACTGCCGCCGTTCCCACTGGCACAGTCGAGTGGATATCGCTCCGTCACAACGAGACCTTGCTAGAGCGCAGGATGGAATGCATGACACACCTAGCTATTGGAACCCTCCCCTTGAGGCGTGACCTGAGACTTGGGTCGCGGCTAAACGCCCTGTTTAATTCACGCTCTGCTTCTTTTGGCTCTCCAAACTTGTCGAGCAGAACACCAAGGTTGTCGTGAGCGACCGCGTGATCGACTCCAAGCTCGATGCCTCGGCGGTACGCAGAAATAGGGGGAGCCCATTCTGGTTAGATGCCCCAACATGTTTCGGGGGGCTTTCCAAGCTTCTCCGAATAAAACACCCATCTCAAATGGCTTTCTGGATTCTTTTTGCTGGGTTGGCCTCCGTCATAATCCTGATTCGCGTATCAAATGTATTCAACTACCATCCTGTGTTCTCCGCATATGCGGCATTGGTGGGAGCTCTAATCATAGCGCGCTATGTTTTCTTTGCATTGTATAATCCTGAACTTCTTCCCCTGATGTCTTATCAGCCTCATGTAGCCGTGATTATTCCCGCTAGGAATGAATCGAGGGGAATATACTCAACGGCGCGGTCTCTTGCTGCTCAGGATTATCCGAAAGAGAAGCTGACGGTGATCCTCGTCAATGACGGGAGCGGTGATGACACCGGCTACTGGATGGATCAGGCAACCAAGGCCTTCGGCCACAAGGGCGTCCACCTACCGGAGAACGAAGGAAAAAGGAGCGCAATAGCGGCAGGAATGAGGCTTCACAATGCCGAAATCACGGCATTGATCGACAGCGATGTTTTTCTGCGACGCGATGCGCTTAGTCAAATCGTCAGAGGATTTTATTCTTCGCGAGTTGCCGCTGTGTGCGGTCACACGGATGTTCGTAATGCCGATGCGAATTGGTTAACCAGAATGCAGACACAACAATACTTCATTGCCTTCAGAACATTTCGGGCCCTTGAAGGTTACTTCAGGAGCGTCGTCTGCTGCTCGGGAGCCTTTAGCGTATACCGGACAGACATCCTAAGAAAACTGATGGATGAATGGCTCAATCAGAGATTCTTGGGGCTTAAGCGGACCTATGGCGACGATCGAGGTCTGACAAATCTCATTCTGCGTGATGGGTTTGAGACAACGTACGTGCCCATTGCCAGAGCAGAGACGATTGTACCTGAAAATTTGTCCAAGTACGTCAAACAACAGACACGATGGCGGCGATCGTTCGTTCTGGAATCAATTATCGGCGCCAAACACATGTGGAGAAGACCCTGGGGCGCAGCGGTGGCATTCTATGCTGTTCTCCTTGTAACGTTAATGTCTCCGGTCATTGTGACCTATTTCCTTCTTGTGGGGCCACTTTCCGGGGCAATCAATCCGATCGGTTACCTGATCGGTCTGTCCCTTGTTGTCCTGCTGCACCAGACCTTCTACTGGGCGTTCCAGCTACCTCCGGCAAGGAAGGTGGGGTTCTTTTCCTTGATGCCGATGCTCCCAATGTGGATCGTTGCCTCGTTGGTCATGCTACCTTGGGCGGTCGTCACGCTTCGGAAGAAGAGCTGGGGCACACGGTAGGGAGGAGATATCGCAACCGGTGCAGTTTGACGGTAATCACGAGCAGCCGCTGGTTTGTTTCTGCCGGATGTTGTCGCGCCGAACCGCTCTCAGCCGCCGTGGCTCTTTCGCGGTTCTCTTTCTCTCGCGGCTGCCCCCAAAGCGGTACCCGTGTGCGAGCCGTTCATCCATTCGAGCTGCTTCCATGGCTAGAGCTTTGTGAAACGCGACACTGGAAGCCCAAGTGTGAAGTAGGCGGAGGAAATGGAGGTGGAGATCTGTTGAGTCGAATCCCGGCTCTTATTCTTGCTGCCCTCGTGGTTCCCCTCACCGCTTGCGCGCCAGCCGGAGAGGAGCTTCCCAGCGAAGAGGCGGCCACCACGGAGGAGACAGAGGCGCCTATGCAGGGGGCCCTGGAGGGTGCGTGGAAAGTCATTGAGGTCTCGTTCGAATCGCCCGACACCAGTTGGACCGACGCAAATCCACAGCCGAGTCTCTACATTTTCGCGAAGCAAGACTACAGCATCATGTACGTCCCGTCCGCGCCAGACGGCAGCAGCCAGCCCCGCGAGCTTTTCTCCGGGGATGAGCCGTAGTAGGCTCATCTGAGCCGACAGATGCCGAGAAGCTAGCGGCTTATGACTCGTTCATTGCGAACTCAGGTACGTACGAAGTGTCGGGATCGACGCTCACGACTCGACCCAACGTCGCCAAGAACCCCAACTTCATGTCGGGCGGCTCCGTGACGTACACGTATGAGATCGAGGGCGACACCCTCCGGCTAACTCTCACTCTACCGTGGGCGCCGGAGAACGAAACCCGCTACACGCTCGTCCGGCTGGAGTAGACTCCTGCGGCCAACCTGGGGGCCGGTTGGTTACCGGGAACTACAAGGTAGTGAGGATAGGCCCGGGCCTCTCGCCCGTGTCATCTTCCAGCAAAAACGGCGCACTCCCGCGCAAGAGCCCTACATCAACTCTCCGCTTGACTTGTGCACGTCCCACGTACCATACCGAATCCGATCTTCACTTGAGGCCTTGAAACCAATCGCCTTAGCCGTACTGGATCGTGGAGTTTCGCCAAAGTCCTCTGACGCGTCGGGCATCTCGACGAAAGCGAAGCCGCGGGGGCGGGCGGTATCGCGGTCCGTGATGAGCTTAACGCTATCCACCTCGCCATACGCGGCGAAGAGCTCACGGAGTTGCTCCTCGGTGACATCGTAAGGGCAGTTGCCAATATAAATGTGCCGCGGTAGTTGACGAAGATGAGCTCTCTCTCCCTCCCCGCTTCCAGATGGGGTCAGGCTGCAAGGAGGGACCAATGACGGAAGAAGAAGAGATTCTCGGGACCCTTGACTCGAGAGACGGCCACCTGGATGTGTTGGAAAAGTACGTCGGCGACTCTGCGGCACTTGCTGAAAGCGGCAAGGGAAATCTAGAGGTCCCGAAGGAACTGAACGACAAGCTAGCCCAGGTGGTGAAGTACCTCAGAGGCTGGCCTCTGTGATGTGAAGGCCTGGCACTGGCTGGGCTCCGCCATCCGGCCGGTCGCCTTCGTTTGCCGGAGGTTAGTCTTGCTCAAGAGATTCACCACACCACTTAAGGACTTTGTCTGGTTCTCTTTCCTGGAAGTCTTGGTTTGATCTTGCGCCGTCTTCTCGGTCCCATTCGATTGGAGCCGGACGCGGCCGGATATCGGGAAGGCCTACTATGTGGCGAAGAGCTCCATCGACACGACCGCGCTTCTCGATAACTCGATAGTTCGCGACGCTCCGGAGGACGGTTCGAATTCTTTGCATTGGTGGAGGCGGCGGGAATCGAACCCGCGTCCGAAGACCTTCACCCGATGCTTCTACATGCTTGTCCGATTCCGATTTTTTCGCTTTCTCCGGTTAGGAACCGGCAAGGACCCGACGAAAGCTATCCCCTAAATCTCGCCGATTGCCCGGGGAGTGGCAATGCGGCCAGCCTGCTCTAATGACGCCCTTTCCAAACCACGCAGGCGAGGCCTGGGAGGACGTAGCCTTAAGCGGCTAATGCTAACTTGTGGTCAGCAGTTGTGTTTTTGTCCCACCTTTTTTACGAGTAGATGGCTCTCGGCATGCTGCAGCGGGATCAATTATCCCCGTCGAACCCATTGCGCCCCCAAGTTGGAACTTTCCTGCCCAAAATTGTACATTTAACTAGGGTGTGTAGCAACTCTGACGGGGCCATGAGGGGGGCGCGAGCTCCCCAAACGCCTTTAAACATCTTGACTTACCCCGGACCGTGTATGATAATGGCTCATCTAATCGTTCGTAACCCTATCGACTGGCAGGACTTCGAGGTTTTAAGGCGCGCTTGTCTTTCTTTCTAGTGACCGGGCGCAGGGCATTAAAGGATGAGTAACGAGGAGCAGCTTCGAGCTAAAACTCTGGCCTTATTTCATTCTCTGCTTTCCACTTGGGCCAATGAGCTTCGCGGGGAGGTGTCCGGGATCCAGGATGGCCTCATCAGTCAGCTGGACTCCGTCCAGTCGCGAATGGCCAAGTACGAGGAGAACATCGACGAGGGGAAGATCCTCGCGTTCGTTCAGGAGCTCGGGGAGGTGTCGGTCGGCGGCGGTGGTGGGGGCGCCGAGAGCCGGCTACCTCAAGTACGCGCGGCCATGGCGCAACTGGAAATCGGAAACACACTCCAAGAAGTGCTCAACACTCTCGTTCAGGAGATCTCGCAGTTCGCTCCTCGGATCGCTCTCTTCGTGATCAAGGGCGGAAACTGCATCGGTTGGAACGGCTTGGGATTCGACCAAAGCCCCGGTTTTAGTAACGACGCCCTCAAACGGATCTCCGTTCCCGCGAACGCCGACACGGTTTTTCGCGCCGTCATGCAATCCCGTCAGCGGTTCTTCGGTGAGAGCAGCGCGCACCGTGATAATGCGCACCTGCTGTCTAGAATCGGCACCGTCCTTCCCACTAACATCTTCGCCATGCCTCTCATCCTTAGGGACAAAGTGGGGGCAGTCATTTATGCGGACAGCGGTGACTCACGCGACCCGCTCGGCGATGTCGAAGCGATCGAAATCCTCGTCCTCTATGCCAGTCGGTTACTCGACTTGATGAACGCGGCCAAATCCGCGGGGAGAGCCTCCGGCGACTTTCAATCGGATCGAATGGCGGCTCTCAAAGAGCCGGTCACCCCGCCTCCTGGGCCTCTTGCTCCTCTTGCTCCTCCTGCTCCTCCTGCTCCCCCGGCGGCACCGACTTCGGGTGAGGACTCGGGGACCGTGATGCTGAACGTCAAGGACATCGAGGCGCACGCCTTATCCCAAGGGGCCGCACCGAGTGCCCCCGCATCAGCTCCACCTCCCTCCTCGCCCGCTTCTCTCGACTCGATGGACCCGGATACGCGCAAGCAGCACGAAGACGCTAAGCGTTTCGCGCGTCTCAAGCTTTATAACTTATTTCTGAGATCAAGCTTTATAACGAAGCCAAGGTTCAGCAGGGTCGCCAGAAACGAGGCATCTACAACCTGTTGAGGGATGACATCGAGCGGAGCAGGCAGCTTTATTCCGAGCGCGTGTCTTCCGATATTCGCGGCGCAACGGGCTACTTTGATGAAGAGCTGATACGCATCCTTGCCGATGGAGATGCCGGAGCTCTGGGGCAGCACCCCAACTAGTCCTTATATATTCCTATACATCCATATACATCTAATACCCTGGCTCACGGCAGGCTCGGAAAGAGCTGCCTATAATATTGATATCGGAAGCCCTATGCTATGAACCGGACCGATCGGAAAACCCTCGTGGCTCTGTCTGTTTTGGTTGGACTGGGCGTGTTGCTGGGACTCCTGGCGGCGTCCCCGGTTGTTCCTGGACCTTTCTCGTTTCCGAAACCGTCGCGCGCTGAGACACAACCTGAGTTCCCCAGCCTGCCCTGGGAGCCCTTTCGCCACCCGGGAGACGAGCTCGTTCAACTTTCCAACGTCCTCCAGGCTCCGTCGTCTACCACGGGTGACAAGCTAGACCGGCTTTCCGTGCTCGCTTCCGAAGATGAGCCTCCACTTAGTCGAGGTCTGGCCCAGTTCGCGACTGGGCTGGTGTTGCTCGACGCGAAGCGACCAAACGAGGCGGTGGAGCACTTCCTCTCCCCTTGGATAGACTCGACGGAGCTGTCTGCGCACGCTCTCTTCTTTGCCAGCGGGGTGATCGATGACAGGAAGCCGGCAGATGCCATTGAGCTCCTAGACAAACTCACCACTCAATATCCAGATTTCGCTCTTATTAATGAAGCCCGGCTTCGGAGCGGTCGACTCCTCGTCCGGCAGGGAAAACGTGAAGAGGCGGTAGGGCGGTTCAGCGCCATTTTGGCGGATGGGCAAGAAGATGTCAGGGACGAGGGACTCTTCGAGCTGGCCAATGTGCTCATCAGTCTTGGCCGAGAACGGGAGGCGGCCGAACTGCTCGAGGAGCTCTACTATGAGATACCGACAAGCCCGTTCGCTAAGGGCGCGGGAAGCAAGCTCACCGCTCTCCGTAAGAAAGCCTCGCCGCGAGACACGAGTGAGCTCTACCGGCTGGCTTTCGAGCGCGCCGAGACTCTCTACGAGAGTGAGCGATATGGCGACGCCTACAATGCGTACACCTCGCTACTCAGTCGTTTCAAGAAACACGTCGACGAAGACCTTGTTCATTTGCGCCGTGGAATCTGCCAGTACGAACGCCGTCAAAGTAGCACCGCGGATCAAATCCTTCTGCAAGTGAAACGGCCGGACCTCAAGCCGGAGGCGACTTACTATCGCGCGCTGGCCGATCGGCGGCGACGAAGACGCGAATCCTTCAGGACCAAACTTTCGGAAGTCGTCAGCATGGATCCCAAGGGTCCTTGGGTGGAAGAAGCTTTATGGAGTCTCGCCACGGATCACGAGGACCACGACGAGAAGGCAATCGCTCTTGACTACTGTCGCAGGCTCGTCAAGGAGTTTCCGGGTGGGAAGAACTACGCTCCTGCCCAGTGGCGCCTCCTATGGGACCAATATCGGCAGAGGATGTATGAGGAGGCGGCGGTCGGATTCGACAAGGTGGCAAGGGAGAACCCGGCCGCGGACGAGTTTTCTCAATTCCTTTATTGGGGCGCGCGCGCCTACGAGAGCTCGGGTCAAGTCGATCGTGCCGTTGCTCTCTATCGGCAAGTCCTGGTGGGTTTCAAGAACACGTACTATGGCCGACGAGCCGAGGAACACTTGACGCTTCTCGGCGGCGTTCTGGCGCCCATCGCTGCCCTCGAGCAGGCTCGCGTCGGCATCGATCTGAAGGACGCCCTGGGAGTCTACCGGACCGATCGCCAGGCCCGCATTTCTCAGCTACTGGCGATGGGGCTCTACGAACAGGCGACGCTCGAAGCGGAGCGTAGTCAAGAGGGTGACGGCGATCCTGCCTTCCTGGCTACCGTGGCATGGATCCGCCTCCAGCAAGGTCGCACCGGGCAAGCGATCTTCACGATGCGGCGCGCGTTTCCCTTTCACACTTCCGCCACCGGGGATCTGCTGCCGCGGGAAATCTGGCAGATCATCTACCCCCTGAGATTCTGGGACGTGGTGGAGCGTTACTCGGAAGAAGCAAAACTGGATCCTTATCTGGTAGCGGCGCTCATCCGCCAAGAGTCTACGTTCAACCCGAAGATTCGTTCCCGAGCTGGCGCCCGAGGGCTGATGCAGATCATGCCGGCTACCGGCAAGAGCATCGCACGCGAGCAGCGGCAGCGTTACCGGAGCGCGGACCTGTACGATCCAGAGGTGAATATCCGATTCGGTACTCACTACTTCCGGTCAATGCTGAATCGCTTCGGGGGGAGGGTGGACTACGCGCTGGCAAGTTACAATGCGGGGCCGCATCGGGTCCGGGCTTGGACGGGAATGGATCTCGAGCTAGATCCAGAAGAATTCATCGAAGAGATCCCGTTTACCGAGACCCGCAACTACGTCAAGTTGGTTCTTCGTAACGAAATGATCTATCGACGTGTTTATTACGCCCCTGAGGCGGTTGCAGAGTAACCCACCAAGGGTTATTTAGTTGAGTTCGCGAGGGCCATCGTTTCATGTCATCCCATCCATCTACACCGAGATCGATCTCCGGATCCAAGAAGGCGGAGTCTTTCACCGAATCCGTCATTCGTGAGATGACGCGCCTCTGCCAAATTCACGGCGGAACCAACCTAGCGCAGGGATTCCCGGACTTTCCGGCTCCCGATAAGATCAAGGAAGCGGCGGTTGCCGCCATCCGGGCCGACGTCAACCAATATGCCATCACCTGGGGAGCGAAGTCGTTTCGGAATGCGATAGCCGAGAACTACAGCCGTGTGTATGGAATGGACGTCGATCCCGAGAAAGAGCTCGTCGTGTGCTGTGGCTCCACGGAGGCGATGATGTCCGCCATGTTGGGTGTGGTGGATCCGGGAGACGAAGTCGTGCTCTTCGAGCCTTACTACGAAAACTATGGGCCCGATGCCATTCTTTCGGGCGCGGTGCCGCGCTACGTGACGCTCCACGAGCCGGACTGGCGACTCGATCCAGACGAGCTGGCCGCCGCTTTCAACGATCGGACGCGGGCCATCATCATCAATACCCCCAACAATCCGACCGGTAAGGTGTTCACCCGGGAGGAGCTGTCCCAGATCGCCGCCCTTTGTCAGAAATGGGGCGTGGTGGCCATCACCGACGAGATCTACGAGCACATCCTTTACGAAGGCGAACACATACCGCTCGCGTCCCTGGACGGCATGCGGGAACGTACCGTCACCATCAACAGCCTGTCCAAGACGTATTCCCTGACCGGGTGGAGAGTCGGGTGGGCGTTGGCTCCTCCGGTGTTAAGTGATGCAATCCGCAAGGTGCACGACTTCCTGACCGTCGGTGCGGCGGCCCCCTTACAGGAGGCGGGTGTCGTCGCTTTGGGGCTTCCGGACGACTACTACCGGCAACTGTCGGTCGACTATCGAACTCGACGTGACATTCTGCTGCCGGCCCTGGAAGAAGCGGGTTTCTCCTGTTATAAGCCGAACGGAGCGTATTACGTCATGACCGACATCTCACGCTTCGGCTTTCCCGACGACGTGAGTTTTTCACGGCATCTGATCGAGAAAATAGGCGTGGCTGTGGTTCCGGGCTCGAGCTTCTACCACCGCCCCGAAGGCGGTGCCCAAAAGGTTCGTTTCACTTTTTGCAAGCGAGAAGAGACTCTCCGCGCTGCCGCAGACAAGCTCGCGGCACTCAAACCTTCCTGAGGTATGCCTTGCTAGTCCGACTGCTATCTCCTTTCGTTCTCGCCATCGCTCTCGTTCAGTCGGGAGGGATCGGTCCGGCCGAAAGGGCACATTCCGAGGCTGTGCGGCTCCTCGGCGAAAGCGACGCCCAGGGTGCCGAGGCCGCCGCCGGTCGCGCTCTCTCGAAGTCCTCGTACTTCGAACCCGAGAAAGAGATCCAGGAGACTCCGGAAAAAGGATTGCTTTTCGAGGACATGATCGAAAAGGCACGCACCGCCTATCGGGAACGCCGTGCCCGGTATTTTGAAACGTTCGGAAACGCGCTCGTCGAACAAGAGCGATGGGTGGAGGGACGGAAAGCCCTGCGGCGCTCCGTGAACCTCGTACCGTCGCCGGAGACTCTTTTGCAGATGGCCTCTCACCCCGACCTCGACGTGGCGCAACGCATGGAACTCTTGCTGGAGGCTTACTTCGCTCCAGAGGTCGATCAGGCGGCCATCGAGCGGAGCTTGCTGGAAACCGGAGCTTTCGCGGATAGAAACGTGCTTCATGCGGTCATTGATCAAGAGCGCTTCGCTCTCGAGCTGGCGGTAGAGTTCCCAGAGATCGAAGTCGCGGTGGCGCCGCTTCCGGATATCCGGATTGCGGCGACCGGCAGCACGTTTGTTTCATCTGAGTACCTGGACGAAGGAATGACGGTCGTTTTGTATTTCCCCATAGATGCGTGTCCTCGTTGCAGCGAGGAGTTGGACGCCATTGGGTTGGCACTCATCGAGCCGAGTAAGCTGGGGCACGAGTTTGCAGTGGGCGCTTTCGTCGAAGAGCGTGACCTAGCGTCGGTGCGACGTATCGTTCGCCTACTGAGCCTGCGAGTCGAGGTGGGGCGCGCCGACCGGTTGCCGGCTGGCATCGAACCGGCTGACGATGGAGAGATTTGGATCGTATCCCGCCGCGGCTTGATGCAAATAAGAATCCCGCTTGCCGGAGATCCTCCGGGTAGCCGCATCCGGGAGCAAGTGACCGCTGTGTTGCAGCTTCTCGGACCACCGGCGGAGAAAGAGACCGGAACGACGACCCGCCGGACGAGTCGAGTTGAGAAGTCCTTCTCCACGCTCGTGGATGAAGCGGCTGCGCTCGAGGCCGGGCCGGTCCCGATTCCGGACCGATATCGGCAAATCGACCTTGCTCTAAGAAAGATTCTCAGAGACGCGACCAACGAGACCCAGGTTTTGAACGCGCTTATGGAGCTCGCGCAGCTTCGTGGAGCGGGCGCCGCGAAATCCCGCGCCTTTCTTGCTCTGGACAGGGAATTGCCCAAAGTGTTGTTGGCGGCGGTGAAAGAGATCGCACCGGAGATCGACGTCCAGGCTACCCCGGAGCAAGGTGTTTTTTATCTCCACCTCACCGACAGCGGGGGACAACAGACGATATTGCTTCAGCGAACCTTCTTCGGAAGGCTCTTGCCACAGAATTTCGATTTCATCCTGAGGTTCGAGGGAGGAAAACCTTCGGTAGTCTGGGTGGGCTCAGAGCCGGATGAGCCTCAGGGAACCCGGGCGATCTCGGCAGGCGCGGTGTACTTCTTCGCTGGGGAAGACTGCCAGGGTCTTCGGCTCGTGGATCTCGGAGGTAAAGGCGGCCCCTTATATAAAGGATGCCCGGCCCGACTCGAGGGTGAGGACATCGTCGAAGTGAGAGAGGTTCTGCTCGACGAAGTACTGTCCGGGCAAGCGCCTCTCTTCTACCGCCGTGGGAAGATCGAAGGTTCTGAGCTCATCGCGCCCGAAAGTCCTCTCGAGCGAGGCAAACGACTATTTGAAGAAGGGAGCTACCGGCAGGCTCTTTCCGCCTTCCAGCTGGCATCCAAGAACATCGATCCGATAGCTCCGTATGACGAAGTCGACCTCCGCTACAACATCGCTCGGTGTTACGAAGCGCTAGGTCAGCGCCCCCGGGCACTCGAGCTCATGGAGTCGATCGGTGACGCGGCCTACGAATCTCTGGTCGACGAGAAAATCGGCGAGCTCGAAGTTGCCACTCGTAGATGAAAATGTATCAGTGCGCCCTCACTCTTCAATTACAGGCGCGGGGCCCCACCCCCACGCCACATGCTTCGTCGACTTCGCGACTGCGCATTGGCTCAGGGCTGCGTTCGGGCGCTTTCCGCTTCGCCGACGGGCGGCTGCGCGGCGGCTGAGGGCTCTCCGCCAAGATGCTGGCCTTCGTTGTTGATGACTCGCCCGGCCTGAAGGAGATCCCCACTCCCGTTCCGGAACCCGGAGATGCACTGGTTCGGGTTCGAATGGCGGGGATCTGCGGGACCGATCATGCGCTTCTTGGCGGTTACCGCGACTTTCGCGGTGTGCCGGGCCACGAGATGGTCGGTGTCGTCGAGAGGGCTTCCGATTCTAGTTGGGTTGGCAGCAGGGTTGTCTCCGAGATCAACATCGGCTGTGGGGCGTGCTCGCTCTGCGGTCAAGGTATTGTTCGACATTGTGAGAATCGAAAGGTCTTGGGCATCGAGGGGAGAGACGGTGCCTTCGCCGAATACCTGACCACACCGATCGGAAACCTGCATCGGGTTCCAGACAGCGTTAGCGACGAAGAGGCGGTTTGGGTCGAGCCCTTGGCCGCGGCACTCGCGGTCGGGGAAGTTGGGATTTCGCCCGGGGAGAGGGTGTTGGTTGTCGGCGATGGACGGTTGGGAACACTGATCGCACTTGGGCTTCAAATGCGCGGCGCGGAAGTTGAAGTAGCAGGCAAACACGAGCACAAGTTGTCCCTGCTTCGCTCGATAGGGCTGTCCGTCGTCAAAGGACAGGCGCGTTCGATCTATCCGTGGGTTGTGGAGGCGACCGGATCGCCGCAAGGCATCGAGAGGGCGAGGGCGTGGACGAGGCCAAAAGGAACGATCATCCTCAAATCCACCAGTGAACAGATGCCACGCGTGAACGTTTCAAGGATCGTCGTCGACGAACTGCGGCTCGTGGGCTCCCGCTGCGGGGATTTCGAGCCAGCCATCGCGGCTCTGGTCGATAAAGCCATCCCGGTCGAGCGATTGGTCTCGAGGATCTATCCCTTCCGAGAGTTCGCCCGGGGTTTCGAAGACAGTGCCAACCCCAAGTTCTTCAAGGTTCTCGTCGATCTCCGAGAAACCCAATAGCGATGGCAGTTAGCGGCCCGTCGCGTGGGCGGGTGCTATACTATCCGAGGAGTTCGAAAACGGATGCACATTAAGATGTACACCACGACGTGGTGTCCCGACTGCCGGTTGGCGAAGCGATTCCTCGATGAACACAGCGTTGCCTATGAGGAGATCAACATCGACGGCGATCCGGCGGCCGCCGAGACCGTCATGAAGGCCACCGGGGGTAAGCGTCAGGTCCCGACATTCGACATAGACGGTCGTATCCTGACCACAAGCCCGTTCAACCGTCACAAATTGGCGGAGGCGCTCGGGCTCCAGGCGTAAAGCGCTGTCAGGACATACCGTCCGACTCCTTTTGCAAATCAGGCTAACTCTTAGAAGAATTGACTGAGGACGAGTCTACACAATGTTAGAACTACGGCGTCTCATTCCTTATCTGGGTCGCTATAAGAAGCGACTGGGTGTGGGAATGGTCTGCCTGCTCTTCGGCAAAATGGCGTCGGTCCTCGCACCCCAGGTGCTCCGCATGACGGTCGATGATCTGACCGTGTCGGTGACGAAAGAGAAGCTAGTCTTTTACTGCGCCCTCATCATCGGGATCGCTTTGGTCGACGGATTTTTCCGATTCTGGATGCGCCGCCTCATCATTGGGGTGTCCCGCTATGTCGAGGCCGACCTGCGCAATGACTTCTTCGCGCACCTTCAGCGCATGAGTTTGCCTTTCTTTCATCGTTGGCGTACCGGGGATCTCATGTCGCGCGCCACGAACGACATCGCCGCCGTGCGCATGGTGCTGGGGCCCGGGGTCATGTATCCCGTCGAGACCGTAGTGATTACCATCGCCGCGCTTGGATTCATGCTGGCCATCAACGTCGAGCTGACGCTAGTGTCGCTCGGGATCATGCCGTTCGTTTCGATAGCGGTGAAAAAGTTCGGTGCAGTGATTCACAAGCGTTTCGAGGCCATCCAGGCCAAGATGAGCGACATCACCGCGCTGGTGCAGGAGAATCTCTCTGGGGTGAGGGTCGTCAAGGCCTACACACAGGAAGCCTCCGAGCAAGAGAAGTTCGAGGAGGAAAACCAACACTACTTTCGTCACAACGTGGGACTCGCGAAGATCTGGGGTGCTTTTTATCCGTTGCTGGCGGTCCTCATCGGTATTGGTTCGGCTCTCGTCCTTTGGTGGGGCGGCCGAATGGTAATCAGTCAAGAGATCACCCTGGGACAGTTGGTAGCGTTCTTCGCTTATCTCTCGATGCTGACCTGGCCGATGATCGCCTTCGGTTGGGTTGTCAACATCTATCAGCGCGGGGCGGCGTCGATGAAGCGGTTGGCGGTCATTCTCGACGAGAGTCCCGAGCTGACCGACGCCCCCGATGCTCGCACCGATGTGGATCTAACGGGGGGAATCGAGTTTCGCGGCGTTCACTTCCAGTACAATGGCACGCCCGTTCTGAGCGACATCAACCTCGTGATCGAGCCGGGAAAAACGGTTGCCGTGGTCGGGCGCACCGGATCGGGCAAGAGCACCTTAGTGAGCCTGGTGCCTCGTCTTTATGACGTGAACGAGGGGCAGGTTTTGGTAGATGGTGTGGACGTGCGCAAGCTCCCGCTCGCTCGCCTTCGGGGGGCCATCGGTTTCGTTCCCCAAGAGGGTTTTCTGTTCTCGGAGAGCCTGCGAGCCAACATCAGTTTCGGGGAGGACGAGGCGTCGCTCGAAGAAGTGAAAAGAGTGACTGAGGTTGCCGGTTTGGCAGGCGATATTGCCGACTTCCCCAAACGCTACGATACGATGGTGGGCGAGCGTGGGATCACGCTTTCCGGCGGACAGAGGCAGCGCTCGACCATCGCGCGGGCGCTTCTCACCGACCCGCGGGTACTCGTCTTGGATGACGCGCTCTCGAGCGTAGATACTGAGACAGAGGAACGGATTCTGACGCAGCTGCGAGGCGTCATCAGGAACCGCACCACGCTCCTCGTTTCCCATCGCATCAGCACTATTAAGGACGCGGACCTCATCGTCGTGTTGGACGAGGGACGGATCGCCGAGCGCGGCACGCACCAGAGTCTCGTGGCGCTCGACGGAATTTATGCGAGCCTTTATCGCAAGCAGCTATTGGAGGATGAACTGGAACGGATATGAAGACGGCCCGTCAGGGCCGCCGGCCGGGGAGCCATCAGCTGTCGCGCAGGTGCGAAGTCACCGGAGCGACCGGCCTGGGGGGTGGGGCCCCAGGCCATTAATAGATTTCGAGAACTAGACGACGCCCGAGATTAGCCATGCCAGCTGACTACCACGAAGAAGAACTCTTAGGTAAGGCCTACGACAGCCGGCTCATGGCGCGGTTGCTGACGTACCTAAAGCCCTACCGCCTCGCGGTGGTGGTGGCGTTCTTCCTGATTCTGGTGATCTCTGCCCTCAAGCTCGTCGGACCCTACCTGACCAAAGTGGCGATCGATGACTACATCGCCGCCGGAGATCTATCCGGCTTGAAAGTCGTCGCCGGGCTCTACGTGCTGGCTCTCCTCGCCCAGTTCGGCTTGTCGTATCTCCAAATCTACGTGATGAACCTGACTGGCCAGCGCATCATGTTCGACATGCGGCGGCAGATCTTTGGCCACTTGCAGAAGCTCAACCCGTCATTCTTCGACCGCAATCCAGTGGGGCGTCTGGTAACGCGAGTGACGACGGATGTCGATGCGTTGAACGAGCTTTTCACTTCCGGCGTGGTCACCGTGTTCGGCGACATCTTCATGCTGCTCGGCATCATGGTGGTACTGATCTCACTCAACTGGAAGCTCGCGCTGGTAAGCTTTGCGGTCTTGCCACCGCTCTTCGCGGTCTCCATCATCTTCAAGCGAAGGGTTCGTAACACCTACCGCAAGGTACGAACGCGCATCGCGCGCATCAACGCTTTCAATCAAGAAAACATTTCGGGGATGGAAGTGGTTCAGCTGTTCCGGCAGGAGCCGAGAAAGTACGCAGAGTTCAAAGAGCTCAACCACGCACACATGGACGCCAATCTCGAGTCCATCCTCTATTACTCCCTTTTTTATCCTATCGTCGAGATCCTCGGTGCTACGGCCATCGGGCTGATCATCTGGTACGGCGGCGGCCAGATGCTGATCGGCGGACTGACCCTGGGTGCTCTGGTTGCTTTCATCCAATACTCGGAAAAGTTCTACAAACCCATCGCCGATCTAACGGAGAAGTTCAATATCCTGCAATCGGCCATGGCCTCATCGGAACGAATCTTCAAGCTGCTCGATACCGAGCCCACCATCGTAGACCCAACCCAGCCGCAGCGGCCGGCCCACCCGGAGGGTCGCATCGATTTCGAAAACGTGCAGTTCGCTTATCAAGACCAGGATTGGGTATTGAGGGACGTCGACCTCCATATCGAGCCGGGTGAGCGCGTCGCCATCGTGGGACACACCGGGGCGGGCAAGACGTCGCTGACAAGTCTCCTTCTTCGCTTCTACGACGTGAAGGAGGGGCGCATCCTGCTCGATGGTATCGACCTACGCGAGTGGAACCTCAAGGAGCTCCGCCAACAGTTCGGCATCGTCCTGCAAGACGTGCATCTGTTTTCTGGGACGATCGCCTCGAACATCCGCCTAGGGAGCCGTGAGATTTCCGATGAGCAGGTCGCCGAAGCGGCGGCCAACGTCCACCTCGATCGGTTCGTCGCGCGGCTACCAAAGGGCTTCGATGAACCAGTAGGCGAGAGAGGGGCATCTCTTTCCGCGGGTCAGAAGCAGCTTATTTCTTTCGCTCGCGCCTTGGCTCACGATCCGCGGGTCCTGATCTTGGACGAAGCGACCTCCAGTGTAGACACTGAGACCGAGATCTTGATTCGCGAAGCGCTCGAGCGCCTGATGATCGGTCGCACGAGCATCGTCATCGCGCATCGTCTTTCGACAGTGCAGAAGGCGGACCGGATCGTGGTGCTGCACAAGGGGCGGATCCGTGAAGTGGGGACCCACCAGGCTCTGTTGGCCGAGCGCGGCATCTACTATCGTCTTTATCAGCTTCAGTACCAGGACCAAGAAGTCGCAGTTTCTACGAATACGATCAATCCCACGGAATCGGCGGACTCTCATCCATGAGCTGGGTCGGCACGCCCGGTTTTTGATCGGCTGTCCAAAAGGAACTAGGATGGTTCGCCCCAACTGGGCTGACACGGCGCAGCGGACCCTTTAATGACAGACGACCAGAGCACAAGCAATAAATCACCTGAAGAATCGGCTGAGGACATAAGCTTCGGCAACTCCGTTCTCCAGTTCTTTCTGATCCCGGCGCTGGTTGTCTTTGCGTGCGTCGGGCTCTTCCTGTTTTTCGGCTGGTTAGTTGCCGAAGAAAAATCTAGCGTGGATCATCTTCGCGATATCAAGTCGGGGAGCGCGACACGCCGCTGGCAAGCAGCCTTCGAGCTGGCGAAGCAGCTCAACCACATCGATCGACAGGATCAGGAGGACATCGATCGGCTTGTCCCCGAGATGATCGACACCTTTCGCGAGGCGGAGCGTGATGATCCACGAGTCCGACGCTACCTGGCTCTCGCCCTGGGTCACGTGGGAGATCCGCAAGCGGTCCCGGTGCTTCTGGAAGCACTCTCCGATGACGATCCGGAAACGCGGATCTACGCGATGTGGGCTTTGGGCTCCCTCGGTGATGAGCGCGCGGTGGAGGCGCTCCTGGAGCTTGCGCAAAACGATGATGCCGGGATCCGAAAGATGGCGGTCTACAGTTTGGGAACGCTCGGCTCCGGGGAGGCACGCACCACGCTCGAGGCCGCTCTCGGAGATTACGAAATGGATGTGGCTTGGAATGCCGCTATCGCTCTAGCGAAAATCGGTGACGACTCGGGTCGAGATCGGATTTTTCAGATGCTCGATCGGGAGTTTCTGAGCTCGGTAGCCGTCATGAGTGAGGAGCAGCGTAGCGAGACGATGATGAATGCCATGAAGGGAGCGGTGCTCCTGCAGGACCCGTCATTCCGCCCGAGCCTAGAGGAGATTTCGGCGCAAGACCCAGATCTGAAGGTTCGGCAAGCTGCCTTCGAAGCCTTGGCCCAGCTGGATAAACTACTTGAAAAGTAGGGGTTCTGCCCGGCCCTGAGTAGAGACGAGAAGCCTTGACAGCTTTCTCGTGAGGCGAATACAATTGGCATTGGCGCGGAGCTTCCGCGCCCTTGTCTTGTGCTGAGCAACGGTGCACGGATACCGAGGGCGAGCGGCCGAGCGGCCTCACCTCTCTTCCAGAAGCAAGTAAGGCAGTGGCACACGAGTAGGGTTGATCATGGCAGACGAACAAAAGGATAGTAAGTCGGAGGAATCCAAAGCGCCGGCAAAGTCCAAGGAGATAAGCCGGCGCGGCTTCATCGTCAACTGGCTCGCGATGGCGTGGACCTTTTTCGCCGCCGCGGCCGCGACCGGCGGACTCGCGATGGGGCGTTTCTTCTTCCCGAACGTGCTGACCGAGGAACCTTCTTCCTTCAAAATCGGTTTTCCGGCTGACTTCGCCATCGGGGCAGTCGATTTGCGGTTCAAGGAAAAGTATCGGGTCTGGATCGTTCGAAACGAGGACGGTATCTACGCCATTCAGGCTATTTGCACCCACCTTGGATGCACACCGAACTGGCTCGAGGCGGAGAACAAGTTCAAGTGCCCATGCCACGGGAGTGGCTTCTACTCGAGCGGCATCAACTTCGAAGGGCCTGCGCCGCGTCCTCTCGAGAGGGTTAAGGTTGGCCTAGCAGACGATGGTCAAGTTCTCGTCGACAAGAGTCGCACTTTCAAGTTCGAGGCCGGACAGTGGGAAGATCCCGAGTCGTTCCTTACACTTGCGTAGATGCACCTACATGCTGCTGACGCGAGGCTTACCTGGCCTACGCGGTGTTCACACACTTCGTCCCCCTTGCATCGGTTGCAGGCGGATGAACGCGGACTCTAAGAGGGGTTTCTAGTGCAGAAAGTAAAAACCTTCGTTGCGGACCTTTGGGAGACGACGACCGACTCTCAGATTTGGAAATCCATCTTTCGACACGGGGCTCCCACTAGCAACCGTAACCGTGTCCTGGTGGTGATGAGCAACGTTTTCCTGCACCTCCATCCCGTTAAGTCCCGCAAGGCCGGAATCAAGCTTCGCTATACTTGGTGCATGGGTGGGATTACGTTCTTCCTGTTCCTAGTACTCACCTTCACCGGATTATTGCTGATGTTCTACTACCGGCCGACCGTCGAGTACGCCTACGCCGACATCGTCGACCTCCGCGAGCATGTGCCTCTCGGTATCATGCGAGAGATCCATCGGTGGGGGGCGCACGCCATGGTGATCACCGTTTGGCTCCACATGTTCCGCGTCTTCATGACCGGCTCCTACAAGCCACCCCGCGAGTTCAACTGGGGAATCGGGGTCGTATTGCTGGTTCTCACCTTGCTGCTCTCCTTCACCGGCTACCTCCTTCCTTGGGATCAGCTGGCCATCTGGGCGATCACCGTGGGCTCCAACATGGCACGCGCGACTCCTTTGCTCGGGTCTGAAGGACCCTTAGCGGCGCAATTGAAGCTAGGGGAAATAAGTTTGGTGCATGCTGGAAATGACGCACGTTTCGCCCTCTTAGGCAGTCGAGTGGTGGGGGATAGCACCCTGCTGCGTTTCTACGTCCTTCACTGTGTTGGTTTGCCGCTGGCGGCGGCTTTCTTGATGGCGGTTCATTTTTGGCGGGTCCGCAAGGACGGAGGCATCTCCGGACCTATGTAGGTCATGTGGGTCTCGGGACCTCGCTCAACCGACGAGGCTTCGCGGGAGCCCTTAGGCTGAACTCATGGAACTAATTAAGGGTTTCATCAATTACATCTCTGGGCCGACCGTACTCTTCACGCTCGCGACCATCGGCTTCGGACTTTCCTTGTACTACACGAAAGTGTGGAGCAAGAAGGCGGGTCTCATCGCCCTCGTCGTGTCGGTGGTGTTCTTCGCCCTCAGCCTCCTCGATCCAAACTTCTGGCTCATCGTCGCCAAGCCCGACAACGTTCCAATCTCCGGGATGTTGTTCCTCGTGGGTTTCTTCACCTGGTATGCGATGTACCAGGGGGTCGAGAACGATAAGCGCATCGCTGGTGGCGGGGAGCCTCTCGAAAAAGAGGAGGCGGAGAAGGTCTGGGTATGGCCAGACCTGGTCTATACTGAGCTCATCTGCCTGGTCGTCGTCAGCATTGTCCTCGTGGTGTGGTCCATCTTCCTCTTGGCTCCCATCGAGCAGCCGGCGAACCCCGCTGACTCCCCGAACCCATCGAAAGCACCCTGGTACTTCTTGGGTCTCCAGGAGATGCTCGTTTACTTCGATCCGTGGTTGGCGGGTGTCGTCTACCCAACTTTGATCATCATCGGATTGATGGCGATCCCTTTTATCGATACCAACCCGAAAGGCAATGGCTACTTCACATGGAGCGAGCGGAAAGCCGAGATCACGCTCTTTTTGTTTGGCTTCATAGTCCTTTGGATTCTGATGGTCGTCTCGGGCACGTTCCTCAGGGGGCCCAACTGGAATTTTTTCGGTCCCTATGAATATTGGGATCTCCATCGAGTCGAGCCGCTGTTGAACGTCAACGTCTCCGACTTTTTCTGGGTCAAGTTGCTAAGCCGGCCGCTGCCAGGAAACCCCTTCATCCGCGAGATCTGGGGGGTTCTGGTCACCATCTTCTACATTTTCGTGCTCCCGGTGCTGTTGGCCCAGCCGAGCGACAAACTGCCGCGTTGGTTGCGCTGGATAAGCCTCAATAAGTATTACGAGAAGATGGGGCCGGCTCGCTATTACGTGGGAGTGTTACTGTTCCTCATGATGTTCAGTTTGCCCATCAAGATGTATCTGCGGTGGGCGTTCAATCTGAAGTACATCGTCGCTTTCCCCGAAATTTTCTTCAACATCTAGGACCATTTAGGGGAAGAGTAGGAGAATCGTGGGTAAAGAAGCTCCCGGACACGCGCACGATATCAGTGGACTGAACGTCGTCTTCGCCATCACCAGTATTGCGCTCTTCATCACTACGGTGTGGATGATCTGGCACGATTATTCGCGGGAGTGGAAGGGCTACCAACGCACGTTTTCGAAGCTGGAGCGCGAGACGACCCGTACTCAGTTCGACGAAGCGCAGGCCGCTTTAGATGAGGACAAGCAGCAAGAGCTCGAGCAAGAGCTACAGGCTGCCAACGATGCGCTTTTTCAGAACAAACAGGGTATCGACGAGCTCGAGGCAAAACGCAAAGAGATGGCGGACGAGAGGTACCTAGTCGATGTCAAGGAACGAGAGCTCAAGTCCGTCTACGACTCCAAGAAGTTTTACTACGAGGAGGGCGAGCACGCCCCGCCAGGAAAGGGTGTGGGGCAGGAAGAGTTCGACGAGCTGGAAGGGAATTTTTTGGACGCCCGCAAAGTGCGGATCGCCTTGGACTACGAGCTCGAGCTCGCAGAGAAAGAGCTTCGGGAAATTCGAGCCGAACGGACTCGTATAGAAGGGGAGCGCAAATCGCTCACCGAGCGTATCGATCTCCTCAATCGGAAGATGGATACCATCCGAGTCAGCTTCCCCAACGTCTTCCGGAACCTTCCCCTCGTCGACTTCATCGACCCCTCGATCGAGATCAAGCAGGTCTTGGTCAAGAACGTAACCGAAGATCTGAACTTTATCCAAGTGCCGAGGGTGGATCGGTGCATGACCTGCCACCTGGGGATCGATAATCCGGACTATGCGGACGCCCCACAACCCTACCGCACTCATCCCAAACTGGATCTTTATGTGAACCGGGAATCGCCTCACTCGCTCGATGATTTCGGTTGTACGGGGTGCCACAACGGTCGTGGGCGCGCGACGACGTTTGGCAGGGTAACCCATACGCCGCGCGACGATGTTCAGAAGGTCGAGTGGGAGGAAAAGTACGGCTGGGAGGCGGACCATCACTGGGACAAGCCGATGTATCCGGCAGATTTTTCCGAGTCGGGTTGCCTCAAGTGCCATTCGAATACCGCCCACGTTCCCAAGGCCGACGCGTTCAATCAAGGTCGCGATCTCTACGAGAAGGCGGGCTGCTGGGGTTGTCACAACACCCGTGGGTTCGAGGATCGCCGGAAGGTAGGTCCTAACCTCGCGCATGTGGTTTCCAAGACGACACCCGAGTGGGCGGCTCGTTGGGTCAAGAACCCTAAAAGCTTCAAGTCGTCGACGTTCATGCCTCGTTTTTGGAATCTCGACAACAATCTGGACGCCGATGTTGGCGCGCGCAATAACACCGAAGTGGCCGCTATCGTTGCCTACGTCTTCGACAAGGCGGAGCCGATCGACTACCCGCAATCCGTACCCAGGGGAAGCGCGGATCGCGGAAAACAACTCGTCGAGTCCGTCGGTTGTCTTGGTTGTCACATCACGGATGAGTCAGACGCGGCAAGTGTTTCACTGCTGCGTCGTCACGGGCCGAGCCTGGCCGGGCTGGGAAGCAAGGTCAATGAGAAGTTCTTGTTCAATTGGCTCAAGAACCCTAAACATTACTGGCCGGATACCTTTATGCCCAATCTCCGACTGACGGATGAGGAAGCCGGAGACATTACCGCATACTTGCTATCTCTCAAGAATCTCGACTTCGAGCAATTGCCCGTTCCGGCTCCGGAAGCGACCGCTCTCGACGAGGTTACTCTGGAGTTTTTGCGTACCAAACTTCCGGACCGGGTGGCCCAGGAGCGACTGGACGGCATGTCCAAGGAAGACAAGCTCATTTTTTCGGGCGAAAGCCTCATTCGTCGTTACGGCTGCTTCGGATGCCACGACATCAGCGGGTTCGAGAACGCCCAGAAGTTAGGCGTCGATTTGTCCGACTGGGGCTCCAAGATGGTGACCCGGCTAGACTTTGGATACATCGACATCGACCATACCCGACGTGCGTGGCTGGAGCAAAAACTGAAAGCCCCGCGCAGCTATGATCAAGGAAGGGTCAAGGCTCCACAAGAAAAACTGCGCATGGGTGACTTCGGTTTTAGCGACGAGCAGGTGAGAGACATCGCGATGAACGTGCTCGCGCAGGTGCGCGACGAGTTTCCGCTCGAAGCAATGAAGAGACTCGATGCGAACGAAGCGGTCGCGGAGCTAGGTCGACGCACTATTCATGAATATAACTGCACGGGGTGCCACCTCATCGACGGCGAGGGGGGTGCGATCTACGACACCATCGAGGACTCCGGAATGCGCCCTCCGAACCTAAACACGCAGGGGCTCAAAACGCAGGGGAACTGGCTGTTCCATTTTCTGAAGGAGCCTTCCACGGTACGGTTCTGGCTCAACGTCCGCATGCCGACGTTCGGGTTCACCGATGAGCAGGCGAATACGCTGGTGCGTGGTTTCTTGGCGATGGACGACGCGCAGCCCTACGAGACCACCGATCAGCCGGTCGACCCGGCTATGTTCTCGGCTGGCCGAGATCTACTGGCTCGCCTCCGCTGCGAGCAATGTCATGTTCCCTCGGCTGCAGGGACGATGTCCGCGTCTCAGTTGGCACCCAGCTTCCGATTGGGACCGGAGAGGCTGAGGCCGGAGTGGGTCGTCAGATGGCTTTCCGATCCGCAGTCGATAGCGCCCGGAACGCAAATGCCGCAGTTCTGGCCCGTGGATGACGAAGGCAACATTATCACTCCGGTACCTGAGTATCTGGACGGCGACGCAATGAAGCAGATGGAAGCGGTTGCCATCTACCTGTCGCGGTATGGCCGGTAGAAGCGCCGAACGCCGCTAACTTTGGTGTCCTAACAGACGAGGTCATCGCATGGCATCTAATTCCAATCAATCAACCGTAGGGCTGGTGATGGCGAGTGTCATCTGGCTCATCGTCGGCGTGTCGGTGGCATTCTTCTTCAAGTGGGGCATGCCCGAGCTGGCCTCCGACCGAGTGGGGCTGGACAACCTTTACTACGTGATTCTCGGCATTACGGGAGTGGCGTACATTGTCGTCCAGAGCTTACTCGGATACTACATTTGGAAATACTCCGATCGACCCGGCGCGGAGGGAAGCGATTGGCAAGAAAGCCACAAGATGGAGATCGGTTGGACCATCGGAACCGCCGTCATCCTCATCCCGATCGCTTTGGTGGGGCTCCGGTTGTGGAACAGAGTCTATTCCCCACCCCCCGAAGATGCGATCCAGGTCGAAGTTGTGGGCGCTCAGTTTCAATGGGATATGCGCTACCCAGGGCCCGACGGCGTTTTCGGACGGGTTAATCATGAGCTGATTTCGATCGAGAATCTCCTCGGCGTCGACCCCGACGACCCCGCTTCCGCCGACGACTTCTGTTTAACGAACCAACTTGCGCTTCCCGTCGATCGGCCAGCCGCGATACGCCTGCGATCCAAGGACATGCAGCACAGCTTCTTTTTGCCCCAACACCGAGTCAAGCAAGACCTGCAGCCGGGGATGAGCATCATCACTTGGTTCGTCCCCACCAAGGTGGGTGACTACGAGATCGCCTGTGCCGAACTTTGCGGCCTGGGCCACTACCGTATGCGCGGGTTCCTGACGGTGATGGAGCAAGGCGACTACGAGGAATGGCTGACCGCGCAGCCTGAGATAGGGCCTTGTACTTGATGTCAGGAGCGAGCGAGACTAACAACCGGCACGTTAGCGCCGGCCGGCCGGAGAGCCTTCAGCTGTCGTGCAGGCGCGGAGTCGCCGGAGCGACTGGCCTGGGGGTGGGGCCCCAGGCAATTGATGGATGAAAGAATATGCGAGCCAGTTATGCGACCCGATAGGGTCGCCGGGCGGGAGGAATTGCGAACGGAATGCGCGGCAAGGGAACCCGGTCGTGGTTTTAGGCCCGAGCGAAGAGTGAGTGAGTGAGCGAGCATTAATAAAGGAGACCCAACATGAGCGACGCTCATGACCATGAGCCCCAGAGCTTCATAAGTAGGTACATCTTCAGCTTCGATCACAAGATGATCGGCAAGCAGTACTTGATCCTCGCCATGTCGATGGCGGTGATCGGGGGCTTACTCGCCATGCTCATCCGACTCCAGCTCGGTTGGCCGGGAACGCAATGGCCGATCCTCGGGTCGCTCATGCCCGTCGGGATGGCGAGTGGTGTGATGACTCCCGAGTTCTATGTCTCGCTCTTCACGATGCACGGCACCATCATGGTCTTTTTCGTCCTGTCGCTGGCTCCAGTGAGTGGATTCGGCAACCTTCTCATCCCACTCCAGATCGGCGCCCGTGACATGGCCTTCCCCTTTCTGAATATGCTTTCGTTCTGGACCGTGGTGCCAGGGGCCATCATCATCATTATTTCCTTCTTTGTGACCGGCGGCGCGGCGGCCTCCGGGTGGACAGCCTACCCGCCCCTGAGCGCTGTGCAGACAGCCATACCTGGCTCTCAACTCGGTCAAACCCTTTGGATCATCGGCATGGTGTTCTTTATCGCTGCGTTCACTATGGGTGGGCTCAACTTCGTGGTCACGATCCTGAATTTGAGGACCAAGGGTCTGTCGATGTTGCGGCTTCCATTGACGACATGGGCTCAGTTTCTCGTAGGCGTTTTGGGATTGCTATCCTTTCCCGCATTGGCGGCGGGTGGGATACTGCTTCTCTTCGATCGCCACGCGGGCACGAGCTTTTTCCTTCCCGCCGGCATGTACGTGGCCGATCAACTGTTGCCCAACCAGGGAGGGACACCGTTGCTCTGGCAGCACCTTTTCTGGTTTCTAGGCCATCCCGAGGTGTACATCATCATGCTCCCGGCTTTAGGATTCACCTCGGACATTCTGGCCGCTGGCGCACGACGCCCCATCTTCGGCTATCGATCGATGGTCTACGCCATGATCGCCATCGCAACATTGAGCTTCTTGGTATGGGGGCATCACATGTTCTTGAGCGGCATGAGCCCGTTCCTTGGAAGTGTGTTCGTGACGACCACGCTGGCGGTCGCGATCCCATCGGCGGTCAAGGTCTTCAATTGGCTGGCTACGTTATGGAAGGCGAGGATACGTTTCATCACCCCGATGCTCTTCGCACTGGCCATTGTTTCACTCTTCGTAACCGGAGGCCTCACAGGAATCTTTCTGGGCACGAACGCCGTCGACATTCAGCTACACGATACTTACTTCGTGGTGGCCCACTTCCACTTCATTATGGCTGGTGCCGGGCTCTTCGGAGCGCTCGCCGCGACGTATTTTTGGTACCCGAAGATGTACGGCCGGCATATGAGCGAAAAGTGGGGGAAGGTACACTTCTGGCTGACGTTCGTCACGTACTACGGGACGTTTTTCCCCATGCATTACCTGGGAATCTCGGGGATGATACGGCGCATCTATGATCCAAATGTTTATGAATACCTGCAACCACTTCAACCGATAAACACTTTTATCACTATCAGTGCCTTCATCCTCGGGACCGCGCAGCTCATATTTCTGGCTAACTTTTTCGTGAGCATCTTCAAAGGGAAGAAGGCCGAGGCCAATCCATGGGAATCCAACACCGTCGAGTGGTCGACGCCGGTACCACCGGGGCACGGGAACTGGGAAGGCGATCTTCCCGAGGTCCATCGCGGCCCCTATGAGTACAACGTGCCCGGGGCACCAGGCGACCATGTGACGCAATGGGCGGCTCCGGTCAAGGCCGAGACCAAGGGTTAGCGTGTGAGAGAAGCAGTCGAGCTCGAGGCGACAGAACGCACTTCCCAGCCGGGCGTCCTCGGTGCCATAGGACAGAAGCTCGGCGACTATTTCGTCCTATCTAAGGCGAGGCTGTCCCTGTTGGTGCTTTCCTCGGGCCTGGTCGGATTTTGGCTTGCTTCGGGGGCCTCACCCGACCTCGCGAAACTGAGTCTCTTCGGGGTGGGTGCGCTTCTCGTTATTGCCGGAGCGAATGCATACAACGAAGTCGCCGAGCGCGATCAAGATCGACTCATGGAACGGACCGCGCGTCGACCGTTGCCCGCCGGTCGGATGAGCGTCCGGGAGGCCATGGTGGCGGCCAGTTTGATGTCGGCTGTGGGGCTGGGGACTCTTTTGTGGTCCACCAACGTCCTCACTGCTGTGCTGGCGGCGCTAGCATTGGTCGTATACGTCTTCGTCTATACGCCCCTCAAGCGTGTGACCCACTGGTCGACGTTTGCGGGAGCCCTCGCCGGTGCCATCCCCACGTTGATGGGTTGGAGTGCGGTGACGAATGGACTCGGGCAGCAGGCGTGGATCCTTTTCGGGATCCTCTTTCTTTGGCAATTCCCCCATACCTGGGCCATCGCGTCGACCTATGTGGAAGACTACAGGCGGGTCGGATATCGGGTACTGCCTTTGGTCGATGCTAGAGGCATCAGTACCCGGGCGCAAATGATCTTTTTCTGTCTGGCTTTGATAGTGGTCAGCGCCTTGCCCGCCGTCACCGGGGTGGCCGGTTCGGCCTACTTGGTCGGTGCGCTCATCATGGGAGTTGTGCTACTTGCTTATGGTGTTCGGTTTGGCGCGGGGCGCTCACGTAGATTGGCTATCCAACTGATGGCAGCTACTCTCGTCTACATGCCCGTGCTGCTGACGTTGCTGGTTCTCGACAAGCGGAGCTTTTGAACATGCCCGACGTATTGACCAAACCGGCGGCAGATACGGGTGGCGGAGGCTTCGGTGCAGACGCTGGTGATTTTGGCGGCGGCGGAGGGCGCGAAAGCTCGCATCCGTTCGACAGCGCGCGTCTTGGACTCTGGGTCTTCTTGGGCTCGGTCACGATGCTCTTTGCGGCCTTCACGAGTGCCTATCTCGTACGGCGTGCAGGATCGGATTGGGCTCCGCTTCAAATACCGTCGGTTTTGTGGATGAGCACCGCGGTGCTGCTCGCCAGCAGCGTCACGATGGAACTGTCGCGTCGTTCCTTCCAGAACTGGAAACCGCTCGCCTTCCGAAAGTGGATGTCGGCGACATTCGTCCTCGGAGTGTTGTTTATCTGTGGTCAGCTATTGGCGTGGCAACAACTCGCCGAGCAGGGAGTCTTTCTCCAGAGTCACCCGCACAGCTCGTTTTTTTATGTGTTCACAGCGGTCCATGCACTACACGTAGTGGGAGGGATGGTGGCTCTCCTTTATGTGCTGGTTCAATCCTGGCGTTACAAGCTGACGCCGGGGGTGTCGAGCGCACCCGCTTTATGCGCGACGTACTGGCATTTCGTGGATGCAGTTTGGATCTATCTCTTCGTGGTTCTGTTCGTCATCTAGGACCGGGAACGGTCAAGGAGGCAAGATGAATCAAAGCGCAGCCAGCCAGGCCACGGAATCGGTCTGGTCGGGTGGCGTCTCTCCATTCGACACCAGCTGGCAGAAGCTGATGATGTGGATCTTCATCGTGACCGATGCCTTGCTCTTTGGGGGGCTCCTCGTGGGATACGGGGTCATGCGGGTGGCGAACGGCAGTTGGCCCGATCAGAGCGAAGTATTTCACATGAATTTCATCGCCCTGATGACGTTCACCCTTATCACCAGCAGTCTCTTCATGGCATCCGCGGTGGGTGCGGCCAAGGTGGGGAGAAAGCCTCACGTGACCATGTATGTTTGGCTGACCATTCTAGGGGGCTTGAGCTTCCTGGGCATGCAAGTCTACGAATGGTCCACCATCATCGGAGAGGGAGCGCGGCTGACCACCAATCCCTGGGGGATCCCTCAGTTCGGTGCTTGCTTCTTCGTCATTACTGGCTTCCACGGAATGCACGTCATCACCGGGGTAACTATTCTTTTGGTGGTGGCTATCCGATCTGCCCTCGGTCGTTACTCCGCCGAGGGAGTCGAAATCGCAGGTTTGTATTGGCACTTCGTCGATTTGGTTTGGGTTTTCATCTTCGCCTTTTTCTATCTCATTTGACGAGGGAGGGGAGAAACAAATGTCGAGCGAGTCACATGGTTACGGCCTCTATTGGATGATCTGGGGGGTCTTGCTGGTCCTCACCTTCGTAATGATCTTCATCGGCGAAGCGAACCTGGGCTACGTGCCCAAGGCCACTTTGCTACTGCTTGGAGCCGCGGCCAAGGCGTACCTGATCATCTTCTATTTCATGCACATGCGCTCGGAGAAGCCGACTCTCGCCATGACCGTCCTCGTCGGCATGTTCCTCGTCGGCGCGCTGATGTTCGTGTTGCCGGCCTATGACGGGTCGAACGTCTTCCAACACCTCACGTTTCCGCTGAAATAGGCACGATGTTTTCTCCGAAGCGAGTCTCCGTCGCGCTGGCGGTCGTTTGCGTCGTTGCGGTCCTTGGCGCAGAACAGCTATTTGCTCAGTGCTCCATGTGCCGCACTGCCCTTGCCGGATCCATCGAGGGCCAGCGGTTGCAGGGAGGGTTCAACAACGCCATTCTCTTCCTTCTTCCATTCCCTTATCTCGTCTTCGGAACGCTGGCCGCAGCGATCTGGCTTTCCAGAAAAAAATCCCAAACGGAAACTCAGAGCCAGTAAAGCATCCAATAGATCGTCACGCCGGTCACCGACACGTACAGCCAAATGGGAAGTGTCCATCGAGCGATCCGTCGATGGAGCTCGAAGTTACCTTTCAGCGCTCGGTAAAGGGTCACCAGGGCCAGGGGAAGGATGAGGGCAGCCAGCACGATGTGCGAGATCAGAAGGGCAAAATAAACCGGACGCACCCAACCCTGTCCGGTGAAGGCAACGGAGCCTACTTGGTAGTGGTAATAGACGTAGGAAGCCAGGAAGAGGCTCGAGGTAAGGAAGGCTGCGACCATAGACATCCGGTGCGCGCGGATGTGCTTTCGGCGGATGAAAAAATAACCGGCTGTTAGGAAGCAGGCGGCGGCCGCGTTCAGGGCCGCATTGACGTTGGGGAGGATCGAAGCGTCTATGACAAACCCCGGTTCTCGGCGACGGACATCGAGCTCATCGAGGGTGCCGCCTCCGGGGTGAGATGTATGAACGCCCGGAGCGTCAAGAGCCACGAGGTGGCCAAGAGTAGCGCGCCCATCGCCACGTGAGCCGTCGCCGGGAAGACCGCTCGAGAGGTCCAGACGATCGTCCCCCCGAGGAGCACCTGCACGACGACGAGGCAAGAGAGCACGATCGCCGGTCGAGTGAACCGGGTGTCGCCCGAATGCTCACGCCAGATACGACTCACGAGCCATCCCAAGGCTCCCAGGACGACCAGAGCAAACATCCGGTGAGCAAAATGAATGGCCACCGGTGCGGTCTCGAGCGGTGGAACCAAGCCTCCAAAGGCTAGTGGGAAGTCCGGAATCGCAAGAGCGGCTCCGGTGTGCCGCACCGTCGCGCCCAGGATGAGCTGGAGATAGATACCGCCCGTTGCGATCAACGCAACCGTTCGAAGCGAAGGATGGGCTCGATCCGTCATCCTCACCGCGGTTTTCCATTCCCTAGACGTCGCGAAGGCGAGAAGGACGACGACACAGAAGAAGGTCTGCGCCAACGTCGCATGCGTGACCGAGATCGGCGTAGGCAGAAGAAAAATGACCGTAATCCCGCCCAATACTCCCTGAGTGATGACCATTGCCAATGCCGCTACTCCTAGCCGGCGCACCCACTGGCGTGGCTCGGAATGCCAAAGCCAGATCGCCAGAACCGTCGTCAACATGCCGACCGACGTAGCCACCATGCGATGGCCATGCTCGTAGAGGATCCCGCCCACCATCGGGGGCATGAGCATACCGTAGGAAAGCGGCCAGTCAGGGACGGCAAGCCCCGAGCCGGTGCTAGTTACCAATCCGCCTGCCCAGATGAGCACCCACGTGCATGCGGCGGTTACTACCGCGAAGCGATGCAGCCAACGTTTTTGGTAGGCTTGGTTGGCCTGTTGAGCTTGTATGGTGCTTTTTGACCTGGCCATTAGAAATCAGAAGAGGAGAATCTAGAAGAGACGCGGCGAGCACCGCCGCGTCTCTTCTAGTTTAGAAAGGCGCGTCCGATATTACTCGGAGGCTTTGAAGGAAAAGGAGATTTCCTTGGCTTCTTTCTCACCGACCGTCACGTTTTGAGTCTGAGCGCCCAGTCTCTCGTGCCATGCTTCGACAACATAGTCGCCGGGAGGAAGATTCCCAATCTCGAACGAGCCGGTCGTGCCGGTGACGCCAAAGTAGGGATGGTCCAACACGCCGGCGTACGAGTTCATCCATTTGTGGACGTCGCACTTGAACGGCACCATGACCTCGGGGAGCTCGAAAGTCTTCTTGGTGGTGAGTCCCTTAATCGGTTGTCCGATGTTGAACTGTGGGTTTTTTTCCGGCATGGCGTGGATGTTATGAAGCGTATCATCGCTATTCACCACGCTCAATTCTTGGCCAACCATGATTCCGAAAACATGCGGGTGGTAGGTGCAACCGTTTTGGTCGAGCACTACCGCCTCACTGGGTGTGGGGAACTTGCGTCCACCGAGCCCGTCCTTCACATAAACAAACACATTTGCTAGTGTGCCGTCCGCGTTAACGACGACGAACTCAGTCTGCACCGGCGAAGTGTGCATTTTCGCGCAAACGGGGTCGGCGCTCATCTGGACGGTTTTTTGCTCTGGGGCATCGCCTTCCAGGACGGCGGTTCCGATGATGGAACCTGCGGTGGCCGAATCTACCGGCGGCGGAGCGGGCGTCGAGCTCTTTGCGGGACTCGAAGTCGTGGCTTCTTCGCCTCCGCCGCAACCGACGAGTGCCAACGTGAAAAGAACAGCAAGAACTTGCTTGATCATTCAGATCCTCCAGTAGAATGCCAAAATGCTAATTGACGGGCTGTGGGCCGCCACATCGACCGAGCGGTAAGCCCGGTTCTGGGGGTGGCTGCAGGGGTAACCCATCCTCAACAGCCGACCGATTAGTATATAGGATCTTCGAGACAAAGCAACTAAGGGTGCACGGCGCGCTGCTTGGGAGTGGAAGGCCTCGACGAGGGGCGATTGCCGCTTTCATTTCCGCTCGGCTGCCCGGGGTAGAGCTGTCGCAAGAGGCTCGACTCGCGCTTGTAGAATCCTTCAGTATGAAAGGACTCCTCGAGCCCGAGTTGCTCGTAGTCGAGGTGGTGGCAGAGCTCGTGCAGAAGCGTGCGAAGAAACGTCTTGAACTTCACAACCTGGGCACGCTGAGCGGTCCGCATCCATACCGAGACTCGGTTGACGCCGTTGTCTCCCGGCTCGTAGAGACCATGTAGCTCACCGGTCTCCCAGGACGGCCGCCGCCGAAGCACATTGACCCTCAGTGGCGAGACGCCAAGCGACTCGGTAAGGTGTGACACCAGTGACTGCGCCGCCCGCTGGGTGTTGGGTTGGTCTTCCGCCTCGAGAGATCGTGCGAGGGCGTCAACTAGCGTCTCGAAGTCACTCGTCAACCGGAGCTTTACTTGTTCGACGCGGTCGCTCTCGCGGTAGATGGTCTTCTGACGCGCGTTGAGCTTCCGGTAGTAGGCGAAAGGCATGTTGACCTTGCAGGGAGTATACCTCGGTTGACAGTGAACGACCCTCATCCTACCCTCTCGACAGCCTACCAACAGGCCGAGAGGGAATCAACAAAGGAACAAGAGACCAGGTTTTGAGATTCTACAGCTATCGCGCTCCGACGCTAACTTTCTTGCTCTACTCTCTGCTCGCGTGCTCAGGCGGGGAAAGCCGAGCCACCCCGGGATCTAGTGACGATGGGTTCGGTGATGTTGGCTCACCGCGTGAAAGCGAAAGCGCCCGGGCTCCGGCCTATGAAACCATTGCCGTCGATGACGGGGGTGCGATCGCAGGCACCGTTCGCCTCTCTGCTTTTCTCCCACCCCAGGCCGAGAGGCCGGTGCTTAAAGATCAAGCCACGTGCGGTGAACAGACTCCGGATCCATCTATAGAGTTGGGAAAGGAGAACACCATCGCGAACGTGGTGGTTTCTTTGGTGGGTGTAACTCAGGGAAAGGAAATGCCGGAGCTATCCGACTCGGCAAAGCTCGATCAGAAACAATGCGTGTACATCCCTCACATTCAAATCGTCCCTCCGGGAACGTCCGTCGACATTCATAACAGCGATCCGATCCTCCACAACGTGCACGCCACCATGAACGGCAGCGCTACGATCTTCAACCTAGCACTGCCTGTCCAGGGATTCCGAATGCGACGGAGGCTCGACGATCCCGGATTGGTGAGCTTGAAATGCGATGCCGGCCACACGTGGATGAGTGGTTACATCGTAGTGCAAGAACATCCCTACTATGCATTGACCACTCCCCAGGGAGCGTATCTTATCGGAGATATTCCTGCCGGAGAATATCGGCTCAGGACCTGGCACGAGTGGTTGGGTGAATCCGAAGTGCAGGTGCTCATCGAGGCGGGTACGACGACGACGGTCGACCTGGAGCTAGCACCACCCGAGGATGTCGAACGGGAGCCGTCTTAGGAACTAAGCAGGAAGGTCGCTCTTCAACGGTTGCCGGCCGGTAAAACCGGCGTCTACTTCGTGCCAAAAGCTCACTTCTTGCTCGCCAAGCTTCCAGCAGAGAAAGACCTCGCGACCTTCCCAAACCGTGGGGAAATCGATGAGACCACTCTCTAGATCCTTGAGCTGACATCCCTGAGAACAGATCTCCGACGTAATTCCTTGGATTCGTCCGACTAAGTGCAGATAGGCGGTATCCACCGGGATGCCGCCGCGAACGATGACGTCTTGGAGGCTGGGAGTGCAGCTTATCGCGTTGCTCTCCAGGCCCTGATAGATCGAGCGGAGCTGACGCAATCGCTCGGTAAGGAAAGGGATCAACTCGTTGGCTTCCAGCACCGTGAAGAACCGTCTATCCATATGTCTCGAAGTTTAGCCAAAACTGCCGGGGCGAACAAACCGTGTTGTGCCCCTGGGGCGTCTTGGGGGTAACTCCTCTTTGTGCTACAATCTAAAGGTCTTAAGGTGGTCAAAGCCCGGACCGCAGCCCCCGAATCGCTACCAAAGGCGAAAATCTCGATCGGACTCGAGCTAACGAGGAACACAACATGTCGCGAATCATCACTTTGGCTCTTCTAGGCGCGGTCGTTTTGATGCCTGCCGGAACCTCACTCTCCCAGGAGCAATCGGAAGGAGACCGATTTCAGTTCAAGATAGGCGTGGCGGCGGTGAATCTCAACGTAGTCGTCGTGGACAAGAATGGGCGTTTCATTCCCGGCCTCACCGAAGAGGACTTCGAGGTTTACGAAGACAAAGGCATTCAGGAGCTTAGCTTTTTCAGTCCTGAGGTCACACCGGTTACCGTCCTTCTGCTACTCGATGCCTCGACCAGCATCCGTCCCAGCGTGGAAGGCGTGAAGGAAGCGGCTGGAAATTTTGTCGGCAAGCTCTGGGACGGCGACCAGGCGATCATCGGAGACTTCAATGAACGGGTCAGGTTCAGCACGTATTTCACCGATGACGTCGATCGACTCGTGGCTACGATTCAATCGCTCTATCCTTCTGGATGGACGGCGCTCTACGACGCGATCCTGCTTTCCATTTTCAAGCTGGAGTCGGTGGAAGGACGAAAGGCGCTTCTCGTCTTTACCGACGGTGACGATTCTCGGTCGGCCGGGGTGGGGAGCGAAGCGACGAAGGACGATGCCGTCGAAGGAGCGAAGTTCTCCGAAGTGACGATCTATTCGGTCGGGTTTCAAGGGAGTCGTGGCTTTGGTGGCAGTGGTGTGAACAAGGGTTTTCTCAAGAAATTGTCCAGAGAAACGGGCGGTGCGGCCTTCTTTCCCAAGGACATTGGCGCGCTCGACGAATCCTTCGATCGCATTCAGGACGAGCTTCATAGTCAGTACCGCTTGGCCTACGTCCCCCAGGACGGAACCAAAGACGGACTCTGGAGGGCGATCGAAGTTCGCATCAAGGATCAGCCCGATCTGGTCGTGCGTACGCGTACCGGTTACTATGCGGTTCCTCCGGTCGGCGTGGAGCCCTAGTGTTCTCGCCGCCACCAGGATATTGTTCGCAGAATCCCCCTACGTAACGTCCTAACCCTTCCCAACCCGAGTGACACTAGCACCGTGCTAGAATCGCCTGCATGTGTGCAAGGGAGCTCGCGAAACGGTTGCATCACCGAGTCGCCTACCGCGGACGCATCCTTACTCTCGAAGTGGATCGAGTCTCTGAACCTGGAGGCGTGGAGGTCGAGCGGGAAGTTGTGCGGCACGCCGGCTCGGCGGTCATCCTGCCTGTCGTTCCCGATGGTCGTCTGGTTTTCGTGCGACAGTATCGTTACGCGGTCGACGCTTTTATGTGGGAATCGCCCGCCGGCCATATCGATCCGGGCGAGTCAGCAGACGAAACGGCTCGCCGCGAGTTGGTGGAAGAGACCGGGTATTACCCTCACCGGTTGGAGAAACTCCTCGAGTTTTATCCGGCCCCTGGGTTCACCGATGAGCTGATGCATCTCTTTCGGGCCACCGAGCTCGAGAGGAGGACACCCCTTCCAGAGGAAGACGAACGGATCGAAGTTCGCCTCTTCACTCCCCAAGAGGCACACCAAATGGTTGCCAGGCACGAGATCAAGGACGCCAAGACCCTCGTTGGCCTATCGATGCTCGAGGAGCGTCTGGAACGGCACTAGCCTTGCGCCAGCAAGTCATCGAAAAGCTTTTGAGCGCCGCCGCCGGGGCTTCGACGGCCACGGCGCTGGTCCTTCGATCGACGCTCCGCGTACCGGTCTCGGAAGCGATCACGCGACCGGTGGTCGTCGTGTCGGTGCCTTCCCTGAGTTGGTGGCTCTTCGCTTTTGTTGTCGGAGCGCTGGGGGGAATCGTCGCGGGTCATCTCCTCGCCAGGCGTGGCGCTGTGAGGATCCTTCACCCACTCTTGTTACCCGGCCTCGCGAACCTTGCCTACGTGCCGGGCGCACTTTCTATTGTGCCTTTTCTGTCCGCGTTTTGTGGGCCTGTCCTTGATCTGCTTCTGGTGGGAAGCCTGGCGACGGTCCTGTGGCTGGCCGCTGAGCATTTGGAGCTCGTGCCATCCTTCTCGGCGAACCAAGTTGCAGTGGCCGCGCTCGGAGTCTATCTCCTAGTGGGCTACCAGGCTCAAGCGGAGGTGGGTCTAACCGGTGACGAACCACATTACTTATTGATCGTTCATAGTTTGCTCCGTGATCACGATCTGCGAGTCGCAGACGACTACGCGGAGGGAAGCTTCCGCGAGTTCTACGACGGCAAGATAGGTCCTCATCTGGCCCACGGGACGTCCCACTCCGTCCACGGGATTGGCATGCCGCTTCTACTATTTCCAGGGTACGCCCTGCTTGGGTTGTTGGGTGTCCTCTTGACCGAAGCGGTTCTTGGTGCACTTGCCGTTCGCGAGCTGTTCGGAGCCGTGGAGCAGTTAACCGGAGATCGTGCCGCGGCACTGTTGGCCTCCGCGGGCTTCGGCGTGACTGTACCGACTCTGTTCCTATCCACCGCCGCGTATCCCGAGTTGGCCGTGGCAACGTTGGCGATTGCACTTTTCCGTCGTTGGGTTTCGCCGCCGCCACCGAGCTCGATGGGTGCCGCCGGATGGGGGCTGGCGTTCGGGGCACTTCCCTTCTTTCATATTAAGTTTTTTCCGCTTGCGGCGGTCTTCGTTGTGGGCTCGTTGGTCCTCTGGCCGAAGAAACGAAGGGCGATCGCAGCCGGGACTGCGGTCACCCTCTTGGCGTTCGTCACCTTTTGTTACGTGTTCTTGGGGAGTCCGAACCCGCTTGCCTCTTACGGCACGCAGCGGGTTTTCTGGGAACGAATTCCTCTCGGGCTCGCGGGTTTGTTTTTCGACCAGGAGTTCGGCCTTTTCGTCTCATCGCCTTTCTACATTTTTGCGGTAGCAACGTTGGGAAGCTACATTCGACGCCAGCCTGTGCCGGGTTGGCTCCTCTTCGTGACTTTGGGTGCGGTGGCACTCCCTGGGGCTGCGCATCCCTTGTGGTCAGGAGGTAGTTCGGCCCCCGCCCGCTTTCTTTTTCCCGCGTTGCCTTTGCTAGCGGTGGCGGCAGGTGCCGTATGGAGTTGGGAGCCACGACGCGGAATTCAGCCGTGGGCGCGAACGTTTCTTATCGTGAGTGTTCTCTTTGGCGCCTACGCTGCGTCGGTCCCAGGTAAGTTCTTGTACCTCAACCAAAGAGACGGTACCAGCCGGCTCTTGGAATCGCTGGGAGCTTCGTGGGATCTAACCCACTACCTTCCGTCGCTGGTGCGAGCGGACCCGCGGTCGCTCGTTTTGGTTGGAGTGGGTGCGGGGATTCTGCTGCTGGCCGCCGTCGTGCAGCTTTCACCGAGGCGGTTTCGGTTGCCGCCCCTAGTTGTTCCCTTACTCGTCACGACATGCCTGGTGGATTTTATTTCGCCAGGTCGAGCTCCGGAAAATGCGCGTGCCCGCTGGATGGAGGACCTCTTGTGGGGACTCCCGGGCCGGGAAGTGGATCGTTTTCTAAAGCTACCATCGGTGAGCGCGATCGAGTATGGGGAGGTTCTGGGACTCGTGGACTTGCCATTGCGTGGGGCGACGAGGGCCAGTCGAGACCGGCAGGAGCAAGTCGAGCTTTGGCAGAGTGCGCCGATCCGCCTCCCGTCGGGTGAGTTCGTGCTGAGCTCCGACGAGACGGGAGAAGTCGAGCTGTGTAACGGCGAGGGTTGCTTCACGTCATCCCGGATGGGACGAACCTTCCGGACCGGCGTGGGCCTAGCGCGTTTTCGCGTTCGTAGCGGCTCCGCGAGCCCAAGCCTTCGCCTGCGACCGGAACGGCTCTCTGGCAAGGCGGTGACGGCACTCCAATCTCTCGCGTTTGAGGGTGGACTGCGCTTTCATTCTCTGGACGACAACGTCTTCTTCGAACCTCGAGGTTTTTGGGTTCGAGCCGGCGCGAAGGCACATTTCGCCTTGGAGGGTAGGCGGGATGTCGACGTGGTTTTGTCCTTGGCAAACGGTGGCCGGGAGAACTGGGTCGAAGTAGAACAGACGGAAAAGGTGTTGCAGTTTTCACTCCGTCCGTTCGAAACGAAGCGCGTCCAGGTGTCGTTCGAGAACGATCTCGCGTACCTGACGGTGACCTCGGCTGCCGGCTTTCGTCCTGCCGAGCTCGATCCAGCCAAGGCCGACCACCGCCGATTGGGTGTCTTCTTGACCGCCCCCGTCTTTGACTTATCTAGGGAACCTTCCAGATAATAAGACCGTGGCAGCGGCTTGCTTGCCTGCGGCTCGCCGGTTCGGCGACGCATTCCCCGGGCTCGATTCGCGATCCGGCCGGAGCCTGAGCGTTAGCGAGATTCGAATAGGAGAACATCCAGATTGGTCATCGACAGGAGGAAGAAAAATGGTTTTTTCTCCGGACCGGAACCGCGGCTCTTTGCTCATCGTGGAGCGAGCGCGCTCGCTCCCGAGAACACAGTCGAGTCCTTCCGACTGGCGCGAAACGCCGGCGCTCCCTATTTGGAATTGGATGTTCACCTGACCGCCGACGGGCAGGTCGTCGTTATCCACGACAACTCGGTGTCTCGAACCACCGGACGCCGCGGTAGGGTTGAGAAAATGACACTCGATGGGATCCGCCGCCTGGACGCCGGGCACGAGTTTACGCTAGATCGCGGCCGCTCCTACCCGTATCGGGAAAAGGGTTTGGCGATCCCGACGCTCGAGGAGGTCTTGAGGGAGTTTCCCGATGCGCGATTCACCATCGAGATCAAGAAAACGCGCAAAGGGATCGGAGCCGCAGTCTTGGAGGTCATCCGCCGTTGCCAAGCGTCGGAGAGAGTTCTGGTCGCCTCCCATGAACACCAGCATCTGAAGGAATTTCGATCTCTGGATGGAGATGTTCCCACCAGCTTCAGCAAGACGGAAGTCCGCGAGTTCCTAGCATGGCTCCGGGGGGGCGCCGATGACGGCTATCGAGCTCCAGGCGAAGCGCTGCAGGTTCCGGAATACTTCGGCCTACGGCGGGTAACTTCGGTGAACTTCATAGAAGCCGCGCATCGGCTCGATCTGGAAGTTCACGTTTGGACCGTCAACGAGCCGGTTCACATCAGACGTTTGTTGAGTTGGGGAGTCGATGGGATCATGACCGATGACCCGGCTCGTGCCGTTGCTTCGGTGGACGAGCTGGCGGACGTCGGCGGAAAAGAATAGTACCGTTCCAACTTACCATGCATAGTTATCCTAAGATCCGGGCTGATTTAGTTGGAACGGCACTAGGTTTGCCGCGCACTGCTCCCCTGCTACTATTGCTACTACTGCTGGTCCTAGGTGTAGCGGCTTGCGTCGACCGGGCCGAGTTACCGACCATCGGCCAGCCGGTCCCCGAAGTGATTCTACCCGATCTGGAAGGGCGCACCGTTCGCCTCTCCGATTTCCGTGGCGACGTTGTCGTGTTGAATTTCTGGGCGACGTGGTGCCCACCATGCGTGGAAGAAATGCCCTCCCTACAGAAACTCCAACAGGCGTTGGGTGAAAAAGGTCTCCAGGTCCTAGCGGCGGCGGTCGACGAGAATCTGCAGGATGTGGCGCTCTTTCGGGAGGAGTACGATCTGAGCTTGCCCATTCTTCATGATCGGGGTGGGAAGATCGCCCATCGCTTCTCGACCTTCAAGTACCCCGAAACCTATGTGGTGGATCGTGACGGAAAGTTGGTCGCGAAGATCATCGGGCCCCGAGACTGGGTTTCCCCGACTGTGATTCGCGACTTCGTCCGACTACTCCGCAGTGAGGACGGAGTGTAGGGAAAGGGCCTATGCACATCACGAGACAGATCACGCAACAGCTGGCGATGGAGCTCGGTGAGCCTGCGGTGGAGGTTTGGAGCTTCGAGGTCCAAGACGAGGAGTTCGCTCAGCTGCGGAAGCACGTCGAGTTGCGGCGAGCACATGACGTCACGGTGCTAGTGCTTCGGGGCGACGAGTTGGCCGTGATCCGAAAGCCCAAGTACCCGCCGGAGGCTTATCGTGCGCCTTCCGGAGGGATCCATCCTGAGGAGTCGTTCTTGGATGGAGCGACGAGAGAGACTTGGGAGGAAACCGGACTGAAGGTCGAGATCGATGGCTATTTGATGCGCGTCCACGTGAGTTTCAATCACGGAAGTGATACTTCTCCCTGGACGACTCATGTCATGGTGGCTAAGCCCGCCGCGGACAGTGGCGACGAGCTCTCACCCGTGGACACGAACGAAATCGAGTCCGCCCGATGGGTGAGCTGGGATGACCTGATCAACAAAGTCAATCCTATACTCGTCAAGAGTGGGCTCGGCGGTTTGGCGTACCGCGCCCGGGTTCACGAGAAGGCCCGGGAACTGCTCCTCGGATCCAAGCCGCCTGCTTCCGAAAGTCCCTCGTAGTACCGTTCCAACTTCCACCTCGGTCGTGCCCCTCTTCATAAATCACTCCCTCTTGGGAAGATGGTAAGATTTCGTCCGTAATACCACCTCATGGCTATCCGGATCATCGCCTTCCTAGTTGTCGCAGGGATGGGTGCTCTCGCTCCCGTCTTGAGTGGTTGGATCGAGCCTCGCGTCCATTTCAACTTCGGTCCCGGCGACCATGACTACCTGGAGGGTTACGAGCCGCGCTGGGAAATCGATCCCGATGGGCTCGCAACGCATTGGAGTAGCTACCAAAGCAACGTGCGCCTGCCGTTGCGGCTCGCGGGGGGTCGATTCGAGTTGGAGTACCGTTTCTCCCGCGTGTACGGCGAGACCGCCGAAGTAGAGCTCCGCGTCAACGGAGTTCCCGCCGATCAGTTCTCGGTTCGTGGAGGAACCTACTACGAGCGATCGGTGGCTATTCCGGGAAGTGTTCTGAGTAGTCAACCACTCGATGTCGAGTTTGTGGTGGACTCACACGAACGAAAAAACCGCGGGCTTCGGATGGACTGGCTGCGTCTCGAGCCTCAGGACCCGCGCGGTCGCGTCGTGCCAGGAAGTTCGATACTGCTTTGGAGCGCTCTGCTCTCGGTGGCCTTTTGGTTATTGGCTCGAATTTGTCTGCAAGACGATCGATGGGCGCTCGTAATCGGAGCGAGCCTTCCCGCTGCCTTGGCTCTTTACGGTAGTCTGGCCGGACCCTTCGCTCTTGGTCACGTGCTCGATGCTTTGATCCTCCCTGGGCTCATCGTGAGCGTGGGAGCCATGCTCTTCTCCCCCTGGGCGAAAAGGGTCGGTGCTCCGCTTCTTCCCATAGTTTTTGTGGTGGCTTTTCTAGTGAGAGCGGGAGGATTGTTTCATCCTCTCTACTACCATCCCGATCTGCGTTCGCATGCCGACCTCACCGAGATTGTCTCAGAAGCGGGACTCGATTTTTGGGCGCAACCCTCTCATTACATCGCCAAGCAGGGAGTGTGGACGCAGGGTGCGATGGGCAAGACCTACGCGTTTCCGTTCTCGCCGGTGTTCCATTCTCTCTTCCTGCCGCTTGACCTCGACTTCTTTACGCTGATCGCGACGATGAAGCTGGTCGCGTGTTGTCTTTCCGCACTCCAAGTCCTGATCGTTTTCTACCTCGGCCGCCGTTTGGGAGGGACCGAGATTGGTTTGTGGAGCGCGGCTTTGACCGCCTTCTCGCCTGCCGCTTTTTCTCGCCTACCTTTCGCCTTCCTGGCGGCAGTGTTTGCGCATTTTCTGGACACCCTGGTATTGGCCTCTCTCTTTCCCAGAACGTCGGACGGCAAGCGGTATCAGTGGCTGACCCTGGTCTTACTGACGTTGGCGCTCGCTTCTTATCCCGGAAGCCTCGTGAGTTTCGGCATCTTCTTCCCGGTGTTCGGCCTCCTTCTCGTGGTGAGCATGGTGCCCGGGCTACGCCGAGATGGATTTGCGCTCTTGGCCGGCTCGGCTGGAGTCGCGGTGATCGTGATGGCCGTCGTCTATCGAGAGTTCGTAGGCGTGTTTTTGTTGGAACTGGCTCCGGCCTTTCTGGCCGGAGAGTCGGAAGGTGAGGGCGTCTCTCTCGGCGGAACGATATCCTTGTTGATCCGGCGATACTGGATCTTCTACGGCGGAGTTTACATTCCGTTGATCGCGGGGGGCGCGCTCGTCTGGTACTTGCGAAGACCTAGTCCCTTTCTATCTCGCCTGCTGCTGGCTTGGGCTCTCACTTTCGTCGCTCTCATCTTTTTGCGTGCGAGCGCTCCCGATCTCTTTAACAAGGTGAAGGAGATTCTTTGGGTTGCTCCTTTGATCTCGTTGGCGGGAGGAACGGCCCTCGCCTGGGCTCGCCGCTCACTTCCTCGTGGGCGATGGCTCGCCGCGGCCTATTACTCACTGGTCGCCTATTATGGCATCAGCTTCTATGTCTCTTCCATCGCCGAGAAGTTCGCCCTCGCCAGGTAAGAAAGATCAAGAAAGGTCGAACGTGGAGAGAATGTCGAAAAGGTTTGACTTGGAAGCGAGACACAAGGCAAGCTGAACGCCTTTTGCAATATTGGATGGAAGGAGTCGTTCTTGAGGAAACGGGGCTAGCTTGAGGATCGTCATCATCGGCGCGGGCGTCATGGGTCTCGCATCGGCCTACGAGCTTCTACAAGATGGCCATGAAGTCACGGTTCTGGAAACGGGGCCGTCTCCGGGCGGATTGGCGGGGTCTTTCGACTTTGGCGGAACTCAGGTAGAGAAGTTCTATCACTTCATCTGTGGATCCGATCACGTCTATTTCCGGTGGCTAAAACGGCTCGGCCTTGAGGACCGGCTACGTTGGCAGCGAACCGGGATGGCGATGTACTACGACGGTCGGTTGCATCCCTTCGGGGACCCACTGTCACTGCTTCGATTTGCCCCGCTATCGATGATGTCCCGGTTTCGATACGGGTTGCACATCCTGTCGGCCAGACGTCGAAAAGACTGGAAGGCGCTCGAGGATGTACGGGCGCGCGATTGGCTGCTGCGGGGAGAGGGGGAGGAGTCGTACCGGGTAATCTGGGAGCCTCTGCTTCGAGAGAAGTTTGCAGAGGAGACCGATAGCCTTTCGGCGGCCTGGATCTGGAGCCGTATCCGCCGTTTGGGAAGCTCGCGCCGGGGTTTTTTCGAGGAGTGGCTGGGCTACGTCGAGGGCGGTGGATCGCAAGTAGTTGTCAATGCGCTCGTAAGCGCCATCGAATCCCAGGGTGGTGTTATTCGATGCGAAACGCCCGTAGAGGAAATAGCTCTCGAGAAGGGTTGGGTGGTCGGTGCGCGGGCCGGAGGAGTGGACTATCCGGCCGACGCACTCTTGTCTACGATCCCGCTGTCGATCCTGGTTCGAATCGGACAGAACCTCCCTGCGGAGTATCGACGGGCCGCACTAGATCTGGGGAATATCGGAGTCCGCTGCATCATCTTGAAAACGAAGGAACGAGTGTCGCCCTACTTCTGGATCAACGTCAACGACGACGCGGTGCCGATCGTCGGGCTCATCGAGTACACCAACCTCAACCCACCAGAAGCCTTCGGTGGCCACCATTTGATTTACTCGCCCCACTATGTTTCTTCGGAGGATCCCGAGTACCGCCGCCCCGATGAAGAGGTCTTCGAAGAAACGGTCCAGGCCATCTCAGAAATCCGCCCCGGCTTCGATCGCGAGTCGGTACTTGACTACCGAGTCTTTCGAGCGCCCCACGCCCAGCCGGTGTGTCCAGTGGGTTTTTCGCGTCGACTCGCTCCCATCCGGACTCCCGTGCCGAACCTGGTGGCGGGAGACACCTCGCATCTACTTCCCCACGATCGCTCTATCTCCGATAGCCTTGCCCTTTCGGAGCGACTCACGGAAGCCATGCGGGAGGTTGTTGCCATGCCGCGCGAGGGGCTCGCCTAGGGCACTAGCAGGCGTCGTCTCGAGTTCTGGCACCCGCGCGGGATGTGCTAACCTCACGCCGGATGAGCGAAAGCCCACGCCTATCGGTCGTCATACCGGCTTACAACGAGGCAACGCGGATCGGCCCGACGCTGGACCGCGTGCTCGCATACATGAGGTCGCGAGGCGAGTCTTTCGAAGTCCTGGTCGTCGATGATGGTAGCGGGGACGGAACCGCAGAGACCGTCGCACGACGCGGAGACCCCGAGCTAAGAGTGCTGGCATTGGCGACCAATCAAGGGAAGGGAGCGGCGGTGCGCCGCGGCGTCGAGGAGAGTGCGGGAGAGTTCATTCTGATCACGGACGCTGATCTTGCCGCACCCATCGAAGACCTGGAGCGGTTGGAGCCTTTTGCACGAAACGGCCACGCCGTTGTGTGCGGCTCTCGGGCGCTTGCCGAATCGGACATTCACATTCGCCAACCCTTTTATCGAGATCGGATGGGGAAGGTCTTCAACTTCATAGTTCGCTCGCTTGGTTTGTCGAGCTTCCACGATACGCAATGCGGCTTCAAACTGTTGCGCGCTGGTGAGGCTCGCGAGATCTTCGCCCGTGCCCACATCGATCGCTTCGCCTTCGACGTAGAGATCCTTTATCTGGCGGGCCAGCTTGGTTTCAAGACCGTTGAGGTACCGGTCTCCTGGCAGCATGTACCGGAGAGCAGGGTGCACGCGGTTTTGGATTCAGCCCGGATGCTATGGGACGTCATCGCGCTTAGACTACGCGCCGGTGGAATGCGTTCACCTCGCCCCTGAGCTAGTGCCTAGGCGTGGAATCTCCAAACACCTCCGAACGAACCAACAGGCGGATCCTGGCGGGGTCCCTGCTCCCGATCATTTTTCTACTGTTTCTCGCCGCTCTGACCTACCCGGGCATCCTCACCGGTGGTGTCATCCTTCCCACCGACTGGCTCTACGAGGCGTTTTATCCCTGGAAAAGCATGGCCCCGTCGGCTGTGAGCGCGAACCCGAGGCAAAACGATGCGGTCATGCAGCTGTATCCGCTTGATCTCTACACGAGAGAACGGATGCGAGAAGGCGAAGTACCTCTTTGGAATCCTTACCTCGGAAGTGGGATCCCTCATTTGGCGACGGGCTTCAATCGAGTGTTCTACCCGCTCGTTTGGCCCGGGCTGCTGCTTTCGGCACCCGGGTCCCGCAATTTGGAGATGCTTCTGCACTTGGTTCTTGCCGCGGTCTTCCAGTTTTGGTTCCTGAGACGACTTGGTTGCGGCAAGGCAGCTTGTATCCTGGGTGGCATGGCCTTCGGGTGGAGCAGTGCCCTCGCCGTAAGAGCGCCACTCAACTACGTTTCGGACACGTTGATCTGGCTGCCGCTCCTTCTGTTTGCCGTAGAGGGCATTATCCAGGGGATCCGTGGAAGCGTTGCAATCCTCGCCCTCGCGGCAGGGTTTCAGCTACTCGCGGGCTCGTTGCCCGATGTCCTTTCGTCCTGGATCCTGATCGCGTTCTTCCTTCTGGGGCGCCTCATCGGTAAAGGTGCTTCGATATGGGGGAGGGCACTTCTGCAAGTGGGGACGGGGGTCGTGCTTGCGGCGATGCTCTCCGGCATACAACTCCTGCCTCATCTGGAGCTCGTTGGCCTCAGCCAACGCGGTGGTAGAAGCTATGAAGAACTAAGTGCTCGCGGCGCGCCCGTTGCGAGCCTTGCAACGTTGCTCTCTCCCCGTGTGCTTGGCACGGACCCCGATCGCATGTCCTTCAGCCCTCCGCGTATGGCGCAGTTGTACATCGGGATCGTCGCACTGGTGCTTGCACTCGTCTCGCTACGAGGGGGGGAGTGGAGAATCAAGGGATCCCTTCTTTTTGCGGGGGTCGGTACCTACCTCGTTGCCTCTGGCACGCCGCTACTCTATTTGATCTACTTGGTCTTTCCCCCTATCGCAGGCTTGCGTTACGTCCATACTTTTGCGGCTGTTTCGACGGTCGCGTTCTCGGCATTGGCGGCACTGGGTGCGGACAGGTTGGTAAAAAGCCCGCCCACGAGCATGAAATCTCTGGGCGCCGCCATGGCTCTAGCGGCAGTTGCTTCGGTGAGCCTTGCCATCATCTCCCTGAGCGCCGGACCGACTTCGCCGTCGGGCAACGCAATGCTCGAGCTTGGAACCGCGTTCGGTTTGATGGCCGCCCTCCTTGCGGTCCTCTACTTTTACGGCGTGGGGAGGTTTTCTCCACGAGCCATGATCCTATCCCTGATATGCCTCGCGGCGGCCGACTTGATCCGATTTCCGGCGCACCAGAATCCCGTGACGTCGGTCGAGCGGTTTCCGATTTTCCCAACCACAAAGGGGTTCGATCTCATCGCGGCCGAGGATCGCCTTTACCGCGCGTTGGCCGTCGTGCCCCGCACGGCGGGCCCCCTCGGCCCGTGGGTGGCCGGCCCCAACTCGCTGATGGCGTACGGAATTTCCGATGCGAGCGCGTACCATTCACTCCTCCCCGCGCGGTTGGTCCGCTATTACTCTGTGATGGAGCGCCAGTTCGAGGGAGCCAGAGGCGACGCGGCGCTCGGCGGCGGGCGCACGTTTTTCAACGTGCTGGAGAGCTACAGCTTCAGCACCAACTCCATGGCCAGACTCATGAACATACGCTACGTTTTGTTTCGCCCCGGCGAGCGCCCGCTCGATCATGGCGGTCTCAGGCATCTCTACTCCGGCGAGATGCGAGTCTTTCAGTACGTGGAACAACAACCACGGGCATTTTTCGTTCAAGACTACGAGGAGCTGAAGAGTCCGCGGGCCGTCATGCGGCGACTGGTATCTCCTGATTTCGATCCCAGCCAGACCGTCCTCCTAGAGCAACGACCCGGTTTCTTACCGAAGAACGAAGTCGATGAATCAGCCACAAACGTCCAGGTGGTGACGTACCGTCCCGAGCACGTGCGATTGCAGGTCGAGAGCGGCTCAGAAGGGATCGTGGTCCTATCCGACTCTTTCTTCCCCGGGTGGGAAGCGAGCGTCAACGACGAGGAGGCGGAGATTCTTCGGGCGAACTTTCTGTTTCGGGCCGTGAGAGTACCGGGCGGGAAAAGCGTCGTGGATTTTCGCTACCGGCCCAGGTCTTTCGATGTGGGAAAACTCACGAGCCTATTGGGCCTCGCGCTCATCTTCGGAGTATGGGGACTACGGGGATTGTCGAATCGGGAACGCCGGGGGGGCTGAGCTTTATTCTTCTTCGTCCTCGGCGACTTCATCGGCTTCCAAATCGGCGAGCTCTGGCTGCTCCTCGACTCGATAGAAGGGAAGCAAACCCGTCTCCACCTCATGAAGAGCGATAGCCGCCGGTTTGCGGGACTTCGTCCTGAGGAGAGGGGCGGCGCCCTGCATGAGCTGCCGTGCACGCTGCGCTGCAATATTGACCAACATGAAAGGGCCGGCCTCTGAAAATTCGTCTGCCACTTGAAATCCTCCTTAACCTTGCCTTCGGGAAACCGGTTTCGGGCTGCCTCAGACCAGGAACCCCTATTGTACCCCAACCCGGCCCGGCTTGTGGCATAATTAGCGGTTCTGGAGGGATGGTTTTCTTCCTTATCCCTTTCCCCTCTGGGAGAGGGCATTGGAGAGGAGAGGCTCAGCGTGGCACGTTCGAAAGTAGCGGTAATCCGCACCAAACCGGAAACGGTGTTCGAGGACTACGGTAGGGCGATGCGGATGGCCGGATATCAAGAATTCCTTGCCAAAGATAAGGATACGGCGCTCAAGATCAATATTTCCTGGGGGAAGTTCTACCCCGCATGCTCGACCGCGCCGTGGCAGCTGGAGGGTGTCATTCGCACCCTGTTGGCGGACGACTACCAGCGTGAGTTGGTTCATGCCTGCCACAACCGCACTGTAGTGGTCAGCGCTCGAGCTGGGGAACGAAAGAACCGACACAAGGTCGTCGTGGACCGGTACGGCCTTCGGAACGTGCATCTGTACGAGAAGTCCGAGGAATGGCTCCACTACGAGCCGAAGGGCAAAACGCGGGTCCTACATGAAGTCTTCCCAAAAGGGATCCACATACCGAAGCGCTTGATCGGTGAGAACATCATCCACCTCCCGACCATGAAGACGCACGTGTTCACCGGGATGACCGGTGCGATGAAGAACGCGTTCGGAGGTCTCCTGAACGAGAAACGCCATTGGACACATTCTGTGATCCACGAGACTCTCGCCGACCTGCTCATGATCCAAAAGGAGATTCACCCAGGCCTCTTCGCGGTCATGGACGGTACGGTGGCCGGTAGCGGGCCAGGACCCCGCTGCATGAACATTCACATCAAGAACCTCATCTTGGCTTCGGCCGATCAAGTCGCCATCGACGCGGTGGCAGCGAAAATCATGGGCTTCGACCCTCTCAGTCTTGCCTTTATCCGAAGTGCTCACGAACGAGGGTTGGGAGTGGGTGACCCCAAGGAGATCGAGATTGTCGGCGAGGACATCGAGGAAATAAACTGGGGCTTCAATGCCGGAGATACGTTCGCCAGCAAAGGGCAACACGCCATCTACCATGGTCTGTTCAAACCGCTCGAGAATCTCCTTCTCCGCACACCCTTGGTCGTTTGGGCTTATGTGGCTTCTTGGGCTTATCATGACTGGTACTGGTATCCGTTCATCGGAAGTTCACGGGTTGCGGAGTTCATGAAATCTCCCTGGGGGCAGATGTTCCAACGCTATGGAGATCAGGGTGATCTGCCGCTCGGAACCGCCGAGCCGTCCCCGGCTCATAGTGGATAGGCCGCCCGCCTTCGCAAGGCTTCGGCGATGCCACGCCGTAGCCGTGGGAACCCGATGACCCGACCACGGCGTAGGCGGGGGAAGGGATTTCCGAATCCGGAGGAGATGGACTAAAATTCAAGTCTTGTAGAGGCTCCATGGGAGCTCCATTTGAAGCGACATGAAGAAGAAGACGAAGAAGAGGAAGAAGATGACACAAGTAGATCAGCATCTGCAGGAAGAGATGCATCTTGAAGTGGGACGCAGAATCCGCGAGCTACGGCAGGAAAAAGGGTTGCTTCAAGAAGAACTAGCCAGGACGGCGGGCCTTTCCGCCTCGGCCTTGTCCAACTTCGAGCAAGGGCGGCGGCGCATCTCCCTCGAATGGCTCAGGAAGATCAGCAAGGTCCTAGGAGTGACGGTCTCCGACCTTATCCCCGATAGCCGTATCCGCAAGCCTCTTGCGGAGAACGACGAGGAAGAGGGGCTCCTCAGCAACTGGAGAGGCATCGGGAACACCGATGTGCAAGATCAGTTGCTCGAGCTCATCGAGCTGACTGCCCATAGCAAGTCGTCGAAGCGCGGCACCGCTAGCCCGCGGCGGTAACCCTTGGGCGAGAGCCACTCATTCTCCTGGGAGTGGTGTGCCTGGAGCCTTTCCCAGACCTCACCCGGCCCGCCTCCGTCCGCGTAGTTTCTAAGAATTTCGGCGGGTCCGCCGAAGCTTCAGCGAAGGCGGAAGGGAGAGGGATTAATGGATGGAAGCCAGTCAGTCGGTCTGCGATTCAGAGGCTTTCGGTCAAGAACCCTCTAGAGAAGAGCTGCGTGAGGTTACGAACAAGGTCGTCCTCGGTGAGACGACCATCCTCTTTGTACCATTGGTAGATCCAGTTCATCGAACCGAGTAGAAAGAAGGTCGCAGCGGTCGGATCGGTGTCCTGCGCGATCCCCTGCTCCTTGAGCTGAATGAGGATGTTGCGGGCTAGCTCGATGTAGGCCTTCTTGCGCTTGAGGATTTTTTCGCGGTACTCGCCGGTAAGTCCCGTCCGCTCGTGCAAGATGATCGTCACCTCGCGCGGGCGATGGATCACCATGTGTACGTGATATCGGATCAACTCGCGGAGCAGCTCTCGGGGCTCCTCGATGCTCTTTAGAGGTTTCACCACCGTCTCGTCCAGCAGATCCAAACCATAGTCGGTGATGAGGTAGAGCAGGTGCTCTTTACCTTCGACGAAATAATAGAGCCCCGCCTTGGTAATGCCGACCGCGTCGGCGATGTCGCTCATTGACGTCGAATCGTAACCCTTGATGCAGAAGAGGTGCGCGGCTTTCTCTAGGATCTGGGCCCTCCTCGGGCCGAGCTGGCCCAGACGGGCCTGCGATTTGGGTGCGGATGAAGTCGTTTTACTCAAGAGGTCTCCAATTGGATCGGGACGTTTCGCACCCTTTCTAGCGGCCCATCTCTCGGAAGTCAAGCTCATGAGCATAGATGGGTCGTACGTCAATGCAACGAGGTGTGGAGATCTCACCCCGTTCGGTCGTAGGGGGAAATCTGTCGCATTCGTCACTGACGACGGCTAGCGCGTCGGCGTAGCATGGTCGACAGGCCAATGGATTTCCCGAGCGTTCCTATGCTAGACTCCTGCTTCCCAAACCAAGAGTAGGTGACGAAAATGTCCGAGAAACGTGACTTCCGCGATTCGTCGACGTACGAAAACCTTGTATTCAGAAGAGTTTGGCAGGTTTTGTGCCCGGTCATTTTGGCTACTTTTCTCGTCATGGTACTCCCGAGCGAGACCGAGGCTCAACGGGATGAGATCCAAGAGTCGGCGCTCGAACAGATCCGAGCCCTGATGGCGGAGAAGGCGGCCCGCAGCGACAGCGAGAGGCGGCTCGACTCTCAACTCTTACTCGAGCTGAAACGCCGTCGCGGGCATGCCGTCGCACGGTCCGTACCCAGCCTGATCACGGGTGTCGAGACCGATGCCGACGATACCACCCTCGTCGATATCAAAGCCGATTTGACCGGCAACTTGGTGGCCCAGATTGAAGCATTAGGGGGCACGGTCGAAAGTCAGCACCCCAACTATCGTCTGTGTCGCGCCCGGGTGCCGGTGAATAGTCTCGAGACGCTGGCCACCGATCCGGCAATCCAATACATCCGTCCGGCGTTCAAACCCATCACCAACAAGATCGACACTTCGGAAGGGGACGTGGCGCATGCAGCGGACGAAGCGCGCGTCACCTTTGGGGTTGATGGGACTGGGGTTCGTCTTTGTGCCCTTTCGGACAGCGTCGACTACTTGGCCTTGCTTCAAGCCGCGGGAGACTTACCGGCAGTGACAGTCCTCCCAGGGCAAAGCGGAAACCCCGGCACCAGTGAAGGAACCGCGATGCTCGAGATCCTTCACGATTTGGCGCCCGGGGCCGAGCTCTACTTCGCCACCGCCTTCAGCAGTGAGGCGACGTTTGCGAGCAACATCCTCGCCCTCCGAGCCGCGGGCTGCGACATCATCGTAGATGACGTTTTCTATCCCGAAGAGCCGACCTTCCAGGACGGTATCGTTGCCCAGGCGGTCAATTCAGTTATCGCGGACGGCGGGTTTTATTTCTCCGCAGCCGGAAACTCCGGCAACATCAATGATGGCACATCGGGAGTGTGGGAAGGGGATTTCTCGCCGATGCCCGCAACGCCACCCCTGAGCGGAAACGAAGTCCACGACTTCGGCAGCGGAATCTACTACAACACGGTCGCCTTCGATACTCCGTTTCTTTTTACGCTGCAGTGGTCCGACCCGATCGGCGGCTCGGCCAACGATTACGATCTGTATCTCCTCGATCCCTCGCGGAGCGCGGTTTGGGCCGCCTCCACCAACGTCCAAAACGGCAATGACGACCCATTCGAGTGGATCGATTCACAGTTTTTCGACGACACCGGTACGCACTTGGTCATCGTCCGTAAGACGGGTGCCGAGGCTCGTTACCTTCATTTGAACACGCATCGAGGCGTTCTCGCCCTGGGGACCGACGGCCAGATTACGGGACACGCAGCGGCGACGGATGCGTTTGCGGTGGCCGCGGTGGACGTTTCCCACGCACTCGGCAGTGAGTTCACTGGCGGTCCCTCGAATCCGGTGGAGTGGTTCAGCTCCGATGGACCGCGACAGATATTCTTCGAGGAGGACGGAACGCCGATCACCCCCGGTGACTTCCTCTCCACCGGAGGCGAGATACGGCTCAAACCCGACGTCGCGGCGGCGGACGGCGTGACGACCGCGACTCCCGGTTTCGCTCCCTTCTATGGGACCTCGGCGGCCGCACCCCATGCCGCGGCCCTTGCCGCACTGATGCTTCAGGGGGACCCGATCCTGACTCCGAGTGCGCTTCGCGATTTGCTCAGCACGACCGCTCTGGACATCGAAGAGCCTGGGTTCGATCGGGACTCCGGTGTCGGTATCTTCGGAGCTCGCAAGGCGTTATTGCATCTCCTCGCCGATGCAACCTCCGATCTCTCGGTAAGCATTGTAGACGCCGTCGACCCCGTCGTCGTCAAGGACAATGTCACCTATACAGTAACGGTGACCAATTTCGGGCCCGATTTAGCGCCCGACGTCGTCATGACACAGACACTGCCGGCGGGAACGAGCTTTCAGTCCGCGGTTCCCGCACAGGGTAGTTGCCTGGAATCCGGCGGGGAGCTCACCTGCCCGCTCGGTGACGTCGACTTCGGAATGAGCGTCGTTATCACCGTCGTCGTAGCGAGCACGTTTGAAGACACTCTCTCCACGACTGCGAGCGTGACGGGCTTCGTCATCGATACGGTCGTGAGCAACGACATCACGACGGAGACGACCAACGTGGTGGCGCCGATCATCGCCCTCACCGTGGACGAGGTCGATCCCGGCTCGTACGGTTTCGGCTTCGGTACCGACCAGCACCGGACCGCGCTCGTCACAACGTTCACCGGCAGTGAAACGAGCACGTACTACCTGCAAGTCACCGGCTGGGACATGGATTACGGTAACGAGATTTCGATTCACTTGAACGGCATCCAGATCGGTCAGCTCACCAAAGGCCCTAACAACGACTTGAACGAAGGAGACGTCTTCGCCCTGGAGTCGCCTTCGGTGGTGACCGGCCAAAACACGCTCGAGTTCAGAGAGAGAGTCACCGGCTGGACCTGGGGTGTAACGGAGATCGGCGTACTGAGCGCGCCTCCGGCAGTGCCCGTCGTCGCACTCACCGTGGACTCCGTCGACCCCGGCTCGTACGGGCACAACTACGGCACCGATGAGCACGAGACCGTTTTGCCCGCGACCTTCACCGCCGATGGAGCCAGCACCTACTACCTCCAGGTCACGGGCTACGACATGGACTACGGCGACGAGATCTTCGGTCCATTTGAACGACCAGCCCATCGGTTTTCTCACCGCGGGGCCGAACAACGATCTCAACGGAGGAGACCTGTTCACCTTGCCGCCGGCCTTGGCAGGTGCCGGTCTGAATACCATCGAGTTCCGCCAGCGAACCGTGGGTTGGACGTGGGGCGTGACGAATCTCGCCGTACTGAGCGCACCTCCGATCGGCTCAGCGCCGGTCATCGCGCTCACCGTAGACGATGTCGACCCTGGCGAGTACGGGCATAACTACGGCACCAACGAGCACGAGACCAGTCTGACTGCCACATTCACGGGCGATGGGGCGAACACGTATTACCTTCAGGTCACCGGCTACGACAGCGATCATGCTGCGGAGATCTCTGTGCATTTGAACGGCACTCAAATCGGTGTCCTCGTCGAGGGTCCGGACAACGGATTGAACGCGGGCGATGTGTTCGCCTTGGCTCCACCTCTTGTCGTCACCGGTGAGAACACGATCGAGTTTCGCCAGAGCGTACCCGGTTGGACGTGGGGGGTGACGCAACTCGGTGTCCTCAGTGCGCCCCCGGCCGGAACGGCACCGGTGATCGCGCTTGCCGTGGACGACCCGCCCGACACCGGCATGTACGGACACAACTACGGCACCAGTGAGCACGAGACGCTTCTTGCTGCGACATTCACCGGCAACGGAACGAGCATCTACTACCTGCAGGCCACCGGCTTCGACATGGACTATGGCGACGAGATCTCGGTCCACCTAAACGGCACCCAGATCGGCTTTCTCAGCAAAGGCCCGAACAACGCTCTGAACGCAGGCGATGGGTTCACGCTGCTGCCTCACGTAACCGTCCTGGGTCAGAACACCATCGAGTTTCGTCAGAGGACGGTGGGTTGGAAGTGGGGCGTGACCGGTCTCGGGGTGCTCAGCGTTGCCCCGCCGGGGACCCCGCCGGTGTTGACACTCGCGTTGGATTCTGTCGACCTGAATGCCTACGGCTACAAATACGGCTCGAGTGAGCACAAAACGGTTCTGGCCGCGATATTCACCGGCGATGGGACGAGTACCTATCACCTTCAGGTGACGGGCTACGACATCGACTATGCGGACGAGATCTCCGTTTGGTTGAACGGTACCCAGATCGGGTTTCTCGCTAAGGGTTCGAATAACGGCTTGAACGCAGGCGACCTCTTCACGTTGCCGCCAACCTTGCACGTGGCGGGCCCCAACGCCATCGAGTTTCGTCAGAGGACGGTGGGTTGGAAGTGGGGTGTGACGAGTCTCGGGGTGCTCACGTCCCTGCCCTAACCAGGAAGTGAGGGCGGTGGCCTAACGGAGAACCTCTCCGTACACTCGAAGTAGGTTCAACCCCAACACTTTCTTGATGTCGGGTATGGAATAACCTCGTTTCTTCAGGCCTTTGGCGATAGTGACGTATCGGTGAGCGTCGTTTATTCCCTCCACGAACGGGGGGTACTTGGGTCTCACGAGCTGCCAGTCTCGGGCACTATAGCCTTTCTTTACCGCTTCCCAGATCTGGTCGGGCTCGGTAACTAACCAACCGGGTAGTCCCATATCGGATCCAAACCCTACATGATCTGGGCCCACGAGTTGTATGACGTGCTCGAAGTGATCGAGTAGGTCATCCAGCCCGGCTCGTGGTTTCTCACTCACGAACCAGGTAAGAAGGGTCATGCCCATCACGCCACCCTTTTGCGCTAGTGCTTTGATCTGTTCGTCGCTCTTGTTGCGTGGATGATCGTAGAGGGTCTTGCAGTTCGAGTGCGAGAAAAGGATCGGTTTGGTGGAAGCCTCGATGGCATCGAGCGTGGTTCGGTATCCACTGTGAGCCACATCCACTACGATTCCCATTTCATTCATCTTTTCTACGAGCTCGAGCCCGTAGCGAGTGAGGCCGCCGTCTACCCGTTCGAGACAACCATTGCCAACCAGATTTCGCCAATTGTAGGTGAGTTGGATCTGCCGGAGTCCCAAATTGTAAAAGATTCGAAGATTGTTGAGATCCGTACCGATCGCGGTGGAACCCTGGAAATTTGCGAGCACACCTAGTTTGCCCTGCGTCTTCGCCATCTCGATGTCAGAGCCTTCGCGTACAAGAATGACTCGGTCTCGATAGCGAGCGACCGTGCTCGACAACTCTGCGAGTCTTCTGACCGCGCCGTGGAATGCTTGGTCGGCGTCCCTGTCTCTCGTATCAGCCGTTGGACTCACTACTGTAACGCCGGAGTCCGCGAGCATAGCAAGATCGAGCGTCGAATGATCTGCACCGGGTAGATCGGGGTTTCGATGAAGATACGAAAGGGCGTCAATGACTACGCTGTCAGCCACCACGGCCTCGACGCTCGTTTGCGTTGGGTTGGCGGCGGCGGGTGCCAAGGGACTTCCTCCAATGGGCCCAATGGGTGCAGCGACCACTCCAGCGGCCGCCAGACGCTTCAAGAAAGATCTACGGTTGATCGACATGCGGACCTCCACGAATACCTAGTCTTAGCCGAGTATGCTAGTTTGAGCTCGATTAGAGCGCAATGGGCAAGGCATTTTCCCTCATCTGTCTCGTTCTCGCCATCCACGCGGGCGTGGGGTGTGAATCGCGTCCCACGACCTCTCAACTCTTGATCGAGAACGGGACGCTCATTGACGGTACCGGTGCCCCTCCGAAGCCAGGCGTCGACATCTTTGTCCGCGGGGGCAAGATCGTGGAAATCGACGAAGATCTGAAGCCCCGCGGTTCTTTCCAGACCATCGATGCCACGGGGAAGTTTATCGTGCCCGGGCTGATCGACACCCACGTTCATCTGGACGCCCCAGTCGTCTACCAGATAACGGAACGGGAGCGTGTGCAGATCGTGGAACATACGCCACGGGCCTTCCTGTACAACGGGGTAACAACGGTGCTGGATCTGTCGTCGTACGTGTCGGGAGAGTCCGGTGAGATTTTGGCGAGGCGCTCCGCTCAAGGCGCGGGACGACTCTTGTCACCTCGCATCTATGCCGTGGGCATGGCTTTCACGCCCACGCAAGGATGGGGGCCGGAAGGGGATAGTGTTCTGACGGACCCGGCAGAGGCTCACGCCCGAGCCCGGCGTTACGTATCGGATGGGGTGAACGGGTTCAAGGTCATGGTCGAGGATGACGTTCTGCGCTCCGGGGTTCATCGGGAAAAGTTCGAGGAGATGGTGGGTGCGGTGGTGGAGGAAGCGCGGCGTGCCGATCTGCCGGTGTACGTCCATGCGGTCAACCTGAGGGAATACTGGCGGGCCATCGAGATGAAGCCTCGGGCGATTGTTCACGGTCTGGAAGAAGCGATCACGGACGGCGACCGCCTTATTAGTGAGATCCTGCAAAGCGGCACCTACGTCGGTCCAACCCTGAGTCTCTTCGAGTCGTTCAACCGATTCGAAGGGAGCGAATCCTGGTTCGAGGATCCAATACTGAGGTCGAGTGTCCCTTCCTTCCTTTTGGATAAGATGCGAGAGCGGAAGTACATCTTGGAGGAACGACGTCTTTTTCTAGCCCACGGCAACTTTCCGAAAACCGCACCGGAACGAAACGATGCCTACGCGTGGGTAGACAGGAAGCTTCCGGTCTTGAAGGCCAACGTGGCGACGATGCACCGAGCAGGAATAAAGTTGGCGGTGGGCACGGATGCGGGCGGGCGGGTGGGTTACAACTTTCAGGGGTATCAGACGCCCAGAGAGATAGAGTTGCTGGTCGAGTGCGGTCTCACTCCCATGGAAGCGCTCGTCGCTGCGACGCGAAACGGGGCGGAGGTGATTGGAGCGGACGATCGCCTGGGGACCATCGAGCCGGGGAAGCTCGCCGACCTACTCGTATTGAGTGAGGATCCGCTCCAAGACATTCGCCACTTGCGTCACATTGAGCTCATCATCCAGGGAGGTCACGTTCACGAGAGGGTGGAATTCTCCTACCGGAAGGACCCTCGTTAGTGCGGCGAGATTAACTTCATGCTAAAGGCAGCCTCTCGAAAAGGTACATACCGAGCGCCGCCGGCACGGTGATCGATAGGATCCATCCAACTAGGATGAGGGGCCAGGGTGGCGTGGCTCGCTCCGCGAACAACATCCACCGCGCACTGAGATCGGGAGCGATGGTCAGTGCGCTGAGGCGAAATAGATCCACCGGATTGAGCATCATGAGTGAGGTGACGACACTCGTGCCGGCGCGGCTCTCTTCGCTGTTATCGGACGTCGCATCCTTCGAACCGCCGGGGTGCGACCAACTCGTCGTGGCCGTGATGTCCGACATTGTCGGGTGGGGGAGGAGCGAGCCCGATGGTCGCCGCCAGCAGGCCAGCATCGAGAGCAAAGACGAGGAGTACCCAGAAGCCAAGACTTGTCGCGTACGCGCGGACCCTACTGCGGCTAATCGAAGCCAGCGCGGCACCGATGCCTGCGCAGGATAGGCTGAGTAAGAATCCCCCCGCCGCGACCACCACGTAATCCTGCCACCCGTCCGGCCCGTGTAGAATTCCGATGGCGGCCCCCGCTGAGCCAAACGCCAGGACATAGAACGCGCCCATGACACAGGCCCTCCCCAGGAACTTGCCGATATAGCAGGCCCGGCGACTGATTGGAAGAGAGACGACGGGTACCAAGAATCCCTCTTCCAACTCTCCCGCCAGCAAATCGGCACCGGCCAGGAGTGTTAAGAGCGGCAGGATGACACCGGCGATGGCGAGCGTAAGAGGCGTGACATCGGCGAACGGGGCCAATCCGAGTCTCGCAACTCGTATGGAGACTAGCAAAGGAGGTAGCCACGCGATGGCCAGCACCAAGACGGCCGCGGCCTGGGCCGAACGACTGCGGTGCAATAGCTTCCATTCTCGTCGGGCAACGAGGAGCACGTTACGCATCGTCGCGTCCCGGGCTCGGGGGTTTTTCAAATGAGCAACGATCGAGTCGAGGATGTCGAGATCTAGCCCCACGAATGGCTCGTCCAACAACAGCAGCCCGGAGGGAGGCGCCAGAGCGACCGCTAGGCCCAGGCGTCGAATCCAACCGCTGGACAGCGTACCGACGGTCTCGTCCAGTACACGTTCCACTCCGGTCAGAGACAAGATCTCTTGGCGAGACGAGGCGGGTGTACGCCGGGCCGAGAAAGAGAAGTCCACGACCTCTCGGGCGGTGAGAACGGGGGGAAAGCTACTTTGCTGTGGAAGGTAGCCCATCAGGCGCGGTGGGGCATTGGGGGCAACCGGCTGGCCTGCGAACTGAACGGTTCCGTCGTCAGCAGCAAGAAGGCCGGCAGCGGTCGAGAGCGCGGTCGTTTTACCTGCCCCGTTCGGTCCCAGCAGGCACGCCACATCCCCGGGTGGACACTCGAAAGAAAATCCGTCGAGGGCGGAGGAGACTCGTCATCCTATGGCAGAGCGATCCACGGCGCAATGGGAGGACCGGTTGATTCCACCGTCACCTGAGGATAAGTTGATGCCTCTCTTCGAACAGGAGCCATAGAACATGGATCGATATCTGCCAATGACAATGACGACCATAGCATTCACGCTGTTTGTATCGGGAACAGCTCAGCCTCAAACCTCCCCGTCTACGCGGGAGATGAATCTCCTAGGGTGGCAGGAGTTTGCCGAGTTAGTCCCGGAGCACATCGAAACGGTGCTGATCCCAACCGGCACTCTTGAGGCTCATGGCGTGCTGCCCAATGGCTCGGACAATCTGGCACCGAAAGCGATGGCCGCAGCGCTCGCCGACCAGCTCGAGGCACTCATCGCACCGCCCCTCAACTATGGAGTCACCGGCCGGCTGGATGGTTTTCCCGGAACCTTCTCCATTAGCGAAAGCGCTTATGAATCCTTCATCGTCGATCTCCTCGCTGGGCTTGCCAAGAACGGGTTCAATAACCTAATCATCTTGAACGGGCACGGCGGACCTCAGACGGCGATATTGAGGCGGGCCGCCGAGGCGGTCGGTCGGCGGGAGCGAGTACGCACTTTGGTGACGAACTGGTGGTCCATGACCAGCGAGGTGGTCTTTGAGGTTTACGAGGAGAATGGAGGGCACGCCGGGCTCAACGAGACGGCCTATATTCAAGCCGTCGTCCCCGAGCATGTGCATCCGGAACGTTACTCGGCGGAGATGGCAACGGCTAATCCGCCCGCCGGGTCCTGGAGCGCGTATCCGTTTCCGTCTTCTATTGGACTCTACGAGCCCGGCCAGGGGTATCCGGATTTCGACGCGGAAAAGGCTAAGATTTACTACCAGAAGGTGAATCAAAGCATGGCACAGCAGATCGAAGAGGTCATCAAAAAATGGGACATGGCGGAGATTTTCCAGGACAGCGGAGAAGGTAAATGACGCGTGGACGAATGCTGAAAATGAGCATGCTGCTGGGGCTTGTGATTCTGTTCGCGTGGCCGTCCGGGGCGCAAGAGGCACGGCGGCGGTGGGAGCGGATGTGCCAAATTCGGCAAGAGAAGTTCGATCGCATCCTTCCGGAAGCGCTGCGCGAGAACAAGATCGACATGTGGATCACGATGATGAAGGAGGGGCACCAAAGCCCGCTCTACGAGGATCTTGGACGCGGATACACCAGCGACCGAGGCTATTACATCTTCACCGATCGAGGCGGCGATCGCATCGAGCGGGCGGCTCTCGGAGTCGGCGGCTACATGTTGGAGCAGTGTGGTGTCTACGACCTCACCGGGCGCGAGTTCGGGGGCAAGGTCGATCTCGCGGCGTTCGTGAGTGAACGGGATCCCGCTCGCATCGGCGTCAACATGTCGGAGTCGATCGGTGGGGCGGACGGGCTGTCGCACACTAGCTATCAGTACTTGGTCGAGACGCTCGGAGAGCCCTACGCCTCTCGGCTGGTATCCGCGGAGAAGCTGGTCTCGGATTTCCGCTCCCGCCGGGTCGCGTCGGAGGTGGTCGCCTTCGGCGAGGCCGGGGAAATGTCGCGGAATATCGCGGAGACGGCGTTCTCTAACAAAGTGATCACTCCCGGGGTCACCACCCTCGAAGATGTCGCCTGGTGGATGCAGGACCAATTGTTAGACCGCGCGCTCCTGTCCTCTTTCGACATGCCATCCGTCTATGTCACCGGGCCGGACGGGATCGCGGCCGTTTCGACCGATCGCATCATCCAGAGAGGCGACTTACTCATGATCGATTGGGGTGTCGGGTATTTGAATCTCTTCACCGACATGAAGCGCATTGCGTACGTCCTCAAGGAAGGGGAGACCGCCCCACCGGCCGGCATCCAGAACGCCTTCGATCAGGGGCTCAAGGTCAGGGACATCATCCGGCAGACCATCAAGCCCGGTCGCACCGCGGCCGAGACACTCGAGCTGCTTGGTAAGAAGGTCGAAGAAGCCGGTTTCGCGATGATGAAAGAATTCAACAAGCCCACCGATACCGAGAAGACCGAGGTCATCATCGGTTGTCATTCGGTGGGAAATCTAGGGCACGGTATCGGTCCTTCTATCGCGTGGTTCAATCCGAAGCGGCTCGAGTTCGAGATCAAGCCGAGCAACATGTTCTCCATCGAGCTCTTCGCCTACACTGCGGCACCGGAGTGGGGTGGGAAGAAAGTGCGCATTCCTTTGGAGGATGACGCCATCGTGACCGAGCGCGGTGTGGAGTGGTTCTACCCGGTCAACCAGCGGATTTTGGTGATCAAGTAGGCTCAGTTGGTGGGAACCAGGCGTTTCAGCTCCTCGAACCAGTTGAGGACGACATTGATTTGGGTGAATGCCGGCACGCCGACATCCTGTAACATCACGAACCGTTGGCCGTCGGGGGTGACGTCGTAACTCGGAACATTGCCTCCGTAGGAATAAAACTGGTCCTGGAAAAGCATCTGAGGCTTCCCAACTGTGAGCTCAGGGTTCCAGCTCACGGGAACGGCCATCAGTTTGTTCTCCGAGATATAGAAGATTTCGCTCCCGTCGGCGGCCCAGCGCGGATCCCAGCCGCCATCCGTCGAGATCCGGTACCGTGGCCCCGGGTCCGGATAGGCAACGGCGTAGACTTCGAGCCGCCCCGTCTCCTTGGATACGTACGCCAACCAGCGGCCGTCGGGCGAGAAATCGACGGGCCACGAGTTAACGTGTGTTGGTGTTTCTAGAAACAACTCCGGTTTTCGTTCACTCTCCATTTGAAGCATCCAAATGCTACTTCTCAAGTCTTTTCTGATGTTAAAAGCGAGGACCCGACCGTCCGGCGACCATGCGCGGGGGATCTGTCGCTCGTCGCTCTCGGTGAGGCGCTCAGCGGGACCACTCCCGTCGGTGCGTTTCCTGTACAGGTTGGCTGGTTTCTCTGGGTCGCGGTTCGAGTAAAACGCCAAGTATCGGCCGTCCGGCGACCAGACTGGGTGCTCTTCATCGCCGGGAGAGGTCGTCAATCGGCTCAGTGTGCCGCGAGCGATGTCATAAATCCAGACGTCACTATTCGCTTCCTGAAAATTCACTAAGGCTATCCGCCGGCCATCCGGCGAAAGGGTCGGATTATAGACAGCCCTAACCTCACGGATGGGCTCAACCTCTCCATCACGATCCACCCAGACGAGCCTCATTGGAGGCGGGAAGAGTCGATGGCCGGGAATATAGGCGAGAGTTCCGTTCTCAGAAAACGCAAACATCGCCGCACCGGCGACCGTGTTAGTAACGATGCCCTCCAGAACAGAAACTGGCGAACCGGTTACCTCGAGCCGTCCAAGATCGAAGGGAACGGCTCGCAGCCCTCCCTCCCGTGCATAGACCAAGTGACCCGTAGGGACGTAGCGCGCGAAATGGCCGGCCCCTTCCAACAGGGGTCGATAATCGCCGGACTCCAAGGAGACGATGCCAATATCAGACCGGTCCGTCCACTCCGTGTTTCGAGGTTTCACGGTAATCAACAGTGAGTTTCCATCGGGAAGAAGGTCGGCCCAGCCACGCCTTTCCCCCTCTTGAGCGACCGTGACAACCTGCGGCTCGCCCCCCGTCGCAGGAATCCACGAGACGCCGCCCCAGGTATCGAAGTAGATCCGCTGGTCGCGCCCCCACAAGCGCCCGAAAAAACTCGGGTTGTCGCACTCGCACAACGTGTGCACCGTTCCTCCTGACACGGGAACCTTCTTTAGCACCCCGGCCCTGTTTGCTCTTTCGGCGACGGGAACGTGAAAGCCGACCCACTCGCCATCCGGAGAGAAGAAGGGGCCGCCTCGAGCGCCCTCCGTGCCTTCAACCGATCTTGCGTCGAGCTGATCCATCGAACGAAGATAAAGTCTCCTGACGCCGTTCTCCTCAGCGATGAAGGCGAGGCGGGTACCGTCCGGCGAGATGTCCAACATGCGGCCGGATCCAGCGAGGGGTGGAGTCGACAGGGAAAGTCGCGTCAGGGGGACCATGGACGGCGGGTTGGCCCGCATCCAACTCCAGATAGCCACTGCCGTAGCGACGAGGGCGACCGCTATCCATGGTATCGTCCGCCACCGCCGCGAAGGTAGACGCGCTCCTCGGTTGCGTCGCTCGGCCTCGTGGAGGGCTCCGTCAGAGCCTCTTCCATCTCGATCCGGGCGTCGGCGATGTCATGAAGTCGCCGATTGGCGTCCTTCTGTAGACATCGGCGCAGCACAACACGTACGCCTGGTGTCGTGGATTCGGGCAGCGCCTTCCAATCCGGATCGCGTTCTAAGATCCCGGCAATGGTGTCGGAGAGGGTGTCTCCCTGGAAGACCATGCGACCCGTGAGCGCTTCATAGAGACAGCAACCAAAAGCCCAGATGTCTGTCCGCTTGTCTACGGTTTTTCCACGGGCTTGCTCGGGGCTCATGTAAGCGGCAGTGCCGAGGATGACGCCGGTCGCTGTCGCATCTCTCGTGATGGTCGGTGACTCGGACAGCTCACTCTTCACGGGGTCTTCACTCATCGCCTTGGCAAGGCCGAAGTCGAGGACCTTCACTTTGTCTTCTGAGCTCACCTTGATGTTGGCTGGTTTCAGGTCGCGGTGGATGATTCCCTTTTCGTGAGCCGCCTCCAATGCTTCCGCGATCTGTTTGAAGATGGGAAAGGCGTCCTCGATTGGGATAGGGCCGCGCCGGAGTCGCTCTGCGAGAGTTTCGCCGTCGGCGAGCTCCATGACCAGGAACTGGACTCCGTTGGATTGTTCGAAGCCGTAGAGAGTAGCGATGTTGGGATGATTCAAGGATGCGAGGAGCCGGGCTTCACGCTCGAATCGGGCTAGGCGTTCTTCGTTCTGAGCGAAGGCTTCAGGCAGGACTTTGACGGCGACTTCACGACCGAGCTTCGTGTCCCTGGCGCGGTAGACCTCTCCCATCCCACCAGCGCCAATGGGATCGAGGATTTCGTAAGAACTCAGCTTCGTGCCAGAAGTGAGGGACATAGTCGACCTCAGAACAGGAAAGTATTCGCTTGCGGACTGAAATGTCAACGGCGTTCCGAGGGACGGCCAGCAGGTGTTTCGAAAGGAAACGATTTTCGGCCATTTTAGTCAGGCGCCTGACATTGAGAAGAAAAGCAACGGACGTATGGCTGCGACCCTGCTAGCGCCGATTTTGCCGGACCCTTAGGACCCTGCCCCTGTTACGTCCGGTAACAAAGCCTATGGAAAACCTGTGGATTTCTTGGATCACGTGATCCTCGCCTGATCGAAGCTCGACGAACGGCGTGTTCCGGACTCTCAGGGGGTGGGGCTCCCTCGCGGAAGCAAGTCCGGTCCTACCCGGTCAACCAGAGGATCTTGTTGATCAAGTAGGCTCAGTTGGCGAGCCACTCCCGAACGTGGGGCGTCCGCTCGCTCTCCGGGTCGAGCTCGACGAAGCGGCGGAAGTGCTCGCGCGCGAGATCGGCGGCCTGTCGTTCCTGTAGAAACAGGACGGCGAGGTTGTAGTGCACCTCGGCAAGAGAGGGTTCGAGGCGCAAGAGCGCCTCGTACTCGGTGATGGCCTGGTCGATGCGTCCCGATCGGCGGAGCGCGAGCGCGAATTTGAAACGGACGTTCGGGTCGTTGGGCGCTGCCGCTGCGGCCGCGCGGTAGGCGTCAAGTGCCGCCTGTGCGTCGCCACTTTCCCTAAGAACTTCGGCGAGCTGCAGACGTGCCTCGGTGAATCCCGGATCGAGCTTGACGGCTTCTTCGAGTGCGAGCCGCGCTTCCATGAGATCCCCGCTCCGACGATCGGCTTCGGCTTTGACGTAATAAGCCGCGGCATAGCCGGGATCGATGTCGAGCGCCTGCCGGGCCATCGCTTCCGATCGCTCGGGGTTGAATCCGTACCAGAGCGCATAGAGAAGATGGTTCTCCGCATTGTCGGGCTCGATCGCGATCGCCTTCTTGATCTCCTCCTCCATCTCCACCATGCGGTTCTCGTGATAAGCGGCCCACGCCCGCGCCTGATGCGCGTCGACATCGCTAGGTGTTTCGCGGAGCGCCACCTCGGCAGAGAGCTGCATCTCCTCGAGCTCGGCCGGTGAAGGCGACTTGGTCAGAAACGCCTTCCACCCCAGCGTCTCTGCGAGTTCCGCGTGCAGCTCGGCGCGCGCGCTCTTGTTCTCCCCTTGCTTCTGGATCTCGCGGCGATAGGCCTCCGCGTTCGCTTCGGACTGTGAGGCCGAGTAGCCGCCGGTGGCAGTGGTCTCGTCCGGTGCCACCGCGGCGATGACTCGCTCGGGGTTGAAGCTCTCGATGATCTGTGCGAAAGGTGCGGCCACCCGTTTCAGATCCCGCTCCGGAATCCAATACGTGAAGCGGTACAGCTTATCGTCGAACGTCGTCACCACTTCGGTCACCAGATCGCGGCGGTTCTTCTTGCCGCTTCGCGCCGGCAAATAGTAATGGAACTCGATCCCCACACCCCACGAGAACAGGCTGATCTGCTCGCCTTCGAGCGGTGTGCCTACCCTCTCGCGCAGCCGCTCGAGCTGTATCTCTCGGAAAATCTCGGCGAAGCTCTCGTCACTCAAGTCGATGGGCTGCGTTAGCCGCTCGGTCTCGAGCCGCAGGAGGCTATTCTTCCGGTACTCGAGCTGGAACGGCACGGCGGCGCTCGGAGGCTGGAGTTTGCTGTGCTTTTCGGGGTAGCGAATCGAAAAGCCGGGCCCCCGGTGGACGAGCTCGTCGTCAACGGCGCCGAGCGCTAGAAGCGTCAACAGTGTCAGCCGCAGCATCATGATGCCGGAATTTCCCCAACCGTCGTGGCCAAGACCTCGTCGATACTCGTGTCGCCGGACGCGACGATGCGAAGTCCGCTCTCGCGAAGCGTTATCATCCCTTGCTTCAGCGCCAGCTCACGGATGTCCACCACCGATGCCTTGGAAGCAATGAGCTCCTCGAGCTCGTCGGTCACCAGGAGCGCCTCGAAAACCCCCCGGCGACCGCGATACCCTGTGTGGGAACACTCGGCACACCCTTTGGAATCGTAAATCGCCGCTCCCTCGAGTATAGCGGCCTCGCGCGCGGAAAGAGCGCCCGCGGGCACGCCCGAGCTCCGCTTCGTCTTGCACCTCTCGCACAGGCGTCGCACCAGTCTCTGGGCCAGCACGAGGCTGACGGCCGATCCAACCATGAACGGGTCGAGGTCCATGTTCAAGAGTCTGAGGATGGTGCTCGCGGCGTCGTTGGTGTGGAGCGTCGACATCACCAAGTGTCCGGTGAGCGCCGCCTTCAAAGAGATGTCCGCCGTTTCCTGGTCGCGGATCTCCCCGACGAGAATGACGTCCGGGTCCTGCCGGAGGAAGCTTCTCAGCGCATCCGCGAAATTGAAGCCGGCCTCCTCGCCGCAGTGCACTTGGGTGACGCCCGCGATCTTGGACTCGACCGGATCCTCAGCGGAAACGATGTTCACGTCTTCCCGGTTCAAGTGATCAACGAGCGCGTAGAGCGTCGACGTTTTGCCGCTGCCGGTCGGACCGGTCACGAGGATGAGGCCGTTCGGCGATTCCGCAGCGTGGCGCACCCGCTCGAGCGTCTCGGTGTCGAATCCGATCTCGCTCAAGCTTTGGCGCTTGCGAGAGCGGTCGAGTGCGCGGAGCACGATCTTTTCGCCGTGGAGCGACGGAAGGCTGGAGAAGCGGAAGTCGACGTCTTTGCCCCAAATGAGATCGTAGCTGATGCGGGCGTCGATGGGCTCGCGGCTCGGCTTCATATCGGCTCCGGCCATCACCTTCAGGCGGGCGACGCTCGCGATCGCGAGCGCCTGTGGTAGCGTCCACGCGACGCGCATCGAACCGTCGATCCGCGAGCGCACCCGGAAGCCGGACTCGAGGGGCTCGAAGTGGATGTCGCTCGCACCAGCGTACACGAGCCGGGCGAGGACTTGATGGAGGAAGCGGATGACGTCGGGGTCGCGGACAACCGCTTCGAGCGTCGCCGGATCGACAGCGAGCTTGTCACGGTTCCGGTTCGCAAGCGCGGCCGCGGGCTCGATGAACGCCTCCATCGGCGTCTTTACTCGCTCGCGGACGAGCCCATCCGCTAGAGCCCGGGCCTTCTCGCCGTCGACGGCGGCGGGAGGCAGGTCGTTCATCGCGACGCCGTAGTGCTCGGAGATCGCCGCGGTGAGGTGCTGCTCGTGCCCAGTGACCGCTTGGATGTGACAGCCGGACAGGCCTTCGAGCGCCGACATGAAGAGCGGATCCGTCGGGTTCAGCATGCACACCTTAATGGTGTTGAGCTCCGACTGCACCGGGAACACCATCGCACCGGTCACGAACTCTTTCGGGATGAGCTTGCTCACGGTCTCGATGTACTCCTGATAGACGGTGAGAAGCGAGGGGTCGACCATAGAAGCGCCGGTCACTTCTTCGACCACTCTTTCGAGCGCGTCGGGCGCAACCAGCTTCAGCTCGATCAGCGCCCGCATCAGCGTCATCGCGCGCGTGTTCTGGAACGCGCGTGCCCGCTCCACGAGCGGCTCCTGCACGTAGCCGTATTGGACGAGCCGGTGGGTGATGGCCTGCTCGAAATCGGGGTGATTCATGACGGCGATCGCCCGAAGCGGCTATTGGAGCTTGCGGTTCAGCTCCGCGATCCGCTCGGACGCCTTCTGGTGATACTCCTCGTTCGGATCGAGTAGAAGCGACAGCGATTCCTGGTAGAGCGCGAGAGCTTCACGGGACCGTCCCAGGCCCTCGTAGATGTAGGCGCGCTTGTAGAGCTCGACCGCTTTGGAGCGCACCCGCTCGATGGCGCGCGCGACGAACGACCGTGTGTCCGCGTGATCGGGGTGGAGGTCGAGCACCCGCTGGAACTGCTCCATCGCCGCCGACAGCTCGTCGGCGTTATAGAGCCGCACCCCTTCTTCATAAATGGGCTGCACCTGCTGCTCCAGGAGCGTCTGCGCCTGGTCGCGGAACTCCTTGGCGCGCGCGTTTTGTGGCTCGAGCTTCAACACCTCGGAAAAGCTCCGGTACGCGTCGCGATACTCCTCTCGCCGCAGCTCTGCGAGCCCGGTCTCGGTCAGCTCGCCCACGCGCTTCTTGTCTTGCCGCGCCGAGCGCCGGCTCTGGTCGATGCGGCCGACACCCCGTCGGGCGTCCGCGTTGTCCGGGTCGAGCTCGAGCGCTTTCTGGTACGCCTGACGTGCGCGCGTCGTGTTGCGCCGCCGCTCGTAATCACCTTGGCTCACATACATATCGACCCGCTTGCTCGCCAAGACGTCGCTGTCGGGCGAGAGCGCCAGCGCCTCCTCGAGAAGCGCCAGCGCCTCGTCGAACTCGTGGTTGGCGACGAGCGCGTCGGATTGTTCGGTCAGCGACGCCACCTGCGCCATGCGCTCGCGATCCTCCCGCGCCTGGACGGCATCGGTTTCGGCCTGCTGCTCGAGACGCTCTTCGAGTTGCGCCGATTCCGCGAGCGCCTCTTGATGCGTCTGGTCGAGAACGAGGATCTTGCGGTATTGCTCGAGCGCGAGGCCCAAGTTGCCGCGTTGCGCGTAATCCTCTGCGCGAGTCTGATACTCCTCGATGCGCTCGCGCTCTTTCGCCGACAGGTTCGCCTGAAAGACTTCCTGGAACTCGCGCTCGGCGTCGTCTTCTGGCGAGCGGAGCAGGATCAAGGTGATGAGTAACACCACCAACACGAAGAAGCCACCGCCGATGAGGGCGACGCGCGGGAGCGCGGCGAGACCCCTCGTCGCTTTCGCGGGCTTGCTGGGAGGGATATCCGGCGCCGCGCCGTCCGCCGCGGCAGGCGCCGGCTGGCGCTGTGGCGATTGGACCGGCTGGATGAGCTCGATCGACCCTGGCTCGGGCTCGACGCCGTCCGCGGCGAAAAAGAACGTGAGCGGGCCGACTCGTATTTGAGTCCCTTGCTCGAGCTCTTTTTCCTTGACGCGCACGCCGTTCACGTAGGTGCCGTTCTCGCTCCCGAGATCGACGAGCGCGAACACGCTTCCCCGTTTGACGATTTTGAAGTGCGAGCTCGAAACGAGCGGCTCGGACACGCGGATGGCCGCTGCCGACGAGCGGCCTACCAGGGTTTCACCGTCCACCACGGGGTAAGCGATACGCTCGCCACCGCCTATGAGAATGAGGAGAACGGGCTTGGCCTGAGCTTCCGCCGCGCCGACGCTCGGAGCGTCGAGCTCGAACCTCAGCGTGTACTCGCCGAGGGTCACGACAGTTCCCGGATTGATGTCGAGCTCCGGGACACGCTCGCCGTCTTTGAGGATACCGTTGCCGCTTCCGAGGTCGACGATCCGATAGCCCCCGGCCGAAGGCTCGATGCGCGCATGGCGCCTCGAAACGGAGGGACCGAGCAACACCAAATCGTTTCCCGACTCGCGACCGACGCTGAGCGTTTTGTCGGAGAGCGCGACCTCCTGCTCTTTCTTGCCGGCGCGCTCGACGATGATTTTCGACATGGCTTACCGCAGCTTCGCTTGCGCCTGCTGGATGCCCTGCTGAGCCTCGCCGTAGCGCGTGTCCCTCTCGTCTGCGAGCAGCAAAAACATCTCCCACTCGGCAATCGCCTCCTCGTATCGGAGGAACTGAAACGCTTGACGCGCGTTATCGAAGTGGCGCCCCATTTTCTTCTCGATCTCTTCTTCGAGGAGGCTGAGCCGGGTGCGCGCCCGCGAGTGGTCGGGATCGAGTTCGAGCGCTCTGTCGAAGCTCTCGCGCGCCTTGCGCAGCCGCCCGGTGTCCAGATGGGCGAGCCCTTCGTCGAAGTAGTACTCCGCGTTCTCGTCCGGCGCCGCCGCGGTGGGCGTGACGGGAGCGGGCATCCCCGTTACTGGGGTCGCCGGGGTCGTCGCCGTCGAAGGCGGCGTGTCCGCAGGCGGCACCGCAGTCTCCGTGCCTCCGCCCGCTTCCGCCCCCGATTCGGGAGGCGCTTGAGACGGCACCAGCAGTACCCTCAGCATGATCGCGAGCGCGAGCGAGACAAGGATGAGGAGTCCGCCGATTCTCAGAAGCCGCTTCATGGGGTCGGCTTCGATCGGGGGCGGCGCGGAGCCAGGGGTCGCGGGCGATGGCTTGGCGGCGGCGCGCGGGCTCGGCCTTGGAGCGGGTACCGGGGGCGATGGCTTGGGGCTTGCCACGTTCTGCGGCGCTTTAACGGGGGGCACGGGAGGCGTCCGCGGCGTTGGCGTCACCACCGGCGGCGCTTTCCTCCCGTGGCTCTCGGGCGCTTCGAGACGGCATTTCACGGCGCCGAAACGAATCGTATCTCCGTAGCGTACGGGCGCCTCGGAGATGGGCTGATCGTTGACGTAGGTCTTGTTGGCGCTCGCGAGGTCGACGAGGACAAAGCTCGTCTTGGAGATTATGAGCTTCGCGTGGAATTTGCTCATGAAGTCGTCGGCAATCACGATCCCGTTTTTGGGGTCGCGGCCGATGGTAATCTCTTTGCCGCTCAGGTGATGCTGGATTTCTTTTCCATCGGGAAGCTCGACGACGAGTCGCGGCATATCTAGAGACCGCAACGTCGGGTGGGTTTCGTCTCTTATCATCGGCTAAGCGGCTAAGCGGCCAAGTGGCTCAGTGGCTCAATGCCCAAAATCGAGTCACTAGGGAGGGAGGCGTGGGCTCTCTAAAGATCTAATTTATCATAGCCGGCGCAGGCCCACAACGGTGCTGCCGCGATCTCGATCCCGAGAAGTGGTTACCTGGAGCGTCGAGCCCCCGGGGAGCTCCGCGGTCGTTTCCGCCGCTGGGAGCTCCTCGAGCGCGTTTACCGCGTCGAGGATGACTTCCAGAAGCTTCTGATCCGGGACCGCTTCGATGAGGTGTTTACCCTCCATCTCCGCCGCTGTCGCGCCCAGGAGAGCGGCTGCTTCGTCGTCGGCGCGGACCACGATGAAGTTTTCGTCGACCCAAAACCTCGCGTCGGGATGGGGGCTCGTCTCGACGGCCGCGGTGATGGGTCTTTTCGCAGACGTCTCAGCGGGTCTCGCGTGGCGAGCGAGGGGCACAGCCGGCACAGGTTGCCCCGGCACAGGTTGCGCGGGCGGCGTCGCACTCACGGCGAACGCACGCGCGATCAGCCGGTTCACGCTCCTCGCCAGCTCGGAGAGCTCGGCGAAACCCTGCTGCGGGGGCAGGTAATCCGCGTCGCCTTTGACCACTGCCTCTACGTCGTCCCGGAAACTTGAGAGGGGTTCGAGCGTCATGCGCTTCCCGAAAACGAGTGCGGAGACGACGCCGAGGATCAGCACGAGAAACGCCAGAAAGAGGACGGCCGTCGCCCAGCTCGCCGACGCGGTCGCGGCTTCATAGACGAGGACCGCGAAGCCTACCCGCCGACTCCGGTGCAGCAGAGGCTGCACCATGACGTAATCGGGTCCCCGTCGTCCGAGGTAAAACGTGCGGATGTTGCCGAGCTCGGCGTCGATGCCGTCGATCGTCGTCAACACCTCGTCGGCTCGACTCGGAGGAGCGAGCACGTTCCCTTCGAGGTCGAGGAGGAGCGCTTCTTTCACGCGCTCTTCACGCAAAATGTGGTCGACCGAGGCGTCCCGGATGCGACCTTCGCCGACGGCGTTGCCGTTGGTCGCCGCGGTGAGCGACAGGAGCGTGCGTCCCCGGCGTAGCGATTCCTCCCGAAGCGCGTTTCCGAGCGTGCGCACCAGGGGGTAGGCGAGGACGAGATAGACCAGAAGCGCCACGCTCGAGACGAGGCACAGAAGCTTCGCGGACCACGACAACGATGCCAACCGGCCGCGCCCTCTTGACGAGGCGGCGCCCTCTTCGGCCATGGGGGCGTCGACAGGACGCGACGGTGCCTGTTGAGCCTGTTGAGCCTGTGAAGATTGGCGAGGCGGCCGAGCGTCCCGCGTCAGAAGCCTGGTATCGGAAGCACCCCGGTCCACTTTGTCCACGTCCACCTTGAGAGCGTTGGCGTCCAGTACGCGGGTCTTCTGAAGTTTCGACTTCGCTTCGTCAGGCTTGAGAGGTTTTACGGGAAGAATCTGGGTCTTGTCCTCCGCGGGCTTGGCGGGCTCTACCGGAAGAATCTGGGTCTTGTCGTCTTGTGGAGGGTCCGGAGGGGCGGCCGCTGGAGTGCTCCTCTTCGGCGTCGGCTCGGAAGGGCGCTCCTTGAGCATGGCCGTCTCGTCTTCGTCGGGCGCGCTCTTCTCCAGCATCACCGTCTCGTCTTCGCCGGAACCGCTCGGGGAACTGTCGTCCTCGTAGCTGACGACGAGCCCGCCCAGGCACACCGTTTGGTGCGGCACCAAGTTCACGATCTCGACGCGCTTCGAGTCCAAAAAGCTCCCGTTACGGCTTCCGAGATCCTCGTAGCGCACGCCCTCGGGTGTGGCCTCGATACGGCAGTGCTGGCGTGAGAGGAGCTGGTCGGAGAAGAAGAGATCGCACTCAAGGTCCCGGCCGATGGTCACCGGTTGGTCGCCGAGCTCGTGCCGGATGACACGCTCGCCATGTCGGATGATCAGCCGTTTCAAAAGATCCGAGCCCCGCTATCCGATGCCGTAGACGAAACGGAGAAGCACCGGACCCACGATGACCAGAAGGGCCGCCGGGAGGATGAAGATTACCAGAGGCATGAGAATGAGGCTCGATGCGCGGGCGCCCGCTTTCTCCGCGCGCACGAAACGCTCCGAGCGCATGACGTCCGCCTGCGCTCTCAGGACGGCGCCGATGGAGGCACCCAGACGATCCGCCTGGACCAACACCGATGTGAACGCTGAGACTTCGGTAACACCGCAACGTTTGCCGAGCGAGCGCAGCGCTTCGGAGCGTGTGGTCCCGAGACGGATCTCGCGCATCATCAGCGACAGCTCGTCCCTGAGCGGCCCCTCAGGCCCGCGCTCAACGACCCGCTGGATGCCTTGCGAAAAGTCGAGTCCCGCTTCGACCACCAGCGTCAACAAATCCACGGAGAATGGGAGCGCCCTTACGATCGCGCGCTGGCGCTTCGTCACCATGTCCTTCAAGAGGAAATCGGGAAGGAACGAGAACAAAATGGCGAGGATGACGATCATCAGGGGGTGGCGCGCGAACTGGAACAGGAACGCCGTCAAGAGCGGGCCGCTGATCGCGAACACGACCTTCCACGCGAGGAATTCGTCGACGGTCAACGCGTCCTTGAGTCCGGCGCCCGCAATTTGTTTTTCCTTCGACGCGCGATACGAGACCAGCTTGTAGTGCGCTACCCAGGGGGCGATGGCACGGAGCATCGGGTGCATCAGCGAAAGTAGCGGTGAGTCGATGGGCTCCTTGCCCTCGGCCGCCCCGAGCCGGGCGAGAGCCGCGCGGCGCCGAAAGTCCGGGAGTAGCAGGTAGATAACGAGCGAGACCGACAGGAACGTCGTTACGTACGCGAGCAACAGTAGTAAGGATGAAAGCTGCACGTCAGTTTTGCCCCCACGCGTCGGCATTGCCTTTCGAGATCTTGTCCCCTGCAATCTCGGTTGCGATCTTGTCGCCCCACTGGTTCACGAGCGTCTCGATGTCGTCGCCGGCGCTCGGATAGAGAAGCGCGAACAGAAACACGATGAGCGCGGTGACGAAGCCGAGGAGCAAGACATATTCGATCATGGCAGCACCCGCTTCGCCCGAGCCCGCTCTCGATCTCATCGTGCCGTCGTCACACATCGATCTTCACCGTGTTCAGGATCATCCACATCCCCATCGCATCGAGCGAGGCGATGATGACGAGCATCAAGATGCCGAGGACCGTATTGAACAAAGGCTCGACGAGCGCGGGATCGAGAAAGTAGAACGTGATGATCAGGACCGGCGGAACGCCGCACATCATCACCCCCTGGGTCATGCCCTCGGCCGTCATCGCCTTGATCTTCCCCTCCACTTTTTTCCGCTCGCGCACCGTGTGGGCGATGACGTCGAAGACCTCGGCCAGATTGGCGCCGGTCTCGCGGATGGTGACGATGGACGTGACCACCATGTCGAGATCCGGCGTCGGCACCCGCTCGGCGAGATTCTGGAGCGCCTCGTCGAAAGGAAGACCGAGCTTCGTCTCCTTCACCACGGTCGCGAACTCCTCGGAGATGGGCGCGTCCATCTCCTCCGACGACGAGCTCGATGCCCTGCTGCAGACTGAGGCCTGAACGTAGCGAGTTCGACACCAGCGTCAGCGCTTCACCCAGCTGCTCGTTGATGCGGTTGAGCCTCCGCGTGCGCAGAAAGCCGATGCCCCAGCGCGGCACCAGGAGACCGAGTCCGCCGAAGACGAGCGCGAAAAACACGCTGTAGTTCACGAGAAACCCGAGAACCGACAGGAACAGTACGCGTGTAGGCGAGGATTTGGCGGCATCGGTGTCGAGGCACGCCGTAGTGCATCGCCTCGAGCTCGAGCTGCATCCACCGGCTCCACTTGATCAAATACCGGTCCCACCACTCGGAGACGGGCCGCAGGATCGCCCACGCGGTGAAGCTCACCGCGCTCGCGACCATGATCGTGGCGATGAATTTCAACAGGACCGACATGGCTACCTCACGCCGTTTGATGCAGGAAGATCTCTCGCGGCACTTTGATACCGCGACGCTGTAAGCTGTCGATGAACTTCGGGATGACTCCCGTGGGCACGAACTGGCCTTGGACTTTGCCGTCGGGCGCGATCCCCGTCTGCTTGAACAAGAAAATATCCCCCATGGTGAAGACGTCGCCTTCGCGCCCGGTGACCTCCGCGACGTGCGTCACCCGCCGACTTCCGTCCGATAACCGTGACTGCTGGAACACGAGATCCACCGCCGAGCCGATTTGCTCGCGGATGGCGCGCGACGGCAGATCGAGCCCCGCCATCAGGCTCATCGTCTCGAGACGGGAGAGCGCATCTCTCGGCGTGTTGGCATGCACCGTGGTGAGAGACCCGTCATGGCCGGTGTTCATAGCCTGCAGCATGTCGAGCGCTTCGCCCGCGCGGCACTCGCCGACAACGATACGATCGGGGCGCATGCGCAGTGCGTTGCGGACGAGATCGCGGATGGTCACCGCACCCTCGCCTTCGATGTTCGGCGGACGCGACTCGAGCCGCACGACGTGTTCTTGCGGGAGCTGCAGCTCGGCCGAGTCTTCGATGGTCACGATGCGGTCGTCATGGGGGATGTAGCTCGACAGCACGTTCAAAAAAGTCGTTTTGCCCGAGCCGGTGCCGCCCGAGATCAAGATGTTCTGCCGCGCGAGCACCGCCGCCTCGAAAAACTGAGCCATCTGGGGTGTGAACGAGCCGAAGCGAATCAGATCGGGCACGCCGAACGGCGTCTTCGAGAACTTGCGGATGGTGAGGCTCGGGCCGTCGATGGCGAGCGGCCGTATGATGGCGTTCACCCGCGAGCCGTCCTCGAGGCGCGCATCCACCATCGGTGACTTCTCGTCGATGCGGCGGCCGAGGGGGGTCACGATACGCTCGATGATCGCGCGCAGCTGGTCTTCCGTCAGAAAGCTGCTGCCGGTCAGAACGATCTTGCCCTTGCGCTCGGCATACACGTGATCGATGCCGTTCACCATGATCTCTGTGACGTCGGGATCTCGCAGCAGCGCTTCGAGAGGCCCGAGTCCGAGGGCCTCGTCGAGGATCTCCTCCACCAGGCGTTTGCGCTGTTCCCGGTCGGTGAGCCCCTTCGCCTCTTCGTCGAGAAGGCTCACGATCTTGACCTCGGTCTTCCCCCGCAGCTTCGATTTTTTCTTCGGATCCTTGGCGGCCTCGAGGTCCGCCTTCTTGAAGTCGATTTCGTCGATTAGACGGCGGTGGATCCGGATCTTGATGTCGCGAGTCTCTTCCTGCTCCTTCGTCGACTCCACCGGAGCATCGGCGTCGGTCGCGTCGTTCGCCTCGGCGGCACGGCGGGGAGCGTCCCCGCGGGCGCGGCGGGGCTCACCCAGTTGGGCGACAACTGAGCCGTCGCCGAGGTCGGCGACGATCTGCTGGGTGAAACCGTCGAGAGCTTTGCTCACCGGGTGGCGGGGCGAGCCGGTGACGAACGGCTCCGCATCCGAGATCGATTGTTCGACCAGGTCCGCATCCTGCGGCAGGTAGAGCGCGATGGGAAGGCCCACGCTCTCCTCGATGGTCTCGGGCGGAAAGCGCATCTGAGTCCCGTAGCGGTTGAGCACCAGCCGCATCATGTCTCGCGAGAAGTGATACGACTGCAGGTACTCGACGGCGCGGTAGCCCTGCGTCACCGAACCGACGTCGGGGGTGACCACGAGGCACACCAGGGCGCTCGCGTCCAGAATCTGTATGACGTCCTCGGAGAGGGTCGAGGCGAGATCGATGACGACGTAGTCGTACGCACGTAGTAGGAGCTCGACGAAACGCTCTAGCTTCTCCGGCGACAGAATTTTTTCCTGGAGCGAGTCGTTCGCCGCCGGCACGACCGCGACCCCCGAGGAGTGCGTGGTCAGATAGCCCTTGAGGAGTGCGGGCTGAAGCCGGTCGAGAAGCGGGACGATGTCGGCGATGGCTTTGGTTTCCTGGAGACCGAGATAGAGCGACACCGTGCCGGGAAGTGGATGGCCGAGGTCCACCAGCGCGACGTTCCCGCGCGTCTCGCGCTTGAGCGAAACGGCGAGGTTGCTCGCGACCAAGGTCGCACCTCCGCCCCCTTTGACAGAGAGAACGCTTATCGCAGTACCTGCCATTGACGTTGCAGCTGCCTTCTGCCTTCAGGCGTTAGGGATCCTTTTTCTTCTTCTTGTCTTTGTTCCGGTCGAACGACTCGATCTCGTCGAACTCCTCGAAGTCGGCCGTCACTTTGTCGCGCAGCTCACCACCCGCCTCGGAGGCGGAGACGACGCGCGGCGTCGCGAAGATGACGAGCTCGGTCTCGTTGCGCACGTAGCTCTTCGACTTGAACAAGTTCCCGAGCACCGGGATGTTCCCGAGGCCAGGTACTTTGTCGATGCGCTGCGCATCTTCCGATTTGACGAGCCCGCCGAGGGTGATGCTATCGCCCGGTTCCACGAACACGTTAGTGCTCACCCGACTGGTGATGAGGCCCGGGGCGCCTCCGCCGGGCGCCGCCCCGCCGAGGTTGCTGGTCTCGACGAAAATCCTGGTGTCGATGTTGTCCTGCGTGTCCACGAAGGGCTCGAACTCGAGCTTCACGCCGTACTCCTTGTACTCGATGCTGATGGCGCCGCCCCCCTGTGCAACCGGGATCGGGATCTCACCGCCGACGAAGAGCTCGGCCGGCTGACCGCTCCTGGTGATGAGCGTGGCCCGCGACAGCACCCGTCCTCTGCCAGAGCTCGTGATCATGTCGAGGCTCGGCAGGAGATTTTTGATCACGCCGGTGATGGGGCCGATGCTGCCGCCCTCGAACGGGAGCGCCGACTGCGGGGAGATCGACGACGACCAGCGCACGCCGAGATTACGCATGAGGCTCTTATCGACCTCCATGATGGTGACGTCCAACTGAACCGTCTTGACTGCATCGGCCGCGGCGCGGTCCATCATCTCCGCGGTGATGGGGGAGAGCTCGACGAGGGTCCGCACCTCGGGATAACCCTCGAGCACCCTGCCGATGCGCTCGAGGTCGCGCTCGGTCAGGACCTCGCCTTCGAGCCACACGATGCCGCCGACTTCGCGATACTCGAGGCCCTCGATACCGCCGATGAGCTGTTCGAGCTCGTCGATGATCTGCCGGGCGCTTCCCGAGGAGGGGCGCACGCGCACGCTGACCTCACGCTGTATGCTCCCCTGTTGATCCCAGATGGTGAGCGACGTTTGCCCCGGACGGCGCCCGAGGATCAGTACTTCGCGACGATTTTCGAGCACGCGAAAATCCGCCACTTCGTCGTCGCCAATCGCGACCCGGCCGACGGGAGCATTGAGCCGCAGGAGCTTCTGCCCTCCGACCATGACCGTTTCTTCCGCTTGCTGGCTAGCCCAGGAGGCCGTCGCGAGAGTGTACGCGAGTCCCAGGGCGACCAGTGCTAGAGGACCGCCTCGAAGCGTTTTTGCCCTCATCGTCAGTTCTCCTTCCAAGCCCGTCAGATATGCCGCCGTGCACAGGCAAACTTCAAGGCGCGAGCCCGCTTATCTGCTCGAGCTGCCGCGAATTTCTTGCCACGACGGCACGCGCCGCGGCATGATCGCGCTGTCGTCTACACCGAATACACTACTTGGCACCGAGCGTTCGAGGTCGACGGGCTGCTCTCCTTCGCGAAACGAGCGCAGGGAGAGCGACACGTCACCGATGTCTTGAGCCAGGACCAAATCCTGAACCTGGCTGGGGGAAAGCGCGAGCGTGACCGTATTGAACGCTTGACTCTGGCTCCCGGACAGCGCTGACAGTCCGTCGTCGTCGGCCGAGCGCTCGGTCACCGTGCCCATGTCCTGCCCGACCGCGAGCACCAGAACGTTTTGGAACACGGTCATTACGAACGTGCGCTGATCGGTCGAGCCGGGTGCGGTACCTAGCTTCAACGTGGCGAGCACGTCGACATAGTTGCTCGGCCGGACGAGGCTCGATACGCCGGTGACGTTCGGTCACCGCAAGGGACACCGCGCGCCGCCCGCGCGGGATCTTCGTGGAGAGTGAGCGGCCCACGCCCGTCATCGACGTTCCGGTAATCTGGCCGCCTTCCTGAATGGGCACCGCGGGCACCTGGCCGACGGCGTCGCGGATCGAGGAGAACGCACCGGGCTGGAGGAACTTCAGCGGCACCTGGGTCTCGGCGATCATATTTTCTTCGATAGCCGTTCCCGGGAGGATGTCGGTGGCCGCCACCACCACCGGCCTCTGATCCGCGATTTCCAGGAGCTCGCGCTCTCGAGTGGTGAGATACAGCCAAACGAATACCCAGGCCAGGAGTCCGAACAAGAGCGAAATGATGATGGCGGGCTTGCCTTTCATGGGCTCTCCTTAACTTCCTTGGCGTCCCTACCAGGGTCGATTATTTCTGCAGGATGCATCGTTGTTCCCGCGAATCGCTTCGCACGCGTCGTTGTAGCCGTCGTGATTGAAATCGCCATGGGCCTCGTCCCACGCCCGGCGGGCCGTCTCGGGATCCTGACTATTCAGATCGTCGTTCTCATCGTCGTAGTCATCGAGCAGGCCGTCGAGGTCGCCGTCCGTGTAGCCGTCGGTGTAGTCCGTGTAGCTGCGCCCGAGTTCCGTCGAGATACCAACGATAGAAGCGATCATGTTCGCGAACGCTCCGAACCCGCCCTCGGTCCCCATGGCCATGTTGAGAAACTTCAGATCGAGGTAGTTGTGGCCGGACACCGGAGAGCCGATTTTCAGTCGAACCGGCGCGCGGGTAATCCCGTTGTTTTGAAGTTGCTCGATGATGGATTCCTCGAAGTACGGCATCATCGGCACCGCGGCGCGATCGTCTTCGGACCAACTGACACCGGGCCCCCCGGAAAGATCGTGCACGCGGCCACCCGCCTGTTGTAGAGGAACGACCGTGCGTAGAGGTTTCTTGTTCCAGTTCGGAAATCCGACGAACTCCATGTCGGGATCGTTGTGTTTCCCATACGCTTTGTCCTTGAACAGGCTGTAATAAGCGTTGTTCGCCATCTGGAACGTGTAGTTGTGCACGAGGAAAACCTGAAAGATCGCCGACAGCAAGAGCGTCAACAGCCAGATCATGAGCAGGGTCTCGACGAAGGCCTGTCCCGTCTCGCCGCCTCTTGTCATTTTCTTAATGAAGCACCTCGGTGAGACTCGGCAAGTTACCTCCGAGGTTCAGGAACTTGGCGTCAATGATCGAAAGTGGAATCATCCGAGCGACATATTTGGCGCCTTCGCCCCCCGGTTCGATATCGCCGCCCACGGGTTTCGCGAGCGCGACCGCCGTCATTTCCGGCAGTTGAGGGAAGCCGAACGGAAACGCATCGCGCTTCGGCAGCACCAGCGCGTCCACCGGATCGGCCGTGACCCACCAATAAAACCGCGTGACTTCGTCCTCGTCCTGCTTCTCCCACGAGAGCTTGAAATTACGGGACTTCCCGATGAACGTTACCGGATACGAATAGCACGTCCATCCCTTGGTCGCGCTTTTTTGTTTCAGCCGCACCAGCTGGACGCCGGAAAACAGCGACGGCCACGCCTGTTTGACGTTATAGATGTGAGAGGCTCCCATCCCCGCGGAGCCGGGGCTGTCGAGAAGGCTCGGGAACGACTCGAGCGGACTGTGGACCGTACCGTCGGGAAACAAATGCCGAATGTTTTCGCGCGTCACCATCTCGGCTTCCATGATCGCCCACGCCGCCCCCCCGTGATTTGTGACCCGGATCAACGTGGACATGATCGTTTCGATCACCTGGTATATGCGGGTAATGACTTCGTCTCGCCGTATTACGCGAAGAAGCAAGGTCGGCCGAGCATACCGCCGGGTGTGTATTTTCGAATGCTGTTGATCGGCTACTTTGAGCGCATCGATTCAGAGCGCGGGATCTGCTGGCGGTGTTCGGACTCACTGTCTTTGCGCCAGTTTCTTGGCCTTGGAATGGAAGAGCGAACGCCGGACCATTCGTCCAATCTGTATTTGGATGGGTGCCTAGCGTCGAGAGGGATGATAGATGGCAAGACCGCAGTACTGGATTGTCCATCCGAGCATGAGGATTGTCGTCACGTCCCACGCGTCGTCGATGACTTTGTTGAACGTCGAGATGGTGTTCAAGCCGGTCGCCTGAGCGGACGCGCCCGAGAACGCGCCGGTGTCGGCGACCATCTGCAACAGCACGCGCCGGTTGACCGCCTGGCCGACGTTGGCCACGAGCGCGAAGAACATGAAAAACGTCAGGAAGCTGCACAGAACGAAGAACATCGTCTGGCCGGACTCGTCCCCTAGCCGCTCTCGCGCGCGTTGGGGCATTTGCCCTTCCGGGCTCATTGAGAGCGCTCCCGGTTGTCGCCTTCTTCTTCGAACCCGTTCGGATCCCGAGGCACGGCGCCCCAGCCTCTCGTGGTGACGTGACCCGCAGCGTTGTTCTTCAGCAGAAACGGCACGCCGAGCGTAGTCTCGTAGTTTACCTCGACGCCTTCGTTCCCTTCCTGCACGTCGACGAAGCTCGTATCGATGGGCCCGAAGCGCAGGATTTCGAGGATCGCCACGCCCGCCTGCTCGGCCTTGCCTCGCGCGTTGTCTTTGTTCACCGCCCACACCCGGGCCGCGGCCCACGCCGAATAGTTCGTCAGAAGTTTCGTGCAGCAGATGAGCGAGACGTGCACCATGGCGAACATCAGGAAGAAAATGAGCGACATCGTCATCATGAGCTCGAGGGCGCTCTGTCCCTTCTCGCCTCGGGCGCGCCGGAGCCGTCGTATGGGTATCACGTCGCTACGGCTCCGCTATTCGATATTGCCGCCGCTGATGGCTTCCACGATGCGAGCGATCAGATCCTCGAGCGCCGGCTTCAGGAGCGGCCACAGCAGTACCGTGAAGAGCGTAATAATGATGATGGCGATGAGAGCGATGATCAGGATGTACTCGATGGTTATGGCGCCGCGCTGATCGCGAGCCTTGGCTGCGAGCCGTTTCAACCCCGACTGCGCGCGGATGACGCTTAGCGAAGCCCAATCGCTCAATCTCGACCCCATTCGATTCCACATCACGAAGACCTCCTAAGCTAGGAAGAGGGAAACCCGGTCAAAAAAATGGCCATCTTGATCGTCAGCACCGCGACCGTGTTCTTGAGAACGTTGACGAGCGAGATGGTGACGTAGATAGAAATGACGGACATGAACCCCAGGACCATAGTGTACTCGATGGTGGTGACCCCGCGCTCGTCGTCGACTGTTCTGTTGCGCTCGGTGTTTACGGTCATCTTGATCGTCTTTGTTGACTTTGCAGACATTGCTGTCAGGGCCCCACCGAAGACAGAGCGGTCGCGATTTTCTCGAACGCCTCCACCACGATCGGGCGGAGCATCTTGTTCATCGCAATGGCAATCGTGACCAGGAACCCAACGGACATGACCGTTTCGAGAAGGGCCTGACCCTTTTCGGAGTCAGATTCCTTTCGGCCGAACGCTGCATTCGGCAAAGAGCGAGGAAGCCTAGAGCGCAGCCGGCTGCACGAGATCAGATTCTTCATCTTGTGTCGGGGTTCGAGGGTAAGCGCATGATAACGAACGGCCTTCGCTCATGTCAACGGCGCCACCGGATCGCGGTCCTCCCGCACCGTCATCCGTGGCACGAAGTCCCATGTCCGGCAGGCCACCGCGACGCCCGTCAGACAGAGCGCCAGAAGCAGCGCCGTGGTCACGAGTGGAGCTCGGCAGTGGAAAGTTGTTTGATACTACTCCAGGAAGATTTCGTCGAACGTCGAGAAGACGGTGTGCTTCGAAGATTCGGGTTGTCCTTCTCGGACGCAGAGGCCGGTTTGCATGTCTGCCTCGCGCGAGGCATCGAGCTCGGTGACGACGTCAGAGAAAAACACGATAGCTAGCGGGTCGAGCGATAGCGCTTCGGAGATCCTCCGATAGCTCTCGGCTTCTTTCTTAGGCCCGGTCGTGGTGTCGAAGTACGCATCGACAAAGGGTGTTAGATCGCCTGCCGTCGAATGAGAGAAGAGGAGTTTCTGGGCGAGCACACTCCCCGACGAGTAGATGCAGATCTTTTTCTCCTGCCGTCGCCAGCGCTCGAACGCCGATCGGACGTCGGGATAGACCTGTCCGCGAAGCTCACCGCTTCGATAACCTTCCTCCCAAATTTTTCCTTGGAGCGATTTCAATCCGGTCGATTTCCGATCCTGATCCATGAGCCAGTGCACGTATGACACGGCGTCGGACGAGGCGGGAGGGCGAGCCCCACGGTTCAAGTCCTGCTCGTGCTCGAGGCGCAGCAGCTCGATGTCCGGCGAAGCGGCTTCGGCGTGATGTTCGAGGAAGTCCTTCACCTGGGCCCGAGCGTAGGGGAAGAGTACCTGGTAGACGAAGTCGACCGGTGTCGTCGTGCCTTCTATATCTAGCAGAATCGAGCCGACACCCGAGTACGAGAGGGCTCCGCTCATTGTGGTTCTATGGGGAGTTGACGGGTTTGAAGGACGGTCCCAGACAGACGGGCTCGAAATGCTTATCGACTCCGCTTTCGGTGTAGCTCGGGGTCCAGCCAGAGGGATCCTGAAACAATCGGATGCAACGGATCGTTCGATCCTCACACAGATCGAACCAGTGCCACGTGCCACGGGGTACGCGGAGGAGGTCCCCGGCCTCCACCTCGATAGCGGTCACCTTTCCGCCCTTGGGTCGGATGTGAAAAAGACCGCGGCCCTGAATGACGAAGCGTACTTCATCTTCGTCGTGCCAGTGTTCGCGGTTGAACTGGGCGAGCATCTCGTCGAGTCCAGGGGTCTCCGAGTCGACATCGATGACGTCTGCAGTCACGTAGCCACCCTCACGCTTGAGCCTTTCGAGCTCTTCTTTGTAGGCGTCCAAAATTTCCTCCGCCGGGGCGCCATCCGCCATGGGGTGGTTCGGTTTCCAGCGTTCGTAGCTGATGCCGATTGGTGCGAGGCAGTTCCTGATCTCTTCGGGGTCTACCAACGTCTTGTTATCGTCGGGGATTCTAACTGTGGCCATTCTCTTTACCCCTTCTTCTTTCCGGCGCGCACGCCATGCGGCCCATCACTTCCATTAGGAACTCGAGGATCTCCACGTGGCGTTTGGCCTCCGCTACATCTCGCCCCCACGTGTAGAGCCCATGACGCCGCAGCAAGAACCCGTGGGAGTCGGGATGGTCGGTCAATACTCTTGCCACGTTGCGGGCGAGGGCTTCATAGTCCTGTGAGTTTTCGAGGATAGGCAACCACTCGCGGTGGTCGTGGGACTCGATGCCTTCCAAGCCCTTGAGCATTTCGTAGCCCTCGATGGTGAGCCCACTGTGGTTGCCGTTCATCTCCGACAGGATGTTGCTCCAGACCGAATGGGTGTGCAAGACCGCGCCCGCGCCCTTGAGCCCGGCGACGGTAAGGTGAAGCCGCGCTTCGGCAGAAGGACGGCCGGTTCCATGGATCACGTTCTGGTGTTCGTCGATGATGATGAGTTGGTCGGGAGTCAGCGTCCCTTTATCCACACCGCTCACGGTGAGAGCGAGCCGGAGAGGATTGCGATCGACGACCGCACTCAAGTTCCCGCTCGTCCCGAGCGCCCATCCGCGGGAGTAGAATCCTTGCCCCAGCTTGATGAGTGACTCAGAGATGTTCGCGGGGATCATGTCGACGTGTCCTGCTCGACCCGCACGAGCTGTCCAGCCTCCACCGTATTGAAAAGCGTGGGATCGCCCTCGACTTTGCCGAAAAGCGTTACCGGGCTCGCGGCTCGAATCTCTTCCCCGCGACTAGCGGGGGTCCGGCCGAAGAAAATGCAGACGGCGCTCCCCGGAGGCCAGTAGGCAATGTCACCCATGGCGACGACATCCTTGTCGTCTTCGGTGGATGCGAGCTCGATGGGTACCGGGAAATAGATCTCGTGGCCCCAGGTGCTCGCCTTGGCTTCGACCGGTAGCTGCTTCCAGAACGCGCGGGCGGCTCGATTGTCCATCAAGGTAGCGGAGAAACTCAGCTTGCCCGAGCTGATGCGGATCCGACGTGGACCATGACTTCCTAGCACGCGTAAGCCTCCTTAGAGACTTGATGGACCAAGGGCCAGATGGGCAACGATTTTGCCGCCATGAAAGCGGCCATTCTCGATGAAGATCTTGTTGGTCTGGCGTCCCGAGACCATCCCTCCCGCGACATAGAGACCGGGCACATTGGTCTCGAATGTGTCCGGGTCGTGCACTGGTTTTCCCGTCTCCGATTCGATCTCGATACCCATCGACTCGAGAAACGGATAATCCGGATGATACCCAATGAGGGCCACCACGAAGTCGTTGGGGATCTCCGAGCGCCGACCGTCCTTCCCTTTCAAACGGAGTTTGTCTGGTAGGATTTCTTCCACTTCCGTTTCGAACAACGCCGGGATCTCCCCACGCTTGATGCGGTTTCCGATGTCGGGGCGTACCCAATACTTGATGTGGGTCGAGAGATCCTTGTCTCGATGGATGAGAGTCACTTTGGCGCCCGAGCGGTAGAGATCGAGCGCGGTCTCCGCGCCGAATTCGCTCCGCCGATGACCGCAACTTCCATTTGGTAGTAGGGGTGCGCTTCCTGATAATAGTGTGAGACTTTCGGTAAGTTCTCTCCCGGGATGCCCAAAAAATTCGGATTGTCGTAGTACCCGGTAGCAACGATGACCCTGCGGGCGGAATAGCTGCGAGCCTCGCCCACGCGCGGCATCGTGCGCACATGAAAGTGCCCATTCTCCCGGCCGACCTCCTCAACCCGCTCATAGAGCTTCAATGGCAAGTCGTAACGCTGCGCCGCCCTCCGGTAATACTTGAGCGCTTCGAGCCGGGTTGGTTTCTCTCGAGAAGTCACCAACGGCAGACCTCCGATCTCGAGCAGATCCGGGGTGGTGAAGTAGATCATGTTCATGGGAAAGCGTCTAAGGGACTCGACGATGGAGCCTTTCTCGATGACCACGTGCGAAAGGTTGCGCTCCTTACACTCGATCGAAGCGGATAGCCCCGCCGGCCCGCCTCCTACGATGACGACATCTAAATCCGCCATGGCCCCATCACTCCCATCACTCTTTGTCGCGAACCTTGACTGATACGATCTCGACCCGCTCCGTGGCCATCGTTTCTTCATCCGCGGGCACTTCAGAAATTTTCTGCACCACGTCGATGCCTTCCACGACGCGGGCGAAGACCGAAAACTGGCCGTCCAGTGAGAGCTGATCGGTGACGTAGATGAAAAATTGGGAGCCAGCACTGTCCGGTTTGCTCGGGATCCGAACCGCCGAGACCGCGCCTCGCGTGTGTTGCTCCTCGCTGAACTCGGCCGCAAGGACTCCCAGGCCTCCCGTGCCGTATCGATCCCGAGCCTCGGGATCCTTGGTGAGCGGATCCCCTCCCTTAATGATGCCGTACTTGATCACCCGATGAAACGATGTGCCGTCATAGGCTTCTTCCGAGGCCAGCTTCAAGAAATAGCCGACATGATTGGGCGCGACGCCTGGTAGAAACTCGATGACGAAGTTACCCATCGTCGTTTCCACCACCGCCTGCTTCGTTGCCATCCGCTCGATCGACAGAGGCGTGGTGAAAAAAGCGCTCGTGGCTTGGATGAAAGTTAACAATGCCCAGAATGCCAATACCTTCATGGCTTCACATTATAGCGCCACGGTTGAAAAGGCGTCCCAAGCCTAACTAAAATGACGATCTCCGAGGCCCAGGGCAATAGCGCGCTGTGCCGGCGGGGGCGACGAGGCCCCGGCGGTCCAAGGATCTCCTGCTCGATCGAGTGCCCAAATGTTGAAAATCGACCTTCATTGCCATACCTACTTCAGCGGTAAAACCAATCATATGAAGGCCTTCGAGCCTATGGACTCCTACAACACTCCCGAGCGGGTCTACCAGACCGCCAAGGGGCGGGGCATGGACCTGGTCACTATCACCGACCACGACTCGCTCGATGGTTGCTTGGCCTTTCTCGACGCCCACCCCGACGCGCCTGACTTCGTGACCGGTGAAGAAGTCTCCGTCCATCTTCCCGAGTTTGGCAACACCATCCACATCGGAGTCTATGGTTTGAACGAGGAGCAGCATAAGGAGATCCAGATCCTCAAGCGCGATTTCGACGAGCTGATCGGATACCTGCGGGCCAGCGAGCTGCCGTACGTCTTGAATCATCTCTTTCATGGCTTCCCGAGTTTTCGCAATGCCGAGCGGTTCATGGACAAAATGATCGCTTCCTTCGATCTCTTCGAAGGTATCAACGGGTCCCAGGGACACCGACAGAACCTGCTTACCTCGGTCGTGGTCAGCCGCCTACCCGGAAAGGCTTTGGTAGGTGGAAGCGATGCGCATACCTTGACCCGACTCGGGAGCTGCTATACGGTTTGCTCCGGTTCGACGCGGGATGATTTTCTTCGCGCCCTCAAGCAGGGTGATACACAGGTGGGTGGAGTGAATGGTCGGTTCACTTCCATCTGGCTCGACGCCATGGGAGTCTATTGCGGGTACTTCCGTGACCTTGCCTTCCGCCAGGAAGTACATACGAAATGGAGCACTTGGAAGAAGCTCCGAAATGGCGTCGGCTGGTGGATCTGTCTCCCTGTCTTCTTCACCGGCTCACTTGCCGGCGCCTTGGCTCTCTACAACTGGGGCAAGGTCAAACACCGCTTCTACCTTCGCTTCTTCGAGAAAAAGTACGGCTTGAGGAAGGGGTCGGTGGAGGAAACGTTAGAAGGACTTCAACGTTTAGGCCGATTGCCGCTGGAACCGGGTTCCGGTTCCCAGAGTATTGATGTCCATTGATGCCTATTTGAAGCCGCCCCTTATTACTCTTTGTCCGGAGACACCTGGAAGATGAAAGAAGAAACCGTTCCGCAGATTTCGTTCGAGAAACTCACCCTCCCCAACGGACTCGATGTGATTTTCCACCAGGATCACAAGCTTCCGGTGGTACACGTCAACCTCTGGTATCACGTCGGGTCCAAGAACGAGAAGCCGGGCAAAACGGGGTTCGCTCACCTTTTCGAGCACATGATGTTCGAGGGCTCGAAGAACGTGAAGGGCGAATATGTGTCGATGATGGAGCGAGCCGGCGCAAATATCTTTCAAGGAGGAGTCAACGGTACCACCGACTTCGATCGCACGAACTACTTCGAGACCGTCCCTTCGGGCTCGCTGGAGTTGGTGCTCTGGGCAGAATCGGATCGGATGGGTTATCTCCTCGACGCTCTGACGCAAGAGAACCTGGATAACCAGCGCGATGTCGTCAAGAACGAGCGACGCCAAGGGATGGACAACGTTCCTTATGGTCGCGCGATGGAGTCGCTCTTCGAGAATTTGTTCCCCAAGGGGCACCCATACTCCTGGCACATCATTGGAAGCATGGAAGATCTCTCTCGCGCCTCGGTGGATGACGTGAAGGAGTTCTTCCAGACGTTTTACGCGCCGAACAATTGCACCCTGGTGATCGCGGGAGACTTCGAGATTCCGGAGGCTCGCGACCTGGTGGAGACGTACTTCGGTCCGCTCGCCCCCGGCCCGCTGCTGAGTCGACCGGATCGGTGGGTCATCCATTTGGATACCAATCGCCGGCTGGTCGTCGAAGATCGGGTTCCTCAGGAGAGGCTCTACTTGTCGTGGCCTTCCGTTTCGTACTTCGAGGAGGAAGACGCTGCTCTCGACCTGGTCACCACGATTTTGTCCGAGGGCAAGAACTCTAGGCTTTACAAGCGTTTAGTGTACGACGAACAAAAAGCCTCCGACGTAACCGCGTTCAACTACTCCCTCGAGATCGCCGGCATGTTGGGTATCGTGGCGACCGCCCGCCCCGGAGTCTCTCTAGATGCCTTGGAGTCTCTGATCGACGAGGAGCTCACGCGGTTCGCCAGCGAAGGGCCGAGCGATAGCGAGTTGGAACGGGTCAAGGCCAAACAAGAGTTCGACTTCCTGTCCGCGCTCGAACGGATCGGTGGGTTCGGCGGCAAGGCCGACCGGCTTGCCATGTACAACACTTATCTGGGCTCGCCCGATTTCATCGGCCAGGATTACGAGCGGTATCAGAGCCTGACCGCCGAGGATCTTCGCGTCGCCGCGGAGCGCTACCTACTGAAGCCGCGTCTGGCGACGTCCTTCGTCCAGAAGGAATCGGTGAAGTCGACGGCCGAGGGGCCGGACCGATCCACCAAGCCCGTCCTGCGGTCGAGCCCAACATTTCACCCGCCGGAGATCTCGTCGGTGCAACTTGCCAACGGCTTGACGCTTCGCGTCGTCGAGCGCCGAGAAATCCCCAAGGTCGCGGCGGCGCTGGTCATCAAGGCGGGAGCCGTCGCCGATGCGACGGACAAAACCGGTGTCGCGTTTTTCACTGCTGAAATGCTGGAGGAAGGAACAAGCTCTCTGAACTCACTCGAGATCGAGGCCGAGCTCGAACGGATGGGAAGTCATCTCTCCGCGGGGGCGAGCCGGGAGTGGAGCGTCGTCTCGTTGGACACGTTGCGGCGACACCTAACACCTTCCTTGAAGCTCATGTCCGATGTCGTCGTACACCCGAGCTTCCCCGCTGATGAGTTGGAGCGAGCTCGGAAGCGAAGACTCGATTCGATCCTCCAAGACAGAGCTAATCCGAATGCCACCGCCGGTCGCGTAGCCCGCAAGATGTTGTTCGGCGGCAAGCACCCTTACGGCCGGCCGGTCGGAGGAGAAGAAGCGTCGGTAAAGTCCATCCAACGGGAAGATCTCCTGCCTTTTTACCGCAACCACTACAGTCCGAGGAACGCGAGTTTGGTCATCGTGGGTGACGTCTCGGTAGACGAAGCGCGAAGAGCGGCAGAAAGAGCATTCTCCGACTGGGGAGAATCGGCGAACCCCGAGCTGGCACACTTCGAGCCGGTCGCGGAGCCTCACCGGAAAGTCTACCTGATCGATCGGCCCGGCTCGGCGCAGTCGGAGCTTCGAGTCGTCATGACCGGTCCCAAAAGGACCACTGTCGACTACCACACGCTCGAGGTTATGAACGCAATTCTGGGCGGGGGGTTTTCGAGCCGCCTCAATTCGAACTTACGTGAGGACAAGGGTTTTAGCTACGGTGCCTTCAGTGTGCTTCGCTACGGAACCGTCCAGAGTGTCTTCCTGGGGGTCTCAGCGGTGGAGTCTGGAGTGACCAAGCCCGCGCTTCGGGAGATGGTGAAAGAGTTCGAGGACATGGCTTCCTGGAGCCGCCCGGTTACTAATGAGGAGTTGTCAGATGCCAAGGCGACCCTCGTACGAGGCGACGCACAGAGGTTCGAGACTCTCGGTCAAGTGGGCGGGGAGGTCGCGGAGCTCGACTGTTATGGACTTCCGCTCCGAGAGCTCGCCCGATACGTCAGCGGAATCGAAGACACCACCATCGATAGAATTCGTGAGGCCGCACGGAGATACATCCGGCCAGAGCATATGCTACTGGTGGTCGTGGGTGATGCAGCGAAAGTGGAGGCAGGGATTCGCGAGCTCGACTTCGGGCCCGTCGTTCACGTCGACAGCGAAGGCGAGCCGCTCGAGGGCGATGACCCTCAATTCGAACTGAATATATAGGATCCTTCGAAGGGCCATCAACGTTCCCGGTGTTACTCGGGGTTCAACGTGAAACAAGATCTCAAGTAATACTTGAGACCCACAATCCCTACTTCGTAACTTCTTGATATTATGTGATCTTGACAGCATCTTCTTTTCAGGTTACCATCATGATGTGAGGAAAAAAGTGAGCACCCTCGTCGACGAGGGACTCTTCCGGCGAGTCAAGCTGGAGGCGGCCCGTCAGGGCAAGCAAATCAGCGGCATCGTCGGGGAAGCGCTGGAGCGGTACTTGGGCGAAAAGGGCGAGCGGCAGGGGACGGCGGGATTCGTCGCCGAGAGTTGGGGCGCCTTGTATCTGCCAGAGGCGGACGTACGCGAGATCATGGAGGAAGAGGACGAGCTCCTCGGTACTTAATGATTCTTGAAGATACTCGATGACGCTTGACCAGATCCCGCCGAGGTCCCGCGTCTTCATCGATTCCACGATCTTTATCTATCACTTCACCGGTGCGTCAGCAGATTGCAGGGAATTTCTGGAACGCTGCGAGAGTGGGGATTTGAAAGGTATTACTTCCGCCGTCGTTCTCGCGGAGGTGGCCCACCGACTGATGATGATCGAGGCGGTCTCTCGGGGATTGCTAACGACTGGAAACGTCGTGCGAAAGCTCCGAGCAAAACCAGAGCTTGTGATGAGCCTCGAGACTTATCGGGAGCAGGTCGAGCGGATTCCTTTAATGGGTGTTGCCATCCTCCCTCTAGACGTGAAGAGTCTGCTCCACTCTCACGATTTCAGGAAGAAGTATGGACTCTTGGTCAATGACTCTCTTGTCGCAGCGGCCGCAACGTTAGCGGGACTCCATGCACTTGCGACCGCAGACGCGGACTTCAGAAGAGTCACCGAGCTCGAGACATTCGAGCCAGCCGATTTGAAACGCTAGCCGTTAGAACTTCATCTGCGATTCGATCGAGAACCGCGAGCCTCCCTCGAGGTCCCAACCCATATCGATGCGTAGGCCGATCAATACCTTGAGGAAGGCCCCGACGCCGAGCGCATGATGGAAGCGAGCGCTGTCGAAGCGCACTCCATAGTCGTACGCGGTGCCGGTATCGTAGAAAAAATGCAGGCCCACCCGCGCGAAAGACGTGGGTGAAGTCAGCGGTAGTCTTAGCTCCACCGTACCGTACGCGGCATTGTCTCCGATGAAGCGACCCGCCTTATAGCCGCGCAATGTTTTTCCTCCGCCGACGAAGGGCTGCTCGTAGGAGGGCATGGGGCCGTCGGCGATCGCCCAGTAGAACTGGCCTGCGAGGAGTGATTGGCCGATGAGGCGCTTATAGCCTCGAAGATCGAGTGCGTACTGGTTCACATCGGACCGGTCGACTCCGGCGAGAAAGAAGAGGCGTCGCCAATCGAGACCTAGATAGACCGCATCACCTGGCATGGTGGGGTCGATCCGCGTGTCGAAGACGGCCTTAGCCCCGAGCGTCGCGAAACGCTGATCCGGAAGCTCGAAATCGACGTCCGACCATTGGCCGCGAACGTGGAAGGTGGCGCGGCGAACGTGCTTGACGAACCGTCCCCCCACCTCGAGGCGGTTGTCGGGGATGTCGAAGTGCGGATTGACCTGGCGCCAACGTGACAGGTCGAAACGTAGATGTTGACCATCGCCGACGGGAAAGGTGGTCTCCACTCCCGCCTGACGCTTCCCTCCCCAGCTCATGGGAAAGGCGATGTGTCCACCTTCGGTTGCGAAGTCCACGAAGGCGAATCGAGCGCCCAGCGTCAGCCCGTACTCGCTCGATATGTCCACGAGTGGACCCACCATGAATCGGCTCGCGGTGGAGCGTTTCTCCCGGACCAAGAGAACTAGCGCGACATCGCTCGACTCGGAGAGTCCCCGATAACGTACGCGAACCTCGGCGGTGGCGAACTTTCCGCTCTTCAGAAGGCGATCTTTGATCTCGCTCGCCGTGTCCAACTCGAAGGCGTCGCCTCGCGCGACGGCCGCAATGCGGAGAACCTCCGCGTCGGGGACAGTATGGTTTCCGTGAACTCGCAACGTGGTGATGCGAGAGTCCGTCTGGACGAGCGCACCCAGGAGAGTGAGTGCAGCGAGAAGCTTCATTCCGGCGGCTTCTCGTCTTCGTCCTTCTCGGTACTACCTCGCGGAGGGAAGCGGACGGTGGCACGTGTCTCCGCTTTCACGTAATCGTAGAAGGTCGACTTGTAACGAATCCCCAGATCTCCGCCGGCCAAGGTGACCCGTGCGTAGGCCTTGATGTCGCGAGCCAGCCAAATGTCTTCTATGGGCCTATGCATGGTGAGCGAGACTTCGATGGTGTCGAGCTGAAAGAGCCATTTAGCGGGCAAGAAATCGAAACCGACGTTATCCAGCGTCATCTTTACGATCTGGTTCTCTTTCGGGTCGATCAGCATTGTCACCAGGAGAACCTTGCTGATCTGCGCTTCGATCTCGTCGTCCTCCGAGTCGCCATCTTCGTCATCGTCTTGCCAGGGTCCAGATTCGGGGTAGTACTCCACCACGATGACCTCATGCCCTTCGAACTCCTGCCGCCCCGCGTAGAAGTAGTTCCCGGGCTCGAACTCCAGACCGAAGAACGTTTCTCGATCCGGTCCGCGCTCTCGTTCTCTTTTCTTGACTTGATCGATCCACTTCCTCTCCGCTTGCTCGCGGTCCTTGGCGGAAACTTTGACGCCGTCCACGGAAAGCGGGCTCCGGACCACGTAACCGTCCCGCACGAACCAGAGAAACTCCTTTCGAAATCCCTGAATAGGTACGCCGGGCAACGAGCCCTCGACGGAAAGCTCGGTCCGCTCCTTGCAGAAGTAGTTGTGGAGATTCTCCCAATTCACCTCGCGCTGTTTGAGAACACGCTCCATGAAGGCGTCGATGTCGTCAATATCATCAGGCGGGTCTTGGGTAATAACGGGAGCAGCAGTGGTGAGAAGGGCCAAGAAACTAATCCACATCATCGGCCCACTTTACCTCGCCGGGTAGTGGTGTTGAAGCAAAGCCAGTGTCGTTGAAACGAAACGCCCGATGGCGTAGGCTCCCCCCTTCTATCGATCAATCTGGAGGGTCAACATGCAGGGGAAAGCTTTTCGCGTGATCGCAGCCTTGGCTCTGGCCGCAAACTGGGCATGTCAGCCAGTGCAGGCACCCGACGCAGCTATCCCCCACGCAGCTATCAATGACGCGGGACCCCCGCCTGGCGCCTCCTGGGAAGGCGAGGCTTTCACCTTTCACAAGGTTCGCGACGATATCTACCATGCCGTCGGCACCGGCAACTTGACAGTCGGCTGCAACGGCAGCGTCATCATCAATGAAAACGACGTGCTCCTGGTGGACTCTCACATGACGCCGGCCGCTTCGTGGGCGTTGTTGAAAGAGCTGAAGAACATCACCGACAAGCCCGTACGCTACGTCGTGAATACGCATTTTCATTTCGACCACGCACACGGCAACCAGACCTTCGGCGACGATGTCGAGATCATCGGGCACAAATTCACACGAGAGCAACTCGTATCGGGGGCATCGATGGAAGGCCGGGCCTGGGACCTGTTTGTCGGAGGGTTGCCGGATCGAATCAAGGAAACGGAAAGCAAGCTCCAAACGGCCATTGACGACATTGACGCGACCGATTCAGACGCCGAAGCGGAGCTCCGAAAGCAGCTGACCGTCCTGAAGCATTATCAAGACGCAACGAATGCCGTGGTCCCGACGCCACCAACCATCACGCTGACGAAACGCATAACGCTGATCCGGGGAGGCCGGGAGATTCAGCTACTGTTCTTCGGCCGTGGCCATACCGGCGGTGACGTCGTCGTCTACCTGCCACAGGAGAGGGTCATCGCAACCGGTGATCTTTTGACCGGCGGCCTCAGCTACATGGGCAACGCCTACTTGAATGAATGGGCCGACACCCTCGAGGAGCTCAAGAACTTGGACTTCGATGTCGTCCTCCCCGGTCACGGCGCGGCGTTCGAGGACGTCGAGAAGATCGACCACTTCCAGGCCTACTTGCGCGATCTTTGGACGAAGATCGTGGTCAAGCATGAGGCTGGTGTCAGCGAGGAAGAGGCGGCCCAAACGATCGACATGACCCATCACGCCGAGCACTATCCTCAAATCGAGGGTCCGGGCGTGCACCCCCACGCCGTGCAGCGAGTCTACGCGCTACTTGACGGCACCGAACAGTGAGAGAAGGGAGCGAGTCAGCATTCTCCCTCTCCCCTCTGGGGAGAGGGCTGGGGTGAGGGGAACGATGATCGACCAGTCGGACTAGCAATGTCCCGTCTACGAGCCTGACGACCGGCAGCCGTAGCTAGCCTCGTCGTTCGGATCACCCACTCCGTCGTAGGTCGCGACCATCGGATAGGGGCACAGGGGGCGGGTGAACTGAACAGTTCTGATTTGGTCCTTGCCAGACACTCGTGACAGCGCCGTTCATGGCTAATCAGCGGCCTTCCGCATGAGCTTCGGGTCGCCCCGCTGGACGTGTTTGTACAGGGAAACGCCGAACCAGTCTGGCATCGTGCGAATGAGGTGGCGCGAACCTTGCGCCTTGATCAACCCGTTGCGCAGGGCTTTGCGCATGTCGAGGTCGCCCTCCCAGACTTCGACGATGGTGCGCACTCTCGAACTGATATAGAGATCGACGTCTTTGCCCGGGTCCTCGGTACACAGGTCCACCACATCGCCCTCGACGAGGAGCCACCAGGTCTTTCGCCTCTTTAGTTTGTCGAACATCAAGCAGATGACGGTCTCGCCATCGGGCAGATGCTCGGTCTGTAGCCGTCGCTGGAGTTCCCGCATCAGGAATTCCACATCGAGCTCGTCGTCCGTCAGCTGACTGCGCGCCCAGCGCATACCCCAAACCGCCAGGACTTCGATCAATGGACCGAGCTCCTTGCCGGCCGCGGTCAAGCGGTATTCATAGCCCTTCTGTCCGGAGAGTTTCTTGCGAATGACGACGCCGCACTTTTCGAGGTGCCTGAGCCTTTTCGCGAGCAGTGTCGGCGACATGCGCGAGATCGCGCGCTGGAAATCATTGAATCGCGTCGTGCCCAAAAAGAGCTCACGCAAAACCAGCACCGTCCACTTTTCGCCGATGACCTCGGTGGCCTTCGCCACCGGGCAGAACTGCCCGTAGCCCGCCATTGTGCCCCCTCCGCGTGCTGTTTCGAACTACAGAATATGTAGTTCAACACTACACATCCTACACTATCGGGCAAGGCGTCCAACTTCTTAACATGGTCTCTGACGGTCGCAATCCCGCGGCATCAACTCTTCAGGAGAGATGAAATGACAACCAGTAATGGAATTGAAGAAAAGAAAGAGACGACCAATGGCGTCGACGTGAGCCAGGTCATGGACGTGATCGGGGCGATCGAGTCAGACCCCGGCTATGCAAAATTTCAGTGGCGGGCCACCAACCAATGGATCAACGGCGGCCTGAGCCGCAGCCGGATCAAGGACTTCTTCGCCGGCAACGCCGAGGACACGACGCGCAAAGAGGCATTCACGCTCGACGCCGACGAGCCGACGATCGCTGCGGGTCAAAACAGCGCGCCGAATTCGATGGAGTATGTCTTGCACGCGCTGGCCACCTGCTTGACAGGGACCCTCGTCTACCACGCAGCCGTGCGCGGCATTGAGATCGAAGCCGTCGAATCTTCGTACACGGGCGACATGGACGTCCGCGGCCTTTTCGGTCTTGCCGACGACGTGCGTAGGGGCTTCAACAAGGTTACGGTCAACATGCGCGTCAGGAGCGAGGCAAGCGTAAAGGAGCTCACCGAACTGGCGCTCTTCTCTCCGGTCTACGAAATGCTTTCGCGGTCGTTCCCGGTGGAATTCACGCTGACGACCTACTGAGAAACATTTGTGATAACGACTCGGTCCGGACCGAGTAACTGAAGGTAACAAGAACTCCTCGACGGAATGAACGGAGAAGAAACGCGAAGATGGACCGGCATCCTAATGCACGGCGATCGTCAGTTCGTTAGAGTGCAACGTGCCGGTCCATGCATCCACATCAACACGCGCACTCTTTTCAGTATCGAAGTACCAGTTCATGCGGACCTTATAGTCCATCGACAATGTGTAGGTCCCTGGAGCGACAGCATCGCCGGTCCAGAACGAGACGTCGAAGTGTTTCGGCAGCGACTCCCTGGCCTTGATCAGGACGAAGCTCTCTTTCGTAGGAGGCGCTGGGTCTGAGATGCGATAGGCAATCTCAATCGGCTCTCCGTCGGGTCCCGTCAAGTGGTAGGTGGGGGTCCCGGTGGCTTCGAAGTCATAGAACAAGCGGTCCTGCTGGCTGATATTCCGTATTTCTCCTTTGATGGAGAACACGGCTTCTTTGCTGGTCGGATACTGCGTGGTCGGGATTTCGTTTACGTCATACGATGACTGCTCAGCTGTGATGACGAACCGCAGCGGTTGGACCTCTTCACTCGATGAGTCCTGCGGCGCAGCGAAGCGGGCATTGGCGACGACGCTCCCAGCGCACAACACGATTAGCACTCCAGCACGAAAGGTCATATGAATCCTCGATTTCCGTGTCCGCTACTTCTCCGGACGATGAGTCAGACGAGCTTGCGGAAGGGGTTCTCCACAGTGACACCCGCGAAGTCTTGTCCGTCGTTCAGATCTTCTGTGAGAACGGTGCGACATCCGAGCGCTCTCGCCGCTTCGATAATTGCCGCATCCCAATAGGAGATCTGGAAACGGTCTCTTGTATCGAGAGCGGACTGCATCAACGTAACCGTTGTCTCTTGAACGCGAAAGCGGAGGAAGGACTCGATGAGAAGTGAAGCCTGCTCGTGGCTCATCGCATTCGACTTGCCGGGGCGAGTGGCCTGTACGTAGAACTCCTGCAGTACTTGCACCGAGAGGGCCATGTCTTCCGAATCGAGAAGTGCGAGCGCGATTCGTGCCTTCTCCTGCTCGTCTGGAGAAGTGCTTGCTGCGTAGAGGAGGATATTCGTGTCAACGAAGCGCATTGCGCTGGTGGAGTTCCTCGCGGGTCAAGCGGTCGGCAGCCCGGAAGCTCTTCAGCGTCTCCAACACTTCGGTCTGAAGTCGCCGGCGTCGCTCGAAGTCGGACTCTTCCCTCCCCAGTTTGAGGAGGAACTCCCGGACCAAGGCACTGACAGAAGTGTCTCGCTCAGCGGCCTTTATGCGCGCCTGTCGATAAATATCGTCTGGGAGTGAAACTGTGATATTTTTCACAGTTTCACATTAACACAGTGCATCCCTATTTCGCAAGTCCAATCAAGGCCAGGCGCCGTTGCCGGACAATTGGATGGAAATGGATGGACAATTGGATGGAGCGGTACTATCCTCTAAATGGATGGAATTGGAGGTCAAAATGGCGGACGGCATCCGGACCCACGCGCTAGCAATCACGTCGGAGATTCTCAAACTGATCGCGGAAATCGATGAATTCAAGGGCGCTTGGACTGCCATCGGGCGGATATCCCCAGAGCGACTCACCTCGCTGCGTCGTGTTGCCACTATCGAGAGCATCGGTTCATCGACACGGATCGAAGGGGCAAAACTGAGCGACAAGGATGTCGAGCGACTACTTGCCAATCTGGATATGAAAGCTTTCGCTTCCCGCGACGAAGAGGAGGTCGCCGGCTACGCGGAAGTCATGGAGACCGTATTTGAGCATTGGCAGGACATCACGCTATCCGAGAACCACCTCAAGCAATTGCATCGCGACCTGCTCCAATACACATCGAAGGACGAGCGGCATCGTGGGGAATACAAAACGCTAGACAACCATGTTGAAGCGTTTGGCCCAGACGGCGAGAGCCTCGGCGTTGTCTTTCAGACGCCTCGCCCGTTCGATACGCCGCGCCTGATGGCAGAGCTGATTGATTGGACGCGGGAGGGCCTGGAAACGCAGGACCTGCATCCGGTCATTGTGATCGCGCTCTTCATCGTCGTGTTCTTGGAGATTCATCCATTTCAGGACGGTAACGGTCGCCTGTCACGCATCCTGACAACGCTGCTGTTGCTACGGGCAGGCTATGCCTATGTGCCTTTTAGCTCGCTCGAGAGCGTGATAGAGCAAAGCAAGGATGCATACTATCTCGCGTTGCGGGGAACGCAGGAGACTATTCGGACAGATACGCCGGATTGGCAGCCCTGGCTCAGCTTCTTCCTGAAGTCCATTCAACGACAGAAAGCGCGACTCGAGAAAAAGATGGAGCGGGAGCGTCTCATTCTCGGCGATTTGCCGGAGCTCTCGGTACAGATCCTCGAACTGTGCCGTGAGCGCGGACGGGTCACCGTCGCCCAAGCGGCGAAAGTCACGAGGGCGAACCGGAACACAATTAAGGACCATCTCAAAGCGCTAACCAGCGCCGGCCATCTAAGGCAGCATGGGGCTGGCCGGGGGGCATGGTACGGCCTTACGTAAGCGCGCGCGATTGGAATCATTGAACTGTTTCAAGAAGTCCGTGCCCGGCATCCTAGTGCACGTCGATTGTCACTTCGTTGGAGTGCAACGTGCCGGTCCATGCATCCACATCCACACGCGCACTCTTTTCAGGATCGAAGTACGAGTTCATCCAGACCTTATAGTCCATCGACAATGTGTAGGTCCCTGGAGCGACAGCATCACCGGTCCAAAACGAGACGTCGAAGTGTTTTGGCCGCGACTCCCCGGCCTTGATCAGGACAAAGCTTTTTTTCGTAGGAGGCGCTGGGTCTGAGATGCGATAGGCAATCTCAATCGGCTCTCCGTCGGGGCCCGTCAAGTGGCAGGTTGGCGTCCCGGAGACTTCGAAGTCATAGAACAGGCGGTCCTGCTCGCTGACATTTTGTATTTCTACTGTGACGGAGAACACGGCTTCTTTGCTGGTCGGATACTGCGTGGTCGGGATTTCGTTTACGTCATACGATGACGGCTCTGCTGTGATGACGAACCGCAGCGGTTGGACTTCGTCACTCGATGAGTCCTGCGCCGCAGCGAGGTGGGCGTTGCGACGGCGCTCCCTAGCGCATAACGCGATTAGCACTCCGGCACGAAAGGTCATGCCTCCTGCCGTTTATCGTCCGCGCCTCGTTCATGCACTCGTTTGTAGGCCTATCGAGTGTTGGCGGAGCCAATCTTCGTCGAGCTAAGGATCCACGATGGAGCTGGTCGCTTGGATCCTGTCGCGGCGAAAAAAGCCTGCGCTTGCTCGCGAAGCTCCGTCCGGTAGCTGTTGTCGAGCACGATGCGGTATTGTCCGGCGGCGCGTTCCGTCCAGCCCTTATCGCGATAGAGCTCGCCGAGCAGGGCATGGGCCCTCATGCGATACTCCCAATCGTCTTGCTCGGCGCGCGCAAGCGCCGCTTCTAAGAAGGCCATGGCCTCATCTGCCCGCTCCGTTTGCTTGAGCGCGCGCGCCCATTGAACGGCGAAGACGATCGAGTCACCGAGTTCGGCCGCCTCCGCCAGGAGCTTGGCCGCCGCTTCTCGATTCTCGCCCATCAGCCTTCTCGCTTCATCCAGCTTTTGCCATCCTTCCGCCAGTCCCTTCGGCCAGACCCGAAGCGATGGCGTGGGCTCGAAGACGAGGATGCGGGAAGAACCAAGCTTTCCGGCCGTTAGGCGCGTCTGGTTGGACGGCAGCCGTTCCACGTCCGATTGCTTTTCCTCCCAGGGACCGAGCGGGCCGAGCGAGCGCGGAAGGCCCAAGAAACCTTCGAGCCGATAGTGCATCGGTATCGTCACGGCCGGGTTCAAGGCGTCGCGGATAGCCTCGACCTCAGCCGTTTTGAGGATGTGATCGAGCCCGTCGACGGGAAGCATCAGAACGTCAATCCGGCCCATTTCCTTCAGGTTCTCTTCGGTAAGTGGACCGTTGTCACCGAGGTGCACGATGCGGAGGCCTCCGGTCTCCACGATCCAGATGGTGTTTTTCTGTTCGAAGTCCTTCCCATAAGGATCGGCATGACACCCAAGACGCCTTGCAGCCCGACGTCGCCTATCGAGAAGCTCCCCGCCTCGCGAAACACCGGAACGGCATCTCCCCAGTAGTAGGACGCGTCGTGATCATAGTGAGGATGGGTCACCAGAACCGCGTTCGCCTCTATGTCTTGGGGGAAGCCGTAACCGAGCCAGCGCTGCGTGTTGTACGGATCGATGACGACGCGCGTCCCCTCGGGCGATTCGATGACGAAACAGGCGTGGGCGATGTACTCGATGCCGACCTCGGCAGCGACGGTTCCGGTGCCGACAAGGATGAGGACAAAGCCGAAGGCCGCGACGGCCAGGATCGAAACGTGACGTGTTTTCACGAAAAACCTCCTTGAGAGGCGACCTGAGAGTTGTATGGCCGAATTCTTCTGCAGGGTGTCGATTCCCGGTTAGCCTAAACCTTGGCGCCTAGCCTTCGAGCCGCTTACCAGGTCTATGGCAAAACCAATCGCACCTGCCACCGTCATCCACCAAACGAGGCACGCGATCGCAACAACGACCTGCCCTTGGATAGTCGTCGCATTGTGGAGAATTCCTCCCTGACTAAACCAGCCACTTGTCCCAATCATCCCCATGGTCTCGAGCAGAAAGAACGGAAGGATGTTTATGTAGGAATAAATGATGAAATATGCGAAACCGAAGGCGGTGTCATTATGAACACCAAACGACACTTCCCATACAAACATGGGGGTGACAAAACGAGGAACCACGAGCCAACTCTGAGCGGGTATGTGAACGCTCGCCTTCTCAAAAGTAATTACCGTTGGCTTGACTAGAGACTGACCCGGCCTCACGATGTTTCGTGACCCGAGGATCTGTTCTTGTTGCAACGCACCCCCGTCCCCTGCGCCTAACCACAGGGGACGTGTGGGTGGCGAAATAGTAGTTCAATTGCGCAAATCATTGGAGAATCGAGTCTGCCGATGATGTCGCGGTGACGCCAACGCGCCCCGACGAGTGGGACGAGCATAGACGCCTAGCGAGTCTTCTCGAAGAGCTTTCTTTGCCCGAGGGCTTCGTCGGTAAGCGGAACCGGGTAGTTGCCGTTGAAACAGGCGGAGCAGAATTGATCCGCTCCGTTTTGGACCGAGGCCATGAGCGAGCGGTGGGAGAGATAGCTGAGGCTGTCGGCGCCGAGGAATTTTTGGATCTCCTCGACGGAATGAGAGGAGGCAATGAGGTCTTTCTTCTCCGGGGTGTCGATTCCGTAGTAGCACGGAGATGGACTTCTCGAGCGCCGGCGTTTCGTACCATGCCGACGATCTTCTGGCTGGTGGTTCCCCGCACGATGGAGTCGTCGATCAGCACCACCCTCCGTCCCTCGAGCACCGAGCGGACGGGGTTGAGCTTCACTTTCACGCCGAAATGCCGAATCGATTGATGTGGTTCGATGAATGTGCGACCCACGTAGTGGTTGCGGATGAGTCCGAACTCGAGAGGAATGCCCGAGGCCATCGAGTAGCCCACCGCCGCGAACATACCGGAGTCCGGCACCGGCACCACGACATCGGCATCCACCGCAGTTTCTTGTGCCAAGCGTTTTCCCATCTCGATACGGGAGACGTGGACACTTCGGCCGAAGACGACGCTATCGGGCCGGGAGAAATAGACGTGCTCGAAGACGCACTGGCGGGGTTGTTCGGTGGCGAATGGGCGGATCGATCGGAGTCCGTTCTTGTCGATGACCACGATCTCCCCAGGCTCCACCTCCCTGACGTAGGTCGCGTCGATCAGATCCAAGGCACAGGTCTCGGAGCACAGAACGTAGCTATCGCCGAGCTTTCCGATAACGAGGGGGCGGAATCCTCGCGGGTCGCGAACGCCGTAGAGAGCGTCCTTGGTGAGGAAGAGCAGGCTGAAGGCTCCTTCTAATGGAGTCGTCCTCGAACGCGGCCGCCATATCAGCTCTTTTACCGTCATAGGCGGTCCGAGACAGCTCGCCAAAAACGCCCAATGGTGAAGGAAGTAAACGCTCTACCACCTTGAATTTTAACAGAGTTGTGACGCCTCATAGCACCCAAGGCGCTTGCGTGAACCCACCCTTGACATGTACGGCAATATGCCGTACAATGAACAAATGAAGTCAGGGGGGTAGAGAGATGCCGACGACGAGCTCAGAAACGAAGAGCGCACGACTAGAGGCGAGGACCACGCGTGCTCAAAAGGAACTGTTTGAAAAAGCCGCTGCCTTAGAAGGTCGTTCGCTAACGGATTTCGTGATCGCGAGCGTGCGAAATGCTGCCATGGGAGTCATTCAAGAGCATGAGGCTTTCCGCTTGGGCGTACGGGACAGTGAGGTTTTCGTGACAGCGTTATTGTCCAATGCTACACCTGGGACAAAGCTGAAGGCGGCCGCACGGCGTTACAAGGAACGCACGAGTGCGTAATTGTCGCCATCAGATGAGCACGAATTCGCCATAGAGCCACTTGCAAAACACCATGAGAGAGCGTCTTTTGCTTGCGGCGTCGCAGCGCTTGACCTCTATCTCAAACAGCGCGCTAGCCAGGATGCTAGAAACCGCATCGCGGCGCCGTTCGTGCTCGCCGGTGTCGATCACCGCGTCGTCGGCTACTATACGCTCTCATCGTTTTCCATCGCACTCAGCGATCTGCCCGATAACATTGCTCGGAAGCTTCCCAAATACCCTTTTGTTCCAGCAACCCTTCTAGGTCGACTGGCCACCGATCAGAACTACCGCGGCCAACGTTTGGGCGAACATCTTCTAATGGATGCCCTTCGGCGAAGCTTGGAGCTCTCAAAGGAAATCGCTTCGTATGCGGTCGTCGTTGACGCCAAAGGAGGCGCCGCTGGCTTTTATCAATCTTACGAATTTCAGGCGTTTCCCCAGCAGCCGTCGAGGCTATTCATGCCGATGAAGAAGATCGAACAATTGTTTGAATGAGATCAAGCCGGTGATGACGACGGCTGCCGTGCGGTGGCGATAGTTGTGTGCCGCCCGCTCAGAAGCGGAAGACGATGCCGAAGTTGAATTCGTTAGCGGTCAAGTCGAGCTCATTGAGGGCCTCGAAGTCGCCGCCCGCGGACGCCGCAAAGGCTGGAGAATCTGTGTGGATTCAACGGGTTTGGAGGACGGCTCAGCTTCGGTTTGACCGAATTACCAGCGGAATCGAGGGAAGGTGCAGTATGAAGGACACTTCGGCTCGCGTGGTCGATAGACAGCGGGTATGCCTGCACCTGTTCCGGCCCCCACCAGGCCTGCCGAGCCGTAGCCTTCGGCGAAGGCTGGCTCCATACAAGCTGGTGACGAGATCGGGCCGGCAAAGCCTCACCGGAGCAAGCCCTCTAGGCTCGTTCAGGCCCGATTCTGGTGCCTGCTCCAGGGATGACGAAAGCTGTGCTGCGCGAGTCTGCCGATGATGTCGCGGTGACGCAAACGCGCCCCGATGAGTGGGACGAGCATAGACGCCTAGCGAGTCTTCTCGAAGAGCTTTCGTTGCCCGAGGGCTTCGTCAGTAAGCGGGACTGGATAGTTGCCGTTGAAACACGCCGAGCAGAATTGATCCGCTCCGTTTTGGACCGAAGCCATGAGCGCGCCGTGGGAGAGGTAGGCGAGGCTGTCGGCGCTTAGGAACTCTTGGATCTCCTCGACGGAATGAGTGGCGGCAATAAGGTCCTTCTTCTCTGGGGTGTCGATGCCGTAGTAGCAGGGACCGGTGGTGGGCGGGGAGGATACGCGAAGGTGGATTTCTCGGGCGCCGGCGTTCCGTACCATGCCGACGATCTTCTGGCTGGTGGTTCCGCGCACGATGGAGTCGTCGATCAACACCACCCTCCGTCCTTCGAGCACAGAGCGCACGGGGTTGAGCTTCACTTTCACGCCGAAATGCCGAATCGATTGATGTGGTTCGATGAATGTGCGACCCACGTAGTGGTTATCGATCGGAGTCCGTTTTTGTCGATGACCACTAGCTCCCCCGGTTCGACCTCCCTAACATAGGTCGCGTCGATCAGATCCAAGGCACAGGTCTCGGAGCAAAAAACGTAGCTATCGCCGAGCTTTCCGATAACGAGCGGGCGGAATCCGCGCGGATCGCTGTTGGTGCGAAAGATGGATCCACGATCCACCAGGTCTTTTCTGAGGACCTGATCATTGACCAGATTCCCATTGTGGCAGACGGCGATCTCGCCGAACTTGCAATCGATGAGTAACGGCTGAACATTGACGCCCGAGTTCTCCCCGGCGGTCGAGTAGCGGACGTGTCCCATGGCGAGTGTGCGATGGTTGAAGGCGGCAGGAGACTGAGCTAGGTAGGCTGGTCCATCGGCGCACTTGTAGTATGTTATCCGCTGAATCGATGAGGAAGCTAGCGCTCGTCGCGTTCGTGTTGCTCGGGATTCTCGCGTGGTTCGCGTTCGACGCTCTCCAGGCAGCCGGGCATTTCAAGACGATCGAGCCTCACTTCGAGGGCAGCTGCCGGCCCGTCGGCGGCATGCCGGGACCGGAAGACATTACCGTGCATCCGGAGACTGGGATTGCGTTCATCTCGTCGACGGATCGGCGGGCGCAGCGAACGGGACAGCGGGTGCGAGGAGCGATTTACGCGCTCGAGCTCGGAAGCGCGGAGCCCAAACCAAAGAAGCTGACCGGCGAGCTCGATATCGAGTTTCAACCGCACGGCCTGAGCCTCTTTCGAGGCCCGGAGGGCCAGGAGGCGCTCTTTGCCGTCAGCCATCCCAGGGGGAGCCACGCGATCGAGGTCTTCGACGTTCGAGAGGGTTCGCTCCTGCATCGCGAGACCCTGACCGACGACCACCTGCGGAGTCCGAACGATATCCTTGCGGTGGGTCCGAGACAGTTCTACGCCACGAACGATCATCGCTATCAAAACGGCTTTCGACGAACAGCCGAGGAGTTCCTGAGACGCGCCGAATCCGACATCGTCTATTACGACGGGAACGCGTTCCGCGTCGTGGCCGAAAACGTCGCCTACCCCAACGGAATCACGATCTCGCCGGACGGCCTCTCCGTCTACGTCGCATCGACGACCGGGCGCGCCGTCCTTTGGTACGACCGGGATCCCGACACGGGCTCGTTGTCCTTTCGAGAAAGCTACGATACGGGAACCGGCGTGGATAATCTCGAGGTCGCAAGCGACGGCACGGTCTGGATCGGCGCTCATCCGCAAATGCTTGCGTTTTTGAAGAACGCCCGCGACGCCAAGAGCTTCTCGCCGTCACAAGTCCTCTCTTTCGATCCAACGTCTGGCGCATTTCGAGAAGAGTTCCTGAGCCTGGGCGACGATTTGTCCACGTCGAGCGTCGCTGCCGTCTATGAGAAGTGGCTCTTGATCGGCTCCGTTTACGAAGAGCACATCCTGCTCTGCGAGATCCCTTAGCCATTCGTTTCACGGTGTTGACACGCGCAAGCCTCTCAGTGTAAACCCATTCCCCAAGGGGAAGGTAGTAAGTTTCGAAGGAGAGGCATCGCTGATGTCATTGGAATTGAACGCCCCGCTACCTGCCGAGGTCATCCACCTCCGGCCTCGCGACACGTTCGGAGGACTCTACTTCTTCGGTTGCCTCCTGTTAACGGTTGCCGGAATCGCCCTCGCAGGGCGCCCCCATCCCATTGCTTGGGTCGTCGGGCAAGCTCTCCTGGCTCTTGCGCTCGTGCAGTGGTTTGTGCTCCTCCACGAATGCGGGCATGGAATTCTCTTTCGAACCCCTCGGTGGAACCACCTCGCGGGCCAAATCGCGGGCGTTTTCAGCTTCATCCCTTTTCACGCCTGGACGGCCATCCACAACCAGCATCACCACTGGACTGGTTGGCAGGATCTGGATCCCACGACGGCGACGCTCGTGCCGCGAGAGCTCTCTCGTGCAGAACGTGTGTTGATGAACGTTTGCTGGCGATTCTGGATTCCCATCTTCGTTCTCGTCTACCGCATCAATAACTTCTGGAACTGGCCGCGGCTGCAAAAACTCTTTCCCGCTTCTCCCCTTCGAAAGCGCATCGCGGTGAACATTCTGGGACTTGCCGCCCTTTATGTGGGCGTCATCTACGCCTTTGGGTTCTCGACCTTGCTGCGCAGTCTCGGCGTCGGAGTTCTGCTGAGTATGGTTTTTATCGACTCCCTCATTCTGAGTCAGCACACCCACGTTCCGATGAAGGTCAGCGGCAACGAATCGGTCCGACCTTTCTCGGCTCGCGAGCAGGAGGTGTTCACGCGCTCACTTCGCTTCCCGCGTTGGTTCTCGCAATGGATTCTGGCCAACGTAGACGCGCACGAGCTTCACCACATCCATCCACAGATTCCAGGCTACTTCCTTTCCCGTGTCGACTACCAGCCCAAGAATATTGCCGTCTGGTGGCGCTGGATTCTCGCCGCCCGACGGCTACCCGCAGAAGTCTTCATGTTCCAGAATCGAACCCAGTCCAGCTCCGAGGTGTGATGCATCTCGACCCGCTCTCGTGCGCGCTCTTTGTCGTCGTCGCTTTCACGCTTGCCGGCATTGTTCAAACAATCTGGCTGAGAACGGCATTGTCGCGGCGTTTCACGACGCCGCTCGACGGCGGACGAAGCTTTCGCGGAAAGCGTATCTTCGGCGACAATAAAACGCCCCGAGGCTTCATCGTCATGGTGCCCGCGGCGGCCCTCGCGTTCGCAGGCCTCCATCACTTGCTCGCTACCTTGCATCCCACGTGGACCGACGGCATTTGGCCGCTCACCGGTTTCCAGTTCTTTGCTCTTGGAGGGCTCGCGAGCTTCGGCTTCATGCTCGGGGAAATGCCCAACTCCTTCCTGAAACGACAGCTCAGCGTGCCACCGGGCTGTGCACCGCGCAGCCGTCTGGCCCGACTCGTTTGCTTTTTTGGCGACCGGTTGGACTCGATCGTGGGAATGCTGGTGGTGATGAGCTTCGTGGTTCCCACGCCCTGGAAGATGTGGTTGTTCGTCCTTCTCATCGGTCCCGGGATTCATCTCTTGTTTAGCGCGGCGTTGTTCTCGATGGGTGTGAAGCGGCGGTGGGCTTGAGCGTCGCGGGACTTCTTCCGCTCTCGGACGCATGCGATGTCGAGCGCGTGGGCGGAAAGGCGGCCCGCCTTTCTCGAATGTTGGGCGAAGGCTTGCCAGTGCCTCCGGGATTCGTCGTACCTCACGAAGTGCTCGAGGCATTCATGCTGGAGAGATCGCTCGATTCGGTAGCGAACGGGGCCGAGATTCGAGAGGTCCTTCTCGGCTCGAGGCTGCCGCTCGCGCTGCGCGAGGAGCTCGTCCGGTTCTGGGAAGAGCATCTCGAGGGGCAGAGAGTCATCGTACGAAGCTCCGGGGTCGGCGAGGACGGGAGCGAGTCGTCCTACGCCGGCCTCCTTGACTCGTTTCCCGACGTCGTGAGCGCGGACGGACTCGAGCAAGCGCTCAAAGCATGTTGGGCGTCCGCCTGGTCGGAGCGCTCGCTTTCCTACCAGCTCGCGCGCGGCGCGCGACTGCGAGGCGTGGGCGTCATTGTCCAGCAACAAATTGACGCGTCGATCTCCGGCGTCTTGTTCACGAGAGCGCCCTCGGCATCGGAAGAGCTCCTCGGTGAATACGTTTACGGTGCCGGTGAGGCTCTGGTGTCGGGCCGCGCCGACCCGGGTCGTTTCTCGTTGAGGCGGCAGGACCTGAGCTGCCTTCGGATGACCAAACCTCCGGGCAAAGACCGTGACGCACTCCTTAGTGAGAAACAGCTCGAAGAGCTCGGAAGGTTCGGACTCGAGCTCGAGCTACGATTCGGTGGACCTCAGGACATCGAATGGACGATCGATCCCGAAGGACGCGTCTACCTCGTGCAGTCGAGGCCGATCACGGTTCCAACTCGAAACGCTCGGGTAGCAGAGCGTGTCGTCTGGTCGAACGCGAACATCAACGAGAATTTCCCCGGACCAGTGACGCCGTTTCTATACTCCGTCGCTGCCGTCGGCTACGAGCACTATTTTCGAAACCTCGGCCGTGCATTCGGGATTACCCAGCGACGCCTCGACGCCGCGGACGGCGCTTTCCGAAACATCATCGGCGTCCACGCAGCTCGGATCTACTACAACGTCACAAACGTTCACCGAGTGCTCCGCGCGGTTCCTTTCGGTGAGTGGTTGACCCGCTCTTTCGACGAGTTCGTGGGTACGCGGCGGGATGGTGCCGAAGGCGAGACTTCGGTCGAGAAAGATTCGAGATTGCGGCAGGCCATGGAGCTTGCGTGGATCTGCCTCAAGACGAGCTGGCTCTATGTCGGCTTCGACCGACGCGTCCACGAGTTCGAAATGACGGTTGATCGCTTCGCGAGCGAATGGCACCCGGATCGTCTGGGAGATCGCTCCCTTAGAGACCAGCATCGCGCTCTACGAGCGTTTCTCGAAATTCGTCGCTTCCGGTGGCTCGGGGCATCTCTCGCCGATGCGGCCGCGATGGTAACGAGCGGCGCGCTCAAATCACTTCTTGGCGGAGACGACCGCCAACTTGGGGATCTGTTGAAGGGGCTTCCCGATGTCGTCAGTGCTCAACCGGCGTTGGACCTCTGGGAGCTATCGCGGCTCGTTCGCCAGGATTCGGAGCTCGCGGCGCTGTTTCGGAACAAAGACAGCGGCGAGATCCTTCGCGCTTTGGAAAACGAAGAGCGTTTCGCTCCATTTCACCGTACCGTCGACGCATATCTGGAACGCTGGGGATTCCGCTGCTCGGGAGAGTTGATGATGACGGTGCCCAGCTTTCAGGAAAACCCCGAGCGCTTGCTCGACCTCTTGAAGCCTTACGTCGCCTCGGAGGCGCGCGCACCGCGCGAGACGCTAGCTGACCAGGCGTCGCGTCGCGTCGCGGCGACCGAGCGCGTGCGCGCGCAGCTCAGCCTGAAGAAGTCCCTGGTTTTCCCTCGACTCCTCTCGTGGACACACCGGGCGATCTCGCTACGCGAACGGGCCCGTCTCAAGCAGGCACTTCTGTACAGTCGCTGCCGCCGGATTGTGCTCGCCATCGGAGAGAAGCTCGTCGCACAGGGCACGTTAAAGCACCCGGACGACGCGTTCTTTCTGACGTGGCAGGAGCTTGATCGTTTCCTCTCCGGAGGCGAGAGGTTTCCCGAGATCGCTAAGCGCAAGAGCGAGCACCAGCGGCTCGGCGGCATCGAGCCGCCGGAGCATTTCGTGTTGCCCGTCGGCGAGCACCTTGATGAGAACGGGCTCGATGAGGAGGCTCGGGCCGCGGGCGCCGCAGACCCGCAGACTCTCGTGGGTATCGGTGCAGGCACCGGCAAGGTGCGAGGACCGGCTGCGATCCTCCACGACGTGACGGAGTGCCAGCGTTTGCGAGGCGGTGACGTCCTCGTGACGCGGCAAACGGATCCAGGCTGGGGTCCTGCGTTTCCTCTCATCAAAGGGCTCGTCCTGGAGCGAGGTGGGCTCCTCTCCCACGGAGCGATTCTGGCGCGCGAGTTCGGTATTCCCTCGGTCGTAGGCGTCAAGGACGCCATGCGTCTGATCACGGACGGTCGCGCGCTCGAGGTCGACGGAGATTTGGGTCGTGTCCATCTGGTCGAGTGATTCGTCGATTCTGAGATACCGCCGCGAGCGGTTCCCGTTGACGCTGTTCGTACCGGTCACTCTGTTTCTCGCGATTCCGAGCCTTTTGGCCGGCGATGCCGCGGCTCGTCCAAGAGCTTTGGTTACGGTCGTGGTTCTCCTCTTTCAGTTCCGCCTCTGGGACGATCTGAGTGACGTGAAGACCGATCGTGTCGCGTTTCCCGAGCGCGTGCTTTCCCGCGTCAGCTCCCTCACTTCGTTTCACAGGTTGTGGGTTGCTGGGGTGGGAGTCGTTCTGCTCCTTCTACTGGGACAGCGGGATTTGCAGCTCCTTTATCTCGTCGCGCTTCTGTTCTTTTTCCTCTGGTACCGCTGGCTGGCCGACCGTGCGCCGCGCGCCGTGGCGTACCACATCGTGCTTCTCAAGTACCCGTTCTTTGCGTACGTCGGTGCGCGACTCGCGTCGGCGCCGGTCGACCAGCTCCTGCTCGGGACGCTGGCCCTCGTGTTCTTCACGTTCGCCCTCTACGAACCGCTGCACGACAAAAGGACACATCAGTTCAAGGGGATCAAGGTCGTCGTAGCTGCCGATCTGACTATCTGGGTTCTCGCGGCCTGGGTGTCCCTCACGAACGAAGTCTCTAGCGTCGTCCTGTTCTCTCTCAGTGGCCTCGCCCTCGCGCTCGCGGCCACGAGCTTTCTGCAATTTCGGCGGAGGAACGATTGTGCTCGCCTGGGTCGCGGGGCTTTCATGCTGTCTTTCTTGGTTCTGTTGAGTGCTTACGGAGGTCGTGCGTGAACGCAACGATCGTTCCGGACGCATCCATCTTCGAGCCGGTGAGCTGCTATTACTGCTCGAGCGCTGCGCGCGAACCGTTCGTGAGCGCCCAGGAGGATCTCACGGGAAAGCCTGGGTGGTTCCATTTCGTCCGCTGCGCCGAATGCGGCCTCGCGTATCAGCATCCGCGGATCGACGTCGAACACATCAAGGATTATTACGACGATGAGTACATCGCGCACCGGAAGAAGAGAGACTGGGGCTCTCTGACACCCGTCTACAACTACGTCATGGACCAGCTCGATCGGAAGAAAGAGCAGATCGTCCGGCCATACCTGAAGCCGGGTAATCCGAACGAGATTCTCGACGTGGGCTGTGGTGCTGGAACCTTCCTGAACAAGATGCGAGTCGTACACGATGCTCGTGTGACGGGCGTCGACTTCAAGGATTTCGAGGGCGCCGAAGGATTCGAGCACATCGATTTTCACTGCGGCCTCTTCTACGAACAGGAGTTTCGCGGGGGGAGTTTCGATCTCATCACGATGTGGCATTTCCTCGAGCACGACTACGACCCGCTGCGCACGCTCGAGACGGCGCGCTCTGTGATGAAGGATGACGGCCACTTCATTGTCGAAGTGCCTCGTCTCGATAGCATCACTTTTGGCTTGTTCCGCGAGCGGTGGCCCGGTCTCCAGGCGCCCCAACACACGGCGCTCTACGACAAGGAACACCTCTTCAAGCTCATGGAGCGGGCGGGGTTCGACATCGTGGACTACATGCCCTACGGAGCTTTCCCCGCCTACTTCTATTTGTTCGCGGGAGCGGCCTTCAAGCTCTTGAAAGGCAGAGGACTGGACTTGCAGAAGTGGGGCTATGTCTATGTCCTGGGGCAGATCTTGACGTTGCCCGTTCTAGCGTTCGAAAAGCAATTGAATCTCGCGATGCAGACCGTTGTCTGCAGAAAGAGGAAGTCGAATGGCGAAACCTAATTTTCTGCGCTCGGTGCTCCTCTTCGCCGCATCGATGCTCCTGATGACACTTGCGGGAGCTCTCATGCTCGCGATCTCGATCGCAACGCTATTTCGCACTCGCCGCTTTTGCCAGGAAGTGATTGCGAAAGTGGTTGGCCACACGATGTTGTGGCTCGGGGGCATCCGTCTCGTCGTGCACCAGGAACATCCCTTTCCGACATCGCAGAAGGTTTACGTTGCGAACCACACTTCGACCATCGATCTGTTCATACTCATTGCGCTCGGGCTTCCCAACACCCGCTTTTTTATGAAGCGCAGATTCTTGCTTCTCCCACCTCTTGGGCTCATGGCGTGGCTCATCGGCACTTTCTTTACGCCGCCTCAATCGATGCCTGACAAGCGCATTCGCTGCTTCCAGGCGGCCGAGCGCACTCTTCGCCGAACCGGGGAGTCCGTCTTCCTGAGCCCAGAAGGAACGCGCGTTACGACGGGCCAGATCGGGCCGTTCAACAAGGGAACGTTTCACTTAGCGACCAATCTCAAAGCCCCTATCGTTCCTCTGTTCATCGAAATCCCGGCCGAGATCAATCCGGGAAAGGGATTCGGCGTGTTTCCGGGGACGGTGCACGTGCACGTCCATGCACCTATCCACACAGAGAGCTGGCGGCTGGAGGAGCTCGAGGAGAACAAAGCGGCGATTCGAGAGCGCTTCGTCGGCTATCTGGACGCAGCCCGGATTGAGCAGGCGGGGAAGGAGGCGGCGCTGTGACAGTCACCATCGTCGATGTATTGCGGCGCCGGTCGCTGTCTTCTCCCGACAAGCCTGCCTACACCTTTCTCGACGACGGCGAGGTCGAGGGCGCGAGCTTCACCTATGCCCAGCTCGACAGAAGATCCCGCGCGATTGCGGCCAAGCTCCAGGAGGCTGGCGCCGAAGGACAGCGCGTTCTCTTGACGCTCGATAGCGGCTTGGAGTTCATCGGCGCCTTCCTCGGATGCCTCTACGCGGGTGCGGTGGCGGTGCCCGCCTACCGACCGAGCCCCGTGCTCCGCCAAGAGAGCTTGCCGCGCTTACGCGGTATCGCCCGCGACGCCGCGGTCGAGGTCATCCTCAGCGACGACGAGCTTCCCGAGAGCGTTCGTGCGGAAATGGGCTCTTCAGTCCGCTTCGTCGAGTCCAATGCAGTGCCGACGGAGCTCGCGGGCGCTTGGACGGAGACACCGCTCGACGCGCGGCAACTGGCGTTTCTCCAATACACGTCCGGCTCCACCGCCGCCCCGCGCGGCGTCATGGTGAGTCATGGAAACCTGATGCACAACCTGGCTCACGGCGCCGAGGCCGAAGGCAACGAGCGCGGTAGCGTTTCCGTTTCGTGGCTTCCGATGCACCACGACATGGGGCTCATCGACGGAATCTTGCAACCTCTTTATAGCGGCTTTCCCGCTTATGTATTTTCGCCGGGGGCGTTTCTGACGAAACCTCTGCGGTGGCTGAGCGCCATCTCACGTTATCGCGCGACGAACAGCGGCGCTCCGAACTTCGCCTATGAGCTTTGCGTCCGCAAGACGTCGAAAGCGGAGCGCGCCTCGCTGGATTTGCGCTCGTGGCGCGTAGCGTATAACGGTGCAGAACCGGTGCGCGCGGAAACGCTTTGCTCGTTCCTGGACGCGTTCCGGCCCTGTGGCTTCGATTGGCGGGCTTTTTATCCGGTCTACGGGCTCGCGGAGTCCACCGTTCTCGTCACCAGCCGCAGGCACGAGGACTCGCCTGTTCTGATCCAGCTGGACCGGGAGCTCCTCGAAAAAGGCCAGGCCACGCCTTCGAACGATGCAGCGAAAGGTGTGCTTCGAGTGGGAAGCGGGCAGCCTCATCGCGATACCCAGCTTGTGATCGCGGACCCTGAGCACCGCACTCGTTGTGCCTCGGGCGAGGTGGGTGAGATATGGCTCGCAAGCCCAAGTGTGTGTGCAGGCTATTGGAACGATCCCGAGGAGAGCACGAGAACGTTTCGTGCCGTCCTGGAAGATACGCAAGAAGGTCCCTTTCTCCGCACCGGTGATCTTGGCTTCGTCCTGGACGGAGAGCTCTTCGTCGTGGGGCGAATGAAAGACGTTCTGATCGTTCGCGGCGTCAATTACTCCCCGAGTGACATCGAGTGGACGGCCGAAGAGGCTCATCCCGGAGTTCGAGGCGGCGGGGTTGCCGTATTTGGAACGTCTCGAGACGATGGCGAGGAAGCCTCTGTGCTCGCCGAGGTCAAAGTGGACCGGGCGATGATGAGCGCCAGCGAAGAGGAGCGAGCTCGATACGCTTCTGAAATCATGCAATCTCTGCGAGCGGCGGTCCTCGAGCGTCACGGGCTCCGGCTCGGCACGATCGCCCTCGTGCCGCCTCGGGCTCTACTGAAGACGTCGAGCGGAAAGCTCAGGCGCTGGGCCTGCCGGGACGCCTTCGCAGCCGGGAAAATGAAGATGCTCGCGCGTTCCGTGAACGGTGACGACGCGATCCAGAGCGATGCTATCGAACCGAAGATCCGCAGTCTGGTCGCGCAGCTCTCCGGTGCTCCCTTGGCATCGGTCGACCTTCGATCGTCCCTCTCCCGTTACGTGGATTCACTCGGCGTGGTCGAGGTTCAAACGGCGATCGGGCGGTGGGTCGGTCGGAATGTTTCTATTGCGGAGCTTCTCGAGCCCGGAGCACTGCAACGATTGCAGGGCCAGCTCCGCAACGCCGGCAGCCAGCGAGCGCGTCGCTCGACGAGGCCCAGGGGCTCTGAGCTCGCCCTGATGCTCGCGGACACCTGTCTGCCGAAGGACATTCGCCCCGCCCCGCGGGTCATTTCGGGAGACGAGCCGCGCTCGATTCTTCTCACCGGCGCCACTGGATTCTTTGGAGCGTATCTGTTGAAAGAGCTTCTCGAGCAAACTCGAGCGCAAATCGTTTGCCTGGTGCGTGGGGAAGGCGGCTCGGAGCGCCTCCGAAGAAATCTCGAGTCCCATGATCTGTGGAGTCCATCGTTCGAGCGACGTATCGTGCCCATGAAGGGAGACTTGAGCGAAGGACTCGACGCGTTCGAAGAGCTGGCGCAAACAACGGACGCCATCTATCACAACGCCGCCGCGGTCAATTTCGTCTATCCGTATCGCGACTTGCGTGAGGTCAACGTTCTGGGCACGCGGGAGCTCCTGAGATTGGCCTGTCTCGGAAAGGCGAAGCGATTCCACTTCGTCTCGACCCTCGGCGTCTGTTACACAACGCGGGCGAGCGAGCTTGCCGAAGTCGACGACGTGCTGCCCTTCCTTCCAGATCTTCAGCTCGGTTACGCAGAGAGCAAGTGCGTGGCCGAAGCACTGGTTCGCGAAGCTTCCGAACGCGGGCTCGGCGCATCCGTTTATCGGCTCGCCCTGCTTACGGGCTCCGATGTCAGAGGTCGCGGCAACGAGAGCGACTTCCTCTCGCGTTTTGTCAGAGGATGCATCGAGATGGAAATGGCCCCGGATCTCGACCTGCAACTCGACGGCTGTCCCGTCGACTACGCGAGCCGGGCAGTCGTGGCCTTGTCACAAGAACCGGAGGAGAGAGCTCTCGCCGTCCACCACATTCGAAGTCCGAAGCCGCGGCACTGGCGCGAGCTGGTCTTGTGGATGAATCTTTTCGGCTACCCGATGAAGCTCGCGGGCTATCGCGAGTGGTTGTCCCGCCTTCAGGAAAGTGCCAGCGCGCGGAACCACGCTCTCCATCATCTGCAGCCGTTCTTGTCCAAGCGAGTGACGGCGAAAGACGGGCAAGAGGTTTTTTCACTCGAGCTCTTCGAGGACTGCCGAAAGACGCGGGTCCTGACGGAGAATACCGATCGACGGCTGGCACGTCTTCGCGTCTCTTGCCCGGATTCCGGGCCCGGCTATCTCGATCGCGCTTACACGTCGTTCATCGATCGTGGTGTTCTGGTGGCGCCGGCTCGACGCCGCGACCGTGACGGTCGTGATGCCCCGGTGGACGAGTGGCTCCAGAGTGTTCTCAGCCGGCATTTCGGCGACGATTCCCTCGATATTCTCGAGCTCGAGCTCGAGCCAGTGGGCGTCGAGCAGAGCATTCTCACCGAGCTAACATCCTGGTACAGCACGCGCGAGACCGGCCTCTATCGCGCCACGACGCGATTCCGTACGTCCGACGCGCAGGAGCGAACACTGCGTTTGTTCTTGAAGGTGAAGCCCTCCGATGACGACGTATTGGCCGTGGCGCAGGTCGTGGCGGATCTGTGCTCGACCCGTCTCGGTGAGCTCTTCGATCGTTTCGGGAGGAAGCTCAGCTTCACGCTATGTCATCGACGAGAGCTGGCTCTTTACGAGCAGGATGACGCGCGGCTTCGAAACTTCATGCCTGCCTTGTACGGCACGGTTCGCGACGATGACGAGGGGCTCTGGGCGCTCGCTCTTGAGGATCTGGAAGGGCTTTGGCTATTGGATAGCGCTGACCAAGCAGATGGCTGGTCACGCGCTGCTACGGAAGCCGCCATTCGGGGACTCGCGAAGATCCACTCGGTCTGGTATGGACGCGAGTCCGAGCTCGAAAGGCAAGAATGGCTGGGACCCGTCGTAACTTCCGCATCTTTGAACGAGATGGGCGATCTCTGGCAAGCGCTTTCCGAGCACGCGCGTCCCTGGTTTCGAGACTGGGCCGGAGACGGGCTCGTGGCGGCGCAAGAGCGAGCCGTGGACGACGTCGACATCTGGTCCGAGGAGTTGACGAGCATGCCACGCACCCTCATTCACAACGACTTCAATTCCCGAAACGTCGCCTTTCGCCACGGAAACGGGGCCGGGCTCGAGCTCTGCGCCTATGACTGGGAGCTCGCGACGCTCGGAGCGCCGCAGCACGATCTGGCCGAGCTCCTCTGTTTCGTGCTCTCACCTGCTGCTACGAAAGATGAGCTCGGGCACTACGTAGCACTTCATCGCCAGTTGCTCGATGAAGAGGTCGAAGCTTCGATCGACGCGCGCGACTGGCGGCGCGGCTTCACGCTCTCGCTGCAGCATTTACTGGTGAGCCGGCTTCCCATGTACACGCTCTTGTACCGGTTCCAGAGGAAACGATTTCTCGAGAGGGTTATACCCACATGGCTCCGCTTGTTTGAGTTGAGCCAGCATCTGGATGACGCGTCTAGAGTCTTTGACGGGCCACCGAAGGATCATCCTTCCGCCGGCCGCCTTTTGTAGCCGAGAGATAGGACGAAGAGCGCGTATAAATTCCACCAGGCGAAAGTCCAAACGGTGGGGCTGAGCAGAAGTATCAGCGTGTTCAGCAGAGCGACGACGAGATAGGCGGGCGAGAGCCGGGTTCCCTCGAACGATGGGACGGGGAGCGAGGAGACCATGAGAAACGCCAGACCGGCGGCATAGAGAACGCCTATCCACGCCGGCAGCAGGTCTCGCATTACGATGAAGCTTATGAGATACAGGGCCGCCGTGGGCGTGGAAAAACCGCGGAAGAAATCCCGTCGCTCTTGCAGGGATGCGTCCAGATTGAACCGGATGAGCCGGACCGCCGACATAGCGAGAAAGAGGAAGGCGGCGGCCGCGCCGAGCCAGCCTAGGCGGTGTAACGATGCTTCGAATAGAATCACCGCGGGCGCGACGCCGAAGGCGATGACGTCGGAGAACGAATCGAGCTGGGCTCCGAAGCTCGAGGAGACTCCCAGAAACCGAGCGAGCTTGCCATCGAGGATGTCGCAGATCACTGCGCACAGGATGAGGAAGAGAGAAGCATCGACGGCACCACGATGGGCCACCAGAATCGCAACAAAACCGCACCCCATACCGGTCACCGTCACCAGGTTAGGGATCCACTTGCGCACGTTCTTGAACTCCGACCGAATCGCAGAAAGATATCATGCGGCGACGAGACTTGAGTTTTTGCGAGCGCTGGATTCTCGCAATCGGGAAGTTCTTTCCCCATCGATGAGCGAGATCTGCGGGACCGCGACATCGTGATGCTCAATCATCCCTGCGGATTTTCCTTCGTTGACGCTGCCACAGATGTGGCATGGGAACGAGTTTCGTTTCCAGCCCCCCCTAGGCAGGTTTTGAATGCGCCGACGGTGGGGCCTCGACTAACGAGTCTTCTCGAAAAGCTTTCTTTGTCCGAGGGCTTCGTCGGTAAGCGGAACCGGATAGTTGCCGTTGAAGCAGGCGGAGCAGAATTGATCGGAACCGTTTTGGACCGAGGCCATGAGCGCGCCGTGGGAAAGGTAGGCAAGGCTGTCGGCGGCTAGGAACTCTTGGATCTCCTCGACGGAATGAGTGGCGGCAATAAGGTCCTTCTTCTCCGGGGTGTCGATGCCGTAGTAACAGGGACCGGTGATGGGCGGGGAGGAAACACGAAGATGGACTTCGCGAGCTCCGGCGTTTCGCACCATCCCCACGATCTTCTGACTGGTGGTTCCCCGCACGATGGAGTCGTCGATCAGTACCACCCTCCGTCCTTCGAGCACAGAGCGGACGGGGTTGAGCTTCACTTTGACGCCGAAATGCCGAATGGATTGATGCGGTTCGATGAACGTGCGACCCACATAGTGGTTGCGGATGAGCCCGAACTCGAGGGGTAGGCCGGACGCCATCGAGTAGCCCACCGCCGCGACCACACCGGAGTCCGGCACCGGCACCACGACATCGGCATCGACCGCTGTCTCCTGTGCCAAGAGCTTTCCCATCTCGATACGAGAAACGTGGACGCTTCGGCCGAAGACAACGCTGTCCGGCCGGGAGAAGTAGACGTGCTCGAAGACGCATTGGCGGGGTTGTTCAGTCGCGAATGGACGGATCGATCGGAGTCCGTTCTTGTCGATGACCACCAGCTCCCCAGGCTCCACCTCCCTGACGTAGGTCGCGTCGATGAGGTCCAGGGCACAGGTCTCGGAGCACAGAACGTAGCTATCGCCCAGCTTTCCGATAATGAGCGGGCGGAACCCTCGCGGATCGCGAACGCCGTAGAGAGCCTCCTTGGTGATGAAGAGCAGGGTGAAGGCTCCCTCCAACGGACGTAGCGCGTCTAGGAGAGCGTCCTCTACTCCCTTCTGATCCGATCTCGCGAAAAGGTGCAAGATAACTTCGGTGTCACTGTTGGTGCGGAAGATGGATCCGCGGTCCACCAGGTCCTTTCTGAGGGCCTGGTCATTGACCAGGTTTCCGTTGTGGCACACCGCGATCTCGCCGAACTTGCAATCGATGAGTAGCGGCTGCGCATTGACGGCGGAGTTTTCCCCGGCGGTCGAGTAGCGAACGTGTCCCATGGCGGCGGAGCCTTCGAGCTCTTGCAAGGCCTGCTCGTTGAAAACATCGGCGACATAGCCCTTGGATTTCTTGATGCGAAGCCCATCCGGTGCGGAGGTGACCATCCCCGCTGCCTCCTGGCCGCGGTGCTGGAGTGCGTAGAGACCAAGATAGGTGAGTCGTGCCGCGTCAGGATGGGAGAAGATCCCAAAGACACCGCACTCGTCGTGGAAGCCATCCTTCATGGCTGCATGTCCCTTTCTATGGATGACCACCATCCCTCCCGCAGTTCGGAAATCTCGAGCGACATGGCATCGACGCCGTTTATCTGCACGCGGAGTCGCTCCCCCCCGGTGATTCCCAGGCGAGATAAAGCCACACCGTGTTCTTCCGCCAGTGATTCGAGCTCTTCCGCATGCTTCGCAGCCACGCTGACGAGAATCCGGCTGGTCCCTTCGCTGAAGAGCAATGCGTCCGTGCGACCAGGGCATTCCAAAGAGACGGTGGCCCCGACCGTTTCACCGAGGGGACCAAAGAGACTCTCCGCGAGCGCGACGGCCAACCCGCCTTCACTCAAATCGTGGGCGGAACGAAGCCACTTTCGGGCCGCCGCGTCTCGAGTAAAGGCTTGCACCGCCTTTTCCTGAACGAGATCGAGCCGTGGCGGAAGCCCTTGGATCCGGCCGTGGATGGTCTTGAGGTACTCGCTGCCCCCTAGCTCGTCGGTGGTTACGCCCGCGAGGTAGATCCAATCTCCGGGGCCTTTGAAATGATGACTCACCCGGCACGTCTTGTCTTCGAGTATTCCCACCGTTCCTACTACCGGAGTGGGGTAGATACTTTCGCCCTCGGTCTCGTTGTAGAAGCTGACGTTGCCGCCGGTGATGGGAATACCGAGTGCGGTGCAGGCATCAGTGATGCCGTCTATGACGCGAGCGAACTGCCACATGACCGCGGGTTTCTCCGGGCTTCCGAAGTTGAGGCAGTTGGTGGCCCCAATGGGGGTCGCTCCGGCGGCGGATACGTTGCGGCAGGACTCGGCAACCGCGAGCGCTCCACCGAGATAGGGATCGAGATAGGCGTAGCGACCATTGCCGTCGAGGCTCATCGCGAGGGCAAGCGGAGTTCCCTTGAGACGAATGACACCGGCGTCGGAGCCTGGCATCACGATGGTGTTGCTCTGCACCATGTGATCGTACTGCTGGAAGATCCAATGTTTATTGGCTAAACCATGAGATGCGAGGAGCCGTTCTAGCACAGCGCCTGTGTCTTCTGGTTCAGGAACGCTGCTCAGATCCAATTTCGTCGCCTCGTCGAGATAGGAAGGCCGTTCCATGGGGCGCTCATAGATCGGACCGTCTTCGACCAGGGCACGGCACGGCACGACGGCGACTTCCTTTTCACCATTGCGCACGCGGAGCATTTCGTCGCTGGTGACCCTTCCAATCTTGACGGCATGTAAGTCCCACTTGTCGAAGATGGCCTCGACTTCCGATTCCCGTCCCGCTTTGGCAACGAGAAGCATCCGCTCCTGGGACTCGGACAGCATGATCTCGTAGGGGGTCATGCCCTTTTCCCGCTGGGGCACGTCGGCGATATCGATCGCAATGCCGGTGCCTCCGCGGGCCGCAAGCTCGGAGGTCGAGCAGGTCAGTCCGGCGGCGCCCATATCCTGAATCGCGACCAACGCATCGGTGCTCATCAACTCGAGGCAAGCCTCGAAGAGGAGTTTTTCCATGAAGGGATCTCCGACCTGAACAGTCGGTCGCTTCTCTTCGGCCGCCTCATCGAACTCGGCAGACGCCATGGTCGCGCCATGGATGCCATCCTTACCAGTCTTGGCGCCGACATAAAAGACTGGATTGCCCTGCCCTTCCGCGCGCGCGCGGAAGATCCGATCTTTGGGGGCGATCCCGAGACAAAACGCATTCACCAAGGGGTTGAGGTTGTAGCAGTCTTCGAAAGCCACTTCGCCACCGACGGTCGGGATGCCGGTGCAGTTCCCATAGGACGCGATGCCCGCGACAACTCCTTCTAGCAGAGAGCGGTTCTTGGGAACCGACAGGGGGCCGAAACGGAGCGAGTTCATCAAAGCGACGGGACGTGCGCCCATCGTAAAGATGTCACGAATAATGCCGCCCACGCCGGTCGCCGCGCCCTGGAAGGGCTCGATAAAAGAAGGGTGGTTGTGGGACTCGACCTTAAAGACCGCGGCGAGTCCGTGTCCCAGATCCACGACGCCCGCGTTCTCGCCGGGGCCTTGAAGCACACGCGGCCCTTTCGTGGGGAGTCGCTTCAGATGCATGCGGGAGCTCTTGTAGCTGCAGTGCTCGGACCACATGACCGAGAAGAGGCCGAGCTCCGTCAGGTTGGGTTCGCGCCCGAGCTTCTCGACGATCTGCCGATACTCGCCCTCGGTCAGGTTGTGAGTTTCGAGGAGATCCTTTTGAGAGACGTTCATGAGACCGATGCGATGAGACTCTGGAAGAGGCGACGACCATGATCGGTGCCCAATTCAGGCTCGTAGCAACGATCGAGATGTGGCATGAGCCCGACCACGTTGCCTTCGGTGCTCACGATGCCGGCGATGTGGTTAAGCGAGCCGTTGGGATTCGCCTCGTCGGTCAACTCGCCGCTCGGCGTCGAGTACCGGAACATCACACGGCCTCGCTTCTCGAGCTCTTCGAGCTCGGAGTCGTCGGCGAAGAAGTTACCGTCGGCGTGCCCGATCGGCACTTGCAGCACGTCCCCTGCGGTGCAGGTATTGGTGAGAGGGGACTTCGTGGTTTCCACGCGAAGATTCACATAGCGGCAGACGTAGTGAAGGCTCCGGTTGCGCAGCATGGCGCCGGGAAGAAGCCCCGCCTCCATCAAGACCTGAAAGCCGTTACAGATTCCGATGACGGGTTTCCCCGCCTCAGCCATCGAGACAACCGACTTCATGATCGGAGAAAAGCGCGCGATGGCACCGGGCCGGAGATAATCACCGTGAGCGAAGCCTCCCGGCAGGAAGGCGGCGTCGAAACCATCGAGGGAAGTTTCCTTGTGCCAAACCAGCTCCGCTTCTTGACCGAGCACATCCCGTAGCGCGTAGAGAACGTCCCCTTCACAATTGGAACCGGGGAAGACGAGCACCGCGAAGCGCGGCATCAGTCTAGGATCTCCACTTCGAACGTCTCGATGACCGGGTTCGACAGAACGCGGTTCGCGATCTCGCGAACCTGGCTCTCTGCCTCTTCCCGCGAAGAGGCAACCAGAGACATCTCGAAGTACTTGCCTTGGCGTACGTCGGAGACACCTTGGTAACCCATGGTCTCGAGGGCACCCCGGATGGTTTCGCCCTGCGGGTCATGGACGGAGGGCTTCAGCCGTACGAAGACTTTAGCTCTCAAGACTCGAACACTCTTTCCAAAATGGAATCGACTTGTCGTATTTGGTTGTCGTAATCGAAGGTTGCTTCGAGCTCCTCCGGCGAGAGTCGTTCCTGAATCTCGGGGTCCTTGGCGAGGAGAGATTTGAAGTCTTCCCGGTTACTTTTGTCGCTCCAGACCGCCATCGCATTGCGCTGGACGATCTTGTAAGCCTCTTCTCTCGAGAGCCCACGTTTCGCTAGCTCCAATAACACTTGCCCGCTGAAGACGAGCCCACCCATGGACTCGAGATTCTGCCGCATGCGCTCCGGGTAAACGATGAGATTATCCACGACACTCGTCATCTTCCGAAGTATGTGGTCGGTCAAGATGAAGCTCGAGGGGAGGATCATCCGCTCCGCCGAAGAGTGAGAGATGTCTCTCTCGTGCCAGAGCGGTATGTTTTCGAGCGCCGTTTGCAGGTTGGCGCGAATGACGCGGGCCAGTCCCGAGACCTGTTCGCAAGACACCGGGTTTCGCTTGTGGGGCATGGAGGACGAGCCCTTTTGTTTCTTGTCGAAGAACTCCTCCACCTCCCGGATCTCGGTTCGCTGCAGGCCTCGGATCTCGGTGGCGATCCGGTCGAGAGTGCTGGCGAGGATCGCAAGAGCGCCGAGCATCTCCGCGTGACGATCGCGGCCGAGTATCTGTGAAGAAATCGGGGCTGGTTTCAACCCGAGGCTTCTACAGGTCTTCTCTTCGATGCTGGGAGATAGGTGCGCAAAGGTGCCTACGGCTCCGGAGAGCTTTCCGACGGCAACCCCATCGCGGGCCCGGGCCACGCGCTCGCGGCTCCGAGCGACCTCGGCGTACCAAAGCGCTAGCTTTAAACCGAAGGTCATGGGCTCCGCATGGACGCCGTGCGTCCGCCCGACCATCAGCGTGCGCTTGTGATCCAAGGCTCGATTGCGGAGGACACTGAGGAGAGCGTCGACGTCGTCCAAGATGAGGTCGGCGGCGTCTCGAAGTCTCAGCCCCAAGGCGGTATCGACGACATCGGAGCTGGTGAGACCGAAGTGGATCCAGCGGCTGGCGTCGCCTACCGTCTCCGCGACGGCGGTCGTAAAAGCGACCACATCGTGCTTGACGTCACGCTCGATCTCGTCGATGCGCTCGATGGAGAAACTGGCCTTTTTCTTGATCTCTCCTACGGCTTCAGTGGGAACGATGCCTTCGGCGGCCATCGCTTCGGCGGCCGCTATCTCGACCGCCAACCACGTCTCGAACTTCTTCTGTTCGCTCCAAAGATCCCCCATTTGGGGGTGTGTGTAGCGGTCGGTCAGCATCCCCGCTCCTCCCGTTAAAAGGCGAGGACCCGTTGTCGATTATTGACTTCGGCCCGGCGAGGATCCCTGAGCCGAAGGAGGTGCGTGGGTCGATCGGGATACGTCAAGTGGATCATCGGTACGGGGTCGCCCCTTCTTTGAAGCGCTTCCCGGCACGCCCCTATAGCAAGGCTCTCGTGGTTGTTGGTGCGGGAAATATGAGCGAGGAAAAGATGTCGGACCGACATCGGGAGTCTCTGCTCCAGATAGACGGCCAACGCCTCGTTCGAGAGGTGACCCAAACGGCTTCCCACCCTCTGTTTCAAGGAATCAGGGTAGGGCCCCTGTCGAAGCATATCCACGTCATGATTGGACTCGACGAGGATCGCCTGAGATCCTCGGAGCGCTTCTTCCACCGCTTGCGAGATATGGCCAATATCCGTGACATGAGAAAACCGTAGTTGTCCTTGCCGGACCGCGAATCCTACCGGCTCCACTGCATCGTGCGGCGTTGGGAAGATGTCTACCACCATCTTCGCCAGCTTCAAGCTGCGATTAGCTTTCAGGCGAAGCCATTCCACCTTCTTGTACTTCTCAGCGGACCGGTCCTTGAGTCGGTGGAAGGTGCCCTCGGTGGCGAAGATCGGCGTTCGATGCTTTCGGGCGAAGGGCAATGCGGCCCGGGCATGGTCGTGGTGCTCGTGAGAGAGCAAGAGAGCGGTGATGGCGTTTGGCTGAACTCCGAGGGTCGCCAGCCGTTTTTCTATTTCCCGGCAGGCTAAACCGGCATCAATGAGGATGTTCTCCGAGCCGTTGGAGACAAACGTGACGTTACCGCTACTGCCGCTGCCCAGAACGGATATCTGTAGGGCTATGGGAAACCTCCGGGAACAGTATACTGATCGAGGTCCCCGAACGGTAGAGTTTTAGGCAACCAATTGCTCCGGCAGCGGTTTTAGTTTGGCCAAATTGCCGACCGCCGTCAAACCGAGCGGCCTTTCATCGAACAATTCCCCTGCCAACCGCATGATCTCCTCGCGGTTCACGTTCTCGATAGCGGCGAGCGTCTCGTCTAGCGAGATCTGCCGCCCGAAATACATCTCGTGCTGCGCCAGCTGGGACATGCGAGAACCGGTACCTTCCAATCCCAGCATGATGCTTCCCTTGAGGTGGTCCTTGGCACGGCGTAGCTCCTTGTCCCCGACCGGCTCACGGCGGATCCGGCGCAGCTCCTCGAGCACCAGGTCAACGACCTGGGCACTGGTCTGAGGACTGGTGGCCGCGTAGATGGTGAGATTGCCGGCATCCCGATAGCAGCTGAGACCGGAATAGACGCTATAGGCCAGGCCTCGTTTCTCCCGAATCACCTGGAAGAGTCGCGAGCTCATCGTCCCACCCAGGATCGTGTTCAACACGTAACAGGTATACCGGTCGATATGGCTCTGATGGGGCGCGACGGTGCCCAGGACCAGATGGACCTGCTCCAGGTCCTTTTCCCGGAAGCGCATCGCCGCGTCAACCAACGGCGGAGACTCATAAACTCCGTTGGGGCTCGGCTGTAGGGGTCGAAAATGGCTATCGACGAGGTCGACCACTTTCTCGTGGTCCAAATTCCCGGCCGCCGACACGATGAGGTTGGCGGGGGTGTAGGTTTCCCGGAAGAACCTCAGGAGCTGGTCGCGATCGAGCGCCGCGACCGTCTCCTCCGTGCCAAGAATGGGGAGTCCAAGTGGGTGATCAGGCCAGAACGACTCGATAAAGATCTCGTGGACGAGGTCATCGGGAGTGTCCTCCACCATTTTGATCTCTTCGAAGATGACTTTTCGCTCCCGCTCGAGCTCCTGTGGATCGAAGCTCGGATTGAGCACGATATCCGCCAAGAGGTCAACTACTTGCGGGACGTGCTCGTCGAGCACCTTGGCATTGAAACTGGCGTATTCCTTGGATGTGAAGGCGTCGGTCTGACCCCCGATCGCGTCCATCTCCTGGGCGATCTCGACCTGGGTGCGGCGGGTGGTTCCTTTGAACACCATATGCTCGATGAAATGGGAGATACCCCCCTTGACCCGCTGCTCGTGGCGGCTTCCCCGGCGGAGCCAGATCCCGATCGCTACGGAGCGGACGTGGGGCATGGCCTCCGTCACCACGGTGAGTCCATTATCCAGTAAGTCTTTTTTTATCATATATTTACCTAAATCAACCTTACGTGAACTGTCGGGGATTACCGAGACTAGCATGAGTCCGGAGGCCGGTCAAAACGGGTTCCGGGCCCCGTCAAATCACAAAACGGACACTATCTATTGGGGTTGATGAGAAGAATTACGCAACAGATGGAGTGCTCGGGAGGTTTTCTCGGGCGGTCAAGTAGTACTATGCGGCATTCACCCGTGAGCGAACTCCGATTCTAGTTTCCAAGTTCAAGAAAGTGAGATCTAAGGGGAAAAAACCATGACGAACCTGCTGACGATGATGGTTTCCTTGCAAGAGCAAACATACGAAGGGCCGGGCCCGCTATTCTGGGCGGTTTATTTGGTGTTCGTGGTTGCCATTCTCGCCGCGTTCTGGCGAGTCTTCACCAAGGCGGGGGAGCCGGGGTGGGCCATCCTGGTACCCTTCTACAACATCATCGTGCTGCTCAAGATCGTCGGCCGGCCATGGTGGTGGCTGATCCTGGCCATGATCCCGTTCGTCAACTTCATTTTCGCCATCATCATTAATATCGACCTAGCCAAGTCCTTCGGCAAGGGGGTCGGCTTCGCGATTGGGCTCATCTTGTTAGCCCCTATCTTCATCATGATATTGGGGTTCGGTGATGCCAGGTATCAAGGCCCGTCGGCAGCGTAGGTCCAATTTTTTAGGTCGATGTAATCGCGAGCTCGATGGCGACGACACTTACGAGTGGCGTTGCCTTCACTGTGCTCCTTCTCCACGCTGGAAGAGAAGCGTCCCGTAGACCTCGCCTTCCTTGGTCGTTAGTGAAAGCTTGCCCGCCACGAAGCCGTACTTCAGCGCTCCGACGAGGGCATCGTGGTAGCGGAATTCGAGCTCCATGGCATCTCCGGAGCAAATCATCCACGTGCCGCCGATGGGTCCCACCTGCAACTCACCGGCTGATGCGCTTTGGACATCGGCGAAGTAGCGATTACAGCCACCCACCCCGCTCACGCGATTGCCCTCGACCTTCAGAGTCACCTTCGGCTCCGCCGGCGCTGGCTCGTCCCACGCGAGGTGGGTTAGGATCCACTCCACACCTTCGAGGTCTTCGAGGGAAAACGTTCCGGTGAACCTCGGCTCGCTCTCGGCGAATCCAGACGCTGTGAATGACCAGCTCCGTGTGGCTTTTTGAGATGGACAACACATGGGGTCCTTGGGGCCTGCTTGAACGACGTCGAGCACCACGCGCTCTTTGATGACGCGCGCGTCCATGACCTGAACGCGATCCCCCACCAAGGCAGTGCCGAGGTTCATGGTAGAGCCATCGCGTCGGCCGACCGCGGCCAGATAGTAGTTTGTCCCGGTTCCTCCGGAACTCTCCGCGAGGAGAACGACGGCTTCGTCCTGCCCGTCTCCGTCCAGATCGCCTGTCAACCGGAAATCGCGGACCAGCCGGACCGACGGGCGAGACGCACCCCCAGGGACGAAGGGCTCGCCCTCGAACGAGCCGTTCTCGAGCTGAACTGCATCGTCATAGATCCCTTGATAGGAGCAGTTCGCGAGCTCCTCCGGCGAGGGCGCTTCTGATTGTGCCAGCGCGAGGCTAGCGGGGAACGCTAGGATCAACAAGATTTGAATTTTCATTTGGTCCCACCGGGCAATTTTCTGAAATGGGAATCCCCGAAATTCCCTAAGACGGAGTATCTGAAGCGCCCAACACTTCTATCTGCGTGGCCACGTCAACTCAAACTCGTAGGTATCGGCACCCATCTTGTCATCCTCTATCTTCACGACCGCAGTGTAGTCGTTCGCGGAGCTCGGGGTCTGGAGGAGCTCCACGTCACCCCGGCCGTCGATCTTGTGGAGCGATACCGGCACCTCGCGTTCGGGCAGGGGAGACTGGAAGCGGGCGCGACGCTCCTCGGTCCCTTGGCCACCCATGTCTTTCACGCCATGCTGGTCGCCGCGGATCTCGATCTCGGCGCCGATGTCGACGCGTCCTTCCCACCGAAAGACACCTTCTCGGCGATTGTCGAAATCGTCCCAATCATCTTCGTCATCCCAATCGTCGTTCTCCCAGTCATCCCAGTCGTCGCTCCGCCAGACGAGCTCGAACTCGTAGTCGTCGTCCCCCATCTGCTTGCCGTCGTCCACTCGGACCACCGCGGTATAGTCGTTCCACGAGCTCGGTTCCTCGATGAGCCGCACATCGCCTCGCCCTTTGATCTTGTTGAGCTTGAGATGAACCTCGCGACTCGGGAGCGGGGCGCTGAAGCGATGGTCCTGGCGTTGGATGGGCTTGGCTTCGAGGTGCTTGATGCGAATGGAGCTACCCCGGATCATGATCTCGTCCACGCCGTCCACTTGTCCCCGCCATTGGAAGCGTTCTTCTTTTGCAGTAGCTTCCGCAGAGACAGATCCAGCAACCATCCAGCAGCCGCTCACCAGCAGGAATTTCCCCAAAAAGAGTTTCGCGCCCATCCTGAGTTCTCCTTCATCATTATAGAACCACATTGAGACGCGTCTCGCCACGCCCCCCCGGCCCTTGACGGCAGAGTGCTGCCGGTTTACAAGTGCTTTCGGACAGGGAGGTATTCAGTATGCAAAGGCTAACAAGCGTTCTGATCTTGGTGCTGTCGACCGCGGTGGGTGCGGCGGCCCAATCTGGTGATTCCGACGACTCCGTTGTCAGGGCCATCGTGGGGGCTAACGTCGTCGATATCGACGGCGGGGAGCCGATTCGTGATGCGGTGGTGGTGATCGTGGACGAGCGGATTTCCGCCATTGGCCCGGCTTCGAGTACCCGCGTTCCAACCGGTGCGGAGGTGATTCACGCCGACGGCATGTGGCTCGTTCCTGGCCTCATGAACATGCATGTCCACTTCGGCCTCAAGCTGCCCGGCAAGATGGCGGCCGAATTGGCCGACGAGAAACAAACCGAGCTCGCTCTGCGGGTTGCCTACAACGCGCGGTTATCGCTTCTATCGGGCGTCACCACCATACGGAGCACCGGTGACACTCACGCCGCATCGATTGCCCTCGATAAGGCGATCAAGAAGGGCCAGGCGATTGGGCCTCGCATCTTCAGCCCCAGCGATAGTGTTCCAATCACCGCCGGCCACGGGTCGAGACATGGCGAAACCTACGATGGTCCGTACGAGCTTATGAAAGCGGTACGAGAACGCGTGACCGACGGGGCAAGTTGGATCAAGATCATGATCTCCGGAGGCATCGCGAGCCAAGGCGGCGCGATCGCGGAAGCCACGATGACGCCAGAAGAGATGGAAGCGGTGATCGATGCCGCGCACCGATTCGGAAGAAAGGTTACTGCCCATTCCGGCTCCCCGCAAGCGACGACGACCGCTGTTGATCTGGGGATCGACTGCATCGAGCATGGCTACTTTCTCGATCGTCCCACGCTAGAGAAAATGAAAGCGAATGGTGTTTGGCTGGTGCCGACCATCGTCGTCAGTCAGCCGGCTACTGCTCCTTTCTTCGAGAAGATCGGATCTCCCGAGTGGTATCTGAAGCGCCGCGATTCGGTCGGTAAGGAGCATTGGAAGATGCTTCAGACGGCCGTTGAAGTCGGCGTCAACATCGGCCTCGGTACGGATCAAATGCCTCATGAGCCAAACGATGGGACGACATCCACCGTTCGAGAGGCTCAGTACTACGTCGAGGCGGGCATGACGCCACTTCAAGCTTTGCGATCCGGGACCATTGAAACGGCGAAGCTTCTCGATGCCGATAACGACATTGGCTCCATCGAAGTGGGCAAGTACGCGGACATCTTGGCGGTGCCGATGGATCCGACGGCGGACATCATGGCTCTTCGCCAGATTCAGTTCGTGATGAAGGGCGGCGAGGTGTATCGCAACGACATGGCTACCGGGAGCCGGGCTTCCGGCCAATAGAGAAAGCAGGCTGGTTCAAAATGCAGCAAATTCAGGCCGCTCTGATTGGGCTGTCTGCGGCGGCACTCTCTGTCTTGTCGCCGCAGACGGCGGAGTCTCAAGTGAAGGCGATCGTCGGGGCGAACATCGTCGATCTCGATGGCGGAGCTCCGATTCGAGACGGCGTCGTCGTCATCGAAGGCGAGCGCATCTCCGCGATAGGCCCAGCCGGGAGTACGCGCGTTCCCAACGGCGCGGAAGTGCTCCGTGCCGACGGCATGTGGCTCGTTCCGGATCTGATGAACATGCATCAGCATTTCGGGTTCATTCTTCCGGGCAAGATGCAGGCCGAGCTGGCGAATGAAAAAGACACCGAGCTGGCACTCCGCGTTGCGGACAATGCGCGCGGATCCCTTCTGGCCGGGGTGACCACGGTGCGGCCGCCCGGTGACAGCCGTTCCGCGGCGATTGCTCTCAAAAAGGCTATCGACAAGGGGCAGGCCATCGGTCCGCGCATCTTCAGCGCCGGTGAGTCCGTTCCCATCACCGCAGGCCACGGCGCCGGCGAAGTCACCTACGACGGTCCCTATGAGTTGATGAAAGCGGTGCGGCAGCGCGTCGCGGCTGGGGCGGTGTGGATCAAGATCATGATTTCGGGGGGCATCGCGACCCAAAGCGGCGCGATCGGGAAAGCCACCATGACGCCGGAAGAGATGGAAGCAGTGATCGATGCCGCCCACAGGTTTGGCAGAAAGGTCACCGCTCACTCCGGTTCTTCGCAAGCGACGACGACGGCGGTGGAGTTGGGGATCGATTGCATCGAGCACGGCTACACGCTCGATCGCGAGACCCTGGTGAAAATGAAGGAGCATGGCACCTGGCTGGTGCCGACGATGGTGGTCACCCAGCCGGCCACCGCGCCTTTCTTCGAGAAGATCGGATCGCCGGAGTGGTATCTCAAACGCCGTGACTCGGTGGGCAAGGAGCACTGGAAAATGCTTCAGACGGCCATCGAGGTAGGAGTCAAGATCGCCCTCGGCACCGATCAGCTTCCTCAGGAGCCCAACGATGGGACGATCGCCACGGTGCGAGAAGCCGAGTACTACGTCGCGGCGGGGATGACGCCCCTCCAAGCGCTGCGCTCCGGGACGATCGAGACCGCCAAACTTCTCGATGCCGACAAGGACATCGGTTCCATCGAGGTCGGCAAGTACGCCGACATCATCGCGGTGCCGATGGATCCGACCCAAGACATCAAGGCCCTTCGCCAGATTCAGTTCGTGATGAAGGGCGGCGAAGTGTACCGCAACGACATGGCTACGGGAGCTCGGGCTTCGGGCCGGTAGACCGGGCAAGCCGGTAAAGGAAGAATTGACATGCAACGAATTCAGAACGCTTTCATAGTTCTTACTGCGGCGGCACTGTTATCGCCACAGGCAGCGCAGTGTCAAACAAAGGCTATCGTCGGCGCCAACGTCGTCGATCTCGATGGCGGGCCTGCGATCCGAGATGCCGTCGTGGTGATCGAAGGCGAGCGGATTTCCGCAATCGGTCCGGCGGGGAGTACGCCGGTTCCCACCGGGGCGGAGGTCATTCGCGCCGATGGCATGTGGCTCACTCCGGGCCTCATGAACATGCACACCCACTTCGCGCTGATGCTGCCCGGGAAGATGCAGGCCGAGCTGGCCAATGAAAAGGAGACCGAGAAAGCACTTCGGGTTGCGTATAACGCACGGCTAGCTCTTCTATCGGGTGTGACAACCATAAGGGCTCCGGGAGACAAGCGTGAGACGGCGATCGCTCTCGATAAGGCTATCAAGAAGGGACAGGCTGTGGGTCCCCGCATTTTCAGCGCTGGCGAATCGGTCCCCATCACCGCGGGGCACGGTAGCCGCGGGGTAAGGCGGACCTACGATGGTCCTGACGAGCTCACCAAGGCGGTCCGCGAACGGGTTGCCGCAGGGGCCAGTTGGATCAAGATTCTCATTTCTGGTGGCATCTCGACCCGGGGTGGCGACATTGCCGAAGCCACGATGACCCCGGCGGAGATGGAAGCGGTGATCGACGTCGCGCACCGTTTCGGGCGCAAGGTAACGGCGCACTCCGGCTCGCCGCAGGCCACGTCAACCGCCGTCGACCTGGGCATCGACTGCATCGAGCATGGGTATTTCTTGGATCGCCCCACGCTCGAGAAGATGAAGGCGAACGGGGTGTGGCTGGTGCCTACGATCGTCGTCAGTCAGCCGGCCACCGCGCCTTTCTTCGAGAAGATCGGTTCTCCCGACTGGTATCTGAAACGCCGGGACTCGGTGGGAAAGGTTCACTGGAAGGCACTCCAGACGGCTATTGAAGTGGGAGTCAACGTCGCGGTTGGCACCGACCAAATGCCGTACGAGCCCAACGATGGGACGACGGCGACGATTCGAGAGATTCAGTACTACTTCGAAGCCGGTATGACGACGACCCAGGCCCTGCGAGCGGGGACCATCGAAACCGCCAAGCTGCTCGGTGCCGATAAGGACATTGGCTCCATCGAAGTCGGCAAGTACGCGGACATCTTAGCGGTGCCGATGGATCCCACCGAAGACATCAAGGCCCTTCGTCAGATTCAGTTCGTGATGAAGGGCGGCGAGGTGTATCGCAACGAAATGGCTACCCGCGGTCGAGACTCGGGCCGATAAAGGCGGTATCGCAATGCTAAAAATTCTTCTGTCTGCTGCAACATTCATCTTGCTGGCCCCGCTGACGGCACAATCTCAGGTGAAGGTGATCGTCGGCGCGAACGTCGTGAGTCTCGACGGTGGCGCTCCAGTTCGAGACGCGGTGGTCGTCATCGAGGGCGAACGGATTTCCGCCATCGGTCCGTCCGGGGGTACGCGTGTACCCGCCGGTGCGGAAGTGATTCGAGCCGACGGCATGTGGCTCATTCCTGGTCTGATGAACATGCACCACCACTTCGGTTACATGATGCCTGGACCGATGGAAGCCGAGCTGAGGAACGAAAAGGACACCGAGCTCACACTCCGCGCCGCCGACAACGTGCGCCAAGCGCTCCTCTCGGGAGTGACAACCGTAAGGCCTCCGGGAGATCGGCGCGAGGCGGCGATCGCGATCAAGAAAGCCATCGACAAAGGCGAGGCCATCGGTCCGCGCATCTTCAGTGCCGGCGAGGGAATTGCGATCACGGCTGGCCACGGCAGCAGAAACGTGAGGAGAACCTACGACGGGCCCGATGAGCTCGTCGAGGCGGTCCGCAGCCGTGTTGCCGCTGGCGCTGTCTGGATCAAGATCATGATCTCCGGGGGCATCAATTCTACCGGCGGCGAGATAGGCGAAGCCCTCATGACGCCTGATGAGATCGAGGCGGTGATCGACGCCGCCCATCGATTCGGACGAAAGGTGACCGCGCACTCCGGCTCGCCGAAGGCGACGATGACGGCGGTCGATTTGGGTATCGACTGCATCGAACACGGCTACATGCTCGATCGTGAGACGCTGGTCCACATGAGGGCGAACGGTGTCTGGCTCGTGCCGACGATGGTGGTGACGCAGCCAGAGACGAACGCGCTCCACGAGACGTTCGATTTGCCGAATTGGTACAAGGCTCGCCGGGAAGAGGTGGGGAAGCTCCACTTGAAGGCGATCCAGATGGCCATCGAAGAGGGCGTCAACATTGCGTTGGGGACCGACTTCCTACCGGCAGAGCCCGTTAACGGGACGACCGCCACCGTGGTCGAGGCCGAGCTTTACGTGAAGGCGGGGATGACACCGCTTCAGGCGTTGCGAGCAGCGACGATCGAGCCGGCGAGGCTTCTCGAAGCCGAAAAGGACATCGGCTCACTCGAAATCGGCAAGTACGCGGACATCTTGGCGGTGCCGAGTGATCCGACGGCGGACATTAGGGCTCTTCGCCAGATTCAGTTCGTGATGAAGGGCGGCGAGATTTACCGTAACGACATGGCTACCGGAAGTCGAGCTTCCGGCCAATAGAGAAAAGCAAGGCGGGTGATGGAAATGCGACGAGTTCGGAACGTTTCAATCGGGTTATTTGTGGCGGCAGTTGTTTTCTTGTCGCCGCACACGGCGCAGTCTCAAGTGAAGGCGATCGTCGGGGCGAGCATCGTGGACCTCGACGGCGGCTCCGCGGTCGGGGATGGCGTAGTGGTGATCGAAGGAGAGCGAATCTCCGCGATCGGCCCATCAGGCAGTACGCGTATTCCGGCGGGTGCAGAAGTCATTCGCGCCGACGGCATGTGGCTCGTTCCTGGCCTCATGAATATGCACACGCACCTCGGTGTCATCATGGCGGCGCAGCGGGCCGAGCTGGCCAATGAAAAGACGACGGAGCTGGCATTGCGGGTCGCCGCTAATGGGCGCGCAGTTCTCTTGTCGGGTGTGACGACGATTCGATCGCCCGGTGACAAGCAAGGGGCGGCTCTGGCCCTCAAGAAGGCGATCGCCAAAGGTCAAGCGGAGGGGCCGCGCATATACAGCGCGGGCGAGGGCTTGCCGATCACGGCGGGGCACGGCAGCGACAGTGGGGCGGAGACTTATGATGGTCCTTATGAGCTCATCAAGGCGGTCCGCAGTCGGGTCGCCGATGGGGCGGTTTGGATCAAGATCTTCACGTCCGGCGGCATCTCGACTCCGGGAGGTGACATTGCCGATGCCCTGATGACACCCGAGGAGATCGAAGCGGTGATCGACGCCGCTCATCGCTTCGGTCGAAAAGTAACCGCGCATTCGGGCTCTTCGAACGCGACGAGCTTGGCGGTCGACGCGGGCATCGACTGCATCGAACATGCCTATATGGTCGATCGTGAGACCCTATTAAAGATGAAGGCGAACGGAGTTTGGCTTGTTCCAACCATCACCGTGACTCAGCCTGCGAGCACACCCTTCTTCGAACAACAAGGGTCTCCTCCCTGGTACATGGCTCGTCGCGAAACGGTCGGGAAAACGCATTGGCAGTCTCTCCGGACGGCGATCGCGGAAGGGCTCGACATTGCTCTGGGCACAGACTTCCTACCCTCGGAGCCGATTGACGGCACAACGGCCACGATCCGGGAGATCGAATACTACGTGGCGGCGGGGATGACGCCGACCCAAGCTTTGCGGAGCGCGACGATTGCGCCGGCGAAGCTCCTCGATGCCGACAAGGACACCGGCTCTCTCGAAGTCGGCAAGTACGCGGATATCTTGGCGGTGCCGAGCGATCCCACGAAAGACATCTCTGCCCTTCGACAGATTCAGCTCGTCATGAAGGGGGGAACCGTCTACCGAAACGATATCGCCGGTAGCAGCCGGGCTTCCGGACGGTAGGCATCGGAGTGCGAAAACTTCAGAATGTCCTGACCTTGTGGTCGGTCGCTGCGCTCGGTTTTTTGGCGCCGCAGACAGCATATCCTCAAGTCAAGGCCATCGTGGGGGCGAGCGTTGTGACCCTCGACGGTGGAGACCCCATCCAAGACGCCGTCGTGGTGATCGACGGCGAACGCATCTCCGCGATTGGACCCGCCGGGAGCACGCGAGTTCCCACCGGGGCGGAAGTCATCCGTGCCGACGGCAAGTGGCTCATGCCCGGCCTCACGAATATGCACGTACACTTGGGTTTGGCACTGCCTGGCAAGGTGGCTAACGAGCTGGCCAACGAGACCGATACCGAACTGGCGCTCCGGGTTGCCGACAACGCGCGACAATCACTCCTTTCCGGGGTGACGACGATACGTACGCCCGGGGATCGCCGCGGCGCAGCGATAGCACTCGACAAAGCGGTCAAGAAAGGCCAGGCGGTAGGTCCGCGCATCTTCAGTGCCGGCGACACCGTTGTGATCACCGGCCGTGCCTCCGGCCGCAGCGAGACCTATGATGGGCCTTACGAGCTCACCAAGGCCGTTCGAGAAAGGGTGACCGACGGAGCCAGTTGGATCAAGATTGCGATCTCCGGAGGCATCGCGAGCCAAGGCGGAGACATCGCCGAAGCGATCATGACGCCCCAGGAGATCGAAGCGGTGATCGATGCGGCGCATCGTTTCGGCCGAAAAGTGACCGCCCACTCCGGGTCACCTCAAGCGACCAGCACCGCCGTCGATGCGGGGGTCGATTGCATCGAGCATGGATACCATCTCGATCGTGAAGTCTTGGTCAAGATGAGAGAGAACGGAACCTGGCTCGTTCCGACGATCGTCGTGAGCCAACCGGCCACCGCACCTTTCTACGTGAAGATTGGCTCTCCTGATTGGTATCTCGCGCGCTTGGCTTCAGTAGGCAAAAATCATTGGAAGTCGCTTCAAATGGCTATCGAAGTGGGTGTCAAGATCGCGTTGGGCACGGACCAATTCCCCTATGAGCCCAACGACGGAACGACTGCCACCGTGCGGGAAGCGGAATACTACGTGGCGGCGGGGATGACACCGACTCAGGCGTTGCGAGCCGCAACCATCGAGCCAGCGAAGCTTCTCGGAGCCGAAAAGGATATCGGGTCACTCGAAGTCGGCAAGTACGCGGATATTCTTGCCGTACCGAGCGATCCCACGAAAGACATCTCGACCCTTCGCGAGATTCAACTCGTCATGAAGGGCGGCACGGTCTACCGCGACGATATCAATTAGGGTCGCGAGGCTTGGCGGTTCTGGAGGAAGACCCACCCCCAGAAGAGTATCCCTTGGAGGTCGCGCTACCTCCTGACGAGCCTTTAGAGCTGCTCGAGCTTGCTGAAGAAGAGCCCTCTCGGGACCCCGAGCTCCCAAACACTCCACCCCCACCGGTTCGACCGACCCGTGTGTAACCGCGACCCTTGACGAGTCGCCCGCCGGCGATTCCTTGGTCGGAGATCCCGATCGGTCTCTGCACGTAGAAGCTGTCATAGGGCGTATACCAATAGTAGTAACCGAAGGGGGCGAAGAAGAAACTGCTCCAGTAGCTGTAGCTACGACCGAGACCAGCGTTTCCGCCGCCATAGCTCCGGTCTTGGGTCTCTCGGGAGACCTCGAAGCGTTCGGGATAGGCGAGGGCAACCATTAAGTCGATCGTCTCGGGCGAGATGCCGGAATCGGCGAGCTGGACGAGCGTCGTGCCGTTCAAGTCGAAGGTGGAGCCACTCTCTATCAATGCCGCTTCGACCGCCGCGGTGTCGATCTTGTTGCTCGCTTCGGCGAGATCATCGATGGTGAGAGGTCTCGATATCGCCGCTCGCGCCGCGGTAACAGCGGTCGCCGTCTCTGGTGGCAGTTCCTCGAGTCCCAGCTTGCCCATCGCTTCGGATGGAGCGGGTCGGTAGCGGCGTATGACCACCTCGCGCTCGGTTCCACCTTCAAGCGCCTGTATGTCGACCCACGTATTCCAGCGCCTGAAAAAACTCACCCCGGTGAAACTCTGCTGTCTCCCATTCTCGCAGCTCATTTCGGAACGGAGGAACAAGAGCACCTGGTTCGTGGACCACTCAGTAACTTGATGACCTCGGCAGTCGGAGACCGAGAAAGGGCGCCGAAGCCCATCGGGGTACAGCGTCTCTTCGAGAAGGAGTTCGCCGTCGGCGTACGTGCTTAGCTTCGCTTCTCCCTCCGCGCCGGGGGTGACGCAGACGAGCTGCTCATCCGGAATACGATATTCCTTTTCGCCGGAGCCCTCGAGAACCGCCGGAAGCTTCACGACGTCCGCGACCAACTGCCAACAGCCGAGCCATGGCAACCATGGAGAATCGGCGGCGTCTTTCGCCTGTCGTGCGAACGCCGTTGATTGCGTTCCGACGAGCAGGGCCGTAATCAGTAGAAGCGTTCGATAGCGCATGGTTCGTCTCCCTCGCTTAATTGAATATCCAGTATATTCCGGCCGTGATCCCCAGCCCGGTTAGATCGATGGAATCGAAGCCTATGAAGTCGTCCTTCAGCTTCGCGTCGGCCCAGGTGTAGCGGCCTTCGACCATCAGGAACATCTTGCGACCGACCTTCACGTCGACCCCACCAAAAACGTGAACGGTCGGGGCCCAACCACTCGACACGAGCTCCGCCTCGAAAATCGAGAGGTCCGTGAAGTCGACGAACTCACCAAACTGTTCGAACTTGTACCATTGGAGCCCCACCCCGGCGCCCACGTAGGGGGCGGCGCTGCTCGTCACCCACGCGTATCGGCTCACCTCTTGCCCACGCGGCATCAGATAGAACTTGGCACTGGCAGTCAAGGGGAATTGGGTGAGGTTGGTCTCCTGGACGATGGGAAGATCGTCGGTTCCCACAAAATCACGGAACTCGGACGTCGTCGAAGAGCGGCTGTACTCGAATCCGAAGACCGCATCGAGGCGTTGGTTCAGTACTAGTGCGAAATCGGCGCCGAACGTCGGGGCATCGAAATCGCCATCTCCCACCGTCAGCAGCTCGCGAGTAAAGTCGAAGAGCTCGCTCTCGGCTCTAGCCAGGCTCCAACCTGCGCGGAAACCCGCCGTAAACCGGGGTGCGCCAAAGAGAAAATCGGGTTCCTGGGTGGCAGGTGGATTGGCACGGACTTCAACCCCAACCAGGGACACGCCAACAAGTACAAGGGCGACGAGGATTTTTTGCATTTCTTCTCATCACCCGCACGGGGGGAACGGGTTCGTTAGACCTATCTTCCCACTTATAGATGGCCCAGACAAATCGATAGCGGACGGGTTCTTTCCCGAAATCGGACACCGCGATAGACCTCGTCGTCTCCCAGTTCGCGATGTCACTCGTTCTCTTGGTCGGCTCGCTGCTGATGGTCAAGAGCATCGTTCGCATACAGAAAGTGGACGTCGGGTATGAAACCGAGAGGGTTATCACGTTGCGGATGTCTTTGACGGGGGAGTCCTACCGCGAGCTCGGCCGGCGAAGTCAGGTGTTAGGTGTCGTCGGAGTGGCCGCGGGGCTCGCCGGTGCCATTCCTCTCACCCAGTTGCTGAGCAGCATGCTGTACGAAGTGAGCCCCAGCGATCCGACGGTCTTCATCGGTGTGACGATGATGCTGGTTTTGATCGCCGGTCTTGCCAGCTACCTGCCCGCCCGCCGCGCCGCGAACGTCGACCCGGCGGTCGTCCTACGCTCCGAGTAACGTTACCTCCCTTCTCCTGAACCTGGGCCGTGCTACCATCAGGGCGGTGGACGAAAAGCGAAACTTGTTTGGGCTTTCCCGGAAGGAGTTAGAGTCCTGCGCCGTTGAGCTAGGGCTTCCGCCATTTCGGGGGCGTCAACTTTATCGCTGGATCTACTCGAAGTCGGCGACCGGCCTCGACGCGATGACCGATCTGCCGCGCATCCTTCGCGACCGACTCGCCGAGAGCTTCATCGTTCGTCCTCCCGTAACGCTCAGCCAGCATCGTTCCGAGGACGGTACCGTCAAGTTCCTTTTCTCCCTCGAGGGAAGCAAGAACGTCGAGGCGGTCTACATTCCCGATCATCATGAAGAAAGCGTCCGGCATACCATCTGCTTATCCACGCAGGTCGGTTGCCCATTGAAATGTACTTTCTGCTATTCGGGCACCGTGCCCTTTGCACGAAATCTAACGGTGGGGGAAATTCTCGGCCAGTTCAACGCGGTGCGAAACGCTTTTCTCTCGGTCACGTCCCGGGTGAACGTCGTGTTCATGGGAATGGGCGAACCGCTTCTGAATGCCGACGCGGTCCTGGGTTCCCTCGATGTACTGACCGATCCCGATGGCTTCGCGGTCTCTCCTCGTCGGATCACGGTTTCGACTGCGGGACTGGCCGAAGAGCTCGAACGATTCGTCGCAACGAGTCCTCCGGTGGGTTTGGCGATCAGTCTCCACGCAACGACGAACGAGAGCCGCGACCGCATGATGCCCATCAATCGCAAACATCCGTTGGAGAAGCTCCTCGACAGCGCACGACGCTTGCCCCTTCCGCGGCGACGAAAGATAACGTTCGAGTACGTCCTTCTGGGAGGCGAGAACGATACGGTGGAAGACGCCGGGAGACTGGTTCGTCTTTTACGAGGCATCAAGGCCAAGGTGAATTTGATCTCCTACAATCCGTGGCCGGGGTCGCCGCACCAGGCGTCGAACCCCCAGGCTACCGAGCGTTTCATGGAGATCTTGGCAGGCGCCGGATATACCGTAAACCTTCGGCGGAGCCGAGGGGACGACATCCTCGCCGCGTGCGGGCAACTAGCGGGGGCCTAGGGAATTCTGAATTTGATCTCGATGTTTTCTGGGTCGTCCGGGGATTCAGCTTTCGGGCCCGACATTTCCTCGTCGAACAAATAGGAGAACGTATTGCCGGCGACGTCTTCCACTGCCGGGTCGACGTGGATGACGTACTCGCCCGGAGCCCAGGGGGTATCAGGCCGGAACTGCCAGTGAGTCTCGTGCTTCGAAACCTCGACGTTACCCGCGACGCGACCCCCTCCAACTCGCTCGACGGTAATCATTCGCTGCAGTAACGCGTAATCCAGAGGCTCCGGGAATCGGAGTATCAGCGGGGTGTGCGCCGAAGGGGGAGTCGAGACCTGCCAGTTGGCTTGGTTCGGTGACTCGCGATCCGCGGGGCCCACCGTGATCTCCTTTTCGAATCCCTCCGCGAGCGGATAGCCCATGGCATCCTTGAGCTCCGGTTCGATCACGAGCCGAAACGACTCGCCTCGGCGAAGTGCTGGCCCCATCTCTAGGTTTGGCGCCACGCCGCGCTTGATGCGACCCGGATGAAAGAAGAGCGTCAACCGCGTTTGCCTCGGATCCCAAAGACCATTTCGGATTTCGACGAAAGGCAGTGCGACCTCATTGCCCGAACCGTCGTAGAGATGAACGTATTTCTCGACGCTGTTGGCGCGCATGGGTGCCGAGAAATAGACGTAGAGCCGGAGGAGGTTTTCGGGAAGCTCGGTCGCCGTCGGGTAGACGGCCTCGACCGTCGTCGAGGCACTTCCCGCGGGTTCTGGCATCGTGAAGTCGAGGAGGACGCTCGGGGTCTTTGTCGTTCCGACACCGGCGAGCCGGTCGAAGGCGTCGCCATCGAACTGGCCGTGGTAGGTCATTCCCGCCACAAAGGGGAACCGCGGGCGAAAGCGAATGCCACCGCCCTCGATGACGTAGCTTCCGAGGACGGACGGTTGATCGAGCCGCTCAAGTTTCGAGTTGCTGGTGTGGACCGCGAAAAGCTCTACCCAGCTCGATCGCTCGAGTTGCATCGTCCCAAGCTTCGATAGTTCCTTTTCAGAAAGTCCGGTGACCGCAACCGTCCCGAACGAGGCGTCCCCGGGTGCGTCGTGGAAAACGATGGCGACGGTCGCCCTCGGCCCCTCCTGAAAACGCGGCGAGGAGAGGCCGAGAGCAATGATCGCGGAAGCGAAAGCGGTAATTCGCAGTCCGGTCACTCGAGTGCCATTAGAAGCGTTTTAGCGACAGGGCGACCAGATCCATGGTCCCGCCCGGCAACCGCTGCAACGCTACTACGTAGCCGGCATTGAAGGTGTCGAGTTGCTGCACGCCCGTGCCGGAGCGGGGCTCGTAAGGAACACCCGCGAGGTACTCCTCGGGTTCTGTCGTGATCTCGCCCTTGTAGCTCTCGACATCCTTCGTCTTCACGATCATGAAGGGGAGATTGCTGTTGGCGATCAACAGCCGGTCTTCCCCGTCTTTCTTGTAAAGGACCATGTCGATGGGGTAGTTGCCGGAGCCGAACTCGGCAACCGTCCGGCCCTTGACGTGCTGTCCGTCCTTCAGGTTGGCCACTGGGAACGTCACGAGCGGTGTGCAGAGATAGGCCGCTAACAGATGCTCCTTGCCACTCAGTGCGTAGGGTACGAAGGCGCGAATGGGTGCGTGTGTTTCATACTCGCCGTGAGCACCATGGAAGATCTCGAGGGTTGTCGCAGTCGTCTTCTCACTGAAAGGAAAAGGGATTCGCCACATCGTGGATGAGAACTCTTCGTTCGAGAGACCCGCCACGTAGAGCGTACCTTCGGAAAAGGACATATCGGTGATGGTGTCAGCACGCAGGGTGATGCCTTTTTTCCACTGGTGTGTTTTGCGCGCATCGACGGGGTTGGGGAGAGCTGCCTTCGCGTAGGCGACATCCTTTAGCGTCACCTCGCCGATCTCACCTTCGGGGCCAACCTTCAAGAGGATGCTGGCGTCGGCGATGTCGTTAGGGAGCAGCCAACGGGTGTCCCACTTGCTCCGCCCGCGAGACACCGACAAATAGATGTTCTGAGAGACGGGGCTCACCGCCAGGTCATGGATCATGATCTCATCGGCAGTTGTACCAAGGAGACTAGCGATCTTCTCCTCGATATTCTGAATGGCCGGGGCCTCCTCCACCGCTGTGGCGGGAGGTTTTTCTTTCAGGTCGACCGCAAAGACCGCGCCCCCCTTGCCGTCACCGATGAAGAGAACGCCATCCGAGGCGAAGGTCAGGGCACTCATCGACTGAATTTCCGGCGTGCCTTGCGTGAAATCGGCGGGGGATTTCGCAGCAACGAATCCACCGGCGAGGACGAGAGCGCCTAGAAACACGCCGCTCAAGACCTTGAGCTTGGTCATCAGGACCTCCTTGGAACAGTACACTTTGTATGGTGTTTAGGGACCGGACGACGGCCTCGCTCCCACGGACCGCGCCCAACTTGGATGCTAACTTACCGTGTGAATACGACCGCCGCAAGTCGACATTGGAAAGCTTTTCTATCTGTTGTTTCAGCTCCTGCATTTGACAATAAATTGAAAAAATCATATAATCAGATTATCATATTTTAGGAGATCCTCGTGAAGAAGGGCAAGAAGGCCAAAAAGACGGGTTCCGGGTTGGTCCGCGAAAGCCCTGCCGAATACCGGGTTTCGCGAAGACTGACGGCGACCGAGGCTTCTCGAAGTTTCTCCGAGCTGCTCAATCGCGTGCGGTATCGCGGTGAAACCTTCATTATTGAGCGCGGCGGTGAGCCTGTCTGTGAGCTTAGGCCCGCGGCCCCAAGAGTGTTCACGGGCGCCGACCTGATCACGCTGTTGAGGTCCCTACCTCCTATCGATGAGGAATATCTCAACATCGTTGAGAAAGTTGCTCGTTCGCAGCCGCTTCTGCCGGAGTCACCGTGGGAGCGTTGATCGACTCGAGCATCTTGGTGGCGGCCGAGCGAGGCACCGTCGACCTGGATTCACTCCTCGAGGAGCACGAAGAAACAGGTTTCGCCGTTTCTTCTATCACGGCCTCGGAGCTGCTTCACGGTGTTCACCGGGCTCAACGCGAAGACCGCCGCTCGCGCCGCGAGGCCTACGTTGAAACGCTCTTGTCCCGGATTCCAGTCATCGCGTTCGACCTGGTTTCTGCGAGGACGCACGCTCGTCTATCGGCTCGTCTAGCCAGTAAGGGGACGACCATCGGAGCGCATGATCTGATCATCGCTGCCACTGCGATGGCGAGGGGCATGGAAGTGGTAACAAGGGACGAAAGAAGTTTCCCTCGCATTCCTGGGCTATCCCTCATCCGCTGGTAACGGCATAGTCAGCGATCGAGTCACTTGCGTCCCACCACTACTTCGAACTAGCATCACCTTTCCCAACAACCTAACGAGGTGTTTTATGTCGGTTCAACCCCTGGAGCCCGGACTTTCACCCGAAAAACAGGCCGTTGTCACGAAGAAGGATCTCATCAACGGTGTCATCGCTTCGTTGAAGGGGAACGAGCCGGACAAGGCGGCCAACTTGTATCGTCGCTGCAAGGAAGATGTTGGATACGAGCTCATGAATCTAGTGGGAAGGGGGCAGCTTGCCAAGCCGCTGGCCGACGTTTTCTTGCAGGCTAAGGACTACTACAAGGCGGCCCAAGTGTTCGAGAGCTTGGAAATGAAAAAGGAGGCTGCCGAAAACTTCGCCAAGGGTGGTGACTTCGGCTCGGCCGCCGACATCTACGGACAGCTGGGCGACGTCGCAAGGTGTGCCGAAATGTTCGAACGAGGTGGTTCCTATGGCCGGGCCGCTCCTTTGTTCGCGCAGGCGGATCAGTGGCCGGATGCCGGTCGGAACTACCAGTTGGCCGAAGAGCGCTTCCTTGCTGGCGAGGCGTTTGTCCGGGCTGGGGACAAGACGGCGGCTCTCGAGTGTCTCCAGAAGGTCTCGACCGATGATCCTAGCTACCCTCAGTCCGTGTCACTTCTCGGTCCGATTCTCGACGAAATGGGTTTTTCTGAGTTGGCGATTCAGAAGTATGAGGAGATTACGCAGAATGCCGCCATCGATTCCGAGAACATGGGCGTCTTCTATGGCCTCGCCAAGTTATATGAGTCTGCCGGTCAGGCAGATACCGCGAAGGGGATCTATACCCAAATCCTCGAAAAGGATCTTACCTACAAAGACGTGCAAGAGCGCTACCGCACCCTGAAAGAAGGCGGTGCGGCGACACAGAATGTGTCTCCTGCCGCGACGCCGAGCCCCGCGCCCGTCGATGCCGAAGTACCTCACTTGGTTCACGTGGAAGAGGACAGGAGTTTCTTCGAAGAGAACATTTTGTTTCGCGACCTGACCTTCGATGAGATACGGGCGGTTCTCAATCTGGCCGATAGGGTCGATTACAAAGCAGGTGAGCGCATCATTAACGAAAACGAGTCGTTACCGGGAGTTATTATCAACCAAAAGGGACAGCTGGATATCGGCATGAACATGGACGGGAAGGACATCCGCATCGCACGCTTCGAGAAAGGAGAGCATTTCGCGGAGATGACGGTCGTCGGCCCTCAAAAAGCCAAGGTCACCGTGGTGGCGGCGACCGACGGAAGCTACATCCTCATCCCAAGAGAGAAGCTGCAGGTTTTTCTGGAGAGTAACGTACAGCTCAAGGGCAAGATCCTGAAGAATACCCTCGCCGCCCTCGACGCCCATCTGCTCGGGGCGAAAGAGATCATCAAGCAACTTTGGAGCCGGGGAAAATCGGCGGCCAAGACCTAGGTGTCAGCGCATTCGGCTATAGAGTGAAAACCTGACGCGGGCTCCAGCCAAAGCACTTCGTAGGGCTTCACGGCGAGCTTCAATCGTCCGTCCACCGAGGGGACGTTGCGCTCGCCGAGCATGTCCTTCCATAAAGGCGCCGTCACTCCGATTTGCTCGTTCTCGATCTGAGCTGGCTGCTGGCATGCGGAGACGTTGGTCAGCGCCAACACCGTTTGACTCCCGTCCGGTGATCTACGAACGAGCGTGAAAACCGCGTGGTTGCCGGAAATGACACGTTGTGCGCCGTTCGGATGAAAGGCTGGACAGGAGTTTCGTCGTTCTGCCATGTCCCGGAAGCGTTTTACGATTCGGTAAGCCACCGAATTGGAGTCGGTCATCTTCTCGCCGAACGCGGCCGGGTCCCCCCTTTGCCGACTGATGCTTCGTGGCTCGTCGAGCTCCCCCAACGTCACCTGTTTGACCAGCTGGGTCCCGGCGATGCCGGGAAGGTAGACCGCGGGCACGCCGGCCAGGGCCAGTGAAATCGCCCGGGAAGCGATGAAACGGTTCACCTTCTCCTCGTCCGAGTCGGAGCCGTTGGGCGAGTTGAGGGCATCGAACCATGTGATGTTCAGCTCATAGGGAGTTATGGAGCCCTGCCCGTCCGCCCGATAAGAGACCAGTCCCCCGTGAGATTCGACCCTCTTGACCAAGGTCTCGATCTCGTCATCGGTCAAGATGTCTCGGGCGCCGAGAAGTCCGATGCCGTCATGGGAGTCGAGGAAATTGAAGTAGGTACAGAGCTCGGATGGCTTTTCGAGCTGCGCCGCCCAGAGCGTTAGCTTTTCGCAGTTGCCGGTTTGCAGGGAGTGAAGCACCAGCGGAGGCAGAGAGAAGTTATAGACCATGTGCGCTTCGTCAGTCCCGTCTCCGAAGTAGCTGATGTTATCGGCGTGAGGCACGTTGGTCTCCGTGATCAACGAGACCTTGGGAGCCGCGACGTCGAAGACGGCACGAAGAAGCTGTATGAGGGCGTGCGTTTCCAACAGATGTGCACAAGACGTCCCCAGTTCAGCCCACAGGAAGGTGGCGGCATCTAGCCGCAATAGATCTGCGCCCTTTCGCACGTAATAAAGAAGGATATCCAGAATCCGGAACAGCACCTTCTCGTTCTTGTAGTTCAGATCGATCTGGTCGGAGCTAAACGTCGTCCACACATACCGCGTTCCATTGATGGTCTGGAAAGGAGTCAATAGATCGGACGTGCGGGGTCTCAAGATGAGACGCCGGTGGTCTTCGGTGACCTCATGTTTTGCATCGAAGACTGTGAAGAAATCCTCATATTCCGGATTGCCGTTCAAAAACTCTTCGAACCACTCGCTCTTGGAAGAGACATGGTTGATGACACCATCGAACATGAGGTGGAAGCTGAGGCTCAATCGCTCGATGTCGTTCCAGGTACCCATACGCGGATCGACCTGTCGATAATCGATGACCGAGAATCCGCGATCCGAGGAGTATGGGTAGAAGGGGAGAATGTGGATGGTATTGATGATGCCGGTGAGAAAGATGTTCAGCAGTTGGCCGAGGAAGGCCAGGGGTGGCACACCGGGCTTGACGAGCTGGTCGGGATAGGTGATGGCGACGATGTCTTTTTCGGTGAACCGATCCTCAGGCCGAAACACCTCTTCGTCTTCGAGCATTTCCGGAGTCTTGTGGGCGTGGTGCACGCGTAGGATGCGTTCCACCTCCGAATAACAAGTTTCGGCCCGATCACCATATAGAATCGCGAGCTTTTCCTGGATGAGCCGGGCTTTGTCCTTGGCAATGGTAAGACGTGGGCGGCTGTAGTCTGGTTCCTTTCGGTACAGCCGTACTTCGGTTCGCGTAAAAAGGGGCTCACCCCACAGGTCGAGGGTCTCAGTCAAGTCGATTCGGGAGACTCTTGTACAGCTGCCCTACGTTGCTATGTGCTTCGTGGCACCTGCAGGTCCGGCATCGGGGCCGCCCGGAACAGGCGCCGGAGAGGGGAAGCGATCCACTGCGTCCACCTCTTGGCCTTCTTGGTTCGGGCACTGTCGGTGGCGAAGCCGGATTTCGCATACATTTGCCGGTAGAGCTTGGAGACCAACAAGAAGGACAGCCGTCCGCGAATCGACTTGGTGATGTTGGAGCGCTCCCAAATAGACGGCAGCCTGTAGAAACGGTCCCAGACTCCCTGCGTGCGCTGCGTGATTTCGGCGGCCGACATGAGCGGGTGGGGCGTGTACATCTTGGGGCGAAGCGGCTGCGGGATGAGCCAATATCGGCTCACCGGCACGCCTGCAACCTCGTCTCCTTTGCTCTTCACGTCTTTTTCCCAGCTCTCGAAATCCACCGTGCCGGGAAGGGGGATGAGCGGCAGAAACTGAGCGAACACCACACCGGCTTTGTGCGCGATATCGGCGGTGAGATTAAACGTGTCGGGTCGGTCGGTGGATAGCCCGAAGATAAAAGAGCCCAGGATGTAGATCTTGTGCTCGCGAAATCGCTGCAGCTGCTTTACCAGATCGTCCCCGGCCCTGTTGAAGTCCTTGAAGACCGACTTCAGTCCCTCCGGAGTCACGGATTCGACGCCGACCAAGGCGCCCTTGATGTGCGCCTTGTTCATCGCTTCCAAGAACTCGAGGTCGTCGGCGGCTTCCATCGTGATCTGAGTCATGAACACTAGATCGCTCGGCAGCTCGGCGAGACGGGCCATCAAATCGAACCGTTCCTGGCGAATGGCCTCTAATTCGTGCAGCCGGCTCTTGTCCTCGCGTTTAGCCGCAAGCTCTAGGTCTTCCAGCGTGACTGGATAGAAGTTGTCGTCGGCAAGCGCAATGTAGCGAAACCCCATGCGACGAAGCTCGACGATCTCTTCGAGCACGGCGTCTGACGCGCGCTGGCGCGGGCGCTGTCCATCGGTTCGCCAAACCGAGCAGAAAGAGCAATGCTTCGGGCACCCTCGCACCGTCTGCACCGAAGCCAACATATATTTGTCGGTGGGCATGAGGTCCCAACGGGCGGGCTTGAAGTGCTCCGCCTCGATGCGTCCAGCTTGGTAGAGCTCGCGGGGTCCGCCGTTCATACAGTCAGCGATCACCTCTCCCCACATCTGATCGCCATCACCCAGCACGACACCGTGAGCCCCCCCCAACTCGATGGATTCCTGGGGATAGAGCGTCGCGTGAACGCCGCCAAAGATGACGCGGGCACCCGCCTCGCGCGCCATCTTTCCTACTTTGTAGCCGCGCAGTGCGTTTAGGGTATGGATGCCAATCCCGACCACATCGCCCGGCTCAACCGTGGCTGGATCAAAATGCTCGATGGTCTCATCTATGATGCGAGGGTCTCCGTATTGGCGAGGAGTCGCAGCGGCCAGGACAAAGAGCCAGCGTGGGGTAATGACGCTCATACCGAACGACAAGTCGCTCGGATTAACTAGGTGTACCGTCATAGACACTTCCCTCTAAAAAGGCGACCGCCGAGCCAAGTTTTTATGACCGAGTATACGCCGCCAGCGGGAGATCCCTGCAAAAATTGAAAAATGGCCCCAAATGGCTCCCGGGCCGGCGACCTCAGGGGTGATGGGGAGAATACTTGAGATCCTGGCAGCCTGTCAAGGCATGGGGGGGCGTCCGGCAACCCCGCCTCCCCCTTTTGACTTTTCACCGTGGCAGGGTCTATTTTTGCATCTCCAATGAAACCCGAGCGCTGGGAGCGCGTCAAAGAGGTGCTAGACGCCGCCCTAGAACTGCCCGCTGGGGGGAGGACCGCGTTCCTGGACAAGTCCTGTGTGGGCGATGCGGAGCTCCGAAAAGAGGTGGAGTCCCTGCTCGCCGCCAGCGAGGATTCAGACAGCTTTCTAGAAAAATCCCCGGTCGCGGACCTCCCAGCGGACGCCGAAGACCCCAAGCTCGAAGGCCGCGTCGTCTCCCACTACCGGATCCTCGAGGAGGTCGGTCGGGGCGGGATGGGCGTCGTCTACCGGGCGATGGACACCAAGCTCGATCGTCCGGTGGCTCTAAAAGTACTCCCCGATGCGTTTGCCCAAGATAAAGACCGGCTCGCACGATTCGAACGGGAGGCCCGGGTCCTGGCATCGTTGAATCATCCCAACATCGCCACCATTCATGAGATTGGGCACCTGGGCGAAGTTCCCTTTCTGGTCCTCGAGTTGGTTCCAGGTGAAACGCTCGCGGATGCTTTGGCAAAGTCGGACCGCCTGCCCTTAGAAGAGGCTCTTCCTCTCTTCAAGCAAATCGCCGAAGCCATGGAGGCCGCCCACGATCGAAAGATCATCCACCGCGACTTGAAACCCGCCAACATCAAGATCACGCCCGATGGGAAGGTCAAAGTCTTGGATTTCGGTCTGGCGAAGGCGTTCGAGGAAGACGCGGCTCCCGGCACTCCGACATCGGCCATCACGGGTATTCAAGGCACTCGCAGCGGAATCATTCTTGGTACCGCGACTTACATGAGCCCCGAGCAGGCGCGAGGCAAGCGCGTCGACCAAAGAACTGACATCTGGGCCTTCGGATGCTGTCTTTACGAAACTCTTGTCGGCGAACCACTCTTCCACGGAGCGACGATCTCCGACACCATCGCGCAGATTCTCTCTAACGAGCCGGACTGGGAAGCGTTGCCGGAGACGACTCCCGAGAGCATCCGTCGCGTGCTGCGTCGGTGTTTGAACAAGGATCCCCAGAGGCGTTTCCGCGACGTGTGGGACATCCGCATCGAGCTCGAAGAAGCATTGAACGAGCCGGCTTGGGCTCCGCAGGAAGCGGCTGCCGAGTCCGCTTCTTTCCAGAAGCGTGTTTTGCCTTGGGTCGTGGCCGGAGTACTTGGTCTCGCCGCAGCCGCCGTAGGCCTTTGGAGCTGGATGGGAGCCACTCCCACATCATCCGATCCGGTCACGAGACTGACTCTCTCGACGCCGCCGCTTCCGAAAATCGGGCAAGCCATTGCGATCTCCCCGGACGGTACACGCCTCGCGTTCATCGCCGAAGACGAGAAGGTGACCAAGCTTTTTGTTCGCTCCATGGATCAGCTCGATGCCCAGCCCATCGACGGAACGGAAGGGGCAACTTGGCATCCCTTCTTCTCACCGGATGGAAACTCGATCGGGTTCGTCGCCAACGACAAGCTCAAGAAGGTGGCGGTGGCCGGCGGAACGCCCGCAACCCTGTGCAACGCTCCCCACCTTCGCGGAGCCGTATGGGGGTTCGATGATCAGATCTATTTCCGCTCCCGCTCCGCTGGACCCGGAGTCACGAAGGTCTCGGCTACGGGCGGCACACCTCAGATCGTTTCCAAACCAGAAGAGGGGAAACAGCACTACCCGCTAGAAGCGCTTCCCGGCGGAGAGAACCTTCTCGTTGCGAGAGCGGGACGCGTATGGAGTGACGATCCCGAGGTCGGTGTGCTCTCCCTCAGCACGGGCACGTACCGAACCCTCATAGAAAAAACCGTCACCGCACACCACTCACCGACCGGCCATCTTGTCTTTGCGCAAGGCGGACGACTTCTCGCAGCGCCTTTCAACACCAAGCGCCTGGAAGTCACCGGTCCTTCTGTTCCCGTGCTCGAAGGCGTGCGGAGCTCGATGTCGAGCTTCTCGAACTTCGCGCTCGCCGATGACGGAACGCTCGTCTACGTACCAGGAAGCTCGGCGCCGGAGAACAAGCTAGTCTGGGTCAACCGCGAGGGAGAGGCCCGACCGGTGACCAACGAACAGCGCCCGTTCGGGAGCCCTCGGATATCTCCCGATGGCCGCCGCATCGCGGTCGATCTTTCCTACGATTTCGAAGGTAACGCCGACATCTGGGTCTACGATGTGCCTCGCGAAACCTTGACCCGCCTGACGCTGGCCGAGGCTAGAGAAGGCCTGCCTAGATGGACCCCGGATGGCCGCCGCGTGGCGTTTCAGTCGAACCGCGACGACGCACCCGGTCTTTTCTGGAAGCCCGCCGACGGAAGCGGCGCGACCGAAAGACTCACCCAGAGCGAGCCAGGATTCGTGCAACGTCCTCTTTCTTTCTCACCCGACGGCTCCGTCTTGGCGTTTATGAGAACCTCGCCGACCTACGACAATGACATCTACATGCTTTCGCTTACGGGAGAGACGAAGTCCGAGCCCTTTCTCGCCACGCCCTTCCGCGAAGAGGCGGCGCAATTCTCCCCGGATGGAAAATGGATTGCATACACGTCCGATGAATCCGGACGCTACGAAGTCTACGTCCGCGCCTACCCCGGCCCCGGCGGCCGGTACCCGATCTCAACCGAAGGCGGCGTCGAGCCCCTCTGGTCGAGGGACGGGAAGGAGCTCTTCTACCGCGCCGACGGCAAGTTGTGGTCAGTCAGCGTCCAAACATCACCGCGATTTACCGCCGGCAATCCGACAGTGGTGTTCGAGGACAAATACGGCTTGGGCCTCACCTGGTCTCTCCGCGACTACGACATCTCGCCCGACGGCCAGCGCTTCGTCATGATCCAACCGGAACGCCAAGCCGGGTTGAGGGAAATCGTCGTCGTCCTCAATTGGTTTCAAGAGTTGAATCGATTGGTTCCCACCAACTAAGTCGTTACAGTTCCCCTCTTCCCCTTGGCTTCGGCACAGCATGCCCTTCTATGGAACAGATTGCGTCCCTGGAGGCATGAGCTGCTGTTCTATGGAACGGGCTGCGGAGCTAGATTCGGCGACTACTAAGCCCATTCGAGCGAAGGTTTCTTCTGATGGTTGTGCCCATGAAGTTGGGACCGGAGCTCAGTGTCGGCAGGCCCGAAATGCTCTTCCAGGACAAGTTCGAATCCGGAGGACCTAATGCTCCGAGCTACGACGTCACTTTGATTCGAGGACCTGAAGCGACGGGTTCCCGTTCACTGAAAAAAAATCTACCTTTTCCTTGACAGAATTTCACAACACAGGCTTGCTTCGTTGCAGATCGTCTCCAGAGTCCTCCCTACCGCATCGCACACGTTCTCTAAGAACGCTATTTAAGTCTCGAGACAAAAAAGTTAGGACAAGGATCTATCCGTCCACATGAAGCTCCCTAAGGCGAGAAAAAGAGCGTTCCTATAATAGGTCTAAGGAGATCGAAAATGTCGGCAGAGATCTTGGAAGGACCGGTTTACTTGGACGATTCCCATCACAGCGAGAACGTGAGGAGGATGCGACGCATCGGCGACGAGAGCGCGGAGCTCTCCGCGCACCTCGCGGCAGCAACCTACCGGATGTTGGTGCTGATTCGCGAGTTTGACGAAGGCGCTGGTTGGGAGGACTTTCGCTCGTGTGCCCATTGGCTGAGCTGGCGGGCAGGTCTCAACCTAGGCGCCGCCCGTGAGCATGTGCGAGTCTCGCGAGCCCTCAAGCATCTGCCGCTCATCAGTGAGTCCATGGATAAGGGGGAGGTCTCTTACTCTAAAGTGCGGGCCATCACCCGGGTCGCAAGGCCGGAAAACGAGGAGAAGCTCTTGGGCGTGGCGCGCGGTGGTACGGCCTCTCATGTGGAGCGAATCGTCCGAGCCTGGCGCCGGGCGGTGGGTTCTAAAGAGCGTGACGAGGCCAATCGACTGCACCGGAAACGCTATCTGCAGACCTACACTGATGAGGATGGGATGCTCGTCATCCGGGGAAGGCTGACCCCGGAAGTAGGAGCAGCGGTTCTCCGCGCCCTGGAATCTGTTACCGAAGTACCCAAAGACGTTCCCGCGGAAACGCCTACCCACGAGCAACGCCGAGCCGACGCGATCGGCTTGGTTGCAGAGAGGGCACTCGAGGCCAAGAATGATGGTAGCGATCGCTACCAAGTCGTCGTCCACGTAGACAAAGTGGTTTTGGAAGACCCCAACCAGCTGGGCCAGTCAGTTGTCGAGGATGGCACCTACGTTTCCGCGGAAACGTCCCGGCGCATCGCCTGCGATGCCAGCAAGGTCGTGATGACCCACGACGAAGATGGGACAGTATTAGATGTAGGGCGAAAGACCCGCACCGTCCCGCCCGCGATCCGTCGAGCTCTGACCCATCGAGACCGGACCTGCCGCTTTCCGGGCTGTGGCCTCAAGTACTGCGATGCCCACCACATAGAGCATTGGGCCAATGGCGGGGAGACCAAGCTCGATAACCTCGTTCTGTTGTGCCGAAGGCATCACCGATCCGTTCACGAAGAAGGATTTCGGGTGGAGTTCCCACCCAACAGCGAGCCTATGTTCTATCGGCCGAATGGGAGATTGCTGCCACCCGTGCCGCCATCGCCCAAAGTAGTCAACGATCCTGTCGGGGTGCTCATGGAACGTAATCGCGACCTCGGCCTCGAGATCGACGCCAGGACCAGCCTTCCCGCGTGGGACGGAGAGCCTCTGGATTTGGATTGGGCGATGGCTGTCCTACTCGACTGATCGACGGGCCTTTGACTCTTCAACCGAACCGAAATTAGCTTCGAACGCAGGTCGTGGCGGGCGAGATTACCTTTTGCGACCCTTGAAACCGATGCGCGGCGCCGGTGGCGGCGGCTTCATGAGCTCGCGGATGGCATCAAAGACGACGCGGAACTTGGCGTCATGCTCCGCGTCCTTTCGCTCGAGGGTTTCGATTTTCCTTGCAAGGTTCTTGTGGGTCGCCAGCAGCTGGCGTAACCGCACGAAGGCTCGCACGATAGCGATATTCACCTGGACCGCGCGCTCGCTTCGGAGAACGCTCGACAGCATGGCAACGCCCTGTTCGGTGAAGGCGCGGGGCAGATAGCGTCGTCCGCCACGGCCCTTTGAGGTCGCAATTTGCGACCTCAAAACCGCCGCTTCACCGCCGCTCAGTTGGAACATGAAGTCCTCAGGAAAACGTTTGATGTTCCTGGTGACTTGCTCGTTGAGCCGTTTCGTGGGCACGCGGTACATTCGCGCTAGGTCCTCATCAAGCATCACTTTCTCGCCCCGGATGAGGTAGATGCGGCGTTCTATGAGCTGCGGCGGAATTGTGAGGGCGCCACTGGGTGAGGTCTTTTTCTTCGGCATCGCAGGCACTGTGGACTATACTGGCACGTGATGGCTTGCGCCCCGCTCTCCACAACCTGATCAAATCTGATCACGTCGGGTTCCCGCTTCAACGAGGTCGGTTTCACTCAAAACGTTCCGTAAACCGACGACTCTCCCGCGGCAGCGCAACCCTCTAGCTTGCTTGGCTCTCGCAAGGCTTGGTTGCCCGAGACGCGAAGACCTCCCAGATCCACCAACCACCCGTTCACGGCATCGGGACAGGTTCTGAGGTCCTACTCATATAAGACGAAGTTTTTCGGCCGGTCCCTCCCTCGATTTGGGATTTTTTCTGTTTCCCCTGCACCCCGCTTCACCTTCTAACAAGCCTTTGACTTTTCGGACTGACGAGGAGTAGTTTCGTCTCCGAAGGGCCAGCTCATGTCCATCAGTCCCGGAGACCACCTGGAATCCTACGAGATCCTGTCTCCACTCGGGGCGGGTGGAATGGGCGAGGTCTATCGCGCGCAGGACACCAAGCTCGGGCGCGAAGTCGCGATCAAAGTCCTTCCCGAAGCCTTCTCCGAAGACGCCGAACGTCTCGCTCGCTTCGAGCGGGAAGCGCGTCTCCTGGCTTCCCTGAATCACCCCAACATCGCGACCCTCCATGGACTCGAGCAATCGGGCAACTTGCGTTTCCTGGTGATGGAGCTCGTTCCCGGTGAGACTCTGGCCGAACGCATCAAGCAATCAGCCATCCCTGTCGAGGAGGCGCTACCTCTATTCATGCAGATTGCCGAGGCGCTCGAAGCCGCACATGAGAAAGACGTCATTCATCGGGACTTGAAGCCTGCCAACATTAAGCTGACTCCAGACGAGAAGGTCAAGGTGTTGGATTTCGGTCTGGCGAAGGCGACTGAGGGCACACCCTCGGGAGATTCGTCCGAGTCACCGACGGTCACCGGAGCCGCAACGGAAGCAGGTGTGATCTTGGGGACGGCCGGCTACATGAGCCCCGAGCAAGCCCGAGGCAAGACGGTCGACAAAAGGACCGACATCTGGGCCTTCGGATGCTGTCTCTATGAAACCCTCACTGGCCACGTGACCTTCCAGGGGAATACGCTCTCTGACACATTAGCCTCTGTCCTGAGACAGGACCCCGATTGGCTTGCGCTCCCCAAGGAAACACCAAGAAGCATCCGCCGGCTTCTCGAACGCTGTCTCCAAAAAGATCCTCGTCGACGCTTTCGCGATGCGTGGGATGTGCGGGTGGAGCTCGAAGAGGCTCTCGGTGAGCCGGCGGTCGCGCCGAGCGCGGCTCGCGCCGCGAGCACCAGTCCTGGCTGGCGTCGAACCGCCCCGTGGATCGCGGCTGGAGCCTTGGCCATCCTCGCCACAAGCGTCGGTATGTGGGGCTGGATGCGGGCCGGCCCGCCCCCTTCGGGAACGGTGACGAGACTGCGTCTCGCGACCCCACCTCTTCCGGGGGCGTTCGGGCGAGTGGCCGTCTCGCCAGACGGCTCGCGCCTCGCCCTAGCCGGTCAGGTGGATGGCACCTCACAAATTTTCCTGCGCTCCATGGATCGGCTCGACACCAAACCGCTAGAGGGGACGGACGGTGGCGTCCGTCCCTTCTTCTCGCCGGATGGGCAGTGGATCGGATTCATTGCCGATGACAAGCTCAAGAAGGTATCGGTAGCGGGTGGCGCACCGGTGACGCTGTGCGACGCGCCCCGGACGCCCGGCGCCACCTGGGGTAGCGATGGTCGGATCTACTTCCGATCCTTTCGGGCCGGGCCCGGGATCTTGTCCGTCTCTGCGGCCGGGGGCCAACCTCAGACCGTTACGACGCCAGAAGAGGGCTCCCACTTTCCGCGCGCACTCCTCCCGGGCGGCAAGGCCCTTCTCATCGTAATGCGGCCTCCTCACGCGTCTTCTCTTCTCGGCGAGGACCTCACGATCGGAGTGGTCGCCTTGGACACCGGCAAGTTTCGACCTCTCATCGAGCGAACAAATAGTGCGGCCTACTCTGCCTCCGGTTGGGCGACTCCCAAAGGAGAGGCCTTCCTCTCGCTCAGTTACCAGTATCTCGACGCAGGTGACCATCTGTTCTCGGACAGCGTCCTTCCCGCGCGTTCGCCTCGAGCAAGAAGATGCTCAAGAACGAGAAGAAGCTGCCCAATCAGTACGATCGCGAGCTCGTGGAGAAGCTCAAGACCTTCGATCGCGAGACGCTGGACGCAAACTTCAAGGGGACCCTCATGGGAGGCCAGATCAAGGCGATCCTGGAGCGCCGGGACTTCCTCCTGTCCCACGTCGAGAAGCTCATCGCGGAGAAAGGCGAGGCCCGGGTTTTCTTTTAAGTATCGTCGCGTCCGGCTAGGCTTGAGCCTGTGCGTTGGCGGGAATCAAAAGGACTAGGGCGACAAAAAGAAGGGGTAGAACCCGTCGAGAATCCATCTTGCACCTCCGGATGGGCCGATGGGCGAGAATAGCCAGAAATCGGCTCACCAACACTTCGCTTTTCCTGGATTTGCCGACCGATCCCCCACGTGGTAGAAAACAAGGGAGTTTTCGGGGGCGGTCAATGGTCGATTCGAAACCGGGCGAGGTCACCGGGCTTCTCGTGGCTTGGAAGAACGGCAGCCCCGAGGCCCTGACCGGCTGAGTTTCTCCTGTCCTATCCACCCAGACGAGTCTGTTACCCGGCTCGCCGCTTCCCGGGACGTAGACGAGGGTTCCGTTGTCGGAGATCGCGAAATCCGGCAACAGGCCTATCAACCCTTCCAGCACTGGAACCGGTTCGCCCGTGATCTCGAGCCGCTCGACATCGAAGGGCACCGCCAGAAGACTTCCTCCCCGCGGAAAGATCAGATGAACCGGAGGCAGAGTAGGTGGATGAGGAGTCGTCCTAGGAGGATAGTATGAAAAAGCTACTTCTATTTTTGGTTGTCTCGGGAGTCACAATAGGTCTGAGCGACGTTCTGGTTAAAGCCTGCGGCTCCAAGTTCCTGGTCAGCGGCAAGGGTGCTCGCTATCAGCGCATCCTGGCGAGCATCAAGCCGACCAACATACTCTGGTACTACCAACAAGATGAGAATACACCAGAGGATGAGCGGTGGGATCCGGATGGCGCGAATTTTTTCGAACAAGTGGGTCATACCCTTGAGGTAGCTTTCGATGCGGACACGTTTCTAGCCGCCGCGAAGAACGGCGACTACGATGTGCTCTTGGTGTGGATCGAGCAAGCCGGAAACCTCCAAAGCGACATGGCATCTCTAGCGCCGGACGCCGCGGTGCTGCCCATTCTCAAGTTTCCGACCCGCAGCGTATATTCCGCGGCGAGAAAAGAGTGGGGAATTGTGCTGAAGCTTCCGACGACGTCTCCGAAGATTCTCGCCGCCATCGAGAAGGCCCGAAAGTCCGTTCGGCCCTAAGAAGTGTTCTCGCAGGAGGTAACGGTGCTCGACACGCAAGTCAACGTCTATCCAAGACACCTGACGCGTGCGCTCGTGAGTGCGGGACTCCTCCTTGCAATCGGGGGCTGCGGCAAGACGACTGACCCCAAGGCGAACGGCGCGCAGTGGTATCACGCGCACCTGGCAACCGAGGAAGGCGACCAGTTTCCCTTTTTCCTCGAGGTTCCCAATGATTGCGAGAACGAAGACGCCACTATCGTCAATGGGGAGGAGCGCCTCCGGGCCGATTGCCGCCGCAGTCCCATCGGCTTCGTCGTTGACTTTCCTGTCTACGGGACCCAGATCGAGGCCTGGTTCAGGCCGGACGGCACACTGACCGGGCACTGGTGCCGAGAGCTGCCTAGCGCCGGGATGGAGCCTGTCATGGGGCTAAAAGCGCGTCCCATCTCCGAGCCGAATCCCCTGGAACGTTTCCCGATGGAGCCGGATGAGCCGGAGGCCGGCCAAGCGTCGGTCGATGTCACGGGCACCTGGCGGGCGGAATTCGACAAGTACGGAGTGGCCAAGGGTCTCTTCGAGCAAGACGCGTCCGGGGTGGTCACGGGAACGCTCGAGGTGCCATCTCAGTATGGCGACGTCCGTTTCCTCGCCGGCAACTTGCGAGGGACTCGCTTGTACCTGTCGACGTTCGATGGCCAGCACGCGTTCCGGCTTGCCGGGGAGATAAAGCCCGATGGGACGATGGAAGGGGAGTGGGTCACTTCCTATTCATGGGAGGAATTCGTCGCCGAGCGTGACGACGATTTCGAGCTGCCCGATCCCCTCGGCCGCATCGCGTTCAAGCCCGGCGAAACGCGACTCGACACCGCAGCCTTACAGAATGAGAAATATACAGGGAAGCCCGTCATCTTGGAGATCTTCGGAACGTGGTGCCCAAATTGCAACGATCACGCGCCGCTGCTCGTGGAGCTCTATGAAAAGCATCGGGCATCGGGCCTCGAGATTCTGGGTCTGGCCTTCGAATACAGCGACAATCAGGAATACAAGGAGCGTCGCGTTCAGGAGTTCAAGGACCGGCACGGCATCGAATGGGATATCGTCCTCGCCGATGGGACGCTCGAGAATCTGGCGGTTGACGGACTCTCTGAGCTCGGGCCTATTGAAGGCGTTCCGGTTACAGTCTTTCTGAATCGAGACGGCACCGTCCACGCCATCTACGGCGGCTTCTCCGGCCCCGCAACCGGGGACGCTCATCAAGAAGCGATCGCGCAGTTCGAGAAGCTGACCGCGGAGATCCTCAACGGGCTCTGATCTCAGGGCCCATCCTCACTTCGTTACCGGCTTACACTCTCCGTTCGCGATGCGTTGCTGGCGAAGTCGCCGAACGTTTTCCGTGATCCATCGTTCCCTCTCCCTCTGGGCGTCTCCAAGCTGTCTATACTTGAAGACCCCAGGGGGAAACGCTCTAGGGTGTAAGCGGTGTGAAAACGCCCATAGCCCAGCCACCCTAGCGAAGTAGCTCTCATCGAGGCGATCGCACCACAAGGCCCGACGGGCTTCTTCAAACGTCCGAAATTTCGTCACCGGCATTCGGTTTCCTCATCATTCTTTCTTGCGCTTCCCGCTAAGATCGAATTTCTCACTCAGTGCCTCGGCGTCTGCTCGATCGCCCGGAGCGTTTCCTTCTTGAGCCAGTATAGAGTCTGGGGAGACGCAACCCTGACCTTCACTCCCTGAACGTCGATGTGTTCAATTTCTAGATCGGCATAGTCCGCGAACTCCCCGGGCCGGACGATGATGTCCAGGAAGAGTTCTCCGTGGGGAGGAACATAACGAATGGTGGGGTAATCGCCAGTTAGATCGTCGACGCTGATTTCGTCGATGCTCGGGTCGTCATAGAGTTGCTTCAGAGCTCTTCGCAGCCGTTCTATGTTGTCCGAATCCGGCCGGACGAAGAGATCAATGTCTTCGGTTGCTCTAGCAATCCCATGGAAATTGAGCGCCACTCCACCGACGAGGACATAATCAAGCTTCTCCTTCTCGAAGTGCCAGGACTTTCATGACTTCATCGAAATCCATCTTGCTGCAATCCTTGGGAACCGTATGCCCGCTTCGCGGTAGACGCGCGATCGCTTGCAGGCTCTAGACTTCCAGGATACCTCTAACTAACGCCCCTGTCACGAGAAGCATCAGGTCGCCGAGCACGCGGTCATTGGAGGAACTGTCATAATCCACCAGAAGATGGTGGTATATGCCGCCAGGCGTGGTGAATAATGACGAGTGGCCGACGGGATCCACCCGTCAATATTTCTCCCGAAGCCGCTGCGCTTCTGCCTCGTATTCCTTGACAAATTGGTCGAACGCTTCCGATCTCATAGGAGGCGCGAAAGCTCGTCGAAGAAAGGGTTCCCACAACGGCTCGATGCGACCTCGTCGCACGACGCGCCGCAGCAGCTCAATGGCACGCTCGGTGTCCCCCAGCCTTGCCCGGACCGCCGCGAGGTAGTACCACGCATAGCCGCTGACGTTGGAGGCCAGTGCTCGTTCTTCCTCGGCTAGGGAGGAAGCCTGCTCACCCAGCAGGCCATAGAAACACGCTAGCAACAGGCGCATGCCGGCATTGTCGGGGTACGCTTCCAGTTTGGCCGTCACCGACTCGACTCCCGCCCACCAAGCTTTTTCGGCTTGCGCACGGTCTCCAAGCTGATCCATCAAAATGCCTCTGAACAGGAGCGACTCGAGGTTCGGGTCCCCCGAAGGTGAGCTCTTGATTGCTTTCTCGTAGTGCTCGCGAGCGCGCTCATGGTTGCCTAGCAATTGATAGGAATAGGCGACATAGTTATGAACTTCATGGTAGTCACCAAACAGCCGGAAAAACTCTTTGCCAGCTTCAACTGTCCGCTCGGGCTCGGTTGCCCATGTGTTGATAGTGAGATAGGCGTGCGCTTCTGCATTGACTGGATCGAGCTCGATGGCCCGGCGATAAAGAGACGACGCTCGTTCACCCATTGGGCCGAGTAAGTAGCCCCGGGCTCGGGTCAAAAGTGTTTCCACGTCATCCGGTCGACCGAGCCGAGCCGCCTCGCGAGCTTGAATGAGTTGAGCCTCGGTGCGTCCCGAAAGAAAATTCACATAAGTTAGACCCCTGTGGGCCCGCATGGACGCTTGGTTCAACTGGATGGCCCGTTTGTAGCTCGCCTCCGCCTGAGTCAGGCTACTCAGACCTCCCCACCCGTAGAGGTAGCGATCGGTATGCACCGCACCGAGGCCCACAAAGGCATCTGCCAGGTTCGGGTCCAGCTCAGCGGCGCGAGTGAAATACTCGAACGCGATGTTCGTGGCTTCTTGGCCTCCTTCCTGCAGGATATGGGCACCTTGCAAGTAGAAGTCGTAGGCCTCGACGCTATGGGACTCCGGCTCATCGAGCGCTTTTTCTTCCTCACCGGTTAGCTTCTTCTTCAGGCTCCTGGCTGCTCCCACAGCGATGCGTCTCTGGACTCGGAAGATGTCCTCATAAGGCTCCTCGAACTCATCCGCCCAAGAGAGGAGGCCGTCCGATTCCATCAAAGAAAGGGTCGTCACAATGCGGTCATCGACGAGCTCGAAGGTCCCGACGAGTACGTTGTTGACGTTCAATTCCTTGGCAATCTTCTCCGGAGGGTCGCCGCTGTGTGCAAACCGCCGGACCGTCTCCCAGGGGGTGACCCGGAGTCCGGCCTGAACCAACTTCGTGATGACGGCGCGGCTGATGCCTTCGGCTAGGTAGTCGGTCTCGAGCGCATCCTCGCTGAGATTCTCTAATGGCAGGACTGCCACCGACGTGACCTGCGGATCCGAAGTGGGTGCCCACGTTGAAGCGCTCCACCAGACCGTCGCCACCAAAAGAGCAAGAGCTGCGACGCCCCCCAACCCGAGCTGCAGTCGCCGAGCGCGCTCTGGAACGGCTTTCTGTCGAACGCGCCCGAGGTCCGTCCGCACGTCGTGAACGAGCTGGTATCTCTCGCCGGAGCCTTTGGCCAGCATCTTCTGCACAATAAGCACCAGGTGCTCCGGAACGTCCTGCCGGTATCGGGAGATCGGCTCCGGTTCCTGATTCAAGATCCCGGCCGTAGTGTCCATCGTCGTGGCCTTACTAAAGGGATGAGTTCCCGCCAGCATCTCGTAAAACACCAGGCCAAAGGAAAAGATGTCTGAGCGAGTATCGACGGATTCGCCTCGCAGCTGCTCGGGTGACATGTAAGCCAGCGTCCCCAGCGTCGAGCCCTTGTCCGTCAGCTGGGGTGTGGTTTCAAATTGACTATCCACGCCCTCTGCGGAAGCCACTCGCTTAGCGAGTCCGAAATCCATGACCTTCGCATGACCGCCCTCCGTGAGCATGATGTTGGAGGGTTTGAGATCCCGATGGACGATGCCTTCTTGATGCGCCGTCTCGAGTGCTTCGGCAATCTCGGAGGTGATGCGGATCGTTTGGTCGAGCGGCAAGGTTCCCTTGGCAAGCTTCTGCTCCAAGGTCTGGCCACGGACATACTCCATGGCAATGAAGGACTTTCCCTCGGCCTCTCCGATCTCATAGATCTTGCAAATGTAGGGATGGTCTAACGCGGCGGCGGATTTCGCCTCTCTCAGGAAGCGTCTCTTCGCGGTTTCGTTATGCTGAAGGCTTTCGGGCAGGAACTTGAGGGCGACCCGACGATCTAAGGACGTGTCGTGGGCGAGGTGCACCTCTCCCATGCCGCCGTGGCCGATCTTCTCCCGGACCTGGTAGTGGGAGAAAGTTTCGCCCGGCATTCCTAGTAGAGCTCCCGAAGCCGCTGTTCTTCCGCTTCGTATTCCTGAAGGAATTGATCAAAAGCGGCGGACTGCGGAGGAGGCACAGAGGCGGCCTGAAAAAATAACTTCCACAAATATGGCAATCCACCCTGCCGCAACGCGTGCCGAAGCAGCTCGGCCGCCCGATCCGCTTCCCCTTGTTTCGCTCGCACTGCCGCGAGCATGGGGAGGCCGATGCCACTCACATTCCCTGTTAAGGCTTGTTCTTCCTCGGTCAAGGCCGACTCGTGCTCGCCGAGGAGACCGTAGAGACTCGCCAGTACAAAGCGCAACAGAGCATGATCTGGGTGGAGCTCAAGGTCGGCCTCGAAAAGCTTCACGCCCCGCTGCCAAACTTCCTCCGCACGGTCGTGCTCTCCCACCTTCTCGAAGAAGAGCCCGCCATAGTAAAGGGTAAGAAAATGAGTCGATGTGAATTCCAGTGCCTTCTCGTAGTGCTCGAGGGCACGGTTGCCGCTGGCCAAGATCTGATGGGAGACGGCAACATGAGTGTGAACCATCGCGTCATCACCGAATCGGCGAAGGTAGGTATTGCCGGCTTCGATGCTCTCTTCGAACTCTCCGGTTACCAAGAAGGCCAGAAAAAGCTGCCAGTGGGCGGCTTGGTTGAGGGGGTCCATTTCGATGACCCGCCGATAGAGCGGCTGCGCCCGATCCGGCAAGCCGCCGTAGGCGTACGCGTCGGCCCGGGCCAGGAGGGCTTCCACGCCATTCGGCCGATCAGACCGCGCCGCCAGTTGACCTTGAATCAGGCAACCCTCGCTGAGCCCTCTAGAAAAACGGACCTGAATGAGCCCTCTCCGAGCCCTCATGGACTCAGCGTTCAACTCTAGAGCTTTCTCGTAACTCGCTTCCGCATTATCTAGACTATTCAGACCTCCCCAACCGTAGAAGAAGCGCCCGAAGTGCGCCGCACCGAGACCCACATGGGCCTCTGTCAAATTCGCATCGAGCTCGACGGCGCGAGTGAAATACTCGAAAGCGATGCTCGTCGCCTCTTCACCACCCTCTTGAAGGATGTGAGCGCCTTGCATGTAGAAGTCGTACGCGTCGACGCTCCGGGACTCGGGCGTGGCTAATGCGATCTCTTCCTCGCCGGTTAGTTCCTTTTTGAGGCTCGTAGCTGCCCCCATCGCGATGCGGCGCTGCACCTGGAAGAGATCTTCGAAGGGCTCTTCGAACTCGTCCGCCCATGATTGAAGTCCGCTCTTCGCCTCAACTAGGGCGAGCGTCGTGAGTATTCGATCACCGGAGAGTTGAAACGTGCCGACGAGAACGTTATCCACGTTCAACTCTTGGCCGATGCTTTCGGCGGGCTCACCACTGTGACCGTAACGCCGGGCGGTCTCCCAAGATGTCACGCGCAGTCCCGCCTGGGTGAGTTTCGTGATCACGGCCTGGCTGATGCCCTCCGCCAAGTAGTCGCTTTCCATTGGGTCCTGACTGAGGTTTCTTAATGGCAAGACGGCCACCGACGGATGTCCCGTACTCGAGACAGGCGCGTCTCGCGAAGAGGCGAGCCACCACGCTCCGAGAGCGACTAAAACGGCCACGAGTGCTACGGCCCCCATGCTGAGTCCGATGCGTCGGTTTTTCCAAAGCGGCGTGCGTCGTGTGGGAGCAATCGTCCCCCTGGCGCGAGCAAGGTCCGTCCGCACTTCATGCACGAGCTGATAACGATCGTCGGGCGTTTTGGCCAGCATTTTTTCGACAAGATGCTCGAGGGGCTCCGGGATGTCTTTTCGGTAACCCGAGAGCGGAGTCGGGGCCTTGTTCAAGATCCCCGCCGTGGTATCCATCGACGTGGCTCCGACGAATGGATGCGCGCCGGCCAGCATCTCGTAGACCACGAGACCCAGAGAAAAGATGTCCGAGCGGGGATCGACCGCTTCGCCTCGCAGCTGCTCGGGCGACATGTAGGCCGGTGTTCCGGGTGTTAAGCCCTTGCCGGTCAGCTGAGATTCGGTTTCGAATTGGCTGTCGGCTCCGGTAGTGTCGGTGACTTGTTTGGCTAGTCCGAAATCCAACACCTTCACGTGTCCGCCCGTCGAAAGCATGATGTTGGACGGCTTGAGATCCCGGTGCACGATGCCTTTCTGGTGTGCGGTCTCCAGTGCTTCGGCGATCTCGGCGGCGATACGCTCGGCGTCTTCAAGAGGCAGGGGCCCTCGCGCCAATCGCTGCTGCAGGGTCTCTCCTCCGACATACTCCATGGCGATGAAGGAGTTTCCTTCGGCTTCGCCGATCTCATAGATCTTGCAGATGTAAGGATGATCGAGAGCGGCGGCTGACTTGGCTTCTCGTAGGAACCGTTTCTTCGTGGTCTCGTCCTGTTGCAGATCTTCGGGAAGGAGTTTCAGTGCGACACGGCGGCCGAGGCTTTGGTCGTGAGCGAGGAAGACCTCTCCCATTCCGCCAGAGCCAATAAGCTCGATGACTTCGTAGTGGCCGAGTTTCTTGTTCATGGGCTCTGGCGGTTTCGGAGTACGGGACCCCTCACCCCATCCCTCTCCCCGCAAACGGGGAGAGGGTGAGAGCGAGCGACGACGCGGAGCGCACGATGGCGTCGTCGGCCCAAGAATAGTTGACTTCGCCCATTCCGCCCTTGCCGATCTTCTCCCGGAGCTGGTAGTGGGAGAAGGCCTGTCCGTTTTTCAACAATGGCGCGCCCTTGGCCCAATCCGAAAACGGGCCGGTTGCCTGCATGTTAACTCCAAAGGGGACCCTTTTGGCACAGACACCCCCCTAGATATAGGCGCGATCCGGCGCCTTAACGGCTCACAGATTGCGGTTTTATCTCATGAGTTGCGGCTGTGGGGCCGTGAGCTGCGGTTGTGGCTTACAGGCTGCGGAGAGCTAGGGCTTTCTGGAACTTGCGGCTCTGAACAAGGGGTCTGCCGACTGCAACAGTTTCTGCCTCAGCCTCGGCGGGAGGTCGTTTCTTCCCTTCAAGAACTCTCGTACGATGGTCGCAGCACTTGGAGAGCTATGACCTCCTAGGGTCGCGTCGAGCCATCCCTTGGGAAAGAAGATGTCGCCGGTGCGTTGGATCTCTTCGAGGAGATCGAGGCTGGGCCGAATGTAGTGCACGGCCTGTCGGGCACGGAGCGGGTGGTTTAGGAAGCCGACCGCGTCCAACACCCAGGGCTCATGCTCGCGGTTCTCGGTCTCTTTCAAACTCTCGAAAAATTCGTCCCGTACCTTGGGATCCGCGGAGAGAGAGGGGATCGCAAAACGGAAGCGGGCCGCGCGATCGGGATTCTCGATGCGTTCGAGCTGCCGGGAGAGGATCGACTCGGTGCCCTCCACTTTCCGAAGCGCCAACTCCTGGGCGATCGTCGAATAGTCCCGCTCGGCAAGCGTGAGCCCGGGGATCTCTTCTTGTTGCTCCCAGATCCTTCTTAGTCGTCGGAGCGCATCGTCAGAAAGGGCAATCCTTCGGTAGGTCGCGAAGTAAGTTGCCTTGAGCGTCTCTCTTGGGGATTCGAGCAGCGCGTGCCAGAGTAGCGCTTCGATTCGAGTCGTCAGGCTGTCTCGCTCGGATGTGCCTAAGTAGGCCCAATAGGTACGCTCGAGGTAGCGGAGAATGAGCTCGATGTTGAGCTCGTCGGTTTCTAACTCAAGGGATGAAAGGATGAGCCCCGTCATCTCCGGCGGGGGGACCGATCCCGTCAGCATCGCTTCCCAAAGGGAAAGCCAGGCCACGGCTCGCGCCAAAGGAGATTGGATACGCGGCAGATTCTCCAAAAGGTATTCGCGAGTTCGTTCATCGAGCTCGAAGTGACCGTATCCGATGCCGAGGCCGTTGGGCAGGACGTAATTGGGTGCGGGTGAGCCCTCGGGGGCGGTGACCTTGACGGATTGTTCTTTGAGGTGCACCGGGAACGTTCTCACTTCCCCGTCGTCGTAACCGAGAAGGACTTCCAGGCGCTGGTTCCATCTCCGTCCATGTTTTTCGGGGTCCGTCCGCGAAAGCGTGAGGGCGCGGACCGTGCCATCTTCGACGTCGAGATGGGTCGTGATCGTCGGCCGGCGTGGCTCCTCGACCCAGACTTCGCTCCAAGCGCCGAGATCCTCTTCGCTTCTTCCGTCGAGGATCTCGATGAGGTGGGGCCACGTGGCGTTCGCGAGTCGGTAGCGGTCCAGATACTCCCGTACCCCGGCGCGGAAGGGCTCCTCCCCCATCAGAAGCTCGAGGTGCTTCATCACCACCGGGGCCTTCTGATAGATGATGGCGCCATAGACCGAGCCCGCCTCGTTGAGATTCTCGAGCTCCTGACGGTTGGCGTTGGCTCCGTCGGTGCGGTCGACACCGTAGGCGCTGGGGTAGTGGGCGAGCAGGAAGCGGAGCTCGTGGTCAACCTCCGGAAACGAGGGATTGACGATCTTGGCGGCCATGAAGTTCGAGAAGACTTCCTTCATCCAGACGTCGTTGAACCATTCCATGGTGACGAGGTTCCCGAACCACATGTGCGCTGTCTCATGGGCAATGACGCTGGCTCGTCCCAGGAGCTCATTCTGGGTGGCGGACTCGTCCAGAAGAAGACCGTCGGCGCGATAGTTGATGGCTCCGGGATGCTCCATCCCTCCGTACTGAAAAGAAGGGATGAGGGCGAAATCGAATTTCTCGAAGGGGTACGGGATCCCCGTGTAATCCTGGAGCCACTCGAGGGCGCCGGCGTGGAGATCGAAGATAACGTCCCGGTTCCGTTCTAGCTTCTCGGGGTCGGTCTCACGATGAAACATCGTGATCTGCCGCCCGTTTCGTTCCGCGGTCTCCACCTCGAAACGACCCGCCACGAAGGAGAAGAGGTAAGTGCTGATGGGCTTCGTCTCGGCGAACTGGAAGACGGCTCGGTCCCCGGCGACGTCGTGGTTTTCGAGTTTCCCGTTCGACACCGCCTGCAGGAAGACGGAGCCTCGAGGCTCAGCTTGAGACGGCCCTTTAGATTCGGCTGATCGAAGACTGGGAACGCGACCCGTGCTCGGTCGGGTACGAAGAGTGTGTAGAGAAAGTCTTCGTTGCGATTGAGGGAGCCGTCGCCAGCGATGAAATCGATATCCAGCCCGCGTCAAAAGACTCGGCGGGAATCACCAAGTGCTCACTGGCCACCTTGTGGTCGACGGCCCGGGCGTTAACCGAAACCAAGACAACATTCTCTTCGGGTTGCGCGAAATCGAAAACCACCGGACTACCCGCCTCAGTGAGGTCGAAGGTTACCTTCTCGCTGCCTCGAATGGATTCATCCGCCGCGTCGGGAATGTTAAGGGAGATTTCGTACCGGAGGTTGGAAATCGTTTGGGCACGGTGCTTGGCGAGCTCCCACGGAACGCCGGCTTCGTAGCTGTCGTCCGGGGTCTTGCTACAAGTCGAGAAGAGTGCCGCGGCGCAAGAAAGAGCCACCGCCCTCGACCGGGTCACTGGTTTTTTTGGGAAAGTTCGTCCGAAGCCTTGACCGCCGCGGCCGCTTTGCGCTCGCGGTGCTTACCGAGGCGCTTCCGCAAATCGGGATCCTGGAGGGCCAGGATCTGTGCGGCGAGGAGCGCGGCGTTGATGGCGCCCGCCTTCCCAATTGCGACGGTGGCCACCGGGAAGCCGGCTGGCATTTGGACGGTGGCGAGCAATGCGTCCATACCGGAAAGGGCTGTCCCCGCGAGGGGCACGCCGATGACTGGCAGATGCGTGCGAGCGGCGACGGCGCCTGCAAGGTGAGCGGCGGCTCCCGCTCCGGCGATGATCACTCGAATGCCGCGCTCTTCGGCTTGTGACGCGAACTTCTCGACGCGGTCCGGGGTCCGGTGAGCGGAGTAAATTCCTATCTCGTAGGGGACGCCGAGCTCGCGGAGGACTTCCGCCGCCTGGGTCATGACGTCAGCGTCGGAGGCGCTTCCCATAAGGATGCCGACCAGAGGTTTGCTCATGAACTCCCATCCCCGGACATGCGGGCCAAGGCTTTTTGGCCGATGTCTTTCCGGTAATGCATCCCTTCGAACTGGATGCCGTCGACCGCCTTGTAGGTTCGCTCGATGGCGGCCTTGAGATTCTGACCAATGCCAGTGACTGCGAGGACCCTTCCGCCACCGGTCACCAGGTTGTTGCCGTCTTTCTTCGTTCCGGCGTGGAAGAGGCTCACACCTTCGGCGATCTCAACGCCCTTGGCGAGGTCGACTCCTTCAATCTTCTTCCCGGTCGCGTAGCTTCCGGGGTAGCCACCCGAGGCAAGAATGACGGTGATAGCAGGGTCGCGACTCCACTCCGGCCTATGCTGACCTAGGTGCCCATCTGCGACCTCCTTTAATAGAGGAAGGAGGTCTCCGGTGTATCGAGGGAGCACGGCTTGGGTCTCGGGATCTCCGAAACGAACGTTGTACTCCAAGACCTTGGGACCATCTTTCGTGATCATCAAACCGCTGTAGAGCAAACCCTGATAACGTCTACCGTCGGCTGCCATCTTCGAGATCGTAGGCAGCACAATTTCTTGCATGATGCGTTTCAGTGTCTCGGCCCTCAGCATCGTCGCCGGACAAACGCAGCCCATGCCCCCGGTGTTGGGTCCCTCGTCGTTATCGAGTGCTCTTTTTTGATCCTGGGCTGCGACGAACGGAAAGACTTTGGCTCCGTCTGACAAGACAAAAAAAGAGACCTCTTCTCCTTCCAGGCACTCTTCCAGGACGACCTTGCTCCCTGCGGTTCCCAGAGCCTTGTCGGTGAGCAAGCGGTCGGCTTCCGCGAGAGCTGCCTTCTTGTCGGCGACGATCGAGACGCCTTTGCCACCCGCGAGCCCGTCGGCTTTGATGACCAAAGGCAAGCCGAGCTCCCCCTTTTTGATCACGGATTTGGCTTCGTCGACGTCGTTCACCACCTTGAACTTCGCGGTCGGAATGCCGTGCTTGGCCATGAAGTCTTTGGCGAACGCCTTGCTGCCCTCGAGCTCCGCCGCGGCGCGGGTGGGTCCGAAGACGGCAAGCCCCCGCTTTTCGAACTCATCGGCTATGCCCAGCATGAGAGGCAGCTCGGGGCCGACAACGGTCAAACTGATGGAAAGCTTCTCTGCGAAATCAGCCAGCTCGACGATGTCCGAGGGGTCGATGTCCACGCAATCGGCCAGGGTCGCGATCCCGGGATTTCCCGGCGCACAGTAAATCTCGGTCAGGAGCGGGCTTTGCTTGAGCTTCCAGACGAGTGCGTGCTCCCGGCCGCCGGAGCCGACGACGAGAACCCTCACTTCAAGACCTTCTTTTTGAGAGAGTTAGACCCCATTCTGGGCATCGATTATCCCACGCTGGTTGTCGGAGTGTCAAGATATACAAGAACCACTATAATGCCGTCAACGCTCGCAATTTACTTATAAATAAGGACTTGACAAGCATCGCCCCCGCCTTTATAGTAGTTAATTCGGCCGAAGGGTCCAAAAATTGAACGTAAGGGAGGTGTTATGATTGGCCGAAGTCAGAATTCAAGAGGGTGAGTCGATAGAAAGTGCCCTGCGCCGGTTCAAGAGAAGAGTCCAACAGGAAGACATCATCAAGGAAATCAAGAGACACTCCTATTACCTGAAGCCAGGCGATAAGCGTCGCGCGAAGCAAGCGCTGGCGCAGAAGCGGCAGAGGAAGAAGATGCGCCGCGAGAGCGGCGACTAGAAAAGCCTGGTCCTACCTTCGATCGGCCTTTATTGATTGAATCGAAGTGATAGCCGCCACGTTTACGATGTCCTCGACGCTGCAACCTCGGGAGAGGTCGTTGGCCGGTTTGGCCAGGCCCTGCAAAATGGGGCCCAGCGCGAGCGCATCGGCTAGCCGTTCCACCAGCTTGTAAGCGATATTCCCCGAGTTCAGATCGGGAAACACGAGGGTATTAGCCTTCCCCGCTACCCGACTGCCCGGGGCCTTGCTCGCCGCGATCTCGGCGACCAGGGCCGCATCGCCCTGAAGCTCTCCATCACTCGCCAACCCCGGAGACCTTTCTCGAAGGGTCTCGGCGGCCTCCGTGATTTTGTTGAGCATGGGATGACGGGCGCTGCCTTTCGTCGAGAACGAAAGGAGCGCGACCAGTGGCTCGGTCTCCAAGAAGAGACGGGCATTCGCCGCCGCCAGCAGGGCGATTTCGACGAGCTGGTTCGAATCGGGATCGGGAATCACGCCGCAGTCAGCAAAGATGTATTCTCCTTTGCCCGCCGGCAACACCATTAAGAAGAAGCTCGAGACCCACTTGACGTCCGGCTGCGTTCCGAGGACCCGAATGGCGGGCCGCACAGTTTCCGCGGTCGTGTGGTGGGCGCCGGCGACGTAGCCCGCGGCATCGTCCGCCTGGACCATGCAGGCCGCGAAGTACATAGGGTCGGCCACGATTTGGCGCGCCTCGTCCTCGGAGACGCCTTTGTGGCGGGATTGTTGGTGGTAGCGCTCGGCGAATACTTCGAGGTCACCTTCTTCGATGGGGGAGCGAATCTCTATTCCCTTGAGTGAGATACCGGCCTGATCCGCGGCTCGGCTGACCTTGTCGGGATCTTCGCCTCCATCGACCAGGACCGGGAAAGGCGATCAGAGGCGATAGCTTCGTCCTCCATCGTGCGAGCGGCCTTGAGGGTTCTGGGCTCAGTCGCTTCGGGAAAGGCGATCCGCTTTCGAGAGTCCCGAAGCCGGTCGATAAAGGGATATTCCATCGATGGGCGAGTCTAGCATAGTCCCGTATGCTTGACACTACTTCGCCCTTCGTGATAACACTTACAAGGTTTTACGGCCGAAGTTTCTCTCGGCCCCCTTGGCAAGAGGAGAGTTCTTATCATGAAGATCGAGGAAAGAACCGTAGGCGAGGTCACCCTCCTAGACCTGAAGGGCAAGATGCTCATCGGGGAGGGTGATGAGCTACTGCGTGAGAAGATCAACAGCTTGGTCGAGGGCGGAAAGTCCAAGATCGTGCTCAACCTTGCCGACGTGCCCTACGTGGACAGTGCGGGCCTCGGCGAGATCGTGCGCTGCTACACCACGGCGAGTCGCAAAAACGGGAAGCTGAAGCTCCTGCACTTAACCAAGCGCATCCAGGACCTTCTCTCCATTACGAAACTGCTGACTGTCTTCGAGACCTACGACGATGAGGAGAAGGCCGTCCAGAGTTTCTGAACGAGCAGGCTTACCGAAGTACCCAGAAGCCAACGAAGATTCCCGAAGAGCAGCCGACAACCGAGGGCAAGCCGGAAGGTGCCCTGGCCTCTTATGGCCTCGAGCTCTATCACCTTCTTCTAGCACTTCGGCCCCATCAGTGGTCGAAGAACTTGGTTTTATTGGCGGCTCTGATCTTCGCTCGGCAGCTGTTTCATGTGCCGTCGCTCGTCGCGGCACTCGAAGCGTTTCTGCTGTTTTGTGTACTTTCCGGCGCCGTTTACCTGATCAACGACCTGGTCGATCTCGAGCAAGATCGACTCCATCCGGTCAAACGCCAGCGACCACTCGCCTCCGGACGACTGCTGCCGGGGCTGGCAAAAGGTACGGCTGCGATATTGATAGTGGGAGGACTAGCGGGGAGTTTCGCCCTCGGACCTTCCTTCGGGATGATCGCCTTCAGCTACTTCGCGTTGATGGTCTGCTACACGTTGTTCTTGAAGAACGTGGTCATTCTGGATGTTCTCACGCTTTCTTTTGGATTTGTCTTGAGGGCGATCGCCGGCGCAGTGGCGATCGGCGTCGCCTTCAGTAACTGGCTACTTGTTTGTACTATGTTGCTCGCACTGTTCTTAGCCCTGACCAAGCGCCGTCATGAGATCACGTTGCTGGCGGATGGGGCAGCCGGGCACAGGAGGATCCTGGGGGAGTATAGCCTTTCTCTTTTGGACCAGATGATCGCGGTGGTAACCGCTTCGACTTTGTTGTCCTATGCCCTATACACCCAGTCGCCAGAAACGGTTTTCAAGTTCGGCACGGACCGTTTGGTTTGGACTCTGCCATTCGTTTTGTATGGGATCTTTCGATACCTGTACTTAGTCCACCAGCGGGACGAAGGTGGAAACCCTTCGCTCGTGCTATTCACTGATCGACCGCTTCTCGCGGCGGTGGGCCTTTGGACAGGCGCTGTCATCGCCATCATCTATCACTTCGGAGAACCGGGCTAAAACTCCCTCCTGACTGGCTAGCCAGAACAACAACCACCGAGCGATGGATTCATACGCTTGGGTTTCACAAGGAGGAATATGTCTACCTTCAGCATCAAGGGTGGCGATATCGATGTCGAGGCCGTCATGACCACCATCCGCTCCCGAATCGAGGAAAAGCGGAAGGGTCTCTATACCGAGGAAGAAGTTCGTGAGGTCGCGGAGATGAAGCTGGACTCCGTCCTAGACGCCAGTCAGTTCAACAGCGATTTCGTGGCCGCTTTCCGTGCTCGCGACGAGCAATGGAACTACACCTTCGGCCCGGAGACGATCTACCAGTCGTCGCGCGGACTCTCTGGACGGCTGATCCGTATGGCACGGACTCTCTTGAATCCGCTCCTCAAGTTGTTTTTCAATCCGAACCCCATCATCAGTGCGCTCTCGCGGCAGGCCGATCTCAACAAATACTACGTCCAGCTGCTTCACAACATGGCCGCGGAACTGACGAAAATGAACTTGGAACTCACCAATCTCAAGGCGCGCAATCGGGCGACCGGAGCCAAGGTCGAGTTCCAAGGCCGTCGTGAGAAGGTCCTCGAGGATTTGACGGTGTCCAAGGACGAGAATAGCCAAGACGCGTCTCGGCGACGTTCGCGTGGCGGACGAAGGCCTTGGCGGCGAAAACGCGGGGCTAAAGGCGACAACGGCGAAAAGCGTTCCACGTCGTCGGAGCGCAAGCCCAACGGTGACTAGCAGTGCAAGCGCCTTGCCTTCGCTTCGCCTAGCCTTAGTGGTGCAGCGGTACGGCGAGGAGGTCAATGGCGGCGCCGAGTACCATTGTCGACTGGTGGCGGAGCATCTCGCAAACCACCACCGCGTCGAGGTGATCACGTCGTGCGCCACAGACTACATCACCTGGCGCAACGAGCTTCCGGATGACCTGTCTATCGTTAACGGCGTGCCGGTGCGACGCTTCAAGGTGAAGCGGCCTCGAGACACCGACCGCTTCGGTCACATCTCACAGAAGGTCTTCCGCGCCCCGCACCGCGAGAAAGACGAGCTGCAGTGGCTCGAAGAGCAGGGGCCTTTTTCTCCGAAGCTGGTTCGCTATCTGCGAAAGAACCGCAATGCGTATGACTATTTCATCTTCTTCAGCTACCGCTACTACCACAGCTACCATGGCGTCGGTGCTCTCGGAGATCGGTCCCTTCTCGTCCCCACCGCAGAGAAGGACCAGGTGGTCAATCTCAAGATATTCAAGCCGTTCTTTCATCGTCCCCGGGCTATCGTGTTCAACTCTGTCGAGGAGCGGGAAATGATCTGGTCGGTGGCGGAGAGTCGTGACTTGAAGGGCGATGTGGTCGGGGTGGGATCGGAAGTGCCGAACGGCGCCACGCCGGATCTGTTTCGGAGTCGCCACAAGTTGCGTGATCGCTACGCCATATTCATCGGCCGGGTGGATCAGAACAAGGGATGCCGCCAACTCTTCAACTACTTTCGCCGCTATAAGGAGGAGAGCGGTTCCTCGCTCAAGTTGGTTCTGGTGGGCGGCAAGACGATGGAGATACTCGAGCACCCGGATATCTACTATGCCGGGTTTCTTCCCGAGGATGAAAAATGGTCGGCCCTGGCGGGGGCTGAGTTTCTCATCATGCCCTCGGAGTTCGAAAGCCTCTCCATGGTGACGTTAGAAGCTTGGTCCCAGGCGAAGCCGGTTTTGGCGAACGGGCTCTGCGATGTTCTCCGCGGGCAGTGCCGGCGGTCGAACGCCGGGCTCTACTACGCGAGCTACTACGAGTTCCGAGAGGCGGTCGCGCTACTCGAGGAAGATCGAGACCTTCGCGAAGGGCTGGGTGCGAACGGCCAGCGTTTTTTTAACGACCACTACCGGTGGGAAGTCATCGAAGGCAAGTACAACCGGCTTCTCGGCATGCTTCTCGAAGAAGATCGCACCGCCGCTTCCAAAACGCGATGAAGGTTCATCAAATGTTGTCGGCACTGAGCTATGGCGACGCCATCGGGAACGAGGCGCTTCGCATCCAGTCCATACTGCAGGGCCGCGGCTACGATTCCGAGATCTTCGCGGAGGCGGTCCACCCCGAGATGTCAGGATTGGCTCATAAGCTCTGGGACTACCGAGAGATCTCGAGCCCCGACAACGTCCTCATTCTGCACTTTTCGATCGGTGCGGGGGTTTCGACTTACGCGTACCACCTTCCCGATCCACTCATGTTGATTTACCACAACATTACGCCTGCGAGCTGGTTCACCGAGTTCCACCCGCACCTTGTGGGTCTTTGCCATCACGGCCGTCGCGAGCTCGCCGCCTTCAACAAGCGAATTCGATTGGCGGTTGGGGATTCGGAGTACAACCGCTCCGAGCTCGAATCGATGGGGTTTCACCCGACAGGGGTGCTTCCGTTGATGCGCGATCGTCACCAATTGGAAGGACCGGCGAATCCTGTCGTCCTCGAGATGTTCGACGACGACAAGACGAATTTCCTTTTCGTGGGGCGGACGCTGCCCAACAAACGCATCGAGGACGTGATCAAGGTTTTCTCCATCTATCAGAAGTACATCGATCCAGATAGCCGTCTACTCCTAGTGGGAGAGTCCCACGGGTTCGAGCGCTATTTCGACTCACTCGTTCGCTTGGTGGACGACCTGCTGCTCGAGGACGTCGTGTTCACCGGACATGTCGACACCGATGATCTCATTGCCTACTACCAAGTAGCAGATGTTTTTCTCAGCATGAGCGAGCATGAAGGATTCTGTGCTCCCTTGTTGGAGGCGTTTCAGTTTGGTCTCCCGGTCATGGCCTTCGATGCCGGAGCGGTGGCGGAGACGCTTGGGGGGGCGGGAATCCTGATCCACGAAAAGCGGTTCGAGGAGATTGCCGAGATGGCGCACTTGCTGGTTCATGACGAGACGCTCAGGGCTCGGGTCGTCGATCGGCAACGTGAGGTTCTGGGTGGTGTCGCGGCTCGCGACGACGAAAAACTCTTGGTGGGTTTCGTAGAGCAGGCCCTTCGAGGTTAATCGGGACAATGCAAGTACACCAGATGGTCGCTTCGCTGAGTCACGGAGATGCCATCAGCAACGAAGCGCTTCGCATACAAGACTTATTGCGTAGCCGAGGCTACGAATCGGAGATCTTCGCTGAGTCGGTACACTCGGCGATGAGGAAAAAGGGCCACCCGCTTTGGGATTACGAAGGAGTCTCGAGCTCGGACAACGTCCTCATTCTGCACTTTTCGATTGGTGCCGGGGTGTCTTCCTTCGCGCACCAGCTGCCGGACCGCATCATGCTCATCTACCACAACATTACGCCGGCACGATGGTTCGCGCCCTATCAGCCCAAGCTAGCCAGACTGTGTTACCAGGGCCGTCGCGAGCTGGCCGCGTTTATCGACCGCACCGAGCTCGCGCTCGGTGTCTCCGAGTTCAACCGGCAGGAGCTCGACGCGATGGGATTTCATCCCACCGGGGTCCTTCCGCTCCTGTTGGACCCAGAGCAGCTCGCTATTCCGCCCAGTCCAGCGATCCGTGCGATGTTCGATGATGACAAGACCAACTTCCTTTTCGTGGGCCGGGTGATACCGAACAAGAAGTTCGAGGATCTCATCAAGGTCTTCTACGTCTACCAGAAGTTCGTGGATCCCAAGAGCCGCCTGCTCCTTGTGGGCGAGTATCGGGGCTTCGAACGGTACTTCGATGCGCTCTGGCGGTTGGTGGACGAGCTCGAGCTCGAAGACGTTGTGTTTACCGGGCACGTCGACACCAATGATTTGGCCGCGTACTACCAGGTGGGTGACGTCTTTCTGAGCCTCAGCGAGCACGAGGGGTTTTGCGCCCCTCTATTGGAAGCGTTTCGATTCGGCATCCCGGTGATGGCTTTCGATGCCGGGGCGGTGCCGGATACGATGGGCGGGGCGGGCGTCTTGATCCGAGAGAAACATTTCGAAGAGATCGCGGAGATGGCCCATCAACTCGTTCACGACGCCGAGATGCGCCGGCGCGTCATTGATAACCAGGATCGGGTGATCGAGACTTTGGATTCTCGGGACGAGGAAGCATTGCTGGTTGGCTACGTCGAGCAAGTATCGAATGGAGTCAAAGCCTAACATGCGCGTCGATCAGTGGTTGCCGCGAGGTCACTTCGGTGATGCCATCGGTGACGAGGCGCTTCGGATCCGCACGGCGCTTCGTGGAGCCGGTTTTTCATCCGATCTGTACGCGCTCGAGGTGGACGAGGAAGTCCGGGGTGAGTTCCTACCACTGAGCGAGCGACCGTCTGCGGGACCGGACGACGTGGCCATTCTTCACTTTGCCTTGCCATCTCCGCTGACGGACGCGCTTCGGAACTTCACCGGAAAAAAAGTGATCATCTACCACAACATCACGCCGGCCTCTTATTTTCTCGGCCTCGACGACGAACTCGTGCGCATTGCCGTGAAAGGGAGAGAGGAACTTCGTTCTCTCGCCGATGTCACCGACCTCGCGCTCGGCGATTCGGAATACAATCGAGAGGAGCTAGAGGAGGTAGGTTTCGAGCGAACCGGCGTACTGCCTATTCTCCTGGACTTCGAGCGTTACCGAGCCGAGCCGAACTCGGTATTGGAGGAGATGTTCAGCCGGCGTCGGGTGAATTTTCTTTTCGTCGGCCGCATCTTTCCCAACAAACGTTTCGAGGATCTGGTGCGGATGGCGTTTTTCTACAAGAAGTACGTATCAGAGGATTTTCGTTTTATCGTAGTCGGACGTGCCGGTCGTATGGCACGCTATCAGCAGTCGGTACAGGAACTTGCCCACTATTGGGGCCTGATGCCCAGCGAGTTCACGTTTACCGGACACCTCGCTTGGGAGGATCTGCTCGCCTGCTATCGCACGGCAGACGTTTTTGTCAGTATGAGCGAGCATGAGGGGTTTGCGGTGCCGCTGGTGGAATCGATGTTACTCGAGGTGCCGGTCATGGCCTATCAAGCGGGCGCGGTACCAGACACTTTAGGAGAGTCAGGAGTGCAGTTTAGTCAGAAGAAGTACGAAGAGTTAGCCGAGATGGGCCATTTACTAGCAACCGATGAAAGTTTGCGAGAGAGGGTCTTGGCCGGTCAGCGGCAACGCCTCGAGCGCTTTCGTCCCCAACGGGTCGAGGCGGAGCTCATCAACTACATTAGGCATATCAGTCACATCCAGGAGGTATCGCAATGAGGCTCGCCTTTGTCATTCAACGCTACGGGCGGGAGATCCCGGGCGGAGCGGAGACCCTGGCCCGTCAAATCGCCGAAAGGCAGGCCCGCCAGCACCAGATCGATGTGTTGACCACCACCGCTCGCGACTACGTCACCTGGAAGAACGAGTATCCGGAGAGCGAAGAAAAGTTGCGTGGAGTCAAGGTGCTCCGGTTCCCGGTGGAACAAGAGCGGAACCTCGAGGAGTTCAACGAGTACTCGGATTGGATCTACGCGAACGAGCATACCCGCGAAGACGAGCTCAAGTGGCTCGAGATGCAGGGGCCGGTTGCCCCGAAGCTCATCGAATACCTGAAGAATGAGCACAAGAGGTACGACCTGCTCGTTTTTTTCACCTATCTCTATCACCCGACTTTTCACGGGATCCAGATCGCGCCCGAGAAAAGCGTCCTGGTGCCGACGGCGCACGACGAGCCGCCCCTAAAACTCGGAATCTACAAGGAGGTCTTCGAAAACGCGAACTCCTTCATCTTCAACACCGAGGCCGAGGAGCTCTTGGTGCTCGAACGATTCGACGTTCATCGGAAGATGCGGGAGACCGTCGGCATAGGGATGGATCTGCTGGATGCGCCCGATACTGAAACGTTCCGAAGGAAGCAACGCGTGTCCAACCGATTTCTCCTCTATGCGGGAAGAATCGACGAGGGGAAAGGGTGTGGCGAGCTCTTCAAGTTCTTTACGACTTTTAGAGAGAGACACCCCGACGTCGGTAACCTGCAACTCGTCTTGATGGGCAAGAAGAATATGTCGATCCCGAATTCTCGGGACATTCGCTATCTTGGGTTCCTCCAAGAGGACGAGAAGCTAGCCGCGATGGCGAGTGCCACGGCGGTGATGATCCCATCCCGCCTCGAGAGTCTCTCCATCGTGGCTCTAGAGGCCTTCTCCGTCGGAATCCCGGTCGTCGTTCATGGCGGCTCGAAGGTTCTCGTCGATCATTGTCGAAAATCGAACGCCGGTCTCTACTATAAGAACTACGAGGAGTTCGAAGGGATCCTGGAGTTGTTACTCGAGGACAAGAACCTGGCTCGGGGATTGGGCCGCCAAGGACAGAGCTACATCAAAGACAACTTCGGTTGGGAGAAGCTCCTGCCGCTCTACGACCTCGTGTTCCGGAGCTCGGCTCGAGGACAGCGGCCACCCGCACCGGAGCCGAGGACCGAACGACGCCCCGATCGTCAGCGCGACCGGGATCGCGGATGGAGGGATAGAGATCGCGAGTCGCGCGAGCGGAGACCCGAGAGGCAGCCCGAGGCCCGAGAGCAACAGGCGGAGAGTAAGGAGGAGCAGGAGCCCCAACCCCAGTCCGAGGAAACACCCGCGGCGGAGGTGGCCGGTGTCACCGCTGCTGCTTTGGAATCCTTGACGGAGGACGGGGCGCCCGAAAAATCAGCTTCGCCGGACGAAACCTTGGCACTCGACGAGGAACCCGTGACCCCCGCGAGCGAGGAAGCGTCAGAGCCAGAGACAGAGCGACAGAGCGAGCCACAGGAAGACGAGGAGCCAGAGCTCCGACCCGCCGACATCGATACCTCGGACTACGATAAGCCGGAGCCCGAACCGGCATTGGAGGCGGAAGGACCGGAGCTCCGGGCTGCTGACATCGATACCTCGGACTACGATAAGCCGGAGCCCGAACCGGCATTGGAGGCGGCAGAACCAGAGCTCCGGGCTGCTGACATCGATACCTCGGACTACGATAGGCCGGCCCCTGAGCCCGCGATAGAACCGGAGGAACCGGAGCGAGAGGAGTCGACGGAGCCCGCCGTGGCCGAGGAAACGAAGGAATCAGAACAAGACGATGGGCTCGAAGAGAAGGAAGAGGACGACTCTCGCCCTAAAGACAATACTTTCTAAAAAGGGCCGAAGTTCTTCTTGACAAGATCGAAGTGGTGCTGCGCACGCGAGCCTGCGCCTGTCTACGCTATTCGATGCGGCGCGGGCGGTTCTGCTCGAGCTCACGTGAGGCGCGGCGGAGGCTTCGAATGGAAGCATCCAGCTTCTTCTTGGTGATCTCGAAGTTGGATGGCTGATTTCTTTCCCGCCACAAGCGCCAGAGCGTCTTCCCGAGCTCAGCCTGCTGAGACGCTAGAAGAGCGAACTGCCGGGAAAGCTTCCGGCGTTCGCCCGGGCGCACGGATGAGGGTTGACGGCGCCAGGCGAGATACTCCAGGCCCGCGAGACCCTTTCGTACCGCGAGAAGCGAAGCGTCCGCCGCCAGGAGAAGTTCCTGTTGGGTGAGTTTCTCTCGCACAAAGGCTTTGTCGAGGTCTTGGATAGAGTCTCGCACCTTCTTCAAACTCTCCGCAGTCTTCTTTAATGCCGGTGCCTTGGATTGGGCCGTGAACTTCGCCGGTCCCAAGTCATCGAAATAAAGGGATTGGATGGGTGACCCGTTGAAGACGGTGAATCCCGTGCCGTGGAGCGCACCGAGCGCTCGGTAGGCGCGCGCGATCTTTCCGCTGCGATCGCCAAAGAGAACGTGCGAGAAGGCGCGATTGAAATCACCCTTGGGCACGTCTCCTGCCCAGGCCTGCTGGGCTCCCCATGCAAAGCCGAACCAGGAGTTTCCCAAGAGATTGTAGTGTCCTCCGTCTCCCCAGTCGGTGTTGATGAGTCCCCATGCCCCATGACGCTTCCCGGCGGCGGCGTAGCCAGAGATGTTGGCGATGCTGTTGGCCAGTCGAGGGAAGAGGGTGTTCCAGCTCGAGGTACCGGGACACACCAGGAAGTCGATACCGTGCTCGGAAAAGATGCGGACGCGATCGAAATCGTGTTTGGCTTCGTACCACCAGTCGAGAAGCACCAGGTCACGATCGAGTTGGCCGATACTCTTGGGGTGCTTCTGCACGAAGTCGCCCCAAATCATCGTTCGCTTTCCGTGGAATTGGGCCAACTCTCGTACGCGCTCGACGTGCTCGAAGTAGGACTTATTGTCGGCGAGATCGACCGGTTCGTCGCAGTTGGCGTTGAAGAGGCGAGAGCGAAAGTTGGGCAGGTACTCATCGTAGAGATCCCGTAGCAGCTCGTACGTGCCGGGCTGGTTGGGTGACAGAGACCACAAACGATCGGACTCCGCCAAGCCACGGTAGCGAGGGATCTTGAGGATGTGGTGCGCATGGCCGAGAGACTGAAGTGTGGGGATGAGCTCGATGTGGTTCTCGGCTGCGTAAGCATCTAGCTCACGGATGGTGGCGGCATCGAGCCGCGAGGCGTCGCGTCCGATCTCGGGGTGACGGCGGAAACGAAACGTATGCTCGGTGTAGAGCATCAGGGTATTCAGCTTGATGCGCGCACACAGGTCGACGAGGGCCCGCAGCGTTTCGAGGGTCGGCACCTTGCCTCGCGAGATATCGATCATGATGCCGCGAAGCGCGAGGTCGGGCTCGTCCTGTACTCGACAGGCGGGAATTTCTCCTCGGGGTCCTATGAGCTGTCCCAGCGTTTCGACCGCGTAGCGAAGCGCGGCGGAACCTTCCGCCATGACCTCGATGAGCTTGGTTCGCACTTCCAATCGGTAGGATTGTCCCCGCGCCCCCCGGCGTCGTAGCTCGATGCGCGGTCCTAGGTCCTTGACGCGGCTGTGAGTCTCGACCGCGAGTGCCACGCCAGCCTCGTGACGCGCCAGAGTTTGGAGAGCTCGGGCGGCCCGGAAGTCGGAATCCGAAGAGCGGGGCGCGAGCACAATAGGCAGTCCATCGCTCAGTCGAAACGTTCCCTTTAACGGTCGAATCTGTTTCGGGCTGGGCAGAATCGGTGGGAGCGGAACCGTCTTCATGGCGTGATTGTAACCCGTCAGCTTGACCTTCTGCTCGACGCCCCGATAGAGTGGCTCATGGCTCTGGTTCGATCGGGACTGATAGGCGCACTGCTGGTGGTGGCAGGGTGTCGGGGAGGAAAAGAAACTCCCGATCTCCCGGTAGTCGCGGTATCGGTTCTGCCGCAGTCTTACTTCGTCGAGAAGATCGCGGGGGATCGGGTGACGATTGCGGTTATGATTCCTCCTGGAGCCAATCCATCTACGTACGAACCGGGCATCGACGAGCTGACCCGACTCGCGCGGGCGAGGCTCTACGTTGCGGTGGGGCATCCGCATTTCGCGTTCGAGGCTGTGTGGGTCGACAAACTCCTATCCGAGTACCTGGACCTCGAGGTCGTTCATGGTGCGGCGACGGATGACTACGACCCCCACATCTGGCTTTCGCCTCGGCTCGTTCGATCCAGCGCGGAACGCATCGCTATCGCTCTGGGAGAAATTCTGCCGGAGGGGCAGGAGATGATGGATGAGAACCTGGTGGACTTTCTGACCGAGATCGATGAGCTCGATTCCGAGATACGCACTCGGTTGGAGCCGTACTCGGGACGAAAGGTGTTCGTGTTCCACGCCGCCTGGGGAAACTTCGCCCGGGAGTACGGGCTCCAGCAGGTGAGCTTGGAGGAGGGTGGAAAAAAGCCCGGCGCCGGTGCCCTCGCTGCGTTCATAGAAGAGGCGAAGCGGGAAAGGGCGAGTACCATATTCGTGCAGCCGCAATTCTCTAAGGAGAGCGCTCGTGTCGTGGCGGAAGAGGTCGGGGCGCGTGTCGAGACACTCGACCCCTTGGCGCGCGACTGGCTAGAAAACATGAGGCGGGTTTCGATCGCCTTCGAGAAAGCTTTGAAACCCTTGGAACAATGAAAGAACCGATCGTCGAAATCAAAGATGTCTGGCTCTCGTTCAAAGGGAGGCCGGTCTTAGAGGCCGTCAACCTCAGGTTGGACGAAGGAAATTATCTAGGTCTCATTGGCCCCAATGGCAGCGGCAAGAGCACTTTGCTTCGCGTGATCTTGGGTCTCCTTTCACCGGATCGCGGGTCGGTGCACGTCCTCGGAGAGTCTCCGGCGAAGGCGCGGGGGCGGATCGGTTACGTGCCTCAGTACACCCGTTTCGATGCGAGCTTTCCGGTGAACGTTCTCGATGTGGTCCTGATGGGTCGGATCGGTTCGCGGAGGCTCTTTCGCCAGCCTAGCAAACGAGACCGAGACGTTGCCCTGAGCTCTCTCGACAAAGTGGAGATGGCCGACCAGGCGGGGCGGCAAATCGGAAGGTTGTCCGGTGGGGAGTTGCAGCGAGTGATGATCGCTCGGGCGCTCGCGGTAGAGCCTATCTTGCTGTTACTAGACGAGCCAACGGCAAGCCTCGATACACGAATCGGTGTCAGTGTCTTCGAGCTCTTGAAGGATCTCGCGCACGAGATCACTCTCGTCCTCGTCTCCCACGACGTCGGAGTCATCTCCCGCTACGTCAAGACGGTGGCTTGTTTGAACCGACGTCTCTACTACCATCATTCGAAAGAGATCACCCAAGAGATGTTCGAAGCGGCCTATGGCTGTCCGGTGGATCTCGTGGCGCATGGGCGCGCCCATCGGGTCTTCGACGATCATCAAGAATAATGTGGGACGCCCTCGAATTTCCTTTCTTTCAGCGGGCGCTTGCGGCCGGACTCCTGGCCAGCGTCGCGGGCGGAATCATCGGGACCTATGTGATGGTGAGACGGATGGTATCCGTCTCGGGAGGCCTGTCGCATGCCGCCTTCGGGGGCGTGGGATTGGGATATTTCTTCGGATTCAATCCCATGATGGGCGCGCTCGGTTTCGGGTTGTTGTCCGGCCTCGGTGTTGGGATTGCCTATCGACGGCTCGGTTCAGGGTTGGACACCCTCATCGCGATGGTCTGGGCGGTGGGGATGGCTTTGGGTATGGTCTTCATCGCGATGACGCCGGGCTATGCTCCGGATTTGACGAGCTACTTGTTTGGCAGCCTCGTTCTGGTCTCGAAAGAATACCTTTATCTGATCGCGGGCGTGGACGTAGTCATCCTTCTGGCGGTTGCGTTGTTGTTCGACCAACTTCGAGCGATTGCATTCGACGAGGAGTTTGCACAAGTCGTCGGTGAGCCGGTAGAAGGTCTTTTCTTGACTCTTATGGCACTGATCGCTCTGGCGGTCGTTAGCTTGATACGTGTGGTGGGTGTCATCCTCGTGATCGCGTTGCTCAGTCTCCCCGCCGCTATTGCGCAACAATGGTCCGTGGATCTGAAGAAGATGATGGTCCTTGCGGTTCTCGTGAGCGCCTCCTGCACGACGGCGGGGCTCTTCTTATCCTTTTGGCTTTCGAATGCCTGGGGAGTCGATGCGCCCACAGGCCCACTCATCGTTCTCTTGGCGGCCGCGCTCTACGGCCTGTCGAGCCTGTCAAGCTTGTCGAGGGCCGGAAAGTCTGAGGCTACGAATTGACAGAGTCCGCAGTCGAGTTCCGTTCGGTCTCCAAATCTTTTGCTCCCGGTCAGCAGGCTCTGTCGAGCGTCTCATTCCGTGTTGAGCAGGGAGAGACGCTGGTGTTGTTGGGGTCGAGCGGCTCGGGGAAGACGACGTGCCTCAAGATGATAAACCGCCTGATTGAACCGGATGAAGGCAAGGTGATGGTCCAAGGAAAAGAGACCGCGGACTGGGATCGCATCCAACTGCGTCGCCGAGCGGGGTACGTGATTCAGGAAGTCGGACTCCTTCCGCACTTTAACGTTGAAGACAACGTCGCTTTGGTTCCGAGGCTCGAGGGTTGGGAGCCGGACAAGCGCCGCGCCCGTGCCCATGAGCTGTTGAGCCTAGTAGGGCTGGAGCCCGACGAGTTTGCGACGAAGCGACCTTCGCAATTATCCGGCGGGCAAAAGCAGAGGGTAGGGGTGGCAAGAGCTCTCGCCGTCGATCCCCCGCTTCTTCTGATGGACGAGCCCTTCGGAGCGCTGGATCCGATCACCCGTCGGCGGCTTCAGGGGGAGTTCCGGGAGCTAGAAGAGCGACTGGGCAAGACGGTTGTATTCGTCACTCACGACGTGCAAGAGGCTCTGCGGCTGGCTGACCGTATCGCGGTGATGGACCAGGGGCAGATCAAGCAGATCGGTCCGCCGCAGGAAATCGTCGAGCAACCTGCCGACGATTTCGTCCGGGAGCTCCTTCAGTAGTTATGGATTTCTTGGGCTTTCTCGTAGAGCGGCGCAGCGAACTGGCAACGATGACTGCTCAGCATATCTTTCTCGTGCTGGTGGCGACGGGGCTGGCGGTCGCGGTGGGAGTTCCGCTCGGGTTGTTGCTGACGCGTCGACCTCGGCTTGCTCGACCCGTCATTGGGTTTGCCAGCGTGATGCAGACCGTGCCGAGTCTTGCTTTGTTTGGATTCCTCATCCCGCTCCCTCTCTTTGGCGGGATCGGTGCGCGTACCGCCATCATCGCTCTCGTGCTCTACGCGTTGCTCCCCATTCTTCGCAACACCTACACCGGCATTCTTTCTGTCGATCCTGCCGTTGTCGAGGCGGGCCGTGGAATGGGCATGACGGACTGGCAGAGGCTGCGGTTCGTGGAGATCCCGCTGGCTTTACCCACCATCCTGGCAGGGGTTCGGATCGCCACAGTGGTCTCGGTCGGCCTCGCCACGATCGCGGCGGCGATCGGAGCCGGCGGACTCGGAGACTTTATCTTCCGGGGGCTTTCGACGGTGGATAATCGGCTCATACTCGCTGGCGCTATCCCCGCGGCGCTTCTTGCAATCATTGCCGATGGGTTGCTCGGATGGTTGGAGAGATTCATGGTGAGAAGCCGTTGAGAGTGGCGTACGCCGCTTTCGCGCCGTTCTTGCTAGCTACATTATTTGCAGGCGTTACAGGCATCGCTTGCGAGCGGTCGGCGGTCGTCGTCGGTTCCAAGAACTTCAGCGAGCAGGTCATTCTGGGCGAGATCGTGGCCTTGCTTCTCGAGGACCGGGGCCTTTCGGTCGAGCGGAGGCTCAACTTGGGCGGCTCGTTCATCTGTCACTCCGCAATGGAGTCGGGGCAAATGGATGTCTATATCGAATATACCGGCACCGCCCTCACCGCGATCTTGAGAGAACCGGTCTTGCATGATCCCGACGAGGTCTATCGGCGGGTCCAGGAGGAGTATCGGGAACGCTACGGACTTGCCTGGGGCCCGTCTTTGGGATTCAACAATACGTACGCGATGGCGATGCGGGCCGAGCATGCCGAGAGTCTCGGGCTCAGCCGCATCTCCGATCTGGCTGCTCACGTTAAGTCCATTCGAACCGGCTTCGGGCACGAATTCTTGGAGCGCCAGGATGGCTATCGGGGATTCACCAAAGCCTACGGGCTCGACTTCGCCATAGCTCCCCGAGGGATGGAGCTCGGTCTCATCTACCAAGCGTTGGTCGAGGAGAAAGTGGATCTCATTGCAGGAAACTCTACCGACGGGCTCATCGAAAAATTCGGTCTCGCCGTGTTGGAAGATGATCAACGCTTCTTTCCGCCCTATTACGCTGCCCCGGTGTACCGGCCGGAGACCGCCGAGGCCCATCCCGCCTTTCGAGAAGTAATCCAAATGTTGGGAGGAGCGATCGACGAACCCTCGATGCGATCTATGAACCGGGCTGTGGACAACGATCGCCGGCGGGCTTCCGATGTCGCCAAGGAGTTTCTCGTCGGCAAGGGTTGGATAAGTTTGACTAGCGATGGGTCGCCGCCCTAACCTTGAGCACCATGGGCACCGAGCGACGGGCATCGCTGGCGATTCTCTTTCTGAGTTTCGTGGCGTTCTCATCGTCGTCGGCCGCCGCCCCCCTGCAACAAGACGAACCTTGGGGCTACATCTGGGAGCTCCGGATGTTGAGGCTCTATGCCCTTACCGCCGACGTGGTACGGATCGGGCGTCTGGGGGATTCTCTGATCGTTCTGACGCATCCTTTGGTGTCACGTCGCCATTTGGAGATACGAAGGACCGCGGAGAGTATCGTGGTCGAGGATCTAGGGAGCACGAACGGGACACGCCTCAATCGTCTCAGCCTCCGGGCCGGCGAAGAGTCACCTATTCATCCCGGCGCTCTCTTGGAGGTTGCGCAGGAAAAGCTCCTGTTCCATGAAAGCAAAGAGAAACTTCTGGACGATGCATTACAGTTCATGCTCCTGGGCCGATTTGCCGTTCCGCGGGTGCCCATCCTGCAGGACCGAACGGTTCGTGCCTTAGGGAGAGAGAGGGATATTCAGGGAGTCAGCGAAGCCATTGTGGATTTGGAAAAAAAAGAAGTCCAGATGGTTTACTCGAATGAAACAGAATCTCGTCTGTTCTCCCCCGGTGACTCGGTCTTCGTCAGCGATGTGGATATTGTGGATGGCCAGCTTCGCGTCGGGCTCTGGGGGGTCGCCAAGGATGCGCCCCTCAAGTCGCGTCGGGCTGCCTACTCCCACCTGGCACATGGCGAGCTTCGTATCGGCGTCTCACGCCCAACACCGGAGGAGTCCCGCGCCGCGTTTGAGCGCGGCTGGTCCGAGGATGGGATGCCATTTCTCCTGTCTTTAGTGCTGCCGGTCCTGGACGTCTATACCGAAGCGCAGAGTGCCGACAACGGTTTGAAGATAGCGCGGGGTTTGTCCTCGCAACCGGGAGCTGTCGCTCTCCAGGATGGTGCTCGTGTTCTTTCCTTCTGGTCTCGACTGAACCCGGACGATGCGGAGTTACCCATCATGGCGGCAACCGCCGAGGCCCGTTGGGTCAAGGCGGTGGCCTTGGCCAATCGTCGAGGTCTTGCAGACGAGCAACGTTCGGAATTGATGGCAGCGCTCCAAAGAAGCAAGGGTTGGGTGCGGACCGCCGATGAGCAGGGTGCGAGCTCCAACAAGACGGCGGCAGTAGAAGTCGAGATCGCGGAGGCCGAAGAAATGTTGGTGGGGATACCGTGAGCGTGGTTTTGAAAATTCTCTTGGGCGCTTTCGTTGTGGCGTTCGTCTCCGTCTTTTCGCAAACGATGGCCCAGGAATCGAAGCAGGCGGCTCAGTTCCGGGTGAGCGTCGAGATGGTCAGCCTCTCGGTGACTGTCTTCGACGAGGGGCAACGGTTGGTAACGGATCTGGAACAGGAGAACTTCGCTATCTATGAAGATGGCGTGGCGCAGAAGATCCGGGTGTTCTCCAAAGAAGACCTACCGCTGCGCATGGTTATCCTCTTGGACACTTCGGCTAGCATGGGGCGGAGGATGGCTCTGGCTCAGGAAGCTGCGGTGCGGTTCGCACGTTCTCTCAAAGAGGGTGACCAGGTCAAGGTCATCGAGTTCAACAGTCGTGTGTTGACTCTCGCCGAATTCACCACCGATTTCGAGAAGGTCGAGAACGCCATCCGGGCGACGAAGGCGGAGGGAGCGACATCGCTCTACGAGGCTCTCTACATCGCGCTCCGCAGCTTATCCCGTCGGCGGCAAGGCGACGAGCGACAGTGCATCGTGGTCTTGTCGGACGGAAACGACACGCGCTCGTTGGTGATCTTCGAGGACGTCCGCCAGTTGGCGAGGAAGACGGACGTTCTCATCTACACCATCTCCCTTCGCGGCAGTAAGGATGACCTCAAGAAGCAGAAGTATTCCGATGCCAAGTATGAGCTCGAGAAGCTATCAGGTGAGACTGGCGGTTCCTCTTTTGCGCCGGAGCAAACCAAAGATTTGGCGGGCATCTATGAGCAGATCGCCATCGAGCTCAAGAGCCAATACAACATCGGCTACGTGTCTACTAGCACCAAGGCCGACGGTGCCTGGAGGCGCCTCCAGCTCCGCGTCGATCGGAAAGGCTCCGTCGTTCGAAGCCGCATCGGGTATTACGCCCCCCGCATGTAACAGGCAGGATATAAAAAAAAGACCCTCACCTCGTGTGAGGTGAGGGTCTTTGGAGTGAACGAAGGATTGGTCTACTGGACCTTCAAGGGGTAAACGAAGTACCGATCGTTTGACCAGGCACTCTCGTAGCCATCGCCATCGATGGCGGCCACCCGCCAGAAGTAAGTACCAGGCTCCAGCGAATCGATGCTCAGGCTCATAAGCTCGGCATCGGTTCCGCTGACCCAGGTCTCGTCCACGAGCTGCTTGAACTCGGCATCCGAAGAAATCTCCAGATGGTAGCGCTCGGAACCATTGACTGCGGACCAGCTGAAACGATAGCTGGCGATGTCGCCGTCGAGTACCTCACGCTCCGCCGGAGTGAACAACTGGGAAGGGGCCATCGGAAGCGCGTGTGGGGAGACCGGCGCGTTGCCAGCATCCTTGACGAGCGAACCGAAGTTGCCGCCTACCGAAATGTTGTTATCCGACGAACCGAAGTCCACCGCGCCCTCTAAAACTTCGAGACGAGTCTCGCCCTGGTCTTCGACCTTGACGCGGAACTCGGTTCCTCGAACGAAAGAGGTAGCAGTCGGAGTCTCGATTTCGAAACGGCTGTCGCGCTGGAGAAGCTTGTTCACCTTCGCGATGACCGAACCGGAGTCGAGCTTGACCTGCGTGACCCGCACGTCACCGCGCGCCGTCTTGGTCACGCCAGCAAGACTAAGCATCGCCTTGCTGTTTGGACGCAGTTTGATGAGGGTTCCATCATCCTGGCGGATTTGCACGCTGGAACGGCTACGGGTACGGATCCAGTCGCCCTCTGAGACTAGCATGTTGGGCACCGCTGGCACCCACTTCCAGTCAAAGTGACGAGCGATCTCAACCCGGCCGCTGAACTTGTCCACCTTAGCAGGAATCTGTCCGTTCTTCAGCATGTGCTTCGGAACCCGAACCTGGACCCCCTCGGCGAGCAAATTATGCTCCGTCAACTCTCTCCAGAAGTCTGCTTTTTCCAGGTACTTCTGGTAGACCTTAAGCGGCGTATCGTCTTCTGCGTTCAACACCACCACATAGTCATCGTCCGTACGAGCGTCGGTTGCCGTCGGCTCGCCTTGGGGAGAGGGAATCTGGGTTGCAGGGTTAACTTTCTTAACCTGCTCCTCTGAGCGCCCCCCCTCGGTCGATGCTGTGAGGGTGACCGCAAAGGACATCGCGCCAGCAAGGACTAGCACTTTTGTCACTCTTAGCAGTTTCACCCAGTTCATGGGTACCTCCTCTGTTTCTTGGTGAGCTGTCGACCTAATCGCGAGCCCACCGGAGCGGTTGGGGAAGACTGAAAAACTTTTCATTAACAATTCTCCTTTAATCGATCCCGATTGCCCGAATACGGGGTCGGAAATCTTCGACACCCACATTCGTGGGGTCCTTGGTTGGGTCGTCTTTTTCAAGGGACAACTTGATGGCAGGAGTCGGGGTGGTAGATTGCTCTAAATAGACCCACCCAAGGCCGGCCATATCTTTCACCATCTCGACGACCGTGGCCGTCGGCACCCCGGCTCGATTGGCCAAGGCGTTCATCGAGCGGCGTCCATCGATGGAAGCGAGAATCTTCCACTGAAGAGCGGTGAGATGTAGCGGCTCGTCGCTCGGAAGCTCGGGGATAAGCTCTGGCACTGCTTCAAAGAGATCCTCTCGGGGCTCGGGCTCCGGCTCCAGCGAAATGGCGCCCACAGTAAGCAGGCCGAACACGACGCGGCCGGCCTCGAAGCTGTCGATGCCCAAGGATTCCGCGATCTGCTGGATGGATCGCTGGCCATCCGCGAGTCTGAGGATTCCCCAGTCCATGCGCGTCAAGCGTATCGAATCGCTGTCTTCCGCGAGTGGCACACGATAGGGAGTCACATCGAAGCTCGGGATCTTGCTCGAGAACATGTTCCATTCGTCGAGCCGTCGGGTAGCCTCAATTAAAAGGCTGGTGCCGGAGGCGTTGATCGTCCGTTTGTCCGGTTCCTCGCCTACTTGGAACTGGAATTTCCCAGCCTTCCAAAACGCCAACTTGTAGAAGGCTTCCTCGCCTTGAAAGTCTTCGACCTCGGCGTGCACGATCTGCTGTCCTTCCTTGACGTAGACTCGAGCTTTGCTGTTTCCGTCAACCAAGTGCATGACACCGGTTTTCCCGTAGGTCAAGATGAGCTGCATGGCTTCAGCAAACTGAAGGTCGGCCAGCGAGCCGGAGACGGCGTGCTGTGTTTCTGGAGCGGCGGGGGCTTCCTTAGCCACGTACCGTTGAGCTCGTCTGAGGATCATCTCGATGCGAGCCTGAAGCTCTTCCGGATCGACCGTCTTGACGACGTAGTCGTCGGCACCCTTCTTGATTCCCTTTACCTTGTCGGTTGTCTGTTCCAAACCGGTGAACATGATGACAGGTATGTGTTCGGTGTCCGGATTGCTCTTGAGGCGGTCGCAGGTTTCGAAGCCGTTCATGATCGGCATTTCCAAGTCGAGTAAGACGAGCGCCGGCCGGTTGGCTCCTACCTTCTCCAAGGCCTCCTTGCCATCACTCGCAAGCTCCACCTCGTAGCCCCAAGACTCGAGGAAATAGCGCATCATGACCCTGTTATCGAGCTCATCGTCTACAACCAGGATTCGTGTTTTGCCCATCTTTACGATTCCCCGCGTCAACTCTGTAAAGCTGCGACCGCGTCCACAACCGTTGAGTCGGTCGCTCCACCGTCCTCCGCCTGTCCTCCCTCGCCTTCGGTTTTGAGAGGAACGGTAAAAGTGAAAGTCGATCCTGCACCGTGCTCGCTCTGAACGGATATATTGCCGCCATGCACTTCGACGATTTGCTTCACGAGCGAGAGACCGAGTCCTGTACCAATGATGTCCTTTCGATCGTCGCACCGGACGCGGTAGAATTTTTCGAAAAGTCGCGGCAGCGCTTCCTTGGGTATCCCGAGCCCATTGTCCTTGACGTCTACCCGAAGGTGAGAATTCTCCCGGCTCAAGGAGACTTCGACGTAAGCTCCCTTGGGGCTGTATTTGATTCCGTTGGAGACCAAATTGATGAGTGCTTGTTCGAGCAGGTTGCGGTCGGCGAAAATCTCCGGAAGCGGACCCGGCGGCGGGTTGTACCTGAGCTCCATGCTCTTTTCCTGGGCCAACGGCTGGAGGTCGATGATCGAATTCTCGACCAACTTCTCCATCTCGATCGGGCCCTTGGTAACTGCCTGGCGACCCGACTCGATACGGCTAATGTCGAGGAAGTCGTTGACCAGACTGACCAACCGGTTCGACTGACGGTTGATGATTCCTAGAAATTCTGACGATTTCTCGGCAGGGATTCCCCCCTTGAGGAGGATCTGAGCGAAGCCGCGAACCGTGGCCAGGGGTGTGCGAATCTCGTGAGTTACCATAGACATGAGATCCGTCTTCATCTGATCCATTTCCTTGAGCTTGGTAATGTCGGATAGAACCGCAACGATACCTTGCACGAGCCCCTCGCGACTGCGAACCGGTCCCAGCGAGAGTGTGTAGTACCGAGTCGTCGGCAGCGCCAGCTTCACTTCCATGCTGAACGTTTTCTCGCGCTCGACTATGTCTTGGAACTTCTGGCGAATGTCCTCGAACGGGACGTCGTAGAAACGCCGGATGAACTCGGTGGCGTTCTGCCCAATGGCGTTTTCCGCGTACAGTCCCAAAATGTCTTTGGCCTTGGGGTTGAGCAGGCGAATCGTGCCGAGCGAATCGGTGACGACGACGCCGTCGGCGATACTGTCCATGATCGCGCCCATCAGAGCTTTCTCGCCTCGTACGGTATCGCTGAGCGCTGATAGCGTCTGGATGCGACGCTCTTGGTTCTTGTACGTGAAACGAGCGAGTGGATTCGAAGACATCTGATTCAAACGGCCGTACAGAGCAGCGTTGTACCAAAGCGATCCCAACTCGGACGCGACCGCCTTTAGAAGCTCTTCCTCTTCGACGCTGAACGGCGAGCCTTTGGGCCGGCAGACGAAAAGGGCTCCTACCGTCTCACCCTGTGCCAATGCCGGAACGAAGAGTGTGTGGTGGAGACTACCCCTGAGCATCGCGCGCAGTGGGTGTTGCTTTGCTCCATCCACGCTGACCGGATCGAGCCCAATGAGCAGTCCTCGAAGGTCGGCTCCGATCTTGACGGTCCGCTCCTTGGGACGTTTGGGCTCGGATAGCCCGAACTGGCTTGCCAGAGTCATGAGACCCTTGGACCGCTCGACCTTGAAAAGGGCGGCGGCTGGGATCGACAGGACATCCCTTAGCGTCGGCTCGGCACTCCGGAACGTTTGAACGACGTGGTCCGCGCCCGGCTTCGCGTCCTGGGCGGCAGCCCGTGAGAGGTTGAGAATCTCGCCATCTAGGGCGAGGTTCACCTGATTCATCTTGAGTATGAGCGCGGCGACGAACGCCAGAACCATCGCGGTGTGGATCGGCGTGATCTTGAGCCAGTATCCGTGAGCATTGAAAAGGTAGAGGTACGCGGTGAGACTTATCGCCAGGAAAACGACCAAGGCTCCGGCCGCCATCTTGGTCTCGAACTTCTCGTAGATGAAGCCGACTGCGAGAGCGGCCATGATGGTGAGGAATGCGATTATTCCAAAGCCTATCGGGCGGATAAACGTGCCCTTTAGGATGGTGTGGATGACGTTGGCCTGAACCTCCACCCCGGCCATCGGCCCGTGAGAGTAAGGAGTGAAGAACTCGTCATATCCCGACGCAGACATCCCGTAGAGAACGATCTTTCCGGTGAAGGTGCCCCTAGGAAAATCGCCATTGATGACTTTGTAGGCCGAGATCCGCTCGAAAGTACCTCCGCCTCCCACCCAACCGATGTTCATTTTGTAGTCGACGAGAATCCGATCTGCTCCGGACTCTGCCGACTCGGGCGCGGTCGTCGCCGGGATCTCGATGTCTCCAAGGCCGAGAGCGTTCTTGCCGACGTTTCGTACCGATTCTGGTGGGAGGTCGAGGTAAGTCCGCAGTATCTCGACTGCCCAACTCCAGTATCTTTCGTCTCCCAGTTCCTGTGACAGCTGGACTTGCCGGACGATCCCATCGGTGCCGCTTTCGATGTGAACGTGGCCGTTGCCGTCCGCGGCCTCGAACATCTCGGGAACGCTCTTTGCCCACACGAGGCGTAGATTCTCGCCGCTACCACGTTTTTCGACGAGTAGCGGAACGACCACGTTTCCGGCTTCGGTGATTGCGTCTACCATCTCGATATCGTTACGCGGTGAGTCCCGATCCGGCTCGATGAAGCCGATGTCCACTCCGATGACCTTGGCGCCATCCCGGGATACCTGCCGAAGGACTTCGGCGTGGAACATTCTCGGCCAGGGGAAAGTTCCGATGGCCGACAGTGAGGTCGGATCGATGCCAATGATGATGATCTCCGAAGTATCCTGTTCATCCCAGAAGAGATTAAAGTTCTGATCGTAGAGTTGGTGCTCAACCGGCTGCAGGACGTTGAAATGGAGCAAGGTCACCGCAATGGCGGCGGCTACGATGCCAGCGACGAGCCCTCGATGCCGAAAGGCGTTGCTACCTGCCATTACCAAACTCCTGAGCCGGCAGAAGGACGTCACCCGAGGCGCCGGCAGGTTTGTTGCCTGCTGCGTTATCGGGTTTGTTGCGCCGCTCGGAAAGGTAGTTGCTACCCTGGAAACGCTTTAGATACTTCTTGAGCTCGGCCGCCCGTTCCGCGATCTCGTGCGAGCTGCCCGCACGCTCGGTGACGTTGTTCACCACCGCCACGGTGATGCTCATGATCGGGAACCGCTCCATGGCACCGGAGCGGTTTTCCACGTGAATGTATTTCCGAGACTTGTCTTCTTGGTCGTAGAACTCGGCGATCGACTGGTCGAAGTTCTGGATCATCGTGCTGCACACGGCATCCTCGTGAGAGGGATCCGTCACCGCCACGAAATCGTCTCCACCGATATGTCCCACGAAGTCACCGGGGTTACCCTTTTCTCGCACCGACTTCACTAACAACCCAGCGGTATGAACGAGGACTCGGTCACCGGCTTCGTATCCGTACTTGTCGTTGTACGCTTTGAAATTGTCCAAGTCGCAGTAGCATACCGAGAATCCATCGCCGGACAGGAGCTTCTGTTGGACGATTCGTTCGATCACCACGTTACCGGGAAGCTTGGTGAGAGGGTTGGCGTTCGATTGCTCTTGGGTGCGGCGAATCACCATCTCGATGCGAGCCTTCAGTTCGAGGGGATCGACGGTCTTGATGACGTAGTCGTCCGCCCCTTTCCCGAGGCCGATGATCTTGTCGTTGACTTGGTCTTGACTGGTTAACATGATGACAGGGATAAACGAAGTCGAGAAGTCGCTCTTGAGATGTTCACAGGCCTCGAGGCCGTTCATCTCCTCCATGTTCACATCCATCAGGATGAGATCCGGCACGTCTTGCCTGGCGACTTCGATGGCCTCGCGGCCGTTCGAGGCCGATGCAACCTCGTACCCCCACGACTCCAGTAGGTACTGGGTAAGCCGGAGGATATCTGGCTCGTCATCAACCGCTAGAATCTTTTGCGACAATCACAACTCCTTCGTTCACTTTGTCCGTTCTTAAAGACCCGGTCCGAGTTTATCGAGCAAGTTCCGTACCAAAGAAGGGCAACAAAAAGAGGTGAATCGTGATTGACTGGATGGCCGTAAACCATTTATTTGTATTGTGTTACAAAGATGGGAAGGTTAGGGCTCTTTTGCTCCGCGGGCCGAAATGGAGGGATTTTCCCGCCGGGGCGTCGGGTATCCCCTACAAGTCGGCGAGAAACCCGACATTGGGTTCCGGGGCTTCCGAGAAGGCCTTTTGGTGAGATCGGGTTCCTGCAGGAGAAAACCTATGGACCATATGGGTTTACGTGTGGAAATGACCGCACCGATACCGAAAAGGAACTGCTCTTCAGACTGGGGGCAGCTTGCGATCTGCGCGTCCGCTTTGGGTTTTCGCTTCTAGGAAGCGTATGTCGGTGCTCTTGGCATAGGGGTTGCAAAATCTACCGGCACGAGGAGTGCGAAGGCTAAGGAGAAGTTGAACGATGAAACAAAACGATACGGCAGTAATGGAGTTCGTGGAGAACTCCAAGCTTGCCTTCAAAATCCTCGACTACTTCCGACGTTACCCCCAGGCGAAGGACACGGTCGAGGGGATCGCCAAGTGGTGGGTGCAAGACGATCCGGTCGAGGTTCGCCGCGTGCTGGACAAGCTCGTGGATTTGAACGCCGTCGGAAAGCGTAGTAACGCTGCCTTGGACCTCTATTACGCGGTTTCCAGCAACGGAAACTAGCAGAAAACCGAAGGGCGCCCGAGGTAGGTAGTTGCCCCAACCGGAGCTTGTCAGGGACGGCACCCCGAGGTAGGAGGGCTACTCTGACGCGTCGTCGGCGCCGCGCCTGTTTCGCATGACAACCATCGCGTAGCCGATGATGCCGAAGATGATCGTGACTTGCCCTAGGACCAAGAAGGCATCCGCGGTCTTGGATCCCTTGAGGAGAAACGCGGAGATACCGAGACACAGGCTGACGAGGTAGATGACCGCCACCGCTTCCTTCTTGCGCATGCCCAGACCCAGCAGCCGATGATGAAAGTGATCGCGCCCGGTGTAGACGATCCACTCGGTGAAATTGCGGACCAAACCTTCCCGTACTCTCATAATGGTGATCAAAATCATGTCGAAGATCGGAACCGCCATGATCAGCACCGGCACGATCATGTCCTTGGGGCTTCCTTCGGCCCAGTCGCCCATAATGGCTAGCGACGCAAGTGTGAACCCGAGAAAAGTAGATCCGGAGTCGCCCAGGAAGATCTCCCCTCCGGTGTCTCGCCGGTGGGGTTTGTAGTTGTAAGGAAGAAACCCCGCCGCCGCTCCCATTAGAGAAAAGGAAAGTAGCGCTAGACCTCCCTGGCCGGTGGCCTCGGCGTAGGCTCCGAGGAAGAACGCATTGATGGTGGCCGAGCCCGCCGCCAGTCCATCCAAGCCGTCTAGGAAATTGAAGGCGTTTGTGATTCCGACCACCCAAAGGAATGTGAGAATCCATTCGCCGGCGACTCCCCACCATGTCGGTGGAAGGAATGTAAGTACCACGCCGTAGCGAATCAGAGTAATGACGGCGGCGGTTTGGAAGAGTAGCCGCACGGTTGCGGAAGCGCCTCTCGTATCCTCGACGATGCCAATCGCGAAAATGAGGCTGCCGGCAAGAACCACACCCCGTAGCTCTCCCGTGACTCCAGAGCCCAGCGATACGGCGACGAAGAACGCGACGTAAATCGCTCCGCCTCCGAGCAAAGGAGTCGGCCGATCGTGAATCTTTCTGCCGCCCGGCGTGTCAATGGCGCCAACCCGGCGTGCCAGCCAAGCCGCCACCGGGGTCAGCGTGGCAGATATACCCAGAGCGAACAGCACGAGCAAGTGTGTTTCCGTTACCTCAAGAAAAGGAAAGGCGAGCCCAAACGCGGCGAACACGGCTAACCCGGCGGCACCGAAACGATAGATCTTACGCATACGGTCACCGCGAGAGGCGGTTGCCCACCTGCACCGTTACTTTCGCGACGCGCTCCGCTTCTACAGAGCTCAGGGCCGGGTACAGAGGGATCGAAACGGCCCGTCGATAGGCTTCATCCGTACCGGGAAAGCCTTGGAGGCCGAGGTACCGGTGCAGTGGACGAAAGACAGGCCGCCGCGCCTCGATACCGCGACGCTCCAGTTCGATGAGCAAACGTTCAGTCCCACGTCGTGGACGAGCAACGAAACGATAGAAGCAATGGTCGCGGTCGAGCGGTGGCAAATCCCAAGGACCCCCCCGCAGTTTCTTAGTGTAAAAAGCCGCCAGTCGGCGGCGTCGGCGAACAAAGTCGGTTAGCCTGCGTAGTTGCGCCTTTCCGAGGGCTGCCTGGAGGTCCGTCATCTTGTAGTTGAATCGCCGGCGATGCTGGCTCCGGCCATCGTAGCCTCGGCGATCTAAGATGTCCTGCAACAAACCGGCTCGATTACCCAGAACCATCCCTCCCTCGCCGCTGGTGATCATCTTCGTGGCATAGAAAGACACGACGGAAAGCACGCCGAGGCTGCCCACCGGCTTGCGCCGATACTTGGCGCCGAGCGCCAGGGCGCAGTCTTCGATGATCGGTACCCCGCAGGCGGCGATCTCTGTTATCGACGCGGGCAGGCCGAACATATGAGGGACGATCACCGCCTTTGTGCCCGAGCGGAGTCGCTTGCGAAGATCATCCGGATCTAGATTGAAGGTGGAAGGGTCGATATCGATAAGAAGTGGTTTGGCACCGACCAGCTCGACGGCGTGGAGCAGAGCAGCACAGACGTAGCTCGGAAGAGCGACTCGATCTCCGGAGCCGATCCCGAGCGCGGTGAGAGCGAGGTGAAGCGCGGCGGTCCCCGAACTGACCGCGGCGGCATGTCGGCGACCGAGCTTGCGTGCCATCTCCCTCTCGAAGCCGGCCACTTCCTGCCCTTCGACAAGAAGTCCGGAAGCGAGAACCCGGCTCACCGCTCTGTGCTCCGCGGTGCCGATGAGTGGACGTGAGTGGGGAATGCGTCTCACGGTCTAGCCGACCTCCTCCCCCACGTTGATGAACAGTCGAAGCGAAACGAAGCCCTCCGCATAACCGGATCGGGCCTGGATGCCGCGAGAAACGGCGACGGCGCGCGCAATGTCCACGATGTTTAGGCCGGGAATATTCGTCTTCTCCATCTGCGAGGCGTGTGCGGCGAGCACCACCATTTTTCGGTCCATATGGGTAGTGACATCTACAAAGACGTTGGGGCTGAAATCGACCGAGGTGGGACCCTCGAAGAAAAGGACGTTTCTGATGTAGCGAGTTGCCGAAATAGCGGCCTGGGCGAGAACTCGGTGATCTTGATGGGTGTCGTACTGATGGTGAATGAAAATGAACGAGGGTTGGACGGACTCGATGGCTTTCTCTATGTCTTCGATTAGAGATTTGCTCAGGGGGAGCTCCGTGTCTTGGTAACTTCCCCAGACAATCTCTTTGACGCCCATCTTGAGAGCCGCCGCCTCCGCCTCCTTTTGGCGAACGCCCTTCGATCCACCCATTCCTCCACCGGTGAGCACCATCGCGTAGACGTTGTGCCCGGTATCGGCATATTTCATTAGTGTGCCCGCACAACCGAACTCGATGTCGTCCGGGTGAGCGCCGATAGCTAAGACGTTCATTGTCTCCCTTCTCGAATGATCTCCATCGAACGGTGACCGCAGTTGAAGAGCAGGTCCAAGACCGAGAGGTTCGGCGTGAATTCGCCGAAGAGCTGAGGGTACGAGGGATGTCGATACTCTTGAAACACCACTTCGATCCCAGCGGCTCGGTACCGCTCGAGTTGCATGTAATCGCGACCGCCCGCTCCCGCCAAGTAGGTCTCCGCGCCGAGCGTCCGACAGATGTCGATGAGGCGTTCGTCGCGATCCTCGGAGAGTGGGCCGATCTCGGAGGCAAGCAAGATTTTTCTCTCGAGACCTATCTCAGCGAGCAGGTCGTGTAAAAGCTGTATATTCAAGTCTGCCAGCTTCTTCCATGGACGGCAAGCGACTGACCCGTAACGAGAGAACGTCGCCTCGAAATAAGGCGCCCGTCCATAGCACGCCCGGAGCGTCTTCAAATGTCGTTCCGGCCAGTTCTGCGGTGAGACGATATCCAGCTCCGCTATTTTTTTTCCGAAATCGCCCGAGACGGGCACGGTAAGCCATTGCGGTCCTCCCGAGCCCTTGATCCGGTTGCGGTTCTGCCATTCGTTCTTTTTGAACTGTACGTTGTCGAGAAGAACGAAGACATCGGCACGGTCCAACTTGTCGAAGTAACCCAACCATGGAGCGAACTGTGGCTGGTGGGCAGCGAGAATCAAGGCCGACCTCCCGCTACGAGGAAGATAGGATTGGAAAACAAAGAAAGCGTGTTTCCGCGCCGCGCCATGAGCCTGAAGTAGGAGATGCGGCCCGGCGCGACATCTGCATCCCAGGTTAACTCGATCCCATCCTCACCGATGTCAATGGTGCGCTCACCGGCCACTTCTCCATTCCTGACGAGTGTCGTGGATACCTTACCGAGCGTCTCCCCACGGGCGCGAAGTCTGGCCTCGATCCGACAAGGAGACGTCACGGTTGCCCTCTGCCCCATGTTCACTGCGTCCTGGTCACAAACGGCGCGAAAGCGTTCGAGCGTGAGACGAGTCGCTCCCGGCTGACGGACCGCATACATGGATCCCTCGCCCAGTGCATCCATGACCGCCCGCCGCGATCTTCCCTCGGCGAGGACGATCGTCTCCACTTGACCGAGGATCTTACCTCCCGATTCGCCTTCTTCGTGAAGGTCGAGCTCACCTACCGTCCAGATTGGTTCTCCCCGCCGTTCGAGGCTGAACTCGTTGAGCGCGCGGTCCCAAGCGCCTCCGATGCCTCCGGTTTCCCGGTAGCCTTCGTACAAAGCAGCAAATCCTGTAGCACCGTGGGTTTGATAGATGAGCTCCGGATATTTCTCGCTGTGGTAGGTCACCGGGTATCGGGAATGCTGGAAGTCGGCGGATGCTTCCGGATGTGCCCACAACGTCAACGTCTTCGTCTCCCGGGACTCATCGAGCGCGTCTTGGTAAGGAGCAGGCCCCGCATCACTCGCGTAGGGACTATGTCGCGGGACACGGTACGGCCAGGAGCGGGCGAGCGCGCCTACGCTTCCCGCCGCCACCAACCAGAGAACGAGAGAGCGCTTACCGTGGAGCAGTCGATGTAGGGCCCAGGCTCCCGGGATCAAAGGCCAGATGAGCAGCAGGGAGCCGAGGCCGAACTCTTCGATACCCGGGGCATTCATTCGCTGTAGGAGTGTTCCAAGGCTGGCGACGTTCGGTGGGTCCGGAAAGAGAACCAATAGGTGGCGATGAGCCGATTTGAGCGTGAGATCCTGTGAGGCCAGGTCGCCTTCCCAATAATAAAAAGGAGCTATCTCGACGCCGGGCATCATGAGGACGCCACTTTGCCGTTCCGCTTCGGCCGCAGCTTCCACGTAACCAGGCAGGTCATGAAGTCCGAGGGAGGCTGAGTTGGCCGAGACTCCTAGCGCTTTTCGAAACAGAGGAGGGCCATACTCGATCTGGGTTTGGAAGTGATCGGATAGGATGATGACATCGATATCTTCTTGGCTGGCACGCGATGCGAGTTCATCTAGACTGTGGGAGCCGTCGCTGAACGTCGTGTGAACGTGAAACGCCGTTCGCAGCGGGATTTTATCCGCGTAGCTCGTCGTCGCGACGACGGTCACTGCCAATACGAAGGCGGTCACTTCTTGCGCACCTTTTCCAGTACGGCGAGAATTCGCGCCGCCGAATTGCGCCACGAGAACTGGCAAGCTCGAGCGAGGCCGGCTTCGATGAGCCGTTCCCGCAATGGCTCGTCGCTCAGCAGTCGCTCTAGCCCTTCAGTCCAGGCCGAGTGATCGTTGGGGTCCAGCAGCAAGGCGGCATCGGCAGCGACCTCCGGGAGCGATGTGGCCGAAGAACAGGCCACCGGGACTCCGCTGGCGAAGGCTTCGAGGACCGGAAGCCCGAAACCCTCGTACAAAGAGGGAAACGCAAAGACGCGGGCCCCCGCATAAAGCAGCGGAAGATCTTCGTCGGCGATCAACCCCGGCATCGAGACACGTCCCCCTATCCCGAGTCGTTCCACGAGAGCCTTTAGGTCTCGCGTGGGAGCCGCCGAGCGCCCGGCTAGCACCAAGGTTAGGTCCGGCTCCTGAGGAGCCAGTTCGGCGAAGGCACGTACGAGGCACTCGTTGTTCTTGTGGGCTAGAAAGTTCGTGATGGTAAGGATGTAGTTCTTGGAGAAACCCAGATTCTCGGCGAGCGTTTCGCTGCCGGATCGGGCGGACGGAGAAAAGCTCGGTGAGACTCCGAGTGGGATGACTTCGATGTCGGAAGAATCGAGCCCCAGCGTTTTCTCGAGGTCGCGGCGCGAATGATCGGAGTCGGTGAGGATTCGGGCCACGCGGGAGGCGATGAATTTAGCCCAGGGCTTGAAGAGCGCGTTCTTGATGCGTTGGCCGCTGAACTTCAAGAAGAGAATGTCATGGATCGTGACCACCGAGGGGCATGGAGCGGCGACGGGAGCCTTGTAGTAGGGCGAGAAGAAAACGTCCACGCGATCCTTGGCAAGGGCCATCGGAAGGGCTACTTGATCGAACCAAAGGGTCACCGGCTGGTTGAGTGTGCGAACCTCGACTCTGTCGGCGTGAAGATCGGGGCGTGTCGTCTTGTCCGCGTATAGGAAGAGCCTGGCCTCGGGATCGATCTTCGGCGTCTCGGTGATGAATGCCTCGACCACGCGACCGATCCCGGTCCTAGCCCCCTGCTGCAATTCTCGAACGTCCACGCCGATTCTCATCGGGATGAAGATAGAACCTCCTCGTAAATTTTTTCGACGTCGGCTACGTGTGCCTCGATGGTGAAATGCTCCTTCACTCTTTTGCGTCCCGCCGTGCCCATCTGTTGTCGCAGCGGCTGATCTTCATAGAGCTTTTCGATCGCTTCTACCCATATCCCCGGGGAAGCAGAGCGTACGATCACACCCGTCACGCCATCCTCGACGACTTCATCCACACCGCCACCGCCCGCGGCAATCACCGGAAGGCCGGCGGCCATCGCTTCGATCAGGGCTCGCCCGAACGGCTCCTCTCGGGCAGGATGAATCAGCACGTCTGCTTGCTTGAGCACTTCGGGAACATCACGGCGGAATCCGGCAAAGATACAGTGGTTTTCCACGCCCAAGCGCTTAGAGAGAGCGTTCAGGCGTGCTCGCTCTCCCTGCGAGGAGGGAACTTCATCTCCCACCAGGACCAAGTTCGCGTTCATGCCTCGTCCTCTGAGAAGCGCGAGAATCTGTAAGGCCAGTTCTTGCCGCTTCCATGAAATGAGTTGCGCTAGTTCGAGCAATACGAACTTTCCGTCCAGTTTCCAATCCTTGCGAAGAATGGGATCAGGCGTTGCTCGCTCGAAGATTCCCAGCTCCACCCCGTTAGGGACGACCGTGGGTCCGCGTGAGGTCGATTGCCCACTCAAGAACTCGAACCGGCGAGCCACGGCGTGGGAGTTAACCAATACCCTTGTCGAGAGGCGGGCGAGGATCCGATCCAGGAGCCCGTCCGTTTCCAGAACCCGCACGTGCCAAAGAACCGGAATAGAAGCGATCCTTCCTACGAGTCCCGCATAGATCATGGCGCGTGTCCCGTTGGCGTGAAGCAGATTGATGCGATATTTCTCGATGAGGCCTAGCCACGAATAGACGGCGGACGGAACGCGCAGTCCCCCCACTCCTCGCAAGGATGGCATGCGGCGAACGAGCGAGGGGATGCCTCGTTCTAGCACCGCTTCCAGGAAATCCCCCTCTTCCGGACAAACTACGTAAGGTTCGAAGCGAGAGCGGTTCAGTCGGTCGACCAACCCCAGAAAGCTCACCTGTCCGCCACCTACGAAGCTCCCGGCGTTTTCGGCGAGAAGGACTCGCGGTTTAGTCATGCGTTTTGAAAGCTCCCGCTGAACCAGAGCAGCAGTCCCTTCAGACGGCCGACGTCGAACGCCGCATCCATTAAGACCTTGGTCAACGGTGTAAGGAGAAGGACCGACAAGCCCATGGGTCGCCACGCGAAGCGGTAGCGGACGATCATCAGCGCGTAGTAAACGACAGCAAGGACTAAGAGAGACATTGCAATCGGTCGACCGAGGACGTAGAGCAAGGCGGTCACGAATCCCAGACGTAGTAGAACGGAGCTCCGGAGCTCGCCAAGAACAGCGCGAAGCCGATGCGTGCGAGAGAGGCGAACCAGAGAGATCGCCGAGATGCCGCGTCGGTAGAGCCAGCGTGCAATACCCCCAACGGAATCGCGAGCCCGATGGTGAACCATCGCCCGCGGATTGAAGACGGCGCGATGACGTTCCGTCAAACGACCGAAGAGATCGGAATCCTCTCCACCGTAGATTCCCGTCGCCTCGGAAAAACCGCCTAAGGTCTCTAGGATTTTGCGGCGTGCGGCGGCGTTCACAGTGGATAAGCCACTCACCGGTCGGATCTGGTCTTGGGCCCATGCGATCCGGCGAAGTCCGCCGCCAGGAAACCCCAGAACGATCTCCGTTTTCCCGAGTAGCCCAGAAGGTTGTGCTAAGACGGCACCCGCCACAGCTCCGATCTCCGGGTCCTCGAAGGGGGCCGCTAACTCACGGAGCCATCGTCGGTCCACGATGCAATCGTCGTCCGTGAACGCCACCAAAGGATGAGAGGCGACTCGCAGGGCGGCGTTACGGCTCCAAGCGAAGCCCCGCCCCTCTCTCGGAAGGACCACATACCGATCGACTCCTGGGTCTTCGGGTTGACTCGTTTCCTCAACCACTACGACTTCCATCTTTTCTCGCGGGTAATCGAGCTGCCAGAGCGACTCCAGGGTCTGGCGTAGGAGGTCGCGGCGATCCTTGGTGCTAATCAGCACCGAGACGAAAGGGGATTCCGATTCAGTCACTGGCCGGCTCGGTCTGTGGCAACGCCACCACTAAAGCGGTTACCAGCCAAAACGGTTCCATGATGCGAACGATGATAAAGGTGTTCGCACCGATTCCGTGAACAAGCAGAGCGACGAACCCAGCCAGATAGCCGAGGCTGAGGGCGACGGCGAATCGGTCCTTGGCTTCGTGTAGTCGAAGGCGCGCCATGCGGAAGATATTGATCATCAGCCAGCCGAACGCCGCGAGGCCGATGATGCCAGTCTCGACGAGGATTCGCACGTACTGAGCATCCATGAACCCGTAGCTGGCTACTCCGTATCCCGTCAAAGGACGCGCCGCCCAGCCATCGAGCCCGAACTGCCAACTCCGTATCCTCGCCGACAAGGAAGTGTCGAGCCGGGCCTCTCCAAACCTAATTTGTCCTGGCTCCGGTGGTTGCTCGAGAGTATACGCCATTCGTTCAACCACCTGGTGGGGCAGGACAACCGGAGACAGCGCTAACGCTATCGTCGCGGCGACGAGCAAATGGCCCTTTTTCGGAGAGAGCCAGAGCAACGTGAGTCCCATCGCGCCCGCGGCGAGCCATGAGCTTCTCGAGAGCGTATAGAGCAAGGGAAGGGTGATGAGTGCTCCCATGCCGATCCACAAGGCACGTTCTCGAAGGGAGGTGGCCATCAGGTAGAAACCGGATGCTAGTGCCAGCATGAAGACGAGGTAGCCACCGAACGTGTTCGGTTCCCCGATCTCTCCTTCGAACGGCGCTGACACGCGCTGGCCGGTGGGTATCTGTGCGATCCCTACGATGGACACAATCACGCACGTAACGAAGGCGGCGATGAGGTAGTTTCGGATATCGGTCCTATTTCTGACCGTATTCAATACCAAGAAATAGAGAACGAAGTATTCAACGTACTTGGCGAGGAAGAGCAGTGCCCGCAACCAGTCGATCTCATCCAACCAACCGCTCACTAGGGTGGCCAAGATAGCCGCGGCGGTGTATGCGGCGATCGGCCAATTCAATGGACTAGAGCGGATCAAGCCGAGGTCTTTTTGATATGCGGAGCGAGCCAGCCACGCGGCGGCGACGAGAATGAGAAGAAAGTCCTCGAAACGGATGGTCACCGCCCGGTCGCCCGCGGTGGCGCCGAGCCCCAGCTCGGGCGACAACAGCATGCTGAAGATGATGAGGTAAACCGTCAGACGTACATGCAGTAGACCGACAAGCGTCAGCAACAGCACTCCAGCTATGAGCGTGGTGCTCGAGACGGGAACGCGGGCGACGACGAATGCGGCCAAGAGAGGAACCAGGATCGCAGAGAACGCCAAAAGCATTGGTGTGAGCGGGGCCCGTTCCGAGGCGGTAGTCATTTCTTTGTCGGAGTAGGCGAAGCGCGGGTTTCTTAGTTCAAGTTCCTACTTGCGGTCGCCAGTTCTCCCCTGACTCGCGATCCAGGCGGTTCGCGACCCGCGTGGCCACACCCTCGAGTTTCCGAGCGGCTCGAGTTCTCGGGAAGTGAACGACGAAAGGCCGCCACTCCCGGACGCTGCGAGGTACCGATTTGTCGTAGTCGACGTTGCCGAGCAAGTCCAACCTTGCTCTCAAGTGCTGAAGCACGACGTGAGCAAGTTTCTCGGCGATGGCAGCGGCCTCAGAGGCCGTGGCCATGTTGACGACCACTCCGATCTTGAGCCCAGTGACGATTTCCTCGATGCGTGAGGCAGCAGAGCGGTTGTATCGAGACACCCGCTGCAACAAAGCCGGCACGGAATTGTTTTCTTCGCCGCCGCGGTGGTTCATGGCGTCGTCGAGCATGTCGAGGAGCGCTTCTTCGCCTTCGAAACGTAAACGCAGTCGGCGATAGATGGCCGCCTTCAAGAAGCCGTAGGCGTTCTGAACAGCGGTCGGCTCGGTAGTCGTCACCAAGACCCCTTGGTCGGCGGTGCAGAACAGATCGAGGTTGAACAAAGAGGAGCCTGCCCCTAGATCGAGGATCAACGTTTCCTCGCGAAAGCCTTCCAGCTCCTCGAGGAAACGTGCTCGATCTCGCTCCGAGAACTCGGCGAGGCCGACAATGTCCGAAGCGCCACCGACGAACTCCAGCCCGTCGATGCCGCTTTCTTGGGAAAGGGCCTTCAGCGGAACCTGGTCGAGAATGAACCGGTTGAGACCGAAGGAGGGTCTCTTGATGCCGAGGCCAGTGTGGAGGTTCGCACCGCCCAGATCCACGTCCACCGCGACGACCGGGCGTGTCCCCAGCTCGGCTAGTCTGAGCGCCAGACTAGAAGATACGAGCGTCTTACCGACCCCACCTTTACCGCTCCCCACGGCAATCACATGACGATCGAGTTGGGCCATCTCGCCAGGGAAGTCATTGCTGGGCAGACTCTCCTCGAGTCGATCGGCTAACCCCTTGACCCGCGGGTGGAGCTCCTGAGGCCGATCGGCCGTATCTTCAGTTCTCTTACCGAACCAACCCATCGTCACTCCCCTTGTGTGTCGTCGGTCCGCGTTTCTTCGGTTACCCGGAGGACGTCCTCGTACTCGGTCTTACCGCCGATTAGTCCAGCCCGATGACTGGAATCGCTCGAGGTGTGGCGACGCGGCGAGGTCCTCGTGGTTCGACCGAGAACTTGTTGTAGAGTTCGCTGCAAGAGACTCTGCGGCTCGCCGTTACTCTTTTGTCCGGAAGACGTGTAGTACTGATAGTAGTATTCTGCCGGTGAGAACTCGCTAACTTCGGCCTTGATGTCGTTGAGTACGACACCGCGAATATTCGCCTGAACCGCCTCCATATGGCTCTTCGCTCGTTTTAGCAAGCTTCGGCCCGCCCGCCCCATCTGGTAAATCAAGACCACTCCGTCCACTTGCGAGGCAAGGATGGCAGCGTCGGTGACCGGAAGCGAGGGCGGGCTGTCGAAGATCACGATATCGAACTCTCGCGAGACCTCATCGATGAACTGGCGCATCGGAGAAGATCCAAGCAGCTCCGCCGGATTGGGAGGCAGCGCGCCACTGGTAATGAAGGATAGGTTCTCCAACCCAGGCGTCTGAACCAAGGTGTCCATGTCCAACTTTCCGACGAAGACATCGGCGATGGATCGAAGCGCCTCTTGCCACCGAACGGTGCCTAAAAGAATTTCAGTGAGTCCAGGCTCCCTCGAGAGGCCGAAGTAGCTGTAGATCGAGGGTCTCCTCAGATCGCTCCCCACAACGAGGGTCCGCTTACCACTCTGAGCGAGCGTGAGACCCAGGTTGGCGACGGTCGTCGACTTGCCCTCCTCTAACGTAGAGCTGGTGACCAGGAAGGTCCGGGCCGGACTGCTCAATTTCGTAAACTCGAGATTCGTTCTGAGGGATCGGTAGGACTCCGCGGCAGGCGATTTTGGGTCGAACTGGGCGACCAGCGTAGAGTAAGACGCCAACGACTCGTGCGCCAATTGAGGGCTGGACAACTTGACCAGCCCCGCAACGTGGTCGCGATCGATGTGCGGAATGACCCCCAGGACCGGGACTTGGAGATATGATTCCACATCCTCGATGGTGCCGATGGAAGTGTCCAATCCCTCTGCGAGTAGAGCCAGAATGAAGCCCAGCACGAGACCGACTAGAGCGCCAACCAGGCTTTTCGAAAGTTTTCCCGAAGCGACCAGCGGAGCCGAGCTCATGGCGTACTCGACCACATCGGCCTCTCGAATCTTCTCGGCCTCTCGAATCGATGCTTCCTCGTATTTCGATTTCAGCATGGTGTAGGCTTCGCTGGCCACTTGCTGATTCCTGCGCAGCCGAGCGAACGCGGCATCGTTCTCCGGGATGACCGCCAGTTTTTGGTCGATCTCGGCTTGCCTCTCGGAGAGATTCTCCAGGGTGTCCTCGTACTCTCGGACGAGGTTCGACACCAGAGTTTGGATCTTGTTCTCGACGACTCGGACTTCTGGTGAAGCGTCGGTTTGATAGACAAGGAGGCGTTGCTTTTGAAATTGAAGCTCGATCAGCTCGGTGTTGAATTTTTCGAGCACGGGGTTGTTGAGCTCGGCGGACGAGATCCAGTCGATCTGAATCGCGCCCTCACTCCCGCGGGCCCTTAACTGCTCCACTTGCAACCCGAGAGTCGCAGAATGCTGCCGAATGTTCTGCCTTTCCTGCTGCAACCTGGACATCGTGTCAGGAGAGAGTGAAAGCTCATCCAGATGTTGCTCCTGAAAGGCCTGTACCTCGTTGTCGGCCTCCTTGAGTCGGATCTCCGCCTGGCCGAGTTGTTGCCCGATGAAGTCCTTGGCCTCGATGACTTGTCGGTTCTTCTCCTCCACGCTCCACTCTACAAAGGCGTCCGCCAGTCCGTTAACCACGTCCTTCGCCTCCTGGCTGGAGTTCGCCTCGGCGATAATCTGAACAATGCTGGTGTTTCCGGTTTGCTCTGCGGAAACCATCCCTCGCAGGTCTTCGATCTCGGCAACCATCTTTGGCTGCCGCATAATTTCTTTGAAGCTCGTGTCGGCGGGTATCCGCCCCAGGTTTTGGGCGAGCCGTGCGACCAATGGAAGGCTGGTGATGATTTGCGTTTGAGTGGCCAGGTTATCTCCGGAAGAAAAGGTAAATACCTGCAGCATGAGGCCGGCCAAGGTACTGCTTTGCGAGATCTTGATGCTCGCCGAGGCCCGGTAGGTTATGGACGCAGTTGGCGTAAACAAATAGGTGAGGATGCCCAGCAGCAAGGTCGGAGCGATCAGGTAGTAGCGATGCTTGCGAAGGATCCGTAGATAATCGCGCAGGTTGAGTTCGGGTTGGATCATCTGTACCTACTAGCGTTAGTTGGTGCTCGCAGCATTGCTGATCAAGACGGTCGTGTAGATGGCGGACAAGGGCAGCGCGAAGGCCTGCATGATGTCCGAAAACGTCGCCAGTTTTCTGCGCCCGACGAAGATCAGGTCTCCGTTCTGGACTGTGAAGTTTTGTGAAAGATCGCCCTTCTTGAGCTCTTCCCAATTAGAAACCATCACGATAGGTTTCTCCAGGCCTCCTCGCACCACCGATATCGCACTCTGGTGTGCGCTCTTGGTCGTGCCTCCCATGTGGGCGATGGCCTCTGCAATGGAAAGATTTTCGCTTACCTGAAGGAGTCCCGGTCTGTCCACTTCCCCGAAGATGAGGATCTTTAGACTGTTGATGTCGAGAGAGGGGATGTAAACGAGGTCACCCGCATCCAGGATAGGATTCTGAGAGTCGTCGTTCTCGAAGATCGCTTTGGAAAGATTGTAGGTGAAGGTTTCTCCGTCACGGGCGAGGCTGGTGCGAGTGAAATCCGCTTCGTCGGTGAAGCCACCGTGCTGGGTGACGAACTCCACCAGTCGAATGCGACCCGGTAGTGCGTAGCGGCCGGGACCGGTGTTCTCCCTGTTCACGTTACGGATTTCTCCCATTACGGTAACCAGCCTAGCCACGCGCTTGGTGACCATGACCTCCGCTGCCGGATCCCGGTACGACTCCCGCAATCGTTCAACGATCTCGTCACGAAGCTCCAGCGCGCTCTTATCTCCCGCTTTCAGGCTAGCCAGTCCCAGAAAGGGGAGGAAGATGTTTCCGTCGTCCTGGACGAAGACTTCGTACTCTTTGGCATCGACGCCGGTCCAGATGCGGATCCGAAGCTCATCCCCGGGTCCGATCCGATACTCGGCGAAGCCGCGGGAGGTTGTGAACGCTTGGTTTTCTTCCTGCTGAGACGCGAGAGCGATCTGCGGAACCGAAATCTGGCCAAGTACGAACAAGACGATGAGAATTTCCTTCGAAAGCGGCATTGTCTTCTCGCTTCTTCTCACGATGACTACGACTGGGGAAGTTGCTCTTCGTGGAGCGGCTTGCTCACGAAAAGAAACGTGCTCTTAACCAAGTCGACAACCTTGGCCGATGCAAACCGTTGTCCTTGAGCGTTCCAAATGAGTTCCACCCGAGGTCGCATCAAGTTCTTGCGATTAATTGCCTGTACCCGACCGATCTCGCCGGTGTTCAATTGCACGTAGCTCCCAATCGGGTAGACGGTCAGCGCGTTCATGAGTGCTTTGATGTAACGAGGATGGAACTGGTTGCCCCGCATTTCGATGAGCTCCTGGAGGGCTTCGTAAGGAATGAACGTTTTGCGGTAGGTGCGGGAATGAGTACATGCTTCGTAGACGTCGGCGACGCCGATAATCTTCGCCAGCTCATGAATTTGATCTCTCTTGAGCCCTCCGGGGTACCCTTGTCCCTGCTCACGTTCGTGCTCCTGGTGGGCGATCTCGGCGATCTCGTGATACGCCGGCCCGGCGGCCTTCAAGAGCTCGCGAGTATGACGTGGGTGCTCGGCAACAATACCGAGCTCTTCGCTCGTGAGTCGCCGGGGTGCGTAGCGGATGGGCTCGGGGACCTTCACCATCCCTAGGTCGTGGACCAAGCCGAGAAGGGCGAGCGTTTCGAGCTCTCTCGCCGGCAGTTCGAGCTCTTGTCCCATCGCAAGCCCGAGGATGGCCACGTTCACATGATGCGTAGCAAGATCCGTTGCCTCGCGATCTCCGAGGGCCAGAGAGACGGTATTCTCGGAACTCTGCACGGCTTCGGCGAGGGGAGCGGCCTTCTCTCTGAGTTGATCTAGGACGATGGGTTGATCGTTCTTGACTTGCTCGAGAACTCGAGACACCAGAGACTGCAGGTCTTTGTAAAGTGGTCGAGGGTCATAACTCGAGGCCGCAGCAGGTGGGGCCTCCGAGGCGGTCACCGCCACGCTGCCGTTTCCGGCCGACTGCAGCCGAGCCCGTCTCATCAAGGCGCTGAGGCGCAGTCTCGTATCTTCTGGATCCAGAGGTTTGGCAAAGAACTCGTCGGCTCCCGCTCGTAAAGCGGCCAATCGGTTCTCGCGTCCGTCACCCGCGCCGATGAGAATGATGGGGAGGTCGGGGTTCGGCGACTCCCGCCTCAGGCGCGCGCAAAACGCGGAAGCATCCATACCATCTCGGCCTGCTTCCGCGACGACCAACGCCGGATCGTCGGTGTCCACGAGACGCAGAGCCTCTGCGTGATCGGCGGCGAAGACCGTCGTCAGTCCGAGGTCCGACACCAGAGGCTGAAGCTCTAGCAGGGTGTCGTCACTCAAACTGGCGAAAACGGCCAGTTTTCTAACTGACATTTCCTTTGTAATCTGGTTGTTAGCTTGAGATACCCTGATTCTACGGGTCCCTCGGATCGCTGTCAACTTGCCTTGGGGGACATTCCCCTCAGTGGTGCTAAAAATCCACACCTCTAACTGTTGACACGTGGGCTAAAACACCCCGTGTGGAGTCTCCATGCAAGCTGCATACCCGTGTGGGATTGAGGACTAGCGTGCCGCTAGAGGCACAGCGTTCGGTACTTCAGGGAGCCCCACCAGCGCCCCGAGGTAAGGGCCGCGGACTTAGCCAACAACAAGCAAGCGAGCTGGGCAGACTGCCAGATGGGAGCGGCTCTTTCGGCTTCGCGAGCCCGGCGGTGGATGGAGATGAGCAGGTAGACCGCGTAAATCGGAAATAGCCCCCATAGCGGTGTGTAGACGATCGCCGCAAGCAGGATGGCTAAGAGCTTCTTGTCGGCGGCGGCGAGATCCAGCCACGCGTGCACCGGGGACCGCCGCCAGTCGAGTCCGCGGCCCGGAAGATCGATCCAAAGACCCGATCCGTGACCTCGAAATAGGTAGGCGTGCCCTCGCCCGAAACCGAACGCCTGTTTCATCATTCCACCTAGGTTCGTTCGATGATGGTGAACCACGAGGGCTTCCGGTTGATAGGCGACGCTGGCGCCGAGGTCGTAGATTCGCGCGCAGAAGTCGTAGTCTTCACCGTAAAGGACCACGTCTTCATCAAAGCCACCGAGCTTGTCGGCGAGCGAGCGCCGCACCGAGAAATTAGCGGTCGGGAATCCTCCTGACCGCGGCGTCCATTCTCGGTGTCGGGACGGTTCGTCGGGGAGTCTGAGTGTGTACAAAGAGCTGAAGCGCCCTAGTAACGTCGTTTCAGGAGCGCCTGCGACTCGACCGGCGACCGCTCCGACGTCAGGATCGCCGAACGAGGACGCCAAGCCCGCAAGCCACCTAGGGTCGGGACCGCAGTCCGAGTCGGTGAAGGCAACGATCTCTCCTTTCGCCGAACGAATCCCCGTGTTGCGAGCGGCCGACGCGCTCCTCTTTGGTTCCACCAGGATCTTCACGCCGCGCTCCGTTCGCTCGGCAAAAGAGCGCATGAGGGTCGGCCCGTCGTCGGTGGAGCCGTTGTCGACGAGGAGGATCTCGAGGGGTGCCGGAGCGAGTCGATCTAGGGCATCGAAGAGGATCGGTAGAGTCCGCGCAGCGTTCAGAACAGGGATGACGACCGAGACGCCGCTCGCTAATCGTCCTCGATCAGACAAAGCACCTCGCGCTGGATGGGTTCACCCGTGACCTCTGCCTTACCCTCGGTGAGGAGCATGTTGATCTCGCTGCGGATACCGAAGTCGTCGAGGTAGACTCCGGGCTCGATTGAAAAGGCGGTGAATGGGAGCACCTCACGTTCGTCGCGGGTCTCGAAGTTGTCCATATGGGCCCCGTTTCCGTGGACCTCCAGCCCTATGTTATGGCCGGTGCGATGGAAGAAGTACTCGCCGTAGCCCCGTTCGTTGATGAAGTTCCGCGCCACGTCGTCCACCTGATAGCCGCGAAAGGTTTCGTTCCGCTGCACGTTACCGACTACGAAGTTGATGGCGGCGTCGCGGGCACCCGCCACCACGTCCCAAACTTCCTGAATCCGAGCCGGCACGGTGGGCCCGACGTAACCGACCCAAGTGAAGTCGGCGTAAATTCCGTCCGCTCGATCCAGCTTGGCCCAAAGGTCAATGAGCACGAAACTTGCCAGCCCGATCTCCCGATCCGAGGACGGGTGGGGTGCATAGTGAGGGTCGGCGGCGTGCTCGTCGACCGCCACGATAGGCGGCGAGGAAGTAACGAGGCCGAGTGCGGCAAACTGCTCGAGAATGAACTGTTGAGTTTGGTACTCGCTGGCCTTTTCCCCGGCGATGATACGTTGTTTGATCTCGGCGAAGGCGCGATCCTTGGCCTCGGTCGTCGCTCGCGCGGCGCCGCGATGGAACTCGACCTGGGCGGGCGTGAAGCGAGACTCGAAGATCGACACCAGATCGGCCGAGCTCTCGATGTCCTTTCCCAGACCCTTGAGAAGTTCCACCGTTCCCGCATCGACGCGTGAGACGTAGGGAATGTTGCATTCTGGTGAATACTCCATCGCGATACGAGTGGCGCCGGCCGTCGCCTCCGACAAACGCTCTCTCATTTCTCGCCAACTCGCGTAGACCAGCTTCCGACCGGGTAAATGATCCAAGTGGTGTCTCTCGATGGCATGCACGATGCCAACCGGCTCGCCTTTCGCAGGAAGGAAGTAGAACCAACGTCGCGTTGCGAATCTGTCCTCCGGGAAGCGGGCGACTTTCTTCGAGATGGGATTCTGTCCGTGGAAATCGTAGAGGAGCCAGCCGTCGAGCTGACGTTCCGAGAGCGTGGTTTGGATCAAGTCGGTCGGTAATTGACTCACGGGTTTTTTTACCTGGCTCTATCCGGTTCTATTGGGCTCCGCCTGTTCGGCCAGTTGCCGCCGGCCCAACCGGGTCAAAAAGTACAGGAACGCCGAGATCACGAGAATCACCGAAGCCCCCGCCGCGGCCAGCAAGGTGAGCGTCATGGAGAAAACGGTCCGCTGGTCGAAGCGAGCCTCTAGGCGGAGTGGCACTCCGCGCTGCAGCTCGGAGACGGTCGTTTCCCATCGAACGATATTGCCACGTTCGAGGCCGACCGTCGAATTGTGATGCCTTACCGGGCCAGGAAAATGAAAGCGGAAGGCCACGAGGGCGTCGTCCGGGAGTCGCACGACGTTTTTCCACTTGTCTTTCCCTTCGACGTGGGCCGTTAGGCTCAGTTCTTCGCCGCGGCCGATGCGGAGGCCGCGAACGGCGAAACCCGCTTGGTCCGACAGTTCCGCTAGGTCCACGAACCGACCCCGGACGTGGAAGAACGTGCGCCTATCGCGTCGGGAACGCTTAACCGAGACGACTTCGAATGCCGAGGAATCATAGAACGCACGCAGCTCATCGAGAAACGCGGCTTCAGAGTCAGCCCTTCCCACTCCGTGAAGAGACGTGAAGAGATCCTGGGCAGCGTGAATGTAAAACTCACCAGAGCCGTCGATTCTCAAATCGACTTCCTCTTCGTATTCGTATTTGGAGCAGCCGGCCGAGAGGCTCATCAGTAGCGTCGACGTGACGAGTGCGGCGGAGGTTCCCATTTGTTTGCCGATCTTATCTCGAAGGCGCCTTCCATGCGAAGGGAATAACCCATACAATGGCCCCCCGATGAACGAGGGCAGCAAACCCAAGATCCTGCTGGTCGACGGCAACTCACTGGTCTACAGGTCGTTCTTCGCGATCCCTCGGCTTACTAATCGCGAGGGGGTCCCCACCAACGCCGCCTACGGTTTCGCCACCGTTTTGCGAAAAATCCTGGCGGAGGAAACTCCGGCGCACGTTGCGGTGGTCTTCGATGCCGCAGGAACCAATTTCCGACATCGACTTTACCCGGAGTACAAGGCGAATCGGCCGCCTACTCCCGACGATCTGGCGGTGCAAATGCCGTTGACGAGGGAAGTCTGCGACGTATTGGGCCTTCCGATATTGGAGATCGGAGATGTCGAAGCCGACGATGTTATCGGCACTCTCGCTGTTCGAGCGGACGATGAAGGATTCGAAGTCTTCATCGTTTCCTCGGACAAGGATTTCTTGCAGTTGGTCTCGGACCGAATCACCGTGATTAATCCTGGCAAGGAGTTTCGTTACGATTCGGCCGGAGTGGTAGAGAAATTCGGCGTGACGCCGGAGAAGGTCACCGACGTCCTTGGTTTGGTGGGTGATAGCGTCGACAACGTGCCGGGAGTGCCGGGCATCGGAATGAAGGGTGCGGTTTCTTTAATCAAGGAATGGGGTTCGCTGGAAGACTCGGTAGAGAATGCCGAGAGGATTTCTAACAAGAGGCAAAGGGAGGCTTTGCTCGAGCACGCAGAGCAGGCTCGACTCTCCAAAAAGCTGGTGCAGTTGGACACTAACGTCCCCCTGGCAGTGAAGCCCGAGGAGCTTCGCTACCGAGGTGCGGATCGGAAAGCGGCCTTCGAGCTTTTCGAAAGGCTCGGTTTTACGTCGCTCTTGAATGATTATCTTCCGGAGACGGGATCTGCACCGCCCGGTTCGTACCTTCCGATCGCAACGGCCACCGAGCTCAAACGCCTCTTGGAATCGGCGAGAAAACGAGGGCTCCTGGCTCTTTCGCTTGCGACCGGAAACGGCGACGGCGAAGACCGTCTCTTGGGGCTCGGTCTGGCGGTCGAGCCGGGCGAGGCCTTTTTTATTACGGTGGGCGGCCCGCAAAGCAAGTTTACGGAGTCCTCTCTGCTAGCTGAGCTCGGACCGGCTCTGTCGGATCGCGGAGTCCTAAAGGTGGGCCACGACTTGAAGTCGGCGAGCGTCTGGTTGGGGAGAAAAGGAGTGTCCCTCAGTGGCATCGGCTTCGATTCGATGGTCGCTTCATACGTCTTGAATCCAGGCAAGCGAGCTCATCAGTTGGAAACACTAGCCGTCGAGATCCTCCAACGACCACTCGCCGAATCGGATGACGCCGCCGAACAAGGCGTGCTTCCGGGCATGGACGGCGTCGGCGCGGTGCCTCCGGAAAGCCAAGTGAGGCCAAGTGCGGAGCGAGCGGAGGTCGTCCTCCGCATCCAGGAACGACTGGAGCGTCGGCTCGACGAAGAGGGACTGGGAATCGTGTACAACGACCTCGAGCTGCCACTCATCGAGGTTTTGGCGAATATGGAGCAGACGGGGATCCGTCTCGATGTGGACGTGCTAAATGCTATGTCGGAGGAGATCGGAATCGAGCTCGCCCGGCTCACCGCGGAGATCTATGAGCTCGCCGGAGTCGAATTTAACATCAACTCTCCGAAGCAACTGGGAGAGATCCTCTTCGAGAAGATGAACCTCCCTTCCTTCCGAAAAACGCAAAAGCAACGGTCCGCTTCCACCAAGATGGAAGTTCTTGAGGGGCTCGCCGAGCACTTCGAGCTTCCGCGCAAGATTCTAGACTACCGAAGCCTGTCCAAGTTGAAGGGGACCTACGTGGATGCTCTACCTGCCCTCGTCGACCCTAAGACCGGGCGCATCTGCACCACGTTCAACCAAACGGTTGCCGCGACCGGGCGGTTATCCAGCTCGGAACCCAATCTTCAAAACATTCCCATACGGACTGAGCTCGGCCGTCGGATCCGTACCGCGTTCGTGGCGGAGCCGGGTTGGCTCCTCCTCTCCGCGGATTACTCGCAGGTCGAGCTTCGTGTGCTTGCACACATGAGCGGCGATCCGAATTTGATCGAGGCCTTTCAGAAGGGGGAAGACATCCACGCCCAGACCGCACTTCAAGTGTTCGGAGAGGACTCCGAACTTTCCGAAGCCGAGCAGCGGCGGCGAGCGAAGATCATCAACTTCAGCATCATCTATGGCAAGACGGCGTTCACCCTCGGCAAAGAGTTCGGCGTTCCGACTCGGGAGGCCCAGGTTTTCATCGATAACTATTTCGATCGTTACCCAAGAGTGAGAGAGCTTCTGGATAAAATCATTCGAGACGCACAGCTGACCGGGAAAGTGAAGACTATCTTCGGGCGCCATCGCTACATCCCCGAGATTGGGAGCCGCAATCGAGCTACTCGCGAGGCGGCCAAGCGGGTTGCCGTCAATGCTCCCATCCAAGGCACCGCAGCGGACCTCATCAAGAAGGCGATGATCGATTTATGGCGCGAGCTGCAACGCAAAGGCGTCGAGAGTCGCCTGTTGCTACAGGTACACGACGAGCTGGTTCTTGAAGTGCCCGAAAAAGAGGCGGAAGAAGTCTCCGCGCTCGTGCGACAAGTGATGGAGGGTTGCTACGAGTTGTCTGTACCCCTCAAAGTAGACATTACCTTGGGACCGTCCTGGAAACACTAGCCTGAAAGCAGGGTTACCGCTGGGGTGCTCCTCTCCACGAGTCCCACATTTCTCGGAGCATCAGTCGCTCATCCGTGGAGAAATAGAGGAAGAGCATAGGTATGGTGAAGGCCAGGGACGTCGAAACCGCGACCGTCCCTAACATCCAGTAGGTCTCGGCGCCGCTCGAACGATAGACCATGATTTGCACCACTCCCAAGGCTAACCCGCCCAGCACCGGGATCACAATGGACCGCACAACGTAGCGCAGCGTGTCGAGCCCGGTTAGACGACACACGATGCGGGGGACGAACACCATTTGTGTGACGACTAGGGGAATCGCGGTTCCTAGGGCGACTCCGAGCAAGCCGAAATGCTGCACGAGTACAATGCTCAAGATCAAGTTTGCCAGTCCCTCTAGGCCATTCAGTGTGGTCAGCCGGTGGTGCTGTCCCACGCCGTAAATTAGATTCACCGCGATGGACTGCGTCAGCTCGATGGTGAACGGTAGTAGTAGCAACAGTAAGACTCGATAGCTCAAGAGGACATGCTCGGGAGCCAGAACTCGACCCACCCAGAGTCTTAGAAATGGATAGGCACTTCCCATGAGATTCCCGGCCGCCAAGACGGCCAGAAAAGCTAGGATCTTCGAGGCGCGCAAGAACGTACGTCGCATCGCCTCCTTGTCTCCGCTGCCGTGATACCGACTAAAGACTGGGAAAAACGGAGACGCGGCGTGACCGATGAAGTAGCGGAAGTAGGTTATGAAGACCGCGGCCAAGTTGTAGTAGGTGATGAAATGAATCTTCATGAACTGCCCGATCACCAAAGAATCGGTGTAGAAACGAAACTGATCGGCAAAAGAGTTGAGGAAGGAGAAGAAGCCAAACCTTCGGATGGCACGAAAGGTGTTGGAATCGAATCCGGAGGCGGTATCCTCAAGGCCGATGGGAGAAACGATTTTCACCGTTAACCACATTGCGATGCCAGTGAGAATACCGGACACCGCAAAGATAGTTCCTAGTGCTACCAGCGAATCGCCCATCAAGAAGACGATGGCCAGGGTCCTACCGATCAACATTGTGATCTGGATGGCGTTCAGGAGATCGTACCGTTCCTTAGCTCGTAAGATGCTGACGAAGACACGGGAGACGAAGGAGGCCGCCGCTCCCACACTCAGAATTACAAGGAGGATGGCGAATGGCCGGCGGAGTTCCTCGGGTAGGTGGAAGACGTGCTGGAAGACGAAATCGGAATGGGCGAATGCGGCACCTACCCCCAAGCTTAGCAGTACGACGCCGGCGGCAATGATGGCGAAGACCAGCTGGCTTGTACGAATGACCTTCCCGATCTCTTCACGCTTACCTTCGGCAAGATACTTCGCGATGTAGTGAACTAGGGCGGAGTCGATCCCGAAGTTCAGCAGTCCGTAATAGCCGAGGATCGCGCTCAGGAGGATCCAGAGTCCGTAAGGCGTGTCGCCCAATCGCGCGATGAGCAACGGGGTGATGTAGAAAGCGACCGCAAGCTGGAGCCCATAGTTGGTCCAGTTCCAAAGGACGTTACTTACAACAGACGGTGGCTTACCGGTCATCGTGTGACGAGCAGACGGGGCGCTCGGACGTTTTCAGCGACGCGTCGTCAAAACGGGCGATGGCGCGCCAACGTAGGCTTCGAATGACAAGCCCTTTTCCAACGCGACTTGTCGGTAGAGAGCAAGAAGGTTCCGCTCCATGACCGGAAGGGAGAATTGCTCTGCACGGGCGGGGCCGGCTGTACGGTAGGCTTCCATGCGGCGCTGGTCATTGAGGAGCAAGATGATGGCGCTAGCCAGTGCGGCGTGGTCGTCCGGAGCTACTAACTCTCCCGAACGGCCGGGTTCTATGACACTCGCCACGCCCCCGACCTTGGCCGCGACCACCGGCACTCCGAGCGTCATCGCCTCGACCAGGACTCGTCCCATTCCTTCGTTGCGCGACGGGGCCACGAGAATGTCGGCAGCCGCCAAAACCGCAGGGACGTCGTCGTCGACTCCCGTAATGGTTAGCCTATGGCGTACTCGAAGCGCGACCGCGAGCTCTTCGAGACGGGCACGCTCGGGCCCATCACCGACCAATATCAGCTGGGCGGTGGGAACTCGAGCGAGCAATCCCGGGAGGGCCCGGACGGCGATGTCGAAACCTTTGATCGGCACGAGCCGCCCGACACCGACGACGATTCGTTCCTCGGGCAAGTATCCCAGTCGCTCTCGCGCGGTCTGACGATCGGGTGCTCGTCTTCGCAGCGCCTCGGTGTCGACTCCGCTGGGTATCGCTGCGTATTGCTCCCTCTTGCCGATGCCTTGAGCGAGGTGCTCGTAAACTCCTTGCTCAGTGAGGGTGATCAGGCGATCGGAGAACGTCGCCGCCCATCGTTCGAGGGCGACGAAAAGCGCGGTCCGTGCTCGCCCAAAGTAACCGTAGAAGATATGTCCGTGCGGCGTGTGAATAATGGCTGGAACGCCAGCCATCCGCGCGGCTAGCCGGCCAATGAAACCGGCCTTGGAGGTGTGGGTGTGTACGATCGCGACCTTATTCGCTCGAATGAGTCGGACGGTCTCCCATAGCGCTCGAGTATCATGCATCGGCGAGATCTCGCGCCGAAGCGAATCGATGACCTCGAGCCGGCATCCGGTCTCTTCTGCCAAGTGAGAGATGTTTACTTCGTCACCGCTGGGGCCGGTAGCCAGGATCGTGTCGTACCCCGCACGAACCGAAGCGGCAGTAGAGTCAATAGTATTACGAGCCGAACCACCGAGGGTCAGCCGCGTAATCAGATGCAAGAGTGTCATGCCGTCTTGACTCGATGGCGTGAATGGAGTCGATAAATTCTTTGGGGTCTTCCCTTCGAGGCTACACCCTTGCAGAAAGGTCGTCAAACGACGGAGATTCTTTCCCCTGCACCCGAGGATTTGATTGATAGGCCTCCATCCAAAGCTCGAGCATGAGGAACGCGAAGAGCCGATCGGCATGGTCTCTCTCTCCGGTGCGGTGCTCGGCTAACAAAGACGCGACCGGCTTAGGATCGAGAAGACCGCGACGACGCAAACGGCTCTCGGAAAGCATGTCCGCGGTGAGCTCTGCCAGAGGACCTCGAAGCCAGCTTCCGAGCGGAACAGAAAACCCACGTTTGGGCTGTGTCAAGAACTCCGAGGGCAGGACCGATCGCATGACGCGCTTCAAGAGTGGCTTCAATCGAACCGGGCTGCTTCGGAGTTGTGGATCGATGGAGAGGACCGTCTCGACCAGACGTCGATCGCAAAACGGCACTCTCAGCTCCAGCGAAGATGCCATCGACATCTTGTCACCGAGCATCAGTAGATCGTCGGGAAGATAAGTGGCCAAATCGAGGAGGCTAGCGGCGGCCACGGCTTCCGGTCCCGAACGGCCGCGGGAGAGGTTGGCGGCCAGGTTTTCTCGATGACTCGCCAAAGGATCGATGCCGCCCGGCAGATCGGGCACGAGCTCACGGAGCTCACTCGCGCTGAGGAAGGAGATCCAATCGAGATACCGCTCCTCCGGTTCGAGGGGACCACTGGCCAAGAAGCGACGTAATCGACCGGTGGGGTTGTCGCTGCGAGTTGAATCCGGCAGGCCGGCGGAGAGTTTGCCTAACCCGCGGCGGAGGGCGCGGGGGGCAATTCGATCATAGGTAGCGCCGAGCCTCATGCCCAGATAGCGAGGGTAACCGATGAAAAGCTCGTCGCCCCCGATCCCGGAAAGCGCGACGGTGACCTGCTCCCGGGCCAAGTTCGAAATAAGATGGGTGATGATGAGAGAGGAGTCGGCGAGCGGTTCATCGAGATGCCAAGCCAACTTCGGCAGGACTGTGGCTATCTCCGGCTTCACGGTGAACACGTGGTGCTCGGTACCGAAGTGTCTCGCCACCGCACCAGCCCCATCAGCTTCACTGAAGCTCGCTTCCTCGAAATCGAGTGTGAAGGTACGGATGATTCCTGAGGAGACGCGGCGCATCAGGGCGACGATGCTCGATGAGTCGATTCCGCTCGAAAGGAACACTCCGAGCGGAACATCGCTGATCAAATGCTTTGCTACCGCCTCTTCCAAAGCCTCGATCACTCTCGCAGCCGCGTCTCGAGGATCGCTGATCCACTGGTCGACGACGGGTGGTTGCCAGTAACGATGAAGCCGCGTATTCCCGTTACGAAACGTGAGTGCCTCTCCCGGACAAAGTTTCTTCATGCCTTTGAAGGCGGTTCGTGGAGCCGGGATGTACAACAGAGAAAGGTAGGCGGCGAGGGCCGCCGGATCGAGGTCGCTGCGATAGCTCGGATCGAGGTGGAGCGCCTTGGCCTCGGAGGCAAACCATAGTCGGCTGCCCTCTACACGGTAGTAGAGCGGCTTGATGCCGATAGGATCGCGGGCGAGCAGTAGTTGGCGCTTGGAGCAGTCCCAAATCGCCAACGCGAACATTCCCTCCAGGCGTTCCAGGCATGACTCGCCTTCTTCTTCGTAAAGGTGAACGATGACTTCGCTATCGCTCTGGCTCGTGAACCGGTGTCCTTTGCCTTCCAGTTGACGGCGCAGGTCGCGGTGGTTGTAGATCTCCCCATTGAATACCAGCCAGCAACTTCCGTCCTCGTTGCTGATCGGTTGGTGCCCACCCACAAGGTCGATGACTTTCAACCGCCGAGAGGCTAACCCCGCCATCGAGTCATGCCAGATCCCCTCGTCGTCGGGGCCACGGTGCGTCATGACGCGGGCCATATCGGCAAGGAGACCCGGATCTGGATCCCCTACCATTCCCGCGATGCCGCACATGACTTTAAGATAGGGAAAATTTCATGTCGGACAGGGCGTCGAGAGCCTTCTTCGGGTTGTCGACGACTGGATCTTGGCAGAGGTAGTGCATATATAAAGTGACGTACTGGTGGTGCCGAGCGATGGGAACCTCACACTCGTTCAGGAACTGCGCCGTCAGGCGGCTCAAGAGCGGTTGGCTGTCCTTGTTTCCTGGGAGCCTCCGGAACCGATCGATCACGGTCCGCGACTTCAAAGGAATTCTGTCTCCCGCAATAACGAAATTTCGCAGGAGGAAGTCGTACCAGTTCAAGACCGCGGGTCCAATCTTGGCGTGTTCTAGATCGATCAGTGTCGCGTGCAAGGAACCGTTGAGAGACATGAGAATGTTGCCGGCGTTCAGGTCTCCGTGAATGAATTGCGGCCTGTCTAAAGATTCTCGGAACGCTCGATCAAAGCCCAACTTGTTCGCTCTTTCCATCAGGCTCGTTCGAATGTCGAAGTCGGCAAAGAGGGCTTCTACCCTCGGCTGAGGAACGGACAAGCGATTCAACTCAAGAACCAGGGTGTGAAAACACTTCATCTGTTCAGGGTCGTTCAGATTCATCACCGAGCCCGTAACGGCAGCGGTGTGATCGAAATAGCCCCACTGCCCCTTCCAGATCGAAGTCCGTGGGAAATTCTCTTTGAGTTCCGGCCGTTGCTCGGTGATGGTTTCCCAGAAGGCGAACGAGATTTGCGTCTTGCGCGATGCTTTTTTCGTGACGGGGAGCGAGTATTTCCCGGTTAGGCGGGCCCCCGTTCCTTCGACGGAAAAGAAGTTGGCCCTCCGGTCATTTATGACCACTGCCAAGTCGGTTCCCGGGGCGCTCAGCTCGATGAGATCGTTTCCAGTCCGCAAGGCGAGCCGAGGAGTGGAAGTGGGACAGGCGAAGACAGTCCAGGACGGGGAGAAGAAGACGCACAATTTGAGAAACTCATCTACCCTAAGGAGGCCGTCTAACAGGAATCGCGGTACCCGTCTTCGCAGAAGCGGTGCGTTGGATAGGAAATGACCGATTAGGAATCTCAATCCACTCGGGCCCATTAGCGTCGCGGCGAGACGGGTGTTCCGGTAGCTGGGGTGTACGAACAGCCATGTCATCTCGGCGAAGCCGCACCTTTTTAACATTCCTTCTAGTGCGGAGCGGGAATGGGTCAAAGCCCTGAAGTCCTTGCCCCGTCGGATCCGGTGGTAGAGCTTGGCGAGCGGTCTGGGCAATAGCGAAATGAATCGGAGCGCGGTGTGCTCTTCCTTGTATCCTAGGAAATACTGTAGCCCGTACCGGTTCTCAATGGCCAGGAAGAGCGTACCCTGGGGCCGAAGAACCCTCATGATTTCTCTAAGCGCGATTTCCTGCAGTTGATCCGGAGGACGTTCGTCTGAGAACGTGCCCACCCATTCCAAGACGCCGTTCAAAACGACGACATCAAAGAAATCGTCCGGGTACGGAAGCGATAAGACGCTGCCCTGGGTGGTGTTCACGTTGGTGATTCCCTCTTGTTCGGACCGAATCTGGATGAACTGAAGACCATCCAATGAGAAATCGAAGGCATATACCTCGTCGAACTCTTCGGCTAGCCGAAAGGTCAAACCTCCCCAACCGCTCCCACAGTCGAGCACCCGTCCCTTCGGAGTTGAAAGAATCGAAAGAGTGAAACGATTCTCGCCTGTGACCCAATCGGCCCGATCGTCGTCCATCTCGGCGATGCTGTGTCGCCAGCCCTTTTCTCTGGCTTGCGCCAACAAGCCTTCGGGCGACGTGTGGGAAGAAAACTGCCACGCGCTCGATCCGATCGCGAAACAGGGAATGTTTGCCGTGATGGAGTACTCGGAGTCGCAGTTGCCGCATTGCAGGCGGTCCGATGCCCGCGCGAGCTCGCCGTGACACCGAGGACAAACGAAGTCACGGCAAAGTTCTCTCGTCATATTTTTCCGCGCAATTCAGGCAGAGAGTTAGAGATATGAGCTTTTCATCGAGGCTACACCTTCGAGGTCGCGAGATCAACTTGTCCGAGGTGGCGCCCTCCCGGACTCGCGTAAATCTCCAGAGAAGGACCCCAGAGAACGGGGGCTCGGGCGAACAAGGCAGCTACTTTGAGCAGAATTGGAAGCAGAAAACTGGGGGACGCGCCCGGGGGTGGCCCCTCGGCAAACCGTGCATTTCGGATGCTCAGGATTAAGTATCCCTCGGCGTGGAGGACGTGCCGGAGGCTCTTGGGAGTGAAGGCAAGCGAATGTATGATGCCGAGCCGCGCGAAGCGACTCAGCCCCGGCAGCGAGGCGAGGCGGTTCCAGCAGATGTGGAAGGAGCCGTTGGGGACCCGCACGAGCAAAAGGCCATTGGGGCGAAGCGCTTTACGAGCCTGACGCAGCAGCATTACTGGATCAGGTGCCTGATCCAGTACGTTGATGATGCTTACCACGTCATAGCTGGCATCGTCCGGCGGCGAGGACACGGGATCGCGCAGCGCGACACCGTGGTGCTCCATTGCCCAGTCCCGGCTCTGGATCGAAAGCTCCGTACCCTCCGCCTGCCATCCGGAATCTAACGCCATGCGAACGAAGAGTCCGCTTCCTGCGCCGAGGTCGAGCAATCTCCGCCGATGGGGCGGGCCAAGACCAGCAAGCAGGTGACCAAACATGCGACGTCGGGCCGCCACGTCCGCTCCGGAGAGAAACCGGGGACCGTACTCGCATCGGTAAAACCGTTCGGCCTCCTCGGGGTTCATTCGAGCGACTCGTTGCAGCGTGTCACAGCTTTCACACTTCCACAGGGTGAATTCTCTGAGGCGGAGCGATCGTCGTGAAGCTCCCTCGCCGCAGAAAGGGCACGGGCCGAGTTCCATTTTCAGGGAAGGGAGCTCTCGAGAGCGTCGACGGCAAGCTCCCAGTCGTATTTCTTCGCGTACTCCCGGCAGGAGCGGCGGAACCGAGCATTCTCATCTGGATCCTCGGCTGAGAACTTGAGCCTCTCGATGATCTTGTTGCTGAGCGTGGACGGTTGTACATCGGTGATGAGAAGTCTTTCGTCCAGTGGAGCCAAGATCTCGGGAGTGGCACCCACCGAGGTGCCCACCACCGGCGTGCCGCACGCGAGGGCCTCGACCGTCACCAAACCGAAACCCTCCATCAGGACGGTGGGCAAGACAAACAGATCGGCGGCGCTCATCAGAGAAGACAAGCGCTCTTCTTCGACGTAACCCAGAAAACGGACGCGTGAATGGATTCCCAAGGTCTCTGCCAGATACTCGAGCTCCTTTCGTAACGGTCCCTGGCCACCGATTGCGAGGGTCGCTTCGGGGATCTCTAAGAGCACCGCGGGCATGGCTCGCAGCAGAACTTCGAGCCCCATTCGCGGAACCAAGTTGCGTACCGTCACTAGGAGTGGTCCCTCTCGAGGCAGACCGAGCTCGTCCCGCGCACCGCTTGGATCTTCGACCGGGCGAAAGACTTGTGTGTCCACACCCCCCGGTATTAGTCGCGCCGTGGTGATGTTTCGTCCATGGTGGCGCCGAAGCTCACCACGAGAGAACTCACTCAAGACGATCACCTCGTTGGCTCGGGCAATGACTCTAGACTCTATCCAACCCAGAAGAGTCGAACCGACCCACCGGAAGAGGCCGGGGGCATGCCGAGTAGCGTATTCGTCGGAGGCAGGGGACAGGAAACAATAAATGAGGGGGACGCGACTTTTTCCGCTGGCTCCCCAGCTGACAATGGGTTGGTAGGCGATGAGAGCGTCCGCTGCCAGATCTCGCGTCATATTTTTCGCACGCCAGGCCACGCCGAGTGTCCAGTCCCACGGCCACCGTCGCTGCCCTCGAACGTGCCGGACCTCCACTTCGCCTATTGTGACGATCGGCGGTGCTTCGGGGGCCGGTTGCCGACAGAGAACGACTACCTGGTGACCTCGACGGGCCAGACGCGTCGCGTGCTCCCTCAGGACACGCTCCGCGCCCCCAATCACTTTCCACGGAGACACATCGGCGAGCAGGAGAACTTTCACGTTAAACAGTGTAACGGATGGTTCGCGGAGGTTCGAGAGTTTGCCATGTTGACTTCTGCTGGGCGTGGGCCGGTTTACGAGCTCGAGTGAAGGAGCGCTCTCACTCCGCGAACAATCCTTCGAGCACTTCTCGCATATGTTCGCGATGAGTACCTTCCCACAAAATCTTGCCACAGCGTTCGCATCTCATGAAGCTGGCGGTGGTTGAAAAAACATAGGGCGGGATCCGGTGCTGTGCCTCCTCCCGGAGCGCCGGTACGAGTGGAGTGTTGCAATCCATGCAACGCCTGAATAGCCCCCGCCACGGATCGAGTCGATAGGCCTCGACTACTTGGACCACCTGTTCGCGGAAGTCGCCGCTCGCGATAAGTAGCCGTTCCAGCCCATGGCTTGCCGAGGCCAAAGGTACATCGCGGGTGAGCAACACCCGTCTCTCGCGGCGAGCGATGGCCTGGAGCTGGTGGTCGTTGAGTGAGGCATCGTAGAGGACGTCCAAGCCCAGCACGCGCAGCCAACGCGCCAGCTTTCCGACCATGGCGTCGGCTACGAAGCTCGGTGTCTCAGGCCCCGTCATCTCGGACCGAAGCGGCTAGGGAGGTGTCCAGCATCGGGAAGAATGAGATCGGGCGACGCCTCCTCGAGAATCTGCCGGGTGCCGAAAGGGCTTTCCACACCGATGCTATAGGAGCCGGTTTTCTTGCCCATCAGGATATCCTCCGGTCGGTCCCCGACGTAGGCTGCCTCTTCAGGCTGACGTTTCAGCTGCTCCAGTGCCGCCAGCAGGGGTTCGGGATCCGGTTTCTTTTGCTTCGTGTCCTCGAAGCAAACGACCGTGGAAAAGATCTCAGCTAGACCGTGGTGCTCAAGCTCTCTCATGACTCGCTCCCGGCTTCCACTCGTCACGATTCCCAGCGTATAGCCGTTCCGGTTCAGCGTCTCGATCGTTCGTTGCGCGAAAGGGTAGAGCTCGGGCTGTTCCTTGCCGTAAGTGTCGAGCCAAACCCGGTCGGCCTCGTCCCAACTGCCCTCGGGTACTCCCAATTGGCGATAGGTGACATACCAATTCGGGCTGTAGGTGCTTAGGAATCGCTCTCGGTCGACCGGGATTTCAAAATGACGGAAAACCGCCATCGACGCGCGGAAGCCGGCGGCATAAGAATCCAGCAACGTACCGTCCCAGTCGAAGAGGATGGCGAGGATCCGTTCCACGATGTCAGTCTAGTACTTAGTCGGGAGACGATCCACGAGGGCCAGCCCGAGAAGTGTCCAATTCTTTGTACCGATTCGCGCAAGAGGTGACGAAATTTTTACACACGCCATCGATTCGTCGAGCACCAACCGAGAAAATTCGCTTTCTAATGTGCGGGTTACAGCCATAGGCGCATGGCGTGCTCTGGTACGCGGATTGCATCAATCGATGTAGGGTTTCGAGGGATCTGTTTGACTGATAAAGGAGAATTTGCTTTGGAAAGCGCTCGTTCCATCTCGATAGGGGGGCTCGGGCCAGTTCTCGGCGGCCCTCAGGGTTTCCCGGTGAATATGGAATGGCTTCGCCGAGGTCTCGCAACCTTCGTCTGGTCCTCTCGCCGGTCACTTGCTTCTCTCCATCAGCGGGCCGCCGATGCGCTCAACCATCTCCACGAGGCTGGGAAGCGAGCCACCGACGGAATCCGGTTCCAATTGATCGGGTCTTTCGTCCAATACCTCTTCGAGAGGCAGGGAATGCAGCGCTTACGGCGTTTCTTTCAGCGTGCGGAGAAAGTCGGCATCGATGCGGCTGCCCGCTCCGCCTTCGGCAAGGGTTTTTTCGAGCTCGAGGCCGAGTGGGAAGCGATGCTCAAAGCGCTCGAGCACTAGCCAAAACCCCGCTTTGACTTTAAGGGCCACCGTGCTATTAGGTGGCTTACCGCAATGAGCGAGACCGTCTTTCGATCCACGCTAGATAGTCCGCTAGGCCCTCTCCGCTTGGTGTTCACCTCCATCGGTCTGGCGACTATCGCCTTCCCGAAGGAGCCCGAGCGTCACGAGCGATGGATGCGGCGGGTCTTCCCTCGGGCCAAAGAACAAACGACATTGCCCGGCGGTTCCGCTCACACTCAGGTCGTCCAGCAACTGAACCAGTATTTCGAAGGACGTCGGAGGGTTTTCGATCTACCCCTCGACCTACGCGGAACCCCGTTCCAGAAGACGGTTTGGGCTAACGTCGCACGAATTCCGTTCGGGTGCATCGCGTCTTACTCCGAGATCGCGCACTTGGCGGGAAGCCCCGCTGCCTCTCGCGCGGTCGGGGCGGCCAACGGTGCTAACCCGATTCCCTTGGTCATCCCTTGCCATCGCGTGGTGGGGGCGGATGGCTCGCTGACCGGCTTCGGGGGTGGGTTGTCGGCTAAGCGTTGGCTATTGCTGCACGAAGGGGTGCTCCGCGACGGTGCCCCGCAGCCTGTTCAAATGAGCCTCTTCAACCGAGGTACTGCTCCGCCGCCGGCCTGACAGCCTGACAGCCTGACAGCCGGCCATACCTGCCATTACCTGCCATATTGGACAAGCGGTCGGCCAATCGGGCATACTCGGCTCCGTTCTGTTTAACGCCAAAGATTTCCCTTTCCTAAAGGAGGTGGCCGCATGACCGTCGGTCGGTTTTCTCTCGGTTCGCTTTGCTTAGTACTGGCGCTCGCTTCCGGAGCTCTCGTCGAGGGAGCAGATGATCCGGTCGTTGTCATTGAGACCTCTATGGGAGACATCACGGTTCGTCTCAACCCAAGCAAGGCGCCGGTCTCGGTCGAGAACTTCCTGGCCTACGTCAACGACGGGTTCTACGACGGCACCGTTTTTCACCGTGTCATCCCGAACTTCATGATCCAGGGTGGAGGATTCACCGCCGACATGCAGAAGAAGCCGGTTGGTGAGCCAATCAAGAACGAAGCGGCCAATGGCTTGAAGAACACCCGCGGCACCATCGTGATGGCGCGCACGAACGAGATTCATAGTGCCACGTCGCAGTTCTTCATCAACGTTTCGAACAAAAACGCTTTCTTGAATTACAAAGGGCCGAGCGCGCGGGATTATGGCTATGCGGTCTTCGGGGAGGTCACCGAAGGCATGGACGTCGTGGATAAGATCAGGAAGGTCAAAACGGGGAGTAAGGGCCCCTTTAAACAAGATGTTCCCGTCGAGGCCGTCGTCATCAAGACGATCCGTCTGCAAACGGGAGAATAAATGGAGCCACTGAATTGGGATCGGGTCCCCATCGAGAAGGTGACGGACGTCATTAGTCGCCAGATCGTGATGGGCAAGAACGAGATGATGGCTCGCGTTCTTCTCAAGAAAGACGCCGTCGTTCCGACCCACTCGCACGAGGCGGAACAGATCACCTACATCATGGAAGGGGCACTCCGTCTTTGGATCGGCGAGGCAGAGGAGGAAGTCACGGTAAGGTCCGGCGAGTTCGTGGTCATACCTCCCAACGTTCCGCACCGCGCCGAGGCGCTCGAGGATACGGTGGACGTGGACATCTTCAGTCCCATTCGGCACGACTGGCTCGACGGCACCGACAGTTACTTTCACCGTAAATAGCTTCTCGAGCCCCCTTGCCTGATGTGGTTTTATGCCTCGCGTGCTCCTCTTATTGCCCACCAACACCTACCGCACCCATGATTTCATGGTGGCGGCGCGGAAGCTCGGTGTGGACGTGGTGGTCGTCTCCGAGCAGGCCAGCACGATGGAGAGTCGAGAGCCAGGGTCGCTCTTTACCGTCGACTTCCTAGACCCGGATTCTGCGGCGGAAAAAGCCCTTTCTTTCTATCGAGAATACCCCTTCGAGGCGGTGGTCTCCGTCGACGAAGACACTGCAGTCGTGGCGGCCGCGATCTCGCAGGCGGTCGGGCTCGCTCACAACTCTCCCCAGGCAGCCACCGCGACCCGTTTGAAGCACGTGATGAGGGAAATGCTTTCTCGCGCCGAAGTACTTGTTCCCGCCCATCGGCTCTTCGCGATAGCCGATGACGCAGAGGATTTGGCGAGCCGCGTCGACTACCCATGTGTTTTGAAGCCCGTCTTTCTTGCGGCGAGCCGGGGTGTGATGCGCGCCAACGGCGAGCGCGAATTCGTTTCGGCTTTCGAGCGATTGAGAGCGATTCTTGGCGACCGCGATTTAGCCCGTCGTGGCGGGCCGTTGGCTCGCCAGGTGTTGGTCGAAGATTACGTATCGGGTGTCGAGGTCGCCCTCGAGGGAGTCATGACCGGAGGGGAGCTCAAAGTGCTAGCTCTTTTCGACAAGCCCGATCCATTAGAGGGACCTTTTTTCGAAGAGACAATTTACGTGACTCCGTCCAGATTGCCCGAGCAACGCCAATCTGAGATCGCGGCAACCACCGCCAAAGCGGCGGCCGCATTGGGGCTTCGAGAGGGACCCGTCCACTCCGAGCTTCGATTGAACTCCAAGGGGGTGTGGGTCATAGAGATCGCCGGGCGATCCATTGGGGGGCTTTGCTCGCGGTCGCTTAGATTCGGTGTAGGGCTTTCGCTCGAGGAATTGCTCCTTCGGCACGCCTTGGGGATGGAGGTGAGCACGCTATGCCGCGAGTCCGCCGCATCCGGTGTCATGATGATACCGATCCCACAGGCAGGTGTTCTGAAAGGCGTTCGGGGAGTCAGAGAGGCAGAGGCGGTTTCCGGAGTTCAAGACGTGACGATCACCTCACATCTCGGTAAGGTGTTGGTGCCCCTTCCGGAAGGCTCGAGTTATCTCGGCTTTATCTTTGCCAGCGGCGAAACTCCGGCGACCGTTGAGAGCGCTCTCAGAGAGGCTGCCGCTTGCCTCGACTTTGTCATCAGTCCGCCGAGCGAGGGGGAACAGGATTGATTCCTGCGACTTCGGCTCTAAAGACCGCAAAGTTCTTCTCGGGCTTCTCGGGGACGATTCTTCCCGCAAACACACAGAGCAGGACGCGAGCGCCGTTCGCCCTCAAGAACGCCTCGCAGGCCTGGGCTCGCGCCGCGTTGGCCGCCAGGTAGTCCACCAGCACTACCGGTTTATCCCATTGGGTTTTTCCGAGCAGGGCTAGGTTCTCGTATAGCCGAGTGGCATCCTGCGTCTCCGCACTGAGGTAGGAGAGGTTCTTTTTCCAGCGAAGAACGTCTAGAGCTTCCACATCACCTTCGAGCTTGGAGGCAATAGCCATTGCGGTCAAGGACGTCCAGGGGCCGGTACTCGATTCCACCGTCGTGTTGGTGTCCGGAATGGGAACCAGGTAAAACGGCGGATCTAAACCCTGACGTTGGAAATAGCTGGCGACCATTTCGCCGAACCAGTCGATCGCCTCATCCAGGTTGGAATTGCTGAGACGCCGGTTTTGCCCGGCGATGGGGATAGTTGCTTCCCCCTCGATGCGCTCCCCCTTGAGGGCGCGCAGGAAATTCAAGGCATCGAGATTGGCAGAGCTCTGCTCGTTGGGGTTGCTCGAGCTCGTGCAGAACCAAACGACCTTAATAGCCATCTGTTGCATCAAGGTGGACTCCGTCATCTCGAAGTAGCGGTTAAGCACACACCAGTACTTCGTACGCCAAGAAAAGCCGCAAAAAAAGGCTATATTTTTAGGCTGTAAGGGTTGGTTGCAGCCACGTTTGATTGGGTGACGATATATAACACCGACCCCGGGCGCGAGTCAACAGGCAAGGGGGAAGGTGGGGTCGGGAGCGCGAGGCTGGCTCTTATGAGCCAGTCTACTTGGAGGGCGCGTAGTAGGGGTTTCTTCCCGCCGCGTGGTCGGTCGTGTCCATGATGGCTCCGATCTGGGGCACCGCCTTGCGGATGGACGTTTCTATCCCCTGTTTGAGTGTGACGTCCGCCATCCCGCAACCTTGGCACCCACCTCCAAGACGAATATAGACCTCGTTCCCCTTCACGTCTAGCACCTCCACGAAACCGCCATGCGCGGCAATGGAGGGGTTGATCTCCCGAATGAAGAGCTCTTCGATCGTCTTCTTGATCTGCTCGGACGCAGGCATGGAGTTGAGCAGGGAGTCGGAGATGGGTTTCTCGCCCGATTGGAGCACGCTGCGAATGGTCGCACCCACTTGCTTGGCCAACGGAAGCCAATCGTCGCCGATGCCTTCCGCGGTGATGGTCACTTTGTTGTCCTGCACCAGCACCGTCTTGACGCCGTCCAGCGCAAAGAGTTTTTCGGGTAACGGAGAGCCACTGGCTCGGTCTTGGTCGCCAAAGTACGCGGAGCCTCCTTCGTAGACGGGTCGGTCGAGGACGAAGCTACAGCTCTCCGTATCCTTTGGCTCGCAGGTGATCTTGAGGTCTTCGCTCATCTCATGCTCTCCTATCCCGCTTCATTATATGAAGTCGACGCTTCGGTTTCAACCCCCGGATTTTTCAATTTCTCGACTGGGCCCAACTGACCCTCTGTGGGCTCTGATCAGCAGAACCACGCTTCGGTGAGTCGGGGAGGGCGCTTTCCACGCTCGGCCCGATCTCGGAGCAGCGGCGGTCGTTTTCCCGTTTCCAGCTCGGACCAAGCCAGGTCGTGGATGCGTGAAAAAGTCTCAAAAGGGTCCTCGTCATCCGAAGCGGATTTCTCGACGAGCTTGCTGACTCGAGCGTGGAGGAGATCCATCCTAGGGTCGGGGTGTCTCCACGGATAAGTAAACGACTCCGGCACGAGTGGTTCCAAGAAGGGTTGAATCGCTCCTCTCTCCAGCAGTAAGGAGCCCGGGGGAACCAGTAGACGGACCGTGAATTGTACGGGGTCGACGTGACCGACGAGCCCCTCCTCGTCCACCCACTCGAGGACGTCAATGTAGTCCCGGAGAGTCGTCCAAGGTGTGAACGAGACCCAAGTCGGGCGCGGCGCGATCCCGGTGCGTCGGAGAGCGCTCACCGCTTCGTTGGCATCTTGGCGCGTGTGTCCTTTGTCGATCTGATTCAGTACGTGGTCGCTGAGAGATTCGATGGCCGACACGACGAAGATACAGCCTTGGTTGCGGAGCTCCGGCAAAAGGGCTCGGTGTTTCAAAATGTGCTCCACTTTCGCCGTGAAGTCGAAGGTGAGCTCGGGAAACTCTTCGTGAAGAGCACGAGCAACCGCCAGTGAATGCCCCGGTCCGTTCAAAAAATCGGGATCCCCGAATGTGATGTGGGTGGCTCCTGATTCGACGAGTTGGCGAATGTCGGCGTGCACGATCTCCTTGGGTACGACGAAGAAACGACCTTGGTAAACCGGCGGGATCGGACAGTGCAAGCAATGATGCAGGCATCCACGACTAGCTTCGACGTAGCCGACCGGGCCATGGCCTCCTTCGCGCTCCAAGTGGGCGTACTTTTCGAGTGGTGGGAGGCCTCGACGTAGCGGCACCGGGAATCGAAGGCGCTCCAGTACCGGCCCGGAGAAGGTTGGGAGGGTGTTGCTGTTTTTGGCAAGGGCTTCCGCGAGGCGTACCAAAGATTGCTCGGACTCTCCTCCCAAAATAGAGTCCACCCCGTTCCGTATGAGGTAATCGCGATTCAGAGTGGCGTACAATCCGTAAAAACAAACATGGCAGCGCGGGTTCATTTCGCGGATTCGCTCCGCGACGCGTGAGCCTAAACGCAGGGCAGTGTGCATGGGGACGGAAATCGCGACAAGCCGAGCCCGACGGATGAGGTTCTCGTCCAACTTCTCGAGAGGGTCGACGGAGATGTCGACCGCGGTGACCGGAAATCCCGCTCGTGCAAGAAACGCCATAGGACTGGCAAGCCCCATAGGCTGGTGCCCAAGCTCGTAACACGAAACGAGCAAGACCTCTGTCTTTTCCACTGTAACTGTCATTCTCCCGACGCCCATAAGCATGACGTGTCGGCATTCAAAGCGCCAGCAAGAGTGTATGTCATTCTGAGGGTGACAGTTAAGGGATGATAAAGAAACTGGGCCTGGAAAAAACCGGGCCCCCGATGCATAATGCGTTGGTCCAAAAGGATTAAGGGGGGTCGAGATCGGGTCTCGCTCGATGTTGAGACTGACTATTGTCTTTCTTTTAACCGCGGTGCCCCTCGCCGGCGGGCAAAACAACGACGAAGACGACGCTTCTCGGCAAACCCAAGAGTCGGAACAGGTTCAACAGGCTCAGCAGGTTCCACCACCGGCTCCTCCCCCACCCGGGTCGGTCACTCTGAACGCCGATGAGCAAGAGCAGATCGAAAAGGGGCACGTCAGGGCGACCGGGTACGTGGACATGGTGTCGGGAGATATCCGTGTCTCGGCAGACAAAGTCGATTTCTGGAACGAGGAGATGCGGGTCATCGCGGAAGGCAACGTCGTCTTCCAGCAGGGCGACCAAAAGATCGTCGGTGATCGGATGGAAGTCGATCTCGAGACCGGGACGGGCAAGTTCTATAACGCCTATGGAAGCTCGGGCAACGATCTCTACTTTCAGGGTGACGTGGTGGAGAAAATTTCGGAGGATGTCTACGTCGTGGAACGAGGAGCTTTCACGTCTTGCGCGCAGCCGACGCCTCGCTGGCGATTCACCTCCGGAAAGGCCACCATCCGTCGCGACCACCACGTTTCCCTCCACGGCGCGTTTCTCAAGGTGAAGTCGGTACCGGTCTTCTATGTGCCGTATCTCTACTACCCCATCAATGACAAAGACCGATCGACGGGCCTCATGCTTCCCCAAATAGGAAACTCTACCTTCAAGGGTTTCATGGTCAGCCAGGGTTTCTTCTGGGCCATCAACCGCTCCCACGATGCGACCATCAATGTCGATTGGTTTTCCCAAAGTGGGGTGGGGCTTGGAACCGAGTATCGCTACCTGCTCAGCGGAGCGTCGCGAGGTCGCTTCGAATCCTACTACATCGACGACAAGGTTTTAGAACAGAAGGAATGGCAGATCAGGGCGAATGTCAATCAGCAGCTACCTGCCGACTTCACGACGATTGCGCGCGTCGACTACTTCAGCTCCTTCGCCTTCCAACAAACGTACCAGGAGAGCTACGCAGATTTGACCCGCCGCTCGAAGCGAGCCACCGTGAACGTGGCTCGATCCTGGTCGGCCTACACCTTACGTTTTCTCTACGATCGCAACGAGACGTCTTTCACGGATAGTATTAGTTTCCGGGAGATACTTCCCCGCGTCGCTTTCCAGGGTAGGCAAACGAAGATCGGTCCGACGCCGATCTTGTTCGGTTTTAGCACGTCCGCTTCTTCGTTCTCCCGGAGTGTGCGAGACGATCTGGTCGATTATCAACGTTACGACGTCCTGCCAACTATTTCCTACCCTTTCAATATTTGGCCTTTCCTGACCGCGCGAACGTCGTTCATGACGCGCTTCACGCGCTACTCACAGCAAACTGACTCGACTGGAGAAGTGATCGGGGATGCTTTGGACCGAACTTACAACGAGGTCCGTGTCGACGTACGGGGACCGACCTTTTCCCGCATTTTCAATACCCCCGGTAACGGATATGCGGAAAAGTACAAGCACGTTATCGAGCCGCAGCTCGTTTGGAGCTATCGCTCGCTGGTTGACAACTTCGGAGATATCCCCAAGTTCGACTCCAACGACTACGTTCCCGGTACCAACCAGTTTTCTTTTTCTCTGGTGAATCGATTTCTAGCAAAGCGCAAAATCGGCCAAAGTGACAAAGCGGTCCCCTACGAGTTTCTGACCTGGACGCTCGCACAGAGATATTTTCTCCAGGTCGATGCCAGCCTCTACGATCGCCAATTCAGTACGCCCTTTTTCACCGAGGGCGGTGTTCCCAGCAACTATTCCCCGATTACTTCGAAGCTACGCTTCCGTCCTACCGGTCGACTGGCCGCTTCCTGGAATTTCGAGTATGACGTTAATTTCAACAGGATGCGCTCGATGAGCTTGGTGGGGAGCCACGGGGGTGGCTGGGGCAATGTCAGCGGCTCGCTGGCTCAAAGCGTACAGCTGACCACGGGCCGAGAGCGCCGGAACCTGCGCGGCGTCACCACCCTGAACGCTACACGCACCGTGCAGGTGCGATTCGAGTCTGCCTACAACATCGAGACCGAGGAATTGAATCTCGTCCGGGCGGGTGTCAACTACAACATTCAGTGTTGCGGCTTCATGGCGGAGTGGGCCCGATACCGTTTCGGTACGGTACGGGACGAGAACCTCTTCCGGGTTGGTATTACGCTGGCCAACATTGGATCGTTCGGTACCCAACTCGGCGGGCAAGGAGGTCGGATCCAGTAGATGAAAGGCCTCATTCTGAGTGGCGGGACCGGGACCCGGCTCCGACCGCTCACGCACACTCGGGCCAAGCAGCTCATGCCGGTGGCGAACAAACCCATCCTTTTTTACGGAATTGAGGCGATCCGCGCAGCGGGAATCGTAGAGATCGGGATCATCGTCGGGGAAACCGCGAATGAGATTAAGGAGGCTGTCGGAGACGGTTCTCGTTGGGGAGTGAAGATCCGCCTGATTCCTCAGGAAGCTCCGCTAGGGCTAGCCCATGCAGTGCTTACCGCAGAGGAGTTTCTAGCCAAGGAACCGTTTGTGATGTATCTGGGCGATAATATTCTCGCCAACGGTATCGAGAGTTTGGTCGGGGAGTTCCGCGAGAAACAACCAACCGCCCAGATCTTGTTGGCGCATGTCCCGCACCCCGAGCAGTTCGGAGTCGCGGAGCTCAAAGATGGCCGAGTATCGCGTCTACAAGAAAAGCCCAAGAACCCTCAGAGCGATCTCGCCCTGGTGGGTGTGTACATGTTCAGCGCTGCTATCTTCGAGGCGGCACGTGCCATTAGCCCGTCCTTGCGGAACGAGCTGGAGATCACCGATGCCATCCAGTACTTGATCGACCATGGCCACGAGGTGAGTCCCCATGTGGTCGACGGTTGGTGGAAGGACACCGGCAAGCGCGATGACATCTTGGAAGCGAATCGTTTGGTACTAGACAGCCTGAAACCAAACGTGGCCGGCCGAGTGGATAGTGACTCTCGGATCGAAGGCAAGGTCGTGATCGATGAAGGCGCGGAGATCGTTGGCAGTGTCGTGCGCGGGCCCGCCATCATTGGATCGGGATCACGAATCGAGCGCTCCTACATCGGGCCCTTTACCTCGATTCAGAACAACGTTCACGTTAGAGCGAGTGAAGTCGAGCACAGCATTGTCCTCTCGGACAGTGTCATCCTCGAGCTGGGTAGCCGTATGGAAGACAGCCTGGTCGGTTACAACGTTCGCATAGAGCGCTCCCAATCAACTCCTAAGGCCCATCGTTTCATGCTGGGAGACAACAGCCAGGTGGACGTTACGTGACCCACACCCTCGTGACGGGTGGAGCGGGGTTCATCGGTAGTAATTTCATTCACTATCTGACCCGCGCCCACCCGGATTGGCACATTACAAACCTAGATAAGCTTACATACGCCGGGAACCTTGCGAACTTGGAGGGTTTGGAGACACATGCGGGTTATCGTTTCGTCCAGGGAGATATATGCGATCGCGCGGCGGTAGAGCCACTGGTTGCCGAGGCGGACATTATCGTCAACTTTGCTGCGGAGACCCATGTCGATCGATCCATACATGACGCGGGTCAGTTCATTCTCACTGATGTCTATGGCACTTTCGTTCTCTTGGAAGCAGTTCGCCTAGAGTCTAGATCGCAGCTTTTCGTCCAGATCTCGACCGACGAGGTGTATGGAAGCATAAGCTCTGGATCTGCCCGCGAGGAGGATCCACTGGCTCCACGCAATCCTTATTCCGCGAGCAAGGCGGGAGCGGATCGCTTGGCCTACTCCTACTTCACGACGTACGGGCTGCCGGTGATCGTCACCAGGGCGTCGAACAACTATGGTCCCCGCCAATATCCAGAGAAAGTCATCCCGTTGTTCATCACTAACTCTTTGGAGGACGAATCGCTGCCGCTTTATGGTGATGGGCTTCAGGTTCGCGACTGGCTCCACGTGGACGATCATTGTCGCGCTTTGGATCTCGTTATCGAGAAAGGGCAACCGGGCACGACTTACAATATCGGGGGCGGAACCGAGCTCGGTAACCTCGAGCTTACCGAGCGAATCTTGGCATTAGTGGGGAAGCCCAAGAGCCTGATCAAAAAGGTGGCCGACCGGCCGGGGCACGACCGTCGCTATAGCCTAGATACGACCCGGCTTCGCGGACTGGGCTGGAGGCCGGGTGTCGACTTCGACGAGGGGCTGGCCTCCACGGTAGAGTGGTACCGGTCGCACGAGGCGTGGTGGAAGGACATTAAGTCCGGAAGTCAGGAATACCGGCAGTTCTACGAAAAACACTACGGTGAGGGCCGAAAGTAAAGCCGCGCCCTAGATACTTGTTCTCCCTAATAGCTCAAGTAACGGATCATAGGAGGAACTTTGCGAGCTCTCATAACCGGTATCACTGGATTCGCCGGAAGTCATCTGGCTGAGTACATCCTCGCCCATCATCCGGACACCGAAGTCTACGGGATTATGAGATGGAGGAGTCGTACCGAGAACATCCAGGACATCCAGGAACGCATCCAACTGATCGAATGCGATCTTCGTGACGCCACTTCGGTGAAGGCGCTACTCGGTCGCGTACGTCCCGACAAGATCTTCCATTTAGCTGCGCAAAGCTACGTGCCGGCCTCATGGAACGCCCCCGCGGAGTCGCTCACCACGAACGTCTTGGGTCAGCTGAACATCTTCGAGGCGATACGAGAACTAGAAATCGAGCCCTGGATTCAAATTGCCTGTTCCAGTGAGGAGTATGGATTGGTCCATGAGGACGAGCTTCCCATTACGGAGACGAATCCGCTTCGCCCTCTATCGCCCTACGCGGTGAGTAAGATCGCGCAGGACTACTTGGGATACCAGTACCACATGAGCTTTGGCTTGAAGGTGGTGCGGACTCGGGGTTTCAACCATGACGGTCCGCGAAGAGGAGAGGTGTTCGTTTCTTCGAACTTTGCGAAGCAGCTAATCGAAGTGGAAAAGGGAAAAAAGCCCCCGGTGCTTCATGTCGGGAATCTAGAAGCGCGTAGAGACTTTACCGACGTGCGGGACATCGTTCGTGGCTATTGGCTCGCGACCGAGCGCTGCGAGGCGGGGGAGGTCTACAACCTCTGTAGCGGAAAAGCCTATTCCATCCAAGAGGTGTTAGACCGACTCGTCGAACAATCCGGGGTGAAGGTGAAAGTGGAAACCGACCCGGAGCGACTCCGCCCATCCGATGTGCCGGTCTTGCTGGGGGATTACTCCAAGTTCAAGAAAGCCACCGGATGGGTGCCAGAGATACCCTACGAGAAGACCCTGGCCGATATGCTGGAGTATTGGCGAGCAACCCTCCGATAGAAGATGAAAGCCCTCGTTACGGGGGTGGCTGGTTTCGCCGGCGGCCACCTCGCTCGCCACTTACTCGATCGGGACGACAAGGTGGTCGGTATACGTCAACCGGGCGACCGCAAATCGGGAAAGGATTGTCCACCGGAGGTCGAAGTTCACGAGGCAGATATCCTGGACACGACATCTTTGGCTCGGATCGTTTCCGACTTCAAGCCCGAGGCGATCTATCATTTAGCGGCTTTTTCCAACCCCGAAGGCTCTTGGGCCAACGCGCGCCGAGCCCTCGAGACGAACATCATCGGCAGCCACAATGTGCTCCAGGCGGCACTGGAAACCGGCATGCGCCCCCGGGTGTTGCTGGTGGGGTCGGCGCAGCAGTACGGGCTGGTTCCTGAGGGAGAGCAACCCATCGGGGAGGATCAACCCCAACGTCCGCTCACGCCGTACGGTGTGAGCAAAACGGCTCAAGAGGTCCTGGGCCTGCGGTTCTTTCTCGCAGAGGAGCTTCCCGTTTTCTTGGTGCGCTCGTTCAACCATACCGGTCCAGGCCAGGAATCCTCCTATGTCTGCTCGAGCTTCGCCCGCCAGGTGGCGGAGATAGAAGTTGGGCGTCGGGAGCCCACGATTCGAGTCGGAAACTTGTCCGCCCGCCGAGACTTCAGCGATGTTCGTGATGTGGTTCGAGGTTACCGAGGAGTCTTGGAACAAGGGCAGCCGGCTACCCCCTACAACATCTGCCGCGGAGAAGCGTTCTCGATGGATGAGATTCTCGCGACGCTTCGCGACCTAGCGGGCACGAAAGTAACCGTGGAGGTGGACGCGGCTCGTTTTCATGCGGCCGATGCTCCGCTTGTCCTTGGCGACAACACCAAGCTACGTTCGGAAGTGGGATGGCAGCCGGAAACCGAGTTGAAGCAGACGCTGGCAGACTTACTGGGCCACTGGCGGGAAAATCTTGGCTAGTTTTTTTCTTCTGGGTCGGGTGGCGGTTCGGGAGGCGCGGGCTCGGATGACGTCGCTTCTGGTGCCTCTGCCGTCGATTCCGCAGGTGATGACGAGTTAGCATCGGTGTGCGAGAAGCGACCCACCACAACACGGGCGGGACGCAGCAAGGCTCCCTTCAGCATATATCCGCGTTGCAGCTCCTTGAGCACGACGTTGTCCTGAGAATCGTCCTCGACCGGCTCAATACCGGCCGCCTCGCTGTGCGTTGGGTCGAAGGGTTGGCCACCCACAAAGATCTTCTCTAAGCCTTCTTCGCGGAGAAGCTGCACTAGGCGCGAGCGAACCAAAATGATGCCTTCGAGGACCGCGTCTGAGTCGAAGTTGTTCTCAATGGAGTCGATCGCTCGATCCAGGTTGTCCAGAACCTCCACGAAGCGACCGATGAAATCGTTCTTCGACAGCTCGAACCGACGCTTTTCGGCTTTGACGGCTCTTTCGCGAAGCTTCTCGGTATCTTTCTTGAGGCCCCGGTACGCATTCATCACCTGGGCGATCTGAGCGTCCTTTTCCTCCACCTTCTTCTGGAGGTCCGCCGCAGGCGCCATGGCTGGCGGTTGAACCCGAATCGGTCGGTCAGTATCTGCCGGCACGGCAGGCTTAGCAGGTACTGCAGGCTCTAGAGGAGCGAGCCCCTCGATATGACCAGGTTCTTCGTTATAGGCAGGCGCGACGGGCTCAGCAGGCTCCTCGATGAGCTCGATCGACTCGACAGCCTCAGCGGGCTCAGCGGGCTCACGTGGCTCAGCCGGCTGAGCCGGCTGAGATGGAATTGACTCCGGCGCCTCGGGAGGTCCCTGCGCGCGGTCGTTATCGCGGTCCTCGGTCAAGAGAAACAGCTCCTAGAATTGACTTGGAGAAACAAGGATATTGTAACCTACAATTTACGCAAGATCACGCACTTCAGGTAGTAGGTCTCCGGCATGGAGAGAAGGATGGGATGGTCGCGGGATTGTGTTCTTTTCTCGACCAAGACCAAGTGCGCACGCACATCGGCGGCAGCATCAGTGAGAATATTCAGGAAATCGATTTCTGATATGTGGTACGAGCACGTTGAGGTGATGAGGTGTCCACCAGGCCGTAAGAGCTTCATAGCACGTAAGTTAATGTCTTTGTACCCTCGTCTCGCTTTGGCCACGGCGGCGCGGTTCTTGGCAAATGCCGGGGGGTCGAGCACGATCGTGTCGAAGGTTTGTCCGTCGGACTGCAATTCGCGGAGGAGGTCGAAGACGTTCCCCTCCCGTGTTTGGATATTGTCGAGCTCATTCATTGCCGCGTTCGCCCGGAGGCGCGCCAACGCTTCGGTGGAGGCATCGACCGCCGTCACCCGTTCGCAGACACGGGCTAGGTGAAGCGAGAATCCACCGTCGTATGCGAAGAGGTCGAGGGCCAGGCCTTTGGCCCACCGAGCCGCCGCCTGTCGGTTCTCCCGATGGTCGAGAAAGAGGCCGGTTTTCTGGCCTTCCCAGAGGTTGGCGCGCAGGCGAATCCCCTCTTCCTGGACCACGATTTCAGAGGGAACTTCTCCGTAAAGCGTCCCCTTCGCGAGCGGGAGTCCCTCGAGCGCCCGCACCTTCTGGTCGTTCCTCTCGATGATGCCGGACGGTTGCACCAGCTCGATCCAAAGCCGGACGAAGGTTGACTTCAGTCGATCCGTTCCCGCCGATAGAGTTTGGACGGCCAGAGTCTCGCCATATCGGTCGACCACGAGCGAAGGAATCCCATCGGCTTCACCATGTACCCATCGGTAAGCAGTGGTGGACGGTGCGAGTCCGCGCCGCAAAGCCAAGGCCGCCGCGAGTCTTCGCTTCCAAAAGTCTTCGTCGACCGGTTCCTGCTGGGTGGTGATGATTCGAAGGGCGATCTGCGATGACTCGCTGAAGAAGGCTCGACCCAGAAAGTCCTCTCGCGGCCCCCTCACTTCGACCACGTCCCCGGAAGCGGCTCCCTCTAGTTTTTGCACATCGGACTGAAAGATCCAGAGATGACCCGCGAGAATCCGCGCTCGCCCTCGCTTACTGACTTGGACCCGCGTCACTGTGTTTTCCACGGAAGGTTAGTGCTTTTGCTGGAACAGGCCGCGTATTATAGGATGAGGCGAGCAGAAATCCAAAGCCATCACGTTCTTCCAGAGGAGCCGTCATGAGTCTTGAGATAGAACGCCCGCTCTTCGAAGTGGATCCAGAGGTCGCCCAGGCTATCGATCAAGAGATAGGTCGGCAGACGGAAGGACTGGAGCTCATTGCTTCCGAGAACTTCACGAGCGAAGCGATTTTGGAAGCCACTGGTTCGGTACTCACCAACAAGTATGCAGAGGGGTATCCCGGCCGTCGTTATTACGGAGGTTGCGAGTTCGTAGACGTCGTGGAGCGGTTGGCCATCGAGCGCGCGAAAGAGCTCTTCGGCGCCGAGCATGCCAACGTGCAACCGCACAGCGGGACTCAGGCCAATATGGCGGTTTATCTCGCGGTTCTCGACACGGGCGACACGTTCATGGGGATGAACCTCGCCCATGGAGGTCACCTGTCGCATGGCCATCCGCTCAATTTCTCCGGTCGGTTCTACAAGGTGGTGCCCTACGGCGTGCGCCAGGAAGACGAAACGCTCGACTACGAAGAAATGGAGCGTTTGGCAAGAGACAACAACCCGAAGATGATCATGGTCGGTGCCAGCGCCTATCCGCGGTTCATCGACTTCGAGCGGATTCGTAACATAGCCGACGAGGTCGGGGCGGTGATGGTGACGGACATGGCCCACATCAGCGGTCTCGTTGCCGGTGGGGCGCATCCGAGCCCGGTCGAGCATTCCGACTTCGTCACTTCGACAACCCATAAGACGCTCCGCGGTCCCCGCTCGGGCTTCGTCCTCTCGAAGGAGAAGTTTGCGAAGGATCTGAACCGGATAATGTTCCCGGGTATTCAAGGCGGTCCCTTGGAGCACGTCGTAGCCGGCAAGGCCATCTGTTTCAAAGAAGCCATGAGTCCGGCGTTCAAATCCTATGCACGGCAGGTCGTCGACAACGCCCGCGTCCTAGCGGAGACTTTGCTCGGTGAGGGCTTCCGTCTAGTGTCTGGTGGTACGGACAATCACCTAATCTTGTTGGACGTCGGCGCCATGGGCGTCACCGGAAAGGAAGCGGAGGAAGCTCTCGGCAAGGCGGAAATGACTGTCAACAAAAACGCGATTCCCTTCGACACCCGACCTCCAATGGTAGCGAGTGGCGTTCGGATCGGAACTCCTGCCATTACGACTCGGGGGATGAAGGACGAAGAAATGAAGGTCATCGGAAAATGGATCGCCGAGGCTATCCGAGAGCGGGAGAATGAGTCTGTTCTCGAGGGTATCGCCCAAAAAGTCAAGGACCTGACCGCGGGCTTTCCACTCTACCCGCGCCGGCATAGCGAGAGCCTAACGCGAGCCAGTCAGGCCGCGACCTAGAATGCCCAACGGAAGAGAGCCCGACATCCCTGACATCAAAGATATCAAGGACATCGAAATCGATGCCGAGGTGCCGTCGGCTCCTCGTGGTCTCAGCAGACTCCAGCCAGAAGAGATCGAGCAACTCCTGGGGCCCGACGGGCCTTTAGCCGCCGAGCTCCCGGGGTTCGAGCACCGCCTGCCGCAAGTAGAAATGGCCGTCGCGGTGGCCGACGCTTTCCGCGAGGGTGGCGAGGTCATGGTGGAGGCGGGGACCGGCACCGGAAAAACCCTCGCCTACTTGATCCCCGCGGTGCTCTCCGGGCAAAGAGTCGTCATTTCCACCGGAACCAAAAACCTCCAGGAGCAGCTGTACTACAAAGACCTGCCACTTCTCAGGAAGGCCCTGGGGGTTCCGTTCAAGGCGTGCCTCATGAAGGGGCGAGCCAACTACCTTTGTCTCAGTCGCTACGATCAGTTCGCGGCGCAGCCCAGCTTTCGAATGTTCGAAGAAGCCGAACACTTCGATACGCTGGCCCGCTGGGTTCCGATGACGAAGACTGGCGACCGCGCTGAGATTCCCGGATTTCCGGAAAACGTCGAGTTCTGGGGTCGGCTCTCCGCGAAGAGCGAGAACTGCATAGGAAAGGAATGTCGTGACTTCGACAAATGTTACGTCACGCGTCTTCGGCAGCGGGCATCGGAGAGCGAAATCATCATTGTTAACCACCACCTTCTTTTCGCGGATCTCATCGTCCGGGAGGGCTCGTACGGCGAAGTGTTGCCAGACTACGATTTCCTAGTGCTAGACGAGGCGCATCAAGTTGAAGATGTAGCCACACAATATTTCGGTGCCACAGTCAGTAGCTTTCGCGTCGAGGAGCTCGCGCGCGAAGTAAAATCGTCCTGGGAAGCCCGCTCGCCTCGCCAACGTCGACCCTTGGAGCACATTCGCATCATGCGCGGGGTTGCGCAAGAGTTCTTCGATGGTTACCGACTCTCGAAGGACCGCTATCGGATCGGTGGCGATTCAGAATCTCCTCGACAATCCCGGGCCTACGAGGCGCTTCGAGGTCATGTCCAGCGCTTGGCTGCCGACCTCAAGGGTATTCCCGAGCCGGATGAGACTACGGTGGGTCTCGCGAAGCGATCGGCGGATATCTTGTTTGACTTGGAACGGATTCTGGTCGGCTCGGATCCGGAATCGGTTTCGTGGTGTGAGGTACGCGAGCGATCAGTGGTTCTCCGAACTTCGCCCATCAACGTCAGTGAGCTGGTGAGCAAATCACTCCTCGAGCGGAAGCGGAGCGTGGTAATGACTTCGGCGACCCTGTCCATCGACGGCTCTCTCGACTATACGCGGGAGCGATTGGGAAGCCAGCCGCGGGAGCAAAAAGTACTACGCTCCCCATTCGATTTCTCTCGGCAAACCATTCTCTACATCCCTAACGGGATGCCGGCCCCGCGAGACCCCGCATTTCTGGACCGAGTGGCAGAGGAGGTGCTCGCTTTGACGAAGGCGAGCCGCGGTAGGGCGTTCGTACTTTTCACGAGCTTCGCGAACCTCCACGGAGTCGAAAGGCTGCTTCGGGATCGCATCGACTATCCGCTCCTGGTACAAGGAGAGGCGTCGCGAGGCGAGCTCTTGGATCGATTTCGAGCCACGCCCGGCGCGGTCCTCCTCGCCACTTCCAGTTTTTGGGAAGGAGTCGATGTGGTCGGCGAGCAGCTATCTTGTGTGATCATCGACAAACTTCCTTTCGCGGTGCCTGCCGACCCATTGGTGTCGGCGCGTATCGATTGGGTGGAGGAACGAGGGGGGAGCGGCTTCGACGACTATCAAGTGCCGATGGCTATTCTGGGGCTCAAGCAAGGGCTGGGTCGACTGATCCGCTCTCGCAGTGATCGCGGAGTGCTGGCAGTTCTCGACAGCCGTTTGCTGAGAATGGGCTACGGCCAACGTTTTTTGGCAAGTCTTCCTCCTTTTCCGTTGACCCACCGCCGAGAGGAAGTCATCGGGTTCTTCGGCCCCGCACTAAGGGAGTAGACATTGGGTACAGCTTGCTACCAGGTCACTGTGGAAACCATGTTTTCCGCGTCTCACCAACTCCGCGGCTACAAAGGACCCATTGAGCCTCTTCATGGGCACAACTTCAGGGTCGAAGCTTGCGTCGCGGCGCGAGAGTTGGACAAACTAGGGCTCAGCCTGGATTTCCTGGAGCTGGAGCGGGAATTGAAGGAGGTCCTCGCCCCGTACGACCATCGACATTTGAACGAATTGGCTCCGTTCGATGACATGAATCCCACTACCGAGAACATGGCGCGTTGGTTCTACGAGAAGTTGGAGGAAAGATTGGCGCCGCAGGGCCTCGAGGTCAGACGCATCAGAGTTTGGGAGGCGCCCACCTATAGCGCCTCGTACGAGCGGGAGCAGGGGTAATGGGCGGACCTGTCCGCCGTAGCTCCCACGGGTCGCCTGGCCCGGAGGCAGATGCGTTCCTCACGACTGAGACGTATAATCGAGTTTCGGACTACAGAGGAAAATGATGATGGCGTCTGGGAAACCGTTGTCGCGCCTTCTCGTGTTGTTATCGATGGCCATCCTACTCGGGGCGGAAGTCTATGCCCAGACCGGATCGATTCGCGGGCAGATCGTCGACGAGAACGAGCAGCCAGTGGATGGGGTCGAGATCCTCTTCAAATTCTTAGGAGGAGTGAACCGCGAGCACACGGCAAAATCCGAAGAAGATGGCGACTTCATTCGGGCCGGCTTACCCACCGGGCGTTACCAGCTCAGCTTCACTAAGAGCGGGCACCAGTCGTACCAATATGAAGTCAAGGTCTTGGGAGGACCCCCGACACGGCTGGGGAAGGTGGTTCTGCCAACCTTGTCCGAAGGGGCGCGTTCCGATCTCGAGCAGCGGAAGCTGAACCAGGCGATCGCCTCAGTCTTCAAGGACGGTGTGGCGGCGATGAGCGCGGAGGACTTTGCCGGTGCCATCGCTGCATTCGAAAAAGTACTGGAGATCGATCCGGATCAGCCGGAGGCGCTCTACAACCTGGGGGTTGCGCACGAAAACCTCGGGCAGATCGATCAAGCCGTGACCTTCTACAAGAAGGCGATCGAGCTCCAGACATCAGCGGTCGAACCTTATCTGGCACTCGCCGCGATTCACACCGCGAATCAGCAGTGGCCCGAAGCCATGGCGATGCTCCAAGAAGCGGAGAAGCTTCAGCCGGACGATGTTTCGATTGTATTCGACATTGGAGCGGTGGCGATGAACGCAGTAGATATCCCCGCCGCGGAGAGGGCGTTCCAGAGGGTCGTCGAGCTCGACGACGCCCACGCGCTAGGCCATTATCAATTGGGGATGGTTTACGTCAATCAGGGCAAAAGCGAGGAAGCGATCGCTCAACTGGAAAAGTACCTCGAGCTGGAACCGGATGGTCCGCAGGCGGCCACCGCAACAGGACTCCTGGGTTATCTCAAGACGAATTGAGCGTTTTTCAGCTGATGCCAACGGAGCTGGCCAGCCGCATTGCAGCCGTCCGTCAGAGAATCGTTGTGGCGGCGTCGCGTTCGGGGCGTGAACCAGAATCCGTTCGACTCGTCGCGGTAGCGAAGTTCCGGTCGGTCGAAGAGGTCCGAGAAGCGGTCGCGGCCGGAGCGATCGATATCGGCGAGAATCGCGTCCAGGAGGCAGAGGGCAAGCAAAAGCTTGTTGTCGGACCTGACTTGCAGTGGCACCTCGTGGGTCGTCTACAAGGCAACAAGGCAAAAAAGGCGATTCAAGTATTTGATCTCATTCATTCGATCAGCTCGCTAGAGTTGGCTCGACGCGTGGACCGTTTGTGCAAGGAGCAGAACCAGATACAGCGGGCGCTGATCCAGGTTCAATTGGCAGGCGAGGACAGCAAGGTCGGCCTTCCTGTCGCACGGCTTTTCGAGGATCTCGAACAAATGGCCGAGCTCGAAAACCTTCGGTTAGAAGGGTTGATGGTGCTACCGCCTTATCTGGAGGATCCAGAAGATACACGGCCTTATTTTAGGCAATTGCGAGAGCTCCGCGACGAAGCTTGCGCCAAGGGTTTGGTGGGCGGGGCCTTCAAGGAGCTGTCAATGGGAATGAGCCACGACTATGAGGTCGGGGTGGAGGAAGGTGCGACACTCGTGCGAGTGGGGACGGCCCTATTTGGCAGGAGACCGGTGAGAGGCTCAATGCTAGGCGACGGGCCGACGTTCGCAGGGGGCCGCTAGAGCCCGGGAGGATGGAATATGAAGCTGACGCCGTTGGACATCCAGAGGCATAGCTTTCAAACGCGTTTTCGTGGAGCCGACGCCGATGAAGTCAAGACGTTCCTAAATATGGTCGCCGAAGAGATGGAACAGCTCCGCGCGGAGAACGAAAACACGGCGGAAGAAACGAGGAGGTTGTCCGCCCTGCTCGCCGAGCATCACGAGCGCGAGCAAATATTGAAGAACACGCTGGTCGCAGCCCAACGGACCTCGGAGGAGCTGAAAGAAAATGCGAAGAAGCAGTCGCAAATGCTTCTGCGGGAGGCGGAGTTGGCAGCCGATCGCCTGATAGAAGCCGCTCAGATGAAGGCCCACGATATCGAAAAAGATATCCTCGAGCTCCGGATCCAGAAGCGACAGGTGCAGAATTCGATCTTGGCGACCATTGCCAACCTACGCAATCTGATCAAGCTGATGGAGGAAAGCGAGATCGAGCAGGATAAGCTGTCTTTTCTCAGGCGACGTGGCACCGACCAACAAAAGGCCGAGTCGTCCTAACGAGACACCGGAGACGTCATGGCCGCGTTCTCGGACGCGCGTGAAGGTGTTCTCATCCGGGTTCGCGTCACCCCTCGCAGCGGCCGCGAGGAATTGCTCTATGGCGATCAAGAAGAGATCCGCGTGCGCCTCACTTCACCTCCGGCAAAAGGAAAGGCGAATCAAGATCTCGTCAAGCTCCTTGCCCGTTCTCTCGGTGTCGGAAAAAAGGATGTGGAGATCGTCTCCGGTTTGAGCTCCCGGCGGAAAACGGTTTGGGTGCGAGGGTTGAGCGCGGCCCAGGCGCAGGACCGGCTGGCAAAGTTGTAAAGTGGGCACTAAAACAAGACGCTCTCCGCGACTTCGTTCACATCCCAGGTGTACACTTTGCCCGGCAGCCACTCCACACTCAGCTGGTAGTTAACCTCTATTCGTGTGAAGGTCGGCTTGCGCTGGACATGGATCTGTTGTTGGGTGACCGGTAGCCTTAGCGCTGCGGCCTCTTCGACCAAACCGTTTCGGACAGTTTCGGGGGTCTTTCTCGCGGAGAACTTCGCTGCTTCGACCACCGCGTCCTTGAACTCGTACTGAGCGAAGAGCACCGGTACGAACTGGACGCCAACGTAGACGGCGAAGACAATTACCACCAGAGTCAGGATCGACCCGAGACGGGCCTCCCCCTTTACGCTAGCCAGCCTCTTCATGACACCTCCTACCAAAGACCTCTACCGGACCAGATGGAAGAACCGGTCCCATCTGGTGTTGCCGAAGAAATGGATCGCGACCGAGCCCAACTCCTTGAGTCGTTCCATCAGACCCGTCGCCAAATAGGCCTCCCTGGGTGCTTTATAAGACCAATATACGATAAGTGCTCGCCCTTTGACCAGCTCACGAGGGAGCGTTCCCCAGAAGCGACTGTCGTGGCTGTTGTCCCGGTTATCGCCCATCACGAAGTATTGGCCCTCGGGCACCACCAACTCCGGCATGTTGTCGCGGCGGAAGTCGTAAAATACTTCTTTATCGCCGTTCCCGGGAGGCTCGGCGAAGAACGCGTAATCTTCTTCTAGTGGTTCCCCGTTTATGTGGACCCTCTTCTTCTCGATGCGGATGGCATCGCCCGGAAGTCCGATAACCCGCTTGATGAAATCTCTTTCCGGCTCCATGGGGAACTTGAACACCACGACGTCTCCCCTGCGAATGTCTCGGATCGGAAAGATCTCTTTCTCCATCGGAGCCACCACGGGCGAGTAGAGCATCTTGTTGACGAGAAGATGGTCACCGATCAGGAGGTTGTGTTCCATCGAGCCGGTAGGGATCTTGAACGCCTGGACCACGAAGGTGCGAATGAAAAGCGCCAGGATGACGGCGACGCATATGGACTCGAAGTATTCACGCAGGGTCGACTTGGCGGGCCCGGAATCGCTCTCGGCTTTTCTGTCTTTCCCGACTTTCCCGACTTTCCCGTCAGGCCCGTCGGGGCGCCGGTCGGTCATTGCCTTCTTGGTCGCCACGTCAGGAAACCTCCGTATTGGCAAAGGGGAGAAACGCCTCTTGTGGAGTGTCGCGGCCAATGACCGAGAAGTGGCGGTCGTGGGATGGGTTCATAAGGTTAACGTTGAATCGCTCTAAACTATTGAAAATACCAGACCAAGGCGGTCTTCGTCAACGGGGGTCAACGACGTGGCGGGATCGGCTGCTTGACGAGATGCGCCATTTCGCGCACCGCATTCTCGAAGCCGATCACAAGAGAGCGCGCCACGAGGTGATAGCCCACGTTGATACGTTTCAACCCTTGAAGGCCGAGGAGCGGGGGTATGCTGCGCAGGGAAAGGCCGTGACCCACGGAGACTTCCATACCGAACTTCTCCGCTAGTCGAGCTCCGTCGGCAATCCGCTGCAGTTGCTGGGCCACCGTATCGTCGCCCTGCGCGCCAACGAGGGTTTCGGTCGAAAGCTCTACGCCATCGGCATCGATGCGATGAGCTTCTCGAATCTGGTCTGGGTCGGGCTCGATGAAAACGCTGCATCGGATCGAGCCTTCCCGAAGCATCCTCGTGAGTTGACGCAGCTGGGAGCTGTTGAGAATGACGTCGACTCCCAGGGGACCACCGGCCTCCTCGATTCGCTCGGGGACGAATGTCACGCGGTCAGGCTTAACGGTGAGGGCAACACGGGTCAACTCTTGGCTGGGAGCGGCCAACAGATTGAGCTCCGTTTTTACGGTCTCGCGGAGCAGCGTGACATCGCGCTCCTGGATGTGTCGGCGGTCGCCGCGCAAATGTGCGTTGATGGCATCTGCCCCGGCTTGCTCGGCGAGAAACGCCGCCATGACGGGGTCGGGATCTTTGGCCTTGCGCGACTCGCGCAGAAAAGCGACGGCGTTTAGGGTGACACCAAGTTCTTTCATCATTCTGCCAGGCTGCGGCGGGTGGCTTCCGCAATAGATGCGGAAAGTGCCCGAATTTCTCCTTCGTCAGGCCCCTCCATCATGATGCGAAGTAAGGGCTCGGTTCCCGAAAAACGCACCAAGAGCCGGCCACGCCCCGCCATCTGACGTTCAGCCTCTTCCATCGCGTGTGCGATTTCCGGCACCTGCTGGACGTCACGCTTTTCTTTGACCGGAACATTGACGAGAACTTGTGGGAACTGCCGGAGGTACGCAAGCTCTTTCAACGGCTTCGCCAAAGTGGCGACGACCCGCAAAACCTGGAGGAGTGTGAGCAAGCCGTCCCCGGTGGGCGAGAAGTCCGAAAAAATGATGTGGCCGGACTGCTCGCCACCGAGCGCCAGCCCGCGTCTTTCCATCTCCTCGGCGACGTACTTGTCGCCCACCTTCGTCCGAAAAAGGCCGATCTCTTCCGATTCCAAGGCTTGTTCCAAAGCTAGGTTGCTCATGACCGTTGCTACGATACCAGGACCGGGGAGTCTTTGCTCGGCTTTCATGTGCCGAGCGCACATAAGAAGAATCGCATCCCCGTTGATCAACTGGCCGTCGCCGTCGACCAGTAGCAGCCGATCCCCGTCGCCGTCCAAGGCGGCGCCGAGGTCGCAGCGGGATTCCACCACGCGGCGTGCGAGCTGTTCCGGGTGCGTCGAGCCGCTGGCGTCGTTGATGTTCCGTCCATCGGGGGTGACGCCCATGGGCTCGAAGTCGATGTCGAGCTCCTCGAGAAGACGGGGTCCGACCCGATAGGTCGCTCCGTTGGCGCAGTCGAGACCGATTTTGAGCGGCGAAAAATCCGTTTCCGGAGGAATACTGGACTTCAGGTGCCTTAGGTACTCGTCTTGAAGCGTTGGGTCGGGAGCGGGAAGGGGGCGTTCGACAACCTCTTCGTCCGAGATGTCCGCGGCGACCTCCTTCGAGATGGTGGTCTCCAGGTCTTCGCTCACCTTCTTCCCGTCGGTTGAGAAGAGCTTCACACCATTGTCGGGGAAGGGATTGTGCGAAGCGGAAATGACCACTCCTGCCGCAAAATCGAAGCGTCTGGTGAGGTGTGCTACCCCCGGTGTCGAGATGACACCGGCTGAGACCGCCTCGCCGCCGCCCGCAGAGATACCTGCCGCGAGCCAGGACCCGAGCGTACTTCCCGAGCTCCGTGTGTCGCGCCCGATGAGCAGGCGGGGACCGTTCGAGCCCAGGTTTCGAGCTAAGGCGCGGCCAACGCGGTAAACCGTCGTGGCATCGAGCGGCGGAACCCCCGCTTTGCCTCGAATACCGTCGGTGCCGAAGAGATTCTTCATTCGCTCCCCGGCTTGGACAAGCGGGCTCCAACTTCTTCGGGAACGACGCTAACGATCTCGACGTCGGCGCCGTCCGGGAGGCGCACTTCGATCTGGGGAGCGAGTCGGTGGTCTCCCGGATCCAGGCCGTCCACATTCACCCGTGCCTGGAGATGTTCGACGCGAAGCTTCTCCACGACACTTCGAGGACCGGCTACCACGATCTTCAGCGAGGCGGGGGTCAGCGTGACCTTCGCGGAGGAAGGGCTCTCGCTAACCGGCACCGGGCTCAGCTCCCGCTGGATTCTCTCTTCCTGGACTTCGAGCGTCACCTCCACGGTATTCCCATCGGTCAGTCTTACGAACGGGTCGTCGATGAGCACCTTGAGCGACTGCGAGTAGGTCTCGCGGAGTCCTTCAGCAGAGATGGGCTCGGTGGCGACTTGTTCCAGGTTCGCAAGCCGTGAGATGGGTCCGCTGACCAAAATTTCGGGTGGCTCGAGATCGATGCTGGCCAATACGAAACCGGTGGCCGGCTCCCCAACAACTCTTGGGACTGCCCGTACCCTTCGCTGCGATACCGGCTCGACCGTCAAGTTGACGGAAGCAGGGGTCACTCTCATTACTCGAACGCCGTAGGGCGTGTCCACCTGACCCGGCGTCAAGTAAACGGTACTGTCTCCAGGGAGGGCGGCCGTCAGGTCCACCGCCGCCTGAATCTCCTGAGGCGAGAGTCCTCTCAAGAACTCGGACGAGCCACGTAGTCGTACGTCGACTTGCTGAGCGGACTCCTCGATCACTTCGAGTCCTTCCGGGACGTTTTGAAACTCGAGTGGAATCGAAAACACGATCTCGGTGCTTCGCTCGCCGGCCACGATGTACCAGAGGGAGACCCCCAAGAGGAGAGAGATCACTTTGAGCCCCGAGTTTTCGAAGATCCACGACCTCATACCGCCGACCCTTCGCGGACCTTCGCCTTGACGTCTTGGGACTGCTTGGCTCGACTCGTCCCGAGCGCCCGAATGAGCTTTGCACGCAGAGTCTCCCCGTCCACACCGCGCAAAATGTTTCCATCTTCCACGTAGCTGACCGTACCCGTTTCTTCCGAGACGACGATGGCAACCGCGTCGGTATCCTCGGTGATCCCGATCGCCGCGCGGTGGCGGGTTCCGAGCTCCTTCGATAGTTGCGGGTTGATGGAAAGCGGCAGGAAGCACGCGGCGGCGGCGACCCGATTACTTTGTACGATCGCGGCGCCGTCGTGTAGCGGCGTCTTGGGATTGAAAATGGAGAGTAGCAGATCGTAGGTGAGTATCGCGTCGAGAATGATGCCGCCCTCTATGTAACTCCTGAGGCCGATGTCTCGCTCGACGACTATGATCGCACCGGTCTTGCGTCTTGCCAATGTGGTGAAGGCGAGCACCACTTCGTCGATAGTTTCGCTCGTATGCTGTTGGCCCAGAAGGCGGAACAGCGGGGCTTTGCCCAGGTGCGCGAGCACCTTACGGAGCTCGGCCTGGTAGAGCACGATGATGGCGAATCCGATGTAGGCCAGACTATTGCGCAGCAACCAATTGACAGTCTCGAGCCTCGCCCAGCGGGAGACGAAGAACAACGTCACAACGATGAGAGTGCCCACCACCATCTGGAAGGCGCGGCTGCCACGGATGAGCTGCAACAGCTTGTAGATGAGGAAGCTGACGAGAGCGATGTCGATGGCATCGACCCAGGAGAACTCTGTCACCCGGATGAACGACTTAATGTAACTTGCCAGCTCGTTCACCCTGATGTCGCTCCCGTCTCGTTCAAGATAGCGTCGGCTAACCTGGCGACCTGAATCATTTCCGGCACGTCGTGGACGCGCACGACGTGCGCGCCGCGGAGTATGGATGCGGCAACGGAAGCCGAGGTCCCCTGAATCCTCTCTTCTACCGGGACGCCTAGAAGGCGGCCGATGAAGCTCTTGCGAGACGTGCCAATTAAGATCGGTTTGCCGAGGGCCGACAACGATCCCAGGCGATTTATCAGTTGGAGGTTGTGCTCCGCCGACTTGCCGAAACCGATCCCGGGATCGACCAGTATCGAATCCGGTGCCACCCCCGCGGCTTCCGCTCGGCTCGACGCCTCGGCGAGGAAATCACGCACCTCGGAAGCGACGTCCTCATAGGTTGGGTCTTTCTGCATCGTCCGGGGCGTACCCTTCATGTGCATCAAGATCAACCCGGCGTTGGCCCGCGCGGTCATTTTCGCTATCGTCGGGTCGCTGGTCAGTCCAGAGATGTCGTTGATGATTTCGACCCCTTGCTCGAGCGCCCATTTCGCCACCGCGGCTTTCGCGGTGTCGGCGGAGAGTAGGACGTCCGTTTGCCGCCGTAACGCGGTGATCACCGGAGCAACCCGTTCAAGCTCCTCTTCTGCCGAGACCGGCGAAGCTCCAGGCCGCGTGGATTCCCCGCCGACGTCGATGAAGTCGGCTCCACACCGGGCCATTTCCAGGCCGCAGGCAATGGCCTTGTCGGCGTCCAAGAAGAGGCCACCGTCGGAGAAAGAGTCCGGGGTCACGTTGATGACACCCATGACGCGGGTCCGACGGCCCATCGAGAGCGTCCGTCCTCGCGCCCGAAATGTGTGGATGGACCGCGGGGCGAGAGGGGCCGTCAAAGTCGACTCGTTCGAACAAAAAGAGCCAAGACCACCGCCAGCCCTAGTGCCCTAGCTCTGCGGAATGCTCTTTGGCGCGGGCAGGATGGGCGGTGTGAGCGGGGCCTTCTTCTCGCCCTGGGTTTCGGGCTTCTTCTCGGGAGCGGCGAGCGTGGGTGCGGGCACCCTCTCCTTGAGGGGAATCCCCTCGAGCACCATCTTCACTTCCTCTGCGTCCAGAACCTCACGCTCCAGCAGTGTCTCCGCCACGCGCTGCAACAGAGCGCGATTGGTGGTTAGAAGATCCTTGGCCCGCTGATAGTTTCGCTCGGCGATGGCTTTCACTTCTCCGTCGATCTTGATGGCGGTGTCGCTGCTATAGTCCTGTTGTTGGACGATGTCGCGCCCGAGGAAAACTTGCTCCTCTTTCCGTCCAAAGGTCATCGGCCCGAGCTTGTCACTCATGCCCCACTCACAGACCATTTTGCGAGCCAACTCGGTGGCTTTTTCGAGATCGTCGTGAGCCCCGCTGGTGATCTGGTTTAGGAAGAGCTCTTCGGCAATGCGGCCTCCCATTTTGACCGCGATCATCGCTTCTACGTATGCCTTGCTATGACTATAGCGCTCGGACTCGGGGAGAAGCTGCGTGACTCCGAGGGCCATGCCGCGCGGGATGATCGTAACTTTGTGAATGGGGTCGGCCTCGGGGAGAAGCGACGCCACCAACGCGTGGCCCGCTTCGTGGTAGGCGGTGGTCTTCTTTTCCTCCTCGCTCATGATCATGGACCGCCGTTCGGCACCCATGAGCACCTTGTCCTTGGAGTCTTCGAAGTCCCGCATGCCAACGGCCTTCATCCCGTAGCGGGCCGCGGTCAGGGCAGCTTCGTTCACCAGGTTCGCCAGATCGGCGCCCGAAAAACCAGGCGTTCCTCTGGCGAGTATGCTCAGGTCGACATCGGAACCCAGTGGAATCCGGGTGGTGTGCACTTTCAAAATTCCTTCCCGCCCCTTGACATCGGGAAGCGAGACCACCACCCTGCGGTCGAAACGGCCGGGCCTAAGTAGCGCCGGATCCAGTACGTCCGGCCGGTTGGTGGCCGCGATCAAGATGACGCCTTCGTTAGACTCGAAGCCGTCCATCTCCACGAGCAACTGGTTCAGAGTCTGTTCGCGCTCATCGTGTCCGCCGCCCAAGCCAGCGCCGCGGTGACGTCCCACCGCGTCGATCTCATCGATGAAGACGATGCAGGGAGCGTTCTTCTTCCCTTGCTCGAAGAGGTCGCGCACACGACTGGCACCAACTCCAACAAACATTTCGACGAAGTCGGACCCACTAATAGAGAAGAACGGTACATTGGCCTCCCCCGAGATGGCGCGCGCCAGCAGCGTCTTCCCGGTCCCCGGCGGGCCCATAAGCAGGACGCCCTTGGGGATTCGTCCTCCCAGCTTTTGGAATTTCTGTGGTTCTCTCAGAAAGTCGATGATTTCCTCAAGCTCGCCCTTTGCCTCGTCGACTCCCGCCACGTCTTTGAACGTGATTTTTTTCTGTTGGGTGCCGCTGAGCTTCGCCTTGCTCTTTCCGAACGACAGCGCGCGGTTACCCGAGCCTTGCATCTGTCGCATGAAGAAGACCAAGAAGGCGATCATGATGATGATGGGTGTCCAGTTGATGAGGTGCGCCCAGACGGAAGATCCATTCGCATCTCGCGCGCTTACCTCGACGCTTTGCGACAGTAGCTTGTCGACGAGAGACTCGTACTGCGGGGGAGCGAAGGTTCGGATGGGGTCGCCGTTGTTCAATGTTCCTATGATCTGGCTCCCCGCCGAGCTTCCGGTGATCGTCACCTCGGCAACGCTCCCCCGCTCCACGTACTCCATGAAATCGCTGAAGGTGAGCTGTTTCTCCTTCTGCTGGATGCGGGACGATACGCTCCAGAAGAGCATAATGAGCAAAGCAGCCACCATCCAGAACATCAAGTTCTTCATGGTCGAGTTCAACGTTTGCCTCCGAGATTCTAGGTCTTCTATTTGTTTGATTTGGCCAGAACAGCTTCCGCTGTCTTTATTCGGCCTTCTTTCTGTCGAGCCTTCCGAGGTAAGGAAGTCCCCGATACTGCTCCTCGCTGTCCAGGCCGTATCCGACTACGAAGCCGTCCTCTACGACTTTGAAACATGCATAGTCGACGGCACAGTCGACCTTGCGTTGATCTTCCCGATCGATGAGTGCGGCGACTTTCAGCGAACGCGGTTGCCAGTCTTCTTGGATGTGTCCCACGATGAAACTCATCGTGACGCCGGTATCGACTACGTCTTGGAGCAACAAGACCTCTCGGGCACGAAAGTCTGTCTCCGGGCTGAACGCGATGTCGATCCGCCGATCCTTGGTCCGGCCCACTTTGAGAAAATCGCAAGTAAGGGGTTGCTCGATGGCCCGAATGAGGTCCGCCATGAAGACGATGGTGCCCTTCAGTATTCCCACCATGGCAAGGTCCGAGCCGTTGTAGTCGGCAGTGATGCGGCGACCCATGTCCAAAATGCGCCGCCGGATCTCCTCCTCGCTAAAGAGGACAGCGGGTTTGACCATGTCAGTCATACCGTCGACCAACTCAATTGGAGCACCCGGCGAGCATCTCGATCCACTCGAGATGCCTCGGAAACTCCATGCCCGACTACCCACAAAATCTCCTGTTCGGAACGCCGTTCCCCCCGAACGACCAGCGGGATGAGCCGCCGCCGATCCCGGTCCACCCGGCGCTCCATGAGATAGCGCGCTACCGACTTGGAGCCTGGTGCCCCGAGGGGCCGGAACCGATCCCCCGGCAACGGACTTCGCACGTTTAGCGTTTCTATCCGGTCCAGCTGCCCGCAAACCTCCTCGAGCGCGATCTTGACCGTTTCCCCCGCTGCCGGCGGAAGGGACGAGGCATTCGTCTCCACCGCCCGGATGGCTCCGCCGGCTTCGGGGATTCGGAGCTCTCCAGGCACGGTCAGGGCATACTCATAACTATTATAGCTCTTTGCTTCCGAATCGCTAGGCGCGGCGGGTTTGAACCAGATGGCGCCGAAGGAACGCCCACAATCGAGTCCAGGTAGGCATAATCGGCGGCCGCTCTTGCCGGGGGAGATAAGCTCCAGCACGTCCTCGATGTGGCGAGAGGTCACGGCCCGCAACTCTCCGCGGACGCTCCCAATGGCACCCCGGACGACTCGCCGGCGCAGGGCGGGGTCCAGTCGTTCGAGCGCCTCGATGGGCAATGAGATACGGGTTCCATGACACCCAGCGTCCTCGATTAGGGAGTCGAGCATTCGCCTCGCCTCCCGGTCCATCCAATCCTCGTCGTCTTGTAGAAGCTCGGCCGTCCGGGCCAGGGTTTCGGCTACATTCGGATTGTGGTGGCGCGCCAAAAAGGGCAGCGTTTCATGCCGGACACGGTTCCGTGGGATCGATGGGTCTAAGTTGGTACGGTCCAGCCGGTAAACGATTTCCTTCGCATCGAGAAAAGCAAGCACTTCGGTGCGTGTGACCTTGAGCATCGGTCGTAATAGACGGGCATTGAACGAGGGTGTGAACGAAATCGGCACAGAGGTGACAGGGCGGATCGAGGCCAAACCAGTTGTGCCGGACCCACGCAGCAACCGCAGCAGGAATGTTTCGGCCTGGTCGTCTCGGGTGTGGCCCACGGCGATCCCGGCACAGCCCCAGCGTTCAGCCGTCTCGCTCAAGAAACGATATCGACTGATTCGGGCTTGCTCTTCGAGAGAAGACCCGTTGCGTTGCGCCACACCAGCGACATCGAGGCGATGCGACGCGAACGGCAACTCCAATCGCCGTGCCAATTCCGCGCAAAACGCCTCATCGGCGTCTGCGTCCTCGCGTAGTTGATGATTGAGGTGTGCCAAGCGAATCTCGAACTCCTGGGTGGCGGCCAACTCGACCAGCGCGTGAGTAAGGGCGACGGAATCCGGTCCGCCGGAGATGCCGACGAGCACACACTCTCCGGAGCGGATCATCCCGAACCGCCGGAGGGAGTGAAGTACCTTCTTGATGAGCATTCGTGATGACCCCGCCGCCAGGTGCCGACCGAGGTACTTTGTGCGAGCCGCTGCTTGGGAACCTTGGTAAATTCCTCTAAACATTGTATATTAATGGTGTTCACTAGAAATTGTCAAGAAATCCGCCAAGGAGGAGCTGGCGTTGAACTGTTCCGTATGCGAGATCTCCGACGAGGAGAAATCTCTTCGGAAGTGCCCGATCTGCTTCAAGTACTTCTGCGAAGACTGCGGGGTCGATCGCAGCGGGCGCTGGTTCTGCATGACCAACTGCGCCGATTATTTTTTCTACGGGGACGAAGACGATATGGATTGAGCGAGCAGTGATGAGCGGTCAGCGCGCCCGCCTGGCTCTCACTCGAACGACTCGCCGGTCCTCGACCCTCTCGATCGAGAAAAACATACCCTCCACCGCCAGCTCTTCTCCCTCGACCGGAATGCGCCCCAGTCGTGTCAAGATGAGGCCGGCGAGAGTGTTGTAATCGGGTTGCTCAGGCAGCTCCAGTTCCAGGCTGTCGTTCAAGTCTTTGACGGAGATGGAGCCCTCCAAGGAGTAGCTACCATCGGCGAGCGCGCGGATCGGCGGCACCTCTTCTTCTTGTTCATCGCTCATCTCTCCCACGATTTCTTCCAGCAGATCTTCGAGAGTCACCATGCCTTCTACGCCGCCGTGCTCGTCGACCACCAACGCTAGGTGAACCCGGTGCTTCTGCATCTGTTCGAGCGCCTGCTCCACCTTCGCCCGGTCGGGCAGGAAGTAGGGTTTTCGAAGCACGTCGGCTAACTTGAAGGGAACCTTCTTGCCCCAGTGGGCGATCAGGTCCTTCGAGTAGACGAGGCCTTCGATGGTGTCCAGGGTGTCGCGGTAAACCGGTATGCGGGATAGGCGGTGTTTCTGAATGAGCGCAACGATGTCGTCGAGCGGAGAATCCACCTCGACGGCCACGATCTCGGTCCGTGGCACCATGACCTCGGAGACTCGTGTCTCACCGAGCTCGAACACCTTGCGAAGCATTTGGCGTTTCCCCCCCGTCTCCTCGCCGGTTCCCCCTCCGGCCTGTATGAGGGGCTTGAGCTCCTCGAGAGTCATCTCGTGGCGGAAGGGACGCAGTGGCTCACCGAGCAAGCGCAGAAAACCCGTCGAAATGAGGGTCAGAAGTTTGACCAACGGTCCCAAGACCTTGATGAAGAAGACGATGGGCCGGATAACGATAAACGACCAGCCTTCCGCATGGCGCGCCGCGACGCTCTTAGGGATCATCTCGCCGAAGACGAGGATGAGAGCGGTTAGGAGGAAGGTCGCGATGGTGAGTGCAGCAGCCCCCTCTTCGGGGTCGGTTGCCCGCGTGGTGACCACGTAGGTGACGAGTGCCGCCGCGGCGGTATTTACGAACACGTTGCCGGTGAGTATCGTCGCCAAGACCTTCTCCGGATAGCTGAGGACTTCTCGAATCGTGGTCGCGATAGGGCCGTGCCGCTCTTCCAGGTGCCGCAACCGATACCGGTTGAGGGACATGAGGGCGGTCTCCGAGCCGGAGAAAAAAGCGGAGCAGATAAGGATGAGAATGAGGCCGAGTATCGCGGCGAAGAGCATGTGGGTGGATTATGGGCCCCCCTCGAGCGGCGGTCAAAGAGGCAAAAGTAGCGGCGTCAGTGGGGTAGGATCAGCATCTCTATCTGGAGAAATCTAAAAGAAACCGCGCAAGCTCGAATCGGATTAATTAGTGGACGGGCGCTTCACGATCTTCCCGCCTTTCATCACGAAGACAACGTCCTGTAGGGCTCGAATATCGGCGAGCGGGTCGCTGCGAACAGCGATCAAATCCGCCTGCAATCCCGGTTTGATGGCGCCGATTGTATCTTCGAGACGCAGGAGCTCGGCAGCGAGAGAGGTGGCGGACTGGATGGCCACCATGGGATCCATACCCAACCGCACCATGTGAAGAAACTCCACCGCGTTGTCTCCATGCCGGATGGCACCGGCATCGGTCCCGAAGACGATCTTGACGCCCAACTCCATTCCCTTTTGGAACGCTCTCCGTTGCCGCACTTGAATGCGTTGGAAGAACGAATCTGCCTCTTCTTCCGGCGTTCGAGGGGCGAAAACGGACAGCGTCGGGCACCAAAACGTCCCCCTGTCGGCCATGAGTGAAAGGATGGATTCATCGAGCAACATTCCGTGCTCGATCGACCGAACGCCTCCTAGCACGGAGGCACGGGCACCGTCTCCGCCGTAGGCGTGGGCCGCCACATCCTTCCTCCAGCGACTGGCCTCTTCTACGATCGCGCGGACCTGCTCCTCGCTCAGTTGAGGAAGCGGTTCCATGGTCTCGCGATCGATGTGTCGAAGAGTGCCGGTTGCATAGATCTTGATCCAATCCGCTCCGTACTTAATCTGCCGTCGGACCTCTTTGACCATTTCGTCGGTGGTGTCCGTCATCACCGCGAGTTGCGGCACGCGTTCGTCGATTTCGGGAGCGAGGCCGGTGTGGTTCATGTGACCCCCGGTAATGCTGAGGGCAAGCGTGGAGACCAGTAAACGGGGGCCCGGGATGAGGTTCTGGTTGATGGCGTCTCGTATTGCGACGTCGGCGAATCCCGCGCCCTCGTTATCGACATCTCGGAGAGTCGTGAAACCTGCTTCCAGTGCGGCCCGCGCGGCGGCCGCTCCTTCCAAGGTTCGAAACGCCACCGACTTGTTGAGAACTGGGTTATTCGAGCCGTAGTCGGGGGCGAGGCAGATATGAGTATGACTATCGATCAGGCCGGGAAGCACAGTATGGCCCGAGAGGTCGAGCACCTCGGCGTTGGCCGGCGGTCGAACGTTGGCTCCGACGGCACTGATCTTATCCCCTTCCACCAAGATGAGAGCTCCTTCGATCGGCTCGCCGCTCGTGCCATCGATGATGCGGTCGGCCCGTATGAGAAGTGGGTTTTCCTCGGAGGCGGCCACGCTCGGTGAGCCGAGAACCGTCAAGATCGCAACCATGTACAGCGCACGCTTCATGTCTTCCTCCTATCTTAGTAACAGGGGGTCATTATATGTAACTGGGCCTGTTAGAATAGGCTCCCGTTGGGGGCCCCTCGAATGAAAGAGCACCAAGACCTCTTTAGCTCACGCTGGGGCATTCTGCTTGCCGCCATCGGGATGGCGGTAGGCACGGGAAACATCTGGCGGTTTCCACGCGTGGCCGCGGCCAACGGCGGTGGCGCCTTCCTCATCGCGTGGCTGGTTTTCATGTTCGCGTGGTCGGTTCCATTGGTGTTATCCGAGTTCGCTCTCGGGAAGCACACGCGAAGGGGGCCGGCTGGGGCGATCGGCCATCTGATCGGCAAGAAGTACAACTGGATGGGCGCCTTCGTGGGTGTGTGCACGTGTTTCATCTTGTTCTACTACTCGGTGGTCACGGGCTGGTGTCTCAAATATTTCTTCGCCACGCTTGGCTCAGGGACGATGGCGAGTGATTCGGAAGCGCATTGGCAGAGCTTCACGAGGGGCGGGTTCGAGCCAGTCGTCTTTCATTTGCTGGCGATGGTGATCGGTTGCCTCATCATCTATCGCGGCGTGGTGCGGGGAATCGAATGGACGAATCGGATTCTGATACCCCTCCTGTTCCTTTTGCTCTTCGTCGCCGCGGTGCGGGCCGTCACGTTGGATGACGCTATCAAAGGATTGGGCTTTCTTTTCACTCCGGTGTGGAGTGACCTTCTGAGCTATCGGATTTGGCTGGAGGCCCTGACCCAGTCGGCATGGAGCACCGGAGCGGGCTGGGGCTTAGTCATGACGTATGGTGTCTATCTTCGCAAGAAGGACGACTTCGTGCTGACCAGCTACACCATCGCGTTCGGTGACTACGCGGCGTCTTTGTTGGCGGGGATCGCTATCATGTGCACTGTCTTCTCGGTTCTTCCCGAAGCACAAGCGCGCGAAGCCTTGGGAGCGGGCAACTACGGACTCACTTTCATTTGGTTGCCGCAGCTCTTCGCACAGATTCCGGCGGGAAGGGTGTTCCTCGCTCTGTTCTTTTTAGCGCTCAGTTTTGCCGCCATGTCGTCGCTGATCGCGATGATTGAAATGGCCACCCGCATGTTCGTGGACCTTGGTGTGCGGCGGACGACTGCGGTCTCGTTGGTCGGCGTGTTGGGGTTCGTACTCGGGCTGCCTTCGGCGTGGAAGATGGGCTTCTTGGAGAACCAAGACTGGGTGTGGGGACTAGGCCTGCTCGTTTCTGGAATGTTTATCTCCATCGCCGTCATACGATACGGCGTCGACCGTTTTAGGAGGGAGCTCATCAATACCCCGGAAGAGAGGCACCCGGTCGGACGATGGTTCGTGCTGGTGATGACGATTCTCATTCCGCTAGAGTTCGCCGCCCTCGTGGTCTGGTGGTTCTACCAGGCGGCGACCACCCTAGACCCCGAGGGTTGGTGGAATCCTTTCCATACTTACAGTGTTGGCACCGCTGTCGTTCAATGGGGCCTCGTGATCGTTGTGCTACTTTTTCTGAACCGATGGTGGGCGACACGAGTCGGCGCCGGCGATGGAGACTGACGTGGAACTTTCCGGTTACATCATGATGGCAGTGGTTCTCATCGGAGTCTGGGGCGGGTTCATTTACTTCATGGTTCAAGCGGGCAAACAAGACCGCTGAAGCGGAAGGCCGCCGCGATGCGTATCGCTATCATTGGAGCGGGGGGCTGGGGTACCGCTCTGGCCCGCCTCGCCGCCCGACAACATCACCAGGTGCGCCTTTGGGCGTTCGAAGCCGAGGTCGTCGACTCCATACGGAACCGGCGGGCCAACGAGATCTTCCTTCCCGGTGTGGAGCTTCCCGCCGCTTTACAAGTCACCAACGATCTCGAGGAGGCGACCCGCGATGCCGACGTGGTCCTAATGGCCGTGCCTTCCCAACATTTGAGGAAGGTTTTGGAGCAGGCCGCTTCGCACGTTCCTACCGATGCTCTCATGGTAAGTGCGACCAAGGGGATCGAGGAGAAGAGCTTGTTGCGCATGAGCGAGGTCATCGAGCAGGTCATGAACGATCGCTTGGGACCCGGTGTGATTGCTCTCTCTGGACCGACCTTCGCACGCGAAGTCGCGGCGGATCAGCCCACCGCCCTCGTGGCAGCGAGTAGTCGGCCGGATCTGGCGCAGAAGGTTCAGGAGGAGTTGTCTTCGTTGACCCTTCGCGTTTATACCAACGACGACGTGGTGGGTGTGGAACTGGGGGGAGCGGTGAAGAACGTCATCGCCATAGCAGCCGGGGTTTGCGCGGGACTGGGTTTGGGACACAATCCGGTCGCTGCGCTCATCACGCGGGGGTTGGCGGAGATCTCTCGTCTGAGCGTAGCCCTCGGCGGGCGAAGAGAAACGCTGGCTGGGCTCGCCGGGATGGGCGATCTCGTTTTAACCTGTACCGGACATCTTTCTCGTAACCGCACCGTAGGCTACGAGCTCGGGAAGGGAAAATCTCTCGAGGAAATCCTGGCCTCGATGCGGATGGTGGCGGAGGGAGTTCCGACCACCTCGGCTACGTTGTCGCTCGCGGAAGCGCACGGTGTGGAGATGCCCATCACGGTTCAGATGGATCGGCTACTCAACGGAAAGACCACGCCCCGGGAAGCGATTCGCGAGCTAATGGGCCGCCCCCTCAAGGTCGAGTAGTGAGATTCAGTTGCGGGCGATGATCTCGTAGAGCGTGGTTCGCTGGGCGGGTTGGAATCCAGCCTCCTTGATGAGAGTCTGAATTTCCTGGGTCGACGTCTTATTCACGAAACCCGTACAAGCGTGGACGTTCTCTTCGAAGAGGGTGCCACCAAAGTCGTCGGCCCCCCAATGAAGCGCGATTTGCCCCGTTTTCTTGCCCTCCGAGAACCAAGAGGCTTGGATGTGCTCGAAATTATCCAAATAGATGCGCGATGCGGCCAGGACGCGCAGGTAGCGGTTCGGCCCCGCATGCCGGGGGATCTTGATGAGAAGTGGCGTATTCCCCGGCTTGAAGCTCCAGGGGACGAAAGCCGTGAAACCTTGATGGAGGTCCTGAAGCTCACGGATGCTCGAAAGATGTTGGACGATGTCCTCATCGGTTTCCACGTGACCGTACATCATGGTGGCGGTGCTACGGAATCCAAGCTCGTGCGCTTCACGGTGCACGTCTAGCCATGTGTTCGCGCCGCCCTTCTTATGCGAAATCTTGCGCCGAACGCGATCGGAGAGAATTTCCGCTCCGCCTCCCGGAATAGTGAACTGCCCAGCCTCCTTGAGCCGAGTCAACACTTCCCTTGTGGTCAACCCCGCGACCTTGGCCATACCTTGGATTTCGGGAGCCGACCAAAAATGAGGGGTCACCTCTGGGAAGCGCTCGCGGACGGCCCGCACCATGTCAGGGTAGTAGTCGAATGGGATCTCTGGGCTCACGCCACCTTGCATGAGGACGGTGGTGACTCCCATGGCCACCGATCTTCGGATCCTCTCGATCATTTCCTCGATGGTGTGGGTGTAGGCCTCGGCGTGTCCAGGCGGTCGGTAGAAAGCACAGAACGTGCAATCGACATCGCAAACGTTCGTGTAGTTGGGGTTGGTGTCCACTACGTAGGTGATCACCGGATCAGGATTCCGTCGTCTACGGATTTCCATTGCCAGCTGGCCGAGTTCGAGGACCGGCGCATCGCGCAACAGGTACAACCCTTCCTCGGTCGAAAGGCGTTCGCCGGCACGGACTTTTTCCTGAATCGACTCCATGCCGAGGGCTGTCTTCATGCCTGTCCTCCGCCGGTGACTACGGGCTCGAGGATCCGATTCTCCTCGACCAATCGCCTGAACTCCGTGAGCCCCCGTTTTTCCTCTGGTCCCAGCCGATAGCGAAAATTTCTGAGATAGGACGCCAGTGCCTCGGCGGAGCCGAGCTCTCCCGCGTATCGACGTGCAATCTCATCGATCTGAGCAATGCCCTGGTCCAGCGAACGTTCCAAGAGCTCCCGGAAGGCTTGCTTCTGTTCGGTGGGTATCGAACGCTTGACAGCCCAGAGTGCGAAAACGAAAGGCAGTTGCTTCCAATTCCACCACTCCTCGGCCAGATCGTAGCGGTGCTCGAAATCGGCGGGCGGGCGATTGCGGCTGCGAAGCGCCTCGTTTCCAATGAGCAGAAAGGCGTCACCCTCCTCGCGAAGCCCCCGTACGTATCCTTGCGGGCGAATGCCATCTCGCACCTCGAGGAGCAATCGAAGCAGGCAAATGGAAGTGGACGTCTCTTCGGTGACTCCGATCGTTGCTCCGTCGAGCTCGGAGAGTGGGCGATGGCTGTAAAGCAGGATGCTTCGCACTTCCTCGTGGTTCGCTATCCCGAGGTCTGCCGCAGGTTCGTACCGGGACTCTAGCGCGATAAAGTCAGCCGTTGCCATGATGCCGGCGTCGATCTCGCCGCGCTCCGCTAGCCGGCCCAACTCGCGGGGCGGCATCGCCAGCAAGCGGTGCTCCCCGAGGAGTGGATAGAACGGTTGTGAGTTGAGGTAGGAGATTTGTCCAACGAGGAGCGGCATCGGAGAGGGGGCCTAGTGCCGTTCCAACTTGATTCGCCGAGAAAGTGATGAGCCAAGGACACCCTTGGCGTTGCCAGGTGCCGTCGTCGTGTGTGGCCAGACCAGTTGGAACGGCACTAGTTGTACACTCGGATCACTTGGTAGAGTGCATCTCGCTCGACCGGCACTTTGCCCGCCTCGGTGATCATGTCCACTAATCGGTCTCTCGCTACGCCTACCGGACTCTTGGCGAGAGCGGCATGAGCGATACGCTCTTCACCAATCGTTCCATCGAGGTCGTTCGCGCCGAAGTTGAGAGCGACCGACGCGGTCTCCTCGCCTAGCATGATCCAGTAGGACTTGATGTGGGGAAAATTGTCGAGGAGCAGCCGAGCGCAGGCGACCGTTCGCAGGTCTTCGATCGCAGAGACTTGACGATCGACGATGCCGGTGTGCCCGGGCTGAAACGCGAGGGGTATGAAAGATAGAAACCCCGGCGCTTGGTCCTGCTGCTCCCGCAGTTTGAGCATGTGGTCCACCCGCTCTTCGTAGGTCTCGATGTGTCCGTAGAGCAACGTCGCATTCGACGGAATACCCATACGGTGCGCTATGCGGTGCACCTCGAACCAGCGTTCCTCTCCGATCTTTCTTTTGAAAAGCTCGTCCCGCACGCGTGCCGAAAAGACCTCCGCGCCTCCGCCGGGCATCGACGACAAGCCCGCTTCCCGAAGCCTGCCCAGCACCTCCTCGATAGACAAGTCAGCGATTTGGGCGAACCAGTCGATTTCGACTGCCGTCCACGCCTTGATTTGGATCTTGGGGTGCGCCTCGTGAATCGCCCTCTGGATGTCCAGGTACTTTTCGAATGGCCAGGTGGGATGGAGGCCTCCTACGATGTGCACCTCTGAGAGCTCGTCGCTGCAGCGGCTCAAAACCTCGTCCATGGACATCTCGTAGGCGTGCGGGTCTTTGGGTTTGGCCGCGAAGTCACAAAACTTGCAGTCGAGGACGCAGACGTTCGTTGGATTGAGTTGGCGATTGATGACGAAGTAGACGTAGTCCCCGCTCTTCGTTCGCTTGACGTGATCCGCCATACGCCCCAGGGCTACGACGTCCCACGTGTTGAGGATGGCCACCCCGTCCTCACGGTCAAGCCTCTTATTTTGAAGGACTTTCTCCCATATCGGAATGAGGGCTTGGTCCTGGAAATCGATGCGGCCTACTTCTCGGTCAGGTCGGTCAGGTCGGTCAGGCCGGCCAGGCACGTCAGGTAAGCCTGGGAAGTCCACTTTACTGGTGTCATGAACGTTACGCATGGTCGAGACTAAGCCCCCTTTAACTCCAAGACTCGAGATTCTCTCATATCCCGCCGATCCCATTCTAGTACTGGGCGAAGGGTGGATCGCAAGGCGCCTTAGAAGATGGCGCCGTTGGCGCCGCTTAGCACTATCAACGTGATAAGTGGAGAGGGAGACGGAAAAATCACGAAATCGTTGATGGTTGCACGTGGGCGGTTCCGCCAACTTAAGTCGTAGTGCTAAGGGATCAACCCCGAAACGCCTGCATAGACGAAAGCCAGCACAACGAAGCCTAGGACTGAATTTATTTTGAAAAAGGCCAATTCGACATCAGCGGCATTTCGATGCTCGAAGTAGAGTAGCGCTCCGGTGACCAATAGCAACAGCCCGGACGCAATGCCCCGGAGCTCCAACCAATAAAGTGCCGCCAGGCAGCAAAACGCCAACACATGAAACACCGCGGAGATGGCTAATGCTTTCTGTCGGCCCCATCGAGCCGGCAAGGAATGCAACCCGGCTTGGCGATCGTGCGCCTCGTCGAGGGTCGAGTAAATGATGTCGAAACCGGATACCCAGAAAACGGTGAAGAAGCCCAGGACCAAAACCGGCCCCATGTCCCGGAAGCTGAGCGAAACGGCGTACCATGCTCCGATCGGAGCCATGCTCAATGCAAGGCCGACGCCTAGGTGGGCCCACATCGTCACGCGCTTCAGCAGTGGATAGATGGCGAAAATCGCCAAGGGGATTGGGGCGAGCAGCAGGCACCAAGGCGAGATGAAATAGGCCGCCGCCAGGTAAGCGCCTGTACCTATTGAGGTAACGAGCCAGGCTTCTGCTGGCGCCATGGCCCCCCGTGGTAGCTCCCGCCCCGCGGTTCGTGGGTTGGCCCGATCGAGACGTCGGTCGAATATACGGTTCAAGCCCAGGGCAGCGGTTCTGGCGCCTGTTCCGGCGACAAGGATGAGGACGAACGTTCTGAGGCTCAAGGAGTGGTCACCGGCGAGAAGCGCTCCACTCAAAAGTAGTGGAAAAGAGAAGAGGGTGTGCTCGATCTTGACGAAGTGGCGATAGTTGGAAAGGCGGCTCAGCATGGTTCTTGTCTTTACTATGAAGCGCGATTGTAATAAGAACCCCTTTGACAGTTCAATGGAATGACCCTTACAATGATTTCGCGTTTGGAAACAAGGTCCGGTCGGTGAATATCGCTCTTATGATTAACTATGCGGTCTTTCTCCGACGTACTCAATGGAAGGGCCGACCATGAAAGCCAGGTGGACTAACGAAGAGTATCCTGTTAATGCCCGTTAATGCCCGTTATTGGAAGTGCGGTCGTTACGACGACGTCGTCGAATCGGCCTTATTTCTAATCTCGGGGTTACACCACTGGGAAAGCTTGGTTGTTGATGGAGGTAGTCAGCTCAAATGAAGAAAAAGAAGAGAAAAAAAAGCCAGACCAAAGCACGTAAGAAAAAGAAGACCGCAAAACGCAAGGCCACGAAGCGCAAGGCCACCCGAAAGAAGAAGTCGAGAAGGGTAGCCAAGCGAGGCCGCCAAGGCAAAAAGAAGGCCAAGAAAAAGGCCCGGAAGACAGCTCGCCGGAAACCGGCTAGGAAGAAGAAGAAAGCTAAAAAGAAGGCGAAGAAGGCTGGCCGGAAGACCAAGCGCAAGGCCCGCAAGGGAACGAAGCGCAAGGCAACGAAGCGCAAGGCAACGAAACGGAAGGCCAAGAAGAAGGCGAAAAAGCGATCGGCGCCCAAACGGAAGTCGGCTCCGAAGCGCAAACCCAAGGCCAAGCCAAAAGCTAAGCCCAAAGCTAAGCCCAAGGCTAAGCCCAAGGCTAAGCCCAAGGCTAAGCCCAAGGCTAAGCCCAAGGCTAAGCCCAAGGCCAAACCCAAACCGGCACCCGCACCCGCACCCGCACCTCTGGTGCCACCTCCGAGTCCCTGGTCGACACCGGCCCCGAGTACTAGTGGATGGGGTTCAGGATCAGGGGGTCTCGGTGGCTCGGGTGAGGGGGACTCGAGTGACGATTTGGGTGGGGGTGGCTCCGACGATTTCTAGGGACTTCGGTTCCTGAATTCGTGTTGACTCCTGGAGGGAGAGCGCCAGCAGAATCCGGCGTTCTCCCCGACGGGGGTTGTTTGTAAGCAACGCCCGGAGTCTCGCCTTCAGGCCCCGTCGGGCGCCAAAATGTTGGGTTGCCACAGTCGACGCAGCCAGGCACGGCCTGCAGATCGTGTTGGGCGCCAAGATGTGCGGTTGCTACTATCAGCCTAGCCAGGCGCCGGTGAGAACGGGTGTGCTAGTCGTCTAGCCTGAACATCCCGCCTTCCGCCCAATGTTTCATGTCGCAAGTGGGACAGGTGATGAACTGTTTTCCCGCTTCGGTCTCGATGAGTGGCAGGGCTTCTTCCAGCTCTAAGGGTTGACCACAAATGCAAGAGAGAACGCCGCCCTCCAGAAACACATCATTGTCGACCTCGAGGTCTTCGCTCATATCGAATTCACCTTTTCTTGGCTTGGATGCAAGCGTAAAAATTATAGCATGAACGTTGGGCAGAAATAGCCTGCGACCCGACCGTGGGTTCGTGGTAAGATCGAGGACTTTGGGGAGCCAGCCGTATCAAGACCATGCGGGCCGCCAAAAAACGGCGTGCAGTTGCCGGACGGCGTCAGGCGGCGGGCTCCCTTTTAGCTTGTCTTCACTCGTCGGGGCCGAAGAGGGTCGGGAGCAAGATGAGCTCGAGACAACCCGTCAAGAAAGGTTCGTAATGAACGTAAGACATCAGCGTGGCGTTTGCCTGGCAGCGATACTGGGTGCAGTTTTTTCTTTGACCGCATGCGGGGGCCCGGACGTCGGCGTCAGCGACGAAGAGATCCTGATCGGAACATGGGCTCCCTTGACCGGGCAACTCTCCTATCTGGCCGACGTCACCAAGGGAATGGAAGCCTACTTCCAACACGTCAACGACCAGGGTGGCATCCACGGCCGCAAGCTTCGTCTCATCGTGAAGGACGACCAATACGATCCTGCTCAGACACCGGAAGTGGTCAAAGGGCTGATCGAGCAAGACCACGTGTTCGGCATCCTCGGTGGCACGGGGACGGAGAGCTGTCTGGCGGTTAAGGAGTACCTCGCGAACAAGTTCATTCCGTGGGTCAATCCGGGCTCCGCCTCTCGAATGATGACCACTCCCACGCAAGCTAGTATCTTTTCCGTGTTGCCCACCAACCTTACGGAGGGCCGTATACTCGCGCGTCACGCCGTCGAGGACTTTAAAGCCGAGAAAGTAGGCCTCTTCTACCAGGACGACCCGTTCGGCCGCGAAGGCCTAGAAGGAGTCGATCTAGGCTTGGGCGATGTGAAGAAGAAGATCAGAGTAGCGGTGCCACACGGTATCTCCGAGGACGACTTTTCGACGCATGCCCAGAAGTTCAAGGACGCAGAGGTGGACACGGTCATTTTCCTCGCCAATCCTGTGAAGGCGGCGCTTCTCTTGGGCGAGTTCGAGAAGTTGGATTTTCACCCCAAGCTCCTGGGAACCGAGATTCTCGCGGATTCTTTGATGTTCGAGCTAGCGGGCGAAATGTGGGAAGGCGCTGTCGTCGCCACCGGGGTTCCCGATCCCAACTCCGACGAACCGGGCGTCGTCCTGGCGCGCGAGATCCTGGCCAAATACGGGAGCGGCGAGTCGCTGGGCACCTTCACCCTGATGGGAATCAGCTGGGCGCAGCTTCTTGCCGAAGGCCTCCGGGAGGCGGGCGAGGATTTGACTCGGATTAGATTGATTTACGCACTCGAGAACCTGACCTATTCTGAGAACGTTCTGGGTGTCACCTACGAGTTCACCCCCGAGAGTCATCATGGATTCGACTCCGTACGCCTGATGAAGGCCGAGGAAGGCCAGTACGTCTACCTTACGGATTGGATCCAGTCTTAAGACGTCTGGCTCGGTTGATATAGAGAGTCTATAGACCGAGGTAGGCGGACCGGATCGACTCGTCCGCAGCCAGATCGGCGCTTCGTCCTTCTCTCACGATCTGTCCCGTTTCCAATACATAGCCGCGTTGGGAGATGGCCAGGGCCTGGTGGAGGTTCTGCTCGACGAGCAGAATAGTGACGCCCTGTTTGCTGATTTCCTTCACCACCTCGAAGACCTCCTGAACGACGCGTGGTGCGAGCCCGAGAGACGGCTCATCCAGGAGGAGCAACCGAGGACGTGACATGAGAGCGCGGGCTATTGCGGCCATCTGCTGCTCACCCCCCGAGAGAGTTCCCGCCACCTGTCGCTGTCTCTCTTCGAGGCGCGGAAAGAGCCTAAGGATCCATTCGGCGCTTTCTCGACGATGCGGTCGCGCTCTGGCTGAGTACGTGCCAAGCTCCATGTTCTCTCGAACCGTCATGCGTGGCCACAAGCGCCGCCCCTCCGGCACGAGGGACACTCCGCGCTCGACAATCTCGTGAGGAGGGAGAATGAGGTTCTCTCCGTGAAGCCGAATGGAACCGTTTCGTGGTTGGTTCAGCCCGGCGAGGGTTTCGAGGAGCGTTGTCTTGCCTGCGCCGTTGGCTCCGATGAGGCTCACCACTTCGCCTTGGCCCACTTCGAGTGAGACGTCGGTTAGCGCCGGGACGTCACCGTAGGCTACCGAGACATTCTCGACCTTCAGCATCGCGTCGGTCTCGTCCATGTTAAGTGGCATTTTCTGTCATTTCCGTCGTTTCTGTGAGGGCTCCTGAGGTACGCCTCCCAAGTAGGCCTCGATGACGCGCGGATTCTGAGCGATTGCCTGGGGCTTTCCTTCGGCGATTTTCACCCCGTGGTCCAGTACCACGATGCGATCCGACAGATTCATCACCGCTTTGATCACATGCTCGGTGAAGACTAAGCTCGTACCCGCATCTCGGATCGAGCGCAGTAGGGTGATCGCCTTCGCCAGCTCGGAGGGATTCAATCCCGTTACCATTTCGTCCAAGAGGAGGAGCTCCGGACGAGTCGCCAAAGCTCGCGCGATCTCAAGGCGCTTCCGATCTGGAAGCGTCAACGCCCTGGCTGGTAGATCGGCCTTGGTGAGGAGGCCGGTCAATTCCAGAGCACGCATAGCGTTTCGTCGGGGGTCGCGGGCGTGGTGCAGAGGATGCTCTCGATGACCGAAGGAGGCTCCGACCAAAACGTTTCCCAAAACACTCATGCTCCCGAAGGGTCTTGCGAGCTGATGGGTGCGGACTAGTCCTCGCCTCGCCACTTGGTGAGGTGGGAGACCAACGAGTCGCTTGCCCTTGAACTGGATGTCACCCTCGGTCGGTAGCAGCCCACCGCTCAGCATGCTGAACAAAGTGGTTTTCCCGGCTCCATTGGGACCAATGAGACCTACGATCTCGCCCCGCTCGACCCTAAAGTCCAAACCGCTGACGGCCATTAGGCCGCCGAAACGGCGACTCAATCCTCGAACCTCAAGAAGTGCCACGTGCGGACTCCTTGAACAGCCGGTTGCGGAGACGCTGTAAGACACCGCCCACTCCACGCGGCTCGAAGAGAACGATCGCAATGAGCAATAGTCCGAAGGTCCCGAGGTGAAGATTCGGAAAGCTGACTAACACGAGTTGCTCGAGGAGCAAGAACACAACCGCGCCGACCACCGGTCCAAGGATCGTTCCCAGTCCGCCGATGAGCGCCATGAGGATCATGCTGATCGAGAGATCGAAACCGAAAACCTCTTCCGGTACGATGTAAAAGATGTATTGGGCGTAGAAGCTACCCGCCATTCCGGCAAGAAAGCTCGAGATCGAGAGGGCATAGAGTTGGTAACGCGCGGTGGGAACTCCCAGGGACTCGGCCACGTCGCGGTCGTCTCGAATGGCGCGGAGTCCCAGCCCGAATCGAGAACGGGAGATCCATAACGACGTCCCCACCGTGATCGCTGCCAGGCAAACTACTAGGTAGTAGGCCGGGAGACGGCTGTAGGACTCGGGCGTTGGCAGGGTGAGCCCAGAAGAGCCACCGGTCACCTCGAGATTGTTCATTATCAGCCGCGTCGCTTCACCGACGCCGATGGTCGCAATCGCAAAGTACGGGCCAGTGAGACGCAAGCACGGCCAGCCCCAGAGCCATCCATAGGCAGCCGCTATCGAGCCTGCGACCGGCATTGTGAGAACCGGGTGCACGTCGAGCCGAAGCCACAGCAGGGCAGTCGTATAGGCGCCGATGCCGACGAAGGCGGCGTGTCCAAACGAAATTTGTCCAATGAAACCGCCAACGATGTTCCAGGCGCTCGCGAAGCAAACATAGAGCAGGCAGAGGATGACAAGGTGAAGGAGATAGGGACGTTCCGTCAGGGCGAATGGGAGAATGGAGAGGGTCGTCACCACGACCGCCGCTGCTCCCGGTCGGAGCAACCTCATGGCTTTTGTCCTGTTCGCGGAGGCCGAATCACCAGGATGGCGACCAGCAGAACGAAGCTCACCAAGTCTTGGAAGGACGCCGGCAAAACGACTACCGACATCGATTCTGCGAGTCCGAGCACGAATCCGCCGAGGAGAATCCCTATCGTGCTCTCCAACCCTCCGAGAACGACAACGCAAAAGCTCTTCAGCAAGAAGCTTCCACCGAACTCGGGGTTGAAGGAATAGATCAACGCCATGAGGCTACCGGCGATGGCCGCCAGCGCCGACCCCAGTCCGAAGGTCATGGCCGAAACGCGGTCCACATTGATGCCGGCAAGCGCAGCGGCAACAGAATCCTGTGCCACGGCTCGGATCGCCCTCCCCGGATACGTATGATGAAGCAGGTACTGGAGTCCGCCGAAGCAAAGAAGGGAGATCCCGAAGACAAGGAACCGCGTCAAGCCAACCGGAATACCAAGATCCAAGCGCTCGAAGGTGTAGCTCGTCAGGATCGATTGATCATCACCGCCGAAGGAGAGGTAGAGGACGTTCTTCACAACCAAACAGACCCCAAAGAGAAGCAGCAATGAGGAAATGGGGGGGGCTTGTCGAATCCTCTTGACCAGGCTGATCTCTAGTAGAACCCCGATTACGAATCCGCCGACGGCGGTCAGCGGAATCGAGAGCAGAGGATCGATGTGGTAGTTGGTGTAGAGCCAGAGAGTTCCGTAGGCTCCGAGCGTGAGCATGGCGCCGTGCGCTAGGTTCACGATCTTCATGACGCCATAGATGAGTCCGAGCCCGTAGGACATCAATCCATATAGGGCACCTAGGAGCATCCCGGAGACGACCACGGTCGCGAGATCTGGCCAAGTCAGAGTCATCAGTGCTTCACGACGTGCGGTGTTGCTCGACTAGCGGACAGGGCGAGGTACGATGGCTTCGCCCGTCGCCAAGTTGGGTGGGTAGATGATATCCACTCCGCCTCCTGGTTTATTTTGAACGATGAGGCACGTGTTATCGATCTGATACCGATTCTCGGCGGGGAAGTAGATACGCTCGCCGGGGATCAAGCTATCGCGGAGCTCGAGCGAGGCGAGCGCCTCGCGAATGGCGTCTCTCTCCACCGAGCCAGCGATTTCCACGGCCGCCATAATGGTTCGCGCGCCTTCATAGGCTAGAGCTGGATAGTATTCGGTCGGGGCCTGGTGGTAGGCATTCCGGAAGCTTTCGAGGAACAGCTTCGATTGCGCGTAGGGAAGGGACGGCGACCACCATTGAGCGGCAATGTTGTAGTTCACATGCTCCCCGAGCGCGCGGCGAGCACTACCTTCAGGGCCCCGCGCGCCGTAGGAGACGACTTTATGATGCAGGCCCTGCTCGACGTAGGCGCGGTGCTGCAGCACGTAATCGGGTTCATGCGCGTCTGAGAGGAACACATCCGCCTCGACCGCCTTCACTTTGATGAGGAGCGCCGTGTGATCTTTGGCCAAGTGCTCGAAGCCTTCGTCCATTGCCAAATCGAACCGATCGCCATAGCGGCGTAGTGCTCCTTGAACGCCCGAACGGTACTCCCGACCGTGATCGCTGTTTTGCCATACCAACGCGATCCGGGTTGGCCGGGGTAGTCGTTTCGCGTCTTGCTCGAGCGCAAGCCAATCCATGGTGGTTTCGGCGAGCTTCTCCACCGGGGTCAGTAGTCCGAAGATCCACCGGTTGGTGGGCTTGAAAATGGGTTTGGATGCTCCACCCGCGTTCAGGTAGGGGACGCCGTATTTCTCGGGCACCACGACTTGTGCCTGAATGAGCGGCGTGCTGTAGCCGGAAAGCAATGCGTTCACCTCATCCACCGCCACCAATCGTTCGATTAGGCTCACCGCGGTAGCAGCGTCGCTCTTGTCGTCATACAGAAACAGTCTCACCGGAAGACGTACGCCTTCGCTGAGAAGGACACCACCCTGTTCGTTTTTTTCTTCGATGGCGAGCTCGTAGCCCTGCTTGAAAAATTTTCCCGCCTTCGCATGCTTGCCGCTCAAGGGAATCGCTGCGCCCAGGGTCAACGCCGGCCCGGTAGGAGCTGGCGCCGCACAACCGATCGACAGGGCCAAGACCGCGCAACACAGTCGGAACATGATTCGCGATGCTATGGTCCGATGCACCGAATTGTCAACGTAAAGGGTCTATAATGAGAGTCATCATTGAGGTTTTGGGAGGTGGGTGGTTGGCAGCGTGGCAATGGAAGAAAGCGGCACCGATGACATCCACGTCAGGCAGTTCATCGATCGCTACCGCCGCACCTTCGCCAGATCGCTCCAAATCTGCAACCTCGTGACCGAAGAAAAATGGGAGTGGCGACCCGCTGAGACGATGAGCAGCTTTCGAGAGTTGGTCGGTCAGGTCATAAGCAACGAGCTGTTCATGACCCGGGGCATCCTGGAAGGGGAATGGGAACTCGAGCCTCCGCTCGATTTTGCGCGCCGTGATGAGGCGATGAGCTTCTTCCGGAGACTTCACGAAGATGTCGTCAGTGGGTTAGCGACGATGACGAACGATGCTTTCCACAAGAAAGTCGATTCACCTTTCAAGGAGCCGAACGACGCAAACTTAGAAATTGGCCCGGAAACTGACTCGGAAACGAAAATGACTCGTGCGCAACTCGCCTTCCGCATGCTCGAGCAAGAGTTGCACTACCGAGGAAGTCTTTACGTCTACCTCCGGCTCGCGGGGGTCGAGGTTCCCGGCATGCCTAATGGTGAATAAGAAGTCTTCTGATCGACAGCACCAGCAGCGCGGACATCACGGTCAGGGTGGGGAGTTTCCCGATCTTCGCATCGTGGCGCAGGATGATCTCTTGCTGCACGAGGAGGAAGATCTCGATAGGGTGGCTCGCTTGATCGACCGTCTGTCCGCAGACGGCGTTCTCAAGAATCCTCCCATCGTCGCAAGCCTCGCCGGCAGCCACCGCTATATGTTGCTAGATGGCGCGAACCGCGTCTCCGCCCTTCGAAATCTGGAAGTGCCGCATCTGCTCGTCCAGGTGGAACGCTACGAGGAGCCGGGGCTCGTCATCTCTCATTGGAACCACGTGGTGCGTGACATCGAGGCGAAAACAATCGTGGAGAAGGCGAATTCGATACCAGGGGTGACAGTGAAAGAAACCGAGCCCATGGATCGAGGAGACGAGTCAAATCCCGACTACCTGTGCACGATTGCTCTCAGCGAGTCGAAGGCGCTTCATCTTCGTGGCAAGCTCGAGTTGAGCGAGCGCGTGGGCCATCTGAGAGAGCTCACCAAAATCTACTACCACGGTCCAGGTCGGATGGATCGCGTGAACCACACCGACTTTCCATCGATAAGACAACACTATCCCCACTTCGGGGCACTAGTACTCTTTCCTAATTTTTCGAAGGAAGATGTGCGCCGAGTCGCCGAAGCGGGGGAGCGTCTCCCCTCTGGCGTAACACGGATCCTGGTCCCGCGTCGCGTATTGGGTTTCAACCTGCAACTCGCGCTCTTGAAGTCTCATTTACCGCTGCAAGAAAAACGCCACTGGCTCCAGGAGGCCATCAACGAGAAAGTCAGCGAGAGGAAGGTTCGGTATTATCAGGAGCCGACCTTCGTTTTCGATGACTGACCACCGGCGGAGCGTCGCCGCCACTCCGGCCTGCGGGTAAGCCAGGGGACAGTGTCGCCCACGCTAGATGAATTTGGCCTTCAACTCTTCAACTCTAGGCTCTCGAAGATCGGTTGTTTTTCTACCAACTCACCTCCGCCATGCGGTGATGGGTCGCCAAACCGGCCCGAGTGAGTGCTTTCTGAGCGGCTAGATTTTGTTGTTCCGTTGAGGCAATTAGCGTCCATTTCTGAATCAATCCATCGTGAATCAGGGCATCAACGACACGAGTAGCCGTCCCCTTCCCACGGTAGTCGCGGTGCACGATCACACCCAGATCAGCAACCCCGAGCTGGCTGGGACTTGGTCTCAATTCACCCGTGGCAACCAACCTACCTTCGTTCCTCAGGCAATGGACGGCGTGCTGCCCTACCCAATGTGATAAATAATCCTTCAGCCACGAGCCTGAATCACCGACATGCGATTGCACGAAGGAAATTAGCTCGTCGAGGATGTCCGGGGAGGCTTTCTCGAACGCCTCATGTTGCAAAAGAGAGATCTTCTTACCGCGGTTACTCTTGGGATTGTGGTAGAGCAAAGTGTGAACCCGTACCGTTTTGTTTTGGTCCAGGCATAGACTGAGGAATTGTGGATCATGACTCCCAACTTGGGCTGCCTTAATCGCCGTTTTTTCAAGTAAACCTTGCCAAATCTCGGCGACTTGATTTTGATATTGAGGCGTCACGAAAAAATGGAGCAGTTGGTTTTGCTCATTGACTGACGTGAAACCACAAGGTTTCCCTCTCCAAATCAACTCACTGTAGCCCGCCATTTGGGCGAATACTTCCCACATACCATCCTGGGGCAAAGACAGTTGGCTCAAATACGCGGCCCGGTACTTCGACTCATACTCTCTCGTTTCGAGTGGTTTGATTTCGAGCATGGCTGTTTGGCCACAGCGAGATGCCTGAGCAGCGGGCCGGTCTCCTTCGAGGTTGGGTGTCGGAGGTCAATCCGTTAAGGACAGGGGGGCTTGACCACTATGTCCCTCCGCTGCTGCCGCATTTTCACTTCGGTGGCTGGGCTCTCCCTCCTTGTAGAAGAGGGAGAATAGCACACCGAGTTAGGGACGGAAAAAGAGGGCGGTGCGCTTCCAGGCCTTGCTGCCGAGCTCAGCTCGCGCAGGAGAGTCCAGATCGGTTCTTTGATTCCCCTTGGCTCGGTATTTGCGACTTCACCCAGGTATACAGAGTAGTCAACCTTGGGGGCAGGAGGTCGGGGGCGGGGCCGAGGTCCGACGATTGAACCCACCTACTTCGCGTGTTAACATCCGAAACCTTAGTAAACGGTGTAGTTATGTCTGGACATTCCAAGTGGCACTCCATCAAGCACAAGAAGGGCCGCGCGGATGCCAAGCGAGGCCAGGCCTTCACGCAGGTGACCAAGGAGATCACCGTCGCGGCTCGCCTCGGCGGCGGCGACGCGGGGGCCAATCCTCGCCTTCGGCTGGCTGTTCAGAAGGCCAAGGCCCTCAACATGCCGAAGGACAACGTGAACCGCGCGATCAAGAAGGGGACCGGGGAACTCGAAGGGTTCAATCTGGAAGAAGTGGTCTATGAGGGTTATGGGCAAGGTGGGGTGGCGGTTCTCATCGAGGCGACGACCGATAACAAGAACCGCACCGTTTCCGAGCTTCGGCATCTGTTCTCGAAGTTCGGCGGCAGCATGAGTGAAGCGGGTTCGGTGGCCTGGATGTTCCAAAAGAAGGGTTACTTGGTAGTGGAAAAGGAAAAGATCGCAGAAGAGGTTCTCCTCGAGATCGCGTTGGAGGCCGGCGCCGAAGACGTGAACGATGACGGTAGCAACTGGGAGATATTCACGCCTTTCGAGTCTTTCGAGCCCGTTCGCCAAGCTCTCGAAACGAAGAACGTTTCTCTTGCCGTGGAGCAGATCATCATGACCCCGCAAAGTCACGTCAAACTTTCAGGCAAGAGCGCGGTGCAGATGCTTCGACTCATGGAGGCCCTGGAAGACAACGAAGACTCGACGAACGTTTGGGCTAACTTCGACATAGAGGAAAAGGAGATCGAGGCTGTCCTGGCTTCCAACTGAAGTCGATCCCGAGCAGGTACCTTGAGAATCTTCGGTATCGACCCGGGCACCCAGGCCACTGGCTACGGGGCGATCGACACCGACGGGAACGAACATTCCCTCGTCGAGTACGGCGTCATCCGAAGTCCACGCGTTGCTTTCGCGGAAAGGCTCCACTACATACACGTCGAGCTTTTGAAGATCCTCGAGCGCTGTCATCCGGAGCGGGTGGTTGTCGAAGACCTCTTCTACGCTGCCAACGTAAAGAGTGCATTGCGTCTCGGCCACGTCAGAGGGGTCACCCTTCTGGCGGGTGTCTCCCAGGGCGTACCCGTCTTTGAGTATAGCCCTCTCGAGGTCAAGCAAGCCGTAGTCGGCTACGGTCGCGCCGACAAGGAACAGGTGCAAAGGATGGTGATGGTTTTACTTCGGCTAGAAGAGCTGCCAGAGCCCCACGATGCTGCTGACGCCTTGGCGGTAGCTCTTTGCGATGCCCACCGACTTCGCTTCACCGAGCGCGTCGCCCCGAGTCGTTGAGCGTTGTTGTAGACCCAAGAATGATCGCTCACCTTAGTGGAACTCTTCGCGACAAGAAACCGGGACAGGTGACCCTCGACGTCGGCGGCGTGGGTTACAAAGTCCTCATCCCATTGTCCACTTATTACGAACTCAAGGCAGAAGGGGCAACGGTGTCTCTTCGTGTCCATACTCACGTGCGAGAGGACTTGATTGCGCTATTCGGTTTCCTCACCCAGATCGAAGAGGTGCTCTTTCAGAGGCTGATCTCGGTAGCCGGGGTAGGTCCGGCGCTCGGCCTCAAAGTGTTATCGGGATTGGAGCCGGCGGATCTCGTCGATGCCATCCGACACGGCGACTTGCGGCGCCTCGGCTCTATCCCCGGCGTGGGGAAGAAGACGGCAGAGCGTTTGGTGGTGGAGCTCAAGGACAAAATGCCCGAGCTACTGGCTCGAATCGAAGAGCCTGCCCAAGGTGCAGTATCCGAGTCGGCTCCCGAGACCGCATTGCGCGACGACCTGGTATCCGCTCTCCTCAATCTGGGGTACCAAAGAAGTCAAGTGGACCAAGCGGTGCGCGAGGCGTTGAAGAACGTGACCAACCCGTCTTTCGAGAGCGCGCTGAAGGGCGCGCTTCGCCGTTTTTCGAGTTAGGGTTCGACTCGCCTTGTGAACGACAAAAGCTTCGTCCCACCTTCGAATCCAGAATCGGTCTACGCCGAACTCCGCAAACAACGTCAGAGCGAGGCAGACAGTCACCGTCGCGAAGCGACTCGGATTTCTCTGGGTCGTCTGGCAGTCTTCGCGGTGGGGTTTGTGGTGGCATGGTTTACTTGGGGAACCCCTCTTTTGTCGCCGTGGTGGATGACGGTTCCGGTCGTGACGTTTCTCGGGTTGGTCGTCGTTCATGACGGAGTCTTGCGACGCTGGCGAAGGGAAGCCAGCGCGGCTTCTTTTTACGAGAGGGGATTGGCACGGTTGGAGAACCGATGGGCGGGCGCCGGCGATTCCGGAGAGCGCTTCTTACCTGCCTCTCACCCATACGCGCTCGACCTGGATCTTTTCGGACATGGTTCGCTTTTCGAGCTCCTTTCTACGGCAACGACGAGTTGGGGCGCCAAGACGTTGGCCGAGTGGCTTCTCTCTCCCGCCTCTCCTGCCGAAATCCGTGCCCGACAGGTCGCGATCGAGGAGCTGCGGCCGAGACTGGACCTGAGAGAAGAGATCGCGACTCTCGATAAGGAAGAGAAGGCACCGCCGGCGCAAGTCGATCCGGACTCTCTGTCTCGTTGGGCGTCGGAGTCTCCCATACTCGTGTCCGATTGGAGGCGCTACGTCGCGGTGATCATCGGCGCGGCGTCGGTGACGTTAGTAGCTGCGTGGCTGGGTTCGCTGGTCAGCCGTCTACCGTTACTTTGGGTTCTTCTGGTCGAGGCCACTTTTGCCTTCTGGCTACGGTCTCGAGTCCGTCGAGTGATCACCGCCGTCGAGAAACCCGCCCGCGACCTTGCGGTGCTTTCGAAGCTCCTGGTGCTTCTGGAGCGCGAGTCCTTCTCCTCACCAAAGCTAATCAGTCTTCAGGAAGCTCTCCGAACGCATGAGATTCCTGCGTCGCGGCAGGTGAGAAGTCTGCGCCGTCTCATCGATTTGCTCGACGGTCGACGTAATCAGATGTTTGCACCCTTGGCCGCCTTGATGCTGTGGGCAACGCAATTGGCGTTCGCGATCGAATCCTGGCGCTCTCGTTTCGGGGGCTCGGTCGATCGCTGGCTGGCTACGACCGGCGAGCTCGAGGCCTTGGTTTCTCTCGCTAGTTATTCGTATGAGCACCCCGCTGACCCGTTTCCGACGGTCGTGGATCACGGACCTCGATTCGAGGGTGAGGCGCTCGGTCATCCCCTCATCCCCGAGGAGCGGGTGGTTAGGAACGACCTGCGACTGGGAAGCGAGCAGCGGTTGTTGATCGTTAGCGGCTCGAATATGTCCGGCAAGAGCACGCTCCTTCGGACGGTGGGAACCAATAGCGTGCTGGCTTTCGCGGGGGCCACGGTGCGCGCGAGAACGCTCCGTCTGTCTCCGCTCGCGGTCGGTGCTTCCATCCGGATCCAAGATTCTCTGCAGGGAGGGATCTCACGCTTCTATGCTGAGATCCTACACCTGCGACAGATCATGGAGATGACTGAGGACGGATTGCCTTTGCTCTTCCTCTTAGACGAAATCCTACAAGGTACGAACTCCCACGATCGTCGAATCGGAGCGGACGGCCTCGTGCGCGGTTTGGTCGAAGGCGGAGCGGTCGGTCTCATCACCACGCACGACTTGGCTCTTGCTAAGATCGCGGACTCTCTCGCCCCCGCTGCAGCCAACGTTCACTTCGAGGATCACCTCGAAGACGGAAAGATGACGTTCAGCTACCAGATGCAGTCGGGCGTGGTTCAGAAGAGCAACGCCTTGGCGCTCATGCGTGCGGTTGGACTCAAGGTGTGATTTAATCTCGGCAAAACCATGGATCGGTTGATCTCCGCCCAGAGGTCCGACGAGGACCTCTCGTTAGATAACAGCCTTCGTCCGAAGACCTTCTCCGACTATATCGGGCAAAAGAAAGTCACTAACCAACTTCAAATTGCCGTGCAAGCCGCCCGCGAGCGCGGTGAAGCAATGGATCACCTCCTGCTCTATGGCCCACCGGGGTTGGGCAAGACCACTCTGGCTCACGTGGTCGCCAATGAGCTCGGTGTCAATATCAAACCGAGCGCTGGGCCACTCATCGAAAAGTCGGGTGACCTGGTGGCACTCCTTACGAACTTGGACACACGGGACGTTCTTTTTATCGACGAGGTCCATCGTCTGCATCCATCCATTGAAGAGGTGCTCTATCCGGCCATGGAGGACTATCGGCTGGACATCATTATCGGCCAGGGCCCCTCGGCGAAATCCGTGAAGCTCCCTGTGTCTCGATTCACGCTCATCGGGGCCACCACTCGGGCCGGGCTCCTCACTTCCCCGCTCAGGTCTCGCTTCGGAATCGTGCATCGGCTGGATTTCTATGACGAGGAAGAGCTCACCGCGGTGGTGAGGCGTTCGGCTGCCATTCTCGGGGTCGCAATCGATGACGACGCCGCGCCGGCCCTGGCACAACGTGCCCGTGGCACGCCGCGTATCGCCAACCGCCTGCTACGACGAGTACGGGATTTCGCTCAGGTCAAAGCGGATGGAAGAATCACCGGGTCGGTGGCGCTCGAAGCGCTGAACTTGTTGGAAGTCGACGAGCACGGGTTCGACGAGATGGATCGGAAGATCCTCATGACCATTATCGATAAGTTCGAGGGTGGTCCGGTCGGCCTCGGTACCATTGCCGCGGTCATCAGTGAAGAACGAGACACGATTGAAGACATGTATGAGCCCTTTCTCATGCAAATCGGTTTTCTCGATCGCACGCCGCGGGGTCGCGTGGCGACCGAGCGCGCCTACCGCCATTTCGGGCTCGAGCGCCCTAGCCCCCAAAAGCGACTTTTCTAGCCCTGCTACTCTCTGAGTTCGATTTCGAGCTGCCCCCCGGGCTCATCGCTCAGGAGCCCCTGGAACGAAGAGACCAGTCAAGGCTTCTTCACTTGGAACTACCGAGTGGCGCGCTTAGCCACTCCCGCATTCTGAAGCTTCCCAGTATCTTGCGACCGGCGGATTTGTTGGTTATCAACAACACCCGTGTCTTTCCCGCCAAGCTTCTCGGTAGGACCGAGTCCGGTGGTTTGGTCGAGCTCCTGCTGCTCCAACCCGACGAGAGCGATGTTTGGCAGGTCCTGGCGCGCCCCGCAAAGAAACTGCGTGTCGGAACGAGGCTCGTCTTCGGTAAAGGAGAGCTCCGGGCAATCGTTTCGGGCGTCTTGGAGCTTGGCAAACGAAGCATTGAGCTTGTTTATGACGGAGACCTTTACGAGGTTCTCGACCGGGTGGGCGAATCTCCGCTTCCTCCTTACATCAAACGCCAGCGCGGCGAGACCAACAAGAAAGATCGGGAACGTTACCAAACGGTTTATGCGCGCGCGCGAGGGTCGGTGGCGGCTCCCACCGCGGGGCTTCACTTCACGCTGGAGCTTCTTCGTGCCCTCGCTAATCGTGACATCGCCACCGCCGAGCTGACGCTGCATGTGGGGTATGGGACGTTTCAGCCGATTCGCGAAGAAACCATCGAGGACCATCGTATGGAACGTGAGCGCTACTCGATCCCGGAGAAAACCGTTGCCGCGGTCGAAACGGCTCGAGCTCGAGGTGGGCGCGTGGTTGCCGTCGGGACGACGACGGTTCGGGCTCTCGAATCGGCGGCCTCGGCTTCTGGAGAGGTAAAGGCGGGCTCCGCCAATACGGAGCTCTTCATCACTCCAGGATTTCAGTTTCGGGTGGTGGACGGTCTCATGACTAACTTTCACCTTCCTAAGAGCTCTTTGCTGCTATTGGTCTCTGCATTCGGAGGTGTGGAGCCGGTGCGGCGCGCCTATCGGGAAGCGGTGAAGGAGCGCTATCGCTTCTATAGCTATGGTGATTGCATGCTGTTGTACCCCGGTTCATAATCGCGCCGTGAATAGGGAGGAACTGCAATCCATCGTTAGCGAGAGCCTGGCTCTCAAGCAGTCGTTCTTCGAGGACGAGGGGGAACGAGTGCTCGAGGCTGGACAGGCGATGGCCACCGCGCTCCGCTCCGGGAAGAAAGTCCTCGCCTTCGGAAACGGTGGCAGCGCCGCCGACGCCCAGCACTTTTCGTCAGAACTGGTCAATCGGTTCAGTTTCGATCGCCCGGCCCTTGCCGCCATCGCCCTGACTACCGACACTTCCATTCTGACGAGCGTGGCCAACGATAGCGATTTCCGAATGGTGTTTCGCCGTCAAGTAGAGGCACTTGGCGCGTCGGGTGACGTGGCGCTCGCCATCAGCACCAGCGGGACCTCGCCGAACGTCTTGGAAGCCGTCGCCGCCTGTCGAGAGAGGAAGATCAAAACCATAGGGCTTGCCGGGCGGGACGGGGGCGCCCTGTCGGACCAAGTCGACATGTGCCTCACCGTTTCCCATCAGCAAACGTCTCGAATTCAGGAAGTGCATTCGATGATCGTTCACTTGCTCTGTCAGGCTATCGAGGAAGAGCTTTTTCATCGAGGCGCTTGATGCCGAATTACCCCGTCCATCCCCTAGACTTATCGGGTCTCCGCACCTACCCGCTCAAGTCGCGTAAGAGCAAAGTAGGGTTGGATGACTTGGGCTCGATCCCCAAAGCCGGCCAAAGCTTTCGTGAGTTTTGGGACGGCCTGCCCGGAGTCCTCGCCGCCCGCGATCTGAAAGAGCTCGTCCGCTCCATGAAGACGGCTCGCGATCGAAAGCGCGGGTTGATCTGGGGCGCCGGCGCGCATGTCATCAAAGTGGGTCTATCGCCTCTCATCATCCATCTGATGGAACAAGGCTACGTGAGTGGTTTGGCGCTCAATGGGGCCGGCATCATTCACGACTTCGAGATGGCCTTGGTGGGACAGACCTCAGAAGAAGTGGAGGAAGGGCTAGGCTCCGGCGCTTTCGGCATGGCCGAAGAGACCGGTTCGCTCCTCAATCGCGCGATCGAGGAAGGTGTTTCGCAGGGAGCGGGCATCGGCGAGGCGATCGGCGCTTTCGTGGGACGTCACCAGCCTCAGTTCATGAATCTGAGCCTGCTCTGGGCCGGTTACCGTTTGTCCATTCCGGTGACCGTTCACGTCGCAATAGGTACAGACATCATTCATATGCATCCCCAGGCCTCAGGCGACCTCATCGGGAGAGGAAGCTTGCAGGACTTCAAGCTGCTTGCCGCTTTGGTCCAGACGCTCGATGACGGCGGTGTTTATCTGAACCTGGGTTCGGCGGTGGTATTGCCCGAAGTTTTTCTGAAAGCGGTGAGCGTGGTCCGAAACCTGGGGCATCCTCTCTCGAACTTCTCGACCGCGAGCTTCGATTTCTTGCGCCATTATCGCCCGCGAAAGAACGTCGTAGAACGACCGGTTACCGGCTCGGGTCGTGGCTATGAGTTCGTGGGGCACCACGAGATCATGGTTCCGCTCCTGGCGGCGGCTCTTCTGGAAAAGGACTGATCCCCTTCGTTTTCTTGGCGCGCTTCCAGTTGTAAGTAACTTGAAAACCGGCGGTGAAATCCGGCGCGCTGGTGGAAACGTCTTCCGCCAAACGCCACTCGAAGACGAAACGATCCGAACGGCGCCACCGAATTCCGATTGTGAGTTGCCTTGCCAATTGTCCCAACACTTTGGTCTCACTTTCGAGGAAGCGTTGAAACTGCTCGTATTGAAGCACTGCGGCGAGCGTTGGTTTGAAGCGCCAGTCTACCGCTCCCATGAAGAAGAAAAAATTCCTCGAACGGACCTCTTCGAGATCGGACGTGATGTTGTAATTGACGTTGAAGTAGGCGCCCACTTGTTCCCACAGATGGCTGACTTCACCGCCGAACGCGAAGTCCGTCCCTCCGCTGCTGACGAAATGATCGCGGCTGCCGGTCGGCAATTTTAAGCCCGCTCTCACAGCCAGCTCAGTTTCTTTCAGTTTTTTCCACCTGACGGCTCGTTTTACCTGTAGCGTCAGATCGCCGAGCGCTACAAAGCCTTCTGTTTGATCGGTAATGACCCGGTCATCGATCTGCCAGCGATATCTGAGAATGTTGTCCGGTTCGCGGCCTCGGACCTGGTTCGGAAGGTTGAAAGCGTTGTGGTACGAGGAGATGAACGAGTCCAGGAATCCACCATGAATGGAGTAGATGGGTAAGGCGGCGGCCATCTCGAAGTCTCGCCCCAGGCCGTAATTGATCTGGAGGTTCACCCTTAACGACTCGAGATCGAGGTCAAGATCTTCGTTCACTGTATCTTGTAGCACCAGGATATTGGAGTAGTCGAAATTGAAGAAAAGGCGCCTTTCTCCTTTGGACAACACGGTGGCCCTTTCGGGTTCGAGGGCGATGAACAGAAGAGCCGGAGGGAATTGATTGCGGTTGGCTAAAGGGGCCCGCCAGGCGTCGTCGTGGGTGGGTTGCGGGTGCGTGGACCGCGGGGTGGCAATTCTAGTGAAGCCAACGAGCGAGATGACAGAGAGCAGGAATGCGCGCGCGAGCATAGAGATACAGAACGCGTAGCATAGCAAGAAATGACTTCGAAAGGAGTAGGCGCGATGACAGCGTCTTTCTTGACCTCTAGCTCGCCGGCTGATACACTTCGCGAATTATGATGTCTACTTGCTGGCATCCCTTCATTTTTCGCCGCTTTTTTAGCGCCTAGCGGCGCACTCTACTGTTTCCCCTCAACCAGTTTTAACATTTGGGTAGGTATTTATGATTATCGTTCTACGACAAGACGCAACCCCACGGGAGATCAAAAATCTTCAGGATTCGCTCGACGCTCGGGGTACCGTTACCACGGTCATCCGGGGCGCGGAGCGCTCGGTGATCGCGGTGATCGGGGCGATCCAGTTTACGGGAGACGAGCTCGAGAATCACCCCGCGGTTCTAGAGGTCCTTCGCGTCTCGAAGCCCTACAAAATCGCCTCTCGCGAGTCCGGGTTCACGCCGCAGGTCCAGATCGGCGATTGCTTGGTTGGAGGCCCCAAGTTCCTCGTCATGGCCGGACCGTGCGCGGTCGAGAACCGCGAGACCCTACTCGACACCGCCATCAAGCTTTCCGAAATGGGGGTGAACGTCTTGCGAGGTGGAGCCTTCAAACCGCGCACGTCACCCTACTCATTCCAAGGTTTGGGCGAAGAGGGGCTGAAACTATTGGCCGAGGCCCGCGAGCTCACGGGCATGTTGGTGGTGACCGAAGTCATGACGGCTGATAAGGTCGATTTGGTTGCCCGTTACGCTGACATACTCCAAATCGGCGCTCGCAATATGCAAAACTTCGATCTTCTGAAGGCAGTGGCCGAGATCGACAAGCCGATCATCTTGAAGCGAGGTTTAGCCGCTACCATCGACGAGTGGCTCATGAGCGCCGAGTACATCGTGGGTCGCAACCAGAAAGTCATTTTGTGCGAGCGTGGCATCCGAACCTTCGAAACGAAGACACGGAACACGCTCGATCTCAATGCCGTTCCGGTCTTGAAGGAGCTGACGCACCTGCCGGTGATCGTGGATCCGAGCCATGGGACGGGAGTGCGCCGATACGTCCTACCAATGTCGCTGGCGGCGATGGGGGCCGGTGCCGACGGTCTTCTTGTCGAAGTGCATCCCGAGCCGGAGAAGGCGCTTTCGGACGGCGCTCAATCCTTGACCCTTCCCGATTTCGACAGGCTCTTGAAGGCGCTCCAGTCGATGGCGCCGGTCGTGGGACGCGAGCTCGAGTTGTCATGGCGTCATCCTAAGAGAAAGTCTGCCTCCGCAACGCCGAAAGTGGACGCCGCGTATCAGGGCGAGCCCGGTGCGTTCAGCGAAATGGCGGCGCTCGCCTACTTCGGGGACATTAAGCCCAAAGGCTACCAAGCGTTTCGCGACGTGTTCGAAAAGGTGGAATCCGGTGAAGCGGCCTTCGGGATCGTTCCCATCGAGAATTCCTTGGCAGGCTCGATCAATCAGAACTACGACCTGTTGCTGGAGTTCGATCTCGCGATCATCGGTGAAATCAAGCTACGTGTCTCGCACAATCTTCTCGCGAACCGTGGTGTCCGCAAGCAAGACATCCGTAAACTCTACGGGCATCCGCAGGCTCTCGCGCAAAGCGATCGTTTTCTGCGGGACCACCCGGACTGGACCGTGTTCCAGACCTACGATACCGCGGGGTCGGTGAAGCTTATTTGCGACGAAGGTGCCACCGATACCGCAGCCATCGCTTCTCTCCAGGCGGCCAAAATCTATGACGTCGATGTGCTCGCGGAGGCCATCGAGGATAATCCGCAAAACTACACGCGCTTCGTCGTGATCGCCAAGGAGCCGCAGGTCCAGGACAAGTGCGACAAGACATCGGTTGTATTCACTACGCCCAACGAGCCGGGAGCGCTCTTCAAAGTGCTGAAGCTTGCCACCGAGTGTGAAGTCAATGTGATCAAACTGGAGTCTCGCCCCATTCCAGGTCGGCCGTGGGAGTACATGTTCTATATGGATTTCGAAGGGAAGGTCGAAGCGCCCGGAGTTCGTAGTCTCCTGGATTCGCTCCCCGGCTCGACCGAGAAGCTCAAGGTTCTGGGCTCCTATCCTGCAGCTTGACTAATCCCAGGCGTTCAGGCGTTCAATAAAGGGTAGCGCGCGAGGTGAAGGCCGTACTACTCAAGCCCGGTCGCGGAGTGTTTCTCGCGTGTCTTGCACTCACTTTCGGTCTCTACTGTCAGGCTTGCCAGCGACCCTCCTCTACGGATGCCGGCCACTCGACTCGCGTCATCACGCGCGACACGTTCCGCAAGGCGCGCGAGGTTCTAGAGAAAGCCGTCGCTCGAGGAGACATCCTGGGAGCGGTCGGTTTGGTCGCTGTCGGTGGAAGGGTCGTCTTTCGCGAGGCCTCCGGTCGCAGGGACATCGACGACGACGTTCCGATGCGCGAGGACACGATCTTCCGGATCGCCTCAATGACCAAGCCGGTTACCAGTGTGGCGGTCTTGATGCTTCACGAAGAGGGTCGATTCCAACTCGATGATTCTATCGCTCGTTTCATCCCAGATTTCGAGAACCCGGAGATCGTTGTTCGTTCGACGACCGGCTCGCAAAGGCTCGAGCGCGCCCCGGCACAGCGCGAGATCACCGTTCGGCACCTCCTCACGCATACCTCGGGCATCAGCTACGGCTTTTCGGACGTTCAGCCCCTCACGCGACTGTATGCCGAGGCAGGAGTGTCCGATGGATTGGTACAGACCGAGGGAACCATAGGGCAGGGAATCCGACGGCTGGCCAAGCAACCGCTTCTTCACGAACCGGGGACCGCGTGGAAGTACGGCCTGTCGACGGACGTGCTGGGTCACTTGGTGGAGGTCGCATCGGGAAAGACGCTGGAGACGTTCTTCGAGGAAGAGATTTTCGTCCCGTTGGGGATGAAAGACACTCATTTCTTCTTACCCGAAGCGAAAGTGTCCCGGCTGGCGTCCGTTTACCGGCTCCGGGACGGAAATCTTCACGAGCTTTCGGCGGAGCCGATCGAAGAGGGTCCGTTGGTCTTTTCCACCAGCTACCACTATCTGGGTCCGCGGACCTACTTCTCGGGAGGGGCGGGACTAGTCTCCACCGTCGACGACTACTATCGGTTTTGCCAGATGCTCTTGAACGGGGGTGAGCTGGACGGTGTGCGCTTGCTGAAGCCCGCGACCGTGCGGGAGATGACCACGAACCAGATCGGAGAGATGAGCGTCGGGGACCGGAAGTTTGGGTTCGGGTTCTCCATCGAGACAAAAGATAGAGTCGGCGCATTCGGCTGGGGAGGCTTCTTCTTCACGTCGTTCTGGATCGATCCGAGGCGAGAGGCCATCGGGATCTTTATGGCCCAACTGTGGCCCAATCAACGGGCGGGAGTCGACGATGACTTTAGGAGCGCCGTCAACCGGGCGATCCGATAGCCCTGGCCTACCGCTGCCATCTTCTTGTGCTACGTTGTAGGATCCTGAGCAGAAAAGGAGGTCCTGACGCGTGGGCTTTATCAAGAGCCAGGTGAGCACGAAAAGCGACGAGTACAAGAAGAACCTCGAGCACAACGCGGCACTATCGACTGACCTCGCGGAGAAGCTCGCGGTGGTTCGCAAAGGTGGTGACGAAAAGGCCCACGCTAGGCACCGTGAACAGAAGAAAGTGTTCGTCCGCGATCGGATTGCCACTCTGTGCGACGAAGGGGCACCTTTCTTGGAAATCGGGGCCATGGCTGGGTACCAGGTTTACGATGACCCGGTGCCGGCGGGCGGAGTCGTGGTCGGCGTCGGCATGGTTCACGGACGCCAGTGCATGGTGGTGGCGAACGACGCCACGGTGAAGGGCGGAACCTACTATCCGATCACGGTCAAAAAACATCTTCGAGCGCAGGAGATCGCCCTCCAGAATCGCTTACCTTGCATTTACTTGGTCGACAGCGGCGGAGCGTTTCTTCCCCTGCAAGCGGAAGTATTCCCGGACAAAGAACACTTCGGACGTATCTTTTACAACCAAGCGGTTCTGAGTGCGGCCGGTGTTCCCCAACTCTCAGCAGTCATGGGGATGTGCACCGCCGGCGGGGCCTATGTCCCGGCGATGAGTGATCAGGCGGTCATCGTCAATAAGACGGGAACTATTTTTCTAGCAGGTCCACCCTTGGTGAAGGCCGCCACCGGTGAAGACGTTTCCGCCGAAGAGCTCGGCGGCGCGCACGTTCACACAGAGCTCAGCGGTGTGGCCGATCATTTCGCGTTGGATGATGCACACGCGCTCGAGATCATGCGAGACATCGTCTTCCACTTGGGGCAACGATCGCAGGCGGTCGTGGATCTCAAGGCATCCGAGTCTCCCGCCTACGAGCCGGAAGAGCTTCTTGGGATTTGGCCGAAGGACTTGCACCGCCAAGTGGATATCCGCGAGGTGCTTGCGCGCATCGTGGACGGCAGCCGTCTCTTCGAGTTCAAGGAGCGCTACGGTTCCACGGTGGTGACCGGTTTCGCGCATGTCGAAGGGATGCCCTGCGGGATCATCGCTAACAACGGAGTCCTGTTCAGCGAGAGCGCACTCAAAGTGACGCACTTCATCGAGCTTTGTACAGCCGAGAAGATTCCTCTTCTCTTCCTCCAGAACATCACCGGCTTCATGGTAGGAGCTCAGTACGAGCGAGGCGGTATCGCCAAGGACGGAGCGAAGATGGTCCACGCGGTTGCCACCGCTAAGGTTCCTAAGATCACCATGATCTTGGGTGGCAGCTTCGGCGCGGGAAACTACGGAATGGCTGGCCGCGCCTACGAGCCCCGATTCCTCTGGACCTGGCCGGGTAGCCGCATCTCCGTCATGGGGGGCGAGCAGGCCGCTCAAGTGTTGCTCACCGTCAAGCGAGATCAACGCGAGCGTCAAGGCAAAACCCTGAGCTCGAAGGAAGCGGAAAAGATCACCGCACCGATCTTGGAAAAATACGAAAAGGAAGGACATCCCTACTATGCATCGGCGCGGCTCTGGGACGACGGTGTCATCGACATGAAGGCGACTCGGACCGTCTTGGCGTTGAGCCTGGCTATCGTATTGAATGCTCCTCTCGAGGAAACGAAGGTCGGCGTCTTTAGAATGTAGGCGAATGTAGGTAGATAACGAATGGCTATCGTTCGCATTGCCAACGCCGGGGGCTACTGGGGGGACGACCCCTACGCGCTCAGAAGGCAAGTGGAAGGCAAACTTGCCGTTAACTACATTTCGATCGATTTCCTGGCTGAGATCACGATGAGCATTATGCAGAAGCAGTTGGCTCGTGACCCCGACGCCGGCTACGCGCGCGACTTCATCACTCAGGTGGAACCGCTCCTCGAAGATGTGGTTGCCCGCAAGATCAAGATCATCACCAACGCGGGTGGCGTCAATCCCTCGGCCTGCGCGGAAGCGCTCTTTGCCGCGGCGCGTACCCGCGGCCTTACGCTCAAAGTAGGGGTCATCGAAGGAGATAACATCGCGCCTCGGCTCTCTAAGCTTCGGGCACGGGGTGTGGATCTGAAAAACATGGAGACCGGCGAAGAGTTGGGTGACTACGCAACGAGTGTTCTTTCCGCGAATGCCTACTTCGGTGCTTTACCGGTGGTTAAGGCGCTCGAGGCCGAACCAGACATCGTTCTTTCGGGACGGGTGAGTGATACCGGGATCACGCTCGGTGCGCTAATTCACGAGTTTGGTTGGTCGATGGAAGACTACCAGAAGTTGGCTCACGGGATCGTTGGCGGGCATATCATCGAGTGCGGGGCTCAGGCTACCGGAGGGAACTTTACCGATTGGTGCAAGGTGCCGAGCTTCCAGGATTTGGGTTTTCCAATTCTGGAGGTGGAGCCCGACGGATCTTTTGTGGTGACGAAACACCCAGGAACGGGCGGCCTCGTGACCTGCCAGACTATCCGAGAACAGCTCCTCTATGAGATGGGACATCCCCAGGCGTATCTCACTCCCGACGTGATCGCCGACTTCACCGGGATCCAACTCGAGCAAGAGAGCACCGATCGCGTTCGGGTCTCGGGAGTTCGAGGTACGAAGCCGACCGACTTACTGAAGGTCAGTGTGTCCCTTGAGGACGGTTTCAAATCGAGCGGCGCGATCATCATCTCCGGGCCCGACGCTAGAGCAAAGGCCAAGGCGTTCGCCGAGATATTCTGGAGCCGCATCGAGGTCGAACTGGTGCGAGCCGGGCTCTCGCAACTGGAGGCCAGGCATACCGATCTCGTTGGGGACGACAGTACGCACCGCGACCTGACGCCGTCTCACGAGCCGACCGAAATCTTGCTGCGCCTGTCCGCCCGGGATCACGAACGGAAAAAATTGGCCATGTTCCGCAAGCTTCTCCCGAGCTTAATACTGAGTGGTCCCTCAGGCGTCGCGGTCACTGGCGGCGCTCCTGCGATCTCGGATGTCGTCCGCTATTGGCCGGCGTTGATTCCGCAAGAGTGTGCACTTCCTTCGGTCACAATCTTCGTGCAGGAAAAAAAGAGTCCCAAGTTGAAGGTCGAGGCGGAGCACAGGGATCTGGCCTGGCCGAAAACTGGCGGATCGGGAAGCGCCGACGACCCCCCGGTGGACCCGTATCCTTTCGCTCTCATGGACCAGTGGACAGGCGCGCCGCGAGTCGAAGTTCCACTCATGCGAATCGCGCACGCCCGAAGCGGTGACAAGGGGGACACGGCCAACATCGGCCTCATCGGGAGGAGTCCCGAGTGTTATGTTTGGTTGCGAGAGAACGTCACTGCCGAGCGCATTAAGCAATGGTTCGGGAGCATCTCTCACGGCAAGGTGTACCGTTACTTGGTACCGAACCTCTGGGCCCTGAATTTCTTGCTGGATGAATCGCTCGGCGGCGGCGGGACCGTGAGTCTTTACATCGATCCGCAAGGCAAGACCTATAGCCAAGCGCTTTTGCGTTGTCGGGTCGAAGTCCCGAAGCCGCTGCTGGAAACCATTGCCCCAGAGAACATGCCGTGTCCGGGCGAGCTGATATGAGTGGCCCGAGCGCAGCCATGAGCCAACGTGCAGCGGCGAGCGAAGCGAGACCGCGTAACGTTAAGGCGCTGGGGGTGGGGCCCCGGCGCCGCTGAGAAAAGACCATGACAGACATCCAAGCCTCAACACTCCGGGTCGAATCGCTTCCTCATGGCGTGAAACGCGTCGTGCTCTCACGCCCCGACGTCCGGAACGCCTTCGACGAGACGATGATCCAAGAGCTCAAAGACGCGCTGACCAAGCTGGCTGCGATACCCGACCCGGAGGAGATGCGCTTACTCGTTCTCACCGGTGATGGAAGGATTTTTTCCGCCGGCGCCGACCTAAACTACATGAAGCGGTTGGCTGGGAGCGGCGAGGCCGAGAGCCTCGCCGATGCCAAGAGCCTCGCCCAGCTCTTCTATGATCTCGCGGCGTTTCCTACCCCGGTCATCTGTGCGGTTCGTGGCGCCGCGATCGGTGGCGGAATGGGTCTCGCGGTTTCGACCGACTACGTGTTCTCCGAAGAAAGGGCGACCTTCGCGACCACCGAGGTCCGGCTCGGAATCGTGCCCGCGGTCATCAGCCCGTACATCGTTCGAAAGATAGGCCTGGCAGCCGCGTCGTCACTTCTTCTTACCGGCCGACGCATCAAGGGCCCAGAGGCGCGCGAGCTAGGTTTGGTGCAACGACTGACCAGCGAGGACAGTTTCGACTCTGAGCTCGAGGAAGTGGTGGCGGAGTTTCTGCATGCTGGTCCGGAATCGGCTCGCAGGACGAAAGATCTCCTTCACAATGCGGCACCACTTCCGAACCCAGATCAGATCGACTTCACCGCCAAAAGCATTGCCAAGGCCCGATGCTCGGAGGAAGGCCAAGCCGGGCTCGCATCCTTCTTCGACAAGAAGACTCCTCCCTGGGTGCCTTGATTCCTTTCGATCCTTGAAAAAACTAGTCATCGCGAATCGGGGTGAAATCGCGCGGCGGGTTCTGCGTGCCGCTCGTGAGCGCGGATACCAGGTCGCGGTCACCTCCACCGTGGAAGACGGTGACGCCTTGGTCCGCAGCGAGGCGGACGAGGTTCTCGAAGTCGAGAGTTTTCTCGATGGAGAGGGGATCGTTCGTGCCGCCCGCAATTGGGGTGCCCATCTGCTTCATCCCGGCTACGGATTTTTGTCCGAGAACGCCGAGTTCGCCGAGGAGGTCGAGAAGGCGGGCCTTGTCTTCGTCGGGCCGACGCCGGCAAGCATGAGAGCGCTCGGGAACAAGGAGTCCGCCAAGACGCTCGCATTGCGATGCGGCGTTCCTACTCTGTCGTCCCTCGCGTCGAAGGAATTAGAGGGATGGTCCGCAGATGCACTTGCCGACGAACTCGCGGTACGCGGTATATCACCTCCTTATCTCGTGAAGGCCAGTGGTGGAGGAGGAGGGAGAGGGATGCGTGTTGCGGGCTCTGCGGCTGAACTGCCCGAGGCGATTCGTCGTGGATCGGAAGAGGCGCGTTCCGGGTTCGGAGATCCTTCCGTCTTCGTCGAGCGTTACCTGAAGGGGCCGCGTCATATCGAAATTCAGGTTTTCGGAGACGGTGAAGGGGGGGGCGTCTTTCTCGGCGAGCGCGAGTGCTCGATGCAGAGGCGCCACCAAAAGGTGGTCGAGGAATCACCGAGCGTTGTGGTCGATGGTGCGCTCCGTGAGTCTCTGGGCAAGGCGGCCCTTGCACTCGTTTCCGAGACACGGTACCGCGGTGCCGGCACCGTCGAGTTCCTGCTCGACTCGGAAAAGAACTTCCACTTCCTAGAAGTCAATACGCGTCTTCAGGTCGAACACCCGGTTACCGAGATGGTGTACGGTGTGGATTTGGTGCAGGCTCAACTCGAACTGGCCGAAGGCTCTTGGCCGTCCGGCTTGCCCGATCCCGGTACTTTCACACTCCTCGAGCCCCGAGGTGTGTCGTTAGAGGCGCGTGTCCTCGCGGAGGATCCGCGGAACGACTTCCTGCCGACACCAGGTTCGCTGGTCCTCTATCGGGAGCCTCGTGGCGAGGGAGTTCGCGTGGATTCCGGGGTCCGCGAGGGAGGGCGAGTGAACGCCCAGTACGATTCCATGATCGCGAAAGTGATCACCATCGGCGAGAGCCGTGACGAAGCTTTGACGCGAATGGATCTGGCACTCGAAGAGATGATCGTCCATGGCCCGACAACCAACCTCCCTTTTCTTCAAGCTCTGGTTAGGCATCGCGATTTTCGAGCCGGACGGGAGTCGACGCAATGGATCGATCAAAATCTGGAATCGCTCAATGCGTGGCTCTTGCCTCTCACACTTAGAGATCGATTGGCATCGAGGACCGTTCGGGAGAAACTTTCTCTCGCCGTTTCTGGAGGTGCGACTTCGCGGCTGGCGGTGGCCGAGCGTTTCGCCGCCCAAGGTAACTTTCAGGCTCGTATTGGAAGCGAGCTGGAACGGCCTGCACTGGTCATTACGGCCGGAGACGATCGCGGGCAGTTCCTCCTGTCCGGTCCGGGTTTGGTTGAGGCTTTAAGAACATCAGTGCTGCCAGCATCACATTTCTCTAGCTCTCTGCGAGAGCTGACCTCTCGAATCGAAGGAGGGGAAGTGCCATCGGCGGGGTTCTATGCTTCGCGCACATCGGTCGCCGAGGTCACGGTGACCTTATTCGGTGAAACGCTCCGCCTAGCTTGCCCACGGCACGCCGCTCGGGAAGGGTTGGATGTATCTTCCGGCAGTGGAGAGGTTCGAGCTCCCATGGCGGGAAGGGTTTTGGAAGTTCGGTCACGAGAGGGTGAGCAAGTCGAAGAGGGCCAGGTCGTCTTCGTCATCGAGTCGATGAAGATGCAGCTCGAGGTCCGCTCTCCTGCGCGAGGCAAAGTGTCCAAGATCAACGTCTCTGTCGGTGAGGTCCTCTCAGGCCGCGACGTTATGGCCACACTCGAGGAGTTGAGTTAGTAATACTGAACGGGGGGCTCGCCACCGCTGGAACGGGTCCGTGGACCCACATTCGTAGGGGAAGGGCCTCACGTTGCCGCGGCTCGGCCGAACTCATCGAAGCTCTTCCAATCCTTTCCAGTTTATGTTCTAAACCGTTGCATGGAAAAGGATTACAGGGATACATCAGGCTTCGGTTTGGAAGACTCAGAGGCCGCGGACCACGCGTCGACCCACCGGTGAAATCCCAGCGATCGCTATCACTGAATAAATTTGACCGTTAGGGGAGAATGGGAGCTCATCAAATCGAAAACTTAACGATGGGCACTGGGCTCCCACCCCGCTCGGTCTAATGGCAACAGCAGGCAAGGCACGCCTCTCCCCGGCATGGCCGTCTCGCCCAAAGATTCGAGGGAGCCACAATGAAAACAGTCCTAGATCTGGTTGGTGAGTTCTCTGCCCTCAACGACGAAAAAGTTCACTCCGGCGGTTTGCTTCCGCCGGAGGTGGAGAGCCGGTGGTTCGAGCTGAAGAGCTTTTATGATCTGCTCACGGCGTATAACGGAATCCCTCGTCAGCCGGTGACGCATCACTTTTCAGTCCAGGACATCCGCCGGCGCGTGAAGGATCGGCAGCGTCTCCGCGTGCCGACCGATCTTTCCATCGTCCTCCAGTGTGGAGAGGAGTTTCTCTCTGGGCAAGTCTTGAACTTGAGTCGAGGCGGAGTGTTCCTCGCCGCGCAAAAGGTTCTTCCGTTGGAGTCAACGCTGGTTTTGTTTCTCGCCAATCCCAATAACGCTTCACTGTTTGAGGCCGAGGGAAAAGTCGTTTGGACCACCGACCGTTCAGATGTCTCCACTCTTCCCCATGGAATGGGGATGCGCTTGGGAGAACATGATCCGCAAGGCCTCGTCCGAAGTCAGCTAGACTCGATTGTCATCGAGACCCTGGAACGACATCTCTCAGGATTGGATGCAAGTACCATCGCCCCTTACTTCCTCGAGCGTGAGTCTCTGATACTTTAGCTTCGCTGTCCGGCGACTTCGACTCACTCGGGGCCTCACTCTTCGATAAATGGCGCGGGGCCCCACCCCCACGCCGTCATGCTTCGTCGACTAAGCGACTGCGCATAAGCTCAGGGCAGTGTTCGGCCCCTGGCCTCCGCTCGGCAGGCTCGCTGCGGCCGGCGGGCAGCTGCGCGGCGGCTGAGGGCTCCACGTCGCGGTACGATACCGGCGGGACGTTCTATATTCCTGGGTACGGATCGGGCTCGATGTAGATGAATGCCCCTAGGTATCGGCTGTCACCTTCGCCACGCCGGGCCAACATGGGAACCTCTCCTTGCTCTGGAGCAATCGTCACCAAATAGCAGTAGCTGCGCGCTCCGAAGTCCTCGTAGGGGAAACCCCGTCCGGCGGGGAGCTCTAGAATCTTTTTCTCGCCAGGCTCGTAGTCCGATGTTTCGCAGCCGCCGGGAACGCACACCGTGATCCGGTTGGGAACACTCACGTTCAACACGCGAACGATCAGCTTGTCGAGCGGGAAACGAGTACGAACGACCATTTCAGCTTTCGTTTCGCCCCGCACCCAGAAACCGACACCTCGGTAGCGCTCTCGTCCCCACGTGTTGTTATCCAGGAAGTAACCCAGGTAGCCGTCTTCGAACCTTTGTCGAAATTTCGCGGGGTCAACGTTGGTGGGCAGATCGTTGATGAGAGAAAGCTCGACCGGTAGCCACTTGAAGAGACCCGTGGTCGCGTGTTGGCCGGGGCGGCGTGCCGCGGCGAAGGGATTGACCAAAATCGAGGTCAGGAAGACGCTTGCCATGATCCATGAAGGAAAAATGGCCAGTAGAGGTCGCAAGAGTGTCGGAGTAAGAAAAAAGTAGAGGGGGTAGATGTTCAGAAAATAGCGATTCCCTAGCGTACCACCCCCCCCGAAGTAGTTGACCGGCATCCAGACGATGAGAAGCAAACAGTCGAACGTGGCCAGCGCGAGAATCATCCATTGCCAATTCTTCTTAGGGCCGAAGGCGAAGAGCGCCACCGCGACCAACGCAGGGAAGAAGTAGATGGCGATGCCGGAAAAACGCCCGATGTGAAAAAAATAAAGGTCGTGAACCACGATGTCCCAGGGTTGTTGGGTGTAGATCTCGGCGGTGACTTTCGCGAGTCCGGTGTTCTCGAAATTGAGGTCTGGGCGCTGAAAAGGGTAACGCCCATAAAAGGTCTTCCTGTCGCCGCCCTGGTAATTCATCTCGCCGGTCACCGCCAAGTTCACGACAAAGAATCCGCTAAGAACGATTCCGAAGAGGGCGCCGGTGACAAGACCCCGCTTCCATTGTCGCCGCATCGCGAGAAGTGCGAGCACCGGGAGGATCACGAAGACGTTCGAAGGCTTCGAATAGGTGACCGCGCCGAAGATGGCCGCCGCGATGAGATCCGAAGTGAGCCCTCTCAGCAATTTCGGTGGCGCCGGCGCTCTCTCCTTGTACAGCCAGAAGAAGGCGCCTAGAAAGACGAGGCTCAAGTTGAAAATCTCGGGCGTCAGCCACACGAAGTAAGCCGGCACGACCGAGGCGAAAAAAAACGTCAACGTGTACCCGAGAGACACGCCCGGTGAGCTCGTCGCGGCGAGGAAGAGGTATCCGCAAACCAAGACCGCCATCACCGCTAGCGTGTGAAGGACGAGCATGCCGTGGGTTCCGAAGAGTCGCACCCATGGCGCCGCTGCTACCGAGTACAAAAAAGACTTGGCGAAGTAAATCTCCTCGGTTACCTCACCGTCACGGATGACGAGGGGAAACGGGCTGCCAAACGCCAGGGAGCCTTCCCGTCCCCGCTTGAGGAAAATTCCGGAGGGGCCTCCGCGAAACTCTCGATACACACGCTCCAGATCCTTGCGTGTGAAGCGGAGGTCGCCGTCGACAGCGAGGCTGTGGGCCATCGTGTAATAGGTGGCCTCATCACTCCACATTGCTCCCGCCTGCTGAGGGTAATCCACGGACAGAGAAAACCCCAGCAGAACGATTCCAATGGCGAAGAGCACGCCTAGAGCATGACGACGCTGAAACATCCTAGGAATCATATGCGGGCCGGGCCGGGCCCACAAACGGTGGGGGTTAGGTGGGAAAGAAAAGAGCCACAGCGAACCACTTGTTGTCGTCGGTGAACACTTTGCCCACTTCGAAGTGGGCGGAGTGGGCAATCCATTCGATGAGGGGTCTAGTGTACTTGTAGGAGCTCTCGGTGTGGATGTATTCGTCCTTCTCCAAACGGAAGCTCTCCTCCAACTTCTCAATACGCACTTCCTGGTTCTTCTGAGACACCAAGTGCATCTCAATTCTCCCGGCTGCCGCGTTATATACTGCTCGATGACGGAACACCTCCAAATCGAAGTCCCCACCCAGTTCTCGATTGATGCGCGTCAGGATGTTGAGATTAAAACGGGCGGTGACGCCGGCGCCATCATCGTAGGCGGCCTCCAGAACATTCTTGTCCTTTTGGAGGTCAAATCCGATTAAGAGCGCATCGTCGCGCGCGATGCCATCGCGGACCGTATCGAGGAAGGCCCCCGCTTGCCGGGGCTCGAAGTTGCCGATGCTCGAGCCGAGAAAGAGAACCAGCTTCCTGTCCGCGACCTCAGGCTCCTCCACCGCGATGCGAGTGGCTCGCCGCAACCCGTCACCGTACTCGGAGGCTATGGGTATCGTGGTCAGTCGTGGGTAACGAGCATCCAACTTGCGGGCCGTTTGGTCGAGAATAGTGGGCGAGATGTCGATGGGAAGGTAGTGAAGCTGTTTCTGAGCCTCCATGATGTTCTCGAGGAGGATGGTTGTCTTCGTCGAGCTCCCACTACCCAACTCAACGAGGCTGATGTCGCCTTCCAGCGCGTCGCGAATGTCCGAGGCATTCTCGCGAAGAATGGTAGCTTCGGTCCGGGTCGGATAGTATTCCGGTAGATCGGTGATTTGCTCGAATAGCTTGGAGCCGGCCTCATCGTAGAAGTACTTGGCGAGCAGAAACTTAGGCTCGCTTCGCAGGCCGTCCCCGACGTCGCGAGCGAACTCTTCTATGAAATCGGAGGATGCGGGATCGGGCATAGAGACACACGATGGCCAGGGTTGTTTCGACGCTTCATTGAGATAGGACTAAATTTTTCTTTTTGAATTTGTGGCCAAGACTTTAACATCATAAGGCGACGGTGTTCTGAAATCAAGGAAGGGCATGAGATCCTCGAATCACTCGACGAAACTTGACGGGTTGTGGTCCCCTTGGTAGACTCCCGCCTCTCCATGACTGATGCAACCTCGCTCGAGGACGTTCGGGCGTATTGGAACGAGTTCGTCAACGACATCGAGGTCACCGACCTCCCCGTTGGATCTCCCGAGTTCTTCGACGCCCTCGAACGCTATCGCTACGACAAGATCGACTATCTGCGGGACTACGTCGGGTTTTCGAGATACAAGGGCAAGAAAGTTCTCGAGATAGGATGCGGCGTTGGAATGGACCTTTTGCAATTCGCGCGCGCCGGGGCTGACGTGAGCGCAGTCGATCTCACGCCGAACGGGATCCAGCTTGCCACCGCGAACCTGGCGCGCGAAGGCTATCAAGGCAACCTACGGGTCGGCAACGCAGAGTCTCTCGACTTTCCCGACGGTTCCTTCAACGTCGTCTACTCACATGGTGTGCTTCACCACACCGTCGACACCGAGAAGTCGATCGATGAGGTCTATCGGGTGCTTCGGACCGGCGGGGAAGCCATCATCATGCTCTACAACCGCTATTCGTGGTTCAACCTGGCGGCGGTTCTTTCCGGTACCAATATCGAACATGCGAAGAAGGACGCTCCCATCATTCGGCGCTATTCGACCAGCGAGTGCCGCAAAATGTTTCACCGTTTCCGGGACGTTCAAATCCATGTCGATCGATTCCCGAAACGCACCCTCAAGTTCGATAATTTTTTCGCTAAACTCAACAACTACGTGCTCGTTCCTTTCTTCGAGCTACTTCCCGATCGGATCAAGCGACCCTTGGGATGGCACATCATGATCCGGGCCACCAAATAGCAAGCGACGGCTGGCGGTATTTCAGCCTGGCTTGCGTCGCCGTCGTCGTGGCGGCGGGAGTTGTGTTGGCGACGGTGGTCTCCGGCTCGCTTGGGCGTGTGCTCGTCTTCGCCGTCTCACTCGCATTGTTCGCCGCCCCTGGTTGGGCGCTCGCAGGGCGATGGTTCTCGGGCCGCGAACGACACGCCGCCGGCATTGCCATTGGATACTTCCTTAGCACGCTGGTGGCCAGCTTGCTCTATCGCCTCGGAGTTCTGACGCCGATCAAGCTCGGCTTCGCCCTCGTCGCCGTCACCGCGGTGATCGTATACGCGGCCCGTCGACCGCAAATCAGCTTCCGGAAAGAAGGGCAGGAGGCGCGCCTCTGGCTTGTAGCGACTCTAGCCGTTGTGATGAGTTTGGTAGCGCTGCCTTACCTGCGAATCGGGCAAGAAGCCGTGGAAGGTTTCGCCTATCGAGCCTACTTCAGCGCCGACCTCATGACCCACCTCTCGATCGTAGGGGAGCTTCAAAAAGGGGATTTCCCACCCCAGAATCCTTTCTACGTCGGTCGGTCGCTCGGCTACCAATGGCTTTTCTTCCTCTTGCCCGCTGTGGTCGGAGGTTGGATCGGAAACCAACCGGCGCTCATTTTGACGAACCTTGGAAGTAGCTTGCTCTTCACAATGCTTGCCTTCGCGGCTGGCTGTCGGTTGGCCCGTAGCCCGCGTTACGCCTTCGCCGCGGTCGTCATCGGAGTAGCGGCGGCAAGCTACGAGGGCTTGGCGGCTCTGGTTCGCGCCGCCTGGATCGGCGAACCCTTGGGAAGTTTCCGGGATATGAACGTGGATGCCTTCTCGCGTTGGTTCTTCGAGCTCACTTCTCTCGATGGTCTCCATCGTTCGCTCCTTTACACACCCCAACATCTTTACTCGTACAGCCTCCTCTTGATCTTGGTTCTTCTTCTCTATCGAGGTGAGCCGCGTGGGATTGCGAGCTCGATTCTCGCAGGGGTCGTCCTCGGAGCCATGGCCGGCACCAGTATCGTCACCGCTATGATCGCGGGCCCTTGGCTCGTCATGGGCCGCACGATGGAGGGAGGTCAAAAGAGCTATTTGTTGCGCGACCTCTTCATTGTGGGAACGACGGCGCTTGCTTTTCTCGGTTGGTATTTCGCGCTCGGTTTCTTCGACGAAGCTGGCGGGGCCCTGGTTCCCCGCGTGCCTCGCCTTGCCGAGGTGCCTGCCCTATTGCTGCTCGAGGCGGGGCCGCTCTTCTTCCTTGGGCTTCCCGCTCTCGCGGACCGCTACGCACGACCGATCACGGCGCTGGCGGGAATGGCGTTGATGGCCATTCTCTTCATGGATATCGGGAGTTACCCTGGCGTTTGGATGGCTTGGCGCGCCGGCAGCATTCTCCTGGTGGCACTCTTTCTGATGGTAGCGGTCACGATCGGAAATCGGAGGCGTTGGGCACTGCTGGTCATTTTGGTGCCGGGCTTGCTCACCGCGGTGCTCGATGTCTATAACGCTCAGGACGTCACCAATCGAGACTTTTCCCGCGGGACGTTTCGTTGGACGACCATCGTCGATCGCTCGGATTACCAAGCTCTTTCGTGGATCCGGTCCAATACCCCTTTAGACGCCGTGGTTCAGTGGGATATACGCGCGCGCGAGCCCGGGGAATGGGCACTGATACCCGCCCTTGCGGAGAGACGGATGGCGGTTGGGTTTCCTATCTTCCTCCTCGACAACCGCAAATACCGGAAAAGAGAACGGCAGCTGCGGCCCATTTTCGTATCTCGCGATCCGGTGAGAGCTCACGAGTTGGCGTCGGAGGCGGGAATCGACTATCTGGTCATCGGCACCCGCGAAGTCGCGGTGCGAGGGGAGCTAGTCCGAAAGCTCTGGGAGGCCCCCTGGCTTTTTCGCGAGGTCTATTCCAACGCCGGCGCGACCATCTTCCAAGTTACTCCATCCTAACGCCTCCCCTAATAGGGCCCGGCGTTTCCGACCCGTCGTCGCCCGTGCTAGAGTAGCCGATTGCACGGGTCGAGTGATGAGTACTGACAAAGACTTCCTAGTAGTGGGTGCCGGCGTGGCCGGTCTCACCTTCGCCCACGCGGTCCTCAAGGAGAAACAGCAGGTGACCGTCGTCGAGCGCAACGATGTGGTCGGTGGACTGGCTCGCTCGTTTCACTACAACGGCTTCACCTTCGATGTCGGACCCAAGCGATTCCACACCGAAGACAAAGAAGTCATGGACTTTCTTCTCGAGGTGCTGGGTGACGACTACCTCGTGGTGGACCGGTCGAGCTCGGTGCACTTGTTTGGAAAGTATTTCGCTTGGCCACTCGACAGTCGCGCCCTGTTTCGACTGCCGCTTCCCGTCATGTTCTCGTCGGGACTCGACCTGCTGAGACGACGGCCACCGGCGGACGACAAGTCTTTTACAGAGTACACGCGCTCCCGCTATGGAGACACCCTGTATCGCCTCTTCTTCAAGCCGTACACCGAGAAGTTTCTTCAGATCCCCTGCGAAGATGTTCATGTGGATTGGGCTACGACTGGGATCAATCGTGCGGTGATCGATAATCGGGTCAAGAGCGAGTCCCTTCTCGACCTGGTGCGCAACGTGCTTCTGCCTCGTCCGGTGGTGACCAAGTTTCTTTATCCTAGCTACGGGGGCTTCGGTACTTTTTGCGAGAAGCTGGCGGAACAGATCCCTCAAATTGGCGGCGAGATCCGGCTCAACGATACGGTCACCGCGATCCATGCGCAGGATGGGAAAATCGAAGAAGTGGAGCTTACCAACGGGACCAAGCTTAGACCCAAGCACCTGGTTTGGAGCGGAAATCTGATTGCCCTCGCGCGGCTTCTTGGGAAGGAGCCTCCGGCGATCCGGTATCTATCAACGGTGCTTTTCAACATCGAAGTCCACGCCGACGTGTTGGAGCACGAACAGTGGATCTACTACGGCAGCGCCGATACTGTCATTTCCCGCGTGACCATCACCAAGGAGCTCGCTCCTTACATGTCGCCTTCCGGAAAGACTGGGCTCTGCGTCGAAGTCACCTGCTTTGAGGGTGCCGAGGCGTGGTGCGATCCAGAGGCGCTGATAACCCGGATCAAATCCGATCTCGTCCGGTTGAAATTGGTTCGTTCTCTCGATGACTTTGGGGCGGTGCACGTCGAGAAAGTTCGCGACACCTATCCGATTTACGATCTTTGCTACAAGGAAAGCTTCTCGGCTGCGGCGCGCATGGCGAAACCGTTCAAGAACTTGAAGCTTCTCGGTCGCACCGGCGCCTACTGGTACAACAATTCCGATCACTCGATGAAGATGTCCCTTCATCTTGCCAGGCACCTGTTGAAGGGGGCGCCGATGGCGGAAAAGGAAGCCTTCTTCAAAGTGTGAGAGGTTCGAGGGGCACTCGGTGTCGTCCGCCCGAGCTCGACGTGTGAACTCATGAGAGGAACTCCCAAGTTCATACCGCTTCGTTTCGACGAACTCGAAGAAAACGAGCAACGGCGGAGGGCGCGGGAGTTCTAATGACGTAATGGATCGCCGCCGAACGGTGCGAGACTTCTCGCCCAGCCCGGTTTCGTTCCACCTTATCGAACGCGCGATCCAAACGGCGGGAACCGCACCCTCCGGCGCTCATCAACAGCCATGGCGGTTCGTGGTGGTCTCCGACCCGCAAATCAAGAGCCGGATTCGTGAAGCAGCGGAAGCAGAGGAGCGCGAGAACTACGAACGGCGGATGCCGGAAGAATGGAAAGAAGCCTTGGCGCCCCTAGGAACCGACTGGCACAAGGAGTTTTTGGAGATCGCCCCGTATCTGATCGTAGTATTTCGCATCGACTATGGTCTCGAAAACGCTGCGCTCGACGACGGTACCCTGGTCAAGCGCAAGCACTATTACGTTGTCGAGTCGGTGGGGATTGCGGTGGGCATGCTTCTCGCGGCGCTACACAACGCGGGTCTCGCGACTCTGACCCACACTCCAAGCCCTATGAAGTTTCTTCGCGAGATCTTGAAGCGACCTACCAACGAAACACCGTTCGTTCTTATTCCGGTGGGCTACCCCGCCAAGGGCGCCGAGGTTCCCGATCTCCACAGAAAACGACTTGAAGAGATTCTGATCCGACTCTGAGGGTAGTCACTCACCGCTCAATTCGATTCTGTCCGATCTTGGAACCTTGCGCGTCCCGAAACTGGACGCTTTCCATGCGACCCCGCCGCAAAACGGTGTCCCACGCGAGTATTGTGTTGGCCTACGTTTTGCTTTCCTTCGGTTCGGAGGGAGTTGTCATGGCGAATCTAGCTCACGACCTGCGGTTGGCCACCCGCACCTTACTAAAGCGACCTGGCTTCGCGATGGTGACTGTGCTCACGTTGGCCCTCGGCATCGGTGCGAACAGCGCCATTTTTAGTGTCGTCAACGCCGTTTTGCTCGAGCCGCTACCGTACGAAGAACCGAACGCCCTTATTAATGTTTGGACGCAGTTCCCTGAACAGGGGCGAAGCCGCTTTCCAGTTTCAGAAGCGGAGTTTCTCGACTATCGCGCCGAAACGGATCTGTTCGAGGAGTTGGGAGCCTTCGCCTGCGGACCAGCGGTGCTAACCGGCGACGAACGCCCCCTGCGAATTACCGGCTGCATGACCAGTGCCGGCCTGTGGTCGGTGCTACGGTCAGAAGCGAAACTCGGGCGGGTTTTTCTGCCTGGCGAGGATCGTCCCGGCGGGGCCTCGCTGGTCGTGTTGAGCGACGGACTTTGGCGAAGCCGTTTCGGTGGCGATCCAGCTGTGATGGATAGAGCGATCCTTTTGGATGGCGAGAGCTACACCGTGGTGGGCGTCATGCCGGAAGCCTTTGTTTTTCCTTCATCAGCTGCACAGCTTTGGATCCCGCTCGTTGTCGACCGGGCTTCCATCACCGATCGCTCCGGCCACTACCTTACTGTGATAGGCCGCTCGCGAGCGCGGATCGGCACACCGCAGGTACTTGCCGAGATGGACGTCGTAAGCGAGCGCTGGGCTAGCGACTATGAGCACGCCCACCCGTTGAATGCGGTCACGATGAAAGAGCAGCTGGTAGGCAGTGTTCGGACGCCGCTCTTCGTTCTCCTGGGGACGGTGGGGCTGGTCCTTTTGATTGCGTGCGTCAACGTGGCCGGCTTGTTCTTAGCGAGGGCCGAAGGGCGCCAGAAGGAAATGGCGATTCGGACTGCGCTCGGTGCCGGACGAGGGCGACTTCTTTGCCAAACCTTGGCCGAGAGTTTGGTTCTCGCCATCGCGGGTGGAGCGCTGGGGTTACTACTCGCGGTTTGGGGCGTCGATGCGCTTCTCGCCATAGAGCCCGGCAACCTCCCGCGAGCGGAGCGGATCGGGGTCGATGGTGGCGTGGCCGCTTTCACGCTCGCGGTCTCGCTATTGTCCGCGCTCGCCTTCGGCCTGGTCCCCGGGTTACGTGCCTCAAGTCGAAGTTTGAGTCCCGCCCTCGTTTCGGGCGCCCGTGAGATTGGTGAGGGTGTGGGGCGCCCGCGATTGCGTGGCGCCCTCGTCGTCGCCGAAATCGCCCTGGCGGTGGTATTGGTGGTGGGCTCCGCCCTCTTGCTGCGAAGTTTCTGGAACCTTGTCCAGATTCAGCCGGGCTTCGAGCCAACGAGTGTACTGAGCGCGAGGATCTCACTGCCGCAAGTTCGTTACCCCGAACCCGGTGATGTCGAGGCTTTCTTTCCGGAGTTGGTGCTCAAATTGGAAGCTCTCCCCGGGGTGAGATCGGTCAGCCATGTGAGCAACCTACCGTTTGCGCAGGGACTGCGCACGGAGCGATTCGAGCACGTGGACAGAGAGTTTCGTCCTCAAGATCCGTTTCCGGCCGTCGGGCACCAAACCGTGGGGCCCGGATACTTCCGCACGCTCGGGATTCCCCTTCGTGGCCGGGACTTCACGGCAAGCGACACGAAATCGTCTCCGAGGGTGGTGATCGTCAACGAGACGCTGGCGCGAAGCTTCTTTCGCGGGGATGAGGCGTTAGGGCAAAGGGTCCTCATCGTCGCCAGCAAACCGAAGGAAGTGCCGTTCGAGATCGTTGGTGTCGTCGGAGACGTCCGCCATGACGGCCTCGCGGTGCCGCCGCAACCAACGGTCTTCGTTCCGCACGCTCAAGAATCCTTTTATGGCTACGGGCTGCCAAGAAGAGCAACACTTGTCGTGCGAGCCGACATTACCCCTGGAACACTGGCCGAGCCGCTGCGCCGCGCGGTGTGGGAACTTGACCCCGACCTGGCGATCTCCGACGTAACGACGATGGAAGCTGTATTAGCGGGCTCGGTGGCTAGGCAACGTCTCACGGCTTTGTTGCTGGGGATCTTTTCGGGGGTCGCGTTGCTGCTGGCCGCGGTGGGAATCTACGGGCTGTTGTCGCAGGTCGTCGGGGGCCGCACCCGGGAACTCGGTGTCCGTATCGCGTTAGGCGCGAGTCGAGGTGACGTGGTGCGCCTGGTTCTTGGCCGCGGCTTGGCCTTGACGCTCTTTGGTATCGCCATCGGCCTCTTCGCCGCTCTTGCTCTGGGTCGCGTGCTCTCGAGCCTACTGTTTGAGGTGAGTGCGACCGACGGCGCAAGCTTTGCCGCCACGGCAGTGATCTTGCTCGCGGTCGCGGTGGTTGCGTGTTATGTGCCGGCGCGGCGGGCGGCTTCGGTGGATCCGACTGAGGCGCTGCGCGCCGAGTGACGGTCGAAGAAAACGATTAGTGCGCGGGCCCCCACCGTCATCAGGAATGCGACGGGGCCCCACCCCCACGCGTTGCCCTCGCTCTTCCATAACTGCGTTGGGGCCCCACCCCCAACGCCTGATGCTCCGTCGACTTCGCGACTGCGCGTCCGCTCAAGGCTGCGCTCGGGCCCAAAACCCGGCCAGGTTCCCTTGCCCACCGAATTTACAGCGGCAATTCCTCCTGGCCGACTGGCTTCGGCCTCCGGCCGAAGCCAGTGACAATCGCGAGTACGACGACGATCAACAACATCCACGAGTGGTAGTTATTGAACCCAGTCTCGAAGGGCGAGATGCGAGGCATGCCGAAGTCGACTCCCGATGCACTGGTACTCGCGGCAAGGATCACCGGCACGAAATAGGGGAGATTGAACGGGAAGCTGCACACCGTGACATCGAGCAAATTGGCGCGGCGGGATGGAGATATCTTAAACCGTTCGCCGGTCTCGCGCGTGAACTGACCGACGGTGAGGATCGCGACCGCACTGTGAGTTGTGATCGCGACCGCGGCCGAGACCGTTCCGAAGATCCAGAACTCGGCCCCGCGTGGTGACGCGGTTCGCTTTCGCGCGAACTCGACGACTCGTCCCAGGATGCCCGCGGCCTCGATGCTCGCCACCATTCCCATCAGGAAAAGCGTAAAGATGGAAGCACCCACGCCTCTTTCCAAGCCTTCCAGGACGATGCCTTTGGCGCTGAAACTCTCGGAGTCTATGTAAAGGAGCTCGGAGGGCTCCAGAAGTCCCAGGGCTAGACCGATGGCGGCCGCGGCAAGGATCCCGGAGAGTAGTCCCTCCAGCAAATGTCGCCGCGCCAAAAGAAGCCACACCGTGAGCGCTGGCGCCACCACCATGGGTAATCCTTGCGGGGAGCCGACTTGTTCCGACCCGGCGCCGGCTGCGGCAGCCGAGCCACCGAGCGCGGCATAGAAAACGAGAGACACGCCCGCCGCGGGCAGCGCGTACTTGAGCCGGCTCCGCACCACTTCGCCGATTTGCGCGTCTTGAGTGAGCGCGGAAGCGATGGTGGTGTCGGAGATCGGGGATACATTGTCCCCGAATACCGCCCCGCCCAAAATAGCACCCATCAGCACAGCGGGCTCGACACTCATCGCGCTCCCCGCCGGGTAGAGAAGCGGCCCGCATAATAGAATCGTTCCAATGCTAGTGCCGGTCGAGGTCGAGACTCCGCAGCAGATCAGGAACGCCGCGGCTACGTATCCCCCGCCTGAAACACCGGTCTGACGAGCAAGCCACACCAGGGCCTCGACGAATCCGGTACCGGCCATGATCGTGCCGAGGACGCCGGCCAGGAGCCACGCCATGATCATCAAGATGACGATCGGTTGGCTCATCCCGCGAATCACGACCTCGGAGTAGCCCGTGCGATCCTTGGTAACCAAGAGCCCCAGGGCGAGTGCTGCCAGGAGCACCGGCCAAAAACCTTTTTCGTCTGGGGCGCCGGAGAGGCCCAACCAGGCCACCCCGGTGAGGAAGAGCACGAATGGAGCCAGGGCTCCCGCTTGTCCGCCGTAGAATTCGAGTCTCGATGGGTTCACTTCGGTGCGAGCCGGTTCGCGACGATCCTGAAGAACCTGATACTCTTGATATTCATGGGCGTGACAAACCGTAGTCTAGGTCTAGTCTAGGCATAGCCTCAGAAACTGGATATGCGGGCGGAAATTAGCAGAGGGCGACCAGACTGTCAAAAACCGCCTCGCTGTCCCATTCTTGCTCTTTTCGCCGCGCTGGTCTTGCCCATCGCTTGCTCGCAGAGTCCCGGTCCGGACGTCTCACCCGAAGATCGGATATTGGAAGGAAGGGCAAAGGAGTATTTCGATGCGCGTTTTAGATTCTATCCGGTCCAGGCGACGATGGTGGGCATCCACGACAGCGATGCCGACCTGGGGCACTTCTCGGCCAGCCATGTGAAGTCCCGAGTGGCGGAGCTCCGAGATTTCCGCCAGAGGCTCTTAGGAATCGACCTTACGAAACTCTCTCGCCCGGCGTTTATCGATGCGCTCCTACTAACCAATGCGGTCAAATCAGAGATCTTTGAATTGGAGGAGATCGAGTCCTGGCGTCGATCGCCCCGCTTCTACAGCGATGTCATCTGTTCAGGCGTATGGAGCCTTTTCCAGCCGGGAGTTCCGATTAGGCTGGATGCGCTTCTGTCTCGTCTCAATCAAATCCCGTCTTTCTTGGAATCGGTGATCCAGAACGTCGAGAGCCTATCCCCGGTTCTGATCGAAGATGGGATCGCAAGTGTTAGGAATTGCCAGGAGCAACTGGGCGGGCTTGAGGCGACCCTGGACGGATCGTCCGGAGCCGCGGATGACGTGATGCGCAGGGAGATCGAAGTCGCGAGCCTCGCGGCCCTGGATTCCATGGAAGGGTTCATCGTCCAGCTAGAGAGCAATGTCGCGCGGGGTGAAATCGAATCGTTTCGTCTCGGCGAAGACCTGCTCCGGGTTCAACTCCTCTATAGCGAGATGGACGAGACCCCGCTCGATGAAATTCGGTGGTTGACAGAGCGTCGGCTCGGAGAAACCAAACAGAGGATTAGGGAAATAGCCGCCACCATTAACTCCGAGCTATCTCTCCCCATGCTCCTGGCCGAAGTCTCTAGCCAACGGCTCGACCGCGAGGAGGTATTGCCTTATACGGTGGATCTCCTTCAAGACTTGAGGGAGTTCGCTCTCAAGAGGAATATCGCGGGGGTTCTAACCTACGCGGCTGATCCGGCAGTCGAAGCAGTACCTTCGCTGCTAGGAGGTGAACTCGGCAAGCTGCGTGTTCCCGGGCCAGCGGAATCTTCGCGCGAGGCGGTCTTAAGGTTGGCGTTGCCTTTAGCCGAGGCATCTAGCCCCTCATTGCCCCTCGAGCCCTACATGTTGCAGCTGCTCTCCATCCGTGAGGTCTATCCAGGAAACTACCTTCGATTTCTATCCAGCAACGAATCGGTGAATCGCATGAGCGAGCTCCGCCGTGTTCTTGCCTCCCGCGCCAATCGAGAGGGCTGGGCGCATTACGCAGAGGAGATGTTCCTCGACGAGGGTTATGGAAGCGCCGACCCGCTTCTACGTTTGGTGCAGCTCCATCGAGCGCTTGTTGAACTATGCCGCCTGTTCACGACCCTCTTGATTCACGCCGAAGGGCTGAGCCTCGAGACCGCGGTCCGGATTTTCGTGAACGAGTCCTTCCTCAGCGCCGCTGCCGCCGAGCGAGAAGTAAGGGTGATCGCCGCCGATCCGAGTCGCATGAGCGCCGCCCTGGGAAAGCTACAAATCTTGAAGCTGCGCTCCGACTACGTGAACGTCGGTGCGGAAACGAAGACGCTTCGCGACTTCCACGATGCGTTTCTAGGTTGCGGAGAACCCCCGCTGCGGCTGGTTCGACTTTTAATGCTAGAGGGGGATGAAGGTCGGACCCTGTTGGACTAACCTGGAGTACACTCGGGCGACTTACAGCGCCTGCCGAAAATATCGGCTCCAATTTTCGCCTAATAGCTTCTCGATCTCCTCGTTGCGATAGCCTCGCTTTGTCAACGCTTCGGCAGTCGTGCGAAAACGTTCCGGTTCATCGAGCGCAGAGATCCAAGGTGGCCAACGGACGTTATAGCTGGGTTTGAATATCTTCAGTCGTGGCTCGTACCAGCTCTCGCGGGTTGCCGTCGCGCGAATCCCGCGGAGCGAGTAGTCCGAGGCAAGGCCCACGTGATCGATGCCCGCAACGTTGACGGCGTGGTCGATGTGCCGCAGGTAGTCTTCCAGCGAGGTGTCCTCCGTGGGGCCAATGAAGTAGCCGAGAGACACAATGCCGATCATTCCACCGCGGTCGGCCATGGCACGAAGCAACTCGTCGCTTTTGGCACGTGGATGATCGTGCAGTGCCTTGCACATCGTATGAGTGAAGGCAGGGGGTTTCCGGGAGATTGCGATCCCGTCCCGACTCGTCTGCTCACCGCAATGAGAAAGGTCGACGGCAATTCCCAGTTCGTTCATCGTTTCAACAACTGCCACGCCGAAGTCCGAAAGACCGGTGTTGGTTCTTTCCGTGCAACCGTCTCCCAGGAGGTTTCGCGAGTTGTAGGTGAGCTGGATGATGCGGGTTCCGGCGTCGTGAAGAATGGGCAGGTTATCGAGGTCTCCATCGATACACGTCGCGTTCTGGAAACCCAGCAAGATTCCGAGCTTACCTTCTCGATGCGCGCGCTCGATGTCGCCCGCACCGAGCACTTTGATCAGTTGATTCGGTTGGCTGTCGAATCGAACCTGCCATTCGGCGAGAGCTTCGAGCGCGACTCGCGAGTTGCGGTTGGCAAGGCTGGTGTGGAGGGCGGTGACCCCGGATCGGCGAACGAGATCCCAGCCGGCATCGATTAGAAGCTCGTCGTCGATGAAACCGAGGGCGTCGAAGACCGGGGTCCTTTCAAAAAGACGCTCCGGTACATCATCGAAGGGTGAACGAGTGCTCTCGGCAAGAAGTGGGTCGCCTCTGCCGGTCAACGCGGCGGTGGTGGCCGCCAATGTGGCGAGGAAGGCTCGTCGATCTAGGTTCATTTCCTTCCTCCCGGTCGTTGGGGACGACCCTTTGAGAGACGTTTCCTAATCCGGCCCGATGCTATGCGAGGCCGCGCGTCGAGTCAACCGGCAAACTTTCATAAGGTGAACCCGAGCCGTCTAGAGGCCGGAGCGGTCGATCGGTCGGCCTGCCTTGATGTCGTCAATTGGGTCGTTATTCACTGCCTTTGACCCCTCTTCGTCACCGAGCCTATAATCTTCCTGACTTAGTCTCGTCTGGTCAATGAGATAAGGGAGATAAGGGAGCTAAGGCGGGCTACCGTACCGAAAGCCATGCGTATCCTCATGATCGCCCCGGAGCCCTTCTTCCAGCCCCGGGGTACGCCCTTCAGTGAGTATTACCGGACCCGCGCCTTGACCGAGCTCGGACACGAAGTCGATATGGTGACCTATCCGATAGGGGAAGACGTTTCCATCCCCGGGCTGAGAATCTTCCGCGCTCCAGGGATCCCGGGAATCCGCAAGATCGCGATCGGCCCATCGCTCGCCAAGCTTCCGCTGGACGTCATGGTGTTCTTCTCCGCCCTGCGGCGGCTGCTGTCGGCTCGCTACGATCTGCTCGATTGCCACGAAGAGGCCGGGCTGATGGGAGTTTTGCTATCGAAACTGTTCCGCGTCCCTACCGTTTACGATATGCACTCGTCTCTGCCCGAGCAGCTCGTCAACTTCCGCTACACGCGGTCGGGGGTACTGCGGAAACTGTTCGCGATCGCAGAGCGCTGGACCATCAAGGGCTCGTCGGCGGTCATCGTGATCTGTCCCTATTTGCAGGAGGTTGTCGCCGACGTCGATCCCGACACGCCCTGTTTCTTGATCGAGAACTCGCCCCTGGCGGAGGCGAATCGCGCCGCCGATAGTGAAGAGGTGACGGCTCTCCGAAAGTCTTTGGGGCTCGAAGGGACAGCGGTCATCGGTTACACCGGAACGTTCGAAGCCTATCAGGGACTCGACCTTCTTTTCGACGCCGTCCGATGGGTCGCAGAGCGCGACCCTAAGGCGCGCCTACTCATGGTGGGTGGTCATCCCGACCAAATCGACCAGGCGCGAGGCGCGATCCAGCAACGAGGTCTCGAGGACAAGGTCGTCTTCGTGGGACAGCGCCCGCCGGAGGAGATGTCCGTCTATCTAGCTGCCACCGACGTCCTGGTGTCTCCCCGTTCCCACGGAAACAACACTCCATTGAAGATCTATTCTTACCTACGCGCCGGAAAACCGATCGTTGCCACGCGATTGCTCACACACACGCAAGTTTTGGACGACGAGGTTTCCCAGCTCACTGCGGTCGACCCAGAAGCGTTCGGCGAGGGAATCTTGACCTTGCTACGGGACCCCAATCGGGCCCAGGCCCTGGGCGAAGCCGCCCGACGACGAGCGGAAAACCAATACAGTTATGAAAACTACTTGGAGAAGACCCGTCGCGTTTTGGATTTCCTGTCGAAAACGGCGGAACCCGAGCAAGCCGTGCCGAGTCAGGCGCCCAGCAAGTAGCTGTCGAAGGATGGGTTTCGTGCTCCTCATGGCGTTCACAGTCCAAGGAGCTCAGGCGCAGTCCGGGCGTCCGCGTGCCAGGGACATCGGCGTGGTGCCGGGAGTCCTCCCGACCGGGCCACTGAACGCGATCACCGACGTTCAGGGAGTGCGCGTAGGACACGTCACCCTTGTTGAAGGTGATTCCGTGAGGACCGGCGTGACCGCCATCCTTCCGCACGGTGGGAACCTCTTTCAAGACAAGGTTCCCGCCGCCATCCACATCGGTAATGCATTCGGCAAACTCGTGGGATCGACGCAAGTCGAGGAATTGGGCTTTGTCGAGACTCCCATTGTTCTGACCAACACCTTGTCCGTATGGGAAGCTGCGAACGCGGTGTTAACTTACACACTTGCGCTTTCGGGAAACGAAGACGTGCGTTCCGTTAATCCGGTGGTCGGTGAGACGAACGACGGATATCTGAATGATATTCGCGGCCGGCACGTTAAGGAGGAACACGTGCTCGCCGCCATTCACGGAGCGGAAGCGGGCCCGGTCCCCGAGGGAAGCGTCGGGGCCGGTGCGGGGACGATTTGTTTTGGTTTCAAGGGAGGCATCGGGACGTCATCCCGGCGCCTTCCCGATTCTCTCGGCGGCTATACGCTCGGTGTTCTGGTGCAGAGCAATTTTGGCGGCGTCCTTCAGATGGACGGACTGCCGGTCGGTGAGGAGTTGGGCCGTTTTTATTTGCGGGACGACGTCGAGACACCAGGTGGAACTGCTGACCGGCCTGACCGTGCTGACCGCGCTGACCGCGGAGACGGGTCGGTCATGATGGTGGTGGCGACCGACGCACCGTTGGCAACGCATGGGCTGCGAAGGCTGGCGAGCCGAGCCATCCTGGGCATGGGCCGGACGGGCGGTCCTTCGACGCACGGGAGCGGGGACTTCGTCATTGCCTTCTCGACAGCCTCCGAGCTCCGAAGCGCCTACGAATCCGAGAGCCTCACCGAGGGTGCGCCGGTGCTTCGAGGTGATGCGCTCTCGCCGCTCTTCGAAGCGGTCGTCGAAGCCACCGAGGAGGCCATTTACAATTCCCTACTCAAAGCCACCACTGTCTCCGGCCGCGATGATCGCACCGTCGAGGCACTTTCCATTGAGCGCGTGCTAGAGATTGGCAGGAAGTACAATCGCCTGCATCCACCGCAGTCGCCATCTCAGTCGAAGGAGAAGTAGCCCGTTGGCTCCTATCAACGTCCTGCAAATTTGCGATCACCTCGGGTGGGAGGGATCCCGGATGCATGGGGTGAAGCGGCTTTTTAGTTGGATGATCCCTCGGTTCGATCCGAAAAGATTCAGGGTATCGCTCTTGAGCCTTCGCAAACGGGATCTGTCGGAGGAAACGCTCGAGCAGTTCGGATTTCCGGTACACTATCTAGAGAAATCGAAGTTTGATCCAACAACGCTCCCGGCGTTGGTTCGCTTGCTGAAGCGGCTCGAGATCGATGTCATCCAAACCCATGGCTATGGGGCGACGACTTTCGGGCGAGCTGCGGCGCTGCTCTTGCGGATGCCCAATGTCCTCCACGAGCATGCGAACCTAACCGACACGCCTTGGTTTCAAAAGATTCCGGACAAGCTCCTGGATCCAGTTACCGATCTGGCGATCGCGGTCTCCGACAGCACGCGCCAATTCTGCATCCGGGCGAGAAAACTCTCCCCCGAGCGTGTGAAGCTGGTCTACTTGGGAGCGCCGCTGGATGAGTTCCAACCGTGGAGCAGTGAGAGGGAACGGGAGGCTCGCCAGAAACTTGGCCTCTCAGGGCTTTCCGGGCTCTCCGAAAAAGGCATTCGAGTCGTCGGCACCGTCACTCGACTCATGGAGTCTAAGGGAAACAGTTTCTTCATAGACGCCGCGGCTCTCTTGTCGCGCGAACGACCCGAGCTCCGTTTCGTCTTCGTTGGGGAGGGTCCGCTGCAACCGGATCTCGAGGCCCAGGCGGCACGGTTGGGGATAAAGGACAAGGTGTTCTTCTTGGGTTTCCAAAAAGACGTCGCGGCTTCGTTCGCAAGCTTCGATGTGACTGTCTTTCCCTCGCTTTGGGAAGGAACGCCGCTCACCGTCTTCGAGTCGATGGCGATGGCGAAGCCCATCGTCTCGACCGACGTCGATGGGCTCCGGGACGTCTTGCGGGACGGCGTGAATTCTGTGGTGGTGCCCCCTCGAGACCCGAAGGCGCTGGCCGGGGCTATCGCCAGAGTCCTCGACGAACCGACTCTCGCGTTTCGAATCTCAGAAAACGCCCGAGAGAGCTCACGTCGGTTCGATATTCAAGCGTTTGTCGACAAGATGTCGCGGCTCTACGAGGTTCTGGTGAACCGCTACCGCGACGTGGGTTCTGGCCGCCCAAGGTGGGATTACGAGCGAGACTTTACTTTTCTCGATGACGTTCCAGGGAAATCGGGAAACGGGTCGGCGCGGGAGAATGCTCCCGCCGGTGCTCTTACTCAATGACGAACCGCCGTCGTTTTTGGTGGGTCCTACGCATCGTTGTCAGCGTAGCGCTGATCGCATTACTGCTCTCCCGGCTCGATATTCGAAACATGGCGGGTTTTCTTGCCCGGGCCGATTGGTGGCTGGTCGCGCTCACTCTCGTGACGGTGGCGATGGACCGCAGTCTCATGGCCGGGCGCTGGATCTACCTTCTAGAAGGTCTCGGCTTTCATCCGCCGCGCGTCAGAATCGTGAAGATTTTTTTCTTGAGCACGTTCTTCGGGAGCTTCCTTCCCACCGGGATCGGGGGAGAAACGGTTCGTGCCGTGTCTTTTTCCAGGTTGTCGTCGAAGAGTATTGAATCCGTCGCCTCGGTGGCAATGGATCGCATCATGGGAATGCTCTCGATGCTACTGATCGGTCTCGTCGCCCTCGTCGTTTTCTTCCGCATCTACCCTCACCCCGCCTTGCTGGCGACGGTACTCGCGCTCTCAGTGGTGGTTTTGGCGGGACTTGCTTTGCTGCTGTCCTCGTCTTTCCACCGTTGGATCTTGTCTCGCATCCGGCCTGACAGTGAAGACGGCGAAGACCTCGATGAAGATACGAGACCCGGCTGGCCCGGCTGGCGACGTTCGGTAGGAAGGGCAGTAGGAGCCATGGAACGCTACCGAAGCCAACCGGGGCTCCTGGGACTCGTCCTCGCGATGTCAGTGGGTGTTCAGCTTCTTCGCATCCTACAGGCTTATCTTCTTTCGGAAGCGATGGGTCTCGATACGGCTCCGGTCTACTTTTTTTGTTTCGTTCCCCTCATACTGTTGATTACCATGTTGCCGATCTCGGTCAGCGGTCTAGGAACCACCAATCTTGCCTATGTGGCCCTTTTTGGAAGTGTGGGAATGGATCCCGACGGCGCGTTCGTGCTCTCCGTACTCATCCTCGCTCTCGGCGTCATCGGGAATCTTCCCGGCGGGTTCATATACGCGATAGAGGGGTTTGCCGCCAGCGAGTCGGCTAGTGGAAAGGAAGACGTCCGGCATGGAGACCTCGAACGGTCCGGCTTTGTCGAAAGTGACCGCTGAAAGTAAAGCCAGCGACGCCAGCAAAGCTGCCGAGGCCACTGGGTCCGAGGCCGAGCCGGTCCGCGTTGCCGTGGTCACGTCGGATGTGCCGTTCGTGGAGGGCGGACATCGCGTCATCGCCCGCAACCTTGCCGCCGCGTTGCAGCAGCACGGTTTTCGGGTAGAGATTATTCGAACCGCACAAAACCGTTTCGGTCGCCAGTTCGCGGCCTATCTAGCCAACTGGTTGACCGACGTTTCCGAGTCCGGAGACGGCGTGCCCGTCGATCAGGTGATCTCCCTTCGCTATCCGAGCTATGCGGTCCGGCACCCTCGTCACGTGTGCTGGCTCACCCATCGCATGCGCGAGTACTACGACCTGTGGCCCCGTTTCAAGGAACAGCTTTCGTGGAAAGGCAGAATAAAGGAGGGTACCCGTCGATTCATGGTGCACCGCGCCGACGGTTACCTGCTTCGGCGAAACGTGACCCGTCTCTTCGCACTTTCCAAGACGGTTCAAGAAAGACTGATGAAGTGGGGGAACATCTCGAGCGAGGTGCTCTACCCACCACCGCCGGTTAGGGCCTATCGCACCGATTCATACGACAACTACATCTTCGCCGTTTCCAGGCTCCATCCTTTGAAACGTGTCAGCCTGCTACTGAAGGCGATGCAGCACGTCAAGTCGGACGACATACGGGTCGTCATCGCCGGAAGTGGGGAGGAGGAGGATGAACTGCGCCGACTCGCTGTTGAGCTCGATATTAAGAAACGAGTGGAGTTCTTGGGCCGGGTCGACGAGGAGACCCTCATTCATCACTATGCGCGTTGCCGGGCCGTTTTCTTCGCTCCGTTCATGGAAGACTTCGGGTTCGTCACCCTGGAGGCCGCTCGCTCGAAAAAACCCGTGATCACGTGCTTAGACAGCGGCGGCCCCGCGGAGCTCGTAACCAACGGGCGCTCGGGTTACGTCTTGTTGCCGGATCCTCATTTCATTGCCCGGCAGATTGATGTCCTGGCCGGTAACCAAGAGCTTGCGATGCGGATGGGCAACATGGCCGAAGAGAGCGTGCGCAGCATCACCTGGGAGGCCACGCTGTCGAGACTTCTTCTGCCATGAAACCGGTGGTCATCGCCGGCGCCGGTCCGGCTGGATTGTCCGCTGCCATCCATCTTCGTCGCAGCGGAGTTCCGGTTGAGGTCTTCGAGCGAAGAGACGATGTCGGGGCTCGCTTCATCGGAGAGTATCAAGTCCTCGAGAGCTATAGCCGGAAGGAAGACGCACTCGAGGAGCTCGCTCGGTTGGGAATCGACGTCAACTTCGAGCTCCGAGCCGCTCACTGGGCGCACCTCTTCGACGACCGTGGTAAGGCTTTTTCGGTAGCGAGCTCACGGCCATACGGCTACTTTTTGCGCCGCGGGACGGAATCGGGCACGCTCGATCGCGGGCTCGAGGCTCAGGCACGAGCTCTGGGCACGGTGATCCATTTCGGAAAGAAGCTCTCGCCCGGCGAGGCGGACATCGTCGCTACCGGGCCAGGCCCCGCCGACGGGATCGCGAAGGAGATAGCGTTTCGAACCGCAAGCCCCGATCGCATCGAGGTGATCTTCGACCCCGAGTTGGCACCGGGAGGCTATGCTTATTTCTTCGTGCTGGACGGTTGGGGCACTCTGGGGCTCGCGCTTTTGAAAGAGTATAGCCGACTGGAGAGCCACTTTGAAAGGACGGTCGAGCGTTTTCAAGCCATTCGGCCGTTCGACATCGATTCACCTCGGCCCGGGTACTCCTACATGAATTTCTTTCTTCACGAGAGCTCGGTTCAAGGACGTTCGCTCTTTGCGGGCGAAGCGGGTGGTTTTCAAGATTACTTGTTCGGACTCGGTATTCGTTATGCCATTGCCACCGGCCACCTGGCGGCGAGGAGTCTCGTCGAGAAAGCTCATTTTGATCGTTTGTGGACCGAACAGTTCGGCCCCACCATGCGCTCGAGCGTTTCCACCCGTCTCCTCTATGAGGGGCTTGGCCGCTACGGCCTGCGTTTCTTCGTTTGGCAAGCGAGCCGACGTGACTTCCGAGAGTTTCTACATTCGTGGGCGCGGCCGGCTTGGTGGCGGTTAGCGATGCGACCGGTTGCTCAAAAAATCTTTGGTCGTGGCGAGCCATGTGGGCACAAACTCTTGTGCGGGTGGTGTCGTCCTCGGGAGGGAAGGTCCGGGAAGCCGGAGCCACTTCCCGCGGACTTCGTGGCCCGCTATCTCGAAGAGTGAGTGCGATGGAGCTGGACGACGCTTACGCCCTCTGCCGCCAGGTCGCCCACCGCTCCGGGCCGAACTTCTCCGTGGGATTCCGTTTTCTTCCTCCGCCCAAACGTCGCGCGGTATATGCCACCTACGCTTTTTGTCGTTTCGTCGACGACATCGTCGATGAGGATCCCGGCGCCGACGTCCGCCAGCGAGTCGACCGTTGGCAGGAAGAGCTGGAGCGCTGTTATCAAGGCCAACCCACCCATCCGATAACTCTCGCTCTTGCCGACGTCGCGAAGCGGTACCCAGTTCCCAAAGAGTCTTTTGCCGGACTCATCGAAGGGTGCCGCATGGATCTGGTCAAGAAACGCTACGCCACCTACGAAGAGCTTCTCGTTTACAGCGATTTGGTGGCAACCACGATCTCCACGATGTCGCTTTCGATCTTCGGCTACAAAGACGAAACGGCCATCGACAGAGGCCGGGACTTGGCAACCGCGTTTCAGCTCACTAATATCCTGCGAGACGTCGGAGAAGATGCGGCCGAGAAGGATCGCATCTATCTTCCGAAGGAAGAGCTCGACCGCTTTGGCGTGACCGAGAAGGATTTGAAGGAACGACGCGCCACTCCGGCCTTTACGGAGCTCATGCGTTTTCAGGTCGAGCGTGTGCGCGGGTATTACCGCCGAGCAGAACCCCTTCTCGATCTGATTGAGTCGGACAGTCGCCGCTGCACGTCACTCATGGGCACGGTGTACTGCCGCATATTGGAGAAAATAGAGACCCTCGGTTATCCCGTTCTCGAACGCAGGGTAGGTCTCTCGCTGCCAAGTATGCTAGGCCTGGTCGCAGGAGCCCTGATCTCGAAAGAGCCTACGTGGAAGACCTCTTTGTCATCTTCTTTCAGTAACCCCCTTTGACTCTTCACTTAGACGGGTCTACTTTTCCAGAAAGAAACTAGCCAGACCTTCAAGAGAGAGAGCGGGCGTGCCCGTTGCCCCTGGTGACAAACTAGGTTCCTACGACGCCTGTTGCTTCTCGGAGCCGGCGGCATGGGTGAGGTTTACCGCGCGCGAGACACCACGCTCGGGCGGGACGTCGCCATCAAGGTTCTTCCCGAAGCCTTTGCCAAAGACGCCGAACGTCTAGCCCGGTTCGAACGGGAAGCTCGCGTTCTTGCTTCGCTGAATCACCCGAACATCGCGACGATTCACGGGCTCGAGGAATCGGAGAGCCCTCAGCCCGAGCGCAGCGAGTCGCGGAGCGAGAGCCGTGGGGGTGGGGCCCCGCGGCCCTGAGAGAATTCGTTTTCTTGTAATGGAGCTCGTTCCGGGTGAAACACTGGCCGAGCGGATTAGGCGCGGCGCGGTTCCTTTGGACGAGGCCCTACCTCTGTTCGGCCAGATTTCGGAAGCGCTTGAAGCGGCTCATGAAAAGGGCGTCGTCCATCGCATCTCAAGCCCGCCAACATCAAGCTCACTCCCGACGACAAAGTCAAGGTCCTGGACTTCGGCTTGGCGAAGGCGCTGGCCGGCGGTCCGCCGTCGGGGGATAAGTCGGAATCGCCGACCATCACACGAGACGCGACCGAGACCGGAGTGATCCTGGGCACCGCCGCTTACATGAGTCCCGAGCAGGCGCGGGGCAAGGCGGTGGACAAGCGGGCGGACATTTGGGCATTTGGTTGCTGTCTCTACGAGTCATTGACGGGTCATAGTCCTTTCGTCGGAGAAACCGTCACCGACACCCTTGCGGCGATCGTCAACAGGGAACCCGACTGGGAAGCTTTGCCGGGGACGACACCCGCGAAAGTAAGGGAGGTGCTGCGCCGTTGTCTTCGCAAGGATCTGCATCGTCGGCTGCGCGACGTGGGGGATGCGCGGATTGACTTTGAAGATGCTCTGAGTGAGACGCCGATTCCGGGCGTGCCAGTGCGGCCCGCCCAGTGGTGGAAGCAAAGAAGTTTTTGGGTCGGGGCGGGCCTAGTCGCCGTCAACCGTGCCGGTAACCCGTTTGCGGTTGTCTACCCCGCCTCTAGTCACTGAAGACTCGCCACTGGCCATATCGCCCGACGGCAGGCGCCTGGCTTTCATCGCTCAAGACAGTGGCACCAATAAACTCTTCTTGCGCTCGATGGATAAGCTGGATGCCGAACCAGTGGCAGGAACAGACGGTGCCATAGAACCCTTTTTCTCTCCCGATGGCGAGTGGGTGGGATTCTTCGCCGACGACAAGCTCAAAAAGGTTGCCGTTGCCGGAGGCTCACCCTTGACGTTGACCGCTCATCAGTGGTTCCGCTATGCGAGCTGGGGTCCCGATGACCGGATCTACTTTCCCCTCTACGATAAGGACGGTCATTGGTCGGTCGCGGCGGGCGGGGGCGCACCGGAGGTCGCAACGACATGTGAATCATGCAAGAGCTTCGCACTGATTTGGCCCCAGGTTCTTCCGGGGGCAACCGCACTGCTCGTCACTACCATGGAAGAATCGGACAACGCGACGATCGGCGTGGTCTCGTTGAAAACGAACGAATACAAGGTTCTGATCGAAGGAGGAACCTTCGCGCGTTACGCCCCAACGGGTCATTTGGTGTACGCACGGACGGGGGCGCTTTTTGCGGTGCCCTTCGATCTCGAACGCTTGGAGGTTAACGGCCCTCCGACTCGAGTCCTCGACGGCGTGCGCCAAGGCTTGATTGACCAAAGTGCGCAGGTTGCTTTTTCCGCGAGTGGCACACTCGTGTACGTCCCTGGAAGTGGAGTGCCGGGTAAAAGCCTAGTCTGGGTGGATCGCCAAGGGCAGGCACAACCTGCAATCGACGAGCAACGTACCTATTTCAGTCCCCGAATCGTACCGCGCGGCCAGCGCATAGCAGTACAGATTCGCGAAGAAGGGAACTGGGACATTTGGACGTACGACTTGCCTCGCGCTGCGCTCACCCGGTTGACTCTGGCCGAGAGCCACGAGGAAGTTGCCGTTTGGACGCCGGACGGCGAGCGCGTGACTTTCTATTCGACCCGGGACGGAGCCAAACATGTGTATTGGAAGCGGGCGGATGGAAGCGGTCCCGCCGAGCGGCTCGGTGAGAATCGGGGCTGGCCCCAATCTTGGTCACCGGACGGTCGGGTCTTGGCTATTAAAGGAGGGGGGGGCATCTCGATGCTACCGATGGAGCGTGAATGGCAACGCGAGTCGTTTACCGACACGCCCTATACCCAAGGGAGCGCGGAGTTCTCGCCGGACGGCCGGTGGCTCGCCTACAACTCAAACGAGTCCGGCCGGTTCGAGGTCTACGTGCGACCCTATCCTGTCGGGACCGGTAGGTGGCCGATTTCGGTCGACGGCGGCCAGGAGCCCCTGTGGGCACCGGACGGCAGAGAGATCTTCTATCGCTCGGGCGACAAAGTGATGGCTGTTCCTGTCCGTCTCGCGCCGGAGTTCAGGGCCGAGAGGCCCCGCGGGTTCTGTTCGAGGATCGGTTTGAAGAAGGGATTCCAGGAGTTGTTCGAAATTACGACATCGCCGCGGACGGACAACGCTTCCTAATGCTTCAGGGTGAGGAAACAGGTCCGACCGAAGTGGTCGTCGTCTTCAACTGGTTCGAGGAGCTGAAGCGCCTCGTCCCCACCGAAAACTGATAGGATCGCTACCGGCGCGCGGCTCCTTAGCCGACCCGTCAACGAACACGAGCATGTCGGCTGAGTTGGATGTCGTCACCGGTGCTTTCGGCTACATCGGAAAGTACATTGCTCGCCACCTCATCGATTCCGGGAAACAGGTTAGAACCGTCACTACTCATCCGGACAAACAGAACCCTTTCGGTAGTGCGGTCGCGGCATTCCCGTTCGACTTCGACGAACCCGAGTTGTTGACGGGGCACCTGCGAGGCGCGCGCACGCTCTATAACACTTATTGGGTTCGGTTCGCCTATGGGGGTGCAACGTTCGAACAGGCGGTGGAGAACACCAAGACGCTCTTCCGTTGTGCTGCCGATGCGGGTGTGAAGAAGATCGTGCATATCAGCGTGACCAACGCCTCGGAAGCATCCACTTTGCCATACGATGTCGGCAAGGCTCGTCAAGAAGAAGCCCTCGTTGAATCGGGTGTTCCCTACGCCATCGTGCGGCCCACTCTGGTGTTTGGAAAAGAGGACATTCTCGTCAACAACATCGCTTGGCTGATGCGCAAGTTTCCCGTATTTCCGATCTTCGGGACTGGCCGGTACCGGGTTCAACCGGTCTACGTGGAAGACCTCGCCTCCATCGCCGCGGCGAGCTCGCACGACCCGGAGTCGCGTGTCCTCGATGCTATCGGACCCGAGACCTTTACGTTCGAGGAGCTGGTGGCGCTCATCGGGGCCAAGATGGGGCGGAACGTCAAGCTGGTCCATCTGCCGCCTGGTTTGGGAATTTTCTTGGGTCAGATTATTGGATGGTTCGTACGAGATGTCGTTCTAACCATGGACGAGGCGAAGGGTCTCATGGATAGTCTGTTGTGTTCCGAAGACGCGCCCAACGGGAAGACGCGGTTCTCCGAGTGGCTGGATGCGAACGCGGATACTCTAGGTACGTCCTACTCGTCGGAATTAGAGCGACACTTCCGCTGGAAGAAGGCTGGGGAATAAATCTACCGTCGTCCGGCGAACGTTCTCCCCTCGTGTCTTTCGTCTTGCATCCCCAATAGCCGTTCTTGCTGCAAAAACTCCTTTGCAGCTAGCTCAATTTTCTTTCAGCGAATAGCTCGTGCTCGTCCGCGGCCAGGGTCTTTTTCCAGAACGCCATGTTCGATTAGTTCCTGGATATCGCGGAGCGCGGTGTCATGAGAGCACTTCGCAAGCTTGGCGTATTTTGTCGTTGTGAGTTTTCCGACGAATCCGTTGAGTAGTTTGTTCAGGACCATGCGTTGCCGGTCGTTCATCGCCGTGCGGGCATGCCTGTCCCAGAACCGTGCCTTTTGAAGCACGGCGGCAAGTGTGGTTTCAGTTCCTTCAAAGGCCCGCCCAAGGCATCCGAGGAACCACTCCATCCAGAGGGTTATGTCGAGCGTCCCTTTCTGTGCGTGTTCCAGTGTGTCGTAATAGGCCTTCCTCTCATGACGGGTTTGCGCCGACATGCTGTAAAAGCGCTGGGGGCTGTTGTCAGCCCGCGCGAGCGACCAGTCGGCAATGGCGCGCGCGATCCGGCCGTTGCCGTCATCGAATGGGTGAATGGTCACAAACCACAGATGAGCGAGCGCGGCCTTGAGAACCGGATCGGTGCCGCTCTCGCGTTTGTTTGCCCAGCTTAGGAATCGGGACATTTCGCCATCAAGAAGCGGCGCCGCCGGTGCGACATAGTGCACTCTCTCTTTTCCCATCGGGCCGGAAACGACCTGCATCGGTCCGGCGGCATCATCGCGCCACCCGCCGACGATGATTTTGCCCATGCCGCTGCGCCCAGTCGGAAACAGCGCGGCATGCCAGCCGAACAGGCGCTCGTCACTAAGAGACTGGTCGAAATTCCGAGTGGCGTCGAGCATCATTTCCACCACGCCCTCAACATCGCGGTCTGCCGGGACTGCGCCGGCGATGTCCATGCCGAGCCGCCGGGCGATCGACGACCGTACCTGATCGGCATCGAGGTTTTCACCTTCGATTTCGCTGGACTTCAGAACATCAAGGGTCAGCGTTGCAAGTTCCGCCTCCTTTTGAAGGGGAAAGCCGAGGCTCTCCATGCGGCCCAGCAGGCGGCCCTGCCGATGCCGGATGTCGGCAAGCGCCACAGCGAGGGTTTCCTGATTCCAGTAAAATTGCGGCCAGTCAGGAAGTTGGTGTATGTAGTGTATCAATCTACGCATCTCCTGCGTAGATTATGCGTCCTATTCTTCGCGTAGTCAACTGTAATCCACGCAAAATGTGCGTAGATTATGCGTCCTATTCTACGCAAGAAGCCCGTGAGCCTCACGGCTCGTGAGGACTTCGAGCATACTTCCGCGACACACTTCGGCTGTGGAAGAAGGACAAGGAGTAGAACCTACGGTCGTCCGGCCAACCGCCTCACCGGCGCCCGCTAGCTTCCGGTTCAGAGGAGCCCGGCGGCGGAAGCGTAGGAAACGATCTCTCCGGCGGTTTGGAAACGCTCGGCGGGCAACTTGGCGAGGCAGTGGAGGACCAGGTATTCGAGATCCGGTGAAATCTCGGCTCGCTCGCGCCTCATGGGAGGTGGGGAAGTGTACAGGTGATGCCTAAAGAAGTCCCCCTCAGTGAAGGGAGCGTGACCGAGAAGTAGCTCGTAGAGGCAAACACCAAGCGAGTAGATGTCGGACCGGCGGTCGGGAGTGTCGCCGCGTACTTGTTCCGGCGACCAATACTTGACCGTCTGAGCAGACCCTGAAGTGATACCGCTCAACCGTCCCCCCTCCGGTCGGGCAAGCCCGAAATCCGCGATCTTCACCCGGTTGCCAACCGTAACCATGATGTTGGAGGGTTTCAAATCACCGTGAACGATACCCCGTCGGTGAGCGTGATGGAGACCCTGACAAACCGAAACCAGGAGGTGCATGAGCTCCGTGAGTTCAAGCCGTCCCTGTCGACGGATGACGCTCGAGCAACTCTCACCCTCGATCAGTTCCGTACAGATGAAGGGGAGCGCCTGGTCGAGTCCGATGTCGAGCACGGTTACGATGTTCGGGTGGTTGAGCGCGGCGGCAGACCGCACCTGGTCCAAGAGGTTGTCGCGTGCCTTGGGATCGCGGAGTAGCTGCTTCGATAACAACTTGTATGCGACCGTTCGCTGAAACAGTCGATCGTATGCCTTATAAACGGCGCCGGTGTTGCCCTTACCCAACATTCCCTCGAGCTGATACCGTGCGTTCTCTGTGTGGTCGGCGATACCGGACTCGGACTTGGGTTTGGTTTCGGGCGATGCCGCCAGCGGAGTAGTCAAGTTGCTCTCGCGTTCTTTTTCCTCCTCCATGCGCTTTTGCAACTCGCGACGCCGGTCACCGATGTTGCCAAAGCTAAACTGCACCGCCATCATCTTGTGGAGGATCTCACTGGCCATGGCGAGCTCACCCTGTGCTTCGTAGGCGCGAGCGTATCCGTCCCAAAGCTCCAAGTTGTCACTCCGGACGGGTTTGCCGGCAAGCTCGATGCTGAGTCGTTCGAGGGCCAGCGAGCTCCAACCTCGGCGATTGAAATACCGCACGAGCTCCGCAAGTGCCTCTTGGTAGTGGGGGTCGTCCTCTCCGACTCTTTGCAAGTAGTCCACCATTAGCTTTTCGGAGTCGCATTTTGCGGCGGCCATGGCCGCATCGAAATAGCGGTTGCAGTCGGCGAAGAGTTGCGCGGCGCGATCGAAGCTACCGAGTTCCGCGTACAACTCGGCCGCTTGGTCGAACTTCCTCGCCGTTTCGAAAAACTGCGCGGCCCTCGCCTTCTCGTTAGCCCGGAGCGCCGCATCGGCCGCCTGGGCGAAGGCATCCACACGGGCGTAGCTGTCCGCGGCACGGTGAAACTGGCCGATGCTCTCGAAGATCTCCGCCGCCCGGATCGGGTCACCGCTCTTCAGAAACGATTCTGCCGCGGCGACTGTGTTCCCAGCCGATAGTTGATACTCACCCTCGAGGCGCGCCGCCGCCGGCGCATCGGCAGCGAGCCCATACATCGCGGCGGCCTTCTGCACCTGGCCATCTTTCTCATAGAGCGCTGCGGCACGTCGATGCTCCCCCTCGCGTTCCATAAGCGTTGCCGCCATTCCGTGCTGGCTTGCGTCTTCGAGAACTCGGGCCGCCCGTTTCAGCTCGCCGGTTTTTTCGAAGCATTGAGCGGCCCGAAGAGTGAAGCGAACTAGCTCGGCCCGCTGCGTCGTCGAGAAGGAACGGCCCTGGATGCCACCGGCCTCCGTGATTTGGAGCTCGAAGTTCTCGGCAGCTCGACCGAACTCGCCAGCCTGCTCGAAGGCTTCGGCGGCATTAGCGTAGCGGCCGGCCTCGGCGTAGATCTCTCCCGCCTTCGAAAAATTGCGAGCCTTCAAGAACGCTTGAGCCGCATCGAGATTCGAGCCGAGCTCGACGTAGACCTCCGCGGCGCGCTGGTATTGCTCGAGCTCTTCGAACAAAGCCGCTGCCCGTTTCTTCTCCTTGGAGAGGAGGAACCACTCGGCAGCGTAGTCCTTCCGACCTAGCCGGAAACAGATCTCGCCGCAGAGGTGGTACTCCTCGGCGCTTTCATAACAGTCGAGAGCACGGTCGAGATCGCCTTGCTCTTCATGGAGCAGGCCGGCTTCCAGCCACTCGCCGAGTCGTTCTGCACGCCGGATGGCAAGGCGCCGGGCAAACGCCTGCAAGTACGGATTCACCAATGTCATCGCCAGTCCCCAGATCCGCTGGGTCAACCGCAAGCGACGATTCGCCCAACGAAGGGCCAGTACCGTAACTGCTAGTGCGAGCGCGATCCGCCCGTACTGCCAAGTGAAATAGGGCTTGAGACGCTCGACGTACTCCAAGATCTGCTGGAGACTCATAACTATGATGTATATGGATTCGTGCTGACCGAAGATCCCCCTCGCGGAGTCGTTTATGGAAAGGCTTGAGAAATACTATAGCAGGGAAGAGGCCGGGGGGAACACCGTGGCGGCGATCCCGGCCATCGGAATAGTGCGGTTAACTTCCTCGGAGGAGTACGCCTACCGTCGTCCGGCCAACCACTCCATGGACTGCGACCACAAACGCGCGTAACCTTCCCAGCTCGCGAACGCTTCCGGACACCAGTGCGGACCGATATCCGATGCCCAGGCGAGCGAGCGGCCCTTTCCGACCTGTTGCACCGCGAGCAAGGGATGTTCTCCCGCCTTCGCGACAAGGGTCGCTTCCTTCTTGAGTACGAGCTCGTTGAATCCGAGAAGGTGTGGCCATGGCTCGGGCATGTTCTCGACAATTGGGTGAGACGAGTCGACGACTTTGGGAGAAGTACCTTCCGGGGTCTCGAGGCGATCGTCGAAGCAGTGGATGCTGACGGGCAAGATCTCTTCGATCGGAGTCCTGTAGTATTTCGCCGCGCCGTAGATTCCCGCGAAGGAGAAATAGCCACCTGCCATCGCCAGTCCGCCCCCCCTCGTTCACCCATTCCGCGAGGAGTTGCAAGCGGTTAGGCGTTGCCTTGCCGCGGGCCCAGGTGTCGGGATGCAAAAGAAGTGTGTTGGCACCGATGTCGCTCAGGATCACGACGTCATAGTCCGCCAGTCCCTTCGTGTCGAGGGGGAACTCCTTCGCGGCTATGCGGCTGGGCATATGGTGAAACTCGAATGCGGGCGGCACGAGTGCTTTGTCCAAATACTCAGTGCCGGTCTCGTACACCGTACTGGCGAAGAAATCCCATCCTTTGAAGTGGGTGCTGCTCGAGACCACGACTCACCAGCCCAAAAGAACGCGAACACCAGCCATCATGGACTCCTTTCAGGACAAGAAATTAGGGAGACGTTTGTACCACGAATCGAGCGGCAAGTTTGCCAGCTTCCAGCGACAAGTTTGCCAGCTTATTGATATCCTTCGCGGGGCACAGGGAGGACAGTATGAGGAGATTGATCGGTACGCTCATCTCAGTTCTGACGTTGTGTGGGAATGTCGCCTACGGGCAGCGAGTCGATCCCAATCTCGAGCAGGCGATGAGGTGGCGTCACATCGGGCCGTTTCGAGGTGGAAGGGTCACGGCGGTCACGGGTGTCCCCGGCCAGATCCATTCCTTCTTTTCGGGCGCTGCGGGCGGGGGCCTCTGGAAAACCGATGATGCCGGCGTCACATGGAACGTCATTTCAGACGGCCATTTCGCGACGGGCTCGGTCGGGGCGATTGCCGTGGCTGAGTCCGATCCCAACGTCATCTACGTAGGGATGGGGGAGGGGCCGCCGCGGGGCCAGACCTCGTCCGATGGGGACGGCGTTTACAAATCCACCGACGGCGGGAAAACGTGGGAGCACCGAGGCCTACCTTCCAGTCGCCGCATTCCGAGAATTCGCGTTCACCCCAAGAACGCCGACGTGGTCTATGCCGCTTCTCAAGGAAGTCCCTGGGGACCCAGCGAGGAACGGGGTGTCTATCGATCCGAGGACGGCGGGAAGAGCTGGCAGCGGATTCTTTTCGTCGACGATAAGACGGGAGCGGTGGATCTCAGTATGGACCCCACTAATCCGCGAATCCTCTACGCGGCTATGTGGGAGTATCAAAGGCAGCCCTGGAAGATTACGAGTGGTGGGCCCGGGAGCGGAGTCTACAAAACATCGGATGGGGGTGAGACCTGGGAAGAGTTAACCGAAGGCTTGCCCGAAGGTACGCTGGGGAAGATAGGCGTCGCCGTCTCGCCCGCCGATCCGGAAAGAGTATGGGCGATCGTCGAAGCCGACGAGGGAGGACTCTATCGCTCGGACGACGCGGGTGCGACATGGCATCGCGTCAATTCCGAACGCGTCCTCTTTGCCCGCTCCTGGTACTTCATGCGCGTCTACGCCGATCCGGTGGACCCCGATACGGTTTATGTCCTCAACATGCAGATGCTCCGTTCCACCGACGGCGGCAAGAGTTTCGAGAACGTACCCACGCCGCATAGTGACAATCACGATCTTTGGATTCACCCGCAACACAACGACTGGATGATCAACGGCAACGACGGAGGCGCCAACGTTACTTTCAATGGGGGGCGAACCTGGGGACCTCAAGACAATCAACCGACGGCCCAGTTCTATCGCGTCACCACCGACAATCGGTTCCCCTACTGGGTCTATGGCTGCCAGCAGGACACCACCGGGTGTGCGGCGGTCCCGAGCCGGACTTCAGGTACCGGGATCGCGAGGCAAGATTGGCACACGGTGGGGGGAGGTGAAAGCGGCTTCGTGGCGTTCGATCCGGACGATCCGACGCTCATTTACGCGGGCGCGAACATGAATCAGATCACCGAGTACGACCGTCGCAGCGGGCAAGCCAGAAACATCATGGCGATTCCGGTGCAGGGGCTCGGTTTGGATACCAAGGACCTGCGCTACCGTTTCAATTGGAACGCGCCCATCGTTGCGTCTCCGCACGATTACAAGACGATCTATCACGCGGCCCAGCTGGTCCTAAGGTCGACGGATGGCGGAGCGAGCTGGGAAGAGATCAGTCCCGATTTGACCAGGAACGAAGAAGCCAAACACGGTGCCGGTGGCGGTCCCATCATGGGAGAGGCCGCGGGAGGCGAGTACTACAACACCATCACTTACTTGGTGGAATCTCCTCACGAAGCCGGCACCCTTTGGGTGGGCACGGATGGAGGACTCGCTCAGATCACACGCAACGGAGGGGAAAGTTGGGAAGACGTCACCCCGCCGGGGATCGGCGAAACGAGGATCAACGCCATCGATGTATCGCCACACGACCCGGGGACTGCCTACATTGTGGCGACGGGGTTCGTTACCAACGACTTCGAACCCTACGTCTATAAGACCAGCGATTACGGAGAGACTTGGCTCCCCATCGCCCGAGGTCTTCCCAGTAATGACTCGGTGCGTGTGGTTCGGGAGGATCCGGGGCGAAAAGGACTTTTGTACGCGGGAACCCAAAGCGGTGTTTACGTTTCGTTCAACGACGGTGCTCTTTGGCAAAGCCTCAAGCTCAATCTCCCCTCAGTGCCGGTCACCGATCTGGTCGTTCGCCACAACGACCTCGTGGCGTCGACCGACGGGCGCGGCTTTTGGATTCTCGATGATCTCTCACCGCTGCAACAGATGAGTTCCGTCACTCGGGACACGGAAGTTTTTTTATTCCGCCCGCGAGACAGCTATCGCACCCAGGGAAGCGCGAGGACGCGACCTGGGGAGGGCGAGAATGCTCCGGCTGGGGCTATCGTTTATTTCTATTTGTCGGAAGTGCCGGCAGAACCGATTCGAACCGAGTTCGCAGACTCCAGCGGGGCGGTCATTCGAACGTTTGCGGCGACTCCGACGGCGCCGGGTATGAATCGTCTCGTTTGGGATCTGAGGCACGAGGTTATCGTTCGCGTTCCCGGCACGTTCCTCGCCGCGGATTTCTTCGGAACCGTCCCCGGTTACCGCGTCCCGCCGGGGGACTATGAGGTTCGATTGAAGGTGGGCGATGAATCGCTGACCGAGACGTTCCGAGTCCTCAAAGATCCCCGAGTCAAAGCGACGGATGCCGAGCTTCGAGAACAGGCGGTGTTTCTTGGCCGAATCCGTGAATCGATCAACGGAGTCCATAGGTCGGTTATCGTGCTTCAGCAACTACGTGAGCAGGTGGAGGCGCGTGTCTCCTCGGCCGAGGGACTCGCGGGGGAAAGCGAAATAACCGAAGCCGGCGAGACGCTGTCTGCAAAGCTCATGGAGCTGGAGACGAAACTCATGCAGCCAAGGCTCGAGACCATCATGGACGCGGTCAATTTCCCGACCATGCTGAACGAGCAGTTCCTTTTCGTGAAAGGTGCGGTGGTCAGCGCCGACGCCCCGCCCACGGAGAGCGCGAAGAAGCGTTTCGATGAGCTCCAGGTTCAGTGGGAGGCGCTTCAGAGAGAGATGACGGTGCTTCTAGAACAGGATTTGGCTCGCTTCAACGCGCTCTTCGAAGAGCACGGTATCCCGGCCGTCGTAGTGTCCGAGACGCCCTAGTGAAATTCTCAACCGAGCTACAGCCCTGAGCTCGAGCGGGGGTGGGGTCCCCGCGAGCGCCGATAGATGCCCGAGGAAAATCGCGCGTTGTTGTGGGGTCCCGCGCGCACTAAGTGATGGAGAAACCAAATGCTTAAGAGAATCGCCGTATTCATAATTGTCACAGGACTCACCGCCAACCCAGCCGCATTACAGGCCCAAGAAGCTGACCTTGCGGTAACCGGAGGGCTACTCATCGATGGGTTTGGAGGTCGACCGCTCGAGAACGCGGTCGTTCTCGTCAAGGACGATACGATTGTCGCCGTGGGGCGAGAGGGTGAGCTCACCATCCCCACCGGAGCCAAGGTGATCGATGCCAATGGGATGACGGTGATGCCTGGCATCTGGGAGTCGCACGGACACCTCCGGCTCTTCGGGGCCGGTGCGCCTCCGACACGCTTCTTCTCCAGGTTTCCCGATCGCGTGATGGAAGTGATGACGACGGTTGCGGAGATCAACTTGCTCGCCGGAGTGACCACCTTTCGTGACCTGGGTGGCCCCCTCGAGGAGCAGGGAGAGCTTCGGGAAGCCATCGAGGCGGGTGAAAAGAAGGGACCCCGGCTCTTCCTTGCTGGACCAACCGTCAAGCAGGCAACCGGCAAAGAAGACGAGGGCCGCTTCGTAGTGGGCTCGCGCGCGGACGCCGAACGCATCGTTGAAGAGCTGGTTCGTATGAAGGCGGATCAGATCTGGTCCGATGGTGCTTGGGACTTGGAGCTTTTGCAAGCTCTCACGGAAGTTGCCCATAGCGCCGGACTCGGAATCGATCTGGGAGTGCGACAGGTAACAGCCTGGGAAACGGGGATCCAGGCCGGCGTCGATCGCCTACACGCGGTCTTCACAGCCGACGCTCTCTCAGGCTACAGCGATGGCGAGCTCCGTCTCTTGGTGCGCGGTGAAAAGCCGGTGGCTCTCGGCCCTTCGGCGAACATCCTTCGCGGACCTTATGTTGCTCCCAGTTTGGAAATGCGGGAAGCCTACGCGCGAGCGCTCCGTTTCCCGGAAGCCCTAGATCATCCTCGCTTCCGTAGCCAATTTGCGCCCGACATCTATGCGTACCTGCGGGAAACGTGGCAGTCGCCCCAAAGCATTCCCTGGGGTATCGGTGCGACGACGCGGATGGAGGTGGTGCGGCAGAAGGTGCGGCGTTTCATCGAAGCGGGAGGCGTGGAACAAATCGTTGCCGGCACCGACGCCGGCTCGCCTCTCAACTACCACGCTTCTGTGCTGCGAGAGATCGCTCACTTAGTCGACGCCGGTCTCTCGCCCATGCAAGCCATCCAATCGGCCACGTTGCGGCCCGCCCAGATGCAGGGCGTCGACGATCACTTAGGAACGATCGCCGTTGGCAAGCTCGCCGATATCATTGTTGTGGACGGTAACCCTCTCGACGATATTTCTCTGCTTCAGTATCGCGTATCGCGGGTCATCAAGGGAGGCGTTGTTTACAAGTAATCGTCTTCGATGCTCAGGCGTTTTTCCACCGCGGAGGACGTTTTTCGATAAAGGCTTCTAATCCTTCCACCGCATCGTGCGTTTTCATCAGCTCGTTGAGGTAGATCCGCTCGACCTCGCTGAGCTCGGCAAGGAAGCGCTCCCGCAGGCCGTTTCGGGTCGCGCGAACGGTGTGTCGTAGGCTCGACGCCGAGCGGGGGAGCAAGTGTTCCTTGGCATAGGCCAAAGCCGCGTCACTCGGATCATCGGCGACGACATCTACTAGGCCCATCGAGAGTCCTTCCTCGGCGGTGACACTCCTTCCAGACAAACACAGCTCTTCCGCGTTCGCCCGACCCACTCGCTCGGGAAGAATAACCGAGGCCACTGGTGGGAAGACGCCGAGCAGGATTTCGGGTTGCCCCAACCGCGCGTTGCGTGAAGCGAAGACGCGATGGCAGCAGCTGACCAACTCCAGCCCCCCTCCTAGACACTGCCCCCGCACGGCGGCGAGGACGATAAAGGAGCCGTCGAACATGGTTTCGAGCATTCCATGGAAGCCGCGAATCATGTTCTCGGCGTGCTCGGGCAGATGCTCCTGAATGCTGGATCCGAAAGAGAAGTGGCTTCCGCGCCCTTCGATGCAGAGTACCTTGAGGTCTTTGTCTTTACCTGCGTTCCGAAAGACCGTCTCCAGTGCCTCGATCATCTCGCCATCCAGAATGTTGCCCTCGGGACGATCCAGGACGACGCGCCAATAGGCACCGGTTTCCAAGCGATCGAACGCGATCGGGCTTGCTTTGTTCATGGGTTCACACCTCCGCAAAAACTTATACGGTGTGTGGTCGGGGTTGTCCAGAAATGAAGAAGAGTTGGGGAAGCGATGGTCCGCCTCCCCAACTCCTACTACTTTGAGCCGAGGAAGGCTAGTTTTGTATCTCGGTGGCGCCGAAAGTTGGCAATCCGCCCCCGGCGGTCAGAGGTGGGACGACGCCCTCCACACGAACGGTGCTTCCTGCGGCAAAGGTGTCGATTAAGGCACCCGGAGCCACGACGAATTGCAGATCGCCCAAGCCCAGAACCGATAGTGTGAACGGCGTGCCAGGTGCTAACGCGGCACTACCGACGGCGATAGTGCCGGTTACCTTGATCTCGTCATCGATTCGAACTCGGGAAGCGTTGATGGTACCGGTATCATTCGTGCCGCGAGCCCTAATGGGAAGTCCCGGCACGACAAACGGGCAGAACTGGTCAGAACTCAGTCGCTCGAAAAGACCATCGCAGCCAGGCTCGCAGTCGAATCGCGTCTCCGCAGTCGCGTTGACCAGCGTTCCGCTAACCGTGAAAGAGGTTGGACAAGCATCGACCGCGAGAAGGACATCGCGGACGCGAGTTCCATTGTCTTCGAGATCGCCGCCAGCGAGGCCGGCGTCGCCGTCGCCGCTATCATCATCCAGGCTTTCGCTATCGTCGTTGCTGTCTTCGCCATTGCTGTCGTTGTCGCTGCTGTCGTCGTCGAGGCTATCGCCGTCGTCGCTACTGTCTTCATCGTTGCTGTCACCGTCTTCGCTATCATCATCTCTCTGACTGACCGGGCTCGCTAACGCCAGCGAGCCGTCCGAAGACATAGCCGAGGAGCTCGTGGGGAGTGCATCTCCATCACCCTGGCCGCAAGCTGGGATCAGCGTCACCGCCAGGAGAAATACCCCTAGCGTCGTTGTTATCCATGTGAATGTAGTTCTCATAGTCTCCTCTAAACTGGCCCAGGGACTTCGTTGCTTTATCTCTGGCGCTCGGGAAGCCCCGAGTCGCGAGACGAGTACCAGAGTTGGCGCGAACGAAGGAAGTCTAGCGCAAAACAGGGGTGAGACAAGGTGATCCACAACACTCATAAAACGCGGGGAAAAACCCACGTTAAACTTTTCTAGCGTGGCTGATCGACGGTGTCCGGGAGCTCCCAGTTTGCCCGGATGAGTGTGAGGTAGGCCTTTTGGCTGAAAAGCGAAGACTTCGGGGGGTGCCGTTCGATCCCGTCGGACCACACTTCGATGGCCCGTTCGTCGTCACCTTCGAGGTGATAGAGCCACCCGCGAAGGTAGTAGGCTTCTGCCACTTTCAGATTTCCCCCATGTTGGGACAAGAGCTCGTCGAGAGCTTCCGCCGCCTCGCTGCGCTGCCCCCGATCGTAGGCGAGTCGAATCTCTTCGAGCGACATCTCGAGTGTTTTCGGTGCACGGTTGAGCTCGGCCGCGGCCTCCTCAACGCGCTGCAAGTAACGATAGGCGCGTGCACGAACTAGAACCGCCCGCTCGGGTAAACCTGGTGCCCTCAATAGCTCGAGCGCTTGCTCGGCCTTACCCTCTTCCAAAAGAAGCTCCGCGTGCCTTGTGCGGGAGGACGGATCCGAGTCTCCACTGAGCTTCTCGAGCTCCGGCCACGGTCGGTGGAACTCGGGGTGTTTTTCCAAGAACGAAAGGAGCGCGGCACGCGTGTTCTCGGGCTCAAGGACTTGGCTCAGTGTCTTGAGAAAGACGACGTCCGGCAGTTCACTTTGGCCGGGCGGCGTCTCTAGAAGAATGTATGCGTTCTCCTCCCCAGGCTTGATCCCATAGCGCGGCTCCGACCAGGCTTGGTTGTCCACGTGCACGGGGACAAAGTATCGGTTGATCAACGTGACCACCGAGGGTTCGGAGAACGGACCCGTTCTCACAAAGAGGCCGCCCTCTCACGTGCCCGCGGTTGGGAAGATGAGGAGGGGCTTTAGGGGTCTGCTCGATTCCCACCTCGCTTCCTCTTCGCTCTCGCGCCATTGGACCGATCCCGTTGGCCAGTCGAGATTCGCTCGCTCGGTGGTGTCGTAACGATCGGTGAAAAGGATGTCCTCGAAGGGGAGCCTTCCCAACGCGGCGAGCCGCGCTTCACCCCGGGGCGTGATGCGAAAGCGCAATCGACCCTTGGCCGCGTAGTCGACGACCGACCACCGGTCGATCCAATCCTTGCGTGATAGTCGCTGCTTAAGTGGTCCCTCACTGCAATTGAAGCATTGACCGGCGTCCATTTCGAAGATGGTATGCCCGCCGAGAGGGATCCCGTCGTAGTCGATCTCGGTCTTCAAAGTATGCCGGCGAATCGTTTCCGAGAGCGCCGAAAGCCGCACCACGCTCCGCGGCTCGATTTCCAAGCGGAGAGCGGGGCCGTCCGCCCGGAGAGTGGCAATACCCTCCAGTTCTCTAAGCTCATCTAGTATGGGAGGCGTGAGTGGGGAGCCGAGAAGCGGAATGTCGAAAACGATCGTCGCGAGCGGAACCCATAGAAGGGCCGGCAGGCTCATAACGCCGCCAGCTTAATGCATCGATTGTGCTCGATACAAGACGCAATGCTTCCGCTTGAAAATGGCGCCCGCTGGTGCTAATAAAAGGCCGTGAGCCGGCATCTCAAGTACTTCGCCTTTCTGTTTCTGGTCTTTGTTCTCGCCCCTATGGCGCACGGGCAAGAATTCCCCCCCCTGTGGCCCAATGCCCAAGAGATAGAGGAGTTTCTAAAAGAAGCCGATGTCGTAGACCGCAAGGAGCTGGGCACGGGAGTCACCAACCCCGAGAAGGTGACACTGGAGTGGAAGGGGGAGACGCGCTACGCGGTCTTCAAGAAGATCGACAAGGAGCACGATACCTACCGCGGGGAAGTCGCGGCCTACGAGCTGGACAAGCTCCTGCAGTTGGGGATGGTCCCGCCTACGGTTGCTCGACGCATCGGTGGTAGAAAGGGCTGTCTGCAGTTTTGGGTGACCGGAACGACGATGGAGAAGGTCGAAGGGATTCCCGGCGACGCAGAGAGATGGCGACGGCAGGTAAGCATGATGTGGCTCTTCGACGATCTGATTGCCAACATCGACCGCCATTTGAATAACGCGATGGTGACTCCCGAGCACCGTTTGGTTCTCATCGATAACTCCAAGACTTTTCGGGGCTATCGCAAGTTGTTGAACGATCTCAACGGCAATGGGATCGGTACCCATGCCAAGTTTTGGGGTGTTCCCTACGATGCGGATCGAGTTCGCTGGCCCACGAGTTACCAGCCAGACGTCGTCGAGCGACTTCGCTCGGTGAGCGATAAAGAGATCAAGAGCGTCATCAAAAAGTACATCTGGGGTTACAACCAGAAGCTAGTGCTCAAGCGGCGAGAATTGATCCTTGCCCGTCTCGACGGGATGGAGACGGCGGAGGGTTCTACGAACTGAATCGGCCAGGTCATTTGCCCGATCATTACTAGATCGCCAGCCACGCGATCCCTATCCCGATCGCGGCCATCGAAAAGGCAGCTAGTACGAAGCGGTATGCCCTCGCCCCCGAATCGCTGAGTCTCGCCGCGGCCCAACCTACCAACCAGGCGAAGCCGCCCATCGCCAGCAAATTGCCGATACCGTAGCCGCCGAGATAGACCGCGGCAAGCTGAGTGGGTAGGGCGAGGGCGGGGATCAACCCGAAGAGGTGGGTCGTGCCCGCGAAGCCGTGGAACAGGCCAACTCCAAAGGCAGTGTGGGAGTGATCGTGCTTGGCGGTCGAGTCCGAAGCTTGGCTCGGAGGATGAAAGTGGATGTGAACGTGCGAGCCGTCGTCGTGCTCGTGCTGATGAGAATGGACCCACTTCGAGCTCGCCCGACGAAGTCCCCAGATGCCGACCCCGATGAGCACGACGCCGACCAGGCGCTCGCTCCACCACGAGAAACGATCCAAATCCAAGAACTGATGGAAAGCCAGCAGCAAGACGCCCACTACAGCAACTCCTGCAGCATGACCCAAGCCCCAGCGCAGGCCGATCCGCCAGGCGTTCCGATCTTGAGAAATGGAGAGCGGAGTGATGGCGGCCAGATGATCCGGACCGGAGAGCGCATGGAGCGCGCCCGCCGCGGTGCCTGCTAGTAATGAAGTAAGCAATTCGTCCTCTGCTTCGCAGGCTACTTCAAAGGTGGCGCGCCGATCAATCGATGATCACGCCTACACACCGAAGATGGGACGGAGCAGGAGTAGCGTGAAGGCGCTGACCAAGACGGCCGCCATCAAAACGACGAAAGCACCGGCTCGCACCATCTGGGGGATAGTGAAGTAGCCGGTTCCGAAGACGATGGCGTTAGGAGGCGTCGCCGCTGGCATCATGAAGGCACAAGAAGCGGCTACCGCCGCCGGCACGCAGAGGATCAGCGGAGAGATTCCCATGGCGATGGCAGTCGCACCCAAAATGGGCAGTGCCATCGCCGCCGCCGCAGTATTGGAAGCGAACTCCGTCAAGATAATCAACAAGATGATGATGGCGGTAATGAAAACAGGGAGAGGTGCCTCCTTGAAACTAACGAGCAAGTTCCCGACCCATTGCGATAGTCCGCTCATTTCGAAACCGTTGGCTAATGCGAAGCCACCTCCAAAGAGCACCAAGACTTCCCACGGAATTTTCGAGGCCCAATGCCAATCCAAAACGCGATCTCCCGAGCCGGTGGGAAGAAGGAACAAGAGGAGGGCGGCCGCGATGGCAACGGTGGAGTCGGTGATGAGCTCTCCCGAAGGGAGCCACTTCGTCCATAGCGGTCGGAACATCCAGCCGGCTGCGGCTAGGACGAAGACCAAGGCCGTTTTTCGTTCGCCGTCGCTCATGGGACCAAGCGCTTCGAGCTGCTCCCGGATGAGCCGTCTACCACCCGGCATTTCCGGGAGCTCGATGGGGTAAGCGATGCGAGTAAGCCACAACCAGGTCAGCGGCAAGAACAAGGCGACGAAAGGGACACCGAAGGCCATCCAACCGAGAAAGCTGAGCTCGATCCCGTAGCTCTCCTCCAGAACCCCGGCGAGAAGGACATTCGGAGGGGTTCCGATGAGACTCCCGACTCCACCGATGGAGGCCGCATAGGCGATGCCCAACATAAGGTCGATGCCGAAATGAAACCGCCCGGGGGTGACGTCGATCCCGAGATTCTTTTCGGTGACGGCGTCCGCCACCTGTTTGGTGACCGCCATGCCGACAGGCATCATCATGGCGGCGGTTGCGGTGTTGGACACCCACATGGACATGAAGGCGGTGGCGCACATGAATCCCAAGATCAAGCGCGCGGGATTGGTCCCCATTAGGCTGACGATGCGGAGGGCGATGCGCCGGTGAAGATTCCATCGCTGCATCGCTTGCGCCAGCATGAACCCCCCCATGAACAGGAAGATCAAATGGTTGGCGTAGGGTGCCGCACTTCGGGCCGCCGAGGCCAGGCCCAGGCTGGGGAAGAGCACCAAGGGCAAAAGCGCGGTGGCGGCGAGAGGGATCGCTTCGCTGACCCACCAAGTCGCCATGAGAACCGCCACGGCTAGCATCTTGCCCGCGGATTCTGGCAAACCGGGAATCGGAATGAAGGCGAAGAGGCAAAAAAGCACCAAGCCGACGACGAGACCGATGCGCTGTCTCCGCATTAGTGTCTAATATCCTTTATTCCCTCTCCCTTCGGGAGAGGGTAGGGTGAGGGTCCTGCGATCACTCTGTGGTCTCAGGAGCCTTGGGGAGACTCAACAAGTTTGCGAAGAACTTGTAGGCATCAGGAACGCCCGCGGGTAATTGGCGGAAAAGCGTCAACCCAACATAGATCCACCGGCCCGATCCGTATTGCGCTTCGACGAGCATGCCTCGTTTCGCACCCGCGTTGTACTCCCACGGGTCTTCGGAGGTCAGCAGATCTCGGTAGCGTTCGTCTCGCTCTCCGAGGAAATAGGTTCCTCTTTCCTGAACCCATCCCTTCCAATCGGCTTCGGTGATTCGGTTCGGGAAGTTAAACAACGGATGCGTGGGCTCCAAGATACTGACGGGCGCTTCTTCCACGCTGATGCGCGAGCGACTGTACTTCGCGGGGTAAGGTCCCCACTGCGCGTCGTCCCACTCTTGGCGGTTGTAGAGCACGACCATCGTTCCACCGCTCTCCACGTAGTCGAGGAGGCGCTCGTTGTAGGCTCTGAGATCGGTGCGATTGAAGTAGGCTCGGATGCCGGTGATGATGACGTCGAATTGGGAGAGGTCGCCCTCCGCGAGGTCGTTCTCTTCGAGCATGACCAAATCGGCCCCGAGCTGTCGCACCGCCTCGGCGACTTCGTCGCCGACGCCCATGATGTAGCCGACACGTACCGGCGCCACCCGGACGTCGAGCACTTGGAGGGCCGCGCGGGCAGGCCGGAAGAGATAGCGAGTTTGAATGTGATGGTAGGCGATTCTCTGGAACCCTTCACGGTAATCACTTCCATCCAAGGTTGCCACCGCCTCGACTTCGTACGTCCCGGGTGTCAGGGACTCGGGCGGCGTTAGCTCGAACTTCAACGTCGCGGCCTCGTCTTCTCTCTGAAAGCGAATCGGCGCGCTCGCGGGGGACACCGACCATCCGTTGGGAACCTGGAGGCGCAGGCTTCCTGTCGCTTCCTCGGTACCTTTGTATAGGACCGCCACCGACGCGGTCCGTGTTCGCCTGCCCATGTCGTTCGAGCCGATCGGTACCACGATCACCTTCGGAGACAAGGCCAGAGAGATCTTCGGCAGTACCGCCACGAGATCTTGTTTTTCGGTGCCGACCCAGGTTCCCGGGTAACGTTGCTGAACGGGCTCTTCGATCGAAAGGTCGACGGACCCGGAGCGAAACGTGACCCGCGCCGAAATGGCGGCTGGAGCAAAGGGGAGTCCGAGGTGCTTAGGCTCCACGATGTCGTAACGATCCACGGCTCGGTTCCTGACCCAGTAGGGGCGGTCGGGCTCGGCGTCGGTTCCGACGGTGACCTTGACCGGAACCTCGAGCTTCTCATTCTTCCCGAGACGCCCCGATGTCTCGCCTTCCGGTTCTTGTTTCCAGCCGTCCGGGACCTCGAGAGCGACGGAAGTGACATCTACCGGCACGGGACTTCGATTGGTGACTTGCACCTTGACCTCGAGCTCGCCGCCGGGGACGACCTCGCGGCGATTGGCAATAGCATCCAAGGCCAGGCCGTGCGCGAGAGCGATGGCCTCGGTGAAGCTCTTCTCCTTATAAGAGAGCCGGTGCTCGAGTTCGTAGGCGGCCGGTTCGCTGACGTTGCCGGAAGCGAGGATGCCTCGGAGGCGACGGACCGTCTCCAATCCCTCGCGAAGGGGTTCGAGAGTCTTCCAGGGTGCCTTCGCATCGTAGACTTGGTTCGCGGCTTCCACCTGCTCCTCGAGCTCGAGGAGTCCACCACGAAGCCCCTTCGCCGGCCCAGCGTTGATGAGAAAGACCTTCAGTCGATCCAAGCCCATCGGGACGCCATCGAGGAGATCGGTCTCTCCCTCAACGACCGGCACCACCGCATCCTGAGGAACCCATTTGGAAAGGTGCTCCCCCGGTAGACCGCGCAGTTGGCCAATCCGCTGGCACAAGTGGTTCGCCCGGGCTTGCAGGCCGAGCTGGTAGTACGAAAGGCCAAGGATCGGATCGTAGTGCCCGGTGTTCATAGCGACGGTGCCCGGAGGATCGGGTTTGTCTTCATCCTCACGGCGCAGGATCCAATGCCGGGAGTAAAGCTTGAGAGGTTGCCACGGCCTCAGGCCATCTCGAATCTGCTCCGGGAAGCGATCGGGATCGGCAGCCGCACGGAACGCCTCCTTGGCGAGTCGTCCCGAGGCCTGGTGGTGTTGTCCACCCCCCTCGCCGCCCAATGGAAGCGAGACGATGACGTCCGGTCGGACCGTGCGGATGATGCGCACGACATCGGCCAGTATTTCCTCCCTGCCCCATTTCTCGAACGTCTCCTCGACGCTGAACGAATAGCCAAACTCGTAGGCGCGAGTGAAATACTGCTCGGCACCGTCGATACGATGAATCGCCATGAGCTCGGCGCTACGGAGAACGCCGAGGGCCTCTTCCAATTCGGTACCGATTTGATTCTGCCCTCCGTCGCCGCGGGTGACGGTGAGCAGCGCGGTTCTCAGTCCGCGGCCACGGTTCATCATCACCAGCAGCCCGTTGTCCTCGTCGTCCGGATGGGCGGTGATGTGCATGAACGTGGCACCGGCTCCCAACTTGCGAAGCGCGAGGGCGAGCCCAGTGGCACCGCGGTCCTCCGGAATCGGCTCCATCTGCGCCAAGGCGTTGGCGGAAAGCAGGAACAAGATCGTCAAAGACGTCAGATAGAGGTAGCAAAGGCGTTTCATATCAGCTCTCCTCGAGGAGGGGGATTCAGCGAGGTCATGAATGTCATGTCGGCTATAATGCGCGCGGAGTCCGGTTATCAATGTCGAGCGAATTGCCGAAGTCGAAGGCCGATCCCGATGAGCTCCCTCCTGTGTTCGGTACTTGGGGTCGCTTCTACGCCGTCGTCATCGCAAATACCCTCGTAGTTTACATTCTCCTCTTTCTGTTCTCATATTTCACCAGCCGCTGAAACGATGCATCTGCTGGATTGGCTGGTCGTCCTACTTTACTTCGCTTTCATAATCGGGGTCGGTCTCCGTACCGGTCGCGGTAACAAGGAGATCGAGGATTACTTCCTCGCCAAGCGCTCCATGCCGTGGTGGGCCATTGGCCTTTCGGTGATGGCCACTCAAGCGAGCGCCATCACACTGGTCGGTACCACCGGTCAAGGCTACGTCCATGGCATGCGGTTCATCCAGGTCTACCTTGGACTGCCCATCGCGATGGTGATTCTATGCGTCACCTTGGTGCCGTTTTTCTATCGGGCCCGTGTGTTCACCGCATACGAGTTTCTCGAAAACCGTTTCGACGGAAAAACCCGTAGCCTCACCAGCTTTCTCTTTCTTATGTCTCGCGGCCTCGCCGATGCCGTGGTCATCTACGCCCCCTCGGTCGTACTTTCTATCGTCTTCGGAATGGACGAAAAGGTCCTCATACTGGCCATCGGGCTCGGCGCCACCGTCTACACCGCCTTCGGCGGGATGCGAGCGGTCATGTGGACCGAAGTGTGGCAGATGTTGATCATTTCCTTGGGCATGCTTTTTTGTCTCGGAGCCGTCCTCTATGGTTTGCCGGACTCGCTATCCCTGAGCAGCGCTCTTCGTATCGTGGGCTCTACGGGACGCCTCGATACCATCGACTTCAACCCCGATCCGCAAGTTACTTACACGTTCTGGACTGGATTGGTCGGTGGTCTTTTTTTGATGTTGTCCTATTTCGGCTGCGACCAGAGTCAAGTCCAGCGATATCTAACCGCGAGCTCCCTGACCCATAGCCGACTCTCGCTGCTCTTCAGCGCCCTGCTCAAGATACCCATGCAGTTCATCATCCTCCTGACCGGCGCCCTGCTCTTCGTGTTCTACCAGTTCGAGAAGCCGCCAATCGTATTCAATCCCGTGGAGCTGGCGAAGCTCGAAGCGAGTGTCCACGCCGAGGAGTATCAAAGGCTCGCGGAGTCCTATGATCAAGCGTTCGAGGAACGACGGCAGGCGGCAGAGGGGTTGGCCGCGGCGGGCGCCCGACCGGAGCAGGAACGGCTCGATTTCTTGGCCGCCGATGAAAAGTTCTCTCGCGCGAGACGAGGTGCGGGCGAGCTCATCAGCGAGATGAACGGCGAGCCGTTCAACGATACGAACTACGTCTTCCCCACGTTCGTGCTTACCTTCTTGCCTGTGGGTATGGTGGGCCTCATCCTGGTAGCGATCTTCGCGGCCGCGATGTCCACCGTGGAGTCGGAGCTCAATTCTCTATCGACTGCCACCGTGGTCGATTTCTATCGGAGGTATTTCAAGACTTCGGCATCCGACCGGCATTACCTCATCGTTAGTCGCATCTCGACCGTGATGTGGGGAGGCATTGCTACTTGGGCCGCGCTCTACATGGGTCGCCTCGGCTCCGCGATCGAAGTCGTGAATCAGATCGGGTCCTTCTTTTACGGTTCGATTCTTGGCGTGTTCGTTCTTGCAATTGGCACCCGACGAGCCACCGGTCGCGGCGCGTTTTGGGGCCTCGGCGCGGGAATGCTTGCCGTCGCTGTAACCTCGCGCGTCTCGAACATTTCTTATCTTTATTACAACATCGTGGGCTGCGCGGTCGTGGTTGTGGTGGGCTACTTGATCAGCCTTACGGATACAGAAAAAAATGAAAAAAACACTTGACAAGTTTTCCGAGCACGTTTCAAGCAGAGATCGCAGATTAACGTAGACACCTTCATCGCGCACCCAAACGCTCCCTCGCATCGCGCCGCAGAATTCCCATCAAGTTTTTCATTTCGGCGGTTTGCACCCTTCTAACACTCACTAAGGGCCCAGAAAAACCCGTTGCTATATTTGAGGGAAGGGGGCAACGCTCTTGATCGAAAAAGTAAGGATTTACTGCGACAGACTCGAGAGTCTGTCGACGGAAGAGCTCGATCACTCCACGGAGCGGCTGGTCCGCGCCGAGAAACGAAACGTCGCGCTCGCTATCGCCCACATCGCGGAGATGTCGAGAAGAAAAGGCCATCTCGAGCGCGGCTACAAGAGTCTCTTCGCGTACTGTGCCGAACGCTTGAATCTGAGCGAAGGCTCGGTCGCCCGTCGCATTCAGGTGGCCAATGTTTCGAGACGTTTTCCCAGGCTCCTCGTTGCGTTGGCCGAGAATCGGGTGAGCCTTACCGTCGCCGGTTTGCTCGCCCCGCATCTTCGGGAGGAGAACATCGAGAGACTTCTGAGCGATTGCGGTGGGATGACAAGGCGCGAGGTCGAGGAATATCTCGTCGCGTTGCAGCCAAAGCCCGTCTTTGCACCCTCGATTCGAAAGACCCCATTTCGCTCGGCTCCAACTTCACCTCCGAGTGTACCGGCCGGGGTGGTGCCCGAGACGCCGCGCCCCGCTCCTCGAGTGTCGCCGAGTATTCTCGAGCCGGCAAGGCCAGAGGTTTACAACTTTCGCTTTGCCGCCGACCGGAAGTTCAAGGAGAAGTTCGAGCGCCTGGCGGAAGTCCTCGGCGTCGAGAACTCCCTGAACCACATGGCCGGGATCATGGAGCAGGCACTAGATATCGCGCTCGACAAGAAAGACCTCAAGAGAAAGCGCGCACGGCGGCTCGAACGCGAATCGAAAACCGGCGGCAAACCTTGCCCGGGCAAGGTTTCCGCGAAGACCCGCTACATTCCCTCAGAGGTCCGGGAGCGGGTCCACGATCGGGCCGGCTATCAATGTGAGTACCGAGGTCCCGACGGGACCCGGTGCCGGTCCCGAACGGGACTCCAGATCGAGCACCTGCGGCCGTATGCGTTGTTTCGGAGCCACGACGAGAGATACCTCCGACTTCACTGTGGCCCGCACAATCGACTGAATGCAGAGAAGGTGTTTGGCGCAGAGTTTATTCGGGAGAAGATCGATGCCTCACGGCGTTTTAACCAGAAGGATCGGATCTAATCTGCTGCACACGGAGCGTTAGGCCTTCCTCCTCTAGCTTCCTGCTCACCATTTCCAAAAACCCAGCGGTCTTCGGGTCCGGTGGTCTAGCGCACCGCAACTCGAACCGGACAGGCTTGCCCAACAGCTCTGGGTGCTGCTCAATTAGCTTGCCGTCAAGAACAAACGACGCGTAACCGTTAGTCTTTTCTTGCAGCTCTAACAGGCGCACGTCCGAACCATCCCACTCGCGGCCTTCCACCATGACGAGCACGACCTCTCCGCTGGGGTCATGGGCCAGAAAGTCGATGGTATCCGGATCTTCAACACTCACGGTACTCAATACCTGCCAGCAGCGGAGAGAGTGGGGCAGTATCCTAAGGAGGTCAAGGAAACCGTAGCCGGCCCGCCCTCCACTCCCGGAGAGTTACCTCTGCGCTGAAAGCAATTAGGCTCTTGGGGATCTTGGCTATCTCAGATAGGACGTTTTCTCCTTTTTCTGGAGAGAACTCAAGAGCGTGGGAAGCGGCCCAAAATCGCACCCCAGTGTCTTTGTTCTGTAGCAAATTCAATAGCTCGTTGAGCGCCTCCGCCCCCCGGCGACGCAGCTCTGTGTGAATTCCTACTAGGACGTCGTGGCTTCGGTTTGCTGTATTTTGGTCACCTCGTTCCGTGGCCATGCAGTGGGCGGCGGCAGCATCCTTGTAGGCCTCTAGAAGATCTTGAATGTTTGCCCTTTGAACCTGGTCTGACTTCATTTTTTTGCGAAGCGCTCCAAGACTTCTTGTCCGAATTTCGTCTGTTGCTCTAGCGATCGGGTGCCAAGCCATTGTCGTACGGTCGAACCTTGAGTGAACGGCTGCTTTGATGAAAAAAAGCCGCTAATTCTTCTATGGGTCTCAATGTCAACGGGGATCAAGTTCGAGTTGTTGTGGATTGTGTCCGCGCCAAACCGAGAGAGATTGTTTGGCGTTTGTTCCACAACGTGGTGCCATTGTCTCCCCGGCCCAGCCCGCCCCGCCGCTCGTTTGAATGCGGAGAACGATCGGAAGCCTTGAGACGTGGCTTGGGTGCCGGACCTAGTCCATTGGTAGCCTCTCCTGGCGGTTTTAGTCAGGTCAGCGACTTTATCCGCTCCCCGGATCGCTCGTAGCGTAGTGCCGGCGCCACCGGGAACGCCGGGCGCAATGGCCGCGGCAACATCGATCGCCAGACCCACGGCGTCCGCCGCGGCACCACCCACATTCCCTACCGCTACATTCGCTCCCAAAGATGCTAGGCCGAGAGTGATGTTGAATATGTCCCACGGAGTCTCGAGGATCTTCCCATCCGGGTCCACATACCGCAGCGGGTTATTGCGGACGTAGGCATACCGATTCCACCTCTGGGGGTCGACGCGGTTTTCTGCAAAAGTCAGCGCGGGGTCAATAGTGGTAAACCGAGCAAGCTGAGACTCGTAGTACCGCGCCCCAAAGTAATCGAAGCCCGTTTCCTCATCCCGTTCCTTGCCGGTGAACTTCCGTGAGTTGGTCGAAGGCTCGGGGTTCCACTCCTCACCGTAGGGGAGGTAGTCGTGGCGTTCGATGACGTCGGCGTTCTCGTCGGTCACCGCACGAACTGAGCCCAGGGCGTCGAGGTGGTAGTACTCGATTCGCTGGGCGTTGGCGAGCGTGGGCACGAGCAGCCAACACGCGAGGAGAACGTGTAATCTCTTGTTTAGTGTTTGACCTATCTTCATGTTGCTCGTCCTCTTTAGTAAACCATGCTCGTGCCGTGACGGCTAGGGCGTCACGGTAATGTCTACCGCCGAGGCCGTGACGGTCCCGGTGTCCGCCGAGAACGGGACTCCAGATCGAGCACCTGCGGCAGTATGCGCTGTATCGGTGCCACGACGAGAGGTACCTCCGACTTCACTGTGGCCCGCACAATCGGCTGAATGCAGAGAAGGTGTTTGGCGCGGAGTTTATCCAGGGGAAGATCGACGCCTCTCGGCGTTTTAACCAGAAGGATCGGATCTAATCTGCTGCACACGAAGCGTCAGGCCTTCCTCCTCTAGCTTCCTGCTCACCATTTCCAAAAACCCAGCGGTCTTCGGGTCCGGTGGTCTAGCGCACCGCAACTCTAACCGGACAGGCTTGCCCAACAGCTCTGGGTGCTGCTCAATTAGCTTGCCGTCAAGAACAAACGACGCGTAACCGTTAATCTTTTCTTGCAGCTCGAACAGGCGCACGTCCGAACCATCCCACTCGCGGCCTTCCACCATGACGAGCACGACCTCTCCGCTGGGGTCAAGGGCCACGAAGTCGATGGTATCCGGATCTTCAACACTCACGGGTGGCACGGCGAGGCGTGCGGAAGGCCTGTGGCTCATCATTCGTGCTGGTCTCGAGCTACTTCGACCACTCTACGACTTTGGACAGATTGGGACTCGTGTTCACCGTTGCCGTCTCCTTTTGGCACACCTAGATAGGTCACCGTGCCTAAAGGTGTGCGGAAACACGTCGATAAGTTTCGTTCTACTGTAGTCGTTTCAAACTTACAGGGGGCGGTTCCACTTGTAGCCTTCCGTTCTAAGAGAGTTGAATTTGATGGAACGAGTAGCCGGTGAAGGCACCGGATTCAAACACGGCTTTGAATTCGTCTGACACGTAGATGCTGCGTGGGTATTCCTTGAGACGGATGACCTGGAGTCCATCTAGCGCCGACTTCAGTAGTGTGGCTCTGCGGATTCCCCGTATCATTCCCCTGCGCTCCGGAAGGAAGTAATCCTCGGGAAAGCGGTCGTAGTCTGAATTCTCGAAGTCTAGCGCTGCAACTAAATTGAGTATGTTCGCAATGCTGAATCCATCAAAGGGAGAGTTATTCGGCCGCAAAACCTGCAACGACAGGTATTGGATTCCCGTAATAGAAGCACTGTTCAGAGCCACGCGGAGTCGGTTGGAGTAGACAGGTATTCCAAGGTGCTCTTGGAGTACGTCGTCCGGGTCGCCGTCGTTTTCTGGCTTCGAAGCTTTCAACCAAGCCGTTTCATCCCAATGTTCTATCGGTTGGCCTCTCAATAAGTCTAACTCCTCTGCTTTCTTTAGGTCTTCACAATCGGCAACGAAAGGCTTAGGGACAGTGTTGTCGCATGCAACAACCCAGAACCATTTCATTCGAGGCCGATGCCCTTCACCAGATCTGGATTCCTTGTCAGCTCCGTTCTAATGGATCCGAGTTCGTTTCTAAGCGCTCGCGTGTAGTTATTTCCAGACAGTCCATCGGTAACTGTTTTAAGACGGCCGAGAACGTACTGGTGGTATTTTGGGGAGTGGCGGCCGGAATGACCTTGGAGAAGGAGTTTGTTGGCATCGTCCTGTAGATTCATTCCAGCCCTCGAGAAAACCCTGTTGAACTGTTCAGTGAACCCACTCTTGATGGATTTGTCGGTGGCCACATGGTGGATCTGACTTCGAACCTGCCTACCTCTCCGAGTAGCGCGAGTGATGTCAGCAACCTTGTCTGCACCCCGGATCGCTCGTATCGCGGTGCCGGCACCTCCAGGCACTCCCGGCACGACCGCTGCTGCAACATCGATCGCCAGACCCACGGCGTCCGCCGCGGCACCACCCACATTCCCTACCGCTACATTCGCTCCCAAAGATGCTAGGCCGAGAGTGATGTTGAATATGTCCCACGGAGTTTCGAGGATCTTGCCATCCGGGTCCACATACCGCATGGGGTTATTCCGAACATACGCGTACCGATTCCACCTCTGCGGGTCGACGCGGTTCTCTTCAAAAGTCAGCGCGGGGTCGATGGTGGTAAACCGGGCAAGCTGTGCCTCGTAGTACCGCGCCCCAAAGTAATCGAAGCCCGTTTCCTCATCCCGTTCCTTGCCGGTGAACTTCCGCGAGTTGGTGGAGGGTTCGGGGTTCCACTCTTCGCCGTAGGGGAGGTAGTCGTGGCGTTCGATGACGTCGGCGTTCTCGTCGGTCACCGCACGTACTGAGCCCAAGGCGTCGAGGTGGTAGTACTCGATTCGCTGGGCGTTGGCGAGGCCGGGCACAAGCAGCAAACACCCGAGGAGGACTTGTAGTTTCTTGCTTGTCGCTCGACCTATCTTCATGATGCTCGTCCTCTTTAGTAAACCACGCTCGTGCCGTGACGGCTAGGGCGTCACGGTAATGTCTACCGCCCGGGAATGATTAAAGGTGCCGGTCACTGTAGAACGGGCATAGACGCGAAGCGTGTAGCCGCCTTGAAGTAGAGGAGTGATGACGTTCAACTGGTAACCGGACGGAGTGAACTGTTCTCCATATACAGCACCCACTCCGGGCCGCACGACTCCCAGTGTGGCTGCCCCAAGGAAGATGCCGACGCTGAAGTTGCCGTCCCCACCTGGCGGAAACGCCCACGCGTGCACCGCATCGACACCGGTTCCTGTCGATGCCGCCAGGTCAAAGGCCCAACCTGCCAGCAGGAAGGGAACGGAGACGGCCGCTCCCGGTTGGGGAAGGTCGATAACCATTAACGGAGCACTGGGCGGGAGCGCCGTGATGTCTACCGACTGGGAGTTGTTAAAGGTACCGGTCACGGAAGAGCGGGCATACACGCGAAGGGTATAGCTGCCCGGGGGTAGAGGAGTGGTGACGTTCAACTGGTAACCGGACGGAGTGAACTGTTCGCCATAGACAGCACCCACCCCGGGCCGCTCGATTCCCAGTGTGGCTGCCCCAAGGACGATGCCTTCGCTGAAGTTGCCGTCCTCACCTTGCGGAAATGCCCATACCGCCACCCCATCGACACCTGTTCCGGTCGATGCCGCCTGATCGGTGGCCCACCCTGCCAGTACGAAGGGTACCGAGACGCTCGCCCCCGGTTGGGGAAGGTCGATAACCATTAACGGAGCACTGAGCGCTGGCGCCACTGTGATGTCTACCGTCCGGGAATTGTTAAAGGTATCCGTCACCGTAGAACGGGCATACGCCCGAAGCGTGTAGCCGCCCGGAGGTAGAGGAGTGGTGACGTTCAACTGGTAACCGGACGGCGTGAACTGTTCTCCATACACAGCACCCACTCCGGGCCGCACGACTCCAAGTGTGGCTGCCCCGAGGAAGATGCCATCCCCACTTGGCGGAAACGCCCACACGTGCACCTCATCGACACCGGTTCCGGTCGATGCCGCCTGGTCGATGGCCCACCCTGCTAGTGCGAAGGGCACCGAGACGCTCGCCCCCGGTTGGGGAAGGTCGATAACCATTAACGGAGCACTGAGCGCTGGCGCCACTGTGATGTCTACCGTCAGGGAATTGTTGAAGGTGCCGGTCGCGGAAGAGCGGGCATACACGCGAAGGGTATAGCCGCCCGGAGGTAGAGGAGTGTTGACGTTCAACCGGTAACCGGACGGAGTGAACTGCTCTCCAAACGCAGCACCCACCCCGGGCCGCTCGATTCCCAGTGTGGCTGTCCCAAGGAAAGTGCCGACGCTGAAGTTGCCGTCCGCACCCGATGGGAATGCCCACACATGCACCGCATCGACCCCGGTTCCGGTCGATGCCGCCCGGTCGATGGCCCAACCCGATACCGAGAAAGGAGAGTACACAGTCGTGCCATGGGAAGGGACGCTCACGGAAAGGAGTGCGGTGAAAATTTCGAAATGCGTGTTGTCGGAGAAGCAGCTTTGGTTGGCGCCGTCACCTGACTTCACCCGCCATTGGTAATTCTTGTATGGCAAGAGCGCACTCGTCGGAGTGTAGCTAGTGTCGGCAATCCCCGAGAGGTTGATAGGCGTCGTGCCGTCGGTTGTGTTCTCCACGACCAGCGTGTAACTCGTGGCGCCAGGCACAGTGCTCCATTTAAGGGTAGGTGTCGTCGAGGAGATCCTATCGGCCGGCCCGACCGGCGTCGGCGAGCTCAGTTTGTTGTTGACCGATGCGATCATTCGGGCCCCGGCATAGACGTAGTCTCGCACCGACTGGAGGTCCCCCTCGCACCCGATTTCGAACTCGCTCAGAAGCAGATTGCCGGCACCGTGGAGGAAAAATTGCGCCTTGCCGTCGCTCGACTTCAACTTCCTCAGGTTGTCCCCGTCGTAACCGTAGTCGGTGACGGTACCCCCGACGGTTGCACGCTCGAGCATGTTTTCCGGCGTGTAGGTATAGACGCCAGCGTCATCCCCAATTAGATTTCCGTTAGCGTCGTAACTGAAGCTCTCGGCGGGATTCGAGGAGGACGTTAGTCGCTGCTTCGAGACGTTGTAGGAATGGGTCGACTGCAAGCCGTCGATGGTCCTCGTTTTCATGTTGCCGAGCCGGTCATAGGTGAAGCTGCCATTTCCCCAAAAACCATTGGCCGTCGTGAGGCGGTCAAGCTGGTCGTACCGGTAGCTCTGGTTCATCCCTGGGCGTCCGTCCACGATGTCGGTGACGTTCCCCACGTCATCGTACGTATAACGTAGATCCAATACCCCGCCGTTGTCGTAGACGTCTTCGACCCGATATCGATCGTCATACGTGAAGTTGTGAGTCACGTCGTTCCCGGCTCGATAGGAGGTCACGCCTCCGGAAGCGTGGTATTCGAAATCGGCGGCGAACGTCGCGTTTCCGTCGTGGACGAGCGTGATCCGGTTCTCATTGTCGTAGGAGTATTGAACGACTTGTGCCGAGGGGTAATCGATTCGCTCGAGGTTGTCGTTCCCGTCGTATCCATATCGCGTTACGAACGTCTCCCCGCCGATGACATCGTCTCGTCGCTCGAGCCGGTTGGCGCCGTCATAGGTAAAAGTGCTTCTCGCGTCCCCGTTATCAAGGAGCGTGCGATTGTCCGAATCGTCATAATCCATCGCGATGTCGCCATACCCGCCGGGTCGATCGATGAGAATGAGACGTTCATTACCATCGTAGTGATACCTAGTGCGGCCGAAGGCGGCGTCCGTTCGAGATTCGAGGTTTCCTGCTGCGCGGTATGAGTACGTGAGCGTTCCACTTTCAGGATGAGTTTCTTGCACTAGCTGGTTCTTGGAGTTGAACGTCCAGCTACGATTCGGCACCGATCCCGGCGGGTTCAAGAGAGTTTGGCTTCCGAGCGTGTTGTAAACGTACTGCCACCCGGCCCCGTTGGCGTCGGTGAGCTTGACCAGCCTCGCGTCTCGCGGGTCGCCGAAGGCGCTCCAATCCTGAACGGTGGTCCTCCCCTCTTCATCTTCAATAGTGACGTCGATCCCGTTCGAGCCCGAATAGCTGTACGTCATGGTCGTATTGGGGCCGGTATTGGTTTTCTTCTTGAGTCGACCGAGCGCGTCGTATTCGAAGGCGGTCCCAATACTGATGTTTCCGGTGAAGGGATAGCTTTGATAAACCCGCCGACCACAGGCATCCCAGTCTGCGTGCGTTTTGACCTGGACCGAATTGGATGTCCCCGAAACGCGACCGAGGCCGTCGAGCTCGGTAGTAAAAACCGAGGAACCCCGCTTCACCCGCCGAAACGAGCCGTTCTGGTTGTCATACGCAGTAACGATATTGTTACCGGCCGGGGGATCTATTTCAGTAGTTCGGAAAAGACGGTCGTATTCGAACCGGGTCGTAAGACCTCGCTGGGTTTCCGATGCGACGGTCCCATCCGAATTGATGGACCGCGTGATGGTGTATTCGGGAGTGGTCGTGTTTCTAAGGACGCCCTGAGAGTAGCTGAACTGGGTTGTGTTGTTGTTAGCATTCTTTATGCGCGCGAGGTTGCCGAAACTGTCTGGTGTAAACGTGGTCTTGATTCCATAGACCGTTTCGGACTTCATGAAACCGTCGCCGAGGTCGAACGCGCGGCTCATCGTAAACGTTTTATCGCCCGCGACCTTAACCGACTCGGAAGCAACCCGGTCGACAATGTAGGGGCCAAAACCATATTGAAACACTCTAGTGGTTGTGCGCGTCAGGTCTCCGGATTCGACGATCTTCCAGGGTCGCCCGAAGTCATTGAAATCCGTCGTGCGATAGCTGTTCGTCGTAGCGTACCTCTCGGCGCGACGCGTCACGGTGCGCTTTTCCATCAAGGGGATGTAGATCTCGGAGTCGTTGTAGAAACCCACCGATTCATCTTCGCTCGAGATCGCAACCGATCGCACCCACTCGAGCTCTTCCTCTTCGAGCACCAGCGATCCTTCCGAGAGGGTCTTGCTCTCCAGGAGCCCGACTTGCCATGCGGATAGCTGGGGCGAGCCGCTGCCAATACCTAGGAATGTGTACGTGATCTTGCTACAGGAAGAGGTCGAAATGGTTTTGTTCCTCGAGCTGCCCTGCGCGTAGTCGAAATCCCAAGTTCCCGACTGGACGTCGCGACCACTGGTGACTCTTCGGACCATGGCGCGAGAGCGAACCACGGTCGACGTGCCGGGCCGAAAGAACTCGATGGTGTCGTAGGAGTAGTCCACTTGTCCCCCGTTCGGAGTGGTGAGTCGCGTGAGCTCGAACCGGGGAGATTTGTTGGTGTTGTATCGATACTCCCAGGAAGGACCCACCGGGGGTGTCACTTTGGTAAGCAGACCGTACTGAACGCCGGCAAAGGTGGCGGTGGTATGCGAGTAAGTCCAAGTACGGGCGGTTCCTCCGGAGGAGTACTGAAGAGTTCGGACGCTGCGCCGCGTGGCGTTGTCATAGGTGAAGGTGACGACACGCTTCACGCTTCCGCTCAGCCACTGGGTGACGCGCGAGAGCCCCTCAGGTGGAGCGTTCGAGCTCGTCCCGTATTCGACATCGATTCGGTTGCCGAAGGGATCGGAGATTTCGGTGACATACCGAACTTTGCCGAGCCCGGGCAGTGTCGCTAAGTGTCCGAAAGAGTAGGTCACTCCGTTGGGGAGCTTCAGGACGGGAGGCATGCTGTTGGCGTCATAGACCCAGTATTCCTTGGTTATGAATTGGCCGCTCCCGTCCACATGGGTGTAGCCTCGCTGGCGCCGGCCATCGGGCATTTCGATAACCGGCCCCGCGCCGAGAGCTTCGGGATTGAGCACGCGGCCCAGGTGCATGGTCCAGCCCACGCCGGCAGGGGAATCCTCGTCGAGCTGATCCCCGGAGGTGGAAAAGCTTCGGTAGATCTTGCTGTTGTACGTCCGCTGGATCCGGAGGTTCGAAGCCCGCGTTGCCAGGTAAGACCAGATCGGTGAACGTCAGTAGCAGGTTCCCGCTCAGGGGATCGATATGTTCGTAGGGAAGCTGGCTGAAGAAGTCGCGGTTTTGAACGAAGCCCCAGGCGTCGAAGACTTCATCGGCCCACGATGATCCTGCAAACGTGAGCCCCAACACAAGAAGGGCGGAGAGCGAAACCTTCCTGCCCATGTTCGATTCCTCCGAACGTGCACTCTGTTCGCAGACTTCTTGGGCTCTGGCTTCGAAGGGGAGGCTTCGTTGAGGTCGGGCCAGCAGGTTGGGTGAGGGCACTCTAGCAGCGGCCACGGGGAGTGTCAATGGTCATTAGACAAAAAGCCTCTCCCTTGCCAATTCGTTGACCATCAAGGACTTGGATTGCTTTTTTCTGCTGGCCGAGACTTCTTTGCGACGCTGGTGAGGGAACGGCTACCCGTCCGGTATAATGGTTGGAAGTGTTTCCCCTTTCCAAATTGACGTCGTCTGCGAACGATCCTGCGCCGGTCGTGAGCAAGGATATCGATGCTCGCCATTGAGCCGGGTCTGACCGCCCTCGGCCTACTGGCGGCATCCGCTTGCGGTGTGCTGGCTGCGTCTCAGGACGGTCCGGGCTGGAAGAAAAAGATAATCAGCCGACTCCGCCGCGGCAAAGGGGCCTCTGCTCTTACCGACCCCGCCGTTCAAGGGGGTGACTGGCAGCAGACCGCCAAGACGCTCGAAGAGCAGGGGCGATTCCGCGATGCCGCGGGGATCTTTCAAAGCCAAGGGCAAAACTATGAGTCGGCGCGCCTGTTGCTCAAAGCCGGAGCCTTGACCGAGGCGGCCTCCGCTTTCGAGCGGGTCGGCCACTTCGAAAAGGCGGCGGAGGTCTGCTCACAGGCCGGCGACAACAAGAGGGCGGCAGAGAACTACCGGAACCATCTCGAAGATCGTTTTGGGAGCTTAGCCGGGACCCGCTCCCCGACCGACCACGCCGAGTTCGTTCGCTATTGCCGTCTCGCCGGGCTCGCCTTCGAGCGAGCGGGTCTCCTCGAGCAAGCGGCGGAGATTTTGGAGCGGGGAGAGCACTGGGAACAAGCCGGAGCTCTTTATGCGAAGCTCGGTCGCTACGTCAAGGCGGCCGACCTTTATCAACGTGCCGGCGCAGTAGACAGAGCCGCCGATGTCTACGCGCAGGCCGGTGATCGCGTGCGCGCTGCTCAAATGCGAGGCGAGTCCCTCTACAAGCAGGATCAGAAGAACGAAGCGGCGGTGGAGTTTTTGCTCGGGGGAGATCCGTTGCGGGCGGCCGAAGTGTACGAAGAAGCCGGCAACTATCTGGACGCGGCTCGGTGCTACGAGCACTCGGGGGCGCACCGACAGGCGGCCGAGGCCTACCAACGGATCGGCGAGTTGGCGCGAGCCGCTGAGATGTTCGGCCGGTGCCAAGACTATGAACAATCCGCGGCTCTTTACGAGAAGGCAGGAGACATGGGCCAAGCGGCCCGAATGTTTGGCGAGGCGGGTCACTATTATCGGGCTGCCGTCGCGGCAAAGAAGGCCGGGATGGTCGATCAGGCCATCGCGCATCTGCAGAAGGTGAGGCCCGACAGTTCGGAGTATTCGGCGTCCTTGGTAGAGCTTGCGGAGCATCTAATGGAACGCGGGCTGCCGGGCGTAGCGGTCCAGAAGCTTCGGAAAGCGCTCGGAAACCAACCGCTCTATTCCGGAAACATGGACGCTTACTTCGCGCTGGCTGAGGCCTCCCAGGAGATGGGCGACATCGACGAGGCATGCGAGATCCTTCGTAACATCGTCGCCGAGGACTATGACTATCGGGACGCAGTTGGAAGACTTCAAGAGTTGGAAAAGAAAGTGTCAACAGGGCCAAAGGCCGCCCCCGAGTCCGTGGAGACGGTTCTCGACACCGAGATAGGCGGAGGGGAGCGCTACGAGTTCCTCGAGAAACTGGGTGCGGGCGGAATGGGGATCGTCTATCGCGCGCACGACCGTCTACTAGACCGCACGGTGGCCTACAAGATGTTGATGGAACAGTTCATGGAGGTCGAGGAAATCCGTGAGCGATTCCTTCGCGAGGCGCGTTCCGCTGCCAAGTTGTCTCATCCTAACATCGTAGCCATACACGATCTCGGCATCGATCGTGGTCGCCTTTACATCATTATGGAGTTCGTGGAGGGAGTGTCCTACTACAGGATCTTGGAACGTGAAGACCAGCTGCCCATGAATGCCGTCTTGCATTTCATGATCGGAGTCTTGAGAGCGCTCAGTCATGCGCACGGGAACGGCGTGGTTCACCGCGACATCAAGCCGAGCAACGTGATGCTGACACGAAAACGCGTCGTCAAGATCGCCGACTTCGGCCTCGCAAAGATCTTGCAAGAGTCCAAGAACGAGGGGAGCCAACGGGCCAGTGGGACACCGCTTTATATGTCGCCGGAACAAATTCTTGGAAAGCCCGTCGACTATCGCACCGATCTCTATGCCTTCGGAGGCTCCGTCTTCCACCTCTTGGCCGGCGAGCCGCCTTTCGTCGAAGGTGAGATCCTCTATCACCATGTGCACACCAAGCCACGTCGCTTGAAGTCCCTTCGTCCGGATGTACCGCCCGCTCTCGAGTCGATCGTCATGCGCTGCTTGAAGAAGGATCCCGAAGAGCGTTTCCAGACGCCCGAGCAGATCCTAAAAGCCCTCCGTGCTGTGAAGCCTACTCGATAGGTTTCGTCCATACCCTCACCCAGGCCCTCTCCCAAAGGGAGAGGGAGTAACGGAAGAAGAGAAATCCTCACACGCTCTAAAGGTGTATAATGTCTGGCTTTCCAGACGATGAGCACTACGCCGACCGAATCGATCCCCGCAACCTGGAGACTCCGCCTACAAGAGCGCTTCCGAGAGCTCGCCGATAGGAATGAAGACCAAGTCTTCCTCGTACTCACGCTCTTCATTGGTGCGCTGGTGGGGTTGGCGGTGGTGGCCTTCATCCTCGTTACCGAGGGCTTGGGGGAGGCCCTTTATCCCCCGGACGGAGAGTCTTGGCGGCGCATCCTTGTTCCTATTGTCGGCGCTCTCGGTACCGGCATTCTGCTCTATCGTTACTTTCCTGAGGCGCGAGGTAGCGGCATTCCACAAACCAAGGCGGCGCTTTTCGCCCAGGGCGGGTTCATCAGCTTCCGGACGGTCTTCGGCAAGTTTTTTTGTTCATCCACCGCTCTCGCCAGCGGGATCGCCCTTGGCCGGGAAGGCCCATCGGTTCAGATGGGGGCGGGTATCGCCTCCGTCGTTGGAAGAACGCTCGGTCTGCCACGTGAAAAGGTTCAGTCGCTACTGCCGGTCGGGTCCTCTGCGGCGCTCGCTGCCGCCTTCAATACACCGATCGCCGCCGTTTTGTTCGCCATGGAAGAAGTGGTCGGAAACCTCCATGCTCCGGGATTGGGCTTTGTCGTCTTGAGCTCCGCGACGTCGTGGCTGGTCCTTCGATTGAGTTTGGGCGATGAGCCCCTCTTTCACGTTCCCGAGTACCAAGTCGTGCACCCGATCGAGTTCGCAATCTACGCGCTGCTCGGTTTGATCGGTGGCCTGGTGTCGGTCGTCTTCGTCAAAACGATTCTCCGGCTGCGCGAGCGATTTCTGAACATGCCTCGTAAAACGCGTTGGGTTCAGCCCGCGGTGGGGGGGGTGGTGGTGGGCGTGCTGGGCTTCTTTGTGCCGGCGGTTCTCGGCGTAGGTTACGACTCGGTGGGCGATGCGTTGAATGGAAAGATGGCCATCCAGATGATGGCCGTACTCGTCGTGTTGAAGTTGATAGCAGTCGTGACGTCCTACGCATCGGGTAACGCCGGCGGCATTTTCGGACCTAGCCTTTTCATCGGAGCGATGGTTGGAGGAACGGTAGGGAGCGTGGCGCATTTTCTCTTTCCCGAGGTCACCGCTACCCCCGGTGCGTACGCGCTCGTCGGCATGGGAACCGCGTTCGCCGGCATTCTAAGGGTGCCGATGACTTCGGTGATCATGATCTTCGAATTCACTCACGACTACGCCATCATCGTTCCGCTGATGATCTCCAACCTTATTAGCTTCTTCGTTTCGTATAAATTGCAGCGTCAACCGATCTACGAAGCCCTTGCCCTACAGGAAGGCATTCACCTACCGGGGGTGGAGACCGGGAAAAGACATTTGCCGGTGCGGCTAGCGATGCATGCACCGAGCGAGTTGCTCTCGCCCCAAATGACCGTGACGGAGGCTCTGGAGCGGGGAAGTCGTAGTAGCCTGTCCGCATGGCCGGTAGCCGACGAAAAGGGGGTGTGGGGTGTGATATCACTCGTTCAGCTGGATGCCGCGTCCGGTGAGGGCGAGGGCGAGAAAAAGATCGGAGATCTCGTTGACTGGAGACGATTCCCCCACGTACATCCCGACCACTCCCTCGATTTGGCGTTGGAACGCATGGGGTCTACCGGCTTCGATCTGCTTCCGGTGGTATCCCGCGCGAATGTTCACACACTCGAAGGCGTTGTGAGCTTGCTCGACGTCCTGAGGGCGTTCGGCGTCCGAGAACGACGCCCCCCGACGGATGACGACGGGTGATGAAGGGAGACGACGCGAACATGAGCAAGAAAAAATGAAAGCCGTCCTGCAGCGAGTCACGTCGGCGCGGGTTTTAGTCGACGAGCGAACGGTCGGAGAGATCGGAAAGGGGCTGCTGATCCTTCTTGGGGTCGCCGGCGAAGACGACGAAGCGGACGCCAAGTGGCTTGCCGAGAAAATTGGGTCGCTGCGAATCTTTCCGGACTCGCAGGGTAAAATGAACCTTTCCATCAAGGAGGCTGCGGGATCCGCATTGGTCGTCTCTCAGTTCACGTTGCTCGGCGATTGTCGCAAAGGGCGACGACCGAGCTTCGCCAAGGCGGCACATCCAGAACAGGCGGAGAGCCTCTACGAGCGGTTCGTCGACATGCTCCGCCAGGACGCAACGCTTTCGGTTGCGACCGGCACATTTGGAGCCATGATGGCGGTCTCACTCGTCAATGATGGCCCAGTGACGCTCATCTTGAATAGCCGGGATAGGCCGTCGGAGCGTGCGAATTGATTGGCTCTAGAGCACAAGAATGACCGGCACAAGACCTCCAAAAATCCTAGCACTCTTACTTTTGTCCTTTTTCCTGTCGTTCCAGCAAACAGGTGCGCAATCCCTCGCGCGCCTGTTCGTGGCGACCTCCCAAGGCCCCTACGTTTCTCACAGCTGGGGTGAGTACTGGGAGACACTTCGCCACCGTCTTCCTCTGAGTATCCGCGTCTGGCATTGCATCGGGCCGAAGGCATTCGCGGGCGGACCCGAAGGCCTCTTTGTGTCGGACGATTTCGGGGAATCGTGGCGGAAGATGGAGACCTGGGAAGGGGGCGAGGTTGTCTCGATTCTCACGTCTCTCTACTACCCGTCCGAGCCAGTGATTTTCATCGGTACCCGGAATGGTTTGTACCGATCGCGGGTGGCGGGAGAAGAGAAATGGGAGCACGTCGCCGAAGACCTCATCACGGGTTCGGTGTACGCGATGAATTGGCCGGGACCCTCTTTGTTCGTCGCCGCGTCGCGGGGTTTCTTTAGAACCGACGACATCGGAGATAGCTGGGAACAGCTAGGAGAAGGGCTTCCACCGGTTGCCGTCCTCTCCGTCACGCTGTCGGGATACTTCGGTCTGGAGCCCGTCGTCTTCGTCGGTTTGGAGGGCGCGGGGGTGTATCGGAGTCGCGATGGAGGTGAACACTTCGAGCCGGTCGGCGGATCGGATTGGGCCCAGCGGCGCGTGCCTGGCATTTATTGGTGGGGGAGCTCGCTCTTCGCAGGGACCGACGAAGGACTCTTCATCTCGCACGATGCGGGCGAGACTTGGGAGTCGGCTTCCGCAGAGCTCGAGGAAGAGAATGTCCTGACACTTTCCATTCCTATGCCGAAGGCTCCCGGCGGTAGCGATGTCATGGTTGGTACCCGTCGCGGGGTCTTCAAGACTTCGGACGGGGCCATGACCTGGCGGCAGATGCCGGAAGGAATGGGTAGCGCCGAGATCTACGGCTTCGGTAATTTCCCGTTTGCTCCTGACACCTTTGATCCCGACACGAAGCAATGAAAACTTCTCTTCGTTGGTTGATGCTCGGAGAAGGTGGGCTCGCAATCTTGGCGATGGTTTGGGCTTGGTTTCGTGGGGTTGGTATCCCCTTTTGGGTCGACGTCGGTGCCGTTGGTGTGGCGCTTGTCGCGACCGCGGTCTTCCTGGCCGCGAACTTCTCTCTCTATTTTATCGGGAAGCGGGCTGGACATCCGGCCGCGGTCCACGCTTTCCTGGAATCGGAGGTCTTCCCTCTCTTTCGTCGAGCTTCCGTTTCCGATCTTCTGGTGGTGGCTGCGCTGGCCGGTCTAGGAGAAGAGCTACTCTTCAGAGGCGTGCTTCAGGATGAGTTCGGCATTTGGATCGCGAGCGTGGTTTTCGGACTGCTTCACGGCCCGAGTCGGGAACTATGGCCGTTGGCTCTCTGGGCAACCGGCATGGGAGTTCTCCTCGGAGCTTTGTACCAGGCAAGCGGTAATCTGTTCGTCCCGGCTTTGGTGCATGCGCTTTACGATGGCGCCGCGCTTGTCTACGTGAGACGCCGTGCGGATTCCGCCCCTCTAGAGACGTTGCCCGAGACATCGGCGCCCGAGCGATACGAAGAAGATCCGAGATGACCGCTCCTAAACTCGTCAAGTTTGCCAAGACGCATGCGCTGGGAAACGATTTTCTCATCGTGGATCGGAGGGAGCTGCCGACACCGGACGCGTGGCCTGCGCTCGCTCGGTCGATGTGCCATCGCCGCCGCGGAGTCGGTGCCGATGGACTCGTTGTCTTCGAAACGGCGGGAGGCGATTCGTTCTCCATGACCCTGCTCAATCAAGACGGCAGTTATGCGGAGATTTCCGGCAATGGTCTACGTTGCCTGGGTGCGCACCTGAGGCTTTCCGGTCTGGCGAGGGATGCCGCGATCGTCGTCGAGACCGGTTCCGGCACGCGTACGTTGGAGTTCATCGAGGCGACCGGTCCGCGAGTCGTCTTCAAAGCTGCGATGGGTGCACCTCGGTTGGCGAGCGCCGAGATTCCGTTTCAAATAGATCCACCTCAAGAGCCAGTGAAAGGCGTCCCTCTAGAGGTTGCCGGACGCACCCTCGAGATCACCGCGGTCTCGATGGGGAATCCGCATTGTGTCGTCTTCGTCGACCGACTCGATCGTGACGTTGTACTCGAGTTGGGTCCACTCATCGAGAACCATTCCCGTTTTCCCCGGAAGACCAACGCGGAGTTCGTTTCGGTCCGGAGCCGTTCCGAGATCGCGATGCGCATATGGGAACGTGGCGCGGGCGAAACTGAGGCCTCTGGGACCGGCTCGGCCGCCGCGGCGGTGGCCTCCATGTTGAACGGCAAAACTGACGATCGGGTCACCGTCGAATGTCCGGGGGGCAAACTCGAGGTCCATTGGGAGAACCGGCAGGAAGTTTACGTTACCGGAGAGTCGGTGGTCGTGGCGGAGGGTACCTTCGACTCATCGCCGATTGGATCGACCCAATAACTCGAGCGAATTGTTTTTGAGTTCGGCACTTGCCTCGAAGATCTCGTAGGGCGATCCTCCTCGCCGAAAGGCTCTCTCCAGTTCGCCCAAATGGTCGGCCAGCGGTTTCACCGATTGGGGAGCGGTGCCACGGCTGCGGGCCTGGTCGAGCAAAGCCAAGACCTCTCGCAGCTGCCGTCTCGCCCGTCGCTCCATCCTCTGTTTTCGGAGAACGGCGCGTGCATAGGCTTCGTCGGCTCGTAAGCTCGCCAATGACGCCGCTTCCACCGCAGCGCGGTAGCGTTTCGCGTCGAGATTTTGGCGGGCTTCGGTCAGCGCGGCTTCCGCTTCGGCCAAGAAGACATCCGCGTAAATGTGGGCTTCCGCCTCTCGAGCTCGCGCCACTCGCTCCGTGGTGATGTTTATTTCTTGGGTGGGTGGTTGGGCGCAGGCGATGAACACGCAGTTCAGAAGCAGCCAGGGCCAACGCATAGAGGCGAGACTAGCCGCAAACCGGATCGCGATCAAGAAACCGTTTTTTGGATCGTTTTCGACCCGGTCTCGAGCACCTCTTTGTAGAATTGCTCGTATTGGGGGATGATTTTTTCGGAATCGAAGTGCTCCACCGCCCATTGGCGGGCGCATCGGCGAAACCGTGCAAGCTCCTGCTCGTTTGCGAGAAGTTCTGTGGCGGCGTCGGCCATTTGCTTGATCTCGCCGACTGGAAACAAGAACCCGGTCTCGCCATGAGCGACCACCTCGGGCAATCCTCCGATGCTCGCGCCTATTACCGGAACCTCGCAGCTCATGGCTTCCAGAGCGACCAAACCGAAGCTCTCTTGCTCGCTGGGCAGCACGAAGAGATCCGCGCAACTGAGCAGGCTCTCTAAGTAGTCCTGCTCACCCAGGAAGTGCACATGCTCGGTCAGGCGGAGCTCTTTCACGAGCTGTTGAACGAACATCCGTTCTGGTCCTGCGCCCACCAGCAAGAGTTTGGACGGTATTTGTTTCTGTACTCGGTCGAAGATTCGAACCACGTCGGTAACGCGCTTCACCGGTCGGAAGTTAGAAGCGTGCATCAAGATCTTCTCACCGTTGGGCGCCCAGTGCCCGCGGGTGCACTTTTCGGTGGTGCGCTGACATCTCGTGGTGTTGACGAAGTTGTAGATGACTTCGACCGGTCCTTTGGGTCCGAACTGTTCCACGGTTCGTCGCTGAAGGTACTTGGATACCGCGGTCACCCCATCCGAAGAGTCGATCGCGAAGCGAATAACGCGATGAAACGACTCGTCGGCCCCCACCAGGGTAATGTCGGTTCCGTGAAGGGTCGTGATGACCTTTGGCGAGTCACCGCCCAGGATCTGTTTGGCGAGCAAGGCGCTCACCGCGTGGGGGACGGCGTAGTGGGCGTGGATAACATCGACCTCTTGCTCGGTTGCCACTTCCGCCAACTTCGTGGCCAACCCTAGCGTGTAGGGCGGGTATTTGAAGAGGGGATAGCTGGCCACCTCTACTTCGTGGATGCGCACGTTGGGATGGAACGTTCGAAGTCGAAAGGGAACCGCGTAGCTGACGATGTGGATCGTATGGCCCCGCTCGGCGAGACCCAGTGCGAGCTCGGAAGCGATGACGCCGCTTCCGCCGTGAGTAGGATAGCAGGTGATTGCGATCTTCATATTTTTCCGCTACCCCTCTTCTCTCCCGTCCTTACTTTACTGCAGAGACCGGTCGATGGCGAACGGGCGGACACAGGAGCGGTTAACGGAAAATTCAAATAGTTGGAGGACTGTGATGATGCGGATTACTTACTGCTACGAATCTTCTTGACCTTGTCTTCCATCTCGTTGCTAAGACGCCCTTTCTCCTTGGCCAAGGCCTCTTTCATGGTCTCGAGCTCCTCCAGAGTGGTGGCCTGCTTCATCTTGGCCGCTTCATGGATCTCGTGCTCGGCGATCTTCGATTTGTAAAGGCTTCGTATGTCTGCGATCTCGGCCTTTTGTGCGTCGGTCAACGACGTCTCTGTGAAGTCCCCCCGCGCGCGGAGCTTTTCCATGGCGAGCTCGACTGCGCTCTTGGGTCCATCATCTTCTGGCATAGTTCCTGAATGGTATACTACGAGTCAAAACAAGAGCAAGGAGGTGAAGGATGGCGGATAGCGAAATCACCGTTTCCAAAAATGGTCCACTTCGAATAAAGGGAAATTTCACAATCGAGGACGGCGAGGGTAACAACTATGACCTCGCCGGTCGAGAAGTCATCGGGTTGTGTCGATGCGGCAATTCCGAGAACAAGCCGTTCTGCGACGGATCTCACAATCGTGCAGGGTTTAGTCACGAAGCAAAGGCCTTTGCTCTCCCGCCGCCGAAGCCTAAGGTGTGATTGAACATCGGGAAGGGTCTAAGACGGTGAAGGCGATCTTGGAAAAGCTGGGAATCAAGGAAGTCAATGCGGGGGCCTGCACCGGGCCCGATGGTTGGATCGAGGATCCGAATGGCAAGGAGATAATTTCCTTCAACCCAACGACCGGAGAGCCCATCGCCAAGATCGTTCAAGCGACCACCACATCGTACGAGACAGTGGCTTCCAGCGCGCATTCCGCGTTTCAGGCTTGGCGCGCGGTCCCGGCTCCGCAGCGTGGTCAAGTCGTCCGCGACCTTGGAGAAGCGCTGCGCGAGCTCAAGGAGCCCCTCGGCGATTTGGTTTCTCTCGAGATGGGCAAGCTGAGGTCCGAGGGGCACGGCGAAGTGCAGGAGATGATCGACATTTGCGACTTCGCGGTCGGACTCTCTCGGCAACTCTATGGGCTGACGATGCATTCCGAACGGCCCAGCCATCGGATGTACGAGCAATGGCACCCCTTGGGTGTGGTGGGGATCATCACTGCATTCAATTTCCCGGCAGCGGTGTGGTCCTGGAACGCCGCGATTGCGAACGTGTGTGGCGATCCGGTTTTGTGGAAGCCGTCCACCGAAGTACCTCTCACGGCGATCGCGATCCAAAATATCGCTAATCGGGTGATGACCGATCACGGCCTCGAAGGTATCTTCACGCTCGCCATCGGATCAGGCGGTGAGGTGGGCGAGGCGATGCTGAACGATCCTCGTGTCCCCTTGGTCTCCTTCACCGGTTCAACGAAAGTGGGCCGTCGAGTGGCGGAGACGGTTTCGAAACGTTTTGGGCGGACCATCCTCGAACTGGGGGGGAACAACGCGATCGTCGTCGCCGAAGACGCGCCTTTGGATCTGGCGGTGCGCGCCATCCTGTTCGGTGCGGTCGGGACGTCAGGACAGCGATGTACTACGACGCGTCGCATCATCGTACAGAGAGACATCAGCGAGAAACTCACTACGCGGTTGGTCGATGCTTATCGTCAGGTGCGCCTCGGGGATCCTCTCGAGGAGGGAGTTCTGATGGGGCCGCTGGTGAACTCGACGGCGGTCGACGATATGTTCAAGGCCCTCGAGCGTGCAAAGAAGGAGGGCGGAGAGATCGTTGCCGGGGGGAAGAAGCGGGAGGATCTAGGGGCCAATTTCGTCGAGCCGACGATTGTGAAGATGCCCAAGCAGGCAGACATCGTCAAAGAAGAAACGTTTGCCCCGATTCTTTACCTCCTGGAGTACGGCGATCTAGAAGAGGCCGTTCAGATTCACAACGATGTGCCACAGGGGCTTTCGAGTGCGATCTTCACCGATAGTATGCGGACGGTGGAGACGTTTCTTTCCGCTCGCGGCTCCGACTGCGGGATCGCTAACGTCAATATTGGAACGTCGGGCGCCGAGATCGGTGGCGCCTTCGGTGGCGAAAAAGAGACCGGCGGCGGCCGCGAGTCAGGGTCGGACGCTTGGAAGGCCTATATGCGTCGCCAGACCAATACCATCAACTGGTCTCAAGACCTGCCACTCGCGCAGGGCATCAAGTTCGGCGAATAGAGCTCGCCCACCCCCCCCGATACGCCCGCCGCCCCAAAACCGATTGTTCTGCTAGACTGTGGGGTCCAATTTTCCAGTGGAGGCAAGTCATGACGCAGAAACTATCTGAAGAACAGAGGGGGGTTTTTTCAAAAAAAGCCTTCGTCCACCTCGCGACACGAATGAAGGACGGTAGTCCGCAGGTCAGTCCGGTCTGGGTCGACACCGAGGGGGACTATATCGTCGTCAATTCTGCCAAGGGACGATTGAAGGATAGAAACATGCGCGCTGATCCGCGCGTCGCGCTCTCGGTCACCGACCCCGACAATCCCTATGCCGCGATTATGATTCGGGGGCGGGTTGCAAAGATTACCGAAGAGGGTGCGGATGCCCATATAGATAAAATGGCGAAGAAGTACCTGGACCAGGACCAATACCCTTACCGCACGCCCGAGGAAGTGCGCGTCCTCTATTACATCGAGCCCGAGCGAGTGGGGACGCAGGGCTAGTCGGCGGGAGGAACAGGATGAAACCGATCTCGTTGAGTTTCGCCGTCGTTATCTCGCTTGCGACTTTGCTGGGAGCCCAGTCAACGTCGAACGGAGTCTTGATCCTGACCCATGCCAATGTGATCGACGGGTTAGGCTCGAGCGTCCTGATGAATGCCACCGTGGTCGTTCGCGACGGTCGCATCGAGCGGGTCACGGAGGGGTCGTCCGAAGCCTCTGCGGCATCCTCAGCAGGGGCAGCCGATGCGGAAGTGATCGATCTGCAAGGAAAGTATCTGCTGCCAGGTTTGATCGACGCCCACGTCCACCTGAGGGGAATCCGTAACGCGGAGAAAGCGCTCCGATCGGGAGTCACGACGGCGCGCAGCATGGGGACCGCCCATTTCACCGACGTGGGTCTTCGCGAACTGGGCCGAGAAGGAGCGATCGACTCCCCCGAGATTCTAGCCGCCGGGTACCATGTCCGACCGACTCCGTCGTCCGAGCTCTTTATAGACGAGCCGGGGCTGGCAGATTTGATGGCGGGAGTCCGCGGGCCGGACGCTTTTCGGCGCGTGACCGAAGTGAACATTCGGCACCGCGTGGATTGGATCAAAATTACTTCCACCGAACGAGCCGGGCTACCCGAGACCGACCCGCGCAAACAAACGATGTCGGAAGAAGAGATCGCCGCGGTGGTGGACGAAGCCGGTCGCTCGGGCATTCCGGTGGCCGCTCATGCGCACGGTGATGAGGGGGCTCGCGCCGCCGTGCGAGCGGGTGTTCGCAGCATCGAGCATGGAACCTACTTGACGACGACGACACTCGAGCTCATGAAAGAGAAAGGAACCTTTTTGGTTCCCACGGTGGCGGTCGTTACCGATCTCGCCGCCCCGGGAGGCGATTACGACGATCCGTTTCTTCAAGTACGCGGTCGCCACATGCTGACGCGTCTTCGCGAGGTGGTGCGCGAGGCCCATGCGATGCAAATTCCCATTGCTGCTGCGACCGACACCGGCTTCGGGCCCGAGGGTGTCTTGAGACTTCAGCATGAGGTTGAAGAGCTGGTGAAATGTGGGCTTTCACCGATGGAAGCCATTCTCGCCGCCACCGCAACGGCGGCGAGACTGCTCGGAGTGGATGGTAGAACAGGGACCATCCGGAGCGGGCTCGAGGCGGACTTGATTGCGGTGGAGCGCAACCCTCTCGAAGACATCGTCGCTTTGCAGGACATCCTGTTGGTGGTTCACAACGGTAAGGTGGTCGTCGATCGAACGAGTTTCGCTCTCCCGAGCTCGAGCGAATAGAAACGTCAGTTGTCACCCGCCAACAGCAAGCAAGGGCACGCGCGAATCGAAGAGCCCTTCATGCTCACCGCCATGGCCTCGCTCCTTGGCGGGACCCTGTGGATGTGGGTTCGCCACCGGCAGTTTCTGGAATATTTCTACTCTCCTGAGTTCCTAGCCCTCACGCACGTCATAACCCTTGGTTTCATCACTTCCTTGATGATGGGAGTGATCTTGCGGCTTGCTCCGATGAGCCTCCGCGTCAATCCCCGCTCGGCGCGGCTCGCTCGCGTCCAGTTCGTGCTCTTCTTCGTGGGGGCTACCGGCATGGTTTTTCACTTCTGGATTGCGGAGTGGAATGGCATGGCCTGGGCAACATTGTTAGTTCTCGCCGCGGCGGTCGTTCAGCTCGTGAACTTCTCCGGCGTCTGGCGGTGCGCGTTCGGCGGGAACAAGATCGCTCCCTACGTCGCCGCCTCGATGGTTTACCTAGTGTTGACTGCGTCGCTGGGAGCGCTCCTTGGTTTCAACAAGATTCTCGCCGGCGAGACGAGCCTTCTACCAGGTAGGTTCACGTCCAATCTCTTTGCTCATATGCACCTGGCCGGAATCGGGTGGGTGACCACGATGATATTCGGGGTTCAGCTTGCGTTAGTTCCTACGACCCGCGGCAAGGAGAGTCTGCTCCCGATCCGCTTCTGGCTTTTGCAGTTGGGAATTTTGGGGCTGGCCACTACGTTTCTGGCCGACCTTCCATGGTGTGCTCCCTTTGCGACGGTGTTGTTGGTGGTTATCGCGTGGCAGTCTTGGGGCCCGGTGCGGGCCTTCGTAACGGGGCGGGCGAGGGAGTGGGAAGTCGTACCGCTCGTTATCCTGGTAGCGACCGCGGTGGCGGGCGTTTTCCTCGCCTTCGGGATTCCTGCACCCGAGAGCCCGCTTCGCATGCGAGTCCAGTTTGCCTATGGCTACGCCGGCTTTCTCGGTTGGATCGTGCTTACCATCACTACCGTTGCGTTCAAGCTCTTTCCGATTTGGGTTTGGCAAGAGCGTTTCCAGCGCGATTTCGGCAAGACGGCGGTGCCGGGGATGAAGGATCTCTACAACCATCGACTTCGCGCTTTGTCTAATGTCTTGGTCACCGTTGGGGTCCTGGCCACGGTAGTGGGAATAGTGAGTATGAGGAGCGAGATACTCGTCGTCTCACTGGGCCTCGTGTTCGGAGGCGTCGTTTGCTTCGCCATCAATTTCGTCATGATGGCGCGATGGGCTTTGCTGGATCTTGAATATCATCCAGCTCGACAAGCTAAGCAGGCAAAGTAAGCAACGGAAAGGAGTAGGCGCTCGTGAGCTACATCTACAAGCAATACATTGATGGAGACTGGGTTGGTGCTGGAAACGGCGGGACTTGGAAAGTTATCAATCCCGCCACCGAAGATGTCGTGCGCGAAGTCCCGTTCGGAGATGGCAGCGATTGCAAGGCGGCGATCGACTCCGCGGCGCGCGCGTTTCCTGCTTGGTCTCAGCGGACGGCTTATGAACGCGCCAGCATTTTGCGAAAGGCTGCCGACCTGATGCGTGATCGTGCCGGGGACCTTGCAAAGACGACGGTCCAGGAGTGTGGCAAACCGATGGCGCAGGCCAAGGGAGAGTGGGTCGTCGCTGCGGATCTGTTCGAGTGGTTTTCGGAAGAGTGCAAACGCGCCTACGGGCGGACGATACCATCCCGCCGCCCCGGTAAGCGCCTCTTGGTTCTCAAGCAACCGATCGGTGTGGTGGGCATCATTACCGCGTGGAACTTCCCCGCCTACAACACCTCGCGGGCTTGGGCGGCGGCCTTAGCGGCAGGGTGTACTGTGGTCGCCCGTCCTTCAGAGTTCACACCGCTCACCGCAATGGCTATGATGAACATCCTCGTCGAGGCGGGCATTCCCGCCGGCGTAATGAACCTCGTTAACGGAGAGCCGGAGCCGATGGGGCAGATGATGCTCGACCACGCCGACTGTCGCAAGATCAGTTTCACCGGGAGCGTGCGGGTGGGGCGCATTCTGTTGGATGGCGCCTCGCGAACCTTTACCCGTCTCTCCTTGGAGCTAGGTGGGAACGCGCCGGTGTTGATTTTTCCTGACGCCGACGTGAACGCGTTGGCTAAGAGTGCGGTCGGCATCAAATATCGCAATGCCGGTCAAGTCTGCACTTCCCCTCAGCGCTTCCTGGTTCACCGGGAAGTCAGCGATGAATTCGTGGAGCGGTTGGTCCCGAACGTCGAGGCGCTCACCGTCGGCGACGGTCTCCGCCCCGAGACCGACGTGGGACCGATGATCAACGCCACCCAACGCGAACGCGTCGAGGCGATGGTGGCCGATGCCCGCGGCAAGGGCGTCGAGGTTCTGACCGGCGGAGGCCGCCCGGAGGGTTTCGCCAAAGGATATTTCTATCGACCCACCGTGCTGAACCAAGTCGATCCCTCAGTCCCCATCTATAACGAAGAGATCTTCGGCCCGGTCTTGCCGCTCGCGACGTTCGAGGATACGGACGAGGTCATCGAGCTCGCCAACCGGACGCCATATGGGCTTGCTTCTTATGTTTGGACCAACGACATGAAAACAGCGGTTCGCTGCTATGAAGGTTTGGAGTTCGGCATGGTCGGCGTGAACGATTGGGCAGTGGCCGCGACCGAAGGGCCCTTCCCGGGATGGAAACAGAGCGGGATGGGCCACGAGTCGGGCCAAGAGGGCCTCGACAATTACCTGGAAACCAAGCTCGTCAACCTAGGCGTCTAATTCCAATTCTAATTCGGGGACAGGTGATTTAACTCCTAACTCGTTGACTTGATTAGGTAAGTTATTTAATCACCTATCCCCGAAATAAATGGGGATAGAATACGCCTCGTGGACTCCCAGGGCCCTTCCCTGTCCCTCCGCTCCTTATCCCCCCTTGCCGTTTTGACGGCCGCCGAAGCGAGCGTTTTCGACAAAGAACTGAAAGAACGAAGCTTTGCGGCTGGGGAAGCGGTTGCCATCGGTGACGAGATTTTGCTGATTCGTGACGGTGAGATCCGACTGGAAACCGAAGGGAACCGCGGGAGATTGCCGCTCGGCAAACAGCAGAAGAATGGGCTTCTCGGGGAGGAAGCACTCTTCGTTTCCGATACCCCCATTTTCGCGGAAGCGGAAACGGACGCGGCTTGTTTCTCTCTCGACCGGCATTTTCTCAAGGGGGCCTTTCGTTATAGCCGGACCGGGGCGGTCAAGTTCTTGGGACTCTTCGCAAAAAGCATGTCGCAAAAAATAAGATCCGCCAACGAGGTTCTTCAAGAGATGGCGACAGCTGATAAAGGCGACTCACTGGACGACACGCCATCGGCCCAGTTGTCTGAAGCCGAGCTTCGGCGGTTGGAATCGCTCTTCAGTCCCCGCAGCTTCGAGTCCGACGCGGTCGTGTTTCATGAAGGGGACGAAGGCAAAGAACTCTTCGTCATCGGTGAGGGTGAAGTGGAGATCCGAAAGGAGAGCGCTTCGGGTGAGTCGATGACCCTTGCGCGACTCGGCTCCGGCAACTTTTTCGGTGAGTTGTCGTTCATCGATCAGAGGCCACGCTCTGCGTCGGCAGTGGCCCGCGGCGCCCTCGACGTTTACGTCGTCCCGGCGGAAACCTTGGAGCGGGCGATCGAATACAACGTGGGAGCGGCGCTCTATCTTACGAGTATCATCTGCAAAATTATGGCGCATCGCTTGCACGAGACCCTCCAGAAGATAGCGTCACGTTGAAAGATGTCCAAACGTAGCCTGGCCATTTTTTTCGCGCGCGTCACGCTAGGCCTCATCTTTTTCATGGCCGGTTGGTGGAAAGTATTCGAGCTTGGCTCGGTCGAGCACGCACGACGGATGTTCGTCGAGCCGTACGCAGACAACTGGATTCCTGTGATCTTGCTCTGGGCAAGCGGCAGCGTGGCGCCAGCCATCGAGTTGGTGGCCGGCGCGCTCCTCATCATCGGCTGGCGCATTCGGGAGGCGTCGATAGCATTGGGCGCGGTGCTTCTCCTCGTGACCTACGGCCATCTTTTGAAGGAGCCTCTGTATAGCTTCACCGGTCATGTGATGCCCCGGCTCGGTCTATTGCTCTTCGTTCTCTGGGTTCCGCGAGAAGAGGATCGGTTGAGCGTTGACTACTGGCATGCGCGGCCTCGGAAGGCCTAGGTACTAGTGTCTCGTCTCGGAAGTGATGTCCGGTTTCGCTCCGGGCAAGCCCTTACTGAGCATCTCGGTCGCCACCGATCCGGGACAGACCGCCATGACCTCGACGTCGTGCTGGCGCACCTCTGCGGCGGTAGCCTTAGTGAAGCCGAGTAACCCCCATTTGGAAGCGCAGTAAGAAGCAAGCTGCGGCGTGCCGACTCGGCCCGAGATCGAGGACACGTTGAGGATCCGCCCCCGGCGCTGGCGTATCATTTGGGGTAGCACGGCCCGCGTGCAGAGAAAGGCTCCCTTGAGATTGATGTCTAGCACGCGATCCCAAGACTCCTCGCTAGTTTCCACGACTGGGTGACGTTCCAAGACGCCGGCGTTGTTTACCAGGACATCGACGGCGCCCAGCTCCTTTTCGGCTTTCTCGACTAGCTCGTCGACTTGCTTGGTCCACCGATACATCGGTGGGGACCGCCAACGCTTTGCCTCCTTGCTCTTCGATCTGACCTTCCACCGCCATCAGGTCGGCGGGTCGGCGGGAAGCGATTGCGACCGCAATGCCCTTCGCGGCGAAGGCCAGGGCCGTTGCGCGACCGATACCCCGGCCGGCGCCGGTGATGATCGCGACTCGAGGACGGAAGTCTCCTCCACTCATTCATCAGTCTCTTCGGGACGGCCCACGCTCTGCAGGAACTCGCTCCTTAGGTCGGCCCGCGAAGTGAATACTCCCGCGAAGTGAGTGGTGACGATCCGAGTACCGAGGCGTTTTACTCCCCGCAGAGTCATACAAGTCTGCTCGCTTTCAAGAATCGATGCCGCTCCTTTGACGTCCAAATGCTTTACCAGTGCTTCCGCGACCTGCTTGGTCACGGTCTCCTGCACCTCTAGCCGGTGTGCGAAGCAGTCCAGCAGTCTCACCAGGCCAGAGAACGGGACCAGTTTGCCATTGGGAAGATAACCGATGTGGGCTCGCCCCTGCAGGGGAAGTAGATGATGAGGACAAAGGCCGTGAAACGGAATATCTTTGGCCAGGACCAACCCCGAGGAGTCCTTCGAGGCGCTCTCATCGGCGTCGAAGTTATCGCCGAGGATGACGGCAGGGTCGGCATCGTATCCGTCCAAAAACTCCTCGGTCCACGATTGCGCCACGCGCTTGGGTGTGTCGATCAATTGTGGGTGGGAGGTATCGATTCCTGCCGTATCCAAGAACGCACGGATCGCTTCACTCATCAAGCGTAAGTCCGGGGTTTGGCGGCGACGAGTTGGTCGGCTCGTCTTACTGTTGGGCCGCTTCCGCTTCCCCATCCGAGTCTCCGCGGTAGATGACGCCACAATCTGGCGTTTCGAAGAGTTGGAGCTCGACGAGGCCTGGCAGGGCGGGGCGTAGCCGCTTCCAAATCCAAGCCACGACGTTTTCCGCAGTCGGGTTGTCGAGCACCTGATTCAGGTCGTTGTGATCGATGGTCTGGAGGACAGTGTCTTGGACAACGCGCTTGATGGCTGTGAAGTCCATCGACAGGCCCGTTGCAGGGTCGACACGACCCTTGACCAAAACCCTCAGTCGATAATTGTGTCCGTGAGTTTGAAAGCAGGGGCCTTCGTAGTAAGGAAGACGATGGGCGGCGTTGAAATCGAAATCCAACCGTAACTGCAACGTTTTGCCTGACCTCCCGCGCGGCTGCCAGTGTAGCTTGATTCTCAGCGGCGCGGGCAAGCGAACGCCCGCTTCCGAGCGATTTCTAACAAGCGCGGGGGAGAACTATTTGTAGTGGGGCCTAGATACGCCTAGATACCTCTAGATACCGATGACCTGAGCGGTCACGATCCGCTCCCGGGGACCATCGAGCTCCGCAAACAAGATGCTCTGCCACTTGCCCAGGGTAATGGAACCTTCCTGGATGGGTAGTGTCAGATTGTGCCCTAAGAGCATCGCCCTGAGATGGGAGTCGGCATTCTTCCGGTCGCAGTCGGAGGAGTCCTCGCAGTTATGAAGGTATCCATGCTCTTTGTTGACGAACCGTTCAAGAAAAGTCTTGACGTCGGCCATGAGCGCAGCTTGAAACTCGTTGATGAACACCGCGGTAGTGGTGTGCAGAGTAGAGACGACAAGGAAGCCAGCCTTGACTCCCGAGGCCTTTACCAGATCACGAATGCGATCGGTCACGTTGTAGAGCTCTACTCGGCTGTCGGTGACAACCCTCAAGGTGCGTGAAAAGATTTTCAGCCCGTTAGCTTCCACTTTCGGCACTTCCGGCACTTCCGGCACTTTCGGCACTTCCGGCACTTCCGTTTTCACCTTGACTGCTAGCTCGGCGCTTCCGGCCGCCATCTTCATGTCTGACTCCTTGTCATGAGCGAAGTGACTCGCGTTCTACAGAATTTGTCTCCGCAGCAGGCCCACTTACCAGACTTGACCCGACGCCCAGGGGCGTTCCTCAGGTTCAAATAATCCCATGGCGTCGACTAGTGAGTCCAACCCAGGCCAAGTCCTCAACTGTATTACACGGTCCCCCTCTTTGCAACCGTCCAGCTCGACTGGTCGCTCGATCGGCGAGATCTTGCCTCTCCGCCGGGGACCATGCTAGCTTGCCTCTGTGCTACCCAAGAGGACCCTCAAGGAGTTAGGGCGGATCGTCGGAAAAGACGCCCTACTCGTACGGCCCGAGCACGTCCTGGTCTACGAATGTGACGGGACGACCGCCTTCAAGAGCCCCCCCGAAGCGGTGGTACTTCCGGGCTCGACGGAAGAGGTATCGGAGGTGGTCCGGGTCTGTGCTACGTCGGGGATCCCTTTCGTGGGCCGAGGCGCGGGAACGGGTCTCTCCGGGGGTGCCATTCCGGTCGAAGGCGGGGTCGTTGTAGCGATGAATCGGTTGAACCGGATTCTCGACGTCGACATCGAGAACCGCACCGCTCGTGTCCAAACCGGCATCGTCAACCTCGCGATATCCCAAGGTGTCGCTTCGAGCGGCCTCTTCTTTGCGCCCGATCCGTCCAGCCAGTCTTCCTGCACGGTGGGCGGCAACATCGCCGAGAACGCGGGCGGGCCGCATTGCTTCAAGTACGGAGCAACGACCGCACATATCCTTTCTCTCACCGTGGTTTTGCCCGACGGAGAAATCGTGAATCTGGGGGACCGCCGGCCCGGCGTCGGCTACGATTTGGTGGGACTCTTCGTCGGCTCCGAGGGTACGTTCGGCATCGCCACCGAAGTGGAAGTGCGATTGTTGCCCTTGCCCGAGGCGGTGAAGACGTGTCTCGCTCCCTTCCGTAGCATGGTCGCCGCGTGTGAAGCAGTCTCCGACATCGTGGCGCGCGGTATCGTCCCCGCGGCAATGGAAATGCTAGATCACGCCACCATCGAAGTTGTCGAAGCCGGGGTCAACGCCGCTGGATATCCAAAGGACGCCGAGGCGGTGCTCCTCGTGGAATTCGATGGAGCACAGTCCGCCATGGACCGGTTAGAAAAAGAGGTGGAATCGATCTGCCGTCAGCGTGGCGCGGTTGCGTTCACGGCGGCGCGCGACGACGAGGAGCGCGAGCGGCTTTGGAAAGGGAGGAAAGTTTCCTTCGGGGCGATGGGCCGCGTCTCCACCGATCTTTACGTGCAAGATGGAGTCGTTCCCCGGACACGCTTGCCCGAAGTTCTGGCCAGGGTCGATGAGATCGCGCGCGAGTATCGCATTCGAGTGGCTAACGTGTTTCATGCTGGCGATGGCAATCTTCATCCCTGTATTCCTTACGACGGCCGTGACGAAGATGAAAAGCGAAGGGTGCTCGAAGCCGGGCGCGCAATCATGGAACTCTGTGTGTCGGTGGGAGGTTCGATCAGCGGCGAGCACGGTGTCGGTACCGAGAAGGCAAACTTCATGAAATTGATCTTCACCGAGTCGGATCTCGACCTAATGCGTTCGCTTCGCGAAGTCTGGAATCCAAAGGGCCTCTGCAATCCGAGCAAGGTGTTTCCGACCGGTCAAGGTTGTGGTGAGAAAGGAGCGTTGGGCAGCGTGGCCGCGGTTCCGGGAGCCTGGATATGACGTTGGGGAAGGCCCGCGCGTTGTTGGAGGAGGCGAATGCTCGACCACCGCGAGCCGAGGACCCGGAGATCGACGGCATGAAGCCACCTCTCGTTCTGGAGCCCACGTCAGTGGAGGCTGCTGCAAAGACTCTTACTTTCTGTTCCCGCGAGAGGCTCGCCGTGATTCCGTATGGAGGCGGCACACGCCTCCATGTCGGCAACTTACCCGCCCGCTTGGATTGCTATCTCAGCTCCGCACACCTCACGGGAGTTGAGGACTACGAGCCCGCGGACTCGACCGTCACCGTCCACACCGGTACTCGGCTTCGCGATCTTCAGGCGTTGCTAGCGAAAGAAAGACAGTTCATGCCGTGGGATCCGCCGTGTGTCGACGGCGCCTCGGTGGGAGGAGTCCTCGCCTCGGGTGAGCCGGGTTTTCGTCGTCAACCGGGGGCACGCCCACGCGACCTTCTCTTGGGGTTCGATGCCTTGTTGGCGGACGGAACTTTGGTCTCGGCAGGGGGGCGAGTGATCAAAAACGTGGCCGGTTACGAGCTGATGAAGCTCTTGGTCGGCTCGCGCGGCACGCTGGCGTTCTTGACGCGCGTTCACCTCCGAGTGCGGCCCATCCCCGAAACTACCGTGACGCTCGCGGTGTCGCTTCAGGACGTGTCTTCCGTCTTCGATGCTCTTTCTGTGCATCGACGCAGCTCACTCCAGCCGGAGGTGATCGCGGTCATCGAACCGTCTCTCGCCGCTTCCCTGTCTTTCAGGGGTTGGCTGCTCTTGCTCCGCTACGAGGGGATCGACGAGGAGGTGTCCGACCATTGTGGGAAGAGCGAAGACTTATTGCGCGGAAACGAGGTTATCCGGCCAACCCCCGGGGAAAGCGAAAGTTTGTGGGATCGTCTCCGGGACTTCCCGGCGTCGTCGACACTGTCGGGGGAGTCGCCGATCGTTGTCCTCGGTCAAGTCCTTCCTTCGCGGACGGTGCGCCTTGCCGAGCAGTGGCAAAGGAAGGGGCCGGTCGTGGCTTACCCGGACGCCGGCCTTCTCTACGCACGTTCGGAAGACTTCGAAGCCTATCCATATATGCTATCGACGGCGCAGGAACTCGAAGGCAATGCCGTTTTGGAATCCGCACCTCAGGAAATCAAAGCGCGCCTTGACGTTTTCGGTGAGAGGCCCGGAGGGTTCGAGCTGATGAAGAAGATCAAAGAGAAGCTCGATCCCAAGGGGATTCTTTCGCCTGGCCGCTTCGTAGGCAGACTGTGACGCGCGCCAGTTCGTGAGCGGCCCAATACCTGACGCCGGTCACTAGCGCGCCCGGCGGGAGGATTCTTCCATCATCCTTTGAATCTCTGCCGACGATAGACGCTTTCCGAAGCGACTCGGTTGTTCCGCATCAGCAACATCCTTCTGTACATAGCGACTATAATCCTGGATGCCATGCAAGTCGTGACGCCCGAGCGCCAGGCCCTCTACGACAAGACGCTCTCTTGTGTGCACTGCGGGCTTTGCCTTCCCGCGTGTCCGACCTACGCGGCCTTGGGGCGTGAGTCGGTGGCGCCACGCGGTCAGGTGTACAACATCCGTGCGGTCCTCGAAGGCCGACTCGACATCACCCCCACCCTGACCGAAGACATCTATGATTGCCTGGCGTGCCGGGCCTGCGAATCCGTTTGTCCGGCGGGAGTTCCGGTGGGCTCCATCATGGAAGATGTGCGCGGTCTCATCACCGAGGAGAAAACGGAAGGGTGGCTGAACAGAGCGACAAAAAAGGTGATGATGGGAAGCATTTTGGCGCACCCAATGAGGTTGAAACGCCTCGTTGGGTTGCTTCATCTCTATGAGGCAACCGGACTTCGGAGCCTTGTCGGCGGATTGCTCCGACGGCTTCCCGGTGATCTGGCCGGCGAGCTGGCGGATCGCGAATCTCTATTGCCGCGGGTTCCCCCTCGTGAGGCGCGGCGCAATTTGCCCGAGCTGCTTCATGCCGAAGGGGCACGCCGCAAACGGGTCGGCCTCTTCTCGGGGTGCATTGCTTCTCATTTTTTTGGCGACGTGAACCGCGCGACAGCCAGGGTCTTGCAACGGAATGGTTTCGAAGTCGTCGTCCCGGAGGCGCAGCGCTGCTGCGGTGCGTTGCACCTCCACAATGGGCTTCCGGAAGTCGCGCACGAACTTGCGCGAGCGAACGTGCGGGCGTTCGGCGATGCCGGCGTCGATGCCATCGTGGTGAACGCGGCCGGATGCGGTGCCGCGCTTTCCGAGTATGCGGAGCTGCTCGCCGATGATTCCGGAGCCGCCGAGTTCGCCTCGCGAGTGGTAGACGTCTCGGCTTTTCTCGTTCGCGAGGGTTTCGATCCACCTCACGGACGGGTCGAGGCTCGCGTGGCGTACGACGCGCCTTGTCATCTCTTCCATGCGCAACGGGTGCGCGCGGAGCCGCGGGATCTGCTTGCGAGCATACCCGGCCTCTCTCTTTTGAGCTTCTCCGATTCTGAGCGATGTTGCGGGAGCGCCGGGATCTACAACCTTACGCACTATGGCCTGTCGATGAGCGCGCTTGATGAAAAAATGCGGCATCTGAAAGAGATCGCCCCCGATATTATTGTGAGCGGGAACCCCGGGTGCCTGATGCAACTGTCCCACGGAGTCAAGCGGGCCGGACTCGATTCCGAGGTGACCCATCCGGCGGTGCTATTGGATCGGGCGTACTCCAGTGGCTCCAGTGGTTCAGGGCACCAGTAGCAGTTTGCCCTTCGTCGTTCGGCCTTCCAAGAGCCGATGCGCTTCGGCGGCTTCGGACAAAGGTAGAGCGCGGTCGATGGTCAGTCGGAGCTCACCCGATTGGATCCAGGCGAAGATCTCTTCTACCCGTCCGAGGAACTCTCCCCGGTCCCGAATGTAGTGGGCGACCGTCGGCCGGGTTAGAAAGATCGAGCCGCCTTTTGCCAGAGCCAGAGGGTCAATGGGAGGAACCGGCCCGCTCGCGTTTCCAAATAGAACCAGCATGCCGCGAGGCACCAGGCTGGCCATGCTCCTTTCGTAGGTCTCCTTACCGACCGAATCGTAGACCACGTCGACTCCCTCTCCATTTGTCAGTTTCTCGATCTCGGTGGCGAAGTTCGTCTGAGTGTAGAGGATCACATGGTCGGCCCCGGCGGCTGTCGCCGCTTCGGCCTTCTCTTTGTTTCCGACAGTACCGAAAACGGTGGCGCCAAAACGCTTCGCGAGTTGTACGAGAAGCAACCCGACGCCGCCGGCGGCGGCGTGGACCAAAACTTTGTTGCCCGGCCGGAGAGGGAACGTGGAGCGGGTAAGGTAGTGTGCGGTGATGCCTTGGACCATGGCCGCCGCCGCGGTGCGACACTCCATTCCCTCGGGTAGTTTCGCTAACGCCTTGGCCGCCACGATTTTCTGCCCGCAATAGGCTCCGAGCGAGTTCGCGAATGCCACCCGATCGCCAACGCGCACGTCTTCCACCGCGGGCCCAACCTCCTCCACAACTCCCGCGCCTTCGATTCCGGGAGTGAAAGGTAGATCCAAAGGATAGAGGCCTGTGCGGTGGTAGGTATCGATATAGTTGACGCCAATGGCCTCGAGGCGAACCCGGACCTCCTCGCGAGCCGGTTCCGGCTGCGGAACGTCTTCTAACTGCAACGTTTCCGGGCCTCCGGCCCGATGAATTCTGATCGCTTTCATCGACGACTCCTGTCTCCGCTTCCTTTTCGCGACAGCGTGGGCTCACCAAGCGTGGGCTCACTATAGGACGGTGAGTAAAAAGCTTCTAGCCAGCTCGTCAGACGGCGGTGCCGACTGCGGTTGATCCTGCCTTTCGTCTTTGTTAGCATAGTAAGTTTGCAACTGACGATATTCTTGGATCGGATTCATATCAACCCCCACTAGGAATCCCGTTAATCACATGGCCAATCTCCCCCTCTCCAACATCTTTTACCGCAAGACCCGGACCGGTATCGGCATTTTGTCGGTGGCGTTGGGGGTCTCGATGGTCCTAGTCATCGTGGGCTTGGCGGATGGATCGCTCAACGAGTACGCCGATCGGATCACAAATGTGGGAGCGGACATCATGTTCATGGGCCCGGACTCCTCTCCGTTTCTGGTTCTCAATACGGGTGTGATGTCGGAACGCTTGGGAGAGAAACTGGGGGAAGTGGATGGAGTGAGGGCCGTTGCTCCCGTCTTGCTCTGGCGGATAATGAGCATCAAAGGGACCAAGAAGTTGGTCTCGATCTTTGGAGTCGACCTGGATACCTATAATCAAATCGGCAATGGGGTGCAGATCGTGGACGGCACGGCGTTCCAAAAACCCGACGACCTTATCATTGATACCGTGCTTTCGAGTGCCGACCAGCTGGACCTTGGAGATCGCATTCCCATGATGGGCCAGGACTTCGAAATTGCCGGTATCTGTAAGGCCGGCGCCGGGGTTCGCATCTATATGGACCTCGCCACGCTCCAGGAAGGGAGCGGCCAGCCGGGCAAGGTGTCGCTCTTCATGATCAGGGTCAACGAAGGGCGCGACGTGGGTGAAGTGGCCGCCGCGCTCGAAAAGAAATTCGAGGGTTACAAAGTGACGGCCATGGAAGGATTCGTGGAAGAGCTCAGGGAAAACGCGCTGGGTCTGAAGCAATTCGTCCGAGTGCTCTCATTCCTCGCCGTCCTCATCAGCTTCTTGGTGATTCTGTTGGCCATGTACACATCGATCATCGAGCGAACGAGAGAGATCGGTGTGCTGAAGGCGCTGGGAGCCGGCAAGATGTACATCATCCGGCTGGTCATCACCGAGTCGTTCCTCATATGCCTTATCGGTGTGGTCGTTGGTTATGGCTTTTCTCTGTTGGGTCGTTTCACCATACTGATCTTGTTTCCGACCCTCACCGTTTCTCTCGTCCCGAGTCAGTTCGTCATCGCCGCACTTCTGGGCATCTGTGGCGGGTTGTTGGGGGCCTTGTACCCTGCCTATCGTGCCGCTAAGCTGGATCCGGTAGAAGCCCTGAACTACGAGTAGCTAGAACCGCGTAATGGAATCGACCGGAAGCATTCTCAAAGTCGTCGACCTTCGGAAGATTTATAAGGTCGGGAAGGTGGAGGTCCCGGCTCTCCGAGGAGTCAATGTCGAGATCCAGGCCGGTGAGTTCGTTTCGATCATGGGCCCTTCTGGGTGCGGCAAGTCCACGCTACTTCACCTGATGGGTGGCTTGGCGCGTCCTAGCTCCGGCAGAGTCATCGTTGATGGCAAAGATCTCAGCCTCGCCAACGACGCCGAGCGCACTCTTCTCCGCCGGAAAAAGATCGGCTTCGTGTTTCAGCGTTTCAATCTCCTGCCGACGCTGACCGTGCAGGGAAACATCGAGATCGCGCAGCAGATCTTCGGCAATGGACACCCGGGTGGAGGCGAGATCGCAGAGCTGATGGACCTCGTAGGTTTGGCCCACAAGCTTCATCACAAACCGCTCGAGCTTTCGGTTGGCGAGCAGCAGCGAGTCGCTCTGGCCCGCGCGTTGGTGAACCATCCCGCAATCATTCTGGCCGACGAGCCAACCGGAAACCTCGACTCCGAAAACTCCCGTCAGGTATTGGAGCTGCTCGTCGATCTCAACCGTAGGAAAAAGCAGACCATCGTGATGATCACGCATAACCCGGAGGCGGCGGAAGTCGGGCATCGTTTGATCGAGATGCTGGACGGACGGGTCGTCGACCACGCCAACGCTCCCCACTTGGTGAATACCGGCGAGGTAGGCTAAGAGTCGCCCGCAAAGCGATGAAGCGGATAAAGCCATGACGCTTCTCGCCACATTTGCTATTTTCTTCCTCACCGCCAGCTCTTCATTTGGCCTCGACCGTCTGGAGGAGATCCTGGCTGCCATGGGCAAGGCAGGTGACAGTCTCGAGACTCTCGCAGCCGACTTCGAGCAGACGAACCATGACCACATCTTGGAAGAGGAAGAAAAGAGCTCGGGCAAACTGTACATGAAGGTCCCTGGGAACATTCGGTGGGAGTACGCTCCCCCAGACAGCAAAGTGCTCCTCGTAAAAGACGACAAGATTTTGCTCTATAACCCCATCGCCCATCAGGCTCAGGAGTTCAAGCAGGGACAAAAGCGAGGGGCCGGCACCGATCTGCTCATCGGGTTCGGGAAATCGAATGCCGAGATTGGTAAGCACTATGACGTGAGTCTCGTCGGAGAGGATGACCTGCAGGTGGTTCTGAAGCTGGTTCCGAAACCGGACTCCGCAGCCTCGCTCTTTGCCGCCATCGACATGACACTCAACAAAGAGAACTGGACTCCGGACCGCACGGTGTTCCACGAGCTGAACAAGGACACGACGATTTTGGAATTCCAGGACGTTCGTGTGAACGGGCCTCTCCCCCCCAAGGTCTTCGAGCTCGAGCTACCCCCCGGCGTCGAGATAATCAGCAGGGAATAAACCCGCCCTAGAAAAGAGGACGAAACGGTCTGCTTCGCACCGGCGTGGCCCATTCATCGGTGACCGCTTGACCCTTTCGCGGGAAACGGTAATATTTAGAGAAATTGTTGGGGCCTAGCCCCTCCCAGATCTGGCTTATGAAGACTAGAAACAAGGTAAGAATCCGGCTGACTGAATTTCGGATGATCGCCCGGGGGCTACTCTCCAAGCGCCACCCGATCCTGGTCCACATTGTGCCGATGCGGCGCTGCAATCTCGCCTGTACCTATTGCAACGAGTTCGACGATTTTTCGGAGCCGGTTCCCTTGGAAGAGATGAAACGACGTCTGGATCACCTCGCGTCGCTGGGGACCACCATCATCACCATCAGTGGGGGAGAACCGACCCTTCATCCTGAGCTCGACGAAATCATTAGCCATATTCGCCGCCGCGGGATGATTGCGGGTCTTATTACAAACGGCTATTTCCTGACACCGGAGCGGATCCAGCGGCTGAACGAGGCTGGCTTGCAGCACCTTCAGATTTCCATCGACAACGTCAACCCGGATGAAGTCTCCAAGAAGAGTCTGAAGGTTTTGGATTCCAAGCTGGAGAACCTGCGTCGCCATGCAGAGTTCTACGTGAACCTCAATTCGGTCATTGGTGGCGGCATAAAAAATCCGGAAGACGCCATCACCGTATCCGAACGCGCCGTCGAGCTCGGCTTCAGCACCACGCTCGGGATCATCCACAACGAGCGCGGTCGTCTCAAGCGATTGAACGATAGTGAGATGAGTGTCTACGATCGTCTGCGGGAGCACGGGAAGCGAAGCTACGCGCGCTTCACTCAGTTCCGAGAGAACTTGGCCCACGGGAAGCCCAACGAGTGGCGATGTAGAGCCGGTGCGCGTTATTTCTATATCTGCGAGGACGGGCGGGTGCATTATTGCTCGCAGCAAAGAGGCTACCCCGATGTGCTGCTCGAGCAATATACGAAGCAAGATATTCGTCGAGAGTTCTCCACGCCGAAAAACTGTGCCCCGTATTGCACCCTGGCTTGCGTGCAGATCATCGGCTTGTTCGACAACTGGCGCTCGCCTCAGACCGACGCGCCTTACCGTGTGGGTCAGCCTGGCTCCCGGGGTGTGGGTGCGGGAACAGCCGAAACCGTCTGATCCCTAGCCGCGTTCCAATAGTTTGGCCAATAGTTTGGCTAGTAGTTTGGCTCCCTAAGTTGATCCGTTCGCGACCGCATGCTACTTTGAGTTTAGGTTAAGACCGTGCGCAACCAGCGTTCCTTCCCGGCGATATTCGCTTTGATTTTGGTCGGCCTCGTCGCCGCATCGGGTTGGCTCTCCCCCTCTCACTTGCTCAAGGAGAACGTAGGTCCGTTTTCGGTCCAAGCGTCGAGTGACGGCGAGAATTGCCAACCCGGAAACGGCTATGGTCTGGTATCCGATCACTCTCGCGCGGTCGACCCTGCCCACGTTTGCGTGGTCTGCAAAACATTCAAGGGGGCGCTGCACGTCAGCTTGCGTCTGACGGTACCGCTGTTCACTCCCGCTGCCACCGGTGCTCTTTCCCGTGGAATCACACCTCACTTCACCGGTTTTTTCCGCCTCTCTCGCTCTCCTCCACTTACCGCATAGCTTCACTTCTCCTCGCTCGCTGAATGCGAGCAGGATGGCGTCCGCAACCAAGCTCGCTCTTCCCAGTGGCGCGGCAGTTTGCCGGTTGCGAAGTATTGCAACGCGTAGAGGGCACAAAGAAAAAGGAACAAGCGATGAAAAAAAAATCGATCCATGTGGTAGAGAATTTGGTCTTAGCACTTTGTTTGACCGCCGCGTCGCCAGGGACCGGGGCCGCTGCGACTCAGGAGGACGGTGAGCAGGTTGCCGCGCTACAGCAACGCATTGCGGCACTCGAGTCGGCGCTCGATTCACTGCAGAGGGAATACGGGACTCGCCTCGCCGCCCTGGAAGAGAAGCTAGAGAAACCTGTCGCACTCGATAAGGCGGCGCCGGCGGAGGGAGAAAGCGAACCGTCGCTAGACGCGGAAGAGAGGGCATCTTTAGAGGCGGAGCTAGCCGGAATACTGGGAGAGGGCGAGGGACAACGTACCGGTAGCGCTACGACCGCCGGCCAAGACGAGCTAGCGCCGACTCCGGAGCGTACCTTCACCGGGAAGAGCCGTAATCTCAACAAGCTCAATCCGGAGATCTCAGTGACCGGTGACACGTTTCTCCAGCTCTCGGATGACAGCGGCAACCCTGAAAGCAATCAGTTTCGCATCGCCGAGTTCGAGATGGCGTTCCAGGCGCCTCTCGACCCTTTCTCCTCGGCGAAGGCGTTCGTTGTTTTCGAGGAAGGTGAGTTCGCGCTCGAAGAGGCGTTCATAGATTGGACGGCGTTACCGGCAGGCCTCGGATTGAAATTCGGCGCCTTCCGTAATGATTTTGGAAAGTTGAATCGTTGGCACCAACACGCCTTGCCGCAGTCGGTTCGACCGCTGGTGCATCAGTCGTTCTTCGGAGATGAAGGACTCCGAGGCACGGGAGTCGGGCTTTCCTGGTTGCCCGGAGCCGTTCTGGGGGATTACAACGAGCTCTGGTTCCAGGTGACCAACGATGAGAACGATGTCAGTTTTTCGGGTCGAGGCTTCGATGCGCCCGTCGTCACACTTCACGAGACGAATTATTGGGATCTCTCGGAGGCGACTTATCTAGAAGTTGGGATTTCCGCATCGACCGGGGTCAACGACGAACTCGGCGACTTCCGTACGTGGGTCGTGGGCACCGACTGGAACGTGGCGTGGAATCCACCGGCCGAGTCCCTGTATAAGGGTCTCGAGCTACGGGGAGAGTTTCTCTGGCAGAGGCGAGAGGAGGCGGAGCGACGGCAGGATAGTTTCGGTACTTACGCCTTTGCGACCTATAAGCTCAACCGTCGGTTGTTCGTAGGGTTGCGCGGTGACTGGACCGACTTACCCGAGGAGCCGGGTTCCAGCCTTTGGGGGGTTTCTCCCTATGTGGATTGGTGGCAGAGCGAGTGGGTGCGCCTTCGCGTCCAATACTCACATAGCTCACGTATGTTCGAGGAGCCAGAGGCCGAGAACCTCCTCTTCTTTCAAGTCACCTGGGCTCTCGGGCCCCACAAGCATGAAAGGTATTAAGATGAGAGGGTTGAAAGTCGTGACTTCATTCTCCACACCTTGTCTTGTGGCGCTCTTCGCGTGCTCCGTACTCGGCATCACGGCATTGGACGCACGGCCAAAGGATGACCTCAGTGTCGTCGCGTCACTCACGGTGTACGCTGATATCGCCAAGGAGATTCTCGGTGAGCGCGGGGAGGTATCCGCCATCGCTGCGCCTCGCCAGGATGCTCACTTCGTTCAGGCGAAGCCTAGCTTCGCCATGATGATAAATCGAGCCGACCTCTTGGTCACCACCGGCCTCGACCTCGAGATGTGGATGCCAGCGGTGATAGACAAGTCTCGCAACCCTCGCATCCGCGAAGGCGAGATCGGGTACGTTTCCGTTTCGACCGGCGTGCCGATGCTTCAAGTGCCAGACAGCCCGAGCCGGGCGGGAGGGGATATCCACATTTTCGGCAACCCCCACATCCACACCGATCCCTTGCGGGCGGTGGTCGTCGCCAAGAACATCCAGACCGGGCTCCGCAACGTCGACCCGGACAACGCTACTTATTACGAAGAGCGGTTTCAGGACTTCAAACGCGGGATCTACGCGCGGATGTTCGGCCGCGAGTTGGTCGAGCTCGTAGGCGGCGACAAGCTGGCCAAGCTCGAAATGCGACATGAGCTTTTGCCCTTCCTCGAGAGCAACGAAATGGGTGGCCAATCTCTGACCTCGAAGCTGGGGGGGTGGATGAAGGAGGCGGAATGTCTCCGCGGCATGCGTATCGTCGCGTATCATCTGAACTGGATCTATTTCACCGACCGATTCGGTATCGAGATCGCGAACTACGTGGAGCGACGTCCCGGGATCCCGCCCTCGGCCTCCCACGTTGCCGACCTAATCGCGCTCATGCACACCGAGAAGATTCAGGTGCTTTGGGTCGCCGATTACTTCGATGAGCGGATTCCAACCTTGATGGCCGAGCGTACCGGTGCGAAGTTCCTGTACGCCCCTCAGTACACCGGAGGGTCGGAAGAGACATCGAGTTATTTTTCACTCGTGGACACCTGGATCGCCATGATGAAGTCCGGCTTTCCCGAGTGCCAGGCTGATTAGGAGAGATCATGGAACTGGCGTTCGAGGTCCTGCTGGCGCCTTTCGTCGCCTGCCTGGTGTTGATGGGGATCCACGTTTACCTCGGTCTCCATGTGGTTTCCCGCGGCGTGATCTTTGTCGATCTCGCCCTGGCGCAGATCGCCGCACTTGGGGCAACCTTTGCATTCCTGTTGGGCTACGAGCCTAACGGGACGGCGAGCTACCTCTACTCGTTGCTCTTCGCGTTCATCGCTGCGGGGGTCTTCTCGGTCTTGCGGTTGTCAGAACAACGCATCCCGAAAGAGGCGATCATCGGTATCTCGTTCGCCGTCGCGTCGGCGGGCGGGATTCTGATCGCCGACCAGTCGCCGCACGGTGCGGAGTTCGTCGAGGCGATGTTGACCGGTGCGCTCCTATGGGTGACGTGGCCGCTTATCATCAAGACCTCGATCGCTTATGTTTTGATTGGCCTCTTCCACTGGCAGTTCCGGCGCCGGTTCCTGGCTCTGTCACTCGAGCCGGAGCGAGCGGAGACCGAGGGATGGAGTGTGCGTTGGTGGGATTTTCTCTTCTACACTTCCTTCGGTTTAGTCATTACCTACAGTGTGCCGGTGGCAGGGATCCTGTTGGTTTTTTCTTTCTTGATCATCCCCACGGTGATCGCGATGCTGTTCGCCCGCAGCATCGCCGGCCGCCTGATCGTCGGCTGGGTCGTGGGAACGTTCGTCAGCATGGTCGGCCTCTCGCTATCCTTCGCGTACGACCTTCCCAGCGGCCCGGCCGTGGTTTGTACCTTCGGTGGCGGGCTCGTTCTGGCCGGAGTGATCCGCTATCTCATAGGGGCCGAACAGAAGCTTGCCGCTCTGATGAAGGTCGGGGCGACTGGGACGGTGCTGGTTGGCGGATTGTGGCTAGCTTTTAGTACCGCCGCGATGTCGGAGGGCGACGCACATCATCCTTCTGAGGGTGCCTTCTCCGCGCCATCACAGGATCCCGCCGAGCTTGCCACCCAAGCGCTCGCCGAGATGGCAGACTCCCAGGGGGAGCCGCCGGCCGATGCGATATCACGGCTCTTGTCGGTGAAGGAAGAAGTCCACCGCATGATGGCTACCGGTGAGTTGCCGGTGAGTGAGAACGCGGTCAAGGCATTGGCTCGGGCACCTGAGGGGGCCGATGTCGACGAGCTCTTGGAAGAGATTGCCTATCACGCCGACGATCCTTGGGTACGCCTTCGGGGCGCCGAAGCGCTTCTGGCTCGCCGCAACATACTTGGAATCGAGGCTCTGATAGAGCTTCTGGAATCCGACACGCCGGTGTTCTTGCAGGCACAGGCCGCTCAAGCGCTCGGTCAGGCGACCGGTGAGGACGTTGGCTTCGATGCGCAGGGAGAGGAAACAGGTAAGGCACAGGCCGTTGCCCGATGGCGAACCTGGTGGGAGGCGCACCGAGGCCAGCCACTCCCGTAGACGCCGCGGGTCTGTTGATGCCCGACGTTAGCAATCGGTTGACGGCTAGCTTTCTTCGATGTCGGTGAGGATCCACTTTGCGGTGGGGCTGAGCCCGGTGTCGGAATCCACGATATTGTACTTGCGCAAGACTAGCGTGTAGGTCTTTGCGCCGGACGCGCCGTTCACGTTGACCTTGGCCTTCTTGACCGCTACGTCACCTCTGAAGGAGTTCTTGAGTGGGATACTGGCCGACATGCGGATGCTGTTTCTTTCCCGCTCCAGAGCCTCTTCAGCCTCCTTTACTTTGTTCTGAAGCTCCTTTTGGGTCTCGATTTTTTCTTCCCATACCTCTTGGAATTCAGCCAGGACACCGCTGGTGTATTTGTAGTCTGGCTCGTCTTTCATCTTCTGCTGATAGCGGAGAGCGTTGCGCTCGTTGGCCCGCAGAAACTCGTCGTTCTCCACGGTCTTTGCGTCGTAGGCCGCCTTCGCGTCGAAATGTGCATCCCGGATTTCGATCAGCTGGTAGGGCTCGGTTGACTCCGGGCCGATCTCGACGATCTCCCAAGACTGGATGTCCCCTTCAGGAAAACTGACCAAGGAGACTCCGGCTACCATTTCGTCTTGGCCATCCCGGATCGCGGTTAGGTAGAAGTCAACGATCCGTTCCTCGGGCGTGGCACAGCCAATCCCGATCGCGAGTAGGACCGATAGCAATCCCAGTAGTGTTAATGTCCGCATGAGACACTCCTTTCCAATGTAGGCAGCACGGCAAAAGCAAGGGCGAGGACGAAGGAAAGGACGAGCCGGAGGAGTCGTGCGCGGAAGAATCACTTTCTCAGTGAGTGCGGCCTCGATGCCTCCGCCCTCGGTGCCTCCGCCCTCGGTGCTGTTTCTTTAGTCGTTATCGGGCCGCAGGTCAAGTCTCATCCGGGGGGCTACCACCGGACCCAGCTCGGGACGTCCTCCGGGCCGGTGGGGCCGATGGTGCCCGCAACCGATGCCAGAAGCTCCGCCGGGTCATGGGGGGTCCCGGCCTTGATGACGAGCCGCACGTTTCGAGTATTCCGAATATCGCTCAGGGGATTCCCTCTAACCACTACCAGATCTGCGAGCTTACCCGGCTCGACCGTCCCCAAGTAACTTCCGACGCCGAGGGCGCGGGCGCCGTTGGCGGTCGCGATTCTGAGCACGGCCGCGGTGGGAATTCCCGCTCTGGTCAACGCGTGCATCTCGCGGTGGGCGTAGAAGCCCGAGAGGTAATGGCCGCGGCTCGGACGGTCGGTTCCGAGGGTGATGAGCTCGGACCCCCCGGCGTCATAGAAGGCGCGAACCGTTTCCTGCTTGACGCGGTAGATCTGGGCGAACTCTTGGATCTGCTCCGGGGTTCTCTCGCTCAAGACCTCACGCATGTACGGGGTGAGGTACTTGGTCTCATCGACAAAGAACTCACAGACCTCGTCGTCGGCACGACCCACGCAGGCGTACGGTCCCATCGTCGCATCGAAGAAAACTCCGTGCCGAAGGTACATCCGCACGATGGACTCGGTCTCGGGACTGTCGGCTTTCACGTCGACCAGCGAGGAGTATGCGGGTTTGTCGTCGGTGATGGCATCCCCACCCAAGAAATGCTCGATACGGTCGATGCCCATGAGGATGGCGTCGCGAGGGTTGACGCTATCGCGAAAGCCGGATCCAAGGTGGCCCGTGACCGTCATCCCATGTCGGTGTGCTTGATCGATCAGAGCACGGAGGTGGTCGGGGGAGATGCCCTTTGCCTTGAAACCGCGTGCGCCCTTGGCGGCCCAGTGGTCGACTTCACGTCGGATCTCTTCCGGCGTCATTTCGGCATCCCAGTTGTAGCGAGCAGATCCAAAGTACGGACCGGAATTGAAGAGACGAGGCCCAGCTTGTTCGCCACGATCGATGCGCAGTCGTAACTCCCGCATCTTTTCAGGGTTGACCTCTCCGGCGGGGAAGGTCGAGGTCACGCCATTGGCAAGGAATATCGCGGGGTTGGCTCGCGTGTCATCGACACGCCCTCGACCGAATAAGTCGAGCGCGTAGTGTGCGTGGAGATCGAAGAACCCTGGAAGAATGTACTCGCTCTCGCCGAGCTCGATGACCTCGGTTGGGGCTACCGGAAGGTCGCCGCCGATCTGGAGAAATTTCCCCCCGCGGATCAAGATGCCGGGGTTGGGAATGACCGTGTCACCGGTCCCATCGAATAGCCATCCACCGCGGACTAGAATCTCGTCTGGTGCTTGAGCTTCGGCTCGTGGGCCGGGCGCGAGCAGAAGTGACAGAAGTGACAGAAGTGACAGAACCAACAGGGCGACGGGGGAGGCGACGGTCCTCAAACGGGTGAGCACTGGGCTATTCTATAGGCAAACGATCTATGAACGACGTACTAGCACAAAAACTGGCCGAGCTTCCTTCTACACCGGGCGTCTACCTCTTTCGCGGTCGCGGCGGGCAGATCCTATACGTGGGCAAGGCTCGCTCGTTGAAGGATCGGGTTCGCTCTTACTTCCAGGGCTCCCGCATCGATAGTCCCCGTCTCGATCGACTCATCGAGTCCATCCGGGATCTCGAAGTCGTTGCCACCGACACCGAGCGGGAGGCGTTGGTCCTCGAAAACAGCCTCATCAAGTCCCACAAGCCGCGATACAACGTTCTCCTCCGTGATGACAAGAATCACCCCTATCTAAAATTGACGGTTGGCGAGGACTACCCCCGGGTATACGTCGTCCGGCGGCCGGGAACCGATGGCGAGGTCTACTCCGGTCCCTATGTTCCGGCGAGTCTCGCGCGAAAGACGCAGAACCTAGTGCATCGGCTCTTCGGCATCCGAAACTGCAACGAAAAGCTGGACGGCCACCGTCCGCGCCCGTGCCTCCAGTACCAGATCAAACGATGTGTTGCGCCCTGCGTCGAGAGCATCGCCACCCTCGAGGAGTACAAGAAAACGGTGGCAAGCGCCCGTCTTTTTCTGGAGGGGAAGAACGACGACCTCGTCTCTTCGCTCAAGAAACAGATGCATCGTGCCGCGGAGGAAGAGCGATTCGAAGAGGCGGCTCGGTTGCGGGATACGGTGCGAACTCTCGAGGATCTCAGTACCCGCCAAAAGATGGCGACCGTTCGCGGAGAGGAGAGGGATATCTTTGGCTACTACCGCGAAGGGGACCAGGCGGTGCTCCAGGTTTTCTCGATGCGCTCGGGAAAGGTCGTCGATCGCGACAGTTTCGTTTTGGATAAGCTCGAAGCCCTGGAAGACACGGATGTGCTGAGCGCGTCCTTGAAACAATATTACGAGCTGGGGCGGTATCTACCCGCCGAGATTCATGTGCCCATCGACTTTCCCGAGCGGGAGCTGGTTCAGGAATGGCTTACCAGTCGACGGGAAAGCCGGGTAGAGATCGCAGTGCCGCGCCGCGGCGGCAAGCGCCGCATGGTGGATTTGGTCTGTCGGAATGCCCGGTTGGGCTTCGAGCTGGCCAATCACGAGGAGGGTCGCCAGGCTGCATCCCGTCTCGAGGCTCTGCGCAAGCTCTTGGACTTGCCCGACGAGCCCCGCCGCATCGAAGGCTTCGACGTCTCTAACATCCAAGGCAGTGACATCGTGGCCTCGATGGTGGTCTTTGAAGATGGACAGGCCAAGCGCAGCGAGCATCGCAAGTACAAGATCAAAACCGTTGCCGATGGACCGGACGACTTTGCGTCGATGCGGGAAGTTGTCTTGCGGCGTTATCGTCGCGTGCTCGAGGAAGGCGCCGAGCAGCCCGATTTGATACTGATTGACGGTGGCAAGGGTCAGCTCGCGGCGGCCCTCACGTCCCTTACCGAGCTCGGTCTTTCGCACTTACCGTTGGTAAGCATTGCCAAGAAAGAGGAAGTGCTCTTCCAGAACGGTCGATCGGAGCCCATCGTGCTTCCGAAGAGTTCACCCACACTGCAGCTGGTACAGCGGGTCCGGGACGAGGCGCACCGCTTCGCGGTCACGTTCCATCGTCAAAGGAGAGCCGCACGCGACTTCCACTCCAAATTGGACGACATTCAAGGCATCGGGCCGCGCAAGAGGAAGCTCCTCATGGATCGTTTCAAGAGTCTCAAGCGTGTGAAAGAAGCGACGGTCGAGGAGCTCGCCGGCGTCGTCGGCCCTCGTTTGGCCGAGCGCGTCCGTCAGCATCTCGCCGAAATGGGCTGAACCCTCACCCCGGCCCTCTCCCAGAGGGAGAGGGAGTAACGGTCGAAGAGACCATCTCGAGGGACTAAATCCTTTATTTGTCTGAAGTTGACCGCCAGATCCCGCTGTGCTAGCATGCCGCCGACGTCCCAGAGTGTGAGGAATCGCCCGGGAGGAATTGGAACCCTTTGGAGCCCGAAGTTGTTTTCGAGAAGATTACCCAGTACCTCGTCCTCCTTTTCTCTCTCAGCGTCCATGAAAGTGCCCACGCCTGGACGGCACTCCAACAGGGGGACGATACGGCGTCGCGCGAAGGTCGGATCTCGCTCAACCCGGTAGTTCATATCGATCCCGTCGGCACCGTTCTTCTGCCCTTGATTATGCTCTTCACCCCTGCCGGGGGATTCCTTTTCGGTTGGGCCAAGCCCACGCCGGTTCAGCCCCGCAACTTCCGCGACTTCCGTTGGGGACAGATCATGACCTCCGGGGCGGGTCCGACCAGCAACTTCCTGCTGGCGGTGATCTTCACCGTGGCCTATGCGGTCGCCATTCGCGTCTTCGACTACAGCAACCCATTGGTCTTCATGCTCCGGATCGGGATCTGGCTGAACGTGATCTTGGGCGTGTTCAACCTCATCCCGGTGCCTCCACTCGACGGCTCTTGGATCGCTTCTTGGGGACTTCCCCGAAAGTGGGGCGAACTTTACGACAAGTACATGGAGCCCTACGGGTATCTGATTCTTATCGGATTGATCGTGACCGGTGCGATCGGGGTGGTCCTTAGCTTTGTTGCGTTTCCCATCATTACTTTTCTCCTCGGTTTGGCCCAGGCAGGAATGGCATGACCCGGAAGCGCGTACTTTCTGGAATGAGACCGACCGGGGGGCTCCATCTCGGGCACCTGGTCGGGGCGCTCGAGAACTGGGCGGCGATGCAGAACGAGTACGAGACGTACTATTGCATCGTGGACTGGCATGCCTTGACGACGGATTACGCCGACACCAGCAGGATCAAAGAATACACGTTGGAAGTGGCGGTGGATTGGCTTTGTGCGGGGCTCGATCCCGAACGCTCGGCGCTCTTCATCCAGTCTCACGTACCCGAGCACGCCGAGCTGCACGTATTGCTCTCCATGGTGGTGCCTCTTCCCTGGCTCGAGCGCGTCCCAACCTACAAGGAACAGATGGAGCAGATCCGGGACAAAGATCTGCACACCTACGGGTTCTTGGGCTATCCGGTCTTACAGACCGCGGACATTCTCATGTACAAGGCGGAAGTCGTCCCGGTGGGAGCCGATCAACAAGCGCACGTCGAGCTGACCCGGGAGATAGCCCGCCGCTTCAACAATCTCTATGGACAGGTCTTTCCGGAGCCGCAAACCAAGCTGACTCCGACCCCGAAGCTTCCGGGAACCGATGGGCGGAAGATGTCGAAGAGCTACAACAACATGATCGGTCTCTCCGACGACGAGCCGACGATTCGGGAGAAGCTTCGTACCATGATGACCGATCCGGCGCGCAAACGCCGCACCGATCCGGGCAGCCCCGATATCTGTCCGGTCTTCGATCTGCATAAGGTCTTTTCGGATGATAAGACGAGAGCATGGTCGGCCGAGGGGTGCCAGACGGCGGGCATCGGCTGTATCGACTGCAAGGGAGCGCTGGCCGATCATTTGGTGGCACGCATGAAACCGTTCCTCGAGAAACGTAAGGAGCTCGAGTCGAGTCCCGATAAGATCTGGAAGATCCTGGATGAAGGAGCGGAGAAGGCGCGAAAGGTGGCGCGTGAGACGATGAAAGAAGTGCGTAGCGCGGTGAAACTACCATGATCGAAGAGTCTATTAATGCCGCCGAGCTTTATCTCGGCCCTCCCGCCGACGAGGAGAGTCAGAATGCAGAGCCTCGCTATCATGTGAAGCTCTCGGCCTTCGACGGTCCCCTGGATCTACTGCTGCACTTGATCCGAAAGAACGAAGTCGATATCTACGATATCCCTATCGCCTCCATCACACAGCAGTATCTCGACACCTTGGAGCTCATGGACGAGCTGAATGTCAACGTCGCCGGGGATTTCGTGTTCATGGCCGCCACCTTGATCCACATCAAGTCCAAGATGCTTCTTCCTCCTCCGCACGAAGACGGAGTCGAGGACGAGCTGGGAGACCCGCGAGACGAGCTCGTGGCAAGGCTTCTCGAGTACCAGCGCTACAAGGAGGCCGCTCAAATGCTATACGAGCGGCAGACCTTGCAAAGTGCCGTTTGGCTTCGCTCCGAGACGGCAGTTGCCCCGCTTCTCGAAGCCGGTGCCCAGGCTCAAGAGGAGCTCGTCGACGTCGATCTCTACGAGTTGCTCACCGCTTTTCGCTCGGTTCTCGAACGCATCAGTCGACGCAAAGATATCAAGTTCGAACGGGAGACGGTCACCGTCGAGGAGATGATTCAGATCCTCACCGCGAAAGTCGCACCGAGGACGAGCATCTCGTTCGAGCAGCTGTTCGAAGATGTCACCACCCGCGCGCTTCTCATCGTGACGTTTCTTGCCGTGCTGGAGCTGGTCAGACTGCGGGTCTTTCGGGTCTTTCAAACCAAGGCCTTCGGGCCGATTCACGTCTCGCGGCCAGACGAAACGGTCCCTCCGGCGACTGTGCCTCTAGAACTAGTAGAATCCGTGGAAACCGCTGAATCTCTTGAGCCTGCCGATCGAGCCGAGCCAGTTCAGGATGTCAAGGAAGTCGAGGAAGTCGAGCCCCCTGAACCTAGTGACCGCCCGCCCGACACTACCGACGGGAGTCGTACAGAGTGACCGAACACCTTGAACCTACCCCCGCTGAAGAAGCGCCGGTCGAGCCTTCGGCCAGTGAGCTCCCAGCCGAAGAAGTTAGAGCCAGCATCGAGGCGCTTCTCTATGCAGCCCAAGAGCCGCTTTCCTTAAAGGACCTTGCCAAGGCCTTGCCGGATGCCTCGCGGGAGAGCATCAAGCAACAGGTGCAGGAGCTCCTCGAACAATACCAGGGCGCCGGCCGCGGGCTTCAGATAGCGCAGGTGGCCGGTGGATACCAGATCACGACCCGCCCCGAGTATCACGACAGGATAAGCCGGCTGTTTTCATCCAAGCCTCCCTCGCGGCTATCGATACAAGCTCTCGAGACGCTTGCCGTCATCGCGTACCGACAGCCGATCACCGTTCCCGAGATTATGGCGCTGCGCGGCCTTCATTCCGCAGGTGTGGTTCGCACTCTGCTCGAAAAAAAGCTCGTTCGGATCCTGGGTCGCAAGAAGGTCGTTGGACGCCCTTTGCTCTATGGGACGACCAAAGAGTTTCAAATCCGCTTCGGGCTGAAGAATCTAGATGATCTGCCGAACCTGGAAGATATGGCGGAAGTGTTCGGCGAGGAAATTGCTTCCCAACTTGGAGATGCGATGAAGGAGACAGTCGAGCTCGACAGCACTCGACAAGAACACGAACCGGTCGCACCTTCGGAGCCCAGCGAGGCCCGAGAGGAAGAAGCAGAAAACGAGAACCCCCAGGGAAACTGAATCAGTTCTGCCCCGCGACGATCATTCAGTCAAGCACCCGACCATGGAAGAACGGCTTCAGAAAACCATTGCCCGTTCCGGGCTCGCCTCTCGTCGCCAGGCCGAGAAAATGATCGCTGAGGGGCGGGTGAAAGTCGGCGGGGAGGTGGTGACCCAAGCCGGCCGGAAGGTAGATCCATCCCGAGACGACATTCGCGTCGACGGTGTGCGAGTTCGACCCGAGCGACCCCGTCGATATCTACTGTTGAACAAGCCGGTCGGTTACTTGACCACGCGATCGGATCCACGTCGTCGCCGGACCGTGATGCAGCTCCTGCCGATCTCGCTGCGCTCACTATACCCGGTGGGTCGGCTGGACATGAGTACGTCCGGGTTGTTGCTTCTCACGGATGATGGGGACTTCGCGCAACGCGTGGCTCATCCTCGCTACGGTCTCAGCAAAACGTACGCGGTCACCGTCTGGGGGAGCCCGAGCGTTGGTACCCTTGAGCGTGCGAACACGGGCGTCCGGGTCGAGGGTGAGTGGCTCAGGGTCGCTTCGGTCAGGAAGCTCCCCGGGCCCAGGAAAAGCCGCGGGACCAAGCCTCGCAAGGTTACAAAAAAAGTGAAGTCGGGCGCGCGCGAAAAGAAGAACATCAAAGAAGTCCAAAAGTCACGGCTCCGCGTCGTTCTTACAGAAGGGCGATACCGGGAAATCTGGCGACTATTCAAATCGCTCGGCCATCCGGTTATCGAGCTCCACCGCGAGAAGGTTGGTTTCCTTGACGATCGAGGCCTTCCTCCGGGAGCGTTTCGGCCTCTGACCCCGAGCGAGATTTCCGGCCTTCTCTCGTCCCGTGTCTCGCCGGAGCCCGCTGGGAGAGCCTTCAGCCGCCGCGTAGCCGCGAAGCCGCGAGCGCCTGGGGGTGGGGCCCCAGGCAATCGATCGAAGTCCTTACGCGGCCGCAAAAAATCATCTACCGGCGCCAAGAAAGGCGCAGCCTTGAGCCCACGCGCAGTCGCCCGCCGCCCGGCCGGGAGAGCCCTCAGCCGCCGCGCAGCCGCGAAGCCGGCGAAGCGGCAAGTCGAGCCGCGAAGAGCGGCGAGACATAAAAAGAAGTCTCCCGCGAACACGAAGCAGAAATGACCCCACGCGACCTCATCATCACCATCGACGGCCCGGCGGGCGCGGGAAAGACCACCGCCGCTCGAGGCCTGGCGGAACGCCTCGGCTATATCTATCTCGACACCGGCGCTACCTTCCGGGCGGTGGCGTTAAAGGCGCGAGAGCTCGGAGTCAGTCTGGAGGATGCCCAGTCCCTCGGTAAGATCGCGAGAGACAGTCAAATACGATTCGGGGGGGATCATAACGAGAGGATTTTCCTCGATGGCGAAGACGTCAGCGAGGAGATCCGGACGACCGATGTCACCGAGGGCGCCTCCCGGGTCGCCGTTTTTCCCGAGGTTCGGGGCCCCCTCATGGAGCTGTGGAGGCGGCTCGGCAGGGACGGAGGGGTGGTCTTGGAGGGCCGGGATACCGGAACGGTGGTTTTTCCAGACGCCGGGGTCAAGTTCTTCCTGGTGGCCGAGGAGTCGGTCCGGGCCGGCCGGCGGTACCGGGAGCGGGCCGACGAGCCGGGGGTCACCGAGAAAAGGGTCGGCGAGGAGCTCCGCGAGCGGGATCGTGCCGATCAGGCCCGGCAACACGCGCCTCTAATGAGGGCCTCCGACGCCATCGAAGTCGATACCACCGGGCTGGGCCTCGAAGAGACGCTCAACCGGCTGGAACTTTTGGCTCGAGCACGGATTACGGATCGACACCCGAACCAGCCGTAACAGGCCCTGACCAGGCCTTGACCAAGCCCTTAAAATAGAGTAGGATAACGGCTTGCGGCAAAGCCGCACCGGCGAAGCGAGCCACTGTCATTAGCCCCTTCCAGTCTCACTCGATCGCCACACGAAAAATCCGCAGGGAGGTAACAAACTTTAATGCCTGAAACCAACGACGTCGAGAAGAGTGTAATAGAAGAAGAAGGGAGCCTATCAGACCCAGGAATGCTAGACAGCCAAACTGAAGATTCCATACCTATTGAGGAGTACGAGAAGCTCCTCGATCAATACAATAGCAATATCGCAGAAGGCGAGGTAGTTAAGGGGAAAGTTCTCCAGATCTCGTCTAGTGAAGTGGTAGTGGATGTCGGATACAAGTCCGAGGGCCTCATACGTGTAGAAGAATTTAAGGATCAGTTCGGTAATCTCACCATCGAGGTGGGTGACGATGTAGACGTCCTGCTCGAAAAAGCGGAAGACAAAGAAGGTTATCTGATCCTCAGCCGCGAAAAAGCGGAGAAGATGAAAGTGTGGGATCAGATCGAGGCCTCTTACGAGAGCAAGGAAGTTGTCACCGGACGAGTGATCGAACGAATCAAGGGTGGCTTGGCGGTGGACATCGGCGTTCGCGCCTTCCTGCCAGGCTCCCAAGTGGATGTGCGCCCGGTCCGCAACCTGGAGAGTTTGAAGGGGCAGGAGCTCCGGATGCGGGTCATCAAGGTCAACAAGAAGCGCGGGAACATCGTACTTTCCCGTAAGGTGGTCTTGGAAGAGGAGCTGTCCGATCGGAAGGGCAAGACGCTCGAGGCGCTAGAAGCGGGGCGGGTCTTTCGCGGCGTGGTCAAGAACCTCACAGATTACGGAGCCTTTATCGATCTCGGTGGTATCGACGGGCTCCTCCATATCACCGATATGTCCTACGGTCGTATCAACCATCCGTCGGAGCTGTTCAATGTCAGCGATCAGGTCGAGGTGGTGGTTCTGAAGTTCGACCGAGAAGCGGAGCGGGTCTCGCTTGGCTACAAGCAGCTCAGTCCTGATCCATGGGAGTCGGTCTCGCAGAGGTTCACGGTCGGGGTACGCGTCAAAGGCAAAGTGGTCAGCCTTACTGACTACGGCGCCTTCATCGAGCTGGAGCCCGGTGTCGAGGGTCTCATCCACGTTTCCGAAATGTCTTGGAGCAAGCGGGTCAAGCACCCCTCCAAGGTTCTCTCGGTTGGAGATCCGGTCGAGGCCATGGTGCTGCAAGTGGATCCGAACGAGCGCCGCATCAGCCTCGGGTTGAAGCAGGTTGAGCCCAACCCTTGGGAGCTCCTTGCCGAGAAGTACGAACCGAACTCACGCATTGAGGGCAAAGTTAGAAACCTGACCGACTTCGGGGCCTTCGTGGAAGTGGAAGAAGGGATCGACGGACTCATTCACATTTCCGACCTTTCCTGGAGCAAGCGAGTCAAACATCCGTCCGAAGTGCTGAAGAAGGGTGACACCGTCGAGGCGTTAGTCCTAAACATCGATGCTGACAACCAGCGTTTATCTCTAGGATTGAAGCAGTTGGCCACCGATGTCTGGGAGGAGTTCGTTCAGAGACGCAAGGTCGGAGACGTCGTGGAAGGGACTATTGTGCGCCTGACCAACTTCGGCGCCTTCGTGGAGATCGAGGAAGGGGTCGAGGGTCTGCTCCATGTTTCCGAGCTGGATGAAGAACGAGTCGAGAAGCCGGAAGACAAGTTAGAAGTAGGAGAGACCCATCGCATGAAGATCATCAAGATGAGTGAAGGCGAACGCAAGGTCGGGCTTTCCATCCGGGCAGTCGACATGGACATCGATCCCGCTACGTATGAGGCGCAGTCCTCGAGCTCCGGCTCGCCCAATGCGACGTTGGGAGATTTCGCCGATTTCAGTGGCTCGGGGCTTTCGTCTACTACGTCCGCAGAATCTGCTGAGTCGTCGGAACCCTCTGAGCCTGCTAAGACTGCTGAGGCCTCTGGGCCTGCTAAGACTGCCGAGGCCTCTGAGCCTGCTAAGACTGCCGAGGCCTCTGGGCCTGCTAAGGCTGCCGAGCCCGCTAAGGCCGTCGAGGAGAACGGTGATGAAAAGGCCGAGTCGCCAAGTGAGACAGGTGAGGCGGGGAAGCCGGGTAAGTCAAGTAAGCCAAGTAAGGAAGACGAGGGGTAAACGCTTGCCATTCGGTCTTGGCAAACCTTGAGTAAAACCTAGCTAGATTTGCAAAATTAACTGGGGACAAACAAGGAGTCGTGGAAGATGACTAAAGCCGAATTGATCGAAGAGGTTTCCAGAGTCTCGGACCTAACGAAGAAGCACTCCGAGATTATCGTGGACACCGTCTTCAAGAGCATCATCAATGCTCTGCACCGGGGCGATAAGATCGAGCTCCGCGGCTTCGGGAGCTTTCGGATCCGGCAACGGGAGTCCCGCAAGGGGCGCAACCCGAAGACCGGTGAGAGAGTAGACGTGCCCGCCAAGAAAGTCCCTTATTTCAAGCCGGGTAAGGAACTCAAAGAGCTCATCAACAACGAACAGTAGGGGGCGCCGGGCGCGCTCGTCATTTTCGGGGAAGCCCCAGGCGGCCCAGCTCTCTTCATGGCGTATCCATCTCCCTTGGTCAAGGGTTTCGCCCCGACCCGATTTATCGAGGGTAGCCAGGAAGAAGCCGAGCGGCTTCTCGGGGGTAGCCTACCTCCTCTTCCCGCTGGTGAGCTCGCCGAGCGGGAAGAAATCGTCTATTACGTCCAGCATCACCCCCACCTACAAAGATTCGCCCAGGGTTATCTAACTCATCTTCTGCTGGAGATCTGTCCAGAAGCGAAACGCGAAGGCGTCGGTCCCGCTCCTGCCCGGGCCGAGGACGACTACGCCGGCCTGCTCGAACGCACGCTGGTCAATTCCCTCATGCAAGATCGGCGCGTCGGGCTGGTAAATTTGTTCTGGCTGTCTCACTCCAAAGAGATCGCGGACGTGATGGCCCGCCTCACCGCGGCGACGCCGACTCTGCAGCGTGCGAGGTTCGCCATCCATCCTCTGTTGGCAAGTTTTCTCCGTAAGGTTTGGCAGGCCGCCTGCCGGCAGGTCGAACAAGGCCGCCCGGGGTTCTTGAGATTCCTGCTGGGTCGGTACGTCCAGGTCTCACTGGCCGACGCCATCATCGACGACCAACTTCCCCTAACGCTCACCGATGTGGGGGAGGTGGATTTCGCGGCCATCCTTCCCAACAATAGCCGCTACCGTATTTCGGTCGAAGTCTTCTCGGAGGTCTACGATCTTCTCTATAAGGAGATTGAGGCGCGCGTGCTGACGGAAGATCCACTTTTCTTGGCAAAGGTGGCCCGCCATCTTCCATCCCTAGAAAGGCAAAGCTATCTCCTCCCGGCCCACATGACGAGAATGCTGTTCAACGCCGAGATGCGACGACATCTTCTTTCCGATGCCTGGGAGTTAGGAAGCAAGTTGGCGCGCTCCCGTGTTTTCAAGGCCCAAGTGGATGCGGGGGTTAATCCGTTGACGCTGCTGGACGCGTTCGACGAGCTCGCACAGGCCGTGCAGAGGTTTGAGATCATATCTCACGTGCGAGACCACATCCGATTACTTCCGTCCCTCACGACCGAGGCGCAGATCTACGAGCAGTTCGGGCCGGTTCGCTTCTACCGTTACTCCGAGTCGGTGGAGGTCAGCGGAAACGCCGTCAACGCCACGGTGATGTTTCTGGATCTGCGTGGATTCACGAAGACCTCCGAGGGTTTGGTCTCGGAGCGCGATCTCACGCGGGAGCTCTACGCGGTATTCGATCGGTTCATCGAGATCATCGATCGTTTCGGTGGTGAGGTCGATAAGTTTCTCGGCGACGGGATGATGATCACCTTCGGTGCGGGCCACAGCTCACGCTATGGAGCGCTCAACGCCCTCCGCACAGCGATCCTGTTACAGGAGAAGATTGCGGAACTACGGAAGGAAGGTCAGACGAAATTCACGATGGGCGTTAGCATCCATCATGGACGAGTCTATCTCGCCCACTTCATTGGAAGCTCTGGTGGCCAAGACACCACCGTGATCGGACGAAATGTCAATGTGGCGGGCCGACTATCCTCGGCCTCCAAATCGGAGGAAGCGGTCTCCGACGAAGCGCCCCAGCGCGCCGAGGACGGGGACCCCGATAGCCAGCCCTCTGACGAGGGAGAGAGCCCGGCGCTCGTGAGAATTGATGGAACGGGTTCTCTCTTCAACGAGGGAATCGCAGTCAGCCGAGAGACCGTTCGCGCCATCGAGGAAGTACTGCCACTCACACGCCATGACGAGGTGCAGGACCTTTACGGAGAGTTCTACGATCCGAGCGCCAAGAAGACCGTGTACTTACGCTACGTGGGCGAGGCCAAGTTCAAGGGAGTCTGGGGATCTCTGCCCGTTTATAGCGTCGATTACGGCGAGTGAGCCACGTGAGTCACGTGAGCCACGTGAGGTTGACACCGCGAGTGCCCGCTGACTATGATTGCTAGAGAAGGCGTTTGGTTTCAATGATTTGACGGTTTCCCCGGCCGGGAGGAATCGTGCCGAAGGCGCGAGGGAACCCGGCCGACGAAAGGGGCCGAGCGCAGCCATGAGCCCATGCGCAGTCGCCCGCCGGCCGCAGCGATGCCTGTCGAGCGGAGGCCAGGGGCCGAACGAAGAGTGAGGCCCCGATTGATCGAGGGCGACGGAGGATGAGGCGTGGGGGTGGGGCCCCGCGCCATTAAGTGAAGACGAGCGCCTAGCACAAGCAAGGGGCGAGCGAGACTAGTACAAAAAGATGCCCGCAACTTCCACGTACGTTCCACAAAACAAGGTCCGGTTTGTCACCGCTGCCTCGCTCTTCGATGGTCACGACGCATCGATCAGCATCATCCGTCGCCTCTTGCAGCGCGGCGGCGCGGAAGTTATTCACTTGGGCCACAATCGATCGGTGGCCGAGATCGTGGAGTCCGTCATCGAAGAAGATGTTCAGGCGGTGGCGATCAGCTCCTATCAGGGAGGGCACAACGAGTTCTTCCGCTACCTCGTCGATCTGTTGCGAGAGCGAGGCGCGCCTTACGTCAAGGTCTTCGGCGGCGGTGGTGGCGTCATTGTGCCCAGCGAGATTCGCGCCCTCGAAGAGTACGGCGTCACTAAGATCTACTCGCCCGAGGACGGCCGACGTTTTGGACTCAAGGGCATCATCAACGACATGTTGGAGGCGGCGGACTTTCCTCTTAAACCACCTTCTCTGGACGGGGACATGGCAACGTTAGGGAGCCATGGCGTTCTGGCTCGCCTCATCACGCTGGCGGAGCTCAATGGGGGAGGGCCGGGCATCTCGGCCGCATGGGCCAAAGTGCTGCAAGAGAAAGCCGCCGAGCGCTGCGTTCCCGTCGTAGGGATCACCGGGACCGGCGGAGCGGGCAAGAGCTCCCTTACCGACGAGCTCATTCGTCGACTGGAGATGGATTTCCCCGCGCTGCGGGTCGGGATCCTGTCGGTCGATCCCTCGAAGCGAAAGTCTGGGGGAGCGCTCTTGGGAGATCGCATCCGCATGAACGCCATCAATCATCCCAGCATCTACATGCGAAGTCTGGCCACCCGTGGATCGGGCTTCGAGCTTTCCGAGGCCACGCGGCAGGCGATCCAAATTCTCAAGGCCTCCGGCTTTGAGCTGATTCTCGTGGAGACGAGCGGAATCGGACAGGGGGCATCTGCGGTAGTCGATATATCTGACGTGAGTCTCTACGTGATGACGTCGGAGTACGGGGCCCCGTCACAGCTCGAGAAGATCGAGATGCTCGATCATGCCGATCTGATCGCCATCAATAAATTCGATCGACGGGGCAGCGAGGACGCACTGCGCGACGTGCGTCGACAGATTCGCCGTACCAGGGACTTTCCACGCGAAGTGGAGGGTTCGCAACTGCCCGTCTTCGGCACCATCGCCAGCCAATTCGGAGACCGCGGGGTGACCGCGCTCTACTTGGCGTTGTTGAACCGCCTGGGTGAACAACTAAACCGTCCATTGAAATCTTCGCTGACGGTTCCGGATGGTGTTGTCACCGGAGAACGACACCCGATCATCCCGGAATCCCGAGTGCGATACCTGGGCGAGATCGCCGAAGCGCTTCGCACGAAGCGAGATTGGGTAGAGAAGCAAGTAGCGATAGCGCGACGCCTCTACCAACTCGATGGGGCGAGCCGGGAGTGCGAGGACGAGCGAGTGCGGCAAGGGATCGACAACCGATTCGAAGTGTTACGGAAGGAATTGGAGCCCGAGTGTTGGGAGCTTATTCAGGGCTGGGCGGAGCTTCGTCGAGCCTATGAGGAAGAGACCTTTTCCTTCGGTGTTCGAGATCGGAAAGTTGAAGTTCCGACGAGCACCCAGACCTTCTCCAATACTCGTATCCCCCGAGTAGCCCTTCCACGCTTCGAAGACTGGGGTGAGATTCTCAAGTTTCAGCTCAAGGAAAACGTGCCCGGGACATTTCCCTACACTTCCGGGGTCTATCCTTTCAAGCGAAAAGAAGAGTCGCCGCGTCGGCAGTTTGCCGGGGAAGGCGGGCCGGAGCGGACGAACCGGCGCTTTCATTTTTTGAGTCGCAACGACGAAGCGAAACGCCTGTCCACCGCATTCGATAGCGTCACACTGTACGGCGAGGATCCGGACGAACGACCGGACATCTACGGGAAGATCGGCGAGGGCGGTGTTTCCATTGCCACGCTCGACGACATGAAAAAACTCTATGCGCGGTTCGAGCTGACAAATCCATTAACCAGCGTCTCGATGACGATCAACGGACCCGCACCGACGATTCTCGCGATGTTCTTCAACACCGCGATCGACCAAGAGGTGGAGAAGTTTCTTGAGAAGGAAGGTCGGGAGCCTAAGTCGAAGGAGCTCGAGCGCATACGACAAGACACTTTGAACGTGGTGCGGGGAACCGTGCAGGCGGACATTCTCAAGGAAGACCAGGCTCAAAACACCTGCATCCTCTCGACCGAGTTCTCGCTGAAACTGATGGGTGATGTCCAGCAGTACTTCATCGACCAAAACGTGCGCAACTTCTATTCGGTCTCGATATCTGGTTACCACATTGCCGAAGCCGGCGCGAATCCGATAACGCAGCTCGCCTTCACGCTGGCAAATGGATTCACCTACGTCGAGTACTATTTGGCTCGGGGGATGAAGATCGATGAGCTCGCCCTCAACCTCTCCTTCTTCTTTAGCAACGGGCTGGATCCCGAGTACTCAGTGATGGGGCGGGTGGCGCGACGCATTTGGTCGCGCGTGCTGAAAGCGCGATACGGCGCCAACGAGCGCAGCCAGATGTTCAAGTACCACATACAAACCTCCGGCCGCTCCCTGCATTCTCAAGAAATTCAGTTCAACGATATCCGCACGACATTGCAGGCGCTAGCCGCGGTCTACGACAACTGCAATTCTCTACATACGAATGCCTACGACGAGGCCATCACTACCCCCACTGCCGAATCGGTACGTCGCGCGATGGCCATCCAGCAGATCATCAACCGTGAGTTCGGCGTCAGCTTGAACGAGAATCCTTTGCAGGGCTCGTACTTCATGGAGGAGTTGACCGACCTGGTGGAGGAAGCAGTGCTCGCCGAGTTCGATCGGCTGAACGAGCGAGGAGGGGTGCTGGGGGCGATGGAATCGCAGTATCAGCGGGGTCGCATTCAGGAAGAATCGCTACTGTATGAACTGAAGAAGGATAGCGGAGAGATCCCTATCGTCGGAGTGAACACGTTCATCGATCCCGAATCTGATGAAGGTTTGGCACCGAGGGATGTCGAATTGGCCCGAGCCACCACGGAGGAGAAACGTCGGCAGATCGACAATCTTCGCACTTTCCACGATCGGAATCGCTCTGAGGTCCCGGAAGTATTGGACCGATTGAAAAAGCAAGCCCTTTGCGGAGGCAACGTGTTTGCAGAGTTGATGGAGGCGGTTCGAGTTGCAAGCCTCGGCCAGATTACTCACGCTCTCTATGAGGTGGGGGGCCAGTACCGCCGCGCCATGTAAGAAGCCGTGTCATCATGCCTGCCAAAACCCAATCCACTCCGGCAAAAGTTCTCATCGCCAAGCCCGGCTTGGACGGACACGACCGCGGGGCACTGGTCGTTGCACGGGCGCTCCGCGATGCAGGGATGGAAGTCGTGTACACCGGACTCCGCCAGACTCCGGAGCAAATCGTGGAGGCAGCGCTGCAGGAGGACGTCCAAGCGATTGGAATATCGATTCTCTCCGGAGCCCATAACTATCTGCTCAGCAGGGTCATGGAACTACTGAAAGAAAAGGGAATGGAGGACGTCCTAGTGTTCGTGGGAGGCATCGTGCCGGATCAGGACATACCGCACCTTCGCAAGCTGGGTGTTTCCCAGGTGTTCCAGCCTGGAAGCCAATTGGATGCCGTCGTCGACTTTCTGCGTCAGAAGCTGACATCGGACTGAGGGGCGACTGAGGGGGAAATCCTACGCGAGCACGCCAAATCCGGCCTGCGAGCCTATCCCACGGGTACGAAAGGGATTACGACCCACGTCCACTTGACAGTTAGGGCCCGGCATGATAGTCTTTCTAGAATTTCGACGAGGCGTTTGCCAAAAACTAACCATTCCGGCTTAAGGCATCTAGGAGCCGCTAGGAGGGGCGATGGGACACAAGATCCTGCTCGCCGACGATAGCATCACTATACAGAAGGTCATTGAGCTGACCTTCACGGATGAAGATTTCGAGCTCCATACCGTCGGTAATGGGCAGAAGGCTATCGAGGAGATCCGGACGGTCAAGCCGGACATCGTCCTCTGCGACATCATCATGCCGGAAAAGAGCGGCTACGAAGTTTGCGAGCACATTAAGACCAGCGACGACCTGAAACACATCCCGGTGCTACTTCTCACCGGAGCCTTCGAGCCCTTTGACCAGGACCGGGCGAAAAAGGCCGGCTGTGACGGCTTCTTGGCTAAGCCGTTCGAGCCACAGACACTGATTTCTAAAGTGAAAGAGCTTCTGAGCACGCCCACCCTGGCAGCGAGCGATGGAATTCCGGCCAGCGAGCCGGCACCGGCTCCGCTTTCCCAGGATCCGCCAACGGTGACTCCGGGAACCCCCGCACCATTCGCGGCACCTCCTGGACCGCCTGCAGCCTCTGCACCCCCTGCACCGATTGACGACCCAATCGACGCGACCGTCATGATGTCACCCGACATGGGAGCAGGAGTATTCCCTCCCGCGGCCACTCCGCCGCCCCAAGTGACAGAGGCCCCGGTGTCTCCTGTTTCTGACATACCGCCCGCAACCCCTGAACCAGTTGTCCCTTCTGCTCCGCCGGAAGGTGCGGGTTTCCAAGAGAATTTTGCGGTGGAAGCGGGAGAACGTGAGCTTTCCGTCGATTCCGATGATCGCACGATGTTTCTGGGCCAGGAACCGGCCGGCGGTTCCACGGACGATATCTGGGACGAAGTTCAGAGCGCACCGAGCGAACCGAGCGAACCGACACCTTCGGCTCCTCCCGTTGTCGACGAGGAAAGCCAGACTGTCATGATGTCGGCTCCGATAGTTCCCGAGCCTCTACAGGCTCCTCCGGCGCCCGAAGCGCCGCCTGCAATGCCTGTAATGGAAGAACCTCCAGGATTTGTGACGCCCGACACCATCGATCCGGTTGAGAGCAAGGACGTCCAGGGGCCGGAGGATGTTCCGGGTGTTCTTATGAACGCGGGCGTCACCGAGCTTCCTTCATCGGGAAGCGACGCTCCGAGTGGGGAAAACCCTTGGGTGATCCCCGGGCCGGACGAACCCGCGCCACCGGTACAGCCCGAACCGCCGGGTTCATTTGGACAATCTGGACAGGCTGGACAATCTGAACAGGCGGCCGGAGCCAGTGATGAACCAGGTATTGGAGGAGGATCCGAATCGGCGGAGCCAGAGCTTACTCCACTTGGAGACTTTGGTGGCTTCGATGACTTTACCGCCGCCCAGCAAGCGCCTCCGGGAGTTACCGACCAAGCCGGAAGTGGCATGATGGACGAGCCCGTACCGTCTGCCCCGCCCGTTCCAGTTGCGCCGACACCCCCTTCGCCGACGCCAACTTTTACTCCGGACCCGATTCCTCCGGCTCCACCGGTCGAGGCTTCCCCGCCAGCACAGTTTGCACCGGCTGAACCTGTCGTTGAAGACGAGCCTTTCGCTGAGCTCGCACCGACGGTTCCCCCGTCGGGCGGTCTGCCCGAGACACCTGCGGGAGTGGATGAAGGCTCGACGCAAGGGGTTTCGCCTCCATCGGTATCTGTTGGCGATGAACTTTCTGCGGCGGCGATTGGGGATAAGGATATGGACGAGCTAGCCGACAAGATAGCGAAGAAGGTCCTATCCCAACTTTCGGAGAAAGTGATTCAGGAAATCGCGTGGGAGGTCGTTCCCGACTTGGCTGAGGCTCTCATCCAAAAAGAGATCGCAGAGATCAAGGCAAAGATTCCGAAATAGATCGGCTTTCCTCTCGCCGCCCCTAGTTATTAGCCCAAAAAACGAAGAAGACTCGGCGAGGAAGTCGCTTTTCCTGACCCACCACCCCCATGTATACGGGGTCGCCCCTTCCCAAAACATTCGAGGCCGCGGAGTTCGAGCGCCGCTGGTACACCTATTGGGTGGAACAACACTATTTCGAAGCTCGCCCCGACTCCTCCGCAATTCCTTTCTCGATGGTTTTGCCCCCTCCCAACGTCACTGGGTCACTTCATATGGGGCACGCCTTCGGTACCACGCTTCAAGACATCATCGTTCGTTGGAAACGCATGCAAGGGTTCGACACCTTGTGGCTGCCAGGAATCGACCATGCCGGGATCGCCACCCAGCACGTGGTGGAACGTCAGCTCGTCAAGGAGGGACAGGATCGCTGGACGCTCGGGCGCGAAGCATTCTTGGACCGAGTTCGGAGGCTCAAGGAGGAGAGCGGCGCCACCATTGTGAGCCAGCTCAAGAGGCTGGGCGGGTCCTTCGACTGGCCGAGAATGCGTTTCACCCTCGAGCCTCAGGTGACCAGCGCCGTTTTGTCAGCCTTCGTTGGTCTATATCGTCGTGATCTCATCTACCGCGGCAAGCATATCGTTCACTCTTGTCCCCGCTGCCTGACCGCCATCTCCGAATTGGAGATCCGCCATCGCGACGTCGAAGAAAAACTATACACGGTACGTTTCCCGCTAGCCGGATCTGACGAGCACGTGAGGGTCTCACTGCGGAGGCCGGAGACACTTCTGGGTGCTCAAGCCTTGGCGGTTCATCCCGCCGACGAGCGTCATAGACACTTGATTGGTAGTGCGGTGATTCTTCCACTCGTGGGGCGCGTGATTCCCATCGTTTCCGATCCGATGGTGGACCGGAATGTGGGAACCGGGGTCATCGCGGTGTGCCCCGCCCATGACATGAAAGATTTTCAGATCGGGGGCAGGCATGGGCTCCTTCCGTTAGCCGTTTTGGATCAAGCGGGGGTCATGACCGAGAACGCCGGTCGCCTCGCCGGATTAGACCGTTTCAAAGCTCGTAAGGAGGTCGTCGTCTACCTCCGCTCGTCGCACGCTCTGGAGGGATCCAAGCCCGAGCGCCTCCAGCTTGGTTATTGCGAAAGGTGTGACAGCTTGGTCGAGCCGACGCTTTCCACGCAGTGGTTCGTACGCAGCGAGCCTTTGGCCGGCCCAACCATAGAAGCCTTGGAGCAGAAAACGGTGCGTTTCGTTCCCGAGGGTTGGGCCGAAGCGTGCATCGAGTCTATACGGCATGCAGACGACTGGTGCATTTCCCGTCAATCTTGGTGGGGGCATCCTATCCCTGCCTGGTATTGTCGCCCTGAAAGTGAAGACGGCGAAGAGCACATTGTAGTGTCGGAGACGGAGCCCGCGAAGTGCGAGACCTGCGGCGGTACCGAGCTTCACCAAGATGCCGATGTGCTCGACACTTGGTTTAGCGCGAGCCTCTGGCCGTTCGCAGCCTTGGGTTGGCCCACCGAGAACCCAGACTACCAGCGTTACTACCCGACCGATCTCCTGGTTACCGGCCCTGACATAGTCCTCCCTTGGGTCTCGCGGATGCTCATGATGGGATTGCTGTTCACATCGAAAGTTCCGTTCCGCGAGGTTTACATCACCGCCCTCGTGAGAGACGAACGCGGCCAGAAAATGTCAAAGACCAAAGGCAATGTCGTCAACCCGCTCGAGGTCTTGGAGCGCTACGGCGCCGACGCCGTGCGTTTCGCGCTCGCTCGATGTGCTCTACCGTCGGCCGACATTCTTGTCAACCATTCCGACCTGGCCGAATCACGTGGCTTGACGACGAAGCTGTGGAGCGCGGCTCGTTTCGCGTCGACGCAGATGAAGTCTCCCGTAGAGTCATTTGACAGCGATCCGCACTCGCAAGGACTACTCGAACGCTGGATTCTTTCTCGCTGCTCTCGCGTTACCGGGACTCTGGTGAGCTCCCTTGGAGATTTCCGAATCGACAAGGCCGCCGAGGAGATCGGTCGCTTTCTCCAGGAAGATCTACTCGGCGACTATCTGGACGCCTTGAAATTCCGCTCGGAAAGAGACGATAACCGAGCCTTTCTTCCCGTCCTAAAGCTCGTTCTCGATCGAAGTCTGCGGTTGCTTCACCCCTTCATGCCCTTTCTGACGGAGGAGATCTGGCAGTCGTTGCCCCACGAGGGGGATTCGATCGCGCTTGCTGAGTTTCCGAGACCCGTCCCTGAGTGGGAAGATGCAGTTGCGGAAGCGGAGATGACCACCTTGAAGAGTCTTGTCGACGTGGTACGACGGTTCCGAACGGAATACAATGTCGAGTCTACGCGAAAGATCCAAGTAGCGGTCAAGACCGAGAACACGGACAAGGCGCGGCTCCTGGGCTCACATCGGGAGCTGGTGATGTCTCTTGGCGGGGTCTCAGACCTCGTGCTCTCGGGGGACGGTCCGGTACCGCCGGGCGCTCGGACCGAAATTGTCGACGAGGTGGAAATCACAATAGCGTTGGCGCATATCGTCAATCGCGATGCGGAGATCAGCCGCCTTTCTCGTGATGTCGGTCGGATCAAGAAGGAACTAGAGGGGCTCGCAAAGAAGCTTTCGAATCCGGATTTCACCTCCAAGGCCACCCCAGATGTTGTTCAAACAGCTCAGGAAAGATACGACCTCCTTCAGGAAAAGAAGAAGAGAATCGACGAGAACCTCCGAGCGCTTCGCCAATCGACCTAAGGGGTTGGTGGAGGCGCATCGGCCGACGACGACCGACATAGGGAGCACCGCAGTCTGATGGAGACTTCGTTCGGTCGTTTGCTCAGAGAACGTGGCAAGGCCAGACAATTGGGCTGTTGTGTCCTTTCCTATCAAGAAGCCGATTCGACCAACCGTCTTGCTTCGACGTTGGCACGGCGGGATGCACCGCACGGCGCTGTGGTTCTCGCAGATCGGCAAACCGCGGGTCGCGGGCGGTGGAGACGCGAGTGGAGCTCGCTCGAGGGTGGGCTTTACATCAGTGTTCTCCTCAGGCCGCCTCCGGGAAAAGGGTTCAGCATGACGTTGTTGCCCGCGGCTGCCTCGGTCGCCGCCGCTGAAGCAATAGTTGAAGCCAGCGCTCTGAATCCCCTCATCCGATGGCCCAACGATCTTCTCTTGGAGGGACGCAAAGTAGGGGGCATCTTGTGTGAGGCGAGTTTTTCGGGCGAACGCCCGGACTACGTCGTGACGGGATTCGGCATCAACGTGAACCAGGAGCTTGAGGATTTCCCCAAGGAGCTCCAGACGGTAGCGACCTCTCTGAAGGTCGAGACCGGTTGCCCTCAGGATCGTCTGCTGGTGGCAACTGTTCTTGTCGAGCGACTCGAGGTTTGGTGGGACAGGTGCCTCGCTAAATCTCCAGACATCCTTCGGGCGTGGGAAGAGCGCGCGTGGGGGAAAGTAGGAATGCGAGTGCAGGTTCAGGAGAAGGAGGGCGAAGAGTTCGAGGCCACGACTTCCGGCTTAGCGGAGGACGGAGGCCTGAAAGTCCAGCTTCCCGACGGTCAGGTTCGAACCCTTTATTCAGAAGACGTCCATTTCCTTCGTGGTACTGACGAATGAGCAACGCCCATCACCTGGACACGCAGGAGGATGACGGAGATTACTACGCGGCAGTCGAGAAACATTTCGTTGCTCTTCGCGGCAGCCCTTTATTCATCAGTCCCCGCGAGTGGCAGCTCATCGATCGTTGGCGCCAACAACAGATTCCTCTGAGGGTCGTGAAGCAGGGACTCGACCGAGCCTTCGAGAGAAGCAAACCCAACCGTCCCATTCGACGGCTTTCTTACTGTCGGCAGACCGTCGAAGCGAACTATCGGCGATTCCGAGAAGCGGTTGCCGGCTCACCATCGGTGGAAGAACGGGACGGCGCCGATCCCACGGATGTGCAGGCCTACTTAGCTCGCCTAAAAGGAGAGTTAGCCCGAGCGGCAGAGAAAGCTGGTGCAGCGCGTCAACCACTCGTCGACGCTATCGACGACGCGGTTCGCCGTCTGGACGCGCTCGCCTCGCGGCAGGCGCATCAGGCGGATGCCATGAGGCTCGACGAGATCGAGCAAGAGCTGGACGCGGTAGAGAAAAGCCTCCTGGAAGCGGCGGAGTCGGTCCTGAGGCCCGAGGATCAGCGTCGATGCTCGGATGAGGCGGAACGATCACTTCGAGACTACCGAGCCCGCATGCCGTCCGAGGTATTCGAATCCGCGTCGAGAGCGGCTTACTTGAAGCGCGTTCGTTCGATCTTTGAACTGCCCCCCTTGAGCCTTTTCTATCTCTAGGCACTAGCCGCCATGAAAGACACGACGCGCAGGTTTCCTCTTCAGATCGAAAAAATCGTTGCCGGGGGTTTCGGCCTCGGACGACACGAAGGCCAAGTCGTCTTCGTTCCCCAATCGGCTCCGGGCGATCGGCTACTGGTCGAGCCCTTCGAGCGCAAACGAGATTTCTTGCGTGCCGCCGTTGTCGAGGTGGTCGAAGCTTCACCCGATCGGCGTCAACCTCCTTGCCCGTACTTCGCGAGTTGTGGGGGGTGCTCGATGATGCACCTTCGGCCGCCGGCTCAGCAAGAGGCCAAGCTTCGGATACTCCTGGAAAGCCTAAGGCGGGGAGGAGGTTTCGACTTCAAAGACGAAGTGCCCGTCCGGATGGGACCGGAGTCCGGGTATCGCGCCAAGGCGCGTTTCCACGTCAAACAGACCCGGCGTGGCCCCGTGGTCGGGTTCCATGCGGAAGGCACCCACCGTGTGGTGGATATCGATCGCTGCCTTCAGATATCGGATGCGACAAATCGAGTGCTGGGCGAGCTCCGTAGTTGGGTGGCCGCCAATCGGCAACGCGCGTCCGGCATCGAATCGTTAGAGCTCATAGAGTCGGTGGGGCCAGTGGGACCACGGGGAAACGATTCGACCGAAACCGGCATACCTGGGGGGAGGTTGCTCGTTCATTTCCTCGTCAAAACAGGTAGGGCGCCGGGTCGTCGGGATCTCGAAGAGCTCGTACAAAAGGTTGGCCTGGCAGGGTTGGTCGTTACCGAGAGTGGACTCACGACCGTACCGCGTGTGTCACGCCGGCTGGGGGAGACCCAAACGAGACACCGGGTCGCGGGCTTCGAATTGGACGCGAGTGTTCATGCTTTCTTCCAGGCAAATCGTTTCCTTCTGGACGCGCTCGTTGCGGAGGTGGTGCCCTCCGCCGGACCTGTTGGGCCTGCTGGGCAAGCTGGGCAGGGGCTCGGTCGTGTCGTCGACTTGTACTGTGGTGGCGGGCTCTTTTGCTTGCCGTTGGCCGGCTTGGCCGACGCGGTCGTGGGCGTCGAAATCTCCCCGACGGCGATTGCCGACGCTCGGGCCAACGCGAGCAGGGCCGGGATCGCCAACATCGCGTTCCGAGAAGAGAGCTCTGCCGATTTTGCTGCCCGCGAAGGCTTCCAAGGTGTGGATTTCGTGGTCGCCGACCCGCCAAGAGGTGGTTTGGAGCGCACGGTGGTGGAAACCCTTTGCCGTCAGCCTCCCAAGGAGCTTCGCTACGTCTCCTGTGACCCAGCATCGTTGGGTCGCGATGCCGGCCGTTTGCGACGAGGAGGTCTCGAACTGGCTCGTCTGGTCCTGCTCGACTTCTTTCCGAATACCCATCACATCGAATCCGTCGCGACCTTCCGCCCCCGAAAGTAAAGATAGCAAATTCCCTCAAGCTGGACCTCCCGGGTTCTGTTTTGACCTGGCAGGCTCGGAATCGCTAGTATGATGCCGGAGCCACTTGAGAGAGGAAAGAATGCAGCGCTTTGTGTCTGCCCTGTCTGCCCTAGCTGTCGTCTTGTTTCTGCTCGGGGCGACTGCGGCCGCCGCCGTCGTGATTTTCACGGACGGGACGCGGATGCAGGTCCAGAAGTACGAGATCGAGAAAAAAGTGGTTGTCATCACCACGATGGACGGCAAGCTCCGATCGATACCGAGCAACTACATCAATCTCGACGCCACCCAGCGGTTGAATCCACCGCGACAATCTCAGCAGGCGGAGCAGGCGGAGCAGGCGGAGCAGGCGCAGCAGACTCCGCCGCAACCAACTCGGCCGCCCACTCCCCCGGACACGCAAACGCCTGTCGAGCCCGTGCGTCCAGAGCCGGGTCCAAACTCGCCTTCGGCACCCGGACGGACCATTCCGAAAATTTCGGCGAGCGACATTCCACCTCCGGTTTGGACGAACGACGAACTGGGCGTGAGCCTCGTCGTTCCGTCGACGGATTGGCAGGTTCAAGACATGGTCGCCTCGTTCGACGTTGCGGTTCAGTTGGAAAAAAGGGCGGGCGATGCCCGCGCGACATTGGCGCTGATTCGGAGAACGATGCGCAGTTACAAGGACTTCCACAAAGTGATCGGAGAGGTCGAGAGCTCGGTTGCCGCCGCTCCCGGGTTTCGATTTCTAGGTTCGGGACCGTTGGACCTCGGACCCTATACCGCCTACGAACTAAGCTTCATCAAGCAAGTCGCCGAATTGCCCGTCTACAATCGCATCATCGCTTACTATTCGAAAGACCTAGCCTACCTCCTGAGCTTGGCTTGCCCCGAGTCGAGGCTGGCCGAGAATCAAGACGACTTCGATGCGCTGGCCCGCGGGCTCGTCATCAAGAAGGCCCGCGGCGAGCTTACCCCCAAGGGCAAACCCAAGAACTAGTCCGCCCTAACCTCGGCGGGTTTATCTCGCCGAAGCGCTCGCGGTTCGCACGGCGCGAAGGCGGACGAGATTAATGAGGGCTCCGGCCGTTGCGCTTGCTGGGGCCTTCGTCGTCGGGATGGTCTCGGGGATCGCGCCTCCACTCGAGAGCACGGTTGCGATGTCAGTTTCGTTTCTTGCCGGCGCTTTCTCGACCTCCCGCGCTGGAAGAAGGTTCGCCGCAACCGTTCTCCTGCTCGCAAGCTACTTCTTCTTAGGTACGTCCTCGCGCCTGCTGGCCGAGCAAATCCTAGAGCGTCAGCCACTCCTTCGGCTATACGATGCGCTCGGCGAAGTAGGGTTTGAAAACCCTTGCCATCTCGAGGGCACACTGAGGGCTGAGCCGGAGGTCCGGCGGCAAGCGACCAAGCTCCTAGTGGACGTGGCACGGGTGAAGGTGGGCGGCGCGACAGGGTTCGTCAGGCTCGACGCCGGAAGCGTGAGTCTAAATGTTCGGGGCGAACCGGCGCTTCGACGGTCCCTTTCGAGTCTCGCCGCGGGTGACCGCGTCTCACTCTGGGCGAAGCTACGCCGTCCCAAGGGATTTCAGAATCCCGGAGGCTTCGACCTGGAGGCTTACCTGGCTCGCCGCGGAATCTCGATGTCAGGTTCCGTGAAGAGCGCGCTCTTGGTGGAACGGGGAACGCCCGCCTTCGGCGGGTCGCCCAGAAAGCTCGTTTCGCGAGCTCGCGGGTTTGTTCGCCGTCGAATACGCGCAGCCTTCCATCGCATCGGCGTCGGAGACGAAGTTCCGGGCATCGCCATCGCCTTGTTGATCGGCGATCGATCCCTCATACCTCAATGGGCGGAAAGGCTCTATCAGGAATCTGGGACGTTCCACGTGATCGTCATCAGCGGAGCTCACGTCGCTCTGCTTGCGTGGGTCCTCTATCGGGTCCTGCGATGGACAGGAATCGATCAGACCCCTGCTCTCTTTGCGCTTCTGATTGCGCTCCCTCTTTACGCAGCGCTATGTGGTGGCCGCCCTTCGGTTGTACGCGCGGTGACCATGGGTTGTACGATCGTGGGTGCCAGGCTTCTGAGTCTCGAAGTGCCCGCCCTTAATGCGCTGGCGGCTTCCGCACTCTTGCTTCTCGCGTTTCGTCCGTTGGACATCTACGACCCCGGATTCCAACTCTCTTTCGCCGCCACCTTATCGATCTTCGGTCTAGGAGTACCCCTAGGGGCATCAATGTCGCGTTTCTTTGGTCGTTTCTTGGGTCGGGGACTCGGCAGACTGGCGCGCGCACTCGCGATATCTATCGCCGCACAGGCAGCCGTCATTCCGATCCTGGCCTGGCATTTTCAACGGTTGACGCCGGTCGCCGTCTTGGCGAGCATCGTTGCCATGCCTCTGGCGGCGGGTTCGTTAGTGACTGCCGCCTTACTCTTGATCGTCGCACCGGTGGCTTGGGTTGGAGATGCCTTCGCGTGGCTGGTTTGGTTGCAGGTCAAGGGACTCGAGCTGTGCGGACAAGTCGCGGTCGCTCTTCCCGGGGGCTCGATGCGCGTACCCCCGCCGGGCTGGTTGTGGTTATCGGGCTACCTCGCCATCTTCGGCGCGCTTTTCGTGACTCATGGTTGGCTACGGCGGCTATTCGGGGCGTTCTTATGCGTTATGACTCTGACCTTGATGGTCGGACGACCGGGTTCCCCATCGTCAATGCTTCGATTAACGGCCTTCGACGTGGGCCACGGGGATGCACTTCTCCTGGAGCTTCCTGATGGCAAACGGCTCCTCGTCGACGGTGGGGGATCGTTCGACCCCTCTTTCGACGTGGGAGAGAGGGTCATCGTTCCCGCATTGCTTCGCCGCGGGGTACGAAGTTTGCACGCCGTGCTTCTCACGCATTCGGACTTCGACCACCTGGGAGGATTGCCGGCGGTGATTCGAAATCTCAAAGTGAGAGAGCTTTGGCAAGGCCCCCCCACCTGGGAGCTTCCTGCCTACCGAGGGCTTCGACAAGGAGCGAGTATCCACGGGGTACATGTCCGGCGGTTTCGGGGCGGGGAGAAGTTCCATCTCGGCGACGTCGGGTTCGAAGTGCTCGCTGCGGGTGGCTCGCAGAGCCATGGGCGGAACAACGACTCACTGGTGCTTCGAGTCCGCTACGGCCGCTCTAGCCTCCTGTTGACCGGCGATGCCGAACGGTGGCTGGAGCATGAGCTCATCCGTTCGGGCAAGACTCTTCGGGCCGATGTCCTCAAGGTGGCGCATCATGGCAGCCGGAGCTCTACGAGCGCGGCCTTTCTCGAAGCGGTCAGGCCGCGACTCGCCGTCATTTCTGCGGGGAGTCTGCACCATCCCTCGGCCCGCGTGTTACATCGTCTCCGCGCGCGGGGTATCACCTACGTGAGGACGGACATGGATGGCGCGGTGAGTGTTGGACTGGATCCACGGGGTGGTTTGGAGTTAGCGACCTTCGAGAGCCGCCCTTAGGTCAAGACGTCATCTCGCGTTTGTTTTTCGCTTCTTGCCAGAGAGCTTCCATCTCATCCAAGCTCGAGTCCGAAGGCGATCTGCCGTCCGCTCCGAGTCTTTCTTCGATGTGCCTAAAGCGGTCCTCGAATTTTTGGTTTCCCGCCCTCAAGGCGAGCTCTGGATCGACCCCGAGATGGCGGGAGATGTTGGCAATAACGAAGAGAAGATCACCGAGCTCTTCGGCCACCGCCTCGGTGCTTCCCGATTGTCGAGCCGCGTCGAGCTCATGGAGCTCTTCGTCCAGCTTCGCCAAGATCTGGTCCACCGAGGTCCAATCGAAGCCGACGCGAGCGGCTTGGGCCGAGAGCTTCGCTGCCCGTACCAGCGCGGGAAGCGCCCGAGGGACTTTCCCTAACAAAGAGCCCGGGCCAGCAGCATCCGACTCCTTCTCGGCGTCCTTGGTCTCCTCCCACATTGCGAGCGCCTCGGCCGCGCTCCCGGCGGTCTGGTCGCCGAATACGTGCGGATGTCGGCGCACCATCTTGGCTTCCAGCCCCTCGAGCACGTCATTCGAAGTGAAGAGGTCTTTCTCGGCGCAAATTTGCGATACGAAAAGAACCTCGAGGAGCAGGTCCCCCGCCTCTTCCCGAATCGACTCGGCGCCCTCGTCCTGCTCGATGGCATCGACGAGCTCGTAGGCTTCTTCCAGGATGAACGGACGGAGCGAATGGAGCGTTTGCTTCCGGTCCCAAGGGCATCCTTGCGGACCGCGCAAACGAGCCATCAATGCAACCATTCTTTCCCAGCGTTCACCAGGCTCCATCAGTCCTCCTCATATTCGGTCCTTGGCGCCCGTTATGGCGGCGCAATTATAAAGCATTATCTCGCCGCAAGATACAGGCATAGCTTGGTTGATCCCGGTGTTTCTTTGTGTTAGCATGGCCGCTACTTGACCGCTCTCAACCGGGGTGTCTGACTCCGCCGAAGTACCAGCCCAGGGCCTCCGCTGAATCTGCAGCCCTAGCGAACCAAGCGGTCGGACGAAACGGGACCGCATCATGAGTCAATCAGAAGACGAGACTAAAGGCTTCAAGGTAACCGACCGCAGGAAGTTTACCTCCGAGGGCGAGCTGCGGAACGAAGAGGAAGCCGCTAAGGCCACTGAAGCCACTGAAGCCACTGAAGCCACTCAAGCCACTCAAGCCACTCAAGAAAGTCCTCGAATCCAACAGACACCCGAGGCGGTATCACCTCGCGCCACCCTTGAAGAGGCTCCGGCCGCTCCCCCCTCTCCGCTAGTTCAAGCTAATCAAGAAGCACAGCCGGCGCCACCCGCCCGAGATGCCCAGACCGCGACGGCAGAAGTTCCTTCTGAGCTCAGTTTCTTGGATCTCGTCAGCATGCTGGCCACGAATGCTTTGGTGCAACTCGGTGAAGTGCCGGATCCCGGTTCGGGAGAAAAAATTGAGAACTTGCGCGCAGCTCAGGACATGATCTCTTTCCTCGAGATGTTGGAGAAAAAGACACAAGGTAATCTCGACGAGAACGAGGAGGAAGCGCTCGAACAGATTGTGTACGATCTGCGGATGCGATTTATGGCGAAGGCCAATATCCTGAAGGTCTAGGGCACTAGGCCCCGTGCCCCCCTCTCGAAAACCCATTAAAGTGTCAAGGTCAAGGTTGGGCAGGTTGGCTAGATTGTCAGGCGCGTCGACCCACCTTCTTGTGTCCGCTGTCATCCTGCTGCTAGCGGTGACTCTCGGCGGGTCGGCGGCGTCGCTCTACGCCGCAACCCCTCAGGACGGTGAGGCAGTTACCGATGAAGGAGTGTTTTTTGGCGATCTTAGCGGCAGCTTCGATCAACTTTGGAGGCGGTATCAGGAAGCCGAAGAGACAGGACAAAACGAGCTGCGGCTCAGGATCTTGGCGGAAATCCGACGCCTCCGCGTAGAGCGAAACGCTTTTCATCTGCACGACATCGCCATGGCCCTCGCGCTCCAAGGCGCTACTTATTTGGAGCAAGGAAATCTCGCCACAGCCAAGGCGAACTTCGACACCGCCAACGATCTAGACCCCTCCTTGTCCACGCCCCTGTTTGGACTCGCACAAGTTGCACGACAGTCCGGAGGCTTTTGGCCCCCGACCTACATTGGGTACGTGGTGAATGGTTATCTGGCTTCGTTTCGCTCCTTGTGGAGCGGTTACTATGCGCGCGCCGATCTTCTGATCGTCTCGACGGTGTCGGTGTTGTTGGGTCTATTTTTGTTCGCGTCAATGATGCTCTACCGTTACGCGGCCTTGCTCGATCATGACTTCGCGGAGCGATTCACGAAGAAACTGGGACGGCGCGGGGTGCGGGCCTTGACACTTCTGGTCTTGGTTCTGCCGCTCATCTTCACGTTTGGTTTCGTGTGGCTCATTCTCTACTGGTTGGCACTGACCTTCATCCATCAGACGCGGCGAGAGAAGGCACTGAGCGTGGCATCCCTGCTTTGTTTCCTTTTGTTGGGCCCGCTGATCGAGTTTCACAGCCAGTGGTCTCGGACCCTCATCAACCCGGCGTTTCGGGCCGCCTTGTCCTCGGAGGCCGGCACGTTCGAGGCGACCGACGTGTTCGAACTGCAGTCTGCGCTCGATCGTTCTCCCGATGACCGCGACCTCAAGCTCCTCATGGCCATCCTGTACAAGGACCTTGGAGAATACGAGCTTTCCGCGTCGTTATATCGAGAAATGTTGAATGACGATGTGACCGACCTCGCGGCACAAACCAATCTGGGCAATATCTATTTTGCGCAACGCGATTGGGAGGGGGCGATATTTCAGTACACCAATGCCCTCTCCGACCACCCCGACTCTGCACTAACCTACTACAACAAGAGCCTCGCTCACGGCGAGAGCTTCCGGTTCAGCGAGCGGGAGGCGGCCCGTACGCAAGCGGAGAACCTTGATGCTCCGGCGATGGCCGCCTTTGAGCAACGGACGGGAGGACTTCGGGCGGTGGCCGACTTTCGGTTGGCACCCGACTATATTCTCGCCAAGTTCTTCGGTTTGGAAGAGGGTGTTCATCCTAGTCCTCCGCGGTCGGTACAGAGTGCGGTTCTCTCGAGTGCCGGCGTGACCGCTTTCGCGGTAGGAATAGCTTTGTTCGCGGTGCTCACCCTTTTTCTCGAGCTAACACTTAGCGATCGCCGGAACACGCAACGGTGTGGAAAATGTGGCGGACCCTTTTGTGCGCGCTGTCAGATAGGCACCGGTCGCCAGGGTCTCTGCACACAGTGCTATCACCTGTTCATCGTCAAAGAAGGTGTATCCACCGATGCCCGTAACCGAAAGCTGGGTCAAGTGAATGGTTACGCCGAGAACCGCCGACTCGTTTTCCGCATCCTTTCGGTGGTGGCGCCGGGTGCCGGCCACGTCGCCGAAGACACGCCGTTGCTCGGCTTTCCGCTTCTTTTGTTCTGGACCTTTGGGGTGGCATTGCTGGTCTTGCCGCTCCGAGGAGGCGGTCTCTACCCGAACGTGGACCTGGCACTAGGACTGGGCAGCTCGCTTATTACTTATTTGGTGGGCACGGTGATGCTCCTATTGGTCATTGTGGCAAACACCGTGGCTCAACCCCGGATCGGAGCGTGAGGGACAAGTGGCTCTAAGGGGAACGCTAAAGGATTTCGCGCTGCCGGACATTTTCCAGCTCATCGGCATGCAGCGCAAGACGGGCATGCTCACGCTGGAGAGCGAGCGAGAGACCGTCATCGTCGTGTTCGAAGAAGGCAGAGTCGTGCACGCCGACTCCACCGTTCGCAGGCTCGACGATTTGCTGGGCACTGTCCTGGTACGCCAAAACAAGCTCCGGAAAGAAGATCTGGAACAGGCCCTCGCGAGGCAAAAAGTGTCCATGCAGCGACTGGGCTATGTCCTGACCAATCAAGGGTTCATCGAGTCGAAAGACCTGAAGGAAGCCCTTTCCGAACAGGTGCAACAGATAGTCTTTCGCATTTTCCGTTGGCGCGATGGGACCTACAACTTCGATCCATCCGCGGAGGTCGACTATGACCGGGAGAACGTGATCCCGGTTACCGCCGATCACATCTTAATGGAAGGTATTCGTCGCGTCGACGAATGGCCGATCATCGAGAAACGCATTCCATCTTTGGAGATGTCGTTTCGGCAGTTGGTACCGAAGGACAAGATTAAGGTGCGTCAAGGGGGTGGCGAAGACAGGCCGGGACTGGAATCCACTTTGGGTGCGCTTGGGGGAGACACGTCGTCCGGCGGACCGGCTAGCCAAAAGGATAATCTCATTCTCAACGAGATCGAAGCCAAGATCTACCTTCTCGTGGATCCGAAAAACTCCATCGACGCCATCGTCGACATGACGGGGATGAGTGATTTCGACGTGTGTCGGATCATGTTCGACTTCCTCGATCGAAACCTCATTGCTCCCGCGGAGCAGCGCGCTCCCATGGAACGGGGGGTTCCCCTAGAGGGGACGATCGAGGCCGAAGCGCCCGTTACAGCCGGAAAAGGGACGCTTCTTCTCGCTGTGGTCGTGCTGATGACTTTGGCCGGTTTGATCCTGTCAGGTTTGGCCCCTTTTCGGGTTCCGGGTAGGGCGGCCGTCTTCAGTATGGGCGGGCAGGAGTTGGAACGGGGAGTCAGCCTCGCCCGTCTGCAGAAGTTGGACTTCGCGCTGCGCGCGTTTTTCCTCACCTTCGCAGCGCGCCCGGATTCGCTCGGAGTGCTCGTCAGGGAGAGATTGGTAGAGGCCGAAGACTTGCGCGATGCCTACGGTGTGCCGTTCGTTTACGACCGACGGGCGGACAGCGTGACACTCTTTGCGGTTAGTGAAACTGGCGACCCCTACCTGACGTACATCCAAGAGCTCCAACCTCTTAGCGTCGATCCCCTCCCCTAGTGAGTCTTTCGGCGACTCAATGAACGTCAGCTTCTATCCAGAGGTGGACCTCGCCTCCAATCAGCGACCCGCGGTCACGCTGGGTAACTTCGATGGAGTCCACCTCGGACATCAGCGCATCATGAAACTCCTCGTCGAGCGAGGCGAGAAGCTGTCGGCTCCAACCGTGGCGGTAACGTTCGAACCTCATCCGATCAACGTGTTGCGACCGGATATGGCGCCCAAGCATATTCTCACCCCCGAACAAAAACGCGAGCTGCTGGGAGAGACGGGCATCGATCTGCTCTTGATCATCGAGTTCACGCTAGAGTTCTCGCACCAGGAGCCAGAGGCCTTCGTCAGAGAAGTTCTCTATGAGAAGCTTCACGCCTCCGAGCTGGTTTTGGGGGTGAACTTCCGTTTCGGCCGAAGTCGAGCCGGCGATCTCGATACTCTTCGTTCCTTCGGTAGCAGGTTCGATTTCGAGGTGCGGCGGGTTGAGCCGGCGCTAGACGACGACGAGATTATCAGCAGCTCGCGCATCCGACGCGCGTTGGCGGGCGGGGCAGTGACCGTCGCCGCCGCCATGCTGGGGCGACCCTATTTCGTGGATGGCAACGTGGTGAAAGGGGACGGACGAGGCAAAGGTCTTGGGTTCCCCACCGCGAACCTGGCGCTCGCGGGTGATCCGCTGGTCGCGGACGGCGTGTACGCGACCAGCGCGCGGCTCGGGGGAAGCGTTCACCAGGGCATGTCTCACGTGGGCCGGCGACCCACGTTCGGTATCGAGAGGCGATCGGTCGAGACGCATCTCTTCGACTTCTCGGAGGAAGTCTACGATGCGCCGATCCGGCTCTTTTTCCACGAGCGACTTCGGGAGACGATCGCCTTCGAAGGGCCCGAGGCTCTTAAGCAGCAACTTGCCCGGGATCAAGAAGATGCCTGGGCCTTCTTCCGTGGCCCCGGTCGTAACCTTGTGTTATAAAACGGAAGTCTACCCTTCGGATGAAACAGAATTCCCGGGTGGAGGAGCGAGCTGGTGCCTGATTTGATGATGGAGAGCCAAGAGCGAGGGGACGTGATGGTGATCTACCCTCGGGGTTTCATCAACGCACACACGGTGCGCGAATTCGAGCGGGAGCTCGAGCGGTCCGTGGAGTCCGGTCGCACGCAAATCGTCATCAACGGCTCGGGTCTCTCCTACATCGCCAGCGCCGGTTTGGGCGTGATCATGGGGCATATCGAGGAGGTGCGGTCCCAGGGGGGGGATATCCGACTGACGGATCTCAACGAGACGGTCCTGAACATCTTCGAAGTCTTGGGGTTCAATCACCTCTGTAGGGTCTTCGATTCCGAAGCGGATGCCGTCGCGAGCTATACTGGTTCGAGCACCCCCGACAGAAAAGACAATATGGACAGTAAGAATAGTTAGACCCTGCAAATACCTATGTCCAACGCGCCCAAACCGGCCGAGAACGACCACGGAACGCCGTCGCCTGACAGCCGTTCGATGCTCGAGCTGCGGTTTCCCAGTGATACCCGCTACCTGCACATGGTGCGAGAGCTCGCCCGGCGACTCGCCGAGTCTACGGGCTTCGATGAGGCCGAAGCCGAGAAGATCGCCATGGCGGTGGAGGAGGCTACCACCAACGTCTTGGAGCACGCGTATCGCGGCGAGGAAGGACATGAGATCGAGATGCATTTCGACCCCGAGGGCGAGAGCTTGGACATCCAGATCCTTCATGACGGCGAGCCGCTTGCGGAGGTCCCGATGCCCGAGTTCGATCTCGACAAATTGGTTGCCGAGCATCGAACCGGCGGCCTGGGTCTCTACATCATGAGGGAAATGATGGATGACTTGCGCTTCGGCAAGGCGGGCTCCGGCAAAAACATGTGTGTCATGGTCCGGTACAAACAACGCAAGACCAAAGGTGAATAGCAGGGGGCCGTCGCCGGTCCGATCGCTTCCTGCCAACTCGCAATGTCGGACGAGCTCGACCCCTTATCCTTCCGTTACCAAAAGGCACTAGCTCCCCTTGCCGGACTTTCCGACGATGCGAGCGTTGGGAAGAGACTGTCCGAGCTCCTTACTCTACTCGACTTCAGCACGACGTTGAATCGTTCTATCGAGCTTTCGGAGATTTTGGACCTTGTTCTTCTCGTCGCGATTGGTGAGACGCAGGCGTCCTGGGCTTGCATTGCACTAAAGGGAGACGATGGGCTCTTCCGTTTCATGGCAAGGCGAGGAGCGTCCGCGCCCCAAAAAGACGACCCCGGGTTGGCGGCCGAAGGAGTGGAAGGACTCGAGCGTGCGATAGGACCGGATGATCCCAAGCTCGAAAAGGGTTGCGTCGCGCTAATCAATTTATTAAAAGCAGATCTCGTCACGCCTTTCAGAAAAGGTTCACGGCTCACCGGCCTTCTCGTGCTGGGGAAACGACCGGGAGGCTACGGACCGGGCGAGCGGTCTTTCTTGGAAGCGCTTTCGATCTCGGCCGCGGCGAGCATCGATAACGGCCGCGTTTACGAAGAGCTGCAGCACGTCAACCAAAAGCTCACGCTCAAGGTCTATCAGCTCGACTCCTTGTTCGACATCACGCGAGAGCTCCTCGTGGCGGCGGACGCGACACGCGTTCGGGAAGTGCTGATGGCCAGTGCCATGGGCCAGGCACTTGCCACGCGCTGTGCCTTGGTAGGGTCGAAGCGAGTGGACGTGAGAGGTGTCCGGCTCGATCCCGCGCAACTCGAGCTTCTTCGAGCGGAGACGCCGAAGCTGGATGCGAAGGAAGAGGGAGTGGTGGGAGTCGATGGGCTCGAGCCGGGACCGCTTCGCGTCTTGTTGGAGACCCATGGTTTCGAAGTCATCCTACCGCTTCGTTATGGAGGCGATGCTCATGGAGTGTTGCTGGTGGGGCGTAAGGCCAACGGCCAACCAATCGACGAGGACGATGTGGATTTTCTTCGCTCGCTCGCTGCGCAGGGCGCGGCGGCTCTCGATCGTCAGAGGCTTACCCGCGAATGGGTCGAGAAACAGAAGTTGGAAAAAGAGATGGCGGTTGCACGCCAAATGCAAAGGGACCTTTTGCCCAAGAGCGATCCGGCACTCGAGGGTTGGGATATCACCGGCGTGAACATCCCCTGTCTGACAGTGGGCGGCGACTATTACGACTACGTGGAGAGCTCGGGTGGAAAGCTCGGGGTGGCGATCGCCGACGTCTCCGGAAAAGGTACCGGGCCCGCGCTCCTGATGGCTTCGGTGCAGGCCTCGCTGAGAACGCTCTCGGGTTTAGGCGACCTTCGCCTCGACGTACTCTTCTCGCGATTGAATGAGATCGTCTTCCGGACAACCGAGCCCAACAAATACGTGACGGTCTTTTACGCCCAGCTGGATCCGGCAAATGGAGAGCTCACTTACGTGAACGCCGGTCACGTCTATCCCTTGTTGTTGAGGGGGGGCGGAGACGTGGAGTCGTTGAGCCAGGGCAGCCAGGTCATCGGGCTACTTCCCGAGGTCCAAGTGGAAGTCGGCTGCACCCAACTCGACCCCGGTGATCTGCTTGTTCTCTATACTGATGGATTGTCCGAGACCCGCAATCCGGATGGCGAGGAGTTCGAGGAGGGGGGACGGATCGTGGAATCGGCGCAAGCGGTGGCGAATCTTCCGGCTCGAGAAATCGTCGGGCGGTTGGTCGGCGCCGCCCGCGCTTTTGCCGCGGGAGCAGGGCTCAGCGACGATCTGACATTGGTAGTCGTCAAGAGGCTTTAGATATGGGAAACCCGCTCAAGCTCACGAATACTCTCGGTGGGGCGAAAGAGGCGTTCAAACCTATCGAGCCTGGTCATGTCCGCATGTACACCTGCGGTTTGACGGTCTACAACCGAGGACACATCGGCAACTTCAAGACTTTCGTCGCGCAAGACATCCTGCGGCGCTACCTGAAGTACAAGGGATTCCGCGTGACACAGGCAGTGAACTTTACCGACGTTGACGACAAAACGATCGCCGGCGCGCTCGAGGAAGGGCTACCGCTGAGAGAATACACCGACAAGTACATCGAGTATTTCTACGACGACGCCGATTCTTTGAACATCGAAAGGGCCGAGCATTATCCTCGCGCCACCGATCCGGAATACCTCGACGCGATGGTCGACCTGGTCAAAAAACTCAAGGAGCGAGGCCATACGTACGAGAGGGACGGCTCGATCTATTACCGTATCTCGACACTTCCCGAGTACGGAAAGCTCTCGCGGATCGATGTCGAGGGTATGCAGTCGGGGGCCGGGGACGGTGACGACTATGGTAAAGAGAATGCCCGCGATTTTGTTTTGTGGAAGAGCCCCAAGGAGAACGAGCCGTCCTGGGATACCGACATCGGCCCCGGTCGTCCCGGCTGGCACCTCGAATGCTCCGCGATGAGCATGAAGCTGCTCGGCGAGAGTTTCGATATTCACGGCGGGGGCGTCGATCTCATTTTTCCTCACCACGAGAACGAGATCGCCCAGAGTGAAGGCGCGACCGGGAAGCCCTTCGTCCGTTTTTGGATCCACGCCGAGTTCTTGCTCGTCGAGGGTGAGAAGATGGCCAAATCCAAGGGGAATCAGTTCACCGTCAGGGACCTAGTGGAAGAAGGATTCTCGCCCGCCGCCATCCGCTACCTTCTACTCTCCGCCCATTACCGAAAGCAGCTGAACTTCAGCCGCGAGGGGATCCGACAGGCGGAACAGGCGATTCGCCGAGTCGACGATCTGTTGGAGAGACTCGGGGAGGTTCAAGGGGACGGTTCTCTTTCAGAAAGCGTCCAGGATATGACCCGCCGCGGCCGCGAGGCTTTCGAGCAGGCCATGGATGATGATCTCAATACGCCCGCGGCGCTCGGAGCACTTTTCGACCTAGTGAGGGAGGCGAATCGGGCTCTTTCTTCGTCTTCTCTTACAAAGGAGGATGCCGGCGAGATTGCGGGGACGGTCGAGCGGCTGAACACCGTCTTCGGTGTCTTCGGACAGACCGAGGCGGTGATGTTGGATGCCGACGTCGAGAAGCTGATCACAGAGAGGCGTGAGGCCAGGGCCCGGCGTGACTTTGCTCGATCGGACGCGATCCGTGACGAGCTCGACACGCAGGGAATCGTGCTCGAGGATACACCCGCCGGTACTCGCTGGCGCAGGAAGTGAACGAGTGGTTTCGTGGGTGGTGGGATAAATTCCGGCCATTTCTGGTCGGTCGACCGGCTGATTCCCTATCGCTCGGTCGCCGGGGCGAAGACCTCGCCGTCCGGGCGTTGAAAAAAAAGGACTACCGAATCCTGGCGAGACGAGAGCGTAGCCGGTTGGGTGAGATCGACATCGTTGCTCGTGACGGCAAGGTACTCGTCTTCGTCGAGGTCAAGACTCGCAGCGGACACCGCTTCGGCACGCCGATAGAAGCGGTCGACTATCGAAAGCAAAAGAAGCTCACTCGACTAGCGCTGGCCTACGCCGCCCGGCGGGGATGGAGCGAGTCGCCCATTCGATTCGACGTGGTGGGCATCGAGTTCCCGGCCGATCGAGCGCCCGAAGTCAGCATCTACCAAGACGCTTTCGACGGACAGAGCTAATCGAGGAGTTATTCTTGTCCGAGTTTCGAAAAGATCCGATTGCCGGCAACTGGGTCCTCATCGCGCCAGAGCGAGCGGGCCGCCCTACTGATTTCGCCAAAGGGACCACCAAGGTCGTCGGCCGTTCTGATTCGTGCCCCTTTTGTCCGGGAAACGAGGCGATGACGCCTCCCGCGGTGCTGACTGCACCCGAGAGCCGCGACCCGTGGAAGATCCGTGTCTTTCCGAACAAGTTTCCTGCGCTTGAAGCCACTGGCAGCGTCGGCGAGGGCGATGTCGCGAACCTCGAAGCGCTCCACGGCGTAGGTGTACACGAAGTCATCGTCGAGACTCCAGACCACGGCGCGACGTTAGCAACGCTCGCCCTAGATTCCATAGAAGACGTCTTGCGGGTGTATCAATCGCGAATCCGTGCGCTCGCAAAGGATCCACAGATTCGGCACGTCGTGATCTTCAAGAACCACGGTCCCGAGGCGGGTGCGACGCTCGCGCACGGACACTCCCAGCTCCTCGCGCTGCCAATCGTCCCGGCGCGGGTTCGAGAAGAGGTCGAGGGGGCTCTAGCGCATTTCTCCAGCCAGTCACGCTGCATTTATTGCGACATCGCTCAGCAGGAAGAACGCGATGGAGAGCGCCTCATTCTGAAGAATGAGCACTTCGTAGCCGTGGCTCCATACGCTTCTAGGTTTTCTTTCGAATTCTGGTTGCTACCGCGGCGACACACCGCCCGCTTCGAGGACGCAGCGGATGACCGATTTCGGCGGCCTAGCCGGAGCCCTCAAGTCGACTCTGGGAGCTCTCGATGAGGCGCTGGACCATCCGCCCTACACCTTCATCCTCCACAGCGCGCCTTTCCGCGAGGCATCGGACCAGTCCTATCACTGGCACATCGAGGTCATGCCTATCCTCACTAGAGTAGCCGGGTTCGAGTGGGGGACCGGCATCTATATCAACCCCACCCCCCCAGAGGAGGCTGCCCAAACCCTACGTAGCTCCATTTCCCTCTCCCCTCTGGGGAGAGGGTAGGGTGAGGGCCATGAATGCTGGCTTCCCTCCGTTATTCCCTCTCCCCCTTGGGGGAGAGGGTAGGGTGAGGGGGGCCTGAACCCCCGACCCCTCAGTTTGACAGCCCCCCTGCCGTTTCCTATTATCGTCAGGGCAGGCGGGAGTAACTCAGTGGTAGAGTGCAACCTTGCCAAGGTTGAAGTCGCGGGTTCGAATCCCGTTTCCCGCTCCATGAATCTTGAGAAGTGCCGCTCGGATGGCGCTGAAAAGAGCCGAGCGGGAAGGCAGGCAGCCTTATTTATTTGTAATTGAGGCGGCGTAGCCAAGTGGCTAAGGCAGAGGTCTGCAAAACCTTTATTCAGCGGTTCGAATCCGCTCGCCGCCTCCAGCCCTCATAACCTTCCCCTCTGAGCGTCGGTTCCAATGGGGCAACCGATTGTCGGAAAAGAGCAAGCCAAAGAGCACTGTGCTTTACAGCGCGAATTTTGTGTTCATCTGCCCCAATTGCCATTGGGAACAGCTGCATACGGTTGGTCGATCGAGCTCGATCTACTACTGTCGCTCCTGCGAAAAGAATTTCAATATCGACGTATCCATACGCATCAGCGACCCCGACGCCAAGGCGGTCGACTCGGCCTAGATCGTCTTCCAAAGTTTTGTCGAGGGGTGTGATGTCGCAGCGTTTCGACCAACTCGAGAACCGTCGCCAATTCTTGCGCTTCATGGCAGCGAGCCCTCTCCTCGTCCATGGCGCTCCCGGCTGGCTTCAGTTAGGCGCTGACGGTGGGGCAATTACCCAACCCAAAGACGCCCTGAACGTCTTCGACTTTCGCGAGGTCGCCCAGAAAGTCCTACCCCCCGCCCACTACGGTTACCTCGCGACTGGTGTAGACGACGATGGGACGCTTCGCGCAAACCGCGAAGGCTTCCAGAAGTTTCAGCTCAGAGTGCGACGCCTCATCGACGTGAGCCGGATCGACATGTCGGTCGAGCTCCTGGGAGTCCGGTGGGAGACGCCGATCATCTTGGCACCCACGTCCAGCCAAAAAGCGTTTCATCCTGAGGGAGAGCTAGCCGTGGCCCGAGCCGCCCGCGTGAAGAAACATCTTCAGGTTTTCTCGACGGTCGCCACATCCTCGGTCGAAGACGTCACGGAAGCGACCGGCGCCCCCGTTTGGTTTCAGCTCTATCCGACCGACGAGTGGAGCATCGCCCGACGGCTCGTAAAAAGGGCAGAGGCGGCAGGTTGTCCGGCCGTCGCCCTGACCATCGATGGCCAAGGGGCCGAAAACCGTGAAACCGCTCAGCGGTTCGCCAAGCGAGACGACCGCAATTGCGAAACGTGTCACGACTGGAGCTCGTGGGTTGGCATCGTGAAGAGGAGGCCTATGTTCGACGGTATCGACGTCTCTGGGGTAATAGACGAGATCCCGTCAGACATGGACTGGGACTACATCAAGCGGCTCAAAGACACGACGACGATGAAGCTCTTCCTCAAGGGGATCGTGACTCGTGAGGACGCCGAGCTATCGGTCGAGCACGGCGTGGATGGCATCATCGTGTCGAACCACGGCGGTCGCAAAGAACCCAGCGACCGGTCGACCATCGAGTGTCTACCCGAGGTTGTCGAGGCGGTGTCCGGACGGATTCCGGTTATTGTCGATGGCGGCTTCCGCCGAGGTACGGACATCTTCAAGGCCTTGGCGCTCGGAGCGAACGCCGTTGCCATCGGAAGGCCCTATCTCTGGGGCCTCAGCGCCTTCGGTCAGGAGGGGGTGGAAGCGGTTCTGGAAATCTTGCGCCGCGAGCTCGAGAGCATCATGCGCCAGGCGGGAACCACCTCGATAGCGAACATCTCCCGAGCTCACATCGTCGATAGTCGTTGATAACGGGCTCGTCTCGATGTGCTGCCGGCCTGGCCTGTGGCACAATGCCTTCCATTATTGACTACATTCTTGCCGGGGTGGCGGAATGGCAGACGCGGGGGACTTAAAATCCCCTGGGGGAAACCTCGTGCGGGTTCGATCCCCGCCCCCGGTACCAACTGAAGTACTCACTTCGAGGGCTACCCCTTCCGGCTTCACATCAGCCGACCAGGAAGCATATTTGTCGGCTAGCTCCTTCGGTGGCGGTGTATGAACCTCCAGCGGCCCCACAAGGGACTTTAGGAGCGCCCTTCCCGCTTCTACGTTCGAGCGGAGAACCTCCCGCCACTCCGAACACCTCTGCTCGACGGCTTCCCGGAGTTGCTTCCGATCCGGTCTCTCTGTCCGGGCTGCTAGTTTCGCCTCAACGGCGGTTAGTGCCTTCGTTCTCTCCCGAAGGGCTGCTACTAGCTCCGGGATATCGCCGCCTCCGATGGCAACAGCCTTCGTCAGATTCCCGATTTCCGAAACGAGCCGCTCCCGCTCCACCTCCAGCTGGGTAGCGGGTTCCCCGTCTGAGAGGGCTTCATTCAAGATCCGTGATACAAACTTAGGACTAAGCACACTGTTTTCTAGTTCATCGAGAATGATCGCGTCTGTCTTCTCTACTTCCAGCCGGATCGTGTTCGAGCACATCGCAGCGCCCTTTCGGCGTCTCCGACTACAAACGTAATACGATTGCTTCCGCTGCCCACTCTTGACGGCTTCCAATGAAGCGCCACAGGGGCAAGTTAGTAACCCGCTCAGTAGGTGTCTCACGTTTCGGGCTGCTCTCCGCTGGCCGCTTTTCTGCTTACGAGATTCAAAACGTGCGGCACAAAGATCGAATGTCTTGGGATCAACCAGCGGATCCATGTTCGTAATGATCCAATTTGATTCATCAACACAGACACGCGGTTCTTTTCGGAGTCCCTGAAGATGCTCTGGTAAATCCTGCTCGTCACATCGGCGGGAACGTCCATAGATAACTTCACCCCGGTAGATCCTGTTTTTGAGAATGCAGCGGACAGTGCTGGGAGACCAACCGCTCTGTCTCTGATTAGGGGAGGGGATACCCCGATCATTCAAAATATGTGCGATTGCCTTTAGTCCTTCGCGTTGCGAGTAGCGGTCAAAGATCTCCCGGACGATAACGGCTTGTTTCTCATTCGGCACCCGCTGCCGTTTTCCCCTTGGCCCAATATTGTCAAAACCGTAGATCTTGTTACCAGTAACAAGACCCTCGCTGGCTGCTGTCTGCATCTTCTCCCGGGTGTCTTTGCTAGCGGATTTTCGCTGTTGTTGATTGCTGAATGCCACGAAGTGAATCATAATGCTCTGGAGATCACCAACCGTCAGTTGTTGGCCGTTCCCATACTCCCAAACATCTACAAGTTTTGTTAAATCCCGAAGCTTAACTAGGGTGTCGATAGCATCGGCACGGGAGAAGCGGTCTAGGTCATAGAACACGACCGCATCAAACCTGCCCGCTGTTGCATCCCGAAATAGGTTGTTTAGACCCTCACGATCCAACGATCCGCCGCTCGTGGCATCATCAACGTAGTCACCGGCATGGTTCCAGCCCTTTGATTCGATGAATTTCTTGCCCCTTGAGATCTGCCGCGTGACGGACTTGGCATCTTCAGATACGTTCTGAGCTGTGGATTTTCGTGCATAAATTGCGGCTTTCATAAGATCACCTCCTTTTAACGTCGTGATTGTTTCAGATCAACCCCATAGAATCGAGATCCAGCCCGCCGGGAGCCCGCCGTATGTCACGGATCCGGTGCCTTCCATTTTTCCTTTTCTTCTTCGTAACCCAAGCCCAGCCGCGCCCATACCGACCTAGCTGGCGAGGTTTTTTCTTGAGCTTCATAGAACCTCCGCACGGGCTTCGAGTTCCGCGTTGCGCGTTTCGAGTGCTCGAATCTGTTCTTGTGATTTGTAAGCGCTTTGCTCCAGATCGTTAACCCGAAATTGAATTAAGCTGACCCGCGCTTCGAGGCGTAGTATCAAGTCGCCGAGTTCGTCGGGCGACGTCTTCTCTGCTAGCTTTTCTAATTCTGTGCCGTCATAATCTGCCATTGTTTTTTTGTTTCCTTTCGTTATTAGCGGCGGCGTCGCCGCTGGAAAAATTCTTGCAAGGTGCCGACGAACACAGAGTCAACCGGCTCGCCGCGAGATAATCCTAAAACTTCGGGGTGGTGTTTTCGGAAGTGCTGACGGCGGGCTTCGAGTAGCCGCAGCCGCAAGGGCTCGTCGATCTCGATCTCGAATTGTTCTCGACGTTGATCGCGCTGGATTACCTCCGCCGCCGTAACTTTGATCTGCGAGCCGTCCGCGAGGGTGATCGTTATATCCGCGAGATCGCCGCCGAAAAAAGCGCCGAGGGCTTCGGATACTCGGCTGACCACAGTTCCTCGCGGACGAGGCTGCGAGGTTTTGCTTGGTTTGTTTTTTCTAGTTCCCATGTAGTTCTCGGCAAGTCCCGCAGCCGGCAAGGTGGCAAGGTTCTTCGGCGTGGTGTTTTTTGTGAAGCGCGGCGTTGGCCTGCATGATGGAGGCGATCTCCTCGACGATCCCTGCCTCGTCAATTTTCGGGGCGGCGTCCCCATATCTGTCGAGCCAATTCTCCGCAAGCGTTCTTAGGCTGGAAATTTTGCCTTCGAGAACCCCCTCCGAATAGAGCTTCTTTTGTATAGCGATCCGGAATTGCGCGTGGCCGGCTCGCACAGTCTCTCGAACCTTGACGCTAGCCTCTTGTACTTGCACAAGCTCATGGATCCCGAGGTGCTCGACGATATCGGCGTGCTCGACGCCGCGGATCGCGAGATCCCTCACCGCCTCGAAATCGACCTTGCTGCCCTTGCGAGGGCGTCCGACTTTATTTTTTGCCATATCGCTCTTGCTCTGCCATCTCTCGCCGTTTTTCTTCGACTTTGTTACACTCGAAGCAGATCGGCATCTCGCCTTCGGGCGTTATGAAGGTCCCCCCGAAAACCAACGCGGATCGGCACTTGGCTTCCGGTTTTCGATTTCCGTATCCGGTTTTACACTGCCAGCAGGCCATCAGCCGGTGCTCGGGACTGTCGTGATGACAGAGGGCGCTTTCTAATGCCTTTTCCTTGGAAATCATTCGTTTTCGCTCCTATCTCCCCTGATTTTCGGGGGTTTTGCGCGATTGAAAAATCGCGACACCATTATTTTTACTGATATATCTCGAAAAAAGTGGCGGCAAAGTGTAAAACTGGCCGGGCTCGCGTAGACACCCACCCCCCTCCGTGGTTTTCGAGTCCCTACCGCTTCGAGTTGAGGGCAACCGTATTACTAAATATCTTTTTTTCTTTTTCGCTTCGAGCTAACACTAACGTCAAGTGTCGCCGTTCTCGCAGTCCGATGAGGGGCCGGGGGGGAGGGAGCGCGTCCCCGCGGAGAGGGCCGACGGTGATCCCGTTCCCAACCCACCCAATCCCCTCGGGCACAACTCCGAGGCAATCGGAGTGTGCCCTAGCCGGGGTGGAAGAGAGCCCCCGGCGTTTCTAAAATCGTTCTTAAATTCTTGGCGTGCCTATCCCTTTCAAGCGCACAGACACCCGCAGGCTCGACGCTGCAAACGCTGGCGGGCACACGCCCTCGCTGTGGCTAAATACAGTTGATCGAGGGCGTGGCTCAAGCCGAGCGCCGCGCCCCAAAGTTAAGGCTCACCCGTCGCGGGTGAGCCTTATCCCTTGGGGAGGGGGGGAGAATGTTTTGTTAAAATGTTTCGAGGGGGTTTACGCCCCCTCGAAATCACGGGTTATGCACCGCTGGCAGCTCTTGGGCAAGCGGTGCGCCCTATCACCAAGTTTACCTAACCAAGGGTTCTCACCTCGGACCTCGGACCAGTTGATCACCTCTTTCCTATCGGGCGGTTCGACCCGACCATTGATAGGCGAATGAAGTGAACAACACCTTAAGCACATTAACTTTATCGGGCGCGACTTTTATTTCCGCCAACTTGGGATGGGCGGTGACGCTAGCACCACACGGTGCCTAAACCTGGGCTTCAGTCTTGTAATCCTTCTGGATCACAAAGTGCTCGCAGCGGTGAGTCTCTTTGAAATTCTACTTCAACCCCATATTAAGAGAATCCGAAAAAACAAGATCGCGGGTATCAAACTTCACCCCCAGATTCTTCGCGGCATCTTGCCACGCAGGGCCGTGATGGAAGCGAGTAGCTCGTCCCGCGTCATGTGTGAGCCCGTGCGCGATCTCGTGCATGATTATGTTTTCGACTTGCTCGCGGGTTAACTTGCCGAGGGCCGACATCGATAACTTAATGATTTTCGGGCCACCGAGAGTCAACGCGCGGCATTCTCTTTTGAGTTGCTTAGACGTGATCGACTCTGCAACTTCGACCCTCCACGCGGGGAGATGCTTTTTCACGTGGGGCTCTGCAAGATCCGTGAGCCACTTCGCCAGTTGCGCATGCTCAACTTTTAGTTTAACCGCGTCCGCAATTCTCGTGCAAACTAGGGGCGCCGTTTCCGCCGTTTCCGGGGGGTATTCTATTCTAACGTTATCCATTATTATTTTCTCAGCAAGCCTCCGTCTAAAGTAGTCGGCGGTGCCGAGGGCTCGGGGGGTTTCGTTTCCGCTTTCGGGTACGGCCTCGGCGGTTTTTCGATTTTGTTTGTTCCCAATAAAACAGCTTGCGCCTCCAAATTCGGCGAGAGTTCTACCCGCTGTTTTTCTATGCGCAAAGTTTCGTCGCGCAGTAGCCGCCGCTCGCGGAACGGCGCCCATTCCTCGGGGGTTGTCCACCGCCGTTGGGGGTTGCCGTAGACATCGAAAGTCCTCGCAAGTTTACGCTGGGCGTTTTGAGCATCTAGTTGTTGGTTTTGTAATTTTAGCAGGCGATCTTTGAAATCGTTATCAAACCGATTATTTTTGTATAGAACGACCTGCTCGTGTCTCAATTGTTCGAGAGCTTCGGTGAGCTTGTCGCGAGCATCAAAAGCATCCACAAGTTGCTGGGGATAATTGTCGAGATCATAGCGCCGTTTGAGTTCGTCAGAAATCATTGCGCGGCGGTTTTTAATTTCGATTAAATAATTAGGGAAACGCCCGTTCAAATCGGCGTCACAATTTAAGATCGTTTTGGATTTCTCGCCCAACGATCGCATGCGCTCCCGGGTTGCTGCGAGTCGGGGGCGCCCTTCGAGGCCGGGCTCGACGTCGTGAATTTCGAGCCACTCGCCGCTGTTTGCGAAAAATGTATCGCGTTCTTCCCGTGCAATAATTTGGAAGGCGGAATTGTCTGTAGCATCGAGTTCGAGGAGTTCCAAAAGATCCTCATTAACTGGGATTAGATCAGCGGTTGCCGCGGCGCGAAAACTTTCTTCCGGCCGGAGTGCCGTTAACAAACTTCGGGGTGCATTACTTCGAAACAAGTCGAGCATTAGTGTGATCCTTTCTCAATATGTTGGAATTCAACGACGGCCGAGATGCGATCATAAGCAAGTTTTAAAATTGGAAATTTCGCCAGCTTGCCGAGCGCGGTTTCTATCGGCTGATCTTCAATAAGATTTAGATGGGCAATTTTCTTTCTAAAGTTTTCTTGTGCAACATCCAAAACTTCCACGAGGCTTTCGACGTCGGGCTCGAAGAAAAATCCATTCATCGCGTGATAGCACGAAACGCTGTCGACCAAATACGAAATTTTTGCTTGCTGCATATTGACGATCAAAACTTTCGAGTAAAATGGCAAAAAATATCCGGCCCCCTCGGGCATCGTAATAGCGACCTTGCCCACGAGGCCGGCCGCGCTAGCCCATCCGGCTGTGCCGCCGGGAGCTGACCTGACCCACGAGGGGGCCGGGGCGTCGTCGTCTGGTGTTGTGATGCGGGATTCAGTTTCAACATCGGGCCGCCGGCGAGCCATGTCTGACCTCCGGGCCTGTCGTTCGGTTTTTCTCATTTTTTTTCCTTTCGTTTGTGTCCTCCGCGCTAGCGAGGGGGTTGATCTTGTATTCATGTAATATCCTCATTTACAAGATGTTTACGAGGTAAATCCGTTGTTATCTGTTAGTTATAGTATCTTGTAATTTTGTAATCTTGTAATAACTATATAGACTACTAATCCCAGATACGGTCCCGTTTGGGGGTGGTGGGACGGGATGGGACCGTATCTTGCCCTTACCCTATAGGAAGCCACATTACAGGTTACAAGATTACAAGATGCCTTCATAGTACAGTAAACCCCCTCGTGTCAGTGTTTAAGAGTGAATGATTCTTGTAAATGGTTTGTAATCCGGCCAGTTTGCGGATTACAAGATGGGAAAAATTTAGCCATCAAATTATCCCGCTCGAATCTGGTTAAAGGCTCAACTGGAGGCCCTTCAACTTCCCTCGATGTGGGGAAGCCTTCAATTAGCCGGATAGGATGCCCCTCGTACGTCTCCGCCAGTCGGCGAGCCGCTAGCCTGTTCTGAGCCGCTTTTTTTTCGGGGTTCTTCCGGGTCCACTCGAACGTGGACATCCGAGCCCGCTGGGCCTGTATGGGCGTCAGGGGAGGGCGGTCGGTGCCCGTAGCGAGGCGGCGCTGCATGCGATAGCGCCGCTTTCTATCGCGCTCGGATGTGCGCCTGACTTCGAGATCGAGTAGCTCCGCAGCCGCTTGGGGTTCCGCCTCCGAATTCCGCGGCTCAACCTGCGGGACGGGGACGAAATCACCCCGCCCCCCATCGGGCAGCGGGGGTATATACGGACGCGGATCCTTGCGGGGCGGCCGGCGGAACGGCATCGGCATCGGCGGGAAGTGAGGGATAGGGAGGTTAGGGCTCGGGATCACTACCTGTAACATCGGAGGATCTCCGGTTTTTTGGTGGTTCTCATATTCTGGGACCTTTCTTGATAACGCTTCGACTTTCGAGGTGAAACAATGACGCGCGGCGGGGCTACGTAGCCCCGCCGGCAGTATCACCAAGAAAGGAAACTAAGGATTGATTTTTTGTTCGCAGGCATTATACTACAAAAACACTAAAAAGTCAAGTGTTCTTGACTTTTGAAGAAACTTAGTAACCTATTATAACACAGCGAGTTACAGAGGCTACTTTTGCTTGATGTTATGCTTCGAATGTGCTAAGCGGGGGGGTTTTGAAGCTCGCAGCGCGGGACGCGAACCCCTACCCGCGATCGGAACAACCGAAAATCAAGAGGCAAATTTGCCGAATGATTTCGATCGCGCAAATTTGCGCGATCGAAATGGGGGTTTGCTCGCAGCGAGGGGCGCCCCTACGACGGTAGGACAGCCCGAAAAGAATAGGACCAATTGGTCCGATACTTTACCAGAGGTTAGCATTGACGACGCCGCGGCCCGGGGACCCCCTACCCGAACCTCCGCCACTTGCGCCGGGCGGCGCGGGCGAGGATGTAATCATGTAATTCCGCCTCGATGGGCGGGTGCGGCGGTGCAGGGGTTCCTGGATTTAGGAACCTTGGGGATCGTCACGCTGCCTCCGACGACTGCGCGTCGACCCACGCGAGGAGTGATCGTAGGGAATTCCCCCTAACAGAATGTGAGGTAAACCCCAACGTAGAAATCACCGTTTTTTTCGGCCGACTAGGGTCTAATAGTTGGAATGCCGACACGGAATCATTTCCGAGCTAGAGGCGGCGGCAGGGACCGCCAGTTCTCGACGCTCGGGTCCGTTTCAGCGGCCTAGCTTTGCCCAGGGGGTTCCCGGTTCACATGGTGTGTCCGCCCCGGGGCGGCTGGGTCCTTTTTTCACGAAATCGAAACCCCTGTAACACAGCCTGACCCTGACCTTAGGTCAGGGAGCACCCGCCGGCAGCGCCCCGGCGATCTGGTACGTTACCGGGCGTTCCCGATCTTGGACTCGCGCCATGCTACGCGGGAGGTTCCGGCGATTCTCAGGTACCGGGTCTTCTTGCGCGAAGCCCGGCAGGGGGGTAGCCTTAGAAACGAAGGGAGTCATCATGCCGAACAAGCGTGATCCAAAGGTTGTAGAGCGATTTCTGGAGAAGAAGGGTTTGACGAAGATTCCGAAAGGAAAGGAAGTAGACCACAAAGTCCCGCTTGAAGACGGTGGATCAGATAGGGTTCCCAACCTACAACTTCTTACAGAAAAGCAACACGCCGCCAAGACCGCCCGCGAAGCAAAGGCCCGTGCCCAGAAGAAGAAAAGGTAGTAGCATTAGGTGCAATTGACTGAGTAGGGGTTTGGATGCAATTTCTTGTAGGTTTTGGCACTGGCGTTCTTGCTCTTGCTGCTCTTGCTACCATCTACCTAACCTTCTTCAGGAAGGAGCGCCGCCTTGTTTGGTGCGCACTCCGCCCAACCTCCATGATGGCGGTGGCTGAGGATTTAACTGACGAGGTCTCGATCCAGTTCAAACAGGCGACGATCCAGGATCTCACGAAGTTTGCGTTCGTAATCGAGAACGCGGGGCAAAAACCTTTGAAGGGGGATGAGATCGTTACCCCACTGACCTGGGATGCCCCGGGGCGTGTTCTCGGAGCCAAGATCACGAAGAGCGATTCTACAGTGACTCTTCACTACAAGAGCATCTTCGACAGCAAGAACGTGGAGAGCCCCCACAGAGTCGAAATTCGGTGGGATCTGTTCAACCCTGGTACGAAGGTGTTGCTGGAGACGTTGGTAGCGGCTCCGTATTCGACTGGAGATGAGGAGAAGGTTCGGGCTGAGATTGTGGACATCTCAGAAATCGATTTCCGGTGGACAACGGCCGGGCAGCTAGGCGGCTTGACCAAAGGGGAAGGCATCAACAATCGTTGGTTGCGTAGGAGGCCCTTTCACTACCGTTATGGTGAGCCGGTCATATATTTGGTTCTCCTTGGATTGGTGGGTGTTGTGGTAGCGATTGGCATGTCGTCGACCGTGATATTCGGAGGATGGGCGGTTGGTTGGGCACTTTCCTTTGTTCTAGGGTTTTTCTGGATCTCGTTCAAGTTGCATTACCCCGCTGGGCGATAAATGGCTCAAATCGCCGTCCGGACGGGATACGAAGTAGAGTAACATTACCCCGCTGGGCCTTACGATAAATGGCTCAAATCGCCGTTGGAGATCCGCTCGACGGGACGACGCAAGGGTACGATTCGATGTAGCTGATGGCCGTGGCCAGGAAAAGAAGGGCTACGATCCACCAGCGCAGGTTGGGGATTCAGTAGAGTAACCGAGCGTCATCCGCCAGCCGCCCGCCAATCCGGTACCGCCGCTTAGGTACTTCTAGAAATGCCGCCCCCCCGGTACCAAGTTACAGAGACTACCCCTTCATGACCGCGTAGGCCAGGAGAAAGCTGGAGAGGATGCGGGCTTAGCCGCAGTTGGAGATCCCTATTAGCTCGTCCCGCAACGTCGGCGCGACGACGCAAGGGTCTAGCGATTCGATGTAGCTGATGGCCGTGGCCAGGAAAAGAAGGGCTACGATCCACCAGCGCAGGTTGGGGATTCTTCGCACCACGGCCGCGAGTCGGTCATGGAGTCTGAATCTGAATCATCTTCAGCACGGCGCGAAAGAGCTCGCTGTCTTCATCGCCTAGGGATAGTGCTGTCTGGGCGTGATCCTCGCCCTCTAAAACGAGGAACTCCGCCTCCACGCCCTTGGCCCTCAACTTGTCGGCGAATTCCCGAGATGAGTCTACGTACGCTTCCACGGAACCGACGGCCACTACCGCGCGGGGCGGGGGTTTGTCGGGATCTGGGACGGACGCATCGACCTCCCCCGCCCGGCGAACGACACGCGCCGTCGCTATCTCCGCTTCCGTCTCTGCATCTTCGCCGTCGTAGGGAGCGCTGACCGGTGCGATGCCCTTGAGCACTCCGTCTGGTATTCCCTTTTTCTGTCGCCAGGCGCCTTGCACGCCAAGGTAGGCGGCGAGAAGCGCGCCCGCCGAATGGCCCCCCACGTAGATGCGCTGCGGATCGCCTCCGTACTCCTCGACATGCTTATGAATCCAGGCTACCGCGGCGGCGGCATCTTCGGGTTGCGCTGGATATTGGAATCCGTTGCTGGCGAGCCGGTAGCTAGCTACGGCCGTGATGATGCCGTTGGCGGCAAATGGCCGTGCGATGTATCCGTAATGGGCGCGGTCCCCTTCGCGCATACCGCCCCCGTGCAGGAACAAGAACGTGGGAGCGCCCTCCGCCTTTTCCTTGGGAAGATAAAGATCCAGCTTCTGCTTGGGATCGTTGCCGAAGGCCAAGTCCAGGTGATGTGGAAACTCCTTGCGGGTCGCCGCCGTGCTCGCATCGATCTCGTCGTAGAATGCAATCCAGTCCAGCGGCAGGAACTCCTCCGGATGCTGGTTCGTGTAGTATTTCGACCTGTCCTGCGCCGTCGAAGCGGCTGCGAGTAAGAGACCTACCACTATCGGCAATAGTCTTTCTTTCCTCATGATCCACTCCTTACGCGATGTCGATCACCATTGCGTCCTCCGCTAGAACGACCTGCCCGGAGGAATTCTTCCGTGCGTCCCTGAACTATCATGTCCCAGAGCTCGGACGAGCGACGCTTGCCGTAGTAGGGGATGGGATTTTGATCGCGGGTGGCCCTCCGATGCCGGTGGATTTTCGCTCCGTGGCTGCGTTCTCCCCTGCTCAAGAAGCTGAAGAATAGCATCCTCGAGCCAGCGGGGGAAGGCATTGGCCCGGGATCATAAGTAAGGAGCTGACGGCTTCCCGGGAGCGACCGACGGCCCCCGTTGAATTTTTTGCCTGTAGAGCGCTATTTTCACGCTCAAAGGGTTGGCCATGTCATTAACTCCCGGCACTAAGCTGGGTCCCTATGAAATCCTCGCACCTCTCGGTGCGGGTGGCATGGGTGAGGTCTACAAAGCCAAGGACACTCGACTCGATCGTACGGTCGCCATTAAAGTCCTTCCCTCTCATCTTTCCGATAACCCGCAACTCAAAGAGCGATTCGAGCGAGAAGCCCGCGCCGTCTCCAGTCTGAATCATCCACACATCTGCCGCCTTCAATAGTCCTCCGACTTTCGGATGGATCGGTGGAGATTCCTGCGCGAGGGCGCCGCTGGCGAAAAGAAGCGAAGCGAGGATCGGTGAGAAGCGATATGTCTTCATGACTACATCCCGACTTTCTGGTAATCGTAGTTCTCGATCACGAGCTCGACCTCCTCATCCGGATACTCGAGCACAAGCCGTGCCGGATAGGTCGGTCCGTCCGAGACGGGGCGAAACTCCCCTGCGAAGTGCACCGGGTTCTTATCGTAGGCCGTGTTGATCTCGACGCGCCGCATCATGTAGCTCGCGGGATCGATCCATACCCTCATCGTGTCCCCTGGATGCAAGACGTTTAGGCCCTGGATCATTACGCCACCGTCTTCAGTGGGTCCCATCGTTGCGTTTTGGGCGAAGGCTTGCATTTTGTCTGGAGGCAGGTGCGCGTAGGAGGCAACGAGCTGGCCAAGAGTCTTCATGAGCTCGGCGAACTCCTTTTTTTTCTTCTCGATCATCTTCGCTTTCATTCTTCCTCCACGCCGACCACCGCCCCCCTGTTGTGCCTGTTGCTTCTGCGGCTCGCCGATAGCCGTTTTCTGTTGCTTGCCGTCTAGGTCGTAGCGTACCTGCTCGAGCTTCACGCTTTTCGATTCACCCTTCATTTTCATCTCGGTGCGTGATTTCCACGTGTACTGCTTGAGAGCGGCGCCGTTTTCTTTCTGGGCCTGAGCGAATTCTTCTTTTTGCTGGCCGAAGGCGAGGGAGGAGAGTGCCAGCGACGCGACCAGTACTGGAACTTGGTATCCTCGAAGCTGGTGTGTCGTGAGCTTCGGGGCCTGCTCTCTTCTTTTCTGGCGATTCTTAGACAGTTTTCGATACATCTGAGCCTCCTAAAAGAGAATCTTGATCCTCGCGTTTACAATGTTGGCGGCGGTGTCGAACTCCTCGTCGGTCGTGTCCCGCGCCGTGTCACGAATATAGAGAGCCTCGAACCGCCAGCGATTATTCCGGCGATAGCCGAGGCCCGCCCGCGTGCGCCGCTTACTCGCGAAGCGTTCCGGCACGTCACCCGACAGCGGCACAAAGAACTCGAAATCGGCGATCCAGTAGAGCGTGCCATCGCGGCTTAGCTCGGCGTGGTTGAGCGCGACCTTGAGCCCGACCCGATTGCGAAGCCGCGTCTCGTGGCTCGCGCTTCCGTCGGAGTACCAGAAATTCCGTTGCTCGAAGCGGACGAGGTCGGAGACAGCGACCCGGCCAAGAGGATTCCGATCGAGCATCGTCCTGACGTTGCTCAGGAAATGAAACCGCGCACCGAGTCTCGGCGTGAGCTCGACCGTGCTCACGTCGCTCGTCTGTCGGGTCCAGCCGAAGGTCGCTTCGCCGACGACATCTAGCCATCGATTCGGGTAGTACTCGACGACCGGAGTTACCTCAAGGTCTCGCCACGTCTCAGCCCCCGAGTATTGTGTCTTCGCCTGGGTGCGGATCTCGGCAAGGAGGCGGTCACCCTTGGGGAAGCCAAAAACCGCGGTTCCCCAGAACTGTGCCGAGTCCTCCTGATCTTGGGCCTGCGCGATACTTCCAATGAGCAGCGGGACCAGCACGAGTGTGCGCCTCATGCCGTCACGGCTCACTCGAGCCGCTTCATGCCTTCGACGAGCGGGTGCCAGCCGAAGACCAGCGAGACTCGGAACCGGTCCATGCGCAAGTCAGTGGGCTCACCGTCGTTCACCGTGGCCATGTAGCCTGCAGTGACCTGCAGGTTGTCATTGAGCTGGTAACCGAGCGTGAGACCGACCCCGAGGTTGTCGATCTTCTCACCCGTGACGCCATCGAGGCTGGCTTGGCCGCCGGTCACCCAGGTCACATCGAACGAAGCCCAGAACTGCTCGACCAAATCACGCGTCAAGTGAGCGTCGAGCTGAAACATAGGATCGGTGGAGAGGTTGCGACCCACGAAGTCATCGTTGTCGCCGAAAAGCCACACCGAGGGTAGCAACTCTACGGTGGTCCGGCGGCCGGGGATCCACGGTCCGAGCTGCCATACGATGGGGGCGCCGACGCGGCCATACCAACGGTTCTGGCCGAGGTTCAGCGGTTCTTCGCTGTCGTACTCGCCGATAGGAAAAGCCAGGTCGGCGAGAACATCGAGGGAGAAGCCAGGTTCGTAGCGGATGAGATCGGGGATGTTCCGGATGGGCTCGGGGCCGATGAGGTTGAGGTCGATCTCGAACAGCGGATCGCCGAAGCCGCTGGCGTCTTCGCCGAACGTGCGGCCGAAGATCGACCCGTCACCCGAGAGTCGCCCCATGGGAACGAGCACCGCCGCCATGGCGGACCGATCAAAAAGGGTAAAGATATGGGCGTAGCCGGCGAGGGCCACGGTGGCCTCGAAGCTCGCTTCCGGGACCACGGTATGCGCTGGGTCGATGGGGTTTGCGTTGCCGCCCATCGACATGCCGATGACCGGCACCGCGTGCCCGCCGATGAGGCTCTTCCAATAAAAGCGCGGCGGCACTTGGGCGGAGGAAGGCGTCGCCCCGACCGCCACGAACGCGATCGCCACCGCCAAAATTAATCGCATGCTTCGGACTGGGTTCATTTCTTCGGCTCCTTCACCATGTCGGAGGGCGGCACGAACTGCCGCTTGTAGATGAGCGGCGGATATCCTGGATCATTCGGGAAGCGCTGCGACATCTGGTCTTCCAAGCCCTCATAGACGGAGCGGCTCGGAAGGATCACGTTGTTCGCGCGGACGTAGTCGTCCCAGCTCTCGAGCAAGGCGGCCGCTTGCTCCGGCCGCTCCGAGGCCAGGTCCTTGCGCTCGCCGGGGTCGGAAGCCAAGTCAAAAAGCTCCCAATCGCCCTTTCCGTACGGCTTCCACTGCCACCGCAGCTTCCAATTTCCCTGACGCACGGCACGGTTTCCGAAGAGCTCCCAGGCCAGATAGTCCTCGTCGTTCCGAACCGAATCGACATCTCCGGCGAGCAGCCGATTCCATGACGTGCCGATTAGGGGCGGCGTCCGGCGTCCATTGTGCGTCTCGGGATACTCGGCACCCGCGATCTCGAGCAGCGTGGGCATGATGTCGCCGACGTGCATGACGGCTTGGTGAATACTCCCCGCGGGGCGTTTTGTCACCGGCCCGCTCACGATAAGGGCGTTACGAATCCCTCCTTCGGCGAGCCAACCCTTGTACTGGCTGAAAGGCGTCATCGATACCTGAGCCCACATGGGCCCGTAGCCGACGAACGAGCCCGGGTCGCCCCAGGCCTTGGGGTGCGTTTGGGACCAGTTGATCGCGGCGGAGAGAGAGTTCAAAGTGCCCGGTGTGCCCGCGATCATCTCGAAGAGATCTGCCCCCTCGGCGCCGTTGTCACCGAAAACGATGAAGATCGTGTTCTCGTACTCGTCGATCGACTTCAGGTAGTCGATGAGCCGCCCGACGTGATGGTCGAGGTTCTCCATCATCCCCGCATAAAGCTCCATTTTCATGCCGAGTAATGCACGAGGTGCCGGCGCGAGGACGGTGGGGTCGGGAACGAACCACATGCGCTCGGCAAGCTCGGTGTCCTTGGCCACGATGCCGAGCTCGATCTGTCGTTGAAGACGCTCGCGTCGCACCGCGTCCCACCCCTTGTCGTACTCCCCGACGTGCCGGCGACGCCACTCCCGCGGCAAATGGTAGGGGTCGTGGGGTGCCTGATGCGCCACGTAGGCGAAGAACGGTTGGTCGTCGCCGCGGTTCGCCTCGATGAACCCAATCATCTTGTCGGTGTAGGTCTTGGTGGCGTAGTAGTCCTCGGGAAGCTTGCTCAGGTAGAATCCGTCTTCGGTAAACACCAATCGAGGCGAGAGGGCGGTCACGTTCTTCATGTCCCAGTAGTTGCCGCCGCCGTCGAGAAGACTGAAATCGCGCTCGAAGCCGCGGGCGCGGGGAATCTTGTCGGGCGCTTTACCCATGTGCCACTTACCCGTCATGTAGGTGTGGTATCCCGAATCTTTAAGAAGCTGTGGCAGCGTCACGACGGCGTCGTTAAGGTAGCCTTCGTAGCCCGCCACCCCTACTTGGTTGGGCGCGGTCCACTCGTCCATGTTGCCGAGTCCATTGACATGTGTATCCGTCCCAGAGAGCAGCATCGAGCGTGTCGGAGAACAGCTCGCGTGCGTGTAGAACTGAGTAAAGCGCACGCCTTCTTGTGCCAGGGCGTCGAGGTTCGGTGTTTGGATCTCACTACCGAACGAGCCCATGTCCGAGTAGCCCATGTCATCCGCCAGAATGATCACGATGTTGGGTCGCTCGTCGGCGGACAAGGCCGCGGTCGACATCGCTAACGCGAGTACTACGACGCCCCAGAAGGATCGTGCATTGTGTTCCATGTTCACTCCTTTGATTCCGTCTCCGTCAACTTCCCCTAGAATTTTACCGGGTTCATCGAAGTGACTGCCAAAATTGCGCGAGTTCCCACGGCTCTTGGAGCGAGGCCGAAGCATCGGTTGTCGCCTTGCCTCCCCCCAACTCTCGAAATGCGTGCTCCACGTTGAAAAAAAGCCGTTCAGGCTCGGCCCAAGCTGCGAAAGCCCCGAGCTCGAATCGCCTCGCCGCTTCCATCGCGGTACGCCCCGCCTCAAAGTGCCGCTTCGACTCGAGCCACACGTAGCTGAGATAGGCCTTGGCATCCATCACCCCTTCGATGCCACAGACGGGACCGTGTCCGGGAACGACCACTTCCGGACCGAGCTCGACAATCCGATCGAGCCAAGAAATCCAGTTCTCGAAACTTCCGGTTACGAGAGGTGTTAGGTCTCTGCACACGACATCTCCAGTGAACAGCACGCTCTCGGCCGGTAGATGCACGAGGGTGTCCCCCTGGCTATGGCAAGGCCCGGCGTGAATGAAATGGACCTCGGTCCCGTCGAGCCGCAGCACGAGTCGCTGGTCGAAAAATATCGAGGCCGACTTCGGCGCGATCCCGTGAAAGTCGAATTCTTCGAGCGCTCTCGCGCGGGCTGCGATGCCGGGGTGAGGCGAGTCGATGGCATCCCGGAGGCGCTGCATCTCTTCGGGGCGCTCCCCGCGAAGGCCTGGCGCAAGGCGATGCGCGAGTATCTCGGCGTTCGGAAAGAGTTGGTTTCCCCACGTATGTGCGGGGTGTTGGTGAGTGTTTACGATGCGGCGAGGTGGCGTTCGCCACACCTGCCCGAAGAGTTGAAGCATCCTCTGCGCGTGCGCGAGGTCGAATTGGGTGTCGACCACGAGGCCTCCGCCGGTGTCGATTAGCCCCGAGCTCGAATGCCCGGAAGCAGTCCGCTCGGAAACGCATGCGTAGATGTCGTCGCCCACTTCTTCAAGTTTCATGGCCAGGACCTCTTTGACAAACTCCAGACCTCCCACCTAGCCTAGCTACCATGTCGGACCCCGCCTATCGAAATTCGGCAAAGCGAGATCTGCCCTCCGAAGCGGGGGGAGAACCGGCAAGGAGACGGGTCAGCGTGCACCAACTGACCGACCCGGCGGATGCCGAGAAGGCTCTGCGGGAGCTGGGATTCGACTGGGTTCAGCTCGGCCCCGAGCGCCTTTTCGTGAAACGAGTCGTCGTCGACCTCGATGGGAGCTTGTTGGCCTATCACTTCGCATTGCACCCTGGCCGCTCGCGGAGCCAAATCGCAGGCCCCTATCGGGTCATTGTGGTTTTTTCTCCCTCCGCTACAGGGACGCTGGACGGCCGAGAGATCCGACCCGACTTGTTGGCAACGGCCAAGGAGGGAGCACGCACTGAAGTGGTCGCAGGAAGCAACTATCGCTCCATGATGTTTCTCGTTCCTCCCGTCGAGGTCGAAAGCCATATCCAGACTCGAGACGTGGGCCCGCATTTCCTCGACGGAGACGTCGGGCTCGTGCGGAGTCTCTACCGCTGGGGACGAAGCGTGGTGCGCTCCGCGGAGCAGAACCCGATTCTCTTCGAAGAGAACCTGCATGTCCGCGATGGCGTTCGTCGGGAGCTCGTCGAAAGGCTCGGCGAAGTGTTGGCCTCGACTCGCGATGTGCCTCCGCGCGACGCCGAGCTCACCCGAGTCAACCACAGCCGACTCGTCAAGAGGGCACAGGACTACTCCCTCGAACATATCGACGAACGCATTCACTTGACGGACCTTTGTCAGGCCCTCAGCGTCAGTGAACGCACGCTTCGCTATGCTTTTCAAAACGTCCTCGGGATGTCACCGGTGGCCTACTTGACGCGACTGCGGCTTCACCGCGTTCACAAATCTCTCAAAGAGGCGACACGCCACTCGACCACGGTAACTACGGAAGCACTTCGCTGGGGCTTCTGGCACGTCGGTGATTTTTCGAAAGCCTATAGGGAGTGCTTCGGAGAGCTTCCCTCGAACACGCTCGCCCACGAACCGTAGCCGAGACAGTCTTCTTGTTGGCCTATCATAATTATGATATGCTGAAACCTAAAAAAGGAGACGCGCATGGCACGAATACGACCCATCTCGGACCTACGAAACAAAAGCCTCGAGATCTCGAAGGTCTGCCACGATACAGGCGAGCCAGTCTTTATCACAAAAAACGGGGAGGGTGATTTGGTTGTCATGAGCCTCGCCACGTACGAGCGCGATCAGGCTCGTCTTGAACTATACCGCCTCCTGGGGGAAGCAGAAGAGGACGTCCGAGCCGGCGATAGGGGTGTGAGCCCGGCAAAGATGAGGAAACTGTTGAGGCGATGACGCGCTCGGTCCGGATTCTTCGCCGGGCCCAAGCGGACCTCAACGAGATTCGCGACTACGTCCGGCGGGATCGCCCAAAGGCCGCGGAGCGGCTGGTCAACGCGCTCCTGGACAGGATCGAGACCTTGGCGAAGTTGCCCGAGCGTGGCGTCCTGTCAAAGGACGAGGTCCTTCGGGCTCGCGGTTACCGCGTTCTCATAGTGAACGAGTATCTGATCTTTTACAAAGTGTTGCGACGCCAGATTCGGATCTATCGAGTCCTCCACGGCCGACGAAAATATCGACATCTCCTATGACGGTGTTGCGAAGCGCGGTGACTCATTGATGCACGTCTTGAAGCCATGTTGCCTCTCCGCGTGGACGAGAGTGGTCCGTCAGAGGACTTAAAATCCCCTGAGGGAAACCTCGTGCGGGTTCCAGCCTTCGCTCGGCGGCTTGACTGGCGAGCTACGGCTTGGCAGGCGATCCCCGCCCCCGGTACCAGAAGAATCAGTTGCTCATAGGGATTGGATAGCCGCCGTCCGTCCGGCAGTAAAAAAACCAATGGAGTGCGGAGTCCGGTTCATCGACTCCACGACAACCACTTGGCAAATAGGCCCTTCACTGTGGGCGTCAAGCGCGTACGGTTGAAGGCATCTGCAACCCGCTTGATGCACTCCGCCTGGGTCGGGTAAGGGTGGATGGTATTGGCAATGCTTCCGAGGCCGAGTCCGGCGTTGATGGCCAACGTCAGCTCATTCAACATTTCGCCGGCGTGCTCTGCGACGATTGTGGCTCCCAGGATTTGATCCGTTCCCTCTTTGACGTGCACCTTGACGAAGCCCTTGTCGGCGCCGTCCAGAATGGCGCGATCGACTTCGTTGAGCTCGTAGATGAACGTCTGGACCGGGATCCCTTTATCCCGGGCTTCTTGCTCGTACATCCCGACATGCGCGATTTCTGGGTCAGTGAAAGTGCACCAGGGAATCGTCAGAGCGCTCGCTTTCTTTTTCATGAAAGGGAAGCCAAATAGCGCGTTCTGGATGACGATACGAGCGACCGCGTCAGCCGTGTGCGTGAACTTGTACCGAAAGCAACAATCGCCGGCGGCGAAAATCTTAGGATTGGTGGTTTGAAGATGGTCGTCGACGACGATACCGCTGCGGGGATGGTAGTCGACCCCAGCCGATTCGAGCCCGATACCCTCCACATTCGGTGCGCGACCGACACCAACCAAGATCTCGTCGGCAAGAATGCTTTGGCATTCGCCCTTGCCATCGAGCTCCACCACCTTACCGGCCTCCGTCGTGGTTACTCTCTTGATGCCGCAGCCGGAAACGATCCGAACGCCATCGGCCTTTAGGGCGGCCTCGACGCGCTCGGCGGCGTCGCGATCTTCCCGAGTGAGTATCTGGCCGGCCGCCTCCAGAAGATGCACCTCCGATCCGAATCGCGCAAAAGCCTGGGAGAGCTCCACGCCGATGGGACCCGCGCCGATGACGATGAGCCGCCGCGGCAGCTCGGTAAGAGAGAATACGGTCTCGTTCGTAAGGTACCCGGCCTCCTCGAGCCCTTCGATAGGAGGGGCTACCGCACGTGCACCCGTCGCGATGACGGCTCGTGAGAAACGTAGCGTGTCGCTACCGACCTGTATGCTGTCACGTCCCGTGAACTTTCCGGCGCCGATGAAAACATCGACTCCCGCCTTTGTGTACCGCCGAACCGAGTCGTTGGCGCTGATGCGCGCCCTCAGCTTTCTCATTCTCTCCATGACGAGCGGGAAATCGACCTCGACCCCACCGATTCGAACCCCGAACTCCGCTCCGCGACGCGAGTCGGCGGCCACCCGGGCCGCGCGGATGAGTGCCTTGGACGGAACACAACCCACGTTCAGACAGTCGCCCCCCATAAGGTGTTTCTCGACGAGAGCCACCTTCGCGCCGAGACCGGCGGCCCCGATTGCGGAGACCAGACCCGCTGTGCCGGCACCGACAACGACGAGGTTGTAGCGTCCCTCGGGTTTGGGATTTACCCAATCGCTAGGATGGACGTTCTCGGCGGTGACCCGGTTGTGCTCGTCCCAGGGCTCGATAGTGAACGAGGGTTGGGGTTTTTCTAGAAGGCTCTCCGTCATTGGGTATTTCCTCCGACTTGCCGGGAAAGGGACGCCCGCGCTGCGCGAGTAGTGTATGCCGTAATGGCAAGAAAGGTTACAGGGGCAAGTCCCTTGCCCACTGATGGACTAGTAAAACGCTAGAACGAGCACCAAGAGCCCGACGAAGGCGAATACGGCGCCGAGAGCCTTCTCCATCGCCTTGGCGGGAAGGTGCTTGCCAACACGACTGCCGATCGTGCTTCCTAGAAGAACCCCCGGTATGCTCCAGGCGACCACGTGCCAGACGGGCTGAGCGTGAAGCGCGTGGACTGCCGCGCCCAAGGCCGCAACGATCGCGAGGGTGAAGACGCTCGTCGCGATGGCAACGCGGGGAGGCACTCCGCAGCGGGCAACGAGCTGGGTGGTCGAGATTTCGGGAAGACCGGCGCTGATCATTCCGGTAAGAACCCCGCCGAGGGCGGCCAGCGTGACGCCTGGCGGCCTCCAGCAGGTCGGGTATTCATAAACGGATCCGTCCGTGGCGCGGATGATGGTGGTTCCTTTCCCCTTGGATTTCTGTTCGATCAACTCCGACCGCCGATCACCGGGCTCACACTCCTCCGGTGTCCGTACCAAGATGAGAAAGCCCGCTAGAACGAGCAAGCCTGTACCGAAGATCAATTTGAGAACGTTGCTCGGGACCGCATCCGCGGCGATCGAGCCCGCAATGACGCCGGGTATGGCACCAAACAAGAGCCACTTGGCTGTCGCGTAGTCGACGAGCTTGGCGCTGACGTAGGCCCGAAGCCCGTTTCCCATGCCAAAGACCTCGGTGAGAAGACCTGCTCCTACGGCCTGCGCCGGGTTCAATCCTACGGCCAGCATAAAGAAGGGGCTGAAGAACAAAGCACCGGAGACACCAGAACCGATGGCGATGGTCGAGAACACGACGGCGGCCGGAAAAACCCACCAGAATTGGAGAAGGCTCGCGTCAGGCATACTAATCCTTGACCATGGTCTGATCAGTCTTGAGAGATCGCACGTGGGTCTCCTTTTTGGTGGCAAATCCCATCACCCTCTCGACGCCTGCGCGGTTGTACGAGCTGCGGTCGAATATAGAACGTGCCATTTAGTTGTTTTTCCTTCCGTTTGTTTTTCCACCTGACTGTTGAATCAACTTGGCGACCAATCCGGTCCAGCCCGTTTGATGGCTCGCGCCGAGGCCAACCCCGGTGTCGCCGTGGAAGTACTCGTTGAAGAGGATCCAGTCCCGCCAGTGAGGATCGCGCTGGAACGTCTCCACGCTGCCATAGATGGGTCGCCTATGGTTCTCGTCCAACAGGAACAGGCGCGTCAAGCGCTTCGACAGGTCCCTCGCCACCTCGGCGAGCGTCGCCAGGTGGCCGGATCCGGTGGGGCATTCGACCTTCAGATCGTCTCCATAATAATGATGAAAGCGCTGGAGGGCCTCGATCAGCAAGTAGTTGATCGGAAACCACACCGGGCCGCGCCAGTTGGAGTTTCCCCCGAAAAGGCCGCTTTCGGACTCCCCTGGCTGGTAGCTGATGCTGAACGTTTGGCCATTCAAGGTGAAGCTGTAAGGCTCTTGCTCGTGGACCTTGGAGACGGAACGGATCCCATAGGGGGAAAGGAACTCGTTTTCGTCGAGCATGTAGCGGAGGATGCTCATAAGCTGATCGCGCGTGAGTATCGAAGTGAGATGGCGCTCCCCGATTCCCGGGACGTCCACGCTCGCGATGTTCCCGGATAGATGCTCACGGTTCGAGACGAACCAGTGCATTCGCCGTTTGAAATCCGGCATAGCGTCCAGCATTTCTGGCCCGAGGGTCTCCACCGCCAGCAGCGGCATGAGGCCGACCAGGGATCGGACTCGCAGTCTCTCGATGTTTCCGTCCGGCAGATGGAGGGCGTCGTAGAAAAAGCCGTCGCGCTCGTCCCACAGCGCATGGCCTAGGCCCCCGCAATTGGACATGGCCCGAGCGATCGACAAGAAGTGCTCGAAGAACTTCGTCGCCATTTCCTGATAGACCGGGTCTTCTTTGGCCAGCTCCAGAGAGATCTTCATCATCTCCAGGCTATAGAAGGCCATCCAAGCCGTACCGTCCGATTGATCGATGTGGCCACCGGTAGGGAGCGAGGCGCTCCGATCGAAGATGCTGATGTTGTCGAGGCCGAGGAAGCCGCCCTGGAATACGTTGTTACCATCTTTGTCTTTCTTGTTCACCCACCACGTGAAGTTCAGCAGCAGCTTATGGAAGATGCCTTTGAGGAAAGCGGTATCCGGTTTCCCGCTCTGCTTTCCGTCGATCTTGTAGACGCGCCAGGCAGCCCAAGCGTGAACCGGCGGATTAACGTCGCCGAACGCCCACTCGTAGGCGGGCAGCGCGCCGTTCGGGTGCATATACCATTCCCTGGTGATGAGCTGGAGCTGTCGCTTGGCAAAATCGGAATCCACGAGAACGAGAGGGATGCAATGAAACGCGAGATCCCAGGTCGCGTACCAGGGGTACTCCCACTTGTCGGGCATGGAAATCACGTCGAAATTGTTCAAGTGTTGCCAGTCCCGGTTTCTGCCCTCGGAGCGGGAGGCGGGCGGAGGTGGGTTTCCCGGGTCGCCCTTCAGCCATTGCTCGATATCGTAGTAGTAAAGCTGTTTCGACCACAGCATCCCCGCAAAGGCCTGCCTCTGGACTCGCCTGGCGTCGTCATCCAAGCTGGGGTTCTGAATCGCGTCATAGAACTCGTCTGCTTCCGCCTTCCTCTTGCCCAATGTTTCATCGAAGCGTTTGAACGAAGCTTTCTTGGTCGAGGCCGAGAGTCGGAGGCGAAACGACCGCGTTTCACCGGGCGCGAGCTCGGCATCGAAGACGAAAGCGGCCTTGGTTCCCTCTTTGTTGGGGTTGACCGCCGACGTGTCACCGTCCACGATATAGCGGTGAATGGCGTCTTTGACGAACGACGCCCCCTTGGGAGCGTTGAAGAGTCGCGCGAAGTTGGTCTCGTTCTCCGTGAAAAGCAATTCTGATGCGCCCTCGGCGTAGAGATAGTACTTGCCCGCGGCCGGGTGCTGCGCTTCGAGTCCGCGTACGCTCCCGATTGCCTTGAGCCCTTTCATGAGCGGCTTCCCGGCGACGTCACCCATGGGCCCCGACTCGTATCCCCAACTCCAGGTATTCCGGAACCACAGCGTCGGCAGAAGGACGCATCGGGCCGGCTCGGGCCCGCGGTTTGTCACTTGCACGCGAACAAGAATGTCTTGCTCGTCTGCTTTCCCGTACTCGACAAGCACGTCGAAGTATCGGTCCTCTTTGAACACGCCGGTGTCGAGGAGCTCGAGCTCGCCTTCGTCGAAGCCGCGGCGACGGTTTTCCTCTATCAGCTCTTTGTACGGAAACTCGCGGTGTGGGTACTTGTACAGCATGCTCATGTAGCTGTGCGTTGGCGTGCTGTCGATGTAGAAGTAACACTCCTTGACGTCCTCGCCATGGTTTCCCTGTGAGCCGGTGAGGCCGAAGAGGCGTTCTTTGAGGATCGGATCGTGGCCGTTCCACAGCGCCAAAGCGAAGCAAAGGTACTGGTTCCGGTCGCAGATTCCGGCGAGGCCGTCCTCGTTCCATCGGTATGCGCGAGAGCGGGCGTGATCGTGAGGGAAATAGTCCCAGGCTGTTCCGTCTGGACTGTAGTCCTCTCTCACCGTGCCCCAGGCGCGTTCACTGAGATACGGTCCCCATTGCTTCCAATTCGATGTTCGCTGGCGATACTCCAGCAAACGTTGGTGCTCGGCGGTTGGTTTTTTCATTCAGATCCTCACTGGTCTAGATCGATCCAGGCGCGGAGTACTTCGGCAATACTCCAGGCTTGGGCGTAACACCCCCGCGCATCCTGCGGGGGATCACCGTCAAAGATTTCGCTGATCGAACCAATCCCGGCCTCGAGTAGATGCGTCTCCATGGATGCGAGGAAAGAGCGCGCGAGCTCGGCATCGCCATAGGCTCTGTGGTGGGCGGTCGCGAAAGGGCCGAGAAGCCACGGCCACGCCGTTCCTTGATGATAGGCTCCGTCACGTTCCCGCGGACCCCCTCTGTAAACGCCGACGTAGCTCGAATCGCTCGGGGCGAGGGTCCTTAGGCCGTGGGGCGTATAGAGCTCCCGACCACAGGCATCCACCACCGACCGCGCTTTCTCGCCATTGGGACTGACGAGCGGGAAAGGAAGCGAGAGCGCGAAAATCTGGTTAGGCCTAAGCGATGCATCGTCGCCATCGGGTCCATCCACGACATCGTACAAGTATCCTTTCTCTTGGTACCAGAAACGCTTCTCGAAGGAGCCTCGCACGCGTTCTGCTGCTGCCCCATACTCTCGAGCGACTTTGTGCTTCCGCAGGCGGCGCGCGAGCTCGGCCACGATGCGTAGAGCGTTGTACCAGAGAGCGTTGATTTCGACCGGCTTGCCAATTCGAGGGGTGACCACCCAATCACCTACCTTGGCGTCCATCCATGTGAGCTGAACTCCAGACTCCCCCGCGTAAAGAAGATCGTCGTCGGGATCGACGTGAATCTCGTAGCGCGTCCCGCGACGATGCGCTTCGACGATCTCGGCCAGGACGGGGAATAGCTCTTTCGCAAGACCGAGGTCATCCGTCGAGAGCAGATGCTCATAAACGGCGACGAAATACCAAAGCGTCGCATCGACGGTGTTGTACTCGGGCTGTTCTCCCACTTCCGGAAAGCGGTTGGGCAACATGCCCTCGCTGACGTGTGCGGCGAAGGTCTTCAGGATCTCGGCGGCAAGCGTCGCGCGACCGCTCGAGAGCGTCAGCCCCTGTAAGGCGATCATCGTGTCCCGACCCCAATCTCCAAACCAGGGATATCCTGCGATGATGGTCGCACCTACGTCCTGGCCCCGAGAGCGACGAACCACGAACTGGTCTGCGGCAAGAGTCAAGCGCCTTCGAACGGGATCATCTGTCGGACAGCCTCGGAGAAGCGCTTGCTGCCGCGCTCGCTCGGCCGAGAGCGCAGCCTTTCCACTTGCAGGCTTTGCCGTCTCCGCGGAGCAAACCAGGGTGACGGAATCCCCCTCGCCGAGCTGGGTATGAAACTCGCCCGGCCGAAAAAGGTCTTCCGTGTCATCGAGGCCCCGATAGGTCTCCAGACGATGTTTGAACTGCCAGTGCCAATCTCGACGTTCCTCGAAGTCGGCGCGGTGGGCAACGACCCGATAAGGCTGAGCACCGTCGAACGCGGTGAGCTCGAACCCACCACCGCTGGTGCGCAGCCCAGGCTCCCAACCTCCCTGGCTGTGGCCGTGAAAGTCCCGGTACGTACACAGCGGTGAAATGGAGAGCTCCATAGGGGCGCTACCTCGCGTGCGGGAGTAGGTGACGTAGGTCGTGTTCCGACCATACGCCATCCACAATCGAAGCTCGAGGAGCGCATCAGAAAATGCGTAGCGCCAAACAGGAATCAAGCCTTCGAGCTCGAAGGTCTCGATGTGCTTGTAGCCGTGAGGGTCGACGGTGCCGTCGGCGAACTCGTTGCCAAAGAGGGGGTAGGTCTCTCCGCGATATGAGACGGTGGCATCGAGCTTGGAAACCAAGACGGTGCGGCCTACCGGGGGGCGAAGCGCAGCCACCAGGACACCGTGATAGCGACGCGTGTTGAGACTTGCTACCGTACCTGAGGCATAGCCACCGATTCCGTTCGTGACAAGCCATTCGCGGCGGTGGCTGACGTCAAGGTTCCCGCACGCGGAACGGCCCAACCTCAGCATTGGCATGCCGGTAGCCGGAGCGGCCTGTCTTAGAGGTTTCGCACGTCGTGCCAAAGATCCTCCTTCGTGGCGGAATTCGTTGGTGGCAGCGGAAGACGCCGACGAGCTACAATTGCCGCCAGACTTCGGAGTTTCATCCGGCCTTCCGCCGCCATCTCTTCTGATACCGCAAGGCGGAAACGGGTTGCCATAACCGACCAGCCAGCGTCCAAAACGATGGGTTCGATAGCCGATAAACCGCGAACAGAGCCGCCGGAGCTGCTAAAGGGACTCCGGGCCGGTGACGACAGAAGCTACGAGGAGCTTGTCCGTCGCTACGGCGGCAAGATGCTCAGTGTCGCGACCCGTATTATGGGCGACCCCGAAGACGCACGCGACTGCGTGCAAGAGGCTTTTCTTCAGGCTTTCAGGAACATCGAGCGCTTCGAGGGGCGCTCCACAGTCTGGACGTGGCTCCACCGCATCGTCGTCAACAGTGCCTTTTTGAAGCTCCGGTCGCGGCGCCATCGGCCCGAAGGCTCGCTGGACGAGTTCATGCCCGAGTTCGACGACTATCAATGCCGTATCGAGACAAGAGGTCATCACTCACGAGAATCCGTAGAGACATTGGTAAGCGATAAAGAGACTCGAGATGCAGTCAGGAAGGCGATCGACACGCTTCCGGACGATTACCGCGCCGTACTGCTGCTCCGAGATATCGAAGAGCTCGACACCCAAGAGACCGCGGAGATTCTGCAAATCAATCCAGGCGCGGTAAAGACCAGGCTGCACCGAGCTCGGGCGGCCCTCAAGAAGCTGCTCGAAACCGTCATTCCTAGAGGATCGTTATGAGTGTGCCATTGACATTGACGCGCAAGCTCCGCGGGTTCCTGCAACAAAATGTCCCTTTGATGATCACCTGCCGGGCGCTCGAGGAGTTCGTCGTCGGCTACCTCGACGGCACGCTTCCTTCGCGGCAGCGATTCGTGTTCAAGCTGCATCTCCTCGTTTGCCGGGAGTGTCGGGACTATCTCGCCTCGTACACCCAAGCGATCGCGCTCGGCAAGGCGGTCTTTCGGCATTCGGACGAGCAGGTTCCTGAAGAAGTCCCCGAAGATCTAGTTCGTGCCATCCTCGCTGCTCGAGAAACCGCCGAAGAATAGGCGTCCCGTTTGGTGCTCGGGGAGGCTACGGCTCTATCGCTTCCTGTCCTCAGACGGATTTCACTCGGCGCGGTGCGGTCTGCTCCGAGCTGGTGCTCGGATTCAGCAGCGCCAGCTTCTGCTGCTCTGCGGACACCATCCATTCCGGGTTGTCGATCGCGAACTTCGGTTCGGCGAGCATCGGGTGCCCACGCTCAGATTCCCAGCGGTCGAAGTCGGGCAGAGGGGTCAGCATCATCTTCACCATGCCGACGATGGCGCCCAGCTTTGTCCCGGCGGAGTAGCCGTGTAAGATCAACCCGGGGTTGTTCACGTAGCGGCGCGCGATCGACTCGAAATCCTCCGCCGGACGGCCGGTGACCTCCTCGACATGGTTCGTGGGCGCGCCCACCGCGAACACGCCGCGCCGAAACTCTTCTACGAACTGGCGCATCTGCGACACCTCGAAGGGACTGATTCCCTGAGCAATGGCGGCCTTCACGAACATGTTCGTCGAGATGTCGCGGTAGCGAACCTTCCTACCGAGCACGCGCGTGAAAATCTCTGCGCAGTCCTCAGGGGAAATCAGCTGGGGCCCGGTGGGGCGATAGGTCTTGCCGATGTGTTTCGCGGGCTCGGCCAACACACCCGCGGCAACCGCCCCGATGTCCTCGTTGGACGGCGGAGCGTTCAGACCGTCGCCGTACGGCAGCGCGAGCAGCCCGAGGTGCTTCATTGCCGGCAGCCCGAGGAAGTACAAGAAGGCGAAGATTCCCGGGTTGACGTAGGTCACGTCGACGGTCGGCATCCAGCGGACGATGTTGTTGGCGATCCAGTGCTCGCGGGTCAGCGGGGCTGGATGGCTCGGGTGCGGGTTCCATTCACTCATCAACGCCAGGGTCTCGAGCCTGGCCTCTTCCGCCGCCAGCGCAAACAACATGGTCCCATGCAGCAAATTGGGCGCGAAGGGCGGAACGTGATAGGCGCGCTGCACGTCGACCAGCGACCGACGGATGTCGCCCATATCGTACAGATCGCCAACAAAGATCTCGGCGCCGGCCTGTCGTAGCCGATCCGAGCGCGCGTCTTCCCGACGAACGAAGGCACGCACGCGAAAGCCCTTCTTCAATAGATCGGTGACTGCCGCCGCTCCAGTGTGTCCGGCTGCGGATGTGACGAGGATTCTCGGTTTGATGGACATGGGTTATTCTCCTTTTGGCGCCGCCCTAAACATTCATGGGGTAGGTTCTTCCCCATTGTCTTCAAAGGTCACGGTGTCCAGAATCTGGACTCCGTTGGTGAGCGTCTTGTGTACCGGGCATCTCTCGGCGACCTGGGCGAGACGCTTTCGCTGCGCGTCGTTGAACGAACCGTGGATCTTTACCTGAGACCTGATGACCTCGAGCATTCCGCTCTTTGGTTCCATGCATTCAGCGCAATCGTCCGCGTGCACGCGGTCGTACTCCAGAGCCACATCCACGCCCTCGAGCGAGATCCCCTTGTAGTCTGCGTACACCCGTAGGGTGATCGCGATGCAGGCGGCCAGGGCTCCCAGCAGGATTTCGTAGGGGTTGGGTCCCTTGTCGGTCCCGCCAGCGCCAGGGGGTTCGTCCCCCACCCAGACGAATTGCCGCGCGGTGATGGTTGCTCGTGTGCCAGAACGAAGACTAGCGGTGACCGTTGCCATTTAATCCTCCAATTTCCCTGCGGGTCGATTTTCGCTTCGTGGGCGCCAATTTTACGCGTTAGGCGTCTTCCTCACCGAAATCTAGGATTCGCCGGACCGTCTCGTCGGGGACATCCACGGATAGAAAGTGACCTGCATTTTTGATCATCGTCATTTTTGCCCCGCGGATCGCTTCGTGATTGGCTTCGCGCTCTCCCGGCCGCGACCAATCATGGTCGCCATAGATCAAGAGCACAGGGATCTTCACGTTCCCGTAATCTGCGCGGGCTTCTTCCCACTCAGGAAAATGACGCACCAGCGACATGAAGGCCTGATAGTGATGCGGGCGGTTGCCAACGCCATTCATTTCCTTTAACAGTGCGGTTGGCAGCGCGTCATCGTGGTACACGCCACTTTGCATGATCATCCGAAACACGATCAGCGAACGAAGGCGCCAGTTGGTCGCCCCGACGACGGGAACATTGTTCAACGAAAAGAGTAACTTCGAGACCCAGGAGCCTCTCATGATTCCCCGACCCTTGTCGTAGTCGTAGGGGTTTATGGCGATGGCCTTCTTGACCCGCGGGTTTTGTTTCGCGGCGAGCAGCAGCGAGAGTGTGCCACCGATGGACTCTCCCACCACAATGGCATCCCTGACATCCATCGCTTCCAGAAACTTACTCAGGGACTCCGCAAAAAAACCGGCGTGTACTCGACTTTAGGGATGTCGGAGAATCCATGCCCTGGGTAATCGAAGGCATAGACCGTGAAGTGTTGGGATAGTCGTGGGATTACCTTCTGAAAAAGATCCAGCTGCGTCCGAAGTGTATGTGCCAACAGCAACGGCGGTCCTTTCCCGACCGTGATGTAGCGGAGCTTGATGCCATTGACTTCCACGTATCGGATCGGGATCTGGGGATCCCACTCGAGCTGCGTCGGTGTCTCGGGCGCCGCACGGAAGGCCTCAATGAGATATGAGAGAAGTACAGTCCCAACGAGGGCCAGCATCAAGCCAGCTAGGATCACTGCCCACGTTTCCGTCATGTCCCCTCCGCTATTTAGTCCACGGCCTTTTCTGACGGCAAGGCGCGTCGCCCATGTTCAGTTCGACTCTCCGTTCACTTGGGGCCCGACACGTGGCGTTCCTCTTTGCCGATGATCTCCGAGTAGACCGTGTACTTGAATGGGTTAATGAATTGGTTCTCGCTCCGCAATTGGTCGGCGGCCTCGATCTTGAGCTCTCGAATTCGGGCGTTGTCCCCGTAGTAGCGTTCAGCGGCCAAGGCCATTTTCAAAGCAAGCTCGTTGTCACCGTGGTCGATCATGCGACGAAGCCCCTTCGCAACGTCACCGACGGAAAGTTCCAGATAGCGCCCGAGAAGCCTCCCGTATTCGACATGGCTCAGCGAGTCCAAACCCTTCAAGTCCGTGCCGGTGATGTCTTCTTCCCAAATTCCCACCGCCTGATCGTGCAGGCGTCCGGGGAGGTGCTGCCGCGCGTTCGTATAGCCGAGGAACGTCTGGGGGCGATCCTGAATGCCCGGAGGGATCAGGTTCAATCGCTCGATGTCGACTCTCGAATAACCACGGCGGACGTGCTCCAGCACGGCGCTCGCGAGCCACTGGAGGTCGGGTTGAAGAAGTTCGATCTCCCGAGCCTGGTAGAGCCACGTGAGAGGGAAGTGCCCATGGAGCACGAACTTCGGATCCCGCTCGACCACCGCGGTCATGGCGTCTAGCAGTTCCTCGACCGAGCCTTCTTCGACCCACGGCTCGCCGTAGTACGGCATCATGAAATCGCCCACGAAGATCGCCGAGAGCTCCGGAAAGAAGAACGCCAGGGCATCCTCGGTCTCCCCTCCACCGATGGGAATTGGCTCGACGCCGCTCCCGTCGATGGTCATTCGGTTCGGGGCGTCCCCACTAATAATGACGTCCGGGGCGTAGCCCTCGACCCACGCATTTTCGAAGCGCCCACTCCGGAACTGCACGAACGAGTGGCGTCGCTGGACGTCTTCGAGGACTCTGCCGTAATTCCCACGCCCGTAGAACTGGACGTCAGGATTCAGCCCTCGGAAGAACGTGTGCCCACCGATGTGGTCCCAGTGCGCATGAGTCACCAATACCGTCGTGAGTGGCGGATGTTGGGGATACTTCCGCTCGAACAGCTCGTAGGCCGCCTTGGTGCTGAAAGGCTGCGTGCCCGCGTCGATCGCGATGAGCTCGTTTCCGTCCTGCGAGATCACGAAGCTCAAGTCCGAGAAACCAAAGCCCCGAACGACGTAGACCGAGCCCGGAACGATCTCCACGACCTTCCGGGTTGCGTGCATGATGGTGCCGTCTTCTCTGGTGGTCATGAACGGTCCCATCATCAGCGACTTGCTACTCGAGTCGGTATAGCCGCTCAGCGCCAGGTGCCTGCTAGCTGCCTCCTTGTCGCCGGCCCGTTCCTGTAACGCGGACAGGTGCCGGTGGACCTCTCGGTAGAACCCGACGGCGGGCTCGAGCTCAGGATGCTCCAACGTCCAGTTCAGGTGCTCCAACGCTTGGCCGGTTTTGCCGAAAAAGCGTGGGTACTCCGCAAAGATAACCCCGGTGGCCCAATGGACGAGGAAGTCGCGGCCTTCGGTCAGCTGGTCGGCCTCGTCGAGTATCCTACTGGTATCGTTGACCCAGCCGATACGCTTCCACAGTGGAACCCGTTCGGCGAACGTCGCCCGCAGGATGGCGTAGGCCGTGAGGTGGTGGGCCTTCACAGTGCCAGAAAGTTGGTTCGCGTACCGCTCGAGAAACGTCTCGAAGTAGGCGATACCGTCTTCCTGCTGATTCGCGCTCAAATAGAACGAGACGAGCAAGAATACGACGCGCGGATCTTCGCTCGGACCATAAGACACCAGCACTTTCAAAAGCTCCAGGTTGGGGTGGTAGCTTCGATCCCGGTTTTTTTCGAGGTCGAAGTCCTCGAATCCGGGCGCCATTCCTAGCGACTCGACCAGGCCGGTCTCAACCTTGCGCTCGTCCGGGCGTTCCTCTTCTTTCAGTGGTTCGATGTCGATATCGTGCGGTGCGACGCTACAGCCGGGCGTGCAAAAGAGAACTAGAGCTCCGGCCAACGTTTTCATGACGACCCACCTCCTGTCCCTCGGCGGTCTACGGCGCCCGTGATGCGCGCAAATCTAAACTCCAAGCTCACGCCCCTCGCCAGAGAACGAAAGTGCCACCGCTTCAAGTAAGTACGACGATCTTGCCCTGCGCCTGGTTCTCTTCCATGCAACGATGCGCTTCGACAATCTCGTCGAGCTGAAACGCCTTCCCGATACGAACTGCGGTGCGTCCATCCTCGATTTCTCGAATGAAGTCCTGGAGCGGTGTTCTCATGAAATCGTGCGCCTCTCCGGCATAGGTCGTGAGCTTGACCGATGTGGGAATCGCGTCCATAGGGGCGAACCTCTCGAAGTCCCATTTGCTGCCGACCATTCCGGTCATACACACGATCCCATGGCGGGCCGCCGCTTTCAGCGAATCGAGGAGAGTCGTCGTTCCGACCAGTTCAAGCACACGATCGACTCCGCCGTCACACGCCTGACGAACCACGTCGGCCAGTTTGCCGTCATCGACGAATACTCGGTCGGCTCCGTTCTCGCGAAGCATCGCTTCGCGCTCTGGGCGACGGGTTGTTGCCGCGACCGTCGCCCCATGTTTTTTGGCCAGAACTGCGGCGGCGAGCCCAACGGAAGTGGTACCGCCACGAATCAGGAGCGCATGACCCTTCTCGATCTCGAGAGCGGTATGCAGCGAGCCCCACGCGGTCTGCAGCATCTCCGGGAGCGCGGCTAATGTACGCCAATCAAGCTTCGTTTCGAGAGCTTGGACCTGGGAGGCGGGCACGCAGGTGTACTCAGCATAAGAGCCGTTAAACTGACGGCCCATTCCGCCCATCGCCGTGGCCACGGTCTGGCCCTCGGGGAATTCGCCACCCGGCGCCTCGGCAACCTGGCCGACTGCTTCGATGCCCAAGACCCGGGGAAAACGTACCGAGGGCGAGTGCCCCTGGCGCGTGAAGAGCTCAGAGCGGTTGATCCCGAAGGCCTTGACCCGGATCAGAATCCACCCGGGCTCGGGCTTCGGAACCGGCCGCTCCTGGAGCTTGAGCGCCTCCGGTCCACCAGCTTCTTCGATCACCACCGCTCGCATCGTTTGTCGATCCATTTAGCCTCAGGTCCCGAAGTGGGAGAGCAGGTCAGCGAACGGGGCAACGCCGCCGTGGCCGCCGGCGATCCACTCGATTTCCCAATCCAGCGCCGCGAGCCCATCCCGAAGTCCCCGGGCCCAATCTGCGAAGGGCGCCGGCAGTGGCTGGTGCGCTGGAAAAACGCCAGGCATGATGTAGATGTCACTCTCGAAGAGGAGTTGGTTCTCTGGCAGGTAGACGACCAGCATGTCCTCGTTGTGAACCGACGGGATGTGCCGCGCCTTCACGCTTCGCCCGTCCTTCTCCAGGCTGAACTCGCCATCTGCCGGGACGGCTTCGATCGTCCATTCAGGGCTGGTTAGCGCCGCAAGTTCGTCGGGAACCAAGGTGTGGGATGAACGGAGCGCTTCCTCCACGTAGGAGCTGTTGAGCTCACTCGTGACAATGGTGGTGCCAGCTGCAGCGTAGGTCCGGATTCCGCCCATGTGATCAAAATGATGATGGGTGAGAATCAGATGGCTGACAGGTACCCCCGGCCAGAGCTCGTCGAGCTCCTTCAGCACGGCCCTCGAGCGGGCTTCGTTGAGGGGAGGCTCCACCACGACGATCCCCTCACCGAGCCTTATCGCCAGCGAGTGGTGCGTGCCTCCGGTCAGATACTGGACGTTCTTGTCGTCAGCCACCGCTGTAGCGATAACCGAGGTTTGATCCTGGTCACCCAAAGGCAGGCCGAGGGCGTTCCACCGCGTGACATACTGTGAGCTCACTCCACCTCGTTTCGCAGCCGCTTCGTCGACCTCGGTCTTTGGCTCATCGGGAAGAGCAAAGGCGTCGGCGGGGAAATTGGGATTGATGACCACATCGGTGCGCGTGGCCGTGCGAAGCGTCTTACCGGCAATCGCCATCTCCACTCGGTGCGGAAACAACAAGCCGCTGCCTTCGGGCGCGGACCAGTCGCTATAGGTGACCTCGGTTGAGACGTCCCCCCAGATATGATCATTCTGAGGAGTCCGGAGCTTCGACAGGCGGCCGCTTGCCGCGTCGACGAAAAGCTCTACTGGCAGCACGTCATCGGACACCTCAATGACGTGATGAGTGCGCCCGTCGAGCTCGACATCTGCCTTCATCGTGCCCGCGCTCTCGTCCCGGGCAAGTGCGCGGAGATAGAGCTGCGGATTGAGGAGTCGGAATTCCCGTCGGAGCGCGCCCATGCGTTCGGAAGTGAGTGCACGATCTGACGCCGTGTCCGGTGGGTTGAAGAGGGAATCATTCCCGGTCTGGTACCCAACCGCTCCGTCGAGGACGTCCTTATAGGAGAGCTCTCCTCTGAGCGGATCAAGGATCTGCCGCTGCCAGTCGAAGCTCAACCGGTCCTTCTCGACGTCGGAGAGAAGAGACAGGCTAAAGGAGCTCGCGTTGATGGGGTCGCCCTCGGGGATCAGAACCTGGGCGGGCTCGAAACGCTCGCCGGACGACTCGTAGCTGAAGCCTCTGAGCTCCAGAAGGGCATCCTTTCCACCCATCGCGTCGAAGGCGCTTTGGAGAGGATCCGCTTCCCGCTGACAACCCGCGGTCGCCGTCAAGCAAACGGACAACGTCAAAACGAATCGACGCAGCGATCCGCCGGACGGGTCTCGGTCTTGCTTTTGGCTGAGTAATTGCTGCCTCTTGCTATGGTTCATCGTGCCCCCCTCCTATCGGTGAAATCATCGTTTCTCCACCGCGGCGACAAAAAAAGTGAAGTGCGGTGTATCGTCCTCCCGGTGAAGAATCTGATCGATCTTCCACCTTAGATCTTCGACTTTCTCTTCCTTCCAGCCAGACTTCTCCAAGTCGTAAGCCAACTTGTCCTCCCACATGGCGGGGTCATCCTCCAGCTCCACGCATTCGATCACTTCCACGAGCGCAGATTGTTCGAAGAGGCGCCGCCACCACTCCGGCGAGTGATACCTCGAGCATTCATTTTCCCAGCCGTCCATTATTGCCCCCGGCGGGGTGGTCCGATAGATGTCCGGTACGCGCTCGGGGGGGATCTCTCGATCGAAACAGGTGTTGCCCACTGAAAATCGCCCGCCTCTCTTCAAGTACCGCAGAACGTGCTTTAGGAACTCGGGCTCGAGGCCGAAGTAGTGGATCGAGGTCATACAAAACAACGCGTCGAAGTACTCTTCTGGGAACGAGAGAGCATCATTTTTGGGTCCTCCTATTCACTCGCTTTTTTAGCTCCCTCGATCATCTTCTTGGTCTCCGCGGTGGTCCAGACCGAGTTGGCGATGAAACGGAAATTCACGAGCGCCGCTGCGTACCCGTCGCCGTCGGGTATTTGAGCCGCCGCCGTCGCGTCCTTGACCACCGCAACTTCGAAGCCTTGTTCCAAAAGCTCTCTCAAGTGGCTCTCGACGCATAGGTTGGCGGACATGCTGGCGAGAATGATGCGATCCATGCCGCGCTTACGCAACTGAAGTACGAGATCGTTCTGTTCCGGGCCGTAAATCTTGTGGGGACTCACCACAACGGTCTCGCCGTCGTTGATGTACGGCTTATAGATCTCCATCCAATCCGCACCCGAGCCCTCGAAGTCTTCCACACTCAAGGGACCCCTCCGGTCGAACATGCCCAGGTCGTGCATGACTTTTTCGAGCGCACCCTCGAACTTCCAACCATGATCGGTCGGGAAGTAGTAGTGGGGGGCGAGATGAACACCTGGATACCGTTGGCCTTGGACGACTTGAATAGCGTCTCGAGGTTTTCGACGGTGTTTACTTCGGTGACGTTCTTTCCGACCATCGCCCACGTCACCCCTTTGGGGCTCAAGAAGTCAATCTGGGGATCTGTGACAACGAGTGCGGTGTTTTCAGGGTCGATGGTCATGCCAGGGTCAGGCAACTGGCCCGTGGCGACGACAGCCACCGACACAAGAAACGCGGCGACGGCACCTGTCATGTTTACGTTCCACATGGATTGCACCGGGTAATCCTCCTTTCGGCGAGGTTGAGCTCTGACCGCGTACGAAGAAAAGGCGCTAAGGCGTGAGAAAACGTAGCTCGCGACCGCCGACATGACGTGTCCGGTCTTCTGAAAATGAAGAGTGCAAACTTGCGGAAGTCTGCTGGCCCCCGCAGCTGACATCAAGCCAGAGGAGACTAATGTCTCCTAGGCTGCACCTTGACTATTTCGATGGTTTTTGTCAATAACCCAATATGGCGTCTGGGTCCGTGACACGGTCCAGATAGAGTACGTGCGCCGCGGCATATCTTGCGCTCTGTGGTTTCCAGTACGGTCGGCGTCGATTGATTTGACACGCATGGCTTGCCTTGGAAAGATGGGGACAGATCTCCAGCAAGTTGGACAAAAAGTGTGACATTGCTCACGTTGATTTTTTCACCTCCGAACAATTTCCAGTGCGCGCCGATGAGGTTGCTTGTGACCCGTGAAAGCGGAAGGAGGAGTAAGGAAGATGAATTGTCCTGCAATTCCTGCCAATTCTGGAAGTCGCATACTACTTTCAGTTCTTATTGTCGGTCTCGGGGCTTGTAAGCCCCCGCCCATTCCGAATCCAGACGATGCACTGATTGCTCGAGGTCGAGCTCTTTTCTTTGACGAAACATTCGGCGGTAACGGCAGAACGTGTGGGAGCTGCCATCCGGCATCCAACAACTTCGCCATCGACCCCGCGTTTATAGCGACGCTTCCCGACGACGATCCGCTTTTCGTTGCGGAATTCAACCCCGACCTCGCCGAAAACTTCGAGAATCCAACATTGATGCGGGAGTTTGGATTGATCTTGGAGAATCAAGACGGTTTCGACGATCTGGAGAGCAACTTCAACATGCGGGGCGTTCCTCATACGCTTGGACTTCCAGTCTCCATCGACAGCCGTGACGGGCCTCGCACCGGTTGGTCTGGTGATGGAGCACCGGGTGACGGGTCGCTTCGTTCCTTCGCCACGGGTGCGGTGATTCAGCATTTCACGAAGACGGTCGACCGTGTACCCGGCGTCGATTTTCGTCTGCCCACCGACGAGGAGTTGAATGCTATGGCGGCCTTCCAACTGTCTCTCGGGCGCCAGCAAGAGCTGACCCTGCCTCTTCCTCTCAAAGGGCTGGTCGCGGCGCGAGGTCAGGAGATCTTCAATGACGCTACCCTGGGCAAGTGTTTCGCGTGCCACTCGAACGCGGGGGCCAACGGGGACCCGAATATCTTTGGTGCAGGCGCGGGCAATCTCAACTTCAATACCGGTGTCGAGGATTTGCCGGATCAGCCGGCTGACTTGACCGATGAATTGAATCCACCCGACGATGGTTTTGGGACGCCGGGCAACGGCGAGTTCAATACTCCATCCTTAGTCGAGGCCGCGGACACCGGCCCTTTCTTTCACAACAACTCGGTGGAGACGATCGAGGGAGCTGTTGCCTTCTACAACGGTGACGCCTTCAACAACTCGCCGGCCGGTCAACTTCTTGTGGGCGCCACCGGAAGCGGTATCAATCTCGATGCGACTCAGGTCGTCGCAGTGGCGGCGTTTCTCAGGGTCGTCAATACATTGGAGAACATTAGGCAAAGCATCGAGTTCTTGAATTCATTCGCCAATAGGAAGTTCTTGGGAAACGAGGAGTTCGAACGGTTGCTCGCGCGGGCGATTCAGGAAACCGATGATGGCCTCCAGGTACTGGCGAGCGGTGGTCTCCATGCAGCCGCGGTGGCTCATCTGAGGGAGGCCCGCAGGCTTACTGAGGAAGCGAACGCAGGAGGGTCCTCGAGTGAAACACGGGCTCGAGAGGCCATTGCCGAGTTGGTTAAAGCGCGAGACGAATTGGTCGAATCCTAAGGAGACATGGACATGTTGAGATACGTGATAGTCATTGGCATCGCTCTCGCAGCGATGGGTGCCCTGCCCAACGCGAGCGTACAGAAAACGACGGAAATATTTATTCCCATCGGGAAGTCACCGGGCTTGTCGGGTGAGTACACGAAGATGGGAAAGATCGAAGCACTAAACGCTACGGATCAGACAGTCACGATGTCGGACGCGGCGGGGAGTTACACGATTCAAGTGGCAGAGGGCTGCAGCATTTGGTTGGACAAGAGCAAAATGAAATCGACCAACCAAGTAGGCGGCTTCTCGGATCTCGCGGCGGGTCGGATGGTGGAGGTAAAGTTCAAGGACAACGACCCGAAACTCGGCGCTGAGTGGATTAAAGTGGAAATCCCTGAATAGCCTGACTAGCTTGATTAGCTTGCCGTCGTCGCGAGGCGAATCTGAGAAAAGGTCTTGGAGTTGGTACAATAAGGGGCGACATCTTCTAGGAGGACCATCAACGTGCTACACCCCCTGACAAGAACCCTCCGGGTTTTCTTTGTAGTGGTTCTGTTCGTGGGCGCCGGCGGGCCCACGCTCGCGCAGACAGACTGCTCGGTACTCGGGCAGAACAACTTCGTTCGCGACATTCTCTTCGACATCTATTTTTGGTATCGGGAGCTACCCGACACGAACCCGGCGCTCTTCGACTCGCCCGAGGCCTACCTCGAGGCGGTTCGTTTCCGCCCGCTCGACAGAAGCTTCAGCGGCATCTCCTCCCGCGCCGAGACGGACGCCTTCTTCTCAGAGAGCCAATTTGTTGGATTTGGTTTTAGTACCGAGCAGACGGCTCGGCGAGAGATCCGGTTGACACAGGTGTTCGGGAAAAGCCCGGCTTCGGAGGCGGGCTTGAATCGAGGCGCATTCCTTCTGGCGATCGATGGACGGTCAGTGTCGGAGCTCTTAGATGCGGGCGAGTTCGGCTCGGCACTCGGTCCGAGCACGATCGGCGTGAGTAGAGAGCTCACGTGGCGTACCGTCCGAGGAGAGACGCGCAGCGAGGTGGTTACCAAGCGCGCGGTCACCATCCCTACTGTTTCCGACACGAAGGTATTCGACGTCGACGGTTTGCCGGTGGGCTACCTCCATTTCCGAAACTTCGTTGAGCCCTCTATCAACGCTCTCAATCGCGCCTTCCGGAAATTCAAGGCCGCGGGCGTGACGGATGTGATCCTCGATCTGCGTTACAACGGGGGAGGTCTGGTGAGCGTCAGTCAACACTTGGCGGGGCTCGTCGGTGGCGTGCGAACCAATACGCAGGTTTTCGTGGAATTCTTCCACAACGATAAGAACACATCCCGGAATCAGGTGCTCCGCCTCGAAGATCCGGCGCGAGCGGTCGACGTGCCTCGCCTCGTCGTGATCACTACTCGAGCCTCCGCTTCGGCAAGCGAGACGCTGATAAATGGACTGAGGCCGTTCCTGCCGGTGACGATCGTGGGGGGCAGGACGTTCGGCAAACCGGTCGGCCAGTACGGGTTCAACTTCTGCGACAAGGTCTTGTTCCCCGTATCCTTCGAGACACGCAATGCCTCGGGTGAGGGAGACTTCTTCTCGGGGCTTCGGGCCGACTGCGCCGCCGCCGACGATCTCGACAACGCCTTGGGCGACCCGGAAGAGGCTTCTCTGGCCGAGGCGCTCGACTTCCTGCGGACTGGAACCTGCAGCCCACGGGCTTCCGTCGCGTCCCGCTCTCTGGAAGAGCTCCGGCGCGAGGTTTCTGCTCTGGAGCGCAGCGGTTGGGAGCAACTGTTGAACGCGTGGTAGTGACGTTGACAAATCTCCCGTAAGGGGGGCAACCGTGGATGAAAACCCGGAACGCGAAGGCAAGATGGACTTCGACAAGGCGGATTTCGGGAGTGACGAACCCTCGCTGAGCTGCGCGCGTTGCAACCAGCCTATCTACGACGCGTATTTCGATATCAACGGCCAAACCACCTGTGAGGCGTGTCGCTACGAGGTGGAGAATGAGCGGGCGAGGGGTTCTTCGTTCGGTCGCCTGCTACGCTCCGTTTTGGCGGGCGGCTTTGCAGGCGCGATCGGTGCCGGAATCTACTACGCCGTTGTCGCCCTGACCGGATACGAGATCGGTCTGGTTGCGATCGTCGTCGGCTATATCGTTGGCGTCGCAGTGCGATGGGGCTCCGGAGGCGCTGGAGGAAGGGCGTATCAAGCGCTCGCGGTAGCCATCACTTACATCGCCATCGTCAGTACCTATGTCCCGTTTATCATCGAGGGAATGGGTGAGATGGAGCAGGCGGAGTCGCCGATTTCGGATGGGGAAAGCGAGGTGGTTCCCGAAGCGAATGACGAACTATCAACCGGGGCCTCGCCTGAAAACGGTGCTGGGCAGGAAAAATCGAACGGCGTGATCGCGGAGGAGCTCTCGACTTCGGATGCGGTCTTTGCACTCGCGCTCTTCGCCTTGTTCGTTTTGGCAAGCCCGTTTCTCGCTGGGTTCGAGAACGTCATCGGAATCTTGATCATCGGGTTCGCACTTTACCAGGCGTGGAAGTTGAATGAGTACCAGCCGTTTGGAGTGGTCGGGCCTTTCAAGGTTGGTGAGAGTGGGCCCGCCGGGTCGTCGCCCAAAGTCTCAAGTCTCGGCTGATGGCGTGTCAAGGTTGCGGCACCGAACTGTCCGAGAATCGCCTTAGCTGTCCTGTCTGTCATCAACTCGTTCACAAAGAGGAGCTGGAGCGTCTCGCAGGAGTGGCCGCGGCTCGCTCCAAAAAACAGGACACATTGGGCGAGCTAGAGGCGTGGCGCCAGGTCCTCGATCTCCTGCCTCCCGGCTCGGGTCAGCATCAATCCGTCTCTAAAAAAGCCAGTGCGCTCAGTCGTTTATTGGACCAGGCGCCCGCCGCCGATACGCCTGCCGCCTCGGAGGAACAACTCGGTTCGCGTCCGAAGAGTCGGGGCTGGTGGGGTCTTGGTGGAATTCTCCTACTGCTTTGGAAGCTGAAGACCGTCGCCGCCTTCGTGGCTACGAAGGCCAAGTTCCTTTTAGCGGGTCTTACCAAGTCGGGAACGTTCTTCTCAATGTTTCTATCCCTGGGCGTCTATTGGGCTGCCTTTGGCTGGAAGTTCGGTTTGGGTCTGGTCGTCTCTATCTATATCCACGAGATGGGACATGTAGCGGCCCTTCGTCGATTCGGGATCGCGGCGTCGGCTCCGATGTTCATTCCCGGTCTTGGTGCCTTCGTTCGGCTCAATCAATACCCCGTTGACGCACGTGAGGACGCGCGCGTGGGGCTGGCAGGACCGCTCTGGGGTTTAGGAGCTGCCGTCGGGGCTTATCTCGTTTTTCTGGTCGGCGGCGGACCCATCTGGGCCGCCGTCGCCCGAATCGGTGCGTGGATCAACTTGTTCAACCTCTTTCCCGTTTGGCAGCTCGATGGGAGTCGAGGCTTTCGAGCACTTTCTCGTCACCAGCGCTTTTGGGTGACCATCGTCATCGGAGTCGCCTGGTTTTTCACGGCTGAAGGGCTGCTCCTTCTTCTTCTCGTGGCTGCTGGCTGGCGCACCTGGACGGGAAGCAAGGATGAAGAGGGAGACAGGATAGCCTTTGTCGAGTTCGTCGGTCTCGTAATTGCCCTTTCGGTTATGACGCTGATACCTGTTCCGGTAGAGTGATTGTAGGTTCGTTTGGACAGCCGGGGGGCCGCCCCATTGGCAGAGTGGCCTGCAGCGGTTGTAAAATAAAATAGTTAATCCCTTCCCCTATCGTAGTGAAGTTTTACCCGAACGCGACGGGTCCTTGTGTTGACAGATGCGATGCGGAGCTCATGAAGTCCGAGCAAACTGACACGGCCTCGAAGCACGAGTTTCCCTGCGGGGGCTGTGGGGCTGCGCTCGAGTTCAAACCGGGAACCCTGAGTCTCGTCTGTCCTTACTGTGGGGGGAAGCAGAAGATCGAAGTTGGCGAGCCCGTCGCCATCGAAGAGTATTTTCTCGAAGAAGCGCTTGCTGGTCGGGATGCCGTTCCGTTGCGCGCTTTTGCAGACAACGCGAAGGAGCTTCGATGCAGCGGATGCGGCGCCGTTACGATCGTCACCGAGCAATCGACACGTTGCCCGTTCTGCGATTCGCCGGTCGTTTTGGAGGAGGCAAGTGAAGACGTCATCGTGCCGGAAAGTGTCCTGCCTTTTGTACTGAATCGAAGGCAGGCGCAGGAGGTATTCACGAAGTGGGTAAAGAGTCGATGGTTCGCCCCTGGCGACTTGGTGAGGCGAACCCGCAAGGATGGTTTGGATGGAGTCTACCTTCCGTACTGGACGTACGATGCCGAAACCACCACCGAATACGACGGGCAGAAGGGCACCTACTACTACGAAACCGAGCGTCGCCAAGGCAAAGAGGTGCGCGTGCCAGCGCCTGCATGACCGCCATCGCTGCACCCAGTCCAAACGCACCGACCGCGACCCAAAAATTCGCCAGCGTCAGACGCCGTCCGGGAATCACGGTGTTTGCTCCACGATGAGTGTTGCCTGCATCAAATGGTGCGATAGTCCGCAATACTCGTTGCACACGATGAGATACTTGCCTGCCTTCGGAAACGACGTCACCAGCTCACTCACGTAGCCGGGAGCCACGACCACGTTGGCATTGGTGCCGACGATCTGGAACCCGTGGAGTACGTACGGGCTGGTGAGTCGAAACCGGATGGGTTTGCCGGCGGGGACCCGAATGATCGAGGGAGTGAAACGGTAGAGCTCGGTCAATACAACGACGGTAATGCCACTGTCATCCTCATTGACGCGGGGCTAGCGAACTCGGCCTCCGTGCGCACCCGGGCAGGGTCGATGGTCTCGATGTGGCTAGGCGGGTGAACAGCGGAAACGGTGGCGGAAACGATGATGGCAATGACGAAAGCCACCAGCATGAAGGTCGCCGCCCCCATCCAAATCCTTTCAAAGAGATCAACTTTCATCTTTATGATCTGAATGGTCGGGGATGCATCGGATTAGCCACGGGGTAGGAACTCGCCGTAGTACAAGACTAACAACCCAGGATGAACAAGGTGGCGTAGATCAGTACGATGGCGAGCGTGCCCTTGGGATGCTCGACGTCCTTTAGCTCTTCTTCGTCCATCGCTGATCAACTTCTGGCCGGCCGCTTGACGAGCACAGCAAGGTTAAGTGCTAGCAATGACTCGAGTCAAGCGCTCATGTCAGAAGGCGGCCCACTTCGCTTGCGCGAGCGCAAGGGGCGACGGTAGACTCGGTCTCCGCTATGAGAATTGGCATGAGAACCAGGAACGGCTGCGCCCTGGCATTGCTGGCGGGGTGGCTTTTTGCCGCCGGAGCAAGCGCGCAGGAGCCATCTCTCCTCGCGGAGACCGGGCAGCTCGCCGACGAGCTCGATGCTCTCAAGGACGACGCGGTGGAGCTCTACGCTCGCTATGTCGAAACCACCGGAGACGATCGAGTGGCCCTGTGGGCGCGCCTCGGCCGACGCGGGGATGAGATCCGCGACAAGCTCGAGAAACTCATTGAGAACATCGACCAGCTTCGTGCCACTGCTCAACCGGTGGACCGACCGCTAGCTGTTGCGGAAGAGATCCTCGACATCGCTTTCCCGCTGCTGCGGGAAGATATCGACAGGCGAGGAGAGCTGGTCAGCGAGTTTCTGCGCCGACGGAGCGAGCTCTCTCCAGAGGAGCATTTGGCCATCGAGCAAGAGATCGCTCAAGAGGTTCTCGCGTTGGATATGCTCATGTCGGGCTACCTGAAGTACTGCACGTTCGCGCTGAACCTTGGCATCGATGCGAGCGAGCAACTAGTGTTCCTGGACCGGCTCCTCCTCGATCACGCGGCATCTCTGGATGCCCATATTGGAGTCGCACAAGATCGCCTCGCGGTGGTCCGGGAAAGCGTGAAAGGTGTGGAGGGCAGCGCGGCGGTCCAGCTCCGAGCCGAGCAACGGGCATTGGAGCAGCGAGTTCACACGGCGAGCAACAGTCTTACGAGCGTTGTGGATCTCATGGACTCGCGGGGGCTCGACACCACCGAGTACCGGCAGCTCCTAATTCGGACCACCGGGAACGTGACCTCCGACATCTTCGACTCGCGAGTGGCTTTCGGGCTCTTGGACCAAGGCTGGAATCGTTTCGTGGATTGGCTCCAGGCCAATGGGGTCTCCCTCATCCTTAAAATGTTCCTGTTCCTGATCATCGTCGGGATCGCCAAGGTGCTCGCCAACATCGTCCAACGCATCGTGGCCAGAAGTGTCGCCAGCCCCTCGCAGAAGGTACCGATGCTTCTCCGCGATATTGCGGTGTCGATGTCCTCGAGGGCGGTTCTCCTTGTCGGCTTTCTCATCGCGTTGGCCCAGATTGGCATCGAGCTCGGACCTCTGCTTGCCGGTCTCGGTATCGCTGGGTTCATCGTCGGGTTTGCGCTACAGGACACACTTTCCAATTTCGCTGCAGGTGTGATGATCCTCGTGTACCAACCCTTTGATGTAGGACACGTCATTGAGGCGGCGGGCGTGTCGGGCAAAGTCGCCAAGATGAGCCTCGTGACGACGTCCATAACCACGTTCGACAATCAGGTGCTCATCGTTCCCAACGGAAAGATTTGGGGCAGCGTCATCCGGAACAAGTCGGCCGAGCCCACCCGGCGGGTGGATCTCGTGTTTCGCGTTAGTCATTCCGAAGACATCGCCCGGGCCGAACGCATTCTGTGGGAGGTTGTCCAAAGCGACGAGCGCGTTCTGAAGGAACCCGCGACTGCGATCAAGGTCCACGAGCTCAGCGAGTGGTCGGTAGATTTCATCGTCCGGCCCTGGGTCCGGACCGAGGACTACTTCGCCGTCTACTGGGATCTCACCCGTGCGGTTAAGGATCGCTTCGACCAGGAGGGAATCCGACACCCCGTTCCTCGGCGTGATATCGAAATGCGGGGGGAAGAAAGATTGCAAAGTGCTTCCAGCCCAGGCTCCACCGGCGACTGAGGTAGCGCGAAAAGCGAAAGCCCCGGCCCGCCGCAATGGACGAGACCGGGGCTTTTTGTAGCTTCGCGTTGGTGGCGCTGGGACCCCCTTCTATCGAGGGAGCGCCGTTGCCTTTGCGAACAGAAAGAAGGCTTCTATGCACCCCCTACGGGGACGCCACCTCCGCGGAAACTGAAGAACTAATCAATGGACCACCTCCTTTCTGAGCGTAACCAATAACGACGGACCCAAACCCGTCCAGCTCTTGGGGCCGCTCAAACCCGGCGCCGAGCCGCCACGCACATCCTAAGATTGCGCGGAGTTTAGACTTTTACTTTCACCCAAGTCTCGTCCCAGGTCAAGTCCTTAATCTCGAATCCTTGCTCTTTCCATCCTGCGGCAGTAACCTCGGGTACGTCCGAGGCATCTAAAGACGAGGAGGTCAGCATGGCTGTAGAAGAAGCCGCAGCGGCCAAGAAGGTGAAAGTGGCCACGTGGAGTGTTCTCGAGGATCGAACGCCGACCTACGCCCGCGTTCTGGACGTCGACCTGGTCATCGTTCGCTACGACGACAACGTCTCGGCTCTCTACGGTCGTTGTCAACACCGCGGCGCCCTCATGGCCGACGGGTCGATAGATCGAGATAACTTGATCTGCGGCGTTCACGGTTGGGACTACCGCTACGACACAGGGGTCAGCGATTACAACAATGCTGAGAGCCTGCACAAGTTTCAGGCTTGGATAGATCGTGACGATGACTCCGTGAACGTGGACGAAAACGAGATTGCCGCCTGGCAGGATGGAAATCCTCAGCCCTACCGACGCGACGAGTACCTGGGTCTTTATGCCGATATCCATGGCGGGCCCGAGGAGCCATATAACGGAACCATTCAAGAGCTGGCGAAGAACGGGCTCAAGAACGTCGGTCAACACGGAACGGTTTCGGCAATGGGAGTGCCGCTCACCGAGCTCCCGCGATGGACCGACATTCAAATCCTAACTGGCCAACTGGCACGGCCACCGCTTCTCGAAGAGGTTCCCGTAAGCACTGAGCTCATCATTGGCCCGAACGCAAAGAAGCCTTTGCGTCTCGAGATTCCTTTGTTCGTCAGCGACATGAGCTACGGTGCCTTGAGTGAAGAGGCGAAGACTGCGCTCGCGAAGGGTGCGGAGATGGCCGGCACCGGCATCTGCTCGGGCGAGGGAGGCATGCTTCCCGAGGAGCAGGCTGCGAACAGTCGTTACTTTTACGAATTGGCCTCGGCTCGGTTCGGCTGGAGTCTGGACAAGGTTCGCAAAGTACAGGCGTTTCATTTCAAGGGCGGCCAAGGCGCGAAGACCGGCACGGGAGGACATCTTCCGGGCAAGAAAGTCTCGGAGAAAATCGCGGCGGTTCGCGGTCTCGAGCCCGGTCAATCGGCGATCAGTCCCTCGCGTTTCCCCGACCTCGAAAAGCCCCAGGACTTCCGCGGTATCGCCGACGAGGTGCGCGAGGTCGCGGGTGGGATACCAATCGGCTTCAAGCTCTCCGCCCAACACGTGGAAGTGGATATCGACTTCGCTCTTGAGATCGGAGTGGATTACATCATCATGGACGGGCGCGGCGGTGCGACCGGTGCCGCTCCGGAGATCTTCAAGAACAACATTTCCGTGCCCTCGATGGCGGCGTTGGCGCGAGCCCGAGTCCATCTCGACAAGCGCGAAGCGAAGGACGTGACTCTCATCGCCACCGGCGGGTTGCGAACCGAATCGGACTTCGTCAAGGCGATGGCCTTGGGTGCCGATGGGGTTGCGATTGCGAACTCCGCCCTTCAGGCGATTGGATGTCTCGGAATGCGCGCATGTCATACCAACAATTGCCCGGTGGGTATCGCGACCCAAAAAGAGAGCCTTCGACGACGACTGGTTGTGGACGAATCCGCAAAGCAACTCAATAACTATCTGGAAGCCACCGTCGAACTCATGAAAATCTTGGCGCGCGCGTGTGGACATGAACGGTTAAAGGATTTCTCTTTGAATGATCTGACGACCTGGAAGCGAGACATTGCCTATCTCACCGGCGTCTCATACGCTGGCGTCGTTGGACTCTGATAATAGAAGACGAGAGGGAGGGCGACGTGACGGACACTTCTGCTCACAGTTGGGAACGACTAGGGGGTGTCCCCCCAACCGAGCTTACCGAGGGGAGACTTCAACTCCATTGGGCATCCCAAATCGTGGCCGCGGTGGGGCGGGCCTTGGTCAAGCCCGAGGCAGATGACAGCCACGCCAGCATGGAATGCCTCGCTTCGTCGAAGCTCCTGGCGGGCGATTCGATTTCGCCTTCACCTCATCCGAGAGCGGCACTTCACGTGACGGACTTGGAGCTCAGTGTGAAGGGGGGACTTGCCGAGACCGTACCCGGGCAAAGCTTGATCGGCAAGACGCTCGACGAAGGATTGGAGTGGATGAGGTCGGCTATCTGTTCCGTCACGAAAGAAGAACACGTCACGCTCGACAAGCCCACGGAGTATGACATGCCGAGTCACCCCCGTCGGAGAAGGACGTGCGTTCTCCGGTGACGATCGCGCGGCCTTTGCAGAGCTGGGCCGCTGGTTTGCGAATGCGGAGCTCGTATTGACGGAAGTGGCGGCGAATCAACCGTTCACCACTGCGGTTCGATGTTGGCCGCACCATTTCGACATCGGGTTCCTCGTTTTGCTCGAGCCGGAAAAGGATCCAGAAACGGCGAAGAGTATCGGTGTAGGCATGTTGCCAGGAGACGCCACTTACCCACAGCCTTATTTCTACGTAAACCCTTATCCTCGCCCCGACGATACTCCCAAGTTCGAACTAGCCGGTGGAGGACATTGGCATACCGAAGGCTTCTTCGGTGCGATCTTGTTGGGTGAAAAAATGACGGCGGACGGTACCGCGGAAGCCCAGAAGCATCGCGCTAGGAGCTTCATCGATTCCGCGCTCGGCGGGCTCATCCCGTGAGTCGGGCGAGACGGAAGGAGCGACGAATCCATGGCCAGCTCAGACAACAGTAGCTCGACGCGCGAGGTTTGGTACAAGGCTTTGGAGCCCGACGAGCTCCCGGAAGGTCGCGTCAAGGCGGTGACCTGTGGTCTCGAGACAGTGTGCATGACGCACCACCAGGGGAAGTACGGGGCGCTCGACAACAAGTGCCCGCATCAAGGTGGTCCTTTAGGTGAAGGCTCCATCGAAAAAGGCTACCTCCGGTGCCCGTGGCACGGCTGGGACTACGAGCCCTTGACCGGGAAGCCGCCCGGTGGCTACGACGATGGGGTTGCCACCTATCCGGTTGAGGTGCGAGACGACGGCGTCTATGTTGCGTTCCACGAAGAAGAACCTCACGTCCGTACGGTCACCGATGTCATGGCGGAGACGATGGTCGCTTGGGGAGTCCGTCAGGTATTCGGCATGGTAGGTCATTCCAATCTGGGGTTGGCGGATGCCCTTCGTGTTCAGGAAGAGCGCGGGAAGCTCCGCTATTTCGGTATCCGGCACGAAGGGGCGGCGGCCTTTGCGGTGTCCGCGTACGGAAAGCTCACCGGACGTCCGGCCGCCTGCTTGGGGATCGCTGGCCCCGGTGCAACGAACTTGCTCACGGGTTTGTGGGACGCCCATGTCGATCGGGCACCGGTCCTGGCTTTGACCGGCCAAGTGAATACGCAGGTATTAGGTCCGGGTGCGTTTCAAGAGGTGGATCTCCAAGCCGCCTTCGGTAAGGTCGCTCAATGGTCGCAGCCGGTTCTCCGCGGAAGCAAGCACGTCGAGCTAGTGAACCTAGCCTGCAAGAGCGCCATCCTCAACCGCGGCGTCTCGCATCTCATCTTTCCGGACGAGGTCCAGGTGCTTCCGGCCGCGGACGGTGCGGAGGCCGGCGGGCCCAAAGGGCGAGTCACACCACGTGATATCGCGCCGCCCCAAGATTCCCTCGAGGCGGCCCTCGAGATGCTCCGTCGGGCGAAGCGTCCGGTCATCATCGTGGGTCACGGGGCTCGGTTCCATATGCCTGGCGTCCTGGAGCTTGCGGAGAAATTACACAGTCCGGTGATCACGACGTTCAAAGGGAAGGGGCTTGTTTCGGATACGCACCCGCTGGGGTGTGGTGTGTTAGGCCGTAGTGGGACGCCGATCGCGAGTTGGTTCATGAACGAATCCGACTGTCTCCTGGTTTTGGGTGCGAGCTTTAGCGATCACACCGGGATCACGCCTAAGAAACCGACAGTCCAAGTGGACTTCGATCCAATGATGCTGGGGAAGTTCCATGCCGTCGACGTCCCGGTGTGGGGCGAAATTGGCGTGACGGCGGCGTTGCTCAAGGACGGACTCAGCGGTGGCTGCGACGCGACCGATCAACGCTCCGAGGTCGCCGAGCGCTGGGCGATCTGGAGAGCGGAGAAGGGCCGTCGAGAGACCGAAGGTCGCGGGAAGGGGCTCGATTCGGCATCGATCTTCGCCGCGATGAACCGCCTCGTTCCCGACGACGCCATCATTGCGGTCGACGTGGGGAACAATACCTATTCGTTCGGGCGTTATTTCGAATGTGCGCGACAGTCGATCTTGATGTCGGGGTATTTGGGATCGATCGGCTTCGCTTTTCCCGCCGCGATGGGCGCATGGGCCGCCACCCAGGAGGATGACCCTCGCTTCAAGGGACGCCCCGTCGTTTCCGTTTCCGGTGACGGTGGTTTCGGCCAGTACATGGGAGAGCTCACGACTGCGGTGAAGTATGGAATGAAGATTACGCACGTGCTCCTCCGGAATGACCAGCTCGGAAAGATTAGCAAGGAACAACGCTCCGGCAATTGGAAGGTCTGGCAGACCTCGCTGCACAATCCGGACTTCTCGGAGTATGCCAACCTATGTGGGGCAAAAGGATTCCGAGTATCCGCAAAGGCTGACCTAGAGGACGCTTTGAAAGCGGCCCTCGAGCACGACGGCCCCTCGTTGGTCGAGATCCTGGCCGACCCGGAGCTTATCTAGTGGCGTTGGGGCCCCAGCGCCACTAATTAGTAAACATGCGCCCCGCCCCTTGGAGGGGCGATCAGGAGACAAGCCTTGCCAATCACAATTCGAATCTTGGTCTTGGTCGGATTGATATCGTCTTTCTCGATCCCGGAAGCCTGGTCCCAAAAATTCCAGTGGCCGGAGGAGCCGGAGAATCTCAAGGTATTGCCGGACGGGGTCAAAGGCCGGGAGCTCGGTGCGGTCATGCGCAGTTTCGCAACGGGGCACGGCGTCCGCTGTCAGCATTGCCATGCTGGCAAAGCGGGGCAGGAATTCAACCCTGGAGACCTGATGTCCTTTGATTTCGCATGAAAACCCGGCCAAGCACAAGGCGCGCCTCATGCTCACGATGGTGAAGTCCATCAACGAGAAGCACCTGACTGGCCTATCTGACTTGGGGGTGAACTCGTCCGAGCGCCTTCAGGTTAGCTGCATCACCTGCCACCGTGGTTTGGCCAAGCCTCAGATGTTGGGAGACATACTGGCCGAAGTCATCGCCGAAGATGGCATGGACGCGGCCGAGAAGAAGTACGACGAGCGCGCGAAGAATTTTATGGAGGTTTCTCCTACGACTTCAGCGAGGGCGTCCTTACCAGAGTCGCCGAAACCCTCGCCGAGCAAGGCAAACTTGCCGAGGCCATCGAGCTTCTCGGTTTGGAGCTCGAGCACTATCCCGAGTCGCTCTACGCCCACTTCGTTCTGGCAGGAGCCTACAAGGAAAGCGGCAACAAAGATGCCGCCATCGAGACCTTAGAGAAGGCGTTGTCTTTCGCCCCCGATTCTCAAAAGCCCTTCCTCCAAAGGCAATTAGAAGCACTCAAGGGCTCGTAGCCGAATTTCATAAATCTTCCCGCCCCGTCGATCGGGGCTCGCCCCGATCGTCTACCCGGTAGACGTAGGCCAATGGGGGCCTGCAGGAATCGGGAGGCAGACATGAAACGGCTCTCTTTGATTGGAATGGCGTTGGTTCTTGTTGTGGCGTGGGTTCACCGTGCCGAAGGCAATGACGTCCAAGGATCGTTTCAGAAACTACAGACGTTGGTCGGTGAATGGGAGGGTGCAAGCGCCGACGGCAGGAAGGCGGAGACGACATTCCGCTTGGTAGCGAACGGAAGCGTTCTCATGGAGGAGTTTCGTTTCATTGGTGAAGACGGAGACCACGCGAGTGAAATGATTACCATGTACCATGTAGACGGCGACCGTCTCGTGTTGACGCACTACTGTGTTGCCAAGAACCAGCCGCGAATGGTGGCGACCTGGAACAGCTCGGAGCCATCGCGTTTCGCCTTTTCGTTTCTAGATGCGACCAACCTCGAAAGCTCCAGCGAGGGTCATATGCATCAAGCCGAGCTAGAGCTCATTGGGCGAGATCGTTTTAAGACCTCATGGACTTTCATGGAAGAAAACGAGGTTGCCTTCAACGAACCCTTCGAGTTCACACGGAAGCGCTAACGTGCTGTAACAATGAAATCGACACTGGAGTATCGACACTATCCACCTCCCCCTCACCCGCCCGCCTTCGGCGGACGACCTCTCCCCCGTCGTCGGGGGAGAGGTAAATAAGGTGGTACCAACTTCGTTGGTACAGCCTATTGGTCGAGGAGCTCGAACGACTTTTGCAGAACGTCTTTTGGATCGATGGACTTCAGGCAAACGTTATCACCGTCGCAGGGCGAGTTGCGGTGGTTGTATGCGGTGAGGCAGGGAGAGCACGAGAGGTGCGTATACAGGCTGACCGATTTGTCGTCCAGGCTTCCATACAGGGCCGGACTCTCGGGTCCAAAGAGGACAATAGCCGGGATGGGCGTCATACTTGCGAAGTGCCCTGGACCGCCGTCGTTCGCGATCAGAAGTGATGCGGTGTGGAAGAGGAGCATGAGCTCACGGACCGTTTCGGTGTATCCAGTCAGATCGATGCAATTCGCGCTCTTGCAATGAGATGTGATCTCCTGGGCGATGTCCCGGTCTCGCTCCAGCCCAATGATCCCCACTGCGTAGTCGAGTCGTATGAGCTCCTCGGCGACCCGCGAGAAGTTAGCAACCGGCCAAGCCCGAATAGGCAACAGACCGCCGCCAGGTGAGAGGAAGACAACCTTTTTCCCGGCCACCTGCGGGAAATCTGCCTGGAAGCGCTTCGCCATCGAGCTCACCTCGTCAGGCTCGGCCGACATCGGGGGGATCGTTAGATTGTCCTGGCCTATGGGGCCGACCGTTCGTTTGACGGTGGGGACTTGTTGCGATTCGAGAGCTTCGACCAGCGTAAGGAACTGCTGCGCAATGTGCTGGTAGGGATTGTAGAGCACAGGCCGATTGATAAAGTTGCCGCGGTACAGGCCCTCCTGGGTGTGAGGGTGAAACCCGGCGCGAATCTTGGCGCCGCTCAGAAACGAAAAAATGCTTCCCACTCTGGAGAAGAGCTCGCAATCGAGTACGGTGTCGATCCCGATCCGGCGCATTTCCTTTACGGCACGAAGACTGTCTTTCGATAAATGGGTCATGGAGTCATTGCGGACGGTTAGGATGTGCGCTTCGGGGACGACTCGCAAAACGTCCAGGACTTCCTTGTTTTGGCGGAAGCACAGGACATAAATAGAGGCCGTCGGGTACTTGGTTTTGATGCGCTCGAACATCGGTTGGGCGAGAACCAGGCTTCCCATCTCCGACAAGAGGATCACCAGGATCTTCTGCGGCTTCAAGTCGGCTGGCGGCTGGCGGCGGGCGCTGGGGAGCAGAGACAGGGTTCTGCAGATGATCGTTCCCGCGACTCGGTCTACCTTGCGTTGGAACTCGACATTCATTGCTTGCGACGCCGAACGATGATCTCCTGTTGAACCAAGAGATCGAGCTCTCCCTCAAAGAGGATTCTCGCGATCTCGTCCCCTCGTTGCCGCGATCGCAGCGTTAGTCGCTTGCCAAAGACCTCGAAGGGGCCGGCCACAGTTTGCCCGAGTCCCCGCTCCAGGGCAACAATCTCTCCGCTTCGGAGAAGCTGGTTCAATCGCTCGGTATTGGACGGATGGTACCCCTCGATCCGACTCCCGGGGAGTATGAAGCGATGGCGCTCGTACTTGGAAATGAAGTTGGACGGAACGAAGACCGTTTTTGCCTCTAGTGCTTCGACCGACTGATGATCATACCTTCCGAGGGGCCCCTCGAAGGGCGCTAGGCCGGCGGCGAGTGTGGCCGCGACAAGGAAGACCTGCAAATGAAAGACGTAGGGGCTGGAGTGGTTCCAGAGCAAACTCACGCCCGTCACCAAGATCGCGACGAGTGGTAAGCCAAGCTGCCACCAGCGGTAGCTTCCCGCGGGTAGCGCGTTGGAGACGGCGTGAATCACTACCGCGAGGGGAACGAGCGTGAGTACGATCGCAACGTTGAACAAATAGAACCAGCGAGGTTTTATTTCCTTCCAACCCACTCCGAGGAGCACCGCTAGAGCCGGAACAGTCGGCAGGAGGTAATTTTCTTGGCGCTGGCTCGGGACGCTGTAGACTGAGAACGATAGGAAACCGTAAGCGAAAAAGGCTCCAGTGCCGAGCCCAGTCGGTGGAGACGATGCCCAGCCAAAACAATAGCGGGGGTTTCGTGTTCTCGAGGCCACTCGCGGACTCCAGAGGCAGCCACTGGCCGCTCTCGGACGTGAGCCTCACGATTTGGATGTAAGGTGCTTCGTCTCCGATGTGGGGGATGTGCAAGCCATCGAGCGAATAGATGTAGGTGAAGACGGCGAGGACGCCGACGCTGGGCCACCAATACCGACTCATGGGTTCGAGTCCGCGGTCGGACGCGGTGTGGCAAATGTACGGCCCACAACGACGAGCAGTGCCCAGCCCCACGCGAAGAGTGCCAGCAGTGGATCTAGCAGGTAGTCCCAGACGTTGTTAGAAGCCAGGAGTTCGAAGTTGAACGCAATGACGCCCAGAGGAATGATGAAGGCCGCGCTTGTTCGAACGTACCAGCCGATGACCGCCAGGACGGCGAGCCCGAGCATGAGGGTCGTCGAATGGAACCCCAACGAATAGACATCTAGCATCATCAGGCCAGAGGAGAGGGGGTACAGGAAGAGTCCTGCGCCCGCGGCCGCGAACAAGATCGTCGCGCGATCGCGATCCGAGAGCACATCGATCCGCAGAACCTGTTTTGCGGCGATGGACGCCAGCAGGATCTGGGTGGTGATGCTGAGGTCTCCGAGCACGCCACCGGGATAAGCGATGAGTCGGAGGTCGCCGATCTTGAAGAAGCCGATGAGAGCGGATATCACCAGCGCCGTCCAACGGACGGTAGGAGGATACTTTCCAACCCGAAACAGCGAAAGAATGACAGCGGATGTGAGCAGTACCTGTCCGAGCGTTCCGAGAATGCTCATCGTTCGGTTTGCGCGATCCAGGCCGCGTTGAATTGCACATGCTTCATGTGCGTGTAGTTCCAAGCATAGATCAAATGGAATTGGCCATCTTTGGTTTGAATGAACGACGGGTAGGCGAATTGCTTGCCTTGCTTGCTGTGTTCGACGGTGGTGAGTACTTGCCAGCTTTTCCCGCCATCCACCGAACGGGCCAGGGAGAGGTCGTTCCGGCTGGTCGGTGAATCGTTGTACGCCAAAAGGATCGAATCATCGGAGGCTCGAAGCCCGACCACCGATGAGCCGGGGTTCGCGAGATCGAGGGCGACCGGCGTGGACCAGCGCCGTCCGGCATCCTCCGATCGAGAGAGGAGCACTCTCGCCTCGGCCTTTCCGCGGGGTCTCGGTCTCAACAAAGCGAGGGCCTGTGTGTCGCCCAGAGGAACAACAGAAGGTTGAAGAGAGTTCTTTCCGTAGTAGATGCGTGATTTGTCCATGACGACGCCGTCCGGGTCCAAGCGGACGATCTCGGGGAAAATTCCCAAGAGTTCGTGATAGACGGGGAGTCCTATCGTTCCGTCACTGTATTCAAATGGGCTTGCCCTCACTAACGTCCCGCTGTTCAAGTAAGGGCTAGTCACCAATCTCTTTGTGGGTGTCCAGGTCTCGCCATGGTCCACCGACATCTTGAGATTGATACTGCTTCCCGACCAACCGGAAATCCACGAAGTTACGTAGAAGAGCCACAGTTTGCCGTCGGGCTGAGTCCAGAGCGCGGGGTTGCCGATCGTATAGACGAAACGCCCTACTTCCTCGCGAGCCCGATCTCGATCGATGACCACTCGGGGCTTGGTCCAGGTTTCATGCTCCGGTGAATAGGTGGACATGAAGAGCTGCACGCTCGGACTACCTTCTCCGGTGCCGCCGAACCACGCAAGCATCAGGTGACCGTTGGCCGCCTCCGCGAGAGCGGGACTGTGAGCGAAACGCGTCAACGGCCGCGGGTACACGAATTTGTCTTCGTAGACGGGCGACTCTGCAGTTTCGGGAGCTCTGTGGGGTTCTGCGAACTCCAGAGGGTGTTTCGAGTCAAAGGCGCCGATGAGTGGCGGCGCGAACGCTACCAACATGAGCGTAAGGAATCCGAATCCTTGTGCGCGTTCCCTCACCGCTCGTCCCTCATATCCCTCTAAAGGCATGGCTATGATAGGCTTCGCGTTAGTTGAGTTGCAACGAAGCACGACACAGTCTCTTGACGATGTCGAGTATGGGGTGGCGAATGTTTCGACTGGCGCCAGCGGCTAGCAGTCCTCGTCGTGGCCGCTATCGTTTGGTTTCTGATACGCCGAGACGGCGAGGGCTAGGCCTGGGTGACGGAGCTGGGCTCGGCTTCCTCTTCCTTGGCACTCGGGTAGCCGTTCGCCACAACCTCTAAGAAGGCGGCGACGACCTCGGGGTCGAACTGGCGCCCCGATCTCTCCTTGATGTAATCGGTCACCGTCTCGAGGCTCAAGCCGGCTCGGTAGGGGCGATCCGCAATCAAGGCGTCGAAGACGTCCGCCACCGCATAGATGCGGGCGATGAAGCGAATCCCGTTGCCCGACAGGCCGCGCGGATAACCCGATCCGTCGAACCATTCGTGGTGTTGCGAGACGACCGGGATCACGTCGGCATAGGCGGCGATAGGTTCGAGGATGCGCTCGCCGATCAGGGGATGTTCCCGCATGACCTCGATTTCATCGGGAGTTAGTTTCCCGGGCTTGTCCAGGATGGTGGGAGGAATTCCGATTTTGCCGATGTCGTGGAGCAACGCTCCGCGATGTAGGTCGTCCAGGTCTTTCTGACCTAGGCCCAGAACCCGGCCAATCTTCATGGCTATTTCAGCCGCCCGCTCGGAGTGCCCCAGGGTCCAAGGAGATTTCGCGTCGATGGTACGGGCGAGGGCGATGAGCGCTCCCCAGTTGAGCTCGTCCAGCTGCTCGACTAGGTGAGCGTTCGAGAGGGCTACCGCAACCTGGTCCACCAACTGTCGCGCCCGGCGCAAATCCTCTTGACCATGCGCGGTAGCATCCGCATCGCCTAGGGTTATGATCCCCGCCAGTCGCTCCTTGAAGAAGATCGGAAAGACCTGCCAGGACTCGGCGCGCAGCCGCATCGAAGGAGGGATGTAGTGTGGTGGGGGAGTTCCTCGGATCCAAAGGCTTTCCGGGTTGTCTCGAAGATCTCCCAGCTCTCTGCGGTCGAGCTCGACGGTCTCGACTACCGTTTCACCCTCCGGGTCGCAGCTTTTCGAATAGGTCTCGGCTCGGTTGCTACCCTTGGTGTCAATGATCGTCAAACTGACTGATCGACAGGGGAGCACGTCGGGCATTCTTGTGAGTAGTGTGTTTACGATTTGCTGGGTGTCGAAAACAGAAAGAATGGCCCGATCGATCTCGGACATGGTGGCAAGAGTGTGAAACTGTCTGCCCAATTCACCCGCCATGCCGTTAAAGGATTCGGCGAGCTCCTGGAACTCGTCCCCACTGTCGACGCTTACTCGACTATCGAAATCTTTTTCTGCGATTCGTCGCGTTCCCTCCTGAAGGTTCTCGAGCGGGACGAGACTCCGACGTATTTGATTGATGCTCAAGAGGAGGACGACCCACAAGGACATGAGAATGACGAGGGGGAACGTCTTTCTGAAATCGGCCATTGGCGCGTGGACACTTTCAATGGACTCGCTCAAGATCACCGTCCACTGTGCCGCCGAGAAGCCGAAAAGAGGTATCGACCAATACCCCGCCAAGAAAGTCTCTCCTTCTCCGCTCCACTCGAAATGTCCAGAGGCCGACTCGCGAAGCTTCCAGCCTACGTTCTCGGAGATCGGTACCTCACCCGAGCAGAAGAGAATGGTGTCGACATCACTGAGAATGCAAAGATCCGTGAGCGGTGGAAGGGTCGACTCGCCGCCCCACAGGTATCTGGTGTTCAGCTCTCCTAGTAAGAGGCCCCGCGAGGGATCTCCATCGTCCACCATACGGATCATCATGAACCGCGGAAGGACACCGACCGCGCGCCGTTGGATCAGCAGCGTCCGCCCGTCAGCCATATGCTCTTCGTGTTCCGGTTCCAGCTCGGGCAGTCGTTGGGGGTCTCCCACTAGATGCGTATAATCTCCGCCTACGGACAAGAGACCCAGCGCGTCGAATCGTTCTCCGAGATCCGCGACGATCGGATGTTCACCCTTTCCGATGTCCACGCCGAGCCTGAGGTTCGCGGCGGCCGACTTCATCCCGGCCTCGAGGAAGGCCAATCGCTCGAAAATAGCCATTCCGAGCGCTTTACTCGCTTGGTGCAATCGGCTCCGGCTCTGCGCGTCCAGCTGCTTGGTGACGTGAGTAAAGGAGATGATGGCGAGCACCGTGATTGGGGCGAGCGAGCAGAGTATGAACAGAGTAAAGAGTCTCTTGCCGACCTTGCTGCGAAGAAGCGTTGTGTCTAATCTCATTCTCTTGTTCCCGATCAGAACTCGGAGGCCGGTCCCACGAAGCTCCCATCGTTGGCGCGGATGATGTCGTCTCGGCTCGCCTTGGCGGTCAACGGTGGGGTGCTCTTGCCATCGGGCCCCTTGCTATAAAGGTCATAACGGGAATTCAAAGGCACCAAGAAACGATCCTTGCGCATCTTGCCTTTCCCTTTGATGCCGGAAAAGTTTAGGTACTCGTAAGGTGTTCCCCATGGATCGGTGAGCCTTTCGCGATCGATGTCTTCGAGGGTGAGAGGAAGGTTTCCGGTCTGCACGTCGTAGACGAAGATTTCCTTTTGCAGTGTTTGAATCTCGGCGACGGCATGCGCCATTCTCGCGCTATCCAAAGCGCGAGCGTATATGGGCACCGCGATGCTGACTAGCGTGGCCAGCATGGCCGCGATAATCAGGAGCTCCACGAGCGAGAAGCCATTCTCCTCGCGAGTCATGGGGTGAGCCGAGCGTTCGAGAGACATTGTTTCTACGCCTCGTTGGGGACCCTTGCCGACCCGATGGGCGCTTCCGTTTCTTGGGTAGCAGCGCGCGGAGAGGCGTGATCAGTTGTAAACTCGTCCGCCGCGGCCTTGAGCTTGGCCATTTCGGCCCGTAACCTCTCTATCCTTGGCTCGATTTCATCTGCCGAGTCGCCGTCGGCCGCCATCCTTAGCTCTTCGACGAGCGCCTCCAGCTCGGAACAGTGATCCTTGAGGTTTCCCACCTTGTGGCGCAGCGCCGCGATCATTTCCGCGAAGAGGTCGGCTTCCTTTACCAAGTAATCTTTCTTACGCAGGGTGAACCGAATGGAGAGATCACCGGACGCCACCGCCTTCATCACCTTGCGGAATCGGTAGAGAGGGCCGGCGATGCGGTGAGACACGAACACCGAGTGGGCGCTCAGCAGCACGAACAGGATCAAGACCGCGGGCCAGATACGCGAGTGGAGAGACAAGAATTGGTTCGCCACCAGGTGCCTCTCCGCGAACGACAGCACTCCATTTTGGAGGTCCATGATGAGGGGCACGAAAATCGCCGAGGTAAAGACCAAGATGAGCGCCACGAAGTAGAGAACGTGCAAGAACAAGATCCGATACTGGAACTCGTCGAGCAAGAATCGCGTTCGCCGGAGTATCCTCATTCCTTTTTGCGCCTTTCTTTTCTCCAGACGATCCCACCTTGGTTCTTGAGTGCAATAACGCCGCCAGCCATGGGTTCGTAGTAGAAGGAGAAGGTGTGCTCCAAACCGTCAGGGCTCAAGTAACCGATGTCGTAGAGGAGACGTCCATTTTCCTCAAGCGCTTCGACACCGAGCACGATGTTGGTATCCGGAGATTCCTCCCCGGTTTCAAAGGTGACCTTGTCCGGCTGAAGCTCGAAGGAGCGGTCTCGGTACTTGCGGGTTCTGGTTTTCCAGACACCGAGCAAACTGTCGGGCATGGAGCTTTGCTCGGCGCCGCACGCAGACAGACCGACTGCCAGGACGAGGTAAACAAAAAGTCGCATAGCTCCAATCTCGCGGTGCTCTGCCGCTCGAGCCGCGCGACTGGGTTGGGAGGCAGTCTTGGCGGTGGTTCAGGCCGGTCCGGGTCCCACCCCTAAGCCCAAGTAATTAAAGGGCATGTAGCGGGTAGACCCGTTGGTCCGACGGTCGAAACGCTCTATTTATGTCCGGAAAATGACTGTCAATAATGGTACCGCCAGTCGGGCGGTTAGTCAAAGAAAGGGTCAAGGGGCGCATCCATCATTGGTCTGGGGCCCCACCCCCAGACCCCGCGCTTGGTCGGCAAGCGACTGCGCGCGGGCTGAGGGCTCTCCGGCCGGGCGGCCCTGCGGGCCGTATTGGGAACTTTTGCTATCTTGGGGCGTTATACCCAATGGAGATGGCATGAACCTGGGAATGGACGACGCCACCCTCATGAGTCGAGTGAGGTCAGGGGATCGCGACGCATTTGGACAACTCGTGGATCGCCACAAGGATGCCTTGGTCAACTACCTCACCGGGCTGACCCGCTCCCGGGATCGGGCGGAGGAGTTAGCCCAGGAATCTTTCCTACGTCTTTACCAATCCTTGGCTCGATACCGAGAACAGGGTCAGTTCGTACCGTTTCTCTTTCGCATCGCTACCAACTTGCTGCGGTCGGAAGAAAGGCGAGCACGCCGCTTTCGAATCCTCTCCATGAAGTTTTCTTCGAATGGGCACGATCCGCGACCTACTCCGCAAGCCGAGTTGCTTCAGGCGGAGGCGTGCGAGCGCGTTGCCTGGGCTCTCGCGGAGCTGCCTCTGAAATACCGGTCTCCGATCACGCTTCGGGAGATCGAGGGATGGTCGTACCGGGAGATCGCATCCGCTCTTGGCTGTCAAGAAGGGACCGTCAAGTCGAGGATCAACCGCGGGCGTGAGCGACTCCGCCATCTCCTGAGCCCGTATTGGAATGGAGTGCAGGGATGAAAGACGAAGACATCGGGAGCTTGCTACGTAAACTGCCGAAGCAGAAGGCATCTTCGGATTTTACGAGACACTTGATGGAGAAGCTGCCGGAAAACGCTTCCTCCGCCCCCCGCCGGAGGCGGCCGGCGTTTGCGGTTGCGGCGACAGCGGTGTTCATCCTGGCTGCTTCGTCGGCATGGAACTATTGGCAGGGGGCAAGCGAACGGGCGGAGGCAGCCCAACGGGTCGAGACCTTGCGGAACGAGTACGAGTCCCTGCAGAGAGAGTTGGAAGAGCTCAGGGCACTCGCCGCCGAGTCGCAGCCGGTTTTGAGTCTCGGTGGTACCGATGGGATAGACGTTCTCATGGATCTAAGGGCGTTGTCGCGAGAAGCGAAGGAGTCCCGGGCACGCCCCGTGAACTACCGTAAGTGATTACCGAAGAGGAGACAACATGATCGACGCTAGAGTAAAGCTTCTGAGTATGACGTCCATTTTTTTCGCGACGTTGCTTGCCTCGACCCCTTTCATGCTGGCGCAGAGTGAGCCCCAGCAGAAGGAGCCAGACGGGAAAAACGTCGAGAAGAGAGTGGAGAGGTACGTTTGGGTCGGAGACGACGACGATGGTGGCCACGACTATACCTTCTTCGGAGGCATACATGGCCGCGGGTTTCTCGGCGTCCAGCTGATGAGTTTGACGCCGGAGCTTCGAATACACTTCGGCCTTTCCGAGGACGTCGGCGTGATGGTGGCCAAGGTTGAGGCGAATAGCCCTGCCGAACAGGCAGGGGTACGGGTGGGAGACGTTCTAACCGAAGTCGATGGTGAAACGGTGGACTCTGCCCGGACGCTCGCCCGCCATGTCCGCGAGAAAGAAGAGGGAGACACCGTGAGCTTGGGCGTTTGGAGGGACGGCAGTGCCCAGACCGTCTTCGTTACGATCACCGAGCGCGAGCGAAGCGTTCTGCGTCTAGGTGGTCCCGGATCGCCGCTCCACGGCGTCAAGGTTCTGGATGGGCCTCACGAGAAGTTTTCGTTCACTTGGGACGACGAGGATTTCAGGATCGACGAAGAAATCACGGAAGCTTTGGGACACGCCATGGAGGGTCTCGAGGAGCATTTCGACAGCGAGGAGTGGCAGGAGCGTTTGGATCGCATCAAATCCATGGATTGGAATGGCGTGCAGAAGAGAATGGAGGAGCTCGAATCTCGCCTCAAGGCTCTAGAAAAGGAGCTGGAGCAAGAGGAGCGTAACAAAGAAGATGGTTCGAAGGACCTCTAAGGCGCATTCATTCCAGCGTCCATAGAGCGATACTGGAATTGTCTTTGATCAGTATCTGGTTGCCCAGAATGGCCGGATGAGCCCACGTCGGGCTCTCCGCCACTTCATAGGTCCTGATCGGGGCGAAGCCGTCCGCACTCGCGGATGCGACGACCAGCTTGGCTTGGTCGGTCAGGAGGAATAGGAGGCCGCCGCCCCGCAGGATCGCAGCGTTGTCTCCTTGACGGCCTTCACTAACCCAAAGCGTCTTGCCGGTCCGTACGTTGGACGAACGCCGGACCATTCCAAAGCTTCCGCTGGAAGTTCACGAATCTGTATTTGGATGGGTGCTAGAAATTCTAGCGTCCAAGACACTGGGTGTGGACGCGACGACGCTGGAAGCGAATGCGGCGCTTCGGTCAATCTTCACTAACCCAAAGCGTCTTGCCGGTCCGTACGTCGAGACAGAAGACCTGGCCCTTCTTGTACTGGGAAAGACCAAATAGGAGATCTCCGTCTACGACCGGTGAGCTCATGTACATCGAAAGGTCGTCATTCTCCCAGAGGGTCTCGGTGTTCCATTTTCCGCCGCTCCGAGTGACTTTGACCGCGGTGATGCCTTTTTCCAGCCCGGAGTAGATGATCGTGTCTCCGAGAACTAGGGGTGTGACCGAGTTTTGATTCCACGCGGTGGTGAAGGGGATGCGCCACAGAAGCTTCCCCCCAGATAGGTCGAGGCCAAGTAGAGCCCCCTCGGTGAACGTGACGATCTGTCGGACGCCTCCGAGCTTGGTAAGAACGGGAGAAGCATAGGCGGGCCCGTCTCCGTCCCATCGCCACTCGACTTCTCCAGTGCCTATCGAAAACGCGGTGAACGCACCGTCGTCGTTTCCTCCGACGTGTAGATACAACACGCCGTCTCTCACTAGAGGCGACATCGCCGCGCCGTACACCGGGGCGTTGGCGGAAAACTGATCCGAGAACCCTTTTCGCCAAAGTGGAATCCCACTCTTCGCTTCATAGCAGGAAAGAATCCCGCTGAGACCGAAGACGCACAGCTTGCCGTCGTCTAGCACGGGCGTCGACTTCGGGCCGGGGCCGTGCGAGGCGGCCGCGGGGTTTACACGATAGGGGGCGGGATAGCTTTGTTGCCAAAGAATCTTACCGCTCGTGAGTTCCAGGCAGGAAATGAGCTCCCGTTCTTCCTGGCGGGAGAACACATAGACCCTCCCATTGCTGACCACCGGGGATGCATAGCCCGAGCCAATTTCTTGTTTCCATTTCATCTCTAGGCGATCCGGCCAACTGGTTGGAGCGGAAAAGCCGAGCAACGCCCCATCGCGATGCGGGCCTCTCCATTGCGGCCAGCTCTCTTGCCCTGTGGCAGGCGCCGCGAGAAGAAGAACGAGAAGGGCAGCGGGTCTCATCATTCGGGTAGCACGACAAGGCTAACATAGGATCGCGCGGTTTCGCCGTCGCTCGGCTTGCAAACGCGAAAGCGCTGCCGTCATATTGTGTCGTGGCCGAGATCACGAGTTTCCGTGAAGCGATTGCCGAGCTTGTTCGCGACGGGCAAACGGTCGCGATGGAGGGCTTCACGCATCTGATCCCCCACGCCGCGGGCCACGAGGTGATCCGCCAAGGCAAACGAGACCTTACTTTGGTCCGGATGACTCCCGACCTGATTTATGATCAGCTCATCGGGATGGGATATGCACGCAGGCTGGTTTTTTCCTGGGGCGGTAATCCAGGCGTTGGTTCTCTTCATCGATTCCGGGATGCCGTCGAGAATGGATGGCCACGTCGGCTCGAGCTCGAGGAGCACAGCCATGCAGCCATGGCGAGCGCCTACGAGGCGGGCGCCGCCGGACTACCATTCGCGGTGATCCGCGGCTACTTGGGTTCGGACTTGCCGAAGGTCAACCCGAGAATCAAGCGCATCCAATGTCCTTTCACCGAGGAGGAGCTCGCCGCCGTACCTGCGACGCGGCCCGACGTGACGATCATCCATGCGCAGCAGGCCGACCGCCTCGGCAACGTGATGATCTGGGGCATCGTGGGTGTACAAAGGGAAGCCGTGCTGGCTTCGAAGAAATCCATTGTTACCGTGGAGGAGATCGTCGACGGCTTCGAGACAAGGCCCAACGCGGTCATGCTCCCGCATTGGGTGGTCACGGCGGTCTGCGAAGCTCCGGGTGGTGCTCACCCATCGTATGCGCTTGGCTACACTCGGAGGGACAATACTTTCTATCAGGAATGGGATTTGATCGCACGCGATCGAGAGACTTTCGAAGTGTGGATGAGACGGCACGTTTTGGAGACCGGTGATTTCGACGGCTACCTCACGAGCCTCGCGAGACCGAGGGATGTCTGACGGCTCTTACACCGCCGAAGAGATGATGACCGTGGCGGCGGCGCGCGCTCTTCGTAATGGCACCGTCTGTTTCGTCGGTATCGGTTTGCCCAGCGCTGCAGCAAACTTGGCGCGGTTGACTCACGCCCCCGACGTCGTCTTGATATACGAATCGGGGACGATTGGTGCCCAACCAGAAGTCCTGCCACTATCGATCGGCGACGGTGAATTGGCGGAGACCGCATTCAGCGTCGTCTCGACTCCCGAAGTCTTCCGCTATTGGCTACAGGGTGGGCGCATCGACGTCGGTTTTCTCGGTGCGGCTCAGATCGACCGTTTCGGCAACATCAACACGACGGTGATTGGTGATTATCGAAAGCCGACGGTACGACTTCCGGGAGCAGGTGGTGCTTCAGAGATCGCCACGTCCTCCGGCGAAGTCTTCGTCATTGTTCGCCAAAGCAAAAGGACGTTCGTGGAACGTCTCGATTTCGTGACGTCGGTAGGTTCGAGTGCGCTGGCGGAGGGACAGGTGAAGGGTGTCACCCGGGTCATCACCGATCTTGGGATTCTGGAGCGTGTCGCGGATCGGGAGGAGTTGATCTTGACTTCGCTTCACCCTGGAACCACTTTCGAGCAAGTCGAACAGGGGACCGGCTGGAGCCTGAGCATGTCGCGCGAGCTCGAACAAACGCAGGCACCGACGGCGAAGGAGCTCGCGACGTTACGCGATCTCTACGCGCGCACGGAGCGTGCTCATTCGAATCACCCCTAGGCGGTGGCTTTCCTTTTCAGCCGGACGAAGGGAATGTCGCGCTCGTAACGGCCGAGCACTCACCTGGCCTGCGGCTCAAAGGTGTAGCACCACGCCTCGCCGTCGAGCACCGTCTCCCCATTAGCGCGGCTCACCTTAACCGCGAGCCCGGTCACGGGCTTCGATGCGTGAACGCTCGTGACTTCGGCCTCGGCGGTAATCGTGTCGCCGATGAAGACGGGAGCGGTGAACTTCCAGTTTTGACTGAGAAACACGGTGCCCGGACCCGGCATGTCCATCGCCACCAGGGCGTGCAACAGCCCGGTTGTGAGCCCGCCTTGCACGACGAGCCGTCCGAACTTCGTCTCAGCGGCGAAGGTTTCATTGAAGTGGAGGGGATTGTAGTCGCCCGAGATTTCCGCGAACTTCTTCACGTGCTCCTCGGTCAGGGGGTGATGCTGCGGGTGGCGGTCTGGACCACGCGGAGATCCAAGGGTACTCCTTCGTATCAAGAGGCGGTCGCTGGACGCCGGAGCGCAAAAAAGCCACGCCCGGGCGGCGGCCCGGAAGTTACGGTATAGTGACGGGTTACGGGCTGTCAAGCTGTGCAGGCTGTGCAGGCCGTCCAGGCCGTCCAGGCAACTGCACACTTGCCCTGAAATAGAATAGCCACGGCGGACGTCTTTGTCTTTGATAGCCATGTCCAGAGTCCGCCAATGTTTTGACACTCGAGGCGGGCCGTGGATTCGGACGAGCAATTACTCTCTCGGTTCCTTACAGGTGATGAACGAGCGTTCGAGACGCTGGTCGGGCGCTACGAAGCCCCGCTCCGCAAGCTGGCGTATGGCTTGGTTCGAGATTGGGGGCTAGCCGAGGATGTTGCGCAGGATGCTTTCTTGCGAGCCTATCGGAAGGCCGCCACGTTTCGAGGTGGAGCCTCGGTCAAGGCTTGGCTCTACCGGATTGCAATCAACCGGGCACACGACGAGCTGCGGCGGATTCGTCGCAAGGGAGAGATTTCCCTGGAAAGCGCGGAGATTAGAGGCCTGGAGCTAGATGAGAGTCGGACCACGTCCGCCGAGGCTCTCACGGCGGCCCACGAGTTGGAACGGCATGTCGCGATGGCGCTTTCGGAGATGCGTGAGGAGTATCGAACGGCCTTGATACTGCGAGAAATGGAAGGCATGACCTACCGGGAAATTGCGGAGCTTCTCGGGTGGCCCTTGGGAACGGTCCAAATCCGCGTGCACCGGGGCCGCTTGGAGCTCAGGTCTCGGCTCCGAGAGTTGAGATCACCGACTGGGCGTGCGAGGGAGGGAAGCGATGAGCTGTGAGCGATGGGAGCCGCTCTACTCCGCCTTCTTGGACGGAGAGCTGCCGGCGAACGACCGTGAGGCGTTGCGCGAGCACATCAAGACGTGCCCGGCCTGCCAGGAGGAGCTCGAGTCGCTGCAAAGCCTCTCCCGGATGTTGTCGGTTGGCGCTGATTCCGCGGAGGCCGATCCAGGATTCATTGCCCGCTTCGGCGCGAAACGCGAGGAAGAGTTCGGATCTGCGGGTCCCAGGTTTTTTTGGAAGTGGCTGGCGGTTCGGCTGGTACCTCTGGCGGTGGCCGCCATTCTGGTTGCCATCGCGGCGGTATGGCTCTCGGAAACAGAAGGAGCCTTGACCGAGCTGGAGGCGCAGGAGCTAGGGAATGGGTTTTCCGTCGTGTCCGAGGAGGCGGCGCTACAGAATCTGGTTCTGAGCATTGCCCTCGAGCCGTTCCCGGGAATGGAGCCCTAGCAGGTGGGGAGAGAATGCACCGCGCCTTTCATCAGTGCGGCGGGGCCCCACCCCCACCGCCGTCCCTTCGCCGGCAAGCGGCTTCGGGACAGCTGATGGCTCCTCGCGCAGGGTGAAGGAGCGAGCCCGGAGTGAGGCAATCTAAATGACATCGTCTCGTAAATGGATGTGGGTGGCGCTCGGGTTGACGCTCATCGTTGGAATGGGTTTGGGAGTGGCCCTCGATCGGCTGTTGCTCGAGAGCGAGAGCTCTCACCGACATGGGGAGCGGGGTGCCAAGCTTTTAGCGAAGCTCACCCATGAGCTCGACCTCGATGCGGAGCAGAAGGCCGCACTCGAGAAAACGATCGCGTCCAATCGCGAGCGTGCCCACGCGTTTTGGAGCGAGTCCCGAGCCGCTTTCGACACATTGCGACAGGAGTTTAGGCAAGACATTCGTGTGCTACTGAATCCGGAGCAGAAAGAGAAGTTCGACGAGATGGTGGCGCGCGAAGACGAGAAACGTAAGCAGAGGCATCAGGAACGATGAGGATCAATCCAATCGCGCGTTTCGCAGTAGAGCGGCGCGTCACGATGAGCATGGCGATCATGGGTATCATCGTGATGGGCTGGCTCTCTCTCACTCGTCTCCCGCTGGAGTTCCTCCCCGCTTTCGCTTCCTCCAGCATATGGGTGCGGGCACCGTATGAGTCTTCGTCGCCCGATGAAGTGGAGCGGTTGATCGTGAGGCCGCTCGAGGACATTCTCGGCACCGTCAACGGGATCGATACGTTAACTGCCACCGCCTCGGCCAATCAAGGTAGTGTGAGCATCAGTTTCGTGGATGGCACCGACATGGATTTGGCGGCGGTCGAAGTTCGCGATCGGATCGACCGCGTCCGAAACTTGCTCCCCGACGACTTGAGGCGGATCGAGATCCGACGCTTCCAGAGTTCGGATATTCCCGTCCTTCGTTTTCACGTGAGCGCCGACTGGGACAAGGACCAGCTCCATGACTTCGTCGAGAACGTGCTGCAGCGACGCTTGGAGCGGCTCGAAGGGGTAGCCCAGATCGAGATTGGGGGCCTGAAGAAGAGAGAGCTCCAAGTCCGGATCAACCCGGCGCGGATGCGCGCGCACGGCCTGGACGTCCGGGGCCTGGCGGACGTCCTCCGAAACAACAACTACAACCTATCGGGGGGCTTCATCAAGGAAGGCTCGCGCAAGCTCCTGGTGCGCTCGCTGGGAGAGTTCGAGACGGCGAAAGAGGTCCGGAACCTTCCCGTCAATGGAGTTCGGCTGGGTGATGTGGCCGACGTGGAATACACCTACCCGCGACAGGACGAGTTCAACTTCCTGAACGATGGGGAGGCCCTCACCGCTCGTGTTTACAAGGCGTCGACTGCTAATTTGCTGGAGGTGGTGGATAGGGTCAAGGTCGAGATGGAAGAGATCAAGTCGATGCCACGGGCGGCGGGACTGTCGGTCCGTTATTACCGCGATTCGTCGGTGGATGTACGAAAAGGATTGGGGCAGCTTCGCAATGCCGGGATTCTGGGTGGCGCGTTGGCGATCGCTTTTATTTTCGTCTTTCTCCGACGCCTCAGGACGACGCTCCTGGTAGCTATATCCATTCCTCTCTCCGTCGTGCTCACTTTCGTCATCTTGTATTTCATGCGCCAGCTCGAGTTCAGCGAGATCACTATCAACATCATCAGCTTGATGGGGTTGATGTTGGCTCTCGGGATGCTGGTCGATAACTCCATCGTAGTCATCGAATCAATCTTCCGTCACCACGAAGAACTTGGGGAAGACGCTCGCACTGCGGCATTGCAGGGCACCAGCGAGGTGGCCATGCCCATCATGGCCTCCACCTTGACCACCATCTGCGTCTTCGTTCCGTTGATTTTTTTGGGCTCTCTGGGTGGCGGCTTCATGCGATTCATGACCGACATCGGGACCACCATCGTGGTTGTGATGGTGTCCTCGCTCTTGGTCGCTCTTACTGTGGTGCCGATGGTGGCCGCGGTTCTTCTCCGGGGTGAAGCACCGCGCGGGTCGCAAATGGTGGAGTCGATGACGCGGGGGTACGGTTACATTATTGGTTTTTCGCTACGGCACCGGACCTTCTTTATCGTTGGCATCGTTGCAATGCTCTATGGCTCCTGGGCTTTGTTTGGGACCATCGAGCGAACCTTTTCTCCTCGCAGCATGGAAAGGCAGGTTACGATCTATCTCGATACCCCACGCCACTACGCCTTCGAGCAAACGCAGGCTCTCTATGCGGAGGTGGCCGACATCCTCGACCAGCGAAGAGAAGATCTGGACATCTCGGACATCGTGTATGAGTACTCGCGCCGTGGTGGACGTTCGAGGGGTGGTTGGGGAGGTTCCAAGAAATTCGACATCTTTCTGGTTGGGGAGGAAGAGGCCAGGCTCACGACCCGCGAAGCCCGGGAGCGCATCCGGGCCGTCATGCCGGTCAAGGCCGGAGTGAACTTCAAGATCGCCAGTAGCTCCGGCCACGGCGGCGGCAGGTTCGGCATCTCGATGGAGATCATGGGTGATGACATGGCGGTCCTCGAGCTTCTTTCCGAGAAGGTCGTCGCGGCGTTGGAGGCTCTACCCTGGGTGCGAGATGTCGATTCCTCGCTCGAAAGCGGCGACGACGAAATTCGCGTCGAGGTGGATCGAGAGAGGGCGCTTCAGGCTGGGCTTTCGACCCGCGCCGTCGCTTTCACTATCAACAACGCGCTGTCGTCCCGGCCAGTAACCCGATTGAAAAGCGATGATCGGGAAATCGATGTGGTGATGCAGTTTCGCGAAGAGGATCGGGAGACGCTGGACCAGCTCAAGAAAACCCCCATCTTCTCAGGGGAAGCGGTGCTGCCCATCGATGCGTTGGCCGAGTTCCGGATCGAAGAAAGCGCACGAACGATCGAGCGGGTCGACCGACGGCCCAAGATAACTGTTACCGCTAATACGACTTCGCAGGGAACTTCCTTCCGAATGATGGAAGAGGTGCGCGGGATTACCGATTCGATAAATTTGCCGCCCGGGTATAGCTGGACCTTCGGGAGGTGGGAGCGGTGGGCTCAATCGGATATGGGCAGTGCTCGGTTTGGGATCATCTTCGCGCTGCTTTTGATCTATTTGATCATGGCTGCGCTCTTCGAGAGTTTCGTGCAGCCACTGACCATCATGTTCTCGATCCCATTCGCCTTCATCGGAGTGGGTGTGATTCTGAAGTTGACGAACCAGCCGCTCGATAACATGACCAATCTCGGTTTGATCATTCTCGTCGGGGTGGTCGTGAACAACGCAATCGTGCTCATCGACCACATCAATCATCTTCGTTGGCAGGGGATGAGCCGCAACGAGGCCATCGTTACCGGGGGCAGGCACCGACTGCGCCCCATTCTAATGACCGCATTGACCACGATTCTCGGTCTGACCCCGATGGTCGCGCCGGTGATCTTTCCAAGTTGGTTAGGGAGCCCGGAAGGTTGGGCGGGCAACTGGGCGCCGGTGGGTCTCGTGATCTTGGGAGGCCTGACCACTTCCACTTTCCTGACGCTAGTGATTATCCCCACGATCTATTCGCTGGTCGATGATTTCGCCGTATATTGGCAACGCGTCATCCGCGCTGCCTGAGAGAGGACCCAGAAGAAAGAATGACGAAACACGGCCAGTACATTTCTGCGATCGCAATCGTGTGGAGCCTACTCGCCTGCGGCGGCGACAAGCCATCTGACAGCCCGCACGGAGGGGGTGGGCACGGGGCTTCCGGACCGGGGGGAGGAAGGGAAGGTAACCGCGAGGGTTCCCCGGAGACCGACGCGGGCGTTCCGATCGAGGTCGCCCAACCCGAACGACGATCGATATCCTCCTTCATCGAGACGAACGGAACGTTGGAAGCCGAAAACGAGGTCGACATCGTTGCCCGGACCGCGGGGCCGGTGGTGGAGCTTCTAGTCGAGGAAGGGATGGTCGTCGAGAAGGGACAGCTTCTGGCACGGATCGATGACGAAGAGTTGCAGGCGCAGGTCGGCATTGCCCGAGTCGCCGTCGTGGAGGCAAAGCGCACCCACGAACGCGCCAAGGCCTCCTTCGAGGAGAGCGTGATCAGCCAGGAGGTCTACGACCAGACACTGACCAGGTTGGAGTCGGCGGAGGCTCAGCTCGAGGGGAGTCAGATTCTACTCGGCTACTCGAAAATCGAAGCGCCGTTCGCCGGAATCATCATCGAGAGGTACATCAAGTTCGCGGAGAACGTCACCACTCATCAAAAGCTCTTCCGTCTCTCGGACTTCGATCCTCTTCTTTGCCCGATCCAGGTTCCGGAGAAGGAGCTGTCGAACCTGAAGGTGTCCCAAACTGCCTACATCACTGTTGAGGCTTGGCCTGGGGAGCGGTTCTCGGCACGCGTGCTACGGATTCGCCCGGTAGTGAATGCCGATACCGGTACGATCGAGGTGACGCTACAAGTGAAGGCGAGGGGAAAACTCTCGCCGGGAATGTTCGCGAGCGTCTATTTGGTGCGCGATTTTCATGCCGACGCCCTCGTCATTCCCAAGTCGGCTTTGTCCCTTGAAAGCCTCGGCGACACCGTCTACGTGGTCAACGAGGGGCTGGCGGAACGGCGGGACATCGGGCTCGGGTTCGAAGAGTCGGACTTCGTTGAAGTCCTTTCCGGGCTCGGGGAAGAGGACCGCGTGGTGGTCGTTGGCCAAGACGGTTTGAGCGACGGTACTCCGGTCTTCGTTCTCAAGGGCCCCGGTGCGGAACCCCTTGCGGCAGTCCCTCCCCGGGCGCCCGGCGCGGGACAAGCTGTCGCCCTAGGCGGGAGTTCCGGTGCCGGGGGAGACTCGGAATTGCGGGGCTCCGGCCAGCGCACGGGGAGAATGGACCCCTCCAAGATGACCCCGGAGCAGTTGGAGCAAATGAAAGAGCGCATGCGCCAACGCGGTATGAGCGCCGAACAGATCGAAAAGGCGCTGAGCGAGCGTCTCGGTAAAACACAACCCTAGCTCCCCTCCCTTTACGCCTCTATGAGAATCGTCGACTTCTCCATCCGCCGGCCCGTCACGGTGTTCGTCTTTTCGGCTGCCGCGGTGGTTTTCGGACTGGTGGCCTTCGACGATCTGGCGGTCGATCTCCTCCCGGAGATCACTTACCCCTCTCTGACGGTGCGGACCGAGTACGAAGGGGTTGCGCCCACTGAGGTGGAGGCTTTGATCACCAAGCCTCTCGAAAATGCCGTGGGCGTGGTGAACAACGTGGTGAAGGTCTCCTCTAGTTCGCGGATGAACGTCAGCGAGATCATTCTGGAGTTTGGCTGGGACACCAACATGGATCTCGCCGCCCTCGACGTCCGCGAGCGGTTGGATGTGGTGGAACTGCCGGACGATGCCGATCGGCCGATATTGCTTCGCTACGATCCTTCTCTGGATCCGGTGATGCGCATTGGTCTCTACGGTGACGATGACTTGATCCGGGTTCGCCTCGTCGCCGAGCAGGAGGTGAAGCGTTTACTCGAGCGTGTGGAGGGCGTGGCCGCGGTCTTGGTCAATGGCGGTCTCGAAGAAGAGATCCATGTCGAGATCGACGAGCGTCGCGTTGCCGGCCTCGGGTTGGGCATCAATGAAGTAGTCACGCGGTTGGCACAAGAGAACGTCAACCTTACCGGCGGCCGTTTGGAGGATGGCCAAACCGAGTATCTCGTTCGCACCATCAATGAGTTCGAGCGCCCATCGGACATGAGACAGATCATCGTGGACAGCTCCGGCGGCGCGATGGTACGTCTGGAAGACATCGCCCGTATATACCAAGGACACAAAGAACGAGAAGTCATTACTCGAATCAATGGCCGGGAGAGCGTCGAGATCGGCGTCTACAAGGAAGGTGGGACGAATTCCGTTACCGTGGTGAGCGACGTCACCGAGCGATTCGAGGAAGTCCGACAGAAACTGGCACAGCTCGATCCAAATCTCCAATTCACCGTCATTACCGATCAGGCTCGATACATCCGTCAGTCGATCCAGGAGGTGATGCAGACTGCCGTCATCGGGGGGAGCCTTGCCATTCTGATCCTCCTCCTTTTCCTTCGGAACATCCAATCTACGGCCATCATCGGAGTCTCGATACCCATTTCGGTGGTGGCGACGTTTTTCTTGATGTACGTCACAGGCATATCGCTGAACATCATGTCCCTCGGAGGACTTACCCTGGGTATTGGTCTCCTGGTGGACAACTCCATCGTTGTTCTGGAATCGATTCAACGGAAACGGGAAGAAGGCCTCGACGCCGTGGAGGCGGCTCGGGTCGGGGCCGGCGAGGTGGGGCAGGCGGTGGTGGCCAGTACCCTCACCACGATTTGCGTGTTCGTGCCCATCGTCTTCGTAGAGGGTGTGGCAGGACAGCTCTTTGGCGACCAGGCGCTCACGGTGGCGTTCTCACTAGGGGTCTCGCTTTTCGTGGCTTTGACACTCATTCCCATGCTGGCCTCGCGGGAATGGAACCAGAGCGTCCCGGAGGATGCGTCTCAGCACGAACTATCTTCATTGCGGCGCTGGCTCAGCGAGAAGTCGTTTCGCCTCGGAGTGGTCCTGGTGCAGGTCGTTAAGGTCGTGGGTCGTAGCGTAAGTGCGGTGATCTACGGAATCCTTTTTCTCCCATCCAAAGGGTTCGATAAGGCGTTTGGGCTCGTGACTCTCAACTACCCTCGGGCTCTCGATGTGGTTTTGAGGCGCCGCGTTGCGACGATCCTGATCACATTGATGCTCTTCACAGGCAGCTTGTTCTTGTTGGGGCAGCTGGGGCGAGAGCTCGTTCCGGAGCTGATACAAGGGGAGTTCTTCGTCAACACCGAGCTTCCTCCGGGCACTCACCTCGATGTCACATCCCGGCGCCTCGCTAATCTGGAGAGTGTTGCGGAGGAATTGGAAGGTGTGCGTACGGTCTATGCGATCGTCGGCGCCTCGAACGAGCAGGGCGGCGTTGCGGGGGAGAGGAGGGAGAACATCGGGCAGCTTACCCTCACCATCGATGGCGCGGCGACTCTAGAAAGGGAAGACGGTCTGATGGAGTCACTCCGTTCCGCATTGGATCAGGACGGGGAGATGCTCTATCGGTTTGGTCGTCCCACGTACTTTAGCTTCAAGACTCCCATCGAGGTAGAGATCCGTGGCTACAACCTGAAGTTGCTAGGGCGCTTGGCCGACCAGTTGATGGGGCGCTTGCGAACCATGCCGGGCCTGGTGGACGTCAAGTCGTCAACCGAAGGGGGTAACCCGGAGCTGCAAATCCGGTTCAATCGAGACCGGCTCGCTTCGTTCGGTTACAACGTGAGCGACGTCGCGGCTATCGTGCGCGCCAAGGTGCTAGGGGTCGTTGCCACGGACATCAACCGGGAAGACCGAACCATCGACATTCGTCTTCGCTCCGAGGAGCGATTCCGCGACAGCACGGTCGATCTGTCCAACTTGAACATTGCCCACGCGGGCTCTACGGCGATCCCTTTGTCCGCGGTCGCGGAAGTCGTCGAGGCTGAAGGGCCGGCGGAGATTCGCCGAGGCGACGGCGATCGGGTAGCGCTGATCACGGCCAATCTCGTGGAGCGCGACCTGGGCTCGGCTTCGGAAGAAATTCTTCAAGCGCTCAACCAGATGACATTCCCCGCGGGGTTCGATTGGCGCATGGGCGGGCAACAGCAAGAGATGGAGACGTCTTTTCAGAGCATGCGTTTTGCCATTTTGTTGGCGGTCTTCATGGTTTACCTGGTTATGGCATCGCAGTTCGAATCGCTCCTTCATCCATTCGTCATTTTGTTCAGCGTGCCTTTCTCCCTCATAGGAGTGCTGATAACGCTCTATCTTTTTCAGGTTACCGTCAGCATCGTCGTGCTCATCGGCGTCATCCTGCTGGCGGGCATCGTCGTGAACAACGCCATCATCTTGGTGGACTACACCAACCGTCTGAGGCGGAAGGGGCAGTCGAAGTTGGAAGCACTCCGAAACGCCGGACAAGCGCGACTGCGGCCAATCTTGATGACGACTTCTACTACAGTCCTCGGGCTCTTCCCGATGGCGCTCGGCCTCGGAGAGGGCAGTGAGCTTCGCTCGCCCATGGCTCTCACCGTCATCGGCGGACTCGTGACTTCTACCGCGCTGACACTCCTCCTCATTCCGGTCGTCTACTCGGTATTCGAGCGTGGCCGGTAGCCGCCTGGCTTCGTTGATAGCAGCAACTCGACCGTTTGACGGCCAGCATGAACTGGAAGCCGCCTGACGCAGGCCATTTACCTAAGCGGAAAAAGGACACCAGTTCCCGATTTACCCGCCCAGTTGTGTCAAGATCTGGAAAGATGAACCACCTGTCCCCGAAACTCCTTGCTCTTCTTCTAACACTGGTCACGGCGTGCAGCCGACCGGCCGAAAAGGAACCTGTTCCCGAACTTTCAACGCTGATCCAAGCGCTGTCCGAGCCGGGCGGGTTCTTCGATACCGATAACATCATCTCCAACGAGACGTCTTACATGCAGGTGGTGGAGCAGCTGCGGCCGGTTGGGGGGGGCTACGTTGGTGTGGGACCGGAACAGAACTTCACCTATATCGGGCGCGTCCGCCCGCGGTGGGCCTTCATCGTGGATGTTCGGAGGCAGAATATGCTCCAGCATCTTTTGTTGAACGCGGTCCTGTCACGGGCAGAAACCCCCTACCAATACTTGTGTTGGCTATTTTCGCGTCGTCCCGTGGCGGGCGAAAACGAGCCCGCCCCGACGGCCAGGCTCGAGCACGTCGTCGCCGCGTTCGAGTCGAGCCAACCCAGCGCGGAGCTATTCGAAGAAAACTTGCTGAACATCTTCGATCATATCGGGCGACTCAACGTTCCGCTCTCCAAGAAAGATCGAGAACACATTCGCTTCGTCTACCGGTCGTTTTTCGATGACCAACTCGGTATCCGGTTCCGTAGCTTCGGGCGCCCGCCGATGCCCTACCATCCCGACTACCGAGCCTTGCTGATGGCGGAAGGTCCGACCGGGCTGCAAGGCGGTTTTCTGGGATCGCTCGAAGACTACCGTTATGTGAGGGAGCTGGCTGTGGACGGGCGCCTGGTTCCGGTGGTCGGTGACTTCGCGGGAGGTCACGCTCTCCGCGCGGTCGGAGACTTTCTGAGGCAACGAGGAGAGACAGTTTCCGCGTTCTACGTCTCGAACGTCGAGTTTTACATCCTTCGTGAAGGAGGGTTCCGACAATACGTCGAAAACGTGCGCTCTCTTCCGCTGACCGAAAACAGTTTGTTCATTCGAGCCTACTTCGATTACGGTTTGAACCACCCCGCCGCCATGCCCGGTCACCGAAGCACGATGGTTTTGCAGCGCATCCCTAGGTTTCTATCTCTATACGATTCGGGGGCGTTCCGTAACTACTGGGATATCAGTACGATGGACTACCTGCAGTGAGACTGCCCTTTGTTTCTCGTCATTTCGAGAAGCCGGTCTTGATCGAAGGCGCACTTTGGGCGAAAATCGGGGGAGAGTCGAAATATGAAGCAACTGAGAGTGGACTGGTCGGAGTTGGCGGACGCTTTCGAGGATGATTCCCGGGAGCACCGCTACTATCTCGATCGAGATACGGGAGAGGTCCACTTCTTCTCTACCTATCTCGAGAACGAGGAAGAGGAAGAAGACGAGCAAAGGCTCACTGCCGAGGAACGGTACGTAACCATCCCTCTATCCCGTCGGCTCGTACCGTTTCGCGAAATCCATCAGTTTGTTGGTACTTTGGAAGGTCGGGACCGGAAGCTCCTCAGTACGTCGCTCCAAGAGCAGGAGGCTCGAGCCCGCTTCAACGACACCCTGGACAACCTGCCGGAAACACGTGAGAAGTGGTCCCTATTTAAAGAGCAGGTCGTCGAGCGCAGGATTCTAGATTGGCTCGGCGAGGTCGGGGTGCAACCTCTCAACGAATAACTCCCCAAGTAGCAGTTCTTTGGGTCTGGCGTGCTGGCCTTGGTGAAGAATCCCTTCCGGCTCGCCCCGTTCTTATCGATCGCGTCGATTGTGGTCGTGTCCTTAGGCACCGCGTCGCGTGAGGAAAACGCCCGCGAGTTCATCTACCTCCAGAGGTTGACCCACCAAAGCGTCGTGGTTGCTTGGGGGAGTCCCCGCAGCGGCGTAAGCAATACGATCGGCCAGTCGTCGCTTCCTTTGGGGCCAGCGGAGCTCGACGTTTTCTATCGTCAGAGCGGCGAGCCGATCCTTGGCTCCCCTTTTGCGGCTAGCGAACGGAATTGGATCGAAGTGCCGCTGCCCGAGCCCTCGACGGACTACCGATATGAGCTGAGGGTTAACGGGAGGCCGTGGGGGGATGCCGTCTACCGCCGAGAGGGGCTTCTCCGTTTCCGAAGCTTCCCTGGGCCAGACATGGACTCGGGGGCTCTTTCGTTTCTGGTTCTCGGGGATTTCGGTACCGGGAGCAAGAAGCAGTTTCGGTTGGCGGAGACCATGCGCCGGGTGGTAGACGAACGTGAGCGTGCCGGGAGCCCCGTCCGCTTCGTGCTGACGACGGGTGACAACTTTTACGATTTCTTCTTGTTCGTTTCTACCGGTAGTGACGACGAGCAGTTCTACAAAAAATTCTTCGTTCCCTACCAATCCCTGGTGAGCCGGATTCCTTTCTTCCCCTCCCCAGGGAATCACGACGGCAGTGAGAGCGAATCGACGCAAGATCTTTTTCACTATCGGGACAACTTTTTTCTTCCGGAGGCGATCCTTCCAGACGGCACACCGTCGCGTTTCGCGGACCGTTTCTATGCCGTGCGCTTTGGCAAAGATGTCGAGTTGCTGAGCCTAGATACGACGAGAAACCGAGAGACCCGAGCCGACCTTACGTGGCAGCCCCTATACGGTGGGGAAGGGGTCTCCGAGCAGCGCCTTTGGCTCGAGTCGGAGCTGGCACGGGCGAAAGACACCCTTTGGAAGATCGCCTACTTCCATCACCCTCCCTTCAACGCCGGGCCGGGCCACTACGGCCCTCGGGTGAAGGACCGTAACTTGATGGAGCTCGAGCGAGAGCTTGTGCCCCTGCTCGCATCTGGAGAGGTGCGAGTCGCCTTCAGCGGACACGTGCACAACTTCCAACTGACGCGGCAAGAGTCCGAAGGCTACTTGAGGACGACTCGCTACGTCGTGACCGGCGCGGGTGGAAAGAGTGAGGGGGGACGCAAGAGAGGCTCGCTGCAATTACTTCGCCGCGAGAAAATAGAGGCGACCAATGCCGAGGATAAGCTTCACTTCCTACTCGTCCGCGTCGAGGGCGACCGCATGGAGATCACCCCTATAACATACGGCTCTCGCGACGCCCGCCCCGAGCCCTTGGCGATTCGCACCTACGATAATCGCGTCTTCGCGGAGACAGGTGGGTGGGGGGAGAACGGTAGCAACAGGAGTAACGGTGGTAAAGGGGGGGAAATAGGAAGTCCCTATCATCCGATCGTCATCGAGGCGCGGCCCCGCTAGATTCTTCCAGCTCGGAAATCGCCCAGCGGATCTCTTCCCACACTTGTTTTTCTTCCTCTCGTTCCAAACGGCGGCGAAGCGGCGTCAGCGCTTCGGGTCGCTCGAGTTCTCCTAACGCCCACGCGGCATGACCACGCACCAGCGCTTCGGTGTGTTCGAGCGCTTCCACTAGGGCGGGTACCGCCCGAGGATCCCCGGAGTTGCCGAGAGCGATCGCCACGTTGCGGAGAAGACCCGGGTAGCGGGCGCGGCGTATGGCACTGCCCTTGGTGGCAGCCAGATACTGTTCGTGGGTCATCCGCAACATGGCGATGAGATCCATAGAGGCGAGAGGTTCCCTCGGGAAGAAAGCGGCTTCGTCACTTTTAACGGCGAAGCGATTCCAAGGGCAAACATCCTGGCAGTCGTCGCAACCGTAAATGCGGTTGCCGACGAGAGGTCGAAGCTCGCGAGGAACGAATCCGCGAAGCTCGATCGTCAAGTAAGAGATGCAGAGTTCGCTGTCCACAACATAGGGCTCGACGATCGCTCCGGTGGGACAAGCGGAGATGCACTGACTGCAGGTGCCACAATGATCTCTTTCCGAAAGGTCGCTTGGCAATGCAATAGGAAGGAGTATCTCGCCCAGGAAGAACCAAGAGCTGCCCTGGCGTGAGATCAAGTTGGAGTGCTTACCCAGCCATCCCAGCCCGGCCGCTACCGCATAGCTTTTTTCCAATAAGGGACCGGTATCGACGTAGGTTTTGCTCGGTAAATCGAACTTCTCGAAAATGAAATCGGCCAAAGTCCGAAGCTTCGCCTCGAGCACACGGTGGTAGTCTTCTCCGTGCGCATAGCTCGAGATGACGCCTTCTAACGAAGACGTAGGCGGGCGCTCTCCTTGGTAGTAATTCAGGGCACAGCAAACCAGAGTCGCCGCTCCCGGGAGACTTCGGCTGGCGTCAGTGCGTCGAGCCGGGTCGCGCATCATCCAGCGCATCTCACCGTGGTAGCCGCGCTCGAGCCATTCCGCGAGCCGCGGTTCTTGCTCTGGTAGTTTGGCAGGAGCGAATCCGACCTTGTCGAATCCTATGCCTCGACCCTTGGCACGAATGGATTCTCTCAATTCCAGGCTGTCGGCTTCCGACAACGGATGAGCCAAAGGTGTTGTGGTCATGACCAGGGCTTGTTTAGGGCACGGCAAAGGTAGAATAGCGAGATTCGCTCGCTTGACGCAAGGATCGGTTGCAAGCGCATCGAGACCATGAAAGGGGAGTCTTGTTTGCAGAGCTTGGATTCTTTGATCGCGACACTCAATACCATTGAGCTCGGGGACGTCGGCAAGATTCGGGCCCGGCTTCTCGAGACCCGTAAGGAGTTGGAGCAAAGGGAGTTGGCCGAGCTCGTGGGCAAGCTCGATGAGAGTTTATCCGCGCTGGGGCGCGGAGATCTTCAAGACTTTCGGCGACTCAAAGCCACCATCGTGAGCCGCCTTGGGCATCTTCGTTGACGTCGGCGTCTTGCGACTCGTTCGCGACCAGATCCCATTCTCGAGGCAATCGTGCCGCGGTGCGAGCAAGCTCCTGCTCGACTGCCTCTATGGCGATTAAGGTCATGGCATCGTTATGTTGGCAACGGAGGTAGGATAGCCGCTGCTTGAGCTCGTCGATTCGTGTGACGATTTGTCGAAACATGTTCCACCTCGCCTCAACCCGTTGTTAAAGCAATTCACGTGCCAGAAATCGAGTCCCAAACAGCCAGTGGCGGAGGGAATTGCGGTGCGGTCGCGTCTCCTAGCCCCCACATGGTTCACTTTTTGGTACATTGCTGTAAAAGGTACAAGATGACCGCTTTAGGAGACCATGGGTGACCAATCGCCAGCCTTGCCTTACAGTCGACGTGATCATCGAACTGGGTAGCGAAGACCTCGTTTTGATTCGTAGAAAAAGTCCTCCGCCCGGCTGGGCCCTGCCGGGCGGATTCGTCGATGCCGGGGAAACGGTGGAGCAAGCTGCGGTTCGAGAGGTACTTGAGGAGACTTGCCTCTCTGTGGAGCTCGTTCGCCAATTCCACGTTTACTCGGATCCGGGCCGGGATCCGCGAGGGCATACGGTTTCGGTCGTTTTCATTGGCCGTGCCGAAGGGGAGCCCAAGGGCGCCGACGACGCCGCGGAGGCGCGGGTATTCCCACGAGTCGCCCTTCCCGCCGAGCTTGCCTTCGACCATGGAGACATCCTGGCGGATTATCTGGGAAGACGGTACTGATCTGTGACGGCCGTCGTTGACAACGGAGCCCGCCCGCTGCTATATTGTGCCCCAGGATTTTCATGCCGGTGGATGACTAAGTTCCACTGGTAACTCCAAATTCATCATCGAGCTCATGCAACCTCAGGCGCAGCGGGGAGAACATCCCTCTCTCCAAAATGGCAACGGCACGGGCATCAACCACCCGGTGCTGCGAGACATTTTGGGGAAGGGGCCCATCTGTGCACCTCTGCTCGATCGTCTGAGCGAAGGCCGGGAGCACGCCGCGTTCGAATATCTCTTTCGCGAGACCTCCTTCGACACGATCAATCATTGTCTGAGTGAGATTCGGGATCAAGAAGTCGCCCACTATTTGTTGGACGGAGTGCTGCAGATAGGGTCGCTCCTCTCCTCCGAAGCCTTCATCGGCATCGAGCGCATCCGAAGAGAGTTAAAGACGCTGATGTTCCGATCCGGTGAAGATCTCTCCGAAGCGCGGCGGGTCTACGACTCTCACGTGGAGGTCTTGGGGCAATATCTCTTCGCGATCGGGAGACGGCTACAGCAGATCGAAGCGTTCTTCGCCAGTTGCCCCTTTTCTGGAAGCGCGGAGCAAATCCGCGGTCTCTACGGGCAGCGGGTTCGAGATCTCGCCGGCGATCTCAGGTTCCTCCGTATGGGGCTCGATCGATGGGTACGGAAGTTCGTACCTTTTGAAAGAGAGCTCCCGGAGGGCGAAGAGGGAAGGGAATTGTTGGAAGCCCGGATCACCACAGTAGTCGATGACCTAGCGCTGCGGCTGAACGAGGTGCAGGAGAGTTTTTCTTTCGTGATGTTCGAGCAACTGACCCTTTTCGACGAAACCTTGACGCGGAAAAGTCTCTTCAAGCGCGATCTCGAGAACCATCTCGACCTGGATCACTTCCTGAGCTGGTTCGGTGAGCTGATTTCTCGAGTCCGAGATTACGACGAACAGCGCCGACCAGAGCAGCTCGAGGGAATCCAGTTCTTGCTCCGAGACTTCCACCCGGAGCAGTTTCCCGCCTTAGCCGGCATGCGCGAATCCGATCACATCCTTTTCAGCAGCTTCGTTGAACGCCTACGGACTTATCGCCACACGGCTACCGGACCGCTGAAAGGCCAAAAAGGAGCCCAGGCGGAAGATCCGGTTCACCCCTTCCTTCTTCTGTTGGGAGACCTATTCAGCAGCTTGAACCAACGAGCGGCGGATCAGTCACCCATGGATCCGTCTCCCTTCTAGGCGTTTCCTCTCCCTCTCCATCCGAATAGAATAGAGCCCCGTTCAGGCCGCCATGGGGTGTTGCCATAACGTGGGGCGCCAAACGAGGGGGTTGCTTGACCGAACTTGGCCAAGCGCCGGGCGCTAAGAAGGAGACCGCATGTATGGAAACGCGCGCGAGATCGTCAACGGAGTCCTAGCGGAGATCCAAGCGGCCGGCCTTTACAAAGAGGAGCGGGTGCTCACCTCCCCTCAGGGTGCCTCCATTCGTGTCGCCACAAACGAAGTATTGAATTTCTGCGCCAACAACTACCTGGGGCTCTCGAGCCATCCCGAGATCGTCGCCGCTGCCCGGGCCGGGCTGGAGGAACGAGGTTTCGGCCTTTCTTCGGTGCGGTTCATCTGCGGAACTCAAGACAAGCACAAGGAGCTAGAGGAACGGATCGCCTGCTTTTTGGGAACCGAAGACACCTCGCTCTATAGTTCTTGCTACGATGCCAACGGTGGCCTCTTCGAGACGCTACTGTCGGAAGAAGACGCTGTGATCAGCGACGAGCTCAATCATGCGAGCATCATCGACGGCGTCCGCCTTTGTAAGGCGGAGCGATTTCGGTACAAGAACGCCGACATGGGGGATCTCGAGGACAAGTTGAAGAGATCCGAGGCGGCCCGGATGCGGCTCATCGCCACCGACGGCGTCTTCAGCATGGACGGAACTTTCGCTCCCCTCGACGCCATCTGTGAGCTCGCCGACCGCTACGACGCGTTGGTGCTAGTGGACGACTCTCATGCGACAGGCTTCGTCGGCAAGTCGGGTCGAGGAACACCGGAGCTCTTCGGTGTCACCGAGAGGGTCGACGTCATCACCTCCACCTTGGGCAAGGCACTGGGTGGTGCGTCGGGTGGGTTCACTAGCGGTCGGAAAGAGATCATCGCGCTCTTGCGGCAACGGAGCCGACCCTATCTCTTCTCTAACACGCTCGCGCCCGCAGTCGTCGCGGCCGGCTTGAGGGCTATCGATCTTTTGAGCTCGAGTGCCGAGCTGAGAGAAAAACTCGAAGGGAACACCCGCTATTTTCGGGAGGCGATGACGGCGAAAGGGTTCCAAATCAAGGAAGGCACGCATCCCATCGTGCCGATCATGCTAGGCGACGCCCGGCTTGCCCAAGACATGGCGAGTGAGCTTCTGGAAGGCGGGATCTACGTGATCGGCTTCAGTTATCCGGTCGTTCCCAAGGGCAAAGCGCGGATCCGCGTACAGATCTCTGCCGCCCACGAGCGAGAGCACCTCGACCGGGCGATCGATGCCTTTGCCGCGGTTGGCCGCCGCCGCGGATTGCTATCGTGATTGGCGCCTGGAACTGGTTGCAGGCGCCCTATTGTTCAGAAAGGAGCGCTGCATGAATCGACCTGATGCCCCCCTACGGATTCTTATGGGGCCGGGGCCGCTGGATATTCACCCCCGTGTTTACCGAGCGTTGGCCTCGCCCGTCATCGGACATTTGGATCCAGCCTACATGAAGGTTCTCGATGCGATCCGGGACAAGCTGAAGATGGTCTTCAACACCGAAAACCGGTTAACCCACGCCACACCGGGAACCGGCACGTCGGGGATGGAGTTCTGCGTCGCTAATCTGCTCGAGCCTGGAGATAGGGTGCTCGCTTGCGTGCACGGCTACTTCGGGGACCGCATTCGCCAGATGGCAGAACGGCAAGACGCAGATATCACGCTCATCGAGAGTGAATGGGGGAGGCCCACCGACCCCGAACGCGTCGAGAGTGCTTTGAAGTCCGGCTCCTTCAAAGTTATCACTCTTGTCCATGCCGAGACCTCCACCGGCGTGCTGCAGCAGGTGGACGAGATTGCCGGCCTGGCGAAGGCACACGGCGCGATGATTCTCCTGGATACAGTGACCTCGCTCGGAGGCGTCGAGGTCAAAGTCGACGATTGGGGCGTCGACGCGGCGTATAGCTGCTCTCAGAAGTGCATTGGCAGTCCACCAGGCCTCGCACCGGTCACGCTCAGCCCTCGAGCCGTGGAGTCTCTCGCGAAGCGCAAGCACGCGGTGCGAAGCTGGTATCTAGATGCCGAGCTTCTGGACAAGTATTGGACCAATAAGGGATACCACCATACGAGCTCCAGCACACTCAACTACGGTCTTCTGGAAGCACTTTTTCTAATCGAAGAAGAAGGTCTCACGAATCGAATCGAGAGGCACCTGAAGAATCATAGAGCCTTGGTGGCGGGTGTCGAGGCAATGGGACTTCAAATGTTGGTGGCTCCGGAGCACCGCCTGCCGTCGTTGAACGCCATTCGGATTCCGGAAGGTGTGGACGATAGCAAAATACGAGGGCATCTTCTGGAGTCGTTTAACCTCGAGATCGGCGGCGGGCTTGGCGTGCTCAAGGGCAGGGTGTGGCGCGTGGGGCTGATGGGCTACTCCTCGTCGGCAGAGAAAATCCTCTTCTTCCTTTCTGCCCTGTCGACCGCCCTTGCTGTACAGGACTGCAAGACGGACCTCCAAGCTGGGCTAGCTGCGGCGATGTCGAAGCTGGGAGCTTGAACAAAAAGAGGCGAGGCCGGGGTTAGCCGGCCTCGCCTCTTCTACTACGCCTTTAGGCGTTTATTAAACGACGTCTTGGTATTCAGCGTCCACGACGTCTTCTTCACCGCTCGTGGAACCCGGGGGAGGACCACTGGCTTTGCCATTCTGCCCCGTGTCGCCCTCGGGCGTCGTGGTACTCTGGTAAAGCACTTCGGTCAAGCTCCGGTTGACCTGAGTCAGTTTCTCCTCGGCCTTCTGCATCCGATCCGCGTCGTCCGCTTCGACGGCCTGGCGCCCCTCGTCGATGGCGTTCTCTACCTCCGAGATGAGTGCCGGCTCGAGGTTGACGTTCTTGTCGGCCGCGTCCTTGACGCTGCGCTCGGTCGCGTAGACCAGGGCATCTAGACGGTTCCGCGCTTCGGTTCGCTCGCGAGCCTTTCCGTCTTCCTCACTGTTGACCTCGGCGTCACGCACCATTTTTTCGACTTCGTCTTTACCGAGTCCGCTGGAGCTGGTAATGGTGATGGTCTGCTCCTTACCGGTAGCCGTGTCCTTGGCCGAGACGTTCACGATTCCGTTGGCATCGATATCGAAAGCCACGTCGATCTGCGGCAGGCCGCGCGGTGCAGGGGGGATGCCGGTCAGATCGAAACGACCCAATGACCGGTTGTCCTTGGCCATTCCACGCTCACCCTGAAGAACATGCACCTCGACGCTAGGCTGATCGTCCTGGGCAGTCGAGAAGACCTCACTCTTTCGCACCGGGATGGTCGTGTTACGCTCGATGAGCGTCGTGGAAACGCCTCCCAGAGTCTCGATCCCCAGTGATAGTGGGGTGATATCGAGTAGAAGCACGTCCTTGACGTCTCCGGTCAGCACGCCAGCTTGGATGGCCGCGCCCACCGCCACGACTTCGTCCGGATTGACCCCTTTGTGGGGCTCTTTTTCGAAAAGGTCCTTTACCAGTTGCTGCACTCGGGGAGTGCGAGTGGTTCCCCCGACCAGCACGACTTCGTCAATCTGACGAGGCTCGAGACCAGCGTCCTTCAAAGCCTGTCTACACGGCTTGAGGCTCCGCTGGAGTAGATCTTCCACCGACTGCTCGAACTTCGCTCGCGTCAGCTTCAGGGACAAATGTTTTGGTCCTGCGCTGTCGGCGGTAATGAAGGGGAGGTTGATCTCGGTCTCCATCGCGGTGGAGAGCTCGATCTTGGCCTTCTCCGCCGCTTCCTTCAGACGCTGGAGAGCCATCTTGTCTTTCTTCAGGTCGATCCCTTGCTCGCGGCGAAACTCCTCGAGGATCCACTCGATGATACGTTGATCGATATTGTCCCCACCGAGATGGGTGTCACCGTTTGTCGCTTTGACTTCGACCAAGCCTTCGCCCACCTCCAATATGGAGATGTCGAAAGTGCCGCCGCCGAAATCATAGACGGCGATGGTCTCATCCTTCTTCTTGTCGAGGCCATAGGCCAGCGCGGCCGCGGTCGGCTCGTTGATGATGCGCTTGACGTTGAGTCCCGCAATAGCTCCCGCATCCTTGGTGGCTTGACGCTGGCTGTCGTTGAAATAGGCCGGCACCGTAATCACCGCATCGACCACCTTGTCGCCTAGGTAGTCCTCCGCCGCCTGCTTCAGCTTCTGCAGGATCATGGCGGAGATCTCGGGAGGGGAGTATTTCTTGCCCCGTACTTCCACGCGGACATCGCCGTTCTTCCCCTTAACAATCTTGTAGGGGACCATCGCCGTTTCTTCCGAGACCTCGTCGTGGCGGCGCCCCATAAACCGCTTGATGGAGTAAACGGTGTTCTCAGGGTTGGTGATAGCTTGGCGTCGGGCCACTTGCCCGACGAGTCGCTCTGAATCTTTGGTGAAGGCGACGACGCTCGGCGTCACGCGGCCCCCCTCGGAGTTGACGATAACCTTCGGTTGGCCACCCTCCATTACGGAAACGGCCGAATTCGTGGTTCCCAGGTCGATTCCAATTGCTTTGCTCATATTGGTTTTGCCTCCAAATGACCCATAATTATTTGGGTCAGTGATTTAAATGTCTTAGATTATAAGGATTACCCAAGCCAGGCCGTGTCACTCTCACACGGAGCTAGGCCAGGCACCTCTGAATCTCCATACGTGATTATAGCGACTGAAGGCATATGTGTCAAGTAAAACTTAGTGTAATCAGATTATATAATTTGACTATAAGTAAATCATATTCTATAATGACGTTGTGGCTTGGCAATCCCACGCCGGGATTCCGCGTCGGTTGCTTCAGGCCGAAACTTTGATTCGAGGAGGATGTATATGGACTTCAATCGACTTACCCAGAAGTCTCAGGAGGCGATGGCGGCGGCTCAGTCACTAGCTTCCGAGCGGAACCATCAGCAGATCGATGTGGAGCACCTCCTTTTCGCCCTGCTCCAGCAGGACGGTGGGCTGGTGCCCAAGGTGTTGGGACGGCTAGAAGTACCTGTCCCGGAGCTGAGCCATCGGCTAGAGAGTCACCTGGCCAAAGTGCCATCGGTTAACGGTGCGGGCGTGGAGCTCTACATTTCGGGCCGCCTCAATAAGGTCCTGGAAAAGGCGCGTCGGCAGGCGGAAGAGATGAAAGACCAGTACGCGAGCGTAGAACACCTGCTTCTCTCGATCTTCGAAGAGGGCGGTGAGGCAGGACGACTCCTCAAGGGTTATGGCGTCACGAGAGACCACATTCTCGAGGTCTTGCAGACCATTCGAGGCAGTCAGCGGGTAACGAGCCAAAACCCGGAGTCGACCTACGAGTCCCTCGAGCAGTATGGGCGCGATCTGACCAAGCTGGCGAGCCAGGGAAAGGTCGATCCCGTCATCGGCCGTGACGACGAGATCCGACGGGTCATCCAGATTCTTTCCCGGCGGACCAAGAACAACCCGGTCTTGATTGGTGAGCCCGGGGTGGGAAAGACCGCCATCGTCGAAGGGCTCGCTCAGCGCGTCGTGCGCGGGGATGTGCCCGAGGGGCTGAAGAACAAAAAAGTCATTGCCCTCGACATGGGCGCACTCATTGCCGGTGCCAAGTTCCGAGGAGAGTTCGAAGAGCGCCTCAAAGCGGTGCTGAAGGAGGTACAGGATTCCCAGGGGCAAATCATCCTCTTCATCGACGAGCTGCATAATGTCGTCGGTGCGGGCCGCGCCGAGGGCGCACCCATGGACGCCGGGAACCTGCTGAAGCCAATGCTGGCGCGGGGAGAGTTGCACTGTATCGGTGCAACGACGCTCGACGAGCATCGTAAGCACATCGAAAAGGACGCGGCGCTCGAGCGCCGGTTTCAGACCGTGACCGTCGATGAGCCCACGGTAGAAGACACGATTTCGATTCTTCGCGGTCTGCAGGAGCGCTATGAGGTTCACCACGGCGTGCGGATCAAAGATCCGGCTCTGGTGGCAGCGGCGACTCTTTCCCGCCGCTACATCTCGGATCGATTCCTACCCGACAAGGCGATCGATCTGGTCGACGAGGCAGCGGCACGGTTGCGTACCGAGATGGACAGCATGCCGACCGAACTCGACGAGCTGAAGCGTCGCCAGCTGCAGCTCGAGATCGAACGGCAGGCGCTTCGAAAAGAAAAAGACAAGGCCTCCAAGCAAAGGCTCTCCCTCTTGGAGAAGGAGCTTGCGGAGATCCGTTCCCATGCCGACGTACTCGCGATCCAGTGGCAACAGGAGAAAGAGTCGATCGGCAAGGTGCGGGAGCTTCGGAAGGAAATCGAGGAGACCAAGGTCGCGATCGAAAAGGCCGAGCGCGCCTACGAGCTCGACAAGGTCGCAGAGCTTCGCTACGGCCGTTTGAACGAGTTGGAAGCGAGCCTCCAAGAGGCCGAGCAGGCGCTGACCGAGCGAAAGACCGTGCTCCTCAAGGAGGAGGTAGACGAAGAGGACATCGCTCAAGTGGTGTCTCGTTGGACGGGGATTCCGATCTCGAAGCTGATGGAAGGCGAAGTCCAGAAACTGCTCCACCTGGAGGAGCATCTTCATGAGCGCGTCGTCGGACAGGATGAGGCAGTCCACGCGGTCGCGGACGCGGTCCTTCGTGCTCGCGCGGGAATCAAGGATCCCCAGCGGCCGATTGGGAGCTTCATCTTCCTTGGTCCTACTGGTGTGGGAAAGACGGAGTTGGCACGCGCTCTGGCGGAGTATCTCTTCAACGACGAGAAGGCGCTGGTGCGTATCGATATGAGCGAGTATATGGAGAAGCACAACGTCGCCCGCTTGATCGGTGCGCCTCCCGGCTACGTGGGGTACGAAGACGGAGGACAGCTCACCGAAGCGGTGCGTCGCAAACCCTTCTCGGTGGTGCTCTTCGACGAGGTGGAGAAGGCACACTACGATGTCTTCAACTTGCTTCTGCAGATTTTGGACGAGGGACGACTCACCGACTCTCACGGGCGCACCGTCGACTTTCGGAACACGGTACTCATCATGACCTCCAACGTCGGCAGCTCGGACATCCTCGAGTTCCAGGGCTCGGTGGATGATGAAAACTACCGCAAGATGAAAAACCGAGTGCTGGAGCAGCTAAGAAATCATTTCCGGCCGGAGTTCCTCAATCGAGTCGACGAAATGGTGGTCTTCCATGGATTGACTAAGGAACAGTTGGTCACCATCGTGGACATCCAACTCGATCGGCTGAGGCAGCGATTGGAAGATCGCCATCTCGACATCGAGCTGTCCGACAAAGCCAAACGCTACCTGGCGGAAGTCGGATGGGATCCGGTTTACGGAGCTCGTCCACTGCGCCGAGCCGTGCAGCGTGAGCTCGAGAGCGTGATTGCCCGCAAACTGTTGGCCGGGGAGATCCAGTCCGGGACCACCCTTCGGATCGACCTCCGCGACCGGGCGCTCGTTTTCGAATCCGCTCCGGTCGAAGCCGTACTGAGCTCCTAATCGGAAGGACTGCCCTCGTCCTTAAGGGCGGGGGCAGCTTCTTCCCGATCTTTCAGTATCTGAGAGGCGCCTGGCCCTGACTAGACGGCAACCCCGTTTTTTGGCGCCCGGCAGGATCTGAAAGGCACCTTTCATGCTAGGCTTCCCGCGTCCAGTGGCTTTCACATGGATCGACGAGAATTCATTGTCGCAGCCGGTGCCGTGCCTGGGCTCGGTTTGCCTCACCTACAAGAAACCGCCTCCGGTCCTCCCCATCACCAGCCTTCCGACCTATGGATCGATGTGGACCTGGACCGGATCGGATTCAACCTGATCCCGACAATTTGATCGGACGGAGCAATCTCGAGTGGCAGCTTGAACAGGCGCGATCGGATCTTTCCACCCTTCAAGCGGAAGCCCGACGGAAGGGGCTGGGTACGTTAGCCGTCGCGGAGGTGCGACAGTACCCGGGTGAGGTAGCTCCGAAGTGATTCCGGGACATCTGATACCCTCAAGCAGCCCCAAGGCGGACGATTCGGCGAGGTTCCTAGCGCCCGAAAGCAGCCATGAGCCCATGCGGAGTCGCGTGTTGGCCGCCAAGTTACCTGGTTGCTTTGACCGGAGCTAGCCGGGCGGCGGGTCCGCTCGGTGAGGGCTTAGACTGCTGCCGCCTCGACGCGGTTGCGGCCCCGTTGCTTGGCACGGTATAGAGCGAGGTCCGCGCTCTTCAGCAAGAGCTCCTCGGTTGCGCCGTCGTCCGGGTAGGCGGCGGTGCCGATACTCACCGTTATCCCATCTAGACCCGGAACCTGCTCTTCGAAGGAAAGCGCTTCGATTGATCTCCGGATCTTCTCCGCCAGTACTTTGGCGGCGCGGCCGATGGTTGAAGGTAGGACGACCACAAACTCCTCTCCGCCCCATCGGGCGACAACGTCTGACGCCCGAATCGTCTGTGACAAGTTCACGGAGAAGCTCCGCAGGACGCGATCGCCCGCATCATGTCCAAAGCGGTCGTTGATCGTTTTGAAGAGGTCGATGTCCAGCATGAGAACCGCGAGCGGTTGCTCGTAACGAGAGGCCATCGCAAGTTGTTTGTGTAGATGTCCTTCCAGGAAACGCCGGTTGTAGAGACCGGTAAGCTCGTCCTGAATCGCTCTTTGCTGAAGTCGCTTGAAGTAACGGACGTTCTGGAGAATGGGTGCGGCGTAATCCACGAAGCCACGCGCGAGCTCGGTTCGCTCCTCGCTCCAATAAGCCTCTTGGAGACTGTCCAAGTGAATGACTCCGATCGTGGACCCGCCAACCACCATGGGAAGACAGAGGTAACTATCCCCGCCCTCGGTCGAAGATTTTATCGGACAGGGGAGCTCTTTCGCGCCGTCGTAGCGAAATGCTTTGCCGGTCCGATAGGCGATGCAGCTCGCCGCATCGAAGCGGGAGTCGTGCCCGCACCGGCCGGGCAAACCCACGTGCTGGGTGACCTCGAGGAGGTTGTCTTCTGGAATCGGTCGGTACACGACCGACTGGTTGGGTGCTACGAGTCGGTCCAGATAATGAAGGAGCGCCGCAAGAACTTCCGATTCTGTTTGAGCCGTTTGTATCCGCGCCGAGTAATCGCGCCAGGCACCCAGATGTTCGGTCCGTGTCTTCTCCGCTTGGTAGAGCCGTGCGTTGTCGATGGCGATGGCGGCTTGATTGGCAAACGAAGTCAGGATGCGGATGTCTTTGTCACCGAAAGCATTGGGTTGTTCGTGCCCGATGTCCAGCACTCCGATGAGATTCCTCTTTACCTTGAGGGGAACCGCGATCTGGGAGCGGGCTCCTTCGTGGTCTCCGTCAGCGAGCGGTAATTCTGCCGTGTCCGGAATCAGTACGACCTCCCCAGTTTGAGCCGCCTGTCCCGCCGCGCCCTTGCCGAGCGGGGTTGGTGCCATCGCTTCCGCTGCCGCTCCGGGCACGGAAGGTTGTGGCACGAGGTGGCGTCGGCGCTCGTCGAGCAGCAGGACCTTAGCATGAGGGAACCCGAGACGGTCGATGGCGTCGATGGCACTATGTACGGCCTCGTCGAGAGTGTGGGTGGAGGTCATGGTCTTGGCCGCGCCGTGGAGCGCGGCGAGCTCGGTTCGCCGCTTCTTCTCTTCTTCGGCGAGCGAGACGTTCTCGATGGTCAGACCGAGCTCATTCGTCAGAGCTCCCAATGCGTTCAGACGTGACTCTCTGAAGAAGCCCATCTCGTCGGCGAAGAGCTGGAGGACCCCGACAATTCTTCCCCTCGATACCATGGGTAAACAAGCGGTCGAGCGCCACCCGGAAAGAAGGATCGCCTCGCGGAACTCCTCCACGAGAGGGTCGGTGATGAGATCGTCCAAGACGAAGGGCTTACGTTGCAGGGCGGCTCGACTTGCCAATCCTGCACCCGGCTCGGTGAGCCGCTGCACGGCAACGAGCTCGGCGAGATCGCTGGGTAGGCCCGTGTAACTGGTCAAGATCAGGCCCCGTTTTTCCTCATCGAGGAGGAAGATTCCGGCGGCGGGTATGCGCAGGGCAAAGGTTGCACGCTCTAGCACCTCATCCAACGCGTTCTTGAGGTCGTTGATCGTTCCGGCGAACACGTCCCTCGCCCCTTGACTGGCGTCCCGGACGCGCTGCTCGAGCTCCCACTGGCTGAGCTCACCGTCCCTGAGTGTGAGCTCTTGGGACAAGAAACCTCCTACGTACGCCATCACCCAGAGCGTGGCGAGTTGGACCCCCGCGGTGAGAAGGGAAGACGGGGTGCCTAGCTGGCTCGCCAGGGCGACGATGCCGAGGAATGCCAAGGAGATTCCGGAGACCACTGCCACCGCAGCAACCCGGCTGAGGACGAGGGACGCGGTGAGAACCAGGAGCAGGATGGCGGCGAAGAAGGGGGAATCGAGCGGGCCGGTCCAATAGACGAGGAGCAGGGCAAAGACCGACGTGACGACGACCATCGCCAGAGCTCCGTGAGAGAGCGAGAACCGCTGAGGCCGGAAGTGAAGGAAAATGAAATTGACTGTGGCCGCCATCAGTGCGAGCCCGATGAGTAGGGGGCGGTCGCCGATTCGAGCCAGAGAAAAAGCGTACGCGAGTACGAGAAGCGTCACCAGCCAGTAGACGAGAGAGAAGGTGGCTTGGAAGCGATGAAGCGTTTCCGTGCGCGTCTCCCCGTCCGCGGAGACTTCGCTACTACCTTGGAGCCGTGACTTGAATCGCCGGATCATTCGGTCGTCCGCCGGAACTGCCTAGCCTTAGGCCTCCGACTCTTCAAACCGTGACGCCCCCGGATCGTCCCGCCGACGCTCGTGCTCTTCCCGTGACTGCACGCCGTCTCCGAAAGTAAGGTCTTCAACCTGAAAAGCTACTTCGCCGTATTCTGTGAGGTTGCGGTTGGATTTGCCGTGGAAGTGACTGAGGCGAACGACAGGCCTACCTTCGTCGTCGCCTCGGACCACGAAGCCGCCGAGTCCTTCCGGGTAGGTCACGACACCTTCAGGACCCCACCCGGGGGTGCCGGGTTCCTTCACCTCAGCGAATTTTCCGATCCAGTTGGGAATGGTCGTCATACTTTCCTCCGGAGGCTCTTGCCGCCGATGAGGAAGCTCAGCATCACTTTTAGAGTATCTGCTAGGTTGCTGTGGGTCAAGGAGATAGATGGACGCCTCAGCCAGCCTGAGCCAGCCTGAGCCTGCCTGACTCAGCACGTTCTCCGGCCGCCCCTTTGTTGGCTCCCGAACGTTGCGCAGTCTAGTACAATCTAAGAAAGGCAATATCCACCGAGGCAAACGAGTGAACAGCCAGGTCGCGAAAGCGTTACGGGAACTCTACGTCGATAAGCGGACGGGAGTCCTTCTCGGAGAGGGAGAGGAAGCGAAGCGGAGCATTATGCTGCGAGCCGGTGCGCTGGTAGGAGCCCGTTCATCGCCTATGGAAGATCGCTTAGGTGAGGTGATGATTCGCCACGGCAAGATCAGCCGGCTGCAACTCGAAGAAGCTGCAAAGCATATCAAGAGTGGATTGAAGCTGGGGGAGATTCTCGTCGAGCTCGGGTACATCCAATCTAGCGATATCGTCGAAATGGTAAAAAATCAACTCGTGGATATTCTCTGCGGTTTGCTCCTCACACCGCCGGCGCGGATGGTGTTTACCGATATGGAGAGCGTCGAAGAAACGGTAGAACAACCTGTCTCCGTCGCCGACGTCATTCTGGAAGCGACCCGCCGTTCCGCCCAGGTCGCGGCTCGTTTGAAGGCGTTACTCGCCCTCGATAAACCGCTCCAGCTTGCTCAGGATCCCGTGCTCCGATCCCAAGACGTCAACCTGACTTCCGAGGAGGGTTTCATCGCGTCTCGGGTCGACGGTCACGAAACGCCCGAGAGCATCGTCAAAGTAAGTCCCCTTTCAGAGGTGGAGACGGCCCGGACGCTGCTAGGGCTCATGGAGGCGGGCATCGTCGAGGCCCAGGACCAACCGCCGGTCGAATCGGACACCCCACCCATCAGCTACGCCGAATCGAGTCGAAAAGGGGAACCGACCCCTCCCCCTCCTGCGGCTACTAACGAGCCGCGCAATCAAGTGGTGGACGCCCGGGAAAGCGCCAAGAAAGTCATCGAGCACCTCTACGAGCAATACCAGACCCAGGATCACTGGACCGTGTTGGGCGTCAAGCGAGGTTCGAGCCTAGAGGAGATGGACGCCTCGTTTCGTGAAAAGAGTCGGCTCTATCATCCCGATAACTATTACCATATCCCAGACAGAGGGTTTCAGGAGAAACTCACGCACGTTTTCTGTCGGCTGAACGAAGCCCACCAAACGCTGACCGGAAAGGCAAAGGCTAAAGGTTACGAGGAGCTCACCAAGAAAGAGCAGCAGTACGAAAAGCAAAACAAAGAGTGGAGTGCGCCTCCCAAAGAGGCTCCTCGCGAAAAGAAATCAATCAAGGAAGACAAGAGTACCCCCGCCCCAGTGCGGGACGCAAAAGAAGGGAAGGCGTTTTTTGCACAAGCCAAGAACGCATTCCTCAAGTGCGACTACTGGATGACGATCCAATTTTGCCAACAGGCGATCGAGATCATCAGCGATCAACCAGAGTACTACCACTTACTGGGCATGGCCCAAAGAGAGAATCCCAAGTGGCGCCAGGACGCGGAGCGAAACCTCAAGATCGCGATCAAGTTGGATCCGTGGAAGCCGGAGTATTTGGTGGCGCTCGGAAGGGTCTATCAGGACGCCGGTATGAGCCTACGGGCGGAGAAGTTGTTCGAGCAAGTGCGCGCCCTCGATCCGAGCTTTCCGATCCCCGACTAAGATGCCGGTGTCCTGTTCCTCACTCAATCGCCCTTCTCGTACCGCTTGAGCTTTCTCCACAGGGTGGCGGTGGTGATACCCAGTTTTTCCGCGGTTTTCTTACGGCTACCTCCGCTTTCCGCGAGAATCTCCAAGAGATACTCGCGCTCGAGCTCGCTCAGTGTGAGGGTGTTGCTTCTTGCCCGATCGATGATCTTGTCGGACGCCGCCGGCGAATCGGCGAAGGGTAGATCATCGAGGCCAATGACCCCGTCGCGATCCAGGGCAATGGCTCTTTCGATGACTTGCTCGAGCTCACGAACATTGTCTTCCCACGTGTGGGAAACGAGAACCGACATGGCTCGAGAGGATATGGCAGGTGTGGCATGTCCCAGTCTTGCCGCGGAAGCCCTCGCGAAGTGCTGTGCCAGGAGAGGAATATCCTCGGTTCGCTCCCGTAACGGCGGCAGATGGAACGGAATGATGTTGAGGCGGTAGTAGAGGTCCTCTCGAAAGGTTTGCTCCTCAACGCACTTCTCCAAGTCACGGTGAGTGGAGGCAATGATACGGACGTCGAGGTTTCGACTGACGGTGGTTCCGACTCGACGAACGTCACCATTCTGAAGAAACCGCAGCATCTTGATTTGGGCTGCGGGCGTCAGCCTCTCGATCTCGTCCAGGAAGGCGGTTCCTTCATTGGCCTCCTCGAGGAGACCTCTCTTGTCGGCATGAGCTCCGGTGAACGCGCCCTTGGCGTGTCCGAAGAGCTCGCTCTCCCGTAAGCTCTCGGGGATGGCGTCGCAGTTGATGATGACTAGAGGTTTGTCCTTTCGAGGAGAGAGATTATGAAGCGCGCGTCCAACTAATTCCTTACCGGTACCTCTCTCGCCGGAGATCAAAACGGTGGAGTCCAGGCGAGCTACCTGCTCGACCATCTTCAGAATTTCCGTGATAGCCGCCGAGGTACCGATGAGCCCGTCGAAAGATGTGCGGCCGTCCATCGCTCGCTCGAGCACACGTACCTTCTGTGCTAGGCCCTTGTGCTCCAACGCCCGTCGGACTGTCAAGAGTAGCGCTTGGGGCTGGAAAGGCTTGGCGACATAGTCATAAGCTCCGTCTTTGACAGCCTCCATTGCACCTTCCAGTGTGGCGGAAGCGGTGGTGACCACGACCTCCGTATCTGGCGAGGTGCGCTTCACGGTGTGTAGAATTTCCGTGCCGTCCATTCCGGAGAGTCGAAGTTCGGTGACCACCAAGTCGAACGGGCGTTGCGCAAGAACCTCCAGCGCTTCTTCCCCACTCTCGACGGCGTGGGTTTCGTACCCGTTGCGTCGAAGCGTCGCCAGAGATATCTCGCGAACCTCGCTTTGGTCATCAATGAGCAAGATGGACGCCGCCCCTGCAGGGTCGGTGGCGCTAGAGCGTTGCCGTGTTTTCGTCGGTAGCTTGCTCATCTTCTTCATCTGGCGATTCGAAGGGATCTCTCCTGTAAGCGTTTGACGATGGATAGCAAACGCTGCCTGGCTCGATCCGTTAGCGACTGCGAATAGGTGAGGGTAGCATCCCGAGTTTACATATTCAAAGCTGGTTTCGATCCTTTACTCCCTCTCCCTCTGGGAGAGGGCCGGGGTGAGGGCCTTTCAAAGCTGGCTTCGATCCTCTATTCAGGGCCCACAATCGGGAGGAGCTCTCTCATGTCGTCGATGAAATAGTCTGGGGAGAGAGCCTGGACTTCTTTGGCGCCGATTCCGTATGTAACTAGCGATACCCGGATTCGAGCGTTGAGAGCGGTCTCGTAGTCCACGCGGGAGTCACCCACCATTAGGGTCAGCTCTCGCCGTGCGCCAGTGTTTTTGATGAGGGCGTCGGCCCCCATCGGATCTGGTTTGCGTCGTGGAAAACTGTCCCCCCCGTGCACTTGATCGAAATACCGCATGAGCTCGAGTCCCTCGAGCACTTCCAGACTCTCCTTGGTCGGCTTGTTCGTGAGAACTGCCATCCGCGGCGCAGTCTGCAACGCTTGGAGCTCGGCCAGGGCCTCGCACACACCTGGGTATGCGCTCGTAGTTTCGAGAAGACGGCGGCCATAGATCTGCAAATAGAGTCGGACGGCCTGGTCCAGCTCGTCCGAGGCCGCGGACTCGCCCAAAGCACGTTCGAGGAGTCTTCGCACGCCATTCCCTATGAAATCGAAAACCTGCTCCGACGGCAGCTCCGGCCGCCCCAAACGAGTCAGTAGCTCGTTCACCGACGTGGCAATGTCCTTACGAGAATCGACAAGGGTGCCATCCAAATCGAAGATAATTAGGTCCACTCGGCAGTCATCCTATCGACGCTGGTAATGACGGTCAATGGTCTAGCGTTGGGGCGCCCGATCAGCGAGCGGTACCTTTTCCGCACTGAAAGGCCCCTTTTCGATGTTGGCTTGAACACCCCAGCAAGCTGCACTATAATCGGCGCGGATTCCGTACGAATCGGTCGAGGCAACACTGAGATGCTAGAACTGTCGCGAAAAAGCGACTATGCGTTGCGGGCGGTCATTTATCTTGCGCGCCTTAGCTCCGATCGCTACGGTCGCGTGAGTGAGATCGCCAAAGCCAAAGACATCCCCCAGGCTTTCCTCGCGCAGATTCTTCCCATCCTGGCGAATCGAGGCGTTGTGAAGTCCCAGCAAGGTGCGCGCGGGGGCTACGCGCTCGCAAGGTCTCCCTCCGAGATCACTTTTCTCGCGGTCATCGAAGCCGTTGAGGGACCGTTGAAGCTCAACCGATGCGTGGACGGAGACCACGACGATTGCTCCATCCTAGATGGTTGTGAGATGCAACACGTCTGGAACATGGCCCAAAAGCAGACTGTGGATTTTCTGGGCAACGTCACTATGGCGGACATGCTGAAGGCCCCCAACCACCCCCTGGTTAGCATCGACCCCGCCTAGTAGGCCGTACCAACGAGGTTGGTACCGGCGTCTGGCGTCGTTGCTAGCGGCATGACCTGTTTTGACGCCCGCTGTCCCCGCGGGGGAGAGGTCGCCCGCCGCCAGAGGACGCCACAGGAGCGGGTTGCTTTGAGTCAACGTGGCCAGGCGTCGGGTGAGGGGGTTGTGGATAGTGGCAATAAACTCCGGTGTCGATTTCATTGTTACAGCCCCACTAGTCGACGGCGACCCCCGCGAGCTCCCGAGGTCTACGTTCCCTCGTCGTACTCTTCCGCCCGATGCATGTCAAAGGGCCCGTGTGTCGGATTGGGAGCAAACCCGCGGAGCTCCGAATGGCACCGGTAACAAATCGTCACTTCTCCCAGCCGATGGTAGAGAACGAAGTCGAGGAGACTGGCGATGACCAGTACTGCCAAAGATGGAAGAAACCCCCAGAAGGCATAAGCTAGGGTGGACAGGACAACCGTCAATGTCACCGCGGCGCAGCCGAGTTGCTGGGGGAAATCCTTTCCGAGGAAGAATTCCCGATTGTCACAATGCGGACATCGATCGATCGGTCCCCCTGCTAGGAGCGCGGGACTGGCATTGCTTTCTGACTCATGCCCGCAATGAGAACAGGCGTGGACGGTCTCCCGAGGCGAAAGCGTGTACTCGCTGTAGCGGGAGCACTCTGGGCAAAAGAAGCCCGCTGTCAAAAAATTCGCTTGTTCTTCAGTCAACCCGCTGCGTCTCGTGTGATTTCATAGTGGGAAGCCTGTAGCGACCACCAGGAATTGTGCGATCAGCTCTCCGAAGAGCACCAGGACGAGCGCGACGTAGAGGAGCCCCGTCGCGGACTGCGTCGAGCGTATCTTCACCGTTTGCCAGATGAGACCCGCCAGCAGCGCTGGAGCAATGAGGCCGGAAATAAACCTGAAAAGGAAGAATAGGCCAAGAGTCGAGAAGACCAGGTCGGAGGTTCGCACGACCTGAACGACCTGCAATCCTTCGCGGGAAAGAGTCGTACTGACACTTACCCAACGTGCGACCACCGCAACGGCGAACCAGAGGGCCCCCTGTTTGAGCGGAGCGATGGATAGCTTCGTATCGACGAGGTACCAATGGCCGAGGACCATGCTCACCACGACCGCCCCGAGCAACAGCGCCGAACTGACGGAACCTGCGAAACAAAGCGGCCAGCCCGCGGTGTTGTTGCCGAGGCATTCGGTAGCCAGTGCTCCTAAGCCGACGACCGCGGCCGCCACCGCAGGGAACGGAGAGCCGCCTCCCCGACGGCGCAACCAGAAATACCAAAAGACCGCTGCGGCTGCGACGGCACCGTAGGCGAGGTTTCCCCTCGGACTTAGCAGCCAGCTGACCCCCGCCGCAAATGCAGAGCCGACGGCGCAGAATCGGAGGAAAGGATCGGGCAGTCGCTGGCGCAGCACCAGCGCAGCTGAGATTAGCAAGGTACCGACCGCCAAGTGGGCAGACAACAGGGATATGACCGCTGGGATCAATACGTCGACTCTCTAGGAATGAGGCAGATACGCGTTACTTCAGTTTCTCGCGCAGCCAGTATCTCAGATCAGGGGTGAGCTCGGAAAGAACCATCCCTTCCTGGACGATCGTTTGACATCCACGAGCTCGCTGGGCCTCCGGCTGGTTGGGCGTATGGCAGGTGAGCTCGCAGTTGCCGCACTCGTTGCTCCAACAGAAACGTCCCAGCACCATGCCTTCGTCGAGGATGAACTGAACGCAGTTGAGAAGAATGTTGTTCGCTGGAACGGCGAAGGAGGTGCCTTCGATCTCGATATTCACGAGCCGTTCGAAGGTGTCGTATTCGGTGTCTGCTGAACTCATTATGCTCCGCCTGCAATTCTGGGATAGGAAGCACAAAAAAATACCCCCGGTGTGATCCGAGGGTGCCGCGATGAGTTCGAAAAGACGCAGTTAGATTTGAACGCGTCGTATGACTAGGCTAGGCTCTCTTAAACTTGGAAAGATTCCCCGCAGCCGCAGGTCCCCTTCGAGTTCGGATTGTTGAAACGGAATCCCGAGCCCATGATGTCTTCCACATAGTCGATCTCGGTTCCTTCAAGGTAGAGAAGGCTCTTGGCGTCGACAAATAGCTTCACACCATTTTGTTCGTAGACCTTGTCCTCGGTACCGGCTTCCTCATCAAGCGCGAGTTGATACGAGAATCCGGAGCAGCCTCCACCGACAACGCGAACTCTCAAGGCGGCATCGGGTTTGCCATTATCGACCAGGAACTCTTTTACCTTACCGGCGGCAGTCGTACTCAAAGTCAACATCGCTAAGCCCTCTTTGTGCTTTACTGGTCTAGATAGGTCTTAATTTCCTAGTGTTTTCCAGGCCATTAAGAGCAAGTGTGATAAACCCCATCAAATTGGTCAGACACCCCAAGTATACTAACGACTCCAGAAACTGTCAAGCGGCGGAACCGTAGTAGATTCAACCTAATAGACGGTCTTTCGAATAGACCAGCTCGCCCCTCGATGGCGCGCTTATTTCCAAGATCCCGGTATCCATCCGTATCGCATCTTCTGGACAGGCCTCCACACAGAGCCCGCAAAAAACACATTTGCCATAGTCGATATCGAAGGTTGTCGGGTATTTCTCAATGCTCGGGTCGGGGTGCTCGTCGGCTACGATGAAGATGCAGAAAGCAGGGCAGATCGTCTCGCACATCATGCAAGCCACGCAGCGAGGACTGCCATCGTCCCGCTGGGTCAGTCGGTGTCGGGAGCGATGTCTGCGGGCCATCGGTCGCCGCTGCTCGGGATACTGAAAAGTCACCGCCGCCGGGTCATCCAATTTGAGCCGGAGTAAATGGGCCAGATGACGTGTCACGTTACGGAAGAAGTGGCGGGAGGTGATGACGAGCGCCCGCGCCACTTCCGGAATATAGGCGCGTTCGAGATAGTTGAGCGGGGGGCGTTTCACTTTCTTGATCATGGCGCTCATGATACGGCCAAAGCTTGACAACCGTCAAGGTGCGCCGTAGCATAAAAAATTCGGCTCCAAACCAGACGATGAAAAAGCTGTACGATCTGCACACTCATACTACCGCCTCGGACGGGCGGCTCAGCTCCGAAGAACTGGTCCAAAAAGCAGTCGCGGAGAATGTTTCCTCGTTCGCAGTGACCGACCACGATACGGTGGATGGGATCGACTCTGCTCGTGATGCGGCGGCCAAGCTTTCCGGGAACGGACTCGAGATCATCGCCGGAGTCGAGGTGAGTGCCAACTTCGAAGATGCCTCGGTACACGTTCTGGGGTTGTTCGTTCGTCATCGTGAGCCGTGGTTGGTCGAGTTTTTTTCGGCGGCGAGTGAGCGGCGTATCGAACGGGTCCATCAGATTCTGGAGAAGCTTGAAGCGGTCGACGTCCACATAGAGGCAGCGGACGTCTTCGCCAAATCGTCACACGGAACGGTGGGGCGTCCGCACATCGCCGAGGTGCTCGTCGACCGTGGTTTCGTTTCCAGCTTCAAAGAGGCGTTCGACCGGTACCTCGGTCATGACGCGCCCGCGGATGCGGGTTATGAAAAAGTGACCCTGCGCGATGCCACCGACCTCATCCAGCGAGCCGGTGGTGTGGCGTCTTTGGCACACCCGGTGCTGCTGAAGCGAGATGAGCTCATTCCGAAGATGGTCGATGATGGTCTCCAGGCCATCGAGACGTACCACAGCGACCATCCACCGGAGATCGCTTCCCACTATGTGCAGATGTCGGCGCGATTGGGTTTGCTGGTGACCGGCGGATCCGATTTCCATAATCCGGAGGGTCCAGGTCCTACCAGCTTGGGTTGTCCGGAACTCACTTCGGAAGCGCTAGAAAAAATCCGCGAAGCATCAACCGCCTAAAAGACAAAGAAATCAGACGGGATTACAGGATAAACAGGATAGGACCGCACTCCGTTTTCGATTGCAACTCTCTAATCCTGTCCATCCTGTTATCCTGTCTAGTCTTTGATCTCTACTAGAACATCGCTGCCGTCGACGCGTGTCTTGTATGCCTGGACCTTGGACAGGGGATTAACGGGGGAAAGGCCGGTCTTGAGATTGAACTGCCATAGATGCCAGGGACAAGCGACGACTCCTTCTTGGACAGGACCTTCGTGAAGAGGACCTCCTCGATGCGGGCAAGTCTCGTCGAGTGCGAAGAATTCACCTTGATATCGAAAGATGGCCAGCCGTTTGCCCTTCACGTCGACGACAATCCCCGTGCCCTCGGGCACTTCTTGAGTATCGGCGACGCGAATCTCGGCCATCACGAGGCGAAGGCATTTTCCAAACTTGCCCGACCGGCCTCGATGGTCTTTTCCACGTCCTCCTCGGTGTGCGCGGTCGAGATGAAGAGAGCTTCGAACTGGGAAGGCGCGAGGTACACCCCGCGTTGCAGCATCTCGAGACAGAATGCAGCGTGTCGTTCGGTATCGGAGCGTGTGGCGTCGGCGAAGTCTCTTACCTGAGGCTCAGCGAAGAAAAGGGTCATCATCGAGCCCACGCGGTTAATCGTAAGGTTCAGGCCGAGCTGGCCGAGCGCATCTCGGAAACCGGCTTCGAGCCGCCCAGCGATTTCTTCCAATTGATCCCAGGGCTCTTCCTCTTCGAGTAATTCGAGTTGGGCGAGCCCGGCGCTCATGGCGAGAGGGTTTCCAGAAAGCGTGCCGGCCTGATAGACAGGGCCCGCAGGGGCGAGTTGGATCATGAGTTCACGCTTGCCGCCATATGCGGCGGCGGGAAGGCCTCCACCGACGATCTTCCCCAGCACCGTGAGATCCGGTAGGACGCCGAAACGCTCCTGAGCGCCTCCCCGACCCAGGCGAAATCCAGTGATGACTTCATCGAAGATCAAGAGCGAGCCGTAGCGATCGCAAATGTGTCGCAGGCCGGCGAGGAACCCCGACGCGGGAGGAATAACGCCCATATTCCCGGCGACCGGCTCCACGATAACCGCCGCGATACGATCGCGATGTTCTTCGAACAGTTCCGCCACCGAGCCCGGATCGTTGTACTGCGCAACCAGCGTGTCCTTGGCGAGGCCGCTCGGGACTCCGGGACTGTCGGGCACGCCGATCGTGAGCGCTCCCGATCCGGCCTTGATGAGGAAACTGTCTCCGTGTCCGTGATAACAACCCGCGAACTTGATGATCCCGTCTCGCCCTGTCACGCCTCGCGCGAGACGCACCGCGCTCATGGCCGCTTCGGTTCCCGAGTTGACCATCCGAACCATCTCGACCGACGGAACCATGTCGCAGATTTTCTCTGCGATTCGCACTTCCAGCTCGGTCGGCGCACCGAAACTCGTACCGTTTGCGAGGGAGTGCTGAACGGCGTCGAGAACTCTGGGATGGGCGTGTCCAAAGACGAGAGGACCCCAGGAGCCGACGTAATCGATATACTCTCGCCCGTCCACATCGCGTAGGTGACTCCCCTTCGCAGAGGCGATGAAAGGTGGGGTGATACCGAGATTGCGGAAGGCTCGAACCGGGGAGTTCACGCCTCCCGGTATAAGTTTCTTGGCACGCTCGAAGAGCTCTTCGCTGCGATTCGTCATCGTGTTTGGAGTCGCCGCGCCACGTCTTTTGCGAAATAGGTAAGGATTAGATCGGCTCCCGCTCGTTTGATCGCAGTAAGAGACTCCATGACCATGCGATCCTCATCGATCCACCCGTTTGCGGCGGCGGCCTTGATGAGTGCGAATTCGCCGCTCACCTGATAGGCGGCTACCGGAACTTGAAATGTCTGTTTGACGCGGTACACCACATCCAGATAGGGCAAGGCGGGTTTCACCATGACAATGTCAGCGCCCTCGTCTAGATCCAATTCGACTTCGCGAAGAGCCTCATCGGCGTTCGCTGGATCCATTTGATGTGAGTGGCGGTCACCGAATTGGGGTGCCGATTCGGCGGCGTCACGGAATGGGCCGTAGAAACTGGACGCGTATTTGGCGGCGTAAGACAGGATCGGTGTGTACTGAAAACCGGAGTCGTCCAGAGCCGCACGGATGGCACCGACGCGACCGTCCATCATGTCTGAAGGAGCAACGATGTCCGCCCCGGCGTCTGCGTGAGAGAGGGCTTGCTTCGCCAGAAGCGGGAGCGTCGGATCGTTCAGGATCTCTTCTCCGCGTACCAGGCCACAATGGCCGTGGCTCGTATACTCGCACAAGCACACATCGGTGATGACGAGCAGATTAGGGCAAGCCTCTTTGATCTGGCGCACCGCTGTTTGAACGATGCCCTCCGGGTCATAACCCTCCGACCCCTTTTCGTCCTTTCGACTCGGGATCCCGAAAAGGATCACGCCGGGGATTCCGAGCTCGTCCACCTCGCGACATTCCTCGACGAGCCGGTCGGGAGAAAACTGGTAGTTTCCGGGCATCGAGGAAATCTCTTTGCGTACGCCCTTTCCCGGACACGCGAAAAGCGGGTAGATCAAGTCGGAAGCCGCGAGCTCGGTTTCCCGAACCAATCGTCGCAGCGGCTCGGTCCGCCTGAGGCGCCTTAGCCGTATCGTTGGAAAACCCATGGGAATCTCTCCTGAGTCGGACTCGTCCGAGCAGTTAGGCCGTGCCGGGGCTGGCCGATGCCGGTTCGCCGGAAAAGTAACGCTCGATAGCCTCGATCAAACCATCCACATTGTAGACGGCGGCCTCGATCCCGGGCTCCAGGCCTGCCTCACGCAGGGCCTGGCTGGTGATGGGGCCAATGCTCGCAGAGACGAACTTGCCGCGCAACTGCGCTTTTTCCTCCATTCCGGAGACGAAACTTCTGACCGTCGACCCGCTGGTAAACGTCACGACATCGATCTTGCCATCGGAGATCAACTGCATGGCGCTGGCTAGCTCTTCGGAAACGGAAATCGTCCGGTACGCAACGACGACATCGACGGAGGCTCCCGCGGCCCGTAGGAGGTTGGGGAGCGCCTCGCGGGCTATATCGGCGCGCGGGAGAAGCACTCGGCATCCACCGAGAGGACCGAATCGTTCGAGGGCGGCGAAAACCTCTTCCGCTATGAATCGTTCGGGAACGACGTCGACTTTTAGGCCTTCCGCCTCGAGCGTCGCCGCGGTGGCTGGTCCGATCGCCGCCAATTTCGCTTGGTCAATCTCGCGAAGCTCTTTGCCAAGCTCTCGCATTCTCGCTCGTAAAGACCGAACGCCATTGGCGCTCGTGAAAACGATCCAGTCGTATTCCGCTAGGCGCTCGATGGTTTGGTCGAGCGGAGCTTTGTCCAATGGAGGCTCGATCCGTATGACCGGTGCCTCGACGACGTCGGCGCCAAGAACTCGAAGACCCTCCGCCAGCTCCGTCAGCTGCTCGCGCGGACGGGTGATCATGACGCGTCTTCCTTTCAGTCCCTTCGGATCACTTAGCTGACCGGTGCTCTCATTCATGGCGATTGTGTTTCTTTTGTTTCTTTCCCTACAGGCGTTTCAGGCGCCTCTGCCCGAGTTTCCTCGAGAATCTCGTCTCCCCCCTCGCCTAGCATCTGCTCCGCCAAAGATTCACCGATCTCTTCGGCTCGTTCCGGCGCTCCCTCGGCCTGGCGTCTTAGGTGCCGCCGTCCATCGGTGCTCCCGATGTACGCGTCCAAGACCAACCCCCTTTCGCGGATTCGGCCGTGTGCTCCGATCGGTACCTGACAGCCTCCTTGTAAACGGCGGAGCAACGCGCGCTCCGCTGTCACCGCGGTCGCGGATTCCTGGTCGTTGAGGTTTGCGAGACACTCGCTGACCTCGGAATCGTCGGCCCGCGCTTCGAGCCCGAGCGCCCCCTGGCCCACGGCGGGTAGCATCTGGTCCATAGAAATGGCGGTTGCGATGCGCCCCTCGAGGCCGAGTCTAGTGAGACCCGCGCTCGCTAGGACCATCGAATCCCAACTCGACTCATCGAACTTCAGCAGCCTTGTCGTGATGTTGCCTCGTAATTCGACGACTCGGAGATCCGGACGCATTGCGAGCACTTGTGAGCGCCGGCGCAGGCTGCCGGTGGCGAGCGTGCCGTTTCGAGGCAGGGTTTCGATGGAACGCGCCTCGCGCGAGATGAGTGCGTCTCGCGGGTCGAGCCTCACGGTCACCGCCGCTATCGTAAGTCCGGGTGGCAACGAGCTCGGAAGGTCTTTCATGCTGTGGACGGCGAAATCTACCGAACCCTTCAGGAGAGCGTTTTCGATCTCTTTGATGAAGAGCCCGCGATCTCCAACTTGAGACAAGGGGACGTCGGTAACGACGTCGCCGATTGTCTTGATGACCTGGATTTCGATTTCGATGTCGGGCAGCCGCTGCTTCAGCGTCGCCACAATCCCTCGGGTTTGCGCCAGCGCCAGCTCGCTACCACGGGTTCCGACCCGTAGGGCTCTCACCCTTGAGACTCCTCGTCCCCGGCGTCTTGCTCAGGTTGGGCGAGGTCGTCCTGTCCGGGCTGTCCGGGCTGTCCGGGCCGGCGGGGCAATTCGAATAGCTCGTAGATCGTGTCGATGCGGAGGGCTCCCAACTCTTCCTTTCCGCTCCAATCTCGAATCCTGCCCATTGCGGGATGAATGATCTTCTTCATCAAACCTTCCGTCAGCCGGTCCAACTGCTCTTGATCCTCGTCGCAGAAGCGGCCGCGGTAGCGAGCCACCTCCTGACGACGGATTTCCTCAAATTTTTCCTTGAGTTGTTTGATCGTGGGGGTGGCCGCAAGGGAGTCTCGCCAATTCAGGAACCCTTCTAATTCTTCCTCTACGATCACTTCCGCCTTGGGAATCTCGCCGCGTCGTTCCTCGAGGCCCTTTTCCACCAAAAGATTCATCGAGTCCAAATTGTGAAGGAAGACTCCGTCGAGCCGTTCTATTCGTGGCTCGAAGTCGCGAGGCACGGCGATATCGATGATGTAGATCGGCCTCCCGGACCGCTTGGATACGATAGCCCTCATCTGCGCTTCGCTAATGATGGGTTCGCTGGCTCCGGTAGAGCTGATGACGATGTCGGCGGAACCGAGTGCCTCTTCGACACGGTTCAGGGGAAGCGCCTTTCCCTCGAGCTCGCGCGAAAGCTCGAGCGCTTTGCTGAACGTTCGGTTGGCGATGGTGAGATCGGATACTCCTCGTTCCAACATGTGGCGAGCCGTGAGCTCACCCATTTCCCCGGCTCCGATGAGTAGAACCGAGCGGGTCGAAAGATCCCGGAAGATCTTGCCGGCGAGCTCGGAGGCGGCGCTCGCTACCGAAACCGCCCCTCCCCCGAGACGCGTCTCGGTGCGGACCCTCTTCCCCGCGATGATCGCAGCTTGCAGGAGGCGATTCAGGACGAGCCCGCAGGCGCCGGACTCCACGGATAGCTGGTGGGCTTGCTTCACTTGGCCGAGGATCTGCGGCTCGCCGAGGAGCATCGAGTCCAAGCCGGTGGCTACCCGTATCAGATGGCGTGCCGACTCGACATCCGAAAGCGTGTAGGCATAGCCGGGATGAGACGCCAAATCTACTTGCTTCTGCCGGACGATGAGGTTCCGGATGTACATCTCCGCCGCTCCGTTGTCCCTGGAAAGCCCGTAGAACTCGGTTCGATTGCATGTGGAGAGAACCAGCATTTCGCCGAGCGTTTGCTCGGAACGGGTTCGCGAGAGGATGTCCCGTACTTCGATGTCGCTGAAGGCTACCTGCTCCCGTACATCGATCGGAGCGGTGCGGTGGTTCATTCCAACAACGAGAAGGTTCATGTCAGACGAATCCGTGAAACGACGTGAAGAGAAGGTTCACGACCACGAACGAGAACAAAATGACGGCGAAACCGGTCAACGACGCGAAGGCCACTCGACGCGGCGACCAACCCCAGAACTTGCGGCCCACGGTGCACGCACCGTAGATGAGCCAAGCCACAAAGGTAATGATCAACTTCGGATCCCATGTCCATCCCGGCTGGTCGATTTTGGCGATCAATGCCAACCCCAGCGCCATGGCCACAGTCAGGAAGATGAACCCCAACGTGGCCGCTCGGTAGGTGAAGTTCGCCATGACTTCCAAAGAGGGGAGTTGTTTGTAGATGAGTCCGAAGCGGTTCTTCTTGATGTCATGGAAGAGCATCAAGTAGAGCAGACCATAGATGGCTGAAATCGCCATCCCCGAGTAACCCAGCACGGCGGTCGCAGCGTGTAGGACGAACGAAGGCTCCGCGAGTAGCGGATTGATTTCGGTCGGACGGGTGATAAAGGCCGAGGACACCAGCTGAAACGCGAAGACCAGGCCCACGATGAAAAAACCGGTGGTGCGGACGCCAATGCGGGATTCGATGAACAGATAGACGACCAAGACCGAGAGCGCCAAAAGTGAAAAAGCCTCGAAGACCGTTGCCACTGGAAAGTGCGGTTGGTGAGCCTCCAGCAGGACGAGGTAAATGCCGTGCAGAATTGCGGCCAGCCTGAGCAGCCATGGGGCCGTCTTCTCGGCGAAGGCGTCGTTGCGAAAGAACAACAGGGCGTAATCGGCCCATGCTAAGGCGTAAAGCGTCGGAAGACTGATGTTTAGAGTGTTTAACAGGATGTCCACCGCTTCTGATTCCGAGAGGGTTTTCGTCCGCAAGTCCAAGTCTTGAATTCAGTTAACCTTAGCTCACTATCGGGCTTCCCCGCAAGATCTTGGGGACTGTAACCGTCGCCACGGAAACCTCTGGCTATTCAGTATTCATTATTGGAGAATGTAACGTTCCGTAAACAGTCATCAACGAAAGGTTGGGCCCAATGACGTGGATGTCACGCGCATCTACCTTGCCCCTTGCGCTCGCCACCATGGCGCTCTTCATCGCCCCTCAGTGCCGTTTGACGGAGGAGGAGGCGGTCCAAGGGGATTCGTCCATCCCCGGCACCCCGGTCGCCGGCGGCATGCTGCGAGTGGGGATTCGCAGCGAGCCGCAGACTTGGAACCGACTTCTTGCGACCGATGAAGTGAGCCACCAAATTACCGAGCGTCTGCACGCCGCTCTGCTAAGGGTCAATCGGCTGACGCAGGAGCTCGAGCCCGAGCTCGCCGAATCGTGGTCCTTCTCTGAGGACAGTCGGGAGCTGACTTTCAAGCTCCGGCCCGATGTCCGTTTTTCAGATGGCACGCCTCTGACCGCTGCAGATGTCGCGTTCACATTTCAGGCTTTGCATGATCCTGCAGTGGCGAGTCCGCTCGTCGAAACGGCGATGGTCGAAGGGAAGCCTCTGGTTCCAGAGGTCGTCGATCCGTTAACAGTTCGGTTCCGACTACCCCGTCGTACCGCGGTGGTGGAGAGGATCTTCGATAGCATTCCGGTCCTGCCTCGACATAGGCTCCAAGCCTCGCTCGAGGATGGGAGCTTCGCATCCGAATACGGAATCGGGGTTTCTGAGGGGATCGTAGGTCTAGGCCCGTTCGTCCTCGAGCGGTATGTGCCTGGCCAGAGAGTGGTTCTCCGCCGCAACCCCAACTACTGGAAGTACGGACCGGACGGAGAGCAGCTTCCTTATTTGGACGGAATCACTTTCGAAATCCTATCCGATGCGAACGCTCTGGCGCTTCGCTTCGGCTCTGGGGAGCTCGACCTTCTGAGTCCCTTGCCGCCGGAGGACTTCATCAGCTTCAGGGAGAAGGATGCTCCGGATCGGCGCCTCATCGATCTGGGCCCTGGGACGACTCCCGAGCGCATCTGGTTCAATCTCAACCCGGAGAGCTCGGTGTCGCCCGAGCAACGAGCGTGGTTCACCGATCGACGCTTCCGAAGGGCCATTTCCCTGGCCATCGACCGGCAATCCATCGTGAAGGCCGTCTACGCGGGTTTGGCTTCTCCGGCGGCCGGCCCCATCACCTCGGCAAACCGACGGTGGTGGAACGAGTCTATCGCTCCTCCGCCCTACGATCCGCAGCGTGCTCGAGAACTGCTGGCGCAGGCCGGCTTCACCGAGGAGAGAGAAGTGCTTGTGGGTCCAAGGGGAGAACGCGTGCGGTTCACGCTCCTCACCAACGCCAACAACCCCTCCCGCGTGAAGACGGCCACGCTCATCCAAGAAGACCTCGCGCGGATCGGGGTCGAAATGAGCCTCGTTTCGCTCGATTTCGCCACCCTAATAAGCCGAATCACGCGTACATTCGACTACCAGGCATGCCTCTTCGGGATTAGCTTTACCGATCCCGATCCGTCCACGCAGAGGCCTCTTTGGCTCAGCCATTCGCCCTTGCACGTATGGCATCCCTCTCAGTCGCAACCCGCCTCTGTATGGGAAGCGCGATTGGACGAGCTGATGGAGCAGCAGATGATGGCGGTCGAATACGAAGCTCGCAAAGGATTGATCGACGAGCTGCAGGCCTTGGTGGTCGAAGAGCTCCCCGTCATCGATCTGGTCGTGCCGCACGCCTTGGTGGGTACCACCGTCCGGCTCGGGAACCTCGAGCCGACGCCCTTCTGGCACCCTACCCTCTGGAACAGCGAAGCACTTTACTTAATAAGGTGATTTAGGGTACAACCGAAAAACGGGGGGAAAATCCCATATTTTCTCTTTGGTGATCCCGGTCACTGACTGTCGGGTGTGCTCGGAGTATTTTCCCACCGTAGAGTAAAAGTCCAAGAAATAGCAGACGTTTCGAGTTGTAAGTTCGGTGGGTTAAGTGTCCAAGGAGGTGAGGTCGAGAGGCAGGGTTTGTAGGTAATTTCGGTGGGTCTAAAGGGGCTGCACCAAGGGTTCTTGAGTTATTCAAAGACCTTTATTTGAATTCATGACAGTTCCAACAAGTCCCCTTCCGCTGGCTTACCCGAACCACTCCTCTTAACAACTCAACCTTTCAGTCCGGGAGCGAAGATCCCTCCAAGGGGGGCTTCCTTCCCAATCCCCGGCCCGGTCGGCGTGTCCTTCCAGGTCGGGCATCTCACGGAGGTGACCGATGACCAAGGGAATTTTGTGGGTTTAGTTTTCAAATTGCTTATTTCTTGATTTTCAGTTAAATCTGGCGCAACTAATTGAAAGAAAGGGACTAACAATGGAAACTCAAAACGACAACATCGAAATCGTTGAACTAACCGTGGAAGAGCTCGAAGAGCGGACCGCTCCTGCTGCTGGGATGATTTGGAACTAATAGTCGGCTCCGAAAGTTAACCAATTAACCGAAACGGTGTATGTCATGAATCGCGGAATCCTTTGGGTCTAGAAGAAAAGCTGGTTACCCGATCGTCCTGAATTGATTGACTTTGCGAGGGAGGCCGCCCCCCGGCGGCCTCCAGCTTGCTTCCCGCCCAAGTATCTTGACCGGCACAGTACCGCTGTGCTACTATCGCCTCTCTCCATTCTGTCGCCGTTCTCATTCATTAATATGAACCCGGTAACGGGGAAAAGAAAAGCAGTCATCGAATCGGACTTTTAAATAGAAGTCTCTCTTAACTCGACTTTTCTTTCTGCTAACCGGGAGCCACAGTTGGACTGGCAAAATCGGCCAGCCAGAGTCAAACTTTATATTGCGGCATCCGTCGCCGCGGCGGTCCCTATTTTCGTCTGGGCCGTCCATAATCTCATCCAACTCCGGCAAGTTTACACTTGGCAGGACTGGATATCCCTCGCCGCCCTGACCGCCGTCGCTTCGCTCAGCTCCAAATGGGTCGTTCGAATCCCCCGCACCAACACCTGGATGGCCGTCGCCGACTGTTTGATTCTCTCCGTCACCCTGATCTACGGAGTGGCGCCGGGGGTCGTCGCGAACGGCCTCTTTCACTTGGTCGGTTACTGGTTCACGACCAAGAAGAAGCAGCTGGTACATCGATCCAAGAGCCTAGGCTGGAAGAGCAGTCAAGCCATCTTCAATACTGCATCAGGTGGCATCTTCGCCTTCGTCTATGGTCATGTGTATTACGCCTTCGTGCCTCCGGAATTGACAAGCGCCTATCAAATAATTCCTCCGGTCGTCTTGTTGGCTGGAACCTACTTCCTCATCAATTCGGCATCGATGCACGCCATGATGGCGGTAACCGGTCGAGGTGGCTTCTGGGCCATGTGGCGACAGAATCTACCTTTGGTTCCCCTTTACTTTCTCGCTTCCGCTTCCGGGGCAGCCGTCATCTTCTTTTTCCATCAAGTAGCCGGGCCCTGGGCTTTCCTGCTCGGTCTCCCTATCCTTCTGGTGGTTTACTACGCCCATCATTTCTACAACGAGAAGTACGAGGACCTGACCCAGCTCTACTATCAGACCGCGGAGGCCTTCGCGCTCTCGATCGACGCGCTAGAGCTCCATACTGACTACAAGCATCACACCAGTACACATATTCAGCGCACCCGTTTGCTGACACTGGCATTGGCGCGCGCGTTGGGTGTCGACGATAAGACTTATGAGGGACTTTGGTTCGCCTCCGTGTTACACGATGTGGGCAAGATCTCGATCCCGTCGTACATCCTTCACAAACCCACGCGTTTGACGGAAAGGGAGTTCCAGAAGATGAGTACGCACCCAGCGGTGGGTGCTCAGATCCTCTCCACTATCGACTTTCCGGTACCGGTCATTCCCTATGTGAAACATCATCACGAGAATTGGGACGGGAGCGGTTACCCGGACGGGCTCAAAGGCGAAGAGATCCCGTTTGGCTCCCGGATCATGTCGGTTGCCGATTGTTACGAGGCGCTCACCGCCCGCCGAGTCTACCGCCGCTCCCTGGATCGGGAAACGGCAATCTCGACCATGAAACGGGAAGCACATCGGTTCGATCCCCGGGTCTTCAACAAATTCCTGGAGATCGTAGATGAGCTCGACGAGCAGCTAGGAACATTGGCGGTGCGGGAGATGGCGGCGCCGAAGGAGTATCGAGACAGGAAACGGATGCCGGACATCGTGGGCGTGCCTCAGGCACCCGCTTTTAGCGACTCTATCTCCGAGCCGCAGCGGGAGGTATTTGCTCTATTCGAAATCTTGCAGACCATTGGCAACTCCTTGTCCCGTCCCGACACGCTCACCATCATTGCATCCAAGATCGAGAAGATCATTCCGTTTAGCACGCTCGTCATCTATCTGGTGGACGATGGCCAGGGAGTACTAACACCTGCTCACATCACCGGGCAAAACCCAGACGCCTTCAAGGAGGTGTCCATCGAGTTCGGGACCCGATTGGCGGGTTGGGTGGCCGCCAACAACCGTATGCTCTACAACGTGCACCCAGGTCCGGACGTGATGCTTCTTCCTGAGCAGTTCCGAAAGAACTACCACAACTCCATCTTGGCTCCGTTGGTTCACGAGGAACGACCGCTCGGAACGATCGCGCTCTATTGGTCGGGGAACGAGCGGTATTCGCATGACCATGTGCGGTTGATGGAGATCATCGCCAACCGTTCATCGATCGCGCTCTACAACGCCATTCGCTTCGAGGAGACCCAGGAGGACGCCTTCACCGATCGCTTGACCGGTCTGGCGAACTCGCGCTTCCTCTACATTTTCTTCGAGCAGACCCTTTCGGAAGCCAAACGCTACGACGAGCCGCTCACCGTCATCGAGCTGGACCTGGACGACTTCAAGAGCGTCAACGACCGTTTCGGTCATCATGCCGGGGATCGGTTCCTCAAAGAAGTGGGACGCATCCTGAAGGCCGAGATGCGAGACAGTGACGTGTTGGTCCGCTATGCCGGGGACGAGTTCATTGCTGTCTTGCCAAAAACCACGATGGAACAGGCCGTTCAGTTCTCCCGTCGGCTGCAGGAGGTCGTGGAGACATCCGACATCGACGTCGGGATCGGAAAGATGTTGAGCGTTGGCATATCCCTCGGGCTCGCGGCTTTCTCCGCCGACGGCGACGATCTCGAGTCGCTGCTCATGGCGGCGGATAGAAACATGTACGATCAAAAGAGTCGTCGAAAGATGCGTCGCCGGAGACCGGAGGAGTCCGATCGCACCGCACATCAGCCCAGCCTCTTCGGAGCCGAGGACAAGACCGATCGCCGCGTGGGATAAACGAGCGGCGGAATCTTCTGGCCCCCATGAGGGTTTGTTACCCACGCCCTAAGCGACCTGTTGTCGAGGCTTGACGCGTCGTGGCTCGTATGGCGCTCACGAGATTGCTGGCTGCCATTCCCTTGCTCTTCGGGGTGAGCTTCTTCTCGTTTCTGCTCCTCCACCTGGCGCCCGGCGCGTTTGTCGATCGCTTGCGTCTGGATCCAGGGATCCCTCCCTCGACGGTCGACGCGTTAGTGAGCCGCTTCGGTCTCGACAAACCTTGGTATGAACAATACCTGTCGTGGCTGACGGGAGCGGTCCGCGGCGACCTGGGCGTCTCTCTGCGGTTTCAACGTCCAGTAGCGGAGCTCCTGGGCGAGGCCGCCCTCTATACGCTTGCGCTCGTGCTGACGGCCTTGGTCGTTTCGTCCCTCGTCGGTTTGGGGCTCGGCCTTCTCGCGATGGTTCGTCCGGGACGATCGCTAGATCGAATCCTCGCTGGCCTAGCACTCGGGGCCGTCTCGGTTCCCACTTTGGTACTCGCGGTGGGTGGTTTGGGAATTGCCGCCGCCACCGGTTTGCTTCCAACCGGTGGTGGCTCCATGGCCGGCTCTCTCGAGCTCCCATGGTCGAGCCGGGTGTTGGATCATGCTCGGCATCTGCTGTTGCCGGCGCTCCTCCTTAGTTTTTCGATGTCCCCTCTTTTCTTTCTGCAGGCTAGAGGCGCTTTACTCGAAGTCCTACCCTCGGAGTTCGTGAGGGCGGCGCGTTCCCGTGGTCTTACCGAAAGCCAGATACTCGTGCGCTACGGTCTTCGGCCGGCAATGGTCCCACTCATCGCATTCGCGGGTGCTTCTCTAGCGCGGTTCTTGAACGGCGCATTTCTCATCGAGGTGATTGTCGGATGGCCGGGTATGGGGAGGCTCGCATTCGGCGGATTGCTCGCCCGGGATTCGTTCTTGCTGCTCGGTGTGTTGGTTCTTGCATCGGTCTTGATCCTCTTCGGCAATCTGATCGCGGACCTGTTGACCGGCGCCGCCGACCCACGAATCAGAATGGAAGAAGGCTAGCAGGGTGCTCAAGGAGCGCACTGCACCTTGCGCGAGGAGCCATCAGCTGTCCCGGAGCCGCTTGCCGGCGAAGGGACGGCGGTGGGGGTGGGGACCCCGCCGCATTGATAAGGGAGCGAGCCCGGCCCGAGTGGGCCGACAACAGACCGCCGAGCGAGGAGCGAGGCGGCAAGCGCGCGAACGTGGAGTGAGCGCGCAGTGAGTCACTAATGTTGTGGAAACCAAGTTGGTGGGCTAATAAGAGCCCTCAGCCGTCCTGCAGCCGCTTGCCGGCGAAGGGACAAGCCGTGGGGGTGGGGCCCCGCGGCATTGATAATAAGAGCCCTCAGCCGTTCTGCAGCCGCTTGCCGGCGAAGGGACAAGCCGTGGGGGTGGGGCCCCGCGGCATTGATAGAGGTTCCCGCATCGGGATCGCCCTGCTTTCGGTCATCGCGGTCGCCGGACTCGGGGCTTCCTTCTTGGCACCCTACAGCCCGCGATCCCAGGATCGGGAGAGCTTCCACCATCCGCCTTCGCTTCCGAGCGCAGGCTGCTCGGTTCGCTGGCTGGTGGCGGACGAGAATGGGTCCACTCATTTGTTCGGATTTCAGGGTTGCCGAGCCCATCTCCTGGGTACCGACGCTCTGGGAAGAGACCTACTGTCGAGGGTGCTCCATGGTGCCAGGGTTAGTGCGACCGCCGCGATCTTAGGCGTTCTGCTCACTGTGACCTTGGGCGCTCTGGTGGGAGCCGCGGCGGCTATTGGCGGAGGAGTCTGGGATCGATGGTTGATGCGGTCGACGGAGCTCTTCATGGCTCTCCCGGCGCTTTATCTGATTCTCGCGGTCCGAAACGTCTTTCCTGACGACCTGGCCCCGGGTTGGGCAGCCTTGATTCTGGTTGGGTCGTTGGCGCTCGTGGGCTGGTGCGGTGTTTCACGACTTGTGCGAGGGCACGTTTTGTCGCTGCGAGAGCGCGAATTTGCCACGTCCGCGGTCGCCGCTGGGGCCGGCCGGAGTCGACTCTTCTTCCGGCACATCCTTCCGAATACGCTTCCTCTGTTGCTGTTGCAGGTGGGGCTCACGCTACCGTATTTCCTTTTGGGTGAGGCGACGCTTTCGTTCTTAGGCCTTGGAGTGCAAGAGCCGAATGCGAGTTGGGGAAACATGTTGGCATCCGCGGCCTCGAACTACACTTCGATGACGCGATACTGGTGGACGCTCGCCGTGCCGGGTGGGGCGCTTACCCTTGCAGTGCTCGGCGCCAACCTATGGGTGGAAGGGCTGCGAAAGGTTCAGTTGTCGCTCGCCGGGCCGGGCTCGAAGCACCGTCTACAGCGCGCTTCGTAGGCCTCCGAGCCGCCGACCACGACTCTCTCGTGAGACGTGACGAGTCGCTGGGTGTGATTCGCAGGGTTTCCGCAACGCATGCAGATGGCCAAGGTCTTGGTGATGTATTCCGCAATGGCGAGTAACTGTGGGATCGGTTCGAAGGGCTTGCCTAGGTAGTCTTGGTCGAGGCCAGCGACGATGACTCGCTTGCCCATGTTAGCCAATTGGTTACACACATTGGCCAGTTCGGGATCGAAGAACTGGGCCTCGTCGATGCCAACGACCTCGGTTCGGTGCTCGAGGCGTTTCTCGATTTCATCCGCGTTGGGGACTAGCTCCGCCTCGAGTCGCTGGTCGTTGTGGGAGACGATATGCTCCAGACTGTAGCGGCCATCGATGCTCGGTTTGAAGACCTGGACCCGTTGCCGAGCGATCTGGGCGCGACGTATGCGGCGGATCAGCTCCTCGCTCTTACCACTGAACATGCTCCCGGTGATGACCTCGATCCACCCCGTGCGAGAGCGAACAACATCCATGTGCGATCGGCCCTAAGCTTCGTGAGGCGCTGGCGGCGCCTGTGGCGATGCCCCCGGACGTTTCTTCGTCGGCTTCTCGGTAACCCGTTCTGCGTACGCGGAAGCGTTGTAGAAGGGGGCCAAGGTGTGGAGAAGAGCGCGCACGAACGCTTCCTCGCGTGTCACTAGATCGGCAGTTAGGACCCCGAACGTTCCTTGCCGTCCAGCTACATCCTGTTGGCCGTAGAATTTGTCTGCCGCGTTCCCGAGGTCTTCGCCTCGTTCGACCACCGCTTGAACGAGCTCGCCGGGAAGCGGCAAACAACCGCTGCTTCCAAAGAAACCGCTCACTCCGTCGGTGACGTAGGCCCATGCCTCTAACGAAACCACCGGCTCCTCGAGTCCCGCAAAGATTTCACGTCGTAGTCCTCCCTCGAGCCCGATCGACAGCTTGGGGACGGTTCCCTCTTCGGAGAGAATCTCGAAGAGTCCCTGCGCGCGTGTTTGGGCGCCTTGCATGAGCTCGGCCGTCGAAAGGGGAGTAGATGCGGTCCCCGAGGGTACGGCCCTCGCGATGAGACGGAGTTCGTCTCGAAAAAAACCGGGGAATCGCTCCTTGAGTATGGACAGTGCGCGTCTGACCGCCTCGACCTTGGGACCCCGTGTGGAGCCAATGGCAACTATCAATGTCGATCTCCCCTCAATGGTCACTCACGACTTGACTCGCTCGACGTACTTACTTTCGAAGGTGTCGATCCGAATCACTTCGTCCTTGTTTATGAAGTAAGGAACCTGCACCACCAGGCCCGTCTCGAGAGTGGCCGGTTTGGATTGCTGCTGCGCCGAGGCACCCTTGATCCCCGGCTCGGTATCGACGACCTTGAGCTCCACCGAGCCCGGAAGCTCGATGCCGACCGCCGTGCCCTCGTGCATCTGTACCTTCAGGGTGCTATTGGGCACCAGATAGTTCATCGCATCGCCGAGGATCACCTCTGTGAGGATGAGCTGCTCATAGGTCTCGTTGTTCATGAAGTGGTGCTCTCCGCCCGAGCCGTACAGGTAGTTCATTTCGACGTTTGTCAGGATGGCCTTCTCGACGCTATCGGCAGAGCGGAACCGGTGGTCGAGGAGCCGACCGCTTTTGAGACCTCGTAGTTTGGTTTGAACGAAGGCTTTACCCTTGCCGGGCGTGATGTGATCCATGGCGAGCACTAAGAAAAGCTCGTCGTTCAGTTTGATCACCCAGCCTTTGCGTATTTGTGTTGCGGTGGCCAAATTATCCTCCTGCTGAATCCAGTTGCAATCCCTGGGTGTCGACGTGAAAGGCTACCAGGGAACCTCCGGCGGCGCGAATCGCATCCTCAACCGCCGCCCGCTTATCGGGCCGTGCCGCGATGAGGAGGCACCCGCCGCCACCCGCGCCACACGCCTTCCCGCTATCGGCCCCAGACTGTAGCGCGGCGCTCAGGATCCGTTCGACTTCGGGGCTTGAGACGGCGGGAGCCAGCCGTTGACGGGCCTCCCATTCTTCACCGACTAGCTCTGTCGCGCGCTCCAGGTCCCCGTTTACGAGCGCCTCCCGCATCTGAACCGCGATGGCCCCGATGGTCTCGAAAGCTAGGCGTGTTGCCGCATTTCCGTCGAGGAAGCGTTTTACGACTGCCCAATTGTTGACGCCCGAGCGGTGCGGTTGGTGCGTGTAGGCGAGCAAGAAGCGGTCCTCGAAACTCGAGGCATCGAGGGGCAGCGGCTCGCGTCGATCGCCGCTCATACCCCACCAGAGACAGCTGGCACCGCCGTAGACGGGAGGGTAGTGATCCTGCGCTCCTGTCATCGTCCCGAGTATCTTTACCTCAGTGTTCTTCACGATCTCGATAAGGTCCGAAGGCTCGTACCGAGAGCCGGTCCATTCGTTCAGGCCACCGGCCAGCGCGATTCCAAGCGCTGAGGAAGCTCCGAGTCCCGATTGTGAAGGTGCTTGGCTGCGGGTTGTGACCGAGACGGGCTCGTCGGGTGTGAAGAAACTGAGAAGCGTACCGGCGATCTCAGCGCCGATCTGCTTAGAGAGCTCCCCTGGTGACAGAGATTCGATCTGCCGCCCGCCGTCCTCGACCGTAACGCGCCATGTGGAAGTGGACGGCTCGATGGTCGCCCCGGCATAGAGGTCGATAGCGACATTCACGGTGGCCGCCTGTTCCAGCATCATATAGACCGGCCAAATGTCGAGGGTCCCGCCCGCCAGATCGATACGGGTAGGCGCGCGGGCTCGGAGGCTCTTCGGTACATTCTTCGGCACGGGGGATTTCCTGGCTCATTCGTTCGCTGTCGGGACCGCCGAAGGCAGCCCGACTCTTCGAGAGGATCGACATTATAGCCAACAGCAGCAACCCTCCGCAATCAAAGTCGTCGGTCGATGGAACATAATACGGGCCATGGCCGAGATAGAGCAGGAGATACGTCGTCGCCTGGAGGCCCGCAAGCCGCGACACGCGGTAAGTGACGATCTGCGGCCGGCAGCCGTTCTTCTGCCACTAGTTTCGGAGGAGGGCGACTACAAGCTTCTCTTGACGGTCCGAGCCGCTTCCTTGCGGCGGCAGCCAGGCGACATCTCTTTTCCCGGCGGGGCCATCGATCCGGGCGACGCCTCTCCACTGGCCGCGGCGTTGAGAGAGAGCGAGGAAGAGGTAGGACTCAAAGCGTCGGACGTCCATATTCTCGGACAGATGGACGAAATGCCAACGATCACTGGGTTTTGCATCACGCCCTTCGTCGGTTTGGTAAAAGGTCCCTATGCATTTCGAACTAACCACGAGGTGGAAGAACTGTTACTCGTGCCTCTGGCCGCGCTTCGGGAACCGGACGTGCTTTCCATAGAACGGCGAGAGATATCGCCAGGTCAAAGGATTCCCATCTATCACTATCGTCACGGGGAGCACGACATCTGGGGAATCACCGGGCGTTTGGTGAAAGAGCTGATAGAGCTTCTGCCTGTGGGGAGTTGAGTCATTGGCTGGGGGCCAGGCATTTCTCGAGTGGGGAGTCCACGAACCCCAAGAAGACCGGCGCCCTCAGCCTTCCTTCCCGGGTCGTCTCGGCGTACTCGACGCGGGCAACGAGGGCAGGCATGAGCCAGCGGACGTGGCCCGGCGCGACGACCTTGAGCCCTTCCGGCGGGCCACTTTCGAGCGGACCCAGCTCCTGCTTGAGCGCTTGCAGTGTCTTTCCATCCAAGCCGCTTCCAACATTGCCGATCCAGGTGAGCTCACCGTTTCGGTAGGCACCAAGCACTAAGGACTTCACTCGTCCCGTGCCTTTCTCGCGGACGGTTCCCAAGACGACGCAATCGATTGTGCGACGGGTTTTGATTTTGATCCAGTCTCGCGTGCGTTTGCCTGGAAGGTAACGGCCGTCGAGGGTCTTGGCCACGATGCCCTCGAGCCCCCGTTCGGCGGCTTCCTGGTAGTACGCGGATCCGCGCTCCAGAATGTAGGCGGACTCGACAATGGGTTGGGGAGGGCTTGCCGTGAGGAGCCCCGACAGAAGCCGCTTCCGTTCGGATAGAGGCTCTTCCATGGGCACGCGTCCGTCCAGGTAGAGAAGGTCGAAGGCGACGTAGTACGCAGGGATGTCGCGAGAACGCTGCGCGATCCGGGCCGGATTGGACACCAGCTCGCGCTCGAGCGCCCGTTCGAAACTCGGTTTGTCTCCGTCGAAGACGACGACCTCGCCGTCCAAGATCCCTTCTCCGGGGAGCTCGCTGAGGGCGCGGACGATCTCTGGATATCGGTGTGTCGTATCTAGATGGCGGCGCGTTTGGAGTCGTATCCGGTCTTTCCCGAAAAAGGCGAGGACCCTAATCCCATCCCACTTGATCTCGTAGAGATGCTTACTGGAGTCGAAGGGCTGGCCCGAGGAGGCCAGCATGGGGGTGATCTTCTTGTCAAGCCAGTCTGTCATTCGAGGAGCCGACCCACCTCAGTGTTCTACTTCATGGAGTCGTGCCGGTGGCCGGGAGCTCCTCGTTGTCGCTTTCTGCGGCAGGGGTTCGTGCCCGCTCGAGGCTGTTCTTGAGAGCGTCCATGAGATTGATGACCTTTCCTGTTTCGACTTGGGGTGGCTCCACGATCTCCTTGCCATCCGCCTTCGCAGTGATGATGTCGAGCAACTGCTTGCGGTACTCGTCTTCGAACGACTCGGGGTGGAACGGCTTGGTGATGCTGTCGATGAGCTGGCCGGCGAGCTCGACCTCTTGTGGGGTGGCATCCGGTTGGTTCTGGAGCTCCTCGAGGGCGCTCATGCTCCGCACTTCGTCTCCGTAGTAAAGGCCGGACATGACAAGGCCATCATCTTTCGGGCGGATGGCCATGACCTGTTCCTTTCCGCTGAGGACGACTTTGGCGAGTGCCACGCGTCGCTTTTCCTCCATTACCATACGGATCGTTGCGTAACTCTCGATCGCAACCGGTCCGTCCGGAACCAAAAAATGGGATCCGTGGTAGTACACAGGGTCGATGTCGCCGTCGCTCACGAACTGGACGATGGAGATGGACTTGGTGGACTCCAGCTGGACCTTGTCGAAGTCCTCGGCGTCGAGGATTACGTATTGGTCCTTCGCGAGCTCATAGCCCTTGACGATGTCATCGTTGCTCACACTGCAATTACACGTGGGGCATTTCTTGTCGTATTTGATTCGTGTACTGCAGGTCTTGTGAATCTGATTGAAGTGAAGTGACTGTGAGCGGGCGGCCGGATACATTCGCACCGGTATATTGACCAACGATAGCTTGAGAAAACCTTTCCACGTAGGCCTCACGATCAACTCCCTTTCGTGATCCTCTATCGATAAAGCCGAGAAGGCCGCAACGCCGCCCAAAATGTGAAGGGCACCAAAATGTCTGGTTGCCTCCATCGGCTTAGCCAGGTGCCAGTGTAGAGTCGGCACAGAGTCGCTGTCAACGAACTGAACCGCCGCCCGGCCACGTGTGGACCTTGCCGATGTTCCGTTTTGGCGGCAAGCGTGGAGGCGGCTTCAGGTAATGTGAACCAGCGCGACCAACGACGCCCGACACTCGTCATGTCTACAACGCAAGAAATGCAGAGGTGCTGATCGATCGATCTCACACCATTTTGGCCCAAATCACAGTCCTCCCGGAGTCATTTGACCACCTACTCGGTATGGGCTAGTTTTGGGTCGAGTGCAAACAATGCAGGTCAGGAAAGGGACCCGGGGCGAACGGGCAGAAGTCCTTCTTTCAAAAGACGTTAGTGGGCCGTCCCGGACCCAGCTATCCGCGCTCCCATTGCGACGGTTCGGTCGTTATGCGGGAGAGTTTGGAGTAGCGGAAATCGCCTCCAGCCGCCGACGGGGACAGTAAGCCCATGCCTTCGCTGCGAGAGCGGATTCTGGTCATCGAGCCATCGCAGCGGGAACGACAATCGATCGTCGAGGCCTTGAGTCCTCGAGGGTTTTCCGTGAATGCCCCTGAGCGGATCGACGGTGCCACGGAGCGAGCTTCGAGAAACGAGTACGGTCTGGTGATCTTGGATCTTGGAACTCTCGGCAACGACTGGGCGGAACGCCTCGCGCAGCTCAAGCAGCGATCACCCGAAACGGAAGTCATGGTTACCGCCTCACACGGTTCCATTGAGGCCGCCGTGGCGGCGATGAGGGAGGGGGCTTATGACTATCTTCTCAAGCCACTCGACCTCGCGAGACTTTCGGTTCTGGTAGAGCGGGCGCTGGAGAAGCGGGGCCTCGCGCAGGAAAACCGCAGTCTCAGGCAACGGCTGTCCTTGAAAGACGAGTATGGCAAGGTAGTGGGGAAGAGTCGACTCATCACGGAAGTCTACGAAGTGGCTACTCAGGTGGCTGCTACCAATGCCACCGTGCTTCTCACCGGGGAAAGTGGTACCGGGAAGGAGCTGGTGGCCAAGGCAATCCATAAGCGTGGAGATCGCCGCGACGGTCCGTTCGTCACGATCAACTGCGGTGCGCTTCCCGAAGGGCTCTTGGAGAGCGAGCTCTTCGGCTTCGAGCGGGGAGCGTTCAGCGGCGGGGGCGAAACCAAGGCGGGGAAGATCGAGCTCGCTCACAGCGGCACTCTGCTTCTGGACGAAGTGGGCCAAATGACCGCCAAGACGCAGGTGGAGTTCTTGAGGGTGCTGCAAGAGAAAGAGTTGTTGCGGCTGGGCGGCGGCAAGACGATCCGGGTCGACGTCCGCATCATCACCGCCACCATCAAGGACTTGAAGGAAGAAGTCGAGGCAGGCCGTTTCCGTCAGGACCTCTACTATCGGTTGGCAGTGGTGCCGATTCACTTGCCGTCCCTACGCGAGCGGCGAGAAGACATCCCGCTGTTGGCCGACGGCTTCTTGAAGGAGTTCGCGCGAATGAACCGAAAGCGAGCCAAGAAGCTGAGTCGGGAGGCTCTAGAGATCTTGATGCGCTATGGCTGGCCGGGCAATATTCGGGAGCTGCGGAACGTCATCGAGCGCATGACGGTCACGGTGCATTCGACCTCCATCCGCCCGGAGCACCTGCCACCCGAACTGGTGAGCTCCGACGGAACCGCCCGGGACGTCTACGTTCCCCTCGGGACACCCCTGCGCAAGGTGGGAAATCATGATCCGGAAGACCTTGGAAGAGGTCACCGACCATCGCCAGAAGGCGGCGAGAATCCTCGGCATCAGTCCGCGGGCCCTTCACTACAAGATCGCCCGGTACGGCGTATCTCGGAAGCCTGTACCGAGGCGCAACCCGGAATTGGGTCGAGCTCGTCGGAAATAGGCCCACGAACTCTTGCGACGAACAGAGGCACTTTGTATGCTGGAAACCGAGGGGCTCAGAAGAGGCTCTCCCTCACCAGGGTGGATAGCAGGGTGCTTGAAGACTCACTGCACCCTGCGCGAGGAGCCATCGGCTGTACCGAAGCCGCTTGCCGACAAGATTCTTGTCGAAGCGGGTTCAATAAGCCTAAGTGATTTGTTATCATGTCTTAATGCCCTAAGCTCGAGCAGGCCTATCCGGAGATTCCCAAGTTGACTACAGAAGCGGCGGTGAGTGAGAAGCATAAGCGGGAGGCTCAGCCAGAGCCAGTCATCAACGACTTTTCGATTCAAGTAGCGACCGTTAACGGCTCGGGAAGTCAATCCTCCAACAACGTCCTCATGCGTTCCATCTTTCGCATGGGTGTTCCGGTCAGCGGCAAGAACCTGTTTCCTTCGAACATCGCCGGCCTCCCCACCTGGTTCACGATTCGAGCCAGCAAGCACGGGTACCTCGCTCGCCGCAAGGAGGTCGATTTCCTGGTGGCGATGAATCCTCAGACGGCGCACGAGGACGTTGCGAGCCTGAGGCCGGGTGCGGCCGTTGTCTACGAGCAAACGCTCAAGCTCGAGGGTTCGCGTTCTGATCTGGTGTACTACCCCGTTCCGTTCGCAGAGCTAGCCAAAGAATTGATACCGGAAGTCAAGCTCCGAAAACTCTTGGCTAACATGATCTACGTCGGTGTCGTCGGTCAGTTGCTGTCTATCGACAGGGGAGAGATCCAGACCACGGTCAGCAAACAGTTCAAGTCGAAGAAAAAGGCGATCGAGCTCAATCAAAATGCCATCGACATGGGTTTCGATTATGCCCAGCAAAATTTCACCAAAACCGATCCCCTTCGCGTGGAACGCATGAACAAAACCGAGGGCAAGGTCTTGATCGATGGTAACGCAGCGGCCGCGCTGGGAGCGATGTTCGGCGGTGTAAGCGTGGTGACCTGGTACCCCATCACACCCTCTTCCAGTGTTTGCGAGCAGCTCATCGATTTCATGAGGGAATATCGGGTCGACAAAGAGACGGGCAAAGCCACCTTTGCCATTGTGCAGGCAGAAGACGAATTGGCCGCCATCGGCATGGCGCTCGGCGCTGGCTGGACGGGCGCGCGTTCCATGACCGCCACCAGTGGGCCGGGCATTTCGTTGATGTCGGAATTCGTCGGGTTCGGATACTACGCCGAGATCCCGGTCGTTATCTGGAATATCCAGCGGGTGGGTCCATCCACCGGTCTTCCTACGCGAACGGCACAAGGAGACGTCATGTCGACCCATCTTCTATCGCATGGCGACACCAAGCATGTTTGCCTTCTCCCGGCTTCGGTCGAGGAGTGTTTCGAGTTCGGTACCGAATCGTTCAATCTCGCCGAACGTCTGCAGACCCCCGTGTTTGTCCTTTCCGACCTGGATTTGGGAATGAATTACTGGATGTCGGATCCGTTCCCATATCCGGAAAAGCCCTTCGACCGCGGGAAAGTTCTGACAGCGGAAGATTTGGAAAAGCTGGGCAGCTTTGGGCGCTATCGTGACGTCGACGGCGACGGAATCCCGTATCGAACGCTTCCCGGAACCGACCATCCTGCGGCCGCCTACTTTACGCGCGGGAGCGGCCACAACGAGAACGCCCAGTACACCGAGCGACCCGGCGATTATCAAAACAATATGGATCGACTGGCCCGCAAGTTCGAGACGGCGCGGAAGTACGTCCCCGCTCCCGAGGTTGTTGGTGAGGCCGATGTGGAGATCGGGATCATTGCATTCGGTAGTTCGCACTGGGCGGTGATGGAGTCACGAGATCAGTTAGAGGCGGATGAAAACCTCAAGACACGCTATCTTCGTCTCCGCGCCCTGCCTTTCAACGAAGAGGTCGCATCGTTCATTCGATCCTGCAAACGAGTTTACGTCGTGGAGCAGAATCGTGATGCGCAAATGGCACAGCTCCTGCGTCTCGAGGTCTCGAGCGAGCCCGGAGCGCAGGACAAGATCAGAAGCGTTCTTCACTACAACGGCCTGCCCATCGATGCACGCTCTGTGACCGATGAGATCGCGGGTCGGGAAAAGACGACGTCCAACTCTTCCCCTTCCAAGAAAAAAATATAGGAGCTCAAGATGGCCACCGTAACAGATCGCCCCGGCCCCCCCAAGAAGACGAATCGCATTGGCCTCGCGCTGCTCGACTACAAGGGGCAACCTTCGACGTTGTGCAGCGGCTGCGGCCACGATTCCATCAGTAGCCAGCTCACCAAGGCGTTCTACGAACTGGGTGTTCGCCCGCACCAAGTGGCGAAGCTCTCGGGGATCGGTTGTTCCTCAAAGACACCGGCCTATTTCTTGGGCAAGAGCCATGGGTTCAACGGGGTTCACGGCCGCATGCCCTCGGTCGCCACTGGGACCGTGCTCGCCAATCGGAGCCTGAGGGCGGTCGGCGTTTCCGGGGACGGTGACACCGCTTCGATCGGTGTTGGCCAGTTCGTTCATTTGATGCGTCGGAATTTGCCCATCGTCTATATCGTCGAGAACAATGGCGTTTACGGACTCACCAAGGGTCAGTTTTCCGCAACTGCGGACCTTGGCTCCAAATTGAAAACAGGAGTGGTCAACGATTTGCCGGCGATCGATTTGTGCACGATGGCCGTTGAGCTGGGCGCCACGTACGTCGCTAGATCGTTCGCGGGCGATCCGAAGCAGGTCTTGGCTCTACTCGAGGGCGCTCTCTCTCACAAAGGAACGGCGGTTCTGGACATCATCAGTCCTTGCGTGACCTTCAACAATCACCCTGGCTCCACCAAGAGTTACACTTGGGGCAAAGAGAACGAAGATATGCTTCATGAGGTGGATTTCGTTCCTTACTTCGAGCAAATTGAAGTGGACTACGAGGAGGGAACTGCCATGGAAGTGGAGCTTCACGATGGTTCTCGTATCGTGCTCAAGAAGCTCGAGCGCAGCTACGATCCCACCGATGCCCGCCGTGCCTTGGATCTACTGCGCGGGGCGATGCAGGACCAGCAGTTTATTACCGGCTTGCTCTACGTGGATCCTAACCGCCAGAACTTTCTGGAGCTTCTCAATCTCGTGGATGAACCGCTGGCGCACCTTTCTCAGGAAAAGCTCCGACCTCCCAAGGAAGCCTTGGATGAGGTGATGGACTCGCTGAAATAGGGTGTGCTCGGAGGCGAAGGACAGCCCTGAGCCGGCGCGCCTGCAGGCATTTATTAGCGCTCGCGGGCCGCAATCTCTCAGTTGCACGGGGCCCCACCCCCATGCTCGTCGCTTCGGCAACCGGTGCCTGCGCGACGGCGGACGGCTCTCCCCGCTCGCTACTCGCTCCGCGTCTCACTCCGTTCGCGCTGCGCTCGGGCTCAAGGCTGTCCGCCCCTGATGAATTTCCTGTCTAACTCCATCTAAAAATTCGCAGAGACACTGCGAAACTCACCACCATCCACGCTACTAGGATAGCGAGCCTTCCGATTTGGGAGGAGAAGTCCGCCCCCTCGATGATGACCGCCCGCAAGGCGTCGTTCAGTGCAGATAGGGGAAGCGCGCGGATGACAGGTTGGATCACGTCGGGGAACCTATCGGACGAGAAAAAGATTCCGGAGAAGACGAACATAGGAAGCATCACTAGATTCATGAGTCCAGAAACCGCTTCGACCTTCCGGGCCCGACTCGCCACTAACAACCCCAGGCTGCCGAAACACAACGCTCCCAAGAGACCGATGGCCAACGTGAGGAGAAACGAGCCTCGCAAGACCAAGTCGAAGACCAGCCATCCAAAGGCGAGCAGAAGCAGGACCTCGATGAACATAAAAACAATGCGACTCGCGATCAATGCGGAGAGGAACTCGCCCTTGCGCATGGGAGTCGCGACCAGGCGCTTGAGCAGCTTGCGGCTTCTCATGTCCACCGTGACGAAACCTACGCCCCACATGCCCCCGCTCATAAGGTTCAAACCGATGAGACCGGGAATAAGGAAGTCGATATAGCGGGCCCCGGGCTCGCTTACCGGTGTTTCGATTTTCTCGATGGGGTCCTCTCTGCCTGCGGCTTCTTGGAGGAATTGATCGACGAGCGCCCGCGCGAGGAGGCTGTCCGGCCGGTTGGGGTCGAATCGATACTCGAAACTGCGGCCGGGCACGAGGACCAGTGCCACCTTGCCAAGGCGAAGTTGCGAGGCGCTATTCTGGTTGGAGAGCAGCCGCGCGTCGAATTGGGGACTTTCGTTCAGAAGCTCTACGATCGCGGCCGCCTCGGTGTGCTCTTGCACCGCTAGGGAGATTCGCTCCGGAGGTTTGTTGCGAAACGCGATTCCCAATCCGAGGGCGATAAGGATGGGAAACCCAAAGACCCAGAAAATGACTTCCGGCTCCCGGAGTGCCTCACGCAAACGAGCGGTCAGTAGTTGGGAAAAGGGTCGGAATCTAATCATCACGCAAATGCCTTCCGGTGAGAGAGACGAAGACATCCTCGAGGCTTGCGTGTCGCGTGCTAAGACCCACTAGCTTCTTTCCCTGAGAACGCAGATTCTCTAGCAACGCGGGTAGGGCGACGTGGACTTCGGTTACTGTGAGTGCGCCGATGCCGTTCTCGAAATGCACGGAGCGCACCGCCGGTAAAGAAGCAAACGCCTCCGGCTCGAGTCCGGTCATGGGGTCCACCGAAAACTCCACCACATGTTCTGCTCCCAACCGCGCAATGAGATCGTTCGGCGAGCCGAGCGCGATGACCTTGCCGTGGTCCACGATTGCCACACGGTCGCAGAGTCTTTCCGCTTCCTCCATATAGTGGGTTGTGAACAGGACGGTTCGGCCACGTCGCTTGAAGCCGCGAACGATGTCCCACAATTGTAGGCGCGACTGGGGATCGAGCCCGGTGGTCGGTTCGTCCAGGAACAAGAGCTCCGGATCGCCGACTAGAGCACTCGCTACCGCGAGGCGCTGTTTTTGGCCCCCGGAGAGTTTTCCCACCCAACTCGAGCGCTTCTCGAGCAATCCAACTTCCTTCATCAGCCCGTCCATTTCGCGAGGCCTCCGATAGAAGCTGCCGAAGAGGCTGAGGGTTTCGGCGACGGAGAGCTTCTCCGAGAGCTGGGTCTCTTGAAGGGAGATCCCTAGCCGTTCCCTGATCTCTTGATCGTGCTCTCCCCAGCGCCGACCTAGCACTTCCACGTCGCCGGCGGTAGGCGGGAGCAATCCTTCTAGGATCTCGATCGTGGTCGTCTTGCCGGCACCGTTGGGCCCCAAAAGGCCGAAGCACTCGCCCTCTTCGACCGTCAGGTCCAGGCCTCGAACCGCCTCGACGTGCCCATCGTAGGTTTTGTAGAGATTGTGACAACGGATGGCTGGCATCGCTCAACATCATAGTCCGGCGACTCGGCTGAGGCCAAGGGGAGGGATCCGCTCCGAATGGGGGACTGTCGACATTGTGACTATAATGGTCGGCGATTCACACGGAGGGAATATGCAGCAGGGCAAGGCCGACACCGCGGACTCCTCTGACAGGTCTGGAAAACCTGACAGTATTGATGAGGCCGACGTCTTAGAGAAGCTGAAAACGGTTCAGGACCCGGATCTACGACGAGATATCGTGTCGTTGGGGTTCGTGAAGAACATCAAGATTTGCTCCCCCATTATTAGCTTCGATATAGAACGCAGCTCACCCGCGAGTTTGGTGAAAGAACGGCTGAAGACAGACGCTGAAGCGGCGGTCAAAGGGCTTCCTGGAATCGAAGAAGTGAATGTTCAGATTTCCTCGACCCCGCCGGTTCGCGATCCCAGACCGGCCGGACAGCCTGGCCAGCATGCCCAGGCGGCTCCGTTGTCGGAGATCCAGAGCATGATCGCCATAGCGTCGGGGAAAGGCGGAGTCGGGAAGTCCACCGTCGCCGCGAACCTGGCGGTGGCTCTCCAACGGACGGGGGCTTCTGTCGGATTGTGTGACGCCGACGTGTACGGACCTTCACAAGGAACGATGTTCGGCGTGGACCAGAGACCGGAGGCCGATCCGGATCGCCGCTTGATCCCGGTGGAGGCCCACGGCGTGAAGCTCATGTCGATGGGCCTACTCACCAACAAGGAGACTCCGGTGATTTGGCGAGGCCCGATGGCCACCAAGCTGATTCAGCAATTCCTCGCCGGCGTCGCTTGGGGAGCGCTCGATTACCTGATCATCGACTTGCCGCCGGGAACGGGTGACGTTCAGCTCACCCTGACACAGAGTGTGCCGTTGACCGGTGCGGTCATCGTTACGACCCCCCAGGACGTTGCGCGCACGATCGCGGAGAAGGGGCTTCGGATGTTCCAACCGGTCCAGGTCCCGGTGCTCGGCATCATCGAGAACATGAGTTATTTCGAGTGTTCCCACTGCCAGGAGCGTACTCACATCTTTAGCCAGGGCGGAGGCCAAAGAATCTGCAGCGAGCTCGGCCTGCCTTTCCTGGGTGGTATCCCCATCGACCCGGAAATCGTTGCCAGCGGGGACGAAGGCGAGCCGATCGTGGCTAGGAATCCTGACTCTCCCACCTCTCAGGCCTATCTTACGATCGCTAAACGTGTGGCCGCCGCCGCCTCGGTCGTGAACCACGAGAGTGGCAGTTCGGCGAAGCCGAAGGAAATCAGTGAAGGCGAGGGCAAATTACGGATCGTGTGGGCGGACGGTCACGACTCGCGTTATTCGTTCGAGCTGCTGCGCAACCACTGTCCCTGTGCGGTTTGTGTCGATGAGTGGACAGGGAAGCGAAAGAACCTCATCTTGCTCTTGCCGTCGGACTTCCGTCCCCTCGGTATCAATCCGGTGGGGAACTACGCCATCCAGCCCTCCTGGTCGGACGGACACAATACGGGAATATACAGCTTCAGTAGTTTGCGAGAGCTCTGCCCCTGCGAGAAATGCGCACAGCCTTGAGCCCATGCGCAGTCGCTTGCCGACGGAGCATGGGGCGTTGGGGGTGGGGCCCCAACGCCACTGATAACAGCCCTGAGCCCGAGCGCAGCGCGAGCGAAGCGAGTCGCGTAGCGAGTAGCGAGCGGGGGAGCCTTCAGCTGTCGCGCAGGCACCGGTTGCCGAAGCGACGAGCATGGGGGTGGGGCCCCAACGCCGCTGATAGATTTCCCAATACTTGCACCAACCATCAAGCTCCGTTATCATAGGCGTTTGTTGCGGAAAGGATTTACGAAGTATGGCAAGAGTTTGTGAGATTTGTGGCAAGGGTCCCCTGAGTGGCAACCGGGTTAGCCATGCCCACAATTTGACGAGAAGGAAGTGGTATCCGAACCTTCAGCGGGTTCATGCCCTCGTCGAGGGCGTTCGGAAACGCATCCGCGTCTGCACGCGCTGCATCCGGTCCGGCAAAGTCGTCAAAGCGGCGTGAACAAACCCGCCTAGTACTGCCAGCCCTCAAGGGCTCTCTTTCAACCCGACACCCTAGCTCGGATCCTGAGCCTGTTTTTGTCAGGCAGTTAGGGCGATTATGTCGATTTCGACCTTAGCGTCTTTCGGTAGGCGCGCCACCTCAACAGCCGCCCTGGCTGGTGGCGTCTCCTTGAAATAGGTGCCGTAGACTTCGTTCATGGCGGCAAAGTCGTCCATGTCTGCGAGGTACACCGTGGCCTTGACGACGTTTTCAGATCCGAGTCCCGCGTTGTCGAGGATCGCCATAATGTTGTCCATCGCGTGCCTGGTCTGAGCCGCGATGTCGCCCTCAATGAACTCATTGGTGGCAGGATCCAGCGATACTTGGCCGGCGATGAAAAGAAAATTCCCCGCTTTGATCGCCTGGCTATAGGGACCGATGGGGCGTGGGGCTTTGTCGGTAAACAGGGCTTTTTTGTCCATTAGTGCTCCCGTTACGTTTGATGTGTGAGACTAGGTAAGTCTGAAACAAAGCCGACATCCGGTGCATCAGTGCGCGCTCACTCCTCGTTCGCGCGCTTGGCGCCTCGCTCCTCGCTCGGCGCACCTGTCGTCGGCCCACTCGGGCCGGGCTCGCTCCTTCATCAGTGCGGCGGGGCCCCACCCCCACCGCCGTCCCTTCGCCGGCAAGCGGCTTCGGGACAGCTGATGGCTCCTCGCGCAGAGTGCAGTGCAGTGCAGTGCAGTGAACCGTACTGCACCCTGCTAGTGGGGAGTATGCCGTGCGATGTCTCGGACGCCTTGGACCGATAGAATCGAGCGAGTGATGCGTTCCAGATGTTTCAAGTTGTTGATGGACAAAGTAACGTCGATCGCCCCCTTGTGATCCTCCTCGAAGGTCTTGGCCTCGATGTTTCGGATATCGGTGTTGCTGCTGGCGATGATGGAAGTGATATCCGCCAGGATCCCTTGTCGGTCGTCAACGTCCACCGAGATCGTGACATCGTACCTCGCTTCTCTGTCACGCTCCCACTCGACTTCTATCTTCCGTTCCGGATCGTACAACAGATTGACCACGTTCGGACATTTAACGGAATGGACCGATACTCCCTTCCCGCGCGTGATGTAGCCGGTAATCTTCTCTCCCGGAATCGGATTGCAGCATTTGGCCCGAAACACCAGCAAATCGTTGATTCCCCTCACGAGGATTTTGTCTTCCGGAACGCGGAGAACGCGGCGTACGACCTGGGCGAGGCTGGTTCTGGCACCGTCCTTTTTGTCCATCTTCTCCGCCGGCACGAAGCGAGCGATGACTTGCCGGGGGGAGACTTTACCGTAGCCGACCGCCGCGTATAGATCGTCGGCCTTACCACTCCCGTAATCCTTGAGGAGCTCCGGAAACCCTTCGGACTCGGTGATGCCTTTGAGGGCCAGGCCGAAGCGGCGAGCTTCCTTCTCCATCACCTTTTTGCCGATCTCTATGCTGCGCTGCTTCTCGTTGGTGTTGAGGAAAATCTTGATCTTGCTACGGGCGCGAGAGGTGACGGCCAAGGACAACCAGTCGCGGCTGGGTCGGTGCCCGGCGGTGGTAACGACCTCGACGATGTCGCCATTCTTTAGCCGATAACGGAGGGGGACCAATTTCCCGTTGACTTTAGCGCCGACACATTGGTGACCGACGTCGGTGTGAATGGCGTAGGCGAAATCAATGGGGGTCGCGCCGCGCGCGAACGACTTCACTTCACCCTTGGGTGTGAAGCAGTAGACGTCTTCGGGGTAGAGATCGATCTTGAGGCTATTGAGGAACTCGTGCGGATCCTTGACTTCCCGCTGCCATTCGATGATTTGGCGGAGCCAGGCGAAATTGCGGACGTCGCCTTCTTCGAGAGGTTTGCCTTCCTTGTACTTCCAATGCGCGGCGATGCCTTCTTCGGCGATCTGGTGCATTTCGGGTGTTCGGATTTGGATCTCGAAGGGAACGCTGGAGGCAGGAATCACGCTGGAGTGAAGCGAGCGGTAGCCGTTTGGTCTCGGCATGGCGATGAAGTCCTTGATGCGACCAGGAACCGGGCGCCAAGTATTGTGAATGATGCCGAGGGCGCCGTAGCAGTTGCGCACGGTGTCGGTAACCACCCGTAGGGCGACCAGGTCATAGACTTGGTCCAGCTCGATGCCCTGGCGCTGCATCTTCTGGTAGACGCTATAGGTGCGCTTGATGCGACCGCTCACTTCGGCTGGGATTCCGTTCTCGGTGAGCTTTTTCTCCAAGATGCTTTTGATTTCGGAGATGAAGCCTTCCGTCCACTTGCGTTTCGATTCCACGCGCTTGGCCAGGGTGCCATATGCCTCGGGCTGGAGGAAGCGGAAGCAGAGATCCTCGAGCTCGGACCGGATCCGCCCCATGCCTAACCGGCCCGCCAGCGGCGCGTAGATTTCCAGCGTCTCGTTGGCGATGCGGTGCCGTTTTTCCTCCGGCAAGTGCTGGAGGGTTCGCATGTTGTGAAGTCGATCGGCGAGCTTGATGAGGATGATGCGAATGTCATCGATCATCGCCATCAGCATCTTGCGGAAATTCTCCGCCTGGTGCTCCTCGGTGGAAGAAAACTGAATCTTCCCGAGCTTGGTTAGTCCATCGATGATATGAGCCGCCTCCGAGCCGAAGTGTTCTTCGAGGCTATCCAGCGAAGTCAGTGTGTCCTCGACCACATCGTGGAGCAGCCCACAGGCCACACAGACCACATCGAGTTTCATGTCCGCGAGGATGTCCGCCACCGCCAGCGGGTGTACCAAGTAGGGCTCGCCGGACAACCGCATCTGGTCTCGGTGTTCTCGCGCCGAGAACACATAGGCGCGTCGCAGGAGATCGAGGTCTCCTTCCGGTTGGTAGGAGCGCACCTTTTCCAGGATGTCTTCGAAACGAATCATGTTCATGTTGGAGGGGGCAAACTCCCAGACCCAAAGGGTTTGCCTCCCTCCATCATAGGCCGGCTGGACTATAGGATCAACCTAAGGAGCCATCAGCTGTCCCGAAGCCGCTTGCCGGCGAAGGGACCGCGGTGGGGGTGGGGCCCCGCCGCACTGCTGAAGGAGCCATACACTACATGGCGTCCGGAAAGAGCGAAATGGGGTGTGTCCTTTTCTTGACTTGCTGAAAACCGCGTAATATAATACAACCCCGTTTGCGTAAGGCTATGAGAATAAGGGGGATACGGTTATGAAGACCCACCGTGGTTACGTCGTGGGAGTCATCGTGGTTGGTGCTCTGGCAATTGGCGGATGTTCGGGGCAACTCAACATGCTCAAGGCGCGGCAAGCCTTCAAAGAAGCCAACGGCGCATACGCCGCTAAAGATTACGAGGTGGCCATCGAGAAATATAATCGGGTGCTCGAGCTGGACCCGGAGGGGGATCCGCGAGTGATCGTGCCCGCCTTTTTTTATTTGGGTAGTTCGCATCACTTAATTTACCGCCCGACCAAGGACGATCCGGAGAACAATGCCCATCTGGAAAAGGCCATCGAGCTCTACGAGAAAACGTTGGATATCACGGAAGAGGCGGATCCCATTCGACAGTACGCCTACGAGCAGCTGGGTGCCATTTATCGCGACATCAAGGACGATTTCCAGGTAGCCGAGGAGTATTACCTCGAGCTCATCGCGCTGGATGCGGAAAAGCCGGAACGGTACTACGCTCTCGGTGATCTGTACGAGCGCTTCGACGATCAGGAGGAGCTGCCCCTTCTCGAAAAGGCCATCGAGGCGTATCAGCAGCCGGTGGTGAGGAACCCGGAGGACGCGGTGGGATATCGGCACGTAGCGGCCCTGCTGAACAAGTACGGGCGGTTCGACGAGACCATGCAGTGGCAGAATAGGGCCCGGGACGTCAACCCCAACGATCCCGAGGGCTACTACATCGTGGCCACGCACTATTGGGACAAGGTGTACCGCGATCCGGACCTAACGAACACGCAGAGGAAAGAGTACATCGTTCTGGGGCAGGAGGAGCTCGACAAGGCCTTGGAGCTCAACGAGCAGTACGTTGACGCGCTCGTGTACAAGAATCTGCTGCTGCGAGAGGAAGCGAAGATCGAGCCGAATGCCAGGAGAAGGGCCGAGCTAGAGGAGCAGGCGAACGCGCTACGTGATCAGGCGTTGGAGATCAAGAAGGAGGCCCAGGAAGAGGCGGCGAGAGCGGCGGCATCAGGCACTGAGGAGACCTCCTAAGACCCCCCAAGACCTCCTATAAGAAAAGAGCACTGCGGGTAGAGAGTCCAGAGAGAAGAAGTTTCTTTTGAGGGGTGGGACGGCGAGCCGTTTCACCCCTTTTTTTATGTGCGCCAGGCATGGCGCGCAGCGCCGTGACTGGCGCTGTCAACCGCAGAGCGAAAGCGAAACGGGAAGTGACTAGGAGGTGCCCCGCAAGGGAAGTCCTCTGGGGGTCTCGATGGCAGGAACCCCTAGCCGAACAGCAACCGCGTCACCGCGAGGTGAGGTGGGAAGGAAGCTGTAAGCAAACTCCCGGTGTCCGAGGAACACGAAGCGCATAGAGGCGTCCTGGAAGTGGGCGAGGGGGCATGAAGACCCGAAGCCCGATGCCATGCGGACGGAAGGGGCGTAAATGCGACGGGTGTATGGGAAGAAAGTCACGCGCCTTACCCTGGGAGGTCTGCTCATCTGCCGTTGTGGCTAGCGCCGCTGAGAGGCGTAGCGAAGGAGGAGCAGAAGTCAGCCGAGGCCATAGTAGCCGCCGCGCACAGCGGTGAAGGGCCTAACAGGAGGAGCCGATTTGGCTCGAAGCGTTCGATGAGTGAAGAAGACGTAGAGAAGAAGGCTGAGAAGCCGGAGCGGAGTCGGAAAGTAGGCGGCGGAACCGCTGAGGGTACGACCCCCGCGCGTCAAGCACTCACGGCACGTGGAGAGAAAGCCAAACCCGAGGCTCGGTCGCTCATCGAGGAGGTGTTTCGCCGAGAGAACGTGCTGAAAGCGTACCAACGGGTAGTTGCAAACGGTGGAGCGGCTGGGTTCGACGGGATGACCGTCGACGAGCTCATGGCGCACTGTCGGGCGCATTGGCCGCGCCTCCGAGAAGAGATACGAAGCGGTGGGTACCGACCTCAACCGGTAAGGTGTGTAGAGATACCGAAGCCGGGAGGGAAAGGAACGCGCCGGCTGGGTATCCCGACGGTGTTGGAGCGAATGATCCAACAAGGCCTGCTTCAGGTCCTCAGCCCGATCTTCGAGTCTACGTTCTCGAACTGGAGCTTCGGCTTCCGTCCGGGGCGGAGCGCTCTGGGAGCGGTGAGCTGGTCGCGGCTTCATGTCGCGGCGGGTTACCGGTGGGTTGTGGATCTGGACCTGGAAAAGTTCTTTGACCGAGTGAACCACGACATTCTGATGTTGCGGGTCGCGCGACGGGTGAAGGACAAACAGGTGCTTCGTCTGATTCGCCGGTATCTGCAAGCGGGTCTGATGGAGGGTGGAGTGGTGTCAGCCCGAAGCGAAGGGACGCCGCAAGGCGGCCCGCTGTCTCCGCTTTTGAGCAACGTCTTGCTCGACGAGCTAGATAAGGAACTCGAAAAACGAGGTCATCGCTTCTGTCGCTACGCCGCCGACTGTAACGTGTACGTGGCGTCACAGCGAGCAGGCGAGCGAGTGAAGGCATCGCTGGAGACGTTTGTGTGGGAGCGGCTCCGGCTCAAGGTGAACCGGGACAAAAGCGCGGTGGCGCGTCCCTGGCGACGGAAGTTTCTGGGGTATAGCGTCACGGTGAACCGTACGCCTTGGCTGAAAGTGGCTCCGGAGTCGGTGAAACGACTGAAGGAGAAACTGAAGCTGGTCTTTCGACGCGGTCGCGGCCGTCGGCTCGACCACGTCATCCAGGAACTCAACCCGGTGATTCGCGGTTGGGTGGCGTATTTTCGGATGTCGGACGTGCGTGTGAGCTTCGAGGAGCTGGATAAGTGGATTCGCCGGAAGCTGCGCTGCTTGTTATGGAGGCAGTGGAAGCGACCCTGGACCCGGCGGGCGAGGGCTCATGGCGCGTGGCTTGGCTGAGGCTCCAGCTAGCGTTTCCGCCTTCAACGGCCACGGTCCGTGGTGGAACGCCGGCGCGTCTCACATGAACCAGGCCATCCCTACTCGTTATTTGCACGCTCACGGTCTCTTGAGCTTCCTCGCCGAGCATCGGAGGCTTGCGTGTTCTTCTTGAACCGCCGTGTACGGACCGTACGCACGGTGGTGTAGGAGCCGGGGGTGGGCAACCGCCCCTCGCTACCTGATTGCCCGGAGATATCCCGGTGGGTGTCAAAGAGCTTGGGGGCGCTCGGCTGACCCTGCCCGCCTGCGGCGCATGAGACCTCTGGCGCGGGCCGCTGATGCTAATAACCGGCTAATTACGCGAGGGAAAGGCTGGAGTGAGGGGAGTCAGAGGCTCCCCTCACTCCGAAATCGAAACTCAGAAATCCTAAGGCGGGACAATTCCCACCCGCTCGACACCATTGCCCTTGGCGACGTCCAACACATCCACGACCTGGCCATAGGTCAGGGTGGACGCAGCGCGAAGGAAAATGGTCTTGTCGGCACGGGTCTCGAAGATGTCCCGTATCCTCAACGGAAGCTCTTCCCGAGTGACCGGTTGTTTGTTGATGGTAACCAGCAGATCCTCGTCGATATTGAGAACCAGCTGATTGGGGTTTGGCTCCTGTTGCTCCTGAACGATGTTGTCTTCCGACTCCGGCAACTCTACGTCCAGCCCCTTCTGCGTGAGCGGCGTCACCACCATGAAGATGATGAGCAGCACCAGCATCACGTCGATGAGAGGCGTTACATTGATGTCTGAGCTGGGGCCTTTAGCCCCCCCTGATGACATCGCCATAAGTCGTTACTCCTTTTATGTATGAACGAGCGAGGCGACCCTAGCGGCCGCCTATGCCAGTCGTCTTCACGTCGGTAATGAGACCGATCTCCTCGGCACCACCATCGCGGCAGATGTCCATGACCTCCAACACCGCGCCATACTCGAGTTCCTCGTCGGCCTTCAGGAAGAGAAGTTTTTCGGCGCGACCGGCGAACTTCTCTCGCACCTTGGCCTGGAGCTCGCTCTTGGCAACGGGGATCATGTCGAGATAGAGGGTGCGATCCCGCTTCACGGCTACGGTGACCACACTTTCGTTGTCTGGGTGGTCGCTTGGATACTCCGCGACCGGCAGCTTGACGTCGACACCTTTTTGCAGCAGCGGCGTCACCACCATGAAGATGATGAGTAACACCAACATCACGTCGACGAGCGGCGTCACATTGATATTGCTGTTAAGCGGGCTTCTGTCTCCTCCTCCACTCATACCCATGGGTTAATATCCTCCTGGAAAAAGGGGCTTAGCCCGTGGTTTTCTTGGCCATGTAGTCGATGAGCTCGGAGGAGCTGTTGTCCATCTCTATCGTGAAGCCCTCGACCCGGGTGATGAAGTAGTTGAAGGACCACACCGCAGGCACGGCCACGAAGAGACCGAAAGCAGTCGCGACCAGAGCCTCGGAAATACCCGCCGAGACCGCGCCGATACCTCCGGAGCCGGTCAACGCCATGCCGCGGAATGCATTGATGATACCGAGCACCGTTCCGAACAGTCCCACGAAGGGGGCCGTGGCGCCGATGGTGGCCAGTCCGGATAGTCCCTTCTTGAGATCGGCGAGGTTCACCGCGGTGGCCCGCTCGATGGCCCGGTGCGCTGCTTCCATCATGTCCTCGCGGTTCGTTCCACCACTTTCCTGCTGGAACTCATATTCCTGCAGGCCGGCCAAGAGTACTTTCGCCAGGTGGCTATAACGGTTGTCCTTCTTACCGCTGAGCTTGATGGCGTCGCCGATCTTGCCGTCCTTCAGCAGCTTGGCGACCTGAGGCGCGTAGGCGCGGGACTGGGTCTTAGCCTGATGAAACGCCCATGCCCGCTCGATCATGAGGCCGATCGAGTACATGGACATGATTAGCAAGACGACGTTGGTGGCAATAGCCGCCGGACCCATCGATTCAATCATCTCAATCATTCCAAACTGCATGTTCTCCTCCTCGGTTGGGGACTTTGAATTACGAAATCAGCTCGTTTTAACTCTGTAGGGCAAAATTAACGGTCACCGTCATGACGATGGGGACGGGCACGCCATTCAGCCTCGTTGGCTCGTACTTCCATTGCTTCACCGCATGGACGGCCGACTGATCCAGCAGGGGGATGGACCGCAGAACGCGCACGTTCGTGACGTTGCCTGCTGGGTCGATAATCGCTTCCAAGATGACGATTCCTTGAACGCGGGCCTGCCTTGCGATGTCTGGGTAGACGGGGTTCGCATCTTTGATCTTCTTGGGCGGCTTGATATCTCCGCCCACTCGCACCGGTTGCGAGGTGTCGATGGCCGGAGCATCGGGAAGACCACCCACGATGCCGCCGAGCATTCCGCCCGGGACGCCACCTTCCACGCCCCCCGGTACGCCAAAGTCCCCTAATCCGATTTCATCAGGGATCTCGACCGGGGCGACGAATTTGGGGGTGGAGCTCAGGACGGGCTTTGGAGCGGTCGGCCGACGCCGCTTCTTTTTCGGCGCCGGTGGCGGCGGTGGAGGGGGTGGGGGTGGAGGCGCGGACGCCATGAAGGTCATGATTCCTGCCGGTGTGGGCAGCGCGTCGGTTGCCATCAGCGGAACGATGATAATGGCGGCGAGAAGGGCGGTTTGAATAGCAAAGGAGGTCACGAAGCTTGCCGTCGACCTCCCCATCCCCCTGTGATGCTGAGAAGATTCGACCAGAAACGTCATCATTTCCTTGGCCACGGGCTTCTATGCTCCTTTCTCGAGTCTCGAGGGGCCGGCAATGATCAATTCCGGCCTCCCCTCAGAAATCCAAGCCTGCCTGTTTCGCTCCAGACCAAGGGCTTGGTAAAGCCGGGGCACCCCATTAGACACCGATTGAGGGCAAATGGTTCCCGCGAGGCTTGGGAGGGTACGACGGATGGTATCGACCGGACAACCTGTGCTCCCCTGGCGGGCAAGACGGGCAAAACAGGATCGATCATCTCTCAATGCCTCGGACGGGATGGGGACCGTTCCGGAAAGGCGCCGGACTGCCTATGCTTACAATGATTAAAGCCTCGGGTCAATATCTTGGGCGTGGTTTGGGAAACCACCTAGCCCTGTGAGCCGCTAATGCTAGCTTCGACCGGTGGCGCTGTCAAGCCTTTTGGCTCAGTCCGATACCCCCACTTCGCGCCGGGGGATTGTATGTCAAAAATTATGTATTTGGCAATCCAATAGCTTCAATGTGAAATTATAAATAAACCGCCAGAAAGATAATCAATGAGTCGGGGAGAGTCGCGGAACCGGCGACGACGGAGGTGACGATACCTCCCGGCTAGGCGCGGGCGGCTCTGGCCGACGCCTTCGCCTTTCTGGAAGCACGCTTCTCCCGGAACTTCCGCCACCAACTCACGATCGGCGAGGCGATGGCTATCGAGGAATACGTTCCCACGATGATGCCCGAGACCAGCACGAAAGCGAACGAGCGCAATACCTCGCCGCCGAGTACATACAAGCAGGCCACGGTGATGAACGTAATTCCCGAGGTGAGGACGGTTCTTCGGAGGGTCTGGTTAATAGAGAGATTGATGATCTCGTCGAGCGGTTTGCGTCGCAGGAGCCGCCGATTCTCCCGCACCCGATCGAATATGACGATCGTGTCGTTAACCGAATAACCCACCAACGTTAGGAAGGCCGCGATCACGTTCAAGCTTATTTCGTACCCGAAGATCGAGACCAGTCCCACGGTGAGTAACACGTCATGCAGGACGGCGATGGTTGCACCGACCCCATAGATGAACTCGAAACGGAATCCGATGTAAACCAGCATGGCTATCAGCGCGAGTAGAGTCGCGTTGGTCGCCTTGCGACGAAGCTCTTGCCCCACCACCGGGCCCACGATCTCGGTGCTGGAGTCGATGAGCGTGTTTTCCGGGTACTGCTCCCTGAGGGTAGTCAGGATCTGATTTGCGGTGGTATCGAGCTCACCGGTTTGCTGGGCTTCACGCTCCACGCGAATCATGACCTGATTCATGCTGGGTTGGTCGTAGCGCTGGATGACGGCCTCGCCCAAGCCGGAGCCGCCGAGCGCCTGACGGATGGAGTCGACTTGTGGTGTGTTCTCGAACTTCGCGTAGACGATGGTGCCTTCCGAGAAATCGATGCCGAATCGCAGGCCGCCTTCGCGATAGACGTTGAAGGCTCCCACCAGAAACACGACGAGCGAAAAGGAGAGGAAGTACCAGCGGTACTTCAACCAATTGATGTTGGTGTCGCGGAGAATATCCATGGACCTTCCTGCTTAAATGGACAGCGCTTCGACCTGTCGACGTCCAAGGACGAGGTCGAAAATGAAGCGCGAGACGAAGATGGCGGTGAAAACGTTGGCCATCAAACCGATGCTGAGGGTGACGGCAAAGCCTTGCACCGGACCGGTCCCGAACTGGAAGAGGATGGCAGCAGCCACCAAACTAGTAAGGTGCGTGTCGAAGATCGTCCAGAAGACCTTGCTGAACCCAGCCGAAATCGCAGTCCGAGGTGTCTTTCCACCCCGCATTTCTTCCTTGATACGCTCGAAGATGAGCACGTTGGAGTCGACGCCGATGCCGATAGTCAAAATGACCCCCGCGATGCCGGGCAGCGTCAGCGTTGCCCCGAAGTAGGCCATGGCACCCAACAGCATGAGCAGGTTCAGCAGCAGTGCCACGACCGCGTTGATGCCAGAGAGCCGATAGTAGAAAAGGATGAAGAGTACGACGCCCGCGAGGCCGACCGCGGAAGCCATGACGCCGGTGCGAATGGAATCGGCGCCCAAACTGGGTCCGACCGTGCGCTCTTCCTGATACTCGAGGGAAGCAGGTAGGGCGCCCGACCTCAAAGTGAGCGCCAGATTCTGAGCCTCTTCCAGCGTGAATTGGCCCGTGATTTGCCCCTCATCGTAGATCGACGATTGGATGACCGGCGCCGAGAAGACTCTGTCGTCGAGGATGATCGCCAGCTGTCGACCGATGTTCTCTTGCGTTGCACGACGGAACTTGTTTGCGCCCTCTGGCTTCAGTAAGAAGGACACATTCGGTGTGTTGGTCTCGTAGTCGATCGACTGCCGAGCGTTCTTCAGGTCGCGACCGGTAATCATGGGCACCTTTTCAACCATGTACCAGACTTCGTCGGTGGCACCGGTCTCGGCCTTTCCGGGAAGAACCTCCATGCCTGCGGGCGCCTGCTCGCGTCCCTGAAGTAATTGCTCTTTTGTCGCCGCCGCCGACTGAACGAGCTTGAGGTCCAGCTTTGCCGTGGAGCGAATGACCTCCTTGGCGTTGGCCACGTTGCCGTAACCGGGCAGTTGAACCAAGATCTGGTCCCCTCGATCCCCATGCGGTGCGATGACCGGTTCTGCCACCCCCAGCCCATCCACTCTCCGTCGAATGGTCTCGATGGCTTGCGTGACCGTTTCCTCTCGGACGCGATTGAGATCGGCGGGCCGCATGCGGAGTTCCCACACCCCTGGCTCGGGTCGCGTGGGATCCCAGCTCGGATGATTCGTTTCGACCAAAGTCCGAAACTCTTGATCCTTGTTGACGTCGAGTCCGACGACGCGAACGCTCCCTGGCTCGTCGGACTCGACGTTGTCGAAGGAGATGCTCTCGGCGTCGAGCAAAGTGCCGAGCGCGTCCACCGTCTCATCGGTCACTGCCACCAATGCGTCCACGGTGTTGACCTTCATGATGAGATGGATGCCCCCTCGAAGATCGAGGCCGAGCTTTATTTTTTCCTCGGGCGGGTTCATCGATAAACCGAAGACGACCACCACCAAGGCGATGAGGGCGGCCTTCCACTTCAAGTTTTTTTTCATGGGGTGCTAATTCTCCGTGGATCCTGTTTACGCGCCGGATCCCTTGCCTGCCGATTCTTCGACGCGGCGCGCCACGGCAGACTTGGCGAGTTGAATCTTTACCTGGTCGGCGATTCTAACCTGAACGATGTCTTCCGAGACACCGACTACCGTCCCGTAGATTCCGCCGTTGGTCACGATGCGATCGCCGTTCTTCAAACCCGATCGCATTTCCTCGGTGTCCCTTTGCCCCTTGCGCATCGGTCGGAAGACGATGAAGTAGAAGATGCTAAAGATGATGAGGATCAGCATGAGCTGATCGGCGAATCCGGGTCCTTCACCACCCGCAGCGGCCATCAGTATAGGAAACATTTTTTAATCATAGTTCAAGCTCCACGATCGCATCAAGTTGGGGTTTCTGAGAGCTTTCGAGTGAGCTCCCGGCGTTCCACCTCGAAACGGTCCGATTCGATGGCGGTCCGAAGTCGAGCCATCAGCGTTTGATAGAACGTCAGGTTGTGGATGGTGTTCAGCGTGGCGGAGGTCATCTCTCTCGCCAAGAACAGATGTCGGAGGTAGGCCCGAGAGAAGTGGCGGCAGGTGTAGCACGGACACTCCGGGTCGAGGGCAGAGGAGTCATCGGAGAATCGAGCGTTCTTGATGGCGAGCTTGCCTGCGCTGGTAAAGAGCGTGCCGTTGCGAGCGTTTCTCGTCGGAAGCACGCAATCGAAGAGATCGACGCCCTTGGCCACCGCTTCGACGATGTCGAGGGGGGTACCCGCTCCCATCAAGTAACGGGGGCGATCGGCGGGTAGCTCTTGAACCGTGAGAGCGGTCATCTCGTAGGTGAGCTCCTTGGACTCGCCCACCGCCAGGCCGCCTATTCCGAATCCCGGGAAGCCAAGCTCCACCAACGCCTGCGCATTCTCTCGTCGGATCTCGGAGAAGACGCCGCCTTGTACGATCCCGAAAAGAGCCTGCCCCTCGAGTTGGTGTGCCTCTCGTGATCGTCGAGCCCAGTCCAGGCTGCGGTCTGCGGCCTCTCTCGCTTTCTCTTGGCTCGCCGGGTACAGGACGCACTCGTCCAGAACCATGGCGATGTCCGAGCCCAGCATTTCCTGGATAGCTACCGCTCGCTCGGGGGTCAACTCGTGGAGGCTTCCATCCAGGTGAGAACGGAACGTAACTCCTTTGTCCTCCACCTGCCGCAAGGACGACAGGCTCGCCACCTGGAAACCGCCGCTATCGGTCAGAATCGGGCCATCCCAATTCATGAGTCGGTGGAGTCCACCGAGCGAGGCTACGGTCTCTGCACCCGGGCGCAGCATTAGATGATAGGTGTTGGTAAGAACGATTCGGGAGCCCGTCTCTTCGACCTGTCGAGATGTGAGCGATTTGACGGACGCCTGGGTGGCGACTGGCATGAAGGCGGGTGTCGGCGACTCCCCGTGGAGCGTCGTCAGCCGCCCGCGGCGCGCAGGGCCCGATTTTGAGAGGAGCTCGAAGGTGATCACAGCAGGAATCATGTTACGCGACTTTCAGGACTTTCCGGAAAGGGGGGCGGCTTAGAACCCGAACGAACCGGGCCGCCTGAAATGGAAGAGATGCTAGAATCGAGATGATCCCAATGGCCAAGCGTCTGAAGGTCGGAGTGCTCTTCGGAGGCCGTTCCGCGGAGCACGAAGTCTCGCTGCGTTCAGCGGCGGCGATAGTGGCAGCCCTCGATCGTGAGAAGTACGAAGTGATCCCGCTCAAGATCGGGCGAGACGGAGGTTGGCGGCTTCCCGCGGCAAGGGAGCACCCGTTCCTCGAAGGGGTCGCCGGTGAAGAAGCCAAGCCAATCGGGCTGCTGGCCGACCCCACTTCTTCGGAGCTTCTTGTTCAAGAGAAACCGCAAGCGAGTTGGCGACCTCAAGCGGGACCGGGACAGTTGGACGTGGTGTTTCCTGTGCTCCACGGAACCTATGGCGAAGACGGTACCGTGCAAGGGTTTCTCGAGCTAACCGGAATCGCCTACGTCGGAGCTGGCGTGGCGGCGTCGGCGGTCGCCATGGATAAGGCGCTCATGAAATCCGTCTTCCGCGACTGCGGCCTGCCGGTTCTTGCGTATGAAGTTGTCTCCAGTCACGTATGGGATCGAGCCGCGAAACAGGTACTCGCGGTCATCGAAAAAGCCCTTTCCTATCCGCTCTTCGTCAAACCGGCCAACCTCGGCTCGAGTGTCGGTGTGAGCAAGGTCAAGACGTTTGCCGAGCTCACGCCTGCTCTGCGGGAAGCCTTCCGCTACGATCGTAAAGCGATCGTCGAGCAGGGGATTGACGCGAGGGAGATAGAAGTCAGCGTGCTCGGCAACGACGAGCCGCGAGCTTCTCTGCCTGGTGAGATAGTTCCTTCGCGAGAGTTCTATGACTACCGAGCAAAATACATTGACGACGACTCGGAACTTCTGATCCCCGCGCCCTTGGATGAAGAGACGACGTCTCGCGCTCAGCAATTGGCGATCGACGCGTTCACTGCCGTAGACGCCGCGGGCATGGCTCGCGCCGATCTTTTCCTTTCACGGTCGACGGGGGAGCTCTTCGTGAACGAAGTCAACACCATTCCTGGCTTTACTTCGATCAGCATGTATCCGAAACTTTGGGAAGCGAGCGGTCTTTCGTTTTCCGAGTTAGTCGATCGTTTGATCGCGCTCGCATTAGAACGAGCTTCACAAAAAACGAAGCTAGAAACGAAATATTCTGCCAGTGAAACCGAAGAATAATCGGACTCGACTTTCTCTTTTCTATCCCCAAAAAATAATCCGACTCGCCCAACCCTCTATTTTACTGCTTTTTTCTCGTTTCGTAAAACGCCATTCGGCTAAGACTCTCAATCCAAAGACGCAATTCTCTCGGGGTGCAAAAAATGCTTGACAGGTTCCGGGAGCTTCCTTATCCTACATATAGTATGTCAAGCTCAGGCTCAATCAACTGCTAGTTGTTCGGACTTCCTCGAGGTCCATGAGGGGTCTTGGGGAGGGTCGACGTGCAGTTTGTTTGAGTCCAGGAGCTGGCAGGCATGAGACGCATGGCAAAAGTTGAAATGATGATAGTTTTCGAAAAGAAAGCTCACTTTTCAGCTCGCGCCGTACGTCGCGACCAATGCCTAACCCCTAAATAGAGAGGAGGCGACAATTATGGCAAAGCGCAGAAAGAAAGCCAAGACAGCCAAGAAAAAGGCGAGCAAGAAAAAGAAGTAACTGACTCTCTCAGGGGTACCGAGAGCGGGGGGTGATGAACTCACCCCCTTTTTTTTGTGCTCGGCGGTTCTAGCTAGCTACAAAATATATCGATCGATCGCCTGTGCTACACCGCCCTCGTCGTTGCTTCCCGTTACCACGAAACCACGCGCACGGAGCTCGGGAGCGGCGTTGGCCATCACGACCGCGAATCCTGCCGCCTCCAGCATTCCCAGATCATTCCAGTTGTCTCCAATCGCCATGATCTCGGCGAACGGCACACCTTCCGCTGCCGATAGGAAACGCAGGGCCTCGGCTTTGTCAGCACCCGGTGCGAGAATGTCCAGCAGAGCAAAATCGGGAATCTCGTACTCCGTTCGAGCGACACTGACCCGGGCGCCGAGTGCATCCTCGAGCTTGCTGGCTGCGGCGCGAATCTCCTGGACGGTGCCGGCAAACATGATTTGGACAGGATCGCGCGAGAGGGCCGCGGCGAGGTCTGGAACCCATTCGGGGGGAGGCGTCGTCTTGTCCAGGTAGAGCTCGAGCGGGCGACTCACAGGAGTCCCTGATTGGATCAGCAGGCGGCCTTCTCCGTTAGGGCCATCGTGGACGACGGGAGCGACTCCGACCCGGTGTGCCAAACCGAGAACCTCTTTGCCCAGTGCGAGGGGCATCAGGTTTCGTTTCACGATCGGCCCGTCGAGGCTTTCGCTGATCAACGCGCCTCCGTTCAGAACCATCGTCATCTCTAGGCTCAGCCCGCCCAGAGAAGGTCGGGTGGCGGGAAGTCGCCGCCCCGTCACCACCGCGAGCTTCACTCCCTGTCGCTGCGCTCGTTCCAGCGCGCGCCGATTTGCTTCCGGCACCGTTCGTTGCGAGTTGAGGAGAGTTCCGTCCAGATCAATCGCCAAGAGGCGGAAGCGGGGCATGAACGAGTCTAGAAGATGGAATTATTCGACGGGGGCTGACCGGCGCTAGTAGTCGGGCCGGAAGGGGCCGTGACTCCGTCCCAGATGATCACCTTCTGAATGACGTCGCCGCGCACCAATCGGTCCACTAGGTCCATCCCTTTGATGACCTGTCCAAAGGGAGTGTAGGTCCCCGCCAGCTGAGGTTGTGGGAGGTGAGTGATGAAGAACTGGCTAGCCGCTGTGTCTTTGCCACCTGGGAGCGTCATGCCCAGCGTTCCTCGAAGGAAAGGCCGACGGTTGACCTCGGAACGCACGGTATAACCCGGGCCGCCGTGTCCGTCGCCTCTTGGATCGCCCCCCTCGATGAGGAAATTTGGGACGACTCGGTCGATGCTCAGGCCGTTGTAGAACCCCTCACGGGCCAGCTTCATGAAGTTGGCAACCGTTACCGGTGCATCGATGATGAAGAGCTCGACCTCGATGATTCCTTTTTCGGTGCGGATGAACGCGTGGGGTGTGTAGGGCGGATTGAGAAGGTCCATATAGTCATAGAGGTTTCGATCAGTCTCCAAAGTCTCGGCGCGGGCGGTTTCCTCTCCGAGGTCCCTCAATACTTCGGCGGCGCGTTTGCGAACGAGCCAGGAGCGATCTTGAAGGGCTAACTGCGCCCCTGGCTTGAGTGCCTCGGTCCCATAGCGTTCGAGGGCGCTCAGGATCGCGAGCCCCGGATCGGAGACGTCCTCCCGGAGCGAGGATTCGAGCGCGGAAAGGAGCCGAGCGACACCCCCTTCGGGTTTGAGCTCGCCGAGGCCGCGTGCAGCGGCGGCTCGCTCAAACGGGTCCTCGCTCTTGAGATGCTCCAAGACGATCGGCCTTGCCTCGGACGGAGACGCTTGAACGAGCCCGTCGATCGCAGCCGGACGCACGCGGAAGTCTCGATCGTCAACCATCTCTTTGAGCAGAGCGGTAGCTCGGTCTCCCCTGATTTGACCGAGTAGGCTGGCCAAGGTGACCCGCACGCTCCAGTCACCGTCTGGATCCATCCCTGACAGGAGGAGCCAGAAGCTCGCTCGGTCCTGAAAGGCGACCGCCCGGAGCGCGGCGGAACGGATCCACGGATTGGGGTCCGACATTTGGTAGATGAGCGGGTCGACCGCTCGTGGATCCGGCAAGGTTGCCAACGCACGGATCGCTTCCACTTTCACATAAGGGGTGTCCTCTGCCACGAGCTGAAGCAGGCGGGGGACGGAAGTGCTGAGACCCAACGTCCCGGCGGCGCGCACCGCCTCGACCCTGACTTTCTCGTCGGGGTCGGTGAGCAGTTGGACGATGGCTTGCGCGGATTGCTCGCGCGGAAGACGCGCCAGCCCTCTCGCTCCCAGCGCTCGTAAGTAGGGGTCGCTCGAGCCCGCATAGTGAAGTAGAAGCGGTGCGAGCTCTTCGGCTTTGAACTGCGCGCTAGACCAAGCCGCAGGCCACCAAATGAAGCGAGGCTGACTTTGCTCGGTGGCCAAAATGCTCCACGCCGATCGGAGATTGTTCTTCCGCGCGAGTGCAAATAGACCGAGCCGGAGATCCGGATGAGGCATCTTCGGTTGGGAACGCTCTATGTCCTCACCCCATTCCCGGGGGGGCGTTCCGCGAGGCAGACGGGCTCGAAGCCCGGCACCGATCTGAAAGGCTACCGGGTCGGTTCCTTTTCGACCGAGGGCTTCTGCCGCCCGGCCTCGGACCTCTGCATCGACGTCGGACAAGGCATTTTCGAGGGCCGCCAAGGCCTCGTCGGAAAGAGGTCCTTCGAGAAGTCCCAAGGAGAAAGCCGCTACTGCTCGCATGTCCGGATCGGAGTCCGACAGCGTGGCGACCAAATGCGGTTCTCCCGCCGTGTAGCCGATCCGGCCGAGGGCGAGAGCGGCGCGAAGCCTAATCCGATGGCTCGGGTCGCTCAGTCGGGTGACGACCTCCCCGGCGCCCAGGGACCGCTCGTCTTCGAGCATCATCAGGCGAGCGAACTTCTGGTCGGGGCGGAGTTCGGTGTAGTCGAGCGACGCGCAACCACCAGCCAGCGAAGCGCTGAGCAAAATGCCGAGACCGTATCTCATCGTAGAGAGGGATTATATCCCGAAGTGCGGGGAGCCTCTCCGAGAGAGGCTATTCACCGTCGTTTTTGAGGAAGACTCGCCTCTTGCCTTCCGGGTCCAGACGGTCGAGAGCCTCGACTTCTTCCCGACTCGGTGGGGCGAGTGTTTGGAGGGTCTCGAGCGTTGTGAGCGGGAAGCCCGTTCGGTCCCGAATCTCCTGCAGAGTGCGACCGGCCAGAAGGGAGTCGATCCGGGACTCCATCGCGCCCAGCGACAAGATTCCGAGCGGCGTCACCACCTGCGTCGTTTCGTCGCCTCGAGCAGAAGTCGTTACGGCGTCGACGCCTTCCACGAAGGTCCGGCGATCGTGGCGCGTCGTAAACAAGACGGGCCACTTGACCTTCCTCCGCATCGTGGAGGCGCCAGCTATGCCGGGTAGTTTGCGCCCCGACCGAAGACGGTGGAGGTTCGTGCGGCCTCGGGCATCGATCTGAAAAGCACCGAAGAACATCAAGTCGACCCTTCCTTGGTTGGCCATTTCCCAGATTTCGTCGAGTCGGATGAACGCGGCACCCGGGAGGAGCGTCGGCTCGACCGACGTGTGGGGGAGCTCGGTCCACTCCGGGTTCACCGCGCCGACGCAGTTCAAATACGTGAGCTCGGGAGCATGAGTCTCTTTTGCCAACCCTACCGCGAGCATCGGGAGAAGGGAGGCGACGCCGGTCGTTACCACGTCACCATTGCGGATGAGACGAGCCATGGCCGAAAGCATGGTGTCGACCGCAAAGCTCATGAGGTGCCTTCCTTGGGGTCGATGAATTGGCGTCGGTAGTCGGCGAAGCGTCCCCCTTCCGCCATCCCTATATATAGATGAAGGTGCTCCTCATCGACGGGATAGTATCCTGGGCAAGCGGACGGCCACGCTCCCCGCGGAGCCTCGACCAGGGCGTCGACGCGGTAGAAAGGTACCGAGGGGCGCTCCACTTGGTCCGTGATCGTTTCCACCGTCGCAATGACACGAGTACTTGCCTTGGCGACGAGCTCGTCCACGATCGGGTCGTCGATGCGAAGGTTCCCCGTTCGGTCCGCCGCTTGGGCGTGGATGAGTGCGAAGTCGGGCCGTATGGGGCGCGTCACCGTCACTTTCTGCTTCGCATCGAATGGATGTTCCACGCGGGTCCATCGCTCGGGGTCGGTGAGTTCGGAGCCATCGATATCGGTCAAAGGAAGGAACGGCAATCCGAGGGCCGAGGCCCGAAGGCCGCTGAGGATCGCGTAAACGTCGACCTCACGGTAATCGACCTCGTTCGACTCGACGGCCTGCTTCCACATCGGCCCTACCGCGAACCCATGCTGGTATTGGAAGCCGGAAAAACCCGCGGTCACTTTGCAGGCTACTTTCGCCCCAATGAGGACGTCCATCGCTAAGGGGTTGGGAGCGGTGATCAGTTCGATCCGTCGGCCTCCCTGGCGGACGAGCTCGAAAACGAGAGCCATCGGAGCCCGGACGATATCGAATCCCCCGAGGCTCAGTGAAGCTTCACTCGGAATGAGGGAGACCGCCTCCTTCAGAGACAAAAAGCGCGGGGCGGTCATCCCGTGATAGGGCTTGGCATGGCGGTCCTTCAGGGGCGTATCAAAGCCTTGACAACCTTGAGCGCTGCCACGTCTTCCAGAGCCTGAGCTGCTTCGTCAAGTGTGTACTCCCGGGTGATGAGTTCTCGCCATGGAAAGCGTTTGGCGATGGTCGTGAGCGAGCGCGTGGCCCGATAGAAATGCCGGAACTCGAACCCGAAGCAGCCCCGCACATCGAGCTGCTTGCGGTTCAGGTGGTGGTGAGGATTGAAGACTGCATCCCCCGCATCCGTGTACTGTCCTGCGATCACGACGGTGCCGCCTTCCCGCACAATCTCGAACGCTTCGACGACCGCCTCCGGTCGTCCCGCCGCTTCGATCACGACGTCGGGACCCCGTCCCTCCGTTTGCTCACGCGACCATGCGACCCGGTCCTTTTTTTCGGAGCCGGTGATATCCATCGTGGCGTTCGCTTCCATGTGACGGGCTGCTTCGAGTCGCGCTTCCGGCGCTCCCGTGACCAGAACCAGTCCCGCACCGGCCAAACGTGCGAACGCGGTGGCGGAGAGCCCTACCGGTCCCGCGCCCATGACCAAGACCGAAGACCCGATTTCGATGTCCGCCCGTTCAACGGCTCGGTAGCCGGTGTGGAGGCCGCATCCCCCACCCATGTAATCCTCGACCGAGAGCCCCTCGGTCAGCTTGAGTGTCTTCGTTCCCGGCTCGAGATAGATGTGGGTCGCCCAACCACCAGACGGCCTGTCGCCCGGCAATGTGATGCCATACACCCTGCGGTGTGGGCAGCGTGTCGGTGTCGCGGCGACCGAGCAGACATAGCAGGCCCCCACAAGCTCCGATGACGTCATAGAACACGACGGTGTCGCCGGGGCGGATGAGATTGCCCTCGGCGTCTTGCACTTCGGAGATCATCTCCTCGACGTGCCCGATCGAGATATGGCCGGGAATGAGGGGATAGGGAACACCGTCCAACCGCCCGTGATACAGGTGGACGTCGGTGCCGCAGACCTCGCTGGCTATTGTTCTCAGGAGAATCGCTCCTGGTACCAAATCGGGGATCGCGATTTCTCTCGTCTCCGGCGCGACACCGGGAGCGGGTATGACCGCGGCGTGACAGCTAGGCAAGGGTTTTAAGTCCGTTTCAGGACAGCAGAACTCAACGAGTGGCGCTGGATGCGATCCTCCAACACTCGGTAGCCGATGCCGGCCTCGGTGGGGACGGCGATCGTGCCGTCGGATCTGACTTCCACCCGCGGCTCGATGACCTCCTCCTTGAAATAACGCTTGCTGTCGGACACGTCGCCAGGCAGAGCGAAGTTCTCGAGGGTGGAAAGGTGGACGTTGTGCGCCCGGCCGATTCCACTTTCCAGCATACCGCCGCACCAGACCGCCGCACCGTGAGAAGCCGCCACGTCGTGAATCGCCTTCGCTCGGACCAGGCCCCCGACCCGCCCGGCCTTGATGTTAATGATGCGGCAGGCGCCCATTTCGAACGCCTTCCGGGCGTCTTCTGGAGAGTGGATTGACTCGTCGAGACAAATAGGAGTTCGTATCTCTCGTTGGAGCTTCGCATGGTCCCAAATGTCGTCGTACGCTAGAGGCTGCTCGATCATCATGAGATCGAACTGGTCGAGATCTTTGAAGAGCGGAATGTCGTCGAGACTGTACGCGGAATTCGCATCGATCATAAGGGGAGTGTCGGGAAATCGCTTCCGGATGGCAGCGACGACATCGCGATCCCAGCCCGGTTTGACCTTGATCTTAATTCGTCGATAGCCACTGGCTAATTCAGTCTCTATCTTCTCCAGCAGTTGCCCCACGCTTTTTTGAATTCCGATCGAAACTCCTGACTCGATCTCAGCTCTCGTGCCTCCCAGCGTTTTGGAAAGCGGTTCTCCTTGTTGGCGGGAGTAAGCGTCCCAGCACGCCATCTCCACCGCGGCCTTTGCCATATTGTGTCCCCGAATCAGATCTAGGGAAGACACGATCTCACGCGGGTGCGAGAATTCTCGTTGGAAGACCACCGGTGCGATGAAATCTTCGATGACGTGCCAGGCGGTGCGGATGGTCTCGGAAGAATAACTCGGCGCCTCGTCGGCCACGCATTCGCTCCAGCCGACGACCCCGTCCACCCGGACTTTCAGGACCAAGAAGTGCTGGTAGTCGACACGAGCAAAGCTGGTCTCGAAGGGGAAGAGTAGCTCAAGCTTCAGTTCTTGGATCTCAATCGTTTCGATCTTCACAGGGCCTTTCTCAGGGCGAGCCGGTCGAAGAGCGAGAAGTGGTCAGTAAGCAGTCATCAGTGATCAGTTGGAAGTACTGATTACTGTTCACTGTTTACTGTTCACTCGCACTAAGGGAGGAAGCGGCCGATGGACTCGATTTTGCTAAGGTCGATGTAGATGACCGTTACCATCAAGAGCAACAAAAGTACGAAGCCCACTTGCAGCACGCGTTCTTTCATTTGCAGACTAAAGTCGCGACGGGCGAGGCCCTCCACTAAGATGATCGCAATGTGGCCGCCGTCCAAGACGGGAATTGGTAGAAGATTGAAGATACCGAGCTGAAGGCTGATCACGGCCATGAGGGTGAAGAGGTTGCGTGCCCCGCTTCTTGCGGCCCGCCCCGAGGCTCGCGCGATCCCGATGGGGCCCATCATCTGCCGCATCGAGAGCTTCCTCTGAATCAAACGACCCAAGACGACGAAGGTGAGCTTGGTAATGCGGGCGGATTCGCTCACTGCGGCGCCGAACGCCTTGACGGGATTGCTGATCTGCTGCATCGCCACCGGGGAGGGAAGCTCGATACCGATGAGGAAGCGCTCCCCCTCTTTCTTGGGGGTGACGGTTATCTCCTGCAGGGTTCCGCTCCGCAGGATCGCGAGCGTGACGGGCGCCCCCTCTTTTTTTCCGATGGCCTCGATGAGCTCTTGGTTGCTGTAGATGGTTTTGTCGTCGACTTTGACGATCAGGTCACCCTCGAGGAGACCGGCGAGCTCGGCCGGGAAGCCTTCACTCAACCCTTCGACGCGCGGTTGAACCGCCGGAAACAGCCCGGTGTACCCGATCTGTTCCTCGCCTCGGGCCTCGATCACCAGCTCGGTTTCGACGGCGTGACCGGCACGCTCCAAGGTGAGGGCCACAGTTTGGTTGGGGCTGATGTGGAAGGTGTCTAAGGTCTTCATCCAGCTATCGACCGGTTCGCCGTCGATAGCTACGATCCGGTCACCGGGCTCGACGCCCGCGGCGATCGCCGGGGAGTCCGCGGAGACGAAGCGGACTACCGGTGGATCCTCGAGGCCTACCGGCCGATCGATCCCGACCATGAAAAGGATCGTGAAAAGAAAGACGGTGAGAAAGATGTTCATCGCCGGTCCCATCGTCAGGATGGCGATTCTCTCTAGCTTCGTCCTCGAGTAGAACTCGTCCTTATTGCCGGAAACCTCATCAGGGTTTTCTCCGGCCATCTTCACGTAGCCGCCCAGGGGGAGCATGCCGATTCGGTACTCGGTGTCGCCCCACTTTCTACCGATGAGCTTGGGTGGAAAGCCGAGGGAGAAGACATGGACCTTGACGCCGATCCACTTGGCGGTGAGGAAGTGGCCGAGCTCATGAATGAAGATCATGACCCCGAGAACGAAGATGAACGCTAGTGCGCTTAGAAACAAGATGCTTTCTCCATTGCTTAGTGCTCGTGGGGCCCCACCCCCACGAGCGGACCTCGAACTTTGTTAGTGGCTTGGGGCCCCATCCCCAAGCCTGGATGCTCCGTCGACCTGGCGACTTCGCATCGGCTCAAGGCTGCGCTCGGGCCTAAAACCCGGCCAGGTTCCCTTGAGCTTCGGCGACTGCGCGACGGATGAGGGCTCTTCCATCGTGTTAATCCTCTAATGCCGCTTTTCTTAACTCAACGTTGGGGCGGCGACCAGTCGTCGGGCTTCTTCCCGTGCCCATTGGTCGGCACCCAAGACGGTGTCCAAATCATTCGCGTCCTGGCTGTCGTGGCGGCTCAAGGTCTCGCCCAGAATCTCGGGTATCTGAAGAAAGCCGATGCGCTCTTCGAGGTAGGCTGCCACCGCTATCTCGTTGGCAGCATTGAGAACCGCTGGAGCGGTGCCACCAGTCTCGATGGCCTGGTAGGCTAACCCCACACAAGGGAAACGCTCGAGGTCCGGGGGATGGAACTCCAACGACATGGGTCGATCCAGATCGAGCGGCGGGAGATCGCTGGTCAAACGCTCCGGGTATGTCAGCGCGTATTGGATCGGCAACCTCATGTCGGTTACCCCGAGCTGCGCGAGCAGGGATCCGTCTTCGAACTCGACCATCGAGTGGATCGTTGATTGTGGATGCACGACGATGCGGACTTGCGACGGCGCCAAACCGAAGAGCCAACGGGCTTCGATGACCTCGAATCCCTTGTTCATCATTGTTGCAGAGTCGATGCTGATCTTGGGTCCCATTTCCCACGTGGGATGTTTGAGTGCATCCGCGGGACGGGCTCGCCGCATCTCTTCGCGATTCGCGCGCCGGAAAGGGCCACCGGAAGCGGTAAGCCAGATGCGCTGCACGGTGTCTTCGCGTCCGGCTAGGCATTGATGGATCGCGTTGTGTTCGCTGTCCACCGGGAGCAGCTTGGCACCAGAGCTCGCAAGCGCTCTTGTCATGATCTCTCCGGCGATGACTAACGTTTCTTTGTTCGCCAGGGCGACCGTTTTGCCGGCCTCGAGAGCGCGGAGGGTCGGCACCAGACCAATCGCGCCCACCGTTCCGGAAACGACGATATCAACTTCCGGATGGGTGGCGACATCCACCATCCCCTGAATCCCGCTGCCAACCGCGACGTCACCGAAACGAGTTTTCAACGTGCCCGCATCGCCCTCGCTCTGGATCGAAACGATTTTCGGGCGGAAGCGAGTGACCTGCTCGGATAGCTCATCGACCCGAGTCCCGGCGGCCAGTCCTACCACCGAAAACCGATCGGCGAGACGCTCCACGACCCGAAGGGTGTTGGTCCCGATGGAACCGGTGGAGCCGAGAATAGCGATGCCCTTCAAAGAAAAGAGACTCCTACATTATTGTCGGTGCGTGGATCGGGCCAGCTGGCCAGGAAAACCTCTCTCAAGACAACATTCTAGCGGACAGGCGTCTGACGCGCCATTTCTTTGCCTGGGCTTTTTTGAACGGGCAGAAGTTGCCCGAGCAAGGTCGCACAGGTCTATCACACGCCCGTCGTCAGGCGGACGTAGGCCAGAAGGGCAGGGGCGCTGAAATAGAGGCTGTCCAGCCGGTCTAGGACCCCTCCATGCCCGGGCATCAGATTTCCGGAGTCCTTGACCCCAGCGCCTCGCTTCAAAAGCGACTGGAAGAGATCCCCGCCCACTCCCAGCAGCGCCAGGACGGCTCCCAGGAGTGCCGCGTGGAGAAGTCCGATGTGGGGAAGCAGCAGGCGGCCGGCGACGAGCGCCGCGGCGACCGAGGCAGTCAGCCCGCCGATTAGACCCTCGACGGTCTTTTTCGGGCTGAGCGCCGGTGCGAGTCGCCTCTTCCCCAGCGACCGTCCAACATAATAGGCGCCGGTATCGCCCAACATGATGACGATGAGGAGGAACACTACCCAGTGCCGACCCACCGGCTCTGGTGGTGCCAGCCTCAAGCCGACGACGGTTCCGAGCAGTAGCCCGGCGTACAACGGCCCGAGGATGGTGATTGCCACCTCCGTGGTCGTCTCGCGTTTTGGAGCTCCGCGCCAAATGGCGGCCAGCCCCACCGCGATCACCAGCCCCATGACGACCCAAACCGGTCTTGGCGATTGTGGATAGAAAGCTGCGACGAGCAAAAGGGTTGCGAGGTATGCCGGAGCACGAAACACTCGGTAACCGCTTTTTCCCGCCATCTCGAAGAGCTCGCGCACGCCGAGTAAACCTACGACCTCGGCGAGCAAGAGAAGTCCCCATGCGGGTGCAAGGAGAATGATGGCGACAAGAGGAGGTATGAGAACGAGCGCGGTGACAACCCGGCTCATTCGTCAGGCGTAGCTTCGTTTAGGAGACAGGACGTGTAGTCCGCCATAGCGACGATCGCGTTTCTGGAAATCAATGACGGCTTCGAAGAGGTCCCTCTTCCGGAAGTCGGGCCATAAGGTATCGGTAACCCAGATTTCGGCGTAGGCGATCTGCCAGAGCAGAAAGTTGGATACCCGTAGCTCGCCACTCGTTCGGATCAACAGATCCGGGTCCGGCATGCCGGCGGTGTACATGTGCTCCGAAAGCATTTGCTCGTCAACGTTGATAGATGGGTTGATGGATGGGTCGAGCGACGTGTCGGAACGTGAGTGTTCCTCCAACGCTTCGCGGATCAGCGAGCGACAGGCGTCCACGATCTCCGCTCGCCCCCCGTAGTTGAGAGCGATGTTAAACACGAGACCCGTGTTGTCGTGTGTCCTTTCCATTCCCGTCTCGAGCACCGACACGACGTCGTCCGGGAGCTCGTTGAGCCGTCCGATCACTTGGAAGCGAATGTTGTTTTTCTCGAGAGAGGAAAGCTCGAGCCCTAGATAACGCTTCAGTAGCTTCATCAGCGTGTCGACTTCTCTCTTGGGGCGTTTCCAATTCTCTTGAGAAAATGCATAGAGGGTCAGGACTTGAATATCCATCCGCGCGCAAGTTTCCACGGCTTCTCGCACCGACGCGATACCCGCACGGTGGCCTTCCACGCGGGGAAGGCTGCGTCCTTGAGCCCAACGACCGTTGCCATCCATGATGATGGCGATGTGGGCGGGCAGACGCTCGAAATCGATGCGGTGGACGAGCTCGTCCTCGACGGAGCCTTTGCGGACGATTTTGTCTATATCGGCGAGACTCATTTTCCCGATCCATAACTTTAACATACATGCCAGGCCGCGGACTAGCGCCTGGCCAACTTGATAGTGGCGTCTTGCCGAGTCCGATTCAAGCAGCCACCGTCTACTGGACGCTCTGCTGCGTTCGACAAATAACAACGCGATATTTTGGCGTCAGTTTCAGGGACTTACGCAGCGTCGTTGCTAGGCGGAGACCGAGACAGGAAAGCCCTTGAGGTACTCCTTCAGGAAGCGAGCGGTGTAGGAGGTCTCACCCAAGGCGGCTACCTCGGCCGGTGGTCCCCAGGCCACCAAGTGGCCTCCCTGCTCTCCCCCTTCGGGCCCCAGATCGACGACACAATCGGCCTCTCGGATGACTTCCAGATTGTGCTCTATCACGACCACCGTGTTCCCCTGATCTACCAATGACTGTAGCGAACCAACTAACTTCTCGATGTCCGCCATGTGAAGACCGGTGGTTGGCTCATCGAGTACATACAGCGTCGAACCGCGGTTGGATTTCGCAAGCTCGTAGGCAAGCTTGATCCGTTGCGCTTCGCCGCCGGACAAGGTGTTGGACGGTTGCCCGAGGGTAAGGTAGCCGAGCCCCATCTCGTTGAGGATTCGAAGCGGCCGATGTATCGGTTCTACCGGACGGAAGAGCTCCTCGGCTTCGACGAGCGTCATCTCCAGAACCTCGTGAATGTTCTTGCCGCGGTAGGTGACCGAGAGGGTTTCTTGCGTGTATCTCCGTCCGTCACAGATCGCGCAGTGGACGTAGACGTTGGGGAGGAAGCTCATCTCCATTTTGATCCGACCCTGGCCCCCACAGTTCTCGCATCGGCCGCCTTTGACGTTGAACGAGAACCGACTGGGCTGGTATCCGAGCATGCGGGCTTCTGGAGTCGAAGCGAATAGCCTTCTGATCTCATCGAAAAACCCGACATAAGAGGCGGGGATGGAACGCGGTGTTTTTCCAATCGGGGTTTGATCGACCTCGAGAACCCTAGTGAAGACATTGGCCCCGGTGATTTCTCGGTGCTCGCCGACCCGTCCTCCGCTCCCCGTCAGCTTGCGGCGAACGGCGCGATAGAGGATGTCGCGGACCAACGTACTCTTCCCCGATCCCGAAACACCGGTGACGACGCTCAGCCGACCGGCGGGGAATCGTACGCGGATATTCTTCAGGTTGTGCTCTTTCGCTCCGCGTATGGTTACGAAGGAACACCCGTCGAGCGGCCGCGGTCGCCTCGTTGGTCCACTGTCCTTGCGTTTTAGAAATCGGCCAGTCAACGATCTGGGATTGGCCTCGATTTCGGCGGGGCTTCCCACCGCCACCACTTCGCCACCCTCAGCCCCTCCCCCGGGCCCGAGGTCGATGACATGGTCCGCATGCCGAATCGTGTCCTCGTCGTGCTCGACGATGATCACTGAGTTGCCAGCCCGTTGAAGTTGACGCAGCGTCTTCAGAAGCACCCGATTGTCTCGCGCGTGAAGACCGATGGTCGGTTCGTCGAGAATGTAGCAAACGCCTCTAAGGTTCGAACCGAGCTGCGCCGCGAGTCGAATCCGCTGTGCCTCTCCTCCTGAGAGCGTGTCGCTCCGGCGGGACAATTGAAGATAGGAAAGACCAATTTGCAAGAGAAACGAAAGGCGCGCGGTAATCTCCTTCAGGATGTTCTCGGCGATGATGCCGGTTCTCCCCTGAAGATCCACACTAGACAAGAACTGGAGCGCTCCTTCGGGCGTCATGTCTGCGACGCGATCGATGCCGAGGCCGCCCAAGCGAACGGCACGGGCGACGCGGTTGAGCCGCGCACCTTCACACTCGGAGCAAGGCGTTTGAGAACGAAACTGCTCCAGGTGCGTGGCTAGCTCGCCCGTCGCGTCTCGATAGATTCGCTCTAGGTAGGGAAGGACGCCTTCTATTTCGGCGGTGCCGAAAAGAAAAAGTTCCCTTTGCTTGCGCGCCACTTTATTGAAAGCGCGTCGCCTATGGATTCTCAGCCTCGTTGCCATGCGAAGCACTCGTGCCCTGTACGAGGCACTTCGGGGGAACTTCTTGGAGTTTTTGGCGAGGGGTACGATCGCCCCTTCATCCAACGAGAGGCGCCGGTCTGAAATGACGAGATCCGGATCGAACGCTTCCCGATAACCCATGCCGCGGCAGCTTGGGCACCCGCCGTAGCGGCTGTTGAATGAGAAGAGTCTTGGATCGAGCTCTTCATAACTGGTCTCGCAACGCGGACAAGCTCGTCTCAGATTGTAATAGCGGGACTCCTTGGCGGTTACCACCACGACTGCGCCCCGCCCCAATTCTAGAGCTCGCCGAAGTTGGTCGCGCCCGATCGCGGCAGTCGCCGCTTTCATAGTTAGTTCCGCAACGACGGCTTCGATGTCGTGTTCGACGTAGCGACGAAGAGGGCGTGCCGCCGCGGTACGGATCATCCGACCGTCGATGCGCAGTTTTTCGAAGCCCTCCTTGGCGGCGCGCTCCAAGATCTCTCTATGTGAACCCTTCCGCGCACGCACCAATGGGGCTAGGAGCATCACGCGTCCCTTCTTGAACCGACGAGCTATATCACTGGCGATTTGATCTTCAGTCTGCGGCGTGATCGGTGTGTCGCATTCCGCACAATGCTGAACACCCACCTTGGAGTACAGCAGCCGCAGATAGTGGTAAATCTCGGTGGCGGTAGCGACGGTGGACGTGCGACCGCCCTGCGTGAGTCTTTGCTCGATCGAAACAGTGGGCGGGATACCCAAGAGTAAATCGAGCTCCGGTTTGTCCATCACACGGATGTACTGGCGAGCGTAGGCGGAGAGGCTTTCGATGAATCGCCGCTGGCCTTCCGCGAACAGAATGTCGAATGCCAACGTGCTTTTTCCCGAGCCGGAGAGGCCAGTGATAACGACCATTTGGTCGCGTGGCGTGTCGACGGTGACGTTCTTGAGGTTGTGATGTCGGGCGCCAATGACGCGAACCGTGCCAGTGTCGAGCTCCTGCCGAGGAAGTGGTGAAGATGCGATGCGAGGTGGTTTCTGTTTCAAGTACGGCGCCAGATATTTCCCGGTGTGGGACGCACGCGATCTCACTATTTGTTCCGGAGTCCCGATGGCAACGACCCGTCCGCCGGCTTCGCCTCCCTCCGGCCCCAGATCGATTACCCAATCGGCGTTTTTCACGACGTCCATGTTGTGCTCGATAATCAGGATGCTGGCGCCTTGCTCGAGAAGTTTGTCGAAGGCGGACAGGAGGACGCGGATGTCGTCGAAGTGTAGTCCGGTGGTCGGCTCGTCGAACAAGAAAAGCGTTCCTTCCGCGACCGCACCGCTCATGTGGTAGGCCAGCTTCAATCGTTGGGCTTCGCCGCCGGATAGCGTGTTGACCGGCTGACCGAGGCGCAGATACCCGAGCCCTACACCGCGCAGAACTTCCAGCGGAGTAACGATCTTCTCCCACCCGGCGAAGAAGCGAATTCCTTCCGTCACCGTCATTCCGAGCACGTCTTGGATGTTCTTGCCGCGAAACCGGACCTCGAGCACCTCTTGTTTGAATCGGGCTCCGCCGCACGACTCGCAGGTCACGTAGACGTCGGAGAGGAACTGCATCTCGACTTTTTCGAACCCCTCTCCAGAGCACAGCGGGCAGCGACCACCGTCCACGTTGAAGCTGAAGGTGCTTGCTGAGAAGCCGCGGTCGTGAGCCGCACGGGTGGAGGCAAAGAGCTGTCGGATGGGCGCATACGTCTTGAGATACGTGAGGGCGTTCGAACGAGGCGTTCTACCGATAGGCGATTGATCGACGAGGACCAGTTCTTGAACGAGCTCCAAACCGTCGAGGCCGTCACAGGCGCCCGGCTCACCCATCCCTTTGCCTTTCCATTTTCGGTACCCGCGGTAGAGGATGTCCTCGATCAAAGTGCTCTTGCCGGAGCCCGAGACCCCGGTGACCGCCACCATGACACCGAGCGGGATCTCGACATCGACGTTGTGGAGATTGTTCTGTTTGGCCCCGCGGATGTGAATCGCGTGACCTTCGCGCCCTTTGCGGCGTGAGCCCCGCCATGGAATACGCAGCTGTCCGGAGAGGTACTTCCCGGTCAAAGTGTTCGCCGATTTCACGAGCTCGGCCGGCGCTCCAAAAAACGCCAGCTCACCGCCTCGTTCGCCGGCACCAGGGCCAAGGTCCACGACTCGATCGGCACGCCGAATCACTTCCGGTTCGTGCTCCACGACCACGACGGTGTTGTCGTTGTCACGCAGCCGCTTCAAGATGTCCATCAACCGCGAGGTATCTCTGGGATGCAAGCCTACCGAAGGCTCGTCCAAGACGTAGAGCGTGTTCACCAGGGAGGATCCGAGGGCGGTAGTCAAATCCACCCTCTGGACCTCCCCTCCGGAAAGTGTGCGCGACTGACGATCGAGCGTCAGATACCCGAGGCCGACGTCGCGTAGGTAAGTTAGCCGGTTTTCGATCTCGTCGAGCAGCATCTCCGCGACGCGATCGCCTGGACGACTCGGCGACTGAGTGAAGAAATCAAGTGCTTCCTCGATGTCCGCCGCGTAGATCTCGGCGATGGTTCTTCCTTCCACGCGATAGAGCAGCGTTTCTTTCCTGAATCGAGTGCCGCCGCACGACTCGCAACGCACATAACTCCGGTACTTCGACAGAAGCACTCGGATGTGCATTTTGTATGTACGAGTTTCCAGCCACTCGAAGAAGCCTTGGATGCCGTAGAAGCTTTGGTCGCCTTCGATGACATGGCGTTGTTGCTTTGGGGGCAATTTTGCCCACGGGACGTCCTCAGGAATGCGTTTGCGGCGACAATAGGCGAGCAGATCTTCTTGGCCCTCGCGGTAGGAGGCGGTGGTCCACGGTTTTATGGCTCCTTGTCGCAATGTTTTTCTAGGATCGGGGATGACCAACTCGAGATCGATGCCAATCGTCCGGCCGAAGCCCTTGCAGTTTTCGCAGGCTCCCAGGGGGTTGTTGAAGGAAAAGAGGTTCGGAACCGGGTCGGGGTAGTGGATGTCACACGTTGCACAGTGGAAATGCTCGCTAAAGGGAACTTCTTCGAGCTCTTGCCCTCCATCAATCCAAACGCTGACGTGCCCCTTGCCGAAATGAAGCGCCTGGCCCAGGGAATCCGCTAGCCTCTCCCGGCCTTCGGGTTTGCTGGTCGTTCGGTCAACGACAACGGCTATCGGTTTCTCGCGGAGTCGCGCCAGCAGCTTGCGGGAGACCTCCTCGATCTTCCCGTTGACGAGAAGACGGCGTAGGCCCAGTCCCTCCAGACTGGACTCGACATCCTCGGTACTTGTCTTTTCCGGTACTCGAAGTGGGAAGGTGATGAAGAGTCGAGTGCCTCCGAATTCACTGAGCAATTTTTCGAGGATCGTATCTACCGAGTCCCGCTCGACCTTTTGCCCACATTTGCGGCAGAACAACTCCGCTAGCTTGGAGAAGAGCAATTTCACGTGGTCGGTGATCTCGGTCATCGTGCCGACGGTGGAGCGAGAGTTCTTCACCGGATTGCTTTGGTTGATTGCAATGGCGGGCGGGATTCCTTCGATGCGGTCGACGGCCGGCTTATCCATGCGGTCGAGGAACTGACGAGCGTAGGTGGAAAAGCTCTCCACGTAGCGTCGCTGGCCCTCAGCGTAGAGCGTGTCGAACGCCAGTGAGGACTTGCCCGAGCCGGAGACCCCGGTCACCGCCACGAGCGCGCCAAGCGGCAGGTCTAGGTCGATGCCTTTGAGGTTGTTCTGACGGGCTCCGCGGACCCTGATCACGGCGTCGGGAGAGTTCTTTTCACTTCGTAATGGACGTCTGTTTGGTTTAGAACCCATCCCGACAGACTAGCCTTGTGCCTAGGAGCGGATCAAGGACGGGACGCCAAAACAGGCAGTTGCCACTATCGGTCGACCCTGACGTCAGTGGAGGAGGTGAAGGCTCGTTTTTGTCGTCACTCCTCGGTAGGAGGTGATGAGAATGAAACAATCAGAAGTCTGTGTGACGTCAGGGGTTCGATTCGACGGCGAGGATCCGTTTATCGAGACGCGAGCCCGGGTGATCCGCTCCGCCGCCGCGAGCCTGCCGGAGGGAACGGTCTTCGTTTTAAAGACACCGATCTTGGCTCCCGGCGCCAGTGACGAGGAGGTTCGCGCGTCCACGACGATACAGATCCTCGATGGTGAGCCGCTATCGGCGGTGGCTAATCGTAGCTGACCCGGATCAGGTGCAGGCCACGAGCCGGTGCCGTGGGGCCCGATCGGGATCTGTCACGCGCCTCGAAGAGTCCATCCATGTCTTCGGGCGACAGCTTTCCACGGCCGACCTCGAGAAGCGTGCCCATGATGTTTCGCACCATATGGTGTAGGAATCCGTTGGCCGCGATCTCGTACACCAGCTCCGTCCCGTCCTCGAAGAAACGGGATGTGGTGCACTCTCTTACCGCGCTCTTGGCTTCGCAGGAAGACGCGCGGAACGCTTCGAAGCCCCGTCTGCCGAGAAACGCCTCGGCGGCTCGGGACATAGCGTCTCGATCGAGTGAATAAGGATGATGCAGCGTGTAACGGGTCCGAAAAGGCGATGCGACCAAGGAGGGATCGATGAAGTATTGATAGACCTTCGATCGAGCGCTGTAGCGCGCGTGAAAGTCCTCTGGTGCGAGCTCGGCTTCGAGGACTCGGATGTCGGCCGGCAGGATCGAGTTCATTCCTTTCAATAGACCGGAAGGGGGAATGTTTGTTTCGAGCTGAAAATGTGCAACCTGCCCGTGTGCATGAACGCCGGCGTCGGTTCTTCCGGCGCCGACGACCGTGACCGGCTCACCGTTCATGGTTTCGAGCGCTGCCTGCAGCTGGTTCGCAATAGTCTCGCCCTGCGGTTGGAGTTGCCACCCTAAATAAAGGGTGCCGTCATAGGAGAGGGTTACCCTGTAGAGAGGCATATCGATCCGGCTTGGCCCCTGTCAGAATGTCAGACTATCTGCCCGTCAATCTGCTAGGCACCGGCTTGCTGGTGGCGGCTCCCAGGTTTGATTGGGATCGAGCCTTCTCGGCAGTGAGGACAATCGGTCGGTTCGTAAGTGGGAAAGTCCAGTTGGGCAAGTGAAAAGAAGGGCGTGCCGTCGGTGCCCTTTCGTTCCCCGCCACGATCCACCAGTGCGCCGGTCGCGATGACTTTCCCGCCATAGGCCTCGACGACCTCCATCGTTTCGCGAAGGGAGCGACCCGTCGTGACGACGTCCTCGAGAACGATGGCCGTCTCGCCCGGCTCGATCGCGAACCCGCGCCGAAGGGCCAGCCGTCCGGACGCGGCATCCCGCTCCGCGAAGAGCGCCCTCACCCCTAGGGCTCGCGCCACCTCGTGCGCGACCAGAATTCCACCGAGAGCCGGAGCGATGACGAAGTCCGCGCCCCGCGGTCCAATCATCTGGGCCAGCGCGCCGCCGAGCTCACTGGCGAGCTCAGGCCGCGCGAGAAGGCGGGCACATTGGAAGTAGGACGGGCTGTGAAGGCCGGAGGACAGCAGAAAGTGCCCCTCCAAGAGGGCTCCCTCCCGCTTCGCACGGTCGATCAGTTCTTCGGGCGACATGGTGAGAGCCTACCAACTCGGCATTCCAAATGAAAGGTCATCCGTACTAGAATGGCCGAAACAAATCATATGTTTGGAGCGTATCTCTCTTAGTGGGGCCGGACCCGTGGGGACCATGACCAACTAACACTTTGCATTCAAGAGGAAGCGAAATGAAACGGAACCACTTCTTACATCTTGGTGTCGCCTTAAGCTTACTCTTCATGGGCATTCCTCTAGATGCCCAAACCTCGACCCAGGCGCCTACCCAAGCCGATGTGGCGGGTACGACAAAGCTCACCATGCAGCAGGCCATTGAAATGGCTCTGGAGAACAACCTGGATGTCGTCATTGCCCGGCTCGGCTATCAGGCCCAGGGAGAGAATGTCGGTCGTGCCAAGGGAGCGTACAACCCACTCTTCAGGGCCGATTTCAACAACTTGAGAAGCCGTACCCCGGGTGGGAGTCAGCTGGCCGGTGCCACGACTCTGACCAATTTCAATACCGCATACAACTTCTCTTGGCAGCAGGAGATTTCCACGGGAGGGAACTACTTCATCGCCTTCGACAACGTCCGCGCCAGCACTAACAACATCTTTTTCTTGTTCAATCCCAGCTACAGAACCGGGCTCAGTGCACAGATCGCGCAACCGATCTTGCAGAATCGACAGTTGAACCCGATCAAGCAGCAGATCGTGGTTGCGCAGAACGGCGAACGAGTCGCCCGTCACCAATTTGAAGCCGAGGTGATGGATCTTGTGAGCGGCGTGGAGCAGGCCTATTGGGACTGGGTCTTTAGCATCCGCGATCTCGACGTGAACCAGAAGTCGCTTCAGCTGGCGAGGGACCTACTCCGCAACAATCGGATTCAGGTCGAGGTGGGCACGATGGCACCCATCGATGTGCTGGAGGCCCAGGCGGAAGTGGCGGCCCGCGAGAATGCGGTGATTATCTCGGAAGAAGCGATCGCGCGGACCACCGATGAGATGAGGCGCCTCATCAACGATCCAAGCTCTTTGGATTTCTGGGGTCTCCAAATAGAGCCCGCCGACGCGCCCCAGCTGTCGGAAGTCGAGATCGATCTCGACGAGTCGGTCCGAACGGCGCTGGCCCGAAGGCCCACGATTGCCGAATCTCATGTCGAGCTGGACACGCGTAACTTCAACGTGCGCTATACCAAAAACCAGAAACTGCCTCAAGTGGACCTAGTCGGCTCGTATACTCTCAATGGTCTAGGTGGCGATCAGATAATCCGCGACCAAGGATTCGGAGGCGGAATTATCGAAGAGATCCCCGGAGGCTACAACGATACCTTGGAGCAAGTCTTTAGTAACGAGTTTCGAGACTGGTCCCTCGGCCTCGTCTTTTCTTATCCATTGGGCAACAGCTCTGCCGATGCGGCCCATGCTCAAGCACAAGCGGACTACCGGCGACAGCGAGCCGTCCTCGAAAGCCAGGAGCTCGTCATCGCCCAGCAAGTTCGTATCACGGCGCGATTGGTGCAGACCAACCGCAAACGCATCGAGTCTAACCGCGTGGCACAAGAGCTCATGCTCAGGCGAATGGAGGCGGAGCAAAAGAAATTCAAAGTGGGGATGTCGACCAGCTTCCTCATCGTCCAAGCGCAACGTGACCTCGCCGTTGCCGCCGGCGAGTATCTACAATCGGTGATCGACTACAACAAATCGATCGTGGCCTATCGACGCGTGACGGGGACCATTCTAGACAAACATCAAATCAACGTTAGGTAAGACCGTGGCGTCTTGTCTTCCTCGACTCTGTTTTCTACCTGGGAGAACTTGACACGGAGTGTTTAGCGGGCTTATCTTTGTTCCGTCCTTACTAGCATCCTTTTCACCCAGGACCCGCCTAGGAGGAAACAAAAATGGGGGAGAAAGCCCGCAAGTCGGAGTCTCTAGAGTTTCTAGCCAGTCGACGCAAAGCCATCATGGAAAAAGCCGCCGAGCGAAGGAAAGTAGCGGCCCGTCCGCAAAAGCAACAAGGTGAAGCGTTTTTACCTTCACTTCGACCACCCGCCCCGCCACCTGCTGGCCACGCATAACAAGTAGTTTCCAATCGAGCGTTTCTGGCACTAATAAGCAGTTCGCGCGCCCTCGTAAGTGCTGAATCGCCACGAGTAATACGACGTCATCATTGTTTCGAACATTCATCTAAAAAATCGATCGCACGCTCGGCGGCCCAAAAGAGACCCGGCGCGCTCGACCCAGCCACGAAACCGACGTGGCCACCTGTGTGCGTTAGCTCGCGGCGAACTTGTGTCGTGACGGGCCATCGAGTGACGGACTCAGCAGGAATGAGTGGGTCGTCTCCAGCCGACACGATCAATGTAGGGCGATCGATGTCCACCATCACCGGCCCCGCGCTCGAGCGCGCGTAATAATCGGCCGCGCCTTGGTAGCCAGCGTATCTTGCGGTAATCAGTTCGTCGTACCCCCAGAGGTTGTGGCAATCCCGCTCCACGCCGTGTTCATAAAGGTCTGGCAAGAGTTTCTGCCGACGTCGATAGGAAGCCCGGAGTCGCCTCAGGAAGTACCGTCGATACATAGTGTTGCGAGGACGATCGAGCGCGTCCGCCACCGCGGCCAGGTCGAGTGGAGGAGAGATGGCGACCGCCCCAATAACCTGCCGAGGAATAGCGGCACGATGTCGTGCGAGCGAAAGAAGGGTCAAGTTAGCGCCTAGTGAGAAACCGAGGATGAACGCTTGGCTTACTTGGGAAGACACCCAGTCCATCACCGCTAGCAAGTCTCGGCTCACACCCGCGTTGTAAAGGATTGGGCACACGCCCAGCGCATCGCCGCAGCCGCGAAGGTTCATCCGGATCACGTGATAACCGGCACGGCAGGCCAACTCGCCCGCACTCAAGACATACCCTGAGGTGTCGCATCCTTCGAGCCCATGCAGCAAGATCAGTGCCGGTTTCTGGTGTCGTGGGCCCTCTTGCCAGCTGACGCGAAGAAGTAACTTCACGCCATCGGGGGCGTCCACGATCACGTCCTCGGTAGAACGAGTCCAGCTCAAGCGTGATCGTGCGAAATGACCGGCCAAGGTTTGTCTGTGGCCACCGGTGAGCAGGGGCAGGGGGCGAAAAGGCTTCGAGAGTCGCAAGAAGTTACTTAGGAAAGTTTCGCGAGAATGAAGAGCTCGCCGACACGTTCCGTTTGGTAGCCGATGCCTTGGCCTTCGAGCTCCTCTACCGTGCTGCGGAAATCACGCTCGTTCCCGTACGCGAGGATCAGCGCGCCGCACTCGTCACAACGGGCTACATCCCTGTGCCTGTTGAGATGGAGCTTAGCTTCTTTCAGGCAGCAGTCGTTCATTAGTTCCTCAATGCGCGCTCACTCTTCGATTAGAAGCGCGGGGCCCCACCGCCGTCTGGCTGGCTCCGGTCAAAGCAACCACGTTTTTTGGCGGCCGGCACGATCTGCCTGCCACGCCTCATGCTTCGTCGGTGGACGACTTCGCATGGGCTCATGGCTGTGTTCGCGCGCTTAGACTTCAAGCCGCCCGTCTCCTGAGACGAAGAGCTCGTCGAAGATCGCATAGATCACATTGGAGCGTGCGCGGGTGACGAGGGCAACGCTTTAGGATTCCCATGCGAGAAAGGGCGAAGTCGTACTTCGTAGGGTCGTCACGATCGAGCCGCGCCAAGAAGTCCGTTATCTCCACCGCCATCTTCCAATCCGGTGTTTTCCTCCGTGCCCAACCAAGATGTTGCCCAATGCGCGCGATGTGGGTGTCTAGAGGGATCACCAGCTGGGCTGGCGATACGAAATCCCATAGCCCTAGATCGAGGCCGTCGTCCCGCCGCACCATCCAACGCAAGTACATGTTGAGTCTCTTGCAAGCACTACCGGTTGCCGGGCTGGGGAAGAAATAGCGGACACCAGCGGACCGAGGAAGGGTCTTCCCTCCGTAGAGACCTTGATGGTCGAGCTCGGTCACTCGCACGCAGAAGCGAGCCAAAGACGGTCCCACGTTTTCTTCTGACGGGTCGTAGGCTTCTCGGAAGAAGGCTCCGATGGAACCGGCGTGCTCCAACATTTGACGGGCGAACAATAGCAAGCAAACGACGTCTCTTCCGCTGCTCCAGCGGTGTCGGAAATCAGAGAAGCGTTCCAGCTGACGACCTGCTTCGATTTCAAGCACGAATTGAGCCGGGTAGGGTCCCATCCGTGAGAGAACCCTCTCCACACTCTGGCGAATCGTCGTTACATTCCCGTAGGCGAGACTCGAGGCTACGAGCCCCACCACCTCCCGATCTTCGGCTCTCGTGAAACGGCGCGGGAACTCTAGCGGGTCGGGGGAAAGGTAACGCCGGTCGTAACGCGCGCGTAGAGCATCGAGTCCGACACGCCATCGCGCTAGCTTATCGGCTCGCATCCTCGTTCTCAGCTTCCCAAACGACGCGGCCACCGACCAAAGTGGCTACCGGGCACCCTATGAGATTCCACTCGCCGAACGGAGTGTTGCGGCCTTTGGAGCGAAACGTTTCTGGCCGAACGGTGAACGATCGGTCGAGATCGAGAATCGTGAGGTCGGCATCGGCGCCAACCGCAAGACTCCCCTTGGGTATGCCGAGTATGTGGGCAGGATTCGGGGCAAGGAGCTCGATGAGCCGGAGAAGGGACACGATACCTGGTTTCACCAAGCGATCCAGGCACAAGGCCACCGCGGTCTCCAGGCCAACGATTCCGAAGTCAGCCTGGTCGTACTCGACGCACTTGTCGTCGGCGTGATGTGGAGCATGGTCGGTGGCAATGGCGTCGATGGTCCCATCGGCGAGTCCGGAAATCATCGCCTGCCGATCCTCTTCTGAGCGCAGCGGCGGCTTCATCTTCGTGTTGGGGTCGTAGCTTCGAACCGCTTCGTCCGTCAACAATAAGTGATGCGGCGTCACCTCGCAGGTGATGGGTAGCCCTTTACTCTTAGCCTGTCGGACCGCGTCGAGGGCGCCGCTAGTGGAAAGATGGGCGATGTGGAGCTTGGCGCCGGTGAGCTCCGCGAGGATGATGTTCCGTCGCACCGCGATCTCTTCCGATGCCGCCGGGATTCCCCTCAGACCGAGCGAAGTCGACCAGAAGCCTTCGTGCATCGTTCCCTCGGGATGAAGCGCGAGGGTCTCACAATGCTCGATGATGGGGATGTCGAAGAGGGTGGAGTACTCCATGGCGCGCCGCATCAGGTGAGGGTCTTCGACCGGGCGTCCGTCATCCGATACCGCGACCGCTCCGGCGGACACGAGCTCGCCGATCTCGGTGAGCCGCTTTCCTTCGAGGCCCTTCGAGATCGCTCCCACTGGATAAACGTTCACCGTGCCGACTTCGGCGGCTCGTCGAAGTATGAACTCGGTCACGGCAGCCGTGTCGTTGGTAGGTGAGGTATTTGCCATGGCTGCCACGGAGGTGAAACCACCGGCCGCCGCCGCCGCGGCGCCGCTTTCGATCGTCTCCTTGTACTCGAATCCGGGCTCACGGAAGTGAACATGCATGTCGATTAATCCGGGAACGACGACCCGATTGCTGGCGTCGAGCGTCTCCGCGTCGGAAGCCGCGAGCTGTGAACCCACTGCCCCTACAGCGGCGACGCGACCCTCCTCGATGAGGACGTCGACCACCGCGTCCACCTTGGAGACCGGATCTACCACCCGTCCGTTTTTAACGAGAAGGCGCATCGTCTTCAGCTCTCGCTTCTTTCTTACTCCGTTTACTTGGCTCGTTGCGCCCCGGACCGGCGCCCGTGAGAAGGTAGAGCACCGCCATGCGAACCGCGACGCCGTTACTGACCTGATCGAGAATCACGGAGTAAGGCCCATCCGCGACATCCGAGTCGATCTCGACGCCGCGATTCATCGGGCCGGGATGCATCAAAATGACATCTGGCTTGGCCCGCCCCAACCTTTCCGACGTGAGCCCGTAGAGTCGGGAGTACTCGCGTACCGAGGGGAAGTTGTTCCCGGCCATTCGCTCCATTTGGATGCGCAGCATCATCACGACGTCGACACCCTCGACCGCCTCGTCCAGGGTCCGGACCACGCGGGCGCCGAGCCTCTCGATGCCGGGCGGCATGAGAGCGGGCGGACCGCAAACTATCACCTCTGCTCCCATCTTGTTGAGTAACCACAAATTGGATCTCGCCACCCGACTGTGGAGGATGTCGCCAACCATCGCGACCCGAAGCCCGTCCAGTTTTTCTTTTCGTTCCCTGATTGTGAAGGCGTCTAACAGTGCCTGCGTTGGGTGCTCGTGCATTCCGTCGCCGGCGTTCACTACCGACGACTGGCATATACGGGCGACCAGGTGCGGTGCGCCCGAGGACGCGTGTCGCATGATCAGAATGTCGGGTGCCATAGCTTCCAACGTACGCACGGTGTCGAGCAGACTCTCTCCCTTGGAAAGGGAGCTGCCGGCAGAGCCGAAGTTGAGGCTATCGGCGGAGAGTCGTTTCTCGGCGATTTCGAAGGAGGCTCGGGTTCGGGTGCTCGACTCGAAGAAGAGGTTGACGACCGTCCGACCCCTCAAGGTCGGGACCTTCTTGATAGGCCGGCTCGCGATCTCTTTGAAGGAGGATGCCGTATCCAAGATAAGGAGGATTTCTTCGGGGGAAAGCTCTTCGATGCCGAGAAGGTCCTTTCGCTCGAGCCTCATCCGCCCTCCTCCGTGAGGACGACCTCGTCGCGGTCATCTTCCTCTTCGAGAAGGACATCGACCATTTGGCGTTTCGAGGTCGAGACTTCTTTACCCACATAATCCGCCCGGATGGGAAGCTCACGGCCGCCCCGGTCTACCAACACCATGAGCTCGATCCTTTCCGGTCGACCGAAGTCGATGAGTTGATCGAGGGCGGCTCTTACCGTGCGACCCGTGAACAGCACGTCGTCCACGAGTACGATGCGCTGGCCGTCGATGGGGAAGGGGAGTTGGGTCTCCCTTACTAGCGGCTGAGAGCCGATGTCCGTCAAATCGTCTCGATAGAGCGTGATGTCGAGGATTCCCACCGGGATTTCGATTCCGGCGCGGGGGCCGATGAGCTTGGAGAGTCGCCTGGCTAACGGAACGCCGCGGCTCCGGATACCGACAAGTGCCAGTTTCTCGGCGCCTCCAGCGCGTGCGATGATCTCATCGGCGACTCGGGAGATCGCCTCGGCGATCGCGTCCGGGTCCATCAGTGTGGAGACTTTGCTATTCGGCATATCCGGGTGCGAGGCCGGGCAATTCTAGCACGGCGGCCATCAGTGGCGCGGGGACCCCACCCCCACGCCCCAAGCGCAGTCGCGCAGCGACTGCGCTTGGGCTCAAGGCTGCGCTCGGGCCAAAAGGCACGGCCGGGCGGCCCTCCGGGCCGCAAACGCTATTCTCCCTCGTCCAGAATTCCCGGAAGGAGGTCGAGTGGAGACGGAAATTCGTAGGGCACTTCGCTGCTCCGGGGCTCGATGAGGAAATTATGGTAGGAAGAAATGAACGCCACCGGTTGGTTCCGGACAAGCGATTCCTCTAGAACGCCGGTCAGCAGCTCCCCATCCATGTCTTGCCCTAAAGGTAGCCCCATCAGGTAGAGAAAAGTGGGAGTGATGTCTACCACGGAAGCCCCTTGGATCTTCGCACCGGTTGCGATGCCCGGACCGTAGAAGAGAACCAAACCATCCGGGCCTTGATCGTGGTAGCCCGATCGATGTGGATTCCCTTTCACCGACTCCACGATGCGTCGTGCCAAGGGCAGCGGCTCGATTCCGTGCCCGGACATGACGACGAGGATCTCGTTGGGTCGTATGGACTGCAGGTGCTCGCCCAAAATGGCGTCCAGATGATTGTAGTAGGCGTCGACCACTCGGCCATATTTCCTCGCCTCCGCTTCGCTGACGTCTCCGAATTCATCCGGGTTGTGGTAGCGCATAAAGGAATGTCCCACCACGTCCAACCCAAAAAAGTAAATCCCGTAAACCTGTGGGTCGTACATCGCTCGGAGCATTCCACCGATACGGTGGTACGTCGCGTCGTCCGCGAGCGCACGTCTCTTCAAGTCCTGCTCCCAATCGAAGTCGTCGTCGGGGACCGTCTCCGAGTCGTCGATGAACCGTGCGATCTGCGTCTCGTCGATCTCGGACGGTGAGACGACGTATTCCTTCAACACTTCGAAAAGCTCCGGTGGATACGTGAGTCGAGGCAGCGCGGGATCGAAGCTCTCTCGCACTTGGCGATGAAATAGCTCGGAAACGATGAAACCGTTCACCTTCTCGGCGGGATATGTTGCCCACCACCGGACGAGGCCCAAGTCGACCCCGAAGCTGCTCAGGATGTTCCAGAAACTTTGGCAGAGTCGTTGCTGCGATGATACCGCCGCTCTCGTCATTAGCCCGGTCCGTTCCAGCGACCGCAAATAGATTCCGTCCGGAAGACGGGAGAAGAGTGGTTCTACGCCGGGGAACCGATATCGGTAGAAACCGAAGAGCCCGTGCTGTCGAGGCAGTTTTCCGGTGGCGATGCTCGTCCATATCGCCAACGACTCGGTCGGATAGAGAGTCCTGAGGGCACCCGCCGCACCGCCTTCGATGAGTCTCGCGAAGTTCGGAAGCCTCCCCGCCGCAACCGCGGGGAGGACGTAAGACATTGACGCGCCCTCGATGCCGATTACTGTCAGACGACGAGGGAGAGGGTTGTCCGCGAGCGGGAGACGCGGCACCACACGGGCGCGTTCCGGGCTGGGCGGTCGGAAGTAAAAGGGGAGGAGGCTCGAAGCTGCTATTGCAAGAAGAACGAGTGCATAACCGATCACGGCGCCGCGTCGGCCGAACGAGTAGCGGAACAAACCGAGCACGAGGAGGATGGCGGCGGCGGCGGTTAGTGTGGTTGCTGCGGCGGCAATGGCTCGTATGGCTCCGTCCGCGAGATAGAGGCGAAAGTGGAACAGGTTGTGCCAAAGCAGTAGCGCGCCCAAGGCCAGGACGAGCATCAGGAGCCACGTCAAGAGCCGGAATGAGAACCAGGCCGCGTGCAGAGGTTGACCCCGTATCGCCTCGACCGCGACCAAGAGGAGCCAAAAGGAAAGTCCCGCCGCCAGCCCATACGTCATGGCGAGCGTTCCCCAAACTCGCCACACGGTTGTGATGCCGAGTGGTACTTCGGGATTCAGGAGGAGGAGCGCTTGAGTCAGGAGCAATGCAGCGAGAAAGCCGCCCAGCAAGCTATTGGTGAGTCGTCTCATCGATGCCTGTCCATCTCTTCCATCTCTCTCACCGCAACCACATTTTAGCTCGCCTGCTCAGCCTCTCTCAGACTCTTTCAGGCGCTCCAGGAGCGCTTCAAGGTCCGGTGGCAGCGGCGCCTCGAACCGCAAGGGCTCGCCGGTGCGCGGGTGCTGGAAACCCAGAACTGCGGCGTGGAGCGCCGGTCGAGCGAACGCCTTGAGGATCTGGAATACAGCCTGAGCGCCGGCGGGCGGGCGACGCGCGCGGCCGTAGTCCTGGTCTCCTACGATCGAGAATCCTGCTTCCGAGAGGTGGACGCGGATCTGGTGTGTTCGGCCGGTCTCGATGCGGACGGACAGGAGGGTCGATAGCGGGAGGACTTCCAGCCTCGTGGCCTCGGTAACGGCTGGTTTGGCGCGACGAGAGCGACTCGAGAACTTCTTGCGATTGTGGACGTCGCGGCCGAGCGGTTTTTCGATTCGAAGTGTAGACGGTGGTCGCCCGTGGACGAGGGCCAGGTATTGTTTCTCGACCGAGCGGCGAGCGAACTGGCGGGCAATGTCCTGGTGAGAGAAGTCGTTCTTGGCCACTACCAGTAATCCCGAAGTACCGCGGTCCAATCGATGGACGATCCCCGGACGTGCGACACCCCCGACCCCGCTCAAGTTGGGACAGTGGTGCAGCAAGGCATTCACCAGTGTACCTGTACGGTGTCCAGGTGCCGGATGAACGACCAAGAAGGGAGGTTTGTTGACCACGAGAAAGTCGTCGTCCTCGTATACGACGTCAAGGGGAATCGGCTCGGGCATTGCCTCCGCGGGCCGCGGTGGCAACAACTCGACGACCACTTCTTCTCCCTTGTGAAGGATGTGCGACGGACGAACCCGTTTGCCCCCCACACTCACCAAGCCGTCTTCGATCCATCGCTTGGCCTGGGCCCGGCTTGCGTTGCGGACGTGGGCGGGCAGGGCTCGATCGAGGCGTTCGTTTTCCTCTTCGGCGACAACCGTCCAGCGTATTGTTCGGTCGGGGGCGGTGGTCGAGTTGTCAGGGGTCAAACTAGGCCAGTTTTGCTCGAGGCCTCTTTCGGAGAAAGAACAGGGCGAGGAGAGAGACTCCGAACATGATCAAGGCGATGAACTGTGATGTCGACAGTGCCCCGGAGAGGACCGAGCCTCGACCTAGGTCACCTCGGAACATCTCGATGATGAAACGTGCTACCGAATAGAGGGCAACGTAGGTCCAGAATATCTGACCGTCGAAACGTTTCCTAGTAGACAGCCACATCAGAAAAGCGGCAATCGCAAATTCGGCACCGGCTTCATAGAGCTGGGTGGGGTGAAGTGCAACGCCTAGCGGCACGCCCACGACTTGATGGGCATAGTCGTTGGTGAACGTAACTCCTAGCAACGACGTCGTGGGTTTGCCGTAGCAACAACCGGCGGCGAAACACCCCAACCTTCCGATGCCGTGTCCGAGAGGGATGGACGGAGCTAGGATATCTCCCATTTTCCAGGGGGGCAGGCGGTGCTTGCGAAGGTACCAAAGAGCCGTGAGGATCGCGGCGACCAAACCACCGTAGAAGATCCCGCCCGAGCGCAGAAGACTCCATGGATCGTGCCGATAATGATCCCAGTCGACAATGAGCAAGAGAAGCTTGGCTCCCACCAGCGCCGCGACGAGAATATAAAGGCCGAGATCCATCGTCATTCGGGTCTCGACACCGATCTTCTTTGCTCTCGTTGCCGCGAGCCGGAGCGCGATGAGAAACCCTGCGGCGAGGAGAAAGCCGTAGGTATGAAGAATCGGCTGGAATGTCTGGCCGAATAGCTTGAGCTGACCGAAATCGATGAGTTTTGGATACATTTTTATTGCGGTCTAGGAGGCAATATCAGGGTCATCAACTCTCGTGTGCGCGGGATGGCGCGACTGCCTCTTTCGGCTCACGGTGCAACAACGTATCCAGCAAGAGCAACCCCACACCCGTGCAAATGGAGGCGTCGGCTACGTTGAAAGCCGGCCAGTGAGTTCCTCGGTAGAAAACGTCGAGGAAGTCCACGACGTGGCCTAGCCGGATGCGGTCGATGATATTGCCCGCCGCCCCTCCCAGGATGAAGGCGAGGCCAAAGTGGCTGAGCCTTTCGTAGGAGGGAGTCCGAATCGCGTAAACCGCCACCGCACCCAATGCGACGACGGAGAGGAGAGTCACCAGGATCGGTTTATAAGGTATAGCGTGGGCCGACAACAGACCGAACGCCATCCCACTGTTGCGCACCAGGGTGAGGTGGAAGAGCCCGGGGATGACGGGAATGGATTCCCCTAAACCCATGTTCGAGCTCACCAGGAGCTTGCTGGCCTGATCCAGCGCGAGGACGATCAAAATGATCGTAGCCAATCCGAGTCGAGTGGACATATAGTCAAAATCCCTATCGTCGATCCGTCTGTAAGATACACCCTAATGGGGGGATAGACCCCCCTCAGCTTGGTACACTAGCACCACCCGCAGCAGATTCAAAATCTGCTCGCAGACCTGACGCCTTGGCCGTTTCATCCACCCGTCTTGCCATGGGTGCCAGCCGTGATCTATATTAGCCACCTCGAGTTGCACTGTTTGTGCCGTCCGAGCCGGAACCATCCTAGAAGATCTTCCGCTAATGTCGATCACTCCCGCCGATCTGCTTGACACACAACACTGGATTCGGGGTGCGGGCGTGTTGGCTAGGCTCGGGTCCGACGGCGACCCACGAGGCCAGATTCTCTCGGATTGCCTCGAGCGTTCCACGTGAGGGAGTGAATGCGAGCAGGCGATCTGACGGTTTTGATCGTGGACGACGACCCGAAGGACTTGCTCGGGTTGAAGGAAAGTCTTCTTCCTCTCGGTACTCGGCTTCGAACTCTGGACGATCCCGAGAAGGTGTTGAGCGAGGTCGAATCGCAGCGGCCCGATCTGATCGTCCTTGATGCCTTGCTACCAGGGATTTCTGGTTTCGATCTCTGCAAACAGATCAAGACTGACTCCAAGGTTCAAGATACGCTCGTTGTCATCATCACCGGCGTTTATCTCAAAGAGCAGTATCGGAAGGACGCACTCCATTCCTTTAAGGCGGACGGCTTCCTTACCAAGCCATGCCGGCCGGTGGAGCTGCAACGTGTCGTATTGGGCTTGCTGGCGAAGAAACACGATACGACTCCTTCAGCTCTGGCGGGGAAAGTAAAGCCACCGGTCGCGGAGCCACCGCCGGGAGAGCTAGTCGAGGAAACAGGCTGGCTGGGGCGGCTCTGGGGAAAGTTAAAGGGAGAACGACCCGCGAGCCTGACGTTGACTTCTTCCGAAACGGTGGAGCCGACGAGCGAGTCGGAAGGCCCGGAAGACAAAATAGACAAACCCGAACTTGAGAAAGCCGAGCCCGAGCTGGCACCGACAGACATAGCGAAACCTGATGAGCCTGCCGAACTCGCCGTAAGTGTGGACACGGCATCGGAAGAAAAGCTGTCTCCAGAAGGAGACGGAAAGGACAAACAAGAAGTCGTGCATCCTCAAGAAGAAGAGGAAACCACGCTGCGTCTGTTGCCGACCGACTCCCGATTGGCGAACCTTCCCACGGCGGCTGACAATATTGGCAAAGCCGACGAACTTGGCCCGGTTGAGGAGGTTGGCCAGCTTGACGCGGCCGCAGAGGTCGACGACGTCACCGAGGTCACCGAGATCAGGGAAGTCGAGACGATGGAGGAGATCGAGGAAGTCGACGCGGGCGAGCTGGTGAGCCCGCCTCCGCCGGAGCCTCTCCGGACTGAAGGAGCCCCGCGGCCCCAGGCGATTCACAAGGGCGTTCCCATATACGAAGAGGAAGGCTTTCATTTCGAGCTCCGGCGCGAAGTCGCCAAGTGCGAGCGTCTCGGGAGGCCCCTAACGTTGATTTTGATCCGGATCATGGATTTGGACCAGATCGTGGAACTCGTCGGCGCCGGTTTCCGTCGTCAAGTTCTCTGGCACGTTGCGGAGCAGGCTTTGGAAAGCCTCCGGGACGTCGATGTGGCGGGCGAGTTAGCCTCCCAGGAGCTTGTAGGGCTCATCGCCTTCGCATCCGGCCGTTACGGGGGGCGGCGGATCGTTTCTCGAGTCAAACGGGCGGTCGCGCGTCAGCCGTTTAGAGTTGGCGAGGGGCTTCCCGCCATAGTTCCCGCCCTTCGCTTCGGTATCGCCGCTTTCCCGAGGGAGGCGAAAGACATCGATGCACTGATGGAACTCGCCCGCCAAGAGCTAGCCTCTTAGGGATTCACTAGTAAGAGCGAACTATGGGGAAGATCGAGATCCGGGACTTCAAGAGCCTCTCCGAATACGACTCGTGCGTCGAGTTGCAACGAGAGGTTTGGGAATTTCCAGATCGCGAGCTCGTGCCCGCCATGCATCTGATAGTGATGCACCACACCGGTGGAACCTGCATCGGTGCCTTCGATGGGAACAAAATGGTCGGGTTCGTGTGCGGTCTCGTAAGTTGGAGGGATGGCGAGGTTTTCCACCATTCGCACATGATGGGAGTGCTTCCCGAGTATCGAGGCCAACGGATTGGCGAGACGTTGAAGTGGACCCAACGGGACAGGGTGCTGGCTCAGGGGATGGAACTCATCAACTGGACGTTCGATCCGCTTCAATCACTGAATGCGAAGCTCAATATCGTCAAACTAGGAGTGGTCGCGAGCCAATACATCGTGAATCTGTACGGGGAGAGCGTGAGTCCACTCCATGGAGGGATTCCGACCGACCGTTTCGAAGTGCAATGGTGGATCGATAGCCCCCGGGTGGTTGCGGTGAGGAACGGGCAACGCCCAGAGCGCTCAGGCTGGGAGGAACTCCCTCGCGCCAATAGCACACGCGAGGGTGGCGGCGGATTCCGCCACTGCGAAGATGATCTCCGCCTGGATCTGGAAGAAGACGAGATCCTGGTGGAAAACCCGGCCGATACCACGTTGATGATGGCCCGTGCCCGTGACTTGGCTATCGACTGGCGGATGAAGACGCGGCAGCTGTTCCAAGGCTACTTCGAGCGCCGCTACGCGGTCGTTGATTTTCACGAATCCGAGGGGCGGTACTTCTATCGGCTGGAGAAGGCGCCGACTACGGCGGAGAATCTACTGTCAGATGATGCTAGTGATCAGTAAACAGTAACCGGTGAACAGTACAACTTAGTAAGGATGTACTGATTACTGCTTACTGATGACTGATTGCTAGCACGAGTTACTTTCCCGTCCAGGCCGGCTTCCTCTTTTCGAGGAACGCCGACATTCCTTCTTGCGCGTCGGCTGCCATAGCGTTGAGGCTCATGACCTCCTTGGCGTAGTCGTAGGCTTTGGGTTGTTCCAGCTCGATCTGACTGTAGAAGGCCTGTTTCCCGAGTGATAGGACCAGAGAGCTGGCATCCGTTGTCTTGCGGGCCAGTTCCTCGGTCTCTTTTCTGAGCTGCTCCGCGGGCACGGCTCGGTTGATGAGCCCCCATTCGACAGCCGTCCGAGCGTCGATACGCTCACCAGTTAGGAGCATCTCCAGGGCGCGCTTCCTGCCGATGGCGCGCGTGAGAGCAACCATAGGCGTCGTACAGAAGAGCCCGATCTTCACGCCCGGAGTGGCGAAACTCGCTTGCTCAGAGGCCACCGCTAAGTCGCACGTCGCCACGAGCTGGCAGCCTGCGGCAGTGGCGGTTCCATGAACTTCGGCGATCACCGGCTGCGGGATCTTCTGCACCGCTTGCATCAAGTCCACGCAAGCCTGGAAGATCCGACGTTGATGGGAGATGTCCTTCCCGATCATTTCACTCAGGAAGTGCCCCGCGGAGAACACTGTGCCCTCGGCCGCCAGGATCACGGTGCGAAAGCTCGAGTCGGCACCGACCTTGGACAGGGCGTCGGTCAGCTCGCTCATCATTTGGATAGAAAGGGCGTTGCGCTTTTCGGGCCAAGCCATGGTGACGCGGGCTATAGGCGCCGTTGCTTCGACGCGAATCTTTTCGTATGTCATGATTGTCCTCCTACCCTTAGCCTCATACCCTCACGCAGGCCCTCTCCCAGAGGGAGAGGGGTTAAAGGACTAAGAATCTTCTATTGGTTCATGAACGGCTTCCACTTCTCTTCGGGTGAGGGTGGTGTGAGCAGGCTCACCCCGATCAGGAAAAAGAGGGACGCCCCTCCTGCCGGGTAAATAATGTAGTCGTAATCTAATTCTGTTACGCCGAGCGTATTCAATAGCCCGAAAACGATCGTTACCAGCATACCCGCGGCGATGGACGCCACGCCGCCGGCCGGCGTCACGCGCTTCCATAGGAAGGCGGCAAGTAGCGCCGGTGTCACGGCGGCTCCCACCATGGTGTAGGCGTAAAGGGCCATGTCCAGAATGCTCACGAAGAACGAAGACACGACATAGGCAACTAATGCCAAAGCGACGATCATCACCCGCTGGAACAGGATGATGCGTTTTTCACTCACGTTGGGATTCACGAAACGCTGATAGACATCGCGAGCCAGATTCGTCGAAGGCACCATGAGAAAGGTGTTGGCGGTCGAGAACACGATAGCGACGGCCCCCGCTAGCAGCAGACAACCGGCGATGAGTGGCAGATTGAAGCGAGCCAACGTCAAGAGAATGGTCTCGGACGCCTTCTGCTGTGCGGGAGAAAAGGTTGCTCCCGCTCCGACCATCGCGGGATCGTTCCAGTACATCCCGGCGCCGAAAACGGCAGTGCTGACGAGCAAGACTTCCACCAAGACGACGCCCAGGATCATGCCGATGACTGCCTTGCGCGCGGAAGCTTCGTTCTTCGCAGAGAAGAACTTCTGATACATGCTGCTCTCGCCCAACAAGAGCAGCATCGCAGGGAGGAAGAGCCCGAACGCGGGAAGAATGCCGAGCCTACCGAAAGTCGTGAAGTGGGTATCCGGCAAGGTGTTGGTAAGCTGGGTCCATCCACCGGCCCCCTCCAACGCGAGCGGCGCAGCGATGAGGATGCTCACGAGAATGATGACCCCGTTGAAGACGTCGACGGCCACGATCGACATCATTCCCGCCATGACCGTGTAGAGGACGACGAGGAGGCAGATGATCGCCTTCCCGGCCGCCGGATCGATGTCGGGATTCAAAATGCTGAGGAGTCTTCCCCCGCCGATGAACTGATAACTGGCGATGGTCAGGTAGGCGATGATGATGGCCAAGGTTCCCAGAAGCCGCGCCGCTGGGTGGTAGCGCATTTCCAAGATGTCGGGCACGGTGTATTGGGCGATCCGTCTAACCCGTCCTGCGAGGAAATAGACGATGACGATCCCGACCCAGGCGCCTGCGCTTATCCAGAGCGCGGAAAAGCCTTCACGAAACGCGCGTCCGGCTCCTCCGAACAGGCTTCCCGATCCGATCCAGGTGCAGACCAGCGTTCCCACCAAGAGGTGCCAGGGCACGTTGCGCCCCGCCACCATGAAGTCGTCCTGCGTCTTGACGGCGCGACTCCGGAATACACTAACCGCAATCAGGAAAACCAGATACAGGCCAACGACCCAAAGGTAGATCATGGCAATCCCTTGTCCCTACAGGTTTTGGCTCTCCGCGCGAGTCAACCCGTGGAGGCCGTTCGCATCCTACCATGTCTCAAGCGCCACCGAGACCGGGCTCGGACCCCTCGAAGTATTAAATTTATAGTTGACAGAGTCCTTAAGTTTGTGGATTCAAAAGGCTTGTCTGACTCTACGTCGCTTGGGGAAGCAGAGGGGAAACAGTTCGGAAGGGGCCGGCATCATTAATATCGCCGAACGGATTACTTGATGACCTTGCGAAGCACTTGCGAAAGCCTGCTCGCCATCCGCTTAGCCAATCCAGAAGAGACTTCTCGCACCGCCCGAGTTATGTACTGGCCGCGCGTTGGATGAGCTTCATGTCAAAGAAGTGGGCTCATTGTTTACCAATGAGCACCATAAGCGTTGCCGCGACAGCTCTACGCGCTCATCTCCGCCCCGGAGACCGATTCTAGCCCCGCTAGGTGAGGCGCAAACGTGATCCTACCTAGCGCGACCCGCATTGATACTTGAGGTAGGGATGAGGCAGTCCTACTATATGGACCACTAGCATGATGCAGGACAGTTGGGGCTTGCACTGAGTTCGATAATGTCCGAGCGTTCCGGAGAAGCCCCATTCCCCTTTGGCCTAGTCGTCAAGTGGATGCCTCCAGACAGAAAGCCTGCCGACACATCCGTTTGGTATGAGGCATTTGTGGAGGTCGGTTTGGAGTTACTGGGGCGAGTCGTGCTCACATGGGAGGCAGACGGCTGGCGGGTCAGCTCAGCGATCAACCCTATGGGACTCAGCCCCAGCGGAACCGTTGGGAAACCAGTGGACGTTCGTGAGAAGCTCACACGACTACTTCAGGCCAAGGGTCTGCCAGTGAAAACATGACCCGTATCACAGCATTCTCGTCATAACAATTCAGCGTCTCGGCGATCGCAAGCGATCGAGCGCCAGGTGACAAGACAACAGCAGGCCCTCGCGCAACAACAGCGGGAGCTCGAGCGGCAAGCCCACCAGGTCGAGCGTGCCCATGCCATGGCCATGCGCGGAAGACCTCAACCCGAGCAACCACCTATCAGTGAAGACGAGCTCATCGAGCTGATGCTCGAGATTGCTCAGAATGATTCGGATCCGGAAGTTCGAGAAGCTGCGTTCGGTGCTATTGGACTAATGGGAAGCGATAAAGCCATGGACGCCTTGATCGCCCTCTACGACTCCTTGCAGGATCCACGACTCCAAAGGGCGCTGATCGCGAGCATCGGCATCTTCTCGGAGCCCACAGATGGAGCCATCACCAAACTGCGGGAGATCGCGATCACCAGTGGGAATCCGGAGCTGCAGCAGGCGGCGGTCGGCACCTTGGCTAACACCGCCGGCGATCGAGGGGTCGACGCTTTGCTGGACATCTATGACGCCTCTATTGAGATTGATGAGACGGATCTCAAGAAGTCTGTTATCCATGCGCTAGGGATGAGCGGGAACAGCCGGCGCGTTCGGCGTTCGCTCTTCCATTCCAAGGCCAAGAAACTGGCGCAAAGACAGTGAGTCCGAACACCGCCAAAGCTGAAGGAGGGATTTCGCTGAAGGAGATTGCGGGGTCGGATCCCGAAGCAAGCCTCAGGCTCGAAGCCGTCCGTAGCCTGGCGCATCTGGGAAGCGTGCACGATTTCATGGCTCGCCCCGTCCTCCCCATGCAGCCTGTCGAGCCTGTCGAGCCCGTGGAGCCTTTCGATCTTCTCGAGCCAACACCACCGGTCCCTCCGGTGCCGGACAAGCGGAACTAGTTGGCTTCCTGAGGTCCTAGGCTTGGACCACCTTGAGATGTAGTCGTGGACGCAGCGCTGCTGAGAGCCCAAGATGAAGAGCACGTGGTTGCATTAGCCGGATGTGGCAAGGCGGCCTACTTCTTCAAGCGTTCGATCTCAGCGCCCAGTCCGAGGAGCTTCGCTTCGATGTGCTCGTAACCACGGTCCAAGTGGTAAACACGATCGATGACCGTTTGACCGTGAGCGGCCAACCCCGCTAGGACCAAACAAGCGCTGGCTCTTAGATCGGTTGCCATGACTCGAGCACCGGAAAGTGGTGTGGAACCCCTGACGACCGCGGTGTGGCCATCCAGTCGGATGTCGGCGCCCATTCGAATCAGCTCTGCAACGTGCATGAATCGGTTCTCGAAGATAGTTTCAGCGATGAAACTCGTCCCTTCGGCATGCGTGAGCAAGGTCATGAATTGGGCCTGCATGTCGGTAGGGAAACCCGGGTAGGGAAGTGTTCGCAGATTGGCGGCCTTCAAGCTGCCCGATCGCAATCGAATGAGATCCTCTTCTACTTCGATCTCGGTTCCGATCTCGTCCAGTTTTTCCAGAATTGCCGTCAAGTGATTGGGCTCGCAGTGGGCGATCTCCATTTCGCCACCAACCAAAGCTCCGGCGGTGAGAAACGTCCCGGCTTCGATTCGATCGGGAATGATGCGATGCTTCGCTCCCGTGAGACGTTCCACGCCCGACACTCGGATCGTTTGGGTGCCTGCGCCGTCGATGCGAGCGCCCATTTCAACGAGGAGCTTAGCTAGGTCGACGACCTCGGGCTCTTGCGCACAGTTGGCGAGGGTCGTCTCTCCTCTCGCCAAACACGCGGCCATGAGAATGTTCTCCGTCCCGGTCACCGTTACGTTATCGAAGTAAATCTCGGCGCCACGGAGACCATCCGTTGTGACGTCGACGAATCCGTGCTCGATCCTGACTTCCGCTCCGAGCTTCTCGAGGGCCTTAAGGTGTAAGTCGATAGGCCGCGCACCGATCGCACACCCTCCCGGAAGAGATACGCGTGCACGCCCGTGGCGGGCCACCAGAGGCCCGAGAACCAACACGGAGGCCCGCATGGTCTTGACCAATTCGTACGGAGCTTCGAACGACCTAACGGAAGGAACAGATATCTTCATTCGATGGGGTGAGCTGTGGTCAGCCTCGGCCCCCAGTTCGGAAAGTAGACGCCGCATGGTGGATGCGTCCCAGACCTCCGGCACGTTCTCGAGCTCCACGGTTTGGTCGGTGAGTAGGCTCGCCGCCATGGCGGGAAGCGAAGCGTTCTTGGCGCCGCTTATTTCGACGCGACCGGAGAGCTTACGCCCCCCCGTGATCCGCAGCTTATCCATAGATTAGAGTCTATGCTTGCCGTCCTGCGCGGAGAGGGACAGCCCTGAGCCCGAGCGGAGCGCGAACGAAGTGAGTCGCGAAGCGAGCAGCGAGTGGGGGGAGCCTTCAGCCGTCGCGCAGGCGCTGGCTGCCGAAGCGACGAGCATGGGGGTGGGGCCCCGTGCGACTGAGGAATTGCGTCCCCGCGAGCGCTGAGTGAAGCCTGAGGGGTCCCTCAATGTTCTTTCACGGCAACCACAATGCGCGGAAACCCCTGCAGATCCGGAACCGTCTTTTCCCAGACCAGACCGGTCTCGGCAATGAGGTTTTTGACCCGTTGCTCCATACCCATCCCGATTTCGAGCAGCACGAGGCCTCCCGGAGCCAGAAGCGATTTTGCCTGAGGCAGCAGGCGACGCATCGCGTCGAGTCCGTCCGGTCCTGCCGCCAGTGCGACTCGAGGCTCGTGCTCTTTGACCTCGGGTTGAAGCCCGGCTAGGTCGACCTCCGGAACGTACGGTGGATTCGAAACGACCATGTCCAAGACGGGCGGTGTCGACTCGTCCAGGAGCGGAGCCAAGAAATCGCCTTGGAGGAAATCGATGCGTGAATTCACTCCGTGTCGGTTTGCGTTCTCTCGGGCCACCGCAAGTGCGGCGGGGGAGATTTCGGTCGCGTAGACCCGACTGTTGGGAAGAGCAGATGCGATCGAAACAGCCACACAGCCACTTCCACATCCTACGTCGGCCACCCGTGCGGAGCGGTCACCGAGTCGAGCGATAGTTTCCTCGACCAGGCCTTCGGTTTCCGGACGGGGAATGAAGACGGCAGGCGTTACCAGGAACTCGAGACCCCAAAACTCCTGGGTGCCCAGGAGGTATTGCAGGGGAACGCGCCCCCGCCGCCGGTCGACGAGTTGAAAGAAGTAACCCGCCGCTTCCGCTTCTACCGGCTCGGCGAGATCGGCGAGAAGAGCTTCGCGAGAGCAACCGATCGCTTGTCGAAGGAGAACCTCGGCCTCCCAGCGGCTCCGGTCTACGCCGGCCTGTTCCAGCTCCTGCGTTCCCCGCTCGAGAAGCCTCCGCGCACTAGGAGAAGCCGTGCTCACGGTTGTACGGGAGTGGCCTCCGCCTCCTTGAGTTTTTCGGCTTGGAAGTGCGTGGCGAGCCTGTCGATGATCTCTTCTAGATCACCATCGAGAATCACGTCCAGGCGATGCAGCGTCAAGTTGATGCGGTGGTCCGTGACCCGTGTCTGATGGAAATTGTAGGTCCGGATCTTCTCGCTTCGATCGCCGGAGCCGATCTGCCCCTTCCTCTCGCGGGCGATTTTCTCTTGCTGCTCGTGGAGAGCCAAATCGTACAGCCGCGAGCGAAGAACGCGCATCGCCTTCGCTTTGTTCTTGATTTGCGATTTTTCGTCCTGGCACGACACGACGAGGCCGGTCGCGATGTGAGTGATCCGGACCGCCGAATAGGTGGTATTGACGCTCTGTCCTCCGGGACCGGAGGAACAAAAAGTGTCGATACGAATATCCTTGGGCTCGATCTGGACCTCGACGTCCTTGGCTTCCGGCAATACAGCAACTGTGATCGCGGAGGTGTGAATGCGACCAGAAGCCTCCGTCACCGGTACCCGCTGCACGCGGTGCACGCCGCTTTCGTACTTGAGTCGGCTATAGGCGCCCTTGCCTTCGATGACTGCCACGATCTCTTTCAATCCGCCGATGCCGGTGGGGTTCGCGTTGATCACTTCCACTCGCCAACCCTTTTGCTCTGCGTAGCGCGAGTACATCCGGTAGATTTCCTGAGCGAAGAGTGCAGCTTCATTGCCTCCCGTTCCGGCTCGGATCTCGACGATGACGTTGCGATCGTCGTTGGGATCCTTCGGAAGAAGCAGGAGCTTCACCTCCTCCGTCAAACGCTCCCTTTCGGTCTCGAGCTGTTCCAACTCTTCCTGGGCCAAAGCCTTGAGCTCTTGGTCCTCGCCTTCATTGATCATCTCCCGGGCGCCGTTGAGTTGGTTCAGTACCGATTTCAGCTCTCGGTACTTGCTCACTACGGGCTCGAGCTCCGCTCTCGCTTTCGCCGTTTTCTGATAGACCGCGGGGTCGGATGCGACCTCGGGTTTTCCGAGTTCAGCGGTTATCTGTTCGTACCGCTCCTCCAGCGAATCGAGCTTGGATTGAAGATCAAGCATGGGACTGCGGGGGTCTGGGGCTTTAGGATCCAGCGGACTCAGAAGTAGTCGGGGTGTCGGTTGTATCAGGGGCGGGTTCTGACTCCGTCGGAGGCGTCGCCTGCGCAGCGGGCTTCCGCTTTCCGAACTTTCGGTTGAACCGCTCGATGCGCCCGGCCGAGTCGATCAGCTTCTGCTTGCCAGTGAAAAAAGGATGGCATTTGGAGCAGATCTCCAGCTTGATGGCGCTGCCCTTGGTAGTGCGGGTCTGAAAAGTCTCTCCGCAAGCACAATTTACTGTCACTGTTTCGTACTTCGGATGAATCCCTTCTTTCATATCCATTACTCCTCGGTAGTGAAACTGGGGAAGCTATTATAGCTCAGCTTGTCCGCCGGCTACAGCGTGACGGGACCGTCAGAGCGGCCACAGCGGTGATTTTGGCTACGGCACTAAGGCTGGCCCGACATCGAGGCGAGGAACTCGGAGTTGCTCTTTGTCTTGTTCATCTTGTCCAACAGCAGCTCCATGGCCTCCACCGGTGATAGGGGCGAGAGCACTTTGCGCAAGATCAAAACACGGTTGATCTCGTCCTTGGCCAGGAGCAACTCTTCCTTCCGAGTGCCGCTCTTGTTGATGTCTATCGACGGGAAAACGCGTTTGTCGACCAGCTTGCGGTCGAGGTGGATCTCCATGTTGCCGGTACCCTTGAATTCCTCGAAGATGACGTCGTCCATCCTGCTGCCGGTCTCGATGAGAGCGGTGGCGATAATGGTGAGCGAACCGCCCTCTTCTATATTTCGGGCCGCGCCGAAGAACCGCTTCGGTCGTTGCAAGGCGTTACTGTCCACACCGCCGGAGAGCACCTTTCCGGAGGGTGGCACCACGGTGTTGTAGGCGCGGGCGAGGCGCGTTATCGAGTCGAGCAATATAACGACGTCCCGTTTGTGCTCGATCAGTCGTTTCGCCTTCTCCATAACCATTTCCGCGACCTGCACGTGGCGAGAGGCCGGCTCGTCGAAAGTCGAGCTGATGACCTCGCCCTGCACCGAACGCTGCATGTCGGTGACTTCTTCCGGGCGCTCGTCGATCAGCAGGACGATGAGGATGACTTCCGGCTGGTTGGTGGTAATGCTGTTGGCCATGTTCTGCAGCAGCATCGTCTTGCCGGTACGCGGGGCCGCGACGATGAGTCCGCGTTGTCCCTTTCCGACCGGGGTCATCAGGTCCATCACCCGCGCGGACAGGTTGTCCTTCGATGTCTCCAACTGGATCCGCTCCTGCGGATAGAGAGGAGTCAGGTTGTCGAAGAAGATCCGCTCACGGGAGGCTTCGGGCGACTCGAAATTGACCGCCTCCACCTTGATGAGCGCGAAGTAGCGCTCGCCTTCCTTCGGTGGTCGGATCTGACCCGAAATCGTATCTCCAGTACGTAGATCGAATTTTCGTATCTGCGATGGCGAGACGTAGATGTCATCAGGACCAGGCAGATAGTTGTACTCAGGGGCGCGCAGGAACCCAAAGCCGTCGGGTAAGCATTCCAATACGCCCTCGGAGAATATGAGTCCGCTTTGCTCGGTTTGCGCTTGCAGGATTTTGAAGATGAGTTCTTGCTTGCGCATCCCGGTCGCACCGGCGACGCTGAGGTCCTTGGCCACCTTCGTTAGAGTTGAAATATTCATATCCTTCAGCTCGGCGATGTTGAGGGTTTTTGCCTTCCCATCGCTCCGCGAGGGTTTTTCAGCTGTTTCGCTACGCGGCGCCTTCTCGGTTACTTCGTTCTCGGTCGGCGTTTCGGCGCTTGTGCTTGTTTCTCGATCACGTTCCATATTTGTTTCCTTCCTTCCCCCGTAACAGCGGAAAAGGTGATGAAGGGAATCTCCCCGTTCGCAACAAAGGCCGAATGGAGCCGGGCCCTTTGTCTAGCCATTGCCGCTCGGGAGAGTTTGTCTGACTTGGTTGCAATGAGAGCATAGGACATTCCGCTGTTATTTAGGAGCTCCAATACCTGCTGGTCGTTGGCCATCGGCTCCCGGCGGGCGTCGACGAGGAGCAGGACCAGTCGAAGCTCGCTCCGCTCGAAGAGGTACTCGCTGACGAGAGCCTCCCAGCGACGTCGCACGGCGACTGGGACGCGCGCAAAACCATAGCCGGGCAGGTCGACCAGATAGAAACGCTCCTCGACGCGAAAAAAATTGATGAGCTGGGTCCGGCCGGGAGTCCGCGATACCGCCGCCAGTTTCTTGATGCCTGCGAGCTGATTGAGCAGACTCGACTTTCCTACATTCGACCTTCCGACCACGGCTACTTCCGGAAGCCCATCGGCGGGGAAATCGGAGGGCGCCGCGGCACTCAGAATAAACTCGGCACGCGGCAGCTTGGTCATGATGCATAAGTTCTCTCCGGTGCGACTCTCACCGTTGCCAGCTGATTGACTCCTAATATGATTGGTTACTTCGACAGTGGTGAGGCCCGCGTTCACATTGCGCGGGGAGCCTCGTTACGCCCACTACTGGTTTCCCTCTGGGGAAGAATTTCTTTCGGAAGCGTCTTGCAGGAAGTACCCTTGCCGCCTGTTGTCTGGCGTTGTCTGGGCACCCCCAGCTAATCCTAATGCGTAATCGATTCGCCTTGGATACCCTCGTCCAGCTTGTCGGGCTCGGGTTCAGATGAATCCTCCTCCGCCTCGAGTTTCGGAAGCGGAGCCGTCAAAGCCGTCTCGAAAACCTCGTTCATCGAATCGACCATCTTTACACTCAACTGGCTGAGTACGTTCTCCGGAATATCGGCCAGGTCCTTTTCGTTGTCCCGGGGGAGGATTATGTTGTTGATGCCCGCGCGGTGCGCAGCGAGGAGCTTTTCCTTCACTCCTCCAATCGGGAGGATCTTTCCACGGAGGGTGATCTCGCCGGTCATGGCTACATCACTCCGAACCTTGATGTTCGTCAAAGCAGAAACCAGCGCCGTGCACATGGTGATTCCCGCCGAGGGGCCATCCTTGGGGATAGCGCCCTCGGGCACGTGGATATGCACGTCGATGCGTCGATTGAAATCTCTTGCAATGCCAAGCTCCTCTGCTCGGGAGCGGATGAACGACAGGGCCGTTTGAGCAGATTCTTGCATAACGTCGCCCAACTTGCCAGTCAAGGTCAAGCTACCCTTCCCGAACATGAGCGAGGCCTCGGTGACGAGGAGCTCTCCTCCGACCTCGGTCCAAGCCAGTCCGGTAGCCGTCCCGATTTCGCTCTTTCCATCCCTTTTGCGGTGTCGGAACTTCGGAATTCCCAGGTAGTTGGCGATGGATTTTTCAGTCACGTCGAGCTGATGATCCGTCCCCCCGGTGACCAGTTTGCGAGCGATCTTGCGGCAGATAGATGCGATCTCCCTTTCCAGATTGCGGACTCCTGCCTCGCGGGTGTAACGCGACAGGACTTCCTTCAGGGCGTCGACCTGGAAGGTGACCGCCTTCTTCTTGAGCCCGTTGGATTCGATTTGTTTGGGCACCAAAAACCGCGTGGCAATTTCGACTTTCTCTTCCTCGGTGTACCCAGGTAGTCGGAGCACTTCCAGTCGGTCGTGGAGCGCCTGCGGCATCGTGTGTAGGACGTTGGCGGTGGCGATGAACATCACGTTCGAGAGGTCGTACTCGACGTCCAGATAGTGATCTTGGAAGCAGTGGTTTTGTTCTGGGTCCAGAACCTCCAGCAGCGCCGCCGATGGGTCACCGCGGAAATCCATGCTCATCTTGTCGACCTCATCCAACAAGATGAGTGGGTTCACGGTGCCGGCCTTCTTCATCATCTGAATGATCTGGCCGGGGAAGGCTCCGATGTAGGTGCGCCTGTGACCACGGACTTCCGCCTCGTCGCGTACCCCGCCGAGCGACAGTCGAACGAACTTGCGATTGGTCGCCCTCGCAATCGATTTAGCGAGAGAGGTTTTCCCGACTCCTGGCGGCCCTACGAAACAGACTATGGGCCCCTTCTGCTTGCGTACCAGTTGCCTGACGGCGAGAAACTCCAGTACACGTTCCTTGACCTTCTCCAGCCCGTAATGGTCTTCGTCAAGGATTCGCTCTGCCCGCTGCAGATCGCGGCTCTCCCTCGTTCGCTTGTACCAGGGAACGGCGAGCATCCAATCCAGGTAGTTGCGGGATACGGTTGCCTCCGCCGACATCGGAGGCATTGCCTCGAGCCGCTTGAGCTCCTGAAGCGCCTTCTCCTCGGCCTCCTTGCTCATTTTCGCGGCGGCCAGCTTCTTGCGGAGCTCGTCGAGCTCGTTGGACTTGTCGTCCTTTCGCCCGAGCTCTTTTTGGATGGCCTTCATTTTCTCGTTGAGGTAGTACTCTTTTTGCGCCCGCTCCATTTGTTTGCGGACTCGGCCTTGTAGCCGACGTTCCACCTGAAGCTTGTCCACCTCTTGCTCGAGGACTCCTGCGATACGGGTCAGTCGCTCGAGCGGGTTCCAAGTCTCGAGGAGGTTCTGTTTTTCCTCGACCGGTAGGAGGAGATGGCTGGCGATCGTATCGGCGAGCTTGCCGGCGTCGTCGACCTGAACGGCAGCGTTTTTCACCTCCGCCTGCACCGTATTCGCCAGCTTGACGTATTGCTCGAAGAGCGAGACCACCTTGCCCATTAGGCTTTCGAGCTCCGGCGAGGTCTTCGAGACTTTCGGGATCGTCTTGGCGACGATTTGGAAGAAGCCCTCTTCCTCTCGACATTCGATCGTGCGGCCTCGGTCTAGCCCCTCCACGAGAACCTTGATGTTGCCATCGGGTAGCTTGACCGACTGCACGATGTTCGAGATCGTCCCTACGGTATAGATGTCGGAGGCTTGCGGATCGTCGGTGGTGGCGTCGTGCTGGGCGGCCAGGAAGATACGACGGTCGTGGGCGAGCGAGTACTCCAAGGCCCTCACCGAGGAAGCGCGCCCGATGACGAAGGGCATCATCATGTAAGGAAAGATCACCACGTCCCGTAGCGGGACCATGGCCAGCGTTTCGTAGATTTCGGCTCTCTCTCTAGGTTTGTTTCCGAACATCGTTATCGCTTCGTCCTTCCGCCAATTGACTGTCCGTTCGCTCGGCTTCGGCCAGAACCGTTCATTCAACGGCGCATTCTACGGTCCAGGACCCGTTCGAAGTTTGAATTTTTGGGAAAACGACCCCGCGGGTGGTGCGGAACCCTCGGGAAAAGTGAGCTAGCCTGCCTTCTCGATCAGCGTTACTGGTTTCTCACGGTTCTCGACGACCTCCTTGGTGACGACGCATTCTCGGACCTTCTTTTGCGAGGGTAGATGGTACATAAGGTCGAGCATGAGGTCTTCGATAATCATACGTAGGCCGCGAGCCCCGATCTTGCGTTCGCAGGCCAAGTCGGCAATTGCCTCTAAAGCATCATCAGTGAATCTCAACTTCACGTTCTCGTACTCGAAGAGTCGCTGATACTGCTTAACAATGGCATTGCGCGGCTCGGTCATGATCCGAATCAAAGCCGCCCGGTCCAACTCGTGCAGTGTACCAATGACCGGTAGTCTTCCCACGAACTCGGGTATGAGCCCGTACTTGATCAAGTCCGTGGGCTGAACGAGGGTCATGATGTCATCCGCGCGTTCCTTCTGGCTACCGAGGTCGGCCCGGAAACCGAGGGACTTCTTTCCGATCCGGCGCTCGATCACTTTGTCCAGCCCCACGAACGCCCCACCACAGATGAACAAAATGTTGGTGGTGTCGATCTGGTAGAACTCCTGGTGGGGATGCTTGCGGCCTCCCTGCGGCGGCACGTTGGCTACCGTCCCCTCGAGGATCTTGAGCAACGCTTGTTGCACCCCTTCACCCGAAACGTCCCTGGTGATGGAGGGGTTTTCGTCCTTGCGGCAAATCTTGTCGATCTCGTCTATATAGATGATGCCTTCCTGGCACTTCTCGATGTCGCCACCCGCCGCCTGCAAGAGCTTTAAGATGATGTTCTCTACGTCCTCGCCGACGTAGCCCGCTTCGGTGAGAGTCGTGGCGTCGACGATCGAGAAAGGAACCGATAGCAACTTGGCCAGCGTTTGAGCCATGAGCGTCTTGCCGGTTCCGGTGGCACCGACGAGCAGGATGTTGCTCTTGGTGAGCTCGACGTCCTGGCGGGTCTTGGACTTCATTATCTGAACCCGCTTGTAGTGGTTGTAGACGGCGACCGCTAGTTTCTTCTTGGCTTGCTCTTGACCGATGACGAACTCTTCCAGGAACTCCTTGATCTCCATCGGGATGGGAAGGGTGGACCGCTGTGAGCGCGTCTCGAACCGATTATCGTCGGCGATGATGTCGTTGCAGACCTCGACGCACTCGTCGCAGATGAAGACAGTAGGCCCCGCGATTAGCTTACGCACGTCGCTCTGGTCTTTGTTGCAGAACGAACAGCGTAGGACCTCAGGATCGCCGTTTTTCTTGGACACGCTCCCCCCGGTTATGGAAGTTTAGACCCGCCTCGAAATGACTTGGTCGATGATTCCGTATTCCTTGGCCGACTCGGCGGTCAAGATGAAGTCACGTTCGACGTCTTGCTCGATTTTGGAAAGGCTTTGGCCGGTGTGCATCGAGAGGATTTCGTTGAGCCGCTGCCGAGTCCGTAAGATCTCTTTCGCCTGAATATTGATGTCGGTGGCTTGCCCAGAAAAGCCGCCCGACGGTTGGTGGATGATGACTCGAGCATTAGGAAGCGCGAAACGTTTGCCCGGCGTGCCGGCCGCAAGCAGCACCGCGGCCATGCTGGCCGCCTGGCCGAGACAGTAGGTAGTCACGTCCGGGCGAATGAATTGGATCGTGTCGTAGATGGCTAGACCCGCCGTCACCGATCCCCCCGGACTATTGATGTAGATCGAGATTTCCTTCTCCGGATCCTCGGCCTCGAGGAAGAGGAGTTGGGCGACCACCAGGTTGGCGAGATTGTCCTCAATAGGAGTGCCAATGAAGATGATGTTGTCTTTGAGTAAGCGCGAATAGATGTCGTAGGCACGCTCGCCTCGGTTGGTCTGCTCGACCACCATCGGGACCAACATAGACTTTAACCCCCTTTGATTCTAGCATTTTCGCGAAGTAAGTCAACCGCCAACTCCCTCCGCAAGCGTTGTTTAAGGCGTTCTAGGCCTCCGTCTTTCATCAGTTGGGCGCGCACCGCCTCAGGACTCTTTTTGACCGCGGCCGCCCCCCGTTCGATCTCCTGGTTCACCGCTTCCTCGGTCTCTTGCAACCCTTCTTGAGTGACGATCCGGTCGAGCAGGATCGTAGCACCGACGCTTCGAGTGACCGCCTCCGTCTGTCCTTCACGCAGACCGCGCCAATCCACGTTTGCTTGAGAGGGATCGATCCCCCGGTCGATGAGGCTGCGAGCCATATCCTCCACCCGTTGGTCGAGCTCGTGCTCGATCAGGGCCTGTGGTGGCTCGACGGGGTTCGCCTCGATCACCTTCTCGAGGAGCTGGTTGCGGAGATCTTGCTCGGCATGATGCTTTGCTTCCTCTTCGGCCTGTTTCTGAACCTGATCTCGGAGCTCCTTGAGGTCCTCGAAGTCACCTAGGTCTTTCGCGAACTCATCGTCTAGGTCTGGAACGATCTTCTCCTTGACCTCGATCTGATCGAACCGGACGGCTAGCTTCTTACCGGCGCGAACGGGGTCCGCATGCTCCTTGGGAAAGTCGGCCTCGAAAGAGATCGAGTCGCCCGACTTGGCACCTTGAAGCTTCTCGTGAAGTGCCGGGAGGTAGATATCGGATCCGACCTCTATCGTGACGCCTTCCTGTTTGTTGGTCGGTCCCTTTCCGTCGGCTGCAGTTTCGTGGAGTGTTCCGGTAACGAAGTCTCCATCCTTGGCGCTTCGTCCTTCGACCGGATCGAATCGCGCCGCGCGCTCGCGCAAGGAGTCTAGACGTTCTTCGATCTCTTTATCTGCTACATCGGCACTCTTGGCGGTGACTTTGAGGCCCTTGAACTTCTTGACTTCGATCTCGGGCATGACCTCGACGGTCGCCTTGAATCGAAGCGGCTCGCCCAACTCCGCCTTCAAGTCTTCGATCTTCGGGTCGCCTACTGGGTTCAGCGCATGCTGGTTCAAGGCTTGGTTCAGCACATTCGGGAGCAGATCTTGAAGAACTTGATTGAGGATCTCGGAGTGGAAGCGGGTCTTCACCAGGTTCTTTGGAATCTTGCCTTTTCGGAAGCCTGGCAGCTTCAAGGTACGGCTGAACCGAGTCACCTTCTGTTCGAAGGCTTCGGAGAGCGTCTCCGCGGGAACCTCGACGTCCAATCGACGGCGGGACAGACTCTCTTCAGTACATTCGACTTTCAAGGAACGAAACTCCTTCGGGTTCTATGTTAGTCGGCGCCAAACCACCGCGGTACCAGTAACCAGCTGGCCAGGCGCCTCCCGGGGCTGGCCCGGGACTTTATTAGCGACCGCCAAACCGTCGCGTTGCTTCGACCAAACCTCGCCAGGCGGTGGTGCGAAAGGGGGGATTCGAACCCCCACGGGTTGCCCCACTGGATCCTAAGTCCAGCGCGTCTGCCGTTCCGCCACTTTCGCGTGTGACGAGTCAGCGCTATCGCTGGTAGCTCGGTTACCTCCCGAAAGGGCCAGTCTTAAGTAAATCATTGAACAGAAGAGCCATTCTAGCGAGGGGGAAGAGCCGCGTCAACGGGTCTTGCTCGCTGAGTCGAGCCAGGGACCGGATTCTGCGGGTCAGCAACTACTAATCTGTCACTCGGCGGTGTGCAGGCCGACCAACGCCAGTGCCCCGAGAACCATCATGCCTATCCCCAAATTGCGGCCCCAGTAGTCGGCGACGAGTTGCTTGAGGCCACTTCGTGCCCCGAAGGCGGTATAGCCCTCGGTGGCCGTGATCCAAAACGGCATAGAGCCCTATGGCGATGAGGATGAAAAACCCGACGGTGAACCCGATCTTGTTCTTTTCGTCCATCTAAGAACCTCCTGGCGCGTGGTATGTCAATGGACGCGCTGCGTTTCCTCGCCGGCCGTCTTCGTTACGGCGGGACTACTATTTCAATTGGACTGGGGAGGCCTTCAGGATAGCAGACTGCGCAGCCTTCTGGGTGGGCACAACTCGTTCCGGGCCGAGTTGCTGGTCCGTCACCCGTTAACTTTACTCGAACTGCTTTTTTCCTTACGATGGGGCGGGTCCGCGTGAAAGGCATCTTCGTTTGCGGCGCAAAGTCATTCTCCTCGCCGTGGCGGTCGCGATCTTCTTAACGTGGCGCTTCCACCCGTGAGTTGAACATCTACGGAATAAGCGAGGACTTCGCTCGCCCCAAGAGTTTGCTGGCGACCATCTGCCCGCTGCCCTCTCAACGTCCCGGTGGATGAAGTGGAACAAACGACAGAGGAGCTACGACAGATCGACCACCCGCTGGTGATTTGCTGCAGTGCGGGAGCGCGGTGTCACAAGGCGGCCGAGATCCTACGGCGAGCCGGCATCGGGGATGTCCATGAGCTTGGCTCCATGAGCCGCTGGTAGATCGGAGCTGTCGCGACCTTTGTCTTGGACTCCCACCTAGCGCTCGAGGCGCGCCAAGCCGAGGGCCGCACCCACGAGCAGGGCGCCACTGAGCCGCCTTGTTAACGTCGCGAAGCGTGGCTGCATCGCGATCCGCCCGGTTCGGCATGCGGCGGTGGCGTAAGCGGCGAGCACACCGAACTCCAGCACGATCGAGGTGACTCCGAGGACGAGGATCTGAAAGACGATCGGCCGGCTCCGATCGATGAATTGGGGCAAGATGGCCACGAAGAAAAGCAGCGCCTTGGGATTCGAGAGCTGCACGACGAAGCCCCTGAGGAAAAGGGCCCGGCGTCCGAGGTTGACGTCGCCGCCGGTCCCTGCGCCTCCCGTTTTCGGCGGTGTTCGAAGCAGAGTCCCCGCTCCTAGGTAAAGCAGGTACGCGGCACCGGCCCACTTGATGCCCGTGAAGAGGGGGCTGGAGGCGAACAACAACGTTCCGACCCCTGTTCCCGAGGCCGCGAAATACAGAGCGTTGGCCGCGAGGATGCCCGCCGCTGCCCAAAGCGGGTCGGTCGATCGAGAGCGCAGCCCTTGCGAGTCAACGAACATGACCGCGACACCGGGAGTCGCGGACAAGGTCACTTCCGTGAGGGCGAACATCGTCCACACCGTCCAGTCCACGCCGCCTCCTAGCTCCTAAGCTTCTTGCGGTTCTGCCGGGCGGAGTGGCAGGGTGCCGGTTTCCTTGATCGTCTCGAGCACGATCGTAGTCCGAGTCGACTGCACCGACCCGATGACGCCGACTTTTTCCCGAAGGAGTCGCCCTAGCTCCGCCGCGTCCGCCACCCGGACCTTAACAAGGTAGCAATCTTCGCCGGCGACATGGTGCAGCTCCTGCACCTCGGGCAGCTTGGCGAGGAGGAGAGCCGTTTCGAGACTCCCGACCCGCTCGTCCGCCTTCACGAAGATGAAAGCGGCCAGGTCCAGGCCGACCGCACGCGGGTCGATCCGAGTTTCGTGTCCCTGGATGACACCCAGTTTCTCCAACTTGCGCAGGCGCTGGAAGATGGCCGAGGCGACGAGCCCAACGCGCCGGCCGATCTCTGCGTTCGGGGTCCGGGCGTTCTTCTGGAGCACAGCCAGGATCTGCAGGTCGACCGGGTCCAGCGACGGCACGGCGGCGGTCTTCATGCCGCTTGTTCCTTTCGTGCGCCGAGGGCTTCTACAAGGCTGTCGACCAGGCGCTCGGCATGGGAGCCGTCCGGATCCTGCTCCGGGTTGAACTCCGTCACCACGACGCCAAGGCACGTCGGAGCTGTGACGAAGACCCGGAGCGCTGCAAATGTCGATTCGAGGTCGAGCCCGTTAGCGTGTGGCACGTCGGCGGCGGGGAAGTCCATCACGTCGACGTCGAAGTGGACGAGGATCGCGTCCGATCGGCTCTCCAGATGAAGCAACGCATCCCTCGCGGCGGCGGGCGCTCCCTCTTGGCCCGTTCGACGCACGCCGACTAAGGCCAGTAGCGAGATGGATGTGAACGGTTCATCTCTGATAGTCATATAATAGAGATAATACATCATATATATTTGATATCAAGAGATGATGTGTCCGCATCTCCACTCCCACTCTTTCCGGGCAAGGCGAACACTTCGGGTCGGAGGGGGCGACACGATTGCGAGGATCTGCTATGTTTCGACGCGCTTGGGGCGCGAGTAAGTTTTTATGGCCGCGTTCCGGATTGAAAGGAAGTTGAGGGCTAACGAGGAAAAGATGACCGAGCTGAGCGACAAAACCAAGTACTGGCGAAGCAACCTCCGTTACGTGTTCGTGTTGTTGGCGATCTGGTTTACGGTGTCCTACGGGTTCGGGATCCTTCTCGTCGAGCCGCTCAATCGAATCCGGGTCGGGGGATTCCAGTTGGGTTTTTGGTTTGCCCAACAGGGATCGATTTACGTCTTCGTGGTTCTCATCTTCGTTTACGTCCGGCTCATGAACCGCCTGGATCACAAGTTCAACATGCATGAAAGGGAAGACCGATGACCGTCCAGGCGTGGACGTTTGTCTTGGTGGCCCTGTCGTTCGCCATCTACATCGGCGTCGCCATCTGGTCGCGTGCCCGTTCGACGGGCGAGTTCTACGTGGCCGCGGCCCAAGTGCCCCCGGTTCTCAATGGAATGGCCACCGCCGCTGACTGGATGAGCGCCGCCTCATTCATCTCCATGGCGGGTCTCATTGCGTTCATGGGCCGTGACGGTTCGGTGTACCTCATGGGATGGACCGGCGGCTACGTTCTATTAGCGCTTTTGCTCGCCCCCTACCTAAGGAAGTTCGGTAAGTACACCGTGCCCGACTTCGTTGGAGATCGTTACTACTCGCAAACGGCTAGGGTCGTCGCGGTCGTCTGCGCTCTGTTCATCTCCTTTACTTACGTGGCCGGCCAGATGCGGGGCGTTGGGATCGTTTTCTCTCGTTTCCTCGGAGTGGACATAAACATCGGTGTCTTGATCGGGATGATGATCGTGTTCTCGTACGCAGTGTTGGGCGGGATGAAAGGAATCACCTATACCCAGGTCGCTCAGTATTGCGTACTCATCTTCGCCTACCTGGTCCCGGCCATCTTTATTTCCATTTTGATGACCGGCACCGTCATCCCTCAGCTTGGTTTCGGCTCGACAATGGCGGACGGCTCCGGTGTTTTCCTGCTCGACAGACTCGACGGTCTCACCCAGGAGTTGGGTTTCGGAGTCTATACCGCGGGACGGAAGGAGACACTCGACGTTTTCTTCATCACCGCCGCGCTCATGGTGGGCACCGCGGGATTGCCTCACGTGATCGTACGCTTTTACACCGTGCCCCTGGTCCGGCAAGCCCGCAGCTCGGCTGGATGGGCGCTCCTGTTTATTGCGTTTCTCTACACTACGGCGCCAGCGGTGGCGGCGTTCGCCCGCACCAACCTACTGACCACTCTGTCGAATCAACCTTATGCCGATGCGCCCGAATGGTTTCGCAACTGGGAAGCGACCGGCCTCATTCGCTTCGAGGACAAAAACGGCGATGGTCTCATTCAATACACCGGGCCTCAATCGTCCGTTCCTAACGAGCTGGTGATCGACCGAGACATCATGGTGCTCGCCAATCCCGAAATTGCCCAGCTACCGAACTGGGTCGTGGGTCTGGTGGCGGCGGGGGGGCTCGCCGCCGCGCTTTCGACGGCAGCGGGGCTGTTGCTCGTGATCTCGAGCTCGGTCGCCCACGACCTGCTGAAAAAATGCATTCGCCCTTCGATCACCGAGAAAGGTGAGCTCCGTGCGGCCCGCATCGCCGCCGGACTCGCGGTGGTCGTCGCCGGTTACTTCGGCATCAACCCGCCCGGCTTTGTGGCCCAGGTGGTTGCTCTTGCCTTTGGGTTGGCTGCCGCGTCGTTCTTTCCGGCTATTCTGCTCGGCATCTTCACGAAGCGCATGAACCATTATGGGGCGGTGTCCGGCATGATTGCCGGGATCGGTTTCACGCTTGGCTATATCATTTACTTCAAGTTCCTCTACCCCGAGCTCAACAACGTGGACCACTGGTGGTTCGGTGTGTCGCCGGAAGGGATTGGAACCCTTGGAATGGTCATCAACTTCGTGGTCGCAGGAAGCGTGGCTCGCTTCACTCCCCCTCCCCCTCCTGAGGTGCAGCAGCTCGTCGAAGACATTCGGATTCCGCGCAGAGCCGGAACCGGCCACGAGCTATCGGCGTGACGGCGTCTAGAATCGCCAGCGGATGCCGAACGACGGCAGAAGCGGAAAGCCCTCCGAAGGGGTTTCGTTGATGCTGGGAACGTCCGAGGTCGGATCGAACTCGAGTCGTGGTTCGAGGGACACCGCGTTATCGCGGTTCAGCATGTTGATCACTTCGAAGAAGAGCTCGAAGTTGCCGGTGTCGCCTCCGGGCCGCCAACTCGCTCGCACGTCGAAGCGCGCGTAGAACGGAAGCCGCCCCGTATTGAGGTTTTGCGTATCACCGAGGTCCGCTTCGTAAACGAGCAAACCATTGATATCGGTTTCTGGGATCAACCGTTCAGGATCGTCCGGATCCTCGATCGCGGCCACCCGCACACCTAGAGGCGGCGTGTAGGGGAACCCGGACGCTACACGACCGGTCAACGCCAGCGTCCACTTGCGGCTCAATTGGTAACTTGCGACAAGGTTCAGCGAGTGACGGCGGTCGTAGTCGAATGGATACAGGCGCGAATACGCGTCGCGTTCGGCACGAGTCCACGTGTAGGAGAGCCAGCCGGCGAGCCGCGACTCGCGAGTGGTCGCGGTCTTTGAGAGATAGAAGTCGAAACCGTACGCGTTTCCGCGCGCGCCGTTCGAGGGATTGCTGGTGATGATCGGCGCCGTCGGAATGCTGTCCCGGAGATCGGGGGGGAAGTCGTACCGAGAGACGCGCTGGAGCCGTTCCTCATTGGTTTCGAGCCGGCCGACGATGAGGTCGCCGTACATTTTGTAAAAACCCTCGACGCGAGCGGTCACGCCCGCAGTCACCTCGCGCTCGAGCCCCGCGATAAAGTGCGTCGATCGCTGGTGCGCGAGGTCGAGGGCGCTGGCGTCGGTGAGGTCAATGAAGAAGTCCGATTGGATCAACTTCTCATACCCCGGGCTCTGGGTGTACAGGCCGAAAGCACCCTTCAGCAGCGTCGACGGTTTGATGCGGTAGAGTGCGGTAAAACGCGGCGACACCGTTCCCCGTCCGTTCGCCTCACTCCAGTCGAATCGAATACCGGGCTCCAGAGTCCATGACGGGTTGAGGAGCACTTGGTCCTGAAGCCAGACGCCGACACGGTTGGCCGGAAGCACTGAGTCGAGAGAGTCGGGGAGCCCCGCGCCGCCGCGAATGCTCGAGCCATTGGCTTCGGTGTTGTTGCGGTCGCCGAGAGCCTGGAGGTTGAGTTGTGCCTCATCAAAATCGGTCCGCGTGTGAAATCAGAGACTTACTGCGCGTTCCGCCGCTTGAGATTACGGAGGAAGATCGCCAAACTGCGCGGCTATGCTCCGTGCTCTCATCTTCCTCGTCTCTCTCGGCGCCCGTGCGATCCGGGCGATGTGTCGGCGCCGAGCCGATCTCGTGATTGAAAACCTTGCCTTGCGGCAGCAAGTTACGGCGCTCAAGAAGGAGCGCCCCCGGCCACCGCTCGAGGACACGGACCGAGCATTCTGGGTGGCACTTCGCAAATCGTGGCCCGGGTGGGCGAGCCGCTTACTCATCGTTAACGCCGACACGGTCGCGCGGTGGAATCGGGATCGATTCCGACGTTACTGGGCAAAGATCTCGCAGCGACGTCATCCGGGGCGGCCTCGCGTCGACGCCGAGATTCGTCGGCTCATCCGGATGATGGCGCAAGACGGCTGGGGTGCACCGCGTATCCACGCGGAACTCACGAAGCTCGGATTCTTGGTCTCGGAGATGACGGTGTCGCGTTACCTGCCGCGCCGGCCTGCCGAACCCGATCAGATAAAGCGCTGGGTCGCTTTCTTGCGTAACCACAAGGACGAAATCGCCGCGATGGATTTGTTCACAGTGCCGACGGCGTCGCTGCGGCTCCTGTACGGCTTGTTCGTCATCGAGCACGGCCGTCGCCATATCTTGCACTTTCGCGCCACGTTCCACCCGACGGCGGCGTGGGTGATTCAGCAATTACGCGAGGCGTTTCCCTACGACAGCGCGCCGAGATACCTGATCTTTGACCGCGACTCTATATTCAGCTTCGCCGTGGTCGAGTTCATCAAGGCGATGGGCACGAAGCCTGTTCGCATTTCTTTTCGCAGCCCTTGGCAGAACGGGACGGCCGAGCGCTGGATCGGCAGCTGCCGTCGAGAGCTCCTTGAGCACGTCGTCGTCCTCGGCGAGCGCCATCTCGTCCGACTCGTTCGTTCTTACATCAGCTACTATCACGAGGATCGCTGCCACTTGGGGCTCAGCAAAGACACCCCGAGCGCAAGAGCAATCACGCCGAGACCGTCACCCACGGCGAAGGTCGTTGCACTGCCGCGGGTGCGTGGGCTTCACCACCGGTACGAATGGCGTGAGGCTGCCTAAGACGGTTTTCGTCGCCGCGCGTCGCTTGGCTGGAGCCCTCGACAATTGCGTTCTCAACCGCCTGAACCCGCCGATCGCGTGATTCCGCCAACTGCTCGCGCGCGTCGACCCCGCTTTCGTCGTTCGTCGCCGGGCCGCGTGGGCCTGCAGTCCCGTCCGGATCAATAATGATGAATGACAAGGGCATCCGGGTCGTAACCCTTATCTCTGCCGATGATGACGACGCCCTTGACTGCGCTGACGCTTTCGGGCTTCAGTTTCATTCCATCGATGCACGCGGGCCTGTTCTTGTCGAACTCACGTAGCCAGTCAGTGACCTGATGGAAAGGATGGTGAAAGAGCTGTGTGGGCGCGCCGTCTTTCTTTAGCAGTTTCTTTTCTGGCTTTTCGATCTCAACAAGGTAAAGCGTGCCCGTCTTGCTCAGGATCGCGAAATCCGTCTGGTATTTGTGAAGAACTGGCGCTTTCTCAAGAATGAGCTCGGGGGCGAGAACAGTCCAGAAGATTGGATTCGCTCCCAAGAACTGTTGAACCTCCGGTTCCTCTGGTGATTCGTCCAAGAAGACCTGAAACCGCTGAACCGTAGCGGCCAGCGATTCAACAGTGTATAGCTGCCCAAAGGAGGCTTCTTCCTCGAAGATACCCGTCGGCTGGCCCAGCAGCCCATGAAGGCTCTCCCTTACGTATTTCAAGTCGATTTTCTTTCCGCACTTACACGTGAAGAAGTCCGGCACGTCGCTGTACCAATGGTGCCCTTCGCTCTCCATCTTAGAGTTTCTCTCAAGAGCTGCGTAAGGCGTGATGCCATCTCCGCAAGTTTGGCACTTCATTACGAACCGAATGAAACGGCTCGCTTGAGGCTGACTCCTTATTGCAGCAATGCGCTCTTGCGTTAAGGGTAGGGCCTTCTCGTAAGAGAAGTTCAGCGATCCAATTTCTTCACTGAAACCTTCCGAAATCGCAGTCACTCGCAAAACGCCCGGTTCCGACATCAATGACAGTACGTTCTTCTTGAGTTCCTCCGGGCGCAAGATCGCGACCATCCAGGACGAACTGACTGGTAGGTAGCCGCGGAGGTGCACGTCTCCTGGTGTGACTGTCGCCCTGTCCTTCGATTCAAAGCTGACATCGAAGCCTAGGAGCTGCACGTCGTTCCTGTCTTTGAGCGCGATACGCAGTTTGGGAAGCGAAGCAGCGTCGCGAAACGCGACGCAGAACGAGAATTTGTTGAGAGGGAGAGGATAAACACACGACACCACTTCTAACTTCAGGCCGAGGATGTTAACGACCGGGACGCCCGCCCGATCGAGGACGTGAGCAGCATTGTCGCAAGTTCCGAGGAAAGCGATCCGGCCCGCCAGATCTGGCAAAGGTCGCACTCCAGTTGGCTGTCCGTTGGTCATGGGTGTCCCCATTCGTCGTAAATAACTGACTCGGTTACATATAGAATCCTTTGGTGCCGAAGGGGGGATTCGAACCCCCACTCCCCGAAGAGAACTGCGCCCTGAACGCAGCGCGTCTGCCGTTCCGCCACTTCGGCACATGGGAAGGCAATATTTGAAGGCCCATGATAGGAGGGCGGTCTGGCCCTGTCAATGTGATCGTAAATACGAGTCGATTTCGAATTAGAACAGGGCTAAGATGCCGCCGGTGCCCCCCTCTACAGAAAAGACCGATCACGGTATTCGAACCCGGGTCCTGGAGGTTCTGACCCGGCTCGGCCGTCCCACCACCGAAAAAGACATTCTCAAGATGCTCCGGGTCAAGGGAGACGCTCGCCTCGCCGCCAAACGCGTTCTTGGTCAAATGCTGGCCGACGGAAAGTTGGCGCGAACGCGCGCCGATCGTCTTGGACTGCCCGAGAAAATGGATTTGGTGGCGGGACGGCTTGAGTGCAAGCCGGGCGGCTTCGGTTTCGTGCGCCCGGACCGCCCGCCCGATCCGTCCGAAAAGACTGCAAAGACCAAGAGTAAAAAGCCGGAGCCGGACATTTATGTCGCCGGCGCCGCGCTTGCTGATGCGTTGCACGGCGATCGTGTGTTGGTCCATATCGAGCGACAGGGGCGTTTCGGGAAGCCGGAGGGTCGCATCGTCGAGGTGCTCGAACGGGCGTCGACGCGTGTCGTGGGCCGCTTCGAAAAAGACCACGAGGGGGCCCGCGTCGTTCCGTTCGACCCGAACTTTCATTACGAAGTGTTCGTGACCCACGGAGACGAGGCGGGAGCTCAACCAGGGGAAATGGTGGTCGTCGAGATCGTTCGTTATCCGAGTCCCTTTCGTGCGCCTTTGGGAAAAGTGACCGAGGTTCTGGGGCCCGCGAATGCTCCCGGTGTCGACGTGCAGGTCATTATCGCCAAGTACCAAATCCCTGATTCTTTTCCCGAAGACGTTCTGCGAGAAGCAAAGAACACTCCAACCGAGGTGCCCGAGCAAGCGATCGTGGGCCGTACCGATTTCCGAAACGAAGACATCGTCACCATCGACGGCGAGACGGCCCGTGACTTCGACGATGCGGTGCAAGTTGAGATTCTCGACAACGGGAATTTTCTCTTGGGAGTCCATATCGCCGACGTGGCTCACTACGTTGTCGAGAAGAGCCCCCTCGACCGAGAAGCCTTCGAGCGCGGCACCTCCGTTTACTTCCCCGAGCGCGCCGTGCCCATGCTCCCGGAGCGGCTCTCGAACGGGATCTGCAGTCTCAATCCCGGCGTGGACCGTCTGGTGCAGTCGGTGCGTATCGAGGTGAGTCCCAAGGGCCGCGTCGAGAATTACGAGCTCTATGACGGTGTGATTCGGAGCGCCGCCCGTATGACATACACCGAGGTACGGCAGATCTTGGTCGACCGAGATCCCGAGGTCACACGGCGCTACAACAAGCTCGTTCCTCTCATCGAACGGATGCTTGGCCTCTATCAGGTCCTTCGTGCTCGTCGCGAGAAGCGAGGCTCCATCGATTTCGATCTCCCGGAGCCGTTGGTCCTCCTCGACGTAGAGGGGTTGGTCACCGGGATCGTGGCCGCGGAGCGAAACGTCGCCCACCACATCATTGAAGAGTTCATGTTGCTGGCGAACGATGTTGTGGCGGGGCACCTGTCGGGACTCGATGTGCCGAGCTTGTACCGGGTCCACGACAAACCCGAGGAAGATAGAGTTGAGGATTTCGAGAATTTCATCTCCGGATTGGGCTATCGGTTGCGGGCGAGCTCCGAGGCATTGAAGCCCAAGAGTTTTCAGGCGCTGCTCAAGAGAATCGATGGAAAGCCGGAGGAGCGTCTCATTTCTTTCTTGATGCTGAGAACGATGAAGAAAGCTCGCTATGCCATGGAGAACACGGGCCACTACGCCTTGGCGGCCCCCATCTACACGCACTTCACGTCGCCCATTCGACGTTATCCCGACCTGGTGATCCATCGTCTGCTTCGCGAGGTGCGAACCAAGGGCGTACCCTCTGCCGCCACGCAAGCGAAGAGAGAGGGGAGTCTTCCCGAGATCGCCGAGCACTCCTCGCGTACCGAGCGGAGGGCGGAGAATGCCGGGCGCGAGCTCGTGGAATGGAAAAAGGTACGCTTCATGGCCGACAAGTTGGGGGATGTTTTCGTCGGTTATGTCACCGGGGTGTTGAACTTCGGTCTCTTCGTCGAGCTGGAAGAGTTTTTCGTCGAAGGGTTGGTTCATATCAGCACGCTGGCCGATGACTATTACCGATTCAACGAAAAAACCCATACGCTGCGAGGCGAGTCCACGGGCAAAATGTACCGCCTTGGTGATCAATTAGAGGTGCAAGTCGTGCGGGTCGATCAGGAGAAGCGAAAGATCGATCTAGCCATTGAAGGATTGAGGCCGAAACCTGTGCGCGGCAGTTCTCGATCTAGCCACGTGAAGGCGCCGAGCTCGAGACCTCCGCGCGGCCCGCGGGGAAAGAAGAGAAGGCGTCGCTAGCGGCAGCGCACGATCGTTATCGGATCGGGGCTAGAGCTCGAATCGGTCGCCCTCCTCAGCGATTCCGAATCCCGATGCTTCGATCTTTGCGCGTTCCGGAGAGTCTTTATCCCAGGCCGGGTTGGTGTGGTTGAGGTGGGTGAAGAAGATCTTTCGCGTATTGGAGTAGGAACCCAAGCGTCGCATCGTCTCCGGCATGGGCGGGTGCGGGATCTTGGAAGGATCTCGGGCCGATAATTCCCGACCCGGATCCCAAAAAGAACCATCCAAGAGCAGAATATCCACTCGCTCGGCCAGCTCCTCGATCGACGGCTCGAGCTCTTCCCACCGATCGATGTCTGGAATGTAGAGAAGACTCTCCTTGGGGCCAGTGAAGATGAAACCGATGGTGTCGGTGAATTCTTCTCGGTGAGGAACCTCCAGGGCCTCGACCTCGAGGTGGTCCGTGAGCTGCAGCTTACGTTCGCCAATCGGTCGGAGCACGATCTGCTCCGAGGGCACCAAAAGACTCCATGGGCCATTCTTCGACAAATAGTCGGCCATGGACTGCGTGCAATAAACAGGGACCCGATCGGCGGCGATCGACTCTTTGCCGAGTAAGGCCAGACCCAAGTAATGCCCGATGTGGGCGTGGGTGAGCAGAATCCCATCCACCGGTCTCCGTCCACGGTCCACGCCTCTTTGCAAATCCGTTATCTGCGAGACGATGTCGGGGGTGGCGTCTACCAAGAACAAGGAATCGCCTGGGATTCCGCCAGCCCGGATCCCGATCGACGCGACGCGCTTGCGCAAAGAAGGATCGGCAAAAGCGCGCCGGCAGCGATCCTCTTGACAGCCAAGATGGGGGAGTCCCGCGTCCTGCGCCGTACCCAGAACTTCTACTTCGACGCCGACCTCTCGCTTCGTGGCACCGGTAAGGGCGACGCCAGCGGTAACGGTTAGAAACGTTCTGCGGTCGATGGTGGAGGATTTCGTGCGGTGGTGCACTCGGTTTACTTGAGATACGGCTCGATGATTTGCGAAAAAGCCTCGAACGGTTGTGCGCCGTTCAAGCGCTTCACGTCGATCAATTGACCGTCCTCGATACGGCCCACGAAATAATGTGGCGTTCCCTGAACAGTAAGGCTTTGGCCGTAGGCGAGCTCCTGATCGACTCGCTTGTCCTCGGCCGGCTCTTCGAGACAAGCTTCGAAGGCGGCGACGTCCAGCCCCATTTCCTTCGCTAACTCCTGGTAGAGCTCAGGGCCCAGTCTCTTTTGATTCTCGAACAATCCATGGTGCATGTCCCAGTAGGCGCCTTGCCGCGCCGCGCAATTGGCGGCGATGGCCGACGGCTTTGCCTGAGGGTGGATCTTTTCGAGAGGGAAGTCTCGAAAGTAAAAGCGCACCTTACCCGTCTCGATATAGTTTTTCTTGAGTGCGGGGAACGTTTGCTGGAAGAAACGCGCGCAATAGGGACACTGGTAATCGGAGAACTCCACGATCGCGATCTGCGCGTCCGCACTCCCGAGGGCGCGGCTCTCGTCCAGGCTAACCTTTTCCGGCGGCGGTGGGGCGGTCGGGGCCGGGCGCACCGCAACCCGGTGGATATCGCCTACCTTGCTCCGCAAATCTCCTATTTCTCTCCGCAAGGTTTCGATCTCCTTGCGAATCTCGAGGAGCTCTCTAAGGATCGTGCTCTCTTCCGATTCTTCTTTTTCGCTGCTGGTGTTTTGAACGGTTCCCGCGCCGGTTGTCGCAGCCGCGGAAGTGGAGAAAGCGAACAGAAGCACGAACAGGAGATTGGATCGGGTCATGAACACCTCTTTGTGATTCCATGATAGCACACGGTTTTACCGCTTCTTCCGGTCGGCTATCATATCGGGGACTCGCCATGAAGCATGTCATCGTCGGTACAGCCGGACACATCGATCACGGGAAGAGCGCCTTGGTACGCGCTCTCACCGGCACCGATCCCGATCGGCTGAAGGAGGAAAAGGAAAGGGGAATCACTATCGACTTGGGGTTCGCGTTCTTGACCTACCCCGAGCGGCTTACCCTGGGGTTCGTCGATGTTCCGGGGCATGAGCGATTCGTGAAAAACATGTTGGCGGGCGCCGGGGGCATCGACATGGTGATGCTCATCGTGGCGGCCGACGAGTCGGTAATGCCTCAGACTCGCGAGCACTTCGAGATTTGCCGTCTCCTACGTGTGAAACAGGGCGTGGTGGTGATTACCAAGGCGGACTTGGTTGAACCGGAGCTTCGGGAGATTGCGGCGATGGAGGTGAGTGAGCTGACCAAGGGTAGCTTCCTCGAGGGAGCCCAGACGGTTTACGTCTCTTCGAAAACCGGTGAGGGCGTCGACGAGCTGAAACGGATCTTGTTGGACATCGCCGCCGGAGTCGACGCCCGACCCAGCGACGGTCTCTTCCGTCTACCGGTGGATAGGGTCTTCACGATGAAGGGATTCGGGGCGGTCGTTACCGGGACGTTGACGTCGGGCACCATCGCGGTGGATGAGGAAGTGGAAGTTTTGCCCCGTGGTGCCAAGGCTCGCGTGCGCGGGTTGCAGGTTCACGGTGAAGCCGTAGAACGCGCGCTCGCCGGTCAACGAACCGCCGTCAATCTACAGGGCATCGAGATGAGTGAGGTTGTTCGAGGGGACACCTTAGCGCGTTCGAGCACCCTGCTCCCCAGCATGATGCTGGATGCGGAGCTCGAGGTCTTGGTATCGTCTCCGACCCCCATCAAAGATCTAGCGCGGGTACATCTCCACATCGGGACCGCCGTCGCCGTCGCCCGGGTCAGGGTCTTGGGGAACCAAGGTGCCGTCGCTCCAGGGATGCGCGGACTCGTTCAATTCCGTCTCGAGACGCCAGTGGTCGCCACCGCTTCGGATCGATTCATCATTCGACGCTACTCACCCCTCGAGACGTTGGGGGGAGGTAGAGTTCTCGACCCGTCTCCTCCGAAGCACTCTGTGACCAGCCGCGAAGTGGTAGAACGACTCGCCGCGCTGCGGTCGGGCGATCGAGTCGAAACCGCCGCATCGTTTGTAGCCGAGGCGGGTCTCGGCGGTCTCGAGGGTTCCGAGTTGGCGCGACGGCTCGGTATCGACGGCGCCACCCTCGCGAAGCTCGTCGAGGTTCTGCTTTCGAACGAACGTGTCTTTCGGATCTCGGAGAAACCGCTGTTGCTCCTAGCACCGGAGACGGCTGAGCAAGTCTCGGAGCAAATACTGCTGGAGCTGAAGTCGTTTCAAACGGCGAACCCACTGCGCGAGGGCATGCCTCGCGGCGAGCTCCGAGAAAAGGCGACCGCCCGCGCACCATTGGAGATATTCGAATGGTCGCTCGGTCGTCTGGTCCAAGACGGAAGGCTCCGGACCGTCAAGGATTGGGTGGCAACGAGCGACCACCGTATCGAGCTGTCATCGGAGGAAGCGGACGCCCGCTCGTTTCTCGGCGAGACGTTTCTGAAGGCCCGCTATCAACCGGCCGCGCTGGCCGAGATCGCCACCAAGAACCGCCGCGATCTGAAACTTCTGCAGCGTATCGAGCGCCTGCTCATCCAGGAGGGAACTCTGGTCAAGTTGACCGAAGGCATGGTGTTTCATCGCGATGCCCTCGACGAGTTGAAGCAATCTGTGCGGCAGCAGAAAGAAAAGAGACCCAAGATCGACGTCGCCTTCTTCAAGGATCTGGCCGGCGTCACTCGAAAGCACGCCATTCCACTCTTGGAGTGGCTGGATCGAGAGCACGTGACGCGGAGAGTGGGAAGCGAGCGAGTGATTCTTTGACGCCGGCGACCACCCCCCGCTATTAGACTTCCGGTATGACGAGACTGGGATGGACTCTCGTTGGGGTCGGCTTTCTGCTCCAGCTCCTGATACCCCTCAACGTCGTCGATCTAAGCGGGCTCAACGGGTGGGCGCTCTGGGGGATCCCGGCCCCCCTGCTGGGGATTCTGTTCGCTTCGGTTGCGATGGTCGCCGGAATCCTCTTCATCTACCTTTTCTGGTACAAGAATCGCGCTGTCAATCTCGACAGGCTCGACAGTCTCGATAGGCCCGAGGGGCCTCGATGAGCATCACGTCTTTCACCATCCTCATTCTCGTCGTTTATCTGGCGTTCTTGAGGCTCATAGGGCTCTTCGCCTACCGACGCTCGGGGACCGATACCGAGGACTACTTCCTATCGAAGCGCGAGGTGCCGATGCTGGCGCTCGTGTTCACCACGATGGCGAGCTTGTTCTCGACGGGCACGATCGTTTCCTCGCCGTCTGCGTTCTTCACCATGGGAAGCGGTTATTTCTGGGTATTTTTCTTCATTTTGGTTCCAGTAATAATGATGCTCGTCGTCGACAAATTCTGGAAGCTCGGAAAGGTTAAGCGGTTCGTAACGCCCGCACAACTGCTCGAAGATTTCTACGGGAGCAAGAGGGTGTTGATCGTCACCGCCGTCGCCGGCTTGCTCAGCATGATCCCCCACGCCGCTGCTCAGATGGTGGCGGTGGGCAAAACGTTCGAAGCTCTGACCGGTGGAGCCATACCGTATTCCGTCGGCGTGTCCTTGGCCTGTTTGGCGATCGGACTCTACGTCTACTTCGGTGGTGCCCGTGCCGTCATTTGGACCGACGTGGTGCAGGGCACGATTCTCGGGACGTTCCTCTTGGTATCCGGGTTCCTCGTAGTTCACTGGGCGGGGGGTTGGGATGTGCTCATGGAGAATCTCGTGGCGCGCGCTCCGGAGAAGGCGGGGTTCGTAAGCGTCGGGATCGGTTACTACGAGTACCTAATCATCGCCCTCGGCCTTCCGTTTCTCCCCTACGTCTGGCAGCGTATGTACATGGCCAGGTCGGCGCTGTCGGTAGCGAGAATCGTCGTGGTGCTTCCTGTCATCTACCTCGTTCTTTTCTTCGTGGCCTGGGTCATTGGCACGGCGGGCATTACGATCTTCCCCGATGGATTAGCCGATGGAGATAGCGTGCTCGGCGCCATTTTCAATCGACACGCGCCGGTCTTTGGCGCGTTCGTATTGGTGGCTGCCTTTGCAGGCGGTATGTCGACCGTGGACAGCCAGATGTTGACCGCCGGCTCGATCATTTCCGTGGACCTGAGGCCGCTCTTTCCCCGAAAAACAGAAGCGGGCTCGGATCTCCGGTTCGCACGGCTGGCAACGGTGGCGCTCCTTCTAGGCATCTACTCCTGGAGCCTCTTGCTCGAGTGGCGGTCGGTCCTGTCATTAATAATGTTGGGTATCGGTGTCAACGTAATCTTCGTCCCCAGCGTTTTGGGGATGTTTTACTGGAAGAGGTCGAGCGCGGTGGCGGCCTTTTGGTCGCTATTCCTCGGACTTTTCGTTCTGCTGGTCAAGGAGTTCTCTCCTTGGGGCAGGCTCTTTCCGACGCCACTCGGCGCGGCGTCATGGGCGTTCCTGGTCTCGTTGGCCGTCTTCGTTGTCGTCTCACTCTCGACTAACGCTAAGGGACTCGATTCCAAGCGAGAAGAGTATCGATCCTTGCTGAACTGAGTCCGACTTACCAGTTGGGCGGGCCGTAGTCGGTGCGCGGCGGGCTTGCGATCGCGAGGAGCCAGCACTCCTCATCATCACTGAAAACCCCCGTATGCTCGACACCCGCCGGAATAATGATGGCCTCTCCCTCCTTGACCACGTACTCCTCGCCGCCTGCGAAGACCTTCGCCGTTCCTTTCAACTGGATCCCAATCTCTTCCGCGTGTCGGTGGAAATGTTCGGGAATCTGGCTGCCTTTGCCTTTGGGGACCTTGAAGAGCGCAATGCTCATCTTGTCGAGCAAGACGTGCTTCATCGACGCCGAGCCTTCGAGCACTTCCTTCATGGGGCCGTCCGGCTGAAGACGTATCACTTTCGGTTCTTTCACAATTTCTCTCCTTTGCTCTCCTGTTCGGGTCCTTACTAATGAAGGAGGAGGTTACTGAAGGGCGCCAGAATAACACGTTGCCACGATCGAGTTAGGCAGGCGTCCCTCAACCCTTGACGCTGAGGACGCGGAAACCCAACAAGGCCGACGTGACCACGAAGATCAAGCTGTTGTTGGCCTCCGGATCGGCGGGCCAAAAGAAAAAACCGGCCGACTCGAGTAGCTCTAGCTGGTTCTCGGCGATACCTTCCATCGTCTCGTTGTCTTCGAACCGCAGTCGTACCCTCAGGCCGAGCTGTTCGGGATCAGCCATCAAGACCTTAGTCTCCAGGTAGTTCTCGTTGCCCTTGAAATCGCGCACGAAGAACACACCCTTCAGTTGACTAAGATCCACCGGCAGCTCTTCGCCTTCGAGGGTGGTCATGCGCAGCCGACCACGGGATAAGAATCGGCCGTCCCGAAGGTAGCCCTTGAAGCATTTGCCGGTTCGGGTCCGGGCGATGATCTTAGGCCGCCCGGCAAGAATATCTTTGAGGCTCACCGAGAGTCGCCGCCCCCCTCGGCCCCGTCAGCAGGAGTCCCCCGAGAGGCGGTCCGTTTCGTCAGTGTGCGGTCGACCCACTTCATGATGCCGACGTACATCCAAAGGATGCCCGCGATGGCAACGACCAGTAGGGGCACTCCAAAAGTAATGAATGAGAACGCGGCAAAGAGGAGACCCCCCACTACGATCACGAGCAGCGATAGGGCGAAGGCTTCCTTCGCGGCCAACTCCTTTGGGGCGTCGTTTTCGGACATATGACTACCGAGTTTTAGGAAGTCTGGGCAAGGAAGCTGGGACGACACTAGCCCAATTCAGACGGCGCGTGCAAACTGTTGCTTCAGCTAGGTGCTTCGAGCCGCTGCGCTTCTGCGGTGGCGCGTAGCAGAGAGGGCGGCAGGGGAGCGCCATCGGAGGCCGACACGTTCGACTCGACTTGATCCGGTGTTCGTGCCCCGGGAATGGTGAGTGACACGGCCGGATGGGCGAGGACGAATTTCAGCGCGTACTGGGCCGCCGACAGGCTATGTTGCTCGAGGTGGGGGGAAAGCGCTTCCAGCAAGTCGACGCCTTTCTCGATGAGCTCTGGAGCGAGGGTCCAGCTTCGATGGTCGTCTTTTCGAAAGCTGACGTCACGCTCGAATTTCCCGGTTAGCAGGCCGTATTGAAAAGGCACCCGCGCAATGACCCCCACGTCCTCTTCGAGGGCCAGCGGTAGCACGCGTTCCGCCATCCGGGTCTTGAGCAAGTTGTAAACAAGCTGAAGGCTATCCACTGGAAGGGGACCGTTGAGCACTGCGAGCCCTTCTTCGGGGTTGTTGATGGAGACGCCGGTGTGGCGAACCTTCCCCGTTTGGCGAATCTGCTCCAACGCTTCGAGACAATCTCCCCGCCGTAGTTCCTCTTCGGAAGGATTGTGGAGCTGGAAGAGGTCGAGAGTCTCCCGTCGAAGCCGCTTCAAGCTTCCTTCTACCGCTTCGAGCAGATAGTCCTTGCTGAAGTCTTTGCCGGTCTGCCCGGACTCGGTGCGGATGTTGCCAGCTTTGGTGGCGATGATGACGTCTCGGCCCTTGAGGACGCGTCCCAGGATTTCTTCGCTGCGGCCGAGACCGTAAACGTCAGCAGTGTCGAAAAAATTGACTCCCAGATCGAGCGCCCGCCGGATGGCGGTGGTCGTTTGCGTTTCGTCCGCCGGACCCCAGCCGAAAGGCTTCCCGGCAATGTCGACGGGGCCGCCAATGGCCCAGGCGCCGAAACCGACCTCGGAGATCTGGAGGTTGGTTCTTCCAAGCCGACGATATTTCATGGACGCCTGGCCACTTTGACCGTTGGCAGCTCCGTATTTTGGCGTTCCACCAGAGGCCCGGTCATCGGCATCGATGTATAGTACCAGTTAAGCGAGGTTACTAATGAAGATGATGCGAACTGCCACCGCTGTCGCTGCCCTTCACCTCCTCGCCCTCCCACTCCACGCTCAGCAGATCACCTTGCTTCAGACGTCCGATCTGCATGGATACATCTACCCCTTCGACTACTTCCGAAACCGAGATGCCGATATCGGGGTGGCGAGAGTTGCCACGATGGTCGAGTCCGTCCGCTCGGAAGGACGACCGGTGCTCTTGCTCGACGCCGGAGACACGATCCAAGGATCGGCCCTCGCCTACGTTCATCAACGGAAGCACCCCGGTCCACACGAGCCGACCATGCTGGCCATGAACCGGGTCGGATTCGACGCAATGGCGGTCGGTAATCATGAATTCAACTTTGGTCTCGAAGTTCTCCAGCGCGCAAGGAACGACGCGTCTTTCCCTTGGCTCTCGGCCAACGTCGTGACCGAAGAGGGAGGGACGCTCTTCGAGCCCTATCTCGTGAAAGAATTGAACGGCGTCAAGGTGGGGATCCTGGGCCTCACAACGCGCGCCGTCCCGACGTGGGAGACGCCCGAGAACTATGCCGGCCTCGAGTTCGTGGACACGGTGGAGGCTGCGAAGCAATACGTACCGATACTCCTCGAGAAGGAAGGGGTCGATACTGTCGTGGTCGTGACCCATCAAGCGCTCGAGCGCGACCTCGAGAGTGGTGAATCCAACAAGTCGGAGTATGAGAACCAAGTCTATCGGTTGACGAAAGAAGTGCCGGGGATCGACGTCATTCTCATGGGCCACGCCCACCAGAAGGTCCCTCCGCAAGAGTTGAACGGAGTGATCCTCTGTGAGCCGGGCCGTTGGGGAGATTCTTTGTGCCGCGTCGATCTGCATTTCGAGAAAGATTCTTCCGGAAAGTTGCGGCTGAGCCGCTGGGATGGAGAGCTCCTATCGGCATCGGACTTCGAGTCCGACGAAAAAGTGCTAGAGCTCGGTCGGCCCTATCACGAGAGGACGATGGCCTATATCAGTAGTGTCCTCGGCGAGGCGCTCGAGCCGCTCGGCGCCGAGCGAGCACGTTTTCGAGATACGGCGCTCATGGATCTTCTCCAGAGAGTCATGCTCGAGGAAAGTGGAGCGCAATTATCTCTGGCCGCTCTTTTACCCTATCGTTTCGAAGGAATCCCGGCAGGACCGGTAACCGTACAGCAGCTTCTGTCCTTCTATCCATACGACAACACCCTCGTGGTTCTGAAAGTGAAGGGACGTGACGTGAAAGAAGCTCTCGAGCACTCGGCCCGATACTACGAACACGCCGTGCTCGACGCCGAGACCGGGCGACTCGTGATCGAGCTCGATCCTCTCGTGCGTGCATACAACTTCGACATGTTGGCAGGCGCCGATTATCGAATCGATCCCACGCGGCCGGTGGGCGATCGGATTCGAGAGCTCAGTTACCAAGGAAGGAAGATGGATCCCGAGCAAGAGTTCACGTTGGTGACGACGAACTATCGTGCGGCAGGCGGCGGGGGCTACAAAATGCTCACCGACGCGGAAATCCTGTGGCGCTCCTCAGAAGAAGTCAGAAACCTATTGATCGAGCACGTCGCCGAGGAGGGGACTATCGTTCCTTCCTGCGACTTCAATTGGTACGTCGCGCCCGAGAGCCACCCTCGACCTAGTGCCCCGTCCGAGTAGTTCGTCATATAAATCTCGGCCCCTTTTGCGCGCTGGCTTCGTTGCGGCATTCATTGCAGTTCGGCCTTCGGCCTAGCCCTCCGCTCGGCAGGCTCGCTGCGGAAGGCGGGAAATATCCAGATATGACTTCGTCGGCACGCCTCGCCAGCACACAAAATGGCCTCGAGCTTTGTGCAACGAACTACTGAGACAGGACACTAGCAGCGACAATCAGTTCTAGCTCTCGCGTGGGCTGACGGCGCATTCCTCAGCCGCGCCGGTTGGCTTTATTCGCCCGCTCCCCACGCCGGCCGTATCCCCTTGGTTTCAATTGACAATCCCGCTCTGCGTTCCTATCATAGATACTAAGCAACCTTTCAACAGTAGAGACGGACCACTTCGATCTGAACATGGAGGTCACAGCCTCATGAGTTTCAGTCAGGAGATAGTGTCTATTATCCACGGGCTTCAGGACCAGAAGCAATTCCGTGAACAACACTGGGAAGGTAGTTTCGAAGATTATCTCCAGATCGTCTCGGATAACCCCAAGGTCGCCCGCACCGCGTACCAGCGCGTCTACGACATGATCGTTTCCCACGGTGTGACCAAGTACACCGAGAACAAAAAAACCTATTCCAAATATGCCTTCTTCGACGATCGGCCGTTCAACGGAATGGACGCGATCTACGGACTCGACCATGCGCTCATGCACATGGTCAACGTGTTCAAGGCAGCGGCGCAGAATTACGGGACGGAACGACGCGTCTTGTTGTTGCACGGACCGGTAGGAAGCGCCAAGAGCACGGTGGTGCGCCTTCTCAAGAAGGGGCTCGAAGAATACTCGAAGACTCCGGAGGGTGCGCTGTATACATTTGGGTGGGTCGGATTGGCAGAGGCATTGCCCGAGCATGCTCACAGCGGCGACGAGATGGCCTGCCCGATGAACGAGGATCCGCTTCACTTTGTCCCCTACGCGTCCCGTTCAGCGGTTCTGGAGAAACTGAACGCTGGGAAGAAAGAAGAGGATCGGGTCAGCATTCAGGGCGAACTGTGCCCCGCCTGCCGGCAGGTCTACCGCGAGCTCCTTCTCAAGTACGATGGCGAGTGGATGAAACTCATGGAGCATGTGAGAGTGAACCGGCTCACTCTTTCCGAGAAGGATCGGATAGGCATCGGGACTTTCCAGCCCAAGGACGAGAAAAACCAAGACTCTACCGAGCTGACGGGCGACATCAACTACCGGCGCATCGCCGAGTACGGCTCGGATAGCGATCCGCGTGCCTTCAACTTCGACGGGGAGTTCAACATCGCCAACCGGGGAATCATTGAGTTCATCGAAGTGTTGAAGTTGGATGTCGCCTTTCTCTATGAATTGCTGGGAGCTTCCCAGGAGCACAAGATCAAGCCGAAGAAATTTCCACAGACCGATATCGATGAAGTCATCATCGGGCACACCAACGAGCCGGAGTATCGCAAGCTCCAGAACAACGAGTTTATGGAGGCGCTTCGCGATCGCACCGTCAAAATCGATCTTCCCTACATCACGCGGCTTTCGGACGAAATCAAAGTCTACGAGAAGGACTACAACGCCGGAAAGATCCGAGGAAAGCACATCGCTCCTCACACCGTCGAGATGGCCGCGATGTGGGCGGCGCTCACCCGGCTCGAAGACCCGAAGAAGGCAGGGTTGACTCTCATCCAGAAGCTCAAGCTCTACGACGGCAGGAGCCTTCCTGGCTTCACGGAAGACAACATCAAAGAGCTCAAGAAGGAATCCGCCCGCGAAGGGATGGATGGTATTTCGCCCCGCTACGTGCAGGACAAGATCTCGAACGCCCTGGTGTCCGATCAGGCCGGTACCTGCGTCAACCCATTCATGGTGTTGAATGAGCTGGAATCAGGGCTCCAGCATCACAGCCTCATCACCGCCGAGGAAGTGAAGAAGCGGTACAAAGAGCTCCTGTCGGTGGTGAAGCAAGAGTACGAGGACATCGTCAAGAACGAGGTGCAACGAGCGATCATCGCCGACGAGGAGGCGATCCGTAAGCTCTGCGCCAACTACATCGACAACATCAAGGCCTATACGCAGAAAGAGAAAGTGCGCAACAAGTACACCGGTCAGGACGAAGAGCCGGATGAACGCCTCATGCGTGCTATTGAAGAAAAGATTGGCATCGCCGACACGAGAAAGGACGATTTTCGTCGGGAGATCATGAACTACATCGGGGCGCTAGCCATCGAGGGTAAGCAATTCGACTACACCACCAACGAGCGTTTGTACAAGGCGCTGGAGTTGAAGTTGTTCGAGGATCAGAAAGACTCGATCAAGCTCACTAGCCTCGTTTCCAGCGTCGTCGATGACGCTACCCAGGAGAAGATTGACGTTGTGAAGGGCAGACTCATCAAGAATTTCGGTTACTGCCAAGTCTGCTCCACCGACGTTCTGAACTTCGTCGCCAGCATCTTCGCCCGGGGGGATTTGAAAGAGTAGGGCACTCTTGTAATGGTCCTCAGCATCGAGCGCGACCAAAACCGCTTTAAGCAGATCGTCCGTGGCGCCATCCGCCGCAATCTGAAAAAGTACATCACCCGCGGGGAGTTCATCGGCCGCCGCGGCAAGGACTTCGTTTCTATCCCCGTTCCCCAAGTCGAGATTCCCACGTTTCGTTACGACCCCCGCAGCACCGGCGGTGTGGGGCAGGGAGAGGGCGAGGCAGGCACGCCGATTGGGGCGGCACCCGGCGAGGGGGCCCAAGGGGCCGGTGATATGCCTGGCGAGCATCTGCTCGAGGTGGACGTTCAGCTTTCCGAATTGGCCACGATCCTGGGCGAGGAATTAGAGCTTCCCCGCATCGAACCTCGGGGCAAGAAGAACATCATCCAAGAGGAAGACCGCTACGTCGGCATCAACCGGGTGGGACCCGAATCGCTGCGCCACTTCAAACGAACTTACAAGCAGGCCCTCAAACGCCAGATCGCATCCGGAACTTACTCGCCGGAACGGCCGGTCATCGTTCCCATCCGGGAAGATTTCCGTTATCGGGCTCGCAAGAAAGTGCCCGGACCCACAGCGAATGCGGTGATCATCTATATGATGGACGTGTCTGGGTCGATGGAAGACGAGCAGAAGGAGATCGTGCGCATCGAATCCTTCTGGATCGACACGTGGCTGCGCTCACAGTATCGAGGGATCGAAAGCCGGTACATTGTTCACGATACGGAGGCCAAGGAAGTCGATGCCGATGTCTTCTACCATTTGCGGGAGTCGGGCGGCACACGAATCTCTTCCGCCTACCAGCTGGCAGCCAACATGATGCAAAAACATTTTCCGTTCGACGATTGGAATGTCTACCTCTTTCACTTTTCGGACGGTGACAACCTCTCCGACGGGGACGATGAATTGTGCGTCGACCTGATAACCAACCGCATCCTCCCGCGAGCGAATCTGTTTTGCTACGGACAGGTCGAGGGTCGGTATGGGAGCGGGAAGTTTCTCGATATGCTAGCCGACCGGTTCGAAGGCACCGATAATCTGGGACTTTCCCGTATTGAAGGTCGGGAGCACATTTTCAACTCCATCAAGGCCTTCCTCGGCAAAGGACGTTAGGAAGCGCGAGCCAAGATGAATCTACCACCGAATCTCGAAGCCATCAGGCAGTCAGTCCACGAAGACGCCAAGAACTATGGCCTCGATTTCTTCGACACTATCTTTGAGCTCGTCGACTACGACCAGCTGAACGAGGTCGCCGCCTATCTCGGCTTCCCCACCCGATATCCGCACTGGCGCTTCGGAATGGAGTACGAAAAGCTCGCCAAAGGCTATACGTACGGTCTATCCAAGATTTACGAGCTCGTGATCAACAACGATCCTTGTTACGCCTACTTGATGAAGAGCAACAGCGAGACCGATCAAAAGCTGGTCATCGCTCACGTATACGGCCACTGCGATTTCTTCAAGAACAATCTGTGGTTCAGCCACACCAACCGTAAGATGATCGACCGAATGGCAAACCATGCGACGCGGGTCCGCCGCTATATCGACCGGTTCGGGTACGAGGTGGTCGAGGAGTTCCTCGACTCGATACTCTCACTGGAGAATCTCATCGATCAGCACTCCCCCTACATCCGTCGCCGCGAGAAAGAGACGCAAGAGGAGTTCGTTCCCGGAGACCGAGTCGCGGTACCTAAGCTCCGCAGCAAGGAGTACATGGATCAGTACATCAACCCGGCGGAGTTCCTGGAGCAACAAAAGAACCAAATCGAGGCCGAGCGGATGCGGAAACGCCGCAATCCGGAGTCCCCCGAGAGGGATATCTTGCTCTTCCTCATCGAGAACGCACCCCTGGAAGATTGGCAGCAGGATCTTCTCGCGATCGTGCGCGCCGAAAGCTACTACTTCGCGCCTCAGGGGATGACCAAGATCATGAACGAAGGTTGGGCCAGCTACTGGCACTCGAAGATCATGACCGAGCGCCAGCTAACTGATTCCGAGGTCATCGACTACGCCGATCATCATTCCGGGACGCTAGGCACACGGCCCGGAGTGATTAATCCGTATAAGCTCGGTCTCGAGCTATTTCGCGATATCGAAGAGCGATGGAACAAAGGGAAATTCGGGAAAGATTATGAAGAGTGCTCGGACGTCGAGGCTAAACGAAAGTGGGACTCATCTCTCGGCGGCGGCAGGAAGAAAATATTCGAAGTCCGGAAGATCTACAACGATATCTCTTTCATCGATACGTTTCTCACTCCCGAGTTCTGTGAAGAGCATCGCCTGTTCAACTACGGGTATGACTCCTCCACCGGCCGCTATGTGATCCTGGACCGTGATTACCAGAAGGTGAAGGAGAAGCTACTTTTTCAGCTGACCAATATGGGCGATCCCTTCATCTACGTGGTGGACTCCAACTACGAAAATCGCGGAGAGCTATTTCTCTACCATCGGCACGAGGGCATCGACTTGCGCCTCGACTACGCCCAAGACGTTCTGAGCAACATCCACAAGGTGTGGACACGCCCAGTGCATCTCGAAACGATGGTGGGGGGAACCCGGCGCCTACTGGGTTTCGACGGGCAGGATCACGCAGAAAAGGAGCTCGAGGAGTCGCTGCAGCTCCAGTTCTAGGAGCGCCGGCTTCTGATTTACCGCTTTAAGTTTTGGTGGCGCGCGCCAGAACCTGGTGAGCTAAAACGCCCGATAAAACCTCAAGGTAGACGACGGACCATCTCGTCTGGAGGAGACTGTCAGCATTCCATCTCAACCGGGCAGGATCGTCAGAGCGTGGGTGCGCCGGGATCCCAACCGAACCACGCGAAAGTGAACATCGAATGCAAAGGCTTGGTCGATGCCCAAACGCTCCATGATCGCAAAGCTCGTGCAGTCGACGATGCTGAAGTCTTGATCGGCCCATTCACGTGCAATCCAGTGGCCTCGCAATAAGTCCCGCGCCGTTACACCCAATATCGTCACCAAGCCCGTTTCGATGGCGTCCCAGAATCCCATCGCCGCCGGGCGGCCGAGTCGCGCGCGGATCAAGAACCAAGCCTCCACAAACACGTGGTCCGTGGTAGTGAGCTCGTCTTCGCCCGCCCGGCTTTGGAAGGTCCTCGCCGCTTCCCGGTGATGACGATCGGAGCGGTCCGCCATCGCGTAGAAAGCACCGGTGTCCACGAAGAGCTTTCTCATCGGAAGGCTTCGTCGAGTGCGTCGTCGTGCCGCTCGGAAGTATCGGTGCGGCCGCTTTCTCCTAATCCAATGAAGGAAATGACGGCTTCTTTCGTGAATTCCGGCTTTCCGGGTTTGCTCAGCAAGTCCCGGTCGATCATCCGGCGTAAAAGCTCCGTCATGCTGACTCCTTCGCGGGCTGCAGCACGGCGCAGGGCACGGTGCTGTGATTTCGCCAAGTAAATCTGAGTGCGAACCATATCGTGATGTTATAGTGATGTCATCATGATGTCAAATGGACCACGCTTGGCACCAACTCAAAAAAGAGTCCGCAGCCACTGAATAGAGACGATTTTTCTTGAGATATGTCTCCTTTCTTGTTCCAGGCACCGATAGAGAGAAATCGCTGCATCTCCGGTTTTAGCTCCGAGGAAAGAATCTTGTCCAGGCGAGATCCTTGCTAACTCCAGCTCATTGCGCCAGAAGCGCAGCTCTAAGGCGGAGGTGAGGCTTGTTTTTCGTCCTTATTAGGAGAGTTCCGTTGCCTCGACGGGGGCGGTGGAATAAACTCTGACGGTGCAACACGATGAGCAAGGCGTCCGGGAATTGGCGAAGAAACTCGCCGACGCCGAGCGGGTCAGCGTATTGACCGGTGCCGGCGTATCGGCCGAAAGCGGCGTGCCGACCTTTAGAGGGCCCCAGGGGCTATGGAAGACACATCGGCCGGAGGAATTGGCCACGCCGGAGGCCTTCGCGCGCGATCCCAAGATGAGTTGGGAGTGGTATGACTGGAGGCGACAAAAGTTGGCGGTCTGCAAACCGAACGCCGGGCACGACGCCTTGGTAAGACTCGAGCAAAGCGTGAACGAGTTCACGCTCGTGACCCAGAACGTCGACGGGCTGCACCGTGCCGCGGGAAGCCGCAACGTGCAGGAGCTTCACGGCAACGTTTGGCGGCTTCGTTGCACGAGCTGCTCGCACAACGCTGAGGATTTCCGGGTGCCCTTGCCCGAGATCCCTCCGCGATGTACCTGTGGCAGCTTGCTCCGGCCCGACGTGGTTTGGTTTGGAGAAATGTTGCCTCAAGAGCCTCTCAGTCGATCGGTGAGCGCGATGTCCAGCAGTGACGCGGTACTGGTCGTTGGGACCTCGGCCTTGGTCCATCCCGCGGCCTCCTTGCCGGTGTTGGCGAAGCAAGCCGGCGCCTTGGTGATCGAAGTCAACATGGAAGAAACACCCATCAGCTCGATGGCCGATGTGACCCTGCTGGGTCCCTCGGCGGTTCGTCTCCCGGAGCTCATGCAAGCGGCGGGGATCGCCTGACATCGTTATAGAAGGATTGATTATGAATGGCCTGGCTCCCGAAGATCGCCCGCGGGAAAAGCTCCTCGCACGGGGCGCTGAAGTGCTCGGGACCAATGAGCTCGTGGCCGTGGTTCTGGGGACCGGCACTCGAAGTCTCTCCGCGCTCGAGCTTGCCAACCAGATATTGACTTCTGCCGGCGGACTGGAAGGGCTTGCCCGATCGACCCCGGACAGCTTAGCGAGATTGAGAGGACTCAAATCGGCGCGCACGGCTCGTCTAATGGCGGCGCTCGAGTTGGGAAGGCGCGCCGTCGCCGAACCGCCCGAGCGCCGTCCTGTCTTCCGGACTCCAGACGACGCGGGGAGGTATCTCTTGCCCCGATTCGGCGCGAAGCCGGTGGAAGAGTTCGGGGTGCTGGTACTGGATACGCGCAACCGCTTGAAGCGTCTCACAGTCATCTCTCGTGGAAGCTTGAACGGCAGCCTCGTCCACCCCCGCGAGGTCTTCAGGGAGGCGGTGTCACTTCAGGCCGCGGGTTTGATTCTGTTTCACAATCATCCCTCCGGTGATCCCACGCCCTCCCGGGAAGATCTCGAGCTGACCCGAAGACTCAAGAAGGCGGGCAGCATCATGGGTATCGAAGTTCTCGACCATATGATTCTTGGACAGGGCCGTTACACGAGTCTCAAAGAGAAAGGAATCCTCTAGTGTCCCGTCCCGGAGGTCATGTTGCATTCGTGCGCCGATGCATCCCGCCTCCCTGCGTTGCGGCTCGGTTGAATACACCAGGTATGTCGCCCTCGCCGCGCCTTGCGATCCGGGCGCCTCGACGCTCTCGATGCTAACATCACTTCCGAGACGAGACACTTAGCGCATGGCGGAGCGAATCCTCTACTTCGATTGCTCGGCCGGAGTGAGCGGTGACATGACTCTCGGTGCGCTCGTCGATCTCGGTCTGCCGCTCGCGACGTTGACCGCGGAGCTCAAGAAGCTTCGGATGGGCCGGTTTCAGCTGAAGGCGTCCAAGGCGACACGGCAAGGAATTCGGGGCACTCGCGTCCAAGTCCTGACGCCAGGAGACAAAGGGCACCGTCATTTCTCTGAATTCTCCGAGATCATCGAGGCGAGCCGGCTCTCGTCGGAGCTCAAGGAGCGTGGACTGGAGCTCATCCGTCGCATCTACGCCGCCGAGGCGCGGGTTCATGGCAAGCGGATAGACAAGATCCATCTTCACGAGCTCGGTTCGCTCGATACTCTCATCGACGTGGTCGGTACGCTCATCGGTCTGGAGCTCCTCGACATCAAGACGGTGGAGAGCTCACCGGTAAACGTCGGCGGAGGAGAATTGGTGATCGAGCACGGACGGATGTCGGTTCCGGCACCGGCAACGGCCCTGCTGCTCCGCGGCGCATCGGTTTTTTCGGATGACTCGAGCTTCGAGCGAACCACTCCCACCGGGGCCCTTTTGGTCACGTCGCTGGCCGGGCGATTCGGTCCCTGGCCGGCGATGACCGTAAAACAGATCGGCTACGGATTGGGGACGAAGGATCCTGGAGATGGACGCCCCAATGCACTAAGGCTCATCCTAGGTGAAACCGAACAGAGGAGAGGTGCCAACCAGACGGTGCTCGTCATGGAGGCCACTATCGACGACATGAGCGCGGAGCTTGCCGGCTATCTCCTCGAAAGGCTGCTCGCGGCTGGCGCACTCGACGTGTTTCTGACTCCGGCTACGATGAAGAAGAGCCGGCCGGGTGTGAACGTAACGGCCATCGCTCCGTTGTCTCTACGTCAAGAAATGGTGGCGATCCTTTTTGCCGAGAGCACGACTTTGGGTCTGAGGTGCCACGAGGTCGAGAGACAGGTGCTCGAGCGCAAGGTCGTTCAAGTATCGACGCGCTTTGGGAAGGTAGCGGTCAAGCTGGGCTTGAGCGGCGGCCGCGTTCTGAACGTTGCACCCGAGTTCGAAGACTGCCGACGCATCGCGGCGCGAAAGCGTGTTTCGCTCAAGGAAGTGCAACACGCTGCAATTTCAGCCTGGCGCCACTTGGGCAAGCGAGCTCAGAAGTAACGACTCGGAGGCAAGTTCATGACGGAAACGAGTGACGATAACAAAGCTGCGGAGAATGACTCTGCGTCGCCGGAGAAGGTCTCCCAGGAGAAGATCTCAATTGACGAGTTCGGTCGTTTAGATCTTCGCGTAGCGAAGGTGCTCGAAGCGGAGGCGATCCCCGGGGCGACTCGACTCTTGAAGCTCATCGTGGATCTGGGTAGCGAGAAGAGGCAACTCGTTGCCGGCATCGCCGAGGTCTACCAACCGGAATCGCTCGTGGGCCGCACGATTATCGTGGTGGCCAACCTCAAGCCGGTCCGCCTCCGGGGCGTCGAATCCGACGGCATGCTCCTCGCGGCACAACCCCCCGACGGGAAACCCGTTCTCGCGACCTTCGACGAAAGCGTTCCTCCTGGAAGCAAGGTCCGATAAGCCGTGAACCAGCCCGGACGCCACGCGGTCTGGGTCGCGGCATGGTTGGCTTGCTTCGCTTGCCAGGATCCCCCCGTTGGGAATGACGGGAACCGCGCGACCCTCGCTCTCGCTAGCGAGACGCCCGTGGCTTCGAAGGACTGGGAGGGGATCCTCGTCGAGTTCGGCGTGCCCTCTGCGATTCCACTTCTCGGCGACGGGTGGTCCTTTGGGGAGACGGCGCCGGACGGCAACGCGTTTCGTTGGGCGGTCGGCGACCAAGCGTCCTTTCGTTTCGAGAGCGACGCCGCGGGCGAGCGCCTGGCCTGGATCGAATGTCAGCCCCATCGCTTCGAGGGTGCACCGGCCCAGGTTCTCGAGATCGCTCACAACGGTCGGGTGCTACCCACTCTCCACCTACGCGAGGGTAGGGGCCGCTATCCTCTCGAGCTTGCTCTGGTCGAGGGAGAGAACACGGTCCAGATTCGATTTCGTTACGCACGCTCTCCAAGGGACACCGGCGGGGATGGTCGGGATCGCCGTGAGCTCGCGGTAGCCTTCTATCGTTTCGATGTGCCTCCACTCGGGACGCCGCCGGTCGAGGGCAAGCCGGGCCCCTTCGCCTTGGTCGAGCCTCACTCGGAATCTCCCGGAGTCTTCCTGCCGGCAGGGGGGCGACTCTCTTTTTTCTTGCGAGTTCCCGAGGAGGCCCGCCTCACGGTCGATGTGGGGGCTCACGAACCTCAACGCCTCTTGGCTCCCGCCGGTGCGAGACTTCGTATTCACGTGCGCTCCGCGGATAGCCATAGCGAGACAGAAGGACTCGCAGAAGCGACAGCTCCCAGAGGCGAAGTTATCCGCCACGAGCTGGCGCTCGATTCTTTGAGCGGTGAACGGGTGGAGATTTCGTTGCTGGCGGAGTCGGCGGATCTCTTCGCGAGGCCGGTCCTTACTTATACGGCCGACGCGTCCCTCGCTCCGTCTCCCCCGCAAGTCCCCGACGAGCTCTCCGAAGAGCTCAATGTCCTTCTGATCGTCCTCGACGGCGCGAGCGCGGGTCGCATGAGTGCCTACGGTTATGATAAGCCAACGACGCCCGAGATCGAGAGACTCGCCGCGCAGAGTGTCGTTTTCGAAAGCGCCGTAAGCCAAGCGGTTTACACGATCGCGTCAATTGGCTCGGTGCTAACGGGGCAGTATCCGGAAAGGCACCAGAGCGTTTCCTTCGCCGATCGGCTTCCTTCGTCTGCGGTGACGTTGCCGGGTCTTCTGACACTCTCCGGCTTCACCACCGCAGGCTTCTCTGGAAACGCGGTCGTATCGTCGACCTTCGGGTTGGATCGCGGATACGAGGAGTTCCAGCTGGCGCGGGAGCGCGACGACTACACCGGACACGGGGATTCGGTGCTGCAATCTTTTTCGAGCTGGTTGCAGGAAAACGCCGAGCGGCGTTTTTTCGCCTACGTGCATTTTCGGGAGCCTCACTTTCCTTATGATCCGCCGCCGCCGTTCGATACGCGCTTCGGTCCCGGCGACCTTTTTCCAAAAGGGCTCAGCGAGTGGAAAGACGTGGACGTCTACAACGACGCCGCGGCTCGCGGCCAGGAAGTGCCGGCCCAAGTGCTCTCACGGATCCGGGCCCTCTACGATGGAAACATGGCCTTCGCGGATCATCTCGTCGGAATGATTCTCGAGGAGTTGGACTTGCTCAGGCTTTCCGAGCGCACGATTGTCGTTCTGACCGCCGATCATGGCGAGGCTTTGTTCGAGCACCGTTTCATCGGTCACAACACACAGCTCTACGACGAAAGTGTACGGGTGCCGCTCATGATGCGTGTGCCGGGAGTGGCGCCGCGCAAGGTGTCGCAAGTCGTGGAGCTCATTGATTTGGCGCCTACTATCTTGGGGTTGGTCGGGTTGGGTGAGGGCCCTGCGGTAGAGGAAATGCAGGGTCGGAGCGTCGTACCGCTTCTGTTCGGGGAGAGTCTTCCTCCACGCCCGGCCTTCTCACGGACGTTGTGGAACAAGCCGCGCTATTCGGTTCAAGATCGCCGCGATAAGTTTATCTGGGACAGTCGAACCGGGGCAGAAGAGCTTTACGATCGCTCGAGCGATCCAAGAGAAAAGGTCAACATAGCCTCCGAACGAAGCGCCCTATCCGGATTTTGGCGTCAACAGATATTTCATTGGCTCCGGGAGCAAGAGCACCTGCGGGCCGGCGCTCCGCCGCCGGAAGACGCGCTAGTCCCAGAAGACTTGGGGCGCTATCTTGGCGGTGTGGGCTATCTGCAATACATGGAGGGCAAGAAGGAAAAGAATGATTGACTCACATGCCCACCTGGAGATGGAAGCCTTCGATCACGATCGCGCCGGCGTCTTACGACGGGCCAAAGCGGCGGGGATCGACACCATCCTCTCCTTGGGCCTCATGGATGAAGGGGCCACGTACACTAAAGCCTTCGAGCTCGTAGACGAGCATCCGGAGCTTCTGACCGCGATAGGTTGTCACCCCCACGATGCCAAGGGGTTCGGACCCGATGGTGAGACGACGCTCGAGAGGCTGAGTCAACGTCCTCGATTAGTGGCCATCGGAGAGATCGGTTTGGACTACCACTACAATTTGTCCCCACCCGAGACCCAGCGAGATGTCTTTCGACGGCAGATACGGGTCGCGAAAAAACGGGGTCTCCCGATCATCATCCATCAGCGGCAGTCGGAGGAGGACCTGGTCGCCATCCTGAGGGAGGAAAACGCCCGTGAAGTCGGCGGGATCCTGCACTCTTTCACGGCCGATCTCGCGACCGCCAAGGCGGCGATCGAGCTGGGCTTCCTCATCTCCTTCTCCGGCATCCTGACCTTCAAGAACGCCGAGTCCCTGCGCGAGGTCGCTAAGGATCTCCCGATGGACAAGCTCCTCGTGGAGACGGATTCGCCCTATCTCGCGCCGGTGCCCCATCGAGGGAAACGAAACGAGCCTGCCTTCGTAAAGGATACGGCCGCCGCGTTGGCGAAGCTCAAAGGAATCACTCTCGATGAGCTCGAGGCTGCGACTGACGCTAACTTTCGCGGTTTCTTCCGCTGCTAAACCCCCTTTGCCTTCAATTGCTTGCGCCCTGTCTGCCCGCTCCTCGAATCGCCCGCTGAATTGATTGACAGAGCGATTTCCGTAATAATGGGTGCCCTATGCCACCTGACCATTCTTTTGATGTTGTTTCCGAAGTGGACCTGCAGGAGGTGAAAAACGCCGTCCTGCAGGCGGGCAAAGAGATCCAGAACCGTTTCGATTTCAAAGGGTCTAAGACGGAGATACAGCTGGAGGAAGGCCATCTCGCTTTGACCTCCAGCGATGAGTACAAATTGAAAAGTGCGATGGAGGTCTTGAAGGGGAAGCTGATCAAGCGGAAGGTTTCTCTCAAGGCGCTTCAACCCGGTGAGATCGAGTCTGCCCTCGGGGGGACGGTCAAGCAGCGCGTCGAGCTCCAAAGTGGCATCCCTATTGAGAAGGCACGGGAGATCGTGAAGGTGGTCAAGGGCACCAAACTCAAGGTGCAAGCCTCGATTCAGGGCGAGCAGTTGAGAGTGACTGGCAAAAATAGAGACGATCTGCAGAAAATCATTCAACTACTACGTGATACCGACATGGACATTCACATGGAGTTCACGAACTACCGCTAGGACGACCCATGCAGGCTCCCGAACCCAGCCGACCCGCCTGGCCTCAGATTGACCTCGACGACATCTTCGCGGAGGTGCAAGAGGAGCTGACGCAGGTAGACGAGTTCATCGAAGAAAACATCAACAGCAACGTTGAGTTAATCCAGCAGAGCAGCCGCTACGTCTATCAGAGCGGAGGCAAGCGGATCCGCCCTGCGCTGTTGCTGCTCGCGGGCAAGCTCTGTGGCTACCGGGGCGGCAAGGGTCATTACTACGCGGCGGTCATGGAGTTCATCCATACCGCGACCTTGATACACGACGACATCATCGACGAGGCGACGCTGCGACGCGGGAAAACTTCGGTGAACTCGCTGCTCGGGAACGATGTGACCGTACTTCTGGGCGACTACCTCTATATACGCTCGATGGGCCTGGCCATCGAGCTCGGTAACCTAAATATCCTGCAGGTGATCTGCGACGTCACGCTCAGAATGATCGAAGGCATGATCCTGGAATTGAATCGGGGAGGAGATCTGAAGATCACCGAGGAAGAGCATCTCGAGATCCTCAGGTTGAAGACGGCCTACCTGTTCAGCGGGTGTTCCCGGATCGGGGCCGTGCTCGCCGAGGCGGGAGACGAGCAGGAGCGCATCCTGACGGAATATGGGCTCAACTTGGGAATGGCGTTCCAAGTCGTCGACGACATGTTGGATTTCATGGCCGACGAAAAAGTCCTAGGGAAACCCGTCCTGGCCGACCTCAAGGAGGGGCACGTCACCTTGCCGATTCTCTATGCCTTGCAGGCCGAGCCTCGAGCGACACCGATCGTGCAAGCGGTCATCGACAACAAGGCGGTCGACGACGCGAGTGGGAAAGAGGTCTTGGAACTGGTGCACCGGCACCGGGCGCTCGACAAGGCGCGAAGCGTGGCGGAGAACTATTCTAGGCAGGCGAAGCAGACCCTCGTTCCTCTGCCCGACTCGGCCCACAAGGAATCGCTCATCGCCTTGGCCGACTACGTCATCGAGCGAAATCTGTAAATTGGTGGCCTCCTCCTTTGGCTCTCCCTCCCTCTTTGGAGAATGATCCAGCCGTCAAAATGTGGTTTGCCCGCCTAACAGGGTGGTCAGACGGCGGGTGAGGGTGGTAATTTTGGTTTCTTCATCCGTTACTCCCTCTCCCTCAGGGAGAGGGCCGGGGTGAGGGTGGTCAAATTGCCTCGTCGCGCTGCTCGGCGCTATTCCGAACGAGCGTTCCCTCCCTACCAACACCAACCAGGCCAAACGCCCCATCCGGAGCGCGATCCGGCGGGGCATATGTATGGAAGAACAGAATGCCCGCCGAAATCCTTCGATCCCGAAGGCTGGCGGGAGAGTGAGCTTTATCTTTACGGAGTGGACTTGTTCAATTACGGTTACTGGTGGGAAGCCCACGCCGAGTGGGAGATGCTCTGGCAAGCCACTGGCCGCAACGATACCGTTGGGGCGTTTCTTCAAGGTCTCATCCAAATTGCCGCCGCTCTCGTCCAACATCGTGCTGGTCGGGACGAAGGAGCTAGGAAACTTGCAACAAAGGGGGTCGCAAGACTGCGCCGAGTCGACGGACGCTTCATGGGTGTCGATGTCTCCGCGTTCGTCGATGCCATTGAGTCTTTTCTGGAATCCGGAAACCCACCTGTTCTCGAGCTCGCGATCAACCAGAAAACACACTAACCAAAGGCGTTTTGGGCGGCAAGGGGCTGAGTGCTATACTCCGCCTGTTCATGAAAAAACAAGAGCTTCTGATCGCCGCGGCCGTTGCCGCCGCCTTCGCTTTCATGCTCGGCCTCATCTTGGCAGGGGCGATTGCTCCCAACGCCGCCCGATCCTCTTCCGACAACCGGCCTTCGTTTCCCGACCCCGGCCAGTCCAAAACGTCCGGACTCTCCGGTCTGGTCGACTTCGCCAACGTCGTGGAGAAGGTCAATCCCGCGGTCTTGAACATCGTCGCCACCGGCACCGACACCATGGGGCTCAGAGGCGGCGACTCATCCAGGAATCCCTTCGATTTGTTCGGTGAGACCGATCCCCACGAAGGGTTGGAGTTGCCGAGGCGAGGCTCCGGCTCGGGTTTTTTCATCGATAAGGAAGGCTATCTCTTGACCAATCATCATGTCATCGAAGATGCTGACCGCGTCGATGTATCGCTCTTCGACTCGCGGACCCTGCGTGCGAAGGTGATCGGGAGTGACCGGGAGACTGACTTGGCGCTTCTCAAAGTGGAGGAGCCTGGAGAGTACCCTGCCATCCCTCTCGGCGACTCCGACGCTCTACGCGTAGGCGAGTGGGTTGTCGCCATTGGGAATCCGCTGCGCATGTATGATCATACGGTTACCGTTGGCGTCGTGAGCTACAAAGGCCGGGTGCTCTGGAATCCGAGTTTCGATAACTTCATTCAGACCGATGCCGCCATTAATTTCGGAAACTCGGGTGGACCGTTACTCAACTCGCAAGGTGAGGTGGTAGGGATCAACACCGCGGTAAGCCAACAAGGGCATGGTATCGGTTTCGCCATCCCTATCAACACCGCGAGAGACATCTTGACTCAACTGAGAGAGCGCGGCGCCGTGTCGCGTGGCTATCTGGGAGTCAGTCTCGACGACGTGGATGAGGACTACCAAGAACAGCTCGGGCTTCCCGAGGCGCGTGGCGCGGTCGTCACGCGTGTCACCGTGGACTCCCCGGCACACAAGGGGGGCTTCAAGCGTTACGACGTGATCGTGGCCGTGAACGGGGAACCGGTATTGACTGGAGCGGATCTGGTGAGAGCGATTAGCTCTTCGGCTCCGGAGACTCCGGTCGAGGTTACCGTCTATCGCGACGGCAAACGGTTAGAACTCCGGGCCACTCTGGACGAGCGAGCCATGGCAGGAGCCAGACCGGAGCCCGAACCGACGAGGGATGAACCAGACACCGTCGACGAGTTGGGCCTCACCGTGCAGCCGCTGTCTCCCGCTGCGGTACAACGATATGGCTTGCCGGAAGACGTCCAGGGGGTGATGGTGGCGCGGGTCAAACCCCTAAGCCCGGCCGCGGACGAGGGGGTACAACGCGGCGACGTCATCACCGAGGTCAACCGCCGAGCCGTTTCGGATCCGAGTGGCTACCGGGAAGCGATCGGGCAGGCCGGTCCGGGAGAGCTGCTGCTGCTGTACGTCGTGCGGAGCGCAAACTTCGCGTTCATTGCGAAGGTTCGCCCCGAAAGAACTGACCAGCCCGAAGACCGGCCTGCCAGGCCTGTCAGGCCTGACAGGTTTTGACAGATTGGACTAGTAGGTCCGGTTTGATTTCACGCCACGCGTCCGGCGAACCGTATTCGGCATCCCTTTCCGTGGGGGCCGCGCTCAGAGGTAGGAAGTTGTGAAGGCCCGAATACTCGTTGTAGACGACGAGGAGCCCATCCGAAAAACGATGCGCATGACCCTCGAGTACGAGGGCTTCGAGGTCACCGAGGCTCCGTCCGGGGTCGAAGCAATCAAGGCCGTCGAACAAGATCCTCCCGATCTGATCTTCCTCGATATCAAGATGCCTGGGATCGACGGGCTGGAAGTCCTGGAGCAGCTCAAAGAGAAGTCACCTTCGACCCAGGTCATCATTATAAGCGGGCACGGAAACGTCGAGACGGCAGTCCAAGCCACCAGGCTCGGGGCGTTCGATTTCATCGAAAAGCCTTTGGAGACCGAGCGGGTGCTGCTCGCGGTGCGAAATGCCGCCGAGCGGAAGGAGCTGGAGGAAGAAGTCGGCCGGTTACGGCTTCGTTTCGAGCGCCGTTACCGGATGGTCGGTTCCAGCAAAGCCATGGACAAAGTCGGAGAGGCCATTCGCCGCTCGGCACCCACCAATGCGACCGTTCTCATCACCGGCGAGTCGGGGACCGGAAAAGAGCTGGTGGCGCGCGCGATCCACGGCAACAGTAATCGAGCCCGCGCCCCCTTCGTTCAAGTCAACTGCGCCGCCATTCCCGAAGACCTCATCGAGAGCGAGCTCTTTGGGCATGAGAAGGGATCGTTCACCGGAGCCACCACCAAACAGGTAGGGAAATTCGAGCAGGCCCATCGCGGCACGATCTTCCTCGACGAAATTGGGGACATGAGCGCCCGCACGCAAGCCAAGGTGCTTCGAGTGTTGCAGGAAGGCGAAGTCGAGCGCGTGGGCTCCGCGGCGACGAACAAAGTCGATGTGCGAGTGATCGCCGCCACCAACAAGAGACTGGAGGATGAGATCGCCGCCGGAAACTTCCGCGAAGATCTTTTTTTCCGCCTGTCGGTCATCCCCATCGAGATGTCTTCCCTGCGAGAGCGGGGCGAAGACATCCCTGCTTTGGTGGCACATTTCATCGAGGTGTTCTCGACAGAGGATCACCTACGGAAGAAAAAGTTCTCCACCGAGGCGTTGGAGAGACTCCAGAAGTACTCTTGGAAAGGAAACATCCGCGAGCTGCGCAACACGGTAGAGCGCATGCTCATTATGTCCGACAGCGATGTCATCGGAGTCGAGGATCTTCCCGAGAGCATCCGTTACCCCAGCGAGCTCGTTCAGGTTGACCACCTCGGCGTCGGAACCCTGAAGGAGTTCAAAGAAGTAAGCGAGAGAGCGTTTCTCGTTGCGAAGCTCAGGGGAAACGACTGGAACATCTCCCAAACCGCTCAAGTCATCGGAACCCCCCGAAGCAATCTCTACAAGAAGCTCGAGCAGTATAAGATCGCACAAGAGACCGACGGTTAGCTCCCGCCGCTGATGAAATTGAAGCGCTACCACCGGTACGTTGCGCCGTTGATCCTGTCCGGCCTATTGCCGGTCTTTGCCTGTTGGGGCAGTGGTGGATGCGGACGCCCGCCTGGCCCTCTCGATTCGGATACCGCCCTCCATCTCGAGCAGCATCTCGAGGCGGCGGAGATCGAGAGTGCCGGGCCTGCCACCGAGGCTCTCCGAGAAGTCGAGTGGAAGTTCGACGAGCCGCGGCCAGAATGGAGGCCATTGTCGATTCCGGGCCGGTCGGGAAACGCAACTCGACGGAGCTCGCGAGTATAGACGGCGCTTTGAGCCTATCCCTCCTCGAGTTGGGTCGAGCCGGCATGCTGGTCATCGGGGGACTCTACACCGAGCTCGACGATTGGGATTTCGATGATTGGGAAGCGATCGTGCTGCGCGCCCGCACGTCGGATCCGGTTTGGGGCATGGTGATCGGCTTCGAGTTTGAAGGTGGCGTCATGCCCTCCGACATGGTTTCCCACTTGGCTGGCATGGTCGAGGACACCGGTATTCAGTGACGGGGAGTTGCAGACATATGTCTTCCCTGTGACGCGCCCCGAAGCCATGAGCCCCGAATCCGTGGGCAAAGACAAGCCCTGGAAGCATTTGGGCATTGCCGTCGGCGCGCTCGAAGAAGCGAGCTTCGAGATCGTTTCAATAAGTGCCGTCCCTTCGGGCAGCGCCTTCCGAGACCCCTACGGTGTCAAGAGCGTGGCGCGGGAGAACTCGGTGCGACGGACACTCTTTGCGCACACACCGGCCCGCATGAGCTATCACGTGAACGTACCACCAGGGGGTCGATTAGATCTCGAGCTGGGAGTCGTGCGGTCTGACATTCCGGTCGATTTCAAGATCACCGCGGAAGTCGATGGAGAAGAGGCCGAGGTCGTTTTCGAAGACTCCTACGGCGACCCCGCTGGTTGGAGACCAGTCAGCGTCGATCTTTCGAGCTACGAAGCCTATGAAGGAAAACCGATAACACTTTCTCTCGAAGCCGACGCGGAGCGCGAAGGGACGGTAGCTCTTTGGGGCGCCCCGACGCTGGGCGGCGATCACCGATCCGACAAGCCGAACGTCATCTTCTATGTGATCGATGGGGCCGGTGCGGACTTCATGAGTGTTTACGGATACAACCGCCGCACCACGCCGAACATGGAGCGGTTGGCCGAGGAAGGAGCGGTGTTCGAGCGCGCCTACAGCAACTCGACCTGGACGCAACCGTCGACCGCATCGTTCATGACATCGCTCCAGCACAGCGTCCTGGGTGGGCTGAGCCGCGGCGTCTACTCTTCACCAGTGCCGCTGAGCGCCAAGACCATGGCGGAGCACTTGCACGACGCCGGATACTTGACGTCCTCTTTTACCACCAACCCCAACGCCGGCCGGCTTATCGGCATAGAGCGCGGGATGGACGTTCTTGTCGAGCACTTGGGCGGTCACCATTCGGAATCCTCGAAAGAGCTTCACGAAGACTTCTGGCGGTTTCGCGAACAGTACGGCGCCGAGCCGTACTGGGCGCACTTTCAAACGACCGACGTCCACTGGCCCTATCGCCCGGTGCCTCCCTTCGCTGGTTTGTACGTCTCGCCGGAGCAAAGTGCCGAGCTCTCCCAGTGGGAGGGGAAGATGTTCAGCAAGCAATTGGAGCTGACCAGCATCTTCGCCGCGTATCGCCATGCTCTGGAACGCGAGAGCATTCCTCGCCAAACCTTTTACGAGCGCCACCGTGGCCTTTACGATGAGACGATGGCGCACCAGGAATATCAGCTCGGGCGCCTGGTCGAGCGACTCAAGGCGATCGGCGAATGGGAGCGGACCCTGCTCATCATTGCCGCTGACCACGGCCATCCGGCCGGAAGCTACTCCCGCTTCGGAAGAGGCATGCTCGAAGAGGAGCCCCCCGATTGGGAAGGAGCACTCCTCGGGGCATTCAATAGCCGCATCCCGCTCATCTTCATTTGGCCTGGCCGCATCGCGGGCGGTCAACGCTTTGCGGAGCCGGTATCGATGATCGACGTGCTGCCCACCGTGCTTGATTTGGTGGGCTTGCCACAGCCGGAGGTTTTGCAAGGGCAATCGCTGGCGCCCCTGCTGATGGAGACGCGTGGGCCTGCCGGATCTGCTGGACCTGCTGGGGACGATGGGTGGGAACAACGTCCCGTCATCTTCGACGAGTTCCGCGTCGATGCAGAAACCGGTGAATGGTTCGGCAACATCGAGATGATCGATGGCCGCTGGGGCGCGTCTTTAGAGATCAGTCCCGTGAAGGAAGGCGCCGATCCCGACCTCGGCCGTCATGCGATCCCGGCGGGAGGACGCTGGGGTGCCACTCATCCTTATTTTGCCGAGACCCCGCGGCTGCTGCTGTACGATTTGTTCTCCGACCCCTACGCTTTGCACAACGTCAACGAACGCTACCCCGAGCTCGTCGAGGAATACCGCAAGCGACTCCAAGCTCAGTGGGAGGCCCATCAGGCGCTGGCTACGCAGTTCCAAGCGGCGGAAGGCGTCGCGCTTTCTCCCGATCAGCTTCAGCAGCTACGCTCGCTCGGTTACGTTCAATAGCCGCCCCGTTTTGCCGCGTGTCGTATAATGGCCCTGCCTGTTCGAGTCGACCAGATGATCGCCGGCTTTCGGGTCGGAGGAAAGTCCGAACTCCCCAGGGCAGTGCGCTGGGCAACCCCCAGTCCCGGTGACGGGAAGGAAAGTGCCACAGAAAATATACCGCCTCTTCCTTCGGGGGAGGTAAGGGTGAAATGGTGCGGTAAGAGCGCACCGCTCGGGTGGTGACATCCGAGGCACGGCAAACCCCGCACGGAGCAAGACCAAATAGGGAAGCGTTCGAGGGCGGCCCGTCCGAAGCTTCCGGGTAGGTCGCTCGACTGCGGCGAGCAATCGTCGCGGCTAGATAAATGATCGTCGCCCTCCTACGGGCAACCAAAGGGGGGAACAGAACTCGGCTTACGGACGGCTCGAGCAGGCATCTTCAAGCTTCGGCATGACGAGTCCGCTTTCGTACTCTCGTTCCCAGGCGGCAGATCCACTCCTTGACAATATGACCATTCATGACTATCTTATAGTCATGAAGGGCGTGAAGATCGCGGATCTGAAGGCGCGCTTGAGCGAACACTTGCGTCGCGTGCGGCGTGGTCATTCTGTCGTGGTTCTGGATCGGGATAAGCCTGTGGCAAAGGTCGTCCCCTATACCGAAGGCGATGAGCCACTGAAGGTCCGGGCGCCACTGGGTAAATATCCATCTCTGCAGAAAGTGCCGCTGCCTCCTCCCCTGAGACTAGATATCGACATTGTCAGTCTTCTACTTGAGGAGCGACAGCTCGAGCGGTGATCGCTTATCTTGACTCGTCCGTGCTTCTGCGGGTCGTCCTTGGTCAGCCGGACAGCCTGAAAGAGTGGGCATCCATCAAGGTAGGCGTTGCGAGTCACTTGGTAGAGGTCGAATGTCTGCGCACTCTCGATCGGCTCCGACACACGGTGGGGCTGTCGGATCAGGACCTAGCGCTTAGGCGAGAGACCATGTTTCAACTCCTTGCCGAGCTTCACCTAGTCGATCTCACGAAGCTGGTGTTGAATCGCGCATCTCAGCCTTTTCCCACTCCTCTAGGAACACTCGATGCCGTTCACCTAGCGACGGCGCTACTCTGGCGTGAGCAGCGAGGCGAAGAGCTTGTCATGGCGACCCACGACGGTGCACTAACTACTGCCGCGCGCGCATTTGGGCTGCCCGTCATTGGCGTCAACTCATAGCGCCACGCCCGCGACCATGAGAAGCACCAGCACGGCAGTACCCGCGATACGCTGAAAAACCTTTCCCTCGCTGCGAGTGATGAGATAGAGCAGCGGGCTCGCGACGCCGAAGAATAGGGTGATAAGGACGAAAGGAACGACGGCCTTTCCTTTCTCGCTGGCGTCTCCAACCATCCAGGTCGTGATGAGTGTCAGCGCGACCACCAGATCGAACATCATCAGTTGGGTGCCGGAATTGGAGCTCGCGATGGCGAAGAAGCCCAAGTAGCCATGCTCGTAAAGCACCTCTCCCGTCATGGCCAGGAAAAGAATCAAAACCAAGCCTAGAACCGCTTTCTGCCAAGTCATGTTTCACCTCCGACAAAACCAATATAGATCGTTACCGTGCTACCTGGACTGCCGTGGCGATGAGGGCCTTTTTTCGTCCCGAACGGGCTCAGGGAGTGAAGGTTTGCTGTGAGTTCCGCGTGGGCGACGAGGTGTTGCACGCGCTCGTCCGAGACGGGAAGTTGTCCAGCGCCGCCGGGTCAGCGTCCGATCCGGACGTCGTGGTCACGACCACATCCGAGATCTTTCGTCGCTTCGAATCCGGGGAGGACCCGGCCGATCTGGAGAAGACCGGAAAGTGGAAAGTGACCGGCTCGGCGACCGCCCTGAAGAAATTCACGCGGCTTTTCGAGCTCGCAGGTTGAGCTGGCGTTCGAATTAGATACGGAACACTAAGTCCCCGGTTCCGATCGGATCATCTCGAGGGCTGCTTTGAAGAGCTTGCTATTGCCGTCTCCCAAAACGGCCACTATCTCGGCGTGGTCCATGTCCTCGCCGAACACGACCACTGCAGTGCTCCCAGCCTCGCGGAGCGCCGCGGCGAACTCCTTGCTCGGCTCGATCAAATGCTCTTCGTCACCCCCCGCGGCAATGACGAAATAGGGCGGGGGATTCTTGATGTTGAGAATCGGTGTAGCGCCTTTGTGATCCGAGGCATCCGGAAGGTAAGTCGTTCGCTTCTGGATCGCCTCGAACCCGTAGTCTGAGCTCATCGGGACGCAGCCCTGAAGTGCGTCCCTCGGAACCGATCGCTCGGCGAGCCAGTCGGTGTTGGCGCAGATGAGGCCCGAAAGATGCCCCCCGGCTGAGTGGCCGCCCACATAGAGGGCTCGGGGATTGCCTCCGTAGGATGCGACGTTCTTGTAGAGCCAGGCCGCAGCGTCTCGGGAATCGTTCGGTTGATCGGGGTAGGTATTTTTGGGTGTGAGACGGTAGCTGGCGAGGGCCACCACGATGCCGTTCTCCAGAAAAGGTCGCGCTAGGTACCCGTACTGAGCCCGGTCACCTTCGCGCATCCCGCCACCGTGAAGAAACAAGAAGACGGGGGCATCTTTCGGGCTACCCTTGGGGAGATAGAGATCCAGCTTCTGCTTGGGATCTTCTCCGTACGCAAGATTCAAATGATGCGGGAACTCCGCGCGCACTTCCGCGGTCCGCTGCTCCCATTTTTCGTACCAGCCCTCCCAATCAATCGTGAACTCGTCGGGATGTATCACGGTGTAATAGGTGGACTTATCCTGCGCGTTGCTTGCGCTCGGTAGGAGAACGAACAGTAGTAAGAAGATACTGAGAGAAGATTTCATGGCCCACACCTCCAGAACGGGCCCAAGTTAGCACAGAACGCCGAGAGGTGCTTCTGATTCTAAATTGGGAACGCCTCGAATCGGGCGGCTAGCTAATCCGGAATACTCAAATGCGCCGCGACGACGGTGACGTTGTCTTTCCCCCCGGCCTCCAAGGCTAGATCGACAAGAGCCTGACATCCTTCCTGGGACGACGCTCCGCGACCGAGAACCTCGGCGATCTGGGTGTCGTCGACCATGTCGGTCAGACCGTCGGTACAAAGCAACAAGCGATCGTCGTTGCGGAAGCGCATCCTCTGAATCTCGACGTCCACCAGTCCACCGCGCCCCCCGATTGCCTGGAGCAGCACATGGCGGTACCGGTGCTTGGAGAATTCTTCCTTATTAATGACGCCGGCGTCGAGGAGTAGCTGAGCCTGGGTTTGATCCTTGGTCAGCTGGTGGAGCTTGCCGTCGCGATAGAGGTAGGCCCGTGAATCTCCCACGTGGGCGACGACCCCGTCGGCGCCGATGACCGTCGCCACGGTCATCGTGGTACCCATACCGGCGAGCTTGGGATCGGACTCGGCGCGCTTGGTAAGGGCCTCGTGCACCCGGCGGTAGTGATGGTCGGCGCGCTTTAAGGCCTCCTTCTCTCGATCCTCGTCGAACTGGAGGATCCAATCAGGGATTTCGGTGACCAGTTTCACCAGGGTGCTGATGGCCATACGGCTCGCGACTTCTCCGGCCGCCGCACCACCCATGCCATCGGCCACGATCATCCCGTAGCCGGTCTCACGGAATTCGGTCGGCATTTCTTCTTTGGGGAGATTGGTCAGCAGGGCCTCCAAGGCCCGGCCGCAGCGGGCTACCAGGTAGCTGTCTTCGTTGTTGGACCGCTTCTTGCCGCGGTCGGTAACCGCCCCGAAATCGATGTGGACCAATGAAGAGAGGGGAGGTTGCCCGGCTTCGACGGCCTCGGCATCATCACCGATCGGCCGGTGCTCGGCAGTATCTGCTTCACTGGGGTCGCGAACTGGCATGGCTTACCCTCCTATCTGAGGCTTGCCCTCAATCTTGGGCGTATCTTACGCCACAGGTCGGTCGGTTGCGACTCGAGAACCGGACGCCTAGATCACCCACCGGTACTGGAGCGCAAGAAACAGACCGAACCCGACGAACGCTCCGCCGACTCCGATGACCAGGCTCCACGGTTCGGCCAATCCCCATCGCGCGGTGCGAAGACACTGAACCAAAGCGACGAGCTGAATCAATGGCGCAACCAACGGTACCCAAAAAAACAGAATAGACAGGACTCCGAGAACAACGAGCGAAGTCGGACCCACGAGCGGAACCTGCCAATTGCGAAGGACGCTTTCTTCGCTACTCATGTTTCTTCATGCTCAGGAGGCTTAGATTCATGAGATTGATGGCACTGTTCACACCAATGAAGCGCAGGGGCTCACCGGGAAAGCGGAACGTATCACGGAACAGCCAGTCGGGAGGAGCCGCGCCTTCCAGCATCCCGGCCAGCCACTGGCCGGCGCGCGTACCCATCGCGATCCCGAGACCCGCGTAGCCACCACAGTAGAAGATGTTGCCGTCCTTGCCTTCCGTTCCCATCACGGGCTCTTGATCCTCGGTCACTCCCATCGGACCGGTCCACGTGTACTCGAACGGATAATCAGTCAGCTCGGGATGGCTCTCTTTCATGAATCGTTCTAGCGCCGCGAATACGTAGCGCTCACTCGTGTCGCAAAGGCCGTTATCGTAGTAGTACTCCGCGCCGGACCCCATGAGCATGCGCTTCCCAGGAACCTTTCGACCCCACACGTACATCTCTCGGTTGGTCATGATGTGGAGGCTCGCGGGAAAGCCGGAAAGCACCTCGTCCGGCATCGGAGTGGTGACCGCCACACCGGTGTGCACCGGGAAGATACGCTCGGCGGCGACACCGAGCTTCGGCATGTAGCCGTTGGTGGCGACGATCACGCGCGGCGCTTGAAGAGTGAAACCGTCGCCCGCGAGCCTAACGGGATTCCCCTTGTCGATTTCGACGACTCGCGTGCCCTCGTAGACTCGAACGCCTGCGCGTTCCGCCGCCGCCTTCAATCCCACGGCGTATTTGTAGGGATCCAACTCTTCGTTCTCTCGATCGAGATCGCATTCGATACCGAGGCGATCAATGAAGGAGATAGCAAAGGTCGTGTTGTATTCGGTGCCTTCCTGGATTCCCATCTCGGTGCCGTTTGCGAGGATGCCGCCGCTGCGCCCGGTGGCCCCGTAGCCGACGTATTCGGCTTCGAGGAGCGCCACCTGGAGTCCCGGCATCATTTCCCGGGCGTGGATCGCGGTGGAGAGACCGGTGACGCCACCACCGATCACCGCGAGGTCTACTGAGTGGTTACCTTGCAGAGGAGGGTTCACGGGCGCGCGTCCCCGCGCGACCCAATAGGAACGATTGGGCGTCCACCTCTCGTCCGAGAGGTAAAGGTGAGCAGCTCCGAAGTACGCGGCTCCTGCCCCGGCGAGAGCGCCGGCCTTCAGGAACTGCCTACGGTCCATGGGGGCCTTAGGCGGAGGCCTTTCGACCGGCGGGTCCAGTCTCACTCATCAAGAACGATAGGACGGTCCCGACGCCCAGTGCCGCTCCCATGCAACCCACCACGACAAAGAACTGCTGGGGCGTCGTTGTATCGTAGCTTCCCAGTAGCGATCCCAAGACGGGAGAGGCTGCGATCCCGAAGAAGTAGCCGATAGAAATGATAAGACCTTCGCAGGCACCGACCTGATCCTTCGAAACCCCCGGAAGCTCGAGCGGTAGGGCGAATAGCAGAACTTGAATCGCGGCGAGGCAGAATCCGATCAAGAGCACCATGGCCCAGAAGAGCCACCCCAGAGGAACCACGATCAGGCCGAAGAACAACAGGCAAGTGACGAAGGCCGGCCCGATCAGGAATGGCCGCCGTTTGCCGAGCCGATCTGAAAGTCCGGATACGGAGAGTGCCCCAAAGAGGAAGCCCACCATCGTGAACGCGACCACCTGGCCAGCCGTTTCCTCCGGAGCGCCTTTGGCGATCACCAAGTACGGAAAACCGAAAGCCAGCCAGCCGAAGACCCCGACCTGCGTCATGGCGCACAGTCCTACCAATAGCCTCACGTCGCGCTGACTCGCGACCGATCGAAAGCTTCGGAGCATGTCGCCGACTCCCCCGGGAGCGCCATGCCCGGACGAAGCACGGGAAGATTTTTTGCCGAGGACGAGCCAGGCGAGAAAGGCGACCGTCACGGTGCCACCCGAGGCTAAGAAGAGGTCTCTCCAATTATCGCCGAACACAGGTATCGCAAACCAAAAGACGGTGAGCACTCCGACAGAAGCTCCGGACGTATAGAATCCGACCGCTCGTCCCAGTTCGTGGGATGGAAACCACTCGGACACCGCCTTGGGCATCCCGCTCAGCAGAAAAGCGTAACCGATTCCGAAGGAGAAAGTCGCGAAACAAAGCCACGCAAAGCTAGGAGCGATTCCTCGTCCGAGCGCGAATACGGACATGAGGAGCAACGCGAACGCCACTCCGGCGCGAGCTCCAAACCGGTCCACCAGGATGCCTGCGGGGATCGAGAAGAGGCCAATAGCTAGCAGGGGTAGGTTGATCCAGGTGGCTAACTGGGCAGCGTTTAGCCCGAATTCTTTCGCCACGGAGAGCTGGACCGGGCCACCTGATAATTGGGTGAGCGCTCCGCAGGTATTGGCGAGCCAGATCAGAAAGATAATGACCCAACGAAAGCTAACCGCATCTGTCTTAGGTTCCGAGCTCATCGTGACCCTCCATTGCTAGTCGCTGGATCTGCGTCCCACCACAATCCAAGTCCGCGGATTGTCTCACGTCTCGGGCGCCGGTGACTACAATACTGAGGGCGGCAGATTTGGAAACGCCGTGGGGATTGTCTAAGCTCTTACTCGCTGATGTCACTAAATGTCTCTTGGGTTGGCTGGGGTCGCACCCATCTGCCGACAGCCCTGGCGCTCGTCCTGCTAGTTAGCACCTTACCCGATGAGGCCTTGGCCCAGGAACGGTCTTCTCTCGAGCTCGATCGCGCCGCGCTCGAGCAGATAGAAGACGATTCAGAGTCGCTGGCAAACCAGCTCTTGGACTTGTCGGTCGAGCTTCGCCGACAAGACCTCGGGAAGGCTGCAAAATACTTCCCCGAGGAGTTCGAGGCCACTTTGTTTCCCACTCGACCGGATGCTGTGCAGCACGACATTAAATGGATCCGTCGGCACGGCTGGGATCTGAACGTGGCTCCCAAAGTGACCGAACGTGCCGACTTCCTTCAGAGTGTCGAAGGGTTTCTGTCTCATTTCACCGAAATCGAGGATGTCCGCCTCAAGGTGAAAGGGGCAGACTTCGATGGTGGTACGCCGACGCGCGGCGAAAGCCGCGTCTTCTTCTTTGTCGTAGGCCGCGACGGGAAGGGACGGCGCGAATGGGTACGGGGGTGGATTCAGGTTCGTGTCGAGAGAGTGCCTGAAGAACTTTGGAGAGTGCGGAGTTGGTCGTTCGAGTCGCTTGAAAGCATGCTGTCCGAGGAGGACCTGTTTTCCGATGTGACCCGACCCGCCGGGCTGTGGGAGGACGTGCCTGCTTTCGGCGAGCCTCCCAACGACGGCTTCAAGGCTCATGGTGCGGCGGTGGGCGATGTCAACGACGACGGGTTGCTCGACATCGTGACCAGCGGGGTGCTGGGGAATCGACTGTTTCTGAATGAGTGGGAGGGTCCGTTTCGCGATGCCTCTGAGGAAACGCTCGTGGGCTACAGCCGGGACGGAACAGGAACGCTACTCCTCGACTACGACAACGATGGGGACCTGGATATTTTCTTCGCCGCCGTCGGAGAGCAGAGCTTGCTTCAAAACCAGCTGCGGCCCACCGGCGAGCTGCGCTTCTTGGATGTGTCCAGCGAGGCGGGCGTCGACCACCGAGCGGTTGGTTTCAGCGCCGCGGCGGCGGATGTAAATGGAGACGGGTGGACCGACATCTATGTCACCTCCTACAACCTCTACGGTCAGGTGATGCCCGATTCCTGGAGCAAGGCGAGCAACGGTACTCCCAATCTTCTCTTTATCAATCAGGGAAACGGCCGTTTCCGGGAAGAGGGAACGAAATGGGGGGTCGATGATTCGCGTTGGGGCTACGCCGCGGCATTCGCCGACGTGAGCGCGGACGGTCGCCAGGATTTGTACGTGAGCAATGACTTCGGCGAAAACGCGCTCTTCGTGAACTACGGTGACCACTTCCGCGACGAGGCGGTGCAAAGGGGTGTCGTCGATCCGGGAAACGGCATGGGTGTCTCCTTCGGGGACTATGACAACGATGGAGATTTGGACCTCCACGTAACGAACATGTCCTCGACGGCGGGCAATCGGATTCTGAAAAGGCTCATGCCCGACGCCACCCCAGATGGAGTGGTTCTCAAGAAACTCGCCGCCGGCAACTCTCTTTTCGAGAACCAGGGTGACGGTACGTTCAAGAACGTCGCGCAGCGTGCCGGAGGCTTCGGCGCCGGTTGGGCATATGGCGGCGGCTTTTTCGATTTGGACAACGATGGCTGGGAAGACGTCTTCTCCGTCAACGGCTTCGTGTCTGGCAAGACCATGAAAGACACCTGAAGCCTCTTTTGGCGCCACGTGGTGGCGTCCGCGGCTAAAGTCGAGCAGCCGGGGAATACCGATTACCAGAACCACCACATGACCGAGATCTTCGAAAAAGGTCTGTCATTCAGCGGCTTCGAGCGCGACGGTTTGTACTTGAGCCGAGGGGACGGGACCTATCTCGAGATCTCCGGTGTTTCGGGCCTGGACTCCATTGGGGATGGTCGCGGCTGCTCGTTCGCCGATCTCGATAACGACGGGGATCTGGATGTGGTGGTGGTGCCGGTTCAAAACGAGGGCCGGCGTCTTTATCGGAACAACGTGGGCCAAGAAAACGGCTTTATACGAGTGAGTCTCGAGGGGACGCAGTCGGCTCGAGATGCTTTCGGGACCGTGGTCCGCCTGCGGACGCCACTAGGAACTCAAACCAAGATCAAGTCCGGGGGTAGCGGATTCGTTTCTGCAGGCGACCCCCGGCTCGTCTTCGGGCTCGGCCCCCGCTCGGGCCAGCATGAAAGCTACGAGCTGACGGTGACGTGGCCTTCCGGTTTGGTGGAGACGTACCCCGATGTCCGTGCCGGTCAAAGCCTACGGCTGGTGGAAGGCGCCGGGACGGTCGAGATGGTTTCCGAGCGCCTCCGAAGCTTGCCCGACCCCGAGCCGGCGTCGGAACAACTATTCCACAGTCTCGCCTTTCGAAAGGGCGAGCCGCTCCCGGATCTGTCGGTGGTAACGTTACCGTCCTCGTCCTCGGGGTCCTCGGGCACGCTGGGTTCGCTCTTGAAGCCGGGGCGAAAGACCGTCGTTAACTTTTGGGCGACTTGGTGTGTCCCGTGCTCCGTCGAAATGCCCGAGCTGTCGCGGCTTCAAGACAAACTCGCCGCCGCCGGCGTCGATCTAATCGGTATCAGCTTGGATTTCGGGCAGCGGGATGCCGCTCTCTCCTACCTCGAAGAGCGCTCGATCCGCTATAAGAACGTCCTACTCGATGAGAAGGACATCGAGAAGATCTACGCTTCGCCGCAGCTCACCGTGCCTTTGACTCTTCTCGTCGACGAGGAGGGTCGCGTTCTGGAAGCCCACTCGGGCTGGTCTGCCGAAACCAGGGCACGGCTTCTGGCCTTGGCGTCGGAAGAGTAAAGCGTATCGAAAGGTAACAAAAAATCTCGTCCGGACAAGGTTTTCCTCCTTACTGCCCTCCATTGACTTTTCGCCTGGTATACAGCTATTTTCACCACAAGTTGGTTGGCTTCCTTCCTTGAAACCCTCTCCCCTCTGGGGAGAGGGTAGGGTGAGGGGGCACGTTGGCTTCCTTCCTTTATACCCTCTCCCTTTGGGAGAGGGTAGGGTGAGGGCCAAGGGCGAGCCACTTGAAGCCGGACTCTTGGGAGCGCGTCGCAGAGCTCTTCGAAGCCGCGCTCAGGCTCGCCCCCAACGAGCGACCGGCATTTTTGGACGAAGCGTGCTCAGGACAAGATGCGCTGCGCAAGCGGGTCGAAGAGCTACTGGCCAATCATGACGAAGCAGAAGCGAACGGTTTTCTCGGCCGCGGACCGGCGGTAAATAGCATGGAGCTAGCGCCCGGAACGGAGCTTGGTCATTACAAGCTCGTTCGCCTGATTGGTGCGGGCGGGATGGGTGAGGTCTACCAAGCCACCGATACGCGACTCGATCGCACCGTTGCCATCAAAGTTCTCCCGGCTCATGTTGCCGGAAACCGTCAGGCCCGAGAACGTTTCGAGCGCGAGGCCCGCACGATCTCTCAACTGAACCACCCCCACATTTGCACGCTCTTCGACGTTGGCCAAGAAAACGGTGTCGATTTCTTAGTGATGGAGTACATCGAAGGGGAGACGTTGGCCGCGCGATTAGAGAAGGGAGCGCTACCACTCGATCAGGCTATGCAACATGGAATCGAGATCGCGGACGCGCTCGACAAGGCGCACCGTCACGGCGTCGTGCATCGTGACCTCAAGCCCGGCAACATCATGCTGACGAAGTCGGGTGCGAAGCTTCTGGATTTTGGTTTGGCGAAGCTGATGCCTGAACCTTCGAAGCTCGATCCTGACGCGGCCACTGCGACGAAAATGACACGAGAAGGGGCGATTGTCGGCACGTTGCAGTACATGGCTCCCGAACAGGTCGAGGGCAAGAAAGCCGACGCGCGGACCGACATCTTCGCCTTCGGTGCGGTGCTCTACGAAATGGTGACTGGGCGACGAGCCTTCGAAGGAGAGAGTCAGGCGAGTCTGATTGGAGCGATTCTCAAAGACGAGCCTCCTTCCATACCTACTGCACCGCCCCTGCTGGATCACGTGATCCGACGGTGCTTGGCCAAGGAACCGGACCAACGCTGGCAAGCTGCGTCCGATGTCATGCAGGAGTTGAAATGGATCGCCGGGCAAGGCGCGACTGAGCTGCCGGCTGCAAAAGCACACTCGAGGCCCGGGCAATGGATTGCGATTGGAATCATCGGCACATTGCTAGCAGGACTCGCCGTTTGGGCGCTAGTGGGGCCGGGTCCGTCCGAGCCAACTCGTCGATTGTCGATCACCTTGCCTGCCGAAGCACCGTTTGCCGGTATGCTGGGCAACCCCGGAACTCTCGCGTTCTCTCCGGATGGATCGCGGCTCGCGTACGCTGGGGGGAGTGCCGATGAACGGTTGCTCTACGTTCGCTCGCTCGACGAACTCGATGTCACGCCGCTGCCAGGAACGGAGAACGCTGTTGACCCGTTCTTCTCGCCCGACGGCGAGTGGATTGGGTTTTTCGAAAATCTAGGCCCACAGAAAAACGCACTGAAGACGGTCTCTGTCCGCGGTGGCCCGGTGACGACCTTGTGCCAGAAACGACGCCTTTGGGGGGCATCCTGGAGCACCGACAATACCATTATCTTTGCTGCCCTTAACGAAGAGAATCAGATTGGTCTTTTCCGTGTGCCCGAAAGCGGCGGTACGCCCGAGGTTCTTACAACACCCGACGCTGCGAATGAGGAGGGGGGCCACTGGTGGCCAGATGTGCTCCCCCACGGCAAGGCCGTCCTTTTCTCGATACAGGGCACGTCGTCGCTCGTACCAAGCCGTATCGCGGCCCTTTCACTGAAGTCTGGCGAATACCACACCGTGCTCGAAGGTGGTTACTTCCCCCGCTACGCGCCGTCCGGTCACTTGCTCTATATGCAGCAGGGAGTTCTCATGGCGGCGCCGTTCGATCTTGAAGACCTAGAAACGACAGGCCCTTCCGCTCCGGTGCTGGAGGGGATAAGGGCCAATCCCCGGTGGGGTCTCGGGAGCGTCAGTCTGTCGCGCGACGGCTCGCTGGCGTATCTCCCTAGAAGCACCAGCCTCGCGACCTTGCTGTGGGTCGATCGTCACGGAAGAGAGCACCAGCCGTTGGTTGAAGGACCGCTCGAGAATCCGAGGAACATCCGACTATCACCCGATGGGCGCCGGTTGGCTTTGATGACTGGATTCAACCCGGGGTTTGGAGACCTCTGGGTCTACTATCTGGATAATCGTCCTCCGACGCGTCTGACAACCGGTGGACGTGACCTCCTTCCCGTTTGGGTGCAGGGTGGCAGCAGCATCGCGTTTGCTTCAACGCGAGCCGGCGGCTTGGACCTTTTCTCTATCCCCTCTGACGGGAGCAGCTCCGAGCCGGAGCTACTCCTCAAGAGTCCACACCCAAAGTTTCTTCGAGCATGGTCCCACCGGACCGAGGAGCTCCTCTTCGAAGAGCAAAACGATATTATGGCGATTTCGCTCAAGGGCGATCGGGAACCTCGTGTCGTGGTTCAAACAGAGGATCTTGAGGGGATGAGCGCGCTTTCGTCAGACGGTCGTTGGCATGCGTCTATATCGGACTTGACGGGGCGTTTCGAGGTTCTAGTGCGGCCGTATCCCGGCTCAGGTGCACCGATGCGGGTTTCGACCAACGGTGGAGTGGAGCCGGTTTGGGGGCCGGGAGATCGGGAGCTCTATTACATAGAGGATCACACGATGATGGCAGTCCGGGTTACCACCGATCCGGATTTCCGGTTCGAGCCGCCCGAAACGTTGTTCGAGCTGCCGTATTCACCAGACGGCGCCGCTGCTCCGACCTACGATGTGGGACCCGACGGCCGGTTTGTCATGGCGAAGCCGGTTGGTGGACGCCAGTCGGAACGCACCGAGCTCGTCATCATTCTCAACTGGTTCGAGGAGCTCGAACGTCTGGTTCCGACAAAGTGAAAAAAAGATCGAGAATCACTTGACAAGTTTCGCGGGGCAAAATCACGACGTGACGAGCCATTAACACGGATACCTTTAGGAATTGCACGCAAGCCTTCTCGCATCCTTCTCTACTAAATTGAGCCTTTTCTTCAACCGAGCTCGTTTGTTTCGCGCTCACGCCCTCTGAGTGTACGAAAAAGTACGTTGCTATATTTAGGAGAGGGGGCAACGCTCATGATCGAAAAAGTTAAGACGTACTTCGCTACACTCGAAGGGCTCTCCACCGAAGAGCTCGACCGCTCAACCGAGAAGCTGGTCCGCGCTGAGAAACGAAACGTGGCGCTCGTCATCGCCCACATCGCAGAGATGTCTAGAAGAAAGGGCCATCTCGAGCGCGGGTACAAGAATCTGTTCGATTACTGCACCAGGCGCTTGAACCTAAGCGAGGGTTCGGTCGCTCGCCGGATTCAGGTGGCCAACGTAGCGCGACGTTTCCCTCAGATACTCGTGGCACTGGCCGAGAACCAAGTGAGTCTCACCGTGGCGGGTCTCCTTGCGCCCGTTCTCACTGAGAGCAACGTCGAGAAGCTTTTTGGGGATTGCGCCGGAATGACCAGGCGCGAGGTCGAAGAGTACGTTGTCGCGCTCCGGCCAAAGCCCGTTTTCGCGTCCTCGATTCGAAAGATACCAACCAAGGCGCCCGCCGAGCCGCCGCCAGTCCTGACGGCACGCCCGACTCCCCGGGTGTCACCGACCATCCTCGAGCCGGCGCAACCGGAGGTGTTCAATTTCCGCTTCTCCGCCGACCGCGAGTTCAAGGAGAAGTTCGAGCGCCTGGCGGAGGTGCTCGGTGTCGAAAACTCCCAGCAACGGATGGCCGAGATCATGGAACAGGCGATGGACATCGCTCTCGACAAGAAGGACGTGAAGAGAAAGCGTGAACGGCGACTACAGAAGGTGTCGAAAGGTAACAGAAAATCTTGCCCGGGCAAGATTTCTGGCAAGTCCCGCTACATCCCCTCGGAGGTCCGCGAGCGCGTCCAAGATCGCGCCGGCTACCAGTGTGAATTTCGGGGTCGGGATGGGACTCGGTGTCGCCAACGAACAGGGCTCGAAATCGAGCACCTGCGGGCCTTTGCTCTAGATGGCAGTCACGGCGAGAGGAATCTGCGCCTTCACTGCGGGCCTCACAATCTGTTGACCGCGGAGCGTACATTTGGCGCCGGGTTCATTCAAGGGAAGATCGATGCCGCGCGGAAGGAGTCCTCCCGGAACTGAACCGAGCTGGACAACCTGAATCCAGTTTGTTACCAAGTATGCGAGAGTAACTCCCGGCTCCCGCGTGGCAGTCGTAGAAGTACGTTGTGAAGAAGCAGACGGGGGAGCGACGCGGGCTCAAGTGTCCTATACTTTCACCGCGCTGTCAGAAGAGGGCAACACCTACTTGGCCGAATTCAACGAGGCCCACTATCGGGATTACATCGAGTCGTGGCGGCCGGCCATCGACGACTACTTGAAGGAGAGGGAGGGGAAGATGTGAGCATGTTTAGCTGGACCGTCGCATTCATGATTGCGGCAGCGGGTGTCGGTTTGTGGCAGGAGCCACAGCGCGCCGACATCCTAATAAAGAACGCCCACCTCGTGACGATGAACGAGGAGAAGGCGGTGATCCCGGAAGGCACGCTCGTCATCCGTGGTTCCGAGATCGTCGCGTTGGGTGGACCCGAGCTCGCGGCCCAATACTCGGCAGCCAAGGTCATCGACGCCGGTGGCGACATCGTGATGCCGGGTATGGTGAACACCCACACTCACGCCCCGATGACCATTTTCCGCGGTCTCGCCGACGAGGTTCCCGATCGCCTGCAGCGTTTCATCTTCCCATTGGAGAGAACGGTCGTCGACCCGGAGAACGTCTATCGCGGAACGCTCCTCGCCGCGGTGGAGATGGTGCAGGGCGGGGTGACGACGTTTGCCGACATGTACTACTTCGAAGATCAGGTTGCGCGCGCCGCCAGCGAGGTGGGGATGCGCGCCATCGCCGGGGAGACGGTGATCAAGTATCCCGCCCCGGACGCGAAAGAGCCTTACGGCGGCCTCGAGTACGCGTTGAAATTTATCGAAGAGTTTCGTGGTGACGAGCTAATCACTCCCGCCCTGGCTCCGCACGCGCCTTACTCCGTCGAGGAGGAGCAGTTGGCCTTGGTGGCGGAGTGGGCCGAGAAGCTCGACGTGCCCGTCCTGATCCACCTCTCGGAGACGAAAGCCGAGATCGAGCAAATCCGCCGCGATTTCGGCAAGACGCCGGTCGAGTATCTAGATTCAGTCGGTTTACTGAGCTCTCGACTGGTGGCGGCCCACTGTATCTTCGTTACCGAGTCGGACATCGACCTGATGAAGCAACGTGGAGTAGGCGTCGCTCACAATATGGTTTCCAACGTGAAGGCCGGGAAGGGCGTGGCGCCGGTTCTGACCATGCTCGAGCGCGGAGTCGACGTCGGTTTGGGCAGTGACGGTGCCATGAGCGGCAACACGCTCGATATCATGATCCAGATGGGCTACGTGGCCAAGATACACAAGCTGGTCAACGAAGACCGGAGCGTTATGCCGCCCGTTGATGTGGTCGAAATGGCAACTATCGGAGGTGCGAAAGCGCTCAACATGGGGGACCGGATTGGTTCACTCGAGGTTGGGAAGCTGGCCGACGTCATCATCGTCGATAAGGACGCGGTCAATATGATCCCGATGTACGACGTCTACTCGGCGTTGGTTTACGCGGCGACAGCCGCCAACGTGACGACCACCATCGTTCACGGGCGGGTCATTATGGAAAGTCGCGTAGTAGGAACCGTGGACGTAGACAAGATCCGGCGAGACGTTCTAGAACTCAACGAGAGGATCAAAAGGGAGGCGGGAAAACTAGAGTAAAGCGGAGTAATGTGAGCGCTATTCCTCCGAAACCTTTTCCTCCTTTTCCCCCTTGTCCTTCTTTCGACGGAGCATGCCTTTGAGCCCTTCCATGGCCCCTTTGGGCTTGTGAGCATCGAGTTTTTCCTGCGCGAACTCGTTGCTGGGATCGTAGTTGAGCGCCTGCTGGTACATCTTCAGGGCCCGGCTGGTCATGCCTTCGCCTTCGTAGATCTCACCCAATCCGATGAAACACTCCGGATCGAACTGACTCGTTTTGAGCGCTATGTGGAAGTGCTCCTCGGCCTCCTTCCGCCAGTGGGGATTCTTGACCAAGGCTTGCCCGAGTAGCTTGTGGTACGGACCTTTGTGCGGAGCGAGCCGGACCGCCTCACGTAAACATTGGATGGCATCGAAGTAATGCAGCTCTATGAAGTGTCGCCGGCCCTCCTGGAATTGCATGGCCGCCATTTTTTCTTGTGGAGTCGGCCCCTCCGGCATGGATGGCGTCCCAGCGTCGTGCAACGGGGTTGCCGACGACCCACCGCCTGCGCCTTCGCCTGGGGGAGCCTCGGTGCGCAGAGATGAGTCATAGCGCCGGCGAGCCAGGGGGTCGGAGAGCTTCTGATACGCCTTGGTGATCTTCACGAAGAGCTCCTCCAGCTGGCCGTGCACGTCGTGAAGATGCGGTGAGTGATGGCGATCCGGATGGTATTTCTTCGCCATCTTGTAGTAGGCCTTTTTTATTTCGGGGCCGCCCGCGTTCAGGTTGAGTCCTAGGAGATCGTAGAGGTTGGCGGTCTCTAGCGAAGCGTGCCGGGCCATGATGTCGTCTCGGATCTCCTGCTCTTCGGGCGTAGGTCCCGATGGTGCCGGTGGAGCAGCCGCCTTATCCTCATCGCGTTCTAAGGTTTCGGCCTCGGGCCTCGGGATATCGACCTTGTCCTCCGTTGCCGGAGCCGCGGCAGCCTGCGCGCCAGTGTTCGCGACATCGAGAACTCCTGCCGAAACTAACCCATAGATACAACGAATTGTTTCTTCCTCGCCTAGTGGTGAAATGGCCGCAATGTCGGCAACCGTGGATACGCCGTCGACACGTGACAGCACGAATCCTTCCGAGGGCGTCAAGCTGATCTTTTGGTAAAGCAGAAGGGGATTCTCGGAATGTCGCAACATTCCCTGCTCATCTCCTAGGCCACGGCGGATCCCTTCCAGGTCAGTCATTCGCCGGATGCCTTCCAGGATGATGTCCGCGGTGGAGAGATTCAGCACGATATCTGCATCGACCGGATCTTCGTGCGGCTCTAGGTTCCAGTCACCCGCCTCCCACAGAAACAGGGAGAAAATAATAGCTTGGATTTGGCCGGTGACGTGGGTCTCCATCTCGTCGGCGGACATGTGACCCATCTCGACGACGGTCTTGCCGAACCGCTTCTTAGTATCCTTGGCGACTTTAGCCGCCATCTCGAAGGCGGCTCGATCGATGGCGTTGTTGCGGATCAGGAACTCCCCGATCCGGTCGTCATCGACGTCCGAATTGGCGAAGATCATGGACCCCTTCTTGAAGTAAATCCGCTTCTTGATCCCCTCCCGTTCGAGGTGCAAGATGCCACTCTTGCGGTCGAGGTACAGGCCGCGGATTACGCCAGCGAGGGTATCCTGGCTAAGGTCTCCCTGCACAAATAGCTCCTGGATCCGTAGGCGAAGGTATTTCCCAACACTATCTTAACATAGGGTGGGCGTATTCGAAAAAGGCGCCCCCCGGCCCGACCGCGTAAGTTATGGTTGACGAAGCACATGCGGCTCCCCTACACTGATAGTTAGTCAATTTGAGCTAGCGATGAATTTTCGAGGAGGCGAGTGGGGCTCTATCTGGTGACCGGCGGTGCAGGGTTCATCGGCTCGAGCCTAGTGCGCCGACTCCTCGACGACGGGGAGAAGGTTCGTGTCTTGGACAACTTCTCCACCGGTAGAGAGGCGAACCTAGAAGGCGTCGAAGGCGAGATCGAGCTCAAGCGGGGCGATCTCTGCGACCCGGAGGACGTGCAGAAGGCCGTCACCGGTGTGGACTATGTCTTCCATCAAGGGGCCATCCCCTCGGTCCCTCGCTCGGTGGAGCGACCCCTCGAGTCACATGCTGCCAATGCGACCGGTACGCTGGTGCTGCTCCACGCCGCCAGCCAAGCCAAGGTCCGCCGCGTCGTCTACGCGTCTTCTTCTTCGGTGTACGGAGCTAGCAAGGAGCTTCCCAAAAGAGAAAGTGTTCGGCCCGAGCCCCTCTCGCCCTATGCGGTCTCGAAGCTGACGGGCGAGCAGTACTGCATGGTGTACCACCGACTGTACGGTTTGGAAACGGTGGCGTTGCGGTACTTCAACGTGTTCGGCCCGCGCCAAGATCCCGGCTCCGCGTACTCGGGGGTCATCAGTCGCTTCATCGACTCCATCGTATTGGGCAAGCCACCCACTGTCTATGGCGACGGTGAGCAGACCCGCGACTTCACCTACGTGGACAACGTGGCGGACGTGAATCTGACCGCTTGCCACTCCCCGCGAGCCGCGGGGCGGGTATACAACGTCGGTTGTGGAGATCGCATCTCTTTGAACGACCTTTGGAAGACGATGGCGGCACTGGTTGGAAGCAAGGTGAAACCCGTTTACGAGTCTCCCCGCGCCGGCGACGTAGCCCACTCGCAAGCCGATATCTCTCGTCTTGCCGAGGAGCTCGATTACAAGCCGCGCTTTTCTCTCTCCCAAGGTCTCGAGAGAAGCCTGGACTTCTACGGGGTCCCCGCTCCCGGGGCGCAAGCGTGAAGAAGTCACGTTCGAGAAAAGGGCTTCGCCTAGTGCGTCGTTTTTCGCTGGCCTCCGTGGGGCTCTATGGGATGAGCGTCGTCGGGTTGGCGGCATGGCAACGCTTGGCACCTCTCGACCTTCCCCTATTCGAGCCTCCCGAGGCCCCCCGGCCCGCAGAAGTCAGCTTCACCGATCAAGAGCCGTGGTTGGTCGTACCGGATCGGGTTCGTCGAGGAGACACGCTGGCCAGTTTACTCCAGCGCAACGGGTTTACTCCCCTCGCGGTGCACGAGATGGCCACCGCCTTGACGCCTCATCTCAATCTGCGCCACCTACGACCCGGCGACGAAGTAGAGATCCGTTACACCAGCGGTGGGAATGTGGACGCGATTTGGATCCATCGCGGAGCCCTAGAGACTTATGAGGCTCGCCGGGAGAACGGTGGTTGGGTGGGGGACCAGCTCTCCATCGTCATCGAGCATAGAGAGGTAGCGCACCGGGGTTCGGTCCAAGGGAGTCTCTTCGCGAGCCTGGAGTCTTTAGGAGAGTCGGCTCCCCTGGTGGTCGCCTTCGCTGAAGTCTTCGCTTGGGACTTCGATTTCTACACGCAGAGTAGGCCCGGGGATCGGTTTTCACTCCTTGTAGAGAAGCTATACCGCGACGACCAGTTTGCCGGTTACGGAGACCTTCTCGCGGCCAGCTACGTTTCCGGGGAGACGGAACTCTTCGCCTTTCTTTTCGTGGACCCGAACGGCATGAAGAAGGGTTACTACGATCCCAACGGCAAGTCGATGCGTAAGGCCTTCCTCAGAGCACCGCTCGAGTTTCAGCGAATCAGCTCGCGGTTCTCCTATAGTCGGCTTCATCCGGTGCATGGACGCCGGATGCCTCACCTCGGCGTCGACTATGCGGCTCCGCAAGGGACGCCCGTGCATTCGGTCGCGGCCGGGACGGTGACCGGGATCTCCACCAAAGGAGGTTCCGGCCGCATGGTGACTCTTCGCCATGCGATGGGTTACCAGTCCAAGTACCTACACTTGTCCCGCTTCGCCAAGGGACTCCGCACCGGCAAACGCGTAAACCAGAAAGAAGTGATCGGCTACGTCGGATCCACCGGCTTGGCGACCGGTGCCCATTTGGATTTCCGCCTCGTTCGTCACGGGAAGCCGGTGAATCCGCTCAAGCAAATTTACCCTCCCGGTCCACCGATCGCGGCCGAGTATATGGACGTGTATCTCGAGAGGGTGAGAGAGTTGGCGGATCGAATGGCGCCATCGAGCGCTACCCGCCGCGCGGCGCACCGAGTGAGGCCCCCGACGCCCAGCGAATCGGGCGGACGTTAGTAGCGTCAAGAATCTTGCCCGGGCAAGATTCTCAGCAGCGAAGTAAGCCACTAGAGGAGTTGAAACATACGTTCCTAAGAAAAAAATGAATCTTCTCTTGACAAGATTCCGCAACAAGTTTTGAAACTTTTCTAATGCCTTCGTACTGCCATCTCTAAAACGTACGTTGACGCTCTAGTCAACGCCCAGAAGCTTCGAGACGAAATTTTCGTCGAAGCACGTTCCTCCCGACTCACGTCGTCTCAAGGCCAAAAAAAGTGCGTTGTTATATTAGTGTCGAGGGGGACGACACATGTTTAAGAACTTATTGAAATCGACTTCGGACGATGAGTTACTCCACCGCTTGTCGGGGCTGGTGCAGCAATCACGACGCGTCGAGTCGGAGTTGGTCGCGCACATTGCTGAGGTAGACGAGCGGCGTCTCTAAGCACGCGAAGCTTGCGCGTCGATGTTCACCTATTGCTCCGAGGTATTACATATGTCCGAGGCCGAAGCCTATCTCCGAATTCGAGTCGCGCGCGCATCGCGAAGGCACCCGGAGCTTCTGACGATGCTGGAGGACGGCCGTATTCATCTGACCGGCGCCGCCAAGCTTTCGCCATACCTCACCGAAGCGAATCGGGACACCGTTTTGCCGCGAGCGGCGCACAAGTCCAAGGCAAAGATCGAAGAGCTTGTGGCGGAGGTTGCGCCGCAGCCTGATGTTGCGCCCAAGATCCGCAAGCTTCCCGGCCAACGCCGGCGTGGTTAAGCCCCTCGCCCCCACCCGCTACAAAATCCAGTTCACAGCCAGCGCCGAGCTCAAAGACAAGATCGAACGCCTACGCGCGCTCATGCCGGACAGCGATCTAGCTGTCATCATCGACGAAGCCGTGACCGAAAAGCTGGAGAAGTTGGAGTCGAGGCGCTACGGTAAGACGCGGGCGCCCAGACGCGATCTCAAAGAAACCGACACGTCACCCTCCTCGCGTTACATCCCGGCCCCGGTGAGGCGCGCGGTGAGCGAGCGGGACGGAAATCAATGCACCTTCGTGGACGGGCGGGGTAGGCGTTGTAGCGAACGCCATGGACTGCAGTTCCACCACCGCCAGCCTTTTGCCCTCGGCGGCGACCACAGCCCTGAGAACATCCAACTGATGTGCCCCGCGCACAACCAGTATCTGGCGGAGTGCGAGTACGGGAAGGATGTGATGGAACGATTTCGCCGCTCAAGCAGCCTCGCGCGCGAGCCGGGGCCTGTCTACTCATTGACTTTTCAACCTGTGCGGGGATATTTTCACGCGAATGTCCCTCACGCCCGGCACTAAGTTGGGTCCTTACGAGATCCTCGCCCCCATCGGTGCCGGTGGAATGGGAGAGGTCTACCGAGCGCGGGATACCAAGCTGGGGCGCGATGTTGCCATCAAGGCTTTGCCCTCAGAAGTAGCCGAGGAGCCCGAGCGCCTGGCGCGATTTCGGCGTAAGGCACAACTCCTCGCTTCGCTCAATCATCCCCACATCGGCGTCTCTCCGGACAGTCAGAAATTCCTGGTCGCCTTGTCGACCGAGTCGTCGCAGCAGTCCCAGTTAAACGTCGTGAAGGGGTGGTTCGAAGAGCTGAAACAGCTCGCGCCAACGAAGTAGTGGACTGTAACCTCTCAGTTCCCGGCCTCCCATTGCTCGGCGATACGGGTCCCCTCTCCGCCGGGAGCCCAGATAACCAACGCTTTACAAGGAGGACCGTTCGCTTTGACGCGGTGGATCACTTCGTCAGGCGGACGGACGTGACCGATCATGCCCGGTCCGAGCACGTATTTCTTTCCATTCACGATGTGCTCGAGCTCGCCTTCGAGGACATAGAAGATCTCCACCGTCCCATGCACGTGAGCCCCGGAATCGACTCCCGGAGGAAACTCGATCTCCGCGACCTCGACTTCGGAGCCACCTAGGTTGCTTTCGTCGAGGAGGATTCGAAGCTTGGTCCCGCTGGTGGGGCTGACGTAGGTCGCGTCCTTACCCATCGACTGGGCCAGGACATGGACAGAAAAAAAGCCGGTTCCTGCTAGCGTTAGCGCGGCAACGCCGACGCGGCAAATCTTCAACCATTTCTGCATTTCCTCCCACCTCCGATAGTATTATGCCGCACCGCACGCATGGGCCGCGATGGAAGCCCGGGGAGAGCCCTCAGCTGTCCCGCAGCCGCCGCCGGCCGCAGCGAGCCTGTCGAGGAGCGGAGGCCAGCGGCCGAACGAGGAGTGAGGCCGCAGCTGATCGGTGGCCGGCGTAGGGACGAGCCGTGGGGGTGGGGCCCTGCGGCATTAATGGAGGTTGAACATGACGGTCGTGAAGTTATTGGCGCTGGTCGTGGTCCTCAATACCGTTCGATACGTAGCGGCCGCTCCATTCGAGATGTGGTTGATTTTCGAAGGGCTATTCGGGGCGATGGAAGGGAGCCCGTGCTTCAATACGAACTTCACGACCTTCGATTGGGTGACTTCGTTCTTCTACAACTTTCTGATGTGGCTCAGCATCACCTGGATGTTCTTTCTCGCCGAAGCCAGCCTGAAAGGGCATTACGTGGTGCGCAGCCTGAAGCTCTACGGCGTCGCCTGGCTCTTCTTTGCCGCGCTGAGCGGTGTCTACATGAATCACTATAGCCACACCAAAGACTTCTATTTTTTCAACGTTCTGGACGCGCTGATTGTTTTCACGATCGTCGCGGTTGCCAACGGGCTTCTCTATCCGCGGTTTCGTCTCTCGAAATCTAGCGCATCAGTTTGACGGTGAGGTTGCAGACTCCCGCGACCCCGACACTTACTGCATCGCGGGACGTTAACGGCCGAGATCCGCTTCCCAAGCGGTCTGAAGCTCTTGATAGTCGAGGCCAATGACTTTGTTCAGCGCATCATTCATCGTGTAGCGCCGCGCCAACAGATCCATGATCCGGATCAATGAATCTCTTCCTTTCCGCTTCACCAGGTACTGCGTTGCCGCCAGCGATTCGTAGTACGCCAATCTCGCCTGTTCCGTGGAGTAGCTGAGGAGTGGGCCCTCCAAGCTCCAAAGCGGCAGCAGCCCTCCCGCTTCCTTCGCCTCCTTGAGAGCCTCGTACATTCCGTCCGGCACTTGGTTCGCTCGCAACTGCGCGTAGCCTTCGTGAAACCAAGTCGGGCAGTTGTTTCCGGTGCGTGCGTTGATGAAAGTATGGGTCAGCTCGTGCCGTAAGAGCCGGCGCACCTGGGGAGTCAATTGGTTGAGCCCTTCGACGGGGATCCGTATCTCTCCATCATTGAGCGCCGAGACCCAGGACGGGGCGTGCGTGACTTCGCTGAACTCGCGGTTCGTGTAAAGGGTTAATTTCACCGGAGCTTGTGGAGTGAAGTGTAACTCCTGGATCAGCTCTTCGTACTCCGACTCGAGAGCCATGGCCACTTCTCGCCCGAGGGATTGGTTGATGGCGCCGTCATAGCGAATGAGAAAGTGGGGGCGGCGTAGCTCGTCGAAGTCGATGTCTTGATCGTTCTCCCGCAGCGCCTGCTTCAGCTTGTCCAGGACGCCGGCTCCCGGGGCGAGCTCGAGGGCCTTTTGCCACTCTCGGATTGCGAGCGCGGTGCGACCTCGCTGGTAGTAGGTGTCTCCCAAGAGCTCTCGAATCGTCGGGTCTTCCGGGGCACTGCGTTTGGCTAGCTCCAGCTGGATCTGCGCCGCCGAGAGATCACCGCGCTCCAGGTAAAGCTCCCCCAGCTCGACACGGGTGACTACCGATTCGGGGGCGGCGTGCAAGGCTTGACGGTAGTAATGAGAGGCTTTCTCGAGATCCCCTTCTTCGGCCGAGGCCCGTGCTTGCTCGACCGCCTTCGCATGGGGCTCGTTCCTAAATCCGGGCTCGGCCTCTTCCACCGCTTCCGACGTTTTCTTGGTGGCGGGACGCGCGTCGCCGCGATCCACTCGCTCGAGGAGCGAGCTAGGAAATCCGAAGATGCTGCCGTTTCTTTCGTAATAGATCTGCTTGCCTTCTTCCCAATAACGCTCCACCTGGATTTGCCGGCCGTTCGTCAAATGGAGTGTCTCCGCGCTGAGGGGAGGCGCGAGTAGGGTGATGAGAAGAACTGTCGGCGACGCCAGTTTCATTCCGCGAAGGTGGCGAAGCGTGTGTCGGGGGAAAAGAGCCGGCACCATACGGAGAACCGAGCTAGGAAATGAGGCGAGCTATCGGGACCGGTGCCGAGTCACGTGCCCGTATGTCGGTCGGGACAGATGCAATCGCCCGCTGGGCTTCCGCCCGCGAGTCGAAGATTCCCCAGAACACCCGGTAGCACGAGCGCCCCTTGTTATCGAAGGAAAGGACGAGTAGCTGCTCGGAGCCCCCCGAGCTTTGGACGACGCGGCTCACGTTGCTCGCATCGCAGAAAACACCCACCGCAATCGTGAACTTGTCAGTACCCACGCGTCTAAGATGGCCGAGAAACGTAGCTGCCGCTTGAGGATAGTTCCCACTCTTGAGCTGTTGTTGTCCTTGGGCCATGGGTTGTCCGGAAGGAGTGCTGGGCCGGCTACCAGTTGACGTTGGTGTCGGGCTCGACGGAGGAGATGTTCGCGGGGGAGCGGTGGTGGTCGTAGTCCTCGGGGGCGGCGAAGGCGTCGTTTTGGTCGATGGGGGTTTCGACGAAGCGGCCTTCGGTGGAGTCTTCGCCCCGCTAGACGGGCTGGTGGACGGCCTCGGCGGTCTGGTCGTCGATGGGCTTGTCGGAGTCGGACCGGTGGGAGGGGGCGTCGACGTTGGCGGAGCCGTTGTGGAGGGTGGTGGCGTCCTGGTGGTGGTCGGCGGTGGCTTCGGAGTTTGGCCCGCCTGCGTGGTCACCGGCGGAGTGCCTGCTGGAGTCCCGGTGGCTCCTGCCGACGATTCTTCTGGTCCCCAGAAGAAGTAGTACGCGGCTCCGGCTATCCCTCCGATCGCCACGAGAGCGGCCGCGGCCATGAGTGCTTTCTTGCTTCCGCCGCCTCGACTCATCTTTCGAGGGCGCGGAGGCACTCTTTTTTGCTCGCTCGAAGCGGCGCTAGGGGGTTCGTCGAAGACGAAATCTCCAGACGGCTGGCTTGCGGGAAGGGCCGCTGACCGCTCGATCTCTGATAGCGGAACCGGCTGTGGGTCTGTGTACCCGGCCTCCGCGGAATCCGAGCCGCTTTCTCCAATATTGAGCGCCGTCGTTTCTACCGCGGCATCGCCCGGAAAAGGGAAGGAGGCCTCGCTTGGTGGCGGCCCGGGCGGAGAAGCGGCTTCTCCGGCGAAGGGAGTACCCGCCGAAGATTTTTCCAGCGCTCCGGTCAGTAGAGCGGACGCCAAGATTTTACAGACTTCGAACTCGCCCAAAGTGGAGAGCGCCCCGATTTGTTTGATGGATTGCACACCATCAACCAAGCGAAGCACGTCGCTCGCACTCGGCTCGGGGGTCGTCTTGGTCAAAAAATTATCGAACGAAGGGGTCGCGGCGAGAACCGAATCCAAAGAGCCCAGTTGTTTCAAGATCCACTCTCGGTCGTCGATGCGTCGCACGCTGTTGAAGATCAGGCGCGGCGTGGAAAGCTCCAAGTCGATCGCACCCTTGGGCAGTGATCGTTCCACGAACTGGTAGGTGCCCTCTTTCCACCCGTAGAGATCGGTGAGGATCTTCTCGACCTTCAGTCGTGCTGCGTCCGCCAGCTCCCTCTGCGAGATGTAACCGAGCTCCGTAAGAACCTTGGCCAGCGGGTTTCCAGCCGATACGCGTGCTTGTGCCACCTGCATTTGGTCCTTGGAGAGCTTCCCCTCCTCGACCAGAATGGACGCGAGTTGATCCTGCGGATCGTTGGAGGCCGCAAAGAGGATCTGGCCGTCGCGGAAATAGACCGCCTTTTGCAGGGGCGCCCGTTCGAGTTTCAGCGAACCGGTACCGCTCTTCTGGTGCAGCTCAATGAGCAACGCCAGGAATGCCTTCTGATCTAGATTTCCGGAGTCTTGTACATCCATTGATCAGGTGAGCCCCTTGGGCAGATCATAGCCCGCGGAAGTTAACACACCACTTTAGAGTTTACCATAAACCCTTCTTTCTAGCTACCTTAATCCGATCTGAGCACTCGACGCTCAGCATCTGGTCAACGATTCTGTTTTTTGCACAAGCCAGGGAGGGTTCGCCTCCCGTTTTTCGTCTCTTCTTCATGTCCTCGTCGCTGATGGGCGGTCGACGAGGGCGCCGTGCCGGGCACCAACGATTTCTAAAGGACAAACGGCACTCCAAATCTCAGCCGTCCACGGATATCTAAAAGGAGGGAAGGATGAAACATGCAATGTTGGTAGTCGTCTCTATGGTTTTCCTAGGCGTCGCAGGCGCCCCGACTCCGGCGCTTGCCGGGCCGGCCACACCTGTCAGACCTGCCACAGACGAGACGTCCAAGAAATCCGCGTTCGCCGCAGAACTCCAGGTCAACTTGAACACAGCGACGAGCGAGGAGCTCACCGAGCTTCCGAGGATCGGCGATACGGTAGCGGCCCGGATAGTGGCCTACCGCAAGAAAAACGGGAGCTTTACCAAGGTCGAGGAGCTCATGAACGTCAAGGGGATCGGGGAGAAGACGTTCCTGCGTCTACGACCCTATCTGTTGGTCGAGGCGAGTGGGAAGGGCACTAAGTAAAGGATAGCAGGGAGCCAGGGGGCCGGGGATGAATCACCCTCACCCCGGCCCTCTCCCTGAGGGAGAGGGAGCAAAGGAAGGCCCTGTCTCACACTTCGGGGCCGGCCATTTATTTCGGGAGCAAATGAACCATGCGTTCGAATGAGAAAGCCTACAGTCTAGTGGAGTTGATGATGGTGGTCCTGCTCATGGTGATTGTCGCCGGGCTGTCGATACCACGAGGATGGGATTTGGCGAAGGAGTACCGCCTCCGTGGGGCGGCGCACTACTTCAGGGGGCTCTTCCGACAGGTCCGATCCGAAGCCGCGGCAAAGGGGCGCTACACCGCAATCGTATTCGATGAAGTCGAAGGGGAGCCGGTGCTCTCCCTCTACATTGATGGAAACGGCAACGGGGTGCGTCGCGCCGATATGCGCTCTGGGGTGGACCAAAGGATCCGGGAGTACTGGAGGCTCAGCGACTACTTCTCCGGGGTTCGGTACGGGACTCCGCCCCGTAACGCTGTTACTGCTGCTGGAAAGCAGCCCAACTTTCCGCCGCTTCGGTTCGGCCGAGGTCGAATGCTGTCGTTCTCACCGATCGGGACTTCGACGAGCGGAACGCTTTTTCTCAGTAACGGGCAGGGATTCATCTATGCGGTGATCGTCCTCGGATCATCGGGACGAGTCCGCTTGGCCCGATACCGGGCCGGCCGGTGGGAGCCTCTGCTTTAGAGGGTTTGTGATTCAAGAAAAAGAAATGGAGGAATGACATGAAGGCTGAATTTAGTTCTCCCAAGGGGAGAGATACCAAGATTCTGGCGTTTGCCGACGTGACGATTGGTGAAGGAATTATCGTCCGCGGATTCCGAGTCATCGATGGCGTGAACGGCATGTTCGCTGCCGTTCCTTCGAAGCCAGTGATGGTCAACGGCGAGCAGAAATACTGGAAACAGGTCGGGTTCGAGAGCCCAGAGCTCGGCGATCGCTTGCTCGCCGAGCTTCTCGAGAGCTACAAGCGGTGGAAAGAGGGGGAGCTCGCGGGGGCGAATTCTAACGACAAGAAGCCAGGGGACCCGGTCCCGTCGCCGATCTCGTCGGAAGACCCATTGGTGCCACCTTTCTAAGGGGCGGGAGGGACTGTCGCCCGAAGGGTCACTTCGAAGCACGTGCCGCCGCCCTTTCGTGGGAGGCAGCGTGCTTCTCCTTCGTGGCGATGGGCGATTTGCCGAACCAGTGCGAGCCCGAGCCCTACGCCACCGTCGGCGGTCTCTCGCATGCCGGGTGGTCGATAGAACGGTTTGAAGATGTTTTCTCGTTCCTCGACCGGAACACCGGGACCTCGATCTTCTACCCGTAAACGGGCGCCGCTGCCCCCCCTTTCCAATGGGGCGACCGAAGCTTCGACAGGAGAACCGTCGGCATAGCGGTACGCGTTCTCGAGGAGATTACGAATGAGGCGCCGCAACATACGCGCGTCCCCCAGGATGCAAACCGGTTCACCGGTGACCATTGCTTCCACGCGGGCCCCCTCCTCGGCCAGAAGCGCCAAGAGATCGACGTCTTCCGTTTGCTCGAGGTGATCCAGGGCGTCCAGGCGGCTTGCCAGTAGCAGTTCCTCGATGAACCCATCCAGTTCGGCGATATCTTTCGTGATCCGAGCGCGGACATCGGGGCGGTGATCGTCGCCCAATAGCTCTACGGCGATTCGCATACGCGCCAGCGGTGAACGAAGCTCGTGAGACGCACTAATTAGTGTATGACGCTGCGTGTTGACGAGGCGCTCGACCCGATCGGCGGCCACGTTGAAACTTCGCGCGAGGCTTGCCACTTCATCGTTTCCCTCCACCTCCACGCGCGCCGAGAGATCTCCCGCCCCCAGCTCGTCAACGCGAGTTTGCAGTCGCTCCACGCGTCGCGTGATGCGTCGCGTGATGGGATAGGCGCCCACTGCGATAGCGCCAGCCAACAAGGCAAGCACCCAGAGGACGTGCCCGCGGGATCGACCCGCATGGCGAACCACCATCCACCGGCCGTCCGGCAGAAGAAAAGCGGCTGCGGGTCCCGTTCGGTGACCATGGATCCAACCGCTCCGCTTGTGGTTGGGGTTCGGAGGCGGCAGCCGGTCTCCGAGTGAGGCGAGGAGTTTCCCGTCGGCGTCGTGTACTGCGATATCAGCGGGGAACTTGCTCCCGATTCTCTCGATCGTGCCTTGGAGCTTCTCAATGGGCTCATCGGACGCTGGAAGTAGCTCGCCCGCCAAGGCCGCCACTCCCTCGAACAACATGAGGTCTTGACCCCGTGGCGGGATGAGGAACCAGGCGAGCATTATCAGGACGCCGAAGAGGATCAGAATCCCGACGAAGGCAAGGTAGATTTGCAGATAGAGGCGACGCATCAGGCTTATCTGGCTTATCGGGCTTAGCGGGCCCCCGAGTCGTCGTCCTGCTTCTGGGCGAAGACGTATCCCGCTCCCCGGATCGTGATCACCCGGCGGGGATGCTTGGGGTCCGCCTCGATGGCGGCGCGAATGCGAGAGATGTGAACATCGATGCTGCGATCGAACGCCTCGAGACCGTGGCCTCTCAGGCGATTCATCAAGCTCTCGCGAGACATCACCCGCCCGGCATTCTCGGCGAGGATGCACAAGAGCTCGAACTGATGGTTTGTCATAGTTCTGGCCTGACCTTCCACGTGAACCAGCCGAGCGTTTCGATCGATCTCTAGCCGGCCGAAACGGAGACTCGGTTGTGCTCCTTTCGATGGCGCACCTCGCCGGCGCAAAATGGCGCGCAGGCGGGCGAGCAGCTCTCGGGGGTTGAAGGGTTTGGGCAGGTAGTCATCGGCGCCCAGCTCCAGCCCGACGATGCGATCGGTATCCTCCCCTCTCGCGGTGAGCATCAGGATAGGAATGTCGGAATCCGATCTCACCCTCCGACAGACTTCGAACCCGTCGAGGTCGGGGAGCATGATGTCGAGGATGAGCGCATCAAATTCGTTTTGCTTGAGAAGCTTTAGCCCCGACTCCGCTTCCGGCCTGGTGGTGACTTCGATCCCCCGCGCGCCGAGATACTCGCCCACCATCCCCGATAGGGTCTCGTCGTCCTCGATCATCAAGACGCGTTCAACCACCGCACACTCCCGGCTTCAGACCCCCGTAAAGGAATGTTACAGGGGTCAGATCCAATATTGTGCATTCGCCAGTCAGTATGGCCCAAATGTGCACAAAACTGGATCTGACCCCCGTTTCGGCCTAACGCTCGTGAAAGCGGTCGGCCATTTCCATGAGCTCGGCCCGTTGCTCTGGCGTCAAGACTTCGGCCGCATCGGCGAGGGCTTCTATCAGCCGTGTCGAGGCGGTATCCGCAAGCTCGATCCCGCTTTTCCGAAGCTCTTCGAGCGCGACACGATCGATAGTGGATTTGGAGAGCTCGACCCGCCAGGCCTCGTGGTTCTCACGATGCTGTTGCGCCAGGCCGACGAGGTTCTCCACTCCATTCCCGATGATCGCCTGCACTTGTTCTTTCTGGTCGTCGGTAGCATCGATGCGACCCAGCACCCAAGAAGCGGCGAACTCGGCGTGCTCGCGCGCCATTTCCGGATTTTTGCTGAAGTGTCCCCGATGCCCATGCCCAGAATGCCCGGAATGGCCGAAAAAGCCGGAGGCCTGCGTTGAAACGAGTGCCCCTCCTGTCAGGACCGCGACGACGAGTCCGGCGATGAGGACGAAAGCCCAGAATCCTTTCGAGCGGTGTTTGCGCTCAACCTCATGATTATTCTCGGAATTCATTTTGTGGCTCCTTTTGTTCGTGAGGTCTCGCTCCATTGCGATCCTCACACCCCAAACTAGCCACTCGTGTTTTCAGGAGTTTGTCGGCAACGTAAAGTTTTGTAAAGCGCGGCTGAGCGCCTCGAATTCGTGTTTGGCGCCAAAATGTCGGGTTGCCACCTTCAATGAAGCCAGGCGCCGGTGTCGGATCGGTCCGACTCACCCGTCATTTTTCATGGGCAGGGGCATCTGGCGCGGCGCGGGCAGTGCGGTGGTGGACTTGGGGGAAGAATCGCTTCGTTCGACGACGCCGACGACAAAGGCGATCCATATTTCTCGGTTACTGCCTGAGAGGTTGTAATAGCGTAGCCCCCGCTCGTTGAGTATGTCGCCGACCAGCCGGTCGATCTCGAGTTGAAACTCCGTGTCGGTGTCGCGCACACCGTCTTGTTGCAGTACGAAACCCACCGGGACTTTGAAGAGGTAATCGTAGGTCTCCATCCAGTAGGTGACGAGCTGATCGAGCACCGCATGCGCCCCCTCCGCGTGCACGAGGTAGGCATAGTTGTCGAGAACGCTTCGGTCGCAGATCACCGTGTGGTGTTGATCTTGTGCCGCAATCTCCATCGCAATCTGCGAGTGAAGAATCCAAGACTGAGCCGCCAAGTTCGTGTCACGATTGATCGGTAAGGGACAGCCGCGCGCGACCTCCTTGACGATATCGACGCTGGGAAGCTTCTTCTTGAGGATCCCCGCCAGGTGGTAGCAGAGGGTGGTTTTTCCGACTCCGTGCGTGCCGATGAAAGCTATCTTCACCGCTTCATAGTCTCCAACGGATGAACTCGTCGATGGAGGTAATGCCGTCGGACACATCGTGGAGGGCCCGTTCGCGTAGAGTCTCCATTCCGGATTGCTTTGCTGCTGCCTCGATCTCGGGTAGCTCAGGGCGCTTGGCGAGGAGTTGCCTCATCTCATCGTCGACAATCATGACTTCGAAGATGCCCTTGCGACGTCGATAGCCGATGCGGTTACAGGCCGCACAGCCTTTGCCGCGATAAAGCCTCACCCCGGCGGCTTCCTCTTCGCTGACGCCATGGGGAGCGAGCTTCCGCGGGTCGGCCAGGTTGCCTCCCTCGCGGCAGTTCCTACAAATGCGTCGAACCAGTCGTTGGTTCAAGACCAAAGCCAGCGACCGGGAGATGAGAGAAGGCGGTACGCCGTACTCGTAGAGTCGCCAGAGGGCCTCGACCGCGTTGAAAGCAGGTAGTGTTGCGATCACGAGTACCGAAGTGGCGAGCTGGCAGACCTGTGTGGCAGTTGGCCGATCCGACAAGTCCAGTGCGAAAAGTACGTCCGGCTTCACGGTCGTTAGGGAGCGCATCGCCTCCTGGAGACCGAATCCTCGCTCTTCGTTTACTTCTATCTGGTTCACATAAGGAACCTGCCACTGAATGGACGGTTCGAGACTCACGACCTTGCGCTCCGATTTGGCCAGGTGGTCCATGAGCGAGTAACACGTCGTCATGGCGCCGTTGAAGGGAGGCGAAGAGACGAGTATCAGGCCGGAGGGAGCGTCCATCGCCCGGACCAAGAAGAGTTGGTTCGCCGGGGTCAGTCCCAGTGCGGTGAAGTTCTTCAGGAAGAAACGGCGATCGACGAGCTTTATCGTCGTGCTGGTCCCTTTTTGGGTCGGAAGGGTCTGAGCGAGAAGGTCGTACTCGCGCTCCATGAGCTGCGTCACTGCCCGACCCTTCTGGGGCACACCCTCGCGGGTCGGATCGAGACGAAACAGCGAGCCGATCTTTGCCGACAACGGCTCCAGGGCGGCTCTCGGAAGGGGCTTCAGCTTATAGAAGTACCCATCGATTCTGAACTTGACCCCCAGCTCGTTGTCGGAGGGCTCGATATGTATGTCGGAAGCACCCTTTTTTGCGCCAAGCGTCAGAAGGTAGTCCAGCGTTTCCTGGGGAATCGATTGGTCCGCGATCGGTGTCGCATGAACCTCTCCGCCGTCCTTATCGACGAGCGGCTTGTAGCCCTGGTAGCGGAGCCCCTCTTCGATATCGCTTTGGCTCACCCACCCTTTCTGGACCAGGATCTTGCCCAGCAGGTCCCCGGTCCGCTTCTGCTCCACCAGGGCTCGGAGCAGCTCAGGGGTTGTGAGCTTCTGGTTACGGACGAGGATCTCACCCAAGCGATCCTGGCTCCGTTCGAGGAGCGCGACCTCTTCGTTGAGCGAGTCGGGGGCCAGGTCCCAGAAGTTGGATTTGTAGCTATCGTCAGCGGGGCAGAAGCACTGGAGGCAGAACGGGCACAGCTTGGTTGGTTTGCGGGGATCGCAATTGCACCAAACGGCCTCGATTGCCTCGAAGTCGTTCAGACAGTTCCAGCAGCGAACGACGTATGCTTGGCTGGCTTTGACCATTTTGCCATCGAAGTACTGACTATAGGGAGATGCCCTAACCTCCTCTATTATAAGAAGCTCTGCCCCCGCCGGCAAGCGCGGTTTCTTGACACTGTTAAGAGCCCTGTGATAGCGTAGCCGTCCGTCAGCGAGGTCAACCGGGCCGACGATTTCTTTTTACTGCCCCTACGGATGAATGTCTAGCTCTCCGGTTCAGAGAACGCCACTTTATTCCGTACATCGAAAACTCAATGCACGGCTGGTGGATTTTGCCGGCTGGGAAATGCCGGTGGACTATGGCGCCGTCGTCGCTGAACATCTCGCGGTTCGCAACGCCGCCGGGTTGTTCGATGTGAGCCACATGGGTGAGCTCCTTTTTGAAGGATCGGGCGCTCTCGAGCTCCTGCAGCGCCTAACACCCAACGACGTGTCGCGCCTCACGGTGGGAAAAGCGCATTACTCGGCCCTCACGACGCCCGAAGGATGTTTCATCGACGATCTGATCATCTCGCGTATGAGCGATTCGAGCTACCTGGCCATCGTCAATGCCTCGAATATCCAAAAGGACTTCGATTGGATCGAATCCCATCGCCGCGGAGAAGGCGAAGTGAAGAACGTGAGTGACGATTACGCGTTGGTTGCCCTCCAGGGGCCGCGTGCTCGGGACATTCTCTCCATGTTGACTACCGAAAAGCTCGATGAGCTGAAGTATTACCACTTCGTCAGGGGCGAAGTGGCCGGACATAACGTCACCATCTTTCGCACCGGCTACACGGGCGAGGACGGGTTCGAGTTCTTGGTGCCAGCCGAGCACGCAGAGGCGTTGTGGCAAAAAGTGATGGAGGCGGGGCAATCATCGGGGCTAAAGCCTGCTGGCCTGGGCGCACGCGACACGCTGCGGCTCGAAGCAAAAATGGCGCTCTTTGGAAACGACATCGACGAAAAGCACACCGTACTCGAAGCGGACTTGGGTTGGATGATCAAGTTCGACAAAGGCGATTTCCTTGGCCGCGAGGTCCTCGCAAGGCAAAAAGAAGAAGGTGTCTTGCGCAAGCTCGTCGGTTTCGAGATGGTGGACCGAGGGATCGCGCGAAGCGGCCATCCCGTTTTCGTCGACGGTGATGCCGTGGGGGCGGTAACCAGTGGTAGTTTCGCTCCCTATCTAAAGAAGTCCATCGGGCTCTGCTATCTCCCGGCTTCGGCATGGGCCGATGGAACGGATCTCGAGGTGGAGATCCGGGGCCGCCGTGCCCGAGCGCGGGTGGTTCCTACCCCTTTCTACAGGCGGAAGAAGGTGTCCGCTGGCACGGGAAGCGAAAACTAGAATAGATTGAAGCGCGGATGTTTATGACGAGGGCTAGGAGAGACAAATATGTACCCTGACGATCGGCAATATTCGAAAGAGCACGAGTGGATCAAGATGGAGGGTGACCGTGGCACCGTCGGTATCACCGACTATGCCCAGAAGCAACTCGGTGATGTGGTCTACGTGGAGCTTCCCGACGTCGGTGCCAAGTTGACCGCCAACGAGGTCTTCGGCACCATCGAGTCGGTGAAAGCGGTCTCGGAGCTCTTCAGCCCTGTGGCAGGAGAAGTCGTGGAAGTTAACCAGAGTGCCGTGGACTCACCAGAGATGGTGAATAAAGATCCTCACGGGAACTCCTGGCTCATGATCGTTAAAGTTGACGACGCGGCGGAGCTCGGGAAATTGCTCACTGCTTCGCAGTACCAGGAGCTCATAGAGAAGGAGGGGGCGGATTGAGATTGGCGGAGCGGGTTTAGATGATCAAAGCCTCGAATGCGGAAGACTTGCTTAACACGATCGACACGTTCGCCCGGCGGCACATCGGTCCGAGCGACAAGGACATCGGGACGATGCTGGGGTCGCTGGGCGTTTCCTCGCTCGATGAGCTGATCGAAGCCACGATTCCAGAGAGTATCCGCCTTCGAGCCCCTCTGAATATCCCCGGGGAGCGCGGCGAGCACGAGCTCCAGGGCGAGATGCGGCGGATGGCCGACCGCAATCGTGTGTTCCGCTCGTTCCTAGGGATGGGCTACTACGATTGCGTCACACCGCCCGTCATCCAGCGAAACATATTGGAGAGTCCCGGCTGGTACACGCAGTACACGCCGTATCAATCGGAGATCGCACAGGGACGACTGGAAGCGCTTCTGAATTTCCAAACCATGGTCGCCGATCTCACCGGACTACCGTTGGCCAACGCTTCCTTGCTGGACGAGTCGACGGCAGCCGCGGAAGCAATGAGCATGTGCCTGGCCATTCATGGTGCCAAGCAGGAGGTCTTCTTCGTTGCCGAGAACTGCCACCCTCAGACGATCGCGGTCCTCGAGACCCGCGGCTTACCTCTGGGCATTCGGATTCACGTGGGATCTCCGGAAGATGCCGACTTCGGGGATCCCGCGCTCTTTGGAGTACTCCTCCAGTACCCGGGGACGGATGGATTGATTTCGGACTACTCCGAAGTCATCGAGCGAGCACATGCTGGAAACGCCACGGTAGTGGTGGCGACCGACCTCTTAGCGCTGACGCTTATCTGCCCGCCCGGAGAGCTCGGGGCCGACATCGCTGTCGGCTCGACCCAGCGCTTCGGCGTCCCGCTCGGATTCGGCGGACCCCATGCGGCGTTTCTCTCGACTCGCGAAGAATTCGCGCGGCGGGTGCCAGGGCGTATCGTGGGCGTTTCGCAAGATGCCGACGGGCAATCGGGTTTTCGATTGGCGCTGCAGACCCGCGAGCAGCACATCCGCCGAGACCGAGCCACGAGCAACATCTGTACCGCGCAAGTTCTCCCTGCGATTCTGGCAAGCATGTACACGGTCTATCACGGGCCGGAAGGGCTTTTGCGGATCGCTCGCCGCGTTCAGGGTCTGACGGCGATGCTTGCTCGCGGGCTCGAACGTCTGGGGCTCGATGTGGGAGGCGGACCATTCTTCGATACCTTGAAGGTAACGTCGCCACCGGAACGTTCCGATAAGATTCACCAAGCGGCCCGCGATCGTCACATGAACCTGCGCCGTTTCGAAGATGGATCGGTCGGCGTTTCCCTCGATGAGACGACGACGACGCGCGACTTGTCGGCGCTTTTCGAAGTGTTCTCGAGCTCGGAGTCGATTCCGTTCACCATAGAGGACCTCGCGGATGATTTCGATCCCGCGCTTCCGGCCAATTTGGCACGCACCAGCGCTTTCCTGACCCACGAGGTCTTCCATCGCTTTCACTCCGAGCACGAAATCCTGCGGTACATCCACCGACTGCAGGCCAGGGATTTGTCCATGACCACGTCGATGATTCCCCTCGGTTCTTGCACGATGAAGCTCAACGGCACCACCGAGATGACTCCCATCACCTGGCCGGGGTTTTCCGGTTTGCACCCGTTCGCGCCCGCCGATCAGGCGGAGGGCTACGCAGAGCTCTTCGATCAGCTCGAGAAGTGGCTCGCCGAGATCACCGGTCTCGGTGGCGTCTCCTTGCAGCCTAACGCGGGATCGCAAGGCGAGTATGCGGGTCTCCTAGTCATCCATGCCTATCACGAGAGCCGCGGTGAAGGACATCGGAACGTTTGTTTGATACCGGTGTCGGCGCACGGAACCAACCCCGCGAGTGCGGTGATGGCCGGCTTCAAGGTGGTTCCGGTGGCCTGCGACGACCGGGGCAACATTGACGTCGGTGATCTGAAGACTAAGGCTTCGCAACACGCCGACTCGCTCGGCGCGTTGATGGTTACCTATCCATCGACCCATGGTGTCTTCGAGGAAAGCATCCGCGAGGTCTGCGAGATCGTCCATGCACACGGCGGGCAAGTCTACATGGACGGCGCGAACATGAATGCTCAAGTCGGATTGACGCGGCCGGGCGACATGGGCGCCGATGTCTGTCACCTCAACCTTCACAAGACGTTTTGCATCCCCCACGGCGGGGGCGGGCCCGGAATGGGGCCGATCTGTGTTGCGGAGCACATCGCGCCGTTTCTGCCGGGACATCCCCTGGCGAATATGACGAGCCTGACGAATATGACGAGCCTGACGAATATGACGAACATCGGGGGAGAACAAGCGGTCGGACCGGTCTCTGAGGCTCCTTACGGGAGCTCCAGCATTTTGCCGATCTCGTGGGCGTATATCGCATTGATGGGTGCGGAAGGACTGACTAAGGCGACCCAGGTCGCGATCTTGAACGCAAACTACATGGCCAAGCGTCTGGAAGGGCATTACGGAATCCTGTACACCGGGAAGAACGGTCGCGTGGCGCACGAGTTCATCGTTGATGGCCGTCCTTTCAAGAAAAGCGCTGGTGTCGAGGTCGAAGACATCGCCAAGCGTTTGATGGATTATGGATTCCACGCTCCGACCATGTCCTGGCCGGTTCCGGGAACGCTCATGATCGAACCTACAGAGAGCGAGTCCAAAGTCGAGTTGGATCGGTATTGTGATGCGCTGATCGGGATTCGCGAAGAGATTCGTGCGATCGAGGAAGGCCGCGCCGATCGTGAGAACAACGTGCTCAAGAACGCTCCCCATACTGCGCGCGTCGTGACCGCGGACGATTGGGACCGTCCCTATAGCCGCGAGCAAGCCGCCTTCCCCGCACCTTGGAATCGGGAGCACAAGTTCTGGCCTCCGGTGGCCCGCATCGATAACGCCTACGGCGATCGTAATCTGATGTGCACCTGCCCACCCATGGAAAGCTACTAGGCACGTTCTTATGCCCAACAAAAAACCTCTACGCGTCGCAGCAGCACAAATCTCGCCCGTCTTCATGAAAAAGCGAGAGTCGGTCGAGAAGTACGCCGAGACCATCGTTGAGGCAGGACGACAGGGCGTGAAGCTGTTGGTAACGCCCGAGACCGGTATCCCGACCTATCCGTACTGGCGAAACAACTTCGGCTATACGTCGCCGGAATCGGCTGTTCTTTGGAAGGACACGGTGGTCGAGTTCTACGAAGCAGTCGGTCCGCATTCCTAGCCCAGAGACCGACATTCTCTGTCGGGCGGCGGCGAGCGCCGGCGTTGTCGCGGTCATCGGGCTCAACGAACAAGACGATCGTGAAGGCTCGGCGACGTTGTACAACACCCTCCTCTTCATCGGCTCCAATGGTGAGATTCTGGGCCGCCATCGCAAGTTGATGCCCACGCATCAAGAGCGCTTCTTTTGGGGGCGAGGTGACGCATCCGACCTTCGAGTTTTCGATACCAGCTTTGGTCGACTAGGTGGGCTCATTTGTTTCGAGAACCACATGACTCTCTTGAAGGCTGCGATGGCCATCAAGGGGGAGGAGATACACGCTGCGGTTTGGCCGGGCTGGTGGAGCTATGGCGGAGAGGGCAATTCGGTGCGTGACATGACGGGCTCCGAGGGACCGCTCCACTCTTCCGATCAGGACTGCGCGATACGGGAATACGCCTTCGAGACCCAGACCTTCGTGGTCAGTGCGAGCCTCTACCTGCCGGAGGACTCGGTGCCTGACGACTTCCCCTATAAGAAGACCGCGAGCTGGAAGTGGGCTATGGGTGGCAGCGCGATCGTGAACCCGTTCGGTGCCTATGCTGCGGAACCGGTTTTCCATCGCGAAGAGATGGTGGTCGCCGAGCTGGATCTGGCCGATCGTATCGTGGCCAAGAACGTCTTCGATTGCATGGGACATTACAGTCGGTGGGATGTGGTCTCGCTTCAGATACGGGACAAAGACTTCGAACCGACAGCGCCTTTTTCTCCTCGACGCATCAAGATGGAGCAGATCGAGAAAGTGGCGGAGCGACATAGCCTGCCCGCCGAAAAGGTGGAGACGATTTTGCGTGAGCTCCAATCCATGGAAGTCGAGGTCGACGGCTAGAATTCTCCCTCTCCCCTCTGGGGAGAGGGCTGGGGTGAGGGTGCCACGGATGGCTTCCTTCCTTTACTCCCTCTCCCTCAGGGAGAGGGCCGGGGTGAGGGTGGTTACTAAAATGCCGACTACAAAGCACGTTGCTTTCATCGTAGTCCTTGTCATTCTGACATTCACCGCTCTGGCCGACGCCCAACCCACCAGACGCCGCGCTGCTCTCTACGACAAGCTCGATGGCGGCGTCGCCCTTTTGTTGGCTGAGCCCGATTACAGTACCAGTTGGCAGGCTCATCGCTACGACCCCACCTATACACCGCAGGAGTTCAAGCAGGAAGTCCACTTTTACTACCTCACGGGTCTCGAGGTGAAGAGTGCCATTCTCTTGCTCGACGCCAAGGAGCGGAAAACCACGCTCTATCTCCGAGACGAGGCCAAGGAGAAGGACTCGGTGCCTGCGGCGGCTGGCGTCGCTCGCATTGCTCCGATGACTTCGTTGTTCGGGGACTTGGACGCTTTGGCCGAGCGTCGTCCCGTGATCTATCTCTTGCTAGGGCGTCAACCCGGGGAGATCCCGTTTGGATCAAAGAAAATTTTCCCCGAAGGGCTGGATGAACCGACCGATCGCCAGCAAGATCTGCGAACCAGTCTTTCTCGCCGCTTCGGGTGGATGGAGTTCCAAAACCTCGACCCCGTGATCACTGAGCTTCGCGCCGTGAAGGATGCTGATGAGATCGAATCGATTCGTCGTGCGGTGGAGATTTCGAGCCTGGGGTTGCTGGAGACCCTCCGCTCGGTTCGGCCGGGCATCCGAGAGAGTCAACTCGCCGGGGTGTCCCGCCTCGTCTTTCGCAAGGAAGGCGCGCAGCGACTCGCTTACTCGGAAGATCTTCAATCGGGACCCAACTTCATGAAGAGCTTCATAGAGATATTCAACTACTACAACAAGCTAGACCGGGTTATGGAAACCGGTGAAGTCATGCTGGTGGATGTGTCTTGCGAATACAACTACTACAAAACGGATATCGCCCGCACCGCGCCTGTCTCAGGGAAATTCACCGCGCAGCAACGCGCCCTCTACGATATCTATCTGGTTGCTTACCGTGCCGCTCTGGCCGCCATCAAGCCCGGCGTCACGCAGAAGGACATCGCGATGGCTTCGGTCGAAGCTATGAAAAAACAGCTGCCAGATCTCAAAGAGGACTACTTACGTCGAGGAGCAGAGGACTATGTTGCCCGTCACGGGACGGGAAGACCGCTGGGTCACTACGTCGACTACTTCGTTGGCGGAGCGGGCGATCGCTCGAAGCCCCTAGTGCCGGGACAGGTGTTCGTCATCGAGCCCGTGATGCGGCTTCCGGACCTCAACAACTTCCGCGTCACCCTCGAGGATATGATCCTCGTTACGCCGGATGGATACGAGCTGCTGTCGAAGATTCTGCCGATGGAGGCAGAGGACATCGAGAGGGTCATCGCTGAGCCGGGGCTCCTCGACTCGCCGGCAACCGTATCAGGCCAGCCTTAACGCTCCAGGCTGATCCGCAGACCATACCGATCTCTAATTGCGAGCAAGGCCTCGGCGTTGCCCTTGGCATCGTCCAACGGATCGTGCGTGTGCTCCGTCTGCCGGAGATGTTTGAAGTTCTTGAACATGTCCCGCTCGCATCCCTTGTACAGCGAGCCTAAGTTGGTGGAGCTATGTCCGAAGGGGTTCTCTCCAAGGAAGTGATGGAAGTACCAATTGATGAACTGCCAGTCGAAGCCGTTGTTGTCCGAGATGAACATCGAGCGTCCCTTGGTCTCCTTTTTCACCCAATCCCCGAACTCACGCATCACAGTTTTCGGGTCATCGAATGACAGCGTCTCTTCGCGTGCAAAACCGCTCACTTTGAGCGCCTCTGGAATCCACAAGTCGGTCGTCGGTTTGAGGCGGCCGTAGAATGTTCGTTCCAGACCGGGTTCCACGATGACCGCCCCGAAGCAAATCATCGAATAATCGCCCGGAATGGGCCCATCGGCTTCGATATCCAGCATGAAATAGCTCAAATTCTTCTCCTAAAGCTGGCCGATGACCCGCCTGATCATTGTTTTGAGAGGTCCGCGAGCGAACCGCGTACTACTTCACCGGTATTTCTGTGGTCTGGGTAGGGGTGGCGACGCCCCTCTCTCGGTTTGGGCGGCCGCGGAAGAACCGTTGCCGATTATGGGGAAGAGCGGTATAGCGACGATGCAAAGCTTGAAGTGGGAGGCAAGTGGGCGTGACGGCACCGCACTCGCCTCCCGCTTCTTCAGCCTACAAGGTGGGCCTAGGCCCACTTCTTGCCCAGCTCGTCCAGTCCTGCCTTCCCTAGTTCCTCGGGGGTCATTGCGGGATGAAACTCGACGTCGGCATTGAATGTGAGAAACCAAGGTTCCGCGTACTTCGGGATTTCCGATGAGTCCTTCAGGTCGACGGCCATGATCGATCCGCGCTGGCCGTTGAACTCGCCGAAGTAGACGGACTCTGGCCTCAGATCCTCGAGAATCTGCTTGATCTTGTCTCCGGCAGTCCCGTTTCGAACCATTGTGTTGAACGGCTCATGCGGGATCTTGATGTGCAGCAATACATGCATATCATCCTCCTTGTTGTGTGTTCTGAGTGAAGCAACTAGTGTTTTAGCACATGCCTACTCATTGGGAAAACTAGGTTCCATCCGGATACGCTCGATCTGGCCTGATCGTTCTCGATAGTCATTGCCTCGCTCCCGACCGGACGATCTCCGAGAGATTCATCTCCCCAAATACCAGACGTTCCATACATCGTTTTTCTTTGACAGGAATCTTAAGACATCACCCAATACATGCATATCATCCTCCTTGTTGTGTGTTCTGATGAAATCGCAGAAAGTCCAGCCGTTGTCGAGCGTCCAAGGGACCGGAAAGCACGTGGGGAAAGATGATCTCGTCCAGTTTTCTTGCCTCAAGCTCAACTGCGAGATCTGCCAGCACCTTCGTGAGCGAGCCTAGCGCCGAGCACCAGGGACGGAGTGGCCCACCCATAAACGGCGTCGCTATCTGTGGTGCTACTTCTTTCGGCTTCCAAGTTTCGGCAACCACTTCGTCGATCGTCTTGCCCCGATTCGGGAGCTCATGGGTCCAGTGCCTGCCTGCTCGTAGGTTCTCGAGTGCAGACCAAACCTTGGTGATGCCCGCTAGTTCCGCGAGGTAGAGGTGTTCCATGACTTCGGCGATAGACCATTCGTTCTCCGACGGTTTGAAAGCCCCTTGGGCTCCTGTCAGATCGGCTACGGATTCCAGTACAGAAGCGCGTGCCTTTTCGACAGACGCAACGAGTTCGCAGACCTCGCTATTCACGTTCATTTCCTCGTGCACTACACATTTAGGCGATCTTCATAGGGAACGGTCTCACCGTGCTCGAGGTATCGCCGCAGTATCCGCAGGTACATAGCCCAGCAACAATTGGTGGTTCGGTAATGGTCGTTCCCGCTCGGCCAACCCTTGTGCCAAAACTGAACCCAGGTTCGGCCATCTCGTTCTTCTAGGAGGAAGCCGACTCGTGTGCCGGTCCAGTCGTCGTCCGCACGCACCATTTCGAGCTCGAATTCGGAGTTCGGGACATATCGAGTCACCCGGGCGCGCCAATCATGTTTTGGCCCGAACCAGAGCTCGTACTCTGCGCCGTCGGATGGCTCGCCGGCCGAGCGCTTGGTCCACCACTCATCGAGCCCCGGGGGACTGGTCACCGCCTGGAAGACTTTTTCTGGTGAGGCTTTGATTGGAAAGTCGTGAAAAATATCGGCCATCGTTTGCTCCGTGTCAGATGATTAGGTGGTTCTCTTGCGCGCCGGCCTTTAGTGCGACAGAACGGGCAGCGACACATGGCTTGGATAGTCGGCGCTATGGTGTATCCGCATAGTACCGATCACCGTGTGCCTGGCAGTGCCTTCGTCACCCCCGGTATTGGAGTTAGGGAAGTAGTAGTTGTCGAGAGCGTTCATGACGGCAATTCGGATGCGGTGCCCCTTCTTGAAGAGGTCAATGGGTCGGGATGCATCCTGCATCGCCCAATGCGTCGCCTTCACGGTTTCGCCCTTGATCTCGGACTCGATGACTCGGTTTCGCAGGTAGAACGACGTTCTATCGGGCCAAGCTACCACCTCGTGGGCGTTTCCAATCGATCTGCCCGATCGCAGGTAGGCGGGCGGGGAGTTTTTCGAGAGCCCCGGGAAGCTCGAACCTCTCGTCGTCCGCAATTTTGTCGTCCGTCGTCGACGCCGAAGTGCCCCATTGGTCCGTACGCCAATTCTTGCGTCGAATGCTGAAAGTTATCGATTCATCCTCGACAGGACCTACGATCAACTCGACCGTCCGGATGCCGCGAAAGTACAGGTCGTAGATGGCTTCCCCTGGATCGGCCTCCGGCAGAACGGCCGGGCTGGCGCTGGACGAGACCAGCAACGATAGTGACAGCAGGAGGTAGCGCTTCCTTCTCATCTAGCTATTTCCGCTCTGCAAAGTGAAGCTCGGTAAACAAGCTCAAATCGACTCGACGCGCGAGGTAGTCTGTGTACTTGCAGAATATTCCGTCGTCGTTGTGAGAGTATCCTACTTCGGAGAGTCGGGCATCCCAACCTAAGATGTCAGACGTTTCCTCGAGGATGTCATCAAGAATTGCCTCCCGGTCCCGTCAAACCAAACTGACGGGACCTAACCAAGAGGGCAGACTGGTGAGGAAAGCTATGTCGGCTCGGGGTGAGACGTCTTGGATCGAAGCTCTTCCTCCAAGTCGCGCACGACCCGGTTCTGGCGCATGAGGTAGAGTGCTTCCACGATGAAAGCAACCAGCCCGCTCATGAACGCCAGATACCCGAATCCGCCATGGATCCAGCTCGGCAGCGTCATGGTGTGTGCGCCACCGCCCAGGATGAAGGCGATCATGAGCGTCAACATCGCTCCGCCCGCCCATGGAAATACCTGCCTTCTCAGGAGGCGGATCTGCCGGAGTTGGTCGTCACCGACCCCGGCGTCTTGGACCGCATTGCGAATGGACGTACTGACGCCGATGAAGTAGAAAAACGTCATGGTATGGGCAAACAAAGCGAGAAGGATGGCGATGAGTCCCAGGGTCAAATGGCGCCCGAGTGCTCCGCCTCCTTGCGGAATGATGTTGCCATAGAAGACCGTCGCCGCGATGGTGGCGAGCGAGATCACGTTTAGGGTAAGTAAGGCAACTGTCATCGGGTCATTGACTCAAGGGGACTCAAGGGGACTCAAGGGGCACCGATTATAGGCTGTGGGCCGAAGTAGCGCAATGCGATGGCAAAGAGAAGGGAACAGTACAATGGCGAGCAATCGCCTGAAGGAGGACTAAATGATGACTAAGAAGATAGGGATGGCGTTATTCGCGACCGTCTTTCCAATCGTCCTCGGCCAAGCCATCGTGGCAATAGCCGGGGATTCCGACACCATTCCTGCTAGCGGGGGAGACATCAAGATTACTCCCATCACCCACGGCAGCGTCCAGATCGAGTACGGCGGAAAGATCATCTACGTTGATCCCTGGAGCGATGGCGACTACTCGGGCGCACCACAAGGAGATCTCATCTTGGTGACCGACATTCACGGGGATCACCTCGATCCGGAGATGATCGACAAGCTGAGAAAGTCGGGGGCGCCAGTCGTCGCGCCGTCCGCGGCGGCTCCCAAGATCGAAAATCCGACGGTCCTAGCGAACGGTGAGAGCAAGACGGTCGCTGGCGTCGCCATAGAAGGTGTTCCGATGTACAACCTGGTCCGCGGGCCCGAGGAGGGTAAGCTCTTCCACGACAAGGGCAGGGGCAACGGCTACATCCTCACGCTCGGAGGGAAGCGAATCTATTTCTCAGGCGACACCGAATGCGTACCGGAGATCCGCGCGCTCGAGAACATCGACGTCGCTTTCATGACGATGAACCTTCCTTACACCATGCCACCCAATGAGGCGGCCGATTGCGTGAAGGCGTTCGCTCCCAAGATCGTCTACCCGTACCACTACCGGGGGTCAGATCTAAGCGAGTTCACCGCGTCCTTGAAGGAGCGGCCGGAGATCGAGGTGCGGTTGCGGGAGTGGTATTAGAGCCCTCACCCTACCCTCTCCCAGAGGGAGAGGGAATAACGGATGGAAGCCATCATCGCTATCCCTCACCCGGCGTCTGGCTAACTTGACCGCGGCACGCCATGTTTGACGCCGTAGTCTCCCAGACTGAGAGGGGGAATATTAGTTACTTCTTAGGGCGCTCATCGGATCGATCCCGGTAGCACGCCGCGCGGGCAGGACCGAAGCAATGATCGCCACCAACGCCAACACGAGTGACACGGCTAGGAATGTGATGGGGTCGGTGGGCTCGATTTCGAAGAGCAGGCCGGACATGAGCTGAGCCAAGGCGACAGCGCCCGCGATCCCGAACGCCAGTCCGATTAGCACGAGAACGGCTCCCTGTTTCAGGACCATCTTCAGCATATCCGCTCGCGTGGCACCGAAGGCCATGCGGATGCCGATCTCCTGCGTCCTTTCGGTAACCGAAAGCGCCAAGACTCCACTGATGCCCGCCGCGGTGATGAGGAGCGCCAACCCCGCGAAGAGACCAAGCAATAGGGTCGTCAGGCGAGGCGCCGCGATCGAATCGCTTCGCACTTGCTCCAACGTCCGCACTCTTGCCACCGGCTGGTTGGGGTCGACCTCATAGACGGCTTTGGTCAACTGACGTCCCATCGTGAGCGGGCTGGCGGCGGTGCGTACGACCAGGCTCGTGACGCGATTGGGGAACTGTTCGAGTGGTAGATAGATGACGTCTTCCACGTCGGTGTCTAGGCCGTACTGTCTGACGTCGCCTAGAATCCCAACGATCGTCGTCCAAGTTTCCCCGCCGTCGAGCGACAAACGCTGGCCGACCGGGTCTTGTCGTTCCCAATAATGGCCAGCCAGCGATTGGTTGATCATGGCGACCCTCGGGGCTTCCGCATGGTCAAGTGATGTGAACGTTCGCCCGGTAACCAACGGTATGTTGATCGCCTGGAAGTAGTCCGGGCTCGCGGTGTGGATGTCGACTTGCGGTAACAATTGCCCTTCTTCTACGAGGCGACCCTCGATTTGGAGCCTCCGAGTGAACGGGCCGATCTCGTTCAGTGGAAAGGTCCGAGTAATTGCGGCCGAAGTCACGCCGGGAAGGGATTGCACTTTCGTAAGGAGAGAACGGTGAAAATCTCTCTGCCTGTCTGCGTTGTCGTATTTGGACCAGTTGAGATCGAGCAGCAGGGTTAGAACTCGCTCCGTCTGGAATCCTCCGTCCACTTGCTGCAGTTTGATGAAGCTACGCATCATGAGTCCGGCACCGGTCAACAGGATCAGAGAAATCGCGATCTGCGACACGACGAGCACGCTGCGAACGCGATGGCTGCCGGAGCCACTCGTGGTCCGCCCGCCTCCCTCGTTGAGTGCGGTCACGAGGTTTTGCTTCGCGGTAAACGCCGGAATCGACCCGAAGACGACGCCCGTTGCAATTGACACCAGGACCGTGAAGAGTAAAACCGGCCCGTCGATCGTGATCTCACCGGCACGGGCTGTGAACCGGGCGGTAAAGGCGGCCAGTACATCGAGCGCGCCGGCGGCAAGGAGCAGACCGAAGGCACCGCCCACGATGGCTAGCAGTGTACTCTCGGTGAGCAGTTGTCGAAGCAACCGACCGCGGCTCGCGCCCATGGCCGAACGGACGGCAAGCTCGCGTTCGCGACGGAGAAGGCGAGACAGCGTGAGGTTGGCTACGTTGGCGCAGGCGATCAAGAGAACCAGAGCAACCGTACCCAGAAGGACGAGCAGCGTTGGCCGAGCTTGCTGCGTGAGCTCTTCCTGTAGGGAGTTTGCGGCAACCGCGTAGCCCCGGGCCTTCGGGTAGGACTCCGGGTAATCGCCCTCCAGCCGATGGGCGATCGTCGAGAGATCGGCTTGGGCTTCATCCAGCGAAAATCCGGGTTTGAGTTTTCCAAAGACACGCATCATGCGGCCGTTCCGATTCTCGCGCAGAGCATCCGAGGAGCGGAACGGGCAAGATGAAACCGCCATATAGATATCGTTTTCGTCGGGGAACTGAGGTACCGGCGGAAGAACGCCGATGATGGTGTGCACTCTATCGTTCATCTCGAACGTCTGGCCCACGATGTCAGGATCGCCACCGTTCCTCTGCCAAAATTCGTAGCTCAGCACGAGGACCGGATCGGCACCGATCTCGTCCTCTCCACGTAGGAACGTCCGGCCGAGGTAGGGTTGGACTCTCAAGACGTCGAAAAATTCCGCGGAGACGACCCCGGTTTGAACGCGCTCCGGCTCCCCACGCCCGAGCAGGATGAATGGCATGGTGTGGTATTCAACGATCGCTTCCAACGTTTGGTTTTGCTCGCGGTAGTCGAAGATCTCTTTGACCGAGAACGGCATGTTGTCGACATCGGCCAAGGGAGCTTGCTGGCGTAGGACGACCAGCTGTTCGCCATCTTCGTAGGGGAGCGGACGCAAGAGGACGCCGTTGATGACGCTAAAGATGGCGGTGTTTGCGCCGATGCCGAGCGTGAGCGTCAACACGACGATGGCGGTGAAGCCCGGCCGCTTCATCAACGTTCGGACCGCGAACCGGGTGTCTTGCCAGAAAGTCTCAATGAATCCGGTGCCCCGTAGGTCTCGGCAGTCTTCTTTCACTTGCTCGAACCCTCCGAAGGTGCGACGGGCCGCGTAGTGAGCTTCCTCGGGATCCAAACCGCGTTCGATATTCTTTCGAGTTTGCATCTCGAGGTGGAAGCGAAGCTCTTCATCTAGATCCTTTTCGACTCGGTTTTTCTTGGAAAAGGCTACGAAACGCGATGCCGATCTTTCGAAACACGACTCCACCCTACGCTAAACGGTCTGCATGATACGGGCGATGGCGGCCGACAGTCGTTCCCAGTTCTCCGTTTCCTCGGTGAGCTGTTTACGTCCTGCCCTCGTCACGCGATAGAACTTGGCCCGGCGGTTGTTCTCCGAGGTTCCCCACTCCGAGGTGATCCAGCCCTGTCGTTCCAGTCGATGCAACGAGGGATAGAGCGAGCCTTGATTCACCTGTAGCACGTCCTTGGAGATCTGCTGGATACGCTGGGAGATGCCCCAGCCGTGCATCGGGGCCGGACTCAGGGTCTTCAAAATGAGCATATCGAGGGTGCCTTGCAAGAGGTCGCTTTTAGATTCGGCCACGTTCTTCTCCTAGACGGTCTACAGGAGAATAGACCGAGCTCTGTAGATTGTCAAGGGGAGGGAGCTAGAAGCGATCCACGCGGTGGACGGCCTTTGTGAGCTCCTGGTAGTAGCGATCGAAGAGGGCCCGGGGATCGGAATCGGTTGTTTCGCCGCCCCGCAGACGCTCGATTTCGAGAAAGGGAGCCGGGTCGAGGGCGGCCAGCCTTCCAAAGGTCGCGACGACTTCCTCATTGTGGATCGGTACTTCCTCGTCCAGAAGATGGAGGCAGCCCCGGAAGAGGGCGACGAACGAGGGGTAGGAGTCTGTCATTAGGAGCTTCAGGGCCTTCGATTTGCCTCGGGTCTCGATGAAGGCTTCTCTGAGGCGCATCATCTTTTCGCGAAGCTCCCTTTCGCACTGGTGACGTAGGTGGTCTACGTGGATCTCCAGCTCGTCGAAGGGGTCCTTCCCGTAAAGGACGATCCGTCGCCGGCTGATGTCGAAGAACTCGATCGGGAACACGTCGGCCGAATCGGCAATGAGTGTAGGGGAGAAGATGCGGGGAACGGGTTGATTCGCCTTGCGCCAGCGAGTGAACGCAGGCTCCAGCGCTTCGAGCGTCGACGGATCTAGATTGTCGAGCACGACGATCAAGTTCAGGTCGCTGGTGGCTTTCTCGTAGTCGCCGCGCGCCGTCGATCCGTACAGCACCACGCTGTGGAGTTGGTCACCCAGAGACTCCGCGAGATCGGTGAGCATCTTCTTTAGTGTGGGATGGTCTTTCAATTCCGAACCCATTCTAATCCCTCCTGCGCGCTAGAAACTTCGTCCGGCCCCGCCGCCGCCGAAGCCTCCTCCGCCGAAACCTCCGAAGCCACCGCCGCCGAATCCGCCACCTCCGAATCCTCCTCTACCACCTCCGCGACCGGAGAGGAGAAGCAAAATGAAGAGGGTCGGATGGCGGATGAACAAGTACGCCATAAAGAGCATGAACAAAAGCCCAAGCACCGTACCAAACGGCCCCGGTCGATCCCGGCGGTTCCGTCGTTGTGGCGCGAGCTCCGGGGTTCCCTCGATGGTGCCCCCGTACTCGGTCGCGCTTGCTTGAACGAGCGCTGCGCTGGTTTGGAGCATCGCATTGGACCAATCGTTTTGTCTCAGAGAGGGAATGGCGAATTGATCCAGGATCCTTCCGACGCGACCATCAGGGAGGTAACCCTCGACGCCATAGCCCGTGGCGATGAACACTTTCCGGTCTTCGGTTGCGAGGGCGACGACGATGCCGCGATCCTCGCCTGTCCGTCCCACACCCCAGTCTTGGCCGACCCGAACGGCGAAGTCTGCGATGGGCTCACCCTCGAGTTGCGGAACGGTGACGACGACGATCGCGACGCCCGTCTGGTCGAAGAGCCTCTTGTGAAGTCTCTCCATCGTTGCAGCATCTTGAGGTGATATGACGCCGGCGAAATCGTGAACCGAGCGATCACGGGGAGTGGAGAGCTGGACCTGCGCACTCGCTGTCTCGAGGAAGCCGACTAGGAGAATGAAGAAGGCGAAGGCGGGTCGGTGCTTCGATAGCACCCGTCAGGATAGCATGTCGGTAGCACGGAGCGGAGGGCCCTGCGGAATCGCTCGAGGCTCTCAGGGTCGGAGGTGAAGAATAGCTCGGGCTCGATGAGCTCGAGCTCCATCAGCAGCGCGCGGCCTTCGACTTCCACCAGATCGACTCGTGCGTAGAGGGGGTGGCCGTCGACTTGCTGCAGCACGCGATCCGCTTGGGCAAGGAGGTTCGAAGAAGGTTCTTGGCGTTCGGTTCGCCCCCCGAGCTCTGTCTGTACGCGAAAGTCGCCGTCCCCCGAGCGCTTGACCACCGCGTGACTAAACTCCTTGTTGAAAAACACGAGCGACCATTCCCCGTGCTCCGCGAGCTCGGTCATGAAGGGCTGCGCCATGACGTCGTGCTCTTTCAGCATCTCATCTAAGCGGACTTGGTCATCGGAAGCATTCTGTCGCGAGACTCGGGCGAGACGGTAGGCCGATGCCGAGACGGTCGGTTTAATGACCAGCTCGGTGCAGTCCAGGCGATCGAAGAGAGCCGACAGGTGCGTCGTTTCACCTTTGCTCAAGAAGAGAGTTCGGGGGATGGGAACACCTTGCTTCTGTAGCTGGACTAGGTATTTCTTGTCGAGGTTCCACCTGACCAAACGCGATGGATTGAAGAGAGGGCACCCCAGAACGTCCATTCGCGCGAGCCAGTCCCGGAACTCTGTGAGCCGAAGATGGTAGTCCCAGACCGAGCGGAGCACGATGACATCGAACGACCCCCAATTGACATCGTCGTCATCCCAACGGACCGGGGAGACTTCGGTTCCTTGCTCGCGTAGGTAGTTGGCGGCCGACCGATCGTCGGGTGTGAGCTCTGCCCAATCCCGGCTCGTAACAAAGGCGATCGTAACCATGGTCTCTTCGTCCGCTACTCCCTCTCCCTCCGGGAGAGGGCCGGGGTGAGGGTCGACATCCCAGGTTTCTCCAGCCTAGAGGATAAGCCGCCAGTGGTACCTTCGAAAGATCCGCTATTATGGGAGCGACGGTGCCAATTTTAGCGCCGCGATCCGGAGGGTCGGGATGGCAAAGAGGCCAATGGGAGCATTACTTGCGGCACCCATCGTGGATCCGAGCTCCCCCCAGCCCCTGTACCAGCAGGTCTATCAACGGATCCGCGAGCTGATTCTCGAGGGCAAGCTTCCCCGAGGAGCGCGACTTCCGTCCAGCCGAACTCTAGCCGATGACTTGAGCCTTTCGCGCAACACGATTCTCGTGGCGATAGATCAGCTCGTCGCAGAGGGATATGTCGAGAGCCGTCTCGGGGACGGTACCTACGTGGCGTCCTCCATCGCCGAGGACGTCGGTACCATCGCCCGGCGCGACACCAAACCCAAGCCTGCCCGATCGGTGAAAGGACGATCGATCTCAGCTCGGGGGAAAGCCATCAGCCGGACACCCATCGGCCGAGATGCGATGAACCCACGACCGTTTGCTACCGGTGTCCCCGCCGTCGATCAGTTTCCCGTCGATCTATGGCATCGGCTGTTGTCTCGACGCAGTCGTCGCGTGAGTCGCGAGAATCTTTGTTACGGCGATCCGGCGGGCTACCGACCGCTTCGCGAAGCCATCGCCACGTACTTGGCCGGGGCTCGCGGGGTTCAGTGTGAGCCGGACCAGATCATCATCAATACGAGCTCGCAGCAAGCCCTCGACATCGCGGTCAGAGTCCTCACCGATCCGGGAGACGCCATCTGGCTCGAGGAGCCTGGTTATCTCGGGGCGCGGGGCGCCTTCACCGCGGCGGGGCTTTCGTTAGTGCCGGTACCCGTCGACGACGAGGGGCTACAAGTCGAAACCGGAATCGAGTTGGCTCCGGATGCGCGATTGGCCTACGTCACCCCATCGCGTCAATATCCGCTCGGCTCTACTCTGAGTCTCGCCCGCCGCTTCGCGCTTCTCGATTGGGCACGCTCCGCGGGTGCTTGGATCATCGAGGACGACTACGATAGCGAGTACCGATACAAGGGGCGGCCGCTTGCCTCGCTACAAGGTCTCGACAACACGGCGCGTGTGATCTACGTCGGTACCTTTACGAAAGTGCTGTTCCCTTCGCTGAGGCTTGGCTATCTTGTCGCACCACCGGATCTCGTGGAACCGCTCATCGCCGCCCGCAGTTTCGTGGATCGCCACAGCACCACGCTGACCCAGGCGGTGGTCACCGATTTTATTGATGGCGGTCATTTCGGTTCCCACATCCGCCGCATGCGTCGGCTCTACCGCGAGCGACAAGCCGCGTTGGTGAAGGAAGTGCGGCGCCAGCTGGCTGGTCGCCTGTCCGTCGAGCCGGCCGAAGCCGGAATGCACCTTATTGCAGAGCTGCACAAACCGGGGTCAGATCCAGTTTTATTACAGGGGTCAGATCCAATTTTGTGCAAACCGGGGTCAGCTACCAGGGATGTGACGGTTGCGGAGAAGGCGGCCGAGCTGGGCGTAGACGTCGCACCCCTATCCCGTTATTACCTCGGCCCTCGTAAGAGGTCGGGCTTGGTGATGGGCTACGCCTGCTTGGATGAGAAGGACATCAAGAAGGGTGTCAAGGCGTTGGCGCAGGCTCTTGAAATCTAGCGCCTCAATGCGCGCTCACTCTTCGTTCGCGCGCTTGGCGCCTCGCTCCTCAATCACGGCCGCGGGGCCCCACCCCCACGGCTCGTCCCTTCGCCGACTAGGCGGCTTCGGGACGGCTGACGGCTCTGCTCGGCTAACTGTCGTCGGTCCGTTCGGGCCGGGCTCGCTCCTTTATCAGTGTGGTGGGGCCCCACCCCCACCGTCGTCCCTTCGCCGGCGGGCGGCTTCGGGACCGCTGATGGCTCCTCGCGCGGGGTGCAGTGAATTCTTGAGCACCCCGCTAGACCAAAGGTACCGTACTAGCAGGCAACCCACGACCACTCCAACCAAAACGAGAGCGATCGTCCCGTAGTGGTTCGCCAGGATCTCGGCCGCCTCGTCACCGAATCGCGCTCCCAGATAGGCTTCACCGAGGAAGCGCACGAAACGTCCCCCGAAGACCGCGAGCAGGAAACGTCCCATGCGCATCTCGAAAGCGCCGGCCATGAGGATGAAGATCTTGGTGGGGAACGGCGGCGGGCCGAGCATCGCGATCAGGATCGCCAAGAAGTCGTTCCGCTTGAGCTTGTCCGCCACCCACTCTCTCTTCTTGGCGTCGAAGCGAGAGAGCGCGGCTCCGCCACCCTTTCTCCCAACTTGGTAGAGGAGCCAGTTCCCCACCGTGGAGCCGACGGCGGCGGCAAGCGCGATGAAAAGTATCAAGTTGGGGCGCTGCCAGCTGAGCAGCATCACCACCGCATCGGGGCCACCCGGAAGGGGCACTCCAGCGGAGTCCAAGAGCGCGATAAAAAACAGACCCGGAATGCCCCAGGTGAGGAGAAGGTTCTTCAGAGTATCCATCTAAGAATAGACCTCGTAGTAGGCTGTACCAACGAAGCTGGTACCACCTCTATTACCTCTCCCCCAACCGTGGGGGAGAGGTCGTCCGCCGAGAGGGGACGCCGAAGCGGCGGGTTGCAAAGAGCCAACGCGGCCAGGCGTCGGTGAGGGGGCTCGTGGAATGCGGCGATAACGTCGATTATCGATTCCATCGTTACTACTAATCCTGCGGAGCGGCCCGACCAGGTGTCCAAGGCGCGCCGGCCTGTTCCAATACTGACTCCAGTTGTTTGATATCCGTCTCGGTGAGTCGCCGGAGTTCCGCGCTCGCCTCCGCGAACTCTTCGGCGGCAAGTTCCAAGCTCTGGCGATGGGTTTCGGTGGGCCCGTAAGTCGACTTCCACGAACCGTAGGTGATCTGGGAGATGCGCCCGACGATCGAGGGCGTCTGCGGTTCTCGCAGCCGCCGGACGACCGGATCGCCTTCCAGCTTCTTCTGGACGTCTTTGAGTCGCAGCTCAATGTCCTCAGCCCGCGACAGAAGCTCAGGCGATGCACCCGGCGTATCGAGGATGGCTTGTTTCAAGTGCTCGATCCGGTTGAGCGCTTCCTCGGTAGCATCGACCGCACCCAACGCTTTTCGAGCGAGATCGGCGGTCTTTTTCTCGAAAGCGCGCACCGCCTCGCGATTCTGTGGAGGAAGGGTCGAGTTCTCCAAGGGAACGACCTGAAAGGACTGACTCTCCGCCACGCACTCGAGTTTCCCGTTCACCAATTTGCTCAATTCCACCGAGTACTGCCCAGACATAGCCAGCGGGCCCTGGGGTTGACGTTGCCACGGCGAGGTCACCGCGGGTGGATCGACGTCGGTCGGGTTCGGTGCCGGATAGCGCAGGTTCCAGGCAACTCGGTGAAAACCCTTGCCCGAAGGTCCCGAGATGCGTCGCACTACGTTTCCGTCGTTATCCTTCACGGTAAGAATGATCGACGGCTCCTCCTCGCGGTCTTCCCGTTCGAGCGTTTCCCATCCGGGAAACGGGACGTCGCCACCCTTCTCTCGAATTTCCTTTTCTCCATCCCTTCGAAGCTCCTTGCTGGATTTCGGTGAGTCCTTCAAATAGTAAGTGAAAACCGCCCCGAAGGGTGGGTTGGGAGCCATGAAATGGCTGCCCCCCAGACTCGCCTTGCCCCTCAAACCGAGTGGGATGGAGGGGACATAAAGCAGCGCGTTTTTGACCGGAAAGAGATGGGCGTCCGCGGTCAAAGTGGCGGCGCTCAGCCGTCGGAGCGGTGAGTAGTCGTCCAAGATGTAGAAACCGCGTCCGAACGACGCGCCCACCAAGTCGCTCTCCCGGCGCTGGATCTCGAGGTCCCGAAACGGAATCGTCGGCAGTCCGCCTTCCAGTCGAACCCAATGCGCACCCCCGTCGACGGTGAAAAAGATACCGAACTCCGTGCCCGCAAACAATAGACTCGCGTCGACGTGGTCTTGAACAATCGACCAGACGATGTGCCGCGCCGGCATATCACCGGAGATGGACCTCCAAGTCGCTCCTCGGTCGCTGCTCTTCAAGATGTATGGCTTGAAGTCTCCCACCTTGTGGTTGTCCAAAACCACGAAGACGGTGTTGGCGTCGTGGACCGACGCCTTGATCTCACTCACGAACGCTAGCTCGGGAACGCCCGGAAACGTGTCGATACGCCTCCAGCTTCCGCCGCCATCTTCCGTTACTTGGATGATGCCGTCATCGGTCCCGACGTAGATGAGACCTTCTTCGAGCGGAGATTCCGAAATCGCCGTCGTGTTCCCGTACCAGGACATGGCGCCGTTGTCGTAGAGGGCGTCGACGCTCCACACGCGTCCCATCATCTCGAGCTCGTATCGATTGCGATCCCTTGAGAGGTCGCCGCTTACCGGTGTCCAACTATCACCGCGGTCCTCACTTCGCCACAGGCGCTGCGAGCCGAAATAGAGCCGCGTGTGGGAGTGCGGACTAATAAAGATTGGGGAGTCCCAGTTCCATCGCTCGGGTGGATCGCCCTTGGCCGGCTGAGGCTTGATATCAAGAAGCTCGCCGTTCCTCCGGTCGTAGCGCATCAAACCCCCGTACTGCGACTCCGAATAGATGATGTTCGGATCGCTCGGGTCGATCTGGCAGGCGTACCCGTCACCGCCGACCGTGACGTACCAATCGCTGTTTTGGATTCCGTTCTGGTTGCCTGTTTGCGACGGTCCGACCTGGGTGTTGTTATCCTGAGTGCCGCCCACAACGTTGTAGAACGGGTAGTCATTGTCGATGGCCATCTTGTAGAACTGGGTTACCGGAAGGTTGGCGACGAAACTCCAGCTCTCAGCGTGATCCCAGCTCTGGTACAGACCTCCATCACAACCCGCCAGCAAGTAATCAGGGTCTCCGGGGTCGAAGGCTAGCGCATGGTTGTCGGAGTGTTTATCGGGCGCACCCAGTTTCTCGAAGGTCTTCCCTCCGTCTTCGCTCACGCGGATCCAGACGTCCATTTGGTAGATCCGGTCCAGCTTGTGAGGCGAGGCGTAGATCTCCTGATAATAATGAGGACCGGTTCCATTACTAATGTAGTCGCTCCTCTTCTCCCAGCTCTCGCCGGCGTTGGCGGAGCGGTAAAACCCCTTGTCGTCCTCGCCCGCCTCGATCGTCGCATAGACGATGTCTGGCTCGATGGGGGAAACCGCCAAGCCGATTCGGCCCATGTCTCCCGAAGGTAGACCGTTGTCGAGTTCCCTCCAGTCGGCCCCTGCATTCGTTGTCTTGTAGATTCCCGATTCCTCGCCGCCCGCCAGCAGCGACCAAATGTGTCGCCGGCGCTGGTACGCGGCAGCGTACAAGACATCGGGATTCCGCGGATCGAGCTCCAGGTCGGTCACTCCGGTGTTCTCGCTGATCTCGAGGACGTGGTTCCAGGTCTCACCTCCGTCCTGGGTCTTGTAGACACCCCGGTCGCCGCCTGCCGCCCACAGTGGGCCCTCCGCGGCCACGTAGACGACGTCCGAGTCGCGGGGGTCGATGAGGATCTTGCCAATGTGCTCCGATGCCTCGAGCCCCACGTTGCTCCAGGTCTTTCCGCCGTCTCGGCTCCGATAGACACCGTCCCCGTAGCCCACGTGGCGACCGCTCACGTTTTCGCCGCTCCCCACCCAGACCACTTCGGGATTTTGGGGGTCGATCGCGACGCATCCGACCGAATACGAGGATTCGCCGTCGAAAATGGGCGTCCACGTGGTCCCCCCATTGGTGGTCTTCCAGACCCCACCGGAACCGACGGCCACGTACCAGGTGCTGCGATCCCGAGGATGGACGGCAATGTCGGCAATGCGGCCCGACATCAAAGCGGGACCGATGCCCCGGAGGGCCAGCCCCTTGAAGGTTTCCGCCTTCAGCTGGCTGGTTCCAGACTGAGTCGAGGCAACGGCAGGCGAATGGGCGGCCAGGGTGATAGGGAGCAGGAAAACCAAAAATATGATACGGTGCACGCGTTATCTCCAAGAGCGGTGAGCGCCGAAAAGGCTGCCACTGGGTTGAGGAGAATAACACAGTCGTGGATGGGGCGGGTGCCACGCTCCAAGTTCTTGTACTTGAACAGTTACGGCGATTTTGGTATAATGTAGTTCCCCGACTGGGAAGGGTTTCCAGTGCCAACCGCCGGCCCCTCCGCTCCTCGTGAGCGCCAGGCGTTTGGACTCTGAAAACTGGAGGATTCCCTTCCAGTATGTCCGCATCAATGGCATGCGCTAAAAGTGCGTCGCTACACGTTTGTCGGGTTCGAGAATATAGAAAGGAGGGCGTTATCAACACGAAGAAAAAAGAAAACACGAACAACTCAGCCCACCCGAATGCTACGGCCCTGGAGGATCGCCAGTTCCGCGTGTTCACACGCAGGCATATCGACGAGATCCCACAGCTAGAGAGCCTTTCTCCAACCCAAGTCACCTCAATGAAGGCCGTCTCTGCGGTCCTTCCGTTCCGAGTCAATAACTATGTCCTGGACGACCTCATCGACTGGTCGAACATCCCCGATGATCCTATTTATCAGATGACCTTTCCTCAGACGGACATGCTGAGGAGGGAGGACTTCGAAAGAATGTTCGCCCTGGTGCGGGGTGGGGCAACGGAACAAGAGATCCAGTCCGCAGCCCGCGAGATCCAGCAAACGTTGAATCCGCATCCGGCCGGCCAAATGGAGCTCAACGTTCCGCGCGTCGATGGCGAGCCTGTCTCCGGGCTCCAGCACAAGTACGGCGAAACCGTACTTTTCTTTCCAGCCGCGGGCCAAACGTGCCATGCCTACTGCACGTACTGTTTTCGTTGGGCACAGTTCGTCGGGATCGACGAGCTCAAGTTCGCGGCCCGGCAGGCCGACTCATTGGTGCGCTACCTGCACGCGCATCCTGAGGTCACTAACGTCTTGTTTACCGGTGGCGACCCTATGATCATGAAGACCCAGGTCCTGAGGAGGTACGTAGAGCCCCTGCTCGATCCCTCGCTCGAGAATCTGGTCAGCATTCGCTTCGGTACCAAGGCACCCGCCTATTGGCCGTACCGATTCGTTGGCAACCAGGACGCGGACGCGCTCCTCACACTCTTCGAGGAGATCCGCGAGAGTGGTCGGAGTGTGTCGGTGATGGCTCACTACAGCCACCCAAAAGAGCTCTCGACCCCGATCGCCGAGAAGGCGGTGCGCCGGATCCGAAACGCCGGTGCTGTGGTTCGCTGCCAAGCACCGCTGATTCGCCGGGTCAATGACCACGCCGACATCTGGGCCACCATGTGGCGCAAACAGGTGCGGTTGGGCGCGATTCCGTACTACATGTTCGTGGAGCGAGATACCGGCGCCAAGGAATACTTCGAGCTTCCGCTGGTCGAAGCGTTTCAGATCTTCAACGAGGCGTACCGACAGGTTTCCGGGCTCGCGCGCACCGTTCGAGGACCATCGATGTCCACGACTCCGGGCAAGGTTATCGTGGACGGCATCGCGACGGCTCACGGGGAGAAGGTAATAGTCCTCAAGTTCATCCAAGCGCGAGATCCGCGTTGGGTAGGACGGCCCTTCTTCGCCCGATACGATCCAGAGGCTACTTGGCTGGATCAGCTCGAGCCGGCCTTCGATGAGGAGGAGTTCTTCTTCGAGACTCCTCTCCGGCAAATCGAGGCGCACCGCCACGCGAGGCGTGGCATTTCTTCGGTGCGACTCGCGGGACCGTTCGGGACACCAGTTCACTAGGCCACTTTAGGGCTCTTCGGCAACCGCCGGAGAGCCCTTTGTTGTCTCTCCCACACCCGTGGGATTTCCCCCACATTCGATGTCGGAAAATCCCCGTGTTTCGGCGCATACCTCTTCGCACGTCTCTCCCGTACTATTTCCTTCAGAGAGCAGGATCCAGAGAACTATGAATCTTTATAACGAAGGTTGCGTCGTGCCCCGGCAGAATCAAGCACATCCCGCCAGCAGGAAAACGCAATCGTTTCGGCTCGTCTTCACGAGCAGGTTCAAGAAGGCTTGTAGCCATTCAGGAGGTGTTTCGTGCGGGGAAGCCTAAACAACGATTTCCTTCCCGAGATCATCCACTCGATCAGCGACTCTCGGGACACCGGGATCCTCAGCTTGTCTCGGGACAAGATCAGCAAGCGGATCTACTTCGGCGAGGGGACGATGATATTCGCCAACTCGAGCCACCGCGCCGACAGATTGGGCGAGTTCCTAGTCCGGAACAAGAAGATGACCAACTCGCATCTGGCGCTCGCCTCTCAGAAGGTGAAAGACACCGGGAGGAGGCTGGGAGAGGCTTTCGTCGACATGGGACTGATGACCGAGAGTGAGGTGGAAGTAAGGGTGGCGGAACAGGTCCTCGCCATCATCTACTCCGTCTTCCCTTGGACCAGTGGGGAGTACCGGTTTAGCGAACACACCAGCCCGATTGCTGACGATATAGCACTTACGTTGCCGACCATTCCCGTGATCCTCGAAGGGGTCCGCCACATGGACGACCCCGAAGTGGTCCGCCGCGCTTTGGGCGATCCAAAGAGCATGGTGAGCTACGCGAAGAGCTTTTCGGTGGTTTCCCTGGACTTCACCTTGACCCCCGAGGAGAGCTTCGTTCTATCCCGTGTAGATGGTCAGTCGACTACCGCGGACATATTGTCCATATCGCCTCTGACCGATGAGGAAACACTCCGGTGCCTGTATGCACTGGTCTCCGGAGGGTTCTTGGAGCTCGGAGGGAAGAGTCGCAAGCTGGTGCCATCCGCGAAGCGCGAGGATCCGTTCCATCAAACCGGGATCAAATCGAAGCCAGCAAAAAAAAAGTCTAAGCCTGGGGAACTGAAGCTTTCTCCTGAAGAAGAGTGGATTCGCGACGACATCCTAACCAAACGTTCGACGGTCGCCGCGGGAACATTCTACGATTGCCTCGAAGTGAAACGCGGCGCGGAAAAGGAAGATATCCGAAAAGCCTATCTCACGATGGTTAAGAGATACCATCCGGATCGCCTTCGCTCGACGCGACTTTCTTACCTTCGGGGGGATCTCGAAGAGATCTTGTCGAAGTTGACCGAAGCCCACAAGGTTCTCGCGAACGCTGTCGATCGACGTCGTTTCGACAATTCGTTGCGCACCGAGGCGGTTCGTGGGGAGGATCTGAGGCCTAGGGACTTCCTCAACAAGAAACCCGAAAAAGTCTCATCGTCTTCCGTGGAAAATATTGCCGCCCGCTACTACCGGGAGGCCCAGCGACACTTTCGCGACATGCACTACCACGAGACCATCGAGCTGATGGAAGAAGCCGTACGCTTCGATCCTGGCAAGCCGTCTTACCACAAACTCCTCGCGCAGGCGCTGGCAAAAAATCCTAAGTGGAGAAGAAGGTCCGAGGAGCACTTTCAAGCGGCGCTCGAAATCGACGCGTTTGACGCGGAGTGCCTGGCCGGCCTCGGCGACCTTTACGAGGAAGCGGGAATGACGAGCCGGGCGCGGACGATGTACGCCCGCGCGCTCGAGTTAGAGCCGGGCAGCGAAGAACTGAAACAGAAGCTGCGGGTTCACTGAAACCGACGCAGTTTGACGCTAACGGGGCTGCTGGCGTAAAGTCATCCTGTTCCCGAAAAGCCAAAAGGCGATCTCGGTAGCCACGGCTTAGGGCAATTTCTCGCAGGCGAGGTTTGCTAGAGGCGGTGGAGACCGGGGCCCCAGCGACACTTTCGCGACATGCACTACCACGAGACCATCGAAGCTGATGGAAGAAGCCGATTCTTTGACGCGGAGTGCCTGGCCGGCCTCGGCGACCTTTACGAGGAAGCGGGAATGACGAGCCGGGCGCGGACGATCAGGTTCTGCTCCCGGTCCCCACGTTCAGGGTTGGGGCTGAACTCGCCGGCCCTCATGTTCGTGAAAAAGACCTCTAAGATCAAGGATTAAGTCGACTGTTGCCTTTTACCGATTCGGCGTAGACCTTTCCCTACGCAAACGACCCGCCCCGAGCCTCGACAGCTCACGTAAGTCGTTATCTCCTACAGTGATCGAGTGGTCGCCCCGCATGGCCCGGGAATTGCCTATAGGAACCATGGCGGGAAGAGCCGGGAGGTGGAGCCTCTTGGTGAGGCCCTGCGAGGTTGGGACTCCCGATTCCCCCGCCGCGTCATCATTTAGAGTGCACAGCCGCTGGGGTCAGATCCAGAAATATCACAGGGGTCTGATCTAAAAATGTGCACGTGCACATTTTTAGATCAGACCCCACCCGTTAGACGCTGAGTCCTAAGCCTCGCGCCAACTCTTTTAGCTTACTCTGAATCTTCCGCACATTACGCGGGCCCATGCGGAAGAAGTGCTTCTGAGCGGGGGAGAGGGATTCCAGGTCGGGATCGGCGTAGTGATAGCTTCGGAACCGCGCAATGAGCTCGACTCTATCCTCCGGCACCGGCGTCTCCAGCAACTGTTCCATGGCCAATGAAAGGGTTTCGTCGAAGCTGCCGTCGACCCGGCCGAGCTCCCGATACGCCTCGTCGATGAGGGGTTTGATGTTCCGGTAGAGCTCGACGGACCCCGCGGTGTCCAGAGATTCGATGATGTCGGCGACGAGGTTGTAGCGCTCGTAGCCCGCCGGGTCGATGTAGAACCGATTCGCCCTCTCCACTGCTTGAAACGGCTCTTCTGGGTCCAGAAATCGGAGGTGGGCTCGAGGGCTTTCGCCTTCGGCGATGTTGTCCACGACCATCGTCAACCTTCGCACCAAGTCTTTCGTGACAAGCCATGAAGCGACCTCAGGGTGGGACGACAACTTCCCGATCAGCCCCCGGACGAAATCATCGCTTTCGCCGAGGGGCGGAAGCTCGATGTCGGGTTCGGGCTCCGGCTCTTCCAAGAACTCAACCGGCGCAGGGGGCGGAGCTTCAGCAACTGGGGCAGGCTCGGGAGCGCGGTTCTTCCAAAAGAAGAAGTAGAAGCCGAGGCAGAACGCCAGCAAGCCGACCACTCCGGCGATGGGCCAAAGTCCGGGACGTTGCGTCCCGTGGCCCCGCGGAAGCTCCTCCTGTTCTATTTCGACGTCGTCCCATTCACCCATACGTCACCTCAGAGCGAGCTTCCCCCATGGTAGATAGCCGAGACGCACGAAGCAAGCCGTAGCCTGGAATTCTCTTCTCGTCCCGAAATATAATGACACCGTCCCTCATCGACCCGGAGAGCGCGCATGTCCCCTCTCGACTGGATGGTCATCGTCCTTTATCTCGCCGGGATGATTGCGCTCAGCGTCTATCTCGCACGGGGCCAAACCAGCGAAACGGATTACTACGTCGGCGGCCGGAACCTACCCTGGTGGGCGGTCGGCATTTCCACTATGGCGACTCAATCAAGCGCCATCAGCTTCATCTCCATTCCGGCCTTCGTGGCTCTCAAAGAAGGTGGCGGGCTGACCTGGTTGCAATTCGAGCTCGCGGTTCCCCTCTCCATGATCGTCGTCATCGCATTGTTGGTTCCGTTCTTCCGCAAGCTGGAGCTCATCAGCGTTTACGAGTTCCTCGAGCTGAGATACGGGAGGTCGGTCCGACAGTTCTTGAGCGGCATCTTCCTTATTAGTCGCGGTCTGGCAACCGGGGTCGCCGTCTATGCCGCCTCGTTGGTTCTCTCGATCTGCATGGGGATACCGCTTTGGGCAACGATCCTCCTCATCGGAGTCGCAACCATGGTTTACGACACCATCGGCGGCATCTCGGCAGTTGTCTATTCCGACGTGATCCAGATGGGGATCTTGCTGGCCGGTGTTGTTGCTTGCGTCTGGGTCGCCGCCGCGGAAGTGGGCGGTTTAGGAGAAGTCTTCAGCTTGTTTCCGGCCGAGCGCTTCCGGGCGCTCGACATGAGCACCGGCTTCGGAGACAGCGGCACACCCTTTTGGGGATTCTTGATCGGCGGCCTGTTTCTCTACGCCTCTTACTACGGAGTCGATCAAAGCCAAGTGCAACGAGAGCTTTCCGCCAAGTCGCTCGACGATACTCGACGGTCGCTAGTGTTCAACGGCATCGCGCGATTCCCCCTCACGCTCGGGTACGTGCTTCTTGGTATCGCGGCCAGTGCCCTTTACCTCCAATCCCCCGAGCTTCGTTCCGCGGTCCCCGCCGACCAGATCGACGCCCTCATTCCGAATCTCATTCTCCTGCACCTCCCGCAAGGGATCCGAGCGGTCGTCATCGCCGCCATCTTGGCGGCCGCAATGTCGAGCATCGACTCCGGACTCAACTCCCTTTCCGCGGCGACCGTACGCGATTTCATCGAACACGGAAGGGAGCTCTCAGAGCGCCAACTCTTCGTGATGAGCAAGGTGACTACGGTCGTGTGGGGAGTCGTCATCACCGCATTCGCGTTTGCTGTCGGCTCCATCTCGGACACGGTGATCGAGGGCATCAACACGATCGGGTCACTCTTCTACGGACCCATCCTCGCCGCCTTCATCATGGGAGTGCTAACCAAACGAGCCAGCGGTTTGGGGATGACGACTGGTGTCATAGCCGGCGTCGGTGTCAACCTACTCGTTGCGGTGTCGTTTTCGCACATTTTCTGGATGTGGTGGAACGTTTTCGGATTCGTGGTCGCGGCCCTCATCTCGTCGATCGTCAGCACCTTCGTGCCCGCACCACCGGAAAAAGTCGCCGGCCATACCTTGTCCGAAAGCGGATTGGACATCAGCCGTTGGTTGCCGTGGTACCTGTTCTTGGCGGCCTATTTTCTCGCCATCCTCGGCTGCCTTGCTTACTTCAATACCTTGGCTGGCTAGCCTTTCGAAGTTGGCCGTGCTGGGTTAACATCCATCTGCCGCGATGGGAAACACGAAGGAGACCCCGACATGAAGCGTTTGATCCCCAGCGGCATCCTCCTCGTCAGCCTTAGTCTGTTCCTTCCTGAGTCCAGCTTTGCACAGTGGCCCCAATGGCGCGGACCGAATCGCGATGGAAAATCGGCTGAGAGCGGCTTGCTCAAGGAATGGCCCGAGGGCGGACCGCCGACCGTATGGACGGCGGAGGGACTAGGTCGCGGCTTTTCGAGTGTCTCGCTTGCCAACGGTCGTGTGTTCACCATGGGCGACTTCGACGATGAGCAATTCGTGATTGCCATCAACGACGATGACGGGTCAATCCTCTGGAAGACTTCGATAGGCGAAAGCTGGTCCGACGCGCGTTTCTATCCGGGCTCGCGCTCGACGCCTACTGTGGACGGCGACCGGGTTTACGCCTACGGCACGGAAGGAACCCTTGCCTGCTTGAAGGCGGATAACGGCGAAGTGGTATGGCAGCGTAACGTGCGCGAAGATTTCGGTGGGTTCATGATGGTGGCCCGGGGCGTGAATTGGCGATTCGCAGAGTCACCACTCGTTGACGGCAATCGGGTCGTCGTGACGCCGGGCGCGCCGAAAGCGGTCATGGTGGCACTAGACAAGACAAGTGGCGACGAAATCTGGCGGTCATCGATGCCCGAAATCGGTGAGCAGGGAAGTGATGGCGCCGGCTACAGCTCGATCGTGATCTCCCACGGGGGTGGCCTGAAGCAATACGTCCAGCTCATGGGACGCGGCCTCGTCGGCATTCGCGCCGAGGACGGCGAATTTCTCTGGGGCTATAACAGAATCGCCAACGAGGTTGCGAACATCGCCACTCCCATCGTGACCGGTGATCTCGTGTTCGGGTCTACCGGCTACCAAACGGGCGCCGCGCTTTTGAAACTGTCGCGAGATGGCGAGGGAGTCCACGCTGAAGAAGTGTATTTCCTTCCCGCCGATACTTTCCAAAACCACCACGGAGGGCTCATCCTTCTCGACGGATACATCTACACCGGCACCGGCCACAATCGAGGCTATCCGCTGAGCATCCGCATGGAAACGGGGGAGGTGGCCTGGGGTCCGGTGAGGAATGAAGGACACGACTCGGCCGCCGTTGCTTATGCCGACGGCCGATTGTATTTCCGCTACCAGAACGGTTGGGTGGTTCTGATCGACGCCACGCCCGAGGAGTACCGGGAGTGCGGTTCATTCGAGATCCCCGACGTGGAGGATCCCAGCTGGCCTCACCCCGTCGTGAGCGGTGGCCGCCTCTACCTGCGCGAGCAAGGTCGGCTCCATAGCTACGACATCCGAGCGGAATAGGTTGTGCCGACCGTGCACTCTCGCCGCGGCCGGCACTTTTACCCCACGCTTATTGCTTCGTCAGATCGGCCTGGATATTAACTTTCTCACCCGGGTCGAGGACGATCTGGCGTTCCCAAGGTTCGTAGCCGACCTTGACCACGCGAACCGTGTACTCGCCCGCTTGAACGCTCGTTAAGTCTGGCGTGTTTCCTTTGAAGCCGCCGTTGATTTCGATGTCGGCCCCTTCTGGATTGGAAGAGATGTCGAGTACCGCCCTCTTCCGGGCGGCGACGTCTTGTTTCGTGTCTTTGATCCCCTCCTGGTCGTATTGCATGGACATGCTCGATACTTGTTCCAGACTTCTGAGGATGCCCATATAGTTCTTCTTGTCGAGCTTGAGCTCCACCGCCCCGCTCGCCCGAGGATCATCGAACGTGATCGTCACGTAGTGTTTCCGACCCTTGGTGAGAAGCAGCAGCGGCGACACGAAGATTGCGGTCTTGATCCGCCGTCCCGAGACGCGCGAATAGAACATATCGGTCACCGCATCGGTGGGAAGAGAGAAGTACTCCATCCCGTTCTTCTTGACGAGGCGGATGGTGTCGTTGTCCAGCACCAGGTTGCCCTTGTCACCCTCCTTGGCCAGGCCGTAACCGGTGCGCGCCTCGACCTTGCTGAAAGACAGTTGCGCCGAGGCTGGGACGCTGAATGTGAGAACCAGACAGATCGAAAGGATCCATCTCATGGCTAAAACCCCCTTTGGTCGATACCCCAATGCATCACCGATGCCAACTTGAGACTTCCGCCAAACGCCAACTGTAGCTCAGGTTTGAAGGATCCGGCCGGGGGGAGAGGTCCACCAACGGGGACGTGATGGTGCCACCGAGGGGCGACAACGTCACCCCTCACGATGATGGCCGCTTCAAATCTTTGAATCAGTTGGCCGGCGAGACTTTGGGCACTTCGACTATGGTGAAGTAGTTGACGATGGGTGCGAACTCGCCGACGAGAAGACTTACCGAGCCCTTGATCTCTTGGTCCTTCGATACCGAAGGTGCCTCGTAGGTCACGACTTGCGAGAGTCCGTCTCCCGGTGGAATGTCGCCAATCGTGCACTCGATGACGTCTCCACTGCGGCCCTCGCAGCTGGGAGCCAGCTTCTGAGCGTTATACGTCGCGCCGTTTGGCGTTCGGAAGAGCAGCTCGACGCTGATGGGCGCCGTCACGAGGTTCTTCACCGTCGCCCGGACGTCGAACTCGCTTCCGGAGCCCACCGGGTTGTCGACGGTGACTCTCAGAGAGCCACCCGCTGCCGAATCTGGCCCGTCGCCGGGGCTCACCGTGACGTCCCGCACGCGAGCGCACTGTCCATTGACGCCTTCGATGGTAAGAGTCGCGCGCACCTTCTTGGTCTCCGTCTTTGTGACGTTCTTGTACTCATGAGTCGCGACGCCTTCCAGGAGAAACGTCCCGTCACCCTGCGGTTGCCCCTGGCCGAGAGGTGCCCTATCGACCTCTCCGCTCGGGTTCCCCTCGTCCCAAATAATCTCCAAGAACTTTTCTCCCGCCGGCACGCCTGAATACTTCAGATAGGCACCGACGATGTTGCCAAGCGAGAAGCCGGGATCGGTGAAACGAAGCCGAGCATCGGTGAGGATGTCGCAGTTGAAGTTCTTCAGGTCATCCCAATAGGAGACATCGAGTTTGGCAGGAAACGAGGCACCTCCATTGATCACCTCACCGATGAAACGTAGCTGGGTGTTCAGGGGTGGTGGGGGTGTGTCGCTGAAGTCCCCTGGGATCGACCCGGTGCCGTCGGTAATCAGGTAATCGCCGTTCGCAAGCTGCTCGGTCACCCGTCCCTGTATGGTGACTTCCGTCTTGCGGAGATTATCAAAGTCCTCGATGATCTCTGCGATGGTGGTCAGCGGTTGCAGCGCAAGGTCTCCGATCGGGCCGGACAACGCGCCGTTGCCACGCGTGGGTGCGGACGAGGTGTTGGGTGTGGGGCCGGTGGGAGTGTCATCTCCGCAACTGACGAATAACAAAGTAATTAAAGCGAACGAGGAAATATTTCTGATCATGAGCTTCAACGTTTTTCTCCCTGGTAATAGTATTTGAGTCCGCGATTCCGAGTTGAGGATCTTAGTCCAAAAAACATCTGGTGGGAAGCCGGGGGCTGTATTAAAGAGGAGTTGGGCCGCGGCGCTGTTTCGTGCGACAATATTTATGACTTCCCTGAAGGAAAGGAAAAAATTCCATGAGGATTGGGTTGCTACGGTTTTTACTCGCGAGCTCACTCTTGGTGCTAGTCGCCGTCGGCAGTTCTCAGGCCGGGAACGAGGAGGGCGCCGAAGTCGAGTTCACCGACGTCCGCAAACACACCAAGGAGTTTATGGGCTACTTCCAGACCATCAAGCTCACCCCCGAGCAAGAAGCCGTAAAGAGGGAAGCACTCTCCAGTCTTCCTGCTGCGTGCTGCACGAACAACTCGGCGTACACCTGCTGCTGCGTCTGCAACCTTTCTCGGACAGTTTGGGGCTTATCCCACCACCTTATTGCTGAGCGTGGCTTCGACGCCCCGGCGGTGCGCGCCGCGGTTGTTAAATGGACGAGCTTCGTGAACCCCGACGGCTTCAGGGGGAACACCTGCTATACGGGCGGGTGTGGCAGGTCCTTCGCGAAAAGCGGCTGCGGGGGAATGAGGCCCAACCAGGTCGTCTGGTAGCCGACGCCTCATCATTACCTAGTCCTCCCCTCTCCAACGTTGTTCGAAGTCCCGGCGCCAGCCGAACGCCGTACGTGTTACCATCGGACCCCGAAATCGGCTTTTCCGAGTCGATCCCACGAACGCGGAGGGCGGTATGAAAATTCAAACCTTAGTATTGCCGTTCCTGGTGTTGGGTTTCACGAGCCTCACGGCGGCCCCGCATCAAGGCGAAGCGGATGGAGTCGATAAGCGATCCTACCGATTGGGTGGCATTGGAGCTTTTTCCGAGGTGGTCGGCGCGGGAGTCAAGAAGTTGGCGTTGAGTTCTCCGATGACGCCTCAAGAGATGGATGCTTTGATGGATGAGGCGAAGAAAATCGCCGACCGCAACCGTGTCAAACTCTACCGCGAGACCGATTTCTTGGTGACCGACCTTTTTCCCGCGTCCGTTACCGAAGGAAAGCACGTGCTTCTCATCTACGAGGACCCGGTCAAAGAAGAATACATGGCGCTGAAGGCAAAAAAGGAAAAATTGATAGCCGACCAGGCGTATGAGGGGGACGCGCGTCTCGACATTGCTAGGGGGATGGGACGACTCCTGAGCTATTCGGAGGAGAAGATCGAGGCCATGTTGTCCCCGAAGAAGTGATGCTAGTCGCGGCTGAGAGTCAGCTTCTCGGAGAAGAAAGGTAACACGTCGGTCATCAACCGTTCGTCAATCCTCCAGTGGTCGCCGTCGTATTCCTTGAAATCGTGAGGAATCCCTTTCGCCGAGAGCGCTTTCGAAAAAACGCGGCTACCCAAGAGAATGTTGCTGAACTCGTCATCGCGACCGACTGACAAGCGGACCCCCCGAAGCCGCCTGACCTTGTCGGCCATCCGTTCGAGCATCCCCGTCGGAAGACTCGCCGACCACTTTTCGTAAACTCCCGGGTTGGGTCGGACCTCACCGTTTCCGAGCTGGTTTCCAACGGTTCCTCCTAAAGGTGGCGTGGGGACTGCCCCGATAACGGACATCCGAGGGGCGAGTTTCACGAGTTTCCGGATCGGAGTCTGGAAGTTTCAGCGACATCGATACGGTTGCCAATGACCGCCACTTTATAGACATCGCGAGCGGCCTCCCGCGACACATAGCCATCCAGCACGTCTTCGAGTACGAGGGTCGGATCGCGTTCTGAAGGTGGTCCGTGGCCACCGCCGCCTGCGGTGAGACTCCGCGCTTTGTCACCGGCCTGGACTCTCGCCCGGTAGGTCCCGAATCGTATCTCCCGCTCCGTATCGGGATGAAAGAACATGGCATGAGGCTTAGACTCCCTTCCGCCCGCAAGGGACCAGGGGGGCGATTTGGTCTTTTTCCTCACCGATATCAACTCCCCGTCCAGGACGTACCGGATATCCCGCCGCATGCCAAGGCCGCCTCGATATTTGCCCGCTCCACCGCTATCCGTCCGGAGCTGGTGGTGCTCCATGAACATGGCGGTCTTGGTCTCCAATACTTCTATCGGCGTATTGCGCATCAGACTTCCCGACAGATGGCTCGCGGCATTGGCGCCGTCGTGGGAGGACGTCGCGCCCCATCCGACACCATCATTGTTACTAACGACGTACAAACGCTTCGTTTCGGGGTGGATCCCCACCATGGCGAAAGAAGGCACGTCGCCGCCCGACGACGCGGCCAGGTGATCCGCCATTCCTTGCGCTAGCGCCTTATAAATTAGCTCCAACGCAATGAAGGCCGGCCAGAGCGTGAACGTCGGCGAGGGATAGACGGCGTGAAACAGGCCTCCCGGAGGGGCAATCACTTTCAATGGCCGGAAGTGTCCCGCGTTGCCGGGCGCCTTCGGTGAGGTCAGCGATTTCAAAGCGAACTTGCACAACGTCTCGGTGAGTCCGAAAGGGACGTTGACCGGACCCCGAGTGGCCTCGGCCGATCCCGTGAAATCGAATGTGATCCGCTCTTCGTCGAGCGTTACGGCGACCTTCATTGGAACCACATCGTCGGTGATGCCATCGCCGTCGAGGAAGTCTTCGGCGGTCCACGAACCATGCCGGAGATCCCGAAGCGCTTTCCGCGTGACCCGTTCACCGTGGTCCAGGATTTGCGCGATCCCTTCATCCAAGGTCTCACGCCCAAACTTTTCGAGAATCTGTAGCAGCCGTCGCTCCCCGGTTCGCGACGCCGCCACCTGAGCATCGAGATCTCCTAACACCGTTTCCGGCATCCGGGAGTTGAAGCGGATCAGGTCGAAGATTTCCTCGTTGGGCTTGCCCCGTTTGTACACCTTGGTGCCCGGAAAGATCATTCCTTCCTGGTGCATATCGGTGGAGTCGAGGACGTAACCGGGATCCTTCGCACCCAGATCCATCCAATGGGCACGAATGCAGGTGTAGGCGAAGGGGTGTGCGTCATCCTCGCCGAAGACCGGTGCGAAGAGCGTCACGTCGTAGGCATGTACCGAGTTCCAATACGGGTAGTTCAAAACAACGATGTCGCCCGGATCGAGATTCTCTTCTCCTAGATACTCGACACCTTTCCGAATGGCGTAATCGTTGGCCCCTATAAAGAACGCCAACCCCGGCGCCTCGGCGATGAGGTCTAGACCACGGTTGTAAATCGAGATTCCGAAATCCAGTACATCATAAATTGAGGGGCTGAAGGCGGTGGCGATGAGCGTTCGCCGCATCTCCTTGGCAGCCGAGTCGAGGTAGGACCGGATCACCTCGACGGTCGCTCCGCTTAGCTCGTTCATCGCGATTTCCTCATCGCAATAAGTGTCTCCGAGCTCGAGGGCGACCGCCACCTGTTCCTTTGTCTTCGAGTGTATCCTGTTTTGACTTTTTGACCGCAGTGAGGGTATTCAAAGGGCTGACCATGTCACTCACCTCCGGTACCAATCTGAGATTCCTCCAGACGCAACGACAGTGGGTCTTGGCCGCCACTATCTGCGTTGGATTGTGGATCGATCAGGTCGGGCGCGGGTGGATCGTTCCCGGCGAGTACATCGTCGACGCCGTAGTTTGGGCGCTATTCGCCTACATCTTCTATCGGACTGATCGCCGAGAGCGAGTCGAGATGCTGGCCGTGCTCGCTATCGCCACCCCGCTCGAGCTCTTCGCCAGCGAGACCTGGCGCCTCTACGAGTACCGCGAGGGATTGATGCCGCTCTTCGTGCCGCCCGGCCACTGGTTCCTGCTCTATCTCGGCCGCCGCATTTCCCTGCGGCTTTCCGCCCGATGGACTTGGCCCGCGACCCTTGTCATGGTACCGCTGGTCGTCGGTCTCGCGTGGACCGGTACGGACACGTCCGGCATAGCGCTCTTCCTGATTTTCCTGGCTTTCGTCCAATGGGGTCCGGACCCGAGGTTGTACGTCACGATGGTGTGGCTGGCCCTCGCGATGGAGCTCTGGGGAACCCACCTCGGCAATTGGACGTGGGCGCATGAGGTGCCCTGGACATCCCTGACGACGGCCAATCCTCCTCTTCTTTGCGGAGTTTTTTACGCTTTTGGCGACATGCTGGTGGGCTGGGCCGGCCGATACACCTCCTGGCCTGCCCACGACATTGACACTCGGCTCGGCGCATTGTAACGTCGCGCTCCGGAAGTCACCGCACGCAAAGTCACCGCGCTTCATCGAATTCTAAAAGGGGAGGGAGCCTCATGAAAATACGGTGTCGAGCTCATCGGGTCGTTTACAAACGGAATCGGCGGAAACTCGAACGAAGCGATCTTGCTTACTGCGTACCGAGACCTAGCGCACATGCAGAAAGCCATGAGCGACCCGGTCATCGTCGGGCTTCAGACCGGAAAGTTTGAATCCATGCGGGTCTTGAACACTAGAATCCTCGCTCCGACGAGCTTCTCGCCGTTGCAGTGAAGTCGTCTGACGTGTTGGCGGGGCAGGATTCGTCTGCCCTGCCATAGCTCTCCTCGCTGTCCGAACGCAACTCGACACCGACGCTTTCTAAGGAGGAATGACATGCGGAAGAACCTCAAACCTGAAGATCTCGGCGATCTGCTGGACGGCGCGACGGTCGCCGTGCTCGCTACACACATGAAGAACGGCCAAACGTTGCTCTCGCCGGTCTGGCAAGAGTTCGGGGACGGCGGGTTCACCGTGATCACATTCGCAAATGATGTCAAGACACGGCACCTAGAACGCGATCCCAAGGCCTCGGTGCTCGTGGCCGACAGCATGCCTCCTTATCGGGGCATCGAGATACGTGGTGAGGCGAAACTCTCGCAGCCACCGGACGCCCTCGACACGGTTCGGCGCCTGGCCATACGTTACCTCGGCGAAGCGCGCGGCAACGAATACGCCGAAGCGTTCAAGGGCGTCGAGCTTGAAATGATCCGGCTCGAGCCCGGAACCCTGCGCGCTTGGGATTACGCGGACGAGCACACCTTGGCCTAAGTCACTCCGTCTCGGCGGACTGCACGATAGAAGAGCTGCTTAAGGGAGTGAGCCGACGTAAGTGGGGCTGGGAACCTTGGTGAGCTCGTCGACGATCCAGCCGGCGCCGTGCACCTCGCGAGCGATGGTGAGTGCGAAACGGATGTCGGTAGCGATGGCGCGGCCGGTGGTCTCGCTGTAGCTCCAATCGCTCGCCATAGAGTCCTCGTTCCCGTCGAAGAGCAGCCCGACGATGCGAAGCCGCGAGTCGAGGATCGCGCTTCCGGAATTGCCTCCCGTGGTGTCGTTGGTGGTGACGAAGTTGACGGGAAGGTCGGCATAGCGTTTGCGGAACACTTCGTTGCCCAAAGAATCCTTCCAGGCTTCGAGCGCCTTCGGCAAAGCGAACTCGCCCTCGTTGCCCCGTTCTTCGGCGAGGCGGAAGAGGCCCTCGAAGCGCGTCGAGAGCGGAACCCTTTCTCCCTGCCTATTCGTGTAGGACTTTGCCCGCCCGTTGGTTCCTCTCAGAGTGAAGTTCGCGTCATAGTAAAGGTCGTCGCCTTTCCACGCGACCATTCCGCGGGCGAAGAGAGCCCGGTTCATGAAGAGCTTCTCGTTGAGGACGCGGACGCGCTGCCTCCGGTCCCGGAGCGTCGGCTCCATCGCTCGGGCGAAGGTCATAGCGGGGTCGTCCGATTCGGTCAGCTCGTCTACGGTCCCCTCGAGGAGACGCTCCCTGGTTTCGACTTCGGGAATCTTCGTCCCTTCGAGGACCGCCTCGGCTAGCTTCCGAGGGTCGTCGCCGAAGCGGTGTCGAAGTGCCTGGACGGCGCCGATGCGCTGTTCCGGCTCGAGAGCGAGCGCCAGCTCGAAGCCTCTCGAGAGATAGTCCTTTTCGAGATCCAAGATAATCGGCTCCTCGTTCGAGAGCATCTGCCGCACCCGTGGCCAGTTGCGTTCCTGGAATTGCGGCTCCCGCTCGACGTCGGACGCCTCGGCGCGAGCAAGCGCGAACTCATAAAGGCGGGAGGCGTAGCCCAGCACCGACGAGCGCTGCAGCCACTGGATCGCGGTGTCCAGAGCGGCGTTCGCCTCGACATCCTCCGCATAAACGCGCGCCTGGGCATCGAGGACGTCTCCGAAACGTGCCTCGAGCTCCGGCTTTCCTTCGAGAAAGCGTTCGAACTCCCGTTCCCGTTCGCGGAACCGGGAGACCACATCGTTCGTTTTCAACGCCTCGAGCACGTCGCGTCTGTACTTCAGGCTGTTGGCGAGGCCGAAGATGTCGTTCTTTAGAAGCAGGTCGTACTCGGCCTCGCGCACCGCATAGCCCCGAAGCAGCTCGAGCTCGGTCTCGGTGTCGTTGATGATTTTGGGGATGCCCTTCCTAACGTTGTAGTCGGCCGAGTGGCTCATGCGGTAGCGGTTCGTGCCGCCGGGGAATCCCGCTACAAAGGTGAAGTCGTCTTCGTCGATGCCATCGAAGTTCACGCGGAAATAGTGCTCGGGTCGGAAGGGGACGTTCTCCTCATGGTGCTCACGGTGGGCGCCGTCCTCGGCGACGTAGGCGCGCAGAATCGAGATGTCGGAGACATAGCGGGGGAAACGAAAGTTCATCTCGTCGCCACCGAAGTAGCCGAGCTGGACCTCCGGTGCGTACACGAGCCGCACGTCCTTGAGCTGTTCGTAGACGATGAGGAAGCTCCGGGCACCGCTGTTGAAGTCGACGACGTCGCAGGTGTAGTTGTCGCCTTTCTCCTGCTGGCAGCTCCGCTCGATCTCCGAGCGCTTGCGCTCCCGCGCGGACTGGATCCCAACCGCGTCCATCTCCGGCGTCACCACGGCGTCCATCTCGTCAGTAACGTCCCGACTCTCCCGCTCGATCTGAACGAGAAAACGACGGCAAGGAAGCTCTTCCGCCATCGAAGGCGCGGTAAAGCCTTTTTCGATGAAGTTGTCCGAGTCCTCGGCCAACGTCGAAGTGCGGATGCAGTCGAGGGCGACGTGATGGTTGGTCAGGATGAGTCCGTTCGGTGACGCGAAGCTTCCCGTGCCGCCGCTCGTGCCGGACAGGATCCGCACCGGTGCGTGCCGAAGGCGCGTCAGGTCGGCCGCGGTGATTTGTACACCGGACTCGGAAGCGATCCGATCGGTGGGTAGCTGGTCGAGCCGCCACATGCCCTCTTCGGCGAGAGCCGGGGACACGCGAGGAAAGACGACTGTAAATAAGAGGATGATGCATGAGCGTTTCATAGCTAGATTCTAGCAGCGTCTATTCATTTCGTGCTCTCAGTAGCTTTGAGTTGTCACCGGTCCCGCACAATTCCCGCACAGTGTCGCTCATGGACCCTCTCGGGTTGCCGCAGATCCTTTGACTTTTCAGCCGGTGCAGGACTATTTTCATGCTCAGAGGGGAGGTCATGTCACTCAATCTCGCAACCAAGATAATTCTCACACTCGCCTACATCACCACCGCTCTAGTGGGCGTCGACGCCGGGGCCCAGGAGGCCCGCGCTCGCGCCGAGCGGCTCGAGCTGATTCAACGGGAGAAGTTTGATCTCGTATTGCCGGGCGCCATGCGCGACAACGGCGTCGATATGTGGATTCATGTCATCCGCGATGGCAATCCGGACCCTCTGGCGCTCGACTGGGGGACACCGCTCGATCTGCGCGGCACGACCTCCTATTTCATCTTCACCGATTGCGGTGGCGATAGGATCGAGCGCGCCGTGCTCGGCGGACACGACGAGGGAATTCGCGCTAGCGACGGCGATCCTTACGATTTCTTCGGTGCCAGCACAGATCTACGCCGGTTCCTGCACCCGAACGGGCTCGCCAATGATGTCGAACGCGCCACTCTCTTCAACCAAGGTCTCCCGCTCCCCCCGTTCACGCTGTCTATCTCCCCAGCGACGTCCGAGAATCGCGCGTTCGATCCTGTCACCGCCACGGTGGTCGGTGAAGACGAAAACGCCGGAAGTACTGCCCAGTTCTTCTGCTCCAAATCTATCGGGAATGGCTAGTCTCATCACATGGATCCATCTGTCGACGTCGCGCTCCCTCATGATTTGAGGCAGAAGGAGGTCAAACTTCTCCCGACGGACCCGGTTATTCCATTCCTTCATGTCTATATCTTTATCTACTGAAGATTCAGCCTCCCATTCCTGGGCCCGTGTAGTGGCCTGAAGAGGGTCGAAAAAGCCAATCAGCAGAAACAGGGACAAAACCAACAGAACGCTTCGTTTCTTTTTCATGCTTACCTCTGAGCTCCATGGGATCATTAGTTCCGCCTTTTTTGCCTGATACCTGCAAGCGGCCTTGATTGTAACACCGGCCCAATCCTTTGACTTTCAGCCCGGGCAGGACTATTTTCCACAACAGAAGATGGCTTCCTTCCTTTATTCCCTCTCCCTTTGGGAGAGGGTAGGGTGAGGGCGGCACGAATGACTTCCTTCCATGACGCAGAGAGAACCGCCGTCTAAGGTGACTCGTTGGGCTGCGCCGTTTTTGGTCGCGATGGCGACCCTCGTCCTTGTGCTCCAAGGTATCGGCGAACCGGGGGTGAGGGAGCTCGTTCGCTGGACAGCGAGAGCGTCGTTTCTTATCTTCTTGGTGGCCTTTGCCACTCCCTTTTTCAGCTCTGCATCCTGGCTAGCCAGAAACCGCCACGGCATTCTGGTCACTCTCGCCATCTCGTTCGGCATCCACGCGCTTGCGGTTGGATGGCTCGGGATTCATACCCATGGCGTGAACCTCATCGAACGAAGCTCTGCCTTTGACGTCGTGGCCGGACTAGGTGCTTACTCGTTTCTCATCCTGTTAGCACTTTCGACCCCATTCCCGCTACGTCGGCCTAGGCCTCTACTGGCTGTGGGTCGCCTTGGCCTCCGTTTACTTTCTCAAAGCCATCAGTTTCCCACTGGTCTTTGGTCCCCCGGCATTGCTCCTGGGACTCGTGATGGTCCTTCGGGTGAGCGCTTCTTTGGGCCGGGCCCGGCGCGAGCCGGAGCGAGCCTAGTACCGTCGGCGTTTCACGTAATGTCACTCAACCCCGGAAGTAAGCTAGGTCCCTACGAGACCCTCTCGCCCCTCGGCGCGGGTGGGATGGGTGAGGTTTACCGGGCCAGAGACACGAACCTCGGCCGCACGCAACTTTTCCTACGCGCCTCGGCGAATCACGGTCACGATCTGTGGCTGTGCGGCTCTGTGCCAGCCCTTTTGGGGGATGGGGCGATCCTCGACCCCGAACCGGACCGTGTCCCCGTGCTCGTCAAGGAAAGCCCTACAGCTTTCCAGTTTGCGAAGATCGAACATCTCATCGTCCGCGGATAGAAGTTCCCCCGACAGACACATCGCGACAACGTCATCGGAGTCTCGGCCAAACAACCAACTCTCGGTTCGATGCACCTCGACCATGGGTGGAGACTCTGGGTCTAGAAGAGAGGCGATACCAGCTTGACCAAGCAATTCCTCACGAAGAGCCCAACACTGATCTAGCTTGTGAACGCGGCTCTCGTCCCCGACGCGGGCGTAGTGAAACCTTCCGGCACGGCCCGTTGTCGAAATCAACTGGTCTGCGATTACAACGAACAAGACACCGCCCGGTCGAAGAGAGCCGTACAAAGCTCGAAGCGTATCCACGAGATCGTCCACGAAATAGAGCATATGAATGGCCAGCACCGCATCGCAGAGGGTCTCAGTACCTCCGATGCTCAGTGGTAGCTGCAATCGTTCTACGGGCACCGGATGAAGAGTCCCGCACTTTAGTGAAGCATGGGCCGAAAGGCGTTGTCGGTAGCTTTCAAGCAACGCCTCATTCGGTTCCTCAACGTGGATTGTTGCTCCCTCCAGGCGCTCCAGCGCCAAATCAACAATGTCTCCCGCACCTCCGCCCACGTCTAGGATGTGGGCAGCCGTTGGCACCTGCTTCAATAGCGCATGAAGGAACGGAAGGAAGTCTTCCCGCTGTGAATTACCCAGCACCCGCGTACCGCCGGGGCGTTCGCGCAGCATCATTCGCCGCGCGAATACCGCTTCGTAGGATTGCTTGTTGGTGTAGTTCCGGAACTCGTCTTCGAGCGTCATTCGTCACCCAGTGTAACCGAAATGATGCAAAGGCTCGCCGCCCGTCTTGCTCTCAGTAGCCCTGAGTTGTCACCAATTCCCGCACAGTGTGGCAAATTGAATCCTCTCGAGTCTTAAACTCCCGAACTGTCGTCCCCTTTGACTTTTCGGCCTGTGCAGGGCTATTTTCATGCTCTAACGGCTAGGGCGGAACCAGTCTTACCAGCCGCCTTTGACTTTCAAGCTGTCCAGGATTATTTTCACCACAACGAAGATGGCTTCCTTCCTTTATACTCTCTCCCCTTTGGGGAGAGGGTAGGGTGAGGGGTTAGTGGCTCTTAACGCTGGCACGCGTCTTGGTCCCTACGAAATCCTGTCACCTCTCGGTGCCGGGGGCATGGGTGAGGTCTACCGCGCCAAGCACATTAAGCTCCGCCGGGACGTTGCCATCAAGGTTCTGCCGAGGGAGTTCGCCTCCGACGCCGAGCGCCTCCAGAGGTTCGAGCGGGAAGCCCGCAGCGCGTCGGCTCTGAACCATCCCAACATCGTTACGATTTACGACATCGCCGAGCACGAGGGCACGACCTATATCGCGATGGAGCTCGTCGAGGGACGAACGCTTCGGGAGCTCCTGGCGGATGGTCCACTCCCGGTTGCGAAGACGATTGCCCTCGCCACTCAAATCTGCGATGGGCTGGGCAAGGCCCACGCGGCAGGTATCGTCCATCGCGATCTCAAGCCCGACAATGTGATGGTGACCGACGACGGTCTGGTCAAGATCCTGGACTTCGGTCTTGCGAAGCCGACTGCTCGCGGAGCGGGTGGCGATTCCAAGGTGGCGACGGTGACGAAGGCCACGGCCGCGGGCGTCATCGTCGGCACGGCGTATTACATGTCGCCCGAGCAGGCGGCAGGCAGTCCGTTGGATCACCGATCGGACCAATTCTCCTTCGGCGTGGTGCTCTACGAGCTTCTCTGCGGCCAGCGGCCGTTCGAAGGCTCATCGGTCGCTGCCGTCATCAGCGCGATTCTGCGCGATACACCGTCTCCACTGAGGAGCCTACGACGCGACTTGCCCAAAGAGCTCGAGAGGATCGTAGAACGTTGCCTCGATAAAAACCCGGAGAAGCGCTACCCGTCGGCCAGCGAACTAGGCGACGAGCTCCGACTTGCCGGGCAGCGCGTCGCGGAACCCAGGGGAATTTCAGCGCGAAAGAAGGTCGTCATCGCCGTGCTCGTCGCTATGCTCGCGGGCGCGTCATGGATGTGGCTGCTTGGTTCGCGCGCACGATGGGCGCGAGGCGACGCGCTCCGAGAGATCAACGGGCTGATCGAAAAGGGCGAGCTCTACGAAGCCTACCGCGTGGCCCTCGAAGCGAAGAGCTACATTCCCGAAGACGCTGAAATCCAAGAGACGGTAGAGCGCATCACGTTGCCGGTGATCATCAACACCAAACCCGAAGGCGCGGACGTCTACGTCAAAGGCTACGCGACGCCGGACGCGCAGTGGGAGCATCTGGGCCAGACCCCGCTCGCAGGCGTCCGCGTCCCTTACGCCCTAATGCGCTGGAGAATCAGCAAGGAGGGATTCGAGACGTTCGAAGGCGCCCCATTCGGGGACCCTTTTCGCGCATTCGCGGCGGGGTTTCCCCTCGATGCTGCCGGCGCGCGACCGGATGGCATGGTCCGGGTGCCCGGCGGGCCGCTGACTCGGCCGGACCTGCCCAACCTCGACCCTGGCGACTACTACCTCGACCGGTTCGAAGTCACAAATCGGCAATACCAAGAGTTCGTAGACGGGGGTGGGTACCAGAACCCCGGGCACTGGACCGAGCCGTTCCTCGAAGACGGGATGGAGTTGTCGTGGGAGGAGGCTATGGCCTCGTTCCGCGACGCAACGGGACGGCCGGGTCCAGCCACCTGGCAGCTTGGCACCTACGCCGAGGGGCAGGACAGCTTTCCGGTCGGCGGCGTGAGTTGGTACGAGGCGGCCGCTTACTGCGCGTTCGTCGGCAAGAGCCTCCCGACGATCTACCACTGGTACAAGGCTGCTGCCCAGGACCAGCTCTCCGACATCGTTCGGTTCAGCAACTTCGGGACAGAGGGCCCGGCGCCGGTGGGGAGCCACCCCGGACTCGGCGACTACGGGACGTACGACATGGCCGGCAACGTCAAGGAATGGTGCTGGAACGCCACGGCCAGCAAGCGCTACATCCTCGGCGGGTCTTGGGGCAACCCACCCTACATGTTCAAGCAGTCCCCTGACGCACAGTTACCGTTCGAGCGGTCGGCGACCTACGGCTTCCGATGCGCCAAGTTCAACGCCCCTCTCGAAAAGGCCTTGCTGAGCCCGGCGAATGCCTTCGACTACGGCAAGGAGGAGCCGGTCGCCCAGGAGGTCTTCGAGGCCTATAGCCGCATGTATGCCTACGACCCGACCGACCTCGAAGCGGAAGTCGAGGCCGTGGACGACAGTTCGCCCTACTGGCGAAAGGAGACGGTCTCGTTCGATGCGGCGTACGGAAACGAGCGGGTTACCGCCTACCTGTTTCTGCCGCGCAACGCCGTACCGCCCTACCAGACGGTGATCTGGTTTCCCGGCGACGACGCTTTCTTTCTCCCGTCCAGCAAGAGCCTGGCTTCGGAGTTCCTCTTCGATTTCATCCCACGAAGCGGGCGGGCCCTCGTCTACCCCGTTTACAAGGGCATGTACGAGCGCTTCGTGACGTTCCCCCCCTTCGAGCCCAACGCATGGCGGGACCTGACGATCCAGTGGTCCAAGGACGTCGGCCGGACACTCGATTACCTGGAGGCGCGGGATGACATCGACAGCGAGAGGCTCGCTTACTACAGCTTCAGCACTGGATCCGTCTACGGACCCATTTTCACCGCCATCGACCCGCGGTTCAAGGCGAGCGTGCTCCTTGCGGGCGGCCTATGGAGGAAGGTGCCACCCGAGATGGAGTTAGTCAATTTCGCCCCCCGGTCCCGCGTCCCCACGCTCATGATCAACGGCCGCGACGACCACCTCTATGCCTTCGAGGCTTCCCAGCTTCCACTCTTTCGCCTGCTGGGTGCCCCCGAGGCTGACAAGCGCCACGCCCGTCTCGAAGGAGGACACATCCCTTCCGACAGGAACGAGATTATCCGGGAGACCTTGGATTGGCTCGACCGTTATCTTGGGCCGGTGACGGCGAAATAGATGGCTTCGTGAGAGGTTCGTGGACTCGAGAACTCATCAATTGCAGCGACCGACGTGCTGAACAAAGAAGCTGAAAACGTGCTTGGGTTTCATGTGGAGTCTGGGGACAGAGGACCCCTTTGACTCTTCAGCCTGTGCGGAGCTATTTTCACACTGATCAAGGAGGTGCTGATGAAACGGCGCGTTTGCCATCTTCGACGAAGGACAACCATTCTGGCTTCGCTCGCTTTGGCCTTTGCGGTCTCGCCTCTAGCCTCCGCCCAACATACTGAAAGAGACTGGCCCGTCTGGCGGGGCGGAGCGTGTCAACAACATTGAGACACCCGGGAGCTTGCATTTAGTGAGCCTCGATTGGTGTCAGGAGGCTCGTGACGTGGTTTTTGTCCACGTCTGCCTGGATCGAGATCTCGTTACGTGGAGCGGAAAAAGGGGGGACCCCAGGTATGGACCACCCGGAGAAAGTGGTTCCTAGGCGATCCTCGCGCGTCTTTTTCTCAGGTGGAGGGTTGATCCAAGCCTGAGACGGCAAAACAGGGGGTTGAGGTCTTCCACGGACGAAGCGTTCGGGATGAGCCCGATGAGCGGCGAGGAGCGTGTGTCGGCGAGCCGCGTTGAGTTGTTCGGCGCGACCCTGATGAACGACGGCCGGTGTCATGAGACCGATTCCCGAGTGCCGGTGTTCGTAGTTGTAGTAGTCGAAGAAGTTGCGGGAGAACAGGCGAGCATCTTCGATGGAGCCGAAACGACGCGGGAACTGGGGGCAATACTTCAGCGTCTTGAACTGAGACTCGGAGTAGGGATTGTCGTTCGAGACGTGAGGTCGGGAGTGAGTCTTGGTCACGCCGAGATCGGCCAGGAGCAAGGCGACGGACTTGCTTCGCATCGAGCTGCCCCGATCCGCGTGGATGGTGAGCTGGCCTGGTTCAATGCCTTGCTTGCGACAGCTCTCGCCGATGAGACGACGAGCGAGCTCGGCGCTTTCTCGGTGAGCCAGCATCCAGCCCGTCACGTAGCGGGAGAAGATGTCCAGGATGACGTAGAGGTAGTAGTAGGTCCACTTGACCGGACCACGAAGTTTCGTGATGTCCCACGACCAAACCTGGTTCGGGGTTTCGGCCAACAGCTCCGGCTTGCGGTAGTTCGGATGGCGCAGCTGGTTCCGGCGTTCTCGGACTTCTCCGTGCTCCGACAATATCCGATACATCGTGCGGATCGAGCAGTAGTAGGTTCCCTCGTCCAGAAGCGTGGCCCACATTTCGGCGGGCGCCTTGTCGACAAACTGCTCGGAGTGCAAGGCGCCGAGCACCTGCTCTCGCTCGGTTTCGCCAAGGGCTCGGTGGGGCCGAGGGCGACGCTTCGGTCTGGACGTCACCGGCCGACGACGACGATACAGCGTAGAACGAACGACTCCCAGGGCCTCACACGCTTCCGCTGTCTGTCCAATCCGTCCCGCCAGCTCCTCGGCCGCCGCCATCAATCGTTCTCGTCGCTGTCGGGCGGATTCAGGGGGATCCCCAGGAGCTCGGAGGCTTTTTTTTGGATCTCGAGCATCGTCTCCACCCGAGCGAGGCGACGCTTCAGTCGCGTGTTCTCGCGCGCGAGTTCCTTGACTCGAGGATCCTCGACCTTGCCCTTTCGTCCCCGCTTGATTGCGGCGAGCCCGACCCCCGCAATCTCATCCCGCTGGCGACGCCAACTCGACAGGAGCGACGAGTACAGTCCTTCTCGACGCAGAAGCGCTCCCACATCGCCATCGCCCTTGCAGGCATCCGCTTCACGCAGTATCCGCAGCTTGTACTCCGCGGTAAAGCGTCGACGCTTCGCTTGTTCACTCACTTCGGGATCCGGGGCCACCACTGCTTCGCGGCGGGCGGGCTCTACAGTCGCCCTTCCGGCTCCTTCCGACCCCGCCAAGTTCGTCTTCTCAGTCAACAGACTCATTCATGATCCTCCTCCGCCTTCCACACTAATTTCAAGGGGCGGAGTGTCTCAAGCATGTTGGCACGGAGGGGGGCGTCAACATGGATCTGACCGCCACTGGAACGAGGAAACTGCAGCCCGGCGAGAACTATCGGTTGAACGTCGTTTGGAAGAGGCCGCTCGGCTCTGGCTACTCCGCGATCTCAGTGGTGGATGGTGTCGCCGTAACCATGTTTGCGGACGCGACCTCTGATTATGTTGCCGCCTTCGACGCCGAGAGTGGAGAAGAGCTGTGGCGATCCAGGCTCGGGCCGCGTTATCCCGGCCACTGGGGCTCGCGGGACGGCCCTATCTCTACACCCATGATCGCCGACGGGCGCGTCTTTGTGCTGGATACCTCGGGACAATTCTTCTCCTTCGATTTCGAGACCGGGCAGGAGCTGTGGTCTTTAAGCCTGCCCAACGATCGGGAGTCCGTGGTTCCCTTCTACGGCTTCGCCAGCGCGCCGATCCCGTTCGGCGACACCGTCATTGTCGAAACCGGGGGACCGAAGGGGAAGGCGATCACGGCGTTCGAGGCCGCAAGCGGTAACGTGCGCTGGACGGCGGGCGACGATTCGATCGACTACCAGTCGCCGATACTGACGACAGTAGAAGGTCGGCCGCTTTTGCTGGGCATCGGAAATGAAAAGTTGCTCGGGCTCGATCCCGCCTCAGGCGAGTTGCTCTGGACCGTGGAGCATGGCGGCGACACAAGGGACATCGGCAGCCGGAGCACCAACATCGTCAAAGGCTCCGGCGACCTCGTCTTCATCAATAATCACCACGGAAGCTCGAAGCTCTTCGAGCTGAACGGTGGAGACCAGCCCGGCGCTAGGGAAGCCTGGCAGAGTCGCCACATCAAGAACACCTACGTTGTTCCTGTCTATCACGAGGGCTATTTCTACGGCTACAACAGCCGTATTCTGAGCGCGGTCAGCGAAGAGGAGGGCGAGCTCGTCTGGAAGTCACGGCCGCCGGGCGACGGCTTCCCGATTCTGCTCGACGGCCATCTGGTGATCGTCACCAAGGACGGAGATCTCAGCATGGCTCCAGCATCCCCCGAAGGATACAAGGAGATTGCCCGCGTTCACCTCTTTGACGACCTGGTGTGGACGCCGGCCAGCTTCGCCAATGGGAGCCTTTATCTTCGCAGCATGGGGGAATGGGCCCGCGTCGACGTCGTCGATGTGGACGAACGGATGACCCTCGACCGGGAGCAACAAGGAGCCATCTCCGAATCGGAGTTCGGACGTTTCATCGCTAGCGTCGAGGCCTCCGACCAAAAGACAATCTTGCTCGACGAGTTCCTGGCAACCCAACCGCAGTTTCCGATTGTCGAAGGGAACGACATGGTGCACTTCGTTTACCGGGGAGTCGGCGAGGATATGGCACTCTTCAGCGATCTTTTCGGCGCACGAACGGACCGCCCGATGAACCGGGTCGAGGAAACCGATTTCTTCTACTACTCGGTGCGCTTGGAGTCCGACGCCCGCGTCGATTACGGCTTCATTCGGGATTTCGAAACTCGTTTGCAAGATCCGCGGAATCCTATGGAAACCCTCGTCTTTTACGAAGACACGATGTCCTATATGGCCATGCCCGAATGGGTCGCACCGATCCATCTCGAGGAGCCCCCTGCCGAATCGCGCGGCCGGCTCGAGGAGGTTGCGCTCGAGAGCCGATACCTGGACATGGGCCTGCCGCTCAAAATCTACTTGCCACGCGGCTACCAGCCCGACAGAGAATACCCCGTGGCCTACGTACACAACGGCAACCAGGCGATCCAGCTTGGTAGATTTACGAACACCCTCGACAACTTGGTCGGCCATAGCATCGAGCCGATCCTCGTCGTTTTCATTCCGATTCCAGGCGAGCAGGACGACGGTGGCTACAGCTATCGAACTTTTTATCAAACCTACGCTGGCGCACAGAAGGATCTCTACGAGAAGGTGCTGGTCGAGGAGATCGTTCCGCTGGTCGAGGGGCGCTACCCAGTATCGGACGGCGCCGGCTCGAGGGCGCTAGTCGGTTCCGCAGAGACAGCTTTTATGAGCTTCTATACCGCGGTGAAGCATCCGGGGATGTTTGGCAAGCTCGGACTGCAATCCATCGTTTGGGAGAATGGCTATCGGGAGCAGAATTCAGCCCTCATGTCTAGTCCAGGGAGGCAACCGCTCACCATTTATCTCGACTGGACCAAGTATGACACCAAGAGCGAGAAAGAAGGGTGGGATACCAGAGGTGACGGCCTGGCTTTTGCGGAGACGCTAGAGCAAAAGGGCTATGCCTACGTCGGCGGCGAATTTCATGACGGGTCTGGCTGGTCGAGCTGGAGAAATCGAACGCACCTGATGCTTCAGACGCTGTTCCTTAGACGCTGTTCCCGAAGGACGATGGCACGGAGGGCGAAAGTTAGAGAGAACCCGCGGCCGGAACGAGGAAGTTGGTGGCGGGGACAGGATGCGTTTGCCTCGCCCTAGGCTGTCGCCCCATTGACTTTTCAACCTGTTCGGGACTATTTTCACCACAACGAAGATGGCTTCCTTCCTTTATTCCCTCTCCGCTTTTGGGAGAGGGTAGGGTGAGGGGTTAGTGGCTCTTAACGCTGGCGAGCGCCTTGGTTCCTATGAAATCCTGGCTCCTCTCGGAGCAGGTGGCATGGGTGAGGTTTACAAGGCCAAAGACACTCGCCTCGATCGCACAGTCGCCATCAAAGTCCTTCCGTCTCACTTTCGCCACGCCATCGAGATTGCGGACGCATTGCCGTCCCCCTGGTGCCTCAGTATTTGGCCGTCGCTCATCGCCGGAAATCGACGCGGTCGTAATGCTATCGTCGCCCGAAACGCTGCGTACAGGCGCATCGGTTACGGGCCCAACAAGAATTCAAAATAGGAAATAGAAAGAGAATCCCATGAAATCACTAGTGCCACCACACGTGCTGCTTTTTGCAGTGCTGTTGCTGATCGCTTTCGGGGTGTCCGAAATCGCAGTCGGGCAGGATGAGAACTATCTTGAAGTTGCAGATTTTCTGGACTTTGAACGGGTCAACGACGCACAAATATCGCCAGACAGCCGCCAGATTATCTACACGCGACAGTGGGTAGATCAAAAGTCGGATCGTTGGTCATCCACCCTATGGATCATGGATGCGGACGGCTCACGACACCGCTTTTTGAGAGAAGGCTCCAATGCGCGCTGGTCCCCGAGTGGTGACCGCATCCTTTTCATTGCGCCAGGCGACAACGATAAGCCGCAGATTTTCGTGCGCTGGATGAACGATGAGGGTGCCGTATCGCAGGTTACGCGAATCGAAATTACTCCTTCCTCGCCGAAGTGGTCACCAGACGGCAACCAGATAGCCTTTGTCGCAATTGTGCCGGCGGAAGACAAATGGGACATCGATATGCCGTCAGTTCCGGAAGGCGCGGAGTGGACAAAGGCTCCACGTGTTCTCGATCGGCTTCATTACCGGCAGGACAGGGTCGGATTCACTGATCCTGGATTTACCCACCTTTTTGTCGTTCCCGCTGAATCAGGCACGGCTCGTCAGTTGACTGAAGGCGACTGGAATGTCGGAGCACAGTTCGACGGCCTGTTCTCAGGCGCCGGTCTGAACTGGATGCCCGACGGCAACACGATCATATTTGATGGGCTGAACGAGCCCGACGCCGATCTTGTGTATCAGCGTTCGCACATTTATTCGATCAACGTCGCAACGAAGGAAATAGAACAGCTGACAAGCGAGTCCGGCAACTGGTCGGACCCTGTAGTTTCAAATGACGGCAGGCAAATCGCATATACCGGATATGCAGAGTCGGATGTCACTTACGAAATGCAACGAATCCACGTTATGGGTAGCGATGGCAGCAATGCCAGGTTGGTGGCTGCCGATTACGATCGACCCGCAAATAACCTGATCTGGGCAAACAACAATCGTGGTGTGTACTTTACTGCGCAGGATGAAGGCTACATTAATGTATTCTTCGCCAATCTGAATGGAGATGTGCGGGCCGTTACCGAGGGCCAACATGCCATTGGTCTGCAGTCAACAAACCGTACGACCAGCGTGGGCGTCGGGATCAGGAGCTCATTTCACGAACCCGGGGATGTGCATTCGTTTTTGCTCGACGGTCGTAGTGCCCCCGAGAAGCTGACCTCGGTAAACAGTGATCTCCTGGGCGACAAATCCCTTGGCGATCATGAAGAGATCTGGTTTGAGGCATCGGACGGCAATTCCGCGCACGGCTGGATTGTGAGGCCACCGAATTTCGACCCGAATGAAAAGTATCCCCTGCTGATGGAAATCCATGGCGGTCCGTTTGGCATGTATGTCGGCCGCTTCAATTTTCAGTACCAGGTTTTTGCAGCTAACGGGTTTGTCGTGTTGTTCACGAATCCGCGCGGCAGCACCGGATACGGCGAGGAATTTTCTCAAGCGATCGATCATGCATATCCCAGTGTCGATTACCTTGATCTGATGGGCGGTGTCGATGCTGTTATCGAACAGGGTTACATCGACGAAAAGCGCATGTATGTCGGTGGTTGTAGTGGTGGTGGCGTATTGTCGAGCTGGGTGATCGGCCACACGGATCGATTCGCTGCGGCCGCAGTGCGTTGTCCGGTTACCAACTGGCTGAGTATGGCCGGGACAACCGATATTCCGCAGTTCACGTTCTCATTCTTTCAAAAGCCGTTCTGGGAAGATCCGTCAGACTGGTTGCGTCATTCCACACTGATGTACGTGGGTAACGTTAAGACGCCTACTGCAATCATGACCGGGGAACAGGATATGCGGACGCCAATGGCACAGTCCGAAGAGTACTACGCTGCGCTCAAGATGCTAGGAGTTCCGACGCGTTTGTTGCGCTTCAACGATCAGTATCACGGAACCGGAACGAGACCGTCGAACTACTTGCGAACCATGCTCTACATGATGTCGTGGTACAACAAATATACGCTCGACGGGGAAGTGGAGACAGAAGAGGAAGAATAGGGCTGGATTTCACGAACTGCCCGCAAGCTCATCAGGGTTGGTATTGCCTGTCTATTGATATGACGCGGCAGGTCGTGCGGGCGACGAGACGTTTCCTGCGGAACTCATCCTCTCGGAGAGCGCTCATGACGAAAATTGCCCAATTCGACGACGAAAAGAGACGGCGCGAAGAGCTTGCGGCTTACTGCAAGCATGTCACCGCTGTACTGGAGACATTTCGATACTCGCTGGATCAACTCAACCTATCGAGCAGAGACGAGGCACGCCGCCACATTCGCAAGGAGATGAAACGGCTGTTCGGGGGTTGAGTTGCCTTAAGAGCCGGAATGTCGCGAGATTTCGCGAAAACTTGCCCGGGCAAGTTTTTTCCCGGGAGTTCGAAAAAGTTGGTGGCGGGAGCAGGATGCGCTCGCCTCGCCGAAGCCAACGATTCGGCGCAGCGGGCGAAGGCGGGACCTTTGGGTTATGAGGGGGATGGAGAGAGCCACGTAGGACCACTGAGAGCAACGTACAGCAACAAAAACGCGGCTTTCCGTCTCCCCGTTTTGTTCTGAGTCGTTCCGAGTTGTTACCAGTTCCCGCACAATTCCCGCACAGTGTGGCAAGCGTCCCCCATTGACTCTTCAGCCTGTGCAGGGCTATTTTCACGCTCAAAGGGCTGGCCATGTCATTAAAACCCGGCACTAAGCTGGGTCCCTATGAAATCCTCGCACCACTCGGTGCGGGCGGCATGGGTGAGGTTTACAAGGCCAAAGACCTCAAGCTTGGCAGGGACGTAGCCATCAAGGTGCTGCGAGAGGACCTTGCCACGGGACCCGAACGCCTGAGACGCTTCGAGCAAGAAGCCCGCGCCGTCTCCAGTCTGAACCATCCACACATCTGCACGCTTCACGACATCGGCAGCGAGAACGGCATCGACTTCATGGTCATGGAGCACATCGAAGGAGACACCCTCGCCGACCGACTAAAGAAAGGTGCTCTCCCGCTAGACCAGGCTCTTCAGTACGGAATCGAGATTGCCGACGCCCTGGACAAAGCCCACCGCCAAGGCGTCGTGCACCGCGACCTGAAACCTGGCAACATCATGCTGACGAAGTCCGGGGCCAAGCTTCTCGACTTCGGACTCGCCAAGATGTCGGTAGCGGAAACGGATGCCGGTGGTCTGTCAGCGTTGCCCACGGAAGCGCAGCCGCTTACGACGGAGGGCTCGATCCTTGGAACCTTTCAGTACATGGCTCCTGAGCAGCTCGAAGGGAAGGAAGCCGACACGCGCACCGATATCTTCGCGTTTGGCTCAATCCTCTACGAAATGGTGACTGGCCGCCGATCGTTCGAGGGAAAAAGCCAGGCAAGCTTAATCGGCGCAATTATGAATTCCGAGCCCCAGCCGATGTTTGAGTTGCAGGCGTTGACTCCTCGCTCACTCGATCGAGTTGTGAGGGCTTGTCTTGAAAAGGATCCTGATGCGCGATGGCAGGCGGCGTCAGACCTTCGGCGTGAATTGAAATGGATTACGGAAGGCTTTAACGCCACAGAGCCGGCCGTTTGGGACCGCTTGAGTCGCCATAGCCATGCCCAAGGCGCTCAGTATAAGAAGCCAGCCGACGCTAGGCTCTGGAACCGCGGCTGGAATCGGCGCGGCGTAAACGCCTAGGTGGCTCCCATTGACGCGCTCGGTGCCGGGAACCCCGTCGTGGATGGGGCTATTGAGAATCGATGCGCCGCCCGCGCCATCGGACATCACCATGGTCGTGGAGCCGCCCCCATCGAGATTGAGCCCGTGGAATGCACCGAATTGGAGCAACCAATCGGCGGTTTCGCCCAGGGTTGCCCCGTCGCTGAAGCCGGGTTGGCGGCCGTCGATGGTAAGCATCAACAGGTAGCGGTCGTCTTGACTGATCCCGGCCGCTGTCCGCGGATGAACGCCACCCTCCAAACTCGTGGGAGAGCCGTTCGACAAGATCATCGGCGCCCCGGTGACCGCGCTGAAGACGCCGGAAAGCTCTCCCGGCATCGAGGCCGAAGCTATCCGGGCCTGGTTGTCAGCCTCAATCAGTAAGAGCCATGCGTCCGAGCCGAAGATCGTAAGGTCGTCATTCGGGGAGACGGTCGTTCCCTCCGAGATCGCCAGACCTCTCAGTTCTTTGGCGGTCCCCACGATAGGAAAAGAGGGATCGCAGCAAGGAAGAAAAAAATTAGCGTTGACCGCCACCTGGGGATCGTACGTCGTCAAGAACTGGCTGGCCGTTTGGCCATCGGTCTCTAGCAGCCCCGCGCCATTCGTTGGCGTGGTGAAGATACGGATGTCCGGATCTAGAAGATCGATGCGAAGGGCGTTGACTTGCTGGAGTCGCGGATCATTCGACGCGCCAGTGGCGTGATCCACGCCCTTGAAGAGCGGAATCCAGGGAGTGATAACGTCTGGAAGGGCTCGTCCAGGAACGAAAACGAGGCCTAATACCGCCCCAGCGATCCAGAGTCTGAATCCGCTCTTTAACATAACTGTTGGCGAGAGCTGGCTGGGACCGCTCCGCGGTTGAGAGCGATCATCGTACACGCCCCCCCTTCAGCTGTCAAGAAATGCCCGCGGGCCAAGGTGGGAGCGAAACGAGCGCCCAACGTCGGAGCTAGCGGGACGCTTCGTGTTGGAAGGCTAGCGCGGGCGGGAGGGCTCCTGGCGACCTTTTTTGCAGGGCTTTTCCCCCCCAAGATTCGGACCCCTACCCCTCCCCTTCCGCGCGCGCAACGACCTCGCGGCACCCACGCGGAGGATGAAGCGCAAGTGGCGAACGGAACGTGCGGGAGGTTGGTTCAATGTACCCAAAGGTCTCTTGCAAGGCGCTGATGTTGAAGGAGAGTGGGCGCTGTGGGCGAAAACTGTCCGAATGATGAGCCGAACGCGTGGAGTCCAATGGTCGCCTGGAGAAACGCTTCTGGATTGGAGGGCGCTTTGTTGAGAGGACCCGAAAGCGATGCTATGCTGAGACAGATGACTCTCGACGACTACAAGACGGTCCTCTACAGGCAGGAAGACGGCTCCTGGGTAGCGGAAGTTCCCGCGCTCTCCGGCTGCTATGCGCTCATGTCGACACGAGCGGAGGCTTTGTCGGAGTTGGCACAGGTTTTCGAGTTGATCGCCGAAGAATACCGGGAGAAGGGCCAGCCACTCCCGAACGATACTACTGAAATCGTAAATGCCTAGCGCCACCGCCCGGGAATTCCGGAAGGTGGCCAGCAAGCTAGGATTCACCAAGTCTCGCCAGACGGGTAGCCACGAGCGCTGGAATCATCCGGATGGTCGCGCGGTAACGATTCCAATCCACCGGTGGTAAAGAAATCGGCCCACCCCTATTTCAGAAAATTCTTCGGCAGCTAGGCGTGTCCGTCGATGAGTTTCAGAAACTTCGCTGAAGCGGGCGAACGGAGTCCAAGATGAAGAAACGACTCGCGTTCACGCTCCTGTGCTCGAGTGCGGCGATGCTGATCGGGGCCGGTTCGGGACATTCCCAAACCGGATCCTGGGAAGAAGCCAGCGCCGCGCTGAAGGGCGCCATCGATGTGCATGTCCATGCGTCGCCGGACAGCGGCCCACGCGCGGTCAATGCCTTCAGTCGATGGGTATCGATCGCATTATCGTGACGCATCCGATGGCGCCGGCCGTGGGCATGACGTTGGAGCAACAGGTTGACGCGGCACGCCTGGGAGCGTATCTCGAATATTGCTTCAACCCTCTGCTCCCGGCGGACACGGGAAAGGCTAAGCCAGACGGAGGGCTGCCGATCGAGACGCTGGCCACATTTATCCGAGCCGTCGGAACGGCCAATGCGATCCTTTCCACCGATCTCGGCCAGGAGCTGAATCCCGTTCACACCGACGGTATGATCTCCTTTATCCTTATGCTCCGGGATCAAGGCTTCACCGAGGAAGAGATCGATCGCATGAGCAAGACCAATCCGGCGAGGTTGCTCGGTTTGCAATGAGGTGGCACTGTTTTCTCCTGTCCGTAGGCGGGGTGCTTGCGGCGATGAGCATCGCGGGCGTTTTCGGTTCGAGAGCGCGGGCGGAGAACCCGCCGGAAAAGGCCCAACAAGAACGGGCAGCACCCAGTCACAACGAGGCCGCCCCCGATCACTACTGGCCGCAGTGGCGCGGGCCCCTGGGTACCGGCGTCGCGCCGCGCGCCAACCCGCCGTTGGAGTGGAGCGAGGACAAGAACATCCGTTGGAAGCTCGCGCTTCCTGGCAAAGGGCATTCGACGCCGGTGGTCTGGGGCGATCGCATTTTCCTGACCGCTGCCATTCCTTCAGGAGGGCAAGTCCCGCCGCCTGCCGGCCGCCGCCCCGGTGCGCACGACGGTCTCCCGATGGTGCGTCGCCAATCATTCGCCGTACTTGCAGTCGACCGCCGCGACGGCAAGATCGTTTGGCAAAGGACGGTTCGCGAACTCATACCAAATGAAGGCATTCACTACACGGGCAGCTTTGCGTCGAACTCTCCGGTCGTTGACGGTGAACACTTGTTTGCCTTCTTCGGCTCCTACGGCGTCTACAGCCTCGATTTGGACGGTGAGTTGCTATGGGAGACGGACCTGGGCGACATGCAGACCAAGCACGGGCATGGCGAGGGCGGCTCGCCCGTGCTCCACGACGATACTCTGATCATCAACTGGGATCACGAAGGGCAGTCGTTTGTGGTTGCCTTTGACAAGCGAAACGGCAAACAGCGTTGGAAGGTTGAGCGTGACGAGCCCACGTCGTGGGCGACGCCGGTTGTGGTCGAGCACGACGGGAAGCACCAGGTCATCATCAGTGGCACGAAGCGTGTGCGTGGCTACGAGCTTGCCACCGGTAGGGTTATCTGGGAATGCGCCGGGCTGTCGGCCAACATCGTTGCCTCGCCGGTGGCCGCGGACGGCATGGTCTATGCTGGCAGCAGCTACGACACGCGGAACTTGTTGGCCATACGTCTCGACGACGCCACGGGCGACATCACCGGAACCAACCGGGTCGTATGGACGCGAAGTCGAGGCACTCCATACGTACCGTCGCCACTGCTTTACGGAGACGCGTTGTACTTCCTCTATCACTACCAAGGAATCCTTACACGCCTACGTGTAAAGACCGGCGAAGACCACCCAGGCCCATTGCGGCTCGGCGGCATCGGCAACGTATATGCTTCGCCGGTGGCCGCCGCCGGCCGCGTTTATGTCACCGACTTGGATGGTGCGACACTGGTGATCAGTCATGATGACAACCCCAAGGCCCTCGCACTCAACCTTCTCGACGACAGCTTCAGCGCCTCAGCCGCAATCGCCGGCCGCGAGCTGTTCTTGCGCGGGGAGCAATACCTCTACTGCATCGCAGAAGATTGAAATCAATTTCGGATGATGAGCAACTTCGCCGAAGCCTGAAGTTGCGCCCGCGATACGCAAGCTTTCCGCCAGCCCAAAGGCACAAACTACGCCGGCAGCCCGACTGCGTCCCGAACGGTTCGCCTACTGCACCGTGGAGAAACGCTTTTTGGGTCGTCCGGTGTACAAGTCCGAACGGAAGATCGAGGAGCCGGTGATTTTTAAAAAGTTGGTGGCGGGGGCAGGATTTGAACCTGCGACCTTTGGGTTATGAGGGCAATTCAAGGCGCGAACCGCTACAACATTTGACGAACAACCCCAAAATGGGCGAGTAGTTTACGTCGTTTATCGAACGCGGGTATCGGGGAAAGTGGCAGCTGTTTGTGGGAAGTTTTCGGACAAGTTTCGGACAGTTTGGGGCCAAGCGCAGGGACCTTCAGTCCTTCCAGGAGAATCCCGTGCCCCTATGTCGCAAAATGAACCTTTTTGAATGCGCATCAGCTACTGACAGGCTCCCGCTAGCAGGGTTGTACCACCCTCACCAGAGATCCAAAACCTTGGGTTCAGGAGGCGCGTAGTGGGGCCGGTGGCACAACTTGGTTGATCGTCCCGTTGCTTACGTCGTAGACGAAGCCGGAGACGACCAGTTGGTCTGGCGTTCCGGGGGTGTGGCGGAGTCGTTCGACGTCGTCTTGCACAGACGTGATGGGGTCGCTGATCGCCATTGCCGATACTTCGTCGACACTGAGGCCGAGCCGTTTTGCTACCTGTCCCTGGATGGCCGGGTTGGCGAGACGAGACATTCCGCAATCGGTGTGGTGGATAACGACAAGTTCCGGCTGCATAGGGTTGGTTCCTGGCTGGTTGGCGGCGGCGGCCAGAACGCCGAGAATGCCGAGATCCCCCATCACTGCGGGTGTGATCCTGCCGCCTGCGTTGCGTATGACGACTGCGTCACCGAGTCCGAGCCCGAAGAGGTGTGCAGGATCGACGCGGGCGTCGACGCAGGTCAAGAGGATCGTTGACATACGGGGCAGAATCTTGAGGTCTCCTGCCGCGAACTGCTCAGCAAAGCTCCGGTTGCGATCGAGTAGCGTGGTCAGGTCAGCCGTCGCTCCCCCTGTTGTCTGTTCCTTAGTCATTTTGTCTTTCTCCTTCTCAATGTATTGTCCGTCCCAAGACGACCGGCGGGCCATCGCTTGGTCCGTCGACGTAGGGCATCCGGACGTCTCTTTTGTCGGCGAGGCACTTCAACTCTGACAACATCATGGCGGGGAGCCTGAGCGTTATACACACTCTGTCAAGAGGTCCGTCAAACGCGTCAGGACCGGGGAGCCATAGTGACTGTCAACTAACTTTGCGCTGGAGTCCGGAAGTCGGCAGAAGGAGAAGCTCCTTCTTCTCTGCCGCTTCGCGCCACTCGCGACTGTCGTGGGCGAGCACAGGCTCCCGCAACATCGGATGATCGCGCTCCCGCGCCCAGCGATCCGGATTCGGCGCGCGGGTCAGCATCATCTTGACCATGAAGGCAAGAGCCCCGAGCTTCGTGCCTGCGCGCAGGCCAGGTGCGATTAGATCAGGCTGGGCGATGTATCGTCGAGCAGCCGTCTCGAAAGACTCCGGTGGCCTGCCCAAGACCTCTTGAACGTGATCGGTCGGCGCTCCGACCGCATACGTACCGCCACGAACCTCCTCGAAGTAGGCACCAATATGGGCGATCTCGAAGGCCGAGACTCCCTGCGCCTTCGCTGCCTTGAGAAACATCTTGGTGGACACGTCCTGGTACTTGACCTTGCGACCGACCACGTCGGTAAGAATGTCCGCCACGTCGTGCGGCGATATGAGCTTGGGTCCCGTCGGACGGTAACGCTTGCCAATGTGAGGAGAGGGATCAGCGAGCACTCCTGCCGCCACACTGCCAATGTCTTCGCTGGAGGGCGGAGCGTTGAGCCCATCACCCCATGGCCCAACGAGCATGCCAAAGTGCACGATCGCGGGCAGACCGAACAAATACATAAACGCAAAGATACCGGGGTTGACGTAGATGACATCGACTGTTGGCATCCATCGGTAGATGTTGTTTGCGATCCAGTGCTCGCGGGTATGGATGGTTGGGTGGGCTGGATGTGGATTCCACCCACTCATCAGGGCCACGACTTCCAGTTTTGACTCTTCCGCGGCGAGTGCGAAAAGCATCGTTCCATGGAGGAGGTTGGGGGCAACTGGCGGACTATGGTAGGCACGCTGGACATCGACGAGCGCGCTACGCAGATCACTCAGGTCGAACAGGTCACCAACAAAGATCTCAGCGCCCGCTTTGCGCAACCTCTCCGAGCGAGCGTCATTTCGCCGCACGAAGGCGCGGACAGGGAATCCCTTCCGCAGAAGCTCCAATGCGGCGGCAGAAGCGTTTCGGCCAGCCGCCGCCGTGACGAGAATTCTGGGTTTTTTCATCATGATTGCTCTCCTTTCAGTTCTTGCGAGTGTGAATGACGGTGGGTGCCAGGCGGCCTGCCGCTCGAATGTGTGTTCCCGCCGAAGTCGGCGATGTGGTTTCGAACGAATTGCGCGAACGATAATGGCGGACGGCCTCCAATGCGTTCCACCACATCTGTTTCCGCACTGAAGACCCCGTCTTTATGATCTTGAGCTACAGCCGCCAGATGTGTTGCCAAGAACTTAGGAACCCCGGCCTTCTCCACCAAAATCTTTCGCCATTCCGCAATTGGGAGGTCGACGTATTCGACCGGTTTCCCGATCTCTTTGGTCAACACCTCGGCCATCTCGGTGATCGTCATGTCCTTGGGCCCAGTGACGACCCAATGTTGGCCGATGTGCGGTTCGGGATTGGCAAGAATGCCTGCGACGACGCTCGCGATGTCTTCAGCCGCGACGGGGGCGTGCTTTCCTTTTCCGAACGGAAGATACAGTTTCCCCTCCTCCGCGATGCTCTGGCCTGAGAGGAGATAGGGCATTTCCGCGAAGAAGGTCGGGTGGATATGTGCGGCACCGATATTGGCCCAATCCAGGACCTGCTCCGACAGCCAGTGGTGGCGAGATAGAGGACTTCTGGCTTTCTCGCGTGCGGAGATCTGGGACATGTTGACAACGGCCTCCACGCCCGCGGCCCTCGCCGCGACGGCCACATTCGTGGCGGCTTCGAGGAGCCGGTCTCCTTGCGGCGGGTAGCAGAAGTACACCCGCTTGACGTCACGCATCGCGGAGCGAACCGACTGAAGATCAAGGAAGTCGCCGACAACCACGTCAGCGCCCAATACCGTCAACCGCTCAGATCGGCCATCAATGGTGTGTACGAATGCACGGACTGGGAACCCGCGCTCGATCAGCCCTTGGGCGACTGGCGACCCTGTCTTTCCAGTGGCTCCTGTTATGAGAATCAATGGCTTCGTCATGATCGTTCCTCTGTGTAGAATCGGTCTTGTGTCTGTCAACTACACCGAGATAGAGCAAACCCGATGCCAACCGTGAAGCACACGGGCGATGTTGTTCGAAGTGCTGGAAATTCAGGGGATAATTGGAGATGGCGCTATTGGAGCAGGATGGCGAGAACTGATCGTGTTCCCACTTGGGTGGGAATGGCTCCCAAAATAATGGAAACTTAGGAAGGGATCTAGGGAGGGTTCCGAACGATATTCAACATCTTCATCCGAGCCTCGAGTGTTGTCGGCTTTACATCAAGAAGCTCGGCGGCTCCTCCCGGGCCACTCACTTTCCAATGAGTGGCGTCAAGGGCGGAAAGGATATGCTCACGCTCAGCCTCTTTGAGGGGTCGGATGGGATGGTTCTCCTCGTGACTCCTCACTTCACCAACATGGATATGCGCTGACTCGACAGTCTGCCCACGGCTGAGGATGATAGCGCGCTCCACAACGTTTTCAAGTTCGCGAACATTGCCTGGCCATCGGTAGGTGACAAGGCGCTGCATCGCTGTGTCGGTGACTTCACACGGAGGCCAGCCATAGCGGCCACACACCCGGTCGACAAAAAATCGAGTCAGGAGCGGAATATCCTCTGTTCGTGCTCGTAGCGGGGGAAGCGTGATGGGGAACACATTGAGCCGGTAGAACAGGTCTTCGCGAAAGGTTCCCTCCGAAACTGCCTTCTCAAGATTGCGGTGGGTGGCGGCAATCAGGCGTGTGTCAACTTTGATTGAGCGGGTACCACCGACCCGCTCAAATTCCCGTTCCTGCAAGATCCTGAGAAGCTTCGGCTGAAGCTCAAGCGGGATATCCCCAATCTCGTCGAGAAAGATCGTCCCGCCGTGGGCGAGTTCAAAACGCCCAAGTTTTCGGCTGGTTGCGCCGGTGAATGCGCCTTTCTCGTGACCGAAGAGCTCACTTTCCACAAGGCCCGAAGGAATGGCCGCACAGTTCAGCTTTACGAGGGGAGAAGAACCCCTGCGGCTCCGATGATGAATCGCTCGGCAGATCAGTTCCTTCCCGGTTCCCGTCTCTCCTAAGATAAGAACAGCAGCATCAGTCTGGCAAACAAGCTCTACTTGTTGCAACATCTCTCGGATGGCAACACTCTCCCCAATGATGTCTTCATAGTCGTACTGAGTCTTGACCTCGTCATGGAGAGCCACTTCCATTGAGCGTCTGTCGAGTGTCTCGACGACGATCGCGCGAACAAGCATGTGCCCTCCCTGACCTGGAGTGAGTGTGGCGTAAACCTTGACCGGAATGTTTCGCCCATCGGAAGTCAGGCAGGTGAGCTTTTCTGTTGCGGCGAACCCGTTGCGGCGGACTTTCTCGCCGAATTCCTGAAATTGAGCTAACTCGTCGGGATGAATGTCGGTCGGCCGAATCGTGGAAACGAGCTCGTCTTCCCTGTACCCGAGGAGTTCGCAATAGCCTTTGCTGACTTCAACGTAACGATCACTCTCAGGGTCAATGACGAAAGTGGGATTTGGTAAAAGGCGAAGGAGGTAATCACACTGGCTTTCGTAGTACTTCGCTCGAGCCTCAGCCTGTGCCAACTCACTTTGGAGATCCTCGCTCACAGGCACCTCACGACTTTGCCCTTTGTTGCAATGAGGCAACTTATTGTCTTCGAGTATGCGCAAGCCGCACTTGAAGAAACCACGCTACCTCCGAATGCGTGAGGCTGTCAATTCGTGGTCTAGCGACTGTGGCGTGATCGCCTGAAGTTCCGCCATCGGCTGCGGCAAGAGCAAAAGGCCCCGTGGGCCTCGTTCAAGGTGCGCACGACGACCTCGCCGCACCCACGTGGAGGAGCCCAAGTGGCAAACGGAACGTGCGGGAGGTTGGTTCATGTACCCATTCAAAGCAGCCATAGGGAACAAACACCAACAAAGAAACCCAATGAGATCAGGCCTCCTCCTGATTCTTGTTTGTTCAGTTTTGTAGGGTCTTGTTCCACCTTCACGGACAAAACGCGGACAGTCTCTCCGCGCCCGGGAAGTCCATCAAGTGGTAAGACTTTCAAGGCGACGACTCGGTAGATTTCTTTTTCTCTGTAGTCGGAGGCTCCGCTGGTGGTTTGAACTCCACCTTCCGCTTGTGTTCGTTCTCAAACTGGGGGTATCGACTTCCGGAGAGAGAGGCTGTAATATTCTGCTGCTGAATATCTGTTTGTGCGCCACTCGCAGCTTTTGAATACTAAGGAGATTGAGCATGCCGAACCCATTGAGCCGAATCAGCGTAGCAACCCTTTCAATAATAATGATATTTCTCGCACAAGGAATGTCGTCCGGGCAAGCGAATGACATTGTCCACGATGCTGAGTATTACATCCTCGAGGCCCAGAACGGCGAACGCTGGGCGGCGGAGGATGCAGAACTGGACCAGAGGCTTGCTGAATTACGCGAACAGTATGGCCAACCGCCCAACATTGTCTACCTGCTCTGGGATGACACCGCCTACGGGGCGGTCGGATTTCCGGGGCTGCAGAAGAATTTCGGCTACGAGACTCCCAACCTCAATCAGATGGCTGCAGAGGGCATTAATTTCGCGCGCATGTATTCCGAGCCCGCATGTACGCCTACGCGAGCTGCGTTCCTGACCGGAAGACACCCGGTACGCCATGGCATGGGTGTCGTTGGCATGCCGCACGAGTTCTCGGGTCTCAGAGAAGAAGAGGTCACGATTGCCGAGGTATTGTCGGAGGCTGGTTATGCAACCGCCCATTACGGCAAGGCGCATTTGGGCGATATCGAGGAAAGTTACCTACATAACCAGGGCTTTTGACGAGGCGTTGTTCACGCCGATGAATCAGATCACGTCCCTATATAACCCTCAGGGCACTGCCGTAAATGCGGTGTTGGGTTTTTCGCCGGAGATTTATCCGCCCGATCCGTATCAACTCGACCGTCCGGGATTGATCCCCGAGGGCTGGGTCATGAATATCGAAGGCAAGAAGGGTGAGGAAGGTCTCGAATGGTGCGGGACATCCAACGAGTGCTACGAAAGATTTGACGACGAGGCCGAAAAGCGCACCCTCGAGTTCATCCGGAAAGAATGCCCAGGCGGGCAAACCGTTTTTCGTTGAATACTGGCCTAACTTTCTAAACTTCCTTGCCCCTGAAGGACCGAAACGGTCGGTGTCCGGATTAAAAGTTGCTGGCGCTTTTCCAAAGCTCGACGCATTCGTCGGGACGTTGATGGAAGAACTCAAAAAGCTCGGCATCGCCGAGAACACGCTCTTCTTTGCCATGGCCGACAATGGTCCAATGGTGCATAGTCCGCCGCCTGGCTGGGGGATGCTGCCGATGATATATCGCGGCGGGAAGGGCGACTTTACCGAGGGCGGCGTGCGCGTTCCGGCCTTCGCATGGTGGCCGGGGATGATAGACGAACACCAGATGGTCGGCGACATCATACATGTGACAGACCTGTACACGACATTCGCCCGACTAGCTGGCGCAACCGAGTACATACCGACCGACCGGGTCGTCGACGGGCTCGATCAGACCGCACTGTTTATGAACGGCGATACTCACGGTAGACGTGACTTCGTATTTATTTATACCGGACATGAACTCGCTGCTACGGTTAAGGGCCGTTACAAGCGACACTGGATTGGTGCTGGTGAGGCAGCCGCTACGGGTACGCCGGAGGCCTATTACGACCTTGGGTATGAATCAGAGGAACGAGTTGTGGACTTTCTTCCCGGGGGTCCATGTACCAAGGGCAATTCAACCAGATGGTCGCTCGCCACCAGCTGTTCAAGCAGAAGTATCCCGATGTGTCCAACGCAAAAGGCATTCCGTACACGGGACTATCTAACGCCCGTCCCGAAACCAGAGCGATTGCCGATCGGGTCAGGGCCCTTGTTGACAGCATGCCCTTCGATATAGAGGAATATCTGGAATTTGATATTCCGGGCAGCGATTCCGCCGGGGATTGGGGGAAATAGGCGCTTAGTATTGTTAATTGTTAAACCCCCTCAAACTTTCCCGCACAGGACTCTCACGTACTGGGAAGTTGACATTCCTTTGGGTCGACAAATCAATGCGGCCTTGTAAGATGTTTATTCCCATGGACTCGACCCTGGGTCAAGTCTAATTTTCCTGTCAAATCTCCGTACGGTTCCCCGCGCTCGGTTAAGCTGCTGATTCCTCCGACGTGCCTTGCGGGAGAAGCTCGTTGCGAAGCTCCTCGACTTTCCTAGCGGCGAAGACATCCATCCTCACGCCGCGCCATTTGTTTGCGACGGCCAAGAGCACAGCGAACGAGAGTTTCATCGCGGCCTCCTCGGTGAAGAAGTGAGGAATGACCTTTGTGCGACGTTTGTGCTCTCCGAACGTGCGCTCAAGTAGATTCGACGTGCGAAGCCTTTTGTGATGCGCCGCAGGAAGGCGTAGCGCCTGAAGACACGCTTCGAGGGTCTCTTCCATGCACTTCATCGCGCTCGGGAATCGTTGACGGTACCGAGCGATCACCTCCCGACCCTTCTTCAGCCCTTGCTCGTAGCTGTTCGCATGGAACGACTCAAGGATGGCCGCCTTGAGTTCGTCGCGCACTTCCTTCGGAGCCTTGCCCAGGATGTTCTCGAGGCGGTGCTTCTGGCAACGTTGCTTGAGGCTTCGAGGGAAGACCTCTGCGATCGCTTTGAGCACTCCAGGATTCCCGTCCGTCACGATGAGCAACGGCTCCCTCATTCCTCGGGCCACCATCTCCTGCAAGAACCCCTTCCAGTTCTCGTAGGATTCTCGGTTGCCGACACCGATATGAAGAAGAACTCGCGTCCCATCAGCGCGATAGCCGGTCGCAACGAGGATGGGCTCTTTCCTCTCCGCTCCTTGGTGGTAGCGCAGGTACGTGCCGTCGAGCTCGAGATACAACAGCTTCTCGTTCGAGAGATCCCGTTTTCGAAACGCCTCGAAATCCTCCGACAGACACCGTGTGACCCGGCTCACCACCGACTTCGAGACACCCGCGCCGCTCAGCACGTCCGCGAACGTCGCCTCAATGTCACGCGTCGACATCCCGTGGACGTACATCCGCGCGATCAGTTCATCGAGTTTCTCGGTCCGGCTCACGTAGGCGTCGAGAATCTTTGACTGAAACACCTTCTCTGTTTCTCGTACCTGCGGCACTTGCACCGTTACCGCTCCCTCGCCCGTGAGGACCCGATGCGACTCATACCCGTTGCGTCGTCCCTTCTCCTTCGTCGTTGCCGGAGCGTTCTCATAGTAGTTTCGACCCAACGCCTCCGTCACCTCGCGCTCCAACGCATATTGAAGCATCATCTGAGCTCCCGACCGGACGATCTCCGAGAGATTCATCTCCCCAAATACCAGTTGTTCCTCGAACTGCTTGAGCAATCGCTGACTCGGTAGTACCTTTCCCATGATGTATGGTTCTCCTTTTCTGTCCCCATGACGGGGACGGGTTTGAGCTTGGGGAACCATACATCGTTTTTCTTTGACAGGAATCTTAAGACATCACCCGACCCTGGACTGTACGGGTAATGCGCGGGAACCGAGGGAATTCATACAGCCGGGAGGAGCGGGGCTACTCCCCAACCGTAGCCTCTTGACGGAACCAGTAGTGGTGGGTACGTTTGGGAATCGCTTGGAGTCTCAAGAATAGAGGCATAGTAGAGGGAGATGCCAGAATCGAGTTCGAGTTTCAAGAGGGGTCGTCGGAAGACCGGCGGTCGGAAGAAGGGCACCCCGAACACGGCCCCCGTCGAGGGACGTTCTCTGTGCCGCCAGTTGGTGACCGACAAAGAGTACCAGCGACGATTCCGCGAGCGATTCGTGAAGGGTGAACTCCCGGCCTATCTTGAAGGCATGATTTGGCATTTCGCCTTCGGTAAGCCGCGCCAGACCGATGAGGTTCAGGTCGACGAAGGGCCTGCACGGCTTCAGGTAACCGTCGTGCCCTCGCGCGTATGACTATCTGCAGAAACGTATAGCAACAAGAACGTGGCGTTCCCTCCTCCTCTTTGGCTCTCAGTCGCCCTGAGCTACCGCTAGATCCCGCACAATTCCCGTGCAGTCCTTGCCCGCCTAAGTGCGACCCATCCGGTCTGCCGAAAATTCGTGTCGTGAGCCGTTCGTCCATGGAACGCGGACAAAACGCGGACAATTCCCACAAAAGCGTGACAAAGCGGACAGAGGATTCCAACCTCGAAACACTTGCAAGTCTCAGTTCTGTTTGGAGAAAAAGTTGGTGGCGGGGGCAGGATTTGAACCTGCGACCTTTGGGTTATGAGTTAACCGTAGGTCTTGTATCTTATTCGCTCGTCTAGCCTTTCCCTTTCTCTTCTTCCACGGTTTTATGGGGTATTTGGGCGGTTCTGTTCCCAAGTTTGACTGGGACTCCGTTGATGTCCCTTAGTGCCAAGCCTAAGGAGCCACCTAGATACTGCCAGTACAGTCAGCACTAACCCTTTTGACTTTTCAGCCTGTGCGGGGCTATTTTCACACTGACTGGGCCAGCATAAACCAGTCGGAGGCTTTCCCATGGCCACCGAACGTCGTCAGCAGGTGGAAAGGCTGGCTTTGCTGCGCTTGGACACCCTCCCTCTGAGGGAAGCGTCTTTCTGGAAGGCGCGTGCCTGGATCACGCGTCCCTACGAAAGGAAGTCGAAGTCGTCCTCGCTTCTCGGGAGCTTCCTGCGAGTTCTCCCCAGGAGCCCCACAGCACCAGCCGGATTTCATCGACTTATAATGTGCCAGCACGGAGTGCGGAGTTTGTCTGTTTCCGAAAGGAGGATCAGATGACGAAGATCAGGGAATGGATCGTGAGTGTGACCCTTGCGTGCCTCTGGGCCTGCGGCAGTCCGGAGCAATCGACCATAGACCAATTCTTCCGTTCCGCCCAGACCAACGACCCCACAACGCTTGCTTCCATGTCGGCCGTCGGCCCTCCCGTGGAGGTAGAGTCGTGGAAGGTGGTCGAGGTCAGCTCCCGATCAACGGAGCCTTTCACGTTGCCGGAGCTCGTCGACCGGTTTGAGGCCGCCACGAAGGAACGAGACGCCGCGATTGAGGCAAACAAAAAGTATTTCGAGGACCAGCCGGATGCTCTCGAACGGATCATCCCGAAGCTGCGAGAGGATTCAGAGTACAAGTTCCGTGGAAAGCTTGGTGAGATCCAAGAGGAGTGGTTGAGGCTGATTGAGGAGCGCAGAGAGAAGGAAGGCACATTTCAAAAGCTCAAACGGGCCGTACGCAAAGAAACCGGAATCGCCACTAAGTCGGTGGTGCGCCAGGTGGACGTCGAGAACCTAGACGGAGACGTCGCGGTGACGGAAATGCTGCTCAGCCTCAAACCCCGGGATGGCGACGAGCTGCCCTTTAAGGCTGTGCTTCGAAAGTACAGACTCTCTGAGCCGGAGAGCGATCGCATCGAGCTCGCGCGTTGGGTCATTCTCGACATCGAGGGGACAACCCCGGAGGCTCGGGCCGCGGCATCCGCGCATGCCAAGGCGAGTGCACCATCCTCCGAATCGGCAGACGCCACCGAGCCCTCGAAGGTTGCCGCCGCCGAGAGCAAGGAGGCTGCCCGGGACAAGTCAGCGTACCGGCCTCGGGAGTTAAGCGGCCTCGCTAAAGTTCAGATTCTCACCCCCGAGACAAAGGTCGAAGGCGACGAGGTGATCACCACGATCCGGGTGCGCAATGTGTCGAAGGACTGGATAAGGCGGTTTACGGTGGCGGAGCACTGGTACGACGAGCAGGGCAACGCGGCGGGAAGTAGTTCGCGAACGCACCAAGCGCGGTTCATGCCGGGCGAGGTCATAGAGATGGAGCTGCGGACGCGCAAGAACCCGAAGTTCTACCAGAACCAGTTCGAGTTCTCGCACGCGAACGGTGACGTCAAGGCATTTCCCGTCGGGAGCTTCCCGAAGAACACCGAAGAGTAACGCGACTACCCGGTCGAGGGCGGCTAGGGCGCATAACTTTGCGTGCAGGGACAACTGAATCCGTATTGGGTCGAGGAGTTAAACCTGTCTACAAAGCAAAGGCCCTCAAGCTTGGCCGCGACGTAGCTCTCAAGGTGCTGCAACAAGATCGTGCCTCCGATCACTCCGTCCGGACGGAGTTCGATGTTCGCCTACTGCACCGTGGAGAAACGCTTTTTGGGTCGTCCGGTGTACAAGTCCGAACGGAAGATCGAGGAGCCGGTGATTTTGAAAAAGTTGGTGGCGGGGGCCGGATTTGAACCTGCGACCTTTGGGTTATGAGGGGGATGGAGGGAGCCACGTAGGACCACTCACAGCAACGTATAGCAACAAAAACGCGGCTTTCCCTCCTCCTGTTTTGCTCTCAGTAGCCCTGAGTTGTCACCAGTTCCCGCACAATTCCCGCACAGTGTGGCAAGCGTAATCCCCACAAGCGTCCCCCATTGACTCTTCAGCCTGTGGAAGGATATCTTCACGCTCGAAGGGCTGGCCATGTCACTCAACCCCGGAAGTAAGCTAGGTCCCTACGAGATCCTCTCGCCCCTCGGCGCGGGTGGAATGGGCGAAGTCTACAAGGCCAAAGACACTCGCCTCGACCGCACGGTTGCCATCAAGGTCCTTCCTTCTCACCTTTCCGATAACGCCCGGCTCAAAGAACGATTCGAGCGAGAAGCCCGCGCCGTCTCCAGCCTCAACCATCCACACATCTGCACGCTTTACGACATCGGCAGCGAGAATGGCATCGACTTCATGGTCATGGAACACATCGAAGGAGACACGCTCGCCGACCGATTGAAGAAGGGCGCTCTCCCTCTTGACCAGGCTCTGCAGCGTGGAATCGAAATCGCGGACGCATTAGACAAAGCCCATCGCCAAGGCGTCGTGCATCGGGACTTGAAGCCCGGGAACATCATGCTCACGAAGTCTGGAGCGAAGCTTCTCGACTTTGGGCTTGCGAAGATGACGGCGGCGGAAACGAATGCCGATGGCGTATCGGCCTTGCTCACGGAGGCGAAACCTCTCACTCAGGAGGGTTCGATCCTCGGAACGTTCCAGTACATGGCTCCCGAGCAGTTGGAAGGCAAAGAGGCCGATGCGAGGACGGACCTCTTCGCCTTTGGTGCCGTGGTCTATGAGATGGCCACGGGGAAGAAGGCATTTGAAGGGACGAGTCAGGCCAGTTTGATCGGCGCGATCATGAACTCCGAGCCGCAACCGATGACTGAAGTTAAGACGATGACGCCCCCGGCTCTGGACCGCGTGGTGAAGAAATGCCTGGCGAAAGCGCAAGAGGACAGATGGCAATCCGCGAAGGACTTGCATGACGAATTGAGGTGGATTGCCGACGGTGGGTCAGAAGTAGGCGTGGCAACAGACGCTGCAGGGGTCTTTTCCCGTACCAGCTGGCGAGGTGCGATTCCGTTGGCCCTCGGCCTTGGAGTCGGAGCCATCATTGCGAGCGTTGCCGGATGGAATCTGCGGCCCGTACCGTCCCTGCCGGTGACGCGCATGGTGGTCGCCTTGCAAGCTGACGAAGTCATTCCGCCGACCACCATGGCGCCCCTGGCTCTTTCACCGGATGGTTCCCACATGGTGTACTCGGCGCAAAAGGGAAACGATCCACCGCAACTCTACGTACGTTCCATGAATCGCCTCGAAGACGAGGCCCTTTTGGGTACTGAAGGTGGCGACAGCCCATTTTTTTCCCCCGACGGGCGGTGGGTGGGCTTTCATGCGGGAGGAGAACTGAAGAAGGTTTCGCTCACCGGCAGAGAAGTCGTGACGATCACGTCGACGAGTGAGCGTCCCCAGGGGGCAACTTGGGGAGCCGATGACAGAATCATCTTTGGCGCGTTCAGTGCTGAGGACCTCCATCGGATATCGGCAGACGGTGGGACGCCCGAGGTCCTCACGTCCTCGGATGCGAGGGCCCATGGCATTCCTTTCTGGCCGCAGATTCTGCCCGGAGGGCAAGCGATGCTCTTCGGGTTGAGAGCCGCGAGCATGGCTCAGGCGATCATGACTCAGCGTCTCGATACGGGTGAGCGCAAGGTCCTCGTGCAAGGCGGCACCTTCCCCCATTACCTTTCCACGGGGCATCTGGTCTATTACCAGGCGGGAACCTTGATGGCCGTTCCATTTGATCCCGGTCGGCTGGAAATCTCTGGCTCTCCGGTGCCTGTCATAGAAGGTATTCGCTCTCCCGGTACACGCCGTGGCGGTGCGCAGTTTGCCGTCTCCCGAACGGGGACACTCGCCTACGTTCCCGGCACTGTGGAGAGATTAACGAGCACTCTGGTTTGGGTGGATCGCCAGGGTGTGGCTGAATCCTTGTCCGCGCCCCCTCGGCAGTACGAGTACCCCCAGGTCTCTCCCGACGGCCAGCGTGTAGCCGTCGGAATCGCAGAGAGGGGTGAGATTCATGTTTGGGTTTACGACGTTTTCCGAGACGCCCTTACCCGACTGACTTTTGAGGGACCTAACAACAACGTTCCCGCCTGGTCGCCCGACGCGAGGCGGATCGCGTTCCTTTCAAGCCGTGAAGGCCCACTCAACATGTTCTGGCAAATGGCCGATGGTAGCGGTGGCACGGAACGGCTGACGACGAATGATCGTCAAACTCCCCCGGCGTCGTTTTCCCCGGACGGGCAACTGCTGGCGTTTACCGTATCCAACCCGGAGACTGCGCGCGACATCTGGGTACTGAATCTGGCGGATCGGGAGGCGCACCCGTTCCTTTCGACCCGCTACGAAGAAACTGCACCGAAGTTTTCGCCGGACGGGAAATGGATCGCCTATTCCTCGGACGAGTCGGGCCGGAGAGAGGTTTACGCGCAGCCGTATCCCGGCCCCGGCGGGAAGTGGCAGATTTCGACGAATGGAGGCCAGGAGCCGGTCTGGAACCCCGAAGGAGGAGAATTGTTTTACCGCAGTGGGATTAGCATGATGGCTGTGCCAATCGACATGGAATCCGGCTTTAGGCCGGGAAAGCCTCAGATGCTTTTTGAAGGACCGTATTTGCCAACCGGTTTCAGCTATCCATTTTACGATGTCAGTCCGGACGGTCAGCGGTTCCTGATGCTGGAGCCAGTCGAGTCGCAAACGGGCGGTGCCACACAGATCAACGTCGTATTGAACTGGTTCGAGGAGCTCAAGCGGCTCGTCCCCACCAACTAGTACTCGAGTCCACCTGCTTGGGACGTGAGAAAAATTCGGATTGCGGGGAGATGGGGATGGTTGGTCCACAGTTCTGACGATCACGGCGATCGGGCCGGCATCCCGCGGATTCACGCCGTTATCGGCGCTGGAGTTTCGATGATGCCTTCTGACACGCTGAAACTCGCCCGGCTGCGTGTGCACAATCGCCGGTCGGGTGGCGCTCACGCCGGCACGGGCTCCGATACCAAGTTCGGCCTCCATCGGAGGCGAATCCACTGCTGGATATCGTAGGTGAGGGCGGCCCAGAGAGATTCGGTGCGCACTTTGGCGATTCCGCGCACGCTAAACTGCCGCAGGCCGAACTTGGCTTTGATCCAAAGATTCGGAAACTCGGCCACCTGCGAGCGTGTCTTATAGATGGCCTTGGCTTCGTCGGTCTGCATCTTCTGCCGGAATGCGGCTATCTCCGGCAAGGGTTCGAGCCTTTCGATCGACCGACCGCTCGACGCGCGAGGACAGCAGAACTCCTTGACCGAGCACGTGTCGCAATCTTTCGCCGAGGCCTTGTATCGATAGCGCATCATGCCATCGCGTTCGAACTTTGCGTCGTAGCGTAAACGCTTGCCCTGCGGGCATACGTACGTGTTGCTCGCCTCATCGTGCACAAAGCTCGATGCTTCGAAAGCCGAAATAATGCCGTAGCGCTGATAGGACTTGCGCCGATTGGCCTCTGCCGACTTGCCCCGGGGCTCAGGGCCGACGAGGTCGATGCCGCGCTTCGCCATCTCCACGATGTTGTGGCTACTGATGTAGCCCCCATCTACGACCACCTGATCGGGCGTGCGCTGCAGCGTCTGTTCGATCCGTTCCATCGCCGGCGTCAGCTGCTGATAATCGCTGCCGGCCTGCGTGGCATCGATGTCGACAATCAAGCCGTGCGCGGCATCCGTTAAGATCTGGACGTTGTAGCTGGGCGCGGAACCGCCCTCGGCTTGCTTCATCACCCGCGCGTCGGGGTCGGTCGTGCTCACGCGCTCCATGCGGCTTTTCGCCGCTTTCAGCTTGTCGAATTCCTTCAACGCTGATTCTAGCCGCTGGCGTCTCTCACGCTTGGCGCGTTGCTGCGCTGCCTGCATCTGCCGGCTCGATTCCTCCTCCGTCTGTGCCTCGAGGGCCTCGACCGCCTCACGCGCCTGCTCCAGATACGCCTCGACTCGAGGCTTACGGCGAAATCTATTCGACGATGCGTTCGCGCGCACCTTCGTCCCATCCTGCATGACCCGCTCGAGTGGGATCAATCCTTCCGCACTCAGCAGCCCTAACGTTTGCACAAACAACTCGTGCAAGGCGTCCGCATGCGCGACCCGAAAGTCCGACAGCGTGTGCGCACTGATGCCTTCCATCCCCGTCAGCCATTGATACCCCGGCTCATGCTCGCACAGTCGCTCAATCGCGCGGGCCGAACTCTCTCCCCGGCTGTAGCTGTAGACCCAAAGGCTCACCAGAAGCTGCGGGTCAAACGCAGGCCGGCCTGCGGCACCGGCGACCGAGCGGACCTGCTCCCTATAGCGACTAAGATCCAGCTGCCCCACGAACTCCCAGATCGCACGCGCTGGGTGATCCCTGGGGATCAACCGCTCCACGTCGACCGTCCGCAGCAGCATCTGCGTGCGATCGACCACCTTCAACCGAGCCTCTCCCGCCCGCTCGCACTCATCGCCGTCACCACCATCGCCAGGCACGGGCAAGCCCGGCAACGACGCTTGCTTATCGCCCACGCTTACCCCACTTCCTCCTACGATTCGTCACGTATCCCATGACCGCAATCTTGCAACATAGCTGCAACGTGAGTAAAGCCCAATTTTTTCTCACGTCCTTGGTCCGGACCAAGTAACCAAAGGTAACGAGTTTCCTCGTAGGAGCCGGAATGTCGCGAGATGTCGCGAAAACTCGCCCGGATAAGATTTTTTTCGGGAGTGCGGAAAAAGTTGGTGGCGGGGGCAGGATTTGAACCTGCGACCTTTGGGTTATGAGCCCAACGAGCTACCGGACTGCTCCACCCCGCATCAAATCGAAGAAACGTAGTGTAGCCATCTCCCTGGGCTGTGTCAAGCGGACGAGGCTCCTGCTAATTTAGCGCGGGGTAGAGCTCCTGGGTGAGGCTCTCGAGCTGGCGTGCTTGCTCTTCGCCTTCCGCAAGGAAGGCGATTCCCACCTCGTAGCGTTTGTCCTTTTCCTGTTCGACCTCCTCGATACGGACCACCCTGCCCTTGAAGGTGGAGGTTTTGTCGGATCGACGTATGACGACCTCGAGCTCCATGCCGACGCTCATCGGTATCTGGCTTTCGACCAAGGCTCCGCTTTGAGACAAGTTCTTGGTGTGGCTTTCCAGCTCTCCTGCTTCAGCGATCCGGAAGACGAGGGTCTTCTTGGCTTCGAAGCGGGGGAAGTTCCTCTTCTCATCCGGATGGAGGGTGATGCGATTCTTTCCCTCCCGTTTGGATCGATAGAGGGCCTTGTCGGCCATATTGACGAGCTCCTCTTCGGTCGAAGAGTCGATGGGGTAGATAGAGAGGCCGCCGCTTACGCTCAAGTCGAACCGGTGGTTTCGGACGGCACGTGTGCGAAAGCGTTCCTCGACGTCACTCCGGATCCGTTCAGACACGATGAAGGCCCCGGTCCGATCTGTTTCGGGGAGGATGAGCGCGAACTCTTCGCCTCCATAGCGGCAGGGGACATCGATCTCACGGACGCTTTCGCGGATGATCTCGGAGCAGGCGGAAAGTGCCCTCGTCACCGACTTGGTGTCCGTGACGGTCGTTAACTTGCTTGAAGTTATCAAGGTCCAGCAAGACCAGCGAAAAGGTCAGTCCGTATCGGTCGGCGCGCTTGATCTCGCGTCTCATGCTGGCGTCGAAGAACTGGCGGTTGTAGAGGCCCGTGAGCCCGTCGGTGACCGCGTTCTTTTCGGTAGCGAGGAACGAACCGATCTCGATGAGCTTCGGGTTATGGAGCTCGTCGTGAAGATTGTGGAAGTAATCGAGGGCGGTGACCTGGAGGCCCACGTCCCGGGCTAGCTGTCGCGCGAGCTCTTTCTGATGAGCCTCGATGCCCTGCCAGTGGCCACGGGCCTCTTCCTCCTCAAACTCGAGGTGAGTGAGGAGTCGGAGGATAGAAGAGTAAGGCTCGTTGTCCTGCTCTAGTAGTCGTTGAAAGCAAGAATTCCAGGTATCCGGTGAATTACTTTGCTCGATGAGCCTGATGAGGTTCTGCCAAAAATCCCCGCGATCCTGTAACTTCTCCATGCGCCCCTCCAGAGTGCAAGAGGCCGGCAAGTTTCTTGGGGGGTTGGGGACCCGACGAAGCAACGCCAATAATGGCGAGCCGGCGTAGAAAGGCCGATGGTAGCAGAGATCGGCCCCGGGCATCAACCGGGTATTTTCGGGCCCCTTCGGGGACCCGAGCCGCTCACTTCGGGGGGAGGAGAATCTCCAGAAGTTCTACTCGGAAAAGCTTTTTCTGGCGTTTGGGCTGCAGGTAAACGACCAGGGGAACAAGGGCCACCACGTGGTAGATGCCCAGGATCAAGAAGAGTGGAGTCGAGGATAACTCGGTTCCCTTGAGGAACAGAATCGTCGCGCTGGCATAGGTGGCCAGGGTCAGATACCCGTAGACCAGCCCCGCTAGTCTCCCCAGCCAGGTCAGCTCCCAGAGCAGGTACGCAACCACTAGGTAGATTGCGATGTGAGTCGCGAGATGCCAGACGGAGTGCTCGGAGAGGGGATTGAAAACGATCGGCGTCTCCCATTCCCTGAATTTCTGGATGGACTCGAGGAAACCCGAGACCACGAAATAAAGAGAGACAAAGTAGACACCAACCGGTTGCTCAGCGGAATGCTCTTCGGACATGAGTGCGTTCATTTATTATAGGACCCCGTTCGGGATCTGGCTAGCAGGCACGCGCCTCGCCCCGCAGGGACCAACATGTATAATGAAGGGACCCGAAGACAGAGGCTGAATTGAAGATACGAGGAGGTCCATCTCGCTCGCTCTTCCGCTAACCCTTGCTCTTATCTTGGCCGCACCCATCCGTACGATGGTGGTGCCTTTCGACAACCTTTCTCCCGAAGGAACCCATGGCTGGGTCGGAGACGCGATCGCCGAATCCTTGTCGTCTCATCTGCGTTTGGTAGGGCACGACGTTGTCAGCTCCGAAGACCGGCGGGAACTCCTGCGCCAAAAGGGAATTAAAAACGGTGCGCCGCTGACTTTGGTGGAACTGATGGAGAACGGGGGAGAGTTAGGCGCCGACCGCGTGGTCATGGGAAGTTTCCGGGGCAAGGACGGACGGCTCGAGGTCACCGCGCAGGTCATCGATGTCGCGACGGGCGACAAGCTCGGCGTCCTCGAAGACTACGGGAAGCTCGAGAACTTAATCGGGATCGAGAACCAGCTCGCGAAGAATCTCCTGCGTTTGGAAGAAGGGCGGATTCCCGAGGCTCACGGTTTAGCGGTCGAACGGAGGGAAACGCTTTCCGTCAAGGCGTACGAGGATTATGCCCGCGCGAAAATAGTCAACTCCCCGACGAAGCGCCGGGAGCTCCTGGAGAGAGCACTCGCAACCTCTCCAGACTTCGCCGACGCGGCGCTTCTCTTGGGCCAGACGCTTGTCGAACAAAATGACCTCGAACGAGCCCTCGAGGTACTCTCGACGATATCTCCTGAAGATCCTGTCTATCGAGAGGCCTATTTCACAATGGGGGTTGCCTATTTGGAAGCGGATCAAACGCGGCTGGCGGTCGAGATCTTTAGCCGCTTGTCCGAGCAAGAAAAAGTGGCTTGTTTTCTGAACAACCTCGCGGTCGCCTATTTCCGAAGGGGGGAGCTTGAAGAGGCCGTGGACACCTTTCGTGAAGCGGCGGAGCTCGAGCCAGACACGGAACCCTATCCTTTTAATATGGGGTGGAGCGCCTGGCGGTCCGAGCGCAAGCACGAGGCGCGTCATTGGTTGACGACGGCGACGCAGATCGAGCCCAAGGACGCAGAGGCTTTTTTCCTTCTCTCACTCATAGCCGCTGACGCTGACGACCCGGAGGAGGCCGCGAGACAACGCGGTATGGCGCTTTCTCTGTCTCCCGAGCTTGCCGAAATCGCCGAGGATTCGGTTGGAAGCGTGGAGCGCGTCGTCGAGCGGCTGCCGCACGCACGGGCAAACTACCGTTTCCCGGCGTCTCTGCCGGTCGCGCCTATGGAGCCTGCTGAAAATGCCCCGGAGGTCGCCGCGGCGCCGGTGGCGGCCGCCGACGCGAAAGCCCCCGAGCCAAAAGAGCCCCTGGATCTGGAGGATGCCAATCCGGAAAAGATGCTGGAGAAAGCGAGGTCGCTTCGAGAGTCGGGCGATCTCCCTGCGGCCGCCCGTGAGCTCGAGCGGGCCGTCTACGTCGCCCCCCACTCGGTAGGTGTCCGGTTGGAGCTCGCCGAGGTGTACCAAGAGGTCGGTGAGCTCGATAAGGCCGCTTCCGAGCTCCATGTCGTGTTGTGGAACCGCGAGGATGCACCGACCCATCTGCGGCTCGCCGAAGTCTACGAAGCCAAGGGCCAGTACGATATGGCTCTCATCCACGCGGAAAAAGCGGCCTCGCTGGACCAAGAGGACCAGAATACTCAGGAGTTTCTCGAAAGGCTGAAGGCGACGCAGCCCTAATAGGCTGTACCAACGAAGTTGGTACCACCTCTGGTACCTCTCCCCCGACCGCGGGGGAGAGGTCGCCCGCTGAAGGCGGGCGGGTGAGGGGGCGCCCCCTCCCCCAGCGATTTGCTCATCTTGGAAAGCCTTGAGTAGTATGGCGGCATGAGGACTTGCGGGAGGACTTGGGGGATGCCGCTCGCGCCACTCGCTATCGTCGCGGCTATCAGCCTGACGGGGGCCTCGAGCCTGTCTCGGCCATCGATGGAACAGGCGGCAACCAACCAGACGGCGACGGAAGAGGCCAAAAAACCGGATCCCTCTCCGACCGAGTCCCTCAACCGAAAGCTCCAGCAGATTCGTGACCGGCATGCCAATGGCGCGGAGACCTCGAAGCGCTTCCACGTCAGCGACGAAGAAGCGAACGCCTACCTGGTCTATCGGGTAGTCGAGCAACTACCCCCGGAGGTGACCAAGCCCTGGGTCCGGTTCGGTGTCGATCAGATCCAGGCGGGAGCCCTGCTCGACGCAAGCCTCTTGGGTGCGTACCTGAAAGATTGGTACTTCGCGAGTTTTCTCGAGGGGCCGGTCCAGGTCGAGGTGCTGGCGCAAGTCCTCGCCCAGGATGGCGTTGGGCAAGTGGAGTTGGAGAGCGTGACGCTAGCCGGGTTTCCCGTCCCCAGGGAGTTGGTGAAGAGTCTCGTTGCCGCCAACTCCAAGAATCCAGCGCTGCCCGAGGGTGTTCGTCTCGACGAACCCTTCCCCTTGCCGTACGGAATCGTCAGTGCCAGGGTTCGAACGGGTAAGCTTATCCTGAGACAGGGGCCGGTACGGGGAGACGAGGGGACACAATCTGGTTCGTCCGCTCATTGAAGTCGAACGGACTCGCCCACCAAGACGTTGCCACGAGAATCATCGCTCCCAGAATTGGGAGCTCGAAAGAATGCTTGAGCTTTCCTCCAAAGTTCAGTTCGTAAAAGGCGTCGGCCCTCGCAAGGCAGAGGCGCTGGCCGAGGTCGGGATCACGACGGTTTCCGATCTCCTGCTGTATTTGCCCTTCCGTTACGAGGACCGCAGCCGTGTCCGATCGATCGGCGACTTGCGGCCCGGCGAAGACGCCACCGTGTTGGCGACGGTGGTCGGCGCGCACGTGAAGCGGACCCGCCGTCCTCGCTTCAAGGTGTTGGAGGTCATGGTCGAAGACGAGACCGGTCCGATACGAGCGATTTGGTTCAATCAGGAATACCTCAAGGACATTCTTCAGGCGGGCCGGCAGGTTCTCCTTTACGGCAAGGTGGAGCTCTCTCGCCGGGGCGGCGGACTCGAGCTCAAGGGTCCTCAATACGAGCTCGTCGAGGAAGGTGATTTCGAACCGACCCACACCGGTCGCATCGTGCCGGTCTACGAGCGCATCGGGCCGCTCAGCCCGCGGATGCTTCGTCGGATCTGCCATTCACTCGTCGAAAGCCTGCCTTCCGAAGTAGCCGGGCTCTTGCCCGACTCGTCGCGTGAGCGTCACAAACTTCCGCCGCGGCGGGAGGCATTGGCACGGGCGCACTTTCCCGAAGAAGGCGCCTCGCTCGAGCTCTACAACGAGTTCCGCGCGCCCGCGCAGCGGCGGCTCATCTTCGAAGAGCTCTTCCTGTTTTCCTTGGGCTTGGGACTCCGTCGGCGAGCCGCATCCGGTCTCACCAAACCGCGCCCCTTTCCAGTAGACGACCGCATTCGGGAGAGGGTTCGGCAGATCTTGCCGTTTCGCCTGACCGAAGCGCAAAAGAAAGTGTCGAAGACGCTCGCCGACGAGCTTTCGTCGGAACGATCCATGCAGCGTTTGCTTCAGGGCGACGTGGGCTCGGGGAAGACGATAGTAGCCGTCATCGCCTCGGTCATCGTGATCGAGAACGGCGCGCAGGTCGCTCTGATGGTTCCCACCGAAGTCTTGGCGGAGCAACACTTCTCTAATATCCAGCGCATCCTGGCCCAAAGTGGATACCGCGTTGCGCTCTTGACGTCGGCTCTCAATCGGGCGGAGCGCGACGGGCTCCTGGCCGAAATCGCGAGCGGCGAGGTGAACCTGGTCGTGGGGACGCACGCCTTGATTCAGCAAAGTGTCCGGTTCAAGGAGCTGGGTCTGGCCATTGTCGACGAGCAGCATCGGTTCGGGGTGCTGCAACGGGCGGAGCTACGTGCCAAAGGCTACGCGCCTGACCTGTTGGTTATGACGGCGACTCCCATTCCTCGCTCTTTGGCCATGGCGCTCTACGGGGATCTCGACCACTCGGTTTTGAACGAGCTCCCCCCGGGTCGGCCTCCAGTGCGTACATTATTAATGAAGAAGGGGCAGCTGTCGGAGGTCCACCGCCTCATGGAGGAGCAGGTCGCCGCCGGTCATCAGGTCTACTTCGTCTGTCCGATGGTGGAAGAGTCCGAGAAGATGGATCTCAAGGCTGCCGTCGAGACCCAGCGCCTCCTCCAGAAAGGCCCTTTCTCCCATCGCCGGGTGGCTCTGGCCCATGGAAAACTGAGCTCCGCCGAGCGGGCGCAAGCCATGTCGGCTTTTACTGCGGGCGAAGTCGACATCCTTGTGGCGACCACCGTCGTCGAGGTCGGTGTCGACGTTCCCAATGCGACGCTCGTTGTCGTGGAACAAGCGGAACGCTTCGGCCTGTCTCAATTGCATCAACTCAGGGGTCGCGTTGGCCGGGGGACGGCTCCATCGGCCGCCGTCCTCGTCTACCACCCGCCGCTGACTCCAGAAGGCGAGCGCCGTCTCGAGGCGATGGCTGAGACGAACGACGGTTTTGTGATCGCCGAGCGCGACCTGGATATTCGAGGGCCGGGGGACTACTTCGGCACCCGCCAGTGGGGTGCTCCCTTGTTTCGAGTCGCGGACGTGGTTCGCGATCGAGAGTTTCTCGAGGTGGCGCGGGAGGAAGCGGAAGCGTTGCTATCTTCCCCACGCACCGAGGAAACCGATCGGATCGTGAATCATGTGATCGCGGCCTGGGGCGAAAAATTCGGGCTCGCTACCGCCGGCTGACATAAAGGTCATGAAGATCGGGGGCGGGAAATTTCGGGGGATGCACATCGAGGCTCCCTCCGGCAGGAAGACGAGACCCACCGGCGGGCGACTCAAGAAGTCACTGTTCGATATCTTGGCGCCACGGCTTCCCGAGGTGCGGGTTTTGGACCTCTTTGCGGGGGCGGGGGCGCTCGGTCTGGAGGCGCTCTCTCGCGGAGCGTCTCACGTCACGTTCGTGGAGCGGAATCGAGCCGCCGCCAATGCTATCCGGAAAAATCTCGAACGGCTCCAGCTCACAGAGCAGACGGAGCTCCTGCAGCGGGACGCCGAGTCGGCGATCAACTTCCTCGCCGACGGTCAGGAGGCGTTCGAGCTCGTACTCCTAGATCCTCCGTACCAGGTCGACATCCACGACACGCTCTTACAGAAGATCGGCGCCGCGTCTCTTGCGAAACCGGGAGGGCTCGTCATTCTGGAGCATCATCATAAGACGCCGCTAGCCGATTCCTATGCAGGCCTTGCCAAGGTCCGGGAAGTGAGGGCCGGCGAAAGCTGCCTGACGTTTTTTGAAGCCGCGGTTTGAACTAGTGCCCTGTATCAGTAATTCGTCACCTAAGTCTCGGCCCCTTTTGCGCGCTGGCTTTGTTGTGACTCCTCGAAATATCCAGATATGACGTCGTCGTCACGCCTCGCCAGCACACAAAATGGCCACGAGCTTTAGGCAACGATCTACTGATACAGGACACTAATTTGTCCGGGCCGCGGGGCCTATGTTAGACTGCGCCGAGTTTCCACACATGGCGATTCGAACCGCGATATACCCGGGCTCCTTCGATCCACTTACGATGGGGCACGTGGACATCATCGCCCGAGGCAGCTCGCTCTTCGACAAGATCGTGGTTGCGGTCTTGGAGAACGCAGAGAAGGAGCCGGTTTTCTCGGTCCCGGAGCGGATCGAGATGATCGAAGAAACCTTTGCCGACCGGCCCAATGTCGAAGCCGATGCGTTTAGCGGTTTGCTGGTCGACTACACGAAAGACAAAGGTGCGACCGCCATCGTCCGAGGCATCCGGGCGATCTCGGATTTCGAGTACGAGTTCCAGATGGCGCTCATGAATCGGCGACTCGCACCCACGATCGAGACGGTGTTCATGATGCCGGCCGAGGAGTACTCCTACGTGAGCTCGCGTCTCATCAAAGAAGTGGTCAGTCTGGGCGGTACCGTCACGGGTTTGGTCCCTCCCGGTGTCGAACGCCGCCTCATCGACGAGCTGGGTAAGCGGTAGGACCATGAAAGAGACGGAGCCGGGGGCGCCCAGCCTGGCTCGTCGCCTCTCTCGACTCTCGCCCTCGCCCACGATGGCGGTGATGGCGGAGGCCACCCGGCTTCGTGCCGAAGGCGCCGAGGTCGTCGACTTCGGAGCCGGCGAGCCGGATTTCCCAACCCCGGAGCCCATCAAAGAAGCCGCGCATCAAGCTATTCGAGAGAATTTCACCCGCTACACCGTTAACCCCGGCATCCCGGAGCTTCGGAACGCCATCTGCGAACGCTACCGGAGTGACTACGGGCTCGAGTTCGAGCCGTCGGAAGCCATCGTCACCCACGGTGGGAAACACGCGCTCTTCGGTTTGATGATGACGCTCCTCGATCCGGGAGACGAAGTCGTTATCCCCAATCCTCATTGGAAGACGTTCTCCGAGCAGGTTCGGCTGGTCGAGGCCAAGCCGGTATTCGTAGAGACGAAAGAGTCGGAAGACTTTCGGATCTCTGCGGAGTTGGTCGGTGGGGCGGTGACTCCACGGACCAAGGTTGTTCTTTTGAACTCCCCCTCGAACCCGGCTGGCGCCGTTGTGGAAGCGGAAGACTTCCTGGCACTGGGCGAGCTCGCCGCCGAGCGTGGCTTCTACATTCTTTGGGACGACACCTATGGAAAGCTCAGCTACGAGCCCATGCCGTCGGCGGCACTCCGGACGTTGCGGGAGAAGGTGGGGGACCGTTTCGTCATCGCTGGCACGGCTTCGAAAACGTACGCTATGACCGGCTGGCGCCTAGGCTGGGCGATCGGTCCCAAAGACGTCATCTCCGGTTGCGCCAAGCTCCAAAGCCATATGACCTCGAACGCTTCGTCTATCTCGCAACGAGCGGCACTGGAAGCACTCCTCGGGGATCAATCCCCGCTACAGGCGATGTTGGACGAGTACCGATGGCGGCGAGATCGCCTACGCTCCGGGCTCCTCGAGATCCCCGGGGTCACCTGCGTCGAGCCGAAAGGGAGCTTTTATCTCTTTCCTTCGTTCAAGGCGTACTTGACCGGAGAGGTCAAGAGCGCCACCGACCTCGCAACGCTTCTCCTGAAGGAGGAACACGTCGCGGTCGTGCCGGGATTGGCCTTCGATTGCGAAGGGCACTTTCGCGTCTCGTTTTCCACTTCACGGGAGCAGATCGAAGAAGGTCTCCAGCGTATGCATCGGTTCTTCGAGAAACGCGGGGAGGGACGCCGTTCGTGAAGAAACACTCGCCGGTCGTTGTCTATCTCCAGAACCCGCGCGAGAAGTATTGGTGCATCCTGCTCTCCATCGCCGACGCCGGCGTGAACGTTAGAGGAATAGATCTGAACTCGTTCGAGGATTGGATGCGGGAGACGGCGAAGGGTGAAGACACGATGGGTTTGTCGACGATCTTCTTTCCCATGCATCGCGTCGAACGAATCGGCCTCGACGAAAGCGTTGGGGAAATCAAGTCTCAGGCGCAGGTTTTCGAGTCTCGGGTGGGCACCGACGTTTGGACTCACCTCGGCCTGTCCAAGCCAGAAGAATCTGAATAACGGTTCTTGAGACGTCCTTGACTCGGGGGCCGACCTTGCCTACTATCGGCACCCCCAATGATACGCGTGCTGATCGCTGAGGGTTCACCCTTCCAAGCCAATTTCCTATCGCTCGCGCTCAAGCAATCGGGCGTCGCCGAGTCGGTGGGAGTGGCTCGCAACGGCGAAGAGGCGATCGTACTCGCCCATCGCTTGAAGCCCGACGTCATCTTGATGGACGCCGGCCTTCCCGTATTGCGTGCGGCTTTGGCCACCCGTCAGATCATGGAGCATGCTCCGTCCCGGATTCTGATTACCACGCAGCCGAGTTCGGACGAAGAAGATTTGGCATTCATCGCCCTGGACGAGGGAGCCGTGGATCTCGTGAAACGGGCGTCGCCCGAAGCCCAAGAAAGCGTGGTCCGAACCTTGGTCAAGCGGGTCGAGCTCGCTGCGCGGTCGTGTCTCGCCATGGGAGTGAGCGCTCGCCCGACGCCACTCGCGGCCAACCAACCGGCTCGCGTCACGCCATCCTTGATTCTCATCGGTGGCGCGGTGGGAGGAATTCAGGCAACGACTGAGATCCTTCGTCGCCTACCTGAGTCGTTCACCGGATCGATCTGTGTGGTGCAGCACCTGGCACCCGGCTTCTTGAAAGGATACGTACGCTGGTTGACGGCGGAAACAGGATTTCGCGTCGAGGTCTGTGAGCAGGGACAGAAGCTGGCTCCACGAGCCATCTACCTCGCGCCGGAAGATGCCCACCTGGTCGTCGATAGCCGCGATTCCGTCGCGCCACAGCGAGGTCGGCTGGTTGGCGGGCACCGACCGTCGATCACGACGCTGTTTCGGTCTGCCGCGGCCGTGCGACCCGAGACTTCCTGCGCGGTGGTTCTGTCAGGCGAAGGAGGAGATGGCGTCGAGGGCGTCAGGCTCCTGGCACGTGAGGGCGGAACCGTCATTGTGCAAAAAAGAGAGACATGCCTCGTGGACGAGATGCCCCATCATGCCTTGAAAGCCCACGAGGGTAGCCTCGAGTTGACCCCCGCCGAAACCGCTCGCCACCTCACATAACCGGGGGTCTGATCCCGTTTTATCGCAGGGGTCTGATCCGAAAATGTGCATTTTGACACCAAAAGTAACAAGCAAATGGGACAGGTGTCAGCTCTCTGAATGGGAGTTTAGTCTGATCCAGAAAAGGGACACTCGCACCCCGGCCAAACAACACGCTCGAGGGATCACGTGATCCAAGTTTTCCACAGGGCCCGTTACCGGAGGTCACAGACGGAGCGAGTGCCAGTCGTCTGTTTCCGGCTCATCCGAGTGCAGAGGGCACCTGGCTACACGCCTTCACACGGTGATGACGGTTTTTCCTTGGGCGTGACCTTCTCCCTGATAGCGGAGAGCTTCAGGGACCTCACTCAACTTGTACCGTCTGTCTATGACCGGTGTGACTTTTCCGGATTCGAGAAGCTCCTTCAGGGCAACAAGATCGCTCTTGGTTTGTTCCGCCATCAGCACAACCATCTTCTGACTCCCGACCAGTGAAGCCAGGAGTATTTTGAACATCCAAATCATGGGTCCGAGCCAATCACCCACCAGCCCTCCGGAGGCTGCTACATAAACACCCGTAGGGTTCAACACGCGCCGGTAATCTGACAACGAACGGTTTCCCACAGCATCTAGTATTACGTCGTATCGCCGGCCACTCTGGGTGAAGTCTTCTTGGGTGTAGTCGATGACGTGGTCTGCGCCGATCGATCGGACCATGTCGACGTTCCTCGTGCTGCAAACGCCGGTCACTTCCGCCCCGTACGATTTGGCAATCTGGACGGCAAACGTGCCGACCCCTCCCGACGCACCGTTGATCAGAACCTTTTGCCCTGGCTGAACCTGTCCTTTGTCGCGAATACCCTGGAGGGCGGTGTATGCCGCCACAGGTACGGCCGCCGCTTGTTCAAACGTCAGGTTGGCCGGTTTCAGGACTAGGCCATCTTCAGGAAGACAGACGTACTCAGCAAAGGCCCCGCCGCCCCCGCCGAATACCTCATCGCCCGGCTCAAACTGCTTCACGTTTCCGCCGACCGCTTCGACCCGCCCGGCCACATCGATTCCCGGGATGTTGTGTTTGGGTTTGAGCAGCCCACCGGTCATCAGGCGCACGAGGTATGGCGTGCCCTTGAGAAGGTACCAGTCCGCTGGATTTACCGAAGCAGCGTGAACTCGTACCAGCACGTCATCGTCTTTGACGACCGGCTTGTCGATTTCTTGGAGCTCGAGAACATCAGGCGAGCCGTACTCGTGGCAGACGATCGCCTTCATCCTGAAGCCGCCCCTTATTCATCCGTTTCCGGCTCATCCGAGCCCAGTGGGTGTTTACTAAGGAACTCATCCACGTGCTTCACGAAATCCGGATGCGAGAGCGCCCCGTGATCCTGGTCCGGAATAACGACGATTTCCAGGTTGCTCATGACCCCGTCCAAGTCGTCCACTTTGACCTTCAGCGGATCGTTGGCACCCACGACCACGAGGGTGGGTACTTCGTTCGCCCGGAGGTTTTCTTCGGACACCGCGAAGCCATCCCATCCTCGCAGCACGGCGGCTAGCGCGATGGGATCGTTACCCTCCATCATCCTGTTATTGCGCTCTTCGATCTCTTCTTCAGTGGCGGGCGGCTGCCGGTCCTTCACGAATTCCTCGAGCATCCACTTGAAGTCACCGGTCTCCTCGAGCTTCTCCGCTAGCTTGAGCGAGGTGATACCCGGAAGCGCCGTGCCGCCTTCCTTCTGCCAGCCTGCACCACCCATCACCACGGCGCGAAGCTTCTCCGGAGCCAGCGCCCGAACCTTGTTCGTAACGATGGCCCCCATCGAATAGCCGACCACGTACGCTTGTTCCAAACCCAGGTGCTCGATGAGCCGAACCACATCGAGAGGAATCTCCTCACCGTAGGCGCCAGGGTCGTGGGGCCGGCCACTCTCGCCATGGCCTCGCGCATCGATGGCGAGGACCCTGTATCCACGCTCCGCCAGTCCGTCGACAGCACCCGCGCTCTTCATCCGCTTCCAGTTCATGGCAAAGCCGTGAATCAGAACGAGCGGATCCCCTTCCCCGGTGTCGGTGTAGTGGATCTGGACTCCATCGGAGTCGAAGAACTTGTCGACCGACTCCGGGGCTTCCTCGGTCGCGACAACATCAACATCATCAACAGGCGCCTCGACCGGCGGCGAGCAACCGACCAGCGCTAACCCTAACCAAGCAACCGCCCCCAACCAGGAGCTCTTCATAATGACCATTTGTCTACTCCTCGGTCTCCGGCTCACTCCCCGCCAAGGGGTGCTCGCCCAAGAACGCATCTATATTCTCCACAAATGCCGGATCGGTGAGTGACTCGAAGTGATCGGCATCCGGGATCACGACAATCTGCAGGTTACTCATGACCCCGTCCAGATCATCCACTTTTTCCTTCAAAGGATCGTCTCCGCCGACCAAAGCGAGAGTCGGCACTTCGTTCGCGCGAAGGTCTTCCTCGGTTACCGCCAGCCCGTCCCATCCTCGCAGCACGGCGGCCAGCGCCAAGGTGTCGTTGCCATACATCATCCTCTTGTTGTGCCCCTCGATCTCTTCTTCCGTGGCAGGTGGTTGCTGATCCTTGGTGAACTCCCTCAGCATCCATTTGAAGTTGCCGGTCTCCTCGAGCGCCTCGGCGAGCTCGAGAGCGGTGATCCCGGGCAGCACCGTGTCACCTTTCTTCTGCCATCCCGCACCACCCAAGACCGCGGCCCGAACCTTCTCCGGAGCCAGCGATCGCACCTTGTTGGTCACGATGGCCCCCATGGAATGACCGGCAACGTAGGCTTGCTCCAACCCGAGATGCTCGATGAGCCGCACCACGTCGAGCGATATCTGTTCGCCGTAGGCTATCGGGTCGTGGGGCTTGCCACTTCCGCCGTGGCCGCGAGCATCGATGGCGAGCACCCGATACCCCCGCGCGGCGAACGCATCAAGGATCCCCGCCGCTTCCCACCGGTCGTGGCTCATGGCGAAACCATGGATCAGGATGAGTGGATCCCCTTCTCCCTGCTCCGCATAGCGGATCTGAACGCCGTCCGAGTCGAAGGATTTGTCGCGGGACTCGGAGGCGGGTGCGGGCGCCTCCTCTTCGATCGGCGCCTGGACGGTGGGGGAGCAGCCAACGGCCACGCCCAGAATGCAAAGCCAAAGGAGTTTCTTGACTATCATCACCCGGACATAGGTAGCAGGTTGCCTCCCCAGATTCAAACCGGCTCCCCGAACCCGCTGATTTCCCAATAGCTAGGCGATATTTTAGTGTTGTCCGCCAGCCAGCTTTCTCGGCAGCGATGATGGACTCACGCTTCCGGCAGCAAGTCCTTGAAGAGAGGGCGTCCCGCGAGCGACACCTTGAAACCGTACAGCGCGAGACTCATGCACACGAGGACCGCGAGAATCGGGGCATGCGCGTACCACACCGTTGGATCGGTAGTCAGCGGAAAACCGTTCAGGAGGTCGTTTGTAAAAGTCCCCACCAGGATTGAAATCCACCCGAACCGGAAGAAAACCACATACCAGAGACAGATCCAAAGAGTGATGCCGGTAAGCCCGAAGCCAGACGCGTAGATGAACACGTACAACGCCCCGTGGATGCTCACCGCGAGCCAGGTCTTACGGAAGATGAACCGCAGTAGCAGAAGCGCAACAATAAGAAACAGGATGTGGGTCGAGATGTTTACGAAATTCGCGAAGATCTGGGAAAGCGACTCGCTCACGCCACGTAAGGCGATAAACTCGGCGGGGTGGCGAGGAAGGTCCGGCCGAGGCGGTGGGGCGTCTCCTAGCCAGGTGGGTGCCAACCATAGGACGCGATTCAAGAAGCCGAACCCGATTCCATAGACGCAGCCCACCAAAACGTCCCGTCCGACCAAAGGATCCCGAAATCGCCCGTACAAGAGGCGAACCCAGGAGATCATGCTCCTTGGCCAGAGCTTTCTAGCGTAGGGCTCGAGCGAGATATAGAAGAGCCAGGCTAATCCAAACGAAAAGAAGGAACGATAAAGCGCGCCAAAGAAGATCTGGAGCTGGGAGCGCTCCGGCACATGGTGCGCCGCAAAGATCCAGTGCAGCATCACCGAGGCGAATAAGACGCTGCCCAGTCGGAAGGCAATCTTACGATCCCCCCGACCCAGTTTGAGATTGCGCCGCGCCAAAATCGCGAGGGTGAACATGAAGAGTAAATGTAAGCCCACGTGAGCGGCGCTAGCCCATCGATTGGGCACCACGTCCGAAGGACGCACCCAAGGGTTTTCCCGTTCGCCGGCAGGCTCACTCCACGGCTCAACCACGCGGAAGGAGGTGGGTCGCCCAGCGAAGGAGGCCGTCTCGATGCGAACCGGAATCTCGGGAGCGTCGGGATAGGTACCCTCCCACGCAGCGCGGCGACTCGCGAACCTGGGGGGGGACCACCGTGGCTCGGCGGACGTGAAGTCTTCCTGGTCGAGACCCGCGGCGGCAAAGAGCGCGGTCCAATCGGGCTCCTTCGTCTCATCGGCGGAGTCGGTGAGATCGGGAGGAAAGGCTTCCAACCGGCGCAACCGCCCGAAGGTGTCGAGCTGGAGGCTGACCATGCCAGGGAGCGAGTCGGGTGGATCGCGCTCAGCGGGAAAGAATTCGGTGACGCGGTGCGGTACGAGATACTGGGGGCTTTCGCGGTACCAGAATCGAACCACGCTCGGCTCGCCTCGCGCTAGAAGCTCCCACCAATCGTTGGAACGATCGGAGGACATCAGTTCGTCGATGTAGTCGACTCGCCGGGAGAAACCGTAGGTGCTGTCCCGTTGCGGCGTTGGGAATCCCAAGTCTTCGAGTATCGTTCGAGCATCGGCAATGAGAAGCTCAGGAGATTTAGGAAGAGGAGTAATCTGACTCAGTCGCGTCTGACTCGAGATCCATAGGGCGCCCGCGAGCGACAGCACGACCGAAGACAAACATGTCCAAGCCACTGCGGGTGACAGACCCGAGAACGTCCCCGCCGCGGCAACGATCTCGGGCGCCGGTGTTTCCCCGCGAGCAATGGCAGCCGACAGCGGATCGCCGAAAGAGAACGCGGCCCGAACCTGCTCCAGCTCCTTTACCAAGTCCGTGGTCGAGGCGTAACGACCTTCGGGATCCTTGATCAGGCACCGCCAGACCGCACTCCGGAAACTCTCGGGGAGTTTTGGATCGAGCCCGGTCATCGGCTCGGCTTTCCCCTCGATGATAGCCGCCAGCGTCGCGGCAGCGGTGTCCCGCTTGAACGCCGCCTCGCCGGTCGCCATTTCCTGCAAGACCAACCCAAGCGAAAATTGATCGGATCGATAATCTAGCGACCGTCCGCTCGCCTGTTCCGGCGACATGTATTGCACCGTTCCCAAGATCGTCCCTTCCCTCGTGCCGACCTTGGTCATGGTGGCCATGCCGGAATCCATCTTCACCGGAGGACCGGTCAGCTTTGCCAGACCAAAGTCCAGAATCTTCACGAAGCCATCGTCGGTGACCATCAGATTCTCAGGCTTGAGATCCCGATGGACGATCCCTGCGGAGTGAGCCTTGGCCAAACCCCCGGCGATTTGGGTGGAGAACTCGAGTAGGGTTTCCGAGGGAAGCGGTCCGTCACGAAGCATCTCCCGAAGCGTCTTCCCGTCGACGTACTCCATCACGATGTAGCGCATGCCCTGGTGTTCACCGATGTGGTAGATGGTGGTGATGTTCGGGTGGTTGAGCGCGGATGCGGTGCGGGCCTCTTGTTCGAAGCGCTTCAGGCCCGCCGGTTCGGAAGCGAGCTCCTTGCGGAGCACTTTGATCGCTACGTCGCGCCCGAGCTCGAGATCCTTCGCCCGGTACACCTCACCCATCCCGCCCGCGCCGAGCAGGGAAGTGATCTCGTAGGAGCCGAGCCTGGTACCACGACTGAACCCCATCCGCTACCTTCTCATCCCTCCGGGAGGTTCATGCGCCGCAGCAGATCCTGGAAGCGCGGGTCGTCCCGCAGGGGGTCCCATTCCGGAACCACACCGAGATAAACCAGTCGGCTCTCGCGCTCCTGGTAGGCTTTCTCCAGCCAATCCAGGGCTCGGTCTTTCTCCCCGGCGTGCGCATAGAGTTTTGCAATCTGCATAGCCTGAACATAGGTTCGCTTCGAACGCGCCGCCAGCGTCTCCGCCGCAAGGCGCATTGCCCCTGCATACCCACCCTGCGCGTAGCCGCGATCCAGGGCTTCCGCGACTTCACTATAGCCCAGCAGGGCAAAAACCTTCTTCGCTTCTGCTAGAGCCTCCTCATACATTCGCTTTTGGTGGAAGGCGCGCCAGAGGAGGGCGTGCGCTAACTGCAAGTTGGGTTCCGTTCTGATGACCTTCTGCAACTGCGCGATGGCGTCATCATACCGGCGCCGAAATACCAAGCTCTGACCAAAGAAACCCTGGAACAAGGAATTGTGCGGGTCCAATTCCAGAAGTCGCTCCATCTGCGCCATCCCTTCCTCCCAACGCCCCGTTGAATCCAAGAGCTCCCAGTACCACACGCGCACTTCCGGATAGCTGGGGTTGAGTTCGATGGCGCGCCGGAACTCGCTCTCGGCAGTTGACCAATCCCACTCGCTCCACGTCTTCAGTGACGCTAACGCGCTATGAGCTTCGGCGAGGGAGTCATCCAGCTCCAGGGCTTTGAGAACGGCTACCTTCTGGAGTGGCGTCGCCTCACTGGCCGGCACGAAGCCCATCTGCTGGCGTCCACCCCAGACACGGGCGATACCCACATAGGCCAGGGCGTAGTCCGGGTCTTTCTCCAAGGCGAGCTCGAAGTAGGAAAGCGCGGCATCGAGGTCCGGGGGAGTGAGTTTTTGATAGTGAAAAACGCCCTTGAGATAGTTCTCGTGAGCCTCGGGGTCCACCGGACGGGCGCTCGCCAAGCGAGCGGTCTCCTCCGGCGTCAGTTGGATTTGGATCGCCTGAGCGATGGCCCGCGCCACCTCGCCTTGCACCGACATGATGTCGCGGAGGTCACGTTCGTAATTATCCGCCCACAGATTCTGGTCCGTTTCTGCCTCGATGAGCTGCGCCGTGATCCGCACCCGTTCTCCTTCCAATAAAACCGAGCCCTCCAGCACGGCGTCCACATTCAGCTCACGGGCAATCTCCGGCAGAGTCTTTTCCGTGCCTTTGTAGCGCATCGCCGAGGTTCTCGAGATGACCTTCAGTGCTCCGATCTTTGCGAGATCGGAAATCAGTGCCTCGGTCATCCCGTCGGAAAAATACTCCTGCTCCGGATCCCCCGAGACGTTCCTCAGAGGTAGAACCGCGACCGACTGAATTCCACCCGTCCCACCCAGAAGTCGGTCTCGGATCTCACCCACATTCAGACCCACTATGGCGACAAGCGCTGCAAACAAGCCCACCATGGCGAGCATCGCGCTCCGTCGCAGCCACACACCGACCCCGCGGACACCATCCCGTGCCTGCTCCAGCTCCTTCGCTAATTCACCCGTCGAGGCGTAACGACCTTCCGGCTCCTTCACCAGACACCGCTCCACCGTCCGTCGGAAACTCCCCGCAAGGCTCGGTTCGAGTGGCGTCATCGGTTTCGAGTTTCCCCTCGATGATGGCCGCCAGCGTCGCGGCCGCGGTGTCCCGCTGAAACGCCACCTTCCCCGTCGCCATTTCATACAGAATCAATCCCAAGGAAAACTGATCGGAGCGATAGTCCACAGCGCGTCCGCTCGCCTGTTCCGGTGACATGTATTGCACCGTTCCTAGAATCGTGCCTTGCCGCGTGCCCACCTTGGTCACGGTGTCCATGTCGGAATTTAATTTCACCGGCGGACCCGTCAGCTTGGCCAGCCCAAAGTCCAGAATCTTCACCAAGCCGTCGCCGGTGACCATCAGATTCTCCGGTTTGAGATCCCGATGGACGATCCTCGCGGAGTGAGCCTTGTCCAGGCCCTCGGCGATTTGGGTGGCGAGTCGGAGCAAGGTCTTAGAGGGGAGCGGACCCTCGCCAAGAAGTTCCCGAAGTGTCTTGCCCTCGACGTACTCCATTACGATGTAGCGGGTGCCCTCGTGTTCACCGATGTGGTAAATGGTGGTGATATTCGGGTGGTTGAGCGCGGATGCGGTCCGGGCCTCTCGTTCGAAGCGCTTCAGGCCCTCTGGCTCCGAAGCGAGCTCCTTGCGGAGCACCTTGATCGCCACGTCGCGCCCGAGCTCGAGATCCTTCGCTCGGTAAACCTCACCCATCCCACCCACGCCGAGCAGGGAAGTGATCTCGTAGGAGCCGAAACGAGCGCCAGGTGTGATCTCGGTGCTTTTTTGCTTTGCGAGTAAGGAAGCGGGAGCCTGGGCGAGAAACCGGTTCTCTTCCGCCTCTTCATGATTGGCCAAGAGCTTTTCGACCTTCTCTCGCAGCGCATCGTGCCCGGAACAAGCCTCGTCCAAGAACGCAGTCCGCGCGTCGGAAGGGCGCTCGAGTGCCGCTTCGAGCAGGGCTGCAACACGCTTCCAAGAATCAGGCTTCAAGTAACTTGCCTCTTGACTTCACCGTAGAGCCAAGCTCGGGCGGCACACCATTCTCTTTTCACGGTTCGGAGGCTGATGCCCATGAGCTTTGCGATCTCCTTTTGTTCCAGACCTCCGAAAAACTGAAGCACGACGATCCGTTCCTGGCGGGGAGATAGTTTGCTCAAGCCGGCGAGCGCGTCGTTGAGTGCCAACACGGTGTCCGACTGCTCGTTCAACAAAATCGAAGCATCATCGAAGGTGAGGTGGGGTCGGCCGCCTCCGCGTTTTTCCGCTTTTCGCCGGCGGGCGTGGTCAACGAGGATCCGTCGCATCAGCTCGGAAGCGGCCGCGAAAAAATGCAGTCGGTTCTCCCAAGATTTGTGACGTTGGTCGACGAGCTTCTCGTAAGCCTCGTGGACGAGGGCGGTCGCCTGCAGCGAGTGTTCCCGGCGCTCGCCGGCCATGTGTTTCCGAGCCAGACGGCGTAGCCTTGGATAGACCGCCTCCATAAGCTCCGTCTCTGCGCCGGGACTGCCTTTGTCCCAATCTCTCAGAAGCTGGGTAATCCTGTGCTGCTCGGGGTCCCCTGTGACGGGTTCAGTTGGTTTCAACGCTGGCCCTCGTTGAATCGAGCCCATCCTACGCCCCCGCCTCACTGAACCGCAAACCTACTTTTATTTCTGAAAGCGTGGCCCTTTCGGCCGCTGATTTGCGCGACTCAAGGCGAAGGGGGAAAACGATGGAAAATCACACTCGCCTTCCTAAAGCACAAAACACCGGTTCCGAGATGACAGGAGGGATTCGTCTTCACGCCAGGTGCATAGAGTTGGTCCTCTTGACGCTGGCTCTCACAACGCCTTCGCAAGCCCAGGATCGAGCACCCGACCTCACCATCCGATGGGTGGACAGCTACGGGCTCTTCGATGTCGGCTCCGAGACCCTTGCGGCCCAAGTACGGGCTTCCTTCGAGAGACTCGGTGCTCGCCTTCTCTGGAAGGACGATCCAACGCTGGCGTCAACTCGCGAAGGGCGAGAGTTCGTCGTTTATTTGAGACCGTCCGAGCCCGGCAAACTCGGTTTCCCCGTACAGACGATGGGCGTCGTTTTCGGCGTTGACGGGCACCTGAACAATATCTGGATTTTCTTCCCCACCATCGTGCGAGCCGTGGATCCGCGCAAGCAGCCCCGGAAGGTCGGCGGATCGACCCGGCGCGGCCCGGCGTTCGAAACTCCCGAGCTCGAACGGTTGAAGAAGCTCGCGTGGCTCGAGCGCGATCGGGTTGCGCGGGCGATGAGCTCGGTGGTGGTCCACGAAGTGATCCACGCCGTCGCTCCGGAAACGGCGGAACACGCCGCGGAAGGCTTGATGAGTGCCAAGCTCAAGGAAGTTTCCCTGCTCAAGTTGGAGCTTCCAGTTGACGCGCGCGCCGCACAGGCCTTCACCGGAAATCTCGCAGCCTTATTGTCATCACCCATCAAGGAAGAAGGCGCAGGGGGGGGCTTTCACGGTGAAGAGCGTCCTCGTGCTGTCCGCCGGCCAGCTTTCTCAGCAACGATGATCGATCCTTCCACGAGGGCAGGGCCGCCAGGAAGTGAAGCCGGATTGACTTTTCGCCTCGTGTACAGCTATTTTCACCACAACAATGATGGCTTCCTTCCTTGAAACCCTCTCCCCTCTGGGGAGAGGGCAGGGTGAGGGTGGACCGATGGTTTCCTTCCTTTACTCGTGAGCGGATCACTTGAACCCGGACTCCTGGGAGCGTGCCGCAGAACTGTTCGACACCGCGCTCAGTCTTGCTCCCAAGGAGCGGGCGGCTTTCTTGGACGAAGCGTGCTCGAGACAGGATGCGCTCAGAGAACGGGTCGAGGAGCTACTAGCCAATCATGAAGAGGCGGAAGCCAATGGCTTTCTCGAGCGAGCGACCGAGGTAGAAAGCATGGAGCTCGCGCCCGGAACCGAGCTTGGTCGCTACAAGCTCGTTCGCCTCATTGGTGCGGGCGGGATGGGCCAGGTCTACCAAGCCACCGACACGCGGCTCGATCGCACCGTTGCCATCAAAGTCCTCCCCTCAGACGTAGCCAGTAACCCCGACGTCCGCGTACGCTTCGAGCGTGAGGCCCGTACGATCTCCCAACTGAACCACCCTCACATCTGCACACTCTACGACGTCGGCCAAGAAAACGATGTCGACTTCCTGGTGATGGAGTACATCGAGGGGGAGACGCTGGCGGAGCGATTGGAGAAAGGGGCACTTCCACTCGAACTGGCGTTGCAGCACGGAATCGAGATCGCCGACGCGCTCGACAAGGCGCACCGTCACGGCATCGTGCACCGGGATCTCAAGCCCGGCAACGTCATGCTCACGAAATCGGGCGCCAAGCTTTTGGACTTTGGCTTGGCGAAGTTGGCGCCCGAGCCTTCCAAGCTCGATCCTGACGCGGCCACCGCGACGAAGATGACACGAGAGGGAACGATAGTCGGGACGTTGCAGTACATGGCCCCGGAGCAGGTAGAGGGTAAGAAAGCCGACGCGCGCACGGACATCTTCGCTTTCGGCTCCGTGCTCTACGAGATGGTGACGGGGCGGAGAGCTTTCAAAGGAGAGAGTCAGGCGAGTCTGATCGCGGCGATTCTAGAACGCGAGCCCCCAACCATCTCTGCCGCACCGCCGTTGCTGGATCACGTGATCCGGCGGTGCTTGGCAAAAGAACCGGATCGGCGCTGGCAAACCGCCTCGGATCTAATGCAGGACCTGAGATGGATCTCTGGCGAAGGTTCGAGCCCGGCCGTGCTTCCCACTGGGCAAACGCAGTCGCGGCTCGTCCCTGGAATCGCTGTCGGAGTCCTCGGCACGCTGCTCGTTGGTCTCGTTGTATGGGCACTCGTGTTGCCGGAGCCGGTCGCGCCACCTCCCGCGCCCGCACAGTTTACGGTCGCAACGCCACCGGAAGGATCGTTGCGACTTACTGGGTCTCAAACAGACGTGGCCTTCTCCCCTGACGGTATGCGCATCGTCTATATGACTAGCACTGGTAGCCACGAGAGTCGGCACCTCTATGTCCGCGAACTCGATCAGCTCGTAGCCACACCTCTCCTAGGAAGCGAGCGTGCTCGCAGCCCATTCTTCTCACCCGACGGGGAATGGGTGGGATTCGAGGTGAGTGGCGGGAGGGACAACAACAAGCTCAAAAAGGTCTCCGTCCTTGGCGGGCGATCTGTGACGATTTGTCAGTGGACCTCGTCGCTGCGTGGCGTGAGTTGGGGGCCTGATGACACGATCGTTTTCTCGACCTCTGCGAGCAAGGGGTTGCTACGGGTCGCGGCAGCCGGGGGCCAGCCGGACGAGTTGACGACCGTGGATACGGAGCAAGGAGAAGTGAACCATACTTGGCCGGAGTTCCTGCCGGGCGGAGATGCCATCCTCTTCAACATCCTAACGCCCGAAAGCAACCGGATTGCCGTACTGTCGCTTGAAAATGGTGATCCTAAAGTCGTCATTGAGAATGGCAGCAATCCTCACTACGTGCCCACTGGACACGTCGTATACGGCGTGGACGGGAGGTTGTGGGCGGTACCGTTCGATCTTGACAGGCTTGCCGTTACCGCCGATCCCGTTCCAGTTCTGGAGGGTGTGATCACCAAGGCCAGCGGCGCCGTGAACTTCAGCTTTTCGGGGGACGGATCGCTGGTGTATGTTTCCGGCACAACCGGATCGACAACACGATCCGTGCTGGTACTTGTTGACCGGAGCGGTCGCGAGGCGCCAGTGACGGAGATCACAGCCGACTACCTTTTCCCTCGTTTCTCGCCCGACGGCCGCCACCTGGCTTTTTCCGTCGCCGAGACCGAAGGCTCCATCTCAGATTGGCAACTCGACGTCGACGTCTGGACCATCGAGGTCGAGCGCGGATCGCGAACCAGAGTCACGCTCGAGGGGAACAACCTCTTTCCGACCTGGTCACCGGATGGCAGCCGGGTGGCATTCTCGGTGTCCAAACCTGGCAGAACCGACTTGTACATGGCGCCTGTTGATGGGAGTGGTTTTCTCGAGGCTCTGCTTGTCCGCGACGGGTACCAATCCGCCACGTCATGGACGAGTGACGGGCGCGCCATCGCCTACACCGAGGCTGGTCCAGACACGGGAGCAAACCTATGGGTGCTCTCGCTCGAGGGAGATCCAGCGTCCTCACCCTTTCTGGTTGGCCCGTTCGACGAACGAGCAGGAACGTTTTCTCCGGACGGGCGCTTCATGGCCTATGTATCCGATGAATCCGGCCAAGACGAGGTGTACGTGCGGCCCCACCCAGGCCCAGGCGGCGAGGTGATCGTCTCGACCGGGGGTGGAACGGAGCCCATCTGGGCACGGGACGGCACCGAGTTGTTCTACCGGAAGGGAGAGCAGATGCTTGTGGCAGAGGTCGAGACCGAAGGGACGTTTTCCGCGCGGACCGCGACAGTCCTCTTTGAGGGCAAGTATGAGGCCAGCAGAAGCGACGCCCGTCGTGGGCACACGAACTACGACGTTTCCCCGGACGGTCAACAGTTTGTAATGGTGCGGCGCACGGGTGAGAGCAAGCGAGTAGCACCGCAAATCCATGTCATCCTCAACTGGTTCGAGGAGCTCGAACGGCTGGTTCCTACAAAGTAAAAAAAAGTCTAAAATCACTTGACAACTTTCGCGAGGCGAAATCAAAAAGTAAAGAGTCGTTAGTACAAGTACCCTCAGGAATCGCAACCGCGCCCCCTCGCATCCCTTCTTCGCAATCTCAACATTTTGTTTAACTAAGTCCGTTTGCTTTTCGCTCAGGGCCACTCCGGCCCATAAAAAACCCGTGACTATATTAGGGAGAAGGGGGCAACGGCCATGATCGAAAAAGTTAAGGCATACTTCGAAGCGCTCGAAAAGCTTTCCACGGAGAAACTCGACCGATCGGTCGACAAGTTGGTTCGCGCCGAGAAACGAAGCGTGGGGCTCGTCATCGCTCACGTCGCAGAGATGTCGAGAAGAAAGGGCTATCTGGAGCTGGGGTACAAGAATCTCTTCGACTACTGCGTAAGACGACTTCGCTTGAGTGAGGGGTCGGTTGCCTTGCGAATTCAGGTGGCCAATGTGTCGAGACGATTTCCCCAGTTATTGGTGGCGCTGGCTGAGAACCGATTGAGTCTCACCGTGGCGGGTCTCCTCGCGCCCGTTCTTACTGAAAGCAATGTCGAGAAGCTTCTTGGGGATTGTGTCGGAATGACCAAGCGGGAGGCTGAGGAGTACCTGGTCGCGCTTCGGCCCAAGCTCGTCTTTGCACCCTCGATTCGAAAGGCGCCCACGACCGCGCCGCGCGTCCAGGCCCCGCCGCCAGTTCAGACGCCGCCAACTCACACGCCGCGGCCCACTCCCCGGGTGTCACCGGCGATCCTCGAGCCCGCCAGGCCGGAGGTGGATATCCGGAGGTTTCAACTTCCGCTTCGCCGCGAACCGCGAGTTCAAGGAGAAGTTCGAGCGTCTGGCGGAAGTCCTCGGAGTAGAAAACCCCTTGCAGCATATGGCCGAGATCATGGACCAGGCTTTGGATATCGCACTCGACAAAAAAGATCTGAAGAGAAAGCACGCACGGCGACTACGGAGGGTGTCGAAAGGTAACAAAAAATCTCGTCCGGACGAGATTTCTGTTAAGTCCCGCTACATCCCTTCCGAGGTTCGGGAGCGCGTTCAAGATCGGGCCGGCTACCAATGTGAATTCCGGGGCCCGGACGGGACCCGGTGTCGCGCGCGAACCGGTCTCCAAATCGAGCACCTGCGGTCCTATGCGCGGAATGGAAGCCACGACGAGAGGAATCTACGGCTTCACTGCGGGCCTCACAACCGCTTGACGGCGGAGCGGACGTTCGGGGCGGCGTTCATGCAAAGGAAGATCGATGCTTCTCAGCAGGGGCGCTCGCCAAAGGGTCGCGGCGACCCGTCGTAGCCAGCGACGGATTGACTTTTCGGCTCGTGTACCGCTATTTTCTCGGGCAGGAGGGCTGGCATGTTGCTCCATCTCCAAATGGAAATCGCTTTTCCCCCGTGTCTGGTTCTACCTTGAAGTCGAGAGGTACATTACTTGAAGCCGGATTCCTGGGAGCGGATCGGAGAGCTTTTCGAGGCCGCGCTCGGGCTCGCTCCCGAGGAGCGAGCGGCATTCTTGGACGAAGCGTGTTCAGGACAAGATGCGCTGCGAGCGCGGGTGGAAGAGTTGCTGGCGAACCATGAACAAGCAGAAGCGAACGGCTTTCTCGACCGCGCACCGTTGGTGAATAGCATGGAACTCTCTCCCGGAACCGAGCTCGGCCACTACAAGCTCGTTCGCCTCATTGGCGCGGGCGGGATGGGTCAGGTCTACCAAGCCACCGACACGCGACTCGATCGCAGTGTTGCTATCAAAGTTCTTCCCTCACACGTAGCCAGTAATCGCGACGTCCGCGCACGCTTCGAGCGTGAGGCCCGCACGATCTCCCAACTGAACCACCCCCACATCTGCACACTCTACGACGTCGGCCAAGAAAACGGTGTCGACTTCTTGGTGATGGAGTACATCGAGGGGGAGACGCTGGCCGAACGACTTGGCAAAGGCGCGCTTCCCTTGGACCAAGCACTCCAACATGGAATCGAGATCGCGGACGCGCTCGACAAGGCGCACCGTAACGGCGTGGTGCACCGAGACCTAAAGCCCGGCAACATCATGCTCACGAAATCCGGAGCGAAACTTCTGGATTTCGGCTTGGCAAAGCTGATGCCCGAGCCTTCCAAGCGCGATCCTGACGCGGCCACCGTGACGAAGATGACGCGAGAAGGAGCGATTATCGGCACGTTACAGTACATGGCCCCGGAGCAAGTGGAGGGAAAGAAGGCCGACGCTCGCACCGACATCTTCGCTTTCGGCTCCGTGCTTTACGAGATGGTGACGGGGCAACGAGCGTTCGAAGGAAAGAGCCAGGCGAGTCTGATTGGAGCGATTCTCAAAGACGAACCTCCGTCCATATCTAGCGCACCGCCTGCGGTGGATCACGTGATCCGGATGTGTCTCGCGAAGGACCCGGACGAGCGTTGGCAGTCGGCATCCAATGTGATGGCGCAGCTGAAATGGATCTTTGGGGAAGCCTCGAGCCCGACAGTGCTCCCATCTGGAGAAACGAAGTCCCGGCTCATCCCGGCAATCGCGACGGGGATCGCCGCTGCGTTGCTAGCGGGAATCGCTGTTTGGGCGCTAATGGAGCCGCACTCTCCCGAGCCCACCCGTCGACTATCGATCACCTTGCCTGCCGAGGCACCGCTTGCCGGGTGGCTTGGCAACCCCGGCACCCTCGCATTGTCGCCAGATGGATCACGTCTCGTCTACACCGCGGTGGCTGGCGATCAACGCCAGCTCTACCTCCGCCCCCTCGATCAACTCGACGCCACGCCGCTACCGGGAACGACAAATGCTACTAGCCCGTTCTTCTCCCCCGACGGCGAGTGGGTCGGGTTTCTCGAAGTGCCCGGAGGGAAGCTGAAAAAGGTGCCTGTCCTCGGGGGTCAGGTGACGACCTTATATCAAACGGGAGGAGTTGTTTTGGGGGCGTCCTGGAGCACCGACAATACCATCATCTTTGCTGCTCCTGGCGAACGTGGTCAGTTTGGTCTATTCCAGGTGCCCGCCAGCGGCGGGGCGCCAAAGGCGCTTACCATCCCCGACTCGGCAAACGATGAGGGGGGGCACGCCTGGCCCGAGGTACTACCCAATCGCAATGCGCTCCTCTTCTCGATTGGGGGCACGACGGGCGCCGCACCTAACCGCATCGCGGTCCTCTCACTGGAGTCTGGCGAATACCACACCGTGCTCGAAGGAGGTTACTCTCCCCGCTACGCGCCTTCCGGTCATTTGCTCTATTTGGTAGGGGAAACCCTTATGGCAGCGCCATTCGACCTTGAAAACTTAAAGACGACGGGTTCCTCCGCGCCGGTGATTGACGGGATCAGCGGCACGTCGTTGCTCGGGTTTAATCGGACACGAAGACCTCGCGGAACTGGGAGTTTCGCCTTATCAACGGACGGATCCATCGCGTATCTTCCAGTCCCAAAAACGCTGGCGACGTTGGTGTGGGTCGAACGTGACGGGCGAGAGACCCCGCTAGTGAAAGAGCCTCTCGAAAATCCGAGGCATATCCGACTTTCACCCGACGGGCGGCGGTTGGCTCTCGTTGCCGGTCAGGATGACCCTCAGCTCGGCGACCTCTGGGTGTACTACTTGGATAACCGTCCTCCAACGCGTTTGACGTTCGATGGAACCAACGATCGACCCGTTTGGATCTTGGACGGCACCGAGCTGGCGTTTTCCTCGCAAAGGACGGGCGCCCGGGAGCTCTATTCGATCCCCGCCGATGGAAGCCGCCTGGAACCAGAGCTACTTTTGTCAAACTCCCTCGGTAAGTGGACCCGCGCTTGGGCGCCCCAAACCGAAGAGCTTGTATTCGACCAGTTTAGTCCGGGCACCACCGCCGACATGATGGCTATCTCGATCAACGGCGAGCGGGAACCTCGTATCCTGGTTCAAACGAAAGCTGTCGAAGGGTTGAGTGCGGTTTCGTCAGACGGTCGTTGGTTGGCGCATGTTTCGAACTTGTCGGGGCCGTTCGAGGTCTTTGTGCGGCCATTTTCCGGCTCGGGCGCACCGGTGCGGGTTTCGACCAAGGGCGGACTTGAGCCGGTTTGGGGGCCGGGGGACCGGGAGCTCTATTACGTAGAAGACGGTGACAACAGGATGATGGCGGTCAAGGTTTCCACCGAGCCCACCCTTACGTTCGGGCCGCCGGAGGTGGTGCTTGAAGGGCCCTATTCACACGATTACCAGGTTTCTGCACCGACTTATGACGTCGGAACCGACGGGCGATTCTTGATGATCAAACCCGTGGCCGGGGAAGAATCAGATCCTACCGAGCTTGTCGTTATTCTGAACTGGTTCGAGGAGTTGAAACGCCTCGTCCCCACCGAATAGACCGGCCTGCTGTCAGGAGGGCTCGTTGAAGAAAAAAAGTGGACTCGCCATCGGACTCTTGTTCTTGTTTGCATGCACCACGCCGCCGGAACCCGCAGACGAAGTCGCCGACGCCAAGCCTCGAGCCGACACCGTGCCGCGTTTCGACGTTCGCGCCGGGTACTTCGATAAGGCGTTGGAGGGCAGGGACCCACGGCATCGCGACCTCGCCGAGCCCGCCGTCCAGTACGGCCAGCCGGAATGGAGTGAAGCGGCACAAGCCGAGCTCGACGCGCTCAATCCGGGCGAACGATGGGCGCTCGGCCGCGACTTCTGGACGACTCTCGACATCAATTCTGATCTGACGGTGGGCGATGCGAAGCTTTCACCCGGGAAGTTCTACTTGGTCATGGAGCGATCTGCAGACGACGGCTTCGACCTCATACTTCTCGAGTCGGCCGAAGTTCGCGCCGCGGGTCTCGACATCAGTCAGGTCAACGAAACGACGGGCGGGCATCGTGCCGCCCTAAAACACGCGCCCCTGGAAGAAGCGGCTGACAAGCTGATGATCCAGTTTCCCACCGCCGACACGCCTCCGGGATTAGTCGATCTCCGGATCCGCTGGGGCCTTCATGACTGGACGGTCGATCTGCTCGCCGAACCGGAGACCACGGGCAAAGACGTCGAAGCGCTCGGCCTCGAAGCGCCCAGAAAGATGTCGCGCCTCATCCATGACGACGGCCTGGTCACCGTCGCCTACGGACAGCCCGAATGGAAGCCAGAGTACGTCGAGCAGTTCGACGCGATGACGAAAGGGAAGAGGTGGCGATTCGGCCGCAACTGGTGGACGACGTTGGATACGAACACTCCCTTGGTCCTGGGCGACGTTGCCATCGAGCCGGGAGACTACTACCTGGTCGTCGAACGGCCCGCGGACTCGCCTGACAATGACGATTGGTACTTACTGGTGCTGGATCCCGCCCCCGTGCGGGCGCTGCAGCTCGACCCGGTCATGGCGTTCGAGACGACCGGTGGCAGGCGAGTGAAACTGACGCACGAGCTGACCGAGAGCACGAACGAGCTCATGGCCATCGAGATCTACCCCGACGAGGAAGACAGTAGCCAAGCGATGTTGGCCGCCTGGTGGGGCAACCATCGGCTGTCGGCGCCCCTACGTCTGGGGCGGTAGTAGAAGGGATTGAGAGGCTTCACTTGGCCCCTCACCCTACCCTCTCCCCAAAGGGGAGAGGGATAAAGGACTAAGAGTCTCCAATTAACCCCTCACCCTACCCTCTCCCCAAAGGGGAGAGGGTATAACTTGGGTTGATTTTCCCCTCCCGGATGTGTTTCACTGAAAGCCCTTTTGAAGAGCTGAGCACTGCGTTTTACGGGGTATTTCGGCCGATTTTCCGCCCCGCGCCCAACTCGAAACCAATCAGAACAGGAGTGTTATGGCTGACAAGCAATCTGGGCCTCCGAGCGACGGTGCCCGCATCGAGATCAAGAACGGCCAGCTACAAGTACCGGACCAGCCCATCCTTCCCTTTATCGAGGGAGATGGGACCGGCCGCGACATCTGGCGCGCGAGCCAGAGGGTCTTCGACGCGGTGGTCGAGAAGACCTACGGCGGCAAGCGCCGCATCGCCTGGTACGAAGTCCTCGCCGGCGAGAAAGCCTTCAACGAAACTGGCGAGTGGCTCCCCAAAAAGACGCTAGACGCTTTCAAGGAGTACCTAGTCGGCATCAAAGGGCCTCTGACCACCCCGATTGGCGGCGGCATCCGGTCGTTGAACGTCGCGCTCCGCCAGGAGTTAGATCTCTACGTTTGCCTGAGGCCCGTTCGCTATTTCAAAGGGGTTCCGAGCCCGGTCAAGCGTCCGGAAGATGTCGACATGGTCATCTTCCGGGAGAACACCGAAGACATCTACGCCGGAATCGAGTACGCGGCGGAAACACCGGAGGCGGCGAAGGTCGTAGCGTTTCTCCAAAATCAGATGGGTGCGACGAACATCCGTTTCCCCAACACCAGCGGCATCGGCATCAAGCCCGTCAGCCGTGAAGGAACCGAGCGTCTCGTGAGAGCAGCCATCCGCTATGGCTTGGACCAAGGCCGTCGCAGCGTGACCCTGGTACACAAGGGCAACATCATGAAGTTCACCGAAGGCGCCTTTCGCGATTGGGGCTACACCCTGGCGGCTCGCGATTTCCGTCAGGAGACGGTGAGCGAGCGGGAGAGTTGGATTCTAGGCAACCGCGAGGACAATGCGAACATCTCGGCCGAGGACAACGCTCGAGCCGTCGAGCCCGGCTACGACTTGATGCCGGAGGATCGCCAGGCGGTGGTGAAGAAGGAAGTCGAGGGCTGTCTCGATAGCCTCTGGTCCACGCACGGTGATGGGAAGTGGAAGAAGAAGCTTCTCGTTCGCGACAGCATCGCCGATATTACGCTCCAGCAGGTCCTTACGCGAGCGAAGTCATTCGATGTCATCGCCACGATGAACCTCAATGGCGACTATTTGTCGGATGCGCTGGCGGCACAGATCGGCGGGATCGGCATCGCGCCGGGAGGCAACATCAACTACGACACCGGCCACGCCATCTTCGAAGCGACACACGGGACCGCTCCCAAGTACGCCGACAAGGATCAGGTCAATCCGGGATCGGTCATCCTCTCCGGGGTCATGATGTTTCGCCATCTCCAATGGAACGAGGCGGCGGATGCGATCGAAGCGGCCATCGAGAAGACCATTGCTCAGAAGCGGGTCACATACGATTTCCATCGTCTGATGGAAGGCGCGACCAAGCTCAAGACCTCCGAGTTCGCTACGGCGATCATCGAGAACCTCTAAGTAGTAGGAGTAGTGAGATGAAAAAGACAACCGTTGTCGGTGCCGGCTTCGTCGGCGCCACGACCGCACAGCGCATCGTCGACGCCGAGATCTCTGACGTGGTGATGATCGATATCCTCGAAGGCATCCCCCAAGGCAGAGGACTCGACATGCTCGAGTCGGCGCCGGTGAGCGGCTCCGATTCCCACATCATTGGAACCAACGATTACAAGGACACCGCAGACTCCGACATCGTCGTCATCACCGCCGGACTTCCGCGCAAACCGGGGATGAGCCGCGATGACCTCTTGATGAAGAACTACAACATCATGAAAGAGGTGACGGAGAACATCGTCAAGCACTCGCCCAACGCCATTTTGATCGTCGTCTCTAATCCTTTGGACGCTATGGTGCAAACCGCCTTCAAAGTGAGCGGTTTTCCCAAGAACCGCGTCATCGGGATGGCCGGGGTCCTCGACTCGGCTCGCATGAGGTCGTTCATCGCGGCCGAGCTCAACGTCTCCGTCGAAAATGTGCACGCCTCGGTGTTGGGGGGGCATGGAGACGGCATGGTGCCTCTCGGGAAGTACTCCACAGTTTCTGGTATTCCCATCACCGAGCTTTTGTCTGAAGAGGCCGTTGAGCGCATCTTCGAACGCACTCGAAAAGGCGGGGGCGAGATCGTCGCACTTCTCAAGTCCGGCTCGGCCTATTACGCACCTTCCGCGTCCGTCGTTGAAATGGTGGAGGCCATCTACAAAGACAAGAAGAAGATCCTTCCTTGTGCCGCCTATTTGGAAGGTGAGTACGGGATCCAAGGTCTGTACGTCGGAGTACCCGTTAAGCTCGGTGCGAACGGCGTCGAGCAAATCATCGAGATTCATCTATCGGCCGACGAGCGAGCGGCGCTACAAAAGTCCGCAGCCTCGGTGCAAGAGCTCGTAGGAAAGATCGGCGTCGGATGAACCTTCACGAGTATCAATCGAAGGAGCTTCTCGCTCGCTTCGGCGTGAAAGTACCGCGCGGGAAGGTGGTGGAATCGGTTGCCGATGCCAGCAAGGCAGCCGACGAGCTCGGTCTCCCCGTCGTGGTCAAGGCCCAGATCCACGCCGGCGGCCGCGGCAAGGGAGGCGGCGTCAAGCTCGCCCGCACTGCGGAGGACGTCAAGAAAGTGGCGGGGGAGATTCTGGGGATGAACCTCGTCACCGCCCAGACCGGTCCCGAAGGTAAAGAAGTGCGGAAGGTTCTGATAGAGGAAGGGCTTGCCATCAAGTCCGAGCTTTACGTGAGCTTCCTCGTGGACCGCTCTGTCGGGTGGCCGGTGTGCATCGCGAGCTCCGCGGGCGGCATGGAAATCGAGAAGGTCGCCGCCGAGACGCCGGAGAAGATTCTCCGCGCCGAAGTGGACCCGGCGGTGGGGTTGATGGCGTACCAGGCTCGCGAGATCGCGTTCGGGCTTGGGCTGGAGGGTGATGTTCACAAGAAAGCCGTCAAATTTCTCATGTCGCTCTACAAGGCCTTCCGCGGTCTCGACGCCTCGGTGCTCGAGATTAATCCGTGTCTGATAACCGAAGACGGAGATGTGCTGGCCCTCGATGCCAAGGTCAATCTCGACGACAACGCGCTCTTTCGCCACAAGGACTTGGTCGAGTTGCGCGACCTCACCGAGGAAGCTCCGTTAGAGGTAGAGGCCTCGAAGTTCGGCCTCAACTACATCAAGCTGGACGGCAACGTGGGCTGCATGGTCAACGGAGCCGGGTTGGCGATGGCCACCATGGATATCATCCAGCTAGCCGGCAGCTCACCGGCCAACTTCCTCGACGTTGGAGGGGGCGCGAGCGCCGAGCAGATCAAAAACGCGTTTCGCATCCTGACGTCCGATCCACAGGTGAAAGCGGTGTTCATCAATATCTTCGGCGGCATCCTGCGGAACGATCGCCTCGCGGAAGGGCTGATCGCGGCGGTTGGCGAGCTAGGCGTCAAATTGCCCATCGTCATCCGGATGGAGGGGACCAACGTGGAGCTTGGTAGGAAGATGCTGTCCGAATCGGGACTCAACTTCACGACCGCCGACTCGATGAAAGACGGGGCGGAGAAAGTCGTAGCCTTGGCAGGAGGCGCCAAGTGAGCGTTCTCGTCGATCGCGACACTCGACTTCTCGTCCAGGGCATCACCGGTAAGGAAGGCCAGTTCCACGCGCGCGGTGCCATCGACTACGGGACCAATGTGGTGGCCGGCGTCACGCCGGGAAAAGGTGGGACAACCACCGAGGGCGTTCCGGTCTTCAACACCGTTGCCCACGCCGTTTCCGAGACCGGGGCCAATGCTTCGGTCATCTTCGTTCCTCCTCCCTTTGCCGCCGACGCCATCCTGGAGGCGGTAGACGCTGGAATTGCCTTGGTCATCTGTATCACCGAGGGCATCCCGACGCTCGACATGGTCGAAGTGATGCGCGTCGTCCCGGGAAGCGGCTCGCGGCTCATCGGTCCCAACTGCCCCGGAATCATCTCACCCGGAAAGGCGAAGATCGGGATCATGCCCGGGCACATCCACAAGGAAGGCCGCGTCGGTTGTGTCTCGCGCAGCGGAACGCTGACCTACGAAGCCGTGCATCAGCTGACCGAGCGGGGCATCGGCCAGTCGACCTGTATCGGCATCGGTGGCGATCCGGTGAACGGCACCAACTTCGTCGACGCGCTGGAGCTCTTCGAGAACGACCCTGAGACCGATGCGGTGGTGATGATCGGTGAGATCGGGGGGAACGCCGAAGAAACCGCCGCCGAGTACATCAAGAAGTCGGTTACGAAACCGGTCGTATCGTTCATTGCCGGACAGACCGCTCCGCCGGGCAGACGCATGGGCCACGCCGGAGCCATCATTATGGGAGGGAAGGGCACCGCGGCCGACAAGATGGCGGCGCTCGAGGAGGCCGGCGTCGCCGTTATCAAGAGCCCGGCCGCGATCGGCGAGACCATAGAACGCGTGCTCAACAAATAATCATGCAAAGAACATTTTCCATCATCAAACCTGACGGCGTGCGCCAAGGCGTGGCGGGAAAAGTGCTCGCCAGGCTCGAAGCCGAGGGGTTCACTATCCTCGGCATGAAACTCGTCCACATGAGCAACAAGGAGGCGGAAGGATTCTACGCCATTCATCGCGAACGGCCCTTCTTTGCGAGCCTAACAGAGTTCATGTCTTCGGGACCTTCCATTGTTCTGGTTCTCGAACGAGACAACGCCATCGTTCACCTTCGCGATGTGATGGGCGCGACCGATCCGGCTAAGGCGGACGAGGGTACGATTCGTAAGGAGTTCGCGACCGGGATCGAAGCCAACATCATTCACGGTTCCGACTCATCCGAGTCGGCCGCCATCGAGATCCCATACTTCTTCAACGCGTTGGAGATCCACCCTCGTTAATCGGCTCTTTAGGAGATAGAATCCCCCGGGGGTAAGGCATGGCTATCAAGCCCGATCACTGGATCAGGAAAATGGCGTTGGAGCACAAGATGATCGACCCGTTCGTCGATCACTCGGTGCGTGAGGGAGTCATCTCTTACGGCCTCTCCGCCTATGGTTACGACATCCGTGTGGCCGACGAGTTCAAGATCTTCACCAACGTCAACACAGCCGTCGTCGATCCCAAGAACTTCGACCCCAAGAGTTTTGTGGACTACAAGGGAGATGTCTGCACCATTCCGCCCAACTCGTTTGCGCTTTCACGCACGGTCGAGGACTTTCGGATACCGCGGAACGTGTACGGGCTCACCATCGGTAAGTCCACCTACGCCCGCTGCGGGATCATTATTAATGTCACCGGTTTCGACGCCGAATGGGAAGGGAACGCGACTCTCGAAATCTCCAACACCACACCGCTCCCGTGTCGCATCTACGCCAACGAGGGCATTGCACAGGTCTTGTTCTTCGAGAGCGACGAAGTCTGCGAGCGCTCCTACAAGGATAAGATTGGGAAGTATCAGGGGCAGCAGGACATAACGCTGCCGAGGCTTTAGGCGGCCCGTGAAACTAATCCACGGTCAAGAACTAACCAATCGACTTCAGGCGTCCCCGCCGCTCATCGAGAATCTCCGGGATCCGGAGACTCAAATCCAAATGAACGGCGTCGACTTCACTCTTCGGGAGGTTGCGGCATTCGATGATCAGCCGGGCGCCATCGATTTCGACAACTCGAATCGACGCACCCCCGATACGAAAGCCATCGAGCCCAACGCGGACGGGTGGTGGCACCTAGAGCGTGGCTTGTACTGGGTGGTCTATAACGAGGTAGTGAACATTCCACCCGACGCCTTCGCGTTAGCACGTACCCGTTCCAGTGTTCTTCGGAGTGGCGCCAGCGTGAAGACCGCACTTTGGGATTCCGGCTACTCCGGCCGAAGCGGATCGCTGCTGGTGGTCGAGAATCCCGCCGGCCTGCGACTCCAAAAGGACGCCCGCATCATCCAGCTCGTATTCTTTGGCCTCGATGCTCCCGCCGAGAAGACCTACGCTGGGCTTTACCAGAACGAGAATAAGTAGCCGGCCGGCCCCCATTGGAAAATCGGGGGCGCTCGTTCCCGGTCGAGCATCACTGCATCACTGCATCTTGACATCAAGCATCTCATCGTGTACCATCCTCATATGAGGACAACGCTCAACATCGACGAGGATATCCTCCAATCCGCGCGCAGACTGGCGGAAGCTCAGAACAAGACCCTGGGGGAAGTGCTTTCCGAACTTGCCCGGAAGGGTTTGCGGCCCACCATGCCGCGCCGCTCGCACCGTGGATTCCCCGTATTCGACGTCTCGGAGGAGGCGCCGCCCATAACTCCCGAGGTGGTGCGTGAAGCTCTCGATGATTCCGGATGATCACACTCCTTGATGTTAATGTCCTGGTCGCCCTGGCCTGGCCGAATCACATACACCACGAGGCGGCCCTCAAATGGTTCGAGAGGAACCAACCCGAGGGCTGGGCGACCTGTCCCGTGACACAAAGCGGGTTCGTACGGGTCTCATCCAATCGTCAGATCATTCCGGAGGCCAAGTCCCCGGGGGAATCCATCTTATTGCTTCGAAGAATGACGGAAGTGGGGAGCCACTTCTTCTGGTCCGACGACACCTCTTTGCTCGACTCGGACTTCATTTCCGCCCAGCGGATCATCGGACATCGGCAAGTCACCGATGCTCACCTTGTCGCACTCACTCTTCGTCAGCAGGGTCGGCTAGCGACATTCGATAAAGGGGTTGCTCAAGTGGTGCCACCGACCGTCAAACCGGAGGACGTTCTGATCTTTCTCGCGCCGTGATGGGCACCTCTTACCACTTGGTGCAATCACCTCCCGGACAGGGCGTTCCCTGTTTGTCGACTAAGATCCCTTACCGGACCCAATCACCGCTTCCGCGTCTATTTCGAGCAGGAAGTCGTCGTCGACGAATCCGGTCAGCACCAGCGTGCTTGCCGGCCGGGTCTCCCCGAAGTACTCCGCATGGACCGGGGCGACCGCCATCAGGTCTTCCTTCTTCTTCAGATAGACGCGTGTGAAGACGATGTCCTCCCGCGTCCCCCCCAGCTCTTTCACCGCCTCTTCAATCTTTTGAAGAATATGACGGGCCTGGCCACCCGCATCGCCTCGTGCCACAATGCCGTCCGGCCCAGAGGCCGCCGTAGCGGACACTAGAATCCGGTCGCCCACCCGGGTTGCCCGCGAGTAGCCGAACATCTCCTCTGATTTGACCCCACTGCCTATCCATCGTCTTTCCGTGCTCATCTAAGTTCCTTTCTCCACGTAACTGAATGTGAAAGGTTTAACACATTAGGGGGCGATCTTCTCGGTAAAATCGCTTGCACAATCCGCCGCCAAAGTGTTATTTCTTGGGGTCGTCTACAGGGAGCCAGAGTTTACAGGGAGGTTCGGGATGTCAATGAGTGTGCAGGAAGCAGAGAAGGAGCGGGAAGACCTCATCGCCCGCTACATCAAGGACAAGGACAGCACTTACACCGGGTTCGAGAGCGAGGCCGCCGGGGTCAATCATTTGGCCTTCATCACCAGAGATATGGATAAGACCATCGAGTTCTATACCCAGGTCATCCGCTTGAAGATGCTGCGCGTGCGAGCGATGGACAACGACCCCCAATCCACCCAGGTTTTTTTCGATATGGGCCGCGGCGAGCTCTTGGCTTTCTTGCGTATCAATAACGTCAATGAGCCGGCCAAGGTCGGAATAGGCGGATATCATCATGCGGCCCTCACGATTACCCGAGAACAGTATGAAGCGGCCGAAAAGCGCCTCAAGGAGCGAAGCATCGCCTACACCACGATCTCCCACGAGATCCTAGACACGATTACGTTGACCGACCCCAACGGGATCACGCTCGAGCTGTCGGTCTGGAACGTCGACCCCAAAGACGTCCAGATGTAACCCCCGAACTCCGCGGGTTTCGCGACCGCCGCGGGTGAGAGGACATCCATGCCGCTCGGCACCATCGGCCCCATTGTGTTCGCCGTCTACCTAGCGGTGATGGTCGTCATTGGCCTGGTTTCGCTCCGCTTTCAGAAGACGTCCGAAGACTTCTGGGTTGCGGGGCGTCGTTTCGGCGTTCCGATGATGGTCATGGCCAACGTGGCGGCGATGGTGCACGGCGGTACGATCATGAGTCACTTGGCGTTCGCCGCGCACATTGGTGGAGTAGCCATTACCACCAATTTCGCCTACGCCCTGGGATTTGCGATCATTTTGTTCTTTTTCGCAAAGAAGCTCCGAAAGGCGGGTGGCTTCACGCTGCCCGACTACATGGGAGATCGCTTCGATAGCCGGTTTCTTCGGGCCTGGAGCGCCTTCGTCGTGGCTCTCACGAGCGTGATTTACCTGGTCGCGCAGATCCGAGGCATGGGATTCATTCTCGAAAGACTGTTGGGCATCGACGTGCTCTGGGGACAGCTACTGGGGACCGTTATTTTCGTGTCCTACGTCGCCATGGGTGGTCTCCTGGCCATCGTCTGGACGAACGCGGCGCAGTTCCTGATGATGTGGATGGGTCTCATCGTCGTGGCGGTCGGCGTCTCCAGTGCCGCAGGAGGATGGTTCGAGGTTCTCAGAAAGGTCGAAGAGGTAGCTCCCGGATGGACCTCACCCACCGGGGTGACCTGGTCTTGGACCTTTGTGCTCTCCTGGTACATCTTGGTCTTCGTGGCCTACAGCACTCGACTCGAGTTGGTCACGAAGGTTTTCGCCGCACGCGATGACAAAGTCGCCCGGAGCGCCCTCCCTTGGACGGCCTTGATCGTCATGGGTTTGCTCGTTTTCACCGGTGTCTACTTGGGAGCCGCAGCGCGAGTCTTGGTTTGGGACTCGATCGCGACTCCAGACCAGGCGTTCCCGGCACTCGTGGCCCAAACGCTCACTCCGGCCCTGGCGGCGATCGCTCTCACCGGCGTCGCGTGCGCGATCATGTCGACCACCGATTCGTTGCTCTTGATGTCGGGGGCAGCTATCGCCCACGACATCGTAAGGAAATGCGTGCATGAACCGCGTGGGATCGCCAAGGACGAGCGCTACTACCTGCGCATCTCTCGCTATGCCATCGTCGTCGTCGGCGGGTTGGCGTTCCTCGGCTCGGTGCCGGATGTTGCGCTAATACTGGAGCTCGTCGCCTACGCCCTGGGCATCGTGGGAGCTAGCTTCTTTTTTCCGCTCCTCGTTGGCTTGACGAGCCGCCGCGTTTCCCGGCAAGCGGCGGTAGCGTCTTGCGTCTGGGGAGGGGTCACGACGGCGGTTTGGACGGTACTGACTCTGGCGGGTGTGTCTTGGGTCAAGGTCGTCCACCCGATTTTGCCCGGACTATTTATTTCCGGGCTGCTGATGTTTACCTTAACGCCGTTGGGACTACCTGTTTCGAGCGAGTCCCTACGGCGCTTTTTCCCGGAAGGAACTAATGGAGGTTGAAAGAATGAAGGTTGGTATCGTTGTATTCGATAAATTCTTGACGAGTGAAGTCACAGCGCCCATCGAGATCTTCGCCAAAGCGGGGAAGAAGGGGTCGGTTCCGTTCGAGCCCTTTCTGGTCGCGGAAGAAAAGAGGATCATCGTCAGCGAGGAGGGCCTACGTATCGAGCCCGACTACGACTTCGCGAATTGCCCGCCGATAGATGTCTTGGTCGTCCCGAGCGGCCTCGACGTGGAGCCCTTACTGGCTAACGAAAAGCTCATTGGATTCATCAAGGACCGGGCCGAGAAAGCGAAGTTCGTCGCCAGCAATTGCGCCGGAGCCTTCCTACTCGGCAAGGCGTGCCTCCTCGAAGGCCGGAGAGTCACCACATACATCGGTGGGACCGAAGACCTGGCCAAGCGTTTCCCCGAGGCGAAGGTTGTCGACAACGAGCACATCGTCACCGACGGCAACATGATGAGCTCGATTGGGGAATTGCATACCTACGACGCGTCGCTCGCACTTGTCGCTAAGATTGCCGGGAAAGAGACCGCCGACAAAACCGCAGAAGCGCTTTACTACTTTCCGTGGGGGAAGAGCGCGTAGTTGGGTTGAGGAGCGCGACATCATCACGACGTCCTCACGCACCGACGCGGATCAGGATACCCGGCCTAGCTTCGTTGAGCACCTCGAGAATCCGCGGCACAAGCGGCTTCAGGTCATGGAAACGGTTCGTCGGCGCCAGAAGTACAACCACGGCGGTCTGGACATTCGCCAAATTTTGCTGGTACTCGAGCCCTTGATCCGCTGTGACGAAAACGTCAAACAGACCGGATGCCAGTCTGAGCAGCTCGCCGTTTGTCTTTCCGGCCCAGCCCCGTTCCGGGACGGTCGTCACTTCGTGTTGAGAAAGCTCGTTTTTTAGGCGACGCGGGAGAGATTCATCCAGAAGCAGCTTCATTCGGGTGGCTCAGAAGGGCTTCTTTCGCAAGCTGCAGTACCTCCAAAGCTTGTTCGCGACCCACGGTGGGAAAGTCACTCAAGAAGTCGCTCAGCCGATCCCCTGCTTCAAGGTAATCGAGCAGCGTCCTGATAGGGACCCGTGTGCCTTTGAACACAGGCGTGCCCCCAAGGATGTCCTTCGAACTCTGGATCACGGCCTCTTTGGTCTTCACGGTTTCTGCATTACAGGGTATCGCTGGGCTTCCAAGATATCAATCGACGGGTCGTCCTGACGCATCGAGGAGCCCATAGCTGTTACTTTTGGTTACTCCGTCCAGACGCAGTTCAACTCCGAACTCGAGTCATCGTACCTCCGCAATCGGTTCCTTATAACCGCAGCTCATCCTCCCAGAGCCGCAACGGGTTCCCTGGAACGGCAACGTGTGCTAGAAGTTCCCGATGGCTCGAATCGAGCGCGTCCTCCTCCACCTTTCCGAGTACCGACGGGTGCCCATCGACCCCGCCGATGTGTACTTTCTCGAGGCGGTGGGAGACGAGACCCTGGTACGCACCCGGCGCGCCCGAAGGCTCCGGGACGTTCGCTCTCTGGGTGAGGTTTTCCCTTTCTTTGCACCTCACGGATTCCTCCGCGTGCACCACAACCATGGCGTCAACCTGGGACGGATCCGAGAGATCCGGCGGCGACGCAAAGGAGAGGACTGGGAGCTCAAGCTTGAGCCTCCGGTGAACCGCGTGCTTCCCGTGAGCCGTACTCAGATCGGGAGACTGCTGAAGGCCTACGGAGTGAAGAAGTCGTAGAGCTCTACTTGGTAGGGACTAGCCGTTCGAGCTCCTCGAACCAGTTGAGAACGACGACGAGCTCCCTTCCTGATTCCTCCCCGCCGGTGGGCTTCGCCATCACGAACAGTCCGTCGGGGCCTACGTCGTAGGTGGGTGCAGCTTGAAGGATGTGCGAGTACCCCCCTTCGAATAACGCTGCCGGCGCTTCGAACCGAAAATTCGGTTCGGTATGAAACTTCGCCGCCATCATTTTGTTCCCCTCAAGATAGTACAGTTCCTCATCACCCGGCCCCCAGACCGGCTGCTCACCTCCGTCGCGTGAAACCCGCGTAGCGGTACCCGGGCCGGGATACGGTCTCACCCACACCTCGAAACCGCCGCCTGTCAGGGTCGACACATAGGCGAGCCATCGACCGTCGGAGGAAAGCGAGCTCAGGCCTTCGATCGGTTTCCCCTGGACAACAGCTTTGGGTTCGCGCTCCCCTTCGACCGGGATCGCGAAGATGTCGGAGATGGTATCGGGGAGGACATGGTCGAAGAGGAGCTCCCCGGTCTGGGGCGACCAGGTTCGTGCGTGCTTAGCGTCTTGACTTGTGAAGAGAAGCTCGGGGTCGGAGTTACTGCCATCGGCGGGGATCGAGAAGAGATCGAGGGAGCCGGTGCGCGTCGATGAAAATGCGATTCGTGTGCCGTCTAGAATCCAAACGGGTCGGCTGTTGCTACCATCGAACGTCAAACGAATGGGCGGACGGCCGTCTCGGTCGTAGACCCATAGATCCCCGGCGTCATTCCCCTGGCCCGAGACCAGGACGACTCGCCGACCATCCGGAGAAAGGCGAATCCCGCGAGGATTCTCGAGCGGTTCCTCAACGAACGCCCCAAGCTCTCTCCCGTCACGATCGACCGACACCAGGGTTGCCGGATCGGGCGTCGACCCCGAGAGGTAGATTAGGGTCCCGTCCTGGGAGAAATCGAAAGATGCCCTGCTGAACCCGCGAGTGTGGAAAACGTTCTCCAGCACCGGGGCCGCAAAACCGGTCGCCTCGAGACTTCCGAGATCGAACGGAACCGCCATGAGCGTCCCGCCTACGGCATAGATGATGTGACCGCTAGGTACATACCTCCCGTAGTAACCCGTTTCAACCACGGTGCGGTATTCGCCGGAGTCCAGCGAAAGAACCGCGATCCGGTCAGGGTTGGTGCCACCGCCCGTGATGGTGAAAAGGACATCGTTGCCATTTGGTAGAACCTGTGGGTACCTGTGGTAAAGCTCGTTGTTGGCGGTGTCGGGCGTCGTAAGGGCCTCAGGCACGCCGCCTCGTGCTGGAACACGAAACAGCCCGTAACCCTCGTCGGCCTCTTTCGCAAAGATAATGTAACCGTCAGTGGCCCAGGATGCGCCGCTCGGGGCGGAGGTTTCGCACAGAGTCATGGGTGCTGCGCCACCGTGGACGGAGACTTTTTTCAATTTGGCTTCGGGGTATTCAATGAACCCCACCCACTCTCCGTCCGGAGAGAAGAATGGCTGGGCAGCATTTTCGGTCCCGGCTAGCGGCGTGACATCGAGCTGGTCGAGGGAGCGGACGTGGAGTTGCCTGCCACCGCCAGACGAGGCCCCATACACAAGCCGTGTCCCGTCGGGAGACATGGCGAATCCCCAGCCAAGCGGAGCGGGCAGATTGATAGACAATCGCCGAGTTGGCTCGGCCGGGTCGGACCCCACTATTGCCCAAACAGCGAGACCCGCCACCAACGCACCGACGACGATCCCGATAGCCAGTACAGGAACGAGCCGCGACTGTGTTCTTCCCGCGGGGAGCACCGCGGCGCTCGAGCCCTCCCCCGTGACCCATTTGAGCTCCCGCATGACGTCCGACGCCGCCTGCCAACGCTCTTCCGGTTCCTTGGCCATGCACCTGCGGATCACGTGATCCAGCGCCGGCGGCGTCATCGCCTGGACGGTGCTGATGGGCGGGGGTTCGTCCTTGAGAATCGAGCCGATCAGACTCGCCTGGCTCTTGCCGTGAAACGCCCTCTGCCCGGTCAACATTTCATAAAGGACCGCACCGAACGCGAAGATGTCGGTCCGCGCGTCGGCTTCCTTGCCTTCGAGCTGCTCGGGCGCCATGTATTGAAATGTTCCGAGGATGGCTCCTTGTGCGGTGAGGGGCTGCGCCTCGGTCGCCACACCGGAGAGGTCCGGACCGGAGCCGGCGACTCCGGTCTTGGCGAGCCCAAAATCCAGGAGCTTCGCGCCCGACTTCGTGAGCATGATGTTGCCGGGCTTTAGATCACGATGCACCACGCCTTGACGATGCGCCTTGTCGAGCGCGTCCGCGATCTCGATCCCGTACTGCAGTGCTTGATCCAGAGGCAGCGCGCCCTTGCCGATGCGGTCGGCGAGTGTTTCGCCCTCGATGTGCTCCATCACCAGAAAATCGATGCCGTTTTCTCGGCCGACGTCGTGCAACGTACAGATGTGGGGATGGTTTAGTTGAGAGATGGTGCGGGCCTCCCGCTCGAATCGCTCCCGGACCTGTGGGTGGTCAGATACGTGAGAGGGGAGAACCTTGATGGCGACGATGCGATCGAGTCGCGTGTCGGTGGCTTTGTAGACTTCGCCCATGCCACCTGCCCCGATAGACGAGAGGATCTTGTACGGCCCCAACTGCGTGTCGGCGGCAAGTGGCATATCAGTTATCCGTGGGTACGAGCTTCTTCAATTCCTCGAACCAATTGAGGATCATGACAAATTCGCGGCGTTCTGACTCGTCACCACCGATGGGCTTGGCCATAATGAACCGGCCGTCGGGTCCGACGTCGTACGTGGGCGCAACAGCGACGTTGTGCGAGTACGGCCCCTCGAACAACATTTTGGGAGCCTCGAACCGGAGCTCTGGTTCAAGGAAGATTTTCACGGCCATTATCTTGTTACCGCCCTCTAGGTAAAAGAGCTCCTCATCGCCGGGTCCCCATACCGGCTCCAACCCACCGTTGGGCGAGATTCTTGTCGGCGCACCTGGCCCCGGGTACGGCCGCACCCACACCTCGTAACGACCCGTCACCATCGACACGTAGGCGAGCCATCGACCATCGGATGAAAGCGAGCTCAAACCCTCTGAATCCTTCCCCGTTACCAAAGCCCGCGGCTCGTGCTCACCTTCAATCGGAATCGTCATAATGTCGCCCGGGCCGCCCTGATCGAAGATCAGCTCCTCCGTCTGTTGGGACCATGCCCGAAGATATTTGACGTGTGGACTCTTTAGCAGTAGCTCCGGCTCGAGGTTGCTTCCGTCGGATGGGATCTTGTAAAGGTTTCTTCCGTCCTCTCGCGTCGAGGAAAAAGCGATTTGGCTGCCGTCCTGCACCCAAACGGGCGTGCCGTCACTTCCAGCGAATGTCAAGCGAGTCGGAGGACGGCCATCGAGAGGATAGACCCAGAGGTCTCCAACATCCCCCCCTGAACCAGTAATGAGCGCCAACCGCCGACCATCGGGTGAAACCCGGATGCCTCGAGGATTCTCGAGCGGTTCTGCCACGAGCGCCTGGACCTCTCCTCCCGTACGGTCGACCGCGACCAGAGTCGCCCGTCCGGCCGCCGTGTCAGGAAGGTAGACCAGGGATCCGTCCTCCGAGAAATCGAAATTGGCCAAGGCGAATCCGGAATTGTCACGGACGCCCTGAAGCACCGGGGCGGGAGGACCCGTTATTTGGAGTTTCGCCAGATTGAAGGGGGCTGCCATTAACGTTCCGCCCAGAGCGTAAACGATGTGGCCGGTGGGTACGTATTTCCCGTAATAGCCCGCCTCGATCACGGTCCGGTACTCGCCCGTTTCCAGCGAAAGAACCGCAATGCGGTCCGCGTTGCTTCCACCACCCGTGACCGTGAAGAGGATGGCCTTCTCACCCGGTAGAACTTGTGGCCAGCGATGCATGGTCTCGCCGCTTGCGAGATCCGGCGTCGTAAGGACCTCTGGAGTGCCTCCCCTCGCAGGAACCCGATACAGGCCGACTCCCGATTCACTCGGTGCTCCGGCGAAGACGATGTGATCGTCCTCGGCCCACGACGCACCCAATAGGGCCGGCGTATCGGACAGGGTCATCGGAGGACCTCCGCGGACGTTGATTTTTTTTAACTTCCCGCCGGGCCATTCAAAAAAACCCACCCACTCGCCGTCCGGGGAGAAGAAAGGACCAGCGGCATTCTCGGTTCCGGCTAAAGGCGTGACATCGAGCTGGTCCAAGGAGCGTATGTAGAGTCGCAAACCATCTTCCGTAGCAGCAACGTACGCAAGCTGCGTCCCGTCGGGTGAGAGTGCGTGAAGGCGATCGGATTGATACGGGGCTTCGGCGGGCAGGTTGATGGACAGGTGCCGAGGCACGGCGGGCGGCGGGTCCGGGTCGACAAGGCTCCAAACCCCGAGTCCCGCCAGTATCGCGCCGGCGGCGAAGCCGATGGCAATCCAATGGGCGGGCCGCGAGCGAGCCTTTGCGGATGGCAGCACCGTCGTGCTCGAGCCTTCCCCTGTAATCCACTTCAGCTCCCGCATCACATCGGACGCAGATTGCCAACGCTCGTCGGGATCCTTGGCGAGACAACGCTTCACCACGTGATCCAGCAACGGCGGCGTCATGGACTGGATAGACGAGATGGCGGATGGCTCACTTCCCATGATCGATGTGATCAGACTCGCCTGGCTCTTGCCGTGGAAGGCTCTTTGGCCAGTTAACGTTTCGTAGAGAACCGCACCAAAGGCGAAGATGTCGGTCCGTGCATCGGCCTCCTTGCCTTCGAGCTGCTCGGGCGCCATGTATTGAAAGGTCCCAAGGATGGCTCCTTGCTCGGTGAGGGGCTGCGCCTCGGTTGCCACACCGGAGAGGTCCGGCCCGGAGCCAGCAACTCCCGTCTTGGCGAGTCCAAAATCCAGGAGCTTCGCGCCGGACTTCGTGAGCATGATGTTGCCGGGCTTGAGGTCGCGGTGTACCACGCCCTGGCGATGCGCCTTGTCGAGTGCGTCGGCAATCTCGATGGCGTGTTTCAAGGCCTCTTCGACCGGCAACGGACCCTTCTGTAATCGCTCCGCCACGGTCTCTCCCTCGATGTGCTCCATCACCAGGAAGTCGACGCCGTTTTCTCGGCCGACATCGTGCAACGTGCAGATGTGGGGATGGTTCAATTGAGAGATCGTGCGGGCCTCGCGCTCGAATCGTTCCCGGACCTGCGGGTGGTCGGAGACGTGAGAGGGAAGGACCTTGATGGCGACCGTGCGCTCGAGCCGCGTGTCGGTGGCTTTGTAGACTTCGCCCATTCCACCCGCGCCGATGGGCTCGAGAATTTCGTAAGGTCCCAGCTTGGCGCCGGCGCTAAGAGTCATTGCTCAAACTCCGCCGTCCAATTAGTCACCAAAGTAATCGCGGCCACCCTTGGCGTCTCGACCAACGTGTTCACTAGAAATCTCTGACCGTCGTTCGAGACATCGTAGGCTCCGAACCTCGGTTCAAAAGTTCTGGTCGTTTGCGTCGGGAACAAAGCCTTCGTGCGGCCAACCTCTAGAGACTCGCTATCCTGGTCGATTGCCACAGCCATCAATTGACCATCGTTGGCAATGTAGAAAATCTCCCGCCCGTCTCCTCTCCAAGTGGGTTGCCAACCCCCGCCCGTCGAGATCCGGGTTTTGAGCTCCGGCTTGGGGAAGGATGCGACGTAGACTTCCCACCGTCCCGCGTGTTCGGCGTTGTAGGCGAACCATCGTCCGTCGGGAGAGAATTCGCCTCCTCCCTCGCTCTCGGGGGTCGCAAGGTAGTCAAAAGTCTTTCTGTCACCGAACAGCGGTAGGATTAGAATGTCCGACTTTGTGTTCTCCCTAAGGGCCGTGTAGGCGAAAAAACGACCATCCGGCGACCAGCTGTGAGGATACTTGGGGAATTCGCCCTCAATCAGCGGTTCCAGATCACCAGAGCCAGCCACGGGCTTAACAAAGATGTTGGAGGCGGTTGGTGGTTTCCCCTCTGGATTCTGGTTGGAGGAGAATGCAATACGAGTTCCGTCAGGCGACCAAACCGGTTCTTTATTAGCCGCCCTATGAAGCGTGAACCGCGTCGGAACAGGCCGCGCCACATCAAAGATCCACAGGTCCGAAAGACCAACTCCCACGCCCGCCACAACCTTTTTTCCGTCAGACGAAATCTGAGGTCCGAAATAGAGGTCGGGCTCTCCAAGCGACCCGAGTTGCTTGCCGTCTCGGTCGAACCAAACAAGGGTCGAAGTTTCCGCCGCGACATCGCGTGCCTGGTAAGCCAAGACACCGTTTTCTGAGACAGAGAAGACACCCCTCGAGTAGGGAGGATCGAACTCGACTTCTTGCACGATAGGGAAGGGGCTGCCCGTCAGCCGGAGATTGTCGAGTTCGAGGCGTTGCCCCATGAGAATGTTTTCTCTCATGAATAGTAGGTGGCCCGCTCCGTACGCAGCGTTACCGTCTGCGTTCAGCAGCAATTTGCTCGTCTTGCCATCCAGTGAGCCCAGCATGACGGCGTTGCTGACCACTGCGTCCTCTCCACTGCCGATCCGGGCAAAATACAGAAAGTGGTTACCGTTGGGAAGGAAATAAGGCCAACGGTGACTGGTTTCTCCCCGCGCCGAGTCGAGTTCCGTGAGCTGAACCGGCTCACCTCCGTTTTCCGACACCTGAAACAAAGGATTTCGGACCCATGGCGTGAAGACGATGACGCCTTTTCGGCTCCAACTTGCGCCGCGCGATTGATCGGTCGTACAAATGGTCACTGGAGGTCCGCCGTCTAAATCAATTTTTTTTAGCTTGCCGTCTGCATCGAAGCCGATCATGCTCCCGTCGGGCGACCAGAATGGGTAGCGAGCCCCCTCGGTGCCGGGGAGGGGTCGCGCGGTCAAGGAATCAAGAGCGCGTACCCATAGGACGTCTTCGCCTTTTCCTCTTGCGACGAAGGCCAACTGGCTTCCATCCGGAGAGAGCGCCACGGGACCGGCACCCACGAATCCGGCTAGAGCGGTGGACAAATAGCGAGTTCCGTCAGGAGGAGGAACGATGGCCCGAATCACTGGTGGTGTTTCCTGGACGCTCCGGTAGTAGGCGAGCCCAAGAACCACGGTCGTGACGAAGAACAGTGCAGCCAGCGTCGCGAACGTTTTTTGATGGCGCGTCCGCGGTACCGGCTCAGGAGCTGAGATTCCGGAAGAAACCCCGCCTTCGGCGAGCCATTTCAACTCCAGCATTACATCCGATGCCGTCTGCCAGCGATCGTCGGGCGCCTTGGCCAGACATCTTCGGATCACGTGGTCTAACAGCGGAGGAGTCATCGGCTGAACGGTCGATAAAGGTGGAGGGTCGTCTCTGAGAATCGCCCCGATGACACTAGCCGGGCTCTTTCCTTCGAATGCTCGGCGCCCTGTCACCATCTCGTAAACCACGCCACCAAGGGCAAAGATGTCGGTGCGCGCGTCGGCGTCTTTTCCCTCTAGCTGTTCGGGGGCCATGTACTGCAGGGTTCCCAGAATGGTTCCTTGTTCGGTGAGGGGCCTTGCCTCCGTAGCCAACTCCGAGACATCGGATCCCGCGACCGCCATACCTGTCTTGGCCAGTCCGAAATCCAAGAGCTTAGCACCCGATTTTGTCAGCATGACGTTGCCGGGTTTGAGGTCCCGGTGAACAACGCCTTGACGATGGGCCTTGTCTAACGCGTCAGCGATTTCGATCCCGTACTGGAGCGCTTGGTCCAAAGGAAGCGCGCCCTTGCCGATGCGGTCCGCGAGCGTATCTCCCTCGATGTGCTCCATCACCAAGAAGTCGACGCCGTTCTCCCGACCGACGTCATGCAAAGTACAGATGTGGGGATGGTTCAATTGGGAAATCGTGCGCGCCTCGCGCTCGAATCGCTCCCGGACCTGCGGGTGGTCGGATACATGTGAGGGGAGGACCTTGATGGCGAAGCGGGCATGAGGGGAGGACCTTGATGGCGACGGTGCGATCGAGTCGCGTGTCGGTGGCTTTGTAGACTTCGCCCATTCCACCGGCGCCAATGGGTTCGAGAACTTCGTACGGCCCGAGCTTGGTTCCCGAGGCGATCGTCATTGCTCGAGCTCCGCGGTCCAATTAGTCACTAGCTTGAGTGGGCCAGGGGGTGGCGCGTCGCCCTGGGTTATGACCAAGAACTTGGTTGCGTCAGACGTTGGCCAAAAGACACGGCCGAATCGCGTTCGCGTTATTCCGAACAGCGGAGTTGCTTCTCCGACCTCGAGTGTCCCGTCCTGTGGACGAACGGCCACGGACCGAACCCGGCCGTCGTGGTCTGTATAGAGGATCTCCTGACCATCTTGCCGCCAGGCAGGCCAGTCTCCTCCATCGGTCGAGATCCGCCAACTTCGTCCTGGCTCCGGGAATGACGTGACGTACACTTCCTGTTGTCCGGACTTGTCACTAACGTAGGCCATCCAATTTCCATCCGGTGAAAACGTGCCTGCGTCCAATTTCCATCCGGTGAAAACGTGCCTGTCGTTTCTTGGAAACGCGTTTGGATAAAGCTATAAGGCTGACGGTCGCCCGCCAGCGGCAAGACCCATAGATCGCCCCGTGTCTCGTCGGTTGATTGGTCGAAGGCAAGCAACTGTCCGTCGGGGGACCAACTCGTCGGAAACTTAGCCGTCTCCGATTCCAGCAGAAGCTCTGATTCGCTCGATTCGAAAACGCTCTTGCGGTAGAGGTTGAATGGCCCCTTTCGATTGGAGGCGAACGCCAAGGATGTACCATCGGGGTGCCAAACGGGTGCGTGCTCTGCACGCGGGTCAAAGGTAACCCGGGTTGGGAGATTGCGGGCGATTTCGTAAACCCATACATCAAAGGATGCACTATTCATGTCGCCGATCACGACAGCGGCGTGCTCACCGTCAGGCGAGATGGAAACATGTCCATAAATAGCGCGATCCCCTAGGTAGCCGAGACTACTCCCGTCTCGGACGAACCATTCCAACCTGCCACCGATACTCTCCTGGCCTCTTTGGTAGAGAAGGGTTTTCTCTTGCGCAGAGTAGACTGCGTATGCATTGCCCGAGATTAGCCGAACGTCTTCCGCAATCGGAACCGCATCTCCTGTGAGCTCGAGCCGCGCCGGGTCAAACCGCTGAGCCAAGAGAGTGCCGGCCCTCACGAAGAGGAGATGTCCAGAGACGTGTGCCGCCGCGGCGGCTGAACGAAGGAGCAGCTCATCTTCACCATCGTCCAACGAGCCCACCATGACGGCACTGTTTTCAAAGTTGTTGCCGGGAATCCGCGCCAGATACAAAAACCGGCGGCCGTCGGGTAAGAAACGAGGGTGGCGATGGGAGTCTTCTCCCCGCTCGTCATTGAACTCGGTAATAGCGATGGATTCGCCTCCAACCTCAGATACGTAATGAATCGGTGTCCGAGAGTTAGGCGCAAACAGGATCTGCCCGCCGGGTCCCCAGCTTCCGCCCTTCCCGTCGAAAGCTCTAGAAACGGTCATAGGCGCTCCCCCGGCGACGTCGATTCTCATGAGCTGTTCGTTTGCAAAAAAGCCGATGGACGCGCTGTTGGGCGACCAGAAAGGATACTGTGCGCCTTCCGTCCCTACGAGGACCCGGGCGTCGTCGGAGTCGAGCGGGCGGACATAGAGACGCACCGCACCACCGGCGTCTCGTGCCGAGAATGCGACGTTCCGGCCGTCCGGTGAGAGAACGGCAGGGCCGGGGCCTGTGTGATGTAAATGGAACGTCGCTCCTTCCGGCGGCGGAATGACAGAACGGACAACGCGCTCCGGCCTCCGCGACGGGTCCGTCGTCCATTTTCCTAGTCCTGCACCGACAAAAAGCAAGCCGAGCGCCGCCAACCAGGGCAGCATTCGACGTAGGGCCGAGGGCCGAGTCACGGCGGTCGTTTCTACGGGTGCCTCTCCGGCTTCGCCGATCCACTTCAGCTCCCGCATCACGTCCGAAGCCGCTTGCCAGCGATCGTCGGGCTCCTTGGCTAGACATCTTCGGATCACGTGATCCAGCAACGGCGGAGACATCGATTGAAGGGTCGATAGAGGCGGAGGATTGTCTTTGAGAATCGCTCCAATGAGGCTGGCCTGGCTCTTGCCTTCGAATGCCCGGCGTCCGGTTACCATTTCGTAGGCCACTGCGCCGAAGGCGAAGATGTCGGTTCGCGCGTCGGCCTCTTTGCCTTCGAGCTGCTCGGGCGCCATGTACTGAAACGTTCCTAAGATGGCTCCGGGCTGGGTAAGAGACTTCTGCTCTGTAGGAAGCGAGGATAAATCCGGTCCCGAGCCGGGGGCCGACATCTTGGCAAGGCCAAAGTCCAGCAGCTTCGCTCCGGACTTCGTGAGCATGATGTTGCCGGGTTTCAGGTCCCGGTGGACGACGCCTTGACGGTGCGCTTTGTCGAGGGCGTCGGCGATTTCAATCCCGTGCTGCAGTGCTTGCTCGAGCGGAAGCGCACCTTTCTCCAATCGCTCGGCGAGGGTTTCCCCCTCGATATGCTCCATCACTAGGAAGTCCACGCCGTTTTCCCGGCCGACGTCGTGCAACGTGCAGATGTGGGGATGGTTTAGCTTGGAGATCGTGCGGGCTTCGCGGTCGAAGCGCTCTCGAACCTGAGGGTTGTTAGAAACGTGAGAGGGGAGAACTTTGATGGCCACCGTGCGCTCGAGCCGCGTGTCGGTGGCCTTGTAGACTTCGCCCATGCCGCCGGCGCCAATGGCCCCGACGATTTCGTAAGGACCCAGCTTGGTTCCCGACGCGATGGTCATTGGTCGAGCTCCGCGGTCCAATTGGTTACTAGCTTGAGGGGGCCAGGGGGTGGTGCTTCACCCTGAGTGATGACCAAAAACTTCGTTGCATCGGGGGTTGGTGAGAAGATACGCGCGGGGCCAGATGGCATCGTTTCAAATAGCGTCGTTACTTGTCCAAGCTCGAGCACGTCACCCTGGGGACGGACAGCCACGGCCCGAATTTTGGCGTCCAGACCTTGATAAAAGATCTCCTGACCATCCTGACGCCACACAGGCGAAGCTCCTCCGTCGGTCGAGAGCTGCCGTTTGCGGCCCGGCCCCGGGAAGGGCGTGACGTATACTTCTTGTTGTCCGGACTTGTCACTAACGTAGGCCATCCAGCGCCCATCCGGCGAGAACATGCCCCACGTTTCTTGAAAGCGCGTTTGGATAAAACTATAGGGCTCGCCGTCGTCCGTCAACGGCAAGATCCAAATATCCCACCCGGTTTCTGCACCTTGGCGCCCGAAGGCAAGCAACTTTCCATCGGGCGACCAACTCGTCGGTAGTTTGTTCTCCTCCGATTCGAAAAGAAGCTCTGGTTCGCTCGATTCAAAAACGGTTGTTCGGTAAAGGTTGTACGGTCCCTTTCGATTGGAGCCGAACGCTAGCGCCAGTCCGTCGGGATGCCAAACGGGTCCGATGTCCTGACCCGGGTCCAAGGTGATTGGCGTTCTGAGATTGCGGTCGATTTCGTACACCCAGAGGTCCGGGGTTCCGGTACTGGGGTCTCCGATCATCACTGCGGCAAGCGCAGCGTCCGGCGAGAGGGCGACGTAAAAGTAAATGGCGCCATCACCCAACGACGCGACTTTACTTCCATCTCGGGTGAACCATTCCAGGTTGCGGTCGATACTCCCCGTTCCTGTTTGGTAGAGAAGTGTTGACCCATGGTCGGCGGAAAAAACGGCGTACGCGTTGCCTGCGATTGTGCGAACATCGCGCGCAACCGGTGCCGCATTTCCTTCGAGCTTGAGCCGCGCGGGATCGAATCGTTGAGCCATGAGAACACTTCCGCGCATAAAAAGCAGGCGCCCAGAGGCATACGCCGCCGCGGCCGATGAGTTCAGCAATGGTTTCTCTACACTGCCATCCACGGAACCCACCATCACCCAGCTGTCTTCGAAGTTCTTGCCGGGGACTCTTGCCAAGTACAGAAAGTGCCGGCCATCGGGCAAGAACCGCGGGTGGCGATGGGAGTTGTCGCCGCGGTCGACATTTAGCTTGGTTATCGGGACGGAGTCACCTCCGTCCGCAGAAACTCGGTGAATAGGTGTCAGAATGTCCGGGGCGAAAACGATCACCCCGTCGGGTCCCCAACTTCCGCCGTTGCCCCACCGTGCATCACAAAGGGGCACGGGGGCACCCCCAGTGACGTCGATTCGATTGAGCTTCCCGTTCGCAAAGAAAGCGATCGACAAGCTGTCGGGCGACCAAAAAGGATACTCGGCACCTTCGGTTCCTTCGAGTACGTTGGCATCGTCGGAGTCGAGCGGCCGGACGTAGAGACGGACCGTGCCATCGGCGCCAATCGCCGAGAATGCTATCTTCCGTCCGTCCGGCGAGAGAACGGCCGGACCGGGACTCCCGTGGTGCAAATGGAAATTCGTTCCTTCCGGCGGAGGAATTTCCGCGCGCACGACGCGTTCCTGTCCCCGCACACGGTCGCTTACCAATTTCCCCAGCCCAACGCCGAGGAGAAGCAAAGCCAGCGCTACTACCCACGGCAGCGCCTGACGTAGCGCCGAGGGCGGGGCCGCGTCTTCCACTTTCGCTGCAGTTTCTGGGGCATCATCGATCTCGAGCAAAACATCGCCAGCGTGTCGAAGTCGTGTTTTCGGATCCCGCTTCAAGCAGCGCTGCAGGAGCCGTCGGATGGAGGTCGGCATTTCGGCGGGTAACGCACTCCAATCAGGCTCGGCGCGCAGGACGCCGGCCAGAACGTCGGACACCGTCTCGCCGATGAAGAGAGGACGCCCCGAGAGCATCTCGTACAAGACCACCCCGAAAGCCCAAATGTCGGCGCGTTGGTCCACCTTCTTGCCCCGCGCTTGCTCGGGGGACATGTAAGCGGCGGTGCCGAGAATCACTCCCGTGGCCGTCGCGGGGCGGGAGAGGGTTGGAGATTGCGAAAGCTCCGCGGATACTTCCCCAGTATCTCCTTCGTAGGCCTTGGCCAATCCGAAGTCCAACACTTTGACTTTGCCATCGGGGGTCACGGCAATGTTGGCAGGCTTCAGGTCTCGGTGCACGATTCCTTTTTCGTGCGCTTCTTCGAGTGCTTGCGCGACTTGGCGTGCGATTTCGAGGGCTTCATCTACCGGTACCGCGCCTCGCTTTATCCTCTCCGAGAGGTCTTCGCCGTCCACCAACTCGAGCACGAGGAAAGGCCGGCCTCCGGCTTCCTCGAGACCATGAATGGCGGCGATGTGGGGATGGTTCAGCGATGCCAACACCCGAGCTTCCCTGCGAAAGCGGGCGAGACGCTCAGGAGCTTGCACGACTTCGGTGGGAAGGATCTTGATCGCGACTTCGCGACCGAGCTTGGGATCGAGAGCGCGGTAGACTTCTCCCATCCCACCCGCACCGATGGGGGAGAGGATCTCGTAAGGCCCTAATTGCGTGCCCGCGGCGAGTGCCATCTTAGTTATCGGTGGGAACGAGCCGTTCGAGCTCTTCGAACCAATTGAGGACGACGTTGATTTCGGTCATGGCCGACGTACCCTGGACGGGCTGGACCATGACGAAGTGCTGGCCGTCGGGAGAGACGTCGTAATTGGCAGCTCGGTTCACAGAATGCGGCGCATAGCTTCCCTCGAACAATACAATCGGTTTGGACGGACTGAATGTCGGCTCCGTTCCGTACTGGACCACCATCATCTGGTCGCCGGTCCGATAGAAAAGCTCTGCCCCTTTGGGTGACCACACGGGTTCCGTCCCCCCTCCGGTCGAAATCTGCCACTTGCCAACAAGGTCGGGAAAGGGTTGCACATAAACTTCCGGCTGACCCGACTCATCCGAGGTGTAGGCGAGCCACCGCCCGTCCGGTGACAGCTTCGGGTGAGATTCCCGGAAGGTCGCCTGAAGGACAAGCTCTGGCTTAGGCTCTCCCCCCAGCGGAAGTACCCCGATGTCCCCAGCCCCTCCTCCCGTCAAGTGCGCGAAGACCAGGACCTCGCCATCGGGGGACCAGGAGGCAGGACTCAGGCCATTGTTGTTTTCGGCCGGTGTCAGCTGGGCCGCTTCGCCACTACCATCGGCGGGTTTTGCAAGAATATCGGAAACGGGACCGCCTGCTGCCCGCCCCAAACCAAAGGCCACTTGTAGACCGTCAGGGGACCACACGCCATAGGCGCCGCCCTCGAACGTCAGACGGGTCAACGTGCCTCGCGCCAACTCATAAATCCAGATGTCTCGATCTCCCTCAACTCGTATCGTGACGGCTACCCGTTGGCCATCGGGTGAGAAACGAGGAAGTGTATAAAACCGCGGCGCTTCGACTAAGGGACTGGCTACTCCTTCACGATCGACCAACGCCAAGGTAGCCGCTGCTACTGGGGTACTACCTCCTGGTACGTATGCGAGGGATCCATCTCGAGAAAAGGCGAAACTGGTTCCACCCAAACCCGGATTCGTTAGTATCCCCTCCAAGACGGGGCCCGGCGCGCCCGTGGTTTCGAGCCCATCCACGTCGAACGGCGCCGCCATCAGAGCTCCCCCAACGGTATAGACGATGTGACCCGAAGGCACATATTGGGCGTTGTATCCTGGTTCCACGACGGTACGGTACTCGCCCGTTTCCAGAGAGAGGACCGCAATCTGGCCCACATTGAAGCTGCCGCTCGTGATGGAGAAGAGCACTGCCTCGCCCCCGGGCAGAATCTGCGGCCATCCATGGCGCTCGCCTTTCGCGATATCCGGCGTCGTGAGTACCTCGGGCTCGCCTCCGGAAGCCGAGACACGGGCCAAGCTCAGACCGCCACCCGACTGGGCCACGAAAACGATGGCATCCTCGGCACCCCAAGAACCCCCAAGAAATATCGCGTCGCATAGAGTCAACGGCGGGCCTCCGTGCACGGACACTTTCTTCAATTTGTTTTCGGGCTGTGTAACAAATCCCACCCACTCTCCATCCGGGGAGAAGAAAACAGTGGCAGCGTCTTCCGTACCCGGCATCAGCTGGGGATCGAATCGGTCGAGGGCGCGAGTATAAAGCTGCCGTCTGCCACCAACCACCGCGCCGTAAACCAGACGTGTCCCGTCCGGAGACAGAGCATGACCGCCGGGCCCCGCGTAAGGTGCTTCCGCGGGCAAGCTGACGGATAGACGCTTCAAAGAAGCATCTGGAGCGTGGCTGGTCAGAGCCCACACGGCTACGCCGGCCATGATGGCGCCGACAAGCCATGCGGCGAGGACCGGTGTCACGCCTCGGCGGCCCGCGCGCGCCGACTCGGCTGGCGCTACACCTACTGCCGGTGAGCCCTCCTTCGATGTCCACTTCAACTCGTGGAGAACGTCGGACGCCGTTTGCCAGCGGTCGTCGGGATCTTTCGCGAGACAGCGTTGGACCACGTGATCCAACGCCGGCGGCGTCATGGTCTGGACGGTGCTGATGGGCGGGGGTTCGTCTTTGAGAATCGCTCCAATGAGGCTCGCCTGGCTCTTACCCTCGAAAGCCCGGTGCCCGGTCAGCATCTCGTAGAGGACGGCGCCGAAGGCAAAGACATCGGTTCGGGCGTCGGCCTCTTTCCCTTCCAACTGCTCAGGGGCCATGTATTGGAACGTGCCCAAAATGGCGCCTGGTTGGGTAAGAGATTTTTGCTCGGTGGGGAGCGCCGACAGATCGGGACCGGAGCCGGCCACTGACAACTTCGCGAGTCCGAAGTCGAGGAGCTTGGCTCCGGACTTCGTGAGCATGATGTTGCCGGGCTTCAGATCCCGGTGCACCACGCCTTGACGGTGGGCTTTATCGAGCGCGTCGGCGATCTCGATGCCGTATTGCAGGGCATCGTCGAACGGAAGCGCGCCTTTCTTCAGTCGATCGGCGAGCGTTTCGCCCTCGATGTGCTCCATGACGATGAAGTCGACGCCGTCTTGGTGACCGATGTCATGGAGCGTGCAGATATGGGGATGATTCAAGCTCGAGACAGCGCGAGCTTCACGCTCGAAGCGCGCGCGGACGTCGGGGTTGCTGGCTACGTGCGAGGGGAGGACTTTGATGGCGACGGTGCGCTCAAGCCGTGTGTCGGTGGCTTTGTAGACTTCACCCATCCCACCGGCGCCGATCGGCGCAAGAATTTCGTAGGGTCCTAACTTCGTACCCGCCGAGAGTGCCATCTAGCCCTCACCCTACCCTCTCCCAGAGGGAGAGGGTTTCAAGGAAGGAAGCAAACCAAGTAGTGGTGAAAATAGCTGTATACAGGGCGAAAAGTCAATCCCTCGCTGTAGGAGGGAAAGTTAACGAGATTTCGCGAAATCTCGTCCGGACAAGTTTAGTAACGAAAGGTAACAGTCCCAGTGCTCGACATGCATCGGCATGGCTACTAAACAGCCTAATGTGGACGATGGTCGAGATCACGGACGAACAACACGCCAGACTGCTCGACCTCGCCGCCCGGCGGGGCGAGAAGGGCGTTTCGAAGCTGGTACAAGAAGCGCTCGAGAATTACTTCGATGAGCTCGAGGATCACGACCGCAGCGTCCGAGACGGACGAACAACACGCCAGACTGCTCGACCTCGCCGCCCGGCGGGGCGAGAAGGGCGTTTCGAAGCTGGTACAAGAAGCGCTCGAGAATTACTTCGATGAGCTCGAGGATCACGACCGCAGCGTCCGAGACGCGATATCCGTCCTGGGGAAATTCGACGAAAAAACCGCTCGGGAGCTCGAGGCGACTAGTCAGCGTTTGAGGAAAACATGGCGCTGATCCTTGAAATCTAACTAGACTCGGAGCTATCGGGTCTCGCCCGGGGCCTCTCCGGCGACCACGGCTGGCACTCCGCTCTCGGTGGCCAATCGATTGAGAGCCGGTATCTCATTGGACAGCATCTCATCGAGGTTCGCGTACTGAGTGCGGATGCGGTCCATCAAGCTGTCGTAGACGTCGTAGGACTGTTTGGTCGGAGAGCGGTCGGAGTTACCCACGACGCCGATAAGTAACGAGAGCTTGTTGTCGAGCTTGATGGGATAGTGGAACGCATCGCCTCCGGCTCCGGAGGCATCGCCTCCGGTCTGCATACGAGGCTCGATGAGAGTTTCTTCGATCGAGGCGAGTTTCTTTTCGAGATTCTTGCTAGCTGCTGCGACACGGTCGGCGTCCAAATTGTCTGCCCTCTGTTGGAGTGCCGCAAGCTCATCCTTCAAGCGCCGTAGCTCGAGAACGGTTCGTGTGATGGTAGATAGAGAGTCCACGAGCTGTTGGTGGAAATCGAACTGGGCGCGAATCTCCTCGGTGCCGGTCAAGACGCGGGGGTCTTGCTTGACCTCGAGGGGCTCACTCAACGAGACGCCATCGGCTTCGATGCGGACGGTGTAGCTTCCAGGCATGGCCAGTGCACCCACCGGTGGCGTCGGGGGTGGATGCATGAAGAGCACGTGATCCGGGATGAGCTCCGGTCCCGGGTAGCGCAGGTCCCAGACGAAACGGTTGAGGCCCGCTGCGGTGCCGACGGGTGTCGACTTGCTGAAGGGTTCTTTGGTACTCGCAGAGCTCGAGAAGGCCTGAACCAAGTTTCCCCCGCCATCCAAGATGGAGATCTTCACTTCACCGCTCGGCTCGGTCCCCAAGTTATAATAAATGATGGCGCCCGGAGGAGGGTTGTCGCCGTGAGGGAGTCGTTCTCGACCGAACTCATCGCGGACTCTGTGTGCGGGGCTCGGCGAGAATAGATGAACGGGCTCCGCCGCAACGTCGGCATTGAGGGTGCGAAGCGGGCTCACGTCATCCAGAACCCAAAAAGCACGCCCGTGGGTCGCGATGACCAGGTCGTTGTCCTTGACGGCTAGGTCCCAGATCGGGGTCACGGGCAGATTGAGCTGCAAAGACTGCCAATTCGCTCCGTCATCAAGCGAGACGTAGATCCCGGTCTCGGTGCCGGCGTAGAGCAATCCACGGCGGACGTCGTCTTCGCGCACCACGCGAACGAACGTTCCATCCGGAATGCCTTTGCCGACGACCACCCAGGTCGCCCCGAAGTCAGTGGTCTTATAGATGTAGGGTTTGTAGTCGTTGAGCTCGTGGCGATCGATGGCGAGGTAAGCTGCCCCCGGCTCGTGCGGGGAGGCATCGACCATGTTGACGCGGCTCCATTCGGGTAGATTCGCCGGCGTCACGTCGGACCAGTTCTCTCCGGCGTCCCGGCTCAGGTGTACGAGGCCGTCATCGGTCCCCGCCCAGAGGAGTCCCTTTTGTACCGGTGACTCGTCGAAAGCATAAATGGTTCCGTAGACTTCGGTGCCCACGTTGTCCTTGGTGATGGGTCCGCCGGCGGGCCCTTGTTTACTCTTGTCGTTTCGGCTGAGGTCGGGACTAATCACCTCCCAACTCATCCCTTCGTCGGTGGACCGGTGGAGGACGTTCGATGTCATGTAGAGCACGCTGGGATCGTGAGGCGAAATCAGGATCGGCGCGGTCCATTGAAATCGGTACTTGGCATCGGCGGCACTATGACCGATGTTGGTCTCGGGCCAGGGTTCGATGGACTGATTTCGTCCGGTGCGTCGATCGAAGCGACTGATGCCTCCATCGGTGCACCCGGCATAAACGATGTCGGCATTTCGCGGATCGGGCGCCGCCCATCCCATTTCGCATCCGCCGACGGCGTACCAATCGGTTCGCGCGATTGCAGCGCCAACTCCCCGGCTGGCGATGGCAAGGGTTCCCCAATCTTGTTGCCCACCGTAGATGTGGTAGGGGAATTGGTTATCGGTGATCACGCGATAGAACTGTCCGAGCGGCTGGTTGTCGTCGGAACGGGTCCATGTCTGCCCCCCATTGACCGAAATATTGGCGCCGCCATCGTTACCGTTGATCAGTCGCTTCGGGTTCTGGGGATCGATCCAGAGCGCCATATTGTCCACGTGAAACTGGTCGATGCGCTCGAAGTTAGCTCCTCCATCCACCGACTTCATGAAGTAGATGTTCATCACGTAGACGACGTCCCGGTTCATGGGGTCTGGAATGACGCGCATGAAGTACCAGGCTCGTTGCGTTAGCGCGTTGTGTTGGTTGATGTTTTTCCATGAACGGCCACCATCGTCGGATCGGTAAAGCCCACCATCTTCCCCTTCCGCTTCGATAACCGCGAAGACACGATTGGAATCCGCCGGGGAGACCGCAACCCCAATCTTCCCCAGCTCACCTTCCGGAAGGCCGTTGCCTTCCAACTTCGTCCACGTATCGCCACCGTCCGCGGAGCGATAGAGACCGCTTCCCGGCCCGCCGCTCACGAAAGTCCACGGCGTTCTCACGATCTGCCAGGTGGAGGCGAACAGGATCCGAGGATTGCCCGGATCGAAGGCGACATCGACGGCACCGGTCTTGGAATCGACGTAGAGGATCTTCTCCCAACTGGCGCCGCCATCTTGACTTCGAAAAAGACCCCTCTCTTCGTTCTCGCCGTAGAAGTGACCGACCGCGGCCACGTAAACGAGATCCGGATCTCGCGGGTGGACGATGACGTGACCGATATGTCGTGTGTCCGGAAGCCCGATGTTTTTCCACGTTCTGCCGGCATCGGTCGACTTGTAGACACCGTCGCCGTGGGAAACGTTGCCACGGATGCGAGGATCGCCTGAGCCGACGTAGATGACGTTGGGGTCGGAGGCCGCGACGGCGAGCGAGCCAATCGCCGATACCGGTTGGCCGTCGAAAATCGGATTCCAGGTAGCGCCGGCGTCGGTGGTCTTCCAAACCCCACCGCCGGGCGTGCCGAAATAGTAGGTCGTCGGATCGCCGGGGATCCCGGCGACGGTGTTGACGCGCCCGCCACGGAAGGGGCCTACCAAGCGATAGCGGAGTGCTTGTAGTGCATCATCCGAGATCGGGCCGCCCGTCCGGCTTTGCGCTTGGCCGGACTGAGCCACGAGGAGGGTTACCAATACGATCGCGACCCCGGTTCCCAGCCGAAATACTTTTGCCATCAGTTTCCTCAGTCTGGAGAGAGTAATCATCTACTCGCGAATTAGCGGGCCTCCGGGACGAATGCTGAAGTAAAAACGTAGGAACGACGCGTTTGCCGCAAGTCTCTCTTCCGGCGTCCATTGGAGTCGCTCGACGATCAGGCTGCGGTCATGTGCCTCGTCATCGCCCTGTTGTTGACGAAACGCCTCAAATAAGGCGTCGGTTTCTGCGTCGTTCGATTCAGCCATGGAGACCAAATATCTGCACAGTCACTGGTCCGATTGTCAGCTCGGCCCGGCCGAAGGCACGGTCTCAGTCGTCCGAGGCCGCGCTCCCAACCACCTCCGGCCACAACTCCATGACTTCGTCGTCGAGGCCAGTCATCTCCCAACGGATCAACGTAACCGGAATGATGCCTTTGGAAAGGAATTCGTCATGGAACTCACCCAGATCGAACTTGTCGCCGAGTTGGAGCGCACGCTCGGAGACGAGCTGCTCGATCTGAATCTTTCCCATGAGGTAGGAGCTTCCAGACCCTGGCCTCCTCAAATAGTTCTTGAGGTCGTAACGTCCTAGGTTCTTTTCCATGAAGGGTACGTACCGGACCATGTACTCGTTGGCCTCGTCGAGTGTCATCTCGCCACTGTGCATCCCGGTCTCGGCGAAGACGCGGCTCCCCCTCTTGATGAGAGCGATGTAGTTCAGCTCTTTCGCGCGCGGGTTGCTGTCCGTGATTCCCGCCTGAATGAATAGTTCCTCTAAATACGTTCCCCACCCTTCTCCTCGGGGTGTGTCACGGTACGTTTTGCGAATCGGATTCGTGACGTGCTCGCGAATCTTGGCGTCGAACCGGTGTCCGGGGATCGAAGCGTGGATATGGTTGTTGAGCGCGTTGCGGAACTGTAACTCTTCCCAGAAATGCCGTCTCGTCTCCGCTCTCGGACTCCAGTAAGTGTCGGTCTCGAACTCTGCCGGCATGTAGTCGGGGATGGTCATGAGGTCGAGCTGTTCGATGGTGGCGCGTATCTGCAGCTCCGCCAGCCGCGTCCTTGCCTCGTGTTCTTCGGCGCTCTTAGTGAGCTCGAGCTCGGGTAGGTGTTGGTTCTTCGCACGATCGACGATGTAGGCCCAACGGAAGCGGTCGAGCTCGCGTTTTCCCAGCAACTTCAAGTCATCGATCGTATAGGGCAGGAGGCGGACGTTGCGGATATACCAGTTGAAGTTATCGTTGCCGACCGCCGCGGAGAAAGGCATTTTGTCGAAGTTGGCCTTCAACCAATCGCGGTATCCCTCAACGGCGGCGCTCGCTTTTTGGCAATCTCCGACGAGCTCGGAACCGTCTTGCTGTAATCGCGCGCAAAGGTCCTTGTACCAACCGATGGTGCCGTCCGGGGGGGCGGCGCGGAAGGGCTCACGCTGTCCGACCCCATCGAAGTTCTCGAGATGAAAGATCGCGAGACCGGCCAGCTCACCTCTCGCCTCGGTGAGGTTGGTCTCCGCCTCTTTCATGGTGCCGGGAACTGCCTTGAGTCTCGCTTCAAAATCCGCGGCCTTGTCGGCGGGAACCGGAACTTCGGTAAAGGGAAGGCGACTCACGCGGTCGTAGTATCGCATCGGATCGCGGGCCCAAGGTTTGAGGACCCGGTGCGCGAAATCGAGGGCGTTCAACTTGGCCCAAACCAGCAGGTAGTCCACTTTCTCCGGAACCGACCAGGAGCTGGTATTCATGCCCCTCAACCGCTCCTTGAATTTTTCGAGGCCTTCTCTCTGCGCCCGGATGGCGGCGGCGCCCTTGACCTGGGGGTCGCCGTAATTGGGAGTCGTGTACCGCATCCTGGGTTTCGCGAACTCGAAAAATTCCTGATCGAACTTCACTAGGTCGTCGTAGCTGCTCTGCGCAAAAACCGGCAGGCAGACGCCAACCATCGCGACTGTGAGTATGGAAAGTCTTGAGCGTTTCATTCTTTATCCTCCATGCTGGGCCCTTTACCTAAATATCTTTCGAAGTGCTCTATGAGTTTGTTGAAAGCGAAAATGGTTTGATAGTTCCCTTCGGTATCCCAGCCGTGATGGGAGTTGGGGAGCGCGACGAGATCGACGTCCTTCCCCATTAAAATCAACCGCTGGGTTAGTGCGACGGAATCTCGAAACAAGACGGTGCGGTCTCTCATGCCGTGAATGATCAGCAAATGGTCTTCGAGTCCCGCCGCCTTGGTGAAGGCCGAAGAATTGGCGTACTCCTCGGGCTGGTCTTGGGGGGCCATCATCACCTGCATCTCCCCGGTGGTCGCGTGCCAAACGTTGGTGGCCGGTGCACCGGCGACGCCCGCCTTGTAAACACCCGGCTTCTTGAAGAGCGACATGCAGGTGAGGAGGCCGCCGTAGCTCGAGCCCCAAATGCCGATGCGGTCCATGTCGACGAATCCGAGAGTCTCGAGGTATTTCACACCACTATAGATGTCCTCGGTGTCGATGCCGCCGTAGTCGAGCCGATGGCCGCGCCTAAACTCTTTCCCGTGCCCCGAGCTACCGCGGAAGTTGACGTTGAGGAGGATGTAGCCCTCTTGGACCAAGTACTGATCGAGTCCCCAGGTGGGGTGCGCGGTCCGGCCTCCCCATTGGTTGCGCACCGTGTTGCTATAGACGGAGCCGACAATGACCGGGTGTTTCTTGGCGCGGTCCAGGTTCGCAGGGAGTGTTAGTCTTCCCGTCAGCGTGACGCCGTCGACGACGCTTGGGAACGTGACGTACTCGGCCGTGACCCAGTGATAGCGCGCGAACTCCTCGATGGGGGAGTGAGTTACTTGGCGCTCTTTCTCGATGTCACCCCCGTCGAGCTCGGTGATGAGGAGATCGTAAGGGGTCCCATCGCTCGAAAAGTAATCGGCCGCGAAGCGGCCGCTGGGGGAGTAACTAGGCTCGTGCGTGCCAGCCCGGTGACTTACCTGCTGGGTCTCGCCACCGTCGAGATCGACGCGAAAGATTTGGCGTTCTTCGGCGCGTCCCTTGTTGGCTAGGAAATAGACGCCGTGATCGAAAACGGCGAACTCGAAGACGGCCCAATCGCCCTGGGTGATTCGTTTTGGTGAGTCACTTCCGAGAGCGAGGGAGTAGATGTGATAGTCCTCGTCGCGGTCGGAGATGAAGTAGACGCCTTTGCCGTCGGGAGCCCACTCCACCTGCCAGGAGGCTTGGATGTTATTGGGGTCTTGCTCGCGGTAGAGAACCTCGGCTTCGCCGGTTTCCGCGTTCACGCTAAGGATCCTTCGATCCTTCACGTACAGATCGCTAGTATCGACGAGAAGTCGTGTGCCGTCGGGGGACCAGTGGTAGCCGAAAATGGGATCCACGCGGCGTGGGCCAAGATCCATCCAGACGATGTCTCCACCCTCGATCGGGACGACGCCTACCCGACGGCTGGCCGGTTCTTCGCCCGGGAGCGGCCGATAGACCATATCCATCTCGGCTTCATCGGGTAGGTAGTCCGGAATGCCACGGCGTGGCACGTCGGTACGGTCGATTTCCATGAAGGCAACAGAGCTCCCGTCGGGAGAAAACGCGAACCGCTGGACCGAGACGTGCTCACTGGCGAGATTCGTTAGATTTTTCGGACCGTCGTAGCTCGTGGCGTCCATCCAGAGATCGCCGGCCGACACGTAACCTAGATACTTCCCGTCGGGAGAATACGCCGGTCGCGACTCCGCTTCCGGGGGCGATCTAACCATTTGCGGTTCTTCACCAGGGGCTACGAGGTAGAGGTCATCCCGAAAGCTCACGATGAGATGCCGCCCGTTCGGATGCCACGTCACCGCCGACACGCCGCGATCGCGCTCGATTCGTACTTCTTGCTCTAGTCGCCCGATCTCGTCGTCGGTTTCCAGAGGCTCGAGATGCGGGAACCCAGAAACCCGCACCGGCTCGCCACCCGGTACGACTACCGTCCATACGTCCCTGAAGTTGTAGCCCTCGTCGTTCCAAAGAAAGGCCAAACGCTGGCTATCCGGTGACCATGCGAAGCCTCCGGGGGCCGTACCGATGAGGCGGGGCATGGAGTAGAGTCGCTCGATGGTCATCCGCTCGGACTCTTGCGCGGCGACACCGGTCGTGGCGGCGACCACGCCGGTTGCGGCGTAGAAAAGTAGCGAAATGCTTAGTGTTTTCTTCATACCCTTCCTCAAATCACCAGCTTGTCTTGCGACTGGGGTTCCTTGAAGCGATCGAACGAGAATGGCTCCATCGGCAAGGACGGTTCTTTTCCCAGGATCGTTTCCGCCATGACCTTGCCGATGGATGGCGAAAGCATGTAGCCGTGACCGCTGAACCCTGCCGCTTGGTAGTAGCCCTCGATGCCCGACACCGCCCCGAGGAAGGGGTGCGCATCGGGTGTCGTATCGTAATAGCCATCCACCAGTCGCTTGATGCCCATCTCGGAGAGTGTCGGCATCATGTCGACGAAGATCTCCGCGACTTGCTCGGTGTAGGCCCAGTCGTCCTTGCTTTCCGCCGCCTCGCGTAGATAACCCATGTACACCACGCCATCGACGAGCTGCTTCCCGGCCCACCCCTTATCCATCGCTGCGACCAGAGGCTCGAGCACTCTTCTTTCGAGCCGGTCGGTGTAGAGCATGCGACGCCGCTCCACCGAGATGGGAAGATCGAGCCCGAGCGGCTTGGCCAGGTCAGGACTATCGCACCCAGCGGCCAAGACGGTGTTCGCGGCCTCGATCACCCCCGATGCGGTTCTGACTCCGGTCACGCGATCGCCCGTGTGCTCGATGCTCACGGCCGATTCGAGAACGACGCGCGCCCCTTTGTCTTTAGCGCGCTGAGCCAATACTTGCGTCAGGCCGTCCGAGTCTTCGATGAAGCCGTCTTTGTTGCAGAAAGAACCACCGATGACGCCTTCGGTGTTGTATTCAGGAACGATCTTCTTGATGTCATCCGGGCTCAGAATCTCGGAGGGAATGTCCAGGCTATTTTGGAGCGCGACGTTCTTCTTGAAGATCTCGAGAGTCTCCGGTTTGTGGGCTACGAAGAGGTAGCCGGTTTGATAGAAGGGGAGCGGGAAGTCAGGATGCAGCTCTTCGTCCAAGTTTTCGAAGAACTTGACGGCCTCCCGTGCGTAGAGGCACGCCGCCTCATCCTGCCACTGAGAACGGATCCCTCCTGGACAGACGCTCGTTGCTTTGGATGCGAGGTGGTCTTTCTCCAGCAGCACCACATCGGTGCATCCCATCTTAGTAAGTTGATAGGCGATGGACGCGCCGGTGATGCCGCCGCCGATGATCACGCAATCTGCTTTTTCGCTCATTCAGTTTGGCCTTCTATTCTTCTATTCGGGGGGCAGCGTCGAGTAGAGCTCGTCGAGGTCGACCCCTTTTCGCCTCAGCTCTTTCCATCGGATCAAGAACAACAGTGACACCGCCGCCACCGCGAGCAAGAAAACCCAGGTGGAGCGGTAATACCAGGCATCCACATCCGCGTTTAGATCTTTGATGACCTGCGCCACCAATAAGATCCCCAGCATGAGGGCCCCACTCCCGCCCAACAGAACTTGTGCCGAGCGATTTTTCATGAAACGTAGGCCTTCTGCTAGCTTCGGGTTGCGCTTGGCGAGGAACACGACTGACAGGCACACCAGCGTGAAATTCACCAGCATGCCGATGACTAGAACGTCCACGCCGAGAAAAAAGTCGCCGGCGAAGTGACATCCCAAGATACCGAGCGAGGCGATGCCGCTGCTCAGGAGAATGGCGACGTGGGGTGTGCGCCAGCGGGGATGGATGGCGGCGACCTGTCGAAAGAAGACGCCGTCCTCTGCCCAGGCAAACATGAGTCGTGATACTGCGAGCATCATTCCGGGGAGACTGTTGAAGAGCGCGAAGGTCGCCGCTCCAAGAATGAGCACCGACCATGTTGGAGATAGAAGGTAGGCGAGGAGGCCCGGGGCGGTGAGATCGGTTGCACCGGCACGCTCCGCGATGAAGTACCAAGGGACGGCATGATAGACGGCGGCGGTGAACAACAAGTAGAACGTGCCGACGACCACCACCGCGATGCCGATCGCGAGGGGCAGCATGACGTTCGGGTTCTTCGCTTCGCTTCCCGCCTGGGCGATGGAGTCGAATCCTATAAAGGATGAGAAGAGCAGCGCCGTTGCCGCGAGCAGGAGATAGAGATTCAGTGGGGTTGCCGTTTCCGTCGCGACGGCTACTCCTTCGGTTTGCTGGACCGCCGCCACGAAATCGGCATGGTCGAACATGAAGCCGGTCGGAATCACGATCGCGCCGCCCACGAAGCCAAGGATCATCAAGGTGATCATCGCGCGCTCGAAGGTTTTGATCCCGAAAAGATTGATCAAGCTCGCGGTCCAAACGAATACCAGGGCAAGCGTCACCCGTATGAAGCCGGTCTCCAGCGCAGCGGCCGCTCCTTGGAAGTTGAGCGCCACCGCGATGTCGCGAGTGAATGGCACCAGCACATATCCAACGACCCCCATGGCGACCGAGAGGCCGAACCATTGGGAGAAGCTCGCCAAGAGTCCGAGATAGGGGTGAATGCTTCGGCTCACGTATACGTAGCTTCCGCCAGCCCGCGGCATCCCGGAGGCCATGGCCGCATACGCAAGGGCCGCCAGAATCGCCGGTATCATAGCGAGTGCAAACGCCGGTAGGACGTTCGGGCCGATTCCCGGCAGGCTCCGCTGGATCATCACGGGGATGACGTTGATCGCCGCGCCTACCATGGAGCAAACGCCCGTGGCGATCAGGCCCAGGAGGCCCATTTCCCGTGCGAGCGTGACGCCCGATCGCGAATCCTTGGCTTTGTCTACACCAGGCAAGGTCCGTCCCTTCTCGTTGGGTCCTTTGAGCTTCTTGACGCCAACTGCGGTTGCGAAGTATACCGCATGCACCCACTCGGGAGAAACGCTCCGAGTTCTCATTTGCCGGCCGGCAGGAGGTGGAACGTTGTCGACGAGATCTAAAGGTATCGGACAGATTGGTCCTTGGTTGCTTGCGGTGGGCCTATTAGGCGCGGGAGCTGACCCTGCGCCAGGACAGGAGATGACGCAGGAGTTGACCATCGAGCGCATCACGTCTTTCCCTCGGTTGACGGGAACCGCCCCCTCGCGTCCGGCTTGGTCGCCGGATAGCAGCCGCGTTGCCTTTCTGTGGAACGACGAGGGATATCCGTTTCGTGATGTTTGGACCGTTTCGGCTGCGGGGGGAGATCCGACTCGAATAACGAACTTGAAGCGAGTAGCGCCAGAGGAAGGGCAAGGGCCCGCCGAGGACTCTCTCGCTCCCTTGATGAGAGCGTTTCACGAGCGCACGCGGAGCGGCGTCTCGGGTGTCACGTGGACGCCTGACGGCGCGCTCGTCTTCAGCTACGAGGGGCAACTCTTTCGCGTTAGTGCGGCCGGAGGCGAGCCGAAGCAGCTGACACGTTCGCGTGCCTCACGGCGCGAGCTTGGCTTCTCTCCCAACGCACGTTTCCTGTCTTGGCTTCAAGAGGGCGACCTGTGGCTCTGGGATCAGAAGAGCGACGAACAGGTGCAGGCAACCAAGATCGGCGAGACGCCGATCGGCATTGTTCCCGGTGCCCGCTACACGCGACTCGACCGTGAGTTCAGTTCGTACAAGTGGTCACCGGATAGTCGGTACCTCGCACTCCATCTCGACGATCGACGCAACGTGCGAAAGGAAGCGATACCGAACTACATCGGTGAGCAGACGGAAATGCGGTACCTGCGCCGCGACTATCCTGGGGACCGCGATTATGTTCGACAAATCCAGATTTACTCCGTGACCAGCGGTCGTCTGCGACCGGTGGAGCTCGAAGAAAAGACCGTCACAACGTTTAACGGTTACAGCTGGTCGAACGGTTCGCCACGGCTTCTCATCGACCAAATCTCCGAGAATGCGGTTCATCGTTGGCTCTGGGTAGTAACGCCTGAGGACGGCGCCATCAAGAACATCTGGCACGACGAACGTTGGAGCCGAAATACTAGGGGGTTGGGCCGATCGGTGTGGCGAAGTGATGGCGGCGCGGTGTTCGCAGTTGCGGACCTCGACGGTTATCACCATCTCTATTCGGTGTCCCTCTCGGACGGCCCAGACAGTAAGAGCACGCAGTTGACCAGGGGAGAGTGGGGTATCGTGGGGGCTCGAGGTGGCGCGTATCTCGAGGTCAACGACGACACCAAGGAGGTTTTCTTCGAATCCACGAAGGAGAATCCTTACGGCCGACAGATCTACCGCATGTCAGAAAAGGGAGGGGCGATCACGCAGGTCACCTCTTTGCCCGGGCTCCATCGTCCCGCGCTATCTCCGGACGGTCGCAAGCTTTCACTTCTGCACACGAATGATACGACGCCGACGGAGCTCTACGTTGTGGCCGCCGAGGGTGGAACCGCCGAGGTTCGGTTGACGCATTCTCCGCCCGAGGAATTCGATCGCTACGACTGGGTCACCCCAAAATATGTAACCTTCTCGAGCGGCACCGACGGTGCCACTATCCATGGCCGTCTTATTGAGCCACCGAACCTCGACCGTTCGAAGAAGTACCCCGCTATCTTGGGGCCGGTGTACTCGAACACCGTCCGGAACCAGTGGCGCGGCATGGGCGCGACCTTTCAGCAGTACCAAGCAATGAACGGCTATCTCGTTCTCTATGTAGATATTCGCGGGAGCAACGGATATGGCCGCAAATTCCGTGAGGACGGTCTCTTCCTCGACTACGGAGGGATCGACATCGAAGATCTGGCGAGCGGCGCCGAGTACTTGAAGTCACTCCCGTACGTCGATCCAGATCGAGTGGGAATCTGGGGATGGAGCTACGGAGGCCTCATGGCGTCGATGTCTCTACTCACGAAACCCGGAGTTTATGCTGCCGGAGTCGCCGGGGCCCCTGCCACCAACGTGTGGCACGCCGGCACCGGGGAAGCGGTCAACATTCGCATGCCCGAGACGCATCCTGAGGTTTATCGCAATAGCTCCGTGGTTTCCTATGGCGAAGACTTGCAGGATCCCCTGATGTTCATCCACGGACTTCAAGACGCGGTCGTGCTCTTCAAGGATTCCGTCACCTTGGCCGAGAAGTTGATGATGTTGAACAAGAATTTCGATTTCGTCATTCTCCCGTCGGCGACACATGGTTTTTCGCAGAAGGACTACGTGGCGCGGTTTGTTTACACGAAGATCGACGAGTTCTTCGAACGCCATCTTGGGCGGGGCCCGATGCCGCCGGAGGGTGGTTCGACCCCCGATGACATTACAGGAGGACAGAATTGAAACAACCCTACCTTTTACGCGCGATGGTTTCTCTAATGGTGGCGCTCGGCGGCCTCCTCTCGGTTGCCGCGTTCGGGCAAGAGTTGACGCTCGAGCGCGTCACGTCTTTTCCGAGATTGACCGGAACCATTCCGCTGGGTCCGGCCTGGTCGCCGGATAGTAGCCGCATCGCCTTTCTGTGGAACGACGAAGGTTATCCGTTCCGGGATGTCTGGGTGGTCTCGGCTGTTGGCGGAGAGCCGACTCGCATTACGAACTTGAAGCGAGTTGCGCCGGAGGAGGGACCAGGGCCCGCCGAAGATCCCCTCGCACCACTGACGAGAGCGTTTCGGGAGCGCGCGCAGAGCGGTGTCACGGACTTCGCGTGGACGCCCGACGGCAATGCCCTCATTTTTGGCTATGATGGGCAGCTCTTCCGCGTGGATGCTACCGGCGGCGAGCCGGTGCAGATGACGCGCTCCCGCGCCTCGCGTGGCACCTTCGCCTTCTCTCCCGATGGACGTTTTCTGTCCTGGCTCCAGGACGGCGATCTTTGGCTCTGGAATCAGACAACCGATGAACCGGTGCAGGCCACAAAAATCGGTGTGGCCGAAATCGGCGACATCGACGGTGCCCGATTCACCCGGCTCGATAGAGAGTTCAGCTCCTACGAATGGTCGCAGGACAGCCGCTACGTAGCGCTGCACCTCGATGATCGGCGCAACGTCCGCAAGGAGCCGATACCGAACTACATCGGTGAGCGGACTGAAATGCGCTATTTGCGGCGCGATTATCCCGGCGATCACGACCATATCCGTGCCATCGAGATCTATTCCGTAGCTAGCGGGCGGTCACGTCGCGTCGAACTTCCGGAGGAGACCGCTGCGTTGATCACGGACTACAGTTGGTCTCCGGCTCCTGCCCGTCTCCTTATTGACCAAGTCTCGGAAGATGCGGTCCATCGTTGGCTTTGGGTCGTCACACCGGAGGACGCTTCTTTCAAGAGCGCTTGGCACACCGAGCGGTGGACCCGGAACTCACAGCGGCTGGTCTCGTCGGTATGGCGAAGCGACGGGCAAGCCGTTTTATTCACCAGCGATCTCGATGGTCGCCATCGTTTGCACTCGGTGTCGCTGGAAGACGGTAGCAGCGAAACGCTGACCGAAGGCGATTGGAGCGTCGTCGCGACTCGGTTCGGAGGAGCGCCGCTCGCAGTCAGCTCCGAGTTGAAAGACATCTTTTTCGTTTCCACCAAGAAGAATCCTTACGAGCGACAGATCTATCGCATGTCCGAGAAAGGTGGATCGGTGAAGCAAGTCACGTCGCTTGTCGGGACCCACCATCCCATCATGTCTCCGGACGGCACCAAGTTGGCGCTACTCCACTCGAGCGACACCAGCCCCACCGACCTCTATGTGCTCGAGTCCAAGGGTGGCACCGAGCGGCGGCTGACCCATTCTCCGATCGAGGAGTTCGATCGCTACCCATGGGTGAAACCAAAGTACGTGACTTTTCGCAGTCGGGTGGACGGCAGCATCGTCCATGGGCGACTGGTCGAGCCACCGAATCTCGATCCCACTAAGAAATATCCCGCGATCTTGGGGCCGGTCTACTCCAATCTAGTACGGAACAAGTGGTCCGGTATTCGGGACACCTTCGAACAGTATCTAGCTCAGCGCGGCTACCTCGTGCTCCAGGTGGACATCCGAGGGAGCAGTGGCTACGGGCGGAAGTTTCGTGAGGATCTCTTTCTCGACTATGGGGGCATCGACATCGAGGACCTCCATAGTGGGGCGGAGCATTTGAAATCCTTGCCCTATGTGGATCCAGACCGGGTGGGAATTTGGGGATGGAGTTACGGAGGGCTGCTCACCGCGCACTCGCTCTTCAAGAAGCCGGGCGTATACAAGGCCGGTGTTGCCGGTGCGCCCGCTACCAACGTTTGGCACGCCATGACCGGCCAAACAGACAATGCGCGCCAGCCCTATACGCACCCGGAGGTTTATCGGAAGGTCTCTGCCGTTTCTTACGGCGAAGATCTTCAAGATCATCTCATGTTCATTCACGGGCTCCAGGACGCCGTCGTGCTTTTCAAAGACTCGGTCACGCTGGCCGAGAAGCTGATGATGCTTGGCAAAAACTTCGACTTCGTCATTCTCCCGTCGGCGACCCATAGCTACACTCAGCGAGATTACGTGACCCGGTTCGTGCTGACGAAAGTCGCCGAGCACTTCGATCGCTACCTGGGAAGAGGGCCCCGTCCCGCGGTACCCAGTTCCGATGAAGTTACAGGAGGACAGAATTGATCAGAGCATATGCGATTCTTTTGAGCTTGGCCTTGGCGGCAACGCCTGCCCTGGCCGCCGATATCATCATCGAGGGCGGAACCCTCATCGATGGCACCGGCAGTGACCCTCGTCCAAATCCAGGCATTCTCATCCGTGATGGGCGCATCGCCGCGGTCGGCGATGTTTCCGGAGCTTCGGCGGACGCGGTTCGAGTGTCGGCAGCAGGGAAGTGGGTCCTTCCCGGTATGTTCGATCTCCACGGGCACATCACCTTCAAGCTCGCTGGGGCCCGCGACATGGAGGATGACATCGTTAATGCCATTCGCTCCGAGCGATTCCTGGAGCGCTATCAGGAGATCGGTGTCACCTTGGTGCGAGACGTCGCTTCTCGCTATCACGTGGGCTACTCCCTGAAGAGGGCGCAGCGCAGTGGTTTGATGGGGGGTGCCCGCTTCTATACCTCCGGTCCTATCATCACGACCACCGGAGGGCATGCGACCGAGTTTCAGCCGCTCATTCCACCCATTTGGGCGGTCGAGGCGAACGGTCCCTGGGAGTTCCGGAAGAGGGTACGCGAAGCGGTCAAGCAGGGCGCGGATTTGATTAAGGTCACGCCTCCCTACACCCTCGAAGAGCTCAAGGCCACCGTGGACGAGACGCACTATTGGAAGCTTCGCATCACGGCGCACGTGGGCGGGCCCCAGGATCTCCACGCCGTCTCCGGGCGCATCGCGGTCGAAGCCGGCGTCGACAGCGTCGAGCATCTCTATCCGTTCGGTGGAGAGGACGTGGTGCAACAGATGGCGGAGAACAACATCTACGTCATACCCACGATGGGCTACCACCTGCGTGAGCTCGCTGGTGAGTACACCTATACCGCCGAGCTTCTCGAGAGACAGCTGGGACATACCTATGACGGCATGATGGAGCTTTTCCGTCAGATGCGTGAGGCAGGCGTCAAATTCGGCGTGGGAACGGACTCGAACTCCAAAGATTTGCCGACCATCAACGAGCTCTACCTCCAGGAAGTGAAGGGCATGATGACCGGAGGCCTATCCGCGATGCGAGTCGTTCAGTCGGCGACGCTCCATGCTGCCGAAGCGATGGGGCTTGGCGACGAAGCGGGTAGCATCGAGCGCGGGAAGTGGGGAGATGCCATCGTGCTATCCTCGGATCCACTCGAGAATATCGATGCGCTCGTCGCGCCCGAAGTCGTCATCCAAGCCGGCGAGATCGTTCATCAAAAATAAAAGGGAGAGTCATGTTGAAGAAGATTGGGATGCTAGTCGCGGTGTTTCTATTGGTGGCTACGCCGACCGTTTATTCAGACGGTCTCGAAGGCGCGTGGTCCCTCGAGGGTTACGAGTTCGACAACAAAGATGTACCCGTGTCGGGAGTGATGATCTTCGCAGACGGTCACTTCGCCGTGGTGTACAAGATGGACTATGAGGGTCGTTCGGGTCGCGGCCATGGCGGGAACTACAGCCTCGAAGGCGACGAGATCACGTACATGATTCCGTGGTGGGTCGAGCACGTAGCGGGGAAGTCACAGGTCATGAAGGACGAGGTCGAGGCCAAGGGCCGAGTGGAGGTACTTGGTGACCTGCTAGTGATTCGGTTCGCGAGCGGCTCGGTACAGAAGCTCAAGAAGCTCACCTCCGGTGACGCGGGTGATCTTGCCGGAGCTTGGCTAATGGACAGTTACGAGAGTCGTGCAAAGACCGGCCCCACGTCCGGCATGATGATGTTCGCTGGAGATAGTTTCACATTGACGTACACGATGAAGCCGGAAGGGGGAAAAGACGGAAAAGCTCACGCCGGTACCTACGAGCGAGACGGGGGCGCGATGACCCTATCCGTCGCTTGGTCCATGCAAGTCGTCGAGGGCGAAGGATCGGTCGATGAGGGCTCGTCTTCGCGCAAAACGAAGGTCACTGTGGCAGGGGATTCCTTGACCGTGGATCTCGGCGGAGGCGCGGTCCAGAAATTCCACCGTGCTGGCACGGGCGGGGCTTCGAGATGATCTCGATTCGAACGACGTTGACCTTGCCGCTCCTAGTTGCGGCTGTGCTCCACGCCGGTCCCCGGGCGGCCGCAGAAGAGTTGGACGGGAGTTGGCAATTGGTCGCCTACGACCGGCGTGGGGATCTCGATGTGAGTGGGCTGATGGTCATGGCCGACGGACATTTTGCCTTCGTCTTCGACATGGCTTTGGAAGGCAAGTCCATGCGCGGACATGGCGGAACGTACTCGATCGAGGGTGACCGCCTCGTCTACACGGTCCCGTGGTGGGTCGAGCACGTTGCCGGCGAGAATCAGGTGATGGCCGAAGAGAGAAAGGCCCCGGGCCGTATCGAACGAGATGGCGACTTGCTGACCCAGAACTTCGATGCCGGTACGGTTCAGAAGTACAAGAAGCTCGCTTCTGTTGCTTCGGATGAGCTGACCGGCGCCTGGCTCATGGAAAGCTATGAGGGAGGGGCGAAAACCGGCCCGACCACGGGCCTTCTGGTCTTCGCGGATCGGAACTTTGCGCTCCTCTACACCATGACGCCCGAAGGCGCCCCCGAAGGAAGAAAAGACGGGCGAGCACACGCCGGGCCCTACGAGAAGGACGGCGAGTCTTTGAAGCTAACGCTCGACTGGTCCCTCCACGTTGTTGGGGGTGAAACCACCATCGAGGAGCCGGGCGGCGTGCACGAAATCAACGTGAAGGTCACAGGCGACACGTTGCGCTTCGGTTTTAGCGAGGGCAACTACATGACATTTAAGAGATCTAGATAGCTAGCTAGTCTTCAATTAGCGGCGTTGGGGCCCCACCCCCAACGCCTCATGCTACGTCGCCGCCTGCCCCTCCCATCTCGCTGCGGCAGACGCGACTGCGCATGGGCTCAGGGCTGTTATCAGCGCTCGCGGGGACCCCACCCCCGCTCGCTGCTCGCTCCGCGACTCACTTCGTTCGCGCTGCGCTCGGGCTCAGGGCTGTTATCAGCGCTCGCGGGGACCCCACCCCCGCTCGCTGCTCGCTCCGCGACTCACTTCGTTCGCGCTGCGCTCGGGCTCAGGGCTGTTATCAGCGCTCGCGGGGACCCCACCCCCGCTCGCTGCTCGCTCCGCGACTCACTTCGTTCGCGCTGCGCTCGGGCTCAGGGCTGTTATCAGCGCTAAAACGAGTCTCGCGGGGACCCCACCCCCGCTCGCTGCTCGCTCCGCGACTCACTTCGTTCGCGCTGCGCTCGGGCTCAACAGCGCTAAAACGAGTCTTCGGTCGCTGATGAACCGCCCAAACGGTCGCGGACCACGCGTCCGTCCGAGATGACCATTCTCATGGCGCGGACGTTCTGGATGTTGGTGAGCGGATTCTCGGCGACGATCAACACGTCCGCCAGCTTCCCTTTCACGAGCGTCCCGAGTTTGTCATCCATCCCCAGGATCTCGGCCGCGGTGCGTGTGGCACAGGCGAGGACCTCTTCATCGGAAAAACCCGCATCCTTCAAGAAACCGAGCTCGGTAAAGTAGTCCGAGGGGTATCGCTTCTCGTTCTCGAACGGGATGTCGGTGGCGGCGCCAATCTTGATGCCGGCCTGCCTCGCCTTGCTAACCGCCTCCAAGCTCCGTTCGTGGCTCACCTTGAAACGGCGGGACCAAGTGTAGAAGAACCCGCCCGGAGGAATACCCGCGGTGGGATATCCGAGAACGGTTGGATTGTAGAAGGCGGTGATCGTGGGAACGAACCCGGTCTTGTTTTTCGCCATCACCTGGATCGTGGCGTCCGACATGTCCAAGGGATGCTCGAGGCTGTCGAGGCCTGCCTCCGACGCCCAAGTGATGTAGTCGCCAAAGGCGTCCGCCATGACCGGAATGCCGTGCATGTGCGCTTCGTCGATCGCGGCGGTAATTTCTTCTTTCGAGTAGGGCGCGCCGATCTTGATCCAGTCGACGTGCCGGCGGATCTGCTCCCGAACGGCGAGTCTCCAATCCCACGGTCCGGTGGCCACGCGGACGTTGGGCCCTCCTCCGAGCTCGGAGGCACCACCCGCGCCCCGAGGTTTTCCGGAGGCCGTTCCCGTGAGCTCGTCGCCGTGTCCAGAACGTGACGTAATGATTTTTCCACTCCAGAACACTCGCGGACCATCCAGCATTTCCCGTTCGACGGCTTCCTTGAGCTTGAAGGCGACGTCGTTCCGAGTGCCGGCGTCCCGCACCGCGGTGATCCCTCCGTCGAGCAGTTGACCGAGCTTCAAGACGCCGCGAATCGTCGCCGCGGAGTCGGAGTCGGTGTACATGCCGAAGTCATCGCCCCGTTGCTGGGTGAAGTGCACGTGAAGATCGATGAGCCCCGGCACGATGTAGAGCCCGCTCGCATCCACGGTGCGTGCGGCGTTGGCCGGGACACTGACGTTGCGACCGACGTCCAAGATGCGGTCGCCCTGGATGACCAGGGTGGCGTTCGCGATTGGAGCCGCTCCGGTGCCGTCGATGAGCGTGCCGCCTTTGACCACCAGGATGGGATCGTTGGATCTATCCCGCGGCGGGATCGGTACTCGTCGGAGGTCATCGGTGGTGTCCAGCCCCTCGAGGCTCTGGACCCCATACTGTGCGCTGGCGATTCCGGCGCCAGACATCGCGGCGACGAGAACTGCCACGAGAATTCGTATCGCTGGGCTTTTCATTTGATCCGCTCCTTTCCCTAATTAGGGGCGGTTATGATGTCAAAGACATATCTCCGTTGCAAGGTGCCCCCAAACCTCACACTCGCAGGGGGTTCGTCGTTTGACACCCCACGCTCCTTTCTGTATACAGTCGACCCGCCACTCGGGAAACAATTTCAAAGGGGCTCATCCAATGCAATCTCCTCTCAGGCTTTCAATCTTCGTCCTATCGGCTTTGGCGTTTGGCTTTGCACCGAGTAGCTGGGCACAGTCCGAAAAAACAATCGCCATCGTGGGTGGCAAGGTCATCGACGGTACTTCAGGGGCACCTATCGCGAACGGCGTGGTGATCGTCGAGGGAAACACCATCCGCGCCGTCGGCTCTCGCTCCGACGTCTCGATTCCAGCGGGGGCGCGCACAATCGATGCTAGTGGCAATAGCGTTCTTCCTGCGTTGGCCGATCTTCACACTCACTCGGCCCACTACACGGTCTCAGTGAACTGGGAGACCGACGCGATGGCGGCGCTTCGCGCGGCCGGGATTCTGCGGCAAGCGCTCGATTCCGGGATCACGCTGGTGCGCGACGCCGGGGCCAGAAACTTGACGGCTATCGCCTTGAAGCGAGCGATCGAAGAGGGCTATATCGAAGGCCCGCGTCTCATTATTTGCAACCAGATCGTAAGCGCCACCGGCGGGCACGGCAGCGAAGGCGACCGGATGGTAAAACCCAAGTGGGTCTTGGAGGGGGACTCACTCGACGAGTGGAGAAGGAACATTCGGCAGAATTTCAAGATGGGCGCCGACTACGTCAAGGTGACCTATCCGTTCACTCCCGCGGAGATCGAGTTGGCGGTGGAGGAAGCGCGCCACTTTGGCGCCCGCATCGCGGTGGACGCGGTCGGCCCGCCGTACGTGGGCATGATGATGGTCGAGTGGGCGGTGCGGGCAGGTGCCGACACCATCGAGCATCTGGCGCCCATGAAGAACCAGGCGGAAGTGATCGCCTTGATGAAGGAGCAGGGGACCATCGTAGTGCCAACACTTCACGCCATCCGCCGGTTCGCCGGCGAGCGTTGGGAAGCCCCGACCGAGAGAGAAGTCAAGAATCTCAAGCGACCCGAAGACTACGAGGCTCGGTTCCGCGCTATGCACGACGCCGGAGTCCCAATGGCGCTCGGTACCGATGCCGGCGGAAAAGATCAGGGAGAGATCGGCCTGTTCTATATCGAAGAGATCAAACGCTTCTTGAGTTGGGGCTACTCCGCGGCGGAGGTTATCCAGGCAGCCACTCGGATCGGTGCCGAAGCCGCGGGTTTGGATGACCACCTCGGAACACTCGAGGTGGGGAAGTGGGCCGACATTATTATTGTCACCGGCGACGCGCTCGAAGATCCGACTCGATTGCCGAAACCCATACTCGTCATGAAGGACGGAGAAGTCGTTCGAGACCTAATGGAGACTCCGGCGGTTGGAGGCACTCGATGAGACAAGTTCTTGCCGCGGTCGGCGCGTTGCTTTCCCTCGCGTCTGTTGCCGTGGCTCAAGAGCTCACCGTCGAACGGCTCGCTGCCCTGCCCAGCCTGATCGGAACCGCACCTGCAAAGCCGGTTTGGTCGCCCGATAGCTCTAGGCTCGCGTTCCTCTGGAATGACGAGGCCATGCCGTTTCGAGACGTCTGGATCGTTGTTGCGGATGGGGGCGAGCCGCAACGGCTTACCCACATGGCCGCGACGTCTTCTGCTCCCGGAGGCCCAGGTGCGGAACCGGGCTCTCTCGAGGCGCTACAGCAAGAGTTCGCGGAACGTTCGCGGCGAGGCATCTCGGAAGTCCTTTGGACGCCGAATGGCGAGGCGCTCGTCTTCGCCTATGAAGGGCACCTCTTCCGCGTGAGCGCCGAAGGGGGCGAGGCGGAACGACTCACTCGCGACGCGGGCGGGCGACACGCAATCGCCTACTCGCCGGATGGACGTTTTCTGTCGTTTCTCCAAGGTGGCGACCTCTATTTGTGGCATCAAGAGACACGAGAGTTGGTCAAGGCAACCGACGTGGGAGTTCCTCCGCTCGGTCATCTTCCCGGCGCATCTTTCTACGCCCCCGACTCTGCCTTCATGGCCTATCGGTGGTCGCCCGACAGCCGTCACGTCGCCCTTCGTTACGAAGACCGACGCAACGTCCGGCAGATGCCGTTCCCGGACTACCTGGGTGAGGAGACGCACGTCGAGTCCCTTCGCCGCGACCTCCCCGGTGAGAACGACCTCATCCGGACGATGGTGCTGTTCTCTCTGGCGAGCGGCCGGACTCGAACGGTGGACCTTCCCGATCCAACCGATCGGCGGTTCGGGAGCTTCGGTTTTTCCCCCGACGGCTCCCGTTTGCTCATCGATCAATTTTCAGAGGCGGGTGAGGATCGGTGGATCAATATCGTGGATGCCGTCGGCGGCGCGGTGCGGGAGCTGCGGCACGACCACAAGCCCAAGGGCGGCAACACCACGTCCGCATCTTCTCTTTGGATTTCGGCCTGGAGCTCGGATGGCGACGCGGTCCTCGTCATTTCAGATATCGACGGTTGGTTTCGCCTCTATTCGATGCCTCTCGCGGGCGGGCAGGTGAAGAAGCTTACCAGCGGTGATTGGAGCGTGACCGGTGTCTCCTCCGAAGGCGCGAGTTTGACAGTGTCGTCCCGGACGAACGAGGTCTTCTTCATCGCCAGCAAGAAGAGCCCCTACGAGCGGCCGGTCTACCGCATGGCCGAAGACGGTGGCGAGGTCACGCAAGTAACGACGCTTCCCGGGTCTCATCTCCCTTTCGTGTCCCCGAATGGGAAGCGACTGGCCACGCTTCGATCGAGTGCGGTGAGTCCGCGCGAGCTCTATTTAGTCGCGACCACGGGCGGCTCGGAGCGGCGAGTGACGCACTCGCCCCCCGAGGAGTTCAGCAAGTACCCCTGGATCGAGCCGCGCTACGTCACGTTCAAGAGCCGCGCCGATGGCGCAACCCTCCATGGGCGGCTTCTCGAGCCACCGAACCTCGATCGCTCGAAGCGACACGCCGCGGTTCTCGGGCCGGTGTACTCGAATACCGCGCGCGAGCAATGGGTCACCCCGTTCGATACGTTCCAGCAGTACCAAGCGCTTTCGCGTGGCTACCTCGTTCTGCTGGTCGACATTCGGGGCAGCGTCGGCTATGGCCGCGAGTTCCGGAGTCAGTTTGTCGAGAACATGGGCGAGATCGACATCGAAGATCTGCACAGCGGGGTCGAGTACTTGGAGACGCTCTCCTATGTGGATCCCGACCGCATCGGCATCTGGGGATGGAGCTACGGGGGAACTCTGGCTGCGATGTCGCTCTTCAAGAAGCCGGGTGTTTACCAGGCGGGTGTCGCCGGCGCCCCCGCCACCAACGTTTGGCATGCCACGACCGGAGAAGTGGATCTGTTCTATCACCCCAACGCGCGGCCTGATCTCTACCGCAAGGGCTCGGCCTTCCTGTACGCCGACGGCCTCCAGGATCCGCTGATGATCATTCACGGAATGCAGGACACGATCTGCTTGTTCAGGGACTCGATTCACCTCGCGGAAAAACTCATGTTGTTAGGAAAGGACTTCGATTTCGTTCCTCTTCCGAAGTCGCGTCACGGTGACGCACGTACCATGGACTACATCGGGACCCACGTACTCAGGAAGATCGATCAACACTTAGAGCGGCACTTGGGCTCTGGCCCGACGCGGTCAGGACAAGGCACTCAATAAGGAGAATTCGCATGTGGAGACGAAACTTTTTGAAGCTTTTAGGGCTCGGCGGATCGGCGAGTGTCCTTTCCGGGTTCAAGACACATTCCGCCGCTCCATCGGAGACATCGGTGGGAGCCGACGTGACAGTGGGCCCCCTCGACCTGGCGGAGATGGAGATCGTCGACGTTCATGTTCATCCCCCCAACCCCATCACCCTCGAACAGAACTACGACCAGTGGAACGGCTCGTTCGTCGACGCACTACTCCCGGCCTATGAATACGAGCACAAGGAAGAGCTCCGGCAAAAGCTCTCCGGGGTCTTCGAAGAACACCTCTACAACATGCCTCGCCAGACCGGCTACTACAACTACGTCTCGCGAGTGTACGGGGTGGAGCCCAACCTCGCAGGGTTCGATTCGGTGGTGAAGAAGGGGATCGAAAGCGGCTTCACCGACTACGTCCGTTCGATCTTGGATCGCGAGAAGGTGAGCTCGATACTGCTTCAATCGCGCAGCTCGGAACCGAAGCGGCCGGAGACGTACGTGCCGGCGGGTCGCTTCGTGTGGAGCTACTCCTTTAACGATCTCATCCACCCCGACTTCGCCAAGAAGAACTCGGCGGAGGCCGTCGAAGACGTCGTCAAGGCGGTGGACCAGGTTCTCGAATCCTGTGCCGCGGACGGTTGCGTCGGCCTCAAAACCTCGATGGCTTACTTTCGACCGTTAACCGTTGAGAAGGTCGAGCGGGATCAAGCCAACATAGATCTGAAGACCGTCCTGACCAACGAGCCATCGGCGCTCACTCCCAGAGGGATCCCCCTTTACGACGATCCTGAGCTCACCCGCGCGCTTCACTCCTATCAGGACTATCTACTCCGCCACATATTCGTCAAGGCCGGCGAGCTCGACATGCGCGTGATCATCCACACCGCGGTCGGACTCCATCCAGCCCTGCGATTCGACTGGAACAGTCCGTTGGGGCTTTACAAAATGTTTCAGGACGACGAGGTCAAGCGGGTCGAGACGCAGTTCGTTCTGATCCATACCGGTTACCCCTTGCACCATCATGTCGCCGCCTTCATCAGCCAGTTTCCTAATGTCCACACCGACGTCTCTTTCTATGCCAAGTTCCCCGGAGTCTTGGAGGAGGTACTGCGGGCATTCCTGGCGCTTGCACCGTCTGAGCAGACCATGCACGGGAGCGATTCCAACAACATCCCGGAGGAGATCGGTTACTGTGCCGACAACTTCCGTCGGGTGTTGGCAAAGGTGCTGAACGATTATCGCTCGCACTACGGTTGGACCGACAAGGACTGCGAAAAGATCGCCCGCAACGTGATGAGTGAAAACGCGAAGCGGATTTACAAGATCAATACCTAGCCTCACGGAGGGAAGTCGATGAAGAAGGTACTTTGTTTAGGAATTGGACTTCTGGTCCTGGTACCCGCGTTGTGGGCGACTCAGGCCCCCGAGATTTTTGGACCGCAAGAGCCTCCGTTTCGACCGGAGCGGCCCATCGTCATTCAGGGCGGTGCGCTCATCGATGCCACCGGGGCTCCGCCCAAGCTCGATCACGCGGTCGTCATCGAAGGCGAGGACATTACTTGGGTGGGCCCGATGGAGGAGGTCACGATCCCCGATGGGGCTCAGGTGATCGATGCTAGCGGCATGACCATCATGCCGGGCCTCATCAACTCTAATCAACATACCCAGCTCAATCCCCTCTACCACTCGCCGGGAGGGGACGTCCCTCTCGCGCATCTCAAGGCCCAGTGGGAGGAGAGCTGGTCGAGGATCCCGCGGCGCTCCTTCGTCTACCTCATGCAGGGTGTCACCAGCATGCGGAATACCAGCGGGCCTGCGAGCCAATTGATTCCCTACAAGAACGCCATTGACAACGGAGAGATTCCCGGGCCTCGGATTTTCCTGGGAGGCGCGTTGCTTTGGAGTCGGGCGCACTTCGAGGAGAGCTACGCGGACTCTCCACCCGACACCAAGGAGTGGATGAGAACCCAGTTTGCCTTCGTCGTCGTGGACGATCCGGACAAAGACACCGATCGACTTCTGGGACCCGATTTCAACTACTGGAAGCTCATCATGTCGGGCTCGAGGTACGACGGGAAGAACGATTTCTCGGACGAGGACGTCCGTTTCATCATCGACAAGGCGCGCAAGAACGGGAAGTTCATGGACGTCCATTGCGGAGGCCACAACGACGGCCTGAGAAGAATGCTGGCGTTCGATTTCGACACCCTCGAGCATCCCTTCTACGGCGGAGAGCTCATCGAAGAGGACATCATCGCTGGCTACGTGAAGAAGGGCGTCGTCGTGGACACGCTGCTCGAGCAGATGATCGCGCGGGCGAATCGCGCTGCCGACCCGCACCGTTTCGACGAGACCCTCTACATTATGTCGATGCAGCCGAAGGAGTACCGGACCCTCATGCGTTACCGGGACAAGATGGTTTACAACCGGCGGCACCCTGAAGAGAAGGAGCTCGTCATCCACGGTGAGGGCAGGTTGGGGATGTCTTACACCGAGCGTCAGACGCGCCGCGAAACATCGAGAGAAAATATGCGCCGGTTCATCCGCGCGGGCGCCAAGTTCTCTATGGGAACGGACACCCCAGCGTTCATGAACCTCCAGCAAGAGGACCCGAACGCCAACGAGATGCGCTACATGGTGGAGATGGGGATGAGCCCGATGCAGGTCATCGAGGCTTCGACCAAGAACGGTGCCGAGATCTTGGGGCTGTCGGACAAGCTCGGCACCATCGAAGCCGGGAAGTGGGCGGACGTCATCGTCGTGGCGGGAAACCCGCTCGACGACATGGAGGCGATGAAGCGAGTCGCCGTCGTCATCAAAGGTGGGGTTCGCTACAAATAGTGCTTTTCTTCCTTTATTCCCTCTCCCCTCTGGGGAGAGGACCTGAGTGAGCGCGGACTAATATCTTAAATGGAGGGCTAATGCCTCGTATAAGTATGATCATTTCATTGGTCGTGTCGGTGATTGTGTTGGCAGGATGTGCAGCACCGGAGCCGGAAACCTTCGACGTCAGTATTCATCAGGTACCGAAAGTCGTGTACGCGGCGACTCAGGGTGCGTACTACGCTCCGGCGGACAATCCCAGGGGCGCCCACGCTTACACCCAAAACCTGACCTGGCTGTTTCATCTCGTGCTGCAGTCAAACGAGTCGGAGCCGCTTCGGGTAGAACGCGTGAACGCCGAGTTCCAACGTGGTGGCGAGTCCGTCTGGGAAGAGACGTTCCCGCGTTCCTACATGGAGCGGACGGAATGGATCGAGGGCGAGTTCGACGACACCACCAAGTACTTCATGGACAACATCGAGTTTCAGGAACACCGCATGGCGTCCCGCGAGCGGCCCACCGGGCCAGAACTGCCTCCAGGGGAGCCCGTTTCGTGGGTGCGCATTCCGTTCGGCCGTCCTTGGCACGCGGAGGTCGATAGTGTTCAAATGACTTTCTGGCTGAAGTCAGAGAGTGGTCGTGAGGGTATCGCGCGACATACCGTGCCCATCGTCAACTACCGTCAGAAAGCAAAGCTCCGCCTTCCGTTCGAAAGTACTTGGTCGATCAGTGCGGGGAACGATCTGATCACCGGCCATCGACGTACAGGGATCAATTCCTTGACGATGTACGGCTGGGACATCACGAAGCTCGGTCCCAACGGACTGCCGTACAAGACCGATGGCAAGACCCCAGCGGATTATTGGTGCTACGACGAGCCGGTCTACGCCGCGGGCGACGGGGTCGCGGTGCATGTGCGGAACGATATCCAGGACTACGGGGTCGGCGAGACCCCGCCGCGTGAGGTGCTGGAAAACGATGGAGACGTGTTCTCGGGCAACCTCGTCGTTCTGGACCACGGCAACGGCGAGTACTCTCTTACTTGCCACATGCAGCGCGGAACGGTGCCGATCAAGGTGGGAGATGAAGTGAAGGCCGGCCAGCTCCTCGGCCGCGTCGGCAACTCGGGGCTCGCCCAGTACCCCCACATCCACTTCAACCTGATGGACGGAGAGAGCTGGCTCGAGGCCAAAGGCATGCCTGCGCTCTTCTCTGGCTTCGAAAGAATCCGCATGGCGGGAGACCCGAAGGCGTTCGAGCTGGGCAATCCCATGACCGGGTGGCTGGTCCGCCCCATGAAGTAAGGAGCTCTAGAGATGAAGCAAGAGACATTCGCAGTTCGGTGGGTCGTCGTCGCGATGGCGGTGGCCCTCACTTTTTCGGCAGTTGCCCAAGCGCAGTATGGCACTCAGAGCCTCGAAGGGCTCGAAACCACCGACGATCCTAGGCGAGTTCCCATTCCACCCCGGGATCGCAGCAACGATTCCATCCTCGTGGTACGGGGCGGCACACTCATCGACGGAACCGGCGCCGATCCGATCGCGAACGCGGTGCTGGTGATCAAGGGCGATCGGATTCTCGATGTGGGTCCGGCGGGTCAGGTGTCGATTCCGAGCAATGTGGCTCGCACCGTCGACGTCAACGGTCTCTATGTCATGCCCGGCCTTGTGGATCTGCACATGCATTTCAACCAGCAATGGGGTGAAGACTTTGGCCGCTACGCGGATTCCGATGCCGCGAGGGCCATTCGAGGCGTGGTCAAGCTCGGTCAGTTCTTGGACGGCGGCATCACCGCGGTGCGTGACGCGGGGTCCAACAGTGACGTGGCGCTCAAGCTCAAAGAAGCCGTTGAGCGTCGCATGGTGGATGGACCGCGAGTCTTCTGGAGCGGCCAGAGCATATCTATCCGAGGTGGACACGGCGACGAGACGACTTCTACCGCGACCGGAAAACCAAAGAGCCCCGGCCCGAGATCTAACCGTCGCATCGCGACGGGGGCCGACGACTGGCGGCTTGCGGTGCGTGAGCAAATCCGCAATCACGCGGATTGGATCAAGATCATGGCTCCCTATACGCGTGAGGAAGTGACCGCGGCGATCGACGAGGCCCATATGCATGGAATCCGCGTCGCGGCGGACGCCTTCGGGGACTACATCATCTGGGCGGCCGAGGCGGGGCTCGATTCGCTCGAGCATCCTCTCGACATGGGCGATGACGACGTTGCCGCGATGGCCAAGTACGGGACCGATTTCGTGCCGACCATCACCGCTTTCTACAATGTCATCAACTACGGCTATCCGTCCGCGGGGATACCGCCCAGCGGCTTTTACTACACGATGTCGCGCCGCTATCCGGTCACCAACGAGAACATCTTGTCGCCGGTGACGAAAGCACGCGCAGCCGGGATCAAGATCGGAGTGGGCTCGGATATTCCTTTCGAAAACGACACCCGCTATCCGGATGACTATTTTGTGGAGCTCGATCTTCTGAAGAAGGCGGGACTGACCGACGCCGAGATCCTGTTGAGCGCGACGAGCGTGGGAGCGGACATCCTGGGCATGGAGGACAAGCTCGGGACGTTGGAAAAGGGTAAGCTCGCCGACGTGCTGGTGGTAGCCGCCAACCCATTGCGCGACATTCAGAACGTGCGCCAGATGCGCATGGTGATTGCCGATGGGCGCGTCGTGCGCGACAAGTTGAGTGGCGGTTCGACTGACCGTTAGGGTAAGATTCAAGGACTATGCGGACGGTTAGCCCCAAACATCCCAAAGGACAAGAGCCCCCTCGCAACTTCGGCGACAATCTAAGGCTCCTTTACCGCATCTTTGCGACCGGCTACGGATACTTCGTCCACGGCCGGAGGATTCGCAAGGAGTTCTACGACAAACAGCGTTCGAAACAGAAAGTCTACATCGACGAGATCGACTGGATATGAGCTTCAAGACCACCGACGTCAGTTCCCATACCACGTTGGCCTATCGCCATCAGCCTAAGTCTGGCAACGAGATCAACGGCCGAGGCGAGACGGAATGGCGACAGGCGTCTCACGTCTTCCACAACGACGGCGACGACGTCCTGCCTTGGGATCGACTCGACAACCTCTTCGCCTACGTCAATCCCTGGCAAGTCGTCATCCGCATCATGCGCAACATCTGGCACCTGAGAAAGTCCGTCGGCCCGACCGCGAAGACGCAGCGTGCGGTCGATGACCCAGCGGCGATGACGCACGAAATTAAGGAGCGCGCCAAGGCATTGGGGGCGGGCCTAGTCGGTGTGACCCGCATCAAACCGGGCTACGTCTACGAAGGCCAAGAGGTCCCCTACGAAAACGCTATCGCGATCGGGGTGGTGATGGACCGCGACAAGATGAAAGAAGTCCCGGGCGTCGTCTCCGCGACGGAGGTAATGCGGATTTACGCGGAGGTCGGGCGCATCACCTCTCAGTTATCGGAAGCGATCCGCGCCATGGGCTGGCCGGCACGCGCCTACGGCAACCCCAATAGCGGCGATCTGCTGCACATCCCGGTATCCATCGATGCCGGCTTCGGGCAGCTCGGAAAGCACGGCTCCTTGATCTCGAAGGAGTATGGTTCGAACTTCCGCTTGGGGACCGTGGTCACCGACCTACCTCTCGTGGCCGACGAGCCGGTGGATATCGGGGTCGATGATCTGTGCACCCGTTGCAACGTGTGTGTGCGCGAGTGCCCGGTGGACGCCATCTACCAAGAGAAACAGCCGGTGCGCGGCGTCGAGAAGTGGTACGTGGATTTCGACAAATGCATCTTCTACTTTACCGAGACCGCCGGTTGCGGGATCTGCATCGAGGTCTGTCCCTGGAGTGAAGAAGACAAAGGTCCCTGGCTTTCGGAGAAGCTTCTTTCGAAGAGGAATAACGGCGGCTAGCTGAGCTCGGGTGGGCGTCGTGCCGCCAAAAAACCCATGAGGCCGACCGCCACCAGTAGCACGACCATCAACATCCCGAGCATGGTTCGGTAGGACCCCATCCAGTCGAAGGCGAAACCCAGGATCATCGGGCCGGCCACCCAGCCCAGGATGTTGCACGCTACTGCCAAACCGAAGATCTCTCCGAACGCCTTCAGACCGAAAAACTTCGTCACCAAGTAGGGGAGCGTGGTATCGGCGCTCGCCGCGAAACCGATGACGAACGCACCCAAGAACGCCAGAGGTCCGGTCACCTCGCTCCAAAGGAGTAAGATTCCCAACAACCCCAAGGCGAAGAACGTCAGCGTCACACGGGGCGCGAAGAACCGATCAAGCAGATAGCCGGCGGTGATCCGTCCTACCAGCGTGGCGCCGCCGAGGACCGATGCCGCGAAGGCGGCGGTCTGGGCGGTGAGGCCGCGGTCGGCCAGCATCGGTACCAAGTGCGTCATGCAACCTACGAGGGCCGTCGACATGAGAAGAAAAGAGATCACGATGAGCCAGAAGGTCGAGGTGCGGATCGCTTCTCGGCCGCTCATTGATGGCGGGGACTCCTCGCCGGGACTCTTCGTCTGGGCGTTTGTCGGTGACCGGCCGTCTGGTTCCAGCCCCATGGACTCCGGGGTTTCGCGTAGTAAGAGCACGACAATCGGGATACTTACCGCAACGGACATAAGTCCGAGCACCAGATAGGCTTGCCGCCAACCGAAGCTATCCACGAGGAATTGAGACAGTGTCGGCATGACGAAAGCGCTCAACCCATTTCCCGCGAGCGCAAGGCCCAGCGCGATGCCACGGCGTTTTACGAACCAGCGGCTGAGAACCCCGAAGTACGCGATCGATGTCGTGCCCCCTCCCACTGCGCCTATGAGTAGGAAGACCGTATAAAAGTGGGCGAGCTTGGAGGTCAGGAGGGATAATGACGCAAAGCTCGCACCGAAAATGAGGACTGCCGGCACGATGACTCTTCGGGCGCCGAAGCGATCGAGGATCCGACCGACGAAGGGCTGCGCCACGGCGAACGCCAACATAGATAGCGAATAAGCCAGCGAGATCTGTCCGCGCGTCCAATCGAACTCCCCACTGAGTTGAATCAGGAACACGCCGAACGTATAGGTAACGATCGGGTTGAACGACATGAAGAGGCCGACGGCGGCCGCGACGACGATCCACCATCCGTAGAAGAGCTTCTCGCTCATGTTTGGAAGTGGGGGATGATCTCCTTGCCCGCGATCCGGATCGACTTCTCGAGGTTCTCGGCGCTGATGCCTTGGAAGCCCATCAGCAGGATGATGTGATCCGGTCGGTAGCGCTCCCGATAGGTTTCGATCTTGCGGATGCACGCAGCCGGGTCTCCAATGATCGCGGCTTCGCGTGCGTTGTCCAAAGCGGTGGTGTTGGTAACGTCCTCACCCTTGAGAATTCCCCAGTCGCGCTTTCTCTGGAAGTGGGCTCCCAAAAGCTCCTCGACGGCCTTGGTTTCCTCAGGGTCGTGGCTCGTATGGAAGGCCCTCATCATGGCGATGGTTCCTCGCGTGTGATGGGACTCGACGGACTCTCGAAAGAGGTCGAATCGCTTTTGCAGGAGGGAAGCGAAGAGCTCGGGCGGGATGATCCACCCGTCGGAGATGCGGCCCGCACGCTTGACGGCTCGCAGAGCATAGGCACCGACCAATATCGGTGGCCGAGGCTTCTGGGTCGGCGCGGGGTTGATGGTGGCGTTTTCGATCTTGAAGTGAGTACCCGAGAAAGTGGCCGGCGCTTCCTCCCAAAGGTGTCGGATGACTTCGATCGATTCCTCGAAGCGCTCGATGACGTCTTCCTTGCGGATGCCCGCGGCCGCGAACTCCTCATCCCGATAGCCGAGCCCGGCCCCGAGGATGAAGCCGCCGTTGGTGATGGCGTCCAAGGTGGCCCCGTGCTCGGCAACGTCTACCGGGTTCAGCATGGGAAGCAGGAGAACCGAGGTTCCCATTTGCATCCCTGGCGCCGCCGCCGCGGCGCGTGCCGCAAGCGTGAGGGGTTGAAACAAGAGGTAGCGATCGGCCATGAAGTGTTGTCCCGACCAGAACGAGCGAAAGCCGTGCTTCGAAGCCAGCTCGATCAGGTCGAGGTAGCCTTTCATGGCGGTGGCGGGTGGGGCGTTCAGGACAGCGGGCTGCGAGAACTGAATACCGAAATCCATTTCAAACCTCTTATTGGAAAAACGAAAGGACGTAATAGTAGCAGGAGGTCACTCCGGCGCCGAACAACAAAATGGCAGAAACCCAGAGGGCGAGTTTGAGTGCACTTCCCATTCTGAACGCGGCGGGCAAGAAGCGGTGGTCGACCCACAACATCGTGAAACACCACATACCCGCCGCGAGGAGGCCACCGAGAAGAACCGACGGTGTCAGGATGGCGACCGGGTCCCAACCGCTCCAGATGAGGAGCAGGCCACTCGAGACCGCGTAGATGACAACGAAGAGCCTAAAACTTCGGAGAGGCCGGCTAAGACTGTCCGCTAGCTTCGGGTAGGTCACCCGCCCGCATTCGAACAAGGCGCGCGTGTGAAGCTCCATGGCTCCATAAATGGTGCCGAAGAAGACCATGATGATTCCGATAACGTAAAGGGGAAAAAACGACGGATGAAGCTCCGTCATAAAGCGCGCTTGCACGGTCAGTAGGGCCGGTCCCTCAGGCACCGCACGTTCGGGAGCGAGAAGCTCAGCTCCGAGCACGAGAAAGACCACGGTGAAGAGGGTGACGAATCCAAAGGAAACTAGCGTATCCAAACGCGGCGCTCGCAGCCAATTCATCCCCTTGGCAACATCCTCGGCGGCGGGGGATGGAGGATTCTCGATCGGTGTGCCCGAAGACGTCGGGCTCGCGAGGCCCCAGCGTTTCTCGCGGATAAAACTCAGGTAGGCGGTATAATCGACGGCGTTGCCACCGATGATCCCGGCGGCAGTCAGGATCTCCAACCATGGAGGTCTCGCCGCGATGGCGGGGTAAGTCTCTCGAATCCAATCTGGGTAGTCGGGAACCGAGATAAGGAACACGCCCTTGAGGATAGCCAACGTGTCGGGCCGGACGGCGAGAAAGGCCGCCACGATGAAGGCGGCGAACAAGAACGAGATGGCGGTCATGGTCCACTCGAGGGCTCGATAGGAGCTTCGGAGTGCCAGGACCGCACAGCCGATGAGAATCGCGCTCGCCAATAGGTTCAGGGTGTCTTCGTATCGTTCGGTTCTGACTTCGAACAGGGACACGATGAGGGTGGCTAAGAACTTCGGAAGGGCGGAGAACATGCTGGGGATGGTTATCAAACTGACGACGATCATGAGCCAAGGGAACCAGGCCCGCGGCCCTTTCATGCGCACCCAATAGTCCACCGGATGGAGGCCGGTCAGCGTCATGACGCGCATGGTGGAATAGACCTGGATCCCTTTCAGGACCCCACCCAGGACGAAGCACCACAAGAGCGCGTAGCCGAAAATGGCGCCTCCTCGCGACGCGAAGACCGTCTCGCCTCCTCCAATGGTGACCGAGGCAACGATCGCGCCGGGGCCGTAGAACTTGAGGTGTCGCAGTGGGTTCTTGGAGAGGAGAGCACGGGGAACTTCGGGAAACATCCGACCTCTTTAACAGATTCCAATTGCCAAGTCCACAAAACGAGAATCGATATAAGATACGGACGCCGAAACTGGTTTGGAGGAGGATGAACATGGGTCGTTTGCAGAGCCTACAGAGATTGACGAGATTGATGTTTCTAGGGATAGCGTTCGCGGTGGTGGCGGGGTCGCTGCCGGCGCAGGAGCTCACCATCGAGCGCATCACGTCGCCACCCTACTTGAGTGGTACCTCGCCCGTGCGACCTACCTGGTCGCCCGACGGGTCGCAGCTCGCGTTCTTGTGGAACGACAAGGCGCAAGCGGCGCGGGACGTCTGGGTGGTGGGCGCCTCCGAGGGCCAGCCGCGGCAGGTGACCGATTTCGGCGATGCCGGTGTGTCGCAAGTCGTCTGGACGCCCAACGGGGAGCGCCTGATGGTGGCTTCCCGCGGTAAGCTCTACCGAATTGATGCGGACGGGAGCGGCCTCAAGGACCTAGGTGCCTCCGGTCGCGCGTTCACCTTTTCGCCGGACGCCAAGTTCCTGTCTTTCCTCAAAGACGGTGACCTTTGGCTTTGGGATGACCGGGATGAGCTGGTGCGCGCGACGAGTCTCGCGAAACCCAAGATAGGGGACTCTATCCTGAATACCTGTTGCGGTTCGGGTTTTTCTCGCCCCGACGTCGAGGTGAGTCGTTACCGTTGGTCACCCGACGGCCGGTACATCGCGCTTCATATCGATGACCGAAGCCGGGTACGGGAGATCGTCATTCCCGATTACCTGGGGGAGGAAACGGTGGCGCATCGGGTGCGCCGTGACTACCCCGGTGACAACGACCACGTGCGCGATTTAGCGATTTACTCGGTGCGGACCGGCAAGTTACAGAGGTTGAACCTTCCGGACAACACGGATCGTGGTGTCGCCAACTTCGCGTGGTCCCCGGATGGCAATCAGTTGCTGATCGATCAGTCTCCGCAGAACGCCGAAGATCGCTGGCTCTTCCTCGCGAATCCAGAAGAGGGTTCCCTGCGAGAAGTCTGGCACGACTACCGGGCGACACGAGTTTCATCAGCGTGGAACTCAACCTGGCAAAGCGATGGCGAGGGAATCGTGTTCATCTCCGACAAGGACGGTCGACATCATTTGTACTCACTCGACCTAGCCGGCGGGAGGGACGCGAAGCGGCTCACTGATGGTGAGTGGAGCGTGGTCGGAGAGTCGGGTTCGGCTTTCTTGTGGACCTCCCCTCACACCAAGGAAGTCTTTTTCGTATCCACCCAGGAGAGCCCTTACGAGCGTCACGTCTACCGTATGAGCGAGGATGGAGGCAAGATCCAAAAGATCACATCGACTCCCGGTGTCCATCATCCGTATCCGTCTCCCGACGGCTCAAAAGTGGCGCTCCTCCACTCGAACGACATGACGCCGACCGAGCTCTACATCGCTGACTCGGAAGGTGGTTCGGCTGAGCGCCGCATCACGCATTCTCCTTCCGCGGAGTTCGCGCAGTACGACTGGGTCGAGCCCAAGTACGTCACCTTTAAGAGCCACTTGGACGGCGTGACGCTCCATGGTCGTCTCTTGGAGCCACCCAACCTGGATAAGTCGAAGAAGCACCCGGTCATTCTCGGACCGGTCTATCCCAATTCGGTGCGCAAGCGATGGGGGGATCGACAGATATTCCGCGGGCTCTACAGTCTGATCCAGCAGTATTTCGTCCTCGAAGGAGACTACATCGTCTTTCAAGTGGACACGCGGGGGAGCGTCGGCTACGGCCGCCCCTTTCGGGAAGGGCTCATCCGGGACTACGGCGGTATCGACATCGAGGATCTATATAGCGGTCTCGAGTATCTGAAGACGTTGCCCTATGTGGACGCAGAGCGCGTCGGCATGTGGGGAAGTAGTTATGGCGGCTTGATGACCGCGATGAGCCTCTTCAAGAAACCCGGGGTCTACAAAGCCGGCGTAGCCAGTGCTCCCGCGACGAACGTTTGGCATGCCATGACCGGGCAGGTGAACGTCGCCGGGCGCCCGAACACCCACCCTGACGTGTACAAGAAGGTCTCCGCCTATAGCTACGGCGAGGATCTAGAGGATCACTTGATGATCATGCATGGGATGGGGGACAGCGTCGTCTTGTTCAAGGACTCCATCGCGCTCGCCGAGAAGCTGATGCAGCTGGGGAAGGACTTCGAGTTCGTGGTGATACCGAACTCTCCCCACGAATGGACGGCCAAGGACTACAACGCGCGGTACGGAATGACGAGGCTAGCCGAGCACTTCGATCGTTACCTTAAGTAACGGGGGTCAGTAACGGGGGTCAGATCCAGAAATGTTACAAGGGTCTGATCCAATTTTGTGCACAGCCGGTGCGTGCACAATTTTAGATCAGACCCCGGGTTATTTGGACCCCGGGTTATTTGCTCCGCAGCTTCTTGGTAGCTTCGGCGTCCACCCGGAGGTCTTCTCCCGTCAGCACGACGCCGTATGTGTCTTCTGCGGCCTGGTGGCTCACGTAGCCGTTCATCGCGTCCACCCGGACCAGCTCCGGGTCTCGCTCGAGCGGACTACCGAAACCTCCCCCTCCACCGGTCTCGCACACCAGCCGCGCACCTTTCTTAAGGGGCATCTGCTCGACCTTCAAGACCTTCTCGGTTTCGTCTGAATCGGGATGATGGACCGTAACGTTGGGGATCGAGCCGGCTTCCCCGTCGAAGAGTCCCCAGGAGGGCGTGTGGGTGCGATCGAAGTGGAGCGTCACTCGCGAGTCGGTCAGTAACTCGTACTCCTTGACCACGTTCAATCCGCCGCGGTGATGGCCCGGTCCGCCGGTGTCCTGCCCGAGCTGGAAGCGATTGATCCGGATCGGGAAACGACCCTCGAGCGATTCGACCGGGATGTTGCGGAAGTCCCCGGCAGCGGAGTGGATGAGCGCGCTCTCCCCGTCTGTCTTAGCGCTGGCTCCCCATCCTCCGTCCAGCGCCTCGGTGCTACAGTAGAATTCCCGGCTCCCGGGACGCTCTCCCATGATCAAGACATTCCACGAGTCACCCGGGAGTCCGGCAGCCGCGTTGTCCCGCAGGACGGGTGCCAACGCCTTGATGACCAGATCCAGCATCAACATGCCCGGGTGGGGATGCATGCAGGCGGCAGGCTGCTCGGCCGCAAAGACCGAGCCCGGCTCGGAGATGACGTCGAGCGGGATGAAGCTCCCGTGGTTCACCTCCGGGTGAGGGTCGGGATAAAGAAAAGCGAGGGCGAGCCTAGCCCCGGAGACGGTGTTGGCGAAGCCGCAGTTGATATTGCCGGTGCGTTGCTTACTGGAACCGGTGGTGTCGATGACCATTTCGTCGCCCGCCACCGTCACTTTGATCTTCACCAGGACGGGATCCTTGGTGATGAAATCGTCGTCAGCGTAACCTTCGGCTTCATAAACACCGTCCGGAATGGTTGCGATGAACTTTCGGTACTTCGCCTCGGTGGCGTCGAAAATATTCTGGGTGCAGGCCCGCAACGTCTTCAGGCCAAACCGATCGATGAGCTCGCGGTAGCGCTTCTCACCCATGCGTGCCGCCGATACCTGCGCATTCAGGTCCCCCCTGAGAGTCTTGGGCCGCCGGCTATTGAGAAGTAGGATGTCCAGCACGTCTTCCACATATTCGCCTTGCGACATGATGCGCGTCGCGCCCCAACGCACGCCCTCTTGATAAATCTCGGTCGTGTTCACCGGGAATCCTGGCTCCGCGGTACCGATGTCGATCCAATGGGCGCGGATCGCGGCAAAGCCGATGAGCTCGCCCTTGTACGTCAAGACACTGATCACATCGACGTCGTTCAAGTGACCACCGGTGATGTAGCTGTCGTTCACCGTGAAGACATCCCCCTCGTGGAGGTCGTCGAGTCCGTACTTTTCGATCACCGCTTTGGCGCCGGAATCGAGTCCGCCAATGAAGAATGGGTGTCCGGGAGCCTGACCGAGTGTCTCGACCTTTTCGTTGAAGAGGCCGATCCCGTAGTCGTGACATTCGTAGATCACCGGTGAGAAGGCGCTCCGTCCGAGAACAGTGCTCATGTCCTCCGCGGTCGCGTTGTAGCCGTTCCGGATGACCTCGGTGGTGATGGGATCGATCGGCGCGCTCATGGCGTTTTCTCCTTACGTTCGATGACGAGATTCCAGTACTCGTCCATGCTGAGGCGAAAGTCGGGAGGAACGACAGTGGTGCAGGATTGCTCCTCCACGATGACCGGACCGTCCTCGGCGTCTCCCGGTTTTAGGCTTCCGCGCTGAATGAATTTCGTTGCGACGGGCTCCCCATAGAAAATCACAGAGCGCGTGACCGCTGCGTCGTTCGACTTCGTCTGGGAGACCACGCTCTTCGAATCCGCCCTCTCTCCAGTATGAAGAATCCCGTGCGCCTCGACACGAAGGTTCACGACTTCGATTTCCTCCGCCATGTTCTTGTGCCCGTAGGCCCGCCCGTAGAGCTCGTCGAAGAGCTTTTTGAGGTCGGGGGCCGCTTTTTTCTCTAGAACGAGCCTCTCGGGGAGCGGTACGTTGATGAAGTACTCCTGCCCGAGGTAGCGCATGTCGAGGGAGCGCACGAATTTCATGTCATCGGGCGGAATCTCCTCCGCCGCCAGCACGAGCCCCAGATCCTTCTCGAGCTTTTGAAACTGATCCTCCAAATCCTTCCAGTCCAGTTTGCTCATGGGCTCGATAAAGGTTTGCGAAACGTCGTGCCGGAGATCTGTCTTCAGCATTCCCCATGCCGAGAAGGCTCCGGCGACGTTCGGGACGAGCACCCGAGAGACATCGAGCTCGCGCGCGATGAGCGCAGCATGCATCGGGCCGGCTCCGCCAAAGGCGACTAGTCCAAAAGTCCGTGGATCGATGCCTTTGCTGATCGTCACGGTTCGAATAGCGTTAGCCATCTGGGAATTCACGACATCGATAATGCCTTCCGCCATTTTCTCGGTGCTCAACCCGAACTGGTCTCCGAGCTTTTTCACGACCGCCAGCGAGCGATCGGGCAAAAGCTCGACCTCGCCGGCCAGTGAGGTTTCCGGATTGATCCGACCCAGCACGAGATTCGCATCGGTGACGGTGGGCACTTCACCACCCCGCCCGTAACAAGCCGGCCCCGGTGCCGCCCCTGCACTTTGAGGTCCGACGCGCAAAGCACCGGCATCGTTCCACGCGATGCTGCCGCCTCCGGCGCCGATGGTGTGGAGGTCGACCATCGGAGCCAGCACCGGGAAACCCCCAAGGATCTTTTCCGACGTCACCGCCGTCTGACCGTCGACGATCAAGCTGACATCGAAGCTCGTCCCGCCCATATCGACGCAGATGAGATTGGGCTCGTCCATCTGCTTGGCGAGCGCTTTGCTTCCGACGCTCCCTCCTACCGGCCCCGACATGAGAGTCAGCACGCCCCGCGATTCGGCTTCAGCGGCCTGGATCAACCCACCGTTGGATTGCATCAGGTAGACTTTCTTGTTGTACCCGCGATCCTCGAGTGCTTTCCTTAGTTTGCGAAGATAGGTCTCCAAGATGGGCGAAACGTACGCGTTCAGCACGACGGTGCTCGTTCGCTCGAACTCTCGCCATTCGCGGCAGACCCGATGCGACGGAGACACAAAAATATTCGGCGCTTGCTCGCGAAAGAACTCGGCTACCGCTTCCTCGTGAGCCGGGTTCAAATACGAGTGGAGAAAACACACCGCGAGCGACTTGATGTCCCTCTTCTGCAGCTCTTTGAGGAGCTGCGGGAGCTCGTCCTGATTGAGCGGTTGGATGACGTTGCCCGCTCCGTCCAGGCGTTCTTCCACCTCGAAGGTCAAATGGCGGGGTACCAGGGGCTCCTCGTTTCGGTAGTGCAGATCGTACATGCGAATGCGACTACCTCGCCCCATGGCGTACACATCGCCGAAGCCCTTGGTGGTCAAGAGTGCGGTGCGGACGCCTTTTCTTTCCAAGAACGCATTCAGTTGGGCGGTCGTGCCATGGACGAAGGTCCGCATCTCGGAGAAGTCATCGAGCACTTGCGACAGGGCGTTCGTAACACCCGCGGAGTAGTCGGGAGGGGTCGAGGGAACCTTCGCCATCCGCAGCTGGCCGTCTTCCTCCAGCATTACCAGGTCCGTGAAAGTGCCACCGATGTCCACAGCGATGCGACATTTGCTCATAATTTCGTCCCTGCGCGAAGTCGGAATGGATTCCCCGAGTCGATCTGATAACCTACTGCACTAGGCCGCCGACCCGGGAGGCGATCGTACTCGATCCCCGAAGACGTGTCGACGTTCAAGAAGGCGCATAGGATGAGACTCGTACAGCAAGCTTTGCGGCGGTTGGCCCTCGCGCTCGTCGTCGTCTGGGGCGTCACGCTGGTCACCTTCGTCGTCGCCCGACTGCTTCCTGGCAATCCCGTCTATCTCATCGTGGGGAATCGTGCCGATGAGGCGACAATCCAAGAAGCGATGGCCCAATACGGATTCGACCGGCCGATCGTCGAACAGTACTTCATCTATATGGGAGGTCTACTGCGAGGTGACTTGGGGGATGCCTGGACGACATCCAATCCGGTCACCACCGATATCTATGAGCGCTTTCCCGCCACGCTCGAGCTCGCCCTGGTTTCGTTCGTTCTGGCTCTGCTGATTGCCTTTCCACTTGGATCTCTGGCGGCCCTCAAACCAGGGACGCGATGGAATCGCTTTGCTCGTTTCGTCTCCACCGGCGGCGTGGCGGTGCCTCAGTTTTGGCTGGGGTTGATGTTGATCTACGTGTTCTTCTTCAGGCTCCAACTCTTCCCGCCGCCGATGGGTCGATTGCCTCTGGCGACGATGCCGCCTCGTTTCACCGGTCTCTTACTCATCGACACTTTGGTAGCGGGGGATCTCTCGCTTTTCTGGTTGGCGGCTCGAGCGTTGATTCTCCCAAGCCTCACGCTAGCGCTCGCGGTGCAGGCTCCCATCTTGAACCAGATCCGCGTCAGCCTGAGAGCCGCTCTGGACTCTCAACCGATACTCGCTTCCCGCGCGCTGGGACTTCCGCGTCGTGAGTGGATCTTTCGTGCCTTTTGGCTGGGTTTTTTGCCGGTTCTCAATATCGTCGGCATCTCCTTCGGGTTCCTGCTCGGTGGAACGGTTCTGGTGGAAAGCGTTTTCTCTTGGCCGGGCATGGGGCTTTACGCTCTGCAGGCTATGAACGCGAGTGACTACGCCGCAGTTCAAGGCGTGGTCTTGGTCAGCGCGCTCATCTACGTCACCCTCTATGTGGGTCTCGATCTGTTGCAGCTGCTCATCGATCCCAGGACGCGAACCTAGTGCGCCAGCTTCTTGCATCCCGCTCGGTGTGGCTTTTGATCTTCTTGTTCTTGTTGGCGATCTTCGGTCCACTCTTGATGAGCCACGACCCCGTCGGTCTCGACTCGTCGAAGCGTTTGCTCCCGCCATCCGCCCAGAACTGGTTTGGGACCGATGGGTTCGGGATGGATATCTTCACCCGCATTCTTTACGGAGCTCGGACGGATCTCCTCCTTGCGTTTTCTGCCGCCGGTCTGGCGATGGGGTTCGGGTCCATCCTCGGGGCGCTGAGCGGCTATCTAGGAGGTTGGTCAGACAACTTACTTCAGAGGATAACCGAGATCATCCAATCGTTTCCGGTTGTACTCTTTGCCATGGCTGTCCTAACTGCCCTCGGCGTGACCCTGACAAACTTGGTCGTAGTCATTGCCATCATCAACATACCGGTTTACGTAAAGATTGTGCGTAGCGTGGTGATGCCGATGCGATCTGCCGAGTTCGTCGAAGCCGCGAGGGCCGCAGGGCACGGAACTCTGGCCATCGTTTTTCGCCACATCCTGCCTAACACCGTCGGCCCGGTAATGGCTCAGTTCTCCATCAACTGCGCCTGGTCCATCCAGATCATCGCCGGCCTTTCTTTCCTCGGCCTTGGAGTGAAGGTTCCGGAGCCCGAGTGGGGACTGATGGTGCAGCAGGGTGCCAATTACATCGTGACCGGCCAATGGTGGGTCTCGTTCTTTCCCGGCATTGCTATTGTGATTGGGGTCTACGCCTTTCAGCTCATGGGCGATCGCATTCACGCCGTGGTGGATAGGGAAGCATGAGCCTTCGAGTCCGGGAGCTACGCGTGCAACTCGGCGAGGGGAGTCATCCCGTTCAGGTGCTGCGGGGTGTCGATCTCGAGCTCGCTCCCGGAAAGGTGACGGGCCTCGTCGGAGAAACTGGATCCGGCAAGAGCATGACGGCGCTCGCCGCCATGGGGCTTCTCCCGGGAAACGCACGAATCGTTTCCGGAAGGATTCGCCTGGACGGTCGTGACTTGCTGACGCTCACCGAAGACGATTGGGAAGGCGTCCGAGGACGAGAGCTCGCCATCATTTTCCAAAACGCCAAAGAAGCGCTCCATCCTCTCATCCCGATTGGAAGACAGATCGCACGCCTTCACCAACGGCACCATGGGAGCAACGCGGAGGTAGCGCTCGAATCGGCCACTAAGATGCTGCGGGACGTGGGGCTCTCCGATGCCGAAGAACAACTCGACGCTTTTCCTCACCAGCTCTCCGGCGGACAGTGTCAGCGCGTCATGAATGCGATGGCTCTGATTTGCTCGCCCCGTGTTCTTATCGCCGACGAGCCCACCTCGGGTTTGGACGTAACCGTACAGCAACAGGTGCTCGCCAAATTGTTGGAACGAGTACGAGAGGCTGAAACCACGGTGCTTTTGATCTCCCACGACATGGGCCTCATTCGAAAGGCCTGCGATTTCTTGGCGGTGATGTACGCCGGTCAAGTCGTAGAGTTCGGATCCCGCGATCAGGTCCTTGGCGGTCCCGCCCATCCTTACACCAGGGCGCTCCTATCCTGCTTAAATCCTAAAGCGGATCGCATGGCGTTCGTTCCAGGTAGTGTCCCGGATCTCCGCAATCCGATCGCGGGATGTGCCTTTGCGAATCGCTGCCCGGACGTGATGGACGAGTGCCGTTCGTACGAACCGTTGCCATACGAGATTCACATCGGTCAATGGGTGCGGTGTCTTCTTTACCGAGAGAAAACGATCTAGACCATGCTCATCGACGTTGACGGTTTGACCAAGCGTTTTCGACGCTACGGTTTTCTCGCCGGGCGCGATAGCGTGACTGCGGTCGATGGGGCGTCTTTCCAAATCGAACGCGGCGAAACGCTGGGCCTCGTCGGTGAAAGTGGGTGCGGCAAATCGACAGTGGGGCGGTGCTTGGTTCGTCTCGTGGAACCAGACGAAGGGCGGATCGATTTCGACGGTGTCGAGATCCAAAAGCTTGGGACCAGCGCCCTCCGTCCCTTCAGGCGACGCATGCAGATCGTCTTCCAGAATCCGCTCGGATCGATAAATCCGGTCTACTCGGTTGAAGGGACGCTACGAGACTCCTTGCGACATTACCCCGCGTCGGAGAGAAACGAGCGAATCGGAGATCTCTTGAGTCAAGTCGGTCTCGACCAAAGGTTCTCGAACCGACGAAGAACCGAGATGAGCGGCGGTCAGCTTCAACGTGTCAGCATCGCTCGGGCGTTGGCCACCGATCCGGAGTTTATCTTCTTGGACGAGCCCACCTCGGCACTCGACCTCTCGGTCCGTGGCCAGATCGTGAATCTGTTGATCGAGCTACAGGAGAAGAAAGGACTCGCCTATCTTTTCGTTTCACACGACCTTGGCGTCGTTCGCTTCTTGGCGCACCGAGTCTTGGTGATGTACCTCGGGCAAGTCGTGGAGAGCGCTCCCACCGAAGAGATCTTCTCGATGGCGGCCCATCCTTACACCCAAGCACTGCTCGCGGCGGCAGACCTCGACGGCGCGGCTGTTCAAGGAGAACTAACTGAGCTCAGTCGTCCGGAGTCCGGTTGCCGCTTCGCCAACCGCTGCCCATACGTCGAAGCGCGATGCCGGGAGGAAGAACCACCGATGTTTCAGATTTCGGAATCCCACCAAGCCCGCTGCTGGTTGGCGGAGGACTGACCCCTCGAGACAATCTCGTCCAGACGGATCCAACCCCGGTCCGTCCGCCCGTTTTCAATGCGCCGGCTACTGATTGACGTTGTGCATAGCCACGTACGCCCAGCCTACCGACACTCCAATGTACAACGCGATCCGCGTCTTCGGGCCCAGCTTCTTCCCAAGTAGACGGCGAGAGGGGCGGCGACGCTGGCGGCGATTCGTAGATTCTGCATTAGCGGATTCGCCTCTTCGGCCCCGTTTCTGAGAGCGATTTCGGTGCTGGCGAAGTCGGCGAACGAGGTCACCATTAACGAGGCAAAAAACCCCGGCATCGGTTCCGCTTGCTTGCGGGTGTCCTTTTCAGGAATCTCTAGAAGGATCGGTCCGCCACAATCTTTGACCGCCAGACAAGGATGCTCCGCACTCAAAACGAGCTCGACTTAGCGGATTCGCCTCTTCGGCCCCGTTTCTGAGAGCGATTTCGGTGCTGGCGAAGTCGGCGAACGAGGTCACCATTAACGAGGCAAAAAACCCCGGCATCGGTTCCGCTTGCTTGCGGGTGTCCTTTTCAGGAATCTCTAGAAGGATCGGTCCGCCACAATCTTTGACCGCCAGACAAGGATGCTCCGCACTCAAAACGAGCTCGACTTCTTCCGATTCAGCGTCTGTATCTTCTTCTTTCTCTTGCCTTTCGTCAGCCTGGGCGGCGGCCCCCCATAGGAGGATCGCGATACCCGCGATGATGAGTCTCATGATTTCGTCCTTTGGTTATCATTAATGAATCCAGGACGGCTGGTTGGGAGGGTGCGTCCGGTGCTTTCTCGCTTTGGGGGAGCGAGGGCGGCATCGTACCCGACCCTAGGCCTTTGAGGCAACCGCTCGAGAAAATCTCGCCCGGGCAAGCCAAGCCACCGGCTGAGGCCGGTCCTATCAGGCGAGAAAGTACCTGAAAAGTACTCGGGGGCAGGGATTTGACATCCGGGGACTCCAAAAGGTACTCTTTAATATACTAAATTGAATACTAAAAAAGGGGGGCGTCGTGGCATTTAGCTTAACCGAGGACGTCAAGACCGTCTCGGAGCTGAAGAAGAACCTGCGGGCGGTGCTCGAGCAGATACGGGAGACGGGCCGACCCGTAGTCGTTACAGTCAACGGAAAGCCAGATGCTGTCTTGATCGATGTGGAAACCTTCGAGCGAAAGTTGAAGGCCCTGAATCTCGTTGGGCTTCTGGCCGAGGGCGAGGAGGACATCCGGCGAGGGCGTACACGCTCGGCAAGCGCGTTCCTGAAGGAAGTCAAGCGTGCCAAAAAGATACCGAGTTGAGATCGCCCGCTCTGCTGAGCGGGATGCACTCGGTATCTATGATTACATCGAGCGGGATTCACCGGTCAGAGCTGCGCAGTGGTTCGCTGAGTTTGAACGTCAAATCAGGACGCTATCTCAGCTTCCCAAGCGCTGCCCCGTGGTTCCGGAGGCAGACGACATCGGCGTTGAATACCGCCACATCGTCTCGGGTCCCTACCGCACCATCTTTCGGATTGAAGGCACCACGGTCTGGGTCGTGCGCGTCCTCCATGGCGCTCAGCTACTCGACACCTCGACGCTGGAAACAGCCGACTAACGAGACGGGGAGGACGAATGGCCGGGCCGACGAGACTCCTCCCGCAAAGCTCATCCTCGTCTTGTCCTCGGCCGGGCAAGGTTCGTCTCCCATTGACTTCAGAGCGTGTGAAGGGCTATTTTCACCACAATGATGCTGGCTTCCTTCCTTTATTCCCTCTCCCTCTGGGAGAGGGTAGGGTGAGGGGCCATGGCTCTTAGCGCGGGTCAGCGTCTCGGTCTCTACGAGATCCTCGCACCTATTGGTGCGGGGGGAATGGGCGAAGTCTACAGCGCTCGAGACACCAAACTCGGTCGTGACGTCGCGATCAAAGTCCTACCCGAAGAGTTCACGCAGAACGAAGAACGGCTAGCCCGATTCGAGCGAGAGGCGAGGCTCCTGGCCGCGCTGAATCATCCTGGGATAGCCACGCTCTATGGAGTCGAGGAGTTCGAAACCAAGCCGTTCTTGGTCATGGAGCTTGTCGATGGGGAAACGCTCGCCGAGCGGATTGCCCGCGGGCCACTCCCCGTCGATGAGGCGATGACGCTCTCTCAACAAATAGCTGAGGCACTGGAGGCCGCGCACGAAAAGGGCGTCATCCATCGCGACCTCAAGCCCGCCAACATCAAGGTCAATCCCGAAGGCCAAGTGAAGGTACTCGACTTCGGACTGGCCAAGGCCTTCACGGAAGAAACGCCCGACAGTGATTCGTCCTTCTCTCCGACACTGAGCCGAGACTCGACGCGAGCGGGTGTGATTCTGGGCACCGCGGCTTACATGAGCCCGGAGCAGGCGAAAGGCAAAGCGGTTGATAAACGCAGCGACATCTTCTCCTTCGGTATCGTGCTCTACGAGATGTTGACGGGACGGAAGGCGTTCGGCGGGGATGAGGTCTCGGACGTTCTGGCGAGCATCATCAAAATGGAGCCCGATTGGACCGCGGTTTCTGATCTCGACCCGCGGGTCCAGAACCTCTTGCGCCGATGCCTCAGGAAAGATCGCAAAAACCGCCTCCAAGCGATCGGAGACGTCCGTGTCGAGATTCAAGAAATCCTCGCCGAGCCCGATGTTGTCGCGCCGTCCGAGAGAGCGAAGCCTCGAGCCAACATGCTTTGGCAGGGCATTGCCGGTGTCCTCACCATCACATTGTTGGCAACACTCTGGGCGTTGTGGCCGACCGCAAGCGCGCCTGAACCACCGGTGCGTTTTTCCGTGAACCTCGGTGCCGACGATGTTCAACTATGGACGGGACCGGGCGGGGCGCCGACGCTTTCTTCGGACGGGAAGATGCTGGCCTTCGTGGGCCAGATGCCCGGTGGAAATAGACAGCTCTACATCCGGTCCCTCGACAGCCTGGAACCCACACCGCTCAGCGGCACCGAAAACGCCCGCGTCTCTTTCTTCTCGCCCGATGGTCGGTGGCTGGCGTTCTTCACTTCCGATGCTCTGAAGAAGGTGTCGGTCGTTGGTGGCGCGGCGCTTACCATTGCCGATGCGCAGAACACCCACGGCGGCACCTGGGGACCCGACGATACGATCGTTTATGCCAGTAGAACCGGGCTCTATCGTGTGCCCGCTTCCGGCGGGGCTCCGGTCGAACTCACGACGTTGAGCGAAGGTGAGTCCAGCCACCACTGGCCGTGGTTTCTACCGAACGGGGAGGCGGTGCTTTTCGTCGTGCGAACGGGCGGGTCGTTCAACGACGCGACCCTCGAAGCGGTTCTCCTCGAGACGGGCGAAAGGAAAGTCGTGCACCGGGGTGGGACCTATCCGCGCTACGCTTCCTCGGGTCACCTGCTCTATGCCCGCGAGGCCACACTCTTTGCCATGCCATTTGATGCCGACCGCATCGAACCGACCGGAGAGCCCAGTCCTGTCATCGAAGGCGTTGGAGCCGACCCCGGTGACGGTAGGGCGCTCTTCGCGGTGGCCGACGATGGAACGCTCGTCTATGGCCTGGGTGCTGCGGTGGAGAGGAAACTGGTCTGGGTCGATCGTCAAGGAGTCGAGCAGCCTGCGGCGGGAACTTTGCAGCAGTATATAGACCCTCGCCTCTCACCAGACGGCAAGCGCCTCGCCGTTTTTATCCAAGAATCGAACGCCTATGACATCTGGTTGCTCGAGCTGGGGCGCGGCACCTTGACCCGACTGACATTCGGTGGACAGAATGCAAGGCCCCTCTGGTCTCCAGGCGGTGAGCGGGTCATCTTCGGATCGAACCGGGGTGGGGGCGTGAACTTCAATATCTTCTCCAAGCCCGCGGACGGAAGCGGCACCGCCGAGCAACTGACGACGGGGGCCTATCGCATACCCACATCGATCTCATCGGATGGGAAGACGATCGTCTTCAGACAAAATAGTGAAACCACAGGCCGAGACATCGGGATGGTGCGCCTGGAGGGTGAGAGCGAGCCGGAGATGCTTCTTCAAACCTCCTTCGAAGAGCACACCGGGATGCTCTCACCCAACGATCGCTGGCTGGCTTATGTCTCCAACGATTCCGGTCGAGAAGAGATCTTCTTGAGGCCTTTCCCCGGCCCCGGTGGCAAGGTGCAGATATCGACCGAGGGTGGCACGGAGCCCTTGTGGTCCCGCGACGGCGGGGAGATCTTCTACCGGATTGGCGACAAGATGATGGCGGTCGCCATCTCCACGGAGCCGCAGTTTGCTCCGGGGAGCCCCACTTTGCTCTTCGAGGGAGGCGATCTATCGGTCGTTCCAGGTGGAAATCCCGGCACCGGCTACGACGTAGCGCGGGATGGCCGGTTTCTGATGGTTCGAGCCGAAGAGAGCTCGGCGGCCGCCATGCAAATCAATGTCGTCCTCAATTGGTTCGGGGAGCTGAAGCGCCTCGTCCCGACAAGATGATGGCTTCCTTCCGTTATCCCTCTCCCTTTGGGAGAAGTCGGGCGTCAACGGATTCCGTGCTGCTATCGACGACGTCAGACGCCGGGTGAGGGCAAGAGACTGATGGCACTCGAAGCTGGCACCAAGTTAGGCCCCTACGAGATCCTCTCACCCCTCGGGGCCGGGGGCATGGCCGAGGTCTATCGCGCCAGGGACAGCAAGCTCGGTCGTGAGGTCGCGATCAAAGTCCTTCCCGAGGAGTTCACGCAACATCCGGAAAAACTGGCTCGTTTCCAGCGAGAAGCAAAGCTCCTTGCAGCGCTTAATCATCCTGGTATCGCCACGCTCTATGGAGTCGAGGAGGCCGAAGGCAAGCCCTTCTTGGCCATGGAGCTCGTGGAGGGTGAGACTCTCGCCGAGCGGATTGCCCGTGGGCCCATTGCCGTCGATGAGTCGCTTCCGCTTTGCCAACAGATTGCGGAAGCGGTGGAGGCGGCTCACGAAAAAGGAATCATCCATCGCGACCTGAAGCCCGCGAACATCAAGGTCAATCCCGAAGGTCAAGTGAAGGTGCTGGACTTCGGACTGGCCAAGGCCTTCACGGAAGAAACGAGCGACAGTGATTCCTCTTTTTCTCCGACACTCAGCCGGGATGCGACGCGGGCGGGTGTGATTCTGGGCACCGCGGCTTACATGAGCCCGGAGCAGGCGAAAGGCAAAGCGGTTGATAAACGCAGCGACATCTTCTCCTTCGGTATCGTGCTCTACGAGATGTTGACGGGACGGAAGGCGTTCGGCGGCGATGACGTCTCGGACGTTCTGGCGAGCATTCTCAAGACGGAGCCTGATTGGAAGGCGGTTTCAGATGTCGACCCGCGGATCCAGAACCTCCTGCGCCGGTGTCTCAGGAAAGATCGCAAAGACCGTCGCCAATCTATCGGGGACGTTCGCGTCGAGATTCAGGAAATCCTCGGCGAGCCGACCGAGGCACACGAGGCGGTCAAGGCACCGGCTCCCAGGCTCGCGTGGGCTCTGGCAGGTTTCTTCGCCGTCGCCTTCGCCGCGACACTGTGGATCTTGTGGCCATCCGGAAGCACTCCTGATCCGCCGGTGCGGTTTTCGTTGAATTTCGGGGCGGGCGACAGTCAACTATACACGGGAGTGGGCGGGACGCCGGTGCTTTCTCCAGACGGTCAGATGCTGGCCTTCGTTGGCCAGATGCCCGGTGTGAATACTCAGCTTTACATCCGGACGCTCGACAACCTGGAAGCCACACCGCTCAGCGACACGGAAGGCGCCTACTTGCCTTTCTTTTCGCCCGACGGTCGCTGGCTGGCGTTTTTCGCTGCCGGTGTTATGAAGAAAGTGTCGGTCGGTGGTGGTGCGGTGCTCACCATTGCAGAGGCGTCGAGCCTCCGCGGCGGCACCTGGGGACCCGACGATACGATCGTCTATACCCCGACAGGCACGACCGGGCTCTACCGCGTGCCTGCTTCCGGCGGGACTCCGGTAGAGCTCACGCAGTTGAACGAAGGCGAGCTCACCCACCGCTGGCCGTGGTTTCTCCCGAATGGGAAGGCTGTGCTTTTCATGAGGCCGCAAGGCGGGACGTTCGACGACGGGATCCTCGAAGCGGTTCTCCTCGAGACGGGCGAAAGGAAAGTCTTGCACCGGGGCGGCGCCTATCCGCGCTACGCTTCCTCGGGCCACTTGCTCTTTGCCCGCGGGGCCACACTCTTTGCCATGCCATTTGATGCCGACCGCATCGAGCCGACCGGAGAGCCCAGTCCTGTCATCGAAGGTATTCGACGCTCCGGCGTAGGTGAGGCGCAATTCGCGGTGGCCGACGATGGATCGCTTGCCTATGTGTCGGGCGTCGGTGCTGGGGGCGGGAGCAAGCTGGTCTGGGTCGATCGGCAAGGAGTGGAGCTACCTGCGGCGGAAGCTTTGTGGACGTATTTGGATCCTCGCCTCTCACCGGACGGCCAGCGTCTCGCCGTCGCTATCTTGGATGCCAACGGCTATGACACCTGGCTGCTGGAGCTGGGGCGCGGCACGTTGACCCGACTGACCTTCGGACAGGGCCTCAATTTGAGGCCCCTCTGGTCGCCAGACGGTGAGCGGGTCATCTTTGCCTCTAATCGGGAGGACAACTTTCATATCTTCTCAAAGGCCGCGAACGGAAGCGGCACCGCCGAGCAACTGACGACGGGGGCCTACCGGATACCCACATCGATCTCATCGGATGGGAAGACGATCGTCTTCAGACAACATAGTGACACAACGGGCCGCGACATCGGGATGGTGCGCCTAGAGGAGGAACGGGAGCCGGAGATGCTCCTTGAGACGCCTTTCGACGAGCACACCGGGATGCTCTCACCCGACGATCGCTGGCTGGCTTATGTCTCCAACGAGTCCGGTCGAGAAGAAGTCTACGTCACTGCCTTTCCCGACCCCGGAGGCAAGCTACAGATATCGACCGGGGGCGGCGCGGAGCCCATGTGGTCCCGCGACGGCGGGGAGCTCTTCTACCGGATTGTCGACAAGATGATGGCGGTCGCCATCGCGACGGAGCCGCAGCTTGCGCCAGGGAAACCCATTTTGCTGTTTGAGGGACCTCGTTACCGATCGGGCTTGTCGACTGGAAACCCCGCCACCGGCTACGACGTAGCGCCGGATGGCAGGTTTCTGATGGTTCGAGCCGAAGAGAGCTCGGGACCCACGCAAATCAACGTCGTCCTCAACTGGTTCGGGGAGCTGGAGCGCCTCGTCCCGACGAGATGATGGCTTCCTTCCTTCGTTGCGAGTTGCAGGGCAGCACGAAGGGGCGGCGTTTCTTGAGCTCTGTCCGGAAAGAGTGGAAACGACGGCTTCGGTTCACCGACCCGGTCGGCGGAACGCCGGTACTCCTCCATTTTGTCTTTGCCGTAGTCCATCTCCGCCATGTAGAGATTGTGAGGACGACACAAGAGTCTGACATTGTCGGCACTTCGATCGCCGCCGAGCCCGTAGGGATCGTGGTGATGGAACTGCAGCCCTAGGCGCTCAGGACATCGTCTACCATTGCTGCTCTCAAACGTGCACTGAGCCTGATCGCGCGCCCACACGAAACGCTTCACCGGAGCGGGGATTCCGCGCGCTCCCGGCGACGTGTCAGCGTTTTCGAGGCTCTTTCTCGGATTTTTGACTTTGCCGAGGCGCTTGGCCTCGAGCCGTTCGAGTTTCTCCGTCACCGACGCTTCGATCATGGAAGCGAGGTCGGCACCCGGCATGAGCGCCGCGAGCCGTTGGAGCTTGTCGTGAAGCTCGGCACTCGCGGGGAACTGCACTCTGTAGCGCGCAGGCGCCAGCGGCTCGACGACCGGCGGCTTGTCAGCCGTTTCGGGAGCCGGGGCGGGCTCGGGTTCAGGGGCTGGACTACTTTTTCCAGACGGGCCGGACGGGGCACTCTCGGCGCCTGACGTACGGTGTTCGTTTGCCGGTTTCGGACGCCGCTGCGGAAGCTTCCGGATGGAGGGTAAGACATCCGGTTTCGGCTCAATCTCCGCCACCAGCAGCAGGAGCTCGCGCTTGGTCTTGTGGGTTGCTCGAGCCAAGAGCTCCTCGCAATTGGCGTCGGTAAGATGCGGCGCCAGCACCGCAATGCCACTCAAGTGAAGACGCCCATCGTCGAGCATCGTCAGCAGCGCCGGATATCGGCGCGATGCACGTGCGGCGGCTATCCGTAGGTAGGCTTCTGCCTCGGACAAGTGCAACACGTCGACGCAATACTGAAACATCGATGACGATGCTTCACGGGCAAACAGTCGGCGTGCATCGACTTCGGCGATATGGGCAACGAGAACCGACTCGACACGCCGCGACTGTTTCAAAACCTTCGACAGTCGAACAAGAAGCTCGTCATCCGATAGTCGGGAAAGCGATTTCAATTCGTCTTTTTTGTTCATACGCCATTTATAGCATGGACTTTTTCGACGCTCTGTGCACGCCCGTGTTGCACGCGCACGCAGCGAGACACTTTCGACGTCTATCAAAGCAAACGCGAGTGACTGTGGTTTCTTTATCGCGCGTACAGACCCACTCCAGATCGGACCTCCCATGTTTTTAATGTCGCTTCGAAAAGGCTGTCAAGCCAAAAATGAATTATTTTTCTCAACGATCTTCATTCTTGCAGGGCCACGTCCTTCGTCCGGACGGAAAAGAAGTCGCCGGACACGCTTGACTGTCGGGTGTGGATAGCGCTTGGCGTTCAGCCTCGTCGAGAAACGTTACGCTCGAGTATGAGAACGCGGCGGCGGCTCAGGGAGAAGGAGCTCGTGTCTCACCGGACGGTTCCTCAGTGGGTACGACGATCATCAATTGGGTTTCCACTCCGCACTTCTACAAATTCGGCAAGGTCATCGTCCTCTATGTAGGCAGCAGCCGGGAGCTCCTAAGCCTGCTTGACTCCGTGTTAGGTCCCCAATTCGCTGGTGGATAAATCCGGCGTTCAAAGCGAAGCCGGTACGATTCTTTATAAGGCGTTGTTCTTCAATACCTTACAAGCCTATAGCCCTCTCCGGTAACGTGTTACCATAGAAGAAATCCCGAAAAACCCAGTTTTTCCTGAAACCTTTCCGGCTTTGGTTTGTATGCCTCAGTAGATATGCGGGGGCCCGTTGAGCCTGTTGAGACTGTCGAGACCTATGGTGAGGCGATGATCCAGGAAGCGAACGCGGCGGCGCGGAGCGAGCGCGGCCTATCGGACGAGCGAGAGCTCCTCCTACGCCACCGTGATGGCGATGCCTCCGCCTTCCCAAAACTCGTAGCCAGGTACCGAGCGCCCGTTTACTCGTACCTCGTTCGGTGTGGGGTCGGGGAATCGGATCGAGACGACGTGTTCCAAGACATTTTCATCAAGGTGCATCGTGCGGCAGGGCAATTTCAGAGCGAGCGTCCTCTCCATCCGTGGCTTTTCACGATCGTGGCCAACACCGTGCGAACGCATCACCGCAAGCAGCGAGTCAAAGAGCTTGTTTTCATGGAGTCACGGCGAGAGGTTCCGGATCCGGCGCCCGACGGAGAACGCGTGGCCGTTGCAAGGCAAATGGCGACGTGGCTCGAGGAAGAGATCCGTAAACTTCCTCTCATGCAGCGTGAGGTCCTCGTGCTCGCGTGTATCGAGAACTTGGCGCAAAAAGATATCGCCGCCGCGCTGGAACTGCCACTCAACACAGTCAAGACCCACTTGAGGCGCGCTCGCCTCACGCTCGTCGACAAGTTGGCGCGGCGCAATGCCGTCTTGCAAAGGGAATCCTCATGAAATCCATCTGCAAAGAATTGCAGGACATGCTCGCTGCCGAGGGGCCGCAGGCCGTCCGTGAGAACGAGGGAGCACAGCAGCATCTCAAGGAATGCACCGAGTGCTTTTCCTTCCTCGAGACGCTTAGCGAGCTGAACGACAGCTTGCGGGAAATGCCCGTGGTCGACGCCCCTAGTGATGTCGTCGAGAAACTTCTCGCGAGGCCGGAGCTTCGCGAGAGCGGCGACGTAAGCGTAACCCCGACGAGACCGGAACGAGCTCATTCCTCTGGCCGGGTTCGATGGGCCGGCGTCGCTGCTGCTGCGGTCGTTGCGGGAGTAGCGATGGCTTCTATGATGAGCTTGCTTACTAGGGGGCGATCTAGTTATTCGAGAGAACCGGAAGTTGCGAACATGGTCCAACGGAACCGCCAAGAGAAAGACGATCAAGAGAGAAAGCGTCTTGCGGCACGACACTTCTCCCCGACCGAGCAAGAGGCTCATCGCGAAGGCGGGCGCGGTGAGGCGAGAGTTGATGCGCTCAAGAGTCTTCCAGCCACCCAGCCACCTCGACCGTCGTTTAAAGAACAGAAGTTGAACAAGAAACCCTCGAGCTCGGTCCCAACTCTGGCTCTGAAGCCGAGCGATACACAGCCGCCGAGAGCGTCGGGCGAACGGTATTCCGACACCTCCGATGAGGAACGAGAGTTCTTTGACAAGCGCGATTCCGATATTGCGGGCGTCGCAGGCGGACGCGTCGAATTCGCTGACCGCCGCTCGCGATCCTACTATCGGGGCGGGTTTGAAAACGCCCCCACCAAGGGCTCGGTTGACTCTAAGGACGAGATCGTCACGACAACCGGAGAGACCAGTCTCACTGAATCCATCGGCAAGAAGAGTCGACTCAAGTCTGGCGAAGCCGTCGGCGTTGGCCAAAGCGTTGGAGGCGATGACCAGTTTGGTCTGAGTGGTGCAGTGCCCCGCGAAGCGGCGCTGGCCTTTCTCGCCGAACGAGCTTCGCTCGACGGCCTCACGTTCAAGGACGCCAAGGGCTACTGGGCCAATACCTATCTACCTGGTGATCCCGCAACGCGGTTTCTCCAGGCACGTCTACGGCAATATGACCCTGCGGCTCTCGCGTCCTACACAACGACACCACTTCGCCTTCACAACGCGGTGCGGCCGACGCCTCAGCCTTTTGACTCCCCGGACAATGCGGCAGTGGCCGTCTACCTGCACGCAGATCGGCGGGGACTCTCCGGGGAGAATCGCTTCTTGGTGCAGATTGGCCTCAAGGCCATCGAGCGGCACGCCGGGCGCCGTCCGGCGATGAACGTCGGAGTCGTTCTCGATTTGCGCGGTGAGATTCCAGTGGACATAGCCGCGAGCATGCGCGCTTTACTTCTGGCGCTCAACGAGGCCAAGGAGCTCGGAGATCGATTCCGGCTCGTCGTCGCAGGCCGCCCCGGAGGCTTGGTGTTGGAACCGGACGACTTTCGTCACGGGACCATCGCCGTTACATGGAACCGATTCTTCGGGCCTGCAGAGTCTGTCGCGCCTTTTGATGACCCAACGCTGACACTCGCCGGCGCTGCCGCGAAGGCGATCCAGAGCGTCAACCAAGACGACGACCCTACCGCTGTTCTAGGCAGCAGCCTGGTACTTTTGGTCACGAGCCAGTCCCTCGGCGACGCGACCGGGACGCTCTCGGGTCTCGCCCATCAGAGTGCGGTGGCTGGGATTCCCTTGAGCGTCGTGGGAGTGGGAGGCAATGTCACCCCGAACGAGCTCGAGCGCGTGGCGCTTGCCGGTCAGGGAAACCGCCGCTTGTTGGAGCTCGGTTCGGAGGCGGCGGGTCTGGTCGACCTGGAGCTTTCTGCCGCGAGTCGTGTCGTTGCGAGAGCCGTTCGCTTGCGGATCCGATTGGCGCGCGGCGTCAAGTTGGTAGACGTGCTTGGCTCGGAACGGCTGGACGAAGTCCGGGCGCAAAAGGTCCGAGAAGCCGAACAAAGTGTCGACCTCCGACTGTCGCGCAACCTCGGCATCGAAGCCGATCGCGGCGAGGATGAAGAGGGTATCCAGATCGTGATTCCCAATTTCTACGCCGGCGATGAACATGCCATCGTGCTCGACGTGGTGGCTTCCGGGCCAGGGGCCATCGCCGATGTGACCGTTCGGTACAAGGATCTAGCTTTCCTGCGAAACGGAGTGTCGCGAGCTCGCCTCGCGCTCGAACGCCAACAAAAGGCAGCCGGACCCCTCGAGTACAACGTGCTGAAGAACTTACTCGCCCAGCGCCTGTCCGCGGTTCTCGAGGAGGCGGGGGTTGCGCTCGCTCAAGCGAATCAAGCCGAAGCCACGCGCCTCTTGACGGAGTTTAACGGTTTGTTGACGGGACTCCGTCTGGAGCTCCCAGGACTTCAAAATGGAGATCTAGCCCGCGACATCGCGATGCTGAACGAATACACGACGCTCCTCGGCACGCAGGTGGTGGAGCAGCCAGGACCACGGAATTATTTGTCGGACTCGCTGCGTTATGCAGCTCGATTGAAGGTACAGCCCCAACCGCCGATTAACTAGCGTGAGGTTGTCGCAGGCAACTAACGACACGAGGTAACGACGATGAAGACCCAAACACTCTTGCTGGCTTTCTTGCTGCTCTTTCCCTCACTGGGCCTGGCAGCGGAAGCAGTACAAGTGGAAGATGACAAGACCGGGCAGGTTCAGCTTCCGCTCGAGGTCTACAAGGCATTGCTCGAGAAGTCGCGCGACCCGTCGCGGCTACCGCGTCTGGCGCCCGCCAGCTACGCGCTGGGTAATGCAAGAGTCTCCGTTCAAGTCGCGGCCACTGAGCCTCGCGTCAGCGGACAGATCCGGGTCGACCTCACGATCGACGTCTTGGAAGACGATTGGGTCCTCGTACCGGTCCTACCCGCCGGCACTCCGGTCGAAGCCGCCACGATTGGAGGGAACCCTATCCAGTTGCTCGCGACACCCGACGGACTCGCGTGGAGCACCAAGAAATCGGGTTCTTACACTATGAACCTCTTGTACCGCGTCGATGCGATGCGCTCCGACGCCGGCTTCTCCTTGGCGGTGCCCCTGCCCCAAGCGGCAGCCACTCAGTTGACGGCGAGTCTTCCCGGCACTGGGCTCGACGTGGCTCTCATCCCCGCAGCGGGAGTCCAAATCTCCCCAAGCGGCAACACCACGAGAGTCAGTGCGACGATCCCCACGACATCCGGCGTGCAGATTTCCTGGCGGACGCCCGCTCGGACAGGACACACCATCAGCCGAGCGAGCTATTCCGGCCGTCTGGTCGGGAACGCCGTGGACTGGTCAGGAAAACTCAGCGTCGAGCTCTTCAGCGACGAGACGGCGACTCTTTCTCTTTTGCCGCAAAGCGTGACGATGAGCAACCTGAAGGTTGATGGGAAGGACGCTCCGATTCTGGTGAAAGGCGATCGTTTCGTGACTCTGGTCAAAGGGCGCGGCGTACACAGTGTCGTCGTCGAGTTTCAGGTACCGGTGGTCAGCGGGGACGGCCCTCCGCGCGTGAATCTCGAGGTTCCTAAAGTACCCGTCACGCTTCGCGTGAGTTTCAGGACCTAACGCTTCCCGGAAAAAAGGAGCTCAGCGTGACGCCGGCCGCCAGCGTTAGGAGCCGCATCCGAGATGGAGCGACAGTAGCCACGGTTCATGTGCCCCTTACCGGCCACGTGTCTTTTTCCTGGTCGGAGGCGGTGCCGGAGAACATCAGGGCCGAGGTGCGCTCGAACGCGTCTCTCTATCACGTTCTTCATGCGGAAGAAGGCGTGCTCAACGGAAGGCTCACCGTGCAGTACGAGGTCAATCGCGGTGAGACCCATGTGATCGAGCTCGCGGTGCCGGATGACGTTCAGATCAATCGCATCAGCGCAGAGTCGGGTGCGGTGGCAGACTGGCGACTGGCACCCTCTACGCGACGGGGTGCGCCTAGGACGGTGACAGTTTTTCTCGACCGTCAATTGAAAGGACAGCTTCTGTTCGACATTTTCTACGACCGCTCCTTGGCTCCCGGTGCCGAGCAAGGCGGCATTCAGGCACCACTCTTCCTGGCTGCGGGTGTGCAACGCCAAAAGGGGATGCTGGCACTTCTCGCCAGTCACGACCTCGCCTTGAGTCCAGTGGGCGAGCCGGACGAGACCCAAGCGACGCGGGTGGGCGAAAATCAACTTCCTGCTTTCGTCCGCGACGAGGTGACGATGACCATCGCCCACACGTTCAAGTACGCCGATGCGCTCCCTCGGGTCATGGTCGAAACGTCGACCCCGGAAGTGGTGCAAGGTAAATTCGATGCTCAGGTCGACACGCTGATCTCTCTCGGTGAGGTGACCTTGACGGGGGCGGCGAGTTTGGAGATTCACTTGAAGTCGGGTCGAGTCAGCACGCTCGAGCTCGAGCTTCCCGAGGGGATCAACCTCTTGAGTCTCACCGCCCCGTCGCTACGCACCTACGCGGTCAATCCGCAAGACGACGCGCAGCTCGTCAGCATCGAGTTCACGCAAGAAATGGAAGGGCAATTCCGTATCGAGCTTACTTACGAACGTATCCTGGTCGATGATGCGTCCGAAGTCGAGGTCCCGACGTTGACGGTTCGGGGCGCCGAAGTGGAGCAAGGCCGCATCGCTGTCGAGGCCTTGAGTGCAGTGGAGGTCCAGCCGGCCGCAACCGAGCAACTCTCCGCGCTCGATATCAAAGAGCTTCCTCAGCAGCTTGTTCTGCGAACCACCAACCCTATCCTCTTGGCCTACAAGTACGTCCATGCCGATCCACCGCACCGCTTGGCACTCAACGTGACTCGCCATCGCGTGCTGGGTACGCAGGAAGCGGTCATCGATCGCGCCGATTACCGAACGCTTTTTACACGGGACGGCCTTTTCGTTACAACGGCAAACTTCGTCGTGCGAAACAGCCGCAAGCAGTTCCTGCGTGTGCAGCTTCCGGAAGGATCACAGATCTGGTCGGTCTTCGTGAATGGAAAACAGGAGAACCCGGCTCGTTCCGACGGTGACGACGAAGAGGAGACCTCGAGCGTTCTCATCAAGATCCTCAACTCGACCCGAGGCTTCCCGGTCCAGATCGTCTACGCCACCGAGGGCGATGGGATCCGTCGCCTCGGTAAAGTCGCCGCCGCCCTACCGCGCCCGGACATCCTGGTGACCGAATCCCGCTGGGACGCCTTTCTGCCGGCTGAGATGCGCTATGGAGCTCCTTCAACGAACATGGATATCGTGAGAGTCGGAGCGCCGGTCTCCGCGAGCGAGCTCGAGGCCGAGTTCGCCAAGCTCGGGGACGCGGCTGGCGCGCAGCAAGCTCTGGAGCCGCTCCGTATCACCGTTCCGACGTCCGGTGTGCACTACGCTTTCGAGAAACTCTACGCCAACCAATCGGACCATGATGCATGGTTCTCCGTGCCTTACGCGTCCGCCGGGGGAGCGTTCACCGGACAGCTCGTAAACCTGTTGGGCATCGGACTTTTCTGGACCGGCATCTGGTTGTCACGACGCGGAGACGCTCGCCTCGAGCAGCGGCGGGCCCTTGCAGTTGCCGGCATCGGTGCCGTCATTCTGCTTGTCACCATCGGCTTCTATCACGTGAGCGCCACCCTCCCCATGGTGCTTTCTGTGCTCGTGGGGCTAGGTCTCGCGGCCCGTCATGGGAAGGCGTATGTCGCTCAACTCCGACACTCGTTCGCCGACCAGAAGCCATCGTCCTAAACAGGAAAGAGAGGTCCGCTGTGTACAAAAGAACCGAAATGTTGTGGTTGGCCGCATTAGGGATTCTCGTTTGCTTCGCGGCATGTTCTGCCAATGGCAGCGAAACAATCTCCAAAGCGCCACCGGCTCCGGAAATGCCCGCTGACTGGAAAGTTGTCTCAGACTTTGATGCCCCTGTGGATCAGACCAAGCAAATCGCTCAGAAGCTCGGTGTGAGCCTCAGTAGTCTTCGAAACACCCTCTATGACGTGAACGGAAAAAGGGTTCAGCTCAACGTCATCAGCACGCCGGACCAAGCGAATGCCGACAAATTGATGACAAAGTTGAAAACGATGAAGGGCGAAGTCGCTCTGCTGCGACAGGGCCTAACGGTCTACGAGTTCGTGGGGAAGAACGACGTCCTACCCATCATCGCCCAGGGTAGGGAGCACCTCGAGTCGAATTAAACCTCCGTCCCGCGATAATTTTGCCCGGGCGAAAATCTCGCCCGGGCAAAGTTCGGTTGTTTCGGCTCAAACTCTATTGCAAAACCCGAACCGGTTCCGTATACTGGTAAAAATCTAATAAACAAACCTAAAGCGGTGCCCGGTAACCGTGGCACTGACCATAACAGACCAATAGGCGCTCACGTTCGCCTGTGGCGGTCGAAGCCTCGTTCCGCGAGAAGCTCTCAGCTCGGGGAAAAGGAGACGATGATGGCGTGTATGAAAAAGTTCCTTTTTGGGATCTTGATCGTGCTTACACTCATTGCCGCGGACTGCGAAAAACATGAAGAGATGTTCGGTCCGAACGATATCCTGGGCGTGCTCGGAGCCGTTGGCGGCTTCGTGAGGATAGACAATGTCGGGGCAAGGAACATCACCGTGACACTGACCTCCGAGTCGATGTCGTCGCCCGAGATCCAGACAACAGGAACAGGGGGTCACTACGTCTTCGACGAGAACTTCCCAGGGACCTATACGGTTACCATTTCTGACTTTCCGCCCGACGTGGAGTTCGAAACGACCTCGCAAACGTTCGGGATTTCCGGAAACAGTGGAGGCATCGATTTCGAAGGATTCCGGAAAGTTACCGAGCCCATAACGGTAGACGTACTGATTTTTTCAGGGGACGCGTATCCTACGTCCAAGTTCATAGAAGTGGGCGAGGAGCCAGGGTGTGCTGCGGTCCATTGGCATTCAAGGGCGCCCGTCCGTATCATCGCGAGGCGTTCTGGGACTGGTTTCGATTGTGCTGTGTCTTCGGAAAAGCGTAAGTCTGACAATGAGCAGCGAGGGTGTGGCCACGGCGAGGTTTCAGACGTTCCCCGGCAGCGCATCACCCTGGATCGGAGCTGCCGGGACGCGTACATCGACAAATGGGGACCTTTGGTACCCTAATCGACCCAAGAGAGAATCTCGCCCGGGCGAGATTTCAGGTGCGGCCGGTGCGGACGTAATCGACCAGACCGTCAATCTCCTTCGGCGGAGGCTCGTCCGCGAGCGACACGACGACCAACACCGTCACCCCCACCATCATCCCCGGCACCGCCTGGTTCAGAGTCTCGTGCCAGCCTAGGAGGTACCAGCCCATGTTGACCGCGAAGCCAGACACTAGGCTAGCGATCGCGGCCTTTCGCGTCGCTCGTTTCCAGTACATACCCAAGACAAGCACTGGGCCGAACTGGGCGAGCCCGCCCCACGGGAGCCAGACCGCCCACATGATCGACCGGGGGATGAGGGCGGTGAGGATTCCAAGCACGGCGATACCCGCGGTGGCATAGCGGCTGACACGAAGCATCGTCTCTTCGCTGGCGTCGGGTCTCAGGACTTGTTGGTAGAGATCTCTCGCCACGCCGCTCGAGGAGACGAGGAGCCACGAGTCGGCACTCGACATCAGGGCGGCCATCGCCGCCGCCAGCAAGAGCCCGCTCAAGAAACCCGGGAACTGATCGCTGAAGAGATGAAGCAGAATGTTCTCGTTGCTCGCACCGGGGAGCATGCTCAATTCGGGATAGATCACTCTTCCCGCCGCTCCCGCAACGAACGCGCCGAAGGAGAAGATCGAGACGATGACGAGAGAGACGACCAGCGCGTCGGCGAGATCTCGGTTGGAGCGAGCGGAGAGGTAGCGCATTTGGAGGTGGGGTTGGCCGAGATACGAGAAGGAACCGCCGCCAAGAACGAATCCGATCCCCATCAGCACCATCGCGGAGTCGGGAAAAGGCGTCGTCAGACTAGGGTCAATCTCTCGAAGCCCGGAGAAGACGCCTTCTATGCCACCTGCGGCGCGCACCGCCAGGACGCAGGCGAGAACGACTCCCACGATCATGAGAATCCCTTGCACGAAATCGGTCCAAGCGACGGCCCTCATGCCTCCCATGGCGGTATAGATCAGAATCACGCTTCCGCCGAGTAAAACGCCCATCGTGTAGTCGAGCCCGAACGCGAGCTCGAGAATCTTACCGGCCGCCATACATTGGGCGCTCACGTAGAGAAACGTGCACGTAACGATGAAGACCACGCTGACGATGCGGAGGTGTTTCTTCTCGGCATCGTAGTAGCGGGTTTCTAGAATGTCCGGGACGGTGATTGCTCCGTACCGCAGGCCGAATCGCCGCACCGCGACCGAGTTGATGGCGAAAACGAAAAGTACGCCGGTCGTTCCCACCCAGACCATCCATGCCCCCGCCATGCCGAACATGTAGGCGAACCCCGGGAGGGCCAATAGCAGAAAGCCGGAGAGATCGCTCGCTTCGTGTGTGAACGCGAGCACCCATCGGCCCAGCCCACGCCCGGCGACGTAGTAGTCTTCGACGCCTTTGGTCTTGCCGTAGAAATAGAACCCGAAGGCGAGGAGGCCTAGGAGATAGGCCAAGAAAACAGCGAGCTCGATGCTCAACGGCCGTCTCGTTCTTCTTGGCGGAGGATCTGTCGACGACGCCAGATGCCGATGCCTATCGCAAGAGCGATGGGGGTGAGGCTAAAGATGATAGAAACGAGCTCGTTCACGTCTAGTGCCTCAATGCGCGCTCACTCCTCGTTCGCGCGCCTAACGTTTCGTCGGCCCACTCGGGCCGGGCTCGCTCCGCTCGCGCAGGGTGCCGGCCATTCTTCAGCACCCTGCTACAGGAGAAAACCGTCTTTCAAGGGGTCTTCGGGGTCAATGAGGAATTGATGGTATCCGGTGACGAAGGCCGCCGTCGTGATCTCCGGGACGACAGCAGGGAAGTCTCCCACTTTGCAGGTCTCGGCGATCCTGGCTTCGAACGAGGTGCCGAGGACGCTCTCGACGAGTATCGACTCTCCCGGGCCGAGCTCGCCGCGCGCGTACATCGCTGCCAGTCGAGCCGAGGTCCCGGTCCCGCAGGGAGAGCGGTCGAAATTTCCACTGCCTCCAACCGCCAGGCTTCGGAAATCGGCCGGTGAGCCGCGGGCATCGCCGTGGAAGTAGACCAGGTCTTCGTACCCCGGGCCGTCATGCTCGGGGTGAGCTGGGCTGATGGTCTTTGAAACCTCACCCGCGATGAGGCCCGAATAACGGGCGAGCTTCGGAACGTTCTCAGGTCGAATCTCGCTATCCAGATCTTCGGCTCGCGCCACCACGAAGAAACTGCCGCCGTAGGCCATATCGACGGACAGGCTCCGACCCTCGAATCTCACTGGAATATCTTTGGTATGGAGGAAGCAGGGCACGTTGGTCAAGGTACCGCTTACTGCGTGGCCGTCCTCGATCCTGAGCCGTATGGTCACCAGCCCGGCGGGCGTGTCCAGGACCACCTTCGTCTCGGGCTCGACGGCTTCGATGCGACCGGTCTTGGCGAGCGTCACCCCTATACCAATCGTCGCGTGACCGCACATGCTGAAGCAGCGGCTGTGATCCAGGTAGAAAGCGCCGAAATCGGCGTCTGGACGATTCGAGGGAAGGAGGACCGCGCCGACCAAGTGGTGATTGCCCCTGGGCTCGTGAAGCAGAGCGGTGCGGATGTAATCCAGATTCGCCCGGAAATAGGCCATCTGTTGGCCAATGGTGTCGCCTGGAATCGGCGGGAGTCCTTCGGTGATGACCCGCGTGGGCTCCCCGGCGGTGTGGGAATCGACGGTGGTGATGAGTGTGTCTTTCGGCATCGTGTTGTGAATGAGTAATATGTTACGGCCGGATAGTAAGTCAAGGGCATCAATCTAGGGAGAGAAAAAGATGAATACAAAGGCACTCAAGGCGGCTGAGAAGAAATTCCTAAAAAAGTATCCGGGAGGATTTGGCCACCCCTCCATGGTTGAGTTGGGAAAAAAGCACAAGATGGGGCAACTCGAAGGATTTGCCAAAGAAAAGCTCTCCAAAAACTCCTTTGGAGACACCAATGAGATAATCGCTGCCTCGGCAAAGCTTGTATCACGTTCCACGATGATTTCGATGTTTGAAAAGCCTAAGTTTCGGGACATGATTACAAAGTTGCCGAAGAGAAATAAGGAGATCTTTGCAGAGGCTTTCTACGAGCTTCTTCACGGTAAAGAAAAACAGGGCTTCGATCTATTGGTTGATGAGCTTAAGAAAGAAAAGCTTGCGAAGTGGCCTCTCGCTACTGTGATTCAAGCCTATTACCGCCAAAACAAAGAAGTGTTCGTTAAGCCTACAACCACAAAGTTAGTCATTGAAAAGATCGGCCTAGATCTGAAGTACAATGCAACTCCCTCTTGGGATTTTTACCGTCAGTATCGGAAATCGATTAACGAGATGAAAGGTAAAGTGAGTAAGAATCTTGCGCCAAATAATCCTGCTTTCTGTGGATTTTTGATGATGAGCCTTTAGGGAACCCATTGCGATTGTGAGCGGGAGACCAAGTCGTGATGGAAATCGAGGGCGCGATCGAAACGGCCCAGAAAAACCGTGAGGCGCATCTCGCCACGCTGAAGGAGTTTCTTTCGATACCCAGCATCTCGACGTTGAGCGAACATCAAACGGACGTCCAACGGGCGGCCGATTGGTTAGCGGACCGCCTGCGGAAGCTCGGTTTCGACGGTGTCGAGATCGTTCCCACCGAGCGGCACCCCGTTGTCTACGGCGAGTGGCTAAACGCCCCCGGCAAGCCGACGGTCGTCGTCTACGGTCACTACGACGTGCAACCGGTCGACCCTATCGACGAGTGGACGAGCGATCCGTTTCAACCGACGATTCGTGGTGATGACATCTTCGCGCGCGGGGCCGCAGACATGAAGGGGCAGATCATCTCGTTCCTCCAAGCGGTCGAGGCCTTGATGAAGCACGGCGGGCTGCCGGTGAACTTGAAGCTCCTTTGGGAAGGGGAGGAAGAAATCGGCTCGCCGGGACTTCCCGGGTTTCTCGACAAGTACCGGAAGAAACTCGACTGTGATGCGGTTTTGGTTTGTGACGCGCCGATCGAAAATCCCGATATTCCCGCTCTCGATGTTTCGTTGCGAGGCAATGCGTTCTTCGAGCTTGAAATCCGAGGTCCCAAGAAAGATCTACATTCGGGTGTCTTCGGGGGATCTGTTCACAATCCCCTCCAGGTTCTTTGCGAGCTCATCGCCGGTATGCACGATGAGGACGGCCGTGTGACGCTGCCCGGCTTCTACGACAAAGTCCGGGACTTGACCTCAGAAGAGCGCGAGGCGCTTCTTCGGGCTCCTTATTCCGACGAGGCTTGGAAGAAGGAGACTGGTGTCCCCGCGCTTTGGGGTGAGAAAGGCTATTCGACGCTCGAACGAGTCGGTGCGCGCCCCACGCTCGAGATCTGTGGAGCAACGGGTGGATTCACCGGCGAAGGTGCGAAGACGGTGATTCCGGCCCGAGCGTCGGCGAAGATCTCGATACGGTTAGTGCCCGATCAGGACAGCGGAAGGGTCTACGAGCAGCTCTCGGAATACCTCCGTCAGAACGCGCCCGACACCGTGTCGTGGGAGCTCGAGGAGCTACACCACGCGCCCGCGTCCGCGGTAAACCTCGAGTCGAAAGTCATACGGGCAGCCGCTCAATCCCTCGAGGAAGTCTGGGGGGTTCCGCCCATTCACAGAAGGGAGGGGGGGAGCGTGCCGGTCGTCGGCTTGCTACAAAACATGCTCACCTCCGAGTTAGTGCTTATGGGTTTCGCCATGCCCACCGACGGCATTCACGGACCGAACGAAAAACTCCACTTACCGAACTTCTTCCGAGGCATCGAAACATACGTTCGATTCCTCTTTCATCTTTCCGAGGACAATGACAAGTGACAAAACATCTTCTTACGTTCTTGCTTCTTCTCACGGCCAGCGTCTCAGTTACAGCCTGTTCGAACGACGAGGCGATCACGGTCGCTCTCGATTTTCTCCAAACCGACCGAGGATGGGTGGGCGATTTTGCCGACTATCCGGTCGGGGAGGACGAGTTCTACGAGCTGGTGGCCGACTATCGGCCTCTTCCCGAGCCCTTGAGCGGATCCGGTAACGGCTTATTCATTTTCGGCAATAACCACAGCGATGACCTGTGGATGTACTACAAAGGGCAGATCGCGGGGCTCTCGCCCGACACGCCCTACCGGGTCCAGTTCGGTGTCGAGTTTGCCACGGCGGTTCCGAATGGATGTTTCGGCGTCGGTGGAGCTCCCGGCGAGGGCGTGACCGTGAAGGCAGGGGTCTCGGCGGTCGAGCCGGACCGGATGGCCGAGGGCGGGTTCTGGCTCATGACCGTGGACAAGGGGACACAGACGAACAGCGGCGAAGACGCCCTGGCGATTGGCGACGTCGCGAACTCGATCCTATGCGGGGAAACGCCACAGTGGGAGCTCAAGCAGCTCTCGAGTGATTCGGGGTCGATCAACGTGACCTCGGACTCCTCGGGAGCGGTATGGCTCTTCGTCGGCACCGATTCCGGTTTCGAGTCGATCACCAGCGTTTACTACACCTGGGTAAGGGCTACGTTTGAACCCATCTAGGTCGGACAGAGAAATCGAAGAAGCCGGCATCTCCCGAGGCGTCGAAACGTACATCAACTGGCGGAAGCGGGCAAAGAGTGAGCCCGAAAACCTCAAGGTGCCTCGACCAACTCTCCTGTTTCCCCTGCGACGAAAACGTGATATGTTCCCGGTCGAGTTCCGCGACCCCCAGCCACGCGCGAACAGTAGAAGCCGACCACCGGAAGTCTAAGTCCCTAATGGGTTTTTGTCGGTTGGCTGAAGGGCATGGGAATGGTGTTGCGGATCTCAATTTTCTCCCTCTTGCTGGCTCTCCCCGCCCAAGCGGTCGAAGATAGCAAACTCGAGGAAGTCGTCCTCGTTTCCCTTTCTTCGGTGGACGGCAAGGCCGTGGTTCGGCTCCCCAAGGGAAAGCTCCAGCTTCTGGAGATCGGAAGCTCGATTTCCGGCACCACCGCCGTGGTTGAAGAGGTCTTGGAGGATCGGCTGGTTCTCGAGGAGCGTCTCGAGGCCGACTCTCCCGACGAGCCAGGGGAAATACGAACCGTCTGGCTCTTCAAGAGCAAAGGTTTAGGCCAAAAGTCCCGCCTTCTCGTTCTACATCGAACCCCCCCCGACGACCAGCTGGCGAAGAAACCGGCCCCGAGCCGCGAAAAGCCAAATCAGAGGTGACCCGTGGTGTGGGTCCGGCCAAGGAGCAAGCGCAGGATTAGGAGTTCCGTCCCCCCGGTGCGGCGTGCGCCCTTGCTCATGTCGCTGCTCTATGCGCTGCTTTGCCCGACGATGCTTTTTGCGCAAGCCAGCGGCCCGATCGAGTCGCTCATCTCTTCGGGCGAGTTCGAGGCGAGATTCGTCGAAGATCGAGACCACATCTCGGTGATCGAGCTGATCGGCAACTACAGCCGGCAGCTCGAAGACGGCTCCTTTAACCTCGAGCCCCGTACCCTCATTGCGCAGGAGTTCTACCTGCAGCATCCCGACAACTTCGACTTTCTCATCATCTTTACTACGTTCGAGTTCAATACGTCCGATCCCGATTCGGGCGATGTTCTGGCATTTCATCTCGGGGTCCAGAATCAGGTTTCCGGGATCGGGCTCCCCGTCTTCGATAACACCGATTTTTTTGGAAGCGAAGGGCGCCTCCTCGGTTATGTCGATATGGCCGCTCTCGGCCGCTGGAAAACGGACCCGCTGAACCCGGATTTCGAACAACTCCTTGCCACCATGGCGCATGAGGTGATGCACCAGTGGTGTTGCTTCGTGGAGTTCAACGGTCCAGAAAGCTCAGCCTTGCTTGGTGCGCAGGATGCCCACTGGAGCTTTCTCCTCGATACCGATGCCTCGATCATGTATGGACACGACTGGCGGGATCAGGGAGATGGGACTTTTTTGGGTCGCGATGCGCGCCGGTTCTACAGTCCTCTCGATTTGTATCTTGCGGGGTTCTTCGCACCGGAGGAAGTACAGCCGTTCTTTCTGATCGATAATCCCGAGATCGATCGTACCCGGCTGCCGGAGCGAGGAGCGACGGTCAGCGGCACCGCCTCGCCCGTCACCTTGGACGACATCATCGCCGTGGAGGGGCTCCGCAGCCCCAGCGCCGCGGAGTCACAGAAGGATTTCCGTGCGGCTTTCATCCTTCTCAAACGTCCCGGCGACGAGGTTACGAGTGGGCTGGTAGCCGCTCTGTCCCGCGTTCGTGACGCCTTTCAAACCCGCTTCTCGGTCGTTACCGGCGGTCGGGCCATCGTTCAGGTCTTCCCGGAGGCACGACTCGACGTGGCTCGCGGCGAGCCCTCCGGGATCGACCCCGGTACGATTCGCCCCACCGAGGCCAGCATCGCCGATGGCTTGGCCTGGCTTCGGCTACAGCAAACGACCGAAGGCTTCTGGGAGGACACTCCCCCGACGCGCCTCCGCGACACCACCGTCTCGCTCGAGATGTTGAGCGATCTGGATCCGGTCTTTGCGGGCAAGGCCCGCGCGCTCGACTGGATCGGAGCGCTCGCGCCCCCCAACGTGGACGGTCTGGCCCGCCAGGCCCGCAGCCTCACCCGTCTGCTCGATGGTGGCGAAGACGCAAGAAGCGAGCTGCTGGATCTCCAAAATGAAGACGGTGGGTGGGGCTTGTCGCCGGGCTTTCGAAGCGATCCCCTCGATACCGCCCTGGCCGTGTTGGCGCTCGGGGACCGGCCGGGTGTTGAGGCGGCCATGTCGAAAGCAGGAGATTTCCTCGTCGCACACCAGAACCTGGATGGAGGCTGGAGCAACGTGCTCGAAGGTGCCAGCCGAGCCCGCGTCACTACCCTCGTACTCGCCGCTCTGAAGGCGGTGGGAAGACAAACCGAGGTCTCGACACGGGCCCTCGAGTGGTTGGCCTCGCGGCAGAATCCCGACGGCGGCTTTGGCGATAGCCCGAGCACCGTCCACGACACCGCCTCCGTCTTACGCACCGTCATCGCCTTGGACGCGCTCGCGACCATCCGAGCCGAGGAGGCCGGCAGCTATCTGCGCACGCGACAAACTTTGGAAGGAAGTTGGGCGGGGAGCACCTACGCCACCGCGCTCGCCATCGACGCCCTTCAGCGTTCCGCGTTTCTCAACTGGCGCTTTGCAGGCCCCATCCAGGCGTCTCCGGCCGAGCCTCGTGATGGCGATCGGGTCGAGCTCACGTTGCAGGTTGCCAACGACGGCGCCACGGTAGCCCCCTCGGGTCTGGTGAGATTCTTCGACGGCGACCCCGACTCGGGCGGTGTTTCCTTTGCGGATGTCGAGCTGCCGAGCCTTTCTGCTGGGCGCACCGCCACGGTCAAGGTGTTTTGGGACAGCTTCGATCTTCCTGGCAACCATACCCTGGTGGCCGTGTTGGACCCGGACAGCGCGGTGAACGAGCTCAGCGAGCTCGATAACCGCGCCCGACTCGACATCGAAGTGGCTCCCGCTCCTGCCGAAGCCGATCTCGAGATTCGCCCCGTGGACATTGTGGTGACGCCACCCGCGCCCGCCACCCTCCCGACCACTCTCGGATTCAGCGTACAGGCCCGCAATCTGGGCCGCACCGATGCGGCCGACGTGAGCGTCGAGTTCTGGGTGGGAAGCCCCGAGGGTGGCGAGCTCCTCGAGACCAAGATGGTGAACTTCCCGCAGCGGCAAACGACGGTGGTCAACTTCTCTTACCTACTTCTCCAAGCGGGCGTCACCCACTTCACCTTTCGTCTCGACCCCGAAGACGACATTGTCGAAGCCAGCGAGGGCAACAACCGTGCCTCGACCTCCGTCACGACGTTGCCCACCCTCGATCTGGAGGTGGTCCCGGCGGATGTCGAGCTCGTCGACGGCGCCGCCTTGCGCGGCGAAGATGCGACTTTCCGCATCACGCTTCGGAATCGGGGCACCGTCGACACCCCGAGCACCGCGGTGCGTTACGCGATCCTCGATGGCGGCAGCGTCATCGAGCTCGGTCGCAACGTGCTTCAGCTCGACGGGGGAGAAACCCTCACCCAAACCGTCTTGTGGCGGGTGGACCGGATCGGCGACCTGAGTTTCCTGGCCGAGCTCGACCCCGACGCCTCGGTGCCCGAGGTGGATGAGACCAACAATCTCGCCCTGCTTCCCTTCACCACGGAAGACATTGGGCCGGCCAATCTTTCGATTCGATCGCTCGAGTTGTCCTTTGCGCCCGATCCTGGACTCGAGGGCGCGCCGGTGACGCTGGCGGCGGTCGTGAACAACTCGGGCGGCGAGCTCGCCAGCAACGTGATGATCGCCTTCTACGACGGTAATCCGGGGGAAGGCGGTGAGCTCATCGGTACCACGGTGATTTCTGAGCTGGCGCCGGCGGCCAGCGTGATGGCGGAATTCGTTTGGAGCCCGGTTCCCGATGCCGGCGACCGCTTCATCTTCGTCGTCGCCGATCCCGACGACCTCATCCCGGAGTTTCGAGAGGACGACAACTCGGGCTTCAAGAAGCTCGAAGTGCTGAGCCTACCGGATCTCGCCATCTCCCCTGCCGCGCTTCGTCTGGAGCCGCGTTTCCCGAGGCCCGGCGATACCGTCACCCTCACGCTGACCAACAGCAACTTGGGTGAGCAGGGAGCGGACGGTGTCGTGGCGCAGGCCTTCGAGGGCGATCCTGACGGTGCCGGGATGCAGGTGGGAGGCGATCAGGTCTTCTCGGTGGCAGGCTTGGCGGGCGCCGAGGTGTCTTTTACCTGGACGTTCACGGGCGGCGAGACCCGGCCGATCGTCGCCTTGCTCGACCCTGCGGATCTGATCTTGGAGAGCTCGAAGGTCAATAACCGGGCGCAGATCAACGTGGCGGCTCAGGAAGGCAACGTCTTCGTCACCCATCGCCATATCTCGCCCAACGGCGACGGCATTCAGGATTCGACCGAGCTCTTCTATGGTCTCGATGAACCGGCGGACGTGCGCATCGAGGTTAGAAACGAGCGCGATGAGGTGGTCCGGACTTCGGACGTTCTTAGCGGCGACACGGGAAGCTTCGAGTGGGACGGTCTCGATCACCGCGGCCGACTGGTGACGGATGCCGACTATGCGCTCCTTGCCGTCGGCAGCGCCGGAACCACCATCGGGCGAGCGACCGTCAGCGTCGATACGAATCGCTCCTCGCTGCTGAGAGCGGTCGGGACCGACTTCGAGCTCTTCACCAATCTCACCTGCGAGCTCCCGACGGTGAGCTATTTTCAGACTACCGACGACGAGGAGTTCTTCTACTTCGCGATCACCGGTACGGGCGACCCGCTGTTCGCCCGTGGCATCTATCGTGTGGATTCGAGCGGCGGGGGTCTGCAGGAGCTCATACCGGCCGATTTTTTCTCAGCCACCGAGAGTCCCAACGAGCTGAGGGTCAATCGCACCGGCACGCGCATCGCTTTCGAGAAGGGCTTCCGAGGCGAGATCTGGACGGCCGATGGGCGCGGCAACAACCGCCGTCCGGTCATCAACCAGATTGGAACCGACATCGTTGATTTTGCCGAAGGCGGCGAAACGCTGCTGGTGCGCCGAGAGTCGGGTAGGCTCCTCGAAGCGCATCCTCTCGGCGGTTTCTTGCCGCCTCGTGAGGTGTTCAGAGGCACCGGCTCTCTATTTGATATCACGATTTCTCCGGACGAGCGCCAATTGGTTCTCCGACAGTTCAGCAGCGGCCCGGCAACTGTATTGGTCGGAATCGCCACCGGCGAGATGACGGACCTCGGCGTCGTTTCCCGCAACCACGCCTGGTCGCCGGACGGCCAGAGGCTGGCGGTGGTGGATCAAACGGGACCCGAGCCTCAGTTGGTTATCTTTGACGCTCGGGGTGAGCGGCTACGCACGATCCGTTTCCCTCTGACGCCGCATCCCGATCAAGAGAGCGGCGATCTCGAGCTCGACTTCGTCGAGACACCGTCTTGGTCGAGCTTTGGCGATGAGCTCGTCGTCCGCGTCTCCTACAGCATCGACTTTTTTAGCTTCTTCTTCGATCGTCTGTTCGTCGTGAATACCGTGACCGGCGAGGTCGAGTCGATCGCTCAGAGTCACCTCGAGGTTGGAGAGTCTTATCGTATCCACACTTGGGACGGAACCGCATGGGTTGCGCGCGGCGTGTTGCACTACGGCCTCGAATACGCCGAACAAGAGCTCGATCTGAGCGAGCATCTACCCGACGCCGACGGCGAGTTCAAGGTCAAGATTACGCAAAGTGGTCACGAGGCGGCACATGTGGACAACGTCACGCTGCGCGTGGGAGACCATATCTTCCTTCCCGACCGGGCGCTTCGAGACGATACCGGTGATGACGTCCTGGATGAGGTCGGCTATGCGGATTACGAGGTCATCGATCTCCACGAGCGAGGCGTTGAGCTGGGGTGGAGTGGCCTTCCCGAAGGCGAGCCCGTGCGCCTCAATCTCATCGCTCGTGAGGAAACGCTCAGTGGCCTCCGCGTGCGTCCTTTGCGCTATCCCCGGGAGGAGGGCGTTTACAACTACCGACTGTCCAGCGAGGAAGGACTGAAGGTCGATGGTCTCCAGACCTCGGCTGACGGTCTCGACGAGCCTCTCTTCGAGCAGTGGTCGAAGCCCGACACCGGCCATCCCGCGGCCACGGTAGTGGGCTGGGCGGGAAGCGACGATGAGCATCTCTACGCCGCGCTCGACTTCACGGTCGACAATACGGTCGATGGCGGTCGGGACTGGGCAGAACTTCAGGTACTAACCTCGGAAGGCGTCAAGGCGTTCCGTATCACCACCGCCGATTCTCGTTACGGCATCGTTGGCTTCACTCATACCGGACGCGTCCTTCATCCCCACAAGTACTACGAGTTCAAGATTCCGCTGGCCGAGATCGGCGCCGCTCCCGGCGATGTGTTGAGCCTTGCCTTCGAGGCCTACGGCTCGGCGGCCGAGACGCTGGAGGACGACGATTTCATCGACACGTTTGGTGACGACTTTTGGGTTCCCAACGAGCGCGCGGTGCTCGATTCGAGCTTCTCGCGGACCTTGGCCTTCTTGCTAGACGAGGACAATCGGCGTGTCGAGCTCTTCGAGGACTTCAACCACCGGGCGGTGCGCGGCTTCTCGCCCACCGGACGCCAGCTCCTCTTCCAGTCGCGGGACGCGCGCAACGATGTCACCAGCCCCTGCTTCCTGCGTGGGTTCGCCGACGAGTGGTCGTTCCGCTCTCTGATGAACCTCACCGCCGACTTGAGGGCGAGACGATCGTCCACGGTGGGAGGCGTTCTCATCGAGGGCACCGCCGCCGATCTTCACTTCTCGCACTACACGCTTGAATTCGCTCGCGCCTCGAGCCCGGGAAGCTTCAGCCCCATTGGTCCGCCCGCCGCGGAGCCGGTCGTCGACGCCCGTTTTACAACCTGGGTGCCGCCCTCGCCAGGCTCCTACCTGGTGCGTCTCACCGTTCACGATCTGGCGGGCAACCAACGCCGTGCGGTCAAACGGGTTTCCTGGAACGATATCCCCAGTATCACCGATTTGTTCCGCACCCCGCAGTTCATCTCTCCCAACGGCGACGGAATTCAGGACAGCGCAACCGTTGGTTATCGGGTGCTCGAGCCAATCAGTCTGGAGTTCGGATTCTTCAACGACAAAGGGGATCGGGTCCGCACCATCGAGCGCGATCACCCCGTGATCGGGCTCCAGGAGCTGGTGTGGGATGGACGCGACCAAAGAGGCCTGCCGGTTCCCGATGGCGAGTACCGGATGACCGTGCAGAACTTCGAGTTCTTCATCCACGTCGACTCGACACCACCCGAGGTCGAGCTGCTCCTGAAGAGCGCTTATCAGAGAGTGAACTCTTCCTCGAGTGGTGAGGAGGTCGCCGGCGTTTCGCCGCAGCTCGTGTTCACGGTCGTGGATCCCAATTTGAAGGAAGACTTCCGCGAGCTGGGTGAAGGGGCCGATCCTCTGTCCTGGTCTCCGTTGACTCCTGGCTTCCTCCTGGCGGAGGACGACGGAAGCCTCACCCGTTTCCTCGATCTGGACGAGTTCGTTGGAAATCGGTTTCGTCTCGACGCGAGCGACCGGGCGGGGAATCGCACCCTCGTCACGACGCCTCTGGGGCTCGAAGAGATCGTCGTGACCGATTTCGGCTCGCATATTCTCAGCGAGGAAGGAAAACTCGAACGGCTCGAGGAGGTGCGCTTCGTTCCCACGACATCCGACGACGGCATCGGCGCGTTCATTCAGCTCGCACAGGGCGACGCAAGATTCAACCTGGCCGAAACGGTGCGAGAGGAGATCGACGAGGTCCATGTGCAGTTTCGGCCCTTTGCGCAGGTCTTCTGGCAGGAGACACGCATCGAGCAATTCCTGCCGGTAGGTTTCAACCCTGTGCCCCCGAGCTTCGAGATTCCCGAGCCAAGGTTCCAATTCGTCTGGGACATGGCCGGCGTCATGCCGGGGGTGGTCACGGTCCTCCGCCTGCGCATGGTCGATCTCGAAGGCAACGAGCACTTCTCGAACACTTTCCAGGTGCTCACCGATGGCCTGTTCTATGGCGGTCCACTGCCAACGCCGCCGGACGAGCCACCGGCCGACGTAGCTCGGTTCGTTGAAGAGAAGAAGAATGTCTTCGGCCTCCGAGACATCGTCCTTTGGGCGCAAGAGTTCATGGCCCTGGAGCTGGAAGAGATCCAGCTGTTCATCCAGAGCGATGAGGATCCACGCTACGCCAACGAGCAAAGCTTCGAGCCCAAGGCCGTCACCGACGGCGTCATCCTGTTTGGCTTCGACGATTGGGTGGCGTGCAAAGCCTACAAGAGCTTCGTGGTCGTCGTGACCGAGCCGTTTGTCGATCCGGCCACCGGCGAGACCGCCCGACGCCGCATTCGCTCGCGAGAGGTAGGCTTCAAAAGCCCCTGTCTCACGATTAGCGTCGAAATCGCCCCGGTGGTGGCCGAATCCTGTGGCGATCCGGCGCCGCAGTTGCTTCAGTTCGTTGTGACACCCGACAGCGGCAAGGGCACCTCTCTACAGCTCTTGACCATGGCACGCCTGCTTCCGGACGGACAAGAGGACATCCTCTTCAGCGTCAACCGGCCGCCGATAGAGGAGCCGCAGAGATTTCTGCTCGAGACTCAGGATCTCGAGCCCATCGAGTCATTCGTCTTTCGGTTGAGCGATGTAGATGATGATCGAACGGAGAGGACCATTAGACTACCCATCGATCAATCGCCTCCCACCATCGCCATCAACTTCCCCCTCGAAGGACAGAGGATCTGCGGGGTTCCCCGGGAGATCGGCGGCGAGATCCGAAACGTATTCGACGTCGAGGGCGTGGTCGACGACGACGTCGCGGCCGAGTACCGGCTCGTGTTGTCACGAGACGGCCAAGCGGGTCTAACCTTCGAAATATCCCCCCCTCTTGTCGTGCCGCTAGGCGCCGCTGGAGGGTTCCGCATCGCGGGGACGCTGGGTACCTACGGCGATGACGAGCCCGCCTTCACCGGTGACGCCACTCTACGGCTGGAGGCGAGCGACTGGGGCGGTGCGCTGGTTTGCACGGAAACAAATTTCTTCTTCGATGGTGAGGTGGAGGGCGCCGGTTTGAGGTCCGACCTCCGTCTGTTCTCACCCAATGGCGACGGCACGCTCGACGACGTCACGCTGGAGATCGAGAGCCAGGAGCTTGCCTTCGTCGACCTCGAGATCTTTCCGGGCTTTATCGACGAGAAGCGGCGCCCGGTGGTGACCGGCTCGCGCGTCCGAACGCTCTTGTCGCGCTTTTCGCTACTCGATCTGGCGTTCGAGATCTGGGACGGCACGAACGACGGCGGTGCCCGGGTGCCCGACGGCACCTACCTGGTATTTGCCGACTATGAAGACGCTTGCGGCAATCGAGCCCGGAGGTGGGTCGAGGTCGAGGTGGACAACACGCCGCCCGAGACGAACATCGCCTTTCCGCAGTTGGGCGATCCCATCACGATGATCGTGGAGGTCGTGGGTTCGGTCTCCGATCGTAACTTCCAGGCCTACGGCCTCGATTTCGGGATCGGGTTGGCGCCCGAGACTTGGGCGCGGATTTTCGCCAGCGCCACGGAGCTCGACGCCGAGGTGGCCGGTGTCTGGAATACATTTGGTCTCGAAGGCGACATCACGCTCCGTTTGCTCGGGAGGGATCTAGCCGGAAACGAGGGAGAGACGTTCGTCTCTCTCAACCTCGCGAGTCGTACCAACTTGATTCAAGACCTCGAGGCAACGCCGCGTCTCTTCTCACCCAATGGCGACGGAAGGCGCGAGACGTCGAGCATTCGCTTCGCTCTCGATATCGACGCCAGAGTCTTCTTGACCCTCCTCGAACCGGGCGACGTTCCGGTTCGTACCCTCGTCGATGGACAGGTGCTTGGCTTTGGCGCCGCGGTGCGACCCTGGGACGGCAAGACCGATGGAGGAGACGACGCTCCGGACGGGCTCTATGCGGTGCTTCTCCGCGCCGAGCTCCCGGGCAATCCGAGCGTCAATCAAGAAGAACGCGTCACGGTGATCGTCGATCGCACGCCGCCGGTGGTGGTGCTCGACGCCCCCGAGCCCGACGGCTTCTTGACCGGTGAGGCCGCCATCCAAGGATCGATTGAAGACGAGCGGATACAAAGCTACGTCATCTCGATCACCAACGAGCCGGCCGCTCCCGTCTGGACCGAGCTAGCCCGGGGCAACGCGAATCGGATGAACGCCATCCTGGCACGCCTCGACGCTCTCGAGGACGGCGACTATGCGGTTCGGGTGGAGGCCGAAGACCAGGCAGAGAACCGTGCCGAGGTCATCATCCCGTTCGAGGTGGATAACACCGCGCCGGTCGTCACGCTCACCGGGCCGGCAGAGGGAAGCTTCCTGTCCGGGGCGAGCGGTCCGACACCGGTCCTCGGTACCGTGGTGGAGGAGCATCTCGAAACTTACCGCGTGGAGTTCGCTCCGGGCGCTGCGCCTCTTCCCGATGCGTTTGTCGAAATCTTCGCGGCGACGGAGTTGCCAACCGCGGCGGAGCTCACTCAGTGGGATGTTTCGTCGCTCGATGATGGTCCCTTTACGTTGAGGCTCATTGCCGAGGACCGGGCGGGTCAGACCGGCGAGGCCCGTGTCCTGGTTACGGTCGACAACACGCCCCCCGTGGTCGCGATCACCGATCCCGACGATGGCGGTTTTCTTGTCGGAGTTCAGAACCTCGTGGGCACGGCGAGCGACGAGCATTTGACCCGGTATGCGGTGTCGATAGCGCCAGGCGAGAAAGACGTTGCGGCAGCGTTCACGGAGATCGGAGTCGGCTTGAGCTCGGTCACGGATGGTCCGCTCATCGAGCTTCGCGCCCCACCGCCAGATGGTCTCTACACGCTTCGGCTGCATGCCGAGGATGCCGCTGGCAACGAAGCCTCAACGCTCTCCGAGGTCCACGTCGATCTGACGCCGCCGGCGCCTCCCATCCAATTGACCGTTGAGCTCGAGGATGGTGATAGCGCCAGGCTGAACTGGACCGCCAACACCGAGCCCGATCTTGCCGGCTATCACGTCTCCCGTGACGGCGAGCGGATCACCACCGAGCTCCTGCCCGATACAACGTACCTCGATCCGGATCTGCTCGAAGGTACCTACGTCTATACCGTGGTCGCCGTCGATCTCGCCGGCAACCAGAGCGATCCTTCGAATCCGGCCGAGCTCGTCGTGGATGTGACGCCACCGACGGTTCGGATCCAAAGACCTTCCACCGGCGAAACCGTCAGCGGACTCGTCGATGTCAAAGGCACCGCGTTCAGCCAAGACGACTTCAAGGAGTACCGGTTGTTCGTGGGTGCGGGTGAAACGCCCACTACACTCGAGCTCTTGCGTCGCTCGCCGGTACCGATTCAAAGCGATCTGCTCGCTCAGTGGAGCACGTTGGGGCTGACGGAAGGCGCTCCCTTCACGTTGCGCTTGGAAGGGGAAGATCTCACGGGCAACGTCGGTGTCGATACGGTGGTGGTGATCATCGACAACCTCCCGCCCGCGGCGCCCACCGGTTTGACGGCCACCGAGGTCGCCTCCGACCCCGACGCCGTCATCAACGACGTGCAGCTCGACTGGGATCCCAATACCGAGGACGATCTGCTCGGCTATCTCCTGTTTCGCGATGACCGCCTCGCCAATGCCGACGGGCTGGTGGTCGGGGATCTTCGCAATTTCGTCATCACGCCCGACGAGTTTCTCGATCTCAATCTACCGGACGGCCACTACACCTACGAAGTCTTCGCTATGGACGAAGCGGGCAATCTCAGCGAGCCCTCTTTGCCGGCCGATGCCGAGATCGATACCCGCCCGCCCGCGGCCATCATCGTCAGCCCTCTCGACGGGACTGCGTTCGATACGGCGCTGCACGTGCTCGCTACCACAGAGGACCGAGACGTGGCCGAAGTGCAGTTCGAGTTCAAAGCCGCCGCCGACATCGACTGGTTGCCCCTCGGAGCCGCGGACCTCGCCGAGCCCTGGGAAGGTAACCTCGATCCCGATGCGCTGAGTCTGAGCTTCGGCGACTACGACCTGAGAGCGGTGGCGACCGATCGGGGCAGCTTGATCGATCCCACGCCGGCTTCCACGCCCAACAAGGAGACGCTCGATCTAGATTTGGTGGCTTCGGACGGAACCTCGGAAACGCTGGGAGTCACCAAGGAGCATCCTTTCTGGGTCACCGGGCGCGGCTGGGTGGAGGCGGGTCAATTGAGGGAGGACGATTCCATTTTCACCGCCCGCGACGGATGGCTCAAGGTACGTCAGGTGCGCGGGTCGCCACGAGGGGCGGAGACGGTTTACAACTTCGAAGTCGCGGAAGATCATACGTATTTCGTCGGAAAGACCGAAGCCTGGGTTCACAACCAATGTAAGACGGTCTCGGGCAAGCAGCCGAAAGGAAAGACCGGCCTGGGCATCAAGAGACAAGGCGATCTCGGCGAAGAAATAATTCTCGAGAAACTTCTGAGGAATCCCAAAGTTAGAGTCAAGGGAACACGTATCTCGGTTAAAACAGCAAAGAATCCCCAAAGACGCGTCATCGATGTCCTCATAATAAGAAAAAGAGATGGGAAGCTATTCAACGTAGAAGTGAAGACGGTCGGGGCAAAACGACCTCGTGCCCAACGTGCGAAGGACGTGGAGCTGGAGAAAAAAGGTGGCACTTTCGTAGGCGATAGAGCAGCGGACGCCGAGCTCCAGGGCGCGACGGGTCGCATCACGACAGTGGAGGCTAAGGTTTCGCTCAAAAAGCTCCTAGAGAGGATCGCCGACAAACAATGATGAAGATTCTGACCGACAGGGTCATCGAGCTGCTGGAACCAATCCTTCACAGAGCAGGATTCAGCTACCGGAAGTCGCAGAGACGTTTTGTCCGTCGCGATCGAGAAGTCGTGCGGTCCTTGTCGATCTATTTCACTCCACGTGGCGGCGACGTCTATCGACTGGAGTTCTCGGCTGGCCTCCGGTTTACGAGGATTGAGGAGCTACTGAACAGATACCGGCCGAGAGTATCGGATGCCAGCAAACGTCGCGGTGTGACGGTCGGAACGCACATCTACAATCTGTTGCCCTCGACCGACGCGTTGTTCGATTGGCGATTTGCCGATACGGAAGATGTCGAAGCCCAAAAAGTTTCGATACTCGAAGCCATCGAGAAGTTCGCCTTGCCGTACCTACATAAAATAAACAGTATCGAGGATCTCAGTGCAATGTTCGAGTTGGACGACAGCAACGTGCTTTCAGAAACCAAAGCCGCCATCGAACTGGCAATTTGCGTATTGAAGGACGAGCCCCAACGAGGCCGAATGCTGGTAGAGAAACTCAAGAAGGAGTCGAGAGACCGTTGGGATCCGGCACGCGAGGAGCAGTTTGTTCAGATCTTGAAGGGGATCTCGCGTGATTTCACTCCCTTTGCTGGTCTCGCTGCAATTTGGGAGGATGCTTAGGTCTCCGAGTGAACCGTAGCTGGGAAGAACAGGACGTTGAGCGTGATTGGGAGGAGCACCGTTTCGTAATCGAGCGCTCGGTTCCTCCGGTCAGTCCGAAACATGACCTTAGTCGACACTAACGTCTTCATGTAGCGGTGGGCCGAAAGCACCCGCTGCGTGCCGAGTCGAGGGCTTTCTTCGAGCGGAGCCTCAAGAAAGAGGAAAACCTCGTTACCTCAGCCGAAGTTCTCCAGGAATTGTTACACGCATACTTGCCAGTGCGGCGGATCGAGACCTTGGATGCAGCGCTTGCTCTCGTCGAGTCCAGCGTAGGGTCGGTGTGGCCTGTCGAGCCGGAGGACGTCCGTTTCGGAAGGCTCTTGGTGGAGCGCTACCCAGAGCTCGGAGCCCGCGACCTTCTTCACCTGGCTTGCTGCAAGCGTCGCCGCGTCTCGCTCATCAAGACCTTCGACCGCGCCTTGGACGCGGCTTTCCGGAAATCCTGACTGGCCGGGACATCCCTACTCGCTTCCTTCTTGTTCTTTGACTTTTCAACCTGCGCGGTACTATTTTCAGCTCAACAATGATGGCTTTCTTCCTTTATTCCCTCTCCCTGTTTGGGGACGGTAGGGTGTCAAAAGATGCCGTGCTGCTATCAACGTCGTCAGACGCCGGGTGAGGGTTAGATGGCACTCGAACCCGGCAGGAAACTAGGTCCCTACGAGATCCTCGCACCCATCGGTGCGGGTGGGATGGGCGAGGTCTACAAGGCCAAGGACACCCGCCTCGATCGCACCGTCGCCGTCAAGGTGCTTCCCTCTCAAGTTTCCGGCCACTCCGAGCGACGGGAGCGTTTCGAGCGTGAAGCCCGAGCCGTCTCCAGCCTGAATCATCCACACATCTGCACGCTTCACGACATCGGCCAGGAGAACGGCGTGGACTTCCTGGTCATGGAGTACCTCGAAGGCGAAGACCTGGCCGAGCGACTGAAGAAAGGCGCACTATCCCTTGATCAAGCGCTTCGCCACGGCGTCGAGATCGCGGACGCCCTCGACAAAGCACATCGCCAAGGTGTGGTGCATCGGGATCTGAAGCCCGGCAACATCATGCTCACCAAGTCGGGGGCAAAGCTTTTGGATTTTGGACTCGCGAAGCTGGCGGCAGCTGAGGGTGGTGGCAGTGACTCCTCTCTGCCGACGCAGCAGAAGTCTCTCACCGCGGAAGGCTCCATCCTTGGCACCTTCCAGTACATGGCACCGGAGCAGCTCGAAGGGAAAGATGCGGACGGCCGCACGGACATCTTTGCTTTTGGAGCGGTGCTCTACGAAATGATAACCGGGCGGAGGGCGTTCGAGGGCAAGAGTCAGGCGAGTTTGATCGGTGCGATCATGACGTCCGATCCTCCTCCGATCTCCCAACTCGAGGCCATGTCGCCTCCCGCACTGGACCACGTCGTCAAGACGTGCCTGGCCAAGGATCCCGACGAGCGTTGGCAGACGGCCGGGGACGTCGAACGCCAACTGAAGTGGATCACCGAGGGCGGCTCACAACCAGGCGTATCCGCGCCGGTCGTGCCTCAGCGCGTCGGCATGCGGCCGTCCATAGCCGCGCTCGCCGCGGCATTGGTTTCGAGCGTCATCGTGGGGGTCGCAGTTTGGAGTCTAAAACCGGAAACCCCACGCCCTCTCGTTCGTGTGGTGGCGAGGCCGCCGAATGCCGCTCGCCTCGACATCTTTTCAGGCACTGGGAACTTGGCCATCACTCCGGACGGTTCGCGCATCGTGTATCGAGGTTTCCTGGACGGCCAACCCCGCCTCTTCGTGCGCTCCTTGGATCGGCTCGAGGCGACGCCGCTCTCTGGGCTCAGCAACGTCGCCCGCGGACCGTTCGTCTCACCGGACGGTAGCTGGGTCGCGTACACTGACGGGCTAACTTTGCGGAAAGTCTCGATCCTCGGGGGGCCGCCGGTGACCATCTGTGACCTTCCGGGACTACCCTACCGCGGCGCGAGTTGGGGAGCCGATGACACCATTGTCTTCGCTGCGGGTGCGCCCAGCAGGCTCTGGCGCGTCCCGGTAGGTGGCGGCGAGCCGGAGCAGCTGACAACGCCCGACAAACAAGGGAGTCACCGGTGGCCCGAGATCCTCCCCGCGGGTGAGGGCGTTCTCTTCACCGTAATGAGTGGGCCAGTCGAGAACGCCCAGATTGCGGTGCTGTCACTCGTGACCGGGGAGGTCGAGGTCCTCGTTCCCGGTGGAAGCAACCCGCGCTACGCGCCCACGGGTCACATCGTCTATGGCACCGGCGGCACGCTCCGAGCGGTGGGTTTCGACCTCGAGCGTCTCGAGGTCACGAGCGACCCCATTCCCGTCCTGGAAGGTGTCATCACAAAATCCAGCGGCGCGGCGGAGTTCGGCATCTCGCGGGACGGATCCCTCGTATATATCGCCGGCGATCCGCGAGGGCAAGAAAGAATGCTGGTGTGGGTGGATCGACAAGGAAGAGAAGAGGCGCTCGCGGCCGAGCCCCGGAACTACACCTACCCACGCATTTCTCCCGATGGGAGCCGGCTCGCTCTCGACGTGCGCGATCAGGAACGTGACATCTGGATCTGGAATTTCACCCGCGAGACGCTGCGGCGGCTCACGTTCGACCCCGGTGGCGACGCCTATCCGACCTGGACACCGGACGGGCGGCGGGTGGCATTCGCATCGGCCCGCGACGGATCTTGGAATCTGTTCTGGAAGGCGGCCGACGGCACTGGCACGGTCGAGCGGCTCACCGAGAGCAGGAACAACCAGTACCCGTATGTCTTTTCCTTGGACGGGAAGCAGCTGGTCTATCGGGAGGACCATCCCCAACGAGGTCGCGATCTCGGCGTGCTCTCTCTGGAGGGCGACGGTTTGGGGGAGCCTCTCCTGGCCAGCGAGTTCAACGAGCTGAACGCCGAGATCTCACCCGACGGCCGATGGCTGGCCTACCAGTCGGACGCCTCCGGTGAATATGAAATCTACGTGCGCCCGTTCCCCAACGTGGACGAGGGTCGGGACCAGATCTCGAGAGGCGGTGGGACACGGCCACTCTGGGCACGGGACGGCGGCGAGTTGTTCTACCTGGATCCAACCGGGCAACTGATGGCGGTCTCTGTTCGCACCGACCCCAGTTTCGCCTTCGGCAGCCCCGAGGTCGTCCTGGAGGAATCATACTCTGCCGAGGCTGGCGCCCCCGGTCGGAGCTATGACGTGTCTCGCGACGGCAAGCGTTTCTTGATGATCAAGGACGCCGGTGCGAACGACGAAACCTCTCAACCGGAGCTCATTCTCGTTCAGAACTGGTTGGAAGAGCTGAAACGCCTCGTCCCCCCGAAGTGAAGAAAGTAGTCGCCTCGGCCTTCCGGAGATCCCAACTGGATCTAAGCACGTCAATGCTTCACACCTAACTCGCCCGAGGGTAGCGGCATTTGCTGACTATCCTCGTCGCGACCTTGCTGAAATACAGCCTGAGCCTCGTCGGTACGAACCTGCTCCAACCAAATAACTCCATCGTATGGATAACTGTTCCCTCGGGTGCCGATCATGTCCAGGTCGCCATCCCCGTCCAAATCGCGGGCTAGCCATTTGTCGTACATGCCACGCTTTCGGCGTGACACGTCGTGACGTTGCCACTGTTGACCGGGATCGGCACCGGGATTCTCGAACCATCCGATACGTCCTATGGGGTCGTCACGGTTGATGTCCGCACCATCGGCATCTCTTGGGCCTCGACTGTAGGCACCGGCAAAAGCATCGAGATCGCCGTCTCCGTCGATGTCTGCAAGGCGGACACTCACCAGTTGGTCGGGCGTGAAGGTACCTATCAGATACAGTTCCCACGGTTCGTCGAATCTAGCGGGCTGCTTTAACCAGATCAGCGACCCTGGCCAGGCGTTGACGACGATGTCAAGGCGACCATCCCCATCTATGTCTGCGTAATCCATGTTGAAGCCTGTAATCCTGAGGTCTGCCGGAATGCCGGAGACTTCAATAGCATGCTCTGCGAATCGCATCTCACCGAGGTTCTCAAACCAGAGTATCCGTCCTTCCCCGCGGGAACCGGCGACCACATCGAGATCGCCGTCGCCGTCCAGATCAACCGGCTCTGAATTGATGGGTACTCGAACCTTGCCGAGCACCTGCTCACGCCACAAAGATCCCTCCAGTGGATTTTCGGGCAAGATGAAAACGGAAATATTTCTCCGCTCGGTAACATCCTCTCCGGCGCTTTGATCGCCTTTATTGGCTGCCACCACTTCTGGACGTCCGTCTTTATCAAAGTCGGCAAAGAAAGCACGAATGTAAGAACCGCGACCAGACGTTATTGGCGGGATCACTCGCTCCCATCGAGAAGATTGGCGAGAATTCTGGGCGTCGGCGCCGGGATTCTCGAAATAGATTAGATGCGCGAGCTCGCAAGCTACAACGACGTCCAGATGACCATCACCGTTAGCATCCGCAATGGAGACATCCTCTGCCGCGGCTGCTTCGGGACCCGACGCCAAAGTAGACAATCGCCACCGTGCCGGATCGCCCGTGCCCCAGGCGATTCGAACATAACCAACCGGGCTGCCGTCGTAAACGGTGTCCGATTCGTGCACTGACACAATGTCCTCGAAGCCGTCCTCATTCAAATCACCCATCGCCAAACCGTCGCTCCCGGCTAGATCGGGTAAAGCACCGATTAGCGGGTCGTCTATGATGTGCTCGCGCCAGGAAATGAATCTGCCGTCCGCAGCTTGCGCGGTCGATTTGGTATCGGCGACCAGTGCCGAGTCACCTTGTTGGGCGAGGCTGCTCAGCAGAAGAACGGCCAGAAGCGAAAGTGGTCCCTTCGTCATCTCTCAGAACTGCCGTCGTCCGGTCGCAAGCCCTCGTAGAAACTCTCCGGCGCGTTGGCGAGCGCGTACGTCATCAAGGCCAGGGCGGCTAGATTCATCCTCACCGCGTCGGGCTTGATCTTGTCGAACGTGTCCGCGTCCGTGTGGTGAAGCGTCATATAGCGCGACTGGTCGGTACGTAGCGCCACACCGAGGACCCCTTTTCTCGCGAGCGGTGAAATGTCAGCCCCCATTCCCTGAATACCACCGACATCCACCCGCGACGCCCCCACGGGCTCGAGAACGCGCGCCCATCTCTCCAAAGTGGCTCGCGCCGTTTCGAGACCGGGGTCTCCCGAATCCCGGACCGGATTCGTTCCCGCGATGAGGTCGCCCCGGCTAACCCGGAAACCGAACGGATGGTCCGGTCCCTGATCGCCTTCGAGGGCCGCGACGTGCGCGCTGAGCTCTTCCTGGGGCATGTCCGCGTAGTGCTCACCACCGAGATTGCCGATCTCCTCAGCCGTGAAGAGTACGACGCGGATGGTGCGCCGCGGGATGAGGCCGAGCTCCTTGAGCAATTTCGGCACCTCCATCGAGATCGCGCATCCGGCGGCATTATCGACCGCGGCGCTTCCCAGATCCCAGGAGTCGAGGTGAGTACCGATGACGACGATTTCGTCGGGACGATCCGTTCCCGGCAGCTCGCCGATCACGTTGGCTGATTCGACCTCACCCTCCGAGCGTGGGGTCAGCACAATGCGTGCCCGAGGTTTCTCTCCTGCTGCAATCAGCCGATGCAAAAGATCACCCGACTCCATGTTGACCGCGGCATTAGGAATCCGTGGAGCGTCGTCAGCGTAGTACATCGAGCCGGTGTGGGGTGCGCCCAGACTCCGGGTGCCGGTAGATCGGATTAATGCAGCAACTGCTCCAAAGCGTGCCGCTTCCACGGCGCCGCGACTGCGAAATCGAATGACGTTGCCGTAAGCGTTCATTGGCTCGAGAGAAGGATCCAGAGGCGTGTGGTAATAAACGATCTTGCCTTTGACGTCGTCGCTGAGCTGGTCGAAGCGAGTGATTTCGACCACTTCGGCGGTGATTCCCTCCGGCGGCGTTGCAACGCTTCCTCCGAGTGCGGTCAAAGGAAGGCGCTGATTGGAGGGGCTCAAGAGCTCACCCGTCTCGACGCCTCGCACCCAGCGCGGGACCATGACCGGCTGTAAACGGACGTGCGAGAGTCCATCCGCACGCATTCGCTCGGCGGTCCATTGAATCGCCTTCTGCTCCTGCTCGGAGCCGGCGAGGCGGGGACCGATCCAGTCGCTGAGGTACTGCGTGATCTCAATGACACCCGTGTTGGCTCGCGCCGCGTCGATGATCCGGGTCGCGATCTCTTGAGGAGGTCCGGGCGTCTGGCCAACGAGAGACGTTGCCCAAAAAACGATGGTAGAACCGACAAATACGCTTACATGACGTGACATCCGATACCTCCTACTCCACTAGATATCAGAAAACGAGTGAATACCCAAAGACCTTGCGTCCCTCGGGCCAGGGTGGCAGACTTGCCGGGCCATGGACGAGAGGTTCGCCCTACCACTGCTTGCTTTGGCGCTAGGCCTCGGCTGCGCTTCCCAACCTCAATCCGATCCGGTGCCCGAGATCTACTTCCCGGGCCCCGGCGATGCCTGGATTGCGAAGACACCCGAGCAGGTCGGGATGAGCAGTGAAGGAGTCGATAAGGCGATAGCCACGGCGAAGAAGTACGCCGCCGACATTCCGATGGATCCCGCGGAGATGATGCGCATCCGCATCGCCGAGGAGCCGCACAACGAGCTCATCGGTCCAACCAAAGAGCGAGCTGAGATCAACGGGGTCGTTCTCCGACACGGTTACATCGTGGCCGAGTTCGGAGACACCAGGCGGGTCGACATGGCCTTCAGCATCACAAAAAGCTTTCTTGCCACTACGGCGGGTCTGGCGTTCGACCAGGGGCTCATCGAGAACTTCCACGATCCGGTGAAGAAGTACGTCGACGACGGTGGTTTCGATTCTCCGCACAATGCCAAGATCACTTGGCACCACTTCCTTCAGCAAACGAGTGAGTGGGAGGGGACACTCTTTGACAAGCCGCACTGGGCCGAGGAAAAGCCTGGGCACGTACGCCAAGAGCCGGGAGCCGTTCTCGGGCACAACGACGTGCGGGTCAACCGTCTCTCGCTGTCACTACTTAGATTGTGGAAGCGGCCTCTACCCGATGTGCTGAAGGAATCCATCATGGATCCCATCGATGCGTCCGACACCTGGCAGTGGCACGGTTACCGGAACTCCGAGGTTGACGTGGACGGAGAAACGGTCCTCTCCGTAAGCGGGGGAGGCCACTGGGGCGGTGGCGTGTGGATGAGCACGCGCGACCTGGCTCGGTTTGGTTATCTGCATCTCCGCCGGGGAAAGTGGAAAGACCAACAACTCTTGTCCGAGGAGTGGATCGATGCAGCACTAGTCCCTTGCGAGGTCTATCCGGACTACGAATACGGCTACATGTGGTGGGTCAATACCGAAGGGAAGAATTGGCCACGCGCTCCTCGGACGAGCTTCGCGGCGCGGGGCGCCGGCTCAGGGATCGTTTGGGTAGACCCAGAGAACGATCTCGTTTTCGTCCTGCGGTGGTTCGACTGGAGCAAAGGCGACGACATCTTGCATGACCTCGTCGCCGCAGTGAACCGGACCAGCTAGGCGACAGGCGGTATGTCCGAACAATCGAGCGCACGACGATGGCGTGACGTCGCCGCCGGAGCGATGGGCAATCTCATCGAATGGTACGACTGGGCGATCTACGGGCTCTTGGCGCCGGTATTCGCCCCTCAATTTTTCCCGGAACAGGACGCGCGAACCGCGCTCCTTCTTACGTTCCTTACGTTTGCCCTAGGGTTTGTCGCGCGTCCTATCGGCGGCGTGTTCCTATCACCCTACGGGGACCGCTTCGGCCGAAAGAAACTGCTCGCCCTGACCGTAGGAACGATGTGCCTGGCGAGCCTGGGGATCGGGCTGACGCCGAGCTACAGAACGATCGGGATCGCGGCCCCATTGATCCTTGTGGCATTCCGTCTGGTCCAAGGCGTCTCGGCCGGTGCCGAGTGGGGTGGGGCGAGCGCTTTGTTGGTCGAGCACGGCGGTCCGGGCCGACGCGCGTCGGCCGGCTCTCTTCAGCACGTCGGTGCCGGACTGGGTACACTCCTCGCCACAGGTGCGGCGGCGGCGACGACCTCGTGGATTACACAACCCGCGCTGGGGGAGTGGGGCTGGCGGTTGCCGTTTTTGCTCGGGGGAGTGATGGCCGGCTTTGTCCTTTACCTCCGCGTCTCGATGCAGGAGACCGAGGAGTTCACGCAAGTGGAACGGGCTGGGCGTGTGGCGCGCAACCCGCTGGTGCAAGTCTTACGCGTGTACCCGAAGGAATCGTTGCGCGTCGCCGGGCTGAGCGTCGGCGTCACCGTCACGTACTACATCTGGATGTCGTTCCTGCCGACGTATGCTTTCATCGTCGGCGGGCTGCCGTTACACAAGGGGTTTATCGGAAACCTCATCGCGTTGATTCTGTTTATCCTCGTAGTGCCGCTGATGGCGCAGCTCTCCGATCGCTTCATTGGGCCGAAGCCGTTGTTGGTGGGACACGCCCTGGGATTCGTCGTGCTAGCCTGGCCGTTGCTGCGGGCCGCGCAGACCGGTTCCTTTGGCTGGTATCTCGTCGCGGCAATATCCGGCTCCTTGCTCCTCGCAAGTGTTGGAGCGGTGCTCGCCGCGGTGCAGGCCGAGCAGTTCCCGGCCGAGGTTCGCTCCACCGGCATCGGCTTCCCCTACGCGGTGGCGGTCGCTGTCTTCGGGGGCACTGCGCCGCTCGTCGCCACGGCGCTCATCTCGAAGGATCTCGGCGGATGGATCCCGTTCTACGTCATGGCCGCCCAGGCAGTCACCGCCGCGGTGGCGATGGTGATGCCCTATTCTCCGCACTCGACACCAACCACCATCGAAGTTTCATCCGACGGCTCGCGTTCGGTAGCCTGAAGAGGAGATGGGTGTGGACTGGCTTCTGTTCAACGGGCACATCGAAACATTCGACGCCAGTCGCCCCACCGCAAACGCGGTAGCAATCTCCGGCGGCCGTTTCGTGGCGGTCGGCGAACGGGAGGTGCTCGATCGAGTGGCGAGCTCGCAGACGCGCCGCACCGATTTGGCCGGAGCCACGGTTTTTCCAGGCTTTTGCGACACGCACATGCACTTGCAGAAGGTTGCCCACGACCTGGCCATGGTGCACCTCGGGGAAGCGCGGAGTTTGGCTGACGTCCTGGAGGCGGTGAATACTCACGCTCGCCGTCTCCCCGGGGGCACATGGATCCGCTCCTTCGGCGATACCGCCCTCTGGCACGAACGGAATCTGTCGGAGCGGCGGCTACCCAGCAGCGAAGAGCTCGATCGTGCGGCACCGGATCATCCGGTTTTCCTTTACCGCCGTCCGCAGCGCGCGGTTCTGAACCGGCTGGCAGCATCCACGCTTGCGTCCAAGCTGCAGGACGTTCCGGAGGATCAATGGGACAGCACGAAGAGAGTCCTTCGGGGACCGGCGGTGAGAACGGTCAACGACTATCTCTATCATCTCGGCTCTCAGGATCATGAGCACGAGCTGGCTCTTCTCGAGGACGCCTGCGTTCAACTGCTGGGGATGGGCATCACGACCATCGTCGATCCCGGTTTGGCGGCGGGCTTCGATGCGGGATGGGAGCTTTACAAGACGGCCCGGTCTCGTGGCACCTTGCCACAACGCGTTCGGTTGATGAATCGGTTCGACTATCGACGGCCATTCGCGGAGGAGCTCGATCGCCTTCTTGCGAGCTCGGCTCTTCCGCTAGAAGGCGACGACCGCCTGCAGGCATGGGCGGTCAAACTACTTCTCGACGGCGAGTTCTCGGGCTCGTGGATGAGGAAAGGCGAAGAGCTCGCCGAGCCTGCGATCCCACGCTACAGCGTGGACGAGATCCAGACTCTGGTCTCGCTGTGCGCGGATCGCGGATGGCCCCTGTGCGTTCACGTGATGGGCGGTGCGGCGATCGAAGCGGTCATCGACGTCGTTCGGAGCGTTCGTCAGGAAGGGGCGACCCTGGCGCCCGGGCAGGTCACGCTGGCCCACGCGTTCCTGATGGACACTGGCGATATGCTCGCTTGCCGAGAGCTGGGCATCGGAGTGTCGGTGCAGCCGCTTTTGGCGTACGTCTTCGTCGAGGAGATGCGCGAGGCATGGGGACCACTTGCAGGTCGCTCGAACCCGCTGGCCAGCATGATGTCTCTTGACGTCGAGGTCGCCGCCGGCTCCGACACGCTTCCATGCCCGCCGCTCCTCAGCGCCAAGATCGCGGTCACGCGCCAGGCATGGGACGGGTCGAGTTTAGGGGACAAGGAGGCGCTCGACCCAGCTCAGGCGATCGGTTTATTCACCCGCGCCGGTGGTGCCTACATCGGGGCCGACGTGGGTACGATCGCCCCTGCCAGCGCCGCCGATTTCGTCGTGTGGAGTGAAAACCCGCTGGCTAAGGATCCGAACGACTGGCCGTCGCTGACGCCAACTCTCGTCGCGATCGATGGGCGGACCGTTTGGTCGGCTCCGGACGCTCCGTCGGGCCTCCTATGAAGACTCTGGGGCCCATCGAGCTCGCGCTGTTGAACAATCGCATCGACGGCATCATCCGCGCGATGATCAATACGCTGCGGCGGAGTGCTCGGTCGGTCATTCTCGCCGGCGCGCGAGACTGCTCGTGCGCCGTTCTCACACCCGCCAACGAGTTACTCGCGGTGGACGACAGCATCCCCATCCACGTGTTTCGCGGCGCGGACCTGATGGCGAAGTCGATGATGGAGCTCCATCCGGATTTTCGGCGTGGCGACGCATTCCTCCACAACTCCCCGTACCATGGAAACTCGCATGCCGCCGACTGGGCCATCCTGGTTCCGGTGATCGATGACGAGGGAGTCCACCGCTTCACCCTGTTGTCGAAGGGACACCTCGCGGACACCGGCAACTCCATCCCGGCGACGCGTCACTTCCGAGCTAGGGACGTCTACGAAGAAGGCGCGCTGATCTTCCCCGCGGTCAAGGTGCAAGACGACTACGAGGACATCGACGACATCATCAACATGTGCCGCATGCGGATCCGGATACCAGAGCTCTGGTACGGCGACTATCAGGCCTTGGTCGGCGCGGCGAGAATCGGCGAGAGACTGCTGTTGGAGCTATTGCGGGAGGTCGGACCGGAGGTTCTCGAAAGCTATACGCTCCAGTGGCTCGATTACAGCGAGCAGCGGATGAAGTCAGCGATCGCGCGCCTGCCTGCCGGGTCGAGAACCACGACGGGTCGCTACGATCCCGTGCCGGGGTTTCCCGAGGGGATTCCGCTCAACGTACAGGTCAGCGTCGATCCGGAGGAGCAGAAGGTTGAGGTGGATCTTCGCGACAATATCGACTGCGTTCCGAATGGCCTCAACTTGAGCGAGGCCACCGCTTCGACGGCCGGGCTCATCGGAGTCTTCGCCAGTCTCGACGAGTACATCCCTACGAATGCCGGAAGTTTCCGTCGCGTGGAGGTCTTCCTCCGCGAGAACTGCATCGTGGGTATCCCGCGACACCCAACGAGCTGCTCGATGGCAACGACCCATCTCGCTGAACGCGTTGCCAAACAAGTGACCATGGCGATGGCGGAGCTCGGTGACGGTTACGGGATGGCCGAGGTCGGCGCGACGCTACCCGCCGCTTGGGCCAAAATCTCGGGAACCGATCCACGACACGGCAACCGCCGGTTCGCGGACGGCCTCGTCCTCGGAACCACGCACGGCGCCGGCGCACCCAAAGCCGACGGCTGGCTGACGCTGGCCGGTATCGGGTCGGCAGGAACGATGATGCGAGATAGCATCGAGGTGGACGAGCTCAGGCACCCGATTATGATTTACGAGGAGCGCTTGATCCCGGACAGCGAGGGAGCAGGGCGCTTCCGAGGCGCGCCGGGCGCCTACGTCGAGTTCGGGCCGCTGGATACTCCGATCGAAGTGATCGGCGGCAGCGATGGAACCCACTTCCCTTCGCGTGGCGCGCGCGGCGGTGGCACCGGCGCACCGGCCGCACAGTTGAAGCGCGGCCGGGACGGCGAGCTCTCGGAAGATCTCGGGTGGGGATTTCGTGTCACCCTCGAGCCTGGCGAAAGAATCGTCTCGAAATGCTGTGGCGCCGGTGGCTACGGACCGCCAGAGGAGCGGGAGCCCTCGCGAGTCCTGCACGACGTCCGCGAGGGTTGGGTCAGTGTGGAACGCGCCCGAGAAGTGTACCGCGTCGCGATCACGGCGGAGAACGAGATCGACGAGGACGAAACCCGCAGACTACGTGGTGAGAGAGAAGACAATCGCTGATGAGCGAGTTAGCGCGGCTCCGTTTGGGAGCGGATGTGGGAGGGACGTTCACGGATCTCATCGTGGACGGTCTCCCCGGCGGCCTGCGCTTGTTCAAGAGCTCCACGACACCGGATGACCCGACCCGAGGGCTTCTCGACACCATCGGGATCGCCGCGGACAGTCTCGGTCTATCCACGCGGGAACTTCTCGGCCGGGCGACGCAGATCGTGCACGGCACGACGCGCGCCACGAACGCGATCGTCACGTCGTCGACGGCGCGTACCGCCTTCTTGTGCACGGAAGGGCATCCCGATACGCTGCTGTGGCGCGAGGGGGGCGGGCGCCTTCGCACACTCGACTTCTCCCAGCCGTTCCCGGAGCCGTATGTACCCCGTGCCTTGACGTTCGAGATCCCGGAACGGATGCGTTGGGATGGCACCGTTCACCATCCGCTCGACGAATCGGCTGCCCGCGACACACTCGCGCGTCTGGGCGAGATCAAAGTCGAGGCCGTCGCGGTTTGTCTTCTCTGGTCCATCGTCAACCCCGCCCATGAGCTTGTGCTTGGCGATCTCATCGAGGAAATCCTTCCCGGCGTCCCGTACACGTTGTCGCATCAACTAAACCCCACGATTCGAGAGTACCGACGGGCGTCTGCCACCTCGATCGATGCGTCCCTCAAGCCGCTGATGTCGCGCTACTTCGCGGGTATTAGCCAGACATTGAAGGAGGAAGGATTCGCCGGTCGGCTACTCACCCTCACGTCCTCTGGCGGAGTTCTCGACGCCGACCAGGCTGCGCGCGCGCCGATCCACTCGGTGGGTTCGGGCCCAGCAGCTGCGCCGAGCGCGGGGCAGCATTATGCTCGACTCGACGCGTCGGTCGACACTGCGATCGTGATGGATGCGGGAGGCACCACCTTCGACGTAAGCCTTCTGCGCGGCGGAGAGATCCCCTGGAATCGTGAGGCCACTGTGGGGCCGTTCCCGGGATTCATGCTCGGGTTTCCGTCGCTTGACGTTCGGTCGATCGGCGCCGGTGGCGGATCCATCGCATGGGTCGACGACGGTGGCCTACTACACGTGGGTCCCGAAAGCGCCGGCTCCGAGCCGGGTCCCGCTTCCTACGGTCACGGTGGTGGGGAGCCCACGGTAACCGACAGCGCGGTCCTACTCGGCTACATCGATCCCCAATACTTCCTCGGTGGGAAGATGGTGCTCGATCCGGCCCTCGCTACCGCCGCGGTGGAACGTGGGGTCGCCAAGCCTTCAGGGCTCGGAGTCGAAGAGGCAGCCGGCGCGATCTTCGAACTGGCATGCGAGCGCATGGTGACCGCAATCGAAGAGATCACCCTTAACCAAGGCGTCGATCCCCGCCGAGCGATCATGATCGGCGGAGGGGGTGGGGCGGGCTTGTACTCGGTCCCCATCGCGCGGCGACTAGGCGTCCGGCGCATTGTCGTACCCGAGACGGCGGCGGGGCTGAGTGCCACCGGTGCGTTGGTCTCGGATCTCCGCAGCGACAAATCGGCCTTCCTGGCCACCGATACCGACGCGTTCGACTTCGTCGGAGTGAACGCCACGCTAGCCGAGCTTAGGCGGCTTAGCGAAACCTTCATCACAGAATCCGGTGTGCCGCCCGAAGGGGCATCGATCCGCTTCGCGGTCGAAGCGCGTTACCCGCGTCAGCATTGGGAGATCGAGGTGCCGCTGCGCGTCGAGTCATTCGCGGGGGACGAGGACGTGGAGGTCCTCAGACGCGATTTCCACGCTACTCACGAGCGTGTCTTCGCGCATCGGGACGAGCGCTCGAAGGTCGAGTTCGTCGCCTGGCATGCGAGCGCGCGGTGCCCACTACCCGAGTTAACGCAGGCGAAAGTAGAAGTTAACAAGGTCCAGCCAGAGCCGAGGACCAAACGCGATGCTTTTTTCGCCGGTCGTTCTCACCCGACACCTGTCTATCGGCTCGAATCGCTCGCCGCCGGGGACTCGCTTGAAGGGCCGGTCATCGTGGAAACACCCGCAACAACGATCGTGGTACCGCCGGACGCGGTCGTGACGCGCGCGCCCTCCGGGTCGCTGATTCTTGATCTCGTAGAGGGTGGTCCCGAGATGAGTCCGCTATCACAAATTCGTGGGGATGCCCGGCGATAGGGTCACATTACAAGAGCGCTTTTTCGTACGAAGACTCGTTGAAGCCGACCAGCAAGGTCTTGCCGACTCGGATGGTGGGCGCGCGCAGATTGCCCGTGGGACCCAACAGCGCGGCCACTTTTTCCTCGGTAACTTCTCCACCGGGAAAGGACGAGACCTTTTTCCCCTTGGCCACGATCACCTTCGATGCAGCGCTAATGAGCTCCGCGGCTTCTCGCCGTCCAAGCTTGCTAGAGGCCGGGATCACTTCCTTGGCGTCGATTCCGTTCGCGTCCATGAACTTGGACGCCTTTCCACAGCTCGTTCAGCCCTTGCGCTGGTAGTACCAATCCACTGTCTTGGCCATGCTTCGAAGATCCCTTTCCGCGTGTGCGATACCAGTTCATATTTTACTACGTTACGGTCGGGGTATACTCTGGCGCCGACGGTGGTATAAGCCCTTCTTTTCACGAGGTAGGTTTCATGTCTCTCTTGGGTAAGAGCCTTAGTGACTACCTGAGCTTCGTCCGTACCGGTCTCCTCGCCATCCTCGCCATGGGAGTCCTTCGCTTCATCGTGGAGGTCTCCGGCGTGCCTTATGATCGAGCTACTGATCTGGTCAGCATGACGATTGTCACGGCGCTCGCGGCGCTCATCTACGGTCAGCGGGCCAAGGCCAGTGGCTTCAGCGGCTATCGCCATTTGCTCCCCATCGCCTTCTTGCTGTCGGCGACGATGTACGGTTTCATCATCCTAGCGATCCTGGTCGAGGGTTTCGCCGGTATTCACGGTTGGTTTCATGCCCCCGGGGCCGGAAACGCGCCGGCCGGCATGGGAATCGGGGATCACATCGTGGGGCAGCTCATCGTGATGTGTTTCTCTGTTGTCATGTCGCTGGGTGTTGCCAGTCTCGGCTACTTGCTCTCACGGCCCCTGGGATACTTGCGAAACGCTTTCTTGTTGCTGGCGGCTTGTTTCACGTTGTTAGTTGTCTACGGCATCCAAGTAACGGAAGGCCTAGGGGGCACCAATTACTTCCACGCTCCCGGCCAAGGCTTCCAGCCCGCCGAGTTGTCCCAGGCTCAGCACGTCCTCGGACATTTCCGAGTTTCCATCGTGGTCACGGTTTTCTTGAGCATTCTTGCGATGGCGGGCTTCGCGGTGGGCAAGCGGAAGGCTCCAGCTCCGGCCGCGGCGTGACTGATTACCAATAGATGAAAGGAAGGCCGATGTTCGTGCGATGGATCATGTTGGTGGGGATTGCCTGGGCGAGCCAAGCCGTGCTCGCGGCGTCCGCCGCGGTAGCCGCGCCTGGCGCGCCTGGCGCGCTTGACGACCGGCTCGACCGTTTCAAGACCGAGGCTTTCGTCGAGGTTGAGAAGCGGGCCAAGCTCACCCAGGTGATGGTCGACAGCATCTTTAGTTTCGGTGAGCTGGGTTTTCAAGAAGTCGAAACCTCCCGTTTCGTGACCGGGATCCTCGAGGAGAACGGTTTCAGCGTTGAGCGAGGAGTCGCCGGTATTCCCACCGCTTGGGTGGCGCGTTGGGGCTCGGGCAAACCGGTGATCGCGTTCGGCAGCGACATCGACGGCATTCCCAAAGCCTCTCAGAAGCCGGGGGTGGCATACCACTCTCCCATCGTCGAAGGAGCCCCGGGCCACGGCGAGGGGCACAACTCCGGCCAGGCGGTCAACGTCACGGCGGCGCTGGTGCTCAAAGAGATCATGGAGCGAGAGAGCATCCCCGGTACCTTGATGCTGTGGCCGGGAGTCGCGGAAGAGCTGGTCGCTACCAAAGCCTACCTCGTGCGGGAGGGTGTGTTCAGTGATGTGGACATGGTGTTCTTCACTCACGTCAGTGACAATCTCAACGTGAGTTGGGGCGACGCGGCCGGAAACGGATTGGTCTCGGTGGAGCACACTTTTACCGGCAAAGCGGCGCACGGCGCCGGTGCTCCTTGGCTTGGACGAAGCGCGCTCGATGCGGTCGAGCTGATGAACACGGCGTGGAACTTTCGTCGCGAACATCTTCGCCTTCCCACTCGCATCCACTACGTCATCACCAACGGCGGCGATCAGCCGAACGTTGTGCCTCCGCTGGCATCGGTCTGGTACTTTTACCGCGAGCTCGACTACGACCATATCAAGCGCCTCTACGACATCGGCCAGACGATCAGCCAGGCTGCCGCGGCGATGACCGAGACCGAAGTCGAGTCGCGAATTTTGGGGTCTGCATGGCCGAGGCACTTCAACAAGGTGATCGCCGAGACGATGTACGAGAATATCGTGGAGGTCGGATTGCCGGAGTGGACCGAGGCGGACCTGGCGCTGGCCCTGGCTCTACAAGCGGAGATGGGATTCGACCCGGAGGAGGAAAACCGCGGTCCTTGGTCTGGTGTTGCCGGTCTCCGGACCGAGCTCACGGAGATCCGTGGGCCGGCTCCCAAGCCTCGCACTGGAGGCGGCTCGGACGATATCGGCGACGTATCCTGGGTGGTACCGACCGTGACGCTTCGCTATCCGGCCAACTTCGCGACGGGTGGTGGTGGGCACCACTGGTCGAGCGCGGTGGCGATGGCGACGCCGATCGCGCACAAAGGCTCGACGGCTGGCGCCAAGGTGCTGGCGTTGACCGCCCTGGACTTCTTTCTCGATGCGGAGAAGGTTCGAGCTTCCTGGAGCTACTTCAATGACGTGCAGACGAACGACAGGCAATACACGCCTTTCATAGGGGAGTCGGACTCGCCCGCCGTCCACTTGAACACCGAGCGGATGGCCGATTTTCGTGAGGAGATGCGCAAGTACTACTACGACCCGTCGAAATATGACACGTATCTCGAGCAGCTAGGCGTCGAGTACCCGACGGTGCGATCGAAGGAGCAGTAAGGACCAGAGTACGGGCCTCTTTGTGGCCTCTCAGTCAGTGATCTCAAACTTCTTGATGATGTCCGGTTCGCCGTCGTAGTGCACGAGGACGAGATGCTCCTCGTCCAGGAAGCCGGCGTGGGGAGTGCCTTTGCCTGTAAAAAAGTAGCTTCCCGGCTGGGTACGATTGCCTTCCGAATCGACGGCACTGCCGGCTAGAAGATATCCCTCCTCGTTACTACCAGAGACGGCGGCGAAACGAACTTTCTTTCCGGCCGGGGGACGAGCCTCAGCAAGAATGTCCAAGCGGGGTCCCCGTCTTCGGCGCGCCTCAGGACTTTGCACCAGCCACCGTACTCGCCGCCCTCGGGATTGGGCGGTGCGCCCTTGAAATAGAGATTCCATGGCTCCCACGGCAGATCGTCGACCACCGCGCTATAAAGTTTATGTGCCATTTTCTCCCTCCTCGCTGGGCGAGCATTCTTGCACACGTGGGGGCGGTTTGCCTATAGTGCTCTGGTGCGTTCATCGATGCGTACACCTCGCAGGAAGGAAAGTATCCACATGAACAGAGATAACTGGCGCGATCTCGCGTCGGCGCTAAACTCGAAACTGAAGCTGCAAGCCGCTCCCATCGCCATCACATTTTCCGACGAGTCGCAGGGGGTTCCGCAATTCGAGGGACCGATGGCGGACCCGATGCCGGATGGACGGACCGGTAAGGTTCCCGCCGGCTGCGTTTTCTGGATGAAGGCCACGGACCGTACGTTCAGCACCGTCGCCGAGGACCACGGCAATTGCAGCGTCGGAAGCTTGACACATGGCCTCAAGACGATGGATGAGGTATCCGGAAACAGCGATGTGGCTGCTTTGCTCGACAGTGGATGGGTCAGCATGGACGTCGTGCCGCAGATCCCGGTGGTCAAGACGCGGCACCGCTACATCACCTACGGACCACTCGAGGAAACACCGTTCGATCCCGACGTGATTCTGTTGCGCCTCAACGCCACGCAACTCATGATCCTTCATGACGCCATTCCGGGACTTCGATTCGAGGGGAAACCGCAGTGCCACATCATCGCCATCGCCAAGGAGCAAGGCGAGATCGCTGCCAGTGTCGGATGCATGTTGAGCCGGGTACGAACTGGAATGTCGCCGAGTGAGGTGACCTGCGCCATCCCTGCGTCCAAGCTGGCTGACGTCGTCGAGGCTCTCGATATTACGTCCGCGGCGGACAGCAAGGTGGCCAAGTACGCGGCGGAAGACTCGAAGCGCTTTGCCTAAGAGTTAGGAGCTCCCTCCACGGGAGCCACGAGCCAACCCGTCCTCGGGTTGCCGCGTTCGATACGCTGAGGCGCGGTGCCCGGAAGAACACGCTCGAAATCGCTGAAGAGCGATGGGACTCCATGGGCCTCGAGCCATTCGCCGTCGTTCATCATGTTGAAGTGAACGAGGCCTGCCTGTCCAACTTTTCCGATAACTTGTCCGGCCGTCACGCGGTCGCCGACGGCCACCGTCACGCTTCCTGTTGCCAAGTGGCAGGTTAGCGTGTACTCACCGTTGCCGTGATCGATGGTGACGAGGTTTCCCGCGAACACATCCCCATCCTCCTCTAAGCGCTCCCGGGCCGGCGTGACACCACGACCGTAGTCTTCGATATCGTTCCGCGCGTCGACGACGACGCCGTCACCCGCCGCCAGCACGGATTCACCGAAACTCTCTCCGTCTGCCTTGGCGAAATCCCAACCCATCGTCGTGAGGTTTCGAAAGCCGGTTCGTCGGTGGCCCGAGTTGACGTCGTTTCCCTTGAGAACCGCCCAGGTTCCGGAGAAGGGAAGCCGCAGCTTGACCTGTTGCTCGTGGCGCGTGATCGGGACCGAGTGTTCCACGGTTCTGAGCGTTCCCTGGCCGTCTCGCAGATGGAACATGAGGTGGATATTGTCGATGTCGGCGTATGCCGCGCGGACGAAGGGAATTCGTATCCAAGTGACGCTTTCGCCGGCGGGAAGCTCCGGCTCGGTTGGCACTTCCTTGCCGAACATCACGTTGTCGAGGAAGTACGGTGTATCGAGCTGATAGGCTCCTTCGATCCATTCCATGCCTTCGAGATATTCCCGCGGCAGGGCTTCGTGCCAAACGGTTTTCTCGCCACGCTTGAAGGAGAGGTGCGCTTCGTCGAAACTTAGCGGCTCGGTTTCGCGCGATTCGAAGACCAAGTGAAAAAGCCAACTCAGGTCCTGCGTGTCGGGTGTGTCCCCGCTTGTCTTGGGTACCCCTTCTACGACGGTGTAAACCGTCGCAGGAACGGTCGTGACCTCGATATTGGCGGGCGCCGGGGCCTTATGGCTGTCTTGACTGCATCCTGCCAGCGTCAATAAACCCGCCAAACCGACCCATGCCGTAGACTTGCTCATCGCACAACCTCCTGACAGCCTGACATTTTGTCCGGTCCTGAACTTAATCCGAATGCCTGCCGGGGGCAAGGACGTTTTCGAGTGCCGCTTCCATGGCGTCGGCTATTTGCTCCAGTGATGCTCGAGATGTACGAAATGGTGGTAGAGCATAGAGAACGTTCCCGAGGGGCCGGAGCCAAACGCCGTGCTCTAGGCACACTTGGCGCATGCGGCGGCCGGAGTCGGCGAGATAGCCTCCCGGGAGGTCGAGCTCGACCGCGGCGATCGTGCCTTGAATGCGAACGTCTTTGATGCCCTCACGGGAACGCATCGGTTCGATGCGCTCTCGCCAAAAGCTCTCGATCTGTCGCGGCTCTTCGCCGATGCCGTTTTCCATGAGCCTCCAGTTGGCAACACCTACCGCACAGGAAAGCGGATGGGCGGTAAAGGAATGGCCGTGAAAAAAGGTGCGCGACTTGTCCTCGGTGTCGAAGGCCTCGACGATGTGAGGCGCGACCAGGGTTGTGGCGATGGGAAGGATTCCCCCGGCGATAGTCTTCCCCGCGCAGACCAGATCAGGACTGATACCCGCAGTCTCGTGAGCCCAAAGGGTTCCGGTGCGACCACCACCGGTCATGACTTCATCGGCGATAAATAGCACGCCGTGCTTCCGCGCGACGTCCGCAAGCGCGGCCAGGGTTTCGGGGGAGTGCATGAGCATGCCGCCTGCCCCTTGTACCAGCGGCTCGATGATGACGGCCGCGACTCGACTACCTTCACGCACGAGTAGTCTATCCAGGCTCTTCGGTGAAAGGGGGACGATCCGCGATTCGAAGAGCAAGGGCTCGAAGGTACCGAAGAACAGAGGATCTCGACTCACCGCCATCGCGCCGAACGTATCGCCGTGATAGCCGCCCTCGAAGCCGACGAACAAGCGCCGCCCCGGCTCGCCGCGATGACACCAAAACTGATAAGCCATCTTGAGGGCAACTTCGACCGCAGTACTGCCGTTATCCGAGTAGAAGACACGGCCTTCCGACCAGGGCATGCTGGCGAGCATCCGTTCCGCCAGCTCGATAGCGGGTGGATGGGTGACGCCCGCGAAAACGACATGATCGTATCGACGTGCGGCTTCGCGGAGGGCCTTCATGAGCGGCGGGTAGCGATGGGCGCGCTGAATGGTCCACCACGAAGAAATACCGTCGATGATCTGTCGGCCGTCTTCCAGGATGAGGAACTCATCGCGCGAGTTGACGACGTTCAACGGCTCATCGGGATCTCTGAGAGAAGTGTAGGGATGCCATACCGAGCGCCGATCGCGCGCTACCCAGTCTTTGTCGATCGATGGCTCGGGCTCGAGCTTGGCGCGTAAGGAGCGTAGGACATCCGTTTGTTTCTCGGCACATAGGTGCACGCCTTCTTCGTCGAACGCGGTAGGTGGCTCTAGCGTGAAAACATCGAGCCCGCCGTGCTGGCGAATCTTGGATTCGGCGTAGGTGTCTATTGCGCCGATGAGTACTAGTGCGCGGGGTTCGATGCCGTGCGCGCGCAGCGTTTCGATCGACTGGAGGGCTCTTCCTACCGCACCCACGGCCGTGGAGCCAACCAGGAGACTCGGCCTCTCGAAACGGCGGATGAGCTCGATCTGCAAAACGTCCGGACGAAGGGGTGAGAGGGGACTTCCAAAAGTCTCGATGAGCAGGGAACGGGTGTCCTCGGGAACGGCGTCCAAGATTTCACCGACCTCGGGTACCGAACGTCCTTCGCGCTCCGCCGCGACCTCGGGAGCCACCGCGTCGCGAAAGCGGGCGAGGGGAGGGTGGACTCGCGATTCAGGCGCGAGTCGTTGAATGGTTTCGGTGTCGGAGGGGCCGGTCTCTACGGGTTTCCAATAGGCAAAGTCCTTCGGAAAGGCGACCATCCAAAGGAGGGCAAAAGTTGTCTTCCCGGCGTCGGTATCGGTGCCGAGAACGATCGCGTCGCTCACGCGCTGGACTGTCTACGACAGAAGTCCCATCGAACGAAACAGCTCGTCGTCTTCGCTCGTGTCGGGATTGGGTGCGGTAAGGAGTTTCTCCCCGAAGAAGATGGAGTTCGCACCGGCGAAAAAGCAGAGAAACTGGAGCTCCCGGCTCATGCGGCTTCGGCCGGCGGCGAGTCGTACGCGTGCCTGGGGGAAGAAGATTCGGGTGGTCGCGATCAAACGAACCATGTCGAGCCCATCCACGGGAGGCACGTCTTCGAGAGGAGTTCCTGGCATCGGCATGAGGGCATTGATGGGAATGCTTTCCGGTGGGATCTCGCGCATGCGAAGCTCTACCAAGAGCTTTAAACGATCTTCCACGCTTTCTCCCAACCCTAGAATGCCGCCACAGCAAACCGAGATGCCGGCTTTTTCTACCGCGTCTAGGGTCGCTAGCCGGTCGTCGTAGGACCGCGTGGTCACGATGTTCGGGTAGTACTCGCGCGAAGTATCCAGATTGTGGTTATAGGCGGTGAGCCCGGCTTCTTTGAGCGCTCGCGCTTGTGCTTCGTTGAGCATGCCCAACGTAACGCACGCTTCCATTTCGAGATCGCGTACCCCCCGCACCATCTCCAGGACAGCGTCGAAATCCTTGCCGTCCTTCGCCGATCGCCACGCGGTGCCCATGCAGAACCGTGTGGCGCCTGCTTCCTTCGCGGTGCGCGCCTTGGCGAGCACGTCTTCGGTCGTCATGAGGTCGCTCGACGGGACCTCGGTCTCGTAATGAGCGCTCTGGGCGCAGTAGCCACAATCTTCCGGGCATCCGCCCGTTTTTATACTGAGCAGCGCGCAGCGTTGGATGTCCTCCGGCTCGTGAGATGCCCGGTGGACCCCTTGGGCGCGATAGAGAAGCTCGGGGAGAGTGAGGTCGTAGACGCTCCTGAGCTCCGTCAGAAGCGTGTTTTGTCGATCGGTTCTCTTGTTTGTCGTCACCATATGAGGAGAGGATCGTAGGAGATTAGACGGCATCGTGCAAGGGCGGCAAGGGCGTCTCCGATTCCTGGTCGGGCGCGGGTTTCGACGGGCGCCGCCTGCTTTTGGCATAATGCCCTGCCGTGTCCATTGGAATCATTGTCGCCGTACTGCTGACGGCCTGGATCGCTTACGACCTCATCCAGCGCCGGCACGCTATCCTGAGAAGCTTTCCCATCATCGGCCATTTCCGGTACTGGCTGGAAGCGGTCGGGCCGGAGCTTCGGCAGTACATCGTAACCAGCAACAACGAAGAGCGCCCCTTCAGTCGCGACCAAAGAAGCTGGGTCTACTCATCCGCCAAGAAACAGAACAACTACGTCGGGTTCGGCACCGACAACGAGCTCGAACGGTCACCGAACTACCTCATCGTCAAGCACGCCACGTTCTCCTCGTCCGTGCCCGTGAATCCAGAGGTTGGAACCGCCGTCGACGGCTACGCGCTTCCCGGGGCAAAGATCTTGGGTTCCTATCGAGGACGTGCAAAGGCCTTTCGGGCGACCTCGGTCGTCAATATCTCCGGGATGAGCTTCGGCTCGCTGAGTGCCCGAGCCGTGGAGGCCCTCAACCGCGGCGCCAAGCTCGCGGGGTGCTTGCACAACACCGGAGAAGGCGGTGTGTCTCGATATCATCAGGCCGGCGGCGATTTGATTTGGCAAATCGGGACCGGCTATTTCGGGTGCCGTAACACCGAGGGAACATTCGATCTCGCCAAGTTTAAAGACGTCGTCGCGCAAAGCCCCATCCGCGCCATCGAGCTCAAGCTCAGCCAGGGCGCGAAGCCGGGATTGGGGGGCGTTTTGCCGGCGGCCAAGGTATCAGCAGAAATTGCCGCGTATCGTGGGGTACCGCCTGAACGAGACTGCATCAGCCCGGCCCGTCACTCGAGCTTCCAAGACGTCGACAGCATGCTCGATTTCGTCGAGCACTTGGCCTCCGAGACCGGGCTTCCCATCGGCATCAAGTCCGCAGTCGGCGACATCGATTTCTGGTTCGAGCTGGTGGAGCAAATGGCGACGACCGATCGGGGCGTCGATTTCATCACCATCGATGGAGGGGAAGGCGGCACCGGAGCCGGCCCGCTGGTCTTCACCGATCACGTCGCCCTGCCGTTCAAGGTCGGCTTCAGCCGGGTTTATCGTGTATTCGCCGAACGGGGGCTGACGGACCGAGTCGTTTTCATCGGATCCGGCAAGCTGGGCTTTCCCGCCGATGCGCTCTTTGCATTTTCTATGGGATGCGATCTCATCAACGTGGGCCGGGAGGCGATGATGGCGATCGGGTGTATCCAAGCTCAGAGATGCCACACCGGGCATTGCCCGACGGGGGTCGCGACCCAGAACCGGTGGCTGATGAGAGGCCTCGATCCGACCTATAAAGCGGCGCGCCTCGCGAACTATGTCACCACGCTTCGCAAGGAGCTCCTGCAGCTAAGTCACGCATGCGGGCTCGCTCATCCGTCGCTGGTCACGAGCGAGCACTTCGAGGTGTTAGGCGATCGGTTCAACTCGATCACACCGATGGAGCTCTTTCACTACGAAGCGAATTGGGGACTTCCATCGAAGGAGGACCAGCAAGAGATCCGGCGTGTGATGGGTGTCTAGTGGTTCGATTCTGAAGTGATGTTAGCATCGAGAGCGTCGAGGCGCCTGGATCGCAAGGCGCGGCGAGGGCGAAATACCGCGCGTATTCAACCGAGGCGCAACGCAGCGAGGCGGGATGCATCGGCGCTCGAATGCAACATGACTTCCGGGACGGGACACTAGAGCAGCCTTTGGATTTTTAAAGCTGTGGTTCGACTCTGAAGCGCCTCCGCCCCCCTATGCGATAGGTACTGAAGTCCCGCCGGTCTGTCGTGAAGACTAGGTTGGTACCCAGTTCTTCCGCAAGGACCACCAAGGTCGAATCCGCGAAGTCCATGGGCAGGTCTTCGTAGGTTTCCATGAGCGTTCGACAGCGCCGCAGGGAACCTAAAGTGGATGGCGCCAGCACGGCTCCTCCAGCCAAGAAGAAATCGATGCAAGCCTTCCTACCGGCGTGAACGCGGCCGAGCAAATGCGTAGCCTCGGTGAGAACGGCCTCGCTACTCACGACGCGTCCGTGCCAGTCCTCGAAGAAACGAACGCATCGACGGTGGTGAGTTTGGCTCCGGTCCAATAGTGAAACCAGGGCGCCGGTATCTAATAACAGCTCAGCGGGCATTCTTCAGCGAGTCAAGAATGTAATCGCGGTGCTGTTCGGCCAAGTCAGGAATCCCAGACTCCAGCGAGCCGATGAGACCCCGCACGCGTTCTGCCGGGCGATCGGCGGGTCCAGGCGGCAAGGCCAGAAACTGTCTTAGAGCCATGCGAACGATTTCACCGCTCTTGCGGTTCATCCGTTGCGAGGCGTCCTCCAAAGCACGCCGCAAGTCCTCGGGCACGCGAACGCTTATTTGAGATTCCATTGTTTTTTCTCTGTGACACAGTGTATTGCATTGCATTGCAAATGTCAACTGACCCGGCGATGTTCTCCGAGAAGCTGCTCCTCATATAAAGACGAGAAATCGAGTAGATTTGCTCCCTGTAGTTGCTGAGCTCATGGTGCCCCGCGACAAGGTGATGCCGTCTTGTAGGACGGCCGCGCTAAATGACCGAGCCGCGGTGGAGGAAAATGGAGGGTGGGTAGCGGCTAGATGCCTAGCGCATCGAGCGCATCGCGCAGCTCGGCCGCATTCTGGAATCGCTGGTTGGGATCCTTGGCGAGGCAGCGGAGCAAGATGGCGGAAAGCTCCTCCGATACCTCCGGCCGGAGATCCCGCGGTGGCGGCGGGGAAGCCTCTATGTGCATCCTGCACATTTTTTCGGCGTTATCGGCGACGAAGGGTCGCCGGCCGACAACCATTTCGAAAGTTACCACTCCCAGCGAGTAGAGATCGGTGCGGCCGTCGACTCTCGCACCCGTGATCTGTTCCGGAGAAGCGTATACGGGGGTGCCGAGGAAGACGCCGCTCTTCGTGATCTCCGGCCCGTCGAGCAGGCGTGCTACACCGAAGTCGGCGATCCGTGGCTCACCGGCCTCGTCGATCAAGATGTTGGAGGGTTTGATGTCGCGGTGGAGCACTTTGGACTGATGAGCCGCCTCCAAGGCCGCAGCGAGCTTGGTGGCGATCGCCACCGCCTTGCCGATGGCAAGCGGACCCTCTTTCGATATGACCTCGGCCAGGTCAGGACCCTTCACGTATTGCATGGTCACGTACCTTTGGTCATTGTCGCCACCGAGATCGTAGATCTTGAGAATGTTCGGATGCGTGAGGTTCCTCGAGAGCAAGACCTCGCGGCGCAGTCTGGCCACGGCCTCCTCTTCGGCACAATACTCCGCCTTGAACAGCTTGACCGCGATCACGGTGTTGAGGAGCGTGTCATGCGCTTTGTACACCTTGCCGGTTGCGCCTCGTCCGAGGAGACCCAGGAGCTCATAGCGCTCGTCGATTCGGCCGAAAGACTCCTCTCCGTTTCCGATTACGAGGTCCGCGTCCTGGATAGTGGGCTCTAGCACACCGGGATCGGCAGGACCCCCGCGCTCGGTTCTCGGAAGCTCACGGAACCACCGCTTGAAGAAGAAGTTCGCCAGGGTGTAGTCGCCCTCGGCGGCTCGCCGGATGAAGCCGAGGTTCTTGAGCCGCGACAGATCACCGCTCAAAGCGGCCGACGAAAGGCCCAGCGTCCCCTGTATCACGTGGGTGGTCGCCTCCTTCTCTTCGCCGATGATGCGGATGATATTGCGCTCGGACTCGGTCAACATCTCGAAGTCGACGGCGAAGAAGTGCCGCACCATCTGATCGGTGGCGATCTCCTCGATCGCCTGCTCGAGCTCCATTCGCTCGACGTAGCGCTCGCACAGAAGTTGGAGAAGGTAAGGGTGATTGTTGCAGTGGGTTCGGATGACCTCGATCGTCTTCTCGTCGAAGTCCGGTCTCGAGTCCTCGGGCAGCTGGGACTGACGGACCAGCGATCGTGCCTCGTCGTCCGTGAGGCCATGAACGAAGAGCGGCGGCGTGAAACCGTGAAGGAATGGCGACGTGCTGGTTTGCTCCGACGCGAGATCCCAAAGTTTGATCTTCGAGGCCAGTACGGTGCGGATGTTCTCCGCCGATTGCAGAGCTCGGCGAAGGCGGGGGAGGAAGCGGGGTGCTTTCTCCTTGACGTGAACCAGCTCCTCCACTTCGTCGCCTAGGAGCAGCAGCACGAGGTTCTTGCCGCGAAGCTCCCGGCGGAGTCTGCTGATGGACTCGAACAGGTCGTCGGCCTGTACGCGCTCGAGTGGAATACCCACGTCTCCGAGCCGGTCGAGCGCGTCGAGCAAGGACTCGCCAAAGCTCTCGTTTAGATCCTCTGGTTTTTCCGCACCCTGAAAGTCCCAGAATACAGAAAAGTAACCGAGCTCGGGTGAGCTCGACGTCAGGTGCTCGAGCTGCTTGAGGATGGAGGTCTTGCCTATGCGGCGGGTGCCCAGAAGCCACAGACAGTTGCGATTGCCGTGAAGAATCCCTTCAACGAGCTCTCGGCGGCCATAGAATTTGTTTCCACGCACCCACTGGCCGACGACATAGGGAGTGACGGGCATGTTCTAGAGTCCCTCGGGTTGGCAGACGCTCTCGACATCGGCCACGGTGAAACTTCTTCGTTGTTCCTCGTGCAGTCGGTCGACGAGTGCCGAGCAAACTCTCTGGATCAGATATGGCTTACAGTTCGTTCGCCGTAGAATCTCGTCAACGACTCCGTCTGCGAAAGTGAAGACGCCGCGTACCGGGGCCTCGATGAGCGCCGTCGCCTCTTTGTGATCGAGAGGCTTCACTTCGATCTCTTGGAAAAAGTTGTACCAAGGGCTGCCTTCTCGTTCCCAGTGCTTCTTGATCTCGACTCCGGAAACGACCGAGACCAGATTCTCGGCGAACGTTCTCATGAATAGGCTCCGCAACTTCTGGTTGACGCGCGGGTCGTAGTCGTTGAGCTCATCGACTTCGTCGATGAGTAGCACTAGCTTGACGCTCTTCGTCGTTGTACCGCGGAGGGCCTTGAGGACGCCATGAATATCCTGCACAAAATCTCGGTATCCGTAGGAGTCCTGGCCCAGGGAGGAGCTGGGTTGGATTCCGCCGAGGTATTGCGGAAGCTCATGAAAGACCTCCTCCGCCATGGTCGAAAAGAACTTTTCCTGTGGTGTGCCCTGGAGGTCGATGTAAACGGGGTAGAACTTGTGATCGGGGTCGTCGAGCGTTGTCAGGCATTGCTTCAGCTGATGCTGGAAGCTGGTCTTCCCGATCCGTCTCTCGCCATAGATTAAGATGCTGTTGTTGTGAATCCTTCGCAGGACGTAATCGAGCAACCCTTGGCGACCAAAGTACCTCTTCTGCTCCAGAATGGGTGCGCCGGCAACGTATGGGTTGAAACGTCGGTGCAGCAACTGATGGCGGCGGCGTGCCCGCAGGCCCACGAAGCCGAACACCAGGCATGTCAGGGCCACCCCGATCGAACCCGGGAACCACCAAGAACGAAGGAATGGGACGGCGTACTCGACCGAGTATGTCTCGGTGGCGGTCTTTCCTCCCTCGTCCACCGCGACCACCTCGAACGTCGACACACCGGGGTCTATGCGTTGTTGAAACCGGAACGTGGTTATCCAAACACCTTGGAACTGCCGGGTTTGAGTTCTCGGCGTTCCGACCACCTGGTCGCCGTCCATGAGGGAAAGCTCGACCGGGGTGTTGTCGTAAACCGAGCCGGTGAGGACGAACTGTGGCGAACCGATCACTTGAACTTGTGCTTCTGCCGGCTCGTCGTGCCGGAGATCGTCGAGGAGAATAGCCGGGGGAGCGTTCTTGTTTGCTAGTAATGTATCGCTGAGCTTCGCATAGGCGCGAGTGATGCAGCTGAGAGCCGCGCTATTGTCCGGCTCGAACGCGAGCACGCGGTTGGCGTTCCGCAGGGCCTGGTCGAAGTTGCCGACGCGCAGCATATTCTCGGCTTCACCAAGCAGTCGACGAACCGTCTTCGCTTGACGTTCGATCTCCTCGGCTCCCGCCTGCTGCCGGATGATTCGATCCTGGCGCCGCTGGGCATCGGAGTTTCGAGGGTCGAGGACTAGAACGGCCTGAAGCTCATTCAGGGAGCGCATCAGCTCACCTGCGGCCTCGAGTCTGCCTGAGCGTTCTAGGCCCTGAGCGATCAGACGCTGGCGCTGACCTGCATCCTGCTCGTTCTCGACTTCGGCGCGGATCCCTTCTTGCGCCTGCTCGAGGAGGGCGAGGACGTCGGTGTCATTTCTCAGGTCCAACGCCTGCCGAAGGTTTGTCGCTGCCGGGCGGTAGTTGCCGGCCTTCAAATCGGCTCTTGCCTGATCGAGCAAGCGGGCAATGCGCTCGTTGACATCCTGTCGTCGCTCTTGCTCCGCGACCGATCTCAGTAGACGTTGTCTCAGCTCTTGAGCCTCGGTGAGCTCCGGAGCCACAGCAAGAGTCTTCGCTAGGGCAGCCAGCGCATCGTCGAAGCGTCCTTGCCCTTCGAGCTTTCGCGCTGCTTTCAGGTTCTCGGCGACAACCTGCTGAGCTCGTCGCTCTCTCTCGCTTTCGGCCGCCGTGTTGGCTTCCTGAATCAAGCCACGGTACTTCTGGAGCTCGGCGTAATCCTTTTCCGAACCCAGGATCTCTCCTTGACGCTCCTCGGTCTCGAAAGCCTGCAAAGCGGCGTCGGCCTGTCCCAAGTGGTAGTAGGCAACTCCAAGCTTAAGGAAGGGGAAATACGAGATGAACCTCATGCCGTAGGTGCGAACCTGCATACTCGAGTCCGGCTTCTGCTCGAGCGCATTGTTGAGGTGGCGGATCGCTTCGCTCCAGTGCTCGTCGGTCAGGGCTTCCTCGGCTTTGTGGTATGCCTCGAACCAGGTTTCGGCAGAGGCCGAGCGTGCGAAGAGAAACACTAGCACCACGCAGAGGATAAGGAGTGCAATTGAGAGACTCGGCCGCCGGCGGAGCGCTGGGGAGTCGAACGCCTCGGGGTCGAGTAGCTCGAAAGGGATGCCCCGGCGATCGCGCACGGACTCTCCCTTAGAATCTGAAGACGAGCGAGAACGACAGCAGGTCCCTCGTGTCCGAGAGATCGAATCCAACGTCGAATTGGAATTTGCTGAGTACCAGACCGACGCCTCCGGATAAATGGATTTGGTCGTCTCCGCCGTTGAAGATGGCCTGCTCGAAGACATCCGCCTCCGGACCCGAATCGATACCATGGGCAGGATCTCGCCAGGCGCCCCCGCGGAGGGCCACGATGGGCTTCGCGGTTACGAAAACATACTCGACTCCTAAATGGAGCTCGTTTCCATTGGACAGATGGATCTGCCCGGGATCGAAGACGTTTGTATCGAGGCTCTTGGTGATGGAGGAGTAGCGGACCCTGTCCCACTCGAAGCTAATGGTCAGCGCCCCGTCGTTGGCGCGAAACGCGGCGCCCAGGCCGTAGACGGTTGGAAGATTGAACGGAGTCCTGGCGTCGAGCTCGACGGTTCCGGCCGGCACCTCGTCGTTGGCCGGGCCCACGACCTCTGTAATCTCCACCATCAATTGCGGCCCTTCCCGAAAGTAGCCGCCCACGGACCACTGCGCTGAGTGCCGCCAGAAGAAACCGCCGTGAAGAGAGACACCGGAGTCCTTTCCGCGAAGGCGATAGGTGGTGTCGAGGGACTCGGGCAGCCGGGGATTGGCTTCGAAGAAAGCTTCTTCATCCGCAGCAAATTCGTCCGACCGTGAGTCCATCTCCGCCTGGAAGTAAACGATTCCAAGACCAAGGCTCAGGTTTTGTGTCATTTGGTAGGCGGCCGTGAAACCGTTGTTGGTTACCTTGAAATCTGTGGTCGCGAAAACATCCTCCGAGCGCGCGAGCTCGCCATCGACGAGACCGAACAGGCTATCGACCTGTCTGGTTAACCTAAAGTTGGCCCACTGATGTCGGTAGGCGGCGATGGACCACTTCTTGCCCGGGTAAACGAAGGACAAGAAGGAGAGACCGGCGAGCGCTTCCGAAGAGACGCCGTAACGGGGTCCGCTGACCGTATCGAGGCCGATGCCGGTGGGCTCGCCCGATGCACGTCCGCCCGCGACGAAGGGCGTGTTGTACGACCAACGGCGTCCCTCGAGCGAGACCTCTGGCTCTAGTAGCTGGACGAGTCCCGCGGGATTGCTGAATGCTGCAGTGGCATCGTCCGCAATGGCCGCGAAGGCTCCTCCCAAACCCATGCTGCGCGCGCCCGGGTTCGAAAAACTGAACTCAAAAGTAACCGGCCCTTCTTGTGCTGCGGCGGGGACTGCTAGCGACAGGCAGACCACCAACAACACGCCGAGGTTCCGGTCCGTCCACTTCATCCGACATCCCTCTGTTTTCGCGGCCGCACGGGTGTGAGGGCGCCGGCCGCCGAAAGGAACGGCGAACGCGTTCACAAGCGTGCCCCACCGGAATCGGCTCGTCTGTACGGCCGACCCGTAAGGTGAAAAGGCGTTCTTCGGAACCGCCCGTTAGAACTTTGTTAGCTGTTGTAACCATTATCGGGCATGTTCCGCGGTTGCGTCAAACTGAGGGAAACTGGGATTCGGTACGTGTGGTTCACTTCGTGTAAGTGGTTACTTTTGAATGGGATGGAACCGTCAGCCGCGCCGGGTGTGGCGCATACCGGCACGGCGATGCTATTCTTGCGGAAGCCAACCCCGAAAGGAAAACAAATGAAGCATGGTATTTGGGTCTTAGCCGGGTTTCTATTCGTCGCTACCGCGTGCAGCGATGACAAAAAAGGACTAGGCGAGCAGCTCGGCGGGGCCATTTCCGACATCGACGCCGTCAAGGAAGCCGAGACCGCCGCCAAGATCATCCGCAACGCAACGGACTGCGAGCTCGTGAAGGCCGAGGTGGAAGGCGTGGTCCAGGCACTGGACGATGTAGAGGGCGAGATTCAAACGGGGGCCGGGCGAACGACGATGGACACACTGAGAGAGCGGGTTCGGAGAGTCGCCGAGGCCTGCGGCGCTCCGATTCGTTAACAAATCGCGCTATAATCTCTGTTATGCCGATATTCGAATATGCCTGCCTGGAATGCGACAAGCGGTTCGAGACGCTTGTGTTGAGCTCGAGCGCGGACGCGCCCCAGTGTCCTTCCTGTGAGAGCGAGAAGCTAGAAAAGCAGCTCTCGGTCTTCGCAGTGAATACTGGAAACGGGGCCGCGGCTGCTAGTGAGTCTCCCGGGCCCTGTGGGCCTTGCGGTGACCCCCGCGGTCCGGGCTCCTGCTCGATGAATTGAGCTTCCCCGGAAACTGGTACAGAAGAGATTGACGCACCCGCGGACCGTCCGGTCGCGCGGGTGCGCCGGAAATCAAAATTACTCGGTGCCGCCGCCGGTTGGAACTGGCATGTCCGAGTTCCAAATGTCGCAGTCGATCAACCACTTCCCGCCGACCTTCTTGGAAACGTTCATCCACTTCCCGTGGTCGATGTGAGAGCCGTCGGCGCCTAGGATCTCGTAGGTTCCGGCTCCGTGAGCCATGTCTCCACTGGATTCGTCCACGGTGCTGCTGATCTTGACCTTTAATGTGTTTGAAAGCCGAAGCGTTGGGCGCTCGGCGGGTGTCAAATTAACACGACATGCCTGAAGCGTAAACCCGCCACTGAATGGAAGAGTGCGGCCGGGGACAAAAATCCCCGGCCGCACTGTTTCCAAGACCTAGAAAGGCGAGTAGCGGAACGTCTCCACGAAGAGTTGCAGGTTCCCGGAGAAGGCCGGTGGAGTTGGAAACGCGTCGCTCCCCAACACTGTCGTCTCTCCAGAAAGGCCGAGCCCGCCGCTCTTGCTGACGTACAGGTGCTCGTCGCGGTGGAATAGCCCGGTCGTTTTCCCTGCGCCCAAGTCGACCGTGCCCTGGATCCCGGCCGCCGAACTTAAATCGAAGGTGCCGAGCCCACCGGTGACGCCTGCTGCCGTGAGACTGCTAGAGAACTCCTGGATGCAAAGGATGGGCTCGAGGTCCCTGGTGGTCGAGGCGAAGAAGACCACTCCATTGGTATTGAGGCCGGTGCCCCTGGCCGCCACCGGCGCTACCAGGACGCGATGGCCCTCCTCTAGATCGAAGAAAAAGGGATCGCCGCCATCGGTAACGACTAGGTTACCCGGAAAGCCCGCGTCGGCGACAGGGACTGTCCCTACGTTGTCCGTGTCCTCGATACCAACAATCTTGAACCGGTCTGGCTCTACGAGCCTGACTCGCCGATCCCCTCCCGTCCCTAAGAAAATCAGAATTCGGCTGGTCGTGGGAAGCGTCATAATCGCGGCTTGAGCGGAGATAGGTTGGTTGTGCAGTCCTTGCCCGGCAGAAAGATCGGCTTCGCTGGTCACCTCGAAGAAGACGCCGAACTCCCAGTTCGCCGGATCGGCGTCGGTGCAATCCAGCTTGTGCACCAACCCTTGTAGGTCCCCGATATAGACTCGAGTAACGAAATCCCTCCCGTCGTTCACACCCGGCTCGTGCGGGTTGTAGAGAGCGGGCGTCGCAACCATGGCGTTTTGATCGACCCCGACATCGCCCGCGGCACCATCTACCACGTCCGGAATCGGGCCTAGCTTCTGGTATATGACTCCGTCCTCGAGCGCGAGTACGTAGAGATATCTTCCCTCTTCAGTTCCCTCACAGCCATAGCCCGAGGCAGCGAAGAGCACCCATTGACCTTCGGGGGTGCCGTTCTGCACTCTTCCCATTACCGCAACCGACCAGGTCTCGCCCAAGCCATCGTAGTCTTCTCCGTTGACGTCCACATCGACGACTCCATCCGTGTTGCCGACGGTGAAGAGGCGGGTTGGGGGCTGAAAGCCCGCGGGGGTACTGTTCGTCGAGGTTCCATTCCAGTCACCAACGTCCGTAACGTCCAAGGCGGTGAAGAACTTGCCCCCAGGACCTCGTCCGAAGGACACCACGGTGCGCCACTCGGGGTTGCCGCTCGGTGCATCTTGGAGAAAGACATCCTGGACGGTGATCGAGGACGCAACGTGGAACTGATGGTTCGCGATACCATTGGCACCGGCCACGAGATTTGTCACGAGGGCCGGCAGTTTGGGGATCAAGTCATGAGGAATGTAACCGTAGAGCTCGTAGCCGTTATCGGCACGAAAGGCGTTAAGCATTCCACCGTTGGTCCCTAAGTAGACCGTGGTCAACCGGTTGATGTGTGTGCCGAAGAACGTGCTGTATTCCGCGGCCGGCTCCAGCACATCTGTATCGGGGGATCGTGGCGGCGCGAGAACAACGGCAGGGGACGACAGCGTCGATTCACGAAGTTTCCACACGGGAGTCGTGCCGTCCTCCTCGAACTCCGAGAAGTTCAGCGTGACACCATCGCTCTTGTAGAATCCATCCGCTGGGTCGATCACCAGCCGCCAGCCTTGGATGACCTTTTCGACAATCTCGACCGCATCCGCAGCGGTCTTGGCTCCGACCGCTGTTGGATCGAGACCACTCAGAAATCCTATCCCCACACCCAAGTCGACCGGCGTGAGAGTCGTCGAACCCAACGCGGAGCTCAACTGGCCGCCGGTTCCGTTCGAACGGTTGAAATAGATCCTCCGTGGATCGGCAGAGAGATCGCGGTCTCTAAGCAACTCGCCCGCATCCCAGAGCTCGGTGAAGTCGGCAATACGAGTTTGGTCTGCCAGAACTTCGAAAGTGTTGAAGGCCTTGAGGCTCCCGTTGAAGTCAGGGGTCGTGAATTGCGTCGTAAAGAGAACATTGTTGCGGTGAGATGCTCTTTGCCCTCGGGCCGTGGTGTCGCCAATCCCGCTGGCGAGCAGGTCGGCCGCGATCAAGGCCGGATTACTTGTTGTAACAGTTTCCTTCACCGAGCCGACTACCGAGGCGGACAGGCTGAGCGTGGCTTCCGGAACGCCCACTTGAGCCAGAACATTGATCAGCTGGCTGGCCAGCTGGTCGGCGTCGTCGGAAATGAAGGCGGGTCGAGAGCATCCGAACCCTCCTTCCACAGGACACTCCGGGCGACCCGACCATTCGAAGCCGGAAGACTGCCAACTCCAGTGGTTGGCCGCTTTACGAGACCGCGTGCTCGGATCGAAGACGTATCCGATGAAGATATCCCCTTGGCTGCCGTCGAAAGTGGGATCGATGCGGGAGAGCGCATGCCGGCCCATGACCCCCGAGTTAAAAGCGGCCCGGAATCCGGAGTTGCTGCCGAAGGCAGCGAAGTCCTCGAACACGGGGCTTCCCGGTGTGCCATCCACTCTCAACACCGCGGTGCCCTGGGGCGGCGCTGCATCGAAGCCCACATGTGTGCTTGGCAGCTCGATGAAGTCGGGCAACGTTGAAGTGTCGCCCACGGGATCACTTTCGCAAGCGCAGTCTTCCGCACCGTCGGAAATATAGATGATGATGTTCTTTTGTCCGGCCGGTCGGGAGGGGCCCATGAAACCGTTGGCGATGAGGTTGGCGATTTGATCGAGTGAAGGGGCGTTCGCGGTGCCGGCGTTGTGGCCAATACCCCCTTCGCTATCCGGTCGGAGCTTTAGCAGGATTTGTTCTCTGTTGTCGTTGTCTCCGCAGGCGACGGGAATGGTCGCGTCGCTCAACTCGAGACCCACACACTGGGGCTGGGAAGCCCCGATGGCGAGCCCAGAGACGTATGCGTTACCCTGGGCCGTCTGGAGTGAACCGTCGGGGTTCAGTACTTGCGGAACCGCGCAGCCTTCATCCCCCGGCCCGGGGGGGCCATCCGGTTGCCGTGCTGTATAAAAGAACCCCCAGTTGACCGCATCGCCGACGCCACCGATCACCAGTTCCAGCGCATCCTTGGCCACATCCAAACGGTCCCTTCCGAGCGGGTCGCCAGGAACGCTGCGGCTCATCGAGCCCGAGTTGTCGATGCCGATCCAAACGTTGTGCCTGACGTCCGTCGCCAAGATTTCCAGCGGGTCGTCACCGCGCAAGACGAGGCAACTCGCCGCGCGCCCACTTTGTGACCAAGTTAGCGCGAATCCGCAGGCTACGAGTGTCAGAACAGTTCTCTTCAGTACGGTCTTCCACATGACTTCCTCTCTTCTTGATCCCCAGTTTTAGAACAACAAACTCGGCGAGGATGTCGCCCGTGGGGCAGACGAATCACCGACGATCTGTTCTGGAGTTGTGGAGCCTAGGTGGGTCGCGAAGCGAGGTTGAATGAGTGCTTTTTGAGCGTCTCAGCTAGAACGGGCGACCTTGAAGAAAACAAATGAACGGCGGTCTCCGGAAAAACAACGGCCTCAGCCACGCCCTCTCGACCTGCATCACCGGGGGCTCGGTTCCGAATTACATGGCACACTCCTCCTACTTGCGAGGACCAGAAACAGCAAGTATCGAGCCAGTGTGCACGGTTTGTATGCAAACACTTGAAACATAATGAGTTAACTCTCCATCTCGGAGCTTCCCCGCGGGCCTGCGCTTTGGCTGAGTGTTACTTTTCGTGACAGGCCCGGAAAGGGAGGGCCGCTGTGCCTCATTGTGTGGCCGACCGCCGATCTGACAATCGGGTCCACCTCACACGAAGTCGATGAGTTGGAAACGCTGACCCAGAATCGCCACCGGGTCCACACCGAGCCACCGAGCAGCCACCGTGGAGTAGACGCTTCGAAAATCCACGGTGTGAACCATATCGCCCACCAGATCGGTCTCACCTTTCGCCAGCCCGGGATGCTTCCCATGAAAGCCGGGCTTCACCGAGCCTCCGATGAGGAACATTTGGTTGGTGGTTCCATGATCGCTTCCGGCGGTGGCGTTTTCGCGAACCCGACGACCAAACTCGCTGAATGTCATGACTAGCACCTCGTTCTCCTGCCCGAGCGCCCGGACGTCGTCCCAAAAGGCTCTGATTCCCGAGGCCAATCGGGCGAGAAGATCGGCGTGGAGTCCCCGCTCATGATTGTCGGTCTCGACTTGATTGGTGTGGGTATCGAACCCCTCCAGCCTCACGTGGAAGATCTTTGCTGGCGAGTCGGCACGCAGGGCGTCAACCACGTGACTCAGCGCGGCTCTTAGCGTTTGGTTCGTGCGAACCGCCGCATTCGGAAAGTCCTGGAACCAGTCACTGTTCCCATTGCTGCCATCGAGATATCCGGTATGCCAAATCGATCTCGCTCTCACGTGACAGCGGCTTGGGTTGGGGTATCCGACTCCATGGACGATCGCCACGTGGCCCCGGTCGTAGAGCTCCCGTAGGGGAGCAAGGGCCGGGTGGAAGCCGAACGCGTCGGTCAATTTGAGCACTTTCCTAGCTGGGATGGCCAACTTGGGTCGGGCGGCGTAATAGTCGGGGCTGGTGTAGGGGACGACTGTATTCAAACCGTCCGAGCCTCCTACGAGCTCGACAGCCACCAAGGTCCTGGACCCACCAAGAGCCTCCGCGCTGCGAACGAGAAATGTCGGCGCCGACAGGGCGGTGGAGAAGACGGCCACTTCTTTCAAGAACGTCCTTCGGTCCATTGGGTCGCCTCTCGTTACTTGATATGGAAGTCCGACACTCTTGGAGGTATCACCGGATCTTCCGAGTGCGGCGTCCCTTCCGGCACCCAGTCATAAGGCACGGGCTGGGCCCGAAAGATCCAGTTGACCATCATCTGCGTTTCCTCTTGATGGCTGATACCGGTGTGTCTCCCGAAGTGAGGGTTGACGTATTCCCAGACAATCTCGCCGTCGGGAGTGACTTGAAAGACTCTCCCGTGAATGCCCTCGTCGATCAGAGTGTTTCCGTTAGGTAGTCTCCTGGCGCTGCTGATGATGGGGCTGAAGAAGTTCCAGTAGGGTTGTTGGGAGGACGACGCGTCGTACTGCCACAGGATATCCTTCGTGATCGGGTCGATCTCCAGCACCCTCGAGCCTTGAAAGAGCTCTAGATAGAACGGCGGGATTCCGCCAGGGCCTTCGTTATCGAAGAGGAGGACGTTTCCCGCCCCCGGTAGTCCTTCTGTTATCAAGTGCGTGTCATGCTGGAAGGAAAGTTGGTCCACCGGCCGGGGCAGCTTTCCACTGAAGCTCTTGTGGGAATAATCGTGGGCGCCCGGGTAATCGGGACCCATGCTCCAAACGAAGTCTCCCGTTTTTTTCTCGATGATCCCAATGAAATTCCACCCCGGAGAGCACACGAAGATATTGTCGGGATGAAACCGTTCATCGCCTGACTGATGCCATTTGTTCTGACCAAGAGGAGATATCGTATTGAAGCCCAAGAATAAAGACTGCGCCCTTACCTGACCGCTCTCGACCAGCCCCCTCGCCTCTTCAGAAAGCACGGCCCAATCCGGGTGCTCAGACGGGAGCCACTGCCACACAACGTCTCCGTCCGGGTTGACTTCGTAGATGGCCTGTCCACGGATTCGTGCCTGGCCGAGCTCGGCCTCTGGACCGCCCAGGGTACTGTAGGAGAGAACGAGCGTGTTGCCATTGGGCAGCCGGGCCAGGTCGTGGTTCTGGAGAGCCATCCCCCCTGGCGCCTTCTCCCCCCACTCCCATACGATGTTGCTGTCCCAATCCACCTCCAACAACGTTTTGTTTCTGCTCCTTTCGGGCTCCTTTTGAAGAAGTACGTGGCCACGCGCACCCTTGGCGAGTCGGGGCTCTATCATTTCCGCCGGGAAGCCAGGATAATCGAAGACTTTGACATCGTTCCCGTTCATGTCGATGAGATACGACTTCGCGTCTCGCCCTTCGTGCAAGACGAAGCAATTGTAGGCCTTATCAGGCCGGTAGATGGTGACCCCTGTGGGGAAGACCGATGGTGGCATAGATTGCCTCCCGTAGTTAGGTATCCGATTAGTTTCAGATCCGGAGCGCTATTGTCAAATTTTGGTTAGAAAGAGAAGTCATCGAGCGATCCCTTGTTCATGTCGCTACCCCGAGTCTGCGATGGAATCTGCTCAACCCTTGATGATTCGAGGCAGAATCATCTGGTGACGGGGGCAGATCGACTTCGGATTCTGATACGCCGCGCCGGTGAAGGCTTGCATGTACTTCCGTAGATCCGTGAGCTTGACGACTTCGTCAACCATGCCGTAGCGGGCGCTGTACTCCGGCTGTGAGGTATCTCGGTATTTTTGCACGAGCTCGTTCATCTTCTCCGCCACAGAATCGAGTGGTCGACCAGCGTCTTTTTCCTTGACCGCTCGTCGCGCGTAGGTCGCCACGGCTGCCGTCTCGCCGTGCATGACCTGAATCTCGGACGCCGCCGTACCCAAGGTGAATGCGTTGTGGCGGTTGGCGGTGGGGCCACCCATGACGTAGTGCGCCGCCGCGGTGCCTTTTCGCAACACGACGAGCATCATCGGGACGTCGGTCTGTTGTATCGAGTAGATGAGCGCCTGTCCCAAGCCGAGGAGCTCGGCCTTTTCCGCCAGCTCTCCGACATCGATGCCGGAAGTGTCCTGAAACCAGATGATAGGGATCCGGTCTCTCCCGCAGTGAATGACGAACTCGTTCAGTTTGATCAAGCCCTGACGGTATAGCTTGCCGCCCATGCCCGGATAGTCGGCGTATTCGGGGTAGTCCTTGCCAAGATAACCCTGCCGGTTGCCGATGCAGCCGACAAGCTTGCCATCGATCTTGCACAGGCCGGTATAGATCTCGGGGCCGGAGTCGGGGCGAAACTCCATATTCTGGCTGCCATCGACGAGACGCGCCAAGATCTGATCGAAATCGTAGACTTCCTTCTGGTTGATGGGAAGCAAGTTGTAGATGTCCTCGACCGGGAACTTCGGTTCGACAGGTTCCGCCGCTTTGAAGAAATCCGGTCCGTACGCGGGCATGCCTTCCATATACCTCTTGAGGCCATCGAGGACGCCGGTTTCCTCGTCGTGGACCTCGGTGAAGAAACCGGTATGGCCAAAGTGGGTCTCGACGTCGCCCGGCGGACGGGCTCGGAATTCACGGGTGATGGCAATGAGCTCCTCGAGCATCTCGGCATCGAAACCCCCTTTGGGGGCCATGCCGGAAACGATACCCACTCCGCCGACCGCAATGTTGGCGTCCTTATGAGCGAGGAGAATCGTCGGGCTGATGCCTTGGTATCCACCTCCAGCCGGGTTGGTGCCATAGATACCAGCGAGAACGGGGATGCCGGCCTGTTCGAGCTCGGCGTGTCGGAAGAAAGGCGTTCCGGCACCGCGGCGGTTCGCATAGAACTTTTCCTGTTCCGGTAGCTTCGCGCCGCTGCAATTCACCAGCCAGACCAGGGGGATGTTGAAACGCTGGGCAAGATCGGTGACACGCAGGATGTTTTCCGACTGGCCCGGGAGCCAGGCCCCGGCCATCACCTTGTTGTCGAAACCGATCACCACCGCCCACCGGCCCGAGATCTTGCCCAGGCCGTCGACGACGTTGGTCGTACCTTCTTCGTTGTCCAGGGGGTTATAGAGCGAGTGGAGTGGGTGCCAGGTGCCGGGATCGATGAGATAGTCCAGCCTCTGCCAAACCGTCATCACTCCCCGTTTGTTGATCTTCTCGGTCGGGAAGCCGGCCTCTTCGACCTTCTTTTTCGCGACGTCGATGTTGGCTTCTACCTTGCGGAGCTCCTCGGCGCTGATCGCGGCCCGTTTGGCGCGGGCGGGCTTCAGCTCCTTTCCAAACTCGTCCATTTTTTCGAAGTACGGTTTCATTGCTTTTCTCCAGCTGACACTCGGAAACGCCGAGCCGCCTTTGTTCTAACGATTGGGATTCTGGCCGGTGGCGATACCGGAGATGATTATCTTCTGGATGTTGGAAGTACCTTCTACGATCTGCAAAGATTTGGCGTCCCGATACAGTCGCTCGGCCGGATACTCGGTGGAGAAGCCATAGGAGCCGTAGATCTTCATGCACTCGTTGGCGGCATGAACCGCGGCCTCCGAGGAGGCCAGTTTTGCGATGGACGTCTCGTACTGGTTTGGTTTCCCGTTGTCCTTCAACCACGCGGCCTTGTAAACGAGAAGCTGTGCGGCCTCGTGCTCCACTACCATTTCGGCGATTTGAGCTTGGACCATTTGATGTTGGGAGATGGGTTTTCCGAACGCCTCCCGCTGGTTTGCGTAGTTGATCGATAGCTCCAGGGCCGCGCCGGCGACGCCCAGCGCACCGGCGGCGCATCCGAGACGCGTATTGTTCAACTGCCACATACAGACCTTGAAGCCTTCTCCCGGCTTGCCGAGCATCTGTTCCTTCGGGATCTTCGTTCCGTTGAACGCGATCTCTCCCGTGGGCGCACAGTGGAGGCCGAGCTTGGTCTCGATGTTCTGGGTCGCCAGGTTCTCGAGTTTCTTGGGTTCGAGGATGAAGCAACTTATCCCCTTGTGCTTCTTCTCCGGGTCGGTCGAGACATAAAGCAGTCCTGCATCCCCCTGCACCGCGTTGGAAGCCCAGATCTTGGTGCCGTGTAGCTCATAGTGATCGCCCTTGTCTTTGGCTACCGTTTTCATGCCTCCGACATCGGATCCGTAATCCGGCTCGGTCATGGCGAAGAAGCCGATCTGGGTCCCCGCCACCCATCCCGGGACGTACTTCCTCTTCTGCTCCTCGGTGCCGAACTTAGAGACGGTCACCGCAGGGCCCAGGTTCTGCATGTTGAACGGTAGGCGCCAGGAAGCCGAGACTCTGGCCACCTGTTCCGCCATGAGTACCGATTCTAGGAACCCCATACCGCTGCCACCCAGCTCTTCCGGGACGGCGCAAGAGAAGAAACCCAGCTCACCCATCTTCTTGACGCGCTCGAGTCGAAATTCGTGGTTCTTTTCCTCTTCGACGACCGTGGGCGCGATATCCTCCTGCGCGAACTGTTTGGCCGTATCCTGGACCAGTTTTTGTTCTTCGTTAAGCTCGAAAATCATTTTCTCCTCGCTGTTCTCCGCTTCAAGCCGATGCCTATTCCATGGAGACTAGAAGGTCGTCCTCCTCGACTTGGTCACCCGCTTTGACTTTGATCTCCTTCACCGTCCCGTCACTGGGTGCGTAGACGATCGTTTCCATCTTCAAGGCCTCGATAACGAGGACTTCATCGTCTTCTTCCACCTTCGAACCGACTTCAACCGCCAACGATAGGACTTTGCCCGCTAGTGGGGCTCGCACTTCTTCTGCCATTTTTAGCTTCCTCTGTGATTACTGCAGCATCGCCAAGAATATGCCCGCCGCGATAACGGTGCCAATAACCCCTGCAAGGTTGGGCCCCATGGCGAACATCAGTAGGTAATTCTTCTTATCTGCTTCGGCTCCGACTTTGTGGACGACCCGCGCCGCCATGGGAACCGCCGAAACTCCCGCCGCACCGACCAGGGGATTGATCTTGTTCTTGGTGAAGAGATTCATCAACTTCGCTAATAGTACGCCGGTTGCTGTCCCAATCATAAACGCAAACAAACCGAGGAAGAAAATGAAAAGCACGTCTTTTTTCAGAAAATTCGCGGCATCCATCGTGGCGCCGACGCTTATCCCGAGGAAAATGGTGACCATGTTCATCAGAGAATTCTGAGCGGTGTCGGTCAGTCGATCGACGACCTTGGACTCACGAAAGAGGTTGCCGAGCATGAACATCGCGATGAGCGGTGCCGAACGGGGTACTAGAAGAATGACCACGATCGCCGTTAAGATGGGGAAGAGTAGTTTCTCTCGGGCGGTGACCTTTCTGCCCTTCTTCATTATGATCTTGCGCTCCGCGTCGGTCGTGAAGAGGCGCATGATGGGTGGTTGTATGATCGGCACCAGGGCCATATACGAGTATGCCGCTACCGCGCAGGCGCCCAAGAGGTGGGGCGCGAGCTTGGCGGCGAGAAAAATCGTCGTCGGACCATCCGCCCCGCCGATGATTCCAATGGTCGCTGCTTCTTCCAAGGTGAAGCCGAAGTTTCGGGCAACGAAGAACGTCACGTACACACCGGCCTGTGCCGCTGCGCCCAAGAAGATTAGGCGAGGCTGTGAAAGTAGGGGACCGAAGTCCGTGAGCGCTCCGAGCCCTAGAAAGATCAGCGGAGGGATGATCTCCCATTCCAGGCCGTAGTGATAAAAACGCCAAAGCAGCCCCTCACCGGGCTCCATCAGGTGGGTCATGGGGAGGTTCGTGACCAGGGCACCAAAACCGATGGGGAGTAGTAGCAGAGGCTCGAACTGCTTGACGACGGCCAGATAGATGAGTGTCAGAGCGATGATCCACATCACGATCATGCCGGGTGTCACTGAGAAGATTCCGATGTGATCCAGGAAGGCCACGGCTAGTCCTTCTTTCCAGGCTTCTCGGCAGGGCTTGCGGCCACTAGTGCGAGGGCCTTCATCGTCAGGTAGAGCACCGCCATGCCGGCGAAAACGCCGCTAATACCGTTCAAAAACACACTCAGGGTCGTCTCCACTCGGCTCGATCCTCCTTCAATAACGCTCGAATTGCCGACGTATCATCGCAGATTCCCCCCGTCCTTTCAACGAGTGGGATGCGCTCTAAGGCGTGTGCCGGGGGTCGTTTATGGCTAGATTTCGGCGCGGTGGCGCACGTGGAACTCGGGGATGATGGTGTCCGAGTCTTGTTGGATACAAAAGACGATGGCCTTAGAGACGGCTACGGAGTCGAGCCATCCGATATCGGGATCCCACACCTCCGACTCGCGAGCCATCGGCGTTTCCGTTCTTCCCGGCGTGATGGCTGTGACGCGTATCCGGCTGTCCTTTAGGTCGAGGGCAGCCGACGCGGCGAGGCCCAGTACCCCCCATTTCGATGCCGCGTAAGCGGAACTGTTCTTGGCGCCCCTCTTGCCGGCCACCGAGGACAAGAACACGATCGTGCCTTCGTCTTTCTCGAGCATGGATTGGCGCAGCACCTCGCGCGTACACAGGAACTCACCCCTCAGGTTGATCGACTGGATGCGGTCCCACATTTCCGTGTCCACTTCCCAAATCGGAGCCACCTCGCGTATCCCGGCGTTGTTCACCAGGACGTGGATCTGACCGAGGGTTTCCACGGTCTGCTTGACCGCGGCGACGATATCCGCTTCCTGTCTTAGATCGGCTCGCATTGCTAGGGTCTTGACCCCGGTCTCTTCTCCCACCTTCTCGAGCGCGGCGCGCAATTCGTCTTCTCGGACATCCATGCCGGCAATGTGCATGCCCTTTCGCGCGAGCTCTTCCGCGACTCCGAGTCCCAGGCCCCTCCCGGCGCCGGTGATGAGGGCGACCCTTCCTTTCAGCTCCGTGTCTGTCACTTGTTTACTCCACAGTTTCTTAATGAGCCTGCCGGCGGTGAACGACTTCTCCTGCCTGAACGACCACTTCCGGGCTCACAATGACCCTCAGCTCCTCGAGTGGATCCGCGTCCAGCACGATCAGGTCTCCCCATTTTCCGACCGCGATGCTCCCCGTTTCCTTTCCAAGCCCCATCGCTTCGGCCGAGTGCAAAGTGGCCGATTGAATCACACGCATCGGTGACAACCCGGCCGTCGCGAGCGCCTCGAGCTCCTGCAAATACAGCTGGTCAATAACCGGGAGGTCTTGAGCGTTGGAGTCAACTCCGACCCCGAACTTGACGCCAAGCTCCACCATCTGCCGGAACTCCTCCATCATATTGTCACGGGTGTGGCCCAAGTGTTCTTCCAGCCAGTCCGGCTTGTGCGTGTATCGTCCCTCGAATTCTCTCAGGTGGTAACCGAGCGTGGGGATGACGTAGATGCCTTTGCGGGCAATTTGTTGGATGACTTCACTTCCGCCATAGGGGTAGAGGTGCTCGAGGCTGTCCACGCCGGCTTCGACCGCGATCCGGCCCGAGTTTCTCTGAAGATCCTGCGCACCCCCCACCTGAACTGTGATCCGCCGCTTCCAATAGTGAGCCTCCGAAACCGCGGCGCCAAGCTCGTCGGCGTTGAATGGCGGAGTGAGCTTGATGAAATCGGCTCCGAGCTTGACCGCCTCGCGCACCCGTTTGCGGAACTCCCATGGGCCATCCGCCTCCACCGCCCACATCGAGGGCATGAGGGGTTGGATCTCGGTCGGGTGACCGCCGGTCGTGGTTATAATAGGTCCCGCGACGTAGTAGCGAGCGCCCCCAATCAGACCTTGCCGTTGCGCACGCTTCACCGAGTAACCCACGTGATTCCGCGAGGCCGGATCACGAACGGTGGTCACTCCAAGTTCTTGGTAACGCTCGAGGAAGCGCTCGGTCCGGAACGCGTTTGTGACGTCGTCTTCTTGCTCCCGCGGGTCGGCTAGGTAAAACGTGATGTGCCCATGCATCTCGAACATCGCTGGAAGGATCCATTTTCCTTCTGCCGAGATGCGCTTCGCATCGCTCGGAATGGACCCGACGTCTCCCACCGCCTCGAACCGTCCGTTCCGAACGAGGATGCCGGGATTCGGAAGTGGAGCCGACCCCGTGCCATCGATGAGAGTCCCTCCATAGATGAACAGATCTCCACTGGCGGCCCCAACGGACTCCACGGGCAGCAACGCCAGCACGGCCGCCAAACAAACGGAACTAGCTCGTCGCATCACCTTGTCTCCCATTTCATCATTTGTTCAATCCTATGACCTCGAGCGGCCGACCCATTCTTGCTTCGAGCTTGATGTACTTGAAAAGCGGAGGGTCACCGTGACGTAACTGATCCACGACCTTGGGCACGGCCTCGTACTCGGGCACGTCACAGAGGATATAGAAGGTCCACGGGTGACCGGTCGTCGGGCCAATTTGGATTTGGTCGTCATCCAACGTGGCGAGCACCTCGATCCCGTAACGGTCCTTCCATCCACCGAAGACTTGCTTACACATCTCGAACACTTGTTTCCGTTCTTCCGCAGGGGCTTCGAAAAACGGCGGTAGCGTTCCGCCGCAGAACATGACTCGGATCATGCCTTATCTCCTGTGATTGCTCTTAAATCAATGACCAAATTGCCCCAAGAGTCTACCTCCGCTGAATAGTTCTTGGGGAGGAAAACGGTCTGGGCGTCGCCTTCGATGAGTGCGGGGCCGGCGATCTTCTGGCCCGTTGCGAGGCTGCCACGATCATACACTGACGATTCTTCCCACTTCGCGCTCATAAACATTTTGGTGGTCTTGAGCGGTCGCTGACTCTTAGATTTGGAACCGTCCCTGCCGAGTGCCGTCCAGTCGAACTCTCGTTCGGCCGGGTGACCGGTACCCACGACGTGATAGTTGACCGCGTCGATCGGCTCTTCGATGGTTCTTTCGGTCGCATACACGTCGGACTTGATGGAGTTGAACAAGTTCGCCAGAGCCTCAATGGACGGGATGGGCCGAGGCACATCGACCTGCGTGTTCCATTCCTCTTTGTGATAACGCATGTCGGCGATACGATGGAGCTCGATGTGCTCCGGTTTCACGCCATAGTCTTGCAGGACTCGAGTGGCCTCTTCTTCCAACTGACGGAACGCAGCTTCGATCTCCTCGACCGGAACGGATTGAATGGTTTGGAGTTTGGTGAACGAGGCGACATGGCGGTAGCTCGTGACCGCCAACCCGAGAGCGGACATGTTGGGGGCGAGCTCGGGCATGATGACGGAACGCGCGCCCATCTCCAGGCCGATGTCGACGAGGTGCAACCCTCCACCGCCTCCAAAAGCAATGATCGAGAATTCTTCAGGATCGACGCCTCGCTCGACGGTCATCATGGAGATGGCTGCCGCCATGTTGGTGTTGACCACCTGAATCGCGAACTCCGCAGCATCCTCGACGCTCAGCCCCAGCTGCTTGGCCAGGGGTTCCATGGCACGTCGGGCCTGGTCAATGTCCAGTTTTTGGCGTCCACCGAAGAAGGTCTCGCTATCCAAACGACCCAGAATGAGATTGCAGTCGGTGATGGTGGGTAGCTCGCTCTTCCCGTAACAAGCGGGTCCCGGGTCCGCCCCGGCGCTTTCCGGGCCGACTCGGAGCGCCTTCCCCTTGTCGATCCAGACGATGCTGCCTCCGCCCGCCCCGATGGAGTGGATATTCACGAAAGGAATCCGTATCGGATACTCGAGAAAGTTTTTCTCGAGGACCGTCTCGACCTTGCCATTTTGGATCACCGACACGTCGAAGGTGGTGCCTCCCACGTCCGCAGTGATCACGTCACCGCTCCGACACAAGTCGGCGATGGCTTGGCCCGCGATGACGCCGCCGGCGGGCCCCGATATCAGCGTGTATATGGGTCGCTTCTTAGTCATCTCGACGTCCATGAGCCCACCGCTGGACTGCATGATCGCCAACCGCCCGCTGAATTTTCGATCCTTCAGCTGTTTCTCCAGGTTTACCAGGTAACGCCCAATCACTTCCATGAGACTGGCATTGATGACCGTCGTGACCATGCGCTCGAACTCGTGGAAAATCGGTGCGACCTCGTGAGAAAGCGCGATGTTGCCCTCGTACCCTGCGTCGCGTAGCACCTTCCTCGTCTTGAGCTCGTGATCCGGGTGCAGGAACGACCAGAGATAGACCACCGCGATACCGGTGAGGCCTTCTTCTTTCAATAGAGCGCTTGACGCCTCGCGTACGTTGTCTTCGTCAATCTCTTTGATCACCGTGCCGGGGTACGTGACCCGTTCATCGACTTCACCTCTCAAATAGCGCCGGACGATCGGATCTGGCTTGTCGCTCTGCAGGTCATAAGGAGAGGACCAGTACGTTTTCCCCCAATGCTTGTAGATTCTCTGGATGTCCAAGAGATCCCGGAAGCCTTTGGTGACGAGCATCCCCACCTTGGGTAACTTCTTCTGAAGCATGGTGTTGATGCCCACTGTCGTCCCGTGGACGATGACGTCTATTTCGTCGTAGGCGGTGGTGAGCTCGTCGATAGCGGTCACCACGCCTTCGCTGACGTCATGAGGTGTAGTGGCAGCTTTCGAGGTGCGGATCTCCCCGGTCTTGCTATCCCACAAAACGGCATCTGTGAAAGTTCCGCCGACGTCGACCCCTAATTGCTTCACTGTTGGCCTTCCCGTCTTTTCTCCCCGGCGAGCTTCGTCGCGTCGCCGTAGGTAGGCTCGCGGACGATCACGGGATGTTGTTCGTACTTCGCCGAGTAGGACGACCTGATGCGATCGCGCAGCGCCTTGGTCGCGTCCATGTCGATCTTCAAGCTTTCCGGATCGAGAACGACGCCGTAGACCGTGGCCGCGATTTCGAACTCGAAGAGCTCATCCTGCACGTCGCGCCGCACGGCCTCAGGATCTCGCTCGAAGGGCGGACCGTATCCCCCCGCACCATGAACGATTGATTCGACGGAATCCCCGTCACTAATCTTGATGCCGGAGACCTTTACCGTTTCGGGTGCCGGTTCCTCGATAGTGCCGTCTTTGCGGTGCACGAGAAACTTGAGGGTGTTGCCCGGCCATCCGCCGAAAACTCCCCAAGCGGGTGTGCGAGCTCGATCGCCGGTGACCCCGACGACGGAATTGTGTCCGATGGCCTTCAATCGCCACGTCGTTCCACAGCCGCCGCGATACTTCCCATGGCCACAGGAACCGTTGGAAAGCGAGTATTTCTCGATGAGCCACGGATATCGGAACTCCCAAACCTCCGCCGGGAAATCCAAGTCGTTGCCGACTTCACCAATCGTGGCATGCCATCCATCTTTGGTGGCGCGCCCTCCGTATCCGCCCTGCGGCCAGAAGTTCCAAACATAGGGCTCGGCTTTCTTGCTACGAGGATCGAAACCTCCGCCATGCATGTTGTTGCCGACGCCGGTCGGGCACCCCACGATGCGCTCCGGAATGATCGGAACCAGGGCCTGCCAAATGACCTCGACGATACGCATCGCGGTGTCGATGTTGCCCATGACCACGGGAGCCGGGAACCTAGGATTCACGATGGTTCCTTGTGGTGCCTTGATGTGAAGAGGCCGGTAGAACCCGTGGTTGGGCATCAACTCGGGATCGGTGACGTGCAAAAAAGCGTTGACGACGGAGGACGCCGTGACGCCGAAAACCGCATTGATCGGCCCCTCCGCCTGGGGATCGGTGCCGGTGAAATCACAGTACGCGTTATCTCCGTCGATCGTTACTTTCACTTGAATCCGGTACTTGGTGGTGTTGATGCCATCTCCATCGATGAAATCTTCCGCGGTATAGCTACCGTCGGGGATTTGGGACAACTCGGCTCGCAAGCCTCGCTCCGTGTAATCCATGTAGTCCAGGACCGAAGCGATCACGGCATCGACTCCGTGTCGATTGATCAGGGCGAGAATTCTGCGTTCCGCGACCTTGGCAGCGGCAACCTGCGCTTCGAAGTCACCCCAGTACTCTGTCGGCACTCTCACGTTATTCAGGATGAGCTTACTCAGGTCCGCGTTCAGTTTCCCGGCGTCGTACCACTTGACGGGGGGGATGCGAAGCCCTTCCGCAAAGTTGGAATCGCTGATCGGAAAACTGCCAGGCGTGGCCCCGCCGGTATCGCCGTGATGGGTTCGACTGGCGGCGAACATGACCAATTTGTCTTTATAAAACACCGGACGGGTAACCGTGAGATCGGGCAAGTGACTCCCGCCGCGATAGGGATCGTTGACCGCGATCACATCCCCAGGGCTCAGGGTCTCGACCCCGACCTCTCGCACGCTCGCCTCTACCGCAAAATGCATCGAGGCCAAGTGAACGGCATTGTTGGCCGCTTGAGCGATCAGGCGCGCATCCGGAGTGAAGACCGCACAAGAGTAATCCTTGCCGATCGCCACGATCGGAGAATAGGCGCAGGCCTTGACGGTGGCGTCCATCTGCTCACAGATCGAAAAGATGTTGCGATAGATCTTGTAACCCGTAATTTGATCGAGCACTAGGTCGGGTCGTTTCAGCCTCGGGAGATCTTTCGGCTGCCGGCCCAAAGATATGGGTTCGTCGAGTGAAAATTCGTCCCAGCTCATCACAGACATAGTTATTACCTCGCGTCCTGCACCACCGCCAGCGCATCAACTACCACGCCGCCGGTCTTAGAAACAATGAAAGGATTGACATCGAGTTCTTGAAGGGTCGGATTGTTCAGTGCGAGCTCCGAAAGCCGCAGCAGCGTGGTGACCAACGCGTCGCGATCCAAAGGACTGCTACCGCGCCATCCGTCGAGCAGCCTCCCGGCTCGCGTGTCGGCAATCATCTCTCTCGCGTCATACTCGTCCAAAGGGCAAAGACGAACCGAGACGTCACGGAGGAGCTCGGACAAGACTCCTCCCGCCCCACAAACGACAGCCGGAGGGTATCCGGCGGCGCGTTTGATTCCCAAAATCCACTCCATCCCGGGCGATGCCATCTTTTGAATGACGAGCCGGGCTTCTTTTCCGAAACGTTTCCTCAAATTCTGCACCGCATCGTCGAGCTGTTTCTTGTTGGCAATCCCCAAGAGGACGCCGCCCGCCTCGGTCTTGTGGCCGACGGTGGGGTCGAGGATCTTGATCGCCACGGGATAACCGAGGCTCTCCGCGACGCTCTCGGTGTCGCCTGAAATAGCGACCGCTTCCTCGCGCACGACTTCGATGCCGCAGTCCGCCAGCACTTTCTTGGTCATGACTTCGTCGATTGTGCCGCCAGAGGTGGGGATAGACGCGAGGCGGGGATCGGGGATGCTGGGTCCGGTTTTGGCTCGCCGGGCCGTCGCGCGCGCCTGGATCTCCCCGAAGCGAACGAGTGACGCATAGGCGCTCACCGCGCGCTCTGGGGTAGGGAAATTCGGAATGCCCGCCTCTTGGAATCGGCCCAGTATCGTGGGCGTTTTGAGAACGAAAGCGATGACCGGTGCCCCCGCGTCTGCTGCTTGAGCAAAGGCGTCTCCGAACTCGGGGAGATCGAGGTTCACGTTCATCGCGATGCATCCGTCGATCCTGGGGTCGCTCATCGTTGCTGCTACTACCGGCGCGTAATTCGCGACCGGGATCTGTGCCGTCATGTCGACCGGGTTCTGCGTCGATCCAAAGGCGGGGACGAGTTGACGCAGTTTCTCCCGCGTCTCCTCGGTTGGCTCAGGGAGCTCTAGGGCATGAGATTCACAGGCGTCGCTCGCCACGACGCTTGCGCCACCTGATATCGTCATTATCGCGAGCCGGCGGCTCTTTGGAAGGCGAGCGGAGGACGTGCTGAGGGCCTTGATGGCGTCCAAAAACTCCTCGGTGGTGCTTGTCTGGAGGATGCCCAGGCGCGCTAGGGCGGCCGATACGAGCTCGTTTTCCCCAGCGAGGTTCCCGGTGTGAGATAGGGCGGCGCGCGCCCCTGCGGCCGTGGTCCCCGATTTGAAGACCACCGTCGGCTTGTCGAGCGCCACCTTGGCCGCCTCTTTGAGAAATCGAGCCGGGTTCTGCATCGTCTCGAGGTAGAGCGCGATCACTCGCGTTTGTGGATCGTGCGCCAGATGTAGCAGCAGATCGGTCTGGTCGATATCGACCATGTTGCCAGTGGCGAAGTATTTGGACAGCCCTACGCCCAGATCCTTCAAGCCATGAAACAGGATCCCGCCCACGGATCCGGCTTGAGAAATAAAACCTACCTCACCCGGCTCGGTGGGAAGGTCCTTGAAGAAGGTGGCGTTGAAGCGCCCGGCGACGTTGTAGGCCCCCATACAATTAGGACCCAAGATCCGTATGCCCTTTTCCTGGGCGAGCTTGCGCAGTTCTTCTTTCTCGGTCTCGTCGTGTTGATCTCCCTCCCCGAAGCCGCAGGCGTAGACGATAGCGGATCGAATGCCGACTTCGGCACAACTCGTCACCACCTCGCGTACCGCGCTCGCGGGAAGGCAAATGAGTGCGACGTCGGGATCTTGGGGCAGCTTGTCCAGGGACGGGTAGGCCTTGAGCCCCGCAACCTGCTTCTCGCGAGGGTGGACCGGTAGGATGTCCCCCTCGTATCCGTAACGCTTCAGATTCTCTAGGAGGAAATTACCGAGCTTGCGAGGATCGTTCGACCCACCGAAGACCGCGACTCGGCGAGGTGCTATGAGCGAAACGATGGGGTCGGTCATCAGTCGTCAATAGAGAGCGTGCCCTCCCAAAGGGAGGCACGCCTGTCGAAAGACCGCCCCTTCACTTGACGGCCAAAGTGATCTTGTCGAAGGCCCTCTCCTCTATATGATCGTCGAGGCCCCAGCGAGTGACTTGCGCCATGATGTCGTCGAAGTCCTTTCGTGGCAGAGCAGAGTGGACGAAGCGCTCACCGCGTCCGAAAGAACTGTAATTCCACGCATGGTCTTTGTACTGTTCCGAGTTGCTGTACTTCCAGAGAGGCAAGTAACGAGCTGTGTCGGCTTGGATCGCCTTTTCGGCTCGCTCGAGGACTTCGAAGTAACGACGGAGCATTTGAGGATCCGTGTGAGAGTCCACCCACCACAGGGTCTTCAACTCTCCGTCGATGATCTTTCGAAAGCCGAGCTGCTGCGCCATGTCGACCTGCGGCGGGAGCAGGCTCACCGCCTCGAAGTCTCCATTCTCGAGCGCCTTCAGGCGGACCCCGAAACCGCCCAAGCCGACCGTCTTGATGTTCTCTAGTGGCATGATCGGCTCGAGGTTGAGCGGCACACTAAAGTGGCTGCCGGCTCGTGAGCCGACGGCGATCGGAACATCCCTCAAGTCTTCAGGCTTTTGGATTTTGGAATCGGGGCGCACGTAGATTGCCCAGGGCGAGATGCCGTACACGTCCGGAATGAACTTCCCCATGCCGGCGCCGGCGTTGCAGACGCTACCCCAGGCGCAGGCAGACGTGATCTCCGCGGTCCCTTTCAGGAACGGCAGGTCCTGCGGCCGCTCTTTATATGTGTCCCACGAGCCCTGCTCGGCCTTGAGTTGTTCCCACTGCATTTCGACTTCGAAGCCGGCGTCCGCGTAAAAACCTTCCTCCATAGCGACCCACTCGTTGAGGCGCATACCGGTGGGAGCCACCTTGATCCGGGTTAGCGTTTGAGCCATGGCGAACCTCCTAGCTCTCGGGGCTATCAGCCAGATCGGCCGAGACCGATCGTTCCCGCGAACCTACCCAGCTGCGGGGAGGATGTCAAGCAACCCCGTTGGCGCGGGTGGACAGTATACAACGACGGTAAGTGTGATAAGAAGAGGGTCTTAATCCTGGGCTGCGAGGCTCCCGGCGATGCTGAACCCACCGCGAATGACGCGACGAACCGTCTTAAATTGGCTCGGCTGGCTCTTGCCGGTCTCCTCTCTTCTGGGGCGGTTCGGTTGGGCGCGGCCTCTCGTCAGGCCGATTCAGCTCGACGAAGGAGAAGTGGCCACACTCCAGCGCATCGGTGCGAGCGCGCTGCCGAGCTCTCTGGGCGAGTCCGAAGTAAAACAAGTCGTCGCCGGGTTCCTGGGATGGCTGCGTGAGTACTCCTCGGGCGCAGAGATGCCCCACCAACCCGGTCGTCCTGACGCTCCGCTCACTCCTGAGATCAAGGTCGAAATCTACGAAGTGCAGCTGCGGGAGTTAGTAGCAGCAGGGCGCGATGCGGAGTCTTTTCCGCTGGTTCTACAGGAAACGCTCGCCGACGCCGGCATCGAAGATCTACCTTCGCGCCCCGACGGGCGTCACATCGTCTCGGATTTCATGAGCTTCTACTTCAACGGCAGCGAGGCGAACGACCTATGCTACCGAGCGGACATCGGACGCCAAACCTGTCGAGGGCTTCCCGGCGCGGGAAACGAACCGCCACCGCTTCCGGGGAAAGACTAGCAGGGTGCTGACGAATTCACTGCACCCTGCGCGAACAGAGCCATCAGCTGTCCCGCAGCCGCTTGGCGGCGAAGGGACGAGCCGTGGGGGTGGGGCCCTGCGGCCGCGACCTACGACTGAGCGCGCACTGAGGCACTAGAATGACCCGCTTCGACAGTGACATCTGCATCATCGGTGGAGGAATTTCCGCCGCGCTCCTCGCTGAGAAGCTCACTGAGCTCGCTCCCGGCGCGAGCATTACAGTCGTCGAGGCAGGAAATCGTCTCTTCGATTTCGAGAATCGGATGCGTTACCGGCAGCGATTCCTCGAGTACGGGGAAAACCCCTGGCCCGGGGACCATGTCGAAGACCAAAAGGGAGAAGGCGTACTCTTTCGAACCATGGCGGTAGGAGGCCTGGCGCTTCATTGGGGCGGCACCACGAATCGTTTTTCTGAAGAAGATCTGAGGCTGAGCTCTCTCTACAATCTGGCCGATGACTGGCCCCTATCCTACGAAGAGCTCGAGAGATTCTATTGTGAGGCCGAGCGTCGCATGGGCGTCGCCGGTGAGGCGGGGCCCTTCCCCGAGGACAAGCGCTCCGAGCCCTATCCGATGCCCCCCATGGAGCTCACCTACAACTTGAAGCAGCTCCAAGCATGGGCGAAGAAGAGCGACATCGACTTCTGGGGCACGCCGGTCGCCAAGAACACCGTTCCCTACGACGGTCGCGCCATTTGCAAACGTTGCGCCACTTGCAACATCTGCCCGACCGGTGCCAAGTACTCTCCGGACTTCACCTATATGAAACTTCTGGACGCCAAGAAGATCGAGCTCCACGATCGAACGCTGGTGCGAAAGCTCGTCCTGCACGATACCGGTTCTCGAATCGTTAAAGCCGAAGCGCGTCATCAGGATCGTCCGGACGAGCCGATCGAGTACGAAGCGGGAGCTTTCGTCATCGCCAGCGGGTACACGTGGAGCTCTCATCTGCTGCTGCTGTCGGCCGACTCGCGTTATCCGGAGGGAGTGGCCAATGGCTCCGGCCTGGTGGGCCGCTACATCAACGGCCACGCCTTCGGGTGGGCGGACATCGAGCTGGACGCTAAGCTCTACCCGGGGATGAACGAGACCAACAGCCTCGTGTCGCGGCAGTTCATGCGGTGCCCCACCGACCAGCCCTACGTGAGGCACGACCTCAGGATTTGGGATACCGACTACACTCGGACTCCACGCCTCAGCGACGGAAAAGGTGGGATGCTGCTGGGAGACGATTTGCTGGAAGATTGGCGAGCTCGGACGAACCGTGCTTCGGCCCGAGTTCGCGGTTACTACGACGTCCATCCCGACGCCGAAAGCAGGCTCACGCTGGATCCATCGAATCGTAACCGCTACGGCGATCCGATGCCGAAGGTCGAACAGCGGTTCGACACCGCCACCGTCGAGCGGGAGGGAAGAGTTCGCAAGCATCTCCTCGGTGTCTTCGAACAGATGGCGCGCGCCAATAACGGCAAAGTCCTCACCGAGAATTGGGGAGGGATGTTGCTGGATCATCCCGGCGGCGGCTGTCGGATGGGAAACGATCCCGCCAAGAGCGTGTGCGATAGCTACGGGCGCACTCACGATCACGAGAACCTGTTCGTGGTGGGGTCACCCACCATGCCTACCGGCGGTTGCACCAACGGTACACTCACCTTCGTTGCACTGACCCTGCGGTCGGCGCCGAAGATCGCCGCGACTTTGAGTTAAACGTGCGAAAAACGTGGGTCCTTCTCGCGACGTCGATTCTCCTGAATGCAGGGGAAGCGGCCGCGGGATCCGATTACTTGGAGCTCGTCGCGATCTATCAAGACGCCCTCGCGGCTCGAGAGCCCACACTGGTCGACGGATTGCCGGATCCCCGCCCGTCCGCGCTCTCGAGTAGTCGTCGCACCTACCGCGAGCTCCGGCAACGATTCGACGCCGTCGATCCGGCCGCTTGGTCGGTCAGCCATAAGATCGATTACCTCCTGGTGCGGTCCATTCTCGATGGATGGGATTTCGATGATCGTGTCGTTCGCAATCCGTCCCGCAATCCCGGCCATTACCTCAATGGGATCCAGGGAATTCCGTATGTTGAGCTTCCCGCAAGTGAAGCGAAGCTCAGCGACCTCCGCATCCAGTTGCGGGCGCTTCCTGGTGTCTTGGAGCTGGGGAAGAAAAATCTCCATGAGCGGTCGCCGGCGTTGTCTTACATCACGGTTCGCAATCTCGAGCTCGACGTCGGGGTTTCCCACGGCGAGCCACAACGAGACGTTCCGCCCGCCGGGATCATCGGCTGGTTTCGGGATTTGGAGCAGCGCCTCGCTCAACACCATCCCAAGTTATCCGCGGACGCGGGGGCCGCGCGAGCCGCTTTGGAAGGCTACCGCGATTGGTTGCAGCGCGCACCGGGCCGGGCGAACGACTTTCCCGGAGTTGGGCGGGAGGAGTTCGACTGGTATTTGAAAAACGCCCGCCTCATGCCTTTCACCGCCGATCAGATACTCGCATTCGCAACTCAGGAGTTTCATCGTATGCAGGCGATGCTCGCCTGGGAACGCCATCGCAATCGGGACTTACCAGAGCTCGAGCCGGCGGGGTCGCCGGAGGAGTACGCTCGTCGAAAAGAAGAGGCGGCGCGCCACATCGTGATGTTTCTCGTCGAGCAGGGAATTCTCACCGTTCCCGAGGACATCCCCGACATCAAGAAAGCACTCGAGCGCAGCCATCCGTGGGTCGAGCGTCCGAATGGGAGAAGAAATCTCTGGGAGGAGATCCAGTACCGCGACCCGCGACCCGATCTGCTCCATACCGTCATACCCGGTCACGTTTTCGACGATCGCTTTCGCACCGGTCCAACCGCCATCCGTGAAGACTTTCGCGATCGAGGCGGAAGGGAAGGCTGGAGTCTCTACGTCGAAGAAATGTTGATGCGCGCCGGTTTCCTCGACGATCTACCGCGTACCCGGGAGCTCATACTCAACTTTTTGATAGCCCGTTCGGCGCGTTGCATCGTCAACATCAAGCTCCAGCTCAACGAGTTTACGGTGGAGGACGCGGTCCGCTTCCTCGCCGAGAACGTCCCCTTCAACTCCGAGGAGGGCTATCGCATCGACGCCGAGCTCTACGACATGCTGCGCCGGCCCACCTACGCCATCAATTGGTACGTGGGGAAGGTGCAGATCGACCGGCTGGTTGCCGACCGCTCCCGTCAGCAGGGATCGGCCTTCGATCTAGGCGAGTTTCACGATGGGTTTCTCGCCTCGGGCGCGATTCCCGTGGCGCTAACGCGTTGGGAGATGACGGGGTTCGACGACGAGATCCAAACCCTGTGGACCGTCGAACCGGGACGAGGGAGATAGGCGCCGGGGGTGAGGAGTCAGCGTCAAGTGGACTTCAACACCCTTCATGATAGTTCATCATAAGTGTTGACATGGTGTGTCCCCGGGGATTACAATACGGGTGAGGAGGTATCCCGTGCGTCGCCAATTCGTTCTCGACCGCAGAACCGAGGAGCTACTCGAGGAACTCGCCGCCGACCGTGCCGGAAATCGGAGCCATGTCGTTCGCGAGGCGATACAACTCTACGCCGAGATGGAGGCGCGACTGGACCAGATCGAGTCCGGCCCTGAATTCCAGCGTAGAATGGAAGCCGCCGATGAGGACATCCGGAATGGCCGAGTCACTTCTCACGAGAAGGTGAAGAAGCGATTCGGCGTCAAGAAGCGCCGGAGCTAATGGCAGACGTTGTCTGGCCGACAACGATTCTAGACGTGCTATCCGAGATGCCTGAGCGGGACCGTCGCGTTATCCTGGAAAAAGCCGACCGCCTTCAGGGGTTTCCGCGCTTGTACCCGGTACGCGCCAAGGGCCGATTTCGAAACCATCGATGGTTCTTAGCTGGAGACTGGATCGTTTACTACCGCGTCATACGGGAAACCGTTTACGTGAAGGGTCTATGGCCCGTTCGCATCCCGTGAAGGTGGATTCTTGACGATTTGGTTCAGGTCGGAGAGCTGCGGCGTTCAGATCTGCCTCGCAGGCACCGTCCGCTCCAACGCGGTGTCCATAGCTATTTATAGCGAACACCGCCCTTGATGACCGCATAGACGCGCTTCATCGCTCTCATGTCGTCGAGCGGGTTTCCAGCCACGACGATGACATCGGCGAGTTTGCCCGCCTCGATCGTTCCGAGTCTATCGAGCACTCCTAGCGCTTCGGCGCCGTTCCGTGTCGAGGCTTCGATGGCTTGCATCGGGGTCATGCCCATCTCCACCATGTATCTCATCTCGTTGGCGTTGGGATCTTCCTGCTGGTAATTCAAGAACGTTGGAGTGTCCGTGCCCATCCAAAATTTCACGCCGCCTTTGATGAAGCGCCGCATGTTCTCCCGAGAGATGCGCATCCCCTCTTGAATCTCATTGAACGATTGGCCACGGCCTCCGCCGTAGATAGCGAGCCCCGGCTCGTCGGGCTTCCGCAAGTTGGCAAGCATCTTGTCCCGGTACTCCATGAGGAGTCGATACTCCGTGGGCTCCATCGACATGGCGTAGGTGGTTTCGCTGAAGCGATGAGGGTCCGCCGCCCTTTCTCCTGGCGCGACCATGACCGTCAGAAGTGTCGCTGCGACGACGCCCTTTTTCTTGAAACTTTCGATGATGTCCAAGTCGATGAGCTCGTTGCCGTAAAAGGGATGCTGCACGGTGTCGATGTCGAACGCGAGCATTCGCCTCAGGCCGTCGTTGTGGCCGCCGGTGTGCACGTCCACGCGCTTCCCGAGCTTGTGCGCCTTATCGATGATGAAACGTATCTGTTCATCGGTGAAATCGTTCTTCCCGTCGAATCGTTCGTCACCCATCACTAACTTCCAGTAGTGAAAATCCGGACCCACGAACGCGTCGGTGTCTCGATCCGCGTCGGCAATGACGTTGAAGGCGAAGTCGTTTCGCATCCAGTCGACCGCCTCTTCGGGGATGGCTTCCTCCTCGATGAATTTGTCGAACCCGACCTCACTTCTGAAAAGCGCTCCACCAAGGAATAAGCGAGGTCCAGGGATTTCTCCCGTGTCGATGGCCTCTTTGACAGGTAGTAGGCGCGCCAACGGTCCACTGGTGTGTCTTTGGCTCGTCACGCCCTGCATGAGGTAGACGAAGGATCGCTGGGGCATCCGCGCGAAGGTCAGTTCCCAACGTGCTTTGAGAGCCGCAAGCGTCAAGCTCACCGTCTCCGCGGGGTAGGCGAAGAAGCGGTGGTTCGGATACATCGGGTTGAGCTGAATGTGCTGATTAGAGTTGATGAGCCCGGGCATGATGGTCATGCCTGCGGCGTCGATGATCTGCGCTCCTTCTGGAATCGCAATTTCATCCATGGGCCCGACCCGCGCAATCCTCTCGCCTTCGATGATGACGGCGTGGTCGAGGCGAGGTGGTGCACCGGTAGCATCGATGAGAAGCCCACCGACGATGGCAATGGGTCGATCGGGTCGGTACGGAGGGCCCTGCGGCCCCAGATCTTGAACGGGGTCCTGGGGCTCACCCGTCCCAGCAATCAATAGAACAAGTAAAGCGAAGAGCGAGAGTCTCATCGGCGTCCTCCAATCGAGAGTTCGCCGACTACATAGCATTGCCCTTCCAAAGATGCAATCTGCCACCGAACGGTGTATACCGTGCACGCGAGCCTTGCGATGACCCCAACAAAGCATCTCCGCTATTACATGGTCGGTCTCCTCTTCTTTGCCAGCGTCATTTCCTACCTGGACCGGCAAACGCTTTCCGTGAATGCCCCCTATATTCGCGCGGATCTCGGGCTTTCCAACACCGAGTACGGCTATTTGGTCAACGCCTTTCTCGTCGCCTACACAATTGGCCCGATTCTCACGGGGCGCTTGGTCGACCGAATGGGGGCCAGGCTAGGGCTGAGCTTGTTCATCGGGTGGTGGTCGATCGCCGGCATGATGCACGCGGCAACCCGGGGGCTCGGTAGCCTCGCGCTCTTTCGCTTTCTCCTCGGGCTCGGCGAGTCCGGGACGGTCCCCTCCGCGATGCGCTCGATTTCGGAATGGTTTCCGGCCCAGGAGCGATCGTTCGCGGTTGGCCTATTCGCCGGCGGGACGGCCATCGGCGCTCTAATCTCCCCGCCTCTCGTGGCATTCCTCACCCTCAGCTTCGGTTGGCGTGTGTGCTTCCTCGTGACCGGTGCTCTTGGGTTCGTCTGGCTCATCGCTTGGCGGCTCCTGTACGCCCGTCCGGAAGACCATCCTCGGCTCGAGACCGAGGAAAGAGAGCTCATCTATGCCGGACGGTTGGAAACGGCCGGCGAGGAGAAGACTTCGATCTTCGATCTGCTGAAACACCGCAAGCCCTGGGGCATCATCGTGGCTCGGTTTACCGTCAACCCGGTCTGGTGGTTTTACCTCTTTTGGCTCCCGAGCTATCTGAGCGACGAGCGGGGATTCAGTCTCAAAGCCATTGGGTTGTTTGCGTGGATTCCTTTTCTGGCCGCGGACTTCGGCTGCTTTCTCGGCGGTTGGCTATCGAGTCGGCTGTTGCGCCGGACCGGAAACCTCTCCTACTCGCGCAAGATCGTGCTCTTTTTTGCAGCGATCGGCATGCTCTTCGGCATGCCCGCGGCGTCGGTGGAAGAGGTCTGGGTGTGCATGGCCCTTATCAGTGTTGTTACGTTTTCGTTCGGGGTGTGGACGACCACCGAAGTCACGCTTTGCGCGGATATTTTGCCCCCCGGTGCGGTGGGACGCATGACCGGACTCTCCGGCACAGGATCCGCCCTAGGTGGGATCCTATTCACGATGCTGACGGGATGGCTGGTGGATCACTACTCCTACTCACCCGTGTTCTACTTGGCGGGGGTGATCCCGCTCCTGGGATTCGCCCTCTTGCATACCATTATGGGCGTCATCGAGCCCATCAAGATTGTGAAGCTTGGTGACGCGGAGGCCCAACTATGAGACTAGGATTCTGGCCGACCGTATACGGGAATTGGGTTTCCTCTTCCCACCCCAAGGAAAGCTTCGCCAACTTCGATTCCGTAAAAGAACAGACGCTTCTCGCAGAGAGCATTGGGTTCGAGACCTTGCTCTTGGCGGAACACTTCATCAACCCGTACGGCGCCGATTGGGATCAGGTCGACTGCTGGACGACGGCCGCCGGACTCGCGTCGGTCACGGAGAAGATCGAGATCATCGCCGCGGTGAAGCCGGGATTCCGTGCGCCCGGCGTTATCGCCAAGATGGCGAGCAACATCGACCACATCAGCAACGGCCGTTTCGCAATCAATTTGGTCTCGGCTTGGTTCCTCCCCGAGTACGAAAAATTGGGCGCGGAAGTCCTCGAGCACGATGAACGCTATGCACGCTCGGAAGACTACATCCAAATCATCAAGGGTGTTTGGACGGAAGACGACTTCACGTACTCGGGTCCGTTTTACTCCGTCAAGGAAGCCACTATCTCCCCCAAGCCGGTCCAGAAACCGCATCCACCGGTGTACATCGGGGGAGGTTCCGAGCCCGGGCAGCGTTTGGGGGCTCGCTTCGCGGACGTCTTCTTGATGAACGGACGTCGCGCCGAGGAAGTGGGAGAGATGATCGAGCCAGTGAAGGCCTTTGCCGCGGAGAGCGGTCGACCGAAACCTCCTCGGTTCGGGACGATGGCATTCGTGGTTTGTCGCGATACCGAGGAAGAGGTCGAGCGAGAAGTCCAACGGCTCGGGGCGATGCGGACCATCGATGTGATCAAAGGCGGGGACTCCGAGATGCAGCGAGAAGCGGCGACGCTCGACAAGGCTGAGCTGGCACGCCGATTGGGCACCAACAACGGCGTCTTTTCCGAGCTCCTGGGCACACCCCAACACATTGCGGAACGGATTCAGGCGTTCGAGGAAGCCGGGCTCGACACGCTTCTACTCCAGTTTCACCATCCTGTCGACGAAATGAAACGGTTCGCCGAAGAGGTGATGCCACTCTTGAAGCGGTAACTAACGATAATGGGAGGTTCGCAATGACCAGCAGCGATCAGTCTTCGTGGAGTCGCCGCCAGTTTCTTCGAGCGAAACACGAGGGGCGTCTCGGGCTGATCTTCGGTTTCCAGGACACCACGTCCCTTGGCGAGGACCTCACTCGATTTGCCCCCCGGTGCGGTGGGACGGATGATAGGCCTCTCCGGGACGGGGTCCGCGCTGGGTGGGATCCTATTCACGATGCTGACCGGATGGCTCGTCGATCACTTCTCCTACGCACCCGTGTTCTACCTGGCGGGAGCGATTCCGCTACTGGGATTCGCCCTCTGGCATTACATTATGGGCGTCATCGAACCGATTAGACCTTACGAGGACGGGCCCCAAACATGAGACTAGGATTCTGGCCCACGGTGTACGGGAATTGGATTGCCTCCTCGGTCCCACAAGAGAACTACGCGAGCTTCGAACACGTGAAAGAGCAGACGCTTCTGGCGGAGGGCATTGGGTTCGAGACCTTGCTCCTGGCGGAGCATTTCATCAATCCTCAAAGTGCCGATTGGAATCAGGTCGACTGCTGGACGACCGCGGCCGCGCTTGCCGCGGTCACGGAAAAAATCGAGATCATCGCCGCGGTGAAGGCGGGTTTCCGTGCGCCCGGCGTGATCGCCAAGATGGCTAGCAACATCGATCACATCAGCAACGGCCGTTTCGCGATCAACTTGGTTTCGGCGTGGTGGCTCCCCGAATACGAAAAATTGGGAGCGGAAATCCTCGGGCACGATGAACGCTATGCGCGCTCGGAAGACTATATACAAATCATCAAAGGAGTCTGGACCGAGGACGACTTCACGTTCTCAGGAAAATTCTACTCGGTGAAGGAAGCGACCATCGCCCCGAAACCGATCCAGAAACCGCACCCTCCGGTGTACATAGGGGGTACCTCCGAGCCCGGGGAGCGTTTAGGGGCGCGTTTCGCGGACATCTTCTTGATGAACGGTCGTCCCGCCGAGCAAGTGGGAGAGATCATCGAGTCCGTCAAGGCCTTCGCTGCAGAGAGCGGTCGACCGAAGCCTCCTCGGTTCGGGACCATCGCCTTCGTGGTGTGTCGCGACACGGAGGAGCAGGTCGAACGAGAAGTCGAACGGTTGGCGGCGATGCGGTCCATCGGCGCTATCAAAGGTGCGGACTCGACGATGAAATGGGAGGAACACCGCCTCGATAAGGCCGAGCTCGGCCGTCGACTGGGCTCGAACAACGGTTCACTTTGTGGGCTAGCCGGCACACCCCAGCACATTGCGGAGCGGATTCAGGCGTTCGAAGATGCGGGGCTCGATACGCTTTTGTTGCAGTTCCACCATCCTGTCGACGAGATGAAACGATTCGCCGACGAGGTGATGCCACTCTTGAAGCGGTAGGTTAACGATTAGGGAGGTTCGCAATGACGAGCAGTGATCAGTCTTCGCTGAGCCGCCGCCAGTTTCTTGGGGGTCTTTCCGGTCTCCTTGCGGTGTCGGGCACTTTGGTGCCGCGACGCTGGGCTGCGGCCCGGGAGGGTCACGTAACCGAGGAACAGGCCAAAGAGATCTATCGGAAGGGCATTTCCATCGACTGCCTGGCGAGCCCGAACACGGTCAACATTCTCTGGCCGCCACCCGGGCCGCTGACGCAGATCCAGCTCGACAACGTGAAGGCGTCCGGCCTCACCGCGGTTAACTTGACCGTTGGCGGCAGCAAGCGAACCTTCGAAGAAACCGTTCGCAAGGTCGCTTTTTGGACCGACCAGCTGGACGAGCACGCATCGCACCTGACGCTTATCAGACATCATAGAGACTTCGATCGAGCGAAACGGGAGGGCCGTCTCGGGTTGATCTTCGGTTTCCAAGACACCACCTCGCTGGGCGAGGACCTGACTAAGCTCGAGGTTTTTTACCAACTCGGAGTGCGGCTCGTGCAGGTGACCTACAACGGTTGGAATCTGATGGGGAACGGTTGTCTCGAACCTGCCGACGCCGGGTTGAGCGTCCTCGGTCGGGAAGCGATCGCGATGATGAACGAGATGGGAATCGCGGTCGACCTCAGCCATTGCGGGACCCGCACCACGGCCGACGGGATCGAGGCGTCATCCAAGCCACCCCTCATTACCCATAGCGGTTGCCGGGAGGTGACTCCGCACCCGCGCAGCAAGGAAGATCGGGAGCTCCGGGCCATGGCGGAGAAGGGTGGAGTGGTGGGAATCTACATGGTTCCCTTCCTGGACGCCGGACCCGGAGCGCCGTCTGAAGACATCATGATGCAACACATCGAGCACGCACTGAACGTGTGCGGCGCCGAACACGTTGGAATCGGGAGCGATTTGGGGATCACGCCCGTTGAAGAAACGCCGGAGTACATGAAGGCGCGGGAGGTCGTTCTGGCGCGCCGCCGCGGCCTGGGCATCTCGTCCCAGGGGGAGGAACGCCCGGTTTACATCCCTACGCTGAACCATCCTCGTAGACTCGAGGGCATTGCGGTGACCTTGGCGAAACGTGGGCACTCGGCGTCGACGATCGAAGGAGTTATCGGTGGAAATTTCCATCGGGTTTTCGGAGAAATCTGGCGGAGCTAGGAGCTCTGCAGGAGGGTACTCATGTTTCGACGTAATTTTCTCAAACATTTTGGACTCGGTGGAGCGTTCGGCTTGCTCGCCGGACGAACGGTCGGCGCGGAGGCACGAGTCGAACCCACCCAGCAGGACTATTCGGTGGGTTCTCTCGATCTATCGGAAATGGAGATCATCGACGTCCACGTCCACCAACCCGCGGAGATGACTCTTTCGGAATCTCATGCAAAGTGGAACGGTTCTTTCGTCGATGCCCTGACACCGGCCTACGACTATCCCGGGAAGGAGGCGCTCCGTGATCGTCTGTCGGTCACGTTCAAGGAGCATCTCTACCGGATTCCGCGCCAAGTCGGCATGGAGGCCTACATGGCGAGAACCTACGGTGTCGAGGCTTCGCCAGAGGGCGTCGATTCCATACAGGCCAAGCACATCGGCGGCGATTACACAGCCTACATCCGGTCGATCTTGGATCGGGAGAAGATCTCCGCGATTCTCTTGCAGTCGGCAGACCGGGAACCGGTACGCCCCAAGAGTCTCGTCCCCGACGACCGGTTCGCTTGGAGCTACTACACCAATTACATGATCCAGCCCGATTGGGCGGAAGAAAAAGGCGCGCAGCAAATTGGCGATGTCACCGAGGCGATCGACCGTGTTTTGGAGTCCGCTAAATCCAACGGATGTGCGGGGCTCAAGATCTCCGCCGCCTACTACCGCCCGCTAAGCATCGAAAAGGTTACCGAGGCGCAGGCGGATCGAGACTTGAAAGCCCTGCTTGCCAGCGACGCTCCTTACGGCGGCCATCACCGTATCCCTCTATACGACGATCCCGCGCTCCAAAGGGCGCTGCGCTCCTACCAGGATTTTCTGCTAAGGCACATGTATGTGAAGGCGGGGGAGCTGGGACTTCGGATCATCATCCATTCTGCCGTCGCCTTACATCCAGCTCTGCAGTTCGAGAACAACAGCCCGCTGGGGCTTTGGCACGTTTTCCAGGACGACGAAATCAAGCGGGTGGAGACGCAATTCGTCATCATTCATTCCGCCTACCCCTACCATCATCATCTCGCCTCACTATTGAGCGAGTTTCCGAACGTCTACGCCGACGTCTCCTTTTATTCCAACTTTCCGGGAACACTGGAGGAGATCCTCCGAGCGTTCCTCGGACTAGCACCTTCGGAGAAGATCATGCACGGAGCCGACTCCGGGATTGTTCCGGAGACCATGGGGTACTGCGCAGACAATATGCGTCGCGTGCTGGCGAAGGTCCTCAACGACTACCGCACACACTACGGGTGGTCGGAGAAGGACTGCGAGAAAATGGCACGGAACGTTCTCAGTGACAATGCAAAGCGAGTTTACGGGATCCAAACATAGGAGAGTGGTCATGTTTCGACGTAATTTTCTGAAAACACTCAGCCTCGGCGGAATAGCGGGTTTCCTAACCGGTAGCAAAGCCCAAGCACAGTCAAGCTCCGGAAATTTCAAGGTAGGTTCCGTCAACCTCTCCGACATGGAGATCATCGACGTCCACGTGCACCAACACGATCGTATGACCCTCACCGAGTACCAGGACCGCTGGAACGGCTCCTTCGTCGATGCGCTGACGCCGGTGTACGACTATCCGGGAAAAGACGCTCTACGGGCGAGGTTGGCGGTGACGTTCAAGAAGCAGATCGAGCTCATGCCGCGCCAGACGGGGATTCAGAACTACGTCTCCCGAGTTTACGGAGTGGAGCCTTCGATCGAGGGCGTGAACTCGATTCAGACGAGGCACAAGGGAGGGGACTACACCGCTTACATCCGCGCCATCATGGACCGAGAGAAGATCACCGGGATTTTGTTGCAGAGTCGCGGAAAAGAACCGGTGCGCCCCAAGGCTCTCGTCCCCGACGACCGGTTCCGGTGGAGCTACTCGATCGGCGATCTGATCCAGCCGGACTGGGCGAAGGCGAAGGGTGCCCAGCAGATCGGAGAGGTCACCGAGGCGATCGATAGTGTTTTGGAAACGTGTAAGTCCAACGGTTGCGCCGGGCTCAAGATACCCATCGCTTACTTCCGTCCTCTCTCTATCGAGAAAGTGGAGAAGGCCCAGGCGGATCAGGATCTCAAGGCCCTCCTCACGAACGAACCGACGGCTTACGTGCCTGGAAGAACCGTCCCTCTCTACAAGGATCCGGAGCTGGCCCGGGCCTTGCGGTCCTACCAGGACTTTCTACTCAAGCACATCTACGTGAGGGCTGGGGAGCTGGGTCTGGTGATCATCATCCACTCTGCGGTGGCTCTCCACCCAGCGCTGCGGTTCGACTGGAACAGTCCTCTGGGGCTTTACCACGTGTTCCAAGACGACGACATCAAGCGAGTGGAAACGAGGTTCGTGATCATCCACTCGGGTTACCCTTACCATCACCACGTCGCGGCACTGTTGAGTGAATTCCCGAACGTGTATACCGATGTCTCCTTCTACTGCAATTTCCCGGGCGTCCTCGAGGAGCTCCTCCGTACGTTCCTCGGCTTGGCACCCTCCGAGAAACTGATGCACGGAAGCGACTCGGACACCGTGCCGGAAATCATGGGCTACTGCGCCGAGAATATGCGCCGCGTCATGGCCAAGGTGCTAAACGACTATCGCTCCCACTACGGCTGGACGGAGAGAGATTGCGAGAAAATGGCGCGGAACGTATTCGCGGACAACGCAAAGAGGGTGTACGGGATCGAGACTTAGGCTGGCTACGAGGGATCGCCTCTCCGCCGGGAAGCATCGATCTTTCCTTGGATGAACCCGGCGCCGAAGGTCCGCTCCGCCGTCAGGCGATTGTGGGGGCCACAGTGAAGGCGTAGATTCCGCTCATTGTGGCTGCCATCCAAGGCATAGGCTCGCAAGTGCTCGATTTCGAGCCCTGTTCGTTGGCGACACCGAGTCCCGTCCCGACCCCGGAATTCGCATTGGTAGCCGGCGCGATCTTGGATGCGCTCGCGGACCTCTGAGGGAATGTAGCGGGACTTGCCAGAAATCTTGCCCGGGCAAGGTTTTTTGTTACTTTTCGACACCTTCTGAAGGCGCCGTGCACGCTTTCTCTTCAAATCTTTCTTGTCGAGAGCGATGTCCAGGGCCTGCTCCATGATCTCGGCCATCTGTTGCTGGGAGTTTTGAACTCCGAGAACCTCAGCCAAGCGCTCGAACTTCTCTCTGAACTTCCGGTCGGCGGAGAAGCGAAAATTGAACACCTCAGGTCGTGCTGGCTCGAGGATCGTCGGTGACACCCTGGAAGTCGGGCGCGCCGTCAGAACTGGCGGCGGCTCGACGGGCGCCCTGGTTGGCATCTTTCGAATCAAGGGCGCGAAGACGGGCTTTGGCCGGATCGCGACCAGGTACTCCTCGACCTCGCGCCTGGTCATTCCAGCGCAATCCTCGAGAAGCTTCTCGACGTTGCTCTCAGTGAGAACGGGCGCGAGGAGTCCCGCCACCGTGAGGCTCATGCGGTTCTCGGCTAGGGCCACGAGTATCTGAGGGAAACGTCGCGCTACATTGGCTACCTGAATCCGGCGGGCGACCGAACCCTCGCTTAGGATCAGCCGCCTCGTGCAGTAGTCGAACAAATTCTTGTACCCACAGTCCAGGTAACCCTTGCGCCTCGACATCTCGGTGACGTGAGCGATGACGAGCGCGACATTTCTTTTCTCCGCACGGACCAGCTTCTCGGTGGACCGGTCGAGCTCTTCGGTGGATAAACCTTCAAGCGTTCCGAAATACTTCTTAACTTGTTCGATCATGGCCGTTGCTCCCTCTTTGTAATATAGCAACGACTTTTTTGTAGGCCTCACTGGTATGGAATGACTTGCAAACGTGCACGGTTGAAGAAAATTCTAAAGTTGTGGAGAAAGGATGGGAGATAGCGTGTGTGCAGTTCCTGATGGTATTTGTGCTAACGGCTGCGTACTTCTTGTTTTTGTATCACAGAACTTGTCAAGTGATTTTTTGATTAGGACGAAAGAGAACTTAGACCATCGTCACCTTTTGCTTGTACGACGACGTGAGGTTCACGGTTCCCACTGATTTGGACGGCTAGTATGTCGGCATCAAACTCGGGATTGGGCCGATCATACAAGAGCTCCTGGGACTGGGGCGACCAAGCGCGGGGCCACTTGGGACTGGCATCGGTCAAAAGAGGCTCTGATTCCCCGGCGCTCCCGTCGGCAGCGATGGAAGACAGAGCCGTCCTTTGGGACGCAAACGCGAGATGGCTACCGCCAAGGATCCAAACGGTGGCGTCATCGTTTGGAGAGTCGACATCGCCGGGGGCTCGCGCTCTAGAATCGCCGCGATGAGGCTCGCTTGGCTTTTTCCCTCGAACGCTCGCCGCCCGGTCACCATCTCATAGAGCACCGATCCGAAAGCGAAGATATCGGTGCGTGCATCGGCTTCGTTGCCTTCCAACTGCTCGGGCGCCATGTACTGGAACGTTCCCAGAATGGCCCCAGCTTGCGTCAGCGATTTTTGCTGGGTGGGGAGCGTCGAGAGATCGGGTCCCGATCCCGCCACTTCCAGTTTCGCGAGGCCGAAATCCAGAAGCTTGGCACCGGACTTCGTGAGCATGATGTTTCCGGGCTTCAGATCCCGGTGCACGACGCCTTGACGATGGGCCTTGTCTAACGCGTCAGCGATTTCGATTCCGTACTGGAGCGCTTGGTCCAGAGGAAGCGCGCCCTTGCCGATTCGCGCGGCGCTTGGGCGCGATAGACTTCGCCCATTCCACCCGCACCGATCGGTGCAAGAATTTCGTAGGGGCCCAGCTTGGTACCAGCGCTAAGGGCCATGACCCCTCACCCAATCCCTCTCCCCAGAAGGGAGAGGGGTAGTTCGAGTGACGAGGCAGATTTGCTCGTGAGCCTCGTCATACCAAGAATAGTTGGTCCGAGACGGTCACCGGCGTTAAGAGCCATGTCCCCTCACTCGGCGTCTGACCACTTTGAAAATCTCGTCCGGACGAGATTTTCTGTTACTTTTCGACACCCCCAGGGCCTCGATTCAATCTAGCGTTAAGGGAAAGCGGACGACGGTCCAGTCGCCGTGCGTCGCGCCGCGCTCTTGGAAGACTAACCAAACGGTCTTGCCATCCGTCGCCTTCGAGCGATAGCCGCGGAGAGTCGCCTTCCACTCGCGCGTATCCTCCTCGTACAGTGGGCGTCCGGATTTGCTGAACCGTCGCTCTTCTTCGGTGCCGATGACTTGGTCCTTCGGCCGGAGGAAGGTCGTGCCCATGAAAGGGACCACGACCTCGGAGTCGTTTTCGCCCGCCACTCGCCCGTTTAGGACCGCCAAGAGTTTGTCGCCCCGCTTCAAGAAAAGCAGATAGTGCTCCGCTTCTTGCCGCACCTCCACATCGATGGGACCGGTGGGGATCTCGATGCCGTCGGGGGTCCGAAGCTCGGTTCGCAGGTCGAGCCTTCCTACATAGCCTTCATAACCCGGCGCTGCCGCGACCAACGCCATCAAGAGAAAAACGCTTTTCATCATGCCTTTGTCAGCTTCGGGTAGAGGTTGTTCTCCACCTTCTCGACTCCGGTGAGCTTCTCCTCGAGGCCGTGGACCCGGAACGTGAGCCGCTCGTGATCGAGACCCAGCAGGGAAAGCATGGTGGCGTGGATGTCGCGCACATGGACCTTGTCCTCGACGGCGAGAAATCCGAGCTCGTCGGTCGCTCCGATCACCTTGCCACCTTGGACCCCTCCGCCGGCCATCCAAATCGTAAAGCCGTAGGGGTTATGGTCCCTTCCTCGAGTTCCTTGCATCACCGGTGTGCGCCCGAACTCTCCGGCACAAACAACGAGCGTGCTTTCTAGCAACCCTCGTTCCTTCAAGTCGGCGAGCAGTCCGGCCACCGGGCGGTCAATTTTGTCGGAGCTCTCTTGGTGGTTTTTCGGGCACTGCTCGTGGCCGTCCCAGTCGTTGCTGAAGAGCTGCACGAACCGGACCCCACGTTCCACCATGCGACGAGCAAGCAAGCACATGTTTCCGAACTGGGAGGTAACTTCGTGGTCGAGCCCGTACCTCTCACGGACCGCGAGCGACTCTTTGGACACGTCTACCAGCTCCGGCGCCCCGGTTTGCATGCGGAAGGCCAACTCGTAGCTGGCAATGCGCGCCTCGAGGCGGGTGTCATCTTCGCGGCCTTCGAGGTGCCTTCGGTTCCACGCCTGCACTTGATCCAGGATCGTCCGTTGCCGGGTCGCCCCGATCGCGGGAGGCGGAGTGAGGTTCTCGAACGGCGCGCCTTCCGTCTCGACGCGCGTGCCCTGGTAAACGGCGGGGAGGAATCCTGAGCCATACATATCGGCGGGAAGTGGAACTCTTAGGCCGGAATCCGTCATCACCACGTAGGCGGGGAGGTTGTCCGTCTCCGCACCCAGCCCGTAGAGCACCCAGGCCCCGGCACTCGGGTGGCCGAGCTGAATCGATCCGGTGTTGAGCCAAGTGGTGGCGGGTCCATGAAGGAACGCGTCGTGATAGCAGGATCGGATGACCGCGAGATCGTCGGCGTGTGCGGTGAGGGCGGGGAATAGATCCGAGATGGGGAGACCCGACTCGCCGTGCTGGCGGAAGGAGAAAGAGGGCGCCATCAATTTCGCTTCGGATATCTTGATGAATTGGGCGTTCAGGTTGTCGGAGCGGAAGCTGTCCGGAAGCGGGTGGCCATCGAAGCGTTCCAAAGCGGGCTTGGGGTCGAAGCTGTCCACTTGGCTCAAGCCGCCACGCAAGAAGATGAAAATCACCGACTTCGCCTTGGCGGGGAAGTGTGGTGGTCGAGGACCGAGCGGGTTGATGCTCGAAACCGCGTCCTGCCCGGCCCAAGCGGAGTCGAGCCCGTCGCGATCTAGCAAATGGCCGAGCGCCAGTGCCCCGAATCCAAAGGCCGATTGGGTCAAGAATTCGCGGCGGTTTTTAACTCTGACCTCACGGCCACAGGCGAAGGGGTTCATCGAAAGCCTCTCAGTCAATGTAAACGAACTCGTTCAGGTTGAAAACAGCCAGGCAAAGCTCGGTCAACGCTTGAGCCCTCAGTTCGTCTCCGTTGGTTCCGGCGGCGCCTGCCAGCTCGTCGAGAAGGGCGAGTGCTTCGTCGGTCTCCTCGGCGGTCGGACCGCGTCCCAGCGCGAGCTTCCAAGCCCGTGTCACTCGGTCGCCCGGATCGTCGCCTTTTTCTTCCACAAGACGGGTCGCGAATTGCTCGGCCTGATGGTACGCGGTTCGGTTGTTCATCAACCACAAGGCCTGGGGTGCGACCGTCGTGACGTCTCTCCGGGGGCAGCTCAGGGCGTTTTCCGGGTGATCGAACTTGGCGAACAAGGGGAATTGGAAGCCCCTCCGATTGAGAATGTAGATACCTCGCCGCGGCGGTCCGGAAGCATCGACGGGCAACCAGAATCCGTTATCGGTCAGGCTAGAGAGCTCCTCTTCGCTCAAGGACGGCATTACCGGCCGTCCTCCCATCTTCAAGTCGAGCGTCCCGGCCACAGAATGGACGGCGTCCCAAAGAACTTCTCCTTCGATCCGTCGGCGATTCATGCGCCACAGGAAGCGGTTCTCGGGATCGGTTTCCATCGCCTCGGCGCTGGTGAAACGGCTGGTCATGCGATACGTGCTGGAGTTCATGATGAGCCAGTGCATCGCTTTCATGCTCCATCCACGCCGGACGAATTCGGTAGCCAACCAGTCCAAGAGCTCTGGGTGACTGGGCGGTTCTCCGGTTCGGCCCAGATCGTTGGGTGTCGTGAGTAGACCCTGCCCGAAGTGGAATTGCCAGATGCGGTTGACCATCACCCGAGCGGTCAGCGGGTGATCGGGGCGAGTCAGCCAAAAGGCTAGCTTCTGCCTGCTGCGGGGTACGTGAGGCACAGAATCCGATTGCGGTTCGAAGAAAATGGCGCCATCGTCCAGCGCGAGGGGAACGCCGGGATCGACTCGCTCCATGGGGTTCGTCAGCTGGCCTCGCTCCAAGACGTGGATGTCGGGTACCAGCTCGGGCCAGCGACGCTCGAGAACGCGCGCCGTCGGGTTGTCGAAGAGAGCTTCATAGAACACCGTATTCGCCGGTTCCTTCTCCGGCAAATTGACAAGCGCGTTCAGGAGAAGATTCTTCAGAGCGTCTCTTTCTTCGAGCTCCTCGGGGGACATGTATTGCTCGAGGTCTACGGTGTCGATGGCCTTTTTTAGAGGTGCGGCCCGCTTTGCTTGCTCGGCGGTGGGCTTGATGACCTCATAAGCATCAACAACCTCGCGCGGAAACTCTTTCTTCTTTACTGCCGTGGCGCGATCCTTGATCTCGGAGACGAACGACTTATAGCCCTTGCGCTTTGCGTCGAGGTCGATGAGCTTCGGGTGCCAATAGTTCCGCCAGAAACTAGCCATCCTCGAAGACAATGGGATGTCGACCGTGTGGCTACCTGCAAAGATCGCTTGCATCCGGTAGTAGTCTTTCTGAGAGATAGGATCGAACTTGTGGTCATGGCAGCGTGCGCACGCCAGGGTCGCACCCATGAAAGCCGCCCCGGTGACGTTCACCCAGTCGGTGAGGTTTTCGGAAGTCAACGTCTTGTCGTTCATCTTCGACTCACCCACGACAGGGCCGAAGGCGTAGAGACCGGTACCGACCCGCGCCTCCAAATGCCTGAGCTTGCGAGGGGGGATCGAGTACCCGCCCTGGGTGTCGAGATCGTCAGGCCAGATCTCGTCTGCCGCGATTTGTTCCTGCAGAAACCGATCGTACGGTTTGTCTTCGTTGAAGGACTTGACCACGTAATCCCGGTACCGCCAGGCGTAAGGGAAGTACTCGTCGCTCTCGAATCCGGTGCTGTCGGCATAGCGCACGACGTCCAGCCAGTGCCTTCCCCACCTCTCGCCGTAGTGAGGCGAAGCCAAGAGCTTGCTGATGAGCGTAGGGTACGAGTCTTCGTTCGGATCGTCGACGAAGGTCTCTACCTCCTCCGGTGTCGGAGGAAGCCCGATCAGATCGAAATAGGCGCGCCGAATGAGGCTCCGGCGGTCGGCGGCGGGAGCGTGCGAAAGCTCGGCCGCCTCGAGCTCGCCGAGAACGAAGGCATCGATCGGGTTCGCTACCCACGCCGTCTCCCCGACGTCGGGGACTTTCGGACGCGTAGGCGGCTTGAAGGACCACCAAGCTGGAGCTTGGTAGTCGGCCGCCTCGAGGTCGTTCCATGGAGCGCCGGCACGAATCCAGGCTTCAAGGACGTCGAGATCTTCTTCCGCCAATCGATCGCCGCCGAAGGGCATCTCGAGATCGGTCCCGTCATCGTGAGCGGCGGCGAGGTAAAGGAGGCTCACCTCCGGTCGGCCCGGGACGACGGCGGGTCCACGAGGGCCGCCCTTCAGGAGATTCTCCCTTTGTCTCATGTCGAGGCCGGAATTGTTCTCGCCCCCGTGGCAATGAAGGCAGCTACGCTCGAGGACGACGCGGGCCGATTCTTGGATGGAAGTTTGACCTCCTGCCGCTTCCAAAGGAGCGAAGGCGAGCCAAGGGAGGGGCAGCAAAACGGCTGGTAATAGGAATTTTCGCATCTCTAGCTACACGACTCTCATCATCGTACCGCTCTCGAAGTTAGTGAGGCAACCATCACCTTTCATCCAACCACGTTCCCCAAAAGAGTGTCCAACCCACGAACACGCCAAGGAGCATCAGCAGCCCGAGCCGCGCGAGGTTCCGGCGTCCCGGGCGCTCGCCGCGTGCGATCGAAAGGAAGCGATCCCAGGGGATCCAAAACGCGTAGGTCAGAAAGAAGATCTGGAATAGGGCGCGCATGGTCACCGCGAACCCCACCAACATGAAAAACAGAGACGGGAGGATGACCAGGCTGGCGCGCCGACTGAAGAACGCCAAAGGGGAGACGAGCTCCAGGGTCAAGGTCGACATGGCTAGCACTTGGCCAAGGAGCACTTTTCCAGCGACCCAGTGAGAGAGCGGCCCCAAGTCGATGACCTGCACGGTGAGGGCGAGGTTGTCCGAGAAGATCCACTCGAGCCCGCCGAGACGCAGCTTTGCGACGCCACCCGCGAAGAACGCCGAGACGAAGAGCAACTGCATCAAGCGCACCGGCCAAGAGTATCCCCCTCGCTTCACTTCCGCGGCAAGGCGGTCAGTGCGCCCTCGCCACCGCCGGACAAGGCTGTCGATTGCGAACGCATCCCCAGACCGCGACATCGCGAAGATCCCGAACATGATGATGAAGTGTCCTACCGCAGGCGTGACGAAGCCGAACGATTGGCGGAATCCGAACAGATAGAGCGACGTGAAGAACGTGACGGCGAAAGCGGTTCGCGTAAAGAGGCCGATAAAGCCGAGAGACAGCGACACGAAGAAGATGCGCTGAATGGGCTCTACCACCGAGGCCGGCGGCAGACCTAGACCGAGCACGTGAAAGAGGGGGACCGGCATCCAGAACGCATCGGAAACGTGGGTCCAGACGGTGAAATCCCACGACAAGTGAGACCACAGAAAAAGCCCGGAAACGAGCAATCGGCAGAGGCCGAGATTCTCGGGCCCCCAGGGCTGGAACCAGAGCTCGTGCCAGGCTTTCATCGCTCGACTCACGGCACACCCATGGTCTCGAAAATGAGCACGCGGTGCGGAAGGGATGGCGCCCGTTCGGTCGCGTCACTCATGGAGAGGGTATCGGGGTTCGAGTAGTCGCGTTTCATGAGGTAGAGCCTCACCCCGACTAGCGGAGGCTCATCAGGCCGGCGTTGCCGGTTGTATCGGTCCTTCAAGTCGAGCAGCGCTCTGCGAAGGATCGCCTTCTTCTGTTTCGCTCTCGCCCTGACGTCGGCCACGCCAGCCTTGGTCGGCGAGCCCGGAAAAATAGACCCCGGTTGCCAATTACCGAGCATCTTGTTGAAAGCCATCATCATGGCGGTTGTGGCTTGGGGTGCCAAGTGCCTGGCTTCCAAGGAGTGCTCGCGCTGCGGTTTGTCGCCGTCGACCCCGACGGGGATCAGTGCAAGGTGAGCGGCGACGTCCCCTCGTGTCCAATAGACCGGCCATGACCTGACCATGTGAGCAAACATCGGGTAGTTGTTGAAGGGCCAGGGCTTGGTGTCGAGTCCGATGGCGGTGATCAAGCCGGAGAGTACAACCAGGATCGCCGCATTCGCACGCCACATGATTCAGAACCGGAAGAGCTTCGTCAGCTTGATCACCAAGCTACGATTGAGAAGGCGTGGGAATCCGGGAGTCAGAATGTCTCGTCCGTCGGTATAGACAACGAAGAGATCGCTCCCTGGTTGGTACTCCCATCGAAAGCGAAGGTTGGCGCCGACGGTTTCGTTGGTGGAATTGTATTGCAGCAAGGCGCTGAGGAAGACGCGCGGAGAAAACGAGTAGTTGACGCGCGCCGTCAGTAGCTCGGTAGTAAAGTTTCCCTCCACCAGATCGACCCGGTTGAACTGGATACCCGGCTCAAGGGAGAGCCGTTCGGCGAGCTCCACCCGGCCATTGTAACCGGCCCCAATGCGCTCGCCGTCATAGAACGTCCCGGCCACGAAAAAGAAATTCCCCGACAACTTGCGTTGAAAACCGAGCCCGTAGCGATAGAAGATTTCTTGGAAACGATAGGTGCCCACGGGAAGCACGATGCCATCCGAGATCTCGAAGGGCTCAGCTAAGAACTCCAGGTTCCGTTGGTAGGAGATCTCGGATTGATCGCTATTTTCGAAGTCGACGAGGAATCCAGCGATACCGATACGGGTCTCGAGGGTGCCCTCGGTGTCGGTGATGTAGTCGAAAGATCCTTGGAAGTTCAATTTGCGCACCGCTCCCCACCACTGTGGGCGGGGGCTGAAGCGGACGGACGCGAAGTGGCGGTCGAAATCGCTCCGGCTGACGAAACCGACTTCGGGATTGAAATCCGGACCGACCCGCATGCGTTCGAGCTGAACGCCGTATCGATCGCCGGCATAGTTCAAACGAACACGGTAGCTTTCATCGATGCCGTCGAGCTCGGGGGTGTCGCTCTTTGTATAGTACGCGTGGACCCGCGTATCGGAGCTCAGACCCAGGTCGGCATCGATGCCATAGACGAGATTCTCTCTGTTTCCGTCGAGTCGAGGCGCGCGGCGAGTGAAAATGACACCCACGTTGCTGCGCCCAAAAAAGTCGCGTTTCAGCCGGACCACGGAGAAGTCGGTCTCTCGAGCCCCGACGATGGGGAACGCCTCGGTCCGGATTTGGAGCAGGCCGATCTGGTAGGGCCCGGCGGTGCCGGTAAGCCTTCCGCCGCCAATGATGGGAATGGCGAGCTCATCCTGCAAACCGATGCGTCGGCTAAAGAACACCACCGGCGTATTGGCCGGGGGAAGAGTGCCTCTCCCGCCTTCGATTCCGAAACTGAAAATACCCTGTCCCTCCAGGAAGAAGTCGCGCTTTTCGGGAAAAAACAAGCCAAAGCGAGTGAGGTTGACTTGTTGCTCGTCGACTTCCACTTCCGCAAAGTCGGTGTTGTAGGTGAAGTCGAAGGTTAAGCTCCGGGTGAGGCCGTATTTGAAGTCGACACCCCAATCGCCGTCGATTTCGTTTGTCACCGCTGGCAAGGCCTCGAGATCAGTCATCGCGTCACCTCGAAGGTACGGCTTGAGCTCGATGTTCTGCGAGCTCTGCGGCGTCTCCAATCCAACCAGCGTCGCGGCCGATGACATTTTGATGACACCCCGGTTCCCCCATGAGCGCGGGATTGGAGTGATGTGGGTCATCTCGTTTTTCGAGCGGACAATGCGCCGGACGTTGATCCCCCACACCTGGGGTCCGGAGCCTTTGTAGCGAAGCGATTTGAACGGGACTGCGATCTCGAGAGTCCAGCCTTTGTCGAATCGAGCGGTGCGAGCGTCCCAGACGGTATTCCAGTCACGGTTGAACAAGTTTTCGTCGAAGACTTGGGCATCCATGAGCCCCGCCAGAGGATTGATGTGAAAGACGAAGGCGTTGCGGCGGTCGTAGGACGTATCAAGAACGACGGCGAAGTTGTCGTTCTGGAACAGCGCGATGTTGTCCCGTCGCATCTCGTTGGCCATGATGAGATCCGCCTGACTATCCCAGCAACGGGCCGCGATGTAGATGTGCTTATCGTCGAAGAGCACCCAGAGATCCGTATCCTCGGTGGCGGGCGCACCCTCGTTGGGCTCCTGTTGGATGAAACCGTTGACCGGTGGCACGTTTTCGTAGACGGGCTCATCTAAGAGACCGTCCAACGTCAAGGGCTGGCCGAGTCGGATCGCGCGCATGGTGACGCGCCCTTCTTCATCTCGCGCGATCACTTCGGGTGCGATCGGCGGGGGAGGACCATCGATTTCGATCTCTTCGGCCGACACAGAAAGCGTTGCTATTAATAATGAGAAAGCCAAGCTGTGTACTGTATGCTGAGTTTGCAATATAGGCTTTCCGTGTAAGCTATAAAAAGATGAGCGCGTTTTCCCAGTCGCTGTGGGGGTCGGCACCCCAGCCGCCGTTCTCGGGCTCCTGATGAATGTACATTTGCTTCGTCCGAGGATCGATGTCGACGACCATGAACCCACAGAGGTTCCCGTAGCCGCAGAGAACAACCAGGATCGCCGCGTGCGCGCGCCACATGGTTCAGAACCGGACGAGCTTCGTGAGCTTGACCACGAAGGTGCGGTTGAGCAGTGATGGGAAACCGGGCTGTAGTATGTCTCTCCCGTCGGTATAGACCACGTACAGGTCGCTACCCGGTTGATACTCCCATCGGAAGCGAATGTTGGCGCCGACCGTTTCGTTGGTGGAGTTGTATTGAAGTAAGGCGCTGAGGAAGATCCTAGGATTAAATGTGTAGTTGACCCGCGCGGTCAAGAGTTTCGTCGTGAAGTCACCTTCCACCAATTCGACCCGGTTGTACTGGATGCCCGGCTCCAAAGAGAGACGCTCGGCGAGCTCCACGCGGCCGTTATAGCCGGCTCCGATGCGGTCACCGTCCCAGAACGTCCCGGCGACGAAGAAGAAATTCCCCGCGATCTTTCGATGGGGCCCCATCAGGTAGCGGTAGAAGATTTCCTGGAAACGATAGGTGCCAATGGGAATCACAATGCCGTCCGAGATCTCGAAGGGCTCCGATAGAAACTCCAGTTCTCTTTGAAACGTGATCTCAGATTGATCGCTGTTCTCGAACTCGACGAGAAACCCCGCTTGGCCGATGCGGGTCTCGAGGGTCCCCTCGGTATCGGTGATGTAGTCGAAGGTTCCTTGGAAGTTCAATCTCCTAACCGCCCCCCACCACTGTGGCCGCGGGCTGAAACGGAACGTTGCGTAGGCCCGGTCGAAGTCTTCCCGAGCGACGAAACCGACTTCAGGATTGAAATCGGGTCCAACCCGCATGTACTCGAGCTCGAGCCCGAAACGGTCGCCGGCGTAGTTCAACCGGCCGCGGTAGCTCTCGTCGATGCCATCGAGCCCGGGGGTTTCGCTCTTGGCGTAGTACGCAAAGACACGCGTATCCGAGCTCAGGGCCAGATCGGTATCAATGCCATAAACCAGGTTCTCTCCGGTTCCGTCCAGGCGCGGCGAGCGCCGAGTGAAGATCACGCCAACGTTGCTTCGTTGGAAGAGATCGCGTTTCAACCGAACGACAGAGAAATCGGTCTCCACAGCGTTAGCGAGTGGGAATTCTTCAGTCCGCATTTGAAGAAACCCAAGGGAATAGGCGCCCACTCTTCCGGTCAAGCGTGCCCCGGCGACGATGGGGACGGAGAGACCGTCTTGTAAGCCGATTTGTCGGCTGAAGAAGATCACCGGAACGTTGGGTGGGGGGAGAGTGCGTCGTCCGCCCTCTATACCGAAGCTGAAGATACCTTGCCCCTCGAGGAAGAAATCGCGCTTCTCAGGGAAGAAAAGACTGAAACGCGTGAGGTTGACTTGTTCCTCGTCGACCTCCACTTCCGCGAAGTCGGTGTTGTAGGTGAAATCGAAGACGAGGCTTCGAGTCACGCCCCACTTGAAGTCGAATCCGACCTCGCCATCGATCTCATTGTCCACGCTGGGGATGGCTTCGAGGTCCGTGGCAACGTCTCCTCTCGCGTAGGGTGTGAGCTGAATGCTCTGCGATCCATGAGGCGCTTCCAATCCGACCAGTGTCGCCGCAGAAGACATCTTGAGTACTCCCCGGCCCGCCCATGACTGCGGGATGCGGGTGATATGGGTGAATTCATTCTTCGACCGAACGATGCGGCGCGCGTTGATTCCCCAAACTTGCGGTCCGCCGCCTTGGTATCGAAGGGACTTGAACGGGATCGCCATCTCGAGCGTCCAGCCCTTTTCGAAACGCTTCGTGCGCACGTCCCAGACCCCGTCCCAGTCGAGGTTGAAGAGGTTCTCATCGATGAGCTGCGCATCCATCAAGCCGCCGAGGGGATTGGTGTGGAAGACGAACGCGTTGCGCCGATCGTAGAATGTGTCTAGAACCACCGCGAAATTGTCATTTTGATAGAGACCGAGGTTGTCCCGTCGCATCTCGTTCGCCATGATTTGATCCGCCTGGCTATCCCAGCAGCGGGCCGCGATATAGACGTTTCGCTCATCGAAAAGCACCCATAGATCGGTATCCTCGGTGGCCGGCGCGCCTTCGTTGGGTTCTTGTTGGATGAAACCGTTTACGGGGAAGACGTTCTGGTAAACAGGTTCATCCAAGTTACCGTCCAACGTCAGAGGTTGATCGAGACGCACCGCGCGCATCGTGACGCGCCCTTCTTCATCCCGCGCGACTACTTCGGGTGCAACGGGTGGGGGAGGACCATCGATCTCTTCCGCGCCTGCGATTAATACAGAGAACGTCCCTATCAATAATGAGAGAGCTAAGCTGTGTACTGTATGCCGAACTTGCAAAGTTGATTTTCTCACTTACGGCTAAACGCTTGTTTCGCAATGCGTTACAGCCTATTCCTCGTTGGCTTTTTTGGTTACAAAACGCTGTCTGCAGGAAACCGCTTTGTCACTAGGTCACGGTCTGTCGTAGAGGGCGTAGTTTCTCGGTCGCTGCTCGATCGAGCTCGAGCGTTTCTGGATCCAGAACGACTCCGTACTCTTTCTTCGCAGCCGCAAAGCTTATGTAGCCGGCGCGAACATCGTACTGAACTTTTTCCGGATCACGTTCCAGTGGATCGCCCCAACCGCCGCCGCCGCCGGTTTGTACGCTGATGAGGTCGCCGTCTCGCACCAATTGGCGCATTGCTTTTTGGTGAACGACTTCGCGGTCGGTTTCGGGATTCACAACCGTGCGGCAATGGGCCGCCGCTTTCCCGTCACGCAAGCCCCAGGGCGGATCAACCTTGCGGTCCATGATGCAGGTCATGTGAGCCTCATGGTCGAGGATGCGGTACTCGCGCAGGAGTCCGAGTCCGCCACGATTTTTTCCTGGTCCACCGGAGTCTTGTCGCAGCTCGTGGCGTTCCATGCGGATGGGGAAACGGTTCTCGATCACTTCGGCGGGAATGTTTCGTGTATCGCCGTCGAGGCTAAAGATGAGCGCGCTTTCCCCGTCACCGTGAGGTCCGGCGCCCCACCCGCCGTTTTCGGGCTCTTGGTGAATGTACATTTGCTTCGTCCGGGGATCGATACCCACGACCATGAACCCGCAGAGGTTCCCGTAGTGTCCCGCGATGACCTTGTCCGGCAGGGCCTTGCTCAAGGCTTTCATGATGACGTCACTCAACAGAATCAGGTGCGTTCCGTACATGAAGGTGGGCGCCGGATAGCTTGCGTTAAACATGTTGTTCTCGGGAACTTCGAGCTCGAGCGGCACGAAGTCTCCCTCTGTCACCGGCGCATCGGGAGCGGTTAGGGACTTGAAGGCCATGCGGCAGGCGGAGAGCGTCGCGGGCAAACCGCAGTTGACCGGTCCGATGTTTTGGCCATGGCTTCCCGTTAAGTCGACGGTCAGCGTGTCGCCGTGGACAATGACTCTTACCTTGACGGGGAGAGGACCGTTGCCCAGGCAGTCGTCATCGAGTCTGGATTCCGCTTCGTATACCCCATCCTTCATAGCGGTGATCGAAGCCCTCGCTCTTTGCTCCCCCTGCTTGAAGAGCTCATCGATAGCCGCCCGCACGGTCGCCCGGCCGTGCCGACGGAAGATTTCCTGAATGCGTTTCTCTCCGGTGCGGGAAGCGGCTACCTGGGCTTGGAGGTCGCCCAACATGCTCCGCGTATAGCGTACGTTGTATTGAATGACTCGCCACATACTCTCGTTGAGCTCGCCCTCGTCGTAGAGTTGCACCGAACGCAACCACAGGCCCTCTTGGACGATGTCAGTGGAGTCGATGCTGCCGCCGGGGTCCTTTGCTCCAATGTCGAGCCAGTGCGCACGGGCGGAAGTGAACGCGATGATCTCGCCGTCGTCATCGAATACGGGATTGACGGTGGTCAAGTCGTTGACGTGGGTCCCGGTAGCGTAGGGGTCGTTGATCAAGTAGAGATCGCCGGGTCGAAAGTTCTCGAGTCCGATGTCGTCGATCACCACGCGGATGGCAGCCGCCAAGTTGCCGAGGAAGATGGGAAGTCCGTCCGCTTGGGCGATCATATTGCCTCGGTGGTCGAAGACGCCGCAGCTGAAGTCGAGCACTTCGTAGATGATCGGATTGTGGGCGGTGCGCATGAGGTTGGTTTTCATCTCTTCCGCCGCCGCGATGGATGCGTGGCGGATCACCTCGAGGGTGATGGGGTCGATTCTCCCGTTCGGCACATCTACAGACATTAAGACCCTCCGGTAGCCGGTACTTCGATAACGAGATTACCGTGCGAGCTCACCGAGCATCGAAAGCCGGGAGGGACCACGGTAGTTGCACCCGGATCGGCCACGATAGCCGGTCCTTCGATTCCGTTTCCGGCCAAGAGCTCCCGTCGATCCCATACCGCCGCCTCGGCGAACCCTTGGGCGGCATCGAAACAGATCTCGGTCGAGCCCACTCGAGCCGATGGACGGGGGTCTTTTTTTCCGGCCGCCACTTTCGGCAGCTCGACCTTAGGCCGGCGACCGATGGCAGCGATCCGCAAATTGACGAGCTCGATGACGTCGTCCGGTTTGGAATGGCTGTAAGTCACTTCATGAAGTTTGTGGAAGTCGGAGCGTGTCTTATTAACGACTCCCTCATCGATCGGTCCATCGGGAATAGGGACGTTGACCGTGTACTCCTGACCTACATAGCGAATATCGACCGACCGGAGGAGCGCGAAATCGTCTTCAGCCACGCCTTCCTTTCCGAGAACCGACCGCGCGTCGGATTCGAGCGCGTCGAACTGTTCTTGGAGGAAGGAGCGATCGAGGGCATCGGATCCCGCGGGCGCAGTACGAACGAGGTCGTGCCGGATATCGCTGCCCAGAATCCCGAGCGCCGAGAACTGGCCCGGCGCGATGGGAATGACCACCTTGCCGATCCCGATCTCGCGAGCCACGAAGCAAGCGTGCATCGGCCCCGCTCCACCGAAGGCGAACATGACGAAGTCCTTCGGATCCAGTCCCCGTTGAACCGTCACGGTACGCACCGCCATGGCCATTTTAACGTTCACGATGTCCAATACCCCGGTCGCAGCCAGCCAGAGGTCCAGCTTCAGAGGCTCGGCGATTTTCTTGCGGATCGCGCGGCGTGCGGATTCTGCATCGAGCTTCATGTTCTCAGGGAGAAATTGCTCGGGCGCCACGCGGCCGAGGACGACGTTGGCGTCTGTCACGGTGGGCTCGGTCCCTCCACGGCCGTAACACACCGGTCCCGGCTCGGCACCGGCGCTCTCCGGGCCCACGTTCAGCGCTCCGACGGCATCGACCCAGGCGAGCGAGCCGCCGCCGGCGCCGATGGAATGGATGGCAACCATGGGAACCATCACCGGGTGAGACTCGATCTTCGAGTCGGCGGTCACGCGGGGGCGCCCATCTTTAATGAGGCAAACGTCGTTGCTGGTGCCCCCCATGTCGAAAGAGATGATGTCTTCGAACCCGTCTAACCCCCCGACGTAGGCCGACGCGGCGACGCCACCTGCGGGGCCGGACATCAACGTCATCACTGGTTTTTCTACCGCGGTGCCTGCGGAGACGAGGCCACCCGAAGACTGGTTTATGAAAAGAGGGCTTCGGTAGCCGCCGGCGGCCAACGTCTTCGAGAGGTCTTCCATGTAGCGAGCCGTGCGCGCCATGATGTACGCGTTGATACACGTCGTGCTCGTTCTCTCGTACTCCCTCCATTCTCGCGCCAGGCTGTGCGACGTCGAGACACGTGCCTCGGGGTAAACCTCGGCGAGGATCTCGGCAGCCCGCTCTTCGTGGGCGGAGTTCGCGTAGGAGTTCACGAAGCAGATGGCGATGGAAGTGATCCCGGCCTGTCGAAAGATTTCTGCCACCCTACGCACGTCGTCTTCATCCAATGCCGTGACGACCTTTCCATCGGCACCGATCCGCTCCTTGACCTCCAGCCGGTGCTCGCGAGGCACGAGCGGAACGGGCTTGCGGAAGAATAGATTGTAAGGCTGGGCGCGGGCGCCGCGTCCTATCTCATAGGTGTCTCGAAATCCAGAAGTCGTGATGAGTCCGGTTGCCGTTCCCTTGCGCTCAATGAGGGTGTTGAGTCCCACCGTTGTTCCGTGTGCCAGGTCAGCGATGTCAGAGAAGGGAACGCCGGCACTCCGAAGACCACTTTCGACACCTTGGCGTAGATCCTGCGGCGTGGTGTAGGTCTTCTCGAGTTGGAGGGAGCCGGTCGTTTTGTCGAACAGGACGAAGTCGGTGAAGGTCCCGCCGATGTCGACCCCGACCCGGTAGCGCTCGCTCATGTTTGGAGAGTAACCGAACCTCTCCTTACAGTCAACGTTCGCCAGTGCGACCTGTCTTGAGGTAAGCTTCGGTTTATGAGTGGCTTACGGGTGATGGTTTTCGGCGTTCTTCTTTTCACTCTGCTCGCCTGCGGATCTCAGGAGGTGTCCGATGCCGACGATCCGACGACGCTCATCGTCGGTGTACCGGACGATGCGGCGACCTTCGACGTCGTCTTCGCTAACACGCCACGATCGGTCGGCGTGATCATGAATACGTACGAAACCCTCATGACGAATTCGTGGAAGGAAAACGACCAAGGTTTGCAACATTGGGTCCCTGACAAAGTCGAAGGGGCGGCTTTGGCCTCGATGAGCGTCGCCGCCGACGGGGTCACCTGGACTCTCGAGGTGCGAGAAGGCGTTCGGTTTCCAAGCGGTGATGCTTTGACCGCGGAAGCGGTCAAAGCTCTCTTCGATCGAAATTTCGGAGTCAAGGGTTCGGGCGGCGCATTTCTCTATCGAAGTCTAGGGCGCATCCCGGGACCGGACGCGGTCGCAGTGATTGACGAAGATACCGTTCGAATCACCACCGACCGCCCCAACCCGTTGCTGCCCCGCCTTCTCATCCTATCGAATGGGGGGATTCTAGATCCGCGACTGGTGGAGGAGAAAAGCGAGCCGGGGGAGAGATGGGCGGAGACGTGGCTGCGCCAGAACACGGCGGGTGCGGGAGCTTACTTCGTCGAGAGCTGGACGCGCGGTGTCGAGATCGTGCTCCGAGCTAACAAGCACTATTGGAGAGGTGAGCCCGCGATCGACAAGGTGGTTATGAAGATCATTCCGTCCGCCGCGGATCGCATGATGTTACTCGTGTCCGGCTACTTGGATGTGGTGGAGCGTCTCTCCGCAGAAGAGAATGATGCGTTGGCGCGCGTGCCTGGAGTCAGCGTGCTCTCACTACCGAGCACGCAAGCCGTCAGTCTGGTCATGCACTGCCAGATGCCGCCGTTCGATGACGTTCGGGTTCGGAGGGCGATGTCGTATACAATGCCCTACCGGGCGGTAATGAGGGATGTCTATTTCGGTCGGGCCCAGGCCACGGCCGGACCCGTTCCGGTCGGCTTTCCAGTACACGAGCCCGGCGACTACCCATACGGGCAGCGAGATCCAGACAAAGCCAAGGCGTTGCTGGTTGCGGCCGGTTATCCTGATGGCTTCGTGGTTGACCTAGAGATCGATAGCGGTGTACCGGAGCACGAGTCGATTGCGATACTCCTCCAATCGGCGCTCAAAGAAGTCGGCGTCGAGGCCGCCATCGTCAAGCTCACCCCGGCGGTCTATGCGGAACAGCGTGCCTCCCACACCCTACGCTTTTTCTTGGATCAAAATCTATGGTGGGTGGACGACCCAATCTATCCGCTGTGGTTTGGATATGTGAGCGGAGCCTTTCTCAATCACGGAAGCTACTCTAACTCGGCGGTGGACGAGATGGTCAATCGTGCGGTGGTTGAGCTAGAACCGGAGAGGCGACGGACACTGCTCCGCGAAGCGCAGAGGATGATCATCGAGGACGCAGCGCAGGTGTGGATCACCCAGCCCGACTTCCTCCTCGCGACTAAGAAGAATGTCGATGGTTACGTGCATTTCAACGATCAGGTCGTGCGTTTCCAGTACCTTCGTAAGCAGTAGCCAGAAACCGGTTAGCCGGAGGCGGTTACCCGCCCCCAGCTCCCACACCACCGTGCGAACGGCTCCGTACACGGCGGTTGGTGAGCCGTGCCCGGCGGCGCTTCCCCACGAGACCCGCCTGCAGATAGCGACGTAGCCTTCTTCATGTGTGAAAAGTAACCGAACGTCTCCCTGCAGTCAACGTTCGCGACCGCCACCCTTCTTGGGGTAAGCTTAGGTTTATGAATGGCTTAGGGCGAGCAACTTGGTTCTTCCTTCTCCTCAGTCTCGCGGCCTGTGCCGCCTGCGGAAGACCCGAGATGTCCGCCGACGACCCGGCCGCGCTCATCGTCGGCGTGCCGGACGATGCGGCGACCTTCGATAGTCTCTTTGCTTCGACGCCGCGATCGGTGGGTGTCATCATCAACACGTACGAGACGCTCATGATGCATTCATGGGAGATGAATGAACAAGGTCTGCGACATTGGATTCCTGACCGCCTGGAAGGTACCGCCTTGGAGTCGATGACCGTCGCCGCCGATGGCGTTACCTGGAATCTCAAAGTGAGACCGGAGGTTCGGTTTCCGAGCGGTCAAGACGTTGACGCCGAGGCGGTCAAGCGGGTTTTCGATCGAAATTTCGGGGTCAAAGGGTCGGCCGGCGCCTTCCTCTATCGAAGCTTGGGACGTGTCCCCGGTCCGGAAGCGGTGGAGGTCATCACTGAAGACACCGTGCGGGTCACGACGGATCGCCCGAGCCCGTTGTTGCCCCGCCTTCTCACTTTGCCGAACGCCGGACCCTTAGATCCGGAGCTCGTTCGGTCCCAAAGCGAGCCCGAAGAGAAATGGGCCGAGACTTGGCTCCGCCAGAACACCGCGGGTGCGGGTGCTTACTTCGTGGAGAGCTGGACCCGAGGCGTCGAAATCGTTCTGCGGGCCAACAAGAACTATTGGAGAGGCGCACCGTCGATCGACAAGGTGGTTTTGAAGATCATTCCCTCCGCGGCTGATCGCATGATGTTGCTGGTGTCGGGCTATTTGGATGTAGTGGAACGTCTCTCCGCGGAAGAGAACGACTCGATGGCGCGTGTGCCCGGAGTCAAAGTGCTTTCACTGCCGAGCACACAAACTGTCAGTTTGGTCATGAACTGCCAGATGCCGCCCTTCGATGACGTTCAGGTTCGGCACGCGTTGTCGTACGCGGTGCCGTACGAGGCGATCATGAAGGATGTCTATTTTGGTTGGGCGCGAGCGACCGCCGGACCGGTCCCGGTTGGTTTTCCCGGACACCAGCCCGGCGACTACCCGTTTGGGAAACGCGATCCCCAAAGAGCCAAGGCCTTGTTGGCATCGTCCGACTATCCCGAGGGGTTCGCGGTGGATCTTGCGCTCGATAGCGGTGTGCCCGATCACGAGGCCATTGCCGTCTTAGTCCAATCGGCGGTCAAAGAGATTGGAATCGAGGTGACCATCGTCAAACTCACTCCCGCCGTCTACGCCGAGCAGCGCGCCTCCCGCTCTCTGCGGCTGTTCTTGGATCAGAATCTGTGGTTTGTCGCCGATCCTGCTTATCCACTAACCCTCGGTTATATCAGTGAGGCTTTTTTGAACAGCGGAGATTACTCAAACCCCGTGCTGGATGAGATGATTGAGCGAGCGGGGACGGAGCTGGAGCCGGTGAGCCGTCGAGACCTTCTCGCCGAAATACAACAGAGGATTATCCAAGAAGCTCCGCGGGTGTGGATCACACAGCCCGACTTCCTCCTGGCGACCAGGCGGAACGTAGACGGCTACGTCCACTTCAATGATCAGATCCTGCGTTTTCAGTACCTTCGTAAACGGTAGCTCGAGTGCCGGCCGAAATGGCTTGCGTGTCTTCGGTCTTGGAGAGCCGGTAGGTTGTACCCAAGGACCAGGCAACGTAATTCTGAACAACTAGGAGAATATTGTAGCCATGAGAAAACAAAGCTCCCTCAAAGTCGGGATAGATATAGGCGGTACGTTCACAGATCTGGTGGTATTCGATGATGAACAACACAGTATGTTGCTCGCCAAGACACCGTCTGTGTCTGACGACTATTCTGCCGGTGTTATGATTGCGCTTGACGAAATTATCGACGATTACAGCCGGATTGAACTCCTTATCAACGGTACTACCGCCCCACTCAACGCATTTCTTGAAAGAAAAGGTGCACGAACCGCGCTTGTCACAACCAAGGGTTTTGGTGACGTCTATGTTATCCGTAGAAGTAACCGCGTCCGGATGTACGATCTGCACTATTGCCATCCAGAACCTCTTGTGCCCCGTGCGCTTACGTTCGAGGTGGAGGAACGACTGAATGCAAAGGGCGATGTCGTTACTCCACTGAATGAAGATGATCTGACGGCCATCGTGCCTCGATTACGTGACGCCGGGATTGAATCCGTCGCAATCTGCTTCCTCCACAGCTATGTTAATCCCGCTCACGAAAAGGCAGCGGCAGACTTTTTTCGCCGTGTCGCACCGGATATTTTTGTCACGCCGTCCTACGAGGTTTGCCGGGAGTGGCGGGAATATGAACGAACAAGTACCACTGTCATCAATGCCTATGTATCACCGATATTAAGAAAATACCTGGTGCAACTGGTTGGCGCGCTGGAAGAAAAGGGATTCGACAAGAAAGTCTTCATCATGCAGTCAAACGGCGGGCTGATGGACTCGAACGAGAGCGAATCGAGAGGTCTGCTGACCTTGATGTCTGGTCCGGTAGGCGCAAGCGTAGGATCGAGTGTACTAAGCAAGCAGCTTGGAGAACCCAATTTGATATGCATCGATATGGGAGGGACGAGTTTTGACGTGAGCCTGGTCATAGAGGGCAAGGAATCAATTGTCTCAGAGACAAGTTTTGAGGGTTTTCCAATTCTGGCGCCCATGGTAGACATCCATTCCATCGGTGCAGGAGGTGGTAGTATTGCATGGAGCGAGGGTGGAGCACTTCGTGTTGGCCCCCGGAGTGCAGGCGCCCAACCAGGACCTGCCTGCTATTCAAGAGGTGGGACCGAACCTACCGTAACTGACGCAAATGTTGTCCTCGGTCGCATTGATCCGGATGCCTTTCTGGGTGGCCGCATGCAACTGGATGCGGAGGCCTCCCATTCGGTGGTGAGTGAATTGGGAAGAGAGTTTAGCTTGACGGTCGACAAGATGGCGGAGGGCATCCTTGACGTCATTAATTCGAAAATGGCGAATGCCATTCGCACGATGACCATCAGCAAGGGCATCGATCCGAGAGAACTCTCGTTGATAGCGTTTGGCGGTGCTGGTCCAATGCATGCAGCGCTGATTGCCGAAGAACTTGAAATTCACAAGTTGATTGTTCCCAATGTGGCAGGCGAGTTTTCGGCGTGGGGTATGCTGAATGCAGATATACGTCACGACCTGTCAAAATCATTCAGTACACGTTTGAACAGTCTGGACTGGAACGAAGTGCAAGATGGCTTCTCCCGCATCGAGGCAGAACTGACGGAGTTGATGCAAGGCGAAGGAGTTCCCACTGAGAGAATGCGTTTTCTAAGGTATTTGGATATACGCTATATCAGTCAGGAGTACTTTGTAAGCCTACCGATACCTGCAGACGCGCCTTTACATGCATCACAGGCGACAGGATTCAAAAAACTGTTTGATGACCTGTACATGCAAAAATACGGTCATTCCAATCCGGAGGAACAGGGTGAGTTGGCAAATATCAGAGTTGAAGCGCGTGGCCTGAATTCATCGAGTGATGGCGGCCAGCCGAGGACGTTGATATCTGAGGCTGATGCCGCGGCAGAAAAAACCAGGCTCGTGGTTTTTTCCGGGAAACGGCTGAGTACGCGCTTTCTTGATCGATCGACTCTGAAAGAGGGAGAAGCCCTGGAAGGGCCCCTGGTTATCAATGAGTTGTCCTGTACCACGGTTGTGCCGCCTGAGTACAGGGTGGAATTAGATTCGGTGGGAAATCTCGTAATACAAAAACGCGGGACAAAACGATGAACTCGACAATAGATCCCATTACGACAGAAGTTATCCGGAACGCGTTTTATGCGATCGCGGATGACGTGAGTGCGGTGTTGAATCGTAGTTCATATTCTCCAGTCATTTACGAAAGCCACGATTACGGTATCTCCATCTACAACGAAAAGGTGCAATTGCTGGCACAAGCACCAGGTACTCCCTACTTCACCGGGGGGCTGGAGGCGGCGGTAGAGGCCGTCGTTGGCAAATATGGCCTGGACAACATGAAAGAAGGAGATGTTTTTGTTGTCAATGATACGTATACCGTCGGGGCTCACCTAAATGACGTGGATATCGTCAGCGTGTACGCCTATGAAGGGGGGCCTGTCGGTTTCGGTGCCATAAGAGCCCATTGGAGCGACGTTGGTGCGGCGACTCCCGGACATCCGGCGGGGACGACCGAAATCTACCAGGAAGGTATCCGCATACCACCCATCAGGATCATGCAAGGAGGCGAATTCATTTCGGATGTCGTTGATTTACTAGTTCTGAACTCCAGATTACCCAAGACCCTCATGGGCGATATGAACGCGATGGTTGCCGCTGCGAGAATGGGCGAGAGAAGGTATCTGCACCTGATTGATCGCTTTGGGCTGGATGTCATCAGGCAGGCCACGCAGGATATATTTGATGTAACCGAGGCCAACTACCGGGAATTCATATCAAGTATTCCGGATGGTGTATATGAAGAAGAAGGCTATATAGACAACGATGGGGTTACCGATGTTCCCGTGCTTGTAAGGGTAAAGGTAACAATAGCCGGTGATGAAATAACGGTTGACACCAGGGGCTCGGACAAACAACACGCCGGCAACATCAACACCGGTCTTCCATCGACGAAGGCAATGGCAAAACTGGCGCTTGCCTTTCTTTATCCAAGTCCCGTTCCTGAAGTAAATCATGGGAGTTTCATTCCTGTTCATCTGATCGCTGAACGGGCATCCATTTTCTGGGCACAGGAGCCCGTCGGAGGCATGCGACCCATACCAGTTATGATGCTGCTTGATTTGATTTTTAAGGCCCTCGCTCCGGCGATTCCGGATCGAGTAGTGGCGGGGTTGCCGGGGGATTCCTGGAATCTTGAGGTCTATGGCAGAGACCCGGATACGGGAGAATTCTGGATGGGTGGTGAGTCGATGAACGGTGGTTGGGGTGCCAGTTCGGGTGTGGACGGGGTGAGCGCAATTACACATTCTGTCGCGGGAGATTTTCGCAACAGCCCTGTTGAAACCCAGGAAAGTCGTAGTCCGATACTGGTTAGACGCCTCCAGATGGGAGTAGATACAGGTGGTGCTGGCAAGTGGCGAGGCGGCTTGAACACTATCAAGGAGTATGAAGCGTTAATAGACGTTACCTTTCAGGCCCATTTCGAGCGGACGAAGACGCCGCAGTGGGGATTGTTTGGTGGACATACTGGATCGATACCGCAAGTCACCATTCATCCGCCAGGGGACGAGCCACCCTATGAGGTGCTGAAAACCAGTGGCATCTTACTGAAAAAGGGATCGCGGATTGTTGCACGAACCGGGGGCGGAGGCGGATATGGTAATCCCCTCGAGCGGGACCCGGATCTCGTACGTAAGGATGTATGTGACGGATACGTCAGCCGAGAAGCTGCGGAGGAAGTCTATGCGGTTATCCTCAAGGGAGATGATCTCCAGGTTGACATGGAAGCCACAGCAAAACGCCGACAGACGATTGTCGGATAGTTGCACTTAGGAGAAGTCGAATGAAACACATCAGACTAGTTAAAGCGTTTGTTCCGACAAAAGATCGGTCAGAGAATGTGTTACAGCAGAAAAACCAGCGCTATGCGCGGGAAGATCTGACCATCAGTGTAGGTTTCCCCGACAGCGGACCAGAGTTGGGAACAACGGAATCACTCACTGCACTCAGCCTGTCGGTGCCGAATCTGATCAAGAATGCGGTTAAAGCTGAAAAGGAAGATGTTGACGGGATAATGGTTGATTGCATGGCGGATCCTGGCGTACAAGAGATGCGCGAAAGTGTGTCCATCCCGGTACTCGGACCCGGCCAAACATCGATGCACGTTGCGGCCTTGCTAGGACGTCGATTCAGCCTCCTGGTCACTAGTGAGTTTTCTGCGCGGTATTTCCGGGAACAAGCACATAGGGCGGGGCTGAGTTCCCGTCTGGCGTCATGTCAGGTGGTTGGCATCCCGGTCATGGAAATAAGTACAGATCTCGCGCGAACGGCGGCATTGCTGGCTGAGGCAGCCAGAAAAGCGATTGTTGAAGCACATGCCGACACCTTAGTAATTTGCTGCACGGGTTTTGCTTTTCTTGCCGAAGATCTACAAGAGAAGCTGGCAGCCATGAAGCTGTCCGTGCCAGTTATTGATCCGGTTGCCGTTACTATTAATATGCTGGCGGCACTTATAGATGCCGGACTCACACACAGCAGAATCGCGTACCCCGATGCGCTGCTCAGCAAAGCTATCGTTCGCAAACAGTAGCTCCACTCCAAAAAAAAAGAGCCCCGGCCGCGATGGCCGGGGCTCACAATACTCGGGCTATTCGTAACTAACTAGAACCGCACGATAGCGCCCAGCTGAATGTTGCGAGGCAGGTAAGGCAGGTTCGACGATCGGCCCGGCTGACCGAAGGCGCCGCTTCCCAGGTTCGTGCCATAGGCCCGCGGATCGTAGTTTTCACGATTGAACAAGTTGAAGACCTCGAGACTCGGCTCGATGGAGACGGCGCCGTCACTGACGCGAAGTCGCCAGGCGACGCGCAGGTCCACTCGGAAGACGCTGTCCGACCGGATGGAGTTCCGCGGTATGCGCGTGCCGTCGGCAATTCCGAGTTGGGAGCAAGCGGAGGCGATCCTCGGCTCGAGACCGCAGGTCGGCCTGGGGATGAGCCCGCGCGATTGCGGAGCCACACCGTAGAGATCCGCACCGCTCAAGATAGCACGCTGGGCTAGTCCGGAGGCGCTATAGACGATCCCGCTGAAGACGAATTCATAGGGCAACTGCCAGACCCAGTTTGCGGTGAAGCGATGGCGCTGGTCGTGCAGGGAAGTGCCGTACTCGTCCGCGATGTCGAACGGATTGCTCGGATGCCGGTCGAACTGGGATGCGTTGTCTTCGTTCCCGGAGAGCAGGTAAGTCGCACCCGCGGACCAGTTGTTGGTGAACCGCTTGGTGAAGGCGACGGAGAGACCGTTGTAGCGGGCGATGGCCTCGTTCCGGAACTCGCGGATGGAGTTGAAGGCCGGATCCGGTCGACCCATGCCCACAACTTCTCCACCGAGCTCGGGAAAGTTTCCGCTCACCACCGGAAACGGCCGGTTGTTAGCCTCGTCGAAGAAGACATTGGTTTCCCGAGTCAGGAACTGATTGTTGGTCCTCTGATGGGTGTAGTCGATCTCGACAGCCATAGAAGCTGCTAGCTCATGCGCGACTCCGATAGTGTAAGACCACAGATCCGGAATCTCTGTGCCAGGTTCGAAAATCGCGATATCGATGGGGATCTCTCCGATGGCGGCCTGGAAGTCCTCGAACGTGCGACCCTGCAGCGGATCGGTGTTGAAGTTGGGATTCGACCCGTCGTTGGTGACCGACACCTCGAGCTCCTCCCGGCGATTCGATTGTTGCACCAGGAGCGCGATGTTCAGAAACGCCTGGGAGCTGAATCTCCCAAGCCCGCCACGGATGATGGTCTTTGCGTCGCCTTTGAGGTCATAAGCAAAGCCGATTCGGGGCTGGAAGTTATCCGTGTCGTCGCTGAACTCGGGTTGGAGAATCGCGTCTGGTTGGTCGTTGAACAGCGAGCCTTTCTCCAGGTCGTAGCGCAGTCCGAGATTGAGGGTGAGCTTTTCATTGATCGACCAGTCGTCCTGGACATACAGGGAGTAGAAATTCTGGCTGGTATCGATGTCCGGGTCACCTAATTTCTGCTGGAAGCGGGTGGCTTCCGGAAACTGGGAAGTGTCCCAGTCGGCCTGGATCTCCGAGGTGCAGCAGGTCTGAAGGTTCGCAGGATCCTGATCGTAGGTGAAGGCGCCGTTTTGAAACTGGAGGAAGAAGCCCGTGAGCGTGGCCCTTTCGAGGTAGCCGCCGAACTTCAGGTTGTGGTCTCCACCCTTCGAGAAAAACGTGGAGAAGTCGTCCCGGATGGACCAGTAGTCGGGGTTCTCGAAGCCAGAGCCGATAGCGCCTCCGAGCCGAGCGCCCGGGAAAATTTGAGTCGGACCTGCCGTCGTGATCCCTCCCTGAACCCGAGACTCTGGGAGGGTATCGCCGCGCTTGGAGAAAAAGCGGTCGGTGTTCAGGTTGTTGTACATCAACCGGTTGACCTTGTTTCCGCCGATAACCGAGTCCAAGGAGAAGTTGTAGCGGTCGAAGTCGAAATCGAAGTCGATCGAGTGGCCCGGCACCGTGCCGCCGCCGACCGTGCCATGCGGCCGTAGTCGCGTGGCCTTGTTGTAGCGAATCGCAGCGCGGTGGTTCGAGGTGATCTGAACATCACCCCGGAGGAACCATAGATTCCGTTCATCACCGCAGCCTACCTGCTGGTTGTCGATGGCGACGATCCCACTGTTCGATGAGCATGTGCGCGGCGAATTCTGCCACTCGTAGCTGACGAAGAAGAACGCTTTGCTTGGAACCACGGGGCCACCAATGACGCCGCCGATTTGATCCTGCTTGAACGCCTCGTCCTTCTCGCCGGAAAAGAAGTCGGGAGAGTTCCAGGAGCCATCACGACGGTAGTAGAAGCCGCTTCCGTGAAAGGCGTCGGTTCCCGATTTGGTCACCGCCTGGGTCACCGAGGTGCCGCTCTGACCGAGCTGCGCGTCGAATTGGTTGGTCTTGACCTCGAACTCGGCGATGGTCTCCTTGGAGATCTTGATGTCGATACCCGTCGACGTCGAGCGGTTGTTGACGTCCGCCCCGTCGATGAGGACCTTATCCTGGCGACCGATTCCAATGCCAGCCACCGGTGCCGAGTCCTGGCTCCCCTCGGCGCCATCCGACTTGACACCCGGTGCGAGTAGTGCGAACCCCAACCAGTCTCGCCCGAGGACGGGAAGCTCCTCGACCTGGACGTCCTGAACCGTGTGAGACAGCTCGGACCGAGTCGTCTCGATCACCGGCGTTTCGGCTCGCACAGTGATGGACTCTGCGACGCCGGCCACCAGCATCGTGACGTCGATGGTCGGTCTCTGACCGACGTTGAGTTCTACGCCTTCCAGTTGGGCGCTGTCGAAACCACCCAGCTCGAACGTGAACGCGTAGGTCCCGACCGGCATCTGCGTGAAGGCATACCTGCCGTCGCCACCGCTGACCGCAGTGCGTTGAATACCGCGAGTTGAGTCCGATGCGGTAATTGTCACGCCGGGCAAGACAGCGCCGGTGCCATCGGAGACGGTTCCGGTCATCTCGGTCATACCGACCTGAGCCCCCGCGGGAGCCGCCAAGAATGCCAAGAATAAAGCTAATACTATAGAAGAGGGCCACCAAGATTTCATGCTCTTCCTCCTTGAAGTAGGGAGCAATGCTAATTTAAAGCTCATACCCTTCCAAACACGTTGCGTTTGCTCAGATATGGCCAATGGTACACGGTGTACACTGGCTCCAAGGGCCCTTGTAACCCAAAACGGGCCTAGGAGTCAAGAAAGTTTAGGGCTTGTCAGACTCTAGCTCAACGCCCCTAGTGCGCCGACGCAGGCTGGACTGTCCCGATATAGATGACAGCTACAACCCACTCGCACAAGACAGAGCAATATCGATGCCACGGCGTTTGGAAAGAGCGATCTGCCATAAGTTGTTGTAAGTTAAGATATTTCAAACTTTTGAAGATCAACCCATGGTATACAGTACCTCCAAGCGTTTGGATGGGGATCCAACCGCACGGATTCTTAGGCCTCTTGCGCGCAGTTGTCCTTCACACCCATGGGAAAGGGATCTTGCTCAAGCCGCCCAATTTTGAGATAGTCCATGGCGGTTTGTCTATGTCGTGAGGAGGATGATGATGGAGAAAGCTTCTGTTTCGATCGTCGCTTTATTGCCCCTGGTCTGGCTGGCGGCCAGTTTTCTATTGCTGCCGATTTTTTTGAGTGCCCAGCAGGCGCCCGTCTTCTTCGGGCCGCAGGAGCCACCGTTTCGTCCGGAACGGCCCATTGTCATTCAGGGCGGGACCTTCATCGATGCTACTGGGGCTCCTCCCAAACAAGACTATGCGGTCGTGATCGAAGGGGAGCACATCAAGTGGGTGGGTCCCATGACAGAGGTCCAGATCCCGGAAGGCGCCGAGATCATCGATGCCTCCGGTATGACCATCATGCCGGGACTCATTAATTCGAATCAACACATCCAACTCAACCCCATTTATCCGGCCCCCACCGCGGATCTGCCCATGGACGAGATAAGGGCCAGATGGGAAGAAACGTTCGCACGGATGCCGTTTCGGGCCTGGGTCTACCTCATGCAAGGGATCACAAGTCAAAGACAAACCAGTGGACCGTGGAAGAGGTTGTTGCCCATCAAACAAGCCATCGATCGTGGTGAGATGGCGGGGCCTCGAGTCTTCCTCGGCGGTGCTTTGTTGACGAGCCCAGAGCACTTCGCACATTACACCAAGGCCGCCAAGACGCCGGCCGATGCCATCGATTGGATGCGCAGCGAGTTTGCCTACGCCGTCATCGACGATCTCGAGGAAGACACCGACAAGCTTCTCGGCCCCGAGTTCAACTACTGGAAGCTGTATATGTCCGGCGAGGTCTACGACGGCAAAAACGATTTCACCGACGAGCAGCTTCGCTTCATCATCGACAAGGCACACAAGAACGGGAAGATCATCGACGTCCACTGCGGCGGGCACAACGAGGGCTTGAGACGCATGACCGCGTTCGATATCGATACCCTCGAGCATCCTTTTTACGGAAGCGCGCTCATCGAAGAGGACATCATCGATGCCTACGTCAAGAACGGAGTCATCATCGACACGCTGCTCGAAGTCATGGTGGCGGGAGCGAATCGAGCCGAAGACCCACATCGCTGGGATGAGACGTCCTACATCATGTCGATGGAGCCCAAGGAGTACCGCATCCTGATGCGCTACCGGGACAAGCTCGTGTACAACAAGCGGCATCCGGATGAGTCCGGCCTACCCACCTATGAGCGTCGGGCTCGGCCGTCCGATGAGTCGGGCGACGATGCGTTTGGCCTTCGCGGACCGTCCTACAACGAGATGATGAAGAAGCGAGCCACCTCGCGCGAGAACATGCGTCGTTTCCTCCGCGCGGGAGCGAAGTTCTCGATGGGAACCGACACCCCCGCTTACCTGAACTTCCAACAAGAGGATCCGAACGCCAATGAGATGAAGTACATGGCCGAGCTGGGTATGAGCCCCATGCAGGTCATCGAAGCCTCGACGCGCATCGGGGCAGAGGCTCTCGGACTAACCGATCAACTAGGTACGCTCGAGGTGGGAAAGCTGGCCGACGTGATCGTGGTGGCGGGAAATCCGCTCCTCGACATGAGGGCGATGAAGCGCGTATTTGTGGTCGTAAAGGGGGGAGTCAGATATAAGTAAGGTCGGCCCTCACCCTACCCTCTCCCAGAGGGAGAGGGAAAACGGAAGGAAGCCAACTTCAACTAAAGTCACCCTCTCCCCTTTGGGGAGAGGGCTGGGGTGAGGGGTTCCTTCTTACAACAAAGTAAAGTCGACGGTAATTACGGCGAGTACATCCACGGGCTTGCTTTGAAAGAGGCCCGGCCTGAATTTCCATTGTCTTACCGCTTCGATGGCTTTTAGATCCAGGCCACGATCGAGGCTTCTTATAATCCGGATCGGCCCCACCGTTCCGTTGGAAAGGATAACCACTTCGAGCTCCACGCTTCCTTGAATTTTGCGGGCGAGCGCCTCATCGGTATAGGAGGGTCGGACCTGGCGTTGAAGCGTGGGAGGAACGACGCCGGTTCCCAATCGATACGCCCCGCCACCGAAGCCTCCGCCTTCACCTTCGCCGATTCCGGAGCCTACGCCTTCTCCCATACCGTTGCCCGATTTGGGTCCGGCGGACGCCACCAGCTGCTCAGGGGAATCGATCTCCCCCGTTTGGTCCATATCGTCGGGAGACATTTCCACGATCGGGGCCTTGATCTCTCTTTTCTCTTCTTCCTCCTCGACCGGCGGCTCTTCCTCTTTCTTTTTTTCTTCCTCGAAGACGAGCTGGTCCTCGTCGAGGATATCGATGGCCTGTTTAGCCTGGTCCTCCCCTTCAATTTTCAGAGCGGAGATCGGTTCGGGAGATTCACTGCCGCCCCCGCCTCCGCCACCTCCCGGTCCCGGCTCGACCAGGAACACGAGGTTAGGGAGATTGACCTCGATGGGGCGGTTCGGCCCGTCCGGCATCCAGCGGAGGACGACTAGCAACAGGATGTAGACGAACGCAACCCCTAGGTAGACGCCGAAGGCTCCGCCCAGAGATCCGAGGGCTCGTTTGCTCTCGCTCTCGACCGCGAAGAGGTCCGCCCGGGCGGCGCCGGTCAGCGGGCTGCGCGCCGGATCAGAAGCGCGCGGGTCCTTGATCCACTGGCGGAACTCCGAGAACAGATCGCGGGCGATTTCAGAGAGCCGCGCCACTCCCTTCGTCTGATCCTCGTCCGAGCGGCGCTCATCCATCCGGTCGCCGGTGAGGGGGCTCAGCGCCACATCGGACGAGCGGGGGTTCTTGACCCACTGGACGAATTCTGAGCCCAGGTCTTTGAGGATCTCCTTGAACCGCGCCAGACCGGTGGTCCGTTCCTCTTCAGAGAACAGACCCTGGACCGGCTCGCCCGTAATAGGGCTGATCATTCGTTGGGAATCGCGGGATTTTTTCATTGCCACAACAGATAAAAAACCGTGTCTTCTATTATCCACCCGCATGCGCTTTCGGGCAAGGGAACCTCGCTGGAGGTGTGTAGGCTGCTATACTCTCCGATTGGATAACGGGAAGTTGTTCTAGGGGAATGAGCTCCGCTACATCGAAGGTCGCAAACGGGGCCCTCGAACTGACGGTCGAAGACGGGATCGGCTGGCTAACTCTGGACCTGCCTGGAGAGAAGGTCAATAAACTCTCGTCCTCCGTGATGACGTCGCTGGCCGAGACCTTGAGCGATCTCGCGCGGCGTAGCGACCTCGAAGGCGTCGTCATTCGCTCTGCCAAGGAGGGCATCTTCATTGCGGGCGCCGATGTCAAGGAGATCCAAGCGATCACCCGTCGAGAAGATGCCATCAAAGCCTCACGCGTAGGACACGAGATCTTCCAAAAAATCCAGGATCTTCCGTTTCCAGCAGTTGCCGCCATCGACGGCGTTTGCGTGGGTGGCGGCACAGAGCTCGCGCTGGCTTGTCACGGGCGGTTGGGGACCGATCACCCGCGTTTCGGCATGGGGCTTCCCGAGGTGAACCTGGGGATCATCCCGGCCTGGGGTGGGTCGACGCGTCTTCCCCGCTTGGTGGGGCTACAGCAGGCGTTGGAGCTCATTCTCACCGGTCGAAACATCGATGCCAAAAAAGCCGCAAGAATCGGTCTTATCGATCGAGCCGTGCCGCATACCGAGATCGACAAGCACGCCGTGGAGCTGGTTCGGAAGCTTCGTCGACAGGGACGTTTTCGAAAGAAGGTGGCGCGAAGGGCGCGCGGACTCGGCGGTTGGTTGCTGGAGGGAAACCCACTGGGACGCGCCGTCGTCTTCCAGCAGGCTCGCAAGAAAGTTCTCGCGCGAAGTCAGGGACACTATCCGGCACCATTCAAGGCATTGGAAGTCATCCGCCGCGGTTTAGCGATGAAGCTCGAAGGAGCGTTCGAATTGGAGGCGGAGGCTCTGAGCGAGCTCCTGGTCGGCCCGGTCTCGAAGAATTTGGTTCATCTCTTCTTCTTGACCGAGAAGGCGAAAAAGGACCCGGGTGTCGAGAAATCGGTCGAGTCTGTCGCTAAAGTCGGGGAAGTGCGGGCGGCGGGACTTCTCGGCGCGGGAACCATGGGCGGAGGGATGGCCTGGGCTCTCTCCTCGCGGGACATACCGGTCCGTTTCAAGGACGTGCGTCCGGAGGCTCTGGGAGCTGGTTTGGCCGCTGCCCGTCGAATCTATGATCGGCGAGCGAAGCGTGGGCGCATGAACGCTTGGGGGCTCGACAAGAAGATGAGTCTCATCAGCCCGACGTTGGACTGGAGCGGTTTCTCACGGGCCGATGTCGTTCTCGAGGCGATCATCGAAGACATGAAGATCAAGAAAAAGGTGCTCGAAGAGCTCGAGCCCGAGATCTCCGATACCTGCCTCATCGGGTCCAACACCTCGACGCTTCCTATAACCGACTTGCAGAGCGGGTTGGGCCTGCCAGAGCGCATGGCCGGTTTCCACTTCTTCAACCCTGTCGATCGCATGCCGTTGATCGAAGTGATCCGTGGCGAGGCGACGAGCGATAAAACGGTTGCCGCGTTCGTCGCTTTGGCTAAGCGGTTAGGCAAGACGCCGGTCGTGGTCGCCGACGGCCCCGGGTTCTTGGTGAACCGAGTGCTCGGACCTTACCTGAACGAGGCCTGTCATCTTTTATTAGAGACGGGTGACATCGAGGGGATCGATCGAGCGCTCGTCGAGTTCGGTATGCCGATGGGGCCACTTCGCCTGCTGGACGAAGTCGGAATCGACGTGGCGGATAAGGCGAGCAAAGTATTAGCTGCCGCATACGGAGATCGGGCGGCGCCGGCAGGAGTCATCGGCAAGCTCGCGGCCTCGAAAAGGCTCGGCAAGAAGACCGGGAGTGGACTCTATATCTATGAGGACAAGAAACCCAGACCGGCCCCCGACGTGCTCGAGCTGCTCGGGATCGAAACACGTCGTTCCATCGACTCGAAGGAGGCGGTGGAACGTTCCGTCGACTCGATGATCACCGAAGCGGCACGCGCTCTCGAGGAGAACGTGGTGAGAAGCCCGGAGGAGCTCGATCTAGCCATGGTCATGGGCATCGGGTTCCCGCCCTTCCGCGGGGGACTGCTTCGTTACGCGGACTCGGTAGGTCTTTCCGTCCTAGTGGATAGACTCCGCGCCCGAGAAGGAAGTTTCGGGAGTCGCTTTCAGCCTCCGGATTCCTTGGTTCGGAGAGCGAAATCCGGCAAAGGCTTTTATTAGCGCTCGCGGGGACCGCAATCTCTCAGTTGCACGGGGCCCCACCCCCATGCTCGTCGCTTCGGCAACCGGTACCTGCGCGACGGCTGAAGGCTCTCCCCGCTCGCTACTCGCTCCGCGACTCACTGCGTTCGCGCTGCGCTCGGGCTCAGGGCTGCTATTGAAAGATACGCAAACTTTTTGTCCCTGGCTGTAAAAAAAAGGGGACATCCCGCTCGTCGCGTAGGTCCTCACCTAACGTTTGCAGATGGATTAAAATCCGTTTGCTTTCAATGAGTTGCAGTCTGTCTTCCTGCCGTTTTCACCTTCTGGCATATGTCTTGCTTTGCCTATGGGTGAAAGACGAAGTGACAAGAGGTGCAGCGATGGCTCAAGCGATACCGAAGCGCGACTGGCTAGAAGTAGAAGAAGTCCTCGCACGCTCGGCTTACTTGGAGTTCCTGGTGGAGCGATGGCTGTGGGAGGTACCCCTTTCCTTGGCGGCATCAACGGGACAGGCGGACAGGCCGGACAGGCCGGACAGGCGGACCGTCCCGATGCCGAACTGCCCTTGGGTCAAAGGGCAATCCAGTCACTTCAGAGCTTCGGTTGGTTTCAAGAGCCGGCATCGACTGTTTCCCACTAAATCTCATCTGTATCAGCGCTCGCGGGGACCCCACCCCCACTCGCTACTCGCTTCGCGACTCGCTCCGCTCGCGCTACGCTCGGGCTCAAGGCTGTTATTAGCGCTCGCGGAAATCAATCAGTCGCCTGGGGCCCCACCCCCAGACGCGGCTCTCGCTCTTTGATTAATGGCGCGGGGCCCCACCCCCACGCCTGATGCTCCATCGACTACGCGACTCCGCATCGGCTCACGGCTGTGCTCGAGCCGAAAACCACGGGCGGGTTCCCTTGGCACCGCAATTCGCTGAGCCAATTCCTTCCGCCCGGCGGCCCGCCGACCAGAAACCACTGGCCGGTCAACAACTAAGTTTGTTATCGTTCCTCGAGAGTATTCCCATGAGCCCCGGATTCAGCACCCACCACCGCGTCCAAAACCGGCGCCGGCTGATGTGGACGATGGTTTTGACTGGCGCCGCCTTCGTCGTCGAAGCAGTGGGAGGTTTTCTCACTAACTCCCTGGCCCTTCTTTCGGATGCCGGCCACATGTTCACCCACTTGCTGGCTCTTGGGGTCTCCTACTTGGCGGTGTTGTTTTCCGAGCGGCCGGCTACCGACCGGCGCACCTACGGCCTCAATCGCTTGGAAATACTAGCTGCTCTCTTCAACGGGGCCACCCTTTTCGTAATTTCGATCGTCATCTTTTACGAGGCGTACGATCGTTTCTTCAACCCCGTACCGATCGCCACCGGTCCGTTACTTCTTATCGCGGTTCTCGGCCTGGTGGTCAACCTGATAGGAGCGGCCATACTCGGCGGCGCCAAGCACAAGGATCTCAACATCAAAGGCGCGTTCTTCCATCTGCTCACCGATACATTTTCTTCGGTGGCGGTCATCGCGGGCGCGGTGGTCATTTCGCTGACCGGATGGACGGTCATCGACCCTCTTCTCTCGGTCGTCATTTGCACGGTGATCCTTTTCTGGGCCCTCCGTCTCGTCTGGGATGCGGTAGAAATCTTGCTCGAAGCGACACCGCGCGACGTTAAGATGCAGGAGGTGATCGACGGTTTGCGGGGAATCCCGGGTATCCGGGGCGTGCACCACTTGCACGTTTGGTGCATCACCTCCGGGATGTATGCGCTCTCGGCGCACCTGGATGTCGACGACCTGAGGGTAAGCGAGACCGAAAAACTAGCCCAGCAAGCGGAGGAATTCTTGAAAGAGCAATTCACCATCAACCACACGACCTTTCAGTTCGAGTGCCAGCGGGGAAGGACAGTCGACGAGCTACTGACGGGTGTCGAGATCATTTCGAACCCCAAGAAGGATTCGTCCGGGTGATTAAGAAGAAGATTTCCTGCACCATCGCTTGCGCCGTCTTCGCGGCGATGGCGGTGTCAGGAGCACAAACCGAAGCTCCTACTTGGATCCGTTTCGAGATGATTCCGAACTTGGCAGTGCCGATCGTTCCAGTGCAGGTCAACGGCAGTGAAAGGTTCCCACTTCTCCTCGATCCGTCGGTTCCCGACGTTCTGCTCGATGGTTTTCTCATCGAAGGCAGCGGCATGCAGCTCGCGAGCCGAAACGAGACCCAAGAGATCGAGTATCTAGGCGAGAAAGAAAAGCTCCCGGTGGTGTATTTGGACACTCTCGAAATCGGCAACGTCGGCATCAAGGGTATTCGGGCCCTCCTGATGGAAGGGGACAACATCACGCGAGCCGACGGATATCCCACCTACGGTAGGATCGGCAGGGCGTTCCTCAACCCGTTCCGACTCACGATCCACTACCCTCGCGAGCTCTTACTTCTGGAGCCTTCTCCAGAAAGCCCGGATGTGCCGGCGGGCGGCGTTTTCTTCGAACAAGAGCTCAATACTATTAATGTAGAGGTCATTATTAATGGCTCGATCTCGGCCTACTTCGTCGTCGACGCCACCGCGCCCATCAACTTTCTCGACTCCAAATGGGCCCGCAAGCAGGGCCTGGCCGAGAAGAAGGCGGTCGGAGTGGAGATCGGAAAATTGACGGTTGGGGGGTTTACGACCGAAAAGGTGACCTTCGAGCTCGGCGATATGGACAAGATGCCCTACCTCGGGCTGCCGGTGGGAGTACTTGGGACTCCGGTACTCCGCTACCTATCCGTTACTTACGATTTTCCACGAGGTCTCCTCTGGCTTCGTTCCGTAGAAGGAGGATAAATATTGATTACGCCCTTCGGGGATAAGCACCCCCGGCGCGGTGAGCGTGTCTTTGTTGCGCCGAACGCTCAAGTGATTGGAGACGTTGAGCTCGGTGAGGATGTGAGTGTATGGTTCGGAGCGGTGATACGTGGTGACGTTCATTACATTCGCATAGGCGCACGAACGAACATTCAAGATCTGACCGTGATTCACGTCAACGAGGGAACTCACGCCACCGTCGTAGAAGACGATGTCACAGTTGGGCATCGTGCGATCTTGCACGGTTGTCACATCATGAAGGGTTCCCTCATCGGCATGGGAGCGATCGTTCTGGACGGCGCCAAGGTAGGTCCGGAGTCTCTCGTGGCTGCGGGAGCCGTCGTGGGGCCGGGAACAGAGATCCCTCCCCGCAGTCTGGCTCGCGGAGTTCCCGCACGCGTGACGAGGTCTTTGACCGAAGCCGAGCTCGAGCACCTGGTGTACTCGGCGAAGCACTACGTCGAGCTCAAGAACAAATACCTCTCGACTTCTCCCTCGACTTCGAAATGACTAGTTGGAAGCGTACGCACTCTTGCGGCGCGCTCAGCGCCTCGGATTCCGGGAGCGAAGTCGTGCTCATGGGATGGGTGAATGGTGTCCGTGACCTAGGAGGGATCTCGTTCATCGATCTCCGCGATCGCGAGGGAGTTACTCAAATCTTGGTGCGACCGGAAGCGAGTCAAGAAGCGTCCGAGTTGGCGAAGCGAGTGGGCTCGGAATGGGTTATCGCGGCACGCGGCACCGTCGTATTGAGAGGCAAAGAGTCCGTCAACCCGCGCTTGGCCACCGGCGAGATTGAAGTGGCAGCCAGTGAGCTCCGTGTTCTCTCCGAGTCGAAGACTCCGCCCTTTGTTCCCAACGATGAGGTGAACGTCGGCGAAGAGCTTCGGTTGAGGTATCGTTTTCTGGACTTGCGGCGCCCGAGCCTGTTTCGGAACATCCAGACGCGCAGCCGCTTGGCCTTGGCGACGCGACGCCACTTGGAAAAAGAGGGCTTCCTCGAGATAGAGACCCCGTTCCTGACCAAGTCCACACCGGAGGGGGCGAGGGACTATCTAGTGCCCAGCCGCACTCAAAAGGGTTCTTTCTACGCGTTACCTCAATCTCCGCAGCTCTTCAAGCAGATCCTGATGGTGGCCGGCTTCGATCGTTACTTTCAGATCGCGCGCTGCTTTCGGGATGAGGATCTTCGCGCCGATCGTCAGCCGGAGTTCACACAGATCGACATCGAGATGTCATTCGTCGAACAGGACGATGTCTTCGAGGTTGTCGAAGGTATGTTGGTTTCCATACTTCGTGAGGTTGGGATCGCAGCGAGCGCCCCGTTTCCGAGGTTGACGTGGGCAGAGGCGATGGACCGCTACGGGAGCGATAAACCCGATCTGCGTTTCGGCGTCGAGATCTCCGATGTCTCTACGGTTTTTTCGGGCTCCGGATACAAAGTGTTCGAAGGCGTTTTGTCCGGCGGTGGCGCGGTGAGAGCGCTCGCCGCTCCCGGATGTGCCGGCTACTCTCGAAAGGATATCGACGGCTTGGAGAAGATCGCCAAGGCGCAGGGCGCGGCCGGGATGGGTTGGGCACGGTGGACCGACTCCGAGCTGAGCTCCCCCTTGGCGAAGCATGTCGGCGAGGAGCGTTTGAAGGAAGCGTTCACGCAAGCGAAGGGTGGACCGGGCGATCTTCTGCTTCTGATTGCAGGCGAGCCGAGGGCCGCCTCCGTCGTTTTGGGAGCCCTGAGGCTCGAAGTCGGTAAGCGGGAGGATCTCACAAAGACGTCCACGTGGGGTTTGTGCTGGGTCACCGAGTTTCCTCTCTTCGAGTGGGACCAGACGCGAAAGGAATGGGGCTCGAGTCATCACCCCTTTACTTCGCCACATCCGGATGATCTAGACAGGCTAGAGTCGGATCCGGGATCGGTTCGTTCCCTCGCCTATGACATCGTCGGCTGTGGCTATGAGCTGGGAAGCGGCAGCATCCGTATCCATCGCGCCGATATCCAATCGCGCATTTTTCGAGCGCTGAGAATCGGAGAGGAAGAGGCACAGATGAAGTTCGGTTTCTTCCTCGATGCGCTCCAGTACGGTGCTCCACCTCACGGGGGCATTGCGGTTGGCTTCGACCGGCTGGCGATGGTGGCAACCGGCGGCACGAGCCTTCGGGATGTCATCGCTTTTCCAAAGACCACCTCGGCCTTCGATTTGATGACCGGCTCGCCATCCGGGGTGACCGATGAACAGCTCCGCGAGCTCGGCCTATCGCTGCAGAAAAGGGGGCCGGAAGAGTCCGGCTGACCCCTGGGTCAAGAGGTTGTGAGTTAGAGGACTAGCGCCGATCCCGTTGCTCACCGCATCGAGATCGGCACTCACTGCTGGGTCCATTCATTGTAGAAATCTCCCTCGTAACGTAGACTCCCGCTCGAGGGTCCATCGGGATATGAACCTCACGTCGAAGGAGGACGTCCAAATGCAGTCAGCAAGAGTGCCAGGTTTATTAGTGGTCTTCATAGCTCTCGTCAGTGCCGCGGCTATGCCGGCGCAGGAGGAATCGCGTCCGCCGCTCGTCGTTATCGGAGAGAGGCTGATCGATTCGACCGGAGCGCCATCGAAACCGGGCTATGCGGTTGTCATCGAAGGCAACCGTATCACCCAGGTCGGTCCTAAGAATCAGATAAGGGTCCCGGATGGCGCCCAGGTTATCGAAGTCCCAGGCACTACCGTTCTTCCAGGTCTGGTCGATGCACACACCCATCCCGCGTTCTTCCTTCCTCATCCTCGAGACTTCGAGGACGATTCGTTGTGTGCGCTTCGGGGCGCTGCCCTTTTGCAGCAAGCACTCGACAACGGAATCACTCTCGTTCGCGATCTGGGTGGGCGTAACAACGTGGCCATCGGCCTCAAGCTGGCGATTCAGAAAGGTTATCTGGAGGCCCCCCGCCTCGTCGTGGCGAATCAAGTCATGGCGTCAACCGGCGCGCACGGCGGAGAGTTCGAGTTGATGCTCCCCGAGAAAGTCATGGTCCCGTCGGACTCGCCCGGTGAATGGCGGAGGAACATCCGTAAGAATTTTGCGCTCGGGGCCGATTTCACGAAAGTGACTCCTCCGTTCACGGCCGAAGAAGTGCAAGTAGCCGTGGAGACGACCCATAGCCTGGGTGCGCTCATTTCCGTTCACGCGGGTGGTAGGAAGGGCGGCAAGCCGGTGGCCTCTGGATGGTACGCGGACTGGGACATGATGATGGTGGAATGGGCCGTCGCGGCAGGCGCCGATATCATTGAGCATCTCTATCCGATGAAGAACGAAGCCCAGGTCATCGAGATGATGAAGAGGCAGGGAACTTTGATCGTCCCAACCGTCAGCACATCGCGACGCGGTGCCCGCGAGAGCTGGGACAAGCCCTCCGAGGATGACAACCGCTTCCAGCTTTCGGGTAAGCACTTCGAAGATCGATTTCGCAAGATGCACCAGGCTGGAATTCCGATGGCCATCGCAACCGACGTCGAGGGTCAGTACCAAGACAAGATCGCAGGCTTCTACAACGATGAGCTGACGCAATTCATGGCGTGGGGCTACTCTGCAATAGAAGTGCTTCAGGCCGCGACCCATGTCGGCGCCATGACGGCCGGGATGGCCGACTCGGTCGGAACGCTCGAAGTTGGAAAGCTGGCGGACGTGATCGTGGTGCCCGGCAATCCGCTCGATGACATTACCGTGGTGACTCGACCCATCTTGGTCATCAAGGATGGAAAGATCCTCCGCGACCGCAGGAAGAGCTCGATGTCTCCGTCTGCCACGACCCCATAGCGCAAGGAGAGGCGATATGAGCGCGTTCACCGAAGAGGAATTGGCAAACATGGAGCTCGTGCGGACCAACATAGAAGGGATGTCCGAGCACGATATCGACAAGGCGGTCTCGACGCTATCCAGTGACATCGTCGATCTCGATCTGGCGAGGAGCCCCGCAGCGGGAAGGATCAGATCCGAGACGAAATGCAGATGTACTTCGACACCTTTCCCGATCTGAAGTGGGAGATTACGAACGTATTCGCGAAGGATAGCCAAGTCGTGCTCGAAGCAGAGGGTCTCGGCACCCGAAGCGAGAGCCCAAAGGACGGCGGCCCGGCGGGGAGTCGCGTCCAGTTTTACTTCGCCGTCGTCGACAAAATCCGCGAGGGCAAGATCTACAACATCAAGACTTACATCTGTGGCAGCGAGCTAGACTCCGAGGGTCGCGTGGCCCGAACCTGGCGCGGCTGGCCGGTATAGGCTCAGTGTCGGGTGAAGGTGAACGTGCCGACGGGTGCGACTTGGCCACCTACCGCAAGGGGGCGTCCTTCTAGTCGCTGGATCGGCTCGCGGGGCGAAGTCGCTTGATCGGCCGACGCGTAGGTCGTTCCGCTATCGGTGCCGGCATCGTAGGCGAAGAGCACCACCGTGAGCTCGTCGACCCACTGATCTCCTTCGAGAAGGCTTAAAACGCCCGCAAACCAATCGGGACTGGGTGCCACCATCGCGAAACCAATCGGGACTGGGTGCCACCATCGAGACGAGAGTGACCAGCGGGTGGTCGCGCCGGATCACGAAATCGAGAGACACGCTTGCCGGCGATCGCGCGATGCCGTCGCCCGACAATAGCTTGTCGGCCGTACCATCGGCTTGGGCGGCGCGGATCTCTTCATTGAGAGGGGTCTCCGCGGTTGCTGTCCCGCTCCGCCATAGCCTTGATGCCGTCCGACGCTCTTCTCCCGGCATTCCAAAAACGGACCTGGTTGTTATGGGTTGCGCCGATCAATCCCGAAAAGTGGGGGTTGCCGGGGAAATCTTCTGGATGCGTGGCCGCGCTCCAGGCCGCATCGAACGTGACGGTGTACTCCGCCCGGGGCTCGGCCGTCTCCGCGGTGACGTGGCTCGCCGCGTCCAGATCGTTGGCGGGGGACGGTGAGGTGGAAGAACTACAACCCATGGCCCAAATCGGAAAGACCCCTAGGGCCAAGAGTAGAAAACGCCGCAGCATGCTCATGGGAGACTTCAGTCGGTTCGATTGGCTTTGCGTAGATCCATCATAGCGCAAAGCGATGGGACGTATGCGGAGACAGTTACTTCGCGGGTACGGGTTCCTTGATGGTGGCGATCTTGTAGACCCCGATCGTCAAGACTGGAATAAGGAACACGATCCAGAAGCCGTAGGTCGCCGTGCCGTATCCTTTGGCGACCAAGTTCTCGAGCCCTACCTGGGCTACGACGCTGGCCAACAAGAGAAGGAAAACGGCGACCGCGGGCCGGAATACGGGCGACAGTTTCCGGCCTTTCTCCTCGAGGGCTGTGGCGAGTCGCTCGTTGAAGGCGTGGATCATACCGGTCCCGGTTTCCACAAGAGTACCCAAGAGCATGATCTGGAAGACGAAAAGAAACAGGCGCGAGCCGAGCTCTTCCAAGAGAAAGACGGAGGGAACAGTCTCCGACACGACGGCGGGATAGCGTCCGACCATGGTGAGATAAAAGAAGAACCCAGGTAGCATTGTGATCGGCCCCGCCAAGACACCTGCGATGAAGGCCTCTTTTCGCCGCTCGATGTGCCTCACCGCAAAGAGAACTACTGGAAGCATGCCAAGATTGTAGGCGGCATACTTCAGCCCGCCGCCTAACCAGCCCGGTTTGATCTCCCCTTGCTTGAGGCCGGATGCGATGTCGTCGCCGAACTTGGAAACGCACGCGATGAGAAACACGATGTAGACGGCGTAGAGGACTAACGACCAGAAGGAAAGTACGCGCTCGACCAGCGATGTGCCCTTGAGCACCAGAAAGCCCACCGCCCCCATGATGAGAACCACGCCCACGAAGTAGGGAGCGGAGAACAATTGTTGGACAATGCTCCCGGCCGCGGCCGCAATAACGGAGAGAATGATCAACATCATGATCAAGTAACAAACTTCGTAGGACCACCAGAAACGACCGAGGAGCTGTCGGGCGAAGGTTCGATAGTCGTATGACTTGCTTAGTCGCGCCAGCTCGAACGTGACGGCACACACGGCGCACCAGATGACGACCGAGACCAGCCACATGCCAAGGAGCCCGCCGATGGCGCCAAATTTCAAGAAGAACTCGACCAACTCGCGACCGGTCCCGTAACCACCGGCGATGACCATGGATTGAAGTACGAAACCGGGGAGAAGGTACTTCCGGAAGAAGGCGGACTGGAGCACGGCCAGGTTATTACTCGCGCGTGGTCGGGAATGCAACCCGCGCAGTGGACCTACTCGACCGCGCCGTGGCTCTCTAACAGCTGGACCACGCGGCCGTGCCCATGGCGGCGGGCGTCGCAAAGGGGCGTGCCAGCCCAGCGGTCGCGCGGAGAGAGCTCGACGCCTTGGTCGATGAAGTACTGGACGATGTGCTCGTGGCCCTCCGCGGCGGCCAAGTGAAGCGGGGTACGTTTATCGTAGTCGCCGGCATCCTGATCGAAGCCCCGCACGATGAGTCGATGGATCGCACCCTGATCGCCCTTGCTCGCGGCCCAGATTGGCTCTCCCACCATCGCTTTCGTTTGGAGTCGGTTGAGGCGCGGGTCCGCTTTATCCGACACGCCGGTGGCTCACCTCGACGCCAACCAGCTCATTTTTCATATCCAGCCGGATCAGGGAATCGAGCTTCGTTTCCAGGCCAAGACGCCCGGCCCGTCGATGCATCTCCAGAAGGTCAACATGCGTTTCAACTACGGGGAGGCCTTCGAAGCGTCGAGGGGCACGGGTTACGAGACGCTGTTGTACAACACCATGATCGGCGACGCGACGCTTTTTTCACGGACCGATTTGGTCGAGACGGCTTGGGAAATCGCTCAACCGATTCTCGATTCCTGGGCCTCGGAAAGAGCGAAAGACTTTCCCAACTATCCCGCGGGATCGTGGGGACCACGAGAAGCCTTCGACCTCATCGAAGACGACGGGCGGCGCTGGGTGGAGGTCATCAACCGGGATGTTCTGCAGGGGGTGCCGCTGTTTCAATCTTGTAGCACCGTCTTCCTGAATTCCCTGTCCCTGATGCTCAAGCCCGTCGCCTACGGCCCGGGTGAGTACGTCATCGAAAAGGGCGAGGTCGGTCACGAAATGTACTTCATCAGTCGGGGACGGGCGGAGGTGTTGGACTCTAGCGGCAGGGCGATTAGCGAGTTGACCGATGGAGATTTCTTTGGGGAGGTCGGTCTGCTTTTTTCTCAAGAACGCACCGCATCGGTCCGCGCGGTGAGCGATTGCGATCTGTTCGTTCTAGACAAAGCGGATTTGATGAACGCCCTGAAAGATCACCCGCAGTTTGCAGGCTCCATCTTGGAGGTCGCTCGCGAACGTTACAATGTAACCGTGCCTGCGGAGGAAATTTTCGACTCGGAAGTGGGACGTTTCCTGCCGTGAGGCCTTTCCAGAATGTGCTATCCTTCCCAGGGTGAGGCGGCACCCGATTCCCTTTAGCTAGTGCTGGATTGACAGCGAACCCCTCTTCCGATACCGCCACCGCCCACGATGCCCAGTATCAACGAGATCCGTTCCCGGAACCGCGAGGCCATGGAGCCGTCTCCGGCATGACCCAATCCGACCAGCCCGAGGAGGGAAGGGTCTCGCTCGCCCCGGTGTATTACGAGCCGCCGGCTACAATCGGGCCGGCGCCTGCGGACCTGGTGCGCAATCTGGGCACCGACCAGGAGCAACGCTTTCGCTTCTACGAACGAATCGACGTGGGCCGTTACAAGTCTGGCCAGGTGCTCGCGCCGGGTGTGCTCCTTGTGGACGACGCGACGGTTTCCTCACGTCATTGTTCCGTGACCCGCAATCAAGACGGTAGCTTCGTGGTCCGCGACGTCAGCCGAAATGGGACGCGAGTTGATGGGCGCCGCCTCGTACCCAACCTGGAATTCCAACTGAAGGTGGGACAAACGATCCAGGTGAGCGACGAGCTGGAGCTTGTCCTTCTGGCCGAGGAAATCCCCCAGATAGACCAGGCCTTCGAATCAAACGCGACCGTTGGTACCTCCAAGGTCAGCTACGTGACCACGCTAGTGGGCGATATCCGCGATTACACGATGCTGGTGCAAAAGGTTCCTCCGGAGGAACTGCAGAAGTGCGTCGAACGGGTTTTTGCACGGCTGGAGCAGACGGTGAATGATCTTGGCGGAACCGTGAAGGAATATCAAGGTGATGCCATATTCGCCTTTTGGGAAGAGGATGAGCGCGCGGAGACGAATCACGCCGAACGGGCGTGCCATGCGGCCCTAGCCCTTCACGAAATCGCCCTCGAGATCGCCGATGACGACAGCATCTGGTCCATCGAGAATTTCCCTCTGAAAATAGACTGGGCCCTGGCGACAGGGCCGGTGATGATCGACAGTTTCGGGGGTGAACGCCGGAAGGGCCTGTCCATGGTGGGGGAGCCTGTGGTCCTTGCCTTCCGGATAGAGAAATTTGTGTCGGACAAGACCGGTCCTATCCTCGCCTGCTCCGACACACGAGAGAAGGCTGAAAAACGCTTTAAGTTCAAGCGAGTGGGAAAACGCCACGCCAAGGGTTTTGAAGAGGCTTCCGAACTGTTCAGCCTGAAGGCGCCCCGTCGCTAGTCGGGGAAGTTCATGCGCCGCACCAAATCTTGAAAGCGGGGGTCGGAACGAATGGGATCCCAATCGGTCTCTACGGCAAGAAGGGCTAAGAAGGGATTCCCCTCCGCGTATGCTTTTTCCAGCCAAAAAAAGGCTTCGTCCTTCCTCTCGCAGTAAACATAGGCTAAGGCGGTGTCGATAGAGGAAACGTACCTGAGCTTGGATCGTGCTACCAACATTTCAGCCACTTCGAGGTAGGCTCCTCGAGGGCCCGACTCGGCGTAGCCGCGATCCACGGCCTCCACACGCTCGCTGTCTCCGGCTAGCACGTGCTGTTTTCTATACGCTTCAAGAACTATTTCCTCGTCTAGCCCCTTCGCGCGGTAAGTGGTCGCGAGGTTCAATTGCGCCAGCCAATAGCTCGGATCCATCTCGAGCACCTTCTGCGCTTCTTCGATGGATCGGTCGTACTGGCGTGAGAGCCGGAATTGAAACGCCAGAGCCACGTCCATCCTAAGGGATAGCGGGTCGAGCTCCTTCGCGCGCTTTATTTCGGCCAGGGCTTCATCGAGTCGCCCCACCGCAGCCAGATACACGGCGTAAAAGTCATGAGCGAGGGCATAGCTCGGGTTGAGCTCGAGGGCCCGCCGGAACTCTGCCTGGGCAGCCGACCATTCCCAGTCGAAATAGAATTTGATGAGTCCCAACGGGGTGTGCGCTTCGGCGAGCGTATCGTCCAGCTCCAGCGCTTTCTGCACCGCGGCGCGCGCTTTCGGTATCGCCTCCGCAGGGGGAGTAATTCCCCAAAGCCCAAGTATGGCATAGGCGTCGGCCAGTCCCGCGTAGGCAATAGCGTAGTCGGGGTCTTGGTCGATCGCCCGCTCGAAATAGTCGACGGCTGTCTTCACATCTTCTTTGTTCCAGGAATACCGTCCCCTGAGATAGGCCTCATGGGCCTCGGGGTCGACGGGGCGAGCGCTGGCCAGGAGTGCCTCCTCCTGAGGCGTCAGCGTGATTTTGATCTCTTTCGCGATGGCCCGTGCCACCTCACTTTGCAAGGCGAGGATGTCGCGCAGGTCCCGTTCGTAGCTCTCGGTCCAGAGATGTTGGTCGGTCGCCGCATCGATGAGCTGGGCGGTGATCCGTACGCGATCCCCGGAACGCATGACCGACCCTTCGACAACCGCATCCACACCCAACTCTCGAGCGATTTCTGGGAGCGGCTTCTTGACTCCTTTGTACTGCATCACCGAGGTCCGTGAGATCACCTTGATGGAGCCCACCTTGGCCAAGTCCGCAATTAGCGCTTCGGTCATCCCATCGGCAAAGTACTCCTGCTCGGGGTCGCCTGAGAGATTCTCCAGTGGCAGAACAGCGATGGATTCAATGCGTCCTGGAGTTGCTCCACCGAACAGCCGCTCCCGCAAGCCGCCGACGTTCAATCCGACAACCAGGGCGAGCACAATGATGGGCAACGCGGCTAAGGAAAGTATGCCCGCCCGTCGGTGGCCAAGTTGAGGTTTAGCGATGGCTGTCGACGAGGAAACTTCGCCGAGATGGTCTCGTACGTTCTGTAATTCGCGGGCAAGGTCTTGGGTCGACGTGTACCGCTCTTCTGGAGCCTTTGCTAGGCACCGCTCGACAATCCAGCGAAATGGCGCAGGAAGGTTGGGGTTGAGTTGGGTGAGGGCTTCTGGCTCGTCCCGGATGATCGCGACCTGCGTCTCTCCCTGTGTGTCGTGGCGAAAGGCCCGCTTTCCTGCCGCCATCTCGTAGAGGACGGTACCTAGAGCGAACTGGTCGGAGCGATAGTCCGATGGCAGCCCCTTCGCCTGTTCTGGAGACATGTAACCAACCGTTCCCATCACCACACCCGGAGTCGTGCCCTCCTTCGCCAGTGTGCCCCCAACCCTTGACGAAGAACTCTCCTCAGAGCTGGCTTCGTAGAGCTGAGGCGTTAGCTTGGCGATTCCAAAGTCTAGAATCTTGACGAACCCGTCGTTGGTAACCATCAGGTTCTCTGGCTTCAGGTCCCGGTGAACGATTCCCGCGGAGTGCGCTTTGGCAAGTCCATCCGCAATCTGCGTGGAGAGTTGGAGAAGCTTCTTGTTCGGCAACGGCTCTCCGCCAAGCATGTCTCGGAGTGTCGTGCCCTCGACGTACTCCATGACGATGTAGTCGATATCGCCTTCTTCGCCGACTTGTCCCGCCGACTTGTCCCGCCGAAGCTGCGCGGAGGCGGAAGCCTTGCGAAGGCGGATGTCGTGAATGGTGACGATGTTCGGGTGGTTGAGAGATGAAGCCGCGCGGGCCTCTTGCTCGAAGCGCCTCAAGCGTTCGGGATCCCCGGCAAGATCCCCGCGCAGGATTTTGATGGCTACGTCCCGGCCGAGCTTGAGGTCCTTCGCTTTGTAGACTTCGCCCATGCCGCCCGCGCCGATGGGTGCCTGGATTTCATAGGGACCCAGCTTAGTGCCGGGGTCGAGTGACATAGCTAGCCCTTAGAACGTTAAATTACCTCTGCACAGACTGAAAAGTCAAAAGGGCCAGTGGTTTACTCGGGGAAGTTCATCAACCGCACCAACTTTTGGAAACGGGGATCGGAGCGAATGGGATCCCAATCGGGGTCAACGGCAAGAAGGGTTAAGAAGGGATCACGCTCCGCGTATGCTTTTTCAAGCCAATAAAAGGCTTCGTCGCTCCTCTCGCAGTGAACATAGCTCAAGGCGATGTCGGTAGAGGAAACGTACCTGAGTTTGGATCGTGCTGCCAACACTTCGGCTGCTTCGCACACGGCGCCTCGAGGGCCCGACTCGGCGTAGCCGCGATCCATGGCCTCCACGCGCTCACTATCTCCGGCTAGGACGTACTGTTTTCTATACGCTTCATGAACTACTTCCTCATCTAGCCCCTTCGCGCGGTAAGCGGTCGCGAGGGTCAATTGCGCCAGCCAATAGCTTGGATCCATCTCGAGCACCTTCTGCGCTTGTTCGATGGATCGGTCGTACTGGCGTGAGAGCCGGAATTGAAACGCCAGAGCTGCGTTGATCCTGAGGGACAGCGGGTCGAGCTCCTTGGCGCGCTTTATTTCGGCCAGGGCTTCATCGAGTCGCCCCACCGCGGCCAGATACACGGCGTACCAGTCATGAGCGAGCGCATAGCTCGGGTTGAGCTCGAGGGCACGCCGAAACTCTGCCTGGGCAGCCGACCATTCCCAGTCGAAATAGAATTTGATGAGTCCCAACGGGGTGTGCGCTTCGGCAAGCGTCTCGTCCAGCTCGAGCGCTTTCTGCGCCGCGGCGCGCGCTTTCGGTATCGCCTCCGCAGGAGGAGTAATTCCCCAAAATCCAAGCATGGCATAGGCGTCGGCCAGTCCCGCGTAGGCAATAGCGTAGTCGGGGTCTTGGTCGATCGCCCGCTCGAAATAGTCGACGGCTTTCTTCTGGTCTTCTTCACCGTGCTTGTTCCAGGAATACCGTCCCCTGAGATAGGCCTCATGGGCCTCGGGGTCGACGGGACGAGCGCTGGTCAGGAGTGACTCCTCCTGAGGGGTTAGCTTGATGTTGATCTCTTTCGCGATGGCCCGTGCCACCTCACTTTGCAAGGCGAGGACGTCGCGCAGGTCCCGTTCGTAGCTCTCGGTCCAGAGATGTTGGTCGGTCGCCGCATCGACGAGCTGGGCGGTGATCCGTACGCGATCCCCGGAACGCATAACCGACCCTTCGACAACCGCATCCACACCCAACTCTCGAGCGATTTCTGGGAGCGGCTTCTTGACTCCTTTGTACTGCATCACCGAGGTCCGTGAGATCACCTTGATGGAGCCCACCTTGGCCAAGTCCGCAATTAGCGCTTCGGTCATCCCATCGGCAAAGTACTCCTGCTCGGGGTCGCCTGAGAGATTCTCCAGTGGCAGAACAGCGATGGATTCAATGCGTCCTGGAGTTGCTCCACCGAACAGCCGCTCCCGTAAGTCGCCGACGTTCAATCCGACAACCAGGGCGAGCACAATGATGGGCAACGCGGCTAAGGAAAGTATGCCCGCCCGTCGGTGGCCAAGTTGAGGTTTAGCGACGACTGTCGACGAGGAAACTTCGTCGAGATGGTCTCGTACGTTCTGTAATTCGCGGGCAAGGTCTTGGGTCGACGTGTACCGCTCTTCTGGAGCCTTTGCTAGGCACCGCTCGACAATCCAGCGAAATGGCGCAGGAAGGTTGGGGTTGAGTTGGGTGAGGGCTTCTGGCTCGTCCCGGATGATCGCGACCTGCGTCTCTCCCTGTGTGTCGTGGCGAAAGGCCCGCTTTCCTGCCGCCATCTCGTAGAGGACGGTACCTAGAGCGAACTGGTCGGAGCGATAGTCCGATGGCAGCCCCTTCGCCTGTTCTGGAGACATGTAACCAACCGTTCCCATCACCACACCCGGAGTCGTACCCTCCTTCGCCAGTGTGCCCCCAACCCTTGACGAAGAACTCTCCTCAGAGCTGGCTTCGTAGAGCTGAGGCGTTAGCTTGGCGATTCCAAAGTCTAGAATCTTGACGAACCCGTCGTTGGTAACCATCAGGTTCTCTGGCTTCAGGTCCCGGTGAACGATTCCCGCGGAGTGCGCTTTGGCAAGTCCATCCGCAATCTGCGTGGAGAGTTGGAGAAGCTTCTTGTTCGGCAACGGCTCTCCGCCAAGCATCTCTCGGAGCGTCTTTCCCTCTACGTACTCCATGGCGATGTAGCGAGTACCTTCATGTTCGCCGATGTTGTGAATAGTGACGATGTTCGGGTGGTTGAGAGAGGAAGCTGCGTGGGCTTCTTGCTCGAAACGCCTCAAGCGTTCCGGATCCAAGGCAAGATCCTCTCGCAGGATTTTGATGGCCACATCCCGGCCGAGCTTGAGGTCCTTAGCTCGATAGACCTCTCCCATTCCGCCGGCACCAATGCTCGCCACAATTTCGTAAGAGCCGAGTCGTGCTCCTGCTTCTAACATTTGCTTTCCATGGCCGAGGAGTGGCCCCTCACCCCATCCCTCTCCCCGTAAACGGGGAGCGGGGGAGATCGAGCGACGAGGCAAGTTCACACACGGGCCTCGTCAAACTAAGAATTGTTGGACCCAGCTTGGTGCCGGGGTCGAGAGACATCAGAGCCCCTCACCCTACCCTCTCCCCAAATGGGGAGAGGGTATAAAGGTCTGACGTCGTTGATAGCAGCACGGCATTCCTTGACGCCCTCCTATCCCACAAGGGGAGAGGGAAAAAAGGAAGGAAGCCATTATCGTTAAGGGTGAAAATACCCCTGCACAGACTGAACAGTCAAACAAGGCCAGTAGTTACTGTTGCCTCTTCGGTCGCCGCTCTCGAAACACCATTTTCTTTGCATCCCACCAGAAGCTCGTCCCTTCCACGGCAAGGCGAAAGTTGGGAAGTCCCTCGCCGTGTCGTTGGCTGGCGTCTCGGATCTGGCGATCCGACAGCATCGGCGCGTAGTGGCCGGCAAGCACCAGAAGTCGGGGGAACTGTCTGGCCGTTTCGGCGGCATGCTCGATCGAGCCGTGCCCGAACGCGTGGTCGTCGATGTCGGGGAAGTGGGCATCAATGACGGCTAGGTGGGCAGTGGCCAGCATCCGGAGCTCTAACGGTCGCGTTCCTTCGGTAGGCTCGTGGTCACACAGATAGCAGATGGTCGGCCCGTTTTTCATTGAAAGTCGCAATCCGATCGTGTCCAGCTTGTGTTTCTTCTTTCCTCCTCCGCTGTAGTGATTCAATGGATAGGATTGCAACGTCCAACCTCGAAGCGTACGACGAGATCGTACCGGAAGCGGAACGAAGCGAAGTTGACCCAGAGTCCGTTCGGCTAACACCTCCATGGGAACATAGGAGGGATGACCGTAGGCTTTCCGGATCGTGCGGAGAGCCTCCGGTCTTCCAAAGACGCTCAGCTCCAAGCCATTTTGTGGTTGCCAAAACCAGTCCGTATCCTTGAGTCCTTCCCAGTGGTCCATGTGAGCGTGGCTGACGAAGAGATGCACTCGTTTGACGGATTCGAAGCGCTCTTTCGCGGCCATCGCTGAGGCCAGGGCACCCAGACCGCGTCCACCGTCGAGCACGAACAGGTCTTCGCCCCGACGGACGGAGTAGCACGACGTGTTGTTGCCAATGGTCGAGGCGGGCGGAACGAGGCTACGGGAACCCCGGGCACCCCACACATCAAACTCGACTCGTGGACTACTCATTAGAATTGCGGCTGGGCTCGGACTCAGACTCAGACTCTTCGCTCCTGCTCTGCCCGTTTTTTGCTCGCCGACGTCCACACCAAGTTGGTCTTCTCGTCCGAGGCGGCAGGTGGGAAGTTGAACGAGGCTAGCAGATCGGACCCATCCGAACAAATTCGGCTCTACGCATGCCCTGCCAGTCTTTCGCATCGCAGATACTAGACATCGTCAAGCGAGATGGGTATAAGATTCCGCAGTTTGCATAGCGGACGTTGATGGTCGGTTCGCATCTCTCTTGACACACGAGGGACGTCGATGAAAAGCAAGAGTTTTGTCGGGCTAGCGGTCCTTCTGGGGGCGCTGGCCTCTTCTGGCGCTTTTGCCTCCCAAGCTGCCCCCGCGGCGGAGCCCAGCTACGATGGCTTGAGCACACTCTGGGTGCTTCTCGCCGCTATCCTGGTGTTCTTCATGCAGGCGGGTTTCGGGATGGTCGAGGCCGGATTGATCCGAGCGAAGAACGCGGCCAATGTCCTGATGAAGAACCTGCTGGACTTCTGCTTCGCGATCCTGGGTTTCTACGCGTTCGGCTACGCCATCATGTACGGCACCGGGGGGCTCATCGTGGGCACCTCCGGCTGGTTCCTCATGGGCATGGACGCGTCCCCGTTGGAGACCCTCCCGCTGCCCGTCTTCTGGTTATTCCAGGCTGTTTTCGCCGGAACGGCCGCCACGATCGTCTCTGGCGCGGTGGCCGAGCGCATGCGGTTCGTGTCGTACCTGGTGTACTCGTTCCTCATCACGGCGTTCGTCTATCCGGTCGTCGGTCATTGGGTATGGGGAGGTGGCTGGCTCGCAGGATTGAATTTCCATGACTTCGCCGGGTCCACGGTGGTGCACGGGGTGGGCGGCGTGACCGCTCTGGTCGGCGCGTGGATGCTGGGGCCGCGCATCGGGCGGTTTAACCCCGACGGCTCGGCCCGCTTCATCGGCGGCCACAGCATGCCGTTGGTGACCCTCGGTGTGTTCATTCTTTTCTTTGGCTGGTTCGGCTTCAACGCCGGCTCCACACTCGGCATGGAGGATCCGTTGGCGGTCGGGCGTATCGCGATGAACACGACGTTGGCTGGGGCGGCGGGCTCCGCGGCGGCGATGTTTACGGCATGGCTCAAGTTCGGCAAACCCGATCTTGCCCTCGCGCTCAACGGCACCTTGGCCGGCCTGGTGGGCATCACGGCTCCCTGCGCTGTGGTCAGCGACGGCGCCGCGATCTACATCGGCATCGCCGCCGGTATCCTGGTCGTCTACGGCATCGACTGGCTCAACCGGCTCCGGATCGACGATGTAGTCGGCGCCTTCCCGGTGCACGGTCTCTGCGGGATTTGGGGCACGCTGGCGGTGGGTTTGTTTGGCCAACAGGCGCTCGGGGCGCCGAGCAACGGACTCTTTTATGGTGGCGGCTTCGGGCAGTTGGGCATCCAGTCGCTGGGCATCATGGCCTGTCTCGGTTTCACCGCTATCGCCATGTGGGTCGTCTTCCGTGCCATCGATGCGGTCATTGGCCTCCGCGTCTCGCGAGAAGATGAGCTGCGGGGTCTGGACATCGCAGAGCACGGTATGGAGTCGTACAGCGGCTTCCAGATTTTCACGACCGAGTGACCCGAAGAGTAGGAATGTCATGAAGATGGTCGTTGCCGTCATCCAGCCGCAACAGTTTCCGGCGGTGAAAAGCGCCTTGTTCGAGGCGCAGATCAAGCACTTGACCTGCACCAACATCCTCGGCACCGCCCCCGAGGGCGCCGAGGTGCGTATTTTTCGCGGCGTTCCTCACGAGGTGTCTCTCTTCCAAAAGATCCGCATCGAGCTCCCGCTCAAAGAAGAAATGGTGGAGAGAGCCATCGACGCGATCGTACGGGGTGGACAAGAAAGCGGCGGCTTCGGGATCATCTTCGTCACCGAGCTCTACGACGTAATCAACATTCGCACCGGTGAACGGGGAGAGCGGACCGTACAGTAGCAGGAACTCGATAGATTAAGATGAGCAAAACGCGCGTCACTACTGCCCGCGACGTCTTTCGAACCATTAGCGACAAGGGCATTCAGTTCGTCGATTTCAAGTTCGTCGACCTATTCGGCATGCAGCAACACCTGACCTTTCCGGTGGAGGGCGTGGACGAAGGCTCCTTCCGAGAAGGAGTCGGGTTCGATGGCTCATCGGTGCGCGGTTTCCAGAAGATCAACGAGAGCGATATCGAAGCTCTTACCGGATCCGGGCTCGATGTTTCTGGATCCGTTTTTCGACGATCCCACGATCTCGGTCTTTTGCGACGTCATCGATCCGGCCGGATTCAAGCCGTACAGCCGCGATCCCCGTGGTGTGGCCCGCAAGGCCGAGCGCCTGGTGCGGTCAATGGGGATCGCCGACGATGCCTTTTTCGGTCCCGAGCTCGAGTTCTTCGTCTTCGACGATGTGCGCTACGACCAGGCGACGCAGCACGGCTACTATTTCGTCAATAGCGAAGGCGCTTTTTGGAATACGGGTAAGGGAGGCGAGCCTAATCTCGCCCACCGGGCAGGGCGCAAGCTGGCTTACTTCGCGGCCTCGCCGGTCGATGCCTACCAGAACCTGCGCTCGAAGATGTCCACGATCTTGAGGGAAGTCGGCATCGACGTCGAGCTCCATCATCACGAAGTCGCCGCCGCTGGACAAAACGAGATCGGTTTCCGTTTCGGCACCCTCTTGCGCGCGGCCGACAACGCGATCAAGTTCAAGCACGTGATCAAAACCGTCGCTCACCGCTATGGCAAGACTGCGACTTTTATGCCCAAGCCGCTCTTCGAGGAGAACGGCTCCGGCATGCACGTTCACGTGAGCCTCTGGAAGGACGGCCGCAACCTCTTTTATGAGACGGACCGTTATGCCGATCTCAGCGAGATGGCGGGCCACTTCATCGGTGGGCTGATAAGGCATGCGTCAGCGCTTTGCGCGTTCGTCGCCCCGACCACGAACTCCTACCGTCGACTCGTGCCGGGCTACGAGGCACCGATGAACCTCGTCTACTCGCAGCGAAACCGAAGTGCCTGCATCCGGATACCCATGTTCGCGACGAGCCCCGCCGCCAAGCGTATCGAGTTTCGCACGCCGGATCCGTCTTGCAATCCGTACCTCGCTTTTGCTGCGATCCTCATGGCCGGTCTCGATGGTATCCAGAAGAAGCTCGAACCGCCCGAGCCCATCGACGAAGACATCTACGAGCTCGCCGGCACGGAACGAGGTGATGCGATCGCGAGAACACCCGGTTCACTGGACGAGGCGATCGAAGCTTTAGAACGGGACCACGAGTTCCTCCTCAAGGACAACGTGTTCCCGCCCGATCTCATCGAGACCTGGATCGAGCTGAAGCGCAAACAAGAGATCGACTTTATTCGTTTGCGCCCGCACCCGAGCGAGTTCTCTTTGTATTACGGCGTGTAGGGGTGCGTTTCGACACCGAGAGGTTAGAGCAATGGATCAAGCACAAATTATTGGTATTGCAGTGGGGCTGGGGGTTCTTGCTGTAATCCTACTGCTTACATTTATCAAGACGAACATCGTCATCTGCCAGCCGAACGAGATCGTGATCCTGTCCGGCCGAAGGCGCCGCTTGCCGGACGGCGCGAGGGTCGGCTATCGGGTCCTCCGCGGCGGCCGCGGGTTCAAGTGGCCGTTTCTCGAATCGGTGGCCCGGCTTTCTCTTACCACGACCCCCATCGAGCTCCGTCTTCCTAAGGCGATGTGCAAGGGGATGATTCCAGTCACCATCGAGGCGCGGGCCAACGTCAAGCTTGCCGGACGCTCGGAGGAGGGACTGGAAAACGCCATCGAGCGTTTCTTGGGGAAAGGCAGCGACGCGATAGTTCGGACCTCACAGCAGACTCTCGAAGGCTCGCTTCGTGGAGTGGTGGCCGCGGTCAGCCCCGAAGAGGCAAACGCGCAACGGCTCGAGCTTGCCGATCAAGTGGCTCAGCGGGCGCGCACCAATTTGAGCCGACTCGGCATCGTGCTCGACATCTTCGAGATCCAAAGCATCTCCGACGATCAGGGCTACATGGAAGCGATCGGCCGGCAGCGCAACGCCGTGGTCCGTCGCGACGCGCAAATCGCGGAAGCGGAAGCGGATGCCGAAGCTCGGCAGGTGGCGGCCGAGCAACGACGTAAGGGCCGTGAGGCCGAGATCCAGGCCGACATGGTGATCGTCAAGGAAGAAAACGCCCTCGCGGTGCAGCGTGCCGACTTACAAGCCAAAACCAACCGGGCCGAGCAAAAGTCCGAGGTCGCCGGCGACATCGCGCGTGCGGAAGAGCAGATCGATCTCGAGAGCAAGCGCGCCGAGCTCAGCATCCAGCGCGAGCAGGCCGACACCGTCGTCCCCGCACAGGCTCGGAGCCAGGCGATGCTTCTCGAAGCTCAAGGCAAGGCGGCCAGGATTCTCGAAAATGGAAAAGCCACTGCGGAGGCCGTGGAGTTGATGCGGGCTCAATGGGAAGATGGCGCCACGCGGGAGCTTTTTCTCATCCGGATGCTGCCCGAGCTTCTCGACAAGGTGACCCGGGTCATCGCCGAGAACTTGCACATCGACAAGCTGACCATTCTCGATGGCGGCGACGGCGAGGGCATGTCCAACTACGTCAAGAACCTCACCCGGAGCGCGGTGGTGATGCTCGAGCAAATGAAGAACGCGACCGGTATCGATCTGGCGGACTTGGCGAGCGGCGGGGGCAAAAACGCTGGCGCCAGCCTACCCAAGGAACTCGGTTCCCGGCCCAGCCGGCGTTCTAAGAGATAGCTTCTCCGCATTCGCTCGCTAAAACCCCTTGGGTGATGGCGGGCGGGGCTCCGAAGGATGAAATGTCCGCGTCGCGGAGGATGGGATAGCTCGAGCTGAGGCCTCCCAACGCGCCGGCGGGGATGCCAATGACCACCCTGTCGATTCGGGATTTTCGGATCGCGTACGAGCAGAGAACACAAGGCTCAACGTTCGTATAGAGCGTACACCCACTCAAATCGGCAGAACGGGCGGCGCGTGTGGCTCCGCGGATCGCGAGGATCTCCGCGTGCGCGGTCACATCGAAGTCCCTCATGGTTGCCTCGCTGGCTTCGGCGATGACACGCCCGTCGCGCAGGACGAGCGACCCGACAGGGGATTCTCCCTCCGTCGAGGCCGCGCGCCCGAGCTCGATGCAGCGGCGCATATAGTTCTCATCTTGAGCAAGATATGAACCCGTCATAGTCGACTCCAGTCACATACGCCGGCGCGTTTGGCCGGTATGGATACCCATCGCCTTGAGACGGGACCTCAAGGTCGAAGGACTCAACCCCAATACCTCTGCGGTACTTCCGGTTCCCGAAATCTTCCAACTCGTTTGCTCGAGGGCGGCGAGGATGTTTTCGCGTTCAAGGTGCTTGACCTGCTCATCCTTTAGAATCTCTTGCCCTTTCCTCTGTCCGCCCGAGGTTTCTGTATCTTGGCGGTCGCGACCCGCCATCTCGGGCAAGTCGAATTTGAGAACGCCAGAGCGAGCGGTAATGATCGCGCGTTCGATCACGTTCTGCAGCTCTCTCACGTTCCCCGGCCAGTCGTGACTCTGTAGAGTCTGCACGTGGCTCTGTTTCAGCTTGGGTGGCTGCACTCCCAACCGTTTGGAAGCCTTTTGCAGGCAGTCCGCAGCGAGCGCGGGAATGTCTTCGATGCGCTCTCTGAGCGGAGCGACAGTTATGGGAAAGACGTTCAGGCGGTAATACAGGTCTTCGCGAAAGCGCCCCGAGGTGACGTCTTTTTCCATGCTTCGATTCGTCGCGGCGATGACTCGAACATCTACCTTTCGAGTTCTTGTGTCGCCCACGCGCTCGAACGTGCCCTCTTGTAAGACTCTCAACAATTTGCTCTGAAGGTCCAACGGAATTTCGGCAACCTCGTCTAGAAACAACGTCCCGTGGTCGGCGAGTTGAAAGCGGCCCACTCGATCTTGCAACGCCCCCGTGAACGCACCCCTCACGTGTCCGAAGAACTCGCTCTCGAACAGCTCTTTGGGGATTGCCCCGCAGTTGACCTTGACCATCGGGCGCCCACTCCGTTTGCTTCGGTCGTGAATGGCCCGGGCGATCAACTCCTTTCCGGTGCCTGACTCACCCAGTATCAATACGCTGCTATCGGTCGGTGCGACCATCTCGATCTGCTCGATGACTCGGAGGAGCGGCGGGCTCGATCCTACGAGGTGTCCAAAGGCGTGTGCGGCTTTGACCTCCTCCAGAAGATACTCGTTTTCCAGCTCGACCTGTTTTTTGAGACTTTCGATCTCTTCGAAGGCGCGCGCGTTGGCGATGGCGGCGGCGGCGTGGTCGGCGAAGGCGCGCAACCACATGAACTCCTGATCGTCGAAGCGGGCACGCCGGAAGACACCCAGGACTCCTAGAATCTCGCTTCGGAATATCAGGGGCTGCCCAGCGAAGCTCTTGACGCCCTCCTTCTTCAGCCAATCGCCGCGAGCAAACCATTCGTGGTCGGCGGCGGTGTCATCCAGCGACAGAGGCTCGCCTGTCGCTCCGATATTTCCGATATGCCGAATTCCTAGGGGGAACCGGCGGTAGGACCCATCCATTCGGAACCAATCGGTTCCGCTGTCCGGGTTTATTTGGCGGGCGGCGCTGGCGACGAGGTGTAGGCAACGGGTTTGGTCTGGGCACTCCGGTCGGGCCGGGCAAGTAGCACACAGGTCGCCGGGCCGGATCAACCAGATGCGGGCGAGAGCAACCTCTCGCAGATTCCGCAACCGCTCAGCGAGAAGACTCAAGAGAGCGGGCAACGAGCGCTCGTGAGCCATGTCGAGGAGGATCTGCTTGAGCGATTCGAACTCCGACCCATCGCCGCGGCCTCTGTCTGTCACGGTTCAGAGTATGCGCGAGATCTCGCGCCCTGTCAACGCGAAATCTCGCTGATCCGCGAGATTTCGCCTGCGTGGCTACCGACCCAATCCTAGTGGTATCAGTTAGTTACGCCAGATGATCGATCGGGCACAACCATTGCCTATATGACGACCGTGGGACAGCAACAGAGTTCTTCGGTACGGAGGTAATCAGGAATGAAAGCCGCGGTCATGCGGAAGTTCGGAGGGCCCGAAGTGCTTCGCTACGAGGACGTCGAAACTCCTCGTCCGGGGCCGGGCCACGTCTTGGTCAAGATCCTCGCCGCCGGCGTCAACCGCCTGGACCACTATCTGCGCGAGGGTTCGGTCACCCAAGACATTCCGATGCCTCACGTCTTGGGGTCGGACGCGGTCGGGGAAGTGGCGGACATCGGCGAAGGCGTCGACGGGTTCGAGATCGGGGACCGGGTGGTACCGATGTCCGGTTACCCCACGGAGGAAGAAAACGTCGACGCTTCGCCGATGGCTTCGGCGCCCAGCTGGCGCCTCACGGGAATGGGAGCCTGGGGCACCTACGCCCAATTCATCAGAGTGCCTGCCCGCTGGACCCTCAGGGACGACAGCGGCCTCTCGCCCGAAGAATTAGCAACCCTCCCGACCGTGATGCCAGCCGGAGTCCGTGCCGTGAGAGTCGTCGGGGAAGTGAAGGAGGGAGACCGTGTGCTGATCACCGCCGGGTCCTCCGTTACCGGCACTCTCGCCATCCAAGTGGCCAAGGCTTTGGGAGCGGAAGTGGCGACGACGGTCCGCGACGACGCCAAAGGCGAGTTTGCGGAGACTCTCGGTGCCGACCTCGTCATCGACACGCTCAAGGAAAACCTTGTCGAGCGAGTTCGGCAGTGGACGGATGGCCGGGGAGTCGACGTGGCCGTTGACTACTTGGGCGGGGATTTCGTGGCTCAGTCCGCCGCGGCCGTCAAGCTCCGCGGCATCGTGGTTGTTGCTGGATTCGTAACGGGCCATGAGGCGACTTTCAATGTCAGGAGCTTTTTCTTCCCCCAGAAGCAACTGCGCGGAACGGTGTCTGGCGACGTCGCCGACTATCGGTGGGGGATCGAGCAGGTGCGAGCGGGTCATATCCGGCCCGTTCTCGATCGCGTACTTCCCTTGCGCGAGGCCGCGGAGGCCCACCGGCTCATTGCAGCAAACCAAGTCAAGGGAAACCTGGTGCTTTTACCATGGGCGGCGTGAAAAGCGGCCCGGTTTTGAAAGGAGAAAGGTCATGAAACGAATACTTTCGCGAACGAGGATCGCAACCCTTCTCGCCACCGTTATGGTGTCGGCGGGGATCGTCGCACTCTCGTCAACTACCCGCACTCGGGCCGAGTCACTCGACACCACCGACGTCGCTCGCGTCTTGTACAAGACCGTCGCCATCGATGGGCTCGACATCTTTTACCGCGAGGCGGGTCCTGCCGACGCGCCCACGGTGTTGCTGCTGCACGGGTTCCCCACGTCTTCTCATATGTTCAGGAACCTGATTCCCGCCTTGGCGGATCGCTACCACGTCGTGGCGCCTGACTACCCCGGGTATGGGAACAGCCCCATGCCGTCGGTCGATGAGTTCGACTACACCTTCGACCGAATGGCCGATGTCGTCGAGAAACTTACCGTCGAGCTCGGCCTCGACTCCTATAGTCTGTACCTCATGGACTACGGTGCACCGATCGGTTTTCGCCTGGCCGCCAAACACCCCGAGCGGGTGGATACACTCCTCATCCAGAATGGAAACGCCTATGACGAGGGCTTGCTGGAGTTCTGGGATCCCATCAAGGCGTATTGGCAAGACAAGACAGCTGAGAACGGCGACAAGCTCCGGGGACTTCTCACCATCGACGCGACCAAGTGGCAGTACACGCACGGCATCCGCAACGTCGAGACCATCAGCCCCGACAACTGGCACATCGATCAACGTCTCTTGGATCGAGAGGGCAACCAAGAGATTCAGCTCGCCATGTTCTACGACTATGGAACAGCTCGCCATGTTCTACGACTATGGAACCAACCCGCCTCTCTATCCCGAGTGGCAGGCGTACTTCCGCAAGTATCAGCCACCGACCCTCATTACTTGGGGAAAGAACGACCCGATCTTTCCAGCGGAAGGTGCCCACCCCTACAAGCGCGACCTCGAGAACCTGGAGTTTCATCTCATCGATACCGGTCACTTCGCGCTCGAGGAAGATGGAGCCCTCATTACTAGTCTGATTCGCGATTTCCTCGCCAGGAATGTGAAGTCCGGCACGTGAGCCGGAGTAGCGCGTGCGGCGGTCCCCGATTCGGGGCCGCCGCCAAGGGCTATACTGTAAGGAGGTGAGAAATGATCTACGCGACGGGTCAAGTGCGTTCCGTGAATGTGGGCGGCGTTCGTGAGTTCGATCACCGAGGCCAGCGTGCCACGAGTGCCATTTGGAAGCATCCGGTACCGGGTCGAGTGCGGGTACAGGGCGTCAATCTCCAAGGGGACGATCAAGCCGACCGAAGGGTTCACGGTGGTGCAGACAAGGCGGTTTATGCCTACGCGGTCGAAGACCAGGAATGGTGGGAGTCGCAGATCGGCCGCCCGCTCGAGGTCGGCGAGTTTGGGGAAAACCTCACCACCGAGGGAATCGATATCACGAACGCCGTAGTCGGCGAACGCTGGGAAGTGGGTAGCGTCTTGCTCGAAGTCTCCGATCCCCGTGTGCCCTGCTGGAAGCTCGCCCACCGTATGGGAGACTCGCTCTTTCCACGCCGCTTTGTCGCCGCCGGGCGGCCGGGTACGTATCTGCGTATCCGCGAGGAGGGAGAACTGGGCGCGGGTGATGAGATACGAGTGGTCACACGGCCCGACCATGGCCTCACCATTGGGGACGTGTTCCGCATTCTAACGCGGGACCGGGGCGAGGCGAGCCGACTCCTGAGTGTGCCGCAAGTGTCCGAGAGTTGGAAGGCGTGGGCCGAGAGCCGACACTAGATTTCCCGTTTGAACGCCCCACGGCTGGCCGTGTAGATTGACGGCGGGTACTGGATGGGGAAACGAATCTTCGGACTAGCTTTTGGCATCGCACTATTCGCCTTTGCGTGTGGTACCACCGACCCCCCCCGGGATGGAGCGGTCACTCCCTCTCGCACTCCGAACGTCGTCATTTTCTTAATCGACACGCTGCGGGCGGATCGTCTCGGCGCCTACGGATACGCCAAGCCCACCTCTCCGTACATCGACTCCCTCGTTTCGGACGGAGTCCTCTTCGAGGACGCGAGCGCTCCCGCTCCTTGGACGCTTCCCTCGGTTGTCTCTCTCTTTCTCTCCGCCTTGCCTTGTGAGCACAACGTTCTAATTGACGGAGACAAGGTGGCGGCGACTGCCCGCACCTTACCGATGAGACTCGGGCAGGCGGGTTACAACACGGCGTCATTCTTCGCCAACCCGTACGGAGGGACGTTGAGCGGGCTCGAGCGGGGGTATGACGTCGCTCAGGCTATGGATATGCAGGTGGATGACGAGGCTGTGAATGCCTGGCTAGGTACATTCGATCCCGGGCCAGTCGAACCCTTTTTTCTCTACATTCACAACACCGAGCCTCACAATCCGTATCGGGCCGATCAGACTTTCGTCGAACGATTCGGGGAAGCGTCGCGGGAAACTCGCCAGGAGGTGGAGAAGGCGTATCGACTCTACCGCCGCCTGACGCGCATCGACTACGACGAGAGGCGTGCGCTCGGTACGGTCGACAACACCGCGAAACAGGACGAGCTCGCTCGGCGCTTGAAGGCGCTCGGACCTCGAATCGATGTGCTTTATGACGCCACGGTAGCCGAGGCCGACGACCGGCTGGGAGGCATCGTCCGTGCTCTAGAGGAAGCCGGAGTCTGGGATAACACACTGTTCGTTGTGCTCGCCGACCATGGTGAAGAACTGGGCGAGCACGGAAGTTGGCAGCACGATCAATCCGTCTATCAAGAGCTCATTCGCGTGCCGCTCGTCATTCGTTTTCCTGGCAACGAGTTCGCCGGCACGCGTGTGTCGCATCCCGTGGCGCTGCTGGACGTCGCGCCCACCATCGTTGAGTACCTGGGCGGTACCGAGCTGGCAGATGGCTTTCGAGGACGGAGTTTGCTCCCCCTGATTCAAGAGACGCCCGAAGGCGGCGCCGACGAGAACTCGATGCGCGTGACCGCGATGCGCCACAACAGGAAAAAGTACTACCGACCCCACAAAGAAAATCGGGGGGATCTCAACCTGGCGATTCGCCAGCGAGAATGGAAGGGCATCTGGAATGCGGAGACAGAATCCCTCGAGCTTTATGATCTGGGACGCGACCCAGGCGAGAGCGAAGACGTAAGCGCGGCCAAACCTGAGCTGGCCGCGAAGATGATAGACTTCGCACAATCCTGGTTGGCCCGATGCGAGGCGTCGGCTATGCAAACGTACACGGAGAACGAGTTGCAGCTGGACGAAAAAACCCGACGCCGATTGGAAGCGCTCGGCTATATTGGTCAGGGTGCATCAGATTCAACAGGTGAGCAAGAGAAAAGACCGCCAAAACAGTGATGACCAGTGACGACGAGTGAACTCAATGGATAAGGGCTCTTCGAAAGTACGCACGGTTTGCCGCTCCTGCGGTCATGGGGGTTGCGGTGTCTATGTGAAGGTCCACGACGGAAAGGCGGTCGGACTCGAGCCCGATTGGGAGCATCCCATCAGCAAAGGCTATACGTGTAGCAAGGCGTACGCGTCCTTCGAGCTTCAGGAGCACCCGGACCGATTGCTTCACCCGATGAAGCGCGCCGGGGCGAGAGGAGAAGGGAAGTGGGAGCGTATCTCCTGGGACGAAGCTCTCACCGGTATCGCGGAGAAACTCGACCAGGTCAAGACAGAATCGGGCGCCGAGGCCACCGTCTTCGGGCATGGAACCGGGCGGGACTTCCACCGTTTTCTCTATCGCTTGGCCAATCTCTACGGGACCCCGAACATCATGTCTCCCGGCCACATGTGCTACATCCCGAGAGTCGCGATATCACGAGTCATGGGGACGGAGCTTCCGCTTTGTGACTATGGCGGCGACCCCCAGTGCGTGCTCGCGTGGGGAAGCAACCATTTGATCTCGAACCCTGACGAGAACAAGGCGATCAACATGGCTAACACGTTGGCCAAAGGCGCCAAGCTCATCGTCGTCGATCCCCGAAGGAACAGTTTGGCCGAGCGCGCCGATCTCTGGCTTCAAATTCGCCCCGCCACCGATTCGGCACTGGCGCTCGGCATGCTCCACGTCATTATCAAGGAGGGCTTATACGACCGCGAGTTCGTTGAGAAGTACACCGTGGGTTTCGAAGAGCTTTCCAAGAGGGTCGAGCGATTCCCGCCGGAGGAGGTGGAAAGGATCACATGGGTCCCGACGTCGAAGATCATCGAGGCGGCGCGACTCTACGCCACGACCAAGCCGGCAGCCCTTCAATGGGGCGTTGGGATCGAGCAGAACGTCAATTGCGTCGACGCCGATCGGGCGCTGCTATATATGGTCGCGCTCACCGGCAACCTGGACGTCCCCGGTGGCAACGCCATCTTCGGTCTTCCTCCGGTCCTTCCCCGCGCCACTTTTTCCTTCTTCGACAAACTCCCAGAGACGCAAAAAGCCAAGATGTTGGGCGGCGATCGCTACAAGCTCGGCGCCTACATCAGCCGGATTACGCCTCATGTGGTCTGGGACGCGATACTCGAAGAACAACCGTACAAAGTTCGCGCTTTGGTGATGTTCGCCAGCAATCTCCTGACGGCGAGGGAAAACGCGTACCGTGTCTACGATGCCCTGCAAAAGGTAGAGTTCTTCGTCGCCACCGACATCTTCAGGACACCCACGACCGAGCTTGCGGACATCGTGCTTCCTGCGGCTACTTGGCTAGAGCACGACAATATCGCGGATTATTGGAAGATCCACGGTCATGTCTTCCCCCGCAACAAGGTAGTGGAGCCACGAGGTGAAGCTTGGTCCGATCATAAAATTCTGAATGAGTTGGGAAAGAAGCTAGGTTTCGAAGAGTTCTTTTGGGACGACGTCGAAGGCTCGTTCGACTACATCCTCGAGCCCGCCGGCCTCACGTGGAAACAGTTCAAACAGATGCCGTATCTCGGGTCGCCGATGACGTATAGGAAACATGAGCGGGACGGTTTCCGGACCACCTCTGGGAAACTGGAGCTCTATCTCAAGCAATACGAGGAGTGGGGATACGACCCGTTGCCGGACTACGTAGAGCCTCCCGAGAGCCCAAACGCGGATGCGGAATTCGTTTCGCAGTACCCGCTAGTACTTACCACCGGACACCGGATCTTCGAGTTCTTCGGGTCGGAGCATAGACAGTCCGAGTACTTGAGGAAGAAGCATCGAGACCCGCTAGTGGAGATCCACCCCGATGCAGCCAGCGAAAGGAAGATCCGCGATGGAGACTGGGTGTACATCGAATCGCCGAGAGGTAAGGTCAAGTTCCGGGCGAAGCTTTTCGACGGGATTCACCCGAGAGTCGTCAGCGCGGAGTACGGGTGGTGGTATCCGGAGGCCGGCCCTCCCGACTACGGCTGGAAGGAATCCAATATTAATGTCCTGACGATGGATGGGCCGCCCCTCGACCCTGGGATGGGTGCAACCAACCTCAAAGGGCTCATGTGTAACATCTACAAGGCCTAGTGGAGACCTGTAAATTGGGGACTGGCACCCTCTTCGTCTTCTAGCTCAAGCGGAAAAGGGCTGCCTGTCCCCGATTTACCTACCGTTCACAGCCCAGTCGCTGTCCCGATCTTCAGGGCTATTTGACGGGGTTTAGATGCCCGTGCTAGCATCTTTTTCAGGAGATGATTCACCTTAATCGGGCTCTTGGTTGTCCCGTTCTGGCCCTTTCTTTCCACACTTCCCGGCCTCTTGAATTTCCCATTGCCTAATTTTGGCCTAATTTAGGGAAGAATCGTGCCGTCTAGACGGGAGGCAGCCCCGTCCCCAAAGGAGTATTCTGCAAGGTGGTAATGCCGCTCACCGTATGAAGAAAGTCACCATCCCAGGGGAAGGAACCCTCGCGCTTTTTGGTACTCAAGACGAGAACCTGAAATCCATCGAGAACGCTCTGAACGTCAAGATTGTGGCTCGGGGCCATGAACTCATGGTTGATGGCGAGCCCGAACAAGTCGATTTCGTGGAGAACATCTTTAAACAATTCTCGGGTTTGATCGAGGAAGGTCACAAGGTTGCCTCGGGCGACTTTCGAATCGCACTCAGATTGATAAAGGAAGATCCGCAGGTTTCTCTCCGCGAGTTCTTCGGGAGCAGAATCGCTCACCCCTCGACGAATAAGACGGTCATCCCGCGAAGTGCCAACCAGCTTCGATACCTGCAGGCTATTGAATCGAATGACATCGTCATGGGCATCGGGCCTGCCGGAACCGGCAAGACCTATCTAGCCGTCGCGATGGCCGTCGCTGCGTTCAACCAAAAGCGGGTCAACCGAATCATTCTCGCGCGTCCGGCGGTGGAAGCGGGAGAGAGGCTGGGCTTTCTCCCGGGTGATATCCAAGAGAAGATCAATCCGTACCTGCGTCCCCTCTACGATGCTCTCTACGATCTCATGGATGCCGAGCGCGTACTCCGCCTGATCGAACGAGGGTCGATCGAGATTGCGCCCATCGCCTTCATGCGAGGTCGCACGCTCAACGATTCTTTTATTATTTTGGATGAAGCACAAAACACCACGTCAGAACAAATGAAAATGTTCTTGACTCGCATCGGGTTTGGCTCCAAAGCGGTAGTGACCGGCGACATCACCCAAATCGATCTCCCGCCTGGGAAGACCAGCGGGCTAGTGGAGTCCATCGATATCATCTCTGACATCACCGGTATCGTCTTCGCCTACTTCGACGAGACCGACGTTGTCCGTCACCGTTTGGTTCAATCGATCATCTTGGCCTATGAGCGTCACACCAACGGTAAGGCCAAACAGCCGTCGAACCGCCCCACTCCAGAGCCGGTCGAAGATCCAAGGTAGCGAGAAGGGAATTGATAGAGTGCCTGCTCTGAACCCCAAGAACGGAGAGAACGGTCCGAAGAAAGAGGCTCGCCGCCCGAAGGGTCGGTTCCGCCGCCGCGAGCTGCTAGAGCTCGTTTTTTCTTCACCCTTACCGTGGGGCTTGGGGTTCAGCATCCTGCTCACCCTCCTCATCGCTCCCGGTCTGAGTGTTCGGCCGCCCCGTTACGAGCCGGGGACGATTGCCACGGTCGATCTGAAGGCGCCGTACGACTTCAGCTACGAGGACGAGGACACGACCCGTGCGCGCCGCGATGAGGCCGAGGCGGAGGTGCCCGAGGTCTACGACTTCAATAACCGGGCCGCCATTTCTGCGAGAACGGAAATTGCGACGGGTTTCGAGCTAGGTCGGGGGCTCGAAGAGGAAAAATCCCCCGAGGAAGCGGTGCTTTCAGCGCTGTTCAACGATGTCCGAGCGGCCTTCGAAGTCCCGTTGACCGAAGCAGATTTCACCTTCTTACTCGAGCAAGTGTTTAGCCCCGAGATCGAGCAAGCGCTGGGGGACATCGTTGCCAACATGCTTCAAAGGGAAATCGTTGAGAGTAAAGACCGGTTGCTCGCGGCGGGTCAGCCGATCACGCGTCGGGACGAGATATCGGATACCGGGACCCTTGTACGGGATTTTTCTCGAGTCTTCACGGTTGACCAGGCGCAGCAACAGTTAGAGGAACGGGCGGCCCTTCTTACGGATCTCGAGCCGACGCTGCGAAAGAGAGTTGCACGATTGGGCGCACTGTTCATCCAGCCAACGCTGACTTTCAATTTCGCAGAGACCCAAGAGCTCCGAAGAACGGCCAGAGAGGAAGTGGCGCCTGTTTTTTTCCACATTAGGAAAGGAAGGGCCATCGTTCGGGCGGGTGATGAGATCGATGAGGGCGTGTTGCGGCAGCTCGAAGTTCTTTCTGACGCTGCGGGTGAGAGGTGGCAGTTGGCGGGGGTCGTCGGGGCCTTCATCCTATCCGCAATCCTGTTCTACTGCCTCTGGCAGCTCTTGAGGCCCGTCCGTCCTACCCTTTCCTGGAAGCGCCGGAGCTTTGCTTTGGTCGGGTTGGTCATCGTCTTTCAACTCGCCTTAGCGAGAGTGTTGTTCTTCGTATTCAGCACGGTGGGGGAGCAGATCGTCACGCCACCGTTCAACAACGTTTCCTCCTACCAGTACCTGGTTCCGCTCGCCGCGGTAGCCGTCCTCATCTCACTTCTAGAGAACGCCTCTACCGCGCTGGTCGCTTCGGTGGTTTTTTCCGTCGCACATGGACTCATGACGGGAAATCTGCAGCTCGGTGTCTTCAGCCTTCTGTCTTGCCTCGGGGCAATCCTGGGGATGGTTCAGTACAAGCAACGGACGGCGCTCATCAAAACCGGTGCCTTTGTCGGCAGCGTCAATCTGGTGATCGTGCTCGGCATCGATCTTCTCTCCGAGCGTTTCGAACCGGTCGCCACTTTCGGTTTCGATCTGCTTTGCGCTCTTCTTAGTGGCGCCGGAGTGGCGATTGTCGTTTCGTTCGTGCTGCCCGCGCTTGAATCGCTTTTCGATCGCACCACGGACATCAAGCTCCTCGAGCTTTCGAACAACAACATTCCGATACTGCGAAAACTGGCTCTCGAGGCGCCGGGCACCTACCACCACAGCGTGGTGGTAGGATCGTTAGCCGAGTCTGCGGCGGAGTCGATTGGAGCAAACGCCGTCTTCTGCCGCACGGCCGCTCTGTACCATGATATCGGCAAACTTCGTAAAGTGGACTATTTTGTAGAAAACCAGTACGGAGGAGCCAATCGACACGATCGACTCTCGCCCCAAATGAGCGCGCTCATTATCGCCAGCCACGTGAAGGAAGGCGTCGAGATGGGGAAGGAGATGCATCTTCCCCCCGAGATCGTTGATATCATCCCCCAACATCACGGCACCAAGCTCATCACTTACTTCTATGAGAAGGCGAAGGAAAGCCACGATCCCGCGCTTGGCGAAGTGATGGAGGCGGAGTTTCGCTACCCAGGACCCAAGCCGCAGACGAAGGAAGCCGGCATTATTATGATCGCCGACGCGGTAGAGGCGGCATCGAGAACTCTCGAAGATCCGAGCCCCGCTCGTCTCAAGGGTGTAATCCGTCAGATCATCGACTACATCTTCCTTGATGGGCAGCTCGATGAATGTGATCTGACCCTGCGTGACTTGGAAGGAATCTCGCAGAGCTTCCTGCGGGTGCTCATGGGTATCTACCACCATCGGGTGAGCTACCCAGGCTTCGACTTCGAAAAGCGAGTCGAGCCGGTAGTGGTTCAAGATAGCCGATGAGTACCAGCGGAGAGCCGGACCAGGCCCCCAAGGCCCCCGAGATCGGACATCCAATAACGAAACCGCATGCCCGGTCCACGACATCACGCAACGGGACGCCTATGCTGCTCCTCAAGAATCTTCAACGTCGAATAAAAGTCGACGGCCGTCCGCTCCGCACGTTTCTCAGCCAGGTAGCAGGAGAAGTGGCCCCTGCCGGAGCCTCCGCAAGCCTCGTCCTGGTGGGAGATGAGCGGATGCGGCATCTCAACCGCACGTTCCGTGGCTACGATCGATCGACCGACGTTTTGTCCTTTCCCGCTCGCGATGGAGATTTCTCCGACGAAGCGGACTACCTCGGTGACATTGTGATCTCGGTAGAGACCGCCCGCCGGCAGGCTCGCCGGCGAGGATCGACACTGCCGCGCGAGCTACGAGTTCTTGCACTGCACGGATTACTTCATTTACTCGGATACGATCACGAGTCCGACCATGGAGAGATGAGACGGATCGAGTACCGCATGAGACGGAAGTACGGGATTACACACCGTCGAGCGAGCCGTTAAGATGCTGAGAGAGCGATGGACCTGACGCTGACCGGGATCTCGTGCCTTCTGATTTTGGCGCTCTTCTTGTCTACTATTGATGTCGCCTTCCACTACTTCAGCAAGATCACCATCCGGCAATACGGCGAGGAAAGTTGGAAGACCGAGTTTCTGGATCGTTGCCTGGAAGATCCCATGCGGCTCTTGCTGCCGCTTCGCATCGGTATCCAAGGCGGCCTCATCGCGGCAACGGTCTTGCTCACTCAGTTCTACATCGACCGTAGCCCCGCACAAGCACTCGTTCTGGCGTTTTTGACGATGCTGCCGGCTTACTTGATTTTCCGTGAGGTGTTGCCGAATTTTATCGCTCGGAGCAGTCCGGAGCGTGTCCTTTTGGCCTTACTTCCCGCGTTTCGAATCTATCACGCGATGATCTGGCCCATCAGTCGTCCTCTGTCCCACTTGGTTCGGGCGTTCGTTCAGGACGAGGAGGAAACCGAGGACGAGGGCGTAAGCGAAGAGGAAGTCCAGGCCTTCATCGAGACCGGGGAGGAAGAAGGGATCCTCGAAGGGGACGAGGGCCGCATGGTGCAGTCGATCGTGGATCTAGGCGACAAGGTCGTTCGGGAGATCATGACGCCTCGTCCGGAAATGGTGGCTGTGCGCCGTGAGGCCAATCTCGCTGAGCTTCGTCAGCTATTCATGGACGAGAAGTATTCGCGGATTCCGGTTTTCGAGGAAAACTTGGACCATATCGCGGGCCTCGTTCATGCGATTGACGTCCTGTCCTACGCGGATGGAACGGCGGAAGAACCCATCGATTCACTCATCCGACCCGTGAAATTCGTACCCGAGACCAAGAAAGTCTCCGACTTACTGCGAGAGTTCCAGCGCAGCCGTTCTACTATCGCCATAGTGGTAGACGAGTACGGGGGGACCTCGGGGCTCCTGACGGTCGAGGACATTCTCGAAGAGATCGTGGGCGAGATTCACGATGAGTTCGACGAGGAGGTCGGGGAAGAGTTCGTACGCGAGGGCGACGGGGTGTTCTTGGTGAGCGGCCGGGCCGATGTCGATGTGCTCAAGGAAAAGCTCGATCTCGACGTCAACGGAAAGGGTTTCGATACGGTATCGGGCTTCGTGCTTGCCGCTTTGGGCCGAGTGCCGCAGTCCGGGGAGGCGATCGACTATCAGGGGCTGACCATCGAAGTGGTCGACGCCGAGGGTCAAAGAATCAACAAGGTTCGAATCCGCCTTCGTCAGGAAGGGACCGCGTGAGATCTTTCGTTGTCACATAGCGGATTCGTTAGTGTCGTCGGGCGCCCCAACGTCGGGAAGTCCACGCTCATCAATCGAGTCGTGGGCCAAAAGGTCGCCATCGTTACTCCCAGACCTCAAACCACTCGCAATCGCATTCTGGCCGTCGCCAATACGTCCCGCGGTCAGATCGTGTTCTTCGATACCCCCGGCATCCACAAGCCCCAGCATCAGATGAACCGACTGATGGTGAAAAGCGCCGTCTCCAGCCTCAGCCGTGTGGATCTCGTCGCTCTGATGATAGACATTACGCAGTCTTTCGGCGGTGGCGATCGATATGTGCTAGAGCTCATGAAGAAGGTCCGGGTTCCACTGTTCTTGGTCATTAACAAAGTGGATCAAGTCCCGAAGACGGATGTGCTCCCGGTCATAGAGAACTACCGGAAATCCCACGACTTCACCGAAATCGTTCCCATCTCCGCCCTGACCGGAGACAACGTGGACCGCCTAGTCGAGCTCTTCGAACAGCACTTGCCGGAGGGGCCGCCTCTTTTTCCCGAGGACACGTTGACCGATCAGCCCGAGAGGTTCTTCGCCTCCGAAATCGTTCGCGAGAAGATAATCCTTTTCATACGGGAGGAGGTTCCCTACGCGACCGCGGTACGGATCGATTCGTGGGAAGACGGAGAAGAGCTCATTCGCATCGAGGCCTCCATTCTGGTTGAACGGGACTCGCAGAAGGGTATTCTGGTGGGGAAACAGGGCAGCATGCTGAAGAAGATCGGCTCCTCAGCCCGCGTGGATCTGGAACAATTCCTCAACACGCACGTCTACCTCGGACTTCATGTCAAGGTGCGCGAGCATTGGCGGGAGAATCGCCGGATGCTAACGGAGCTGGGCATGGATCCCCCCCGCAATTAAACCGCTTTTTTCCCGGCAATCTCGCCCGGACGAGATTGTCTTCCTTTCACTTTAGTAGTTCGACGTCAGCCTTGAGCCCTGGTGCTCTTGCCAGGCGGCCATCGGCAGTCACCAGTGTAGCTCCCAGCGCTTCGGCCAAAGCGACGTATGCTCCGTCATAGGCGGTCAAGTTATCTCTCAAGCCCCAGATGCGTCGAAGCAAGGAATCGTGTGGGTAACGGTGCAGGTCAAGCATTGCGAGGTGCTGCAAGGCGAGCCGACCCTCTTCTTCGGCGAGCGTGCGGTCCGCAACGTATCTACGAAGCGTCTGCGCTACTTCGAGATCGATGAGGTGGGGAGCATGGAGCGACACGTCAGGAGACCGAAGACGCTTGGCCAGTTTCTTGCCGAGCCGCGTATTCAGTAGGAGCTCCACTGCTACCGAGGCGTCGAGGACGATCACCGCCGATCTCGTTCGGCACGGATCAACTCGGCCGGCGAGGGACGGAGCTTAGGCTCCGGCAACGCCGCGAGCCGGTCGAGCAGTTCCTCGCGAGTTGGCCGCTCCAGTGACTTCTTGAGCTCTTGAAGGATGTACTCCGACATCGACATCCCCGCCAGTGCCGCCCGCGATTTGAGCGTCCGGTGGATCTTGTCAGGTACGTTGCGTATCTGAATCATGGTAGACATGTGATTAGTATGCTTTCATCAAAATCACATGTCAAGCCGGGGGAGGGGTCCGGAACACCGGTGCTATTCGGGCAAAGGCAAAGTGTCCAAGGGAGCCTGAGGTCTCGGCGAGCGCCTCCGCCGAGAGGCCTCGATCTTCCCTTGGATGAACGCGGCACCAAAGGTCCGCTCAGCTCTCAAACGATTGTGCGGAGGGCAGAGAAGCTGGAGAAGTCTCTCGTCGTGGCAGCGATACAAAGCGAAGGGCCGCAGGTGCTCGATTTGGAGTCCGGTTCGCGAACGACACCGGGTCCCGTCCTGACCTTCATATTCACATTGATGACCAGCCCTCTCGTGGACGTGCTCGCGAACCTCTGAAGGGATGTAGCGGGATTTCGCGAAAACCTCGCCCGGGCAAGGTTTTTCTTTGGGAGACCCGGCAGTTCCCCTTGCCTCTCTTTCGAGCCGTCGTGCTCGCTTTCTCTTCACATCCTTTTTGTCTAGCGCGATGTCCAGAGCTTGCTCCATGATCTCGGCCATGTGTTGCGAGGGGTTCCCGACCCCGAGGACTTCCGCTAGACGCTCGAACTTCTCTTTGAACTTCCGGTCGGCCGAGAAGCGGAAATTGAAGAGCTCCGGCCTCGCCGGCTCGAGGATACTCGGCGACACTTGGGGAGCGTGCCACGGGCCGGTAGTCTCCTGGACCACCGGAGCTTTGTCCGGCCGAGAAGGTGTCTTGCGAATCGAGGCCGCAAAGACGGGCTTTGGCCGGAGCGCGACGAGGTGCTCCTCGGCTTCGCGTTTGGTCATTCCGGTGCAATCGCTGATAAGCTTGTCCACGTTGTTGTCTTTGAGGACGGGCGCGAGGAGACCGGCGACGGTGAGGCTCACCCGGTTTTCAGCCAACGCAACGAGTATCTGAGGGAAACGCACTGCGACGTTGGCCACCTGAATCCGCCGCGCGACCGAGCCTTCGCTCAGCTTCAGGCGCGTAGTGCAATAGTCGAACAGATTCTGGTAGCCGCGCTCGAGATGGCCCTTTCTTCTCGACATCTCCGCGATGTGAGCGATGACGAGCGCCACGTTTCGTTTCTCGGCGCGGACCAGTCTTTCGGCCGAGTGGTCGAGCTCTTCGGTTGAGAGACCTTCAAGTGTCTCGAAGTATTTTCTTAATCTGTCGATCATGGCCGTTGCCCCCTCTTTCGATAGTCCTTCTCACAATATAGCAACGAGTATTTATGCGGTCTCATCCGGCGTCAGACGGAAGCAAACGCGTAGAGACAAAAGAAAGAAGTCAATCATTGAGACAGGACGGGAGAGGGGAGCTTCCGGTTTCCGGAAGGTATCTACGTTAGTGGCTAGTCGTTTTCCAAAATGGCCTGGCAAAACCTGTCAAGTGTTTTTGCGAGTTTGTTTCGCTGCCGCATCGCAGGCCACCACACTCCACTAGTTCGAGGAAGGGTTGGGGGGGGCCGAAGGGAGCTGGCGTCGGACACGCGACGCGTCCTAACGCCGCAGCCCCCTTTGCCAGTATGGAGGTTCCGGGACCAGCATGCCTCCGAACCTGGTGATCGATAAGTCGGCGCCCCGGGAGTGTCCTAGTACCCGTCGAACTCCTCGCCCGGCTTGATGTTCGGGTACTCGGCCATACTCCTCGCCTTCTCACCCAGAATTCTACCCATCGGGCCGTAGACCCAAGAGTGGGAGAAAAGCGAAAACTTCATCAGATTGTTCGCCTCTCCCGGATCGTTGGCCACGTCGTACACCGGCGGGAACTGATACTCCTGTGCCGGGGCCCAGAGGCTCTCGTAGGTCTTCAGGTGGATCTTGAAGCTCCGCCATTTGACGGAGACGAGATCCGATCCGATGTAGCACAGGACGTGCTCTCGGTTAGAGTGTTGCTGCTTACCGAGGATGAAGTCGGCCTGATTGATCCCGTCGATCGGACGATCGTCTGGAATCCGAGCTTCCTCGCCAATCAAGTGAGCGAGCGTTGGCATCCAGTCGAGCGCAGCGAAGATCTCATCCGAAACACGGCCGGGCTCGATTTGGGCCGGCCAGCGGATCATGCCGACCGTCCGCAGCCCACCTTCGTAGCCGGTGAAGCCGCCGCGCCAGGGTCCGGTCGACCCACCGCCGATCCCGTCGGTCACGGCGCCGTTGTCCCCGGAGAGGATCACGATGGTGTTGGCTGCTACGCCCGCTTCCTCGAGCGCATCCAAGATCCGCCCCACGTTGTAATCCACTTCCATGATGATATCCCCATAGATGCCGACCCGCGAGGCGTTGTCGAAATCCGGATGATGGCCGAGTGGGGGGTGGATCTGGGTCAGCGACGTGTACAGGAAGAACGGCTTGGCGCCGCGCGCCTGCTCGGCGATGAAGGCCTCGGACCGCACGACGATCTCACGATCGAGGGTCTTGCGAGTATCGAGATCCAAGGGCCGTACCTTCTCAGCGGGTTGACCTTTGACTGCTTCCCAAATGTAGGGCGGCGGGACCACTGCGGGATCGTATTGCGGCGTCGATGAGTAGCCGGCCTCGTCGGTCGTGTTCTTGATACCGAACCAGACGTCGAACCCCTGGTCGGTCGGCAGACGGCCCTCGATGTCGCCAAGGTGCCACTTGCCGAACGCCGCGGTGGAGTAACCGGCGTCCGAGAGTAGCTCCGGCAGGGTGACCTCCCACGGCGCCATACCGTAGGGAAGCCCGTACGTCACGCTTTGGGTTCCCGAGCGAATCGGCAGCCGCCCGGTCATGATCGCCGAGCGTGTCGGGACGCACTGGCTTTCAACGTTGAAGTTGGTCATGCGCAGGCCTTCGCCCGCCAGCTCGTCGATTCGGGGAGTTGGCACCGATCCACCCTGGATCCGGATATCTCCCCATCCCCAATTGTCGACCAAGATGTAGACGATGTTGGGTTTGGCAGGTTGAGCCGTCCCAACGCCCGCTGTCGTTACTGACGAGAGCAACACTAGCGCACACCACGCCGTCATGCTGCTCACCGACCAACTTGGCTGAGCTGTGGATGCGTGCATCGTTTCTTCCTTCCCTTATGTCGCAAATGATTAGCCGAACGGGCCGTATCGTCGAATAGGAAATTGATTCTCGGTGACCCGTCCGGCTGCGAGCTACTGACTCTCCGCCCTCCTCTTCTTCAGCGTTTGCGGTTTCATCGAATCGGGAACGAGTGGCTCCGGAAGGTACAGGTCCTTGTCGGTCGGCCACTCCTCCATCAGGTGAGGCATATAGCCCTCGGGATAGTACAGCTTCGGATCGATCTGGGCATCGCGGATGAACTGCTCCTGAAGGTCTGCTCTCGAGTACTGCGGTTTCGGCACGATGAGGCCACCGAACCTCTCGATCGCGAGGTCGGCATTCGGTGCCTTGTTGTTGGGATAGTCGGCAATGACCCCGTCGCGCGCCCAAATTTTGTCTTTGGTCATGTTGACGACCACCATGTCCGGAGCTCCCGGATGGTAGGGTCCATCCCAGTGTTCCCGGACCTCGGCGATGACCTCGGCGTCCTGGTAGGGATCGTGCTGCATGTGGGTGCTCATGCAGAGTCGAGGTTGAATCTTGTTGCACAAATAGCCCAGCGCATAGGTCGGCGTATGGTGGGTGTCGATCGTGTAGCGACCGACGAATGGCGGAACGCCTGCCACGCCCGAGCTGATCGACATCAACTCAGCCTGGGTCTCGGTAATGTAGAGATCGCAGCCTTTGGCGTACTTGATGTCGAGCTCCGAGGGGCGGCCGTCGCCGGTCCAAACGACGCACATGTCGTTCCAGTCGAGTCGATAGCCGGAGGCGCCGTCCTTGGCATGCGAACGTCGCCAATGCGTGACTTTGGCGCCGTTCTTGTCGTAGATGACGCCACCGTCGTCTTGGAAGTCGAACTCGTTGACTTCGATATCCCAGCCTTCGCTGATCGGAAAGACGCTGAAGGCGTCGATGTGCCACTTCATCATCATCTTCATGCCCTTGATCATGTGGGAGATCCCGTCCTCCGGACCTCGCCCTGACGCGCCGTACACGCGCAGTGGCTCGTGCCATCGCCCGGACCAGGCTCCGAACGCATAGACGTACGGAAGCGATCCGAAGTGGTCGACATGCAAGTGGGTGATGAAGATGTCGTTGATCTTGTTGAGGGGAATGCCGGCGGCGATGTAGTTGGGGACCGAGCCCTCGCCGATGTCGAAGATCAAGCTGTCGCCATTACCCAGTTCGACAAAAACCGAGGTGTTCATCTGGCCGGGTCGGATCATCGGCGCGGTACCCATGAAGGTCACGCGGATCTCCTCGGGTTGTACCTCTTCGGTGCCGGGAAACCAGTTGGCGGCACTGGCGAGCCACGGCATGGGCTCGATGCCGTCGAAAAGCAGACCTTCCTTCCAACGACCCATCGGCACGCCGCCGGTGGCGACGGCTTTAAACATGTCGGGATCTTTCTCGAAATCGAAACCCTCGATCTCGGGAGGCTCGGGAACTTCGGGTTGCTGCGGGTGTCCGGTCAAAACCCACGCCCCCGACGCATAGCACCGCAACCAAAATAGATCTAACAAAGAGCCTCTTCCTCATTTGGTTCTCTTTCTTTGGGTTGTCGGTCACGGGGTTGCCATGGCCGGTCCCCGACCGTGGCTTCTTTTACTCGATCGCGAGGGTCAGGTCTATCCGTAGAAGTACGGGTTTCTAGAGTGCTGTGGGCGTAACTTGTCCGGACGCGCCGCTACCCGCCCAGTTTCGGCCGTTATTCAACGGAGTTGCCAGTCTGAAGCGAGCCAGACGGCGGTCTGGGGGGTGACGTTCTAGGGCATCGTGGCGAGTCACTCCGTCCGGGCCCAGTCGCTTGCTTCAGGACTCGGCCCGGACCGAGTGATTTTGTAACGGTTGACGTTATATGACGAGATCGTCGACTATCATCGATAATAGGGGTTGAATATGGCGAAGAAGTTGCCGAATGTACATCCTGGTGAGGTGCTGTTGGAGGAGTTTCTTGAGCCCCTGGGGATTAGCCAGAACCGTCTAGCGAGGGAAATCAGTGTTCCACCGAGGCGGATCAACGAAATCGTGTTGGGGAAGCGTTCGGTGACACCGGATACGGCCCTCCGGTTGTCGCGCTACTTTGGGACGTCGAGCCGCTTCTGGCTTGGGCTCCAAATGGACTACGACCTGGAGGAAACCGAGAGAAAGAAATCGGCGAAGATTCAGCGCGAAGTTCGACCGCTCGAACGGGTGGGCGCTTAATTGTGAATACTCAGATTCCTCGCTCCTGCTCCTCACACCGCTTCTTGAGGATCACCAGAATGTAGTTCTGGATATCCCTCATTATTAGATCGCTCCACCAGCGGGAGTAGAAGTTGAAGCGTGTAGATAGGCGGTGCGTACTCTCCAGGTGAAGTAGGACTCCGCCATCCTCCATGGGCTCGATGCGGTAGCGGCCGTCCAGCGTCTCGAAGAAAGGCCCACCGACCACCACGTGCTCATCCAATGTCGTTGCGGGAACCATCTCCGGATCGACCTGAATCCCGAAGGCCAGCTCCCTCTCGGGCTCCCACACCGTGATCGTCTCGACGAAGACCAGTCCACCCTCGAAGCTCGCGTGTCGGATACCTCCGACTCCCTCGTGGCTGAGAGTGGCCTCGATGGGCTTAGGAAATCCCAGCACATGAAACGAGAGAGTGCGTTGCTCGTTATCCTCGATGGCTGGTACCCGAATGATGTTTTGCCAAACACTCGACGGGGAGGCCTCGATCAGGATCTCGGTCTCTACCTGCCGGTGCGCAATGGGCAGCTCGAAGTTCTGCTCAATTTGCGCGGAGAGGAAGGGCAAGAGGGCGAGCGTTGCCACCAGAACGGTGTTGGGGGCCGACGGGAGAATGTGGCGTGTTCCGAGCCAAACGAGATATCCACCCAGACTGGCCATGAGCAGATAAACCGGCAACGCCATGACGACGCAAATCGTTCCCTCCCAGCCCAAAAGTACGGCGGACCCGATACCTAGCAGTGCCGGTACCCAGGGCAGGAAGATCGAAACGACCCACGTCCTCTCGGCTTTCCTCTGCGCGATGAAAACAGTCAATGCGCCGAGAGCCATGGGGAGCCAGAAGATGAAGCCCAGGGTCATGATTCCCCAGACGCCCATGATCGCAGAGATCGAGAAGGCAAATCGGGCGACGAGTCCGTACGTCAGACCGGCTAGCACGCCCAATATCGGGCCGAGCCACGGGGAGTCGAGCTGCTTGCGCCAGGAATCGATCACGGTTACTCCGTTACCGGGAAACAAGAATTGTCGGAAGAGTGATTTCATCATACAAGAAGAGCGGCATAGGGGCCACCAAAGTTGGCCAAGCCCTACCCTGTATGGTAAACTGGCGCGCTCATGTCTGAATGCCTCCCATCGGGTTGTATCGATGCCTCTGACCAAGACCCCTCTACTCGCCGAGACGGTCCGGAAGCTCGTGGGGCGTGGTGCTACACCCAACGCCTACAACATCCTGAGCAAGCTCCACCCCTCGGACATCGCTGAGCTCCTCGGCGAGCTTCACGAAAATTTCCGTAAGTCTACCTTCGAGCTTCTCGTTCAAAGGGATCTCAGTCTAGCCAGCGAAGCCCTTTCCGAGCTGGGCGTCGACCGCGGTGCCGAGCTGCTGCTCGACATGTCGCCCGAGGAGATCTCGAAGCTTCTCCAGGAGCTGGATCCGGACGATGCGGCAGAGTTCGTAGGCTATCTCCCGGCGGAGCTCCGGGAGGAGATCCTCGGTGCCATGCGGCAGAAAGACGCCGCAGAAGTTCAGGACCTACTCCAGCATCCAGAGCAGACCGCCGGCCGTATCATGAACCCGAACGTGTTCTCGTTGCCCGAGGACACCACGGTAGGCGAGGCCATCACCCGGCTCCAAACTATGGGTGAGGTGGAGATGGCCTTCTATATATATCTGGTGGACGATAGGAACCACCTGGTGGGTGTCCTCTCTCTGCGCCAGCTCTTGCTCAAGCGGCCCGAGAGGCGGCTCAAGGACATCATGGTCCCGGCCGTCATCAGCGTCCGGACCGACACCGACCAGGAAGACGTTGCCCGGCTCGTCGATTCGTACAACATCTTGGCCATGCCCGTCGTGGACGAGGAAAACAAGCTGGTCGGGCTGATTACCGTTGATGATGTCATCGACGTCATCAAAGAAGAGGCCACCGAGGACATTTATCGCTTAGCTGGCTTGGACGTCCATGAAAGAGTGTTCAGTTCACCCCGGACCTCGGTCCGGATGCGGATTCCATGGCTTGCGGTCAACCTGGCTACGGCTTTCCTGGCTGCGCTCGTAGTGAGTCTCTTCGAAGGCGCCATTCAGCAATTCGCCGTCCTTGCCGTCTTCATGCCCATCGTGCCGCTTCTGGGGGGCAACGCTGGCACCCAAACGCTGACCGTCATGGTTCGCGGGATGGCTCTGGGGGAGCTGAGTTGGTCGAACAGCCGGAAGGCGCTGGTCAAGGAGATGCTGGTCGGTCTCATCAACGGAATCGTGATCGGGGTGCTGGTGGCCTTGGTCGCTTTCTTCTGGAAAGGCAGCCCGGTGCTCGGTTTGGTCCTCGGCCTGGCCATGGTAGGAAACCTTCTGGTAGCGGCGGTAATGGGAACGCTCGTTCCCCTGGCGTTGCGTGCGCTCAACGTGGATCCCGCCCTAGCATCCTCGGTTTTCGTCACCACCGCCACGGATGTCTTCGGATTCTTGTTTTTCCTCGGGTTTGGAGCGTACTTTCTCGGGCGCTTCGTCTGAGCGAGTCATGCCCGTTCGTCACAGCGAAGCGCTCGTTCTTCGCACCTATCGAGTCGGTGAGGCGGATAAACTGGTCGTCTTCCTGACCCGCCAGCATGGGAAGATCCAGGGCCGTGCCAAAGGCGCGCGGCGACCTCGCTCGAAATTTGGTGGAAGTCTAGAGGTTGGAACCGAGATCGAGCTCACGTTCTTCGAGAAGGAGAGTCGTGAGGTAGTGAGTGTCGATCGTTGTGATATAATCCATTCCGGTTTTTCCCATGCAGGAGATCCACTCCACGCGTGCACACTGGCCTATTTCGCGGACTTGGTCGATTCGTTCGCACCCGATCGGGAACCGAACGCCAAGTTGTACCGTCTGATGAAGGCGGCGGCTGCCGCGCTCACCAGCGACTCCGATCCGAGGCGTCTCGCGCGCTACTTCGAGGCTTGGGTGCTGAGGCTGGGAGGGTTTTTCCCGACCGGGGAGACCTGCTCGGTTTGCGGGGCGAAGCTCATCCAAGAAGGCGCGCACTACGTAATCGATGAGCACCATCTCCAATGTACTCGCTGTGGTCGCCGAGCGCGGAATGGCGTCTCGCTGTCGCCCGCCTCGCTTCGCTATCTCGAGCAGATCTGGCATCGACCGCCCGGAGAGCTTCCCGCTCCGCCCGCACAGGAAGCAGAGCAAGTCTTGGATGAGATAGCGAAGCTGAATCGTAGGGTGATCGGGCAGCAGCTCGACAGAGAGCCGAACGCCATGCAGGTACTCGAGGATATGCTGCGTCTGGAGAAGAGAACGTGAGATTCCAGGATCTCGTCCTCTCGCTGTCGCGCTTTTGGGCAGAGCGTGGAGTTGTGGTGCATCAACCCTACGATCAAGAGATGGGCGCCGGAACGATGCACCCGGAGACCTTCTTTCGGGTCTTGGGCCCCGACCCCTGGCGCGTCGTCTACGTTCAGCCCTCTCGCCGGCCGGCCGATGGGCGCTACGGAGAGAATCCCAACCGTCTCTATAAGCACTATCAGCTGCAGCTCATCTTGAAGCCGGCACCCGCCGATATTCAGGACGTGTACTTGGAAAGCCTCAAGGTCTGCGGCATCGATCCTCGCCTCCACGACATTCGTTTCGAGGAGGACAACTGGGAGTCGCCGACACTGGGAGCTTGGGGTATCGGGTGGCAGGTTCTGCTCGACGGCTTGGAGATCTCTCAATTTACGTATTTCCAACAAGCCGGCGGGATCGAGCTGGCACCTATTTCGGTCGAGATCACGTACGGACTCGAACGGCTCGACATGCATCTCCAGGGTGTCGACGACGTCTACGATCTCGAATGGGCTCCTGGTGTAACGTATCGCCAAGTAAGGCATCGCGACGAGTTCGAAGGCTCTCGCTTTAGCTTCGAAGCGGCGAACGTCGAGCTATTTCGACGGCACTTCGAGGAGTACCGCCTCGAGGGTGAACGCTTATTGAGTGAGGGGCTTTACTTGGCCGCATACGAGACAGTTCTCAAGTGCTCGCACATCTTTAATACATTGGATGCCCGCGGTGCATTATCGGTCAACGAAAGAACCGCGCACATCCTCAAGGTGCGCGACCTGGCCTGTCGAGTCGCCCAAGTGTACGTCGATGCCACTTCGCCCGCCCCAAGCGTCGCCATCCCCGATCAAGCAGCCTTATGAAAACCGTCCCCTTCCTTTGGGAGATTGGCTGCGAGGAATTCCCTGCCGGTTGGCTGCCGGGCACCATTCGGCAGCTCAGTAAAGATTTCCAAAAGCAGCTGGAGCAGCATGGGTTCGGCGCCGAGGTCGAAGTGTATGGGACACCCCGGCGCTTGGTCGTACACGTACCGAAGCTCGCAGAGAAACAGGCCGACCGCCGGGAAGAAGTCACCGGGCCACCCGCTTCCATCGCCAGGACCGAAAGCGGTGAATGGAGTAAGGCGGCTCTTGGCTTCGCCCGAAAGAACCAGCTGCAGCCAAGTAAGCTCAAGCTCTTGAAGACGAAGAAGGGGGAATACGTCGGCTTCGTTCGAGAGGTGAAAGGAAAGCAGACGGTCAAGCTTCTCCCTTCCATCATGGCGGAGACGCTCCGGAACCTGAGTTTCCCCAAGTTCATGAACTGGGACGCGGAGATCGCCGACGGGCGAGGTGCTTTCCCTTTTGGAAGACCCATTCGTTGGATGGTGTGTCTCCTTGGAAAAAAGGTGGTGCCATTCGAGATCCGGGCACTGGGGAACGGCAGCGTGCGAGCGGGGAACAAGACGCGCGGGCATCGCTTTCTAGCGCCTCAAGGCAAGAAGCCCAACGCGCCCTTCGCGGTGAGCTCGTTTCGCGATCTCAACCAGCGACTAAAGAAATATTTCGTTCTGCTCGATCCCGTCGATCGAGAAAAACGCCTCGAGAAGGAGATCGGCAAGCTTGAGAAGAAGTCGGGCGCCAAGAGGGTTTTGGACTTGGGGGCGTTGACGACGAGAGTACTCGCCGATCTCGTCGAATGGCCGGGAGCCGTTCTCGGAAAGTACCCTAAGGAGTTCACCGCCCTTCCGGAGGCCGTGAGGTACACCGTTCTCATTCACCATCAGAAGTACATTCCACTAAGGAAAGTTCCCGCCTTCATCGCCATCACCAACATGCCGTCGGATCGAAAAGGATACATCCGCAAGGGCAGTGAGCGGGTGGTGGTAGCCCGGTTGCGGGATGCTCAGTTCTTTTGGAACGAGGACCTCAAGAGACCACTCGAAGCTCGGGTCGATAAACTGAGCGGGGTCTTGTTCCACGAGAAGCTCGGGAGCTACCGCGACAAAGTGGAACGTATCGTTCCCTTGGCGAGCTGGCTCGCCAAGCAGGCCGGCTCGCCTGCTGAGCACGTAGAGCACGCGGAGCGGGCCGCGCACCTGGCCAAGTGTGATCTAGTCACCGACATGGTGGGGGAGTTTCCGGAGCTTCAAGGAATCATGGGCGGGCTTTACGCTCGGGAGCAAGGGGAGCCCGGGGAAGTCTCGGAGGCAATCGGCTCTCACTATCAACCTCTGACTCTCGAAGGCCGTTCCGATTTCCCCGCCAACGCCACCGGCACCGTCTTGTCATTAGCGGACAAGCTCGACAGTCTGGCCGGAATGTTCTCTGCTGGGGTCATCCCAACCGGTTCGAGGGACCCGTTCGCGCTCCGCCGACAAGCGTTGGGTGTCATTCGCATGCTGCTAGAAGGGGAGGAACGAGTCGGGTTGAAGCTCGGCGTCACCCTCCGGCAGCTGCTGGATGAAGCCTTCAACATCGTGAAGAAGCAACTCGGCGATGCGGTGGACCCGAAGGCGGTAGAACTTCTCGGCGAGTTTCTCAAGGATCGACTCCGTTACGTGTTCAGCCGCGACTTTCGTTTCGACGAGATCAGTGCGGTGTTCGCCGTGGGGGCTCTCGATCTTCCGGTGGCGGACCTCAAGCGCCGGCTGGCCGCGGTAGCGGGGCTCCGCGGCTCAGAAGATTTCGAGGCCCTTTCCGTTGCCTTCAAGAGAGTGCGCAATATCCTCTCTGACGAGAAGCTACCCGCCGTCTCTCCCGACGCGTTTGCGGAAGAGGCGGAGAGGGAGCTCTGGTCGTCGTTCAAGGCGGTCGAGCCTCGGGCGTCCGCGCTCATCGCCGCCGGTCAGTACGAGGAAGCGCTGCGAGTGCTCTCCCGGCTCCGGCCGCAAGTCGACACCTTTTTTGATAAAGTCCTGGTCATGGCACCGGATCGGCGTCTCAAGGAGAACCGCCTGGCGCTGCTATATGCGCTTCAGGCTCTGTTTACGCGGGTGGCGGACCTTTCCGAGATCATGACCGGCCCGGGCCCAGGGTCATCTTAATGCCGCAATACGTCTATTACTTTGGCGACGGTAAGGCTGACGGCCACCGGGACATGAAGGACGTCCTGGGGGGAAAGGGCGCGGGTCTGGCTGAGATGACGAACGCCGGCCTGCCCGTACCGCCGGGGTTTACGCTCTCCACCGAGGCCTGCCGCATATACTCACGACACCAGAAGCTACCCGACGAAATCGAGCGCGAGTTTCTCGTGACGTTGACCCGACTCGAAGACTCTGTCGGGCAAAGGCTCGGTGACCCGGAGAAACCACTCCTCCTCTCCGTTCGCAGCGGTGCCAAGTTCTCCATGCCCGGAATGATGGACACGATTCTCAATCTCGGCATGAACGACACGACCGTTGAGGGCTTGCGGCGCGCCTCCGGAGACGGTCGGTTTGCCTTCGACAGCTACCGCCGCTTCATCCAGATGTTCGGGGCTGTGGTGCTCGGCATCAAGTCTTCCTTCTTCGAGACTCTGCTCGAGGTGGTCAAGCGATCGACGGGCGTCGAGACCGATTCCGAGTTAGACGAGGCGCATCTCAAGGAAGTGGTCGAGCGCTTCAAAGCTTTGGTGAAAAAAGATACCGGCGAAGAGTTTCCGCAAGACACCCGCCAACAACTCGTTCTAGCGAGAGACGCGGTCTTCAAGAGTTGGAACAACCCGCGGGCCAAAGAGTACCGGAGGATTTACCACATTCCCGAAAACCTCGGAACGGGCGTGAACGTCCAGAAGATGGTTTTTGGGAATCTGGGGCCGCGTTCCGCAACGGGCGTGGGTTTCACACGAGACCCGGCAACCGGAGAGAAAGAGTTCTTCGGTGAGTTCCTGGTGAATGCTCAGGGAGAGGACGTGGTAGCCGGCATCCGGACTCCTCAGCTTATTTGCGAGCTCGAAAACGTCTTACCGGAAGCGTACAAAGAGCTGAAGGGCATCGGCGAGAGACTCGAGCGACATTACCGAGACGTTCAAGACTTCGAGTTCACGATCGAGGAAGGCAAGCTCTACATGCTCCAGACCCGGAGCGGTAAGCGAACCGGGCCGGCGGCGGTTCGCATCGCGGTGGACATGGTGGAGGAAGGGATCATTACGCCGAAGGAGGCGCTCCTTCGAGTCGAGCCCAGGTCCTTGAATCAGCTTCTGCATCCGCTCTTCGATCCAAAAGCGCGCCAAGACATCAAATCGGTGGCCAAGGGCATTCCCGCCTCACCGGGCGCCGCATCGGGCCAGGTCGTCTTCGACGCGGACGATGCTGTGGAGTGGGCGATTTCCGGGAAGCGGGTGCTCCTAGTTCGCACGGAAACATCTCCTGACGACGTTCATGGAATGAGCGCTGCGCAGGGTATTCTCACCGTGACCGGGGGCCGCACTTCTCACGCCGCGGTGGTAGGCCGGCAGATGGGAAAGCCCGCCGTGGTGGGTTGCGGCGGCCTCCGCATCGATCTGGCTGCCAGACAGCTCGAGATCAACGGCACTTCCATCAATGAGGGCGATGTCATATCGATCGACGGTTCGACCGGCGAGGTGATGCTTGCCGAGGTGGCGACCGTGCCTTCCGAGATCATCCAGGTCGTGCAGGGAAAGCTGGCTCCGGAGAAATCCAAGATGTACCGAGATTTCGCCACCCTCCTCGAGTGGGCCGACGCGGAGCGGCACTTGGGCATTCGCGCCAATGCCGACGTACCCACGGATGCGGCAACCGCCTTGGCATTCGGCGCCCGTGGTATCGGGTTGTGTCGCACCGAACACATGTTCTTCGCCGAGGCTCGGCTTCCGATCGTAGAAAAAATGATTCTGGCCACCACGACCAAGGAGCGGAAGAAACATCTCGACCAACTGGCGCCTCTCCAGCGCGACGACTTCGTGGGTCTTTTTCGTGTGATGAAGGGTTTGCCGGTCACAATCCGCTTACTCGATCCGCCGCTCCACGAGTTCCTTCCCAAGCGCGAGAACCTCATGCGCCAGATCGCCGAGCTCACCTTGGGAAAGATTCGGAACCGCACGAAGGTGGAACGGCTCGAAAATCTACTCGTTCGGGTGGAGCAACTCCACGAGTTCAACCCCATGCTCGGCCACCGGGGATGTCGCCTGGGGATCACCTATCCTGAGATCACCCGCATGCAAACCCGTGCTATTTTCGAGGCGGCCTGTCTCGTCACCAAGGAAGGCGGCGACCCCAAGCCGGAAGTCATGATCCCGCTGGTGGGGATGGTGAAGGAGTTCGAGGAACAGAAGAAAATCGTGGACGAGGTGGCCCGGGAGGTGATGACGGCGGAGAAGATCGATGTCGACTATCAAGTCGGAACCATGATCGAGTTGCCGCGGGCGGCTTTGACTGCGGATGAAATCGCTGGGCAGGCGGAGTTTTTCTCTTTCGGCACCAACGACCTGACGCAGATGACCTTCGGTTTTTCCCGCGACGATGTCGGTAAGTTCCTCCCTGTCTATTTTAAGATGGGTATTCTGGGGAGGGACCCCTTCGAGAGTATCGATGTGAAAGCAGTGGGGACCTTGGTGCGCGCCGCTACCGAAAGTGGTCGGCGAGCGCGGCCCAACCTGAAGGTCGGTATTTGCGGAGAGCATGGTGGCGAGCCAGACTCCATCCGCTTCTTTCACGGTATCGGACTCGACTACGTGAGTTGCTCGCCGTACCGCGTGCCGATAGCACGGTTGGCTGCCGCACAAGCCGCTTTGGAAGAGGCCGCGGAGGTTGAGAAGGAAGTGAAGAGCGATACAGCCGTGAAGGTCGAGAAAGCCGCGAAGTAGGCGTGTCCAAGGTCAGAGTATTACCCGAAGCACTGGCCAGCCAGATCGCGGCGGGTGAGGTCGTAGAACGGCCATCCTCGGTCGTTAAAGAGCTCGTCGAGAACTCCCTCGACGCCTCGGCCCGCTCCATTTCGGTCCTCATCGAAAAAAGCGGCAAGGATCGCATCCGGGTCGTCGACGATGGTGTCGGCATGGATCCGGAAGACGCCCGGCTCGCCCTCGAACGACACGCCACGAGCAAGATACAGGCGGTGGAACAGCTTTCACAAATCAATACTTTGGGTTTCCGTGGTGAGGCTCTTCCTGCCATCGCATCGGTTTCTCATTTCACGCTCCGCACGCGCGACGAGGAAAGTGCCGCCGGCCGCGAGATCGTAGTGGAAGGGGGAAGTATCATCCGAGAGGGTGAGATCGGCCTGCCACGTGGAACCATCGTGGACGTCCGCCGCCTTTTCTTCAACGTACCCGCCCGACGGAAGTTTCTTCGCACCGATGGCACCGAGTCGTCACACATCGCAGCCTTGATGTCGAACCTGGCTGCGGCTCACCCCGAGGTTCACTTCCGTCTCGAGCATCGCGGCCGGAAGGTGCTCGACACCCCACCGGTAGCAGCGAGGAGAGAAAGAATCTTCCAACTGGAGGGAGGTTGGGTGGAAGGTGCGGTGTCTCTCGATGAGTCGGTGGGGGGGCTTCACTTAACGGCATGGCTTTCTCCACCGGCCGAAGCACGGGGAACGGCGACCCGTCTTCACCTCTTCGTCAACGGGCGATCCGTCAAAGATCGAATCCTCACCCATGCCGTGCTCGAGGCCTATCGCCAGGTATCGACTAAACAGGGTACGCCGTTGCTCTACCTTTTTCTGGAGCTCTCGCCCGACAAGCTGGACGTCAACGTGCATCCGGGGAAGTCGGAAGTGCGCTTCGTCGATCAACAGTTCGTCCACGATTCGGTGTTCTCTGTGGTGCGCAATGCGCTCCACGCTGAGGGGAGGGCACCAGAGCTGGCGGTAGGAAGGGATTGGGCGCCGGCGACTGCACCCACGGCGCTTGGTGAAATCGGTAGGTGGCCGGGGCGGACGACGCAGGTCGCGGATCGGGGAGCACCTTACGCGGGTGGAATGGCCCTAGCGGAGGCCGTGTTGGGCGTGGGCGGCGCTCAACAGGTCCAGCAGGCCATGCCGCAGACATTCGCGGAGTTTGCGGAATTTCCTCCGACGCCACTCGGTCAGTTCCGAGAAAGCTTTATCCTGGCGACCGATGACGAAAGCGTATGGCTCGTCGACCAGCACGCGGCCCACGAGCGCATTCTGTACGAGGAGCTTCTGGCGCGACCTGACCAGGAGCGGCCACAACAACAACTTCTTCTCACTCCACTGCAGCTCGAGTTCTCCGTAGCCGAGCAGATTACGCTCGATGAAGAGATGATTCGGATCCGATCGTATGGTTTCGAGATCGAGCACTTCGGTGGCAGAAGCTATGTGGTCCGAGCGGTTCCGGCGCCCCTTTCCGGCTTGGATGCCGGCAAGCTGATACGGTCCGCTCTCGCGGAGCGAGAGCAGGATTGCCAAGGGTCTTCGATCGCCGAAGCGGAGGGAAGAATCGCCGCTCGTATCGCGTGCCACGCTGCGATCAAAGTCAACAACTCGCTCGCTCCGGAGAAAATTCGTTTCATCCTCGATCGGCTATGGAGAGCGAGGCAGCCAACCGTTTGCCCCCATGGTCGACCCACCACTCTCAGGCTCGGTCGCGAGCAAATCGAGAAAAACTTCGGAAGGATCTAGTGGCCGGGAAACGGGTCAATTATGCGGGCTGGTCTCGATATTACATCGGTCGTGGCCTCGAGCTCTTCGGGCTCTTCTTGGTGACGGCTTCGGGGCTCCTTTTCTTTGGGAGCGGGGAGATGAAAGCCATGCTTGGCATGACCGGGACAGGGGCCCTCGTTTTCTTCATCGGCTGGCTCATTGCCAACAAGAAACCCGACTAGGGAGCTCCCATGCGCCTCCAAGTACTTCTTCTAACCGCGCTTGCCGTGACCTCGTCAGCGTTTGCCCAGGCACCTCCTCCCGAGCTCACCCTAGACTGGAAGGCGATTGCCGAGCGGATCGTCGAACGGTTAGACCTTGAGCCGGGTGAGAAGGTCGTTGCGCTTGCCCACCCCGGAACATTTCGCGAGGTAATCCCTCACTTCCGCTATGCGGTCATGAAGTCCGGAGCGGTCGATATGGGTATCGTTGACGCACTAGAACAACCCATACCGTCTGACTGGGATCGAAGTATATTGAGTCCTGCTCTTCGGTCCGCGAGGGAATCCTACCGAGACATGTTTCGCGATGTCGATGCGTCGGTCATGCTCCCTGGCGCCATTCCAAGTCAACCCGCTTACGCCGCCATTCAGGATCTGCTTCGGGAGGGTCGAGGCCGAACCATCCACTTCCATTGGTTGGAGAATCGCAGTGCCGTCGCCATACCTGGCCAGCCGCTTCCGCAACGCTGGATCATGGAATCGACGTATCAGAATGCGCTGCTGCATGTGGACTATCGGACGTTGGACCAAAACCAAAACAGTTTCGAATCAGCGATGCGTTCCGGAGAAGTGCGCGTGACGTCACCGCTCGGGACCGATCTGAAGTTTCGCATTGGTCAACGTCCGGTTTGTCTCCAGAACGGCGATGCTTCTCCCGAACGTGCGAGCCGCGCAGTCATTCTTATTGATCGCGAGATCGAGCTCCCTTCGGGTGCGGTTCGCGTAGCACCCCTCGAGGAAACAGTGGAAGGTACGATCGCGTTCCCACCCTCGCAGTGGGACGGTCGTCCGGTGACCGGGTTGAAACTTCGGTTCGAGAAGGGCCGAGTTGTCCGCATCGATGCCGACACCGGTCGCGACGCCGTGGAAGCCGAGATGAGCCAAGCTGGAGACGCCGCGCGGGCCTTTCGTGAGTTCGCACTGGGCTTCAATCCCGAGCTAGCGGTGCCGGAACGCTCCCCATGGATCCCCTACTACGGCTACGGAGCCGGCGTCGTGCGGCTGTCTTTGGGCGATAACAGCGAGCTCGGCGGTAACGTCGGTGGCGGCTACGTGCGGTGGAATTTCTTCACCGATACGACGGTGACGGTCGACGGTGACATTTGGGTAAAAGACGGTCACTTCGTGAAGTGAGGTTCTGAAGCGCAATGAGATATCTCCAATTCGCCGTCGCCTTGATTCTGCTGCTTGTGATTGTCTGGTTTTGGGATGCTTCGCCGCCGACGGTCAACTGGAGCGGTTCAGAGTTTCTCGGAGAGGGTTCCGAGCTGGGGCTCACCGTGAAAGACGAGGGGAGAGGACTGCGCAGCATCTCGGTCGAGGTGAGGCAGAATGGCAACCTCGAGACCGTTTTCTCCCGTGTGTACTCGAGGAGCTGGTTTCCCTGGCAGCAGCGCCCGCTGCGGGAGGAGATCGTCATCGATGCCAAGAGCCTGAGGGAGAAGGCCTCACTGCAAGAAGGGGAGTTCGAAATCGCGGTGTCGGTCGCCGATCAGGCGAACCTCTGGTTCTTTCGCAGGGACGTCGTAGATGTGCGCGCTCTCACCCTCGACCTGACGCCGCCGCGCATCGAAGTGCTCTCGAGTCAACATTACCTGCGACAAGGGGGCTCCGAGGCCGTGATTTACCGCATATCGGAGGGTGATGCCGCCTCGGGGGTTCGGGTCGGGGATCGTGTTTTCTCGGGATTTCCCCTCGGTGGTCAATCCGAAGGCACTCATGTGTGCCTTTTTGCTCTGCCCTACGACGAGTCACCCGAAGCCCCCATCGTGGCATGGGCCGAAGACCGTGCCGGAAACGGCAGTGAGACAGACTTTTGGATCAAGACGTTTCCTCGCGAGTTCCGCCAGCGTCGTATCGAAGTGAGCGATAGCCTCATTGAAGAGATTGCCCCGAAGATCCTGTCTCATACCAAGGATATCGAACCCGGTCAGACGCCGCGTGAAACCTTCGTGGCCATCAACAGCGAGCTGCGCACCATCACGGAGGAGCGCATCGACGAGATAACCTCGACCTCAAGATCGACCCGCCTGTGGAACGAACCGTTCCAGCAACTCAGCAACTCTCAAGTGGAGTCTTCGTTCGCCGATCGCCGCAGTTACTACTACCATGGCGAGAAGGTCGACCAGCAGACCCACTTGGGGTTCGATCTGGCGTCGCTCGCGCGCAGTCCGGTGGAGGCTGCCAACGGCGGAGAGGTAGTCTTTGCTGACTATCTCGGCATTTACGGGAACTGCGTCATCCTGGATCACGGGCTAGGGCTTTTCTCGCTCTACGGACATCTCAGTAGCATCGACGTGAAGAACGGTCAGTCCGTGTCGAAAGGTCAGACACTGGGCCGGACCGGGAAGACTGGTCTTGCGGTGGGAGACCACCTGCACTTTTCGATTTTGCTTTGGGGTGTTCAGGTGACTCCACTCGAATGGTGGGACCCCAAGTGGGTGCGGGAGCACGTGCTGCAGCGGATGGAAGGGGCGACCGAGCCGACTTCGAACGCTCGGTGATGAGCTCAGCGCATCCTGCGCGAAGTTCGCAGGGGCGCGAGGGGATGATTAAGCTTTCGAGAGCGCGGGCGACTGCTGGATGTTCATCGGAATCCTTACCGCCGTCACGCTGATCGCGTTCGCCGCGAACTCCCTGCTGTGCCGTCCGGCGCTTGGCGGCGAGCTCATCGACCCCGTATCCTTTACCACTCTTCGCCTTGTGAGCGGGGCCATCATCCTCCTTCCCATATCACGGCTCGCGGGCGAGTCACCCGCGCCTCGCGGGCAGGGTCGTCAGGAGAGGCATGGATCCTGGGGCTCGGGCGTGGCGTTGTTCGTCTATGCGATCGCGTTCTCTTTGGCCTACCTCTCTTTGGATGCAGGAATGGGTGCGCTCATTCTCTTTGGGTGCGTGCAGGCGACGATGATCGGAGCAGGACTGAGGTCGGGGGAACGGCCGCATCCCGTCCAATGGCTCGGACTCATCACGGCGTTTTGCGGGCTCGTTTATCTTGTCTCCCCAGGTGCCGCGGCACCCGATCCGCTTGGAGCGGTCCTGATGTCGATCTCCGGAATCGCCTGGGGCGTCTACTCGGTTCGAGGTAAAGGCGAGGCGGCGCCCATCTTATCCACGGCCGCGAACTTTGCGCGAGCCGCACCCTTGGCGGTCATCGCCAGCGCCATGGCATTCTTGTTGGCTCACGCCGAAACAAAGGGAGTCATCCTCGCCCTCGTGTCCGGGACGCTCACTTCCGGGCTTGGCTATGTCCTTTGGTACAAGGTGCTTCGAGGTTTAACAACCACTCGAGCGTCGATCGTGCAACTCCTGGTACCGGTTCTCGCCGCCTTCGGCGGCGTCGTGTTTCTGGCTGAGCAAGTGTCCCCGAGGCTAGCCATCGCCAGCGCCCTGATACTTGGCGGCGTGGCCATGGCGATCTTGACCCGTGAGAGGGCGTAGAGATCAGGATTCCGGCTGGCTTCCCTAACCCGCCAGCTTCGCTGGCTACGATGAGTTGGCGCGGTCGTTTGGCGACGATTTCCTCCGAGAAGTATCGATCTTCTTTTGGATGAATGCGGCACCAAACACGTTCTCTGCGCTCAAACGGTTGTGCGGGCGACAGAAAAGCTTAAGAAACCTTTCGTCGTGGCTTCGATACAACGCAAAGGGCAGTGCGTGCTCGATCTCGAGTCCGGTTCTCGACCGACACCGGGTGCCGTCAGGACCCCGATATTCGCACTGATGTGCGGCTCTCTCGTGAACACGCTCGCGAACGTGTGAAGGAATGTAACGCGAAGTCTCGCGCGCGCGAGGTTTTTGTCCGGGATTGGCTGCGCTCCTCGACTTCCGAGCGAGTCGCCGCGCCCGCTTTCTCTTCACGTCTTTCTTGTCGAGGGCGATGTCCATGGCCTGCTCCATGATCTCGGCCATGTGTTGCAGAGGGTTATCGACCCCAAGAACTTCCGCCAGGCGCTCGAACTTCTCTTTGAACCTGCGGTCGGAGGCGAAGCGAAAATTGAAGGTCTCCGGCCTGGCCGGCTCGAGGATACTCGGTGACACCCGGGGAACAGGTCGCGGCGTCGTCGGAGCCGGTTCGGGGGACGCGGCCTGCAACATCAGAGGTGAGGCGGAGGCCGCCGGAGAAGGTGTCTTTCGAATCGAGGGAGTAAAGACGGGCTTGGGGCGGAGCGCGACCAAGTACTCCTCGACCTCGCGACTGGCCATTCCCGCACAATCGTCAAGAAGCTTCTCGACGTTGCTCTCGGTGAGGACGGGCGTGAGGAGTCCCGCCACGGTGAGACTCATCCGGTTCTCGGCCAGCGCTAGGAGTATTTGCGGGAAACGCCGCGAGACGTTGGCCACCTGAATCCGCCGGGCGACCGACCCTTCGCTTAGATTCAAGCGCCGGGTACAGTACTCGAATAAGTTCTTGTACCCGCGCTCGAGATGGCCCTTCCTTCTCGCCATCTCCGCGATGTGAGCAATCATGAGTGCCACGTTTCGCTTCTCGGCACGGACAAGCTTCTCAATTGAATCATCTAGCTCTTCGGTGGACAGACGTTCGAGACTCTCGAAGTACGTTTTGATTTGTTCGATCATGATTGTTGCCCCCTCTTTCGAATCTTGCTTCTTTAAATATATCAAGACGATTTTCTTACTCTCCAGGCACCGTCAGACGAAAGAAAAGAATCTGGAATGAAGAAAATGAATAGGTTTGAGAAAAGAAACGAGAGAGCACACCTGTGCGTTTCAGAGGGGTATCTACACGAACGACCGGTCGCTCTTCCAAATTGCTTCGAAAAATCTGTCAAGTCCTTTATTTGATCTTTTTTGGTATCCTCGCCTGCAATGAGGCTTCCCACCAGCGGTTTTTTCGTGCTCGCCGCTTTCTTCGAGATCGCGGGGTGCTTCGCGTTTTGGGCCTGGCTTCGCCTCGGGCGTACGCCTTGGTGGACCGTGGCTGGAATGGGAAGTCTGATGCTTTTCGCCGTCTGTCTGACCCGGGTGGAGTCGGCCTATGCGGGTCGCGCGTTCGCGGCGTATGGAGGTGTCTACATTGCCAGTTCCCTCCTGTGGCTATGGATCGTCGAAGGCATCTGGCCCGACAAGTGGGACATAGCGGGGGCGCTCATTTGTCTGCTCGGTGCGGCCGTCATTCTTTGGGGTCCGCGGGCGTGAGAAGAGTTCCGCCGTTCATCGACTTCCGTTCGGGGCACACTCGCCTTAAGATGTTGTTGGTAACCTGATATTCCCGTTAGACGGACTCGGGAACCGATGCTTGGTAGGAGAGAGGGAGGGATCGTCACGATGCACAAGCTGGGGAGCGTTATGGTCTGCTTAGCCGTCGTGGCTGGGGCGTCCTGGGCGCAGGAGCCTGAAGACGCAGCACAGACAGCCGCAGAGGCATTAGTGGACAACGAGCAATATGAAGAGTCCTGGGAACAGGCGGCAGAGCTATTCAAGAGCGCTGTGACCAAGGAGCAGTGGCAGCAGGCGGCATCAGGCGTGCGAAAGCCTCTTGGCCCGCTTGTGTCCCGCAAACTGAAGTCCCGGCAGTACACAGAACAGCTGCCTGGAGCGCCTGACGGCCAATACGTCCTGATTCAATTCGACTCCGTGTTCTAGAACAAGGCCGCTGCCGTGGAGACCGTGACGCCGATGCTCGATCCCGACGGCACGTGGCGGGTCTCTGGCTACTACATTCGGTAGATGTCGGACGACGAGTCTGCGGAAATCATCTGTCATCGCGCCATTTACGCAGAACGTTCGCCGCGGCCTCGCCGTCCATGTGGACGGTTGCGTTGATGTAATCCTCGATGGCCTGCGGACCTACCATCACCAAGCCTTCCATGAACGGGATTTGGTCGTTGTGTCGCTGCGGCATCCACTCGACGTAGTAGGGCGTGGTTCGTCTCTTAGCGCGGCGCTCTGCTCGCTCGAATAGGATCTGCTCAAGCGCCATGCGGATCGAACGGGGATCCGTCCAGTTCGCCCGGTACAGGATGTTCCCGGCGGCGTTGACGATATAGGTCATGTTGGGAAGCCGGCCGTAGGCGTGATGGAGGGTACCCTCCAAGTCGTCTACTAGCATGGCTCTTTCGAAATTCCAGTAGCGGACCATGTCGCGGGCGTGAGATATCTTCTGCTCGACGCTCTGGTGACAGGGATAGTTGTCCCCCGGGTGTGCTTCACGGGTGTAGACGAAGACGAATCGTATGCCGTGCTCGGCGAACTCCTTCGCCATGGGCTCGAGGGCCGGCGCCGCCAGCCCGCAGAAGGGTCAGGTGATAGAGCCGAACTCGATCACCGCGGGACCGTTGCTCCAACATTCGGATAGGCGCACCTCACGACCATCGGCGGCCTCGATCAGCTTTCCTTCGGGAGCCGGTTCGCCCACCCGGGTTGCCTCGGGAAACCGCTCGAAGTCCTCCTGGTCCATATGAAGTGGAAAGTTGGTGTAGTTGTAAATACGCATGACTTGTCTCGGGTCGGATCTATCGGTCGGCGGAGAAGGTATCGCAGTCTTCGGGACGCCCCGATTCTAAGCCGCGCCGGAACCAGCGGACGCGTGCTCCGAGGAGCCGTGAGTGAAGGATTCGGGCATGACGTGCCCCCTCGACATTTGCTGGATACGATCGTCACCGATGGCGGCCGCGGCGTTGAGACCTTCTTCGACATCGCCGCCCTCGAGGATGCCCCGCTGTGCCGTGGAATGGCCCCAAACGCCCGCGAAGCAGTCGGCTTGCAGCTCCATGAGCACCGAGAGCTGGTTGGCTTGACCGGGCCGCGCCCCCTGAGCTTGGCGCACTTGGTCCTCGACGCCTAGAAGCGTCTGGACGTGGTGTCCGATCTCGTGTGCGATGACGTAAGCCTGCGCGAAGTCTCCCGGCGCGCCGAAACGTCACCGGGACAATAGAAGGGCCCGGTCGCGGATTGCGCGAAGCCACACGCCGATTGGACCGCACCCCGAAAGAGCACCATCCGGGCGGGTCGGTAGCCACCGGAGCTCGCCAGGAGCTGCGACCAAGTGGCCTGTGTGTCGTCGAGGACGAACGACATGAAATCGACGAGCTCCTCTTCTTCGGGGGAGGCTTGGGTTGACTGAGGGGCCGAAGCACCACCGGGGGCCGGCGCGGTTTCAAGGGCAGGCCCGAGCAGAGCGAAGAAATTTTCCTTGAATAGGAAGCTCAATGCCAAGATGATGAGAAGGCCGCCCAACCCCATCCCACGGCCCCCACCGAGTCGACGACCGGTTTGAGAGCGGCGGTCTTCAAGGTTGGAGCTCCGTTCACGCTTTCTCCAACGCATACCTACCCCTTTCTAGAACCCTCGATTTTCTCACACGCTACGAAGTTCGAATGAATGCCCCGGATGCTTCGTCTAATCGATCTTGAAGGCCACCTTGCATGTCGTGTGGTACTCCGAGATCTTTCCATCTTTGACCTTGGCGGTCTGAGAGACGATGTCGAGCCCGGTGATGTTGCGGATGCTGTCGTGCGCACCCTTAAGCGCTTTCTCGGCGGCGTCCTCCCATGATTTGTCCGAGGTTCCCAATACTTCGATGACTTTGATGACTGCCATGAGTCTAACCCTCCTTCAATGAAATGATCTGTTTCAGGTAGTCCAGCTAATTCTTTGCCTTGTGAGAGGACTCGATCATTAATAGACCGTTCTCGATCCGCTCCTTGACCGGTTCGGGCAAAGGGATGATCTCACCCAGCGCGCCGAAATCGAATCCATCGCGGATCTTCCCCTTAACGCTGACTCGCGCCCCCTTCCGGGGTACCCCCTTGGATGAATAGATCCAAAGTTTCCCGGTTTCGTCGTCGATGCGGTAAAAACCCTTACCGACAACAGAGAAGCTTTCGACCACATTGCCGGTTACCTCGACGTCCTGATTGGCGTAGCGCTGCGGGTCGGCGAGGATGTCGTTGATGGTCTTCCCAGCACAACCGGCCGCCGCGACCAAGCCGCCGAGGAGCAAGACCATCGAGTACTGCTGCGGACGAGTCAATGTCTTGTGCTCGCTTTCTGTCCCCCAGGCTTCCTACAAAGGGGGGCATAGCATAACGCAATGCCTAGAAGGGAGCCATGATGCATTTGTATGGGGTGAGAGCAGGGAACGAGTCGTTCAGGGAGCGGGAGCTCTGCCCTCGGGGAAGGACAACGCGATGCGACAGCCGAGCCCCTGTGTCGGTGCGATGGCTAGGCGACCACCGTGAAGCTCGATGACGCGTTTCGCTGCGAGAAGACCCACGCCGGATGCGAATCCGCCCGGCCGATCACGCCATCGTAGATCGAACCAACGGTTCCAGACGCTATCGGCTGGACGAAGAGCGTCTTGCGACACCTGCAACACGATCGAGCGAGATGGTTTGTGGTGCGCGAGGCTCACGGCGAGTGTCGCGGCTTGGCGAGAGCGGGCGAGTGGAAGAATTGTGTCCACCGCGCCTCTCACTGCAGTCGCGAACAGCATTCGGTCGGCCTTCACTTCACACCGCGACTGGATGCGTTTGTCGAGCTTCAACCCCGCGAGGGTTCGCTCTTCGCCGCATGAGCTCAACACTTCTTCCAAGACGTCGGCGGCGTCGAATTCGGTAGGGTTCAAAGCCGGTGCATAGCTAATGAGTGTCGCAGCCCAAGCCAATCGGGTCGCCCGCTGAGCTTCGGTGCGGATGAGATCGTTCGCGACCCGGTCCCGACTCCCCGCCGTGCTGTCCCTCAGCAACCGTTTGGCGCCCGCGGGTTCGTCTTACGAGCAACGGTTGGAGGATACCGAACTCGGTGAGTGAGTCAGCGAGCGGTTCGACGTTCCAGCCTTCGTCCACGGTCGCGGTGATGTCCTTGGTCGCTATCAGTATCACCTGCCGGGCTCGCTTCTCCGAAAGGAGCTCATCGACGTAATGAGCGTCGTGCCGCATCTTGTAGTGGGAGGGGAGGCCTTCTCGCTCTGAAGTCTTATCGGAAGAGTTCCAGACTCCCCATTCGAAGAGGTCGCCTTCCCAATCGGGCAACTCGTTGAATCGGTCCGGCCCCAAGGGCTTGTTCTCAGAGTCGGACAAGGGGCCTCCGCGAAATCAAGGTTGGCTTCCTTCCTTTATTCCCTCTCCCTCTGGGAGAGGGTAGGGTGAGGGCCGAGGGAAACGGACTGGTAACGCAGGGAGACCCGCGCGTCCCGGCCTCTCCGGGACGACGCGTGAAAGCGGTTTTATGGCGCAGCTTACTGTGAACCTGGGCCAGTTTGGGCATCGGCGTACCCCCAGACCCCGCATAGGCTCCCGCCTAGGGAGCTAATAATTCATTGGATGGCCCAGATTGTGCCGAAATTTTTGGTTTTGTCGAGAGTTTTTTTCGAAAAAACCCAGGGGGTGCCCCTTACGAGCAGCCGGGGATCCTCAATTGCTGTCCCACTCTAATAAGGTATCGGGGGGCGCGCACATTGTTGGTCTCGGCGAGCCCTTTAGTGGTGACACACCGATAACGGGAGGCGATACGTCCCAACGTGTCGCCTTTGCGGACAACGTAGACGTCCATCTTGCCGTAGGGATAGTTGGCTTCATGGAGCTCGAACGCCGCCTCGACCAAACGTCCCTGAACACATCGTTCCTCGTAGTAAGGCTCGAGCAGTTTCGGGAGGGTGATGATATCGCCGGCTTCGGCCCGTTCCCCGGGCCTGAGGCGAGGGTTTAGGTTTCGAAGGGTGCGAAACCACCCGTTGCGGCTATCGACCTGACCTAGGCAAATCGTGAGCTCCCCGAGAGAGGCATCCCTTTTAAGGACGAGCTCGGTCAGCTCGTTTTCGAAGACAGGGAACTCGAGGTTGTAATCCTCGGGGTGAAGAAAGAGCCACGCTGCCGCGAGAATGCGAGGTACATACTCACGTGTTTCCTTGGGCACGCGGTAATACACCTGTTGATCCCAAAAGCCCGTTTTGTACCGGCGTTGCAGGCGCCTCATGCGGTACTCGCCGCCGTTGTAAGCGGCTAGTGTCAACTCGAGATTGTCATTCAAGACTTCGAATTGATCGTTGAGGTAGGCGACGTTGGCCCGCGTAGCGGCCTCGGGATCGAGCCGCATGTCGAAGCCATCCACTTCTCGGAGTCCGTAGCGTTTTCCGGTCGAACGGATGAATTGGAGAAGACCGGCAGCACCGGCGTGCGAATAGGAATGGGCTCTTCCACCGGTCTCGGTGGCGATCATCGCGAAGAGCAAGGCTTCTGGCAGCCCTGCCTCCTCATAGATGGGCGCGATCTTTTCGCTGAGGTATTGGTAGTACTCGTAGGAGTTCATTAGCATCGGACGGTTCCAAGTGAGCCAGTCATCGAGCGCGGCTTTGACCGGTCCGTTTAGATGGATCATCTCGCGAAGGTCGCTGCCGCGAAGTAGGGACACGGTGTCACCGAGATCCGGCATCGCGTTCACGATGGGAGAAGTTCCAGACTCGAGCGAGAGATCTTCATCGAACGCGTCCACTTCCTTGCTCAGAGTCTCCAGTTGCGAAGCCTGGTCGACGAGAGCCACGTTTTGTTCCTCAACGAGGCGGCTCATGACATCGAGGAATCGGAGGGTGTCGCAACCTTCCGTCTCCGCGCACAGGCGAGCGCCCGCCTGGAGACGCTGCCCGAGCCTGACGAGCTCCTCGTCCCCGACTGTCTCGCCGGCAGATAGCCGCTCGAGGATCGTTCCGAACTCATCGTCTACCTGGTCAAGCCCTCGATAGAGCGTTTGGACTTCTTGAGAGGGCGTGGGCGGTGAGGTTTCTGAGCTGCGCTGAGGCGTCCTGCCAGCCTGCGATGTGGGGGTCGGCGAGGGAGCCTCGACCTCTTTCTTTCCTCCGCAGGCGGCCAACGCCACCCCGAGGGACAGTGTGAAAACTAAGCTGATTCCAGATGGACGACGTGGATCCAGAAACTCACGAACCTTCATTGTGGCGCGCACCCCTTTGACTTTGATGATGGAAAGCGGGATTATCAACCCCCGCCCCAATAGCTTGCAGCAAAGACTCGCTGGAGGCAACTCCCTTGCCAAAAAGCTCACCGATGGGATAGCCGGAGCTATCTCATCGGTTAGCTCCGAGCGGACCGAATGGACTAAATGACTGAACCGACGCATCTTTGTTTTTGGCACGTGACTTGCTCTTCCACGTATTGAGGAGGAGGCACCATTGATATCCACCCAAGACAAGAATCGAATCTTGAAGGCTGCGGAAGGGGTCTTGTCCGTTTCGCAGACCGAAGTTGGCTTCACCTTTAACAAGACAGTTTGGCCGGAGCGCGACCCCAACGCATGGCTCGCGGGGACGCTCGAGTCACGCGCGCGCTGGGCGGGAAGACCGGATTTCGTCTACCTCGCGATCGCAGCTCCTTTCTCACTTCTTTCTGAAGAAGTAGCTCCCGTTGCCCTTGCCCTTGACTTGCTCTGCAAAGAGGAACCGGAGCTTCTCACCGTTTACGATAGAGAGCTATCGGACGCGATGGTGCCAGTCTATTCGCTAATGGAAGCCGGCGGTTTCGTCGAAGCTTGGCGCGATACCAACCCATGGACGTGGTCCCACTATCCCGAGCTCGCCGAGGGCATCGCGGCGGCCACCGCGGGCATAGGCGTTCCAAGGGTTAAGCAACCCGTCGTTTTCCACTAAACACATATATACAGGTTGGGAGTAGCACCAATGGATGTACGTGCCTTATGAAGTCGGCTGCGCCTTGGTGAGGAGCGAGCCGGAACACTGCGGAACTTTTTCTTTGATCCCGGACTACCTGGGAAGAAGGCAAGCGCGGGAATCGTGCTGGTCGCCGCTTGTTCGGCTTTGCTGCTCGAGCCGTTGGGAGAATCCCTCCCCCCAGTCGATGATGAAAATGTTCTCTCCATAGTCGGCGTCGATGTGGATGTCACCGCCGACGAGCTTCTTGATCTCCCCCGTCAGGTGGTCGCCGTTCTTGAGGACCAACACATCTTCTCCCGCACTCGCCATGCCGGTGAACCCGGCCAACATCAACATAATGGTCACAATGCGCAGCTTCTCACGATTCACGAGTAGCCCTCCCTGGTAGCAATGAATTTGATTTTTCGCGACGGCCCTCTCTTAAAGAGCCAGCCGCGCGCGAATACCGAACACCCAAGCCTTGTCTTCCTTCGTGTCGAGCGCAGGATGGACCAGGAGCTGGAAATCGGGGGTGATGGCGAGCTGAGGCGACAACTGCCATCGGTAGAATATCTCGGTGGTGTACTGGTCCCTGCGGCCGGTACCGAACGTGTCTTCGTTGGGCTCACCCCAGTTGAACCCGACCCCAAGGACATCGGCCCCGGCCACCGGTTGATAGCCCAGACCAACGCTCACCGATTTTTGCATGAGGCTGCCGCCATCCTTTGCATACCCTGCTCGGATGAACGGTAGCCACTTTTTCGCCAGGAAGCGTGTGAACGAGAAGTTGACGCCCCAGCCGCTTGCCTCGCCGGCCTCCATCCGTTCGTCGGCCTGCCACAGCGTGACGTGGACGTTGTCCAGATAAATGCGATCCTGGGAAGGCGTCCAACCGAGCTCGATGGACTTGAAGTACTCGTTGTCGTCAAAGAAGGTCTCGAATCCATCGAAGGGATCGGTGGGATCCGCGTTGCGGTCGACCAAGCCGCCGATGAGGAACAGGCTCTTCGAGATCATGCCGCCGGCAGCGAACCCGAGAGTCGCGTCGTTGGGTACGGGAATCGTGAGCGTTCCCGTACTGAACGCGAAGTTGAGAAACCCGGTCCATGGGCTCGCCATGGCGTAGACATCTAAGTAGTCGGTCGCGTCTAGAAACCCCGCGAACAGGGCGACTCGTCCCTCCTTCCACCGCTGACGCCAGTACAAGTTGGTCCAACGGAACTCTTGGTCGCTGAAGGGAGGCTCGATGAGTCCGATGTATCCCAGGTTGAAACCGAAGGCGCTCGGGGGAATCGCGGTGTACTTGTGGCGATGCTCTATCTTCCAGACGAATGCGCCGGCGTTTCCCGACTCGCGGCCGACGAGATCCCAGGAGCCGTAGAAGCGCGCGATCCCGCTGCCTGCTTGATCTTCGTCGGGTTCGCCGCTCGCCGAGAGGTAGGCCGCGGAATAATCGACCGAGAACGAGAGACCAATTTTCTCCTGCACTCCCTTCTTCCAATCGAAGTAGGGTCCGAGAATACGCTTTTCGATCACCCGGCTCACGGAAGCCTCGTCCTCTTCCATCTGGTTGTCGACTTGGTCGGGGCCGCCGAACCGACGAGAGGCTCGTTCCCGGGAGTCGTCATCCTTTGGTTTCGACGCTTGGTCCTCGTCGTTCTCGGACTCGGCTTCGGATTCCGCTTGGGCGACAACCGGCGCAGGAGTCAGAAGGAACGCCAGAACCAACAGAGCGAGCAGGCTCTTCAAACGCGGTCGTTCCAAGACGCTCAATCGGTGGTGCTACTCTTCGCGCCGATCGTGTTCTTGTAAATCACGCCGTCCTTCATGACGAGATCGAGGTTCTCCTCGTCGAGGATCACTTTGATGTCATCTAGCGGGTTGGCATCCCAGAGCAGAAGATCGGCCCAGGCGCCTTCCTTGATGGTTCCGAGCTCGTAGGTCGGGTATGGGTCCTTCGGGCCGGACCACTTGAGGACGATGCCGGCGTTACCGGTCCAATGCTTGAGTGCCTCGGCCGGCGTGTAGCCAAGTTCGACTTCGCAGGTGATCGACTCCTTCACTCGCGGCAGCGTCTCGACCGTGAAATAGTCCGAACCACTGATCGTAAACACGTTATGCTTTTGCATCAGAGCAGCCGCGTTGCGGGCACCCTCACCAACCCGGACCCCCTTCAGCTTCTGCTCGTGCGTAAAGAAGCCAGGCATCGACTCGTAGCTCCCGAAAGTCCCGACGCTGGCGGCGCACTGGAAGCTCCAGACGATGTCCTGACCCATCGATGCCATACGCTGGACCGTTGGCTCCGTGACCAGGAAGCCGTGCTCGAACGACTTTACTCCAAGGTCCATGAGCCGATTATACGAGGCGTCATGGTAAGCGTGGGTTGCGACGTAGGTACCATTGTCCGCGGCGATCTCCACAGCTCGCGCTACCTCGTCCGCGGCCATGCCCATGATATCCAGCGGATCGAATTCGCTGGCGACACCACCGCCGCCCATCACCTTGATGAAGGCTGCTCCACGCCGGAAGTTGTGGCGCACTGCCTGAGTTACTTCATCTGGCCCGGACACAGACCAGCTGTTTTGTGTGCGCTGAGTCATATCCATGTGGCTGTTAAGAAGTTCCGGCGGAACGTTCCGACCGGCCCAGTCTCCGTGGCCACCGATTTGCGATATGGCGCCGCCGGAGGAGTAGATGCGTGGTCCGGTCAAAAGTCCCATGTCGATGGCCTTCGCGAGATCCAGCGGATCGCCGGCGATGTCACGGATGGTGGTGAATCCTTTCATTAGGAGATGCTCTTCCATGCCCTGCACGGCCATTGCGCCGCCCGCGGCGTCGTCCCAGCGAGTCTGATAGCTCGCCGTTCCCTCCGGCAGAAAGAGCATGACGTGCTGATGCATGTCGATCAGGCCCGGGGTCATCACCTTGCCGGTGCCGTCGATCACCGTGGCACCCGGCGCCGAGATTGCGCTCGACGAGACCTGCTTGACCATATTGCCTTCGACGAGCACGTTCCGGTCTTGCTGGAGGCTGTCGGCGAACCCGTCGAAGACATCGACATTGGTGATGAGAATATGGCGCGGCTCTTCTTTCTGGGCCGCGAGCGGAAGCGCTATCGCCACTAGGAGTAGCGAAAGCACAAGAGTTGAGAGGGGATTCAGTTTCATTCGATTTCTCCCGAGTTCTTGATTTTCAGTTGACCGGTGGCCGGGCATGAAGCGCGGGCTCACCCCGTTCCAAGCGACCTTTATATAGAAGGGAGGCAGGAAATTGAACCCGTAGAAATACCGGTTTTTCAGACAGAAAATACGGGGCTATTTCGCCAGCGCGTTTCGCGTGGACGTCAGCGTGGAGACCAAGGACTCCTGGGGCACCTCTACTACGAAAGGCTTGACGATCATTCCCAACCCGAACGGGATCCCTCGGCTCAGGGACACGGTTTCCAACTCGGTGAGGACGCCGCCGTCCACCGCTTCCAGCCGCCAATAGGAGTTGAGCCGCCACATGAAGCCGGTGCCCTCGCCATCGGGAAGGACCTCCTCGTCTTTCGTTCCATGGTCCGTCACTTCCGAGACTCGGATCGAATAGGAGCGGATGGTGTGGCGCTCGTCATTCAGCCGCTGGTGATTTGCCTCGAGCTCCATGTCGAGCACGACCGTCAAGACCTTCGTCACCGACGTCCTCAACCGCTGATGAACGACGTCACCGTCTCGCGAGAGCACCTCTGACTCGACGACCTCGGGGTAGTAGTCCACATGTCTCTGGGCGTCAGTGAGCAGGTTAGTGGCTTCATCTAGGGTAACGCCCGGCATGAATGCCGCGCCCAGCCAGTGGTGAATCAGGCCGTTCTTGACTTCGATGATGTCGTCTCCAAACTGGTGCACCGCGACTTCGCCTTGGAGCGCTGCCTTGCGCTCGGCCGGATGCTCGTCCAGCCATAGGAACTTCTTGCGCCCGTCGTCTCTCTTGTCGAGCTCGGACTCGACCTTGGCCACATACATCTTGAAGGCCTTAAGGGTTTCGGGCTTCAGCTCGGTCGACATCTGAGCCGCGCCTGTTTGAGCGGCGAAAGTTAGAAACAAAAAAAGGGCGATTCGTTTGTACATGGTGGGCGGTTCTATAGCACTCGCCGAATGACGCTGTCAACCTGACGTCCGTATGCCCTTCTAATGCGAAAGTGCTTGACATCCCCCCCCACCTACTTTAGGAAGGAGGTCGCTGCTACTCCGGAGTCTTCATGAAGAAAGCACTTACAGTTTCGCTTGGTCTGATAGCGCTCGTTCTCCTTTCCTGGCTGTGCATTGCCTCTCGCGCGCCGGCCATTGAAGAAGACATCCGTGCACGAGTCGGCGACGGGCTCACAGAAGCGTCGATGGATTGGGCCGTTGTTGGCGTCGACGGTCGCGATGTCGTGCTGGAGGGCGCGGCGCCGAGCGATGAGGCACAAAGCGGAGCGGTGGCCCTGGCGGGTGGGGTCTGGGGTGTTCGCAAGGTAGAGGACCGGATCGGCGTCGCCGAGCCGGAGGCGCCGACCGAGGCACCCGTCGTGGACGCCGTTTCTTGCCAAAACCTCTTCAACGAGCTGCTGGCGGACCGAACAATCCTTTTCGCAACGGCGAGCGCGGAAATCCACGCCGACAGATTCACGTTGCTCGACGAGCTCGTGGCGTTGGCGAATCGATGTCCGGGCGCACGCATCGAAGTGGCGGGCCATGCCGATTCCCGCGGGGGCGCCGATTTCAATCTGCGCCTCAGCCAGGCTCGGGCCGAAGCGGTGACTGCATACCTGGCCGGCAGTGGCGTGGCCCAGGAGCGGTTGTCGGCGGTCGGTTACGGGGAGACGCGGCCCGCCGCGGACAATGAGAACGCCGCCGGTCAAGCGAAGAATCGGCGTATCGAGTTCATCGTAAGAGGGAACTAACCATGACGTACTTGATCACGCAGATGCTGATTTGTCTTCTAGTGGCCGCGGCCATTGGCTTCGTGCTGGGTTGGTTTCTGCGCGGCAATGTGTCCGGGCAAACGGCTGAGGACGTGGAAGACGCGTCGACCACCTACGCCATCGAGGACATCGAGGGCATCGGGCCTGCTTTCGGCAAGAGACTCCGGGACATGGGAATCGAGACGACTCAAGACCTTGTCGACCGAGGTCGAACCGCCGGGGAGAGAAAGTCGATCGCCGGAAGCATTAGTGTCGACGACGAAGCCATCACTCAATGGACGAGGATGGCCGATCTCATGCGAGTCGCCGGAGTTCGGGTCCAGTTCTCCGAGCTTCTGGAGGCCTCCGGTGTTCCGTCGGTACAGGATCTCGCTGGTGAAGACGCCGAAAAGCTGGCGTCGCGGATGGCGGAGGTGAATGCTCGGGACGCTCGAACCCGAACTGTCCCGAGCTCGGGAACGGTCGCACGCTGGATCGAGCACGCGAAGACCCTTCCGAGCCTCATCGAGCCTTAAGAGAAGACGTTAGTGCTCGCCCCGGGCTAGTGTATCCCTATGCTGCCTGAGCTCTTCTTTCGCATCCTGCGCTAGAGTCACGAATATCCGAAAGCTCTCGTCGGCGGCCAGCCGCTCGTTGATGAGAAGTTCGAAGGCTTCGTCCTGCAACTTCCGTATCTTGGCGGCCGCGGTGTCGAGTGCCGGTGGGGACTCGGCCTGCAACCCGGCAGCCCGTTGCTCGATCACCGCCGCGTAATAGACGTCGATGCGATCTTTCTTGCGGCGCCTTCTCCACCGCGCCAAAGCGATGAGCCCACTGGCGCCTGCGAGGAACACCGTGAACGAGACCCCGGCCAGTTCGGCGTAACGCTCCAAGAGCCCGGGTTCGTTTCGGTCGAGGTATTTCCGCGCACCAGGGTGGAGAGGGAAAGTCAGCGCGTTCTCATCGAAGTCGCCGGTGACGGCACTGGCCACGACGCGGCTGACGGTAGCTAGCTCTTGCTTGTGCTCTAGGATCGTCTTCGTCAAATCGTAGATCTCGACGTCAGGAATACTGGCGCGCGCGACCAAGAAGTTGTCCACGCTCACCGTGACCACCGGTTCCGGATTGCCCTCGCCGTAGAATCTTCTCGGAATGATGAAGGGTTTCAAGTGCGGGAAGAGAATGGACAGGCCGTCGGTCGTAGCGCCTCGCCCGAGATCCTCGGCCCGATCGATGCTGTAGAACTCGTAGCCGTCCGCAATCTCGTCGGAGAACCCGGGATCGAGCATGGCGAAGACAATGATGACGTCGGGGTTATCCTCATCGACATCGTCGACGATGGTGAAGGCCTCCGACGAAATGTCGGCGTTGCGACGAATGAGCTCTACGATCCACTCCGACAATCCACCCCGGGCACCGACGTACACACGCTTGCCCTGCACCAGCTCTCGGAAGTTCTGCGGGTTCTCACCTTTTCTGTGCAGGATATGAAGCACACTCGGGTAAAGCGGGACGACGGTGCGGATACCTCGTTCGAAGGGCACGCTGTTCTCGACGATGGCTAGGTCTGCCTCCCCCCGGCGGAGCAAATCAAGATTACGGACCGAGCCTTCGCCTTCGATGAGCCGGAGCTCGAAGCCTCTTACCTCGTGAAGAAGAGCGGCAAGCTTGCCGGCGATCGCTTCCCGTTTCGTGTCGGGTGTGACGACGATCGTTCCGCGACGCGGCGAACAGCTCGACGCGGCGAAGAGGAGCAGGCACACCAGTGCCGCAGGACCTATTGGAACTCCCTTCTTTTTCACGGCAACCAAAGGTTCACGCTGTCGAAACGAGAGTATTGAGAAATGACGCGGTGAAGCTAGCACATCAGACCCTGATGGGAAAGTCGCACGGTCCTTGCGTTAGCCGCGAACCCTCCGCACTTGCATCGACGTCACGACTGGTATATTCACACATGGGTTTCTATAGGAGGAAGCAATGAAAAAAACAGCAAGTTTCGCTGCGGCACTAGTGATTGTACTAGTGGTGGGTTTCACCCACACCGTCGCAGCGCAAGACACAACAGTCGTCGAGATCAAAAAGGGTGAGGTGTTGCGCGTACTCAACAATACCGTCGTGGTGCGGGTCGAGGGCGAGGGCGTCAGGACGTACGTCGTGCCTTATGACTTCAAGTTCAACCACGAAGGCCAAGAGATCACGGTGCGCGAGCTTCGTGCGGGCCATCAGCTCACTAGCGTGAGACTTCGCACCGTCGGGGCGCCTCAGGACATCGCAGAGGAAGATGTGGCAACCCTCACCGTGGAGGATAGCGATGCACCCGCCGATGTCGCGGAGGCGGTGACCCAAGCCGCCGAGGCGGTGACGGAAGCGGCCGGGGGAATGGTCGAGTCCATGGGGGGCGAGGATGAGTCGTCGGACGACCCCGTCGAGGAAATGGTGGAGTCTGCGGAAACCGCGGAGGCGGCCGCTATGGATTCCGGCGGCGGCATGAGCCCGGGGCTTATGATCGGCCTGTTGCTCCTGGCGTTGGTTCTAGTGGTACTCGCCGTAAAGCAGCTACGCAAGGCTTGAGGTAGCAGCCCAGCCAACTACAAATCGAAAGAGGGCGCACGGCCGAGGGTCGTGCGCCCTTTGTGTGAGCAACCGGGAACATAGCTAACAGAACGTCCGGGGACATGGTTAACACTTTCCACGGAGAGAGGGTGCCCCGGTGATGGTTTTGTTTCGTTCGTCGAAACGTCCGAGTAGAGTGTCGTAGTAGAGGATGTTCCAGATGGCGTCTTGTACTTCCTCGAGCGCGATGTATTCGCCGTTGAGCGCCTGTGAGAGGAAATGTTGCCCTGAGTGGAGTCGGAAGGTACCGGCGTTGCTGACGCGTCGGACTTCAACATGGCCGGGATACTCAGGTGGTGTGATCTGTTCTGGATAGAGGCGTGTTGATGGAGTCCAACGTGAAGCGGGTGTTTCGTCATCGATAGCCTCGTGAGGTCGAATGTCGTTGTAGGTTTTGCGGAAGTCGTTAAACACGCGCTGCTGGATGTTGAAATTGGCAGCGGGTGGTTTGGTGGCGCGCGCTTTGAGAGTTCTGTGCATGCGTTCATGAGCACCATTCTGCTGAGGATTGCCTGGATTGATTCTCTGATGGGTGATCCCGAGCTGGAGCCACCAAACGTTCAACCGACTGAGGCCGTGAATACCTGTGGAGGCAAACGGGGAGCCGTTGTCACTGCGGATGGCATCGGGAAGTCCATGTTGACGAAACAAGGACAGGAACTGGCTCTTGACAGCTTTTCCGCGCACGTCGGGGAGTCCGTAGCAGCAGAGCAGATAGCGGCTGAAGTGGTCGACGATGGTCAAGGGGTAGCAGTAGAGGCCGTTGCGCATACGGAACTGGCCCTTGAAATCGACGGTCCAAATCTGGTTGGGTGCGGTGGTGTTGAAGGGAGCGGCGCCGGGATGTTTCCATCGTCGGTGGTGCCGCCGAGAGCGGACGCGGCCATGCCGCTCGAGAATGTCGAAGACCGTGCTGCGGGCGGGCCAGGCCCGGTCCGGAAAACGCTTCCGGAGTCGTTTCAGCACCTTTCGGGCGCCCCATCCATAGCGACGGTTCTCCTCCAGAATCAATTCCACGAGCTCGTCCGGAGTCTGATGGGGACACGAGCGCGGTGCCCTACTGTGGTCGTGGAGCCCGCTGGCTCCGCTCTGGCGGTACCGATTAAGCCACTTGTAGCCGGTGTTCCGGCTGATACTGTAGCGGAGGCACAGCTCCGTCATCGTCCAGTGTTCGCTGCTAAAATCGTGGATAAAGTGACGTCTTTCGAGCATAGGGTTGGTCTCCAGCCAGGGCATCCATCCTCCTCCTTTAGGGATGGAGAAAGTGTCACCCATGTGCCCGGACACCTGTAACCTATGTACCCCGGTTTTACCGTGTTTACACCTCACTCGCCGATGATCTTGACGAGGAGCCGCTTCGGTCGGCGGCCATCGAACTCGCCGTAGAAGATCTGTTCCCACGGGCCGAAGTCGAGCTTGCCGTGGGTGACGGCCACCACGACTTCTCGGCCCATGACTTGACGCTTGTGGTGAGCATCGCCGTTGTCCTCGCCGGTACGGTTGTGATGGTACTTCTCGGGGCTCGCGTCGAAAGGAGCAAGCCACTCGAGCCAACGTTTGTAATCTTCGTGCAGGCCGGGCTCGTCGTCATTGATGAAAACCGACGCCGTGATATGCATGGCGTTGACCAAGCATAGACCTTCCTGAACGCCGCTCTCGATGACCGCCTTCTCGACATCTCTTGTGATGTTGACGAAGTCCATGCGGGCCGGAACATTCATGGTGAGATGGATAGTGTGGCTCTTCAAGCGAACCTCCAATTGGGCAAAACCATCGTGCAAAACGAGGCGGGGCGGTGGAAGGGTGTGGCTTCGAGCGGATCGTGTTTATCTCGTCGCTAACCTCCCGGGCCGTCGGCGCTAAAGTACTTAACCATCGAATCGAGCTGGGTACTCAGATCGTCGACCGCGTGCTGGAGCATATCCCGAACGGATAGTACCCCAAGGACGTGGTTGTCGGAGTCGATGATTGGCAGATGCCGGAAATGTCGCTCCACCATGAGGCGCAAACAATCGCCATAGGGCATGTCTGCCGGCGCCGTCTCGACATCCCGTGTCATGACGTCCGACATGGTGGTTGTCTTGGGGTCTTTGCCCGCTAGGACGACGCGGATCATGACGTCCCGTTCCGTGAATATTCCCACGAGCTCGTCGTTCTCGACCACGGCCACCGCGCCCACCCTTTTGTCGTTCATCCGCTGGACGGCCTCGGTAACTGCCGATTGGGGGGACACAGTACCTGCGGGGACACTCGCGATTTTCAATAAACTCATTGGCACCCTCCGGTTGGCGGGATTGTGTCTCAGCAGGGCCGGTTCTGCAAACGCGCCCGGCACATAGGGTCCCCGGTGCCCCTTTTTTCGAGAGCGACCTGCTATAATCATAGGATGGTTTCCAGTCCAAACTAACCTAACAACCTCCTTCTTTTGAGAAGGATCGCGTGAATAGACAAAGAAAATTGCAGTGGCGGAGCACGGCCTCCGCGGGAGGGGATGTCATCCTTCCAACCAGGAACCACTGGGCCATTCTTCGGATGGTGCTGCTGGTTCTCGTGGCTTCGTCGGTAGCTCCGCCCGTCGGCGCGATACCCGCCTTTACTCGTCAATACGATGTCCCCTGTCACTTTTGCCACGACGGGTACCCCCAGTTGAGTCCGATCGGCCAGCGGTTCCGCGACCGTGGTTTCCGGCTGGAGGACGAAACGAATCCCGTCAACGAGTGGCTGAAGTCGGTGCCGGTCAGTTTGCGGGCCGGGGTGAATCAGACGTTCGTCGAAGATGGGGACGCAACGACCGAGGGTTTCATCGACGTGATCAGCGCCGGCAGCATCGGTTCCCACGTCGCCTATTGGTTCGACTACAACTGGACGGTGGACGGAGACGGCTTCCGTCGTGTGGGGATGGACAACGCCTGGCTACGCGTCGATATCCTACCGGAGGATCTTTATGTCCGAGGAGGGAGGATAGAGCTCGATCTGCCCTTTTCGCAGGCTCGGACGCCCAACCTTTTCGGATACGACATCTATTTCGCGAACACCGGCTTCGAGGTCGATAACATCGGCGAGCATCACGACGGAGCCGAAGTCGGCGGCTTCCTCGACGACGAGACTCACTGGTCGGTGAGCCTGGTCGACACCCGGAGCGCGGAGGAATTCGCTGGTGTAAATGAAGGGTTCGATCCCGCCGCCTATGGTCGTTTCGCTCACTATTTCGGCGAAAATCGGGCCGGGCTGTTTGCGTACCTTGCCAGCAATACTCTGGCTCGCGAAATTCCGAATCAGGTTCTCGTTTGGGAGAGCGATCTGCTGAGGCTTGGTTTAGACGGCTCCTTTTACTTCGGTGATTGGAATCTATATGGCGTATTCACGTACGGCCGTAACACCAACTCCGTCGCCGATGCGGCGAACCCCGATGGAAGCGGCGAGACTCTCGGCTTCACCGGCGGATTCCTGCAGTCAAACTACTTCGTCCGTGATTTCCTGAACCTCTCCACCCGGATCGATCTCGTAAACCGGCCGCCCGGCCAAACGGCGTTGCCCAACGAGACTTTTGTCGGTGTGTTCCCGGGGGTCATGGTGTGGATCCACTCCAACTTCAAATTGACGTTGGAGCTTGGGTTTAGAAACCAGAGTCGTCCGAATCTGGTCGGGCTGCAGGCGGAGCTCGCGTTTTAGTCTTTACTGATCGGGAGCTGCCGTAATGGCGTTGGTTTGGGAATTCAACCAACCCTTGAAGGATATCGGTTCTCCACGACTGACTGTGATGTTTGAGAATCCTTCAATCCGGTAGAGTTTTCCGCGAGAGTAGAGCATCGGTTGCGCGCCTTCGCGAATGCAGCGTTCGGCGCATCTCACGTGTAGCTCGCCTTGCTGCCCTCCCTTTTCGGTGCAGTTGCTGTCGGTGAGGAAGCCTTCCCATCGTCGCGGTGGCTCGAGATCCACTGTGTTCGTGGCGGCAGGCTTGAAAACCGGGGCGCCGACACCGGTGCGGCGCTCCCTTTCGCTTTCTCGGTTGCTTTCGTTCGGCCCGACGCTAGTCTCGCCACTCTTGTTGAAGACCCGATTCTCGCGCGGAGGGATGAAGGGTTTCTCTGTAGGTTGGCGACCCTCGTCGGGGGCCGCCTGCCTTCCCGAAAGATCGGCGCCGGACTGAGCCTGGGTCTGTCTCGTCGGCGGTGGGTGGGCCGCGGCGGGTAATCGGCTTTCAACCACGATCGTCCCCGCAACCCCCAGCGCAACGGCGGAGAAGAAAAAAAGAGCGGCACGGCCGCTGATCCGAGGGGCGCGTCGCCGCCACCGGGACATGGTTTCTCCGAGTGCCTGCGAGCGGACGGTGACGGTCGGAGAGCCTTCCGCCGCGCGGAGGATGGCCCGACCCATCTCTCGAGCAGAGGTGTAGCGATCGTCGGGGGACGAAGCCGTTGCGCGTTCGAGGACACGAATGAGAGCCGGCGGTAGGGCTAGCTCCTTGCTCGGGACGGGTAGAGGCTCGGTGACGTGTCTCATCAGAATGCTGACCGCGGTCTCCCCGGTGAAGGGAACGTCACCGGTGAACAACTCGTAGGCCAAGATACCCAATGAGTAGATATCGGTGCGGTGATCGATTGCGCCCCCCTGGCACTGCTCAGGCGACATGTACTCCGGGGTGCCGATAATGAGGCCCTTTCCGGTCACAGGATCCCGGCGCTCTAAGGGTTTCGCAATCCCGAAATCGAAAACCAGGCACTGTAGGTCCGGCGTCACTAGGATGTTCGAGGGTTTGACGTCCCGGTGTACGACGCCGGCTTCATGTGCCGCATGCAGCGCCTCCGCAACCTGCGGTAGTACCCCGATCGCACGGTCGAGCGGCCACGGAGTGCCGTTGAGTTGCTGGCGCAGCGTCTCGCTGTTCTCGACATACTTCATGACGAAGAACGGGCGCCCGTCGAACTCTCCGGTGTCGTAAATCGGGAGGATGTTCGGATGGTCGAGCCGCCCCAAAAGGGTCACTTCTTGGCGAAATCTTCGCACCCAGTCGGGGTCTTCGCTGATTTCCTTGGCCAGAACCTTGACCGCGACCTGCCGGTGTAAAGAGGGGTGCTGAGCGGAATAGACCTCCGCGGTGCCGCCTTGACCGATCAGCGCCTGGAGGCGATACGACCCCAGTAATTGACCCACGAGATCCACGAGACTTCTTCTCCTGAAAGAGAACAGTTAGAGGCGGGTTGGGCCCGACCTTTGGGGCGCGCTGATTACCTGCCACCAGATTAAGCACCTGAAGACGAAAACGCAAATGGCGCTCCAAACGCACATAACAGGGGGTCAGATCCGGCGCCTGGCCACGTTGATTGATAGCACCGCCGTATTCTAGCGCCCCCACGCACGTAGTGCTGTGCCTGCACAATTTCGGATCCGACCTCTGCGACAAAACCGGATCTGACCCCAGGTTGTGGACCCCAGGTTGTGACGCCGGGTCGACGGCGGTTAAGTTGTTTTGTTAGAAGCCTTTTGCGCAGATTGGAGTGCATCGGAAAATCGGAGGGCGTCCGTAGGGGGAGGCGACTTGTAGCCGCCGAAAATGGCATGGCCGGCCTGGACCCAGAAGCAATCGACCACCTCGAATCCCGCTTCCTTCAACCAGACCAGTTGGTCGATCAGGGGCGAGGGGCGGTCACTCGGATCGGGGAAACGATAATAGTTCCACTCTTCCTTCACGAAGCGCTCGAAGAGTGTTCCAGAGCGCCCATCGGCCCGCTGCTTCGCAGCACGATCCCAGCCCGCTGCGAAGACCTCACGCCCCTGAGGTAGTTGAGGTTCCACGAGGTCGGCGATTACGAGCGCTCCTCGCGACGAGATTCTCTGAAAGATTGACGTGTAAAGATCGCCGCTTGCCTTCTCCAGAAAGGTGATGGATGCACAGAGAAGAGACGACCGCGTCCGCGGAGTCCAGATAACGATGCCACTCGGTTGCGCCGAGCTCGAACGCTTGGACCGAGAACCGGTCACCGAAAGAGCTCAGCCGGGTCCTGGCGTGAGCTCTCATGCTTTCCGAGCCGTCGAGCGCAACCACCGTTGCCACGGGGAAGCAATCGAGTATCGCGTAACTCAAAGTTCCCGGCCCCGAGCCGATCTCCACCGCACGGAATGCGTCGTCAGGTGCGAACGGCAAGAGCGTCAAGACGGTTGCGATTTGATCCTCACGTGCGGGAACGGCGACCGAGGCGAGCTCTCGGTAAAGCGCCGAGTCGTCTTCGCTCCATTTATCGGACGATTCACTCATCTGCCTTAGCGAGCTTCGCCTAAAATGCCTTCCCACTTCAACTGGCCGTTGCCCGGCGTTAAGATAACGCAGGTTTATGAAGGAAGAGTCTCTCGCCGAGCTGGAACGAAAGATCATCGGTTGCCGACTTTGCCCTCGACTGGTGGATCACCGGGAGCACATTGCGGGTGTCAAGACGCGCCGTTTCGCCACCCAGGAGTACTGGGGCAGGCCGGTGCCCAGCTTCGGAGATGCGCGCGCCCGGCTTCTCATAGTCGGACTGGCTCCAGCGGCCCACGGGGCGAATCGGACCGGAAGGATGTTCACCGGCGATAGAAGTGGCGACTGGCTCTATGAGGCCCTGCATCGATTCGGTTTTGCGAATCAAGCGAGCTCGGTCGACCGGAACGATGGGCTCGAGCTACAAGACACCTTCATCAGCGCGGCGGCACGATGTGCGCCTCCGGGCAACAAACCCACGCGAGAAGAGTTCAACCGTTGCCGACCCTACCTGGTCGCGGAGCTCGCTCTGCTCACTCGAGTGCAGGTGGTCATCGCGCTCGGCCGTATCGGTTTCGACGCGTTTCTCGGTGCCTGGCAAGAGGCGGGGCATCCGACGGGGAAGCCGCGGCCGCAGTTCGGTCACGGTAGCGCAACCACACTGGAAGGCGGCCTCTTGCTCCTCGGTAGTTATCATCCGAGCCAACAAAACACTTTCACCGGGAGGCTCACCCGAGCCATGTTTCACCGCGTCTTTCGACGGGCGCGCAAGACTTTGGGCTAGAAGCAACCGCTATGATATGAAGGCGTAGAAAAGAACCGATGCAATACCGCTCGAGTGCCTCGATCCTCGGTCTGCCCCTTGTCCATGTGAGTACCGGAGAGATGGTGGACGGGCGTGTGCGGCGCGGTGTGGCGCGAGGTTGGATCGCCTTCGGGGACATCGCCTTCGGTGTCGTCGCCGTCGGGGGGGTCGCCTTCGGTGGGATCACGCTGGGTGGGTTCGGTCTCGGTTTGATCTCGCTCGCGGGCGTCTCGATAGGAGGCTACGCCATCGGGGGGCTCGCGCTCGGTTACCTCGCCATGGGTGGTATGGCCATTGGTTGGGAGTGCGCTCTGGGCGGTGCGGCCTTCGCGAAAGAGTACGCGCTAGGGGGCTACGCCATCGCCGAACATGCCAACGACGCCGAAGCTCAGGAGTACGTGAAAATGAGCGCCGTGCGCTTCGGTAGGACCTTAATGCAGCATTCCCGGTGGCTCCTGCTCCTCGTCCTCCTGCCGGGGATCATTGCATGGTGGAGCCGCCGGAAAGATAAAGCACCACCCACCGCTCCGCCTCAGCCTTAGCTTGCGAAGCCGATCCGATAGGCGTTGGCCGCTCGCTAATCGGTACCCACACCGTTCATCGCCACCAGCCCCGAAGACACCAACTTCTCGAGATACTCCCCGACTTGCTCAGGAGATACGGTGCCGTAGTAATCGGCGCTCCTTGCAGCGCTTCGGCGACCGTCGCCTCGTAAATCTCGAGCCCATAGCGGCCTCGAACGTCAAGGAGTGGGCAAGAGTTTCGACGTCGAGTCGAGGATCGTTGACCGCCGCCAAGCGCGCACGTTACAATGGGTTATCCTGTTCTTTTTCCGTGTGCCCGGTGCCGTATCCATAGTACAGATACACTAGCTACTGCGAACGCGTGAGCCCAGAGGAGCCTAAGTGGAAGTTGAACCGGTAATGAAAGAAAGCCCGCCGCGATGGGTCGAACCCGAGAGGGACGATGAGGCGAAGCTCGCCTTTGATTTCGTTCCCGCGGTCAGCAAGTCCTCTCGGCTCTGGTTCTTCGTCCACGGCCTCAACTCCCATCGACGAGGTGAGAAGGCCCTGTATTTCGCCCGTCAGGTGGCGCGGCGAGGAGAGGCATTCGCCAGCCTGGACCTCACGGGACACGGCGACTCGGAAGGCGAGCTCCTCGGCTTGTCTTTGAGCCGGAACTTGCACGATGTCGAGAGGGGACTTCGTTTCGTTGGACAAGAAGGTCCATTCGCTTCAGTGTGCCTTGTCGGGTCCTCGATGGGCGGGCTCACCGCGCTTTGGTACTCGGCGCTCAACCCAGGGAAGATCGCCGCGAATCTGGTGGTGGCTCCCGCCTTCGAAATGGCCGGGCGACTCCTCTTGTCCCTCGGGCGTGGCAAGGCACAAAAGTGGCGTGAGGAGGGTAAGACCCATTTGGTTACCGAGTACGCGGAGTTCGACTTGGCTTATGGATTCGTCGAAGACGAAGCGCGCTATCCCATTGCGACGTTGGTGAGGAAGCTAAAGACTCCGACTCTCATCCTGCACGGCACTCAGGACGAAACGGTCCCTTACCGACTTTCCAAGAACTTCACTCAGAAGGTGGAGGTCTCGAAGCTCACACTCATCGCCGATGGAGATCACCGGTTGACGGAACACAAAGAAACACTGTTCGAAGAGATGTGGGACTTCGTGAGTACACTGGAGCATCCCTAGGACACTAGGGGCGTTCCAATCTCCGCTGGGGTCGGTGCTTCTATACCGCTTGGAGTGCGTACGTGGCCAAGCCGATCGCTACGACGCGATCGTTTCCTTCCACGACTTCCAGCCGGCAAGTTGCTAGCGTTCTTCCCTTGCGGACGACTTCGCCGATGGCCAGGAGGTCGCCCTGAACCCCCGCCAGGAGGCTCATCTTGAACTCGACCGTTTTGACGGTGGAGCCCGGGGACACCGAGCCGACCGCGAAATTGCCGGCCGTATCGGCCAGAAGACCGATCAATCCACCGTGTATGACGCCGTGGCCCTCTTCGAACTCCTTGCGGAATCCCAAACGGACACGGGCTACGCCATTTTCGCAATACCCGAGCGTCATTCCCAGCGAACGGCTGATAGGCGCGCCCTCGAAAAGCTGCTTGAGCTTCTCCAGATGGGCCGATCTCTCGTTCGACTCTGGTGCCTTCTGGGGACGAAACCCCTCCGGGAAGGGGACGGGCACAAGCTTTGGGGGCGGAGTCGGTACGCTCTTGGGCGCGCTCTTCACCGCCTGGACGGCCTTCAAATGCTTCGGGCGTACAACCTTGGTGCGGGTTCGCCGTAGGGCCGTCGCGGACTTGGTTTTCGACTTAGATCCCGTTCGACTCGACGCGATCCGCGGTTTCGGTTTCTTTAATTCTCGCCTGCTTCCCAATCCAACCTCAATACAAATGGCCGGTACGCTTGGTACCGGTATAGTCAACGTAAACCACCTTGACCTCGGTGTAGAAATCAAGTGTGGTAGAACCCTGCTCTCGATCGCCGATTCCAGTGGCCTTGATACCGCCGAACGGTACCTGGGCCTCGCCACCCGTGGTGGAAGAATTGACGTGGGTGATGCCCGTTTCGATTGCGTCCACGAAACGGAGACTCTTTGAAGTGTCATTGGTGAAGATCGCGGACGCCAAACCGAAGGGAACCGAATTCGCCACCTCAATGGCTTCATCGAAGTTCCGTACTCGCTGAATAGAGAGCACCGGTCCGAAGATTTCTTCCTGGATGATCCTCATGTTGGGGGTCGTCTTGTCGAAGATGGTGGGCTCGACGAAGAAACCGTTCTCCAGGCCAGGTCCGCTGGCCTTGCCTCCGCCGTATGCGAGCTCGGCGCCTTCTTCGCGCCCCATACGGATGTAGCCGAGTACGGAATCATACTGATGCTTGTCCACCAAGGGTCCGACGCCGGTCGTGGCATCGTCGCCGCGGCCGACACGAAGGGATTTCGTTGTCTCCACGAGCTTTTCGACGAAGGCGTCGGCAATCTCCTCGACGACCACCGCGCGACTCGTAGCAGTACAGCGCTGGCCGGAGGAGCCAAAGGCCCCGCTGGCAGCGCAGGCAACGGCTAGGTCTAGGTCAGCGTCCTCGAGCACGACGATCGGGTTCTTTCCGCCCATCTCGCACTGGACGCGTAGTCCGCGCCGGCTGCCTTGCTCATAAAGCTTCACGCCCACCGGATTCGAGCCCGTGAACGACACGGCGCGGACGGCCGGGTTCACAACGATTTCGTCGCCGACCTCGCTCCCTGACCCGATGACCATATTCAGAACGCCGGGAGGGATTCCAGCCTCGGCGAAGATCTCCACCAATCGCGTCGCCGTCGCGACCGTCAAACTGGCGGGTTTGAAGACCACGGTGTTGCCCGCCACCAGGGCTGGGGCGATCTTCCAGGCCGGGATGGCTAACGGGAAGTTCCAGGGCGTGATAGTTCCCACGACCCCAAGTGGCTGACGCATGGTGTAAACGAGATTGTTCGGAAGCTCCGAGGGAATGGTCTCACCGCTCATCCGGGTGGCTTGACTGCCATTGAACTCCAGCACGTTGATGGAGCGCAGGATCTCTCCTCCCGCTTCCCCCACCGTCTTGCCTTCTTCTCGGCAAATGAGCTCGGCCATCGAGTCTTTGTCGTCCCGGAGAATCTGGCCGGCACGCGATACCATCCTTCCGCGAACCGGAGCCGAGGTCGCCCGCCATTCCGGATAGGCTTCGGCCGCCACTTCGATGGCTCGACGCCCCTCCTCACGCGTAGAGAGGACCACCTCTCCGAGCACGTCGGTCGTGTCGGAAGGGTTTTCATTGGGGATTTTTTTCGTGCTCTCGGAGAGCACAAACTTACCCCCAACGAAGTTCTTATAGGTCCTCATGATTTCACTTATTTCGGGTCCGTCGACCGCTGTTTCTCGGGCAACTTCGAAGGATGGAAGCGCTGGTATCACTTCGAGGTCTATTCCTGTCCGGCTCCAGTCTGGTCTTAGAAGTGAGTGAGGCGTATAAGCCCAGCAAAACGGTGTAGATGCCACGGACAGGCTAAGTGGTAGTTTATCACAGGGGCCGGCCGGTGCAATGGATTTCTTGATTACCGAGCGAGCCCGCCCTTTTCTATTGCCTGGAGCCGTCGGCCGGGGGTAAACTGCCGGCCGGACGCCAAAAGATCAGCCCTGTCAAGTCGTTGGAGGGACTCGGGGTCCCGGGCGTTCCAGGGTGAAAAAAAGTCCACTCTAAGAAGAATAAAAAACGAAATGAACCGTAGGCGGGCAGGAGAGACACAGCAGCCCGTGAGGGACGCCGGCCGGGAGGAATTGCGGACGAAATGGCACGGCAAGGGAATTATCCCGGGGGTGAGTAGCTTCGAAGTGATACCCGGACATCTGATTCCCTCGAAGCAGCCCGAATGCGGACGATTGCGTCAGGGTCGTGACCCGGGCGAGCACAGCCTTGAGCCCATGCTCAGTCGCGGAGCCACGGAGCATGAGGCGTGGGGGTGGGGCCCCGCGCCATTGATTGAAGAGCGAGCACTAAGATAAGGACGCGTAGCATGGCGCAAGAAACCGTATTTGACGTGGTGGTGATCGGAAGCGGTCCTGGTGGCTATGTGGCTGCGATTCGGGCCGGCCAGCTGGGGCTCAAAACGATGGTTGTGGAGAAAGACGGTGTCTTCGGAGGCACCTGCCTCCACGTGGGCTGCATACCTACCAAGGCGCTCCTTCATACCGCGGACCTTCTGGACCAGCTCAAGCACGCACGTGATTTCGGTGTGGTTGTGGAGAATGTCCGCCTCGATTGGGCGGCGCTCCAGAAACGCAAAGAAAGGGTCGTCAAGAGGCTCTCTGGGGGAGTCGGTTTCCTCCTAAAAAAGAACAAGGTCGAGACGGTCAAGGGGTTTGGCGTCATCGCCGGCGCCGGCAAGGTCGAGATCAAAGGAGACGACGGCGTCCAGGCCGTATACGCACGCAACATTGTTATTGCGACCGGATCCGAGCCCCGGAGTCTCCCGGGCATCGAGATCGACGGCCAAAACATTCTTACCAATAATGAAATCTTGTCGTTACCTGCACAGCCGAAGTCGCTCGCGGTTATCGGCGCTGGGGCGGTGGGGGTCGAGTTCGCATCGATGTTCGCCAGCTTCGGCACCGATGTCACGCTGCTCGAGATGTTGCCGCGCATCTTGCCGTTGGAGGACGAGGAGATCTCCGACGAGTTGGCAAAGTCATTCAAGAAGCGGGGCATCGAGACGCTTACCGGAACAAGAGTGGAATCCGTCAAGAACGAAGGAAACGCGGTGACCATCACCTTCACCGCACCTGACGGGAAGACGGGAGTCCGCACCGTGGAGAAGCTTCTCGTCGCCGTCGGCCGGAAGCCGCGCACCGAAGGGATCGGATTGGAGCGGATCGGTATCGAAACGGAAAGGGGCTTTGTTCCGGTCAACGGCTTCATGGAGACGTCTGCGAGTAACGTGTTCGCCATCGGTGACATCGTTCCATCGCAACAACTGGCCCATGTGGGTTCGGCGGAAGGGATTCTTGCGGTCGAGAAGATCGCCGGCCGTGAGGTAAGGCCGATGAATTACGAGCACATGCCGAGCGCTACCTACTGTTCACCGGAAGTGGCAAGCGTTGGGATCACCGAAGCCACCGCCAAAGAGAGGGGATACGACGTCCAAGTGGGTCGATTTCCTTTCGCCGCCAATAGCAAGGCCAGCATCTTGGAAGAACGTGAAGGGTTCGTGAAGATCGTCAGCGAAGCGAAGTACGACGAGCTGCTCGGAGTTCACATCATTGGACCACACGCCACGGACCTCATTGCGGAGGCGGTGGTGGCCCTCGAGCACGAAGCCACCGCTGAGTCGCTGATGCGTTCGGTTCACGCACACCCGACGCTTTCGGAATCCGTCATGGAAGCGGCGCACGCTGCGGAGGACCTGCCGATTCATGCCTAAGATCTGCTGGCGGATTGACCTAGGCCGTCTCGGTTATCACGAGGTCTGGGAGCTTCAGCGTCAACTGGTAAAGCGCCGCCAGGTTGGCGATATTCCAGACGTTCTTCTTCTCGTCGAGCATCCGCCTACGTACACCTTAGGCCGGGCCGGAAAGAGAGAGCACCTCCTCGCTGACGAGCGTGAGCTGGAACGGCTGGGCGCTACCTTCGTTCTTACCGACCGGGGAGGCGATATCACGTTTCACGGTCATGGTCAGCTCGTGGGCTATCCGATCTTAGATCTCAAGGAGTCCCAGCCAGACGTCCATCTTTATTTGAGGCGTCTCGAGGAAGTGCTCATCCGCACCGTCGCCCGGTTCGGGATCGAGGGCCGGCGTCAAGAGGGTCTCACCGGTGTTTGGCATCAGCAGGGAAAGCTCGCCGCCATCGGGGTGCGTGTCTCGCGATGGGTGACATCCCATGGTTTCGCTCTCAACGTTACCACCGACCTCAGCTACTTCAAACGCATAGTCCCGTGTGGTATCGTCGGCCGCGAAGTTGCTTCGATGCAAAGTGTGTTGGGCGGTGCGGTGCCAGCCAGTGGAGTGGCCGATGCACTGTGCTCCGAGTTCGGGCGGGTCTTCGACAGAGTGATGCTCGCCGGCACGTTCGAGAACTTTCTCCAGGAATCTCATGTCGAGGTTTGGCAAGCAACAACTTCATGAGCTTTACTATTATCTGAAGCTCAATCGCAGCCTCGAGGAAGAGCTGGTTCGACTCTTCCGCGCCGGGAAACTAGTGGGGGCGCTTCCCATTAGCACCGGACAGGAGGCGCTCAGTTTAGGAGCCGCCTACCCTTTGGAGACTTGTGATTTTTTCTCCTCCGCGATTCCCTGTAACGGCGCTTTGCTCGCGCGTGGAGTCCGTCCCTACGAGGTCCTCTCGCACTTCATGGGGAAACAGGCGAGTCCGACACATGGTCGCGATGGCTCGATACAGTTCGGGGACGTGGGTCGCGGACTGGTGGGGCCTAGCGGACACCTGGCCACACACTTGGGGGTTATGGCCGGTGTAGGCTACGCCGCAAAGGTGCAGAAGAAGGATTCGGTAGCGTTAGCGATGGTGAGTGACCGGGCCGTGGCCACCGGTGATTTTCACGAGGGTGTCAACTTCGCCGTGGTGCACGATGTTCCGCTGGTGGTGGTGGTCGAGAAAACGCCCGTCGGTTCGCGTGCGCCCGCAACTCATGCACCCGCCGGTCAGCGTCACTACGAGCGGCTAAAGGCGTACGGTCTACCCACGGTTATGGTAGATGGAAACGATGTGCTGCAAGTGTTACAGGTCGTAGACGCAGCCGTCGATCGCGCGCGATCCGGAAAAGGACCGTCTCTGATCGAAGCAAGCGCAGCGGGTCGGTCTCGATTCAGCATGCGCGAGGATGTCTTTCCCCTGCAGAGGGAAGTTGGCGCTGCTAACGAGGACGACGGCCAGCAGAAACTAGCACTGGGAGACGACGCGTTGACCGATCCGGTGGAGCAGTTCGAAGCCTTTCTCGTCGAGCACGCCCAGATCCAACGCGGAGAGCAAGAGGTCATTCTCGCTCGCGTCGCGAGCGTCATTGGCGAGGACGTTGCTCGGGCCGAGCAAGAGCCCGCGCCAATGGTTACGGAGGCTACGCCGGTGGGCGATGGGGTCTTTCATCAAACGTCGGCTCCGGTAGAAAGCGGTTCCAGTTAGATCATGGCCGAAATCACTTACCTCGAGGCGATCCGTCAAGCCATGTGGGAGGAGATGGAGCGCGACGAGCGTGTTCTCATACTAGGTGAAGACATCGGGGTCTACGGTGGTGCCTTCAAGGTAACAAAGGGTTTTCTCGAGAAGTTCGGCGGAGACCGGGTGATCGACACGCCGATTAGTGAAGAAGGCTACACCGGCGTCGCGATTGGCGCCGCCTATATGGGCTTGCGGCCGATCGTGGAGTTTCAGTTCATCGACTTCATCGCCAATGCCTTCAACATGATCACTAATTTCGCCGCCAAGAGTCGATACCGTTGGGGAGCAGGTGTACCCATCGTGCTACGTGGCCCGGCGGGTGGCGGGGTGCGCGCCGGACCGTTTCACTCTCAGAATCCAGAGATGCATTTCGTTCACACGCCGGGGCTGAAGGTAGTGGCGCCAGCCACGGTGCACGACGCAAAGGGGTTGATGAAGGCTGCCGTGCGGGACGAAGATCCGGTACTGTACCTGGAGCATAAGTATCTTTATCGGAGGATAAAGGAAGAGCTGCCCAGTGAAGATTTCACCGTACCCATCGGACAGGCTGCGGTGCGACGGACCGGTAGGGACATCGTCCTGATCACCTACGGAGCGATGGTGCACGTCGCTCTCGAGGCAGCGGAGGTACTAGAAAAGGAGGGGGTCGAGCTCGAGGTGATCGACTTGAGGAGCCTAGTACCCCTCGATCGGGAGACGATCCTGGAATCCGTGCGGCGGGTCAACAAAGTCATGATCCTCCATGAAGACACCCGCACCGGCGGGATGGCGGGCGAGATCTCCGCAGTCATTTCCGAGGAAGCGTTCGAGGACTTGGATGGCCCGATCCTCAGGATCACGGCGCCGGATACGCCGGTACCCTATAGCGCCGAGCTCGAGGATGCGTTTATACCGCAAGTGACCGACGTGGTCGAGGCGGCCCGCAAACTAGCGGCCTACTAAACCTAGCAGGGTGCTAAGGAATTCACGGCACCCTGCGCGAGGAGCTATCAGCTGGACGGCGGTGGGGGTGGGGCCCCGCCGCATTGATGAAGGAGCGAGCCCGGGCCGAGTGGGCCGACGAACCACCGAGCGAGGAGCGAGGCGCCAGGCGCGCGAACGAAGCGCGCACTGATGCATTGGAGGAAAAGGACCGATGGCGACACCGATCATCATGCCCCAAATGGGCGAAAGCATCGCCGAGGGAACGATCACCAAATGGTACAAGAAGGCCGGCGATCACGTCGAGCGGGACGAGCCGCTCTTCGAGATCTCGACCGACAAAGTCGATACCGAGATCCCTTCGCCGACGGCCGGAGTGCTCACCGAGATAAAGGTCGGAGAAGGCGAGACGGTGCCCATCAATACGGTGGTGGGTGTCATCGGTGGTGAGGCGGGGGAGGCCGTAGAGTCCGTGGCCGCCGAGCCCTCCTTGGCTACCACGCAGCCAACGGTCGAGGTCCCGAGCGAAGTGGCGGCTCCACCTGAAGTGGCGGCTCCACCTAAGGAGGGGGCTCCGGAACCAACGTCTGCCGAAGCCGCCGTCGGTGATCGCCAACGCTCGTCCCCTCTAGTTCGACGGATGGCGCGGGAGCACAACACCGATCTGTCGCAGATTCAAGGCACCGGTGCCGGAGGACGAATCACCAAGCAGGATATTTCGAGTTTCTTGGAGCAAGGCGCGCCCCCTGCTGCTGCTGCTCCCGCTCCCGCCGAAGCGATCGCGCCACCGCCCCCCGAGCCCACCCGAGCCGTGCCTTTGGCAGCTGCGCCTGTACCTTCTCCCACCGCCGGTTATACAGGTCGGGTGCGTTCGGAGCCGATGAGCGTGATGCGCAAGTCCATTGCCGAGCACATGGTCATGTCGCGGCGGACGTCGGCGCATGTCTCAACCGTCTGGGAAGCAGACATGACTAGGGTCGTGAAACTGCGCCAGGAGAGCAGAGGACGCTTCGAGCGGGAGGAAGGCGTCAAGCTCACCTACATGCCTTTTTTCATCCGGGCCGTGCTCCACGGGCTGAAGGCGTTTCCGATCGTGAACTCTTCCTTGGATGGAAGCAACATTATTTATAAGAAGGATCTCAATATCGGGATCGCCGTCGCTCTCGATTGGGGACTCATCGTGCCCGTACTTCATCGCGCCGACGAGAAGAGCTTCCTCGGTTTGCAGCGAACGGTCAACGATCTGGCGACGCGGGCGCGGGAAAAGAAGCTCCAGCCGGAAGAGGTTCAGGGTGGGACCTTCACGGTCACGAATCCCGGCCCCTTCGGAGCCCTTTACGGCACGCCCATCATTAATCAGCCCGAGGTTGCGATTCTGGGCCTAGGAGGGATTCACAAGCGCCCCGTCGTTGTGAACGACGCCATAGCAGTCCGTTCAATGATCTACTTGTCGTTGACTTTTGATCATCGCGTCATCGACGGCGCGGTTGGGGATCAGTTCATGGCCGAACTGAGGAAGAAGCTCGAGACCTGGGATGAGAAGATTTTGTAGATAGAAGCAGCGGAAAAAAAGATCAAGAAAGACTTGACAAGTTTCGTGATACGAAATCGAAAAGCAAAGAGCTATTAGCACAGTTACCTTCAGGAAACCCACACGTGCCCTCTCGCACCCTTTCTCTACAATCTTGAGTATTTTTTAGACTGAGTCCGTTTGCTACTCGCCCAAGACCACTGAGGCTACAAAAAAGTCCGTTGCTATATTTAGGAGAGGGGGCAACGGCCATGATCGAAAAAGTAAAGACATACTTCGAAACGCTCGAAAGTCTATCCACCGAAGAGCTCGACCGCTCAACCGAGCAGCGGGTCCGTGCAGAGAAGCGAAACGTAGCGCTCATCATCGCTCACATCGCGGAGATGTCGAGAAGAAAGGGCTATCTGCAACGTGGGTATAAGAGTCTGTTCGCGTACTGTACCGAGCGATTGAATCTGAGCGAAGGCTCGGTCGCCCGGCGGATTCAGGTGGCTAATGTGTCGAGACGGTTCCCTCAGTTACTCGTGGCGTTAGCTGAGAACCGATTGAGTCTCACCGTGGCGGGTCTCCTCGCCCCTGTTCTCACCGAGAGCAACGTCGAGAAGCTTCTTGGGGATTGTGCTGGAATGACCAAACGAGAGGCAGAGGAGCACCTTATCGCGCTCCGACCCAAGCCCGTCTTCGCGCCCTCGGTTAGGAAGGTGCCAACCATGCCGGCGCCCCAGCCGCTGCCGGTTCAGAAAGCGCGCCCGACTCCGTGGGTGTCACCGACTATCCTCGAGCCCGCCAAGCCGGAGGTGTTCAATTTCCGCTTCGCCGCCGACCGAAAGTTTAAGGAGAAGTTCGAGCGGCTGGCTGAGGTCCTCGGTGTCGAAAACTCCCAGCAACGCATGGCCGAGATCATGGAGCAGGCCCTGGATATCGCGCTCGACAAGAAAGATCTGAAGAGGAAGCGTGAACGGCGACTCCAGAGGGTGTCGAAAAGTAACAAAAAATCCCGTCTGGACAAGGTTTCCGCGAGGTCCCGCTACATACCTTCTGAGGTCCGGGAGCGCGTTCAAGATCGGGCCGACTACCAGTGTGAATTCCGGGGTCAAGACCGGACCCGGTGTCGTGCACGCACGGGACTCGAAGTCGAGCACTTGCGGGCCTTTGCCTTGAATGGCAGCCACGCCGAGCGGAATCTGCGCCTTCACTGCGGACCACACAATCGTCTAACTGCTGAGCGGACGTTCGGTGTTGCTTTCATCCAAGGGAAGATCGATTCCTCTCGGCGGAAGCGCTTGCCCGTAGCCGGCGACCTCCCGCGTTTCCATCCTGTCTAGATCTCTATAGAATGGTGGCAATGGTAGCTACGAAATCCCCTCGGCCGGATTGGCTCCGGGTAAGGCTCCCCGGCGGGGAAAACTACACGCGCCTCAAGTCGGTGATGCGGGAGCACAATCTCCACACTGTTTGCGAGGAGGCCCGATGTCCCAATGTGGCCGAATGCTGGGGGCAGGGGACCGCTACCTTCATGATTCTGGGTGAGATCTGTACTCGGGCCTGCGGCTTCTGCGCCGTGACCACCGGATTGCCCACCACGCTCGATTTGAACGAGCCGTCTCGTGTCGCCGCGGCGGTGAAGGCTATGGGTTTGCGACACGTGGTGATCACTTCGGTCAATCGCGATGAGCTACCGGACGGCGGCGCTACTATCTTCGCCCGCACCATCGAAGCCGTGAGGCGCGACAATCCGGATACCACCATCGAAGTCTTGATACCGGACTTCAAAGGTTCGAAGCCAGCCCTTGAAAGAGTGTTGACGGCTCGACCCGAGATTTTGAACCACAACGTCGAGACCGTCCCCCGCCTCTATAAGCGGGTGCGACCGGGAGCCAACTATTCTCAGTCGATAGAACTGCTAGAGCGCGCCAAGACGCTTGCTCCCGAAGTCGTGAGCAAGACGGGAATCATGGTCGGGCTGGGTGAGGACTTTGACGAGATCGTGGGTGTCATGAAAGAACTAGTACAGGCTCGCGTCGAAGTGTTTACGATCGGCCAATATCTCCAGCCAACCAAGGAACACCTACCGGTTGAGCGCTTTTATCACCCCGACGAGTTTCGCGAGCTGAAGCGCGTCGGGGAAGGGACTGGCTTTCGCCACGTCGAGTCCGGGCCTTTGGTTCGAAGCTCCTATCACGCCGCCGGCCAAGTCCCCGGCGCTGCACTCACTCAACGGCTCAGTTAGGGATAACCGCGAAGCCTTCTCGAATGGCCGCCTCACGCAACCGCTGATCCAGGCTAACGAGTTTTTCTCCGATCGGCTCTTCGGCGCACGCGACAAGGGCGGCCGCGAGTTGCAACGCATCCGCCGCCCGCAACGGATGCACGGCCAGCAGCCGCCCAGCTCTTGAGCGCAGTTCCTCCGTTGCTTGAACTGTATCGGCGTAGAGGAAAAAGGACGCCAACCTCTCGAGGGCGATGTCGAGTACTGAGCGCGGCATCGGCGCTTCCCGATGACGTCGGTAGATAGCCGATTTGCATTCGACCGGGCTGGCCCACCACACAACAGGGACTTCGCCCAGGCTTGCGAGCGAAACCATTTCGTTAGACCTCGGCTCAGGTAGAAGGAGCGGAACGAGCGCTGAGCTGTCCCAGAACAACTAGCGGCCCTCTGCCCTCTCGGATAGAAGGGCCGCGAGCACCTCCTCGCCGATCTTGGACGGGCCAGCCGGCGCTGACAAACAGGACTTCGGTACCCTACCTCGGCCCAACTGCAGCAGCCCGGCTTTCGCAAGTCGCTCCCGCCGCGGACCGCGCTTTTCCGCTCCGTCGAGCGGCACCAGTTTCGCTACGGGCTGCCCGCGCTCCGTGATCAGAACCTCGTCTCCCGCTTTGACTCTTTTGAGGTAGGTCGTCAGACGGGCTTTCAATTCGGCCACTCCTGCCTTTTTCATATGTCCATAATAGTCACTTTGATATGACCTGTCAAGTCACTAGACGAGAATGGTTTCAGAACCCGTGAAAGCGATATAAACCTCCCTGGGGTGTAATAATGGGTGATGCGCGTGGGGACAGAGTGAAGCCGGTTAAGAAAGCCAAGACCATCGAGATCGAAGGGGTGACTCTTCACCTCACTTCGCCGGAAAAGAAAGTTCCGACGTGGGTGGGGCAGCGCGAAGTTTTGTTGCAGCTTCTGGCCGCCTGGACCCGTGTCGAAGAGAAGGATGTACCTCTTCATCCGCGTCTCCTCGGCAAGCCGGGCGTCGGCAAAACGACTCTGGCGTGCGCCGCCGCACAGGAGCTAGGCCTGGAGGTCTACATCATGCAGGCGACGATGGATACGCGCCCGGAGGATCTCTTGGTTTCGCCGGTCCTCGATCCCGCTGGTGGGGTACGGTACATGGCCTCTCCTCTGGTAAGCGCTATGGTTCGAGGCGGGGCTTGCGTTCTCGACGAGGCCAATCGTATGAGCGAGAAGTCTTGGGCCTCTTTGGCACCACTTCTCGATCATCGTCGTTACGCGGAGAGTCTTGTTGCCGGCGTCAAGGTCTCTGCTCATGACGAATTTCGTTTCGTGACCACCATGAACGAAGACGCGTCGACCTACGAGGTTCCTGAGTACATCCACTCGCGCCTGATGCCGCAAATCTATGTGGACTTCCCCGAAGAAGATGAAGAACGCGCGATTCTGAAGGAGCAGATTCCTTTCGCCGACGACGATGTGCTGAACTACGTCCTTGCCTACCTGCAGGCCGCGCACGAAGCCGATCTTCGCTACACCGTTAGGGACGGGATGAACGTCGTGCGCTACGCGATGAAGATGTTGCACACCAAGCGCGCGCCGGACGCCAAGTCCGCCGTAGACAAAGCGCTCGAATTGGCGATGGGAGCCGAGGAAGCCAAGCAGTTCGACATATTTTGACGCGTCGATATGGGCCGAAAGCGCCACAAGAGTAAGACCAACCTGAAGGCTTTGACTCCGGAGGTTGTCCCCGGTGTGCACCTACTTCCGGTTGTGCACGACCGCCTTGACGTGGCCTCGGTGGTGCGGGCCGTTTTGGATGAGCTGAATCCCGCCGGCATCGCAGTTGAGCTACCAACCAGCCTGACCGATATCGTTCTCAAAGCGATCCGGCGTCTGCCCAAGATCTCGCTCGTCATCTCCGAGCGAAGTGGCGAAGACGCTCTGGTCTGGGTCTCCGTTCCCGGCGATCCGTTTGCCGAAGCGCTCCGCTGGGCGAACGAGCGTGAAAAATCAGTGTTCTTCGTGGATCCCGATATTCCTTACGAGGAGCGTCGAAGGGATCCGGTGCCCGATCCCTACGCACTCTGGAACCTCGGGCCGCAGAAATACCTCGAGCTTCTGGTCGAGCAAAGTGACCGAGCGCCGTCGAGCGATGTGGATCGACAACGTGAATCGGGCATGGCTCACCGCATCAAACAAGCGAGAGAGGTTTGCCCCCCTGGTCCATTGCTGTCCCTGCTCGGGGCGGCGCACGTGCGGGCGGTGGGTCGTCTGTTGAAAAAGCCCACTGCGGAGCCGTTTGTCCGCGTCAAACGTAGTCACGCCGATATTCGCCATCTCCATCCAGACAGTCTCACCGCGATCCTGCCCGATCCGCCGCTGGCACATTCCGTCTTCGAACTTTTGCGGGATGGAGAGGTTCCCGAGGAGGTCGAGCTGCACTCGGCGCTTTCGCGTCAAGTTTCATGGGTCCAGTACGGGCTTAGGGTCATCACCGGAGAGAAGGATGGGCAAGCGAAAGAGCGCCCAATGAATGTGGCCCGGTACGCCGCGTACCACGGACACCAGGCCCCATTTACGAAAAAACGGTTCCCCGATCGCCGAGCACTGCAGAATGTCGTTTGGCGCATCGGCGCTTCATCGTACGAAGGGCAGACCCGAGAAAAAGTTCAACCTTGGCAGCGGAAAGTGTTTTTGGACTTTGGACGCCGCTACGCCCGGCTTCAGGGTGTCTTGGTCCCCGGACTCTACGAATGGGCAGTCGCCGCACGGGGAGTCGGAGACGACAACCTGGCTTGGGAGGTTTTCGACGTGGCGCGCACCTACCCCTGGCAGAAGGAGACCGCGGAGCTGGCCACGGCGCGCGTCGATGGGGAGGAGCTCGATCTCGGCACGCGGAAGATCACGTTTCGCAAACGCTTCTTTCGCGTCAAGCAGCGTCCGATGCGTGTTCCGGTGCGGGAGCGGCCGACGACCGACGACCCGCAAAAGTGGCTCGACGCTTTCGATCCGACGGGCCTTTGCTCCCATCGCCCCGAAGACATCGTGATCGAAGACTATGCGCGATACCTTCAGAGCAAGGCGGTCGCCATTCTCTCCGCCGAGCGCAAACGAACCGAGCCCTTTACCAGCACTATGCTCGACGGTATCGACATGCGGGAAACCCTCCGCAACCTACACGAAGGTCGAATCTACGTTCAGGAGCTGGGTCGCTCATTGGGAGAGGCGGGATCGGTCGTCGTGATTTTCGATCGAGACCGCGAGGGCGAGAGTTTTCCTTACTGCATGACATGGCTCGGCGAAGATGAACAAGAGTCGGACATGGCGTTTTACTCCACCGATCCAGGGGGGCAGGTTGTGGGGCCGGGTATCATGCGCGCGACGTACGGTGGATTTATGATGACGTACCCACCGCGCCGAGTCTTCGATGTCTGGCAGGATCGGGAGTACCGTCTTGCCAAGGAGAAAGGGGAAGTTCTGCTCATGTCGGCGGTGGATTACAGTGAAGAAAAGTTCGTGGTCCACCTGGCGAAGGATGCGCCTTCACCGGCGATGCATCGCTACGCCGCTTCGCAGAAGAAGCGTATCATTCACATTCCTCTCGGTGCGATGTCACCGGTGACGGTGAAAAAGATCCGCGTTGTGCATCTCCTGGCGGGACGAGACAAGCGAGACATCGCGAAGAATTATATCTGGTAAGGACTTCCGACCGATGCTAATTACGTTCAGTATCCTTGGCGCCGCGCTCGTCCTCTTTATCTGGGGACGCTGGCGCTACGACGTGGTCGCCTTCGTCTGCCTTACGGTCGGAGTATTGGCCGGTGTGGTGCCGTTTGAAGACGCTTACTCTGGCCTAGGCCACCCCGCCGTCATCACAGTCGCCGCGGCACTGGTACTTAGCCGTGGCTTGCAGCGCTCGGGTCTCATCGATCGACTGGCCCGCGGCCTTACCGTTTTCAATCAGCGTCCACTTCTGATGATAGGGGCGCTCACCGTCTTGGCCGCCTTTCTCTCCGCCTTTATGAATAATGTCGCCGCGCTCGCGCTACTGATGCCTTTGGCGCTGCAATCGGGACTACCTCCCGCGCAGATCTTGATGCCTCTCTCCTTCGGTTCGATTCTCGGTGGCCTCACTACGCTCATCGGGACGCCTCCCAACATCATCATCGGCTCCTACCGGGCGGACGCCGCGGGCGAGCCGTTCGGGTTGTTCGCGTTTTCGCCGGTCGGCGTGCCGCTGGCGATCGTCGGCGTCCTCTACATCACGTTTCTTGGATGGAGGCTGATTCCGAAAGAGCGTCGTGGTCAGAAGCCGCCACAAGATCTCTTTGAGATTGCGAACTACGTTGTCGAAGTGAAGGTGCCCAAGGGTTCGAAGTCGGTGGGGAAGGAGGTCGAGGAGTTAGAGAAAATGTCAGAGGGCGAGGTCATGGCGGTTTCCCTGATTCGCCGAAGAAAGCGTCTGCCCGGAGCACCGAGGCACGAAATGCTAGAAGAGGGCGACATTTTATTGATGGAGGCGGATCCGGGAGACTTAGACAAGTTGATGAAAGCCGCCGGGCTCGAGTTGGCCGGCAAGAAGGACGATGACGCAGAGGCCCCGCGCGCTGACGAGATGGCCTTGATCGAAGCCGTCATCCCTCGCGGTGCCAGAATCGAAGGTCGAACGTGCGCAAGCCTCAGACTACGATCGCGTTATAACGCAAACCTACTTGCCATATCCCGAGAGGGAAGACCCATCAAGACCAGGCTCCGCAAGGTCAAGTTGCGCGCCGGAGACGTGCTGCTTCTTCAAGGAGAGTCTGAGACGCTTGCCGACACCGTGGCCTCGCTCGACGTTCTCCCGCTGGCGGAGCGCGGGCTCCAGCTCGGAAAGCGTCGGGAGACCTTTTTGCCCGTTGCCATATTCCTCGGGGCCATCGGTGTCACCGCGGCGGGCATTCTGCCGGTGGAGATCGCGTTCGGAGCTGCGGTCGCCGCGCTCGTCGTCTTTAACGTCCTCACGCCCCGGCAGGTCTACGAAACCATCGATTGGCCGGTCATTATTCTCTTGGCCTTCATGATTCCCCTCGGGCAGGCTCTTCAGACGACGGGAGGAACCCAGTGGATTGCGGGCGTCATTGCTCAGCTGGGCTCGGCAGTACACCCCATCGCCGTTCTCGCGGCGATCATGATTATCACGATGACGCTTTCCGATCTCATGAACAACGCGGCGACCGCCGTCATCATGGCCCCGATCGCAACCAGCGTGGCCGCCGCGCTCAACGTCAACGCCGACCCCTTTCTGATGGCGACCGCCATCGGGGCATCGTGTGCGTTCCTAACTCCCATCGGCCATCAGAACAACGTTCTGGTCATGGGGCCCGGCGGGTATCACTTCGGTGACTACTGGCGGATGGGCTTGCCGCTCGAAATCTTCATCGTCGTGATCTCACTACCGCTGCTAGTTATGGTCTGGCCGTTGTAGGCCACGCCGGCGGCGTGCCGGGAGGCTGGCAGCTCAGGTCAATCGCTGCCGTTTGGAAAAACAGTCTTCCAATCGTTCTTCATGTCGACGATCGTCCAGCCGCCCTCTTTCGCGAGCGGCATGACTTTCTCGGTGTGCTTGTCGTATTGATACTCTCGGTCGTCCGTGTGGTGGACGAGGATGGCGAGTGTTTTTCGTTTGGCTCCTGCCACCCATTGGAGCATGTGCAAATCCCCGTTGGAGTTTCCCCCGGCGAGAATCGGCTCGCGACCGATGGTCTGCGTGATGTGCCGCGGCTTGCCGCCCCAGTTGTTGAGGAAATTGCCTTTATCGGTTCGGAACACGCTCGGCGGATCGTCCTCACCTTTGTAGTCGAGCTTCACCGAGCTCCCCAGGACGTTTTGCGGAGGAACGCCGTAGAGCTCCTCCGAGACCAACCTCAAGAAAGCCGCTTCATCCGCAGTACAGAGGTAGACCTCGAAGCCGTTGGCTCGAAGGTAGTCGAAGAGCTCTACCATCGGTTGGTAGATGAGATCGCGATAGCCGACGTCGAACTTGGGATGCTTCCAGGTCGCGAGCCACTTACGGTTCCACTGCGCAAATTCATCCGGTGACATTCCTTCGAACGGTATACCCATGATGTCCCCGACAATCTCAAGGAACTCGCCCTTCTCCACGAGATCCATGAAAAAGTCGAGGTCCTTCGTCGCGACGGCTTTGTAGGGCTCCTTGTCGGCGAGGCTCGCATCCGCCTTCATCTGCTCCTTGAAGCGTCCTAGAACGGCGTAGACATGGATGTAGAGCGGCTTCTCGTTCCACATCGTTCCGTCGTTGTCGAACGTCGCGATCCGCTCCTCGGGCGGCACGAAGTCGGGGCTCGAGGCATCGGTCACGGTGTCGACGAACTCCGTGATGGATTGTTTCGTGGGACCGTCGTTCCAGGATGGCAGAGGATCGCTCGTGGTCTGAGCCACCCCCGGACTGTCAAGAGGAGTGCAGGCGGCGAGAGATAGTAACAGCAAGGCAAAAACGTGTTTCATGACGTCACCTCACCCGAAGCTAGAGCGGGCGCCCAACAAGGGGCGCCCGCAGCAACGATGATTACTGCGCAACCCCGCCGGCCTTGGCCTTATCCCGCGGAAACCGCCTTCCAGGACCATACCCTTGGTGCCGCGGAACGGTGTCCATGGGGATGGCCTGAACAAGGCCGCGGCATCGTAATCCAAACGTTTCCCGAGGGGCAACCCCGGAAAAATACGGAGTTTTCTAGCGAAAAAATACGGGGACATGCGCCTCATGAGCTCTGCTTTTCAAGCCCGTGTATCGCGGCAAGTAGTGCTTCGTCATCAAACGGTTTCTTTAGAATCGCTACCCCCGCTGCGCTCGCCCGCGCGCGGACTGGCTCGCTGTCGTGGGCAGTAATGAAGAAGATGCGCATGTTCGAGCCGGCTGCGGTTAGCATGATGAAGCTCGAAGCCGCTAAGCCCCGGCATTTCAATATCCAGGATGAGGACACCCTCCCTCTCAAGTGGCACCGAATCCAGAAAATCTCCCCCGGAGCAAAGGTCGTAGCCTCATAGCCGACCGCTCGAAGTAGCCCGCCGAGCGATTTGCGCACCGATGCATCGTCGTCGACTACGTACACTTTCGGGTTCTTCTTCATGAGTAGCGTCCACAAGGTTTCCCAGCGGACCATGGGAAGTGTAAGGGGGTTAACTGTGAGAGGGCTATTGGACCTTGGTCAAGTCCACCTAGCCGATCCACGAGGAGGGACGTGGCGAAGTTGTGACTGAGGCTTCGCGGATCGCTTGGATCGTGAAGGTAGCGTGTGAACTGCCTACCGGAGACGCAGCCGGGTGGTTTGCGGAGTCAACGTTGAAGTAAAATACCCGTCCCATGTCGACGGAGTTGCGAGTCGTTGATGGTTACAGTCTCACCGAGGCGTTGATTAGTCTTTCGCTCACACTCGTCGTTGTGGGTTTCCTCCTACACAGCAGCCGCATGGTCGAGTCTCTAAACGGGATAGATGTTGTTAGCGACGCCGAGACGGCGATGGCGACCTGGGCCTTCGATGAAATCGTACGCGAGATCGGGAAGGCCGGCTATGGGATGGAGGGGGCGACCGAGGTCTTACCTTTTCTCGCCGAGGACTCCACGCCTGCTTCCGACGTCATTACACTCCGGTCCAATCCGGAGGGGCTGGTTGGCGTGTTGCTAGAGGACCTCGGTTCGAGCAACGTGGAAGTACGTGTCGACGGAGCCGATTCTTTCGAGGTCGGCGATTGGGTGCTTCTCATCGACCAAGGTGGGAACTCGGAGAGCGCTGAAGTCGCGCTCGCCACTCGCGAGACTCTAGCTTTTCGCTCCCTCGACTCCACCGACGGTGAATTGCTCGAGATCTACTCCCCTTATCGACGGGCGAGGGTTTTGAAACTACGCGAGGTTCGGTTTCGTCTCGAGCCCCGACCTGATGAAGCAGGGAACGTCCTAATAAAGGAAGTCTCCGGCGGCGAGCCGCGCATGTTGGCTCGCGGGGTCCGCGATTTGAAATTCGATTACCTCGATGGGCGCGGTGAGATCATTCCGCCGGCTCGGGTGGATTCCGGCGAGCGGGTGGCTCTCGTTCGCGTTCAACTTGCGCTGCCTTTGGCCGAGGCCGAATCATCGACTTCGTCGCTCACGACGGCCATCGCACTTGGCCGTCACTCGGTGGTCTTGGGTTTGGAGACGCGGCGGTTGCCGCGATTGCGGCTCACACATATTGTCCATCCGATCGCCAATCCAACAGATTTCGTTGGCCGCAGTCGGACCGGCGAGCGCGTGGTTTTGTCGAATGACCAAGACGCGGTGTCGCTTCAGGTATTTCCTATGGAGGGGCAGGGCGGTGTCGACGCGAGGGGAAGCGTCGTTCTTCTTCCCGGTGTTCGCGGGCCGATTGCAATGTGTTTCGGCCCGGAAGAGGGTCCTCTCGCGGGCTCGGTCTTCGTTGCCGCGTTCGGCGCCGGGCCCGGCCACTTGGTGCGCGTGCTGCCCGAAAACGGCGTTGGGCTTTCGCCGCGGTCTCGGCAGCTGACGTTGACGAACACCGAGATACTCGATCCGATTGGTGGCATGACGTTTGGACCCGACGGCGCTCTATACGTTTCTCGTCGCGAGTACGGTGCGATCTTTCGGTACCGCTTCGATTCGAACGGCGACCCGAAGGGTCATCCGGAAGAAGTGGCCGCCCTCCCAGGCAGTCCTGGACGCATGATCCTTGGGCGAGACCAAAACATCTACTTCCTGATGGACGAGTACGGCAGCGGGAGTCTGTGGAAGCTGCCCTTTGACGACACCGCATCCGCTGGCCCCGCGGCCCGTGTGGGCCCTTTGCCGGGGCAAGGCCTGTCTCTGGCGTGGGATCCTGAGGGCAATTCTCTTTACGCTTTGGTTCGAGGCGGCTTGGGGGATGCGGTCATCGTCGAGATCTCGCCGCGGTGGGCGGGCGATCTGTCGCAGATGCCGCTGGAGATCTTTCGCCTTTCCGATTGGTGGCGTCAACGTGATGAGGCGCCGACATCACGTTCGGTGATTCTTCCCGGTGAGCTGATGCCCGAACGTTTGGACTTTCTGTCCTTCGATTCTTCGGGTTCGCTCTATCTCGGGATCACCGAAATGGATCTGGTGCTTCGCGTTCACGTTAACCGCCCGGGAGCCCCGGGTACCAATGTCGCGATGGAAACCGGCTACGTCGTGGAGAGCGCGTTCGCCGGGCAGCAGTAAGGCCTGTCTTTGGCCCACACCAGCTTCGAAAGGATCAGATCCTCTTTGCTAGTGATGTAGGTTCCGAAGTCCGCTATCCTGGATTCCCAGTTCGTCGAACTTGGCTGAAATATCACGGACGACATCTAGCTCGTTTTTCATGGAATCGCCCCGTCGGTGGGACATGGTAACGGAAATGCCACTAGGTTCGAAACGCCCGGAGGTTCACGAGGCCTGACGCCTCGCTACCGCAACCAAGGACAATCCGAAAGGAAGGCTCCCGACCCGGATGATGGAGGCTTCGAGCTCGAGGACGGCCGTTAGCAATCCATTGAGTGCAGGTGGTACGTCCCTCAGCTGCGAGGCGTCCTGGTCTCCCGGCAAGATCTTGTCTACGAGTCTCGAGGCGACCGCGACCGGAAAGAGAAAGCAGTTCACATAGGAAACGTAGAGCGGCTCTAGGCCCGCATGCCAGAGTTTTTCCTCGAGCTCACGTTTTGCGTAACGGTGGCGGGTGTGGACCGCGGTGTCGTGGCGGCTCCTAAGGCGGTCGTGAGCCGGTACCCTTATTAATAATGTACCGCCTGGCCGGAGAACCCTCGCCATTTCCTCAAGCGCGGCCTCGTCGTCGGCAACTGCTTGGTGATAGATGACGTCGAAAGACGTGACGAGATCGAAAGCGCTCGGGGCGAAGGGAAGGCTTGGAAGGGAGCTCCTCACGAGATGGCCCTTTTGCCGGCGCTGGGCGAACGCGAGGGCGTCGTCGGAAAGATCGACCCCCACCACCGAGCCGTACGACTGAAGATGCGGGATCATGCCTCCCGTTCCGCAGCCGGCATCGAGGATAGAAAGGGGTGGGGAGGCCCGCACGAATCGTTCAATGAGTGCGAGGCTCAGTTTCCTCATGCCGACGAACCACCACAAGCGGTCCTCCAGCTCGAAGAGTCTCTGATATTGGTCTTTATCCACCGCGGCGCATTTTACCGCGGATCCGACTCGTGCCTTCCCGATTTACGATCATTCGACACGGGCCAAGCGTGTTATAAGATATTCCGCTATGAGGCCGAACTGGTATCGCGGCTGGGTCAACGCTGGCATAGCTCTGGCGGTCTTCGTCGGCTGCTTCGCCTTCTACGTCTTTACCGGTCCTCCGGACATCGCTTGGGGCGAAGGCGCAGGCTACCAGCGTCGCGTCGCGTTGGCAGAGATCGGAGAGGGCCCTTGGGATCGACCCCTGTACGTGCTGGTCTCGCAGCCCTTCTTGATGATTCCGAGGGATTCGCTTCCTCGCCGGACGAACGTCGCATCCGCCGCCTTTGCCGCAGCGGCTTGTCTTTACGTTTATCTTCTCTTGAAATTCCTGTTACAGATCGCCCCGCAATTCATTGCTCGCCGAGTGGGTATCGTCGGTGCCATCGTTCTCGTCGTCTCACACACGTTTTGGCTGCGCGCCGTGACGCCGGGGCCAGAAGCGCTGGATGGCCTCCTGCTCGCCGCCCTCCTCTATTACCTACTGCGTTTCGCCAACGAAGGGCGGGTTCCCTTTTTCTATTTGGCGATGGGGATCCTCGGCCTGTCGCTGTCCAATAACCTGATGATGGTCTTCCTGCTCCCGGTTTTTGCGATCTGGGTGCGGGTCGTGCGCCCGCCTTTGGTACGCGAAATAGGAAAAGTGAGGGCGCGCGGTTTAGGAGTGTTGCTCTTGAGTTCCGGCGTCGCGCTGGCGGTTTCGGCTTCTCATTGGGCGAGGACGGGTTTCGAGATTCCACCGGAACAGTGGGCTTGGGTGACTTTCTGGCGCGACAACATGATGCTGTCGTGGGACGAACCCCTGAAAGCATCGGCCATTCGGTTCGGTATGACCCTGCTATACAGCTTTCCTCCGTGGACGTTTTTCATCGGACTACTCGGAATGCTGGAGCTCTTCCGCCGACAGAAGTATGTCTTCGGTCTCCTGTTTCCATTGTTCGTGGTGTATTCCGTATTGGCGATCACCCTGAAGTTGCCAGACCCAATGAGCGCCTATGTGCCAGCTTGGGTGGTCGTCTCGATCGCGGCTGGCTACGGTTGGTGGAAGCTACTCGCGGATGGAGGATGGCGAGACTACGCGTTTGCCCTTGTGTTGAGTCTATCGCCCGTGCTTCTCTATCGCGCGGCGCCTTGGGCGCTCGACCGTCTGGAACAAAAGCCCCGGGCGGGGTCTTTTCTGGACTTGGAGTTCGAAGTGCCGTTCGATCCCCTGACCCATCTGCTCAATCCCGATCGCCGCGAGAGCCCGGACGCCCGGGCCTTCGCGCAGGCAGCGCTCCGGGAGCTTCCGGAACGCGCGCGGGTCGCGGCAGTTTCACGGCATGGAGAGTTGTTTCTTGACCCGTTGCGCTATATGTCCGAGGTGGAGCAGGCGGGACCCGAGGTGATGTATGAAAGGGCGACCCCGAGAGACGAAAGCCGGCTCCAAGAGTGGGCCGCCAGCACAGACGTTCCTCTTTTCTTGGTCGGTCTCCATCCTCCCAATCCGATTGTGGAAAGCCTTCTAGAAACTTACCACTTCGTTCCCACGGGTCCTTTCTTTCGCGTGCTGCCCAAGGAATCGGTGCCCGGTCGAGTCCTCATCGACGCTGAAGAAGCCGGCGACGTCGATGAGCCTATATCTCTAGTCGGAGATTGGCATGGCTACGTGTTGCCCCAAGGGTATCCGGTGAGTTTTTCCATCACCGAACAATCTGTTGGCGCTGTTGGGGCTGTCGGGGCCGATGAATCTCTCGGCGGGAACGTCGTTCTTAACGAGGGGGGTGCGCAATCGGTGGAGGGGCTCTTCACGCGCGTGAGCCCCATCGGTGAATCCCTGGTTGCCCGCGTCACTTATGACGAGGAGATCAATATTCATCTCGACGCCGAGCTTGTGGGAAATCGGCTCGAGGGAACTTGGCTGGTATACGAGGCCCAATACCTCAACGGTCGCTTCCGAGCTTGGAGGCAGACGCCGCCGGCTCCGCCGCCGGGGCCACCGGACGCCCAGTAAGCTCTTCGCGGAAGACTTCCAGTACTTTTTCCATGTAAAGGCCGCCTGCCTGCGGGTAGAGATCGAATCGGTACACACCGCGGCCCTGATCGCCCTTGAAAACGAACTCATCGAGGGGATATTTCCGCTCGACGAGGGATTTCAACATACCAACCTTGGTCGAGTAGGGGACTAGCCGGTAATCCTCCCCATGGAACGTAAGCAATGGCGTTTTCATTGCATCGACCAGGCGGACCGGAGAAAGCTCGCGATAAAGGTCTTGGTGATCGCGCAGCGGACCGAGCTCCCTTTCTAAGTAAGTCAAGCCGTCGGTGTTCGTCTCTCGGTAAAGCATCTCGAGATCGGGCATTCCTACCGCTTCGACCGCGCAGGTGAACAGGTCCGGATACTGGCCGATTGCGGCGAGGGTGAGAAAACCGCCGTAGCTCACACCCCAGATGCCGATACGGTCGTCGCGGATCTCCGGCCGCTGGATGAGCTCTCGAACGCCGGCCACGAGATCTTTGAGGTCGCCTCCCCCCCAATCGCCATTGTTGAGCTCTTCGAACTCGACGCCGAAGCCGGAGCTGCCACGTACGTTGGGTGCGAAGATGGCGTAGCCCTGTTGCACAAGAAGCTGAACGAATGGGTGCCAGCCGTTTAGCCACTGCGAGGTGGGCCCTCCGTGGGGGTGTGCGACGAGCGGAACCGGTTGTTCCGCGCTGGCGATGGTGGGCAAATAGAGATAACCGGTGATGGTCCGGCCATCGAAGCTCGAATACCGCACCAGCTCTGGGCGAACCATCTTCCGGACGTCGAGATTCGGCGGCAGGGTGTCGCTTACTCTTCGCCGCCCGGCGTTCTTCTCGAAGAGCCACACGTCAGCGGGATAGACGGGGCCCGAGAACAAACTCGCCAACGCCTCTCCGTCGGTCGTCCATTGAGGGCTTTCGTAGGCGCCCGGACCGAGCGTGAAGGGCCTGCTCTGGCGATTGGCGACCGACGTCACCATGAGGCGCTGGGTTCCCTCGCTATTCGAAACGTGCGCGATCATTTCTCCGTCGGGACTCCACGCGGGTTCGGACTGCTCGTGCTTGGAATCAGTGAGTCGCTTGGGCTTGCCTCCCTCGCCTCCATTGCCTTCGTTGACAGACACGATGAAGATGGATTTCCGCCCGCCTTCATCGGAGACGAAGGCCAGGCGCTCTCCATCTGGCGACCAGCGGACGGAGTGACTGTCGCCGGTCCATTTCTGAGGGAGGAGCTCGCGCAAATCACCGCCCGCAGCGGGAACAACCGCGACGCGCCGATTCACGTGTCGGCCGCCCCGAAACGTAAACGCGATCCACTTGCCGTCTGGCGACCATCGCGGATCCTGTTCGTCCAAGGGGTCTCGCGTCAGTCGCAGCGGCTCACCGTCCGCGATCGGTTGTACCCAGACGTCCCAGCTCGAGCTGCCACTCGAGGCGCGAGATAGGTATGCGATCCGCTGTCCGTCGGGGGACCAGCGCGGTCTGCGATCGTCGCCGTCACGCCGACTCGTGATCTGGCGCGCTCCTTCGTCCCCGGGGGCGGCCACGAAGACATGCCAGCTGCCGGTGCGGTTGGAAGCGAAGGCGATTTCCTTGCCGTCCGGGGACCAATCGGGCTCGCGGTCGCCGCCCTCGCTGTGAGCAACCGGCACGCCGACTTTGTCGGGCTCGGAGATGACCCAGATTTTCTCTAGGCCGAGAATCGAAATGGCTGCAGCGGTCCGCTCGCCGTCGGGCGCCAGAGCGTATTCATTTATCCGGGGAACGCGAAGAATTCCTTCGATGGTGAGTGCGTTGGAAGGCTCGGTTTTTTGCTGTGACGCCGACGCGAGGACGGCCACCGAAAGGGAGCCGAGCGCGATTAGCAACCAGCGCATGCCCGCATCCTAGCACGCTCCCCGGTTAGGTCGGCCTCGGGCAAGGCCCTCAATCCCATTCATCCCGTCTAATTTTTTGGATCTTGGGTTTAGTAGTATGCTGGATGGTCCATGCAACCAATTGATTGCGAGACAAATCCGGGCGCCTACCGCCATCTGAAGCTGACGCTCGACGGAGCGGTGGCCACCATCACCATCGACATCCAAGAAGACGGCGGCCTCAGGCCGGGCTATCAGCTAAAGCTCAATAGCTACGATCTCGGTGTCGACATCGAGCTGGCCGACGCGATCGAGCGTCTGCGCTTCGAGCATCCTGAGATCAAGGCGGTCGTCGTGCGGAGCGGCAAGGATCGGATCTTCTCGGCGGGTGCGAACATCTATATGCTGGCGAGCTCCTCCCATCCTTACAAGGTCAATTTTTGTAAGTTCACCAACGAGACGCGCTTGGCCATGGAGGAAGCGAGCCGCGAAAGTGGCCAGCACTACATTGCCGCGGTCAACGGCGTCTGCTCGGGGGGAGGCTACGAGTTGGCCCTCGCCGCAGACGAAATCGTTTTGGTCGATGACGGCAACGCCGCGGTCGCGTTGCCGGAAGTACCCCTGCTAGGCGTGTTGCCGGGAACGGGAGGACTCACGCGACTCGTCGACAAACGAAGGGTTCGTCGCGATCGGGCCGACGTGTTCTCCACCTTGGTGGAAGGGATCAAAGGCAAGCGCGCCGTGGAGTGGGGTTTGGTCGATCGCATCGCACCCCGCAGCCAATTCGACGCCACGGTTCAAGAGCGAGCTCGAGCGTTGGTCGAGGCGTCGCCGGACGACTCGGGAGAAAAAGGCATCGAGCTCACACCGCTGGAAGCGGAGCGTACCGAGAACCGTTTGGCTTATCGACACGTCACGGTGACGATCGATCTGAAGCGACGCACCGCAGAGTTGATGGTTCGCGGACCGGAAGGAGAACCTCCCGAGTCGGTGGAAGCATTGCACAAGGCTGGCTGTGACTTTTGGACGCTGGCCATGGCGCGCGAGCTCGACGATGCGCTTTGCCAACTACGATTCAACTACGAGACGGTGGGGCTCTTGATTTTGAAGACGACCGGCGACCCCGAGCGAGTGCTGGCGTTTGATCGTGCCCTGGCTCGCCTCGCCGACAATTGGCTGGCTCGCGAGATCATTCTGAAGCTCCGGCGAATGCTCAAGCGGCTCGATCTGACCGCGAGAAGCCTCTTCGCTCTCATCGAGCCAGGCTCGTGTTTTGCGGGGAGTCTCTTGGAGCTCGCCCTCGCCGCAGACCGAAGCTACATGCTTGCTGGAGCCGAGCCCCCGGTGCGGCTCGGCCTCGGGCCCTTGAACGGTGGACTATTGCCGATGAGTAACGGGCTCTCTCGCTTGGAAACAAGATTCTTGGGAGATCCCACGAGAGTCCAGCGAATCCTGGAGCACAAAGAACTCTTCGACGCCGAGGAGGCGGAGGAGCATGGTCTCGTTACGTTCGTGCCCGACGAGCTCGATTGGGACGACGAAGTACGTATCGCGATCGAAGAAAGAGCGGGTTTCTCGCCGGACGCTATGACCGGGATGGAGGCCTCGCTTCGTTTCCCGGGCCCCGAGACCATGGAAACCAAAATTTTCGGTCGATTGACGGCCTGGCAGAACTGGATATTCCAGCGTCCCAACGCGGTGGGGGAGAAAGGGGCGCTCACTCTATATGGCAAGCCAAGCTTGCCCGAGTTTGACTGGAGGAAAACTTAAAGTGTCGGAACTCGACGAAAGGATTCCAAACAACGTCAACCTTTCCCAAGACCCGAAACTGAAGCGGGCGCTCGAGAAATGGCAGCCCAACTTCATCGAATGGTGGAAGGATATGGGCCCTGATGGTTTCCAGGCCGACGAAGTCTATCTCCGCACCGCCATTTCGGTGGAGCCGGGCGGATGGGCGCACTTCGATTTCACGCGGATGCCCGAGTACCGCTGGGGTATCTTTCTGACACCGACCGCTGCCGATCGAAAGATCGGGTTCGGTGATTTCGAGGGACAGCCGGCTTGGCAGAATGTGCCCGGCGAGTTCCGGACGCAGCTTCGTCGCCTGATCGTCACTCAGGGGGATACGGAACCGGCAAGTGTCGAGCAACAGCGCGAGCTCGGGAAGACCGCTCCGAGCATCTACGACATGCGAAACTTGTTTCAGGTGAATGTCGAGGAAGGACGTCACCTGTGGGCGATGGTCTATCTACTGCACTCGTACTTTGGTCGCGACGGGCGTGAAGAGGCGGAGGGTTTGTTGGAACGACGTAGCGGTAATCCGGACAAGCCGCGTTTGCTCGGGGCCTTCAACGCCCCTTGTGGGGATTGGCTCAACTTCTTCATGTTCACGATGTTCACCGACCGCGATGGGAAGTTCCAGTTGCTGGCACTCTCCGAAAGTGGATTCGATCCACTTTCCCGTACCTGCCGGTTCATGTTGACCGAGGAGGCTTTCCACATGTCGGTCGGAGAGACCGGTGTGGGGCGCATGGTGGAGCGCGCCGCCCAGTTGATGCGCGATGGAAAGGACGATGTCCGTCGCGAGGGAGCGTTCGACCTACAGACGATTCAGAGGTATCTCAACTTCTGGTTTGCCATCTCCCTCGATCTGTTCGGCGGGGAAGTCTCGACGAACGCAGCACAGTTCTTCGCGGCGGGCCTAAAGGGACGGCACAAGGAAGAAAGTTACTCCGACCACAAAGCCCTCGAGGGTGTGTACGAGATGGACGTGGTCGACAACGGGAAGCTCACGCGTTCCGAAGTGCCGCTCCGCAATGCGATGAACGAGATCCTCCGTGACGCCTACGTCGAAGACTCTCAGAGGGGCGTGGATCGGTGGAACCGAATCTTGGAGCAGCACGGGATCGCAGAGCGCCTGGCATTACCCCACCGGCGGTTCAATCGACAGATCGGGGCTTTTTCGGGCTACTTCTTCGACCCGAAGGGAGAGATGCTCTCCGAGGATCAGTGGAACGCTCGAAAGGACGAATGGTTGCCCTCGAAGGAGGACGAAGCTTTTGTGGCAAGCCTGATGAAGCCGGTCCACGAGCCAGGAAAGATCGCAAACTGGATCGCGCCGCCGCAATCTGGGGTCAAAGGAAAGCCGTTCGATTTCGAGTACGTGAGAAGGGCCTGACAAGCCTGACAAGCCTGACAGCCTGACAGCCTGACAGCCTGACAGCCTGACCTCACAGTTGGTCGGTCCGTTTTTAAGAGAGGAAAATCATGTCTTCCGATGCACGGCTGGTTGACTACCGAACCGAAGACGGCGTCGCTATTTTCGAGCTGAACGATCCGCCGGCCAACACCTACAGCTACGAGATGATGCGGCAATTGGATGATGCCGTCCTCGAGGCGCGCATGGACCAGAACGTCCACGTATTCTTGATCACCGCCAAGGGGGACAAATTTTTCTGTGCGGGAGCCAACATCAAGATGCTCACCGAGGCCGATCCGGAGTTCAAGTACTACTTCTGCCTCCATGCCAACGAAACCTTGAATCGCTTGGAGCAAACTCCGAAGCTAGTTATTGCGGCGTTGAACGGACACACTGTCGGCGGTGGGCTGGAGGTCGCCCTTGCTGCTGACATACGCCTCGCCAAGAAAGACGGCGGCAAGATCGGTCTCCCCGAGGTTTCTCTGGGCGTCCTGCCCGGAACGGGTGGCACCCAGCGCCTGGCACGTTTGCTGGGCAAGTCCAGGTCCATCGAGCTGATGGCAACGGGCAGCCTCCTATCCTTCGACGACGCGGAGAAGCTCGGTTTGGTGAATCACGTCTGGCCGGCGGAAGGTTTTAGAGAGCGAGTGATGGAGTATGCCTCGCAGTTCGTGCCTCCAGCCAAGGCCTCGAAGGCGGTCGGACGGATCAAGCGGGCTGTCTGCTCCGGTCTCGAGGTTCCGTTCTCGGAAGCGCTGGCTTTGGAGCGAGAGCTTCAGCAGCAGCTCTTCATTTCCGAAGACGCCAAGGAAGGATTGGACGCTCACCTCGAGAAGAGAAAGCCCGCGTTCAAAGGCAAGTGAGCATGGCGAAGAACATCTTCCTAGCCGGCGCGGTGCGGACACCCATAGGGAAGTTCGGTGGGGGGCTGACGCCGCTCCAAGCCGCCGACCTGGGCGCCGCCGCCGCGACAGCGGCCCTCGAACGTAGCGGAACGCCCGCCGATGCGGTTGATGAGGCCATTTTCGGAAACAGTCGGCAGGCCGGTGTTCGGCCCAACGTCGCCCGCCAGATTGCCTACCGTGCTGGCGTGCCCGAGACCACTCCTGCCTACACCATTAATAAGGCGTGTGGATCCAGTCTGAAGGCGATCATGAATGCCTATGGGGCCATCGCGCTGGGGGACGCCGACGTGGTGCTTGCCGGTGGGACCGAGAGCATGAGCAACACGCCTTACCTCATGCTCGAGGCAAGGTGGGGTTATCGGTTGGGGCATTCCGAGATCGTAGATGGCATGTACCGGGACGGGTTCCTATGTCCACTGTGCGATCAGCTGATGGGAGACACCGCCGAGAACCTCGTGGATAAATACGGAATCTCTAGAGAAGAGAGCGATCGGTACGCGTCCCAAAGCCAGCGGCGCTCCGAGGCGGCTCGGAAGTCGGGCCGGTTCAAAGATGAGATCGTTTCCGTGGAGGTGCCAGGTCAGAAGGGGCAGATGTTGACGATCTCCGAAGACGAACATCCGCGGGACGGCGTGACACCGGAGAGCCTCGCCAAGCTTCCGCCCGTCTTTCGGAAAGACGGAACGGTTCACGCCGGGAACTCATCCGGGATCACAGACGGTGCGGCGGCGCTGGTTGTCTTGAGTGAAGAGAAAGCCAACCGTCTCGGTGTGGAACCGATGGCCCGTATCGTGGGCTATGCGTCGGCAGGCGTGGACCCCGCGATCATGGGCATCGGCCCGGTACCTGCGGTCAAGAAGCTTCTCGACAAAACGGGTCTCTCGCTTGAGGACATCGACCTCATCGAGCTGAACGAAGCGTTTGCAAGCCAAGTGTTGGCCTGCCACAAAGAGCTGGATTTCGATCTGGAGCGAGTGAATGTGAACGGCGGGGCGATCTCCCTTGGACACCCGATTGGCGCCACCGGAACAAGGATCGTCGTCACACTCCTCCACGAAATGAAGAAACGCGACGCCCGCCGAGGCTTGGCGACGCTCTGTATCAGTGGCGGCTTGGGACTCGCCTTGCTGGTAGAGAAGGTCTGAAATAGCGATGAGCTGGGAGCACGTCCTGTTCGAAGTATCGGACGATATCGCCACCGTGACTCTGGATCGTCCCGAGGAGCTCAACGCCCTCTCCGGAACCATGCGGGATGATCTTCATCAGGCCATCGCCAAGTCACTCGGCCGGGCCCGCGTCCTGGTCATCACCGGCGCCGGAAAGGCGTTTTGCAGCGGAGGCGACGTGAAGGTCATGACGGAGCTTCGGCGCCGGGGCGACACCGAGGCGCTGAGGCAGCTCATGGAATCTGGCCGCCGTGTGGTCGAGCTCCTGCGTGAATTGCCGCTTCCGACGGTCGCCGCCATCAACGGGGTTGCAGCGGGTGCGGGTTTGAGTCTCGCCCTTGCCTGTGATCTCCGTATTGCATCGAGCGACGCTCGCCTGGGCGCGACCTTCTCGCGGGTGGGGCTCCATCCCGATTGGGGTGGTAGTTTTTTCCTCCCTCGTTTGGTCGGCACCGGCATGGCCTGCGAGATGATCTTCACCGGACGCATGCTGAGCGCGGAGGAAGCTCTGCGCGTGGGTTTGGTCAATCGGGTCGTCGAGGACGACGAGTTTCCCGATCGGGTGTTGGAGCTGGCGCGCGAGCTGGTCGCCGCACCACCTCAAGCGGTCCGGTTCGCAAAAGAGGCTATCTACGATGCGGTAGGGGCCTCCCTCGATCAGATGCTAGATTACGAGGAGGAGGCCCAAACGGCCTGCTTCGAGTCCGAGGACTCCCTTGAAGGGTTCACCGCATTTGCGGAAAAGCGCCCGCCTCGGTTCAAGGGAAAATGAGAGCCAATCAACCTGTTGGAGAGAGACCATGATCGACTTTACGCTCAGCGACGAACAGAAGCAGCTTTGCGATCTCGCCCACGAGTTTGCCGAAAAAGAGATCGCTCCCCACGCTGCACGTCTCGATGAAACTGCCGAGTACCCGCGTGAGATTTGTCAGAAGGCCTGGGAGCTCGGGCTCATGAATTCGCACATTCCCGAGGAGTACGGGGGATTGGGTCTGGGAGTTCTCGAGGGATGCCTCATCGCCGAGGAGACTGCCTGGGCGTGCACCGGAGTCAGCACCGCGATGGAGGCGAATACTCTAGCGGAGTGCCCGATCATCGTCGCGGGCAACGACGAGCAAAAAAAGAAGTGGCTCACGCCGACGATCGATGAATTCCTCTTCACCGCGTACTGCGTTACCGAGCCGGGGGCCGGTTCAGACGTTCAGGGCATCCGCACCACCGCCAAACGACACGGCGACGATTACGTCCTCAACGGCAGCAAGATGTGGATTACCAACGGTGGTGTCGCCAGCTGGTATTTCGTGCTCGCCTACACGGACCCGGATCAGGGTTACCGGGGCATGAGCGCTTTCGTGGTTCCGCGTGACTCAGATGGCATCGTGCTGGGCAAAAAGGAAAACAACATGGGCCAGCGTTGTTCCGACACGCGCGCGGTCAGTTTTGAAGACGTCAAGGTGCCGGTTGGCAATCGTTTGGGTGAAGAGGGTGCGGGTTGGAAAGTAGCGATGGCTGCTTTCGATCACTCGCGACCGGTGGTCGCAGCTGCTGCGGTGGGGCTCGCCCGCTCGGCCTACGAGCACGCCGTGAACTATGCCAAGGAGAGAGAGACTTTCGGCGTCCCGATCTACAAACATCAGGGGATCAGCTTCATGATCGCCGACATGGCGTGCGCCGTTGAAGCGGCGAGGCTTCTGGTTTGGCAATCCGGTTGGGCCATCGACCAGGGTCGCCGGAACACAAAGCAAGCTGCCTTCGCAAAGCTCTTCGCCGCCGATACGGCGGTCAAAGTTGCCACCGACGCCGTTCAGGTGTTCGGCGGAAACGGATTCAGCAAAGAGTACCCGGTCGAAAAGCTCTACCGTGACGCCAAGATTTATCAGATCTACGAAGGAACCAGCCAGATCCAACGCATTATCATCGCCCGCGAAATCTTCAACAGCTGAGACAGGGGTCTGACCCCGTTTTATTACAGGGGTCTGATCTAGTTTTGTGCATTCAGACCCTCGTTGCTTGCTTAAACCCATTCTTGGCGTCAGTCAGCGTGGTTGCTGCTGTATGCCCCGTCAGACGCCTACTCAAAGCGGATTGAGGACACGCGCGCGGCCAATCGCCTCGGGTCGGCTTCGGAAGCCTGCGTAAGCACGGACCACTGAAGGTCGAGTCGTTCCACGCGGCGCGTGCGCGAAGGAAGCGTCCATCGAATCTCGTTCCAGCCAGGCGAGAGAGTAGCTTCGCCGAGGAGCATTCCATCGATACGCGCGGTCACCCGCTGCGACTCGTTGTCGAGCGGAGAGATTTCGACCACCACTCCCGCCGCGTCGTCGGGGCGCCTTAGCAACAGGGTCGAGCGGCTCTCGTTGGCCCACCGGAAGCTCCTCCCTTCCGCTTGCTCCGCCCTCGACCAGCCGGTGGCGAAATACATACGTGAGTCCGCGGCCCCCGGATCGATCGCATGCCGGGGGAGGGGGAGCTCGTCGGCCCGGACGCGCAACCCAATCCTCTCTTCGTCCTCGTAGGTACGATCCAGCGGCAGAACCTTTTCGAGAAACTCCAGGACGCCTCGTTTAGCATAGGCCTTCTCCACGATGAAGTAGCGAAGGCCGAGAAACGCAGCCACGCCGGGCGCCAACTCGCTTTGCTCGCTGATTAGCTCGGGGCTCAAAGCGATCTTCCCCTTGCGAAGGTCGACCAGCGGGCGGACGAGCGGTAGGCCGAAATAGTACGCCGTCTTTTCGGGGGGGACTCGTGCTGCGGTTCCAATAAAGATGTTCTTGCCGTGCACCGTCTGGTGATACATCAATTGCTCAGGCACCTGCTCGATGCCAGGGATCTCCATCACCGTGAACTGTTCTTGTTCCGCCGCGAGCTGCCGATGGATGGGCGCTACCCCCGCGGTGAAGACGGGGACCGGGATCGCCAGGTATTCGGCGACGAGACCGATAGCCACCAAGCCGGTCAGGAACACCCGCGATACTGGCCTTCGGACCCGCTCCATCCAAAAACTCCAGGTCACGCCGAGAAGTACCGCGGCACAAAGCATGAACACGATGGAAAGCCGGGAGGGTGCGCGCAAATGCTCGAGCAAAGGGAGCTCTTGAAACAACGCGAAGGGGAGAGGGATCCCCGATTCCCAGCCTGCGATCTTCAACGAACTTCCGAGACTCAATAGAAGAAAGACTCCCGCAGCGACAAACCAAAACACGTAGTTGCGACGCACGTAAGACGTTGACAACGCTCCGACGAGCACGAGCAGCAGCACATAACCCGGGAAGATGGTGGCCTCGGTCAAGTTCGAATCGAAGCTTTGTCCTAGCGAATCGCCCAACAGGTTTTGCTGGGGTCCAGGCAACGCGTAGGAGGCAAGATCGGCGCCGTAGCGATCGGAGCCCGGATAGGCGGAGTAACGCCACGCAGATAGGTCTCGATTCACTTGGAGCAAAAGAGGGAGAAGCAATCCCGCCGTCACTAGGCCAATGAGCGCCGCGCGCCCAATCGGCGAAAAGTCGCGCCGGTCGCAGGCCGTTCGCCAAAGCACATAGAGGCCGCTCAACAACGCGAGAAAGACGAGATAAGTAAGCGTCGTATATCCGCAGAGCGCCGCCAGCACTCCCGCAGCTAGTAGCAGCTTCGCGTCGAGCCTTTTTACACGGAGCGCCTTGAGGAAAAAGAGGGTATAGAGAGGAATCCATTCGGTTCCAAGCAGATCGTAGTGTCCGGCCAGTCGAGCCAGCCGATACGGGCAAAAAGCGAAGGCGAGCCCGGCAAGGAAGGCTCCCAACGTCGACGCTCCTAAGTATCGAGCGAGCGCGTACATTCCGAGGGCCGAGGCAACAAAGGTAATCAGCAGGATGGAGTTGGCCGCCGCGACGTCGCCGAGCAAGATCTTCAAGGCAATGAAGAGCAGACCTTGTGAGAGACCGAGCGTGTGCAGCGAAAGGCCTATGCCAAGAGGATAAAAGATGAAATCGGTCTCGAAGGGGTTGGTGTGGAGCTCGGTCAGCGCTTTGTCCACCCACCACATGTTCCACAGGTAGACGCGCGCGTCACCGCCGGCTTCGCCCGCATGATGGCTGGTAAGAAACCAGACCAAGGGATAAGTAAAGAGGACGGTGAGTCCGGCGTAGACCAGAACGAGGGTGAGGCCGAGGCCCGCCCTCTTCCCGATCACGAAACGCCTGCCTTCTTCTTTTGCCTTTCGCGACGCTTCTGCCGAAAATACTCCACCTGGTACTTCCGCACCGCGTTGGTGTGTTCTCTCAGAGTGCGCGAGAAATAATGGGAGCCATCGTTCTTGGATACGAAGTAGAGATACTTGGTCTCCGGCGGCGAGAGCACCGCGTCGATGGCTGCCAGGCCCGGAGATGCGATCGGACCGGGAGGAAGCCCGGGAAAACGATAGGTGTTGTATGGGGAGTCCAACTTGAGATCGTCTCGCCTGAGATTCCCGTCGTAGCGACCCTGCCGCTTCAGGGCGTAGATGATCGTGGGATCCGACTGCAATGCCATGCGGCGATTGAGCCGGTTCCAGAACACCGAGGCAATGAGAGGCCTCTCTTCGGCTCGGCCCGTTTCCTTCTCAACGATCGAGGCCAAGGTCACGACGTCGCGTACATCGAACTCTAGACTGGCTGCCTTTGCCAGACGTTCTTCATCGAAGAGCTGGATGAAGCGGGCGGTCAAGGCGCGGGCTACTTCCTCCGGTGCGGGCCGGCGTGGAAATCGATAGGTCTCGGGGAAAAGGTAGCCCTCGAGGTCGCTGGCCTCGGGATCGGTCGACGCGATGAGCTCGCGTCGACCGAAGACGGCGCGAAACGCGTCGGCGTCGCCGATGCCCTTTCTTGCTAGGTGGTCGGCGGTCTCGGAAAGAGTCAATCCCTCCGGTATCGTTACCGACAACAAATAGATGTCGCCGTCGGCGAGCCGGTCGATAACATCCACCGTGGAGGCCGGTTTCGTGAAACGATATTCACCGGCTTGTAGGCGGCCGGTCGCCTTCTTGAGCCAGAGTGCGGCGACGAACAATCGGTGATCGCGGGTAATTCCCTCAGCTTCGAGCTCCCGAGCAATGGATGCGCCCGTTTGCCCCTGCGTTACCGTGAAAAAGATCTCGTCTCCAGAGTAACCTTTGTAGGGTTCGGTCGCCTTTTGGTAAGCGGCATACACTCCGACCCCTGCCGCAACGCAGACGAGAAGGACAGAAATTGCAAGGAGCCACAGGACGCGCTTCAATCGTTTCATCGCTTCGTCACTTCATCAATGTCAGGACTCTTCGTCCGACTCGGCCTGCCGGGCTTGCGACTCCTCCGAGGACTGCTTGATACTACGGTAGTCCAAGTAGCTTTGGAGCATAATGGCAGCCGCTACCTTGTCGACGACTTTCTTGCGGCGAGCGCGAGACACGTCGGCTTCGATCAAGGAGCGCTGGGCCGCGACCGTCGTAAGACGCTCGTCCCACGGCGTGACGTGGATTTCCGACATTTGCTGGAGCTTACTGATGAATGCCATCACTTTCTTCGCCTGCGGCCCCTCGCTCCCGTCTAGGGAAAGCGGCATGCCGACCACAAACTCTCCGACGTCTTCCTCCCCAGCCCCCGAAGTAAGGTGCTCGATGTCTTTTTCGAGGTTGGTGCGGCGCAGTGACTCGCGCGGCGAGGCGATGAGGCCCCCTTCGTCGGAGACAGCAATGCCGATGTATTTGCTGCCGAAATCCAGCCCCATGAATCGCATCGTGTGAGAATTTTTGGAAAAAAGTAGTATAGCCACCGGTTAAAACAACCGTCAAACAACAGAAATGGCCGAGCTTGTTCAAATCGATGGGGGTCGCGGAGAGGGCGGCGGCCAAGTGCTTCGTTCCGCGCTCGCCCTTTCTGTCATTACCGGACGCCCCTTCCATATTCGTGGGATCCGTGGGCGGCGAAGCCCACCCGGACTGGCACCGCAACACCTGCACGCGCTGAGGGCGTTTCGCGAACTGAGCGGGGCTTCCTGCCGCGGCGACGAAGAGGGTTCCCGCGAAGTGGTTTTCACACCCGAGCGTTTGCGGCCAGGGTCTTATCGAGTGGACATCCGCACCGCCGGGTCGGCGACCTTGGTGCTCCAGGCTCTCACCCTGCCATTGGCGCTCGCCGAGGGGCCCTCGGAGCTCGTTCTCTGCGGGGGCACGCACGTACCCGGGAGCCCACCGTTCAACTATATCGAGTCGTGCTGGCTTCCCTTCGTGCGCCGTCTCGGTCTCGAGATGAACGTCCAACTCGATAGGGCTGGCTTTTACCCAAGAGGTGGCGGACAGATCTCGGCGCGCATCGAGGGGGGAGCCAAGCTTCGTTCCCTTCAACTTCTGGACCCTGGGTCGCTGCGGTCTCTCGAGATCGTTTCAGCGGCGGCCGGTATTCCGGCCCATGTTCGACAGAGACAAGCGGCACGGGCGCGCGCCGGAGTGCAGGCGACCGGGCACGAGGCCTCGGTGCAACTTCTGAAGCTCGATGCCGCGTCACCGGGAAGCGTGGTCGCCATCTCCGGCCGCTTCGATGAAACGTGGATCACCACGTCTGCGCTCGGGACGCGGGGCAAGTCGGCGGAAGCGGTCGGTGAGGAGGCGGCGGCGCAGTTCCGCTTCTACTTGGAACGACCCGGTGCGGTTGATGAGCGGCTCGCCGATCAAATCGTACTCCCCCTCGCTTTGGCGTCCGGCCCCTCTGAGTTCACGACCGTCCGGGTAACCGAGCACCTCCGAACGAACGTCGATGTGATCAAGGCGTTTCTCGAGCGTACCGTCGAGCTCGCGGGGAAGCTAGGGCAGCCCGGACGACTCGTGGTTCGCTGAGCCCTTCGCTCCAAAAATCCGTTGTCACTCCGAGGGTAAACGCTTATAATGACACTAGCTTATCCTCCATTCACTGAGAAATATCTTGCGCGTTTCCCGGATTCGCCGCCGGCTCCTCGCCAAGTGGACACTTGTCTCTTCCGCCATGACTCTGTGCCTGATGGCGGCTAGTGTGCTCGTTGGTCAGGACCCCGACCCAGACCGTCTTGCCGAGGAAGAAGCCAAGCTCGAGCTGCTATCCGAGAAGCTTGCTGTCCTGAACGATGAGCTCGTGTCCCTGGACGATCAGCAGACGACGGTCATCGGGGAGCTCCATCGTCTAGAAGTGCAGATAGCAGTTGCGCATCAGAAGGTCCAGCTTTTGACGCTTCAGCTCGAGCGGGGTTATCGGGAGATCGATCGCAATCTCAAGCAGGTTCAGGCTCTTGAGGCTTCCATCCGAGAATTGATGCCTTACCTTGCGAGCCGAGCGGTGGGTCTCTACAAGCTGGGCAAGCTTAGCTATATGCGTCTGCTGCTTTCGGTCGAAGAGCCGAATGAGCTGACCCGTGCGTATCGCTACATTTCTCGATTGGCTCGGGTGGATGCGGAAAAGATCAGTCAGTTCTTGGCCGATCAAGAAGCTCTCGAGGAAACGAAAGCGGAGCTTCTCGAAGGGACGAGGCAGACACTCGAGACCAAGAAAGATCTCGAAGGGACGGCGCGATCCCTCGAGCGACGGCGGGCCACTAGGGCGGCGCTCTTGGAAGAAATCTATGAACGCCGAGAGATGGCTGAGACCTTGCAATTCGAGTTGGAAGACGCGCGGTCGCGACTGACTACCTTGATCGCCGACCTGGAAGTAGGTGGGGAGAACCAGCTCGACACGTTGTTTCTTCCCATCCGCCTCTTTCGCGGGGAGCTCGGCTGGCCAGTCGAGGGCCGGATCGGTGCCAGCTTCGGCAAGCACCGGCACCCTCGATTCCGCACCGTGACCGTGCAAAACGGCGTCGAGATCAACGCCCCGATCGGTACCTCGGTTCGGGCGGTCTACGACGGGGAGGCAGTTTTTGCGTCCTGGTTCCAAGGCTACGGCACACTCCTTATTGTGAGCCACCCGCACAAGGTACACAGCCTCTACGGGCATCTGTCCGAGATCAAGGTCCGGGAGGGTGACACTATCCGGCGCGGCGATGAGATCGCCCTCGTTGGGGATACGGGGTCTCTCATCGGGCCCAGCCTTTATTTCGAGATCCGCGAGGACGGCCAGCCGGTGAATCCGGAGGAGTGGCTGGCCGAGCCACCAAAACGCACCACAGACCTGAGAATGCCTTCGCCTTGACGATTGGCGGGCGTGAAGGCAGAATGGAAAAGATGGTTTTTGTAACGCTACACGCCCAGGAGGCTCCCGCATCATGAAGTTCGTTCGTGCCAGGCACTTGCTCCTGCTGCTCTCCGGTCCCTTCGTCATCTACGTGGTTTTGGGAGGGGTCCTGGGTCGGGCCCTGGCCCGAGACTCCGCCTATCGATATTTGTCCGTCTTTCAAGACGTCGTCACTCTGATCATGAACAACTACGTGGACGCGGTGGAGATGGATGGAGTACTCGAAGGCGGGATCCGAGGGATGATGGAAGCCCTCGATTCGGATAGCGCCTACCTGTCGCCGGAAGAGTTCGCCAAGTTTCAGAATCCGGGGGAACAGGAAACGGCGGGGATTGGAGTCGAAGTAACCAAGCGTTACTACCTGTCGGTAGTAGGTGTGCTCCCAGATTCTGCTGCCGAAAAAGCCGGCCTTCAACCGGGCGACCTCCTAAAATCGGTGGGAGGTAGAAACACGCGTGAATTCAGCGTTGCGATTGGCGAATCGATGTTACGAGGTCCCACCGGTACCACCGTAGATTTGCAGGTGATCCGCGGGCGTCAGGCGGATCCCATTGAGATCAGCGTCAAGCGAGAGGTCCATTCCGGGGACGTGGTGGCCTACAAGATGCTGACGGACTCCATCGGGTACATTCGGATCGCGGCCTTTCGACCCGGAGTGGACGAAGAAGTGACGAGCGCCGTTCGGAGCATGACCGGCGACGGTGCGACCGCTTTGGTCGTGGACGTGCGGAATAGTTTCGGTCGGACAGCTGCAGAGGGTTCTCAGGTGGCTGAGCTCTTCATGTCAGGTGGCGTGGCCGCCATTCTCGAGAATCGCGCCGGAGAAAAGACCGAACTTGCGCTCGAGACCGGGCGGGTTGTTTTTGACGGTCCCATCACGGTCCTGGCGAACCGTGGTACATCCACCGCTGCAGAGATCTTCGGAAGCGCTATCCAGCATGCGGAAAGAGGCGAGCTGGTCGGGGAGCGTACGGCCGGCCGCGGCGGTGTCCAGAAGGCTATCCCCCTCGACGACGGTTCGGGCCTCGTGCTTTCGGTGTCTCAGTACTCGACACCGAAAGGCGAAACCCTTCTGGGCAAGGGTCTCGAGCCTACCGTAGAAGTCGCGGATTCGTTTCAGGCAGACAACGGTGATGGCGACCCCATTCTCGAGAAGGCTATCGAAATCCTATCCAAGTCCAAGGCTCGCAAAGCCGCTTAATAAAGGACTCCTCATCCGTTAATCCCTCTCCCTCTGGGAGAGGGCCTGGGTGAGGGCTAAAGGACTCCTCATCCGTTAATCCCTCTCCCCCTGGGTGAGGGGCCAGGACTTTTCATCCCCAAAAAAGAAAAACGGGAACGACTTTTGTAGGAAGCCGTTCCCGTCCTTGTTTCGGTTAAACGTGGTTTCTACTCGGAAGCACCCTCCACGACGAACTCGAACTCGTCGGTGATTGTTTCCTTCGTAACCTTATCGATCACCTTGATCTGGATCTTGTAGTTTCCGGGCTCGAAGCTGGCCAGCGGAATCTCGGCGTTTCCGACCGCCTGGCCCTCACCACCTTGAAGTGGCTCTGCTCCGGTTTGCCCGCGCCTCTTCCCGTCTTTGAAGAAAACGTATTGCGCGGTGAGGTCGGGCTCGCCGCCTTCCTCTACGCCGAATCCATAGACGAAGTAGAAGATCCCGATGTTGTCGCTCGTCGAGTACGTCACCATGTCGCCCGGCATTTGGACGAATTGGATCGGACCGAATTGAAACGCGTGCCCAGGAGTACCCGGTAAGTCCTCGACCTTCCGGCCTTCCGAATAGACGACCAGGGAAGACAACTTTAGGCCTTCGCCGCCGAAGTCCGGTATCTCGACCGGAAGAACCCTCGTCCCGACGGTATTGGATTCAGTGTCCAGCACACCGAAGAGAAAAGTATAGGAGCCCGGACTAACCTGTACGGGCATCTCGTACAAGGCGATGCCGTCTTTGTTCTCGAGCTCGACCGGTTGCTCGAAGGGAAAGAGAGTCTGACCCTCGGCGTTTTGCACGGCTCCGAAAATCGTCGCCGCCGCCTTGTCTTGCTTCCAGGTCAGCGCCTCGGCCTTGATCTCGAAGAGAACCGGTACATAAACCGCGCCCTCCTGGGCTCTAAAGAAAGAGCTTCTCGCTACGAAGGGGATGGCTGGGTTCTCGGTTTGCGTATCTATCAGCTCTTGCAGCAGCTTCTTGGCTGGGCTATTGGGATCGAATTGCGAGTCCGGCTTGAGCAGACGCCCGTCCTCGTCCCTGGTGTAGAGGACGCTTCGGTTCATCAGGTAGAAGGTCTTGACGCGCTCCAGCGTTGCCTCGACGTCATCGGAACCGAACATGCGATACCCCATACCGACGTCGCGAAACTCAAGCTTGAGACCGTCGGGGATACCCAGCGGAGGGTTGGGATCGTATCTCCAGGTTACGATCTGGCCGTCGCGATTGTTTTCCGTTGGACTCCCCAGCAGCAGCACGACGCGACCCATGTCCGAGCGAGAACCCTTCATGCCGACGTTCTTGATGTTCTCGTCCGCCGCCTTGACCCTTTCCTTGTATCCGTCGATGAACTCGTTCTTGGGCGTCATGGGGTTGGGGTCTCGGCGGGCCCAGAAGATTTCCTTGAAGAGCTTGCGATCTTTCGACTTGAGGTCTTTGTAGATCTCGAGCTCCTCGGCGGTGATGAGGGCCGCAACCTCCTCCTCGAGCCATTTCTTGTCATCCTTGCTCAGCTTGTCGCCATCGGCGTTGGCCGATGACCCCAAGAGCAAAGTTAGACCCATCGCCATCGTCAGGCTGCCGAGCTTAGCTTGAAGCGTCAAAATACTGTCCTCCCAAAGGTTCTAAATGTCGATCCGTGACTACAAGATCGGGCTAGGATAATCGCCCGGGTCGGAAAGTGTCAAGTTCTGCGAGTCGTCCCGTTGCTGGGGCGAGGGCCGCTCGCTCCGCCGACGGAGTGAGTCGCCTCTCGCCCCCGCCTAGGGGGCGAGTCTAACGTTCAGTGGCGTTGGCTGTCCGAGCTGGATCTCTACTTCCGTGGAAAAGTCAGGTTGGCCATCCCGGAGAAGCTCGATCCAGTGCCGACCTGCGGGTAGGTGAATCGAGAGCTCTTCCATCCCGCCGAGATGTCCCCATACCTCGCCGTCGATCCGGACCTGGGCCTCCGCCGGCTGCACGCGAAGCTTGAGAACGCCGAAACGGGCCCGCGAGGCGGAGCCAGGAACTGGAGAGGTTGGTGGTGCCGGCGCGGTACTGGTGGGCGGCGGGGGAGCCCGTCGATCGCGGCCTTCCGGACTCTCTTCCCGGACGACACCCGCTGGCTGTACGGGCTTTTCGGTCTCCTCCGGGGTGAGGGGAACCAACTCATGGTGGATCTTTTGAGTGTGGCCCGGAGTGACCAGGATGAGCTGCTGAAAGTCTCGGTGCCCTTCGAGCCGCAGCTCGATAACATGCTCACCAGGCGCAAGGTAGAGCTTTTGGAACGCACCGTCGAAGTCATCGACAATGCCCGCGTAGTAGCCGTCGACGTAGACCTCCGCGCGCTTCGGTTGCACGAGTGTTCGAATAGCGCCCGACCCGTACGTGTAGCCCTGGTAGGGAGCGTATGTTGGCAGTGGGCGCGCGCGTGCGTACACAAGTCGGTGGTAGTAAGGATAGGGGGAGCCAAGCCTGACGGTTGGCCAGTGGTAGGCAAAGTGCCGGTGGCGATATCCCAACCCGAAACCGAATCGGGGGCCATGAACGCTAAAGGAGAAGGCACTTTGGCGGGGGCTTGCCACCAACACGCTAGACAAGATCAGCGGCGTCAGTAGGGTGAGCTCACCACCGACTTCGAGACACCCGTGCCGCTCAGCACGTCCGCGAACGTCGCCTCAATGTCACGCGTCGACATCCCGTGGACGTACATCCGCGCGATCAGTTCATCGAGTTTCTCGGTCCGGCTCACGTAGGCGATCTTGGACTCTCGACCACTTCATAGGGATCCTCCAAGCTCACGAGGGCATTTCTTCATAACACGATTTGCAAGACTGGTACCACTGGCGGATGGTCGTAAACGATTGGCGCACTAAGGGTGCGTAGATTGTCGGCGCCGCCCCCTGTCTCTTTCTGGCTATTCGACGTCCAGCCGGGAGGACGCTCGGTGGGGCGCCCCGCAAGGATTCCATCAGCCGCGTATAATAGAGGGAAGAGGAGGTAGAGAAAGCTATCCATAAGTTACAAGGCAATTCCACTGGCCTAAAGGCCCTGCAGCGGAAACGTCTGGAAAAGATTTATCAGAGGCGAATCCCTCCCCGCGACATCGTCACTCAAGAGTTTGCCCGGGCTCTCACCGAGCTCTCCCGAGAGATCAATCGACAGATCGGTGTCCTCGTGAATCGACGGGGCGCCGTTGATTCCGTGATCGTGGGTGACGCGCGGCGAATCGTTCTCCCGGATCTAAAACGCGTCCGTGTCGCGGAGCAGCGCTTCCGTGGACTCCGGTGCCTCCATACGCATCTCGCCGGTGAGCCGCTCACGCACGACGACCTGAGTGACTTGGCGCTTCTTCGCCTGGATCTAATGGTGTCCATCGACGTCACCAAAGAGGGACTGCCGGGCCTGGTTCGGGCCGCCTACCTCTTGCCGGCCAGCTCCAACGGGAAACTACGGAATGGCACATCGGCAACCGCATGGGAGTTCTTGGAGCCGCGCGCTCCCAGCCAGTTGGACGTCGATTTTCTGGATTTCATCGATGATCTCGAGGACGAATTCACCCGCCAGCGAGGCGAACTGCATCATTCCGATCATCGGGATCGTGCCATCTTAGTCGGGGTCACGACGAGCCGAGCCGAGGCGGAGCGGGAGTCCCTGGTGGAGCTCGCTGAGCTCGCCGGCTCCTGCGATGTGGTCGTTCTGGATACGCTCGTGCAGCGACGGCCCAAGCTCGATCCCCGATTCTTGTTGGGCAAAGGGAAGATCGATGAGCTGGTGATCGCGTCCCTGCAGCACGGCGCCGACCTCATCATTTTCAACCAGAGCTTGACTCCGGCTCAGGTCCGCTCCATCGCGGCGGCGACCGACCTCAAGATTCTGGATCGAACACAACTTATTCTCGATATCTTCGCGCGCCGTGCTTCCACGCGGGAGGGAAAGTTGCAAGTCGAGCTGGCGCAGCTTCGCTACCTTCTGCCTCGGCTTACCGAAATGGATACCGCGCTTTCCCGGCTGACGGGGGGGATCGGGGGGAGGGGGCCTGGTGAAACCAAGCTGGAGATGGATCGTCGGCGGGCGCGGGACCGTATCGCGCGGCTCGAGCGAGAGATCGAAGAGGTGCGGCGCAAGCGAGGTGTTCGAAGGAGAAGGCGCGTCGAGCGTGGGCTACCCATCGTTTCGCTCCTCGGCTATACCAACGCCGGAAAGTCGACGTTGCTGAATCGCCTCACCAACAGTGAGGTGGCCGCGGGAAACCGCATGTTTGAGACGCTCGACCCGACGACCCGACGCCTGCGCGTCCCGGTGGAGCAAGAGGTATTGCTAGCCGACACGGTCGGTTTCATTCGAGATCTCCCACCCGACCTGATTAACGCCTTCCGCGCTACCTTGGAGGAAATCGAGAACTCGACTCTCATCCTTCACGTTGTAGATTGCTCCGATCCTCGCTACCGTGAGCAGATGGAGGCGGTGGAAGTGATTCTCGGGAAGCTCAAGCTCGAGCACATTCCGCGGCTGGCTGTCTTCAACAAAGTAGATCGACTCGAGAACAGCGGGGCATTTGCGGGACGCTCCGACACCGTCGCCGTCTCGGCGCTAAAGGGCGAGGGGTTGGACGCCCTCGTGAAACTCATCGGGGCTCGAGTCGTAACAGAGTCCAAGGCCGAGGCTCACCGCGCTCGGTGATGATGTTGAAGCTCGTGGTATAGCCGCACGTAGCTGTCGTAGCGCGCATGCGAAATCTTCCCAGACGTTACCCCCTCTCGCACCGCACACCCAGGCTCGGGAATGTGCGAGCAAGACGTGAAGCGGCAATTCCCTAGAAAAGGCGCGAAGTCGGCAAAGTGCGCGCTTAGTTCACTCTGATCTAAATCCGAGATCGAGAGCTCGCGGACTCCTGGAGTGTCGACGAGCTCCCCGCCAATGTCGAGGGCGAAAAGTGTGGAAGCCGAAGTTGTATGACGTCCCTTGCCTTGCCGACTGACCGACGAGCTCGACAATGTGAGTCCTGGTTGCAATCGACCGGCGAGCTTCGACTTCCCTACACCGGAATGGCCTACCAAGACCGAGCGCTTGTCCTTCAGCAAGTTTTGTAACGTTTCTATCCCTTCGCCGTTCACTACGCTCGTGAAGATGCTCGGTAGCCCGAGGTCTCTATAAGGTTTTAGATTCCTGTCGGCCTCGTCGCGCTCCTCCGGATTGGCGAGATCGATCTTGTTCATGCACAGAGCGGGGACGATCCCCGCTCTATGTGCGATGACCAAATAACGATCGATGAGTCCCGTTCTGTACGGCGGTTGCTTTATCGCCGACACCACGACGAGCTGATGGATGTTCGCCGCGACGATTTGAGGTCGGCCTCCTCTTTTCGACGGCGGGCGTGCGAGGGCGGTTTGTCGAGGAAGGATCTCGTGGATGACACCGATTCCTTTTCTGGGTCCCGGCTCGACAGAGTCATAAGAGTGCGGCTCCTCGACCGGATCGAACTCGACGCGATCTCCCACCGCCACGTGAACCCCTGAAGTTTCGAACAGTCGACCACGAAGATAGCACTCGTAGAGTTTGTCTGCCGCGAGCTCTGGTCGTACCGAGCACGTCTTTCCGAGCAACCTGACAACGTGTCCGATCATCGCATGACAACGGCCGGAAAGCTTTATTCAGGGCGCTCGATCGTTACCATTTGTTCGCCCGTCAACGCTTTGATTGCGGCGGCACGAAATGGTTTCTCGAAATAGTCATAGTAGTAGCCTTTAAGATATTCATCACCACCGGTGAATTTCTGCTCGAATCCGGAGAAATCGAGCTGCTCTGCAGTCTTTTCGTGACTTAAGCCCTCGGCAAGCATTTCGTCGCGCTGGTCTGCTATCGAATCGGCCGCCTCAATGTTGAGATCGACATACTCAGTGTCCCGCTGAATCGCACCGTGGCCCGGAATCAGGATCTCATAGCCGAGCTCCTTGATTTTTCGGAGCGTTGCCGCCCATGGCCGCGGCGGCACATTGAACGCATAAGGCGTTGGCAACACAACGATGTCGCCGGTTGCAACGACTTTCTCTTCAGGTAACCACATGACGATGTCACCTTCCGTGTTGCCGTGTCCAAGCTTCAATAATTCAATGCGCCGCCCACCCGAATATATGGTGAGTGCATCATCGAAGACCACGTTCGGAGATGTCACTTTGGCGCGTTCAAACTCGGCGTCAATCTCATCCGCTTCCTCGACCATGCGTTCATATTCCATGCGGTCGGTGCGCGATAATTTGTCACCATTTTCCGTAACACCGGTTCTCAGCGCTTCTTTTGCAAGCGGAAGGTTTTTTTCGATGAAATCCGGATACCCGTCAATGTAGCGAATCCTGGAAGCATTCATCACAGCATGAGTGAAGCGGTGGGCCACAAATTGCACATGCGGAAATTCTTCCACAAAGCGGTAGATGCCGAAGTTGTGATCGCCATGCCAGTGACTGATGACGACGTGGGTTACCGGCGCGTCCGTCAATGACCGAATCTTGGCGATCACTTTTTCCGCCATTACCGGCATTCCACCGCCGTCGAACACAACGACACCCTCGTTGCCCAAAACGAAAACAGACGTGCCCATCACAGGAAATCTCGGTGCGTCCGGCCGGATGCCAGCCCAGACGCCATCGGCCACTTCCTCGAATTCAATATCAAAAGCCGCCGCTCCAGCGCTCTCAGGCCTGCCCAATATTGAACCCAACAACGCCAGAGTGGTCACCATAACATTCATTTTTGAAATCGGTTTTTTGACTTGCACTATTGAACCCCTGCCAAACGGTTAATTCTCGCCTTGTCGCGGCGCCAACGAGCATCGCAATGACGTCGCTACCCAGCCATTCGGTGCCGATTGCGTCAGGGCGGCGGCTCTTGGCTACGGCAACCAACGCTATGCCGACGCCGAGCAGGCCCTCGCCGTCCGAAGCCGCTGCCAAGCAATACACCACGCGATTTGGACTCCTGGGGAATCAAACAATCGTCCGCGAAGATGGGCACTCGTAGATAGGGTCCGTTGCGGGCTCTGGTCGTACTGAGCACGTCTTCCCGAGCAACTTGACCACGTGTCCGATCATCGAGTTGGGGTCTCGCTAACGCATGGAGGAGAGCGAGTGGCTATGCTATAGTCGGTTCGTTACTACTGTCAAAGACAAGCGAGAGAAAAGGCGAACAGGGGCTGCGTGAAAGTGCTTCTGAGTTGCGGGGAAGCATCCGGCGAGCTCTATGCAGCGGGGCTCGTCCGAGAGCTACTCGCCCTAGATCCGGAGATTGAGTGTTTCGGCTTGGGCGGCGACCGACTCCGTAAAGCGGGAGCCGAAGTTCTGGTCGATCTCAACGAAATCTCGGTCATTGGCCTCGTCGAGGTCGTCGGGAAGCTGCCGGCGCTCAAGAGAGCGCAAACCACGCTTGTCGAAACGGCCGCCGAGCGCAGGCCAGACGTTGCGGTACTTATCGACTTCTCTGGATTCAATCTGCGTCTTTCCAAAAAACTCAAATCCTTGGGAATCCCGGTCGTCTATTACGTGAGCCCGCAAGTTTGGGCCTGGCGCCGAGGGCGTCTCAAAACGATCAAGAAAACTGTCGACAAAATGCTTGTGATCCTTCCCTTTGAGGAACAGTTCTACCGAGAGGCTGGTATTACGGCGACGTTCGTAGGGCATCCGTTGGTCGACATCGTTCGCAGCCAAGAAGATCGCTCGGCGTTCCTTCAACGCATCGGGCTCGATGCAAACCGCCCGGTGGTCGCCCTGATGCCTGGGAGCCGTCCTCGGGAAATAGAGCTTCATCTTCCCGTTTTAGTAAGTGCGATACGAAGAATGAAGGGCCGGCGTCCGGATCTGCAGTTTGTCTTGTTGAAGGCACCAACCGTCGAGCTCGCCGACGTGTCGGGGAGATTAGGTGATGCCTCGTCCTCTGTGCACATCCTAAGCGAGTCTAACTACGAGGGTCTCTCACACGCCGACGTCGCGATCGTGGCTTCGGGCACTGCGACCGTCGAAGCCGCCCTCTGTGAAACGCCGATGGTCGTCGTCTATCGGGTGGGCGGATTGAGTTATTTTTTGGGGAAACCCTTGGTCCGGGTTCCTCATTACGCTATGGTCAATTTGATAGCGGGGCGATCCCTGGTGCCCGAGTTGATCCAAGAGCACATGACGGAGGATAGAGTTTGTTCGGAGACCCTCAAATTGCTCGAGAATCCCGAGGAGGCGGAATCTATGCGGCGAGGGCTTCGGGAAGTGAGTGCTCGATTGGGAGCTCGGGGTGCTTCACGCAAGGCGGCCGAGGAAGTCTTATCGGTGGCTCAGCAGAGGCTTCGGGCTCCGCGACCGCACCACGAAGTGTTGACAACGTGAGTCGAGAGTCGATCAAAGGAGGCAATCGATGCGAAGTGTGAACCAGGCGTTGTATCTGCTCGGCGTCATCTCGCTAACACTCGTTCCTAACATCAAGGCGGAGGGCGCGACGGTTGAGGCCATGACCTTAGAAGAGATGGCGCAGCGAGCAGACATGATCTTCATCGGGCGAAGCATCGATTCACGTGCGGATTGGAATGCCCAACATACTCGCGTCTATACCCACACCACCTTCGAGGTGGAGCGCTTCCTCAAGGGAGGAGCCGGTGAGCGGTCGATGACTGTCCGGTTGTGGGGAGGGCAAGTTGGTCCCCTGCGTTCCATCGTTCCTGGAACTCCGGATTTCACCAATGGAGAGCAAGTGCTTCTTTTTTGTGTTGGCTCGGGGGCTCGCGTCCCAACCCTCTTGGGACTTGCCCTTGGAAAGTTCACGCTGAGCGTTGATGACGCCGGACAGAGGATCTTGAAGCGCGACATATCCGGGCTCATCCTGGTCAACTACCGCACGGATTCGGTACAGGCCGGCACCCCTCCAACGCGGTTCCTGCTTTCCGAGGTCGAGTCGCGCATCAGCGCCGCCCTCGGGCGCTAGCGCCCACAATAAGGGGACCGTCGAGATGAGATTGAGACTAACGTTTGCCTTATTATTGGTGCTCACGGTTTCTCGCGCCGGATCGGCCTACAAGATCATCGATTTCATCAATCCGGATGGCGAAAGAGTGTTTCTGAAGTGGAGACCACAAGACACCCCTGTGGCGTGGCATTACAACAACACGCCCCCGAAGGACTTCTCTCTGGACGCCGCCATCGACGCGACCGAGAGAGCGTACGATACCTGGGAGGACGTCGAGACCAGCGGTATCACCTTTCGTTTCGCCGGAACGACCAACGCCGAGCCCTTCGTTTTCTTCGACTTCATCAACACTCTGGGTTTCATCACCGACCCAGATCTCCAAGGAAGCGGCATTCTCGCAGCCACGAATTTTATCGTCTTCACCTTGACCGGAGAGATCGCGGAATCGGACATCTTCTTCAATGACGATGCACCATGGTCGGTGTCTCCCAACGGACAGGCCGGACGCTTCGACTACCAGTCGACGGCACTACACGAGATCGGACACTTCATCGGTCTCGACCATTCCGCCGTCGGGGTGATGGAGAACCGGGCCGGGCGACGCTTCTTGCTCGAAGACTCCGCGATTATGTATCCCTTCGCCTTTCCCAGAGGCACTACCCTCGGACGCACGCTGACTCTTGACGACCTCACCGGCGCGTCGGTGAACTACCCGGCAAGTAACTTCAGTAGACAGGGACGCATGTCCGGGAGGGTAACCAAGAGCGGAGAGGGCCTGGGAGGTGCCCAGGTAACAGTCTACAACCCATTTACCGACGAGCTACTCGGCGTCTTCACGACTGAGGACGGGCAGTATGTGGTCGAAGGCCTCTCTTCGGGCCCCATGGTGGTGCGGGTGAACCCCATTACCGATCCCACATCGCCCTCGGATTTCGGCTTCAATGACTTCACGACCGACTTGGATTTCGAGGTCACTTTTCACGAAGGCAGTGCGGAAGTCACCGTGGGCAGCACCACAACCAGGATCGACGTGGCGGTCAACCCATGAGCGTGCGAGGGCGGATGCAAGGTTTGCGGTTCTTTTTTCTAGCCTGCGGCATCGTCATCATGGCGTCTAGTCCGGCGCAAGCTCAAGATAAACGCTTCGAGGCCAGCGGTTTCGTCGGTAGCATGTCGGTCAGCCACGATCTCGGCACGGTCTCGAATCTCTTTTTCACGACCACCGGAGCGGCCGATAATGTCCCTTTTGGGGATCTTTGGGGAGGGCGTTTCAGCTATGACTTCAGTCCCAACCTCGGCGCGGAAGTGAGTTACTCGCGGACGAAGGAGATATTTGCCTTTACCGTAAACGACAACGATGTGGGGATTGTCAACTTGGGTGACCAGTTCACCACCACCGTCCAGAACATAAGCGGCAATTTCGTGGCCCAGTTTCCGCTTGAAATCGGATTGGTGCCTTATGGAACGCTCGGCTTCGCTTGGATGCGAACCGATCTCGACACCGAGATCAGCGGAGTCACGAACGATTCCAGTACCGGCCTGAACTTCGGGGGGGGAGTGAAGTATTTCTTTACCGAGTGGGTGGGAGCGCGCTTCGACCTACGGTATCAGATCCTCTCCGAGGGGTTGGCTTTCGCAGGCAACATCGCCGAGCCCCGGAACACCGAGATCACGATCGGCGCGGCGTTTCGTTTTTGAAGGGTTCGATTGGAAGACGAGGTGTGAGACCTCGCCTTCCAACCTGAGTCAGAGAGACTAGCTCGCTTTGGGCGGGTAGTTCTGGAATATCTTGTCCACGATCTTGTTGATAAGTTTCACGATCTTCTGAGGGTTCTCGTCGACGGTATCGGTACCCGTTCCTCGCCAAACGAGCTGTTTCTTCTTCGCATCGTACATGTCGACGACGAGGGTACCTTTCTCGTAGGTATACTCGCGAGTGGTCGAGGTGCCCATGCCACCGCCGTATCCGCCCCAGCCCCATCCCGGGCCGTAGCCGTAGCCGAAGTTGTCCGTTACGTACTGCTTGCTCTGTGTCGAAGAGGCGTGGTAAGTCACCACGACGTCCGGATTCGATGAGGCCTTGGTGAACCCCTTCTGACCCATCTCCGCCTCGATCGCGGAAACGATCCGCCCATCCATGAGTTGGTCCTCGACCGGCGTCCCCTTGGTGTATTGGTAAGTCTTGAATTGTGAGAAATCGGCCTGGTGATCGTAGTCGTGGTTGACCTTCTGCGATGAGCAGGCTGCTCCCAGCGCGACGGCCAGGGTCAATGCAGCCAAGGTTTGAAGCATTTTCATGTCTGTTCTCCTTCTTTCTGTAGCGGAGCGGCCGATTTGTTCAGCCGCCGAAAATGTAAAAACACCCGATATGGTAATACAGGCGGAAACAGAGTGAAATCCGTAAAACTACGGAATGTTGAGTGACTCCCTCTCCCTCTGGGAGAGGACCAGGGTGAGGTTATTCTTAGTCTCTTCTTCCTTTACTCCCTCTCCCCTCTGGGAGAGGGCCGGGGTGAGGTTATTCCTAGTTTCTTCTTCCTTTACTCCCTCTCCCTCTGGGAGAGGGCCGGGGTGAGGTTATTCCTAGTTTCTTCTTCCTTTACTCCCTCTCCCTCTGGGAGAGGGCCGGGGTGAGGGTTGCGCGAGGATACATCCCGATAACTCCTGAGTCAGAGCGGTTTTTCAGGCGTCCGAAGTTGGCAGGACGTGCCTAATCGCGGTATCCTCACTCACTTCGCTTGTCGTCACACCTCGAGCCGGTGTAGCTCAGTGGTAGAGCAGCTGATTCGTAATCAGCAGGTCGGAGGTTCAAGTCCTCTCGCCGGCTCCATGTAGAATCAATAACTTCCGAAGAGTGTTCGTTGTCCGATCTCGATTCAGTGGCACCAACGGTGGCTGTGCCTCGTCATTATTGATCCGGCCAGGAAGTAAGCTATGCGGGTTCCGGCAATTTGGAGCGGAATTCAGAAGCTACGCGAAACGACAAGCGGCCACGAAAGAAGGATCGATGGCTGCAAGACACCGCCGGGAGCGCGGATTCACGAGTCGGAGAAGCCAAGCGACGCTGGCCACCGGCACAAGCGGAAACGGTGCTAGGCAGCTTCCCGCCATTCATAGCGATGATGAAGGCCGCCGACTCGCGGCAGCGCGACGATCTTCGCTGCGGATGACGTTCTTGGGGTAACTGATCTCTTGTCTGGCGTGTCTTTGTCGAGTCCCAAGTGACCGCGGTCTTCGTGATAGTAAGAGATGTACGAACGCACGAGTCGGACGAGATGCCGCTCGCCAAAGATGACGACATGCTCGAGGAGTTCGCGACGACAGTTCCCGATCCAGCGCTCGGCGGTTCCGTTTTGCCACGGGCTCCGATACGAGGTACGCATGGGAATGCAGCCGAGCGCCCTGACGAACTGGACGACAGCAGGGCTGAATATAGAGTCGCGGTCGAAGATGAGATATCGCGGCGCGGTGTCGTAGGGAAACGCTTCACGCAATTGCTGAATCACCCAAGCGGACGTCGGATGGAACGTGGCGTTGAAATGGACGATATGTCGACGGCCGAGCTCGATGATGAAGAAGCCGTACAACAACCTCAGCGACGCCGTCGGTACCGTGAACAGGTCCATCGCCGGGATCTCGTGCCTGTGGTTACGCAGGAACGCAACCCATCGCTTGACCTGGTCGGGCTCGACTGGACGGCGCGGCATGCATCGGGACACCGTGATCTCGGAGATGATGAAACCGAGCTTGGTGAGCTCGGCGTGGATGCGCGGCGCACCCCAGCCGTCCTGTGCCATTAGCCGGATGAGCCGGCGAATGTCCGCCTCGATGCGAGGTCGGCTCGGAAAGCGCCTCCGTGAGATCTTCGCCCAGTATCGGCGGAATCGATCCCGATTCCACCGGGCCACCGTGTCGGCGTGGACGATGACCAGGCGGCTCGCCCACACGGGCCACGAGCGGCGAAGGGCGACCCAGAAAGCCCGATCCGTGTCGTCGAGCGTCGACCGCGGGCGCTCCTTCTTCAGCGCTGTCACCTGCTGTCGCAGAGCGAGGTTCTCGATCACGAGGTCGGCTCGGCGCCGACACATCGCCCGGATGGCGCGGACGCCGAGAGAGACGAGGAAGGTGAGTACGCGGAGCATAGCGGCGCAGTTTCGCCGCCTTCGGCCCGGAACTCAAGCAAAGCGCAAGTCCTTGATTTCATGGGCGGACCAGTTTTGACGATGCACAGGTGGTTCAAGCTGGAGACAGCGCGGGCTTCACGCTCGAATCTCTGGCGGACTTCGGGATTGCTGGCTACGTGAGACGGGAGGACTTTGATGGCGACCGTTCGGTCGAGCCGCGTGTCTTTGGCTTTATAAACCTCACCCATGCCACCTGCACCGAGTGGTGCGAGGATTTCATAGGGACCCAACTTGGTGCTGGGAGAGAGTGACATGGCGGCCCTTTGAGCGTGAAAGTATCTGCACAGACTGAAAAGTCAAAGGGATTTCCTCGCGTTGAGACGGGGTCACGCCCTCCCACCTTTCCGCCCACCAAGAAGGCCGGCGGTAGCGGCTCACACAAACAGGCGCAAAGTGAAAAAAATAGCGACTTGCACTAGCCAACCTATGACACAGACGCCCACAGCCCGCCGGGTGCTGGTGTAGTCCAGCGCCTGTCGGACCGCGACGATCATGGCGACCAGCATCCAGACGCTCGCCGCGAGCGCGATCAGACCGCCCAGCAAGGGAATCATCCCGAATATCCGGAGGACGCCCGGAGACGCCGAAAAGCCAATGGTCCGAAGCAGCTCGCCCAGATCTGCCTTGGTTTGCGGTTCCGGCAGGATCTTCGTGCCGATTAAGAAAGTCAGCGCCGCCCAGATGAACCAGCCCACTAGTGCGCCGATCGTCCCTGCAATCAGCCCAGACGCACCGCCCCCGACCGAGCCGATTCCCGCTGCAAGACTGGAGATGATGACCACCCCCATGGCCTGCCCCGTAGCCGCCTGGTCGTGTTCCACTTCCTCGTAGGTGTCAACGTCCAGCTTTGCAGCGCCGAGCATCCGATCCGTGAAGCTCGTCATCGATTCCCTCCTTTGCTGTCACAGTGAGCTGCCTACAATCACTGAAGAATCTAGTTGGGATTGAACGCTCATGTCAATTGGAGCCGCCCAGTAACGCTTGTAGCCCGCCTCGATGTCCTCCTCCCTTGAGCGGAAGATCATCGCGCAGTTCTTACAAGCCCGCGGGCAATCCGCTCGGAGAGCGTTTCGCCCTCGACAAGCTCCATGACCAAGAAGGGCTTGCCTTCGGCTTCTTCGACTTCATAGAGCGTGGCAATTCCGGGATGGTTCAGCCCGGCTAGCAATCTTGCTTCGCGCTCAAACCTAGCCAGCTTTTGCGGATGTTGCGTGAACTCTTCGGGAAGGACTTTGATAGCGACTTCCCGAACCGAGCTTGCTGTCCTTGGCGCGGTAGACCTCGCCCATCCCGCCTGCACCAATAGCGGCAAGGATCTCGTAGGAACCCAGTTTACTTCCGGGGTTGAGTGGCATGGCCGGCCCTTCAATTCGTGTGAAGATATCCTTGCACAGGCGGAAAGTCAATGGGGGGACCAGGAAAGGCGCTCAGCGATCCTGTAGCGGGCTTCCCGGGCCGGGGGAATGGTCTGGATCGGGTCGGGGCTTGGGAGATCCTTAGACGGGATCCCAGATCCTCTGAGAGGGATTCTGATCAGACTTGCTAGGCGGAATCTGTTAGGTGGAAAACTCAAGTTTATCCTTGTCCATCTTGCTACCACTTTGCTACCAGAACACCCCGAACCAAGGGGATCCACGGGCACCTACTTGTTGTCTAAGTCTTTGATTTCAGTTGTCGGTGGGTCTTCTTGGGTGCCCTCAGTTGGCTCTGAACACAATTCGTAATCAGCAGGTCGGAGGTTCAAATCCTCTCGCCGGCTCCATTCTTCCCCTTGAGGCATAGGGGTTTCCGAATCCGCTTCTTCATCCGTCTCGCCAGATGACCCGGTTGTGGCACCTGAGGTCGTTCGGTGCCACTTATCAGCATCGCGATTCGTCATCATGTTCTCCGGGAGCCAGTGGTAATAGTAGTCCCACGTCGTCGTGACCTTGTCGTGCCCGAGCTGCTTGCTTACGAATCCGATCTCCTGGCGTTCAACTTGGAGACTGTGCGTGACAAACGTGTGACGAAGATCGTAAGGAGTTCGATCTTTCGGCAGCTCGTCGGTCCCACTCTCGGTCAGCACGGAAACGCCCAAGGTCACCTCCGAAACCAAGGGGTTCCGGTTGACGACTTGTTCCTCTTCTGGGGCTCGTTTCGGGCAGTCGACAGCGAGCTGAAGTTGTTACAACGCCCAGTACATTACATCTGAGGCTGGCTCCGGGTCGGAGAGATGGTTTCAGTGGACAAGGCCGTTCGCAATGGAGGCGAGAAGTGGCGATGGGCAGAAGTGCATCCGCACTTCGCCTTTCCAAAGGATCCGACGAATACCTTCTACGTTGCGGCCAAGCGGCTCTCGTTGCCCGGGGAGGGGCTGGCGGCGATTCCGGGCTCCGGTGTGTTCGAGTACGTCGACGATGCTTGGCGGCTCACTGCCCGCGATGCTAAGAAACCTTCCGAGTGGTCCTTGCCAGGTGGGTTCTTTCCGAAGGGAAGAACACCATTGAGCTATTATACGTCGCCAGATCGCTGGTCCCAAAGCGGCCAGAACGCTCGCCTCCTCACTGTCGGGCGTGGGCAGGAATTCGTCCTCGACCTTGATCTATACCCCGAGTTGAAGGTTTGGCTCGCGAAGGTTGTCGCGGGAGGACGTGGGTAGATCACGAGTTCACCTCGCGGAGCAGGTGTCTATCTCGCTGGCTGCAGAACACGGTGCGGCTGCGACGGCTCGGCAAACTAGCTTGTTGGAGGTTCGGGTCTCATCGCTTGCCGCCCCGCATCTTGCATGCGACAACTATCCTGACACGGGGGACGGGCGATGGCAGCCGGTTTCTGCCCACATATTCTGCTGAAGACCCTTTTTGGTTTCCTGGAATTCACGAAATACGTAATTTTTAAGTATTGTATGTGTTTTCACGTTATACTTAATAATTAAGTATAGTATGCAGGAGTGAAGGGATGAAACGAGAAGTCCGAAAACGAACGGATCTCTTTGAACTCGCTGAGAGCCAGCAAGGGTTCTTTACGGCCAAACAGGCCGAGAAGGCGGGTTTTCTTAATAAAAACCACGGCTACCACGTCAGAGCTGGGAATTGGATCCGAGAGGGGCGAGGGGTCTATCGCCTGAGCACATTTCCAAGAACCGACGACAGCCAGCTCATCGCACTCTCGCTGTGGACCAGGAACCGTGAGGACAAGCCGGAAGGGGTCTATTCCCACGAAACGGCTCTTAGCATTCACGACCTTTCTGATGTGATGCCTGCGAGGCTTCATATGACCGTACCGAAGCACTTTAGGAGGAACGCCAAAACGCCGAGGGCGCTCGTTCTCCACTATGATGAACTCAAGGACTCTGACATCGAACAAATGAGGGGGTACCGAGTGACGAAACCGCTTCGAACGATCGTAGATCTGCTGACCGAGGACGGGCTCGCGAAGGATCTCATTCGCCAAGCCTTTTTCCAGGCGGTCGAACGTGGACTCATTCCGATTAGAGATACGAAATCGAACAAGCTCCCCGAAGGGATGAAAAATACGTTCATCGAGTGGCTCAAACAGGAACTGGGTAGAGTTCGAGCATGAAGAAGCCCAAGACTTACAAGTCGGCAGCGGCCCTTAGGACGGCCTTAGAAGATCGACTCAAGCGAATTTCTACTGAAAAGGGTGAGGATCTTCAGAGGTTGAGAAAGCAGGTCTCTTTTGATCGACTCCTGACCAGACTGTTTTCGAAAGGTGATGTTCCATGGGTTCTCAAAGGCGGATATGCGATGGAACTGAGAATCCAGTCAGCAAGAGCAACGAAGGATATCGACCTCGCGATGAGAGACGAAAAGCTCTACTCACTCGGCGTTGGTGACAGGAATCTCGCACTTCAAGAGACGATCCAGGAATGTGTGTCGCAACCGTCCGTGCTGGACTTCTTTGATTTTACGATAGGTGCTGCTCAAATGGATTTTGATGCCCCACCGGAAGGCGGGCTCGCTTTCCGATCGAGGCGAAGATGGATGGAAGGACATTCGCGAAGTTCCACCTAGATATCGGACTCGGAGATGTTTGGACAGAGCCGATCGAGGAGCTTACGCCTAGGGATTGGCTCGGTTTTGCTGGGATCGAGCCAGGCGCGTTTCCTGCGATCTCCAAGGAGCAGCAGTTTGCCGAAAAGCTGCATGCTTATAGCCTACCGAGGGACGGCGACCGCCAGAATTCGCGGGTGAAGGATCTCGTGGATATGCTTCTCCTCATCGAGGACGGCATGGTTCACGATCAGGTCCACACCGCAATTCGAGCCACGTTTGAGTGCAGAGGCACTCACGAATTACCATCGGAGCTATCACCTCCTCCTGCGGAATGGGAGGGGCCATATGGCAAACTCGCTGAGGAATGTGGTATTGAAGGCACCCTCAGCCATGCTTTTGAAACACTGAAAACATTTTTTTGAAACTCAATGCCGACTAACTTGGTTCGTTCGGATGTACCAAGTTTGCTGCTCAACGATCATCCTCATGACCCGTCGCCCCTCACTTTGCCCGTCTTGCGGGCGGGATGTGGTCGGATCGGGTTGTTTCTGCCTTCCCGCCCTCTCGTAAAAGCGAGGAAACAAACCAAAGTCGACAGAACGACCAGTAGAGACCGTATCCGCGAGCCCTGAAAATCCTTGCGTCGGGCTGCTCGACTCGCGTCCCCGCTCACATTACTAGGAGTCTGGCACCAGGTGGTTGTGGCACCTCTGTGGCACTTGGGCACGGTCACGAGGGAACACGAAGGGACACCCGGTCAGCCGATCCTCCTTTAGGGAAAGGGATGATGCCCTTTCGCGGTCTTTGGGACCCTTCTTTGCTTCTTCGTAATCAGCAGGTGGATTCAAGTCCTCTCGGCCTGCCGCGCCGTAGCCCGTAGGGCGAAGGCGGGCCGGCTCCATGTAGAACAGCGGACGCGCTCACGCACCTATTGCAGCTGCACCGTCACCTTCTCGATCTCTCCGGTGAACTCGTTGTCACCCCGGCATAGTCTTCGGTCACAGGAGTGGCCTCGTCCATGCCCACGTCGGCGGGCTCGTCAGCAGAGAAGACGAATGGCGTGGTATTGCCGATTCGACCTTTGGCCACCTTCTGCCCATTCACGGAGATCGTTCCCATACCGCCCGAACCGGGTTGGTCGCCCTCGTCGGCGAACTCGTAGCGGATTGTCGCCTACCGGGAGCCAGCGGCTCCGGTGCGGTGATGGTGTAACGCTCCTTGCCGACCCAGTTATGTACGTAGGAAACCTTGCCGTCCTTCATATAAAGACTCCAGCCGGCGAAGCGCCCTCCCTGAGCCAAAATCACGCCTTCTCCACCACCTCTCGGGATCTCCCACCTCTGCGGTGATCGTTTGTGAGCGATTCTTCACATTGATGAACGTGTTCTCCGTCATGTGGGTCATGCCGGGATACACCGTAAGTGACGTGCGGTCGCCCATCAGGTCTGGCCTGCCGGCAATCGCCGCGTTGAAACGTTCGAACGTACGGTCATCCAGCGGCAGGACGTCGTACTTGATCGCTAGTGTCATGATGAACATGCTCACCGACACCTACTCGGTCCCATCGGAGAGCCCGCATTCACCGCCTTCGGACTGAGACCTCGACCCTCCACGACCCTCTGGAATGTGCATCTGGCTCCAACTTGGTCCCACCGCGGCGTCGCTTTCTCTTACATATTTCGATTTCGGGGTCACTCTTTCGCATGGGCAACAAATGGCCGCTATTTTCCTGGCTATCTGTACTCTACGTGACGTGACCGTCACCGACCTGGGCGCGGAAACGTCGGCATCTCTTACAATCGCCGAGGTCGAGCGTGGAGCGTGCCGCGCGTAACAGATTGAGTCGACGCGCGTTAGCATATTGGCCCACCGATTGCTTAATTCGTCACCAAAGGGGGACCCAACATCATGTATGAGAAGTTCCTGCGAATCGGATGGACGGGCGTCGGAGCATTGGTGGCGCTCGGTTTTCTGGCAAACCCGGCATGGGCCAGTCTCACAAAACCGGTGCCGGAGCCTAGCTCGACGGCGCTGCTCGCCGGTGGTCTTGCCGCCGCTGCACTCGCCGCCAGGCTTTGGCGACGCAAGTAGCCGGGTCAGCCCTCTCACCCTGACCTGGAATTGATTTCGGGTCGAGAGGCACACTGTTTGAGATCTACCGGTGGCTGATTTTCTCCTTAGTCGTGGAGGAGTCATCTATGCCGGCGCGTATTTTGGTGCGGTTTTCTTCATGGCGGTCTGGGAGGGAATGGCCCCACGGCGTTCCTCGACCGCCCCCCTTGGCAAGCGCTGGGGCACCAACATCTCACTGGCCCTGATCGACTCGGCGCTGCTGCGTTGGGTCTCACCCATCGCTGGCATCACCGCTGCGGTGGTCGCCTCCGAGCGGGGATGGGGGCTCTTCAACGGGCTTCCGGCGCCTTATTGGCTCGCGTTCACGTGCTCGCTTCTGTTCTTCGACCTCGCTGGGTTCGGTCGGCATGTTCTGCTTCACGACATCCCGGCCCTGTGGCGCATTCACCGAACGCATCACGCCGATCTAGACGGCGATTTCTCGACCGGCATCCGATTTCACCCTTTCGAAGCCCTCCTGATTTTTGCAACGGATTTCGTGGTGATTGTGGCCATCGGTGCTCCGGTGCTCGCTGTTTTCGTCTATGAGACACTGGTCGTAGTGTCGGCCTTTGTGGTGCATAGCAACGTGCGCTATCCGCTAGGAATTGACCGTGTCCTTCGACTCGTCATGGTGACACCCGAAATGCATCGTGTGCACCATTCGATTCTTCCGCGCGAGTCGAACAGGAACTTCGGAGTCTTGCTGCCCTGCTGGGACTACTTCTTCGGAACTTATCTGGACCAGCCAGCGGGAGGCCATGAAGCAATGATCCTTGGAGTGCCCGAGCGGAGAGACCCGAAGTACCTATCGCTTCATTGGGTGCTCGCCGATCCGTTCCTTCCGGACACCGAACAAGCGCCAGTAAGGACGCGGCCCGAATAACAGCACCGGCACCGCAATGATGAGCACATATTTCGCTGTCTCACACGTACGCACAGTTGAACATCCTTCACGCCGCTAGCCGGCAATACCCTGGTCACTATTCGGTGTATACTTCTCGCCGTTAGTTTGGCAACTTAACCGAGGAGGGGATGCCGACATGGCTGGAAAATTCGAAATCTTCAAAGACAAACGTGGGGAGTTCCGCTTTCGCCTGAGAGCAAGCAATGGCGAGATCGTTCTCGCCAGCGAGGGCTACCGATCAAAAGCCGGCGCAAACAATGGCGCCGCTTCCGTGAAGAAGAACTGCCGAAGCGCGAAATGCTTCGAGGCGAAGCCGGCTGCTTCGGGCAAGCACCGCTTTGTTATGAAGGCCCGGAACCATCAGGTCATCGGGACGAGCCAGGTTTATCCGACCGAGGCCGCCCGCAACAACGGCATCAAGGCCATCGCTCGCGCTGCCGGGGGCGCCAAGAGCTTCGATCTTACAAAGTAACCGCGCGCCGCGGTGAATGTCGCCGGGTTCGCGTTCTCTCATGGACCTGAGGTAACTTGTTGTCCTATGAGTGAGTCGACTCGGCGAATCGTTGTCGCCATCACGGGCGCCACCGGGACGATCTACGGTGTTCGGGCTCTCGAGATGCTCCGCCAAGCGGATGTCGAGACGCACCTGATCATCAGCAAGTGGGGTGCGCGAACCCTCATCCACGAGACGTCGTACAGCGTCGAGCAGGTGCAGAAGATAGCCAGCTACACCTGCGCCCAGAACGATCAGGGAGCCAGGATCTCGAGCGGTTCGTTTCAAACGTCGGGGATGGTCGTTGTTCCGTGTAGCGTTAGAACGCTCGGCGCCATAGCTAACGGCGTGAGCGACAACCTCATTCACCGGGCGGCGGATGTGACCTTGAAGGAACAGCGGAAACTCGTGCTCGTCGTTCGCGAGGCACCGCTCAACGCGGTGCACCTCGAGAACATGCTGAAGCTAGCGAGGATGGGAGTCATCATCTCACCGCCGGTGCCAGCGTTCTACAATCGCCCAGAAACCGTCGCGGAGATCGTCGATCAGACGGTGATGCGAGTTTTGGATCAGCTGGGGATTCGTCTCGACGAGGCGCCTCGCTGGGACGGCGTGATGTCAGCCGGAGAACCATCGAAAAACTGAGCAGGTCGCGGACGCTTCAGTCCTTCCACTCCCTCATCTCTCGGTAGACGGCTTGCTCGATGCCAAGCCACTCTTCACGACGGTCGGGGTTCCATTCGTAGGCGAGCTCACGAACGGAGACCTCCGGCCAGGTCTGATCCTTAACCTCTGCCACCTCCAAGCTCATCATTGCGCTCTCGAACGGCACGGCTTCGAGGCGCGGTTTCGCCAAGGTCGTCTTTCCCTTGATCAAAAAGACGCGATTGCGGGCGCCGATGATCTGGAGAGAAGCCATTCCCTCCCGTTCGAGGTTGGCCTGGGTGGTGCCTCCTTCGACACCGAACCGCACCTTCGTGCGCGATGCAGCGACCGTCCATACGAAGGCGGTGGTCGGAAAACGATTCGCTTCGACCGTCACTAGCAGACCGGCGCAGCCCTGCTGCAACGTTTCGAACTGGGCTTCGGTTAGCTCGGTCGCTACCGGCGAGGACGAACTCAATGGGGGCTCACTTTTTCAGCTTTGGAAGGTTGGCAGGATCGTTGTGGAGAAGAGCCGCATGTCATCCAGCATTTCGGGCACCGTGGTGGCTATGAAGCCCAACACCACGTGTTCCGCGCCAAGTCCTTTGTAGGCTCGGAGCTTCAAGAGTATTTGATTGGGGCTGCCCACCAGAGACTTTTCGAGTCCTTTATCCAACGCTCCAAACCTTGCGGTCAGAGTTGTGGCGGCCCGTTCTTCGGCTCGCGTGGCGTCCTCGTCGATCACTATCAAGTGTTGGGTGGCGAGAGTCGGGCGCGGACGCTCGAGCTCAGAGAGCAATGTGTCTAGTTCTTGCAGCTTCGCCTGGAACTCCTTCAAGGTGAGCGCAAAAGGGAGCCAACCGTCCGAATGGCGCGCGGTGGTCCGTAGAGCCCAGGGAGTGTGGCCACCGAACCAAATAGGCGGGGCCGGTTGCTGCACCGGACGCGGAAGTAGCTCGAACGTCAAATCGTCACCCTCCACTTGCGCATCGAGGGAACCCGTTTCCCAATACTTGCGAATCGAGCGCATCGAGCGAACCGTTTCGCCGGCGCGGCCCTTGAAGGGGATGCCCAATGCTCGAAACTCCGGTTCGACCCCTCCGGCGCCGACGCCGAAGATCAGGCGCCCTCCCGAGTACACATCGAGTGTGGCACACTGCTTCGCCAAGAGCGCCGGCGAGCGGAATGGCAAGACGAGGACAGTAAAGCCGAGTTTTACTTTTTTCGTCGAGGCGGCGACATAACTCAATGAGGTAACGGCTTCGAGGTGATCGGGCTTGTTGGGCGCATCGAGCGAGCCGACACATAGAAATTTCTCTGACCACTGGAGCGTGTGGGGAATGTGGTCGTTGACCCAAACTGACGCGAAGCCCAGCTCCTCCGCCGCTTGAGCGACATCGCGGACCGCTTCCGCGTCACAGAGGGGTCCCGCGTGGGGTAAGTAGACGCCGAATTCCATCAGCTGATCCCCTTAGCTTCCGTCTTTAGGTATTTGGCTAACGTCTTGCGTGCGAAGTCGAAGGCTTCCTCGGTCGGCACCCCGAGCCTGCCGCGGAACCCCTTTTTCTTGGTAGCGTCGATCAAAAGCTTCGAGGTTAGAGGGGGCGTGGGTCCGCATGGATCCAGACCGGATGTCATTGTATTGGGTGCAAAAAAACTGTCGCGCTGGGGGTTCACGCGCATGCTCAAAGCCCACAGCACGTCCTCGATCCGGTAAATGTCGACATCATCGTCCACGACGATTAAGAACTTCGGACGCGGAAGGCAGTAGGCGGCGCCGAGTAGCAGGTTTCCAATCATCCCGGGTTTGGCGCGTTCGGAGTCCACGGAGATGACACACCAGAAGTCACGCCCGATCTGAGGCGGTCGATGCATTCCCTTCACGATGGGGAAACGTTCTTGGAGTACCCGGAGTGCTTTCGCTTCTTCTATCTCCCGCCAGACCGTCGCCGTCTCGTTCGGCGGCTTACCCACGTAGGCGGCATGGTAGATCGGTTGTGGGCGGTGATAGATGGCCGTTATATTCATGACCGGAGCAGGTCCCGACCCCGTCGTATAACCCGTGAACTCGACGAAAGGGCCCTCTTCGGCCAGAGTTCCATCCAGTGTGCCCTCGATGATGATCTCGGACCGAACCGGCCACGGTACGTTCACCGTCAGACCGGCCGCGAACTCCAAGGGTTCTCCTTGGAGCGCACCCGCTATCGAAACTTCACTCTCGTTGACCGCGAAATCGGAACTGGCGGCCAGAAAGAGCGCCGGAGGAGGTCCTAGGGCGACCGAGATCGAAACCGGTTTCGTCCGACCCGGCGCCTCGAGCAGTCGCCGCACGTGGTGATCGGGGGCCATATAAACCCCGCAGGTATTCTTACTGTGTATCTGCATCCGATAAATTCCGGCGTTGTACTCGCCGCTGGCCTGCGGAGCCATGACGACACCCGCCGTCACGAAGGGCCCCCCGTCTCCCACGTTCCAGATCGAATGCGGAAGGCTATACAGATCGATGTCCTCGCCTTTCATGACCACCCAGTCAGAGAGATCGGCTTCCACCATCTTAGGTGGCAAGGGTTTCTTGAGACATTCCAGATTCCGCTCAGTCATCTCGTGTTCAGTAGTCTCTAAGGCCAGCGCGATGCGTCGTCGTGTGCCGAAAAGGTTGACCGCCAACGGTACAGTGTGTCCCTTGATCCGTTCGAACAAAAGGGCGGGACCATCCGCGTCGGATACTAGGCGACAGAACGCGGTAATCTGATAATTGAGCTCCACCTCTTCCTTGATTCGAATCAACTCGTTGTTGGATTCGAAGACTTTCAGCACAGCGCGAAGATCGGGGATCATGGACTCGTCCTTTCCAAGGAAAAACATCTCAACGCACGACCAGCAGTAACAAATACCCGACGGCAAAGGTCGTCAACACTCCGATACAGAACACGCTAAAGCCCCAGAAAGCCCGCCCGGGTCTCGCTTCCGCGGGGACATCGGCGCTCATGATGGATCGGTGGATCAGAAAGGCCAATACCGGCGTCGTGAGAAACGAGAGGGTTGTCGCGATATCGATCAGCGTCTTGAACGATCTCAGGAAGAACATAAGGATCGTAACTGCCCCCGCACAAAACGCCACGATCGAAACGACGTAGAGAATGTTCCACGCATTCACACCGCGCGCCCTTGTACCCTCTCCCTTTGGGAGAGGGTAGGGTGAGGATATTTGATCGTGCCGTTCTTCCTCTATTCCCTCTCCCCCTGGGAGAGGGTAGGGTGAGGGCCCCTCTGGTCCCCGAAAACACAAGATGGTCGAGGCGGTGATCCTCGAGAATCCATCGATCGCTGCGATCACGGTTGAGTACATCACCGCCAGCGCTGCCGCAGCGATAAGCGGCCGGCTCCAGTCGCCCAGGGTCTCCGTATAAAGGGCCATCACCTGCGCGGCGAAGCCTCCGGCACTCTCTTCGAATGCAATGCCCTTACCATGCATAACGCCGGTCCCGAGCACCAGAAAACAAACCGCCAGTAGCAGAGTAGCCACATAACCGATGTGGAAATCGAGGGACGATTCTCTTGCACTCGGCCGGTAGGCGGTGTCCTGAACCTTGGCTCTCAACCACAAAGTATGGATGACGGCCGACTCGAGTGGCGCGGGCATCCATCCGATCAGAGCGGCGGTGAATAGTATCGTCCTCATGTCGAATGTGTCCGGCCACAAGTCTCCGGAAAGAGACCAATCGACATGTGGCAGTACCAACAACGCCGCGGCCACCGTCGTTAGGGTGAGGACCAGCATCAACGGCTTCATTAGGAGATCGAGCCAGTGGTACCGCCCGGTGATCAACAACACGGCGGTGATAGCCAGTATCGCGACGGCAATATTGCCCGGACTCGCACCAAGAAAGAAGGTAGCCTTGGCGACCCCGGCGGTTACAATCGTCACTGCGGCAACCGCGACGAGCGCCGGGATGGGGAAGACTAGCGCAAACAGGGCGAGCGCCCACCGGCCTTGGCGCCGGAATCCCTCGACCATCGAGACGCCGGTGGCCTGGGTGTATTGGGGTGCAAATCGGTAGGTCGGGTACTTCGTCACGATGGCGCCCACGATGAATATCAGCATCGCGAAACCGTACACCGCTCCGGCGCGTGTGGACTGGACGAGATGGGATACGCCGACGGCTACTGCGGCGAGCAGCAAACCGGGGCCGAGCGCCTTGAGGAAATGGCGTTCGGAGCTCGACGGCTTTACTTCCGTGACCATGGCCGCCTCATACTAGCGGCAAACGGTCAGGCTGTCATTTCCGGGCTTTGATCCGGATGTTCGTTTTTATTATGGTTGGTGGGCCAGCAAAGAGTCGCCGGCGTTGAAGGACAACGGGGAGGAAAAATGAGACCCATGACGTTTGTCTTTGGGATCGGGGGAATCGCGTGGCTCACTTCTTGCGCGCCCCCTGAGACACCCGCGCCCACGATCGCAGACGTGCTCGCGGCAGGGAACTACTCTCTGGTCGACCTATCCCATCCGTACCATGAAGGGATGCCGGAGTTTCAGGCGCCTCCCCACTTGGGGCAGGGCGTTCCGTTCAAGCTCAACGAGATCTCCAAATGGAACGAACCGGGAATGAACACCTGGTACTGGAACTGGTATCAGGTGACGGAGCACTCGGGGACGCACGTGGATGCTCCGAACCACTGGTTTCCCGGCAAAGACAAAGAAGCCATAGATGAGATACCGCTCGAGCGCTTGGTGGCGCCTGCGGTGGTCGTGGATGTGAAGGCGAAAGCCGCGGCTGATTCGGACTACATGGTGTCGGTTGATGACCTCGAGGTGTGGGAGCAGGCGAATGGAGAGATCCCCCCGGGCGCGGTGATCATTATGAACAGCGGTTGGAGTGCCAAGTATTCCGATCCGATGGCGTTTCTAGGTTTGGACGAGGCCGGAGAGTTGCACTTTCCCGGATTTTCCCCGGATGCCATTCGATGGCTCTTGGAGAACCGCGACATCAACGCCGTTGCAGCCGACTCTCTGTCCACCGACGCTCTAGCCATTTCTCTAAAGACGGATCCCTTCAATCAAGTGCATATCGAGATGCACCGGGCCGGGAAGTACCAGATCGAGCTGATCGCCAACGTGGACGCTCTGCCCGCCGCCGGCGCATGGTTGGTGGTGGCGCCGATGAAGATTCAGGGTGGCTCCGGAGCGGCTAGCCGCATCTTCGGGATCGTGCCGTAAGCTGGACGCCGCGGCGTCCTCCTCCTGGATGTGAGACCGAGCGTTGTGACCACGCTATGATAGGCTCGACGCGAGCACAGCGACGATGGAACCTTTCGAGTGGAACCTGAGAGTCGGCGCCAGAGACAAGAACCTGGCGACCGTTTTCGTTAGGAAACACCAATTCGCGGTCGGCGCGCCACTACAGTTCGATCAGGAATATCCGCACATCACCTCTCTCGAGTACGTGCTTGGAGCCCTCGGGTCGGATGTTGCGAACGGTCTTTTCACTCTCGCAAAAAAACGCCGGGTCGAAGTGGATAACGTCGAGGCGGTGGTCCACGGTGCGGTCAACAACCCGCTGACGTACCTAGACGTCGTCGGGGAAGAAGGCCATCCCGGAATCGAAAGGATCCGCATCCAGGTGTATGCGAGCTCTGTCGACGGAGAAGAAAAGGTACGCCGTGTTTGGGACGAAGTGTTGGCCAAATCGCCTCTGGTGCGCACCTTGCGGCCGGTGGTGGATTTGGAGCTCACGTTGAAAGTTGTGCTCTAATAGTTGGCCGCCTACCGGAGGAGTCTAAACCCATGTACCGCTTGAATTCAGAAGAAAAGAAAATCATCGACCGCGCATCAAAGCTGGCCGACGAGAGTCTTGCACCCCATGCGTCCCGCGTAGACTCGGAAAGCACCTTTCCCACCGAAGGGATCCGTGCACTCGGCGATGCCGGTTTTCTTGGCCTGAATGTACCTGAGGAATATGGAGGCATGGGGCAAGGCCCCCGTGTCGGATGTGCGGTGCTCGATGAGTTCTCGCAGCGTTGCGCGTCTACCGGAATGATTTACATGATGCATTTGTGCGGCATCGCTTGCTACAACGCGAAATCGAAGACCACCGCTAAATATCTGGAAGCGGCGGCAAAAGGCGATCATCTCTCCACCTTGGCCTGGAGCGAGCGAGGCTCCCGCAGTCATTTCTGGGCCCCGGTGAGCCGCGCGGAGAAAGTGAACGGTCAAATTCATATCACTGCGGACAAGTCATTCGTTACGTCGGCAGGAATAGCCGCGGGCTACGTGGTCTCCACCGGTTGGGCGGACGGCACCGCCCCTACCGAGAGCATGTTGTACCTCGTGCTCGCTGAAGATGCGGGCTTAGATGTCTCGGGCTCGTGGGACGCCCACGGCATGAGAGGAAACGCGAGCGCTCCCATGAAGCTCGAGCGCGTCTCAATCCCTTCCGATCGTGCGCTCTCCGACGAGGGCAAGGGATTCGATACCATGCTGGGGGTCGTGCTTCCGTGGTTTCAGATTGGGAATGCTGCCATCTCAGTGGGAATCGCCGAGGCGGCCGTCCAGGCCACCACGAAACACTTGACGTCCAGCCGATTCGAACACCTCGGGTCGACGTTATCGGAGCTTCCCAACCTGAGGGCCCGACTCGCGCGGATGCGTATCGAAACCGACCGGGGCCGCGCGCATCTCGTCAGCGTCATCGATTCGGTCGAGCAGCCGAACGAAGTCACTCAACTTCTGGTCCTTGAAGCGAAGGCGGCGGCTTCGGAAACCGCGATGGCGGTTACTGAGATCGGTATGCGGGCATGTGGCGGAGCCGCGTTCGGCCGCCGCGTCGCCGTCGAGCGGCATTTCCGAGACGCTAGGGCCTCCGGCATCATGGCTCCGACGACCGATGTGGCGCACGAGTTCATCGGCCGCGCCCTTTGCGGCATGGAGCTCTTCTAATGAGTAAGCCGGTGATCGTCGGCGCCGTTTTGTACGATCCGAAAGTCTCGGTCATCTGGGACATCATCCGCGAGTTCTTCGAGGAGCACGGCTGTCCCATGGATGTCGTGTTCTACACGAACTACGAGCTGCAGGTGGATGCGCTCGTCAAAGGACACATCGAGATGGCCTGGAACTCGCCCCTCGCGTGGCTCGACTCTCAGCGGGCCTCCGGTGGTACCTGTCGTGCCATCGCGATGCGGGATTCCGACCGGGACCGCGTAACGCATCTGGTCGTTCGCAAGGGTTCCGGGGTCGGCAAGGTAGCGGACTTGAGCGGCAAGACAGTGGCGGTTGGAGCCAAAGACTCGCCTCAGGCCACATTGATCCCCCTGGGTTTTCTAGAGCGCCACGGCCTGACGGCGGGAGACGATTTTCACGTCAAGCGGTTCGACGTTCTCGTAGGAAAGCATGGCGACCACGTGGGTGGTGAGCTCGAGGCCTTCAGGTGTCTCGAGAAAGGGGAGGCGCACTGCTCGGCCATGATCGATCTGAACTGGGACGGGTGGACCAAGGACGGCACTGTCAACGCTAGCGAGTTCGAGATCCTAGCCTCGACCGATCGCTTCGACCATTGTGTCTTTACAGTACGTGAGGACTTTCCTCCGGATCGAGAGAAGAAATGGCTGGACGTGCTCTTCTCCATGAGCTACGACAATCCAAAGCATCGCGAGATGATGGATCTCGAAGGCCTGAAAGAGTGGCTGCCCGCGCGCACGAGCGGGTTCGAACCTTTATCTGACGCGGTCGACAAGCAATCCTTCTTCGAGAAGACTCGCGGATGACCGAGCTACCGCTGTTCCCCGTCACAACCGTGGGGAGCTGGCCGCGCTCGCCCGCGCTATTGAAGGCGCAGAAACTGAAGCGCCTCGGTCGACTTCCTCTGGAGGAGTTCGATCTCGCCGCCGACAAGGCGGTCTTGGAAGTTCTTCGCCAGCAAGAGGAAGCCGGCGTGGACATCGTGACCGACGGCGAGCAACGGCGGGATAACTTCTATTCGTTCGTCGCCGAAAAGCTCGAGGGCGTTCGGCTCATGACTCTTGCCGAGTTGGCGGAAGTCGTCGAGGACCGGGCCGGTTTCGAGAAGATTTTGCAGACTTTGGACGTGCCTGCTTACTCGCTCAGCAATCCGAGCTGCGTGGGGAAAATTCGTCGCCGCGAGTCACTGGCTCTGAACGAGCTCGCGTTCTTGAAAAAACATACCAACAAACCCATCAAGGTGCCGCTTCCCGGGCCGTACCTTCTCACGCGCTCGATGTTCGTCAAGGAAATCACCCGAGGCGTTTATTCCACAAAGGAGTTGCTGGCGGAAGATGTCGTGGCGATGCTAAGAGAGGAGATCGAGGACCTGATTGCGGCCGGCGCCAGCTTCATTCAGCTCGACGAGCCGGTATTGACGGAGCTCGTATTTACCCAAGGTCAGACGCGAACGTTCATGTGCGCGGCGCTAGCCGCGCGCCAGGATCCAGAAGAAGAGTTGGAGTTCGCCACCACACTGATCAACCGAGTGCTCGAAGGGTTTGACAACGTGCGTACCGGTGTTCACGTTTGCCGCGGGAACTGGAGCCGGGACGAGTCGACGCTTTTGCGCGGGAGCTACCATCCATTGCGGTCGAGTCTGGGTCGGATGGACGCGCGACAGCTCGTCCTAGAATACGCCACCGAGCGAGCGGGCGACGTCCTCCCGTTCGATGGCAAGGAGCTGGGTCTCGGAGTAGTCAATCCGCGCACGGACGAAATGGAATCTCCTGAAACCATCCGCCGCAGCGTCGAGGGCGCGCTGGCGCATTATCCTGCGGAAAGCATCTTCCTCAACCCGGACTGCGGCTTCGGTACTTTCTCGAACCGTCCCATCGCTAGCTCCGAGATAGCGTTTCGCAAGCTTCAAGTCATGGTGGAAGCGGCGCAGAGCTTGAGATAAGCGAGCGCCAACACCAACGCCGAATACTTCGCCGAATCCTTCCGGTTTTTCCTGAGTTGTAGCGCTCGTGCCAACGAGTGTTGGAATTTCCACACAGAATTTGAGGGTCCATTGAGTGACCCAGATCATGTCGTCTCCGGACCCTCGTTGCTACCATGATCTATTGGTCCCCAGCCACAACCCGGGAAGTGTGCCGGAGTCCAAGGGAGACGATCATGCTCCATCGAACAATCTGGACGTTACTTGCTGTCGCGCTGTTGAGCTCTCTCGTGGTTAGTTGTGGTGGTTCTAGCCCGACGTCTCCCTCGCAAGATGGAGTCAACTTAACTGGGCGGTTCGCATCGGACGGACGCTCGCCGCTGGCGCTTCGGGCACAGTCCGCGACGGATCTCGCTGGAGTCACCGTCGAAGTCTTGGATAGTGACGGCAACGACACAGGGATCCGAGTTGCGGTCGGCTCCAACGGTTCTTTCACACTCCGGGGACTCCCAGAAGGTGTCTTCACGCTCATCTTCCGAGACGCGAATGGGACTCGGATCGGCCGGATTCGGTTCAAGGAAGTCATGCCTAACCAGCAGCTTTCCATCTTGGTGGATTTGAACGACGACGGTACGGTAATCCTGCTCATGGAGAAGCGCAACGGAATTGGCCACGGTGACGTGGAGCTCGAGGGAATGGCAAGTGATGTACAGTTAGAGGACGGCCACGCCAACAACGGAACCCTTCGCGTGAACGACGAGCTCGTCGTCTCGAGCGGGGGCGAGACCGCCATACGCAAAGGCAATCGTAGAATCGACTTGGAAGACGTGGAAGGGAAGCGCGTACACGTGAAAGGCTAGTGGCGGATGGTCGATGGTACCCAGGGTGTCTTCGCTCGGGAAATCAAGCTACAGGAAGAAGAAGACGACGACCGGACGGACGTCGGCGACACGAACGTTCCGGAATGCAGCGTAACCGATCCGAAGAACTCCAATAAGATCCTCGTATGTCACAAGAACAAGAAAACGCTCTCGATATCCAAGTCTGCGTTGCCCGCGCATTACGGCCACGGCGACTTTTGCGGCAAGTGTTCCTAGCACTCGGCCTCGCACGCTAGAAACGGTTCCAGCCGCCAACCTGAGCACTTGACTCCGCGGAGGCCTACTCCTATGCTGCCGTTACCCCTTGGGCATGTGTTCCTGCAGGGAAAATTTCCTCCGGGGCACCCAAAGGGCGAACCCGGGGCCTCCTAACTACTTCCATCTTCGCGGGTCCGACTCCTGATGATCGGAGAGTCCCAATCTCTCGGAAGGAGGAGTCATGGCTAAGTACCTCATTCGTGGGTCCTACACCACAGAGGGTGTGAAGGGGCTAATCAAGGACGGCGGATCGAAGCGGGTTCGAGCCGTCGAAGAGGCTTTGGCGCCTCTTGGGGGCAAGGTGGAGTCGTTCTACTTTGCGCTCGGAGATGACGATGTCTATCTCGTTCTCGACGCACCGGATCACGCGACCGTCACCGCGGTGTCGCTGGCGACAAACGCCTCCGGCGCAGTGAAGGTGAAGACCACCGCCCTGATGACGCCACAAGACATGGACGAGGCGGTCAAGAAGGCCGTTTCCTACAAGTCTCCGGGAAGTTAGAAGGCGAGCGGCAGCCTAAATTCGCGCCGATGGGGAGTAGCCGGCGCACGCATCGGCGCTCCTGTTGTCAAAAGTCGAGACGCGCTTTAAGAAGTATGTCATCGAACCTCGGGTCTGACCTGAGTGGGTCGACCCGAGGGTCGACCTTCATATAGCCGATCCAAGGGGAACGCTCCTCGAAAGCTCCTTCTAGCCGATCGAACGCCTCGTCGGTATCACCTAGGGCCGCGTGAATAACCGCAACGTGGTACGCGGACACGTGTCTTGTTGCAGACTCCTGCTCCAGCTGCTCGAGAACCGTTCGCGCTTGCTCTTCATGCCCTGCCTTGGCAAAGGCGTGGCCGAGTGAGGCAATGTAGAGTGGGCTGCCGTTCGATAATTCTATTGCTCGTTGCGCTTCCGCGATTGCCTCCGGATAGCGGCCCGCTTGCTCGTAGGCCCACCCCAAATGCCAGTGCCCGGGTGCGAAAGCGGAACCCAATTCGAGCGCTTTCTTGTATTCCTCAATGGCCACCTCGTACCGTCCCGCGAAGTAGTGACGCAGGCCTATCCACGTATTAATAATCAGCGATAGCGGATCAAGCTCCCGCGCTTTCTCGGCTTGGCTCAGCCCTTCCTTATGCTGCCCCATGGCTGACAAGAAGCCGCCATACCAGTGGTGGGCGGTGGGGTAGCGCGGATTGAGCTCGATGGCGCGCTGGTATTCTTTCCTTGCCGCCTCCCAGTCGTGATCGAACTCGAAGTGTATATGGGCGAGTGACGTGTGCGCTTCTGCCGACGTCTCGTCGAACTGCAACGCTTTGAGCGCCGCCGCCTTGGCCTTCGGGAAAGTCTCCTTCGGGGCCAGGACGCTATACCATCCGCGAAAGATCCAAACGTCGGCGATTCCGACGTGAGCTAGCGCGTAACCAGGGTCCAGATCAACGGCTTGTTGAAAATAGTCGAGGGCGGTCTGGATGTCCTTCTCGGTTCTTTTGTTCCAGAAGTGCCGCCCCTTTAGGTAGAGAGTGTAAGCTTCCAGGTTCTCGGTCGGTCGGGAGGTGAGAGGGGCATGCTCTATGTCGAGAAGCGTTACGCCCAGCCGCTGGATGACCTGGCCGGCGATGTCCGATTGCACCTCGAAAATATCCTCTATGACCCTATCGTAGGGCTCGGACCAAAGCTGCGTGCCGTCTGAGGCGCGGATGAGCTCCGGCGTGATTCGTACTCGGGTAGGACCGTCTCCGCCGCTGGCCCAGCGCACACTTCCAACGAGAATGTAGCCGACCCCCAGCTCCTCGCCGATCTCGCCGATGGACTTTTCGGTGCCAGCGTAGCGTAGTGCACTCTTCCTCGAGATGATACCGAGCCCACTGACCGCACCGAGGCGGCTCGTGATTTCGTCGGTCATGCCCGCCGCAAAGTACTCGTCCTCGGATGGGCCGAGGTTCTCGAAGGGGAGGACAACGATCATCTGTGGTGCCGGAGCCGTCTTGCTCGGCATGCTGCGCAGCCGTTCACGGAGTCCATCCACGTTGAGCCCGACGACGACAGCAAGCCCTGCGAGCAATATCCCAGCCACGGTCCATCGCAGGCCCTTCGTTCGGGAGCCGACATCCTCCGCGCTCACAAGTCCAACCTCGCTGGCCAGCTCGTGCGTGGATTCGTAACGCTCGCTCGGATCTTTAGCCAAACAGCGTTTCAAGATGACGCCGAGGTGCTTGGGGAGATTGGGGTTGAGTGCCGTCGCGGGTTCTGGGTCGTTCTCGATAATCGCGGTCAACGTCTGTGCGAAGCTCTCGCGCTCGAAGGCGCGTTTGCCGGTCGCGATCTCGTAGAGAATCGATCCGAAAGAAAACTGGTCAGAGCGGAAATCGACCGTCCGGCCCACGGCCTGTTCCGGGGACATGTATTGCACGGTACCGAGGATGACACCCTCTTGGGTTCGCATCTTGCTCATCGTTGCCATTTGCGAGTCGGGATTCGAGGGTTGGGACGACAATTTGACCAACCCGAAATCGAGGATCTTCACGAAGCCGTCGTTGGTCACCATCAGGTTATCGGGCTTCAAATCACGATGGACGATGCCTGCGGCATGAGCCTTCGCGAGGCCCTGCCCGACTTGGCTCGCGAAGTCGAGCATTTTGGTGGTGGGGACCGGACCGTCTTCGAGTACTTGACGTAGCGTCTTCCCCTCCACCAGCTCCATCGCAATGTAGTGCGTGCCGTCTTGCTCGCCTATGTCGTGGATAGTAATGATGTTGGGATGGTTGAGAGCCGAGGCGGCTCTCGCTTCCTGCTCGAATCGCCTAAGGCGTTCGGGGTCTGAAGCGAATTCCTTCGGCAATACTTTAATCGCGACGTCACGCCCGAGCTTGAGATCTTTCGCTCGATAGACCTCGCCCATGCCGCCCGCGCCAATGCTCGCGACGATTTCGTACGAGCCGAGTCGTGTTCCTGCTTCTAACATTTACTTTCCATGGGCGAGGAATAGCCCCTCAACCCATCCTTCTCCCCAAAGGGGAGAAGGGGAGATCGAGCGACGACGCGGTGCGCACGATGACGTCGTCGGTCGAAGGATAGTGGACCTCGCCCATGCCGCCCGCGCCAATGCTCGCGACGATTTCGTACGAGCCGAGTCGTGTTCCTGCTTCTAACACTTACTCTCCCATGGACGAGGAATAGCCCCTCATCCCATCCTTCTCCCCAAAGGGGAGAAGGGGAGATCGAGCGACGACGCGTAGCGCACGATGACGTCGTCGGTCCAAGGATAGTGGACCTCGCCCTTGGCGCTCGCGCCCTTCCTCGACGAAGTGGCCGGACCGAAGGAGTAGTCGAGTGCGTCCTAGCGCTTGACGGCGATCCCCATGACTTCGAAATTGCTTTCGGCCAAGAGGGGACCGGAGCCGATGAATCCCCGGGCCGGGAAGTGCTCTTTGAAGTACGTTCGGTAGACGGCATTGAACTCGTCGTAGAGCTCGAGGTTGGGGCAAAAGACCTGGACGCTTACCAGATCGTCCATCGTCATTCCCACCATTTCGAGCCGCCGCTTCATGCTATCCATGACGATCTTGACTTCCTCTTTGACGTCCGCCGGCGGTTTGCCGGTCTTCGGATCGATCCCTATCGCTCCCGAAAGATAGAGCGTGTCGCCCACGAGCACGGCATTGCTGTAAGGCCGATCATCGGTGCGCTCGGGCAAGGTGATGTACCGCGGCGCCTCAGACTTCTGGAACCCAGCGGATACGGTGAGCAATCCGCCCAGCGCCGCTCCAATGGCGAGTTGTTTGAAAGACCATGGTTTCATGTGAGTACCCTCCTTTGATTACTAAGCGATTCTCTCGAGAACCTTCAAGAGTCGATTGATGTCGCTCTGGTTGTTGAACATGCCCATCGCGGCTCGTATGTGTGTTTCCTTCTCGGGAAGCGTGACGACCACCGCCTCCTTTTCCAGAAGACGCCGCAAGGCCGCGGGTTTTTGTCCGTGTGGGAACGTTACGATCGGCGAGGCGTTGTTCGGGGGGGTCCATACCTCGAATCCGAGCTTGTTCACTCCCGCGCGAAGCTCGGAGGCCAGCGCCACGCCGTGGGCTTCGATGCGGTCGAGCCCAACTTCCTCGAGTAAAGAAAGGGCGGCATCGAGCTGATACAGGGGACCGTAGGCCGGGTTCGCGTACTCGAACTTCTGAGCCGTCTTCTGCAGTCGGTATTGATAGTCGGGGAGTGACTCCGCCACTTGGGCATGACCGTAGCGATCCGGTCGGATGCGGTCGAGATGCTCTTCGCGGATGAAAAAGGGTGCGACTCCATAGCCGGCGTAGATCCACTTGTACGAATTGCCGGTCGCGAAATCCACGCCTTCTTGGCGCAGTCGCATCGGAAAAGTGCCGAACGCTTGGATAGCATCGGCATACAGCAACGCGTCGTGGGCGTGAGCGAGGTCGGCGAGGGCGCGGATGTTGTGTCGATAGCCGTTGCGGTTCGAGACCCACGCCACGGAAACGAGTCGCGTGCGTCGATCGATGCGCGCCTCGAAGTCTTCGATCTCGGAACGCCCTTTCCTTTGTGGCACCACGCGTAGCTCGATTCCTTTTTCCTTCTGGAGCTGGCGAAAGAGTACGAAGCTGGTGATGAAATGAAGCTCGTCGATCACGACGTTATCGCCTGCCTGCAGGTCGAGGCCGCGGGCTACCAGATTTTCCCCGTCGCTTGTGGAATAGAGGAAGGCCACTTCTTCCTCTTTGGCGCCGAAGAGCTTGGCGAACTTGGCTCGGGCTCTTGCTCGGGTTTCATGGCGGCTACCGGGGGTCGGCCGTAGGGTTTTTTCCTCCACGAACGCCAAGGCTGCCTCTTTCACCGCACGGGGAAAGGGACCCGAAGAAGCGGTATTGAGATAGGCCTGGGCCTTGGTGATCGGGAACTCCGCGCGTACTCCGAGGGGGTCATCATTGGACGAGTTGGCCGAGTTGGCCGGTCGCGCCTCGCCGCGGGCAGCTGCCAATGAGGCCAATCCGGCGGTGGTGGTTTTGAGGAAACTGCGGCGGTCCAGGGAGGTCATGGGATCTCTCCTTTCGGCTCGACCGTAGTATAACCGGGCTCTTCTTTCTTCTTTCTTGGTTCTCTTAGAAACCTTCGCTCCGACACGATGAAGTAGGGAAGCGACAGCGTCGCAAGTATGGCCGCGATACCGAACGCGACTCCATAGTTGGTCGCCTCGATGACATACCCCAGCGTCATTGAGCCGGTACCGATGCCGGTGTCGAAGGCTGCCAACATGCCGCCGAACGCCGCTCCCCGCCGAGCTGTGGATACACGTTGCATGATGAAAGCGGTGTAGACGGGAAGCGCCGAACCCAAACCGATGCCGAAGAAGATCGCAGAGCTCACAAGCCAAGGACGTGTTCCGCCCGGTACCAGGAGAGCTAGCCCCACCGCCATGGACACAAGACAGGGAATGAAGACTCTCTTATGTCCGATGCGGTCGGCCAAGAGCCCGAGGAGTGGGCGAGTGACCAAGATGACGATAGCGAGCACCGTGAAGTAAAGGCTCTTGGGAACGGTGCCGCTTTCCTGCGCGTAAAGGGCCACGAAGCTCGTGATTCCGCCGTAGCCGAAGCTGAAGAGGAAGAGAGTTAGAGAAACTCCGACAATGCGCCATTCGACGAAAGTCGTTTCCAAGCGGGCTTTCTCACTTGGCTCACCTGGCGCACTTGGGTGCGGTCCGTCCTTTAGGTTGAGGGCAATCCCCGCCATGGCGACGTTGAACACCGCCGACGCAATGCAAACCCACAGCCAGCCGCCGGAATCGTAGAGCCAAAAGGCGAGGGGCGGTGCGACGGCGATCGCGGCTACCGTCGCGAGCCCCCAAAACGCCAGTCCTTCGGCGCGACGGGAGGCGGGGATTTGGTCTACGAGATAGGCGCCTGAGGCGGCGAGGAGGCCTGACCAGAAAAACCCGTGAATGGGAACCAACGACAACAAGATGGTATAGGTCGGGCTCACCGCGTATAAGCCGGAGATGACCACCAGAGTCAGGCTGGCCACGATCAGGACGCGGCGTTTGCCGACTCGGTCGGCCAATGCGCCCGTGAAGGGAGCCGAAAATGCGGAGGCGTAGGTCAGAAAGGCCAAGAAGAGCCCGGCCGTGAACTTATTGCCCCCTAAGTCGAGAATATGAAATGGGCCGGTAGGGAACAGCATGAAACCGGACAGGAAAACTGTAAAATTGAAAGAGCAAATGACGAAGAACCGGGCCGAAAAGAGACTGTTCCCAGGAGACATGAACCGCCAAATATAGCACTCTTCAGGGGCTGGCGCCGCGCTCGGTTGTTCGTGGGTCGGCTACCGCTTGCGGCGAAAGGTCCGTGCTATAATGGCTTCTGTCGGTGACACCGATGCTCTGCACCCACGTTCGGCTACTTTTGTTGGCTAGCCTTCCAACTCTCCTGTTGAACGCTTGCGTCTCGGCGGAGAAGAAGATCTACACGCCCGACGAGGTCACCGCGGCGTATGACGATCGCGTCTCCACTCAAATGCGAGAGCAGGTCGTTATCCCTTTCGAGATCGATGACGAGATCCGCCAGGTCGCCCATGACATCACCCACAGCGCAACGAGTGACAGCGCGAAAGTGCACGCGATCGTCAACAAGATTATCGATCTGACCGGCCTTTCCATCTCATACGACTGGCTTTCCAACAAGACCGCGAAGGAAGTATTCCGGGAGGGCCGCGGGAATTGCCTTGCGTATTCGAATCTCTTCGTAGGCATGGCCCGAGAGGTAGGGGTGGAGGCGGTCTACGTCGACGTCACGATGATCGAGCGCGTGTCGAGAGAGGCGGAGGTCATTGTCAACAATGGGCACATCACGGCCGGGTACCGAAAAGGGACCAAGGTCGCCATTATCGATTTCACGCGCACGCCCGAGCGAGAATACATTGGATACAACGTCATCGATGACCTGGAGGCGATCGCGAACTTCTACAACAACCAAGGCTTCCTCTACGGTTACTTCACTGAGACAGAAGGGAAGGATCTCGGTTTCGATCCTCTGGAGAAAGAGCTGGATATGTATGAGCTCGCGCTAGAGATCATGCCGACGTTCGTGCGTGCTCGCAATAACCTGGGCGTGGCTCTAAGGCGTCGCGGTCACATCGACGAAGCGATCGAGCAGTACAAGCAGGCGATCGAGGACGACCCGGATTTCGCCGACGCGTATTCCAATCTTGGGGCGGCCTACCTTAGGCAGGGTCGGGAGGAGGAAGCGATGAAGGAGTTCCAACTCGCTACCAAAAACTCCGGGTCGAACGCGTATTTCTTTCACCACTTGGGCGTGGCTCACTACCGACTCGAGCAGTACGACCAAGCGATCCGGCAGTTCAAGAAGGCTATTTCCAAAGAGCCGGAGCTCGCCGATGCTCGATACTATCTGGGCCAGTGCTATTTGAAACAAGGGAACAAAGAGAAGGCCATCCAAGAGTTCCGCGCTACCCTCGAAGTCGATCCCAACTACTTGTCAGCACGCGCGAAGCTGGATACGCTCACCACCACCGCTCCGGTCAAGAACTGAAAAAAACCTCGCCCTTCTGTTAACCGGGCTTACGGCTCCGTTGGAAGTTTGAAGTCTATCTTTACTTCCATGATGACTTCCACGGGGCTCCCAGCTCGCGTCGCGGGCGCGAACTTCCATTTCCTGACGGCTCTCCGCGCGCTTTCGTCGAGGCTCTCTTCGATGCCTTCCGAGACGCCCACCGGCCCGACCGATCCATCCCGGCGGACGAGGATCATGAGGACGACAGTTCCTTCGATACCCCGCTTCAAACCGATGTTCGTGTACTCGGCCGAGACCGACTCGATGAGCTTCGGAGGGTGCGTGCCCTGCGTTACGCGCCCCGTCTCGACCGAAGCCTTCCGGTCGGCCTCCTTCAGAGCGGCTTCCTGCAGAAGCTCGGTAATGTCCCCGTGACGATTCTCGAACGCGCGGTATAGCGGCGTTCGACCGCTGCCATCCTGAGCCTCGAAATCGGCATCCGCCTTCAAAAGAATCCGCGTCACGTTCGTACGACCCTTTTCTGCCGCGAGATGAAGGGCAGTTTCGCCGTGGTTGTTCTCGGAGTGGACGTTGGCGCCGGCTTGGATGAGCAATGCGACGATCTCAGTGTGACCAGCCTCGGCCGCGTACATCAAAGGAGTCCAACCCATGTCATCGCGGTAGCTGACATCTACCGTTTCGCTCTCGGCCAAGAGTTTGCGGACCGCTTCCGTTTGTCCCGAGGCCGACCAGTCGCGGAGCTGCCGATCCGGATCCTGTGTAAAGGCGGAGAGTATGACGAAAAGTAGTGCGAGGCGAGTCGGGTTCATCATCTACTGTGTGTTGCCAGAATAACTGTAGTAGCCCAGGCGGGTCCGCACGACGAGATTTTTGCGCTTAGCGAGTCGGACTTCGATTGAGCGCCAGGCGTCGTCGCCGTGGCTTTCTTGGGGGAAGTACGCCATGCGGTAGGTTCGGTGCAATTCGTCCCGGATTCGATCGAAGGCCTGCCGCATCTCCTTTTCCTTTTGCGGAAAGAAGGCGCGGCCCCCGGTGTACTCGGCTACCTGAGTGAGCAGCTTTTGGTTAGTGTTCATGCCGTCCTCGAGGTTCCACCCCACGAGGCCGACCGAGTAAACCGATGCTAGGGATCGCCGCGCCGCTTCGAGCGCATCCTCCCGGGTTGCCTTGCTGCCTTCATCGGCGCCATCGGTGAACACGAGCAGAGCCTTGCGATCTGGCAAGGCGGCGAGCTCTTGGAGGGCGCTCAAGAGGGCGTCGTAAAGATGAGTGCTACGTTGCGGCCGCATGCGGTTGATCATGGCGATGTGCTCGTCCATGTCGTCCGTGAACCGTGGACCGAACACGACCGTGTTGTGGAAGAAGCCGACTCGAGCCTGGTCTCCCTTTTGCAGCTTGTTGATGAACCGATTGGCGTCCTTTTGGACTTCCTTTTGGTGTGAGCGCACGCTGGCTGAGCTATCTAAGAGAAGCAGTACAGTGATCGGAGTGTTGCCGGAGGTGAAGTAAGTCAACTCCTGCGGAACACCCTCTTCTAGAATCGCGAAATCTTCCCGCTTCAGGTCCTTAACGAAGCGACCCTTTTGGTCGGTCACCACAACGTCCAAGGTTACGGCGTTGACGTCCACCGAGAAGCGATGCGTCGTTTCTTGCCATCGGGCGGCGGGAGCTGACGTTGTTGCTCTTGTCGGGGTCGAGTAACTAGGCGGGCCGCTGAGGAGGGTCCCAAAGGCCACCAGCCCTATGACGTGTGCGCTCCAAGGGCTTGCGAAAAGCATCACTGTTACTATTGTAACTCGGGAGCAGCCAGGCAGTCGGGCAGTGAGTCTTTTGAGCACCCCGCTAGCGCTCTAGAGCTTCGCCGGTGGCTTTTCGACCCTGCGAGATAAAGTTGGACCAAGACTGGTAGCCGTTCACTTTGGCGTTTCTGATCCGGGGCGGGCGGCGATCCAGACTAGTCGCAATAATGATGTTCGGGATATGGGCGGGTACGCTAAAATATAGGTTTTGTCGGTAGCCAGCGCGCGATACTAGACGGATAGATGGGACTGCACAAGATCAATAAGGGGCTCCGGCTGCCTATTTCGGGGGAGCCGATACAAGCCGTTCAGGATGGTGGCGCCCCCGGGAAGGTCGCGCTCCTGGCCAGCGACTACGCGGGGTTGCGGCCTACTATGCGGGTAGAGGTGGGGGACGACGTCCGGCGCGGCCAGCTTCTCTTCGAGGACAAGAAGACCTCTGGCGTGGGCTACACGTCGCCCGGCGCCGGCAAGGTAGCGGCTATTCATCGCGGCGAACGCCGGGCTTTTCAATCCATCGTCATCGAGCTGAGTCAGAGCGAGAAAGGGGGTCGGAGCGGGGGGCCCGAAGAAGCCTCTTTCCCGTCCTTCACCGGGAAGCACCCTGGTGGTCTCTCGCGAGACGATGTCGCCCGGCTTCTCATCGAGTCCGGGATGTGGACTGCGTTGCGCGGGCGTCCCTTCAGCCGAGTCGCCGATCCCAACGACAAGCCGCGCTCCATTTTCGTTACCGCGATAGACACCCACCCTCTGGCGCCCTCGGTTGACGTCGCACTCGAAGGCCGACATTCCGATTTCGAGCACGGGCTCATCGCACTCTCCAAGTTGACTGACGGGCCAGTCTTCGTTTGTACGTCACCGGGAAGTCAGGTCCCGATACCTAGAGATAATCAGTTTCACCACGAGGAGTTCCAGGGCCCTCACCCCGCCGGTACAGCGGGCCTTCACATCCACCAGCTGGATCCCGTCGATCGGAACAAGATGGTGTGGCATGCCGGTTATCAGGACACGGTGGCGATTGGAAAGCTCTTCCAAACCGGCAAGCTCGACGTGGAGCGCGTGATCGCAATCGCTGGTCCGGCGGTACGGCAGCCTAGGTTGGTGCGTGCAAGGGTGGGCGGGTCGACGGACGATCTCCTCAGGGGTGAGCTACAGGACGGAGAGAGCCGTGTCATCTCAGGCTCTGTCTTTTCGGGACGCGAGGCTTCCGGAGAGACCTTGGGTTATCTCGGACGCTACGATCGGCAAATCACCGTTCTTCGCGAGGAGCGCGAACGCGAATTTCTCGGTTGGCTGGGACCGGGCTTCGACAAGTTCTCTACCATTAATACTTTTGTTTCCAAGCTGATTCCGGGGAAGAAGTTCGCGTTCACGACGTCCACCAACGGATCAGTCCGCGCCATCGTTCCTATTGGGATGTACGAGAAGGTGATGCCGATGGACATCCTTCCGACGTTTCTGCTCCGGTCGCTTCTGATGCGCGACGTCGTTCGCGCTGAAGAGCTCGGGTGCCTGGAGCTGGACGAGGAGGATCTTGGGTTGTGTACTTTCGTGGATCCAGGGAAGAACGAATACGGACCGTATCTCCGTGACGTCCTCACCACCATCGAGAAAGAAGGCTAGCCAAACGTGAATGGGACAACGGTCGTCTGGCTAGCCGTCGGCCGCGAGGAATTGGCACACGTGCTGCGCGGCCAAGGGAATGCGGCCGGGGTTACGCCCGAGCGAAGAGCGAGGGCGGCGAGCGAGCGAGGAGCTCGCGAGTGACTAATGACGAGGGTTAGCGGTGCAAAGCCCGAGCGCAGCCTTGAGCCGATGCGTAGTCGCGAAGTCGACGGAGCATCAAGGCTTGGGGGTGGGGCCCCGCGCGCACTAAACAAAGAAAACAAGCTCTAACTCATGAAATTCTTACGCAACCTACTCGACAAACAAGCCAAGCTTTTCGAGAAGGGCGGCAAGCTCGAAAAGCTCTACCCGCTTTGGGAAGCGAACGATACCTTCTTGTTCACTCCGGGCGAGGTCACCCAGCATGCCTCGCATGCGCGCGACGGTCTCGATCTCAAGCGCATGATGATGACGGTCGTGATCTCGCTGGTCGGCTGCCTTTACATGGCCTTATACAATACCGGCTTCCAGGCAAATCTCGCGATCTCAAAGGGTGCCGCTCCGCTGGTGACGTGGCAGACCCAGGTGATGGGAGCGCTGGAGCTAGGCTTCGATCCCGGAAACGCCTGGGCGTGCATCGTGCATGGGGCGCTTTATTTCTTCCCGGTGTTCATCGTCACGTTCGCGGTCGGCGGTATTTGGGAGGTTATCTTTGCCGTCATCCGCAAGCACGAGGTGAACGAGGGTCTCTTGGTTACTGGATTCTTGTTCCCGCTCATTCTGCCGCCCAACATCCCCCTCTGGCAGGTCGCCCTCGGCATCACGTTCGGCGTCGTTATCGGGAAAGAGGTCTTCGGAGGAACGGGTTTCAACATCTTGAACCCGGCCCTCACCGCCCGCGCGTTTCTGTTTTTTGCTTACCCGGCCGAGATCACCGGAGACCAAGTATGGATCGCCGCGGTGACCTCGGTCGACGGGGTGAGCGGCGCAACCTGGCTAGCGAACGCGGTCGAAGGTGGCCAGGCAGTCGTCGCCGAGGGGGTCACGTGGTGGGATGCCTTTGTCGGATTCATCCCGGGGTCGATGGGAGAAACGTCCGCCCTTGCTTGTTTGGCTGGAGCCCTCCTTCTCGTGTTCACTGGGATTGGTTCCTGGCGCATCATGCTGAGCGTCGCGCTCGGAACGATCGCCATGACCCTGGTCCTTAACGGTTTTGGCTCTTCGACCAATCCCTTCTTCGACGTGCCTTTCTGGTGGCATTTCGTTCTGGGCGGGTGGGCCTTCGGCATGGTTTACATGGCGACCGACCCGGTATCCGCCGCGGTAACCCAAAAAGGGGCCTATATTTATGGCTTCCTGATAGGGGTGCTGGCGATTCTGATCCGGGTCGTCAATCCTGCCTATCCAGAAGGGATGATGCTGGCGATCCTGCTAATGAACGTGTTCGCCCCGGTCATTGACCATTTCGCAATCCGGGCTAATATAAAACGTAGGAAGGCTCGCTATGCAACATAGCGTCCAATACAACTTTTGGTTTGCGGCAGTGATATCGGTCTGCTGCGCAGTGTTCGTTTCATGGGCGGCAGTCTCTCTGAAAGACCGGCAAGCTATCAACGCTGCGTTGGACAAACAGCGGAATGTGCTGATTGCCGCCGGGCTGGCGAAAGAGGGCGAGAAGCTGAGCCGCCAAGAGATCGAGGAGCGCTTCACGCCTATCCGGCAGGTGGTCATCGATCTCAATACGGGAGAAGAGGCTCCTGATATCGATCCGACGACGTTCGATTATCGGAGGGCGGCGATGAATCCCGATACCAGTCGAGCGGCTCCCGACAATCGCTCACGGGTCCAGCGCCTCGCCGACAAGGCCTTGGTCTACCAGCTTCAAAATGGCAGCGGTGCCATTCAGATTCTGATTCTGCCCATAGAGGGATACGGCCTTTGGGGAACCCTCTATGGTTTTCTCGCGTTGGATGGCTCCGATCTCAACACGATCCGCGGCATCACTTATTATGAGCACAAAGAGACCCCGGGGCTTGGCGGCGAGGTCGACAATCCAATTTGGAAGGCGCGCTGGGACGGTCGCTTGGCGTTCGACGAAGAGCTTAGCCCGAAGATTACCGTCATCAAAGGACCGGCCGGCCCGCCCGCTGAGCATCCGTACCGAGTAGACGGTCTTTCGGGCGCCACCATTACCAGTCGCGGCGTGACCAACATGATTCACTTCTGGCTGGCGGAGAATGGATTCGGCCCCTATCTCGCTCGATTGAGGAAAACGGAAGGAGTCACCGGATGACTAGCAAGGCGCGAGACGCGCTCGCAGATCCGCTTTTCAACAACAATCCGATCGCCTATCAAGTGTTGGGGATTTGCTCGGCGCTGGCGGTGACGACCCAAATGGATACCGCTCTAGTCATGAGCGTGGCGGTCCTCGCGGTTCTGGCGCTGTCAAACCTTTTTGTCAGTCTGCTTCGAAATCAGATTCCGACGAATATTCGCATCATCGTGCAGCTGACCATCATCGCGTCTCTAGTGATCGTCACCGATCAGATTCTCAAGGCATACGTTTACGAGATTTCGAAGCAGCTCTCCGTGTTCGTGGGCCTCATCATCACGAACTGCATCATCATGGGGCGCGCCGAGGCTTATGCCATGCAGAACCCTCCGATGCAGAGTGTCTTGGACGGGATAGGGAACGCCTTGGGGTACTCGCTCATTCTGATGCTAACGGCGTTTTTGAGGGAGTTGTTCGGATCCGGCTCCCTGTTCGGGATCACGCTGATGCCTCTAGTCTCGGAGGGCGGCTGGTACACTCCGAACGGCTTCATGCTCCTTTCCCCGGCGGCGTTTTTCATAATCGGATTGTTCATCTGGATCTTGAGAACTTGGAAACCGGACCAAGTGGAGGCGGATTGACATGTTCGAACATTACTTGAACCTGGCCATCAAGAGCATCTTCGTCGAGAACATGGCCCTCGCCTTTTTCTTGGGCATGTGCTCCTTTATCGCGGTGTCGAGAAAAGTGGAAACCGCCATCGGTCTCGGTAGCGCGGTGGTCTTTGTTCTGACCATCACCGTGCCCATGAACTTTCTGATCTATACGTACCTACTGAAGGAGGGGGCGCTGGCCTGGGTCAGCCCGGAACTAGCCTCCTACGACTTGTCATTTCTCGGTTTTCTCACCTACATCGGTACGATCGCCGCGATGGTCCAGATTGTGGAGATGGCACTTGATCGGTTCCTACCCAAGCTGCATTCGGCGTTGGGGGTGTTCTTACCGTTGATCGCGGTGAATTGCGCCATCTTGGGGGCCTCCCTTTGGATGGTCGAGCGCAACTACGCATTCGGAGAGAGCGTGGTCTTCGGGTTAGGGTCCGGAGTGGGCTGGGCACTCGCCATCATCGCGCTGGCCGGCATTCGAGAGCGGCTGCGCTATAGCAATATCCCCGTAGGCCTCCGCGGCTTGGGAATCACGTTCATCATCACCGGTCTGATGGCCATCGGGTTCATGGCTTTCGGAGGGATCCAGCTCTAGGAGCGTCACACCATGGTCACCGTTGCACTCGGCGTTTTCATGTTCACCTTCGTCATCGTGACGCTGGTGGGTGTGTTGATGGTTGCCCGGCGAGAGTTGGTCGCCACCGGGGACGTGGACATCACCGTGAACGATGACCCGGACAAGGTGATTACCACCGCGGCGGGAGGAACGCTCCTGAGCACGCTGGCCGACAACAAGATCTTCATTCCCTCGGCCTGCGGGGGAAAGGGAACGTGCGGCGTTTGCACGGTCGGTGTCAAAGAGGGCGGCGGGGCCATGCTCCCGGTGGAGGAGAACCACATCAGCCGTGGTGAGGCCCGGGAGGGCGTCCGCCTGTCGTGCCAGGTGAAGGTCAAGCAGGACATGAAGATCGTTGTGCCGGCCGAGGTCTTCGATGTTCGTAGGTGGAAGTGCAAAGTGCGCTCGAATCACAATGTGGCTACCTTCATTAAAGAGCTGGTGTTGGAGCTTCCTCCGGGAGAATCGGTTCCGTTCCGGGCCGGTGGCTACATTCAGATCGAATCCCCACCGCATGTCGTCAACTACAAAGACTTCGAGGTCGAAGAAGAGTACCGCGCGGATTGGGACAAGTTCAATGTGTGGCGCTACGGGTCTACGGTGGGGGAGCCCGTGACCCGCGCCTACTCCATGGCTAATTACCCGGAGGAGAAGGGCATCATCCTGCTGAACGTGCGCGTAGCCTCCCCGCCACCCCGAGCGCCCGAAGGCACGCCGCCGGGAATCATGTCGTCCTACATCTTCAGTTTGAAGCCGGGAGACGAGGTCACTATCTCAGGCCCCTTCGGCGAATTCTTCGCCAAAGAGACCGAGGCTGAGATGCTTTTCATCGGCGGCGGCGCCGGAATGGCGCCGATGCGCTCACATATCTTCGACCAGTTCTGCCGACTCCACTCCAAGCGCAAGATCACCTTCTGGTATGGGGCGCGGAGCCTGCGCGAGGCGTTTTATATCGAAGACTTCGACAAGATTCAGAAGGACTTCGATAGCTTCAAGTGGTACCTCGCCCTTTCCGAGCCGCTACCCGAGGACAACTGGACCGGGTACACGGGGTTCATCCACCAGGTCGTTTATGACAACTATCTAAAGGATCATCCCTCGCCCGAGGACATCGAGTATTACCTCTGTGGTCCGCCGCTCATGCTCAAGGCTTGCATGCAAATGCTCGACGGCCTAGGAGTAGAGCCGGAGAATATCCTCTTCGACGATTTCGGTTGATAATTTCTTGGCCGCATGGCCCTCTGCTCTTTCTCGCCTCGTCCTTGTTCTAGGTTTTCCGCGACGCGCCCTCCTCCGAAGTCCGCAAGTTACGAAAAGCCACGTAGAGCATGACGTCATAGGCTATTTTTATTCCTGCTCCGATGAAAAGAGGCGCGGAAAGAGAACGGCCAGCCATGAGTGCTCCCGCGATAACGGGAGACGCAGCCCAACCCAGGTTGCGTGTCAGATTGGTGACTCCCGAGGCGAGCGTGCGAGCCTCGGGCTCGACGATCGACACCACGTAGGACTGGCGCGTCGGTACGTCCATCCGAGAAAGTCCTTCCCGCATTAAGAACAGGACTGCCGCGACCAGGAAGTTTGGCGCAAAGGTCACCGACACGAGAAGGAGGCTCGAGGGAATATGGGTGAAGACCATCGTATTGACCAGACCAATGCGTTCGGCAAGCCAAGCGGCGCCTAGATGCGAAGCCGCGTTGGCGATTCGCGCCAGAAAAAATAGAATCGCCAGCTCGCCCTCCTGAACCCCGAAACGCTCGAAAAACCAGTAGGAAAGGAGAGTCGTCGTCAAAAACCCTCCTCCGACGCTATCCACGGCGAAAAGGCCTGACAGGCGAAAGAGGACTTTCCGGGTTTCGGGAGAAACGGGCGGGCGCTCGGAAGCGCCCGGGTTTCGATGCGCGGTGAAAGGAGCGAACTGAAAATGATGCCCGTCCCGAAAAGGGTCGCGCAAACACCGAGCGAGATCTGATAGGACGACTCGATTGGAACGCCTCCCATCATCCTCAGCAAGTAGGGCAGCCCGACCATAAGACTCCCGAGGGCGTGTCCCAAATCCTGAACTATGTTGTACCAGGCAAACATCCGGGTGCGGTTCCCTTCGCCGACAATGGATGGGAGCGCTGCATGCTCTAAGACCAAGGCGGCTCCGCGATCTCGCCCCATACCGTTGAACATCCCTAAAAAGGCCGCCAGGCTCATCCATGCCAGGTCCTCGGCAAAGAGGCCAGAAGCGCTCCCAAGCAGGAAAGGGTCGAAAAAAGGACGAGGCTGCGTTTTCGTCCCCAAGTATCACCAACCCGAGCGGTCAGCGCGGTCCCCAGGCCCATGCCGACGAATCCGAGGGAGAGGACGATTCCGACGCCCGTGGCGCCGAAGCCCCGTAGCGGAAGGAGGAGGCCGAGCAGGATGCTCAGCATTCCCGTGGCGGCGGCACGGAAGAACGCCGAGGCTAGGATTAGGTGCGATCCACATCGGCGAACATCGTCGATTCTAGCGCACTCCCCTCAAGGAAGTGTTGCCGGCTGGCGCAGTGGAAGTGAGGGCGAATCCCGGCGCGTCGAGTCAGAGCTGATCACACACATCGGCGAGTTGGATGAGCGGCGGCTGAGCGGCGTCGCCAAGCTTGCGCCCCACCTCACCGAGGGGTATCTGGCCGAGCACGACTACGGAAGAGAGGCAATGGAGCGGCACAGATGCTCAGGTAGCCGTGCACGCGAAAACGTGGAAACTCAAGGCAGAATTCGTCGTACGCACGCCAAAGTCCCCCTAAAAGTGTACTTTCGTGGAACTTACATCAAAAAAAGGAAGCATTCGGTCCCTTATGCTGCTATAATCAGTTTGCATCTCAGCGCATTCCGATCTGCGCGAGAGCCTTTCGCGGTTATCCCTACTGGCTACCCCCGAATACAACCTAAGTTTTAGATTTCTGCCTAGATCGGTCCGTGCCCCAGGCACTGGTTAGGCCGATTCAGGAGCAGTCTACTTTCATGTCATTCGATACCCTCGGCCTGTCGGCCGAACTCTTGCAAGCTGTAGCGGAACAGGGTTACAGCGTCCCGACACCGGTGCAACGTCTCGCCATCCCCGCCATCTTGAACGGAGGCGACGTCATCGCGCGAGCCCAGACCGGAACGGGAAAAACGGCGGGCTTTACTCTGCCGCTGCTGAAGCGGCTGAGCGACACACCGCGCCGCTCATCGCGCCGCGCCATCCGAACACTCATTCTTACCCCGACCCGGGAGCTCGCGGCTCAAGTTCAACAGAGTGTGCACACCTACGGCAAATACCTGCCGCTCAAATCGACTGTCGTTTACGGCGGAGTCGGTTTTGCTCCCCAGGTCCAAACGCTTCGAAAGGGTGTTGAGATTCTAGTGGCTACCCCGGGGCGACTCTTGGACCACGTCGGACAGAGAACCGTGGATTTGTCCAGCGTCGAGATCCTCGTACTGGACGAAGCCGATCGCATGCTGGATATGGGATTCATGCCTGACATCCGCAGGATTCTCGATATCTTGCCAGCCACGCGCCAGAACCTTCTCTTCTCCGCTACACTCCCGAACGAAATCCAGAAGCTCGCGGACAAACTCTTAAACTCTCCGCGCCGCATAGAAATCGCGAGTGAGCAGACGACGGCGGACGGCGTGTCGCACGTCGTCCACCCCGTCGACCGGCAGCGCAAAGCGACGCTGCTGAGCCATCTCATTCGGTCCGGCGACTGGAAACAAGTGTTGGTCTTCACCCGCACCAAGCGACATGCCGACCGGCTGGCGCGTGAGCTTAGCCAAAAAGGTATCCGTACGGACGCCATCCATGGCGACAAGAGTCAAGGGGTGCGCACCCGTACGCTCGCGGCCTTCAAGCGCGGGCAAACTCGAGTCCTCGTGGCCACCGACATCGCCGCTCGCGGCCTGGATATCGATCGGCTGCCTCACGTCGTCAACTTCGAGCTGCCCCACGTCCCCGAAGACTACGTTCACCGTATCGGACGTACGGGACGAGCAGGCCGCGAAGGCCGAGCCGTCTCGCTCGTTTCGCCGGACGAGAGCTCTCTTCTCCACGGGATCGAGCGCCTGTTGAAGCGGCAGCTCCCCTACGAGATCGTGGCTCGATTCGAGCCGAGCGCGGGGCCGGTCGTCGACTCCAGTCGTCATCGCCCGGGTGTCGGAAGAGGCCGGACTCAATCCCGCCCTTCATCCAGCCGCGAGCGCCATGGCGGAGGGGCAAGCCACGGAAACGGTGGGAAATTCGGGCGCCGAGCCCGCAACAGCTCATCGCGCTCCACGCGAAGCCGGGACAGGTCCACTGGGGCCCGCATGAGGTAGCAAGCAAGCCGATCCCTCCCTTCGCGGTCACTGGGACGTTTGGTGTGCTTGTGAACACTGAAACCCGAAATGGCCACCACGAAGTTTCGACAAGGATCGGGCGGCAAATTCGTAAAGGCAGGGTGAATGCGCCTTTTTTGCTAGAGCTCCAACGGTTCGACGTCACCGCGCTCGACGTGCTAACTTCTGCCCGAGACAGGAGCGGGAGCCTTGCCTCGAAACCGAGAGTCCAGACCCTGTACTTGGGCACGAAGCCTAACGATCTCTTTAACGTTTGGCCTCGTTTTGACGGTCGCCGCTCGTCTCGGGAGCGGCGAGACCGGGGAGGGCCGCCCCACCGCTCCCTCCAACCGCCACGTCCAGTTCATTCACCTCGACGGGTTCCGTGCCGACGTCTTCCGCTCTCTCCTCGTCTCCGGCCGTTTGCCTCACTTCGAGTTTTTACTGTCGCGAGGCCGCATCTCCTACGACGCGTCTACCGTGGACAAAACGGAGACGATGAAGATCATCCAGTCCTATCTCACGTCCCGCCTCGATACGTACGTGGTGGGCTGGTGGCAGTTTAGTCGCGCCAACTTGCACTTCCGTAACTTCTGGCTGGATCCGGCCGAGGTCTTGAACTACGCCCTGGGCCTCGAGTTCCCACGCTATCCCACTATCCAAGATTACCTCCGTCATCGCGGTGAAACCCTCGTCGCAGGCATGAGCCTGCACAGACGGGGCGTTCCCTTTGCGAACTACGGCCGCGCCTACCTGGAAGGAGCGAAAGCGGTCTACGACCACAGCTATTACAACCAGGCCGACGCCACGATGCGCTATTTTCTCGACATCCACGAACGGATCGCTCGCAACCCGGATGAGAAAATGCCGGCGTTCTCCAATCTATTGCTCGCCGCAGCGGACGAGATGTCCCACCTGGAAGGAGTGACGACCTTCTCGTCGGTGAGGGAACACTGTTTCATTCGAGAGGAGCAGGATACCGATCCTACGATCTTCCAAATTCTCGATGACGATCCCGGATACCTCGAACAGTTGGAGGACCGCTATTTCAAACGGGTACAACATGGTCTGCTGACCCGGAAGCACGAACGCCTTTGCATCGAGCTTCCTTTAATCCAGGTTCCTCGCGATCCGTCGGACGGAGCGGCGAAGCCGGGAAGCGTCCCTCTTCTAAGAGTCACCCGACCCAACTACGTCTTGGCGATGATCTTCATCGACATAGAGCTCGGCTATTTGATCGATCGGTTTCGCAGCATCCGTTTCGACTCTAGGGGGCAGCGACGCTTTGAAGCTCCTCGGAACGATCTCCTGCGTTACATGAAGAGTGACCGAGTCGACGACTCGCTCTTCGAGCGTACTCTCTTCATCCTGTTTGGCGATCACGGCATGGTGGATACTCATCGCATGATGGTCCCGCCCGGCCCGGAGGCGAACCCCTATCGCGATCCTCTGTCAATGAAAGTCAGCTTTCTCGACTCGCTAAATAGTGCGCTTGGCCTACAAACAGGCGCGGAGATGGAGGAGCTTAGCCCCCGAGCCGAGCTCGGAATCGACTACCTCGAGATGCCGCGCCGATTGTCGCAGCCCTACCGATACAGTTCCTGGCAGCCCGAGGGCATCCGACTCCGCACAACGGAAGCCAGGGTCTGGGCGGCGGAATTCTTCGACGAGCTCCGCGTCGCCCTTCGAGCCAACTTGCATGAGCGGTACTGGTGGCTTTTCTTTATGCGAACGTTGCTGGTCGACCCAAAGCTCGATATGACTCTGGACCAGGTTGCCGAACCCGCAGTCGATTTGTTGGCGGACCTGTACTTGCGGGGCGATCCCGCCTATTCGGAAAGTGAAGTGAAGGCCAGACGTGGCATTTTCGAGCGCCACGTGAGGCTCGTCTACGGGGGAGGTGCCAGAAACAACGCAGAGATCTTCGTTCCTTCTTGCCGGGGAGTCGAATCCCGCCAATGCACCTGGGCCCGACGCCCTTCCTACCGACAGATTCTAGACTACCGAGGAGGGACTCGCTCGAAAACCACCGTTGTCGATGCGCTCAAAGCCCATCCGGGTGTTGGCCTCATCTTCGTCCGCGAAGAGAACGATCAGATAAGCTCCGGCGGAAAGCTCCCGGAGACAATCCATATCCGCGTCATCGATTGGCAGTCGAACTCTGGGCGCATCACGGTGTGGCGAGACGTTCGGACCGACGAGCTAGTCTTCCGATACCGTGTCGACCATCAGTCGGCGATCGACCCGCTCTACTACGGTGAGCTCGGCCGCGGGGAAGGAACGGTGGGCACGTATAACGAGTGGAACGATCGGAGCGCCGCACCGAACAGCGGCCACTACTATCGTAACGCGGTAGCAGGCATCGGGTCTTACCTGTACTCCGACAACCCGGCCATCGGCGATCTGCTCGTCTTGCATCGGGAAAACTGGAACTTCGGTAGCAATGGTGGGGGACACGGTGGAATTCACCGCGCTGAGAAACAGACTCTGATGCTGGTTTCCGGGCCGGGCGTGGGCTCGGGTCCTCTTTATGCACGCTCCCGCTACCGGACGACGCCCGAGGGCGAACTACTGCCGGATGACAAGGGACTCCACTACCCGACCGTGTTAGATGTCACGCCGACCGCCCTGGAATGGCTGGGCCATCGCGAGGACGCACTGGAAGCGTTTGCCCGGAACGGCTTCGGGGAGTACCTAAGGGGTTGGAATCGAGCCCAGCGGGACGACATCATTTCGCAGCTGGGAGGGATCGGTGACGTCGAGCGAGCCCTTGCAGAGGCGGGCTTCGGCGACTTCCGGATCGAACAGTTCAGCACCCGGCTGGAAAGGCTCTTGCAGTTTGTCGTTCTATCTGGGACGGATGAATCAGTCGCCCTTCCGGACTATGATCGTTTTCGCATCGACGGAAACCAATTGATTCTCGAGACCAAGTAGTGGGGGTGGGGCCCCGGCGGGCCATCTTGCCTGGCGCTTGCTAATGGGTTACATCTGACGGGGAACGAGGAACGGTTTACACTCTACAATTCTCAATGGAAAGATTCGAGGCTGGCAACGTGTCCAATCTGATTCACGACGTTCAGAAATTCGGCCAGAGCATCTGGTACGACAATATTCGCCGCGGCCTCATTACTTCCGGCGAGCTCAAGGAGATGGTGGAGGGAGACGGCTTGTTGGGCGTGACGTCGAACCCCTCCATCTTCGAAAAGGCTCTGGCGGGCAGCACCGACTACGACGCCGCGACCAAGAAGCTAGTCTCGCAAGATGCCGGGGACGCCAAGAGCGTTTATGAAGGTTTGGCCATCGAGGATATTCAACTAGCCACCGACGTCCTGGCCGGCGTTTACGAGCAAACCGGGGGCCGCGACGGCTTCGTGAGCATGGAGGTGTCGCCCTACCTCGCCAACGACACCGAAGGTACGCTCGAGGAAGCCCGCCGCCTGCACAAGACCATCGGTCGGCCGAACGTGATGATTAAAGTCCCCGCGACTCCCGAGGGTGTGCCCGCGATCAGGCAGCTCATTGGAGAGGGCATCAACATCAACGTCACGTTGCTTTTCGCGGTCGAGTCCTATGCGGCGGTGGCCAAAGCGTACATGGATGGTCTCGAGATGCTCGCTTCGTCGGGAGGCGACCTCTCCCGCGTGTCGAGCGTGGCTAGCTTCTTCGTCAGTCGTATCGATTCGCTCATCGACCAGAAGCTCTGTGAGGCTCTCGACGCTACGAGGGATGCTAAAAGGCGCCAGAAGTTGAAGAGCTTGCTTGGGAAGGTGGCCATCGCCAACGCGAAGGTCGCCTATGCGCTCTACAAAGAGCTTCACTCCGCAAAGACGTGGAAGACGCTGGCCGACAAAGGGGCCAAGACACAAAGGCTCTTGTGGGCAAGCACCAGCACCAAGAACCCGAAGTATCCCAAGACTCTTTACGTCGATGAACTGATCGGCGAAGACACCGTGAACACCGTGCCCACCGAGACTTATTTGGCGTTCCGATCCAAAGGCCGCGTGCGCCCGAGTCTAACCGAGAACTGGGCGGAGAACATCGAGCAAGCGGAGGAAACGATGGTCACCCTCGCCGACGTCGGCATCTCGATGAAGGATGTAACCGACCATCTGCTCGCCGATGGAGTGAAGAAATTCTCGGACGCTTTCGACAAGCTTCTCGCCGCGGTAGAACGGAAACGACAGTCTCTATTAGCAGGCGAGCTGGCCAAGCAATCCTACTTCCTTGGGGAAGCAGAGGGGGATGTTCAGGAGACTCTGACCGACTGGCGAACCAGTGGGAAGGTAAGACGGCTCTGGCGGGGGGACACGTCGCTTTGGTCCGGCACCGATGAGGATCAATGGCTGGGTTGGTTGCACATCGTGAGCGGCCAGCTCGATCATCCCGAGCACATACGGGCCATCGTCGAGGATGTCCAGTCGGGCGGTTTCGCGCACATCCTCCTCTTGGGAATGGGCGGATCCAGTCTAGGGCCCGAGGTGATGCGGCGCACCTTTGGTATCGTGGATGGTTTTCCGGAACTGCTCGTTCTCGATTCGACGGTACCGGCCCAGGTCAGGGCATTCGAGAAGAAGGTGGATCCCGCGAAAACGCTTTTCATCGTGTCGTCGAAATCCGGAAGTACGACCGAGCCCAACGTTTTCAAGCAGTACTTCTTCGACAAGGTCGAGCGGGTGGTTGGTCCGGAAAGAGCTGGCTCGCACTTCATCGCCATCACCGACCCGGGGACCAAGCTGCACCGCCTGGCCAAAGCGGAACACTTTCGGCACATCGCCCACGGCGTGCCGACCATTGGCGGCCGGTACTCGGTGATGTCCCATTTTGGTATGGTGCCGGCTGCGGTGATGGGCGTGGACGTTCCGAGATTTTTGGACAACGCCGAGATCATGGTGCAATCCTGTGCATCGGTTGTGCCGCCGGAGGTCAACCCCGGCGTCGAGTTGGGCATCATCCTCGGCACCCTGGCCAAGCGGGGGCGCGACAAGGTGACGATCATCGCGTCCCCCGGAATCGAGTCGCTGGGTGCATGGCTCGAGCAGCTGCTGGCAGAGTCGACCGGTAAGGAAGGGAAGGGGCTCATACCCATCGATAACGAGCCGATAGGCCCTCCCGAGGCCTACGGAGATGACAGAGTGTTCGTGCATCTCCGACTCGCTCCCGCTCCTTCCAAGGAGCAAGACGTTGCTGCCGAGGCCCTCCAGCTTGCGGGTCATCCAGTGGTGAGAATCACACTGGTGGAGAGCATGGATCTAGGGCAGGAGTTTTTCCGCTGGGAGGTCGCCACCGCAGCCGCGGGTTCGGTCCTGGAAATCAACCCTTTCAACCAACCGGACGTGGAAGCGAGCAAGGTCGCGACGCGGAAGCTGACCGCCGCTTACGAGGAGACCGGCGAGTTACCTTCGGAAACGCCGCTTCTCGCCGATGGCGATCTGAGCCTGTTTGCCGACGCTCGCAATGCAGAGGCGATCGCGTCGTCGGCCAAGTCGAAGGATCTCACAGAATACCTGAGGGCCCACCTCGGCCGCCTGGGAGCTGGCGACTACTTCGCCATCAACGCCTACGTGGAGATGAACGAGGAGAACCAGAAGGAGCTGAACGCCATCCGACGCTCGGTACGGTCCACGAAGAAGGTGGCGACGACTCTCGGGTACGGGCCGCGTTTTCTCCATTCCACCGGTCAATTGCACAAGGGCGGCCCCAATAGTGGGGTCTTTCTCCAGATTACATCCGAGGACGCCGATGATCTATCGATCCCTGGACAGAAATACTCCTTCGGGATCCTGACGCGCTTTCAGGCGCAGGGGGATTTCGAAGTTCTGGTGGAGCGTGGACGTCGTGTTCTACGCGTGCATCTGGGCCCAGAAGTGAAACGCAACTTGGCCAAATTAAGGGGAATTGTTCAGGACGTTCTGTAGTTCCTGACTGAAAGAACTAGATGACCAACGCTGAACGCGCACTGGATACGGTAGAAGAAGGCAATGTCCTAGGGCTCGGTACGGGAAGGGTCGCAACGGCGTTCGTCCGTAGTCTCGGTGAGCGCGTCCAAAACGGCCTGCGCATCACCGGCGTTCCGACCTCACAGGCGACAGCGGATTTAGCCACCGAGTTCGGGATCCCGCTGGTAACCCTCGAAGAGGCGGGCGAGCTCGATCTCACCGTTGATGGTGCCGACGAGGTCGATCCGCAGCTCGACCTCATCAAGGGCTATGGGGGTGCCCTGGTGCGCGAGAAGATCGTAGCCGCGTCGAGCAAGCGCCTCGTGATTTTGGTCGGCGTCGAGAAAGAAGTTAAAGTGCTCGGCGAACGCGGCCGCCTTCCGGTCGAGATCGTCTCGTTCGGCATGAGCCTGGCGCGTCGGCGACTCGAAGCATTGGGTTTGGCACCCGAGCTACGAACGAAAGACGGAAAGGCGTTCAAGACCGACAATGGGAATTGCATCCTCGATTGCGGTGTTGGTCCGATAGCGAACCCTGCCGAGCTAGAGCGGGAGATCCTTTTTATCCCGGGTGTTGTTGGAAGCGGGCTCTTTCTAGGGATGGCCCATACTGTTCTGTTCCAAAGAGGTGACGATGTCGAAGAGCGACAACGTGGGTGATGCGACTGTCAGGCTAGCTCCGTCTATCCTCTCGGCCGATTTTACTCGCCTTGGTGAGCAGGTCGAAGAGGCGGAGTCGGCGGGCGCCGATCGGATCCATGTCGATGTGATGGACGGCCACTTCGTTCCGAACATCACGATCGGCCCCCTGGTCGTTCGGGCCCTCCAACGAGTAACGAAGCTTCCTTTGGAAACGCACTTGATGATCGATCACCCCGAACGATATGTGGAGGCTTTCGCAGAGGCCGGCTCCACCTCGCTACTGGTTCACGTAGAGGGCGCAACCCACCTCCATCGAACCATTGGTCACATCAAGTCGTTGGGCATTGGTGCGGGAGTGGTTTTGAATCCGGCAACGCCGGCGGCGTTCATCGAAGAGATTCTTCCGGATGTCGACCAGGTACTCGTCATGACGGTGAACCCGGGTTTCGGCGGGCAGAAATTCATCGCCAGTACGCTTCCGAAGATTCAACGGATTCGTCAGATGATCGATAGAGTGAACCAGGAGTGTCAGCTAGAAGTCGACGGCGGTATCGACGCCGCCAGCGCACCCCAAGTGGTCGCGGCCGGTGCGCGCGTCCTCGTCGCGGGATCTGCAGTCTTCGGCGCCAAAGATGGCGTTCGGGCTGCGATGGATCGGTTGCGCGACAGCGTCCAGGATTCGCGCTCGGGATGACCAAGGAGTACGGCCACATTCTCGCGGGCGACATCGGCGGGACGAAGACGGTTGTCACCCTCTTAGAAAACACAGGCGATGCTCTACGGGTCGTGCGCGAATCGGTTTTCCCGAGCCAGGAACACGAGGCCCTCGACGAGATACTCGAAAAATTTCTTCGGGAGGAAAAGACGCCGTCCATCCAGGCCGCGTGTTTCGGAATCGCGGGGGCGGTGATCGATGGAAAGAGCGACCCGACCAACCTGCCGTGGCACCTCGACGAAAAAGACATAGCGAAGACGCTGGGGGTCCCCCGTACTAGGCTCATCAACGATCTGGAAGCAGCCGCATATGGGATGCTGCATCTGAGGGATGATGAACTTCATGAACTAAACCATGGCACGAGCCCTGGACGGAAAGGCAACGTCGCGGTGGTCTCGGCTGGCACCGGCCTCGGTGAAGCGATGCTGTTTTGGGACGGAAGGCGGCACCACGTCATCGCTTCGGAGGGTGGGCACGCCGACTTTGCCCCGCGAACCGACGAGGAGATCGAGCTCCTAAAGTATCTGCGTGATAAGTATGACGGCCACGTCAGCTATGAGCGCGTGCTCTCCGGGCCAGGTTTCTTCAATGTCTATAGCTTTCTTCGGGACTCGGGCTTCGCCCCCGAGCCGGATTGGATGACCGAGAGGCTCGAGGCCGGCAATCCGAGCGCGGTTGTCAGCCAGGCCGGCCTCGAAGACGAAGATCCTTTGAGCGTCCGAACCCTCCAGTTGTTCTCCAACATTTATGGGGCGGAAGCTTCCAATTTGGCCCTCAAGTGCATCGCCATGGGAGGCGTTTTCATCGGTGGGGGAATCGCCCCCAAGATCCTCCCAGCGTTTTCGGCGGGACATTTCATGGACGGCTATCGAGACAAAGGGCGCTTCACGGAGCTGGTCGAAAGCATGTGCGTTCGTGTGGCGCTGAATCCTCGAGCTCCGCTCATCGGCGCCGCCTACCACGCCCTCGATCGATGAGCCAATTGGAACTGCGGACGATTGCGGAAGAAATCTTCCGTGCCGGCGTATCCGCCGCCGATCCACGTAGCCTCCTTCTCGACCGAACGCGGATCGAGAACGACCAGTGGCATTACGAAGCCCCCGGTGTCGCCGACATTGATGTCTCGTGGGACCTACCTAAGAAGAGCACCTCCGGTCGTCTTCTAGTCATCGGTGCCGGCAAAGCAGCAGCCTCACTTGCACAGGCGCTCGAGGAAACGGTCGGAGATCGGATCGATGGAGGGAGGATCGTCGTTAAGTATGGTCACGGGCTTCCTTTGAAGCAGGTCGTGGTCGAGGAGGGAGGCCATCCTCTGCCCGACGAGCGTGGTCTCGAAGGGACCTCTCGTCTCATAGACGATCTAGGAGACACTCGCCCCGACGACCGCGTGTTCTTTTTGTTGACCGGCGGGGCCTCGGCGCTCTTGGTTGCACCGGCACCGGGGTTGACGCTCTCGCACAAGATCAAAACGACCCAGGCACTCTTGGCATGCGGCGCAACAATCCAGGAAACAAACACTATCCGTAAGCATTTGTCTGCGGTAAAGGGTGGGCGCTTGGCGGAACGGATTTATCCGGCCAAGGCGATGACACTCATCGTATCCGACGTCGTGGGTGACGATCTCTCATCGATTGGGTCGGGACCCACGGTGCCCGATCCTTCCACCTTTGCCGACTGCCTGGACATTCTGAATCGCTATTGCCTGACAAAAACGACCGGGCAGATCCCTGCAGCGGTCCGCGATCGGCTCGACGGGGGCGCCCGGGGGGACATCGCCGAGACCCCAAAACCGGGACTACCGCTTTTCGAAAACATCCGTTGCCTGATCCTTGCCAGTAATCGCCATTCCCTGGACGCGGCACAGAGAGTCTCCGAAGCCCTTGGCTTCTCTCCGGAAGTCTTTAGCTACGACATGGTCGGCGCTACCCACAATAGAGCGACCGCCTTCGCCTCACGGCTTCTCGAGCTGTCGAACCGAGGGCCGGTCGCGCTGCTCGCGGGCGGCGAAACGACTCTCGAGGTTAAGGGAAAAGGCAAAGGCGGACGCAATCAGGAGTTCGCGCTCGTTGCGGCCCGCAAGATCGAAGGGGCCAAGAACATCGCCATTCTTTCTGCTGGAACCGATGGAACCGATGGCCCGACCGACGCAGCCGGCGCCTTTGTCGATGGAACCACTCTTGCCAGAGCACGTTCCGCGGGGCTCGACGCGGACGCGTTCCTGGAGGACAACGATTCCTATACCTTCTTCGACAAGCTGGGCGACCTCCTACGTACGGGTCCAACCGGCACCAACGTCATGGATCTGGTGGTAGGGTTGGCTCGATAATTGCCCCACCATCCGGTCACCCCCGCTTGACTGGACCGCGAAGGTGGTGTCTCATTAACGATTCTCGTGAAACCGATTTCGCGCGCCGCGAAAGGAAATAGAAAATGAAGGATAGAAAACAGCTTATTTTTCCAGCTCTCGTTGCCACACTCTTGCTTGCGTCGATCGGTGTCGCCGCGACCCAGAGTGGTGTGAAGCAAACGGAAAAACTTGCCAAACGTGCCGAGGACGCTGTAAAGGCGATTGAGGAGACGAAGCAGCAGCTCGAACGGACCCTCAATCTCTACAACACCATAGTCCAGAACAAGGCCGAAGACACGAAGAAAGCATACAAGGACCTGGGCAATTGGATAAAGGACTCGGAGAAGAAACGTGCCAACGTCGGCAATAAGGCCGAGGAGATGGAGAAAGAGGCCCATGTGTTCTTCGCCGAATGGACTCAGAGTCTGGATGGAGTCACGAGCCCGGATCTCCGCAAGCGCAGCCAGGACAGACTGAATGACACACGCGCCCGCTACGGTGAAATCTTGAGGGTCGGACGGCAGGCGGGCGGCGAGTTCGATGCGTTCATCCAGAGTCTACAAGATCAGGTGGTCTATCTCGGGTACGACCTCAACCCCACTGCTTTGAAGAGCCTCGCCGGTGATGCCAAGAACGTGAACGCGCAAGCCGCGACCATGTTCACAAAACTCGGCGAGACCACCAAACTCGCTAACGAGTACATCGCATCGCTGAAGCCGTAGCGCGATTCACGCTGCGGAGGTCCAGAAAAATGAGGGGACGCTTTTGTTCAGCGTCCGTCCAGAAACATGCGTAAAGAGACCTACCTTCGCGCCTCTCTGATTCTCGGCATCGCCAGCCTCTCGATAGCGCTCTATTTGCTATCTGACCTGATAGGGAACCGGAGGGTACTGGTTCGCGATGCCAAGGATGGGGCCCGGCAACACGCCATGACCGCGGCGAGCGAGATCGAGGCCAAGCTCCAAGGGCTCGAGGCGATTCTACACAATCTAGCGGAACAGATTTCGACCGACCGGTTGAGCGGAGAAGCACTGCTCAGCCGAATAGCAGAAATCAGGGAGGAGACTCCGGCAATTCACGACCTCGGGATCAGTGACTCGGCACAGGATGCCGGGGGTTGGAGCGAGCCCGTTTTGGACGCGGCTGAAGACCGCCTGATGGCGACGTACTCGACGCCCTTCTTTGAGCTCGAGACAGAGGGTGAGAGGGCGCCGGCCGGTGTCGCCTATCTGAAAATCTCCATGGAGCCAGTTCACGAACTAATCCAAAGCCTCGAGCTCGGCAAGACGGGTTTCGGCTCCGTCCTGTCGAAGCAAGGCTATTTTCTGGTTCATCCCAGTACGGCTTTCGTTCGACAGCACATTCCAGCCTTCAAGATAGCGGAGGCGCTCGGGGATACCGTTTTGCAGGAAGCGGCCGAAAAAGCGACGGCAGGGGAGAGCGGCTTCGTGGACCACGTGAACATGGTGACGGGCCAGTCGTCATGGTTCTTCTACGAGCCGGTTGGTCGTGTCGATTGGTCGGCCATTGTGGTGCGTATCAAAGACGAAATCCTCACCATCGGGCGGTTTTTTCGTCGCCGCGTGATCTGGATCTCGATCTTCTCCATCTTCGGGCTGATGGGGGTGGCGATTTGGATCTCCTCGCATTGGTACGGCGAACAACTGCGGCGCGTTTTATGGGGACTCTCGGTACTCTTGTCTATCTTGTTGCTTGCCGGGTCGCTCGTCATCCGGTGGGTCGTCTACGAACAGGTACCTCACGAGGACGAACAACGCGTGAAGATCCTCGATGGGGCGGGTCTCAACTCGTTTCTGAGCTCCCAGGAAGACGCGTTCGAGGCTCAGGGACACCGAGCTCCGTTTTATGTCCCCACCGGCATTTCGGTGCAGTCGATGAAGTTTGTGACCCCGAGCGAGCTCGCTGTAACCGGGTATTTGTGGCAGAAGTTCTCGGAGCCCGCCCGACTCGCTGAACTGCCTTTGGGAGTCGAATTTCCCAATGCCGTAGACGCGAGCTTCACCGAGGCCTACCGGCGTGAGCAGAACGGAGTCGAGACCGTGGGCTGGTATTTCCGCGCGACACTACGGCAGGACCTCGATATCGCGAAGTATCCGTTCGATCACGGTACGCTCTCGATCCGGTTGTGGTCCAAAGACTTCGACCGACGAATGTTGTTGGTTCCCGACCTCGCCTCTTATACTTTGACCAACCCGACCTCCAAGCCCGGTCTCGACAAGTCTCTCGAGCTCTCAGGCTGGAGAATTGCGAACAGCTTCTTCGACTATCATTTGCTGGACTACGAGACCGACTTCGGCATCGGCTTGGATGAGGCGACCTTTCCGGAGCTTAATTTTCGTGTCGGGCTCAAGAGAAACTTGGTGAACGTCGCGATACAGAACGTAATCCCGATGTTGGTTGTGGTGGTGATGCTCTTCAGCATGATCGTGACGTGCACCAAGGACGAGGACGAAGCGAGCTTGCTGGGCTTCAGCCCGTCTGGGGTGATGAGAATCACGTCGGCACTCTTCTTCGTCGTCCTGTTGGCCCACATTCATCTGCGTGACGGCCTTCAGATCCAGGAGGTCGCGTTTATCGAGTACGTTTACTTCAGCGTTTACTTAATCCTCGTGCTGACAACGCTGCACGCGTTCTTTTTTTCTCTGGAGAGGTTCAATTTTGGCCCGGTGGAGTACGAGGAAAGTCTCCTCATCAAGTTGGGTTTTTGGCCGTCCTGGTTGGGGTTTTTGTACTTGGTGGCGATCGCCCATTTCTATTGAAGACGGGCGGCGCCAGGGGGAACACTCCGGATCCGTGCCTCGTTGAAGCACTCCTCTTGAATCTCGTTCATCAGCGCTTGTTTTTCTTTGACTTCCTCCGCCAGCCTTTCGCAATCGATGGAGTACCGTATCCACCCGGGAAGGAATCCCCGTGCATTGATCACTGAGCAGGGTATCCGTTCCAAGTCCGCCCCGATAGGAAGACCCTTCTGGATCAGATACAAGCGTTCGTTCCGGGCGTTCTCTGCGGCGTCGTAGCGAGCCTGACAATCCGCCCAGACCTTCGGCCAGTCGGACTCATCGGCCTCGTCGGGCCGTCCGTCCTCTCCATCTAGAATCTCGGCCACGGTTCTTTCGTCGGTCTCCTTTTCGGCGAGCGATGCGGGCTTCTCTCCGGAAGCCTCCAAATCTTCATCACGAATCACTTCGCTCGGGGGGAGTTTCTGGCGTCGCTGTCGCTCCTTTTCTGCGACCTCGGCCAGGGACTGAGCGAAGCAGATTCCGGCGATGAAGAAGAGGCCGAAAAACAACGAGAAGATTTTCATCTGAAGTTTGTTGGGGACAGCCCATGTTAGCCAACCGACCGATCCAGGTCAAAACCACAGGCCGGTAATAGCGTCGTCCGGTTTTCGAGAATATGATACTCCCCAATGAATAGGCCAGTTTCCGTCGTGGTCACAAGCGTGTCCATCGCTTTGTTCGTTCAGGCCTGCGAGAAGCCCGTGGAGGAGACCACTTCCACGGAGCCCGCTGGCTACGTGGGCGCACCAGCGTGCGCACCATGCCACGAACAGCAACTCGAACTATGGCGAGGGTCCGACCACGATCTGGCCATGCAGGAGGCCGATGAGACGACAGTGTTGGGAGACTTCCATGACGCAGCCTTCAACCATTTTGGAGTCGAGACGAAATTCTACAAATCCGACGGGAAGTTCTACGTGCGCACTGACGGCGCGGATGGGCAGATCCAAGACTACGAGGTCGCCTATGCCTTCGGAGTCGATCCCCTTCAGCAGTATCTGATCGGCTTTCCCGACGGCCGTTATCAGGCGTTGAGTGTCGCCTGGGACGCTCGGCCTGCGGAGGAAGGCGGCCAACGCTGGTTCCACCTTCACTCAGACGAAAAGATTCCGGCTGGGGATGAGCTCCACTGGACCAGCCCGAATTACAACTGGAACTTCATGTGCGCGGAATGCCACTCGACGAACCTACAGAAGAACTACGATCTCGAGCAGGATCGCTACCAAACCCAATGGTCGGAGATTGACGTGTCGTGTGAGGCCTGCCATGGCCCGGGGTCCAATCATGTAGCTTGGGCGGAAGCGGTGGAGCGGGGAGAAGGTAGCCGCGAAGGACCAAACGAATTGGTCGTGCGGTTGAAGGACGAAGACAACGCTACGTGGATTACGGACATGGAGACCGGCTTGGCGAAACGAAGCGTTCCTAGGCAATCTAGGGTCGAGGTCGAAACCTGTGCTCGATGTCACTCGCGTCGATCCGTAGTAAGCGATGAGTATGTTTACGGGCGGCCTCTCATGGATACCCATCGTCCAGCTTTGCTAGAGGATGCCCTCTATCATGCGGACGGGCAGATCTTGGACGAGGTCTATGTCTACGGATCGTTCTTGCAGAGCAAGATGTATCGAGAAGGCGTTACCTGTCAAGATTGTCATGATCCTCACCGCCTCACGGTGCGCGGCGCTGGGAACTCCATGTGCGCGAGCTGTCACCTGGTCGAGAAGTTCGACACGCCGGAGCACCACTTTCATCGTCCGGAGTCGACCGGTGCGAGGTGTGTGGAGTGCCACATGCCGGCGCAGAACTACATGGTCGTGGATCCCCGGCGCGATCACAGTCTTCGGATCCCGCGCCCGGATTTGACGATGAAGATCGGCACTCCCAATGCGTGTAACCAATGTCATGCCGATCGCCCGGCAGAGTGGGCGGCGGACGCGGTGGCCGGTTGGTATGGATCCGATCGCGCCGAAGAGTGGCATTACGGGGAGGCCCTACACGCCGGGCGGCAAGGTGCTCCACGGGCGGAAGCCGCGTTGGTGCGCCTCGCCGACGATCCCGCGATGCCCGCCATTGCGCGCGCGACGGCGCTTTCGTTGCTCGCCGGGCAAGCGGGCCAACAATCGCTGCCGACGATCGGCCGCGGCTTGGAAAGCGGCGATCCACTCATTCGCGCCGCGGCGCTGGGCACGCTGGAGGCGGTCGAGCCGCAGTCCCGACTCTTGATGGGTTACCCACTCCTCGGCGATGCGGTTCGGTATGTGCGACTGGAAGCCGCACGGGTACTGGCTTCGGTGCCCAGCGATCTCATGACTCCCGTCCAAACTGCGAGCCTCGATGTCGTCCTCGAGGAGTACCGGAGCGCACAACTCGTGAACGCCGACCGCGCCGGGTACCACCTCAATCTGGCGGTGATCGATCAGCAGCGGGGGGACATTGACAGCGCGGAGAGGGCCTTACACACGGCATTGGAGCTCGACCCTCTCTATACGCCAGCCTATGTCAACCTAGCCGATGTGTACCGACTGAGTAACCGGGAACGGGAAGGGGAGAAGGTGCTCCGTGAAGGATTGGTGGTCGCCCCCGATGATGGAGCACTCCACCACTCACTGGGCTTGGTTCTTGCTCGGCAGCAGCGCAACGACGAGGCGGTAGAGGCTCTAGCCCGGGCCGCGGAGTTGCGGCCCGAGGAGCCACGCTACAGTTACGTTTACGGTGCCGCACTGCACTCGGTCGGGGAGACCGACCACGCCCTAGATGTGCTCCGCGGCGCACATGAACGCCACCCCGGCAATCGCGACCTGCTCATCGCCCTCGCAACGATGAACCGGGATACCGGACAGCTGTCCGCGGCGGTGGAGTACGCGCGGAAGCTCGTGGCGCTCTCACCTCAGGACCCAAACGCGCTCCAATTTCTCGCGCAGTTGGAAGCAACCCAGTAAAGACTCTTCATCCTTTGTTCCCTCTCCCTCTGGGAGAGGGTAGGGTGAGGGTAACGATGAAGAGGCTTACTTGACCAGCGGAATAGCCTCGGCCAGCTCGTAGTCGATGATCGCCTTGAGCTTGTTCTCGACCTGGTAGTACTGAACCAGTTTCTTCGCCGGAAGCACTTTACCGAACTTGGGCATATAGGAGTTCTTCAACGCAAGCTCATCGGTCTCGATAGCTATCGCCTCTTTGAGCAGTGACTCCGCCTTCGCGTCGGTCATGGTTTCGTAGCTCGCGGCGAAATCTTCGATCAGGGCGAGAATCCGGTCGTTGTTCTTGCGCATTCCGTTCTGGTAGTCGTTGTAGATCGGCCAGAACCCCTGGCTTTCCGCTTCGGTGAGATCGACATTGGCTGCGACGATCATTTTCTTCTTGGCTTGGATGACCGACCGCGTGAGCTCCGTGCCGGTCGTATCGCTTACTTGTTCTTCGCTCGACTGCGCGGACACCGGCCCGGCGGTCAAACCCAAAACGATCACAAACGTGCAAAACACTCTCATTTTTCTGTTCCTCCGTGTTTCTGGCGATAGAAGCTGCTGATCCTAACAGGCCAGGCTGTCCAGATCAATGCGGTTATCAGGTCGGGTTTTGTCGATTGGTAATCTTTCTAATCGTCGAGCCGATTGTAATAGGTTCGAACGACGAGGTCCTCTCCGAACAGCTTGTGCTTGATGCGAACAATATGCACCAGTTGGTGGCCCTCGTAGCCGAAGGTCTCCGTGACTTTTCCGATCTGTTCGCCTTCGGTCGTGGCTACCAGCAGGTCATCGCTCCACATCGTCACCGTAGTCATGCTCTCGCCGCCAGGGCTCTGACGCGTATGCTTCTCTGAGTCAATATAATGAATGCGCACGTCATCCTCAGTATTGATGAGCGTGAAATCCTGCGACGTTTGGGCAATCTCTATGGTTTCGGACGCATAAGCCAGGTAGTTCAGCCGGCTCGATAACGCCTGCCTTTGGTGCTGGTCCCTGCTGCGGCCTCCGGTGTTACCCAACGCGACGCGAATCGCCTCCGGGGCGTCGTCACTCTTGCCGTCGTCGAGCTCCCAAACTCCTGAGAAATCGGGGTTGGCGACGATCTGTGCCTCGGTCGTACCGCCTGCTAAGACTAGTGCGCCTAAGGTTGCGGAAACGATCACCCATCTTGAAAACGTGGGAAACGTGCTCATTCTTACCTCCGCATCGACCACAAGCTACCACAACCCCGCCTTGTTGTGCATAATCACCCAATATGCGTTTGTTCCTCGTGCTAGGCCTGGCGTGGGTCGTATCCGGAATCCCCGCCTACGCTCAAGAGGATTCATCCTCCTCACAGTTGGAAGACTCGGCCGGTCCTCCTCCTGAGACTCGCGCCGAAGCTCTACGGAGAAAGCGGCAGGAGAAAGCCAAGCACCCTCAGCCGTACGTGCCGAACAAAGTGGAAAAAAACTTGATTCGGTTCGACAAGGCCGAGACCCCGACGATTCAAGAATCGAACTTCCACGGTTTCTATCCACGTGCAGCATGGATCGCGCGGGGTTCCGGGATCGGGTTCGGTACTCGTTATTGGAAGCGCAACGTCGGGGGGACTTCTCTCGATCTCTCGGGGTCGGCCTTCTATTCGATCCATGGCTATCAGCATTACGATGTCCAATTCGGTCTCATTCCTAGTTTCGGGCGGCAGCTTCCGAGTCGAGCCTGGAGAGGAGAGGAGCTCTACCAGTTGGCGAATCCGAGAAGGCCAGGAATGCCTCCCTTTACCCTCTATGGTACGTTCCGCTACCGTTATCTTCCGCAGACGCTCTACTTTGGAATCGGACCCGAGTCCGACGTCACCGATGGTTCGAACTATCTACTCCGAAGCACGGCGTTCTATATACGGAACGGGTACCAGTTCGGTAGCCACTTCTCGGTGACTCTCAACGGTGGCTATTGGAAGTATTCTCTCGGGGAGGGTACGAAAAGTAGCGTTCCCACCACCCAGGAGGTCTACAACGATTTCTCGGCCCCGGGTCTGTCGAATCCACCGGACTACTTGCGTTACGGCGTGAACGCCTTGCTCGATTTTCGCGACGAGCCGGGAAACCCACACAAAGGTCTCGTCGTGGCCGGTGTTATGACTCGTTGGGACGATCGCACCGAGGGGTCGTTCAACTTCAACTCCTTCATGCTGGACGCCCGCGCCTTCATCCCGCTCGGATCGCGACAACGCGTCCTGGCACTTCGCTCCGCGTTGGTCCTGCAAGAGGCGGACGCGCGAAACCGGGTCCCCTTCTTTCTGCAGCCGTCCTTGGGGGGAAGCCACACGCTGCGGGGCTTCAATAGCTTCCGCTTCCAAGGGCCGGAGGCGATGCTCTACCAGTTGGAGTATCGATGGGAGGCGAATCAGATCTGGGAGCTCGCCCTTTTCACCGATACCGGTACGGTGGCCTCACCGGGGGGAGGTTTGGATTTTTCCACGCTCAAGTGGGACTACGGCTTTGGCCTTCGCTTCAAGAACTTCCAGTCTGTGCTCGTCAGAATGGATATAGCGTGGAGCGATGAAACCTGGCGTTTTCTGTTTCGTTCGTCGGCGTCTTTCTGAGGAGACGGCAATGAGATCGGTCCGTCACATCCAGCCAGTAGTAGTGGCAGGGCTAGCTATTTTTCTTTACGCGGGCGTCGGCCATGCTCAGAAGTTCTATCCCGACGATCCGATAAAAGAAGATCGCGACGACATCCCGATCCCTGCGCCGGCGGAGCTAGAGCTCAGCCCGACCTATGACGTTTTGGAAAACTCCTTCGTGAACAAGCTCGAGGGGCCCATACCGAAAGCGCTGAATATCAATACGCTCGGTGAGGTCCCCGACTCGAGCTGGTTCACGAACCGCATGAGCGCCCGCACGATGTCCATCGAAGAGTTGGTCAAAGGGCCGAACCTAGTCGGCCGCCCCGATCTCTCGGAGCCGGTGACGATCACGTCTGGAAAACAAGGTGGCATTACTCCCGGTGTTATCGTTCGAGACCGTCGCGGGAACATCTACTTCGTCAAATTCGATCCGAGGGCTCATCCCAATTTGTCGACCTCGGTGGACGTCATCGGCAAATTGTTTTTCCACGCCTTCGGCTTCAACGTGCCGGAGAACTACATTGTCTATTTTCGGTCCGAGGACTTCGCCATCGAGCCGGGTGCCGAGGTTTCTCTTCCCGGCGGCAAGAAGGCGCCGCTCGACGAGGAGTACGTCGAGTTGATGCTGCAACAGGCTGCGCATCACCCCGATGGCAGCGTTCGCGCCGTCGCGAGCCTCATGCTTCCGGGTAAGCTTCTGGGGCCGTTCAGGTTTTACGGGACGCGAGGCGACGATGGCAACGACATCTTTCCGCACCAGCACCGCCGGGAGCTTCGCGGCTACCGGGTCTTCTGTGCCTGGCTCAATCATGACGATTCCCGAAGCATCAACACGATGGATACGTTTGTTGGCGAAGAAGGCCTTGGCTACGTAAAACATTACCTCATCGACTTCGGTTCGATTCTGGGCAGCGGCTCGGACGTCAAGAGGAACCTCTCGCCTCAGGATCCCCGGGCGGGTAACGAATATCTTTTCGAGATCCCGCCGATGTTGAAGACGGCCTACACCTTCGGCGTGTGGGAACGGCCCTGGATGAACGTGAAGTACGCGTACCCCCAGTTCGCCGAGGTCGGACGCATCGAGGCGGATTTTTTCGAGCCCCACACTTGGAAACCGGAGTATCCCAATCCGGCGTTCGATCGGATGCTCCCCGACGATGCCTTCTGGGCAGCCAAGATCATCGCGCGCTTCTCCGACGAGGCGATCCGTGCCATCGTTCACCGTGGGATCTATCTGAACTCCGAGTCGGAACGTTTCCTCGCCGATATCATCATCGAGCGTCGTGACAAAGTGGTCGCCCACTACTTTCGGCAGCTGAACCCCCTGGATGACTTTCGTGTGGACGGTTCGACGCTCGAGTTTCGAAATCTCGGCCAAGAGCACAACTTGGCTGAGGTCCAAGCCTACGAGTACGAGTGGTTCGTGTTCGATAACCAGTCTTCGAAACTCACCTCTTTCGGTCAGAGAGATGAGTCTGCCGAGCCGAGTCTTCGCGTGCCGGACAGCGGCGCCGACTATCTGATGGTCTGCATCCGGACTCGGAGCGAGGACGAACCGAACTGGGGCAAGGCGGTCGAAGTCTATTTGCGCAGGGATGGTGGGCAATCCGTCGTAGGGATCGAGCGAGAGACTTCGCTGGCCGAAGGGTCAGTCGGTGATCCGGAGCGTTAGGCGCGCACTGCCGATCTCGACGCCGCCTTCGGATACCGTCACGGTGACAAAGAGGGTTCCCGGGGTCGACGCAATCACCGTCGCGTTTTTCGGGTCCGATCGGCGACTCACCAGCGAGCCGCGTCCGTCGAGTCTCCAATCGTAATCCAAGTTCCCTCTGGCGTTGGCGACGTTGGCGGTCAGTTTGATCGACTCCCCTTCTGAGCCGGTCGAGCTGCCGCTAATCGTGACCTGGCCGGAATCCTCAGTACTCTGCTTCAGCGGGGCAGGTTGCTTCGTCGAGCTTCGGTCGAGCGCCTCGTCGCAAGCGGGGCAAGCCAAGGTGAGAAGGAGGAGACCTGCCGCTAGACTGTATCTCATCGCTTGACTCCGTTCGCTCGGGTCTCGAGCTCTCTCAACACGTCTTCGAGGGCTTGGTTGAAGCCTCCTGGATCTTCTAGCATCGGATAGTGACCCAGGCCTTCCATGATCACAACTGAATAGTCTCGGCAAAGCTGCTGGTTCCCTTCTTCGTTCGTGGGGAATAGGTCGGTGTTGATGGCTCGGATGGGGGCCCGGACCTCAGCCGCCGCCTGCTGGGCGTCGTAGGCCCAAGCGCTTCGCAAGGCGGAGATCGCGATCCTCTCTGGCGCGGAAGTTGCGTTTCGAACGACCCGCTCCACGAGCGTAGGGTTCGAGGAGGGGAGGAAGAGTACTTCCCGGACCAGACGCGCGGTCGCCGATTGGTAGTCGTGGCTGAATCTCTGAAGCTGCTCGTCGATCGTCGAAGAATCCATTGCCTCGCGGAGATCGTGAAGAGAATCGACAGGGATCACGCCGAGCAGCCGTTCTTCGGGAATCCCACGCGCCGCCTCCAGGACGACCGGCCCGCCCATCGAGTGACCTATCAAAACGATGCGGTCTAGCTCCAAGACCTCGATGACCGCTCGCACATCGTCGCCAAACGCGGACATGGTCCATTCCTCGCGATTGCGACCGGATCGGCCATGGCCGGCGAGGTCAAGGGTCACGACGCGATGCCGACTCGCGAAGTGGGCCACCTGTTGCTCCCCGAAGCGACAATCGCAAGTCCAACAGTGGACGAACACCAAGTCCAGCGTGCCGTCGCCCTCGACGCGATAGTGGATGGGAACTCGATCGGTCGAGTGAACCTTTCCGTTCACTTCTTTGTACTGGGGGCGGAGTAGGAGAACATCCCGCGTTCTTTGATCAGCTCGGCGACTTGGTCGGGGACCAATTCCTGCCAGGAGGCGTCTCCGCTTTGAATCTTTTCGATGACCTCGGCTGGGAAGATCGGCAAATATTCCACGTTGCATCCCCCTAGGTCTTCGATGCCGTGACTCTCGTAGAGATGAGCATAGAGGTGCCGTAAATGAGGCTCGACCTGAAGCGTCTCGGCAGTGATGAGCTTCCCGGTGGCTTCGTCCTTGGTGGGGTAGATGTAAAGCTTGAGCTCGTTCTTGAACAGACGTCCAAGGGATTCCAAGATCCCGCCTCCGAGGTCTTCGTAGTATTTTTCGAGGAAGACCTCCTGCAGACTCGGAATACCCATGACCATGGCGATTTTCTTCTTGGTTAGGCCGAATAGGTACTCGGCAAGGCGGAAGTATCTACCGTAGCGAGAAATGAGTACCGTCGCCCCCAAGGCACCGAGCGTATCAGCCCGGTCGAGAAAATCCTTGTCATCGATCTCTCCTTTGCGAACGAGATCTCTCAATGTTAACTCGGCGATGGCGATGGTCTCGTCCTCACGCACGTCCGGCTCTGAGAAGAACGCTTTCTGCGCGCACTGAAACATGTCTGCAGTGGCCTTGGTCACGGGTCGAAAGCTTCCTCTTTCGACCAAGACATTCTTCTTGTAAAAGACGTCCGCCGGCTGCACCGCCTCACCCTGAGCGTTGAACATGGCGGCTCCGGTGAGTCCACGGTGAACCAACTGCAAGCTCATGAGCCGGTTGTCCACATCTCCGAAGGCGGGGCCACTAAAAGCGGCCATATCTACTTCGAGCCGCTCTTCGCTCAAGCCGTCGAGCAAACAGCCGAGCAGTAACCCCGGATCATGATGTAGGTAAAACGCGCCGTAGACGAGGTTGACGCCCAGGATGCCGAGCGCCTCCTGTTGCCGCAAGTTGTCTTTGTCCAAAAGCCGCACGTGGATGATGATTTCAGAGGGAGTGGTTCCAGGCTGCATCAAGCAGCGCACGCCAAGCCAGCCGTTTCCGGCACCTCGTCTCGAATAACTGCTGGCGGCGATGGTGTCGGCAAAGACAAAGAACTGGGAGTTCTCTCCCCGCTTATTTCGCAACCGCTCTTCGAGCAGCCGATACTCGTGATCCAGCATGGCTACCAACCGGCTTCGACTGACGTAACGATCGGCGGTCCCGTAAATCGCATCACTGAACGCCATGTCATAGGCGCTGATGGTCTTGGCGATCGTTCCCGAGGCTCCTCCGACTCTGAAGAACCAGCGTGCTACTTCTTGTCCGGCGCCGATCTCGGCAAAGGTTCCGTACTTGTTGCTGTCGAGGTTGACGCGGAGGGCTTTCTGATGGGTGTTCAGGCTCTGGCTCTGCGTTTCCATGGAAGGCTGCTCTAGGATTGGGAAGGGGCGGACCCTAAAGCGAAACGGAATGTCTCATTCTTCGCTGATGGTAATGCTCTCCATCACGTCTCCTTGTTGTACCGCATCCACGACGTCTTGGCCCGAAAGCACCTGACCGAAGACGGAATGCTTGCCGTCGAGCCAAGGCGTTGGTACGTGAGTGATGAAGAACTGAGAGCCGTTGGTGTTGGGGCCGGCATTGGCCATCGAGAGCACGCCTGGGCCGGTGTGCTTGAGATCGGAATGAAACTCGTCCTCGAAGGTATAGCCTGGACCGCCGGTTCCGGTACCCTCCGGACAGCCCGCCTGAACCATGAAATCGGGGAGCACTCGATGAAATGTGAGTTTGTTGTAGAAGCCGTCGCCGACGAGCTTTTCGAAGTTGGCGACCGTACGAGGGGTCTTATCCTCGTGGAGCTGTAGGCGAATGGTTCCGCGGTTGGTAGCGATGGTAGCGATTTTCATTTGATCTCCTCTATTAATGGCCTGGGGCCCCACCCCCGTCGCCGGGCTGCTGCGCGCTTCGCGCTGCGCGGCAGCTGAAGGCTCCTAACAATGGCCTGGGGTCCCACCCCCAGGCCTCGCGCTCCGTCGGCAGGCGACTGCGCGCGGGCTGAAGGCTCCTAACAATGGCCTGGGGCCCCACCCCCGTCGCCGGGCTGCTGCGCGCTTCGCGCTGCGCGGGCAGCTGAAGGCTCCGCGCGGGCTGAAGGCTCTCATCCGTGCAAATTCGAGCGGTCAGTCTATCACAGACGCGCAGTTACCCTTGAGGTGTTCGAGACTTGGGTAAGCCTAGCTGCTCCCAGATGCGAACCGAGGCTTCGGCCTTGTTGAGGGTGTAGAAGTGCATTCCGGGGGCTCCATTTCGCAAGAGATCCTCCGCCTGTTGCGTGGCGATCTCGACGCCCAGCTCGAGCTGTGACCGCGGGTCGTCCTGGTAGACCTCCATGCGTTTGCGTATCCAAAGAGGCAAATCGGCGCCGCACTTCTCGGAAAAGCTGGCTATCTGCGCAAAGTTCACGATGGGCATCAAGCCGACCACGATGGGGATCTTGACGCCCATGCGACGTACATCCTCGACGAAGCGGTAGTAGGAAGCGTTGTTGAAGAAATACTGAGTGACCGCGACATCTGCTCCAGCGTCCACCTTGCGGACGAAGTGCTCAAGGTCCTTTCGCGGATCCGAAGACTCCGGATGAAACTCAGGATAACACGCGACGTTGATCTTGAAGCCTCCGAAGTCCTTGACGAAGGCGACCAGTTCGTTGGCGTGCGAGAAATCGCCGATTCGTGACGTCGACTTGTCACTCGGAACGTCTCCCCGCAAGACGAATAGGCTGTTGAAGCCGGCGTCTCGATAGCGTTCGAGGTAATTCCCTAGAATCACCTTGGTTGAGCCCACGCAAGATATATGGGGCGCGGCGGTGAGTCCTGATTGTTTGGCGATGCTGAGGCAGGTTTGAAACGTCCCTTCCCGCACGCTGCCGCCGGCGCCAAACGTGACCGAGACGAAGTCCGGATTCAGCTGAGCGAGGCGGTCGACGGTCTTGGCGAGGGCCTTTTCGCCTTTCTCGGTCTTAGGAGGATAGAACTCAAAGGAGAGATCGAGCTTGTCGCGATCATCACTTACGGGCGTTCCCGGCGTCGTCAAAAACTCTGCTCCGTAGGGTGCGGTTTGCGGTCTGAGTGTCTACTAATTATGGCTATTCACCAGATCCCGTGCAAACTCTTGCCCTTGGCGGCTAGGGAATCGACTCTCTTCGCGACCGCGGGATCTTCTATGAGTGGCGGAGCGTGGTGCGGCTTGAGTCGTGCATCGATGATTAAGGATTTGCGGCAACCCCAATGTTTGTGCTCGATGAAGGTTCCGACTCCACGGATATCATGGGAAGGGTTGGAGCGGGTAAAGGTTACCCAGAGGAAGTTGCGCAGGCTCTCCGCCGTGAAGTCGGCGTCGTCCGTCAAGACAATAAGGGGCATACCTTCTAGGTCACTACTCTTGTCGAGATGGTGAGTGAAGGCCTCCAGCTCTTTGGCTGCGTGTTCGTATTCCGAGAAACGGGGTCCCTGCACGACGAGGACCCCCGGCATCGCCAGCTTGTTGCCGGTATAGCCATCCCGCAGCTCCAGGCGCGACGGCAGTTCGTTTGCGAGCTCCCGTCTCTTGCGTCCCGCCGCCGCGACGACGACCTTGGAGCCCGAATTCAACCCGGTGCCGGAATAATCTAACGTGTCGATGGTGGTGCGGGTCTGGAAATGGAGATCTCGAGTCCAGTCGACTCGCTCCAACGTGTGATAAAAAAAGGCTTCGACGTCATGAATGTCCATCTGCGGGTCATCTTCGCCGGCAATGATGAAGAGGTACTTAGCCAACGAGCACTGCCCGAAGCCGAGGATGGCGTTGGCGATGGTGAGAAGCTCTTGCGGCCTCCGTTCACTGTAGGGGACGTAGCGCTCGCTTCCGATCGCGAGGAGTAGCGGATGGACGCCGGCGGCGTCCACGGCGTGAATGGTTTTCACGCCCGGGAGCTCGACCGGGACCATCGGTTGGGTGATCTCATGGATCAGTGCTCCGAAGGACGTATCTTCCTGAGGAGGGCGCCCCACCACGGTGAAGGGCCAGATAGGATTCCTCCGGTGATAAACCTTGTCGACCGTGAGAACCGGGAAGTCGTGCGCGAGACTGTAGTAACCGAGGTGATCCCCGAAGGGACCCTCGGGCAGAGTCCGATTCGGGTCGATCGTCCCGGTAACACAAAAGTCGGCGTCGGATGAGATGACGAAGCCATCCCTCATCGTGTAGCGAAAACGCCGCCCGCCGAGCATTCCGACGAACAGGAGCTCGGTGAGAGCCTCCGGTAACGGCATCACCGCGCCCAATGTGTGGGCCGGGGGACCACCGATGAAAACACTTACCTTGAGCGATTCTCCGCGTCGGACGGCGATGGCGTGGTGCACTCCGATTCCTCGGTGGATCTGATAGTGAAGGCCGATTTCCTTTCCGGCGCGGTACCGGTTTCCCGCGAGTTGTATTCGGTACATCCCGACATTCGAGCTCATGACACCCCCGCGGTCGGGGTTCTCCGTATAGACTTGGCCCAGCGTGATGAACGGACCACCATCGTCGGGCCAGTTCTTGATCTGAGGTAACTGGTCGAGGGTGGTTGTCTCCTCGAGCACTGGTCCGTCGGACACCTCCATTGGCAAGGAGGTCAAAGCGGTATAAGGAGAGGACAGGAAAGTAAGTGGCGCTCGCCACGCGCGCGAGGGATCGGCCTTCAGTTGGACGATCCTCGTCACTCGATCCAAAGCATCTCGGAACAAGAAGCGGCTACGTTCGAGTGTGCCGAAGAGATTCGAGACAGCGGGAAAGCGACAGCCCTTCACGTTCTCGAAGAAGATCGCCGGCCCCTGGGCCTCGTACACCCGTCTCTGGACCTCCGCCATCTCGAGATGCGGATCGACTTTCTCGGTTACCCGGACCAAGTGGCCGTTCTGTTCGAGATCGAGGATACATTCACGAAGACTTCTGTATCCCATTCCTACTTTCTCGCGATCTCGATGGATTCGATGATGTCGTCCTCCTGAATTTGGTCCACGGCGTGCATTCCGTCTACCACTTTAGCGAAGACCGTGTAGTTGTGATCCAGACGGTAGTTGTCGACTAAGTTGATGAAGATCTGGCTGTCGCCTGTATCGCGGCCGCGCGTCGATATCCCGACCGTTCCTCTTTCGTGCGACAAGAGCCCTACCTCATCTCGAATGTATCCAGCGGTTCCCGCATACTCGTTGGCTCCCGGACTGCCTCCTTGGATGACGAAGTTGGGAACGATGCGGTGAAACGTGAGCCCATCGTAATAACCCTGCTCGGCCAGTCGCACGAAAGTAGCGACCGTTATCGGTGCCTCTTCAGGAATGAGCTCGAGGGTGAAGCTTCCGGCGTCCCTCATTTGGATTCGAGCCCGTGCGCCGTCGAGGGCTTCGAGGACGCTCGGGGGGGGCAATGGCTCTGTTTCTAAACGAAGCGTGAGCGGTGAGATGGTGCGTCCACTCTTCTCAGAAATGATCTCGGCGGCGAGCGCGGCAATGACAGGATCGAAGTCCGAAAGGAGGTAGCGAAGCTTGTCGCCGATGTTCTCATCGCCGTACTCGCGCAGTCGCTCCAGTATTTGTCGGCGAGGGTCCCGGGAGGTGGCGCGCTTCTGGTCGCTCACTCGCTTTAGCGATTCGAGAAGCGCTGGAACGGCGGCACCACCCTGTGGCCAGCCCTGTAGTCGTTCCAGTGCCGTCATCAGCAGACCGTAGTCGGGACTCTCCAAGGCGTCCACCGCGTCGAGGGGGCTGACCAACGCGGCTGCGACTACATTGGGATGTGCATCTCGTCGGAGGATCTCGAGGGTCTTTTCGTCTTCCGATATCTTGGCGGCTGCCGCTGCATAGGTGCGGGCCTGCCAGGTCGAGTGGTCGCGGAATGTCGACAGGCGTTCTCTTGCCGCTTCGGGATTCACGCGGGCCAGAGAAACGAGCGCTCTCGTTTGTCGTCGCCAATCCTTGCCTTCGTCGGTCAGCTTTATGAGCCGCTCGGCAGAACAGTTGTTTCCCAGGTGTTCGATCGCCAACAAGACGACGTGCTCGCTCGGGTCTTGAAGAGCCGACTCGGCCTGCTCGCAATTTTTCGATACCTTCAAGCTTTCGTAGCGGATGATGGGCGAGGGGTCGTCGCTTGATACTTCGAGGCCGATGATGGCCAGACGCCTCACCAAGGGATCGCCGTCGGTCAGGGCTTCGGTGAGGGTTGCGGCGTCTCGGTCTTCGGCGCGGTTCAGAGTCAATAGAACCAGTTGGCGCAACGTGGACGAGTCATTCGCTCGGAGTGCCTCTCGTAGAGCGGTGAGGGTCTCGAGCCGGGGTTTATTTTCGGTTAAGCGGAAGTACGACTCCAGGCCCTTGGCTGCGCCGGTGCGGGCGTGGGGTCCAGGCTCTTGAAGGCCCTTAACGAGCTTGGCAGGCAACCCCTGGCCGGCGAGGGGAAGTCTCCCGATGGTTTCGTAGTAAACGCCACGGACCTCATCGTCCTGCTCATCGGCGAGCGGCAAACTCAAGTCGAGTTCGGTTCCCATTTGGCCGAGGGCGTTGATAGCCTCCATGCGAACAGCCCTGTCGGGTGAGCGCAGGAGTGGAGTTAACGCGTCGGCGTATCGGGGTTGCTCCAATCGACCGAGGGCTCGCACTGCCAGTCGCTGAACGTCGGGATCAGAGTACACCAGTGCTTTTAGGATAACCGATGCGTCTTCGGCGCGTCGGTCTTCGGTCTCGAGGATGGCGCGGTCGATAGAACCCTGGAGCAGCGCGACAAACATCAAGACGATCATGCTCGCCGAAGATACCATGGTCCGGAGTACAATGATCGCCTGATGGAATCCACTAAACGGCCTCGAATTCTGATCTCCAACGACGATGGATATCTGGCCGAGGGCTTGGAGGCTCTCGCGAGCGCCATGGAGCCGCTCGGCGAGGTATGGGTCGTCGCTCCGGAATCCCAGCAAAGTGCGTCCTCGCACGCCATCTCTCTACATCGACCGCTTCGCATTCGCGAGGTCCGACCGCGCTGGCTGGCGGTCGACGGTACCCCCACCGATTGTTCGTATCTGGCCATCAACCACATCCTCAAGGACCGCCGTCCCCAGCTCATGGTTTCCGGCGTCAACCACGGGCCTAACTTGGCGGATGATGTGACGTACTCGGGAACGGTGGCGGCCGGCATGGAGGCTTCTCTCTTCGGTGTTCCGGCGATCGCCTTCAGTTTGGTCAGCCGTGACGAGTTCGATTTCGCACCTGCGGCGCGTTTTGCCCATTCCTTGGCGACCGCCGCCCTGGCTCGGCCTCTTCCACCCAACATGTTGCTGAACGTGAACATTCCATCCGGGGTGGATCCGGAAAGTTACGTGGTGACCAAGCTGGGAAAGCACACCTACGGGTTCGACGTCGTCGAGAAAGTGGATCCGCGTGGGCGAAAGTACTACTGGATTGGCGGCAGCGAGTACGAGCACGAGGACATACCAGGGAGCGACTGTAATGCCGTGCTTCGGGATCGTCTGGTCTCGGTGACTCCGCTGCACCTCGATCTCACGGACCACCCGATGAGAGCCGAGATGGCGGCTCAGTGGTCGCTCGAGGGGTTCAGCCAGTTGGCGGACTAGCAGGGTGCTCAAGAATGCACGGCACCTGCACGAAGAGCCATCAGCTTGTCCCGAAGCCGCTTGCCGGCGAAGGGACGGCGGTGGGGGTGGGGCCCCGCCGCACTGATGAAGGCGCGAGCCCGTGTGAGGGCCGCCAAACTATGTGGTTGCTAAAACTCGACGTGGCCAGGCGGCGGCCCGACAACAGTTAACCGAGCGACGAGCGAGGCGCCAAGCGCGCGAACGCAGCCATGAGCCCATGCGTAGTCGCGCAGCCGACGAAGCACTGAGGCGTGGGGGTGGGGCCCCGCGCCATTCATCGATGACTGAGCGCGCATTGAGGCACTAGAAAATGGGTTTCTACCGGGAACGGATCCTTCCCCGCATCGTCGACCGGTTCATGGCTGGAGACGAGTTCGTCCCTCATCGACGAGATTGCGTGGAAGGTGTGCGCGGCGATGTGCTCGAGATTGGATTCGGTTCCGGTCTCAACTTGCCGTATTACCCTCCGGATGTGAAGAAACTCTATGCGCTGGATCCGGCGAAGCTGGGACGGAAGCTGGCCGTGGGGAGGTTGGCGGATTGCTCGTTCCCAGTTGAGTTCGTCGAGTTCGTGGACCTCGAAGGGGAGAGTATTCCCCTCGCCGAGGATTCCGTGGATGCCGTTGTCTGCACCTGGACTCTCTGCACTATCCCGGAGCCGGGCCAGGCGCTTCGGCAGATTGGGCGGGTGTTGAAACCTGGAGGAGGTTTCCACTTCGTGGAGCATGGCCTCTCCGGCGATCCGGATGTGGCACGTTGGCAAGACCGTCTCACGCCGTTTCACCGGTTGTATGCCGGCGGATGCCGTCTCAACCGTAAGATAGACTCTATCATTCAAGAGTCTGGTTTCGAGCTGGAGCGTATGGAAAACGTCTACATGTGTGGGCCGCGGATTGGCTCGTATCTCTATAAAGGTCTAGCGGTCATGCGCTCTCGAGGGTGAGAATTTCGCGAAGCTGATCAACGTTTCTCCGCATTACCTCTAGGAAGTCGCCTTCTTCGGGCTTGTTGCCGCACGGATCGTAAACCAGGGTCTCGACGCCAAGTTCCTGAAGCGTTTTTCGTGTTTTCTCGAGCGGCTGCCCCTCCCAAAGCATCCTTTTCGCCGGGTGCTCGGCCAACAATTCTTTCAGCCCCCGCCAGCTTTTTTCGTCCGGATACTCGTCGGGCTCGAAGTGGACGCTACGCAGATCGATCGCATAACGCCGGGACAAGTACTGGTAGACGGGATGGGAGGCCAGTAACGGTTGCTCGTTTCCTGAAAAGATGTCTTGAAGCGACTCGTCGAGCTCGACGAGGTCGCGCTCGAGGGACGCGAAACCCTCTTGAAACGCCGCCTCGTGCTCGGGTCGCGCGGAGACGAAGGCCGTGCGAATGGCGTCCGCCTGGCGGATAGCCAGCGTCGGATCGAGCCAGGTGGTAAAGGCCGTTTGGCCGTGGCTGTGCTCGGCCTCCGGGCCGTGACTGTGGGTCACCGCGTTTTCGATATAGATGTAGTCGTCCCCGAAGCGCTCCGACGTGTTCACGAGTGCGGTCGGTGGCAACGTCACCCGATCCGTCCACTGCGCATAGCCTGCACCATTGAGAAGGATGACGTCCGCCTCTTGATAGGCGGCGACGGTCGCCGGATTGGGAGACCAAAGCGCGGGATCACCGTCCGCGGGAGCCGGAAACTCTACGCGAACCAAGTCGCCCCCGATGCGCTCCGCGAAATACTGAAGGGGGTAGTTGACCGCGTAGACCAAGAGCTTTGCGTCGCGAGGGCTTGCAGTCGCGGCCCCCGTCGTTTCGTCGGGCCTCGAGCCAGAACAGGCCAACGCAAGCAACGCCATTCCAAAGACCCCGCTTCCAATACTTAGTAGGCCAATTCGCATCAGTGCTCAGTGCCTCCCTATGACATTCGGATGACGGCTCGAATCGCTGCCGAGCCGAACTGGCTCGTCAGTAGAGTCAGCCCGCCGGCGAGTAGGATTCCAGTAAGAAGAACGACGACAATCTCGGAAGCCATGACCGCGCCGACACTTAGCCGTGAACCCCCGATCTTGAAGAGAGTCTCGATCTCGCGCCGCCTCAATCGCAGAGACAACATGAAAACCAAGGCCGCCGAAGCAAGCGTGGCCAACCCAACGATCACCGCACCCGCGACGACGAAGTTTTGCACGGTGAGAATCGTGCCCAAGAGCTCATCCATGACCGCAGCCGGACGCACGATCTGAACTAACTCGTCCGCCCCTTGGTAGCGGCCCTGCATCAGCGCGGAAGACTTCTGGTCGGTCGGCACCGCCATGATCGCGGTCAGTGGATAGCCGGAGAGGTCGCCGTGGAAGTGGAAGGAGTCGATGTTGTCGGCGGTTATCTCGTTGTACTGCACTACCGATGCGTTGGCCACGATTTGGTTTCCCTCTCGGGAAAGGACAGCCCGCGCCGCCTCGCGCTTCGCCAAGTCCTGGTGTCCGTGGCCGATGCCCTCGATGATCCACGTCGTCTTGATGTCGACGAAGATAGCATCGTCGTCCGGGGTATCTGAAAAAGCCAGCACACCGACCACCGGCATCTTGAGCGGATAGATGCCCGCAAGATCGAAAACACTCTCCGGGGAAGAGATCACATGATCGCCAGGCCCCACTCCGAGAGTCCGAGCGGCCCGCGAGCCGACGACACACTCTCCCAGGATCGCGAGGAGGCGCCCTGATTCGACGCGAAGACCTCGAGCCGAGAAATAGTCCAGAGTGGTGCCCACGATGGGATGGCCCCGCGATTCGAACCGCGCATACAAGGGGATGCTTTGCGCAAGGCCGGAATCCTTGACCCGCGCCGCCTCCCCGTAATTCGTGGGTTCTGGGATCTCGGAACGGAAGTAGAGCGTGTTGAGCACTAGCTCCAAAGGACTACCTTTGGCTCCGACCACCAGCGGCGTGGCAACGGCTCGTGCCGTCAATTCCAGCGAGCTTTGCTCGACCAGCACGCGCAGCCCGACCGGTACATACAAGATCAGAGTGATGGAGGTCACCAGGATGGCCGTCTTGAGCTTGTGGAAAGCGAGGTAGCGCCAAGCCAAGTATAGGGTTTGCATCATGGGGTGCGGCCCTCCGCGGTACCCCCGGTGACGTGGAACTCCTTGAAATCCACCACGCGCTCGAATCGCGGAAGTAACTCGTGATCATGAGTTACGGTGACCAGGGTGGAGCCACTGGTTTCCGCGAAGCCGAACAGGCTGTCCAACACCCGCGTCGTATTGACCGGATCCAAATTGCCAGTCGGCTCATCCGCGAAGAGCAGCACCGGCTCGGGCAGTACCGCGCGACAGACGGCCACCCGCTGCCGTTCTCCCTGACTCAATTGCCGAGGGTAGCGCTGCAGTTTGTCACGAATGCCGACGTCTTCCGCTAGCTTCTCCGCTCGCTCGCGAACCGAGGCCCCCAGCCGAAGCGAGGCGTTAATTCGGTACGGAAGGAGAATGTTGTCCAGGACGCTCAAATACTCGAGGAGCTCGAATTCTTGGAAGACCAAGCCGACATGGCGGACGCGGAAATCGCGTCGTTCGGCGTCCGAGAGATTGGTGACCTCGACCCCGTTCGATTCGATGCGGCCGGCTCCGGGAAGCACGATGCCCGCCAGGAGGTGCAGTAATGTCGTCTTGCCGGAGCCGCTCGGACCGATGAAAGCCGTGCTAGATCCTTCATTGAGCTCTAGAGTTGGGACCTGGAGCCGGAAATCCCCTTCGCCGTAGCGGAACTGGAGATCGGTAACCCGGATGACCGGTGCGCCATGCTGTGTCATATCCGAAGACGACTACAGTCTCTCCTCTTGCAGGAGCTCTAGGTCGGTGATCTTCCAGGCTCCGTCCACCGCCTTCACCACGAGACGAGCTTCATACCGGTTCCGTCGTTGGTGAATGTGCCCCCAATGCCCCACGGAGCCGGAGACGTTCCACGTGCTCCGAGCGATGAAGCCTACTTCTCCGGGCAACGGTTCTTGGCTAGACTCCAGCATCTCGATTTCCTTGACCTTCGCACGCGCGCCGCCTTGGTTCTCGAGCTCCAGGCTACGACGAGTCTCCAGATAGATGTCGGTCAGCAGCTCGCCGGTGGCGCTCCGTTCCAAGCTGTCGTAAATCACGCTCTCGTCCCGGTAGTCGAACGAGCGGTAGATGTTCTCGAGGAGGCCGGTCACGATCGTGGCCGCATCACCATCCGAGACATAGGACGGGCTCACCGCTTGTGGTATGGCGAAGATAGCGAGTCCCACCAAGGCGGCCGCCCCTAGTAACGGCTTCCACGAAAGCAAGTCTCTGCGAGCCGCGGTCTTGCGATACCGCGCGGCAAGAAAGAGCAAGCCGGCGACACTCAAGAGCGCCAGTAGAACGAACCAGAGCCGACCGAGCGTCGGTGGCGCTTGGACTTCCACCAAACCGGGGATTGTCGGGTTCTTGAGGAAGTTCTGCCACTTCAGGACAGGGTCGTCGGGAAAGAGAAAGTAGGGCAGCGCACCGGCTTCGTCGGTCGCCGAGGCAGGAACCTTCACGATTCGATCGTCGAAGAGCTCCCATTCCAGAGTGACTTCCTTTGGGAGCCCGTTGGTCGGGTAGTAGAAGATCACTCCCAGAGTCGCCGATATCAAGTCGAGGTCACGGGGCGGGTCGATGACGCCGCTGGTTCTCAAGTTACGGTATATGAAGTGAACTCGGTCGAGAATGCCTTCTACCCCCTTGCCATCGATGGTAACCGGGGTTCGCGCGGCGAGAAACTCGACGACTCTTTTCTTCACCGCTTCCTGTTCGTCGACCGTCAAGACCGTCTTGCCCTCGAGGTCGAGATCCACCCAGCCTTGCAGATCTTTGGGCCGAAGGACGATCTCCTTGCGGACTTCGTACGGTTCCACGTAAAGGAAGGCGGAGAACGGAGCATCGAACTGCCGGCGCAAGTTACGGTTATCGAACTGGGAGTACCAAGGGTCCGCCCAATTGAGGCGCAGGGTCTCCACGGCGCCGAGATACCGAAAGTCGTTGACCGGTAGACCACGGTGAAAAACGATGAATCCGATGTTGGCGTTGGCGTTTCCGAGCTCATCGCGGGGTGGTTGAAGGGTAAGTACTTTCGGTTTTCCATGGAACGGGTAGGTCAGAGTGGCGAAGACGACTGGCTCACCTTCGTCGTCCGCCACCGGCAGCGGCTGACCCGTCACCTCGTCTCGTAGAACGCGCCGCCGCCCCTCCATGGCTTCGACCCTTCCCACAAGTGGGGGGCCGCCGTCCGTTTTGAAAGCGAGATCCTCTCGGAAAAAGCGCGGCACCCGCTTGGCGAGGGGTTGCGGATCGTGGCCGAGCTTCTCGTAGATCGCGTCGGGTAGGAGGTCACGGAATCCCTCGAGGTCGGGGAGCCCGATCTCTAGCTCCACTCGGATCGCATCTTCCTCTATGTAGATCTCGGCGATGGTGGAGGCGGTCATGGCTTTCGTCACCACGATGGCGTCCGAATCGAGGCGAGAGGGAAGAGCGAGGCCCGCCAAGACTAGCACTACTAGCCCACGCGAAAAATTCACTATTCAGTTCCCATGACGGAGATTATAGCCCTAGTCATTCCCACGCATCAGCTCGAGCACCGCGGCGGTCATCGCCTCCAACCCGGTCGCGAGGGTGAGCGAGGGAGAGGGAGCGAATTGACTCGAGTGAAGCGATGGTAGGGGAATGCTCGTGCGCAGGGCTTCTTGTACTGCGGCGCGGGGGATGGTCCCCAGCCAGAACATGCTGATGGGAATCTCGCGGTCCTTCAAGGCATATCGAGAAAAATCCTCACCACCCATCACCGGATCCATTTCGACGACGTGTTCCGAATCCAGCACCCGCTCGAACGTTGCGACGAGCCGGGCGGTAAGCTCAGGGTCGTTGTAGGTCGTAGGGGTGTACTCGCTCTCGTCAATATTGACGATGGGCGCCAGGTGCTCCGGAACGCCGGCCGATGCAGCGACGCCATTGGCAATCCTTCGAATGGACGCGAGCACTCGTTTTCGCAACTCCGGTTTGTAGGAGCGAACCGTGAGCTGCAAATGTACCTGGTCGGGGATGATGTTGTGCTTGCTGCCGCCGTGAATCGAGCCCACCGTCACGACCGCCGAGTCCAGAGGCGACACCTCGCGGCTGACGATGGTCTGCAAGGCGACGACGATGCGCGCCGCGATGACGATCGGATCCTTGGTGGTGTGCGGGTAGGCGCCATGTCCGCCCGCGCCGCGAACCGTAATGTCCACCGAGTCCACGTTGGCGAGTGCGTACCCCGAGCAGTAACCGATGTCGCCGGCCGGTAGCGACGCGTTGCTGTGAAGCGCTATTGCGAAATCAGGCCGCGGAAAGCGTTCGTAAAGACCATCCTCAAGCATCGCCTTGGCTCCAGCCCCTCGTTCCTCGGCGGGTTGGCCGATCATCACCAGAGTCCCCGACCATTCGCTCTTGAGCCGGCTCAGAAGCTTGGCCGTTCCAAGAAAGGAAGTCATGTGCACATCGTGCCCACAAGCATGCATGACGCCGACGTCGGCTCCCGCATCGTCGGTCGTTCTTGATTCGCTGGCATAGGGCAGCCCCGTTTTCTCTTCTACCGGAAGCCCATCGAGATCGGTTCGCACCATAACCGTCGGTCCGTTTCCGTTCTTCATGACTGCCGCCAGGCCGTAGGAAACGCGCGCCGGGTCAGGATAGCGGCCGATCCCCTCGGTAACCTCGAAACCCAATTCACGGAGGTACTGAGCCAGATACGCCGCCGTCTCCTTCTCGTGGTAGGAAAGCTCGGGATGAGAATGGAGGTGTTTGTACACGTCGATGAGCGAGTCGAGCTCGGCGCGAACCGCGTCTTCAATATCTTGTGAGTTCCCCAAGCTACCAAAACCGATCAATACCGCTATGACGACCGCGGTCCGTAAGAGCGTTTGTCGTTGCAAAGTCGAGTCCTCCCGCGCGGAAGAATAGTGAACCTGGCCCGGCTACACAAGTGGGGCGAAGACGACCGGATTTAACGTGACGTGAAGGGGGTGAGAAACTCGTCACGTGGAAACAAATCGCGGTTGAGCTCTTCTTCAACGTCGGGGGAACCGGGGGAACCCCGTTCCTTCAGGGTTGGGTTGGGGCTCTTCAAGGCAGTCACGACTTCTTGCACGACCGATGGACCCAGGTACGAACGGGTAAACGACGAGAGCGCGTGGTCCCTCCAGGCGATCGGATCCAGCTGAATCGGGTGGTTGCTTCCCACCAAGACCCGCGGGCCGTCGAAGATGACGGTGTGCGCGAAGGCCCGAGCGAACGACGCCCGACCGCGAGTCGTGGGGGCCCAGATACTCATCAATCCACCCGGTTTGAGCTTGAGCGCGCAGCGTTCCAGGAACTCGAGCGAGTGGAGGTTGCCGCTGTAGGCGCTGACCGGTCGCAGGGCGTCGACCACGATGAGATCGTAGAGCTTGTCAGAGGTCAAAAGAGCGTTTCGTCCGTCCGTGATGGTCACTTCCAATCGCGGATCTTCGAGGAAACCAACGACCTTGCGCTCACCGTGTAACTCTGCAAACTTGGTCAGAAGAGTCAGTTGAGGGCGAGCGATTTCGTAGACTCGAAGCTCTTGTGTCTCCACGCGGCTGGCCGCAGCCCACGCGGTATCGCCGGAGCCGAGCCCGATGACCACCACATCCCGGGGGCTGGGATGCATCACGGCGGGCAGCGCTCCCAACAAGCTGTGAATGCCGCCGTAGGGTAGCCAACTGTGGTAGACCCCGTTGACGACGACGCGCCACCCAGAATCTTCCGGTTTCACGATCACGACGCTCGACGCGTCCTCTTCAATCAAAGCTACGTCTCCCACCAAGCCATGTAGTCGGTTCCACAAGTCCTGTTGCCCAGGTATGACAACCCCCAGAGCGAGCAATGCTGCTGCTGCAAGGCCAAAAGCGCTTCGAAGCCCGTACTGACGAATTCCGACGAGAGCGAACACGATGCCGCCGAACACTAGGGCGCGCATCGAACCGGTCGTCCCGAAGACGTTGAGCGCCAGCAGGCCGACGGCGAGACTTCCCACGACGTTGCCGGCGATATTGGCGGCCTGAAGAAACCCCACCTTGCGACCACTCGTCTGCGGATCGTCCTGAACGGCGCGTTGTAAGACGGTGAACGAGAATCCCATCAGAAGAGTCGGAACGCCGTAAGTAGCCAAGGGGAGCACCAAGTACAATCGAATCAAGCGACCTAGGTCCTGTGTTCGTCCCAATACGACCACACGGTCTTTCGTCCAGATTTCGAAGAACCACGCGTAGCCAGGCAGGTCGGTGGGTAACACCGCCAGCAGGAGTAAGACGACGCCCGAGTAGAAAAGGATGGCGCACTGACACATCAAGAATGTGCGCAAGGGGCGTTTCAACCGGTCGTTGAATTGAGCGCCGAGCAGACTTCCGGCAGCCAGTCCGAACAAATAGATCGAGAGCACCGTTCCAAAGGCGAACGCCGTCCCACGGACACCGACGTCGACCAAGCGAAACCAAAGGATCTCGAGCGAGAGCGCACAGAAGCCGCTTAGCGCGTACAAGAGCAGCCAAGTGGAGAATGGGGGCCCGAGAGTTGTTTCCGAGTCATCCCGCGGAGCCCGAGCGACCTCTTTTCGGGTGGGTCGCGTCGGCACCATCGATGCGATGACGAGCGCCCCTATTCCAGCAAGAAGGTTCAATCCCACCGCCACCATCACCGCTTCCCGGACTCCGAGAAAACGGATCAGGATCCAAGGGGTGATGAAAGCGCCGATGCTCGCGCCGACCACGTTGACTCCGTAAAGGTAGCCGATGGTTCGCCCTGCGGTGCTCACGTTCCGCACCATGGCTTGCACGAGGAAAGGGAGAGACATTCCCATAAGACATGTCGGAGGCAAAAGGGCCAAGAAATGAAAGAGACCCACCCGCCAGGAGGTCGTGTAGAGCCAGGGCGCCTCGAGATACAAGACGTCGTAGAACAGTGAACAGCTGATGGCACCGAAGCCAGCGACCGCAATCTCCAAGGTCGCGAAGATCCGAAGCGCGGTCCGAGGGCTCTTTCGAGTGCTTACGACTCCACCCAGGTGGCTTCCGATACCGAGGCCGGCCATGAACGAAGCGATGATCATCGCCACCGAATAGATGCCCATCCCGCTGTGCAGCGCCAGAATGCGCTGCCAGGTGACTTGGTATACGAGCGCCGCGATACCGCTCAAACAAAAAAGAGCCGCGGCTGCGACGAGGAGGCCGGCCTCCCTGGGTTCAGGGGCGGATGGCGGTTTCACGGAGGGCCTTCAACGCTCTCGAGCCTCTTCGCATCTTCTTCTCCAAACAAAAACGAAAGCAGGACGAAGCGTTGACGCATTGTGACTTCGAGGGCTTCGTGCAGCAAAGAGCCGGAAAAAACGATTGCCCCGCCTCTCTTCGGCCGATAGAGATGCGGCCCGTACTCTGGAAATCGCAAGTGCCCGCCCTCGTAGCCTTCGTTCAGGTTCAGCGTCAAGGCGAAACGCCGATGGGCCGTAGCAGGACTCAGATTGTCCCGGTGGGCCCGAAAGAAGCCGCCCTCCGCGGCGTCGTAGCAGGCGATCTTGAAGCCTTCGAATCGAGTGGCTCGAAAGGAAAAAGCCTTCCGGACCGCCGGCACGACACGGCGTCCCACTCGAGATGTCAGGTCGCGTAGCAGCTCGGGATCCGTAACGGTGTGGTCTCGTCGTCGTTTCGTTTCCGGGGCGATGGCATCGGCTCGCCCGCCCTGCTCGGATCGCTCGACACCCGTTTCCACGCTGCCCTCGGTTCGCCAAAAGGCGATGAGTTGCTCGCAGGATCGGTCGTCCAAAACGTCGGGGATAAAGAGAACCGGCGCTTGCGATACGACTTCGACGGGCTCCTCCCGCGGCAAGGTATCCAAGAGCGTGGCCACCTGCCCGGCCCAGGTCTCGGTCTCCTTCAAGGGATGCGCGGAGAGGACCCGTAGGTTCGAGCTCAATACGAACACCGTCATCTTGTAACCTTCCCCCACACCATAGTGAGACGTCACGGCGCCGTCGGTGTCCGAGAATGCTAGGAAGGGGATGGAATGCCGCTCGAAGGCCCGCCGGTTGGACTCCGGCGTTTCCCGGTTCACGGCGAAGATGCCGAGCTGTTTATGGGCGAGAGACTTTGCGAACTGCTCGAGCTCTTCCAGCGACGATTGGTTTTGGTTCGTGTCGTAGAAGAGAAGAACTGTGGGCGTGCCTCCGGCCTTGCCGATGAAGCGTGTCGGAACGCCACGCTGAGACAAGAGGACGAAATCGGGAGCCCAATCCCCTGGCTCAAGGAGCCGAGGTGTCGAATCGGTAATATCGTGTCTCCGGCTAGCTGCGGCGGTACAGCTTGGAGAGTAGTATCAGAATCTCGAGATAGAGCCAGATCAGAGTGACGACGAGCCCGAAGGCACCATACCACTCCATGTACTTCGGGGCGCCTACCTCGGCTCCCTTCTCGATGAAATCGAAGTCCAGTACCAGGTTGAGTGCGGCGATGACGACAACGAAGAGGCTGAAGCCGATTCCAATCAGGCCGCTTCCGTGGATATACGGGATCGAGATTCCGAAAAAGCCGAGCATGATGGTGGCGAAATAAACCAGCGCGATGCCGCCGGTGGCCGCGGTCACACCGAGCTTGAAGTTTTCGGTGGCCGCGATGAGACCCGATTTGTACGCGAAGAGAAGCGCAAACAGCGTTCCGAACGTCAGAGCGACCGCTTGAATGACGATCCCGGGGAACTGCGCTTCGAACATCGAGGAAATAGCACCCAGGAAAAGGCCTTCGAGTAAGGCGTAGATGGGCGCGGTGAAGCCCGCCCATTCCTTCTTGAAGATCGTCACCATGGCGACGACGAATCCGCCGATGGCACCTCCCAACACCCACGGCATGACGGCGGCGGGATTCGCGCTGGTGAGGAACATGTTCCAGGTCCAGGACGCGGTCAGGACGACGAGAAACAGCAAGATGGCAGTCTTGTTCACCGCCCCTTGAATCGTCATCGCGTACTGACTCGACGCGGCGGGAGCCATTGCGGTAAAAGTGTTGGCGGTCAATGCGGGATTGCCACTTCTCATCATGTCACCATTCCTCCGGGTCACGATTCTAGAGGGATGGCACCGCTATAATCAAATGATATGACGCAAGACCCTGTCCTAAAGGAGGAACGCCATGGCCTTTGTACTGAGCTCATCTAGCTTCACTCACGAGGGAGAGATTCCCTCCAAGCACACCTGTGAAGGGAGCGACGTGTCACCGACGCTTACCTGGTCGGATGTACCGGATGGGACGAAACGGCTGGCACTCATTGTCGATGACCCGGATGCTCCGGATCCGCAAGCACCGAAGACCATTTGGGTGCACTGGGTGCTCTACAACTTTCCCGCGGAGACAGATAGTCTGACGGAAGGCATTTCGTCGGACGCGCTCCCCGACGGCACCGGCGAGGGGAAGAACGATTGGGGCGAGACCGGATATCGCGGACCCTGCCCACCTATCGGACGTCACCGCTACTTTCACAAGCTCTACGCGCTCGATACCGCTCTTCCCGACCTCGGCCACCCGACGAAGAAGGAGCTCGAGAAGGCGATGGAGGGACACATCCTCGCCCGCGCCGAGATCATGGGGACCTACGAGAAAGGGGGTTAGATCACAAGCTCTACGCGCTCGATACCGCTCTTCCCGACCTCGGCCACCCGACGAAGAAGGAGCTCGAGAAGGCGATGGAGGGACACATCCTCGCCCGCGCCGAGATCATGGGGACCTACGAGAAAGGGGGTCGAGACGAAGCGCAATAAAGCAGCGATCAGACTGGCGTTGAGCTCCGCGTATCTCGGTGGGCCCAGGGCTATTTCGAGTCTAGGCACTTATCGATCCAGACAATAAATCTCTCTGAGCTCGCAAAGCCGTGCCAGCATCTCCGCATACTCCTCGTTGATGGCCCCTTTCTCCGCCTGCCCGACGAACTGAATCATGTACCCATGAGGGCTAGGCCTTTCGTTCAGGATGAACGGATGTTCGCTCATGACCTTTCCTCCGATGTCTTCGTTGGAGACACCGGGGGCGTAGAACATGTAGTGGGGAGCGTTGGTCGTGCCCACCTCGTTCACCTCAACATCGGGGTTCCTATAGGTACGGAACATCGGAGCTAGCATGTAGGAGATGCCCGCTCTCTCAGGTGCTTTGTAGTACCCGGTCTCCCATCGTTTGACCACGATGGCCTTGAGTTCCTCGGCGGGCGTTCCCGAGGCTCGCATCTCTGCCATGTCGAAGTACACGGGCATGTGTGCGCGGGAGCCGGCATCGTCGAAGGCGATCGGAAGGAGAATGTCGTCCCGATACTCCGTGTACGGCCAATCCCCGTTGAACGCATTGGGGTCGAGGCGGGAAACAAACGCATGGAATCCATTGCTTCCGTCACGCGCGATTTCGAGTGTTTGGGACTTCCCCAAAACATAAACAGTTGCCTCGTCTCTGAGATGTGGAGGCAGCGCGCTCAGAGCCAGTTCGATTTCTAGGTCTTGTGGCAAGGCCGGTGTTGCACCCGCGGCATGCGCCAGGTGGTGAGAGAGTGCTGCCATGTACATCAGTAGGCCAAGCAAGGCTGCGAGTGTTTTCATATCATCTCCTGACTGTCCGCTCGGTAACGCGGTAGATGAAAAAACCGGGCAAAAACTACCCGCCCCGGTGGTTCGTCATTTCCGCGTCGATGTTAACCGCGAGAGTAGGGCGGATCAAGGAACGGAACATTTTGGAGTAGACTGGGCCTTGCGAGCCCACAAGGAGGCGACATGTATCGACTCATCGCTGCTCTAGTCTTTGTCTTCGGCACGGTTTCTTCAGTATTTTCTGAAGACACCTGGAGCTTCTCGATCCAGCCGACGGAAAGCCGCTTCACCGTGAAAGTCGGGAAAGCCGGATTCCTGAAGGCATTCGGTCACGAGCATTTGATCGAGGCCCGCGGCATCGTAGGCGACGTGGACTGGCGGCCGGATAACCCCAACATGTCTTCGATTCGTATCGAGATCGATGCAAGTTCTCTGACCGTGGTCGACGAGGGTGTCAGTGATGCGGACCGGGCCACGATCCAAGCGGAGATGGAGAGCACAGCGCTCGAAGTCGCGAGCTATCCGAAGATCGTGTTCGTTTCGAAAGAGCTTTCAGTGAGTAGAGGCGGAGGGGAGCGTAAGGGGAATCTCAAGGGTGAGCTGACTCTTCGTGGGGTGACCGACGAGGTCAAGTTCCCATTGACCTTGACCGTCGACGGCCAGACACTCCGAGCGGAGGGCGCATTCAAGATCAAGGGAAGCGATTTCGGCGTGCCGCAGATCAAGGCGGCCGGAGGATCGGTCAAAACCAAGGACGAGCTCGAGCTGGCCTTCGCTCTCGTGGCGACGCGGAACTAAATCCCGGCCTCTTTCAACGCCTTGGCCGCGATGCGGGTAATGAAAATCGTGACCAGCACTGTGGCAGCCAGCCCGACGATCTGAAGGATCAACTGCAAGGTCTCGATACTTTCGCCGCCCGCCGCGGCTTCCAAGCTGCTCCGACCCAAGGAGCCGATGTACACATACAGGAACGAGCCGGGTATCATTCCGACGAAACTCGCCAGCGTGTAGTGCCAGAAGGAGATCTTCGTCAAGCCGTAGGCGTAGTTTTGAAAATTGAAAGGAAATAGCGGAGAGAGCCTCGTAAGGAATACGATCTTCCATCCCTCTTTGGCCACCGCTTTGTCGACCGCCGAGAATCGAGGCTTCGTCTCGATCCAACCCTCCACGCGTCGTCGTGCCAGATGGCGTGAAACCAAAAAGGCGAGTGCCGCGCCCACGGTGGCACCCAACAAGACGGATGCGAAGCCAGGCAACAGGCCGAACGCGGCTCCCGCCGCTAGAGTCAGAATCGATCCGGGAAGTAGCAACACCGCGGCCAAGGCGTAGACCAATGAGTAGATCAGCAAACCGGCCGGTCCGAGACTTTGCACCCACCCGTTGAAGACGGCGAGCCACTCAGCTAGTGGCAACATTCGTGCCGACACCATCAGGGCGGCAACGACCAGAACGAGGGCACCGATCTTGGCGTAAGTTCGAACCGCCATCAGGAGGACCTTCGGGCGCGATAGAGCCACCGAAAGACTTTGGAGATGCTCGGGCTCAGACGGCTTTTCTGGTAGAGATCACCGACACGTTGGACGGACTGGGAAAAAGTCGGGTAAGCGTGAATCGTCGAGGACAGCTTGGCGAGCCCTACTCCGTGCTTGGCAGCGACTACCAGCTCGTGAAGCACGTCGCCGGCGTGGACGCCGACCACCGTAGCTCCCAGGATGCGGTCCTTACCGGGTGGCGTTACCACCTTGATAAATCCAGTTTCCTCGTTCTCGGTAATCGCTCGGTCGAGGTCGTTCCAATCGAAGCGGTAGACGGAATGAGGAAGGCCGCGCTTGCCCGCCTCGTTCTCGGTGAGCCCAACTTGGGCGACCTCGGGATCGGTGTAGGTAACCCATGGCACCCACGTGTAGTCTCCCTTGGTCTTGAACCAGGGCAGTAGGATGTTGCGCACCACGATCCTTGCCTGGTAGTCCGCGGTGTGGGTGAACTGGTAAGGACCGGCGATGTCGCCGCAGGCGAAGATGTGCGGCTGGGACGTCGTTAATGTCGCATCGACTTTGACGCCGGCCTTGCCGTACTCGACACCGGCCGCTTCCAGATCCAGGCCTTCGGTGTTCGGCTTGCGGCCGGTGGCGATCAAGACGGCTTCCGTCGTTATTTCTTGGCTTCCACCGGAGCTATCTATGGTAGCGACGACCGTTCCGTTTCTTTTCTCGAACTTGGTTAGGGGGGATCCGGTGAGTACGCGAACCCCCTCTTCGGTGAGGCGCTTGGTGATGAGCTCGGCGGCATCGGGATCGTCACGGGGAAGAAGCGTCGGCAGAAGCTCCACTACCGTGACCGAAACTCCGAGACGCGTCATCACTTGTGCTAGCTCACATCCGATGGGGCCCCCACCAAGAATTAGGAGCGAGTCAGGTGCGGAAGGCATCTCATCGAATATCGTTTCGTTCGTGTAGTACGAAATCTCTTGCACCCCAGGGATCGGGGGCACAAAGGCCTTGGTACCGGTGGCGATGACGAAGTTCCGGGCGCGAAGCCGCGTGCCTTCCACGTCGACTTCGTGTGGCGATACGAACCGCGCTCGACCCAAGAAGACGTCGACCCCCAATCCCTCGAAACGCTCGACCGAGTCATGAGGCTCGATGGTGGCTCGTCTCTTCCTCATACTGGCAAAGACCTCTTCGAGGTGGAACTGTGGTTCCGTCGCTTGCAGCCCGAATGTCTGGCTGCGTCGCATTCGTTGGATGAGGTTGGTGGACGAAATGAGCGCCTTCGAGGGGACACAACCGAAATTCAGACAGTCGCCGCCCATCTTGTGGCCTTCGATGAGCGCCGCTCTGCCGCCGAGGCCGGAGGTTCCAGCCGCCGCCACCAGGCCAGCCGTGCCGGCGCCGATCACGACGACGTTGTACTTCCCTTTACCTTTCTCCTCGGTGTGAGCCATGAGCTTCCTATTATGACGGCAGGGCGACTACCCCCCGAGTAAGCGAGCCTACATTCTACTCGCTCCTCTTGCCCCGGGTGTTTTTTTCGTTGCAAGACCAGGCAGGAATCGGCGAACATGACCCACCATGATCCTCGGCATCGACGAAGCGGGTCGGGGGCCGGTCCTCGGTCCCCTGGTCGTGGCCGGCGTCGTGCTTCGTCCTCCGAGGGCGGGTGCTCTCACTCGCCGCGGGGTGTCCGATTCCAAGGACTTCGGGGCCGGGGAAGATGCGCGGAAAAAAAGGGCTGAGCTCGCCTCTCACATCCGCCGTCTCGCCGAGGACGTGCATGTCGAGGTGTTCGACCATCGAACCGTGGATGACTTTGCGTCACAGGGCTTGCTGAACGAGCTCGAACGCCGCGGCGCCCGCGCGATCATTGATGGGGCTCGGCCGGTACGGCGTATCGTCGCTGATGGGCAAACAATGTTCGGAACCCTTACCGGGGAGTATCCGCACCTGGAAGCACGTGATTTTGGCGAGACCGTTCATGTTGCGGTCGCGGCCGCGTCGATCATTGCGAAGGATCTTCGCGACCGCCTCTTCGAGCAAATCGCGGTTCGCTATCGCGATGAGTTCGGGGAGCTTCGAGGGGGTGGCTACGTGAATGCCGCCACGGCCGACTTTCTTCGGCGATACCACCAACGCTATGGCCAGCTTCCGCCGGAAACCCGAAGGAGTTGGGGCTGGAAGCTTCTCAACGAGCTCGATCCGCCGCCGCTGCCACTTTTCGATCCGCCGAGCTGACACCCTCTCCGAAAGAAACAAGCGGGAAGACCCGCCTTGGATGGTAACCGTAGCCTGCCTATAATGGCCTTTGGAGCGAAGCGAATGAGAGATCTCCTTCCTTTCTACCGCCGCGTCCAAAGACGACAAGTTTTCTTCGGGATCGCCCTCCTAGGTCTCGTCGTCGCGGTGGTCTCAGCACGGAGCGAGCGCTCGTCGGTCGGGTTGGTAAGCGGTAACGCGGCGCTCGAGCATATTCGTTTCTTGTCTTCCGACGCGCTGGGTGGACGTGGGAACGGAAGCGAGGGGCTCGATGAAGCGGCCGACTACATTGCAGCGCGATTCGAAGAGCTCGGTTTGCGGCCGGCCGGTGACGACGCCGGCTACTTCCAGCCTTTTGAGGTGAGCCTGGGAAGTTCTCTCGGGCCGAACAATTTCTTGCGCTTCGAGGATTCGAGCGGCGAGATGGACCTGCGCCTCCATCGCGATTTCGAGCCCATGACCTTCTCCGGCGCGGGAGACGTCGAGGCGACTCCGGTTGTTTTCGTGGGATACGGAATCACGGCACCCGAGCACGAATACGATGACTATGCGGGCGTCGACGTGGAGGGAAAAGCCGCCCTGGTGATGCGGCATACGCCACGCGAGAACGGAGACGGTCCCTTCGATCCCAGCCGCGGGCATGCGACCTTTGTTTCGAAAGTCGTCAACGCCAAGGCTCACGGTGCCGCCGCGGTCCTTATCGTGACCGACCCGGTGCATCATCCCGGTGATCCCAAAGGCCTGGTGAAATTCGGCAAGGATTTGGGAGCCGATGACTTGGTGATCCCGGTGGTCCATCTGAAGCAAGCGGTCGTCGAACGGTTACTTCCGGAAGGGGTCGCCAAGCTTTCGGTGTTGCAAGAGAACATAGACAAGAACCTGGAGCCCGCCTCCTTCGAGCTTACCGACGTCCAGGTGCGTCTCCGTACGGATCTAGAGCGAGAGCGGCGCTTCGTGAAAAACGTCCTCGGCTACCTGCCCGCCGGTGCATCTTCCAGCTCTGCAAGCCCGTCAAACCCATCGGGCCCTTCAGATCCTTCAGGCCCTTCAGGAAACGACGAGTTGCTCGTGATTGGTGCTCACTACGATCACCTAGGACGCGATGGAAAACATTCTGCGGCTCCCGGTAAGGGCGAGAACCGGATCCACAATGGCGCCGACGACAACGCCTCCGGAACAGCAGGAGTCTTGGAGCTCGCACGTGTGTTGGCAGGAGAGCGAGGGGATCTCAACCGCGGTGTCTTGTTTGCCGCATTCGCGGGCGAGGAGTTGGGGCTGCTGGGATCGCGCTACTACACACGGCACCCGACGTTTCCGCTGGAACGCACCGTGGCCATGCTCAACTTGGACATGATCGGCCGCCTTCGTGAAGGAAAGCTTTTCGTCGGGGGCGTAGGAACCTCGCCGATTTTTCAATCGAAACTTGAGGAGCTGGCCGTCGACGAAGACCTCGCGCTCACCTTCAGCTTCTCGGGCTACGGTTCGAGTGACCACACATCGTTCACGATGGAAGGTGTGCCCTCGCTGTTCTTCTTCACCGGTCTTCATCGCGACTACCACAAGCCTTCGGACGATTGGGAGCAGATCAACGCTTCCGGAGCGGAGCGAGTCCTGAAATTGGCGTACCAAATGGCGGACTATGTGCAGGCCTTACCCGATCGCCCGGCATTCGTGAAACCGGCGCAACCTCAACGCCACCAGGGTGGAGGAGGCGGCTACGGTGCTTACTTCGGCTCGGTGCCGGACTTCGGTCACGACGGCAAGGGAGTTCGCTTCGACGACATCCGGGACGGGGGACCTGCTAACAAGGCCGGTCTCAAAGCCGGCGACGTGCTCGTCTATTTCAACGGGCGCGCGATCGATAGTCTTCACGACTTCACCGATGCGTTGCGACGCCACAAGCCAGGCGACGATGTGCCAGTAGTGGTGATGCGTGACGGAAACTCGGTGGAGTTTCGCGTGCGGCTCGCCGAGCGACCCTAGACTTACCGACGATCTTGACAAACTTTATTGGGCGCGTTTCAGCTTACTTCTGATCAAACCGTGCTGATCGAGAAAGTGTCGCAGTGTCTTGGCGTGTTGCCACATGGCGGGCTTGAGCTTGGCGTTATAGAGGAGCGCGGCGGGATGATAGAGCACCATGAACTGAGTGCTCGGGAAATCGGTCAGGGTAAAGAATTTACCCGCTTCCTCCGACATTTGGAAGTTCGTTTTGGATTTATCGAAGTGCTTGAGCGCGGTAGCACCCAAAAGCAGAATGATGTGCGGGCGCACCAGCTCGATTTGTCGCTTCAGATAGGGTAGGCACGCCGCCGCTTCGTCGGAGTGGGGTGCACGGTTCTCTGGGGGCCGGCATTTGACCACGTTGGCGATGAGCATATCCTCGTTGGTGTCGATCCCCACCGCGTTCATGATTTGGTCGAACGTCTTCCCGGCGCGTCCGACGAAAGCCTGACCTTGCCGGTCTTCTTGCTCACCCGGCCCTTCTCCGATCACCATGACCGAGGCGTCGGGATTACCGCGATCGACCACGATCTGCGTCCGGCCCGTGTGCAGGCTGCATTTCGTACAACCACTTTCTACTAATCGAGTCTTGAGCTCGTCGTAAGAACCGGAGCCCAATATTGTGTTGGAGCCCGCATCAAAAAGGTCGAACTGCATTCCTGTCTCCTGATCCATTGAGATGATTGAGAACTTCCGAAAGAGAGTGAATGTCTTGGCCGAACACCAGCCCGGGGATTCCGAGCTTCGCGGCATCGCGAATATTGGAAGGCCAGTCGTCCACGAACAGGACCTCCGGAGGTTCGACGCGGATCCCTTTTTTTTCTCGGAGGTCGGTCAGGACGCGATCCAGCGAAAGATCTTTGTCTTGCCAGGCGAAGCACGGACACGTGAAGCGCTCGAACAGGCCGAGTAATTTCAGAACCTCGCCGGCGGTTTCCGGTGTGGACCGGCTGGCAACGGAAACGAGGAGGCCTCTACTTTCTAGAGAGTCGAGCGTGGATCGAGCGTCAGGCCGCAAGGTTAGCTGGTAGCCCGACGCATCGCGAACGCTATCACGATCGCGACGGAAAGGCGGCGTCATCTGGGCGCAGTAACCGCCTGGCAGGTTCCAAAGCGTTTCATCAAGATCGAAGACGACGAGTCGCGTCATCAAGACTCTTTAGGGATCGCGAGAGTCTAACACACCTTCCCATTCCAGAGCCCGATAATCGAGCGGGCCTTCTCGTACGAGATTGAATTTAACGATCTGGAAGTAGGGGGACAGGTCGAAGTCGCGCGGCAGTGCCAAGTACGGAGGGAAGCTGCGGAACTTTTTGCCGAATGGAAAGAGGCCCTTTTCTTCCTCCTCCCTTGGATTCTTCGATGGAAGGGGGAGGACGGGGTAATGGACGTTCAAGAACGCTCGAGCGATCAGACCCGAACAGATGACGGCCCGCGACGTGCTGGAGCCGTGAAAGAAAGCCTTCTTACGCCAGCGTGCCGGAATGAGGGAAAACGGCGTCAAGTAGCGACCCAGGTCGAGGAGCCTCTTGCGGTCGTAGGTATCGCCAAGATGGGAAATGACCTCGCCGAGCACTTTCTCGAGATCATCGATCGACAGAGAGTAGGGACGGCATAGCCTCAAGTTGTAGTCGAGGTACTTGGTAAGCGGCACCGCCGCCACGCCACCCGACAATTCGGCTTCAATCAGCAAGTGTCGTGACTCCTCGCCGTAGAGATCGCGGTAGTGCTGTGCGATGGGGTGTCCCCGGAGCTCGATGTGGTCGCCGATGTAGATGGCGGAGTGGGACCAAGAGCTTTGGGTCAGGTACTTGATGATCTGGGAGATGCGCGACTTGCCTTCGACCAGCAAGACGTCGCCCGGTCGGATGTGCTTCTTCAGTTTCTCCAGGTTGTTGGGGATGCGACGCTGGTAGTCATGGACTTCCCGGGTTAGGAAGCGAATGACCGCGTTCGAGAGAGCCTCGTTGGCCCACACCACATTTTCTCCGAATTGGGGTCTCTTTAAATAGTACCAGCTGGGGGAACCAAGTGGCAGGCCGTCAAGTGGCCACCTCCCACGTCCACCAGGGGCGGTTCCTCGCTTCGGCAGCGCTCCACCGCGACCGGGCAACGCGGGTGAAACCGGCACCCGGAGGGTGGGTCCAGCGGCGTCGGCGGGTCCCCTTGTACGAGGGTGGCCGTTTTAGCTTTCTGGGGATCGGGCTCGGGGACGGAAGCCAGGAGGGCCTGCGTGTACGGGTGTTGTGGGCTTCGGTAGAGCTCCGCGGTGGGCGCCAGCTCCACGAGTTTTCCCAGGTACATAACCGCTACGCGGTCGCTGATGTGCTCGACGATACGCAGATCGTGCGCAATGAAGAGATACGACAGATTGAGTTTTTCCTGAAGGTCGACCAAGAGGTTCAAGATCTGCGCTTGAATAGATACGTCGAGAGAACTGACCGGCTCGTCCGCTACGATGAAGCGTGGATTGAGCGCCAGGGCGCGTGCGATCCCGATTCGTTGTCGCTGTCCACCACTGAACTCATGTGGATAGCGAGAGCCCACATGCGGATCGAGTCCCACCATCGTCAAGAGCTCCGCGGTTCGCTCTGCTCTTTCTTGTCGTGTTCCGGCGCGGTGAATGACCAACGGCTCGGCTACGATCGAGCCGACCCTCATTCGAGGGTTCAGCGAGCTGTAAGGGTCCTGGAAAATGACTTGGGTCTTGCGCCGAAGTTTGCGGAGCGAGCGTCGGTCCAATCCGAGAATGTCCTGACCCTCGAATCGGACTTCGCCGGAGGTGGGCTCCACGAGTCTCAGCACACACCTGCCGGTGGTCGTCTTTCCGGAGCCCGATTCGCCGACGAGGGAGAGTGTCTCGCCCGGACGGATGTCGAAACTCACGTCGTCGACGGCGTGAACCTGCGCCACCGTGCGCTGGAACACGCCGCGCCGAACCGGGAAACGCTTTACGAGCTTTCGTACCTCGAGAATCGGAGCGTCCACTGACATTCCCTTATGACTTCCGTGCGTTTATGACTGCCTCGTGTTTGTAGCATGCGGCGAGGTGTCCCGATGCGATCTCCGTGAGAGGTGGTACGGCGCTTGCACACAGGTCGAACTCGAGCGGGCAACGAGGCGCGAAGGCGCAGCCGGGGGGGAGCTCGGCGAGATCGGGAACCGTCCCACGGATTGCTTCTAGCCTCCGTCTCGCGCCTTGGGGACCTCTCGAGGATGTCCCGCTGCGACGGGGTAGAGAGCGAAGCAGTCCGGAGGTGTACGGATGCTTGGGATCCTTGAACAGCGAATCGACCGGGGCCTCTTCCACGATTCGCCCAGCATACATGACTGCGACACGGTTGGCGTTTTGGGCGACCACTCCCAGATCGTGACTGACCAAGAGGATGGAGAGTTGGAATTGTTCCTTCAGTTGGTCGAGCAGCTCTAGAATTTGCGCCTGGATCGTGACGTCGAGCGCGGTGGTCGGTTCATCGGCAACCAGGAGATCGGGAGAGCAGGCGATGGCCATTGCGATCAAGACCCGTTGCTTCATCCCACCGCTCATTTGGTGAGGGTAGTCGTCGACCCGCGTCTCTGCGTCGGGGATACGCACGGCGCGCAAGAGCTCGACCGCCTGCGCCAAGGCATCTCTCCGATTCATGCCTTGGTGGACGCGAAGGGGCTCGGCCACTTGATCCCCCACGGTGAGGACGGGGTTCAGAGCCGCCGAAGGCTCCTGGAAGATGAGCGCAATCTCTTTGCCGCGCACCCGCCGAATCTCCTTTTCAGGGAGCCTCAGGAGATCCTTGCCTTTCCAGAGGATCTCACCCTCCACGATGCGTCCCGGTGGGGGAACGAGTCTGAGAAGCGCGTAAGCCAACGTGGATTTTCCGCAGCCGGACTCTCCAACCAAGCCTACCGTTTGACCCCGCGCGATGTTCAAGTGAACGTCGTCGACGGCACGGATCGGACCGGTCGCGGTGTCGAATTGTACGGAGAGGCCGCGGACTTCGAGGATCGTCTCGTTCATTTGGCTTTGCGGGAAGACCGTTTCTTCGCTGTCTTTGCCGTCTTTCTTTTCTTCGAGCGCTTGTCGACCACCGCGGCGAGGCGCTCTATCTGAGAAAGATGAGTCCTGTCGTGGGTCGCCATATGCGTAACCATCTCCCGCAAGCTGATAGTCCCGTACTCGGGGTGGGAGGCGTGCTGCGACCAGACGTCTTTGGAGACCAACTTCAGCAGAATGAGGTTCTGCTTTCGCAGGGCGCTAAATGCTCCTTCCATCGCGTCGAGTGGCTGTCTTCGATAGAGAAGCTCCTTCGCCCAGATCTCTTGATCGAACTCACCGAGACTCGCGCCGGGCTCGGCAATCGTCCTCCGGTAGCGATATCCATAAACGAGCTCGGTGTCGGCCAAGTGGGAGACGATTTCTTTGATCGACCATTTTCCGCGCATCGGGCGGGCCACTGCTTCCCGAGGTCCGACTGAAGACAGAAGCTTCTCCAAGCGTCGCGGTGTCGACGCGAGGATCGAAAGGGCTCGAGAATCGGTTTCGGGGTGGTCTCCCCGGCAAATTGAGCACAGCATCTAATGTCTCAGTGCACGCTCACTCTTCCATGAATGGCGCGGGGCCCCACCCCCACGCCTCATGCTGCGTCGGTTGACGACTTCGCATGGGCTCATGGCTGTGTTCGCGCGCTTGGCGCCTCGCTCCTCTATCAATGCCGTGGGGCCCCACCCCCACGGCTCGTCCCTTCGCCGGCAAGCGGCTGCGGGACGGCCGACGGCTCTTCGCGCAGGCTGCAGTCAATTCTTTGACACCCTAGCTGCTCCGGTACTCTCCAAAGACGTTTCGCAGTCGATCCGAGATCTCACCTAGCGTCGCGTAAACTTCCACCGCATCGAGGATAGGCGGCATCAAGTTCTCGTCGGAACCCGCCGCCCTTTCTACCCGATCAAGCGCGCTCGCTGCGGCCTCGGGGTTACGGTGGGATTTCAATGCCGCTAGTCGCTTTTCTTGAAGCTTTTCCACCTCCGGATCGATCGTGAAGACTTCGATGGGCACTTTCTCACCCTTTGTGAAGGCGTTCACTCCCACCACCGTTGCCTCCTCGGAGTCGAGGTCATTTTGAAACTTGTAGGCGGCGTCCTGGATCTGGGCCTGGACCCAGCCGGCCTCGATGGCTTTGAGTGCTCCTCCACGCTCGTCGATCTCAGAAAGCAGCGCTTCGGCTTTTTCTTGGACGGCATCGGTAAGTGACTCGACGGCGTAGGAGCCTGCGAGAGGATCTACTGTATCGGCAATTCCGCTTTCGAACGCGAGTACTTGCTGCGTTCGGAGTGCGAGCTCTGCAGTTGCTTCCGTTGGTAGCCCCAGAGCTTCGTCGAGGGCATTGCAGTGAAGCGACTGGGTACCGCCGAGCACGGCAGCCAGGGCCTGCAGTGTGGTGCGCACGACGTTGATGTTGGGCTGCTGGGCGGTCAGGGTGGAGCCCGCAGTTTGGGCATGGAAGCGCAGCATTTGGGCACGAGGGTTCTTAGAACCGAAGCGCTCGCGGAGGATTTTTCCCCAGATTCGGCGAGCCGCCCGAAACTTCGCAATCTCTTCCAGAAAGTTCCGATGCGAGTTGAAGAAGAAAGACAGTCGATTGCCGAAATCGTCCACGTCCAAGCCTGCGGCGACCGCTGCTTTGACGTATTCGATGCCGTCCGCCAACGTGAACGCTAATTCCTGAGCCGCGGTCGAGCCCGCCTCCCGAATGTGATAACCGCTGATGCTGATGGGATTGAAACGCGGAACCGATCGGCCGCAAAATGCAATGATATCGGTGGTGATCCGCATCGAAGCCGCGGGCGGATAAATGTATGTGCCCCGGGCGGTGTACTCCTTGAGGATGTCGTTTTGCACGGTCCCGGATAGCTTCTCCTCCGGGACATTTTGTTTGCGGCCTACCGCTATGTAGAGCGCCAGGAGAATCGCGGCCGTCGCATTGATGGTCATCGATGTCGAGACCCGATCGAGAGGAATGTCTTTGAAGAGGATCTCCATGTCCTCGAGAGAGTCGATGGCGACACCTACGCGTCCGACTTCTCCTTGTGCCAAGTGGTGGTCAGAGTCATAGCCGATTTGAGTGGGGAGGTCGAAGGCGACCGATAGCCCGCTTTGCCCTTGCTCGAGGAGATAGCGATAGCGACGGTTCGACTCTTCGGCCGTTGCGTAGCCGGCATACTGACGCATCGTCCAAAGCCGGCCGCGATATCCTTCCGGATGGTTGCCGCGAGTGAACGGTGGTGCGCCGGGGAAGCCGAGCTGCCGCTCCGCGTCCCATCCCTGTAAATTTCCGGACGTGTAGACCTCGGGGATGGGAATGCCAGAGCTGGTTTGCCGAGCCTTACTCGAGTTTTTCGACACGAAAATCGATGCTAGCACACCACTTCGGAGTCCAACAAACCTCGTTGGACTTCAGCCCCTCGAATCGCTATGTTTTCTGCCGTAGAACTTCATAAAGCGTGATGCCTACGCACGTGGACACGTTCAACGACCGGATTTCCGGATCGAGCATGGGGATGGAGATTAGCCGGTCGCGGTAGGCCTCGCGCACCCCCGCGGGAAGACCACTGCTTTCTCGGCCGAAGACCAAGACGGTCTTTCGAGGGAAGCGTACGTCGTGGATTCGCCGCGGCGCTTCCGGGCTGACGAAGTAGGGCTCGCCAAGTTCGGTGAGTTGCGATTCGAACGATCGCCAGTTCGGCCACACTCGTGGCTTGACGCGCGGCCAATAGTCGAGTCCCGCCCGCCGGACTTCTTTCTCGTCCAAGGAGAAACCGAGCGGCTCGATCAAGTGAAGTTGGGCACCAAACGTGAGACAGCTTCGTCCGGCGTTTCCCGTATTCCAGTGAATCTCCGGCTCGAGGAGCACCACATGAAGAGAAGGAGCCCCCGCGGACGTCTTGCTGAGATCCACTGGTGCCGGTTCCAACTTGATCCGCCAGGAATCGATCGGCCAATTTCACTCTGGGCGCTGCCGGGCACCGCTGTCGTCCGTGGCGAGATTACTTGGAACGGTACTGGTCGTTGAGCCGGAGCTCATGTGCCGTTCGATAGCGTTGATAGTGCGGGGAACCGTTCCCGAAAGGTGCTCGAGTCCAGATTCAGTGAGGAGGAAAGAGTCCTCGATACGGACGCCGATGTCCTTGTACTTTTTGTAGGCGGACCGGACTTTCTCGATGAAGGCGGCATTCTCGGGGTCGTCTGGTAGGTGATCGAGCGCTCCTTCCCGGATATAGATGCCGGGCTCGATAACGAATGCCATGCCGGGCTCGAGTGGCCGATCTCGCTCGCCGACGTCGTGCACGTCCATGCCGATCCAGTGACAGGCACCGTGGGTGTACCAGGTTCGATACTGATCTCCGGAAGTGTCGGTAATGAGGCCGACATTCAACAAGCCTTGCTTAACGACCTCGACGGTGGCCAGGTGGACGTCATTCAGCGTGCTACCCGCCAGCGCCGCTTCCATACCCGCATCTTGTGCGGCAAGGACGATGCGGTAAATGTCTTTTTGCTGCGGGTCAAACGTTCCGCTCACGGGATAGGTGCGAGTGATGTCTACCGTTTGATACTGATAGTTCGCCGCGGAGTCCACGAGAAGTAGATCCTCCGGTTCTATCTTGCCGCGCGATGTCGAGTAGTGGAGAATGGTCGCGTTGGGTCCACTTGCTACGATCGCCGGATAGCTCGATCCGTAGGCTCCCAAGCGCATGTAGGTTGATTCGATCGCCGCCTCGACCTCGTACTCATACTGTGCCGAGAGAGCGGCGCGCATGCCGGCCAAGTGCCCCTCGCTCGCTATCACGCCGCTTCGCCGCAGCAGTTCAGCCTCGTATGGAGTCTTGATCTGTCGGAGCTTGTGGATGATGTCGGCGGCGTTCTGAACGTCGAGACCGAAATAACGTTCTCGGATCCGCTGCGCGAACTGTAGGGGGTACGACAGTTCACCTTTGAGCTCGGGTAACTCGGTGAGGGCGAGCGCCACCCGCGCGCGGTTATCGGCGAGGGCTTCGAAGAAGGCGCTGTACTCCGTCGAGGCACGATAGCGCGGCACGTCGAACGGCCGGCCCGATAGCAGGGACCTCACGAAGGAGTCGAAGCGATCCACCAAGTAGACGGTCTCGATACCCGTGTGGGTGGTCGCATCCGTCTCGCTCATGATCTGACCTTCCCAATGCTCTCTCTCTGGGTCTTTCTCCTTGATGAAAAGAATTTCCTTTCGCGTCTCGTTGCCGGGCATGAGCACGAGAATGGTCTCGTCTTGCTCCATGCCAGTCAGGTAGTAAAGGTCGCTGTCCTGCCGGAACTCGTACTCGACATCATTGGAATAACTCTTGAGATCCGCGCTCCAGAGTATGAGCATCGAGTGCGGTCCTAACTGTTCGAGGACCCGCGCGCGTCGCGCTCGCAGATCTTCTTGCAGCTCTCCTGCGACGACAGGTAAGGAGCAAAAGCCTAGGGCGAGAATGACCGAAAATACGAGACGGGCCACGTTTTTCTCCTCCTTGGACATCCATATTGATGCTAGCATAAACCGCCATGGGGCGCGTGAGCCGGCTTAGTTTCAGCACGCCACCACCGAACTTCCACTTTTGGAACACCGTGTGCAGCCACGGTTGGTGCATCCTGGCGCCGTTCTCGGTCGACGAAGATCAACAGAAGCTCAATGGTGTCCTCGAGCTTCCCGGGCGTCGGCTGGCCCGCGTGTCGCTTGGCCGTCCGAGTAATCGCGGAAAGCTCGTAGCGCGGTTGGAGTCGTCCGCCACGCTCGATTCAAAGGCGCTGTCCGAAGCCCGACGGCAGATCGCGAGTGTCCTCCGGTTCGACGAGGATTTATCACCGTTTTACCGTGCACTCTCTGCTCAGCCGGCTCTGCGTTGGGCCCGGCGGAAGGGTGCGGGGAGAATGATGAGGGCGCCGACGGTGTTCGAAGACGTCGTCAAGATGATCTGCACGACGAACTGCACCTGGAGCCAGACGACCGCGATGGCCAAACGTTTGGTCGAAAGCTATGGCGCTTCCGATTCGGTGGCCGGCCGAAGTTTCCCCAGGCCAGAGGCGATCGCCGCCGATACCGCAGTTTCTTTCGACCGCAAGATACGGGCCGGCTACCGTTCGGCTTACCTCCACAAGATCGCCAGGGACGTTGCGTCGGGTAAGCTAGACCTGGAGTCATTGCGGACCGAGCAGCTCGACGGCGAGGAACTCCATCGACGCCTACGCACTTTGCCCGGCGTGGGTCCTTACGCTGCGGCGGGGTTGGGGTTGCTACTGGGATCCTATGATCGTCTGGCCCTCGACACCGCGTGTCGAAAAATGTTCGCCGAGCGGCACCGGCGCGGCCGGCGCGCCCCTGACAAGTCGATCGAGCGCTACTATGAGCGCTTCGGCCGGTACCGAGGCCTGGCCCTCTGGGTCGAGCTCGCGGATCACTACCGAGAGTAGCGGATTCTGAATGCCCACCAGGTGGGAACGCACCATCATCGCTCTGGCGGTTCTCGCCGTCGCGGCCAAGGTCTTCGTGGCGGCGGGCTTGCCGGGGTCGGTCGCGACCTTTCTGAGGATCCTCACCGCGGGAGCGGCGGTAGCCGCGCTCTTCCTGAGCAAGCCACAGGGCAGGTGGCTCGATGGTCCGCGTCTGGTCCTCCTCCTACTCGCCCTCTATTACCTGTCGTCCGTTCACACTCGGGTTGGAGGCGATGGAGTCGAGTACTACGTCCAGTCTCGATCGCTGCTATTCGATTGGGACCTGGAGCTAGAAAACGATTATCACGGACTCAGTGCTCCGCCGATCCGTTCTGCTCAAGGCGAAGTGACCAGCCGGTTTCCGGTAGGGCTGCCCCTCTTCTGGATCCCCCCACTTTGGCTCACTCATGTCTCGGTCAGCGTGGCTTCTTGGTTGGGTGCGGATGTAAAGACCGACGGGTTTTCTCCCGTCTACCAGGTCGCGGTCAACGTCGCCACCTATGTCTATGGATTCCTGGCTTTGTTCCTGCTCGAAGGAGCCTTGCGTCGGCGTCACGGCCGAGCGATCGCTCTGCTTGTTGTTGCCGCGATTTGGCTGGCAACCCCACTGCATTTCTATATGTCGGCGAATCCGTTCATGTCCCACGGTCTGTCCGTCTTGCTTGCCACGTGCTTCGTTCTATCCTGGTTGAAGGCACGGGAAAACGATGACCATGCCATGTGGGTTGTGAGCGGTGTCTTCGGTGGCCTGATGATGTTGGTAAGGGTGCAAGACGCAGCCCTACTCATCATGCCCGTCGTGGATTTGGTGCTTGGGGGTCGGCCGCAACGATTGCGCCTGCTCGTAGCATTTCTAGCGGGTCCTCTGCTTTGTGGATTTTTTCAGGGAGGCATTTGGTTGTACCTCTACGGCTGGGACTTCGTCCGTGTCGTGTTCTTTCACGGCAAGATCGGTCGCACCTGGCCACACGCCGTGGCGTTTTTGCTTTCACCACGTCACGGCCTTTTGACCTGGACGCCTTTGTTTATCGGCTCGCTCATCGGATGGGGGATCCTTTCCAAGCGTTCGCCCCGTGTGGGGCTCGGTGTGTGGCTGGCGTTCTTCGCGGCGGTGGCTATCAACAGCTCGACCGGAGACTGGTGGGGTTCTGAATCCTTCGGACAGAGGCGCATGCTCGGGATGCTCCCAGTACTGGCTCTCGGGTTGGGGTTCACTTTTGACTATCTTCGGCACCGCCCGCTGATCCTCTTAGCGCTGGCGGTCGCCGGTTTGATTGGGTGGAACCTTCAGCTCGGCTACATCTATAACGCCGAGTTGGTCTCGAAGAGAGATGAGGCCGCGACACTCGAGCGCGTCGCCGCGGCACAGGTGGATTTGCTCTACCGGAAACTGCTTCGAGCGCAGGAATGGATGCCTCGTGCGCTGTGGGTTTTACTCTATGACAACCTCAAGGGTGTTTGGATCGACGAGGGATCTCTTTCTTTGAATGGCAGAATCGACCTGGGAAGCGAACCCGAGGGCTATTTCCCGCTGGTGGGCGAGGGATGGTTTCCACCTGAAGGAAAAGACGGGAAAGACGGCATTACCTATCGGCTTTCGCGGGGGCGCCGGTCGTGGCTTGCGGTGCCGATCCGGCGGCCTGCGGACTCGACCCTTGTTCTCCGGGCCCGACCTGCAACGGCTGAAATGCCTGAAATGAAGGCAGTGGAGGTGCGGATCCGCGTCGACGTCAACGGCGAGATGATCGGTGAGAAAGACCTAACCGACGATTGGTCGGAGTACGTATTCACCGTTCCAAGGGATTTCCTCCATGCCGGGCTGAACGAAGTGGTCCTAACTTACTCGGCGACGCCGAGAACGGTCATTCCCGATTTTCATGGTCGAAACGCTACCGCGGCGGTGGATTGGATCGAGTTCCGTCGCTAGGGCGGCGGCCGACCAGCTCAAGAAATTGCATCTCGAACTGGGGGGTAACGATCCTTTCATCGTTTGCGACGATGTGGACGTTGACGTGGCAGCCCAGGGTGCTGCGTTTGCGGCTTTCCTCAACATGGGGCAAGTCTGCACCTCTGCAGAGCGGTTCTATGTGTTCGAGAAAGTTGCGGATCGCTTCTTGGATAGATTCGTCTCTGTTGCAAAGGCTCTACGAGTCGGCAATCCCATGGGGCCGGATGTAGAGCTGGGGCCCATGGTGAGTGCTGCGCAACGGGACAAAGTCGAACAGAAGCTGGAGGCGGCGCGCAAAGAAGGAGCCGAGCTCGTTACGGGGGGGAAGAGACCACAGGGCCTTCCCAAGGGATACTTCTTCGAGCCGACCGTCCTCACCGGCGTGAATCACTCGATGAAGCTCATGAACGAGGAAACGTTCGGCCCGATTGCACCCATCATGGTTGTAAAAGACATCGACGAGGCGACCACCCTCGCGAACGACTCTAAGTATGGGCTCGGTGCCAGCATCTATACCAACAACCTCGAATACGCCATGACCGCGGCCGCCAACATCCGCGCCGGTACGTTTTGGATCAACGATCCACTGACCGACAACGATGCTGGGCCATTTGGGGGCATGCGCCTTTCAGGGATAGGGCGCGAGCTCGGTATCGAGGGCCTCGAAGGGTTCCGGGATACGAAACACGTTCACATGGACTACAAGATCCGCGCCATGCCCGATTGGTTTCCTTACGACTGGAGCTCCCTCAAGAAGTCCTAGGCCTCTCCTCGCCGCCCACGTTTGCAAGAACCTCCCGGGGCCGATTTTCGTTAGACTACGGGCGCAGGTTTGGTGAAGTGCGATGCGCTACCAAAAGTCTCTCCGCTCCGGTATTGTCGTCGTTTCGACGCGGGCGGAGCATGCCGCCCGGCTCGAGAAGCTTCAGGAGCTATGTTTCCAGACGCTCGCTCCGGCCGAACGCTTCAAGAAAGAGCAATACCTCAAGCACATCGAAATCTTTTCCGATGGACAGTTTGTGGCGCTCGATGGAGATCGGGTGGTCGGCATGACCAGCAGCCTCCGGATGGAGTTCGATTTCGAGCATACCGATCATACGTTTGCCGAGGTAGTTGGCGGCGGATGGCTGACGTCCCACGACCCGAAGGGGAATTGGCTCTATGGCGCGGACATCGGCACCCATCCCGATTATCGGCGCCGCGGGATTGCGCGCGGTCTCTACGCGGCACGTCATGATACGGTGCGGCGTCTGAGGCTACAGGGGCAGGTCACGGTGGGCATGCTTCGAGGTTACGGCGTACTAAGAGAACAAATGTCGGCGGATGAATACTACGGATCCATGATCAAAGGGGAGAGGACGGATCCGACTATCTCCGCTCAGATGAAGGTTGGTTTCCGATCCTGCGGTCTCATTCGCGGCTACCTGAATGACCCCGCATGCAACAGTTGCGGCGTGCTTCTCGTGTTGGAGGCCGATCGCGACGTGGAGACCGGATGAGCCGATCGGTCTGGAAGTGGTTGGTGCTCTGCATTCTTATCGCGGCCGCGCTTCGAGCCTGGGGCCTCGACTACGGAGTGCCGCACCCCACCGTCCGGCCGGACGAGGAACGCGTTGTCGGCAGAGCCTATAAGATTCTTGCGACCGGAGATTTCAACCCCGTTAGTTATGCGTATCCGGGCCTGATGATTTACCTAAACACGCTTGCACTTTCAGCCTATGTCTTGGTCGGGCGGCTCCTCGGGCACTACGATAATACATTCGATTTCCTGTTCGCCGCGGTCGTGACCGACCCGGGCCTCCACTACCTGATTTGCCGCGCGGTGAGCGTGGTGCTCGGTGTCGGCACCGTCGGGGTGACGTACTTACTGGGTCGAGAGGGGTATCGCAGCCAGAGCGTGGGTCTCGTTGCCGCTCTCTGTGTAGCGACGAACTACCTGCACGTACGGGACTCTCATTTCGCAACCGTAGATATCGGAATGGGATTTTTCGTCGCTTTGGCGCTCCTCTTTGCCGTCAAGGCCGCTCGCGATCCCAGCTGGCGAAATTACTTGCTGGCGGGACTATTCGCAGGAGCATCTAGTGCGGCCAAATATAATGCGGGGCTCGTCATCCTCGGGCTCGGGGCGGCCACGGCGCTGCATTTCTTCGGCGAACGAGGCGAGTCGTCCATCGCGAAAGCGAGTCTTCTCGCTCGCTCACTATTCGCGGTATGTGTCATGGTGCTCGCATTCGCCATGTTCTCCCCCTATACGATCATCCATTATCCGGCGGCGCTCAAGGAGCTCGGCGGCGTTCGGGAGTTCCTATATGGTGATGGCACCGCACGGGCCCTTTGGGTTCATCTCAAAGTTACGTTTCCCCAGGGTTTCGGGTGGCCGTTCTATCTTGCCGGTGCGGCCGGCATCGTTCGGGCCGTTTGGCTGCGGCGGCCCACCGATTTGGTGCTGTTGGCTTTCTTCGTCCCTTTCTTTGCGCTCGTGTCCAGTGTTAGCACCGTCTTCCCGCGATACGTCGTGCCCCTGGTCCCTGTGCTTGCAGTGGTCGTGGCAGAGTTCGTCGTGTCGGGTCTGGCGCGAGAAAGGAGGGGCCTCGTTGTGGCGGCCGCCATCGCTCTGGCCGTTCCTGGGGTCTGGAAGTCGATTCAGTTCGACCGGTTGATCTCTCGAAAAGACACGCGCGTTTTGGCTTCAGAGTGGGTCGCCGAAAACTTGCCGCGCCGCTCAGAGGTCTTGATATGTCGAGGTTACGGCGCCCCGGTCATTAACAAAGATCGGAGGCGTCCGCCCGCGTTCGAGCCACTGACGATCCCTTGTTCGGCCAAAGCCGTTCAACGGCACAAAGGCCGTTTCTTGATCACCCACGAGTATCATCGCCTCTGGAGCTCGCCGCCCCTGGGTCAGGATCTTACGGACCTTGTCGAGGAAAGCGGGCGAGAGCTAGCGCGCTTCGACCCGTTCAATGCGACTACCGAGGCAAGTCCCTTCTTTTATGTACAAGATGCGTTCTATTTGCCGTTTGCCGGTTTCGATGCTGTAGAGCGAGGAGGACCGCTGATCACCATCTGGGAAATCGATAGAGAGGAGTCCGATGAGCTTCATTGAATTAAAGACCGAAATTCCGGGGCCCAAGGCCCGTGAGATTCTCGAGCGCCGCGATCGCGCTATTTCCGCTGCCCAGGCGAGGGCGACCGACGTGGTCGTAGAACGGGCGGAGGGAGTCTTGGTACATGACGTCGATGGAAACACATTCATGGACTTCGCCGGAGGGATTGGGACTTTGGCGATCGGGCACGCTCCGCCTGCTATTCAAGACGCCCTTCGCTCGCAGGCGGACAAGTTTCTTTTCGTGTGCGACTTGGTGGCGACCCAGGAGCCTCAAGTTCGCTTGGCCGAGCTTCTGAACGAAATCACGCCTGGGGACTTCGACAAGAAGACGCTCCTCGGGACCAGCGGCGCGGAGGCGGTCGAAAACGCAATCAAAATCGCGCGTTCCTACACCGGTCGCCCGGCGGTGATCACTTTCGAGGGGGCGTATCACGGACGGACGCTGCTGACGATGAGCCTCACCAGCAAGTACGAGTTTTTCAAAAAAGGGTTTGGTCCCTTCGCGCCCGAAATCTACCGTGTGCCCGCGCCGTATACCTACCGACGGCCGGCCGGGCTGACCGAAGATCAGTACGTCGACATGTGCTGTCATCAGCTCGACAACGCTCTCGTGGCTCAAGTCTCGCCGAGCGCGGTGGCGGCCATCATTATTGAGCCCATTCAGGGTGAGGCCGGTTTCGTTCCGATGGCGGCGGCCTTTCTCGAGAAGATTCGGAGCATCTGCGACGAGCACGGGATCGTGATGATCGTCGACGAGATACAGTCCGGGATGGGGCGTACCGGCAAGCTCTTCGCCGTTGAGCACTACGGGATCGTGCCCGATCTCATAACCACCGCGAAGTCTTTGGGTGCGGGGATGCCCATCTCTGCGGTAACCGGCCGCGCCGAGATCATGGATGCTCCCCATCGGGGTGGGGTCGGTGGAACCTACGGCGGCAATCCTCTCGCCTGCGTGGCGGCGATCGAGGCCGTGAAAACAATTCGGCAACCATCGTTTCTGAGGCGGGCGGAAGCGCTCGGGCCGATGCTGAAAGAAGCGCTTCTCGGCTGGAAAGAAAAGTTCCCGTTGATCGGCGATGTTCGCGGACTGGGCCCCATGATGCTCATCGAGCTCGTCAGAGATCGCACGACCAAGGAGCCGGCTAGCAAGGAGACGCTCCAGATCATTCGCCGCGCGGTTTCGAAAGGTCTGATAGTGATACGCGCCGGCCTCCACAGTAATTGCATCCGCTTCATGCCTCCCCTGACCATTACCGATGAGCAACTGGCGGAGGGACTCTCTATCTTGGAGACGGCAATCCAGGAACACATCGACGAATCATGACCGACGCCATCTTCGTCAATGGCACTCTGCTCACGCAGGATGTGACGAACCCCCGCGCCGAGGCGCTCGCGGTCGAGTGGGGAAGAATCTCGGCGATCGGTGCCCGGGATGATATCGAGAATCTAGTCCGCCCCGGAACCAGCCGCATCGATCTCGGCGGTCGCACGCTGGTCCCCGGCTTCAACGATGCCCACGTGCATGTTTGGAAATTGGGACATCTCTTGACCACGATGCTCGATCTCCGCGGGGTGGAGGGAATCGACTCGCTGAAAGAAAAGCTTCGTGGCGCGCACCAGAAACTTCCTCCGGGCGCGTGGCTTCTGGGCAGAGGTTACAACGAGGAGCGCATGGCCGAGCACCGGCAGCCGACCCGGAGCGATCTGGATGAAGCCGCTCCCGGTCGCAAGGTCTACTTGACGAGAACCTGTGGCCACATGGGAGTTGCCAATAGCAGCGCCCTCGAGGCAGCAGGGATCCGGGCGCAGACGGTCGATCCGCCTGGAGGCGTCATCGGGAGAGATCAAACGGGCGCGCCAACGGGACTGGTGCAAGAAAATGCCATCGACCTTCTCAACGAAGCGATTCCCGACCCCACGGAGAGCGACTATCGCGAAATGATCGAAGCGGCGACCCGTCGTCAGCACCAATTTGGAATTACTAGCGCGACCGACCCAGGGGTTCGTCCTGCTCTCCTCGCGGCGTATCGGAAGATGGCGGACGAAGGGATGCTACGATCGCGCTTCAACGTCATGCTGCTCCACGAGAGCTCGGGAGTATCGAGTGCCCTTCCGGACTGTCACGAATCCGACTATCTTCGTTTCGACTCCATGAAGTTCTTTGCGGACGGGGGACTCTCGGGTGCTACCGGGGCGCTTCGGGCGCGCTATCGCCACGCACCTACGAAAGGCGTCTTGCGTCTCGGGGAAGACGAGCTCTACGCGCTCGCGAGCAAAGCCGAGGCACACGGTCTTCATGTCGGAACCCACGTCATCGGCGATGCCGCCATCGACCGGGTGTTGGCAGTCTACGAGAGACTCGCTGCGGAGAGGCCGCGAAGGCGCCGCAGGTTCGAGCACTTCGCCTTGCCGGATGCGATGCAGCTGGAAAGAGCAGCGCGCCTTCGCGTGCATGTCGCCGCGCAACCCGTGTTTCTCCATAGTCTCGGCGGCAACTTTCGGCGCTACCTTCCGGATGCGTACATCCCTCGCTGCTACCCTCTGAGGGATGTGCTGGACGCGGGGTTGCCACTGGCCTTGAGCTCTGATGCTCCGGTCGTGGAGGACGAGAACCCGCTTCTCGGCATCCGCGCGGCGGTGTTGAGAGGTGATCCGGAAGAGGGCACGATAGCACCCGAGCAAGCGATTACGGTTGCCGAGGCGCTCTACGCCTATACGATGGGCGGCGCCTTGGCGAGCGGAGACGGATCGAACCGCGGTGCTCTGGCGCCTGGCAAGTGGGCGGATTTCGTGGTGCTTGATAGGAATCCGCTCGAGGTAGAGCCCGAAGCTCTGACCGAGATCAAGGTCGACGCAACGTTCGTAGGTGGAGAGCCCGTGTACCAACGTTGAGGCGTGTGTCAGGTTGCGAGAAGCGTACTAACCGGCGGCGGGCGGCTTGAAGACGACCCTCACCGCCACCCCGAACTTGCGGCCAAGATGAGTTGCAGCCATATTGGGCCGCCGAAGTACCGAAGCACGGTGACGAAACGGAACGGCAATATGATGAGTGCCACTAGCGGAGCCCCGAGGATGAGCGCCACCGGTACCAGTAGAACCGTCACGTACCGCACGATGGTTGCTTGCCGTGAGCGACCCGGCGGACTTCTGCGATATTACTATCGTGCCGCTGCGTGGCCCCAAGTATCAACACGGCTGTCGCGCACATTCGAGTGACGGGACCATCAGGCTCGCTTCCGCGTCGTCGACGGGGCCCCTCTCGACTCGCCTGGGCGCGGCTCCGCGTGATGCCTCAGGCCGAGATTCCGGTCCTCTTTTCTACGATCCCCCCGGTTCCCCGACCTCGACGACCTTTCTATACCATACGGTAGCGAAAAACCGCCGCGGCGGGTTGGAGCGAGAGAAGGCCTTCCCAAAACCATCGGGATTAGAAGAACAGGAAATCTCAGTGGCTCAATCCATGAAGCTCGGCTTTTGGTCCCCACTCTTGTGAAAACCGCGTCAACCGCTCAATCATTCTGCGCGCGGGATTGATGACGAAAAACGTGCGGCTGCTATACGCGCGCCAGCGGAGTGCGAGTGTACCTGCGCCTAGCTCGTCTATCCAATCAGCGATCTCTTTCTCATGGCCACCGGTGCGGCGGGTGTTGTGGTGGTAGATAACGGCGGTACGCCCTTCGGCCAACGCCTTGGCCTCGCGCAAGGGAAGCCGCTTCCAGTCTTTCACTCGGCCTGGCCTGAACTTTCCGTCTTCGCAGAGCCCGTTGTCGGGATCGGCGAAAACGATATCGCACTCCTGCAATGATGATTGCACAGTCTCAAACCACCGGCGTCGCCAATCGCGCCGCTGGGCGGGCGTCAGTTCAAGGGCGGACAAAATCGGGTCAGAGAATTTGGCCGCTCCCAAGATGCCCGATTGCTCGAGGGCGGCGACACTGCGCCGGTCGTCGTCCACGATCCGTTTAAGAACGTCGAAAAGAGCGGGGTCATGACCACGCCACTGACCACGGTCATGCAGATAGTCGACATGACGACCATCACCGTTATGGTCTTCGCCCGGGAAGAGATACCATGCTACGCCAAGACGCCGCCCGTTGGCCAAGGCGCGAAGCAGCCCATACTTCACATAGTCGCCAATGTCTCCAGTGTAACGGTCTTGCATGGATTAGCCCAGAATGTTCATGCGATGGGCTTTAGCAATGCTGTCGGCAACGTCATTCCGCAAACCGGCCTCTTTTGCAAAGTCCTTCCACTTCAAAACCCCATTCTGAACCTGTCGCAAAATTTCCTCCGCGCGCCGGCGCTTCATGGAAGCATTTTTCGAGCAGGCCTTGAAATCCTCCAAGTCAAAATTGTCTCGTTTGCCGTTTAGAGACATTTGGTGGGTGCTCGTCCACGCCCCACTTGGATTGTAGCTGTAGGTCATGTCAAAGGCAGGAGAAAGAGACCAAGTTCCTGATCGGTCCATCAGGAAGGCGATGTTCTTCACATGGTCATCCTGATTACGCCCGATTATATTGAACGCCATACGCCGGAACTGTTCCTCGATACTGTCCATGGGCATATCGAGTTTGCGGATGGTGCGCAAAGCCTGCTCATAGGAATGAGCACCTGCTTTCTTGAAATCGAAATGCTCCATGGCACCGAGAGATTGCATATGGATTTTCCCGCCGGAATCGGTGCGGTCAAAGCGTCGGGTCATAAAATGATTACGGCCATTTTCTTTGAGCAACCGACATTCCTTCATGTCTATTCCGGCTTCCAACGCCATCTTGTAGTAAGCGTATTCGATGAGGCCGTAGCCTGCGGGGTCTTCAAGCTCTTTGTCCTTGTTGCCCGAAACACCGTCGAATTTCAGAAGCCAGTAGGAAAACCCCGGACTCGCTTTGACCTGCCCCGAGCGCACCTCATCGGTTTCGGGATTCCAGGCGATAATTGCCTTTGCTCTGGCTCCCCCCGCCGACGTGCCGACACGGAGAATGTCCTGCAAAGTATCCTCTCGGTCAGGAGGGGAGAAAGAGCCGTGGAGTTGATTGCGTTTGGTCAAGATTGCGCTGGCGAGTTCCACCAACTCCTGAACTTCAACGTGTGTTGACGTCGTGCTTGACGGGCCTTGCGAAGGAACATATTCCAACGCGCCCATGCCCCTGCTGCCGGTGTAACAAAGGCGTTCGACTGAGTTAAAACTTCGGGGGTCCCGCCCTTCCCTTGCGAGCCATACGTTGATAAGTGCGTTACCGAAATCATCCGGCAGGGAATCTGCAAGTAGCCCTGAGAGACCGTGGAATGTCTCGCGGGGTAAGGCCGGAAAGGAGTAAATCCGGTCTGAAAGCGGCATGGTGATGGGAGCGACCTCAATGCCGCTGTCTATGAAAGCCGGTTCATACTCGAAATTGGCAAGCCCAATGTTCTCATCCCAACTTACGGCTCCGATTGTTTTGCCCCAGAGTTTCACCTCTGCGATGGTCATTCTTCATCCCCCCATGACCATGGCGTTTTCTGTTCCGGCTTGTCAGAACTAGAGGAGGCGCGCTTGCGTTTTTTCCCGTGCATTTTGAGCTGCTGTATCGGACTTATCGTAGGCTCCGGAATAAGGGCTTCAAGGTTTTCAAGCAAACGAAGAGCGCGCAGAATGCGGATCAGGTTGGAAGCCTGGATGGAATGTCCATGTTCAAGCCTGTGGACCGTTCGTTTCGAAACGCCCGCTTCCTTTGCCAGCGCATCTTGAGTCAAGTTGCTGTTCAGACGATACCGGGCAATGCGGCTGCCCAGTTCCTTCAGCGCTGCATCATCCGAACTATCTTGACGAAACTTCATAAATGATCAATTTTGTCAGTTTATAGGCTCTTTATTGACTTAATATGACAAAATCGGCGTTATATGTCAATCAGAAAATATCGAACTAAATGCCAAAAGGGTCATATTATAGCCGTTACTGAGCCTTAACATGCTACTTTTGGCGTCTAACGCTCCGGTTTTGGTCCCGCGACGTCGTACTTCCGCCATGACCTGTTGATGGCCAAGCCTTAACCCGCTTGCCTTTCTCGAAAAGATTCGGAGCATTTGCGACGAGGACGGGATCGTGCCCGATCTCATGACGACCGCGAAGTCTCTCGACACGGGGATACCCATCTGTGCGGGAACGGGACTCGCCGAGATGATGGATGCTCCCCACCGGGGTGGGGACCTACGACGGTAGCCCTCTCGCGTGCGTGGCACCGATCGAGGCCATGAGAAGATGATTAGGCAGCCATCGCTCCTGAGGCGCTCTACGCCTATACGATGGGCGGCGCCTTGGCGAGCGGAGACGGATCGAACCGCGGTGCTCTGGCGCCTGGCAAGTGGGCGGATTTCGTGGTGCTTGATAGGAATCCGCTCGAGGTAGAGCCCGAAGCTCTGACTGAGATCAAAGTCCACGCGACGTTCGTAGGTGGAGAGCCCGTATACCAACGCTGAGGCGTGTGTCAGGTTGCGAGAAGCGCTCTAACCGACTGCGGGCACTTTGAAGACGACCATCACCTATGTCAGCAGCACCGTTGCGTACGGCACGATGGTGATAATGTCTTCCCGATCGAGCATCCTTTAATCCTCCTCCGGTGTGGAAAAGGGGTACCGTGAAACGGCAAGCACCCGGCGCCCCCGGCATTTCGTCAAGGGGCATTATTTGTCTTTTATCTCGTGAACGTTGGCCCTGTAGGCCAGGAGGAAGAACTCCAATCCGAGAACCCCGTCATTCGCAAGATCTCGGACCACATCCAAAAACGCGACCACAAGTCGCGGGCTCCCCCAACTTCCACTTCCCAACCCCAACTCGAAAGAAAAAACCCTAGAGTGGTCTGGGAGTGGCCATGGCGATGGGTCTTCCCGGCGACTCGATTCCACGTCGACCGCGAGACCGCGCGTTGCCGGCGGCACCACTTACACGAATCCGTGCTCCAGCTTGCCATCCGTCAGGCGGTCTGCATGGCGGGGATCCCAAAGCCGGCGACGAGCCCCCCGACATTCCTTCGTAACTCACTTGCTGGAGGACGGCTACGACATTCGAACCGTCCGGGAGCTCCTCGGCCACAGCGATGTGAGCACGACGATGGTCTATAACCATGTCCTCAACCGTGGCGCCAAAGCCTTCCGCAGCCCATTCGACCAGGTGCTCTCCGACCGGTTAGCAGGACGCTTGCCGGAGCGCGCGCCGGCGTCCTCGCTACGTTTATCCAGGTATCGACCGGGCCCACACTCGCGCGTGGGCGTGTTTGTCGCATCCCACCACGGTTGCGAGAGTGGCTACTGCCGAGAGGTCTTCGACTACTGCAAGCCTCGACTCGTCGTGATGTCCGCCGGGCCGATTCAGCACGACACCCAGTTCATGGCCAGCACCTACACCCAGCACGCCTCGGGTGAGATGTTCAATGCCTCCTCCGGCCAGGACTTTCGCAAAGTCGTCACCACGAGGAAGGATGGCAACATCTTTTGGAACGTGTAGCGCACTTCCCTGAGGGACCCGCACGCTGTGTGCCGCACCCGCAGCTTTCAAAGTAGTATCGGAACGATGTCTTATCTCTACCTCGGCGCGGGTGCGATCATCGGAGCACTCGTGTTTGCGCTCGTACGGCGGCACTCTACTCGAGTTACGTCTCCGGAAGACTACGCCTTCGTAGCAAGTAGTTCCTTTTGGCGCGAGTGGGGTCTCCCTCGCGCAGAACGAGCTCGCCGCGCCGTTTCTTCCGGGTAATCACCGGCGAGGAGCGCGAAGCGTCCCGCAAAACCGAGGCCGCGTCGGAGCTTCAAAGCTGGCCTTCGAGGTGGCCTCGGAGGAGCAGAAAAGCCGCGAGATCGTTTTCCCTGGCGCTCGAGGTCTCGATCCGGCGTTCCTTGGCGCCGCCGGCGAACACCGAGATGTCGGCTCGCCGTTTGTGCGTCAACAGGCGTTGGTCGTGGAAAGCGTCGGGGGCCAACGTTCGCAACCTCTTCGAGAGCGTCGCGAAGTTCTGCACCGTGGCCAGCTGGCGCTGATCGCCCAAGCCCTCGTAGCGTAACGTCAGCTCCTTGCAGACACAGGGCACTTGGTCTGAGCGGGAGAACAAATAGATCATCTGCTCCTGCTCGTCAGTTACCGTTTTGTCGACGCGGTCGACTTTCTTGCGAAGCACCATCCCTCCCGAGAGTACGGCCCGCCCGAGCGCGAACTTCTTCTCCTGCGTCGTCACTATGTGCTCCGCGCTGGTAACGCAGGCGACGTGCACCATCGCCACGATCTCCGTGTAGGGGAGCTCGAAGCGACGACCCTTGGTGGAGTTGCCGCGAAACGCCGACGCCGTCAGTTCGAAGTCGACGGGTACGAGTTGATCTTCCGGGCCCGGGACTGCTTCCGTGTCGCAGGCGACGGCGCCGTGCCCGCGTGCCCGGAGAAACTCGACGTGCGCCGCCGCCTCCATCCCGTCCTCCACGCGCGCGAACATGCACGGCAACCCACCGGCCAGCCGCAGACGCAGATCATAGGCCACCACGCCGAGCCTAGTCGCCAGCTCGGGAAGCTCTTCCTGAAGCGGCGATCCCCATCGCGTCACCGCCACCACGTGCATGAATCGAGGCTAGCACCTTCGGACTCGAGCCGCGAGCGGCTCTACGACGTCGTTTTTCCAACCGACCCCTCAGCGAGGCTCAAACCGCAGTAACGTCGTCGTGGTGCCCAACCCGGGACGATAAACCAGCACATAGAGGCGATCGTACTCGTTGTGGCCGATGTCCGAGCCCGGGTCGGCGCCGAGCAATCGGACGAGCTCGGGCGTGGTGTCGCTGTGCCCCACGACTAGATAGCGTCCTGACACGGCCAGGAGCTCTTTCGCCAGCTGGGTAAGATTTTTGGGATCATACAGACTCATTTCGATTCCGAGCGCTTCCATCAATGGGGCGGCAGTATCGCGTGTGCGGACGAAATCAGAGCTGTAGATAGACTCGATGCCGGCATCACGTAAGAGGGATACCAGCGTTTGCGCCCTTTGCTGACCCACCTCGGACAACGGTGGGTCTTCGCTTTCATCGACCTTCTCGGAATGTCGCACCAAAAAGAAAACCGATTCCTGCGCGTCATTCGGAGTATCGGCGGGAGTATCGGAGGCTGGCTTGCAGCCCGTGAAACTGAACGTGATCGTCAAGATGACAATGTAGATGAGATTCATAGAATTCTTCCCCGTCTATTCTCCCATCGACAACGAGACTTTGCTGCCGACCAGCGTCGTCCAGGTGGGATGTTTCCGGATTCGACTCAACGCTTGCTGGAGCAGCGTTTTTCCGGGTTCGGTTCGATGCCAGGTTGACGCGCCGGAGGGGTGCGGCAAAGGAATGACATCGGTTCGCACTCCGTGCAGCTCGAGCCGGTACTTCTGCCCCACGATGTCCTTCAGCTTCTCGACCGGCATCAGTTGCCCGATGGCGAGCTTGCCGACGGGTATCACCAACTCAGGCTCGAGCAATTTGACTTCCGACTCCAACCAGGAGGCACAGTTCGCTATTTCCTCGGGCTCCGGTACCCGGTCGCCTCCCTTCGGGTTCTTGCCAGGGAAACAACGACAGACCGCCGCCATGTAGACACCATGGCGGAAGCTTTCTTCGTCGAGGCCGATACTCGCGAACCAGCCGAACATGGTTTTGCCCGCGGTCCAGGCGAAGGGTTTGTGGACTTCTATTTCTTTGAATCCGGGTGCCTGTCCCAATAGAAGCACTTTGGACAGCACCGGGTCGCCCAGCACCGCCGGCCCGTGCATCTTGGGGCAGCGTTCACAGCCGGCGAGCGATCGTTGATGTTTTCGCAGAGTGGAGAGTCTGTTCGGCATGTGAGGAAGCTAAGAGCCCAGCAGCCGTTCGAGATCACTGGCCGATGCCCGGTCGGTGAGCCAGCCGAAACTTCCCGCCTCCAGCATTTCTCGTCCCGCCCGGAGCAAAGGGGCAAGGCTCGCCGAAGCGAGCGCCCCGCCGACGCTGAGTCTCTTCGCCCCGGCGGATGCCAGCTCATCGACCGTGGCCCCCTTCACCATGACCGCCAGCACGTTCACGGGTTTGCTAACGGCGCTCGTGACCGTCTGTACTTCGTCGAGAGTTTTCAGACCGGGCGCGTAGAGGACGTCGGCGCCCGCAGCCTCGAACGCTTGCAAGCGCCGGATCGTGTCGTCCAGATCGTCGCGGCCTCGGAGCAAGTTTTCGGCACGCGCGGTCAACATAAACGGAGTTTCCAGAGCATGAGCCGCTTCCGCCGCCGCCTGCACGCGCTCCACCGCCAGTTCGAAATCGTAGATCGCCTCGCCGCTATAGTCTTCGATGGATGCGCCAGCCACTCCCGCTTCCGCCGCTCGCACCATGGTTCGCGCCGTGGTCTCGGGGTCATCGGCAAAGCCATTCTCCAAGTCCGCGTTCACCGGCACACTCGTCGCTCGGCAAATGGAACGGCAGTGTTCGAGCTTCTCGTCGACCGTGACCTGTCCGTCGAGCCGACCGAGGGTATTCGCAAACCCGGAGCTCGTGGTCGCCAGGGCTTGAAAGCCCAGCCCTTCCAGGATGCGTGCGGAGCCCGCGTCCCATGGATTGGGAATCACGAAAGCGCCGGCTTGTTGGTGTAGTTTCTTAAATCGGTCCGCTTTCTCTTGCTGCGTGACCACTGCTCCTCCCTTCAGGTCGCGGCTCAGCGCATTGGTTCAACCAGGATCTGCCGCACATCGTACCTGGCAAGTGACAGCAAGGCGACTGTGAAGAGGATCTTGGGACGGGGGATATCCAACTGCCACCGGGGAGTGTCAAGCAGGCGTTTTTGTGGCTAGCGGGAGGGACACCCGGACTTTGAATCCACCGCCCGCCAAGTTCTCGCCGATGACCTTGCCTCCCATCGACTCGACGAGTCCTCGGACCAGGGCCAAGCCGATGCCGGTGCCCTTGGCGGTCCGGGTCAGCTCGGATTCACCGCGGAAGAAGGGCTCGAAGACCTTTCGGATATGACGCTCGCTCACCCCCGGGCCGTGATCCACGACCGTCACGCTCACGCCGCCATCGCGCTCCTCCGCCTCGACTAGGATGAGCCTCTTAGCGCCGGTCTTCGCATACTTGATGGCGTTATCAATGAGGTTGAAAAAAACTTGCTGGAGGGCGTCGCGGTCGTAGCGCGCGTGGGGTAGATCGGGCGGCACGTGGATTCGAATCTCGAAGCCTTCGTTTCTGGCGTGAGGCTCGAGTGTGTCGACGACCTCTCGCAGCACCGGCTCGATCGGTCCCGCGATCAAGCTCACGCCTTGTTTCTTTCGCTGCAGTTTGGCGAGCTCCAGCACGTTGTTCACCAGCCGGGTCAAGCGCTCCGACTCCGCGGTGATGACGCCGAAGTACTGGCGCCGTTTGGCCTCATCGGGCACGAGTCCATCGCGCAGCATCTCCCCGTAGAGCCGTATCGCGGTGAGCGGTGTTTTCAGCTCATGCGTTACCGCGGAGACGAAATTTTGCTGGCGCTCCGCAAAGCCCACCGCCACAGCCACCATGCGGTAGAGGGCGAACAGTCCAAGGGTCGACACCAAAACGACCAGCGCCGACAACCACTGCAAATAGCTCGCGCCTCCGGACGCCGGAAGGGGATCCAAGCTCAGCAGTCCCGCGACGTCGGTAAACGGCTCGTCGAACTGGTATCGATAAACTAGCGCTCCTTCCTCGCCCGACAAGAGCTCTTCTGCGTCACGGCCTGATTCCGGCAGCAGCCAGGCATGGCCGGTCAGCTCACTCGATTCGATCACCCGCGTATTCAACCACTCGAAGAGGCCAGAAACTCGAAATACCAACCCCTGACGGTAAGTGGCGCCGACGTCGACGACCGTGCGCCACAGGAAGATATGCCCGTTACCGAGGAGCCGCGCCGTCATCGGCGGAACGAGCGCGCCGCCTCGTCCGTCGGTCGTTTCACCGAGTCGACGCGCGGACCGTTCTCCCGCTCTCTTTTCCCATCCCGGTTGTTCCGTGTTGGCAAAAAGCTCATCGACCGAGTTCTGTTTGGAGTCGCCGCCCAACGCCTCGACAGAGCGCGCGTCCTCGGCGCTCGAGTTGGCGTCAGGCTCGTTCGACGGTGTCGACTCCGATTTTCTCGCGTAGGCACCGCGGTTGAGCTGACGCAACACCGACTCCGAGCTGTAAAAGGCATCACTCTCGCCTTCTTTGCGATCCTCCTGCAACGCCACGTTGTGCGCCTTGTCCTTGGACTTGATCGCAACGGTCGTGCCGGGACGCTGTGTCAGCATCTGCTGCTCGATCGCGGTCTGCTCGCGAAAGCGCTCCGCCGCTTGGTTGCCCTCACCTTCCTGACTCAAGCTCTTCAACAAACCCACCGTCAGAGAACGCGACGTCTCCGGCCAAGTATCGACGCTCCCGTCAGCATGGATCTGGAAGTACCCTTCAATGAAAGGCTCGTCGACCCCCTCCACGCGGCCGGAAGCGAGAAGGGCATACTGTTCCAGGCTGCGTGCTTCCTCGCGTCGCAAGAATGTCGTGAGCTCTCTTTCCATCTCATCGAAGATCCTCTCGGCGATCGCCTGGTGACGGAGCTCGCGCTCCTTTCCGACGCTTTGAAAGGCTCCACGCACCAGCAGGGCGAGCGGGAGCAGAAGGGCCAGTGCCAGAAGAAGAAACGTGAGGCGGATTTTGGTCATTGTTCAGCCCAGATAGCGGTAGCCGGCGCCTCGAACAGTTTGAATGAGCCGTCCATCGGGGTGGAGCTTCTTTCGAAGCTTGGCGATGTGCATGTCCACGGTGCGGGTTTCGAGCTCCTCCACCCTCCCCATGCCCCAAACCTCTTTCAGCAACATTCTCCGGCTGACGATCCTTCCCTTCTCTCGATGAAGCAGTCGAATCAAGCTCATCTCGCGAGGCGTGATCTCCAGTTGCTGGCTATCCCGTCTGGCCATGAGGTTAGCGGTCTCAATCTCCCACCCGCCGAAAGTGACCACGGAGTCGGTTCTGCCGACAGCTCCGGAACGACGCAGAAGAGCTTCCACCCGCGCCATTAGCTCTCGTACGGAGAAGGGTTTCGTGACGTAGTCGTCGGCACCACAGCGGAAACCCTCGATCACGTCTTCCTCCGAGCCCTTCGCCGTCAACATCAGAATCGCCAGCCCCGGCTTTTCTTGGCGCACGCGGCGACAAACTTCGAAACCATTCACGCCCGGTAACATCACGTCTAGCAGCGCCACCGCGAAGTCTGCTCCCAGAGCCACATCGATTCCTTCCTCGCCGGAAGCCACGGCCGTCACGTCGTAGCCGTGGTAGATGAGCACATCTCGAAGCCCTTCCCGGATACTTTCCTCGTCCTCGACGAGTAGGACCTGTGGTTTTTGGTTCATGGATCCCTTCCATTGTAAGGCCGAGGAGGAGGGTTCGCATGTAAATCGAATGTAAAACCGGACCACGGAGCTTTTACGCTGCTTTTGCGAACAAAGTCCGCGTCTTGCGGTACAAAGGATCAGAGACACTCAACCGATTGAAAGAGGTGAAAGCGATGTCAGAAGTAATACAAACACCCAAACCTAACAAGTTGTTGAGAGCGCCCCTATCTGTCGTAGGCGCGCTCCTCGTCGCCACGCTGTTGGCCGGCGTTCTCATCAACCATGCGGCGTCGGTGCGCCCGGATGGTTCGATCCAGTTGGCCCACGCGTCGAACGGGACAGTTTCGCTCGCGTCCCGGACAAGCCAGGGTGCCGTGCTAGTGGGAAGTGACGGGCTCGTCCAAGTTGAGCTCGTGCTTGCCGCCGAAAAAATTAGGAAGGAGCGGCCGGACTCGCTCCCTACCGATCTCGTGGTCGTTCTGGACCGCTCGGGTTCGATGGCGGGGGAGAAGATAGCTTACGCCCGCGCCGCGGTGCTCGAGCTCATCCAGCAGCTCGGCGCACAGGATCGTTTCGCCTTGGTGACTTACTCGACCGACGCGGAGCTCCGCATCCCATTGAGGCCCGCGACCGCCCGAGCTCGATCGGCTTGGTCACACAGAATCCGGGGCATCGACACCGATGGCAACACCAACATGTCCGCCGGATTGGATCTGGGCTACCGGACGATCTCCTCCTCGCGTGCCGAGAGTCGATTCGCTCGGGTGGTTCTCATTTCGGACGGTCTCGCCAATCACGGGGATAGCTCTTCCGAGGGTCTCTCCATGAGAGCCCGGCGGTTCGCCGAGCGGGAGGATGTGCTCTCGACGGTGGGCGTGGGCGCCGACTTCAACGAGTACCTGATGAGCACCCTCGCCGATAGCGGAACTGGTAACTACTACTTCCTCGAGAGCGCCCATGGACTAGCCGAGATCTTTGCCAAGGAGTTCGAAGCGACTCGGGAGACGATCGCCACGGCGGTTGCGATCACTCTGGAGCCGGGCGACGGAGTCGAGGTGGTCGAGGCCGCTGGTTACCCGTTGGATCGGCAAGGCGGTCGCGTCATCTTCCGTCCGGGCACCCTCTTTTCGGGTCAAGAGAGACGTCTTTGGGTGACCTATCGCATCCCGAGCAGCGAGCCCGGCGAGTTCGAAATGGGCAAGATCGACGTCACCTACAAAGAAGGGGGCACCCAGTATCGGCTCGGTCTGGACGATGTGCCGACGATCGCCTGCGTGCGCAACGAAGAGACCTTTTTCGCCTCGGTGGACAAGGAGGCTTGGGAAGACTCCGTGGTGGGCGAGTACTACAACCGCTTGCAAGAGCAGGTCGCAAAGGACGTTCGTGAAGGCCGCCTCGAGGCCGCTAAGGCCAAGATCCATTCCTATCGTGAACGGCAAGGCGACTTGAACCAAGTCCTGAAGAGTGAAGCGGTGGAGCGCAACCTGGGGGAAGTGGACACGCTAGCCCGGGAAGTTGAAGACGCCTTCAGCGGCGTTCAGCAGGACGAGAAGAGAAACGAGTTCAGCAAGACGCGGCAACAGGCCGGACGAGATGGTCGCCGCGCCGGGAGCAAGCGCTAACGTTTTTGCGAGAAAGGAGAACGACGATGGGTTTTCTAACGCGTGTCACCACACTGGTCAAGGCGGACGCTCACGGCATGGTCGACGCTGTCGAAGATCGCGCCCTGCTCCTGAAACAGCATCTTCGGGAGGCAGAAACGGAGCTAGGGCGCAAGCGGGCTCGAAAGGAGGCGCTCGAGTCCGAGCAACGAGAGCTTGGCGAGGAAGCGGGAAGAGCCGAAAAGGAGATCGCTCGATTGGAAGACGACATCTCCCTCGCTATGAAGGGCGAGAAGGAGGACTTGGCCCGTTTCGCGATCAAGAAGCTTCTCATCTTCCGTCACCGACGCGAGCAAGTGAAGCGTCAAATTCAACGGATCGCCGAGGAGAGGGAAGAGCTCATCAAAGCGCTGGAGAAACAGGAGCGTGAGCTCGAAGAGCTTCGCATTCGGGTCAAGGGCTATTTGGCAAAGGTGCGTTCCCAACACGAGGCCGAACCATGCTTCGTCGAGCCCGTGATCGAAGATCAAGACGTCGAGCTCGAGCTCCTCCGTCGCAAACAGTCGGTCGGTGCGAAAGGAGGCAGATGATGCGATTCGGAAACTTAGCTGGAAACCTCATGTTCGCGGCCATTGCCGGCCTCGCCACCGTTGCCTACAGCCTAATCGCGCCGCCGCTCTTCGGTTTCGGCACAGCGTGGCTTTGGTGGTGCCTTTTCCTCACCGTGAGCTACCTGGTCGCGATCGCGCCGAGCCTAGGTCGTGGTCTCCGCATCGGCATGCTGTCCGGCGTGATCGGAGTCGCCATCTGCCTGCTCGCGCCGGGCAACGCAGCCGCTTTGCTGGGAGTGACCATGGTCCTGGGTCTGATGCGAAGCGGCTTCTTGTTCCCGAGGCGCTTGGCCAGGGCGGTATCGGTTGAGCTCGGCCTTGCGGGCGTCGCTGGATTGCTTGCCGGTTCGCTGGCGAGTCCGTCGAGTCTCAGTCTTGGTATCGCGGTCTGGGGCTTCTTCCTCGTGCAGAGCCTTTTCTTCGTGATCGGTGGACTCGAAGTCAGGAGGTTCAGCCTCACCGAGGACCCGTTCGAGAAGGCTCGCCGTGAGGCGATGAGAGTGATGGAAGATCTCCCCGCCTGAACGACGTCCCGCGTTGCCGACCTCCCTCCCGCGCCCTCGAGCGCCGGAGGGAGGTTGGTGACGATAACGAAACTGGATGGCAATATGATGAGCGCCACCGGTGCCAGCAGCATCGTCGCGTGCTCAAGGAACTCGTAGATTCCTCGCAACATCTACTGTCGTTTCATCCAGAGCACAGGCCCGCGTCCTTTAGAACTGACGGCCCCCATCGAATCGGTTGGAGGAAAGCGTCCACAATCCCAGGTTTCTGCGCGCTGCATGACGGTGCGACCTTCGCTCAGCTGGAGTCGACACCGTTCGTGTCCTCTCATGCGCAGTGCTTTCTGCTCGGATACAGGGCGCTTTGTCATGAGATGTACGAGAAGCTCGGCGCTGCAGCAGCATATGAGACGACCCGACGCCTGCTCGATCGTGGTTGCCCGCCAGAACAGCAGAGGATTATTCAAGAACAGCTAAGACTCCACAACCTCGGCGTTCGGAGGGGCCTCGAGGATCTAATCCCAGTCAAGAAACACCTCGATGAAGCCATTCTCCGCAGTGAAGCCACAGCCGTCAGCACGGTTGCCATCGAATTCTCCGGTCCGACGTGTCTTGCCACGACTGGTACCCTTACTCCCGACGTCGACATGAACGGCCGACAACTCCAAGTGCTGCACGACGTCAGTACGACCATGGAATGGCTGTCCGTTGCGTTGGACGTCAATGCGGTCGGACCGGCAGTGGTCTTTTCGTGGCTTCACAATGCGGACAAGGCGAGACGATTCGTCGAGAGCATTCTGGCGCTGTCCGAGAGCCGGTTGGCGGTTCTACTGCCTCAGCTGCTCTTCCTGTATCTCGGCAATACCTACTTTGCGCTCGACTGGTGGAACGGCTTGTCCGACGATCAGCGGGATCACGTCAGGCAACTCGCCGAGAACCCCAATCCGTACTACGAACCGCACGAGTTCCTAGAGTCTAGGCTGGCGCCGTGGTCGCTTGTGGAGGTTCGCTGTTACAACGTAGACTTCTGAAAGCGTTCCAGCGGCCAAGGTGTGAGAGGCGCAGTTTTCAATTCCGTCGGCGCATCGAGCCGTGTCCCCAGCGATTAACGGTGATGGCCAGGATGTCCTTGGCCGCATCGAAGCCCCACGGGCCGAAGGCGTGATTTAGCTCGGATCGTATCTCGCGTTCGTAATCTTCGAAGGATTTGCTTTCCATTTCGTAGCGCCCGAGCTTCATCTGATCGCCGGGCGGAAGTCCCGGTTTGTAAACGTACTTGTACATCGACAAGACGGTCGGCTTGTCCGGATGGTACTCCGGTTGATAGGCGCCCACGAGTAGAGGATCCGAAACGTGCATCCAAGTGCAGTAGCCGTCCGGCCATTGCATTTCGAAGGCCCCGATATCGGCGATGGGGCGCCAGTGTCGCAAGAGCACATTGATATAGAGCGCCGAGCAATATCGATATTGTTCGAGGGCACTCTTTTGTTCCACGGGCAACTCGGGCACGATGTGCTTGGCGGCCATCCCCCAGGCAGCGACGACCACTCCCCGCGCGGTGACGCGATGCACGCGGCCGTCGGGCTGAGTGTAGTAAACCGCGACGCGACTGCCGTTTTCGATCTGCTCGACCCGGATAGCTAAAGAGCGCAAGCGAATCCGCACTCGATGCTCGGGTCGGTCGAACTGGTCGTAGCGGATCCGGCTGTTGAAGACCCCTGCCATCCTGTCTACGGTGTCTTCCGTATCCACGTCGCCCACCGTGTCTTCTGTGGGGACCGCAGCGGGGAGAATTTTCTTGAGCAATAAACGGGCGATGGTGTGATTTCCGTCGGGGAAGCGGTGTACCGGCCGATAGCCGTAGCGCGGGATTCCATTTCTGTCGACGAACCCTGGGCCTCCCATCCCGGAAAAACCTGGGCCGATCTCGAAGCCGTCGAGCGCCGACACCGCATCGCAACCGAGCCCAACGAGGTCAGTGGAGTAGAGATTCGCGAAGCGCACCGCATGGTCTCCCAGCCCCATGGTTTCGCGAATGAACTGTTCCCAGGTCATGCCGGCGAGGGCCGTCTCGCGGTCGCCTCCCGCCAGGTACATCCTCCGCGTCGTGTAGAGGTTCACGAGCTCTCGCTGCGCCTCTTCGGGAATTCCCGATCTGCGAAAAAACTCCTTGTAGGGGATGTCGTAAAACTGGTTCACCCACGTGGGTTGAATTCCGGCGTATGTCCTGGGGTCGAAGAAAACGCCGTAGGAGAGTCCATAGCGCTTGAAGAAGTCTCGATCCCGATAACCCTCGAGGAGTTGGAGGTCGATCCCGATGCTTTCCAGGATCTCCTCCGCTCCTCTCGGCGAGTCTTCGGGGTTCTCGAGGGCGAATGTTCCTCCCGGTGCGATCAAGGTCGTCCCGTTCCATTCGAACGTGTTGCGACGAGCATGCCCTCCGAAGTCGTCCTGATTATCCAGAAGGAGAATGCGCGCGCTATTTCTTTCGCGCCGGTAGACATAGCTAGAGCAAAGGCCGGCGAGGCCGGCTCCTAGAACGATGAGGTCGTAGTGCTCCCCGGTGTCCACCACGTCGGTTTGAATTTCGGTTTTGCCGTCGCGGATGCGGTGGCCGAGCTCGGTTGACCCCGGGTCTTGCCCGCGCAGGCCATGAAGCAGAGGGGGGTAGGGCGTCGGCGGCGGGTCTTGGGCGCTTCCTAATCGGGAGGCGGCAAGGCTCAAGGCGACCCCTTGGAGAAAATCCCGTCTGGTAATGGAGTGGTCCATTCCCAGCAACTTGTCTTCGTCGTTCATGCCCGTCTTCCCCCTCAGAACCGTCGTGGTTGCTCCCTAATCCGGTGAACCATCTTCGCTCAGGGGGGTCCTTTCTTTGAAGTAGAGCGGTCGCGCAGGCTGCGGATCGGGATACACCCGGGATGCGTCTTCGCCGCTGTAAACGACACCATTCTTCACGACATAACGGATAGAGCGCGTGTTGCGGATGTCATCCAGCGGGTTCTCCTTCAGGATGACCAGGTCCGCGAGCTTACCCGGCTCGAGCGATCCGAGCTCGCGGTCGAGCCCTTGGTGCTTGAAGCCGTTGATGGTCGCGATCTCGAGCGCTTCCATGGGCGTGAAACCGCCTTGGACGAAGAGCTCCATCTCCCAGTGCGCGCCCAACCCCATCATCTGCCCATGAGCACCCATCTGGAGCGAAACTCCTGCTTGATAGAGTTTGCGTACCTCTCGCGCCATGATCTTGTGTGAAAAGTCGTCGTCCCAATAGTGAGTGGGCCGACGCAGACGAAGGAGCTCGTCCTTGCGGAAGAACTGGAGGAGCTTCGGCTCCTCCCAGAGACGCTCCGACTGGTGGAAGTAGCGCTCTCCCGCGGGACCGTCATAGACCACGATGAGCGTGGGTGTCATGCCTACATCGGTGGCGGCGAAGAATTGAACGACGTCGTCATACAGCGGGGTCAGCCCCATAGTGTGTTCAATGCCGGTGAAACCGTCGATCAGTTGCGTCAAGTTCATCGAAGGGTTGGCGAAGGACTCGGTCACGAGGTTGAGTCCTTGCTGGCGAGCGGCGGTGGCCAGCTGTTGTCGGGCGGCGCGGGTGTGGTTGGAATAATCTTTCAAAGTCGTGGCGCCGTGATCTTGGTTGAAGCGAGCATGCTCCAGCGCGTCATCCAGAGACTGGATGGGGCGGTGCATCTTCGTGCGGTACTTGGTGACGAAGATAGGGTCGCCGACCGAGAAAATGCGCGGACCGACGAGAGAGCCCCCGCGCAGCATGTCCGACACCCAAAAGTCCTTCTGTGTCGTGCCGTAGACGTCGAACATCGTCGTGACACCGTAGGCTAGATTGGCCCGTAGGCCATAGAGCCGTTGTTCGATGACGTTGAGGGCCGAGATGGGGCTGCCGTAGTGGCCGTGGGCATCGAAGATCCCCGGCATCACGGTATCGCCAGCCAGATCGTAGACCTTCGCATCGCTGGGTATCTCGATGTCTGCTCCGACCGCCTCGATCCGATTCCGTCGAATCAAGATGGTCGCGTCTTCGATCACGTCCCGATCGCCGTTCATGGTCAAAACCCGAACACCCTTGATCGCGATCACGGACTCTGGGGCCGCGACCTCGAGCTCCATGGAGAGGCCGCTCTTCTGCGCCGTCTCTTTCCCCTCCAGAACGTCCTCGAGTGACTTCTCGTGGAAATAGCGCCCACGGGTCCAGTAGAGTGCATCGGACTCCGGCGTCCACTCGGTGAAGTCACCATCCTCCAGGTCCACACGTTTGCTGAATCCTTCGTCGTCGGCGGCGCTGATGGTGATGGGCTGGCCCGCATACTCGAACGGCGTCACGTAGGTCCGGTGGTATTCGCGGTAGGCGATCCACTCTACATCGGGAGAGACGATGGCCCGGGTGGCGTGCGAGAAAATGTAAAGTGATTTCTCGCCAAGGCCGTTGGGATGGATGGTCTTGAGCGTCAGGGCATCCTCGACATACTCGGTAAAGTAGATCAACTCGTCGTTCGGCGAAAAAAGAATCGTGGGAGGGCGTTTGCCATAGCGATTCCTGGTCCAATCGATATCGGTGACTTTCTGCTCCCGTCCCTCCCGGAACGTCACTAACTCAAATCGCGTTTGATTCTCGAGCTTGGTTCCATTGATGAGGTCGCCCCGTCCCCGGATGTAGGCCAATGTCTTGCCGTCGGACGATAGCGCCAGCGCGCCGTACTGCGAAGGGATCGTCGTGAGCTTCAGTGGCGAGCCACCATCCGGTACCAAAGAGTAGATGGCACCCAGATCGCCGTCGCTCCAGGAGGCGTAGAAGACCTGTCCCGAGGATCGATCGTAGATCGGGTTCGTTTCATGGGAAGACGACTCGGTGAGATTCTGAAGCGCGTCCTCGGACTTCAGATACAGGTCACCTAACGCTTCGAATAGGATTCCACTAGGGATTCGTTGCGCCCATCGGTGGGCACGCGTGCGAGTGGTCTTATCTGCCACGTCGACGGGGAAACGGATGGTTTCGTCGATCTTCCGACGAACCTCGGCCTGGAAGGGGATCGGCCGTGTCGCGCGCGAAACGATGTCGATAGCGTGAATCTCTCCCCCGTAAGAGATGAAGATCTCGTTTCCATTAGGATGCCAAGCCATGTTGGGATAGCAGCCGTAGAAGCTTCGAGACTCGAACCGGCCTCGGTCGAGTCGGCCGAACAGGACTCTTTCCTGCCGCGTCTCCAGATCGTGCAACATCAAAACGGTCTGCTGATCGTCCCGATGGACGAATGCCAGATATTTTCCATCCGGAGAGATTCTCGGGTTCGCGGCTCCCCCCGGTCGGTCGATGTAGACCGATGTTTCCCCGGTAGCAAGATCGTATTTCTTGATGCGGGGACCGCTGGCCGGAAGCGATTTGTCGTTATGCTCGAAGTAGAGGACGTTGTCGGTGGGATGGGGCACCAGGTGGTTCACTGGGGCGCGTTCGTCGTCGGGGATCAATTCTTGCCGGGTTCCATAGAAATTGAACTGATAGACGGGAAACCTCACCTTCAGGTTGAGTGCCGTACCGTAGAGGTGACGACCGCTCTTGGACCAGGTCCCCTGGAATACCGGAAGGTCCATCTGGGACACATTCTCGAGGCTCGAGTCGGAAAGCGTCATGACCCAGAGGTCTTCGCTACCGCTTCGATCCGACGTGAACGCTAGGCTCTTGCCGTCCGGGCTATACCGCGGAAACTCGTTCCAGGAACGGCCGTGGGTCAGCGCCGTCCCCTTGCCGCCCCCGATGGGCATGACATAGATATGCCCAAGAAGATCGAATGCGATCTGGCGACCATCCGGTGAGACGTCGACACCGGTCCAAGTGCCCTCTGTGGCTTGATAGATGAACTCCTTGGAAGGTGCCCGATCCGCCTCGATATCCCAGGGCTCGTCATCGATGACGACAGCCGCACCGATAAGCAAAAAAGAGAGGAGCGTTACGAGGAGTCTCGACATATGGTTTCCCTTGCGGTGTAGTCAGCTACGCGCGCTCCATCCTTGCCGAAAGGCGCGACGATAGTAGTGGTTGGAGTGGGGTGGATCAAATCCGGAAGAGGATGGCGCGTAGCCCCAGCCTTCCAGGGGTGTTTCGCCTAGCGCCGACCTCTCCCGCCCCCGCCTCGGCCCCCGCCGCGGTTGTAGCTATTGGTTCGCGCCGTGCCTCTTTGCCGGGAGCTTTGGTGATTGCTCAGGTTTCCGGAACCACCGCCTCCAGACCAACTGCCGCCGCTTCGTGACTGCCAGTTGCCATTTTGGTTGCGGTGCACGTTTCCGTTGCGATCCGCGTAGACGTTGTTCCGACCGGCACTCGCAGGGGCGGCCATGCGCCGCGACGTTCCTGCCGGTCTCGCTCGCGGTGTGTTGCGCGCAACGTTTCGGCGACGGTTGTAGATGTTGGCGTTGTGGGCACCGCGAGCGTAGCCACGATTATAGCCACCGCGGTATCCATAGCGTCCTACAGGGCCCCACAAACCTCCGCGGTAACCGTACGGATACCAGCGACTCGAGTAGCCGATTCCGAACGTGAACCGGCCGGTGCTGTAACTGAGCCCGTACGCCGGTCTCGCTACGTAGGTGGTCGTATAGCCGGGTGTGTTGCGCGACAACATAGTTAAATGTACGGCGACGGCTTGTTGCGACTTCGAACGGGCCGTAGACCATATTCGAAACGTACCAAACGCCCTCGTAGGCACAGAAGTACTGCCTATCGATCGAGAACACCGCCTGATCCGTGTTGATCGCGTAGGACACCTCGGTGCCCTCGATCTTCTTGAACCTAGGTGATCCGTCGTAGTCTACCGCCACCGTGTTGTCTTCGCCGCGTTTGACGGCCGTGGTCTGCGGAATGTGAGCGTCCATGACCGCGTCCTTGGCTTGCTGCGTTCCGGCGACGAATGTCAGAACATCTCCCTTGGCGGACTCAGGAGGAATTTTCGCAAAGTCGGCCGGCAACTTATCAGAAGCGACATTGGTCCACGGTCCGTTCAGCGATCCACTCTGGAACCACCGTCCCGAAAGGACGACGTAGTTCTGTTGGCTGGCGATCTCTTTGAAGACATCGCTGTCGGTGTTGCTCATGTAGAGAAGGTCGGTGCCATCGATGGGGGAGTACTCGGGGTCACCCTTCGAAACGATGAGCTCGGCGGGCTCGGTGGCCACGATAAGGATCGGAGGCTCCACGACAGCCTCGTCAGGCTCGTCAGGCTCGTCAGGCTCATCGGGCTGGTCTTTCTGGTCCTCAGGGTCAGCTTTCGGGGTCAGCTCCGAGACCTTCTTGGGAGGGTTGGGGTCTTTTTGCCATGGGCCTTTGATGTTCGTTGCGTTGCGCCAGTCCACGCCGTCGTAGAGGTAGTACGTGCTGCCGGGTTCCTGGAGGATCGTAAAGGGGGTGTTTACGACGCGCATCATGGTCGAGTCGTCGATGGCACGGAGCTCAGGTGCGCCGTCGATGCTGATCAGGACCGCTGGGTAGGTGACGAACGTGATAGCCGGTGGAGCCATGTTGAGCTTGTCGGCAGCGATCTTTTCTTTATCCGCCAACTCTAGCGAAGCGAGGAGACGATCGAGCGACATGGATAGTTGCCATTTGGGGACCTCCGTTTCGACGAGTTTTTTAAACTCCTCCTCTTGTTCGGTCGTCGCTTCCGGGAACCTCACGTTCTCGACTTTGGCATCCAGAATGTCGACCATCCGCGTGTCACGATCTGTCGAAACCCTCGCATCGATCCACATCACGCCGAAGACGGGGTCGGTCTTTCCATTTGGTGTCACGGAGACCGCCGCCCGGCCGGTCAGGCGATCGCCCTTGAAGGATTCGGGCTGCGGTTGGTAGATGAGGATCTTCGCGGCAGGCGCTTCGACCTGACGCGGCCATGCGGCGGGCTCGTCCTGGGCAGCCAAAGGCGCGCTGGTCAACAATAGGATCGTCGCGACTACACTGAGAACGAACGGCATCTACGGTCTCCTTAGGTTTTCGAAGTATCGAGGCGCTAGTCCGCGGCATTATCCCTTAGGCACCGTTTGACGTCCAACTCGGACTACGACAGACTCTCTGGCTGTGCCGTCCGCCGCCCGGAAGCTCTTGCTTGCGTTGCCTTTGCTCATCATCACCCAGTGCTCTCCCGGTTCGGATGTCGACGGTACTGACGCTGGCGCGAGCCGCTTGTCGGGGCTCTTCGTGCCGGTCGACTCCTATGATTTAAGTAGGAACCCCGAGCTCTTGAAACGAATCGTCGCCTCGCCCTACCAGTATTTCCGATTCATTAACAGGCGCTTTGCCAAGGCTGTCTGCGAGGACTTCGAACAAGAACTGGCGGGCATGCCGACCGTGAACCTCCATGGTGATCCGCACATCGAGCAGTATTCGGTGACCGAGTCGGGTCGGGGCCTCACCGACTTCGACGACGCCTCGACGGGGCCTGCCGCATTGGACATCGTTCGTTTCGCCGTCTCCATCTCAACTAGCGGCGGAGGAGAAGGGATGGTTCGACAAGGAGACGGAGCTGGTCGAGGAATTTCTAAGAGGTTACCGAGAGGCGCTCGAGGATCCGGAGACCACCGCGCCCGAGCCACAAATCGTGGCGCGTGTCCGCACCAGTTTCGACTCCGACCGCCGGCCTCTATTGGCTTGGGCCGACTCTCTGATGGCCCCCGAGCCGATGAGCGAGTTGACGGGGCAGGTCGCGGTCGACCTCTTCTCCAAGGTGGTCCACGATGAGAACCCGGATCTTCCACCGCATTATTTCGAAGTGGTGAAGGTGGGTCGCCTGCGTATGGGTATCGGGAGTGCGCTGGACCAGAAGTATCTAGCGCGGGTACAAGGTCCCACTCTCGCTCCTGATGACGATGTGCTTATCGAAATAAAAGAGGTCCGCGATCTGAGCGGTATTGACTGCGTCCATCGAAGGCCTAAGGACCCGTTTCCCATCCTCGCCGCCCAATCAAGCATCGCCTATACGCCTTACAAGTTCACCGGTTTCATTTACCTGGATCCGCGAAAAACTGGAGACCACGGTCTCGATTCTGATTTCTGGGATGGCTCGAGCTTTTGGGTGCATAGCTGGGTAGATCATTACTGGGAGCTTTCCATCAATGACCTCGCGAGTCCCGAGGAACTGGCGGAGATCGTCTACGATGTGGGAGTCCAGCTCGGCCGAGGGCATCCTAAAACGGTGGCCTCTCCGCACGACTCTAAGCTACGCAAGGCGTTGCTCAGCACACTCGACGAATACGAGCCGGACATCGAGCGTCGGTTGGTGGAGTTCACGGTCGGTGTGAACCAAGCCTGGCAGCAATTCCGAGCCGCAGCGGCTCGGTAGCAGGGTGCTCGAGGAACTCACTGCACCCTGCGCGAGCGGAGCGAGCCCGGCCCGAGTGGGCCGACGAAAGGAGCGCCGAGCGAGGAGCGAGGCGCCAAGCGCGCGAACGAGGAGTGAGCGCGCATTGAGGCACTAATGAGCCGCTCAGAGCGATTTCACGTCGGACTTGAGCTTGTTCAGCCCATCACGAATACGGACTAGCTCGTTCTGCCCGTCACTCAGTCGGATATGCTCGGCGCGGACGAAGCGAGTATAGGGTGCGATCGCGTCGCGAATACGGGCCAGGCTCTGCTCGATCTCGCGCTCGAATTGGCCGTTGAGCGCGTTCATCAGCTGTTCGCGAAGGTCAGTGACCTTACGGTGCAGCTCCCGCTTTGCCTTTCGTCGTTTCGCGGGGATAATGAGGAATCCGAGAGCCGACAAGACACCCGCCGCGAGAATGCCAGTCATATCGGCCAGGGTCGTACTTGCGATCATCGTCATGATCGTCCCGAGACCGACCGCCCCTACCTCCAGGAGTGCCGCCCCAGTCACCGCGGTCTGAACCGATTCCGCAAGACGAGTGGATTCTTTGTTTTGATCGTAGCTATCGACGGCGCGGCGCGCGGCGCGTCCGACCGTATCGAGTAGGCGCTTGCGGTCATACTCGAACGCTCCGACCTTACCGACCATTTTCTCGGACTCTTGGGTCTTACTGGATTCCAAGTATTCGGTTACCGCCTGCCATTGACGCAGCTCGGCTTCAATCATCCAGTCGATGACACCGGCAACCCGTTGCTCGATGACTTGAGGCAGATCGGCAACCACCTTCTTCTCGAAATCACTCTTCACTTTTGATTTGTTGGCGAGATCGAAGACGCGTGCTAGACGCATCGTCTCTTCGAAGTACTCGTTGCCGCGAGTCTCGAAATCGAGGAGCGCATTGTCGATGTCCGAGAGACGAAAGCGAAAATCCCTTTGGAGGTCTTCTTTGTAAAGGGAAAGCTGACGTTCGATTCCTTCCAGAGCACGAAAGTCCACCGTCAGGAGCTCGAGTTGGGTATCCACCTGCGCAAGATACTTTTGGACTAGATGCTGAGCTACTCCAATCGGGTTGAGGAGCTTGAGGCGAACCCGCTCCCCCTCGTCCAGCGTCGAGACGATGAACTGCTCGAGCTTTTCGAAGGCGCCGCCGTTATTCGAGGCCGTCTCGCCCTCTATTTTGGCCCGCAGCGCCTGGCGTGCCGATATGGGGAATATCTCTGGTTGAACCTTGAGGAGGGATTTCAGATTCTCCGAAACGAAACCAACGACACGGTCCAGCTCTTCTTCGGTTTCAAGAATGTCGATCTTGTTGATGGCGACGACGATTTTCTTGCCCCAATCCCGGATGCTCTCCAGAAAGTCTCGTTCGCTTTCGGTGAACGGACGGTCCGCCGACGTGACGAAAAGAACTAAGTCCGAGCGAGGCACGAAATCGCGCGTGATGGTCTCATGCTCTCGGTGGATGGCATTCGTACCCGGTGTATCGACGACAGTGATCTCTCTCAGAAGCTCCACCGGCGCGGTGATGATATCGAAGGGGCCATCCTCGGACTCGCGTCCGGTCTCTTCGCCATACTTGAGCAGGCAAATGCGTTGCGTCGTCGGAGTGACGCCTTCCTCGAGGACGACTTCACCGACAAGCGTATTGATACAAACGCTCTTGCCGGCGTTGAATTCTCCGACGACTACCAGAAGAAAAAGCTCGTCGAGCTGCTGGATGGAGGCCTCGAACGTAGCTCGATCTTCGGCGGCGACTTCGAGGTCCGTCAGGGCGACGTGCAACGCGCGCAGGAACTTGCGTTCCTTGGCGAGGAGCTTCTCCTGTTGCTCGTTGAGGATGCGGGACAGCATCGGTGGTCTTTGTCGTCCTAGTCTTCTCGGCAGGCCGGCAGTCTGGCAGGCCTAACCGGGAGTGTGTTTCCGGTGAGCCATAGCCTGCCGGACGAACGGCTCACAATAACTGAGACTATTCACATCTTCGACTTCCTGCCCGGACTGCTTCGACTGGAACGCCGCCTCGATAGCTTCTAGGGCCACGTCGAGTGAAACACCCTCGGAAAACCATTTTTTCACAAGGGCGAAGTCCTCAGGAGAGAAAAGACCGGAGCGCTCCTTCCAACGGAAGAAGAACGTCTCGATCTGCTCACAGTACGACTCGAGTTGGGGATCTTTCACGATTCGAGCTCTTGCGGTCGATGGTGGACACGGTACTCCGAAAGGCGCGCCTCGACCGCCTCTCGGCTCGGAGGTACTCCGGTGACACCTGCCTTCTCGACGGCGAACGACGCGGCGCACGTAGCGAAGAGCGCGGCGTCGATTGTTTCCTGGCCTTCTCGGAGCGCCACCAGAAAACCGGCGGCGAAGACGTCACCGGCCCCCGTCGGGTCTTGGACACTTCGTTTCAAAGCCGGTACCAGGTAACAGTGGCCTTGCGTATAGATCCGGGCCCCCTGCGCGCCTCGCGTAATGGCGAGGGTGGCCCTGCCTCCTGCTAAGCCCCGCGTGAGACCGACGAGATTGACGAGATCAGAGTCGGGCGGATCCGTTTCGCTCATAGAGACAAGATCGGCCTCTGCCAGGGATGCGGCCGCCCCTTGCCAAGCGCAGTGTTGAACGGTACCGTTGTCATCCCATCGACGAAAAAATCCCTGCGGCGCAACGCCGCAGCGACCATGCCTTGCAAGACGACTCAACGGTGCATCGACCTCCTGAGCAATAGGACAATAGAGGACGGCGGCATCTTCGGCAAGCTCCGATATTAACGCTGTGAGATCTTGCTCCCGGATGGGAAGGGCTCGGCTGGACAGCCGTTGGTGCCTCCCGCCACCTCGGTAATCGTTCTCGAAGGTCGTGGTATCACGCGACTGACGATAATGGATCTCGATTCCCTCGAGCGGGCCGAAAAGATCGAAGTCCCGACCTACAGCGGTGACCATAGAGGTTGTTAAGCCGAGGCGGGCTGCGGTGAGGCACGCATAGGCCGCGGCCCCGCCGAGGGCTCGTTCACCGTCCCGCAAGTCGACCGCGAGGTGGCCCACCCCGACGAAGTCCACCGGCCGCCCGAGCTTCCCACGTACTGGCATCGCAGACCCTCACCCGCCGTCTGACTGCCTTGTTCGTTGGCACGGCGTATTATGACGGCTGCTCATCCCAGAGGGAGAGGGATTAGAGGAAGAAGAGACCATTGGATGCATTGTAGTCTGTAGCGAGGCCTAAGGTGGGGTGGAGGTGGGATTTAGAATATAGTGATTGGCGAATATGATCAGGACCTCGCTCATTGCACAAGGAAAACGACGGCTGCTGATGTCGGTATTGCTTGCGGTGCTACTTTCACTCGTCTATCTCTATCTGGCGCGTTTCTATCAAGGGCGTGTCGATAGCTGGTTGCTAGGAGTCGGATGGGCATTGATCCTGCTCAATCTGCTTCGAGCTGGTCTGGGGGCCCTATATCGCTGGGACCGCCAACCGTTCGAACAGTTCGACCTAGGATTGGAAGACGATCGTGCCCGTCCCGGTGAAGCGTTTCGTCTCGAGATCGTGCTCCGAGCGCGGCGATCCTTGAGCCTAACGCGCGTTGCGGCAAAGCTTCGCTGCATCGATCAAAAAGTCACCCCGCGCGGCCGGGTAGAAACATCTTTGCACGAGGAGATCAACGTCATCTCCGAGGGGTTGTCCGTCTCATCGGGCGCGGGCCAGCATTTCAAAATCGAGCTTCCCGTGCCTCCAGGCGCGCCGACAACATTCAAGGATTCTCAGGGGCGGATTCGCTGGACCATTTCTCTCGACGCCGAGGTCGCGGACTACGGAGTCTTTCACGACGAGTTCGAAGTGGCGGTCGCGCCGGCATAGGTCATCTTGACGACCAAGGCGATTCTCATCTACAACCCCGCGTCCGGGCGGGGAAGGCCGAAACAGAGGACGCTTCCCGATCTTCTAGCGCGGTTGAAAGCGCTCGGAATCGAAGCCGACCCTGCGCCCACACGTGAGCCGGAGCACGCCACCGAGCTTGCCCGCGACGCACTCCAGCGGAAAGTTCCGTTGGTCATCGCCTGGGGTGGCGACGGCACGGTCAACGAGGTCGCCCGGGCGATGCTCGGATCGGAAACGCCGTTGGGCATTCTTCCGGGTGGAACGGTGAATGTTTTTGCCAGAGAGACCGGCATTCCCTTCAACTTGGAGAAGGCCTGCCGCGTACTGGTCGAAGGTGAGCCGAGGGTCATCCCGGTCGGAATGGCGGGAGGTCGACCGTTCCTATTGATGGCCGGAATCGGAATCGACGCTGAAGTAGTCCATCGACTTGATGTCAATGCGGGCCTCAAGAAGCGGTTGGGCACATTCGCCTTCTGGCTGCTGGGATTCCGATTGCTCGCTAGCTATGCGTTCGCGCCTCTGAAGGTTCTCGTGGATGGAAAAGAGATTGTGGGAACGGGAGTCGTGGCCGGGAACGTTCGGTGCTACGGAAGCGGCTACGTCATCACGCCCGGGGCCCGTCTGGAGGAGCCGATGCTGGACGTCGTCGTTTTTCAGGGGCGCAGTGGGCTCGACTACCTTCGCTACCTCCTCGGGGTGGCGGGTGGCTTTCATGTGAAGTTTAAGGACGTCGTGCATTTCCACGCGGAGCGCCTGGAGGTAGTGGCTACCGACGGCCAGCTCTACCAACTGGATGGCGAGGCCGCCGGGAAAGTACCGGTTCAATTGGAGATCCACCCCAACGCCCTGACCGTGTTGTTGCCTTTGCTTCCTTGACCGGGGAGGATTCGGGCTTGACATTTACTTCGGGTAGTTACATTGTTCGGTTTCCACCCCAACAAGGTTGGCGCGGCTTCGGGGGAAGCGGGGCTCGCTTCTCATAAGTGTTTTAGTGTCACCGGTTAACTGAGGGGTTCCGGGGAGACAGGTATGAAGATCATTGCCGTTCGGGGCGATATCGCCGAGGTCGATGTTGACGCGGTCGTGAACCCCGCCGACGCTACATCACGGGGAATCGGACAGAAGGGCGGCAGCGCTCGCAGGCCTCGAAGATTGGTCGAACGGGCTGGGCAAGAAGTCGAGTCGGAGGCGGTCGCCCGCGGTCCGGTTCATGTCGGAGATGCGATGCTCACCACCGGGGGACGCCTCCGATGCAAGTACGTGATCCACGCCCCGATGGGTGGGAGATCGGATTCCCTCGATCCCGAGGTGGTCAAGCTGTCCACCCTCGCCGCTCTTCGGTTTGCGGCGGGTAGTGGGTTGCGGTCGGTGGCGATTCCGGCCCTTCCTTCCGGTGAGGCGACGACTCGCGCGCTCGTCAGCGCACTCAAAGCCTTCGATGAGGAGAACGGTCTCGAAGAAGTCTTTATCGTGGGACACAACGGCGAGATCGTCAGCGCCATCAAGAGAGAGCTCGGCAGGGGCAACTAGACTAGGTCCGAGCAGTAGCCGTTGCGCGACGCAATCGCGTTGTGACTTCTCTCCGGGATGATGAACTTGTAGAACCGCGCGGAATAAACAGCAAGCAGGAAGAGTCGCGGTCTTCAGCCTGCCATCGCTTGTTGTGCGATTTTTGATCTGAGAAAAGATCATCTGTCGTCGGCTTCGCCCGAACAATTCCTCGATTCGTACGAATACAACATTTCGTTCAAAAGGAGAATCTCATTGCGAAAGAAAATATCCCGACTTCATAGTGTACTGGCGGTTCTGCTGCTGAGTACCGTTTCTAATTCGATTCATGCCCAGGCGCCTCCGGTGCAGGAACCATCCGACCAGGAGGCCATCAAAAAGGCGCTGACCGGCGGCGTCCCCATGGGACGGTGGAAAGAAGGTTTGCTATTCGAAGGCATCAGGCCCATGCCCTGGCTGAAAAGTGCAGCCAACTGGTTCCCGGGCACCGAAGAAGTTCAGCCCAATGAAATGCGCGTAACATTTATGGGCACGGCACCTAACATTCGCCCCGGGCAGATGAATACGTCAATTTACGTTGAGCTGGGCAATGGTGACAACTTCGTATTTGATATGGGAGAAGGTGCGGTAGCCAATTACGTTGCCGCGCGAGTCGCTCTCAATCAAATAAAGCAAGTGTTCATCACACACTTGCATGTAGACCACTTTGGCTCGCTTCCCTATCTATGGATGTTTGGCACCTGGGCCGGTGGCTGGCATGAACCCTTGACCATTCACGGGCCTTCAGGGCGAACACCTGAATACGGTACAAAAACTATGGTTGAAGGCATGAAGATGATGCTGGGTTGGCATCGAGATGCCTTTAGTGTGTTTCCGGTAGGCAAGGGCCATGACATTCAAGTTAACGAATTCGATTTTCGTGACAATGGTGGTCTGGTCTATGAGAAGAATGGCGTCAAAGTCATTCATTGGCAGCGCTCCCACGCCAAGGACGGTGCTTCCGGTTATCGCCTCGATTGGAACGGCATGTGTTTTGTCTGGACCGGCGATGGCCGTCCAAGCAAACTCGATGTTAAATACGCAAAAGGCTGCGACCTCTATGTCACAGAACTACAGCCGGAACTTATGGAAATCAATTCGGGCGTACAAGGCGTACCCCCGTTCCTAGCGCGCTACACCGTAGATACACATCATACCCCGGCATATGCCTCGGGTTACTTGGCTAATCAAATCCAGCCGAGAATGTTTATGACCACCCATATGAACTTCGATCCATTTCTCAATGAAGAAACCGTCGCAGAGGTTCGCGAACACTGGAAGGGGCCGTATCATTTTGGAGCGCCTGACGGGATTGTAGTCAATATGACCAAGGATATGATTTGGGTTCGAGAAGGTATCCTGCCCGAGTTCCCCAACAGCCGTGCACCGCAATTCGATTTCACCAATGGCCAGTTGGTTGTGCCTCACCCGCCGACCAGTCGCAACGAGATTCAAGAGCCGTTTGTACGCGACCAGCAAATTGATCCTGACGAGTACTATCCCGAGGGATACCATCCTGAGTTGCTCGAGGAGTGGCCTGTGGAAGGTGACCTCGTGGTTCCCATGGAAGACTTGCCAGAGAAGCTGAATGAAAGCATGGGTGCTGCCTGGAGGCAAAAACAAAAGAATCAGAAGATTCTTGACGAGCAAAGCGACAAGTAAGTCACTCGACAAGCGCGTTAACCTGGACTGCCAAGAGCTGCCTAGCAAAGCGACGCAGTTCTTGGCAGACGGTTACGTGTTCTCAGTCCGCAAGGTTCTCTATCTTTACCGGCTCGATATCATCGGCGGGCGAAAAACCGAACACCCTGCTGTAGAAATAAAGCTCCGCGTCGAGCGCACGTTTGATGTTCTCCGCCTTGCGGAAACCGTGCCCCTCTCCCTCGAACGCCAGGTAGGCGGTGGGGTGGCCTGTTTGGCGCACCGCCTCGAACATGAGCTCCGCTTGGTTGGGCGGGACGACTTTGTCGTCGAGTCCTTGAAAGAAAATGATGGAGCAGGAGAGTCTCTCGACGAAGTTGATCGGCGAGCGGCTTCGGTAGACGTCGGCCTTCTGCGGGTAGGGTCCGATCAAGGAATCCAAGTAACGAGACTCGAACTTGTGAGTGTCTCGAGCTAGCACCTCCAAGTCGCCGATGCCGTAATACGAAGCGCCGGCTTTGAACAGATCCCGAAATGTTAGAGTGGCCAGGGTGGTATAACCGCCAGCGCTCCCGCCGCGGATGGCCAGGCGCTTCGGGTCTACTCGCCCCGCCTCGATCAAATACTTGGCCGCGTTCACCGAGTCGTCCACGTCCACGATGCCCCAGCGGTCCTTTAGTCGTTCGCGGTAGGCACGACCGTAGCCCGTACTCCCGCCATAGTTCACGTCGAGCACAGCGATGCCGCGGCTGGTCCAGTATTGGATGGCGGGATTCAATGCCGTATCGGTGGCGGCGGTGGGTCCGCCGTGACTGAGCACGAGTAGGGGCGGTTTGTCCTTCTCTGGGGCGCGGCAGCGATCGTTTTTCGGTGGGTAGAAGAACGCGTAGGCCGTGGCACCGTTCTCAGTGGGAAACTCGATGGTCTCCGGCGACGAGAGGAAAGCTCGTTCGATCTCGAGCGTGCTCGAACGGCGAAGGACCTCGGTATCACCCGAACTCAGATCGAGTCTCACGAGCTCCGACTGCCGATCCGGCGCCCCCCCTTGGTAGAGTGCCTGACCCGTCCCGACGGATAGGTTCTCGATCTCGGTGTAGGGTGTTTCGACGGGGGCGAGATCGCCCGACTCCGTATCGAGCCGTGCCAAATGAATCCGTCCGGCGTCGTGGTAGCTGCAGATGATGCTGCGAGCCGACTCGAAACCGTAGGTTGACATGCCGAATACCCACTGAGGGAGTCCAAACTCGGATTCACGATGACATAGCGCTTCAGTGTGGCCGTCTCTTGCTCGGTAGAGATTCCACCAACCCGTCCGGTCGGAGACGAAGTGCAGTACGCCATCCGGAGACCATTCCGGCTGAAAGACGGATTCTTCGGGCCCACCCGCGACGAGCTCGGCATCCCCCAACGTCCCGTCCGATCGCACGTTGGCGACCCAAAGCTCGGTTCCATCCCACGGCATGTTGGGGTGATTCCACGTGAGCCAGGCGAGGCGGGTTCCATCTGCCCTGAAACGAGGCGAGGAATAGAAATCGTTCCCTTCTACCGCCATCGTTCCCGCGCCCACGTTCGCAGGGTCCAGCCAAACGAGACTGTTCACCGGCTCCCGTTCCTTGTCGCTGCGGTCTTCGCGCACCGCAATGAGGCGTTCCCGCTCGGGAGCGATGGCGAAATCCGCGTAGCGCATCGAGTCTTCCGGCGTCACCGGCTCCGGCTCCGTTCCTGTCGTCCGGTACACGCGCTGATCCGTAAAGTTGGCAAAGTAGACGGTTCCCTCGCGCGCGGTGAATGCTCCGCCACCGTACTCGTGAACCCGTGAGCGGGCATTGAAAGGGGTGGGAGTGACATCGGCCACCGTGCTGTCGGGGCTTCGCCGGACGATGACGCTGCGGCCGCCTTCTTGGGGCCGTGTCTCCGACCAGTAAATATCTTTACCGTCGAACATCGCGGTGCCGATCCCGACGACTCCCGCTACGATGCCCTCGGAAGTGATAGGAGATTTCCAGCTTCCGTACGGGTTGATTGTCATTCGGTCTCCTCTTCGTCGCCCTAAGATAGAGCCCCCCTCCGATGCGGGCAACTCTCTCGATTTCTGGTTCGCGGCTCTCGTTTCGGAGATAATGGAGCATGGAGGCTCTATCGTATGAAGCTAGGCTTGGTAACGGCCTTTCTTTTCGTGGCGTTCAGTCAATTCTCGGGCGACCCGCAGGCGACTCCGCAGCACGAGCCGGGGGACACGATTGAGCTCTACCGCCCGCAGGCACACGATCTATACAACGGGAGATTCAACATCGAAGGCAAAAAAATCTATCAGGTGGGCGGTCTCTACGACTCGGCGCCTTGGGATCACATGGGAAACGACGGCAAGAGCGTGCAGGCGGTGGGGGGATCAGTCGAGATCGACGTGAACGAGATTGAGAACACCGGACGCTTCCGCGCTCGACTCCAATTGCCGGAGGGTCGTTTGGATCTAGCGATCGATCGGTTTCACGAGTTCACACCGTGCCAAGACGGTGGTATTGCCGCCCATCTCTATGAGCATGGCGATTCCGGATGCGGAGACACGAACTGGCCGAAGACGTTCGGGTACCTCGCCGGTTGGGGTTACGGCAAGGCGATTCTCGACGGTGCACCCCTATATGAAGACTACGAGATGCACTTCATGGTGACCCAGGGCATTCGCGAGCGAAAGACGTTCGAAGTGCGCTATCCGATGCCGGATAAGACGTCCGATGCCGGTGCGGTCAACCCTGCGACGCAGCAGATCGATTTCTACATCCGCAGTCCAGAGACCGACGAACGGAACCACCCCAAGCGAAAGAGCTTCGATCAAGAGCTTCGATTCAAGGCCAGAACCAAGCGAAAGAGCTTCGATCACTTTTTTGCGATGGAAGTGACTTGGAAGTAGGAGGACACTAGCCCTCACCCCGGCCGTCTCCCAGAGGGAGTAACGGAAGAAGAGACCAGCTTAGCGATCGTCGCCGAAAGGCGTCTGCATGACTACGGTTTCCCGCCCATCACGACGGAACTCCCTGGCTAGGTCTTCGGCATCTGCCCGGTAGACGAACTCACCAACCCACACCCGGTAGTAGAGCCGATCGCTTTTGCGGAACCTCGCGATCTCGACGAGACGATGACCTTCCCGCTCGATCTCGTCCGCGAGCTCTTTGGCCGCCGACTCCTCTCGGAACGAGCCAAGCTGGACTCTCCACCTGGTGGCGAGGCGACTTTGATCTACTTGGATGACCTCGATGTGAACCGGGGCGACACCTTTTCGGACCATGTCGATCGCCTTCGCGGCACCATACGAGAGGTCTAAGATCCGGCCGTCTATATAAGGACCTCGATCGTTGACCACCACCACCACGCTACGGCCGTTCTCAGGATCAGTGACGCGCAAAACGGTGCCGAAAGGAAAGGTCAGATGAGCCGCCGTGAACCGCTCCGGATCCATGGGCTCTCCGCTTGCTGTCGGACGGCCTTCTTCTTCTACGCCGTACCAAGACGCCAGGCCCTCTAGGGTCATCCCGGGAGTGGGTACAGGTGCCGGAGTGCCGTGGGGAGTGGTTGGGGATGGCCCGCGGCCGGCACAAGCGGTGACAAAGGAGCAAAGCAGGAGTGTGGGAAGAATCCGCTTCAAGAAGAATGATTATACCTGCTTTGGGCTACCTTCCGACGTACTTCTTGGCCTCTTGCAGCTCGGGCAGATCCGGATCGGCGTCTTTCCAGTACTCCAGAAAACGCTCGTACTCCGCCCGGGCGGAGTCCTTGTCGCCGATCTCGTCGAGGAGTCGGGCGGTCTCGAGAACATAGCGGGGCTCGAACCATGCGGTCCATTTGGAGCTCATTCCAGGCGTGTTCAGGTCGCGGTAGATTTTGATCGCTCCGCGCAGATCCCCCTGTGCCTTCTTGGCGCGCGCTAGTCCATCGCGGGACGGGGTACTGTTGGCGAGAACACTTGGCCCCGGGAAGTACTGATTGAACCACATCTTGAGCTCTGGCTCTCCAGTGGAAAAGGCTAGCTCAGCCCCGGTTTCGTCTCCTTCGATCAGAGCGATCTCTCCTTTGAGCGCGTGGTGGTGCCATTTCTCGATGACGTCCGAGGCGTCGTACAGGTTTGTCTGGGCATCGAGGTGGGCATGGGCGCCTTCTAGATTCTCCGACCGCGCCTCCGCGATGCCTCCGAGAAGATGCCCGAGGACGGTGAAACCCGTTCTCTGGTTGGGCATGTTGAATGGCCCGACTTCGTCCGATATTCGAGGGAAGAGCCTCTCCGATCGGCTGACATGCTCGCGGGCTTGTGGATAATTCTCCTGTTCCAGCGCCAACCAGGCGGCGAGCAAGTGCGAGCCCGCCTCGGTTTCAAGTTGTTCGAGCTCCCTTGCTCGCTCGATACCTTTCTGCAGAACCGTCTCGGCTTCTCGGTAGCGTCCCAGTCGGGAAAGGAGGAAGGCCTTGGTGAAATGAATAAGGTGCGGACTTCGCCATTGGGCCTCCTCGTCAGAGATGAGATTCTCGTAGCTAGCCAACTCGGCCAGCGCTTCGTCATAGCGTCCTAGAATGGCATACGCGTCCGCGCGGCCCTTGTGATGGTAGGGGGTACGAGGGATCGACGATCTTTCCAAATGTCTCGAGCGCCCGTTCCGGCTCTCCGGAATGGAGATAGGCCTCGCCAAGGCTATCGTAGGGGTTCGGTTCTCTTGGCCTTAGTTGAGCGTAGGTTTGGAATTGGCTAATTGCTTCAGGGTAGCGTCCCGCCCACAGTAGATTGTACCCATAGTGGAGGCGGAGCGGAACTGTATTGGTTCAGCGGGAACGCGACATTGCGGTTAGCAGGATAACGCAGTCGAACACGTGTTGGACTGAGGCTGTTGAAACGGACGATCACGCTGGTATCTCCCGGAGTTGAGCGCGGCGTTGACGTCGAAGCTCGCGAGCCGCCTCGAGCTTAGCATCGCGTTGGGTCCAGATGATGTGTTCTCGGCCAGCGAGCTTGTCGGCGGGTGCGATGTAGCCTGTGGCGCTGTGAAGACGCTTGTCGTTGTAGTAGGTGACGAAGGACGCGACGAGGCGACGGGCGTCGTCGACGGACGCTGGAGCATTGGGCCGGATGGTCGTGGTTTTGAGCGTCTTGTGCCACGCCTCGATCTTGCCGTTGGACTGCGGGTAGTAGGGTGCGGTTCGAACGTGGGTCATGCCTGAGAGTCGAATGAACGCCTTGAAGTCGCGAGCGATGAACTGCGGTCCGTTGTCGCTGATGATGCGAGGGCGAGCATCGGGAAACTTCTCGCGTGCTCGCTGCAGGATGGTCTCGACTTCGGACTCCTTCATCGACTCGCGGATTTCCCAATGGACAATGAAACGGCTGTAGCCGTCGAGAATCGAGCACAGATAGTAGAAGGTCCCGGCGAGGTTGAGGTACGAGATGTCGATATGCCAGTGCTTGTGAGCCCCGTCAGGCTGCACGAATCCGCTACCCTTCTTCGATGGCCGACCATTGAAGCGATCGAGACGGCCCGCGTCCCGCAGCGTCCGGAACGCCGTCGACGGGCTCACGGCGACGACATCCTCGTCGAGCATCATGAAGCTTAGGCGACGATAGCCGTCGAGGGGATGGGCATCGAAGTAGTCGAGGATCGCCTCTCGCTCCCGCGCTTCGATCCAGTGATCTCGCGGAATCTTGCCGTTATGCTCGTGGGCGCGGCCGTAGTGGTCTTTCCACGCGTAGTATTTTCCACGGGCGACACCCAACCACGCTGCGAACCGCGTCGCCGGCAGCTCGGTTGTAGCCGACCACTTCGTCACGAAGTCCACGACCTCGTCTCGGGTATCGGGGGGGACCCAGCGACCCGTCAGGGCTCCCCAAGTTCTTTTTTTAGGCGTACAAACTCTTCCGACACCTCCGCGATCACGTTGTCCTTCTTCGCGAGCTTTGCCCTCAACGATTCGATCTCGCGCGCGAGCCTTTCCTCCTGCCCGTTGCTCTTGCGATGCCGTGCGCCCCCGTCGAGAGAGGCGGCCATATTCTCCATCAGCTGACGCTGCCAGTTGTAGAACACGCTCGGCTGGATGCCGTGCTCGTCGCACACGTCCGACACGGGCTTCTTGTCCACAAGGTGCTGGCGCACCAACGCGGCCTTTTCCTCGGCGCTGAACTTTCGGCGGGTTTGATGGCTCATCTGTGACTCCTCTGGGCTCCTTATCTTGGAGCCGGTTGGTGTCACGTTTCAACTGAACTAGAACAGAACGTCGTCGGGTATCGCTTTCACTCCGCGTCCGAGTGTCTCCACGGCCCTTGCCGTGTCATCGAGTCGGGGATAGTAAATCCATGCCAGACGAGTCCAAGCGTCACTCTCGTCGGGGTGACGGGCGAGAAGAGACTCGAGTAGCTCCGCAGCTTTCGAGGGATTGGTTTCTACTTCCAAAGACGCCTCGACGACTAGTTTGTGTCTCTCCGGGAGCCGATCGATGTGTTCCAGTGTCTTTTTGCGATTTCGCTCGGCGGCCGCAGCGTCCCCCTCGAACTCGGCAAGGTCCCAAAGATGGAAGTACGCCATAGCAAACGAGGGATCGAGCCGTACCGCTTCTTGCAAATCGCGTCTTGCCGGGTCGTGCCGAATGTTCGCCTTGGCCTCTAGACCTCGAGTGTAGAATCGATAAGCTTCGAGCGATTGCGTTGTGACTTCAGAGATCGGACGACTGCTCGGAGAATCGCTCAGCTCGAGGCTGGCCCGGATGCGGCCAGTGAGATCATCGATCAGTGGAAAAACGTCATCACCCCTGACGCTCTCTGCGGAAAGAACCCGACCACTCTCTACGTCTTCGATCTGAACATCGATCCGGATTTCTTGGCCGGACTTGAAAATGCTGCCAACGACCACGGCCCCGGCTCCCGCGCGCCGCGCGATTTCAGGAACTAGGCTCCTCTTGATGGTTTCGAGCTCTCCCTCTCCGATGTCTTCTAGGACCTCTTGGATACGCTGGCTGCTCACGACATCCAAGCCGGGTGTTTGGGCTAGATCCGTAATGAGCATGCTAGGAAGGCCTTTCGAAAGCCAGCGAATCTCCTCCTCCCCGGTGTTGTTCTCGAAGTACATCACGGCGATGGCGGGTCTTCCCGAGGTGCCGATGCCTGGCAGTGGACGATCCGATTTGTTGCCGGTGACGTAGACTGCTGTGGCAATGCCAATAGCGATAGCGGCTACCCAGCCCCACCGACCCACGTGCGAGCCCTTCCGGCCCTTCGTGATCGGACGCTCGCCGCTCTCTATCTCTCGCCGCAGCTCCCGTAGGTCCAGAGCCAGATCCTTCATGGTCTGATAACGCTCGCCCCGATCCTTAGCCGTCGCTTTCTTGACGATGCGCAGAAGCTCGCCGGGGGTGTCTCCCGAAGGTAGCTTTAGCGGATCCGCCGAGTCGTGGACGATGGCGTGCAAGGTCTCGAGGGAGCCTTCCCTTCTGAAGGGGTGCTCGCCCGAGAGCATCTCGTGGAGGACGACTCCGAATGAGAAGACGTCGCTCGAGGCGTCGACGGCCTGCCCGCGTGCTTGCTCGGGTGACATGTAAGCGATGGTGCCTACGACACGACCTTCTCGGGTCTTGAACATCGTCTCAGTGTCGCCCTCGCTCGCCTCGACTGGAGGCTCGAGAAGCTTGGCGAGTCCAAAATCGATGACCTTGGCGTATCCTTGTTCGGAGATGAGTACGTTTTGGGGCTTGAGATCACGGTGGATCACACCCCGCTCATGCGCAAGCGAAAGTGCCTCTGCAATCTGTGTCGCGAGCTCGAGGGACTTCCGCAAATCGAGTTCCTTTTTGTCGATGGCTTGGCGGAGACTCTGCCCTCGCACGTACTCCATGGCGATGAAGGTACGTTCCTCGTTCTCATCGATGTCATAGACAGCCGCCACATGAGGATGTTCGATGGCGGCCGCGGTTCGCGCTTCTTGAACGAATCGCTGGTTTCGTTCTTCATCGCGCGTGAGATCTCTGGAGAGAAATTTTAGGGCGACCTTGCGTCTCAGCTTCGTGTCTTCAGCAAGGTAGACTTCTCCCATGCCTCCCTCGCCGATCTTTTCGAGGATCTTGAAGTGCGAAACTGTCGTTCCGATCATGTCCAGAGCCAGGGGTGTCGGCCGCCGGGTGAGTCAACTAGTTGGCAGCATACGCGTTTCGCTCCTGGCCGTCTAGCGTTTCGGCGAAGGCTTTCGGCGAGAGGTCTCGATCTTCTTTCGGATGAAGGCCACGCCGAACATTCGCTCTGCCGTTAGGCGATTGTGGGGTCCGCAGTGAAGGCGTAGATTCCTCTCGTCGTGGCTGCCCTTCAAGGCAAAGGGCCGCAGGTGCTCGATCTGGAGTCCCGCTCGCGCGCGACACCGAGTCCCATCCGGGCCCCGGTATTCACACTGGTATCCAGCCCGCTCGTGCACCCCTTCGCGAACCTCGGAGGGGATGTAGCGGGACTTCGCGGAAACCTCGCCCGGGCGAGGTTTGTCGCCGGTCGTCGATTGGCGTTCCAGCCGCCGTGCGCGCTTTCTCTTCAGGTCTTTCTTGTCGAGGGCGATATCCAAGGCTTGCTCCATGACTTCGGTCATGTGTAGTAGAGGGTTCTCAACCCCGAGGACTTCCGCCAGGCGCTCGAACTTCTCCTTGAACTGCCGGTCGGCGGCAAAGCGGAAATTGAATACCTCCGGCCTCGCCGGCTCGAGAATACTCGGCGACACTCGAGGAGCGGGGCGCGGCGTCTCGGACACCACCCGAGGTTGCACACTCGGAGGTGGGGTCAGAGCTGACCGAGAAGGGGTCTTTCGAATCGAAGGCGCAAAGACAGGTTTCGGCTGTAGCGCGACGAGATATTCCTCGACCTCGCGCTTGGTCATCCCGGCGCAGTCGCTTAGAAGTCTCTCGACGTTTTCCTCCCGAAGATGCGGGGCGAGCAAACCGGAGACGGTTAGGCTTACCCGATTCTCCGCCAACGCAACGAGGAGTTGCGGAAAACGCTTCGACACATTGGCCACCTGAATCCGCCGGGCGACTGAACCCTCGCTTAGGTTCAAGCGCTCGGTGCAGTACGCAAAGAGATTTTTGTAGCCTCGCTCGAGATAGCCCTTTCTTCTCGACATCTCAGCGATGTGAGCGATGACGAGCGCCACGTTTCGTTTCTCGGCCCGTACCAGCTTTTCGACAGAATGGTCGAGCTCCTCCGTGGAGAGACTTTCAAGCGTTTCGAAGTACGTCTTGACTTTTTCGATCATAACGGTGCCCCCTCTTCTCACAATATAGCAACAGGTTTTTCTGGCGCGTCAGTCACCGCCAGACGGGAGCAAAGGATTGAAACGGAGAAGAAGCAAAACTCTTGAATGGAAGTCGTTGGAGGGCGTGTGTGTGCTGCAAGAGGGTGTTTGTGCTACTCACCCATTGATTGTCGAAATTGCCTCCCAGAACTTGTCAAGTATTTCTTTGATTTTTTTCAGTCTCTCGTGGGCTACGAAAGATCGAAGAGTAGAACTTCTGCTCCGCCGCCTTCCAGCTGAAGCGCCGTCTCTTCGTTGATGGCCGCGCCATCGCCCTGGCCGAGCGTCTTCCCGTTGAGCTTCAGCCATCCCCTCGCCACCTGTAACCAGGCGTGGCGGCCGGTCTCGAGTGAGTGTTCGAGTGAGTCCCCGTCACTCAGAATCGAAGCGTACACACGCACATCCTGGTGAATGCGCAAAGAGTCTTCGCGTCCATCTGGAGATGCGAGGAGACGGAGCTGGCCTTGCTTCTCACCCGTGGAAATCGTTTTTTCTTCGTAGCCGGGCTCGAGACCCGGCCTCTCGGGAAGGATCCAGATCTGTAGGAAATGCAGCGGATCGGTTGGAGAGTGGTTGAACTCACTGTGAGTGATTCCGGTACCCGCGGTCATCCTTTGCACATCACCGGCTCGCAACACGGAGCCGGTTCCCATACTGTCCTTGTGCTCGAGCGCACCTTCGAGGACGTAAGAGATGATCTCCATGTCTTGGTGGCCGTGTGTCCCGAAGCCTTGACCGGGGGAGACCTTGTCCTCGTTGATGACTCGTAGAGAGCGGAAGCCCATGTTCTCTGGGTCGTAGTACGTGCTAAACGAGAACGTGTGATGGGTATCGAGCCAGCCGTAGTTGGCGTGCCCGCGTTGGCCAGCGGGTCGCACTGTGATCATTGTCGAACCCTCCGTCTTGCTGATTGCAGCATATGACAATCCAGGTGTCCCTGCGTTGACACACGTTGCGGCATGGGGAACGATAGCGGCCGTGTGAACAGAGCCATCGTTCTTTGCGCCTTATTGTCGGCCCAGACTGTCGCATGCACTGGTGACGGGCCGAGGCGACATCTCACCATAGCCACGGGTGGAACCGGGGGGATCTATTTTCCCCTAGGTGGGACGATGGCCCGCATCTATACGGAAAACCTTCCGGGAATCAATACCTCCGCACAATCCACCGCGGGATCGCTCTTCAACTGTGGTGCCGTGCAACGCGGTCAAGCCGACATCGGTTTCACAATGGCCGACGTGGCCTACCAGGCTTACAACCGGGGGACGGATGTCGACCCCGAGCCCTATCGACGCATCCGGGCGATGGTGCCCTTCTACGACAACGTGGTGCAGTTGGTAACGTATCGGAACTCTGCCATTGATACCGTGTTCGACCTACGCGGCAAGCGAGTCGGAGTGGGTGCTCCGGGTAGTGGAACCGAGTTCAACGCTCGGCGGGTGCTCGAGGGGCACGGACTCGAATATTCCGATATCAAGGCCGACTACCTTTCGTTCTCGGAGATCGTTCAACAGCTAAAGAACCAAACCATCGATGCCGGATTCATCAATGCCAGCTATCCGGTTAGCGCGATCATGGACCTGGATGCCTCGGTCGGAGTCAAGCTCATTCCCATCGAGGCGGATCGAGCCAAGGCGATTCAGACTCTTGATCCCAACTACTTTCCGACCGTACTGCCCGGGGGAACGTACAAGTCGATCCCGGCCGATCTACCCACGATGGGTGTTACCAACCTTCTGATTTGCCGAGAGGGCTTGGAGGAAGAGCTGGTCTACGAACTGACGAGACTTCTCTTCGAGAAGCGCGGCGAGCTCGAGACAACCCACCAAGCGGCCACGCGATTGTCTCTCGAGCGCTGGCGGGATGTTACAATCCCGCTCCATCCAGGTGCGGAACGCTTTTTCCAGGAGCAAGAGACAAATGCAGCCGGGGGCGAAACGACAAAGCCCCGCCCGTGACCGCGTGCGGCCACTCATGGTTTCGGCGCTAGCGATCGCACTTGGTCTCTTTCATCTCTACTCCGCTCGTTTCGGCGAGCTGGTCGCGTATCAGCATCGTTCGGTGCATCTCGCCGGCATGTTGGCCCTGGCCTTCCTCATCTCGTCGAAATCCGAGGGAAAAACGCGCTACGTTTCCGATGGGCTCGCTGCTCTCTCCTTGGTGTTAGGCGCGTACTTTTTTGTCGCCTACAAATCCATCGCTTTGAGGCCAGGCCTGCCCAGCGGGTGGGATCTCGTCGCGGCGGCAGGCGTCTTGTTGTTGGTGCTGGAAGCGAGCCGTCGAGTCTTAGGTCCCACACTTTCGATTCTTTCGGTGGGATTTCTAATGTATACGTATCTGGGTAACTACATCCCCGGTCGCTTCGGCCATCGTGGTTACTCGCTCTCCGAAATCTTGGAGTACACCAGCCTCACAACCGAGGGTATCTTCGGCGTCGCGCTAGGTGTCTCCTCCACCTACATCGTTCTCTTCATTCTCTTCGGCGCCTTCCTCGAAAAGACCGGTCTCATGGACTTCTTCAACGAGACCGCATTAGCGTTGGCAGGGAGGACTCGTGGGGGTGTGGCGAAGGTATCGGTCGTTTCGAGCGCCTTACTCGGCACGATAAACGGAAGCGCCATCGCTAATGTGGTGACGGTCGGAAGTTTCACGATTCCTTTGATGAAGCGTAGCGGGTTCTCCGCCGCATACGCTGCGGCGGTGGAATCGACGGCGTCGATGGGAGGGCAGTTGATGCCGCCCATCATGGGAGTAGCGGCCTTCATCATGGCGGACATGCTGGCGGTTCCATACATGCGCGTCGCGACGGCAGCCATCATTCCTGCATTTCTATACTTCTTTGCAGCTGGGGCGATGATTCACTTTCGCGCCTCCCGCGAGGGACATCGTGGTCTCTCCAAGGAAGAGCTCCCGCGGCTTTTTCCACTTCTTTTTCGTCGCGGTTACTTGTTGCTGCCGGTGGCGGTCCTGATCTACTTCCTGTTTGCCGGCTACACGCCGACGTATGCCGCGGTTTACTCGATTCTGTTCGCGATTGCGGTGAGCGCGGCTCGGGCCTCGCTGGACATGAGGCAAGGTGTAGACGAGGCCTTCCATCGCCGCGGAGTGGCCGTTTCGGATCTCGCGAGTGGCCTCGAGAGGGGGGTGCGGAACACCGTGCCCGTTGCCACTGCTTGTGCGGTAGTCGGGATCATCGTGGGTGTGGTGACGCAGACAGGGCTCGGACTCAAGCTTTCCGGAGCCATCCTAGCGCTTTCGGGCGGTTCGGTTCTAGCCGCCGCGGTGCTCACGATGCTGGCTTCCATCGTGCTCGGCTTCGGGCTCCCTACCATCCCGACCTACATCATCTGTGTCACGATGGCGGCGCCGGTTCTCCTCGAGCTCGGTGTACAGCCTTTGGCGGCCCACCTTTTCGTCATGTACTTCGGGACGCTGGCCGATCTCACGCCGCCGGTGATGCTGGCGGTCTATGCCGCGGCCGGCATTGCGGGAGCCAAGCCCCTGGCAACCGGGATCCAATCGGTGAAACTGGCGACCGCGGGCTTTGTCGTTCCGTATATCTTCATATTCTCGCCGGTACTGCTCTTGCACGACTTCACGGTGCCCGGGCTGCTCCTCGCTTTGGCGACTGCAATTGTCGGAGTGATCTCGCTGGCCGCCGGCATGGAAGGCTATTTGTTCCGGCCGACCGGCGCGGTCGCTCGCGGCGCGCTGCTGGCGGGAGCGTTGCTCCTGATGTTCCCAGGATGGCCCACGGATTTGGCCGGCGTGGCGTTGTTCACGTCGGTTGTGGCGAGGCAATCCTGGGCTTAAACTACCGCGTCTTTCTAAAGGGAGGTTCCAATGGCGTCGTCAGACCTTAATATTCGACAACTTATTTTCATTCCCGCAGTCATCACGCTGGGGGTTACAATCCTTCGACTGGTGGGTGAGCTCAACAACTGGGCGCCGGTCTTGTTCAGCCGCGAAGCGGGAGGTGGTGGGGCGATCGTAGGTATCTCCTGGCTTCCCATTATTTTCGGCGTGTATTTCGCTTTGAAGCTTGCCAAAGCCGGGCGCGGGCCAGCAAATGGCTGGAAGGTGGCAGGGTTTTCTCTGTTGGCGATGGTCGTTATCGCAATAGGGTTCGCCGGAGCCAGCGCGATTGGCAGCTCGCCCGTACTACCGCTTGTCGGTGGCGCTATCGGTTCCGTGCTGGCACTATTCGTTTTGAGTAAGGGCTGGCCGGAGTTGTTCAAGACGCTGGTGGGCTACGCCTTTGCGGCGCGCATCCCGGTTGTAATCTTGATGCTCTTTGCCATTCTTGGCCGTTGGGGAACACACTACGACGCGCAGGCACCGGGTGCACCCGCGATGGCACCGTTTGTCGAATGGATTATGGTGGGGGTCCTTCCGCAGATGACGTTTTGGATCGCGTTCACTGTGCTGGTCGGGAATCTCTTTGGCGGCGTTGCGGTCGCGCTGGCGGGGAAAGGAACGAAACAGGCCGCGCAGGCAGCCTAGTTCTTCGGGCGGAAAAACTTCTGGGACTGTCCCCTCGGGATGGAGAGGGATTCCCACTCCTTCGATCCGAGGTGCTTTGCTAGAAAGACGATTTGGCCCACGTGCGACGCATAGTGTGCTAGCTGACTTTGGATCGCTTCCATCACGGTGTGCTCGACGCCACGAATCGTAACGGACTTCTGGAGATCTGCCGGAGTGAGGGAAGAGATCGTTCCGAAGAGGCGATCCCATCCTTCGTTCCAAACCGCGACCAACTCGTCGGGCGTTGCTTCGACGTCTTGAACGAACTCGGTGTCCCGATTGCGGGTCTCTTTCTCACCGTCGGTGGTTAGAAAATCCGTCCAACGAGAAAGCATGTTGCCGCGGAGGTGTCGGATGAGAACCGCGATGCTGTTCGATTCCTCGTCTAGGAGCGCGTAGAAGTGCGCTTCGTCCGACAACTGGGCGATGGCCCTCTCGCCGAGCTGTTTGATCTTCGCGAAGCCGGTCGAGACGTTGGCCAGGTAAGCGGCACCGAAGTCGGCGTCTGTCATGGGCGCTAGTATAGTCGCTGCGGCAACAGTCGTGGAGTCACCAACGGCTTCCCGAGCGACGCCCGCGCGTCAACAATCTGTTCGACGTGCCGCTCACCGTGGTCGGCGTAGAGCTCGAGGAGCTGCCGGACAGTGAGCGGTCCCCAGTCTGCATGGTTGCCCCACTTGGTCCAGTCCCGGTCGCAAGCGGTTTCCAAGAGAAGAGCACTCGCGGTGCGAAGGGCAGAGAACAGCCGGACCGCGTTTTCTAGCGCTTTGCGGTCGCGGCTCTGGTAGCCGAGCTCGCCCGTCCACGCGTCCTGGTCATAAAGAGCAAACGAAGCCCCGGGCTCGGCGAGGGTCTGCCTCAAACGGACCGCACCCATGATCTCCGCGTCCGCAAGGTGCAACGCGATTTCCTGGATGGACCATTTATGTTCCTGCGGTTTTTGCTTGAGCTCATCGTCTGTCAACCCGGCTAGAATTCCGCCGAGTCTCGTGGGACCTGCCTTGTACACTGTCAACAGGTCCCGGGTCGATATTCCCGTGTAAGCATCGGGGAAGTCGGCCTTCCGGTGGAGCGTCGGCGTATCTAGTTCCTGGCAATGCATGGGACCTCGCTTTCTGTCTTTCTGCTGGCCGTCAGTTGAGCGAGTTGCCACAACCAGCCCGAGTCAGACAGCCTTACTCGATGGTGATGACATCCACAGTCGTCGGAGGCACTACGGGTCCAGAAACTTGCTTCTCGACCGTGCCCCGAATGGACAAGAACCCTACTCCTCCGAGAACCAGTAACGCTCCCATCCATTGCAGCGTGGAGAGATACTCATCGAAAATGAGTCTTCCCCAGAGAATCGTCAACATCGGCTGCACGAGGAGTTGAACCGACGTCTCGAGGGCTGGCAGACGCGGCAAGGCATAGGAGATGAAGAGCCAACCGATCACTTGGGAGCCCAGCGCCATCGCGAGCAACCAACCGTGGGCGGGCCACGAGGGCACGATGGAAAAACCGGAGTCGAACAGGCTTGCCCCCAATGTGCCGACGGCCATGCCACACGTCGCGTCGAGAAGAGGACCGGCAACCGGTGCCAAGCCTTTGTTCGACGCTCGGAACACCAAAATGAACCCGCCAAAGAAAAGGCCGGTCAGTATCCCGTAGATCACTCCACCCACGGGATTGGTTCCGTACGCTCCGGGATCACCTAAGCCCGAGATCAGGACGACTCCCAGGAAAACGAACGGAATCGTCATCAGCGCGAACTGGTTCGGACGTTCTTTGTGAAGGACCCAGGCCGCGACCCCGACGAAGACCACCTGTGTGTTGCCCAATACCGTCCCAAGCCCGGCACCGATCCAGGCGATGGCTTGGTGCCAGAAGCTCAGGTCAATCGCGAGGAAGGTCCCGCTGACGAAGGCCAGCCACCGCGATCGCGAATCCCGCCGATCGCGGTGGTGGATCACTCTCCAGACCAAGAACAACGCAGGGATCGCGTATGCGGCTCGGAAGAATGCAGCCGTCGTTGGTGAGACCTCGGCCAGGCGCACAAAGATCGCCGAGAACGAGATGATGGCGATCCCGGCAAGACCGGTAAGTCTTATCATGGTTCCCTATCTTGCAACAGGCCCCGGCCTAAAGCGATGACCTTACCCACCGTCATGTCGAGGTCCTCTCGGCGTGTCCGGTGATTGGTGATGGCAACGCGCAGGCAGTACTTCCCATGAATCTTGGTGGAGTTGGGAACCGCAACGCCACTCTCTTGCAAACGAATCAACAGCTCTTGATTCAACGCGTTCAGAGCCTGGTCGTCCATCCCCGGTAGGACGAACCGGAAGCAGACGACATTGAGTGGCACCGGGGCCATTAGCTCCAAATCCGAGCTGGCCTCGACACGCTTGGCGAGGTAACCCGCCTGCGCCACGTTCTGCTCGATGAGCCTCGCATACTTGTCCACTCCATGTTCTTTCAAGGACATCCATACCTTCAGAGCCTTGAAGCCCCTCGAGAGCTCGACACCGTATTCGTTGAACGGCGTGGGGCCCGCCGAAGTTCCGCGTTGAGCCGGGGCCAGGTAGTCCGGGATCAGAGAAAAGGTTCCGCGGTGCTCCGGCTCTCTCCTCACTAATGCGCAGCCGACTTCATAAGGCACAAACATCCATTTGTGGAAGTCGAACGCCAGCGAGTCGGCACGCTCCATACCCTTGACGAGATCACGTAGGTTCGGTGACAAAGCGGCCATGGCACCGAAGGCACCGTCCACATGTAGCCAAAGGTCTTCTTTCTCGCAAAGGTTCGCCAACGTTTCGAGATCGTCCATTGCGCCGGTATTGATGGTACCGGCGTTTCCGATCACGCAAATCGGTAACAGCCCCGCTTGGCGATCCTTCGCGATCGCGGCGGCAAGCGCTCCGACGTCGACGGTGAAATCATCTCGAGCCGGCACCCTTCGGAGAGCATTGCTGCCAAGCCCGAGGAGCTCGACCGCTTTGATCACGGACGAATGGGTTTCCACGGAAGAGTAAAGTGTCAACTTGCGTGGAATGTTCTGTAGCCCGTTACGGCGAACGTCGATTTCGGCCTTGGTGTTGCGGGCTACCGCGAGCCCCACGAAGTTGGCCATCGAGGCTCCGCTGACCAGCAATCCGCTCGCGTCTCGAGGGTAGCCGAGCATTTCCTTGGACCAGTCGATGACTTGCCTCTCTACGAGGGTGGGGGCCTGATCGAAGCTCCCACAATTGGCGTTCATACCTCCTGCGAGAAGCTCGGCGAGCATTCCCAACGGAGTCCCCGTGCCGTTGACCCAGCCCCAGAATCGGGGATGGATGTTGCCGACGGGGTAGGGGAGTACGTTCTCTTGGAAGTCTTTGTACACCTGGGTCGGCTCTTCCGGCCCGCGCGGCAAAGGGGTCTCGAACCTCGCCCGGACCTCCGCCGGCATCGATTGCCATGCCGGTCGCGCTCGCACCGTCTCCAAGTAAGAGAGCATGTCGTCGACCATTTGATGGCCCAGGGATCGCAGTGTGGACCAATCTTGGGGATCCAGCGATTCTTCGATGGCTGGGGAAACGGCTGGCCCCGACCCCGAGGCCGACGCCGGTTTTCGCGGTGTCATTTTTGAGAGCTCCTTGAATTCAAGAGATTCAGTCTAATTGTATGCATACAATAGGACTTATGTGCCTTATTGATACCTAACTATTAATAACAAATCGGGTCAACTTGCGCCAGCGAATCGATCATTCTATACTTTGTCATGATGACAATGTGGACACCCGACCTGAGCGAGCGTTCCGGCCCCCGCTACCTGGGGATAGCCGATGCGTTGGCGGCCGACGTTCGGCAAGGGCTTTTGGAGCCTGGCTCGCGGTTGCCCACTCACCGTGACCTGGCTCGCGAACTAGGTGTCACGGTAGGAACGGTGAGCCGCGCCTATGCGGAAGCCGAGCGTCGCGGTCTGGTGACCGGAGAGGTCGGACGAGGGACGTTCGTTCTCGAGCCGGATGCGGATGAAGAGGAACAGGGCGCAGAGCTCGACCTTCCCGAGTGGCCGGACACCGACTCGATCGACCTCAGCATGAATATGCCTCCTTCCGCTGGTCGCACCGAAGAGGACGTTGCCTTAGCACTGGCGCTCGAGGCGCTTTCTTCCCGGCCCGGAGTGGGTGCGCTGCTTCAATATCAACCTCATGCCGGCGCGGCCCATCATCGCGCTGCCGGCGCTGACTGGATCGGACGAGTCGGCTTAGAGGTCGATCCGAAGCAGGTACTGGTTTGCTCTGGATCCCAGCACGCGATGGCGGTCTGCTTCTCGACCCTCACCAAACCGGGTGACGTTGTCCTCACCGAATCACTGACCTACGCCGGGATGAAGGGCTTGGCGAACCTCTTTCACTTCAAGCTGCGCGGTGTCCCGATGGATGAGCACGGGATGTTACCCGAGGCCTTCCAATCGGCGTGCGAGTCGACGGGTGCCAAGTTTCTCTACTGCGTGCCCACACTTCAGAATCCGACGAATACCGTGATGCCTGTCGAGCGTCGGAAGGAGGTCGCTGCGATCGCTCGGAGACACGGAGTGGTGATCATCGAAGACGACATCCATGGGCTTCTTCCGTCAAAGCCGGTGCCGCCCATCGCGCACTTCGCTTCGGACATCACCTGCTACATCGCTAGCATCTCGAAGAGCATCGCCCCGGGACTGCGCATCTCTTATCTTGCCGCGCCGGAGAACCTGGTGGAACGATTGACTCCGGGACTTTGGCTCACGACTTGGATGGCTTCCCCTCTGACGGCCGAGGTCGCGACCCTGTGGATCCAAAACGGGACCGCCGATCGGATACTCGAGAAGAGACGCAAGGAGGCGGCGGCTCGGCAGAAACTCGCGGCCGATATTCTCGCCGGCGTCCAATTTCAGTCTCATCCTTTTGCCTATCACATTTGGCTAAACCTGCCGGAGCCCTGGCGAGCCGAAGACTTCACGCAGCAGGCTCTGAAACAGCGGGTGGTGGTAACGCCGCCGAGCGCTTTTATCGTGGGACGAGAGCGGCTTCCGCACGCGGTGCGGGTTTGTCTCGGCTCGGTCCGTGAAAGAGGTCGTCTTGCCGGCGGTCTCCGTATTCTCGCCGACATTCTCACTCGATCGCCCGAGCCCTGTAGCAGTAGCATCGTCTGACCTCGCCGAGGCAGAGTTACGCTCGCTGGGATACGCGCAGTGAGGCGACCGACCGCTAACTTTCTTCGGGCGGCTCGTACGGGAAGCGGTGAATCTCTCGAACGCACTCCGAAAGCGCTTTGAGTAAAGTACTACCCCAGCCGCTAGGCGTGAATGACGCGGGTGTTCTGATTCGTCTCCTTGTCGGCCTGGGCGAAGAAACGCATCGAATGGTCCTCTGGATTCTGGACGTATTCCCTGACGGTAATCGAGAACTCGACAGCCCCGTCTGCGTGGCTTTTCTTCATCGAGAAGTAGTGAAGTTTCGCTAGTTGATCGGCTGGGTCACTCTGCGCGTAAGTCCATTCATCGCCCATAGCTGTCTCCTTCCCTCAGTGCTTGGCAAGCGTAGTGGAAACAGCGAGGGTCGTGCAAGGCCTGGGCTACAATGGGCACCTGGGCGAATGGCAGAGATAAGGCGTTAAGGATGCTCAAATTTATCTTGCTGACGGCGTTGCTTGGCGTTCCACAAGACGAAGGTCTTACCGAGGACGAAGCCGTCGCGCTGGCCAAGGAGGCATTGGGCGTCGAGGTTGGCATTCGGGAGGGCGAGGTCGAGCTGCACCAAGTTCTTCTCGGTCAGTGGAGAGACAGCAGCCTCGGTTGTCCTCGAGCGGGTGAGGCCTACCTGCCGGCGATCACGAGTGGCTACCGCGTGTTTCTAAAGGAAGTCGAGGATTCCTCGAGGCTGCACGAGGTCCATGTCGCACCGAGTGGTGCGGTGGTCTGTGAGACCGCAGATCTCAACGTGGTTAAAACGATGCCGAAGGCGCAAGGGGATGAGCTGGCTCGCCGGTTACGAGACGCACCGAAGCTGGCTGGCCTCGCGACAGAGGACCTCGCCTCCCGACTCGGTATCGACGAATCGGATATCGACGTGTCTATCAGTGCCAGGACTTGGATCGATACGAGTCTCGGTTGTCCCGAACCAGAGAAGAGTTATGAAAAAGACCGGATCGAAGGCTTTCTGATCACGCTGGAAGTCGAAGAAGAGACATACGAGTATCACGCCAACAAAGAGCGCGTAATTCTGTGCGAGTATCCCGAAGAGCGTGATCGGCGCTAATCAATCACCGAGCGCGAAGTCGGCTCCCGTCCGCGCTCACTCTCAGTTGCCATTTAGCTCTATCCCGCGAGTGGATTTCGTAGCTGCAGACGAGGAAGCTCCATGCACCGGGGGTTGGGTTGGCGATGGTCACGCGCTCCGGGCTGGCGTAGGTAGCGCCGCTCGCGTTCGTATTCGCATTCGGATCTACGATAATCAGGTCGAGATCGTTGGTGGGGTACATTCCCCAGTTGTACTTCCAAGTCAGCATCGTTTGGAGCTCTACAACACCCGTCGGCACATTGACCGTCTCGAGGTTGCAGACGCCGGTGCGAGGAGTCCGCCCCTTGGCTGATATCCGAGGCGGCTTTGTTTTGTCTCGGGTAATCTCGATATCGGCGGAGATGGCGCCAGCATTCAACCATCCGCCGGTTATTGCGACCCGCACCAATCCCTCCTGCGGGTTGTCGATAGGCACCGTCACATCGCTTTTCGCGAACACCGCGGCCCGCGTCCAGGCGAACGAAGTGGGCGCATCGACCACCGTCACCAACAGGCCGTCTCCGAAGAAAGGATTTTGATCGGCAGGATCGAGCGCGGGTTGGATGTTGCGCACGGTTACGTGCAGGCGCTCGGTCTTTTTCCTGACCCGAACGAAGAAATGCTTCACTTGTCCCGGCATCAGAGCGTGGACCGTAGTCTGGCCTCCGCGTGTGAGCACCGGATAACCGAGTCTCCGAATTCTCCTGTGCAAGCTCTTCGGAGGCTTGCGGACTCGGATCCGGCTGTCTACCTTGGTGGTCTGCAGAAGACTCAGGGCTTGCGGGATATCAATGAAGCCTTGGCCCTGGTCGATCGTGCCAGAGTTGTCCCCGACCACGCGGGGATTGGCCGATGAGATCAAGGCGTTGCGGATCTGTCCGGCGCTTGCCGAAGGCGCGGCTTCACTCAGCAGGGCGGCCGCCCCGGCTACCGCGGGCGAGGAGAACGACGTTCCCGAGACCCAAGAGATGACAGGATACGGCAGCACGGAACTGGCGGACGTGCGACGCGGTGCGTTGACAAAGACGTAAACGCCCTGCGCCACCACCTCGGGATCATTCCTTCCGTCCGCGGTCGGTCCGCGGGAACTGAAGTGTGCGGTTTGAATGTGGTCCGAGGGATGGTACATGCCACCATCGACCGGAGTCGCCCCGAAAACCAGCCCCACCTCGGCAGCGATCCGCTCGTGTTCGGCCGTATAGGCAGCTCCCACGGTGAGAGCTCCAATGCCCGTTCCTGGGCTTCCTCCTGTCATGGCCGCCGGGCCGCTGTTGCCTGCGGAAATGACGGGGACGATTCCGACGCTCAACATCTTGAGAGTCAACCGGTCCATCATGTTCCGTCCTGAGTTCAGTGTCGGACCGGTAAGACTCATGTTGACGACGTCGATGCGCAAGGAGTCGTAAACGAAGGGGTCGTCTCCGGTGCCACTACCGCTTACTGGGACGGACGGCACACCGTCGTTGTAGTTCTGACGCAGCGTAATGGCACGATCCATGGCGGCGATGATCGTTGAAGTGGAGGACCCGCTACCCGAGGCGCGGAAGACCTTCATGGCGTAGATGCGGGCATCGGGCGCGGAGCCTCTCATCGGCACCATGGACGAAGTACTGTCCACCGGAATAACGCTGGTCGGGGCCCACTTCGATACTGCCGCGACAACTGGAATGAAGGGGTCGTCGTTGGCGAGGACGAAACCCGCGTCGGCCGCAATCATGCAAGCTACCCAAGTGCCGTGGGGATGATTCAGAACGCTGGTAGCGGAAGGCTCGGAGGCGCTGGCGATGAAGCTCTCTCCTCCGATCACTTTGGGTTCTCCGCTCGTAAAGTCGTAGAGAGCGGGGGTCGTGACCGGATCGTTGGCGGTGCCAGTGTCGATCACGGCGACGATGGCGCCGTCCCCGCGGTGACCGAGTTTGTGAAGCGACGCCGCCCCAGTCAGTAAATTGCTGAAGACGTAGTTGGTTGGGTGGGCGTCCCTCAGAGCGGCCAGCCTTTCTCCGCCCACCACTTGTGGTGAGACTCCTTGCTCCTCGTCTCCAAGGCTCACTGCTTCCACCGGTCTCGGAGGAGGTACTACGAAATCGTCATCGACGGCCTCGACGAGCTCCATCGATTCCAGCTCCGCGCGGAGTCCAGCGGGGAGGGTTGCGGCAACTGCATCCAGGTTGGTGTATTGCTTGGTCACTTCGCCACCCAGCTCTTGGATGGTCTCGATAATCGCATCACACGGATTCGTGCATTGGATGATAAAGCGTTCGAGCTTGTCTCGAGCTTCGAGGTGCGGAGAGACGAGAACGATCGAAACCAAAACTGCCGAGGAGATACCGTGTCGCAGCCGCATGAGCTGGCCCTTCCGCGTTCTATGTTGGGGGAATTTATTTGTTGCCGGGGATCGTACTCAAGAATTGTAACCGAAAAGTCGTGCGGACGCTATGTGGCACGAAACCTACACGTCGGCACAAAACACGACGTCTCAAGAACCTAGCGGGCGTAGCCCTCGGCGGCCTAGCTCCTCCATCCTCTGAATCGTCTCCTCCAGGTCCGACACGGTCGTGCGGGGGTTGATGGTGCACAGGTGCAAGGCCGCTCTCCTTGAACCGGGCCGATTCGGGCGGCATAATCTTCGCTAATGCCGCGAACGCGTTCGATTGTGATCGCCGGCCCGGCCGGCCGGCTCGAAGCGGTCATCATGATCCCCGACGATGAGCCCATCGCGGCAGGATTGATCTGCCACGCCCACCCGCTCCACGGCGGCATCATGCACTACAAAGTCATGTTCCGAGCGGCCCGGGCGCTTCTGGCGCAAGGTCTGCCGGCGCTTCGCTTCAACTTTCGGGGCGTGGGAAAGAGCGAAGGTGTTCATGATAACGGGAGGGGAGAGCAGGAAGATGTCTGCGCGGCCCTCGCCGAGCTCGGGAGGTTGTACCCGGGACTTCCGGTGGTCCTAGGAGGCTACTCTTTTGGATCGCTCATGGCGCTCCGGGTCGGCGCCGACGATCCGCGAGTGCAGGCGATGTTTGCTCTCGGGTTTCCGGTCGACCGGGTCTCAGATACTTCGTTTCTGACCGGCAGCGGGAAGCCCCGTCTCTTCGTCCAAGGCGAAGACGACGAGTTCGGGAGCGGCGCAAAGATAGAGGCACTGGCCGAGCAACTCATCCCCGAGCCCGGCTCGGTGAAGGTCATTCTAGGCGGGGACCATTTCTTCACCGGAAAGCTCGATCCGCTGGAGAACGCGGTGTCGGAATGGATTGCGGAAAGACCCTGGGAGAGAAGCTGACGCTCACAGGAGCGGGAGGTGCCCACGGTTGAAGGGCTCCGACCATGGTGCCGGCTCCATCGTCGCGGGATCCAGTTTGGCGACGGTTTTCGTTCCCCGCGCGTAGACCCTCTGCCCCTCCGGGCTCGTGCAGAAGAAGCTGTACACACAGCTCGACTCGCCCAATCGCTCTACCCAGACGTGAATGATCAACTCACCCGTGCCTCGAAACGGGGCGGGAAACGTCGTCTGAATCTGCTGCACGAGCTGGAATTGATCTGGGTTTTCTTCCACCTCGACGTCCCAAGGCAGGCCGAGGCTCCGGTAGAATGCGGTGATGGCTCGTTCGACATGGATGATGAATCGCTCACTGTGGAGAAACTTCAGTGAGTCGAGATCGTCCGCATGGACGAAGCTTCGGTAGATGAAAGTAGGACGCGAGGGTATGGAGTCTGGATCAAGCTCGGACGAGATGTCTTCGCTCATAGGGCCCTCGGAGAAATTATAGCACCCGCCCGCGTCTTACTCACTCGCTGGCGTATAATCGTATTGGGCCAGCTCAGCTGGTAGAAGTGAGAGGGGAAGATGGCCTCCAAAACAAACGCCAACAAGACTCGAACCGAGCGAGATTCCATTGGTCCTGTCGAAGTCCCGGCCGACCGGCTATGGGGAGCCCAAACCCAGCGTTCGCTCCAGAATTTCGAGATCTCGACCGAGACAATGCCCCCAGAGATCATCCGTGCGTTGATCCTGGTGAAAAAGGGTGCGGCACTAGTGAACATGGACCTCGGCCTTCTCGATGAGAAGAAAGGCAAGGCCATCGTGGCCGCCGCCGACGAAGTCCTCGACGGCAAGCACGACCAGGAGTTTCCCCTCGTAGTCTGGCAGACCGGAAGCGGCACGCAGAGCAACATGAACGCCAACGAAGTGCTAGCCAACCGCGCCAGCGAGATTCTTGGTGGGGAACGTGGGCCGGACCGCCTGGTGCACCCGAACGACGACGTGAACAAATGCCAATCCTCGAACGACGTCTACCCGACGGCCATGTACGTCGCGGCGGTCGAGGCGCTCCGTTCCCGGGTCATTCCCGCCGTCGCCGCACTTCGCGATGCGCTTGCCGAAAAATCGGAGGCCTTCCGCGACATCGTCAAGATTGGACGAACCCACTTGCAAGACGCCACGCCGCTCACGCTGGGACAAGAGTTCTCTGGCTATGCCAGTCAGCTCGATCATGGGGTCCAGCATCTCGAGGCGGCTCTGCCGCATCTTTACGAGCTCGCTCTGGGAGGTACCGCGGTGGGCACCGGTATCAACGCCCATCCCGAGTTCGCGGTCCGTTCGGCCAAGAAGATCGCGGAGCTGAGCGGACATCCATTCGTTACTGCACCCAACAAATTCGAATCTCTCGCCGCCCATGATGCGATGGTGCACGGCCACGGCGCCTTGAAGACGGTTGCCGGGTCGCTCACCAAGATCGCCAACGACATCCGTTGGCTGGCCTGCGGCCCTCGGAGCGGCATCGGCGAGATCACGATCCCCGCGAACGAACCAGGGAGCTCGATCATGCCGGGCAAAGTCAATCCCACCCAGTCTGAGGCGGTGACGATGCTGGCCGCCCAAGTGATGGGCAACGACGTCGCCGTGAATATCGGCGGCGCCTCCGGAAACTTCGAGCTCAACGTGTTCAAACCGCTCATCGCTTACAACTTCCTCCAGAGTGCGCGATTGATCGCCGACGGATGCGCCAGTTTTAGGAAGAACTGTGCCGTCGGCATCGAAGCTAACAAGGAGAAGATACAGCACAATGTCCAGAACTCCCTCATGCTGGTCACCGCTCTCAACCCCCACATCGGCTATGACAACTCGGCCAAGATCGCCAAGCTGGCTCACGAAAAGGGGACCACGCTCCGTGAGGCGGCTCTCGAGCTGGGGTTGGTGACTTCGGAGCAGTTCGACGAGTGGGTCCGCCCCGAGAACATGGTTGGCAGTAAGAAGGACTCTTAGGAGAGCCGCGAGTCCGGCTTTTTACACTTCGCTTATTCGGCACTCGTGTCGATTTCCGGTAGCTCCGATCGTCTACAGAATGAGAATCCGCGAGACTGAAAGGAGTCGACAATGGCCAAATTCTTGATGCTACTACACGAAACGCCGGGGGCCTTCGACGGTAACTCACCCGATGAGAACCAGCAGATCATTCAGAAATACGTCGCCTGGGTCGAAAAAATGATGAGTCAAGGCAAGGTGCACGAGCACGCCAAGCTGCGCGACGAGGGTGGTCGGACACTTCGCAAGGATGGTTCCAGCGTTCTCGTGACCGATGGGCCGTACAGCGAGACCAAAGAAGTGATCGCTGGCTATTTCGTGATCGAAGCCGACAACTATGACCAGGCGGCCAAGTTGGCGGAGGACTGCCCGCATCTTACGTATGGATGGGTGACGCTCCGGGAGCATGAGCTACTCGAACACTAACCCCTCACCCGCCCGCCTTCGGCGGGCGACCTCTCCCCCAGGTCGGGGGAGAGGTCGATGGGAAGTGAGCGAGCACTAATTAGTGCCCGACGTTCAGGAGCTTGTCGATCGCCTGTTCCGGCATCAAGCCGGGGCAATGGTCTCGACGCTCACCCGGATCCTAGGACCGTCTAACCTGGATCTGGCCGAGGACGTCGTTCAGGAAGCTCTCCTCAAGGCTCTCCGACAATGGCCCTTTTCCGGCGTTCCCGACAACCCCAGTGCGTGGCTCGTTCAAGTGGCCAAGAATCAAGCCCTCGACGTGCTCCGCCGCGGAGCGTCTTTTCGAGACAAGGAGCCCGAGATCGAAAAGTGGTTCAACCAAGTCCAAGGTGAGGAGTCGCGGCCCGGCTTTCAGGACGAGCTTGAAGACGATCAACTCAAAATGATCTTCGCCTGCTGCCATCCCTCTATCCTTCCCGAAGGACGCCTCGCTTTGACTCTTAAGACCGTGGGGGGCTTCGGTGTCTCCGAGATCGCCCGCGCCTTTTTGAGCGAGAAAGCGACGGTAGCCCAAAGGATCGTTCGCGCGAAACGGAAGCTTCGCGAGGAGGACGTACCGTTCGGAATTCCGGCCCCGGAAGACGTTCCGGAGCGATTAGATTCCGTTCTCAAAGTTCTCTATTTGATGTTCAACGAGGGCTACAGTGCGCATCAGGGAGAGAACCTCATACGTTACGACCTCGTTGGGGAAGCGATGCGTTTGTGCTCTCTCGTTGCGAGTCGGCCGGCGACGAAGCTACCCAAGGTGCGGGCGCTGCTTGCGCTCATGCTTCTCCAAGCGGCACGACTGCCGGGGCGAGTCGATCCCCGAGATGGCTCTCTACGTCTACTATCCGATCAGGATCGCAGCCGGTGGGATCGCGCTCTGATCGAAAGAGGCCTTTACGAGCTGTCCGATGCCGCCAAGGGGTCGGAGTTGACCGAGTATCATCTGCAGGCCGGCATCGCCGCCTGCCACTCCGTCGCCCCCACCTATGAAAGCACCGAGTGGTCGAAGATCCTCTCCTTGTACGATTCGCTATTGGAGCTGGCCCCCTCACCCGTGGTGGCACTGAACCGAGCGGTAGCGGTGTCGATGATTCATGGGCCGCAGGCGGGCCTGGATGAACTTGCCGGCCTGGAGAGCGATCCCTTTCTCGGTCGCTATTATCTCTTCGACGCCACTCGCGCCGAGCTTCACGCACGGAAGGGCGACCTCGAACGCGCCGAAACTTTCTTCCGGCAGGCTCTCGAGCTCCCTTGTACTGGGCCAGAACGAAGGTTTCTCGAGAAGAAGCTCGCCGATTGCGGTGAATCCTTGGGAAGGAGCCCGACGCAATGAGCAGGACGCTATTAATGATGGTGCCAATCCTTGGTCTGGTCATGGCTCTTACCGTAGACGCAAACGAGCCGAGCGCGGCGGAACGGCTCGCGAGCCTCGATTGGTTGGCGGGGACCTGGCGGGACGAGGGATTCGAAACCCATTACACCTCCCCCGAGGGCGGCATGATCCTGAGCGCCAGCAAGAACTACTCGGGAGGCCACGTGGTGTTCTTCGAGTTCGAGCGGATCGAGATACGAGACGACGAAGTGGTCTACATCCCTTATCCAGCTGGGAACTCGAGTGTCACCTTCAAGCTTGTGGACTACGAGCCCGAGAAGCCGCGAATTCGATTCGAGAACCAGGAGCACGATTTCCCAAAGGATCTTACCTTCGAGCTCATCTCAAAAGACCAGCTGCGGATTTTCCTTACCGGCGAGGAAAAAGGGAAGTATCGAACTCTGGAGCTCAAACTGCGGCGAACGCCCTAGAGAGCGGTCAGGTTGGCCGTCCCGTCGAGGCTTCGTCGAGTCCCGCGCCGGCTCTATCTTTGTTCGAGCGCTTCCAGGCGGGCGAGGAGCAGCTCGTTCTGGTCGCGCAGAGAAGCGATGTCCTCGTGCTGGGCGACGGAATAGAGAGTGAGCTCTTCAATCTTCTGGAGCAGCTTGAGCTGCAGCTCGCTCATGTTGATGCCTTCGTCCATCTCGGCCGAGGTCGGGATGTTGGGCAGATGCTTCTCGCGGGCCACGAAGTCGCCGAGAGCGGAGAGCGGCATCAGTTCGTAGTCGTCCTCGAAGACGAAGTCGGCACCACACCCGGTGCAACCGGTAGTCGTAAGCGATCCTTGGATGGTGAGGTCGCCGGTCGGAGACACGGACATCGTGATGCCGGGATTCGCCGCCGAGTTGATGTTGAAGTTGTTCGAGACAGAGAAACGCCAGATACCTACCGCATTCGTGTTCTCCATGTCGAACTGGATGGCGCCTTGGTTCAAGAGACGGAACATCTTCGCCGTACCTGACGAGGTCTCCTCAACGAAGACCTGGGCACCACCCGCGGTGTCCTTCACGTGCAGCAGCTCGCCAGGCGTGGCGACACCGATACCGACCTTGTCGTTGTTCACGAACATCACACCCTGAGCCAAGGCCGGCGCCTGCGTCAGGAGAACACAAACAACAATTGCTACCATTCCCAAGACAGAGAATCTGTGCTTCGACATGACCATCACCTCATCAAGTTGCGAACCGTGAAACCTTCTCCCAACGCGCCTGACGACACCGACCCACGAGCGTCAGCTGCCTTTGAGAGCATAAGGACAGTATAGCAGGCCAAGGTCACCCGGACCGAGGAGAAGGCTCGGGTTCACGATAACGAGCTATGGAACGTCCTCGCACTTCCGCTTTGCCGCTGCTTCTTGATGAAGCTTGCTGGTGTAGTAGGGATAGGCGGGGAGCCTCGGCGGAGCCTGGTGATCCACGGGCGTGCTTAGTTTGGTAAGCTAAAAGGAAAGTGGATCCTCCAACCATAGGTCCGGCTGGCCGGCTCGCAGTCGGGGGCCGGAAAGCGGCGGTGATCGTGGCTCTCAGCAAGACAGCTATCCTTGCAAGCTTGATGTTCTTCGCGCTGGGGAGGTTGGCGGCTCCGGCCGGCGGCCAGAGTGAGCGTGGTGGAGACGTCGAGCTCGGCACGCCTCCGGTCAAGCCCTTTTACTGGCTGGACAAGTCGAGGTCGATCTTTACCCCTCTGGCCAGTGCCATCAGCGTCAGCACCCAAAACCGGCCCGCAGTGGTCAACCTGTTCGACACGGTGTACATCCCGGCTCTCGCCGTACCCATGGGCTGGACGGGCAGCATCGCCGGCTGCGTGGCGGGCACCACGTCCCAGGCCTACATCGACGCCACCATGGATATGATCAACTATTTTCGAGCCATGAGTGGCCTGCCCGGCGACGTGGCCAACGTCGTCTCCCTCAACGACGACTCCCAAGAGGCGGCGCTGATGATGATCGCCGAAGGATCCCTGAGCCATTCCCCTCTACCGGGATGGGCCTGCTTCACGACCACAGGCGCCGACGCCGCGGGCAACTCCAACCTGGCCTTGGGCAACGCCGGTCCCAACGCCATCGTCGGCTACATGCGGGACCAGGGGGCGTCCAACCAACCCGTGGGGCACCGGCGATGGATCCTCTATCCCCCGCAGGTGCAGATGGCCACCGGTTCCACCGATGGCGTCAACGGTTTATTCTTCGGGTCCAACGTTCTCTATGTCTTCGCTGGCTTCGGTAGCCGTCCGGGTGCGCCCTCGGTGGTGGCATGGCCCGGAGAGGGCTTCGTACCTTACCAGGTGGTTTACCCTCGTTGGTCCCTCTCTTTAAACAGCGAGCCCTTTGCCGACTACTCCACTGCCACTGTCACTATGACCAAGGACGCGGCGAACGTCCCCCTGACCGTCGTTTCCCGCACCGACAGCTTCGGAGACAACACCCTCGTTTGGGAGCCTTCGGGCTTGAGCTTCGGCGCGGGGCAGGCGGATCAGACGGTCAGCGTGACGGTGAGCAACATCATGGTAGGAGGGAATCCCCAGTCGGTCTCCTACGACGTTATCGTGATCGACCCGGCGCTTGGATCCGGCGACGCCGACCTGTCGATCACTAAGGCGGATACGGAAGATCCTGCTCTGGCCGGCACCGGCCTGATCTATACGGTGACCGTATCCAACGCCGGGCCAGCGGCGGCCGAGGACGTCACCGTTGACGATACACTACCCGGCAGCGTGATCTTCAGCGCCACGAATGGTTGTACCAACGACCCCAACGGCGTTCCGACCTGTTCGTTGGGGACCATCGCCGCCGGCGCCTCCGGGAGCTTCCAGGTGACGGTGGCGGTGGGAACGGGCGCGAGCGGCACCATCGCCAACTCCGTGAGCGTGTCCTCGTCCAACAACGATCCAGTCGGGGCCAACGACGGCGATTCCGAGGACACCCTAATCAACGCTCCCACCTCCTGCTCTACCGGGACGATCAACCTGACGGCGGGCGACTCCACCAGCGACGCGACGTTCCTGACCGAGAGTTCGATCACAGCGGGGAGCGGCTTCCAGGCGCAATCGGGCGGAACCGTTCACTTCCGGGCCGGCACCACCATCGCATTGACCAACGGCTTCTCTACCGCGGTGGGCGCGAACTTTCGCGTGGTGACCGATCCTCTCGTGACCTGTCCATGAGACGGCGTCGGCCTCTCGTCTATCGAGGACGAGCGTCCTATCCCGGCGGCTTTGGTTACGTTGCTGTCGTGAAGCCCTGTGAAGGAGACCCGACGCAAGCTCGTGGACTACGAGCCCGGAGAACTCCGGATACTGAAACGCCCCGTTCCCAATGTTTGCGTACTGCACCGAGAAGCGATGAAGCCCTTCCGCTTTACGAGGAGCCCCCACCGATGCTGCGCTTTCGCGGCTTCCGCGAAGCGGAAAGGCCCGAGCCTCTCGACCTGATCGTGGTCTCCACGTTTCGCGGCATGGCCGGGATGGACGTATCCAACCGTACCCTGCGGGAGCGCGCCGACTGTTGTGAATCCTTAGTAAAGAGATCGATGTCCCGAGCGCCGAGGACTGCAGTTCCATCACGACGATCCATACGGGCTCGGCGGCGATCGAAGTGCCAACAATGCCTTCGTGGCGCCGTATTAGTCATGACGGAGATACAACAATGACAAAACTGTTTTTACCCGCGTTGATAGGTATCACGGCAATGGCCCTCATGCCCACTGGTCAGACATCACAAACCCACCATCCCGGGATGGTTTTAATTCCCGGCGGATCGTTCATGATGGGTGATGCCAACGGTCAAGACATGGAGAAACCCGTTCATGAGGTGGAAGTGGATGTGTTTTACATGGCTACCATGAAGTCACGGTAGAAGAATTTCGAAAATTTGTGGATGCCACAAACTATGTCACTAATGCCGAGAAAAATGATGGCGGTTATACATGGGGTGGAGAAGGCTGGGAGATGAGACCGGGGATCAACTGGAGGTTCGACGAAATGGGTAATCTGCGCCAAGCAGAGGAAAACAAACATCCGGTGACGCATCTGAGCTGGAACGATGCCAACGCCTACGCCCACTGGGCTGGAAAACGCTTGCCCACCGAGGCCGAATGGGAATACGCCTGTCGCAGTGGGTCAAAAGGTTACAAGTATGCTTGGGGCAACGATCCCTTGGGGCCAGAAGTCGCGGCCAATGTCTCCGACGAGAATCTAATAAAGGTCGTCACAGACTGGCCCTATACCGAGGGATATGATGACGGATACACTTTATTCCTCTCCTGTGGGCTCCTTCGCGCCCAACTCTTTCGGATTGTACGACATGTCCGGCAATGCTTGGGAATGGTGTGCCGACTACTTCGATGCAGATTACTACAACCGGAGCTCGGAAAAGAATCCTATAAATGATGTGCCCAACGAACGAAGGGTGATGCGCGGGAACTCCTGGGACGGAAGGCCGGGATTGATGCGCTGCTCGAGACGGACCAGTGATGTCCAGTCAAACAGTTATGTGGACACCGGTTTTCGATGTGTGAAGGATGTGGAGTAAAATACAATCTAAGTGACTAAAGAAACAAAGACCCGAGAACATTCCTACACGACGGAACCCGAGGACATCAACCCCGCTCCGGAGACCTCCTACGCCGAGCGCGCACGGACGATCGCCTCGACGAATGGGCAGGGCGTCCTCTCGACGCATTCGAACAAGGTCGAAGGATTCCCCTTCGGTTCTACCATGCCCTTCGCCTTGGACGCCAAGGGACGCCCCATCTTCCTTATCAGCGGCATGGCCATGCATACTCAGAACCTGGCCAAGAACGCTCGCGCCAGTCTATTCATCACCGTCCCTGAGGCCCAGACCGATCCGCTGGGAGCCGCCCGCCTCACTCTCGTCGGCTCGGCGACCAAAGTTCCCGAGTCCGACCTGGAATCAGCGCGAGAGACTTACCTTGCCCGCCACGAGAACGCCAAATACTACGTCGACTTCAAAGATTTCTCCTTCTGGCGCTTAGATGTGATCGAGCTCTACTTCGTCGGCGGTTTCGGCGTCATGGGGTGGGTCACCTCCTCCGACTACGCCGCAGCGGAGTCGGATCCGTTGGCGGAATCAGCCGGTGGAATCATCGAGCACATGAACGCCGACCACGAGGCGGCCATGCTCGACATCGCAAAACACATGAAGAAGATCACAGCCAGCGAAGCCAAGATGACTTCCGTCGATCGGCTGGGCTTTCACGTTCGCCTCAAAACGACGGAACGCGTTCGTTCGGTGCGGATTGGCTTCCCCGGTGAGGTCAAGACGGCTGGGGATTGCCGGAAGGTGCTGGTGGCGATGGTCAAAGAAGCGCGCTCCAACCTTTAGTCGAGTTCTTCAGGCCACCGAACCCGGCGCCTCGTCCTTGCGGCCCATGCGGCCCATGCATGGCGGGTCGACGACAGCGACCGGACCTCACTTTTGATAGGACTCGGTGCGCTTTTTGATAACCTCCTGAATGTAGGCGAACGTATTCCGACCGTTTTCGCTTGCCGTCGTGGCCCACTCAACGTTTTTGAATGCGTTTGCAGAGCCGTCACGCCGGATGTCTTCGAGGTAAGGAGCTATCTTCGCGAAGAAGAACAAGCCCTCTCCGTTGTTTTCTATCAGGTAGTCGGCGTTAACGATTCCATTTCGACCCATCGAAAACACCATTTCCCAGTACGCGCTCAGCTGGCGCCAGGCAAAGTTCATCGGATTATCGGCTTGCTGGACGGCTTTGACATCGTCATAGCTCTTCGGCCAGAACCCGAAGTTCAACAGGTCGCGGGCCTCGCGAGACTTGGCCTCCCGGCGCATTTCGTAGACCCGCAGAACGAGGTCGGCATCATGGTAATCAGGTTTTTCGACGGACATAGAGGTTCGGTCTCCTTGGATAACAGTTCGATAAGATAGCGGAGTGTATCATTTCCGGGCATGATTTGCGCTCGCGGGGCAATGAAAGTCATCGCCCCTCTCGCCGAGCCCAGGTCGTGACGAGGCGGTCGGCCCCCTGGGGGCTCTGATTTCGGCGTGCAAGTTCTTGCTTTTGACTGCTCGGGGTTCGAGGGGTATATGGAAATCAGGGCCGACACTATGGTCGGGCCAGTTATTTCCAGATAGCCAATACTTGCTCGGGGGAACGTAGGATGAAAACTCGGATTGCCATCACTGTTGCCGCTCTGGCGGTGCTAGCGACAACTGTCTCGGCTCAAGCGTCCAAACCCAACATCGTGTACATCCTCGTCGACAACTGGGGCTGGGGCGACATCCGCATCCAGGGTGGCTCGGTGCCGACGCCGCGCATCGATGCTCTCGCCCAGACAGGGCTGCGCCTCACCAACTTCAACGTGGAGACGCAGTGCACACCCACTCGCTCGGCCATCATGACCGGCCGGCTTCCGATTCGTTCGGGGACCCACCAGGTGACGTACGGCATGCCGTACGGCCTGGCGCTCTGGGAGTACACGCTACCGGAGTTGCTTTCCGACGCCGGCTACGCCACCGCGCATTTCGGGAAATGGCATCTCGGCGACGTGGAGGGTCGACTTCCGACCGACCAGGGCTTCGACGAGTGGTTCGGGATCAAGAACTCCAGCGACGAGGCCGGCTACTCATCGACTCCGCAGTTCGACCCCAAGGTCTTTCCCCAGCCCTACATCTGGGAAGGCGTTTCCGGAAAACCTTCCACAAAGGTAGGGCCATTCAACCTGGAGAGCCGCAAAACGATCGATCGAGAGATCGTGGAGCGGTCGGAAGCCTTTATCGAAGCGCAGGCAGGCGCGGGACGGTCCTTCTTTCTCTATATGGCTGTGACCCAGATACACCCGCCGTACGGTCATCATCCCGATTTCGACAACGCGTCCGGAACGGGAATTTACGGCGACATCCTCATGGAGGTCGACTACAACGTCGGTCGCATTCTGGACAAGCTACAAGCGTCCGGCATCGAGGACGACACCATCGTGATCCTCTCGGGGGACAACGGGACCGTTCCGGACGGCATGGGCGGCGGGTCGAACGGACCGTGGCGGGGCGGTTTCACCGGCTACGAAGGCGGCGTGCGCACGGTGGGCATGGTCCGATGGCCGGGATACATCGAGGCGGGGCGCGTGTCCGATGCGGTCTTCGCGAGTCTGGATTGGATGCCGACGTTGGCTCACCTGGTCGGTGAGGAAGCGCGGATACCGACCGACCGACCGATCGACGGCGTCAATCAGGCAGACTTCCTTCTCGGCAAACAGGAGACATCCAACCGGGAATACGTTCTCTGCTATATCGGAGCGGAACTAGCTTCGGTGAAATGGCGAACCTTCAAGATTCACCTCAAGACGTACGAGAGCCTCTGGGCACCCGCTCAGACCTATCAGTTCCCTCGGGTCTACGACGTCGCCAACGATCCAGGAGAGGTGACCAACTTGATGCATTCCCCACTCGCCATCTACTCGTGGGTCTACGGGCCGATGAGAACGATCCTCAACGAGAAGGCGAAGAGCATGCAGGAGTTCCCGAACATCAAGCCGGGTGAGGATTTCACCGGATACGAGTAGCCAGCGCGGTCGTTCGCGGGCTCTACCGGGAAGGCAAGTCGACTCTTTGCCCGGGTTGTGACGAGGCGGTGGTGAGGATCGAAGCCAATTGATGCTAGGCTTCGCCGAGGAGGAGGAGTCCGTCATGAATCGTAGACGTTTTCTTGGGTACACGGCGTTGGGTAGCGCCACACTTCTCACCGGGCCGATAGGATGCGACCCCGCGCAAGCGCCGGACGGCTCCGACGACGCGGCAGCGACGTGGAACGAGCCTTTCGAGCTCTCCGAAGTCACCGTCGCGGAGCTACAAGAAGGCATGGCTTCGGGACGATGGACGGCGCGCTCCATTACGGAAGCGTACCTCGCCCGCATCGAGGCGCTCGATCGTCAGGGACCGGAATTGCGGTCGATCATCGAGACCAACCCGGAGGCCCTTTCGATTGCTGACGCTCTGGATGCCGAACGGGCGTCGATCGGGCCCCGCGGCCCGCTTCACGGAATCCCCGTCGCCATCAAAGACAATATCGACACGCACGATCAGATGACCACGACGGCCGGGTCGCTCGCGCTCGAGGGCTCCATCCCACCGCAAGATTCGTTCGTCGCACAAAAGCTGCGCGAAGCGGGCGCCATCATCCTGGCCAAAGCCAACATGAGTGAGTGGGCCTACTGGCGCGGGCTGAAGGCGACGAGCGGATGGAGCGCGCGCGGCGGGCAGTGCCGCAATCCCTATGCTCTCGATCGAAACCCGTGCGGGTCGAGCTCGGGCTCCGGCGTCGCCGCTTCGGCGAACCTCGCGGCGCTCACGATCGGAACGGAGACGGGCGGATCCATCATGTGCCCCTCGTCGATCAACGGCATCGTCGGCATCAAACCGACCGTGGGCCTCTGGAGCCGCTCCGGGATCATTCCGATCTCGCACTCCCAGGACAGCGCCGGCCCGATGACGCGCACGCTCGCGGACGCGGCCGCGCTTCTCGGTACGGTGACGGGCGTCGACCCCCGCGACAGCGCCACCGCAGCGAGCGAAGGCAACTTTCATACCGACTACACGCAGTTTCTCGACCCGGCCGGGCTCGAAGGCGCGCGCATCGGCGTCGCCCGCAATTTTTCCGGCTTCGACAACCGCGTCCTCGCTCTCTTCGACAAAGCCGTCGAGGACATGAAGGCCGCGGGCGCCGTCGTCGTGGACCCGGCCAACCTGCCCCACCTGGACACCGGTTCAGTGTTCGAGGAATTGCCGATGACGGTGCTCAACTACGAGTTCAAAGACGGGATCAACCGTTATTTCGAGAGCCTGGGGCCCGATGCGCCCGTGAAGAGCTTGACCGAGCTCATTGCGCTCAACATCGAGAACAGCGATCGAGAGATGCCGTACTTCGGACAAGAGCGGCTCATCGAATCCGAAGAGTCGGGGTCCCTCGAAGACGAGGAGTACTTGACGGCCGTCCGCACCATCCAGCGCTACACCCGCGAGGAGGGTATTGACGCTCTGATGAACGAGCACAACCTGGACGCCATCGTCGCCCCCACTCGCGGTCCAGGATGGCTCACGGACCACATTCTTGGCGACAGCCTCGGCGGCGGGTCTAGTGCAGGCCCGGCCGCGATCGCCGGCTATCCCGACATCACGATCCCAATGGGTTTTGTTTCCAGCTTGCCGGTCGGGGTCTCTTTCTTCGGAAGGAGGTGGAGCGAACCAATTCTGATCGGCATCGCGTACGCCTACGAGCAAGCAACCCACCATCGAAAAGAGCCAGGGCTCCTGGAGACGTTGGGGTAGATGCCTCGATTGCTCGCCGCCTGCGCTGTCTCGCTTCTTGCCTCAGGGATCGCTGCCTCCCAGGAAGGTCTACCGATCGAGAGCGCCGCCTATCGAAAAAGGAAAAACCTCCTGCAATCCATCACCGGCCAACAAGTCGTCCGATGCGCCGGTACGAGGCGCTCGGAGTGTCACTTCACACCCAGGCCCCCCGTCGGCAGACACCCCTCAACCGTTTTGTCTCGCTTGCTCGAGTTCTGCTGCCCTCACCGGGACTCAGTCGGACCGCACACCCCCATCCGGTGGGGAAAATTCGAGCGCCTGACATTTGCCCATTGGGTAACAGGTCCGATTCAGTCGTAATTCTTGGTTCTTTCCCACGCATCTTCTATTGAGACTCGGGGCCCACGGCCCACCCACAGCTTTTGATTGTTCTCGTAAGGCATGCAGTCCTCGCAAGTGAAAACGCCGACTTGCTCCACTTCATGAAATAGCGCGTCGAGCGCGTCGCTGTCGTCGTCGAAGGCGAGGATGACCTCTCCGCTACACTCACCCGGTCCCCAAAGAAAATAGGCGTTGTGTCCTGACATCGCCTTGGGAAGGCCATACGCGGCACCGAAGAAATCGACTGCGCCGGCCTGGCCGTAATTCATGCCGAAAAAACAGGCTCGCTCCCGATCGGCTGGTGGCAACTTACCGTAGGCGTCGGCGACGGTGGCGACCATTTCGGGCCAACCGTGCATGTCGGCGAAGAATTGTGGGAGTCGCGCTAGTTCCTTGCGCTCTCCGGTGTCGGGCTCCTGGCCTAGCGCCGTTGCATAGGCAACGTAGGAATCGACGGGAAGAAGAGGTTTTGAGAGCGGCGCGAAGACGAGTCCGGAGAGGACCAGAACCACCGGTGCGGCGATTCTGAGCCAACCCAATCGGTGACGTGATGCGAGGCGATCCAAGACGATGGCTCCGGCGGCGAAAAACACGGGGTAAATCGGAGCAAGATAGTAGGCCTTGGCATGCTGGGTCATCATGACCAAAAGCACGGCGAGATACATCCAGCCAAACGCTCGGTACGAGCGCCCATCCCGCGCAAAGAAGTAAAAGCCGAGACCCGCCAGCCACAGTGGCAGAGCGACGACGTTCATCATCTCCGCTTGCGCTGTTAGGAAGGCTAATGGAGACAGCGGCAGGTTTTTATAAAGCCGCGCGTTCTCCATGAACTCGAGAGTCGGCCAGCCGTTGGCGGCCTGCCACCCAATGTGTGGTGAAAAAATACCGAGTGCTAGCAATCCAGCCAGCCATAACCACGGACTAGTAAAGTGACGCCAGTCGCGGGAGATGAGAAGGCCAACGACGACACCGAACCCAAGGAAGAGGAAACTCAGTTTGTTTTGGAGTCCGAATCCGGCAACCAGGCCAAACGCGAGCCACCCACGAAGATCCCCGGTCTTCAGAATGTGGGTCACGATCCACAGAGCCACGGTCCATAGAAAGACGTCCAAGGCGTTCATCGACAAGATGGTGAATAAGCTGAGATAAACCGGCGCCAATGCCACCGCGATTGCCGCTACCGATTGGGCGAACCGACCGCCATCGAGATCGCGGGCGATGCATGCCGTCAGGTAGACCGTACCGGCGGCGCACACTGCGGGGAAGAATCGCAGCGCATAAATGGAGTCGCCAAGAACCGCCCGGCCGAGCCAGGTTACGAGTGCGATGAGCGGCGGGTGATCCACATAGCCAAGCGCCAAGTGCTCGGAGCAGGCCACGTAGTAGAGCTCATCGCGAAAATATCCATATCCCTTGGCGGTCAGTACGTGAAACAGCAGAGTCAACAATGCGAGCGCCGCAGCTTGTATCTGCTGGCGCTGCCGACCTTGCAAGGGTGTCAGCTCGCGGGCCGCTCCGTGGGTGGTTTGTCTCCCGGCCCAGGAAGCGCGGTCTTCTTACGGCCCCCGGACTCTTCCTCGAGAAGCCTCTCGACGTTGGGATACGCATAGATAACGGGTGCCTTGTTCGCCATCAGCCCACCGGTGTCAGCGCTCGGGCCGTAGGTGCTGTGGAGGTCATGATTGACCATGCGTAGTAGCGTGGTTTGCTGACCGCGATGATGAGAGGTGTGAGCGATGCGCCTGGTCATTACCCAGGCTCGTGATCGCTTCACCTCGAAAAAGTCCACCATCTCTTCCCACCAGGCCTCGTCCTTTTGCTCGAGAGCGGCTAACCTCTTGGACGCGTTCTCGGCGTAGTGCTTCATAAAGGATAGGCGCGTCTCCTCGGGGGGAAGGGGATTCTCGGTGACCGAGATCCCGAGCATGGTCTTGAACCAAAGGTTCTCGCTCATGCTCTGGTGAACCATGTGCTCTAAAAAGTTGCGGCCGCGTTTGTCGGAAGGGTGAGGTCGTTGGTACAGATCGTCGTCGTCGAACATCGCCCAGCCGCTCAGGACCTTTGCGATCTCGGTTCTATAAGTGTCGATCAAAAATTGATATCGCATGGCGAGAAACTAGTCCTTTCCGTCCTTGAACTTCAGGACTTTCTTGAGCGGGGAAAGATTGATTTCATCGAAGACCGCCCCTCGTCGCGAAGAGAGCACGAACGCGACGGTCTCGGCGATCTCCTCGGGCAGCAGGGCATTCGCCTCTTCGTCTCCCGGAGCAAAATGCAGGTCTTCGAAAAACGTCGTTCTCACCATTCCTGGATTGATGACCGCGACTCGCACGCCTTTTCGGGCACACTCGTCCCGTAGCGTTTGCGCGAATCCGCGAAGAGCCCATTTGCTGGCGGAGTAAACGGCTCCCCTTCGTCCTCCGCTGAGCGCGGCCTCCGAACCGATGAATAGGATGTCTCCCCCTACCCGCTCTTTCATCTTGGGGAGGAACGTGCGCGCGACATAAGCCTGACTCGTGAAGTTGAGGTCGACCAGCGAGCGGATTTGTGGATAGGAGAATTCCTCCAAGGAGCCGAACTGCCCGCGCCCGGCGTTGCAAACGACGGCGTCCACATCCTCGTGTTGGCGCGCCAGGTCTTTAAGCCGCCCGGGAAGGGAATCCAGCTCCGACAGATCGATAGCTGCAGAGTGGAATCGGTCGTCCGCAGGTCCGAACTTGCTGAAATCTCGTGCTACGCCCACGACCTGATGACCGTCGGCTAAGAGGCGGCGGCATATCGCGGCGCCGATACCGGCGCTCGCGCCGGTCACCAGAATCTTCCTTGGTCCTTGGTTCACCCGGTAGCCGTCTCCATCATCTCCGTGGGGAAGAATATTTCTTCGGAGATGTAAGGCATGAGCTCCCGCGTGCAGAAACTCACCATCTCCTCTTCCTTGTCCTTCCGGTACGATACCATCCTGCCTCTCGTTACCAGTGGCCCGGCAAACAAGCGTTCGTCCGGGTAGAGTCGCGACATTTGATCGAAGTAAGGTCGCGGCAAACGAAAGGGCCCCAGGCTCACGGAGTGGAGGCGATCGGTTCGCACCCGACCGAACACATCGGCGAAGAGACGCCGGTACCGGTCGTGATAATCGTCGGTGTAGATCATGGGGTCGAAGCGTAGGCCGACGTTCCAGCCCTTGTCTTCGAGAGCCTTGATGGCGTCCAGGCGTTGCGCGAGGGGCGGTACACCGTGCTCTAGGATGCGGCCGGTCGGTTCCGGCGTGAAACTGAAGGCCACAATGACATTTGGCAGCGGTTTCGCGGCGAGAAGCGGTTTCATTTGAGCGCTCTTCGTGCGAAGCTCGAACCACGCTCGGTCGTTCTCTGCGAAAAAGGAATAGAAGCTTTCGAAGAAGCGAGTGACCGACTCCAGCGCTAAGCTGTCGCAATCGTATCCGGAAAAGAAGTATGTCTCCGTGTTCGGAGCCTCCCTCAGCGTGGTCGCCATCGCCTGCTCGAATTCTTCGTAGTTCACGAACAGTACGTAGTGGGCCGAGCGGTACATACCTTGCAGAAAACAATAGCGGCAGTCATAGAGGCAGTTCAGCATGTGTGAGAAATAAAAATTCCGCCGACCACCTACGCCGTAGCCGTCGGGAGCGGGAAGCACAAAATGGCCGTACTTCTTGGCCAAGATCAGAGCCGGCCGCTTCTTCTGTAGGCGGAAGTTTTGTCCCTTGCGATTGAACACCTCACCGTAGCGCGTGATGGGAATGCGTGCCGCGCCTGGAAATCGAGCGCAGACCTCTTTGGTTCGCGGATGCTCCGAGACTTCTTCCTCGATGTAAAGCGTTTGGATCACGATTCCTTTAGGTGAGGCTCACTGGAAGTGCTTCGATGCGAGCTTGGATGTGGCCAAGGACTTCCTTGCTCGTCCTTCGCTGCTTGAGCTCTTGGTCGAAGATACGGGTTTCCGGAGCGAGAATGTGCCAGCGCCTTAGAAGCCTCAGAAGCCGGCGCCGTTCCGACACCGTGAAATGCCACCGCTCGAGAACCGCATCTAGCCCGGGTGGCGCATCGCTCAGGGCGGCCATTTCGCGTGCCAGGGCAGCAGTGGCCTCCACAACGGCATCGATTTCGGGGAGGCGGGCCTCTATGAGCTCGTCGACCTGCCGTGTCGACATCCAGCGGGGCGGGACGCTTCGATTGTCGGAAACGATCTTGAAGCACTGCACCAACTCGGCAGTGGCGAAGCGATTGGCCGACTCACAGAATCCCGCTGCTTCCATTTCGAAGACCCAATGGGCCTCGAAGTCTTCTTCCACTTTGTCCACCGTCAGCACCGAGGCTCGCGACGACGATACATCCAAAACCGGAGGGGGGTACCAGGTCTGGCCGCTTGCTAGGTCCATGACTCGTTCCGCCAAGATGCCTTCACCCAACGCGAGCTCTCGGTGTCCGCCCATGCCGATATTGATCCACGCCCGATCGGGCTCGTTGCCCGTCATGGCCTGGAGGTAGGCGGTGGCCGCCGCTGCGGCGGACTTGCCGACACCAGAGACGACGAGCGCCATATCGTTTTTCTGATAGATCTTGAAGCCGCGGGAGTCTTCGACGGCTTTGAGCTGGTAGTGAGAAAGGAGCGGTTTCGCCTCTGACGGTAGAGCGATCACGAGCCGAATCATGAGGCCACGCTCACGTCCAGAAGGCTTGCATAATGGTCTCGTTTGCTTGTGTAGCCGTCGGTGTCATTCTCTTTGCCGCGCTTGCGTGCGCCCGCTAGATAAATGTCAATCTTTTCGATCAACATCTTTGCCGCAGCCCGTCGATCCTCGCCGGATAGCGCCTCGGAATCGATCACTTTCTCCAGGGCGCGGATGCGAAATCGATCCATGCCCCAATGGCGATGGGAGAGCTGATCGGCGTGTCCTCCGTATTTCATGATGAGGGGCTCCTCCAGGTACAGAACCGGTAATATCGACGTGATGCGAAGCCAGAGGTCATAGTCCTCGCAGGTCGGCAAGGATTCATCGAAGAGACCGACCCGCTCGAACAGGCTGCGATGGACAAGGACCGACGAGGGAGAGATGACACAGAGCGGCAGACAGTTCTTAAAGATGAACCCGCCAAACTTGGTGTGCTTTTTCATCGGGTTTACTCGCTTACCGCGACGTATCCAGATCTCGTTCGTGTGGCAGAGCAAGAATTCGGAGTCCTCGCGAAGCGCATCGAGTTGACGCTCCAGCTTCTCCGGGAGCCACTCGTCATCCGAGTCCAAGAAAGCCACCCACTCTCCCTTTGCCTCTCGGATTCCTCGGTTCCGTGCCGCCGAGACGCCTCGGTTCTCCTGCTGGAGATATCGGACGTCGGGGAACTGTCGCCGGATGAGTCCCTCGGTATCGTCGGTCGAGCCGTCATCGACAACGATGACTTCTTCGGGTAGGCGGATTTGGCGGGCTACCGACGCCAGCGCCCGGGGAAGCAGGCCCTTCCGGTTGTAGGTGGGGATGACGACGGTGACGGTTGTCTGGCCCATGGCGCTTTTCCGATCGAAAGAATAGTTCGGTTCGCCCGCCCGCTCAACTGGGTCACGGTCCTAACCCGGGCGTCGCCTTGAACAGGCCGACTCGGCACCATAGAATGCCCCGACAAATGGTCTCTTCTTCCGTTACTCCATTTCCCTATGGGAAGAGTTCGGCGTCAAAAGGTGCCGTGCTGCTTTCAACGCGGCCAGACGCCGGGTGAGGGCCACGCCATGATCGGCCGCACACTCTCCCACTACAAGATCTTGGAAGAACTTAGCCGCGGGGGCATGGGTGTGGTCTACCGCGCGATCGACGTGAAGCTCGATCGCGAAGTCGCGGAGCGGGGCGGTGTCGACAGCGTACTTCTGGGAAGCTTCGTCAAAGCGGGAGAGAACATTCGCATTAGCGTGAGACTCCAGGAAGTCGAGAGCGGCAAGGTACTGACGACGGAAAAAGTCGAGGGGGTCGGTGAATCCAGCATCTTTCCCATGGTCGACGACCTGACCCGCCGTATCAAGGATCGGTTCGCGGTCCCCGAGGCGGCCGACGCGACGCTGGATCGCGACCTCAAAGACGTCACCACGTCCTCCATCGAGGCCTATCGCCAGTATGCGGAAGGCATCAACCTGTTCGAACGGATGAAGCAAGAGGAAGCCATTCCCTTCTTCGAGAAGGCGGTGGAGCTGGATCCCGAGTTCGCGATGGCCCTTGGCAAGCTCGCGGCGCTTCATTCCAATCTCGGGCACCTGAAAGAGGCCGATGAGTACCGGGAAAGAGCCTATCGGCATGTCGATCGACTCACCGCCCGGGAGCGCTACTACATCGAAGGGCACTACCACTGGAGGAACTATGGCGAGTACGGCCGGGCCATCGACGCCTTCAAGAAGGGGGTGGAGCTGTATCCTGATCACGGTTCGGCCCGGCACAATCTGGCTTTTTCTTACCAGAACCTCGAGCGATTCGATGACGCCATCACGCATTACCAGGACCTGGTCCGGCGGGCCTTTCCATTTTCTGCCACGTACAGCAATTTGGCCGAGTGCTATTCCGCGAAGGGCGAGTTCGAGAAGGGTTATGTGGTGTTAGACGAGTTCATCCAGCGTAACCCGGAGATCGCGGCCGGCCACACCGACCTCGGAAAACACTTCGTCCGGTGGGGACGTCTCGACGAGGCGCTCTCGGCTTTTCAGATGGCGGAATCGCTCGATCCGGAAGACGCTTGGGTCGATGAGGGTCGCTGGGAGGCGTTCGTTCTCAAAGAGAATTGGGACGAAGCCGAGGCCGCGGCGCAGAGGATCGCGGATCGGTCCGATCCGTTCTGGAAGTGGCTAGGTGCCATGGAGCTGGCTAACGCTCAACTGTTCCGTGGTCGTTCGAGCCGAACCCTCGAGAACCTCGCGGCAGCGTCTGACATTTTTCAAGGGTCGGGTTCGCTCGGCGCGACGAAGCCGAGGCCGCGGCGCAGAGGATCGCGGATCGGTCCGATCCGTTCTGGAAGTGGCTAGGTGCCATGGAGCTGGCTAACGCTCAACTGTTCCGTGGTCGTTCGAGCCGAACCCTCGAGAACCTCGCGGCAGCGTCTGACATTTTTCAAGGGTCGGGTTCGCTCGGCGCGAGTTCGCTCTGGGTCACCGCGAATGTTCTCTCCCAGACGGAGCGTCCGGCAGAAGCTTTGGAACTAGCAAGGAAAGCCGAGCGGGAGGGTGGCGCCCGACGTGCGGCTTGGCGAGGGCTGTGGCAATCCGCGTGGGCAAATATCAAATTGGAGCGCTGGGAGGAAGCGGAAAGGCTGGCGGAGGAGCTTCGAATCAAGGTAGACATGATTCCGAGCCACAACGAGAAGAGGAGGCATGTGCACCTAGCCGGCGAGATGGCCCTCGCCCGCGGCGACACGAGCCTCGCGATCGAAAAGCTAGAGGAAGCCCAGTCGATGCTGGCCCTGCGAGGCTACCCCGAGCCCTCGGGATTAGATCAACATGTTCCGATCTGGTTCAGTCTTGCTTCGGCGCATCTGGCGGCGGGAGACGAAGAGAAGGCCGCAGAGTGGCTCGGGCGGATCACCGAAAGCACGACCGAGCATATTCGCTGGCCGATCCGCTATGTCCGGAGCTTCTACTTACTCGGGAAGATTCAGGAAGAACGCGGGGAGATGGAAGAGGCGCGCAAATATTACCGTCGGTTCGTTGAATTCTGGGGAGACGGCGATCTCGACCGCGACCGTGTGCAAGAAGCGAGGGGAAAACTCTAACCGATGTTCCCCTCTCCCCTCTGGGGAGAGGGGAGGGTGAGGGTCCTTTGACCACAGAGGCAGCACTGCAGATCGACGAACGCACGCGAAAATTCATCCACTCCCATCGCGTAGCTCGACTCGCCACCGTCGACGCCGATGGTCAGCCGACGGTCATCCCCATTTGTTACGTTTTCGAGGCCAAGCGCTTCTATTCCGCCATCGATGAAAAACCCAAGACCGTTTCGTGGGGGCGTCTCAAGCGTCTCCGAAACATCGAGGCTAACCCTAGAGTCTCGCTCTTGATAGACGACTATTCGGAGGACTGGTCGCAGCTAGGCTACGTTCTCGTGCGTGGGTCGGCCGAGGCCATCGAGCCAGGCGGTCGCTACGCAAACGAGCACTCGAAGGCGGTCGATCTCTTGCGTGGCAAGTACGTCCAGTACCGCTCTATGGCGATCGACAGTCGCCTGATCATTCGCATCGAAGTGACGTCCGTGAAGCACTGGTCGTCGGCCAAGGACTAGAGTAAGACAAGGAGACAACCATGTTGAAACGATTAGGTCTTGGAACCGCTGCTGTTGTTATCTTACTGCTGACATCGTCCAATGTTGCCTTCACCGGTGGCGAGGAGGAGTTCAAGGAAACGTATGAGGCCTTCGCGGTCGCGATGGGGACGTCGAACCCTCCGGTCATTCCGCCCGGTACGAGCATGACGCTCCAGATGAACATCACGCGGTGGACGACCGAGGAAGAACGAGAGGCCCTTTTCGCGCAACTCGTCGAGAATGGACAAGAAGGACTCGTAAAGGCTTTGCAGAAGCAGGAAGAAACCGGTTGGGCTCGTCCGCGCGGACGTGGCACCGCATCCCGTTCGACTTTCCCGAGCGAGCGTCTGCGCTACTCGCGTCAGGTCGATTTGGGCGAAGGCAAACGCCGGATCATCCTTGCGCTGGACAGGCCGATCAGCTTTGCGGAGGCCATGCACCGCCCTCGGTTCAACGAGTACGACCTGACCCTCATCGTCATGGATGTGGATGCGAAGGGTGAAGGCGAGGGACAGCTCGCCATGGGCGTGCGGCTCGACCTCAACAACGAAACGAAACAGCTGGTCATCGAGAACTTCGGCAGCGAGCCGGTTCGTTTGACTCGCATCCGCAAGCGCTAGGTTTCACACACCGGACGAATAACACACGGACCTACTTCAACGTGATCCGCGCCGATCTCGAGGGCGCGGACCCGGTCTGGATATTCCAGATTCGGCTGCAAGTTGCTCTCTGATTCCCAGTAGCTCCCTCCCCGCCGCATAAGCGGCGCGCCGCGAGTCCGACTCAGTCCCGTGTCGGACGGAAGCGGATTCCCCGTTCCTGCGCTTGCCCAGCACGTAAATATGTGATACACATAAACATGTGATGCACCTAAACACGTGATCAAGGGGAGGTCATGGAACGTCAAAATGTAACGCTGTCGCTGCCCAAACCCTTGCTCAAAAAGGCCAAGGTCGTGGCAGCTCAGCAGGACAAATCCTTAAGCGAATTGATGCGGGAAGCCCTCGAACGCCGTATAAACCAGAGCGCGGATTACGAGAAGGCCAGAAGACGCCACCTCAAACTTCTGGAGCTTGGCCTCGATCTGGGGTCAAACGGCGAGCTAGCCGTTTCTCGGGAAGAGCTTCATGACCGAAGGTAAGGTCTTCCTCGATACCAATGTCCTGGTCTACGCACACGACACCTCCGCTGGGACCAAACACGACTTGGCGCGCGGAATAGTGGCTGACCAGTGGACGGGTCGCCGTGGCGTGCTCAGCACCCAGGTGCTACAGGAATTTTTTGTGTCCGTGACGCGAAAGCTGCCAAAGCCGATGGACACGGCCACTGCTCAGAAGGTTGTGGCTGACCTTCTCAACTGGGAAGTTGTCGTCAACGACGGAAATTCCATCCTTGGAGCCTTCGAGTTGCTCGAGCGCTATAAGTATTCCTTCTGGGATTCATTGATTGTTCATGCCGCGCTGCAAGCAGGAGCGGCGGTCCTCATGAGCGAGGACTTTTCTCCAGGGCAGCACATTCAAGGGATGACGATCGAAAACCCTTTCTCTGAGTAGGGGACTTCACAATGGAGCCAGCACGGTGGTACCGAGAGGACCTTTCTCGGTACAAGATGAGTTCGGTCGAATCCACAGGCAAGGTCCACGGTTTCTACATCATGGGTAGCTAGTCCTCGCAGGTGAGGCGCAGGTCCGTGCGTGGCTAACCCAAGATCAGGCGGAGGTCTGCACGCCGTGGGGAGCGAGCGATTCGAGACGGCTTGCAGATGCGACGCGCATTAGGTACGGTCATGGCACGATGAGGTCTTGGTGCTAGCAGCCCTAATCTCAATCGTCGCCGCGTCCATCGCAGCTCAGGCCCCACCCCTGACGAACGTCACCCCTGACGAACGCGGAGCAAGCCCTCATGGAATTTGCCTACGCCGGTAACCTCGGAGAGGTCAGACGTCTGGTCTCGGAAGGCACGGCCGTGGATGCGGCCGACGCCGAGAAACACACACCCCTGATGTGGGCCGCTTTCAATGGGCACACCCCAGTGATCGCATACCTCTTGGAGAAGGGCGCTAAGCTCGACGCGAAGGACCAACATGGTCGGACCGCGCTCATGTATGCATCCAGTGGTCCCTTTTCGGGGACGGTAGAGCTCCTCTTGAAGAAGGGAGCCGAGGTCAATGTCCAGGGGGAGCTGGAAGGCTTCACGGCGTTGATGACCGCCGCGGCCGAGGGCCAGTTGGAAGTGGTCCGCCTGCTTCTCGTCTACGGAGCCGATGCGGACCTCAAGGACAAAGACGGCGACACCGCAGAGAGCTTCGCCCGTCAAAAAGGCCATTCCGCAGTCGTCGACCTGCTCGAAAATCCGCCTCCCAAGAGACGCGCCCAGCAGAAGTAACGGATTCTCGCGCCAGTCGGGGATCCCCTGACCTCCTGACCTCCTCGCCTCACCGAACATGACAAAAAGTTCATGTTGCGGAAAGAGGCTCGTAATGCGGCTTTCTCTACACTGGCCTCAGGTCGATACAACAAGAGGACGGGCAATAAGCAGTCGGCCGCGGGTGCGCCCCTCGGGGCGCACCCATCACACAAACTCAGGAGGTCAGAATGACGGTTACGGGAAACAGGGTCGACGGGAGATCCGGGCGATTCCTGAGAATGGCACTCGGCGCGCTGGCTCTGTCGGCCGCCATTGGAATCTGGCAATGGGGACAGCTCCCGGAGGCAAGCGCTGGCCCTCCGGTCGATCAAAAGATCCTACCGCCGTCGGGCGCACCCGCTACTTTCGCGGACGTCATCGACGCCGTGAAGCCGGCCGTGGTCAACATCTCCATTACTGGCACCATGGCTCACTCTTATTCCGAGCCCACGCCGGGGCACCCTTCACCACGCGACATGCCCTTCGAGGAGTTCTTGCGACGGTTCTTCGAGCGGCAGTCCTTCCAGAAATCCCAGGCCGGTGCGGCTCCCGTCCGAGGGATGGGTTCCGGTTTCATCGTTAGTGAGGACGGACACGTGGTGACCAACCATCACGTCATCGAACGGGCGGAGAAGATTCAGGTCATCTTGAACGATGGGGAGCGTTACGATGCGGAACTGGTGGGCAGCGATGCCAAGACCGATCTGGCGCTGCTCAAGATCGAGGCCGACGAGCCGCTTCCATTTGCGCGTTTCGGTGATTCCGATTCGACTCGCATCGGTGATTGGGTCATCGCCATCGGCAATCCGTTTGGATTGGGCGGTACCGCTACCACGGGGATCGTTTCCGCACGCGGCCGAGACATCCAGTCCGGTCCCTTCGATGATTTTCTTCAGGTGGACGCGCCCATCAACCAAGGCAACTCCGGCGGACCGCTCTTCGACCTTTCCGGCCGTGTGATCGGTGTCAACACCGCCATCTACTCGCCGAACGGCGGCAACGTCGGCATCGGCTTTGCGATTCCGGCCCAGCAGGCGACCCCCATCATCGAGCAGCTCAAGACGTCGGGTCGTGTGGAGCGAGCTTGGCTCGGAGTTCAGATCCAGGCGGTGACCGAAGAGATCGCCGAAGGTCTGGGACTCGATGAGTCAAAGGGCGCGCTGGTAGCCAGCGTCGTTGACGGTAGCCCGGCCGAGAAGGCGGGCCTCCGGGCCGGTGACGTCATCCTCGGCTTCAACGGCGAAGACATCGAGAGCATCAAGGACCTCACGCGTCGGGTCGCGGCAGCGAGTACCGAGGAAAAATCCACCATCGAGCTGTGGCGCTCCGGCGATCGCGAGAACTTGGTTGTCGACTTGGGCCGCAGTCCCGAGGAGGCGGCGGTGGTGGCTCGAGGTGAAGCCCAGCCGGATGCGCAGGCAGCTCTGGGTTTGTCGTTCGCCGAGCTGGCGCCCCCCACGCGTCAGCGCTATCGTGTGGACGAGAGCATCGAGGGTGCCCTCGTCGTCGACGTCAAGCCGGGAAGCCCCGCCGCCAAGGTGGGTCTGCGCAGGGGTGACGTGGTGACCATGGTGGGACAGAAGGAAGTGTCCGGTCCGGCCGATGTGGTCGAGGAGATCAAGAAAGCGTCTGACAATGACCGCGCAAGCGTCCTTCTTCAGGTCGCTCGAGGCAACGCTCGACAGTTCGTGCCTGTTCCATTTGCTTGAGCAGGCGAGATAAGCTTAAGCAAAGCTCCTCATCCTTTATACCCTCTCCCATTCGGGGAGAGGGTAGGGTGAGGGGCCGATTTGGACTTATCAGGCATGCGCGTGCTCATAATCGAAGACGATCAAGACACGAGGGACTACATCGTTCGTGGTCTGAACGAGGCGGGCCACACCGCCGAGGGTGCGCCCGATGGCAAAGAAGGCCTGTTCCTAGCGCTCGAGCAATCCTTCGATGTCTTGGTTGTGGATCGCATGCTACCGGGCCTCGACGGCCTCTCAGTTATCCAGACACTGCGCTCGTCGGGGAAGAAAACCCCCATCCTTGTCCTCAGCGCGCTGGGTGAGATCGACGATCGCGTCGAGGGACTTCGAAAGGGGAGCGACGACTACCTCGTCAAACCCTTTGCCTTCTCCGAGCTCCTCGCACGGCTCGAAGCCCTAGTCCGTCGCGGCGACGCCGAGGCGGTGGAGACTCGGCTTCAGGTGGCCGACTTGGAGATGGATCTCTTGACCCGACAAGTTCGGCGCGCCGGTCAAACCATCGAGCTGCAGCCGAGGGAGTTCCGGCTCCTCGAGCACCTCATGCACCATGCCGGCCAGGTCGTCACGCGAACCATGCTCCTAGAGAAAGTCTGGGACTACCACTTCGATCCACAAACCAACGTTATCGACGTTCACGTCAGCCGTCTTCGGCGCAAGATCGATAGGGGATTCGACTATCCCTTGATTCACACCGTCCGCGGTGCGGGCTATGTCCTTCGTGCATCCGAAGAAGCTACTTCGTAGCTCCGCTTTTCGCCTGGCGCTGCTTTACATGGCGCTGGTCGGAGTCTCCGCGATCCTGTTGCTCTCCTTCATTTATTACTCCACTGCGAGCTACATGCTGCGGCAGGCCGACGAGACGATCGAGGCCGAGATCAGCGGGTTGGCGGAGCGCTACCGACTCACTGGACTCGCCGGCTTGAACGCTCTGATTCAAGAGAGGCTCGGTCGACAGCCTTCCGGCTCTTCGATCTACCTGCTCGCCGACCGCCAGCTCACACCGCTCGTCGGCAACCTCACGCGATGGCCTCAGGTGGAGCCCGACGAGGAGGGTTGGCTCGACTTCGAGCTAGGGAGTTACAAGACCGGGGAACCTCATTGGGCTCGAGCAAAGCGCTTCCGTCTTCGTGGTGATTTCTATCTCTTAGTCGGCCGCGACATGCACGAGCTCCAACAGATCCGGGCGGCCATCATTCGGACCATGGGATGGGGGCTCGGACTGACCGTGTTGCTGGCCCTTCTTGGCGGAATCCTCGTGAGCCGGAGCCGCATACGCCGCATCGGCCTCCTACATGAAGCGATCGGCGAAGTTATGGCGGGTGACCTTTCGCGCCGCGTTCCCGCAGACACGACGGACGATGACATCGGAGAGCTCACCGCAAAGCTCAACCGGATGCTCGACGAGCTCGAAAAACTCGTCGAGGGTGTGCGCCGCGTCTCGGACAACATCGCCCACGACCTCCGCACGCCACTAGCGCGATTGAGGAACCGCCTCGAAATCCTTCGTGAAGAACAGAGCAGTGAGAAGGCCAGGGGCGATGTGGAGCGAGCGATCGCTGACGCCGATGGTTTGCTCTCGACGTTCAAGGCACTGATGCGGATCGCTCGTATCGAGTCGGGGCAGCATCGCGCTGCGCTTACAAGGCTGGACCTATCGGGGTTGGTGGACGACGTAGTGGACCTCTATCAACCGCTTATCGAAGAAGCGGACAAACGATTGAACGTTCATCGGGAGCCAAGGATCAGTGTCCGCGGCGATCGGGACCTGTTGTTTCAGGCGCTCGCCAACCTCGTCGACAACGCTCTCAAGTACACGCCGGCCGGGGGCAACATCGAGATCTCTTTGACCGAATCGAACGATCGAGCTCGGCTAGCCGTTGCCGATGATGGACCGGGCATACCGCAAGAAGAGAGAGAAAAAGTTCTTCAGCGGTTCTATCGCGTCGATGCCAGCCGTAGCACTCCCGGCGCGGGCCTGGGCTTGAGCTTGGTCGCAGCGGTCGCCGAGCTGCACCATGCCGAGCTTCTTTTTGAGGACAACCAGCCCGGTCTCCGGGTGGTACTCATGCTCTCCGAACTGTGAGGGAGTCGTTTTGGGCCGATGGGAAAAAGAGTCCTTATTCCTCGCAGAAATATCTTCGGCGGGCCGTCTCATCGCTGGGAGAGTCGGGGCCAAGGGCAAGATAGTCGGGCACGCGCGTCCTGTCTTCCTTGAAAAGAGGGAAGGCCTTAGCTCTTCGTGCCTCGGCTTCGGGGCCCACCTCGTACATGAGGTCGGCACGCCAGCGAGTGACCCTACGAAGGGCGGCGAAGTACTTGTCTTGTTCGGCCGCGTAAGCGCTAGCGGCACGGCCCCAATCGTCGTCGGCGAGGAGTTTGTCCCTCAAGACTCGGACGTCCCGCAGGGTCAGCGAAAGCCCATTTCCCCAGGCGGGATCGTTGGTGGAGGCCGCGTCGCCAATTAGTACGACGCCTTCCCGGTAGGGGTGCTCGACCCAGGTATCGGCGCCATCGAATTCCGCCAGCGGACCGATCGCCTCCGCCTCGTCGAGCCAACCATCGGGAACTCCCACCTTCCGGCACGCCTCGATGAGACGGGGCACCTGCGTCGAGCCACTCAGGCCTTGCCGTTCGCCCCGTTTTCGATAAATGAAGTAAGTTCTCAGGCGTTTCCCTCCAAGCGGAAAACACAAAGCTCCTTGGCCCAGGCTCGAAGCGAGAAAGATGTGGATCGACTCGTCCGGGACTTTTACGCCGTCCAAGAGGACCCCGGCGGTGATCAGGCGTTCGGGATCTCGATTGCGTTCGAGGCCAATCCACTCCCGCACTTTCGAGGTGCGACCGTCGGCTCCCACAACCAGGCGAGCTTCGATGGTTTCCCCGTTCTCGAGCGAAATCTTGGGCGGACTCCCCGGTTCCACGCCTCGTACTTTGATCCCTCGGCGCACCTCGGCGCCCGCATCTGCGGCCGCCTGGAGCATGACTTCCTGCATTTCGGGATGATAGAAGTTGAGACAATGCGATCCTCGCGGCGTCGTCGCGACGAGGTCACGCGGCTTGCTGGTCCGCGAATGGGAAGTCCAATAGCGGACCGCGTGCCCGCAGGATTCGGTTAGCAGATCGTAGATTCCCAAGTCCCGGGCTTCGTTGACACCCCAGGGAAGCATGCCCTCGCCTCGGACGCGGTCCCTGAACTCTTTCTCTCGTTCGAGGACGAGGACACGCAGTCCCTTCTGTGCCAGCGAGAAGGCGAGGGAACACCCGGCTAGTCCTCCGCCAACGGTGATGACATCGTAGTTCACGCTCGAATCCTTTCGCCTGGCAGTTCAGGCTGTGCCCGTGCAGGGCACAGCCCAAACCGCCAATGGCACCTTATTCCGTCCCCTTGCTCTCTGCTGCCTCGATCAGCTTAGCCGCTTCGTCGGTGGTCCATCGTGCGTTCGCGGGTAGCGCCAACAGGATGATCAACGATGCGCCCGCCCCAATGCGGGTCACAAATTGTTTTAGAGATAGCATTTCTATGGTCCTGCTTTGCGATATTCGTATTGGTTGGTCGGATACCTAATTCTCAATCCACGCTCACGATCTTGACTTGGTCTTCCGGAAGGAAGCTGCGAGCGCGGGAGAGGATGTCTCGAAGCTGGGATGAGGCACTCGTACAATCGAAACCGAACTTGTCCCGCACTCTGGCACTAGCCTGGGCAAGAGCCTCTGAGCTTCGCGCGGCCAGCTCCTCAATGGTCAAAGTGGCCCCGGTCTGAAAGTACTCGCGAATAATCGTCGAGGGCGAGTAGCATCTCGTTACTTCTCCGTCCGGCCACTGGATGTGGAAATAGACTTCAGGCATTCCCCCTCCGTTCTCGCTTCGGCGCGCCAAAAGGCTCGAGATTCGTTGCCGAGCCGAAGCTCGAGAGTCGTTCCTTCAGTGACTTCGCCCACGAACCGGCAAGCGATGTCGCGCCGCGAAAAATGTTCAATCACGTCCGCCCGGTTGTGCGGTGCGACGCTCAGCAGGAAGCCGAAGCTCGGAAAGCTAAGCAGCCACTTTTCGAGATCGGCGCCTTCTGGCATTGGCAAAGCTTCCAAATCGATCTCGGCCCCTACCCCCGAGCACTCCAGCAGCATGATGAGAGTGCCGATGATCCCCCCGTTGCTGATATCTTTCGCCGCCCGAGACCAACCACGCTCGGCGATTTGGGGCAAGAGCTCGATGTCTTCTCGGAGCTTGGAAGGCGGTGTGGTGAGGCTTGCGTTCCAGAAGGGTTTGTCTCTTCGGTAGGCCCCGTTCAGATCCACGACCATGAGGAGCTCATCACCGGGTTGCGCGTCGAAGCTCGTCATCAGGGTGCTCGCCCGACCGAGAATGGCAGCGGCCAGGTATACGGAATCATCCGCCTGATGGGTGAGCGTCGTATGGCCGCCAACGATAGGGACCCGGTATGCTTTCGCCGCCGCCTGCATCCCTTCCCATACAGGCTGCGTCGGCTCGTAGTCTGGAGACCAAAGCACGTTGACGATCGCAGTCGGCCGCCCGCCCATCGCACACACGTCACTGATATTCACCATGACGGCGCTGTACCCCGCAAACCAGGGGTCATCATCGACGAAGCTCTGAAGGAGACCTTCCGCAGCCAATAGGAGATAGCCACCGTTCTCGTCGGGAATGGCGGCGCAGTCGTCGCCAAGCGCGGTAAATCCTCCGGTGTCCAACGCCGGAGCGTAGGCACGTCGGATCTCGATCTTGTCGCGGACGGCGAGGGAGCCCCGTAGAAAAGCAAAGACTTCATCCAATCGTGACACGGGTCCTACGCTGCAAAGGATGGTCGGGCCGTGTCGTGCTCCGCCGGTGGGTAGTGCTCGAGCTCGGCCTCCATCTTCACGTGGGGCATACCGTGGAGCTCGATCTCTCCCAAAGGTGTCCAGTGCAAACGCCGAAAGAATGGAGCATTTTGATGCTGCACGGTGGCAAGGAACTTCTTGCATCCCAATGCATGGGCTGTGGAAACCGCTTTGTAGATGAGCCCTGCACCGATGGATTTCCGTGCATAGAAGCTCGGCTGACGGTTGCGAGTGGGAACGCTCGAGCTCAGACGTCGGACATGGCGGAAGTCGCGGTGGACGCCGAGTCGGCTGCCCCACCAAACTCCGGGCTCGCGCTCATCGATGCGAACGACACCCACCACTTGATCCGGCATGCCCATCAACAAAGTCACGCAGACGATGGGAATGATGTTGCGATCGTGCTCGTCCCGATCGGAGTCCTTGAAGAGCTTCTGTTCTTCGCAGAAAACCGACCGGCGGAGCTCCCAAAACCCCTCGAGCTCCCTCCGGGTTTGGGCGATCTTGAACAGGAAGTCCTTCGGTTGAAATTCGCCAACTGAGATCGGAAATTCCAAGTCGCTCATGGTTCCAGCCTTTCTAGTGCTCAAAGGTTGAAAGGGGAGAACACGCGCCGCACTTGCCGCAGCCTGCCTTGACCTCCTCCGATGTGAGCCCCGCTTTCTTCAACATTTGTCCAAGAGGCTGAAGAATCGATTGCATGAAGGTAGCGGTGGGAGGGTTATGGTTCTCCAGTGGGGTGCCGGTGATGGGGACGAAGGGGACGACGAACGGATAGACTCCGAGCGCGATCAACTCGCGGCAACCTTCGAGCAGTGTGTCCTTCGAATCGCCTAGTCCAGCGAGGAGATACGTGCTGACCTGGCCACGACCGAAGACACCGACCGCCTCCCGGTACGCCTCCATGTAGTAGTCGATCGATACTTCGGCTTTTCCAGGCATGATCCGCGCGCGTACCTCGGGGTCGAAAGCTTCTAGGTGCATCCCCAGCGAGACGACTCCCGCCGTGCGCAACCGAGGGAACCAATCGAAGCTCGCCGGCGGTTCGCATTGAGCCTGTATCGGCAGTTGGGTCCTCTCGGTGATCGCGGCCGCGGACTCCACTAGGATAGCGGCTCCCCGATCGGGGGTAGGCGGCGTGCCCGTCGTCAAGACCACATGTTGGATGCCGTCCAATCGTTGGGCCGCTTCGGCGACCTCGGCTAGCTGCGGTGGCGACTTTCTGGGGATGGTCCGGCCGCCGCTGAGCGACTCCCCAATGGCGCAAAACTGACACCGGGTGGTCTCATCGGGATAACGGACGCAGTTCTGCAAAACGGTGGTGGCCAGGACGTCGAGAACGGGCGCCACGCCTTCTTGTTTCGAGATGGTGAACAGGTTGGACAGGTTTCGCGAAGTACGGGGAGTCGCCGGCACCGTGGGTATGGACGGGTACCATCACCGTGGTACCCATTACGGTGACGGCCTTGTGATCGGACGGGCCCGCGCCGCCCCGCCGGCTGGACGCCCCCGCCTTCGGGTCGTGCAGCCGAAGGCCTTGCGACTGTAGCTCAGCGACGAGTTGCTGCCGCCGGGTGATCATCAGCGACTGCAAGTCGCTCGGGATCGTCATGCGTGCCTTCCAGGTTGGCCTTCTCCTCAGAGGAGATATGCCGCCGCTTGGTGCGGTCTATTTCCAGTCGAAACAGGTCGGGGCGTGCGTAATGGCCAACCGAATCGAGCATCCGCTTGCGCTTGGTGATGAGCGAGAAATCGAGCTCGGCGATGGCCATCCCCTCGCCCTCCTTCACCGGAGGGCAGAGATGTGCCCCCTCGGGGGAGATGATCGCGGTGCAGCATCCAGACCGTAGGGTCTTTTGGAGCTTGGGATCCTGAGTGATGCTGGCGACTTGGTCCTCGGTCAACCATCCGGTTGCGTTCAACACAAAGCAGCCCGACTCGAGTGCGTGATGCCGGATAGTCACTTCCATTTGCTCGGCGAAGATGGGGCCGACCATGGAGCCGGGGAATTGCGCGCAGTGGATTTCCTCGTGCGCCGCCATGAGTGAGAATCGAGCGAGCGGGTTGTAGTGCTCCCAGCAGGCGAGGGCGCCCACGCGTCCTACGCGAGTTTGCGCGACTTCGAAACCGCTGCCGTCTCCTTGTCCCCAGATCATACGCTCGTGATAGGAGGGCGTGATCTTCCTTCGCTTGAGCACGAGGCTGCCGTCGGCATCAAAGATGAGCTGACAATTGTACAGAGTGCCGTGATCTCTCTCGTTGACACCGATGATCAGGACCATGTTGTGCTGGCGGGCGGCTTCCGCGAACGTCTCGGTCACCGGTCCCGGTACTTCGACCGCCTCTTGATAGAGCCGCATGTGCTCCTTGCCCGCGAGCACCGGCGGCATGACAAAAGAGAAGTACGGGTAGTAGGGGACGAACGTCTCAGGGAACACCGCGATCTCGACACCTTGACGGGCTGCCTCCGCGACTGCGGAGACAACCCGTTCCACGGTGCCGGCACAACTTTCGAGATCGGGTGCGATCTGGATCGCCGCTGCCTTGACGCGGTTTTGTTCGGACATCGATCTAAACTGTCCAGGAGTTGATGATCACTGCATTGGCCCGCTTGTGCAGGAGGATGATGTCGAGCACGTCCAGCGGGTTGATCGGGATGATCCCCTTTATGAAAGCCTTCTCCGTCTGCCCGTAGAGCGCCTGGGTCGAGAAACGGCAGCCGTAGATCTTGCCACCTTCATCCATGAACTTCTTGAGGCGCTGGTTCACGAAGAGATGGCCGGGAAACGCCTCATCGCCTAAGGTCGGGAAGCCGCGCTGAAAACCCATGGTCACGCCCGGTCCGTACAGAAGGATGGAGGTCTCGAAACCCTTCCGAAGGAGGCGAGTCGCAGACAGAGTATTAACGATAGAAATAGAGCCCTCGAAGGCCATGGTGTGGAACGTGACCAGGGCCTTTTCTCCGGGTTCCGCCTTCACATCTTCGAAGACCTTTTCCTCGTAATCGACCAGGAAGTCACCATCTTTGTGCAGCTCTTTGTCTACAGTTGGCATCTTTGAGATCCTTTCTATTGTGGTTTAAACGGTTGTTTCAAGCCGAGATCCAATGAACATGACCGATATCGAAGCAGGCGAATTTTAGACGCATTACTCTCGATGGGAAGGCCAATTCCCAGCCAGAGCTCACAGGGTGGCGGAGCCGCCTACTCTCAGCCCGATAGAGCCTAGCAAACCGGTTGCCGCCGCGCAAAGGTTGCGCGCCAAGAGTAGGATGGGCCGGTACAGCCGACTGTGAGGGTGCTAACAGTCTGGAGGCTTAGCTTTTAGCTTCTTTCACCGCTTTGGTGAGAGCGGGCAGGAACTCGAAGAGATCTCCCACGACGCCGACGTCGGCCACGCCGAAGATGGGAGCGTCGGGGTCTTTATTAATCGCGACGATGTAGCCCGAGCCTTTCATGCCCACGACGTGTTGGATCGCACCCGAGATGCCGGCGGCGACATAGAGCTTGGGGTTGACCACCACACCGCTGCTTCCGATCTGATGTTCGTGGGGGAGCCAGCCGGCGTCGGTGACAGCGCGAGAAGCGCCCACCTGACCACCCAAGGCTTCGGCGAGCTCTTTGACGACGTCGAGCTTGTCGGCGCCACCGAGGCCGCGCCCACCCGAGACAATGATCTGAGCCTGGGTCAGGTCGACTCCTCCCGGTTCACCTTTCTTGATCTCCACGAATCTTGCTTTGAGATCCGATTCCTGAACGCCGGCGTCGATTTTGCGCACCGCGCCTTGGGCGCTTCCGGAAACGGGCTCCGACGCACCCTTGTCGACCGTCGCCATACACGGTGAGGCGTTTTCGATTTCGACTTCGTGCACGAACTTGCCGTTGAAGGCCTTGCGCACGAACCGAGTCTTGCCTCCTTCGAACTTGATGTTGGAACAACCGGTGGCTAGGGGAACTCCCAAACCCGCTGCAACCAGAGGCGCGACGTCCCACCCGTTGGGCGTGTGTCCGATGAGAACGATCTCCGGTGACTCTTCCTTTATGACGGATTCTGCGACTCTTCGATAACCATCGCCGGTATAGTTCGCGACCGCGGCTCCGTCCGCGTAGATCACTTCGGCGGCACCGCGTCCCGCGAGCTCGCTCGCCAAGCCATCCGCGCCCTGTCCCAAGAGGAGAGCCTTGACGTCCGTCTCCGCGTTCCAGCCAGCCTCGCCGGCCAACCGATGCGCCATGCCCAGAAGCTCGTAAGAAATGTCTTTGATCGCTCCGTCCTCGTGCTCCGCCAGAATCAACGCTTTGCAAGCCATGGCTATATCACTCCCGTGTTTTCCCGGATCCGTTTCAAGAGCTCTTGTGCCACTTCATCGGGGCTGCCGTCCAAGATTTCCGCGCCTTGGCCTTTGGGTGGAGGAACGAACCCGACGGTCTTCATCCGTGCGGCGTTTGCTCCTACCTCGTTGGCGTCGAGACCGAGATCGCCGAGACTGACAGTACGGAGTTCTTTTTTCTTAGCCGCCATGATTCCTTTGAGACTGGCATACCGGGGTGTGTTGATGCCGGTCTGTACCGTCACGACCGCGGGAAGTATCAGGTCGACGACTTGGAGGCGATTGTTCTCGAGCTCTCGTTCCACCCGAACCGTGTTTTCATCTTGGAGCGCCAATCCCAAAGCTGTGGTTGCACACGGCCAATCCAAGAGACGGGCTACCAAGGAGCCGATTTGCGTGTGGTTATCGTCGTCGGCCTGAAGTCCGGCCAGAATCAGGGAAAACCCTTCATCTTTAATGGCCGCTTGGATAACTCTCGCCACCGACAGCGGGTCGCTTCCGTTCAGCGCATCGTCTTTGACATGGATCGCGCGGTCGGCCCCGGTGGCGAGACAAGTCCGGAGCGCCGAGGCGGCTCCGGCAGGGCCCACCGTCAGTGCGACGACTTCGGTGACTTTCCCGTCGTCCTTGAGCTTTAGCAGAGCTTCAAGCGCGTAGCGGTCGTATTCGTTGAGCACCAAGCTCAGGTTCGCGTCGTCCACCCAGGTTGCGGAGCTGTTGATCCGGAAAGGGGAGTTGGTATCGGGCACAGATTTGACCAGGGCCAGGCTCTTCATCATTCCTCCGTCGAATCTATGTTGGCCTCCATCCTTTATTCCCTCTCCCCCTGGGAGAGGGTAGGGTGAGGGTAATCGGCTGGACCCATATCATAGTCGAAAAAGGACAAAAAAAAGGGGCTCCTTGGAGCCCCTTTTCGCGCTCGGTTTTGGAAACGTTAGGGCCCTAGGCGGTCGCTGTCGCGAGCTTTTCCTCTTCGACCACCTGGCCGTCGAAGAGACTAATGGACCGGTCGGCGTAGGTCGCGTAGCGGGGATCGTGGGTCACGATGCAGATCGTCGCGCCTCCGCGATGAAGCTCGGCCATCAGGTCCATGACCGCTTCGCCGTTCGCAGAATCGAGGTTCCCGGTGGGCTCGTCCGCCAATACGATCGAAGGGTCTCCTACGACCGCACGGGCTACCGCTACCCGCTGTTGCTGGCCGCCGGAGAGCTGAGAAGGGTAGTGCTTCATTCGATGCGCCATTCCGACTCTTTCGAGGGCCGCTTGCACTTTCTTCTTGCGCTCCGAGGAGGGCGTGCCCCGGTAGGTCAACGGCAGCTCGACGTTCTCGTACACCGTCAGGTCGCCGATCAGATTGAAGGCTTGGAAGATGAAACCGACCTCCCGATTCCGTATGCGTGCCCGGTCGGATAAGTTCAGGTTGGCCACCTCCTGCCCATTCAGCGTGTAGGCACCCGTGGAGGGTGAGTCCAGAAGGCCGAGGATGGACAAAAGCGTTGATTTGCCGCAACCCGAAGGTCCAGCGATGGAGACGTAGTCTCCCTTATTGATGTCCAAAACAACGCTCGACAATGCGTGCGTTTCCACCTCGTCGGTGTAGAAGATCTTGGACACCCCTTCGAGGTTAATCAAAGCTCCATTTCCTACTCCCGATTCGGTGCTAGGCGAAGCCGTCATGAATCGTCCCTCCGTTTCAGATCACTGGGTCAGTAAAGGGTTTTCTTTCCCTTCAGGGGTATATAAGTAATTCCGGCCTCTTTTGTTCCGTATTAATTTGGGTTTCCTTCCTTCATCCCTCTCCCTCTGGGAGAGGGTAGGGTGAGGGCAAAGTGGCTTCTTTCCTTCATCCCTCTCCCTTCCGCCTTCGCTAATAGCTTCGGCGAGACCACGCCGTAGCCGTTGCCATAGATCGCGTTCCAACGGCGGAGGCGGGCTGGGAGAGCGTAAATGCTTGCTGGAGTGTGTCTTAGCGGCTAATCCATCCCCAGGAGCCGGGGGAGAAACGCGGTCAGCGCCGGGACGTAGGTCACCAGAAGGACCCCCACGGCTCGAATTCCGAGGAAGGGAAGGGCGGCTCGATAGATCTCCGGCAGTGGTCGTTTGAATCGGTAGGAGGCGAGAAAGAGGTTCATGCCAACCGGCGGCGTCAGGTAGCCGAGCTCGAGGTTGGTGAGGAAGATGATTCCCAGGTGAAAGGGATCGATTCCATAGACAATGGCCAGCGGGGTGATGAGGGGGACCACCACGACGATCGCCGAGTAGATGTCCATCAAGCACCCGACGATCAAGAGAAAGATGTTCAACAGAAGGAGAAAGAATAAGGGAGAGCCCACGAAGGACTGGACCCATTCGACGGCTTGCAACGGGATCTCGGCGATCACCAGGTAATTCGTGAGGCCCAGGGCGACCCCGAGGATGATGAGCACTCCTCCGATGAGGGTTGCGGCGTTTCCAACCACCCGCACCAAGTCGCGGCGTATTTGCAGATCTCGGTGGATGAAGAACTCGAGCAACAGGGCGTAGAGCACGGTGATTGCCGATGCTTCTACCAGCGTGGCGAATCCTCCCGCGATGCTTCCCAGCACGAGGATAGGAATCGCGATCTCCCACTTCGCTTTCCAAATGGCGACCCAAGCTTGGCGCCAGTGAAATGAGACTTTGGTGATTCCGGTGCGCCGGCTGTAAAAGAGTGCGAAGGCGGAGACGAGGACGATTTCCAGAGTCGCCGGGACCCAGCCGCTGACGAATAGCTTCCGGATCTCGATCTGAGCAACGAGCCCGTAAAGAATGACCGCCAGCGACGGCGGAAACAAGAGTCCGAGGGAGCCAGCGGATGTCAGAAGCCCGGCGCTGAAGTTCTCGCGGTACTTGTCTTCGAGCAGCATCGGGTACAGCAGTCCGCCCATTGCCAGGATGGTCACCCCGCTCCCGCCGGTGAAGCTGGTGAAAAACGCACACACGACGATCGCGACCACCGCGACCCCACCCGGCATCCAGCCGAAAAGAGTTCGGAAGAGCTCCACCAACCGATGCGGTGTTCCTCCTTCCGCGAGGATGAAGCCGGCCAATGTAAAAAGCGGGATGGTGGGCAGGATAGGTTTGAGCGCTAGATTGTAGGTCTCGACGGCGATTGCTGAGACGGGGTCGTAGTTGTTCCAGAGGAGTACCGCTGCCACGCCCCCTAGCCCCACGAAGATGGGGGCGCCCAGCGCCGTCGCCAGAATCACAACGAGAAGAAGTGGGACTAGAATTCCGCTTCCGGGGAGATCCTCCAACAAACCTAAGACAATCGGGACGAGGATGAAGCTCGCGGCAACGAGCCGGTTCCGCCAACCTCCCGGGACTCTTTTGAGGATGCGGAGGCCGATGACCGTAAAGCCGATGGGCATGATGGCTTCGGCCAACCAGACCGGAACGCCGAGCGCGAGCTCGCGTCCACCCTCCCGCTCCACCAGAACCAATTCGAGACTTCCCCTGGCCAGGATGGCGCACACCGCAACGCCGACTCCCGCGGTGAAGACCTCGGCCGCGGTCTTCCACTTTCCTTTCAGGAAAGTGCCGCCGGTGCTGAGGGATAGCAGCTCTCCCTTGCGGGCCGCGATGGCCGCACCCAGGAAACCCACCCAGAGCGCCAAGTGCTGTACCCAAGTCGCGGAGCCAGGAATGCCACTCGCGTAGAATTTGCGGATCACTATCTCCAGAAGAGGGAGAACGGCCATCGTGAGAAGAGCGAGGGCAGAGAGGCTGTCCTCGATGAGATGTAATTTTTTCACAATGGGTTGTTTCGAATCCTAGGGCTGGCTGGATTTCCCCTGCGTCGCTCGGAACTCATCGCGCAGCTTCTTGACTCGATCGAACATTTCCGGAGGGACTAGCTTTTCGCGGACTTTGGGATAGGCTTTCTCTACTGTTTGTCGCCAAGCGGCGACGTCTTCATCGCTCACCGACACCATCTCGAGCCCGCGTTTCTTCATCGCTTCCAAAGATAATTGTTCTTGGCGACGCGTGTCTTTCCTAAGATCGGTGCCCACTTGTCTCGCGATGCGGGTGATCGTGGCTTGCTGACCGGCATCCAGTTTCTTCCACCCGCGATCGTGCATCACGAGAGCTCCTTGTAGTGGAGCCCACTTCATATCGGTCATGTTGCGAACGTGCCGGTAGAACTGCGAGCCTTCGGCCAAGATCACGGGAAGATAGATCGCGTTGATGAGACCGGTCTGCAGACCGCTTGCCATATCCACGGAGGAGATCGGTACCGGATTGAAACCGGCCCACTTCATGATCTCGACGGTGGCGGCTTCGGTTGCCGATGCGGCCAGCTTCATCTTTCGCAGGTCGGTGGGCCTCCGGAGGGGGTCTTTTGTAAAGAAGTAGACCCAACCCACATCGGACCAGGCGAGCACTTTGAATCCTTTTGCCTCGAGTTTTGCCTCTAAGGCCGGATTCACTTTTTGGCGCACGTAATCCCATTCCTCGTAGCTATCGAACATCATCGGAAGCATCAGGGCGTACGCGGCGGGATCGATTTCGGCGACACCAGAATTCGAGATGGCGGCACATTGGAGCTGGCCGATCCGCATCTTGCGAATCATTTCCCCTTCGTCTCCTACGACGCCGCCGGCGTAGATCCGAAGGACGAGCTCCCCGTCGGTCGAGTTCCGCCAATCGGCCCCCATTTGTTTGAAGATCTTGTGCCAGGCGGAGCCGTTGGGCGCCAGGGTTCCCAGGCGGATGACGACCTTCGCGTCGAGGGTCGATAGGAAGCCTAAGGTGAGAAAGATCAGCAGCGTGAACAGCAGGCGCGAAACCGATCGATTGGTCACGGCGTGTCACCTTCCAGAAACAGCTCATCGATGCGTCCCATCAACCATCGAGCGCGCCGCTGAGCGAGAATGTTCAGGAGTCGATCTTCGGGGTACTGGTCGACGTCGAATGCGACAACTTTGTCGAGTAGCTCTTTGAACTCCTCCACATTCTGGTCCGGGATCGAGAAGTTCTCGGCCCAGAGCAACCACGTGGAGGCACGGGTCTCATGGGAAAGCTCCAACGCCCGGCGATAGTACTCGCGCGCCGTCTCCGGTGATCCCCCGAATCGCTGGGATTCATAAATCACAAGCAATTCGTACAGAATCCCTTCACCGTAGCTCGGGTCCAGGTCGAGGCATCGCTCGAGGAGCGCTCCGACCACTGCAATGTCCGCTGTGGCTTCTGGGTCATCCTTGGAGACCCCGATGACGCCTCCGAGTGCCGCGGCGGTCCATAGCGTCAGCGGTACATCGTCCACCTCGAGCGGTGCGACGGTCTCTTCGGGCTCGACCGAGAGGGTGTTCCCGAAGCCGGGGTGGTTCACTTCTAACCCACGGATCCCGTAACGGTAAGCGCGCCAGTAGAGTTTGGCGGCTCGACGACGGATCTCTTCCGCACGCTTGAAGTCCTCGTCCTCGACGCGATCGGCCTCGGGCTCCACGAAACCGTAGGCGTAAAAAGTGAAGCCGGTGGTTGCGGAAAGAAGCAGCCCTCGATGGTCGGGGCTCGACTGGAGAAGAGTCTCAATCGTCTTTAGATTGAACGGCAGGGCCTCGGCGACGAGCTCCGGATCCTCATCCGAGAGATAGACCACTTCTGACTCGGCTAGCACCTCGGATAGGGTGTTGACTGCTTTCGCCTTGAGGGAACAAGCAGTGCTGACGAGGACGAGCAGGGCAAGGCTCCACCTCGCGGTAGGCCCACCAACGGGTATTAGATCCCTCATGGTCAGTGCTCGGGACGGAAATTCGGGAGGACGGCCTCCTCTTTGGCTTCCGGCCGGTTCCATTCTATATTGTTTACGACTGATCCGCCTAACCTATTGCAGCGAAAAGCCCCGCCAGTCGCGGCCGCCGGCCGCTCCAACCGCCTCGGACAGCCTCGGACGCGCTCGTAAACAACAATCTTAACAACAGTCGAACGGGGAACCCTGTCAAAAAATCTGGAATAAATAATTTGACGTCGGGTCTCGGCTAAAAGTATAAAAAAGAAGGTAAGAAAATGCGCGGCCCAACTATTCACCAAGAAAGGAGGCGGGGAGAGTGCCACAAGATCGGCTTATCGATGAGACGGCGAGAAAATACCTCACCTCCGTCTCCCGGTCTACCTGGTGGACTCTCGAACAAAAGGGCCTCGCTCCGAAGCGTCGAAAGATAGCCGGCACTTCCCGCGTAGCTTGGCTCGAATCTGAGATTCTCGCCTGGATTTCGTCGCAGGCGGTAGCTTCGTGAGCCGCCAGCGGCACTTCGGGGAGCGCCATGCCTGGTGGGATACAAACATTCGTGAGGCGGAGGGGCGAGCCTCGAACGAAACCCCCGAACAAAAGGCTGAGCGGGAAAAAGAAGCGAAAAAAAAAGCTCGTCGGAAAGCTATCCAAGCCGCGTGGCGGGAAGCTAACCCGGAACATAACCGCGAGTGGCGGCAAGCTAACCCCGAGAAAATGAGAGCCTCGAAGCGCCGCGCCTACCAGAAGAAAAAATCCAACGCCGCCTAGAATCTTCTGGGCAAAAGACATCACTAGTATATAGGGCAAGAAATCCCTTTCTTCGCTCGTGTGACATCCGTCGGTTCCTCTTTCGATCTGTGGGGGCATTGCAATGCCCCCCCGGATTTTTCCGAAAGTCGTTCCGGCACTAACTTTTAACGAAAGAGGTTCTACACTGATGGAAGAGAAGAAAAAACCAGATAAAAACCAAATCGCAGCCATTCTTGTGTCTGCATACCCGGAACCCGGCTCGCGTCACGAATGGGTTTTAAAGGTCGCAGGGACGCTTCGAGAACTGGGATGCTCCTTCGAAATGGCGGAAGCCGCGATGCGGATTGCCGCAGACGACGCCGGCGACCCTAACGTTAAGGATCGCGTTTTGGAATTCGACTCGACTTACAGGATCCCCGAAGGGGAACCGATCGAAGGATTCTCGAAACTAAAATCAACACGAGGACACCGGAAAACCGCGATCGCACTATTTGAACTCTTCGGCGGCACGATAAAAGGTTTCATAACAAGTCCGAGTGGCAAGATCGAAGCAAACAAACCAGAGAACGTCCGAAGGGCTCTCGAAAAGTTGGGCGTTTCACTCTCCTATGATGAATTCCGAACCGAAAAGATCCTAAACCAAAACGGGCGATCGAAGATTCTCGACGATAGCTTGATCTCCGGGCTGCGCATTGCAGTCGACGATAAGTTTGGGTTCCTACCGCAGCGATCAAACTTTTTTGACTTTGTTGATTCGATCGCGAGGGATAAGACGTTTAACCCTGTCAAAGAGTGGTTCGAGGCGTTGCCGACCTGGGATGGGGTATCACGGATCGATCGTTGGTTGATCGATGCCGGGGGGGCCTCCGACACTGAGCTAAATCAAGCTTACTCGCGATTGCCACTAATGGCGACGGTACAAAGGGTCTATGAGCCGGGAAAAAAGTTTGATCTCTTCGTCGTGCTCGAAGGCCCGCAGGGTTGTTTCAAGTCAACGGCGCTCAAGTTACTTTGCCCCAAGCCGTCGTGGTTTTCGGATGATCTCCCCCTTGGAGCGGACAGCAAAGTTATCATCGAGAGAACCGCTGGCGTTCTCATGTTGGAGTGCGCGGAGCTATTCGGAAACAATCGCGACTCGGATCGCGTTAAAAATTTCTTTTCGCGTCAAGTCGACTCGTCTCGGTTAGCATACGGCAGGGAAGTTACCCGCCGGCCTCGGATGTTTACGATCATGGGCACCACGAACAAAGAGGCATACCTCTCGGACCCCACCGGCAACCGAAGATGGGCACCCGTTCGAGTTACGAAAATGGATCGCGACTGGATAGAAAAGAACAAAGATCAACTGTGGGCGGAGGCTTATGCGCGACGCGAGGAATCGATCGCGCTCCCCAAAAAACTGTGGGGTCTATCGGCTGACGAGCAAGACCGACGGCACAAGGTAGACCCCTGGGAAGAAACTATTCTCGCCGCGATTATGAATGGGGACGGCCGACCCGAGAAACAGTATGCGCTCACGGACGGGTTCCGAAATCATCGGGTTGATAAACCGGGGTGGAAAGTTACGAACGACGAGCTATACACGATCGTTGGCCTCGCGGATATCTCGAAGCGGGAACCGAAAGCCGCGAGGCGGATTTCAGACGCTATGGTCAGGCTCGGTTGGCACCGAGTCAAACAGATACGAACGGGCAGCGGGGAGCGGGTTTCGGGGTGGAGGCGGTTCGAGTGAACCACTGTCTACTCTTTGTAGCCCCCCTGTCTACGAGGGATCGGTAGTATTTATAGGACTGTCTATGATGTCTACACTGTCTACTATAGATAAGAGTTGTAGAGACTAATTATAAATCTACATGATTATCAGACTACTCTAAGTGCTCGGTGACAGTGTAGACAAGGTAGACAACCGCTAAAAACGGTAGCCCTCGCGGTAGACAAGCCCATTACAAGATAGCCCCCAGGGGTAGACAGCGTAGGTGGCTGGGCTAACCCCGCGGACTCACCGCGAGGTAGTCCCCAAGCGGGAAAGTGGGTGCGGGTAAGAGCTACCCAGCCAAGTCCGGACGCCAAGTCCCGCCCCCCGCCCCGCCCCACCGCCGCGCCGGCCGCTGGGCGTTGGTGACGTAGATTTATAAGATATATTTAAAGTATTACCTTAGATATCGGTGCATAAACAGCGGTAGGGGCCGAAAAACCCCGGATGGGGTGCCCCTCTTGGCGAGCCCGGCACCATACACCCTTTTACCTTCGATTTGCCCTACAGAACTCGGGCAAAAATTATATGTGGTTTCGATTCAACAAGTTAGATGCTCGACCGTTCGGGTTCTGAAACGGTTCTGAAGAAAAACAGAAGCAAAACAAGGGAAAGGAGCAAAATTTGATTTTCGACCCGGAACAACTCTGTCAACACCCCGCGGGGTTCGATTGCTGGAAGTGTAGCCAAGGGCGTTTCACGCCGGACCGCAAACTGATCTCGATGTTCCGATGCGGGGATGCCCGGAACTATTACGACGTTACCGACGCGGAGGGGAAAGCCTACCGCGTCTGTTACGAATGTCACCAAGTAGCGATCACTGGGAACAAATGGGGGGATAAGAGGTGATCTTATTTGAAGAAGAAAGAGAAACAGCCACAGAGCCCCGCCCAGCCCCTCGTGGGCGGCAAATCGAAGCCGGCGTCGATGTTCTCGGAGGGATTCCGCCAGGTTACGAGATCGTATACCCCGATGGGGGTAAGACCCGCCCGTCCCGTGAGCGCCGGACCGGGAAGCATCACCAACGGGGGCGACGTTGAAAGAACAGATCGAAGCAACCGCGGAGCTATTAGCAATCTTTAACGAGCGTCTCGCGGATCTCGAAACCCGCATCGATAACATCGAAGCCAGAGAAAAAGAACTCGCGGCGCGGGCGGCGGTGATCTGAAATGTCGAATCAAGAACAAGAACTGAAAGAAATCATCATCCCGGTTATAGAAGAAGCTCTGGATACACCGGACGGTCAAAAATTCGTCGCTTGGGTTGCGACACTATCCAAACAAGAGCGAACGATCGCTATAGAAGAACTATTAAGACTAATTTGTAAGGACATCATAGAAGTGTGCAATCTCGAAGATTTGTATGCCCTCGAAAGCCCACCCGAAAGGAATGTAGAAAATGGAAAAGTTTAACAAAATGGCAACCGCCGCCCCGGCGAAAGAGATAACACCGGGCAGTTTCGAAGCCGTTGCCAGCAATCACGAACTCGATCGCGTGGGTGATCGAGTCCTCGGGTGGGATCTAAAAGAGATACAGCGCAACCCGGTGCTCCTATGGGGTCACGATCCGACCGCGCCGATCGGCAAGATCGATTCTCTCCGCGTAGAAACCGGGGAGCTACTCGTCCGGTTCACTTTGACCGAGGGCGTGTCGCAAGCGGACGAGGCTCTAAAACTTTTGCAAGCGGGTGCGGTGCGAGCCCTTTCGATCGGCTTCACATCCGTTGGAGAGGCGACACCAAACGACGAAGGGGGGATCGATTTCGAGAAGGTTTCAATACACGAGATTTCCCTTGTTGGAGTGCCGGCAGTCCCGGCAGCCCTCGCGGCGGCTTTCGATCCGGAGGACCCGCGCTCCCCGAAAAGTGCGGTGCGAGCCCTTTCGATCGGCTTCACATCCGTTGGAGAGGCGACACCAAACGACGAAGGGGGGATCGATTTCGAGAAGGTTTCAATACACGAGATTTCCCTTGTTGGAGTGCCGGCAGTCCCGGCAGCCCTCGCGGCGGCTTTCGATCCGGAGGACCCGCGCTCCCCGAAAGAAAGCCGAAGTAAAAAGATTTGTCCTGAAAGCGCACGAAGTAAAAAGATTTGTCCGAAAGCAATATTGGGAGGCGGCCCTCGTGGGAATCTTCTACGAAACCGGAATCCTAGACAACAAGGAACTCGGACGCCGCATGACGAAAGATAAAAAGTTTCGACTTCAGATCCAAGCAATCCGCGATTCTGTTTATTTGAGAGCGGACGAAGTAACAACGGCGATAATGCCGGAGATTTTCGGGTAGCTCGAAACGCTCCCCAGTCCTCACCCCCTCGACGGAAACCCCGGCGGAACGCGAAAGCAATTACCCGGTTTAATACTCGAAGCGACGCGAGCACTAAAACAAAAAACACTTTATCAGCAATTTTAATTTGAAAGGAATACCCCACAATGGGAAAACGAAAAGATTTTATTTCCGAGGACGATCTGACAACCATTCTCAAAGCGGCAATTGAAGCCGGCAATCCGGTCGATGATTTTCTCGCACCGTACAAAGAAAAATACGGTGAGGACTATACCGGACCAATCCTCGAAGGCGCTCGCAAGGATTCGGAGTATAAAGCCGATCGCAAGTATGAAAGGGGATGCGAGTTTGCTCGGTATGCCCGGGTGATCGGGCTCGGCAAGGGCGACATTAACCGTGGCGTCTTCGAGGCGAAACGTGCAGGTTGGGATTCGGACGATAGGGTTATCAAAGCTCTAACCGCCGGCAGTCCCAGCGCGGGCGGATCCCTCGTGCCGACTCCGGTCTCCACGGATTTTATTCATTATCTCACCGAGGAAAACGTGTTCTTGCAGAACTCGCGCCGGTTGGACATGCCCAGCGGGCAACTGTCGATTCCGCGGAGCACCTCGGGTGCAACGGCGGCGTACACCTCGGAAAGCACTGTCACTAACGCTTCTCAAGGCGTGTCGGGTTCGCTCGACTTCAGCTTTAAAAAGTTGGTTGCGATCACTCCGACATCAAACTCCCTCTTGCGTTTTTCTAACCCCTCGGCTGACGCCTGGGTTAGGGACGACTTGAGCCGCGTTATGTCGAAGAAGCTCGACGAAACCGCTTTTTTCAGCAACGGCGAGCCCAACAAACCTCGCGGCTTGGCTAATCTTGTCCACGCTGATAACACGCAAGCGCAAACCGGCACGAGCCAAGCGAATCGGATCACCGATTTAAAGGCACTTGTGAACGACGTGCTCGGTAGCAACGCTACCTCGGCTCGCCAGTCGGATTATACGTGGGCCATGAGTCCGGCGGTTTTTCTTGACTTGGCACTCATCGTCGGCGCAACGGAAGATTCCACTAACATTTTCGGTAAGGAGATGTTCGAACGCGGAACGCTTCTGGGGTATCCAGTTGTGCAGTCGAATCGGTTCGCTACCACAGGTAACGAAGATGCTCGCCAGGATATTTTCTTTTGGCTGAAGTCAGAGTTTGTTAACGCCATGAGCACCGATCTCTCGATCGATGCTTTCGACGGCGCAGCGTACAACGATTCAACCGGCACCGTTGTTTCTGGTGTTAGCAGAGACGAAACGGTTCTTCGCGCTGTGATCGAACACGACATCGAGCGGCAGCGTTCTTACCGGCGTCACCACTTCATAACTTTTTTGCCGGGTTTTTCCGGGCGCTAAGAGAAAATTCGCGGGGGGCACGGTAAAGGAAATTATTATGGCAGCAGCACCAACTCTGTTTAAAGATGGCGGGTTGCACGTCTCATCGAGCACCGCCGGAACAACCTTCTCAAAGAAAAACGATGTATGGTTCCCCAAGCTCAAACGCGAACCATACATCATGGGAAAGGTACTACCGAGTCAGCGATTGCTCAAGCAGTTCGAGGAACAACTGGTATTTGGGGAGATGAATCTCTCGGAGATCGTCCGGTCGGGAGCTCAGATGATGCTTCAATATGCGTTGGAGCGCGAGGTGACGGAGGCGTTGGGTCGAAACTACTATGAGAACGCTCCGGCAACGACGAAGGAGAAGGGACGACGCAACGGGTATGAGTCGCATCGGGTCCTCACGGGCGAGGGAGCGGTAACGGTGCAAGTGCCGCAGGTACGAGAAACAGAGAAGGTGTTTCAGTCAAAGATTCTCGACGCCTACGTGAGCCGGACCGAGAAACTCGATGAACTGATCGCGCGGATGTACGTCCACGGGATGTCGACGCGTGACATTGAGGCGACGTTCGCGGACGTGCTGAGCGGCGCGGGTGTCTCGAAGTCGGTGGTGAGCCGGGTCACACGGTGTCTGTCGGAGGATTTCGAGGCGTTTCGAAAACGGGATCTCTCGAACGAGAAGCTGTTGTATCTCGAGCTCGACGGCACGTACCTGCGCTACCACCAAGGAGCGGAGAGGAAAGAGCCCATCCTCGTTGCGACCGGCTATCGCGCTGATGGGACGCGAGTTCTTCTTCATATCGGTGTCGGCAACCGAGAATCCTACGAGAACTGGAAGGGGTTCTTGCAGGAGATGGTGGCCCGAGGAATGAGGGAGCCGTTGCTCATCGTGACGGACGGGAATCCTGGAGTGCTCAAAGCGATCGCAGAGGTCTTCCCTCGAAGCCTCAAGCAACGTTGCCAGAAGCACCGCCTCGAGAACATCCTGGGCAAGGCTCCGAAGGAAGTGCGCGACGAACTCAAGGCGGCCATCCTTGAGTCGTTCCATGCGAACAGCTACGAGCAAGGGCTGAAGAAGGGTCGGGAGGTGATCGCTCGGTACCGTCAACGATTCCCGAGCGCGATGAAGTGCATGGAAGAGACCCTCGAAGCGTGTCTTCAGGCGCTACGCCTTCCTGCGGCGCATCACAAAAGGCTTCGCACGTCGAATCTACTTGAGCGCACGTTCGGAGAGCACAAACGTCGCACAAAGGTCATTCCTCACTTCTTCACCGAGGAGGCCGCGATGAAACTCTCGTTCGCTGTGCTCTTGGCCGTCGCAAACAAATGGCGCGGCGTGAGGATGGATGTCTTCGCCGCTAGGAAAGTCGAGGAGCTTCGCAACGAGCTTCTCCCGCAAGGCACGTCGGAGGAATCAGCAGCTTAACTCCCGCTCTCGAAAGCCGAACTAACGCTTTGACAGACGTTACTGATTTCGTCTCCGAAAGCCGAACTCGCTAACAGCGGATAACATCGAGACGTTTTTTCCTGGTCTGATTTCGTCTCCGATCACCGCAACGCTTCGGCAAGATTTTGTCGGAACAGCAACGGGGATCGATGCGGATTTCTGGAGCAAGTGGTCAAGCGAAACAAAATTTCGCTTGGGGGTATTACCCGTTAACGCTCTTGTTACTCCGACGAACCCTCGTTACACGTTTACATCGGTTGGCGTGTTCTCGATCACTCCGATCAGCGGTGCTCACGGTGTTCTCTTGGAACAGCAAGTGGCTTTTAGATGCCTTTCTGGCTGTAGTTTGAGCCGGGACGTAGCGTCCTCATCCTAGTGAGTTAAGCCGGGGAGCCGCGAGGCCACGATCCGGCTATAGGGGAGGTTCAGCAGTGGAAATTTCGTCTCTATCTAGAGAATGCCTAGCCGTGGAGCTGCCCGGACAGCCTGAAGGTCCGCGAAGGCTAGTTCCCGAGGGCGTCTTACGCTGCAAAGCCGGGCAGGGCGGGGGGGCCAAGTGAGGGCTCGCCCGCCACCGGCAGACCCGCTTTTCCTGCTTTCCGTGGTAGCTTTTACATTTCAAAGCAACGAAGGACTTCTCTTTACGATGGGAAAGGCAAAACCAAGGACGCTCTGCGACGCGGAGACCCTTTCCGCCCTTCCAAAAGAGCAGTGATGTTTCCCTCTATTGCCGTGCTCCTTTTCAGCCAGGACGCGACCGCTGACACTGCGAGCGGCAAAGAGATCATTGAGGCGATTGGCTCACTCTGGCTTCTTGTACTCACAATCGTCGTTGGTTGCGCCCTCATATATTTTCGGGTGGAGATTCGAGCACTACTTAAAGAATTACTTCGTCGGAAGTTCCGGTACAAGCACGGCGAACATGAGGTGGAGTTAGGCCCGCCACCGAGCGACGTACCGGAGGAGCCTCCGGCGAGTCCCGAACAGGAGCGAGAGCCGCCCCCACCACCCGAGGAGCCCACACCTACCACCACCAAGCCCACTACCGAGGATGAGCCTTCACGCTTACTTTTTAACATGTTCATTGCATTCGAAGCGCGGGACTTCGAGAAGGCGGAGCAAGCATATGCGCGGATGAAGGACTCGGACCGCGAGACCAAAGAGAGAATCAATGATGAGGCTTTCTATCTCTTTCTGCGTTTCAAGCACAAGCAGGATACCGAGTCTCTTGCCCAACTTGAGAAGTTGGCGGCCGACAACCCGAAGTCGAACGCCTACAGTCTAGTGGGGTCCTGTTATAGCTTCTCGGGTGACTATAGTAGAGCGGCCGAGGCATACGAAACTTCTGCTCAGCATGCTACGGACCAGAAAGGGCGTATTTTAGGACTCACAAGTGCATCGAAGGCCCTTTTTCGAGCTGGAAAAAAGGAAAGGGCATTTTCCTTGCTTATGAATGAATTATCCAAGGACGAGTCGAGTGAGCTGTACGAAGGATTGGCGGAATTATTTCAGATGAATGGTGACCATGAACTGAGGGCACTGGCTCTGGAGAAAGCCCTGGAGCAAAAACCCAATGACAAAGGGATTCTCTTCAGCGCCGCCTACTCCTTCGGCGAGGCAAAGCAAGGTAGACTGGCTTTGTTGCACTACAAGACACTCCTCGACTTTTCTCCCGATGCGGCTATATCCTTAAACAACCTTGGCGTACAGTATCAAGAACAGGATATGCATATCCTGTCAGTGTCTAGCTATGACAAGGCGGCTGAGTTGGGTGAGACCCTGGCAATGGCGAATTTGGCCTACAAGTATATGAACGCCGGCTTTCTAGGCCACGCTTCTGCCATCCTCAGTAAGGCGATGTCAAAGGAAGACGTTCATCCCAACGTGGGTAGCGCCCTGGCGGCACTTTCGAAGAAGCAAGAGGACGAGAAGAGTCAGGAGCAAGGGTTTCTTGAGAGCGCACGGGAACAGCGACGATTCAACTCAGAGTTTGCTCAGGCGTATTTCGTTGCTTCTGCGGGCGGCTCACAATTTGCGGGAGATTGGAAAGTCAATGAGAAAAGGCATCTCACTGTAACCGTGTCTGGTAGTCGAATGACTGCAACGTGGAAGTTTACCGGCAAGCTCGTCTCCGCGCTCAGTGCCGACAACGTCGAGAAGTTCGAAGGAGAGATACAAAACCGCGGTGTCAGGGTGGACATCATGAAGTTGGAACCGAAATGGGACTTTGTGCAAGGGAAGACGATCGAGGAATGGGTCAAGAAAGGGAGCGGGTTGGGTTTCGTCTCGCCGGATGGTCCTGAACTTCGCTTCATCCTGTTTCGATCATCGGATGCCCCTTCATATCTACGTTTCAAAAAGATCAACCAAGCAAGTCCTGAATAGGAAGCGCTACGACCTAGCCGGCTCCTCCTCGATGATCCGCTTGATCTCCGAAGTCCAGTTTTCAAGACTTGCTGAGCTTCGCTAAACCCTCAGCGATCAAAGCCTCGTCAACGATCGCGTAGCGGCGGAACACAGCGTCAGATTTCCAGCCGCAGATCTTCATAATGACCGGCTGAGGGATACCCGCTCGTAACATTCTCCGAGCCGCTGACCGCCGCAAGTCGTGGATCATCCACCCAGGAAACCCAGCTTCACGGCTCGCTTTTTTGAAAGCGTCTAAGAGGGGATCCCCTTTGATCGATCCGAAAACCTTCGGATCGATGGCCCCCCTCGGCCTTGCCTGCCAGCGGCGCTCGACAACATCGACAAGCTCCGGGAACGTACCATAGGGAATCGTTCGGGGTTCCCGAGTTTTCGTTTCCTCGATCCTGATAACTTTTGCCTTCCGATCCACGTTGCGCCATTCGAGCGCGAGGGCTTCACCTCGCCGCCAGCCGGTTAGAAAGAGGAACTCGACGGGATCGCGGTACTTCGCCGGCAACTTCCGGAGTACCTCCGCGAATTGCTCATCGGTGAAAAAACCTGTTCGAGTTATGGTACCCGACAACAGAACGATCTCGGGAACAGTAGCGATCCGCCCGTGTCGGTGTGCGAGTTTCAAGCCGCGACGGAGCCAAGCTAACTCCGCGTTGATCGTAGCCCTCGCGGCGTCCTTCGCGAGGCGGACGCTCTTATACATCTCGATTGATGACTGGGAAATATCTCTAGCCTTCGTCTTGGCTCCTAGGAGGCGCTTCACATGTTTGAAGGCAGGAGCAAACCGCTTAGGGTTGATCTTGTTGTTCATTTCTCGGTCGTTCTCGATCATCGGTTCAAGTTGCGCGATCGTGATCGGCTTCCCGCCCGCGAGCTTCCCTTGATCAACAGCCCAGAGACGATCGCGGACGAGCCGCTTAGCTTCCTTCTTGACCGTAGATCGGGAAGATTCCTGATGTTGCTTACCGGCGATCGAGTAGCTGATCCACCAAATGCGGCCACGTTGGAACAGCCCACCGGTCCCGCGGGCACGCCTGGGCCTCAATACTCGCCTTCCCCTTCCTTTGGTGCTCGAAACGTCATGATCGGGTCCTCATGTTATCCTGACCTGGTATGATAACAGACAAACAACAGTTAATCAACAGTTATAACAGTAAACTGTTCTATTAAAAAGACTTATATTATGATATGTTTACTTTTATATTGAATGCCCAAAACCTACGAGGAGCCGAGGTAGGAATATGAGGAATTCGACAACATCAACGGGGTCACTGGTCATCGTCCTGATACTCGGGGTAGCACTCTTTCTGGCGAGTCACTTCTTGTCCGTACGACCTCCTCGGAATGAATCCCAGGCGCCATACTCTTGGGACCTTCTCAACAGCGTTCTCTGGACCCAGACAGCTGCCGAGCGGCGAGCCTTGTCGACGCAGATCTACCGGCAGGCCAAGCCGATGCTGGACGCTGCGCTCGAAGATCCTGACTGGACCGCGTCACTCGAGCAGGGAGAGGGAGCCTCCGAGCTTCCCCCGGCCATCGTCCTAGACGTTGACGAGACGGTCCTGGACAACTCGGACTTCCAGGCGCAACTCATCATCGACAACATCAAGTTCCGAAGGCCTCACTGGCAGGAATGGTGTCGTAAAGAGAAGGCTCCCCCTATCCCCGGCGCTCTCGAGTTCACGAAATACGCCGCCCAACGAGGGGTGACGGTGATGTACCTCACGAATCGCCGGCACGAAGTCGAGGAGGCGACCCGAAACAACCTGGAGAAGTTTGGTTTTCCCCTGAAAGTGGACGAGGACACGCTTTACACCCGGGGTGAGAAAGAAGAGTGGGACATCTCCGACAAGTCGTCACGGCGCACGGATATCGCTACTCGTTACCGGGTCTTACTGCTATTCGGAGATGACTTGAACGATTTCGTCTCCGGTACGAGAAGGTCTCTCGCCGAGCGGGACGCGGTAGTCGCAGAGTACGACGAGTACTGGGGGAGCAAGTGGTTCGTCCTACCCAATCCCGAGTATGGAGGTTGGCAGGGGGCATTGAGCGGGTTCAACTACGACCTTTCCCCGGCCGAGCACCTTCAAGTGAAATTGGACGCTTTACGGCTCCCCTAGCCTCGACGGCCAGATCAAAAGTCTCACATAATCAATGACTTACGAAATTTTTCGTGTTGAAATAAAAATGAACTTGAATTTCACTTTCAGTGGATCTACAATTATCCCATGACATGGAGATTGACCGAGGCGCGACGCTCGTGATCGTCTGCGTCTGCCGGGGAGTGACCGACCACACCGTCAGGAACTTGGTGCGCGAGGGAGCCTCGAGTCTCTACGAAATAGCTCTAGGCTGCTCCGCGGGTGCCTGTTGTGGAGGGTGCCAGGAGAATCTCGTTTCGATACTCGAGTCGGAACGACAGATCGAAAGCCGACCGCAGAGAAAACTAGCCAACGCGAGCTAGCCCGCCTCTGAATTTTCATCACGGCCGCGGGGCCCCACCGACATCACTGCATCAACGCTCGCGGGGACCCCACCCCCACGAGCTACCGTTGGGCTGACGGCTCCGGCTCTCGCTCCGCGACTCGCTTCGCTCGCGCTGAAGGCTCTCTTGCTCTACGCCCAGGGTAGAGACTAGTATAGCGACTCTATGCGCGCACGAGCTCACCGCGCGCGGGAAGAAAGCTGAGGAGGAAGGCACATGCAGGGGGATCCAGAGGTTCTCGAGGCTTTAAACGAGGTCCTGACCGCAGAGCTCACGGCGATCAACCAGTACTTCGCACACGCCAAGATGTGCGAGAACTGGGGATACCAGAAGTTGGCCAAGAAGAAACGCGAAGAATCGATGGAAGAGATGAGAGACGCCGACGCCATCATCGATCGGATCCTCTACTTTGACGGTGTGCCCAATATGCAGCGTCTCGGCCCGATTAGTCTGGGAGAGGACCCCGTCGAACAGCATAGAGCCGATCTGGCTCTAGAAAAGGCCGCCGTGGATCGCTTGAACAGGGGGATTGCGCTTTGCCGCGACAAGGCCGATAACGGTACCCGAGAGATTCTTGAAGGGATCTTGAAGGGAGAAGAGGAAGCGGTCGATTGGCTAGAGGGCCAGCTTCACATCGTCGAGGAGATCGGCAAGGAAAAATACCTGGCGGAGCAGATTCATGAGTAAGCTGGAACTTGCTTACTCCGTCCAGCCGACCTCGTCACCCACAGCGATGTCGCCGTCGTCGAGCACCTCGGCGTAGGCACCGCCGCCCCAATCCTCTTGCATTACTGATATCAGTCCGTGCGTTTCGGCCCCATCGCGCTCGAGTTGAGCATCTCGGGCTTCCAATTGATCCCGAAGGCGTCGACCACGCGCGTCATATAGGCGAAGGCCGCCGCTACCCACACTCCCTCGAAGATTTGCTCGTCACTCCATCCGTGATCGCGGAGGCCTTGCACCTGGTCATCGGTGACCTGGTGCGCGTGACGAGTGACGGTGTCGATCAACTCGACGAGTGCGACCTCTTTCGGATCGAGACCCGATTCTCGAACCGCCGTGAGGTCACCTTTCTGGATGGCCGCGGCGACTTTCTCATCTGCTCCCTGAGCCCGCAGGAAGTGTGCGTGGGAGTCCCGTCAGTACTGACAGTGGTTTACCGCCGACACGTAAGTGGCAATCATCTCCTTCTGTCGCCGGTTCAGAAAACCGGGGCGAAAATGCCCTTGGACGAACAGGTCGGTGGTCAATTTCATCAAGTCGGGACGAAGGCTGAAGCAACGGGTCTCGTCTCCGAGGTGTCCACCGAAACGGCGACGGGTCTCCTCGATGGCCTCGGCCGCCTCGCCGGTGGCTTCCTCGTCGGTGATCCATTTGATTCGTGGCATGAAGGCTCCTTTCATTAGTGGTGTTGGGGCCCCACCCCCAACACCTGGCGCTCGCTCCTCGCTCGCGCCTGAGAGCCGGCCGCATTCCCTTGCGCACTGTAATTTACTTTCGCAATTCCTCGCGGCCGACGGGCCTGCGGCCCGTTAGTGGTGTTGGGGCCCCACCCCCAACACCTCATGCTCCGTCGACTTCGCGACTGCGCATGGGCTCAAGGCTGTCTATCGCTGTGGGGTCCAGCATCGTTTAGTCGCCTGGGGCCCCACCCCCAGGCGGTCGCGCTTCGTTGGCGAGCAACTGCGCGCGGGCTGAGGGCTCCACTCCCAGGGCGTCCGGTAGCTCGCTAACTCCGTGGAGCACGGGGAAGTCCACCTCGTTTCCCCTGGGGTGCGGATCCGCGAGCACCGGCAGGATGCCTGCGCGTCGCGCTCCGAGAACGTCGACGGATTCTAAGTCTCCCATGTATAAAGCCTGAGTCGGTTCAAACGTGAGGTCTCGCAGCGCGATCTCGAAGATACGTTCATCGGGTTTTTCGACCCCCAGCTCAGCCGAATCGTACACCGCGTGACAAAAAGAAAGAAGATCCAGCCGACGCAACAACTCCCGACAGGACCCGTCGGAGTTCGAGATGACCGCGACGATTCGACCGCTGTCCGCAAGCCTCGCCATCGCCTCGCGCACTTCGGGTTTGGTGCGACTCCAGAGGTTGGATTCCGCGTGGCGTCGGCGAAGCCGCTCCAAGATCTCCGGGCGCGGTCCGGATGGCACACCCGCTTCCTCCATTAGCCAATCGAAGTAGCACTGCCACATGTCGGCGTCGTTGAAACCACCCTGGAGGTACTTCTGGTCCACCCGCCGGCGCGCCCGATACTCGGATACTTCGAGTGCCGCCCCGTCGATCGAGAACCCGCCACCTTCGATTGCGTCGGCGATGGCATCGTAATCCAAGAAGACCAGCGTATTGCCCGCGTCGAGTAAGACGGCGCGGATCTCGCTAGGTTCTACCCATCGTCGAAGCGAGCCGTTCGTGTTTCTGCGGTTCATTTCCTGAGAGTAACCGAGTCCGCGTCCCCACCCGTTTCGAAGAGTCCGAGCACCTGGTCGAGTTTCTCTTGGAAAAGCGGGCCATCTACTCGGCGGGAGGGATCGGTTTCGAAGGCGCCACCGGCGGTGTAATCAAACGAAGCGATTCCTTGTGACAAGGCGCCCTCCGGAATCTCGAGACCCGAGACGTCGCGCCCCAACTCCTCGAGGCGTTTCAGGGCTCCGTGCAGCTCGAATACGAATCGTTCCTCAACCGCGTTCTTGCCGGAGGTCGTCTTCTTGAGACTCAGAAGAAAACGATAAACGTCGCTTACGATCTCTTCTTGGTTGGGTTGCCCGACGTTCGGCCCCGGCAGTTGGGTGCTCTCGTCGGTGTGGACACCTTCGAGCTGAGCCGGCTCGAGGCCACGCGCCTCTTTCAGATTCGCTCCTTCAAGATGCGCACCGAGGAGCAGGCTTTTCCGCAGGTTGGCGCCTCTCAAGTCGGCGGCGAGGAGGACCGACTCGCGTAGATCGGCCTCGCTCAGGTCTGCGTTTCGCAAGTTTGCTTCCTTTAGATTCGTCACCGCCGCCTGTGCGAGATGCAGATTCGCGTTCACCAGGTTGGCGCCGATCAGCTTGGCGCCGATTAGCTCCGCTCGACTGAGATCCGCCTCGCTCAAGTTGGCCCGCGATAGCTTGGCTTCAAGAAGCCGCGCCGCCCCTAGTTTCGCTCCTTGAAGATTTGCGTCCTCCATGACCGCTCGCGTGAGGTTCGCTCGTTCGAGGTTCACTTGACGCAGATCCGAGCCTCGAAGGTCGGCCTTTACCAAGTTGGCTTCGCTCAGGTCGGGGACGACATCGGGATTGCTTCTCCTCCAGTCGTTCCAGGCGGCGACGCCCTGCTTAACGAGATCGAGATGTTCGTTGTCGGCCATGTCCGGTTTCCCAATAGTGTCAAAGTAGGAACGTCCCGGCAAGAGTGAAGTTGGACTGAAAACTCAACAAAAATCTTTTAGGAATCAATAAACTGATGTTTCGCACAGAAACCAAACCGCAAAAGCGCGTCGAGCAACCCGAAGCGAGAATTGATGCGGTCCTCGAGCTTCAACTTTCTGATTTTTGATCAAGATAGGAAATTCTTCTTCCGATGCTACAGCGGACCTAAGAACAAGGCCTGAGAAAAACCTTACCCAAAGCAGAGAAATCTAGCGCATCCATTCTTCGTTGCTGAACGTATAGCTATGAAAGATCGCGTGAGGGAGAACCAATTGGGGGTAAGGAATGGTTCACGGAAAGAGAGGAGTGGTTGCACTCGTCGTCTTGATCGGGACGCTCTACCTTGGAATCGCCGAGACGGTAGGAGCGAATGGCCGCATCGAGGATCGACTTACCCGTAGGCCCCGGCTGCTCATGGTCTGGCACGATGCTCATGGTTTGGCTCCCAACGGAACCTTCCGCAGTATGGTTCGCGAAGTGGAAGCACTTTTCGGCCCCGTCGGTCTCGAGATCGAGTGGATGGAGGCAAAGCTCGAGGATCCTCCGTTGGACGAGAACACGATTCTCCTGCGAATCGTCCTCATGCCATCCAAGCCATCCGGTCCGGATTGGGGCTTGGACGAAGACGTCATGGGCGCGTTTCTCCCAGGAGGTGGTCGTTCTCATTCCCTGTACGTCTTCTATCGAAACTTGGTAGCGGCAGTGAAGATTCCCGAGCGTCCCAATCGACTTCCCGATGTCCGAGAGCTCAGGCGTCTTTCCAGGGCACTCGGCCGGGTCGTGGCTCATGAAATGATTCACGCCGTCGCACCTGCGGAAAAACATGCCTCGGGCGGATTGATGCGAAAAGGACTCTCGTACTCTTTTCTCGTCAAGGAAAACGTGGCACTCGAGGAGCATTTGATCGGGGCGTTCGTTTCGGGTGTCTTCGGTCTCCTCGCGCCACCGGTCGTGATCGCCGAAGGTGTTCCGGTTCGAGCTCCCCAAACTGCGAGGCCCGTCTCCGTGCTCGAGCGCGAAAAGAGGTAGGTCCGGCGCTCCGCGACTTGGCCCAAGACTGTAAAGTCGAGGCCAATCCTGTAAATATAGAGAGCCCTTTCTTCACCCAGAAGAAATCTCGAACGCCGGTAGCCTATGCTCGGGTGCCCGTTTGTCAACAGGTTAGGAGTGTTGAGCGGGTCCCGATAAGGATGATGGTTAGTGGCATCCGGCTTGCACCACATTCCAGAATGTCCAGAATGTTCCTCGAAAGCTCGTCGAAGCCTTCATCTGGGGGCCGAGTCGTCGACCCCGGGAAGGAGTGGCCGGCAGTTGGATGGTGATTTTCGAATCGGCGACTGGCTGGTTCAACCCAATCTGAACAGAATTGTCCGGGACGATCACGAGGTCAGGGTCGAGCCCAAGGCAATGGAGGTTCTGACCTATCTCAGAGAGAACGCGGGCAGCGTCGTCCCCAAGACCCAGATCGTTCAGCACGTCTGGAGCGGCAGCTACGTCACCGAGGAAGTGCTGACGAACTCCATCTGGGAGTTGAGAAAAGCGCTGGGTGACGACGCGAGGAACCCCAGCTACATCCAAACCGTGCCACGAAGAGGGTACCGCTTGATCGCTCCCCTTCATCTGGAAGCAGACTCGGAGATGACAGGGGTCTCCCAACTACCGGTCACCAGCGGATTCATCGATCCGAGACGTTCTGCTTCGAGTACCGACGCCTGGAACACGGTGAGCTTCTGGAGGACCGGTCATGATCATGACGAGACCGCACCCAAGCGGAGGTCGCGTGGTCTACTCGTAATGGGAGCAGCCGCCGGCGCGACTGCCGCGACCCTGCTTGGCTGGTCTTTGTTGTCCAATTGGAGCCCTTCTCCTTTTGGCCCCGCGGAAGGAAATCCATCCATTGCCATTATGGACTTCGAAAACCACATCGACTCCGAAGAGTACGGGTGGCTTTCCAAGGGAGTGTGTCGCATGCTTCAGGGCGGGCTGGACGGCGCTCCGGAGCTAAATGTCGTAAGCGACCAGAAGATAGAAGAGGCGGTTCGCGAAATCGGTGAAGAGGAGGAGACCGACCAGCTCGACGCGAGTTTTTTTCCCGAGATCGCTCGGCGGGTTGGTGCCGAGACGTTTCTGGCCGGCAGCATCGTCAAACACGGAGCGGAGATTCGGATCGACGCCCAACTCGAAGACGTCACGGATGGAAGCATCATTTCGGCGTACACGGTTCGAGGGACCGACCTCTTCCAGATCGTAGACGACCTGGCCTGGCGTATGGGCGAGGCGCTGGAACTGGACGAGCCTTTACCCAAGACAAAGGTTTCGGGGGTCACGAAATCTTTGGATGCTTACCGGCTCTACGGACAGGGAATGGAGGCGGCTAGGCATGCTCGTTTGAGTGACGCCCACCGATTGTTCCTGGAGGCGGTGGCTGCGGATCCTGGATTCGGCTTGGCGTACTGGCAGCTACACAAGATGGCGCTGATTCGGCACGATACGTTCGCGGCCGTGAAGTACCTTCAGCGTGCCTTATCCCACCGCGATACGCTACCGGAGCGGCAAAAGCTTTTGGCGGCAGCGGGGCAGCTTGTCCAGGAAGACGAACACGACAAGGCGGTGGAGCTGCTCGAGGAGGCCCTCGCTCGCTATCCGGACGACGAGTACGCGTACGTGCTCTTGGCCATTGTTCATCTGACATCGAACCGACCCGAGCAGGGTCTCGCCGTGCTCGCGAGCGGCGTCAAGGCGGTGCCGGACTCGGGGCTCCTTCGCTCCTACTACGGATACGGGATGCTGCGAAACGGCCGGTATCCCGAGGCCTTTCGCCAGTTCGAGACTTACGCCCGAATGTATCCTGCCGACGCCAACCCTTATGAACGTTTGGGAGAGGCGTATCTCTTTGCCGGTATGCCGGACCGGGCGTTGGAGGAGTATTCCCGCGCTCCAGGGGGGAATGGCTCCTTGGTTTCGTCGAGCTTCGGGCGCAGTTGGGCGAGCGCGATGATGGGGCACTACGATGCGGCTCTCGCACATCTCGACGGGACACACTACCCTCCCGCCGATTCGGCTCCCTCGTTGCTGCTCGTTCAGGCGTTCCTCCTTTCTCGCGTAGGCAGATATCGCGAATCCGAGCAGCGTCTGCTCGACGGAGTCCAGTTGGCGAGAAGTAGGCAGCACACCTTGTTCGAAGCTCGGACGCAGATTCTTCGCTCCATGCTTGCTGTCGAGAGGGGCGAGCTGACCGAAGCGGTCCTGCGCGCCGATCGCGCGATGGATCTCGTGCCGAGCCTCAGCGGAAACGGGAGACGGGAGATTTTGATGTTGGCAAGCTTGTTCGCCGGGCTCGCTCAAGCCCGTGACGGAAGGCTCGAAGACGCCAATCGGGATCTCGATTCTCTGCGAGCACTCTACGACGTAAGAGATCCGCGAGAGAATTGGTGGTACCACTTGCTGCAGGGTGAGATCGCTTTGGCGCATGGAGATTTGCGCGCCGCTGAGATTGCATTCTCGGATGGAGAGCCGGAATTGAAAATGTGGTTCTCGAGTTCCGACGTCTTCGGGAGCGTCGCCGCGAACATGCACCTCCGGGATGGGGCGGCGCGAACCAAGGCACAACAAGGCGATCTGTCGGGAGCCATACGGATGTACCGCAAGCTCTTGACTCCGGATATCACGCAAAGATGGACCGGAGTCCTGGAACCGCTCCACGTTCTGGAATTGGCCCGCCTTCTGGCGAAACAGGGAAATCTCGTTGCCGCCCGGCAACAGTACGAAAGGTTCCTCGCACTTTGGAGTCAAGCCGAGCCCGGCTCGCTGCATAGTGCGGAAGCCTGGCAGTTTTTGGCCGAATAACGCCTGGCTACGTTGATCAATGACAACGTGTTATTTTTGCGTTCGACGGCGTGCCTGGCTCCTGACTCGGCCCCATGGCACTTGAAAATTTCCTTCGCGACAGGTAGTTGAGATATGTACGAAAGGAGATTCAACATGTGGTTGTCTCGATGGATGCTCGTTTTGGTGCTGATCCCCCTGGTCGCCTCCTCTTCCTCGCTCGCAATCGGCGAAGAAGTTTCGATTTTGGGTGCGTGGAAGGCAGAGAGTTACGATCTCAAGACCGGGACCTCGCACTCACTCGATGGGCTCATTTTCTTCACGGAGAATGATTGGGCCACCTTGTTCTTCACGCTAGATGCGGACAAGAAGCCGCGGCGTGGGTCCGGCGAGGCGGGAACCTACGTGTTGGAGGGGGAGCATCTCACCTTCTCCCACCAGTACCATATGTCGGCGGGCGAGGAGTTGGGAAGTCTCCCGGCCGCGCCGTTAAGCATGGAGATCAAGCACGCGGATCCCACCATCGAGCCTTGCCGTTTCGAGATCGAGGGCGACGAGATGGTGATCTTCTTCCCCAGCGATAACCAAATCCGTTTTAGCCGAAGCTCCCGTTAGAGCTGGAGCCGATTGGAGAAAAACGATGGAATTATTCGAGACCTTGGCCAAGAAAAGGGCGTGCCGCGCCTTTTCTGACGTGCCTGTATCTCGTGAACAGTTGGATAAGCTCATTTACGCGGTAGGTCGTGCTCCGACAGCGTCGAACCGGCCCTATCGACATTGTGTTGTGGTTGACGATCCGGGCGTGATCCGAGCGATACAGCAGATTTCACCTTCGCTGAATCGCAACTACATACCGATGTTGCTGATCATCTTTACGGATGAAAAAGTGGCGTATGAAACAGTGGGGCCGGTAGCAGCGCGCTGTACTTTGGTAGACGCCGGGGCGGCCGGCGAAAACGTCCTTCTGGGAGCCACCGCTTTGGGGCTTGGATCGCAATTCACGATGATCGCAGCAATGGCCGGCATTAGGATTGTTCTGGGACTCCCAGATCACTGTCGCGTTGACATGATCATCCCCATTGGCCATCCCATTGCAGCGCCGAAGTCGGTGAAGGCGAGCAAGCAAGGGACCGCCGTCTATCACAATCGGTACGGGCCACTGCTATGAGAGACAAGAGGAAGCTAGATCAGGATCTGTTTCCCGTCTTCGCGTTTCTTGCCAGTGCGGCACGCAGCGGAATCGACGAGGGCGTCTACACGGCAACACTACGGCTGGTCGATACCATTTCGCGCTTGCTGGAAGTGTTTCCCGAGTTGAAGGAAGATCCGTTCTTCCAAGACATCGAGGGGTTTCTAAGAAACAAGATGCACAAGGCTTATCTTCTTTCAACGGAAGAATACATTGAGTTTCTAGACGAGCTCCTTCGACAATTCGCCGTAGAAGTCAGCAAGCGTAGCGGCATCGAACCGAAGGCCTGACAGGCTGACACGCTGACAGGCTGCTTTATAATGTGATGCACAGTAGGCGAAGCCTGCTCCCAGTATCCAAGACAAGAAAAGCTCGTACGCGGCCGTGATCGGTCGGAAGAACAGATGTGCAAGAATTGTACAGTTCATAGCACGAACTGTCCGCGCAGAATGTTCTTCTTGGGTCGCCAAGCCCGAGCCGAAATCGAGTTAAGTGATTTAAATGTCGTTGGTTATGCCTGGAAAGCATCCCTGTTGGCACGAGTCATGCTAGTACGTGCCTCGGTAGTTATCTGACATCCCGACATTCCCAGCGGGGGAGGTAAAGTCCGATGGAATTCGCTTCCTTGGTCATCGTGGCAGGGCTCATTCTTCTGGGTGGGCCGATCCTGGCGATCGTCGCGTTAGTGCGCGTCTCTGCACTGGAGCGGATCGTCGGTCAGCTCAACCGAAGGCTCCAAGCGCCAAGCGGGGCTCCGAGCCTCTCTGAACCTGAGACGACGGCCGTTCCTGTCTCCGAAGCTGCGGCGCCCGCCACACGCGATGCTTCGCCTCCGGCAACCGCGGCGCTAAAGCCGGTCCCGGTTGCCTTGAAGGCGGGGCCCGACCTCGAAACGCTGATCGCCGGTCGCTGGCTCAACCGCGTCGGCATCATTGCGCTGTTGCTCGCGGTGAGCTTCTTCCTCAAATATGCCTTCGACAACGAATGGATCGGTCCCAGTGGGCGCGTTGCCTTTGGGCTCCTGTCGGGCACGGGCCTGCTGGTTTTCAGCCAGTGGTTGTTGCGAAGGGGCTACGGCTATTTCTCGAGCGGCATCGCCGGTTTGGCCGCCGGTGTTCTCTACCTTTCGTTGTATGCCGCCTGGAGCTTCTATCAACTCTTCCCGCAACCGGTAGCGTTTGCCGGGATGATCGTCGTGACGGGGACGATGGTCGCGATTGCGCTGGGACGCGATTCGCAGCCGCTGGCTTTGCTTGCCCAAGTCGGCGGTCTAATCACACCGATCTTGCTCAGCACAGGCAAAGACGCGCAGATCCCTTTGTTCATCTACCTCGCGGTGTTGAACGGAGGAATGCTCGTCGTCGCTCGTCTGCGTAGTTGGCGCAGTTTGGAATTGGTAGCCTTCGCAGGTACGACCATTTACTTCTGGGCCTGGATCGAAGAGTTCTACAAAGTTTCCAAACTGGGCCGCACCGCGTTCTTCGCGACGCTTTTCTTCGTGCAATTCGGCGCCGTCCCCATCCTTCAATCGCGTCGGCTCGGAAACATCGCGTCGGCGCACGTCATTCTGGCGCTGGCGAACGCGGGGGCGTTTCTTGGTGTGTTGCAGTATCTCCTCTATCGCGATCACCGGTGGGCCCTGACCGTTGCGGTGCTGGCGCTTGCCGCCGCGTACCTTGGGGCGGCGCGACTCCTTCCAATTTCGAAGACAGGTGAGCGCTCGGTCTCTCGTTTACTGTTCGCGGGTTTGGCGCTCACATTCGTGACTCTGGCGATACCGATACGATTGGACGGAAAGTGGATCACGATCGCGTGGGCGGTCGAAGGAGCGGTGCTGATCTGGAGCGGCTTTCAAGTGAACCTGAGGCTGTTGCGATGGGCCGGCATCGTTTTGTTCATCATTGCCGGCGCCCGCCTGCTGCTCTTCAAAGTGTCCGCGCAGGAGTTTCTGTGGAACCCTCGATTCCTGACCTATGCCATCGTTGTGGCTTCGTTTGCTGCGGCCTTCGCCTTCTCTCGACGTCATCGGGGGATGCTGTCAGATGGTGAGCGTCGCGCGTTCGAAATTGTGGGGCTCGCCGCAAACGTCTTGTTGGTCTCCTCGCTGTCGCTGGAAGTGTGGGGTCTCTTCGGCCGGATGCGTCTGGATCTGGGCGCGGATACACGACTCACGCAGCAACTGGCTCTTTCCCTGCTATGGACCCTCTACGCGACCGGCCTAATGTTGTGGGGCGTTCGCAGCGGTAGTGCCGCCGTGCGTTGGTTGGGGCTGGCGCTCTTCTCGGTCGTCGTCGTGAAGGTGTTTCTCTACGATCTCTCCTTCTTGGAGCGTATCTACCGGATCGTCTCCTTCGCGGTGCTGGGAGTGCTGCTGGTCGTCGTCTCATTCTTCTATCAGCAGAAGGTGACTGCGGAGCGTGAGGAGCGATGAAAAAAGCGCTTCCGCTCGCCGTCCTGGTCTTTTGGTATCTGACACCTGCGGCGCGGGCCCAGATTCCCGACGCGTGGAAAAACTGGCTGTATTTCCGGCCGATTTCGTTGGAGTCGACCGCGGAGCCTCGCCTGGTGCGTCTAATCCTACCGCTCGAAACGTTCGGCCATGCCCAGAAAAGTCTCGCCGACTTGCGCGTCATCGACCGAGATGGCAACGAAGTGCCCTACGTTCTGCACGCTCGCATCGGTAAGGAAGAGCGGCAATGGCGACAAGGTGAGATCGCCGACCTCGGATTTATCCCTGGCGAGCACACTCAGTTGATAGTCGACGTGGGTTCGGACCACGACGCCCACAACTCTCTCGAAATACAAACCGGGGTCAACGAGTTCTTCGCGTGGGTCGAAGTCGCTGCCAGTGACGATCGGGAGAGTTGGCATGTCCTTCAGGAAAAGGCGCCCATCTTTCGGTTCGATGATACGCGTGAAGGCAAGACCGTGGTGTCTTATACGGACTCTCGAGCCCGTTGGTTGCGTGTGAAGATTCTCGAACCGGAAAGGCGGTTCGCGGTTTACGGCTGCCGCATCGCTTACGAGATCGTCGAAGCCCCCGAGCTCGTCGACCTCCCCGTTCTCGGACCGGCACGCGGCACGGGTTCGGAGGAGAGTCGATGGCTGGTCGATCTCGGGATCGAGAATGTACCTGCGTCGTCGGTACGCTTTCAGACGGGACCAGCAGGGCAGGCGGAGTTTCATCGAACCGTGCGCGTAGATGTGAGCATCGACGGGGAAGACTGGCGACGGGTCGGACAGGGTAATGTTTATCGCTACCCGAAACCCGGATCGAATGATCACGAGCAGGATCAACGCACTCTGCTGCAGGTTCGATTTCCTGAGACTCGTGGCCGCTATTGGCGCGTCGATGTGCTCAATCGAGATGACTCGCCGATCGAAGGTTTGCGCCCTTCGCTAGAAGGCACGCCGCGCCGCATCGTCTTTCGCCAAAAACCGGGAACGACCTATCAACTTCTATACGGGAATAGCCGCATTTCCGCACCCGAGTACGACCTGGCGCGGATCACTTCAAGAGAAGAGCTCGAGGCGGCTGCAGTGGGCGAGCTCGGGCCCGAGGCGACGCACTCCGGCTACCTCAGCCCGGAGCCCTGGAGTGAGCGGCACCCGATCGTGCTTTGGGTCGCTCTCGGGTTCGCGGTGGCGATTCTCGGACTCCTCGCCCTCCGTGCTTTGCGATAGCTGTCGACAATCCGCCCTTGTGGATTAGCGTCCAGACCAACCCTTGGTCTATAACTTGACGATATATGTCTCGCCGAAGCGAAGAGCGCAAACCAGGGCAAGACCTCGCATCGTTGTATCAAGATGCGACTGTGGAGAACGTGGACCGGCTCAACGAGCTGACCGAACGTCTCATTTCGGGTGAGGATCCCAGGAAGCAGCTGGAGCTGGCCCAAAGCGCCAACGAGCTGGCTCGCCGCTTATCCTACAAGAAGGGCGAGGCGTACAGCCTCGTGTTCATGGGCTTTGCCCGTTGGTTCCTGTCAGAGCACGAGGCCGCTCTCGAGAACCTAAAGGATGCTCGCTCCTTGTTCGATCAGATCGGCGATCGGGAGGGCTCAACGAGGGCTCTGTTGCCTCTCCTCAGCATCCAGAAGAATCTAGGTACTTACGATCAGTCTTTATCCCATAACCTCGAGTGTCTGAAGTTTTTTCGTGAAACCGGGGACGGATATTGGGAGGGGCTCAGCTTGATGGCGCTCGGAACTCTCTTTTACGACCTCGGGGATTTCGAGAAGTCGGTCCAGTATTCTGACGAGTCCGTGAAGGTCGGGGAGGCCATCGGGATAGATTGGATGGTGGCGCGAGGTCTGGTTCACGTCGGCGCGGCCTATCAGGCCGGTGGGGCCCACGATAGGGCACTTCCTTACTTTGAGCGCAGCCTCGCCATCTTCCGGGCGGAGGAGAACCCGATGGGGGAGGCTCGGTCGCTGAACGATCTCGGAGCCATCTATCAAGAGCTCGGGGAAGACGAAAAAGCCCTAGAGTTCCACCTCAAAGCACTTCACATTCGCGAGAACCTAGGACAACGACAGGCCGAATGTACGAGCCTCATCAACTTGGGAAGGCTCTTCGTCCAGCGAAAAGAAGTGGACGAGTCTTTGGAAGTACTCGAGAAATCTCTTTCCATCGCCCTGGAAACTAAATCGAAGCCAAGGATCTATCAATCTCATCAAGCTCTTTCCGAGGCCTACGAGCTCAGTGGGGATCCGGCGCTCGCATTGAAGCACCATCGGGAGTTTCAACGGATCAAAGAAGAGGTTTTCAGCAACGACGCCAATGCCCGTCTGAAGAATCTTCAAACGAGTTACGAGGTGGAAAAGGCGGAGAAGGAAGCCGAGATCGCCCGTTTGCGGAACGTAGAGTTGAAGGACAAGAACGAGAAGTTGGAGAGGCTATTGGAAGAGTTGCGGGCGACGCAAGTGCAGCTCGTTCACGCCGAAAAAATGGCTTCGCTGGGCAAGTTGGTGGCAGGGATCACTCATGAGCTCAACAGTCCCATCGGGGCGCTCGGCAGCGCCAACCTAGTGACCGCCCGATGTATTAGCAGGCTTCGGGAGATCTTTGAAGAGAGCGAGACCCTCGAGGAATTGCGGGAGGATCCGTCCTTCAAGAAGACGTTCGGTCTCCTCGAAAGCGATTCGAAAGTGATAGCGACCGCGGCTGAGCGGGTCACCGCACTCGTCCGAAGCCTCAAGAATTTCGCGCGGTTGGATGAGGCCGAGTTTCAGCGAGCCGACATCCGCGAGGGCCTGGATAGCGCGCTCGAGTTGTTGGGCGGACAGCTCAAGGGTTGGGTGACCGTCGTCAAGGAGTACGACGAGATTCCAACATTCCCTGCTATCCCGGGGAGATAAACCAAGTCTTCCTGAGTCTATTGACTAACGCTATGGAGGCCATCGAAGGCGAGGGGACTATCCGCGTCAAAGCCAGCGAGGATACAGATTCCATCCATATCCGAATCTCCGATACTGGCAAGGGGATTTCGGAAGAAAAGTTGGGTCGGCTGTTCGATTTCGATTTCTTCACCGCCGGTTCGCGCATTAAGATGAGGGCCGGTTTGGTGAGCGCGCGAAACATCGTCCGGAACCACGGCGGCGACATCGAAGTCGAGAGCCAGGTCGGACGAGGTAGTACGTTTACCATCCGTTTGCCAAAAAATCAGCTAGAAGCCGCGGGCTCCTAGCTAGGAGGTTCTCTCATGCGTTTAGGATTTGCACTTCCACAAGTAGGAAAGGCCGCCGGCCCGGAAGCGGTCACCGCGGTTTCCACCCGGGCGGAGGAACTTGGTTACGACAGTCTCTGGGTGTTGGACCGTTTGCTATGGCCGACGAAGCCCCGGGCGCCCTACCCGGCGGGGGACGGAAGTCTCCCGGTTCAATACAAGTCGACCTTGGATCCGTTGCAAACGCTCGCGTTCGCAGCGGCTCAAACCAAGCGCGTTACCGTCGGCTCCAGCGTGCTGAACCTCCCCTGGTACAACCCCACGCTGCTTGCGCGAACGCTCACCAGTCTGGACGTTCTCTCGGGCGGTCGACTTCGGGTTGGACTCGGGATGGGATGGTCGCCCGATGAGTACGAGGCTGCGGGAATGTCGTGGTCTGGTAAGGGCAAACGCGCCGATGAGCTCATCCGCGCCCTCAAGACGATTTGGACCACCGATCCGGTCGAGTTCAAGGGCGAGTACGTTCACATTGCGGAATCGACCATTAGTCTCAAGCCGGTTCAAAAACCTCATCCACCTATCTACATGGCTGCCTATGCACCCAGCGCTCTTCAAAGAGTGGCGCGGGAGGCAAACGGGTGGTTTCCAGTCGGGATTCCGCTCAAGGCGGTGCCGGAGATGTTCGGCGGGATCCAAGCGATGGCAAAGGAAGCGGGTCGAGATCCCGGGAACTTGGAGCTTATCGTCCGTGGAAACTGTGAGTTCTCCGACTCAGCACCTGGCGGTGACCGCCCCGACTTCACGGGCACCATCGAGCAGATCGGAGCCGACATCGCCGCGGCTCGAGAGATTGGAGCTCACGAGTTGGTTCTCGACGTTCAGTTCGCGCCCGGCGTCGAGAGCAAAGACGATTACCTCACCAAGTTGCAACAGCTCTGGGACGTCGCAAACAAGTAGAGTTTTGCCATCGAGCCATTGAAGAGGCAGAGCTCAGTAAGTGCGGAAGAGCTCCGCAAGCCACGGCGTCTCCCGTGGCTCCTTAGGGACTTGGACATCGGCTGCCTTCGCCCAACGGAGAAGCCAGGACAATCCTTGTGAGCCCACGTATGTGTCCGGCGAGCGGTAGGCCTCGTCGGACAGCGCCTGCTCGAGCGAGATGTAAGAGTAGCCTCGGCCGGTCATCATCTCCACCAGCGCGTCGAAACTATCGGCGTTGATCGGGTTGGCGTGAAGCAGGAGCACCTGCGGGATCTCGCGACCCTAAACCCTCGTCGACAGGTCCTCGTAATACTCGAACATCGTCTCCATGTAAGGGATGTACGCGTCGAGGACTCTCTTCGCGGTCGCCGCGTCTCTCCGGTTTCGAGCTTGCGCGTAGAGAGCGGCGAAGATCCATTCTTGGTTGTCGATGGTCACCGGCGCGTTGGTGTAACCTCGTTCAGTTAGAAATGTCTCGATGGCTCGCTTCTTCTCCAACTCGTCGCCGGCATGAAGGTAAGGGTTAGCGAAAATACCGTAGCTTCTTGCCTCGACCGGCTAGAAGCCGTGACGTAGTGGCTTCGCCCCGAACGATGTCCTCGCGGTATTGCTTCGAGGGCGTTTGGTTCAAGTCGAAGTGGGAGTAGGAGTGGTTTCCCAGCTCGAGTCCGGCGTCGAGCCACCGTTCGAGGAGCGGCGCCAGATGTCGTGTTCGGAGCTCGTCGCAGAGCCGGCTTTCGACCACCAACCCTACCGCGGGGACCCGAGTCTCGGTCACTTTCGCGAGAAGGCGTTCGGTCATCTTCTCGATGCTTTCCAGATTACAAGCATCCGAGGCGGGCAAGTGGGCGGCCGGCAGATCGTCGAAGGTCACCGCGACTTCCCGCTGGGTTGGCCGCCGCCCACGAAGTCGTACATATCAAGATGACTGAAACGACAGGTAAGAGCGATCTGAGGGGCATGTGTTTGGCGAGTTCGAGATTTCTCTGACATCATACCTCGGCAATACACGAAGGAGGTCGTCGTCATTCTTTACCGTGGCATCGTTGGTCCGCTGCTCGCCGCCGCCGCCGTCTTTTTTTCGGTGGGGTGCCAATCGCCGGCACCCTCTGAACCCGTGGCACCCGAGCCCCCGCCACCGGAACGGATCGTTCTCGTCGTGATCGATACCCTCCGCGCGGACCATCTTGGAAGCTACGGCTACCGGCGGCCGGTATCGCCGTTTCTCGACTCCCTTGCCGAGCGCGGGGTTGTCTTTAGCAGGGCCTACGCTCAATCCAGTACGACGCAGCCGTCCCATGCGTCTCTCTTCACGTCTCTGTACCCGTTGCAGCACAACGTCCACCGCAACGGCTTCCGCCTCGATGAGTCTTACGTGACGCTTGCTGAACTCCTCGCTCGACAAGGGTTTGCGACCGCCGCGTTCACGAGCACCGACGCTCATTTCGACTGGGGTGGCCTCCGGCAGGGGTTCGAGCATTACGACGAGCTCGCACAGGACGGGTCGACAAAGCACGATACGAAAAGGAAGCCCGACGACAAGTTGTACCGTCCGGCGAACGAGACGATCGACTCTGCGATCCGCTGGCTGGACGCGGTGTCACCCGACCAGCGGTTTTTCCTCTGGGTGCACCTCTTCGATCCTCACGGTCCGCGTGACCCGCCGGCCGAGTACCTACAGAAGCTGCGGCCCAAGAACGTTGCCGAAAGGCTCGCCCAAATAGAGTTCTTGAAGACCGAGCACCGGCTAGATACGTCCAGAAACGGCGCGCTCCGAAGACAAATCCTCCTGTACGATGGCGAGATTGCCTTCGTGGACGCCGAGCTTCGACGGCTCTACTCCGAACTGGCTCGGCGCGGGCTCGACAACGGTGCCCTGTGGGTGGTCACCGCCGACCACGGAGAGGGTTTAGAGAACCATGGGTGGTTTGGACACTCAAAACAGCTCTACAACGCTCAGCTTCACGTGCCGCTGATTTTTCATTTCGACGGCGATCTCTATGCCGGTAGGGTCGTCGCGGATCAGGTCGTCGAGCAAGTGGACCTCGCTCCGACCCTCTTGGATCTCGTTGAGACGGCGGATGCCCTAGATGAGCAGATAGTGCCGATCCAGGGCCAATCGCTTGTGCCCTTGATGCGCGGGGCGATAGGGGGTTACACGAAGCGCTATGCATTCGCGCAGAGGAGCCTCTATCCGCAGCGCCGCCAGTTACGGCTCGAGTCCATGACCAAGGGGCAGAACTACGCACTTCAGACGCTGGACTCCAAGTACCTTCTTTATACCGATGGCGATGACGAGTTCTACGATCTGGCGCGCGACCCCTACGAGACCCGCAACCGCATCGACCGGGCCTCGAGGGAGAAAGACGAACTGCGGACCGCGTTGGAGGAGTTGATCGAGGCCTTGGGTAGCGAGAGGGCACCGCTCCCTGTCGATTCGCAAGCGATCGAGCGACTCCGCGCCCTCGGCTACCTTCAGTAGTGGCGCCCCGCTACCTTGATAGCAGCATCCACGTGTTTTGGCAGGGGGGACGGAGTGCCCGCCTACAGCTTGAAACGCAGGCCAAGGCTGAAGGTACCAAGGCTTTGTTTTAGCTGGATCGCGGTGCCCGGGATCTGGAGGATGGTGCCTTGGCTCTTCTCCTCGAAGGCGTAGACGGCGCTTCCTACGATGTCCACGGACGTGGTCAAGGCCACCGTGACCCCTCCGGAGATGGAATTGGTGTTGACGGCCGTGAGCTGCATGTTGAAGATCGTTTCGCCATCCTCGATCGGGCTTTGGCTGTACGCGTATCCGAATTGTGCGGAGACCATCTGATTGAATCGGTGATGGGCTCCGACCGCGAAGGCCCAGATGCTACGCCAGCCGAGGCCACCGACTTCCGGAGCATGGCCGAAAAGCGGGGTATTCGCGTAATTGAAATGACGAACGTCGGCCGCAATCAATGTACTCCGCGACGCTTGGTAGCCGACACCGAAGGTAAAGATGGAGGGGAGTCCGAACTCTAGGTTGAGCTCGCGAGCGCGTCCGATCTCATCCTTGGAGTTGTACTTGAAAGTCTCGAACCGTTGTTGGCTCTTGAATGCCGCTCCGAATTTCCACTTGTCGCGACTGTCGTAGAAGACACCGACCTGGAATCCAGCACCCCAGTTAGGTCGACTATTCGTCGCCGCGGGAAAGGTGCCGTTCGGGTTCCTAGGCGCGAAGAATGCTGGATCCAAGTCGAGTGAAACGCTGTTCACGTTGACGCCGCCACCGACCGAGATGGTGTCCGAGATCTGTTTCGACATCAACATCGAGACCTGAAGTCCGGAGAGCTCTGCCGAAATCGGCCCGACGCCGAAGGATCGAGGGGGATTGAAAGGGCTCAAGATCGGATTCGTCTCGCTCCCGCGGAAATCGATGGTCCGGCCCAGAATGGAATAGATGCCGAGACCAAAGGTGAACGTGGAGTCCTTGGGTCGGCTGATGACTCCGATCACCGGGGCCGCGGCCAGACCGCTGTCGCTTCGATTCTCGCCCGCCGTACCGCCTACGACACCCGTGGCCAGAAACGTATTCCCGTAGACAAAGTCGCCTCCGACGAGGATCTCTTGCTTGGGAAACGCGCTGATCGTCGCGGGGTTCCAGTAAGTGGCGCCGGCGGCGTCGAGGGGAGCCGCGGTGGAGGCGCCGGACATTGCGCGGTTGACCGCCCCTACGCTGGGAAACAAGATGCCCTGCGCCATCGCGCTCGGGACATCAGTGGATAAAATGAGCAACAGCCCGCTAATCAACCAGCGCTTCGACATAAAGAATCACCTCTCGCTTCAGGTTTCTGGAGCCTGTCTCCTGAATTTCGTAAACACGCGAAAATAGCATTTCCGCGGCCAAAGGTCAAGATATTGCGGGCCTTGCCAGACAGACAACTAAATGTAGGGTGGGTGCTGACAACGGCGAGGGCTCGCGAAACCTAGGTAGGCGAGGGCGGTTCCGCTCGGTGCGGGCGGTAGCGGATGACGCGAACCTTTTCGAGAGTGACGAGGCCTCCTCCCATCATCTCGTCGAGGGCGGGGAGCAATTTCTGGATTCTTTCCTCGGTGTCGACGGCCTCCACCACGACCGGTAAGTCCTGCGATAGGCGCAGAATGGCATCGCGATGGATTCCCTGCGAGTGGGCGCCGAAGCCCTGGGTGCCATGCAAGACCGTCGCTCCTGCGAATCCCTCCTTCTTGAAGAGCTCGACGAGGCAGTCAACGAGGCTTCTTCCTTTCCATCGGTCTCTCTCTCCGATGAAAATGCGCATCAAGACCTGTTCACCTTCGAGCTCTCTCATAAACCGCTCCGCAAGTGGATCACCCCGCGAGCGAGGCCGACCCCGAGGATAACGAAAAACAACCCGCCGACGACGTTTAGCAGAACATTCCACACTGCCGCCGACCAACTACCGGCTTCAATGGCACGAAACGTCTCGACGCCGAACGTAGAGAAGGTCGTGAAGGATCCAAGAAATCCGATTCCGATTGCGAGCCGCGTATCCGGAGAGACCCAGGCAGATAGCCGGCTCATCTCCATCAAAGCGCCGAGCAGGAAGCAACCCAGAAGATTCACGAAGAGTGTACCCCATGGAAGTCGAGCTCCCATCGCCGCGTAGATCGCGCCGGACATTCCATATCGCGCCAGGGCCCCGATCGCGCCGCCCACGGCGATCTTGACGAAAAGCAAGCCGCTCATGATGCCGGTCTCACTCCTCGGCTCTTTTCTTTCGGGGATCCAGGATCGAAGCGACCACGCTAATCAAGATCGTCGCGGCAATGAAACCGAGGGCGAGGGCGGTCGGGACGTCGTAGATGTGAGAGAGGAGCATCTTGACTCCTACGAAAATGAGAATAGCGGAAAGGCCGTAATGTAGGTAATGAAAGAGCTCCATGATGCCCGCAAGGGCAAAGTAAAGTGCTCTCAGGCCTAGTATGGCGAAAACGTTGGATGTGTAAACGATAAATGGATCGACGGTGATCGCGAGAACCGCGGGAATGGAATCGACCGCAAAGATGAGATCGGAAGTCTCGACCACCAGCATCACGATCAACAGAGGCGTCGCGATCCAGTGCTTATCTTTCTTGACAAAGAAACGTGCACCTTCGTACTCGTTGGAGACGGCGAAGAGTCTTCGAAACAGCTTCAAGATCGGGTTCCGCTCCGGGTGGATCTCGCCTTCTTTGCGTACCGCCATCCGGATTCCGGTAAAGATCAAGAAAGCCCCGAACACGAAGACGATCCACTCGAACCTCTGGATGAGAGTCAGGCCGGCGGCAATGAAGAACGCCCGCATGAACAGGGCGGCGATGATGCCCCAAAAAAGAACACGGTGCTGAAATTGGGCGGGCACCGAAAAGTACGAAAAGATGAGCAGGAACACGAAGATGTTGTCGATGCTGAGCGACTTCTCGACGAGGTAGGCGGTGAGGAAATCTAATCCGGCCTGTGGGCCGATATAGAGGTAGACGCCTAGATTAAAGAGAAGCGAGAGTGCTATCCAGACGACACTCCATACGACGGCCTCTCGCAGTCGGATGATGTGGGCCCGCCGGTGGAACACTCCGAGATCGAGGGCCAACATAACCAGCACGATGGAGGTAAAGACGACCCAGTGAAGGGCTTGACCGGGCATAGAAACTCGATTCTATGCCACGAGGTGTCGGTTTGGAATCCGTGAGCTGATGAAACGGCGCGTTTATCTTACTCCCGCGAGGCGATATCGATCGACGAGCTGGATTCTTCCCTTGACGATGGACAGCATTCCATCGCGGCGTAGGCGATTCAGGATGGAGCAGACCGTCTCACGGCTGCTGCCAATGAGGTTCGCGATCTCCGTCTGATTGAGTGGGAAGTTCAGTGTACCGTACCGGAGGTGGGAGATGCCGAGCAACAAGGCCGCGAGGCGGCGCGGGACGCTTTCGAAAGCCAAGCGAGCGGCGGTCGTTTGCGCGGCCACCCATTGCTCTTCGCTAACTTCCAGCAGGTCGAGGGCAAAAGAAGGATTGTCGGCAACCACGTTGCGCACGCGCAGAAGCGGAATCACGTGGACGACGGAGTCCGCGAGTGCTTGGGCGAGGCTCGGAGCCAGCAGTGGTTGAGCCATGGCGCCGAAACATTCACCGACTCCGACGAGGTTCACAATGAGCTCCTTCCCGTCTTCGGAGTTCCGAATGAGCTTCACGCTGCCCGACTGGACCACGTAAAGATGGTTCAAAAGCTCCCCCTCGCTGTACAGGATCTGGCCCCGTTCGGCTCGGTAGGAGCTGCCTCGGGCGGCGAGACTCTGGACCTGGCTCTCGTTCAGGCTGCGGAACAACCGTGTGCCGCTCAGGAAGCGACCGGCCGCCTCCGCCTGGGGCAGTGGTCGGACACCAATGTCTTGTCTCGTGAACGCGATCTGCGTGGCCATGACGTGACCTCCCGCCGACGTAACAAGTCTGGAGAACAAACCTCCCATTAAGAACGACTTGCCGAGCCGGGCGCTAATCGCGGGCGAGACGCGACGCTTCCCTCCTCTAAGGAAGCTACTCTCAGACTCCCCTCATCCCGCACATTAGAGCGAAAGGAGGGAAGGGTCTGTTAAGTTCCTAACTTTCAGCAGGGTTCTATCGGAGCGCGGCCAACTTCTCAGGCTCCAGGAGACGTAGTGAGCGCCCGGAGGATTCCACCAACCCTTGGCGTTTGAAATCGCTGAGGCATAGGTTGACCGATTCGCGGCTGAGTCCGACCAGGCTTCCGAGCTCCTGCTGGCTCAGCTTCAGCGTAAGCAGAACGCCTGCCGCGTCCTGCACACCGTATTCATTGGAGAGGTCGAGCAACGTCTGGGCCAGGCGCGCGTGGGCGCTCTTGAAAAAGAGGTTTTCGACTCGATTGGATAGGCGGCGCACGCGAAGCCCGAGGAGCTTGGTCACCTTGAAAGCGAGGTCAGGATATTGCTTCATGAACCTCAGAAAGTCGTTGCGCGAGAAGATGCAAATGAGGGCATCCTCGTATATCTCCGCGTAATGGTCTCTCGGCGAGGCGTCCACCACCGCGAGCTCCCCGAACACGTCACCCGGGTGCAGGAACGCGAGCGCGATCTCTTTCCCCTCCTCGGTTAGCGTCGCGATCTTCACGACACCGCGTTTGATGAGATAGATCTTGTCGGCGGGATCTCCCGGGAGATAGACCGACGTGCGCTTCTTGATCTCGGTCATCACGCTGATCTGGTTCGCCATTTTCATGGCATCTATGTTCATATGGCGAAACAGATCCATACGATTCAAGTACCAGAGCTTACTCTTTGAGGCCATGGTCGAAGGAGCGCCCTAGACGCCGAAATAAGCAGTGCAATAGCGGACCTAGCCAGGCGTCCCTCCTTCGAACTTAGTGCAGGGGAAGCCGGTGCGCAAATCGTGGTTTCTCCGAGCGTAGCCACGGGTCTTGTCGGAGCCTCGCTCACTTGGTATTCTCCATTTCCTAAGAAGCGTGGACGCCGGGGAGGCGTCCATCAAGGGAGAGTGGAATGAAAGCAACGGTTTCGCTGGGCGAGCTGTGCATCAACACCATCCGAACGTTGGCCATCGACGCAGTCCAGAAGGCGAACTCCGGCCACCCCGGGCTGCCCTTGGGCGCGGCCCCGATGGCATACGTGCTTTGGCAGCGCCATCTCCGTCACAACCCGCGCGACCCCGAATGGCCGGACCGGGACCGATTCATCCTCTCGGCCGGGCACGGTTCCATGCTGGTTTACTCCTTGCTGCATCTCACCGGCTATGACGTGAGCCTTGCGGATCTCGAGAACTTCCGGCAATGGGGGAGTAATACGCCGGGTCATCCGGAGTCGTTCATGACTCCCGGGGTGGAGGCGAGCACCGGACCACTCGGGCAGGGGACCGCGAACGCGGTGGGGATGGCCATCGCCGAGCGTGTCCTGGCCCATCGGTTCAACCGCCCGGGCAAGACGATCGTGGACCATCACACCTACGCGCTGGTGTCGGACGGAGATCTCATGGAGGGGATCTCCGCGGAGGCCGCCTCCCTAGCCGGTCATCTCAAGCTTGGCAAAGTGATCTATCTTTACGATTCGAACGACATCACCCTCGACGGCCCGGCTTCCCTGACTTTCTCCACTGAGGACGTTGGTAAGCGTTACGAGGCGTACGGTTGGCAGGTGATTCGCGTAAAGGATGGCGATCAGGACCTGGACGCCATCGACGCAGCGATTTCGGAAGCCAAGGCGGATACCGAGCGTCCCTCTTTGATTATTGTCCACACGACGATCGGATTCGGTTCTCCCCACAAGGCCGGGACTTCTGGAGCACACGGGAGCCCGCTGGGAGACGAAGAGGTTGCGCTTACCAAAAAAGAGTTGGGGTGGGATCCGGAGCGGTTTTTCTACATTCCCGACGAAGCCGCCGCGAACTTCCGGGAAGCCGTCGATCGGGGACAAAAGTCACAGGACGAATGGAACGAGCGCTTCCGAGCTTATTCGGAGGCCAACCCGGAGCTTTCGAAAGAATGGAAGCGGCGGATGGCGGGCGAGCTCCCGCAAGGTTGGGATCAAGACATTCCGCGGTTCGAGCCTGGTAATAAAGTCGCGACCCGCGCCGCAGCCGGCAAGGCGCTCAACGCGATCGCGCCCCGCTTGCCGGAGTTGATCGGCGGCGATGCCGATCTGTCGGGCTCTACCAAGACGGCGCTAGATGGTGAGGATTCTTTCGATGGGCAAACCGGTGCCGGCCGAAATATTCATTTTGGAGTACGAGAGCACGCGATGGGAGGCATCGCGAACGGTATGGCCTATCACGGCGGCGTGCGGGCTTATACGGCTACCTTCTTTGTGTTTTCAGATTATATGCGCCCTTCGGTACGCTTGGCCGCCCTTAGCCATCTCCCGGTCACTTTCGTGTGGACGCACGATTCCATCGGCCTAGGTGAGGATGGTCCGACGCACCAAGCGGTCGAGCATTTGATGTCCTTGCGGGCGATGCCCAACCTTCACGTCGTGCGACCCGCCGATGCCAACGAATCGGCCGCAGCTTGGCGATGGGCGATCGAACGGAAGGAAGGGCCGGTCGCATTGGTGTTATCGAGGCAGGGGCTTCCGGTATTGGGTGCTGATGTTTCGGGACTCGCCCGCGGTGCCTATGTGCTGGAGGAGGCAGACGGTGGATCTCCTCAAGCGATTTTGATCGCCACCGGCTCCGAGGTTTCTTTGGCGATGGAAGCCCGGAAGCTTTTGGACGCAGAGGGCATTCGCTGCCGTCTGGTCTCGATGCCTTGCTGGGAGCTCTTCGAGGAACAGAGTGGGGACTACCGCGAGTCCGTTCTCCCTTCATCGGTGACGGCACGTGTTGCGGTCGAAGCGGGCGTCACACTCGGCTGGCATCGGTGGGTGGGAGATAAGGGCGCCATCGTTGGACTCGATCGCTTCGGTGCTTCGGCGCCCGCCTCGGTCAACTGGGAAAAACTGGGTTTTACTGCTCAGCGGTTGGTCGAGGAGGTGAAGAAGCTCATCGCCGGTTGACGTTGACGGCACTCGTCGAGCATTCCCGATGACAATCAGCCCATGCTCGTGAACACTGATCCAGCTGCGGTCGTCTTGGAGGTCTCGGAACTATCCAAGAGCTACGGGCAACGCCAAGCCGTTTGCGGAGTCTCCTTTTCCATTCGCCGGGGGGAGATCTTCGGGCTACTAGGGCCGAACGGCGCTGGGAAGACGACCACCATCGGAATGATCGCCACGATCGTTTCGGCCACCGGGGGGACGGTGCGCGTGAACGGCCAGAGTACTGCCGCCGAGATGGCCTCGGTCAAAAAGAAGGTGGGGCTGGTTCCTCAGCAGGTTTGTCTCTACCCCATGTTGACCGCAGAAGAGAATCTTCGTTTTTTCGGGCGCATGTTTGGCCTCGGGGGCGCCGGTCTCGAGTCGCGCGTGGAAGACATGCTCGAGCTCGTCGGACTCGAGCAACGACGTGGCGACAACGTGTCCGACTTCTCTGGTGGAATGCAACGTCGGCTGAACCTCGTCTGTGGGCTCATTCATGAGCCGGAGTTGCTGTTGCTCGACGAGCCGACGGTGGGGTTGGATCCGCAGTCGCGCGAGCGCATCTTTTCTTCGATCGAGCGGCTTGCGGCGCAAGGAATGGCGGTCCTCTATACGACGCACTATATGGAGGAGGCGGAGAGGCTTTGCCAACGCGTCGCCATCATGGATGAGGGACGCTTCGTCGCCGAAGGAACGACTCAGGAACTTGCGGCGAGGGTGGGAAGCGGGCAAACGGTGGTCGTCACCTTCGAGGAGGCGCCAACGGCTAAGCTAAGATCTCGACTCCTGGAGCAGGACTCGCGGCAGGCGGGCACCTACCAATTCCAGCTCGCCGGCGAGCTCGTCGAGCGGCTACTACCGGAGCTGATCCAGCTCGCTACTGAGGAAGGAGTCCCTATTAAGGAGCTCGTCGTCCACCGGCCGAACCTCGGTGAAGTCTTCCTCCACCTTACCGGCAAGGGACTCAGGGACTAGGACCGGGGACCGGGGTCAGATCTCAAAATGTGACACAAGTCTGATCCCGAGAAGTGACAGGGGTCGACGCCGACTAAGAGCTGGCCAAGTCGGGCTGGACATTCATCATCGCCGCCTGGCCACTTTGATGGCAGCACTCCGTATTTTGGCGGCCGGCACGCGCTAGGGCCCTAGGATTTGGCTAGGTCGGGTTGAAGGTTCATCATGAGCGAGCGGAGTTCTTGGCGCGCCAGCTGCTCGACCTGTCGGATCCGCTCGCGCGATAGTCCGAGCGCGGTTCCGATCTCCTCCAGCGTGCACTCCCGCGGATAACCGATTCCGTAACGCATCGCGAGAATGTTCCGCTCTCGCTCGGGCAGGCGATCCAACAAAGCTTGGATCGATTGGGTCGTTTCCTCCTCGATCGCTTCTTCGAGCGGTGAAGTGCCTTTGTGGGCCAGGAGATCGGAATGGCGGAGATCGGTAGACGCCAAGGGTGCGTCGAGCGAGTCGATCGGGCCCAACGCGGGTAGAAGTTCTTCGACCTTCTTGAGAGGAACCCCCATCTGCGCAGCGACTTCGATATGGGTTGGTGCTCGCCGCAACTTCCTCGCCAGCTGGAGTCGCTGGTAGACCGCTTCCCGTGCCTCCGGGAGACGGTTCAAGGGAATCCGGATGGTGCGCGCCTTCTCGGCCAGCGCCCTCCGAATGCCTTGCCTTACCCAGTGTGTAGCGAACGTAGAGAAACGGGTTCCTACCGCGGGGTCGAATCGATCGATCGCACGGAGAAGCCCCAAGCTTCCCTCTTGGATGAGATCGACGAAGTCGAGGCCGCGTCCACGGTACGACTTAGCTACCCACACCACCAGCCTGAGATTGTGTTCCACCAACTCCTCGCGCACCGCCCGGATGCGTTCCAGCGACTCTCTGAGAATCGGCAGGATCGACTGGATCTGTTTCTTGGTGAGCAAGGGCGTTACCGAGTTGCGGCTTCGACGCCCTTGCCTTGGAGCCGGCTCCATCGCGGGTGGGACGGCGAGAGAATGGTCGAGGCCTTCCCCGGTGTGTTTCTTTTCTCCGACCGAGCGCAATAACCTCTCCGCATATTCCTCTGCGGCGATCAGGCGTCGACGTGCGTTCGGCGACAAGACCCGCGATGGGGTGCGGAGCGGTGCGGGAGCTTCGATTTTAGTTTTGCCTTCCGTTCGCCGCGCCAGCTCGATGGCTTGCACGAGGCGTCGGCGTGCGCTCCACAGAATCGTGGCAAGCTCCTTTTCTCGGCCCGCCGTAAGGAGCGGATAGCGTCCCGCGACATTCAAGAAGTAGCCGACATCGGTCGGGGATGCTCCCGGCTGAAAATCTTCGTCCTTCTGGTCGGTAGCCTCGGTCGCGACGGTTTCCTCGGTCTCTTCTTCAAACCGCTCTTCTGGTTCTTCGGTCCAGGTGCTCAGCCCGACACCCGAGTCTTCATCGACGGGAGCCACCTGCGACCACGTTTGCTCTGTGAGGCCTGTTAGATCTCCTAAGTTAGACAGGCTCGATAGGGCTTTCATGCTCATACTTCCGCAGAGATCTGCAATGGGACGAGGGAACGGTTCAACGAGGCGACGGTCTCGTCCAATCGCGAGGTGATTTTGTTTTCTGCTTGTAACAGCAGATTCAACGGCATGCCATCGAGAATCTTCTGAACATGCGTGTTCACAGTGGACCATACCGGGCGCAACCCGCAGTCCGCAGTGTGAACACAGCAGTCGTCTTGTCCGGTGAACTTCGCGCACATCTCAGGCTGGGTCACGATGCCGCCGAGGGCACGGACGGCGTCGCCCAAGGTGACTCGCTCCGGAGGCCTGGTCATGCGATACCCCCCTCGCGTGCCTCGGATCGACTCCGCGAGACCGGCTCGACTGAGCACTCGCAGGAGCTTTTCCGCGTAAGCGGGCGATAGACTTTCCGAGGCGGCGACTTCCCGGACGGTGACGGGCTTGCCGCTGCCAGCGCGTCGAGCCAGCTGGAGTAGGCAGCGGATTCCGTATTCTTCCTGGGCTGTGATCTTCATTGCGTGCCTATTGTGTCAGATATATGACTTTTTTGTCAAGTATTATAAGTGATTGATACTAAATCGTTTACTCGCAGATGGCTGGTTCGGCCATTTCGTGTCGTTCCGGCAGGAATAAGCGGGTAGCGTCCTGTATCAGTGTGTCGTTGCCTAAAGCTCCGAGGCCATTTTGTGGGTTGGCGAGGCGTGACGACGAAGCCATATCTGGATATTTCCCGCCTTCCGCAGCGAGCCTGCCGAGCGGAGGGCTAGGCCGAAGGCCGAACTGCACCGAATGTCACAACGAAGCCAGCGCGCAAAAGGGGCCGAGATTTAGGTGACGAAGTACTGATACAGGGCGCTAGAATGGGGGCTGCGAGCACCTGGGCTCGGGGGGGAATACATCTTTGTGACAAGTCTTGCGGTGCTGGTGGCCAAGGACCTTCGCCTCCTGGCGCGCGATCGCGTGGCCATACTCTTCCTAGTACTTGCGCCGATTGTGGTCATCTCGGTTGCGGGTTTCTCCCTTTCGACGTTCTACGGGAGCCGGGGAGGCTCGGAGACAGAGTTCCTGTTGCCGGTCGCCAACCTGGACGACGGTGACGTTGCTGACAAGCTCGTGGCATCGCTCAAAGAAGCCTCGGGAGTTCGGCTCGAAGAGGTCGGCGAGCAGGAGGCTCGGCGCTTGGTTGCCGAGACCGGCGAGGCCGGCGCGGCGCTTGTCATACCCTCCGGGTTTACCCGTGGATTTCGGAAAGGCCAGTCGGTGCGTCTCCTCTTGCTGACGGATCCGGTGAAGCATTTGGAGCTCTTGAGGATCAAAGGTGAGGTGCGTCGCGCTCAGGCGGGATTGGTGGCATCACAGGTGGCCGCGCGCGTCGCCGTTGTCGAAGTCTTGACGTACGCGGGAGACGTGGACTTCGAAGAGGTCGCTGAAGATGCGAGGGAGCTAGCCTCGCGTCTCGTCGACAAGTCGGTAGTGCTTGAAGAGGAAAGCCTGACCAGCGTCCGAACCTCGTTCAATGCATTTGATCAAAACGTTCCCGGCTTTGGCGTCACGTTCCTCATGCTAGGGATGCTCCTCGGTGTGGGCCTCGGTCTCGTCGACGAGCGGGGTTGGGGGATCTTGTACCGCCTTGCCTCGACCCCGATCGCGGCGGAGAATGTCGTGGTCGGCAAAGTCGTTTCGCGATTCCTCATCGGAGTAGTTCAGATGGCAATCCTGTTCGCGTTCGGCCACGCCGTGTTCGGCATAAGCCTCGGCCCTTCATTATTGGCCATGGGGCTCGTCATCGCGGGGGTGAGCTTCGCAGCCGCCGCGTTCGGGTTGTTGGTTGCTGCGCTCGCTCCGACCCGCGATTCCGTGCTTCCGCTGGGCACGATCGCCATCATGGTGATGGCCGCGATCGGAGGCTGCTGGTGGCCCATATCCATCGAGCCCTCGTGGCTCCAGAAACTCGCGCATCTATTCCCCACCGCCTGGGCGATGGAAGCGTTCAACGACCTCATGCTACGTGAGCGTGCCCTGTCCGACATCGCGCCGGGTCTGCTCGCTCTGGTGATCTTCGGAATCGTCTATCTTGTGGTTGGCATGAAGCTCTATCTTCGACGCGAAGAGGCCTTCCGTTGACCGCGGTCCTGCTTCTTGCGCAGCTTTCGGCTGGCGCGATAGTGGCTCGTGCGAAAGAAGTCGACCTGCAGGTCCAAGATCTTTCCGCCCGAGTCCACATGGAAATCGTTGCCGAAGGTGCGGCGAAGAAACGAGTCTTCGAGCTCATCATGCAGCGGGAGGGAGTCGACTATCGCGCCGTCATCACCCTCCTCGAGCCAGCGGAAATGGAGGGAATGCGCTTTCTAATTGTTGCCCAGCGCGGGAAACGTAACCGCCAGTGGGCCTACTTCCCGGATTTCGACTTGGTCCGCCCGATTGCTGGTCGCAATCAGGACGATCCGTTTCTCGGTTCGGACATCTCTTACGCCGATCTGGCTGGGGCAGCCCACCTCGATGATTTACTGCATCGCTTGGTCGGCGAGGAAGCCATCGACGGCATTCCCTGCTACGTCATGGAAGGAGTCCCTCGCCACCGCATTGCCTACGGCAAGCTCCAGGGCTGGGTCAGAAAAGACGATTTCGTGACGACTAAAGCCGTTTTTTTTGACGAGGACCTGGACCCACTCAAAGAGGCCCGTCTGACAGATATCCGCGAGGTGGGCGGTGTTCCCATAGCGCACCGCATCGAAATGAAAAGCCTCATCGGCGATAGCAAAACCGTTCTCTCACTCGACGAGCTTCGCATCAACCAGAACTTGTCTCCGGGGCTCTTCACGGAGACGGCCCTGGAAGCTTCCGAGAACTAGGAATGCAAGTCGCCGCGGTCGGCCGCGCTTTCCCCGACAACTACTACGATCAGAAGACCCTCATCACGGCCTTCAAGAAACATTGGGCGAAACGCCATTACAATGTCGACCGATTGGAGAGCCTTCACCAGAACGTCTTGGTAGGGGGGCGTCATCTGGCCCTGCCACTCGAGGAGTACGACGATCTCGATTCCTTTACCGCGACGAACAATGCTTTCATTCGTTGCGCGGTAGAGCTGGGTGCGCGAGCTGTCGTCGACGGCTTGGGAGCTGCCGGTCTCGATGCTCAGGAGATCGATCACATTTTTTTCGTCACCACCACGGGCGTGGCGACACCTTCCATCGATGCGCTCCTAGCGAACCGACTTCGGCTACGTTCCGACATGAAGCGAACGCCCATTTTCGGCTTAGGGTGTCTCGCTGGGGCGGCGGGAGTGGCACGGGCCGCGGACTATTTGCTTGCTCATCCGGACCAAGTCGCAGTACTCGTTTCCGTCGAGCTGTGCAGTCTGACCCTCCAACGCGAAGATCTATCTATTCCGAATATCATCGCCAGCGGACTCTTCGGGGACGGCGCGGCGGCGGCCATAATGGTGGGGGAGAACCGCGCGAAAGGAGGTCCCACGGTGGTCGATAGCCGATCGGTTTTCTACCCTGACACCGAGGACGTCATGGGTTGGGACATCACGAAAGAGGGCTTCCGGGTCGTCTTGTCCGCCGACGTTCCCCGCGTCGTTCAAGAGCACATCCGTGAAGACGTTGACAAGTTTCTATCCCATCACGGATTGAGCCGCGGTGATATCTCGAGCTATGTGTGTCATCCGGGGGGGCCTAAGGTTTTGGAGGCATTCCAGAAAGTCCTGGATCTGCCGCCCGACGCCCTGACGCTCACCTGGGAAAGCCTGAGGTCGGTGGGGAATCTTTCGAGCGCCTCGGTGCTGATGGTGTTGCGCGACACGATGGAACGGCAGCGACCGCCGACGGGGAGCCATGGACTGATGCTCGCGATGGGGCCGGGCTTTTGCTCGGAGCTGGTGCTATTGCGATGGTGACACCCTACCTGGTCTTCTTGGGGCTCGTCGCGGCGGAGCGACTCTTCGAGGTCGGCCTGAGTCGACGGCACGCGGCATTGGCCTTCGAGCGAGGTGGAAAAGAGTTCGGTCAAGGGCATTACTTTTTCATGAAGGCGCTTCATGCCGGGTTTCTTTTTTCTTGTGGTGCGGAAGTCGTTCTGCTCGGCCGACCCTTCATTCCCGTTCTCGGTTATCCCATGCTTTGCCTGGCTCTTGCCGCTATGGCGCTTCGGTACTGGGCGGTTCTCACTCTCGGACCTTATTGGAATATTCGCGTCATCGTCGTGCCGGGGGCAACGCCGGTTACGGGCGGCCCTTACCGTTACTTGCGCCATCCAAACTACGTTGCGGTGATTATGGAGGGTCTAGCTATTCCTCTCATTCAAACCGCCTGGCTTACTGCGATTGGTTTCACTCTCTTGAACGCCTGGATACTCCGCACGCGAATCCGATGCGAGGAAAATGCACTTGCCGCGCATTGTGGATATTCGGAGCACTTGGGTGACCGACGCCGTTTCTTTCCTCTGAGGCCTAAGCGGCATCAGCGACTTGCAAGACGCCCCGCGTGACCCCGCAGCAGATCTTGAAAGGGGTCCGTGAGGTGATCCGGGAACACCTCAAAGTGAGTTCACTCGTTACCAACGAGACCCATCTCTTGCGCGATTTGCAGCTCGACTCCTTGAAACAACTGACGTTAGTCGTCGAGCTCGAAAACCACTTCCGGGTGCGTTTCGACTCCGGAGACGAAGAAGGTCTCGAAACGGTTGGAGACGTCGTTCGGCTCATCGGCCGACGACTCTCGGAGAGTCACCAAAGTGTCTGAGGTGACTCTCGGTCGATTGGTTGAGAACGCGTCCGCTTCTGAGCGCGGTGTTCGATTCATCGATCGCGGGGAAAAAGAAACGTTCTACTCCTATCGGGAAATTCGTCATCGTGCATCTCAGGTAGCGGGAGGTTTGCAGGAATTAGGGATCGGGCTGGGAGACAGGGTGGCCATCATTCTCCCCACGTCGGTCGATTTCTACGAGGCTTTTTTTGGTGTCGTACTCGCCGGCGCCGTCCCGGTCGCACTCTATCCGCCCTTTCGCCTTGGCCGATTAGACGAATACCACGAGCGAACGGCTGCGATGCTGGGAAAAAGTAGGGCGCGGCTCGTGCTGACCCAGCCGATGCTTGGAAGGCTCTTGGGCCGGACGAGAAAGCTGGTCCAGCTCGAGCTGGGGCTCATCGCGATGGAAGACCTTCCCCGCAAAGCACCGGGGCGCGTCGTTTCTTCGCCGGATGAGCTGGCACTTATCCAGTTCTCCTCGGGCACGACCAGCGAGCCCAAACCCGTCCGCCTAACGCATCGTCAGATCATGGCCAACGTGGATGCGATTCGCGAGACGATCTTGAGATCGTACCCGGAAGGGCCGGAGATCAGGCACATCACCGTGTCCTGGCTGCCGCTCTATCACGACATGGGATTGGTGGGCTCGGTGCTTACCAGCCTGGCGCATCCCAGCGATTTGATCCTTATCCCGCCCGAGTACTTCGTAAGCCGCCCTGCGATTTGGCTACGCACCATTTCTCGTTATCGCGGGACGGTCAGCCCGGCGCCGAACTTCGCTTACAGTTTGTGTGCCGATCGCATTCGCGATGAGGAGCTCGACGGCGTCGATCTTTCTTCCTGGTGCCTAGCTCTCAACGGTGCGGAGCCCGTCACTCCCATCGTGCTCCGTCGGTTCCTGGAACGTTTTCGTCGCTACGGCCTACGTGAGGAGGCTCTCACTCCTGTCTACGGGCTGGCCGAGGCAACGCTCGCCCTGACTTTTTCAGACCCATTAAGAGCGGTTCGCGCTCACACGTTTGACCGACGCGCCCTCGCCGGAGAAGGCATCGCCCGGCTCGCAACCGAAGGACAAGAGCTCGGAAGCGTCGGGACTCCGCTGGCCGGCTACGAGATCCGGATTGTCGATGAAGACGGCGAGGCACTGAAAGCAGGGCGCCTGGGGCGCGTGCTGGCTCGCGGTCCTTCCATCACGAGTGAGGCGTTTTCGGATGGGTGGTTCGATACCGGCGACGCGGGTTTTCTATTCGAGGGGGAGCTCTACCTCTATGGACGCAATAAGGACCTCGTCGTCTTACGCGGGCGTAACTACGCGCCCCAAGACATCGAGCATGCTGTGGACGGTCTCGCACACTTGCGCAGCGGATGCCTGGCGGCGATCGGAGTCGTTCCCGAGAACGGCGATGGGGAGGAGCTCGTTGTTCTCGCGGAAAGGAACCGCGCGAGCAATTCTTCTACGGATTCGCATCTGAGCGCAGAGATTCGCCGGCGAATCCTAGAGCAAATCGGTTTGACGGTCGACAACGTGCGTGTTTTGGAACCGGGCACGCTGCCGAGGACATCGAACGGTAAGATTCGACGAAACGAAGCCCGGAAACAGTACCTGCTGGGAACGTTGCGCCCACCGAAGCGTTTCGCTCCCTGGCGGATGGCGAGCGAGATGTTCCTCTCCCTCGTCCCGAGAGGGAAGTGAGCGATTGAAGATCGAGAGCTTCGTCTCCAGCTTTCCGACTTGCTCAGCGAGTTTGGTTTTTTCTCATCTGCCTTTCCGAGAGAGCCCACCCTCTCGGTGTAAGAAAGGAGAGTCTTCATGAAGCGGAGAGAGTTCCTCCACAAGAGCCTTCTCGGTGGTGCGGCGGCCCTTGGCAGCGCCCCGTCGGCCGCTCTGCCGAAAAGCGCCCCGCCATCGCTTCGACCGCAGCCGGGAAGCTTCGAGCTCGAGGAGATGACCTTCTCCGAGCTGCAAGAAGGCATGAGCTCGGGGCGCTTCACGGCACGATCCATCAGCGAGATGTATCTTCAGCGGATCGAGGCAATGGATAGACAAGGGCCGACGCTGCGATCCGTCATCGAAACGAATCCGGACGCTCTCGCCCTCGCCGACGACCTCGACGAGGAACGTCGAGCCGAGGGCGCTCGAGGACCCTTGCACGGCATCCCCATTTTGCTCAAGGACAACATCGATACCGCCGACGAGATGACCACCACTGCTGGGTCCTTTGCTCTCGAAGGGTCCCGCCCCTCACGAGACTCTCTCGTGGCGCAGAAGCTGCGTGAGGCGGGAGCGATTCTTCTCGGGAAGGCAAATCTGAGCGAGTGGGCCAACTTCCGTTCCACACGCTCCTCGAGTGGTTGGAGCGGCCGGGGTGGACAGTGTCGCAACCCCTATGCGCTCGATCGAAATCCGTGTGGGTCGAGCTCGGGCTCGGGTGTGGCCACCGCGGCGAATTTCACCGCCGCCGCTATCGGCACCGAGACCGATGGCTCGGTGGTCTGCCCGTCGAATGCGAATGGTCTGGTGGGGATCAAGCCGACCCTGGGGCTCGTAAGCCGCGTGGGCATCATTCCCATCGCCCACAGCCAGGACACAGCTGGGCCCATGGCCCGCACGGTTTCCGATGGCGCCATTCTCCTTGGCGCCATGGCTGGCGTCGACCCGCGTGATCCGGCCACCGCAGCGAGCTAGAACCATTCCTATTCCGACTACACCGCGTTTCTCGACGAGAACGGTCTACGTGGCGCACGGATCGGGGTATTGCGGCAGTCGTTCGGCTTTCACGAAAAAGTGGATGCGGTTCTCGAAGAGGGCATCGCAGAGATGAAGAGAAGAGGAGCGGAGATCATCGATCCGGTGGAGTTGCCGAGCGCCAGCGGAAAACTCACGTCACAAGGCGGTAGCGAGCCTCGAGATACCGAGATGGAAGTTCTGCTTTATGAGTTCAAGGCGGATCTCAACGCTTATCTGGAGGGTCTCGGACCCGAAGGCTCCCGCGAAGTCGCTCGCCGAGCTCATCGCATTCAACGACACTCATCCCGATGAGGAGATGCCGTACTTCGGCCAGGAGATTTTTCTGCAAGCGCAGGAAAAAGGGCCCCTGACGAGCGCAGAATATCGCCAAGCGCTCGAGACCAACCATCGGCTAAGCCGTGAGGAGGGGATCGACCGAGCCACGGACAAGCACCGGCTCGACGCCATCGTTGCGCCCACCGGCGGGCCGGCATGGACAACGGATCTCGTCAACGGCGATCACTTCCTTGGCGGAAGCTCGAGCTTTGCGGCGGTGGCAGGATACCCCAGCATCACCGTGCCGGCGGGTTTCGTTCACGGACTTCCGGTCGGCTTGTCGTTCTTCGGGCGCGCTTGGACCGAGCCCACGCTCATCAAGCTAGCCTATGCTTTCGAACAAGCGATCAAGGCGCGGAAGCCCCCACGGTTCCTTGAGACGGCAGAGCTCTGAGACGGCGGCTTGCTGGGTCGTCAAGCCTTAGCGTTCGTTTTCGCCTACTAACTCTTTGTCGAGACGCTTCTGCAGCTCGCCGTAACGTACCATGACCGCGCGGATGACTCGAGGGTCGTTCATGTCGACCCCGGCCCTCTTGACGGCGTCCATCGGATAGACCGAGCCCCCCAGCTTGAGCATCGCCAGATAGTCTTGAACAGCCGTCTCGTCGCCGTCACGAAAGCGCTTCGCAATTGCTTCCCCGGCGGCGAAACTCGTGGCATAGACCCAGACATAGAAGGTTCGATAGAAGTGGCTCACGCGGGCCCAGCCGGATTGATAAACGTCGTCCGCAGTGAGATCGGGCCCGTAGTATGTTTGCCAGAGATCTCGGTAGAGTTTGCCCAAAGACTCTTTCGTCAGGGGCTCGCCGCGCTCCGCCATAGCGTGGGCGGCGGCCTCCCATTCATGGAAGAAGATTTGGCGAAGAAACGTACCGGTGATACTGTTCATCGCCTGGTTTAGCAGAAGCTTGCGCTCCACGGGATCTTCACTTCTCTTCAGAAACCATTCGAGAAAGAGTGACTCGCTTGCCACGGAAGCCACCTCGGCAACGAAAAGGCTATAGCTGGATGCGTGATAGGGCTGAGTCCCGTCGGTGAGGTACTTGTGGATCGCGTGACCCATTTCGTGTACCAGCGTAGATACCGCATCCAGCTTTCCGTTCCAATTGAGGAACAAGTACGGATGTGAGTTGTAGGTGCCCCATGCGAAAGCACCCGGGCGCTTACCCTGGTTCGTGTACACGTCGACCCATCGTTCTTTGCGCGCTCGTTCCGCCGCTTGGGCGTATTCTTCACCAAACGTCTCGCTCCAGAACTCCATGGCTAGAGTCCAGCCCTCCTCGAACGTGTACGTCCGATCGAGGCCCGGCAGGAGATTGACGTACATGTCGTAGACGTGAAGCTCGTCCAGACCGAGCATCCGCTTACGCAGCGCGGCGTAACCGTGGACTTGAGCGATGTTGTCGTGCACGGTCTCGACGAGAGTGTCTACCACGCTACGCGGCACGTTCGTGGAGTCGAGCGCCATCTCGAGGCTCGAGTCGTAGCCCCGCGTGCGAGCCAACCAAGCGTCGCGCTGGATGCTACCGCCCAGAGTCGAGGCTAACGTGTTCGCGAACTGGTCGTAGACGCCGAAGAGGGCCAAGGAACCCTCGCGGCGGACGCGGCGATCCGAGCTCATCACAAACTGAATGTACTGGCCGGGGACGACCTTTTGCTCTTTCCCGTCTTCGCCCTTGATCGTCGGCCACTCGATGTCGGAGTTTTCGAGACTCGTGAACGCCTGCTGGTGGGCGGCACCGGGAAGCGAGCTGCCGGCAAGGATTCCTTCGATTTCGGCGCTGCGGATATGGGCCTTGGTCCGCACGATGTTATTGATGAAGTGGGTGAAGGGCTTGACGCCGTCGGCTTTCAAGAACTCCGCAAGGCGATCCGAGGGGAGCTGAGCGATCTCGGGCTCGAAGAAAGACGTCGCTTCCTGGGCCTTGCTCGCGAGCGATTGCGCCTGACCGGATAACTCTTTGGCGGTCGCGTCCTCGGTATCGGCGTAAAAGCGCTGAAAAGCGTAGACGAAGACGTCTTCGAAACGACGCTCGAGATCGAACTTCGTTTGAAGTGCCTCGGCCAAGATCTCGGGCGAGTCTGCCAGGCGACCGCGGTAGGTGCCGAGACCGGGTAGCGCCTCCTCGACGTCCTTGCGCGTCGCCTCCCACGCTTCTCGATTGGGAAAGATGGCATCGAGATCCCAGCGGTACTGCAGCGGAATCTTGTCCCGGTCCTCGAAGAAGAGGTTTTCGTCGACCTCTCCCTTCGATTCCTCCGCTCCGATGATGGGGCTCAAGAACAAAAGCGCCGCGGGTGCCGTGAAGAGTGGACTCAGTCTAACTGCTCTGGGCCAGGGGAGCCCTGAGATTCGGCGAGTTGCCATTTCTTGTCCTCCTCATTGGTGGCTCCCGCTAGAATAGCAGAACCATCTCTGCATCTACTGCACGGCACTCCTCACCCCATCCCTCTCCTCGAAGGGGAGAGGGTGAGATCGAGCGCTGACGCGAAGCACACTTTGGCGTCGTCGGCCCAAGAATAGTCGGCTGCTAACGCGAGGAGGTCGTGCCCTCGCCCTTGACGTAGTGGTCGAACCAATTCAGCACGCGGCGGTGCATATCCACAATGTGCTTGGGTTGGCGGATCCCGTGTCCCTCGCCGGGATAGCGCACCATCACGGTGTCCACGCCCCGCTGCTTGAGGGCGATGAACATCTCCTCTGCTTGGGTGATGCCGTCCGGCGAGACTTGAGGATCGCCGACCATCTTGAGCCGAGATAGATCGGAAAACGAAAAACGGATGTTTTTCGGCGTGGAGCGGCGACCCGGTCGATAAGACAAGAAAAACCGGGATCATTCCTAGGTGGAGAAGGCGCTTCATTTGTAAGTCTCCTTGCCAGCCGTTCTAACACCCCATCTTCTCGCAGCACCTAAACCTGTTGCAATACAGGCCGAGGCGGTGAGTAAGTGGGTGGTGGAGTATAATCCCCGGGCTCGAGAGGGGGTCTTTCAATGGCCGACAAACACCGACCTTTCATGGAGATTGCTTTGGCGGAAGCCTACCGTGGTGTCAAGAAAGGACACGGAGGGCCGTTCGGTTCGTGCATTGTCTTCAAGGGTAAGATTATCGCTACCGGGCACAACGAGGTGCTCAAGAGCAACGACCCGTCGCGGCATGCGGAGGTCTGTGCCATCAGTCGGGCCGCCAAGAAAATGGACTCGCCTCATTTCAAGGGATGCGTGCTTTACTCCACGAACGAGCCTTGCGTGATGTGTTTCGCGGCGATCAATTGGGCTCAGATCAAACACATTTACTTCGGCACCACCGTTCGCGAGGCCAAGCGGTTGGGATTCAACGAGCTCGTAATCTCGAACCGGACCCTGGCACGTCTCGGAGGAAGCGGCGTTCAGTCGACGGGAGGGATCTTGCGTGAAGAGTGCCGCGAGCTGATGGAGTTCTGGGGGAAATCACCTCTCCGGAGGACTTACTAGTGACGCTGGCGCCCCTTGTTCTGTTCCTGGCTTCCACCGTAGAGTTGTCGCCTACAGAAAAAAAAATCCAGGAATATGTCGAGGCGCAGAACAGCGACGCGGTCGCCCTCCTCGAACGGGTCGCCAACATCAATAGTGGCACGCTTAATCCTGACGGCGTCCAGGAAGTCGGAGACGTCTTTCGAACCGAGCTCGACGCTCTCGGTTTCAAGACACGATGGATCTCGATGCCGGAAGAAGTCGGACGTGCCGGACATCTCTTCGCGGAACGAAAAGGCAGCCGGGGAAAACGACTCCTCTTGATCGGTCACTTGGATACGGTTTTCGAGCAAGACAGCCCGTTCCAAAGCACGCGAAGAGTGGGCGAGAGCCTAAAGGGGCCGGGTGTCGCGGACATGAAGGGCGGCGACGTGGTGATGCTTTATGCCCTCAAAGCTCTCCATCACGTGGGGGCGCTCGACGACACGAGCATCACCGTGGCGTTGATCGGTGATGAAGAAAAGCCCGGAAGACCGATTGGCGTCGTTCGCCGCGATCTGATCGAGGCTGCCAAGCGAAGCGACATAGGCCTCGGGTTCGAGGGAGGCGTGGGTAGAAAAAATGCAACGGTGGCACGACGAGGAGCCAGCATGTGGAGGCTCGAAGTCGCCGGAAAGCGAGGCCATTCCTCCCGAATCTTCAGTCCTGCCTTCGGAGACGGCGCCATCTTCGAAGCGGCTCGGATTCTGAACGCTTTCCGCGAGGAGCTCGGCGGCGAGCAATATCTCACGTTCAATCCTGGAGTGATCGCCGGCGGCACCGCCGTGGAGTTCGATCCGGAGACCGAGAAGGGGACTGCCTTCGGAAAGTCGAACGTCATTGCACAAACGGTGATCGTTCAGGGAGGGCTACGTTTCATTTCGGAAAAGCAGAAGAAAAAGGCGCAGACCAGAATGCGGGAGATTGTGTCCCAGAGCCTATCTGGGACTTCCGCAAAGATTCACTTCGGTGAGGACGATTACCCCGCAATGTCGCCGACAAAGGGGAACTACGATCTGCTACAAGCGTTCGGACTGGCCAGCCGCGATTTAGGCCTGGGGGCGATCACACCGATCGATCCGGGCTCCCGCGGCGCCGCTGACATTTCTTTCGTGGCTCCGATCATAGATTCCCTCGCTGGGTTGGGACCGGTGGGTGCGGGGTCACACTCGGTCGACGAGGATCTCGATCTTTCGACCATCCCTATCGCGGCCCAGCGTGCGGCGGTCTTTATCTATCGCCTGACACGATAGACACGATAGCCCCGATGGGTCGCTCTATATTTTTGCTGGGCGTCCAGTGGGCGTCATTTAGCCCTAATCGCAAAAAAAAGAGAGCAAAGTAGCGCGAAAGTATTGACAAAGGAGCCTCTGGGTTTATCGTTGCTTCCAAACAAAACACCAAACGACCAGAGGCCCCTATAGTGCGCTGGGCAGAACCTGAGCTCGTTTGGTGGACTGGAACTGTTTTCACGATATTTGCGCCGCGTTGAGCTAAGCCGACATTCGGTGGGTCGCGGGGTCACACTCGGTCGACGAGGATCTCGATCTTTCGACCATCGAGCCTGAACCGTCTGACGGTAGATATGGACGGCCCGTGGTTCAGCAGGCAATCAGGTTGGATGGGCGTTTCGAGGATTCAATCCTCATCGCAAGAAGAATAAAAGTTACTACCCTTTGTTCGCTCACCTGCGTCCTGGACTCCAAGGGTGCCGATGCGTTTCTACGGGAACTGATAGGCGTTCGGTCGGTCCCGAAAGCTGGAATTCCGCACGGACGCCGCGTTTTTCAACGAAAAGATTCTTATTCGCTAAGGCTCCGTTCTGGCCGTGGCTCGGCCTAAAGGAGGTCGTCGCTGGGCGCAAGCGATGGCACCGCGTGAGTGACGACTCCATCAAACACTTCATCGAGAATATCACCGTCCGGATCGCGATCTATCGGAAGCGACATCGAACGGCGAAGAACTTCCAGCTCGACCTGTTTTCTCCAGACGACGGCTACTTCGAGTACTCAGCCGTCGCCACCAACAAATCGCTCACCGTCCAACGCCTTTGGTACTTCGCTGCTGGGCGAGGCGGCCAAGAGAAAACCTTCGCCGAATTGCGCAGCCAGTTCGCTCTCGACGTCGTGCCCACTAAAAGCTATGCCGCCAATAGCGCCTGGCAACAGTTGAACGTGCTCGCACACAACCTGTGTCGCAGCTGCTCGACATATTTTTGCCATCGTCGCTCTATATTTTTGCTGGGCGTCCAGTGGGCGTCATTTAGTCCGTGCTAGCCGCCAAAATACCCGGTTGCCAGTATCGGGCTAGCAGGCGGCGGGTGCCGTTAACGTCAGGACGACGACGGCAGGACGCCTTTTAGATCCTTTCAGGACGTCCAGTAGGCTTTGGGTGCCGCTATCCTCGGCGGCAGGACGCCGATTCATGGTAAGATATATGTAGTGAGTTCGCGCCGGGGTCTCCCTGCCCCCTTCACGCGCTTGCGGGAGGATTGAGACCTATGTCGAACGAGCCCAGAGCAGAGTATGTTGGCTTCACGGTCAATGAGAGGACCCGCGAGTACCAACTTCAAGTAATGCGGCCTGATGGCGAGCCCCGGGTGTTTACAGTGGCCATCTCGAACAAGGCATTTCTCGCACACCGCGTGCGCTATCAAGACGCTCCGGAAATCTGTTTTCTTAAACTGAAGCGTGAGCTCGACGCGAGTGGCGATGGATTCCCTTCGTCGCACATGACTGTCACGGAAACCGAGCTCGCCGAGTACAAGACCGCTCACGCCCCGAAAACCAACAAGAATCGTCCGAGGCCGTTCACAGCCTCGTAGCCCGCGTGTGTTGCCGTGCGCGGCACCGCAGTCATCAATCTTCTTCAGGCCTCATCAGGCCCTACTTCACGTACCCGCCTACTGTACGTACCCTAACGTTCGAAGCTGCTCGACAAGCTCGTCCGGAATGGGAGCGAGTCGCTTGCCGAGGGCTCCCTCGACGGTGGATTCGGCGATCCGGGCCAACAGGCGATCGCGCAGCTCCTCGACGACCTCCGGCCGAGCGGCGGAGAGATTTTGTCGCTCACTGGGGTCCCCCCCGGCATCGAAGAGCCAAGTTTCCCCGGTATCGATATCCATGATGAGCTTGTAATCGGGTGTGCGAATGGCATGGAGGCCGGGCCGATCGCTGGTGGCGGTTGCGCGAGAAGCGTTACTGGCCTGGTGTCGGTCTTCGAGAAGAGGGTCGAGAAGCGCCGAGAAGTCCCGTCCCTGAACGCCTGCGGGTGGCTCGATTCGTGCGATGGATAGCAGCGTGGGCATCAAGTCAATGAGGCTCACGACATTCGTGGCCGTGCGAGCTCCTTCGCCGCCTGGCCTCCGAATCAGAAGCGGGACATGAAGCTGTTGCGCAAATAAAGTATGGCCGTGGTCCCACCCTTGATGTTCGAAGAGCTCTTCGCCGTGATCCGAGGTAAGAACCAAGTAAACCTCGTCGAGTCGTCCGGAGGCTCGGAGCGCGTCGACGAAAGACGCGAATCGACGGTCGAAGTCCCGAATGCCGGCCGCATAACGCGCCCGCCATGTCCGGACGTTCCGCGCCTCGGGCTCGCCGGCCCAACCAACACGCTTCAGGTAGTCCGAGATCGCGCCGTACTCATCCTCGCTCAAATCCCGATCGTCACCCAAGCTGTGGCTGTCCTTCAACGCTTCGAAGTCCTCTTCCGGAGAATCGTAGGGACCATGAACGTCCATGAAGTGAAGATAAGCGAAGAAGGGTTCGCCATCGGGTATCGAGTCGACCCATCGGTTCGCGGCGTCCATGACCAAATTGCTCAAGTCTCGAATCTCGTGAACCTGATAGATCTCGAACCCCTGATCAAATCCGTAGGTGGGAGCCAACATCGGATTCGTCATGAAGGCCGCCGTGCGATAGCCGTTCTCCCGTAAGACCTCAGCGAGGGTGACCGCCTCATCCGGAAGTACACCCGTTTTCATGCCTGGCCGTCCTTTTCCCCAAAAGAGTCCCTCGTGGTTCGTGAGCCCGTGAACCTCCGGATACAAAGACGTGAAAAGAGTTGCGATAGAGGGCTTGGTCCAAGGCGCTTGTGAAAAAGCATTCTCGAAGCGCAAGGACTCGGCGGCCAGCCGATCGAGCCCCGGCGAAATGTCTCCTTCGAAGCCGTAAGATCCCAGATAGTCGGCTCTCAACGTGTCAACCAGGATGAACACGATCGAAGGCCGATCCTCTGTTTGTTTTTTGGCCCGGCGTCGGTGCCCTTCCGGTCGGCTGGCAACGATCGGGTTACCCCAGGCGACTCGGATCCGTTCCGCCCACGGCGGGTCGGATGCGCCGAACGCCGGTGTGACGGCAAGCCGGAGCTGAACAGTTTTCCGCGACCACTCGGTTAGGTCGACTCGACGTGGATACCATCGGTTGAGCTGGAAGGCGCGGAATACTTCGCGGTAAACGACCAGACTCGCATTCTCGTGCGCCACGCTGACCGCAACTTCGACCTTGGCTCGACCGACCTCGCGTTCACTTTGGATTCCGATCGCGAACTCTAGTAACGGGTCCGCAGGGAGCGTGACATCGAAATCGAGCTCGGATGGAATCGGGGGAGTGAAAGAAACGCGCGTGTCAGCGTCGAACGAGACGGGCCCGAAGAGGCTCGGTTCGCCGCCAAACGAGGCGAAGACACCACCTTGGATCGTCGCATTGGATTCTTCGAAGTGCTCGACGAGGCGGTAATCGGGGGCCGAGCTCGTCATCCAAACCATTGCCGTGGCCGCGGAGATAAGTAGCAACATCAGCAACCCCAATCGCCACGCAATAGCTCTAGTCACCGTCGTCATCTTCCCCGAACGAGCGCCCGACCGCAAGACCGCAAGCCCCAGGATCTTGACAAGTCCCGCTGTTTCATGTATTAAGGAAGGTACAACCTTATCGTCAAGGAATTCCCTGATGCTTCGATTGAAAATCGTCGTGGTTTTTGCGTCTCTACTGGCGCTGCTTGTCGTCGGATACTCCACGTCCAGTCCTGGGGGAGCGGCGGCCCGTGAGAGGGCGAAGTTCAAGTTTGGCAATATCACCAACCAGTCCGGTTTCGTCTCTTTGGGGAACTTCGGGGGTCACGGCGTACAGGCGGTCGATGCCACCGGAGATGGGTTTGCCGAGATCTATGTGACCAACATCGCCGATCCGAAAGAGGACCGCCCGGAGTTGTTCTTCGTCAATCAGGGCAACGGGAGCTTCAAGGAGCAAGCCTTGGAGGCCGGTGTGGAAGATGACGGCTTCTTCAATGGCAACAGCGAGGAAAGCCATGCCGCGATTTTCGCGGACTTCGACAACGACGGCGATTACGACCTCTTCAACGCCCACACGTGGACCGGTCGCAGCCGCCTATACCGGAACGATGGCAGTGGAAACTTCGTCGATCTCACGGAGAGTGCCGGCATTCGGATCGACGACCTCGAGTCTCGCGGGGTTGCGGCGGGGGATATCAACGGTGACGGACGCGCCGATATCGTCCTGAGTGCTTGGGCGGGACAGAAGAACATCGCCTACATCAACCGGGGCTCTTTTCGTTTCGAGCGCAAGGACACACTGGGTATCGACGGTGCGGAGCTGTCCAACCAGGGAATCATGCTCACCGACTTTGATGGGGACGGCGATCTCGATTTGGCGTCGACCGGATGGAAAGCCCTCGATCTGCCGTACGGTCCGATTGCGCTTTATCGCAACCGAGGCAATGGAACGTTCATCGATGTGACGCGGGAGAGCGGGATCCGGTTCAAAGAGGACACTCCCGGTAATGGCTGGGCCTTCGGCGACGTCGATAACGACGCCGACCTCGACGCTCTCGTGGTGGGACAAGGTACCGCGAAGCTTTACCTGAACGTGGGAGACGGTGTTTTCGAGTTCTCCCAGATCTTTGGCCGCGGCGACTTCACCGCCGGTCTCGGAGATTTGGATCACGACGGCGACCTCGACATCTATTTCGGCGGTAACCAGGCCGTCTACGAGAATAACGGGAAGGGTGTCTTCAAACGTGTCTCGGCGCCGGGCATCGGAGGCATCGGTGCGAACCCCCGCTCCGTCTCCCTCGTGGACATCGACAACGACGGGGATCTCGATCTCGCGCTCGTGAGCAAGCGGGGTCACAATTCGCTTTTCCGCAACCAGCTCAACGACGACAATTGGCTGCAGCTACAGCTTCGTTCTCCGAAAGGTGAGGCGGGAGCGTTCGGTGCGAAGGCGTACGTTTACGATGCAGGACATCTCGACGATCCGGAGCACCTCAGGGGCTTTCGTGAGTCGCAGAGCGCTACCGGATATTGCGCCCAGAACTCGCCCATACTCCACTTTGGGGTGCCGGCCGGCGCCACCTACGATGTGAAGGTTGTTTTCTTAGACCGGACCACGGTTACCCGGCTGGCGGTTCAACCCACGCAGCGGCTTTTCGTAGACGGGACAAATTAAGTCGACATATCGTCGATGAGGTTCTGAATTTCTTCGAACCAGGTCTGCGCCATGACTTCGTAACCCGCGTCGTTGGGGTGTAGCCCGTCGGGCCCCTGGAGTCCCTGGTTGGTGCCGGCGGCCTGGTCGTGATCGGCAACCGGAACCCCTTCCGCCTTCGCTTCCTCGCGAATAATGTCGTTAAGCTTCGGGATGTTCTCGATGCCCCGGATCCGGAACCCATCGTCGTTGAGAGGGGGTACGGTACCGATGATGATCGGGATGCCTTGACCTTTGACGACGCGCATCATCTCTTTCAGGTTGGTGCGTGCCTGAGCGAACTTTGGGTTGGGGTTGTTGACGTCGACCACTCCCTCCAAGAGCAGCACCAAATCGAATCGCTGGGAGCGGATTTCGATTTTCAAGCGTTGCAAGCCTCGATCCGTCGTCTCGCCTCCCCGACCTGAGTTGATGACCTGAGCGGTGGAGTCGAACTCCCGTCTCAGGAGCTGGCGCAGCTTCGGCACGTAGCCCTCCACCGGCTCGAGCGTGAAGCGCTGCAGCATCCCGCGTGAGGTGATGCCGAAGGTCAGGCTGTCACCGAAGCAAAGGATTCTCTCGAAGGGGATGTCTTTTCGCGTTTGAAGGGCGACCGGTGGGCTGGCATCGGTTTGCCCGCTCGGTGTAGGGGCGGTTGAAACCTCTTCCGGGCCCACCGGAGACAATGCCGAACCGTTACAAGCCGAGAGCCCAAGCGCTAACGTTGCGGCGAGAAGGAGGGGACGAGGGTTGGTCACTGACTGCTGCTCCTAGTTGTATCAGAGGTTAATGACAAGCGGGGGTGGAATTAACATCATAGTTTGACTCGGCTGCTGAAGCAAGTGAAGCAAAACCCACCGTTTTAGTCCCACGTGCGTTCATCGACCAGGGGCTTCGTGTCTTCGGGAAGAGAGCCAGGCTCTAGAATCTCGACCGCGACGCGGAGCTTCAAGGCGCCGCGGAGGGCGTCTGCGAGCTTCCTTTCATCCAATTTTGCTCCCGGCTTGCCCTCCACCTGAATGGTGAGCTCGTCCTTGTGGTTTGCCTGGTTTACCACGGCCCGATACCGAGCGACGCCCTCGGTGCTCGAGAAGGCCTTCCCAAGCTGGCTGGCATGGACGAACATCCCGCGCACTTTCACGCCATCGCCGGCCCGTCCTAAGAAACCCACCAGGCGCGGTGTCGTTCGTCCGCAGGAACAAGCCGCTGGCATGAAGGCCGAGAGGTCTCCGGTTCCGAAGCGGACGAGAGGATAGACATCGTTCGGCGCTGTGGCCACGACCTCACCAGTTTCTCCGGGCGGTACCGGCTTCCCAGACGCTGGATTCACGACTTCGATCACGACACCCGGTGCGATGTGCCATCCTTCCGCCATCTCGCACTCGTAGCCGAGGGCGCCCGCATCCGCGGTGCCATAACCCTGAAACACCGAGAGGTCGTGGTCCGACTGCAGTGTCTTACGTAGAGAGGGAGAGAGCGGTGCCCCGGAGACAAAGGCTCGCTGGAGCGAAAGCACCAGGCGTCTTTCCTTGGCTTGCTCCACCATGGTTAGCAAGAAGGCCGGCGTACCGACATATCCAGTGGCCGCTACTTTGGAAACAAACTCCACCTGAAGCTCGGTGTTTCCCACGCCGCCGGGTATGACGGTGCAGCCAATAGTGCGCAAACCTTCCTCCATCATGGCTCCGGCCGGAGTGAGATGGTAGGAGAAGGTGTTGTATACGATGTCGTCGGGCCGAAAGCCGGAAGCCCAAAGCGCCGGTGCCCAGCGCCAAAAGTCCTGCTGATCGCCCTCTGGATCGAAGATGGGACCGGGAGACATGTAAACACGCCGGAGCTTCGAGGTGGGCACGGCAAGCATGCCTCCGAAGGGCGGCTCTTCCGCCTGAAGTGCAGGCACGGAATCCTTAGATAGCACCGGGACTCGAGGCAGGTCTTCGACGCCACGGATGCTCTCGGGGGTCATGCCCGCCTTCCGCAGCCGCTCGCGGATTTCTGTGGTCTTCTCGGCGGCAAAGACGACGGCGCGCCGCACCAGATCGTCTTCGTACGCCGCGCGCGCTTCCGGGGAGGCCGCCTCCACTTCAGGCATGTAGATGGCGCGGTCTTCAGTCATTCCGGATCGAAGGTCTACCATATCGTGGCGGCGGCCGTCCACGCTAGGCAGACTCGCCGGTCGTCACGACGTCATTGAAAGCGCGATCTGAAGACAACAGTTCAGAAGACGAAAACCGTTCGGATGGCGGAGCCCCAAGCAACTGCTACGAAATCACCTCGACTCCCTGAAGGCACCGTTCTCGACGGGAAGCAGGTGAAGCTCAAGGAGGGGTACGCCACGCGCCCGCTCGCCGACGGCAAAGTCGCGCTCATGCGGCAGGACTCCAATGCCATAGAAGGAACGTTCGAGTGTTCTTGTTCTGGCGGAGACAAAGGCTGCGCCCTCTCTACGAAGGGTTCGGTCATGTTTCGCCTCAACCAAGGGGACTGCAGGAACTGCGTTCTCCTAGTGACTATCTCGGAGGACAAGAACGTCATTCAGTGACTTCGCCAACTCGAGATCGGGATCCCTGGAAGGCCCAGCCTGAAGACCGAGTTAGGGCTCGCGCGCGGACCGGCTTTAGTTGACCTGCTCCACTTCGACGTCCGTGCGATCCGGATTCCCGCGAGTAATGACGGGGTTGGACGTCGTGCTGATGTAGAGGAGGGTCGTCCCCCGCTCGATGCGGGCGCTCACCGAGTAGGTATTGCGCTCGCTGATCTGCTCGGGAGAGTATGGCAGAAGAAACGGAACCGGAAGCTCTCGCGGCCCCGAAATGACCTGTTCAGAGATGATCGGGGAGAAAGTGTCTTGTAGGCTCACGTCCGACAGGCGGACGATGAGGACGGAGTCGGCATCATAGGTAACTGCCTGGTCTGAGACCACCACGCCTCTCACCGTCGAGAGCTCGGTAGAGTCAGTCGTTGAGTCGCCGCAGGCAGCCGCGAAAAGAAGTAGCGTCAAGGTGAAAAACGTCAAGTATCGCATGGGTGATTATAGCAAGCGCACTCACGACAACCAACGTTTTCGACGCTTGTAATGTTTGACGTCGCGGTAGGATTTTCGCTGGCCGACCTTTGTGAGCCCCAGGTAGAATTCTTTGACGTCTTCATTTTGGCGTAGCGCTTCCGGCTCGCCCTCTAATACGACGCGACCGTTTTCCATGATGTACCCATAGTCGGAGATCTCGAGTGCCAGGGCTGCGTTTTGTTCGACGAGGAGTATGGTGGTGCCTTCTTCGTGATTGATGCGCCGGACGATCTCGAAGATCTCCCGGACCAGAAGGGGAGCAAGACCTAGGGAAGGCTCATCCAACAGCATGAGCTTGGGCCTCGCCATGAGCGCGCGTCCGATGGCGAGCATTTGCTGTTCACCTCCGGAGAGATGGCCCGCGTGCTGGTGGGAGCGCTCTTTCAACGGAGGGAAATAGTCGAACACATGCTCTAGCTCGGAGCGCATGCGATTTTGATCGGGGCGAGTGTAGCCGCCGGCAAGGAGATTCTCTTCCACGGTCAGATGTTCGAAGACTCGCCGCCCCTCCATCACCTGAAAGATTCCACGTCGGACGATCGTTTCGGCGGCGAGATTATGAATGGGCGCTCCGAGAAACTCGATACTACCGTCGGTTACCTCGCCGTCCTCGGGTTTGAGGAGTCCGGAGATGGCTTTCAGAGTCGTCGATTTACCGGCGCCGTTCGTACCGAGGAGGGCTGCGATTTGACCGGTTTCGACCCGAAGGGATAGGCCTTTGAGGACCAGGATGACGCGATCATAGATGACCTCGACGTTATTCAGTTGGAGCATAGTCGCTAGTCCGGAAATCCGTGAACGGTTGCCATTCTCTGTTCTCGACGCGAAAGAGCTTCATGCCCTTGGAGCCCCGATGATCTCGGGCGGTGAAGGTGATCGGAAAGGTGACGCCGCCGGTGTCGAGATCGGTGATGCTCTCCAAGGCCGCCTTGATGTTCTCTCCCGTCAGCTCCTTCCCTTTCGCGACGACGCGGCGGATACCCTCGATCATCACCGCCATCGTCCACCAACCCTGCCCGTAAACGCTCCCTTTTTCTTTCAAGAATTCTCCCTGCGAATCCAAATAGGCTTCGGCGTCTTTGAGCCCCTCGATGCCCGGGCCAGGTGGAGAAAAGAGCATCGAGCCAACGACTCCTTCTGAAGCCTCAGGGGCGAGCTCGGTGAGCAGCTCGTTGGTGCACCAGTTGAGACAAAGGAACTCGATGTCGAGGCGCAGGCGGCGCGCGTTTTTGAGTACCAGGGACACCGGACCGGACGTGTTTTGAAAAACGACGTACTGAACGCCTTCCTCACGGATCTTAGTGAGCTCGGCGGTATAGTCAGTTGCTCCGCGGGACATCTCGTGTGCCGTGAGCTTCACTCCTTTGCTCGCCGCGTAGTCCTTCCCCCCTTGCTCGAACGGCGAGAGCCCAAAAGGTGACGGGTGGTGCATCAGCGCGACTGATGGGGCCTCAGGCCCTTTGTGGTTTTCCAGGATCCAATCGAGGACGATGAAGAACTGTTCGCTATAGGTGGTTCCCACAAGGAAGTTGTAAGGCGCTTGGTCCGGGTTTCCGAGCACGTAAGAGTATGAGGCGGACATGAACGGAATCTTGTCGTCCGCGATCCGACCTCGCAGTGCCTCGGTATCACCGGTGCCCCATCCTTGGAACACCAAGGCTCCTTCTTGCACGAACTGGGTATAGAGCAACTCGGCCTGATCGACCTTGTACCCGTAGTCCTGGTAGATGAGCTCGAGGGGCCGACCTTCGACGCCGCCGTTTTGGTTAGCCCACTCGATGTAGCCACGAAGACCTTCGGCGTACGTTGTCCCGACATCCGAGGTGGGCCCGGTGAGGGCGAAGATGGCCCCTACTTTGATCGGGGGCGGGCCGTGTTGGTCGGGCCCACTCCCGCACCCCACGCCAAGGCTGATGAAAAAACCTACTAAGGACAAGTGCCTGTACACGTCGTCTCCCTCCGGCGCCTGATTCTAAGGCCGACACGTTCGTGCGTCCAGGCCCGGCCGGGTACGGAAAATTGCTAGAATGCGACGAGTAGGGGGGAGCAGGTGAATCGTCAAGCTGTCCATCCGGAGGAAAGAGCACTCGGTGCACGCACTTCGGACGTTCTGTTGATGGTTCTTCGCGGTGGACTCGTACTCGCCGCGGTGGGGGTTACGGTGGGTTTGTTGGGGGCCTTGGGCTTCAGCAGCCTCTTGGAGAACCAGCTCTATGGAGTGGATGCAACCGACCCGGCTACCTACGTGGGTCTTTCGATCCTTCTCGCGTTCGTTGCCTTACTTTCGAGTTTGATCTCTGCCCTCCGTGCGGCGCGGGTGAGCCCCGTACGAGCGCTGCGCGAAGAGTAAGCGCGATGAGGAAGATTCGTGTTCACCTGAAACGTGACCTCTTGGTCTTGGCGGCGACGGTTAGTTGCTTGTCTGCCACCCCTACGGATCGAGCATCGGTGGATGGCGGATCGCTCTACTACTAAACGGCTGGCGACGGCTGTCCGATCGTATAGGTAGGCGGTGGTAGCGCGATGGACTCGCGGCAGTGGGACAATCAGTTCGACTTCTTGCAGGAAGACTTCAAAGTGATCCGCGTAGACCCACGCGGGCTCGGCCGATCCGATCCGCCGACCGCACCTTACTCAGATCACGATGACCTTGCGGCGTTCCTCGATTCCCTCGACATCGAAAAGGCTGTAGTCGTCGGACTCTCATCGGGCGGGGGCATCGTGTTGGAGTTTGCGCTGACCCATCCAGAACGGGTGTCCGGGGTTATCGCGGCGGCCCCGTTCGTTCCCGGTTATCCGTTCTCGGAAGCCATGCAGAAGCGAGTCAACGTGATCGCGGCGTCTTTCGAAGCCGGCGCCGAGGCCTTCATCCAGACGGTACTCGATGATCCCCACTTCATTCCCGCTCCAAAGAACCCAGCTGCACGTGAGCGCGCCCGGACTCTCATCGCCGAGAACTTCAAGAGCTTCGGGAACGTGTTCAGCTCTAATCGGCCCGTCGAGCCTCCACTCCTGGAGCGGGTGGAGGAAATCGGTGCACCGACTCTGCTCTTGGTGGGTGAGTTGGACCACCCGGACCTCCACCGGCGCACTCGCTTTCTGCAGGGGAAGATAGCAGGCGCGAAGCGTGTCGTACTGCCGGACGCGGGGTATACCTCGAACCTAGAGAATCCCGAGGCGTTCAACCGGGCCGCCGCCGAGTTTCTGGACACGTCGGGCGTGTGTTCAAGCCATTGAAACAAAAGCCATTGCGCGGTTCATAGCATTCCCTTCGAGAAAGCCGTAGTTTTCCGGGTTCCACCGGCTGCCGAGTCCGGGTATGGTTGTGACCGATGAAATGGCAACGCAATCCTTTGCTCCATTTCCTCGTTATCGGCGCCGTCTTTTTCGGGCTGTACACACTTTTTCGAAGCGGCCCGTCCGACGAGGGCAATCGAGTCGAGGTATCGGCGGGCGATATCGAACGCATACGCGCCCTATGGCAACGGCAGTGGAGACGTCCCCCGAGCGAGAAAGAGCTCCAAGGCCTCATCGATCAGTTCATACGCGAGGAAATCCTCTATCGTGAGGCGATCGCGATAGGCCTCGATCAGAACGACACCGTCATCCGTCGCCGGTTGGCCCAGAGGATGGAGCTCCTTTCCAACGACTTGGCAGCATTGGCCGAGCCGATCGAAGGCGAGATGCAGGAATACCTCGACCAAAACTCCCAACGCTACGGCGTCCCGGCTCGGATCAGTCTCTCCCACGTTTACTTGAGTCGCGATCGCCGCGGGGACGCGGTCGAAGATGACGCACGCCAGGTGCTTGAAAAGCTTCGGTCGAAGTCGATTGCCTCCGGAGAGCACCGCACGTTCGGAGATCCATTCATGCTGCAATCCGATTACCCATCTCGTAGCCAGCAAGATCTGCGAGAGCTCTTCGGAACGGCGTTCGCGGAGTCTGTCTTCGAGCTCGACCCCGGTTCTTGGCATGGCCCGGTCGAGTCGAGCTATGGAGTACACTTGGTGCTCGTTCGCGAGCGAACCGAGCCGCGGATGCCGGACTTGGCAGAGGTTCGCGATCGAGTGAAAACCGATTTGCTCGATCGGAGACGGCGTGAAATGAACGAAGCGTTCTATGCCGCCTTGCGAGAGCGCTACGAGGTTGTGGTAGAGGGGCGGGCTGCGTCGTCGCCGGTGACGGACGCCGCCCAGAAATGATGAGTTATTCAGGAGATGGCCCTATGTTGAGACGCGAACCGATGAAACCGTTTTTACTCGGCCTTGCAGCGGTCGGAATGTTTTTTGTTACCAGCGTGAGCGACGCGCAGGACAAGGGGGAGTTTGCCGAAGCTCAGAAGCAGAACAGCGAAGCGCTCAAGCAATACACCTGGCAGTCCCGCACCGAGATCAAGGTGAAAGGGGAATCCAAGAACGTGAAGCTCGAACAGGTTCGCTATGACATGGACGGCAAGCTTCAGAAAACACAGATCGGTGGCTCGCCGGAACAACAATCGGAGAAGCCGACCGCTGGTCGCAAGAAAAGAGGGGACAGGGCCAAGGCCAAGATCATCGAGAAGAAGAAGAAAGAGTTCGCCGAGATGATGCAGGCTCTCGGGAAGCTCGTCGCCTCATATGGGGCGATTCCTCCTGGCAAGATGCAGGCCTTCGTGAAGGGCGCGCAGACGAGTCAGGGTGAAGGCGGGCAGGCGGGGACCATGCGCATCCAAGGCGGCGATGTCCTCCTGCCCGGGGATGCGATGACCCTATGGATCGATCCGGCAACCCGAATGATGAAACGTGTCGAGATCACGACTGCCCTCGAGGAAAAGCCGGTTACCTTAGTCTCGGAATACGAAAGCGTCGTGGACGGTCCAACGTATCAAGCGCGCACCGTGGTGAGTTACCCAGAGAAGGAGGTCGAGCTGAAGGTAGAGAACCACGACTACCAGCGGGTCGGTTCGTAGCGGAGGTGAACAAGTGATATGGAAGCTAGTAGCCGGGAGTCTGCTCGTCTTTTTCAGCGGATCGACCGCGGACGCGTCCCAAGAAAAGCTCGAGATCGAAACCCGGGCGGTCGAAGTCGTGCGCGAGATGTGTACACTGCTCTCGGGGGCGCAGAGCTTTGCGGTCAGGGCCGACGAAATCTACGATGAGCTCCTCGACGTGGGTGTGAAGATTCAGTTCTCCAATCGGCGAACCGTCGCCGTGCGAAGGCCGAACCAGGCCGTCGGCGACGTCGAGGGCGACGAGGGGCACTTCACTCTTTGGTACAACAAAGACACGGTTAGCGCTTTTGACAAACGCCACAATGCTTATACGGTTTTCGGGGTGCCCGACGAATTAGATGAAGCGTTGGACTTCATGGCTTCCGAATACGATGCAGTGATGCCTTTAGCCGATTTCGTGCGCACTGATTGTCACGACGTGCTCACGGGGAACGCTCTCTTCGGAATGTATGTGGGGATTCACGAGGTGGACGGGGTGCGTTCCCATCATGTCGCGTTCGCCAACGACTGGCTTGAATGGCAGCTGTGGATCGATGCGGAAAACGACCCTCTTCCGCGTAAAATCGTGATCAACTACAAAAACGAGCCCGGCGAGCCCCAGTATACGGCGGTCTTGCGAGCCTGGAATTTGAACCCGGATTTCCCGGAAGGCCTGTTCGAGTTCGAGCCCCCCGACGGCGCGAGGCAAATGAAAGCGAAGAATTTCCGCTTGCCCTTGGCGCGCGAGGCAGAGGAGGCGAAATGAAGTCGTTAGTCAAACTCCTGGTGATTTTCATCGGTGTCGGCCTAGTGAGTCAGGACGTGTTCGCGCAGCGACGAGGAGGTAGTAGAAGGGGCAGCGTCCGCTATGCCACGCCCAATGGCAATTACAGCCGCAACACCCAGCGAGGTGGAAGTGCGAACTACAGCAAGAATAGGTCTGGAAACACTGGCTCGGAGAGCGCTACTTTGACCGGGCGAGGTGGGGAGAGCGTCAGCGGTTCGCGAGACGTATCACGCGACGGCGATACGCTCACCGTGGACAAGCAGGCTCAGTCGAGCCGCGGGGGAAGCCGGGAGTCGTCCAAGGACATCGAGTTCGATGATGGCCGCGTCGATAGTGTCGAACGCGAGTCCAAGACTACCGGGCGTTACGGTGAGACCGCCGAACGTTCAGGCTCCGCAGAGCGCGAGGGCTACCGTAGCGTCGAGTTCGAGGGCGAGGCTAAGACCAGCACCGGCCGTGAAGCTGATGTTGAGGGCGTGGCCGCGCGGGGTGCCTACGGCCGGGGCGGCGTGGTTGCCGATGTCGACACGAAGTACTACGGCGATCGTACGGTGGCCGCGGCTCGAGGCCCTTATGGAGCGGCTGTGCGGGGGCCCTACTACGGTGCAGCAGTGCGTACACTACCGGCCGGCTATCGGGGCGTCACGTATTACGGCCGGTCTTACTACTACTACGGTTCTTACTATTACCGCCCCTATGCTTGGCGAGGAGCCACGTATTATTGGGCGATGGGGCCGCCTTACGGCGTCGTGTATACGACGGTACCCGTAGGTGCGGTCGTGGTCACGGTGGGTGCAGCGACCTATTACTACGCGAGTCACACTTGCTACGTGGCGAGCTCGAGCGGAGGCTCCGTCAGCTACGAAGTCGTACCCGCGCCGGAAGGTTTGAAGGCGACGTCGTTGCCTCCCGATGCCGCGACGGTCACCACCGGCGGGAACACCTACTACTATTACAAGAACACGTTCTATCGGAAGGTCACTAAGGACGGCCAGGTCGCCTACGTCGTGGTGACCCTGCCGCAGGGTATCGCGGTGTTGGACGCCTTACCGGCGGAGTTCGAGATCGTCGCAAAGGGCGGCGAAACGTTCTTCACTTATCAGAGCAAGTACTACATGCCTTATCTCGATCCATCGGGAAAGGAGCAGTACATCATCATCGATCCGCCGCGGCCTCCAGCCCCGCAGGCCCCGCAAAATATGACGGCGTCCGCGAGCCCTTCCTACAAGTCTTTGACCGTTCCCTCCGGTACTGCGTTGCCGGTTCGTATCGCCGAGGCCCTGAGCTCCGAGACCGCGAAGGAAGGCCAGCGGTTCTCGGGATTCCTTGATACAGAGCTCAAGGTGGGCGACGCGATGGCGGCTCCTAAGGGTAGCAAGGTCTACGGCATCGTGGTGGAGGCGGAAAAATCGGGCAGCATGTCCGGTCAAGCCAAGTTGATTCTGAGCTTGACCGATATCGACGTGAACGGGCGTGTGCTGCCGGTCGTCTCGAACAAGTTCAAGGTCGAGGGAGCTTCTTCCGGGAAGGATACCGGGAAGAAAATTGCCGGAGGTGCCGGAGTCGGAGCGGCCATCGGCGCGATTGCGGACGGCGGCTCGGGCGCTTGGAAGGGCGCCGTCATTGGTGCCGGTGTGGGCACCGCGGCGTCGGCGGCGACCAAAGGCCAGCAGGTGGCCGTCGAAGCGCAAGCCTTGCTCCCGTTCATGCTCGATCAGCCGGTGACGGTTCCGGTTGCCGTCCCGACGACGACCGCCGAATGAGAAGGAGCGACTGGTGAAACGAGCTCTCGTATTTGCCACTCTCAGCGTTGGGCTGTCACCCTTGACTGCGTTTGCCCAGGCTGATCGCCCGAACATCGTGCTCGTCTTCATGGACAACTTCGGTTGGGGGGAGCCGGGCTTCAACGGCGGCGGGATCATTCGAGGCGCTCCGACCCCTCGACTCGACAAGTTGGCTTCCGAAGGCCTGCGATTGACGAACTTCAACGTCGAAGTCTAGTGCACGCCTTCCCGATCCGCCATCATGACCGGTCGTTATGCGATCAGAAGCGGCAACGGAGTTGCGCCCCTGGGCGAAGGCGTTTACGGACTGGTGCAATGGGAAGTCACCATGGCCGAAATGCTCTCTGATGCCGGCTACAGCACCGGCATGTTCGGGAAATGGCACCTGGGTCGCACGGACGGCAGGTTCCCGACCGACCAGGGTTTCGATGAATGGTATGGGGTTCCGAACTCGACGGACGAATCAGCCTACACTGCCCTGGAAGGCTTCGCGGACAGTGGGGTTGAAGAAGCCTTCGTGATGGAGGCACGTAAAGGCGAAAAGCCAAACAAGGTGCGCTCCTACAGGTTGGATTACCGTCCGCTCATCGATGGTGACCTCACGGAGAAGGCGATCGACTTCCTGAAACGCCAGTCGCAAAATGGCAAGCCGTTCTTCCTCTATCTTCCTTACACGGCAACTTTACCGGTTTCGAGGGCGCCCTGAGAGTTCCTTTCGCCATGCGTTGGCCTGGCAAGATCCCCGCTGGAACCGCCAGCGATGAGATTGTCCACGAGATGGATCTGTTCCCACCTTTGCGCGCATTGTCGGAGGGAAGGTGCCCGAGGACCGTCTCATCGACGGGATGGACATGTCCGGCTTCTTCCTCGGCAAGCAGGAAAAATCCGGCCGTGAGGGGATCATTGTCTATATGGGCAACGACATTTACGGCGTGAAATGGCGCAACTGGAAAGTGAACTTCAAGGAGTTGGACTCGGTCATGAGCAAGGCGGTGGAGTACGGGATGCCGCGGGTCTACAATCTTCTTAGTGATCCGCAGGAGCGCGAGAACGTTCTCTTTCCAAATACTTGGGTCCCCAAGGCAGCATTGGGCCAGTTGGGTGAGCACATAGCCTCGTTGAAGGCGCATCCACCCATCAAGCCCGGAACGCTGGATCCCTATGTGCCGCCGAAGTAGCAAGAAACGGGCGAGCGGGCCGCTAGGAATTGGCTCTTAGAGCTCCATCCCCTCTTTAGGGAGTGATATCACGATACCGCCAGTACGCGGGCTTCGGATCGTCGCTCGAGCTCAAGACCCCGAACGGAGGGACCATCCCGTCGCTCCAACAGAACCAGAAGACTCTCTCTACTCGTCCGGCGTATTCTCCCTCTGCCAATTGGTAAACGTTTTCTAGATAGGCCGCCTGGTTCGTCTGGTCGACGGTGCCGATCTCTGTCACCCAGAGCGGCAAGCCAAAGACCAGATAACGATCGAATAGATCACTCATGTTCCCGAAACCCCACTGCGGGTTGGGCCAGTCGTCGGGTGCGCGCTGTCCGTAGGGATGGACCGCCACGGCATCGATGGTCAGTCCTCCGACCGCATCGCGAGCCCGAGCCAGGTACTCCGGATCCCCACTCGCCAGGCCCGCGGTCACAATCGGTCGGCTAGAGTACGGACGGATCGCCGCCACGCCGTCCCGTAGCATGGCCCCGAAATGATGAGCGGGGACTCCCGGATCGTAGCCGCTTCCTGGGTTCGAGAGGTCGGGCTCGTTCCAGATCTGCCAAGCGTCCACACTATCCCGATAGTGGTTGGTGACGGCGCTGACGCCGGATAGGAAACTTGCCAAATACGATGCCCACTCGGCGTCCCCCGCGTTCGAAGCCGGTTTACCCGGCACGGTGGCATAGTCGAGAAGGAGCATCACCTTGATTCCTGCGTCGCGGTAAGCAGCGATCACGGAATCGTAAAAGGCGAATCCGGGTGACACCTTTCCTTCGATGCGCACCCAACGGACGCCGATCTCTTGAAGCGCTTGCGCACTCGGGTTTCCATGAGGATTGGCGGGATCGATGTTCATGCCGTAAAGGTTGACCCGCGCGGGGGGGGTCCCGAAGACCCCACGGTTAGCGTCGCCGAGGTGGAGTTGTTGTTTTCGTTCGCCTCGGTGAAGCGATTCACGTCATCAACCAACGCCGTGAGCTGGTGCGAGCCGGCAACGGCGGCCCAAGGCCCTCCTTGAGTGGTGATAGTGACGGTGGCGCCCGGAGCCAAGGAGCTCGTCACAGATCCCCAAGTCTGGTACGCGCCATCGATGAAGTAAGCGACACCCACCGGGACACCGGACGGGGTCGCCGCCGTCCCGACGTTCCGGACGACGGAGTGAAAGCTCACTTGCTCTCCTGGACTCGGCTGAGCGGGAACAGCCGTGACCGAATCGACGATCACATCGGGTAGTCCCGGACCAGGAGTGGGTACGGCGACCACGAAGCTCGTGGTGAGCTCGTTATTCCCTTCGTTGCTTTCGGCGAAACGATTGATGTCATCCACCAAGGCGGTGAGCGTGTGGGCTCCGGAGGTCGCCGTCCAGGGACCGCCTTGCGTCGAAAGCGTCACACTGGCGCCCGCAGCCAACGGCTCGGACGTGATGCCGTAGCTCTTGTAGTCGCCGTCGACGAAATACCCGACCCCGATCGGAACCCCGGCCGGTGTAGAAGCACCACCGACATTCGTTACCGTGGCGGTGAAAGTGACTACCTGTCCCTGTTCGGGTTGGGCCGGCACCACGGACACCGACTCGACGATCGCGTCGGGCTCGCCATTCGGTGGGGGCGGGGGAGGTGGCGGCAGCGTTTGCGAGCCGACGTAGGCGCTGAGCTCATCGACGATGAGGGCGATATCGAAGCTCCCCCAGCCCGGTATCTCGAGTGCGAAGATGGTGGCTCCAAGAACATAGTCGTCTTCGAGGAGTATGCTGTCGTACCACTTGAGCTGATCGAGGTACTCCGCCTCGGTGAAGTGATTCTTCCAGCCCACCGGTGGGACCACATCCACCCCGCACTCGGTGATGGCGAGAGGAATCACCTTTCCTTCCGGTATCAAGAACTGGCGGTACACCTTCCGGTAACGACCAGCGAACCATCCTTCTCCGCTCGCAAAGTCGAAGTGTTGTTGCATGGGAGTGCCGTACTCGTGGAGTCCCAGGATCCCTCCATGGGCGATGGCGGCGTCGATGGCGGGATAAAACGCCGGCCATAGGGGTAGATCGGGGTTACCCACCGAGAAGTTTGCGATGACGGCCTTCAATCCGTTAGCGGCTAGGATCCGTACCCTTTCCGCTTCGAACTGGGCAAACCAACCCATCAGCTCCACCGACTGGATGATGGGCTCGTTGTAGCCTTCCCAGTAGTCCACGTCTGGAAACTGTTGGATTAGGTTGGCGTTCTGGCTCCACCACTCGCGCGCTCGTTGGATCGGGTCTCCATCCATCGGCTGGTTGGCGAGAAAGGCGCGGCCAATGATCTGGGTCTCGGGTGAAATGCGTTTGATCTCGGGAGCCGCGCTGAAGGAATCCAGGATCTTGATGATGCGCGGCTTGGCCTCGGCCACGAATTGCATGGAGAGAGGTCCTCCGAAACCAGCGTGGATGGTGAGCTTGCTTTTCGCGTTTCCACCTCCCGGCGAGATCGCGGTGACGGTGATGCCGGAGGTATCGGTGCCGCCCCTCCCATCCTGTACGGTGAGATGCACGTTGAAAGTACCGGCGAGGTCGTAGGTGTGGGCGACGCTCACCCCGGAGCCTTGTTGGCCATTACCGAAATCCCATGAGTAGCTCAACGGGTCGCCATCGGGATCGGAGGAGCCGCTAGCGTCGAAGGTCACGGTTAAGGGCAGGGTGCCGCTGTTCGTGCTGGCGGAAGCGAAGGCGATGGGAGGTGCGTTCGCCATACTCCCGACCTCGATACGAATCGTTGTGCTAGCGCTAGCGCCTCGCCCGTCGTCCACGGTCAGGGTGGCGTCGAACGATCCACTTTGCTCATAAGTGTGGGAGACGATGGCGCCGGCGCCGGCTTGCCCGTCCCCGAAGCTCCACGTGTACGTCAACGGATCCCCGTCCGGATCACTCGAGACGCTTCCGTCGAGCGTCACCACGAGCGGGGCGTTACCGTTGATGGGATTGGCCGAGGCCGAGGCGAGCGGCGGGTCGTTTTGATCGCCCCCGGTTTTCTGTGTCCACTGCCAAACCAGCCGAAAGCTCACGTGACGGTTACACGGCATGGCCATGCCCCACACCGCGTCGCTTCGGGCGTCGCCGATGTAAGTGCCATAAGGACCGCGAGGACCCTCGGGGAAGGAGGGGCACCAATTTCCACCGGACATGGGGAAGTCACCCCAGAAGTTGTCGAACGGGCCCTTCGTAAACACTTCGACAGCGGTGGTCGGGTTTCCGGTGGGCCAAGAGGCGATGACTTTCTGATTTTCGATGGGGTTGCCGCCTTCGTTGAGGGCTTTCACAAAAACCGCGTGTCGGCCCCCGGACTCGTTTCCTCCTCCCGGTGGCGGCAGGACTTCTCCATCGCTCTCGAAGTCCGCGCTCACGAGCTTCCAGTAGAAGGTGCCGGCCGCAACATCCGCCTCTTCCAAGAACACCCCTAGCGTGTCCAGTCGCGCGTCCCATTCCACCGAAGGAGGCACCGGTGGCGGTACGCTGTCGCTTACCGTGATGACGACCGAGCTCGTGTCGGAACCACCGCGACCGTCGGTAACGGCGAGCGTCGCGGTGAACGTCCCCGATAACGCATACGTGTGGCTCACCGATACGCCCGAGCCTTGTTCTCCGTCGCCGAAGGTCCAATTGAAGGTTAATGCGTCGCCATCGGGATCGGTCGACGCGGAACCGTCGAAGCTCACCGTCAAGGGCACAACTCCTGATGTGGGATCGGCAGTGACAGCGGATATCGGTGGTCGATTATCAGGAGGAGGCGGCGGAGGAACGACGGCAGGACCACGGACTACGATGTCGTCGAACAGGGTCCCCGAGCTCACTCCGAGTAGGTTCCCGCTCTTGAGCACAATGGTGGCGGCATCGCCGGTCGCCACGAACGAACCCGTCTGGTTGACGGGAGCCGTTTGATTCATTTCGCCGGACCATCCGCCGGGCGAGGTCCAGGTGTCGTTCTTGTAGATCATAACGACCCCGGATGTGTTTTCATTTAGATCGACTCCGTTCGCGGGGAGATTCGAACCATTGATGACGAGGACCTCGGCCCACTGCGCTTGGGCGATGGTCGGCTCGCTCGCCCATGAGCCGGAAACATCGATGGTGTTCCCGGCTCCACCGGTTTCGAAAGTCTGATACACACCGCCGTTGTGTCCAGTCGCTGAGAGATGGACCGTGCCGCCTCCGTTGATCGTTGGGTTCAGATCTCCGCGCTCCACCCAGACCGACCAGCCGTCGAGTCCCTGAGAGAAGTCGCCATTGGCGATGAGATTGTCGGGTAAAGGTGGCATCGGCTCGGGCGATAATTGAAAGCTGACGCTGGTCGTTTCGCCACCGACGATCTGCACTCCGCTCCGCTCGTCAGCCACGAATCCGGTCTTGGTTGCGCGCATGTCATACGTTCCCGGAGCGAGTCCGGTATGCGAATAGCTTCCGGCGGAGTCGGTAACGCTCGAAGGACCACCGGGAAGGAGCTGCACCGTGGCATCGGAAATGGGAGCGCCTGTCGGATCCAGAACTGTACCGGTCACGGCTCCGGTGCTGATGTCTTTTTCCAGAGTGAACTGCGCGGTGGTGGTCTGGTTTTCGACCACCAGGATGTCGTCCACCGTCTGGGACGAGAATCCGGCCAGCGACGCGGTGACCCGGTAGATCCCGGCCGGTATCCCACTCAAAAGATACTGTCCGCCGTTGTCGGTCGTGGTGGTGTGGTTGCCGGGATTCGTGGAGATGCGGGCGCCGGCGAGAGGTAAGTTGCCCGCGTCCTCGACCCGGCCCTCGATACTACCCGCCACGCTGTTGATGGCTACCGTGTTCCCGCGCACGGTCGCGAACAGGTCGATTCCAGGAAGAGGATCGTTTCCGCGGTAGGCGATGCCATCGGGGTAGGGATTAGAGTCCGTAGCATACATGTAGACGCCTTGCCCGTCGGTCCTTTCCATCTTGACGAAATAGGTCTGGCCGGGCTCGACAGGAACGCCGTCGCCAGGGAACTCGACGCCGATCATCTCGCCTCCCCACTCGAGGGGAGCGGTCACGGAGGGGCCCACTTGGGGGCCGGAGGGGCCGCCCTCGAGAACGGAGAATTTGATTGTCAGGTTGCCGACGTTGGGCATGCCGGCCACGAACTTGATGAAACCTACGTCCTCCGGAATTGTGATCGTCTGGCCCAGAAAGGGGCCAAAGAGATCACAGTCACTGCACGTGCCTTGGTTCTGGAAGTAGATACCCTTGGACACTTTCCCCAGGAAGAGAAGATTGAAGTCCACCCGGGCCTCCTGACCTTCTTGGACTGTGACGGTGGTTGACTCCGATCGGTAGCCTACTTTCTCGACGCTTAGGGTGTATGTGCCCGGCGGAACATCGTTGATGGCGTACTGACCGTCGAACAAAGAAGGCCCGCCGAACTCACGCCCATCGGTGAAGACCGTGCCGTACTTGACTGGCTCGCCGGTGTCACTGCGCCGAAGAAACCCGCGGATGCTCCCTACCGGTCCCCGATACGGTTCGAGGCTAGCCGGCAGGGGCTTCGGAGTCTGAAGGAGTGCGACGTACTGTGGGTAGGGGAAGTCGGGAAGTCCACATCGCTGCGCACCCTCGGAATACTCGGGGGGCCACGACGTCTGAGCTCCGGGATCCTGGGGCGGACACCATGGCGGAATCGGATCGGAGTCGCGCGAGCCACTCGTTTTGCTGACGAAGGCAAAGTGATCCCATGCCAAGTTATTGAGGATGAAGGGGTGCACGGCCAGGACTTCCGGCCAGTTGTGCCAAAACTGAGTGAACGCCGCCACGTTGTACTCGGCCGCCATCTGGAAGTCGCAGGGTCCATCCGGGCTGCAGGCAGCGCCGCGCGTCGTTTTGGGGTAGCCCTCGAACGAGATCCCGAGATGGTTTCCGTAGATGGTCTCTGTGATCATGACCGGAAAGCCCCGCCGGGGTGAGCCCACCTCGTCGCAGACACGCCCTACCACGTCCAGGTCGAGTAGGTAGCTGTCGATGGTCTTGACTTGGTTGATGAAGGGAACGCCGTCGTGGTGGTTGTAGCGAGGAGGGTACGACTCCGGGTAGGGATGGGTGGCCCAAACATCGAAGGCCTGGCAAACGGCGGGGACGGCACGTATCGCTTCTTGCCACCACCCTTCGCCATTTTGGCCCGGTGTCATGACGCGGAAAACGTCGTTAGCATCGGCTCGCTTGACCCCGTCGTAGGCCGCCACCAGGTGACTGGCATAACGGGCCGGGCTCACGAAATCGCGCGAGTCTCCCGGCTCGTTCCAGATCTGGAAATAAACAAGTCGGTCGAGATATTCGGGGCGATGCGTTTCGAGGTGTTGTCGGATGATGGCGGCCACGTTTCCCGGATGCCCGTCGTTTGGATCGCATCCTCCGTTGCAATCTTGAACTCTCAGGACGGGAATGAGGCCGCGATCCATCGCGTCGACGACCCACTTGCCATAGTCCCCACGCACCCAGTCGAAGACCCAACCCCCCTCGCCGACCATGTGCCGGGTCCAGTTCATGCCCTCGGGGATGGAAGTACCGCCGTCCTTCAGGTTGTGCATGCCGTAGAAGTTGCGCCGCTCGCGAGTTTGCGCCGTTGCATGAGACCAGCCAACCAAGAAGGTGAGTAAGAGAGCGAGCACTTGAGACTTGGAGATTCGACAATCTAGCGATGGTTTCATGACAGCGTTCCTTTCTGATGGCGGTGCGCAGCGGAAAGAACGGGTATTCGAGAACTCGGTAGGTAAGACATAGCAGTGCCCGATGCGGGCAGTGAGAAATCAGCGTCCGATTATAACGAAAGCCAGCTCGCAAGTGTCCAGAAAAAGATAGAGCGGGGATATCCCCACAGACTCAGGTGATCTGGAGGGTGGAGAAATGTTTAGCGTGTGCCGAACGGGTGGTGCTTTTTAGCCCCAAAGTGAATTAAATTGCAGCTCTCAGTAGGAAAAGGGCCAAACGCGGAAGTAGTTCTTGACGTTCTTCCACAATTTGGCGAGACCCGCCGGCTCCAATATCAAGAAGAGGATAATGACGATCCCGAAGGCTGCTTGCTGGGCGGCCGGCAGAAGGCTGGCCACGGCGGGGGCCGTGGTTTGAAGGCTGCGGCCCACGGTGGTGATGGCGGCGGGGAGCAACACCATGAACGTCGCGCCGAAAAAAGAACCGACAATCGTTCCCAACCCTCCGATGATGATCATGGCCAGATAGCGGATGCTGGTCTCGAGCGTGAAGGGCTCCCACGTCACGATGGTGCGGTAGTGAGCGAGTAAGGCTCCGGCCATTCCGACGAAAAAAGAAGACGTCGCAAAGGCCAGCAGTTTGTAGTAGAAGACGTTCACGCCGAGGGCACCTGCAGCGATGTCCTGATCGCGAATTGCAACGAAAGCGCGACCCACGCGGGATCGGAAGAGATTCGCGGTAAAGAGTGCGGTCAAGCCTGCGAGCCCGGCCGAGATCCAATAAAAACGAAAACCACTGTTGACGGGCTCCCCGAACAGCGTGGGCTTGGGCACCACTAACGCTTCGGTGCCTCCGGTCAATCCGGTCCAGTGCGTCACCGTCCACTCCACGATCTGCTGGGCGGCGAGAGTCGCGATGGCCAGATACAGTCCCTTGAGGCGAAGCGACGGCAAACCGAATAGCAGGCCGATGGCGGCGGTGAGTAGGCTCGCTATCGGAATGCTCAGCCAAAAGGGTATTCCGAATCGCGCCGTGAAGATGCCAGCACTATAGGCTCCAATGGCCATGAAAGCGCCCTGGCCGAGCGAGATTTGCCCGGTGTAGCCAACCAAAATGTTGAGGCCGATGGCACCCACGGTTGCGATGGCAATCTGGTTGGCGAGGTTCAGCGCGTAGGGTGTGGCGAAGAATGGGAAAACAATCAAAAAAAGGATGAAAAGGGCCAGCCGAACTCTTTCGAAGACGCGGCGTCTCAAGGCCATGTCGGCCGGGTACGTCGTGTAGAAGATCCCGGATTCCATTGAGTGTCTTAGTGCGCGCTCGCTATTATTAGTGGCGCGGGGCCCCACCCCCACGCCTCATGCTCCGTCGACGGGCGACTCCGCATGGGCTCATGGCTGCCTTCGCGCGCTTGGCCTCGCTCTTCGCTCGGCCTTCCGTTGTCGGCCCACTCGGGCCGGGCTCGCTCTGCTCGCGGGTGCAGTGAATCTGTGCGCACCCTATCGTCCCTCAATGCGCGCTCACTGCTAAACTCGTTCGATCTTCACACGCCCGAAGAGGCCATACGGGCGCACCATGAGCACCAGAATCAAAACGATGAAGGGCACGACCATATTAAGGCCGTGGCCGATGTATCCGGCGGTGTACGTCTCGAGGAGACCGATGATGGCTCCACCAACGATCGCTCCGGCGATGGAGTCCAACCCGCCTAGAATCACCACCGGGAAGACTCGCAAACCGATAGCGCTAATCTCTTGGCTGACGCCCACGATGTTGGCGAGGAGAATTCCTCCGACTGCCGCGCAAACTGCTGCCATCGCCCAGGCCACCGCAAGGATGCGGCTGATACTGATTCCCATACTCAACGCGGCTTGTTGGTCGTCGGCGATCGCTCGCATGGCGATGCCTTCTCTCGTGAAGCGAAAGAAAAGGCCCACCAGAGCAAGGAGGAGACCGGTCAGGCCGATGATCAGCAGCCGGTCGGCGTTCAACGTGATCGAGCCGGCAACGATCTCCGTGGAGGGTATGAAATTCGGGAAGGGGCGCGGTCTCGTGCCCCACACCGCAAGGACGACCGCTCTCAGGACGCCCGATAGGGCGATGGTCACCATGATCATGGAGATCAGGGGCTCGCCGATGAGGGGACGGAGCACGAGCCGTTCGACCAGGAGTCCGAGCAGAATTGCCGCGGCGAGAGTCAGGAGCACGCCGAGACTCCACGGCAAACCGAACTGCGCGATGAAAGCGGTCGCGATATAGGCTCCGAGTAAAAGGAACTCGCCCTGTGCGAAGTTGATGACGTCGCTCGACTTGTAGATGATGACGAATCCTACCGCGATCAGCGCGTAGATCATGCCATTGCTGAGTCCCGAGATCGTGAGCTGAAGAAAGACGTCCACTCAGGTCTCCAGCGTTTCTATTTTGAGCTTGGTTTGGATGTTTGCAGTGCGGCCATCCTGGTAGCTGATGGTGGTTCCGACGCTGACCGACGTGGCTTGACTGTAGAGAGCCGAGAGCAGCTCTTTGTATCGCTCGCCGACGAATCCGCGGCGGACTTTGCGGGTCCGGGTCAACTCCGCATCATCGGCATCCAGCTCTTTGTGCAACAACAGGAATCTTCGGATTCGGGCCGCCTTCGGCAGGTCCGGGTTCGTGCGCTCCACCTGCTGACGTACTAGGCCGATAACGAGATCCTTCTGGGCCAGATCGGTAAATGTCGTGTAGGGGAGCCGTCTCTTCTCCGCCCATTGGCCGGCGTTTTCGTAGTCGATCGTGATGAGAGAGGTGACAAAGGGCCAGTCGCCGCCGAATACCACGGCCTCTTTGATATAGGGGCTGAACTTGAGTTTGTTTTCGATGAACTGCGGGCTGAACCTGGTCCCATCGGCAAGCGTCATGACGTCGGCTGCGCGATCGATGACTACCAAGTGGCCAGTCTCATCGAGGTATCCGGCGTCTCCCGAGCGGAGCCATCCATCTTCGAGCGTTTGCTTGGTCCCCTCCGGATCTTTGTAGTAGCCGCAGAACACGCGCGCACTCTTCGTCAGGATCTCGCCGTTTTCCGCGATCCGTATTTCGGTCTCGGGGATGGGCAAGCCCACGGTTTGAAACTTGATGTCGCCGTCGCGATGAAGGGCCGAGATGCCCGAGACCTCTGTTTGGCCGTAAATCTGTTTGAGGTTGACGCCGAGAGCATGGAAGAAGCGGAAGATGTCAGGGCCGAGCGCCGCTCCTCCCGTGTAGCCGCGTTTCAATCTTCGGAGGCCGAGCTTATCCTTGATCCAAAAAAAACACAGATACTCTGCCAAAGCGTACTGCCAGCGCAACGATGCGGGCAGGCTTTCCCCGGAAACACGGCGATCGGCGGCTCGGTATCCGATCGACAACGCCCAGTCATAGATGGCTCGCTTGAGCCGGGTGGCGTCGTCCATCTTGACCTGAATGCGAGAAACCATGTTCTCCCAAATCTTGGGCGGCGAGAACATGGTGTGTGGACCAATCTCGCGTAAATTCTCTTGAACGGTCTCGGGCTCTTCAGGAAAATTGATCGTGAAACCAACACAAAGGCCGCAGGCGATCGCGAAGGTTTGTTCGCCGATCCACGCCAAGGGAAGGAAGGAAAGAAACTCGTCCGCTGGGCTCATCGGATCCACCATCGGTAGCGTACGACCCATGCTGATTAGGTTGGCGTGAGATAGCATGGCGAGTTTCGGCTTGGCCGTTGTTCCGGATGTCGTGGAGAAGATCGCGATATCGGTCGTCTTGACATTCGCGACGTTTTTTTCGAAGAGGCCCGGATGTGTGTTTCCTTCCTCGATACCGAGGTCCTCTACTTTGGAGAACGGCAGAAGGATCGACTCTTGATAGTTCCTCATCCCCCGAGGGTCGTAGTAGACGACCTTCTGGATCTTCGGCAACTGGCCCGATAGCTCGAGAATCTTGTCGATCTGCTCCTGGTCTTCGGCGACGATGAACCGGGCGTCGGAAGCGTCCAACAGGTACTGCACTTCCGAAGCGACCGAGTCCTGATAGATACCGATCGATATTCCACCCGCGGCTTGCGTGGCGAGCTCGGCAATGATCCACTCCGGTCGGTTATCGCCGACGATAGCGACTTTGTCCCCCGGTTCGAGTCCAAGGTGAACGAGTCCGAGGGAGAAATTCCGCACCCGTTCCAGGAACTCGTTCCAAGAGAGGGTCTGCCAGATGCCAAATTCTTTTTTTCGCAAGGCTACTTTTTCGCCCGAGTGGCGAGCGTTTTCTAGAAGCAGCTTGGGAAGGGTGTCGCTCACGTGCCGCTCCGGGACTCTCCTCCCAGGTAGGCTTGCACCACACGCGGGTCCTCGCGTACTTGTTGGGGGGTCCCCTCGGCGATCTTTCGCCCGAAGTCCAGGACCACCAAGCGGCTAGAGAGATCCATCACCACCCCCATGTCGTGCTCGATCAGGGCGATGGTGACGCCCCACTCCTCGTTGATGTCGAGGATGAATCGAGCCATGTCTTCCTTTTCTTCCACGTTCATTCCTGCCATCGGTTCATCGAGGAGAAGGGTGTCAGGACCGAGTGCCAAGGCTCTTCCGAGCTCCACACGTTTTTGAAGGCCGTAGGCCAGGGTGCCAACAGGTTGGTAACGGATGGTCTCGATTTCGAGGAAGTCGATGATCTTTTCGACGTACTTGCGGTGTGCGATCTCCTCGTCCTGTTGTCGGAGCCAGTAGACCCCGCAACTCAGCACGTTGCCTCGCATACGGACATGGCGTCCCAACATCATGTTTTCAAGCACCGTCATGTGGCGGAATAGCTCGATGTTCTGAAACGAGCGGGCTATGCCGAGGCGAGCGATCTGGTGTGGTCGTTTGTTGGTGAGCTCGTGTGTGGCTCGTTCGCTATCGGTGAACTGAATCGAGCCTTGCTGAGGTCGGCAAAGTCCGCTGATGCAGTTGAGGAGGCTTGTTTTTCCGGCGCCGTTCGGGCCAATGATGGCGAGGATCTCGCCTCGCCTCACCTCGAGGTTTATTTCCGTGAGGGCGGCCACGCCGCCGAAGCGAAGAGTGAGGTCGGTGACACGGAGTCCAGCGGGTTTGGGCCCTTGCTCCACGGGGAGAGCCTAACCGACCGGTCCTGGTTTGTAAAAGGGTGGGAAAACGGGCTGGTAAAGTTTGCTAAGACTAGAATCGGCGCGGCTTCCGCTCTCCCTTGTCGTCCCGGTCGCGAGCTTCGTTCACTCGGAGCGAACGCCCTTGCATGTCGGTGCCGTTCAAACCCTCGATGGCCGCCTTCGCTTCACCGGAATCAGCCATCTCCACGAAGCCGAATCCACGAGATTGGTTCGTGTGTCGATCCATGATGATGCTGGCGGTGTCGACTCGGCCGAACCTTTCGAACGCCTCCTTGAGGTCAGCTTCGGTAGTGCTAAACGCGAGATTCCCAACGTATATATTCATCTTCCATGCCTCTCCTGTTGGCCCAGCGGAGACTTCACGACGGTTTCTTTTGAAGATCAGGTCGACAAGAGCGACTCAAGGAGCGGAAAGGGGGTTGCATTTAAAGGATTATGGACCCGATCGTTACCGGCGCGTTACGAACAAGCATCTCCAGCTGAATACGGAGACATTCAAGCATATTTTCAGCATGAAGGCAAGGGCTGTCTCGGAAATGGAGTCAGCCTGATTTTCCCTCAACTTCCACGCCGAAAGTGTCCATCATCAGTATCGGATCTCCGAGTGGATAGAGTACCGGGCAGGTGCACCCTCGCTTCTCGTACTCTTCGACTTTCGTACGGGCTTCTTCAGGCGTTCCGGTCGCGGTGATGCGAAGCACCAGCTCGTCGGGAACAAGGTGCATCGCCTTCTTAATTTGTTCCTTGGTTGCGGGCCAGCCCAGAATCGATTGAATCTGTTCCACCGTGGATGGACTGACTCCCGAGCCCTTCGCGATGTGAGGTTGTTGCGCGAGGTACTGAGTGATCAGCTCCTTTGCGCTTTCAATCGCCCGAGTCCGATCGCGATCGACCGAACAAACAATGAGTTGCGGTCTATCCAGGTCCTCGAGTCTGCGGTCGGCTCGCCGAGCACCTTTCGCTAAGAGCTCCATCGCGCGGTCGTTGTACTCGGGTGGCACGCAGTAGTTGAGTAACACACCGTCCGCGATCTCGCCGGCGAGCTCCATCATCTTGTCCCCGGTCGCTCCGATATAGACGGGAACGTTTCTTGGCTCGCGCCGTCCGTGCACGACGTCCAGCTCGATCCCCGTGACCTGGTGAAACTCGCCCTCGAAAGTGACGTTCTCCAAACGGAGGAGGCGTCGAAAGACCTCGATGGTCTCCCGCATTGCGAGAAGCGGCTTCCGTCGTTTGATTCCCGTGTTGGCGGCCAGCGGATCCCACCAGGCTCCGATCCCGCAGAGGATTCGGTCCGGCGCTAGATCATCCAGCGTGAGGTAGGTGGCGGCGAGAAGTCCGATGTTGCGGGTCCAGTTGTTGATGACGCCGGAACCGATGCGAATGTGGGAGGTCACCGCCGCAAAGGCGGCCATGGGAACGATCGCGTCGCGGACGAGTCGACTCTCGGCTTGCCAGACCGCTTCGAACCCTTTGCTTTCGGCATACTGAACATATCGGATCCCGTCCGCGAGAGGGTGTGCATCCTGCAGGTAAAGGGCTACGCGTTTTGACATGGGTACACAAGCATAATTCTACGCGGCTGTGTTAATCTACACGTCCCGAAATCAATTGCTAAGACATTTCCGACATGCGTTGCCAAAGCTTCCGCGCTTGCTCCCTGGCTTCGGCTCGGATTTGTTCGATGTCGCCAGTTTGCAAGACCCCATTCTCGATAATTACGCGACCGCCCACGATCACATGTCTTGGGGTGTCCGTCCCCGGGGGAACTATCGCTATATCGGCGGCGGTTCCGGTGGCCGGCATGCCGAAGAACCCACCCCATTGCTCGGTCGCAATCATCCAACCGGCGGCGAGTCGATTTGCGGAAGCGTTCGCTTCCAGGTCTCCTTGTGCTTTCGCAAGCGCGGCCAATTCGGCTTGCTCGGCAAGCATGTTCGCCGGGTAGCCATCAGTACCGAGCGCCACGCGGTGGCTGGCCCATAAGGCTGCCGGATAACCCACGCGGTTGCCTTTGTTCGACCGGGGGTTCTGCACCAGCCAGCATCCCTTTCCGACGACGTTTTCGACTTGGTTTTGGCTCAGGTGGACGCCGTGGGCCAGTATCGAGCCGGGCACCAAGCCATCGAGCGCCTTCAGCCGTTCGAAGGGACCGGCGTAACCGCGCTTCTTGGCATCATCGACGTCCGCGACGTCCTCGGCGACGTGAACGTGGAGGACAGTTCCTAGCTCGCGGCACATTGCCCCGGCCCTCCGGATTGTCTCGTCCGAAACGGTGAACGATGCATGCAGTCCCACCAGTCCGCGGACCAGAGGCCTCCGGTTCGATTGCGCGAATCGTCGACACTCGTCGAGACCTTGTTTCGCCTCCTCCGCCCCGCGATTTCTTTCCGTGGCCCCGTAACACAAGAGGGCCCGGATACCGAGCTCCTGGCACGCGTCGGCCAAGATATCGAGTGCCCCATCGATCGTCTCTGGCGACTCGTGATGATCGATCAGCGCGGTGGTGCCAGAGAGCAATGCCTCTGCCACGTAGAGCCGCGCCGCGGCCCGCAAACTGTCTCGATCCAAGGCGCGATCGAGGCGCCACCACACCCGTTCCAGAATCTGCACGAAATTCTCAGGAGGTTGCGAGGGGGGCGGCATGCCGAAGGGCACGAGTCCGCTGTAAAGGTGTGTGTGGGCGTTGAGGTAACTCGGTCTCAACTCCACTCCCTTGCAGTCGAGGCGCGGCGTGTCTTCCGGACAAGGATTCCCGATTTTCTTTACTCCACCGTCCTCGATCAGCACGGATCGGAGGGGATCGTCGGTCTCGAGATAAAGTCGGGTGGAGGCCATGGCGCGGTCAGCGCCAAGATTCGGTCGGTATCCGGGTCCGAATCTTACCGACACTTATGTGTTGGGCGGCGGGTGAGTCTTTCATCGGGAGTTCGAACCGTCTTTTTCCATCAAAGGCGTCGAGTGCGCCCGCTACCGCGGCGGCGGTGGGTACCAGGCCGATCTCCCCCACGCCCTTCGCTCCGCACGGCCCTTCTGGCTCGTGCTCCTCCACTAGGATGACCTCGACCTCGGGCATATCTCGGGCGCGAAGGACTCCGAGGTCGCGAAGCTTGAAGGTCACAGGCATTCCGTCGGCGCAGGGCAGTTCTTCGGTCAGGGCATAGCCGATTCCCATGTGAACCGAGCCTTCGATCTGACCCGTGCACAGGTCCGGATTCACCGCTCGACCCACATCGTGAGCGGCTACGAAGCGCTCCAGACGGCCGTCTTCGTCCAAGATGCACAACTGTGTTGCGTAACTGAAGGCCGTATGCGTTTTGATCTTGTCGACTTTTGCTCCGAGGGCCGTTGTGTCTTCAGTAAGAACGTCGGCGGCGTACACATTGCCGACAAGTTCCGACAGTTTCTGACCCCGGTCGAGATCTGCTTTGAGCTTCTCGCCGGCGCTCAGGACCGCGCGTCCGCCGAATAGAGTGGCGCGGGATCCGGTTGTCTGACCACAATCGAGCGCGTAGGTGGCATCGACCTTGGGCCGAAAAACGGAGGAAGGCAGTCCCGTCGCTTCCACGGCGAACTGAACGAGCACGGTAAGAAGTCCCTGTCCCATTTCGGTGTAACCGTTATAAATAGACACCGTTCCGTCTTTCTCTACCACTAACCGAGCCTTGCCCCACTCTTTGGCGCCGTTGCCGATTCCGGAGTTTTTGATGCCGCAGCCAATACCAATCGCTTTGCCTTGGCGTTTGGCGTCGTAGTAGATATCCTTGATTGCCTCAAGGGTCTTCTTGATGCCTACCGATTTCTCGAGGATTTGGCCGGTGGAGAAGGCGTCTCCAACCTCCACTGCGTTGCGCCAGCGCATCTCCCAGCCATCGAGACCGACTTTTTGAGCCAGAAGATCTAATGCTCCGTCGATCGCGAACGCAGCCTGATTGGCGCCGAAGCCGCGCATGGCACCGCAAGGGGGATTATTGGTATAGACCGCCACCGACTCGACGTCGACGTTCGCAACCCGGTACGGCCCGCAGGAATGACCTGCGGCGCGCTCCAAGACCTTCCCGCCGACACTGGCATAGGCACCGGTGTCACCCACCATGCGCGCTTTCACCGCGGTGAGTCTTCCTTCGTCATCGCAACCTACGGTGAAGCGCATCGTGATCGGATGGCGTTTCGGGTGGAGGCGAATCGATTCGTCTCGACTGAGCGCCAGCTTGACGGGACGTCCCGTCATTTGTGCAAGCAACGCCGTCTGCGCTTGGATCGACATGTCTTCCTTGCCACCGAAGGCACCGCCGTTGGGGATCAATTCTACGAATACTTGATCTTCTGGGACGCCGAGAAAAGACGCGACCTGACGCCGGTCGTCGAAAATGCCCTGGCCTTGAGTTGCTAGGCGCAGGCGTCCATCGGGGAGAGTCTCCGCAAGCGCAGCCTCCGGCTCCAGGTAAAGATGCTCGATGCGCTGGGTCTTCCATGTTTCCGAGATGACATGGGCGCTCTGGGCGAGAGCACCATCGGCGTCACCACGGCGAATCACCGAGCGAGAAAGGACGTTGTCAGGCCTGTTGGGGTTGACGGTCGGGGCGTCCGGCTTCATGGCTTCTTCCGGATCGAGCACCGGCGTGAGGACTTCGAAGTCGACCTCCACGAGCTTCGCCGCCCGACGGGCAGTCAGTTCGTCCTCGGCGGCGATAGCCGCGAGAACATCACCGACCGAGCGCGTCTCTTCACCCTCGGCGATGAACCCAGGCCAATCTTTGTAGATGAGGCCGTACCAGCGGTTCCCCGGTACGTCTTTGGCCGTGGCCACGGCGACCACGCCCGGTAGCGCTTGGGCTTTGGATGTGTCGATTCGCTTGACCTTGGCTCGCGCGTGCGGCGAAAGCGTGACCGCGCCGTGTAGCAACTCGGGGCGGACCAGATCGTCCACATAGGGACGACATCCCAGTGCCATCGCCTCTCCCGTTACACGTCGTAGCGATTGGCCCACTCGTCCGTCGTTGATGGGCTCGGGTATGGGCTCGCCACGCTTGGCATCCGCCATGAGCTCGATGGCGTCGATGATCTTCACGTAGCCAGTACAGCGGCACAGGTGAACGTCGATCGCCTTTGCGATGTCCTGCCGGGACGGGTTCGGGTTCTGGTCCACTAGGTGCTTGGCACGGAGGAGAATCCCAGGAATACAAAATCCGCACTGTAAACCCGCTGCGGAGACGAAGGCGCGGGAGAAGAGCTCGCGCTCCTCCTCGCTGAGACCCTCTAGAGTGAGAATGTCTTTGCCCTCCGCTTTTTCGGCCGGCATCGCGCAGGTGACTTTGGGGCTGCCGTCCACCAATGCGAGACAGCAGCCGCATTGGCCTTGCGGCTCGCAACCGTTTTTGGTGGAAGTAATGCCGCACTGACTCCTCAAGGCGTGAAGGAGAGACTCACCCTCGCGCGGCTCGATGGTCCGAGCGCTTCCGTTGAGAGTCAGGTCGAAACCCATTCCGTTACCCTGCGTTATCCCACGTCTGGGCGGACTACTTGTCCGGCGCGGACTCCGGTCACTTCGGAGTTGTCGAGCGCCAGTTGACCGCGAACCATCACGTGAAAGATGCCCTCTGGATACGAAGCCGGCTCGGCAAATGTTGCCGTGTCTTTGATGGTGTTCGCATCGAAGACCACCAGATCGGCGACGAAACCCTCCCGCACTTCTCCCACGCCGGAAAGGCTCATCGCGGTAGCGGCTTGACTCGTCATTTTTCGAACCATCTCCGGAAGCTCGAGAATCTTCTCCTCGCGAACGTAACGGCCCAGAAATCGAGGGTAAGTACCGTACGCGCGCGGGTGTGGTTTTCCGCCGAGCAGTGCATCGGTGCAGCCGTTCAAGTAGGGAAGCGCGATAAATCGTTCCAGAACCTCTTCGCTTTGCGAGTGTGAGATCATACCCACGCCCATCTCTTCACTTTCTAGGAGGTCGAAGGCGAAATCGAAGGGCTCCTTGCCGGCGTCCTGTGCGGCTTGCGCCACGGTCTTTCCGAGCCACTCCGCATGCCGGCCGCTCGGGATGTCGCTGATGACGATACCCTCCGGGCCCGTCCACTTCCAAAAGGAGTCCCATGGCAGTGCGCCCTTTTTCTCCATATCCTCACGCATCTTCTGTCGTGCGGCGGGATCGGCAAGACGCGCGAGCGTCTTCGTTGCGCCTCCGTTATGCGCCCATGGCGGCAAGATGGCTCCCAGCATCGTGGAACCGGCGGCGTAGCAGTATTGGTCTCCGGTCACCGACACGCCTTGCCGTTGCGCTTCCTCGATGCGTTCGACGACTCCAGCGACGCGAGAGAAGTTATCTCGCCCCGCAATCTTGAAATGGGAGATGTGAACGGGACATCGAGACCGGACGCCCACTTCCAACATCTCGTCGATGGCACGCTCGATCAAATCCGACTCGCTGCGCATGTGCACGACGAGCGGAGCCTTTCGGGGAGCTAGTACGCTTCCCAGGGCGACGAGCTCGTCGGTGTCGGAGTAACAGCACGGGGGATAGATGAGGCCGGTGGAGAGGCCCAGAGCTCCCTCGTCGAGGCCACGGCCCAGCTCTGTGGTGAGCTTCACGAGCTCGGCGGGGGAGGGCTTTCGGTCTTCCGGTCCCATCACGTAGGTTCTGAGAGTTCCGTGCGGCACCAAGTAGGCTATGTTGATCGCGGGACGGTGGTCCTCGATGACTTTCAGGTAATCGCGCACTCGTTCCCAGCGCCATTCCTCCTCTGGCAGATCGCCGAGAAGGCCGGCTAGCTGACGGCGAGTATCGGGAATGTGATTCGGTCTCAGCGGTGCGACGCTGATCCCGTCCTGCCCCAGGACTTCGAGCGTGATGCCTTGCCGAAGCTTCATCGGGAGTATGGGTTCGGTGAGGACTCTCAGATCGGAATGGGAGTGGGTGTCGATGAATCCGGGTGCGACGACGAGGTCGGTGCAGTCGATCTCCCGGCGGCCGCGTAAGCCCTGACCGATGGCGACGATGGTGTCAGCGTCGATAGCGACATCCGCCAACCGCTCCTTGGCACCGGTGCCGTCGACGAGTGTGCCGCCCCGGAATACGATCTCGTAGCCACTCATCGCGATGCGGTTCTTCTCTTGGAGCCAAATTTGTCTCCGAAGAAATCTCCTTCGTTCCACGTGGGGCGTTCTGCATCTTGCGCCACGAGATACCCGGCCAAGAAGTTCACTCCGGCGTATCGGGCGCCCGACTCGAAGTACATCTTCTGGCTCATGTCATCCTTGGGAGTGTGATAGCGAGTCGTCATCCATTCCCAAAAGGCCGCTTCGGCGTCTATGTCGGGGTCAGTGGTTTGAAGTCCGACAAAAGCATAGGCGGCCGGAATGCCTTGGCGGACGAAGGGGAATTGATCGCTGCGAATGAAAACGGTTTCCTGTGGAATAGGATCTGGACTAAGCTCGACGTCCATTCGCGCCGCCGCACGTTCGAATACCTCGCCGAGACTCGAGTGCTCGCCTCCGTAGATCACGAGGTCTTTCATAGGGTACACCATGAGTGCGCCATCCATGTTGAGATTCGCGACGATGGCGTCTTGGGGCACCGTGGGACTGATTGCAAAATAATCAGCCCCCAAGAGACCCTTTTCTTCTGCCGTGGTCGCGACAAAAAGGATCGAGCGTTTCGGCGGCTCGGGCAGGTTCGTGAACGCTCGAGCGACTTCCAAAACCATGGCGGTGCCGGATGCGTTGTCGTACGCGCCGTTCCAGATGCCGTCACCGTCGATGGGCTCTCCGAGGCCGACGTGGTCCAAATGGGCACTGTAGATGATGTACTCGTCCTTGAGCTTGGGGTCCGAGCCCTCGAGCATGGCGATGACGTTCGGGCTTTCGAGATCGGCGTGTACTGAGGCCGTCCGGATCTCCGCCTCGAGTGGCAGATCGAAGCTCTTCAGGTTCCCAGACTCCGCGGCCGCGAAGACTTCCTCGAGAGATGCCGGGCCGCTGGAGAATACTTCCTCCGCAATCGGTCGACTGAACGCAGCTCCGACCTTGATGAGTGGCCAAGTGTCCGCCGGGACGCCGTTAGCATCCAGCCATCGCATGCGCGCCTGGTTTGCGAAGCGCGACATTCTGGCCCAGGGCCTTCGTTTCTCATATTCCGGAGTGGAGACTCTGATTAGCCCGACCGCTCCGTGAGACGCCGCGTTCTCCGTTTTCGCACCGCCCGAGTAGTACGCGCGCTGGTTGGACGGGAAGTTGGCGGGGGCACCCGACAGCGCGACCGCGATCTTGCCCTCGGCGTCCACACCCGCGTAGTCGTCATAGTCGAGCTCAGGGGCGGTCACGCCGAATCCAACGAAGATCAGTGGAGCTCGGATCTCGATTTGTTCGCTCGTCGCGCTGGGCGAGACGATGTAGTCCTCTCCGCGCCGTAGTGTTTTGGTCCAGCCTTCACGCAATAGGTTCACCGAGCTCCCGCTTGGGTCGAGCCTTGTGCTGCGAAGCGGGACGTTTTGGAAGTAGGTACCGTCCGACCCCGCTGGTTTCAATCCCAACGCTTGGAAGGAAGCGGCGACGTATTTGGCACCCAAATCGTAGCCCCGGGTTCCGGCCTCACGGCCTTCGAGCAGGTCGTCGGCGAGAAAAGCGATGTGAGCCTCGATGGCCTCAGGGCGGATGCTTTCCAGTGCGCTCTCGATCGCGGGGGAGGAAACCCCGGTGGGTTGAGCACATGCTGTAGCGAGGGCGGCCAGGGCGAGGCTCGCCAAGCGAGTCGGCTGCATGATCTGGATTCTCCTTGGGCTGAATATCCTTTAATAATACAACAAGTTGGGGGCGTGGTCCCATCGACAGGGGCAGTATATCTTGACGAGATGGCTAGAAGGGCGAGAAGTGCTCGGGGTACGAGAGTTATTGGCTCGCGGGATCGAGGAAGGACCGGAGTATGTTTTTCGAGACCTCCATACGGTACTCGGCGGTGGAGCGGATATCGTCGATGGGGGAGACGTCCTTTTCGAGGAGGGCACAGGCCTCGTCGAGCACTTTGCCAATCGGTTTCTTGCCGACGACGAACGCTTCCACGCTTTTCAGTCTGCGAACGGTGGGGGCCATGCTTCCTAGCGCAAACCGTAGCTCGCGGACGGTGCCGTCTCGTTTCATCCATAGGAGACCTGCAGCGACTGTCTTCGAGATGGCGGAAGCGGCGCGGGTTCCCACTTTCCAGAACATCTGTCGTCGTGGCCGGCCAGCGAGGAAAGGGATCTCGATTTTTTCGATGAGCTCGGAAGGGCCTAGCGAAGTCTTCTTGACTCCGGTAAATATCTCCGAGAACGGGATCGTTCGCTCGCCTCGAGGCGACACGGTACTGATCGACGCTTCGTAGACTGCCAGAGAGGGAAACGTGTCACCGGCCGGCGAAGCGTTGGCAATGTTGCCGCCCAACGTCCCGCGAATCTGGATCTGCGCGCCGCCGATCGTTCCGCACGCATCCACCAGCAACGGAAATGCTTTCTGAGCTCCTGCGTGACTTTGAATCTGCCAATGGTTGACGAGGGAGCCAAACCTTAGACCCCTTTGAAGCGTTCGGATACGGCTCCAGTCCTTGAGGGCGGAGAGATCCAGGATCTTTTTGCCGTTAAGCTCCCCGGCATTCCAGGCCACCATGAAGTCCGTGCCGCCGGCCAACGGGATCGCGTCGGGATGCCGGCCGAGCATGTCCACCGCATCCCGAGGCGCCTTGGGACGCAATACCTCCATCGTGAACGATGCGCCTCTCATTTAACTTTCTTCCCGCGGGTCTTTCGTCGCCCAGCCCGTCTTGTCCGAGGTTTGTTCCTTTCGCGGACCGTCTCGATGACCGAGTTCACGATGTGCTGGTAGCCGGTGCAACGGCATAGATTTCCCGCCAAGACCTCGCGGATGGACCTGGGGTCGTCGCTGCCACCTTGACGCACATAGGCCCATGCCGTCATCAAAAAACCCGGCGTACAGATCCCGCACTGCGTGCCTCCTTCGTTCAGAAACGACTGTTGCAAGACGTTGAGCGATTCGGGTTTGCCTAGCGACTCTACGGTTTCTACCTTTCGCCCCTCCATCTGACAGATGGGGATGAGGCAGCTGTTTACCGGCATTCCATCCACCAACACCGTGCAGGCGCCGCACTCGCCCTCGCCGCAGCCTTCCTTGGTGCCGGTGAGGTCATAATCCTCGCGCAACACATCGATGAGACGTTTGAACGCGTCTCCTCGGTAGAGCCGTCGTTTCCTATTGATGCTCAGTTTGACCATGTCGGGCTCGGCAGATGCGTTCCGGAAGGAGTGGGAGCTCGGGGATGAAAAGGCCAGTGGCGTTCAAGACCGCAGCGGCGATCGCGGGTGCGGGTACATCGAACGGTAACTCGCCCACCCCCTTGGCGCCGAACGGACCGCGCGAGTATGGCTTTTCGATGAGGTCGACGATCATCGGCGGTGTATCGAGTGTGGTGGGAATGATGTAGTTCGTGAACTGAGCGTTTTGCATCGTACCGTTCTCGTAGACTGCGTTCTCTAGGAGCGCATAACCGAGCGCCTGGGCTGTCCCGCCAATGATTTGCCCTTCGACGAGAAGGGGATTGATCGCCTTGCCAATATCCTGCGCCGTCGTGAGCTTTCGAATCTTCACCTCGTACGTGAGTTTGTCTATCTCGATGTCCACCACCATCGCGGCGTAGCTGTAAACACCGTAAGCGTCTCCTCGATACTTATCCTCGTCCCACTGGACCTCCTCTGGTTTTTCGTACTCTTCGACGAAACGGACCGCGGAGTCTCCATTTGCGAGCTTCGCCGCCGCCTTTCGTAGACCGCGGCGCGTTCGTGGAAAACTCCCCTCGGCTTCCGTAACTGCCGCCTTGAGGCGGAGGGCGGCGCGGCGAAGGAGTCCACCCACAACCATGCACGTCCGACTCGCAACCGTCGGCCCGCTGTCGGGCACCTTACCGGTGTCGGGTGTGTCGGTCCGGATCCACTCATAGGGCACCTCGAGCGTCTCGGCCACGATCTGCGCGAACATACTGTTCGTGCCTTGCCCGATTTCGGTGGAAGCCGCCTCTATGTGAATCTCACCCTCACGTGTCAGTGAAACCCCGGCTCGACTCGCGAGATGCACTTCGCCCGCACCCGTGAAGCCGGCGCCGTGAAAAACGACGGAAAGGCCTACGCCCTTCCAACTCGAACGACTCTTTTGACGATTCCAGCGAGCATACTCCCTCCGCTTGTCGAGGTACTTGCTACGCTTGACCGTGCGTTCGAGAACGTCGGATGCGCCGACGCTCTCTCGAAGGACCTGCCCGGTGGCGGTCACCGAGCCTTCCTTAAAGAGATTGCGCCGCCTCAGGGTGAGGGAATCGATACCTAGAGTCGCTGCGATCTTCTCCATGTGGAGCTCGGCTGCAAACAGCGTTTGTGGCGCTCCAAAGCCTCTGAACGCCCCGCTGGGTGGGTTGTTGGTGGCCACGGTTTTCGCGAGAATCCGCACGTTCGGGCAATCGTAAGGGCCCGTGGCATGGAGTGCCCCTCTCGACAAGACCACCGGTGACAAGGTCACATAAGCTCCCCCGTCCATTACAATCTCGATCTCTTGCGAAAGGAGTTTCCCGTCTTTGCGGACGCCGGTACGATGTCGGACGCGGGCCGGATGGCGCTTCGTGGTGGCGAGCATGTCTTCGTGCCGGTCATAGATCATCTTGACCGGACGTCCCGCCTTGATCGCCAGTAGCGCCGCGTGTCCGGCGATCATGTTCGGGTATTCCTCTTTGCCGCCGAACCCGCCTCCGGTCGCCGTCTGGATGATCCGGATATTGTCCTCCGGTCTCGGGAAAAGAGACTTCATCGCCTTATGAACGTAGTAGGGGCATTGCATCGAGCCCATCACGACGAGCGTGCCATCTTCTTCCCACGCCGCGACTCCGTTATTCTCGATGTACGCCTGTTCCTGATAGGGGACCCGGTACACGCCCTCGACAACGAAATCCGCGCCCGCGGTGCCGGCTCCGGTGTCTCCCTTCTCGATGAGGAAGCGTTTGAAGACGTTGTCCGATGAATAAAGGACTTGCTCGAGGTCGATGGATTCCTCCATCGAAAGGACCGGCCTCTTTTCCTCGTAGTGCACCTCGATATGCCGCAGTGCTTCGTACGCGGTCTGGCGGACCGGATGGCCGACGACCAGAATGGGCTCCATCGCGTGCATCACTTGTTTTTTTGTCAAGAGCGGTTGGTCTTCTTCGATCAAGGCCACGTAGTTTCTGCCGGGAATATCTTCTGCGCGGGCGATGACGCATTCGTCCCAGGGGAATTTCGGGTCGAAACGAATATTCGTTATGAGGCCGTATGGAATCGACGAACGGAGGGTGACCCCGTAAAGGCATCCCGGGAGTTTGTAGTCGTCGATGTACTTCGCTACACCGCAGAGTTTCTCCGGTCCTTCCTTTCGGCGGGAGCTCACTCCAACGGCTGACATTGGGCTAGCCTATCGTAGCTGGAAGCCAAGTTTCCAGCGGGATAGACTACGCGCAGAAAATGACTAGCGATCTCGTGATCGTAGGTGGAGGTCCGGCGGGACTGGCTACCGCGATCTTTGCGGCGCGTGCGGGACTCTCCTCGACCGTCCTCGACAGGCGCTCTCTTCCTTTGGACAAGCCTTGCGGCGAGGGGATCATGCCGCCCGGTGTGGCCCTTCTCGAGGAGATGGGTGTCCATGTACAGCACTCCAGGTTCCACGGAATTCGTTATGTTGACGGAGACATCCTCGCCGAGGGACGGTTTCGACGAGGACCCGGCTGGGGTGTCCGCCGCACTGCGCTCGTCCAGGCGATGTTGGAGCGCGCCGAAAAGTTGGGAGTCGAACTGCGCTACGGCGTGACGGTGGATAGATGGCGTCACGACGGCGAGCGTGCCGTCGTCGAGACCGATGGGGGAGCCATCTCAGCCCGTTTTCTCATCGGTGCGGACGGTCTTCATAGCAAGATTCGCAAACAAGCCGGGTTGGAAATGAGCCGGCGTGGTGCAAGGCGATTCGGCGTGCGACGTCACTTCCGGGCGCGTCCATGGTCGTCTTTCGTTGAGGTGCACTGGACCGATGGAAGCGAGGCCTACGTGACGCCCGTCGGTTCGGAGGAGGTCGGAGTCGCTCTGCTCTCGAGCGAGGAGCCTGGAGGGTTCGTAGACTTGCTGAGCAAGTTCCCGCGTCTCGTCGAGCGTCTCGGAGACGCTGCCGTCGCAAGCGACGCAGCCGGGGCCGGATCCTTTCGCCAACGAGTGCGGTGCCGTTATCGAGAGAATCTTGCGCTGGTAGGCGATGCGGCGGGATATCTCGATGCCATTACCGGCGAGGGCTTGTCGCTCGCTTTCCACTGTGCGCGCTCTCTCGCCGAGACGCTAGCCGAGGGCAGGAGGTTGGCATTTTATGAAGAAGAGTACCGTCGTCTCAGCCGCACTTATTATTGGATGACTGGACTCCTCCTTACCGTAGCTCGCCAGCCAAGGCTGCGGCAGCGGGTCATCGCAACGTTGGCTCGCAAACCCGAGCTCTTCGATCGCCTGCTCGCCATTAGTATCGGTGAGCAACCGGTGCAGTCTATGGGCCTCGGGGGGCTCTTCCGGCTACTCGAGGGGCTCATGGTTTCTCCAGGCAACGCCCCTTCAGTTGTCTCCCGGCCCAGCTAGTTACTCTCCTTGGGGCCGACGAAACGGTTCCCGGTCTGATGGTCCGGGTGGTAGTGGGTGTTGACGATGTAGCGGATGGGTTGATCCGAGATCTTTCAACCGTACGCCGAATGTTGTCGATTCCGTTCACCATAAAGTTGTGCGAGGTGGAGCGTCGATCGGTCGTTGAGGAGCCTAGCACGATGGAATTGTCGGTGACCACGCCAATCTTGGTCGCCTGCGGATCACGCGATGAACGCACACCATCGGCATCCTGTGACAGAATGGCAGCGCTCGTCATGGCTCGCGGCTATCGACAAACTGTTCAGGCGCTCGGCCTACTGAATCGCCTATTCTTCCGCCGAATCGAGGCGACTGGGCTCGAGCACATACCTGCCACCGGCGGCGGCATCGTTGTTTCCTGGCACCCCAACGCCATTGTCGATGGCGCCCTCATCCTGACGCACTTTCCGAGACCGGTCGTCTTTGGTGCGCGGCATGGCCTTTTTCGGTGGCCGATTCTCGGCTGGTTCATGCGGCAACTAGGAACCGTGCCGATCTATCGGCGTCAGGACGTGGCGTCCGGCGAGGGTCACTCCGAGCGACCCGCCGCGAACACGCAAAGCTTGGATGCGCTGGCCCGAGCGGTTGCGGACGGAGCGTTTGCCGCATTGTTCCCAGAAGGAGTGAGCCACGACGAGCCGCAGCCGCAAGAGCTCAAGACCGGCGCGGCACGACTTTTCTATCGAGCAACCGAACTGACGTCTGAGGCCGGCGTCAAACCCGTGGTCATCCCGGTCGGACTCCATTACGACAAGAAGGGAGTTTTTGGTTCGAACGCACTCGTGGCGTTTCACCCCCCTCTCGAGCTCGATCCCGAGTTGGCGGAGCCCCCCGCGCCTGAAGCTTCCTTCGAGGAAGCCAGGAAGAAGTACCGTCGCCTCACCGACGAGATCGAGCGGACACTTCACGAGGTCGTCCATGCAACCGAGAGTTGGGAACTTCATTATTTATTGCATCGTGGCCGCAAGCTGATTCGAGCCGAGCGCGCGAGCCGGGCAGGAGCCTCTCTCGATCGTCCCGACATGGCGGAGCGCCAGTTGGGTTTCGCTCGTCTTTGGACGGGTTACCGGGCGCTCATGAAAACTCATCCGCAGGAAGTCGATGCGCTCTTGTCTCGAGTCGGCGACTACGACCAGGATCTCCGTGCCTTCGGGCTTCACGATCATGAGCTCGACGGCAATCCGCGGCTTCGTTCGCACTGGGTGGCAGCAGTATTCCTCCTTCAGGTGATCCTGGTGTACCTGCTTTTGCCGCCCGTTCTTCTCGTGGGCTTTGTCGCCAACGTGCCAACCGCGCTTGTGGTGACGGCCGTGTCCAAAGGCGCGTCACGGGCCTACAAGGACGAGGCCACGGTGAAGCTGCTGCTGGGAGCCGTCGCTTTTCCTCTCACGTGGCTGGTGATCGCGATTCTCGCCGGCGCCGGCGTCGCGGCGCTCCATCCGATCTACCCCAGGATTCCGAACGCCCCGTTTCTGACGGGAGTCTTGGCCTTCGTCTTGAGTGCGCTCGGTGGGTTCGTCGTTCTCCACTATCAGCGACTGGTTCAGGAAACGCTACGAGCGATACGGGTCCGGTTCACTCGCGCCCGGCGCTCCGACGCCATCCACCAGCTGCGTGAAGAGCGCAGCGAGCTCTACGACGGGATGATAGGTTTGAGTCAGGGGTTAGAGTTGCCAGGCAAACTCGCCAGGGACGGCAGTGTGACTAGATAAAAAGGGACGGGCTATTCACCTCCCAAATGAGAAAAGATAAATAACCTGTCCCCGAAACCTTTCCGAAACGCTTACTGCGATTTTCCTCTTCCGGCCACCGGCCAGATCTCCTCGACCTGCTCTCCTCGGTACGCGTAGTACTGGTCATAGAGATTGACGGTTGGATCGCAATGTGAGGCGAGTAACGCCACCTTGTCTCCTACCTTGATCTCCTTCGAGGGTTCCTTGAACTCGAGGATTCCGTGCTCATCGCCCCCGAAGCGATAGGTGACTCCGGTAATGTCTCTGAGTGCTGGCGTCTTGTCGGTGGCGAACGCCTTGAGGCCTGCGTCGATGGTGATGCGGCCCTTCATCGGTTGACTGATGGCAGTGGCAATCACAAAAAGCGAGGGCTGGAAGTCATCATAAACGGCGCCCGTCTTGCCTCCGATGCCGCGGTAGTCGACGTCCATGAACAAGTACGACCCTGCTTGGAGGTCGGTGACTCCCTCGATGTCGGCGTCGATGTTATAGGTGCCGGTACCGCCGACGGTCAGCACCGGAACTTCGATGCCCGCCTTTTCCATCTCGTGTTTCATCGTGAGCGCCCGGGCCAACGCCTGCTCGGACCGCATCTTGCGATACTTGTAGCCCTTCAGGTGTTAACACTGGCCTGCGTAGGCCTGGATTCCTCCGAACGTGAGGTTGGGACTCTTGGCGATCGACTGAAGCAGATCCATAGCCGGTTTGCCCATCTCGATCCCTGTGCGGTTGGTACCGGTATCGAGCTCAATGAGCACCGAAAGCTTCGTCCTCGCGATGCCCGCGGCATCGTTGAAATCTGCCACGTTGCTCTCACGGTCCACGACGATCTCGACGTCGGGACTCCTGCGGGCCAGCTGGATGACCCTCTCGATTTTCTCCGGAGTCACGACCGGCGAAGTAATAAGGATGTTATTGATTCCACCCTCCAACATCACCTCCGCCTCGCTGACCTTCGCGGTGCAAATGCCGATGGCGCCGTGCTCGAGCTGCTTTTTGGCGAGGATCGGCGACTTGTGGGTCTTAGTATGGGGGCGAAGCTTCGCCGTTTTTCCGGCCAAGAAGTCCTGCATTTTCTTGAGATTGGACTCCATGGCGTCCAAGTCAACGACGAGCGCCGGGGTCGGCAGATCCCATACGTTCGTCGGATCCGGAAGACGCATCGGCTCGATACCGGCGGTAAAGGCGGCAGAGGCCTCGCTGTGTCCGGCCAAGCTCATTCCAACCGCGCCTCCCAAAGTGGAGCCCAAAAAGCCTCGTCTCGAAACTCTTTCGCCCATGGTCGCCTCCTTGAATTTAGCGTTCGGCAGAGGCTATCACGAATAGTTGGGAATTGGCAGTTGAAGCCAAGGGAAGGACGGCTATCGTCAGGCGGGAGCTGAAACCTACTTCTCGATCTCGATTTTTTCCGTTTCGAGCCGGGCATCCTCCTCCGGGCGCCGGCCGTGGACCGAGCCGCGGTACTCTGGCTTGCGATCGCTCGGAAATTCTCCCCAGCAGCAGACCCGGTTCTTGCCCTGGGCTTTGGCCTCGAAGAGCGCGCGGTCGGCATGGTCTAGAACCTGCTCCGGCGTGTCTCCGTCGTCGGGAAAGGCGGCTACTCCCATGCTGACTGTGATCTCCATCGGCGGGCCATTTTTCTGTCGGTTGAGCTCTTCAATGCCTTGACGGATCCGTTCCGCGACCAAGCGCGCGCTCATCTTCGGAGTTTCAGGACAGATGATGACGAACTCGTCACCACCGATACGAGCGGGGATATCGATCTTTCGTAACTTTTCTCCGATGTAATCCCCGACCTGCTTGAGGACGCGACCTCCGGCTATGTGTCCGAAACGGTTGTTCACTTCTTTCAAACCGTCGAGATCGATGAAGACGAGCGAATACTCGCGATCGAAGCGCATGGCGCGAGAGTGCTCGTTCTCCAGTGTTCGATTGAAGAAGCGTAGATTGAAGAGACAGGTCAAGTCGTCGCGCACGACCAGCCGCCGGAGCTCCCTCGCTTCTTCCTCCAGCTTCTTGATCCGTCGTCGGGCACGTTCTCGGACCGCCTCGGTGGCGAGAACGGCACGTAGCGCACCCTTGAATTGAGTGACCATTCCGCGTCCCTTGACGATATAAGCATCGGCATGTGGGGTACGCTTCCTAGGCTCCCGGTCGAGCAGCAAGAAAACGAAGAACTCCTGAGTCTTCCGCAGCTCCTCGAGCGTCACGAGGAGTTTCCTTGCGATAGTCGATCGGCTACTCGCTTCGACCACCACAACCACCGGGTTTAGCTCGAGGACTCTATCCGGCGTTGCCAAGGCGACCGGCTCCCAGTGAAGTGGGTGGCCGAGAGACTCTAGCTCCCGTCCGGCGCCACGGGTTGGTAGACCGGTTCCGCCGATCCAGACGATGGAGCGCTTCGCCCTGACCCTCTTCGAACGTTTCTTAGACGACATAATGAGCGGCATTGATGCCAAAGGCCTCCGGATCGACGCACTTGACGATAGCACGGTTGGCCTGACTGGCATGACTAAGGTCGACAAGTTGGGGATCGGTTAAATTGCGGTTCGTGTCGGAGGCGATCTTGACTTTGGGCTGGTGAGATCGGTCAGGATCGGGATTGGATTCCACGACCACGCCAAGCTCTCCGGTTGTCACTAAGACCGTCGAGCCAATGGGAAAGATACCCATGCAATTAATGAACGCCTTGACGAGAAGGGGGTCGTACCGACCGCCCGCAGCTTTCTGAATGATCGTCAGCGCTTCGCTCGGAAGGAATTGCTTTTGGTAGATGCGTTTCGTGGTCATGGCGTCGAAGGCGTCGGTGATCGACGTGATACGAGTAAAGAGTCCTTGCCGGGTGCGAAGCTTCAGCTTTGGATATCCGCTACCGTCGAAGCCGAGGTGGTGCTGGAGCGCGGTTAGAATCCGATGGAGCGTGCCCGGGTCATCGGCGATAAGAGGAAAAAGCGTCCGAGCTGCGTAGACCGTGTGGTTGCCCATCACCGCCCACTCTTCCTCGGTCAGTGAGCCCTTCTTGTTCAGGACTTCGAGAGGGATATGCAATTTTCCCATGTCATGGTACAGCGCGCAGAGTCCCAGCTGGGCGAGGTCTTGTCGCTTGAGTCCCAAGCGTTGACCAAAGGCGATCGAGAGCACGCTTACGTTGACCATGTGATTGAACGTGTAGTTGTCGTGATCTTTGATGGAGGCCATCCCGGCCAGCGAAAACCCCTCTCCTTCTTCGAAGCTCAGGTCCACCAGCCTCTGAACCGTGCGCTTTGCCTGGCGTAAGTTGAGCTGCGCCGGCGAATCGAGATTCGTTATGGACTCCCTGATGAAGTCCAGAGCTTGTTGATAGGCTTGGATCGCGCGCTGCCGTCGGTCGGGCCGTTCTAGGTCCTCTGTCGAGTCCTCGGCATCGCGCACCGGGAGCGCTTGGAGGTTCGTGATTCCCTGCTGGGCCAGCGTCTGGTTGACCTCCTCAAGGCCTCCCATGTTGGCTGAGCGCACGCGGGCGAGGGCGGTAAGGAAGCCCGAAAGCGTTGCCGTGGTAGGCACGCCCTCGAATTGGAAACCTCCCAACTCCCGTTTGTTGAGCTCCTCCCAGAGGTATTTGTAGGTCTGCAGGCTCCGTATCTCCATCCGAAGCCGCATCCCGTTAGCGTAGAACTCCTGCCCCATGCGCTCCAGTCGAAAGCTTCCCTCTGTGTTCACGGCACTCTCGAGGGCGGCCTGCGCTTTCTTGAGCGGCTCTTCGAAGACTTCGTTGGTAAGGTCGTGAAGATAGGAATTTTTGATCAAGACCGCGAGGTGTTGCTGTATTTCCCGCGCCAGGTTGAGGAACGCGCGCGCTTCCGGTGATGTGGCGGCCGTCGAGGAGGGTGCCTTCGTCATCGTCATGGCGATGTCTTCCTCTCGGCGTTTAGCTCTTTCTGGGAAGCGGCGCGGATGAAACGATCGCCCTTGCTTGCCATCTCGGCCAGAAGCTGCTTGGCCTCCGGCGTACCCACTTTGTGAATGCCGTGGACAGCGGCCTGAAGGATTTCTCGCTCGCTCCGTGAAGCGAACCAGCGGCGCTCTTCCGGTCGCACGATGTCGGTGAACCAGTTGAGCGCTTCTGGACCACCCAGCTTGGCAACGGCAGAGAACGTCCGGCTCTTCTCGGGGAAACTTCGCTCTTCGAACGCTGGATCGGCCACCGACTGGTCGAGAATGGGTTTCGCCAGCTGGGTTGCGCCGCTACGCACCAGTGTGTCCAGTGCCGTGTTTCGGACTTCCGCATCCGAGTCCAACAGCAGTTTCAGGCAAAGCTCGCCGGTCCGCTCATGGTGGAAGCGACCCAGGCTTGATGAAGCCTCTCGTCGCACGGTTTCTTCCGAGGCGGAGAGAAGTTTTTCTACCAAGGGTAACGATTGATCTCCGGGAAGATGTGAAAGGACGTAGAGGAGCTCGCGAACGAAGGTGACGTCAGGGACGTCGCCGTTGGAGGGGATGTGTCGAGATAGCTCGTGCAACGCTCCTTCTTTGGTTGCAAGGATCGCGTCCGCTACGGCGCGACGAAAAGGAGAAGTGTTCAAGCGAGCCAAGCTTGGGACGAGGGCGGGGAGGGCGTCTTGCCCCAACCGTACCAAGTACATTGTGAGCTCCGTCGGCTTCAACTGGCGTGCTTGCTCGACCTGATCGAGAAACCCACCGAGGTGTTCCGGATTGCAGAGGGCTCGAAAGACTCTTTGGCGAAGCTGAGTCACTGGCTCGGAATCCGCGAGTAGCATTCCGGACAGGCCTTCGAGGTGCTCGGCCAACCGCGCGATCTCTTGGAGCTCTCCATCTCTGAGCAGACGGTTGGCGATGGCGATTAGGCTGTCAGTGATTCGGTCTCGTTCTTCTTTGCGCCTTTCCTGAAGTGTGAGCTCGATGGCGAGCTCGACGACCGAGACAGAAAAAGGCTCGTTTTCCTGGGTTAGGAGCTCCGCACGCAGCGCTTCGAGCTCGTCTTCGGTGAGTCGGCAGGCATCGTTGGGAAGATGGGCGGTCGGCTGTTCCAAATCCTTCAGGCTGACGCTGTCGGTGGCAGTGCCCCCGCCGCCTTCTCCAGCCGCGCCGGATTCCAGTTGCTGCTGAAGACTCGGACCGGAAGTCTCGGTGCTAAGCTCCTCGATCGCGTAGTACTTGATGGATTTGAAATCCTGCTCCCAGAAAAGCGTTACGAGATCGTCCTGGTCGTTGGAGTGCATCCCGACGTGATTCAAACAGGTCAGAAAGCCGTGAAGCTCCAAATCCTCGATGCCGGGGTGAAAGCTGAGTTTGCGAACTCCGTCCCGGAATAGCGTGAAAGAAAGGCTGTCGTTGCGGTCGGTACTTTCGTAGAGAACGTCCTCACCGAGAAGGATTTTGAACTCCCGGACGGTAAGCTCGAACGCCCCTTCCTCTTCCAAGTGGGCGAAAAGCTTCGTGTAGAGCTCCTTCTCCAAGCGGTGCGCGATGGCGTTATTGGCCTGGTAGAGCCTGAGCGCCTTCTGCGCCTTGACCAAGAGGCGGATGAGATCGGCTAGGGCAGAGGTCCGCTGGGATAAATCGTCCTCGCCGGTCGCTTTGACTTCGACTGTTTTGTCTACGGCCACACCAGTCCTCGCGAATGGCTCCGATGCAACTTCCAGGCCATGTGTGACGTGGACAAGAATGACTAAGTGTATGACTGGCAGTCGGTTGGGGCTGCCTCCGTCCGGGTTTTGAGGCTTCTTTACCGAAGGCTGTAGGGAATCGACCCAACCTGTAGGGTAATGCCAACGACAAGGTCGAAAGTCGATGCTTTGACGGGTTTACCGGCTTGGAGTTAAGGTGCGCGTCGCGCTGACGCGACGTTCACGACTATTCCTTGGGGGGGGCAAGGATCTGCTTGCGGTGAAAGGCTACAAGACGCCGACCAGTATCAGTTTCATGGATAAGCTGTTCGGGGAGGCGGCGACGTTGGCGGTTGCCCGGGCCTATCAGGAAGCGACAGGCTTTCACAAGAAACATCCGACGCTTCAGCTGTAACCCACCGAAATGTAGACTGGCGCGGGCTCGCGCGCAGAGCTGCTCGCGCGTCTGTAACGCTTCATGATGTCCTTGCCGTAATCGCACTCGGCTAGATACGCGTTGTGCGTGGGACACATCATCTGGACGTTTGTTGGGCTGTGGTCGCCGCCACGTGCGAAGGGCTTGTCGTGGTGGAACTGAAGGTCCCCACACTCGTCGCACCTTCTGCCGTGTGCGTCCACATAGGCGCACTGGTTCTCGTCGCGTTCGCTGACCGCTCGCTTAACTGCGGCTGGGATATAGCGCGACGACGGCGACGTGTCGGTTTGCTCGAGAGCCTGTCTCGGCGCCCGCGTCTTGCCATAGCGCCTCGACTCCAACCGTTCGAGCTTCTCGGTAACGGCCTCTTCGATCATCGCCGCAAGATCGCTGTTCGGTCTGAGCGCCTGGAGTCGCTCGAGCTTGGCGTGAAGCCCCGCATATACCACTCAAGTGAAGACGCCCCTCTCCCAGCATCGTCAGCAAGACCGGATGTTTTCGTGACGCGCGCCCCACAGTGATGCGCAAATAAGCCTCGTGCTCCGACAGGTTCAGCTTCTCGGTGCAGTACGCAAACATCGAAGGAAATGCTTCGCGTGCATACAGCCGCCGCTCGTCCACCTCGGCAATGTGTGCGATCAGTTCTGACTCGACGCGCCGGGATCTCTGCAACAGTTCGGACAAGCGGCGGAGAAGCTCGTCATCCGAAATAGATTTCAATGATTTGTTGACCATAAGTCGTACCCCCTAACCAGTAATATAACCACACACTTTTTTCGGCCTTCAGCCGACACGAGTGAACACAAAAGTGGTCTGGACGAACTTTTTGTCTCGGAGCTCCTAGAGAGCGGTCAGACAGCCGACGGAAGTGTTGGAGATAGAACTCGAGAGTAGGCAGGCCAGAAGAAAAATGTGTTGGGAATCTTGTCAAGCAAAAAATTCTATTTTTTGACTGGGTGTTTCAGCTGTTCCATCCAGCTTCTTGATCAAGTGCTCTGGCGGTTTCGGAGTACGGGACCCCTCACCCCGTCCCTCTCCCCGCGAACGGGGAGAGGGTGACATCGAGCGACGACGCGGAGTACGCTATGCCGTCGTCGGGTCCAAGAATAGTTGACCTCGGCCGTTCCTCCAGCACCGAGGAGAGAGAGAATATCGTAGGAGCCAAGGTGGGTACCCGCAGACAGAGGCACGAAATCCCCGCTTGGACTGGCCCTTCAGATGTGAAAATAACTCCGCACAGGCTGAAAAGTCAACGCTTGTGCATTAGGATGACAGTAGGTTGGGTAGCCCGGTGACGGGCTCGAAGAAAGTCGTCTCCGAGCAGGGAGTGCAAATCATGATCGCAATAACTTTTTCGGAGCTAAGAAACAACGCCAAGAAGTATTTCGACGCGGTCGAAGAGGGTGAGACCCTTGAGGTCTATCGCAAGGGCGAGCCGATCGCCATCGTTTCCCCGTACTCGACGGGGAAAGGAGAACGCTGGGATCGCGCCCATCCGCTCGAGGCTTCCGGAGTCTCGCTGAGCAGGATCATTCTCGAAGAGAGAGGATGATAGCAACTCGGTCCGGTGGATCGAGTTAGGGTTGTGAAGCTCTAGTTCTTCACCGGCAGCTCGAACAAAGCCGCCTCGCGGTCACTGCGCACCAAAAGATACTGACCCGCAAGCGCCGGGCTATTCCAAAGTTTCCCGTCGAACAAACGCATCCGCCCCAGCTCCCGGAGCTCCTCGGGGTGGGGCTCGATGAGCACCATCTCACCGTGCTCGGTTTGCAACAAAAGTAGATCCTCGACCAGGATCACCTGGCCGTGGCCGTAACGGCCTCGCTTCCACTTCCGTTCGCCGGTCGCGGCGTCCAGGCACACCATGATCCCATCATCGAGTCCGTAGACGAATCCCTCGTGCACGACGAAGTTGGCGAACTTCGCCTTGAGTCGGTTGTTCTCCCAGACCACGATCGCACTGAGACCGCCGTCGACACCGGGCTCGATCTTGAAACGTTTGGCGCCGATGCCGTATCCGGCGGAGACGATGAGTCCATCGCTGGAAACCGGAACGGGTTGCGCCACGTTGGACTGCTGATGTGGCCACTTGTGAGTCCAAAGCACTCGTCCATCTACCGGATCGTGGCCGGCCACACTCGCGCCATTAAAGATGACAATCTGCCTTACGCCCCCGAGGGTCGCAAGTAACGGAGAGCTGTAGGCGGCTTTGTCGTCGCCACCTTGCCAAACGATCTCGCCAGTCTCTCGGTCGTACGCGACCAGCGACTTGCCGTCCGTGCCTCCTGCGCTCACGACCACGATGTCGTCGACGACAAGAGGGGAGCCGGCGACTCCCCAATGCGGGACCTCGGTGTCGTTGTCCTTCATGACGTCGCGCGACCAGATTCGCTCGCCGGTCTCTAGGTCGAGGCAGTTGAGAAGTCCGGTACTGCCCACGCTGTAGACGCGGTTGCCAAGGACCGTGGGGGTTGTCCGCGGGCCTTCGCCGGAGATGGGATTGTCGTAGTGAGCAGGATTTCCGGTGGCCCATTTTTCTTCGCCGGTTCGAAAATCGTAGCGAACGACAACTTCTTGCTCACCGCGCTGTTCTTGGGTTACCGCCGCATCGCCAGCGACAGCAAAGCTCGACCAGCCGGCTCCGACCGGACGGCGCCAGATCGGTTTCGGTGGATGCGCGGTCCAATCGGTTTCAAGGTGCACGCCCCGGACAGTCGCATTTCGGGAAGGGCCAAGAAATTGCGGGTAATCGTACGCCGAGGCCAGCTCGTCGAGACTATTGCCAGTGACCCCGTCGCCAGCTCCGGCCCACCGAGGCTCGAGGATGGGAACGAGATCTCCGCTCACGCCCCGAAAGCGGAACAGGAGAAAAGATGACGCGATCATCAAGATCACGAGGCCCCAGCCCTGGAGGCGCTTCTTCCAAGGGAGCTTCGAGAAGAATGTGAGCCACAGCAGGAGTAGCCCGGTGGAAACAATCAAGGTGACGGCGGTGTTGACGACCTGCATCTGCCGGACGGGAGCGTCGCTGCCCCAGATGAAGACGAGAGTCGCGAAGGTGCCGACGAGTATCAGTAGGGCGGGCCACCAGCGCATCGGCGGGATCTTATACCGACTTCAACAAGATGACGGTCATGTCGTCGTGCTGCGCCCGTCCGCTAGCGAACTCCTGGACGGCGTCGACGAGCAAACGAGAAATCTCCGCCGCCGGGAGTCTATGGGTCGAAAGGAGCAATTTCTCTAGGCGGTCCTCACCGTAGATTTCTTCGTTGCGGTCGAAGGCGTCCACGATGCCGTCGGTGTAGAAGCAAATCAGGTCTCCCGAGCGGAGCTCGATCGTCTCTTGTTCGAATCCGGTGCCGTCGAACATGCCCAGAACCGTGCCCCCCGCGTTCAGGTAGGAGACCTCTCCGTTCTCGCGCACCAGGACCGGCGGAAAGTGCCCCGCCGAGCCGTAAGTAAAGCCGCCGCTCGCGGGATCGAGGACGCCGTAACAAGCCGTCACGTAAACGTTCCGCGTGATGTCCCGGTAGAGTCGACGATTGGCGGCATGTAACACGGCCGCAGGCTGCTCGTCATGTTGTGCCGCGGAGCGGATCGCGCCGCGTGAGGCCGCCATGATCATCGCGGCTCCAACTCCCTTGCCGGAAACATCCGCGATGAGCAGCCCGTGTTTATCCGAGGCGAGACGTGGAAAGTCGTAGAAATCACCACCTAGGCTTTCCGCGGGAAGATAGGCCGTTCCGATCTCGAATCCCGGAACCGCGGGCGGTTCATCCGGTAGCATGCTGAGCTGGACCTGGCGGGCCAACTGAAGGTCGTTCTCGAGCTTTCTTTCTCGGGAAAGGAGCTCTTCGTAGAGTCGTGCGTTGACGATGGCGATCGCCAAGATACTTCCGACGGCGGTCAAGATTTGCTTATGCTCCTCGTTGAAATCACTGCGCCGGGTGCTCTCGAGAGTCATCGCCCCCACCGCCTCACCTTGATGTATCAGAGGGATGGATAGGGCAGAGCGTGGCACCTCGCCGCGATCGGTCTTGGCGGGAAGGAAGTCAGGCTCGGTGGAAACGTCGTCCGAGAGAACCGGCGAAAGAGTACGCACCGCCCTTCCTACCAGTCCCTTGTTGACCGAGAACCGCTGTAGCCACCGGCGCGATTCTTCCGAGTAGCCGATCCCGATTCTCCAAACTAACTCCTCGTTCTCCTTGTCATAGAGGAAGATGCTGAAGTGCTCGTACGGGATGACTTCTTGAAGCAGGTTGCCGACGCGGTTGAGAAGCCGATCGAGATCCAGTATCGACGTGAGGTCCCGTGCGACCGAAAGCAGAAGCTCCAGCCGCTCGACCTTCTTTCCTTCCAAGGCCGTTAAGCGTCTTTCGACCACTATTTGACTTCCCAGCGGACGGCTCCTACTCGCTCGATCCGAGCTTCCAGTTCATCTCCGGAACGGATGACGCCGACTCCGGAGGGGGTTCCGGTGAAGACGAGATCGCCGGGCTCGAGCGTAAAAACGCTGGAGGCGTAAGAGATAATGTCCTCGGTTTTGAAGATCATGTCCGCAGTCCGTGCCGATTGACGGACCTCTCCGTTCAATCGAAGCTCGATTTCCAGATCTCCGGGGTCTCCGACCTCCTCGGCCGGAGTGATTTCTGACATGGGAGCGGATCCGTCGAAACCCTTCGCCACCGCCCAGGCTTCCCCGTGCTTGCGAGCTTCGACTTGCACGTCCCGCGCCGTCAGGTCGAGGCCTACCGCGTAGCCACCTACGCACTGAAGAGCTTCCGCCGAGGAGATGTGGCGCGCCTGCTTATCGATCAACGCGACCAGCTCGGTCTCGAAGTGAATATTCTTGGAAAAATCTGGTAGTCGGATCGGATCCCCGGAATTCAGCAAGGCGGTCGAAGGTTTGAAGAAGAGCATCGGCTTGTCCGGGACGCGTGTCTTCAACTCTTCGATGTGTTTAGCGTAGTTTTGTCCCATACAAACGATCTTGCCGACGGCGATTTCTTGGCCGGTTACTTTGAAACGTACGATACCCATTTGAAAAATCCGCGATCCTCCTATTTTGCCACAAAACTAGAAGAAGCGAAGGGTAAATCTGATAAGCCTTCTTACTAACGGCGTATAAGGAGGATACAAGAGGCGGGGGAGCGTCCTTTTCCTTTGGTGCATTACGGCTCGTTCGTGGGAGAAAGCCTTGAAACCGGAAAACCCGTGTGCTTTCCCCATGCCGCTGTGCTGGACGCCGCCGAACGGCAGGTAAGGACTCGCATAATGAACCAGGACGTCGTTGACGACGGAATCGCCGGAGTCGACCTCGCCGAGGATCGCCTCGACCGCGGCATCGTCCCTTGCGAACACGTACAGGGCGAGAGGCTTGGGCCGGGCGGCGATGAGCTGGATGGCTTCGTCTCGAGTCTCATAGGGAACGATGGGGAGGATGGGGCCAAAGATTTCCTCCTGCATGACGTCCGAGTCGGGCCGCACATTGCTCAAGAACGTCGGCGAGATGAAAAGGTCCTCTTCCTGGAAAGCCCCTCCCACCTCGATGCGGGCGCCGCCTCGCACCGCGGAATCCACCAGGTCCTTGACGCGTCGAAAGTGATCCTTATTAATGATCCGGCCATAGTCGGGGTTGTCCGCCAGGCGCTCGGCGGGTCCATATCTCTCTTCGAGCGCCTTCCTGGTCAACTCGAGGAAGCGGGCCTCCTGATTCTTGGGAACGAGCACATAGTCTGGGGCGACGCAGCTTTGGCCTGCGTTGATACATTTTCCCCAAACGATCTTGGTGGCTGCCTCGGCAAGGTCGGCCGAAGAGTCGACGACCACCGGGGATTTCCCACCGAGCTCCAAAGTGACCGAGGTCAGATGGGTCGCCGCGGCGGCCATGACCTTGCGACCGACGCTCGGGCTGCCGGTGAAGAAGATGTGGTCGAACGGCTGGTCGGTGAGTGACCTGGCGACGCTGGCATCCCCCTCGATCACGGCAACCTCGCTCTTGTCGAACAATTCCTCCAGGAGACTACGGGTGAATGCGGCGGTTCGCGGGGCAAGCTCGGACGGTTTGACGATGGCTGCGTTTCCAGCCGCGATCGCGGACACCAGAGGCGACATGGCCAGCTGAAACGGGAAGTTCCAGGGAGCAATGATGAGGACGACTCCTTTCGGCTCGTAACGGATCTCGCTCCGCGCACCGAGGAGCACGAGAGGAGAGGGAACCGAGGCCGGCTTTATCCAATCGACAAGGTGGCTTCGCGCGTGCTTGATTTCGGTGATGACGGGATATATTTCGCTGAGTTGGATTTCCGGCGCGGGCTTGCGCAGGTCCTCGTGGACCGCTTGCAACAGCTCTTCGGATCGACTCTCGAGTGCGCGACGGATTCGGTCGAGCTTTTCGATCCGCTCGCCGGCCGTCGACGTCTTGAGCCGTCGTCGATTGGATCGCTGGAGCTCGAAGACTCTCTTGATTTCCATGCCGGCGCTCTATCTTCACTCGAAGACGAGCCCGGGACAACCTAGGCGGGCAGGCGGGCAGGCGGTCAGGCGGTCAGCGAAGGAATCGGTAGCTGAACTTGACGAGGTTAGCTCTTTCGCTGGGGGCTCTCACCAGCATATAAAGGATAGGCGGTGAGTGCCGCGAGCAGCGCCAACGCCGGACGGCTCATGTCTATTAAGACGATTCTCCTGTGTGAAAGGCTGCGTGGCAAACAAATCTGTAAGTGAAGTGAGAGGAGCACCTTATGCGGATGTTAGGTCTGTGGATCACGTTCTTTGCCCTCATCGCGGGGACCGCTTCGGCGTCTCAAGAGCAGGCTCCGAAAGAGCCCGAGTCGACCGCCGAGTCCCCCCCACCGGATGTAGCCGAGCCGGTCGTAACGAGCCATGAGGCTACCATCTCAGGGAGGGTGCTCAAATACTCGGTGACCACCGGAATGCTCCCTGTGATAAACGACGAGAACGAGACCGAGGCCCACGTCTTCTTCATGGCGTACGTCGCCGATCGGGCGGGCGACCGCTCGGAGCGGCCACTGACATTCTCCTTCAACGGTGGACCGGGATCGTCTTCGGTGTGGCTGCACTTGGGTGCTCTCGGACCCCGTCGCGTCGAGATGCTGGATGACGGCGGCATGCCGGGCCCTCCTTACCGCTTGGTCGACAACGAGCACTCTTGGCTGGATCTGACGGACATGGTGTTCATCGATCCGGTCGGGACCGGCTACAGTCGTGCGGTCAAAGAGGGGGAGCCGTTCTGGGGAGTGGACGGAGACATTCGGTCGGTAGGGGAGTTCATACGGCTCTATCTGACTCGCTACGAACGTTGGACGTCGCCGCTTTTTCTGGTTGGGGAAAGCTACGGCACAACACGCGCCGCCGGGCTGACCGGTCACCTCGTCGATCGTGGCATCGCTTTTAACGGGGTCATTCTTGTTTCCTCCATTCTCAACTTTCAGACTGCACGCTTCACGAAAGGAAACGATCTTCCCTACTTGTTGTTTTTGCCGACCTTCACCGCCACCGCCTGGTATCACAAGAAGCTCGGCCCGGACCTCCAGGCGGACCTTCGAAGCACGCTCGACGAAGTGGAAACGTGGGCCGGGGACGAGTATTGGGTGGCTCTCGCTCAGGGTGATCGTCTGTCGCCGGACGAACGCAATCGTATTGCGGGCATTCTCTCTCGGTTCACCGGCCTCAGCGAGGACTACATCGAGAGAACCAATCTTCGAATCGAGGCGAGTCGCTTTCGAAAGGAGCTACTGCGAAGCGAAAACCGCACCGTAGGAAGACTCGACAGTCGTTTCAAGGGAGTCGATACCAGTGCAGCCGCGGAGCGTCCCGACTTCGACCCCAGCATGGCCGCCATTCGTCCGCCCTATACTGCGGCGTTCAATGACTACGTGCGCCAGGAGCTCGGGTACGAGAACGACCGGCGCTATTACATCCTAGGAGGCGGTTTCGAGAAATGGGAATGGGGATCGGCGAGTGGCGGCTTTCCGGACACCAGCGAAGCGCTACGGAGCGCGATGGCGGCGAAGAATCCTTACATGAAAGTCTTCGTGGCCTCCGGCTACTACGACATGGCGCCCCCCTATTCCGCGACCGAGTACACACTGAGCCATCTCGAACTGCACCCCTCATTGAGGGGCAACATCTCGACGGGAGAATACGAAGCGGGCCACATGATGTACATCCAGAAGGAATCTCTCGAGAAGCTGAAAGCTGATGTGACGGCTTTCATCGAGGGAGCGAGGGCGAATCGCCAGCCGGGTGCGACTAACGTTCCTTAGTCCCCTGTATCAGTAATTCGTCACCTAAATCTCGCGCCCTTTTGCGCGCTGGCTTCGTTGCGACATTCGTTGCAGTTCGGCCTTCGGCCTAGCCCTCCGCTCGGCAGGCTCGCTGCGGAAGGCGGTCGAAAGATCCAGATATGACTTCGTCGCCACGCCTCGCCAGCACACAAAATGACCTCGAGCTCTAGGCAACGATCTACTGATGCAGGGGACTAGCGTTTTGAGCGTTGTAGTTGATCGCGAGCTCTTCGTTGATGTTGCGGATGCGATCGGTCGGTCGGGAATGGCTCCCAAAGAAGAACGTCTTGACGGAGTCACTCTCGCCGTACTTTTCGCGGAACTTCGCCCACAGACTCGGGCCTTGATGGACGTCGTATCCCGCTTCGTAAACGTAGCGTAGTCCCACACGGTCGGCCTGATCCTCGAGGTCGCGGCTGTAGCCAGATCCGAAAGCAGAGAGGCCGAGCACGGAGCCTAGCTCCACCGCGGAACGCGTGGCGCCGCTATCGATGGCCTGGCTGCTCGCCATCGCCCCGACTGCCAACATTTGAGTCCACATTCCTCGCTTGGCATTGCGTCTGGAATGCTCGTGAGTGTAGTGAGCCATCTCGTGCCCTAGCACGATGGCAAGCTCGTCGTCGCTCATGGCATCGATCAAGCCGCTGTAAACCCAGATCGCTCCGTTGCCCATGGCGGCGGCGTTCCACTCGTCGGTCTCGACGACCCGCACCCGAACCGAGTCCGAGGAAATGTAGGGCGGTGTGAGACGCGTCGTGATCTCGCGAACTCGATCGACACGTGGTCCGGACTCCGAGATTTCCCCAATGGTCTTGTTTTTTCCACCGGGACCAGGCTCGAACATCTTGCCTTCTTTGACCCAGACTTGCTCGACCTCGTTGGTGGCCTGCAAGACCTCCGACTCGAACATGGCGTTGCCATTGGGCTTGGCTTCGATCTCGCGTGCCACGAGCGTGCCGTCCGCGGCCCGGGTCCCCTTGGCCTTGACCTCCCAACCCAGAGCGATGTCGTAGAGGCCTCCGACATTCTTGTACTTTCACCCCTTGAGCCGGCCGGACTCGTTGTCCGTCCACGATGATGAGATTGCCTTTTTGCCACTCGGCATAGCCCTCGACCTTCTCTTCTTTGGCTTCGGCAACGGCTAGAGGAACGAGGAGGACGAGCAGGATCGAGAGGAGTCGCGTGATGTTCTGGTTCATAAAGGCTCTCCAGAGACCCAGGGGGATACCCCCATTATAGACCAAGATATTTAAAGGATCCGGGTGAGCTCGTCGGCGTCGAAGCGGGGAAGATCGATCGGGCGGTCGCCCCGCAAGAGCTTGATACCCTTGTCCTGCTCGGCCACTCGGCCGATGACATTGGCCTCGACTCCGGCGTCTTTAAGGCTCTGCAAGATGGCGGGGGTCTTCTTTTCCTCGGTGGCGAGCAATAGGGCACCCGAGGCGATCGCACCGAGCAGATCGATCTTGAAGAGCCCTGCGAGCTCGGTAGACTCCCAGTAGCGAGGGATCTCGGTTTCGCTCACGATCAGTCCGACTTCTGATGCTTCGGCCAGTTCCCAGAGGGCATTAGCGATTCCCCCTTCCGTGGGGTCGTGCATCGCGTGGACACCGGGGACCGAGCAAGCGGCACGCGCTGCAGTGAGGACTGACAAACCAGGATCGTCGAGAAACCCGACCGCCTTCTTGTGGAAATCCGCTCCCAGGGAGCCGATCACTTCATCCGCCTTTTCTCGGGCCAGGATCGCGGTCGCTTCGATGGCAATCCCTTTCGTCAAGATCAACATGTCGCCCCGCTGCGCACCGGAGGATGTGACGAGGCGGTCCCGCTCGACCTCGCCGACCATCGTGCCGGCCATGATGGGTCGATCGATGCCGGGCGTGATCTCGGTGTGACCCCCCACCGGCGTACAACCGATCTCACGGCAGGCCTCCGCCACATCGGCAAATATGCGCTCCGCCATGTCGGCGGTGGTCGCCTGTTCCGGCAAGAGGACGGTCGATAGAAAATAGAGGGGTGTGCCACCCATCGCCGCGATGTCGTTGGCGTTGACCTGAACCGCGTACCAACCGATGCGCTCTGGCGTGAACGTGATGGGGTCGGACGCGAGCAATAGGTAACGGTCGCCTAGGTCGACCGCGGCCGCGTCTTCTCCGATCTGGGGTCCGACCAAGACCCGAGGATCGGAGACACCATGTCGTGTCAGGAAATCCCGCAACAGTTGAGGCTTGAGCTTGCCCGGGGGAAGAAAATCAGCCACGCGACACCCTCTGCATGGCTGCGATTCTAACATAGGGAAAACAACGCTATACTGGACGAAACAAACAAGTTCTGTTTCTGGAGGACCAGAGAAATGGGAGTGAGCCAATTTCTCAACAATTATATTGACGGCAGTTGGAAAAACTCACAGGCCACGGAGGCTCTCGAGGTATTGGACCCCGCCACCACGGAGGTGTTGGCGGAGGTTCCGCTCAGCCCGGCCCTGGACGTTCAAGAAGCGACCCGTGCGGCTTCGGTTGCGTTCGAGTCTTGGAGACGTACACCTGCTGGCGAACGTATTCAGTATCTCTTCAAGCTGAAGGCTCTCCTGGAGGATAGGTTAGACGAGATTTCTCGGATCATCACCATGGAGTCCGGTAAGACACTCGAGGAGTCCCGGGGTGAGGTGCGGCGGGCGATCGAGAACGTCGAGGTCGCGTGCGGTATCCCGACCATGATGCAAGGGCAGAATCTGGAAGACATCGCCCCGGGCATCGACGAGTCGATGATCCGTCAACCGGTTGGCGTGGTGGCGGTGATCGCGCCTTTCAACTTTCCGGCGATGATCTCATTCTGGTTCCTGCCCTATGCCATTGCTTGCGGGAACACCGTCGTACTGAAGCCTTCGGAGAAAGTGCCCCTCACCATGGCGAAGGTTTTCGAGCTTTTGGACGAAATCAAGCTCCCCAAAGGCGTTGTCAACCTGGTGAACGGCTCCAAGGAGACGGTGGATGCCATCCTCGACCACCCGGATATTCGAGCCGTCAGTTTCGTGGGCTCCACACCGGTTGCTCGCTACGTCTATAGTCGAGCTACGGCGAATGGGAAGCGTGCCCAATGTCAGGGTGGAGCCAAGAACCCCATCATTATTCTTCCCGATGCCGACATGGAGATGACGACGCGCATCACGGCGGACAGTGCCTTCGGTTGCGCAGGGCAGCGGTGCTTGGCCGCATCACTCGCTATTACCGTTGGAGAGGCGCGCGATCCGTTCACGGAAGCGCTGGCCGAGGCGGCTTCTTCCCGCGTCGTTGGCTACGGCCTGGAAGACGGCGTCCAGATGGGGCCGGTGATTACGACCCACAGCAAATCCCGGATCGAAGGGTTGATCGAAATGGGTTCCGCCGAGGGAGCCGACCTGCTTGTGGACGGCAGAGGAGCCTCCGTTCCAGGATACGAAAAAGGGAACTTCGTCGGTCCGACCGTCCTGCAGAATGTGAATCCCCAAAGTGAGATCGCTCGCACCGAGATCTTCGGGCCGGTTCTGGGATTGATGCATGTGGAAACGGTGGAAGAGGCGATCGCTTTCATCAACGGCGGTTCGTATGGAAACATGGCTTGCCTCTTCACCAGCAGCGGAGCCGCGGCGCGCAAGTTCCGCTACGACGCTCAGGTAGGGAACATCGGCATCAACGTCGGCGTTGCGGCGCCGATGGCTTTCTTTCCGTTCAGTGGCTGGAAAGACAGCTTCTTCGGAGACCTCCACGCACAAGGCCGCCACGCGATCGAGTTCTTTACGCAGACGAAGGTCGTCGTGGAGCGTTGGCCCAAGGAGTGGTCGCGAAAATTCTGACCCTCTTCACGCGGAACTGTCGCGAGCTCGGCGAACGACGAGTAGCGTGTTGGCGTCTTGCCAAGTCACGTGCGCCGGATCCCGGTAGTTGCGGCGGACGTTCTCCCTGAATTGCCCCATCGCCCTCACGAGCTCGTCGGGCTCGTAGAGCGCGAACGTTGAGTAATGGTGATTTGTAGCCTGCTCGATCAGCCAATCGAGCGAGGCTAGACGATCGAATGGGAACTCCTGGACCTCCTCGAGATCGAGCCCCGGCGTTTTTGTAACGAGCTCTTCGAGCTCGGAGAGCTCGAAGAGCCGCGTCTCCCTTTCGGCGAACAAAGGGAAATACTGCCCCCAGATGCTGCCGCGATTTTGAGAGCGGGTTCGCGTATAGATGAGAACCGAGCCGTCGGGACGCACGACGCGCGCGCATTCACGTAAGAAAGCCGGGACGTTGAAGTGATGGAGGGCGTTGAACGTTAGCACGGAATCCAAATGTTGCTTGCGGAAAGGGAGAGCGCACGCAGAAGCTCGTAGCACGGAGTAGCCGGTCACGCACTGCCGTTGGAGCTCCTGGTGAAGGGTACCGAGCATTTCGAAATTGTAGTCCAGACAAATCAAGCTCGATGTCTGGCCTAACCGGGCAAGCAGGTCAAGATCGTACCGGCCGCTTCCGCAACCGACGTCCACGATGCGGAGTGGTCGTCGGGCCGATAGCTTTTCAATGAGGTAAGTAATCACTTCCGGGTCGGTGGTGCGGAGATCGCTGTAGCGTGGTGCGATGACCGAGAAGTGTTCGGTGGTCCCGTTTGCAACAGCGATCTGTCCTCTCTTCACAGTCGTCCTCCCTGGAAACACCGGAGAGTCACGCGCTCCGGGACAGCTGAGCTGGGGCGTGTTGTGTGATGCCGAGTTGAAGAAGAGCGGTCTCGGTTGCCGCGCGACCCCGACGCTGCTTGGTTACCTGAGGAGATTCAGGTTAGCCCCTGCAGCGTGATTTCAACAGGCAAAAGCTCGAAGGCGGCCTCACAATGCATCAAAAGAACCCGCACGTCAAGTCAATTCAGAAGAGTATGTCCCTGCCTCAATGAAAGACGATGTGACAGAAGACGAGCGAAGCGAGTAGGGCAAGCGCAAAGTGCCCCACCCGCGGATGAGAAACCTCGACGAAGTTACCTTCGGGCAACCGCCAACCGTTCTTGTAGACAGTGGGAATGGCGACGATCGCAAAGCTCGCCACGATGACCCAGCCCGAGCGGACGAAGTAATTCATAGCTGGAAAAGCCAAGCTCAAAACGTAGTACAGCAAGCCGCTCGAGATTAGAACGATCAGAACGAGAGCTCTAGCCGGCTTGATGAGAAGGACGGCCGCCAGAATGAGCAACACGAAACCGTTCTTGACGTAGTAGGAGAGCTCGTTGAACCAGTGCGTGAAAGCCGACGATTGACTGCCGAGCTTCGCGTTGATCATCATGAACGCGAAAGCCAAGCCGCAGAGCATCGTGCCGACCATGGCCACTCGGGCGGCCCGCACCATCTGAGAATTGCTCGCCTCCGGTCTCAAGTGCCTCTTGTAGATGTCCACCGACCACATGGTGGACACCGAGTTGTAGATGGAGTCGACCGTGCTCATCAACGAAGCAAAAAGACCGCAGAGGACGAGCCCCCGGAGGCCCACCGGTAGGAGAGTCTTCACCAGAGTCAGATACGCTTGATCGGGATCTTCGAGCGGATCGTCTCGGAGGATTCCGGCGAGCGCGATTCCCGGAACGATCACGATCACGACCATGACGTATTTGACGGCGCCGCCCACCAAGAGGCCGATTTGAGCCTGTCGAAGGTCTTTGGCTGCCAGCGCCCTCTGCAGAATGACTTGATTGGCTCCCCAATAGTTCAGATTGAGGAGGTTCATGCCGAAGAGCCCGATCCAGGGCAGCGCTTCGTGATCCCGCGGCAAGTGCAGGTGCATCAGTTGCGGGGTTTGGGACCAGAGCTCCGGCCATCCACCCAGCGCTTTGATGGCGAAGAAAACTGTGACCAGTCCACCACCGAGGAGCAGGACGAACTGAACCACATCGGTGCGAACTACCGCCCGGAGGCCTCCTAAGTAAGTGTAAAAGGCGGAGAACGCTGCCAGGACGATGGCCAAGGCAAAAAGACCCCAGGGGGGGGCGAGAGCCGAGGTTCCGATGAGCTCGCCGAACAGTCCATCGATCGCATAGGAAGCCCAAAAGAGGGCCGAGCCCAGGAACAAGAACCCGTACAGGAGGATCATGAACGAGGAGTAGGCCAGGGCAACATAGGGTCCCAGTTTGTTCTCGAGGAACTGGGTGATCGTCGTGACTCGTTGTCGCAGAAATAGCGGCACGAAGAAGAGTGTGGCGATGACAATGCCGAGGATGGCGTTGATCTCGAGGTTCGCTTGCGCCAAACCGTAGAGATACGCCGAGCCAGTCATTCCGATGAAGTGTCCGGCATGGATATTCGTTGCGATGGTGGAGATGGCTATGGAAGGCCACTTGAGCGAGCGCGAGCTGAGGAAGTACTGATCGGGAGTAACGTCCTTGCCCACTCGGGACCACAATCCGATGAAGAGAACGATCAGAAAATAGCTGGCGATGATTCCGAAATCGAGGAGCAACGGAAAGCCCTCCGCAGTTGTCACGGAGGTTAGCACAAAGAGCTTTGAGCGTGTCAGGCGGGAGCGAGATCTCTGGTGGCGTCAGAGGTCTCATCGGCGCAAGCTATACCTGCTCGGCGGCGCGGCGTTGTTCCTAATCCGCCCCCATCGAGGACCATGAGTATTCCAACCGCCGCTCCGACCGCGTGAGCCAACGGGACCGACGCGATATCGGTGGGGCTAGAGACGAAGACCGCCGCACCGGTTGCCAACTCGTAGGCTGTCTTTAGAAGAAAACCCACGAAAAATCCCACGCCGAGGGTCACCCATCCCCAACTTCTCTCCTTGAGCTTCTCCGCGAGGATGGGAGCGGCGAGGAGAACGAAGAGAGCCGAGTCGAGCCCTGATAAGCCGCGATAGGTTTCCATGTCGGGCAAGAGGATCACGACCGCAAGGGGTATGAGGATCGCGGTGGCCGATAGACATACAAGGTAGCGTGACGCATTCATCTGCTCGCAAGCCGCACCCAGTCCCACGAAGACCGCGAGATCCCATAGCAAGTGATCGAGCGACCAATGCGTCCAATGGCAAGTCACGATCCTCCAAAGCTCGCCCCTTAGGACGGCCTGACGATCGTACTGAAGAGCTTCACTCAGTGCTGGAATTAGGTAGACGACGACGGCGAGTGCCCCGAGGAGCAGCGAGGCGCACGGAATGCGCCTCGCTGCATGACCAAGTGATCTCAACTTCATCGGCCTACCGATCGAGAGTCTTCCTGCGCCGGCGCGCAGCGAGCGCCCAGCCGACCAGACCAAGTGCCATCGTTCCGGTCAAGGGATCGATGGCTCCGCTGCCGCCGCGCCCCTTGGGCCGCGGGGCGCGGTGTTTGAACATGGGTGACGAATGATCCACACGTCGGTTGGTCGGTGCCTGGTTGCTTCGAACCGCCTGGGCCTTGCGCTCGGCTGCGGTTCGGCGTTGATTCCTTCTGTCGATTCCACGCTTTGCGAAGCTCTCATCGGAGAGGACGACCATCGAGGTATGGTCGGTGACGAGTTGGTAGGCGAGACCCATGTCGACGATTGCCTGCCGGGCTTCATTCTCTGGGAGGAAGCCTGCGTTTTGCTTGGCCTCCACCGTCTCGATACGATTGAGCGCCCAGAGCCTTTCGATCTCGGGGTTGTCGGTATCGGTGTCCGGAAAGTCGAAGCTCGTCGAATAGGTCTTGTCCTCGCCGGTCATGCGAGCATCCAGCGTTAGGTTCGCCTTGCCACCTTTCTCGTAGCGCCCGAACAGGACCAGTTGCTGCCCGCGATAGATCTTTCCGATCATTTCGTCGGTGGCGTCGAAAACTTTCACACCACTCACTTTGATCTGGGCATCGTGTAGGCTCTCATGAGTGATCTTGCTCTTGGCCAATAAGATTTCGCCGATGATGTCGTCGGAGTTGGAGACCGACTTCCAAAAGCCTCCACTCGCGTCGGTGATGGTGCGCATCAACGGCCAGTTCGCATTGTTTCCCATGAGGAAACTGAAAACCCGAACGTCTACTTTCTGCATGAGCTGATGAAACTCCTTAGGATCCACGATGCCAGTGTTGGTGACCGCGTCCGTCACGAGCACGATACTGGAGGCCCGATCGTCGTCCAGATCCTCGAGTCCCATGGAGAGTCCGTCGTAGAGATTCGTTCCCCCACCGGGTTTCAGCGACTTCACGAAGCCGACCGCGACATGGACGTTGTCTGGGGTCGCCGGTAGCCAGCCGCGGGTCAGATGGCGGGCCCGATTGTTGAACGTAATGATGCGAAATCGGTCGTCGGGACTGAGCTCTCCGAGTCCTTGGATCACACCTTCTGCAAGCGCGTGGATCTTGCCTTCCATGCTGCCGGACACATCGAGCACGAACGTGTAGTCCGCGCCGCGATTGAGTGGTTGTAGGTCGAGGCCTGGCGTCACGACCATCATGAAGGTTCCGGGTTTCGTTTCGTCCGCACGATAGGCGACGAGCTCGACGCGGCCCGGCAGGTCGTCCTGTAGCCGGTAGTAAAAGACGAAATCACGATTGAGCGAAACGCCTTGTTGTTCCAACTTCACTTGGTAGTGGTCGCCTGCGGTTTCGGTGATTTGCGCGTCGGCCTCGAAACCGGGAACTCGAACGTCGGCGACCGGCCAGGCAGATTTCAACTCCAGGTTGACGGAAAAGTCGGCCTCGACTTTTTCGTTGGAAGTCCAGAAACTGGCCGCCAGGTCGTCGGTACCGCCTTCTTCGAGAGGATAAATGTATCGGCCCACGCCGGTGTCGATCTCGAGCGGTTGGTAGTAGACGAAACGAATCCGCGTCTCGTCTTGGGCCCGAACCGGCGAGACCGCGAATTCGAATGTCTGGTAGCCGTTCTTTGAGGCGAGCCCGGCGTTTCCGCCTTGGTCGCGCTCTTCCTCGTAAATCCGAGTCGCTTCTTCTTTCTCCAGCACCTCTCCCTCGATCTCGAGCTCGCCCACGTAGATGGTCATTTCCGAGAGGCTCGCGCTCTTCGGGAGGGGGAACGAGTAGATGGCCTCGAGATCCACGCCGTTCGGATTGTAGAAAGTTTGAATCACCTCCGTCTGAGCGAAGCCGTTGTTGATGGTGACGTTGACGTGATGGTTCAGGATTTGGATGGCGGCGTGATCGGAGTCGCGCGGGGTCAAGTTCCCGGCCGCTTCGATTCGGCTTCCACCTAGTAGAGTGACGATTCCCAAAATCCAGATTCCGAGCTTTCCTTTGAACATTGCAGCACCTCCCTAACGACTGCTCTAAGAGCAGGAGGCATGCCATGACCCGCCTCACTCGATATCCAACTAACAAGAAAGGGGTTAGGCACTTTTCCGACAAGTGCCACCCACTTGGTAGCGGTTCAGCCATTGACGTTTTGTGAGGGGGCGTGTACATTTTATGTACACGAGGAGATTGTTTATGGCTTTCCTGAGAAGCGAGGAAAAGGCCTTCGCAGGGGCGATTTCTAGGCTGGCATACTGCAACCCGTTCCTGCCGGAGCGGATCGCTTGTGAGCGGGAGGCACTGGGCGAGGATTTCGTGCCGCTCAGCTCCGTTTGGAGTGTTCAGCCGGATGGTAGAAAGCACAACCCCAACGTCAACCGGCTGGGCCAGCGGACCACGGACCTCGCTGACGGGCTACGCAGCCGCCTGACGCAGCAAGTAAAGATGAAGGCTGAGGAGAGAGAACTCTACGAAGATCTCGTTCTCTACCTCCTCTACTTCCGTTACGAGGACGACTACAAGGCCATCATTACCGAGAAGGCCGGGGGTGGCCGAGTCCGGTTCTTCTCCAAGTTCGTCCGGGACGCACAGCACTACCTAGGGTTGCCCGGAGCTGGCGCGCCGTCGACCGCGGAGATCGCCCACTTGTTCGCGGTCTTCTTTCAGATTCGCCGCGCCTTCTATCACACGTTCAACTACATCGTGGGAGCTTCGGCGCCCGCGGCTCGTCTCCGTGCCGCCGTCTGGCAGTCGATCTTCACGCACGACTTCCGACGCTACCGTCGAACGCTCTATCAGCGCATGAGGGATGTGACGACCCTGGTCACCGGTCCCTCGGGCACGGGTAAAGAGCTGGTCGCCCGCGCCATCGGCCTTTCGCGGTACGTACCCTTCGATACCGGAAACGGTAGCTTCGTTTCCGATACTGCGGATGCCTTTCTCCCTCTCAACCTCTCCGCTTTGTCTCCAACGCTGATCGAGTCGGAGCTCTTCGGCTCTCGAAAAGGGGCCTTCACCGGTGCCCTCCAGGACCGCTCCGGTTGGCTCGAGGTCTGCCCGCCCTTGGGAACCGTTTTTCTGGACGAGATCGGAGAGCTCGATGGCTCGATCCAAGTGAAGCTCCTACGCGTCCTGGAAACCCGCGAGTTCCAGCGGCTGGGTGAAACGACGAGTCGGAAGTTCCAGGGAAAGGTCATTGCCGCCACGAATCGCGACCTGGCTCGAGAGATGAAAGGCGGGAGATTCCGGGAGGACCTCTACTACCGACTGTGCTCCGATTTGATCGTCACGCCGTCGCTTCGAGAACAGCTGGCCGATTCACCCGAGGAGTTGAGGAATCTGGTGCTATTTATAGCTCAGCGTATCGCCGGTCCCGAGGAGGCGGAGAAATTGGTGGGCGAGGTCGAGCTCTGGATTGAAGGGCACCTAGAGCGAGACTATCCTTGGCCCGGTAACGTGCGGGAGCTCGAGCAGTGTGTCCGGAACATTCTCATCCGGAACGAGTACCGGGCGCCCCGCACTCCCTCGCAAGATCCACGCCGCGGGTTGGTCGAAGCGCTCTCGGCAGGTGAGCTCACGGCTGACGAGCTCTTGACGCGCTACTGCACTCTCGTTTATGCCCAAACCGGGAACTACCAGGAGACGGCACGACGTTTGGCGCTCGATCGTCGCACCGTGAAGAGCAAGATCGATCCGGATCTCCTCGAAGCTTTCCGGGGCCATTGAGGTTTTGGTGTGTTGAGGGAACGTAATGGTCTTGGATCAGTGATAGCTTTCTTTGATGCCTGGCGAAACGAAGACCCGCCCGTCGATCGCAGACTGGATCGCCTTCTCTAAGTCGGTTACCAACGCAGACTTGAGAACGTAGCCTGAAGCACCAACCGAGAGTGCTTTCTCGACCACGCCTGGCTCGTCGAGCAGTGTCAGGAAAATGAGCTTGGGCGGGTTCGCCCGCTTCGAAATCTCACCCGCCGCCTCGAGCCCGGTGAGAAGTGGCATCGTGACATCCAGGACGATGATGTCGGGCTGGAGCCGTTTCGCCGCGTCGAGCAGCGACTCCCCGTCTGCCACGAGCCCCACGATGTCGAATCTTCGTTCTAGGAGGTGTCGGACGAAATCCAGTATGGGCTGGTAGTCGTCGGCCAATAGCACGCGTAGTCTGTCCAATCTCTCCTCGGCATTCGTCGTGATTGTCATCGGCATCGCCATATCCCGTCTCCCTTCGGGCTACCCCTAAAAATCCAGAGCCGGTTCGAGGACGAAGCCACAAGTTGTTTCCCACCCCAAACCTGCAGCGCCAGCCTCGAACCGGCCCATTGATGCGTTTCCGATGTTGAGCATGCCCAGGATGCACTACGGGATCGCGTTGCGGGAGTGAGTTTCCGTTACGTAACGGTTACCGTCATCGCAAGAGATAGACCGTGCTATACTTGCGCTTTCCTCGCCGAAGGCGACCATGACGAAATCCCCCTCGACCGGCCACATCGGGCCTCCCAAGAAAGCTGTTCAGGCGCAGCTCGAGAAGATTGTGGGCAGTCAGGAGTTTTCACAATCGGAAAGCTTGAAGCGTTTCTTGCAGTATGTCGTGGAGCAAACCCTCGAGGGAGAAGGCGATCAGCTCAAAGAGTACAACGTCGGCGTCGAGGTTCTGGGAAGAGGGAAAGATTACGACCCGCGGACCGATACCATTGTTCGCGTGCAGGCCACCCGGCTCCGCACGAAACTCAACGAGTATTACCGTACGGAGGGTAGTGGCGATCCGCTTCGCATCGCGCTCCCCAAGGGAAGCTATGTGCCGACATTTCAGGAAGCGGTCCGCGACACCAGTGGCAGCGCGAGCCCAGGCTTACCCAGATCGGCAGCCATCTTATTGTCGGTGGCAGCCGTCGTCGTTCTTGCTCTCGCGGTGTTCTGGATATCGAGCTCGCGAGACCCCGATACCGCCGCCACCCCAGTTGTCCCCGGCGCCATTCGCTCCATCGCGGTCCTCCCGTTTACGGATATGAGTCAAATGAAGGACCAAGAGTTCTTTGGTGATGGCATCGCCGAAGAGCTTACGAATACCTTGACGCAGCTCCAAGGTCTCTACGTCGCGCCGCGGACGAGCGCGTTTCAGTTTAAGGGGCAGAGCCTGGATATTCGGGACATCGGTGAGCGACTGGGTGTCGACCAGATCGTTCAGGGAAGTGTTCGGAAGTCGGGAGACGATCTCCGCGTCACCGCACAGCTCATACGGGCCGCGGACGGTACAAACCTCTGGTCCGAGACCTACGATCGGCGCGAAGAAGAAATCTTCGCGGTGCAGGAAGAGATCTCTCGAGCCATTGCCAACGCGCTGCAGGTCAAGCTTCTCGTGGACTCGGATGAATACTGGATCGACCACTACATGGCGGATGCCGACCTCTACGAGCTCTATTTGCGAGGCCGCTATCACTTGAATGCGGGAACCGAGCTCGACATCAACCGGGCGGTCGACTTATTCGAGGACGTCTTGGTACAGGATCCGGACTACGCACCGGCCTATGCGGGCCTGGTGGATTCGTACGCTTCGCTCGCCTACTGGGGTTTCGCATCGCCTCAAGAGCTCGAGGAGGATGCTAAAAAGGCAGCGGAGAAAGCGCTCGAGCTCGATGGCGACATGGTCGACGCGCAGCTTGCCATCGCAGCCTACGAGATACTCTTCCGTTGGGACTGGTCTCGCGGCGAGCTCGCGGTGCGCCGTGCGTTGCAAATCGAGCCAGCAAGCGCCAGGGCGCACCAGTGGTACGGTCGCCTGCTGACGGTGCGCGGTCGGTTGGACGAAGCCCTATCCGAGGCCCGCCGCGCGCGCGAGCTCGACCAGTTGTCCTTGTCGTCGTCGGTCATGGTACCGGTCATCCTCTACCTCCAACGCGACTACATGTCGGTGGTGATCGAGTGCGAGAAGATCCTGCAGTGGGCTCCCGAGTCGAACATCACGCGCGTGGTTCTTGGGCTTGCCTTTAAGCAGCAATCCCGCTACCAAGACGCCCTCGCCACTTTCAAGCGCCTCGAGAGGGTCTCCGGCACTAGCGCTTTGGCGCTGAGCCTGATGGCGCAAACGCTCGCGACCGCCGGCAACATCGCGGAGGCCCAGGAGACGTTCGATGAGCTCAAGGGCTTGTCAGAGCTCAAGTACGTCGCCCCGTCGTATGTCGCGAGGGTCTACCTTGGTCTTGGGGAGAAGGAGGCTGCTCTCGATTGGCTCGAATCCGCCTACGAAAACCGGTCGCTACCGATTACGACGCTCCAGACGGATCCGGACTGGGATCCACTTCGGTCCGACCCGCGCTTTATCCGACTCCTAGAGAAGGTGGGTCTCTAATTAGAGCGGGTTCACGAGTCGGATGAATGCGAAGTAGGCACCCTGTGGGTCTTGCACCACCGCCAAGCGACCGACTTCTGGAATATCCATCGCCGGCGCTGCGACCTTGCCTCCCTGAGATTCGACCTTCTTCAAGGTTTCGTCACAGTCCTGGACGGCGAAATAGACAAGCCAGTTCGGTGGAACATCGCCCATCTCTTCGGCGATCTTCATCATGCCACCGGCGGGCCGCTCTCCGTTCATGAAGGTCGTGTAGTCGACTGGCCCCAACTTCTGAGTGTCAGCCTTCCACCCAAAGAGTTCGGTATAGAATTTCGTGGAGCCGGCGACATCGTTCGTCATCAGCTCGTTCCAACAAAGCGTTCCCGGTTGATTGATGATATGTGCGCCCGCATGTTTCCTGGGTTGCCATATCGCGAAGGTTGCGCCGGATGGGTCCTGCACCACCGCCATGCGTCCCACGTCGAAGACATCGAAGGGATCCTTTGCGACCTTGCCTCCCAGGGCAGTCACCTTAGCCGCAGTTTCGTCGGCGTTAGAGATGGAAACGTAAGATAGCCAATGGGGAGGGACGCCTTGGTCCCGGAGTTCTTCGTTCAGTTGGTACAGCGCGGCAACATTTTTCTCTTCCAGTTGCAGCATGGTGTATACGAGGTCGGGACCTATGGGCTGGTCGCTGTGAGACCAAGCGAAGAGTTTGCCGTAGAATTTCTTCGCTCCAGCCGCGTCGGTCGTGCCGAGCTCGACCCAACAAAAAGTTCCCGGCAGGTATTCCTTCACTTCCGTCATTTCAGGCCCCTTTCTTCTGTCGCTTGTTACCTTCTCTGGCTGAGCTTGGGTTTTCAGGGACGTGCGCCGTTTCCAGCAGCATTCTAACCGCAGCCGCGACAAAACGGCTAGCGATTTCGAGCGCACGTGTTGACATGGAATGTGAGCGGAGATAAAAAAAGTCTTTCCAACTCGAAATGAACGTTGGAAGCTGATTAGGAAAAACGCATTGAAGCATTTCAAAGTCTCGAGTCTCGTTTTCATATTGTGTTGGAGCCTCAGCTGTCGGCTGAACTCAACGCGCCCGGTCGATCTTTCACCCGCCCTGTGGCTAGAGGGAGAGTTGGAGCAATACATCAAGTTGAACCAGACCTACGACCAGTCGCATCCCCTTGGAGAAGGGCGCCGGGGAATGGTGGTCGGAACTTCCTCCGCTCTCGCCGTACGCGCCGGAGTCGAAGCGTTGAAACAGGGAGGGAGCGCCGCGGACGCGGTGATGACCACTGCGCTAACCCAGATTACGGTTGGCGCAGGAGCTGCTGTGAGTTTCGCCGGGGCGATGGTGATGATCTACTACGACGCGTCGACCGGGACGGTCCATTCCATGAACGCCTCGTATGACACCGTCCGTGACGAAACAGATCCGCTTTCGATATCCCCAGGCGTTCCCAGTGGGCGAGGCACCCTGGTGCCGGGATTCATGGCCGGCGTCGCAGCCGCCCCATTTGCGTTTCGGAACGTTACCCTTTGCGACTCTCTTCGAGCCTTCGGTCTATTTCGCCGAGGAAGGATTCGAGATCGATACCAAGATGGCGTCGAGGATCGAACAACGACAGCAAGTGATCACACGGTTTCCAGCAACGAAACGCATCTTCACGAAAGACAACGGCGAGCTCTATGCGAGGGGAGATCTCTTCAAACAACCCGAGCTCGCGAAAACACTACGAAGAGTTTCCGAGGAGGGTACGGACTATATCTACCGAGGTGAGTGGGCCGCGAAGCTGGTCGAGGCCTTGGCCAGACAAGGCGGCAAGATGACTCTGGAGGACCTCGACGCCTACGACGTCATATGGTCGGAGCCCTTTCGAACTTCCTACCGCGGCTACGAAGTTTACGCCCCAGGGCTTCCGAGCTACGGCGGGGTGAACACGATCGAGGCCCTCAATGTCCTGGAGCTTGCCGATCTTCCGAGCCATGGGCATCACGCCGCATCTGCCGATTCCCTTTATTGGCTCATTCAGATCAGCCGCCTGCCGGACCTGTTGAGTCCCCCCTTGGCGGGAAGCACCGTGCCTCGGGAGCTTCTCGATCGATATTTTCCTGGTATCGACCTCGCGCCGGAATCCAGGATCAAAAAGGAGACCGCCGCGCTCTTATGGAAACGGATGCAGGAGCCCGGTTGGAACGAGCTACAACGAGTGGCCGCGGAGGCACGACAAAAGGAAGGCGCTGCTCTCGACAGCCTTCTCAAGAACTTCAAGAAGACGGTCCCGAAGAAGCCCGGGCACACCTCCGCCGTGGCAGCCGTGGACGAGTACGGTAACGTGGCCGCCATCATTCATTCCATCAACAGCTCGATCTGGGGCAACACCGGCATCTTCGTGGACGGGATTTCGATCCCCGACTCCGGTTCGTTTCAGCAAGAGCTCATTAGCCAAGTGGGTCCAGGAGGTCGAGTTCCGGAGTGGGACAACCCGTTTGCGGTGCTGAAGGATGGCAAGCCTTTTTTGACCGGCGGCTCGGTCGGCTTTGGATACTGGGAAGCTTCCTTGCAAGCTCTGGTGAACGTCCTTGATTTCGGTCTCGATCCCAAAGCGGCGGCGGAAAAACCGCAGATCAGAAAAAACTGGCCCGCGGAGGAACCCCTGCGGCTACCGTCAGGCGATGGCGAGTTTCCCGAAGAGGTTCTGGCCGCCGTGCAAGAGATGGGTTTGGATTTGGAGATCGTTTCTGACCCTAAGGGTGCCTCGTTCTCGGGCTATTGGGTCGGAATCCGGCTCGATCCCGAAAGCGGCAGTCTCGAGGGTGGAGTCCCTCCCCGCAATCTGAACGGGCATGCCGTGGGATATTGAGCGCTAATCGAGGCTCATCGGATCGACGAGGCTCAACTGAAGAGGGTTTGAACGCCGCCCCTCGGGGTTCAAGACCGTCAAGGAGAACTGCCTACCGGCCCCGTCCTCTGGAGTGCGTAGCGTGGCCTCGATGAGCTCATCGCTAATCACGTTGACGGAAAGCACGTCGATCCCTCGCGATCCTTTAATCAAAACGAGCCTGGCGCCGGGTACGAAGTCCCGTCCGAATACACGTAGAACCGTCTCGACGCCCACCGAAAGTTCTTTTGGGAGCGCGCTGTTGATCGATGGGCCGGACGTGGCGTCAGCATTGTTCCTGGGGTTCACATTGAGCATCACGGCATCCTCGTCGTCAAAGGCGGAGACGCGAACCTTGGACGGCGAGTTAATGGTCGATGGAACGGGGGCTGCCTTGGAATCTTGACTCCCGGTGAAGCCCCAGAAGAGCGCTACCAAACTCAAGAAGAGCACGCCCGTCCCCCCGAGGAGCCAGACACCGAGAGAGCGCGCCTGCGCGGAGGGAGCCATGGCCGGCACGACGAGAGTCGGTTTCAAGTCGGCGGCGGCCTGCTGCTGCAATCGGCTGCGGACCTTCCTTGGTGAGACGACCGAACCGGCCCGTGAGCGAGACGAAGATGTGAGCCTGGTTTCCGCGGCGCGCCGGTACCACCTCGCCTCCATGGATTCTGGATCGACCGCGAGGACCTTGGTCACCATCTCGATGACCTCTTGGGGTGCGCCTTGCCGGTGTGCGTCCCTCATCGCGGTCAGCAAGATCTTCGCTTCTTGGTGTTTGCCCTCATCCAACCTTTTCTGCCGGAGTTTCTCTTCGCTCTGAGATAGATAGTGAAGCGCCATCGAGTGGACTAGTACTTCGTCTAGGACCTGGCTCATCATAAGGACGGCGCCCTCGTAATCCTGAGCGTTGAATTGATCGAGTCCTCGCTGGTAGACCTCTTCGAGTTGCCCGGCGACCTCGGCGACACGCGACCACTGATTGACGACCGGATCGGCAGTAAGGGCGTGCTCCGGTACCAGATCCTTTCCGGTCTCGATGTCGTCATCCGCGAGCACCGGAGGACGTGGCTCGACCCCAGCGTCCTGAGCAACAGCGTCCAGGATTTCGCTGAATTCCGCCATGCTCCCGAATCGCGCTGCCGTCTTCTTGGCGATGGCGCGAAAGACGAGGTCTTCCAGTCCCGACGTTATACCTTCGGCTTGCTTTGTAATACTCCCCGGCTCATCGGAAAGGATCTTGAAGACCGACGCGGCGAGTGTCTCGGCTCGGAAGGGATTACGCCCGGTGAGAAGCTCGTAGGCCACGACGCCGAGAGAGAAGACATCGGCTTGGGTGTCCACCGACTCCCCGCGTACCTGCTCCGGTGACATGTACTCGACGGTTCCGAAAACCGTCCCCGCGCGGGTCAGCTCACCTTCGCCTATCTTGGCGACGCCGAAGTCTAGGACCTTGACGACACCGTTTCGCAGCACGAAGAAATTGCTGGGTTTAAGATCGCGGTGAACGATCCCGGCTTCGTGCGCGCACTGGAGTCCGGCCGCGATTTGGCGAAGGATGGAGAGCTTCTCCGCCAGATCCAGCGGTCGTTTCCGCATGAGTGTGCTGAGTGAAGCACCTTCGAGGAGCTCCATGACGATGTAATGCGTGCCGTCCTCTTCGACCAGCTCGTGGATCGTAATGATGTTGGGATGCTGGAGCTGCGCGACCGCCCGCGCTTCTCGAACGAAACGAAGCCTGAACTCGGAGTCGGGCGGGAGATCGGTAGACATCGCCTTGATGGCGACTTGTCGTCCGAGGCCCGAGTCGACGGCGCGATACACGACGCCCATGGCACCGTGGCCCAAGACCGATAGGACGTTGTACTTCCCGACTTTGGTTAGACGTGCGGCCGGCATTCTTGCCGGAAATGGTGCAAGCTTTATGCCGTGGGTGCGGCGGACCAAAGGTAGTCTTTGTAAGAGCTTACCGCTGAGACTGAGCGTCGAAGGCCGATTGGCCGTAGTGAAAGGCCTACGGCGGGACACTTTTTCTGACAGAACGGAGAGCGGTGTTCTTCGTCGGCATTGTTCCCGCCTTGGTCACACTTTGGATTCGGAGGAGCGTTCCCGAACCAGAGATTTGGCTTCGCTCGCGAGAACGGACCGAAGAGGAGCACATCGGCATCGGGATAATCTTCACTCCGCCCTACGTTTCAGGGATTGACCTATAACATTGGACGCATCGCGAGCGCCGCGGCTCCGTTCGTGGTCGGGACGCTGGCGAAAACTTATGGGCTAGGGACGGCGTTCAATATGACGACAGCGGCGTTTCTTTTCTCTGCGGCGTTGGCAGCGTTCCTACCCGAGACTCGTGGCAAGGTGCTCGAGTAGTTACTTTAAAACGATGCCTCCTTCGAGAGACGGCGGGAGAGTCGCCCAAAGCGCAGCGAGAATGTAATAGGTAGGGGTTGTTACGTTTGGTTACTCGAGTTGCTATAGGCTCAGATATTCCTCGCGGTAGAGCCTGAGCTCACGCTTGATGGCTTCGCGTCGCGCCTGGAGCCGGCTTAGTTCGTCACGCTTGAACAGGTGAATGAAGAAGAGCCGCACCTCTTCGAAAAAGCCGGACATCCTCTCTTGGTAGTCGAGAGCCATCAGACCGGTCACCGGAAGTGAAACCAAATAGATGATGCCTGTCCCCAGCCCGGCCAAGTGACCCACCGCCCAGGTTTGTAGCGCGTAGAAGAGTGGGAAGCTCAAGAGTCCGGCGACGAACTTGACGGTCGCGATTTCTACAGGGTGCTTGGTAACCAGACGGGAGAGCCAGCCAGGTGTTTTGTACGGCAAGAAGTTGTTGACCCCACCGTACAGAAAAACGGGAAGGCCCAGTGCTGCCACGACCACCCTCGGCAGCATGTAGCGGAGCACCGGTCCTATTGGGTAGCGCCGCTTCACTTGAGAGTGCTCCAATCCAAAGGCATCCAACAACCGAACGTAACGAAGCACGTCCTCGCGCAAACGGCGATAGTGATCGGGATCATGGACGCTGAAGTGTTTGATGGCCTTGACGAGCTCTTGATCGACCTCGAGGCGACTGCTCATGCCGTCCCCGGCGCGAAACATCTGGCGCAAGGCGCTCAAGAGAGGCTCGTCCCCGGACTGCGGTACGTGGAGCGTAAGCTCTCTTAGCTTGCGCCCGAGCTCGGTGGTGAGCGCGCGGACGGTCTCTTGGGGCTCGGAGCGATAACCATCGAAATACTCCTTCGGATCGATGGTGGGGCCGTAGGCTACGAGGACGTCGCTCCGAAATATGGAAGGATCGGAGAAGTAGAGACCCACGGGGAGGATCTTGACGCCCAGGCCGAAGTCGTTTCGCTCCTCGGCTTCCAGCGTAATGCGCGCACACCCGGTCTTCAATCGAAGCACCGCGTGCCGCTCGTGGCTGACGCCTTCGGGGAAAATGGCGAGGGCGCCGCCAGCCTCGAGAAGCTCGTAGCAGGCCCCGAAGGTGAGCTCATTCTTGCCGGTCTCCTCGGGGTTGTCGCTTCTCCTGTAAACCGGCAGGACGCCGGCCGCCGCGAGAAAGTGTCCCAGTAGGGGACTGCTGAACAAGGTTGCTTTGGCGAGGAAGCTCAGTGCCCGCGGTTGGGTCGTGCCGAGGAGGATGGCGTCCATGAGCATGTTGGGATGATTCGACGCGACGACGATGGGGCCCTTCTGAGGCACGTGCTCTCGTCCGCGTACTTCCACTTTTCGGAAGAAGAGCCAAACTAGCGCGCGGCCCAAGGGAAGTAGCAAGCGATAGAGAGGGGGGCCCATTGGCGGAAGGATACTTCAACCGTGCTAGACTCTGCGCGCAATCGTCCGCAGGAGGCTTTTCATGTGTAATTTGCTGAAGATTTCCGTGGTGTTCGCCGGTAGCCTGATGGTCGCTGGTGCGGCCGCGAGTCAGGCGCTGCGGGAGAATCGTGTGCTTACGCACCGTGAGCAGGCGCCCATCGTGCATGGCTGGATCGAAAAACGATTCGACACGTTATTACCAGGACTCATGCGCCGCGAGGGGATCGACATGTGGATCATCGCGTCGCGGGAGTACAACGACGATCCGGTTTTTCGATCCATGGCTCCGCTCACCACCTATGCGTCTCGTCGGCGAACCATCCTCGTCTTCTTCGACCGGGAAGGTGAGCAGTCTGTGGAGCGGCTTTCCATTGGGCGCTTCGACTACAAGGGCCTCTTCGAAGTGCACAAGACCAAGAATGACGAACAGTGGGAGGGACTTCGTCAAGTCGTCGAGGAACGCGACCCTGAGGTCATCGGGATCAATACCTCGGACATTTGGTACCACGGAGACGGATTGACCTTTACCGAACACGAAAAATTGATCGACGCTCTCACTCCCAAGTATGCGGGCCGGGTCGTCTCGGCCGAGAACCTTGCGGTGGGATGGATCGAGGTGAAGCTGCCCGAGCAGACGGACATGTACCGGCACGTCATGCGAGTGGCGCATCAAATCATTCGGGAGGCTTTTTCGAATCGCGTCATCGTTCCCGGGCAGACGACGACCGCCGATGTCGAGTGGTGGATGAGGCAAAGAGTCGCGGAGCTCGGGTTGGGGCAGTGGTTTCATCCATCCGTTTCCACCCAGCGTCGTGGCGAGCTACCGGAAGAGGGCGAGCCGGGCTACGACGTGATAGAACGTGGCGACTTCCTACATTGCGACTTCGGTATCCGTTACCTCGGCCTCGCGACCGATACGCAGCACAACGCTTATGTTCTTCTGCCGGGTGAATCGGAGGCGCCTGCCGGACTGGTTGATGGGCAACGCGCGGGCAATCGACTTCAGGACATCATTATGGAGAAGGCTCGCATAGGCCAAACTGGAAATCAGGTTCTCCAGGCGGCTCTCGCGCAAGCGAAATCGGAAGGGCTCAACCCGATGATCTATAGCCATCCCATCGGCTATTACGGTCACGCTCCCGGCGCGTCCATCGGCATGACTGACTATCAGGACGGCATTCCCGGAATCGGCGAGTTTGTTTTCCGAGCCAACACCTGGCTGTCCGTTGAGAACAACGTCAAGCAAGAGGTACCGGAGTGGGATGGCAAGGAAGTGCGATTCGCGCTAGAGGAGGACGCCGCACTTCTCGAAGATGGTTGGCATTGGATCGACGGGAGACAAAGCGAGCTCTATTTGATTCGGTAGCCATGCTACTATTGAGCACGCAATGAAGGTCTTCATCGTTGGCGTGGGCGAAGTCGGATTTCACATCGCCCGCTCGCTCTCAGAAGAAGGTCATGACCTCGTGGTCATCGAGCTCGATCCAGAGAAAGTCCAGCGTTTGCAAAGCGAGCTTGATGTCCTTGCGGTTACCGGTGACGGTTGCGACCCAGCGATCCTCGAAGAGCACGGCGTCAAAGACGCCGATCTCTTTTTCGCCGTATCCGACAATGATCCCACCAACTTGCTAGTGACACTCACCGCTCGCAAAATGGGAGCGAAACGATGCGTGGCGCGTGTGGGGAATCCCTATCACGGATCGAATCCGTTACTTCAAGCCGATCCAGAGATCATTCCTCTTTATCCGGAACGTTTGGTGGCCGAGGAGATTCTCGGGTTAACGAAAGTTCCAGGCGCTACCAAGGCTCACTTTTTCGCCGATAACAAGCTAGTGCTCCTTCATGCACGGCCTTCGATGTCGGTGGACATTTACGGCAAACCGTTAAGAGAGCTAAAAGGACCGGACGGGTGGATTCTCGTGGGTGTGTTGCAGGGCCTGCGGCTGACCGTGCCTCGAGGGGACACGATCTTGATGCCGGGTCAGGAAATCTATGCCGTCGGTCAAACGGAGACCATCAAGGAGTTCTTGCAGGCGATCGGCGTGGAGTCGGCTCCGCCACGCAACGTCGTCATCGCCGGAGCCGGCCATGTGGGGCAGTGGCTCGCCAAGGGGCTAGTGGAACAGAAAATCCAGGTGACGGTGATAGAGCGCCAAGAAAAGCGGGCTTTCGCGTTGGCCTCGGAAGCGCCGGAAACCCTTGTGCTTCGTGGTGACGCCACCGATCCGGCCCTCCTCCGGGAGGCAGGAGTGCAAAACGCTGATTATTTCGTCGCCGCCACCCAGGCGGATGAAGCGAACGCCATTTCTTCGTTTCTCGCGAAGGAGCTCGGCGCCCGCTTGGTCGTGACCCTGTACCAGAGGCCCGAGTTTTTCAACGTCCTTCGCGCGGCGCGCGTGGACATCGCGCTCTCCCCGCGGTTGGTTACCGCCGGTACAATCTTGCGAATGATTCACCCACGCGAGATTCTGAACCTGGACCTGATCGAGAGCGGCGACGCCGAGGTGGTGGAGTTCGAAGTGCCCGACAACTGCGCGGTCATCTGCGGGCCGCTGCGCGAATTGAAATTCCCAGAGGGCTCGATCATTGGCGCCGTGATACGTGGCGACGAGCGCCACGTCCCGAGTGGCGATTTCACTTTCCAGCGTGGTGATCGGGCATTGGTGTTCAGTCTTCTGAAAGCCCTGCCGGCGCTCGAGAAGATGTTTCGCGCTAAATGAATTTTCGCGGGGTCTTCTTCCTTCTCGGTCGTCTCCTTCTCGTCCTCTCGGTAGCCTTGCTCATTCCGGCTGCCGTCGCTTACTTCGATGGAGAGGTCGAGCTGGCTGCCTTCTTGCTTTCTGCGGGGGTTGCGGCGGTCACGGGAATTGCTTTGGAACGGAAGTTCGTCCAGCAACAGGAGTTTTCCTTTGGACGACACGAAGCGTTCGTTCTCGTGGCCTCGGCTTGGGTTGTGGCGACGATGGTGGGGACCCTTCCTTATGTGTTCATCAAGGGGCCAGGGTTCATTATCAACGGAATCTTCGAGTCGGTCTCGGGCTTTACCACAACCGGGGCCACGATCCTACCGGACGTAGAAAGTGAGCCTCACTCCATTCTCCTGTGGAGGGCTCTGACGCAATGGTTGGGGGGGATGGGGATCATCGTCTTGGGAATCGCGGTGCTTCCCAAATTAGCGATTGGCGGCATGGAGCTACTGGGGGCCGAAGCACCGGGCCCGATCAAGGAAAAGCTGACGCCTCGTCTGGCTCAGACAGGAAAAGCGCTCTGGGGCATCTACATGCTTTTCACGGCGGCGGAAGTTCTCATTTTGAGGGTGCTGGGTCTCGGGCTCTTCGACGCGGTCACCCATAGTTTCAGCACCATGGCCACCGGTGGGTTTTCCACGAAGAATGCGAGCCTGGGCGCGTTCGACAATCCCGCCGTGGAAATGGTGGTGGTCTTCTTCATGTTGCTCTCCGGTGCCAGCTTCGCCCTTCACTTTCACTGGATACGCGGCCGACCCGAGCCCCTACTCCGTGACCCGGAATTCAGGCTCTATATAGGAATCGTCGCGGTGGGGACGCTACTCATCGCATCCGATCTATGGCTGCAAAACGCTTATGAGGGCGTGGGGTCGGCGCTGCGATTCGCAGTCTTTCAGGCGGCCACCATCGTGACCACGACCGGATTCGCCACGGCCGATTGGGATGCTTGGCCGGATTTCTCGCGGGCCTTGCTGTTCGTCATGATATTCGTCGGGGGCTGTGCCGGATCCACTAGTGGCTCTGTGAAAGTGGTGCGCATCCTCATCGTGGTCAAAAAGGTCGCGGTCGATCTGCGGCGCATGGTCCGACCTCACGCCATGTTGCCGCTTCGGGTGGGCCGCAAGGCCATTCCGGAGGATGTGGTCTCTGCGGTCACTACTTTCTTCTTGCTTTTCTTGGTTTTGTTTATCGCCGGGGGGCTGTTGCTCACGATGATGGGGTTGGATGTGCTTTCCGCTTTCGCCGCTTCCGCGGCGTGTTTAGGGAACGTAGGACCCAGTTTCGGGGCGGTCGGGCCGACGATGAACTACGCGGCGCTACCCGGGCTGGCGAAGCTGCTACTTGCCCTGATGATGATCGTGGGACGGCTCGAGCTCTATACGATTCTTGTGCTGTTTTTTCTTAGGCGTAGAGCTTGACCATCGGACGCCACACGTTCGCCGTCGAATTACGGGGTTGCCGCTAGCTGGCTCGCCAGACGGCGCTTTAGGCGCACGGCTTGATTACATTGCTCTAACTTGTGACAGGGCAGGCACTAGCTTCCTAGCTGCTTCGAGCTTCTCCTCCAGGTGTAGTCTCCATTCGGGGACTGTTTCGGCCAGGGGGGCGGCGGCATTCAGAATTTGAAGGGCTCGTTTTCCCTGGTGGTCGGCAATGTGCAGATCTGCGAGCGCGAGGGAGGCTCTCAGTTTGATTGACGGATCGCGGACCGAATCGATGACTCGTTGATAGAGCACCACCGCCTCGTCGCGGCAGTCGTCTTCCACCAGGGCGGGTGCCAAGGCCAACGACTCGGGCGGAGGCAGTGAAACATCTCGGTTAGCCTCGATCATGTCGAAGTAAGCGCCAACCGCGAGATCCTTCTCGCGTCGCTTGAGGTGGCTTCGGACCTTACGCGCATGGGCCTGCGCGGCGTTCTTGTCGTTCCCCAGCGACTGGTACGATTGAGCGAGCAAGTCCAGAGCATCGATGTCGTCGGGATTGTCACGGATGGCTGCCAAGAGCGGGCGAAGGGCTTGTGGGTACTTTCCGCTGTCGATGAGATGTAGTGCCGAAGTGACCTCGGGACTCTGGGCGAAGAGAGTCGTTTTTTGCTCGATGGCGGGGGCGAGAAAAGCTTCTTCGACCAGCGTGAGTTTGATGAAAAGCGCTACACCGGCGCCGAAGAGGAATCCGCCGACGTGCGCCCAGAATGCGACCGGGCTTCCTTCCCGATACGACACGGCATAGAAGAGTTGGCTCATGAGCCAGAGGGGTAACATGACCCAAGCTGGCGCATAGAACGTCCCCCAGTGAACCCAAAACAAGTAGAAGAACCGAATGCGGGTCGCATAGAGTCGAACCAGAAACGCCCCCATCAGGCTGGCGATCGCACCGGATGCTCCGACCAGGGGAGCTTCGCTCAGTGGGAATGCGGCGGCGTGAGCCATGCACGCGACCAATCCGCTCGATAGATAGATCAGGGCGTAGACCGGGCGCCCCCACATGTCCTCGATGCAGCACCCACAAAGCCACAGCAAATACATGTTGCCCAAAAGGTGCATCCAGCCACCGTGCAGAAAGATGGAGCTCATGACGTCCGGCCACTCCTGGCGCGAAGGTACGAAGCCGTGGCGGCCGAAAAGGCGACTTTGATTGATCTCGTTGAGCTTCTCGACGAGGCGCTGATACTCCCCAAGCTCTTCTTCGTTCGAGAAATCCTCTTGCGACATTCCCGGGTTGGCGGCGGCAAACTCGTGGAGCTCGTCGATCACCTCGTAGAGCCGGCCTTCATCTCTTTGGGTCTGCGGATGGGTGTAAAGAAAAATGAAGACGTTGGCCATCATGATCCCGATGGTGATCCAGGGAAGCCGCTGGACCGTCATTTGCTCATGGGTGAGTGGGATCAGCATTAGTCTGTCAGCGTCCGATGCGGTTAACCGAGAAGCGGCGAAGGAAAAAGCCGAACGCCAGGAATCCGAAGCCCAAGAACCCGACGGTGCTAGAGGTGACGAGGGGAACGCTGTCGCCGGGCGTACCGGACTCGAAGATCTCGCCGAGGACCTCGAGACTGTCCAGGCAGGCTCGAAAGCTGCCGAGGTCGGAAAGAAACGATGATTCGAACGAGGCACAGGTAATGATGAAGATGCGTCCACGAGCGAAGAGGCAACGCTGAATGACGTGGTAGTAAGTGTCGTCGACGGGAAGGGTCGCCATGACTTCGATGGCGGGATTTCCCTGGTGGATCAGTTTCGTCTCCTGATCCATACGTAGATTGGGGAACTTTCGCTTGAGAGCTTCGCTGAGCTCCGCTTGAACCTTGTCGATGTCGGAGCCATCGGAAATCTGGTAGGGGTACGACGTGATCTGGATTCGAGGCCCGTTTTCACCCTCTTTCCAGAGCTCGATCGGCTCGTCTTCTGTCGTCCCTGCACTCACGATCGTCCAGCCCACGGGCGGTCGCACACGAAGGTGGAGTCGTCGATTCTCGAAGGCTCCACCCAGGAGGCTTCCGTCGCTGGGCTGAAGTGGAGACCACAACAGCCAGACCAATAGGGATAGGTTCAGCATTCCGGCGCGTTCCCCAACCTTGGTTATTTAATTGGATAATTGATTAACTAAATTATAGTTCATTTTCGACCTTTCGAAAAGTTGCTGCCCGGACCGCGACGTGATGGTCATCACGTTGGTCGTCGGTGAGGCTGGCGTTTCTTTTCAACTCGAAAGCGTGGCACGACAAGGGTTTCGGCGCCCGCGGCCGGATACCGACGCAACTGGCCTTGGCATGCTTGGTTGTCATAAGATGACCAACCAGCAACTCTTAGGGAGGCTCTGGTATGCCTGACAAACCTGACAAACCTGACAAGCCTGACAAGCCTGGCAAGGCTGGCACGAACGACCCGTCAATGGAGATCGAAACCCTGCTCCAGGAGGGGCGTCGCTTCGCCCCGGCCGATTCCTTCCGAGAGAAGGCGACCATTGGGAACGAGTCGGTTTACCGCGAGGCGGCCGAGGATCGGGAGGGTTTCTGGGCCCGCATGGCGGGCGAGCTCGAGTGGATGAAACCATGGAGCAAGGTTTTGGAGTGGGAGCCCCCCAACGCACGATGGTTCGTGGACGGAAAGCTCAACGTGAGCGTGAACTGCCTCGATCGACATGTCAGAACTTGGCGCCGAAACAAGGCGGCGCTCATCTGGGAAGGTGAGCCTGGTGATACACGAACGCTGACCTATTGGGATCTCTATCGGGAGGTCAATCGCTTTGCCAACGTCCTAAGGAAACTGGGCGTTGGAAAGGGAGATCGGGTGGCCATTTATCTACCCATGATTCCGGAGCTTCCCATTGCAATGCTCGCCTGTACGCGAGTGGGTGCCGTCCACAGTGTCGTCTTCGGGGGATTCAGCGCCGAGTCGCTTCGCGATCGCATCAATGACGCCCAGGCCAAGCTAGTGATCACCGCCGACGGTGGATATCGTCGCGGGAGCGTGATTCCTCTCAAGGAGATGGCGGACGAAGCTGTGGATGGAACGCCTTCGGTCGAGAACGTGGTGGTCGTAAACCGTGGCAATTTCGAGATCAATTTCCAGAAGGGGCGGGACCTGTGGTGGCACGATCTCATGAAAGAAGCCGGTGACCGGTGCGAGCCCGAGGAGATGGACGCCGAGGATATGCTCTACATTCTGTATACGTCGGGCACCACCGGTAAGCCCAAAGGCATCGTGCATACAACGGGTGGTTATCTCACCGGTGTGTACACCACCACCAAATTCGTCTTCGATCTCAAAGAAGAGGATGTCTGGTGGTGCACGGCAGACATCGGATGGGTAACCGGGCACAGTTACCTGGTTTACGGCCCGCTTGCGCTGGGAGTTACCGGCGTCATGTACGAGGGCGCTCCGAACTGGCCGGAGAACGATCGTTTCTGGACTATCGTCGAGAAGTACGGGGTGACCGTTTTCTACACCGCGCCGACTGTCATTCGGGCTTTCATGAAATGGGGAACCGAATGGACGGCCAAGCACGATCTGTCTTCTCTCAGGCTGCTGGGTACGGTCGGTGAGCCGATCAATCCGGAGGCCTGGATCTGGTACCACGAGAACGTCGGAGGAGGGAAGTGTCCCATCGTCGACACCTGGTGGCAAACCGAGACCGGCATGATTTTGATCACTCCGCTGCCCGGTGTGACGACCTTGAAACCTGGTTCGGCGACGCGCCCGTTTCCGGGGATCGAGGCGGATATCTTGAACGAACAGGGAGAGTCGACCGAAGTGGGCGGCGGGTTCTTGGCGATCAAGTCGCCCTGGCCTGCGATGCTTCGTGGCATCTATGGCGATCCCGATCGCTATGCGAAACAGTATTGGAGCAAGTGGTCGAAGGACACGTATTTTCCGGGTGATGGAGCCAAGCGAGACGAGGATGGATACTTTTGGATATTGGGTCGCGTGGACGACGTGCTAAACGTGGCCGGCCATCGCATTGGGACCATGGAGGTCGAGAGCGCCTTGGTGGACTTCCAGGATGTGGCCGAGGCAGCCGTCGTTGGCCGGTCGCACGAGATCAAAGGGGAAGGCATCGCCGCTTTCGTGACCCTGAAGCAGGGCGTGGAGCCGAGCGACGCTTTGATCGACGACCTCAAAGAGCACGTGGTCAAGAAAATCGGCGCCATCGCTCGTCCGGATGACATCATCTTCGCGGCAGATCTTCCTAAGACTCGTTCCGGCAAGATCATGCGACGGTTGCTCAAAGACATTGCCGAGGGAAAGACCCTGGGCGACACCACGACGCTCGCCGATCCGGCGGTCGTAGAGAAACTCAAGGAAAAATACGAAGAAGAGGCCTGATAGATGATGAAGCTAACCGTTGTGACACAACCGCCTTCTCGAGTGAAAGCGGATCTGGCTGTGGCGGTGCTGGATCCCGACAAGACCCTATGCAAAGTGGATCAACCCGAGCTGCGACGGGTTTTGCAAGCCGCGCAGCGTGGCTTCAAAGAGGGGCGACAGAAGCGTGAGTTCTTCCACTCTTTTTCTGGACGGTCACCGATCAAAAACCTATTGGTTTATTCCACCACATTGTCCAAAAACTATGACTTCCAAGAGAACCTGAAGATCTTCGCGGCCAAGTCGCTGGGTTATGCGAAAGGCTACGGGCTGGACCGGATCGCATTTCTGCTGAGTGCCGCGGACGGTGCACCGTTTGTTGGAAAAGTGGTCGAGGGATACCTGCTGGGAGGATATCGCTTCGATAAGTACAAGAAGAAGAAAACGAAGGACGAGACTACGGTGTCTATTGTCGTGCGTTCCGAAGATGGCGTCCGTGCGGATGAGGAACTCCGTCGCTACACCATCGTCTCGGAAGAAGCGAACCGCTGTCGCGACGTTGTGAACGAGCCCGGGGCGGTCATCTATCCGGAGACGCTAGCCCGGCTCGCCAAGAGAGTCGCCTCGCAGAGCAAGCTCAAGTGTACCGTCCTCAATGAAAAGCAATTGGAGAAACAGGAGTACCGCGGTTTGATTGCGGTAGGCAAGGGAAGTATTCGGCCTCCGCGGATGATCATTCTTCGTTACGAACCAGGCCGGAAGAGTAAACACCATGTCGCCTTGGTGGGCAAAGGAATCACGTTCGATACCGGTGGCATTTCACTGAAACCACCCGAGGGCATGTTCACTATGAAGGGGGACATGGCCGGTGGAGCGGCGGTGATCTATGCCATGGCCGCGATAGGACGGTTGAAGCCGTCGGTGCGGGTTACCGGCATCGTGCCGTCCGCCGAGAACTTTCCCGGTCCGCGCGCTCTGAGGCCGGGCGATATCTTCATCGCTAAGAACGGCAAGTCGGTGATGGTGGACAACACCGATGCCGAAGGACGCTTGGTCCTCATCGATGGATTGGCGCGTGCTGTCGAGGAAGGAGCCACTCATGTCATCGACATCGCGACCCTCACTGGCTCTGTGGTCCGTGCACTCGGAGAGTCAGTTGCCGGAATCATGGGGAACGACCGGGATCTGATTCAGGCCGTAATTCGTTCCGGCGAGCAGCAAGGCGAGATGTTTTGGGAGCTCCCGATGGTGGAAGAGTACAAGGAGATGCTCAAAACGCCCTACGCCGATCTCAACAACATCGGCGGCAAGCTGGCGGGCACGATCACCGCGGCGCTCTTCCTGCGGGAGTTCGTGCCGGAGGGAACCCCCTGGGCCCACTTGGACATCGCCGGGCCCTTCTTGCTGGAGAAGAACTGGAAGTATTACGGGGCAGGTGCCACTGGCTTCGGGCTCAAGATGATGGTCGATCTCTGCGAGCGTTTCGAAGGCTACTTAGAATAAGATCGCGGCCATTCTACTCGAGTCGGCTACTAATCAGGGCGTCTTGACGTCATAGGTGACGATCTTCCACTCGCCTCCTTCCTTCGCCCAGACCAGGGCCAAGGTCGCGCCTTCACCTTTCTCTACCTTGAACCGGAAGCCAGTCGCGAAGTAATTGCCGTAATCCCGAAGGTCGGTTTGGTCATCCTGGACTTCCTCACCCGCGCCCGCCTGGCGCAATCGGCTCCCTCGCCGAGGTTGTTCGGGCCCGCAACCAGCGCGAAAGCGCTCTCCTCAGGATGAGCGACGAGCAAGAGTTGTGGATCGACGGCTTCGACTCCTTCGATGATCTCGTTCAAGCTAGAGGCATCCGGCACGTCGCGTGTGACGCGCTCCAGTCCTTCGAGAATAAATCGACGCGCCTCCTCGGTTGATTGGGCTTCGGGCCGTTCGGCAGTTCGGAAAAAGTTGTAACAAGAGTAGGCGCGCGGTGAAAGAAATTCGTGTGCTCGCTTTGCATTCTTGTCGATAAGCCACGTGCGGTGGAAGTCTTCGGCGACCGTGATCAATCTAGGGTCGCCCTCGGTGCGCTTGATTTCGAACGACTCGGTAGGCCGGATGTCTGGTAGGTTCGGATCCTCCCCCTCGACCTCGGTCTCGTAGGAGATGATCTTCCAATAGCCATTTTCTTTGGCCCAGAGGAGGGCGACGGTCTCGCCGCGCACCGGACCTCCGATGTAGAAGATGGAGCCGTAGTACTCTCCGTAGCGCCGGTCGGTATTTTCAGATGTTTGCGCGACCGCCTCCGTTCGGTTGATACACTCGAAGCTGGCTGCGACGGCGGTGGGGACGTCATACAAGACGAACTGGGCGTGGTGTTTGTTCTCGACCACCTTTAGGTCGGGGTTGTTGAGGCGCACACCCACCGCGGCGTCATCCAAGCTTGATACGTCGCCCAGAGCTTCGTGCACCGCTCCCATTCCTCTCAGAAGCATGATGGGTGCCATCCCACGATCGAGTGGCGTTTCTTGCTCGAGCTGCAGGCACTCGTACGTACGCTCGGAGATGTAGCTCATCGCTACGTTGGCCGCCCCTTCTACCAACCAGAGGTTGAGAAAATCGTGGACCGCCGACTGTAATTTGAGCTTGCCGGCCGGCGGCCGCTCGGGGATGATTTCTTCGCCCACATCGTCTTTGCTCGCGCGTACGGACACTCCGAAGATGCCTCGCCACCAGTTGTCGAGGCCGTCTCCCCAGCGGTTCACGTGACGTTCATGGTTGTTCCCGGCACGCACGTCGGAGTTGGTGGCACTCAAGTGGCTGTTGAAGAGTGCCCCAGGGAATCCGGAGGAGCGGTAGTCGACATCGATGTCGGCGCGGCTTCCCTCTCGCGGCATGGAGATCTGGATCGAAGGAACGGTCCCCGATTGGCGGAAATTGACGGGGTATCCCTTGTGATAAATCGTGTTGTCGGCGCCACGCTTGAATTCCTGACTCTTCTTGAGAACTTCCCTGGCGTCCGGCTTCAATACGGCATACATACGAAACTGTCGGTCGCCTCTTTCTCCCTTGATCTTGCCCTTGATCGTCTCCATGTAGTCAATGAGATCGAGAGCCGTACCTAGCGATTGGCCAGACTCGTCAGACAGCGTCGTCGTCATCAGAGCATGGGTCACCGCGTCGAACGTCGTGCGGGTGGAGAGCCGGATCACGTTGTACAAGACATCAGGAGGAGTGTCGCGTTCGGTGACCTCGTTGAAGCGGCGGACCCAGTCGTCGATAAGGCGGCGTTGCTCGGGCTCCAGCAGGTCATAGGTGCCTCCGAATTAGCGTTGGCCTGCCTCTTGGGCAACGACGACGGAGCAAGCTAAAGTGAACAATAGGCTTGCAGGGAGCGAGAAGCGAGGATTTCCAAAGCATTTCATGGGCACACCTCCGTAATCCGAGGGGCAGAATCTAGCACAGGTGCTATCGAGGCCGCCATCCCGAAGAGGTTGAAACCCGGAAGCGGCTGCAGTATTCAAGGAGGCAGGGTGTGGACCTTTTTCGCGGTGTATCTGGCAGCGGCAGGGGCGTGCCTCTGGCAGTGGGGGAGCCCAGAGCCGGCTTCCCGGATCGATCTCTTCTCGGGAGGGTTTTTCGCCCTCGCACCGCTTTGGTTCTTCGAGAACCGAACATTCTTGAAGAGCGTGAGCGCCACGAAGGAGCTCCAAGATGAGGCGCTGGGCAACACCTATGATCCCGGCCTTCACCAATGGGTCATACCGCTCACCCTCGCGGAGCTGGCGGTTTTCTTGGACTACGGGCATTGGCATTTGCTCCCCGAGTTGGCGAGCCCGGTTCTTCAGTCGACCGGCCTCGTCATTTGGGCCGTGACCCCGTTGTGGCTTCTATGGACCGACAAGTACTTGCGGGAGCACTTCGGGCATTCCGAGATCGGCAGCCGGATCATTACCTCCGGCCCCTATGGTCTGGTGCGGCACCCTCGCTATACCGGCGTTGTGGCCAGCCGCATCGCCTTCTCGCTCCTTTTCGCCAGCATCATTGGATGGCTCCTATCAATCGCGTGGGTGGTGCTGATCCTCAGGAGGATCCATCGCGAGGAGTTGCATATGCGGGAGCAGTACGGATCCCTCTATCAAGAATACAGCTCGAAGACCCGGCGGCTGATCCCGTGGGTTTATTGAAGCTTGGAAACCGACGCCGCCGGTGAGCTCCCTAAAGACCCGTTTCGAGCAATACATTCTTCCTGGAATCATCTTTCAATCCGTCCTCATCGGCGGTGCCTATGCGACGGGGCGAGAGATCGTGGAGTACGGAGCGAAGTTCGGCTCGCTCGGTATTTGGAGCGTGGCCGCGATCTTCGCCGGCTTTACAATTTTCGTGAGCTTGACCTACGAGTTCGCCAGGCTCAATCGCGCCTACGACTATCGAACGTTCGTAAAATCTCTCATCGGCCCACTGTGGCCGATCTTCGACGCACTTTTCCTGGTGATGGTGATCGTGGTCATCGCCGTCGTGAGCGCTGCGTCGGGGGGCGTGGTGGAGGAGGTCTTAGGCTGGCCTCATTGGGCGGGGGTGATGCTCGTCATCGCCCTGGTGGGGCTTCTGAACTTTTGGGGCCGGCACGCCATCGAACGATTCAAAACCGTGGGGACGGTCTTCCTTTATGCCGGTTACTTAGTCTTCAGTGGTGTCGTCCTCGCGTCGACCTGGGATCACATGGAGGGAGCGTTCGCGATGCGCGACACCTCGTTCGTCGAAGGGGCGACGCTCGGATCGGCTGTGTTTTCCGGGGTGCTCTACGTCGGGTACTGTTTGGCGGTGATACCGAGCTGTCTCTTCGTGCTCGATCGCCAGACCGAGCGACGCCAAGCGTTCGGTGCCGGATTGATCAGCGGCATTCTAGCGACGGTACCGTTTGCACTCACTTACTTCGCGGTGATGGGGTTCTATCCAGAAGAGCAGGTGCTGGGGGCTCCCGTGCCTTGGCTCGCGATGTTGAGGCAAGTTTCGGGGACAGGCGTCATCACCGTCTACGCTTTGGTCGTGCTATGGACTTTGATCGAGACGAGTACCGGGCTCATCCATGCGGTGACGGATCGGGTCTCGGTCAGTCTCGAGGAATCGGGCCGCAATGCGCTTACGGCGAGACAGATTGTGGTGGTGACGGTCGGTTTGCTCTTGGCAGCCGCGGTGCTCTCTCGGATCGGCATCATCGCGTTGGTGGCTAAAGGGTATGGGGCGATGGCCTACGCGTTCATTCTTCTCTTTGCGCTACCTCTGTTCATTTTTGGGGTGGCTCGACTATTGAAATCCTCTCGCTAAGAGAATCGATTCGGATCGAAGGGACGCAAGTCGAGGGCCGTTTCGCCGGAGTGGATGAGCTCTGCCATCGCAACACCGGTGGCTGGCGCTAGCGTGACGCCGAGCATGCCGTGACCGGTTGCGACATAAAGATTGTCGTATCCGGGGGCTCGCCCGATGACCGGGAGCCCGTCCGGCGTCACGGCTCTCATGCCTGCCCATTCGTCCTCACTCTTACCCTGGCGCCAACCGACGAGAAACTGATCCGCCGATGCGCGAATAGCGGCGAGGCGGCGAGGGTCTAACGCTTCGCTAATCCCGGCGAGCTCCATCGTCCCCGCGATGCGGAGGGCGTTCCGGAAGGGTGTGACCCCCAATTTCGCTTCCCCAAGATAGAGCGGCCGCCGCAACCGAACCGCGGGCTCGTTGATCGTCACGCTATAGCCTTTTCCGCACTGAACGGGTAAGTGGAAGCCGGCCATCTGGGCCAGCGAGGCGGACCAGGCACCACCGGCAATGAGAAAACGATCGCCCCGCACCTCGCCACCAGTTGTCACGACCGCGGTCACCCTCGACCCTTGCCGCTTGACGCCGGTGACTTCGGTCCCCGCCCTCTGTTCTGCACTGGATTCCGCCAGCCGGCGGGAGAGGCCGGTAGTTAGGAGCTCCGGACGCACGTGGCGCTCCGACTCGACCAACATACCCCCCACGACCGCTTTGGTAAGAGCGGGCTCCGCATCGCGAACAGAGTCGCCGTCGAGCACCGGCGGAGTCGAGTAACCGTATTTCTTCATCGCTCGCAGTTCGTCGAGAGTGTGGTGCAGTCCCTCTTCAGTCGTGAAAGCGAAGAGCACTCCGGTTCTCTCCATCTCGAACTCGATCCCGTCTTTCTCGAGGTCGTCGTACAAAGTCATGGTGCGCTGCGTCAAGGCGGCCATCGCCTCGAGGCCGTTCTCGTGATCCCGCCGGTTGCAGTGTCGCCAGAAGTTCCACAGCCACTTCGGAAGTCCGGCGTCTGCCCAGGGCTTGATGTAGAGGGGACTGTCCTTTCGCAGCATCCATTTGAGAGATGTTCCCACTAGCCCGGGTGCGGGAAGAGGAGCGGAGAGCGTCTGCGTCACCCAGCCGGCACTTCCCCAAGCGGCGCCTTCGCCGAGCCGCCCTTTGTCCAAAACGGTGACGTCCACCCCCTTACGCACGAGCTCGTAGGCGCAAGAGAGTCCGATGACACCGGCGCCGATCACGACGACATTGGACATAACGGGGTTCCTTAAAGCTTTCCTTTGCGGTCGAGGGCAACTAGCAGTTGAACCACTCTCCGATAACTGTGAACTCCCCCGGGCACGCGGAAAGAACGAAGATAGGCATCGTTGACTTTGTCCGCGGCTTCAGCGGCCGGGCCATGATAGCGGTCCCAGAACTCCTGTATCGCGACGAGATCCCGCCGTGGACCAGGGCCGAGTGCGGCCCAGGCTGACTTTGCCTCTTCCTGCGATTGCTGCGAGGCTGCTCCGAGGAGCTGTCCGGTCGCGTACAGGTAGGCCGCGTAAGACACGTACGCGGAGTCCGATGCCCCCGAGCACGCCATGAAAGCTACCAGGTTGGCTTCCCCCTCGTTGGCAATGCCGCGTTGATGTGCTTTTTCATGAGCGACGACGATGGGCAGCGAGGCGTCGGGCACGATCGAGTTGATGGATGGTTCCCCGGTGAAGGCAATGAATATGCCGCTGAGCCCGAGATAGGCCATGGCGCCCGAGCCCCAAAGTTTCTTGGCCGGAGAGGTGGGAGGCTTGATGCGATCGCCGGGGAGCCGAAGGTCCTTGAGCCGTAGGTCGATGAGCTCGTTCAGGCGAGCGAAACCCAGAGGTGAGACGGTCGGTTCGTCACCAGGTTGCTCGAGGGAAGTGTGAAGCTCGGTGGCCAACGTGGCACACCGTTTACCGGCATCCAGTACTTCCTCGAGCCCGATGTCCCGGGTTGACAGCTCCAAGCGTTCCTCCAATGATGGTCGCGCGTAGTTTAGTCCCCACGAGGTTACGAATGAGAAGGCGATGATCCCGGCCAATGCCCAAACGACCGCAACGGCACGCCCGACTCGGGCAAGCCTGGACCCCCCTCGGCGTTTGCGCGAGACCCAATAAAGTATTCCTCCGACTAAAAGGAAAAAAGCCGCCAACTGAGCGAGCGAGAACGGGAACAGTCCATTCACTGCTCCCAGCACATTAGCGATGCGAGGGTAGAGCCACTCGCCGTAGAGGCGCTCGGTGTGTGCTGGATACCGAAAGGCTATCTCCATCAGGAGGAGCGTTGCCGGCCCCGAGGTCAAGGCGACCGCCCAGGCGACGACCTTGCCTCCAGATACTTCTTTCCAGCGCATTCCCTATTCTATCTCCGAAGTTTCTCGCACGATGGGCGCAACATTGAATCCCACTTCAAGGAATTGATGCTCGTGTAAGGCTCACAACAGAATCGTGGCATCCCCGAAAAACTTAGAACCAATCGGAGAACTGTTACGTCTCATAGATCAAACGCGCGCGCGATTATTTCGTCGCTTCGACAACTGGAACACCTAGGAGGAATCCAATGAAACCTTGCCAGGAGCATCTACCAACGTTGAGAGTCGTGTGTTGGCCCACGAAATGGTTCATGCCATTGCTCCCGGTCTCCCGCACCGGGAAACTGGACTAATGGGAAGGCAGCTCCGTCGCTCGATTCTTCTGAAACGAGAGCTCCGTTTGGATCCGACAACCGCTGGGGCTCTTTGGGCGAAACTGCAGACTTAGCCGATCGCTCGTTGATCTTCTCCTTCAATATCTCGAGGGTGAGGTCGATGGTGTCCAAGTGAGTGCGAAAGGACAAGACCGCGAGCCGCAAAACGAAGCGTCCATCCAACTGGGTCGTGGAGAGAAAAATCCTGCCGTCTTTTTGGATTTCGTCGGTGAGCCGTTGGTTGAACGCGTCGGCATCGCCCTGCTGCGGAAGGTACCGGAAAGTCACAACCGAGAGGTCGGGGTAAGGACCAACCTCGAACCCGTCCACGGCCTGAATTTTCTCGTAGAAGTAGCGAGCCAAAAGCAGTTTCTCCTCTAGCGCGGCTCGGAAGGGCCGCACGCCGAAAAGCTTCACCGGCAGCCAAAATCTGAGGGCGCGGAAGTGTTTGCTGAGCTCGGGGGAAAGATCGGCGGGTGCGAGCTCGTCTCTGCTCCTGGCGGCATCTTGCATGTAATGCGCATCGTAGTAATGAGCGTTGGAGAGGTGTTTTCCTTCCTTCACCAACACCGCTCCAGTCCCGTAGGGCAGGAAGAGCCCCTTGTGGGGATCCATCACTATCGAGTGGGAGCGATCCATGCCGCGGAGGATCTTCTTTCCCTCCTCACACAAAGCGAAAAACGCTCCATAGGCGCCGTCGATATGAAACCAAAGAGAATGCCGGCTGGCGATCTCACCTATGGGGCCGAGCGGATCCACCGCGCCAGTGTCGGCGGTTCCCGCGGACGCGACGACGAGCCAGGGGATCAATCCGGCGGCCTTGTCTTTGAGAATCGCCTTCTCGAGGGTTTCGGGGTCCATCCGGCGACCAGCGTCCAAAGGGACGATTGTTCGAACCGACTCGCCGAGGCCAGCGATACGGATCGCCTTGTCCACGGAGTGGTGGACGTGCTCGGTCATGTAGATGACCGAGCGCTCGAAATCCCTGGCCTTCAAATCGTGGGCGTCCCGTGCGGTGACGATCCCGCCAAGGTTGGCGATACTGCCCCCTGAGCTCAAGCTCCCCGCGGCGCTCGGCGGGTATCCCACGAGCTCGGCCATCCAATCGAGGAGCATGTTCTCCATGCGCACCGCGCCCGGGCCGGGGAAGAAAACGCCGGCATAACGATTGGTGACCGCGGCGATGTAGTCGCCCAGCGCGGACGGATAGATTCCACCTCCCGGGATGTATCCGAGATGTCCTGCGGAAGCGGGGTTCAAGCCCGGTCGAACGACATTGTGATCGAGAAGGTTCAGCAACGCCTCGAGCGCAACGGGGTCTTCCGAAACGGGAGCGTCGTAGAGCCCGATACCCTTGTCCTCGGTTAGTTCGAAGGCTGGTAGTTCTGGCAGCCGCTCCAGGAAACGCTCGCAGTAGGCAACCACCAAGTCGAGCAGAGATTGCCTCTCCTCGGGGCCTGGTTCTAGGGCACGGGCTCTGGCCTCCAGCTCTTTGAGTCTGTCTTGCATAGGGCGGTGCGGTCAGTTTTGGTGCAGGCGGCCAATCGCTTCCAACATCTCGGACTTTTCCGCCGCTCCCACTTGGCCACCGATCCACATGGCGACGGCGCTCGCCGGCAAGGCGATCAATATCGCGGGGAGCGAAGTGGCGAGCACCAGGTAGAGATAGAGCAAGCTGCCCGTCAACAAGGCCGCGACGCCACCTACCAGGTTGGCACGCTTCCACCAGAGTCCGGCGATCATGGGTACGAAGAGGCCGGCGCTCAAGATCCCAACCGCCGCAGTATAGAACTCGCTAATGAGCTCCGGGGGAGAATAGGCAAAGTAAAGAGCCACAAGACCGATGACCCAAGCCGATCCGATCCCGACCCAGGCGCTTGCCTTCGGGCCGAGCTTATCGGTCCACTTCCCGAGCAGATCGTGGGAGATCGCCGAGCTACAGGCGAGCAAGAGAGCATCGGTCGTGGACATAACCGCCGCCAGCACCGCGGCGACGGCGATGCCGCGAAAGATCGGAGGGAATTCTTGTTCGATGACCATGAGGAAAACCTGATCCGCGTCCGCGAGGTCGGGGAAATACATTTTTCCGACCGGCACGATGGCCAGCACCGCGGCCAAGATCATGATGCTGTAGAAGAGCATGGCGATATTGAGCGAGAGTCTCGCCCCTTCGGCATTCTTCGCGGTGAAGACGCGCATGACGATGTGGGGAATGACCGGGATGGCCGCCGCCCAGATGACGAAAAAGCTTAGGTAGCTCCCCAGCGATTGTCCGGAGACTTGACCGAGCTCGGGAGCTGCGGCCGTGGCCTGAGCCATCAAGCCCAACGGGGATCCCGCGCGCCAAATCAACACCAGGGCGCAGCCGATGACGACGGTGAGCATGAGGACACCCTGGATCACGTCGGTCCAGGTGATGGCCAGCATGCCACCTATTGAAACGTAGAGAATGAAGACGAGGGTCGCGAAGGTGAGCGCCACATCGTACGGAATTCCCAACAACACGTTGGCAGTAATACCCGCGGCTTTCATTTGGGCGATGATGTACACGGTGAAGCTCGCTACGATGAGTGAAGGGACGAGGTATCTGACGACGGGATGGGGATAGCGGAAGGCGAGAAAGTCCGTGATGGTGTACTTGCCAAAGTTCCTCAGGGGTCGAGCGACCAGGACCGATGCGAGAGGGAACCCAAGCACCGCACCCGCAAACAAGGCCAGCGTCGAAGGGATACCGCGGGAGTACGCCAATCCCATCACACCGATGATTGAGCCTCCGCTAGCTAGGGCCGCCATGATCGCCATGGAGTTGACGAACGTACCAATACGGCGGCCCGCCACCCAGTACTCGTCCTTAGACGCCATGACCTTCCGCGAGGCGAAAATGCCGATCCCGATACACCCACCCAGGTAGGCGAGAACCAACGCCAATTCGAGACTCATGAGTCTTTCTTGCGCTCCCAACGGAAGATGAGCAAGGCGACCGCGGGGGAAAAGATCATGAGGATGGCCATGAGCCACCCGAAGGCCGACATGCCGGCGACATACACTTCGCGCCACCAAGGGAAGAAGGCGACGATGGAGAAGAGCAGAAGTGCTAACAGATACCAGCCGTCACCCTTGGGTATGGGAAAGAAATCTTTCATCCGAGCCTTCCAATCGCTCTGAAATTCGCAGAATCCTACCACATTGAGGATTCCGTCCCCCCTTATACTGGACTTTACATACGCTCTCCGGCCCGCTATCCTTCCGGATTCGAAATTTGGGCCGACGCCGCCTGCCGAAGGTGGTCACAGAGGAGAGGAGATCAATGAATACACGTCAGTGGATGCGCTCCATAGCACTAGCAATGATTCTGGCTGCGATGATGGTGGCGCCTCGCGTCGACGCACGTGGACAGGCAGATCAAGACGAATTGGTGAGGATGACCCAGGACATTCTCTCCGTCATCGCCAACTTGCCTGACTATACGGTTTATGACTGGCTTACGTTTGGAATCAAGGACAATGTCGTTTACTTGAGGGGTATCGCGCACCGCACTTCTCTTAGGTCCCAGGCCCCCGCGGCGGTCAAGAAGGTCAAGGGCGTCAAGGAAGTTAAAAACGAAATTGAGTATACGCGGACCCCCAAGTCGGACGTAGAGATACGCCGGCAAATCTACCGCTCAATCTACTACACCACGATGCAGCCCTACGCGAAAGAGGCCATGTACTACGTCGTCGGCGCGCAGAGCTCCTTACCTCGCGGCCCTCATCCCATTCACATTGTCGTTGTGAAGGGCGACGTCAGGCTCATGGGTTACGTGTTCTCGGAAGAGGACAAAGAGACGGCCTCGCGCGCCGTATTGTCCGTCGGCGGGATGGTGAAGACGCTCGAGAACGCTCTCAAGGTTCGTCCGAAGTAGGGCAGCTAGCGAAATTAGTGGCGTCGGGGCCCCACCCCCCACGCCTCATGCTTCGTCGGCAAGCGACTCCGCAATGGCTCAAGGCTGTGCTCGCGCCCAAAAACCACGGCCGGGTTCCCTCGCGCCTAACGGCGCGATTCCTCCCGGCCGGCGGGCCTCCGGCCCGGCCGCGTTTCATTAATTAGCCAAAAGCTCGATCTTAAAGACGCGCGCCAGTATCAATAACGCGGTCATGCCGGTGAATATCATCAGGCTGGCCCAGCTGAACCACGTCGCAAAGCCGGAAGGGTAGAACTCTTTGTCCTCTCGTGGGATCACGGAGAAACAGTAGTAGAGGTTCAAATAGAAAATCACCGGAGCGACAAAAAACGCCAGTGCCGAGGCGATTAGGACCAACCAGACGGGTTTTGGCACGCCGGCTATGATGGAGACCGCCGCCACCAGTGAGAAGAGCATCGTCGCGCGGTAGATGTTGTACTCGGAGTACCATTTGCTTTGGTGCTCCGGTGTAAGATCCTCTTTCGCGATTCCCCTTAGTGATGCGGTCGGCTTGAACAAGTTCCGACAGCACGCGGCCACGACGCGCGGCCAGCCGTCGAAATAGTTGAAAGCGGTCGAGTAGGTCGCGGCAAACGCGCCGACCAGGAACACGATCATCATCCCCGGGCCGACGCTCAAAGTAAAAATCTTCGCAATCTCTCCCATCACCGCGGTTCCCTCGACCGGACTTGGATAGAGCCATACCGCCGCCAGCAAGAGGAACACGCAGGCGGTGAGGAATGAAATGACGTGGCCGAGGCGGAAATCCCACAAACCGATTTTGAACCAGCGGCGGCAGTACTCCAGCGTATGGGGCGATAGCCTCGACGTTTCGACGGCCAAGTCTTCCTTTCGTGAAACAAAGGGATCGAACGCGGCCGCGAGACCGAGCTCCTCGAGTCGCTCTCGGATCCCACCCATGCCCGCCTTCTTTGCTTTTCCCCACTCCGATGCTTGCAAGGAGACATCGATTCCGGTGGGTAGAAGTCCAAGAAACGCCGCGATGACGAGCCAAGATCCCTCCGGAGTGTCGAGCAAGAAAAAATGACGCATCGAGGACAAGGGGGCGGGCTCGACGAAGTAGATGCCGAAGCTCGACACCATGAGTACGCCAGCCGCAACCTTGGCGGCGACTTCGACCGCTTCGTATCGGCCACGTAGAATAATTCCGACCGAGACCATGCCCAGGGCGAGTCCGAGAAGCGGGATCGGAACCTCGACGCCGACGTATTCAGAAAGGAAGTAGTAGGCCACCGCCGATGCCGCAACCAATCGCCCCGCTTGCCCAACCACGCATTGAATTAATGTCGTGCCGAGCACGTACCACAAAGGCCACTGTTTCCAGGCGGTGGCATAGGCATCGAGCATGCTCCTTCCCGTCGCGTGCGTGAATCGGAAGGCCATCTCGAACCCGTAGTACTTGAAGATGTAGGCGACGGGAATGCACCAGAGTAAGGCATAGCCGAAGCGGCCACCGGCTACCGGGGCCGTCACCATGTGACTCGTCCCCACGCCGGTCATCATAAGGATCATGCCCGGTCCGAACAGCCGAAAGAGATTGCCCAGACTGGTGTGAGGAAGCTCCAAGTCTTCGAGATCTTTGTTCTTTTCTCCCGACACGTTTCACCCCGCGGTGCGAGCCCGCAGTCTCGTCATAGCGAGAACGGCGTCGATCGTCGGGGTAGGGACTCCCACCAATCGACCCATCTCGGCAACGGAGCCGACTAGGGCTTCTACTTCCATCGGCCGGCCTCTTTCTAGATCCTGAAGCATGGATGTCTTGTGGGCGCCAGTGTCGGCAGCCCAGCCGATACGTGTCTCCACGTCCACGGAGAATTTCACTCCGAGTTTTTCCCCAATCGCTTGACCTTCCCGCATCATCGAGCCGATCAGATCGTGCGTGCCGGGATCACCGCAAATTTCTTCCAGCGTGGCGTGCGTGAGCGCGCTCACCGGGTTGAGCGACAGGTTCCCCCAGAGTTTGAGCCAGAGGTCGTCTCGAATCCGTGGCCGCACCGGCGCCTTGAGGCCGGCGGCGGTGAAGGCCTTGCCAAGGGCGAGGGTGCGATCGGACTTCGAACCGTCCGGCTCACCGAGCATGAATCTTTTCCCCGTCCCATGCTCGATGACGCCAGGCTCGACGATCTCAGCAGACGGGTAGACGACACATCCGATTGCGCGCTCCGGGCCTAACGTGTCCCAGATTCGTCCGCCGGGATCGACACTCTCCAGACGTTTGTTTTCCCAAGGCCCGTCGAGTTTGTAGAAGTACCACCACGGGGCTCCGTTCTGCGCGGTGACGACCGCAGTCTCCGGACCGAGAAGCGGGACTATCTTGTCCACGATGGGCGGCACGGAGTGCGCCTTCAACGTAATCACGACGTAGTCCTGAGGGCCGGCTTCTGCCGGATCATCCGTCGCCCTAACGTTTGCGACTTTTTTCTCCCCCTCGATGAGGAGTGTGAGGCCCTTGTCCCGCATGGCCTTTAGATGAGGCCCGCGTGCGATCAAGGTGACATCCAGGCCGGCCAATGCGAGCTCGGCTCCCAGGTAGCCGCCGATAGCGCCGGCTCCGTATACGCAGATTTTCATGTCATCATGTCAGGCCCAACTTCTCGGCCAAGCCGATCCGTTGAAGCTTGCCAGTTGGTCCTTTGGGTATCTCATCGAGAAAGACGACTCGGCGTGGCACTTTGAAATCGGCGAGTCTTTGGCGGGCGAAGTCCTTGATGTCTTTCTCGCTGGCGGTCTCGCCTTCCTTCAAGATCACCGCCGCCGCGACGTCCTCGCCGAGCTTGTCGTGGGGGACGGCGAAAGTGACCGCCTGGGTCACCGCTGGATGATCCATGAGGACTTCATCCACTTCGCGCGGCGAGATCTTCTCCCCTCCGCGGTTGATGATCTCTTTCAATCGTCCGGTCAGGCGAAGGTATCCGTCGTCGTCGATGACGCCCTGATCCCCGGTCCGGAACCAACCCTCGGTGAAGCCCGCCGCGTTGGCGTCCGGGTTGTTTCGGTAGCCGGCGGTGACGTTGGAACCGCGGATCACGACCTCGCCCACGCTTCCCGGCGGTAGATGCTGGCTGGCTGCGTCCATGATGGAGACATCGGGACCCGCCGCAACACCGACCGTGCCGATCTTCCGTTCCCGAGGCGGCAGTGGGTTGCAGGCCATCTGGTGGGCGGCTTCCGTCATGCCGTAGGCCTCGATCACGGGGGCGTGAAAAACGGATTCGAGGGTTTCCATTACCTGCGGGGGAAGCGAGGCCGAGGAGGAACGAATGAATCGCAACGGGTTCGCCTCGATGAGCTCACGGTTTCGCTCGGCGCGTGCCAGGATCGCTTGATGCATCGTGGGCACTGCCGTGTACCAGTTTGGATGGGATTCTTTCATCCACGCGAAGAACTTGAGGGCATTGAAACCAGGAGAGCAGAAAATGGAAGCGCCGGCACTGAGCGAGCCGAGGACCGCGGCGATGAGCCCGTGAATATGGAACAACGGCATGACGTTGAGGCAGCGATCCTCGGGAATCAGCGAGAGGCTCTCTGCGACGTTTCTCGCTGAGGCGCACAGGTTGTTATGACTCAGAGGGACAATCTTCGGGCGTGACGTCGTTCCGGAGGTGTGGAGGACGAGCGCGATGTCGTCGGCCTCGGCGTTTCCTCCCAGCTTCGGGCGCCCTGCGGCTTTGCCCGACAGTCGAAACCACCCCGCCTTAGACTGAGGGTCCGCCACAAGCTCCGCCGCCGGGATCCCGAGCTTCTCCGCCGCGGCTCGCGCCGGGCTCTCGGCTCCGGGCTCGACGACAAGAAGTTTCGCCTCGAGATCGGACAAGTAGAACTCGAGCTCTTCTTTCCGGTAGCCGGGGTTGAGGGGTGCGGTGGTGGCACCCCCGGCGATGGAGACGAAGGCCGATGCCATCTCGGGCCCGTTCGGAAGCACGATGGCAACCGCGTCGTTGCGCCCGATCCCGAGACGGTTCAGCGACTCGACGGTCTCCGCCATGTGACGGCGAAGATCGGCATAGGTGAGCGGCTCTCGGCCAGGGGCTCCCATTGCGATGGCGTCGTCCTTGCCTCGTTCGAGCAATTGGGTGAGGGTCGGCATCGGTGGATGATAATCCAATTCGGTCCCGCGCGTTACAAGGTGCGGTTTCACCGCGTGGCGCCGAGCTCCACGTGAGCTCTGCCGAGGGGTTAGTCGTCCAAGACGGAAAAGCTTTTGAGAGACCGTTTGGTCAACGCCTCGGCGCTAGCGATGTGTTGAGGTAAGACCCCGCCATCCTCGGAGATTTCAGCGAGAGAATGTCCCGTGGCCACGACGTTTTCGTGATAGAAGATGATTAGCTCGTGGCGTCGTGCAGCATCGACGACTCGAGCGAAACGTGAAACCATTTGCTCGCTCGCTAACTGGTATCGTTCCCGTTCGAGAAAGGCCACCGTGTGGTCCGTCTCGGCTCCGGGATTCTCCGCAATGGCCCTTGAGGTGTCGAAGAAGAACGTGTTGTGTTTGTAATCATGTTCTCCGAGAGAGAGCGGGTTCGTGACGCCCCAGAGGTACGTATGGTCATTATTATCGAGGAATCCCTCGAACTGGAGCACGATCATTCGGTTAATGCGCTCGCCGTCAGCGTCGACGAATATCTGTCGATCGACCAGCGCAATGCTCTTGAGCTCGAAGGTCACACTCCCGATATATGTGAAAGCCGGGTCTACCTTCATCCGAATTAGGGGGAACCGCTCGGATGTAAAAACACCGTTCTCGAAGCCTCGTTCGGGAGGCTCACTCGGAACAAGGACCAATCCGGCCGCGCACAATGATGCGAGAATCGATTGGGGCACCATGGCTTCTAGTCTAACTACCCGCTGGTTCTTGACCAAATGAAGATCGCAACTTGGAACGTCAACTCGATTCGCGTCCGGTTGGAGCGACTGCTCGGAGTGTTGAATCGGCACCAGCCCGATGTCTTATGCTTGCAAGAGCTGAAGGCCGTCGAGGACCAGTTCCCCTTCGAGCCCCTACGAGAGGCCGGCTACTTCGCCGCAGTATATGGGCAGCGGACGTATAACGGTGTTGCCATCGTCAGCCGTTCCGAGCCGCAGGATGTCCGGAAATCATTTGAAGATGGAGTCGAAGATCCCCAGGCTCGTTTCGTTTCCGCGGCCGTGAATGGAGTACGGGTCATTTCGGTCTACGTGCCCAACGGTGCAGTCGTCGGATCCGAGAAGTGGGACTACAAGCTCGATTGGATGCGTCGATTGCGGTCCTACCTAGATGCAAACCACAACCGCTCCGAGCCGCTGGCGCTTTGCGGAGATTTCAACGTGGCACCGGAAGATCGCGATGTGGCCAACCCCGAAAAGTGGCGCAATAGCGTTCTGTGTCACGAGGCGGGGCGAGCGGCATTGCGAGGGGTATGCGAATGGGGGCTGGCGGACGGCTTCCGATGGCACCGTCCCGAGGATGGCCTCTATTCGTGGTGGGACTATCGCCAGCTAGGTTTTCCCAAGAACGACGGGCTGAGAATCGACCACGTTTTCGTCACCGACGAATTGGCGGGCCGCGCCGAAGCGGCCGAGATCGATCGCCAAGAGCGCAAGGGAAAGCAACCCTCCGACCACGCTCCGGTGCTGCTCCGCTTTTCCGATTGAATCTCGGCTAACGGGCGACGAATCGTAGCGGATCCACTGGGTTGCCACTCTCCCAGATCTCAAAGTGAAGATGGGGACCGGTGGACTCTCCGGTCGACCCTACCTTGGCGATTGGTTCTTGCCCGCGCACGTTCTGGCCGGGCTCCACCGTGACGCTCCCTAGGTGGGCATAGAAGGTTTTGAGACCTCTGCCGTGGTCGATGATGATGACGGTACCGAAATGGGCTCCACCGCTGTACTTCGCTTCGGCGATCTCGACGGTCCCGTCGGCGGGTGCCAATACGTCCACGCCACGTCGTGCAGCGATGTCAATGCCCGGGTGGTCTATCGCTTGACCGTTGAAGGGATCCTTTCTCGCTCCGAAGCCGGAGGTCAATCTTCCTTCTGGGAGGGGATGAGTCATCCGAGGAGATTGGAGGCGAGCGCTTTCGACTCGCGTTTCGCGAGCGCCAACAACGGCCATGGGTAAGAGGAGCAAGGCCAGCGCCAGCGCGAGGGTTACGGATAGAACGGGCCGAGGACCCCGCGAGGACTTATCGTTCAGAATGTAACGGATTCGCATCGAGAACCTCCTCTTTCTGTCGTTCGCAAAAGCTGCTACCGCGACCGATTGCCGCCCTCTCAGGTCGAGCCCGAGCACGGTGAGAAGACTACGGCCATAGGTGCGGGGTGATAGAGCGTTCCGTGAGAGAACCATCTCGTCACAAACTCTCTCCCGTTCGTCGTTCATGCGGCTCACGGCAATCCAAACCACGGGATGAAAGAAGTAGAGGACCTGGACCACGTTCTGGAAGCGAAGCCAGAGGTCGTCCCATCGTTTGATGTGCGCCATCTCGTGTGCGATGACGGAATCCGCAACGGTCGGCTGGGCCTCGCGCAGGATGGCCTGCGGCAGATAGATCACCGGTCGTAGCGTACCCAGAGTGAATGGAAGCAAAGATGTTTCCGAAGTGAACAGCCGAACCGGTCGCAGGATCTTGAAGCTGGCCCGCCACCAGCGGAGCCGCGACACAAGTTTACGGTCTTGCACCGGTCGAGCCGTTCTAATCAGCTTGCGATAGACGAAGAGACGTCTCGTGATACCGCAAGCGAAAAGAAGTACTCCCGCAAGCCAAGCCGCCACAACGGCGGTGCGCCAAGAGACTGTGGGATGTGGATCTGGAAGGGAGTTCAGCGTGTGAGTCGTATGGTTGGCCTGCCAGATCGGCAGGGCCTCCTCCATGACGGAAACCTGACTTCCTGCGAGAAGGCTGCGGAGGCTCCAAGGAGAGGCCAGTTCGGTGGGCAAGACCAGTCGCAACAACACGAGAGCCCACAAACAGTATTGGAGCATGGGCAGCCGTCCCCGCAAACAGGGAGCCAGGACTAAGACGAACAGACAAAGCAGTGTCGAGTACACGACCTCCAACGTGGCGAAGCCGAGAAGAGAGGATGCCAGGGCCTCTATCGGCGGCAAGAGTTCACCACGACTCATCGGTCTACGCCCTGAGAGAGAAGCTCGGATAGTTCCTTCATCTCTTCCTCGGTGAGGGACTCACTTCGTGCGAACAGCGACACCACCGAGCTTGGTTCCACTTCGAGAACCCGATCCGCGAAGTCTCGGACGAGCTGGGCGATCCCGACCGGCTTCGTGATCCGTGGCTCGTACAGGTTGATGCCGTGAAAATCCTTTTTCGTCAGCAGGAGCTTTTTCACCATGCGATCGAGCGTAGTCCGCGTCGTCGAGTAGGCCCAGGCGGTGGAGGACCGGAGACGCTCATGAAGTTCCCGGGCGCTGAGTGGTCCCGCGGTCCAGAAGAGTTTCATGATCGCGAGCTCCGGTTTGGTCAAGTCCGGTAACGTTCGAGGAACTGCCACGCTAACTCACTCCTTTGCACATTTTTAGATCTGACCCCGGTCACATAACGGGGGTCAGATCCAATATTGTGCACGCGTTAACATGCTACACATGTAGCATGTACGCTATCATAGATTCAACGGGGGGGGAGGCGTGTCAAGGAAAATATTGGGGGCGTCGGGACATTATTGTGGAGAGCCGCTAGAGACGGTCTTCAATCGCAGCTTGTACCGTTCTCAGCGCTTTAATGCGAGCGTATAGCTTGGAGTTTCCCTCGACGATCGTCCAGGGTGCATAGGTGGTGCTGGTCCGGCGGAGCATTTCGTCCACCGCAGTCTTGTAGTCCGCCCATTTCTCTCGGTTCCGCCAATCTTCGTCGGTAATCTTCCATTTTTTGAAGGGGTTTTCCTGACGTTCCTGGAACCTTTTCAGCTGCTCATTCTGGTCGACGTGAACCCAGAACTTGACCAGAACCGAGCCGAAGTTGACCCATTGCTCCTCCATCTCGTTGATCTCGTTGTAGGCCCTTCTCCATTCTGTCGGCGTGGCGAAGCCCTCGACTCGTTCGACCAAGACACGCCCGTACCAGGAGCGATCGAAGATGGCAACGTGTCCCGCTTTGGGGAAACGCTTCCAGAAACGCCACAAGTAAGGATGGGCATTCTCTTCCTCGGTAGGAGCGGCAGTGGGGATCACTTCATAGCCTCGCGGATCCATCGCTTGTGCGAGCCGCCTGATGCTCCCCCCCTTTCCGCTCGCGTCCCAACCTTCAAAGGCGACCACCACAGGGATTCTCTTCGCGTAGGCTTCATATTCGAGCTCGAGAAGTCGATTTTGGCAGCGCTTCAGCTCTTTCTCGTACTCGGTCCGGGTAAGAGACAGGCTCAAGTCGGCCTCGTCGAGAACGGAAGAAGTGGGGCCCGGCGGTAGAAAGTAAGCGGCATTCACCGATTCCGACTTGTCTTCGATGGTTTTGATCTTCTGCTCCAAGTAGCCGATGACGGTTCGGAATACCTTGATGGTGGCGAACCTGCGATCGTGGGCGGGTACGATCGTCCAAGGAGCGACTGCGGTGTCCGTCTTGGTTAACATGTCCTCGGTAGCCTGCACATACTTGCGGTACTGTTGATGTTGTTTTCGGTACTCCTTGGTAACCCTAAGCGCAGTGGCCGGATTTCGCCGCAGTTTCGCGAAACGTTTCTTTTGTTCCTTCTTGCTGATATGAAAAAAGAACTTGACGATAACCGTGTCGCCGTCGACGAGTTGTCGTTCGAAGGAGTTGATCTCACCGTACGCTCTGGACCAGGCCGGCTTCTTGACGACCCTGTCTACGCGCTCCGATAAGACTCGTCGATACCAACATCGGTCGAAGACGACGGTCCTTCGTCTCTTCGGTGTTTTGATCCAAAACCGCCAGAGGAAAGGCCGCAGTTGTTCTTCCTCATTCGGGGCCCCCGTGAGATAAACATTGAACTGTCTCGGGTCCATCGATAGGATGAGGCGATTGATGATCGTGCCCTTGCCGGCCGCTCCCCAGCCTTCGAACGCGACGATGAGGGGAATTTTGAGATCCCTCGCCCGTCTCAGCAGGCTACCCAATTTCGTCTCTAACTCCGAGATCGTGTTGCGGTAGTCCTCTTTCGAGGTCTTCTGGGATAGGTTGACCTTCTCTAACATGAAAGCAGTAGTCCTTGGCGCTAAGCGGGCGCCTAGCTTACCACGAGTTGGAAGTCCACTTTCTTCCAGAAGGACTTTTCTTCTTCGAGGTCAGCGTGTGCCAGGGGGTGCTCCTCGAGCCAACCTTCGGGGAAGGCGATGACGAGCTTGTTCTTCTCCGGCTTCAGCTTGAAACGGGGGAGGGGGCGTGGACTGCGGCCGCGATTGACGAGGACCGCGAGTCGAAGCAGGACGCAGAGTCGGAGCGCCTGATCGATAGAAACGGAGCGGAGCTCTTCGAAGGGCCCTCGGGATAGCTTCCGGCGATGACTTCCTACCAGGGATGCGAGCAACAGCTGTTCGTCGTTCGAGAAGCCCGGCAGATTGGAGTGCCCCAGCAAGTAGGCGCCGTGCTTTTGGTAGCCGCTATAAGACACGGTGAGTCCTACTTCGTGGAGTCTCGTGGCCCACGCGAGGATCTGACGATACTCCTCGTCGCTTAGCTCCCATGCGTCGCCTACCTGAGTCAAGCAGTTGAGCGCGGTGTGCTCGACCCGCGCGGCCTGCGCGCGGTCGATGTGATAGCGTTCGGCAAGACGCTGGATGGTGCGGTCACGAACGTCTTCGTGGCGGATGCGGCCAAGCAGATCGTAAAGGATCCCCTCTCGTAAGGCACCGGTACTCGGGCTCATCCTCTCGATGTCGAGACTGTCGAAGACGGCGTTGAGAATGGCGAGTCCTCCCGGCAGTACCGGCGCCCGGTCTGTTTTTAGACCGGGAAGCACGAACTCTTCCGTGCTGCCCGTTCGGACCAAGGCCTTGCGGAGCTTCTTGAGCCCCTTGCGAGTAATGCCTTGGTTGCTCCACTCGTTCTGCCGAAGGATCTCCTCGATAGCGAAGATAGTGCCCGAAGATCCGAAGGCCATGTCCCATCCGAGGTCTCTCAGCTTCCGCTCAATGGTTTCTAGCTCGACTCGTGCCGCGGTCTCTGCCCGCAACATGTTCTTTTCGTTTATCTCGCCACCTGGAAAGAATCTCATGCTATAGGAAACACAGCCCATGTATAGACTCGCCATTTCGAGCGGTTCGAAGCGTTCACCCACGATACACTCGGTGCTACCGCCACCGATATCGACCACCAATCTACGTTCCGATGAGTCGGGTAGAGTGTGTGAGACGCCGAGATAGATGAGGCGCGCTTCTTCGAGTCCGGATATTACGTCGATCTGGTGTCCCAGAGCCTTCGAGGCGCGGCGGAGGAATGCCGCGGCGTCGTGGGCACGGCGGAGGGTGTTCGTTCCCACGGCGCGCACTTGATTAGGAGGGAGGTCGCGAAGACGCTCTCCGATACGCTCGAGCGATAGCAGCGCCCGGGCTTCGGCTTCCTCGGTGAGATGATTATTCGAGTCCAAGCCGGCTGCCAGCCGCACCCTCTCTCGGAGTCGGTCGACGACATGTAAGTCGTTCTGGGCGACGCGGACCACGAACATGTGAAAACTGTTCGATCCCAGGTCGACGGCACCGTACATGTCGGATTTTGGTTTGGCACTCATTGTCGGCTCGACATTCGAAACTACTGCTAGAATTGTAACGGCAAATGGCGACGTACGCGATAGGAGACATACAAGGCTGCTTCGAAACATTGACCCGGCTGCTCGAGCGCGCCGGCTTCAATCCACGAAGAGATCGGGTTTGGTTGGTCGGAGACCTGGTGAACCGAGGACCCCGCTCACTCGATGTCCTGCGTTGGGCCTACACGTTTGGGGATCGGCTGACGGCGGTCTTGGGCAACCACGATCTGAATCTTCTCGCCGCTGCGGCCGGCATCAGGAAAACCAAGCCTCGCGACACGCTGGAGGAGATCCTCGTGGCACCCGATCGTGAGCAACTGCTGGAATGGCTGGCTTGTCGTCCTCTGATCCACGTCGAGGAGCCGTTCGTCTTGGTGCATGCGGGACTACTGCCTGCGTGGAGCGTGGTTCAAGCTCGGGAGCTAGCGGCAGAAGTGGAGTCGGAGCTCCGGAGCGAAGACCGGGTTCACGTTTTGAACGCTTTGTTCGAAGATCCCAACCCTCTTTCGTGGAACGAGAGTCTTTCTGGTCCGGAACGTCTACGTGCCATTGCCAATGTGCTGACCCGCATGCGGACTTGTACAAAGGAGGGGCGGATGTGTTTGGATTTCAGTGGCCCCCCCGACGCCGCTCCCTCCGGCTGCATTCCTTGGTTCGACTTGCCCACCCGCTCCCGCCGATCGGAAACCGTCATTTGCGGACACTGGGCGGCGTTAGGCCTTCGGTTGGAAGGTAACTTGATAGCGATCGATACGGGTTGCGTTTGGGGCGGAGCGTTGACCGCGATCCGTTTGGAAGATCGGAAGATCTTCCAGGAGCCGCTCGCCGATGAGATCTGATGCGTTACGTCGAGATACCGGCTAACGCTTGGCTTGCTTGGCTATTGCTTTTCGGGGCGGACGTGCGGCGAAGCGGCAGAAGGGAGGCTTCTATCGCGTCCATTGCGGGGGGGGCTTTTCCTCGAGAACGCGATTCTGGCTTTCTGTCGTGGCCGTCGTGGCCCTCGTGGGGCTCGAGCTCGCGCGATCGATCTTCCTGGGAGGCCTTTTTCTTCCTCTTTTGGGAATCGCGTACGGGCGCCGGTATTTTTTGTCGCTGGTCACTTCTTTTTGAAGGCAACGAGCTAGTTCCTCGGGCAGTTGCACCTCGCCTTCAGCGAGCTCATTGGGGCGCACGTCGATCTCCGCCAGCACTAGCTCTATGCCCACGAAGACATCGATACGCCACGTTCGCGAACCGTTCAGAATCTCGTAACGCCGCTTGCTTATCCGTCGCTTCGCGGTCAACGGCCAGAGGCTCTCGAAGACGCGCCGCGATATGACTCCTTCCTGGGGGGGGGCGCTGGTTTCGGCGTCCTTGAGAATAATCCGGAAGTAACGAACGGTTTCGCTGGTGCGCACCCGCCTCAGGGACTCCTCGATGTTGGCGCCCGGAAGCCACCCCTCTTGGATTGACGTACTGGGGTAGCGCTTCAACCCGTCGGGTACTCTATTAAGGATGTAACGACGGACCGCTAGCCGATCCTCTCCGAACGAGCTCATATTGGCTCCGAGCTCCTCGAGCTCGGAGCAGAACTTTTCGAGCCGATGGCCCTGCCATTCAGTTTTGAATCGAGTAAAGAGACCTTGGCGTCTCTCTTTCAACAATCTCGCCAGCGCGAGTAGTCCGAAGTTTTCGTCCGGACCGGCAGGAACGACCGGCTTGTCACTCTTGTCAGCTCTGTCAGGGGCCAACTCGACCGTGTCGCCCTGCTGAAAGGTGCGCTCATGGAGACGGCGAGCTCGTTCGATCGCCGAGGCCTCCATGGCCGCACCGATCTCAACCACCATCAAGTTTGTGTCGCGCAAGTCGCCCAGTACGTCCTGAAGCCCCTTGAACTGTTTTACGAGAGCTCTTGTCCCGGGAACGGCCCGGCCGAGTGGTTCCAGCAAGTAACGGAGTCGTTTCGCGCTGATTCTGGCCGAATGAGTTTGCGGGTTGTCCTCGGGCGCGTGGATGGCGTCGAGTTGTGCGACCAACGTTGCCAGTTGCTCCTGCAAGATGTCAGCCGTCACTTTTCGGAACGAAGCGCTCTTGTCCTGATCGGTGACGTCGAGTCGCACCTTCCAAAAAGAAAGTCTTTTCCTTAGAGACTTGCGAATCCCATTGAAGTCTTGGTTCAGCCTTCGGAGTTGCTCCTCACGGTTGTCCTCGTCGTGTGGTTCCAATCTCTCGGCCAACCAGCGAAGTCCGGCGGTCTCGGTCTCGTTTAGCCGATCTCGCTGAGCACGGACCCAGGCAAGTTGAACCTCCATGTCGCGTGCGGCGTTGGTAGATGCGGTGAGCAACCGAAGCTCCTTACGCGTTTTCTTGGGAACGCTATCCTTTAGGTATGGGCGGTAAGCCCGGATAGCACTCCGAAGTCTACGCAGCCCGACCCGGAAATCGTGTAGGGCCTCGTCGTCTTCGGGGTTTCCCATCCGCTCCAGAGCCGCGGCAGCTTCCTCGATCAAGGACAGAGCGAGCACGCGAGAAACTTCCTCGGGTTGCCGATCCGCGAGCTGGGGTGGGAGTTTCGTCACGAACGCTGCCCACTCAGGAGGATGACGCCGTGCGGGGGAACTGGGCGAGCTTACTCAGCGGGCTGGGCTGGCCGGGCTTTCTTTCTTCTTCTCGGTAGAGATTCATCAGTAAGTCATAGAAGTCGACCTGGGCGCGGATTCTTCCTGGTGAGGTAGCCTCGCGGTACGTGTTGCTCAGTTTTTCGTCGAGGAGCCTCGCCTTCACGTTGTCCTTCCACTGAATGTCCAAGAAAGATCGAATCTCTTCTTGAAGCGACGCATCGTAGATGGGAAACGTGACTTCGACGCGTCCATCCAGGTTTCTCGTCATCCAATCGGTGGAGGATAGAAAGTATTTCGGGGATCCGCCATTACAGAACACCATCATGCGAGAGTGTTCTAAGAATCGATCGACAATGCCTATCGCCTCGATATTCTCACTGAGCCCAGGGATTCCGGGCACCAGAGAGAACATGCCTCTTACGTTCAATTGCACTTTGACGCCCGCGCCGCTGGCCTGATAGAGCAGCCGTATGATCTCCGGATCCGCCAGGTTGTTCAGTTTTGCGATGATGTACGATTCCTTGCCCTTCCGAGCATTTCGGATCTCGGTTCGGATCAGCTTGGCGAATTTCTTCCGCGCGTTGAAAGGGGAAACCAGGAGGTGCTTGTAATCACCGAACCGATACTTGTTCTCGAAAAAGTCGAACACCGAGGCGACCTCCTTGGTCAATCGCTCGTCCGAAGTGAGCAAGCAGTGATCGCCGTAGATGGAACTGGTATCTTCGTTGAAGTTTCCCGTGCCGAGACATGCATAGAGGACTTGTGAACGTTTCTGTTTCCTTGCGATGAGGCACAACTTTCCGTGAACCTTCAATCCAGGTACGCCAGAGATGACTCGCACCCCCTCCTCCTGAAGTTTGGTGGAGAGGAGGATGTTAGCCTCTTCGTCGAACCGAGCCTGAAGCTCTACCACCGCCGTGACTTTCTTACCGTTGCGAACGGCATTGATGAGGGCGCTCACCACACCGGAGTCCCGCGCAATGCGGTACAGGGAGATCTTGATAGAGGTCACATTGGGGTCGATGGCGGCTTCTCTTAGCAAAGCGAGGACGTGGTCGAACGACTGGTACGCGAAGTGGAGCAAAATGTCGTTCTTGGCAATGGCGGCGAGGACGCTTTTCCCCGGTTCGAGGCGTTTCACGGGAACAGGGATTCTGGGCTCGTATCGCAAACTGCTTGACCCGACCTTGGGGAAGTTCACGAAGTCTTCGAAGTTGTGATACTTCGAGCCGGGTATTCGAGTGTCGTCCTTGGTGAGCCGAAGTTTCTTGGTCAAGAACTCGAGGAGTGGTTCGGATATGTTCGCATCGTAGACGAACCGAACCGGATTACCCTGTTTCCTTTGCTTGACGCTCTTGGATACCTTCCTCGCGTAGCTTTCCGTGAGATCGTTGTCTATGTCGAGCTCCGCGTCGCGAGTCACCTTCACCGTGTAGGCCTCGAAGTTCGGGACACCGGACAAAGAGAACAGGGAGAAGATATCCGGCAGGCAGTAGCGGACGATGTCGTCGAGTAAGACGATGTATTGAGCTCCGTCGATCGGCGGAAGCAACAAGAACCGGGAAACTCCCTTGCTGGGGACTTCGATCAGGGCGTATCGGTTCTTCGACGTCTTTTGGTCCTTGGGGAAGCAAATCGCGAGATAGATGGCGTCGTCGCGCAAATTAGGGAAAGTGGAGGTTTGGTCTAGCATGATCGGCATGAGGTGGGGACGAACCTCGCGCCGAAAATAGGATGTGACGAACTCTCCCTGCTCGGTGGTGAGTTGTTTCTCGTCAATGATGAAGATCCTCTCTTTCGCCAGCCCTCTGAGGATCTCCTCGTAAACAGAATCGAACAGCTTGTACTGGGCGACCGATATTTCTCCGATCCTCTTGAGGATTTTCTTCGGATCATGCCCAACGATTTTCTTGAATTTCTTCCCGATGTCGGAAAGGCGGCGAAGCGTTGCCACACGAACGCGAAAGAACTCGTCCATGTTCGAGGAAAAAATACCCAGGAACTTCAGACGCTCGAGGAGTGGGACGCTGGGATCGGCCGCTTCTTGAAGCACTCTGGCGTTGAACGAAAGCCAGCTGACTTCCTTGTTGGTCAACTTGGCTTTCATGCGTCCTTCTTGTGTGGAAACCGGGGCCTTTCAATCTGTCAACGGAGTCACGAACGCGGCTCGAAAACGAAGGAAAGGATAGCGTCGCGAAATTGTGTCTCAGTCCCTGCCGAGTGTCAACACGAAGAAAACCAAGCTCCAGCAGTGCCCGTGACTAGACGCCAAGTGCGTGAACACAGCCTTGAGCCCATGCGCAGTCGCGCAGTCGACGAAGCATGAGGCGTGGGGGTGGGGCCCCGCGCCATTCATCGATGACTAGATAAAAATCTCGACCTGAGCTTCGGACTTCAGAACCTCGACTCGATTCTTGATCTGCTCTTGGACGGCCTGCTGCGTCAGGAACTCCTCGATGCGACCCACCACATCGTCGTAAGGCAAGGCCTGGCTGGGCTTGCGCTCGGCGAGCTTGATGATGTGGTATCCGAACGGAGTCTCGACGATTTCGCTCGTTTCTCCCGGACTAAGGGCAAACGCAGCTTGCTCGAAAGCGGGGACGGTGTCTCCCCGCGAGACCCAGGGTAGCTCGCCGCCGTTTGCTTTCGACCCCGGATCGTCGGAATTCTGGCCCGCCAAGGAAGCGAAGTCCTCCCCGGCATCGAGACGGGCCTTCAGGTCTTCCGTTTTCTTTCGCGCCACTTCGCGGCCAGTGGCAGGGTCACCCGGTGAGGCCTTCACTAGAATGTGACTCAAACGAAGTTGTTCCGGCGACTTCATCTTGTCGGTGTTTTCGCTGTAAAACTCCTATTTCGCGGTCTCGCTTATCTTGATCGAGGCTAGAATCTCCGCCTCAACAAGTTTCTTCATACCTGCCTCCAGAGCGAGCATGTGTGCGAAGCCCTCGGCGGTCATTCCCTGTGCACCCAGCGCCGTTTCGAACTCTCCCGGATTCGGGAAACGAGTACGAAACTGCGCGATCTGACCGTCCACCTCCTCTTTCGGCGGGAGATAGCCACGCGCAGCGCAGGCTGGTGAAGAAGCTCGGCGCTGACGATCTCGTTTAGTACTTGCCGGTAGAAATCGGCGGTGGAGTCGCCAGTCTGTTGCAGCTGGGCCTGTATGGCGCCTTGGCCCGATTGAGCAGTTCGACTTTCCGTACGTTCTGTACTTTCTTTACAGGCTGTGCCGGCGGTTACTGCAGGAAGTGCGATGAGTGCCCCGATCAAAACCAGAGGCAAGGCGGGGCCAAATTCTTGCTCATTCGAAGTCTTCTCCGCTCTCACAATGGGTAGGCGCGGGCAGGGAGTCCCGCCGGTCGATCGCGCCGGGCTTCATCTCCAGCCAAATCCTGAAAGCTGGCCTCGCCATCATAAGCCATAGGCTCCGCGAAACAAAACCATGGCGAAACGCTGGCGGGGTCTCTAGTCAGTAAAGCGCGTGGTGCGGTACAATAGCCTTCAAACACACAAGAACCGACCGAAACGTGCCAAAGAACGGGAAGAGAGCCGCAAGCGTAGACTCGTTCGATCTGTCACCGGGACGCGTCATCGCGCGCAAGTACGAAGTGATTTCGTTGCTCGGTGCCGGATGGGAGGGCGAGGTCTATAAGATCCGAGAAAAAAGCACCGGCATCGAACGTGCCGCCAAACTGTTTTTCCCGCAGCGGAACATTCGTAACAAGACCTCTAACTTCTACGCCCGGAAACTTCACAAGCTTCGCCATTGCCCCATCGTCATTCAGTACTACGCCGAGGAAACCATCCAATTCCGCGGCACTGCGATCATTGTACTTGTCTCGGAATACGTGGAGGGTATCCTTCTCAGCGAGTTCCTCAAGCGGCAACCGGGCAAACGCATCAATCCCTTTCAGGCAGTGCACCTCCTACACGCTTTGGTGGTGGGGATCGAGGCTGTCCATAGCCTCCGCGAGTACCACGGGGATCTTCACCCCGAGAACATCATCGTCGGCCGCTTCGGACTGCGTTTCGACTTGAAACTGCTGGACATGTTCCATTGGACGACGCCCAAGAGGGAAAACATCCAAGACGACATATGTGACCTGGTTCGTATCTTCTATGACGCGACCGGGGGGGCGGAGCGCTACAAGAACCAACCCGATGAAGTCAAAGACATCTGCTGCGGGTTGAAACGCTCGCTGATCCTCGAGCGTTTCCCGACCACCTCGCACCTCCGCCAGCACCTCGAGATGATGCAATGGAAGTAAAGGAGCTCCTCTCGGAGGTTCGAACCAAGGTCTTCGCCAATGAGGACATGGCCCAGGGGGTGTTGCTCGGAATGGGGTCGGGCGCGGCCGCCGTCTATTCGTCGCGTTGTCCAGGAAAGGAAACGCCCAACGAAGACGCAGCGGTGCTCATTCCGTGTGGTGGCGACGCTTGTGTACTCGCGGTCGCCGACGGCTTGGGCGGGGCGCGCGCCGGGATGGAAGCGTCGAGCCTTGCGGTGAGGGCCCTGACAAATGCGGTCGAGAGCGGTCTCGGGAAGAGGGGAAACTTGAGAGGCGCCATCCTAGATGGGTTCGAAGCGGCCAACCGCGCCGTGCTCGGCCTGGGAGTGGGTGCCGGGACGACGTTGGCGGTGGTGGAGGTTCAAGGTAAGAAGATCAGACCCTATCACGTAGGTGACTCGCCGATTCTTGCCGTCGGACAGCGCGGGAAGATCAAGTTGCAGAGTATTTCCCACTCGCCGGTAGGTTACGGCTTAGAGGGAGGCTTCCTCAACGAGAAAGAGGCTCTTCACCACGAGGATCGCCACATCGTCTCCAACATCGTGGGGGGCGAGGACATGCGGATCGACGTCGGCTCCGCGCTCGAGCTTGCGGCTCGAGATACTCTCCTGATCACCAGTGATGGGCTGGTAGATAACCTGAAGAGCGAAGAGATCGTCGGCTTTATGCGGAAGGGATCGCTGGCCACCGCTATGAAGGCGCTGGCGGAGCGGGGGCGTTCTCGTATGAGTGAAGGTAGCGGTAGGGCCCCTTCGAAACCCGATGACCTTACCTTTATTTTGTTTCGCCTGACGACCTCACACCGAAAGCGCGTTATCCCTACTTCGGTTCGAGGTCTACCCTAGGTGGGAAGGACGTCCCGCCGGTAAGGACGATTCGTACACCTTGTTCCACCGTTAGCACCGGGTCGCCCAGAGACTCCCTCGGAAAACAGTACACATCACCCAGGTACAAGTGGTTGGTAGGAACGTAGACCGCGGCCCAACTAACGGCTTGGCCGTCCGCATCTTTCATCTCGAACTCGCGGGTCAGAAAGCCTAACCGGAGGCCTCCTCCCTGCGGGTGGGGCACCAACACGACCTTCTTGAAGCCGGATTCGTTCGCCGGGGAGAAGGCACCGATCAATTGTTTGACCGGTACGTAGATGTCCTTGAAAAGAGGAATCCGCGTAAGGAAGTCTTCGCCCCGCGCCAGAATCTTGCCGCCTACCACTGTCGTCGCAACGATGCCCACGACCGTGACTACCGCCAAAGCGGCAACGAAACCGAGCCCGGGAACCGGGCGACCGAGGGCCCAAGATAGCACCGGGGCCATCAGGCCTTCGATGAGCCGCGCCAGCCAAACCAGAACGAAACCGGTAACCAACAGCGGTACGACGACGACCAAGCCTGCAAACAGGCTGCGCTTGAAATGAGAACCGAGAGCCAATGTGTACCTCCGACGGAAGAGGATTATAGCAAAGGCTTTACCACATGTTATGATTCCGGATTCGAGATCGTCAGGTCACCGTCGTCGAGGGAGGAGGTGTCGAGCATGTCGAGCATGTCGAGCAGCAAGTGGACTATGATCGCCTTAGTTGCCATTGTGGTCGCTTTCGGTGGTGGATATCTGACCGCCTATCTTCCCGCTCGCCAAGCTGCGAGCGCGTTGGAGTCAGCGGTGGACGCTGCCGAGGCCGAGACGCAAAAAACCCAAGCGGCTCTCCAGCATGCGCAACTAGAACTTGGATTGGCCGAGCTCTTGGGAAAACTCGGGCAGATTTTCATCGACGTCAACGACAACAACTTTGGGATAGCCGCCGACAAGGTGACTCCCTTTTTCGACGGCTTAGCCACGTATTTGGAAGCGAGTCCATCGCTTCCCGAAAGCAAGCTCCAGGCTCTTAGAGATATCTCCGCGCGGCGGGACGAGATCGTTACCGACCTGGCCAGGGCAAACCCTCAGGTTCGTAACAAAGTGGGAGAGATGTTCTCCCTTCTCCACTCTCAGCTGAGCGACTAGCGACTTGCCGTCTCTGGCTTACTACCACCCCGCGGTCGTCCATTTCGCCATCGCCCTCCTAGCATTTCGCCATCGCAGTGGTGGGTGTCGTCTTCAGGTTGATTTCTTTGACGGGGCGGGCGGCGTTCACCGGTCCCGCCGCGCTGACGCTGCTGTTGCTGGGCAGTGGGGCGGTCGTGATCGCGGTCCAATCGGATGAAGATGCCCACGGACCGGCGGAACGGGTGCCCGGGGCGCGAGATATGGTCAAGGAGCACGAAGAATGGGGTGAACGAACCCGGAACGTCTTCGTCCTCGTGTTGGTGCCCTCGAACTTCTCGCTCTGATTCTGAGGAAGCGGGGACGATCATGACCGCTTCATATCGCGAGCGCGCTGGTCGGCCTGGGCGGACTCTTTCTGTCTTTATGAGGCGAGCGAGCACGGAGGAGAACTAGTGTACTCCTACGCTGGTGGAGTAGGTGTTCGCTCCGGGGACCCCGAAGATGTGGGCCGGCTTTTGCTCGCAGGAATCTATCATCAAGCGCAGCTCGAAAGAAGGCAAGGGCGTTCGGACGAAGCGGCAGGGCTGTTCGAAGAGATGGCCCGACGCTTTCCAGACAGTCCTTCGGTACAACTCCTGGCGGCCGAGTCCTGGCTGGAAGACCGCCAAAACGCGACCGCGGCTCTTGCGGCGCTCGACGGAATCACGATTTCCGAGGACGATCGACGCCTCGTTTACCGCTCGGGACTACTCTTAGTGGATGCTTTACAAGCGGCCGGTGAAAGAGACGCAGCACAAGAGACGCTCGAGGCCTTGCTGGTCGATTTCCCGGGGAACCGTCGAATATTGGAGCGCCTGGAAGAGATTCGAGAGCAATAGCCTTCGACATGAGGTTAGCTCTTACCCTGCTCGTCGTTTTCTCTTGAGAAGGGTGTTCATGCATCCTCCTGTGGCTCGACGTTTCATGTGATCTCCATCGGCCGGCTATTTTTTCATGGGCTAGCCTGATCCGTCCAGTTCACATGCTACAATGGCCGCGCACCTCATCCATATCCGTTTTTGGGAGGCCGTCATGCAAAGGCTGCTAGCCCTCTTGGTTTTCTCGTCAACGTTCCTACCCACCGCCGCTTTGACTGCGGACGAGGGAACCGTTTACGTGCGAGCCGGGCGACTCGTCGACGTTCGTTCCGGTGACACGCTTTCGAATCAGGCGATTCTGATCCGTGGAGACCGGATCGAACAGGTCGGGCCGTGGGACGAGCTAGCGGTTCCCCATGGTGCGAGGGTGGTCGACCTGGGCGGGGCGACGGTTCTACCCGGTCTCATCGACCTGCACGTCCATTTGACGAGTGACCATCGGTACCAGGGCTACCGCAAGCTGGCTCTTTCCGTATCGAGGCAAGCGATCCATGGAGTCGTGAACGCGCGGAAAACGCTCGACGCGGGTTTCACCACCGTGCGCAACGTCGGGGGACCCGGATACGCCGACGTCGCTCTTAGAGATGCCATCGAGGACGGTGAGATCCTGGGGCCCCGTATGTCCGTTTCCGGTCCTGCGTTGGGTATTACAGGCGGGCACTGCGACTCCAATTTGCTGCCTCCCGAGTTCGCCTACACCGCCGAAGGGGTTGCCGACGGACCTTGGGAGGTGCGCGCCAAGGTTCGTGAGGTCGCCAAGTACGGGGCGGATCTCGTGAAGTTCTGCGCGACCGGGGGGGTGCTCTCGAAAGGAACGACGATCTCGTCTCGACAGTATACGTCAGAGGAGATGGAAGCTCTGGTCGACGAAGCTCACACGCTGGGCCGCAAGGTGGCGGCCCATGCCCATAGCGCGGACGGAATCAAGACCGCGATTCGGGCCGGCGTCGACTCCGTCGAGCACGCCAGCCTCATCGACGACGAAGGGATCCGCCTGGCGAAGGAAAAAGGGACGGTGATGGTCATGGACATCTACGTCGACACCTTCATCTTGGAGCAAGGTGCCGAGACAGGAATACTTCCCGAGTCAATCCGAAAAGAGAAGGAGGTCGGACAGGCGCAGCGGGAGAACTTCCGCCGCCTCCACGAGGCCGGTGTACGGATTGCCTTCGGAACCGACGCGGCGGTTTATCCTCATGGGGACAACGCCAAACAGTTCGCGTACATGGTCGAGTACGGCATGTCACCACTCGAGGCGATCCGGGCTGCCACGATCCACGCCGCGGAGCTCTTGGGTTGGACCGATGATGTCGGAGTGATCGAACCGGGTCGCTTTGCCGATTTCATCGCGGTGGAGGGAGATCCGCTCTCCGATGTCACGCTTCTCGAGCGCGTGGATTTCGTCGTAAAGGGCGGAGAGGTGATCAGTGATCGCCTGACGGACGCCTGGCCACCTTGATTATGGCAACTCACTGTTTTGGCGTCCCTCCCTAAAGAAAGAACCCGAACAAGAGAAACAGCAGCGCGCTAGGAATCGCCATGAGGACGGCGTAGGGGAACTGTGTTCTCACATGATCGATATGATCCGAGCCGGCAGCCATAGAGCTAATGATGGTCGTATCCGAGATCGGCGAGCAGTGATCTCCGAAAACGCCCCCTGCCAGAACCGCAGCGACGGTCAACGGAAGGTGGGCGCCAAGGAGCTCGACCATGGGAATACCGATGGGCAACATGATGGCGAACGTTCCCCATGAAGTCCCGGTCGAGAAGGCGATGAATCCCGAAAGTACAAAGAGAGTGATCGGGACGAGGGCAGCGCTGAGGATGCCTTCGGCTAACCCGGCCGCATAGACTCCGGTCTGTAGTTCCAGGCAGGTGGCGCCGATGGCGAACGCGAACATCATGAGAAGCGCCAGTGGCATGAGCCCGCCGATGCCTTTGAAGAGCAGGTCCATCAACTCGGCGAACGTGAAAATCTGTTGACGCAAGTACATCCCGCCGGCAACGGCGATCGCCGCCAGCACCGCCCACAGCACTGACGTTGAACCACTGCCGGACATCAGGTTGCCGTCCCCAGTGATCCAGAGGCCGATCGGCATCATCGCCACCATGACTCCGAGTGGGACGAGCATGTTACGGGCGCGCGGAGTCAGTCCTGGTTTGGGAGGGAGGTTCAAGACATCGGTAGACACCAGCGGCTCGGCGCCATCCCGAATCACTTTGCCTTCATCAAGTGCTCGCTTCTCCGCCCGTGCCATGGGACCCCAGTCCCGGCCCGATGCGGCGATATACAGCACGTAAGACACCGCAAGAATGGAATAGAAGTTCAGAGGGATCGCAGCAATCAGAACCGAAATGGGGTTTTCGACACTTTGTGCGGCAAGCAGCGCCATGACGTATGCTCCCCACCCGTTGAAGGGGATGAGAATGCAAATCGGCGCCGAGGTCGAATCGCAGACGTAGGCGAGTTTTTCGCGCGACAGCTTGTAGCGATCGAAGAGCGGGCGCGCGATGGAACCGGTAACGAGACACGTGATGCTGGATTCGACGAAGATCCCGAAGCCGAGCGCAACGGCAAGGAGCTGAGCTCCACGGGCCGAGCGAACGTAGCCGCGTTCGGTGACCCAACGGATGAAGCCGGCGACCCCCCCGGAGCGTTGAGTGAACGTGATGAGTGCGCCCACCGAAGCGCTGAACGCGATGACCTTGGTGTTGCCTTCATCTTTGAAGACGTCGATACACGCCTGAATGGCGTCACGGAGGCCCGCGACGGGGTTGCCGCCGTCGAGGATGGTCCATCCCAACCAGATTCCTGCGAATATCGAAGGGTAGACTTGCTTGGTCCAGATAGCGACTAGGATGGCAACCAAGGGGGGAAGCAGGCTAAGCCAGCTGGGGCTTTCCATGGCGCATCGGACCTTACGTTGGGAGGCGAGGCTTTGCAAGGGGGAAGGGTTTCGCTACCTAACGCCAGGCGAGCATGAGCCAACAGGGCGAAGTGGCCCTACTTGCCTGTGATAGACTTGGCGGCGCCGGCGTGCCTGGCATCGCGCATGGCTGCATCGACGAGTCTCTCATGGTCGATATTGAGGCCAGGTCATCCTTGCTCGCGCTCTTACGAAACACCATCCCTCATCATTCTTACTTGGGGCATCTATTGGTTTTCGTTTTTCTTTCCTCGTTCTCGGCTAGCGCTCTATGCTCCGAGGGCATTATCGAGGGGACCGTCTACGACCCCACCGGTGTTCCGCAGCCGGGAGTGATGGTTGCGCTTTATTCATCGGGTACCCCCACCCCTCGGGCCTCGAGGACCGATGAATCAGGGGAGTTCGTTTTCAAGAACCTCCCTCCTGCCATTTACACTCCCATTGCAGCATTGGCCGGTTTCAAAGAGTTCATCCACTCGCCTGTTAACTTAAAGTCTGGCGAGACGATCCAGATCTCCATGAATCTTCGACTGGCCGTTTCCGAAGAGGTGCGCGTACAAGAGGCACCGTTAGATGACGTTACGAGTCCCGTGTCCGAGCAAGAAATCAGCAGTAACATTCTCGAGGTACTACCTCTCCCCGCCGATCGATTCCAAGAGGCGTTACCCCTTCTTCCTGGGGTGGTCCGGGGGCGACGGGGGCGCCTCAACTTCAACGGTGCCCGTTCCGCCCAAAGCATGCTCCTGGTGAACGGCTCGAACGCGACCGACCCGCTCACCGGGGAGTTTGCCTTCGAGCTTCCGTTGAAGGCCGTGGATAGCGTCGAGGTGTACACGATTCCTTATTCCGCCGAGTTCGGAAGCGTCACCGCCGCAGTCGCGAACGTGGTGACCCGGGCAGGAGGTGACGAGTGGGATGTCGATTTCGGCGCGCTTTTCCCCAGCCTCAGATGGCGGGACGGGAAGATTCAAGGGATCAACTCCTGGACACCGCGCGTCCAAGTGAGTGGTCCGTTACGCAAAGGTAAGGCTTGGATTTCCCAGGGCGTCGCGTACCGGTTCGTGCGCTCTCGGGTGCGCGAAGACGTCGTCGGTTCGGACGAGGAGATCGTCGAGAATGTTGATAGCTTCACGCAATTCGATTGGAAGATCAACGACGTCCACTCTCTCACTACGACGTTTTCCTATTTCCCGGTGGAGATCGACAACTGGGGACTGAGCGTCTTGCAGCCTGAAACCGCCACGCCCGAGTTCCACGCCTCGGGGTGGAATTTGGCGATCGCGGAGCGAGCCGCGACTAACTCCAACACCTTGTGGGAGACCCTGTTCGCCGTCAAGAACTACGATGTCAGGGTCACTCCACAGGGTGAGGGCGACTCCCTTCTAACCGTGAACGGACTTCGCGAAAACTACTTCAACGAGATCGATCGCGATAGCCTTCTGTTCGAATTCAAGAACTCCTGCACCCACTTCATTCCCAGCCGGCACGGCCATCACGTCTTGAAGGTCGGTAGCAATATCTCATATGCGTCGTTCAGTGGAATCGATAGGAGCGGGGTGATCGAGACGCGGGGAACCGACGGGAACTTGCTTCGTACCACGGATTTCACGGGGAGCCCCCAAGTTGGTGCATCGGATTGGGTCGTTGCAGGCTACGTTCAAGATCAATGGCGACCCACGTCGAGACTCGGTATCGATGCGGGCCTGCGTTACGACTACAACCGGATCACCGGCAGCCAACACTTCGCACCACGGTTCGCGGTCGCCTATTCGCCGTGGGAAGAAGGGCGCACCATTCTCAAGGGGGGTTGGGGCGTGTTCTTCGATCATGTCTTTCTTCATGCTGGCGACTTCGAGTCCCTGCAGACGCGGGTCGAGACGGAGTTTGGGCTGGATGAAGAGCCGGTCGGTCCACCATTGGTGTTCCGAAATGTGACCGACCCGGACTTGGATGTTCCGGTTAGTACAACCTGGAACCTGGAGCTCAACCACCAGTTCGGCGAGGATTGGCTGGTGAGGGTCAAGTATCAGGAGCGGCGCGGGAACGACGAGATGGTCGTCGATCGTCTGGAGGAGGCCCCGGAGGGTCCGATGCTCCTGCTGTCGTCAAACGGTAACTCGAACACCAAGGAGTTCGACGTCACGGTGCGGAAGAACCTTTCATCGGGCGGGCAACTGTTCCTCTCGTACGTCAGGTCTCGGACTTCGGGGGACCTGAACAATTTCGAAACACTTTACCGCGATCGACGAAGCCCGGTCCTGCTCGACAACGAGTTTTCCTTGCAACCCTTCGACGTGCCGCATCGGTTTCTTCTATGGGGTGTCGTCGAGCTGCCTCATGATGTTTTTCTGACCCCAGGTTTCGAGTGGCGCTCTGGTTTTCCATACACTACTTTCACGCCGGACTATGGAGTTGTTGGTGAGCGCAACCGAGGCGGCCGGTTTCCATCGTTCTTTTCGTTCGACATTCGGGTTATGAAGCAGCTCACCTTTCACCGTAAGACGTTTCGCGTCGGCTTTCAGGTTTTCAACACGACGAGTCACTTCAACCCCCGCGATGTCTACAGTAATATCGGTAGTCCGTTCTTCGGGGAGTTCGCGGACAGTGTGCCGCTGTCGGCGGGTATGAGGTTCGGGTTCGATTTCTGAGCACCGTTGTGCGAGATTGTATTCAATGGTTTTGATCGATGCTTGGAAGTCGGTAAGCAAACCGGTGGTGGGGATGCTCCACCTACCGGCGCTCCCTGGCTCGCCTGCCTTCGGCGGTCAACTTGAAGCTATCCGCGATGGATTGTGGCATGACGCCGAGGCGCTGGTCGAAGGCGGCGTAGACGGTCTTATGCTCGAGAACTTCGGAGACCGTCCGTTTTTTCCTCGGAACGTGCCCCCGTGGACTACCGCCCATATGGCGGCTCTGGCTGTCGAGACCCGTCGACGCTTCGACATCCCGCTGGGCATTAACGTTCTAAGGAACGACGGACGGTCTGCGCTCGCCGTCGCTCACGCGGTGGACGCTCAATTCATTCGCGTGAATGTCCTGGCTGGCGCACGGGTGACGGACCAAGGAGTTCTCGAAGGCGTTGCCCACGATCTACTGCGGGACCGAAAGCTCTTGGGAGCGGAAGGAACGAGAATCCTCGCTGACGTGAACGTTAAGCACTCGGCTCCTTTGGGTGCGGTCAAGCTGGAGAGCGAAGTGGCCGATCTGATCGATCGCGCGGGTGCCGATGGGATCATCGTGTCCGGCACCGGTACCGGGAAAGCGGCCGATGTGAATGAGCTGGAACGTGTGAAGGCCGTGTCCGGTGAGACGCCGGTCTTCGTGGGAAGCGGGACGAGCCTCGATTCGGTAGAGGACTACTTGGCGTTGGCCGATGGGTTTATCGTGGGTAGTTTCTTCAAAGTCGACGGGAAGGTCGAGAATCCAGTGGACGCGGCCCGCGTTAAAGAGCTCATGAACAAGGTCCGATCCCTCTAGTCGCGAGAAAAGATCTTCTCCTAGATTGTCTTCCTCGAAAAGACGTAACCCATTCCTTTATGTAGTAACCGTGCCGCCAGGATTGCGGTGAGTTGGTTGAAGTCGACGGAGGGATTGAGCTCCACTACGTCCATTCCCACCAATCGCCAGTCGGCGCTCGCGATGAAGCTCAGGACTTGCCGCGAGGTCAATCCGCCGGGCACCGGGTGAGACACTCCGGGAGCGACCGACGGGTCGAACCCGTCGAGGTCGACGGTAAGGTACACCGGCGCTCCGGCCGCAATGTGAGACAACTTGGGAAGCTCGCCGATTAGGTCCTTGGCGTAGAGGATGCGAAGCCGATCGGAGTAGCGCTCCAACTGGCCTGACTGCCCGGCGTTCAACGTTCTGATACCTAGCTGGGTCACCGACGCGACGTGTTCCATTTCAAGCAGTCGCGCCGCCACGCACGCGTGTGATGACCGGCTTCCTTCGAAATCTGGATAGACGTCGGGATGCGCGTCGATCTGGACAACATGTATCGGGTGCGCCGGGGCTCTCATCCCTGCGAAGGCTTCTACGACCGGAACCGTGACCGCATGATCTCCTCCGGCAACAAACGGTGTCTGGTCTTTTCGGAGTAGGTCGTCGATGCGAATTCTGTAGTTTTCTGCGCTTGCCTCCCACGTTTCCTCCGGGGCCAAATCACCCAGATCGCTGATCGCGGCCTCCAGGTCGACGCCGGATTCGGTCGTGGAGTTGAAGCTTCTCCCATCATACGCGCGGCGAATGGTTTTCGGTCCATCGGCGCAACCGACTCGATAAGAAGATTGGGAGTCATCGGGAATTCCAACGAAGACAAGACTGGACTCGGGAAGGGAATCGCTTCGGAAACACCCCGCAAACGGGATGGGGTATTTGGAAATACTCATCTGCCCGTGAGTCTCTGGTTCGGGTTCAGAAGGTATGTTATAGTGAAACTCTATCCCATAACTCAACAAAAAACGAATTTGCCACCGCAGGCCGTGTGGAGGATCGCGGATGCCTTATTTTGATCTCGACCCGCTGCTAGAAGTAATGTTGGACGCAGCCCCCACCGTATCCGACCTGAACTTGTCCGTGGGGAGACCCCCTCAGGTGGAAGTGGACGGGCAACTTCGCGGCGTCCCTCACGCCTCCATCGAACGATTGATGCCATACCACACCGAGCTCATGGCCTTGCGGCTGATGCGCGGCAAAAAAGGCTTGGCAGACAAGCTCGTCCGGACCGGGTCGGCCGACCTGTCCTACTCTTTGCCGAGGCGAACTCGGTTTCGGGTCAACATCTTTTCCCAGCGGGGAACGTACTCCATCGTTTTACGGGTTATCCCTAACAGGATCCCGACCGTGGAAGAGCTCGGAATACCGAGCCAACTCAACGAGATCACGCGGGAGCGAAACGGGATCGTGCTGGTGACCGGCCCTACCGGCTCTGGCAAATCCACGACGCTGGCTGCGCTCATCAACCGGATGAACCACGAGAAAGCAATACACATCGTTACTATTGAGGATCCCATCGAGTATCTCTACCGCAATGACAAGGCGACCATCAATCAGAGAGAGATCGGCACCGATACCGAAAACTTCCCCAACGCCCTGAGGGCCGCCCTGCGCCAGGCCCCCAAGGTCATCTTGGTCGGTGAAATGCGAGACGTGGAGACCATCTCCACCGCTCTCGAGGCATCGGAGACGGGGCATCTCGTTCTCTCGACGCTTCACACCATCGACGCCGCCAAGACCATCGATCGCATCGTTGGTGTTTTCCCCAAGGACGAAGAGCGTCAAGTACGGACTCGGTTCGCACAGTCGTTCAAGTGGATCGTCAGCCAGAAGCTGATTCCGAAGCCGGGCGGGGGCCGGGGAGCGGTTTGCGAGATACTGCGCGCCAACTCGCGGACGCGCGAGTACATCCAGGAGGGTGAAAGGGAAGGCAAGAGCCTCACCGACGCCATGGATGATGGGGCCCTCGATGGAATGCAGACGTTCGACTCCGAGCTCCTGAGACTCGTCGAAGGGGGAGGCCTCGGTGCTGCGGAAGCGCTCACATACGCGACCAACCCAACCAACCTTCGTCTGCGTCTCGGTTCCCACGCTGAGGGCATCGAGGACGGCGAAGGGAGTGCTGAAACCTCGACCAGTGACGAGGCGAGTGTCGGTGCAGGCTCGGATATGGACAAACTGATCGAGAGGTAAACGTGCAAACGAACTGTCCGAAGTGTTCGCAACAGCTCGTCGTCGAGGATGCGAAAGTCCCGGCCGGGCCTTTTATGCTCCGCTGCCCCAAATGTCAGAACGCTATCAAACTACCTGGCAAGGCAGGTGCGGCGGCTCCGACGGCTCCGGCGGGAGAAAGTGCGTCCGCCCAGGAACCACCCCAACCGGCGGCTTTTTCCCCGACACCCAAGTCAGCTGCCCCCCAGCCGAAACCCACACCACCGCCTCAGCAGGCACCACCGTCGAAGCAGGCTCCGCAACCTCCGGCGACGCCGCAATCTCAGCCAGTTCGACAATCTCCACCGGCCCGCATCGGCGAGCAGAGCGTCGCTCAGAACGATGGTTTCGGCGGGCGCGCCCTAATCGCGCTCGACGATCAGAGCGTACAGAACATGATGGTTGCCGCATTGCAACGCGTTGGATTCGGAGTAGACGTTGCCCCCGATGCAGAAGAGGGGGTTCGTTCGTTGGAGCGAGACAGCTACGCGCTCGTCGCGACGGCGCGAAATGGAAACTCGAACGGCGCGGGTCTCTATAATCGCATCATCACGTTCGCACCCGACGTCCGCCGCAATCTATTCCTCCTCCTGGTGGAAAATGATCTGAGCTCCGGTGACGGGATGCAGGCTTTTGCCGCCATGGCCGATTTGGTTCTCAGTTCCAAAGACATCGGGGCGTCCGACGAGCTGCTGCGGAGCACGATAGACGAGCGCACACGACTCTATCAGACTTTCCTGGACGCCCAGGTGCGTCTGGACGCGAAGAAGTACTAGCCGAGCAAATATCATCGGAACGGTCCGTCGACGTGAATCGGGACGTCATGAGCGATTTGCTCCGACGCGCCCTCGGCCCTCCCGGCAACACCAGCACCGCTGATTTACTCGGCCGAGCTATTTTTTGGATCGCCCTTTTCCTCTTGAGCTGGAGCGTCGTTCTCGCCCCCATCGAGCGATCGCAAGTGGTGCCCAGCTTCGTGCATCTGATCTTGTCTCGCGTCAACTTGGTCTTCCACGAGGCCGGTCACGTGATTTTTTCTCCCCTCGGGCAATTCATGGGCACTTTAGGGGGTTCACTTCTCCAGGTGCTCGTGCCGGCGATTTGCATGGCCGCGTTCCTAACCCGGCACCTGAATCCCTTTGGAGCCTCCGCTTGTTTCTGGTGGATGGGGCAGAGTATGTGTGAACTGGCGCCGTACATTAATGATGCTCGAGCCCAAAGGATGATTCTGCTGGGCGGAGTGACGGGTCGGGATGTACCCGGTTATCACGACTGGAACAATATTCTGTCGCAGATGGGTCTTCTCAAATGGGATCACACACTCGGACGCCTGGCCCATCTCTCTGGGTCGGTGCTCATCGTCGTCGCATTGATATGGGGAGCTTATCTACTTCACGCTCAGTATCGTCTCGCCAAACAGCCTGCGGTTTGAACTCTGTCTCCCGATCCATAGAATGCCACCTGTGCGGGCGACGCGAAGATGAAGATCCACTTGGTCGATGGGACCTACGAGCTCTTTAGGGCCTACTATGGCGCGCCCAGCGCGCTCGACCCAAAGGGACGTGAGGTGGGCGCCACTCGGGGCTTGCTGCGGAGCTTCGTTTCTCTACTCCTCCAAGACGACGTCACGCACGTCGCCTGCGCCTTTGATCACGTGATCGAGTCCTTCCGCAACGATCTCTTTGACGGCTATAAGACTGGAGAAGGGATCGAACCCGAGCTATGGGAGCAGTTCCCACTCGCCGAGCGAGCCGCGGATGCGCTCGGGATCGTCGTGTGGCCGATGGTCAAGTTCGAAGCGGACGACGCCCTGGCTGCCGGAGCCGCCCGGTGGAGAGATGCGAAGGACGTCGAGCAAGTCGTCATCTGCACACCCGACAAGGATCTGGCGCAGTGCGTGGTCGGAAATCGGGTCGTGGTTTGGGATCGTCGGCGTCAGAAGGTGCGAGACGAGAAAGGTGTCGAAGAAAAATTTGGCGTGTTACCGGAATCGATTCCCGACTGGCTCGGCCTGGTCGGCGACACCGCGGACGGAATCCCCGGTATCAAGGGTTGGGGCGCCAAGTCGTCGGCGCGCGTTCTGGCTCGCTATCGACATATAGAGGACATCCCGGAAGAAGCGTTTTTGTGGGAAGTCAAGGTCCAGGGCGCCAAGCGTTTGGCGGCAAACCTTCGGGATAACCGTGAAGAGCTGAAGCTCTACCGGCTCCTCGCCACGTTGCGCACCGATGTGCCCCTTACCGAGGAGCTCGAGGATCTGAGGTGGAAGGGAGCGCGGAGAGAGAAGTTGGAGGAGCTCTGCAAGGAGCTCGGCGACAAAGATCTCATGGACCGAGTGCACGGCTGGCTCGATTGACGCCGACTCGCGATGAGTAGACCGGCCCCGGCTCCCGGACGCGGCTGATTGAGGCTCGTCGTTTCATGAAATCCTTGCCGTAGTCGCACTCAGCTAGATACTGGTTGTGAGTCGGACACATCATTTGGATGTTATCTGGGAGGTGATCTCCGCCTCGGGCGTAGGGGTCCTTATGGTGAAACTGGAGTTGGGAGCGTTCGCCACAGCGCTTCCCCCCCTCGTCCACGAAGGTGCACTGATTTCCGTCCCGCGCGCTAACGGCACGCCTCACCGCGGCCGGGATATAGCGTGACGACGGCGATGTATCGGTGCTATCGAGATCGCGTCTCGGCGCCCGCGTCTTACCGTAGCGCCTCGACTCCAACCGCTCGAGTTTCTCGGTCACCGCTTCGTCGATAATGGCAGCTAAATCATTGCCTGGCATGAGAGCTTTGAGGCGCCCCAGCTTGGCACGCAGCTCTTCACTCGCCGTAAATTGCACCTTGAAACGGGCAGGGGCGAGCGGCTCCACTGGCCTTGGCGACGTAACCTTTGGTAACACAACTGTGTCCGGACACAGTTGGGCGGGCGCAGGGAGCTTGCGTATCTTGGGCGCAACATCAGGTTTCGGCGCAACCTCAGCCACGAGCTCTTCGATCTTTGCCTTGGACTTATGCGCCGCGCGCGGCAAAACGGTGTCCCGATTCGCCTCAGTGAGATGAGGCGAAAGCTTGGCGGCACCGGTCAAATGAATACGCCCGTCCTCGAGCATCGTCAGGAGCTCTGGGTGTTTTCGCGATGCGCGCGCGACTCGGATTCGGAGATAGGCCTCCGCCTCCGACATATGCAACAGCTCGGTGCAATAGGTAAACATGGAGGAGCAAGCTTCCCGTGCGTAGAGGCGCCGCTCGTCCACCTCGGCAATATGTGCGACCAATTCCGACTCGACGCGTCGGGATTTGTGTACGAGCCCCGACAAACGATGGAGCAATTCATCATCCGAAATCGATTTCAGTAACTTGTTATACATGGGTCGTCCCTCCTCAACACTGATATAACAACGCACTTTTTTGAGCCTTGGGACGACACGAGTTGGAACGAACCTGCTTCGACGAAGTTTTTGTCTCGAAGCTTCTGGGAGTTGACTAGAGCGTCAACGCATGCGTGCGAGATGGCAACAGGAAGCGATCAGCAACGAAACCAAAACGTGCTGCGGATTCTTGTCAAGAGAAATTTAAATTTTCTTTCTTGAGCTCTTCGAGCCAATTGAAGACCAGGTGGATCTGGATGAACGGCTGTACTTCCGGCCGCTCGATCATCACGAACTGACCATCGGGGGTGACATCGTAAAACGGCAAGTAGTTGCCTTCGAATAACACCCGAGGTGCGCCTGGCCGGAAAGCTGGTCCCGTCGCGATGTCGACGGCCATCATCTTGTCTTCCTGTTGGTAGAAAAGCTCTCCACCACTTCGCGCCCAGACCGGCGCCTCGCCACCATTGGTCGATATCTGCACGCGCGGGCCCGGCCCTGGAAACGGTTGCGACGTCATACGGAGAGTCGAGAAGCGGTCTCTCTTGGTCCGCTCCCAGCGTAAGCACCCATAGGTCCCATCCGGTCTCGGGATGTTGCTCCCCAAAGACCAGCTTCTTGCCATCGGGAGACCAGGACATGGGCCACCGATTGAAGTCTCCTTTCGAAAGCATCTCCCCTTCTCCGCTTCTCCGCTTCCGTCCGCCGGTATCTGAAGAATCGGGATGGGTCTCAAAAGGGCATAGGCATACGTCAAGTGGGTCCCACTCCCTGCCCAAATCGGGCGGTCCTCATCGCCGCCGGTCTGAGTCAGTCGGGTCAATGTGCCGCGAGAAAGCTCGTAGATCCATATTCCCCCTGCGCCGGATCTGCAAAACCAGGCGTTGCCCATCAGGGGAGAGGGCGACGCCTCGGTAGGCGAGGCGGTCTTCTCCCAAGGGAACGGCTTCCCCGTCTCTTTGGACCCAAGCGAGGGACCTAGGTGCTTCGCCTACGGTCCCGCCCAAGAAATAGGCCAACGTGCCTTCGCGGGACACGGCGAAGTGGGAAGAGCTAGCGCTCGGAAAATAACTGACGCGCTCGAGCAGGACCGCTTGGTGACCCGCGACTTCATGATTGACCTCATCAAAAGGCACCGCGTACAAGGCGCCCCCCCGCACGTACAGGATGTGTCCGGATCCCTAACGAGCGCCCGCCGCGCCTCGAATAACCACCTTGCGCTCACCGGTCTCGAGGGACAAGAGCACGATCTTGCAATCATCGCAGCTACCACTCGAAAGAACGTCTTCGTCACCCAGTGTAAGAAGAACGGCTTGGTTCCCGGGAAGGATCTCCGGCAGGTGGAGCATGAACTCTCCCTTCCCTTCGTCGGGTTTGGCCACGGTCTCCGGCTGGCCTCCAACCGCGCGCACTTTTTGGATTCTATCGGCGACGGAGAAATAGATGCTGCCATCCGTCCCCCAGCTTCCCCCGCCTATTTCGGGGCCAGGACCTAAAGCGCAGATAGTGACCGGCGGCCCGCCGTGCAAATGGACTTTCTTGAGCCATCCCTCATGAAAGAAGCCAACCCAGTTCCCGTCCGGCGAAATATCAAGCTGCGCGCTGCTACCCCGCTCTTCCAACTGACCGGTCATCGGGATCGCCACATGCGCTAACCCTCGCTCGCGCGGTTCCGGGCGCGCTAAGAACATCCATAGGACAGCTGCCACGGCGATTGAAGCCAGTACCAAGGGTACGGTGCGCTTCCAAATGGGCGCCCCTCGGCCTCAGTAGGTGCGCTTTCGGATCGAGGGCTTGCGAGCGCATCCTCAATCTCGAACCTCGCATCCGCCATATCGTGCAGACGTCGTCCCGCGTCTTTTTGAAGGCATCGCCGAAGCAATCTTTGAGCTGCAGCAGGTATCGGCGGAAGAGCCTCCCAATTGGGCTCCGTTTGAAGAATCTTGGCGATCGTGTCGGAGACCGTTTCCCCCAGGAAGGCCGCGCGGCCGGTCAACGCTTCATAAAGAACACAACCGAACGCCCATATATCGGTCCGTTTGTCGAGGGGCTTCCCGCGGGCTTGCTCGGGGCTCATGTAGGCTGCCGTACCCAGGATCACCCCAGTCGCCGTCGCATCCCTGGTGATCGTTGGTGACTCCGAGATTTCACTCCGCTCAGGGTCCCCGCTCATCGCCTTGGCGAGCCCGAAGTCGAGTACTTTGACTTTGCCCTCGGGGCTGACTTTGATGTTCGCCGGTTTCAGATCGCGGTGGACGATCCCTTTTTCGTGAGCCGCTTCCAGTCCTTCCGCGATCTGCTTGAACATGGGAAGGGCATCCTCGATTAGATCGGGCCGCGCCGGAGTCGTTCGGCGAGCGTTTCGCCATCGGCCAGTTCCATAGCAAGGAAATGAATGCCGTTTGCATGCTCGAACCCGTATAGCGTGGCGATGTTGGCGTGATTGAGCGAAGCAAGAACCCGCGCCTCCCGCTCGAAGCGGGCTAGACGGTCTGCGTTTTGTGCGAAGGCGTCAGGCAGGACTTTGATGGCGACTTCACGACCGAGCTTGGTGTCCCGGGCGCGGTAGACTTCGCCCATTCCGCCAGAGCCTATAAGCTCGATGACTTCGTAACCGCCGAGTTTCTTCTTCATGGGCTGTGGCGGTCTCGGGATGCAGGACCCCTCACCCCATCCCTCTCCCCGCAAACGGGGAGAGGGTGCAATCGAGCGACGACGCGCGAGCATGCTATAGCGTCGTCGGCCCAAGAATAGTCGAAGGAAGGCAGCTTCATTGTTTTACTCCATGACCGCCGGTGCGCAGAGTCTCTCCAGTCTCTCCGGATCCCCCTGCAGCGCGATGCGCTGCATGTAATGGTAGACGCTCCTCAGTCCCCCCAGTTCCTCTCCACCCCCCGCACGCCCGGGGCCACCGTGCACCAAATGAGGCATGACGACACCATGTCCGGTTGATTCCGGGGCCGCCTTCGCGTTCATGACCATGAGACGACCGTGATACGGAGCGAGGCCGAAAGTCATCTTGTGAACGAATTCCTCGTCCTCACTGTAGACCGAACCGACTAAGCTGCCTCCGCCGCGCCGAGCGAGGCGAATCGCTTGCTCGACGTCTTCGTAACCGAGCACGGTCGCCACCGGGCCGAAAACCTCGACTTCATGAACGAGTCGGGCATCTTCCGGCTTATTCGCGTGAAGTAGGACCGGCTCCATGAAAAATCCGTTTTCGGTGCCCGTTCCCTCGAAGCGAGCGCGATTCGGATCTCCGAAGACGACGTCGGCTTCGCGGCTCAAGCTCTCGACGCCTTCGCGGGCGGATTCGAGTGCCGAACGGTCAACGAGCGGCCCCATGCGTACTCCGTCTACTCCTGGATCGCCCACGCGGATCTTCGCTAGACGTTCCTTCAGAGCGTCGATGACCACCGACTCCTTATCCTTGGGCACGACGAGTCGGCGGATCGCGGTGCACTTCTGTCCAGCCTTGATGGTCATCTCCTTGACGACTTCCTTGGTGAAATAGTCGAGCGTCGAGGATCCCTCCGACACATCGGGCCCCAAGACGATGCAGTTCAGCGAATCGGCTTCGATATTCACCCGCACGGCGTTTTTCACTATGTTGGTATTCGAGCGGATCTTTTGACCGGTGGATGCAGAGCCGGTAAAGGAAACGACGTCCTGGCACGTCAGGTGATCGAGGAGATCGCCTACCGATCCGCAAATGAGCTGTAGCGTTCCCTCTGGCATGACTCCGGACTCGATAAGCACTTCGACCATGCGGAAGGCGAGCCAAGCGGTCGGCGTCGCCGGCTTGACGATGCTCGGCATGCCGGCAAGGATCGATGGCGCCACCTTCTCCAGCATGCCCCAAGAGGGGAAGTTGTAGGCATTGATTTGGACGGCCACTCCTTCGAGTGGCACATAGATGTGCCGTCCCACGAAGTTCCCCGGTTTAGAAAGTCGGGCCGGGGCGCCGTCGGTCAGGAAGGTGCTCGGTGGAAGTTTTTTGGAACCGAGGCCCGCGTAGTAAGCGAGTGTTCCGATGCCCCCTTCCACGTCCATCATCGCGTCGGGCCCGGTCGCTCCGTAGGCCGCGGCGATCTGATGAAATTCATCGAGGTGCTCGTTGAGAGTGCCAGCCATTTTCTTGAGAAGTCCCGCGCGCTCGTGGAAGGTCAAGGCACGGAGAGCCAGACCACCCTTGGTGCGAGACCAATCGAGCATGGCCGCGAAATCGAGGCCCTCACTGCTACAAGTCGCGATATCTTCCCCGGTGACCGCGTGCTGCAGGACACGTCCCTTCCCGCTACCCGACTTCCATTCACCGGCTGCATAACTCTTGAGCGCAATCATCGTGACGTTTCCTTTCGTGGCGCGGTTTCGCGCGCTCGCTGTATTATAGCGGTCCATGAACCGCATCGCTGTCAGCATCTTGTTGAGTCGCACCGACAACTGGGAAGACGTTCTGTTGGTGGACCGGAATCCCAAGCTGTCCTTCTTCGGAGGCTATCAGGCTTTTCCGGGTGGGACGCTCGAACCGGAGGATGCTGCCGTGCCCATCGACAACCTGGACCGGTTGGCGGAGCGTAGTAGCCAGCCTCTTGGAGAAGACTTTCCCACCTTCGTGGCGGCCGCAGCGCGAGAGCTCTTCGAGGAGACCGGCGTTTGGTTGGGTCGGGGAGTCGACGAATCCGGCCGCTCCCTCGAAGAGGATCGGCGTCTCATGTTGGCCGGCGACGTGACGTTTCTCGAGCTCCTGACCTGGCGCGCCCAACGGCTGGATGCGACAGACTTCACGCCGTTGTGCCGCATCACCACGCCGCCTTTTACGCCGCGTCGCTACGACACGTGGTTTCTGGGCTGTCAGCTCCCCGAATCTGCGACGGTGGAGATCATAGACGGCGAGCTCGTGGGCGGCGGTTTCGCGAAGCCCAAGGACGCCTTGGCCGAGTGGCGAGCGGGCGAGGCGCTCATCGTGCCACCGGTGATCATCTTCCTCCAGCGCCTCGCGAATTCTACCAAGAAGGACTTCGTGAATTGGATGCAGCTATTCACGTCCTACGACGAAGGGAAGCTTCATCATGTCTACTTCACGCCGGGAGTTCTCCTCGCCGCGCTCAAGACCCCGACCAAGCCGCCCGCCACACACACCAATACGTGCTTGGTGGGGGAGGATAAGGTATACATCGTGGATCCTGCTCCGGTGGATCCAACCGAGCAGTTGAAGCTGTGGAACCTTCTCGATGAGCTCATTGCCGAGGGTCGGACTTTGAAGGCGATTCTTCTAACCCACTACCACCCGGACCACGTGGGGGCGGTCGCGGAGTGTCAGCGTCGTTACCAGCTTCCAGTGCGTGCGCATCGAGACACGATGGCAGAGCTCGACGGCTTCGACTTCGGAGATCCCGTGGAACACGGACAGGACCTCGATTTGGGGAGCACGCCCGACGGGAAACCGGGGTGGAAGCTCCGCGCCTATCACGTGCCGGGGCATGCGCCGGGCCATCTCGCGTTTCAAGAGAGTCGCTACCAAACACTGATCGTAGGAGATCTGCTGTCGACGCTGTCCTCCATCTTGATCGATCCCAGCGACGGTCACCTCGCGACCTATTTGGAATCTCTCGAGTTTTTGGAGTCGGTGGCGCAGGGGACCGTCTATCCGGGACACGGGCCTCCCACCCGCGAAGGAAGAAAGGCGATTCGGGCGCAGCTTCGTCACCGTCAGCAAAGGGAGAATCAACTGTTGGCCGCGCTTTCCAGTGAGCCGCAATCTGTCGAGGAGCTGGTGAGCAAGGTCTACATCGACGTGGATAAGAAAATGTGGGAGATGGCGGGTCGCTCGCTAACCTCGGGGCTCATCAAGCTGCAAGAAGAGGGACGAGTCGAGGAGAAAAACGGTGGTTATTGCGTCGCAGAGTGAGGGAGAGGAGCTGCCTAGCTCCTCTCCCAGAAAGAACAGACTTCGTTACTTGAGCTCGACCAAGATCATGTCCAACGCTGTATGGGCCTTCCCATGATGAGTCTCCGCCGGGGCCCACACCGCACTACCGGCCTTGAAGTTGGCCTCCCGTTTCGTCCCGTCCTCCAGGATAAGCTCCGACTCGCCGTCGGACAGAGAAACCAAGACCGCGTTCGGATGTGAGTGAAGAGCCGCCTCATCGTTAGCGGCATAGGTAATCTTGACGACTCGCACGTTGTCGTTTTCCAAAACCGTCCTGTAGTGATTGGGCTCCACAACGGTCGCATCCATCGACTCTCCGGACGCATCGTCGGCTCCGGACCCGCTGCCTTTGAGCTCGATCTGGATCAGCTCGAAGTCCGTCTTGGCTTTCGGCTGGTGGCTCTGCGCGTCCATCCACATCGAGTCTCCGGCCTTGCTGTTGAACTCCTGTTCACTCCCGTCCTCCATGGCAAGTACGCCTTCGGCGTCCGTCAGAAAGACCGAAACCGACGCGGGATGCGAGTGCATTCCGGTTTCTTCGCCGGCGGCGTACGTGATTCGCACCGCTCGCACGCGATCGTTCTCGAACACGACCTTGTAATTGTTGGGCTCGGACACCGTCGGGTCCGTGGAATCGGTGGCCGGGGCTGCTTCTTCCGTTGCCGCGTCCGACGCAGCTTCCTCTGCCGGCTGGCAGCCCACGAATGAAACAAGAGTTATGAAAAAGATTAAATTGCGCATGATTTCGTCTCCTCCGGTTGGAAAGTGAAATGCCCTTTTATCACCAGTCGGCGCGTGTGTCGAGTAGAAGAGTGGTAGGAATTCTGCTTGACCGACAGCGTCGATCAGGTTAGAACACTTCATTCGGGAGGCAAGGCGCTTGCGATTCTTGCCGTAATCCGCTACAAAATAGTCAGTTAGTGGTAAGTGCTATACTTCGTTGACGGCCGCGGCCGATACCGCCGCTCAGGACTAGGGAAAGACACACCAATGAAGACACAATTCCAACACTTGGTATTACTTGCGTTTGTATTCGGCACCGCGGCACTCGCCTCCGCCCAGGCTCCGTCTCTCCAGCCCATCGCCGACGTCACACTGCTATCTGGCTCGCCTCTCCATATTCCGCTCGACGGGTTTGAGCCGAGCGGTCAGGCATTGTCTTTCACCGCCACCAGCAATAGTGAGCTCGTTTCTACCTCCGTCACCAAGGGGAACCGTAGCATGAGGATCAACGTGGCGGGCTTCGGCGATATGGTTTTCGAGCTTTTTGAGAAGCGGGCGCCTCGGGCGACTCGCCAGATCACCAGGTTGGCCGAGAGCGGCTTCTACAATGGTCTTATTTTTCATCGTGTGATCGATAACTTCATCATCCAGGGCGGTGACCCCACCGGAATCGGTACCGGCGGCTCGACGCTGGGTCCTTTCGACGATCAGTTCCACGTCGATCTGCAGCACAACCGAACCGGGCTCCTCTCGATGGCGAAAACGGACGACGACACGAACGACTCGCAGTTTTTCATTACCGAAGGAGCCCCACGGCACCTCGATTTCAACCATTCGATCTTTGGTTTGTTGGTGGAGGGCGAAGACGTGCGGGACGCGATCAGCTTCGTTCCCGTCGGCACCGGTGATCGTCCCATCACGGATGTCGTCATGCAATCCGTGCGGATCTTCAAGGACAATCAGAACGCTGTCCTCATGCTCGCGGCGACCGAGGGGACGAGCGGTCAAGCCACCGTCACGGCCACCGCGACCAGCTCGGATGGAGCCCAGGTTAGTCGGGCTTTTCTGGTGACTGTCTCACCGGACACGGAGGACAGCAATCCGTTTCTGGCGGATATCCCTCCTGTTTCGACCAAAGTCGATACACCGGTGACCTTGCAACTGAGGGCGATCGATGTGGAGGGAGACGCAGCGTTCTTTCTCGACGAGACCGAACTCGATTCCAACGGACTTCCGGTGCCGGCTAGAGCGCATGCGGATCTCGACTACACGGTTGATTTCGACACCGGTTTGGTCACCGTTACCCCTAGCAACGGACTACAGGGAGTTCACTCGATCACCGTCGGAACCGCAGTCTTCGCTGCCGCTGTGGACTATCAAGTGGTTCCGATTAGCATCGAGCCGTAGACCGGACTTCGCCAAGCTCCCTATTAGCTTCAACGGGTTTTCGTGTCGCAGTTGTGCCCAGTTGGGATGTAGAAAGAGATGAGAGACCCATCGCGTGAAGTCGTGATTACCGGGGGAGGCGTCTGCTGTCATATGGGCGACGACTTGCCGGCTATAGAAGCTGCGCTACGAGAGGGAAGGGCGACGCCGTTTACGCGTTGGCCGCCGGCGGTCGAATACGGTGCCCGATGCCAATTGATCGGGGTGTACCCGAACGACCTTTCTCCCGCGAGCCTCGGGATCAACAAGCAGCAGGCGCGCTTCATGGGAAGGGCGGCTCTCATGGCGGCCCGTGCCGCACAGATTGCGCTCGAGCAATCCGGGGTCGAGCGCGGCGAGCTAGCTGTCGTAGTAGGAAGCGGGACCGGCGACGTGGACGCGCATGTGGAGATCCACAACAAGCTCGCGAAGACCAAGAATGCGAAAAGAGTGTCGCCGACGATCATTCCACGTTTGATGGCTTCAACGGTCTCGGCGAACCTGGCAATGTTCCTGGGCACTACTGGCCCTTCCTTTTCCGCGACCGCCGCCTGCGCGGGCGGAGCCTATAACGTTCTACTTGCAGCCGAGCTCATCGAGCAAGGTCGGGTCGAAAGCGCTATCGCAGGCGGTGTGGAGGTAGCCGATATTCACTTCTTTGCCGGTTTCGACTCGATGCGCGCATACAACGGTCAGGATAACGACCACCCAGAGCGCGCATCGCGCCCCTACGCCGCCGATCGAGCCGGTTTCATTTTCTCCGAGGGCGCGGGCCTGGTTGTTCTCGAGACACGAGAGTCCGCGACGCGACGTGGCGCGCCCATCCTCGGTGTCCTACGGGGGTACGGCATGTCGTCGGACGGTTCGCGCGAGATGGTGGCGCCCTCGGCGGACGGTGCTGTGCTCGCGATGCGGCGAGCGCTCGAACATGCCGGTGTGGCTCCCGAGGAGATCGATTATATCAACACGCACGCGACGTCCACGCCCCTGGGTGACACGGCCGAGGTGCGAGCGATGCGCAAGATCTTTGACGGTCGACGCCTGCCTTATTCGTCCACCAAAGGCTACACCGGGCACCCCGTCTCTGCCGCCGGCACCATCGAAGCCATCTTCACCCTTGCCATGCTTCGAGAAGGGTGGATCGCTCCGTCGGTGAATGCGGAGCCACTCGATCCCGAGTTCGAGGATTATCCTCCGGTCCTGGTTCCCACCTCGCGGAAACTTCGGCTGGCGCTTTCGAATTCGTTTGGGTTCGGCGGAACGAACGCTGCTCTGGTCCTCGCCGCGCCCTAGAGCGCGGGCTGAGGAAAGTTGTGGATTTCCTCACAGTCGCTCGGCGAGCGCTTGCGCTACTCTGCGAGCAAGTTATGGTGGCCAAATCGCAAACGTCTGGGGAAAACTCACGCTGGGGCGCAAAGCGCAGGGTGCACTTGGCCGAGCCGCCAAATTGGCACCGGAAAACCCGAGAGTCGTTCTGAACCGGGCGGTAGCGAGTTTCTACAAGCCGCGTTTTTTCGGCGGCGGCAACGACAAAGCGCTTTCCGAGCTTCGCCGCGCGGAGGCACTTTTCGAGAAGCAACCACCGGACCAACCCTGGCCAAATTGGGGGAGGGTAGAGGTTCAGACTTGGCTCGGGTTCGTCCTGGCTCAAAAAGGAGAGCTGGGAGAAGCGCGAGCCGCTTATGAGCGAGCGTTGGTGCTGGCGCCCGGCCACTCCCGGGTGCTCGAGATACTGATTCCCCAGCTGGAGCAGGCCGAAGGCAGCTAGTGCGGGAATGGATCAATGGCTTGGGGCCCCACCCCCAAGCCTCGATGCTTCGTCGACTTGGCGACTGCGCATCGGCGCAGGGCTGTGCTCGCGCCGAAAACCCGGCCGCTTCCCTTGCCCTCCGCATTCTACTTCGGCAATTCCTCGCGGCCGACGGGCCTCTGGCCCGTTGGTTACTTAATCAGCTCGACGTCGTGGGTGTGTCCCTCTTTCAGTCCCGCCGGAGTGACTTGAATGAAGGAAGCATTCTCTCGAAGCTCTTTGATGTTCCTTCCCCCTGCATAACTGATTCCCGAGCGTAGTCCTCCCACCAGTTGGTGGATTACCTCGGAGACGAGACCTTTGTAAGGAACCACCGCTTCGACTCCTTCGGGCACGACTTCCGCAAGCTCCTCGGGATCCTGTTGTGAATCTCCTCGCCCCGCCCATTGAGCGCGAAAGGATGCACTACCCCAGCAGACCTTGTGTCGGAGTCCGCCGCGCATCACCATGACTCCAGGGCTCTCTTCTGTGCCGGCCAACATGCTGCCGAGCATGGCGCTCGAGGCACCGGCGGCAATCGCTTTGGTGAGGTCGCCCGAGCTTCTGATGCCTCCGTCGGCGATGATGGGGACGCCACGCTTGTTCGCCTCGCGAGAACATTCCTGAACTGCCGAGAACTGCGGAACGCCCGAGCCGGTGACGATTCGGGTCACACAGATCGAGCCCGGCCCTATTCCAACTTTGATCGCATCCACATCGAGCCCGATGAGATCACGAACCGCTCGTGCGGTGGCGACGTTCCCGACGACGAGCTCGATGTCGCCAAGCTTCTTCCGGATTTGTTCTGCTACGTCGATCGCTTGATCGGAGTGACCGTGCGCTACGTCGACGACCAGTGCGTCGACTCCCGAATCGGCGAGTGCCTGGGCCCTTTCGAGGTAATCCGCGCGTACTCCCACCGCAGCGGCGACGCGAAGGCGTCCCTTGGCATCCTTGGTCGACATCGGGTAACGGGCGCGTTTGATGATGTCGGCGATAGTAATGAGACCGAGTAGGCGACCCTTGTCGTCGACGATCGGAAACTTCTCGACTTTGTGTTCGAGAAAGAGTTTCTTTGCTTCATCCACGGTCACCCTTGCATGTGTAGTGACAACCTTGGCCGCAGGTGTCATCAGGTCCGAGACGAGCCGCGAGTCTTCCTCGACGAAAAGGATGTCGCGATGGGTGAGGATTCCGGCGAGGTTGCCGGCCTCGGTCGTCACGAGCAACGAAGTGACGCCTCGAGCCTCCATGATCTCACGAGCTTCTGCCAAGCGTTGCTGCGGGGATATCGTGTACGGGTGCTCGATGACCAGGTTCTCCGATCGCTTGACGCGCGCGACTTGCTCGACTTCTTCGGCGATGGGCATGAAACGGTGGATCACGCCGATGCCGCCGTCCCTCGCGACGGCGATGGCCATGTCCGCCTCGGTCACCGTTTCCATGTTGGCACTGACGATGGGGACATTGAGATCGATGTGGCGAGAGAACTGAGTGCGCGTCTCCACCTCCTTGCGACTTCTCACCCGGGAGCGACGCGGTTCGATGAGGACATCGTCGAAGGTGAGCCCCTTCTTCAGTTCGGTGGTCATTGCGATGTCTCCTTCCTCCGGACGCCCAGTCGCCACCGGCAACGCGCAGTCCGACCCGCGCGCAGTTTTTTCGTCGCTTTGCGGTTATGTCGTGAGCCTTAGCGGCGGGCGTCCAAGTCAAAAGCGAGCTATGCCTTTGCCTTCTTAAGCATAGCAATCTGGCCGGCATGGTACAACCCATGCTGGACGACCCCGTGCAACATCACAAAGAAAGAGTGATTCCGGCCAGGAACGATCTCGGAGAGTCGGGTCCCGGGGAAGCGGGCCAGCGCCTCTTGGAGCTGGTCGTGAGCAAGCTGGAGTTTTTGGATCGTTGCCTGCCACTTAGGCTCATCGGAAGCGGTCACCGGAGGCCAGTCTTGTTCAACCGACGGATCGGCGACGGGATCTCCCTCCATCCGACGGCGAGGGATATCGGTCCAGGCCGTGATGTGGAGCACGAGCTCCCAAATCGTGTGCCCGTTCGTGATGGGACGGGACATTGCCCGTCGAGCGCTAACCCCTTCCAGTAGCTCTTGAAGGGATTGTCCGTGCCATGCGTCGCCCCGAAAGGCCCTTCGCAGTTGATCGCGAATTCCATCAAGTTCAGTCATTAGAAGGTCTTCTCGTGACCGGTCGCAGGTAGCGTTGAAGGACCTCGGACCCCATGTTAAGATCGTAGTGTTCCCTGAAAATAGGAGATCGAATGTTTAAGCGCGTTCTCGCGGGGGCTCTTTTCTCGCTCCTTCCGGCTTTGGTTCTCGGGCAATCGCTCGGCGAGGTTGCGAAGAAGGAAAAGGAGCGCCGCAAACAAAACAGCGGTGCCTCGGTCCTGACCTTGACCGACGAGGACATCGAGAGCACCGCCGCCGGGGTGACAGAGCCCTCTACCGCCGACATGGTCCGAGAGGGTTCCTCCCTTGAAACTGGAGACCTCATCCCTGCGAGACCACGAGGAAGCGTCGCTACGAGGTCGCCCGCTCCGCCGTTTGCGCTCGAAGATCGCCACGGTCGTAGAGTGTCTCTTTCCGATTTCCGTGGCAAGACCGTCCTCGTCGACTTTTGGGCGACATGGTGTGGTCCTTGTCGTTCTTCGATGCCCACAGTGGAGAAGCTCTATCAGAGATTTCAGCAACAAGGCCTAGAGGTCATTGGTGTCAACATCGAGGGGCCGAGCAAAGACGTTTTGGGCTACATCGACGATGGCGGCTTTAGTTTTCTATTCCTGTTCGACCAGGGAAATTTCCAGGCAAACGTTGTTCAAAGCTATGGGGTACGAGCCATCCCCCGATGCGTTTTGATCGATCGAAAGGGCAACGTCGTGTACTTCGGCCATCCCGTGAATCTACCGGAAGCCCTTGTCGAAGAGACTCTTCTTCAGTAGGGCGTTTCGCTACTCCGTTTCTGGGCTATCGGCCTCCTCACGGCCCGGCACCTCATTCCCCGCGATCCAAACTGACTCGACGCTCCGCGTGTTTTTGATGTCGGCTAGCGGGTCCTTGTTGAGAACCACAAAGTCGGCCCAGTTTCCTGCCGAGAGCGTGCCCAGACCGTCGAGCCCGAGACAGCGTGCTGCGTTGCCGCTTGCAGCGCTCAGAACTTGCATCGGCGCAAGCCCGGCCTCGGCCATGAGCTCCATCTCTAAGTGCTCGAAGTAGCCCTGGAAACGAGACGGCGGACCACTGTCGGTGCCGAAGGCTACTGTGACCCCGTTGTCGGCCAAGGTATTGACGTTCTTGGAAGCCACGACCAGTGCTTGCTTGTAAGCTTGAGCCGCCTTGCTGTCGCGGACGCGTTGCTGCCGCGCGGGGTCTTTCAGTTGTTCGATGATGTCGGGGTCTACTTCCTTCAAGAAGAAAGGGTCCTCGAAAAACTCTGGGACGTCCTCGTAAACGAAACTCACCATCTCCCGAGTGAGGGTGGGTGTGAGGCAGACGTTGCGTTCCTTCATTAGACTGATCAGCTCATCGTCTACTTCCTGATCTCTTACGCTGTGAGCGATGAAATCCACGTCGGCGTTGAGAAGACCCTTCGCATCTTCCAAGTAGTAGAGGTGCGCCGTGACCTTCAAGCCGCGCTCGTGAGCGCGCTTGATCGCAGCCTGGTAGAACTCCGGTGATGCTTTTTCGATCGTGCCGAGATTGTCATCAACTCGCAGCTTGATGAAGTCCACACCCATGTCGGCCTTCTCGTCGACTAGCGCTACCGCCTCATCGGCGGTTTGTCCGGCGAGTGCCGACCCGGCGGTGTAGAGTCTGGCTCGATCGAGGTCGGCGGTCTCTTGTGCGTCGTTGAGCCGGAATCCGGGCTCCAGATCGCCCCCCAAACTCACCACGGTTGTGACCCCATAGCGCGCGTAGCGGCCAAGCTGGTCCAACACGTTCTCCTTGGTATAGTTCTCGGGGCCGGACTCGAGTCCTTTGGTTTGTCCGACATGCCCGTGAGTGACGATGATTCCGGGGATGATGGTCTTGCCGGACAAGTCGATTCGCTCCGCACCGTCGGGAACCGTCGTATCGACATCACCGACCGCTGTGATCTTGCCGTTGCGTACGACGAGGACTCCGTTCTCGATTGGCTCAGCGCCCGACCCGTCGATGATGGTGGCACCGACAAACGCAGCGGTGTTCGATGCTTCACCGGCGGGCGGCGGGGTTGCCTGTTCACAGCCGATAAGCCCCGCCAGGAGCAAACTGGCGATCAAAGTCTTTCCTGATACACGATGGAACATGACTTCCTCCTCAGTAAGGTGGGAACTCTACAACCAAACCCCCCGCGAGTCCAGGACCGAGTGGGTGGGTCCGAGTGCGATTTGATTTGGGGGAAGTACGCGTGTTGGAGGAGAATGAAGAGGCGTGGATTGTTGACAGTTTTTCTACGCCCGTGCTACGGTCTCGGCTTCGCCAAGCGGGGCCGGTAAGGATCTCATAGTGGCCGGCACTGTTATTGGAGCTTCTGATGATTCAGAGGATGCGTTGTACAGCAGTTCTGATTCTAGCTTCCGGTCTCGTTGCCGGATGCGCGGAGCGTACGCCGGAGTGGGAAGCTGCCAATCCGGTGGTGCCGCTTCCAGAGCCACCGTTGGGAATCGACGCGAGCTTCGCGGATCTCGAAGAGCCGCCGACCCCGGAGCGTGTTCGTCTGGGTCGATGGCTTTTCTTTGACACCCGTCTGTCCAAAGACAATACGATTTCCTGTGCCACGTGCCACCGACCGGAGAACGCTTTTTCCGAACCCACGCCTGTATCGACCGGTATCGGCGGGCAGAAGGGCGGACGCAAGGCACCACCCGCGTTCAACCTGGCCTGGACGCTCTACCCAAACTTCTTCTGGGACGGTCGAGCCGGCTCTCTCGAAGAGCAGGCTCTGGGGCCGGTCGAGAATCCGATAGAGATGGGTCATACGATCGATGGGATGTTGAGCACCCTCTCGGGGATCGAAGGCTATGGCAAGTACTTAGAGGAAGCTTTTGGCAGCTCTGAGGTCACCGCAGAGCGTGTCGCCAAGGCGATCGCCGACTACGAGAGGACGCGCCTGAGCGGGAATTCTCCCTGGGATCGCTGGAAGGTTGGGCGCGAGAAAGACGCCGTGTCGGACCAAGTCAAGCTGGGCGACCATCTCTTTTTCGGTAAGGCCAGCTGCAACCAGTGTCATCTGGGACAGAACCTCACCGACAGCACGTTCCACAACCTTGGTGTCGGTTGGAACCCCGAAACCAAGTCGTTCTTCGACGAAGGCCGCTACGTGGTGACGAAAGAGGATAAAGACTTGGGTGCCTTCAAGACACCGAGCGTGCGGGAGGTGACGAAACACGCTCCCTACATGCACGACGGATCGGTGGCCACACTTCGAGAGGTCGTCGAGCTTTACAATGAGGGCGGTCACCCGAACCCTCACCTGGATCCGAAAATTGAGCCACTCGATTTGAAAGATGAAGAGGTCGACGCCTTAGTGGCATTCATGGAGGCACTCGAAGGCGAAGGCTACCAAGACACACCGCCCTCGGCATTTCCTCAATAGATAAATTGGGTGATCGGGCGTCATTTGACGTGGCTGCTGCTGTGGACGACGCCAGACACCAGGGACACCGATAAACGAACTCATGGAGCTCAGTTACCTCCTGGTCTTCAAGCCAACTTGGCTTGAACGGTCTTAACCAATGCATTGCACGGACACTCGGAGTTGGAAATAGATGGGACGGCTGGGGATTTCGTTTCTCGCTGATAAGAGGCTCGCCGATTACGCTGAGCTCGGCAAACTGGTCGAGTCCTATCGATTCGAGACGATTTCCGTCTACGACGATCTCCTGTATCAGCCACCCTGGGGCGCCCTGTTCCAGCTCGCTCAGAGCACTCGACACTCGCTTCTAGGGCCGGGAGTGGTGAACCCGTATCTCAACCACCCGGTTCAGATTGCAGCCAACTTGGCTCTGCTGGATGAAGCTAGCGGCGGCCGAGCCTATCTGGGGGTAGGGAAGGGGGCCTTTTTCGAGCATATCGGAGTTCCCCAGCCTCGCCCCTTGACCGCGATTCGCGAGATGGTCGAGGCGGTGCAGACCTTGTTGGCTGGCGAACACGAGCACCAGCCCTATGAAGGTTCCGTCTTTCGTCTGGGGCCCGAGGCTTACCTACGTTTTCCGATCCCCGGTCGTCGCGTTCCCGTTCTGCTCGGCACGTGGGGGGAAAAGACCTCCGCGCTGGCCGGTAAGATCGCAGACATGGTCAAGATAGGCGGGTCGGTGAATCCCGAGGCGGCGAAGACGTTTCGCGGCTATATCGATGCCGGAACGAAGCCGGCGGGGCGTGACCCTTCGGAGGTTCGCATGATTTTCGGTGCGGTGACCGTCGTGGATCGAGACCGCAAACGTGCCGAAACCATCGCACGACACCGAGTCGCGACTTACGTTTCCGCGATCGGAAGACTGGATCCGACCTATTCGCCGTCTCCGGAAGAGATCGAGGCCGTAGAGCGAGGGATGTTGAGTGGAGACTTCGAAGGAGCGGCTCGGGCCATTTCGGACGATACCCTTCGACGCTTCAGCTGTTTCGGGACACCAGCAGACATCGTTCGGCGCATGGAGGAGCTCTTCGACGCCGGCGTCGACGTCTTCGAGTTTGGAACTCCGCACGGTGAGAACGAGGCGGAAGCGGTTCGCTTGCTTGGGGACGAAGTGCTCCCGGCTTTTAAAAGTTAAACAAACGGGCCGGATGGCCCGCCGGCCGGGAGGAATTGGCTCACGGATTGCGGAAGCCAAGGGAACCCGGCCGTGGTTTTAGGCCCGAGCGCAGCCTTGAGCCGATGCGGAGTCGCGAAGTCGACGGAGCATCTGGCGTTGGGGGTGGGGCCCGAACGCCATTGATGAAAGAGCGAGGGCCAGCGCGTGGGGGTGGGGCCCCACGCGCACTAATTCAAGTCAAATCGCTCTTTCGCAGCGTCACCGGTGCGATGCGCTCGATCTTCATGATGAGCTGCTCTTCCGGATCCGGGCAGGCTACTAGACTGTCCTCGGTCAACCAATCGTTCTCATGGAGCTCACGCTGCTTGGCGGGCAATAAGGGAAGTACCGCCGCCAGCGCGAACATGCAAAAGTGCCTATCTGGTGGGATCACCACCTGACTGCTGTTGCGAACTTCGAAATAGTCCCCCACCTTGAGGCCGCAAACCGACCGGCCTCGGATCTCCGCAACCGTTACCCGAAGATCGTGAAGGATGAACGAATCGGATGAGCTTCCCATAAGACCCCGAGACCTCGAACGAGGCCTCATTATATATGAAGGCGGGAAATGCCCATCACTGGATGTAGCCCAGTGAGCGCAGGGTTCGGAGCGCTTCTCACCCTTCTGGAAGTTTGACCGGTATACCTGTGGCCCGAATTCGCCGGCTTCACGTGTTAGTGTCATTAGTCTTGTGACGCGGTTTCGGATTGCGAGCGCTTTAGTGCTCGCCGTGATGATGGCGGCCGCATGCTGGCGGACCGACGATGAATCGCCCTTCGTGCTGCTCGTCTGCCTCGACGGCGCGACTCCAAGTGTCATCGACGACCTTCGTTCGGCCCACCGGTTGCCTGCCTTCGAGAAGCTGATTCGTTCCGGGACCTACGGCCCGCTACGGTCGCTCCCCGCGCGGCGCATCATGAATGAGAGCACTCGTCGGGGGTTTCATTCAGCTATTCTTTGGACTTCGATCGCCACCGGCAAGGTTCCGGAGAAACATGGCGTCCGTGATTTCGTCTTGCCCGTTCGTGGTACTTCGAAGGTGTGGATGGGCTCGGAAGCAAGCCCGCCGCGAGCGACCCTGACCCTGCCGGATCTGCCCGGCCGACGACCCCTGACGTTGCAATTAAGGCTTCACTCTTATGCACCCAACGGAGAGCAATTCGTTCAACTGTTCTTGAACGAGAAACCGTTGCAATCCATCTCAGTCCCGGTCAAATGGGAAGACTTTTCGGTTTCGATCCCGGAAGAATCTCTACGGCCGGTGAGGAACGAGCTCGTCTTCGTCTTCTCTCGTCAAAGCCGACCGGCCGAGCGCAGCGATTCCACCGATCGGCGCCAGCTGGCCTGTGAGCTAGCTTCTCTGAGAGTCGTCGACGATCGCGGCGCGGAAGTTTTTTTCCTGGATCCCGTTCACCAGCGCTTTTCTCTCGGCCGTGGTTTTTACATGCCTCGCGGGCAAGTAACCGAGATCCAGAGCACTCATTGGCGGGCGATGCCTTACTGGACTCTGCTCGGTGATATCGGGCATCCGGTGGGCATCGTGGGGCACTGGGGAACTTTCCCAGCACGGGAGGTCAATGGTTTCCTCGTGTCCTCGCGAATGGGAATGAAGTACAAGCGTCAGGGTCGGTCGGAATTGACCTGGCCGCCTGAGCTCGCAGCCGAGCTCTCACCCTTGGCGCCTCATTCGCGAGAGGCTGACTCGATCCTGGAGAGGCTCCACCTGTCGGACTGTGATCCGTCCCTTTTGCAGGACAGGACCGGCGTCGCGAAGATCCTGCTGCAGGACGAGTACTACTTGAACATCGCACGCCAGCTGTTGCCGACGATGGAGCGAGGCCTTTTCTCCGTGTACTTCCGGGGTATCGACGTGGTCAGCCACGTGACGCTACACTGGCGACACGGTGCGCCTCTCCGGGAAGGTTGCGCACCCTCTGTTCGGGCAGCCGTGGATCAGACGTACATGCAGATGGACCACTGGCTCGGCCAACTTCTGGAGCGATTGCCACGTAATGCCACGATTCTCGTCGTGTCCGCCCACGGTGAGCAACCTATTTCAGGTGGAGGACATCACGCGCCCTACGGGATATTCGTCGCCGCCGGTCCGGGCATTCGCGAGGGAGCGACGTTTAGCGGTGCCTCGGTGCTGGACATTGCGCCTACCCTTCTTCATATGTTCGGCGCCCCCATCCCGCTGGATATGGATGGGAAGTTGTTGCCACAAATCTTCGAAGCCTCTTGGCTGGAGGCCCACCCACCTCGCTATGCCGACATCGATACCTCGCTTTCTAGTGACGAGGAGGCGATAACCGAGGGGCGTGAAGAGATACTGGAGCAACTGAAGGCTCTCGGCTATATTCAGTAGCCTTGCGGTCAGCGGACGCTCGGAAGCACGCGTCCCAGAAAGATTTCGAGCTGCTGCTCCTGTTCTGCAGATGCGAAGCGAACGACCACCGTTTTAGCGCCGGCCGCCGCGTACTCCCGGATTGTTTTTGCGACTTTGTCGGGATGGCCGAAAGGTCCCCACTTGTCCTTCCAGAAGTTGAGGCCGTAGTAATTGCGAATGAAGCTGTCGGCTTCTTCTTCGGCTCGCCGCTCATCGTCGTTGAGATTCACCGTCATATAGAAGACGGAGTCCATGGAGTCGAAGTCACGGCCGTTCTCGCTGGCCAGCTCGTGAAGTCGCTCGCTCAGTTTGGCGAAGTCGGAGGGCGAGTCACTAATTCCAATGTAACCGTCGGCCCAACGAATCACTCGCTGCTGCTGCTTTTCGTTGCCTGTCGCCCAATGCGTCGCTAGTAGAATCGGTACACCGCCGTCCTGTGGCGAGGGCGGCCGCACCGACACGTCATCCAATTGAAAGTGCCGGCCCTCAAAGCTCACTGTGTCGCCCCGGGTCAACCGCTTCACGATCTGTACCCATTCTTCCAAACGCCCGGTGCGCTCCTTGGGGTCGACCCCCACGTTTCGCCATTCCTTTTTCTGGGCATCGCGGAGCTTCACGACAAGCTCCAACGGCTCGCGGCGCTCATGCCGGGTGCCGACCTCGCTTCCATGCTCGAAACGTCCGTGACGGAGAAACTCGAACGGCTCGAGGCCAAGCGTCTCGGCACAGTCAAAAATCCAAGAAAGAGCCTCGAAGATGCCGACACGTCGCCGGGCGGGCGCGGAATTCCCGCTCCGGTGAGGCGCTTCGTGTGGGCGCGTGATCAGGCTCAATGTACGTTTGAGACCAGCGGCGGTAGACGATGTCCCGAGCGCCGAGGGTTGCAATTCCATCACCACGATCCCCACGGGCTCGGCGGCGATCGAAGTGCCGACAATGTCAGGCTTTTGTGCGCCCCGCACAATCTCTACATGGCGGAGATGGACTACGGCAAAGACAAGATGGAGCGGTACAGGCGTTCCGCCGACCGAGTCGGTGAACCGAAGCCGTCGTTTCCACTCGTTCCGGACAGCGTTAGCGGTCCGACATCACATTTCGTCTAGCGGCTCGTGGGAACGCCGGAATGGAACTATCTTCATCGTTGGATCGTCCGCCGCCGCTCACGCCGGCGGTGATCTAGGGAGCGGTGCCTATCGCGACGAGGCTATGGAGCGTGCGGTAGACAATCAACCCAGGCGCGAGAGCCGGCGTGGCCATGGTGACCTCGCCCATCTCGTTCGTGGCGAGTAGCTCGAACTCGGGACCGGCTTGGACCACGAACACCTGGCCGTCTTCGTTCGCGAAGTAAACCCGTCCGTCGGCGGCAACGGGCGAGGAGCTAAAATAGCCGCCTGTTCCGAGGCGCTGTTGATAGACACGCTCGCCGGTTAGTGCGTGGTAACACGTCAGCACCCCGTTTCCGGCCACGGTGTAGAAATAGTCCCCGTAAACGAGCGGCGTCGTCAAATACGGCGCGCCCTTTGGCTGGCTCCAAGCGATCGCGTCGTTCGAGGCGGCACCTTCGGCCAACGTGATGTCCCCGCGCGAGCCCGGCCGGATCGCGTAGATCGGTTGCACGTACCGGTGGTATCCGGTGGCGACGTAGATGAGGTCGTGAGCGACAAAAGGTGTCGGCACCGAGATCATGGAAGTGCCCGCGAGCCGCCACAGCTCTTCGCCAGTGAGCGGGTCGTAACCGCGAATGTACTCGGTGCCGTTGGTGACGAGCTCGGCGCCGCTCTCGCCTTCGTAGATTCCGGGTGTAGACCACGACGGAAGCGCGTCACGCTCGGTGCGCCAGATTTCCTCGCCGGTGGCGAGGTCGAACGCCGCGATGAAGCTGCCTTGTTGCTGATCGCATTGAACGATGGCGAGGTTCTTGTAGATGATGGGCGATGACGCGTAACCCCAGGTGTAGTCGGGCACGTCGAACGAACCCTGATCGAGGGGGCCCAGGTCTCGTTTCCACAGAAGCTTCCCGGAGAGATCGAACGTGTAGAGACCTTCGGAGCCGAAGAAGGCGACGAGGTATTCGCCGTCGGTGGCGGGGGTCGGGGCCGCGTAGCTCGAATGTGGATGACGCGCGATCCGCGGCTCGGCTTCGAGCGCGAGCTCGTCCCAGACCACGGAACCGGTCTTCAAATCGAGGGCGAGAAGACGGAATTGATGCTCGGAGAGGTCGGTACGCCGATCCATTTCCCCGTCGAACGGAAACTGAAACGCGGTGTCGGCTCGAGCCGAGATTGCCGTGGTCAAGTAGACGCGCTCGCCCCGAATGATCGGGCTCGAATGCGCCATTCCGGAAACCGGCGTTTTCCAGGCGATGTGACTGCCTTGCTCGACATCCCACTCGACCGGAGGATTCGTGCCGTCCGCAACGCCCGCGGCTCGCACCCCGCGAAACGAAGGCCAGTCGTTGGCTTCGCCGGCGGAGGCGTGGAGAACGAAAAGATAGAGTGCAGCCGAAATCAGCAACAATGGGGCCGCTCGATGATTCGTATCACGCATCGTCAACCTCTCGACGTCGGTTAGAGTACCACGCAGAAGGATAGGAAAATTCATACGCTCCCGAGCGCCGGCCCGCGAATTTTCCCCACCAGAATGGGGCTGTGCAGTCCGAGTGAGTCCTGGTGAGGGTAGCAGAACTCGAGCAAACGGGGCAAGGCGGTTGAGAAGTGTCTCCCGCCGGGGGAGTTGGGTGTTGAAGAAACACTCCGGCCGTCTGGTGTCGGGGTAACGGACAAGTGGCGTGGTGTGAAGCCAGTGACTAGGGCTCGGGTGGCGGGCGGGAGTCGCTTTTTCTTTTTCTTTTTTCGAGATGAGCCAAGATTTTCCGAATCACCTTTTGCTCGGTGATGAAGGCGATGACGCGATAGGTGCCTCCGCAGTCGCACTGAAGAGGATCGGTCTGATGAACGCGCCTGATGAGCTTGATGAGCTGTGCCCATCTTTTTCTGAGCGCGGCACGCTTTTTGGAGGACAGGTTCGGCTCAGAGTTGGCTTTGGGGTTTTGTTGGCTGGTGAGCGACTGCAGAGGGCGGTTTTTCCTTTTTCGAAAGGCGCGCGCTCTCGAGGAGTAGGCGCCCATGTAGTGCACGCCGTGTTGCCGAGGCTTGGGGATTTGCGTGAGGACTCGGGCCAAGAACTCGAAGACATCGACGGTCTCGCCTCGCGGATGAGAAGCGAGGGGGTCGTCATGTGAGCCTTTCGCTTCGTAGAAAAGCGTTTTTGCGCCCGGTGTCCAGTGAATGCGAGACAGGCTGAGGGGGCAACGAAGTAGGTACCGGCAGAGGCGTTCGAGTCCTTCGGTGTCCTGAGGCCAAACGGTGACCGATGCATCGACCGAAAAGCCGCTATGTCGGAACGAATCGAGTAGCTCTATGCGTTCGTCACTCAAAAGGTCTTTGCTCTTCAGCAAGCGAATGATCTTGTGGCGAAACAACTTCTCCGCAGCGATGGTATCGATGTAAGGGACAGGGGTCCATTGTCCTTGGGCATCCCAAACTCCACGAGAGGCGAGGCAGTGGGCATGGGGATGTTGGTTCACAACACTCCCCAACGTCTGTGGGACCACAACGACTCCGGGACGGGCGTGGGGATCGCCGACGGCTTCGGCCATCAACTCCTTGATGGTCTCATAAGCAAGGCGAGCCAGATCCCCCAGAAGCTCTCGCTGGCGCATGAAATAGGGTCTGAGCATCTTGGGAAGTGTAAATGTCCACAGACTATGGCCAACGTTTGAAAGCAGTTCGTCTTTGAGAAAAGCAGCAAAGGCAGCGGCGCGTTTGGCGTCGCAGGACGGGCAGAGCCCTCTCTGTTTGCAGCTGAGCGTGAGCAAGCGCTCGCTTCCGCAGTCATCGCACTTGAGCCGGGCGAAGCCGGCTTCCGCAACGCCGCAGTCTAGGTAACGAGCCACCACAGCTTCGACGAAGCCGCGCCAGAAGCCGTATTTTTTTTCGAATCGCTCCTCCCACAGGCCTTGACATCTTCGTAGTAGGCCTCGAGAAGCTGATACAGAGTGGAGTTTTGAGGCTGTCGAGGCCTGTAGAGGGCGAGAGCTGGGTTGGGCTGTGATGTGGCAACCAGCTCCATAGCTGGTCAAGACGAGTTTTGGGTCGCAAAGCCTTACCCGATTTCTACCTTTCGAGGAAGGTGAACCCATTTTTTTTCGTCCTTTAGAACCAAGGCGTGCTCTGCTTTTAAGGATGCGGGTGCTGGCGCTCGTCTTGCCGTTCGGTGCGCCGCTGACGCGACTTGGGACGCCGTCACGTGCGCCGCGTGACTCGAACGGAGACGTCACTCCGGCGGCGCCCGGCTTGCTCGCGCAACGTCAACTTGACAGTACCCGTCGGAAGGATCGATGTGGAGGAGTAGGGAGTCCGCAGGGTGAAGGAGAATGCGGACGTTTTCGGTCAGAAGGGTTTTTCTGCCATGAGAAGCCGAATTTGGCCACGACGTGTTGGCTTTGGTTCATGACGTGCTGATTTTGGGCATGAATGGCACCGGGCGAGGAGTCGGTGGATGATCTAGATCGCTTCCGAGAAATAGTTTGTCTCAGGTCGGCCGCAGTGAGAGCAATTGCGACGACTAAAGTGAGGTCGACGTCTCCGAGACGGCGACGGGATGACGCGGGTCGCGGATTCAGTAGCCGGGGATGTCAAGAATCGGGGGGCTCCGGACGCAGCCGGAAACGTAACGTAGGGACACGCCTGACGTAGCTGCTGAATGATCCACGCCGCGGCCGGGTGGAACGTCGCGTTGAAGTGCAAGATGTGACGACGGCCGTGCTCGGCGGGAAGCCGTGGCAGGTATCGCGACACCTTGATCTCAGAGATGACGAAACCGAGCTTCGTGAGCTCCGCGTGGATACGCGGCGCGCCCCAGCCGTCCTGAGCCGTCGTGCGGATCAGCGGACGGATCTCGGCATCAATCCGAGGCCGACCTGGATGGCCTCGCCGGGAGATCCTCGCCCAGTATCGCGGAGCGCAACCCAGAAAGCTCGATCCACGTCCTCGAGTAGTGGGTGCGGGCGCTCCTTCTTGAGCGCGGTCACTTGCTGAAAGATGAGTACGCGGAGCATCGCGGCGGAGTTTCGCCTTCTTCGGACCGGAACGCAAGCGAAGCGTAAGTCCTTGATTTCATGGGTGGACCAGTTTTGACGATGCACAACCCTCTCGGCCGGCGAGAATGGCGTGACAGCACATACGTGGCTACGCTGACGGCTATTCCGGTCATGATAAAGGGTGTTCTATAGGTCCATAAGGTGTCGTACCCCAAGAAGAAAGTTAGTTTTGCCAACAAGAAAGAGAAAAAGGGGGGTTTTTCAACGATGTAGTCAACAAACGCTCTCCGCCCCTCGCGGTACAAAAAAGCTTGATGAAGGCGGTCCAGTTCATCCGGGTCCAGCAGGATGACAGGATAAAGAAACCGTACATGAAGAGGGCCAATCCTGTTATCCCGTAATCCTGTCTAGGTTTTTTCTTGCTCAGCCGTGGCTTGACGAGTCACGAGCTCCTTGAGCCGCGGACGCTCGGGAGTACTCGTGCCAAGAAGACTTCGAGCTGATGCTCCTGCTCCAGGGAGGCGAAGCGAACGACCACCGTCTTCGCTCCCGCGACAGCGTACTCCCGGATCCTTTCCACCACTTTGTCGGGGTGGCCGAAAGGGCCCCACTTGTCCGTCCAGAAGTTCAGGCCGTAGTAATTGCGAATGAAGCTGTCGGCTTCTTCTTCGGCTCGCCGCTCATCTTCGTTGAGGTTCACCGTCATGTAGAAGGCCGAGTCCATCTTGGTGAAGTCTCGGCCTGCCTCTTGCGACAGCTCGCTCAATCGTTCCGTCAGCCTTGCGAAATCTGAAGGCGAGTCACTGATTCCGATGTAGCCGTCGGCCCAACGAATCACTCGCTGCTGCTGTTTTGCGTTGCCGGTGGCCCAATGCGTTGCCAGCAGAATCGGCACGCCGCCGTCCTGTGGCGAAAGGGGCCGCACCGACACTTCATCCAATTGAAAGTGCCGGCCCTCAAAGCTCACCGTGTCGCCCCGGGTCAACCGCTTCACGATCTGTACCCATTCTTCCAAACGCCCGGTGCGCTCCTTGGGGTCGACCCCCACGTTTCGCCATTCCTTTTTCTGGGCGTCAACGAAGGCGCCGCCCACCCCGGCTCCCAACTTCAATCGTCCGCCGGAGAGAAGATCCAAGGTCCCGATGATGTGCGCCGAGGTGATTGGGTGCCGAAGCGCCGCGAGGAGCACCGAGGTCCCGATACGAACGCGGGTTGTCCGTGCCGCAACCGCGGCGAGAGTGGTCAGGGGCTCGAGGCGAGGTTTCGCCGTCAGGCTGTCACCCACCCACAGTGAATCGATGCCGGCGTCCTCTGCGGTCCGCGCTAGGGATAGGACGAGTTCCGCATTGAGAGGTCGATCGCCTTTCAGTAGCAGTCCGCGTGTAGGGAGAAGGATGCCGAGGGAAGGGCGTTCCGCGCTCAATGCGCGTGAACCTGAGGGGATCGGGCGGCGTAGCGATGAGTGAGGAGATCTTCGGGTGTGTCGATGTCGAAGGCTATACCTGGGGCCCGGTAAACCTCGGTTACGATACCGGAGCTTGATGCGCGCGCCAGGTGCCGAGCAAAGCTTCCGTCACCTAGTCGAGGTTCAAATCCGCATGTCGCCGGCACCAATAGCGCATTCGTTCCTTGCTCCTTGTGGCAAGGGGACAAAACAATTTGATCCTCACCGTCCCAAGTACTGAGGATCCCGTCAATCTCCGACGCCCGCAGCCGTGGTAGATCGGCGGGCAGGTAGAGTGGTGTTTCTCCATTCGCCCAGCAAGTGCGGAAGACTTCCCGCAAGCTACCGTTGAGCGTTGTAGCGGGGTCCGGTGTCCATTCCGCTCCGGTGGCCGAGACCATCGCCCCGACCATCGAATCACGGGTGACCACCAACATCCTTTTAGCCTTCGATTGCTTGGCAGCGGTTAGGACGTTTCCCAGCATGTCGGTGACCAGCTCCCGGCGAGTCTCCGGGCCGAGTACCGATGCAAGTCGGCTCTTTGCCTCGTTCAAGGGTTTCACCGGAATCACTATCGTCACCGCCACGTTCATTTTCCTTAGCCTACGTCCGCGATCCGGGAGATCTCTCGCGCCAGACTAATCTTGTCTTCTAGGGTCCGCATCACCGTCCCAGTTGTGTGAGTCGACAAACCGAGCGCTTCGATGGAAGGGGCTAGCTCTCGGTCGGCCTCATCTATCACTAAAGTGTCGACCAAGTTTCGATAGTAGGAGGCGATCCCTACCGCACTCACTTCATAGCCGAGCTCAGACATGATCTTGGCAGCTGGACCCTTGAGAGCCTTGCCTCCAACGATGGGACTCACTGCTAGACGGCGACCTGGGAAAGATTGGACGGCCTTCCTGACACCTGGTATGGATAGTATCGGGTCGACACTCAACCATGGGTTTGAGGGGCAGAAGACCAGAGTAGACGCATCGTGGAGCGCCCGACCGAACTCGGGTGCCGGCGTCGCATCTCGAGCTCCCTCGAACCTCAGACCCTTCATCACCGGCTCACATTTTCGTTCCACGAAGTAACTTTGGAAGGCAATGTCTCCTTCATCGGTCTCAACGATGCTCCTGATCGGTTGATCCGACATGGGAACGACTCGATGACGAATTCCCAATCGGTGGCAGAGCTCTTCAGCTACTTCCGACAGCGTGCGACCTTCGTCTAATCTCTGTCTGCGAAGAATGTGAGTTGCGAGATCTTTGTCCCCCAATTGAAACCAAGTTGGTGCGCCGTAACGCTTCAACATGTCGAGGGATCGAAACGATTCGCCTGCCACACCCCAACCTGTCTCGGCGTTGACCACCCCGGCGAGCGTATACATCACGGTGTCGAGATCCGGCGCCACATGAAGGCCATAGAATTCTTCGTCATCTCCGGTGTTCACGACGATGGTCAATCGCTCGGGACCGAGCACCCGAGTAAGCCCCAGCGCAAGCTTGGCGCCCCCGACGCCTCCAGAAAAGGCGAGGATCTGGTTCGAGCTCACTGGAAATCCTTACTAGGCTTACCAGGCTTACCAGGCCCACCAGCGAGGGCAACCGCCTTACGGCGAGGATGTTGATAACGAAAGCGGTCCATCTTGATTAGGCGTTGATACGAGCCGAGGCGTTCTTCTGAGTCCTGTCCGATCTCATCCAAGGGGTCGGACGCCGCTGCACTCTCTTGGTCGGCAAAGACTCGTCGAATCCGGTACGTGGTATGGCGCTCGGCGGGGACACGGCCGGCCTCGCGAATCAGCTTCCGGAAGGTGAGCGGTGCCACCAACTGGCCGAAGGGCGCTCCCGCCGAGGTGGAGATGCTCTCGTTCATGAGAGTGCCACCCATGTCGTTCACTCCCGCGGTGAGGAGGAGTTGGCTAGTGGGCAGTCCTTCTTTGACCCATGAGACTTGCAAATTCGGTATCCAATTGTTCAGCACGATCCGGGCCACGGCGTGCATCTTGATCACTTCCTCGCGGGAGGCTCCGGACCTCACCGTTGGAACGGTGCCGTGCGTGAACATGGGCGCTTCTGTGTGAATGAAGCTCAGGGGAACGAACTCGGTGAAACCGCCACTCGTTTTCTGAAGATCGCGGATCAGGGCGAGGTGACGCGCTTTGTGCACCTCGTTCTCGACGTGTCCGTACATGATGGTCGACGTCGTGGGTATCCCGAGCTCGTGAGCGGTGGTGATGACATCGATCCATTGATCGGCGCGGATCCGGCCGGGAGAGATGAGGTCTCGAAGATCTTGATCCAAGATCTCGGCCGACGTACCCGGGAGGCTTCCTACTCCAGCTTCCTTGAGCTCGTGCAAGTACTCACGAATCGATGCCCGGGAGCGAACCGCACCGTACAAGACCTCCTCCGGTGAGAAACCGTGGATATGCAGCCCAGGCAGCGCTTCCTTCAGTGCTCGGGTAAGCTTGATGTAGAGGTCCCCTTCCATTTGAGGGGGAAGGCCGGCCTGGATACAGACTTCGGTCGCCCCGAGATCCCACGCTTCCTTCGCGCGTCGAACGATCTCTTCGGTGGGGAGGAGATAACCTTCTTCTTGGCGAAAATCACGACTGAAGGCACAGAATCCACAGCGCTTGATGCACACGTTGGTAAAGTTGATGTTACGATTGACGACGTAGGTCACCAGATCACCGACCGTTCGACTACGTAACTCATCGGCCGTTTTCGCCGTGGCGTCCAGCTCGGCTCCGGTGGTCCGAAACAGCAGAACGGTTTCGTCGATCGTCAGTTCTCCACCATCCAGCGCCTTCCCGAGCACTCGGGCGACGTCGATCGCGACGCCTTGCAGCATCGCGTCCATGGACTGTCCGTTCGAACCTTGACTATTCGGAAGGTGCATAGCGCTCGATGCCTCCGCTTACATAACCCTCATCATCCGCGTGCGCCCGGACCCGATCGCTCAGGTCGGTAGGGATAAGGCGTCCATCCCCTGTCACGAGCTCCGGGTAAAGCGGCAAACGCGGTTTGAGCTGAAAACCGAGCCTCTCGGTTTGGGCTCGCAGATGGCCGAGGTGAGGCCAGGGAGCTTCAGGGTTCACGTAGTCGATCGTGACCGGGGACACACCACCCCAGTCGTTGATGCCCGCCATCAAGTAGGTCGGGTAGTCGGTTCGATTGAGGTTGGGTGGGACCTGGATGTTGGCCCCCGGGCCCAAAATCAAACGTGCTACGGCCACCGTCCACAGGGTTGCTTCGGTCGAGGCATGCGCGTGGTCGCTCATGGCCGTGTCCGGTTTTGCCCGGAAGTTCTGGATAATGACCTCTTGGATGTGGCCATAGCGCTCATGGAGCTCTCGGATCGTAATGAGGGAGTCGATGATTTCAGCACGGGTTTCACCGATTCCTACCAGGAGCCCAGTGGTGAACGCCACCTTCTCCTGGCCCGCGAGCGACAGGGCCTTGACGCGCGCAAGAGGCCACTTGCTCGGTGCTTGATGGTGCGGACCTCCCAGTTCGGTGAGGCGTGGGCTAACGTTCTCGAGCATGATGCCCATGGATGCACTCACAGGACGCAGCGAGGCCAACTCTCGACGGCTCATCGTGCCCGGGTTCAAATGAGGCAAGAGTCCGACTTCCTCGATGACAACTGCTGCGGCATCGCGAACATAGTCCAACGTCGTCCGGTACCCCGCTCCTTGGAGCCAGGCCTTGGCTTCGGGATAGCGCTGCTCGGGTCGCTCGCCCAGCGTAAAGAGCGCCTCGGTGCAGCCGGCACGTTTTCCAGCTTTGGCAACCTCCACGACTTCTTCGATTGTCATGAAGAGCGATTTGGACTCGGGCGGAGATTGGCGAAACGTGCAATATCCGCAGAAGTCTCGACAAAGTCGGGTGAGAGGAATGAAAACCTTGGGAGAGAAGGTAACGATGCGGCCCTTGCCTCGGTCACGAAGCTCGGCGGCGGCGCGACAAAGTGACGGTAGGGAATCGCTTTCAGACAATGCGAGTCGGTGGGCGGCGTCGCTTGGGAGCGCGCCACCGTTCAACGCCTGAGTCACAGCGTCTGCAACACCCGCAGGCAACGCGCGTTCCTGTTGTTGGCCACCGTTGACCAAAGTCGATACGCAGGTCAACGGGCCGTTCCTCGCGGTTTCGGCATAATGCTTGACAATAACGAAATCCGCCGCGGCCGGCAAACCGCCAATATGGCGAGGCCGAATTGGTGTGGTGCGGTCGACTCTTGGCCAACCTTTACTGGCCCTCAGGCGACAGGTCGATCGACGAGCCAGGGCGGACGCCTCCGGTCTCATCGCGGACCTCAGCGAGGAAGTGTACGTTGCCGTCGGGACGCCTCTCCAGCCGGTAGGTCCCGAAATTGAAAAGGTCTCCCTCGGCGTAGAGGAGGACCGGTCGTAGGGTCGGGTCGAGCTCGGGGGGGACGAGAAGTTTCCCCGCCATCAGCGGACCGCTGATGAACTCGTGGAAGACGAACCGATCCCCATCACCGTTCGCGTCCACGTCATACCGTATGCTGAGCGCGGCGTGAACATCAGTGACGACAAACACTAGGTTGTCGACATCGGAAGTGTCGAGATAGCCAAGTAGGTTCAAGAGCTCGCGTTCGAAACCGGTGCGGGACGAGAGATCCTTCCTGGTTCCATTCGCCCAGCCATCCCTGCCGTAGTTCTCGGAGTCGGAACCCGTCGGTGCGGAAAGCGGAACGTCGGAGCTGACGATTTTCCACGTTGCGTCGGATGCGGCTAAGCCTTGCTTTAGCCACGCGAACTGTTTCTCTCCCAGAAGTGACTTTGGGTGAGTGGCGGAGTCGGGTCGAACATTACCGTCGCGATAGGACCGACCGTCGATCAGGAAAAGCTCCAAGTCCTTACCCCATCGGAAAGAACGATAGATACGCTCCGGCTCGTTGGAGTCTCGCCCGATAGGATTGTAATGAAACAAGGCATTCCTGCCGGCCTCGACCACGTTAGCGAACCCCTCGCGGTGTTGATCGGGGGGCCAGAAAGGCCAGCGCGCTCCGAAATCGTTGATCACTTCGTGGTCGTCCCACTGCACGTAGATCGGTGTTTGCGCAAGGAAGCGCTGAAAGTGAGGATCGGCACGATGATAGCGCCAGTGTTTCCAATAGAGCTCTTGGATTTGGTCCCGGTTCGTCCAATCGATTTTGGCCGAATCTATTCTCGAAAATTCTCCGGGAACATTGCGTCTCCCTTCCGGTCCTTCGGTGGGACACTCGGTGTCGGCGTAGATCATGTCACCGTTGGCGATGATGAAGTGAGGTGACAGTTCGCGCAGGTGGTCGAAGATGCGGTAACCATCTTCCTCGTCACGGCAATAGCCGTGGCCGCCCAAATCTCCGACGACGACGAAACGAAGAGCTTGAAGCTCAGCTGTTGTGTCCGGTGCGGTCTCGAGAGTTCCGTTTGCCCACGAGGAACGTTCTCCTGAAGCGTTGACGAAGTGAACTCGGAAGTGGTAGCGAGTGGCGGGCTGCAGGCCTTCGAGCCTCACTTGAGCCGTGAAATCGGTTGGCTCCGAGTTCCGCGACCGAAATCGCCGCGGGTTCGGGAAGGCGGAGTCGGTATCGACATCCACCACCATTTCACCGGGCGCACTGGCCCGCGCCCAAATAACGGCGCTACGGGAGGTCACGTCACCACTAGCAACGCCGTGCGTTAGGTGGATGTCGCCCTCGACTCCGGAATAGACACCGCCCAGCCATAAGGGGGCAATCAACAGGGCACTTGCTATGAATAGTTCCTTCACTTTGAAATCGCGGCGCATCGACAGCCTTTCCGAACAGAGTTTCCACTGAAGCTTAGCACAAGCTTACCGGGGGGTTACACGACGCGGTTGTCGTGGGGAGTCTTTGGATAAGGAACGCGAGGAAAGGTACTACCGTTTGCTAGCCAAAGAGCTTCTTGAGCATGCCGCCACTGGTCCCACGTTTCCCGGCCGCGGCCATTTGTTTCGTGGCACCTGCGTGTTGTGGATTGATACGCAGCGTAGTGCGAAATTCATTGAAGGCTCGAGATTCCAAACCGAACGACTTGTAATAGAGGCCGAGCCAATAGTGGAGCTCAGGGTTTTGCGGAGACAGGCGAAGTGCCTCGACGAAGTGCTTCTCTGCGTTGTTCCGTAACTCGGGCCGGCTCGTCATCGCACGACCCAGCATTCCGCGGTAAAGGGCGTTGCCGGGGGAGAGCTCCACCAACCTTTCCAGCAGAGGAACCGCTCCTGCCCAATCCCTCACCTTGAAGTGGAGCTTCACGTCACGGAGAAGGCGTACCTCGGCTCCGACGACATCCTCGTTGCTAGGGCGGCTGCTGTGCTGCGGGGGCGGCGAAGCGCTCACGTCGCCGTCGCCTGTGGGTTCTATCGGAGCGGGTCGCGTCGGGGGCGTTGATTCAGGGGGAGCCTTCCTCTCGGGGGCTGGCGGTGAAGGCTTCTTGGTTCGTTCGGCCACCGGAGCCTTCGTCTGAGTGGGTGAAGGTGTTTTTGCGACGACGCGGCTTGCCTTCGAGGGCGGTGAAGGCTTCTTGGTTCGTTTGGCCACCGGAGCCTTCGCCTGAGCGGGTGGAGGTGTTTTTGCGACCACGCGGCTTGCCTTCGAGGGGGGTGAAGGCTTCTTGGTTCGTTTGGTCACCGGAGCCTTCGCCTGAGCGGGTGAAGGTGTTTTTGCGACGACGCGGCTTGCCTTCGAGGTCGGCGTGGACACGCGGGCCTGGGCCTCAACCGGGGCGGAACGCGCCACGACTTGGCTTGGCTCGGCGCTAGAAGCTTGCGACTCGGCTGTGACCGGCTCGAAATCGAATTCGACGTCCTCGTCGTCCTCGTCGCCCTCGATGGACATCGGCGGGGCGCTCGTTTCGGCAAAGACCTGCTGCTCCTCGAACGCAGGTTCCCGTTCGAACGTAGGCACATCGTCCTCGACGACTTCCGTGACTTCCATGTCGGGGGCGACTTGGTCTGTTTCGTCGACTTCCGTTTCGATGTGTATAGACGGTTCCTCATGAGGAAGAGCCGCAACGTCCTGCCCGAACTCCGGGACATCCGCGAAAGCGTCTTCGTCGATCATGATCAAGAGTTCGGGGCTTTCCTCTTCTCGGGTGATCTCTTCCAAGGGGATTGCGTCCAGCATCGAGTGTTCGGGATTTTCTTCCGGTTCTAGCGCGACGAGGTCGTCTTCGAGGATCGGAGAGGAATCGTCAGGTTGATAGCTGCGAACCGGCGCCTGCGGCTCCTCGTCTTCGACTCCGAGCGAAACTGGTGGCTCCGGCTCTAGATGCGTCGGTTCTTTCCTGCGCTTGGGGATCGACTCTTCTTCCGGAGCGTCCTTGAGGGACCATTTCGGGACGCCTAGGCCTTCGACTACTGAGTGTTGGTAGTCGGGCTCTTCGACGAACGCACTCGGGGCATGTTTCGCTACGTCCTCGCTGGGCGTGTCCTTCATGGACCAGGAGGGCACTCCCATCCCGTCGTCGACCGTCTCTTTGGTAGGGGGAGGCGAGTCCTCTTCGCTGGGGGTATCCATCATAGACCACGACGGTACTCCAACCGCAGCGACGGTCGGAGCCATCTCGTTCGATTCGGGAGCCGGCGACGTGCGGTCCAGCTCAGCAACTCTCGCTTCGGCTTCCGAAGAAACAAAGTCGCCCGCTTTGGGTTCATCCGTGTCAGCGACCTGCGCCGACTGATCGGTAGGCCTCGATGTCGTAAACGCAGCCATCGCATTGGCGAACCATCCAACGAGGCTGGACCATAGAGCTCCGACTGCTGCGATCAGGAGCGAAAGCCCCCCCGAGGCCTGTTGTTGCTCCGGCGCTTCTTGGTTCTGCCGTTCTTGCTCTTCGAGGGCCGCAAGCGTGGGCAATTCGTCGGGTGGAGGTTCCTCGGTAGACGGATGGGGCTCGTCGCTCATTGGGATGGCCGGGACCGGCGCGTTCGCCGCCTCGGTTACCGCGGCGGCAGCAGGTGGACTCGCGCCGTCCTCCACCGGCTGAACCTTTCGGAGGATTTCGGAAACCAAGAACGAGCCCGTCTCCTCTTGGATGGGACGCGGCCTTGGCGCATCGCTTGTGACTGGCTCCAAGACCCCAGCGCCGTAAAGCGAGTAGCAGGCGCGAAGTGTTTTTCCCTTGTCCTCGCCGATGGTGTTGACGATCCTTCCGATCGATAACCCGTGATGTGCCAAACGCAGCACCGCTTTTTCCATCGGTCGAAGCTTGTCGACGTCCAGCGTGAAGGGAGGCTCATCGACGAGCGTTACCTTACTCTTGAGCGCGGGGAGGCCGCCGAGGATGAGCTTGCCGCTGCTCATCCTCCGTATGCCCTCTAACAAGATTCGGTGGGCGGAGAGGCTGACCATCAGATCTATAGGAGTCGTGCACGGTCCCTCATGGAAGCGGTACGTCCCTCGCACGAGGGAGAACAAGGAAAGCACGATCTCGTTTACCTGCACTGCCACGTAGCGGCCGAGTTCCTCCTCAGAGACAATGCCGCCCTGCACCAGAGACTGGCGCAGAGACTTCTTGCCCGTCCTCGTCAGCATGCCCACCAGGGCAAGCTCGTTCTTGGAGATGCGGCCCGAATCGATCAGCAGCTTCCCGAGGCCGTCGCTTTCCAGATTGCTGGAGGCGTACACGATGAAGCCTCGGTCAAAAGAGATCGTCTTCACCGCCGGCGGAGCGGCGACGCGGAGCTCTCCACTTCGCTCCTCGAGCACGATGCGGCGGATCACCTCGGCGAGGGGCGTATCCTCGAGGGATCCGGACGAGACGATAGTCACACCGCCCCCCGGGCCGCGCTGGATTCCTGCGGTCGTCATGCAGACCTCATGTATTAGATTGTGTAGTTTAATGATACTACGGAAGGGATTTTGGAGGAAAGGCGACACCGGGACATGAAGCGAGCTTCTCTGCAAGTTATTGTATTCAAATGCGTTAACTAGAATAACTCGAGCTGAGCTCCGGGTTCTCCGTCACTTTGTTCTGATGCGACGCGAAGGGGCGAACCCGTAGCGTAGAAAACGAGCCCCTCGACGGGACGATCGGGGAATAACTCCCGAGCCGCCTCGACATAGAGCTCCATCTGCAGGCGATGCGAATCGCTCCGGGTGCCGGTCTTGTAATCGATGACCACGATGCGGTCTTCGAAGACGACAACGCTGTCGATGGTGCCGCGGACGATCTGAACACTTTGGACGTTCTGCTGGGGGCGACGAAACGAAAACGGAACCTCGCGAAACACCTGTCCCTTGGTGAGCAGCTCCCGTAACGGAGTGCTTGCTCGCAGGGCTTGGTAGAGCTTTGCCGCGGCGTGCGCCGTCCGTTCCCGTTCGCTAGGACCTCGATCGAAGAGCTCTGCTGAAAGCGCCACCGCGACATCGGTTAGGGACGCGCCATCGTCCACATCGAACTCGAACATGCGGTGAACCAATTTCCCGACCGTAGTGTCCACCGGCTCGAGATCCCAGGGCGCCGTATTTTCCCCCACGTGCTCACGAACCAGCTCACTCACTGTGACTCGTTCTGGTCTTGCATCTTCAAGAAGCCCGAGTGCGTCACGGTAGGTCGGCTCTTCTCGTGTGCCTCGGTGTCGACGCGGCTCGGGCGCAGGGCGGAGCAGTCTGAGTCGGTGCGTTTGGAGCTTCGGCGTCCAAGACAATTCCTGCTTGTCACTCCCGAGCGCCTCGTGGAAGAGGGCGCGCAGCTCCTCCGGTAGCAAGTGCAAGAATGTTGTCTGTGATTCACCGTCTGCTAAGTCAGAGGCACAGAGGATGAGCCCCTTGCGACTGCGGGTCAGGGCGACATAGAGCAGCCGTTTTTCTTCCTCTACGGTTCGAGCTGGGCCTTCCGCCTCCGGTCTCCCCAAGGCGTGGACCTCGGCGTCTCCGTTCGGTTTTTCCTTGATGCGAGGCAGTGACGTATCGGTGCGTGTTTTTTGATCCATGTTGACCACAAAGACAGTATCGAATTCCAACCCTTTGGCGGCATGGATCGTCATGAGGTTAACCGCGTCCACGGCTTCTAGGACGGCTAGCGATTCCTCTCCGGTGGAAGCACTATCGAGGTATTCGGCGAGGCGCGCCAGCGTCAAGTAGCCGCGATTCTGCGCCCGTCGAACCATCTCCAGGACCTTCTTTAGATTCTCCCAACCCTGTTGGCCCTTGCGCCCCGTCAACCAGGCCGGGTAATCCGTTTCTTCGAGGATTTGAAGTATCAGGTCCGCGGGAGGTAGACGGTCCACTCGCCGAAGCCAGTTCGGGACGGTGGTGGCGGCCCGCAGAGCGGCGGCCCGGTCTTCCTCGGACAGCGTGGGCGGAAAGTCTGTCGACCGGCTTCCGCCCCGAAGTAGTTTCGCCAACGGGCCCTCGCTTCCACGTGGTCCCCGTCCCGCAGCGATGCGAGCCAGGCCGCCGTCCGAAAGTGCGACGAATCGAGAACGCAGAAGCTCGGCGGCACGAAGCTCGGATCCCGGCTCGGAGAGAAACCGTACCAACGCTTGGATGTCTTTAACCTCCGATGAGTCGAAGAATCCGAGGCCTCGGTAGACATAAGCCGGTACGCCTCGTTCCGCGAGAGCCTCCTCGTAGACTCGATAGTGGGTCCGGCTCCGAAACAGGATCGCGACGTCCTTGGGGCGGCAGCGCTCCTCTTCGAGGAGCCGCACGATCTCGTCGGCAACGGCTGACGCCGCTCTTGGTAGATTGGGCTCGACGACGAGACTAACCGGTTGTGCGCCCTCTTCCTTTTCCAATACCGGAAAGTGGTCTGCTTCGCCGTATCGAAAGGACCACTCGAGCTCCTGCCCTATTTGGGGAACTCCGGAAAAGACATCGTTCAAGAAATCGAGGAGGTCTCCTTTGGCACGGAAGCTTTGGCGGATCGTCAAGCGCCGACCGCCTCTCGGCCTCAGTCTCAACACCTGGCGTGCCGCCTTTTCCATCACCTCCACGCGGGCGTCTCGCCAACCGTAGATGGATTGTTTCCGGTCCCCGACGACAAAGATGGAAGGTTCTTGCAGCACGCCGCTGCCCCTTCCTGCCGATTGCTCTGCCAAAATCGCATCCTGCACGAGACCCGAGCCCTCCCCCCAAGAATCGATGAGCGCTCGCAGCAATCGCCACTGAACGTCGTTAGTGTCTTGAAACTCGTCGATAAGAAGATGATGGTATCGGGACTCCAAGCGGAAGCGGCTTTGAGAAAACTCCTCGCGCCGCTCGAGAAGCTTCACTGCGCGTACCAGCACGTCGGTGAAGTCTAGTCCCCGCCGGGATTCCTTCAAGGTTTGGAATCGCCTGGAAGCTACGCGAAAAAGCCTCCAGAGCTCCCGGACACCGTAGAGGTCCCGGTCGCCGAACCAGCGCGCGTAGGCCTCGGATACGGCCGGGGCAAGAGCGAGCACTTGGTTTCGATGGTTCTCGTAGGTGGCGCGGTCGGCAAAATCTCGCGCGCCAAAAAAGTTTGCGAGTTTCTTGCGAGGGAGGCGTTCTTCTTGTGTCAGGAAATGGGACACTACTTGCTCGACGTCGAGGGGTGTCGCCCGCTCGGGATCGATCGCTCGCCGGAAGGCGAACCCCAGCGCGCGGGAGCGTGGTGACGGATCGGGCCCCGAGGACAAGAGCCGCTCCACGCCTTCTCTGCCGCCCAAAATATCGCTCAGGCCTTCGACCATGCGCCGAAGAGAGGATTCGAGGTCGAGCTCGCGGGGGACGTGGCGATCCACGAAGCGACGGAGGGCTTCTTCTTTGACCAGGCGGCTTCGTAGGAGGTCACGCAGACTACGACGAAGGGCCGGCTCTCCGAAGACCGACGTTAAGAAACCCATGTCCGGCCCATCGGGCGATGCTGTCTCTGCCAACGACTCTTCGACCGCTATCTCGGTGAGACGCTGCGTGTCGACTTCGTCCAGCAGCTCGATGTCTGGGTTGAGCCCGGCCTCGAGGGGGAATTCTTTGAGAAGGCCGAGACAGAAGGCATCGATAGTGGCAATGTGGATATCGAAGAGTCTTTCCCGCACCGCTGACCACAGCTGGCCTCGGCGACGAAGCTCCTCGATGATGCGGCTCTTCATTTCACCGGTAGCCTTCCGGGTAAACGTAATCGCCAAAATGTGACGTGGCGAAGCACCTTCCTCGATGAGGCGGACATAGCGGTCGACCAAGACGCTGGTTTTGCCGGTACCAGCTGAGGCCTCGAGCGCTACGTTGAAGCGGGGATCGGCGGCCTGCTCGCGAGCCAAACGGTCTTCGGGCAGGAAATCTCGATTCATGACCCGGCCTCGGGCTCCGGTTCTCGCCCGGAGCTCTCTTCGATTTCCTTTCGGCAAACTCCCACGTAGCCGCAAGTGTTGCAGAGAAAGTCTTGCGAAGGGTGAGGAGCGAAGCGTCCGTCGGAGACATTCCGGTAGGTGTCCTTGAGCAGGGTCGCTGCTTTCTGGAAATCCTGACGGGGAACGGCCTTCCGTTCGCGAAGGCTCAGGTACGATGCTCCAACGGCTCGAGCCCCAAGTTGCTGTTCGAGACACATGGCGTAGAGCGGCACTTGCAGGGATAACCTTGCCTCGGGTGCTCTTCCGCTCTTGTAGTCGAGGACATGGAGCGAGCCTCGCGAGTCGATGTCGACGCGATCGGCCCGCCCTTTGATCCGAACGAACCAGGGTTTTTCTTGATGGGGACCTTCGGGGAATTGAAAGTGGTTCTGGAAGCCGTACTCCACTAGGCGACGGCGAAGCGGTTCCTTTTCCATCTCTTGACGGAGCAACCATTCGATCTCGCCGGTCTGGCCTGGACCGCCGAAGAGCCGCTCCATCTCCAAGGAACGTCGCTCCGGAGGAAGCCGCTTGGCTGCCACCCGCCGAAACAAGGCCATCGCCTCGTGGTAGTTGTCCTCGGTGATCGGATGCGGCTGGTCATCGACGCCGTCCCACTGCTCGAAGCCCTTTCTCAGAATGTCATGCATGAGAATGCCTCGCTGCATCGGCGTCATCCCTTCGTCGAAGTCTTCCTCTTCTTCGATACCAAGAATGTGTCGCGAAAAATATTTGAAGGGACACCTCAGGTAGAGCTCGAAGGCCGTTGCGGAGACCGTTTTTGGCTCCAGGAATGGAAGCTCTCTGGTGTTGGGTCTCCGATCGTTCACGTATCGTTCGTCAATCGGAGCCAGACCGGTGCGCAAGGCCTCGACACGTGAGATGACGAGTCCCTGGAGCGCCTCCGCGGGTACACGCTCTTGTCTCCCGGTGATCGTTTGGGAGACCTCTTCGAGAAAGGGCGAAGCCACCGTGGGGATTTCTTCCTCCAGCTCGTGTCGGAACACCGCCACCGAGCCCGAAGACAAGTGAAGCAGCTCGGTGAATGATGCCCGCTCGGCGGCGAGTAGCTCGGTGTCGTTGGGCCAGCCGAAGTCTTTGAGTAGCCACTGGGGGTAAAAGATGTTTCGATCGGAGCGAGCCGGCCACTCGCCTTCGTTGAGCCCGACCAGCACGACCATCTCGAAGGCGCCGAGGCCGACCGAACGGGCGTCGACGATCTGGATTCCACCGCGGCCAGCTCGAGTCGAGAACGTATGAGACTCGATGGCGCGGTGAAGCTTGTCCTGGAAGGCTTGGAACGCTATGGGGGGGTCTCCCACTTTCCTGGCCGCATCCGATAGTCGTTCCAGGATGGAAAGCAACGCTCCCCGTGCCCGCCCGTGACGCGTCGGCTCACCGACCGTGTCTTCCTCATGTGGGGGGCGTCCGTATTTTGTTAGGAAACTCCGAAACGATTCGACCTTTTCGCTGAGAGGGGTACCGGAATCGGCCAGCGGAGCCAAGTGCTCGGCCGCTTGCACCAAGGCGGAAATAGCGGCGAGCTCTGTGTGCTCTTGCTCTTCCATTCCGGGTAGGGGGGGCTGCACGGGAAGTCGTTTCAGGGCGGCCAGCATACGACGCCAGACCTTCCACCCTCCTACTTCTCGCGCTTTGGTAAGCTCGCGATCCAAAGTGGCGACCGCAGCCGAACCCACATCGGGAAAACGAAAGAAAGGGCTGCGTAGCAAAGCGAGCGCGGCGCTCCGGCTACCGTCGAGCTCAACATAGGACAGCACCAAATCGGAGGCAGCCAGGTAAGGTTCGGTGGCCAGTGGAAAGTCGTCCTGCAATTGATAGGGAATGCCCGCTTGACCGAGTGCTTTCTTGGCAAGGTAAAGGTAAGGGAGTGGGGAGGGTACGACGACGGCGATGCGCTCCAAGGCGGGAAGACTTCCGGTTGCTGCTCGCGCCTTGAGAAGACGGGCTACTTCAACAAGCACCTCTTCCCGATCTCTTCCGACGAAAGCGATCGCGTTCTCTCCTTCGGGTCTCAGCAACGTGGGGGAGGCGGTGCCGGCGGGCGCGTCGATCGATGGGACTGCGGCCGAACCATGGAGGCTTTGGACAGTGTGAGCGCGCGCCATACTTTCGGAAACCAGATGTTCGAGCGAATCTAGACCGGCGAGGGAGCCTAAGAAGGAAAGTTCTCTGGCCGTAATCGCGTCCGGGCCCATGAGGAAGGCTCTCCGATAAGGAAACGGCGCGCCGCGCTCCAGAAGGGCCGCGAACACCGTCGTCCCATCCTCTAGTCCAAGTGCGGAAAGCTTTTCCTGGTAGCGTTTCAGGCCTTCACCGAGAAAGCGGGTTTGCTCAGCCATGCGTTTGGCACCGACATCCTCCGGGACATCAAACTCCTCCTCGGCACGGGATACAAAATCTTCGAGGTGATGCCCGGCCGACCAGAGCTCGTCGTAAAACGCCAGAATGCGGGGGGACAGGGCTTCGCCTGATGTGAAGGGTGGCGGTGTCCCTGATTGAGCGGCTTCCGATAGCGCCTGCTCCAAGAGCGCCTCGCGCAAGAGCGGATCGACCAGGCGAACGCGCCCCAGGGAACGTTCCACGAGGTTCCTCGTGAGCGCACTCATCGACGTGATGGTTGGCAGAAAGGTCGCCACCCGCTGATCTAGGAGCTGCTGCTCGAGCGTATTTCGAAGAAGGTGACCGGCCGCTGCCGTGGGGACCACGATCACGATCTCCCGTATCGAGAGAGCACTGACGGAATCTTTGGCGTCGAGCGATTCCAGGAGGTGTTTTTGAACGCCCCGCCAACCGGCACAGAGAACGAGCCTGGGCTTTTCCTGGGGTTGCTCTGGTTCGCGGCTTCTCGACATTCTAGGTGTTTGGGATAAGGGTATTCCCGGAAACAGACCTATTGTATGCAGTCGGAGGGAACCGGGGCGAGGAGGTCGGCGGTTAGTTCGGAAGAGGGGCGTCCGCTCGTCTTCTTTATTCTTGTTCTATTGCTCAGCTATTACTCTTCTATTACTTAGGTATTATTTAGGCCCCCAAAGAGCCTTCAATCGCTGGGTCCGGCCGCAGCCGTACTTGTAGTACCGGTAGCGGATAGGATTCCGCTCGTAGTAATCCTGGTGATAGTCCTCGGCTTGGTAGAACATCGAGGCCGGCACGATTTCAGTGACGATCGGCTCGTCGAACGGTTTCGTATCCTCCAGCGATTGCAGCGATTCCTCGATGAGTCCTTTCTGCTCCTCGTCGTGGTAGAAGATGGCGGAGCGATACTGGGGGCCCTTGTCGCAGAACTGGCCGCTTCCATCGGTGGGATCGATGTTGCGCCAGAACACCTCCAGCAATTCGCCGTAGCTCACGCTTCCCGGATCGTAGACGACCTCGACGGCTTCGGTGTGACCGGTCCTGCCGGACGAGACTTCCTTGTAGGTCGGGTTCGCCTCCGTGCCTCCCGCGTAGCCGGAGACGACGGACGCGACGCCATCGACCTTCTCCAAGGCTTCTTCCATGCACCAGAAGCAGCCTCCCGCGAAGGTGGCTTTGGCACTCTGCGTCGTTTCCTGACGAGTGTGGCCTTGAGCTACCGTGGCTGCGGAAATGAACAGCCCTAGTACAAGAGCGATCTTTTTCATGACCGGCAGTATACCTTGGAGCCGGCTGGACGCCGAAAAGCAGAGCTCGGCTCGCAAATAAAGACGAGTAGTAGGTAGTAGAATGATGCGCTGATGGCCCCCCCCCACGAGCCCTAGACTCTTGTTCACCATCGGTTTGGCGCTGGTCCTCACGTCGTGTGTGCGGTCGACGGCTCCACTGCCGCCAGACATGCGAGACCGGTGGGCGAGCGAGACGCTGGCCTCTCTAACCCTCGGCGAGAAAGTCGGTCAGATGATCCTGGCTCGGTCAGAGGGTTTCTTTGTGCACCAGAACGCTCCGGAGCTACAAGCTTTGGAACAGGCCGCCGCAGCGGGTCGGATCGGCGGAGTGGTTTTCTTTCAAGGCGATCCCTTAGCCATTGCCGTCATCGCGAATCGCTTGCAGACGGCTGCGCCGGTGCCATTGTTGATGGCTTCGGATTACGAGTGGGGCACCGCCTTTCGAGTTCGAGGCGCCACCCGGTTCCCGAGCGCCATGGCGATCGGCGCGAGCGGGAATGAAGACGACGTTCGCTTTCAGGCGGAAGTGACTGCTCGCGAGGCGCGTGCGATCGGTATTCACCTGATCTTCGCGCCGGTACTAGACCTCAACGTGAACCCGGCGAATTCGGTTATTAACACGCGTTCCTATGGCGAGGCCCCGGAAGGAGTGAGTCGTCTGGGAGCGGCGTTCGTTTCCCGGGCCCAGGAAAAAGGGCTCCTTGCGACCGCCAAGCATTTTCCGGGGCACGGGGCGACCGCCGTCGACTCGCACCGATCTCTCCCCGTACTTCATTTGGAGCGTGCTCGACTCGAGGAGGTAGAGCTCGCGCCCTTCCGTGCCGCCATCGGAGCGGACGTTGCCGCGGTAATGGCAGCGCATATGGCGGTGCCGTCTCTCGACGGACGCAGAGATCGCCCCGCAACTTTTTCTCCCGAGATCCTGCAAGGGTTGCTGCGCGAGGAGATGCAGTTCAGGGGTTTGATCGTGAGCGATGCCCTCGACATGGGAGGGGCGCGCGATGGATCGTGGGGGGGCGCGGTGGCGGTCGCTGCGGTCAAGGCGGGATGCGACATACTTGTCGTGCCGCCCGATCCGCTCACGGCATGGGATGCGGTGATACGAGCGGTCGGTCGTGGCGAGCTCTCGGAGGAGCGCATCGATCAATCAGTGAGGCGCATTCTGGAAGCCAAATCGCGTCTCGATCTTCTGCGCCGGCGAACCGTGGATCTGCGAAACATCCCTCGTTTCGTCGCCGATCCTCGTTTCGAGCAACGAGTGCAGGAGATCGCCGACCGATCGATTACGTTGCTCGAGAATGACGCCGATGCGCTTCCCGTGGCCGACACTTCCCGTTCCCTTGTCGTGAGCTACGTTTACGAACAGGACCGACGTGGCCCTTCGCTGGATGCGGCGTTGAAGGTTGATCTCGAAGCAAGGTCGGAAGATGTCCTGTTCTTGACGTTGACACCCGAGAGCGCTTCCGCACGGATCGAGGAGATGATTCAGTTGGCGAACGATGTCGATGTGGTGGTGTTTGCGAGCTTCGTTAGCTCTCGCCAGGCGAATGAACGACCGATCATTCCGTGGGAACTTTGGGAGGCGCTCGATGAGCTGGTACAGAGCGGACGGACGGTCGTTGCCGCGATGATGGGCGATCCGTACACGGTCGTCGAGCTTCCACGCGTTTCGGCGGTTGTTGCGGTTTTTGATTTTTCGGCGGGTTCGCAGCGTGCGGTCGCCAAAGCCCTTTTCGGTGAGATCGGTATCGGGGGGACGCTTCCCGTGCGGCTCTCGGAGAAGTATCCTGTTGGTTACGGCATTTCACTCGAGCAACGAAAGATGGAGTTGGGCGAAATCGAGTCTCCCAAAGACGCGGGCTTTTCCGAAGTCCGTCTGCGGGTCGCCGCCGGTGTTCTAGATGACGGGTTGAAGTCGAAGGCCTTCCCTGGCGGAAGCGTGGTGGTCGCGCGGGAGGGCAAGCTCGCGATGGAACGTGCCTTCGGCCGGCAAAGCTATTCGGAGGATGCGCCCCTCGTGACGATGGACACGATCTACGACGTTGCGTCATTGACCAAAGTCGTTGTGACGACAACGCTGGCGATGGTCCTCGTCGAGAAAGAGGAACTGAGACTCGAGGCGCCCGTCCGAGATTACCTGCCCGAGCTTGCCGGCGAAGGCAAGGATGTAATTACTGTCGCCGACCTTCTCGCTCATTCGAGCGGAATCCTCTGGTGGAAAGACTATTACAAGACCCTATCGAGCGAAGGGTCGGCGGCTCGGGTGAGGAAACGCTATGTCGAGGAGATCTCTCGACTCCCCCTCGATTACCCACCCCGATCCAAATCGGTCTACTCCGATCTCGGGTTCATTCTATTAGGTGAGATTCTCGAACGAGTATCGGGTCGGAGCTTGGACGCGATGGCGACAGAAACTATATTCGAGCCGCTTGGAATGAGGCATACACGTTTCAAGCCGCCGGCGTCCCTTGGTCCGCGCATCGCTCCCACCGAAGATGACCCTTGGCGCGGAAGAATTGTGACTGGAGAGGTACACGACGAGAACGCCTTTGCACTCGGGGGAGTGGCACCCCACGCGGGTTTATTCTCCACCGCCCGTGATCTGGCCATCTTCGCCCAAATGATCCTGAATGGCGGAGTGTATGACGGGCACCGCATCGTGAAGCGGTCCACGATCGAGCGGTTCAGCCGACGGGCCGACCTCGTTCCCGGTAGTAGTCGCGCCTTGGGTTGGGACACGCCGTCCCTTCCGCCAAGGCCAAGCTCCGCCGGTCGTTACTTCTCTTCGTGCTCGTTCGGTCATACTGGCTTTACAGGAACCTCTCTTTGGATCGATCCCGAACAGGAGCTCATCGTCGTCCTCTTGACGAACCGCGTGCACCCGAGTCGTGACAATACGCAGATTCGGGAGGTTCGCCCGGCGTTCCACGACGCGATCATGGAGGCACTCACCGACGTACCGCGCCCCCGACAATAGAGAGGCCAGTGAGCCAAGCAGAATTGCTTGGGTCATTCCGCCCGCTCCTCGGGCGAGCTAGAGCTCCGCGTTGACCTGTTCCAACGCCGCTTCCAAGACGTCGAGGCCTTCTTCGAGCTCTTCGTCTCGAATGACGAGTGGCATGAGCGTCCTGATGACGTTTCCATAGGTGCCGGCGGTGATGGTGAGTAAGCCGCGCTCGAGGGCCAGCTGCGCTACTCGTTGTGTGGCTTCCTTGGCAGGCGACTTGCTCTCGCGGTCGGTGACGAGCTCGATTCCGGCCATCGCACCGAGTGCGCGTACGTCGCCAACGAGGCTGAATCGCTCCTTCCACTTATTCGCGCGACTCCAGACGCGTTCTCCGATCTCATTCGAGCGCTGGAGTAGGTTACCCTTCTCCATGATGTCCAGCACGGCAAGTGCCGCGGCACATGAAAGCGGATTTCCTCCGAACGTGCTTCCTAAGGCTCCGACATCCGGGGCGTCCATGATGTCGGCCTTGCCAATCACGGCGGCGAGGGGGAGTCCGCCGGCGAGGGACTTCGAGGAGACGAGAAGATCTGGTCGCAAACCGAAATGCTCGCTGGCGAAAAAGCGGCCGGTGCGACCAATTCCGGTCTGAACCTCGTCCGCTATCACCAGAATGCCGTGCTTGCGACACACTTCCTGGAGAACTTGAAAGTACTCGCGGGGTGGTACCACGAAGCCGCCCTCGCCGAGAACCGGTTCCACAACGACGGCGGCGATCGACTCTGGCTGGACGTAACGCCGGAAGGCGTCCTCCAAGTGAGAGGCACAAAAGATATCGCAGGATGGGTAGGAGAGATTATACGAACAACGGAAGCAATAGGCATAGGGAACGCGGTAGACCTCTGGTGCGAACGGGCCCATTCCCGCCTTGTAGGGAGCGATCTTGCTCGTGAGGGATAGCGCGAGCAGCGTGCGGCCGTGAAATCCGTCTTCGAAACAGAGGATCGCTGGCCTACCGGTATGGGCGCGGGCGATCTTGACGGCGTTCTCGACGCCCTCGGCGCCGCTGTTGGTGAGAAACGTCTTCTTCTCCCCGTCGATAGGAGCGAGCTCGTTGAGGCGTTCCGCGAGGCGGAGGTAGACTTCATACGGAGTCACGTGGAAGCAGGCATGAGTGAACCGATCGGCTTGATCTTGGACCGCTGCCACGACCTCGGGGGCACAGTGGCCGACGTTGAGTACGCCGATACCACCCGCGAAGTCGATAAGGCGATTGCCGTCGACGTCTTCTACCAAGGCCCCCTCGGCTCGGGCAATATATACCGACGTGACGTTGAACGGCCCGCGCGGTACGGCCTTTTCTCTCTGGTTATGGAGGGTCTTCGAGCGTGGGCCGGGAATGTCGGTCTTGACCAGAATCGCGCTCATTGTTCTTCTCTCCCGGGATGCGGGGAGGGATAATATCATGGGGAAGGTCTCCGGAGTCTTGATGGCACTGAGTACGGTCGCTATAATACGCGCGCCCTTAAAGGGTGGCGTCTTTGCTTATTGAAGGTTTGGGGGGAGTGTACGTCATGCAATTCCAAAATTCGTTCTGGGAGTCCGACAGTCCTGGGCTGCCTGAGCCACTCCTTCAATTCTTCCGGGTGCGCGATAAAGAGAAAGAGGATGGCGGAGACGAGGATTACGATGATTTCGTCGATGAGGACGAAGAAGAAGAAGAGGACTACGGAGAAGACGAAGAGGAACAGCCGAAGGACGAGGACGACTTCGACGACGACGACGACGACGACGACGATGAAGTGATGGATGAAGGCGAAGACATTTGACTCACCAACATCCGGTGTTGACTAACCCCCATCAGTGATCCGGGGCCTCACCCTCAGACCTCGCGCTACGTCGGCAGGCGACTTCTCGCGACCCTGCCTCGATTTTTTCGCCTGAGCAACCCCTTTCATTTTCTAGTTTCTGCAGGGGACGCTTCCGGTACTTTCTGAAATGTTCCGTAGTGGCTGAGCTTGACATCGGTCACCGCACCCAGCTCGTTGATCAGGAAAGAGAAGAAGAACTCTACATCCAACCAAGTCGCGGTGAATTGATCGATGTGCCAATGCTCGAGCTCGAAAACGATCGGCCCCTCTCGCGCCGCTAGTTCTGCTTGCAAGCCGTCCTCGGTCTTTCTGATTCTGAGCGTTCCGGCGAACCCGTTCTCGAATCGGCCCACGTACGCATCGAGTGGTAGCGAAGGGCCCACGCCCTTTAGTCGACCCGCCGAACGCGTCTCCTCGATCGCCCGCGCGTCGCTGTTCCATTGTTGGATCTGCTCCATATATTCGGGCTGCCAATCGTGTCCATCATCTGGATCCCCGAAGCTCGCAACAATGTGCTTGGTCAAGAGAAAGGGCAGAAGCGAGGTGCGGTTGGTCGCGACGTAGACTCCCAAATTCTCCTCCGGGACCAAGGCTACCGACGCGTTGTATCCGGGTACTTCGCCTCCATGGAAGATGACCGTTTTACCCAAAAAGTCGCCCGTTGCCCATCCCATCGCGTATGCCGGACGTCGATCCGCGATCATCCACCAAAGGGGACTGGGTATCACGGTGTGCGGCGCAACGAGGAGCTTCTTGGAGTCGTTGGAAAGTAGGCCTTCCGAGTCCGATTCCAAGTAGAATTTCATCCACGCAGCCATATCGCGGGCTGAAGAAACGACACCACCCGACGGGACCGCAACGTTGTCGGGAAACTCCCAAGTGATCGGTTTGAGGGCTGGTCCCGGCGTCTTGTTGGAACCCGTGAAATGCTCCACGAATTCGTGCGGCGCCGAACGATTCTCTACTCCCGTCGCCAGGCCCATGCGTGTCGTCGTATCACTCATTCCTAAGGGAACCCATATACGAGTGCGCGCAAACTCGTCCCAAGTTGTCCCGCTGACTTCCTCCACCAGCTGTCCCGAGAGGATAAACATGTCGTTCGTGTATCCGTAGCGATCCCGGAAGCCGTGGGAAGGACGTCCGTATTGCAGACGCTGCAGGAAGTCTTTGCGGTCTTTCGCGATGGGGCGAAGTTGGTTCATGCTCCCGGTGCCGGCTCGATGGGTGAGGATGTCTTGTACTCTGAGCTCGTAAGTCATCCAGGGATCGTAGAGTCGAAACCAGGGGAGATGATCCACGACCCGCGTGTCCCACCTGAGCTTGCCGTCCTCGACGAGGAGAGCGACGGCGGTGGCTCCGAATGCCTTGCTGCAAGAACCGATGCTGAAGATCGTCCTACCATCGACCTTGTCCGGTTTTCCCAGCTCGCGGAGGCCGTATCCGGTGGCAACGACGACCTCGCCATCCTTTACGATCGCGAGGCTGAGCCCGGGGACGTCCCACGTTCTCATCGACTCCTCGACGTAGGAGTCGAGAGTGTCCAGCGCGGGTTCGTCGGAGGAACCTGAGCCGGATGCGACGGCCAAGGCTACGAAAAAAGGGAAGAGGAGGCGCAAAGAGTAGCGTCGTTTCATTTTTACTCCATTCAACGAATCTCGTACCTCATGATGGGGCGGGTCTCCGAACGCCTGAGGATCTCGGTGAAGCCGGCTTTTCGAAAGGCTGCCGCGAGCCCGGTCCATGCAAAGGCCGCAGGCATCGGATCTTTCTTGGGCTCTACCGGATAACCTTCCAGGATGCGAGCCCGGTGCCGCTTGGCGTATTTGACGGCCGCACCGAGTAAGGCCACGGTGACACCCGATCGTCGGAACGGTTTCGCTACGAAAAAACAGACCACCGACCAAACGGGCTTTTCGTCGACGGGCCTCAGAATACGGGACCGGTCGAGAACCGAATAGCGTTCTCGCGGGCCGAGAGCACACCAACCGACAGGGTCTCGCTCGGAATACGCGATGAGGCCGAGCCCATCACCGTCCGCGACCATTTTCTTTAGGGCCCTCTTGTTCCCCGAGCCTTTCTGTTTCTCGAACACCGAACGTTTTCGGATCCAGTACATGCACCAACAACCGCCGCAAGCTCCGCGTTTTCCAAAGAGGTTTTCCAGATCCGACCATCTTGTAAGGGTGAGCGGGTAGAAACGCAGCTTGGAGGTTGAAGATCGACTGGTGGGAGTTCCGCTCATCTCTTTTGTAGTGCCCCGGGAAGTGGCTCATCCTAGCATGCGCTTCGATGGTGCCTCAATACGAATGGTTGAAGGGTTGCTTGGCTACGGTTGAGGGACTACGATCGGTCGCTCGTTGAGCAGGCTTGCCTCGCCGAAGCCCTGGCGAAGGCGGGAATCAAGGACATGCGAAAGAAGATCGTTTTCATCACTGGCGCCGCCGGCGAAGTAGGCCAGGCGCTCATCAAGGAGCTCTCGAAGTCCAAGAGCCACTTGCTGGTCACTTTGGATCTATCACCACTCCCCGGTGACCTGGGCGATGGCATACATATCCAAGGAGACATCCTAGATAAGGCGTTGTTGGACCGTCTGGTGGCGGAGTACGAGATCGACACCATCTACCATCTCGCCGCTTTGCTCTCGACCCGAGCCGAGTTCAGTCCCGAGACGGCGCACCGCGTGAACGTGGAGGGAATGCTGGAGCTTTTGAAACTAGCCTCGGAGCAGTCCCAGTGGCGGGGTCGGCCGGTCCAGTTCATCTTCCCGAGCTCGATCGCCGCTTATGGCTTGCCCGATCGGGAGACGAAGGCTCGCTACGCCCGAGTGCGCGAGTGGGAGTGGAACTCTCCGACGACGATGTACGGATGCAACAAGCTTTACTGCGAAATGCTGGGCAGTTATTTCAGCCAGAACTACAAACAACTAGCGGCTGAGCAACCGGTGATGGTGGACTTCCGGGGCGTCCGTTTCCCTGGTCTCATCAGCGCATTTACGCTGCCGAGCGGGGGGACCAGTGATTACGCGCCGGAGATGATCCATGCCGCGGCAAAAAAAGAGCACTACGAATGTTTCGTACGTCCCGAAGCTCGAATCCCTTTTTTGATCATGCCCGACGCGGTGCAAGCTCTGCTTCATTTGGCGCAGGCACCCCGCGATTCCCTTAGTCGTTTGGTCTACAACGTCACCAGCTTCAGCCTTTCCGCCGAGGAGATACGTGCTCTCGTTCTTCGGGCGTTTCCGGGTGCGCAGATCAGCTTTCAAGTGGACGAGAAGCGCCAGGCGATCATCGATACTTGGCCCGCGGATCTCGACGACACCGCGGCGCAAAGGGAATGGGGTTGGGAGCCGACGTTCGACCTCGACCGCTCCTTCAGCGAGTACTTGATTCCCAACATCAAGAAACGGTATCAGTGTTGAATTACTTCACATACTTATCGAACCAAGCTACCACTCTCTCGTAATAATCATGAGTGTGGCGAGGTTGGTTTCGGACTCCGTGGCCCTCGTTCGGATAGGATGCGTGAGTCGCATCAATGCCTAAAGATTTCAGGGCGATGAACATTTCCTCCGCCTGGTAGACGGGGGTGATGAAATCCCATGCGCCGCTGATGAACAACGTGGGTGTCTTGCAGTTCTTGACGTATTTGAGAGGGGATGCGTCCCAGGCCCGCTGGTAGTCGTCCATCGGCCGAAAGCCCATGTCACTCGGGAACCACAAGTAGTTGGCCGCCGTGCCCCACATGCTGATCAAGTTGCTGATGCTGGAGACTGGCACCGCTGCCTTGAAACGGTCGGTGTGGGTAATGATCCAATTGGTCATATAGCCACCGTAGCTCGTGCCGGTCACACCCAAGCGATTCCGATCGATGAAATCGTATTTCTCGAGAACGTAGTCCACACCCGCCATCAGGTCTTTGTAGTCGCCGCCGCCCAAATCGCCTACGCACATGTCGGAAAATGCCTGTCCCCGGCCGGTGCTGCCTCGGGGATTCAAGAACACGACCACGTAGCCGGCGCTCGCGAGGTATTGAAACTGCCCATAGAAATTGAATCCGTATTGCCCGTGAGGGCCGCCATGGACAGCTAGAATCATGGGATGTCTTTTGCGCTTCTCGAACCCTCCGGGCTTCATGATCCAGCCTTCTATCGTGAGATCGTCGACGCTGGGGTATGCGAACTTCTCGGTCGGAATCGTGGCGACCTGGGAGAGCACGGGGTCGTTGAATGCCGTCAGCTTGTTGCGGTTTCGAATGCCTTCGGGAAGCCCATAGAGTTCTGAGGGGCGCGTGTCGTCGGCGTAGGCGAAAAAAACCTCGTGCTTGTCGTTCACGGCAAAGCTCCCGACCGTGCCCTCGGAGTCGACGATCGGCTCGACCGGCCCGCCGTCCCGAGGAGCAGAGTAGAGCGAGCCGGCACCGGAGTTTTGGGCGGTGAAGTACACGTTGCGGCTGTCCACCGACCAACGGGGCGATGTGCTCCACCGATCCAGCGGGGCGGTTAGATTTACTCGCTCGGACCCGTCGGGATTGATCACGTAAACTTTCTTGAGCTCGGGATCGGCCGCACGGCTCCGGCCCGGTCTTTCCCTCCCTAGGAACGCGATGCGCTCACCATCCGGGGACCAGAAGGGTTGATATTCGGGGCCCGGCGTATTCGTGAGTTGCCGAACCGGTCCCCCCTCCGGGGAGAGCAAACAAATATCGGTGTTGGAATCGAAGTCGTCTCTTCCGGTTCGATTCGAGATACACGCGATGCTCTCACCATCCGGGGACCAGGAGATGGAGTGGTAGTCGTAGTCTCCACTGGATATCTGTTTCGGTTCGCCCCCGCCGACGGGAATCGTCCAGATATGAGTGCGTCTAAGATCCGAGAAGTAATAGGTAGCCTTGAAGAGAGCCCGCTCTACCACCATCGGCTCGTTCTCATTGGGAAGAGCTGGCGGTGCGATCGGCTTGCGGTAGTAACTCGGACCGGCCGCAGTAAAAGCCAGGGTCTTGCCATCAGGCGACCAGGAAAGATGGTTGCCCACGTTGTCACCCCATCCTAGGTACGCGTTGGAACGCTCCAGGCCGGTGAGATGTTTCTTTTGGCCGCCGTCTCTGTTCATGACCCACAGGCTCAGCCCCTTCGCATCGGAAGCGAAATAAGCGATCCGCCTCCCGTCGGGCGACCACCGCGGGCTCGAAAAGGAGCCGCGATCGGTCAAGGCCCGCGGAGCCTGCTGAACTTGTCGAGCTGCCTGCGGCCCTCCGCTAGTCGGTAGCAGCCAAATGTTCGAATATCGACGGTTCTTCGCGAGGTCGCTTTCGTGCAAGACGAAGAGTAGAGCATCGCCCTCCGGCGAGACGGCCAGATCACTGAAGCTCTTGGTTTTGAACTCGTCGGCGGCGCGCCATGATCTTTTCTGCGCAATGCCTTGCTGCGCAACCAGGAGCCCGCAGACCAAGACTGCTACTGTCTTCCATCGAGTCATAGGAGCTCTCCTCGTTTGAAACACTGCGATACCTCGTCGCGAAAAACCGACACCTGCGCTTGACGTTCGTCGTCGCTCCAACCCAGCTCCTCGGCCATGATTCGGGAGGCCGTCTCGGCCGAGCCCAAGCCCTGATCTTCTTCGAGCAAAACCGCCTTGGTGCGGCGAATCAGAAGATCGCCCAGGGTCATGGTCATCTCCCGATGGATGCTACCCCGGATGGTTTCCGCGGACGGGATTCTATCAGGAGAGGGCGGGAGTATGCCGTCGAGTGTTATCTCCCTCGTACGGCATGGACCCAAACGTCGTTTTTCTCCTTGGAGACGATCGACGACGCGGTCGACGACCTTTTCTGCCATTCGTCGAAACGTTGTGTACTTCCCCCCCGCCACTGAGATCAGTCCCGAAGAGGAAAGCCCGATCTTGTCCTCCCGGCTGGTACGCGAAAGAGAACGATTGCCAGCGTCCACCAAGGGCCGGACCCCGGCGAAACTGGCGAGGATATCGCGCCGGGATAGATGGACTTTCGGAAAAAAACGCCCGGCAAGTTCTAGGAGGAAGTTCACCTCCTCGCCCTCCGCGGCGACGCAATCCAGATCTCCAGCGAACACGGACTCTGTCGTTCCCAAGAGCACTCTCCCTTGCCAGGGGACCACGAAAAGAAGTCGTCCGCCGGGGAGTGGGATCGCGAGCGCAGACTCTGCCGGGAGTCGATGTGACGAAACGATCAGGTGAGCGCCTCGGTTGGGTCGTAGCCGAAGAGAAGCAGACGATCCGGTCTTCTGGTCGAGCGTTGGGCCCCAGGGGCCGGTAGCATTGACGACCTGACGTGCCCGAACCGTGAAGCTCTCGCCGCTGATTCGGTCACGGACCCGGACTCCAGACACCCGACTGCCCGCGAAGACGAATTCCTCGACCTCGGCGTGATTGGAAATCAGAGCTCCGTGGCTGGCGGCGGAAGCCATGACCGCCAGGTTCAGCCGGCTGTCATCCATCACCGCGTCCCAATATTGCAGTCCGCCCCGCAACTCGAGCGTTTCCAAGAAGGGGACTGCTGCTACGACTTGCTCTTTCTTCAGCCTGCAATGCGTTCTGCCCCGCTCCTTGGCCAGGGCGTCATAGAGAACCAGACCGGTGCGGAACTTCAGCACGTCCCATGGAGAAAAGAGCGGGATGATCAGGGGGAGCCAATTCACGAACTCCCGAGCGTTTTCGAGCAAGATCTTGCGCTCCCGTAGGGACTCACGTACCAACGAAAACTCCAAGTTGCGGAGATAACGGAGCCCACCGTGGATCATCTTCGATGTCTTGCTGCTCGTGGCGTGCGCAAAGTCGCGGCGCTCGAAGGCCGCGGTATGGATACCACGCAAGGCGGCATCCCACGCGATGCCGGCGCCGGTGATGCCGCCGCCAATGACAACCAGGTCGAGCTCTTTGGTCGCCGCCTCTTTCAAAGCTTGACGGCGCGTCCGAAAAGAAAACTCGTTCTCCATAGCGAACCTATTATGTGGGATGGCGAGGCTCATGGGCGAGCGAGCCCGGCAGTTTTTCAATAGAATGGTCTCCCCATGAACATGAATGGCGGGTCACGCGCGTTGGTATTGGAAGGCGGGGGGATGCGCGGCACTTACACCGCTGGAGTGTTGGAGGCCTTCGCGGAGAACCAACGGTCGCACGGCTTCGATCTCGTCGTCGCGTGTTCCGCCGGAGCCTGTACCGCGGCCTCCTTTCTAGCCGGTCAACCGGGCCGCAACCGCACGGTGTATCTCGACTACCTAGCGGGCAAAAACTTCATTCGTTGGCATCGCCTTCTTAACGGCGGTGATGTGATGGATATCGACTACTTGACTGATGAGGTCCACGGCAAACTCTGCCCACTAGATCTCGAAGCGTTGAAGAAGAGCCCGGTCCCACTGCACATCGGTGTCACGGACGCCGAAACGGGAGCGGTTCGGTACTTGAACAACCACGAGGATGATTTGTTGACTGCGCTCCGGGCGACTTGTGCTTTGCCCCTCTTCTATCGTCGCCCCGTCGTCTATCAAGGACGGCGGTATGTGGACGGGGGTCGCTGATCCTGGTCGCGCTGATCCTGTCGATCCAGTAAGTGGTGGGCTTGGGAATCACAAGCGCTGGCCCTCGGCGCGAAGGAAGTCGTTGTCGTTCTGACGAGCTCGATCGAGAACCGAGGCGTGCGGAAGTGGTGGGCGCCGCTTGGGAATCACCTCCTCTCAACCACTGCGGGAGTACGCAAGGCGCTGAACCAACGTCACCGCCGCTATCGAGAAGCCGCGGCGGTACTGACGGCGGCTCCCACAGAATCTCGCATAGTGGTCTTGCGTCCATCCCGACCGCTGGGAGTTGGTCGGGCAACACGTGACCGACAGAAGCTCGAGCGGGCCTGTGACTTGGGTTACGAGGATGGTAGGGCGTTCTTGATGCAACAGTAAGCAGGTCTAGGGACGGCCTGATAGGGCAGGGATCACACCTACCATGCGGAGCGGGCCACCGGTTCCGCGGCCTATTTTCACCGGAAGGGCAATGATGTAGGCACCGGTCGGCGGCAGTCGGTCGAGCGACGCCACGTTCTCGAAGGCGGGGAGGTTCTCCCCTAGCAAGATTCGGTGGGTCTCGAAGAGACTCGATTGACCGTAGTCGATGCTCGCGGTGTCGATTCCGATGGCGTCGATGTTCCGATTCTCCACTAACCAGCGAGCCGCATCGGGATCGATGCCGGGGAAATGGAGCTCTGGCACCGCTTCCTCACCGGTCAGGCTTGTCCCCAAGTACGTTTCCCGGTCGGGCCAGCGCTCTCCCCAGCCGGTCTTCAATAGAAGGATCGATTCGTCCGGGATGTGGCCATGAGTCGATTCCCACGCCTCGAGGTCGTCCACACCGATCAAATAGTCTGGGTCGGACGCCGCGGCCTCGCTGACATCCACGACGACCGCGGGTCCGATGAGCCGCGCCAACGGGATCTGCTCGGTCGTATGCTTTCCCTCGGAGAAATGGATCGGGGCGTCCAAGTGCGTACCGCCATGTTCCGCCGTACAAAAGTTGTTGGCTCCATAGTAGTAGCCTGCTTCGGTCATCCCGGCGGCGACCACTTCGAGCTCATAGGGTTGGGCGGTGGGCCAAAAGAGGGTTGTCTCGTCGTAGGCATAGCTCATGTCGATCCATTCGGCTCCGTTGCCAGAGAAGATCGCTGCGATGTCTTCGTTGGGATCACGTTGGGGCATTTGGCATCCCACGACGATGGCGATCAATGCCGCGCTGATTGCGGACAACCCTTTGAACGGCTCCATGTTCATCGCCCCGCGGTGTTTGCAGACCAGCGGCAGTAGCGAATTTCGAGTACGTCGCATGTGTCACTCCATCGAACGTTGAAGGCAGGACTCGTTAAAGACGGCCTAATCTAGCCCTGGAAAGGGGCCGGGTCAAACCGCGAGCCGAATCGCCAACCGGCGCGTTCTGTACTATATTCCGTCGAGTTTCGAGAGAGAGGGGAGGCCTAAGCCGTGATCAAGCGGATCCTTACGAAAACATGGCTCTTCGTAGCCTTGCTACTGAGCCAGGGCGCTTTTGCGCAACGTCAGCCGCAGCCTATTCCTGACGCGCCTCCGCGCGCGGAAGGGGAAGGACCGTTCGATCGCTTGATACTGCGCGGTGCCACCCTCATCGATGGTACCGGCGCTCCTCCGATCGGACCGGTCGACATCGTCGTCGAACAGAATCGGATCGTGCAGATAAAAAATGTAGGTTTTCCCGGCGTTCCGATCGACGAGGATAAGAGACCAAAGGCGGAGGCGGGCGACAAGGAGCTCGACGTCGAGGGAATGTACGTGATGCCCGGTCTGGTGGACATGCATGCGCACATCGGCGGCGCCAGCCAAGGCACGTCGGCGGAGTACGTCCTGAAGCTTTGGATGGGGCACGGGATCACGACTATCCGCGACCCAGGGAGCGGCAACGGGTTGGATTGGAATTTGCGCCACAAGGAGAAGAGCGCGAAGAGTGAGATTACGGCACCGCGTATTCAGGCCTACATCCGCTTCGGCCAAGGTCGGGACGCTCCTGTTGCGTCTCCCGATGAGGCTCGGGCCTGGGTCGCCGAAGTGGCGAAGCAAGGAGCGGATGGTTTGAAACTCACGTCTCTCCGACCCGATATCATGGCGGCCACCATCGATGAAGCCAAGCAACAGGGAATTCGAACCGCCTGCCACCATGCCCAAATGGGCGTGGCGTGGATGAACGTGCTCGACTCCGCTCGGCTAGGGCTCACCACGATGGAGCACTGGTACGGATTGCCGGAGGCTTTGTTCGCGGACCGGACGGTCCAGGATTTTCCACTCGACTACAACTACAGCAACGAACAGGACCGCTTCGGACAGGCCGGACGACTCTGGAAACAAGCGGCACCTCCTTACAGTGAACATTGGAACGAAGTCATGGAAGAGCTCCTGGAGCTCGACTTCACGATGGTTCCGACGTTCACCATCTACGAGGCCAGCCGGGACTTGATGCGGGCGCGGAGAGCGGAGTGGCACGAGGAATACACGCTGCCCTCCCTTTGGCGTTTTTACCAGCCGAGTCGAAAGGCCCACGGTTCTTTCTGGTTCTACTGGACCACCGAAGACGAGGTGGAGTGGAAGAACAACTACCGCTTGTGGATGACGTTCGTGAACGAGTACAAGAACCGCGGTGGGCGAGTGGCCGCCGGATCCGATGCGGGATTCATTTATAAGTTGTACGGCTTCGGCTACATTCGAGAGCTGGAGCTCTTGCGAGAGGCGGGGTTCCATCCTCTGGAAGTCATCCGGTCTGCGACACTCGAGGGCGCGGAGGCCTTGGGGCGGTCGGATCAGATCGGTTCCGTAGAAGTCGGCAAGCTGGCAGACTTCGCCATCTTGGAGGAGAGCCCGCTTTCGAATCTGAAAGTGCTCTACGGCACCGGGGCCATCAAACTGAACGACGAGAACCAGCCGATTCGAGTGGGGGGCGTCCGGTACACCATCAAGGACGGCATCATTTATGACGCGCCGGCACTGTTGGCAGACGTACGGCGCATGGTCCGCGAAGCCAAGATCAACGAGCGGATGGAGATCACGCAGCCAGGGGCAGGCGGATACGACGATAGTAATCAGTAATCAGTACTTATTAGTTATGTACTGATAACCGATGGTCACTGTTTACTACTCGTCATGCTAGTTCGTCATGAGTTCTTCGTAGCAACGCTCACCTCGTCCCACATGAAGATCCAGGGCACCCAATCGGGATCTGCGTCCGGCGGCGACATCCGGTGGAAGCGCTTGATGTATTGCGCCACAGGTCTGGAAGATTCACCGATGCGCGCCACCAACTCCTCGCTGTGGCGTGTCTTGACCGAAATGTCCATCGGTGTGATGGTATTTTTTTCCACGGAGCTCGGAGCACCATGCGGGTCGCTTCCGGATCCCACCACCAGTTGAACTCCTTGCGATAGAGCGCGCGGTCAATCCCACCCCCCATCACCACCAACTCCTTGGCTTTTTCCGGAAGCTTCGGATCCAGCATCAGCGCGAGCGCGATGTTGGTAAGCGGGCCGCCGCTCCAAATAACAACCTCTCCCGGATTGGCGTTTACCGCTTGCACGATGAAATTGGCAGCGTGGCCTTCCGCGGGCTCAGTCGTCGGCTCGCCTTCCGGCAGCGGCACTCGTTCGTACGGTCCTGGCATCCCGTCGTTCCACGCTCCTTTATAGAGATGCTCACCGTAAAGGACCTCCCAGCGTTCCGCCTCTTCCTTGCTGTTCAGAAGGGGGAACACCGCCCCGCGGTAGACCGGGATGTCGGTGCGCCCGGCGATCTCCAAAGCGCGCAGGGTATGGAGCGTATCTTGATCCATCCACAAGTCACCGCTCGCGATCGTGATGCCCAGGACCTCCACCTTGGGAGACTGCGCGAACATCAAGATCGACTGCATGTCGGTGCTGCAAGGCCCGCGCGCGTCCTGATCTACGATGACTTTGATCTTGTCTTGGGCCTGGGAAGCGGCCGCGAGAGACATCATCAGTACAAACAACACAAGCTTTTCCCTTACCCCCAACATTAGTGCATTCCTCGGGAACTCATCGACGAAAGTGTTTCTATCAAGTCTGGTGGTAGAAAACGAGGCGAAACGTAGACTGTCTTGCCTCCGACGAGGGTCATCATCACCTCGGTCGCTGCAATTTTGCGGGGCGGCACCTTGAAGAGATCTTGCGAGAGAACCGCGAGATCGGCCAGCTTTCCGACCTCGATAGAACCCTTGACGTCCTCCTCGAAAGACGCAAAGGCGCCATCCAACGTATAACCAGAGATCGCGTCCTCCAACTTCAATCTTTGATTGGGAATCCAGCCACCTTCCGGCCGGTTGTCGAGATCTTGGCGCGTGACCGCGGTATGGAGTCCGACCAATGGGTCGATGGTGACCACCGCCCAGTCGCTTCCGTGAACGACTCTCGCTCCGGCATCGCGAAGGCTCTTCCACGCAAAGGCTCGCTCGATCCGCTTCGGCCCTACGCCCTTGGCCCACACCCCCACGATGTCGGGAGTCGCGTGGTGCGGCTGCATGGCCGCGATGACGTCGAGCTCGGCGAAACGAGGGATGTCTATCTCAGAGATAACCTCGACGTGTTCGATGCGATGCCGGCCCTGGGACTTTGGATTGGCGTCGGCGGCCTCCTGGTATGCGTCGAGGACCATACGCACCGCTCGGTCGCCGATAGCATGAGTGAAGATCTGAAAGCCGCGCTCGTCCAGTTTGGAGACGAGCTCGTTGATCTCGGCCTGCGTATAGTTGGGAGCCCCACGTTCTTCGGGATTGTTGGCAAAGGTCTCGAGCATCGCGGCGGTGTGAGACTCGATGACGCCATCCATGAAGATCTTCACCGCTCCGGCCTTGAGCCAGGGGCCTCGGTGGCGCGCACCCAACTCGGCGAAGCGGTCCAGGTCCTCGTCGGTGGTGGTGCCATTGATGATCATCGCCGAATAAACGCGTAGCGTCAGCTCGCCTCGTTGCTCTAGCTCCGCGAACAGATCGAGTGCGTCGTTATCTGGATATCCCTCGGCATCCTCCTCGGCTGGAATTCCGCCGGCGGAGTGGATACTCGTCACACCGAAACGGTGTGCATAGGCGATCCCCTTCCGGAGCGTGGCTAGTAACTGCTCGCGGGTGGGCCGGGGGATGACGCGACGCACCAACTGGATCGCTCCTTTCTCCTTGAGTGCTCCGGTTGCCTGTCCGGTTTCGGGATCCCTAACGATCTCGCCCGGACCTAGTGGCTTCGACTGGCTATCGATCCCTGCGGCGGCGAGAGCCTTCGAGTTGACCCAGGCGGTATGACCGTCATAGGCCATGAGGAAGACGGGTCGAGCGGGTGCGACGTCGTCAAGATCGTCCCGAGTGGGTAGTCGTCCTTCATCGACGTTGGTGTAATTCCAACCGTGGCCGATGATCCACGGCGCATTGGGGTTGGCCTCGGCAAAGAGCCGCACGATGTCCTTCATTTCTTCGAGCGAGGTGGCCTCGGCGAGTTGGACGTGGTCGAGAAGAAGCGAACCCTCGAGGAAGTGGATGTGGCTATCGATGATGCCGGGCAAGACCAGACGGCCGTCGAGCTCGACCACGACCGTGTCGCCGCCGATCAGCCGATCCATTTCTTGGCTACGTCCAACGGCAATGAACTCGTCTCCGCGGATCGCGACCGCCTCGGCCCAGGGTTGCTCTCGGTCGACCGTGTAAATCCTCCCTCCGCGGAGAATCAGATCCGCGGAAGGGCCGGAAGAACAGGCATGAACGCCGCCGAACGCCAGCAGGGTGAGCCACGACCACCTCATGACCGCGATACTATACTCAAATGAACCGTTTTTTCTTGAACGGTGTAGAACTGACCGCAGACGACTCCATCGAGTTTGCCGGCGCGGCGGTTATGAAGCAGTTCCTCAGAGGCTCCGAAGTCCCTCCGCCGGGCGAGCTCCCATACTTGTTTTGCGGGAACGGCAGCTGCCGAGACTGCAATGTTCTGGTGGAAGGCCTGCCCGATTTACCGTGCTGTCGATTTCCTTTGTGTCCCGATCTCTCGCTCAGAACTTCGGAGTCTTCCGGTGAGGAGAATGCACTGAGTCGACTCGTCGATCCGCCGCGAATCGAGGCTCATCGCCACGCCAGCATCGTTGTCGTCGGAGCCGGTCCCGCGGGCCTCGAGGCGGCTCGCGCGGCACGCGCTGCCGGAATAAAGGACGTTGACGTTTTGGAAGCGAGGCTCATGTCACTCCCCGCGGTTCGTTCTCCGGAGCCGACCATCGTGCTGGATGGGGAGCTTTTCTGTCTACGAGATGGGGCTCGGGTCCCACTGAAATGGAAAGCGCTCGTTGTGGCCACCGGGGCTTTCGATCGCGTGCATTCGTTTCCCGGCTCGACGCTTCCCGGTGTGCTGCCGATGGATTTGACCGAACGCTTTGCGGCAAGGAGCTTCTTGCCCGGCTCGCGATTCTTGCTCTGTGGTGGGGCGGAGCGCGCTGGCCGGCTCGGCGGACGCCTCGAGCAGCTCGGCGCCGAGCGCGTCATTGTGGTGGGCCAAGAAATGATTTTGGCTTCGGCCCGGGGGAAGCTCAGAGTATCGGGCGCGAGGCTGGTGACCGCCGATCCTGACCAGCGCGCTTCACCGGAAGGGGAGGTCGATGTCGATGTGGATACGGTGGTCGTGGAAGGAGGAAGAGTTCCTTCCCTGGGGCTGGTCCGCGCTCTCGGTTGCGAGACGTACTACGATCGGAAGCTCAAGGGAGATCGCGCGAAAGTATATTCCCAAGGAAGCACGACGATTCCGGGGGTTTTTTTGGCGGGAGACGTTCTGGGGCCGGCAGATGAAGAGCAGGCCCGCAGGTCCGGCCAGCTTGCTGGAGTCGCGGCGGCCGGATGGGTGGCATCGCATCCCTGAGGTACTCGATCTCAGAAAGAGCGTTGTGCTAAAAGCTATGTCGTTAAGGGTTCGAGAAACCGCGAGGCCTTGGTCGCCTCGCGCATCGCCCCGGAGAGGGCGGGAGGAGTAGGATTGATGAAGCGACGAGTCTTGGTTTTCTTGACCGTGCTTCTTGGCGGCGGGGGCATGACCCGCGGTCAAGACTCTACTTTGATCGACCGCGAGACCATGGACGCCCTCATCGCAGAGACCTCCGGGGAGATGGGGCTCAACCACTTCTCGCACATCGTCAGCAATTTCTCAGGTTTTTCGCCTTCACTCGGGGCCGAGCAGACGGCGGACTACATCGCCGACAGCGCACGGGGATGGGGACTCTCGGACGTGAAGATCGAAAAGTTCCCGTCCGATGGAAAACTCTACTACTGGGCTTTTCGGTCCGAGCCCTGGTGGGAGGGTAAGAAGGCGGAGATTTGGTTGATCGAGCCCAACAAGGAACGGATCGCAAGCTTCGACGCTTATCGCGGCCATCTTGGTCGGTTCAGCACCAGCGCTGATTTGACTGTCGAGCTGGTCGATGTCGGGGCGGGCACCAAGGCGTCGGACTACGAAGGCAAGTCCGTGTCGGGGAAGATCGTGCTCGCTTCCGGTTCCCCGGGGATGGTTCATGCGACGGCGGTCTGGGAGCACGGTGCGGCAGGAGTGATCGCCTATCGCACGGCGAATCACATCAGCCAACCCGATCTCATTGGCGGGGTTCAGATCGCTCCTCGTGACGGCCCGAATGGTGAGCCTCCAGGATTCGTCATTTCCGTTTCCTACCGTTCAGGGAAGGAGCTTTCCAATAGGCTCGCCGCCGGGGAGAGACTCGTCGTGAACGCCCAAGTCGAAGCGGAAACGAAGGCCGGCTACTACCCGCAGGTTCACGCCGTGGTGAAGGGAACAGAACCCGAGCTGCCGGAGATTTGGATCCAGGGGCACACTAATTATCGCAACGGCGGCGGAGGGAACAATCTGACCGGTGTGGGAGCGACCCTGGACTTGGCCCGAAGCCTGGCGACTCTGGTCGAGGGGGGCAAGATCCCCCGGCCACGTCGCAACATCCGCTTTACTTGGGGAGCCGAGCACACGACCAGCCTCTACTACTTCTATACCTACCCCGAGAATACCAAGCGCGTGCTGGCCTATCTGGACCTGGACATGGTGGGAGATCATCAGCATCTGAGCCAATCGATACTGCGTCTTTATCGAACGCCACACTCACGTCCCTCTTTCATCAATGACATCGTGCAGGAAATGTTCGAAGTCGTCGGAGAAGGCAACACTATTTCCATTCGGCACGGACGTGCGGGTAGCTTCGACAGTGGTTTCCTCCTCCCCATTGTCGATCCGGCGGGTAGCGGTGACCAGTTCTTTTACAAGATCGAGGATTTTTGGGGTCCGAGCGATCATGAAGACGTCGGCGAGGCGAGCATTGGCCTCCACGCCGTTCTATTCAATACCTGGCCCGATCCGTTCATTGGGACACAAGAAGACAATCGCGCGCGGGCCGATGCGACGCAAATGAAGCGAGCCGGTGTGATCGCCGGGGCCGCCGCGTTGGCCATGGCATCGGCGGGATCCGATGACATACCGAGTTTGGCTCAGAACGCGCTTCAAAAGACTCGCACCCGACTGGCGAGTGAGGAGCGAAGGGCGATGGATCTGCTTTGGGCGGCGTCGAGGGACTCTGCACCGGACGACTACTGGTTGGCTCAGAATACCATCACCCAGGCGTATCGGCGCGAAGCGGAGGCGCTCGCGACCCTGGAAGTCTTCGCCTCCGACGCAACGTCGAAGGACTATGTAATAAAGACCGCCCGGAGTGTGGTTGAACTGGAGCCGGCCGCCCAAAAGCGCCTGCGTCAGCAGGCGGCGACGATCGCAGAATTGCGAGAGTGGGGCGCGCTCGAACCGTCGTCTCCACCAAGTGGTGGGATCGCTCTTCTGGTTCCCACGCGCAACACGGAGATAAGAGGGCCGGTGAATCTATTTCGACACCAGTACGGCCAGGATTGGCTCAAAGAGAAACTCCAGGATGCGGAGTTTGCCGAGAAGATCCGACTGGTCCGCCGCGGCCGCTACTACCCGTGGGAGACTCTCAATTTCGCGGACGGAGAGTTGAACTTGGGCCAAATTCGGGAGCGGCTTGCCGCGGAGTATGGTCCTGCCCCGCTCGAAGAGTTCGAAGAGTACTTTCGGATGCTCGAGAAGGTGGGGGTGTTGACGTTGAGCGCCCCCGCCTCTGACGCTGGGCGACGCTAAATCGGTCTAATTTCCCCTCACCCGCCGTCTGGCTACCTTGCCCGCCCGGTGGCACAGCCACAGCCTGTTTTGACGGCCGCGGCCCAGGGGGAGAGGGAACAAAGGAAGGAAGCCACTAATTGATTGGGGCGGCTCCCGCCGTCCGCAGGTTGTTCATGACCGCATAGCCGTATGCCGCGGTGACGCCGATGCGAATCCAAAGCGCCGCCTTGTAATGACCGTCCTTCCGCATTTTGTTGGTGGTCCACCAAACGACCGTCGGCACCAAGACGTGTGCGGTGACGCGAGCATTCCGATTCGTCGCCAAGGGATTTGTTTCATAGATCCCAGGCTTCGTCAGACCCCACTCGGTGCTGGCGATGTCTCCTGCCGATGCGGCAAACATGGTGGCTCCGAAAAACCGGTAGAGACCCCGTGCCTGTTGTCCCTCTTGTCCTTTGGACTCGTCGACTTCAATCTGGGCGGGTGTACTGTCGTCTGGCTCCGCTTCGGACGAGGTGTCGTCTGACTTGGTTAGCGGAGAGCAAGCGCGAGCGTTGGGAGCAGCGGCTAAGCTGAAGAAGAGAAGAAGCCCCATCAATCCCAGTATCATTTTCATGCTTTGGCTCCGTCAGCCGAAGGGGGACCACCCGTTAGCCGGGCCGCCTAAAGCTGTTAGTGTGTTTTGGTAAGTTCGTTGTGAGACTTTTCAAAGCAAAGGGGGTACCAGTTCCGGCGCAAACGAGGTGGGAGCTGAATAGCGTTGTGTTTAAGGGGAGTTGTGAGGTCGCACTGTGACTCTGGCCGATCCCTGAAAGGGGCCTGGGCGTTGGGGTTTCACAACGCCCGTGGGGAAATCACCTACAGCTTGTCAATCGAGGAGAGTTCTTTTTGAAAAGTGCTCTGGTCATCGTGGCACTGGTTCTTGCGGGTCGCGCCGCTCTCGGTTCCGCGAGCCCCGATCACAGCGATGCGGAGTACCTTGCTCTCGTTGGCGAGGGCTTCGAGCAGATCTACAACCTGGACTATGAGCGAGCGATCGCGACCTTCACCGACGTGAGTGCTAAGTATCCCGTTCATCCGGGTCCACCGCTCGACATCGCGGCGGCGATTTGGCTTCGTGAGCTCTTCGAGCGCCAAGATCTCAACCTCGGTCGATTCGTAGCTCCCGGTTACTTCAACAAGGCCTCCGCCCGAAAAATGCCGGGCGCTCACCGACAAGCGTTCTTCGAGAACATCGAGCGAAGCCAACGTCTGTCAGCGGCGATCTTGAAAGAGGACGTGGGGAGTGAAGACGCACGATTCCTTCGTGGTAGTGCCGAGGGTCTGCTGGCTGCCTTTTATTACACCATCGACCGGAGCAAGATGGGGGCCATTCGTCACGCCAAAAGGGCCTACCACGAGCATCAGAGGATCCTGACGGAAAACCCCGAATACTACGATGCCTATATGAGCGTCGGTTTGTACGAGTACATTGTCGATAATTTGCGTTGGTACTTCAAATGGCCCGCCAAGATCGTGGGATATCGCGGCAGTGAAGAGAGAGGCATCGAGTACCTGGAGCTCGCTCGCGACAAAGGACTATCAGTTCCCGACGAGGCCAGCGTGCTGCTGATGGTTGTACACTTCCGCGAAAAGAAGAATCAGGATGCCTTGGCGATCGCCGGTGAGTTACACCGACGTTTTCCTCGAAACTTCTTGTTCCACCTCAACCAAGGGCAAATACTGGAGAGAATGGGCAGAAAGCAAGACGCCGTGAAGACCTATCTCACAGTCGTGAAACTTGCCGAGGAGCAACGACCCAACTACAACAAGCTTTCCCTCGAAACGTTTCGATACAAGCTTGGCAGCCGGCTCGTTCGTCTGGGCCGCCACGATCTGGCGCTTCAGCAGTTCGTCGATTGCACGGAACACTCCAGGACACCGGCCCGCGAGCAGGCGCTATGTCATCTCGAGGCCGGGCTCATATTGGATGAGAAGGGAAGGAGGGAAAGGGCTCGGTCACACTACGATGCGGTGCTTGGCCTTCCGCCAGTCGGGGACTCTCACAAGACAGCCCGCCGTTATCTCGAACGGCCCTATCGGGGAATTTGACGGTTGTCTTCGGCTAGGAGAGGACCTCGCGAATTTCACCGAGTGCCCAGTCGACGTCGCCGCGCTCTATGACGAGCGGTGGCGCGAATCGAATGACGCTCTCGTGAGTCTCCTTGCAGAGCATGCCCCGTTCCATCAGGCTTTCGCAGAAGGTTCGTGCTGGCCCCGACTCGGGTTTGAGCTCGACGCCGATGAGTAGTCCCTTGCCCCGCACCTCTTTGACGTGGGGAGAATCGATCTGACGCAAGCCTTCCATGAAGTACGTGCCCATCTCGTGTGCACGTTCCGGTAGCTTATCCTCGACCAAGATGCGGAGCGCCTCGCGGGCAATCGCGGAAGCCAAAGGATTGCCGCCGAACGTCGACCCGTGATCACCGGGCTCAAAGACGGCAAGGATCTCGTTGGAGGAGACCACTGCCGAGACGGGGTAGAAACCCCCGCTTAAAGCCTTGCCGACGATGTAGACATCCGGCTGAACGTTCTCGTGCTGACAGGCGAACATCCGACCGGTGCGGCCGAGGCCGGTTTGAATTTCGTCCGCAAGGAGGAGGACGCTCTCCGCGGTCGCGAGATCTCTCAAGCCGCGAAGGAATCCTTCCGGCGGGACGACGACTCCCGCTTCACCTTGTAAGGGCTCCACCAGGATCCCCACGGTGTTCTTGTTCACCGCATGCCGCACCGCGTCCACGTCCCCGTACGGCACGGTGCGGAACCCAGGAGTGAAGGGTCCGAAACCCTCCTGGTACTGGGCCTCGGTGGAGAAGCCGACGATGGTCGTGGTACGGCCATGGAAATTGTTCTCGAAAGCAATGATCTCGGCTTGGTTGTCCTCTACACCCTTCTTTGTGTAGCCCCATTTGCGAGCCGTCTTGATGGCCGTCTCCACGGCTTCGGCACCTGTGTTCATAGGGAGTACCGTGTCCATGTCGCAGACTTCCGCAAGCTCTCTGAAAAAAGGTCCGGTCTGGTCGTTATGGAAGGCTCGCGAAGTGAGGGTGAGTCTTTCCGCCTGTTTCTTCGTGGCTTCGATGAGCCGGGGGTGGCAGTGTCCCTGGTTCACAGCGGAGTACGCAGATAGGCAGTCCATGTACTTCTTTCCGTCGACGTCCCATACCCAAATACCTTCACCTCGCTCGATGACGACGGGGAGTGGATGATAGTTGTGGGCCCCATGCATTTCGGCGAGGGCGATGTGCTCTTGGGTCTTCTTCGATACGGTGGTTGCCGGCGCGTCGGCCATTGGAGCCTCCCTGGTAAGATGTCGGAGCCGCTTGCTCCATGTCGTGAGCTTACCACAGTCCCGCCGCGGCCATAAGAGGTTTAAGAGCAGACACTTCGCTGGGCTGAAAAGAATCCTTTTGGCTAATGCTTTGCTTTCGAGGAAAATGACGACGGGAAGGCCGGCCTTTGAGAGAAGACAGAGGGGATGGGTGGCATAACGGGTTAGGGAGGAGTCTCATGACAGAGAAACTCATCGCAACCGTCTCCGCTGGGCTTTTCGCGCTGGGGTTGGGCGCCTGCTCGCGCGCAGCGCGGATGGACGAGGCGGCGAACCATACGCAACGAGATGCGGATGCGGACTATCGCGCCATCGACGAGGTCTATCGCGTGTTTAGTGAAGCTTACGATCTGGCGGATCCTAAGCTTGTTGCTGCACTCTATACGGAGGACGCGCTTTACCTGGCGCCAGGCGGAGACGTCTTGCGAGGGCGCGAAGCGATCGAGCAGTCCTTCGAGGGTGGATTGGCTCGGATGTCTGAAGACGGAGTTCAGCTGGAGCTGTCTTTCAGCAGCTTGGACCGGGACATCGACGGAGATCTCGCCTATGACATTGGCTACTACACGCTCATCCGTGCGCGGGAGGGACAAGAGATCAGCCGGAGCAAGGGGAAATTTGTCGTGGTCTTGAAACGAATCGCCGACGGCTCTTGGAGGATCCACGCTGACGGGTACAGCGATGTTCCCGAAGAAGAAGAGGCCGATCCTATGGCACCGTCTCCCACTAGCTAGCACCTTTCCAAATCCACCAAAGGATGAGGCCCACCATGACCACGGCGAGGGAGAGCTTGGCGACGACTCCGAGCAGCATCCCCACCCCGGTTCCGAGAGCGCTTCTGAGGCTATTCTTGAACTTGCGGCTGCGAAGCAGCTCGCCAAGGACCGAGCCGAGGATCGGGCCGAGCACGAGACCGATGGCGCCGAAGAAGACTCCTACCACCGCTCCGAGCACGGCCCCCACGACGGCCCAGCTGCTCCCTCCGAATTTCTTGACGCCCAGCGCGCCCGCGGTGTAATCGAGTACGTACGCGAGGAGACTGAACCCGACCAAGATGAGAAGCCTCCCGACGCCGATGGTCTCAAAGTCGGTCATATACGCGTATAGCAGCGCTCCTACCACGATGAGTGGCGTGCCCGGAAGGACGGGGAGGAACGATCCCAAGAGTCCGGCGATCAGAAGAAGACCAACCGTAATGTAAACAGTTGCCACGGGGAGATTGTACATCTAGTGCCCAGGTCGTATTGTCCGTATCGATCGGGAACGCTTCCCGGTTTCAACGAAGGGAGAGTCTATTGAGCAAGAACGTGGTCCTTTGCCTGACCGCTTTCGTTTTTCTGACTGGTTTCATGAGACAAGACGATACCCGTCTCGCTATTACCAACGCGGTCGTCGTCGACGGCGAAGGCGGCGCCCCTCTCGAAAACGGAACGGTCATCATCAACGGTGACCGGATTCAGGCGGTGGGGCCGACTCGACAGATCGAGATCCCTCCCGACGCTCGTGTGATCGACGCCACGGGAAAAACGGTGTTACCCGGGCTCGCCGACATGCACGTTCATCTCTTGGGAGGGTGGGACGGACACCGGGTCGATATGCTCGGCTATCAGAGATACTTGAATTCTCTTCTCTATAATGGCGTCACGACGATCCTGGATGTTGGCAACGTCCAGCCGTTCATCCTTCAAATGCGGCAAGAGGTCTCCGCAGGACGCATACCCGGACCCCGCATCTATTGCGCCGGCGCGTTGGTCGACGGTAGCGACCCTGCTTGGCCCCCCATTTCCCACGTCGCGACCTCGCTCGACCAGATACCGAAGATTGCGGAAGGGCTGAAGGGGGCAGGCGTGGATGTCATCAAGGCGTACGGTGGGCTTTCCTACCGTATGTTGAGTGCTCTCGCGACTGAGGCCAAAAAAGTCTCTCTCCCGTTGATCGTCGATCAGTGGTCTCTCAACGGCTCTATCGATTTGATGCGGACCGACATGACGGCCTTCGCCCATTTGCCGGCGAGGACGATCGACGAGGAGGGGCTGGCTTTGATGACAAGCAAGGGCATTCGCGTCATCACGACCTTGGCGGTGGCAGAGTTCGGGACGCGCCGTCGTTTCGACGATTTCGACTTCCTTCGCGATCCGCTCATCAAGGACACCACTCCACCTTGGTTTCTTGAGGATTTAAGAGAGGAGATGTCCCGACCACTCACCGACGCCGAGCGATCGCGGGTCGATCGGTCCAAACGAGAATTCCAACTAAGAAAGGACAACGCCAAGAAGCTCCTCGATGCGGGAGTGCTTCTCGTCGCCGGCACCGATACTCCCTATCCGGGTGTCTTTTTCGGGGAAGGTGTCCACCGGGAGATGGAGCTTCTCGTCGAGGCAGGACTCACGCCGCTCCAGGCGATCTCGATCGCCACTTCGAATGCCGCCAAGCTGATGCACGCCGACGAGGAGTGGGGAACTCTCGCGCCTGGGAGGCTGGCTAATCTCCTGATCGTCAACGGCCGGCCGGACCGAAGAATCAGCGATACCCGAAATATCGAGACGGTGGTGAAGGCCGGTGTGGTTCTCGATCGAAAGGCGCTGCAATTCGTTCTTGAGGAGGACGCTGGATTTCGGGTTGGCGCACCGGTATCCGCGCCGAACTAGTGGCGCCAAATATGCGGTGGGGGGCTTTACCTCGAGCGCAGATCCTGGCATGATCGCGGGCCGGAAAGGGCATGTCCAACCTACGCAGAGTCGTCAAAGTCGTCGAGGGGCGAGAAACCTCTGACGGCGCGGGCGTCAGGCTCAAACGAAGCCTAGGCCTGCCGGCCCTCGACTACGTCGACCCCTTCCTGTTGCTGGATGAGTTCAAATCCGACGATAGCGCAGACTATATCGCGGGTTTCCCCGATCACCCCCACCGCGGTTTCGAGACCGTTACCTACATGCTAGCGGGCTCGATGGAACACAAGGATCACACCGGCCACACCGGCGCCTTGACCGCCGGCAGCGTGCAATGGATGACCGCCGGGCGAGGAATCATTCACTCCGAGATGCCGAAGCAGGAAGATGGCTTGATGTGGGGCTTCCAGCTTTGGGTGAACCTCCCGGCGGGGGAAAAGATGTGTAATCCGAGGTACCAAGACATACCGCCGAACGAGATCCCGGTGCTGACGCTCGAAGACGGTGCCGAGGTGCGAGTGATCGCTGGCAAGTCCGGTGGTCTGTCCGGGCCGGTGGTCGGCATCGCCACCGCTCCTCTTTATCTAGATGTCAAGGTCCCGCCCCAATCACGTTTCGAGCAGCCGGTTCCCTCGGAGCACAGTGCGTTCGTCTATGTCTTCGAGGGTGAAGGCAAGCTAGGTGGTGAAGAAATACTTCGCTCTGGGCATCTCGCGGTTTGCGAGGGCGGAGACGCCATCGCGGTGGAGACAGGCAAATCGCCGGTCCGCTTCCTGCTGCTTGCGGCCGCGCCCCTCATCGAGCCGGTCGCTCGATTCGGTCCCTTCGTGATGAACACTCAAGAGGAGTTGATCCAGGCGGTTCGGGATTTCCAAACCGGCAGCTTCTAAGATTGTTCTTTACCCTTCCCCCAAGTAAAATCGATCAAGCTGCGTTTTGCCACTTCGTCGTGCGCGTGGACCAGCCTAACGAGCCGCTCCTCGTCGCGCGCTCTCAACGCCTGGGCGATCTGAGTGTGGTCTCGCACCATTAGGGTCAGAAATTCGGGCGAGGATTGGAACTCGGGCGAGTTCATGGTGATGACGCGATAGGGTTGCATCGCCGAGCGTACGTTGGAGACGAGCTCGATGAGTCGTAGGTGTCCCGTCACTTCAATCAGCACCTCATGAAAGCGTCGGTTCAATTCGATGCGGCGCTCGTTGTCCTCCGTAAGCCCTTCGGCACGCGCACAAATCGACTCGATCTTCTCGAGTTGTTTTTCCGTGATGTTCTCCAGGGCGAGCTTGCACGCATAGGGCTCCACGACCTTCAAGAGACCGAAGATTTGCTCGATGTCGTCCGGCGATAGCTCGACGACGGTCAGCCCTCCTGACGGAAAGGGTTGGACGAGGCCCTCTTGTTCCAGCCTCGACAACGCTTCCCGGACCGGGGTGCGGCTTGCTCCGAGTGATTTTGCGATCTCGAGCTCCTTCAAGCGTTCGCCGGGGCGAAGATCTCCCTCCAGCATCGCCTTCTTGAGGGAAGCGTAGGCCTGATCGGCGAGAGTATGTCTTTCCAACCTCTTGCCCTTGAGCCTGTTAGCCGGCATTGTTAGACCTTTGACGGAGTAGCCGCTCCGCTCGTACGGGGTTGAAAACACCACATACACAGAAACGTGTCATGTAGCGGGCGCATTCGGCAGGAGTCTTGCGATCGGTTTTGACCCAGTCGATCATCTTCTGAGCGAACGCACTAGAGACCATCCCGTGGCCGCACATCGTGATGAGAGAGAGAACGTTCGATTCCGGTAGCTTGCTCGTTTTCCCCAAGAACCCGAGCGAGTACTCGACAGCGTGTCGATCGATCCCCGCTTGCTCGCTACACTGCCTCGCGTCTTCCGTCAGCGCGGAGATGTTGATCGAGAGTCCCAGGTCGGCAGCTTTGACCTCTTGGAGACACTCGCGAAGCGAGTCGGGGTTGTCGAAGACCGCCGCGGCAGTGGTGGGCGCGGTGATCCCTTCGATGACGTCTTCCATCGAACCGTTTTCGGGACGACGCCAGTGGACAAGCGGATTCAGACTTCGAGACGGACGGTGGATGCCTCCGTCTCTTCCATCACCCATGTTGATGGGGTTGTGCCGAGCGCAGATTCTCAGAAACTCTCGGAGGCGTTCCGGTGCTCCCACATCGTTCTTTCCCCGCGTGCACATGGCGAACAGAATGTAATCGTCCTTGAGATCGTCGGGTTGACCGGAACGGTGAAGTGTATTGGTCACCGCGTCACCTCGAGCTCTGTTTCGGCCGTTTCCTGATTGGTGGCCCGCCCCAGGCCAAGGTTGGTTTTCCCGCGGACAACCGAGTAGCCACGGCGCGACATGATCTCCGGGACGGGGTTGGACCCGTCTGAATCGCAAACGGCACCGATTCCTAAGGAGACCACTGTATCGAGGGTCGGTGCCGTCGTCTCGATGACGTCGAGCATTTCATCGACCCGACCTAGGGGTATCTTAAACTCGACGATCGCGGATAAGACCTTCTCGCCGAGAACATCTTCTTTAATCCGGCCCCGCGCAGGGTCCGTCATCAAGTGCGTCACCGGATTGTTGGGCTCGAACTCCGCACCCGCTTCGGCGAGTCGAGTCGTCATGCGATAGATATCCTTGAACCACACCCCGATACTCGGGCGACCGAACTCGACGACGAAGCCCGCCTCGCCGTTCTGAACGCGCCGGGTCACATCGTTAGTTTTGACTTCCTCGGTGCCTCGGCCGTGGATGCCGGTGCTCTCGTGCGTAGCAGTAACGTCGGAGAAGGCTCGTCTAACGACCCGGGGCCAGGACAGCTCATCGGGCTCGAACGCGGCGGTCGGGCAGACGTCCGGCTCGGGCTCGAAACGAAGACGCATCCAGCCCAAGACTTTTCGCAGCGAACGCACCACGGTTGGGTTTAGGTGCTCTTGGCTCATTCCGCGAAAGCACTGATAACACTCGACGCAGTTGGCCTGATCGATCTCCGCGCGGTTCGATATCGGGTTGATCGCGATGGCCTCCATAGGGCAGATCGCGACGCAATTACCGCAAGCAACACATTTTGATGGGCTTATGTGCATGAACGCTGTGCTCTTTGGCGCATACTGTATGCGCAACACCGCGCCAAGTCAATCCAGGGGGCCGGCTGACGATCTAGATAAGGCCTTCCGCGCCATTCGACAATATGAAGTCTTTTGTGTTTCCGCACTCCGCGAAGCTCAACGCGAGCCGAACGGAAGTCAAGAAAAGCGTGGTAGTTCTCCGTTTCTAGAAGCGATGCCGCGGGTAGTCGGTCTAGAGTGTTGCGAGGTCGAAGCGATCTTGCAATCGAGGTACGAAGCAGCGGGAGCCGAACTCTTTTTCTATTCGTTCGGCGAGAGCCTTGGATGCTTTTGGCTCACCATGAGTCACGAAAACGGTCTTGGGAGGAGACTTCGAGGAGCCAATCCATCGAATGAGCTCCTCTTGGTCGGCGTGTGCTGACAGGCCGTGTACCGAACGGAATTTCGCGCGAACCGGGACCTGCCGTCCGTGCATCCGTAGCGTCTTAGCACCTTCGAGTAGCGCCCGACCGCGTGTCCCCGCCGCCTGATAGCCAACCAGCAAGATGAGGTTCTGCTTGTCCGGCAATAGTCGGCGCAAATGATGAAGGACGCGGCCGGCGGTCAGCATGCCGCTCGCGGAGATGATGATGCGAGGGCCGGACAGTTTGTTGAGTTCCTTCGATTCGTCGACCGTGCGGTGGAACTCCACGTTTCGAGGGAAGAGACGGCTTCCCCCATCTTCCGACAACTCGTCATCGAGACTTCCGTCGTCGAGATGCTTACTGTAGATGCGGGTAGCATTGACCGCCATCGGGCTATCGATATGGATAGGCACCTCTGGAAGACGACCCTCGTTCATCAGCTCGCGCAAGATGAGAGTGACAAGCTGAGCCCTGCCCACCGCGAAAGAAGGGATCAACACGATTCCTCCTCGCGCGAAGACTTCTTTGAAGGGCTCGGTGATCTGCTCCGCGATCGGTTTGGCATCGTGAGTGCGATTCCCGTATGTCGATTCGACGACCAGCAGGTTGCTGGCTGGAGGTTCCGAGGGGTCGGAATGCAATGGCACATCGTATCGTCCGACGTCGCCGCTGAACACGATGCCCTGTTCCTTTTTCCCGATGGGCATGCGTACTTCGACCATCGCCGAGCCCAGTATGTGGCCCACATTGAGGAACCGAGCACGAACCCCTTCTCGGACCTCGAGCCATTCGCCGTAGGGCAGCGGTCTCATCAACTCGAAGGCGGCCTCCGCGTCCGCGCTGGTGTAAAGCGGCAGGGCCGGTCGGTGTTTGCTGAATCCTTTTCGGTTGGCGTAGTTCGCGTCTTCTTCTTGAATCTTCGCGGAGTCCAATAGGAGGAGCCTCACCAGATCCATAGTCGCCGGGGTGCAATAAACCGGGTTGGAGTAACCCTGGCGCACGAGTCGGGGAAGGTAGCCGCTATGATCGATGTGCGCGTGGGTGAGGAATAGAGGATCGACCGACCGAGGATCGAAGTCGGGCTCCTGCCAGTTGAGAAGCCGCAACTTCTTCAACCCCTGGAACAAGCCGGCATCGACCAAGAGTTGGAGTCCGGAAACGCTTAGAAGATGACGGGAGCCCGGTGACCGTCCCAGCGCCACCGTGGAAGGACAGGTTGGGGCCAGACATGAAGATGAGACTATAAGAAAAAGTTGCCGAATCCAGGAAAAAAAAGGAAACCGGGACCCCCGATCACCGGATGGTGCCGGCGATCGGGGGGGGCCGGCTAGTGGTTACCGCGAAGAGCTACTTCTTGCGGCGTCTCGAGGCCTTTTTCTTGGCCGCTTTCTTGAGGCGTGCGTTCTGCTTCTTCAACCGTGCGATCTCTCTCTGCTGTTTGCGAATTTTCGCCCTTGCCTTATTGGCGAGTCGCTTGGCAGTCGTCCTAACCTTCTTGATCGCTGCGGCGGAACCGCCAGCCTTTTTCTTTCTCCGCTTTGCCATTTAGAACCCTCCAAATATGGGCCAATGAAGCGCCCAGCCTTGATAGAGTCTACGGTTCGTAGACCTATGCGCCAATCAAGTTCTCTCGGGGGTACCTACACTATATATAGGTATATTCGGCCCCTGTCAAGCGCCTTGGGCCCCACATCTAGTGGGAGGGGCCCCCAGAGGGTGATCGATGTTCCGGCCCGCCGTCTGTCGGCTACAATCTGTCTTCCTATCTTCGCGGGGTTGGGGCTCGTCAACTCGTTCGGACAGTGAGACTTCATGGTGGATCGCGTAGAGAGCTATTACCGGTTGCACGCTCGCTTCTACGATGCGACGCGCTGGGCCTTCCTTTTCGGCCGGGAGGAGCTCTTGCGGCAAGTCGCCGATCGCCTCACTCCACGGCGCGTCCTCGAGGTCGGGTGCGGGACCGGAAGGAACTTGCGAAGGCTTGCCGAGCTTTTTCCGTCGGCGAGCCTGACCGGCGTCGATCTCTCGCCCGATATGCTGTCTAAGGCGGAAAGGAAGCTCAACCGATGGTCAGATCGAATGGGTCTCTTGCAGGGCGAGTTTCCGGGAGTGCCCGCGGAGTCGGAGCCCTTCGACCTCGTGTTATTCAGCTATTCGCTGTCAATGACCAACCCGGGATGGAAAGTGGCGATTGAGGCGGCGCTGTCGCGACTGCGAAGAGGAGGGATCTTGGCCGCCGTGGATTTCCACGATTCGCCGTTCGCGGGTTTCGCTCGATGGATGTCGCTCAACCATGTGCGAATGGGCGGCCACCTTCTCGAAGAGCTTCAGCACACCGCCGGGCAAGGCACCTGCAACGTCAGCAAGGCCTTCATGGGAACTTGGAGGTACTTCACGTTTCTGAGTTAGGCCTTGGGTTGGTAGCCAAGATAAGGCCCTAGCCATCTCTCGACCTCGACCTGGGTCAGGGACTTTCGCCGGGCGTAGTCGGCGACCTGGTCTTCGCCAATCTTTCCCACGCTGAAGTACCGCGCCTCCGGGTGATTGAAGTAGAAGCCGCTCACCGAGGCGGCGGGAAGCATCGCAAAGGTCTCGGTCAAAGAAATACAAGTATTCTTTTCTGCATCCAACAACCGAAAGAGCGTCGCCTTTTCGGTATGGTCTGGCGATGCGGGGTAGCCGGGGGCGGGACGAATGCCCCGATAGCGTTCGCGAATGAGGTCCTCTTTGTGGAGGCGCTCGTCTTTACCAAATCCCGACTCGCTGCGAGCCTCCTCGTGGAGTTTTTCCGCCAAGGCCTCGGCCAGGCGATCGGCGAGGGCCTTAGCCATGATGGCGTTGTAGTCGTCGTGATCCTTTTCGAACCGGGACACGAGTTCCTCGACTCCGTGCCCCGCGGTCACTGCAAAGGCACCGATGTGGTCGTTCAATCCCGACCCAACCGGCGCCACGAAGTCCGCGAGTGCCAGGTAGCCTTGGCCGTCCCGCTTGGCCTGTTGTTGCCGCAAGGTGTGGACTCGAACGCGTTCTTCTTCCCGAGAATCGTCCTTATAGATGATGACGTCGTCACCTTCGGAATTGGCGGGAAAAAATCCGTAGACGGCACGCGCTCGTAGGAGTTTCTTATCGACGATATCGTTCATTAGGCTCAGTGCGTTCTCGTAGAGCTCCCGAGCCGCCTCTCCTATGTCGGGTTTCTCCAGAATGGCGGGGAAGACGCCACGGAATTCCCAGGTATGGAAGAAGGGCGTCCAGTCGATGTAGGGGACGATCTCGCCGAGCGGAATGTCGTCGAGTGCTCTGACCCCCAGGAACTCGGGTTTCGCAACCAGCGCTGGATGAGGGTCGATCTCGACGCGCCTGCGTCGGGCCTCCTCGTAAGGAATGAGCTCCCGAGTTAGACCACCTTCGTAGTCTTCGCGAATCTGGGTCTGCTCCTGCCGATTCTTTTCGACGAAGTCGAGCTTCGCCCCGACGTTCAGTAGGTCGCTCACCACACGTACGGCGCGGGAAGCGTCGACGACATGAACGGTGCCCTGGCTATAGGCGGGTGCGATCTTGACCGCGGTGTGTTTACGGGACGTCGTGGCGCCGCCAATCAGAAGGGGCACTTTGAACTGGGTGCGTTCCATTTCGGATGCGACGTGGACCATCTCATCGAGAGATGGCGTGATGAGTCCACTCAACCCAATAATGTCTACTTTTTCTTCCTTCGCGGTTCGAAGAATTTTGTCCGCCGGGACCATCACCCCGAGGTCGATGATCTTGTATCCGTTGCAAGCTAGAACGACACCAACGATGTTCTTGCCAATGTCGTGAACGTCGCCCTTGACGGTTGCGAGTAGTAGTTTTCCTTGATGGTTAGCATTCGGTGATTCTGCCTCTTCGGTTTCCATGAACGGTTCGAGATAGGCCACCGCCTTCTTCATCACTCTCGCGGTCTTCACCACCTGGGGAAGAAACATCTTTCCGGAACCGAAGAGATCCCCGACGACGCTCATGCCGTCCATCAAGGGGCCCTCGATGACCGAAAGTGGGCGGCCGTATTTTTTGCGAGCTTCCTCGGCGTCGGCTTCGATATGGTCGGCGATTCCCTTTATGAGTGAGTGTTTGAGGCGCTTTTCCACCGGCCCGTCTCGCCATGCCTCGTCCTTTTCTTGAACCTTGCCGGGGCCGGCATGCGACTGAGCGTAGTCGGTCAAGCGCTCCGTTGCATCGGGGTTACGGTTGAAGAGAACATCCTCGATGAGGTCTCGAAGCTCATGCGGAATCTCATCATAAACGGCCAGCTGGCCGGCGTTGATGATGCCCATGTCGAGGCCCGCGTGAATCGCGTGATACAGGAATGCCGAGTTCATCGCCTCGCGGACGAGGTTGTTGCCACGGAAAGAGAAGGAGAGGTTACTGATCCCGCCGCTCACCTTGGCGCCGGGGAAACGGCGTTTCAGCTGCCGTGTCGCTTCGAGGAACGACGTGGCGTACTCGTTGTGCTCTTCGATGCCGGTGGCGACGGTTAGAACATTAGGGTCGAAGATAATGTCCTCGGGCGGGAAACCGACTTCCTTGGTCAAGATGCGATACGCCCTCCCGAGAATCTCGACCTTTCGCGCCGCCGCCGTCGCTTGTCCTTCTTCGTCGAACGCCATCACAACCACCGCCGCGCCGTAATGTCTGATGAGGCGCGCTTGCTCACGGAACTTCTCCTCACCCTCCTTGAGGCTTATGGAGTTCACGATGCCTTTACCTTGTAGACACTTGAGCCCCGCTTCGATGACCGAGAACTTGGAGCTATCGACCATGATGGGCAACCGTGCGACATCCGGTTCCGTTGCCAGCAGGTTGAGGAACGTGGTCATCACTTTTTCGGAGTCGAGAAGCCCTTCGTCCATGTTGACGTCGATGATGTTGGCGCCACCTTCCACTTGGCCACGCGCCACTTCGAGAGCACTCTCGTAGTCTTCCGACTGTATGAGTCGGGCGAATTTCTTGGAACCGGTGACGTTGGTGCGTTCGCCGATTACGATGAAGCTCGATTCGGGTCGGATCGTCAGGGGTTCGAGGCCACTGTAGCGAGAGTAAGGTTCGGGGCTCGATGGTGAGTGCGGACGGACGCCACGAACCGCTTCCGCGATGGCCTTGGTGTGTTCCGACGTGCTCCCGCAGCAACCCCCGGCGAGATTGAGCCAACCCTCTCGCGCAAACTCGCCCAAGACCGTGGCCATTTGCTCCGGGGTCTCATCGTACTCGCCGAACGCGTTTGGCAAGCCCGCGTTGGGCACGCAGCTCACGAAAAGATTGGAGACCGTCGCCAGCTCCTCGACGTAGGGACGCATCGTCGCGGGGCCGAGCGAGCAGTTGATGCCCACCGCAAACAGCGGCGCGTGAGACACCGAGTTCCAAAAGGCTTCTGGAGTTTGCCCGGAGAGCGTTCGGCCGCTGGCATCCACCACGGTGACCGAAGCGATGACCGGTATCACTTCGCCCCGCTCCTCGAATAGCTGCTGGATGGCGAAGAGCGCCGCCTTCATGTTGAGCGTATCGAAAGAAGTCTCTGGCAGAAGAATATCGACGCCGCCGTCGACAAGGCCGCGCGCCTGCTCGTAGTAAGCATCGCGTAGCGCCTCGAACGACGTGTTCCTCAGCGAGGCGTTACTCACGTCCGGTGAAAGCGACGCGGTGCGATTGGTGGGTCCCATCGAGCCGGCCACGAAACGAGGCTTGTCGGGCTCTCTCTCCGAGAACTCGTTTGCCACGCGCTTGGCGATATTTGCGGCTGCGCGGTTCATCTCATACACCTGGGATTCGAGCCCGTAGTCGCTCATGGAGATAGCGTTGGCGTTGAATGTGTTGGTCTCGAGGATGTCGGCGCCGGCTTCGAAGTGGGCGCGATGGATCTCTTCGATCATCTGAGGACGAGTCAGAGACAGGAGATCGTTGCAGCCCTTCAAGTCCTTGGGATGGTCGGCGAACATCGAGCCACGAAAGTCGGACTCGTCGGGTTTGTAGGCCTGGATCATCGTCCCCATCGCCCCGTCGAACACGAGAATGCGCTGAGAGAGGATTTCTTGTAGCTGGTCCCGTACGGAATTCGCCATTGTGGGCTATAGTTTACACCGGATTCGACGGCGGGCTCGCTGGAGGCGCCCGCCCCGTCTTGGATCCGATATGAAAGAAGACAGTGTTTTGAACAGGTCGGTGAGAGCAACTATCACTCTTACGCTACTGGTGTTTGTCACCGCGACCTACCCTCTTCTCGCCAATGAGGACGTGCCCCGCCCCGAATCGTTCCTCGGGTTTCGCCCGGGTGCCGACTACAAGCTTGCTGATTACGACCAGCTGCTGGGTTACTTTCGAATCGTTGACCAAGCGTCAGACCGCGTTCAAGTGAGTGAGATCGGTCCATCATCTATGGGAAAGCCGATGATCATGGCGGTCATTACGTCACCGGAGAACTTCAGTAAGTTGGGGCGCTATCGGGAGATTTCCCGTCGCCTCGCCCACGCGCGCGGATTGACCGAGGCGCAGGCAAGGGCACTGGCGGAAGAAGGCAAGGCGGTCATCTATGTCGACAGCGGCCTCCATGCTACCGAAGTTGCTCACTCCCAGCATTCTTTCGAGCTCCTGTATCATTTGGCTTCCGATTCCAGCCCTCAAACCAAGCGGATTCTCGACGACGTCATCCTTCTGTTTCTCCCCTGCGTCAATCCGGATGGGCTCGACATCGTGGCGGATTGGTACAAGAGCAATCTGGGCTCGCCGTACGAGGTCAGCCCTCTGCCCGAGTTATATGCAAAGTACGCCGGACATGACAACAATCGTGACTGGTTCATGTTCACGCAAACCGAGACCCAAAACATCGGCCGCGTGATTTACCATGAGTGGCTTCCGCAGATCGTCTACAACCATCATCAAGGCGTTCCGTTCCCGGCGCGCATCTTTCTCCCCCCTTTCGATGGACCGATGAACCCTAACATTCATCCATTGGTGATGAGAGACATCCAGCTCATTGGGGCCGGCATGGCCCAAGCTTTTGCCGAGGAAGGGAAGTCGGGCGTGGTGTCTCGCATGGTCTACAGCACCTGGTGGAACGGTGGTCTCAGGACCTCGCCTTATTTCCACAACATGATCGGCATCTTGACCGAGACAGCGCTCTACAAATACGCGACCCCCAAGTTTTATCCGAAGGCGGACTTGCCGAAAGAGTTCCGCGACGGGACGAGCGCCACCGAGCGCTCAACCTTCTATCCCAATCCTTGGCTGGGAGGGTGGTGGAGGCTCCGCGACGCCATCGATTACATGATGACGGCTTCGTTGGCACTGCTGGATGTAGGGGCGCGCTACCGGGAAAGGTGGCTCTTCGGAATCTATCAGATGGGAAGGGAAAGTATCGAGAAGGGTACGGAGGAACCTCCGTACGCCTTCATCATTCCCGCCGAGCAGGCCGATCCCAATACCGCCGTGAAGATGGTGAACACCCTCCGGGCGGGCGGAGTAGAAGCTCATCGCGCAGACGGCGCTTTCGTCGTGGACGGAGTTGAATACACGGAAGGGAGTTATGTTTTTCTCGCCTCGCAACCGTTCCGTCCTTATTTAATGGATTTGTTGCGGCCTCAGAGACATCCGAACCAGACGCTGTACCCCGGCGGACCTCCCAAGCGGCCTTACGACGTCGCGGGATGGACGCTCCCCTTGGCGATGGGAGTCCGCACCGTGGAAGCCACGTCTCGGTTCGAAGCAGCGCTCACGCCGATCGAGAGCGCAAAGGTACCGCCGGGCCGGGTGGACGGGTCAGGGCAAGTCTATCTTCTCGATCCTCGAGTGAATGACAGCTTCGTCGCCGTCAACCGACTCCTGGAAGGCGGAGCCGACGTCTTCCGCTCCAAGCAGCCAGTGGGAAAAACTTCTGACGGTTGGCCAGAGGGTACTTTCGTCATCAGAGGCGCTTCCAACATCGCGTCGCTGGCCGAGGAGTTGGGCCTCACGTTTCGAGCCGTCTCGCGTGTTGGGGGACCCGGCTTCGAGATCAAGGCTCCCCGGGTGGCGCTGTATAAGTCGTTCGTACCGAGCAAGGACGAGGGCTGGAGTCGTTGGCTTTTCGAGCAGTTCGAGTTTCCATACACGAGTTTGCATGATGCGGAGGTGCGGAAGTCTGAGCTCAGCGATCGATACGACGTCGTCGTACTTCCCGGCGAGAGCTCGTTGGAGCAACTCGTTCAAGGGCGAGAGGCGGGAACGGTGCCGCCGGAATTCGCGGGCGGAATGGGAGCGGAGGGCGTCGAGAACCTCCGCAAGTTCGTTGAAGGCGGTGGCACGCTCGTCTGTCTGGATTCCGCCACAGAGCTTCCCATCGAATACTTCGACATTCCAGTCGAGAACGCTCTGGCAAACGTCGAGCCGAGTGAATTCTATTGCCCCGGCTCCCTTCTCCAGGTGGATCTGGATCCCGCTCATCCCATTGCCTACGGCATGAACAAGACGGGCGTAGCGTTCTTCAATAATAGCCATACGTACAATCTCATTCCCGATTTCGAATCGAAAAACGGGCAGGTGGTAGCTAAGTATCCCGACCGCAACCCGTTGCTATCGGGTTGGATTCTCGGTGACGAGCGTATACGGAGGAAAGCAGCGGTGGTGGACATGCCGTACGGAGAGGGCCGAGTGATTCTAATTGGGTTCCGGTCTCAGTTCCGTGGGCAAACCCACGGCACGTTCAAGCTCTTGTTCAACGCGCTCTATTACGGTTCGGCCACGCCTGCTAAACTTCCTTAGAGAATCGTTACGGCACCTTGAGCATCCACACTCGTGTCGCACTCGGTCTGGTGGCGGGCGTCTGTGTTGGTGCGGTCGTCGGTCCCCAGGCGGAAGTCCTGGAGCCACTAGGCACGCTCTTCATTCGATTGATTCGGATGGTCATCGTCCCTCTGATCGCGTCGTCTCTGATCGTTGCCATCGCCGGGCTGCCAGGGCGCGGAGCTTTGGGACGTCTTGGAGTCCGGGCCTTTGCTTTCATTATTGTTAGTCTACTCATCGCTCTTCTCATCGGGATCGGGTTCGGGCTCTTTTTTCATCCCGGCACCAGCCTCACTGAAGAAGCGAGCGTAGCGCTGCTCGCGCAACAGGATCCGTCTGCCGCACCGCCTACGGTGTCGCCGGCCGAGCGGCCCTCGATCTGGGACACCCTGCTCGACGTCGTGCCGTCGAACATGGTGAGTGCGGCCGTCGAGGGCAACATCCTGCAAGTGCTGTTCGTGTCGGTGATATTCGGATTGGGAGCCAGCGCCCTCGCCGAAGAGCGAAAGAAGCCTTTGCTTCAGGTACTTCGCGGGATTTCGGAGGTCATGATTAAGTTGGTCGGATGGATCATGATCTTCGCCCCGGTGGGAGTCTTTGGGCTGATGGCGGCGCTGGTCGGTCGTTCCGGCCTTTCGGTGGTGGGAAGTCTCGGTTACTACGTTTTGGTGGTCGCGCTGGCGCTCGGTGCACACGTGGCCATAACTTACACGTTCGTGCTCGTCGTCCTTGCCCGGCAGAGCCTGCTTCGTTTCTACCGCGCCATTCGTCCCCAATTCCTTATTGCCTTCGGTACGTGTTCGACAGCAGCAGCCTTGCCGGTTTCGATGAAAGTGATGCAATCGGATATGGGATTGTCTGATCGCGTGGCAAGCTTCGTCCTCCCGTTCGGCACGGCGCTCGGTCGAGATGGCAGCGGCATCTATCAGGCGATCTCAGTTCTCTTCATCGCTCAGGTCTATGAGCAGAGTCTCGGTCCGGCGGAGCTCGGCACACTCATCCTCACCGCGCTCCTGGCCGCCCTGGCAGTGGCTTCAGTGCCGGCCGCGAGTTTCGTGAACTTGACGATCATCTTGTCGGCGCTCGGCCTTCCGCTCGAAGGCGCCGCGTTGGTGCTGGGAGTCGAGCGTCCTCTCGACATGCTGCGCACTTCGGTCAACATGACCGGGCAACTGGTCGGCGCGACGTGGGTCGCCGCCGCGGAGGGAGAGATTTCTCCCGTCCCGGCCGCAGACTAGAATGTAGCTATGTCTCTAATTTCGAGAATCGCTTTGCTCGGCTTCTTTTCGGTTGGCATCTTGTCTTGCTTTGCCCTCACCAACGGCGGGGCGAATACGGTTTTCGATGGCGCGCGAGCCTTCGCCGACTTGGAGAAGATGGTGGGGTTCGGGCCCCGGCCCTCGGGATCCGATGCACACCGACGCACGCAGGAGTACCTACTTGCCGAGCTCAAGGCGGCCGGTCTCGAAACCAAGAACGACGACTTCACCGCGGAGACGCCCGTGGGCCCGATACCGATGTCCAATTTGATCGCGGTGCATCAAGGTGAGACCGAGAAGGTCGTCATCTTTGCTGGCCACTATGATACGAAGCGATTCGACGACGGGACGTTCGTGGGAGCGAACGACGGTGGCTCGAGCGCGGCTTTGATTTTAGAGCTGGCGCGGTCGGTGACTCGTATCGACCCCGCCCCTAAGACCACGCTTTGGTTTGTGCTCCTCGACGGAGAGGAAGCGGTCGTCGACTGGTCGGCGACGGATTCACTCTACGGGAGTCGACACATGGTGGCTCGAATGGACAAGGCACAGGAGCTCCATCGGATCGCCGCGTTCATTCTCGTGGATATGGTGGGCGATCGGGATCTAGGCATTCATCGCGAGGCAAACTCCACTCCGTGGCTACAGGATTTGGTATGGGCGGAGGCGAAGCGGTTGGGGCACGGAGAACATTTCCTGGATGCCCGCCTCTACATCGAAGACGACCACATTCCCTTTGCCCGCCGCGGCGTGGCGGTCGTGGATTTGATCGATTTCCAATACGGACCGGGGCACAGCTACTGGCATTCCCCGGACGACAAACTCGCCAATGTGAGCGCCGAGAGCCTTCAGATTGTGGGGGCGACGCTGTTGGGTGTGTTGGCTCGACTCGATCGGCATTTGTCGAAACAGCCTTGAGCCCGAGCGCAGCGCGAACGAAGTGAGTCGCGGAGCGAGTAGCGAGCGGGGGTGGGGTCCCCGCGAGCGCTGATGGAAGCCTTGAGCCCGAGCGCAGCGCGAACGAAGTGAGTCGCGGAGCGAGTAGCGAGCGGGGGTGGGGTCCCCGCGAGCGCAGTCACTGCTGGCCGCCAAAATAGGTTGCTGCCGATCTCGCGCTAGCCAGGCGGCGGGGTGGGGTCCCCGCGAGCGGCGACAAATGCCGAGGAATCGAGTCAAGGTCATATGGATCTCGGGCTTGATTCGGCAATGGCGCCGAGATGCTGCAAAAAAACCAAAAAAACACTTGACAGGTTTCGCGCATCAATTTCGAAAAGCGATCGACCGTTAACGTAAATACTCTCCCGAATCGCACACGCCTCCTCTCGCATTCTCTCTCCACGATTTCCGCACATTCTTCATTCTAGTCCGCCTACTTTCGTCTGCCGGCGGCTAAGGGCCAAGAAAAACACGTTGCTATATTTGAAGAAGCAAGAATCGAAAGAGGGAGAGACAGCCATGATCGAAAAAGTGAAGACGTACGTCGAGAGACTCGAAAGTCTCTCGACGGAAGAACTCGATCATTCGACGGAGAAGCTGGTCCGCGCCGAGAAACGAAACGTGGCCCTTGTCATCGTTCACATCGCAGAGATGTCGAGAAGAAAGGGTTACCTCGAGCGCGGGTACAAGACTCTCTTCGACTACTGCACGAGGCGCTTGCATCTGAGCGAAGGCTCAGTCGCCCTACGGATTCAGGTGGCCAACGTCGCATTACGTTTCCCTCAAATACTCGTAGCACTGGCCGAGAACCGCGTGAGTCTCACTGTGGCGGGCCTTCTGGCGCCGGTCCTTACAAACAACAGCGTTGACAAGCTTCTTGCGGATTGCGCCGGAATGACCAAACGTGAAGCCGAAGAGCACCTCGTTGCCCTCCGACCGAAGCCCGTCTTCGCGCCCTCGATTCGCAAGACACCGTCTCGGCCGCATGAGCAAGCCGCGTTGCCCCGCCCCACTCGGCCAAAGGCAACGACCTCACGCGCGGCCCACCGGGTGTCGCCGAGTATCCTCGAACCGGCAAGGCCGGAGCTCTACAATTTCCGCTTCGCTGCTGACCGAAAGTTCAAGGAGAAGTTCGATCGTCTGGCGCAAGTCCTCGGCGTCGAAAACCCTCTGCAACACATGGCCGAGATCATGGAGCAGGCCCTGGACGTCGCGCTGGACAAGAAGGACGTCAAGAGAAAGCGTGCACGACGACTCGAGAGGGAGGCGAAGCGGAGCGCACCTCGTCCGGACGAGGTTGCGTCGATGGAGCAGAAAGCAACTTCCCGCTACATCCCGTCAGAGGTCCGCGAGCGCGTGCACGAGCGGGCCGGATTCCAATGTGAATTTCGAGGTTCAGACGGGACTCGGTGTCGCTCGCGAACGGGACTCCAGATTGAGCACCTGCGTCCTTTTGCTTTGTACCAGAGCCACAACGAAAAGTTTCTCGGGCTTCACTGCGGTCCGCACAATCGTCTAACAGCAGAGCGGACCTTTGGCGTGGCGTTTATTCAAGAGAAGGTTGCTGAGCGTCGAGGGCGCATCAAGTGACGAGGCGACCGACCTCTAATTAAGGAAAGAGAAGCGTGTGGCCGGGCCCTTCTAGATCAATACTCTCCCGCACCATATCCGTGAAGTGCCAGCCGTACTTGGCGAAGTATTGCACTGGCGACAGCTGTCGCTCCTGCATGTCGAAGTTTGGGAACAATGCGGTTCGGGTGGAGAGGAATTGGCGACGCAGGGTGTCGTTCTTTTTCTTGATCGCCCGTCGGCTCTTGGCCTCGAGCTCCCCGAGGTTGTGAAGTAACTTTCCGCGGGTCGACTTGGCCGCCGAAGCCAGCGTCGGATCTACTGCGGCGAGATCTTCCTCTAGTGTCTGCGTGATCTCCTGGATACACGTGTGGGCGCGTGCGAGATCCTCGTCTAGCTGGGGCGGCGCGAGATCCTTCAAGATGTCGTTCAACACCGATTCGTCGTTGGCGCGCAAGTCCGAGAGTTTGAGTCCGTGACGGCTCAAAAATTTGTCCGCCGCCTTCTCGACGACGGTGATGCTGGTGCGCGGGACGATCAGGGGCATGGGAACCCCGAAGTGATCGTAGACTGCACCTAACTGAGCGAGATACGCCAGCTCGCTGGGGCCACCCACGTAGCTAACCGTGGGAAGCAGATGATCTTGAACGAGCGGACGTAACAGGACGTTGGCGCTGAAACGTTCTGGCGATTCGTCGACCAGCTTCGAAAGCTCCCCCGGGCTGACCGCGGAACCTTGGTCGGAAAGACGAAAGCCGGAGTCTTCAACGAAGATAGGGGAACGAACCGGATCGGAATAGAGCAGGTTTAACCGATGGTCGGCGGTGCCGGCTTGGGCGTGGTAGCCCTCGGACACCAGTTTGCTGCTGGTCTCTTCGACGAGCCGTGTGCTCTCGGACTTGTCTGCCGTCTCACGCTGGAAGAGCGAAGCGGCCATCGACTTGAGTGGGCGAGCGGTGGGATCGACGACCGCCAAGCCGGTTCCCCTCGTTATGCGGAGGAGCCAACTTCCGAAAGCTTCGGCGAGGGTCCTTCCCGGCGCGTAGCTTTCGCCCAGCGCATCGAGGATCTCCTGCTTGAACTCCGATGGAGCGAGACACTCTCCGGCCCGCGCGACCAGTTCCTCGATGGAGCTCTCGAGGGGAATAGCTCCGACGGGTGCACCTTTGTGAAGCTCCGCCGGTTGGTAGCTCAGCGCGATCAATTCTTGCGACGGGTTGATCAAATTGACCGAGCTAACTTCTTCGAAGTCGTGGTCGTCGGCATCCATCCAGAAAAGGGCGACCACCGGCCGGTCGACGATGGAACTAGCCTTTTTTGCAAGCTCAACGGCGGTAAGCGCCTTGTACAGGCTGTAGAGAGGGCCCCCAAAAAGGCCCACCTGCTGGCCAGTCACGACGGCCAAGGCACCGTTCGCGAGGGCGTCGAGCGCTTTCGACACCGAGGCGTCGGCTCCCATGTGACCGTTTTGTTCGTGGAGTACTTCCGCGACGCGTTTGGTTTGTCGAGGGTACTCGAAGACCTTCTTCGCTGCCCGCCGCCACGCTTCCGGATCCCCGGGGTTGCCTGGGAAGTACGGCGCCAAGCGGTCGAAACGATAAACGTAGTCGAGAAAAAGGGGCTTATAGGAAGCCAGCTCCCGGTAATCCAGTTTTTTTGTCGAGTCCATCATTCCTGGTTCCACTTCGATCGCGCTCCCTGGTTTCGAAGGCTATCATAGCTCGCTCGGCAGACGAGCGTGGCACCGGGTGTAAACCTAGGGATTCGAGTGGGATAGAGGGTGGGAGCTTCAGCTCTTGGGGAATTCTACGCGCAGGCAATCCACCTGGACAGCGTTCTTCTTGGGGCCGCCGTTGGGACTGACTCGGAAGTCGGGATTGACCGAATAGAAAATCTGCTTGCCGTTACGTCGGTCCCGGACCAGTCCCGAGTTTCGCAGGATGGTGAGGTGATGGGAGATACGCGGCTGGGCGAGCCCTAGCTGGCGCGCGATGTCGGTCACACACTCCTCGCGGTTGAGCAAGATGCGCAGAATCTGAAGACGCGTGCGGTCGCCGACGGCTTTTATGGCCTGGACGGAATCGTCGCCCGCCTCCGGTGACTTGCTCGAGGTGTTAGTATTTTCCCCCAACATGATGACCTGCTGCCTCGAGAATAACGGTCTCCTGAGGTGGGGGATGTAACCGGACTTACAATTAGGCTGGTAATACGACCGGTATCGTGGCGGCCGACTGAAAAAATGCGAGATGGCCGAATCAGAATGGGCAATGGCAAACCGCGTTGACACTCGTAAAGGGTTATGATAGTGTAAGTTAATAAACTTAGAGGCAATTTCCGCCGTTGTCCCGGGACGTCGAACTTCTTGAGTTTCCGAGCTAGGGTCCTGTATCAAACTAGTGTCCTGGCCCTTGGAGGGTCCCCTTGAACGCTCCTCGAGACGAGGTGCCGAGCAAAGTCGGCCGCTATCAGATCGTCGAGTCGATTGGATTCGGCGCGATGGGCGCCGTCTACAAGGCCTTCGACCCTCTGATTAAGCGAACGATCGCCATCAAGACGATCCGCCTGGATGTTCCCCCGCAGAGTCCGCACTATCGCACGTTCATCGAGCGCTTCTACCACGAGGCGAGGATCTCCGGGACACTGTCCCATCCCAACATCGTCACCCTTTTCGACATCGGGGAAACGGAAGACAAAGTTCCTTTCTTGGCGATGGAGTTCATCGATGGTGAAACAGTTTCCGACGTTCTGAACGAAGGGAGACTGTTCCGGCCCGAGCAGGTCATCGGGCTGGTATCCCAGATGGCGGCGGCCATCGATTACGCCCACGCCAAGGGTGTGATCCATCGGGACATCAAGCCCTCGAACATCATCCTTCACGAAGGGGAGAAGGTGAAGGTCACAGACTTCGGTATCGCGAAGCTGGTGGACTCGGACATCACCCACAGCGGATCTCTTCTGGGAACGCCCAGCTACATGTCGCCCGAGCAAGCAATGGGTGAGAGTCTGGACGGCCGCTCCGACATCTTTTCGCTAGGTGTCGTTGCCTTCGAGATGCTTTCGGGGCAGCAACCGTTCCCCGGGAACAACGTCACGTCAATCTTGTACAAGCTCGTGCACGCCGATCCGGTCCGGCCTCCCAATCTCGAGGTACTCGGACTTTTGCCGGACAAATGGCATGAAGTGTTCTCCAAAGTCCTTTCCAAAAACCCGCCCGATCGGTACGGGACGGGAGCGGACTTCGTCTCCGAGCTTGAGCTCTGCCTTGGCTCCTGGTTCGGGTCGCTCGAGGGTGAAACCGTCTACATGACCGTGCCCGACAAGAGCGCCTCCTCCAATATGCCGTCATCATCGCCTCCACGGTCATCGCCAGGTCACAAGAAGCAAGAAGGGATAACCGCGCCGGCCAATCTGCTCGGAGTCGACGACGCCGACGAAAACGACGAAGAGGTGGTTTTCGAAGGGGGCGGGGAGACCGTGAAAGACAATCCCGCGTTCTGGGGTTCTCCGGAAACGAACATCGTCGACCAAGGGGCCGCTCATACGGCGCAGGAGTCCGTTTCCACCCGAGCTCATCTGGCCGGGCGTGATTCGGCTGCTAACGACGAGACGAGAACGGTCTCGAGGAACTTATCGCCTACTCGGACCGAAGCGCCGGCAGCCAACCTGGCGACCCGATTCGCTCAATCGGTTGGAGAGCAGGTCCCGTCCTCTCTGGCAGAGTTTCACCGACTTTGGCAGCAGCGGCGTGGACTCGTCGCTGCGGTCGCAGGCGCTTTGGTTGTTGTCGTCGTCGGCTTGGTTGCGGTGATGACCCTCTCCACCTCGGGAGGGAAGACGCAGTCGCCGTCAACGTCGGCGAGCGAGGCGGGCTTAGCGGTCCAAGCGCTTCCCGTAGAAGCGACACCTATGGCCATCGATGTGAGGGAGCAACCGGGCGGCATTCTTTCGATCGAGAGCGAGCCCATCGGTGCGAGTGTCTTGATTAACGGGGCGAGATTAGGATTGACGCCACTCGAGATTCTTGAACTGGAGCTCGGGAGCTATGCCGTGCGTCTGGAAAAGGCTGGGTACGAGCCCGAGGAGCTGAGTGCGGAGCTCAACGCCGACAACCCCCGCGCCACGTTGAGCGTCCCTTTGAAGGGAGAAGCCACGCCTGAGCCTCAACTGGGCGTTTTTCGTGTCGCCAGCACGCCGCCGGGTGCTCAGGTTCTCCTTGACGGCAAGCCTGCGGGAACCACGCCGCTCCAGAAGCTCCGAGCCCGCCCGGGTAGTCGCACGATTCGGCTGCAAAAGATGGGCTTCGAACCGTGGGAAACAAGGATCGCTTTGAAAGCTGGAGCGACCGAGAGTATCTCTGCGACGCTCGAGCCGCGTGAGAAGGAAGAACCCGTACCCGGGCCCGTTACTCCTAAGGTGAGTGAGGGCGACTTGGTGGAGCGGGGTCCGGGTGTTGTCGACCCCAAATGCATCAAATGCCCGGGGGTGGGGTACCCGGAGGTGGCTCGCCGTGCAAAACTGGAAGGCTCGGTGCAAATCAGTTTCATCGTCACCGAGACGGGAATCGTGGAAGCCATCGAAATCGAGGAGTCCGGAGGAGATGTTTTCGACCGAGCGGTCACCAATACGGTAAAAGGTTGGCAGCATGAGCCCGCCACCAAGAATGGTGTCCGCGTCAAGCTGCGAATGCGCAAGCGGTTCACATTCCGAAGGGGTAACTGAGTCTTGGCCAAGCTGATCATCAACCCAACGTCCGGCGCGAAGAAGGAAATCCCGGTTGCCGGTAAGATCATTTCGGTCGGCCGAGATCCCTCGAACGATCTCGTGCTATCGGACGCGATGGTGTCACGTCGTCATGCGATCCTGGAGCGTCGGGGTGAACAGTTTGTGATCCGCGACAACAGTAGCTCCAACGGAACTTTGGTCAATGGCGATCGGGTCGTGAGTGAGCAACCGCTCCGCGATGGCGATCTTATCGCCATCGGGTCGGCACGACTACTCTTTGCCGCCGAGAACGCGGCAGACGCGGCCCCTCCGGTTATTCCCGCCGGCCCCTTGGTTACGCAACCCGTGCCGGTATCGCCGGCCTCGGCACCTCCTTCTGCGCCGCCCAGAGCCTCGCGCCTACCAGACCCAGCCCAGCCCGGGCTGTCGTGCGTCGCCTGTGGAGCGCAGGCCAGTCCTTTCGACAGCTTTTGCCGCCAATGTGGTGAACAGCTACCTGACTCTTCCGCCAAGCAGATTGCTTGCAAGAGCTGCAGCGCGGTGGTGATGCTTCCGGCCAAGTTCTGTGGTGCTTGCGGACAGGTCCTGCTGAGCGCGGTGCCGCCGCGCCCACAAGCCGGCGGACAGGCGCAGCAGGCTCAACCGGTTCCACCGGCTCAGCCTCAACCGTCTGGACACCCTCAGTCGGCTCACTCGGCTCAGTCGGCCCAACTGGCTCCGATCGCTCCATCAGTAGCGGCTGAACCGGCTTACCCGTCTGGCGCGCCGGAACCAGTTGCGGAACCTGCGCACCGCTCGCCCGCGCCCGGAAGGGTTGCACCGAGCCGAGTGCCAGCCGATGTCGAAAACCCGCACGATGTTATGGGAACGCCCCCCGACGACGCCCAAAAAGCCGAGAAAGGAAGTCCGGTTGGCCGAATCACTGGTTCTGTGGTTCCTCAACCAGAACCACAGAGGGCTCCCGCACCGCTCAAGCACGTTCGCTCTTCGCCGCGAGCCGCGAGCCGGCGATCGGCGACCGGACCGCAGGCGGCGATGGGCCGGCCGGCAGGCTTTTGGATACGGTTCGCCGCCTATTCCATCGATTCCGCGATCGTGAGCCTGCCGGTTTTGATAGCGACCGGAGTATGGACGTTTTCGCTCGTGGAGCAGGGCATCATGGCTAGTTTGCCGCAGGCCACGCCGAGCATGTTTCTCCTGCCGATCATTGGCGGAATCGCTACTCTCGTTCTTTCCATTGTGTATCCGGTCACCTTCTGGGCATTGCGTGGAGAGACTCCTGGCAAGAAGATTCTCGGCCTTAGAGTGGTGACCATGTCCGGGGAGACGCCCATCGGATGGCGGCGAGCCATGCTGAGAGGGATGGGATACACTATCAATAGCTTCGTGTTCGGCATCGGCTTCCTGCTGATTGCCGTTTCTGATGACAAGCGTGGGCTTCACGATCGACTGGCGGACACCTGCGTCGTTTGGCGGTCTTGAACGAACAAGCGGATAACCTACAGTCTCGCGAGCACGCCGAACTCCTAGAGTAGGGAATTGACGGAACCTTTCATCACTGAAGACGACCCTGCCGCACCCGCACCGGCCGTAGAGTCGACCACACTCGGCGTGCCGATTATTTCCAAACCAAGGGTTCGCCCCTTTCGGCACGTCATCGATCTGCTTCACGATCTCGCCATCGCGGTCGTGATTTGTGCGCTGCTCATTACTTACGTCGTCCAAGCGTTCAAGGTGCAGGGAACTAGCATGGTTCCGGAGCTGAGAGACGGCGAGCGCATTCTCGTCAACAAGTTCATTTATCACTTTCGTCCCATCGACCGCGGCGATGTCGTCGTGTTCTGGTACACGGAGGATCCCGACGTCTCCTTCATCAAGAGAGTGGCAGCGCTCCCCGGCGATCGGGTCGAGATAAGGCGCGGCGAGCTCCGCGTGAACGGTGAGCTTGTCGAAGAGTCGTACGTGAAGCCGGAGTACAGCGACAGACGGAGCTTCGCCGCTCAGGAAGTCCGCGCGGGACATTACTTCGTTCTGGGCGACAACCGGCGTGGTAGCAACGATAGCCGGAGTTGGGGATTCGTCCCGCAGCGATACATATACGGGAAAGCCTTTCTTCGGATTTGGCCCCCCGGCGAGTTCGGAACCATCCGTTGAAACGGGCCGACGACCGCCGCCTCGGGCTCGCCCTGGGTGGTGGGGCGGCCCGCTCTCTAGCTCATATTGGTGCTCTAGAGGTACTGGTCGCCGCGGGTATCCGAGTATCCGCGATCGCCGCCACCAGTGCGGGTAGTATCATAGGAGCCGCGTTCGCTGCGGGTGCGGATCCCAAGGATCTGGAAAAGGAAGCCGCGGCGCTTACCTGGAGATCGTTGGCTCGCCCCGCGTTTTCTCGTCGTGGCCTCCTCGCATTGGAGAGACTAGAGGCCCTGATCCGCAAGATCGTGCCGGTGGCTCGGTTCGAAGACCTGTCCATACCTTTAAGGGTTGTCACGACCGACCTGAACACCGGCGAGAGGGTCGTTATCGAGGAAGGAGGGTTGGTGTCTGCTCTCCTCGCGAGCTGCGCCATTCCGGGAGTTTTTCTACCCGTGGAGAGGGGAGGTAGGCTCCTGGTAGATGGCGGTGTCTCCTGTAACGTTCCCGCAGACCTTCCTCGAGATATGGGCGCCGAAGTGGTGCTGGCGATCGACCCCACCAAGGGTGTGCTACGACTTGGCGAGCCACTGAACTTACTCCAGGTGATCTCACAATCCGTCTATCTCATGAGTCGTGAGGTGACGAGCCAGTACCTTGCGGGTGCCGAGTTGGTTGTGGCTCCAGAACTGCCTGGGGTGAGCTGGCAGGATCTCGGCCAGGCTTCCGAGATCATCGAAACCGGTAGTCGGGAGATGCGCCGAAAGATGCCCGAGTTGGAGCGTTTGCTGCGGCCGTCCCGGTGGAGACGCTGGAGGCACGGGCTAAACCGCTGGCGCTCCGAGAGAAATTGAGGTCGCGAGAAGGATTCCACTTGGCTGACGGGGTTCGGTGTCGTAGGATGTGCTCTGGTCACGGCCGCACAAGAGTTGCAGGGGTTTGCTCGGATTCGTTAGCGGTCGCAGCGAGTTTTGACGCCCAAAGGAAAGGAAAGCCGTGTAGCCCATGGGTTCCCCCGCGAGTCTAGAAGCGCTGATCCAAGCGCTTGAGTCGCAGTTAGACACCATCAAGCACTACTACGACCGTGAGGCCGGTGAGGTGATCATGGTGTCGGAGGAGTTCGGCGATGGCCTCGGTGACACGGAGGCAGAGGCGGATCGGTATCTCCTTATTTCTCCGTTTACCACCAACGAGCGTTTCCAGATCATGGAGGACTTCGTCGAATCGCTTCCCAACGAGAGTCTGATCGAAGAGTTGAATCAAGCCCTCATTGGTAAGGGAGCTTTTCAGCGTTTCGAAGAAGCGCTTCAAAAATACCCCAACCGGCGCAAACAATGGCACAGCTTCCGGGCCGCGAAGCTAAACGCGCGCGCGCGCGAATGGTTGCGGGAGCACGGGATCGATCCCGACCAATAGAGGCACTCATTCCGCCCGTTTTCCTGGGTGATACATTCGCGCCGGTACCGCGGTGTTACATTCGCGCCGGTACCGCGACCCCCAATAACTCCAGCGCGGCGGCCATCTGTCGTCGGAAAATCTGAACGACAAAAAGGCGCATGGCTTTCTTCGTGGGGTCGGTCTCTCTAAGGATGGGATAGCGGTGGTAGAAGGCGTTGAATTTTTGAGCTAGTTGGAAAGCGAATCTCGCGAGCAGGGCGGGTTCTTCGGCGTGCGTCACTTGTTCCGCTACTTGCGGGAGCGCGGTCGATGCGAACGCTAGGGACCACAGCTCGTTGGCCTCTTCCTTCGGTAGCTCTTTCCAGCCCTTGCCGTCCATCAGCTCTGTGGGGAGAGTGAGAGGACCAAGTTCGGTTTCGAGACCCATCTTGTGGATGATTTTGTTAGCTCGAACCATCGCGTATTGGAGGTAAGGTCCGGTGTCGCCCTCGAAGGCAAGCGCCTCAGAGAAATCGAAGGCAATGACTTTGTTCTTAGTGAACTTGATCATGAAATAGCGCAGTGCACCACGCGCAATGGTCTGTGCTAGCGCGGTCTGTTCCTCTTCGGAGAGCTCAGGGTTTCGCTCCGCCACCTCGCCGAGCGCTTTCTCTTCGAGCACGTCGATCAAATCGTCGGCCTTGACACCGAGTCCCTTACGTCCCGAGACTTCGACGTATGGCTTCTTGGCCTCCTCCTCGCTGACCTCGAAACCCAGTTCGCGGCAGGTGGCTGGAGTGAGGGCGACCATTTCGTAGGAAAAATGGTGTGACCGGCCTTGCGTCTCTTCTGAGCCAATCAGCGAGACACCGTACTGCACGATCTTTTGCAGGTATGACTGCCGGGTGTCGATGACGTTGTAGACTTTGGTTCCATTGCCGAAGTGGGGAGCCCCTGGCTCGCTCGGTTCCGAGGTGGTCGACCAGACCGTTTCCCCTTTCGGGTAGGTATAGAAACGATGGTAACCGAAATCGAGATCCAATTGCCCTAGCTTCCAAAGCTGGTATGCGATGTCTTTTCCCACGTAGGTCACCGTACCGTTGGAGCGCACGATCACTTTTTCTTCTGACGCACCGCCGTCTGTCTCCTCGGGCAAATCCATGACCCAACAGCCGGCATTCTTGCCGTTTTCGGAGAGCCGTACCGCGCGTTTATCTTTCAATAGCGCGAACGCGTGGTCCCAGAAGTGCAGGCGAAGAATGTCACCCTCCCAAGGCATCAGATCGTAGCGAACACTGATTCGCTCCATCGTCTGGAGGTGACGGTTTGCAATGCGGGCGGCGATCTCACGACCCATCGCTGCCTCGGGCTGGGTTCCCGCTTCGATCGCCTTGAGGGTCGTCTCGCGACGGGCGGCGAGAACTGGATCGGCGGCGAAGTACTCGGTCACTCTGGCGTAAAGGTCCCAGCAGTAGTAGTCGAACCGGTCCTGTTCTGCGAGGGCCCGGACCTCTTTAAGGCCTTTTTTCTCGAGCTCCAGGAAACCGACTACGACGTCGGCTACCTGGACCCCGGTATCATCGATGTAGTTTTGCACCTCAACCGTCTCGCGACAGAATCGAAGCACACGAACGAAGGTGTCTCCGAGCGCAGCGTTGCGAAGATGGCCGATGTGAGCCGCCTTGTTGGGGTTGATATTGGTGTGCTCGACGATGACTTTGCCGGACTTTGGTGTCCCATGAATATCCGATCCGCGACAGTACGCCTCCAGGTACGGACTCCGTGCCAAGAAAACGTTCAAATATCCAGCCCCGGCGATGTCGACGTGCTCGACCCCTTCCGTCTCCCGAAGTACGGGAGCCAAGTCCTCGGCTATTTTTCGGGGCGCTTTCCGGGCCTTGCGGGCTAAGTCGAACGCGACGGTGAAGGCTAGGTCGCCGAGCTCCGCTTGTGGAGGAGTTTCTACGATGATGTCCTGAAGATCGACTCCGAAGAGGGTTTTCACGCCTTCCGCGAGTCGCTCCTTTAATAATTGCTGTACGTTGTCCGCCATGGGCCTTAGTTTAACGCAGCTGGGTAGACGCCTCATTTAGAACTGTGAACAATCGCGGGTCAGGGGCGCCTAGGATATGATGTGTCGATGACTGGTGAGCTCCCGGAGAGTCACCTCCCCTCATCTGCCGGCGCGGGCGGCGGAATCCATTCCTATAACCCCTCCCGCCGCACCGCATTGGTTTTGATCGGTGAAGGAACCTCGGCTGCCTATCTGGCAGGGGCCCTCAAGGCTCTCGAACAGGCTGGGGTGCGCATCGACTTGATTCTGGGCAGGGGTGTCGGAGCCTTGGTGGCAGCGTTTGGCGCCATCCAGTCTTCGAACAAACTACTCGGTGAGGGAGGTCTTTTCTCGTCGATCCAAGACAGTGGAGCCTGGCGGCTTCGTACACCGTACCGCTTAGCTACAATTTGTCTTACTGCGGCATTTGCAGTTTTCGTTTCGCCGGCCCTGCTTGCGGTGTTGCTCTTGCTGGCCCTCCCCTTCATCGCCGCGGCACGCATCGTTGCGCCGGCGGCCATGGCTTCCTTGTTCGGCGGGATTCAGGAGCACATCACGGCTTTTTCCGCCGCGCTCGATCCCATCTACCTCCGGGCGATGGCGTTTCCCATAGCGATCCTTTTCGCGGTGCTCTTAGTCGGTTGGCTGCTACCTGGGTTGTTTCGCGGGAGGGCTCGCGAGGCCCGCGACGGAGGCATCGCCCGTTTCCTGGGCGATGGCCTCGTCCAGATATCACCGTTCACGCATGCGCTCCGACGGACGCTTTGGGAGGCGGTTCGGGGGGCTTCTACCGAAACACACCCACCCGAGATCGCCGACATAGGGAATTGCTACCGGGATATCCTTTCTGCGAGCCTCGGGCAGCCAGGTTTTAGTGAGCTCATCTTCTACGCTTTGGACATGGACAGCGGCCAAGAGGTTCCGTTCGTGCTGCTTAAGGATCGTTGGCTGAATCGAATGGCGGCGCGGGGCCCTGGCTCGGGTGCTCTCGTCGCGGAGCCGGTCAGTCTCGCCGGCGAGTCGGGTCCGCTGTTGTTCGACGCCCTCACCGCCGCGGTCTCTCCGCCCGGTCTCGCTCCTGGTGTTCCCCTGAGACTGCCGTTGGTCGGCAGGCACGCCGGTGAAGTTCATCAATTTTCGTCTAGTCTCCTTACCGGTCACTCGACGATCGCCGATGCAATGTCCGCGGGGGCCGAGCAGGTGATCTATGTCAGCGGCTCTCCCGCGGGAAGTCCGGACGAAACGGCGATCCCGGCGAAGCTAGCGGCAGCGGCAGTCCGCCACTCGTTGGAGAACGATCTTCGCTGGGCGGATCAGGCGGGCCTGACGATCTTTACCGTGCGACCGGATAAGCCCCGATTGGGGCTTTTCGAGTTCGCAGGGCGGTCCCTGCCGGGTGGCGCCCGCCTGGAATCCGCAGCGCTCGCCGCGCACGGTGAGCGGGACACATCTCGGTTGTTCGTCCGGCCCTTCGTGGGAGGGCTCCCTTCGAGGCGGCCCGGCGGGCTCGAGGGTGCTCGTTCCGAACCGGGAATCGGCGGCGGAGACGACGGGGCTCGAGTACAAGAAGACTGGGGCCCTCGTGAGTTCGATTGATGGGACTTCTCTCGGGTCTCCGAGTCCTGTTGTCGAGACCGATTTGCGTTTCGTGATTGTTTTCGGCTCGGGGGCTAGGTCGGAATGAACATGGATGATCTGCTGGGGTTGGCTTTCGCAGGGCTGGCCGTCGTCTTCTCGGTGTGGAACTTCTCCATCTTGGTCAAGTATCGTCAGTTCCGGAGTCTGGCACCGAGTTCCATTCTTTCGTGGGAAACGCCTCGCCCTTGGTTTCTCGGCCTTTGCCTAGGGATCGGATTCTTCATGATCGCCATGACCTTCTTCAGTGGCTTCATCTTGCACCGGCCCGCTCTTCACACCGTCGCGCAAGGACTTATGGCTGTTTTTTACACCGTCGTCTTTCCGATGAGTTTTCGGATCCGAAGAGGTTTCTATGCCTCCGGCATCTGGGCAGAGCGTCGCTTCCTCCCTTATCAGGAGATTCGCTGGCATGGCTGGCGGGAAAGGCCGGAGATCGTCCTCGGCCTCCGCGGCGAAGATCGGTTTCTTCGCCAGGGTTACGATTTTCTTCGGAAAGGCCGGAGATCGTCCTCGGCCTCCGCGGCGAAGATCGGTTTCTTCGCCAGGGTTACGATTTTCTTCGCGTCCCCGGTGACTACTACGGTCAGGCGCGACGAATTCTAGCTGACCGCATCGAAGATCAAACGCTGGTACCTCAGACCAGCGTCCTCGGTCTGGAGCCCGAGGGGCCCGCCTAGGGTCCGGTGTGAGGTGATGAGGAGTCTTTCGGATCCTGCTTGGCGTCCAGTGAGCGTTACTTACTACGTTCTGGCCGCCAAAATATCTGGTTGCTACTATCAAGTTAGCCAGACGGCGCAATCGATCGCGGCAGGACGCCCGCGCAACTTGAACAGTGTGAGCGGCTGGAAAAGAGAATTCCGTCGAATTGACCCTTTGTTGCGAGTCGTGCTACGGTTTCATCTCTTCGGCCCGGACAGTTTGGACGCTCGATGTATCGGAAAACTTTCCTATTAATTAGCTCCGCTCTACTTCTTACCGCTCAGAAACCCCTTCGCTTCGAAGCTCGAGTCGACATGGTGTCGGTGCCGGTCGCGGTTACTGACCAAGACGGAAACTTCGTCCACGATCTCGACCCCAGTCTATTCATGGTCTACGAAGATGGGGTCGAACAACAGGTCAGCCTTTTCGCGGCGGGTCTGAAGGGTTCGTGGGTCGGGATGTCGCCGGAAATGAAAGAGGCGATGTCGGGCAAGCAGGTGATGGGCCTGATCATGGATGCAAGCGGAAGCATGGACGACGAGATGGACCTGGTGCAATCGGCGGCGCTCAAATTTCTCGATAACATTCCCGCCACCGAGCATTTACTCTTCCTCGATTTCGACGAGAACATCCGTCTTTCCGAGTACTCTTCAGACGATCAGCGGCAGATCGCCGAGCGGGTCTACGATATGGAGGCGGAAGGTTGGACGGCACTCTACGATGCCGTCGGCACGGTCCTCGATCGCGTTTATCACTACGACGGGAAGAAAACACTCATCGTCTTTAGTGATGGAGTCGACTCGCGCAGCACGCTCGGAATCGGGGACATTTTGCACATGGTGAAGGATTCCTCGGTTACCATCCATACTATTCATTTCGGTGGACCGCGACAAAACCCGTCGCGCCTTTTCACCCAGGGAAAGTTCCTCCGTCAAATTTCGAAGCTGACCGGGGGCTCCTATGCTGTAGCGACATCGCTGGAGCAGATCGACGAGTTTTATGATCGTATTTTGGAGGAGCTATTCAGCCAGTATACGCTGGGCTATGTCTCCACCAATACCAAGAGGGACGGCAACTATCGTAAGATCAAAGTAGAGGTTAAACACAAGGGAACAAAGGTCAGAGCCCGACAAGGCTACACGGGTCCTCTCGACGTGCTGGACGAGGAGCGCTAAAAGACATGAGAGCAAGCTTCAAAGTTCGTGAAGAAGAGTATCAGGCGGATATACGACCTGCCGACACTGAAGACGAGAAGTTCAAGCTTTATTCGGCCGCGGTGGGAAGTCAAGGAGAGCAGCCGGTCGAGGGAACCCTCAAGCTAACCCCCCGCGCGATCGAAGTTGCGGACGAGCTAGCTGCCACGGAGGGCGGCTCGGCCGAGGAGCTCTTAGCTCGAGGTTGTGCGCGGTCCCTCGCGGCGGAGGTCCTCATCCGCAAATTGAAGCCGGAGTTTTCCTTCGTCGTCGATCATCGCTGGATCCCAGAGACTTAGTCCTCCGACGGAAGCTCCGGCGCGGTCAAATCGCAGGGACAGTCCAGGGCCTTCAAGAACTCGATTAGGTTCACCCTCTCTTCCGCGGTGAGCTCTACTTTTTTTAGATTCTCGGAGTCGATGTAGGGATTATCGATCCCCCCGCCGAGCATAATGTCCACCGCTTCCTCGAGGGTGGCAGCGCTGCCGTTGTGAAAGTAGGGCGCGCTCCGGTTGATGTCCCTCAAGCTGGGGGTCTTGAAGGCGCCGGTGTGGGCATCGTCTCCGGTCACCTTGGCTCGTGCGACATCGGGCTTCTCTGCATCCATTCCGATCCCGACGTTGTGGTACTTCATATCCGAAAAGAGCACGCCGGAATGACAGTTCCCGCAACCGGCCTTGCCGACGAAGAGTTCGGCGCCTTTCTTTGCACCCTCGCTCACTGCGGTCTCATCACCGCCACGCCAGAGATCGTAGGCCGTCTCTCCGCAAAAGAGGCTGACCCGCTCGTAGGCGGAGATCGCGGCGACCACATTGTCAGGAGTGGCGTCCTCGCCGAAAACTTCTTGGAACTGGACGCGGTATCCGTCCATCTCGTTCAGTGCCCCCACGACTTCTTCGGCGTTCGCGCCCATGTTGCCGCCGGTCCAGGCAGCCATGGCCTGTCGCTCGAGTGATGGGCTTCGCCCATCCCAGTAGAACTCGGACTGGTAACCGACGTTCCACAAAGAGGGGCTGCTTCGCGTAAGTACCTTGCCGAGCGCGCCCTCCGCGACTGGTTTCCCATCCGTTAGGCCGTTCTCGCACACATGACAGGAGTAGCAAGATCGAGTGCCATCGGCCGAGAGCCTTTTATCGAAGAAGAGCTGCTGGCCCAAGGCAACTTTTTCCACGGTGACGGGTTGTCTTCGGGGACCGGGACCGCGTCGAAGCCCGCGGGGGGGGAGGGAATCGTGGCCTCGTCCCCCTCCGTCGATTCCAGAGGTGATTTCTCAACGGGCTCCTGGGGCTCCGGCGGCGAACATGCTGTCATGGCCGATAAGAAAACGATGAGAGCGATAGAAATAGCATATGGGCTGGCCGGATAGGACATGAGATAGCCTCCTGTTAAGCGAGTCGTCATTAAGTTGCCTGCAATCATAGGCAAGAAACCGAACGACTGCTAGCACCTGTTTTGCTGCCCCCTTCGCGGGAGACCCTCCAGGGCCGTTTTTGGTGCTGGAGAGTATTTCGCGCGACTGTGAGGGAGGCCCCCCAGTCCGGAGTCGAGCGACCCCGTATTATGAGAAAGGAGTCCGTCGGGTTATAATAAACCTAGGTAGACCCACAATTTGTAGGCTTTATGGGGGCTGGGAGCCGCACCAGGAAGGGCTGGCAGGCCATGCTACTGGCATCTTTGTTGCCGTCATTCTTCGTGGAAAGCATTGACGAGTGGGTCTAAGACCTGTCTCGACGTCGCGACCGCTATTATCCCGATTATTATTGACAGGGAGTTCCTAAATGCGGCCCGAAACGCTAGCCTCCGTTGGGATTCTGACCCTCGGTGTGTTTGGAGCGCCCCTGGCCATCCTTGCACTACAGCCAGCGACTTCGCTCCCTGCGTCATGGGTGATGGCAACCGAAGCCCCTACCAAACAATCTCCGGTAGAAGCGTCTCCGACTGCCGGTTTTCTCGACGCCGAGCTCGTTCTCCCCTCGATTCGGCATCCCGAGTACCCGCGTGAGTTCTACTTCACGCGTGCCGCGTACACCGGCTACGGGTTTCGAAACTTCAGCAGCTGGAGCGTGGACTTCCCGAAGGCGGACCGCCAGTTCCTCATCGGTCTTCGACGGCTCACCAACCTTGACGCGTACGAAGCCGAGAACCCCATCCAGCTGACAGACCCCAATTTGGGACGCTATCCTTTCCTCTACGCCGTTGAAGTAGGCTACATGGCGTTGTCTGAGTTGGAGGTCCTAGGTCTCCGACGGTACTTGCTCGCGGGTGGTTTTTGGGTCATAGATGATTTCTGGGGCAGCTTCGAGTGGGAGAACTTCGAGTTGGAGTTCGAGCGAATACTTCCCGGACGGAAGGCCATGGATATTCCTCGGGACCATCCGGTGTTCAGCTGTTTCTACAACGTCCACGAAATTGTTCAGGTGCCCAACGTCGGCCAAGGGATTGCGGGGGGACCGACGTGGGAAAAAGACGGGTACACGCCCGTGCTCCGAGGGATTTTCGATGACCAGGGTCGTCTGATGGTCGTGATTAACTGGAACACCGACCTCGGTGATGCCTGGGAGTGGGCGGAGAACCCGTACTACCCACTGAGATTTTCGACTTACGCGTACCAAATGGGTGTGAACTTCATCATCTACGGTATGAGCCACTGATGGAATGATGGCATCTCTATTCGAATCCGTTTTTCAATTTCTCTTTAAGTATCGGCCGGTCGTTTTCGAGAAGGGAAGCCTGACGCTGGCCGCTTCGTGGCCTTCTTACCTGGTCGCTCTCGTTATTTTGGCAGTGGCGGTGCCCACCATCCTCAAGTACCGAACCGTGCGGGGAAAGACCGGCCAACGCGACCGGCTCATCTTGACGCTCTTACGGGCCACGGCCTTGGCGGTCATCCTCTTTTGTCTATGCCAGCCGGCTCTCGTTCTTTCCACCGTGGTGCCACTCAAGAGCTTCGTCGGCATCTTGTTGGACGACTCTAGGAGTATTCAGATCGCGGACAAGGACGGCGCCCCGCGCTCAGAGTTCATGAATTCGACGTTCGGTCCGGAGGGAAGTCCGCTTCTCACCGAACTGTCGGAAAAATTCAAGGTCCGTTTCTTCCGTTTTTCGTCCGATGCCGAGCGGGTCGACAGCGCGTCCGCTCTCACTTTCGCCGGAGTGCAGACCGATGTCGGCCAGGCTTTGGAGAGGGCTTCTGACGAGCTCGCTGCGGTACCACTGGCCGGTCTGGTTCTAGTTAGTGACGGCGCTGATAACTCCGACGCTGTACTCAGCGATACGTTGCTGTCGCTCAAAGCCCGATCGGTTCCTGTCTATACCGTGGGGCTTGGTCGGGATCGGTTCTCGAAGGACATCGAGCTATCCCGCGTCGACGCTCCTCGTTCGGTGCTCAAGGGCTCGTCGTTAGTGGTCGACGTGGCAATATCGCAGCGGGGTTTCCCGGGGTCTCGAGTGCGGCTCGATGTCGAGGACTCCGGTCGGATCGTCAACACACGGGAAGTTGAGCTCGCGTCCGAAGGCGACGTCTCAACCGTCCGCGTGCACTTCACCGCATCGAACGCGGGGCCTCGCCTGTTCCGTTTCAAGGTCCACCCGCTACCGGGCGAAATGGTCACGCAGAACAACCAGCAGGAGGCCCTCATCATCGTGGAGGACCGCCGCGAGAAGATTTTGTATTTCGAGGGGGAGCCCCGTTTCGAGTTGAAGTTCATTCGTCGAGCCGTGTCCGAAGACAAGAACCTTCAAGTCGTCGTGCTACAGCGAACCGCCGAGAACAAGTACTTACGTCTCGACGTGAGCGACGGCGAGGAGCTCGCGTCGGGATTCCCCAAGACGAGGGAGGAGCTCTTCCGCTACCGAGGTTTGGTGTTGGGAAGCGTCGAGGCGAGCTATTTCACCTACGATCAACTCCGGATGATGGCCGACTTCGTAAGCCAGCGGGGAGGTGGATTTCTTATGCTGGGCGGTCGCCGCTCCTTTTCCGAGGGCGGCTATGCTGGCACGCCGGTGGCGGAAGTACTTCCCGTGGCGCTCGAAGAGCTCGAAGGAGACGAGGGCGAGCCATACTTCGCGGAGTTGACGGTCGAGCCCACGCCGGTGGGTAAAACGCACCCTGTGACTCAGTTCGCAGGTGGCGTGGAGGAGAGTATCACCCGGTGGGAGAAGCTCCCGCCTCTTTCCACATTGAATCCGGTCCGGCAAACCAAGCCGGGCGCCACGACGTTGCTCCTCGGAACCGAGAAGGAAACGTCGGAGCGCCAGGTTGTGCTCGCGTTTCAACGATACGGGCGCGGCAAGGCGCTGGCTTTGACCGTCCACGACTCGTGGCAGTGGCAGATGCATGCCGAGATCGAACTCGAGGACATGACCCACGAGACGCTATGGCGCAAGCTCCTGAGATGGTTGGTCAGCTACGTTCCCGACCCGGTCGAAATAACGACCGAGAAGGATCGCTACTCACCTCTCGAGCCGGTGACGCTGACCGCCGAGGTCGATGACGACAGGTTTCTCAAAGTGAACAACGCGGAGGTGGTGGCTGAAATCAAGACTCCTTCGGGCGAGCTTTTGGATCTGGAGATGGAGTGGACGGTGGAAACCGACGGCCAGTACCGGGCCAGCTTTCTTCCGGAAGAGAAGGGGCTGCACGAGATTCGAGTGGAGGCTCGGCGAGCCGGGAACCTTCTCGGCGAGTCTTCGTCCTACATTCTGACTACCGATCTCGCCGATGAGTTCTTCGGTGCGGAAAGGAATACGTCGCTCCTCGAGCGGATCGCGGAGGAAACGGGCGGGCGCTTTTACACGAGCGATAACGTGGCGGAGCTCGCCGAGGATATGAGCTACGTCGAAGGTGGCACCTCCGTTCTCGAAGAGAAGGACTTGTGGGATATGCCGATTCTCTTCCTGCTAGTGGTCGGGCTCGTCGCGACCGAATGGGGATACCGGAAAGCCCGAGGGCTGGCCTAGGCGAGGCTACGCGAGATGTACGTGAATTGAAGCCGCCTATGCGCGTATTAGTGATCGCCGTCCTTTCCCTGGCGGTGGGCCCGGTCGTGAGCGCTCAATCAGTGGGTCGCAGCTACCTTCTTATCGTAAGTGGCTTGGGAGGAGAGCCAGCCTATCGCGATCAATTTTACGAATCCTCGATTGCCCTCCTCGAAGTGGCAAGTAGTCGGTTCGGGCTGCCGGCAGAGGATATTTGGTATTTGGGCGAAGAGCCCGAGCGGGATCCAGAAAGAATTCGGGGGAAGTCTACCAAAGAAGCCGTCGAGAATGCGCTCACGGAAATTGCGGGGCGGGTGGAACCCGACGATCAGGTTTTCATCATCCTCATTGGGCACGGTAGCTACCGTTCCGGAGAGTCGCGGTTCAACCTTCCGGGGCCGGACATTACGGCCAGTGAGTTCTCGAGCCTACTAGAACGGTTCGGCGCGCAACAGATCGTCTTCGTCAATACCGCGAGCGCGAGCGGGGAGTTTGTCCAGGCGCTGTCCGGAGAGAACCGGGTCATTGTGACCGCTACCAAATCTGGGATGGAAAGAAACGAGACCCTGTTCGGTAAGTACTTCATAGAGGCCTTTACCGGCGATGCGGCAGACGTGGACAAAGACAAGCGGGTGTCGGTCTTGGAAGCGTTCGAGTACGCGCGTCTTCATGTGGCGCAAGCCTACGAGGAAGGCAACCAGCTCCAGACCGAGCACGCTGTTTTAGACGACGACGGGGACAAGAAAGGTACTCCGCGCCCCCTCGAGGCAGAAAAGCGAGCGGGGGATGGGGCGGTAGCGAGGTTTTCCTTCATGCAGCCCGGTACGATGCTCGGCGCCGCTGGTTCGGAAGCCGGAGTCCCAACGGATCCCGAGTTGGTGGCGCTCTATAAGGACAAACTTGCCCTCGAGCAACGGATCGAGGCGTTGAAGTTACAAAAACAAACGATGGTTTCCGACCTTTACTTCGAAGAGCTCGAGAAGCTGCTGGTGGAGCTTGCGAGGAAGAACCGTGCGATCGGTGCTATGGCGGAGCCGCCACAATGAATCGCCCAATGAAACGCCTAGTGAAAATGACCGCTGGACTCGCCCTATCGGTCATGCTCACCGGCGCACTGGGAGCTCCTCCGGTAGGGGCCAACGCACTCGAGGATGGACTCGCCGCTCTGCAAAAGGGCGACTATTCGCAAGCCATCAAGCTTCTCACCAGGCACCTCGAGAGCAAGGAAGCCGACGTGCTGGCCCGTCGCGCCCTGATTCAGGCCCTACGCGACACCGGGCGTTACGACGATGCAGAGGAAACGATCGGACGGTTCGCACGTGTTTTCCCCGACTCGGTGGAGCTTTCGAACAGTCTCGGGGAGATTCTGTACGAAACCGGGAAAGTGGTGGCCGCTCAACAAGCGTTCGAACGAGCGATAGACGGAAAAGCCTCCGATGCGCTCACCGCCGCACTCAACCTGGCGGTGCTCGACTACCGGCGAGGCAAACGTTCCGAGGCGATGCAAGGATTCGATCGGTTCATCGACGTTTACAACCTGAGCAGAAAGGGGCAGCTCTCTTCGGCGGACCTGACCGCGGTGGGCACAGCTTGCCTATACCTAGGGATAAACAACTACGACAATTTCCAAGGCGCCCTAACAGCGTTCGATGAAGCGGTGGCAGCGGACCCACTAGACCTCGAAGTGCAGATCGCACTGGGCCAACTGTTATTCGAGAAAGGCGGGACCGGGCAGCAGTACAACACCGGTGAGGCGCGGGAGATCTTTCAGAAAGTGCTCGCGGTGAATCCCAATCACCCGCGCGCCCTACTCGGATTGGCTCGGGTGATGGATTTCGATGGAGCACCGGAAGCCCTCCCTCTCACCGAAAAAGCACTGGAGATAAGCCCCAATTTCGTGCCGGCCCGGGCGTTTCTGGCGTGGCTCTATCTCAGTCTCGAGGACTACCAGAAGGCGGTCCACGAGGCGGAACGCGCGTTAAAGGTGAATCCGGTCGACCTGGAGGCCCTATCGACACTGGCGGCAGCGCGGTTTCTCCGCGGGGAGAGTCAACAGTTTAATGAAATACGGGACCGCGTTCTCGAGCTCAATCCCGGTTATGCCGACTTCTACAACACGGCGGCCGAGGTCTCGGTGCGGAACCGGCTCTATCAAGAGGCGGTGGATTTTTCCCGCCAGGCCGTCCTCCTCGACGAGAAATCTTGGCGTGGCTACGGGCTACTCGGCCTCAATCAGCTACGCCTCGGTGATATCGAGGGAGGACGAGCGAATCTGGAACGGTCCTTCGCCGGCGATCCGTTCAATCTTTGGATTAAGAACACGCTCGATCTTCTCGACACCTTCCCCAACTACAAGGAGACGGAGAGCGCCCGCTTCCTGTTCGTCATCGACGGCAAAGAGTCGGATCTACTCGCGCCCTACGTGATGGCTCTGGCCGAAGAGGCATACGACGCATTAGCAGAACGCTATGGTTACAAACCTCCGACCCCCATTCGCATCGAAGTCTATCCATCCCATGGCGATTTCTCGGTCCGTACCATCGGTTTGGCGGGCTTGGGAGCCCTCGGGGTCTGTTTCGGTCCGGTGATCGCGATCGATTCTCCATCGGCGCGGGAGAAGGGAAGATTCAATTGGGGTACCACCCTCTGGCACGAGCTCGCTCATACCGTTACGCTGGGAATGACCGACCACAAGGTCCCGCGATGGGTATCGGAGGGGCTTTCCGTGTACGAGGAGCACCACGCGCGGACCGGCTGGGGTGACGATGTCGGCATTCCCTTCTTGGTCGCGCTACAGAAGGGCGAATTGCTTCCGATTGCCGAGCTCAACAACGGTTTCATCCGGCCTAGTTACCCCCATCAGATCAGTAACTCCTACTACCAGGCCTCTCTGGTCTTCGAGCTTATTGTGCGCGATTATGGCTTCGGGGCGATTTTAGAGATGCTGGAAGGTTACAAGAAGGGTCTGAGGGCCGACGAAGTTTTCCAGACCGTCCTGGGCTTAGAGTTGGATGCCTTCGATGCGGAATTCGACACTTACGTGAAGGAGCGCTTCGCGGTTCCGCTAACCGCCGTGAAGCCTCCCCCCGAAGAAAACGGTATGGAGGTCCTAACCCGCCAGGCGATTCAGAACCGAGTGGCGAAAGACCCGAGGGACTTCTCGGCACAGCTGGCCATGGGGAAGTCTCTTTTCGAATTGGGACAGTTCGAAGAAGCCCTGCCGTATTTGGAGCATGCGAAACTTTTGTTTCCGGAGTACGGGGGCAACGACAGCCCGTATTGGTACCTTGCCCAGATTCATCAGAAGCAAGAAAACTTCACTCGAGCGGCGGAAGAGCTCGCCACACTGACCCAGATTGATGAGAGTCACTACGAAGCGCACCTCACGCTGGCGGAGATCCTGGAGTCCTTGGGGGATCGGCCCGCGGCGGCCGAGGCGCTCGAAAAAGCGATGTTCATCTACCCGTTCGAAATGGAGCCGCACAAGAAGCTGGCCGATCTCCATCGAGAGCTCGGTCGCGAGGACGCTGTCATACGCGAGAGGGAGGCTGTGGTGGCACTGGAGCGGGTCGACCGAGCGCAGGCGATTTATGAACTGGCACGCGCTCATTTCGAAGCTGGGGACCGCTTGGCCGCGAAGCGGGAGGTGTTGCGAGCGCTCGAAATTGCCCCTAATTTCGGTGCCGCGCAGGAGCTTCTCTTGAGCCTTATTGAGAGCCGGCCTGACACGGAAGCCAGTGAAGTCAGTGGAGTCGGTACCGCCACGACCGAGAGGGGTACGCGATGAGACGCCTCTGGCTGCTCACTGTCCTGCTGGTGATGGCCACCATCCCACTTTCTGCCGGCCTGGCCGATGCTCCCGATGTGCCCTATACCAACGTTCCCTACAACGGGCGGTTCACGTTCATCCGGTTACGCTTTTCTCCTTCCTTCTGGGGGCCGGGGAATTACGCTTGGGGATTGGACCTGAAATGGAATCACGACTACCCGAGAGGGGAGAGCCATTTCACCAAGATGCTGAACGAGCTGACGTACCTCAATCCGAACACACACGGTGGAAACATCTTGGCCATGGATGACCCCGAGCTATTCAAGTATCCCTGGGCCTACGTATGCGAAGTCGGTTTCTGGACGCTCACCGACGAGGAGGCGACCAATCTACGCGTCTATCTGCAAAAAGGCGGCTTCCTCGTGGTCGACGATTTTATGATGTGGCACTGGGACCAGTTCGTGGCTGGGATTCGACAGGTGCTGCCGGGCGCCCAATTGGTCCAGCTAGAGGTTACCCATCCCATCTTCGACTCCTTCTTCCACATCGAGACGCTAGACTTCGAGCATCCGAACTTTCCAGAAGTCAAACCGGTTTACTACGGCATCTTCGAGGATAACGATCCATCGAAACGTCTGATGGTGATCGCCAACTACAACCATGACATCGGCGATTACTGGGAGTGGTCGGATACCGAATGGATCCCCATTGAGCTTTCGAACGAGGCGTACAAGTTGGGAGTGAATTACGTCATCTACGGAATGACACACTAACACCACGAAAGGAAAGGTCTCGATGGCAGAAGAAAGAGTCGAGCTCGAGTCGGCCGATGATATTGCCTTAGCGGATCAATTGAAGGAGGCTCGCGAGCAGATCCTCGTCGAGTTGCGAAAGCTGATCGTCGGGCAGGATGAGGTAATCGATCAGGTGTTGCTCTCGCTCTTCGTCGGTGGCAACAGCATCATCACCGGCGTGCCCGGATTGGCCAAGACCCTGATCGTCCATACCGTGGCGCAGGTCTTGGATTTGAAGTTCGCGCGTATCCAGTTCACGCCTGACTTGATGCCGTCAGACATCACGGGGACGGACATCATTCAAGAAGACCCAGCAACTGGACGCCGGGAGCTCGTCTTCATGCCCGGACCGATTTTCAACAACATCGTGCTGGCGGACGAGATCAATCGAACGCCACCAAAGACACAGTCCGCTTTGCTCGAGGCTATGCAAGAGCACCAGGTCACCATCCAAGGGCGAACCTACAAGCTCGAAGAACCCTTCTACGTCTTTGCCACCCAGAACCCTATCGAGCTCGAGGGGACCTATCCGCTTCCCGAGGCGCAGCTGGATCGGTTCATGTTCGACATCATCATCGACTATCTGCCGGAAGAAGAGGAGATCGAGGTGGTGCGAGCTACGACATCGCCGCAGGATTTGCACTTCAAGCCGGTTGTAACTGGCAAGGACATAGTCGCGTTTCAGAAACTGGTGCGAAAAGTCCCGGTGTCGGAGCCGGTCATGCGTTACGCGGTGAACCTGGCCCGCATCAGCAGGCCGGGAGAGTCCGAAGCACCGGAGTTCATCAAGAAGTGGGTGGAGTACGGAGCCAGCGTGCGCGCCGCGCAATACCTCATTCTCGGAGGCAAGGCCAAGGCGCTGATGGACGGACGCTACCATGTGAGCTTCGAGGACGTCCGCCAGCTGGTTCATCCTGTGTTCCGGCATCGCGTGCTGACCAACTTCCACGCTGATTCAGAGCGCGTGAGCTCTAGCCAGATCATCGATCAGTTGCTGGATGCGGTATCGGTCCCGAAGTCTCAGATGTAGAGGCGACGGGAACGCCTGAAGGAATGAGCGAAGCCAGGAGAGTTTAGAGAAACGTCATGCGAGGAAAGCGAATTACCGCCGAGCCCACAGCATCCGCCCGCTTCATGGACCCCAAGATATTGGGGAAGATCGACAACCTGGAGCTTTTGGCGCGGACAGTCGTCGAAGGATTCATCAGCGGGCTCCACCGATCACCTTACCTCGGCCGCTCCGTCGATTTCGCCGAACATCGCGCCTACATGCCGGGTGACGATATCCGGAGAATCGACTGGCGGCTCTTCGCGCGCGCGGATCGGTTTTACGTCAAGGAGTTCGAAGCCGATACCAACACCAGCTTCACACTCATTCTGGATCTCTCGCGCTCCATGACGTTTGGCAGCCGTGGCATCACGAAGTTGGACTACGCTCGCTATCTGGCGGCCTGCCTCGCTTACTTCTCGAACAAACAACGAGACCGGGTAGGGTTAGTGACCTTCGACGAAGACATCGTGGACTTCGTACCTCCATCCGCCAAGCACCTCGAGGTCGTTCTGCACAAGATCGATCGCTTGCAGGCCGGCCGCCGAGGAGCCTTGGGCCCACCGCTGGCCAAGGTTGCGGAAGCCGTACGTCGTCGCGGCATCATGGTTCTCATCTCGGATTTCTACGAGGAGCCGGAGGCGGTGTTGGATGCGGTGAAGGTCCTTCGGTACAAAGGAAACGACCTCATCGTCTTTCACGTTTTGGACCCCGCCGAGGTCGAGTTTCCGTTCGACGAAGTGGCTAATTACCGGGACTTGGAAACCGAGGAGGCGATTCCAGTCATACCCGAGTATTTGCGCGAGCAGTATCGAAAACTAGTGGCGGAGCATATCGATCGGCTGTCCCGCTGGCTTGGTGACAATCGCATCGACTACACGTTCTTCGATACCTCGACCCCTCTTGACTACGCCCTTTTCAATTACCTGTCGAATCGACAACGTTTGAGCAGGGTGCGGTGACCGGGCTGAGCTTTCTAACCCCCGCTTTCCTGATCGGCGTCGTTGCGCTCGCCATTCCCGTTATCATCCATCTCACGAATCGCGAAAAACGGGAAGTGGTGGAGTTTCCGTCGCTGATGTTCTTGAACAGAATCCCGTATCGTTCAGTGCGGCGTCAGAAGATCAAGCATTGGCTGCTCTTCTTAATGAGATGCCTTGCGCTGTTGCTCTTGGTTGTGGCTTTTTCTCGTCCGTTTCTCGATCGGCCGGGCCGCGCCGTCGCTTCGCTGATGGGCGCACGGGAAGTCGTCATCCTTGTGGATCGGTCTTACAGTATGGGCTACGAGGATCGATGGACGCGTGCGGTTGACGCCGCGCATCGCATCGTCGACGAGATCGAGCCTCGCGAGCGAGCAACGTTGGTCTTCTTTTCGGATCGAGCGATCACCGCGAACCAGGCCACCTCGGACCGAGCTCGTCTCCACTCCCTCATTGACACCGCCGGCTTGGGGTTTAGGAGCACCCGCTACGGCCCGGCGTTGAAACTCGCGAAGAAGCTTCTCGATGAGTCGAATCTGCCGCGGAAGGAAGTGACTCTGATCAGCGACTTCCAGCGGGTGGGTTGGGAGGGGCATGAAGATGTAGTGCTTCCGCCCGGGACGAAGCTCAATACCGTGGATCTGTCCGAGGCCGAAACGTCCAATGTGGCAGTGACCACGGTCGTGCTCGAGCGCGAGTCGGTCTCCGGAAGTGCCGGGAGAGAACGCATGGTGGTGACGGCCCGTTTGATTAATAAGGGTGCGGAGGCGGTTTCTGACCTTCCGGTTTCCCTCGAGCTCGGTGGCCGCGAGCTTCGGGAGAAGAGAACGAACCTGGAGCCCAATAGCTCGGCCACCGTGAGTTTCGAGCCGTTCACGCTCCCCGACGGCGTCTCTCGGGGGACAGTCCGAACCGGAGAAGATGCACTACCCCAGGACAACGCCTTTCACTTCGTGATTTGGCCAGGCCAGTCACTTTCGATCCTGGTATTGGAAGGACCAAGTGCTCGGGCGCGGCGAAACCTTTATCTCGGCAGAGTGCTGGCACTCGGTGAGCGCCCAGCTTTTCGAATGGACGTCAAGAAGTCGTCGAGTCTCACGCGGCAAGACCTGAACGGCCGCGCGGTGGTCTTCCTGAACGATGTCCCAGAACCCAATGCCGCGGCTGCCCGCTTGCTGCGCGATTTCGTGGAATCGGGCGGGGGCTTGGTGGTGGTGCTCGGCGAGGGCAGTGGCGCCAACGGATGGACGGGATCGGCCGGCGAGCTCTTGCCTGCGACATGGGGTGCTCCCGTGGATAGGTCGGCAGACTGGGGTGGTACGTTAGCCTACCTCAATTATGGCCATCCGATCTTCGAGCTTTTCAGCGCTCCTCGCAGCGGAGACTTCTCACCCGCGAAGTTCTTTCGCTATCGACCTCTCGCAGGCAACGGGGAGGGAGACTTGACCGAAGGTATCCTGGCTCGGTTCGACGATGGGGAGGTGGCCCTCGCCGAGAAGCGAATAGGAGATGGAAGAGTCTTGCTCTGGAGCTCAACGCTCGACACTTTTTGGAACGATTTGGCGGTACAGCCCGTGTTCTTGCCATTCGTCCATCAACTGGTCAAGCATGCCTCAGGTTACGCGGAAGCGAGCGCCTGGCACGAGGTGGGTGACGTATTGGATCTGTCGCGACAACTCGAGTTGGCGAATGTTGGTGGCGCGGTCTTGGAAGCTAAAGCCGGCGCGGTGGTTTCGGCGGAGCTGGTTGCGATGTCCCCCTCCGGTGAAAAGTCTTTTCTCTCGTCGCAAGAGGAACAAGGTTTGCTGACGTTAGATGAACAAGGGTTTTACGAGTTCCGCTTCTTGAAGAGCCAGTCGCCAGAGCCGGTTACTCTGGCGGTGAATTTGAATCTCGCCGAGTCCGACTTGTCTTCGCTCGATCCTGAAGAGGTGGCGGCTGCCGTAAGCTCGAGTGAGGTGGACAACGCTCAATCCGGCGGACAGTGGTCGCCGGCAGAGCAAGCTCGACGCCAGCAAGTCTGGTGGTACCTTTTGGCGGCGGCATTAGTGCTCCTGGCCCTCGAGACACTTTGGTCCAATCGGTTGTCTCGGTTGGCTCTCTCATGAATAGTGCGAATGTTGGCGAATATTGAGGAAGATGCCGAAAATGCCCGACAGGACACTAGGGCCCGACGAAGTGATCATTAGAGGGAGCGACCCATGTTGAACGCACCCATCATGTCCAGCTATGACGAACTCCTTCGCGTCATCCGCCACGTAAGGAACCGATGGCGTTTGCGACTGGTGCTTCGTGGAGCGGCCATCGTCTTGGCGGCTGGTCTCCTCGCTCTGGCTGTGTCGGCATTCGGAATCGATCAGCTGCGCTACAGCGACTGGGCGGTGTGGGCTATCCGCGCTTTCACCTACCTCGGGCTCATTGGTTTAACGTTACGCTTCATCATTCTTCCGCTCCGAAAGCGCGTGACCGACGAACAAGTGGCTCTCTATATCGAGGAGAACGACCCCTCGCTCCAAGCGGCGGTGGTCAGCGCCGTAGAGGTTGGAGCCAAGGACAAGAAGGACGAGAAGAACCCGTCCAATTCGTCACCGGCGCTCATCGAACGGCTGGTGGAGGCGGCTTACGATAGCTGCCAGACCAACCAGTTTGGACGATTGATCGAACGGCAGCGCCTCCATCGGGCTTCCAGTACCATGGCAGTCGTTGCGCTCTTGGGAATGCTTGCGGTACTTCTGAGCCCGGCTTTTCTGCGCCATGGCGCATCGTTACTCCTGAATCCCTGGCGGAGTGCTCGCGCCGCCAATCCGTATTTCATCGTGGTCGAGCCCGGTCACCTTGGCGTTGCGCGTGGGGCGGACCAGTTGGTGCAGGCGCGGCTCACGGGCTTCGATAGCGATCTGGTGGAAATCGGAGTGAAGTCGGAGGAAGAAGAAAAGGTTCAACGCTGGCCGATGACGGTCGACGGGGATGGGGGCAAGTTCATGTTCATGCTCCTCGACCTCAACGATACGACCGACTACTTCGTAGAGGCTAGCGGCGTTCGCTCTCCGATGTTTCGCATCACCGTGTCCGATCTGCCTTACGTGAATAGAGTGGATCTCGAGTATCGGTTCCCCAAGTACACGGGTCTATCGCCGCGCAAGGTGGAAGACGGCGGCGACATCGCGGCCCTCAAGGGGAGCAATGTAATTGTTACGGCGACCCCCACCGTTCGTGTTGCGGGAGGCACGATTCGTGTCGAGGGACAAGAGTCCCAGCCAATGGAGTTGGCGGACGACGGAACCTTGTCCGCTTCCCTTCACATCGACACCGAGGGGTTCTATAGCATCGAGCTGTCCGCCTTCGACGGCAAGATGCACAAGGGCTCGCCGGATTTCACGATCGAGATCCTGAATGATCAGCCGCCATCGGTGGCGGTTCTGAAGCCGGGCCGGGACACCAAGGTCAGCTCGATCGAGGAGGTCTTTACCGAACTCCGGGCGGAGGACGACTACGGGATTCGCAAGTTGGAGCTCGTCTACTCGGTGAATGGAGGAGATGAACAGTCGGTCTGGCTCCATCGCGAGGGCTCTTCGCCGAAGAAGGCAGTTTCCGCCGGCCACACCTTTTTCATGGAGGACCTCCCGCTCGAGCCGGGTGATTTCGTTTCCTACTTCGGTCGCGCTACGGATGGTAATGGTGTGGAAGGCGCTCAGACGGCGAGCACCGACATCTATTTCTTGGAGGTACGGCCTTTTGGAAAGCAGTATCGACAGGCGCAGCAGGGCATGGGGGGAGCCGGGCAAGGCATGGACAATGCTCTATCCCAGAGGCAACGCCAGATCGTGGCCGCGACCTTCAAGATCATCCGGGATCGGAAGAACTATTCCGAAAAGGAACACTCGGAGAACCTGACCACGATTGCGTTGATGCAGGGTCGTTTGAGAGAGCAGGTCGGGACGCTGCTTCGACGCATGACCAACCGCGGCATCGTTGATGGGGATTCGGACTTCGGAAAAATCTCCGCCTCGCTTCGCTTGGCGGCCGAAGCGATGGAGCCGGCAGAGGAAAGCCTCCTAGGGAAAAAGCCCGACGAGGCGCTTCCACTCGAGAAACGCGCCCTTCAACACTTGCAGCGTGCCGAAGCGGTGTTCCGCGACGTTCAGGTCGCGTTCGGTGGCGGCGGAATGGGCGGCGGTGAGCAGTCGAACGCCGAAGATCTTGCGGATCTCTTCGAGCTCGAAATGGACAAACTGCGCAACCAGTACGAGACCGTGCAGAGGGGCGAGCGGCAGTCGGTAGACAACGAGGTGGACGAAGCCTTGCAGCGTCTCCAGGAGCTCGCTCGACGGCAGCAGCAAGAGAACGAGCGCATGAAACGCTCGAAGTCACAGAACTTCCCCGGCGGCAGCGGTGGGGGCGGCCAACGCGATCTCGCCGAAGAGACGGAAGATCTGGCACGGCGACTGGAGCGTTTGGCTCGGGAGAAATCTGAGAAAGGGTTGGAGGATACGGTGCGGCGGCTTCGCCAGGCGGCGAGCTCCATGCGGCGAGCGGCGAGCGAGGGAGACGAAGGGTCTCTCTCCGAGGGTATCTCGGCACTCGATCGGCTGAAAGACGCGCGCCGGCTGCTCGAGAAAGATCGGGCCTCTCGACTCGAGAGAGATATGGACGACATCCGCTCCCGCGCGCAGAGAATCGCCCGCCAGCAGGAAAAGATTCAATCCGATGTCGGTCGACTGGGTCAGAGTAGCTCTCGGGAGAAGGCCGATAGGATGCAACGCTTGCTGGAACGTAAGAGCGAGCAAGCCGGCGAGGTCGCAGACCTCGAGGCTCAGATGGACCGGATGTCCATGGAGTCGCGGCAAGAACAGAAGGATGCCTCGCGAAAACTGCGCGAGGCGGCCGATTCCATCCGCGATAGCAAGCTCAAGGAGAAGATCCGCTACTCCAAGGGTGTGGTGCAGGGCCGGACACAGGAGTACGCACAGCTGTTCGAGGATCAAATAAGCGAGGACATTTCCGAGCTGCGCGATCGGATCGAAGAAGCGAGAGCCGCCATCGGAAAGAGCGAGAGGGCGCAAGCGGAGGAGACCCTGGAGAAGACGCGGGAGCTGGTTCGTAACCTCGAGTCGCTCGATGAGAGACTTCAGGAGCAGGCCCGGGGCCTGCAAGAAAGTCAAGGGAGCCAGCAAAGCCCGGGTGGTCAGGAGAGAGCTGGAGAGCGCGGACAAGAAGGACAAGAAGGACGAGAAGGTCAGCAGGGCAAGCAGGGTCAACAGGGACAACAGGGCACCGACCCCGAGCGCTCTTTGAACGCGCCGGGTTTCGTGGGGCCGGGTGCTAATAGCTTTCAGCCGGGGACGTTCAGCTCCGAAGACATTCGGCAGTTTCGCCGCGAGTTCCGGGAGCGAGCTCAGGAGGCGCAGGGCTTGAGGCAAGAGCTCCAGCGGCAGGACCTGCAGGTTCCGGACCTTCAGAGCATCATCGAGCGGATGGAAGCTTACGACTCGAACAAGGTCTATGAGGACCCGCGTGGTTTGCAAGAGCTCACCGCGCTCGTCGAAGAGCTCAAACAGTTCGAATACTGGCTAAGGCGAGAGCTTGAGGGTATGAGCAAGGAAGAGCTCCTGCTTTCCGGTTCGGATCACGTACCGGCCGGCTATCGAAAGCTGGTCGAGGAATATTATCGTTCGCTCTCTAAGAACCAACGACCTTAGCGGTTGCCCTCACCCCGGCCCTCTCCCAGGGGGAGAGGGGGTAACGGAAGGAAGCCATCTTTCAATACCACCCTCACCCGGCGTCTGATGCGGATGATAATGGCACGACATGTCTTGATGCCCTCAGTTTCTTGAGGGAGAGGGAGTAAAGGAATGGTTTCGTTACGACCCTCACCTTGAACTCGCCCCGGCCAACCCAGGTCTCCGTTGTAATTCAGAAGGCGTCGCCCGTATGATACGTTTCCGTCGCAAGCAGTTGAACGAAGTGTCATGTGACGGAGAGTCACGCAATGCCACCTGGCGAAGTCAGGCTATTCCGCCTGACGGAAAGTCAGGCTATTCCGCCTGGCCGACGGTCAGGCAATGCCACCCGACGGAAGTCGGGTGATGAAAGTTCAGAGCAGAGTGAAAACATCTAGCGACGAGTCCGACTTCGAATCTTTGGGTATCTCCGTCTCCACCCTCGGTGCTTTGGCAGAGATGGGTTACGTTTCGCCGACCGACGTTCAAAAAGAAACCATTCCTGGGGCCCTTGGGGGGCAGGATCTGGTCGTGATGTCTCGGACCGGAACCGGCAAGACCGCGGCCTTCGGGATCAGCATCGCCGAGAAGATGGATTCGGAGTTAATGCAGGCGCAAGCCCTAGTGCTCACGCCTACTCGCGAGTTGGCGGTCCAGGTTACGGAGGAGCTCGAAAAGATCGGCAGGGGACGCGAGCTCAGAACGCAGGCCGTTTACGGAGGGGAGTCAATAGGGGGCCAAATCGACGCCATCCGAGCCGGAGTTCACGTAGTGGTCGGGACACCGGGTCGGGTACTCGATCATTTGAGGCGAGGCACTCTACAACTGGATTCTGTGAAAATCCTCGTGCTCGACGAGGCGGACAAGATGTTGGACATGGGCTTTGCTCAAGAGATGGGTGACATCATGCAATTCATGCCCGAAGAGCGGCAAACCCTTCTCTTCTCGGCCACAATTCCTGTCGGAATTCGGGGGCTCATCTACAACTACCTGACGGAGCCGGGGTGGGTTCTCCTGTCCGAGGATTTCGCTTACGTTCAGGAAGTTACCCACGCCTACATCATTGCCCCTCACATGCGGAAAGAACAGGTCCTTTACAAGTTGATCGAGCACGATCAACCCAACTCATCGATCATCTTCTGCAACACGCGCGGCGAGGTACGAATCGTCGCGGGTTTTCTGGCCCGCCAAGGTCTCCCGGTGGCGATGATCTCAAGCGATCTGGTGCAAAAGAAGCGCGAGCAGGTTATGGGGAAATTTCGCGCTGGAACCATCCGTCACTTGGTGGCGACCGATGTTGCGGCCCGCGGTATCGATATCGAGGATCTGTCGCACGTTTTCATCTTCTCGACGCCATCCTCGCCCGAGGTCTACATCCATCGGGCCGGTCGCACCGGTAGAATCGGAAAATCGGGGGAAGTGATCTCGTTGGTGTCTGCGGCGGATCTGGTGAGCTTCAACCGTCTCGTCAACCGCTATCGACTCCAAGTGATCGAGCGCGAGGTGCCGAGCGACGATGAGATTAAGCAGCGAAAGACAGAGCGCATCCTGCAGCGTCTCTCTGACGAAGCGAACGAGATGAGCGAGGAAGAGTTTTTCGATTTGGAAGACGTCGCCGATGCGGTCGCCGCTCATCCCGACCATAGGAAGCTCATCGCTTATCTGATGCGCCGGGATTTTGGTGGTCCGGTGGACGTAGAAGAGCTGGTGTCGGACAGGCCGGACGTGGCAGAACCCCCTCCAACCGAAAGCAACGAGGCCGTCAAGGAACCCGGCGGGGCCAAGAAGCGACGCGGTCGGCGGAGGCGTTCGCGACCGAAGGGGGAATCCTAAACCACAAAATCGAGAGTCACCGTGGACACAAGGTAAATGAAAGACGGGGATCGACGAATCGGATTCATTGGGCTCGGGATCATGGGACGTCCCATGGCGGAGAACCTCTTGAAAGCCGGCTTCTCCCTTACCGTGCACAATCGCACGCGTTCTAAGGAAAGGCCGCTGGCCGACGCGGGCGCGAATGTCGCCGCGAGCGCCGCGGAAGTTGCCGCCAAGTCAGATGTCGTCATCACCATGGTTCCCGACACTCCTGATGTGGAAGCCGCGCTGCTCGGACCCAATGGTGTTCATGAAGCGATGCGGCCCGGACTTCTGGTCGTCGACATGAGCACCATTTCACCGGATCGGGAGCGGGAGATGGCCACCATCCTTCGAGAACAGGGCTGCGAGTTGCTCGACGCTCCAGTCACCGGCGGAGACGTCGGCGCGCAGCAAGGGACTCTCATGATCATGGTGGGTGGAGACAAGGCGGCCTTCGACAACGTCCTGCCGGTTCTTCGAGCGATGGGCAAAGGCGTTCATCACGTGGGGCCCAGTGGCGCCGGTCAGTCTCTCAAGTTGTGCAACCAGATTCTTAGTGCCGTGAACATGATGGCTCTCACCGAGGCGCTGTTGTTGGCCGGGCGAGCGGGAATCGACTTGGAACAATTTATCGAGGTGCTGGGTGGCGGGGCGGGCGGGTCTTGGCAGCTGACCAATCTGGGGCCAAAAATCGTCCGGCGCGAGCTGGGCCCCGCCTTCATGATACGTCTCATGCAGAAGGATCTGTCTCTCGCGGAGGAGCTGGGCCGGCGGTTGAACGTTCCTCTGTTCAGCACCGCCCTGGCGCAGCAGCTCTACCGTGGTCTGGAAGCCTCGGGGGATGGCGCTCTAGGAACCCAGGCCATGATTCTCGCCCTGGAACGCCTGGCAAGACCTGAGTCGAGGTCTTCTTGAACCGTCCGTCTAGATCAGAACGCGACGAAGGTTAAGGGAAGGAATCATTCGACAGATCCGCTCCCGGCTGCTATTCTAAAGCTACCCCAACACAACTGAATAGTTCGGAGGAGCCAACATGTGGAGGGGATCTCTCGCTCTGATGCTGCTCCTCGTTCCGGTTCTGGCGGTAGGCCAGTCTCTAGGCGACGTGGCTCGCCAGGAGAAAGAACGTCGCGATGACAACCGGAAACGAGGGGAAAAACCTACTCTGGTGATCGGGGATATCGGGCAAACCGAAGAGGGAGAGGAGCCCACGCCGGTTCTCGGCACTGCCGCTGCCCAAGAACAGCAAGCCGAGCCCGAACAACGCACTTCCAACGAGACGGATCGCGCACAGCAGGAAATGGAGTGGCGCCGGCGAAGTAGTGAGGCGCGGGAACGGATCAAAGAGGCGCGGAAACGTTACGAGCTCCTCGGCAATCTCCATTTGAGCACCGGTGCCTACTACGTGGATCAGAACAACGAGCCGGTTATTACATCCGTCGAGCAACTGCAGGCTATGGCCGCGGAGGCAAAAGCTGAGCTGGATGCCGCCACCGAGGCCAGACGAAAGCTTCGCGAAGACGCGCGACGCTCGAACGTGCCGCCGGGTTGGGTTCGATAAGCTCTCGCCACGACCGTGGGGCCCCACCGACAATCATTGAATGAGCGCTCGCGGGGACCCCACCCCCACGAGCTACAACTGGGCTGATGGCTCGCGCTGCGCTCGGGCTGAGGGCTCTCGCTAGCTTTTCTGCCTAGGCGACCAGGACTCCCCGGAGTCGAGGAGACTTCCGGGGGGAACCTTGCATTCTTTCGGCACTATCGCGTGATCTCCCGCCACTAGACCGAGCCGGTCGAGGCGGGTGGAAATCATCTTTCCGTGGAGCTCGACATCGATCCCTTCACCCGGTCGAGCTTTGGAAAGTATCTCGGCGCGAGACTCTACTCGGGTCAGCTCTCCCAGGACCGAATGAGATACGCGAGCAAAGTCTGAGACCTGGACAGCCCGGAAGAGGACCGATCGCTCCAATTCCACCCGATCGCCGATCGTCGAGCCCTCGGCGATGACCGTTGGGCCTTGTACACGACAATAACTCCCCAGGGTTGCACCGGCTCCAATAATGACCGGGCCATGGATCACCGTGCCGGTTCCCAGATGGATATCACGTCTCTTGGCGAGTTGGCCCGGACTCTCGACGGTCACGCCGAATTCCGCTGCGCGTTCCTCGTTCTCGAGCAGGAACAGACTCACCCTGAGGACATCCCACGCGTAGGTGAGGGGCAGCCAGAGGCGCTCGATGCGGTGGTAGCGCACCACGGACGAGCGTGCGAGAAGTTTTATGAAATCGGGAAGCTCCAGCTCGCCGCGCGGGCTCACCTCGATCTCGCGCAACCTTTTTAGAGATTTCCGCTCCATGACGTACCCCCCGACACTGGCCAACGAGTTGGGTGGGGCCGAGGCCGGTTTTTCGACGATGTTAGCCACTTGGTCCCCGGTGATGGTCACGACGGCTCGGTTTTGGGGATCGGGTACCGGTGTCACCAGGATCGCGGTCCGATGCCTCGACAGGGCTTGCAAGTCGTAGCGGTGGTAAAGATCGTCCCCGTTCAGGACCAAGCAGCGATCCTTGATCAACGGGGAAGCTTGGAGCAGCGCGTCGGCCGTCCCTCGTTGCTCCTGCTGTTCCAGGTAGCGAAGGGGGAGGGAGCCGAATCGATCGCCGAGCTGGATGCGAATGGCGTCGGCGCGATAGCCGACCACGATGATCGCTTCGTCCACCACGCCCTCGAGCTGCCCGAGCAAGTGCTCGAGCAACGGCTTTCCCAGGACCGGAATCAAAGGCTTGGGACGGGTGGTGGTCAGCGGGTAAGTACGCGTCGATTTCCCGGCGGCGAGGAGCACGGCCTGCAGCATCAGGGGAGATGCTAACAGCCCAGAAGGAGACCCCCAACAAAAAAAGGGGGCGCAGGGTCATGAGGACCGGCTGCTGATCGGGGATCGCGGCCCGCCGCGGGCAGATGTGGAAAATGACGGCTTGACACTTGCCCGGTAGGTTCGGTAGACTGGCCATGTGATGTTGAAATCGGTTTTCATTTTCATCCGAGACGGACACCGAAATGCCACCCGAGCCTAGCGGCATCCACACCACGGCCCTTTCCGAACCAGCTACCAAGGCTACCAAGGCTACCAACGCTACTGGCGCCACAGGGGCCCGCCTCGAAGGAAGTCCACCAACCACAGCCAGAATCGCGTTGGTCGGTAATCCCAACGTCGGCAAGAGCGTCATCTTCAACCGTCTTACCGGTCAATACGTCTACGTTTCCAATTACCCCGGGACCACTGTGGCACTTGCCCGTGGTACCGCCGAGGTCGGCGGCAAGGGCTATGAAATCGTCGACACGCCGGGGGTGAACTCTCTGGTCCCGCAGTCGGAGGACGAGCGCGTGACTCGAGACATTCTGCTCGCCGAGCGTCCCGACATCGTCTTGGTCGTGGCCGACGCAAAGAACATTCGCCGGACCCTTCTCTTATTGATGCAAATTGTAGAGCTCGGTCTTCCCACTGTCCTGGATCTCAATATGGCGGACGAGTCGAGGAAGCGTGGCATCGAAGTAGACCTCCCCGCGCTCGGTGGACTCTTCGGCATCCCGGTGGTCGAGACGGTGGCGACCGAAGGACACGGAATCGGTGATTTGGAAAGGGCGCTCGCGAGACCCGCGGTTCCACGCAACCCCTCACCGCAGTTGGCTGCGATGATCGCCGAGCTCGAAGAGTCCGTCCCGGCTGGTAGCGACGGGGACCGCCACCTACCCATGGGGCTCTTTGCAGAGTGGCTATGGTCTCGAGACGAGGGAGTCAAAGGTAGTCTCCCCAAACTCACCGGCGACGCGCGGGTTCGCGCCATTGGTAATTCCCTAGAACTTTATCAGCAGCGACACGGCCGTCCTGCCGCCGCGGCTATCGTTCAAGAGCGGAGCCAATGGATCGACTCCACCGTCGGCACCTTGCGGAAGGTGACAGGCGGAGAAGTCTCCGCCTTCGCCGACCGGCTTGGCCGCTGGTGTCGAGAACCGCTGACTGGTTTTCCGATCCTCATCGGCGCCTTGCTCTTCATGTACTACTTCGTGGGAGCCTTCGGGGCCGGTACGGCGGTGGATTTTCTCGAGGAGACCGTCTTCGGCACCTACCTAGTACCGGGAGTCACTTGGCTAATCGACCGGTTCCTTCCGATTCCCTTTATTCATGATCTCTTGGTGGGGCCGTACGGTGCGATATCGATGGGCGTCACTTACTCGGTGGCGATCGTTTTGCCTGTGGTTACGACTTTTTTTATGGCGTTCGGATTTCTCGAAGACAGCGGCTACCTACCTCGGCTGTCGGTGCTCGCCGATCGCATGTTTCGCTTTATGGGCCTGAATGGCAAAGCGGTGCTACCGATGGTGCTCGGGCTCGGCTGCGTCACCATGGCTACCCTTGCGACGAGGATTCTGTCTACTCGTAAGGAGCGCGTTCTCGCTACCTTGCTTCTCGCCCTCGCGGTGCCCTGCGCTGCCCAGCTCGGCGTGGTCTTGGGTATGCTCGCGTGGGTCTCCTTCGGCGCGCTACTTTTTCTTTTCGGCATTTTGTTGTCGCAGCTACTGTTGGTGGGGTGGATCGCCGACAAGATCCTACCCGGCAGCCGTTCGGACTTCATCGTGGAGCTGCCTCCGATGCGACTTCCGGTGTGGGGGAACCTGGCTCGAAAAACATGGTCCCGCGTCCGATGGTTCCTTAGGGAGGCGGTGCCGCTATTCGTTCTGGGAACCGTGGTGCTATTTGTTTTGGACCGTCTCTCCATCCTGCCGTTTATCGTGCGGGCCGCGGAGCCCGTGGTGGTGGGCTTGTTGGGTTTGCCGGCCAAGGCCGGGGAGGCGTTCGTGATGGGATTCCTCCGCCGCGACTACGGTGCGGCAGGCTTATTCGATCTGGCCCGTCAAGGCTTGATGGATGACACACAGATCATCGTCTCTCTGGTCACTATGACGTTGTTCGTCCCCTGTGTTGCGAACTTCCTGGTCATGATCAAGGAGCTCGACTTTCGCAAGGCGGCGCTCATGGTGGGCTTCATCATTCCCTACGCTATCGCGGTGGGTACTGGGGTGAACTTCTTCTTGCGCTGGACAGGTTTGCCGCTATGAACGACACGACCTCGATCGGGACGAATCGCTCTATGCAGCCAGCGCCAAGGGCACTCGAGGAGGTTCTGGAAGCGCTTTGGACGGCCGACGAGCGAGGCGGAACCCGGCGGGAGGATTTGGCCTGTGTCGCTGACGTCGCGTTAACCGAGACGCTCATCGAAGACCTCAAGACTCGGGCTCTGATCGAAGAACGAAAGGACGGCTCGCTGGTTTTCACAGACGCCGGTCGGGAAAGGGCCCGCGCCATCATTCGACGCCATCGACTCGCCGAACGCCTGGTGAACGACATCTTGCGCATGCCGATGCCCGAGGTGGAGGTCAACGCTTGCGAGTTCGAGCATCTCGTTGCCCCTGGCATTACGGAAAGTATCTGCACGTTGCTCGGCCATCCACGGCAGTGCCCCCATGGTCGGCCCATCCCCGAGGGTCGATGCTGTCAAGATGCAAGGCGCAGCATCGAGGCGGTGGTGGTGAGCGCCAACCAGATGCACACCGGCGAAACGGCTCGCGTAGCCTATGTGAATACCAAGAACTACTCGAGACTGCACAAGCTCTCTTCTTTCGGCTTCACGCCCGGAGTCAAAGTGAAACTGCACCAGCGGTCACCGGCGTTCGTTTTGGAATGCGACGAGTCTCAACTGGCGATCGAAGAGGCGTTGGCGGAAGACATTTACGTGCTTCGGGAAGGCCAGGGAGGAGGCGACTCGGATGGCACCAAGTAAGTCTTCCCATGTCCGGGAAGAGTTCCGTGTCTTCGAGGAGCATCTCGCGCAGAATGGACTGAAGCACTCCCGCCAGCGGGAAGTGATCCTCCAATACTTCCTCGAGACCGGAGGGCACATGACGGTGGACGATCTCTATCGAGTCATCCACCGGAAGCACCGCGAGATCGGTCGCACCACTATCTATCGAACGCTCAAGCTTCTGTGTGACGCGCAGTTAGCGGAATCGATCGAGCTCCGAGACGGGTTGACTCGTTTCGAACATCATTACAAACATTCACATCACGATCACATGATCTGCATCGAGTGCGGCACGATCATCGAGTTCGTGAGCCCGGAGATCGAGAACCTGCAGGACGAAATTGCAGAGGCCTACGGGTTCACCATCGACTCGCATCGGCATCAGATATTCGGTGTTTGCCAAAAGTGCCACCAGCGACGATCGACGAAAAAGGGCACCCATAAGACGAAGCCCGGCGTGAAAAACGCGGCCCCCCACTGAGTTTCTCAAGAAACGTGTTTCAGAGTGGGGAGGATTGGGGGTGTCGAGACAATGAAAATGAATTCCAATTTCGCTAAAGCCGGCACCAAACTTGTTGGAAGGGAGACCGATGAGAACACGGAGGGGGACGATTACGGAAGTTGGCGGGGTCGTTTTGACGTTGGCCTTGCTAGTCCTGCTTCCCTTGGCACCCGCAGCTAGGGCCGAGACGGGCGAGAAGGAAGAAAGTGAAAAGAAGGTGCCGCCCTCTCAAGAGGAGCGCCTCGCAGAGCTGGAGCGGCAGATCCAACTGCTCAGCGAAGAGATCGAAAAGTTGAAGTTGGGAGAAGCGGCGGAAGAAAAAACGGAACCCCGAACGGCTCAATATGGATTGGCGCCATCCGCATCCAAGATATACGGAGTGGGGCGAGGCGCTGCCATCGGTGGTTACGGTGAGGCGGCCTTTCAGAATCCGGCTGCGGAACGCGATGACGGATCGGCTTCTCAAGCATTGAACCGATTCGATTTCCTCAGGGCGATCCTTTACTTAGGATACAAGTGGAACGATCGTTTCCTCTTCAACTCGGAGATCGAGTTCGAGCACGCCTCGACCGATAAGTCGGGGTCCGTCTCGGTGGAGTTTGCTTACGTGGACTTCCTTTATCGTCCGGAGATCAATTTTCGCGGCGGCATGGTCTTGATCCCGGTGGGCTTTCTCAACGAGCTCCACGAGCCGACTGTATTCTACGGGGTCGCTCGCCCTCAGGTAGAGAGGGTCATCATTCCGACGACCTGGCGCGAGAACGGCGGTGGCGTGTTCGGCGACCTCGGCCCGTTCACCTACCGCTCCTACGTCGTCGCCGGTTTGCAGAGCTCCGGATTCTCTGCCAGCTCTGCACTACGGGGCGGTCGACAAAACGGCTCGGAATCCGTCGCGCAGGACTTCGGATGGACTGGCCGCTTGGATCTAACCGGGTATCCCGGATTTCTAGTCGGCGGCAGCTTTTTCGTCGGTGACTCCGGACAAGGGGAGACCTTGCCGACTCGAGACTCGATCGGAGGGCTGGTCAGTCTGTTCGATGTCCACGGCCAGTACAACTATCGGGGACTGCAGCTACGAGCCCTCTATGTCATGGGAACGATCGGTGACGCCGGACTCATCAACGAGAGCCTTGGTCTAAGCGGTAGTTCGTCGATAGGATCGGAGCTACAGGGGTGGTATGTGGAGGGAGCGTACGAGTTCGCGGGGCTTGGAACGGCGGGGTGGAGTTGGGCTATCACTCCATTTATTCGTTACGAGGACTACGACACACAAGCGGAAGTGCCGGCCGGGTTTCTAAGGAACCCCGCCAACGACCGTTCCGTTACCACCCTGGGTTTTGAGGTGAAACCGATCTATAGCGTGGCGATGAAGTTCGACTTCCAGAATTTTCGCAATCGAGCCGGGACCGGGGTCAATCAGTGGAATTTCGGACTCGGTTATCAGTTCTAGGATTAGATGCCATTGCAACGATTTGCTGGTGGGGCGCGTCTCGTCTGGGGATTGGCGGCGATGGTTGCCATTGTTCCCGCCGCGCTCCAAGCTGGGCTCTACAAGACTCAGAAGCAGGCACTGGCGGAGGCGTTTCCGGGTGGAGGTATCGAACGAAAGTCCGCGTTTCTCACCGACGAGCAGGCGAAGGAAATCGAGGGGCTAGCCCACGCGCGGCTCGATTCCAAGATCATCCACTACTACCTGGGGCTCGATGATGAGGGGCGACCGGCGGGAGCCGCGTTCTTCGAAACCCACGTCGTCCGCACCACCACGGAGACGGTCCTGGTGCTGGTGAAGCCAAACGGTACGGTGCGTCGAGTGGAGATTCTCGCGTTTTACGAGCCGGAAGATTACAAGGTAAGGCAGAGTTGGCTGGATCGAATGAACAACCAGGAATTGTCCGAGGACATGATAGTGGGGCGCGATCTGGTACGAGTCACCGGGGCCACGCTCACCGTGAGGGTTTTGGCGGCAAGCGTCCGGCGTGCTCTGGCCTTGTACACGGTCCTTAGTGGAGAGGGCGAGTCGTGAAATACATGGAATCCGGTGGTTTCCAAAATCATCCTTTGATGCGATTGACCATCAGTCTGACGTTGCTACTGCTTCTCGGCTTTTGGGTCACCAACCTGGTTCTTTACCTGTCGAAGATGGGACTGAGTCCGGAGTCGGTTGTGACCTACTACAACGGCTCGGAAGAGGAGTTCCTGCCGCCACGAACGGTGGGGTCCATGCTCGAAGTCACGCACGCTCATCTGGCCATGATGGCGATGGTGCTGCTGCTCTTGACACACCTCGTGATCTTTTCACCCTTTGGAAAAGGGCTGAAGCTCTTTTTCGTTTGGGCGACCTTTGGTGCAGCGGTCGCTTCGGAGTCGGGGGGGTGGTTGGTGCGATTCGTCAGTCCCTCGCTGGCTCCGATCAAGATTGGGGGTTTCTTTGCTCTCGAGGCGCTGCTCGGCATTCTCCTCGGCGTCGTCGCCTGGACTCTTTGGGGCGGCTCATCCTTTAACGGCCACAATGGTCGTGGGATGGTTCGTGAGATTTTGGTGTCGAAACCAGCCGACGAGGAGGAGCGGCTCGTTTCGGTCGGATCGAAAGAGTCTTCCCATTAGCTCGGAGCGGTAGGCGTGCTGCTCGCGATGGTTCCTTGGTTTGCCCTGGTCGGGGCGATCGCGGTCAACCCGGCGCTCGGCCCACCTCTCGACCCGCCGCAATGCCGTGAGCAGGCTTTCTACGTGATGGGCACTGTTGCGCGCATCGAGGCTTGCGGGCTCGAGGAGGCGGTGTTGGATGAAGCCATCGCCCGCGCCTACCGAGAGTTAGAATCGGTCGACCGACTCATGAGCCTCTACCGCGAGGACAGTGAGCTCTGTCGGCTGAACCGGCAACCCCCCAACACTCCCCTTCGGATTTCCGATTCGACCTATGACGTTCTCGGCGAGGCCATTCGCTTCGCGAATCGATCGAGCGGCGCCTTCGATCCCACGATCGGTCCGGTCGTGAGGCTCTGGGGCTTTTATCGTGGTGTGGGCTCGGTTCCCACCCCGACCGAGCTCGCGGACGCTCGTGCGAGAGTGGGCGTTCGGCAGATCCGGCTCGACTCGACCATTCCTTCCGTCGAGCTCGCGACTGGCGGAGTCGAGATCGATCTGGGAGGACTCGCGAAGGGATACGCCGTGGACAAAGCGCTCGCCAGGCTCAAGGCGGCGGGGGTCAGCAGGGCGATCGTGGACCTCGGCGAGAGCAGCGTCGCCCTTTTCGGCTATCCATCGAGGATCACTGTGTTTTCCATTCGCACTAATCCCAGCGTCGAGCTCGCGCTCGCGGAAGGGTGCGTTTCGACATCGGCGGCCGACCAGCAAGGCTTCGAAGAGGACGGCGTCTGGTTGTCGCACATCATCGATCCTCGGACAGGGTGGCCGGTGAAAGATTCCGTGTCGGCAACCGTGGTCGGTAAAGACGGACAAGCGATGATGGTCGATGCGTTATCGACCGCCGGTTTCGTCGCCGGGCCGGACCGTGCGCTCGATCTGTGGAGGCGGTTTGGCGTGGAGGGGATTCTATTTTATCGGAGGGGCGGTAAGATCAAGTTCGTTCATACGGTGGGATTCCCGCTGACCCACACCGCCTCTCTGCACTAGCCGGCCGGCCGCCGGTTCGATAGACGACGAGTGCCTCTCCGTTAGCCGCCGATCTCTGCCAGGGTGTCAAGGTTCGAATCGAGGGCTTGTCGCCCTCCCCTGAGACTCTGTTAGAATCGCTCAGGTTCTCGCGTTATGAGCGGCCCCTTCCTCACCACTACCGAAACCTCCCAAGCTGAGATCGTGGACTTAGTCGGTCTGCGGCCCGAGCGCGTCGAGAAACTGTGGGCGGAGGAGAAAAGGCTCTGGCACGGTGAGCTTCTATGGGATACCACGCCGGCCCTCTCGGTCATCCGAGATGCAGTGAAGCGGCGGAGGCTGGCCGGGAGAGCCATCCGAATCGCTGACGAGGTGGTTGGCTGCGGATACGACATCGTAGATGGCAAACGAGCGGTTCTAGGCAGTTTCATACTTGCTCGCGATGCGAGAGTTCCCACCATAGGACTCCCACTCGCCGCGAGCCTCATTGCGTCGGTAAAAGCAGAGGGCGCGGTCACGCGCATCGAGAGTCAGTTCATACCTTTCGGGCTTCCCTGGCTACGAGAGGTGTTTCTGGCGGAAGGCTTTCGAGAACACGGTCGAGCGTTCTTACGCCGCGCACTTATGTCGAGTGCCTCGAGTGGTCCCGGCAACGGTCCGTTCGAGTTCAAGCCTTGGAGCTCTTCGTACCTGTCGCGAGCCGCTTTGTTGATGCAACAAGCGCATGACGGACGAGTGGACGCCGAGATGAACGAACTGTACCGGAATCCAGAGGGGTGCCGAACGCTGCTCGAGAACATTCTTCAACTGCAAGGATGTGGAAAACCGATTCCGATGGCCTCGTCGGTCGCTCAACGTCCGGAGTCGAGAATGCTTTCTGGATTCATCGTGGCAACCGAAATTTCGCCTCGACATGCCCATCTCGCACAGGTCGCGGTCAGTCCTGCCGCCCAGGGGCTGGGCTTGGGCAAACTCCTTCTCGGCCGAGCAATCGATGCGTTGACAGGGGCCGGTTACCTCACCGTTTCTCTCATGGTGAGTGAGTCTAATGAGAGGGCCTTCTCGCTCTACGAATCAATGGGCTTTCGGACCGTACTCCGATTTCCGGTCTTCAGCTGGGATCGGCAGGGGTCGCCGGCCTCTTAGCCGAAAACGGGGTAAGTTTGGTGTGGGTATGCCGTCGGCAATCTGGCGGACTCGACGCCGTAGCCAGCCCGATCGTCGCCTGAACACTTCGATGCCGCAGGACATCGGTACATCGGAGGATAATTTGAGACGAGTGAGCTTTAGCAGCAGCTGGACATTTTGGCGTCCAACATGCTCCGAGTGGCGCGGTCAGTTCAGCGCGACGTTCCCTCCCAAGATCTCGATCTTCGTCACATCGGGCGGACCGTCGTAGCCGGTTAACCGCAGCCTCAGACGGTCCGTTACGAACTCGTCCATCGAAGTCGGCGAATCAGGCGAGCCCGGCGTTCGGAATTTCACGTTTTGCGACCCGTGGCGGGGGTGCGCGAGCAGCCCCTGGATCAATTCTGTCAAAGCCGGCCAGTCCTCGGGGCTGGCCCACGCCTCCTCCCACCGATCAGTGTCTCCTCCGACATCTTCTTCCACAGCAGGGAGTTGAAGCTCGACGCGAGTCACCGGCGAAAGCGGCACCCGACCGTAGTGCAAGCGAACTCCTGTCACTCGTTGCACGGACGGAAGCGACAGCTCGAACTCTACCACCGGCTCGTCAGGATTGGGGATCACCCGAGTTGGCGGACGGATGGGGGTAAGAAACTTATCGGGCGGGGGCGGTAAGATGTTGGTTTTGGCTGGAATCACCTCGACCACCATGTCGCGTCCGAAGTCGCGGATTTTCAAGAGCTCTGCGCGGTGTCGCTCCAACCCGTTGAGCAAACGGATGAGGGCCCTGTCTCGGTAGGCTCCCAGATGAAGAATCACGTAGCGCACGCCAAGTTTCCGTAGCAACGTGATCGAGTCGGGCGAAGGAAAGCGCAAGAACAGATTCTTCATCCAACGATGGGACGGAGGAACAAATCCACTGTCTCCGTTCAACATGGGGCCGGAAATCGTGATGTCTGGCCCAGAACATGTATCGCGTGTCTAGGACAAGAAACGGCAGCTCCACGATCGGGCCGGGCTCTCCCTCCTCCACCAGCCAGAGGTACACCTCGGGAGGCTCGTCGCTGATGCTTGCTAGCGAATAAGGCAGTGCGGTCGATTCGGCGATGAAGAAAGCGGCGATGGCCGCGGCCGCCCAGCGTCGATTGTGCAACCGGCCACCTTCCTCAAAGAGCCACGCGAGGGCGAAGCCTGCGAGGACACTGAGACTGAGAAGGGGCAAGAGGGCGAATCGAGTGAGCGCCCGAAGTCCACGAAAAAAGACGAGGTGCTCGTGCAGGAACGAATAGACCGGTGTCAACGGTCCCAAGGACAACAACACGCCGGCCGCCATTATCAGAAAGTAGCAGAGGGCTGTCGCCCGGGGGCGGGAGAAACTTCCTTGCCGCATGATGAGCACCCCCAGCCCAACAAGCCCCAACAAGGGAAGCGTCAGGCCCGGGAATAGAAAATCGCGACTGTCTTCTCCGACTAACACGTCGGTGAGCGGCCTATAAAGATGGGCAGATGAAGCCAGGTAGCTTTCTGGCGTCGCGGATAAGGAGCCAATTCCAGCAAGATCCCACTCGATGCCAAGATGGTCGTTCACCCAAAAATAGGGACGAGCAAAAGGGTAGATGCACAACGCGGCCACGACGAGGGCAAGAGCAAGCGAGGACATCTCCTGTCGCGTTCTTCGCATCGTAGGCACGAGGGTGACCAGCGCGATCGAGAGCGCCACCGTGGCCATCGCTGCGAGGTAGGTTCCTGAAAGAACTTGCAGCAAAAAGAAACCGACCATACACCACGCCCAACTGCGTTTGCCGGTCTCCACAAAGCGATGAAGGCAGGCGAGAGCTAGTGGGAGAAAGGCGTAAAGTTGCATCTGTATATGAGGAAGGCGATTGAACCGATACGGTGCAAATGAGAAGAGTAGTCCGGCCACGATACCGGCTAACCGGCTGCCGGTAAGCGACACGGTGAGGACATACATGCCCACTGCTGAAAGGAAGATCGCAAATAGGAAAACCAGGTTGTAAGAAAGGACGAGGTCGTTCGTTACCTGAAGTAGGGGTAGCGCCATGACGCTGGGAACGAACAAATGCTCGGAGAAGGCGAGGGTGTTAGGCAGAGGGTAAAAGGTGTTCGCTTGGAAAAGATTGAGAGGATCGTGGATCAGTTGGTTCGCGACCCACGACATAGCCCAAGCGTTGAGTCGGGCATCTCCATTATCGAAACGTCCGAGGCTAGTTGGGTGAATCGCGAGGGGGTAGGTGAGAACCACGGTCGCGATGGCGAAAATCGAAGAGGCGAACAAGAGATCGCGAAGAAACGATCGGTCGGGAAGACCGCGCGCCCGTCTAGGCCGCGGGGCGGGACGAACCGGACCCGAGGGCCCCGAATGAGTTTCCTGAGCTTTCGGTTTGCGTTGCACTCGACTGCGATTGAATCGAAAAGAGGCCTAGGATTCAAGTGGCTTCCTGGGTTGGGCCATCGCCATCGCCAACGCCTACGACGAGGAGGTCGTGGAGGAGGAGCATTATCCGTTGACCTGGCTTTGAGGGTATGTTACAAAGGTCGACTTTGTCGCCGATCCATTAAAACGGCCATTTGACGGTCGTCTCGGGACCGGGAACTACCAATTAGGCGCAGTTGGCTTGGAGGACGAGATGAGCAAGGACGGAAAGCACCTTTTTACATCCGAGTCGGTCACCGAAGGCCATCCGGACAAGATCGCAGATCAAATCTCGGACTCTATTCTGGACACCCTTATCAAGGACGACCCGAACTCCCGCGTGGCGTGCGAGACTCTCGTGACGACCGGGCTGGCCATCATTGCCGGGGAGATCACCAGTAAGGCCTCGGCAGACCTATCGGAAATCGTGCGCAATACGATACGCGACGTGGGCTACACCCGTGCCAAGTTTGGCTTCGATTACGAAACCTGTGGTGTCATCTCGGCCGTCAAGGAGCAGTCCCCGGACATCGCACAGGGCGTCGATCCAGGAGGCGCGGGCGACCAGGGATTGATGTTTGGCTACGCGTGCGACGAGACCGAAGAGCTGATGCCGATGCCGATCATGTTGGCACACAAGCTCGTGCAGCGCTTGGCGGAAGCCCGAAAGAAAGAGATCTTGGACTACCTAAGGCCCGACGGCAAGAGTCAGGTCACCGTCGAGTACGAGGGGGATCGCCCGGTTCGCATCGAGGCGGTCGTCATCTCCTCTCAGCACTCCAATCTCGTGAAGAACGAGACTCTCCGCGAGGAGATCAAAGAACAGATCATCCAGCAGGTTATCCCGGAAAAACTGCTCGACAAAGATACCAAGTACTTCATCAATCCCACTGGTCGTTTCGTGATCGGCGGGCCGATGGGCGATTGCGGTGTCACCGGTCGAAAGATCATTGTCGATACCTACGGTGGTGTGGGAAGCCACGGAGGCGGAGCATTCTCCGGAAAGGACCCAACGAAGGTGGACCGCTCGGCTTCCTACATGGCACGGCACATCGCGAAGAACATCGTGGCCGGCGGATTGGCCAAAAAGGTCGAAGTCCAATTGGCTTACGCGATCGGCGTGCCGGAGCCAGTGTCCATCATGGTCGATACCTTTGGAACCGGAAAAGTGAGCGAAGAGAAGATTAGCGGGCTAATCCGTTCGCATTTTGCGCTGACCCCGCGAGAGATCATCGAGACTTTGAACCTGAGGCGGCCCATCTTCAAGAAAACCGCCGTCTATGGGCATTTCGGTCGCAACGAGCCGGAGTTCACCTGGGAGAAAACCGACAAGGCCGACGGGCTTCGCAAAGACGCCGGACTGTAGAGAATTTCGGGGACAGTTTGTTTATTTCCGGTTACGTCGAGCTGAAATAAATAACCTGTCCCCGAAATTCGGCGTGGTATACCCTGAGAGCGATGCGGTTTCGCTCCGCCCTCCTCACGCTCTTCGTCCTTCTAGTGATCGCGGTCATCGCCGCTATCGTCGTCGTCGCGAGTCTTCCTTCCAAGCCGCCGCCGTCCCTGCTCGCCGACGCCTCCGGTTCGGATGTCGCGCGGCGCGCGGTCGGCGTCGTTCACGCGCACTCCTGCTATTCCGACGGGTCCGGAAGCGTGGCCGACATCCTTCTTGCCGCGAACCATGCGGGTCTCGATTTCGTGGTGCTCACCGATCACCGCGACCCGGATGCGCTTCGAAACGAGGGCCAGGAGTATCGGGAAGGTGTGCTGCTTCTCGCGGGAAGCGAGGTCGCGACCGAAGGAGGGCACGTTCTTGCGCTCGACATCCCGGATCCCGTCCTTCGCTTCTCCACCGATCTCACGGAGACGCTCAGAGACATCGATGGGATGGGGGGTTTTGCCATCGCAGCTCATCCGTACGCGCGGAGGGCCAATTTCGCCTGGGCCGATTGGGATGTTTCCGGCCTCACTGGTATCGAGCTTTTCAATTTCTTCAGTGGATGGAGACGTCAAGGCGGTTTACGTGTCGGCATCGCGGCGGCTGTCTATCCCTTCTCCCCGCGGCGCGCCCTAGCTGCCGGGTTGGACTGGGAGCCGCGGCTCTTCGAAAAGTGGGACCGAATGCTTGCAGAGCGCGATGTGGTCGCTTGGATAGGTCTCGACGCGCACGGTCGCCTCACGGTGCCCTGGGGTCTGCAGCTGCCCTGGCCAAGCTACCGATCCGTTTTCGAGATGGCACGTAACCATTTGGTATTGGACGAACCTCTCGTCGGTGATGCGGCAAAAGACCGGGCGTCGATCTATCGCGCCCTCAAGAACGGTAAGGGGTTCATGAGCTTCGATGGACTGGCCGACGGCTCTCGATTCCGGTTCTATGCAGAGGACGGTTTTCGCGAATGGCCAATTGGAAGCCATGTTCCCGTCGAGTTGGTCGAGACCGGCTCGCTCCGATTGGTCGCCTCGGTGGAGGCTCCGGCTGGAACGCGGTTACGCCTATTGAAAAACGGCGCGTCCCTGGTGGAGTCGACTGACCGCGCGCTGTCGCTCCCTGTCGATGGACCGGGCGTCTATCGTGTGGAGGCTATTCTGGACTCGCGATTCGTTCCTGGTCGACGCGAGCAGCCTTGGATCGTCTCTAACCCCATCTTCGTCTCATCAAGCGAGGTAGCGGATCTTCGGCGGGCTCGCAGGACAGACTTGCCGCGTCTTCCTGTCGCTCGGTCCGCGGCGACGATGATCTGCCAGCCCGTGGGTGAGGAACCATGGAAGATGGCGTTTCACGCCGAGCACGATCCCGCATCGCGAATGGATGAGCAGGGCGCGCTTTCTTCTGGGGATGCGTTTCGCATGGAATTCCACCTCTCCGAGCCTAGAGGCGACCGACCCTATGTCTGGTGCTCGGTCGCCGATCGGACTCCCCGTGACCTTGCCGGTTTTGACGCCATCCGATTCCAAGTCCGGGGAGAGGACATGTACCGTGTCACGGTGCAGCTTCGCGACGCGCGGTCCGGTGCTTCGGTGGAAGACACCGAGTGGTGGGCGAGCTCCTTCACCACCTCGGGCGAGTGGCGCGACGTGGTCCTCCCCTTCGAGAAGCTCCGCAGCATCAGCGAGACGACTGACGGGCATCTCGATCTCGGGGAAACGCGCGGCCTCTTCTTTGTTCTGGACGCTGGCAACACCCGTCCCGGAACGTCGGGATTAATTGAAGTGCGAGCTCTCGAGTTTTGTGCGGCGGAAGATTAGCAGGGTGCTCAAGAGTTTCACGGCACCTTCATCAGTGCGGCGGGGCCCCACCCCCACCGCCGTCCCTTCGCCGGCAAGCGGCTTCGGGACAGCTGATGGCTTTGCGCGGGGGCCCAATCGCTCGCACTACGTCCTAGGTCTTGACCATGAAGAGCGCGTACAGCGCGGCGACGCCGAAGAGTACGTTCGGCGCCCAGGCCGCCATGAGGGGAGGCAGAATAGCCGAGTCCCCCATGAAGGCGAACACGCGCGTCGTAATGTAGTAGGTCAGTCCAACGACGATCGCGATCCCGATTCCGTAGAGGGCTCCCTTCTTGCCGGGCGTAAAAGAGAATGGGACTCCAATAAGCAAGGTGACTAGCGCCGCCAACGGAAACGAGATCTTGCTGTAAAGCGCCACCTTCAGACGCACCACATCGAATCCCGACCGACTCAACTCATCGATATACTCGGAGAGCTCGAAATAGGTCATCTGGCTCGACTGGCGTCGCTCCTTACTGAAGTAATCAGGAGGTTCCATCGCGCGCATGCCGAGCTCGTCGAAGCGCTCGATCCCGGTTTGCGCGTTGAAGTGACGCAACCAGCCGTCTCGGAGCAACCAGCTGGCGGAGGTCTGATCCCAGGCGGCGGTCTGTGCATAGAAACGCTGGGTGAGTGAGAAGTGGTCAGGATCGAATTCGTAGACGGCAAGTCCGTTGAAGAGCCGCTCCTGCGTGTCGTAATAGACGTAGTTGTAGATCCGCTCGTCTTGACCCAGCATCCACCGGCGGTTGAGCAGGTTGTGCGTTTGGACCGGTCGGTCTTTGATCTCATCACGCAATTCGGAGGCGCGTCGGTTGGTATAGGGAAGGAGATAATCTTGGATTCCGAAACAAAACAAGCTGACGAAGAAGCCGATCAACGCGACGGGAATCGAGACGCGGTACATGCTGATTCCGCCCGCCTTGGCAGCGATGAGCTCGCTGGTCTTGGAGAAAAGGGCAAAGTTGATGAGTGTGGCCATGAGTGTTGCCAAGGGCAACATGTGAAAGAGAATCTGAGGCAACTCGTTACCCACGTAGTCGACGACGAGCTTGCCCTTGACCCGATTTTCGATGGCGGACGGAATCACGTCCACAAGTAATCCCAAAACGAAGACCACGATGAGGGCCGCCAGCACCAGGCCGAAGTAACGGAAGAACTCACGAGAGATGTAGCGATCAAGTGTATTCGGGAATCGGAGGACGATACGCGGGATGCGGAGCACCACGACCGGTCGCGAACCGAGGCGATTCGATCCTTGGGGAAGAGCCTTTGAATCGGCCGGGGCCCGTCGGACCAAACGCCAGAGTTTTTGGATGCCGCTCTTGATGGCAATCCCGATGGCGGGGAGGCCGGCGGACGATTCCCGTGCGTTTCTCATGAGAAGCGTCAGTCCCGCAACTCCGAGCGCTACGTTGGGCATCCACATCGCGAGCGAAGGCGAAAGATTTCCTTGCTTCGCGACGCCGTCCCCCAGTTGGATGAGAACGTAGTAGACGAATATGACGGCGATGCTCACCACGAATCCCCAGGAACGACCCTCGCGACGGTTGCGAATCCCGAGCGCCAAGCCCAGGACACCGAAGACGAAGCAGGCGAAGGGAATCGAGAACTTCTTGTGAATCTCGACCAAATATACGGGGAGACCCGATTTTTGATAGGACTCGAAAAGCTGCGGGATTCCCATCTCCCTCGCTCCGCGCGGTACGTCCATGTCCTCCGGAGGGAAGAAGGTTTCGTTCGTCAACGGAAGCACGGTCTCCGAGAATGTCTGCAGGTCGTACTCGCCAGGACGTGCGTAGGTCACCTGGTGGCTTTCACCGTCTCGCAGGTAGAAATTGACCGTCCTCTGTTCGGAGTCGACCACCAGCTGCCCGGCACGAGCCAAGGTGATTCGGGGGGCGGTAGGGGAAGTCAGGTCGGCCAGGAACACGTTGCTCCAGTTTTCGTCACCCGATGGCATGTCCATCACGAGGAACATAAAGCTAGGGAAGAGCGTGTCGTAGAAGACCCGCGGGCGGATGTCGGTCTTCGCTTTGGACGCGATAACTTGAAAAAGGAGCTTGCGGACTTCTTGGTTCGAGTCGGGCAGGACCTCTATGATCAAATAGGAGGTTGCCATCCAGCCTATCGTGGCGGCCACCATGATGGGCCGAAGCAAGCGATAGAGGCTGACACCGCTAGCTCGAAGCGCGATGATCTCGCTGTCGGCGGCGAGTCGGCCTAGCGCGATGAGGATTCCGAGTAGGACCCCCATCGGGATCGTCAAGCAAAGCACGCTCGGCAGCAAATTGATAAGGATACCGACCACGCTGCTGAGGCTAGCCCCTTGGGCGATCAGGATCTGGGCGTAACGAAGGATCTCGTTGAGCAGGAAGACGAATGTGAACACACCAAGCCCCAGCAAGAATGGGGGGCCTATCTCACGTAGGGTGTATCGATCGAGAATGCGCAGCATGGGGAGTTAGTAGCGGTGAGGCGATACTCGGCGATATTGCAAGTTGGCCGATCCAAATTAACACAGCGCTTCAGATAAGGCCAAACGCTCGAAGGCAGCCGGTACTTGACGAGGTTTTCGGCTTGTAACCTCCTGTTCTGGCGTCCATTGAGGGTCTGAGAGACTCGGCAGTTGCAGGTAGATATAGTAGGACGAGAAAGCCTTTCCACCACATCTAGGGCTTCCTCGTTGAACCCGGCTCGCGAGCTGTGCTAAACTCCGATTTCCGTAGACATTTAATGACGCCATAAGGCTATGAGACTAGACCGGGTAGACATAATAGGTTTCAAGAGCTTCGGTGAACGGACCGAACTGTCCTTCCACGAAGGGGTTACCGCCATCGTTGGGCCCAACGGGTGCGGCAAGAGCAACATCTCGGACGCTATCGGGTGGGCTCTCGGTGAGCAGAGCGCCAAGAGCCTCAGGGGCCAAAAGATGGAGGACCTCATCTTCAATGGCAGCGAACGCCGCCCGCCCGTCGGCTTCGCCGAGGTCAACCTCCGCCTATCCAACATCAACGGTAATGGAGCGGGCTTGCGGGAAGCCGTGGTCACGCGGCGTTTATATCGCTCGGGGGACAGCGAATACCTGCTAGACGGCAGCCCCTGTCGCCTGCGAGATATCGTCGAGCTCTTCATGGACACCGGGATGGGTAACAAGGCCTATTCGATCATCGAGCAGGGCAAGATAGGGCTGATTCTTTCCAGCAAGGCGTCCGACCGACGTGCAGTGATCGAGGAGGCGGCCGGGATTACCAGGTACAGGGTACGTCGCCGCTCCGCCGAGGTGAAACTACAAGCCGCTCAGCAAAACCTGTTGCGCGTGAACGACATCGTCTACGAGGTCGAGCGACAGATGAATTCGCTCAAGCGCCAGGCTGGCAAAGCGAGGCGCTACAAACGTCTGCGCGCCTCGATGAGTCATATCGAGCAGATTGTTGCGGTGAAGAAGAGTCAAGAGCTCGAGCGCAAGCTTGGACACTTGCGACAGGTTCTCCAGACTGCGGTTGACGAAGAGCTTCGGCGTTCCACCAGCTTGGTGACCGCCGAGAACTATCTCGAGCGCTTGCGGTTGGAACAGGCAGAACAAGAATCCAGCCTGGAGGAGACCCGCGAGAAGCTCCACCGCTTGGAGATCGGGATCGAGCGACTGGATAGTCAGATCGCCCGGGGCGGTCAGCAATTGAAAGACGTCGACAGTCGTCAGAGCCAGCTTGGACAAGAGCTCGAAGAGCTCGAGATGCGTCTGGGCCCAGCTGCCCGGCAACTAGAGCTTCGGCGCAGTGACGAGAAGGCGGCGACGGCTAAACTCACGGAGCTCGAGGCAAATGCGGCTCGGACTCAAGAGGAGCTCTCCCGGGCAGCCGCGTCGCTCGCCGAGACGGAGCAGGAGCTCGAAGAGAGTCGTGCGGAGCTCGTGCATCGCATCAGCAAGATCGCGACGCTCAACAATTTTCTACAAGGTGTTCTGGCGAACGTGGACAAGGTCTCGTCGGAAGCGTTGAAGCTTCGGGAGGAGATGCGCGAGCTAACAACTGAACGCCAGCGCCTCGAGGGAGAAAAGCTGAGTCTCGCAGAGGAGCTTGAGGAGCGGCGGGTGACCGCGGCACGGCTCGTCGGTGAGCGAGAGACCACCGAGCGAGAAGTGGCCGACCTCAGACGTGACCTGGCGCAGGTCGATCACGAGTTGGTCCGCGGACGGGAAGAGGCCTCTTCGTTTTCTGGTCGGCTCGCCTCCCTCGAAGAGCTGGTGACGTCCAGGACGCATTTCGGGGCGGGAGCTCGCCGTTTGCTCACCGCCGGGCCGGACTTAGAGGTTCGGCTCGGAGGCGTGCTCGCGGACTCGGTTGAGGTCGACCCCAAGTTCGAGCGAGCCGCGGAGCGTTTCTACGGAGAGTCTCTCCAGCGCATTTTGGTCGAGAACGAGGAGGATGCCCTGGCGGCTCAGCGATGGCTTGAAAAGGAAGACGCCGGGCGCTGTGACTTTCTCATTGAGTCCCTAATAAGCCTGCCAAGTACGTCAAGCCAGATAGGCCCGACGAAGACTTCGGCAGTCCGAGATGCCCTCGAGAATCTTCGACGCAAGGAAGTCGACGGAGTGGTGGGGCTTCTCAGTGATGCGGTTCATTGGACGAACGGCAAGTCTGAGCTTCTACGACGTTCGCTTCCCGACGCGATCGTGGTCGATGGGATCGAGGCTGCGCTTCGAGCTTTCCGCCGCGAGTCCGGGGTACCTTACGTGAGCTTAGCGAGTGGAGAAGTGCTCGCTCCACCGGGAGTGCTGCGGGCCGGTCCTGGAGGGCCGAGCGAGGGGTTGCTCAGTAGCCGGCGAGAAATCCGTGAGCTCCAGGAGAAGTTATCCCAAAACGCGACCGAGCTCAGTCGGCAGGAAGTTCGCAAGGAAGAGATCCAGAAAGAGCTCGGAGCAAGAGAGGAGAGATTGGCTTCCGTTTTGGAGGAACAACACTCTCTGGAAAAGGTCCTCGTTGGCCTCGAGCATCGGGCCCGTCAGTTCGACGAAGAGTGGACGCGGGTGGAGCGAAAAACCGAAGTCTCGTCGAGTGAGCTGGCACGTGCCGATTCCGAGAAGAGCAACTTAGGTGACAAACGGGTGGAAATGGAAGGCTCGCTTGCCTCCGAAGAAGAAGCCAAGAATCAGATCGAGTCTCGATTGGAGGAAGCCCGGTCCAGTTTGGTCGAGCGTCGGACCGAGGTCGACGGCCTTCAAAGCAAGGCTGCGGAAGAGGCCACTACCGTCGCCGCGCTGCGAGAGCGCGTGCAGGCAGTCAGGGTGGACGTTGAACGTTTACAAGAAGGTGTTAGTGAGCTCGGAACGCGTACCGAAGCGGGGCGAAAAGAACAGCTCGGGCTTGGCGAGCGTTTATCCGAGGTTAAGGAAGAGCTCGCCAATGCCGAAACCGAGCTAACCCAGTCTCTCTCCCAAAGGGACTCGCTCCGGGAGGGCTTCGCCGGCCTCGAGGAGGCGGCGGGCCGGCTTCGGGGGCGCATCGAGGCAACGGAGGGGGCTTTGAAGCTCCGGCGAAAAGAGCTGGATGAGACACGTGAAAAACGCTCCACCGAAGAAATCGCTCTGGCCAGGGAGGAGTCAGAGATGAGTCACCTCCGTGAGAGCTTCCAAGAATCACACCAGATGACACTCCCGGAAGCGGCTCAATTGTTGAGCCCCGGGGATCTCCGCAAGGACCACGAGGGGCTCGTTGGGGAGCTCTCCGAGCTTAAACAGAAGTTGGATTCCATCGGCCCGGTGAACCCGATGGCCGACGAAGAGTATCTTGAGCTCGAGACACGGGATGAGTTCCTCACCCGTCAGCGCAAGGATCTTCTCGACTCCATCGCGTCTACCGAAAAGGCGATCCAGCGGATCGATTCCACCTCTCGGCAAAAGTTCCTGGAAGCCCTCGAGAGGATCAACCATCACTTCGCGGCGACATTCAAACAGCTCTTCGGGGGCGGTCGGGCCGGCCTTCGACTCATCGACGAGAACGACGTACTGGAGAGCGGCATCGATATCATCGCGCAGCCGCCGGGGAAGAAACTTCAAAACGTGTTGCTTCTCTCCGGAGGGGAGAAGGCAATGACCGCGATCGCCATCATGTTTGCCATCTTCCGTTACAAGCCCTCACCCTTTTGTCTCTTGGACGAAGTGGACGCTCCGCTTGACGAGGCCAACGTCGGCCGGTTCCTCTCCATGCTGGCAGAGCTCAGGAAAACAACCCAATTCATCGTCATCACCCACAACCTCAGAACGATGGAGCACGCCGATCAGATGTACGGCGTGACCATGGAGGAGCCGGGGATCTCCAAGCTTGTGTCGGTGAAGCTCGAAGAAGGGACCCCGGTCGTCCCCGCGCCACTCGCTTCGTAACGCAATTTTCCTTTTTCGGTACCGTTTACTATCCTCGATCATCCGAACACGGTCTCCGAGACCGTGGGGAGAAAACCGGCTTGGGTATCAAGGTCGAGCGTGAAGTTAAATTCCCGCTGTCGTCGTGGCAGCAAGGTGAGGTAGTGCTGATAAGTGCCCAGGGAGAGGTTCTTGAGCCGCGGTATTTCGAGCTCAACTCTCTTCGGACATTCTCTCTGGATTACCCCACTCTCTACGCTGGCCCTCGCCGTCGGTTTCCGGCGGCGCCTCGTTTCATGGTTTTCACGGGGGCCCGGCGACCGCGATGACGCCGACCACGAAATCGGTGAAGGCCATGGTGCTCTCGGCAGGGGAGGGCCGGCGTCTAAGGCCCCTGACCGTTTATTGGGCGAAGCCGGCGACCCATTTACTTGGAGCCACACCGGTCGAGTTTGCCATGGGGCTCCTTCGCGGGGCGGGCATTCGCGAAGTGATCGTCAACCTCCACCATCACCCCGAGAGTATCGTTGAAGTGCTGGAGGCGATGGACGGACGCCAAGATTTCGCCCTCCACTATTCTCGGGAGGCGGAGCTTCTCGGTACAGCCGGGGGACTCAAACAGGCCGAGGAGCTTCTCGCTGGCGGGAGCTTCGTCGTCCTCAACGGAGATACGATCGTTGACGTCGATCTAGGTCACTTGATCGATTGGCATCGTGATAAGAAAGCGACGGCTACCTTGCTGCTGCGTTCCAAGCCGACACGAAGCGACTACACGGAGTTGGGCATCGCGAAAGACGGTCGGGTTCTTTCGATTGGCCAGGGGAGTCACAAGTCGAGCAGTTCTACGGCGCCTCTCATGTTCGCCGGGGTTTGGGTGCTCGAACCCTCCGTTTTCGAGCATTTGCACCGCGGGCGATTCGCGCGGCTCGAAGTGGACCTGCTCCCGAAGCTCATCGCCGAAGGCTCGGTGTTCGGTTACGTAGGCGATGCCGCTTGGTTCGACATCGGGACACCCGAAAGGTATTTGAATGCCTGCGAGCAGTTGGTGGAGAAAGGTTTGTTCAAGAGTCAATGGCGAACCCGCTCCATCGAGCCGCCTGCGGACTCACCTCCGGGGACCACCGTATTAGTCGGTCGTGGCACGCGAGTCGATCCGGAAGCTCATTTCTCCGGTACAACGATCCTCGGGGCGGACTGTGTGGTGAAGCGCGGAGCAAGAATACAGAGCGCCGTGCTCTGGGACCGAGTTACGGTTTCGGAGGAGGCATTGATCCGCAAATCCGTGGTGGCGAGTGACGTGTCTTTGGCCGCCTCGACTAGTACAGTAGGTAAGGTTGTGGCGCGCCTTGGGTCGAGTCGAGCCAGGATTCGTGCCCGGGAGATCGTTGGAGATTGCGTGGTGGCGGAAATCAAGGGTTAATGTCGATAGACCCCGCAGACGAACTTCTCGATCCCAGGGTCGTTGGCTACCTGAGTCGTCGAAAGAAAGACGGTCTTCGGGTACGCTCGGTAACGGGACTCGCCGGGGATGCCTCGACGCGAAGGTACTACCGAGTGAACCTCTCTGGCGATCCCGAGCAGCAAACAGTGGTGCTCGCGTTGCAGCCAAAGCCCTTCGATCCCGAGCGCGAGCCTTTCTTGAACGTGGCCCGGCTCTTCCGGAAGATGCAGGTGCGCGTTCCAAAGATACACGATGTCTCCGGTCGGGAAGGCATACTGCTTCTCGAGGATTGTGGCGACGGGCTCCTGCAGACGTTGATAGAAAGCGCGGACGCGAAGGCGAGGAAGACCCTCTATCAGCAGTCGATCGCGATCCTGATACAAATTCAGGAGCGCGGAGCGGCTCTGGAGAGCACCGAGTATCTCCCTTACGGGATAGTTTTCGATCGAGAGAAGCTTCATTGGGAGCTATCCTTTTTTCAGCAGCACTATCTCGAGGGCTTCCGCCAGGCCTCGCTCGACGCCACCGAGTTGGAGGCTCTGGATCGCGCGTTCTGGAGCATCGCCACCGAGCTCGCCGCCCGCCCGCGCGTGCTCTGTCACCGTGATTATCATTCTCGGAACCTCCTCCTGGTAGGGAGCGAGCTGGTGGTGATTGATTTTCAGGACGCGCGTATGGGGCCGGTAAGTTATGATTTGGTCTCGCTGCTCCGGGATTCGTACGTTGAGCTGGATCCGGAATTCGTCGAGGAGATGAAAGAGCAGTTTCTGCTCGCCACCTCGACCGATCGCCGGAGTCTCGAGGAAGAATTCGATTTGACGGCTTTGCAGCGAAACTTGAAGGCCCTTGGTACGTTCGGCAATCAGATTGCCGTGAGAGGCAAGTTGTTCTATGAGAGCTACCTCCCTTATACGCTCGAGATGGTTAGGGCCAACCTGGCAAGGCATTCTGCGCGGGCGGAGTGGGACGGTCTGAGAAGAGTGCTTGCTGCTCACCTACCGGAAATGACATGAAGGAGCCCTCGATGAGCTCAACCCAGGTCTACATCGGAGACATTTCTAACTACGCCGGAAAGGAGGTCACACTCAAGGGCTGGCTCGTGAACCGTCGCTCTAGCGGGAAGATCCAGTTCGTGATCCTTCGAGATGGCTCCGGCTTCATGCAGGGGGTTATCTCCAAGGCGGAAGTGTCAGAAGATGTTTGGGAGCGCGCCAAGGGGCTCACGATCGAAAGCTCTCTCATCGTGCGGGGAAAGGTACGCACCGACGATCGGGCTCCGGGCGGTTACGAGCTGGAGCTTTGCGATCTAGAGCCTGTGCAAATCGCCGAAGAGTACCCGATCAGCCCCAAGGAGCACGGCGTCGCTTTCTTGCTGGACAACCGACACTTGTGGCTTCGTTCCCGTCGTCAACATGCCGTTCTGAAGATTCGACACCAGATCATTTCCGCCTGCCGGAACTTCTTCGACGATCGGGGTTTCGTACTGGCAGACACTCCGATCTTCACTCCCAACGCCAGTGAGGGGACGACCACTCTCTTCGAGACCGATTACTTCGGAGAGAAGGCGTACCTCACTCAGAGCGGCCAGTTATACAACGAGGCGGTCGCGATGTCGGTAGGCAAGACTTACTGCTTCGGCCCAACTTTCCGAGCCGAAAAATCTAAGACGCGGCGCCATCTCATAGAGTTCTGGATGATCGAGCCCGAGGTGGCATACGCCCTCTTGGACGATATCATCGAGCTCGCCGAAGATCTCGTCTGCTTCGTCGTCGAGTCCGTGCTCGAGAAACGGCGCGAAGAGCTGAAGATTCTCGAACGAGACCTCACGCCGCTCGAAGAAGTGAAGAAACCGTTTCCTCGTATCACCTACGACCAGGGCGTCGAGTTGCTCAAGAAGGACGGTAATGCCTTCGAGTGGGGTTCCGACTTCGGTGCTCAGGACGAGGAGATACTGTCGCGGGCCCACCCACGGCCGGTTGCCATTACGCGCTATCCGAGCGCGGTCAAGGCCTTCTACATGGAGCCCGACCCCGATCGGCCCGAAACTGCTTTGTGCGTCGACGTTCTCGCGCCGGAGGGCTACGGTGAGATCATCGGAGGGAGTCAGCGCATACACGATCTAGAGCTCCTCCAGCAACGGATCGCTGAACACAAGCTGCCGGAGGATGCGTTTTCTTGGTACCTCGACCTACGCCGATATGGGAGCGTGCCGCACTCCGGCTTCGGAATGGGTATTGAACGAGTGGTAGCCTGGATTTGCAAGCTGGAGCATCTTCGGGAAACCATTCCCTTTCCACGTATGCTTTACCGGCTCTCGCCGTAGCTTCCGCTCACCGCCGTCTGACCGGTGTCTGACGAGGTCGATGAGTGGCAACACCGTTAATTGACGCCAAGCAGGGACGTTCGACATCCGGACGGTGGCACATCATTTTTCCCGCCGCTCCCTAGAAAGAGGAATTAACGGATGGAAGCCAACTTCTTAGTGGGTTTGCGGACCTCTCCGTTTTTCGCTACTCTGAACGCCTGCGCATGAAGAAGATTGGATTCGTAAGCTTAGGCTGCCCCAAGAACCTCGTGGACACGGAGGTGATGTTGGGGCATCTAACCAGGGCGGGGTACGAGCCGACCTCCGAACCATCGGAGGCAGAAGTGCTGGTCGTCAACACTTGCGGTTTCATCGATCGTGCGAAACAGGAAAGCATCGATACGATCCTGGAGATGGCTCGGCACAAGCAGGAAGGGAGTTGCCGACGTCTCATCGTCTCGGGATGTTTGGCTCAACGCTACGCCGCCGAGATCGCCCGGGAGATTCCCGAGGTGGATGCGGTGGTTGGGTTGGACCAACTGGACTCGATTGTGTCCGCATCGGAGGGCGAAGACCGACAGATCCCGAAACTCCAGGCAGACGGTTCGGTCGCCTATCTTTACGATCACCTGGCTCCCCGCGTGCTCACCACACCGCGCCCCTTCGCGTATGTGAAGATCTCGGAAGGGTGTGACTACCCCTGCACCTTCTGCATCATTCCGAAGATACGCGGGCACTATCGAAGCCGGATGCCGGAGTCGATCCTCTCCGAGGCGGAGTCCCTCGTGAAACAAGGGATCAAAGAGCTGGTCCTCATCGCACAGGACACGACACGCTACGGCGCGGAGCTCGATCAAAGCGCCAGCCTAGCAAGTTTGCTCCGCGGGCTCGCGGCCGTGAACGGCCTCGAATGGGTGCGCGTGCTGTACGCCTATCCCACGACGGTGACCGACGAAGTGCTCGAGGTTATGGCAACCGAGCCGCGAGTTTGCTTGTACCTCGATATCCCACTGCAACACGCGAGTGACCGTATTCTCAAGGCGATGAAGCGCCCTGGAACGAGAGCGAGCAATGAAAAACTGCTCGAGCGTATTCGTCGCGCCGTACCGCGGGTGTCGATACGCAGTTCGTTTATTGTCGGTTTCCCGGGCGAGACGAGAGCCGACTTCGAGGACCTCTTGCAGTTTTGCAACGACGCGGAGCTCGACAATGTGGGAGTCTTCACCTATTCGAATGAGGAAAATACAGAAGCCTTCGTGCAGATTGAGACCGTATCGCCAGCGGAGAAAGAGAGACGGAGACACCTGTTAATGAAACAACAGGGCAGGATCTCCCTGCGCAGGAACAAACAGTTGGTGGGGAGCCGTCAGAGGGTGCTGATCGAGGGGCCGTCTCCGGAGTCGGACCTGCTCCTTCGGGGAAGAACGGAAGGCCAGGCGCCGGAGATCGACGGTGGGGTATTGATCAATGAAGGCAATGCTAGCCTGGGTGATTTCGTGATAGTAGAGGTAACGGAGGCCCATCCCTACGATCTGGTGGGTCGAATCGTCAATGATGGGGACGACGATGGGCGACTCCCGGTAAGTGCCTCATTAGGCTCAAGTCGTTCAACTGACGCTTGATCTGACCAGCCCGGTTGGACTATAGTTGTAGCCAGTCGAGAGTCCAGGAAGTGGGCATTTGCCCACTTTTTTTATGGGTTAACCGCCTGAATGACCTTTCGGGCGGCTCCCGATGGTACAGCCAGAGCGATTAGGAGGGTGATTTCGGCACTTGTACTGCGCCCGGCCGCAGTAACGAGCCGCAGGGCCAGCGAGCCCTCAGCTCGCTCGCAGTCGCTTGCCGACGAAGCGCGTGGCCTGGGGGTGGGGCGCCGCGCCATTGATGGAGGAGTGAGGCCCCGACACTAACGGAAGCCGACGAAGCTAGATGACATGGACACGGATAGCCTTCTTCCCAAACTGCGAGAGGTGGCCCAACGGGCCGCGAAGCCACTCGGCATCGAGGTAGCTTGGGTCGAGTTCAAACAAGCCGGTGGTTCCGGGGTCTTTAGAGTATTTATCGACCGTGAGGAAGGTGTGGGGCTCGAAGACTGCGTACAAGTTAACGAACGTCTGAGTGTGCTGCTGGACGTGGAAGATCCCATTGAGTCGAGCTACACGCTTGAGGTCAGTACACCGGGACTAGATCGACCGATCTGGAACATGAAAGACTTCGAGCGCTTCACCGGAAGGTTGGCGAAGATCAAGACCCGAGAGCAGCTCGATGGGACGAATCGATTCCGGGGAAGACTCGCCGGAGTCACGGGAGAGTCAGTGCTTTTGGAACAAAGTGGTGAACGGAAGAGCATTCCGCTGCCGATCGTCGAGAGCGCGCGGTTGGAGGTAGAGCCTTTCCTGCCGGGGCAGCGTCAGCTTACGAAAAAAGACAATGAGTAGTCTTCTATATCAGACGATCGAGCAGATCAGTCGGGAGAAGGGTATCGATCCGGATGTGATCATCGGTGCCGTTGAGGACGCCATCGTTACCGCTACCAAGAAGTACTACCGGACCGAAGAAGATCTCCGCGCTCGGCTGAACCGCGAAACCGGGAACATAGAGGTTTTCACCCTCAAGACCGTCGTGGATGCGGTGATCACACCGGAGACTGAGGTCGCCTTGAGGGAAGCAACGCGCGCTCAACCCGATGCGAAACTCGGGGAAGAGGTAGAAGTACACAAGCCCACCGCCGCTCTTGGGCGCATTGCAGCCCAGACCGCGAAGCAGGTGATCTTTCAGAAGGTACGCGAGGCGGAGCGGGACAACATTTTCAGCGAGTTCGGCGACCGCATTGCGCAACTCCTGACGGGAATCGTCAAACGGGCAGAAAACGGCGACCTGGTGGTCGACCTGGGACGCACCGAGGCGGTCTTGCCCCGAAGAGAGCAGTCGCGAGCCGAGGTATTCAACGCCGGAGAGCGTATTCGGGTCGCCATCGTTCGGGTACTGCGAACTTCGCGTGGGCCGCAGGTCGTTGTGTCCCGAACCGACCCTGCTCTGTTGACCAGGTTGTTCGAAATGGAAGTTCCCGAGATCTACGAAGGAACTGTGGTGGTAAAAAACGCGGTGCGGGAGCCTGGGGACCGCGCCAAGGTCGCGGTTTATTCAAACGACAAAGACGTGGATCCCGTGGGAGCCTGCGTCGGTATCAAGGGTTCGCGGGTTCAGAACATCATCCGCGAGCTGAGAGGGGAAAAAATAGATATCGTAGAGTGGAACGCAGACCCTCACACGTTCGCGATCAACGCCCTCAACCCTGCTAAGGTGAGCCGCGTGTCTGTTGTCGATGAAAGAGAAAAGGTTATGGAGGTTATCGTCGAGGACAGGCAGCTCTCGTTGGCGATCGGAAAAAAAGGACAGAACGTCCGCTTGGCTGCCAGACTCATCGGCTGGCGGATCGATATCAAGAGTGAGGAAGAAAAGAAATTGGAAGTGCAAAGCCAGATGGACGCCATGGCCACTACGACGCAGATGCCGCTCAGCGTCTTGAGCGGCCTGGGCGAGAAAACGTTAGAGAGGCTGGCGGAGCAAGGTTTCGGCACGGTGGAGGAGGTGGCATCGCTCGAACCCGATTCTTTGACCGGGATTCCGGGCATTGGCGCCAAGACCGCGGAGAAAATCGTTGCTGCCGCTAGGGACTACATGGCCAGTTCGCCGCCGCTTGCCGAAGGGCCCCCTGAAAAGGAAGCCAAGGAAGCCAAGGAAGTTGAGGAGGAGGAGGCAGCGGTCGAAGAGCCGGCTTTAGTGGAGGCCACCGAAGCGGCACAGATGGGGAAGATCGCGCACGATCGTCAATCGAGCGTTGGCGAGCCAGAATCGGAAGGTTCGGGAGGTGAGCGCTGATGGATAAGGTCAGGGTTTACGAACTGGCTCGCGACATCGGTATCACCAGTCCGCGGACCATCCAGCTTCTCAAGGACAAGCTCCAGATCAGGGTCAAGTCTGCCTCCAGCACCATAGAAGAAGAGATCGCCATCAAGCTCAAAAGGCTCATTCGCCTCGAAGGGGCCGGTGCCATCGGACCGGCCAACGCGAAAGTGAAGGCGAACGTTGCCGAGCATGCTCAGTCCACGGAAGAGCAAGCGCGGAGTACGAGCAAGGCACGTGCAGAACGAGCCCGCAGGGCGCTTCTCGCAGAGTTCGAAGAAGAAGAGCGGGCCGAAGAGAGGCGAAAACAGGCCGCGGAACGAGCCGCCCGAGAACGTGAAGAGGCCGAGAGAATAGCCGCCGAACAAGCCGCCCGCGAAGAAGCAGCCAAGGTGGCTGCGTTGCTCGAAGAGCAGGAGGCCCTTCAGCTCGAAGTGGAGGCGCGGGCCCGAGTCGATTTGGGATTGGTCGAGGGCGTATCGGCTACGCCGGCTGCAAGGGGTGATGAAGTCGACGCCGCAGAGGGGGAGCCGGCCGTTGCGACCGAAGCGCCGCCCGTCGAACCCGGAGCCGAACCTACGGAAACCTCCGCACCGACTCCGCGCGTCACCAGGACGCCCCCCCTACCACCAGCGCCACCTACGGCCCTAGCGGCGGGCTCCGCGGCGAGTGCTCCATCGATGGCGCGTGGGCAAGGGGTCCGTGGGACCCAAGCGTTTGTTCCCGGTCCGACGTCGACCGTGATCCGGCCCCGGCTGCCCGTCCAGACGCGGGGGGGCGCGATGAAGCCGATCCCACCTCCGCCACGACCGGCGGCACCGATCAAGACCATTCACCGGCGGCGCCCGGATGCCAAACCGCGCACCAAGGAATCTCAACGAAGGGCGCGCGTTGCCGCGGCGGAGGTCAAAGAACAAGCGATCCCGGAACCTAAAGAAGTCGCCAAGCCGGCTCCTCCCAAGGTTTTTCGGAAGATCACCTTGACCGAAGGCGTCACCGTGAAAGAGCTGGCGGAGAAGATGGAGGTCAAGCACAAAGACCTTATCAAGTTTCTGATGAACCGCGGAATGCTCGCCACCATCAACCAAACCCTGGATACCGATCTCGCGGTCGAAGTGGCGCACGAGTTCGGAGCCGAAGCCGAAATACTGTCTTTCGAGGAAGATGTTTCCCGAGACGAGATTGTCGAGGAAAAACCGGAAGATCTAGCCGCGCGTGCGCCGGTGGTGACGGTAATGGGTCACGTCGATCACGGAAAGACGAGTCTTCTCGACGCCATTCGGGAAACCAAGGTGGTGGAGAAAGAAGCGGGGGGCATCACCCAACACATAGGTGCCTACAAGGTCGCTGTGAACGGGCGTGACATCGTGTTCTTGGACACCCCCGGCCACGAGGCTTTTACGATGATGCGTGCCCGCGGTGCCAGCGTTACCGACTTAGTGATCCTGGTGGTCGCCGCCGACGACGGCGTCATGCCCCAAACCCTAGAGGCCATCGACCACGCCAAGGCGGCGGGGGTTCCGCTGATGGTAGTGGTCAATAAGATCGACAAGCCGGAGGCCAATAGCGAGCGTGTCAAGAAGCAACTAGCAGATCTCGGTTTCTTGCCCGAAGACTGGGGCGGTACCACGGTCTTCGTCGAAGTCTCTGCGAAACAACGGCAAGGGCTAGACCTGATGTTGGAGATGGTTCTGCTGGTCGCGGACATTCAGGAGCTCAAGGCGAATCCTAAGCGCGCGGCAATGGGTACGGTGTTGGAAGCCAAGATCGACAAAGGCAAGGGCCCTGTCGCACATGTGCTGGTTCAGAACGGGACCGCTCGGGTCGGAGATTCGTGCATTGCCGGCGCCGTGCACGGGAAGATCCGGGCCATGATCGATGATCGGGGACGCAAAGTGAAAAAAGTCGAGCCCGCGACGCCGGTCGAGATCTTGGGACTTACGTCGTTGCCCCAGGCCGGGGACCAGTTCCAGGTGATCCTCGACAGCACCAAGGCTAGGCAAATCGGCGAGTTCCGGCAGCTGAAACTGAAAGAGCGCCAGCAGGTTGGCAGTTCCCGATTGACCTTGGATCAGCTCCACCAACAGGTGGAGGAGGGGACCATCAAGGAACTGCCCATCGTTCTTAAGGCCGACGTGCAGGGCTCGGTGGAAGTTTTGTCCGACACTCTGAAAAAGCTTTCCGGCGACAAAGTGAAGGTGAAGATCATCCGTGCCGGAGCCGGCGCCGTTACCGAGGCCGACGTACACTTGGCCTCGGTCTCTAACGCGATCATTATCGGCTTCAATGTAAGACCACAAAGGACTGCGGAACAATTGGCGGAGAAGGAGAAGATCGACGTCCGCCTCCACACCGTCATTTACAACGTCACCGATGAAATCAAGAAGGCCTTGGCAGGACTTCTCGAGCCTACCTTCAAGGAAATCACCGTGGGCCGCGCGGAAGTCCGTAACACGTTCAAGGTTCCCAAGGTTGGCACCATCGCAGGCTGCTACGTTACCGAGGGCAAAGTGACCCGCTCCGGAGATGTTCGCCTCCTTCGGGACAACGTTATCATCTACGAAGGCAAGGTCGGGAGCTTGAGGCGCTTCAAGGACGACGCGTCAGAAGTCAAGCAAGGCTTCGAGTGTGGTATCGGCATTGCGGGTTTCAACGACATCAAGATTAGTGACGTGATCGAGGTCTACGGGCTCGAAAAGGTTCAGGCCGCTTCGGTCTAGTGCCGTTCCAACTGTTTGGACCTAGAATTCCGTACCCACCGTGGCTGCGGAGGTGTAATGAGCGACTTCACCGTTAGGCTCAACCAGTTGCAACGGTACTAGTTGACCGGTGTCCCGCCGCCCGAAGAGCAAGAGTCGCGGTCTCGAAAAAGGAGAGCCCCTCCTCGGGCTCCTGACCATCGAGCTTCATTTTCCGCACTCACGCTCCTTGAAGGAAAAGCGTATGGTGGTCAAGGGGATCAAGGACCGCCTGCGGGCACGTTTCAACGCCGCGGTTGCGGAGACGGGCTACCAGGAGCTATGGCAGAGAGCAGTGGTGTCTGTGGTATCGGTTAGCTCGGACCGACGTTATCTCCAATCACTTCTCGAATCGATGGCCCACGACGTCGAAGACCGGTACCCGTCCGAGTTGGTGGACATCGCGATCGAGCTTATCGACTGAGCGGCCGATCGTAGCCCAAGATGCAATAGTGGACCCGTAACAATGAAATCGAGACTGGACTTCTTCGCTCCTATCCAAAACCACGCTCACCCCGGTCCTCTCCCTGAGGGAGAGGGAGTAACTGGAGGAAGCCATCGTTCAATACCCTCCTCAACCGCCCGCTTTCGGGGGAGAGGTAAAAGAGGTGGTACCAACTTCGTTGGTACAGCCTACTAGTGGGAGACCAGCCGTGCCAAGAAGTGGCGCCCGCATCCGACCAGAGAGAGTAGCCGAGCAGATCCGCATGGAGTTCGCGGGGATCATGCAACGTGATCTCAAAGACCCCCGCGTCGGTTTGGCAACCTGCACGCGAGTGCAAGTGTCTGGAGATCTGAAAGTGGCCAAGATATACGTGAGCGTCTTGGGGACCCCGGAAGAGCAAAAGCGGGCGATGGCCGCTCTGGACGGAGCTTCAGGTTTTGTGCGTCGGCTTCTCGGGCAGCGACTTGGTCTCCGAGTCTCGCCCGAGCTGCGTTTCACGTTCGATCCCTCCGTTGAGTACGGGATACGACTGGAGAAGCTCATCGAGGAAACCCGTGGGAACACACCGGACGATTTCCCTGATGAGCCTGTTAAGGCTGACAATCCTGACAACCCTGACAACCCTGATAGGCCTGACAACCCGGAAGAAGAATCCGAGGACGCCAAATGAATGGCATCATTCTCGTAGACAAGCCTAAAGGGCCCACGTCCCATGACGTGGTGCAGTCGGTCCGGCGCCTCGCCGCTCAAAGACGTTGTGGTCACACCGGAACACTCGATCCCTTCGCGACGGGTTTGCTGCCGCTGTGCCTAGGGCGCGCCACGCGACTAGCCCGCTTTGTTTCCGACACCGCGAAGACGTACGTTGCCGTGCTGCGGTTCGGTTTCGCCACCGACACCTATGATCTTACGGGACAACCGCTGGGTCCCGCAGTGGACGTAAGCTTGGACCGCGGGGTCTTGGAGTCGACACTCACCGAGTTCCTCGGAGACCAAGATCAAGTGCCGCCAGCTTTTGCGGCGAAGAAGATCAACGGCCAAAGGATGTATCAATTGGCGAGGGCCGGTCGACCGGCGCCGGCTCGCCCGGTCAAAGTCGTGATCCATGCTATCCGGCTCGTAGCAATGGAAGGCGATCGGGTCACGTTGGAGGCCGAGGTCGGGGCCGGGACCTATATCCGCTCTCTGGCGCATGATCTCGGGAACCGTTTGGGCTTGGGGGCACATCTGGTGGAGCTTCGGCGCACGCGAGTTGGCCCTTTTCGGGTGGAGCAAGCTTGGACGCTTCCCAAACTGGAATCCCTGGCGCGAGAGGGGGAGATGGAAAGAGCGGTTTTGGATCCAGCCGAAGCCCTTTCTAATCTTCCAGCGCTTCGATTGGGAAGCCAGGCGGCGTCACGCGTGAGTCACGGCCGGGCAATAACCCCATCCGACGTCGAGGGCCTAGTTCCCGACGTTTCCGCAGGGCAGGCTTGCCGGCTCTTGGGCCCTCAAGGGGAGCTCCTCGCGGTCGGAGTCGCGGCGGAGGAATTGTCCCAGTTCCGGCCACTGGTTGTCCTTGCGACCCCGAGCTAGACGAATTTGACGTTTTTTACCGTCTCGACGTTCTTTACAGGGTATATCCACTGTGCTATGATTTCCGCCGATAGATGAAAGTTAAGGAAGAAGTGGGGAGGAACCTCATTTGACACTCTCCCAAGAGGGGAAGACCAATATTATCGGAGAGTACCGGCAGCACTCGACTGACACCGGTTCACCCGAGGTTCAAATCGCCCTCCTGAGCGGGCGGATCGGCTACCTTACGGATCACTTCAAGGTACACCAGAAGGATCATCACTCTCGCCGAGGACTGCTGAAGTTAGTTGGTCAGCGTCGCCGCCTCCTGGATTACCTGAAGCGAAAAGACGTCCAGCGGTACCGTGGAGTCATCAAGCAGCTTGGAATTCGCAAGTGAGTGCCCCCGAGGGGGCACCTGGCCCCGATTGTCGCCATTGTCGAAATTCGCCGCAGGCCCCTTCAAGCTCTCCCTCCTTCAGCAACAGTTGAGCTGAGATTCGTATCCCCTTCTGTCTTTTTGAACACCTGATTTTTGGGCTATTGGCATCACAAGAGATTCGGGAAACGCCGCTCCGACAAGGGTCGCGGTTCGTTCTCCTACACATATTTTGCATAGGACAATGAAAGGCTCGGTAGACTCCGGTCTTTCGGTTGGTTATTGGAGGTAGAGATGGTTCATCGAAAAGAAATAGAGCTTGGGGGCGCGACGTACTCCATTGAGATGGGGAAGGTCGCCAAACAAGCAGACGGAGCCGCATTCGTACGGCTTGGAGATACCGCAGTCCTGGTAACTGCCTGCGCTCAGCAGACAGGAAGAGAAGGAATTGATTTCCTGCCGCTGACCGTGGATTACCGAGAGAGTTTCTCGGCAGCAGGGAAGATCCCGGGCGGCTTCTTCAAGCGAGAGGGACGCCCCAACGAGAAAGAGATACTGACCTGCCGGCTCATTGACCGGCCCATTCGCCCCCTGTTTCCCGAGGGCTGGCACTGCGAGACCCAAGTGGTGGCGATGGTCTTGTCGGCGGACGCAGAGAACGACTCGGACACACTGGCGATCACGGGCGCTTCGGCGGCGCTGTACTGCTCCGAAATTCCGTTCACGACCCCCATTGCTGCGGTACGCGTCGGTCTCCTGGATGGCGAATTGGTCGTCAACCCGAAGATCGAGCAGCTGACGTCGTCCAAGTTGAATGTGACGGTCGCTGGCTCCCGGGAAGCCATCGTCATGGTAGAGGCCGGCGCAGACGAAGTTCCGGAAGCGAAGATGATCGAGGCGCTTGGTGTCGCTCACGATGAGATTCGGAAACTGATCGATATGCAGGAAGAGCTCTATCGCGCCATTCAACCGACCAAGCGCGTGGTCGAGCCCACGACCCGAAACGAAGAGCTCTATCGCAAGGTCGAGGAGGCCGCTGCCGCTCCTCTGCTAGAGGCGATGTGCTTTTCGGGCAAACTCGAGAGTCAGAAGAAGGTCGGTGAAGTGAAGGAGCGGCTGATCGAAGGGTTCCCCGAAGAATCCGAAGAGCGACAGGGGGCGGCGAGCGCCTTCAAGGATCTGCAGGAAAAGCTGCTACGGTCGGAAGTCCTTCAGAACAAGAAGCGGCTGGACGGCCGTCGCTTTGACGAGATCAGGACCATCACTAGCGAGGTCGGCGTGCTGCCTCGCACCCACGGCTCGTCCTTGTTTACCCGGGGTGAGACGCAAGCCTTGGTGACTGCGACGCTGGGTACATCCTCCGATATTCAGAAGGTCGACTTAGTGGAAGGCGTTTCGCAAAAACGGTTCATGCTTCACTACAACTTCCCTCCGTTTTCAGTAGGAGAGGTCAAGTTCTTGAGGGGGCCGGGGCGCCGCGAAATAGGCCACGGCGCGCTCGCCGAGCGAGCGTTGTCGCCGGTCCTTCCTTCCGCCGAGGACTTCCCCTACACGATTCGAATCGTGTCCGACATCTTGGAATCGAATGGATCCTCCTCCATGGCGAGTGTCACCGGCGGGTGCCTCGCTTTGATGGACGCTGGGGTTCCGGTGCGATCCGCGGTTGCGGGAATCGCGATGGGCTTGGTCATGGAGGGAGACGATTACGCCATCTTGACCGACATCGCGGGGGCCGAGGATCACTATGGCGATATGGATTTCAAGGTCGCCGGTACGACGAACGGACTCACGGCGCTACAGATGGATATCAAGGTCTCCGGCATTACGGCCGCCATCATGGCAGAAGCTCTGGAGCAGGCGCGACAGGCTCGGCTTTTCATCTTGGAGAAGATGGCGGAGACGATTGCCAAACCGCGCGAGGACATTTCCCGCTACGCACCGCGGATCTTCACGATGCGGATACCGACCGCGAAAATCCGGGACGTCATCGGTCCCGGCGGTAAAATGATCCGCAGCATCGTGGAGAGGACGCAGGTGAAGATCGACGTCGAAGACGATGGTACGGTTGCTATCGCATCCTCTGATGAGGAATCGGCGCGAAAGGCGATGCAAATCATCGAAGAGCTCACCGCAATCGCGGAGATGGGGAAGACGTACCTCGGCAAGGTTCAGAGAATCGTCGACTTTGGAGCGTTCGTGGAAATCCTACCCGGCACCGATGGGCTCCTTCATATCTCGGAGGTTGCCGACTACCGTGTGGCGGACATCCATAAGGAGCTGGCCGAAGGCGACCAGGTGCTGGTCAAGGTCATCAACATCGATCCCCAAGGCAAAGTGAAGCTTTCGCGCAAGGCCGTTCTCAAAGAACAGGCCGGCGAATCACCCGATGGTTCGCCACCGGGCGAGCGGCTACAGGAGTCCAGAGGGTCCGGGGAGGCCCGTGAAGGAAGAGGCGGTTCGCGGGATAGGAATGGGCCGGGGCGCCGCGCTGGGAGTGGCGGGCGCCGGAGGTAGCCAGGAAAAACGGCCAATTGACTTTGGTCTGGCCCCTTACCGGCGTCTGGCTACCTCGATGGACAGCTACTCCCTTGTTTTGACGTCCATCACGGGTACGCCATCTTTTGACGCCCAAATCTCCCAAGGGGAGAGGGAATAAAGGAAGGAAGCCAGCTTCTTAGTCGATTCCCTCAGACGGCTTTTCTTCCACGAGCAGCCCCTTTTCTCTAAACACTTCGAACGCCGCTTGTAGCTGCTGGTGTATCTCGATCCCTTCGAACAACACGCCGCAACCGGTCGGTAGCGTGCGTACCGTTGGTGCCAGCCTCGTATTACGCCAAACCACCACCACTCGCGTTCGTAGGCGACCACCGGCTTCTTTCGGAAATTTGATCGTGATCTTTAGCTCTTCACCGACGTGGACATCGGTGCGCATGGCCAGGAACGCTCCTCCTTCGCTGAGATTGATGAGGCGACCGCGTTTCCTTCTACCTTGGGACTGGATCAGCACCTCGACTAGGGTCCCTAGCTGGAACCGCCTGGAGTGTCGTCTTTCAGGCATGAGGCTTCGGCTGATTGCTACTGGCGTTTGCTAGGGCGACTGGGATGCCTGGCCAATTTGATTGGACTATCGCGCGCGTCCTTGAACCGACGTCTGGCGAGCTAGTGTCATGGCACCTCGATATTTCGACGCCCGGCGTCTGGCCCTGCTACTTGAGGATCGCCAGAATGTCGTCCTCGCGCATGATGAGATAGTCTTGATCTTCGATCTTGACCTCGGTGCCAGCGTACTTTCCAAAAAGGATCCGATCGCCTGCTTTGACTTCCAAGTCTAGCTTGCCACCGTCCTCGAGAACCTTGCCGTTGCCCACCGCAACGACCTTGCCTTCTTGAGGTTTTTCCTTTGCGCTGTCGGGAATAATGATATTGCCCTTCTTTACTTCCTTTTGATCGTCGATCCTTTTCACGAGGATTCGGTCGTGCAAGGGCCTAACTTTCATCTTTCGACTCCTCCGTGTAACGCCTTCACATCGGCTGACTGGTTTACCTTGAAATTGCGGAGACTCATGTTAGTCGTTCGCTTTTGTAGTGTCAAGAAACGGTAGGTTGGGTCCCGAGTCAAGTTGCCGGCATGGGCTTCGGCCCTTCGGGGTCTCAGCGGGATTTGAGTTTGTACTCCAGGATTTTCTTGCTGAGGGTGTTTCGGTGGATACGAAGCACCTTCGCGGAGCGAGAACGGTTGCCGTTTTCGCGTTCCAAGACTTGAGCGATGAATCGTTTCTCGAACTCGCGTCTCGCCTCCCGGAAGCGGATTCCTTTGCCGATCATTTCGTCTATCAGCGATTCCAACTTGTGTTTGAGCACCAGTCTCGCCCACGCGCCTCAAAGGGCCGTTCGCTCGGTGAGCGCCCGAAACACCTGCCAGTAGCGTTCGCGGGTTCCCGCCACGACTGCGTCGGGGAGCTCCGGCCCGGGAGGTGTCTTGTCCCAGTCGAGCGTGCCCAGGTAATCTCTGACGAATTGTTTGTCGAAGCTTGGCTGCGCCCGGTCGGGCGCGAAGCCTTCGCGCGGCCAAAAGCGCGATGAGTCCGGGGTCATCAGCTCGTCGATCACGATGAGTTCGTCGCCATCGAATCCAAACTCGAACTTCGTGTCTGCGATGATGATTCCCTTCTCTTCGGCTTCCTGACGGCCGTATTGATAGAGCTTCAGAGAAACGTTTTTCAGGCGTTCGGCCAGCTCCGAACCGAGCTCGTTGACCAAGACGTCTTGGCTCACCGGGACGTCGTGACCCGACTCTTCCTTGGTGGACGGTGTAAAGAGAGGTTCGGGAAACTTCTCGGCCTGCTTGAGGCCTGGCGGTAGTTCGATTCCCGAGACCTCGCCGGTACGTTGATATTCCTTCAAGCCGCCTCCATACAGGTAGCCTCGCACAACGCACTCGAAGGGAATCGGTTGGGCACGCCTGACCAGCATCGAGCGTTTCTCGAGGCGGTCCCGCCACTCTCCGAGGGAGAGCGGGTATTCGTCGACATCCGCGGTCACCATGTGGTTCGCTTGAATGTGTTCCGTCCTCGCAAACCAGTGAAGAGAGAGTTGATTCAACACCTTTCCCTTGTCCGGGATGCCGGTCGGGAGGACGACGTCGAAAGCGGAGATGCGATCGGTCGCTACGATCAGTAAATAGTCTTCGACCTCGTACACGTCACGCACCTTGCCGCGACGGTGGACAGGGAGGCCGCTCAACGCGGTTTCTAATACAACTGGCTCATTCAAAGTAGTATCCATAACGGTTGAGGCTGCTTCTCGATTCCGGTCAGGTCCGGGGTCAGGCCGTTGCTCGCCTCTCGCCGTCCAAAGAGGACCGTATTTTAGGAAAGCGGGGTGGTCGAGTCAAGAGGCGTGAGGGGGGCGCGGAGGAGAGGTCCTTTCCTTACAGGGTTAGACCCGAGGCTCAGCGGCTGCGGAGATGTACTCTTCCGTCACTGGTTTTGATGAGAACTAGCTTCCCCCCTTCACCCAGGGTTCCTCTCACACGGTTAGACGTCACCTTTGCATTGACGAGCACCAGATCACTCTCTATGCGTCCGTCACTCGTGGAGGCCTCGAGCTCCGAGGAGAAGCCTGCTGGAACACCAAACGTGATGGAACCGTCCGAGCTCCTGAGCATCCAGTTCCCGGTGAGCGGAACCGCCTCGACACAATCCACCGTGATCGATCCGTCAGAGCTTACCGCTCGGAGACGCCCGAAGGAACCCATCAACTCGATGCGACCATCCTCGGTGCGGCCATCGAAGTCGCCGCTCACGTTCTCTCCAACGATAGAACCGTCAACAGTGCGCGCCCTCACCACACCCTCAACGCTATTAAGACGTACGTGACCATCCCCGGACTCGGCTTCTATTTCACCCCTCACGTTGTGGATCTCAATTCGCCCATCGTGGGTCGTGAGTTTGAGGTCCGAACTTCGTGGGAGGCAGATCTCGACGTCGGATCTCAGACTCCCGTGAGTCTCTCGCCATCCGCCCTCACGTTTCACCCTGATCCGGATCGTCTCACCGGCCTGCCCGGCTCGAACCGACAGCCGCTCGAGGGAAGATAGGGCTACTTCTTCGTTGACGGCGCGAGCGAGCTTCTTGACGATCACCGAGACCTCAGTTGAATCATCGATGCCGAGGATTTCGATGGAGCCGTGGTCGAGCTCGACCTCCACCCGGGGTCGTTCGGAGACATCGAAGCGAAAGCGCTCGGTCGCGCTTTCCTCGCTCCCGTGATGGACGCAACCAGGCAGGAGCGCCATCACGACGACCGCGCCTATTGTGCCTGTCCCGAGTTTCATCACTAGTCCTGCCGGTGAAGCCGGCGCACGTGGATGTCGCCGTAACTGGTTTGGATCGAGATTGGTGACGCACCGCCTCCGACCGACCCCTCGAGCTCGGCCGTGTCTTCGTCGTCGCGCTGGGTCCAATCGGATTCGGCGAAGTCCGAGTCGATATTTCCCGACTTCACCTTCGCTTGGAGGCGAAACGAGCTCTCCGCCGGCACGCCCAGATCAACATCGCCGTAGGAGGTGAGAAGGGTCAGCTCGCCATTGAGGAAGTGGGTTGCGATCCGCAAGGGAGCGTGGGCAGACTCGACGCTCAAGCTCGATTCGAAGGCATCGATCTCGACGGGGTTGTCGGAGTTCTTGACTTGGATCGGCCCCGTGATGTCGTCGAGCCGGACCTCGCCGTGTTGTGCATCGACCCGCACGCTGCCGCCGACGCCCACGACGGTGACGGGTCGGTGAATACTCTCCACTCTGACGTCGCCACGCACCAGCCGGATCTCGACCTCGGAGTTGTGTGCTTCGACGGTCACGCGTCCTTCGACATCGTTTACGAAGACCGGACGGTAGCTGGTCTGGATGGCGACGTCGGCCCCCACGTGTTCTACGGCAACTTCGGTATGGGAACCTTCGACGGTGAGGCTTTGGCCGATTTCGATCGCTCGGATATGAGAAGAGCGATTGCTTAGCCGGACGGTCCCGGTAATCCGCTCGACGGCGATGGTCCCACTGGTGGTTTCCCCGCGTAGGTCTCCGGTGACATCTTTGACGGTTAGGTCGCCGAAGCGATTGCGCGCCTCGACGTCACCGATGACTCCATCGACGCGGATCGCTCCGTGCTTACCGTCTACCGTCACACGGCCTTCGACGTCCGCGACCTCGATCGAGTCGTAGGAGCTAGACAGTCCGAGCCGGGCATGGAGGTCAGAGACTCGTATCGCACCCCGGCCATTGGTCAAGGTGAGTGGTGTTTTTCGCGGGACCCAGAGCTCCAGATCCGTCTCGACCGCACCTCGGCCACCTTGCTCCCGGTCCATCTCGAGGCTGGCGACGCTCTCATCCGTGATCTCGAATCGAACCGAGACGTTCTCGGCCAAACGGCGAGCCTCGTCTTCCGCGTGTCGGTAGACGCGTTTCGTCACCACGACTTTCAGGTCGACCTCATCCCAACCGCGGGCCGTAATCTCTCCGCGGCCGTTTTTGACAGAGAGACTTCCTCCGTCCGGTAGCGCGAACACGTGCTCCTCGCTGAATCGATGCGCGGGTCCCATGGAGATTTCGGGCTCGACGATCTCGAGCAAGTCCTCGAGCGAGAGTTCCGTCGCGAAGTTGCCAGCCACGTAACGGGCCGCAGCCAAAGTAACCCCGGCGCAGACGATAAGAATCAACAGAACGACTTCCCCTGGACCCACCCGGGCGGTTTCGGGATGGCGCAGGCGTTGGTAGATCTTCGTGGCGCCCCAGATGATTAAGAGGACGGGCCAATACAGTGAAAACCAGATCAGGGCCTGGGTCCAAAACCTCAGAAGTGAGAATCCAAAGAGGTTCCCGGCGAGTAGGATGGATCCTATGACGACAAGCAATACGCCCAGCGTGAGGGCGCAGCCGCTCCTACTCGTCGTCGGCTCGCTCATCTCGTTCTCCTTCGTTCCCGCCGAGGCTGCTCGGGGGAGGCGGCGGGGAAGCTAGATCGTTCTCAGGACCCGAGCCACTCCGGATGAGCTTCACGCCGACGAGAATCAGCGCCACTGGCCAAAACCTCCATAGCCAGTCGAAATCGAAATCGAAGAGATTGTTGAGAAGAAGCAACGCGCCCAAGCCGACGGCGCTCCATCCCAGCCAAGGTGTTCCGTCTGTCGCGCTGAGCGGATCCGGCCCTCCCGCTTCGATGACGCGGTTCGCCTCGACGGCGCTGCGATGTGCGTCGAGCATGACGTACACCCAGAAGATTGGAATCAAGATCCCGATCGGTCCATCGGCTTGGTCGGTCAGATAGATCAAGCCGACGGTCATAAGGGCGTAAAGAAATCCCTTGGTGACGTAGGCCTTCCTAGCCGCCGCATTCGGGAGCGCCTGACCCACGAAAATGTGGCCGAGGCCGGGCAAGAGAGACAGCCATACTGCGGCTGCGGGTGAACGTTTCATGAGTCGCTCCTTGATTGTGAACTGGTTTCAGATTTCGGTTGGAAAGACAATCGCCGCGGACCGAGATTGTTGCTTTGGTTGGGCTCGCCGTCGTTCTTTCGCCGTGCCTCCTCCAAGTCCTTCAACCTTTGGTTGAGTCGATCGAGGCGATCTTCAAATGCAACTCCGACGGTCATCCGCAGGACGTTGAGCTCGTCGATGAGACCTTCTGTATCGCGATAGACACCGAGGCCAACGCTGTAGACCTGGTGGCCGATTTGGTTGATGCGGGAAAGGGCTTTGCTTGGACCGAGGAGCGAGATCGCCACGAGAGCTGCGGCGGTACCCCATGCGGCCCAGCCTCGCCACGAGAGGTTAGGGGCGAGGGGGGGGCCGAACCGGGCCCGCTTGGTGAAGTTTGAGAGGTTCGCGCGCTTTGCCAGTTCTGGGTGGCTGGCCACGAGGATGCGCTCCACCAACTGTGGTGAAGGATGCGGATGGGGCATCGTCTCGAGAGCCGACCGCACCTCTCGGAATGTTTCCAGAAGCCCCGGGCAACTGGAACACTCCGTCAAGTGTCCGTCGAGATCCTTAGTGAGCGGACGGGAGAGCGTTCCACCGAGGTAGTCGCTCCAAAGCTCCTCAGAGCGTCGACACTTCACTCTTCGTCTCCACTCTCCAATTGGTGGCTCCACTCACTTCGGCGGCGCTTAAGATGACGAGCCAGCTCGAGTCGCCCGCGGTTAATGCGAGACTTCACCGTGCCGAGCGGTACTTCGAGTAGCTCTGCCATTTCCTCGTAGCTCATCTCTTGCAGGTCCCTAAGGACAACGGCTTGGCCGAGCTCCTCGGGTAGACGATCGAGGGCCGAACGGATCCACTCCGCGAGATCCTTGTGCTCGAGAGCGGTATGGGGATCGGACCGGTGAGCGGGTGCTTTGACTTCGGGAAGCTCCTTGTCGGATGTGAGCGCTTTTTCTCGCCGCTGCCGCCGGTACTGGTCGATGGCATAGTTGCGTGCCACCCGTCGGAGCCATGCGCCCATGCTGCCGCTTGGATCGAAGTGCTTGAGGGCTCCCAGAACATGCAGAAAGATCTCCTGTGTAAGCTCGTCCGCCTCATGAACCCGACCGGTGAAGTGATAGGCAACGTTCCAAACCCCGCGCTGGTAGCGGTTGACCAGGACCTCCCAGGCATCATCGTCCCCGCGCTGGCAACGGCTCGCGAGGTCTTCGTCGGATAGCAAAAAGCCCTACTCCCCGTCGCCTCTTACTCACCGAATAAAACGAGCCGGGCGCAGTCAAGGTTCAATGTTTTGAGCCTTCTCCGGTCATCGGTCGGTCGGCACCGCAAGCCCCTTATATCGCTTGGTTTGCCAGACATCGTCTCGTCACATGTGCGCTTAGGGGGTCGGTGGTTCTGTGGCGAGTTTCCCTAACTACTGGCCGTGTTTGACTTCTGCGGGCCTATTCTAGTAGATTCCGCTCCCCGGCTAAAAGTAAGATAATCCTCTCATTTCGTGAATGAGGTCCTGCTTGCGGCTTGCTTAAGGACGACGTAAAGGTCCGGCCTGGAACGACGAGCTTCATGGAAAGGAATTGAAGGATTCGATGGGGGGAGCGCCTAGCGGGCCCGCAGGCCGCGCTGGGTCTGCTGAACCTCTGCAGACTGCGGATTCCACAGAGCTTGCCGTTCAAGCCCGAAGCGAACGGCTCGGATCCCGCAAGCTCCAATCGGCGGCACTCGCTCTCATCGGTCTGGGTCTGCTCGGTTTTTTCCTTAAGGATGCCGATTTTAGCGCCATTGCGGCGAGCTTTGCCGGCGCGGACGGCTGGATCATTGGGCTTGCGGTCTCAGTGACCCTGTTGGGGTACTTGGTGCGCGCGTATCGCTGGCGGTACCTCCTCGTTCCCGTTGGACCGGCACGACTCAAGGTTTGTTTCGAGACCACTGTTATCGGCTTCATGGTCAACTTTTTGGTGCCGCCTGGCCGACTGGGCGAACTCGTTCGCCCCTATCTGCTGGCTCGCCGCGAGGGTTTGTCCGCTTCGAGCACCTTCGCGACGGTTTTTCTAGAGCGAGTACTCGATCTGATTACCGTGATCTTTCTCGTGGGAGGTTGGCTTCTGCTTGGCCCGGCGCCGAAAGGGGCAGGAAGCCAAGAAGCAGTGTACGCCCTCAAAGTTGGTGGTCTCACCGCGTCTGTGGCTGCCGGCTTGGGTCTCGCGGCCATGTTCGCTTTTGCTCGAAACGTTCGTGATGGTGGTTCCTTCCTGACCAGGCTCGAACCGATCATTCGGAAGCTTCCTCACAAAGTGGCGGAACCGGGCTTTCGCTTCATCAAGAGTTTTGGCGAGGGGCTGGGGGTTTTAGTCGACCGACGGAATCTAATGCGGTCCGGCATTCTCTCCCTCGCGTTGTGGCTCAACATCTCGTTGGCGTTTTGGTTGGGAACACGTGCGTTTCACGTCGAGATCCCTTATGGCGGTGTGTTTCTGGTGATTGGTTTCCTCACGGTAGGGGTGGCCGTCCCCACCCCGGGTGCGGTAGGTGGATACCACCTTATGTGCGCCCTCGCGCTCACGCTTTTGTACGGAGTCAACGAGAACACAGCGAAAGCGATCGCACTCGCTAGCCACGCCATCGCGTTCATACCGGTCAGTCTGCTCGGACTGGTGTATTTCGTGCGGGAAGGGATGAGCTTGAGCGAAGTGAGACGGATGGGGACGGTCAGTTGAAGAATTTGAGCCGGTGGAGCTTTCTGATATTGCCAAAAAAGCTCAACGGACTCTTGTTAAGCGGGCGGCGCCCGGGCGAGTGCCGAGACAGGAGGTTGGGGCTGTGAAGTGTCCTTACTGCGGCTACCTAGGAGACAAAGTCGTCGACTCGAGGGAGAGCAAGGAGGGGGAGGCGATCCGTCGCCGTCGCCAGTGCCTCGGTTGTAAGCGGCGCTTTACCAGCTATGAACGGATCGATCAGATCCCGTATATGGTGGTGAAAAAGGACGGACGGAGGGAGCGATTCGATCGGGAGAAGATCCTGAATGGGCTTCTCAAAGCCTGCGAAAAGCGTCCGGTCTCGGTGACCAAGTTGGAGAGCATCGTAGAACGCGTGGAGCAGAATTTGCAGGAGAGTCCAGACAAGGAAGTCTCGGCGACGGACATCGGTGAGTTCGTCATGACGGAGCTACAAGGGTTGGACCAGGTGGCCTATGTTCGTTTCGCCTCGGTATATCGGCATTTCAAAGATGCCCACGAGTTCGTGGAGACCATTCGAGGACTCTTGGACACCACCGAAAAAGAGGGGTAAGCGATCGAATGAAGTTGTGCTCACATTATGACTACTGTACGATCACAGGTTATGGGCTTCCGCCCGCCTACGCCGATCGCTTCCATGACTCTACGGCTTCGGCGAGGCCTCGCCGGAGCCTTGGCGAAGGCGGGAGTGCGCCGTGCGCTTCTCGCGTTGGTGATTCTCGTGGCGGGTCAAGAACCCGCTGCGGCGGCCGAGCTCACGAATCTGAGCCTGCTGATCAAGAACGACCAGATTTCCGTTACGTTTCGTATGGCCGATGCGTTCAATGAAGACATCGGACGGTCGATCGAGAGTGGATTGCCGGTCAGCTTTCGCTACGAGGTACAGCTCAAAAAAGTCCGAACCATCTGGTTCAACCAGAAAGTTCATACCAGAAGGATCACCAACACGGTTACATACGACAACCTTACTGAACGTTACACCCTCTCGCGGGACATCGACGGTGAGATCGTCGCAACTGCGGTCGTCGCCGACACGAGTGAGATGATGCGTTTCATGACGGTCGTGGACGGCCTCGATCTCTTCGACGTTTCGCTCTTGGAACCAAATAGCGACTACTATCTGCGTGCAAAGGGCCTAGTGAAGGAACGCAATCTTTTCCTGGTCGTTCCCTGGGATCAGGATTCGGGCTGGGTGAAAACCTACTTCACCTACTTGCCGTAGTCGACCCTGCACCATGGCGAGCCCTGCCCCACCCAACACCAAGAAGGAGTTCAAGGACAACCCGCGCCTACTCACGGCTGCGGTGGCTTTGCTGGCCGCCATACCCATCGTTAGCACCTACCTGATCGGAAAATCACAGGCCTTCTCACCTGGGTTCCTGGCGCGGGTGTTTCTGTACGGTTTTACGGTGGTGAACCTGACCATGTTGTTGGTTCTGGTTTTCGTTTTGGCCAGAAATCTCATCAAGCTTTTCATCGAGAGGCGCCGTGCAGTACTGGGAGCAAAATTCAAGACCAAGCTGGTAATGCTCTTCGTCGGATTTGCGCTCTTTCCGTCCGCCCTGATCATTCTGGTCGGGAGTCGACTCATTTCCACCAGCGTAGAACTTTGGTTCAATCAACCCGTGGAAACTGTCTTGTTGGGTTCTCAGGAGGTGGTGGAAAGCTATTACCGCGAGAAGCAGGAAAGCGCTACGTTCTATGCGCGAAGACTCTCCAACGAGACTTCACGGAGGGGCCTGCTTTCACCCAACCGGGTGCGTCAGCTCTTTCAAACGATGGAGAGTCGGCTAACTCAATACCGCTTGGATATGATCAACGTCTTCTCATTGGAAGGCGAGCTCGCCACTCTGATGCACCCTGGACTCCCCCTGAGCGATTACATTCCTGACTCCTCGATTCGGTTGGCAGAGATCGGACTACGCGGAGAAGAGAGATTGCATCAGGACGCGATCGGGGGCGGGGCGCTCGTGCGGTACGTCTCTCCGATTTACGGGGCCGGGACCGAGGACGTGGTCGGCGCGGTGGTAGTCTCTCACTTCATTCCAAAGTCGCTGGCAACCACTTTGAACTTGGTCAACGATCGGGCCAACGATTACCGTCAAGCGGAAGCGCAAAAAGAACCAATCCAAGATTTGTTCCTGTCCTTTTTTGTCATGGTCTCGCTACTGATCCTCTTTTCATCGACCTGGATCGGCCTCTACTTGGCCAAGCGCATTACGGTGCCGGTTCGTGAGCTGGCCGAAGCGACCGAGCGTATCATGGCCGGAGACTTGGACCATTCGGTATCCGGACCCGCGGTGGACGAGCTGGGGATGCTCATGGAGTCATTCAATAAGATGACCGCGCAGCTCAAGGTCAGTCAGGAACGATTGGAAAAGTCCGGCCACGATCTCCAGGTCAAAAATTCCGAAGCCGAACGGCGCCGGCGCTACATCGAAACCGTGCTGGAGAACATCACCACCGGGATCGTCTCGATGAATCGAGACGGCATCTTGACTACCGTCAATCCAGCGGCGCTCCGAATGCTGGAGCTCGATGAACACGTCGTGGGCCGACACTACCGGGATGTGTTTGGTGGGGAGGGGCTGACCGAGCTTCAACCCTTGATGGACGGAATGGAAGGTGACGGCCACCGTGCCCGGGAAGAGGAAGTGAATGTCGTCGTGGCTGGGCGAGAGCTTCATCTCGCCGTCTATCTGACGACGCTCACCGGGGCTTCCGGCGAGTCGACCGGCCTCCTCATGGTGCTGGATGACTTGACGCAGCTCCTACGCGCGCAGAAAGTCGCAGCCTGGCGAGAGGTGGCGCGTCGGTTGGCTCATGAGATCAAGAACCCGCTCACACCGATTCAGCTCTCCGCACAAAGAATCCGCAAGCACGTTCGCTCCAAGACTGCCGAGCTTCCTCGAATCGTCGAGGAGTGCACGGGGACGATCATCGAGGAAGTCGACTCCCTCAAGAGCTTGGTCGACGAGTTCTCGCAGTTCGCGCGAATGCCGACGGTCTCGACGCGACGCCAAGCGGTTCAGCCACTATTGCAGGCGACGCTCGAGTTGTACGACGGCTTGTTCAAAGAGCTTAGCATCGAGAGGCGTTTCGCGTCCGACTTGCCCGAGGTGAGCTTGGACCCCGACCTTATTCGTCGCGTGTTCATCAACATCATCGACAACGCCATCGAGGCCACCTCCGGCAAAGGCCGCGTGTTGGTCGCTACCTCCTACGACCCAGAGGCCCATGTCGTCCTCGTCGAGATCGCAGACGATGGCCCGGGTATTCCTCCCGAGGATCGCGACAAGTTGTTCGTCCCTTACTACTCGACCAAGCGTCGCGGAAGCGGTCTGGGCTTGGCGATCGTGAGCCGCATCGTGGCGGAGCACCGTGGACGGATCCGCGTGGAGAACAACCAGCCCACTGGCTCCCGTTTCATTCTCGAGTTTCCCATCGCCGAGCGCCCGGTCGGCGCCATCAACTGATCAATGTCGAAGGAACGCATCTTGGTCGTGGACGACGAGGCCGGCGTCCGCAGCTCCTTGAAAGGCGTCTTGGAGGACGAAGGCTATAGCGTGGCTACAGTCTCCAGTGCCGAGGAAGGACTAGCCCATCTGGAAAAAGACTCTTTTGATCTGGTCATTCTGGATGTTTGGCTTCCCCGGATGGATGGCGTGGAGGCACTCGAGAAGATTCGTCAAAAGAGACACGACGTCGCGACGGTCATGATCTCCGGTCACGGAACCATCGAGACTGCGGTGAAGGCTATCAAGCTGGGAGCCTACGATTTCGTGGAGAAACCTCTGTCATTGGAGAAGACGGTCATCGTTATCAAGAACGCGCTCAAGCATCGTAGTTTGGAACAAGAAAACCGCTACTTGCGAGAGCGATTCGAAAGCAAGCACGTTCTCATCGGTGAGAGCCCTCCCATGCGTGAGCTTAGGCAGGAAATTGCGCTCGCTGCACCCACCAACGGCCGTGTACTGATCTTCGGCGAGAACGGAACCGGGAAGGAGTTGGTTGCGCGATCTATTCACACTCAATCGTTGCGCCGCTCTCAAAAATTCGTGGAGGTCAACTGCGCTGCTATTCCGGAAGAGCTCATCGAAAGTGAGCTTTTCGGACACGTAAAAGGTGCTTTCACCGGCGCGGTAACCGACAAAAACGGCAAGTTCGAAGTAGCCGATGGAGGGACCCTGTTCCTAGACGAAGTCGGCGATATGAGTTTGAAAACGCAGGCCAAAGTGCTTCGCGTGTTGCAGGAGCAAAAGTTCGAACCGGTCGGAAGCACTCATTCAGTGGAGGTCGATTGCCGTGTGGTTGCCGCCACCAACAAGAAACTGGAAGAGGAAATCAAGGCGGGTCGTTTCCGCGAAGACTTGTTCTTTCGACTGAACGTGCTCCCGTTCCAGATGGCGCCGCTCCGGGAGCGACGTGAAGACATTCCCGCCCTTGCCCGTCACTTCGTTGCCGAGTTCTCCGACGAGAACGGCAAGAGGCCGAAGGAGCTCGCACCGGCCGCCCTGGAACGCCTGGTGGCCTACCATTGGCCCGGTAACGTGCGAGAGCTGAAGAACGTCATCGAGCGGTTGGTTATCATGGTCCCTTCGGAACGCGTTGAGGCGAAGGATCTCGCTCCACCTTTACGGCAGGATGGTGCGTCGCATTTCGATTTGCTCGGGGACTTCCCTTCGTTGGCCGCCGCACGAGAAGCGTATGAAAGCCAATACATTCAACGAAAGCTACGCGAGAACGCCGGTAATGTCTCGAAGACCGCGGATGCCCTCAGGCTCGAACGTTCCCATCTGTATCGAAAGATGAAGTCGTATGGGATCGCCCCGTACAAGACCGAGGATGGCGGTTAGAGTTCAGAGATTTTTTTTCTTGCCAGTGTCTTTGCGAGTTTGACTCTCGAGAACTTTGTGTTCCCCGAAGTCGATCAGCTGCAATGACCGCTCCGCTTCCGGCGGTAGCGCGTCCTCCGGAACCAATCCCACGATCTCGGAACCCGTGATCCTGGTTCCGTGCTGCTTCGCTTGTTCGCGAACTGCTTCGAAGGCAACCGATATTGGGGTTCTCCTGTAGTCGGTCAGGTTCATCGAAACCTGTGTTTGCCGGCGCTCCTCGAGGTAGAGCCCCAACGCTTTGACGTACGGAAGCCCCCCGTTCGACTCGCGGATCTTCTTCGCAATGGTCTTCGCTATGTCCAGTCGATCCGTGCCGAGGTTGATATTGAAAGCGATGAGAAGTGATCGTGCCCCGATCGCGGAGGCACCCGCCGTCGGATGCGGTGTGCGGGGGCCGAAATCAGGTTTCCAAAAAGAGGCTTTCATCTTTTCTGCCAAACCTTCGAACTGACCCTTTCGAATAAGCGCTAGATCCGAGCGGTCTGCTCGGGAAGCCGCTCGTTCGTAAAGAAATACCGGAACTCCGAAGCGGTCGGCTACCTTCTCCGCCACACGTCGGGCAAGCGCGGCACACTGCTCCATCGTGGCGCCTTCGAGAGGTACGAACGGGAACACGTCCACCGCACCGATGCGTGGGTGTTGACCGTGGTGCCGTCGTAGATCGATGTGTTTCAAGGAAGTTTCGAACAAGCGCAAGGCTGATTCTTCGAGAGCGCCGGGCTGTCCGAACGCGGTCAAGACCGTGCGGTTGTGAGAGGGGTCGGACGACACGTCCAGCAACTCGACGTCGGGAGGTGACGCGAAGGCGTTTCGAAACGCGTCGATGACTTCCTGGCGGCGGCCCTCGCTGACGTTGGGTACCGCTTCAATCAGTCCGGCCATGACAACCCCAAGCGGCGCCACTCATGATGGACTGGCGGCAACGGCTCACGCGTCCCGCCAGGCCTTCTTGCCCTCTCCCTCAGAGAGACTGCGGGCGTCAAGCAACGTCGTGCCGGTATCAATGTGTTCAGGCGCCGGGTGAGGAAGCGAGGGTGGACGGTGTCTGCGGTAAGGAAGTTGCAGTCGGCACTCTGGTCGGACCGGGCCGCGAAAGTTCTTGACCTAGATGCACTTACTGGTGTATGTATCATTATCAAAATGGGGTAAGTGTATCATGACGGGCATAGACTTGGTGCCGTTGGGGCAGAATGCCCGGGGATTCCCTGTAAATTTCACCCCGCCCGATGTCTCGAAATGGCCCGAAATGCCAGGAATGACCCCGGACAATCAAAATGACGAAATGACGAGGGGCAACGGCAACTAGATCGGAGTCGATGAAAAATAACGATGGTGGTGCCCGTCTCGACGGTAGCTCCGCACCGAGCGAGCGAGCCGAGAGTGACAGCATCGCCAAGGGTGACCCTATCGACGGAGACGATATTGTTCTGAGCGTACCAGACGAGCCAAACGAGGAAGCCGCGGCAGACCGTCACGAGACCCAGCACAAGATAGTCCGACTCCTTCAGCAGGGCCGGGGCCTCTTTCGCCATGGGCGCCTCCACCAAGCCATTCACGTATGGACTCGCATACTCTTCTTAGATCGGAACAACCGGGCCGCTCGTGACGAGATCGGGCGAGCCAAGCGGGGCATCGCAGAACGCCAGCGAGAGCTGGATGCCATAGTCCTGGAAGCGGCTCGGTGCGAAGCGTCGGGGGATCGGCGCGGCGCACAGCAGCGACTCGGCAAGGTATTGTCCCTCGACCCCCGCCACGCCGAAGGGCGTAGTCTCTTAGAGAAGATCGAAGAGCAAGAGCGACGTGGCGAGGCGCGCGGCGGGACAGTCGCCGGCAAGCCCCACGAAGACGACGAAATCTCGAAGAGGCAGCGTCGACGGGTGGTGGTCAAACCCTCCCCCGAGGCCAAGCCCGCATCGCCTCTCAAAATGGCGGCATTCCTTTTCAGTGCACTTTGTCTGTTCGCCGCGGGGGCACTCTATCTGCATCTAAATTGGGAATTCCTGGTGAACGATGGCCTAGGCTCGACCTCGCTCGGCTCGGGGTCAAACGCGGCGTCGGGCTCCGGACCCGTCGGTCGCCGAGCCATGCCGAGTCTGCCCCCGCCGTCGGAGCTTCACTACTTCAACGGAGCTCGGCTTCATAGCAAAGGGTCGTACCGGGAAGCTCTTACCGAGCTTACCCGGGTGGAGCGCGCGAGCCCGAACTTTGAAGAAGCGCGAAGTCTCATCCTCAGGATTGAAGAACGGTTGTTGCGAGGCTCTGTCACGGCTGGAGTTTCGGCGGAACCCCTGACTCAGATTGTCCGAAGCCCAAAAGGAGAGTGATTTGACCTGTCCGAGATGTCAATCCGAGATCGACCCCGCGATGGGTGTGTGCCCTCAGTGCGGATCGCCGAGCCGGCTGGGCCACGTGGGTCAGTTAGGCCAGGCGGGCCATGTGGCGATGACAGGATCCGAAAGGGAACCCGGACCCTCCAGACGTCCCAAGCAGCCGATGCGGCCCGCATACGCGACAACGACGAGACAATTTGGCAGGCCTGCTGAGCCTGCTGAGCCTGCTGAGCCTGCTGAGGCTGTTGAGCGGGCAGCGCCCGGTAAGCCCGGTGAATCTGATTGGCGCCAGCAAATCAGAGAGACCGTCCAACGGCGGAAGGAACTTCGAAAGCAGCAGCAGGTTCAGCAGGAGCAGGTCGCGCGACAGCTCACCATCTTCGGCGAGCTTGGTGATGCGGGTCGGGGCGGGTCGGTGAGTGAGATCGATAAAGAGAAGGACCTCATTCGTCAACGAAGGGCGGAGATTCGTGCCCGGGTCGAGCACAAGCTTTCGCAGCCTAGAAACCGAGTTCGGGCCATGGTCGACGCGGGTGAGGTAGCGATCCACGCCGGGGAGGCCGGCCAAACCCGGCACGCCCCTCAGCTTGGAACAGTTCAAGAGGCCTATCAGACAGGGCGATCCACCTCGGGCGCTGCCGCCGCGGCAGCAACGTTGGAAGTGGATCTGCCCGAGGGTCCGATGGCGCCGGAAGCCCCGGACGAGATCAAACCGTCGCGCCGGCCCCGTATCGGCAGCGACACCATTGAGCATTTTGAGCTTGCTTCACCCGCCGAAAGGCTCCTGGGCGGCTTCATCGATTTGAGTTTCCTCGCGCTGCTCCTACTGGGGTTGGCCTACCTAACGACGAATCTCCTCGGTCAGCCTCTCCGAGCGCTGCCTGGCCCGGCTGTCGCCGCCTTGGGCTGCGTTGGATTTCTTCTGGCGGCGGGATACTTCTTGTTTTTTTGGAGCCTATCCGGGCAAACGTTGGGCAAGTTGCTGACCAACTCTCGGGTGGTGGATCCGCTCGGCCAGCCTCTCGGTTTCGGGCGGGCCTTTGTTAGAACTCTGGGATTGGTCCTCTCGACCCTTCCGCTCGGCGCTGGGTTCGTTGGGTTGTGGAGCGATATCGGAAGACGTGCTTGGCACGATCGGCTCGCTTCCACCAAGGTCGTTCGCATCTGACGGGCTCCACGCTCCGGTTCTTCACCACTTTCCCCACGAGCTATGGACCGTTTCTTCCTGAGCGCGTTGGTGCGCGAGGTGGCGCCCCAACTGATTGGGCGTCGCGCGCGAGGTCACAGCCCCTGGAACGCTGGCTTGGGCTTCACGATCCTCCTTGGGACGAAGCGCGGTCGCGATCTCGTCGTGAGCCTCTCACCCCAAGCGCCTGGCTTCTACATGGGACGGCCGCCGATGCGCCCGGATGGGACTCCCGGGCAAATTGGGCAGGCTCGCTTCAAGAAACTGCTCGCCGGAGCTTCCGTCGCAAACATCGAAGCCGCATCTCTGGACAAGGTGGTGACGCTCGATTGGCAGTATACGAAAGCGAGTGGAGCCAAACGGGCTCTCACGTTGATCCTTGAGTGGCCGGGGACCAGAACGGCTGCGTTTCTCGTGGATTCCGAAAGTCGCGAGGTACTGGATGTCGTCAGCCCTGGCACACCGCGCCTGGTCCCGGGCGATGTCTTCGAGGGTCTCGAGCCACCCCCGGGATCGCAACCCCTCGCGACGAGCGCCGAAGAGTTCGCCGAGCGATTGGCGGAGGCACTGCGGCAAGGCCTCAAAGAATCCCGCGCGATTAGCTCCGCGAGCGGGCTTAGTCCGTTGCTGGTCAGGGAAATGAATGCCCTAGTTGCCGATGGAGTCCATCTCGATACGGCATTCGCCGAGATCGCTAAGAAACTAGTTGAAGCTCCGCGCCCTATGCTTCTTTCCCCTTCGTCTGATGATTTCGAAGGAAAGGCCCCTTTGCCAATGGCATCTCCGATTGCCCTGTCGCCTCCAACCGGGTGGTCGGCGAGCCGATTCTCCGAATGTAACGAAACGGCGGCGGCTTTCGTCATGCAATCTTTTCAACTCGGTACCTCGCGCAGCCTCTACCTCGAGGGCATGGGTGCTCTCCGGCGCCGGTTGAAGAAGGTTGTGAAACTGAAAGATCGTTTGGAAGGGGAACGAGACGGCCTTCAGGATCCAAGTCAGCTCAGGCGTTGGGGTGAGCTGCTGCTCGCCGGTCTCCACCAGGCAAAGCGGACGGGCGGAGAAGTTATGGTTCCCGACCCTTATCACGCGGACTCACCGATGGTGCGAGTGCCCGTTGATCCCCGTCTCGATTTGACGCGGAACGCTCGCCGCTACTTCGGCCGTGCTCGTAAAACGGATCGGAGTCGAGCGTCGCTAGACGAGCGCATAGGAAAGACGACGAGGGAGGTCGACTACCTGGAGACACTCGAGCTAGGCCTCCGAGATGCGGTAGGGGGTGACACCCTTGCGCCTCTGGTTCAGGAGATGCGTGAGGCGGGCCTCTTGGGCCCGACGAGCCGGGCGGGCCGGGCGGGCCTGTCGAGCTCGCGGGGCCGGCAGAGCCAGAGCCGAAAAGGTCCGCGAAGCCCAAAAAGTATGTCCGGTGCGAAGGCGGGCGCCAAAGGCAAAGGGGCGCCGACACGCACCGAACGGAGGCTTGGGCCGCGACGCTTTCGACTGCCGGGGGGGGCGACGGTCTTGGCCGGACGCTCGGCACGTTCGAATGAAGACCTGACGTTTGGGATCGCTCGTCCGGACGAACTTTGGTTTCACGCCGCGGGGATGGCGGGGGCACACGTCGTGTTGCGCCGGCCGACAAGCGGGACGACGAGTGGCATCGGCGAGAGCGAAGAGATAGAGCAAGCGGCGGCGGTTGCTGCGTATCTGAGCAAAGCCCGGGGTTCCACTGCAGTGGAAGTTCACTACTGTCCCCGGAAGAACGTACGGAAGATACCAGCCGCCCCCCCTGGAACGGTTCGCATTAGTCAATACCAAACCATTCGTGTACGGCCGGAGCTACCAGAGGCCGAAGCCGGTGAAAATGAAAAACCCGACTAGTTGCGGCCCGGTCCCAGCGAGCCTAGTCTAGGGTACGAGAGGGTGGACGAAAAATGAGCTCGTTATCGCGAAGAGCGGCGCTTTTTCTGGCAACAGGCGCGTACACGGGGTTTTCTCCGATCGCACCGGGGACCGCCGGTTCGGCATTGGCGATCCTTATCGACCGTGGGTTGCGCTTGACCGAGTCCGATATCGTTTACGGTCTTGCGGTGGTCTTCTTTTCCGTGACGGGCGTGTTGGCGTCTAACGTCGCGGAGAAGCACTTTGCCAAAAAGGATCCGTCCCATGTCGTTGTTGACGAAATAGCCGGGATGCTGCTGACGCTCTTTCTGATCCCGGTAAGTTGGGTGGGCCTGTTAGTGGGATTTCTCCTGTTCCGTTTGTTCGACATCATCAAGCCATTTCCTTGCCGCCGAGCGGAAGGACTTGCAGGAGGGCTGGGGATCATGGCCGACGATCTTATCGCGGGAGTCTACGCGAACCTTGTGCTGCGGCTAGCGAGTCTGGTTTGGCCAGCACTCCTCGTCGCAAGCTGAACGGAGACCGGTTGAAGGCTCAGCTTTTAACCGTTGGGAGTGAGCTCCTGACGCCGGGGCGTACCGATACGAACTCGACTTACTTGATCGAACGACTGGCGTCGGCAGGGATCCCGGTCGTCTTTCGCGCCACCGTCGGAGACGATCGGGACGCAATCGCCGAGGCGGCCCGGCAAGCGCTGGCTCGCGCCGATCTCGTATTGGTCACTGGGGGGCTCGGCCCGACTTCCGACGACGTGACTCGAGAGGGCTTTGCGGATGCTCTCGGTCTTAGCATGAATCTCGATGAAGTCGTGCTCGAAGGCATTCGCCTTCGTTTCGAACGGCGCGGACTCATCATGGCCGAGGTCAATCGAAAGCAGGCGCTGGTTCTAGAAGGTGCGAAGGTTCTTGCAAATGGTGTCGGCACCGCGCCCGGCTTGTGGATCACGGTGACTCCCCCGGCGATTGAAGACGTGGCGAAGGATGTGGTGCTCCTGCCGGGTCCTCCTCACGAACTCCAATCGATTTTCGAGTCCCAAGTGCTTCCCGGACTGGCGGAGCGCGCCCGCGGCGTGGTTTATCGGACCAAGCAGCTATTCATAGCCGGACTGCCCGAATCCTCGGTAGAGCAGATGGTGGCCCCGATCTACGGCCAATACGACAATCCGAGCACTACGATTTTGGCGTCTGCCGGACAGGTCGAGATCCGTCTCACCGCAAGGGCGCGCACTGCGACGGAAGCGGATACCTCAAACGACGAATTGGCGAAGAAACTGCGCGATGTACTAGGAAGGAAGATCTTCAGCGAGAAGGGCGAAACCTTGGAGGAAGTTGTGGGCTGCTTGTTGAGCGAACGATCACTCACCATTGCGGTGGCCGAATCTTGCACCGGAGGTCTTATCGCTCATCGTCTCACGGAGGTTCCCGGCAGCTCCCGCTACGTTGAAAGGGGTTTCGTGACCTATAGCAACGAGAGCAAAGTCGAATTGCTCGACGTTCCGAGGGACCTTATTCGCGCCCATGGCGCCGTGAGCGAAGAAGTGGCGAAATCGATGGCCGAAGGGGCACGCAAGAACGCGGGTACCGATCTCGCGGTGGCGGTTACGGGCATCGCGGGCCCCCAAGGAGGGAACGACGAAAAGCCGGTAGGGCTCGTCTTCATCGCAGTTTACGATGGAAAGGTGAGCGCTGTGCGACGGCTACAGATTCCTGGCGCACGCTCGCAAGTGAAATGGTGGAGCTCGCAGGCGGCCCTCAATTTGCTGCGGTTGCACGTGCTTGGGCAAGATTGACTGGATTGTTGACGGTCTGGATCGATGCGAGCTTTCATCGCGGTCGAAATTTCGCAGGAGGTGCGTGACGCGGTGCGCCGGCTCGTATTGGAGCTTCGGGAATCCGTCCAAGGCGCCCGTTGGATCTCCCCTGGGAATCTCCATCTGACCCTTCGCTTCCTAGGGGACGCTGAGGAACAGCGCCTCAGAGAGATGTCGAGCGAGCTCGAGGCGACGGCGGCCCGGTTTCCTCCATTCCGGCTCGAGTTTCGAGGTCTGACCGCATTACCTAATTCTCGACGCCCCCGCGTTCTTTGTGTGCGAGTCACGGATCCCCCGCCTGAGATCCACAAATTGCACGAACAAATCGAGGGGGTGGTGAGGAAACATGGATTCCTTCCCGAAGAGAGACCGTTCAAACCGCACCTTACCTTCGCGCGGTTCCGGAAGCCGGATAAGGGGCTTGGCCTAATCCGAGCGGGGTTCGACGAGCGGGGCATCGGAGTTGTTCTGGTCGAGGACGTGGTCTTGTTTCGCAGCACTTTGAAGCCAAGCGGGGCGGTTTACGACGCGCTGGCGCGGTTTCCCCTCGCAGGAAACTCGAGGAACCCTCACCCGGCGTCTGGCCACATTGATAGCGGCACGACATCTTTTGACGCCCCCAATGTCCCAAAAGGGGAGAGGGAGTAACGGATGGAAGCCAGCATTCATGACAGCTGGATGACCAGTAGCATCGTTCTTTTTGGCTCTTACCTGTTGGGATCGGTACTCTTTGGGGTCATCGTTTCCCGCGTCGTCAGGGGGTGGGACCCCCGTGAGTCGGGGAGTGGAAATCCGGGAGCCACCAACGTCATGCGGGTGGCAGGGAAGGGCGCAGGAGCGACGGCGCTCTTGCTCGACGTGGTGAAGGGCACTGCAGCGGTGCTCTTGGCGCGGGAGCTCTCTCCGGTCGGCAGCTTCCTTCCCGCAGCAGCGGCGGCGGTCGTCGTTCTGGGCCACCTATTCCCGGTTTTCTTCGGTTTCCGGGGAGGCAAGGGAGTCGCTACCGCTCTCGGGGCCTTCTTGGTTTCTGACCCCCAAGCCAGTCCTCGCCGCGCTGGCGCTATTCGTAGCCGTTCTGGGCGCATTTCGTTTCGTCTCGCTAGCATCGGTGATGGCGACCTTCTCGGTCGGTCCTTTGTGTTTAGCGTGGGGAGAGCCTCGGAGTGCCACCATCGCCGGTGCGATCGTTTCAGTGCTCATCGCGGCGCGCCACCATGGGAACCTCTCGCGGCTCTGCCGCGGAGTCGAGCCCCGCCTTCCAAGGTAGAGGCGTTGGCCGGCGAAAGTTGGTATAATAAAAGGTGTTGTTCCCTCCGGCAGAGGGCGCTGGGGCGGGTACACTCCACTCCTGATGTTCGAGCTGACATACCAAGAAGAAGGTAGCGAGCAGGCGGTTCCCATTGATTTGGGAGGCGTCGTCCTGGGGCGTTCGCCTGACTGCGACATCGTGATCAAGGATTTCGGTGTCTCTCGCCATCACGCCAAAGTGATCGTCGACGGTGAAGAGTGTCGATTGGTTGACCTCAAGAGCAAGAACGGAACTCACGTAAACGGGGTGGCGGTGCTCGAAGCCATTCTGAACGATGGCGATCAGGTGGCGCTCGGTAAGTTCATACTCGAATTTCGGCGGACCCTCGATGAGAAGGTCGTCCTGGACGAGCAAAAACCATTGCTGGAAGAAGCGGGTACCGTTATTCGCAGCGTCGGCGAGCTCCAAAAGTACTTGGGTGTGGAGCCGCCCAAGTCGAAAAGTGATACCCATCTCTCCACGACGGCGTCCCGGACCGTACCCGATCTCGAAGTGGCGGACATCGAAAAGACTAATCACATTTTGAGAAGCCTTTCCGCGCTCGCCAAGGCGCTCATCACCGCTCAGCCGGAGGAGGTAGAAGGTCGCGTGATGGATGCGGTCTTCGAGCACATCCCGGTGGACCGTGGCTTTCTGATGTTGTACGACGACGATGGCGACCTGAAACCGCGCGTTGTCAAGTACCGTCATGGTGGTGACGAAGGCAAAATCACGATCAGCAAGACGATTGCCGATCGCGTCGCGAAGGACCGCGTGGCAATTTTGACATCGGACGCGCAGATCGATCCCCGCTTCGCCTCCGGCGATAGCATTCGCTTTCACGGCATACGCTCCGCGATGTGTGCGCCGTTGTGGAGGGGTGACAAAGTCATCGGCATCATCCACATCGATTCCCCGATGGCCTCCAACACTTTCGGAGAAGCCGATCTGGAGCTGTTGTCGGCCTTGGGGAACTACGCAGCGATTGCCATCGAGCAGGCCAGCTTGAACAAGAAAGTTCAGCAGGAGAAGGTGAGACGAGAGCGTTTCGAGAAATACTTCTCCCCCAGGGTGGCCGAGCGCATCATGTCGGAGGGAGAGAAGGAAGTTCAGGAGCTCGAGGTCTCGGTGGTCTTCGCGGATATCGTTGGTTTCACCCCCATGGCCGAGAAAATGGAGCCTCAAGAAGTTGGCCAACTTCTTAACGACTATTTCTCACGCATGGCGGATGTCGTTCTCGAGTACGACGGGACCTTAGACAAATTCATCGGTGATTGCATCATGGCAGTGTTCGGAGCGCCTTACCCGCAGGAAGACCATGCGGAACGCGCTGTGCGAGTTGCCCTCGAGATGCGCAGGCGTCTCACGGATCTGAACAAGGAACTGGCTAAGGACCCGCCGATAGAAATGAGGATGGGCATCAACAGTGGCAAGGTGGTCGCCGGCCCGATCGGTTCTCACAAGAGAAAAGAGATCACCGTTCTCGGGGATACGGTGAACATCGCGTCCCGCATCGAGTCGATGGTGGCCAAGGCTGGACAGGTGGTGGTGGGGGAAAGGACCCAAGAGCTCGTAAAAGACTCATTCGAGCTCAAGGACCTCGGCACGGTTACTCTCAAAGGCAAGAAGAAAGCCATTCGAGCGTTCCAGGTCCTATCCGAGAAAAAGGTTAGCGAGACGAGGGTCAACTAGGGAAATCGGAGTACGAAGTGCGATCACCTTCTAGGCCTACCAAGAACTTGGGGCCCGCCACGCCCGATACTCGGCTGCTCAAGCGCGGCAAGATACTCTACTCGCTCGCCATCGTGATGATGATGGCCGCTTTGGCCCCTCTGTTGGTAACCAGCACGATACTCATTGAGCGGAATCGAGACGCGCTCGCTCTTTCTGAAAAAGTTGTCCAGCTCGACCAAACCCGCACCATCGCCAAACAGGCACGGCTCTACCTTCAAGCGATGCACGATCAAGTCGTGGGAATCGCGAGAACTTTCGGTATTGGTGATAATCGTTGGGTAGTCACCGAACGGATCGCCAGGGTCTCCGAGAGCGGGGATCTGAGAGAGTACATCCAGGATGGGAGTCACGTCCGTTCGATCGCGGTCTACGATAGAGGGGGACGCTTTTATCGAAGCGACAGCGCCGGCTACGATCAGATCGAAGACCCGGTATCCGAGTACTTCCGCCAGTCCTTCCTGCATGGCCTCCGCGGCGATCATTATGTGTCCCCTCCCTACGCTTGGGAACCGTTGCTCGATACGGTGGTAGTCGTTTCGGCTCCCGTCATCGCATCCGGCGAGGTGGCGGGAGTCGTCTCGGTGCTAGTCAGCCTGAAACCTCTACAGGAGATGGTGGATGACAAGGTTGGAATGGGCCGCGAAGTCTATGTCGTAGACGGCAATGGGTTCCTGGTGGTGCATTCCAACCCCGAAACCCTTTTTACGCAGCCGGATTTCTCGGAGAACGAACTCGTGAAGGCGTTTCGAGAGTCGTCAGGGCACGCCTCGACGCTCGTGCGCTTCGAAATGCCGAGCGAAGCAGGAAGTGAGCCAATGATCGGCACGTACACCTCGATCGGAGACCGAAACTCGCAAACGGTTTTTCTGCGGAGCTTGGATTGGGGCGCCATCGTGCAGGCGAAAGAGGAAACGGTCTACGCGACGGTACGGGACATCGAACGCACGAGCTATAGGGTGGCCGGATTTTCGATCATTCTGGCCATCGTGCTCGCGGTGGTTTCGGCGGGTCGCCTCTCGCAGCCCGTAGCGCGGCTGGCCGAGGGGGCGCGCCGATTGGCGGCAGGGGATTTCTCACGAGACATCGAAATCACTTCGCGAAACGAGATAGGAGAGTTGGCGGATACCTTCAACCTGATGAAGACGGAGATCAAGAGCTACATTCAGCGCCTTCAGAAAGCGGCGGAGGAGAACAAGCAAATGTTCATGGGGGCGATCAGCTCTCTGGCCGCCGCGATCGACGCCAAGGACCCCTACACGCGCGGTCACTCGGAGCGGGTCTCGAATTTCGCGGAGAAGATAGCCATCGAGCTCGGCCTGCCCGAGCACGACGTGGAGGTGGTACGTATCTCGGCGCTCATGCACGACGTAGGCAAGATCGGTATCGAGGACAAGATCTTGGGCAAGGAGGGTCCGCTCACTGACGAGGAATACGAGATCATGAAGACCCATCCCACCAAGGGAGCGGTTATCATGGAGCAGGTTCCGCAGCTGGAAGACATGATTCCCGGCATGAAGTACCACCACGAAAACGTCAACGGCACAGGGTATCCGGAGGGACTTCGTGGGGACGAAATCCCCCTGACTGCTAAGATTGTTAGTGTGGCCGACTGCTTCGATGCGATGACCACGAATCGCCCTTATCAGAAGGCGATGGACATTAGCTATGTGCTCGAGCGCATGCGCAGTTTCGTGGGCAAGAAATTCGACCGACCAGTCGTAGATGCCCTCATCAAGGCATACGAGGAAGGGTTGATTCGTCCGAACATGCCGACCCGGCAAACCGTGTTCCCGAAGCCAGAGCCGGTTCGAATTGAAGAAGAAGTGGCAGCGGTTCCTTCCGGGCCGGTGCCGTTGAACCGCTCGAGGCATTAGCAGGATGCTGAAGAATTCACTGTGTTTCTCCATCACGGCCGCGGGGCCCCCCCAGGGCTTGTCCCTTCGCCGACAAGCGGCTGCGGGACAGCTGACGGCTCTGCGCGAGCACTAAAGGGAGGAGTTTTCATGGCTCTTGGATCGCAGCACCGAATCTTGATGGCTTCGTTGACGCTGCTGCTGATGGGCGCTGCCCAAAACGATGCGAAGATCAACGAAGCGCTTACGCTTTTCAACCAGGGCAAGTACCTGCATCAAGAAGGCCGCCTAGACGAGGCGATCGAACAGTACCGGGCCGCCCTGAAGCTCGACAAAGAAAACCCTTGGGTCTTCAATGCCATGGGTTTGGCGATGACCGCGGTTGGAGATTTCCAGGGGGCGGAGAAGGCTTTTAGACGCGCCCTCAAGGTCAATATGGATCTGACCGATGTGCACAATAATTTGGGAGTACTCTACTCGGAGATGGGAAACAAAGAAAGGGCGTTTGCGGAATTCACCTCGGTGATTCGCGATCCGACCTATCCGACCCCGGAGAAAGCGCTCTACAACATGGGTTCGTTGTATTTGCGGGACCAGAATTACGAGCTGGCCATGATGTACTATCGCCGCTCGGTCGAGAAGAAACCCAACTTTGCGATGGGGTATCGCGGCCTGGGCGAAGTTCATCGGACGCTCGAGGAGCCCGACCTGGCTTTGAAACAGTTCGAAAGAGCGCTGGAGAGCGATCCGTCGGACGTGCCGAGTCTTTATGAGTCGGCGCGCATCTACGACGCGAAAGGTGACGTCGAAGTGGCCAACGGGTACTACCGCCGGGTGGTGGAAGCGGCGCGCTTTTCTACGTTGGGCAAGCTTAGTCTCGCGAGACTCAATGCCTTGAAGCCCGGTACCTGAGATCCGGCACCTCGTTCTACTCGCCTCCGAGAAGCTCCTTTGAGTGTCTTCGAACGTCTCAAGCAAGGATTAGCCCGGACTCGAGGCACCCTGGCAAGCGGATTGGGGCTTGCGACGTTGGGGGACGAGCCTGACTGGGACCAGCTCGAGGAGTCGCTGGTTGCTGCGGATGTCGGGGTGGCCGCGACCGTCGAGTTGGTGGCGGCGCTTCGGAGCGCTCGGGGACGCCGGCCCCACGAAGATATCCGAGCGGTTCTGAGCAACGAAATACTAGCTATTCTGCGTCACGCCAGCCCCGACGATTTACCGACTGCCGCCACCCCCCCCAACGTAGTATTAGTCGTTGGAGTCAACGGCGTTGGGAAAACCACGACCGTTGCCAGGCTGGCTCATCGTGCGGCGTGCGCCGACCGCAAACCGCTCATCGTTGCGGCGGACACCTTCCGCGCCGCTGCATTGGAGCAGCTGGAGACGTGGGCAAATCGGCTGGGAGTCGATCTGATTCGAGGAAATCAGGGGACGGATCCCGCCTCCGTCGTGCACGAGGGACTTCAGGCGGCCACCGCTCGCGGTGTGGACGACGTGTTCGTCGACACCGCAGGCCGGCTGCATACCCAGAAACCGTTGTTGGATGAGCTTGCCAAGGTGAAGAGGGTGGCGGGGCGTCTGATTCCAGGAGCCCCACATCAAACGTTGCTGGTCATGGACGCGACCGTTGGCGGCAACGGCCTGGTGCAGGCGCGGCGGTTCAGCGAGTCGTTGGGAGTCGATGGTATCGTGCTAACCAAGTTGGACGGCACCGCCAAGGGCGGGATCGTGGTTGCGGTAGCGCGTGAGCTCGGTCTTCCAGTCGTCTACGCCGGGGTCGGTGAGGGAGAAGACGATCTGATGGACTTTTCCGCGGAGCAGTTCGTTCACGCGCTCGTGGGCGAGGAGAGCAGTATTTGAACGGAGCTCGTTGACAGTGGGTCGGGAAACAGAAACTGAACGGAGAATGATGAAGCGAGTGTTGGCCCTCGCTTCGATGGGCCGTGGGTGCACCAGCCCCAACCCGATGGTGGGAGCGGTCGTCGCGAAAGGCAACAAGGTGATAGGCCAGGGCTTTCATCGTCGGGCCGGTGAGCCGCACGCCGAAGTCATTGCGCTTCGGCAGGCGGGCAGCGCGGCACGCGGTGCAACGCTCTATACGAACCTAGAGCCTTGCTGCCATACCGGCCGCACGCCTCCCTGCGTGCAAGAGATCGAGTGGGCGGGGGTGAAGCGAGTGCTCGCCTCCATCCGGGATCCCGATCCTCGCGTGAACGGCGGGGGCTTTCGGTGGCTTCGGCGAAAGGGTTTGGCCGTGGCAGTTGGACTCATGAGCACCGAGGCCACCCGGCTCAACCGGGCCTTCACAAAGTTCGTCGTAGAGGGTATTCCTCTGGTCACGTTGAAAGGTGCTGCCAGCCTGGATGGCCGAATCGCGACGCGAACCGGAGATGCAATGTGGGTCACGTCGGTCGAGGCCCGCGAACACGCTCGTCTTTTGCGCCGTGAGAACGACGCGATTCTCGTCGGTATTGGAACCGTGCTTGCCGATGATCCGCGGCTCACGGTGCGTCCCCGCAACAAGCGGACGGGGCCCTTCCTACGGGTCGTACTGGACAGCTCTTTGCGCTTGTCTCCTCGCGCGCGGCTGATCTCGACGCTTGGAGAAGGACCGATTCTCGTGTTCGCAGGCCCGGAAGCGTCAGAGTCTCGAGTGCGACGCCTCGAAAAATCGGGAGTGACCGTAGAAGGTTTGCCGCTACGTCGCGGGAGGCTCAATCTTCGGACAGCGCTACGGCGTTTGGCCAAGAGAGACGTGACGCGCTTGTTGGTTGAAGGTGGTGGTGAGGTTCACGCCTCTTTTCTCGAGCAAGGGATGGCGGACCAATTGGTACTGTACCTTGCACCGCGAATCATCGGTGGAAGGAAGGCGCGATCGTTGGTGGGTGGAGAAGGGCCACGGCGACTCGTGGATGGGACGCGATTGAATCACATGATCTCCTATCGAGTGGGGTCGGAGATCGTCGTGGAAGCAGACGTACGGACGTAGTAGTGCCGAGGGGCTAACGATGTTCACCGGGATCATCGAGGATGTGGGCCGCATCGTCGAGCGGGGCGAGCAGGGAGGTCATCTCAGCTTGATTCTCGAAGCCAGCATCCTTCCGAGCGAGCTTCGCGTCGGTGCCAGCATCGCAGTGTCCGGTGTCTGCCTCACCGTTACCGAGCTCGCGGGACCCCGCTTCACGGTCGATGTCTCCAACGAGACCTTGGATCGCACAACGTTGGGCGGCCTAGCGTCCGACGGTCGGGTCAATCTCGAGCTGCCTCTCCGGCCCGATGGTAGGCTAGATGGCCATTTTGTGCAGGGGCATGTGGACGGTACGGGTAAAGTGGCTTCTACTTCGGAGCGCGGGTCCGATCGGGTGGTTCGCTTCCAGCACCCCCCGGAGTCCGACCGCTACATTGTCGAGAAGGGTTCGATCGCCATTGACGGCGTTAGCTTGACGGTGACGGCTTGCGGAGAGGCCTGGTTCGAGGTCATGCTCATTCCTCATACGCTTCGTGTCACGACGCTCGGGGGGCGGGCTCCTGGAGATCGAGTGAACCTGGAATACGATATACTGGCGAAGTATCTGGTACGGTTGGTAGAAATTAGGCAGGATTTATGGAGAAAAGACTAGATTCAGACGAAAATTCGGCCTTCTCCCCGATTGAGGCTGCACTGGAGGATATTCGTTCCGGGAAGATGGTCATCGTTGTCGACGACGAGAACCGTGAAAACGAAGGCGATCTAACCATCGCCGCGGAGAAGATCAGCCCTGAGGCCATCAATTTCATGGCTCGCTACGGCCGCGGGCTCATCTGCATGCCAATGACCGAGCAGCGGCTGGACGAGCTCCAAGTACCGCAAATGGTAACCGATAACTCCTCGGTGCACGGTACGGCCTTTTGTGTTTCCATCGAGGGCAAGAAGGGAGTGAGCACCGGCATCTCGGCGGCCGATCGAGCGCTCACCGTTTTAGCGGCGATCGACCCCCAGACCCTACCTGGCGATCTGGCGCGGCCGGGACATATGTTTCCGCTCCGCGCTCGGCAGGGTGGCGTGCTGGTGCGGGCGGGCCAAACCGAGGCCGCGGTCGATCTGTCTAGGATCGCGGGGCTTTATCCGGCTGGGGTTATTTGCGAAGTGATGAACGAAGACGGAAGCATGGCCCGTGTTCCCGATTTGGCGAAGTTCGCGAGTGAGCACGGGTTGAAGATCATCACCGTGGCCGATCTAATCCGCCATCGTCTTAGCACGGAACGACTCGTCCAGAAAGTGGCGGAGGCCGAGTTGCCGACGCCGTTCGGAAAATTCAGCATGATGGCCTTCGACTCCCTGGTCGATGGCACGACCCACCTGGCTCTCGTCTTGGGAGATATTCAACCGGGAGACACGGTACTGGTTCGCGTACATTCTCAGTGCATAACCGGCGAAGTGTTTCACTCCGAGCGGTGTGATTGCGGCCCGCAGCTCGATTCTGCGCTCAAGCGAATCGGAGAAGAAGGCAAGGGAGTGCTGCTCTACCTCCATCAAGAGGGACGCAGCATCGGCCTGGTCAACAAGATCCGCGCCTACGCGTTACAGGATCAGGGATTGGATACCGTGGCCGCCAACGAGCGGTTAGGATTCAAACCGGATCAGCGCGAGTATGGAATCGGTGCGCAGATCCTGACGGAAATCGGCGTACGGGATCTTCGGCTACTCACCAACAATCCTCGCAAGTTCATCGCGCTAGAGGCTTATGGCCTTCGCATCGTTGAGCGCGTACCAATTGAGATTGCCGCCACCGAGAGCTCCGCAGGTTACTTGAGGACCAAAAAGGAGAAGCTCGGACACCTGTTGGAAAAGATCTGAAGGTAGTCTCCCGTGAATGCCGAGTTCTTGAAGGGTGTGGGTCTTTTCGAAGGGCTGAATAACGACCAGCTGGCCGAGATCCTCATGCTCGGGATGGTGAAAGACTACAAGACGGGCGCCGTCATTTTTGAGGAGGGGGCCCAGGGAGATCGATTCTACATCGTCTACACCGGGGCGGTGAGAATTAGCAAGATCTATGAGGATATGGGCGAGGAGGCACTCACCGTTATCGGACCCGGCGACTTTCTAGGTGAGATGTCATTCTTCAACGAAGAGAAGCGGTCGGCGCGGGCGATCGCTCATGAAGACGCACAGTTGCTCGAGCTTCGGAACGCCGACCTGAGAAGTCACCTAGAGGCCCGTCCCGACGTTGCCTTGCGATTTCTGTGGGCGTTCTGCCGCACACTCTCTCAAAGAGTGCGCGAAACGAACGAGAAGTTTTCAACCTTGTTCGCGATCTCTCGGGTGTTTTAGACCAGCTCCATACCCCGGGCAGGGGGGCTGTGGCTTGAAGTCCCGGGGACTTAAGTCATGCCTGTTCAACCAGTTGAAGGTCTGCCCCCGAATCCGATTGCTCTTGACTTTACTGCCCAGGTTCTCTAACATTAATAGATGCACCATTTAAGGGGGGAGATCCGCCTTTTGATTGAGGCAACGCTAGATGTTTGAACAGATTTCGTCGAAACTTCAAGGGGTTATCAAGAAACTCCGGAGCGAAGTGCGACTGACGGAAGCCCACGTCGACGCGGCGCTCAAGGAGCTTCGGATGGCATTGCTAGAAGCCGACGTGCACTTCCGCGTGGCTCGAGACTTTACTTCTCGGGTACGAGAACGTGCGGTGGGACAAGAGGTGTTGTCATCGCTCACCGCGCCGCAGCAAGTTCTCAAGATCATGCGGGACGAATTGGTAAATCTGCTCGCGGGGACCGAACCTGGCGGGTCGGGGTCGGTCGATCCGGAAAACCCGTTGAAGCCCCTAAAGCCAATAGAGTTTGCCCGGGACACTCCGTCTGTCATCCTGATGGCGGGCCTTTCGGGCTCCGGCAAGACGACCACCACCGCCAAGCTCGGCAAGTGGCTCGCCACGGAGCGAAGGCACCCGGCGGTGGTCTCGGTGGACGTCAAGCGACCGGCGGCAATCGAGCAACTGCGCGTGCTCGCCGACCAAACGGGACTCAAGTGTTTCGAGCCCGACACGATGGATCCCGTTGCACGAGCTCGGGATGCTAAGAAGCAAGCACGGGATGCGGGCTTCGACGTGTTGATCGTGGATACCGCGGGAAGAATTCACGTGGATCCAGAGTTGATGGAGGAGCTGAAACAACTCGTCGATGCCACGACTCCGGTCGAGGTGCTGTTCGTTGCCGACTCGATGACCGGACAGGACGCGGTTCGCAGCGCGGAAGCCTTTGCCAAAGTCGTACCACTCACCGGACACGTCCTGACGAAACTGGATGGCGACGCCAGAGGAGGCGCCGCGCTGTCGCTGGCGGCCACCACCGGGCGCGCCATCAAGTTCGTGGGGACGGGAGAGAAACTCGATGCTCTGGAGCTCTTCCGTCCCGATCGGATGGCCTCGCGGATTTTGGGGATGGGTGACGTACTGAGTCTGATCGAGCGCGCGGAACAGGCGGTCGAGCAAGACCAGGCAGCGCAGCTCGCACGCAAGCTTCGCCGCGACGACCTTTCGCTGGAGGATTTCCGTACTCAACTCCAGCAAATCGGGCGCATGGGATCGCTCAGCGAGATCATGAGTTTCCTGCCCAACTTCCCTAATAGACCCAGCGGGGGGGGCAAGCTTCCGAACGTTCCTTCTGAGTTCGACGACACCGAGATCCGACGCTTTGTAGCCATTTTGAACTCCATGACCCGTGGGGAGAGATTGAACGCCTCGATCATCAACGGGAGCCGGCGACGGCGAATCGCCCTCGGTAGCGGCTGCGCGGTCTCGGACGTAAATCGATTGTTACGACGGTTCGCCGAGGTTCGAAAGATGGCCAAAGCAATGGCTCGCTCCAAGGGGGGCTTCGGTGGTCAATTGAAGCAATTGAACCAGCTGAGAACCAGGTGAATTACCAAGTGAATACCAAGTGATTGGAAGACAAGCCGAATGAGACAGGCGAACTAATAACACTAACTATTCGAGGGGAGGTGAGAGTTAAGACCCATGTTGAATATTCGTTTAGCACGCATAGGTAGTAAGAAGCGACCGCACTTTCGGATCGTCGTATCTGATTCAGTAACCGGCCGCGGTGGCGCGATCGTGGAAAACCTTGGAACCTACGAGCCCAAGCGCGCGGGCCACGCAGCGGTCTTCGATAGAGAACGGGCTCAGTACTGGATCTCGAAGGGAGCCCGGGCAACAGACACCGTCCGTAGTCTATTGAAGCAGAAACCCTCGTAGAGCCGAGCTCAAGCAGCGACTGAACCGAAGCGAGCGGGAGGGACAGAGATGAAGGAATTATTGGAGCTCATTGCGAAAGCATTGGTCGACAACCCGGATGAGGTCGTGGTCTCGGAAGTGGGCGGGGAACAAACCACCATTCTCGAACTCAGGGTGGCTCAGGAGGATTTGGGAAAAGTCATCGGCAAGCAGGGGCGTACCGCTCGCGCGATTCGCACGATCCTGTCGGCTTCCGGTATGAAGCTCCGCAAGAGGTTTCATCTTGAAATCATTGAGTAGGCCCGTAAACCCATAAAGCAGTAGGGCCGTAAGGAAGTGGGGCATAGGATCTAACATGGAAGCCGTACCAAATTGGCGAGAGTTGGTCGCCGTCGGACGAGTGGCGCGTGCTCAGGGTCGAAAGGGCGAGGTCGCTGTGAACCCGCTGACCGATTTTCCGAATCGATTCGAGAAGTTGAATCGAGTGTTTACTGACAACGATGATGGGAGCGTCACCGCATTACTGCTGGAGTGGGTTCGCTTGCAGGGCGGAAGGCCGATCATCAAGTTCGAGGGGATTACGGGCATTGGAGAGGCGGAACGGCTGTCGGGGCGGGAGCTCCGCATTCCGGAGTCGGAGCTCGAACCGTTGCCCGAAGGCAGCCACTACCATTTCCGTGTTCTTGGTTGCGGCGTTTGGGACAGCCAACAAGGGTATCTGGGCGTCGTCGAGGAAGTCTTGACCACCGGCGGCACCGATCTGTTGGTAGTTAGGGACTCGAAAACAGGGGAGACTCTCATTCCCCTGTGTGAGGCGTTCTGTAAGTCCATCGACACGGAGCGCAACCGCGTAGAGGTAGACGTTCCGGAGGGACTGGTAGCACTCAATGCGCATTGACGTCGTCACCATCTTTCCGGATATGTTTCGGGCGCTCGATTGGGGTGTCCTGGGCAAGGCCCGTGAAGCGGGACGAGTGGACATTCGTGTGCACGACCTTCGTGCTTGGACCCACGACCGACATCGTACGACTGACGATTCATCTTATGGCGGAGGGCCGGGTTTGGTGATGAAGGTCGAGCCGTTGGCGGAGGCGGTCGAGGCGGTGACCGATGATCGGCTACCGGACGGAGAACGTGCGGTGGTCTTGCTTTCGCCGCGGGGCGTTCCTCTGCGTCAGGCTCGGGTGGCGCGGCTCGCCAAGCTGAAGCAGCTGGTGCTCGTTTCTGGTCGCTACGAAGACGTGGACGAACGGTTCCTAGCGGCTACCGGAGCGGAGGAGATTTCCATCGGAGACTATGTGCTGTCGGGTGGGGAGATTCCGAGCATGGTGGTCGTGGATGCGGTCGTACGGTTGTTGCCCGGTGCCATCTCGGACCCACTTTCCGCCCAAGAAGACTCTTTCAATCGCGGGTTGTTGGATTGTCCTCACTACACGAGGCCGGAAGAGTTTCGAGGGATGCGAGTGCCGGAGGTGCTTCTTTCCGGCAATCACGCTGCCATCCGACGCTGGCGAAAGGAACAAGCACTCCGCGCAACTCGAGCCCGTCGTCCCGAGCTGCTCGCGAGCGCGGAACTGGATGAAGAGGAGCGCGAAATTCTGAACGAGCTCGAGGGGTTGGTGAAGAGCTCGGCAAGTCACTAACGAGTAGCCGAGGCTCTGGTGCCCCGGTTCAAATGACTCTTAATTTGATTTTGATTGCTTGAGAGGTTAGCTAATGAGTGTCTTAGAAAAACTGGATTCACGAGAGTTGAAGGAGGGTCTCCCGGCGTTGACCGCCGGAGATACCGTAAAGGTACACGTGAAGGTCAAAGAGGGCGAGAAAGAGCGCATTCAGATTTTCGAGGGGATGATCATCGCGCTCAAGCATGGTGGGCCGCGGGCCACCATGACGGTCAGGAAGACGTCCTTCGGCCATGGTGTGGAGCGGATCTTCCCTATCCATGCACCAACGATCGAGAAAATCGAGGTCCTTCGATCTCATCACGTGCGCCGGGCCAAGCTTTACTACATGCGGGGACGCAAGGGTAAGGCCGCCCGCCTCAGGGAAAAGAGAAGGCTTACCAACTAACACCATGAGCGAACGAAATCGACGGCATCAACCAGGCCGGCAACATCGGCCGCATCAAGAAGGCAGCTGTCCAACCGTTGGGCCGGTCAGCCTGCCAGGAACGTCCCATTGGGTGAGGTACTGAGGGATGGCGCTGAACCGGGACCGGATCTTCAAGGCCGCCGACAAGTATATCCACTCCGGCAAGATCGAGAAGGCCATCGCCGAGTTCGAAAAATGGGTGGCCGCCAACCCCAAGGATTGGAACACTATTCGCCAAATCGGTGACCTCTATGCCCGCATTGGGCGAAACGAGGAAGCCATCAAGAAGTACGCTCAGATCGCGGACTATTACCGCCAGGATGGTTTCAACGTCCGCGCCATCGCCACGCATAAGATGATCCTGCGTTTGGATCCTCAGAACGAAACGGCTATGCGCAATCTAGCTGAGCTGCAGGTGATTCAGGGCCTGTTGATGGAGGCTAAGGCGCAGTATCAAGCCTTGGTCGAGCTCTACACCAAGACCGGCCACAAACGGCAGGCTACCGAAGTCTTCAAGAAGCTCGCCGAGATCGATCCGTCTGACTTGAAGGTGCGCTACAAGTTTGCTGAGTTTCTGGAGCGGGAAGGCAAGGTCGAGGAGGCGGTCGCCGAGTACGTGGGTATCGCCGATGAATTCATCAACAAGGGGTTGGTGGCGGAAGCGATCCAGATCATGGAAAAGGGCCTCCGCATCGACAACGCCAGTCGATTACTGAGGACCAAGTTGGCTCAAGCGGCCATGCTCCAAGGGCATCACGACAAGGCCATTCAGCTACTCGAGGAGGTGCGCGAGCAGCACCCGCGAGATGTCGAGTTGCTCTCGCGCCTCGGCGAAGCCTATATGGGCGCCGGTCGGGCCGCCGAGGCCGAAGCCATGTTCAGGCGTCTCGCCGAACTCGAGCCGGATAACGCGGAACACGCGAGCCGCTTGGCCGAGTTGGCGATCGGCCAAGGAAACTGCGACCAAGCGCTCGAGATTTTGGCGCCCGCGGTGGACAGCCTCGTTGCTGGAAAAGACGGCGAAAAGGCAGCCGCCCAGCTCCAAAAGATTCTGAACCGCGATCCCCATCACACCAAGACCCTGTTGAAGTTGGTGGAAGTTCAAACCATTCTGAAACAGGATGCTGGGAAAGCGAGCGCCTTCGACAAGCTCTGTGAGGCGTACTCGAAGCAGGGCGATTACGAAAAAGCGGTTAGAGTCGCTGAGCAGCTTATCGAGCTGGAGCCTGAGAACTCCCAACACAAGGATCGGGTGCGTTTCCTCAAATCCAAACTAGGAGCTCCCGCTTCCCCGACCGTTCCTGCCCCGGCTCGTAAGGCTCGCGCTCCTAGCGCTCCGGCCCCGCCCGCCGCCGCTCCGCCGCCTCAGGAAGCGGCGAGTGTCCCGGCTGTCATGGACGAGGATATTCAGCCTGGTGTTGAATTGGATACCGATATCGCGGAAGCACCGTTGGATGTATCGGAACTATCGGAGCCGGTCATCGACATCGACGAAGCGCTCTCGGGGCCCTTGGAGGTTGAGCCTTCGGTGGTCGAGCCTCCGTCGGAGCAAACACAGCAGGAGATCGACGCGGTCGCAACTCTGAACTCCGAGGACGAGGAGAACATCAAGGAGAAGATGACGGAGGCCGAGGTCTTCGTTCGATACGGGCTAGTGGACAAGGCGGTCGAACAGCTCAAGGATGTTCTCGACCGGTTCCGTTTTCATACTGCTGCCCGCGAGAAGCTGATCGAAATCTATCGCGATCAGGGCATGAGCAACGAGGCGGCCGAAGAGCTCGCTCAACTGTCCACCATCTATACCCGGCTGGGACAGAATGATAACGCCGAGAAGGCGCGCATCGAGGCTCGCAGCATCAACCCGGCCTTGGAGGAGATTCCTGGTGAAGTCTTGGTGCCGGAGGACGAAGTCGATCTCATGCCGGAGTCCCCAGAGCAGTACGACGATTTGGCGCTGGACGTCGAAGCGCCCGCCGTCGCGTCGCTAGAGGAAATCCCGCAGGAAATCCCGCAGGAAATCAATGATCCGGACGAAGTCGCCGTCTCGATGGACGAAGACGACTTGCCCTTTGCCATTGAAGAAGCGGACGAGGAAGAAGAACAACCGTCCGTTTCCGAACCCACAGACGATGTCGAAGTTGTCATCAGCGACGCACCGGACGAGTTTTCGGTCGAAGTCGACGCGGATGATGTCGCTAGCGAGATTGGCTCGGCCGCAGAGCCAGCGCCCAGAGTAGAGGATGAGCCGGTTCCGATAGTGCCGACAGTTGAAGAAGAGCCGGTGTCGATGGAGGAAGAGGAGTTAGCGGAAGAGCTGTCCTTGCCGCCGGCTCCGGTGATTGACGAGTTGAGTATTCCTGATGACGAATTCTCTGTGGGCGCGGAATCGTCGCCCGCTGCCGAGGATGTCGAGATTGATCTAGATGGGCTGGCTGGTGAAGAACCGGACGACGACATTCAAGTAGAGTTCGACGAGGGGCCTGCAGAAATTTCCGAAGCTTCTGAGCCTTCCGCCGCGTCCGATGCGGACTCGCCTTTTGAAGAAGAAGATCGAACCGTACCGCCCGGTCAGGCGGATCAGGCCAGTCAGGCCGCTAGCCCACCATCCGCTCCGGTGGTAGCGCCCCCTCCGGAACCTGTGCCGGCCGCCCCGGCGGTGCGAGACGACCTCGCTGAGGTGGACGAGTACATGGCCTTGGGACTGTACGAAGACGCGCGTGACACGCTCCGAGAGATTCTTAGGAAGCGACCCGACGACGCACAGGTTCTTGCAAAAATCGACGAGGTCGGTTTTTCGGTCGCTCAACTGCAGCATGAAGCCGAGGCTCCGGCGGCCGCATCCGGAACGGCTTCCTTGGTCGAGGAGTCTCTCGTTTCTGCGGCGAGTACTCCGGTGCCGGTGCCTGAAGTCGCCGAAGTGGCTGAACCGGAGGCTCTGGTTAGCAGCGTCCCCGAGGTGCCAGCCACCTCTGAAGTTGCCGCCGCCCCTGAAGTTGAAGAGGATCCCTTCGCCGCGTTGGAAGGAGTCGCCGAGCTAGACGAGGTCGAGTCGGTTTTGAGCGGTCCGGCCGGTATCGAAGGTGAGTACGTCGATCTGGCTTCTGAGCTTTCCGACGAGGTCTTCGGAACACAAAGTGCCGTTGAGGAGACCTCGTCGTCCGGAAGTCCTATCGACGCCGTCACCGACCCAGGCCTCGATGAAATGTTCCGAGAGTTCAAGAAGGGAGTGGAAAAGCAGCTCGGCACCGAAGACTACGACACCCGTTACAACCTGGGTATTGCCTACAAGGAGATGGGGCTTCTCGATGAGGCCATCGCAGAGTTTCAGTTGGCGTCCAAGGACCAGGGTCGGCTTCTCGAGTGCTGCAGCATGTTAGGGCTTTGCTTCCTAGAGAAGGGAATGCCACAGATTGCCATCAAATGGTTCGAGAAGGGGCTCAACTCCCCTGGACGGAGTGAAGAAGAGCAGCACGGTCTTCGTTATGATCTGGCGATCGCGTACGAGTCAGCCGGTGAACCCGATCGCGCCCTCGAGCTATACATGGATATCTATCGTGTCAATGCCCGTTTTCGCGACGTCAAGGATCGCGTGAGCGGCCTGCAGGCCGCCAAAAACTAGCGTGTTCCCGCACGATCCGAGCGGAGACTAAGTTCACCGCCATTCGAGTTTCCATGGAAAAAAAGTTGTGGGTTTTTCGACAAGTTGGCTGAACCGGAACCAGACCAGCACTCCGTAGGCACTAGAGCAACGTAATGGGAGACCGCCAATGGTTCGTGCTGTATGTCTTGATCTGCCTCGAAGTAGGTGTTTTCTTATTGCTCGTACCGTGGTCCGTGATTTGGGAGCGCAACTACTTTCTCCAAGCGTACCCGGGGCTCAGTGACGTTGTTCTGAATCCCATGTTCCGCGGCGCCGTTTCTGGGCTCGGAGTCGCGAACATCTATATCGGACTGAACGAAGTCATAGGACGCAAGGCGCGGAGTACGACCTCTAATGCGCTGTTTCCAGGTGGGGTGCCGCTCGGAGACGGGCCACCGGATCACGGCTCTTCGGCAAGGAACGACCGAGAGCCGCATGCCGTCGCAACCCACGAGAAACATTCCTAACTTCATCGGCAGCCGAAGGAGCTTCTCGCACGGGGCTCCCATCTTCGTACCGCTCTCTCCGATGTCGCGTGTGATCGAGCTCGGCTTGGACATGGCAAAGCTAAGGAAACCGAGGGTTTAGCGACTCGACCGACTCCACCAGAGGTCTCGTGATGCCATGATGGAAGTCCGAGAGTTGATGGATGCCCTGGGCCCTGCCGCCTCGGCCGAGCAGGCTGCGGCACTCTTGGAGCATCCACAGACCGAGCAGGCACACGTGCTGGCGGTGTTGCGCAAACGAGATCTTCCGAGCACCGTGATCGAAGCCATCGCAAGGGATGAAAGATGGAATTCACGCCACATCATCAAGGCCGCCATCGTCAATCACGCCAAGACACCCAAAACTTTGGCGCTCCGGTTGGTGAACCAGCTGTTCTGGAAGGAGCTGTTGAAGGTAGCAAATAACTTTCGCCTCCCTATGCCCATTCGTTTAACTGCAGAGAAGTACCTGCGTGACCGATTGCCCCAGCTAGAGCTCGGGGAGCGAATCGCTTTGGCCCGAACGGCCACCGCCCGCCTACTTCCGGGCTTGATAGGTGATGGAAACGCTCGGGTCGTCGCCGCGCTGCTCAATAACCCACGCCTGCGTGAGGTTCAGGTCTTGCAGATCGTTGAAGCTCCCCGGAGTACTCCGGAAATTCTGCGCACCGTGGCAGACTCCGAGCGTTGGGCGAGCCGTCCGGCGATCAGGACGGCGGTCATCAAAAACAAAAGAACACCGGTTCACACCGCCCTTCGGGCGTTGGCGGCCCTGCCACCGTGGGCAGTCGCGAAACTGGTCGACAAGAACGAGCTCCCCCCAGTCATCCGAGTGGGTGCGGAACGCATCCTATCTAGGTCAGGAGCAACAAGGTGAGGCTGTCATTGGGCCGACGTTGACAGGTCCATGCGGGTCTGACAAAATGACGTTAGCCTGGGGCCCGTGTGCCCGGAAGCACCACATCCCGAAGAGGATAGACCTTTCGCCTTACCACTAGGTCCGATAATGTTCTCGTTTGGTGACGAACTGAAACGCGAGCGGGAGAGTCGAGGAATCCGTCTCGCTCAAATCGCAGAGACAACTAACGTAGGAGTGCGTTTTCTCGGTGCGATCGAATCCGGTCGCGTCGACATTATCCCGGGCCGTTTCTATCAACGAGCCTACGTCAGGGCCTACGCACGGTATTTAGGTTTGGATGAAGAGCGGATCTTGACCGCCTACGAGTTCGCCGCGGCAGGCGGGAGAGTACCGGGACCATCACCGGCGGCGCGGACTGCACCGAATCTTCCGCTCGCGTCAGCCGTCAAGTGGGTGGTATTGGTTATCGTAGGAGTCGGCTTGAGCGGCGCCGCGGCGGCGGTTTGGCGTCGAGCGCCTGCGCAAGATGCCGCGAATCCGACATCCAGCCAATTGAAGGCGTCCCAATCCGCGGGCCAGATAAGCCAAATGAGTAGGACCGCCAGCAGGGCGGCTGACTCGGCGCGCCTACCCTTTGTCAGGAACGAGCTGTCGCCGGAGCGAGCGGCCGAAGATGATCTTCCGACAACGAGGAAACTGCGTCTGACTCTGAAGATCGAAGAGCCGTGTTGGTTGGAAGTGCAAACAGACGGTGAGGCGGTCGACGAGGGGATTAAACTGGTCGGGTTCCGAAAAGAATTCGAGGCTGCGGAGATTTGTCTGTCCGTGGGCAATGCGGGCGGGGTTTCCTATTGGATCGACGGCCAGATTGGTAGGCCGTTGGGGCAGGCGGGGCAGGTTCGGAAGAACATCTGCATCACGTCGGACAATGTCGCCGATTTCACATCGTAGGCGGACGGCAACCGTTCCCTTGAAGGGTATAGATGGCTTCACCGTTAGTTGACCAGTTTCGCAAGGGTGGGGTATCCCGCGATGTCCGCTTGACCGCGGCCGCCGGGGCCCTTCCGCTCAAGCCGATGGATCAGCTGGAGCTTCTGTATCTCCTCACTCGGGATCGCGACGATGAGGTACGGGACAAAGCGGACGCTAGCCTACGCCAAGTCAAAGTGGAGAACTTGCAGAACGTTCTCAAAGATACCTCGGCGAACCCCAAAGTGCTCGAGTATTTCGGTACTCGGCTGGAAGATCCCGACTTGCTCGAACTGATCCTGACAAACCCGGGAACTGAGGACCAGGCCATCCGAGCGATGGCTCCGCGGCTTTCTGCGGAGCTGCTCGAAATCGTGGTTATCAATCAAACCCGCGTGCTCCGCCACATGCCCTTGCTGGAAGCGCTGGAAGCGAGCAATAACCTCACTTCTGATCAGCGGCGTCGTCTCACCGAGCTCCGGCACGACTTCAAGATTGGTGTGACCGAGACCCCGGCCGAGGTCCTGCCACCGGCGGAGCCCGAAGCGTTGATGGATTTGGAGACCGGACCTCCCGAAGAGGAGGCGCCACCACCGAAGACCATCGAGGATGCCGTGGCCCAGTATGGAGATGGTGGGGAGCTCAGCGAGGAGGAGCTCCAATCCAAGCTCACAGTGTTTCAGCGCCTGGTGGGAATGACCGCGGCCGAAAAAATGATGGAGGGCCTCAAAGGGGATCGAGAGACCAGGAACATGTTGATTCGGGACCGAAACCGCGTCGTATACTCTGCCGTGCTCGGCAGTCCGAAACTCACCGACTCCGAAATCGAGGGCTTCGCGGCAATGAAAAACGTGTCTTCCGAGGTGCTACGCGCAATCGGAGCGAGAAGAGAGTGGACCAAGCGATACAAAGTGGCAAAGGAATTGGTCCAGAACCCGTTGACGCCGGTCGAGATCGCGATGCGTCTTCTTCCTAGACTACCCGCTCGGGACTTGAAGCGTCTCGCAACAGATCGTAACGTCTCCGAGGCCGTGCGGCGTCAGGCTACCCAGCTGAAACGATCTGAGACGTAGAGGTAAAGGCATGGACTATTACGCGATTCTTGGCGTACCGAAGACAGCGAGCCGCTCTCAGATCAAAGAGGCGTACATGAAGCTGGCCCGCGAGAATCATCCCGATCGGTTTCAAGATCCGGAGAAGCGTACGCAAGCGGAGGAGACGATTCAGCGAATCAACGAGTCGTACAACCACCTTCGAGATGAGAAGCTGCGGCGTGAGTACGACCAAGAGATTGCCCGCGAATCGTTGCCACCCAAGGAACAGGCAGAGCGGTATTATAAGAACGGCGCCATGCGCGAAGAGCTGAAGGACTACAACGAGGCGATGAAGTTCTTCTTCGAGGCCAGCCGTCTGGTTCCGGAGAGCGCACTCTATACGGGTTCGGCGGCGCGGGTCATGGCCACCGATGGTTCCAAGGCGCGTCAGGCCACGGAACTCTATAACAAGGCCATCCAACAGGATCCTAAGCGTAGGGAGTTCTATCTGGAACTCGGTGAGTTGCTTGAAAAGTCCGGGCTTCCCACCAGGGCCCGGCGCATCTATGAGTCGGGGCTCCAGCAGTTACCTAACGATCCAGAGCTAAAGCAGCACGTGTCCCAGGCGACCGCCGCGGCGGACAAAGCCCGGAGAAAGTAGGTGTCCTCGGGTATGCGGGTCGATTGCGGCTCGATTTCCGATGTAGGGCGCAAGCGAAAGTCGAACGAGGACAACTATTGCGCCAACGCTAAGGAAGGCCTTTACGTTGTGGCCGACGGGATGGGAGGCCACGCGGCGGGGGAAGTGGCTTCGGAGCTTGCAACTGAAACGATCGAAGAGTTCATCAAGCTCACCAGCTCTGACGCTGACATCACGTGGCCTTTCGGGCTCGACGAAAAGCTCTCCTTGAGCGGAAACCGCCTGAAGACCGCCATCCGCTTTGCGAACCGGAAGCTGCTGGAGAGGGTTCAGGAAAGCGCGGAGTGCGAGGGCATGGCTACCACGGTTGCCGCGGTTCTGCTCGAGAAAGACCAAGCTCACATCGCTCATGTCGGAGATAGCCGTGTCTATCTAATTCGCGACGACACAATTCGCCAAGTCACCAGCGATCACTCTTGGGTCAACGAGCAAGTGATGTCGGGGCTCATCGATAGCGAGCAGGCGCGGACCCACCCACTACGCAACGTCGTCACTCGGGCGCTGGGAGGGAAGGAAGGGTTAGAGATTGACCTACAGGTGCTGGATCTTCAAGCCGGCGACATGTTGCTGATCTGCTCTGATGGGCTTACGTCCATGGTAGAGGACGGCGAAATCCTGGAGGTTGTGAAAGCTGGGGGGCTCCAAGTGAACGAAGTCGTTCGTGAGCTGATCGACGCGGCCAACGAGTCCGGTGGAGAAGACAACATTACTACCATCGCGCTATCTTTCAGCGGTAATGAAGATGATAGTGCTTCTTGAACGGTTGGGTCGACCGTCGGATTCCTGAATAGACACCAAGACATGGATTCACCCGAGCCACGAATAGGCAAGTTCCGAGTCCTGAGGCGGGTAGGCCGTGGGGGAATGGGCTACGTCTACGAAGGCTATGACCCTCGACTCAACCGGAGCGTCGCGATCAAGACTTTGACCTCGGACGCCCTCGCCGACGCGGACTCTCGCGAGCGGTTCGAGCGGGAAGCCCGGGCGGCGGCGCAGCTCCAACACCCGAACATCGTGACCATCTACGAACTGGGGAACTTCGGCGGCAACGAAAAACCCTACATCGTCATGGAGTATCTCGAGGGCGCGGATCTGGCCGGCTTGATCCACACGGAAAAAACCATCCCTTTCTCCGAGGCATTGGACATCACGATACAGCTTTGCAAGGCCCTCGACTACGCTCACCAGAAGCGGGTCGTTCACCGTGACATGAAGCCATCCAACGTGCGATGGATGGACGATGGCACGGTCAAGATCATGGACTTCGGCATCGCGCGGATCGAGGGCGAGACCCAGATCACGAAGAGCGGCATGATGGTGGGCACGATCCACTATATGTCGCCGGAGCAGGTCCGGGGCGTGAAGCTCGACGGGAGGTCCGACATCTTCTCCACCGGCTGTATTCTCTACGAGATCCTCGCCGGCGCTCGGCCCTTCGTGGCGGAATCCGCCACTTCCATCTTGTACCAAATCGTCAACGAGCCCACGCCACAGATCCTGAGGAATAGTCCGGAGCTTCCCCAAGAGATCGAGGCCATCCTCTCCAAGGCTTTGGCGAAAAAGCCCGACGATCGGTATCGGAGCGCCGGCGAAATGGCTACAGACCTCGAAAAACTCTTGGAGGTTTACAGAAAGACGCTGGCTCGCCCCAGCTCCGAGCTGCAGGAACGGCTGAACGAGTTGGAGGCGATGCGTCGGGCGGGTCGCTGGACCGAGGTGGTCCCGCTCGCTAAGACTCTGGTAACGCAGAATCCCGCTCTCGAGGGCCCGCACAAGGCTCTTCGGACTGGCTTGCGGCAGCTTCAACAGGAAGAGGAGGAGCGGCGGGCCACCCCCGACGAGAGGACGAGACAACTCGCCGAGATATCGAGGGAGTTCGAGTTTCTCTACGGGCAGGGTCGAGATTCGGCCACCGGCAAGGAACCGATTGTTCCGCCGACCGAGATGGGGGCAGAGCAACCTCCGACCGTTCTCAAAACGCGGCGCAACCCGTTGGTTTGGCCGCTGGTTTTTACGCTCCTCACCGTGGTCGTGGTCTCGCTCGGGTGGTTCGTCTTGCCTGACCTCATGGGTCCGCGAGAGGTGTCTCAGACGCTTCGTGTGACTTCGGAGCCCCCCGGGAGCCCTGATCTTAGTCAATGGCGCCGATACCGGCCGCGTGACGAGTGACATCGGGGTCGTAGAAGTTCCTATCCAAGGGAAAGAGGAAGACGAGGTCTCGGTCGAGCTACGCCTCGCCGGCTACTCGAGTGCTCAGGCAACGCTGGTTCTGGGAGAGGAACCGCTGTCGCCGATCGAGCTGACCCTGCAGCAGGTGATGCGAAGCCTTAGCGTCAGCACGGAGCCGACCGGCGCCACGATCCATCTCGACGGTGAAGAGGTAGCGGGAGTGACTCCGCTCGATCTGGAGGTGCCGGCCGCTGACGGGCACGAGTTGATCATCGACAAAGCCGGCTTCGTCCAGCAGACCATCAAGATCCTGCCTGGCGAGGAGGTGTCCACGAACGAAATTGTGTTATCGCCAGTGGGAAGGCCGGGCACACTCTTGGTTCGAAGCGCTTACCCTTTATCCGTGGTCCGAGGCGGCCGTTCAGTGGCCAGCGGGTCCGCTTCGCCTTCGGTCAAGTTGATGCCGGGGCGGTACGAGGTTAGTCTAGTCGCTCGCGATGTGTTCTTGAACCGAACGGTCACGGCGGAAATCAAACAAGGGGAGACGACGACCATCGACGCGCCGGCGTTGGCAAAGTTCTCAGTGCGTGCGTTCCCGGGTAACTGCACCCTGATAGTCGACGGTATCGCTACCGAGGCTCCCCCGTTCGACAGCAAGGCGATCGTGGTGGGCCAACATACATTTCTGTTCGAGTGGCCGGGCGCAACGAGAGAGTATAAGGAAAATGTGGTGCTCGGAGAGACCAAATACGTGACCGGGCGGAGGCGCTAGAGGGTTCTTCATGCGGATGAATTACATAGCTGAGTTCGTTGTCCTTAGCTGGCTCGGTGCGGTTTCGGCCGCCTCGGCCCAGGGAGGGTCTTCAGATATCGCCCGCCAGCACTTGGAGAGCGGTCTGCAGTTTTACGACCAGGAGCGGTACAAGCAGGCCCTTAACGATTTTCAAATCATCGTCACTTCGATGGCCGACACCGACTATGCGGATGACGCCATGCTTCACATCGGCCAGTACTACTTGGATGTCGAGAAGGATTTCGATAAGGCGCGACAGAACTTCGACGCCCTATTGCAACGCTATCCGACAGGCGACAAAGCCCCCGGCGCGTACCTTCACCTAGGGCTGGTGGCTCTTCGATCCGACCGCAGTGGCAAGAGCCTGGACGACGCGATGGCAAATTTTCAACGCGTGATCCGCCTCTACCCGCAGAGCGAGTTCGTTCCTGCCGCCCTTACCGCGACTGGTCTCGCCCTCGAACGTTTGGGACGGTGGCAGGAGGCGGTGGACGTCTATTCCCAGGTGGTCAGTGAGCACGCCAACTCGAGCTCAGCTCCCGCTGCCCAGGTGGCTATCGGTCGCAGTACGGTGCGATTGGGCGATCCGTTTCAGGGGATGCTCGAGTTACAACGGGCACGAAACGAGTATCCCGATGCCGCCGAGGCTACCGAGGCACTCGATCTGCTGACGCTGGTGTTCCGGGTCTATGCTAATCCTCGGTTCGGCCGGCCGATTTCCTTTCAAAAAGATGCCACTTTCCGTCCTCAGGTTCAAAAATTCAAGGACGTACTGGCGGTGCGTCTGTCTCCGAGCGGTATCCACGTATTGGAGAAGGGAAACAAGCGAGTCGCTACCTTCGATGCCACCGGTAAGCTCACCGGCACCCAGGCTGCGGCCGCCCCAAAGACGCTATCGATCGACCCCCAGGGCACCCTCGTGGTAGCGAACCAGAAAGCGGTGATCATCGGTGGCCGTGCCACGGTGCTCAAGGTCCCGGACGAGAAGGGGCCGAAGCCATTGGAGAAGATTGCGGCGGCGACCAGGGATCGGTTCGGCGACCTCTACGTTTACGACGAGAGCCAGCGTAAAGTACTTCGTTTCGATCCCAGCGGGACCGTCAAGGGTCCGTTCCCCGACTCGACACCTCGGGAAGTGCTCCTTCTGGAGGTCGATAGCTCTGGAAATATCATGATCATGAACAAGAAGGATCGGAGTGTGGAGGTCTTTACTCCCGATGGCGTCCGGACCGCCCGCCTGCAGAAACGCGGCGCGAAATGGGATCTCAAGAAACCGGTCGATGTCGCGGTTGGAGGGGCCGGGTATATTTATCTCCTCGACCAAGACTCGGGACAAGTGGTGGTTTTCGATCCCTCGTACCAGTTCGTCGCGCTTCTGTCCCCCAGCAATTTGGGCGGTGGTGCGCTCGGCAAGCCCACGACGTTGGATGTGGACGGCTCTGGAGCCCTTTATGTTTACGATGATAAGGCGAAGACGGTTATCCGGTTCAAATAGACTCGGTAGACACCCACTACTGGTGCTTGCCGCGCTCGCGATGCTCGGCCTGGCGCCGATCCAAGAAGAAGTCTCGGTCGGGGACCAGGAGCTCCTGTTCCAGCTCTCGCAGCAATACTCCGAAGCGATGGAGTTGTTTCAGGATCCGCAGCGGCAGTCGCAGTCCATCGAATTCCTTTCTCAAATCATCCAGGCGATCGATGACGAGCGACGCATGCGGGAGCAAGTCTCAGACGAATTGAAGGGGTTGCAGCAACAATGCTTCGAGCACCGGGCGCGGGCGTCTTTCAATGCCGGCCAGCAGCAAGGGGCGGCCGATGACTTCCGGCAGCTCATTCTCGCCAATCCCCGCTACGGCCTCGATCAGGAAGAGCTCTCGCCGAAAATTATCGACTTCTTCGAAGATCAGAAGAAGCAGTTGGTCGGGTACATCGCCGTGAACTCTGAACCTGCTGGAGCCCGGGTTACCGTGAATGGTGACTTCGTGGGAATCACCAATTTCTTCCCGGTCGAGGTGCATACCGGTTTGGCAGCGGTAGACATCGAGCTCGTAGGGCACGATCCGATCTCCAGAGAAGAGGTGAATATTCTACCTGGCGAGACTAGGACTATCGACGTAACACTGATTCGTAACAGCGCCAAGCTTCCGATCATCACCCAGCCTTCCGACGTCGAAGTCTGGGTCGACGACGAGCTCGTCGGAAAGACCGCCGGGAACCTCCCTCGTGACCTTCGCACTTTCATGCCCGCCGCGTACGACGTCGAGCAGCTTTCCGCGCCTTTTGATCTGGCCGCGCTTCCGGTCGGTCGGCACACCATACAGTTTCGCCGGGACTGCTATGAATCGGTACAGATCGCGTTCGAGGCCGAAGAGCCCAAGGACTATACGGCTCAGATCATCCGGCTGGAGGATTCGATTGGGCAGTTGAGGCTGACCAGCAACCCGGACGGCGCGCGCGTATTCATCGATGGAGAGTACAAGGGCAACACGCCCCTCGACCTCAGCCGGGTCTGTTCCGGTCCTCATCGCGTAGAGGTCAAGCACCCGACCGGTAAGTACGTCGAAGACATCGACCTGAGCAAGGACGAGGACTTGTCACTGGAATGCCCGATTCGCCCGAGCCTCGCCTTTTTCGGCATAGTCGCCGAACCCGGAGTTTCGGACCGAGATCTGGACGACGTTCGGAAGAATGTAACAGTAGAGCTTCAGAAGCTCACGGCGATGAATCTCATACAGGTGTCGACTGAACAGGCGATGGACCTCCTGGGGCGGGACGGGCTCATGACGTTCGTGTCCAAAGAGGTCGCCGGGGATCATTCACAGGCAGACCCGGAGCGGGTTCGCGATCTGTCGGACAAGGTCGGCGAGTCGCTCGAAGTAGAAGCCTTGTTGGTTGGTTACGTCCCAGCACAAAAGTTAACGAAGGACGTCGTCTTCAACCTGCTGGCCACGGGGTCCACCGCGCCGGATACCTATGCTCTCAACTATCTCGATCGTGCAGCGATGCCCGCTTTCGTGGAGTTGCTGTCCGGCTCGACTCCAATCCACGGTAGCTGGATCGGTCTTCAAAGCGTAGACACTCTCCTCAGCGGCGGGCCCACCGTACTCAAGGTTGGTTCCAACGGACCGGCCGCTCAAGCTGGTGTCGAACTCGGGGATATGATCGTGGATGTCGACGGCGACCCGATCGAGGATACGCTGACACTATTGCAGAAAGTCGCGGCGAAAGAGCCGGGTGACACCTTGTCGATAAGATTCCAGAGGCAGGGGGCTTCTCGGGATGCGCAAATCTCCGTGGGCACGACGCCGTTGGAGATTCCTATGAAACGAGCTGGGTTCCTCTACAACAAGGCGATCATCGATCTCAGGCATCGGCTGGTTGTGGAGCCGTCGAGCGAGCCACTGGCGCGCCTCAATCTGGCGCTTTGTCACATGGCGCTGGGAAACTACGAAACGGCCCTCAAGGAGCACCTGCCTCGGATAACGCTCCCTGCCGAGCCGGGGATATCACAGGGGACGGTCTACTATTATACCGGGGTTTGCTATCAGCGGCTCGAGGAGAAAGCCGAGGCTGCCCGTATGTTCCGAGAGGCGCTTCAATTTCCCGAGGCGACCGTCCAATCGAACGACGGCCCGCGGGTGACGCCGCTGGCGGAGTGGAAACTCCGCGAACTCGGCCAGTGACGGCTTAGCCTGGCGCCCCCTTGCCAGGCGTTACTTCCCACCGTGCTGGACGCCCAAATAGGTGGTTGCCACGAGAGGACCCGCCAGGCGTCGGTTGATTTCGTGCCTCGCTTCGGTTTAGATCCACCGTGCCTCAATCGAGTACCGTACCGCGAGCTTGCTTCGGCGGTCCGGGCAGCCGGAGATCTCGGTGTGGGAAAACGAATTATCATCACCAACGGTGACTGGACGACGAGTCACGAGATCGGCGATTCGGCGATCGTCATCGGCCGCGACCCCAACTGTGATCTGTTCTTCGTGAACCAGAAGCTCTCCCGCCGGCACGCCCGCATCGAGCCTGGCCCGGATGGCGTAAGGCTCGTCGACTTGGGAAGTCGCAACGGGATGTGGGTGAACGAGGAGAAGGTCGACGAGCGTTTGCTCCGAGCCGGTGACGCCATCCGGTTGGGTGGCCTCGAGATCGCGTTCCAAGAAGACGGCTCACCGGCGGATCTCGAGCCGGAAACCTTGGAGAGTGAAGATCCAACCATCATCTTGCCGGCTCACCAAACAGACAAGACCGTCGCGCCCGGAACCGGTGAGCCGGCCCAAGGTGAAGCCAGCGTGAGTCACGACGATGCGACCGTGGTTCTGGCTGAAGGCGAACCCACGGCGGACCAGACCGTCATGCTAGCCCCAGACTCGCCAGGTTCGCCCGACGTCAATGACGGCTCCCAGACTGTTGTGTTGGCCAAGGACCTTGCCAAGCCTACTGATTTTGCCGAGTCAGAGGAAAGCTCGGGGACGGTCGTTCTGGCCAAGGGGCCTACTGAGTTGGCCGAATCGGAGGAAAGCTCCGCCACCGTCGTGTTGAGTGGTAGTGGAAAGTCACCCGCGGGTGAGGGTGAAGTAGACGAAACTCGATACTTCGCGGGAGAAGCAGCTACCTTGGCTCCGGTCGCGGAGGCACCGCTGTTGGTTCCCGAGCCGGAGCCGTTCGCCAGTTCCGTCAGGGGCCGACTGGCCCAATTGGCGAATTCCCGCCGTGCCGCGGAGGCATTCATGTCTCGAGCAGCGGAGCAGTATGCTTTGCTCAGCTGGGAGACGAAATTCATCCTAGTTCTTTCCGGCGTTGGATTGATCGTGACGTCCATTCTGGCGATCATCGCCCTGAGAACCAACTCTGCGCTGGTCGCAGTTCTTGCTGGCTTGCCACTTATTGTGGGGTGGGCTTATACCGCTGTGGTTCTGGCGAGGCACCTGACCGTAAGACCAGTGTCTGAGCTCGCTCGAGATGTGAAGGCTTTTGGGCGGGGTGAGAAGCCACCCCTTCTCTACCGAAAGGATTACCCGGAGTTGGACAAATTATCGAAGGGGATCGGTCGCCTGATAGGTCTGGCGCAGTCGTCCGCGGTGTCGACCGATTCCGGCGTCTCGGATTCCATCGACTCGAACGCAAGCGACTCGGACTCCGAGTAGAGTATCTGCCAGTGCTCGCGGGGACTCCACCCCGCCGCCTGGCTAGCTCCGGATTGGCAACAACCTATTTTGGCGGCCAACACGCGCCTTCGCGCTAGCTCCGAGCCGCTTGCCTCACTTGGAGAAGAAAGCCAGCATTGCACGGTAGAGGTAGTAAACATCTATTTTGGAGCTGATGGAGTATGGCGTGTGAATCGATAGCACCGGGACGCCGAGGTCGATGACCTCCATGTTATCGTCCGAAAGGAATACGCCGATCGTCCCCCCACCGGCCCGTCCGACCTTGTAAGTAGCCGTCTGCCAAGGGATCTGTCCGCCATCGAGCAGGTCTCTCATCCAGGCAATGTATTCCGAGTTCGCGTTGAACCCTCTACCGTACAGCTTGAGGTTGACGCCGTAGCCGAGCCGCGGAGCATTGGTTGGCTCCCAAACCGAAGGCCAAAGGGGGTTGATCCCAGGATTCACGTCCGACGAGATCGCCTTGGTGGCTCGCAGCGACTGGCGAAGCCAACGTTCCCGATATGCGTCGGCCATCTTCGTCGCCATGAGGCGGCTCATGAGATCCACGAGGTAGGTTGACCTGGCGCCGGTGTTGTTGAAGCTCCCGGTCTCCTCTTTGTCGACGAGGAAGGCGATTCCTGTAAAGCGAGGGGCGTCGGTGTCTATGATGGCGCGGAGCGCCGCATAGGCTGATAGACGATCGTCTTGGCCGTAAATCGCCATCAAGCCTCTGTCGAAGCCGACATCGCGGGCCGGGTACGCCGGAACCAATGCCAGTTCTGCTGAGACGAAGTCATCTTCGTCAATGTCGTAGGTCGATTTGAGAAATGAGCTGATCACCGCTTTCAGGTCTTCGCCTTCTTTGGGTACGTGACCCACCAATGGATCCAGTTCCTCGTGAGCGATCACGTCACGGTTCTTACGCTCCCGCAGATCTCGGTCGACGTGGGGTGAGAGATCAGGGATGATGAAGATCGGTTCTCCCGGCTCGTTTCCCAACGAGATCTGAACCGTCGTGCCGTCTTTCTTGTCGACTCTGCCCATGAGCGCCAATGGGATGTTGGTCCACTGGTATGTCTTGATGCCACCGTGGTAGTTGGTTTGAAAGAGCGCGAACTCCTCGGCCGCATAGAGGGCACGTGGTTTTACCTCGATCCGCGGGGAGTCGATATGCGCACCCACGATTCTAAATCCGTTACGCATATCCTCCTGCCCGACGACGATCAGTGCGAGAGTCCGGTCACGATTCACATCGTAGAGACGCGCGCCGGGAACGAGATCGGAGTCCTCTCGTAGCTCCCGATAGCCGGCTTGTCGCGCGATCTTGATCGCCTCGGAGACGAAACTCAGCTCGGTCTTGGCCAGGTTCATGAAAGCCTTGTATTCCCCGACGTGGCCTTCGACCGTCTCGCGGAGGGGGCCGGTGGTTCTCAGCCAAGCGGAACGAGGGGAATCGAGCTCCTTGGCTTGGACGGGAGCGGACCGAGCTCCGCTTGGTAGCCCAAAGGTGGCGAGCGCCACCGTAAGAGCCATGACGACGGAACATTGTTTCATCGTGACCTCCTGAGGATGCCTACAGCGTGGCGCACATTATAAACGGCCCGCGCCCATAATGTGCCGAGGCATTCACATCTGTGGTAATGTCTAAGAAGCCCGCAACAATAACAAGAGGTTTCGTGCTCCATGGATCTAGTCGAGCAAATCCAAAAGGATATGGTTCAGGCCATGAAGGCCAAGGAGCCAGCTCGGCTGTCGGTTCTCCGCATGATGAAGGCCGCCCTCAAGAATAAGGAAATCGAAAAAAGGTCCGCTCTTTCTGAAGAAGATGCCATCCTGGTGCTCAAGACTCAACTCAAGCAACGCGCGGAGGCTATCGAGCAATTCGAAAAAGGTGGCCGAGCCGATCTTGCCGAAAAAGAGCGGCAGGAGAAGGTGTGGATCGAGTCCTACTTGCCAGAGCCCGTTTCAGCAGGTGAGATAGAAACGGCTGTGGCGGGAGTCATCGAGGAACTCGAGGCTCAGGGACCGAAGGACATGGGAGCGGTCATGAAAGGAACGATGGCCCGCCTCCAGGCTACGGGAAAGATCGTGGACGGCAAGGCCGTGAACGCTCGCGTTCGCCACAAACTGCAGGCCCTTGTCCAAGCCAATGCAAGAGATGGCACGGAGGAGACAAAATAGGCTCCGCCGATTTCGACCGCCTCAAAGCTGCACGCCGTTTTCACGAAACCGTTCGACGAATCCATGCTTAAACCACCTGCTCTGAAGCCGCCGGCAACAATCGGCGTCATCGCGCCGGCAAGTCCGGTGCGGGCCGAGTTCATGGAGAGGGGCTTGGAGGAGCTCGCCCGGCTTGGGTTTCGTACTCGGCTCGGGAGCTCGCTTTATGCTCGCTCCCGATTCACAGCGGGCGATGCCTCCCAGCGCACGGCCGATTTCGTCGAGCTCTGGGAAGATCCGGAGGTGGCCGCCATTTTTTGTGCGCGCGGTGGATATGGCAGCCTGGAGTTGCTGGAACGGTTGGACCCGAATCGTCTGAAGGCCAATCCAAAGATCCTTCTCGGTGCCAGCGATCCCACCGCCCTGCTGTGCTTCTTGGCGGGACAGGCTGGCATGGTCTCCTTCCACGGCCCGATGGTGGCGCAGCAGATGGCGAGAGGGGAGTCCGCATACGACGTCGAAAACCTTCTCGGAATCCTCGGTAATTCGGAACCTGCAGGACGGCTCTCCGCGTCGGTGCGAGTTCTCCACCCCGGTGCCGGAGAGGGAATATTATTGGGAGGTTGTCTTTCGCTGGTTGCCGCTTTGGTCGGTACACCGTATCTACCCAGCTTCTCTGACACCATCGTTTTTCTCGAGGACACGTCGGTCAAGCCTTATCAAATCGACCGCATGTTGCAGCAGCTCCGGTTGGCTGGAAAGTTGGAGGGTGTTCGGGGCTTGGTTTTTGGCGAGATGCCCAATTGTGAACAGCACCCTTCACAAGGGTACGAATTGGATGAAGTGCTCAAGGATGCCACCCAGCAATTGGGGGTACCGGTGCTATCCGGTTTTCCCTCCGGGCACTCCGTTTCTGCCGCCCAGACTCTACCCTTCGGGGTCCGAGCTCGAGTCGACGAGAACGGACTCAGTCTCTTGGAGGGGGCGGTCGTTTGAGCATCGGCTCCCCGATGCCTGATGGAGCCCGGATACACCTACTCGGTATCTGCGGCACGGCGATGGCGTCTCTCGCCGGCATGCTCAAAGAGAAGGGCTGCCGGGTGTCGGGTTCCGACGAAGACATCTACCCACCGATGTCCGAGATGCTGGCCGAGCTCGGGATACCCGTTCACTCTCCATACCGTTCGGACAACCTTGCCGCCGACGTCGACCTGGTCGTGGTCGGAAACGCCGTCTCTCGAGGTAACCCTGAGCTCGAAGAAGTTCTGGATCGGAATCTGCCTTACACCTCGATGCCGGCTGTCTTGAAGGACTTATTTTTGCAGGAGCGGTCCCCGGTGGTGATGGCGGGAACACACGGTAAGACCACGACAACGTCGTTAATGGCTTGGGTCCTTCAAAGCGCCAAGCGTGATCCCAGTTTCTTAGTGGGTGGCATCCCGCTCAACTTCGGTAAGAGCTACCAACTGGCGCCCGGAGAGAACTTCGTCATCGAAGGAGATGAGTACGATACCGCCTACTTCGATAAAGGGCCGAAGTTTCTTCACTACCTTCCTCAGTTAGTTGTACTCGGTAACGTCGAGTATGACCACGCCGACATCTACCCCGATCTCGATTCGGTCGTGACTGTCTTTAGCCGATTGGTCAATCTGATTCCCCGGGGCGGTTTGTTGGTAGTCGGAGCGGAGAGTCGGACCGCGCTAGAGATCGCCGAGCGCGCTTTTTGTCCGGTGGAGACCTTCGCGGTGGGTCGTGCCGCCACTTGGGAGACACGTGAGATTAAGGTCGATGAAGGGGGAAGCCGTTTCGAAGTATGGCACGAGGGTAAGCGGTACGCGTCCATGGCCGGTCCCTTCTGGGGGGCGTCCGCGTTGAAAAACCCCCTCGCTGTTATTGCGGTCGCCCATCGCCTGGGCTTGAGTGCGGAGGAGGTCGCGGCCGGTTTGCACTCTTTCCAGGGCGTCGCCCGACGCCTGCAAGTTCGCGGAAAACAGCGGGGCGTCACCGTCGTCGACGATTTCGCCCATCACCCGACGGCGATCCGCCACACTGTGGAGTCTGCTCGGCAGCGCTGGCCGGGCCGGAAGGTATGGGCGGTTTTCGAGCCGCGGTCTTACACGGCCCGGAGCCAGGTTTTCCAGGACGAGTTCGCCGGAGCTCTGGGTCTTGCGGACCGAGTGGTTTTGGCAGCCGTCTACTCGAGTAGGCGCCTGACGTCGGAGCAAGAGCTTTCGGAGGAAGACGTGGTGAAAGCGCTGAGTGCCGGAGGGGTCGAGGCTTGGTTCATCCCCGAGGTCGAGGAGATCGTGGACTTCCTGAGTCAACGGCTCGGCGACGGAGATGTCGTCTTGGGGATGTCGAACGGCAGCTTCGGGGGTTTTCATCAGAAACTCCTCCAGAAGTTGAGTGAAGCTTCCTGAGAGTTGCTACAACGGGAACTAGTGAGGGGCGCCAGAACACGGAGTTGCAAGAAAACAGACCGCGGCAGCGCCCTATGAACGGCGGCCACGAGTCATCGCGGCCGTGGAATGCTCAACGTCCGCTATGTTTTTCGAAGACTCTGCCTCACCAACCCTTTCGAGAGGAAGTAAGAACTTCACGACCGTTCCGACTCCCGGTTGACTGCTCAGTACCGTCTGACCGCCGTGCTCTTGTACGATTCGCTGGATGATGCACATCCCCAGCCCGATGCCTTGCGCTTTGCCATAGGAGAAGAAGGGCTCGAAGATCCGGTGGCGGACGTCGTCTGGAATACCGCAGCCGGTGTCCTCGAATTCCAAAACCACGTGCTCGAGATCTTGCTTGGAGCGGATGGCGAACGACCCCTCGCCATCGATCGCCTGACGAGCATTGGCGGCCACGTTTAGGATCGCCCGGGTCATGCGAGCCGAGTCCAGGGACACCGGGCCTCGGTATCCGAGCTCGACCTTTAGGCGGACCTCGCTGTCCATGAACTGAGCCTCGAGGGACGGTTCGAGGTCCCGGAAGAAATCTGCCAGATCCACTCTCCGGATTACCGGTTTGGTCCGGCTTCCCCGGGTAAGCTCCAACAGCTCGTCGGTCAGGCCTCCCAGACGATCGCATTCTTCGACGATGAGGCGCGCGTACTCTTTTCGGTGTTCTTCTGAGACGGTGAGCGAGGCTAGCATTCCCGCGTAGCCGCGCACGGCGGTCAGAGGGCTTCTGAAATCGTGAACGACCGACCCGATCATGCGACCCACCGCCGACAGTCGCTCGAAGTGTATGCGTTCTTGGGTGATGTGGATGTTGTGGAGTGCGGTGGCGGCTTGCAGGCTAAGGATGGAAAGGAGCCCCAAGTCCTCTGGACTTAGTGACCGACTGGACTCGACGACGATCAGTCCGAGGACGTTCTCCTGCTGGGCGATGGGGATGATCTGTCCCATATCGATGCGCCCGTCAGGGCGTCGAGACTCGAAGGCCTCCGTCGCTGAATCATGAGCCGTATCATCATCGGCCAAGGCGGTGACCCTTTGTTCGAGCGCTGTCCGGTCGTCTTGTGACAGGTGTCCCGCGGTGGGCGTAGGCGGGAGCCATCTCGGCTGCGAGTTAATCTTACGGGACCCTGCATAGAAGACGTCCACCGGGACGTTGCCCAGCAGCAACAAGGCGGCTCGCGTAATTTGGCGTAGGATCGAATCGATATCGAAGCTGGAAGCGAGCGCCACGCCGATTTGATGTAAGGCTTCGAGCGAAGCATTTTTCTTTTCTACTGCGTGTTGATGGGCCGCCGAGCCTACGGCGGATTCGTCTTGCCGCGTCAGCTGGCGCTCGATGGCATCAACGAGCGGCCCGAATTCCCAGCCACTGCGAACCAGGACGACGTTAGCTACGGGCACGGGATGCTGCTCGAGCTGGACAATGAGGGCGTGCAGCGACTCGTCACACAAGACGAGAGGAACGGAGGCAACGGAGGCAACGGAGGGATTCCCTTCTGCCCTCGCGACCAGTCCCTCCAGGCATTCCTCGGACGAGGAATAACACCGAAGCTGGTAGGTTTCTCCGAACTTTTGCTCGACGAGGGTGGCCAAACGCCCGAGCCGCGCCGGCTCTTCGTCCACGCAGACAATACAGGGTTTCGACATTTCCTGACTTGGACGGAGACGGTGAGGACGCTCTCACGCGTCGTCGCTCATCATCCCTGTCCGGGAATCTCCGATTTTTTCAGGATTACATAACTATTTTACCCGATTTCGGCTACACCGTCCATGCTCCCCGCCGCCACTTTCGTGGGCCTACTGGCCATGATAAAATCCAAGGTAAGTATCCATACTGAAGGAGCTTAGCGCCTCACCCCGCGGGAGGGTAGTGTGTCCGATAGGTCAGAGTTCCTGATCGGCCAGATGTCCCACTGGATCGAGGACCTCGGCCGGTCGGAGCGGCTCGAGTACCTCTTCGAGCTCGAGATGTGGCTCAAGAGCTTCGAGCGTTATTTTCGGGTGAGCAACCAACCCCAGTTCCCCGATTCCGGCAACGCCCTCACCCTTCGGAGTTTCTATGAGGAGGTATCGTTGGTGGCCGCCGCCGTTCACCGCGTCACGCAGCTGTGCACCCTTCTGGCGAGCGAGGACCGGGTCAACCAGGAGCGCTTCGACAAGTACGTGGAGAACTTCCTGCGTGCGGACGACGTTACCGATCCCTATATCGCGCGGCTGCTTCACCAAAGCAGTCCCCAAGCGGGCCTCACACTTTTGCGAGAAGGTTTCGAGGACCTCTACGTCATCCTCTCCGAGCTGACCAAGCTGTCTCGGGTACCCTATGCCACGTTTCAAAGCGTCGGCCGCCTGATCTACCGTGAGATCCGGCGAGACGAGCACCTGTCCCTTCTGATGGACAAGAAGTTCAAGCCTGCCTACGACCGTATTCCCAGCGAAGCCGTTTCCGAGCTCATCTACCGAATCGAGGATAAGGACGTGCGCCGCCTCGTCGCCAAGGCGTGTCTGGAGTTCTTCCGGTTAATCCACTACTTGGAGTTCGCCGATCCCAAGAAGCGAAAACCTGCTGAGCTCAGGATGACGATGCTCATCTTCTCCTTAATCACTTCCGAAGCGCGCACCATGCTAGAATCGATCCAACGCACCGCACCGACCCTTCTTCTAAACACCACCCTGCAAGAAACGCTCGATAGTTTCGTTTACTGCATACCCTTGGAGCTCAGAAAGGTCATTCACTCCGAGCTTTCCGATCTCTATTTCTACAACCAGGCGGACACTGTCTACATGCGTATCGAGAACTCCCACGGCATTCTCCGCGATTGCTTCCAGCAGTCGGTGATTCAATTGGCACAGGTCTTCGATCCGGAACTAGAGGGGAAGACGGTTTTCGATCACTTCGCGAATAAGCTCGAACAATCGCGCGCGCTGCGAGATTCGTTGGTGAACATGTTGAGGACAGTTCACGCCTTTCAGCAGACGCGAGAGGAGAAGTTGGCGCAGGAGCTCAAGCAAATTGTTGCGGACTTCTACGAGACTTCGCTGAAGTATCTGATGTATCGAGACTGGGCGGGCTTCGAGCTCTTCTTCGTAGAGATCCTCAAGTGCGAAAGTATCCCCGGCTTAATACAGATTGCCCACCGCTTCGACGCCTACCTGGTAACCCTGCTGCAGGAGGTGAGTAAGCGCGACGTTCTGCAAGTGGTGCCGTCCGAAGGCACCACCAAGCCGCATTTCTAGACTGGTCTAGTCTGGACCCGGTCAATCCTTGGTTGGCGGAGGGGAGGGCGTTTTCTCGATGGTGTCCTTTTCCTGAACCTGAGCCTTGATGGCTCCGACCACTTCAGGGTCGAACTGAGTTCCCGAGTGAGCATCCATTTCGCGGAGCGCCATTTCGTAAGGCAGGGGTGATTTGTACGAGAACTTGCTGGTGATGATGTCAAAGGCCTCGCACGCGCCGATAATCCGGGCCCCGAGCGGAATCGCCGCGCCCTCCAGCTTTGCTGGATAGCCGCGTCCATCCCAGCGTTCGTGGTGGTGCAGGATGAACGGCGCCATCTCTTTCCAAAAAATGATGTCCTTGACCAGCTCATAGCCGAACACCGGGTGAAGCTCGATTCGCTCGCGAGTCCATTCCCCGAAAGCATCTAGTTTGAGCAAACCGATGTCGTGCAGAAGGCCAGCGAAATAGAGAGTCTTGAGCCCTCCCTCGTTGAGTCCCAGGCCTTGTCCAACCAAGTTGGCGTAGCGAGCGACACGGCGGGCGTGCCCTGCTTTTGCCGGCACATGGGTATCCATCGCCCCGATTAGAATTTCGATGACGTGCGTCGAGTAGTTGTTCTGCGCGTCCCGAAGGCGCACGTGCTCGATGGAGATGGCGGCCTGGTCGGCAAGGTTGAAGAGAATGTTCTGGTCCTGCTCGCCGAAGGGGGCGTTGTCGCATTTGTTGACCAGCTCCAGCACGCCGATGACACGATGCTCGATTAGTAGTGGCACACACAGTACGGAGCGCGTGGTGAAGCCGGTGGATTCGTCGAAACGGTGGTCGAACCGAGAGTCGTTAGTGACGTCGTTGACCAGGGCGGCGCGTCTCGTCTTAGCGGTCCAACCGGCGATCCCTTCCCCCGGCGTCACGACCAGGGGCTTGACCTTGGAGGCTTTGGTCCCGTAGGCGCTGTGGAAGCAGAGTTTCTGATGCTCGTCCATGAGCAGGATAGATCCTGCTTCGGTACCCACCGTCTCTGCAGCAGTCTGGACGATCGTGTCGAGCAACACGTCCAGGTGGATGATGGAACGGAAGGCCTTGGTAACATCCAAGACCCTTCTCAATCTTTGGTTGTAGTCTGACTGAGTGTCCTGAGCCATGGTTTCAATTCGACCAGAGCTGCATCGCTGCGGCGCCTTTTTGCTGATAAAGCCCCGGTGGAAGGACTCTGTTAGCTCAAAACAATCCGCGGAGGATATCATGGGATGGTTCCGACGTCAAATCGGCATGCCGCCCTGGCAACTGCTCAACGCCTCTGGTTGACAAGGCGGGGGCCTCGTGCTATCTTGCTCACAGCTAAGGGTCTAGGGCTCATTCCAACGAGGCGGCGAAGGTTTTATGTCGGAGAAGGCGAACCCGTTCGCCAAGTTCCTCTCTCACTACGGTAAGGGGGACTACATCTTCCGAGAGGGAGATGAGGGCGACGAGATGTACATCATCCAAACGGGAAGGGTGTCTATCCAGAAGGTCATCGCCGGGAAGAAGGCTCCGATCTCCGTTCTAGAAAAGGGCGATTTCTTTGGCGAGATGTCGGTCCTCGAGCGCCTTCCAAGGACCGCGGACGCCGAAGCTCTCGAAGATGCGGACCTGATTACTATCAACAGCCAGACCTTCGGGGAGATGATTCGGTCCAACCCGGAGATCGCGGTTCGGATGCTCCGCAAGTACTCCATGAGGATGCGGGAGTTTTCCGAGCAACTCGAGCTCATGATGGTTTCTCGGGATGGAGCACAGTCGGAGGTCCCAACCGGAGAGGGAATTTCCAAAGCACCGCCCACGCCGACCATACCTTCGAAGGAGACGGCCCGCGCTTACTTCGTCGCGAAGAACAGCGGCAAGATGTATCACGTCTATAAAGATGAAGTGCTACTCGGTCGATACGATTCGGTTACCGGGCACCGTCCCGAAGTGGATCTCACCGAAGAGGATGTCAATCGCAATGTCAGCCGGCGCCACGCACGGCTGGTGAACAAACAGGGTTCCTTTTACATCGCCGAAGAGATCGGCAGTATGAATGGCACCTATGTCAACGGAAAGAAACTCTCCACCGGCGTGCTCTCTCCAATTCAAGATGGAGACGAACTGCTTCTCTGCCGGGTCCCACTCACCTTCAAGCTTGCCACTTGACCCGTTACCTCGCCCCGAGTCGCTGTTCGACTCCCGCGGCGAAGGCGGCTTAGAAAAGTTCCTGCAGGGACCTCGTCATCTCGTCGGCGGTATTCCCACCGAACCCCGTGAAACGCCGATAGATTTTTCCGTCCCGCGTAATGAGCAAGGTGACGGGAATTGAGAGGACGCCGTAGGTTTCTAGAACAGGTATCTCCGCCCACAGGATAGGGTAGTTCATAGAGTATCTGCGGCTGAACGGAATCACGTCCCCCGCTGTCTGCGCGCGATCCAGCGTAACACCGAGTACCTGAAGCCCTCGAGCGCCGAAACGTTCTTGGAGCTCCACGAGGTGAGGTACTTCGTAGCGGCACGGCGCACACCAAGTGGCCCAGAAGTCCAAAATCACCACCTTGCCGGCGTAACTCGACAGGGTTACCGCTTGGCCGTCCAGATCGTTCAGCGTGAAGTCGGGCGCGGCCTTGAGGTCGGAGGCGGGGGGCGCCGACCAGTCGGAAGTCCCCGATTGCTGGGAGACGTACCAAATACCGGCTAGAGCGCCGGCCATGATGAGAGTGGGAACGAGAAAGCGGACGAGGCGGCCGACTGTACTTGGACCGTTTCCCGGCTCGGATTCGGTCGGAGCCGGTGCGTCGCCGGCAGCGGTCCCTTTATTAGAAGCGCTTCGCCGGCCCCTCCTTCGCCGGCGTCGGCTCAGGGGTTCTTCTCCTCGTCGGGGCGCGGATTCCTCGGCGCTGGCACCGGCGCTTCGTAGAGAAGTCCACCGCTCGTGCCACCTTCGACGATATAGGACCGAAGGTCATCCAATGTCAGATTGGCACGCCTCACGACCCGTGGAGTAAGGATCAAGACGATGTCCGTTTCTCTGGCTTCATCCTTGTTTGCGGCGAAGAGGCGTCCTAGAACCGGCACGCTCGCCAATCCCGGTATGCCGGTCATGCTGGTTCTTTCCTCGGTCAGGATGAGTCCTGCGAGGAGGGAAGTTTCACCGTCGTGCAAGCGGAGCAGCGTGTCCACGAATCGGTTACCGAATGTCGGTAGACCCTGCAGCGTCGTTCCGGAAATGTTGTCGAGTTGCACGCGGAGTTGCAAGCTCACCTCGTCGTTGTGGTGCGTCCTTGGTGTGACCTCGATGTTCACTCCGATGTTTTGGTACTCGAACGTTGTGACCGGCTGCTGAGCGATGCCCCCCTGCGCGATGGGCGTGAACGTGGTGATGGGAATGGGGACACGCTCGCCGAACTGAGCCGTCGCGGTCTGGCCGTCGATCACACGGAGCCGTGGATTCGCTAGGATCCTCGTATCTCCGTCCATGCGCAAGAGTTGGACGACGGCTCCCGGAAGACCAGCGACAGAAACATTCGAGGCGTCGTAGGGTGACCCGTCCAAGGTCGTGCTTTGTTGAGGAAACACGCCGACCGTGATGCCCTCGACTCCCTCGATCCCGGAGCGAAGCTGGATCCCGTACTCCTCCAAGCTGGTCCGGTTCACCTCCAGTAGCTCCAGGTGGACTACGACTTCCGCTCGGCTCTTGTCGATGGTCGTGATGATACGTTCGGCGGCGGCGACCTTTTCGGGCGTGTCGACAATGGTAAGAGCATTCGTTGCCGTGTGCGGCGCTACGCGACGCGCTCCCAACACGATTCGCAGTAGATCGATGGTTTCCTTGACGTCCGCAGAAGACAGATAGAAGGTCTTCATAATCTGCTTCTCGTACTCTCGTCGTTTGATGGGTGTGTCGGGAACGATGGTTACGATGTTCTCACTCTGCACGTAAAAGAAGTTCTGGCTGACTTGGCAAAGAGAGCGGAGCGCCTCTTCGAAGGAGGTGTCATGGAGCTCGATGGAAATCGTCTGGTCGGTGAATGCTCCGTCGAAGACCATGTTGACGCCGGCCATCTTGCCGAGCGACAAGAACACGTCCCTTAGGCTCGCCTCACGAAAGAGGAAACCCGCCGGTTCCTCGCTGCCGGGGGCGAGCTCCAGCCTGCCGAGCGGCGTCTCACGAGCCTGTTCCTTTAGCCGGTCGATGTTGGTAAGCGCCACCTGCGCGTTTTTTTCTTGGATAGCAGGATCGATCTTAGCCAGTTCCTGCACCAGATTCGAGTCGGTTGGGTTCATGGCGAGTGCGAGCTGCAATTCCCTTTGCGCGGCGTCGAGCTCACCCGCGTTCTTGTGTCTCGTCGCCTGGAGAGCGTGAGCCTCCGCCGCCCGCAACTTGGCTCGCTTCAGGTTGCTCTGGTAGTTGGAATTGTTCGGATCTTTTTTGACGGCTCGCGTGTAATAGCTCACCGCTTCGTCGAAACGGCCATTGCTTTCCGCAACTTCTCCCGCTTTGAAATCGGAGGAGGTGCGACAGCCGGCCGAGACTAGGAGCAAGCAAAGGAGAAGGGATGAACCAATTGGTCGAGTCATTGGTTTTTCTCTTATTAGGCTCTTATTGGGGTGGAGACGTTGGGGCGCTCTCGGAAGCGATCAAAATATCCACCCCGGAAGGTACGGTGAAGCGAAACATGGAATCCACGAGTCCGCGGTTCTCTCGGATTTCGTCGAAAAGGAACTCGGTGCGATTACCCTGGCCGTCCAGGAGACTCACACGCATGACTTGCCCGTCCTCGGGCCGGACTTCGATTTCGGCCTCTTCGAAACCCTCCTGGGCGCGGCGTGGGATGAGAAGCAACACCTCACCTCCCCTTTGGGGCTCCGAGTCTGAATTCTTGACTTCAAAGGCATCCAGGAGGCGCTCCTCGCCCATGATGACAGAAAACGGCGAGCCCGCGGCAAGACCCATCGCCCCCCCCGGCGTATGGCTTACGATGACTTGGTGGTCTTCAGGTACGTAAAAATAGCTCTTCTTGCTATCAGTCACGAAGAGCTTGGTCTCCGGCTTCTGGTACTCCCATCGCATCAGCCCCGGTCGCTTGAACGCCATCGTGCCGCTTTCCTCGATGACCTTGTGAACGATTCGGTGCACCACGCGCTGGATGAAATGAGCTTCGAAGTCCTGGAGTCGATCGTAGTGCGCCTGAATCCGCTGGACGAGAGCGGCATCCACTGCGGGAAGCGGGCTCGGGGGACCTCCCGCGACGGCGAGGGCAACCATCACACTCCACATGAGTTAGGCCCATTGTACTACGAAAGCCCCGCAACCGCGCTGTTGCCGGCCGTTTCGACAAATGGTAGCATCCCACCCAATACATGGGCGGCTAGCTCAGTCTGGGAGAGCGCGGCGTTCGCAACGCCGAGGTCGCCGGTTCGAGCCCGGTGCCGTCCACCAATAGAATCAGTAATCTACAGGCAATAAAGAACGGAGCCTTGGAGGGTTTCCAGTCAGTCCGAGTCCCGAAAGCCCGTCAGGAGGCGAACGTTCGCTCCTAGGCATTGGTTTCCTCTCGGTGCGCTTCAGAAAAAGATCAACAAGCGCCCCACAAACCGCAATTCAACCTACACGGGCTGTGTTAGTGTGCAGCATCTAACGTGGATTGAGACGCTTACGGCGAGTGTGCCCGGGCCATGGTGGTAGCACCGTGGTAGCACTAATCCTAACTAACCATAAACAAGAACCTTACCGTCCAGAGGAAGATTAGAAATCTAGCGGTGCTTTCCGTCTCGGAAGACCAGGACCGGGGTGGTAGCAGCGTGGCAGGAGTAGGTCCCAACTGGCTGTAAACAAGAAATTCACTCGCCAGAGGAAGACTAGTAATCTGTCGGATCTCTCCTCCGAAACTCCCAGTTGGGGTAGAGTCTTTTCTGGGTGATCATCGATGCCGTTCGGATGATGGTGAAGTTCGGGACCTGTTTTCCCCGGACTGGGGCTGGTCCGGCAACGGCGCGAACTTCTGGATGCGATTGTTGCTGAAGTCGACGACGGAGAGGGAGCGGCGTCTGCAGCAATAGCGACGTCCGTTGGACGCTGGAGCTGGCCGGGAGCACTGCCCCTGTGTACAGCATCTCGGTTTGACCCTCAACCGAATGGGATAGAATCTATCAGGCTAGAACGGGTGGGCGTGCGTCAGACAGAAGGGGCAATAGCATTGGTGTACGAAGAAATCACTCATGGGGCCTCGACGGGGAACTTCACTGAGAAAGTTCTTGTGTACACAGGGGGAGCACTCAACTCGGAGGAGTTGAAAGACAAAAAATGGCCGCTCCTCATTTTCCTATGTGGGTATGGGGAATACCGGGACCGAAAAGGCACGCCGGCGGACAACTGGCCGCCGAGTCACGCTCCCGATATTCCAATGGTTGTCCTGGCTCCTCAGGTAATACGCAACAATCGGGACGGCCTGGAATGGATGGAAGGACTGCGCTGATGTGATTGACGGAACCATAGTGGAGTTTCGCAGGAGGCTCGTGAGCTCAGTCGGTGGGGCTGAGCTCAGGCAAGTACTTGGTCAGACGAACGGGGGGACCCCGAACTGGACCAACCAGCCTGTTTATCTCTGCGGCACGAGCTATGGAGGCGGTGGTGCGTGGTTTCTGGCGGCTCATCCGCCATCAAACGTGGGACGCTGGAGCAAAGTCGCTCTGGTGTGTCCAAAATTTTCGACGGGAACGAAGAGCTCACATCTCGCTGATGCTATGCGAATTGGCGGTTGCCCAGTCAGAATCTACCAAAACGTCTTCGACGGCATTGCGAAGGTGGAGGAATACGCGTTGAAGTTGCTCGATGCTCTGAGAGGCGCCAAGAACCCATGTGAAGCAGACTTCCTTGTCCATGCCAAGCTGCCACAGAAGGGGCATGCCTGCGGGCAACAGGAGCTTGATGATTGGATGGCAGAGCTGCCGCCTATTGACCGCCGGCGTTTCCGCTGGCGGCAATACCGAACCACTGTCCATCACCATGACGCTTGGACCGCTGCGTACTCGCACGCAGCTAAACTCCGACAGCTATTCCGAGTAGACCAAGCGCCCCGGGAACTCTACGACTGGTTTCTCGCCGACCTCGTCTCGTGACATATCACATCACTTGGGAGACGAGAGTTGAGAGATGACCCCGATCAATCCAGGGCGCTCGCTGGAACCTGCTCCTTCTGCTCCGTTTGGCCAACCGAACGGCCAGCCGCCGCGCCAACCTGCCCGGGAGTCTTCGTCTAGGAAGTTGCTGAGCTGCGCCGTCTGGTCTATCATTTCCTCACCCCCGACCGAAGAGAACTTCGATCCTGCCACCCTGGCCGATCTCCCAACCGTGTGGCCGCTTGTTTCGCTCTGCCCCAGTGCGCGGCTTATGACTTCCTGCCCCAAGAGGAGGGACACGAGAGCCAGTGAAGAGCGGAAAGTCTACGGAAAACCCATTGAAGAAAAAGTCTATGATCGAGGACTTTGAAGCCGCTCTATCCGAACACGCTCGAGCTCTGAAGCGCGAAGGGACCGACGTTCATGCCAGCGACCGCAACATGTGGAACTGGAGAGACACGGCTCTCTGCAAGACAGTGTAACTGCGGCTTTCATGAAGTCAAGCAAGGGCGAAAAACAGTGACCGTTAAGCACCCTGCCGGCCCGTTGCTGTTCAAAGAGGGTTTGCCCAGGGACCTTCAAAAGGACATCATGGACCTGCTGGCAGAATGGGGCGGCGTGGCCCAACGGAATTCGTGATCTAAAACCTCACTCCCATGGACCTCGTACCTCAGCTTTCGGCCCAACTCGGTCTCGCTGACCCCAGTCTCCACGCGGCGGCATCGGGCCGTTCGTATATTTCGGTGTCTTGCCATCCCAATAGTTCACCAGCTCGATTAGAATTCTCTTTTCTGCTGGGCTCACTCCGGGCTTCTGGTTTCAGACCTGTTTCCCGAGCGCGCCGGAACTCTCAGGACATTCAACACTTGAAGCAAAGGCCACGTTGGATTATGTTTCCCCCCCACTCGGCCCCTGGCCGCTCGCGTGTAGCCGTTTCTGATGGCGCTACGTCGTAGTACGCCAACCGTAAATAGGGCAATCGGCCACGGGCGGACCGAAGCACAAGCACTCCTGGCGCTCGGCCTCCTGTAAGAAAGCATCGCACGCGCTTCGCACGGCTGTCTTGCTCCGGCCTTCAAGCTCGCGGAGCAACACGGCAAGCCTTTCTAGGGTTCGATCCGATAGTTCGGGAAAGTCGATCGGGTAATCCTCTCCGGTTTGCTCCTTTTGGGCCCTTTGTATCTGGCGAATCAGGGTGTCGCGATTCATGGCATCTTCGTGGCCTTCCAAAAACGCTCTTGGGATTCCCCTTTCTTTGTGCCGCGTCCGCTCGGACAAGTCAACTGCTTCACCATTTCTTCCCATCGGGCAGCGTCTCGGCCGCAAACCCGGCGGCCTCTTAAATCGAGGGCCCCTCGTCTGTTCCGGGCGGACGGCTAGGCCAAGTTTGTTCTGACTGTGCGAGCTCAACAGTCATCTTTCGAAAGGAGACGGACTAGAAAGACAGTCTAGATGACCGCCGCGCCCGGTGCCTTTTTCTGGCCGAGAGCGCGTCTGTGTAGTACGGCTGGGCGGAAACGGCTCCCTTGCCGCCAGCCGCGGACCAAGATTCCCACCACGCAAAGGTGGCTGAGCACGCCAAGGCCAACCATAGCTTCAAACGCGATGCCCAATACGGCCCCCACCGAAATCCCTAACAGGCGGAGGTCCCGGCGTTTAATGCGGTTTAGGAAGTTGGGCGGGTAGGCTTTGCCGTGCCGGAGGGCAAACTCCTTGGTCACGTAGCTTGCCATGTAGTACCCGGAAATGGAAAGGAGACCCCCCATCCAGGCGAGAGGGCCCGGATGGGAGGTGGAGTAAGAAAAGGTGATGGCCAGCACCACCGCAAGCTCCGCGTAGCGGTCGAGTATCGTATCGAGCCAACCTCCTCTGGGGCTGGCAATCTGTCTGAGACGAGCCACCTCACCATCACAGCCGTCCACTACCGAGGAGAACTGAACCAAGAGTCCCCCCATCAGCCCCGCCATGTAACCCTGTAGAGAGAAAAGCACTGCGCCGCCCAGGGCAAGCAAGAAGCTGACAAGGGTAATGAGGTTGGGAGAGATCCGCGCCTCGGCCAGCAGACTCGAGAGCCGTAAGGAGAGAGGACGGTTGAGATACGCCGAAACATAGCCATCGTCCGTGTTCTTGACGACCGAGGAAAGAAGCCACCGCTTCGCATGGCGGAATGCCAATGCGTTGTCCATATCAATCCATCGCTTCCCCGTGACGTCGACCACGCGAACCCGACGCTCAGCCGCTAGCTCCCTGACCGCGTCCGAAAGCCCATACTGTCCCTTGGCCGATGCCTGCCGGATACCCTCGAAAAGGACCTGCGTGCAGTAGAAAACTCCCGTGTCCGCTACGTCCCAATCCCTCAGGCCTTTTCCAATCCGGGCCACCCGACCGTTTGCGACGTCCACCTTCATCACGTCCTCGAGATCGAGGAGATTCTCTTTGTTCGAATCCACTGCCAGGCAAATCTCGTCCTCGCCAGGAGGGGCGGCCAAAACTTGCTCCAACAGCGAGGGATCGATCAGATGGTCGGCCATCGTTAGCAGAAAGGGCTCCTCCTCCACCATGCGAAACGCGGCGAGAGCACTGGCCCCGTTTCCCAGCTGCCAGTCGGTGGCAACGACGCACTCCACCTCGCAGCCGCGCCGCACCGCTACATCCAGGAAGTGTTCACGCACCTCGTCTGCACGGTCGCCCAGGACCACTACGAAGCGTTGAATACCCGCTGCCTGGTAGGAGAGGATGATCCGTTCGGCAAGGGACAGGCCGAGCAAACGAAGCGTTGGCTTGGGGCGGCCATTGCCCAGCGAAGCTACACGGGAACCCTTGCCGGCCGCCAACACGACGACAGGGAGGCTGCCGGAATTGTTTTTCTTAGCGTCAGTAATCGGTATTATCGAGGACATCAACGATCTCCATAGCGAGCTCAAGGCTTGCCGCCGCGATCAAGCTGGTACGTTGCTCGAGCCCCGTCAAAGCACCGAGCGGATTGCCTTTCCGGTCCACGACAGAACCTCCAGCCTCTTCCACGGCAAGTGAAGCGGCCAGAAAGCTCTCCAACGTTAACCGATCCCGCACATCCACGTGCGCGTCTATTGCTCCAGAGGCCACGAGGCCCAGGGCAAGCGAGCAGCACCCGTAAACCCGCACGCCGCGCGCCCGGCTCAGCAGCTGTCCAAGCAGCGGTGGAGGTGCGAAATGATTGAGCTCGCAGGAAACGAAAGCTTCGGAAAGACGTCCAACCGATGAGGTCTTTAACCTAGTGCTGCCACGATATGCGCCCTCTCTCCGTGCGGCCAGAATAGGGCTTTCGTCTCGAAGAAGATCTCCCACCATGCTAAAGAGGACCTGCTCCGGTGAAAGAGGCGCTTCGGCTGGAAGCACCGCGATGCTGAGTGCTGCCAGCGGCAACCTCCGGGAGTAGTTATCCGAGCCATCCACCGGATCGACTACAAAACGGTATTGGAGCTTCCCTCTGCCGAATCTTCTTTCGCTGCTTTCCTCCGAGAGCAGCACTCCAGCGGGGAACGCCCGTTCGAGATAGCTCCGCACGTACTCGTCGGCGGCGAGGTCAAAGGAGCGTTGGAGGTCTCCCTTGGCATTCCTCCGCCCGGGGTCGGGCCTGTCTTTCCATGCCTGAAGCTCCTGTAGGAGCTCGCCATGTAAAATGGCAAGGATTCCGGGGACGGCGGATTCAAATGGGAGGAACGGGTCTGAACGCCCCCCGTCCTGAATCCTGCCACTGACCCATTCCATTTCCTTCACCAGCCCTTTAGCGGATAGACTCCGTCTCCTAGCCCATTTTCAAGCTACAAACGGAGAACCCCCAATTGGGAGCCGGGGACTAAACGTGCTGTTCTGGCCATGGCTCGCTCATAGGGAGGCTGTCGTCCGCTGCTACGCGGAGAAGTAACTACACCGACAACAGGCTTGGGAACTTGCGAGCGATTGGCCTAATTGGAAGCCACGACAGACTCTCGTTTGCGCCGCCAGCGGATAATATCATGCTTTTTTGGGAAGCGCTCGGGGCACCACGGCCTCGCCTCGGAATCGCGCTGCCGCGCCACGTGGAGCGCGGGGGCGCCGCTGAAAGGGGCATCCACGCAAGATCGTCAAAAAGCCAAAGCCGAAAGCGCGGAAGCGACAACTGCGGTGACCGGCCAGAAGACGCTCCCGGCAACACGGACACTCGGCTATCGGAAAGCGTCATCATCAAAGTCGGATGCCTACTCGGCCCAGCAGGCGCGAGGCACCGACATTCAAGGGAAAGTAATCGAGAGCCTCATCCACATCGCGAAGTCCGGGATTCGACAGCAAGGCAGGTGATGGTCGGCGTCAACTGGAAGAACCCGCCACAGTTCGGCGAGAAGCCCTTAGTGCCCCCGCAGACCCGAACGACGTCTTGAAGGCTGTCAACGAAGCGGACTGCAAAGCCTTAGAACCTGTGCGCGTCGAACACCGATGGCGGGAGGTGTACGTCTCCTTGAAGGAGAAGTTCGTCGAGTACCAATGTCAGCGATGCGGGGGTCCAATCGGTCCCGCGTTCACCTGCACGAGATCAATGTCCTCCGAATAGCGGCTCGGTGGTTCGAAGTGAAGCTTATGCAGTGCCGTGCCTCCACGGAACGCGACCTCGCGCGCGAGGAGTTCGTCCGAGAAGAGCTCGACGATCGCGCGGGAAATGACGAGGTCCTGCTCGACTTGAGCATCGGTCAACCAAGGCGCCTTCGAGCGCCAGGCTGTGATATGCGCCCGCGGGATCAAGTCTCGGCCTCAACCTTCTCGTTCGCGATCACCCGCCAGCGAGTGTCCTTCTTCCCGCGCCTCACCGAACGATCGGATCTGAGAGCCACGAATCTCGGGCGACACTCCTCGATCCATGCCGCCAGGGAGCTAGCGGACTTACCGGCGCCGACCTGTTCGAGGAGGTGGCCCAGTCGTTGCGCGGTCGGCAACTCGCTTTCGATTCTTGCGACCTGGGCGAGGCGGTCGGGCTCTATTTTTTCGAGGAGCTCGGCCAGCACCGTGGCCACGTGGCTGAGATGGCCCACTCGCTCGAGGTAGCGCAGCAGATCGAGTGCCGTCGCCTCCGGTGTGGACACGCGCATGGCGCCGGTCTCCGTCTTCATTTCCATCGTAGGCGTACGTTCGAAACGGAGCTTGCGGAAAATCCGGATGCGCGCGCGCCCCGCAACCACGCTTCGGAGTTGCTTGTTCGTGACAACCTGGAACTCCTGCGGTTGCTGGTGTGCCGCCCCGTGAAGGGCGGCCGCACTGAGGAGCCCGACATAGTAGGGCTGGCCGAGGAAATTCATCAGGTCGTCGATGAACCAGCTCGGTGGCGGCGCTCCAGATTGTCGGTACTCCACGGGCACGATTACAAAAAAACCACGGCGCGGGACCGCGATTCGGCCCTTGACGACTAGGCGTTGCACCGCCTTCTTCATCCGAGACCCCCAGCGCTCCGAGTGCCTGTTCGCGGGTCAGGACGTACTGGCCTCTGGCTTGGTGGGAATCGACCAGATCGGAGAGCTTGCCGCCACGAATTCGCAGTTTAGTATGCATAAGGGGACACTTTTTGGCCCTTTTTGATTATTTGACGCGAGATAATTATACCCCCGTAGCCGACAAATATGCAATGAGTATGCAAAAAGGGATGTTATTCATCCCATTTCGTGTATGCAACTACACTTTCCCAAGCCCGAGTTCTCTCAGGGAACAGAACCCCAGCGAGGTCTGTCCGACGCCCCAGGTAGGGGCGCAATGGGAGTTGGAGCAGCGAATCTGACTCGTTTTTTCAATCTGCGGGAGAGCCTATCGAGCCGAATGCGGGGGCTTCTACTACAACTATGCTAGGTGGCTGTATAGCCGGGTCGGGCGTTTCTGGGGGCGCTCTAACTTGGGGCGTCGCTTGTCATCGTCATTAACCGTCAAGAGTGAATGTCGTATTTCGCAGCTGAGTGCGTTCACGATGCTCATCGCTAATCCAAGGGATGGGTTTCCATATGGCTAGCTCGAGAGGTGTTTGGCGAGGGAGTCGAGGCAGCCGTGCCATCCCTGTTCGTGCTGCGTCTTCGTCTCGGCATCGGCGACGCGCTCGTGAAGGACGGTTACCTCGGTACCGTCTTTCTTTGGATCGAACCGCACGGTGACCCGCTCTACCGACCCGGTGGCGTCAGCGAGCCGCCAACTGTAGACGAGCTTCCTGGGTGGGTCCACGATCTCGTAGGTGCCCGAGATCCAGACGACACGGCCATCCGGGAGTCGGTTCGAAATGCGATAGCTCCCGCCCACCCGCAGGTCGACTTCCGCGCCTTCGCAGGTGACTCCTAGCGGGCCCCACCAATCGGCGAGCTGCTTGGGGTCGGTCCAGGCGCCGAACAAGCGTTCAGCGGACGCAGCAATCGTCCGTCGCACGACGAGGCTCAGCGTTCGACTCACTTCGGCCTCCGCCTTTTCTTCGGGCCCCGCTCCACGTAACGCGCTAGGGCGTCGAGAGTCTCCGCCCAGAACGGCCGGTAGTGGGCGAGCCACTTCTCGACCTGCCGCAAGGGCTCGGCGTCGAGAACGCACCGGTGGACCCTCCCGTCGACGGTGCGCTCCACGAGCCTGGCCTCCTCGAGCACTCGCAGGTGTTTGCACACGGCGGGCATGGAGATATCGAAAGGCTCTCCGAGCTCTCGCACGATCGCTGGCCCCTTCGACAGCCGCACCAGCATCGTGCGCCGGGTTCTATCGGAGAGCGCTTGGAAGACTCGGTCTAGCCGGTCTTCCGCTTTCGCCGTCCTCTCCGCGCCGCTTGACATCCGTACCATGGTCGAAAGAAAATAGTAAACCAAATGGTTAACTATTTCAACAAACGCAAAGGAGAACCGAAATGTCCGATCGTATCCACCAGGAAGTCGTGCTCCCCGCGCCGGCGAAGCGGGTCTACCAGGCTTTGACCGACGCCGCGCAGTTTAGCGAAGTAACCGGAGGGGCGCCGGCCGAAATCAGTCGAGACGAAGGCGGGCCCTTCTCTTGCTTCGGAGACAAGGTCGTTGGGCGACACGTAGAACTCGTCCCCGATCGCCGCATCGTTCAAGCCTGGCGGACAGCGAACTGGGAAGATGGAGTTTATTCGGTGGTTCGATTCGAGCTCCAGGAGGACGACAAGGGGACACGGCTCGTCTTCGACCAGTCGGGTTTTCCCGAGCACGAGAAGGGCCATCTCGAAGCGGGCTGGCCAAAGATGTACTGGGAACCGCTCCAAAAGTTTCTTGCGTAAAAGCGCGCCACTAGCGCCAGGACGTTGCTGGGGCCCTTGTCGCCGACGGTGGCAGGCAGGGAAGCCACGTTGTCGAGTCTAGTCAATGAGCCCGGCTTGCTGAAACTCCACTCCTGTCGCCCCGGGCTCCAGGCCGGAGGCGTAGACGGCCTCGATCGCCTGAAGCTCCATGGTGACAAAGCTGTCGGAAGAGCCTCGCTGTGGAATGGCCATGACCGCGTTGGGCAGGCTTGCTCCGTTGACGTGGCAGAGGCCGAGTGCGTGCCCCAACTCGTGGACGTGCACCGTGCCCGCGAAACTGATTGCCCTGAACGGTCCTTCCACCGATCCGCTCGTGACCGCTTGCCTGGATGGCAACGAGACAGCCGGCTGCACCCGCTCCGCATAGGGTTGCGACTTCCTCGTCGCTCGAAGTGGCGGACGTGACCTCGAAAGGATTGGGGCAGGGGTTCGGGTTGCCGCTACCCTCGACAACGATCCTGAAGAAGCCACCGCTGGCAAGCTCGAAGGCTCGCAGCTCGCGCTCCATCGCTCTTCTTTGCGGTTGCGTGACACTCGATCCGACGATGACTCGAACGACGCCTCCACGCGCGAAGGGGGCCCAGGCTCCTCGCACCGGGCATGAGGTGTTTGCCGATGACGCCGGTCCCTGGCCCAGGAACATCGCCTCGATGACGTGAGCAAGTGTGACCTGGCCGGGAGTCTGAGGCGGCGTGGGGCCTGGGGCGGAGCCGCCCTCGCAGCCAGCGACGAGCATCGAGACGCCGAGCACGTAGTAGCCGAGGATGTTGGTTCTTATTATGCTTCGCTCTCAAGCATACTGATTGTTGGGATGGTCGGCCAAGTGGGACGACTCCAAGCGCAGGCGGACACGTAACTTTGACTGCTCAAAATTTGCGGGATGAGTATTCCCGCAGGGGCGCGGAAGGCTCGGGCTAGGCCGAGCCGGTCATTTTGGGTAGGGAAACGCTGGTTCCTTCCAACATGCCGTCCGCAGTTTCCGCGTTTTCGAAGACGCCCTTTCTGACGAGCGCCTCGATGAGGCCAAGGGCCTTGTAGTCGGGAAGCTGAGACGCTTCGAGTACCTTTTCGATCGTTTCGTAACGGATCAGGCTTTGATAAATGCTGATCTCCGCCGGGGAGAGGGCTGCAAGCGGGAGCGGACAATCTTCTTTCAGCGTGAGCGCGGCGTTCGGTTCTGGCAGTTGAGCGAGGAGCCTGTCCACTCCCTCGGCCTGTTGGACACCCTCCGCGATGAGCGTATCCGTGGGTAGAGCTATCGTGCGCATCGAGTCCGAGCCGGGGGGGACTTCTTGTATGTGGTACGTGGCGCGAGCCCATCGGAAAACCCGATAAAGGGCCTTCTCCCCCTTGGCGGCAGCGCACTCGGCGTGGAGGAGCCCGCCCTTACCCACGACGATCTTTGCCTCATCCGCTCCGCCGTTTCGGACGACCAGCAGAGTCAGCCGTTCGAGCGAGGTCAAGATCTTGAGGAGATCGGCGAGCGGCAGGTCGGTTGGGCTCCCCGAAGGGTGTGTCTTTCGGGGCTGTTGGGAACTATCGCGCACGGGAACCAAAGTGCCGGAAGTACCGATCTCGAAAGCCCCTTTGCTGTAAAGCCTGGACGCCCCTTCCCACGCCACTTTCCGCGGTTTGAGGTGCACCGTTAGGACGTGACTGCCGACCCGGATGTTGTCGCCACTGGAGATGACCCGTTCGCGGATCTTGTCCCCGTTTAGGTGCGTTCCGTTGGTGCTGCGAAGGTCATGCAAATGGACACCGTCCGCCTCACTCAATAGCTCCGCGTGGTGATTCGAGACGTTGCGAGATTGCAGTTGGATGTCGTTGGTTTCGTGCCGTCCAATCGCGATGCGGAAGGTCTCAGAAAGATCGAAGGCGTAGGCCTGACTCTCGGTCGCGAGGAGCAGGATCTCGTGTTTCGTCGGGTCGGGCGATGGTTTGTCGGACATTTCCGGCTTTCTCTCCGTAGATATTTGGATCCCGCCTCGGAAATAGCAAGACTTGTGCCGGACTCTGGCACACATCTCCACTGTCTATCTTGCTCATAGAGGGAGGGATTGGCGACTGGCTCCCATCGGGCGTTGTGTTTTCCCCTCAGTCAGGGCGCGGAACCCTACACCTCTGCAGACTCTACGGCTGGGCTCAGTTCGACTTTCTCTTCTTGAAAACGTAGGACAGGCCGCTTTTGGAGAAGGCGCGGCAGGCCTTGTCTTTGAACTCGATGGCCTTTTCCCATTCGTCGAGATCGTAATAGTCGCGCTCGGCGACAACCCTGACCTCTCGAACCACCCGTTCGTCGAGGTTGAGCTTGGCTGCGATCTCCTTGTCGGATAGCCCCCTCCGGCGGGTCTCGGTGGGGAGATGTTCCTGAATGTTCACCTGGAACGAGTCGCTCAGCCGGAGAACCTCGTCCTTGTACCGTTTGTATGTTTCCGGATCGACGAAAAAGAACCCCACGGCGGCCTCCTATTTTCCTACTTCTCTCTTTTTCCTTACTTCTTTGTCCGGTATTCCTTGCCGACGGGACAGACGCGAATACACTCGTAGCACTGACCTTGGCTCTGCGCTGAATAGGTCAGCGACCACAGCGAGCGAGTGAAAAAACTGCTGTAGAGGATCATCTTACGCTTGTCTTTGTCGCCTTCGTCGAGCGCAGCCCCCAGGGCCTTCTGGAAACCGGGCATCCAGTGGGTATGAACCCGGGTCGTGCAGCGTGCCCGGTCGTATCGGCGGGCTGTGAATTTGCCATCCGCCACCTCACCTCCAAGGCAACCCCCCTGGTCGATGGGACACACATTGAGGCAAGGTGTCGTGGCTTGCTCTTCCCACATCTCGAGGCACTCCGGCGCGGGGCAAGCAGGCGTTTCGAGCGGGCCATCGGGAGAAAGTGGGAGTGTCGTGATGATGGCGGAATAGAAGAGCATGCCGTATTCGGTGTTCAGAATCGGGCCCGCCAAACTTCGTGAGCCGCAGCCGGCTAACTCAGCCGCCATCATGACGCTCAAGAAAGGGCGGTTTCCTTTGTTAACTCCCGGGGGCACGAACAAGGCGTAGTAGCCGTAGTGCGCTTCGATGAACTTTGCGATCTTCAAACCCAGGGCGTTCGTGCGTTCGCTTGTGCCCATCGTTTCTTGGAGTTCGACGAGTGGGCTCAACCAATCGCCGGCCCGGGGTGGGTTACCTCCAACCACCACGACGCTCTGGGCGCCCGGGAGTAGGTCGGCGGGACGAAAACCCTCCGGGGCATCTTCAAAACCGTCGATAGCCGCGACGCCGAATGAGAGAGCGCCGTTCTTCTGCGCGAAGGTTCCGAGTTCTTGCTTCGCGACAACTAAGTCAAGAACGTCCGGCTTGTCGGTAGTCTTCAACTGAGTTTCCGATGCGGTTGCCCGACGGGGCACACCCGCATGCATTCGAAACACTGAGCAACGCTCTCTTTGTAGAAACCAAGTGAGGACAGAGACTGGGTGAAGAAGTCGGAGTGAATCATGGCCTTCCTCTTTTCCCGATCATCCTCGGTGACGATTTGAACGAGAGCCTTCTGGAGCCCGCCCACGCCGAAGTTCATAGCGCGGGACGTGCATCGTTCACGATCGTAATAGGAATAGGAGATGCGACCTTCCTCGTCAATCTTTCCGTCGAGGCACCCCTCCTCGGACGCCGGGCACGCTGCGATGCAGGGCGTCGTGCCCAGCTTCTTATACATCTCAATGCACGGTGGAGAAGGACAAACGTCCTTTTCCAAACGGTGATCGGGCGTGAGGGGCATCGTCGTGATAAGGGCGGCGTAGTAGAGTAGCCCGTACTCCGGGTGAAGGATGATGTTGGCGGCCAGCGACCGCGTTCCCAAGCCTGCCAATACCGCGGACAGCATCATGCTCATCGGCGGCTTGTGCCCAGCGGTCGGGAGCGAGGGGGCTTGAATGGCTTGATAGCCAAGCTCGCTCTCGATGAAGTCGGCCATGACGTGGACCGCGACGTTCTCCCGGAAGTCGTAGCCGGTGATTTCCATGACTCGATGATCGGGAGATCGCCACCCCCCGGCGGTCGGCCCTGGGTTGCCTGCGACGACGACGGACTTGGCGCCCAGCAGAATGTCGGCAGGCCGATGCCCTTCGGGGACGTACTCGTTGAAGGCATCGGCGGCAGCGACACATGTTCGATGACCAACGCCCCGTTCTTCAGACCGAGGGCCTTTATTTGTTCGGTTTCGGTCATCGTTCCCACTGTCCCGGTCTTATCCTGTTTGGGGGCCCGAGCGTCCAGTCCAACGACACCGGGCGGGCCCCGGTCAAGCTAGATCAGGCCTATATCAGACGGGGTGGGAATTTGAGGGTGGGTACACCTCCAGCGGGCGAATGACAGTCGAACTCCAGGTCAAGCTAGTCGCGTCGGCGCTCGCTAACGCTGCGTCTTTCGCTGACCGGCTTGGCGGAGTACCGGCGGCGCTCTCCGCGTCTTCTCTCCGATGGCTGACCACTAATGAAATTAAGAGTGCAGTCTAAACATAACCCCTCGCGCTGTGCGCTGGGGCTCCCATCGCTCGGGAGAATCTCGCGGTCGCACCAGCTACAATAAACGACCATGGGCGCCTCTCTAAGTTGCGTTTGTCCCAACCTCGAACCGGGCGCGCCTCAGAACATATCACAGAGCCAAGACCTGGCTCCACCTCGATCGGCGTCGACCGAGGGTGGCAGGATGATAGGACGGATACTCGATTGGGCTCTGTGACGTAAATCACTGGGAGTCGGCGAGATATTCGGCGAGCCGGAATATGCTCAGCGGAGCGGAGCCTTCGGCTTTGTTGTTGACGATCACGAACACCGGCTGGCTCCTCGGGGAGGCCTGGATCGTATCAGCCACCTGCCGCCGCGAGGAGGTGTCCTCGGCCGCGAGACGGTTGAAAGGCGCGAACTCTTCCTTGGCCGTCTCGTACTCCCGATCCCGTCGCAGCATCCAGCGTACCGCGACCGCCGGGCCCCGAGAGGCTTCGGCGAGTCGCCGTTGCTCGTCGAGCGGCGGCATCGTGGGGTGTACGTTATAGCAGTGGCTCGCGTTCTGGTCCGAGAGCGCTTGGAAATACCGCGGTGTCATGAGCTCCGGGTTGCGGATTTCGGTCGCGTAAGAAAACCCGGAGGGCAGTCCCCCGAGGAAGGCGTGTAACTTTTCTGCGAAGCCGTCGCGGCCACCCATGGTGGCAACCGACTGGGGCGGGAACTGGAAGACCAACACGCCGGCCTTCTGCTTCAGTCCTTCGGCGTACGGGCCGACGACTTCATCCCGTGCATAGCTGGGATCGAGAAAGGACGGATTCTCGGTCGACTGCCCCGTCGGAGACTTGAAGGTGGCCATCGTGCAGAGTTGATGGGCCTTGACGAGGAAGCGGAACGCCTCCGGCACCGCTTCGCGGTAGTCGGTGAAATCGTCGGCGGACAGAGGTGAGTAATAGGTTCGATCGATTCCCACACTCGTGAGCAAGGGATGTGTGGCGTAGGCGGCGAGTCCGTGTCGCGCCAGATCCGTCTTCTTTCCCCGGTCTTCGTAGACCAAACCCTCCCAGCCCGGGAAGGACCAGGATGAGCAGCCAAGATAGAGGTTTTTGGGTAGCTTCCTGGCGAGTGCTTGGTGGGTGGGCGAGGGAGCGACACCCCGCACAGTGGGCGGCGTATCCCCTTCGTCGAATAGGGAGAGTTGACTCACTCTCGCGTTATAGCAAATTTTGCGGCGACGTAGCGATCTGTAATAAAACCTCGCTAGGGGAGGCATTGCTCATATTCAAGCGCTTTGCAGTCCTCACGATACCTCTGCTAGTGGCGAGCCTCGGGCCTGCCGGCGCGGAGGGAAAACGCACGGGCCTTCTCTGCGGTCAGCTCATCGATGGCAGGAGCGAGCAGCCGATCAAGAACGCAGCAGTTTTGATAGAGGGCGACCGCATCGTCGCGGTCGGTGGTCCGGACGTGATCCCGGCGGGGACCGAGGTCCTCGATCTAGGTGCGGATACGTTGATGTCCGAGGACGGAACGCGTCGGCTGGGCTACAATGTGGCCTCATGACCGAGCGCCCGGTTCGAGTTCGAGTCGCACCGTCACCGACCGGCGATCCGCATGTCGGTACCGCTTACCAAGCGCTCTTCAACTACGTCTTCGCCAAGCAGCAGCGCGGTGTTTTCATCTTGCGCATCGAGGATACCGACCGAGCCCGCTCCACCCAGCAATCCGAGGACGCCATACTCGCATCGCTGAAATGGCTCGGCCTTCAGTGGGATGAGGGGCCGGATATCGGGGGACCTCACGGTCCGTACCGGCAGAGCGAGCGGACGGAGATCTATCGTCAGCACGTCGGTCAGCTGCTCGAGGCCGGAGACGCCTACCGTTGCTTCTGCACCAAGGAGCGGCTCGACAAGATGCGAGCCGACAACCGGGACAAGAAACTCTTTCCTGGCTACGATCGCACCTGTCGAGAGATTGCGCCCGAGGAATCGGCTCGCCGCGCCGCCGCCGGGGAGCCTTTCGTCGTTCGAATGAAAGTTCCGGTAGAAGGCGAGTGCGTGATGCAGGATCTGCTTCGTGGCGAGATCCGAAAAGATTGGGCGACGGTGGACGACCAAGTCATCCTGAAGTCGGACGGGTTTCCGACTTACCACCTGGCCAACGTCGTCGACGACCATCTGATGGCGGTGAGTCATGTGATCCGGGGTGAGGAATGGATCAACTCGGTGCCCAAACACCTGAAGCTCTACGAGTCTTTCGGCTGGGAGCCGCCCGTCTTTTGTCACCTGCCGCTTCTGAGGAACAACGACAAGAACAAGTCGAAGCTCTCGAAGCGGAAGAACCCGACATCGATTAACTATTTTCGCCGCGCCGGTTTCCTCCCCGAGGCGATGCGGAACTTCATGGGGCTGATGGGTTGGTGGCCCATCGATGGCGAGGAGAAGTTCACGACCGAGAAAATGGTCGACAATTTTCAGCTCGACCGCATTACGCTCGGCGGTCCTGTTTTCGACGTAGAGAAACTTCGGTGGCTGAACGGCCGGTATATCCGGGAAGACTATGACACCGCCTCGCTCCGTACGGCCCTCCAGAATTGGGGCCTTGGTGAGGACTCGCTCGACCGGATCATTCCGTTGGCTCGACCGCGGATGGAAACACTTTCCGATTGGGGATACCTGACCGCCTTCTTCTTCTCCGACGCGGTGCCATACGAGGCCGATGCTCTTCAGCTGAAAGGCAAGACGCCCGATGAGTTGAAGGAACTTCTACAGTTCGCAACCTGGCGTCTGGAGCAGGAGAAGCGCTTCACGGGCAACGCTATCGAGAAAGTTTTCCGTGATCTCTCGGAGCGGTTCGAAATTTCTCTTCGTGACTTGTCGCGACCCTTTTACGTCGCGATCACGGGTGTTAAGGCCTCCACACCACTCTTTCAGTCCATGGAGATTCTGGGCTTGGACATAGTCCGGATGCGGCTCCGGCGCGCGATCGACGCTCTTGGGGGGATTTCGTCCAAGAAGGTGAAGGCGTTGGAGAAAGAATATGCGGCTAGTTACGGAGGTCAGGATTAGGGCTTGATCTTCTGCGCTTTTTCGATCTTGGCCCAGCTATCCCTGAGGCTCACCGTTCGGTTGAAGACCAGGGAGTTGTTCGAGGAGTCGGGGTCGACGGAAAAGTAGCCCTGTCGCTCGAACTGACATCGGTATCCTGGCGTGGCTTCCGCGAGGCTGGGCTCGACCTGGCATGTGGTAAGGATCTCGAGAGAATTCGGGTTCAGGTAGGATTTGTAGTCTTCGCCGTCTTCGACGTCTCCCGGATCTTCTACGGTGAAGAGCCGATCGTAGAGGCGGACTTCCGCGGGGATCGCGTGAGCAGCCGAGACCCAATGCAGTGTGCCCTTCACGCGACGTCCATCGGGCGCCGAGCCTCCACGTGTTTCCGGGTCGTAGGTGCAACGAAGCTCGACGATCTCCCCGCGGTCATCTTTAACGACATTCTGGCAGGTGATGAGATACGCGTAACGGAGGCGGACCTCGCGGCCGGGTGCTAGACGGAAGAACTTCTTCGGCGGGTCTTCTTGGAAATCCTCACGTTCGATGTAGAGGACACGCGAAAAGGGGACCTTTCTGGTGCTTGCCTCGGGGTCTTCCGGATTGTTTACTGCCTCCAGTTCCTCGACTTGCTCTTGGGGATAATTCTCGAGCACGATTCGTAGTGGACGCAGCACCGCCATCACTCGCGGTGCGCGTTTGTTCAGGTCTTCCCTCACCGCGTGTTCGAGTTGCGCCATGTCGACGACGCTGCTCTTTTTTGCCACACCAATGCGCGTGCAAAAATCTCGAATGGACTCCGGCGTATAGCCTCGCCTACGCAACCCACCGATGGTGGGGAGGCGGGGATCGTCCCAGCCCGAGACGTGGCCTCCCTCGACGAGCTCCAAGAGTTTCCGCTTGCTCATCACCGTGTAGCTGAGGTTGAGTCGCGCAAACTCGATCTGTTGAGGGTGGCACTCGACACTTGTTTCGTCGAGCGTCCAGTCGTATAGGGGTCGGTGATCTTCGAATTCCAGTGTGCACAGCGAGTGTGTGACCCCTTCGATGGAGTCCGACAGTGCGTGCGTGAAGTCGTACATCGGGTAGATCAACCATCTGTCGCCGGTCCGGTGGTGTGGCACGCGGCGGATCCGGTAGAGCGTGGGGTCACGCATGTTGATGTTGCCCGATGCCATATCGATCTTGGCGCGCAGGACGTGCGTTCCGTCTTCGAACTCGCCGGCTTTCATTCGCTCGAACAGGTCGAGGTTCTCTTCGACCGAGCGTTTTCGGTGGGGGCTATCTTTGCCGGGTTCGGTCAAGGTGCCCCGGTACTGTCGGATCTCGTCCGCCGCGAGGCTGTCGACGTAAGCCTTCCCATCTTTGATGAGTTGCAGGGCGTACTCGTAGAGCCTGTCGAAGTAGTCGGAAGCATAGAATTCTCGGTCGCCCCAGTCGAAGCCGAGCCAGCGTACGTCCTCCTTGATCGATTCCACGTATTCGACATCTTCTTTTGCTGGATTCGTGTCGTCGTAGCGCAAGTTGCAGACGCCTTTGTTCTCTGCGGCGACGCCAAAGTTGAGGCAGATGGACTTGGCGTGGCCGATGTGCAGGTAACCGTTGGGTTCGGGAGGGAATCGTGTCACCACACGCCCGCCGTTCTTGCCGGCCTTTAGATCTTCCGCGACCTTGGCCCGGATGAAGTCCAGCGATGGCACCGCGTTGGGGGCTTCCGGTTCCTGTTTTTTCATATCTCCGTCCCATTGTATTGACCTTGCGTGCAAGCCGCCATGGATCTTTGTGTCGGGGCGGGTTATAATGCCGGCTCTTGGAGCTTGAGAAAGGCTTGACGAAGAGATGAACCTTGTTTGCGTCCGACTGGTAGGAGTCAGCATCGGCGTATTGCTCTGGGGGGCGCCGGCCTCCGGGTTGTGGGGCCCTCAGGACACCAACCAGGCCGAATCGGAAGAAAGGGTGGAACAAGCGCCCGACGAGAAATCGAAGGAGCAGTCTGCCGAGGAGACCGCGCCGCCCCGGTTCGAGGAACGTGTTCTCGTGGAGGGAAGCGTGGATGCGATTCCGACGATGGAAAGCACCTTCGCAAAGATCCCGGTCTCGCGGCAATCGACGCCGGCAAGTGTTGGAGTCGTTCCCCGATTCGTTTTCGAGCGTCAAAATGCGACGATCCTCGGCGAGGCTCTGCAGAACGTCAGCGGAGTGAACGTGGCCACCGGGTTCGGTGTTTTCGATTTCTTTACGGTCCGGGGCTTCGATTCTCTCGATACCGGCCTGGTCATGACCGATGGCGCTTTCGAGCCGGAGAGTACTTTTTATCAGCTTTACAACGTGGAGCGCGTCGAGGTGCTCAAGGGGCCGGCGGCGTTCCTATACGGTGGGAATCCTTTGTCCGGCACAGTGAACCTCATTCGCAAGGCACCGGTGGCGAAGAATACCGCCGACTTCAAGCTGAATCTGGGCTCTTTCCAGTCTTTGCAGGGGACGGCGGATGTCAACGTCTCTCGCTCCGATGGCCGCGCGGCATTGCGTGTGAATGCAGCCTACACGAGCTCGGAGTTTTATCGGGATGATAAGGACAACCGGCAGTTCGCGGTCAATCCCGTTGTCTATTTCGAGGTCACTGAAAAACGAACGTGAACGTCAACTTCGAGTATGTGAACAACGAATACAAGCCGGACTCCGGGCTGCCGCTACTCTTCAACGAGGTGCCGGAGGTTCCGCGGACACGATCCTATCAATCCCCGTTGGACGCCTCGGAGCAGGGGATCTACCGGTTGCGCGCGGACGTTCGTTCCGAGCTCAATGCGCACGTGACACTGCGGGACAAGTTCTATTTGACCGACTTGGATTGGCAGACCGCCGGGACGCTGCTGGTGGGCGCGTTTCCCAATGCCGCCGGGAGTGTCGATGTATTTCGGAACCTAACGCTGCTGGACGATCGCCAGAAACTGCTGGGGAACCAACTCGAGGCGCTCGTGAGTTTCAGGACGGGAGCGATCGAGCACCGTGCGCTGGTGGGTTTCGAGGCGACACGACTGACGGACGAGTTTACGCTCGATGTGGGGTTCCTGCCGACCATCGATCTCTTCGACCCTGTTGAGACGGCTGCCGAGCCGGTTTTCCTGATTCCGGGGCTGTCCACGGCCGCCGACGCGCAGAGCGTCACGCTCGCGCCGTATTTCCTGGACCATATCGCTTTTTCTTCTCGGGTGGAGGTCTTCGTTGGCGGGCGGTGGGACTCAATTGATTATGAGGATGCGGTCACGGACACGGCGAGAGACACGACCGCGTTTAGTCCGATGTTGGGTGGGGTCTTCATGCCGCGCCCGAGCGTTTCTATCTACGCGAGCTACAGCGAGGCCTTCGCTCCACCCTCGAGCCGCGTCATCGGGGAGAGAGAGCCCGAGGAAGCTTGGCAGTTCGAACTGGGGTTGAAGAAGCAGTTTGCCGGCGGCCGCAGCAACGCCACGGTGGCGTTCTACAATTTGGAGAGAGACAAAATCGCAATCCCTGATGCGAGTGGTATTACCCAGCAGGCGGGCAACCAGCGATCCCGAGGCTTAGAGGTGGAGGTTGCCACTCAGGTGTCAGGCACTTGGTTCTCATTCATTACCTACGCGCTCAATGACTCCGAGTTGACTGACTTCGCGGAGAGCGTGTTCACGGGTGCAATTCCTCCGTTCGTCACCCTCGAGCGGTCGGGAAATGTAGCTCCTTTCGCCCCGCGGCATATCTTTAACGTATGGACAACGCAGGAGTTCGCAAGCGGCTTGGGACTGGGAGGGGGCGTGCGTTATGTTAGCGGGCAGTTCATCGCCCCCGACAACGCGTTCGAGATCCCTGGATACTTCACGCTTGGCGCGAACGTCTACTATCGAGTTGGCCAATGGAAGCTGAGCCTGAATTTGAAGAACCTAACGAACCGCGACTTCGAGACTCGCGGTTTTGGCAATTTTGCAGTAATTCCCGCGGATCCTTTCGCGGCGTACGCCAGCGTTCAATTTTCGATGCACTGATGTCTAGCGGCCATGTTCGAGGAAATAGCGACCGGCGTTTTGTGCTATCCGAACCCTGATGCTGGTACGTACGGGCAAGCAGGAGGAAAACTTCCCGCGGGAAAACAAACCTGGAGATCGCCAGCCTTCAAACGTTCAGCAGCGTGGCGATAGTTCATCACGAAGGTGGAATACGCGTCCCTAAGCAAGCGGCGTACCTGCTGGGAAGCCGTATGGAAAAGAGGGGCAGGTGAAGGTTGGAAATCCTTTGGATGGGAGTGGGGACGCCTTTGCAAAATCTCCTTTATGCCCAGTGGCGAAGAATCGTTTTCTCGGTGCATTTTCTCCGTGGCATCCTCAATTTCTCGAACTGTTCGTCTCACGCAAAGCCTGCGCTCATTCTCCGCGAGGTCAGCCCAACATGGTAAGGGGGAGAGCGTGATTGTTTCGGGGACGACAAAGAGCTCGGTTCTTCCCGCCTGCCTGGCCCGGTACTCTTTGGTGCGGTCGCACCAGTGGCCGGAGAGTGTTGGCGTGCCCTCTAGAAGGGCCGATGTGGTGCTGGCTCCAGGCCACTCGTGGGGTCTTGCGACGAGACCTTCCTTGCACCCGTTAGAAAGAACGTATTGGAGCCGTCCAACTTGGGCTTGCTCTTCATTGCTTACAACGATCGCGCTATAGCGATCGGCCCAGAACCTGCCTTTCCAGTTGGCCAGCTTCCCGGCCTCCTTAGCGATGTTCGTGTCCACGAAACACATGAATTCGGCTAGTTGTTTGGCGCTCGTCGGTGACAGGAGCATATGGTAGTGGTTGGATAGAAACACAAACGCGTGAATGCACATGCCATAGAGCCGCTGGGCCCGGCCGAGGATGCCAAGGAGGACGTTGCGGAGCTCAGGGGTTGGACGGAGCAGGTAGCGTCCCTGGATGGTCCGATTCCCCACCTCAACCATGTGCCCCTCTGGTATGAAGCGAAGCCTTCTTGCCACAGCTACAGAAGACGAAAAAAGCGAGAAGCGGCCTCCCTCAAAAAGGGTGGCACGGGGTGTGACGCTGGTTTACCGGATGGGCCAACCAGTAACCGGGTCCCTCCAGAGGCTGGTTCCAAACCCGCGACCCCAGATCTGCAGGGGAGGGCCCGGGCCTGGCTGTTGGCTCGGGGGGATGTAGTAGCCACCAAGCCAGATGGGACCAGCTAGGTGCTTCCTCTGCTCTGATTGTTGCCAGATCTCGTGAAGTTCCCGGGGGTCGTAGTTATAGACGTGGAGGAACCGTTTCAGGGACTTTTTCTTCTCGCCGTCCTTCTCGGTGGCCTTGCGTGCCTGCGAGGGCAGTTCCGGACAGCCAGACGAGGGCAATCACGAAACAGGCGGTTCTTCTGACCATCCAGGTCCTCGTCTCGAGCAGTATAGAATCTGCGAAGTGTAGCCGCCAGCTACCAAACGGCTGGCACTTGGCGGAATTGCGCGGATGGATTGGGCACAGTAGGATTCCTTTCAAAGATGAAGATTCTTTTCATAACCGCCGGTGCGGGCGGCATGTACTGCGGTAGTTGCCTCCGCGACAACGCACTAGCCGCGGAGCTCAAGACTCTGGGCCACGACGTTGTTCTGCTGCCGGTCTACACGCCGACTCTGACTGACGAGCCCAACGTCAGCGAGAACAAGGTCCTCTTCGGCGGAGTGAGCGTCTACCTTCAGCAGTACGTGCCGATATTCCGCAAGACGCCATGGCTGCTCGATCGCCTCTGGGATTCTTCCTTCGCCATCAAAACCGCCATGCACTTTTCCTTATCAACCGCCCCCGCTCTTCTGGGAGATCTCACCATCTCCATGCTTGAGGGCGAAGCGGGCGTCCACGGTAAGGAACTGCAGAAACTCCTTCATTGGCTCGAGAGCCAACCCACGCCCGACGTCGTCAATCTTCCTAACTCGCTCCTCATCGGGCTGGCTGCGCCGATCAAGAAGGCGGTGAACCGCCCGGTGTTTTGCACTCTTCAAGGCGAGGATCTTTTTCTCGAGGGCCTGCAAGAGCCGTACAAGGCGAGAGCGCTCGAGTTGATTAGACAGAGCATCCAGCACGTAGACGCATTTGTCGCGGTGAGCGACTACTACGCGGGATTTATGGCCGACTACCTCCACGTTCCCGAGGAGAAAATGTACGTAGTTCCCTTGGGTATCAATCTCAAGGGCTATGAGGCTCGGCCAACTTCTCGCAGGGAGCCTTTCACCATTGGATATTTTGCGCGAGTGGCGCCCGAAAAAGGATTGCACAACCTCGTCGACGCCTACCGTCACCTCCGCAAAAACAAAGGCTTGACCGGCGCGCGACTCGAGGTCGCGGGTTACATGGCGTCGGAGCACCGAGCCTATCTCCGTGGCATCCAGCAGCAAATGAGTGACTCCGGGCTCGACGGGGAGCTCCGATATCGTGGAACTCTCGATCGCGCGGCCAAGGTTAAATTCCTCCAGGGTTTGGACGTCTTGTCTGTCCCCAGCAGCTACAAAGAACCAAAGGGTATGTACCTGTTGGAGGCAATGGCTTGCGGTGTTCCGGTCGTACAGCCCCGCCACGGGGCTTTCCCGGAGATCATCGAGAAAACAAGGGGTGGGCTCTTGGTCGACTCCGAACACGGCACCGACGTGGCCGCGGGGATTGTCTCTATCTGGGAGGATCCCGGCTTGGCGGACGAATTGGGCCGCAACGGGCGTAACGGCGTTTACGAGCATTACAGTGTCGAGCAGGAAGCACGACGCACTCTCGAGGTGTACGTAAACCATTCTTCCGGAATCGGACCGGCGCCAAGCCGATCTGCAAGAGCAGGCTCTTCGAGCGGAATAGGAGTCGAATGAAGTGAGTCAGGGGTTACCGATTGACGCGAGAGCAAGAGAGGCAAAGCAGGCGCTCGACCTCCACGTGAGGGAGATCGTAGAGTGGCATTTCAACCCAGAGACGGGATCTCCGTTCTGGCTCGAATTCGCCGGAAAATTGGAATTCGATCCGAGGAGCGATATCGAGGTCTTCGAGGATCTCCGTCGCTTCCCGTCTTTCGAGGACGAATGGCTCCGGGGGGGGCCGGTTCGCCGTTGGGTGCCCAAGGCTTTTGCCAGTCGGCCCATCTTTGTTTTCGAGACCGGGGGCACTACTGGGATCCCGAAGAGCCGGATCGCCATCGATGATTTTCGTATCGACTACGAGCTGTTCAGTGAGTCTCTTCCGGAGGAGTACTTCCCCAGGGGTGCCAACTGGTTGATGCTCGGCCCCTCGGGTCCACGTCGACTGCGCCTAGCCGTGGAGCACTTGGCGCAGTATCGGGGCGGCATTTGTTTCTGTGTCGATCTCGATCCGCGATGGGTCATTAAACTGATTGACAAAGGTTGGACGGACCAACTCGAAGCCTACAAGGCGCATGTGATTCAACAGGCGCTCACGACCTTGAGTGCCGGTCACGACATCCGATGTCTCTTTACGACACCGAAGCTTTTGGAAACACTCGCGTTGGCGCTGGAAGAACAAGGGTCGAGCGTCAAAGAAACGGGTATCACCGGCATCTTTTCGGGAGGCACCGAGTTCACCCCGCAGTGGACACGGTTTGCCGTGGAGGAGCTTCTCGACGGAGTGTACATCACACCAACGTACGGGAACACATTGATGGGACTGGCTGCTTCCAAGCCAGTTGGACCGGACGATAACTATAAGATCACATATTATCCACCGCAGCCGCGAGCCGTCATCGAGGTGGTGGATCCGGACGACCCCGAGCGAGTGGTTGATTACGGAGAGACGGGCCGCGTGAAGCTCACGACCTTGACGAAAGAGTTTTTCGTCCCCGGGTTTCTCGAACGTGACGAGGGGGAGAGGGAGGCACCGTATGCCCTCTATCCTTGGGATGGAGTAAGCGGAGTCCGCCCTTTCCAGAAGCTAGCAGCCACCACGACGGTCGGGGTCTATTGAGGTAGAGCGCCGTATGATCAACATCCCGATAATTCGTTGGGGCAAGCCGTACACCAGTCTCGAGGTGGACACGGTTGTCCACTTTCAAACGGGTGAAGAGCTCGCGAAGGTGAGCCAAGCGAACCCCGGTCTGGTGCAGCGCGATATGCGTCGAGCGCAACGTGCGCGGGACGTACTGAGGGAGATCCCTATTGGCGATTTGATCTCGATGGTGAAAAAGGCCGCCGAGCTTTACCAGTCGGCGGAACTTCCGTTGGGGGATGGAAGCCAAACGCCCGAGCAGTTTGTCTACTACCAATCCGCGACCACCGGCCTCCCTGAGCACATGTGTCGGTCCAACATGGAGAAGAATTACTTCGTTCTTACCCATATGGAAGAGATTTTGGATGCCCTGACCCGGGGATTAGATCTCTCGATTCTGAGTCAGGGGTACGGAGCCTCTGAACGCGGTGTTCTGCTGAGTTATCAGGCCGAGTCACCCGTTCTCGGTTTGGTACTTCCTTCGAACTCCCCGGGTGTCCACACTTTGTGGCTGCCGGTGATCCCTCTTCAAATCGGCCTAGTGTTCAAGCCGGGGCCTCAAGAACCCTGGACTCCCTATCGCATGTCACAGGCTTTTTTCGAGGCAGGGATCCCAAAGGAAGCCATCTCGATCTATCCAGGCCTCGGAGACGTTGGGGCGGCGGTGGTGGCCAGCTGTTCCCGAAGTTTGATCTTTGGTGGCACGTCGACCGTAGACCGATACAAGGGGAACCCGGGGGTGCAAGTACACGGGCCAGGATTCAGCAAGATCTTTCTCGGCGACGACAAGGTGGACGAGTGGGAGAGATACCTGGATGTGATGGTGGACAGCGTGTTGGCTAACAGCGGCCGCAGCTGCATCAGTTGTTCCGGCATTTGGGCCTCCAGACATACGAAGGAGATCGCGGAGGCCCTCGCCAAACGTCTCGGCCCCGTCGCGCCCCGGCCGTCAGGCGACCCGGAAAGCTTACTCGCGGCCTTCACTGTGCCGGGAGTTGCTCAAGCGATCTCCAACGAGATCGACCGCGGCCTGGAGACTCCGGGAGCGGAGGACCTAACGGCTAGATACCGAGACGGAGGCGATGGCCGTCTCGTCAAGCGTGAGCGCTGTGATTATCTCCGCCCCACCGTCATACATTGCGAGTCGGTAGAAAACCCGTTGGCAAACAAGGAGTACATGTTTCCGTTCGTGTCGGTTGTGAAATGCCCGCAGGAGAAAATGCTTTCTTCGATGGGAGGGACGTTGGTGGGCAGCGTCATTACCGAGGATACTGGTTTTCGGCGCGCGTTGCTGGACGCTACACAGATCGACCGCTTGAACCTCGGTCCGATTCCCACCATCCGCCTCAATTGGCTCCAGCCTCACGAGGGAAACATCATCGACTTCTTGTATCGAGCCCGTGCGTTTCAGGAAGCGCAACCTTGAGCTCCAACCCTCACCGAGATCAGACGTCCCCGATTCTCGAAGTCAAGGATCTGAGGAAAGAATATCCCACGCCGCGGGGAGAACTTTCTGTGCTTGCGGGGGTGGACCTTTCGCTGTCTCTGGGCGACGCGGTTTCGATCATGGGACCATCCGGAGGCGGGAAGAGCACGTTCCTTTATATTGTCGGTGCGTTGGAGCCGCCCACTTCGGGAACGGTTCGACTCGGAGGCCGCAATCCTTATGATCTCGACGCCACGGGGATCGCCTCCTTTCGAAACGAAGAGGTGGGTTTCGTATTCCAAGACCATCACTTGCTGCCCCAATGTTCGGTCCTCGAGAACGTTTTGACTCCCACTCTGGTTGCTCCGCCTGGGGAGGACTATCCGGCGCGGGCGAGACATCTTGTCGAGCAGGTGGGCCTCACCGCTCGCATCGACCATCGCCCATCCGAGCTGTCGGGGGGAGAAAAACAGCGGATCGCGGTTGCGCGTGCGTTGATCCGAGACCCGAACTTGCTGCTTTGCGATGAGCCGACAGGAAACCTGGATCCACGTTCAGCGGAGAACGTGGCTTCTTTGCTGCTAGAGCTTGGTGCTCGAGACAGGAGGATTCTAGTCGTCGTCACCCATAGCGCCGAGCTGGCTGCACGGTTCCCCCAGCGGCTGCAACTTGTCGGGGGGAAGCTCACCCCGGTGTAATTGGCTGTCGATCGGACCCGGTCACCAAGTGGGTGGCACTTGTACGAAAATGACGATCCTGAAGCGCAGCCTCACGTATTACTGGCGGACTCACCTCGCCGTCGTCTGGGGAGTGGCGACGGCGGTGGCAGTCTTGGCGGGTGCGTTACTCGTCGGGGAGTCCGTCCGGGAGAGCCTCCGGAGCCTATTCCTTGGCCGGCTTGGCAACGTCGAGTACGTTGTCTCAGCACTCGACTTCTTCACGGAGGACCTGGCGGACGAGATCCAGGCCCATCAAGACTTTCGCGCTACATTCCGAGAAGCCAGCCCTCTGATTGTTCTCGAAGGGTTCGTCATACACGAGAAGAGCGGCCTGCGGAGCTCCCGGGTCCAGGTGTACGGCATCGACGAGCGCTTCCGGGCTTTCCACGACCTCGATCCTAGCTCTCCCGCCCCCCCGTCTGGCCGGGATGCTGTTCTCACCAAGCGCCTGGCACTTGAGTTGAATAGCACCCCCGGGGACACGATTCTTCTAAGAGTCGAGCAACCATACGAAGTGCCGGGGGAGTTCCTCCACGGTCGAAGGGGGCAAAAGGGACGAACCATCCGGCTGAGGGCCAGCGAAGGGCTTCCCAGCTCCGGCACCAAGGATTTCGCCCTCTACCCGCAACAAGGGGCGGTGCGCGCGCTCTTCGTCCCTCTGGAGCGGCTCCAGAGAGACCTCGACCAGGAAGGTAAGGTCAACACTTTGCTGGTCTCGGGCCACGACGACACGTCCGCTTCGACAAATAGAGACGCGGTCCTGGCTGGGATTCTCAAGGAGACTTTCCGGCTCGCAGATGTGGGCATCCAGCTTCGCGCCCTCGAAGCAGCGCACTGCCTTTCCCTCGAAAGTGGGCAAATTCTCATCAGCGATCCTTTGGCGGTTGCTGCGCAAAAGGCATCCAGCGATCTTGGCCTGGACACGTCCTTCATCTATACCTATCTGGCCAATAGCATCCTCTCGGGATCCAAAGAGGTTCCTTATTCGCTGGTGAGCGCCCTCGACCCGGAAGCGTTCGACAGTCTTCAAGCAGGTCTGGAGAGACTACCCTTACCCGAAGGGTCAACCGAACGACCGATCGTCATCAACGATTGGGTGGCCCGTGACTTAGCGGTGCGGCTCGGCGACCCCCTGACGCTCGAGTATTACTTCTGGAAGGACGAGGGTCGGCTCGAGATCCGGAACGCGGATTTCCAAATCGTAGGTATCGTGCCGATCGAAGGGGCGGCCGGTGATCCGGATCTGGCCCCGACCTACCCGGGCATCACCGAGTCGGATGCCCTTTCCGATTGGGATCCACCTTTTCCCCTCGATCTCGAACGGATTCGTGACCGGGACGAAGAGTACTGGGACCTCTATGGCACGACCCCGAAGGCGTTCATCCCGCTTGCTGCTGGGCAAAGGTTGTGGCGGAGTCGTTTCGGCGCGCTGACTTCGATCCGCATCTTTCCATCGGTTGGGATGGAGGACCTCGAATCCACGCTCAATTCCTTCAGGAGTGGTCTCCGAGACACCATCGACCCCATCGAATCGGGTTTGTCGATCTACCCGGCTCGCGCCCAAGGCCTTCGTGCCTCGCGTGGGGCGACGGATTTTGGCCAGTACTTCGTCTACTTCAGCTTCTTCCTCGTGGTATCCGCGCTCTTGCTGGCGGGGCTTTTCTTTCGGTTGGGTGTCGAACAGCGACTCCCCGAGATCGGCATTTTGTTCGCTTTGGGTTTCACCTCAGCCAGGATCCGCAGACTCTTCTTGAGCGAGGGCCTGCTCTTAGCAGCCTTGGGAAGCCTGATTGGGGCAGTCGGGGCCGTAGCCTATGCGGAGCTCATCATGTTGGGACTCAGGACCTGGTGGGTTGATGCGGTAGGCACCGAGCTCTTGACCCTACACGCGTCCACCAAGTGGTTGGCACTTGGTGGACTCGGGGGCATCCTCGCCGCCATTCTGGGAATCGCCTGGACACTCCGCGGCGTGAAACCCATGACGCCCCGGAGTCTGCTGACCGGGACGGCGCTCGACTCGGCCACCACGCCTGGCAAGCGACGCAAGGCCATGCTGCTCAGTATCGGTAGCGCGTTGGCGGCGTCCGCGCTACTCATCGGAGCCTGGTCTGGCTCCCTCAGCCAGGTAGCAGGTTTCTTTGGAGCTGGCACGCTCCTCCTCGTGGCGTCGCTCGGCTACCTTTGGACGCGTTTGGCCAATAGAAGTGCGCACCTCATCGCGGGGACCGGAAACTGGGCCGTCTCCCGTCTCGGGTTCCGCAACGTCTCCTACCGTCCCGGGCGCAGCCTCTTGTGCGTGGCGTTGATCGCCTTTGCCACCTTTATCATCGTGGCGGTCGATGCTTTCCGACGCGACGACCGCCAAGCTTCCATGGATCCGAAGTCCGGGACGGGAGGATTTTCACTCCTGGCGGAGTCGCTCATTCCGCTGACCTGGGATCCCAATGCCGTCGAAGGAAAAGAATCCCTGGGGATCGATGATGAACCAATTCTCGCCAACGTACGGTTCTCGGCACTGCGAGTGCGTCCAGGAGAAGACGCGAGCTGTCTGAATCTCTATCGCCCGCAAAACCCGCGGATACTCGCCCCTAGCCGAGAGTTCGTCGAGAGCGCCCGCTTCGCCTTCGCCGGAACACTTGCCGACTCTCAAGAGGACAAAGACAATCCGTGGTTGCTCCTCGATAGGGAAGAGACAGACCGAGCGATACCGGTCATCGGCGATGCCAACTCGATGACCTACGTCCTTCACCTCAAGCTCGGTGAGGACTTCCTGCTCGAACGTGCGGGGGAAGAGCCCCTTCGTCTGCGTTTGGTCGCCATGCTCAAGGACAGTGTCTTTCAGGGCGAGCTTCTCATGTCGGAGCGGAACTTCCTGCGCGCTTTCCCCGATCAAGAGGGCTTTCGATTCTTTCTGCTCGATGTGCCAGCGAAGGAAACGGAACGTGTGACGGAGGCGCTCGAGCAAGGACTCTCCGATTTCGGCTTCGACGTTGCCGGCACTGCAGAGCGTCTGGCTGGATTTCATCGCGTCGAGAACACCTACCTCTCCACGTTCCAGGCTCTCGGCGGACTGGGCCTGGTACTCGGCACGTTGGGGCTAGGGGCGGTGTTGTTACGAAACGTCTTGGAGCGGCGCCGGGAGCTTGCGTTGCTGCGCGCGGTCGGATACGACTCCCGAGCGTTCTCGCTTATGGTTCTTTCGGAGAACGCGGTGATGCTCTTCTGGGGACTTGCTATCGGCACGCTGTGCGCCCTAGTTGCGATCGCTCCGGCGTTGGTTTCGAGAGGTGGAGGCTTTTCGCTCCCTTCTCTAATCCTGCTGTTGCTCGCCGTGCTGGCGAGCGGGGCGGTCGCCTCTCTTCTGGCGGTAGCCGCTTCGGTGCGCTCTCCACTCCTCGAATCCCTTCGTGCCGAGTAAAAGGCGCACCGCGACAGTATCAGTGGAATTGGACCGGCGGATTGTTGTACCGTAGTCGTCCCAGGCGCGGCGATTGCTATGTGGAAATTGCACCTGGTGGCCGAACACCGAGGGAGCAAGGAGGAAAGTCGTGCGGAACAGCTTTACTCTCGTCTTGGCCTTCATCATTTCAATCGTGGTGACGCAGGCACTCGCCGACAACTGGCCGCAGTGGCGAGGGCCGACCCTGGACGGTGTGAGCCAAGAGAGTAACCTCCCGGTTCGTTGGAGTACCAGCGAGGGCGTTACGTGGAAGCTCCCGATGCCTGCCTGGAGTGGTTCGACGCCTATCGTTTGGGGAGAGCGGATCTTCCTCAACGTAGCGGACAGCGGGAATTTGTATCTGTGGTCGGTCGGTCGCTCCGACGGAAGCGTTCTTTGGAAGCGCTTCTTGAGCGATGGGGATCAGAAGCAGCGAAAGCAGAACATGTCGTCCCCCTCGCCGGTGACCGACGGCAAACACATCTGGGTCATGACCGGAACCGGAATTCTGAAGGCCTTCGACTTCGCCGGCAAGGAAATTTGGTCGCGCGACATCCAAAGAGACTACGGAACCTTCGGGCTTAACTGGGGTTATGCCTCGTCACCGCTTTTGCACGGGGACGTTTTATACGTTCAAGTCTTACACGGTATGAAGACCGACGATCCATCCTATGTGTTGCGGATCGACAAGATGACGGGAGAAACGCTGTGGCGAGTCGAACGGGCGACGGATGCGATACGTGAATCACCGGACTCCTACACGACGCCCGGCCTTTTGAGGTACGGCAGCAAGACCGAGATCGTCATCACCGGCGGCGATTGCGTCACCGGGCACGATCCCGAAACTGGCGAGGAGCTGTGGCGGGCGAATGGTCTGAATCCGGACAACGAGCCCTACTATCGCATCGTGGCATCCCCCGTGATCAACGACGACATCATCTATGTGCCGTCACGCGTTTCCCCTCTGCTGGCCATCAGAGCCGGCGGGCGCGGGGATATCACCGAGACCCACCGTGTTTGGTCTACCAAGCATGGTCCAGACGTTCCGACCCCAGTTACCGATGGCAAGTATCTCTACATAGTGAACGACAAGGGCGTGATGTGGTGCCTCGACGCGCAGACCGGCGAGGAGATCTGGGGAGAGCAGCGGGTCGCATCTGGCACTTACAGCTCTTCCGCAGTGCTGGCGGATGGGAAGATCTACGTCACCAACGAAGATGCAGTGACGACGGTGGTGAAGGCGGGACCGGAATTCGAAATTCTGGCGGAAAACTCGCTCGACGATTACTGTCTGAGCTCCCCGGCCATCTCGGACGGTCAGATCTTCATCCGCACCGGCGAGTATCTCTATTGCATCGGCGAGCGCGCCGCGGGAGCCGAGAAGGGTACTACTACTTCTTCAACAACAGGACGATGACAAAGCCGGCGACGAGACCATTCGAAGCGCACCATCTACTTCGGCAAACGGAGAAGGAATACTCCCCAAACTAAATCGGCAGTGAGGCAGGCCAGTTGGTAAGCCTCCGGTAAGGTCGTCGGGATCACTTGGAGTAAATGGAGCAGATCCCAGCCTCCGTGGATCAACCAGGCCGCACCCAGCACCCACGGTGCCTTCAGCATCGCCATGCTGCCGAACGCCGCGAAACCCGCGACTTGAAACCCCAGTGACGACCCCGCCGCAGATAAGGCTGCGCCGACGTAGACGCCGGCCGCCGCTCCAAGAAGAATAGCGAACAAGCGACGGCTCTGGGTCACCGAGAAAAGACGGGAAAGAACGATCGCGGCCAGAGCGAACGCCAAGCCCAACGCCGCCGATTTCACGGAGTTTTCCTTGCCGACCGTCTACCTCAAGAGGTGGGCCGGAAGTACAGCACCATCCCCGCGCCCGCTGCGGCGAGGACGAAGCCAAGGTAGAGCAGGGGACTTGGTGCGGTCTTGGGTGGATGTACCACCATCGAGACGACGACGTTGACGAGCGGCGCGCCCGCGAAGACTAGCGGCATCACATAGGTGGGGAGTCCCCCCGCCTTGAAAGCCCAGATGATGAACGCGGCGCCCACCGCACCCAATGCTCCTCCGAGCGTTGCGAACGCGGTGCCGTTCCAGTTGAAGCCGCCGAGGCCGCCTTCATAGGAAAGAGCCACAACCGGCACCAGAATCCCGATGAGGAAGTACGCGAACCCGACACAAAGTAAGGCGCGCATCGGGTTGCCGAGGAGTACCTGCCCTCGGTGCAAGGCGACGCCATACATCCCCCAAGCTAGAACTGCCCCCAAGACCCATGTTAACCATTGCATGTGAGATGAGCTCCAATCAGTGAGTTAGTCGTTTATGTTTTCAGTGGCCGAGCCAAAGCAGTAAATAATCCCGTCCTGGGAGCCTATCACCAAACGGCCCTCGGCTACGGCCGGTGAAGCCGAAAAGGGAGCGCCGGCGTCGAACTCCCAGAGTTTCTCGCCGCTCTCGAGATCCAAGACGTAGAGACGTCCGTCGTTCGATCCAATGTAGACTCGGCCACCCGTCACGACGGGTGAAGAATCCACCCGAGCACCGGTGCGGAAAGTCCACAACGCTTCCCCGGATTGGGCGTCGAGGCAGTGCACCATCTTGTCCCGTCCACCCAAGACGACGCGGCCATCGACCACCGCGGCCGAGGAATAAAATGGGAAATGGCGGACCGGATGTTCGTAGCGCCAAGCGATCTCCAGCTTGGCGAGGTCCACCGCAATCACTTGATTGTCGAAGGTCCCGTAGTAGGCGAAGCCCCCAATGAGAGCGGGGGATGCGGCGGTATAGGAGCCGGAGTCGATCTGATGCATCTCCTTGCCATCGGTGATGCGGACGGCCCGAAGCATCGAATCACACCCCGTGACGTAGGTGAGCCCTTTGCTCGTCGCCGGCGTTCCGTGTATGAAACCGTTGCTTCTGAGCTTCCACAGCAGCTCTCCGGTCCTGGCGGAAAGGGAGTACACATGTTCGTCGTAGGAACCGATGAGCAGTTTTTCTTCGATGATGACCGGCGACGATTTGATCTCGCCAAGTGTTTGGAACGTCCAAACGGCGTCGCCACTGACGGCGTCAACAGCGTGAACGACACCTGCCAAATCGCCGACGTAGACGATACCGTTCGACACCGCGGGGGAGGATTCGCCGATTCCCTCCTCTCCGACCGAGTATTTCCATCGAAGAGATCCGTCTTCCAAAGACAGGGCCAACAAGTCGCCAGAAAACGTGCCGACATATACGACGCCATCCACGATAGCCGCCGACGAGTCAATGGAATCTTCGCCTTCGTAGCTCCAGAGGAGCTCCAAGGTCTCGGGAAGCTTGGAGTGTGCAATGCCGGTTAGCCCCGGACTTCCCCGGAATTGATTCCAACTTTCCTGGCTAGTCGGCGTGCCCGACGTCATGCTCGAGGCGCCGATGCTTAGAAGCAGGAAGATCAATACGCCCAACGGTAAACCTCAAGCGCCCCGGAGGCGTCGAAAACGCGCGGGTTGAAACTGCCGGTCCATTGGAGTGCCGCCTCCTCGGCAAGCATCTCCAGGTCCCCCTCGGGCACACCAATCGAGCTCAGGCGAGCCGACAAATCGCCGGCCGCCGCCAGTTGCGCGAGTCTCTTTGCCAGTTTATCGCCTGCGTCACCCTCGCTCGATCCCACGAGCTCCGCGTATCGGAAACCGGCGACCTTGGCGTTCCAACGGACCACCTGCGGTAAGAGAATGGCGAGCGCCACACCGTGCACAGTCCCATAACGGGCGGTTAGTGGGTTGGCACAAGCATGCGTCGCACCCAGCATCGAGTTTTCGATCGCGACTCCCGCGTAGTAGGCACCGAGTTGCATGGCGGCCCGAGCCTCGATGTCGTTTGGATGAGAGAGAGCTCGTTCATAATTTGCTTCCAGTAGACGCCACGCCTGATACGAGAATGTGTCGGAGAGTTGGTTGCGCTTCCGGGTGACATAGGTCTCGACGGCGTGCGCGATGGCGTCGAAGCCGGTGGCGGCGGTCACCCGCTTCGGCTGCGATACGGTGAGCTCGGGATCGAGAAGCGCGACGCGGAACGCGGCTTTTAGATCACCGCAAGCCATCTTGGCGTGAGTCTCCGCATCGGAGATAAGGGCAAAGGATTGCGCCTCACTGCCAGTGCCCGCCGTGGTGGGGATGCCGATCGACGGAAGCATGGGCTTCGAGGCTTTCCCAATCCCCCAGTAGTCCTTCATGCTGCCGCCGTTGGTGAACAGGAAGTTGATACCCTTGGCACAATCCATCGAGCTTCCGCCCCCGAGCCCGACCAAAGAGTTGATCTCTTTCTTTGCGGCTACGTCACGCCCCGATTCGACCATGTGTGTATCGGGATCCTCGCCGAAGTCGTGAAAGCCGAACGTCTCGATCCCAACGTCGCGAAGCTCTTTGTTCGTGGATTCGAAATGGCCCGAGCGCACTACGCCGGGATCAGACACGATGAGGGTACGACGAAATCCCAGCTCTTGGGCAAGAGCGCCCAAACTCGTGAGCGCCCCTTTTCCGAAAACCACGCGGGTTTGGGGCTGGAAGTCGAAAGGCTCCATCTAGATCAATCAGGCCCGTCAGGCTGACCAGGCCAACTAAGGTTGTCTGGCCAGGGCGAATAGCTTGTTGCGGCTGGCGATGTAGAGCGAACCGTTGGCGGGAACGGCGGTAGAGTAGACCGAGCTGCCGAGGTTCATCTCCTGAAGAACGACCTCTTCTCTCCCTGGTTTCAACACCACGATGTCGCCATCTTCGTCACCCAGGTACATCTTGCCGTCGGCGATGAGCGGGGAGGCCCAGACGGCGGCGAACGTGTCGTGCACCCAGACTGGCTCCCCGGTCTCGATGTCGAGGGCATGGAGAAAGCCGCTGAAATCGGGGATGTAGATCAACCCGTCCTGGATGGCGGCGGTCGAGATAGTGCGGCGGATCTTGTCGTAGTGCCACACGCGGCCGGTCTCGGTAATGTCGCCTCTCTTAGTGGGATCGATCGAGTAGAAGTGGCCGACACCTTCGCCATGCTCGGGGTCCTGCCCGTTGCCGATGTAGACCCGGTCGTTGTAGAGCACGGGAGTACTGATCACGTTGTTTCGGGTTCGTGGCCACTCGGAGTCTTTAGGGTTGGAATTGAACTCCCAGAGCTTCTCGCCCGTGATTGCCTCGTAACCTCGGACCCAGCCGTCGCCTTGGCCCATCACCACCTGAACCACACCCCCGAGCTCGGCCACCGATGCCGAGGACCATTGCCCATGAAGGATACGGTCTTCGACTGAGTTGTCTTCCCAAACTAGCTCCCCGGTGTTCTTGTCGAGCGCGATGATGCCCGGTGCGCGTGGGGAAGGGATGTTGACGTGACTCTCGTCTTGGCCGTTCGAGGTGCTGACGTAAATCAGATTGCCGTAGGCCACCGGTGAGGAGTTGGCCATATTGTGCTGGAAGGTCCCAACTTCCTCCATCATGTCGAATACCCAGACGATATCGGCGTCCTGTTCGCTGTTATGCGTCTCCTCTTTGAACGGACCGTCGTTCTCGCCGTCTCGAAAACCCTGTGTATCAAGGGCCGCAACCTCCCCGCGGTTGGTCACGTAGTAGAGGCGGTCACCCTCGACGAGCGGCGAACTGCAGATTCCCTGATATGGCCAGTCATTGACGCGACCGGAAGCGAGCTTTTCGGAGAACGCTTGCCAAAGGAATTCACCGTCGGATTCGCGGAAGGCCAGCAAGATCCCCGCGTCTCCTGTCCTCTTGGGATCATAGAGCGCTTCATTATTAGTACCCACGAAGATTTTTCCGCCAGCAACCACCGGATTGCCATAGGTCTGTGAACCCAGCGCGGCCACCCACCGGACGTTCTTCTTCTCTTCCACATCCCACGTTTCGGGAAGACCGGTCATGGAGGAGATCATGTTGCGGTCCGGAGTACCGCCCCACATCGGCCAGTCTCCGGCGGCGTCCGACGTCGGACGTGTCGAGGCGATTCCGACGAGAGCGATGAGCAGCGAAGGGACGAGCAAGCTTCCTAGTAGTAGCAGTCGGGGCAAATTCAATCTGCGGTTCATGGATTTTCTTTGACCTCGAGATTGTCGAAGAAGACTTCGTTGATGGCGTTGGCGTAGAGTCCGGGGCTCCCCTCGCGATTGGGGATGGGATCGATGCGCTCTACCGTCCATTCGGCCGGCTCCGGTTCCGAGGCGAGCCAGGCTTTTCCGCGCGCTCGGGTCGTTCGGTCCGAAAGGTTCTGAACTTCGAGCTTCACGCGGTACCAGGCATCCGGCTTCCACGTGAATGGGGCTCGCACGCTTCGTCTCGTTTCCGGTTGCCAGGCGTGGAGCTCTAGGCGTTGGTGGTTGCCGAAGAGAACGAGTGCGTATCGTTGGGCGATGACTCCCACATCGCCCATCTGGCGTCGCTTTTCCGAAGACCTCACATCGACGGCGACGGTGTAGTCGGACCAATCGGAAGCCCCGAGGTAGGCGCGGGCGCGTTTCAGAAACGGATTGTCGGCCCGTTTGACCAGGACCTTGTTTCCGTCTTCCTCGCGCACTAAGTATTTGCCGGTGGCGTTGATCCAATGTCGCGGCACCTTGTCCACCGGGATGGCTTCGAAATTATCTTTCCAAGGTAAAGGGGGAATGACGCGAACGCGAGCCACGCCATCGATGTCTCCGACCGTTGCTTTTACCTGTCCCGCCTGTCCATATTCTCCTGTCCCTGCGCTAAAAGTACCTGCGGTATCGACCGTGCCCTGGAGGCTATCGAGAGACCAGCTCGCTTCTTCGACGCCGACAAAGAGACCGCGCTCGTCGAAAAGCCGAGCCTGGAATTGAACGGTGTCGCCAGGGGCCAATACCAACTCGGTTGGAACTACCTGTACATGAGTCGGAGAGCCCGCTTCCGGCGAGGGGGGCGCAGGAGCTACTTCGCCACCATCGGATTTCGACCCTTCACCGATGCAGTAGAGGGCGCGAGTTGACGCCAAGTAGATCCGGCCGCGCGAGATGGCAGCCGAGGCGAACACCTCTTCTATCTCGGACTCGCTGCCCAGTTGCACTTGGCTGAGGATCTCGGCGGATTCGTCGCCGGGTCGAATGATGTAGAACTTTCCGTTCACCGTGCCGACGTAGAGCTTTCCGTCCGCCAGGACCGGAGATGCTCGCTGGATGGTTCCCAGGTTGAGGAACCAAAGCCGGTTACCGGTCTCGATATCGAAGGCGACGAGGTTGGCGGCGTTGTCGACCTGGTAAACGCGATCGCCGTCGATCACCGGTGAAGAATAGCCACCAAGGAACCCGAACTCCTGCCATTTCACTTGGTCTTGCCTGATCTGTCCGGTTGCGGCGGCGTCGATCGCGGCGATGAACCCCATCTCGCTGCTAGCTAGGTTCTCCTCACCGTGGCTGACAATGGCCGTCGTTCCCTTTAGCACCGTCCCCGAATTGACACCGCGTTTGCTGAACTCGTATTTCCAGACCGGCTCACCCGTTTGTGGCTTCAAGGCGTGTACCGCGCCGTCGCCACCGCCTGCGATGAGCAAACGCGTGCCGTTGACGTCGACGCCGATGGGGGGGGAGTACGTCGTGTCGAAGGGACGACCGCCGGGTGAGCTTACCCAGACGGTTTCTCCAGTCGATTTGTCGAAGGCAAAGAATCGCTGTGCACCTCGTGCTTGATTGCCCCAGCCCGAATTAACTCCGCTTACAATTAAGATGTCGCCTTCGATCACGGGAGACGCGGTGCGCCCACCGTGGGTGGTTACCAGACCGAAGTCCTCACCCAGCGAGCGGCTCCAGAGGGGCTCGCCCTCTTTGCTGAGGGATAGCAGCGTGCCCCCAACGCCATAGGCAAACACGTTCCCCGTCTTGGGATCGCCCACCGGCGAGGCCCATCCCACACGATGCGGAGGGACGTCACTCTGGTACACGTTGAAACGGTGCTCCCATAGCAGCTCTCCGGTGTTCGCGTTGAAGCACATCACGCGTTCTTGCATCGTGTCGCCCTCGCCCGCGGCATTCTGAAGATAAAGTCGGTCACCGAGGACGATGGGGGTCGAGCGGCTTCCGTACGGAACCTTCCAGGCGAGGTTATCTCCGGCGAGCGTCCACCGTGTCGGGAGGCCGCTTTCTGTGGATCGACCGTCCCGCGCCGGACCACGCCAATCGGTCCAGTCGCCGCTCGATGCAGTAGGAGTCGTCAAAGATGCCGCAGCGCCGCAAACCAGAAGCGCCGTCAGCAAGAACACGATCTCGGAAAATCTCTTGGTTATCATCTTTGCTCGGATGCCTTTAGGAGAGGGTCGGAGGGCCTTGCCACGGTGTTAGTCTCTAAGCTCGAAGAACATAGGCCGACGACGATATAATGCCGCGAGCGGACGCGTCAAGCAAACCTCCCCATGGTGGCCACGGGGACAGAAGTGATGAGAAGAGAGCGAATGACGTCTCGAGAAAACCTCCAGCTGGCATTCATGCTAGTTCTTTCGACGCTTCTTCTGCCGGGTGCCGTCCCGGCGGAGGAGACCAACTGGCCTCAGTGGCGGGGGCCCGGAGGTCAGGGCATCTCGTCTGAAGCAGGGCTACCTATCGAGTGGAGTAAGAGGGCGAACGTTCGGTGGGCGGCAGCCATCGAGGGGCGAGGACACTCCTCTCCGGCCGTATGGGGGGACGACGTGTTCGTGACGACCGCTATCGAAGGTCCCGTGGTCCCGGGAGCGAAGCCCGTCGTTCATATCGAGAACGGCGAAGTGTTCCTCCATCCCGACAGCGTGGGCGCCACCCATAGTCATACCTTCAAGGTGTTCTGCCTAGACGCCGAGACGGGGAAGGTCCGGTGGGAACGAGTCGCCTATGAAGGAACCGTCTACGACGATCGACATAGGATGAGCTCCTACGCGTCTCCCACGCCGGCTACCGACGGGCGTCTGGTGTACGTTTATTTCGGCTCAGAGGGACTCTATTGCTACGACTTGAATGGAAACCTCGTTTGGAAGAGGCATTTGGGCGGAGTCGCTACCTTTGGAATGGGCGTCGGAACTTCTCCGATTCTCTATCGGAACATGGTTATCCTTCAGGTCGACGAGAACAATGGCGAGCGCTCGTTCATCACCGCGCTGGATAAGGGGACCGGCGACGAGGTGTGGCGAGTTCCTCGTGGGGTTCAGGCGAGCTTTTCGACACCGCTCCTCATCGAAGACGAAGGCCGCACCGAACTGGTTACGAACGGCAACGAGGCGATCATTTCCTACGACCCCGATAGCGGCAAAGAGCTCTGGCGTGTCAAGGGTGTCGAGAGCAATGCCATTCACACTCCTGTGGCAGGCCACGGGATGGTCTTCGTTACGGCCGGATACCCTCGGAAGATTACAAAAGCCATCAAGCTTGGCGGTTCAGGTGACCTGACCGGAACTACCAAAGTAGTCTGGGAATATGAGAAAGGAACCGCCTACGTTCCATCCAATCTCCTCTATGGAGATTATCTCTACCTCGTGTCGGACAAAGGGATTCTCACTGGCATCGATGCCGTCAGCGGCAAGATCGTTTACGAGGGCGGAAGAGTTCCCGTACCCAGCATGTTCAAAGCTTCGCCCGTCGGGTTCCAGGGGCACATCCTGCTGGCGAGCGAGGATGGCGACGTCTTCGTCGTGAGGGGCGGGCCGGTTCATGAGGTGCTAGCCGTGAACTCCATCGACGAGTCGATCTGGGCCTCTCCCGCCATTGCCGGAGGCAAGATATTCATCCGCAGCGAGAAACACCTCTACTGCATCGAGGCTTCTGCCGGCGATTGACCTCGGCAAGGTCGCTGCTATCTACCAAGTAAGACGCCACTCGGTTATAATCTCTTCCATCCCGAGGTTGTGGCAGCCCCAGCTGTTGCGAGTGGTCGCTCTTCAATGGGGTTCTCGGAACGCCGAGGACGGACTGTAGTCCCCAAGTGCCTGGCACGTGGTGTGAATGCGTAAGTGATGAAGATGTCGAAAAGAGCCAGTTCCGGGCAAGAGGCGACACGTCAACGATTTAGGGCGTGGCGCCTCGCCCAGGGTCGGGGCCGACTCGTCCCGCTCGGGCTTGGTCTCTTGGTCATTTTCGGCATCGCCTCGTTGGCATTGGCACGCACACCCAAGAAAACCTACACCGGCAACCCCGAGCTCAAGCTGTTCATCGATGCGATGGCTTCGAAACACGGCTTCGATGCCGCCGCCCTCGAGACTCTGTTCGCCCGCGCGACCCATCAGCCGCGCATCATCAAGGCGATGTCCAAGGCCACCAAGCGCAAGCCATGGGACGACTACCGACCGATGTTCGTCAATCCCGCCCGAGTGGAAGGCGGAGTACGGTTTTGGAACGAACACTCCGAGGTTTTGGCGAAGGCGAGGCGCGAATTCGGGGTCCCGGAGGAGCTCATCATCTCTATCCTCGGAATCGAAACGCATTACGGGAAAAACACAGGCTCGTTCCGTGTGCTCGACGCTCTCACGACGCTCGCATTCGACTACCCTCCACGCGCCGATTTCTTTAGCTCCGAGCTGGAGCAATACCTTCTCCTCACTCGTGAAGAGGAGGTCGTTGGGGCGTTTAACGCACGGGGTTCCTATGCGGGCGCCATGGGTATCGCGCAGTTCATGCCGGGTAGCTACCGTTACTTTGCGGTCGATTTCGACGGAGATGGCCGGAGAGACTTGTTCCAGAACGTCGACGATGCCATCGGAAGCGTAGCAAACTATCTCAAGCGACACGGCTGGTTGGCCGGCGAACCGTTGGTGGTTAGAGCGCAAGTTAGCGGAGAGCACTATGAAGCATACGTAAACTCCAGCCTGGAGCTCGATCACGTGGTAGCCCAATGGAAGTGGCTAGGAGTGACGCCGGCCGAGGACGTTCCGAACAGCGAGGGTCAAGTCTTAATTTTCCTGTCAAATCTCCGTACGGTTCCCCGCGCTCGGTTAAGCTGCTGATTCCTCCGACGTGCCTTGCGGGAGAAGCTCGTTGCGAAGCTCCTCGACTTTCCTAGCGGCGAAGACATCCATCCTCACGCCGCGCCATTTGTTTGCGACGGCCAAGAGCACAGCGAACGAGAGTTTCATCGCGGCCTCCTCGGTGAAGAAGTGAGGAATGACCTTTGTGCGACGTTTGTGCTCTCCGAACGTGCGCTCAAGTAGATTCGACGTGCGAAGCCTTTTGTGATGCGCCGCAGGAAGGCGTAGCGCCTGAAGACACGCTTCGAGGGTCTCTTCCATGCACTTCATCGCGCTCGGGAATCGTTGACGGTACCGAGCGATCACCTCCCGACCCTTCTTCAGCCCTTGCTCGTAGCTGTTCGCATGGAACGACTCAAGGATGGCCGCCTTGAGTTCGTCGCGCACTTCCTTCGGAGCCTTGCCCAGGATGTTCTCGAGGCGGTGCTTCTGGCAACGTTGCTTGAGGCTTCGAGGGAAGACCTCTGCGATCGCTTTGAGCACTCCAGGATTCCCGTCCGTCACGATGAGCAACGGCTCCCTCATTCCTCGGGCCACCATCTCCTGCAAGAACCCCTTCCAGTTCTCGTAGGATTCTCGGTTGCCGACACCGATATGAAGAAGAACTCGCGTCCCATCAGCGCGATAGCCGGTCGCAACGAGGATGGGCTCTTTCCTCTCCGCTCCTTGGTGGTAGCGCAGGTACGTGCCGTCGAGCTCGAGATACAACAGCTTCTCGTTCGAGAGATCCCGTTTTCGAAACGCCTCGAAATCCTCCGACAGACACCGTGTGACCCGGCTCACCACCGACTTCGAGACACCCGTGCCGCTCAGCACGTCCGCGAACGTCGCCTCAATGTCACGCGTCGACATCCCGTGGACGTACATCCGCGCGATCAGTTCATCGAGTTTCTCGGTCCGGCTCACGTAGGCGTCGAGAATCTTTGACTGAAACACCTTCTCTGTTTCTCGTACCCGCGGCACTTGCACCGTCACCGCTCCCTCGCCCGTGAGGACCCGATGCGACTCATACCCGTTGCGTCGTCCCTTCTCCTTCGTCGTTGCCGGAGCGTTCTCATAGTAGTTTCGACCCAACGCCTCCGTCACCTCGCGCTCCAACGCATATTGAAGCATCATCTGAGCTCCCGACCGGACGATCTCCGAGAGATTCATCTCCCCAAATACCAGTTGTTCCTCGAACTGCTTGAGCAATCGCTGACTCGGTAGTACCTTTCCCATGATGTATGGTTCTCCTTTTCTGTCCCCATGACGGGGACGGGTTTGAGCTTGGGGAACCATACATCGTTTTTCTTTGACAGGAATCTTAAGACATCACCACAGCGAGCGCGCCATGCTGTTTAGCCTGCGAACTCGCGCCGGTCCGCAGTATTGGCTCGGGTTGAACAATTTCTACGTCATTACCCGCTACAATCGAAGCTCCTACTACGCCATGGCGGTTCACGATCTCGCGGGCGAGATCCGAATGAATCGCGACCGGCAAGCGCGCCCCGCTGAAGAGCCGGAGCGTTAGACCCGCCCTTCGCCCCACCCGCCTCCACATGGCTTCGGCGCACGCCCATTGCATCATTGCAGGGCCTCGAATTATCATCACGCTCCTCTATGGCTTCGACACATTCTCCCGCCGATGGATAGATCTTCGCGGACACTCTTGAAATCCCGACGCTATCCCCTCTGGGTCGTCTTGTTGCTACCGGTCGGGGTCTCGCTACACCAAATCTCTTGGCTTTGGAGTGACGATCGCCTCATCGGGGGTCTTCCGGTCAATCTCCTCTATCACATCGTTTTGAGCGTGCTCTGGTCGGTCAGCATGCTCCTCGTCGTCAGGCGTGCGTGGCCTCGCTATCTGGACAAGAAATAGGGCTAGGGACACATGATCCTCGGAGTCATCCTCGCCTACCTCACTCTGGTGCTGTTCGTTGGCATGCTGGCGCATCGCTCATTCCGCGGCACCGGCGAGGATTACTTCTTGGCAAGCCGCACCATTGGCCCTTTTGTCCTGTTGATGACTCTTTTCGGAACCAACATGACCGCCTTCACGATGTTGGGAGCTTCCGGTCAAGCGTATCGGGAAGGCATCATCGTCTTCGCCTTGATGGGTTCGAGCTCCGCAATAATGCTTCCATTGGTTTTTTACTTCGTCGGGACGCGCTTGTGGTGGCTGGGTAAGAAGGAAGGGTATCTGACACAGGTTCAATTCTTTCGGGAAAGGTACGAGTCCGATACCTTGGGGCTGATGCTCTTCGTCGTGTTGGTTTCCCTCATGCTTCCATACGTTTTGATCGGCGTGAAAGGAGGAGGCGACGCGCTGCAAGCCATCACCGGCGGAGCGGGAGAGGGTGTCGATTCCTGGATCGGCAGCTTGCTCATCTGCAGCGTGGTCTTCGTTTACGTCACCTATGGAGGCATGCGCAGCACGGCATGGGCGAACACATTCCAAACGCTCGTTTTCATGATCGTGGGCGGCATCACCTTCTTAGTGATCTTGGGGAAATACGGCGGCCTTCAGGGTGCCATGGAGTCGGTCCGTGCAACGCACCCGTCTTTACTCGTGGTCGGAAGCGAACGGGCCACTCACGTACGCATGTTCTCGTTTCTTTTTCTTCCGTTTTCGGTGGGAGCCTTTCCGCATATCTTCAGTCACTGGCTATCGGCCCGTGAGGCGAGATCGTTTCGCTATAGCATTGTCTTTTACCCACTTTGCGTCGCGGCGGTGTGGGTTCCCAGCGTCATGCTCGGGGTCGTAGGCAACATCGACTACCAGGCCCCACTGGACGGTCCGATTCTCGTAAAACTCATCCTCGGCAATGCGGGCGGCGTTCTCGCCGGGTGCCTAGGAGCCGGTGTGTTCGCCGCCATCATGTCGTCTCTCGATTCCCAGGCGCTGGCTGCCGGAACGATGTTTACGCAGGACATCGTCCGTCACTACGGCTTTCACGACAAACTGTCGGAAAGGCAGCAGGTTCTGTTTGGCCGATCGTTTGTCATGGTCCTGTTGGCGGCGGCGTTCTTGCTGTCGCTTTTCACGACCCGCTCCATTTTCAACATGGGTGTGTGGTCGTTAACAGGATACAGCGGGTTGTTCCCGATTGTCCTGGCGGCGCTCTTTTGGAAACGAAGCACCAAGGAAGGCGTCATGGCGGCCATCGTCACCGTGGCCGGATTGTGGACGTATTTTTTTATCCAGTCGTTGGGCGCTGGGGGAGACTACACGATTGGTCAGACCGGACTACTCCCCGTGGTGGTAGTCGTCTTAGGGGCTTCGTTGGTCCTGGTACTGGTGTCGCTATCCACCCGTGCGCCGAGCGAATCGGTGATCGAGAAGTTCTTCTCCGATTGAAGAGGCGTCGCGATTCCAAACGCTGTCAAATTATGCCAAATTATGATTGACTAGCTGCCTCAGTTTGGTCGAAAAGGACCAGAGAGGAAAGGATCGACGATGAAAGTAAGGCAACTCGCGCGGGCAAGCGCGATTCCCATCTTCTTGGTGTTTTGCGCGTTCCCAACCGTAGACGCGAACGAGTGGTCGCGTTTTCGCGGGCCGAATGGCTCGGGTGTTGTGGACACCCAGGGGCTACCGGTCGAGTTCGGACCGGATCAAAACGTCGTCTGGAAGACGCCTCTTCCGCCTGGACATTCGTCTCCGATTCTTTGGGCAAATCGCATTTTCCTGACCGCGGTCGAGGATGACAATCTCCTCACGATTTCTCTCGATCGTTCGACGGGGGAGGTCCTATGGCAGAGGCAAGCTCCGCGGGAAAGGGAAGAAAAGCTCGACAAGCGCAATAATCCTGCTTCTCCCAGCCCGGTCACCGACGGTGAGGGTGTCTACGTATTCTTTCCCGACTACGGCATGCTTTCTTACGACTTCGACGGGAACGAGCAATGGCGTTTCCCGTTGGGCCCATTCGATAATGTTTACGGGATGGGGGTGTCTCCCATCCTTGTGGATGACAAGGTGATTCTCGTTTGCGATCAGCAGACGGGATCGTTTCTCATCGCGGTGGCGAAACAAGACGGACGCACGCTTTGGAAGACGGAGCGCCCCGAAGCCAAGAGCGGGCATTCGACACCCATCCTTTACGAAGCCGACGACGGCTCCCGCCAGATCCTCGTGCCTGGCTCTTTTCTGTTGACCGCTTATTCGGTTGATACCGGCGAGAAGATTTGGTGGGTGAGCGGCCTATCCTTCGAAATGAAGTCCACGCCGGTCATGCACCAAGACACTGTCTACGTCAACGGTTACGGGTCTCCGCTCAACCAGCCCGGCAGTCAGGTGGAAGTCGCGACTTACCAGGAAGCCCGGGCGAAAATGGATGCTGACGGAGACGGCCGGTTCACTTCCGAAGAACTAGAGGAAGATCCGCGGGCCAAGGGATGGATGTCGTTTTTTACCGACCTGAACGTCGACGGTTTCCTCGACGAGGATGAATGGGACTTCTACCGTGCGGCGCTCGCGTCAAAAAACGGCATCCTAGGGATTGCGCTCGGGGGCCGCGGCGATATGTCGGAGAAAAACATGCGCTGGCAATACCATCGCGCCGTGCCGCAGCTTCCTTCGCCCGTCATTTATCAAGACGTGCTTCACATGATCAACGATGGAGGGATCGTGACCTCGTTCCGGCCGCAAACGGGCGAGGTGATCGCCCAGGGTCGCATAAAAGAAGCTGTCGATAGCTATTACGCATCGCCGGTCGCCGCGGATGGCAAGATCTTCTTCGTGAGCGAGTCGGGCAAGGTGGCGGTGATGAAGCCAGACGGAAAATTACAGGTGCTGGCGGTCAACGATATGGACGATCTGTGTTATGCGACTCCCGCGATCGCCGACGGGCGTATTTACCTTCGCACCCGCGGTGCGCTCTATTGTTTCGGCAAAACTGGGAGCGCCGCAACGGACGGTTCCTAAAACTCAGGTCGCTTCCGCGATCACCGGTTCCGTCGCCGGTGCGGGCGGCTCAGTTACAGATGCCTCGGATAGATCCCCCGCCAACTCGCGAAACAGCGTGATCTGGCTCCCGTAACGAGTCAGCCGGATCACTGCACGCCAAATGATGTAAGCCTGTTGCAAACCCACCGCTGCAACGATCGCGGCAACCGTCGAGCCATCCACCGCAACTGAGAGCGGGCGGTAGATTAGTAACGCGCCGCTTCCGACGAGGGCGACCAGCAGGGCGAGTCCGATCGACGGCAGGGGGTTTCGCAACGCAAAACCGATCCCGCGCCATAGGGAGACCCTCATTCTGCGCTCGTCGGTGACGACGGCGTGGATGCGCGCGTAGTCGAAGCAGATTCGGTAGAAGAAGAAGGCGATCAGCAGGAGTCCGGCTCGGATCCACGCTCCCCAATAGGAAACGTACTCGTAAGGATCGCTGCCGAAAAAGAGTCGCTGCAACCCGCGCGAGGCTAGAGGCAATAAGTAGAGGGCTGCGAGGAGTAGCGAGCTCCAAAGGGTCAATCTTAGGAACCGCCCGAAAAACCGTGCGGCGCCTCCCCAGAAATTGGTGGCGCTGTATCCCTGGCCGCTCGCCAAGATCGCAAACGCCCCTGCGGACAGAAAGAGAGACGCCAGCAGGTAAGCAACCGAGGCGAAGAGGGCAGGCGTGCGCAGGCCTGCCAGGCCCGCCTCGTTGTGCAGCAGCAACTCGAAGAAGAAACCCGTACTGACTCCGTTGACAAGCGCCGCACCTTCCAGGGAGCGGCCCGCGAAGTCCAATAGGACCGCACGTACCGGCAGGGCAATCAGGAGTCCAAGAATCGCCGATGCCAAGTATAGAAGTGCTACCAATCGTTTCGTGGACCACGCTTGGCATAGGCCAGATTTGAAAGAATTCCAGATCATGATGGGTACCTCGAATGCCTACAGGCTTACGAAGTCCAAGATGAATTGCCACCAGAACATCCAGCGCGTCGCAACCTTGGTGATGCCGAGCTTCTGTGGCTCAAGCGTGTGGCTGTTGTTGGTGTAGTTCACGTCGAGCGGCACGTTTCGGTCCGGGTCGACGGTGGCGGATTCGAGTTTTGCTGGTCTTACGAATGTGAGTTTCGTCCAGGCGTTCTGTCCGTCCCATTGTTCTCGAATCGTCTCGCCGTCGTCGAAGACGATCTCGATCGCGGTGGGGAATTTGAACTCCCCCAACCGGCGAATTCTGATCTCGCTCCGGTAAAGCGTGTCGTCTTGCCCTTCGTCCACCACCCCGGAGTCTTCGTCTTCGTTGTCCTCGGGCGGGCTCCATGCCTCCTCGACCGATTTGTCGAGGTCGTATCCGACCTCCTTGATCTCTTCGCTTTCCATCGAAGCTACCGAGTAGTCGAGCACTGCATTTGAATAGATCGCTTGGTCGAAGTACCAATGGAGATCCTGTCCCGTGACGTCGTTGATCACGTCGATGAAGTCCTCGGTCTTGGGATGCTTGAAGCGCCACCGTTCGACGTAGGCGCGCATGGCTTCGTTCATCGTCTCCGAGCCGAGATAATTTCGAAGCGTTTTCAGGATTAGCCCCGGCTTGGAGTAAGAGTTTGCCCAGTAGCTCGAGCGGTCGTACGACTGCCAGGCTTTCAGATAGACGGGGTCCGCTTTTGGGCTTTGGATATAGCTTACTCGGTTCAGGTCTTCATCTGTGACCTTGAATCCGAGAAAATCGATGAGGTAGCCTTGGTAGTGAGCGTCGACGGCCTGCCCGTCGGTGTAGGTATTGATGCCCTCGTCCATCCACGCTTCCTCGAACTCGTTGCTGGCGAGGAGGTGGTACCAGAAGTTGTGTCCGAACTCGTGCGTGATCACCCTCTCGAGCATGCGTATGCCGGCGGGCATCTTGTATCTCGTTCCGGCGGTGATGAGCGTGGGGTACTCCATGCCTCCCGAACCGCCGGCGCCTCGTCGGGGATCGACGACCGTCAAGTTCGGAAACGGGTAATCGCCATAGTTGTCTTGGAAGAAACTCACCGCGACTTTGGCGGCCTCGATATGGCGTTTTCCTTGCCCGACGTGGTCCGGCTGTACCAGCGCCCTGATCTTCACATCTTGCGTTTCGCCGGTGAAGACCTGGTACTCCGGGCTCGCGGTCCAGGCGAAGTCATGGACATCTTCGGCGTGGTAGTAGTGAGTGGTCGTCCCATCGCCGTTGTCGATGGTCTCCACCTCCAAGCCGGTCGCACCCAGTACGAAGTCTTCGGGAACCGTCATCCGCACGTCGTAGACCCCGTAGTCGGCGAAGAACTCCGAGTTGTAGTGAAACTGGTGAGCGTTCCATTCTCCACCGTCGTGGACGGCGATCTTCGGAAACCATTGGCCGACGAAGAAGTACTCTTCCTTGGCGCCGGTGCGCGCAAAAGGCGGCGTCGGGAGCTGGGCTCGGAACTCGAAGTCGAGGGCCACCCCTTCACCCGGCGCGAGCGGCGTGGGTAGCGGCACCCGGAACACCGTCTTGTCGTGTTCGTTGCTGTCGTCTGGTTGGATAAACTCCATGGCTTCGGTGAGGTCGGCTCCCGTTGCGGCGGCGTTGATTCGAAAAACCTCGCGCCAGTCAGAGCCGACCCCTGGTTGATAGAGTCGTAGGCGATCGTCGGTCCGCTCTTCGAGCTGGGATAGGCTCAAGCGGTCGACCTCGATGAAACCCCATCCTTCTTCGTCGATGGCGTGGCCGCGCATCGTGCCTCCCGATTCCTGCATGAAGGTAGTGCGAGAGTTGCGAAAGGCGTTGAGATAGAGATGGAATCGGAGCTCGTCAATCGTCTCACCGGTTTTGTTGTACCACGTCAGCACTTGCTTTCCCTCGAGGGTCCGCGTCTCGGGGGTCAACTTGACGTCGATCTGGTAGTTGGCGATGCGTGGGCTCAACGGTTCTTCGAAGAGGGGGCCGCTTTTCGACTGTGCAGATTGAGCCGGTTCAGCAAGACCCATGAGGCCGACTAACAGCACGAACGACAAAGTAAGAAGAGTTCCAAGAAGTCTATGCAGCATAATGTCTCCGCCGCGGGTTGAAACGATCTTGAGCGCTCAAAAGTTCCGTGTTTTCGGGCCGGTCTTTAGAACTGCATCAATGCGCGCTCACTCTTCGTTCGCGCGCTTGGCGCCTCGCTCCTCGCTCGGCTTCCCGTCGTCGGCCCACTCGGGCCGGGCTCGCTCCTTCATCACTGCGGCGGGGCCCCACCCCCACCGCCGTCCCTTCGCCGGCGAGCGGCTTCGGGACCGCTGATGGCTCCTCGCGCAGGGCGCCGTGAATCCGTCAGCACCCTGCCAGCTAACTTTGTTGGCTGCGGCGCGTCGGCGCGCAGCGGTATCTCTATCGTAAAAGTGGAGCCTTTGCCAACTTCGCTTTGCACGCTGAGGGTCCCTTGGTGGTTCTCGATAATCCGATACGAGATCGCGAGCCCCAAGCCAGTCCCGACTCCCACCCCGCGGGTGGTAAAGCCGGGATCGAAGATCCGGCCGAGGTGTTCCTCGGGGATCCCATGCCCGTCGTCGGTAATCTTGACAATCGCGTGAGCCGCGTCGCAATGAGTTTGGATACGGACTTCCCCGTTGCCATCGATAGCCTGGACGGCGTTCATCAAGAGGCTCAAGAATGCTTGATTCAGCTGCTTGGGATAGCAGGGAACATCGGGCAGGTCTCCATAGTCCTTGACGACCTTGATACGGTTGCCGAGGTCATGCTGCATGAGGCTGAGTGTGACTTCGAGCCCCTCTTTCAGGTCGGCGCGCTTCCACTCCGCCTCGTCGAGCCGCGCGAAGCTTCGGAGGCTGTCGACGATTCTGATCATGCGAACCGACGCGTCTCGATTAACCCCATTGAGATTTTCGAGGTTTGCAACGAGCTCGGAGAAGCGCCGCCGGGTCGGTTCCTCGGAGAGCCGACCGTCCTCCAGGGCCTTCCGAACCCGCGCCAAAGCAGTCGCGGCGATCTGAGCGTTGCTATTGATCGCTCCCATAGGTGTGTTGAGCTCATGGGCCACTCCCGCCACCAACTGCCCGAGCGAGGCCATCTTCTCGGATTGAATGAGCTGCAACTGCGTCTCTTGGAGCTCATGGTTGCGGCGATCCAGCTCTTGGAAGTCGAGGAAGCGTTTGTAACCGACGGAGATGGCTTTTGCGAACTCTTCGAGCGTATGGATGTCGTCTTCCTCGAACTGATCCGGCTTCGTTCCGCCGAGCACGACGGTTCCGTGACTGAATGGGACGCTCAGGATGGAACGAACATCAAATATGTCGACGTTCTCACAAAAAACGCGCGTTTCCCGCCATGCCGTCACTAGGTCTTGGAGAATCGGGACATCAGATACCGGCGATACCGGAAGCACCTTGACCGCTGCACCGTCTCTGGTCTCACTTGCATCCCGGTAGATTTTGAGCGCGTCGGCCCCCTCATCGAAAATCGTGATCGAACATAGTGAGAAAACGAGCCCGAGTCGTTGGAGCTCTTCCCGCATGACATGGATCGCTTGCGCCAAGTCACCGCTCTTTTCCATCAAGAAGACCTGCCGCACCACCTGGCTGACCGCCCGCGCTCTTCTGAGCTCGCGGTTTTGTTCTTCGAGGGTCATACGCTCGATGGCCTCGAACAACTCGTTGGGCGTCATTCGAGTATTTCCATACTGCATCGCGTTAATCCACCGGACGATGCCGAACTTGTCGACCAATATCGCAGTAGGGAACGCGATCTCCGCGTTCACGTAGGGGTCGTCGTGCTTGATGTTTAGCCGGTCGATGAGGGTTCGTTCTTGGTCGGACAGGAACGTGAACTCGGCACCAACCTTGGTGCGAAACGCCTCCGAAACGTCGGGGGCATCTACACTGATGGCGAAGACTTGGACGCCGGTTGCGGCGACTTTCTCGTGAAACTTATGAAGCTGGCCCAGCTCCGTCGTGCAGAAGGGTCACCAGTCTCCACGGTAGAAGAGATAGAGTGCAGAGCTGACCCCCTCCAGACTTTCGGATTGGAATGGTCGACGCTGGGAGTCGGGGAGTGAGAAACGAGGGAAACGATCGCCGACTTTGAGGCGAAGCTCGTCTCTCGGAAACCGCGCTTGGCCGCTTATGTTCAAATACCAAGCTGCTACTCCCAAAACGACAGTTGGAATCAGGAACGCGGCACCGTTCAAGATCGACGGTTCCTGAATCAGGGCGTAAAGCCCTACACCCGCCGCCAGCGCCCAAATGACGTAGTTCTCGACCGGAACCCGTCGATAGACACCGAGGAATCGTAGAGTCACCCACCAAATGGCCCCGCTCACGACAACCAGAGCGAATGCGATAGTAGCGAACATTACCTTTACGGGCTCCTGATGAGTTTGTTGTTAGGCCCCCAAAACAGGGCGGTGCCATTACCCGACATCGTCAGACGGCAGTGGCCCTATTCTAGCCATTCTCGTCGGCCCGACCGCGCTGCGGCCGTCGAGCCCACTGAGTGAAAACGAGTATACCCAGTAGAGTCGCGCCCACAACATTGAGCACCGATAGGCCCAATCCCAACAAATTGTCCTGACCGGGGTAGAGGAGGAACCCCGATGCCAGTAGCAAGCCGCCTCGCGTGGCAATGGAAAGGGGTGTCCAGAGGTAGCCGGCGATGCCCGCAGCGAGAGGTATGATTCCCAGAATGGCCATCGTCACCGCGATCCCCACACTTGTTAATCCCGGGGTGTCGCCGCTCGGTGTCATGAACAAAAGCTCCGGCCGAAACACGAACATGAAGGGAAGCGTGAAGCCCACGAGGGCGAACCGGAAGGCAGCGAAAGCGGACGGCATGATCCCGGCGCCGGCAATGGAAGCGGTGGTATAGGCCGCCAGCGCGACCGGCGGCGTCACCATCGACATCATTCCGAAATAGAAGATGAAAAGGTGCGCCGCGAGTGGCACAACTTCCAACTGGTTGAGAACCGACCCAATGAGGGTCGCCATGAGCAGATAACAGACGGCTGATGGCAGGCCCATGCCCAGGACGATGGAGCCGACCATAATCAAAACCAACGCGAGGGGGAGGCTATCGCCGGCCATCTGCAAGATCAAGGACGGGAACTTGGTTCCAATGCCGGTGAGCGTTACGACGCCGAGAATGATCCCGACGCACGCTGAAGCGGCGATGAGCGAAATGCCACCACGAGCGGCCCTTTCCATCGCGTCGGCGGCGCGCTTAAGGCCGATTCGTGTGCGAGGATGGAAGAAGCTGGTGATGAAGACCACCCCGAGAGCAAGGGTGACGGCGCGAAAGACGGTGTAGCCAGCGAGCAAGAAGAAGATCAAAGACCCCAGTGCGCTGACGAAGACGAAGCCCTCGAATCGGTTGTTACTGCCGCGACCACGCGGTGTGTCAACTTGCTCGGTCGTGCCAACGCGATGTGCGTAGAAATGAACGATAAGAAAGAGCGCCAAGTAAAACAGGAACGCTGGTATCACCGCGGCGCGAACGATCTGGAGATAGGTGACCGGAGGATCGATGATCTCGAGCATCATGTAGGCACCGGCACCCATAACCGGAGGAACGAGCGCACCGCCCGCGCTCGCCGCCGCGGTCACTCCCGCTGCGATGTGGGGCCGGAAGCCTGAGCTTCGCATGAGGGGAATGGTGAAGGTTCCGGTCGTCGCCGCGTTCGCGACCGCACTGCCAGAGAGCGAGCCCATCAGTCCGCTGGCGAGGACCGCGACCTTGGCGGCGCCGCCCCGGGAGCCTCGAAAGATCCGTTGCGCGTAGTCAATGATGAACTGTGTCGCCCCGGTCACTTCGAGCAGGGCGCCGAAGAGAACGAAGAGAAAAACATACGTGAACATCACCTTGAGCGCGGTGCCGAAGACCCCCTGGCTATGAAGGAACGTCTGGGCGACGATTCGCTCCGCGGAATAGCCGCGGTGTGGGAAGAGCCAGTCCGGGAAATAAGCTCCGAAATACGCGTACCCCAAAAAGAGCGACGCCAGCATCGGCAGTGCGACACCGAGGGAGCGCCGTGTCGCCTCGAGTACGAGCAGGACGCCGACGAGCCCGATGAAGACGTCGGTAGCGGTCTCGGCTCCTGCGCGATCGCCCAGAGAGCGCTCGTCCAACCAGAAGGACTGGAGCCAGGGCTCCGTTTGCACGACGATGTAGAGGCAGGTGGCCGTGGTAGCTAAGGAGGCAAGGATGTCGACCGCGGTGGAAAACCGAGTCCCGCTCCACCGCGGGGCCATCGGCGACGCCAGGAAACCCCAGACGATCCCCAGCATCGCGAAGATCGCCAACTGCGACTGCGGGGAAAGCCGGGGATAGTTCACTTCCGCCAGAGTGAAAACGCAGAGGAGGAACGCGAGCACACGCATGACCGTTTCGCGTGCCCGGGCCGACATTTAGGAGGGTGGTTTAAGGGCTTCCGGAGTTCTTAACGACGCCCGCGGTCCAAATGCCGATCTCCTCGTAGTACCTGATCGCTCCCGCGTGAAAGGGCGTTCCCGTGTCGCGAATCACATTCCCGGGAGTGATGGCCCGGCCGGCGGCGTGCTTTTCGGTAACGCCGTCTCGATTCTCATAAATCGTGCGCGTGAGTTGGTAGATCAACTCTGCGTCCGCGGCAGAGCTCGTGATTAAGTGCATGGAGCCAACGTCCAGTCCGTCGAAGTCTTCGTCCTGGCCGGGGTAGGTGCCGGCCGGAATCGTGGCCGGACGGAAGAATGGATATGTTCGGACGAGCTCTTTTTTCGCTTCATCCGAGTAAGGAATGAAGAGGACGTCCCGAGACGTTGAGGCTTGAGTGATGGAGGCGGTGGGCACGGCGCCGCCGAGGAATGCGGCCGCTGCTGCGCCGTCGCTAAGCATGTCGACTGCGCCGATTTGTGTGTTGTGGAGCGCACTGAAGTCCTCATAGGTCACACCGTGAGCCGCTAGAAGAGGTCCCACGAAGTATTCGAAGCCAGCCCCCGCTACGCCGACAACGATCCGCTTTCCCTTGAAGTCGGAAATCTCGCGTACTCCGGAGTCGACAGGAGTGACAAACAGCGCGACGTTCGAAGCCAAAGTCATCACCGTGCGCATATCGTAGGTCTTTTCCCAGCCTCTTTCACCGCGGACGGCGAAATACGTAATGGCGGAGTTCGCCAAGCCGAGCTCAAGCTCGCCAGTCGCAAGGCGACGGATGTTCTCTTGTGAACCTTTCGTGGCCTCCGCGGTCACATCCCAGTTGTTCGGGCCGCGATGCTCGTTGAGAACCTCACCGATTGCGCCGCCGACAACGAAGAACGCTCCCCCGGGAGGGGCGGTACCTATGCTCAGGAACTTCCCCTCCCCGGAAGGCGAGGTGCTGGAACCTTCTGGTTCGCTTTGAACGCACCCCGCCACGCAGATTGCCGCTAATATCGACGTAACCCAACCTCTTAGTAGGATCCGCATATGACCTCTTCCTCGACGTCGGCGCTAATGTACCAGAAATGGTGCTCAGCGCGATGGCCTAAGGTAGGGGGCCGGCCACCGCCTAACGCGATGTCCTACTCTCGCTCTTCTAAAAACCGCCGGGCCATCGCGAGCGCTACGTCTAGGCCGGAGGTGTTAGGTCCGCCGCCCTGGGCCATCTGAGGGGAGCCTCCTCCTTTACCTGCTACCGGGTCGAGACATTCGCGAAGCAAGGCGGCCATGTCGAGTGTCAGTTCGCTAGAACGGCCGAAGACCAAATGAGCCCGTTCGTCGGCCACACAGCCGAGGCACGCAATCCGCCCGGGCTCATTGGTGAGACAGTTGGCGAGTAATCTCAACTCCGCGGGGGTGACATCGCCGACTCGCTGAAGGAAGATCGTAGCACCATCGGCTGCCGGTGCGTCCGCGGCCATACGAAACGCCTTGTGTTGGATCAACTCTTCACGGAGCGCTTGGAGAGTCTTGCGTAAGGTGTTTTTCTCTTCGGAGAGTTTCTCCGCCGCTTCTACCAACTTGTCCTCGGGAGCAGCGAAGAGCTGGGAGAGCGCACGGATTTTCTCCATCGTGCCTCGGTAGTCTCTTAGCGCACGGTCGCCGCAAACGAACTCCACACGCGTGCCTTTCTTGAAACGTTCCGCACTGCGGATCAGGATGGGTCCGACTTCGGAGGTATTTCTGGGGTGGGTGCCGCAACACGCCTGGAGATCGAAACCCTCGACCTCCACGATGCGGAGGGTCCCTTCCACCTCGGGCGCCTTACGGAGCTTGAGTCGCGATGCTTCTTCGGGTTTCACGAAGTAGCCTCGGATGGGAGCCGCCTCGCGCACCGCGCGGTTCGCTTCGTGCTCGGCGGCGGACAAAGCTTTCGGAGAGAGTGACGTCGCGTCCAAATCGATGGTGCTCGTTGAGCTCCCTAGATGAAACGAGAGAGTCTGGGCGTTTGCTTCCTTGATGAAGGCGGCGGAAAGAATGTGCTGGCCACTGTGCTGCTGCATGTGCTCATGTCGCCGCGCTCCGTCGACAACACAACTGACACGGTCTTTCTCCGGCATCCGAGCGAGAACGTGGAGCACTTCTTCTCCGCGTTCTACGATTCGACGGAGCGGAATGCCGTCGATGGTTCCGAGATCGTATGGTTGGCCTCCGGACTCGGGATAGAAGTATGTTTCGTCCAAGACCACTGCGAAACCGTCTGACGTTTCCTCTCGTTGCACAATGTGGCCGTCGAAAGACAGCCGATAAGGGTCGTCGAGATAGAGCTTCCGGGTCATGCGGCAGAGTTGATGGAGAGGGCCTCGGTATATTTCAAGCCCGAGCCAGTGTTAAAAAGTACGACCGTTTCCCCTCGGTCAAGCCAGCCCTGTTCTAGTAGTCTTTCCATCGCCACGAGACACGCCGCTCCTTCGGGGGCGGCGAAGATGCCCTCCCTCGCCGCAATGGTCGATACTGCTTTGCGGATGGCCTCGTCGGAAACCGCCACGGCTGTGCCGCCGCTTTCTCTAATGGCGCGGAGGATGAGGAAGTCGCCGATCGCTTTCGGTACGCGGAGACCGGCAGCGATCGTTTGTGCGTTCTCCCACATCTCGGCAGTCTCTGTTCCTTCCTCGAAGGCACGCACGATGGGGGCGCAACCAGTGGATTGGACGGTAACCATCCGCGGTCGGCGATCGTCGATCCAACCGAGGTGTTGCATCTCGTCGAACGCTTTCCACATGCCCACCATGCCAGTGCCGCCGCCAGTTGGGTAGAAGATGACGTCCGGGAGTCGTCCCTCGAGCTGTTCGAAGAGCTCGTAGCCCATAGTCTTCTTACCTTCGATTCGATAGGGCTCCTTGAGAGTGGATACGTCGAACCATCCATATTCCGCCGAGAGCTCACCGACCAATCGCCCAGCGTCGGTGATCAGTCCCTCAACGTAACGGACGTCGGCGCCATAGGCTTCACATTCCACCGCATTGGCCCGTGGAACGTCACGAGGCATCACGATGTGCGCGGGGAGTCCCACTCTGGCGGCGTAGGCGGCAAGTGCTCCTCCAGCGTTTCCAGCCGTTGGAATGGCGAGCTCTTTGACGCCCAACTGTTTGGCCATCGACACCGCCAGCGAAAGCCCGCGTGCCTTGAAACTCCCGGTCGGGTTCAGCGACTCGTCCTTGATGAGAAGTCGCGACATCCCCAGCCGTTCGCCGAGGCGAGAAGCCAGGGTGAGCGGCGTTCCTCCCTCGCCGAGGGCGGCGCGAAACCTCGGCTCGCGGACGGGTAACATCTCCTCATAGCGCCACAAGTCGCGGCGTCTGTCTCGCAAAACGGCAGGGTCACCGATAATGTTGCGGCCCTGGTCGAGGTCGTAGCGCGCCAGCAGGGGAGAGCCGCAGGAGCACAGCCCGTGCGGCTTCCCGCCATCGAGCTCTCGGTGGCATCGAGCGCATTCCAAGTGTGTGAATAGGGATTGGGGCATGTCGAGAACGAACGGTTTTTTTGTGGAAAGGATTCTTGGCGCGTCGTTCCTATATCGTCAAGAGCTCTTCTTCCTTCTTCTTTGCGAGCTCATCGACGAACTTGATGTGCTGGTCTGTAAGGTCCTGTACTTGCTTTAGTGCACGCTTCTCGTCGTCTTCCGAGAGCTCCTTTTCCTTGAGGCGCGCCTTCAAGTGATCGTTGGCATCCCGACGCACTTGTCGGATGGCGGTCCGGCTCTCTTCGGCTACCTTGCTGACGTGCTTCACCAGGAGCTTGCGCCGTTCCTCTGTGAGAGGAGGGATGGGAATCCGGAGGAGCTTGCCATCGTTGGCCGGGTTGAGATCGAGCTCGGAAGACAAAATGGCTTTTTCGATCTCAGACAGCAGCGCTGGCTCCCACGGCTGCACCGTAATCAGGTTCCCTTCTGGAACCGCAAGATTTGCCACCTGACTCAGAGGGGTCTCGGTTCCGTAGTAGTCGACCGTGACACCATCCAAGATGGCAAGAGAGGCACGGCCGGTTCGAATCGCCACCAGTTCTTTCTTGAGCACTTCGAGCGATGAGTCCATGCGCCGTTTTGCGTCATCGATGATTGTCTTTGACATGGCCCTGACCTCCCTGGGAGAGCCTGCGGAGCCGTTCTTTCGTGCTCAGCTGCGGACCATTGTGCCGAGCTTGTCGCCGCAGACGACCCGCTTCATGTTGCCCGGCTCCCGTACATCGAACACGATCAGCGGGAGTCGGTTATCCATACATAAAGATATGGCGGTAGTGTCCATTACTTTGAGGCCTTTCTCGATGACCTCGAGGTAGGTGATGGTATCGAACCGCGTCGCGTTTGTGTCTTTCTCGGGATCGGCCGAGTAGATTCCGGAGACCTTCGTACCCTTAAGGATGATGTCCGCCTTTATTTCCATGGCGCGCAGCGCGGCAGCGGTGTCGGTGGAGAAGTAAGGGTTTCCCGTGCCGGCCGCGAAGATCACGACGCGGCCCTTCTCTAGATGCCTAATGGCCCGCCGGCGAATGAAAGGCTCGGCGACTGCACGCATTTCGATGGCCGACAGGACACGGGTGTGCGTGCCCAGTTTCTCGAGGGCGTCTTGGAGGGCGAGGGCATTGATAACGGTCGCCAACATCCCCATGTGATCGGCGGAGACCCGATCCATCCCGCGAGCGGAAGGTGCCATTCCGCGGAAGATGTTTCCACCGCCGATCACCGCCGAAATCTCCACTCCCAAGGCCTGCACTTCTTGGATCTCCCGCGCCATCATCTGGAACATCTGCGGATCGATGCCGAAGGTTTGCCCGCCCATCAAGGCTTCGCCGGAGAGCTTGACCAGAATGCGTTTGTAGACCGGCTTTTTAGTCGGCATCTCCGTGTCTGCTCGATTGACGTCTTCGGTAAGAGCTCCCGCCCCGCGGGCGAGTCGTTTCCCAGTCCATTTTAAACAGGCTCGCCGCGCTCGAACCGTTCGAAGCGGCGCACCTGGATGTTTTCTTTGAGCATCGCGATCATCGACGAGATGTGTTGTTTAACCGTCGCGTCCGGGTTCTTGATAAACGGCTGCTCCAAAAAAACCGCCTCCGAGTAGAACTTGCCCAGTTTGCCCTCGACGATTTTGTCCACTACGTTGGGTGGTTTGCCCGAGGCTTCTGCCTGGCTCTTCAAAATCTCACGTTCTTTAACCAGGACCTCTTCGGGAACTTCTTCACGACTCACGAACCGTGCGGGGGCCGGGCTAGCCGCGGCAACTTGCATCGCCAAGTCCTTGACCAACTCTTGGAACTCGGGAGTCTTGGCGACGAAGTCCGTCTCGCAATTAACCTCGATGAGAACCCCGATCTTGCCTCCGTGAACGTAGGAGCCGATGAGCCCCTCTGAAGTTGTGCGGCCGGCCTTTTTTTCGGCGGCTGCCTGACCTCGCTTACGGAGGATGGTGACCGCTTGGTCCACATCACCGTCGGCCTCTACCAACGCCTTCTTGCACTCCATGAGACCGGCGCCGGTCTTTTCCCTTAGGTTTTTTACTTCGGAAGCGGTTACGTTGCTCAATTCTCTGGCCTGCTTTCTCCCAATGACGGGTGATTCTAGCGCTCGCCGGCGCTCATCATCCCATGAAGTGTGCCCAGGCTGAAGCAGAAAGTAGTCGCAGGCTGGGGCAGCGCTCCAAACCGCCGGCTGGCCGCCTCCAGTTGGTGCATGACCACTTCGGTTCGGAGCAATTCCGTAAACCGGATGCCCCCTGCGGGGAAAGTGCCCCTTTCAGGGATGATGAACTGTCGGCGAACAGGGGTTGTTGTCTAGGCGGGGGGAGGAAGTACTTGAGCGGGCTGTTGCGATCCTGCTCCCGCGGTCGCCCCCGCTTCGGCGGTCCCTTTGTTTTCGGCGGGCTCGACGTCTTCGCCGGTTCCTTCCTTAGATGGGAGGGGCGGGAGGCTTTCCCGCATCTGGCGGCCATCGATGATGGCATCGGCCAACCGCGAAGTGAAAAGCTTGATAGCGCGGAGCGCATCGTCGTTCCCCGGGATCACGTGGTCGACTTGCTCCGGGTCGCAATTGGTGTCGACGATGGCGATCACGGGAATCCCGAGCTTACGGGCTTCGTGGACTGCAATGGCCTCGCGGTTCGAGTCGATCACGAACACCGCGTCCGGCAGCCGGTCCATATGTTGGATTCCGCGCAGATTCTTCTCCAGCCGTCTCCGTTCCTTCTCTAGACGGGAAACCTCTTTCTTCGACAGCTCGTCGAATCGGCCCTCGGTGGCCATCGCGTTCAGTTCTCGCAGCCGTGCGATGCTCTTCTTGACGGTGAAGAAATTCGTGAGGAGTCCGCCCAGCCAGCGCTGGTTGACGTAATACATTTCGGCGCGGGCGGCCTCTTCGGCGACGACGACCTGAGCCTGGCGTTTGGTGCCCACAAACAGGACCGTCTTGCCTTCGGCACCGAGCTGCGTGGCGACCTTCAGGGCTTCTCTAAAGAGCTTGAGTGTCTTTTGAAGATCGACGATATAGATTCCGTTTCGTTCCCCGAAGATGAATTCCTTCATTTTCGGGTTCCACCTCTTCGTCTGATGACCGAAGTGAACCCCTGCCTCCAGAAGCTCTTTCATCGTTATCGAAGTTGACGCCAAAAAGATCCTCCCTAACGCTTGGAATACTGAAACCGCTTGCGGGCACCCGGCTGGCCATACTTTTTGCGCTCCTTGATACGCGCGTCCCGCGTGAGAAACCCTGCCGCCTTCAGCTTCCCTCGGAGCTCCTGGTTGAAGTCGCACAACGCGCGGCTCATGCCGAGCCGCAACGCCCAGGCCTGGCCAGTGAGTCCTCCGCCGCGAAGCTTGGCGTGAACGTCGAACTTGTCCGACGACTCCGTGAGCTGAAGCGGCTGCTTGACGACCATCTTGTGAGTGTCGCTGGGGAAGTAGTCTTCGAGAGGACGTCCGTTGACCTGAATTTGTCCTTTGCCTGGGCGCAGAAAAACTCGGGCTACGGATGTTTTCCTCTTCCCGGTTCCGTAGTATTGAAGCTTATTGGTAGTTGTCAATGTGATTTGGCTTTGTCTGTCTACGTTTTAGTGGATTAGCTGGCTCGCGCAGCAACTCCGGCTTCGAGTTGCTGCGGCTGCTGCGCTTGGTGCGGATGGTTGGGACCGCTGTAGACCTTCAGCTTTTTATACTGGGCACGGCCCAATTTATTCTTAGGAAGCATTCCGCGGACCGCCGACTCGATGAGCCTCTCCGGATGTTTGGCGCGGACCTCCTCCGCCCGTTTCTCCCGAATTCCTCCCGGGTATCCGGAATGGCGGTAGTAGTGCTTCCCGGTCTCTTTGGCGCCGGTGAGTCGAACCTTCTCGGCGTTGATGACGATGACGTGATCGCCGGTATCGAGAAACGGGGCGTAGGTAGGCTTCACTTTGCCGGTCAGGACTCCGGCGATGCGACTCGCCAGCCGTCCGAGGACTTGGCCCTCGGCGTCCACGACATACCAGTGGCGCTCGATGTCTGCTTTCTTGAGGAACGTTGTTGATTTTTCCAAGTTCTAGACAGTCTGATTTTTTCGATTCCAGCGGTAAACGAAAACCATCCCGACTTTAAGTGCCTCGGGACGGCAATCAGACAATTTAACTGTCCTTAGCGGTGGTGTCAAGGAAAAAGCGGGCCCGGCCGTGGGTTTCCGCGGGTTTACTTTGACCCGCGGACTCTCAATTCGGGAACGGTCCAGGAGCCGGAGGGGGCCCCGAATCAGTGGGGGTACCCCCACGGGGGGGGCTGCCCCATGAAACCCTTGACGAATCGGCAAACATGTTTCATAATGTTTATCTCAAAGCCAAAACTCACTTTTAGACGAATGTTTTTTTTCTTGACAGATAGAATCTATATGCTGTAGCCTCATACAGTACTTTAACTTTCTTCCAGTAAGTCTTCATCAAATCGAGATGGGTTAGCGGGGAGACGGACCTGTGGCTCTGTTCGGCAAGAAGAAAAACCTCGTAGGGTTGGACATCGGCTCAAGCTCCATCAAAGCGGTCGAGGTCAAGCCTGCCAAGGGGGACGCGTGGGAGCTGGCCAACGTGGGCATCGAGTACCTCCCTCCGGAGGCCATTGTGGACGGCCAAATCATGGACTCCACGACCGTGATCGACGCCATCCATCGTCTTTTCGCCGAATACAAGATCAAAACGCAAGAAGTGGCTACGGCCATTAGCGGTAACTCAGTGATTGTTAAGAAGATACAGCTCCCGAGTATGACCGAGCAGGAGCTAGCGGAGTCCATACACTGGGAGGCCGAGCAGTACATCCCCTTCGATATCCAAGATGTCAACCTCGACTACCAAGTCTTGGATCCAGGCGCCGCCGGCGGGAACATGGACATCCTGCTCGTAGCCGCGAAGAAGGACAAAATCAACGACTATATGAGCGTCATCAACCAGGCGGGCCGAAACCCGGTCGTGATGGATATCGATGCCTTCGCTCTCCAGAACGCCTACGATGTCAACTACGGCGCCGGGCCCGGCCGGATCGTGGCCCTGGTGAATATCGGCGCCAGCCAGGCCAACATTAATGCCCTCAAGGGCGATAGTTCGATCTTTACCCGCGACATCACCACCGTTGGGGGTAATCAGTACACCGATGCAATCCAGAAGGACCTAAGCGTCAATTTCGAGCAGGCTGAAAATCTCAAAACAGGACAGGGTGGCCAGGGAATGGAATCGGTGATCCCCATCATCGACCAGGTCACTGAGACCGTGTTAATGGAGATCCAGAAGACGTTCGATTTCTTCAAGGCTACAACGTCGGAGGACCGCATTGATCTCATTGTTTTGAGCGGAGGGAGCGCAAGGGTTGTCGGCTTGCACGACAAAATGGCCGAGCGGTTCGACACCCGCGTCGAGCTGTTCGACCCGTTTCAGAGCGTCAGCTACAGCCCGAAAGACTTCGATGCGGAGTATCTCCAAGAAGTGGGGCCCGCCTGTGCCATCGCGGTCGGGTTGGCTCTGAGAAAGCCGGGTGAGTAATGATCAAGGTCAACCTTTTAGGATCTAAAGAGCCGGCGGCACGGGGGGGAGTTTTTGGCGGCGGTGGTGGCCAGGGACCGGAACCGGGAATTCCTTCTGAACCTTCCGAAAAGAGTGGTCTTCTCCTGGCCATCGTGATCTTGGGAGGGACCCTCGCCTTTATTGGCTTCCGATGGTGGAGCGCCCAACAAACCCTCTCCGACTTGGATCAGGAAATCGCCTCTCTCAACCAAGAGAAAGCTCGACTAGCGACGATTATCAGCCAAGTCAACGAGTATCAGAAGCAGTTGAAGGAGCTCAAGGAGAAGGAGGAGCTCATTCAACGTCTCATGAGCGAACGGGCGGGTCCGGTACGAATGCTGGACGAACTCTCCGCCCAGCTTCCGGACTTCATCTGGCTGACTAACCTCACGCAGACCGGCGGCGGTGTCGCGGTAAACGGGATGGCGGCTTCTTACGTGAGCATCGCCGACTACATCCGCAAGCTCGAGGACACCGATTACTTTCGCAACGTAGAGCTCATCGACGCCAAGGCGGACAAGTCGGAGTTCACGACTTTCCAACTACGCGCCCAAGTGGTTCCCCCGAAGATCCCACAAGCGGCGGGCGACCAGCCGGCAGCTGCCGGCGGTTCAAGGTGAGGGGAGGAGGATAGCCATGGCTCTCGATATGGGAAAAATGTCCTTCGGTGCTCAGCTGGCCCTCTTCGCAGTTCTCGCACTGGCTTTCTACTTCGGATTCCACTACCTCATCTATAGCGGCATGGAAGAAGACATCGTGACGAAACAACAAGAACGCCAAGCGCTTTCCGATGAGGTCGAGAGCGGCAAACTCACCGCCGCCAAGCTTCCTGAATTCAAGCGCGAGGTGGAGAGGCGCGAAGCACAGCTGCAAACGCTTTCGCGGATTCTCCCCGACAGCAAAGAGGTGGATGACCTCCTTCGCAAAGTGCAGGCACTCGCCGCTCAGTCGAACCTCAATGTGCTTCGCTTTAAGCCGGAGGCCACGCAGCCCGCCGACTTCTACGCGAAGTGGCCGATCAGTTTGGACTTGAATGGGACGTACCACAACCTTGCCTACTTCTTCGACAGATTGAGCAAGCTGTCTCGAATAGTGAACGTGAGCAACCTGAAGATCACTGCGCAGAACAAACCAACTGCTTCGTCGACGATTCGAGCCACATGCACCGCCACAACCTTCGTTTTCATCGAAAGGCAAGCGCCGGCGCCGTCGAAGGAGAAGAAGGGGCGGAGACGCCGCTGAGTCGGGACCTAAGGGAGCGAAGCCATGCGGTCTGAAATGTTCTTGAGGCCCTTTAGGGTTGGTCGCGCGACGAGCATCTTGGTGATGGTCTTCGTGACGAGTGTCCCGGGGGTCCGCGCTCAGGAAGAGGGTGGTGGAGGAGAATCGACGCAGGGGTCTCAAGGTCAGGCAGAGGTTCCCGTGGTCCCTGACGAAATACAACTAGAGGGAACCGGTTTCAACTACGACGCTCGCGGCCGAAGGGACCCCTTCATCAGTTTGGCACTCGGGTTGAACATCTTGCCTCCGGAGGAAAGACTACCCGGACTGGGCGGCATGCTCATTCAGGAAGTGAGCTTGCGCGGTTTTGTCAAGACATCGGAAGGCTACATCGCCATGATCCAGGGTACGGACAACAAGAGTTACTTTGCCCGGGAAGGGGTGCGAATGTACGACGGTATGATCGAATCGATTGACTCCCAAAAAGTTGTTTTCCGCCAGGAAATCAACGACCCCTTGCGAATAGAGAAGTTCCAAAGACTGGAAAAATGGCTCCATCCGGTGGAGGAGGGGCAATGATGAAACGTTGGTCAATTGTTCGGGCAGCGCTCCTTGCTCCCGTGATTGTTTTGTCGGGTCTGTCAGTTTTGGCGGCCCAGAGCACCCCAGTCGGGGTGAGTGAGACGGTGATTCGCGCTGTCCGCTATCACGTCGAGCCGGCGCGTACTCGAGTGTGGTTCGAGACGGGCGGCACGCTGTTCTACACCCATTACAGCCCTGACCCGCTGACGCTGGTCATCGACTTACCTGGCACCGATATCACGGCAATAGCAGAGCACACCGTCGTTGGGAGTCAGGAAGTCGAGTCCATTAGTGCCACTCGCCTCGACGGTTCGAGCGGGAAGAGCCTTTCCCGGATCGAGATAAAGCTAGGCTCACTCGTTCCCTACCAGATCTCGGCGGGCGAGCACGCGCTAACGATTCTTTTCGAGGGTGCGGAATCGCCACCTGAATCGGTACCTGTTAATACCGCCAGCGATGGTGCCAAGGACCCGGCGCCACTAGCAGACCTGACCGAGTCGTCTTCCAGCAATGAACCCGTGTCGGATGTCGCGATGGAGCGGCCCGAGGTAACGAGTAGCGAGCTTCCTCAACAACACGAGCCGAAGCCACAAGACGCCTCGCTGGAAGTTCCGTCGGTCTCGAGCGCTCCCAGTTACGTGGAACCTCCCCAATCAACCCGAACCGCTTCCTTCATCGATGCGGTATCTCACTCGATTTCAGAGGGGCTTTTGACCATCTCGGTTGAAGCTGACGGTCGGTTGAATTACACGAGCTTCCGTTTGGATGAGCCGAGCCGCCTAGTGTTCGATTTCGCTGGAACGCTCAACCGTGTGGAGACCGGGAGAATACCCATCGATGCGGTAGGAGTTTATCGCGTGCGGGTGGCGCAGTTTCAGAGCGCCAACCCGAAGATCACTCGCATCGTGTTCGATCTTGATTCCGACATTCTCCATCGAGCCGTCTCCGAAGGGAATGACCTGAAGATATACTTCTCGACTTCTGCCGACCGGCTTGCCGCTCTCGGTCCTCCGCCCGCGTCGGAGGGCACCGTTCAGATTACGATGGTCGGGAACGGCGGCTCGGAAACACCGCGCGAGTATCCGGATTACGGTTTCGACGAATCCAACTCGCCGGTTGCCTCTATGAAGCCGGTGGCGGTGGTGGCGCAGAGCCTAAACCCCGCCCAGGCGGCACCCGATAGCGGACTCGCTGCCCCTATGCCGGGACTCCCGGAACCGCCGTTTCAAGAACCACCCTCGGCGGGAGCCGCGGATGTTCCCGGTCAGCGTGTAATGCAGAGGGCCACGATCGGTGGAGATCAAACCGCATTCACCGGAGAGCTCATCAGTCTCGATTTCAAAGACGGTGACATTCAGGACATCTTTCGTCTGTTCGCAGATATTAGCGGGCTCAACATCGTCGTTCAGCCTGGCGTTGCCGGGAGGATCACATTGGTGCTCACCGAGGTCCCGTGGGACCAGGCCCTGGATCTCATCCTCAAGTCGCACCGTCTGGGCTACGTCGTGGAGGGCAATGTCATCCGTATCGCTCCTCTTACCGAGCTAGCGCAGGTGGAGGCGGACCGACGCCGGCTGGCCGAGGAACAGGCCTTGGCCGGAAATCTGAGCACCATGCTCCGCGAGCTCTCGTACGCAAAGGCGGCCGACGTGCAGTCACTCGTGCAGCGGAACCTTTCCGCTCGCGGCGACATTGCCATCGACAACCGGACCAACACGCTCATCATCACCGACCTTTCCGATCGGCTCGATACCATCGATAGCCTCATCGACACCCTGGATGCGCCTATCCCCGGTGTCGAGATTGCGGCCCGCGTCGTCGTGACCACGCGGATCTTTACCCGCAACTTGGGAATCCAGTGGGGTTTCACCGGGAACTCCAACGCGGCGTTCGGGAACAGCCAGGAGCTCACGTTCCCCAACTCCGTCCTGCTCGATGGGCAGTCCATCGGCTCCGAGTTGGAGCAAGGGTTCGTTGCTCCCGCTCCACGAAACCCTGGCGTGACACCTCCGTTGGTCGGCGGCGGCGAACAGCGTGGCTATGCGGTGAACCTGCCCATCCCGACGGCGCCCAGCGGAGCCATCGGACTCGCATTGGGAAGCATCTCCGGCGCCTTCAGCATTGATGTCGCGCTGGCAGCTGCCGAGGCGAATGGGCAGGTACGGATCATTTCATCGCCCAAGATCATTACGCAGAACAACAAGCCCGCCGAGATAAAACAAGGCCTGACCTTCCCGGTGCAGGTCGTGGCGAATAACACAGTTACCGTGACCTTTAAGGACGCGGTGCTCGAGCTACTCGTCACGCCACAAATCACGTCGTCGGATACCATCATTCTCGACATCGAGCTCAATAACGACACTGCGGACTTCGGTCGTTCGGTGAACGGAATCCCGAGCATCATCACTCAGTCCGCGACGACTCAAGTTCTGGTCGCGGATGGGTCCACCACCGTCATTGGTGGCGTCTTCGTCAATAGCCAAGCGAGTTCCCAACAATTTGTGCCCTTGCTACATAAGATTCCCATCCTGGGAAATCTGTTCAAAACGGATCAGAAACAGGACGAGAACCAGGAGCTCCTGATTTTTCTCACCCCCAGGATCCGGAAGGGCGAGGTTTAGGAGGTATGGGAATGACTTCGTTTCTCAAATCTAAAGCGTTCCTACTCATCTCGGCGGTGCTTGGCCTGCAACTTGCTAGCTGCAGCACTCCGAACGTGTTGGAGCAAGATACAACCAACACGGTCGTCGTCATCGAGAACATGCAGGGCGCGGCCGGGTCCCCGACCGGTTCGCCAACCGACGACCTACAGTCCGATATCTGCTCTAACGATAGCTTCACCGACGGGACCTGCACCGTCGCAGCCGATTTCGGGGTCGTCGAAATCTCGGTCACTCTGAAGAACCCGATTCAGTCCGCGACTTCCTTCTTCAACGATGTGACGTTCCGCTCGTGATCCGGCTCGTTCGGAGCCTATAGGGTGAGGTTCGTTCGCTCCGACGGACGGAACACGCCAGGCGTCGACGTGCCTTTTCCTTTCGATGGCGCCGCGAACTTCACAGTGGCGGTCGATGCCGGCACGGCGACCAGAAGCTTCGTCATTGTACGAGATCAGGCGAAGCTCGAAGCCCCGCTAGCCAAACTCGCGTTCGGCGGGGGGGCTCTCGTCCTTTCCGTCATTGCCGAGGTCGAGTTCTTCGGCACCGACGGCGCGGGCCGAGAGATTTCGGCCAAGTCGTTCCTCAACATCCATTTCGCTGATTTTGCTTCAGCTGCAGCTGCAGCCAACTAGCACGGAGGCGTTCATGTGGAATAGACTCAAGTGGGTGCTAGCATTAGCGCTGATTCCGGCGGCCCTAGGCCAAGCGGGCTGTAACCTCGACAAAACCAACCGGCCGGCCTTGGCCGGTCCCTCGGAGCTGGCGGCGTCTCTTGGCCTGAGCGCCAATCCCGATCAGCTTACCGCGAACGGGAGCTCGAGCTCGGTCATCGAAGCCACATTGCGTGGCCCGGACGGTAATCCCGCCGCCAATGCGCCCGTCGTCTTCGACCTGTTGGCGAGGGGCGCCAGTAACTTCTCCGACATCGGGGTCCTCTCTAAACTGAACGAGTCGCGTCCGATCCCCGGTGGCCCTAACCGACCGGAGACCGTTACTGGCACCACCAACGGAAACGGGGTGGCTCGCGTCCGCTACTGGTCACCCTTTCGGACCGATCAAGAGAACGACATCGTCGTAACTGTAACCGGGCGGCCAGAGGGGAACGACTTTCGGGACGCGGTCTTCCGCCAGGTGGACATCTTCCTGCGTGCCGCGAATCGACCCAACTTCCCGGGCGGAGTGGCCTGCAGCATTCTGGTCGAGCCGGTGCAAACCTTCTACGACGTCGGCCAATTGATCTTCTTCACCGCGACCCAGATCTCCGGTGCCGGAGGCTTCCCGATCGCGCGATACGAGTGGACGTTCGACAGTACGGATGCCGACGGCGATGCGAACACGGAGACTGGTCCAGCGGAGCGGAGCGGAACGTGGCGTATGCGTTTGAGTCTGGCATCCTGGCCGGGAGGACGAGAACCTACGTCGTCCGGCTCACCACGACCGAATCGCAAACCGGTACTCAAGCGACCTGTACTGTGAGCATCACGGTTGCGGGACCGGACTCCTGATGTTCGGGGTGCGTATTTTGAGCTAGAGCGGACTGTCAGTCCGCCGACCACTATCCGAAAGGCGGAGCGGACATGGTTCCGCTCCGCCTTTATGCGTTACACTGGTATAAAGCGAACCCAAGATGAGTCGGATTGAAGATCTGGAAAAGCGGCTAGTCGCCGACCCCAACTCCAAGATCTTCGTCCAGCTCGCCGAGGAGTATCGCAAAGCCGGCCTTCAAGAGGATGCCATCGCAACCTGTCGCGACGGCCTCGAGAAACACCCCAATTACTTCTCCGCCCGGGTCGCATTAGGCCGGGCGCTTCTCGAGTCGAACGCGCTCGAGGAAGCCCGCGAGGAGTTCGAGAAGGTACTGCAGCAGGTGCCGGACAATCTCCTCGCGTTGAAGTTCCTCGGAGCAACGTACCAAGGGCTTGGGCACCTTCAAGAGGCGCTCTCGAAGTACCAACTCGCGAGTACCTTGTCGCCGGAAGACACCGATCTGGTCGATCGTATCGGCCAGGTCGAGGCGGCCATCGCCGCTCCAGCGGCGCCCGCCCAGTCGGCTTCCCGGCCGCCTGAAGGTGATGCCGGCACGCCCTCGATAGGCGAGCAAAGCATGTCCCCGACGATACCCCCTGCGAGGCCGGCTTCATCTTCCCTCATCGAGAGGCAGGCTAGCGAGATCGGCGGGTCTGACTTCTTGTCGGAGGATGTCCGCTCGATGCAAGAGGAGATCGAAGATCAGCCGGTCACTTCGATCTTCAAGCGACAGGCTCGGGAGATCATGGACCTAGGCTCCATTCCCCAACCTGTGAAGAAGAGTGATGAGCCACCGGGGGCCGCTCCGGGGGCTCCCGATGACGTTGCTGCCCCTGTTTCCCCTGTTACCCCTGTCTCAGTGGAACCGACCCCCCTGACAGAGCTGACAGAGCCGCCATCGGCACCACCGGGGGCACCGCAGGGTAGCGAGAGCGCGACGCCACCCACAATGGTCCCGCAAAGCGCGCCTGCTACGGGGGAGTCACCCCCGGCTTCATCTAAACCGGAGTTCGGAATACCGTCCGACGACGAACCCATGCAATCGGAGCCGATGCCCCTCGAGTCTATTGAGCCCCTTGAGAGTGTCGAGCCGATACCACTCGATCCGTCGCTCCTAGAGCAGGTGAATGAGCCGGTAGCTCCTGTCCAGCCCGTCCAGCCCGTCCAGCCTGTCCGGTCTGTCGGGCGGGTTGGTTTCGGGGCCACTGAAGGGCCCACGCCAGCTGAACCCGTTGAGCCCATTGAACCTATTGAAGAAGACAAACCGGGTCTCGCCACGGAGACCTTGGCGGAGCTTTACGCATCCCAGGGGCATCTCGACCGAGCCCTCGGGGTGTATCGGCAACTCGTTGCCACCCAGCCGGACAATGTGGACCTGCGCGGCCGTCTGGAAGAGCTGGAGATGTTAGTCAAAGCGTCTGAGGAACCTACGCCTCCAGAGCGAGGTGGGGGCGGGGCGGCCAGGGGGCGAGCGGATTCCAACGTGCCTGCTCTCGAAGAGGCGGTCCGCGCGCTTGAAGGATGGCTCGTCGCCATCGGCAGATCCTGAAGGAGTAGGGATGGTTTTCTCGGAAGTCTTGCAGGACGTGGTGAAAAAAGTCGATGGCTGGGTAGGTCTCGTGGTCATGGGAATGGATGGCATACCCATCGAGCAGCTTCGTTTGGATGATACGGCCAACTTCGAGACGTTGGCCGCCGAGTGTACCGCTCTCCTGAAGAACACGCGGCAAGCTTCGGAGGAAGTCGGCGCCGGGAGCCTACGGGAGATCACGATCACCACCGAGCTTCTCGTGATCCTCGCCGTCGCCATCACCGAGGACTACATCCTTCTCGGCGTGATGAGACGGGGCGCGAACCAGGGGCGGGCCCGTTTTGTGATGCGGCGCGCCACCCTTCGGTTGGAAAAAGAGTTCGCGTAGCTCGGGCTCGACGCCTCGCTCCTTCCATGTCATCCGTCCAGTTTGTGGATCGCCGTGCGCGCCTCGCACGTTCTCTCGACGAGCTGACGGTCAGCGCTTTCATCGTTACTCATCTGCCCAACGTCCGGTATCTCTCCGGGTTCTCAGGAAGCGCCGCGGTGCTCGTGGTGGAAAAAGACGGGGCCACTACGCTCATCACCGACTCGCGATACAAGAACCAATCTCAGGAAGAGACCGGGCACCTCGACATCCACGTGGTCACCGATTCCTACGAGGAAACGCTGGCGCGATTCACACGCGCCCGAGCATTCAAGAGCCTAGCGTACGAGGAGTCCCATCTTCGGGTCTCCCAGCTGAATTTGTTGGAGTCGGAACTGCCTACAGCGCGACTCATAGGAACGCAGGGGTTGGTTGAAGAGCTGCGTATCGTGAAGGACGCGACCGAGCTCGCGGTGCTCGAACGAGCAGCGGTCGGTTTGATGCCTGCGCTCGATTCGATACGGAGCTCAATCCGGATGGACACATCTGAGCGAACGTTGGCGACCGAGCTCGACTACCGATTGCGACGGGACGGTTATGAAAAGACCTCTTTCGACACTATTGTTGCTTCCGGTTCGCGCTCGGCGCTTCCGCACGCTCGCCCCACGGACCGTCGTTTTCGAACCGGCGATATCGTGGTCGCGGACTTCGGTGGAGTCATGGAGGGGTACGCGAGCGACATCACCCGCACTTTTTCGATTGGGGATCCGCCCGGAGAGATGGCGCGGATCTACGAGGTGGTCGCCGCGGCTCAACAGGCTGGGATTCAGAGGATCGGTCCGGGCGTGGAGGCTCAGGAAGTGGACGCTGCGGCTCGAGAAGTCATCGAAGCGGCCGGCTTCGGGGAGTTCTTTGGGCACGGCACGGGGCACGGAATCGGCCTGGAGGTTCACGAGGCCCCCTGGATCTCGCCGGGTCGAGCGGAGCGGCTCAAGGCCGGAATGGTCTTTACCGTCGAGCCCGGGATTTACATCCCGGGAAAGGGGGGAGTGCGGTTGGAAGACGATGTACTGGTGACCGAGGATGGGTACCGGCTCCTCAGTCGCAACGAGAATGAGAACGGATTGCAGGACTTTTCATGGGTGTGTTATGGTTAGCGCCTTCTCACGTAGTAGGTACCGGTAACGGAGACCAACGTCTTTGAATCTGAAAGAGCTCAGAGAGTTGCTCGATCTCGTCTTGGAGAAAGGCATCACCGAGTTCGAGCTCGAAGAAAAGGGAGTCAAGGTCAAGATCAAGAAGGGCCACGACTCGCCACCACCGCCAACCCCGCTCGCTGTCGCGAGCAGTCGGGGCAAAGACCTCTCGTCGACGGAGACCGCCCAGCCAACTAGGGAAAAAGCAGCTACGGTGGAGGAGGATGGTGTGTCGTTGGTGCGCTCACCGATGGTGGGTACATTCTACCGAGCACCCGAGCCCAATGCTCCTCCGTTCGTCAACGAAGGTGACCGAGTGGAAGTAGGGCAAGTGCTTTGCGTCATCGAGGCGATGAAGCTCATGAACGAGATCGAATCAGAGGAGGGGGGCGAGATCGTCAAGGTATTCGTCGAGAACGGGCAGCCCGTTCAATTCGGTGACGAGCTCTTCACCATCCGGGTGGGCAATTAAAGCGACTGTTCTAGGTCACCCAACCTTTAACATCTCTGCGAGATGTACCTATGTTCAAAAAGATCCTGATCGCTAACCGAGGTGAGATTGCGCTCAGGGTCCTCTCCGCTTGTAAGGAGCTGGGCATCCGTACCGTGGCCGTGTACTCGGACGTCGATCGGGACTCGCTGCACGTCCGCTTTGCGGACGAAGAGGTTTGTATCGGTCCGGCGCGAAGCGTCGACAGCTATCTGAATATTCCCAATATTATTTCCGCCGCCGAAATCACCGGCGCCGATGCGATTCACCCCGGTTACGGGTTCCTCGCCGAGAGTTCGTACCTGGCCGAAGTGTGCGAAGCCTGCCACATCAAGTTCATCGGTCCTAGCCCGCGTGCCATCCGGCTGATGGGAGACAAGTCTCTTGCTCGGCGCACGATGAAGAAGGCGGGTGTTCCCGTGCTACCTGGTTCGAACGGGGTGATGGAAGATGCGGAGCAAGCGGTGCACGTGGCCAAAGGCATCGGCTACCCGGTCATTCTCAAGGCTTCCGCCGGCGGCGGGGGCCGCGGCATGCGAATCGTCGAGAATGAGGCGGAGCTGTCCAAGGCGTTCCGAGCCGCTCGCCACGAGGCGGAGTCTGCCTTCGGAGTGAGCGACGTCTATTTGGAGAAATATTTGAAGAGCCCCCGGCACATCGAGATCCAAGTTCTGGCTGATTCGAAAGGCAACGTGGTCCATCTCGGAGAACGCGAGTGCTCCATCCAGAGGCGCCACCAAAAACTTCTCGAGGAGTCACCCTCGCCCGTAGTCTCGGATCGACTGCGAAAGAAAATGGGACGCATGGCAGTGGACGGCGCGCGCGCTGTGGACTACGTCAATGCCGGCACCGTCGAGTTTCTGCTGGATGAAAACGAGAAGTTCTACTTCATGGAGATGAACACACGCATCCAAGTGGAGCATCCAGTGACGGAAATGGTCACCGGCATCGATCTACTCAAGGAGCAAATCCGGATCGCGGCCGGAGAGCCGCTCGGCTATTCGCAGAAAGAAGTCTCCTTCAACGGTGCGAGTATCGAGTGTCGCATCAACGCCGAGGACCCCGATACCTTCACGCCATCGCCAGGGACCATTCACGCCTTTCACCTTCCGGGAGGACCAGGGGTACGCGTCGACACCGCGGCACACTCCGAATGCAAAGTGCTTCCCTACTACGATTCGATGATCGCCAAATTGGTCGTCCACGACCGCGATCGCAAGGCGGCTATCGCGCGAATGAGGCGCGCCTTGGGCTTGACGATCATCGAGGGCGTAAAGACCACGGTGCCGCTGCATCAGAAGATCCTTGCCGATCAAGATTTTCAAGAGGGGCGTTACAACACACGATTCCTCGAGCGCTTTGCGGCGAAGGACACCACCGCTGTGATCTAGTTCGGTTATTCTTCCTCTTCCGTCGCATGAGGGACGCCAAAACAGGGAGTAGCCACGAAACAGTTAGCCAGGCGTCGGTCTCTTCTTCCGTTAATCCCTCTGGGAGAGGGCCTGGGTGAGGGCTCACGCGTACAAGTAGGAGGGTAGTTGAGCGCACGAATACTCGATGGCAAGCAAGTGGGGCAGGACATCCGCGAAGACGTCCGGGGGGAAGTAAGCGAACTAGCCTCTCAAGGAGTGGTTCCCGGATTGGTTGCGATTCTGGTTGGAGACAACCCGGCATCCGAGATTTACGTGCGGAACAAGACGCGGGCCTCGGAAAAAGCGGGCATTCATTCGGAGGCCATCCGCTTGGGCGCCGACACGAGCCGCGATGCGCTTGCCGAGCAGATCGAGGTTCTGAACCGAAAGGAAGACGTAGACGCCATCCTGTTGCAGCTTCCGCTTCCGGAGCACCTCGATGCGAGCGAGTTCATTCCTCTCATTCGGCCGGACAAGGACGTGGACGGTTTCCATCCGGTAAACGTCGGTCGGCTGGTCCAAAACGAGCCAGCGCCTCGTCCATGCACGCCCGCCGGTATTCTCGAGCTCCTACAAAGGGAGAAGGTGGAGATCAAAGGGGCCCGCGCGGTGGTGCTTGGAAGGAGCAACATCGTTGGAAAGCCCATGGCGCTTCTTCTCCTCCATGAGCACGCCACGGTCACAGTGTGTCACTCCCGGACCCGTGATCTGGCCCAGGTGTCTTCCGAGGCAGACATCCTGATCGCTGCACTTGGTAGGCCGGCGATGGTCGGGCGCGACTTCATCAAGCCGGGAGCGGTGGTCGTGGACGTCGGTATCAACCGCGTTGACGATCCGCAAGCGGTTCGGGAGTACTTCGGGGATGGCTCTCCACGGCTCGCGCAACTCGAGGAGAAAGGCTACACCTTGGTGGGAGACGTGCATCCGCGCGAGGCACAGGAAGTGGCCGGCGCGCTCACCCCAGTCCCAGGAGGTGTCGGCCCACTCACGATCGCGATGCTGCTCGTCAACACCACGCGTTTGGCGCGCCAGAGACGCCTTTCCTCTTGAATGGTCCAGTATGCTGAGGGTCGGCCTCACCGGCGGCATTGCATGCGGCAAGACTTTTGTCCGAAGACTCTTGGCCGAACGAGGAGCCTTCACCTTGGACGCCGATACCGTCGTGCACCAGCTCATGGACCAGCAAACAGAGCTCACCGCAGCGATTGGTAAAAAGTTCGGGCCCGACGTCCTGGCGCCCGATGGATCGGTCGATCGAAAAAAGTTGGGAGCCATTGTTTTTTCGGATCCCGATGCGCGACGGCAGCTGAACCGCCTCGTTCACCCGGAGGTGATCGCGGAGGAGAAAAGGCTCCTGGCGGAGGCCGAGCGAGGGGACATACAAATCGGGGTTATCGACGCGGCGCTTATGATCGAGACCGGAACTTATCGCGATTATGATCGCCTGGTGGTCGTTTATTGTCCTCGCGAAGTCCAGCTGGAACGGTTGGTGGCGCGCGATGGTCTCCCACCAGAGGACGCGGCACTCCGAATAGACTCCCAACTTTCTGTTGAGCAAAAGAAACTTTATGCCGACTACGTGGTCGATAGCTCAGGGAGTCTAGAAGACACTGAGCGGCGGGTCGGAGAGGTCTGGGAGTGTTTGCTGCGCGACGCTGGGGCTTAGCTACTCTCTCCCTGCCCGCCTCCGTCCACCTCGGTTCAAAGGACTTCGGCGGAAGGGAGAGGGAGTAAAGGAAAGGGCTTCAATTTCGTTCGCTCTGGACTGCCGGTGGATGCTGCCGCGCTGCGAGCCTTTCCTCCACGAAGGTATTCCATTCTTGGCAATGGGGACATCGCCAAAGAATCCCGTTGGCGCGGTAGTGGCACTTCACGCAGATGTGGGGATCCAGGAAAAACATCGACCCGCGAACGTTCTCGAGATAGCCTTGGATGCGTTCCTTGGACGCACCGTGGGTGAGCAGGAGATTCCAGTAATCAAGATGTACTTCGATGGCATGAGGATTGTTCGCCGCGGCAGTTGCCAAGAGTTGGAGCGCCTCGTCGGTGTTGCCCTTACGGGCTTTTCTCCGCGCTGAGGCAAGATGCGCTCGCCAGTCCCTGCCGTCGCTCGCCATCGCGTCCTGATAGAGTCGATCCAGTTTCACTTCTTCGCCGATCTGAGGATAGACCCTTTCCAATCGCTCGAACGCCAAGTAGGCGTGCTCCGGGCTCTCGCGGGCCAGCTTCTCCCATTGCTCAACCGCTGCTGAGAGGGAGCCCTGTCGTTCCAACAAGTCTCCGAGATGGAGGTAAGGAGGTGCCAGGGTTCGGTCGTAGCCGATAGCCGTTTCGAAGCTTCTCGCCGCTCGCTTCTCGTCGGTGTCGAGAGCCGCCTGGCCGACCTGGTCGTGTAAGAAAGCCGCCAAAGTTGGATTGGGTTCTTCGCTGGCCGCATCGAGCTTCTGAAGCACGGAGAGAGCCTCTTCCCAATCCTGCTCTTCTTCTTGGATGCGGAGAAGGTGTAAGAGTGCATAGGAGTTCGTCGGTTCGATCGCCAGTACTTCTTCCAACGTGTCGACCGCTCGGTCACGGAATCCGGCTCTCTTGAAATCCACACCGAGGCAAAGAAGCGCATGAGCTTTCTCCAGAGGCAGCAGACCGGGGCGGTGCAAGATGCTTTGGTGTATTTGGATGGCGCGCTCGACCTGTCCCTTCTCCCTAAAGAGATTGCCGAGGATCAAATAGATCTCGATGGCTTCGGTATCGGAGCGGGCGGCACGAGAAAGCTCGGATATGGCGCGATCGACGTGTCGGGAAGCGAGTAGCTCGAGTCCCAAGATGTAGTGGAAAGACTCTCCGATTCCCCTACGCGCTGACGGGCGCCCCGGGCCGGTCAACTTTCCCCAAAGCTGGCCCAGCGCGACCCCGGCGATGAACGCGATGAGCGCTACAAGAAGAATCAGTTCATTGATGCTCATCAACAGTACTTAGGCATGGTCGCCGGAAACGGGTTCAATCGAGCAGTCGGTGTTCCCGATCGCGGGTCGTGTCATTCTTCGTGTCTTCAGTTTCGGGGTTTTCGGCGGTTGCGCGCCGACCTTCGGACGTGGGCAACGACGTCAAAGGAAGATTCCGGAGCGCCTCGAGCTCGGATTCGAGCCTCTCGTTCGTTCTACGCAACTGTCTCAAGCGAGTTCGAAGTCGAAACTGATCGGTGATGGCGAGGAACGCAGCGATCACGAAGCCCGCGAGCATGGCGCCTATGAGCGCCAAGGCCAGGGGAATGTCGACCGTCTGAAATCCCAGGCTCGGCGGCCAACCGAAGTAGACAATGACCCGTTGATCGAAGTTGGTGATGAAGAAGATCGTCAGGGAAGAACCAAGCAACAAATAGAACAACATAGTAAGAGTACGCACGGCTACCTCAAATATTCTTTGACTAAGTTTTCGAGCAGGCCCTTGGCGGTCAAGATTTGATCGACGAGCTCCCGCACCGCACCGAAACCTCCTCGCGTCCGGGTTACCAGATCGACGCGCGCCCTGACCTCGGGATGGGCGTCCGCGACCGCCGCGGAGAGTCCCACTCGGCTCAAGACTGGCAGATCGGGAAGGTCGTCACCCATGAACGCGATCTGTTCTTGTGTCAGCCCTTCCTGACCGAGTGCTTGCTGAAGAGCCGCTAGCTTATCACCGGCGCCCAGGGAGACGAAATCCAGCTTTAGCTCCTTGGCCCGTTGGATTACCGCCTTTGATTTACGTCCGGAGATGAGCCCGATCTTCAAGCCTGCCTTGCGCGCCAGCACGAGTCCGATGCCGTCCCGGGAGTGGAAGCGCTTCACCTCTTCGCTGCCGTGTCGCTCGAACGTTCCGTCGGTAAGAACACCGTCCACGTCGAGGAGCAGCATTTGGATTTTTTTGGCTTTTTCTCTGAAGATATTATCCACGGTCTTTTATTAGCGCTCGTGGGGCCCCACCCCCACTCGCTGCACCCTCCGCGGCCTCGCTCCGCTCGCCGCTGCGGGTGGGCCTCAAGGCTGTCGCTCGCTGCTCTCAAAAATACTGGCCGAGTCTCCACAAATCGTGGAGGTGAATAATGCCCGCGATGCCGCCACGATCATCGGGGACGAGAAGAGACGTGATCTTGCGCTCCTCCATGAGGGCCAGGGCGCTGGTTGCGAGCTCCTGAGCACCGATCGTTACCGGATTGCGAGTCATACATTCACCGGCCTTCCTACCCAAGAGTCCCGTATCTTGGCCAAGTTGGCGACGCAAGTCACCGTCGGATATGACGCCGACGAGCTTTTCTTGGTCGTCGACGACACTGGTGACTCCGAGCCCCTTGCGAGACATCTCGTAGATTACGTCGCGCATCAGCGCATCTGTCTTCACCAACGGGAGCTCCTCTCCGGTGTGCATCAGGTTTTCGACTCGTCGGAGCTTGAATCCCAAATGACCCCGCGGGTGGAGGACAGCGAAGTCTTCCGTGGTGAAGCCCTTCTTTTCCAACACCGCCATCGCCAAGGCGTCGCCCAAGGCGAGAAGGGCAGTGGTGCTAGCGGTGGGTGCCAGGCCCATCGGGCAGGCTTCCTCATCCACCGAGACATCTAGAACGACGTCAGAGGCGTTACCCAAGGTGGAGCGCGTGCGACCCAGCAGAGAAATCAGGGGCACGCTGAGACGCTTGAGAGTCTCGAGTAACTGCACTAGCTCTTCGGTCTCGCCACTGTTGGAGACTGCGATGACAGCATCGTCTTTGACGACCATTCCTAGGTCACCGTGGAGTGCTTCGGCGGGATGGAGGAACATCGACGGCGTCCCGGTGCTGTTCAGGGTTGCGGCGATCTTGCGGCAGATGATTCCAGACTTACCCATGCCGGTCACCACGACGCGACCCTGACAGTTGGACACGAGCTCCACCGCACGGCTGAAATTCTCGTCCAGTCGCTCGCTGAGTTTCTCGATCGCCCGGGCCTCGATGGCGAGCACTTTGCGTGCGAGTTCCAGGCTCATGACCCTTCCTCTCGGATCGCTCGCTCGATGGCTTTGAGGCGTTTCAGGACCGACGGCAATCTATCGAGTGGACAACTGTTGGGTCCATCCGAGCGAGCCTGATCCGGGCGATCGTGGACCTCCATGAAGACGGCGTCGACTCCGGCGGCGACTCCCGCAGACGCGAGCTCGGCGATGAAGCGAGCTTCGCCTCCTGACGATTTTCCTGCCCCCCCTGGTAGCTGCAGGCTATGTGTCACGTCGAAGACCACCGGGCATCCGGTCTCGCGCATGACAGAGAATCCGCGCATATCGACGACCAGATTGTTGTACCCAAAACTAGTTCCGCGCTCCGTCAGCAGAACGCTCTCGTTCCCGGCTGCCCGAGCCTTGTCGACGGTGTGAGCCATATCCCAGGGCGCGAGGAATTGCCCCTTCTTGATGTTGATCGGCTTTCCGGTCCGGGCGGAGGCCATGATGAGGTCGGTCTGGCGGCAGAGAAATGCCGGGATCTGCAGGAGATCCACGACCTCTGCGACGGCTTCCGCTTGCTGAGGTTCGTGAACATCGGTTGTCACGGGGAGCTCGAGCTTCCGCCGGATCTCGCCGAGCAGAGCGAGGCCGTGCTCGAGGCCGGGCCCCCGAAAGGAATCCACCGAGGTCCGATTCGCCTTGTCGAACGAAGCCTTGAAGATGAAGGGGACCTCTGCCTCGCGAGCGATAGATCTTAGTTGTTCGGCCATGAAGAACGGATGTCGGTCGTCTTCAATCACACAGGGGCCAGCGATCAGGACGAACGGATGGCCGGCCCCTAAGGTCGTTCCCGCGACACGAACCGCGCGGGTGGGGTCATTTGTCGGCATGGATCTCGGGCCCCATATTACCTGAATTGGCCTGAATTCGAGCTTTGCCCTATTTGCTGGGGCGGGAGTGGGGTCGTGCGACTTCGTTCGAGGCGGTTTCGGCAGCCCCCGCTCCTTCTCGCGCGACCCGGAAACTCCTTGCCGCTCCTACGAACTCACGGAATAGGGGGTGAGGGGTCAGTGGGTGGGATTTGAATTCGGGGTGGAACTGTACCGCGAGGAACCAGGCATGAGACGGTATCTCTACGATCTCGACGAACTTGGAGTCCGGCGAACGACCGGTGATGCGGAGCCCGGCGTCGGTTAGGACCTGCTCATATTCTCGATTGAACTCGAATCGGTGGCGATGTCGCTCTACGATGTCGAGGGACCCGTAGGCGCGATGCGCCAGCGAGTCGGGTTCTAAGACGCAGGGATAACCACCGAGCCTCATCGTACCCCCCAGTTGCTCGACGCCCTCCAGCTCTTCGAGCTTGATGATGACCCGTTCGCTTGTATCCGGTTGGCATTCCGTCGAGTTCGCCTCGGTCAATCCACACACGGAGCGCGCATACTCGACCACCGACCACTGGAAGCCGTAACAGATGCCGAAATACGGAATACCCTGGGTCCGGGCATAGCCTGCCGCCGCCGTCATTCCTTCCGTGCCGCGCTGGCCGAAGCCGCCAGGAACCAGAATCCCATCGACTCCTTCCAGAGGAGCGACATTGCCGTTTTTAAGCTCCTCCGCTTCGATCCACCGTAGGTTGACCTTCAGGCCGTGGGCGAAGCCTCCATGAGCGAGAGCCTCGGAGAGACTCTTGTAGGCGTCTGCCAACTTGACGTATTTCCCCACGATTCCGATTTCGATTTCCGCGCGCGGGTTTCGGATCCGGTTGACCAGGTCTCGCCATTGGCTCAAATCATTCTTACCTTGAGGGAGATCGAACAACTTCAAGATGATGGAGTCGAGACTTTCCTCGGACAGTGACAGCGGAACCTCGTAAATCGTATCCACGTCGCGCGCCGTCTTGACCGCTTCCTCGTCGAGGTTACAGAAGAGTGCGATCTTCGACTTCAAATCGCGAGGCAGCGTCCGGTCCGTTCGGCAAAGAAGTATGTCCGGCTGGATACCGATGGCCCTTAGCTCACGAACGCTGTGCTGCGTGGGTTTGGTCTTCTGTTCGCCGGCGGCGCCGATGTACGGTACCAACGTGAGGTGGATAAAGATGGCACCCGCGCGCCCTACGTCTTGACGAAATTGTCGCACCGCTTCCAAGAAAGGCAAGCCTTCGATGTCACCAACCGTACCCCCGATCTCTACGATCACCACGTCGGCATCTTTCGCGACCGGTTCTAGACGGCTCTTAATTTCGTTCGTGATGTGAGGTATGACCTGAACGGTTCCTCCCAAGTAATCGCCCCGCCGCTCCTTGGTGATAACCGTTTCATAGATCTGTCCGGTCGTGGCGTTGGAAGCACGGCTCAGCCTGACGCGTGTGAATCGCTCGTAATGTCCAAGGTCTAGATCGGTCTCGGCGCCGTCGTCGGTAACGAAGACTTCGCCGTGCTGGTAGGGACTCATCGTGCCGGGATCCACGTTGATGTATGGATCGAACTTGAGAAAAGAGACTCGATAACCATGGGACTCCATCAAGAGCCCAATGGACGCTGAAGCCAACCCCTTGCCCAGTGAGGACACAACTCCTCCGGTCACAAAAATGAATTTGGCTTTCTTAGTAGGGTTCGTTGGGGCCTGCTCCATCCATGTTCTCCTTTGTGCGTTCCTTAGTTGGCCTTTATTGGAGAGACCGTGGGACGGTGTCTCCGGCCTGACTAGCCAATTTTCCAAACAACGTTCTCGCTCGCTCGAGATCGGCGGGAGTATCGATGCCGATGCCCGCGCTTTCGGTTATCTCGACCTTGATGGGAATCCCGTTTTCTAACGCACGAAGCTGCTCGAGTTTTTCGAGGCGCTCCAATGGGCTCGGTTCGGCACGGGTGAGCTCCTGTAATACCGGCTTCGGGTATACATAGAGACCGACGTGCTTGAGGCACGAGCCGAGCCCGACATCATCACCTTGATTGAAACGCCGACGCAGTTCATCTCGGTTCATTCGTGCGGTCGCCACGAACGGAATCGGCGAGCGGGAAAAATAAAGAGCAAACCCGCGTCGGTCTACCACGACCTTGACGGCGTTAGGATCCCAGAACTCTTCTGCGGTCGCGATCGGACTGGCAAGGGTTGCGATCATCGGACCCGTTTCGCCCGATTGACAAGCGTCCACGACTCGATCGATGTCTTGCGCTTCGACGAAGGGCTCGTCACCTTGAACGTTGACTACCCAGTCGACTTCGATATCGGTCAACGCTTCCGCCACCCGATCGGTCCCGCTCAAATGCTTGGGCGATGTAAGGACGCATTCGCCGCCGAAGGCGATCACCGCGTCTCGGATCCTCGGGTCGTCGGTAGCAACGAGCACTCGATCGACCAGACGTGCCTCAGAGGAGCGCCGATACACGTGCTCTACCAAAGGGCGGCCGCCGAGATCGGCGAGAGGCTTTCCGGGGAGACGCTGAGAGTCGAAACGGGCAGGTATGACCGCTATTGTCCGCATTCATCCAGAAAATACTGCGGTGACTTTGTAGCGCACTCGCAATGATATCTTCGTCGAATCTTCGGTGTCAACAACGATTTCGTCTTGAACATCGCACCCATTGGCAACGGTTTCCCAGCGAGAGTTATAGTGGTCGGATGTTGCGAGCCCCGGCAATGATTTCAATGATTTGTCTCTTTGTCGTGGCGCGCACGGCCACTGCCGACACGGCATCGCCGTTGGTGGGGGCCCGCGCAACGGGCCTGGCGGGTGCCTTTACGGCGGTCGCCGACGATTCAACGGCCTTTCATTGGAATCCGGCCGGAATCGTCTACGGAAACCTCATTCGCGCCGGGTTCTATGCCGGCACTTCTTTTCAGGACCGCAACGAACTGGTGAACGGCGTGCGTCAGGGGCTTCCCGGCGATCGCTCGGTTCTCGATGGCGGCGATGGGATAGGGTTTTCGGCTAGCTTCACTATGCTGGGTGTTGCGGTCACTGGTTTGACGGAAACCTCGTCCTTTCTAGAGGACGACATACTTCATTCTCGAGGACTCGAGGCGCTGGATGTTGCGGTTACGCTGGTGCAATCGCTTCCTTTGGATGAGTTGACGGTGGGTGTCAACGCGAGATTCATCCGAGGTACAGCCTTCGAGCAGGGTGAACCGGCGAGCTTCGTGCCACCCGCCAACCGAAACGTGAGCGATCTCGTGGATCGAGCTACCGCGGGGGAGGGACGGACCGAGAACGAGTTTGGGTTGGATCTCGGTCTTCTCTACCAACCGAACGAATGGCTCCGGCTCGGTCTCATGGCTCGTAACCTCACCGAGCCCACCTTTCACACGGAAAGCGACAACGAGATTGTTCTGCCCAGACATGCGCGCGCCGGCGTGGCGTTCATGATGGAGTCTGACTTTCTCGTCGCGGTGGACGCCGATCTAACGTCTCGGAATTTTCTTTCGGGATTAGACGGCATTGCGCACTGGCGCGAGCTTTCGGTCGGGGTCGAAAAGGCATGGGGAAGTCGGCGTGTGGCGGTGCGCGCTGGCTTGAGGACTGAGATCGCCGGCGGCTCTCTAGCACGGCCGGGCGTTTCTCTCGGGGGCGGCATTCGAATCGCCATGGTGATCGTCGATTTCGGTGTGATCACGAGCACACAAAGGCGGCAAGGAGCCCTCTGGCTAGGGGTCAGTCTCAGCCGCTGAGCGGGGGCAGGAACGTACCCTTCCTGGGGCACGTTTGGACCTGCCGACGAGCCGGAAGCCTCTCCAAAACTGGCATCCCGGGCATCCGACAAAGGGTTCTCCCTTGACAATTTTCGACCCGGAGGTTAAAGTGTTTTATCACGGTAATCCATAGTGAACAGAGAAACTTAAGGCCTCCGGCCAGATCGAGTTCGAGCGGAGTAGTGGATGCCAATTAAGCTCGGCGAACTGCTGGTTAAGGAAAATCTGATTTCACCCCAGCAGCTACAAGAAGCCCTAACTTATCAAAAACAACACGGTGGGAAGCTAGGGTACAACCTCGTCAAGTTGGGCTTCGTCAAGGATGAGGAGATCACCGGCTTGCTGTCTCGCCAGTATGGCGTTCCGGCCATCAATCTCGCGCGATTCGAGATCGATCCCACCGTCATCAAGCTCGTGCCCGCCGAGACTGCCCAGAAGTATCAGATCATTCCGCTCTCCAGAGCAGGCGCCAACTTGACCATCGCGATGGTCGATCCGACGAATGTTTTTGCGATGGATGACATCAAGTTCATGACGGGCTACAACGTCGAGCCGGTCGTCGCGTCGGAAACCGCCATCATGGATTCCATCGACAGGTACTACGGCTCCGCTCATTCCTTGCAGCTCAAGGAAGTGATGAGCGAGTTGGCCGAGACCGACGCCGGCGACGTCGAAGTCCTTGAGGAATCTTCGGACATCGACCTCGAAGAGCTGGAACGATCCAGTGAAGAGGCTCCGGTCGTCAAACTCTGCAACTTGATCCTCACCGACGCGCTGCGTCGGGGCGCGAGCGATATCCACATCGAGCCGTACGAGCGGGAGTTTCGCGTGCGGTTCCGCATCGACGGTGTTCTCTACGTCGTGATGAACCCGCCGATGAAGCTTCGCGACGCGATTACTTCGCGTCTCAAGATTATGGCCAAACTCGATATCTCGGAGAAGCGTCTCCCTCAAGATGGCCGAATCAAGATTCGAATGAACAGCAACGGCAAGATGCGAGAGCTCGATTACCGCGTCTCGACCCTGCCCACACTCTTCGGTGAGAAGGTCGTGCTTCGATTGCTCGACAAAGAGAACTTGATGCTCGACATGACCAAGCTGGGGTTCGAGGTCGGCTCGTTGAAGCATTTCGAAGAAGCCATCCTCAAGCCGTGGGGCATGGTACTGGTGACGGGACCGACCGGCAGCGGGAAGACGAATACACTCTATTCCGCGATCAGCCGACTGAACACGCCCGAAACCAACATTATGACCGCCGAAGATCCGGTGGAGTTCAACTTGGTGGGCATCAACCAGGTGCAAATGAAGGAGTCCATCGGCTTGAACTTCGCGGCCGCCCTGCGGTCCTTCCTCCGTCAGGATCCCAACATCGTTTTAGTCGGAGAGATTCGAGATTTCGAAACGGCCGAAATTGCGGTCAAAGCCGCGTTGACCGGCCACTTGGTACTATCCACCCTCCACACCAACGACGCTCCCTCAACGATCAATCGACTGATGAACATGGGTATCGAGCCGTTTCTTGTGGCGACGTCGGTCCACTTGATTTGTGCTCAACGGTTGGTGCGAAAGATCTGCAAGGAGTGCCGGGGACCTATGGAAGTACCTCCTCAGGCACTTATCGACGTCGGCTTCGAGCCCGATCAGGCGAAGAAACTTACGATCTTCAAGGGCAAGGGTTGCACGACCTGCAACAATACCGGATACAAAGGGCGCCTAGGTCTTTACGAAGTCCTGGAGTGTACCGACGAAATCCGTCAGATGATCTTAGAGGGTGCCTCGGCTATGGAAATCAAGAAGCAGGCGGTCGAGGATGGCATGCTCACGCTCAGGCGGAGCGGACTCCAGAAGATTGCGGACGGCCAAACGACCATCGATGAGGTCGTTCGCGAGACCGTAAAATAAACCCCTGGAGACTCTGAGGGCCGGACCACTTTCGATGCTGACCTGCATACTCTTGGGCGGCAAGTTAACGTGACAAACCCAACAGCTATTCCAGAGCGGATATTAGAGAGGTCAAGGTATGGCGGTTAGCCTCCATCAGTTGCTGAAGACGATGCTCGAGATGGGCGGATCCGATCTACACGTGACCAACAACTCGGCGCCTCAGGTGCGGGTGGACGGCAAGCTTCGTCAGCTCGACATGCCGCCTCTCACTTCGGTGGAAACGAAACAAATTGCTTACAGTGTGCTCACCGACAACCAAAAGCATCGTTTCGAAGAAAACCTCGAGTTGGACTTTTCGTTCGGCATCAAGAATCTGGCAAGGTTCCGCGCTAACGTGTTCCAGCAGCGGGGATCAGTGGCAGCCGTTTATCGGACGATTCCTTACGAAATCCTCAATTTCAAGCAGCTGGGACTCCCGACCGTGGTGTCACAGATCTGCGACAAACCGAGAGGGTTGGTGTTGGTGACGGGCCCGACGGGGAGCGGCAAGTCGACGACGCTTGCCGCCATGTTGGACAAGGTCAACAAAGAAAGAGCAGAGCACATTATCACTATCGAAGACCCCATCGAGTACCTGCACAACCATCAGAAGTGCGTCGTGAATCAGCGCGAGCTCCATGCCGACACACTCAGTTTCCCGAACGCGCTGCGCTCCGTACTTCGTGAAGATCCCGACGTGGTGCTCATCGGAGAAATGCGTGACCTCGAGACCATCGAATCGGCGCTTCGCATCGCCGAGACTGGCCACTTGACGTTCGCCACCCTGCACACCAACTCGGCGGCTCAAACCATCAACCGTATCGTCGACGTCTTCCCAGCGCACCAGCAGCCACAGATTCGAGCGCAACTCTCGTTCGTGCTCGAGGGGATCTTGTGTCAGACCTTGCTACCCCGTGCGAGCGGAACCGGCCGCGTATTGGCGATGGAGATTCTGATCCCGAATGCGGCAATCCGTAACCTGATTCGCGAGGATAAGGTCCATCAGATCTATTCGTCGATGCAGACCGGTCAGGAAAAACACGGCATGCAGACGTTCAATCAATGCTTGTCTACGCTCTACGCTCAGAAGCAGATCACGCTGCAATTGGCCCTCTCGATGTCATCCATCCCGGATGAGCTCCAGGACATGATCAATCGGGGCGCCGGAATTTCGGGCGGTCATCGACCGCAGATGGCGGGCAACCGCGCCGGAGGCGGTCGGTAGGCGAGAAATGGTTGCCCCGTTTTGCAATATCAGGCCACTAAACCGTTAATGGTTTGAACGAGTAAAGGAGGCACAGGATGCCGGCGTACGTTTGGAAAGGCAAGACGCGTCGCGGCGTGGCCACCAGCGGAGAAAGGGTCGCCGATACCAAGGACGCGGTGATTGCCATGCTCCGCCGTGAGCAGGTCCTGGTCACCAGCATCAAGGAGAAGGGCAAGGAGTTGTCGCTTCCCAAGTTGGGGGGCGGCATCAAGTCTAAGGACATTGCTGTCTTCACGCGTCAGTTCTCGGTGATGATCGATGCCGGACTTCCGTTGGTGCAATGCTTGGAGATCCTGGGGACCCAGCAAGACAATGCCAGTTTCCAAAAGGTACTTCTGGGCGTGCGTCAGGACGTGGAAGGCGGTGCGTCCTTAGCCGATGCTATGAAAAAGCATCCTCAGGCATTCGATGATCTGTTTACCAATATGATCGCTGCCGGTGAGGCTGGCGGTATCTTGGACACTATTCTCAAGCGCCTGGCCATCTATATCGAAAAAAACGTCAAGCTGAAGTCCCAGGTGAAGTCGGCGATGATCTATCCAGCGGCGGTGGTGAGCATTGCCGGCTTGGTGGTAGGAGTCATTCTCTGGAAGGTGATTCCGACCTTCGCGGCTCTGTTTGTAGGGCTCGGGGCTCAGTTACCTCTACCCACCCGAATCGTCATCGCCTCGTCCAACTGGTTCGTTCGGCTCCTGCCGTTTCTCGTCCTGGGTTCCATCGCGGGGGTGATCGGCATCCGTCGATATTACGCGACCTACAAGGGCAGGCGAGTACTCGATGGTTTGATGTTGAAAGCGCCTGTTCTAGGAATGATCCTCAAGAAGATTTCGGTGGCGCGGTTCTGTCGGACGCTTGCCACGTTGATGTCTAGTGGTGTGCCCATCCTGGACGGACTGGAGATTACTGCGAAGACGTCGGGTAACGCGATCATCGAAGACGCGATCATGACCACTCGGAAGGCCGTCGAGGGTGGTCAGACGCTCGCCCAGCCGCTCAAGGCGACCGAGGTGTTTCCGTCCATGGTTGTTCAAATGATCTCGGTCGGGGAGCAAACCGGTGCCTTGGACACTATGCTGTCGAAGATCGCAGATTTCTACGAAGACGAGGTGGATCAATCGGTGGCCAACTTGATGACGCTGATGGAGCCGGTTCTCATCCTCTTTTTGGGTATCGTCGTAGGTGGAATCGTTATCTCGATGTACCTGCCAATCTTCGACCTGATCAGCCACCTGTGAGCTAATCCTATTTTTCGCGACGACGGGCGTTCTCCGGAACGCCAGTCGTCCTTTCGCTTCATGTCCTCGCGCAGAATCTAGACAATTGAAGAGAGAGCCGGCTAGAGTCGGTTGATGTCGAAGCAAACAGCCTCCAGCCAAATCGAGACCAGACTCATCTGGTTGATGGTCCTGCGAGTACTGGTAGTCACCATCCTGCTCGGGCTGGCAGTTGCCACCGAGGTGATTGCGCGTCCCGGGGCGCCCGTTCACCCACTCTACTTCCTCATCGCACTCACCTACTTCTTCACGCTGCTTTACGCCCTGGTTTGGCCCTTTACCGGGGCGTATCGCCGCCAAACCGCTTATGCACAGATCTTGGCGGACCTCGCCATCATCTCGGGTGTCGTCTATTTCACCGGTGGCGGGGAGAGTAATTTCTCCAGGCTCTATTTCATTTCCATTATCGCCGCGAGCACCATCCTCTATCGGCGGGGAGGGTTAGTAACCGCGGCCGCCGCCTCGTTGATGTATGGGGTGGTGCTGGAGCTCGTCCATTTACAAGTGCTTCCCGCCTATCCCTATCTGGGGGCGGTGTTCGCCGTTCCGGCCAAGGCCGTTCACTTCACAATCTTTCTGAATACGTTTCTCTTCTTCACAGTAGGATTTCTCACCAGCTATCTCTCCGAGAGCCTCCGAGAGACGGGCCGCGAACTAGAGGTGGCGTCCGATCATCTCGCCGACCTTCAAGCCTTCAATCAGACCGTGATCGACTCACTTTCTTCGGGTTTGATGACCACCGATACTGAAGGACGCATCAACTTCTTCAACGACGCCGCGCAGGCGATACTCAAGGTGAAAGCGGCACAAGCGATGGGACAGAAGGCCAGTGAGTTGCTCGGGGAAGAAGAAGGCTTCATTGGACGCATTGCCTCGATGTTGGAAGCGCGTCGCTATTGTCGGATGGAGGGAGCCTATCTGAACGGGCATGGGGATGAGATTTACCTTGGGTTGAGCGTGTCCCATTTACTCTACAAAGGCGAAAGCAGGAGCGGATTCCTTTTTACGTTTCAGGATCTCACCGAGATCAAACGGTTGGAGAACGAGGTCCGCCTGAAGGAGAACCTTGCTACGATGGGAGAGATGGCGGCGGGGATGGCTCACGAGATCCGCAACCCGTTGGCGTCTATCAGCGGTTCCGTTCAGGTCCTGCAGGAAGAGCTGGGCCTGGCGGGAGAAGACTCTCGGTTGATGGACATCATTGTGAGGGAATCCGAGCGCCTCTCGTCTATTTTGAACGAGTTTCTGGTCTACGCCAGGCCTCCGAAGTTCGAGCCCCGTAACATCGATCTTCGCGAGGTCGTGGGGGAAACGGTTGCGCTGCTGGAAAACAGCGCAGAGGTTCAGCCGGAGCACGAGATCGCCTTGAAGCTACCTGATGCGGCGGTGAAGCTTTTCGCCGACGCCAACCATGTGAAACAGATTACGTGGAATCTAGCCCGCAACGCCATTCAAGCGATGCCGGAAGGAGGTCGCTTGGAAGTAGAACTCGGGCGGAACGGCTCAGGGGAAGTTGTCATGGCTTTTCGTGACCAAGGGGTCGGTTTGAGCGAGGGTGAGGTGCATCAAGTATTCCGCCCTTTCTCCGGTAAGTTCGAGCGGGGGAGCGGATTAGGTTTGGCTATCGTCTATAGAATCGTGAAAGATTACAATGGAGTTATCCGCGTGGATAGTATCGAGCCGCAGGGTACGGAGGTCTCCGTACACTTTCCGTTGAGCAGGAGGACGATCGGTTGAGTCGCATTCTGGTGGTCGATGACGAGACTTCCATGCGCCAGCTGTTGGAGATAACTCTTCGCAAGGATGGCCATCGAGTAGTGATGGCGGAGTCGGGTAAGAGCGCGGTGGAGGCGTTCTCGAAGGCTCCCTACGATTTGGTCATTTCCGACATCAAAATGCCCGACATGAGTGGTGTCGAGGTTCTGCGAGCAGTGAAGCAATCCTCCCCGGAAACCCCGGTCATCATGATCACCGCATACTCGTCCGCGGAAACTGCGGTGGAAGCGCTGCGTCTGGGCGCCTACGACTACATCGCGAAACCCTTCAAGATCGACGAGCTCAAAGTTACCATCAAAAACGCTCTCGAAAAGCAGCAACTGACTGAGGAAGTCGTCAGCCTCAAGCGGACGCTTCGCAAGAAGCACGGCCTCGGGTCGATGCTTGGCCGGAGCTCCAAGATGGTTAAGCTCTTCGAGCTGATCAAGTCCGTGGCTCCGACCAACAGCACCATCCTCCTTACTGGGGAGAGCGGCACGGGGAAGGAACTCGCCGCCCGTGCCATCCACGTCAACAGCACGCGGCAGTCGGATCCCTTCGTTTCTGTCAACTGCGGTGCGGTGCCCGAGACCCTGCTGGAGAGTGAGTTATTCGGTCATCTCAGGGGGTCCTTCACCGGCGCGCATGCCAACCACAAGGGCCTCTTCGAAGTGGCTCACAAAGGGACCATCTTTCTCGATGAGATCGGTGAGATGAGCACCTCGATGCAGGTGAAGCTGCTGCGAGTCCTGCAGGAGAAGAAAATCCGCTCTATCGGCTCCACTGAGGAGTTCGAGGTTGACGTTCGGATCATCGCAGCCAGCAACAGGAACCTCGAGGAAATGGTGGGGGAAAAGACCTTTCGTGAAGATCTCTATTACCGCATAAACGTGATTCCCGTTCACATGGTCCCACTCCGAGAACGCCGAGACGACATCCCGTTGTTGGCTGAGCACTTCTTGACGAAGGCCAATAAGAATATGAACAAACGCATTGCGAAGATCTCCGATGAAGCCATGGAGCTCATGACCCGATGCGACTGGCCGGGTAACGTGCGAGAGCTCGAGAACGTCATCGAGCGTGCGGTGGCGCTCGAGCCTTCGCAGGTCATTCTGCCGGAGAGGCTGCCGGAGAAGATTCAGGAAGGCAGCTCCGCATCGATCGCGGCGACTGACGGAGGGGAACCGGTCGAGCTCCCGGAGGACGGGCTCGATTTCCACGAGCACATCGGAAGTATCGAACGACGTCTATTGTCGCTGGCCCTGGAGCGCGCAGGTGGAGTGCAAACCCGAGCCGCCAAGTTCCTACACATGAACCTTCGCTCCTTTCGCTATCTTCTTCAGAAATACGATCTGAGGTGACGATGGCTGGTTGGACCGGTTGGAGAAGAACGATCCTGGGGTCGTTGGCGATAGTGACGTGCGCCGTGGCAGTGGGATTCGTTCATAACGGAATCTCTCCCGAAGGGGTAGGCCTCAGCCAACATCCACTGGAAGCGGTGAGTGAGCTCGAATCTTCGAGGTTCCTCAACAATCTGGAGGAGACGAAAGCGAAATGGGAGGCGGGGATAACTTTCATCGACGCGCGTGCCGAGGACTTTTACCTGTACGAGGGGCATATCCCGGGAGCGATCTCATTGCCGGTCATGGAGTTCGACACGGTTTTTCCGAAGGTGGAGGACAAGTTGCCGCCGCTGGATGACGAAATCGTTTGCTATTGCAGCGGCTACGGTTGTGAGGAGAGTACCTTGCTGGCAAGCAAGCTCCTGGAGAAGGGCTACCAGGTCGTTTACGTGTATACCGGAGGATGGCCGGAGTGGACGGAAGCGGGTCTCCCCACTGAGGTTAGTGATCAGTAGTCAGTACCTTTTTAGACATACTGATAACTATCCGTTACTGAACGAGAGAGGCAAATGCAAAAACTACTGGACAACCGCTGGTTCGTGCTGACCTGTAGGCTGGTACTGGGCGCGGTGTTCATTTACGCCAGTATCGACAAGATCCAACACCCCGCCGCTTTCGCCAAGCAGGTCTACAACTACCAGATGTTGCCGGTAATGGCTTCCAACCTATTCGCGATGAGTTTGCCCTGGATGGAGCTCTTCGCGGGGCTCGCGTTGATCATCGGGGTCTTCAAAGGGGAGAGCTCGCTTCTGCTGAGCGTCCTTCTGGTCGTGTTCATCGCCGCGATCTCCGTGAACCTCTATCGCGGCGTAAACCTCGATTGCGGGTGTTTCAGCACTTCTGGAGAGGGGAGAGGTATCGGGGCGGTCACGGTCGCGCAAGACGTGGTTCTACTCCTCGCCGGTTTGGTGGTACTACGTGCGGCCCTGTCCGAGCGCCGCAGGGTGGCTGCATCCCCTCTCGCTACCACATAGAACTTCGCCTGAATCTCGAGCCACTCCACGTGTCCCCAGGGCGAAGGAATTGGTTCTACAGGACCTGAAGCGTTGGTTGACCTTTCGAAGCTAACATGTGCTATTGTCACGATTCCAAGGAAATTCCAAAGGGAAGCGCTCCGTCGTCCCACACCCAGAAATTGGACGTGGCGTCGTTTCCATAGATGGCGGGCTACGAGCTGAAGAAGCGGGGGAAGTCGTAGATTCAGAAGAGCATCACGCACTTCCGCTTGTTCTAGGATGAATCTCTATATATTCTATTGTTGTTCGCTCGACTCCGGGTAGGAACTTCAAAAATTTGCGACCCGGCCGTTGACAAAAAGTGGCAGACTTTGACGGCGTCGATTTGGCCGGGGTTCCTCGTTGACAGAGAATGCCGGTTAACTTGTATAAACAGAATAACTTAAAAGCGCAGGCTAGGTCCGGCCTCGTGGAGCAGAGGCTGGCATAGGGGTTGCTATAGTCCCCATCGAACTTGCCTCGCCCCCGGTAAGTCGATTCGCAACTGAGCCAACGAGGCCGGAAACGACGAGAGCAGGGCGGGCACAACACAATCGACCCCTTGGGTGGGGTAAGCAAGGGAAAAGGAGCTAGAAATGAGAAATCAGAAAGGTTTCACACTGATCGAGCTGTTGATCGTCGTGGCGATTATCGGCATTATCGCCGCCATCGCCATCCCCAGCTTGCTTCGGGCGCGCGTATCCGCGAACGAAGCGCAGGCTATTGGGGACACCCGGTCCGTCATCTCTGCAGAGCAGACCTACGCTTCGGCTAACTGCGGGTTCTTCGCGGACTTGATCAATCTATGCCGGAACGGCGGAGACTGTGGCGGTATCGGCATCCCCAACTATCCGACGAACGCACCTGAGTTCGTGGGTGGTGACCTCGGAAGGACCTCGACCTACACGAAGTCTGGTTACGACCGGTCTTTTGAAGCCGTTGGAACGGCCCCGACCGTCGACTCCGCGCGCTGCGACCCCAGCAGCGAGACGGATTACTGCTACCACTCGGTTCCGTCGAACCTCGGGCTCACCGGTGTACGGGGCTTCATGGGTTCAGCCGCGGGCGCGATCTACATCACGCAGGACGGTAGCCAGGTGGCATGTCCCGCTGACAGCACGGTGCTCTTCCTCGAGTAGTAGACCAGAGAGGAAAGGGTGGCTGTGCTAAGCCACCCTTTCCTCCCACTTCTTCCCGAGGGGCATGAGGGGACCCAGCCACGATGAAGAAGAGAAACGGATTCACACTCATCGAACTGCTTATCGTTGTTGCCATTATCGGTATCATCGCCGCCATCGCCATCCCCAACCTCCTTCGTGCCCGCGTCGCAGCTAACGAAGCCCAGGTCATCGGAGATACCCGGACCCTCATTTCCGCCGCGGTCACTTATGCTTCGAGCAATTGTGGGCTGTTCGCTGCAAGCTTGGTATGCATGACACAGGGCAATATATGCATCCCGGGATATCCAACCATCGCGCCTCCATTCTTGGGTCGGGACCTCGGTCGAGCGACCCCCTACAATAAGGGCGGGTACTCGCGGGACTATTTGACGACTCCAGCCGCGGGCCAGGATACGACGAGGTGCGATGCCGGATCCTTATTCGATTTCTGCTATCATTCCCAACCACTCAACCCGGGGCTGACCGGGGTACGAGCCTACTCGGGTACGCCGGCAGGCACCATCTACTTTGACCAGGCAGGTAACGCCATTGCTTGTCCGATTCCCTCGGCAACATTTATTCTCGACTAGTCGTTACCACGAAGGCGTTCACCTCTCCACCAAGAGGATAGCTTTCGCGTCGGCGAAGGCTTGGCGCAACGCAACATCAGAAACAATGTAGAATCCTAGAGGATCTGGCAGTTTTCAAGGAAGTGCGCATGTCCGATGTCGAAATCGTTGGCTTGACGAAGGACTATCCGGTGGGCTCGTTCTCACGGAAGACGAAGCGGGCCCTTGACAGTCTGTCCCTCATCATAGAGCAAGGGGAGATCTTTGGATTGATCGGGCCCAATGGTGCCGGCAAGACCACCACGCTAAAGCTTCTGATGGGGTTGGTATTCCCGACCGCGGGACGGGCCAAAATTCTCGGCAAGCCTCTCCATGATCTCGCGATGAAGGCGCAGATCGGCTATCTTCCCGAACACCCGTACTTTTACGACTATCTGACCGGTCGGGAGCTGCTAAATTACTTTGGGCAACTCTTTGGCCTGGAGCGGGCCGAGCGGCTCCGCCGAGCGGACGATTTGCTGGAACGAGTGGGTCTGACCGCGGCAGGAGATACTCAACTTCGCGAGTACTCCAAGGGGATGACGCAACGACTCGGAGTGGCACAGGTGCTGCTCAACCGGCCGCGTATCGTCTTTCTAGACGAGCCGATGTCGGGCCTCGACCCCATGGGTAGACGCGACATGACGGTGCTCGTTCGAGAGCTCAGGAACGAAGGGGTTACGGTTCTCTTCTGCTCGCACATCCTCCCGGACGTCGAGGCCCTGTGCGACCGGGTAGCGATTTTGAACCAGGGGAAGAAGGTCGAGGAAGGCAAGCTCTCGGACATACTAGACCTGTCGGTGACGATAGAAGTCGTTTTAGGGAATGTCTCCGACGGATTGGAGCAAGAGCTCGGCGCCATCGCGACTCGCCTGCACCGCATAGGTGAGAGCGTCAAGTTGGAGCTGGGAGGCGAGGAGGTTTTGGATAAGGTTCTGGGCATGGTGCAGTCGACGGGATCGCGTCTCGTTTCGGTGCAACCGGTTCGTCAGACACTCGAAGAGTATTTCGTCCGTCAGGTGGCTGCCACGGGGGTCGAGAGACCATAGGCCATGAGCCATGACTAAGATCGCCTTCATCTCGCTGAATACCTTCCGGGAAACGGTCCGCGACAAGGTGCTCTATAACCTGGTCCTCTTCGCGCTCATCATGATCGCCAGCTCCTACGTGTTGGGACAGATCTCCGTCTACCAGGAAGTCAAGATCATCAAGGATCTGGGGCTCGCGTCGATTGCTGCCTTTGGATCGGTGATCGCGATCTTCATCGGGATCGGCCTGGTCTCGAAGGAGATGGACAAACGCACTCTCTACTCGCTATTGCCGAAACCGATCTCGCGGGTTCATTTCATCCTGGGGAAATATGGCGGGCTCTGTCTAACACTCGCGGTGAATGTAACAATCATGACGGTCGGGCTCTATGCGCTCTTGTTTGCCATGACCCGCAGCTTCGAACCGGCGCTGTTGAAAGCCATCTACCTTCTATACTTCGAGATGGCGCTTCTCACGGCTCTGGCCCTTCTGTTCAGTACGTTCACTTCGTCTATTCTGAGTGCGGTCTTCACCGGATTCTTATACGTGGTGGGGCATTTCTCGGCGGAGCTCAAGCACCTCGATAGCGTTGTCGAGTCGGGGTTCTTGCCGCAGCTGACTCAGATCGTTTACTACGTGGTGCCTAACCTTCGAAACTTCGACGTGAAGTCTCGGGTCGTCTCCGGCGATCCGGTGCCGTTCGCGATGCTCGGTTACTCCACCGCCTATGGCGTGACTTACATCGCGATTTTGCTCATCATCGCGACGGTCGTGTTCAGCCGCCGGAATCTCAAGTAGGAGTTGGTTCTACGTGACGGGAAAGCGGTGGCTGGCAGTAGCGCTTCTTCTGCTTGCGCTAGGAGGGATCGAGCTCTACGTCTGGCAGAGTGGAAAGCACCCCAGTGAGCCGTCGAGCTCGGCCGAGACACGGGCGAGCCACCCCCTTGAGGGCTTCTCGCACTTGAAGCCGGGGGAACAGGCGGTTGCGTTCGAGGCGGAGAGGTTGGACGGGGGGTCGGAGCGGATCGACTTTCCGCCCGACGGACCGAAGACGTACTTGTTCTTGATGTCGCTCACCTGCGGCACTTGTGCCAGGACCGTTCCCAAGTGGAACCGGATGGCCTTGGAATTGGAGGGCCGAGCGCTAGTGCTTGGTATCGTCCTCGGAAGTTACCAAAGGGAGCAAGAGCTCCTCGAGAAGAAGGCACTTACCTTTCCCGCGATTCGCTTTCCAAGTAAAGAAATCATGAACGCCTACAAAGTCAATAAGGTGCCACAGACCATCGTGGTCGCTCCCGGCGGTACGGTGGAAGAGAACGTTGTGGGTGGGCTCACCGACCGGCAGGTGGAGGAGGTCGTGGCCTTGACGAAGGCGGCGAACGAGACGAGCTCGTGACCGAGTTGACCGAAAAGGCGCCGTCGAGCCGACCCGGGCTTTCCCAAGGCTTCATCCTTCTCGTGGTTCTCTCCCAGCTCCTTGTCGCCGTTTGGTTTCTCCAAGTCGCCATCGACGATCGATTTGGAGAGTACCGCGCCACCGAGGAAATCCTCTATGTCGAGGACGGAGAAACTCTAAAGAAGGTGCTTCTCGGCTTCGAGAGCCTAGCCGCCGACCTATACTGGCTCCGGGCCGTTCAGTACTTTGGTGGGCAGCGTCTTTATTCTACGGAGAAGAGGTTCGACTTGCTCGAGCCGCTGCTCGACATTACTACCACCCTCGACCCGCATCTGAAGGTCGCCTACACCTACGGCGCGACTCTGTTGTCGGAGCCCTGGCCGACGGGAGCCGGTGTGCCGTTCAAGGGCCTGAGTCTGATCGACAAGGGAATCGAGAACAACCCCGACCACTGGCGCTTTTACTTGGACAAGGGCTTCGTCTATTTCTGGGTTCTCAAAGACTACAAGACTGCGGCCGAGATCTTTCTCAAGGGCAGCAAGCTTCCAGGTGCGCCCTATTGGATGGTGGCCACTGCCGGACGCACGTTGGCGCGTGGCGGAGAACGCCGCACGGCGCGCGAGTTGTGGAAAATACTCTACGAGACCGCGGAGAACGAGCAAATGCGGCACAACGCCCAGATCCATCTGCAGCAGCTCGACGCATTGGATCAGGTCGAGGTCTTAACGAAGCTCGCCGGAAAATACGAAGAGCAGTTAGGACACTTTCCGGAAAGCTGGCAGGAGATGGTCGAGGCCGGCTACTTGCGGCGGGTGCCTGCGGATCCCATCGGCGTGCCGTACGTTTTGAACCCCCGCGACGAGAAGGCGGAAGTGTCCGAAGACTCCTTCCTCTCTGCATTGCCGGATCGGTAACCGGACACCTCAGCCAGTGGCGCCATTAGGAAGACGATCGGGCTAAGGGTGAGCCTTCTCAGCGGCATCACATCGGCCTTCAAGGACCTCCCTTGGCTAGGACCCTTCTTGGCCGCCCTCTTCGGGCTCGTTTGGGGCAGCTTCGTCAACGTGCTCATACATCGTTTGCCTCAGGAGGAGTCGGTTGTTTTTCCGCCCTCGGCGTGCCCCAAGTGCAAGAAACCGATCGCGCCTTATGACAACATTCCGGTCCTGAGCTACCTGCTGCTCTGGGGTCGGTGTCGACATTGCAAGGCTCCGATCTCGATCCGCTACCCTTTGGTTGAGCTGATGGTGGGAGCCGCGTCCTTGACCGCGTATCTGCGCCACGGCTTCGGAGTCGAGTATGGAGTCGAGTTCGCGTTCGTTGCGGCGATGCTCGCCCTGGTATTCATCGATTATGACCATCGAATACTTCCCAACGTGATCACCATACCGGGAACTCTCATCGGCCTCCTCTTGGCACCCATTCGTGAGCCGATCGCCGTAACCCAGGCCTTGGCGGGCGCGGCGCTGGGAGCCGGCCTCCTCTATGGGGTGGCCGAGGTCTACTTCAGAGTAAGAAAGGTCGAAGGGCTAGGAATGGGAGACGTGAAGATGATGGCCATGGTGGGCGCCTTCGTAGGTTGGAAAGGTGTTCTGCTCACGATCTTCTTCGGTTCGCTCCTAGGGTCTGTAGTCGGCATAGCGCTCATGGCCACACGAGGAAAGGACCTCAAGACGGCACTTCCTTTCGGGACGTTTCTCGGGATGGCCGCGGTGGGGACGCTGTTCGCCGGGCCCTCGCTGATCGATTGGTACTTCAATCTCTTTTAGCGCAGACTTAGTCATGGCCGACTTTATTTCTCACGAGAATCGGGTCCGGCTGTTTCTGGCGTTCCTGATCATCGTCCTGGTGATCGTCAACAGCCAGAGTCTTCACTTCTCGCATACATCGCGCAAGACTCTCACCACCGCCTTCGACGCGGCCGCTCGATCGAAGGCGGAGCTCATGGCCTCCCGTCTAGCAACCGTGCTGGCGCCAGCAGGGAGCCCCGCCGCTGCGGACCGATTCCAGCGATCCGCCCGCCTCTCCGAGTTTCTCCAAGCGTTGGCGGAAGAACACAGCGCTGCTTCGGCTTGCCTGCTGGATTGGAACGGGAGGATCCTCGCCGGCTCGTCGGATTGTCGGCTCTCAGATGTACTCGATTTCGATCGATTGGATCGAGTGGGGAAGTATCGGCTGGTCGATCGCGGGTGGACCATGACCGAGGTCTCTCCCGCCTACCAGCCGGAAAGTGCTACCGCATTCGGTTACCTCGCCCTGAGGTATCCGGACGGGACCGCACGAGGCGTGCTTCGTGTCCAGTTCCCGGCGTCGTCGCTGGCGGAGGTGAATCGCAGCTTCCGCTCCACGCTCGTCTACCAGGTCTCGGCACTCAGCCTGGTGCTACTGACCCTCGTTCTGTTTCTTAACAGTCTCCTCGCCCCCCATCGCCGGCTTGTCGCGGAGGCCCGCTCGGTGGCCGGAGATTCGGCGGTGACTTCAGCTGCCGAGGACGAAGGCCAATTCCTTCTCTCCACGTTTCGGGATGTCGTAGCGAAGCTGAAAGAAAAGGAGAAACAGCTCGCCGAGATGCATCGAATGGAGAAGGCGCGAGCGGACGAGACCGAGGCCCTGGCCACCGACATTATCCAGAGTATGACCACCGGCCTTGTTAGTCTCGACGAGGCAGGTCGGGTCGTCCTGGTGAACCCAGCGGCGGAGAGAATCTTCGGCGCGGACGCGCAATCGTTTCAGGGCAAGAGCTTTCGGGAAGCGCTGCCCGGTTCTCAAGTGCTTGTCGGATGGATGGCTCGAGCGCTCGGCGAGGGATCGCAGTCGCTTCGGCGTCGAGTCGACTACCAATGCCAGTCTGGCGAATCGATCCACTTGGGGACAAGCGTCCTGCCCCTCCCATCGACGGAAGGAAAGGTGCGAGGGGCGCTGTGTCTTTTTGCCGATCTAACCGAGGTCATGGAGCTTCGCGAGCGACTCTTCATCAAGGACAACTTGGCCAGTCTCGGCGAGATGGCGGCCGGAATCGCCCACGAGTTTCGCAACAGTCTGGCCACCATCCTCGGAAACGCCAAGCTCCTCAGGCAATCGGTGTCTTCCGAAGAACACGATACGGTCGTCGACGCGTTGGTTGAAGAATGCTCGTCGCTCAGTCGAGTGGTCACGGAGTTTCTGCAGTTCGCACGGCCGGAAACTGTGCGCGCGGTTCCCTTCGACATGGCGGAAATGGCCCGAGATCTGTCCCGCGACCTCGAGCCTCAGGTCCGCGCCGCGAAGGTACAACTAACGTTGGAGGCTCAATCGTTCCTGGTGGAAGCCGATGAGATGCTTCTGAGAAAAGCGGTGTCCAACCTCATGTTAAACGCCATCGAGGCAGCGGCCGCAAAGGATAGCGGCGAAGCGGGAGAGGTCCACCTGGAGACCGGGGGGCACAACGGCTTGGCCTTCGTTCGCGTGTCGGACAACGGCCCGGGTATCCTAGGGAAAGACCTCCCGCGCATTTTCTCGCCTTTCTTCACCACCAAGTCCGAGGGCACCGGCCTAGGGCTTTCGATCGTGCAGAAGATCGTGGTATCCCACAATGGCGAGGTGGAAGTGAAGTCCAAGCCCGGAGACGGCACGACCTTCGTCTTGAGTTTGCCGGCCCGGCCGGAAAGCGGAACGACGACGGAAGGAGAGTGGATCTAACGCCAGTGTGGTTTTGTCCGGCTGGATCTTTAGTGAGGTTACTCGCCTCGAGTAGGGGGCGGCGTCGGCAGGCTCCATCCCTGAGACTCTCGCTTGTGCCCGCGAGGTGATCTCCATTTTTCTCTGGCGCCGGCGAGCGCCAGGGCAAGGGTCAGGACCACGCCGAGGGAGGTGGCCACCAGCGCGCGCCGCCGCCAGTCGGGGCGAAAGCGCAGCGTGATTTCCTGCGAGCCGCCAGGGGTGGGTATGGCGATGTACTGACCGTTCGCGCGGAGGAGCGGGCTCGGCTTCCCATTTCGCTCTGCCACCCACGCTGGGTGGAAATTGTCGAGGACCACGATGAATCCCGGGGCACCGTCCGAGTGCACACGGATGGTGTGGGGATCCAAGGGCTGGTAGCTCGCGGTGCCCAATTCTCCGGCTGCTACGGGTGGTGGTCGCTGCTCCAAAAGGACGACGCGATGAGGGTCGAACCCCGGCTCGCTCCGCCTGGCTTGAAGTGCGGAAGGGTTCGGGAACACCTCGTAGCTCCCCACCCAAAACGCTCGAAGCAACGGATCGCGAGCTTCGAAAAGCCGTAAGGGCTGGCGCACCTCCGGCAGGTTGATCTTGGCCCTCTCCGAGACCAGCTCCTCGGGCAGATCGTGAAACGAAACGACCCAGCGCACGTTCGCCATCCGCAGCCGCGGGTAGTAGTCGCGGAATCGCTTCGGGGTCATCTCGTCGATCGTGAGCGTGGTACCTGGCGGCGCCCAGCCCACCCGGTCGAGTCCGAGGGCCGACTCGAAACCGTCGAGGGCTTGGGTACGCGCCAGCAACGTCTGGCGGTCGAGATAGAATAGCCAGACGTCCGAGTTTCGCCGCAACAAGTCTGAAGAAAAGGACAATCCCGGGGAGTAGGCAACGCCATACGAGAACCAGCGGAAACTCCCTTCACGCTGCGTCTCAGCGATCTGCGAGGCGATCTCTGTTCGCAGCTTGTAGAAGTCGGCAGGCGCTGATGTATTGATCGATTCGTTGACGATCGCGAGGTCGAGTACCGCGAGCACCGCGGCCAAGGGCACCAAACGCCGCCCGGCGCTGAGCGCCAGGCCCGCGCCGAGGGCCAGTACTCCGGTGACCAGAAAGTCGTGCGGCCAAGCGTTTGCGATCACAAGTGCAGCGCGCGAGCCGGCGCCTGGCGCGACCGCGTCGATGAGCGGCAGCGGCAGCGTGGGCCAGATCTTGATGACCGCTCCGGTGAGTAGCATGAGCACACCAGGTCCGGCCAGCCACCATCTTGCACCGCCCCCGCGGCGGGCGACGCGATCGAGCCCGAGCCCGGCGAGCAAGCAGAGCGCCAGGTTCGACGCGAGGAAGAACTTGAGCGGGACTCGAAGCGATTTCATCCAGGGCACCATGATCGGTTCCAACGGCCCGGAGTCACCTAGGGCCAGAAGGATGCCCAGAACAACCACCACGTAAAGCCGCGTGCCACGTCGACCCGCCATAGCGACGAGCATGAGAACCGCCGGCCCAAGGTAGAGACTGAGCAGGTAAGGGATGCCGTTCGGAAACTGTTCCTGTCCCCAGAAACCCACGTTGGTCATCGTGTGTACGTCGCCGAAGAAGTGTGGAAACACCACCTCCAAGAAGATGAGCGGCTTCGCTGACCAAGCGAAGGAGACTTCATGCGGGAAGCCCGCTTCGCGCGCGGTCCCGGCCAAGAGTGCTCGCGCTCCGAGTAGCGCTGGAGCGGCCAGCAGTGTAGCAGCAAGCACCGCTCCGATCAGGCCAAAGACGTGCCGCGGCCGCGGCCAGCCAGGAGCGAGCGCCAGACCCACCGCCGCGGCCTGGAGTAGGACCTCTGCGGAGAGGGTAGCAATCTGAACCGCCCCCACCAACGCGAGGGCGGCAATGCGGCCCGGGCTCGGTGCACTCCAGAAGCGCAGGAATGCTACAACCACCCATGGTGCCCAACTCGCCCCGTGAAACAGTTCGACCAGATTAACCGTTGAGAGCAGCGCACCGGAGAGGCCATAGAACACGCCTGCTGTCCAGCTCCCCCAGCCGTCGACGCCGAGTTGACGCGCGAGTGACGTCGCTCCGCACATTGCGACCCAAAGAAGGATCGGTGGCCCCAGCGTCATAGCTGCGTCGGCTCCGAAGATGCCGACGAGTGCAAGGTCGACCGGATCGGTGATGAGGAACGGTATTCCACCATCGACCATCAGGTTCCAAACGGGCCAGATCCCTTGCGCCAGCGATCGGTCCAGGAATGTGTAGTTCGGGTAGTAGTAGAGAGAGAGGTCGCGAAAGAAGAGCACGCGACCGCCGAACAGCAGGCCGCCAAAGGCCCAGCATGCGACGAAAAGATGAGCGAGATACGCCAGCCATGGACCGCCCTGGGCTAGCGTGACGAGGCGCCGAGCCGAGCCTCGCCACATCTCGTGGTTCAAGACTCCGATCGGTTTGCGGCCAGCATGAGCGACGAGCCGACCGGTGCGACAGGCCATATCGAGGTCTCGACGGGCCCGCGTGCCGTAGCCGCCGCCTCGGAGATTGCGGTTCCCAGGGACGCCGCGGTGCTCACGGCGTTTCCCTTCGAGCACTCTTGTCGTTCCGCATTCGCGCCTCCAGCACCGCTCGACCCCCTCTTGCCTCGGCTTGCTCTAGCAAGAACGCGAAGAGTTTGGTTTGACTTGCCGTTCGGACTGCTTATCGAAGCCCCCGATTACTTCCCCTTGCTCACGTAGAAAGCAATCTCCCCACTGCCATTTGTACCGGCTCCGGCCCGGGGGGTCTGGCGCACCACCATTCCCTCGGGAGCTCCCACATGGACGACGTGGTGGATGCTGGAGGTGGGGAGCCGCCTTTGCTCGAGCCAATAGCTCACTTCGGCGATGTCGCGACCCACGAAGTCGGGCATGATGTCGGAGCCGCCGGGATGGCCAGTGGAGAGGACGATCTCGATCTCTGAGGTGTCGGAGCCTCCGTGATACGCGGGAGGTTCCTGCGAGATGACGGTACCCGCGGCGTAGCTCTGGCTAGGGCTCTCCTTCACCTCGCCGAGCGAGAATCCTTGCCGTTTCAAAATGAGTTGCGCCGATTCGAAGAGCTCACCTTGGACGAAGGGGACGAATCGTTGGCTCAAATCCCAAGGGGCTGTTCGCGGCTCGCCTAACCGCGCTTCGGCGACCGAGCCAATCACAATGGACGGAACGTCCATGAGGCTCATCTCTGAGTCCAAGACTTGGAGGCCACCGGTCTTCGCTTGTCCCATCGGTTTGATGAGTAAGACGGTGCTCAAAGACCGGGATCGGGCCTCGGTGACCAATTCGCCGTTTTTGGTGCGATACGGACCGCCGTGGTCGCCGTGGATGAGTATCAAAGAATCGTCGAAGCGGCGTAGCTTCTCGAGATGATCGACGAACTCCAAGACCAGCTTGAGCGCGCATTTGGATTGCTCGATGACTCCGGTTCTCGTCGAACCCAGGGTGTAGGTGCAATCGGCTCCCAACTTGAGAGGATGATGAGGAATCACGACGTGCACGAGGGTGTACCGCCCGGTAGACGAGAGGCTCTCTTCCTCAGCCATCATCCTCCTGAAGCCGATGTAAGACGTCACCGGTGCCGAGTACGGTAACAATCTCCCGTCTTGTAGTAGCTTCAGGTCCTGGTCGTCTAGCCGAGCGAACAGGCTCGTCCGCATGACGGCGGGCTTCAAAGGGGCGGGTATGTGACTGAACAGCCAGAGGTCCCGAAAGGCTTCGGTATTGAGTGCTAGGAGGTCGTCGCGCGCCGCGTCTCCATGGGTGACCATGCGATCGAAGAAGTGATCGCGCCGCCGCCAGGGGTTCGTTCCGTACCCCACCATCTCGTACTTCTGCGACTTGAGCCAATAGAGAAACGATTTCTCGGAACCGAACGCCGAAGTGATGTAGTCGGCGCGGGCTTGGTCATAAAAAAACCGGCGGCCGGAGAAGATCGAGGCCAGAGACATGGGCGTGTACGCGGATATGGCGGTTGTGGCGGGGAAGTAGGAGAACCCTCCTAACGATTCCTTGGCTTCGGGGGACAAAGTGTGCTCGAACAGATCGGTCTGATAGGCGTCGAAGATCAGATGGTAAATGTTGGGTAATCCGTTTCCGGTGTCCGATGGTTGCCGGTACTGGGCGACCTCGGTGTCTGGGGCTGTGCGAAGCAGGACGTTATAAAGCAACGCCCCCGTCTCGTAGGCGAAGAGGGCGAGTCCGAATACTGCGAAGGCCCTCTTCAGCGTGATCAGAGCCGGTGGTTTCAAACTTCGTCCCAGAAAGAGGGTTGCCACGAGAAGAAGGGCGGGCCAGAAAAGGAGTCCGCCCATCGTTTGGTACAGCACGCTTACGCCTGGCAGCTGGGTTTGAAGAGGTCGGAAGAAACCGAAGAGGAGGAAAAGGGGGGCCGCCAAATAGTAGGCCCACAGACCATAGTGGAAAAGCCGATTGAACCTTGAGAGAGCGGCTAACGTGATGCCGACGAAGAGCGTCAGGGCCGAAATCTTGGCGAAAGGTGTGAGGACCTCATACTGGTACTGCAGCAAGCTCTGATTCTTCAGGTAAATGGCGTTCGAGGATGAGACAAACACTAGTAGGGGAGTGGGTAGGAGGGATAGGACAAGGGTGCCATAGTTACGGAAAGCGCTCGCTACTAACCTCACCTCAAGAGCTCCCGTGACATGATTCACTGCATCCGGTAGGTACGGTCATCATGATCTTTCGGAGCGGCTCGTAGTCCGAGTCCGCGGCGGGTTGGAAACCGTATCGGATCTCTTCGGCCCAGTCCTGACGGCTTTCTACTCCTTTTGGGCCCAACTTCAGGAGGGCGTCGCGAACCGCCGATTCGACTCGCCGAGGAAGGTCTTCGCGAATGGCCAGTGGGCCCGTCGGAATCGGACCGGAAACGTGGAAGGGTCGAAGCCCTTTCTGCTCATAGCGCGCGGCGACGATGTCCTCCACTGCTCCGGCATCGAACCGACCGGCCAAAACCGCTTGCGCCACCTCCTCGTCGTTGGCCAAACGCTCCAAGGACTCGAGATCCTCGGGATCGATCCCCGCTTGGATGAGCTCGTAACGCGGTACGAGGTTGCTCAACGTGGAATGGAATGATCCCAGTGCCAAAGAGCGTCCTCTCAGATCCGTGAGCTTACCGATATCGGTGTCTTCTCGCGTGATCAAGACGCTTCGCGAGGTCGGTTCACCGTCGCGGTTCAGAGGCTTTGCTATTGGCACCGCTCCGAACTGATTGTGTGCCTCCAGATAACTTACGACTCCCAGGTGTGAAATTTCGACCAGCCGTTCCTCGAGGACGCCGACGTTCCTCTCGGACTCGCTGCTGAAAATGGCCCGATAACGAAAAGGGGTTTGTGCGGTGAGATAGTCCAGAAGAGGCTGATGCGCTTTCGTCGAAAGGATGGTGTTTGTCGGATCCATGAAGGACAAAATGATGAGCGGTCGACTAGCGAGCGACGAAGTACTCTGCACTGACTCGGTCGACGGCGCCTCCTCTGGGTTTCCGCTCTCCTGATGGCAGCCCGCAATGGGAAGGCCGAGCATGGCGGTGACGAGCAACAGGATCAGGGAGGACCGGGCTAGCAGATACGTCATAGAAGGATTAGTAGCTTTCCGATACTCGGCCGGTCGTTTGCGAAAGTGTCGTGGAGAATCGGGACTGAAGATTGCTTCACGGCGGAGCCGGACAGGCTCAACGGGCTCAACGGGCTCAACGAGCTCAACGGGCCGAAAGCGTCAATGTCAGTTGATACCAGTTAGGATGCCATGCGGGTTTGCCTGTGTCAAGAGGAGGCAATGGTATCTAACCCATTGTATTTAAATTATTTAATGTCAACGCCCTCTCGATTCTCGAGCCTGTTCGATTTTAAGTCGGAGCAGGGCACCGCATCGCTGAGGGAGTTTCCCTCGAAAGCGTCCGGCTCTCGGGGGGCGCCGGTGTCGACACAGTCGAGGATGGTCGGTGCGATGTCGAGCAGCGACGTTTTCCGTGGCGACACTTCGAACCGGTCCTCCTGGCCCCGCCCGCTGGGTTTGACCAGTAACAGCGCTCTCAAGGATCGGGAGCGGTTGTCAACCAACTTCCCGTCTCTCATCCGGTAGTTTCCTCCGTGATCGCCGTGTACCAGGATCAGATTGTCATCGAAACGTCCGAGTGTGTGCAGGACGTCTAAGAACTCGAAGAGAAGCTTCATGGTGCATTGCGTTTGCGCCATCAGGTCGGTCTTCGCTCCCGTATGGTCAAACGAGCAGTCTGCCCGTAACACATACGGCTGGTGCGGCATCAACAAGTGGATGAAGCTGTATCGACCCGAAGCGAGAAGGTTCTCTTCCTCCTTAATCATTTTTCCGAAACCCAGGGCCGATACCGCCGGGGCGGAGTAGGGGAGGAACCTGCCTTCTTCGAGCCGCTTCAAGTCGGCTGAATCGAGAGCGTCGGACGAGAAGCGCATTCTCAAGGCTCGAGGAACTTGGCTGTACACCCACAATCTTGTGAACGACGAAGTGTTCATCGCTACCAGGTCGGCGCGAGCGTAGTCGGCGTGGCGATACACGTAGTCCGGAATCTCGAACCGGGTTTCTTGGAGGGCCGGGATGTAGACCTCCGAGCTATAGCCGGCATCTTGTAGCCGCGGGATGAGAGAGAGCTTTCCGTTAAACGCTTGGTTGAGATACTCACGTCGAGTTTTTCGGTAGTCGTAGTGTGAACTCCCAAAAACCGAAGCGAGAGAAGTCGCCGTCAGATGGTAGATGGCGGTGTTGTTGGGGAAATAGGTAAAGCCGCCCAACGCTTTTTCTATCTCGGTGGAACGAACTAACTCGAAGACATCCGTTTGGAAGCCATCGAGAACGATATGGTAGATGTTGGGCCGTTTGTTTGACAGAGGGCTTTCGCTCGCCCGCTCAGGTGCCTCTATCGCGCGACCTCGGATCGCTCCCGCAGTTACCCGTGCCTCGTTCACGAGCAGGAGGATGCCGTAAAGTGCAAGGGGCGTTACGACAGAACGAAAGTTTAGGGTGTGTCCGGCTGCGATCACAAGCAACGCGAAGACGAGCACAAAGGCCCAGAAACCTGCTTGAGTATGTGCCGGCCAACTGAGAAACGTCATGCCGCCGGTCGCGCTCCGAAGGAATTGAAACGCGAGAAAGAAGGGGCCGATGAGGTAATAGCTCCAAAGCGCGTAACGAAATGCGGTGTGCTTCGAGAGCAAGTAGAGAACCAGCCCCACCCCCAAAGAGATTAGGAAGAGATAGACGAAGGGCAGGAGGACCTCAGGGTGATCGTGTAACTTGGCATGATTCCTAGCGTAGAGTTTGTTGGATGAGGAAACGAAAACGAGAAGTGGAGTCGGGACTAAAGACATGAATACGAGGAGCATTCGCATTGCCTTCGCGCCGCCGAGCCTCTTCAAGCTCATGCTACTGCCTGCTCGTGTCAGAGACCTCGCCGCTCGAATGGCAAGAGTCGGCACATTGACCAACGACGGCATTTACCATTGTGCGAACTGGCTCATAGTCGGAGTCCTTGGCGGGGCGAAAACCGTAACGGATCTCCTCCGCCCACGCGGCTCGTTTTGCCGAATCGGCGACGTCCAGCCGGAGTAGCGCGTCCCGGATCGCCTGGGCCACCCATACCGGGAGGTCGTCTCGGATGACCAGTGGAGCGCTAGGAATGGGCTCGGAGGTATGGAAAATTCGAACCCCTTCGGCGGCCTGGGCTATCTCATCCTCTACCGCGCCGGCATCGAATCGGCCCTCCAAAACGGCGGCCACGACCCTGTCATCGCTGGACATGTGCTCGATGGTTGCGAGGTCCTCGGAGTGGATACCGGCATGCAGGAGCTCGTGGCGCGGTACGAGGTTACTCAATACCGAATGGTGCGGTCCGAGGGCCAGCGTCCCGCCCCGCAGCCCTTCGACCGCGTCCAATCTGCTGTCTTTTCGCGTAAAGAAGACGGCCCGCGACAACGCCTCCCCACGACGATTGAGAGGCTTCACGAGTGGCACTGCTCCGAACTGGCTGTGAGCCTCGAGATAGCTCACCGCGCTCAGTGGAGCGAGCTCGGCCATCCTTTCCTCCACTGATCTCATCAGATCGTCGGTAGTCTTTCCGAGCCGGATCTGAAATAGGAACGGCGCTTGGGCCGTCAGATGATCCATCAGGGGTTGGTAAGCTTTGTAGGTGACTGCCGGGTTGGTCCCTACAATCAATCCGAATCCAATGACTGGGCTCTGGTGGCCGCCGGCGCCTGTGGGTCGGTTGCTTTTTCTGCCAGATCGTTGCTCTCGCGGACTGGGTTGGCACCCCGCGAGGGCCAAGACCACGAGCAAAGCAAGCGGCGACGAAAGCCCCCTCCGAAGTCCCAACGGGTCAATCCATCGGTACGAGTCGGTTGTCGGGCATCGCATCTTGCAACGGTGTGCCGTCCATCTGGAGTTGGTTTTCGACCTCGAGCGCGCCTAAGAGAGTCGGTGCGATGTCGATGAGGGTGCTGTTCACGCTCGAGACCGCGAATTCACCGTCGCTGCCGATCGGGTTGATCAGGAGCAGCGCGTGCAAGGACACTCTCTCCGCCGGGTTCTCGGCGCCGTTGTCGGGCTCGTAGACTCCGTGATCGGCTTGAGCGATAACCAGCGAGTTGTCGAATCGTCCCAGTTCCTTCAGTCGTTCTACGAAATCCACCAACAGCTTTGTCGCACAGCCGGCTTGTTCCAGCTGCGTGGTCTCGCTACCCGCCACATCGTACGAGCAGTCGGCGGCGAGCACTTCCGGAGAGTGCGGGAGTACTAGATGGATCAACGTATAACGGCCGTTGGCAGGAAGATCGGCCTCCTGTTCCAGGACGTTCAAGAAACTCAGATAGGATCTAATGGGAACCGAAAAAGGCAAGAAGTTTCTATTCTTAACCAGCCGCAAGTCCTCTCCACCGAACTCGATGAACCACTCGGTGTCCAAGAGCATCCCCGTGAACAGGCGCGGGGAATTGGTCCAGAGCCACAACCTTTGGAAAGTGGCATTATTCATTTCGAGCAGAGCCTCGGCACCATGGTTCTGCTGGTGGAAGGTCACGTGATCGAAGAGCTCGAGGCCGAACTCGTACATGTCCGGCGTATAGGCGACTGTTTTGTAACCCTCCTCCTTGAGCCAGTATAGGAACGAGAAGTCGGTATTGAGAGCGCGCCTCAAGTACTCCGGGTTGGAAACGTTTCCTGGCCTACGCCTTCCCGAGAAGATGGAGGGTAGGGAGGAGCGTGTGTTGCGGTAGAGCGCGAGGTTTTTTGGGAAGTTCACGAAGCCACTTAAGGCGTTCCGGTAGTCGGATGACAGCGTCTGAGGAAAGTGCTCGGCGTCGTAGCCGTCGAAAATGAAGTGGTACACGTTCGGCAAATTCGGGTTCGTTTCCAGGTTCGGAATCTGCGAGCCCGCAGTCTCGGGCGCCAGCTTCTCGTAGTGCGTCACAAAGGAGTGCGCCTCGGTAGCCAACAAAAGCAAGCTGAACGCTGCGAACGGGCCGGCCAGGGTCGATGGGCTAAAGCGCCTCGAAACGAAAACCGTAGCTGCGACAAAGCCTGCAAAGTACGTGAGCACTCCCGCCCAAGTGTCGAAGACCCAGAGAAAGAAGTGGGAGCCCACGGCCCAATTGTGGAGAAAGCCAAAGAGGAGGAAGAACGGCCCGACCATGTAGTAAGCGTGCAGCAATAATCGGAAGGGTTGGTACTTCGATAGCGCATAGAGCGCGAGACCTATCAGCAGCGTGACGAGGGTGAGCTCTATGAAGGAGGTCAGGACTTGTGGCTGATGCTGAAACTCGGATTGGTTTCTAAGGTAAAGGGTGTTGGCCGATGAGACGAACACCAGCAGGGGAGTCGCCATCAAGGACGCGACGGCCACCGGAAGTCGCCAGGGCGAGCTCCCGCTCTCAGGGTCGAACGAGCTAGGAGTTGCCGCCGTCATGGTCCTTTTCGGAGGCGCTCGAGAATTTCGACTTCAGCCTCTTCCAGTTTGCTTTGATGATAAACGCCGCAGCGAGGCCGACCGCGAGCAGCATCTGAAAACCGTAGCTTCCGGTGCCCGCGTCGAGATACGCATGGCTCGTGCTGGGGTATAGCGCGACAATCGATGCCCAGAATAGGATGTTCAAAACGTTTCTCAATTCATGCGGCGAAGTGAAGCGGGCCATAGGTCGTTCTCCCGGATCTCCATCGCCCGGCTTCCTCCTGAACGAATCGGTTCACGGAAGATAGGGGCGATATCTCAAGGCGCGTGAGGACGGATGCGTGTTCTTCAGATGTAAACATTTTCGCATAGAGGCTGCGGGTAATCAATTCGACCATAAGAAGGGGAAGAAGGGCGTTTGCACCCATAGTTCGAAGGAGTTACGTCGTTGGCAGGCCTCTGAGCGAAATCCCACCCCTCGTGCTAACATAGAATCCAACTCAATTCACTCCCGTTCAAGCAATCGGAAGAGACTAATGAAGCGCCTGTTACCGGTTTTCAAGGCCGCGGTCGTCGTCGGCCTTTTCGAGGGCATTCACATCGCTCGCTGGGATGTGCTGATGGGCGACTGGACCTCGACCAACGTCCTCGAAGCTCTGGGTACCGTCGCCTGGATTGCTGGACTCCAACGTCAGCGGGGTCTGGATTCTGCTGGGAGCGATTTTTTCTCGCGTTTTCCGCGAGCCCTTCCCGATCTTCCGAGCCGTCTTTTCGGTGTGGGTCCTGGCGGCTATCCTCGCCCGTTGGATGCTGCTCGGAGACGCCGGGCCTTATGAGTTGCTTCTCGCAACATTGCTTGCGATGTGGCTGGTACCGCGATCCATGTGGGCGCGGCTGAGCGGTTCGTTTCGAATGGTGCTCGCTGGCTTCGCCCTCTTTATCGCATCGACGTTCTCGTTGTGGGGGAGAGTGCCGGACTTCGCATATCCGCTTGGCGATCAGGCTTGGTTCTACGCCACGAGTGCGGCTCTGGCGTTGATAGTCTCCCTGGTTTTCTTTCGCTGGCCACGGGCCACGGCTGGCGCGACACTAGGATGCGTGGTCTCGATCGCGCTGTGGGGAGCCTTCGCCGGAATGGGCGCCTCCGATATGCCGAACGTTTTGTGGATTTTGATCGACACCACTCGTCGCGATCATGTCAGCCCTTTCGGTGGTGTCGTCCAGACGCCCGCGATTGAACGTCTTGCCGCCGAAGGAATCCTGTTCGAGGATGCGGTGACGGTAATACCCAAGACGCCGCAATCGGTCGCTTCGTTCTTCACCGGTCGGTATCCGATCCATCACGGACTGCGTACGCTCAACGACGAGCTCAAGGAGAACCAGCCGAGCGTGGTGAAGTTGTTCAAGGAGGCAGGATACCGAACCACTGCCTTCGTGAACAATCCCTGGATATCCAAGGACCGCGGCTTCGGTCAAGGATTCGAGCGCTACTATTCGACATACGAGCTGGGCGAGCAGTACGGCGGAGGCCTTCGCTACCTAAGCTGGTTCATCCTCGCCGACCGTTTGACGGTAAAGCGGATCGAGACGCCTTCGGCGAAAACTCCAAAGGTCTATCAGGCGCAGGCGCGGGCGGTGACCGACTCGGCCTCCCGCTACCTGCGCAACTTACAGCAGCAACCGTTCTTCCTCTATGTCCATTACTTCGAACCGCATTGGCCCTACCTGCCTCCTCCCGATCTGGAGAAACGTTACGGCGCGCCGCCGGGAGCAAGCAGTAACGTGAACTTCCCAGAAAGCGCGGGGATCACGCACGGCGAACTGACATTCGATAACCCCCTCTCCGAGGAAGAAAACGAGGGCGCGCGAAGACTGTACCGGGGTGAGATCGACGACACTATGAGTGAGGTAGGTCGGTTGCTCGAAGAACTGGAGCGAGCCGGTTTCCGGGATGACACTATCGTTGTGTTCACCGCCGATCACGGTCACTCGCTCGGGGAGCATGACTACTACTTCCATCATGGAGCGTTCCTCTACGAGAGCTCGGTCCGGATTCCCCTGATTGTGAGCTGGCCGAAGAAACTCCCCAAGGGCTTGACCGTATCCCATCAGGTTCGCTCTATCGATGTGGCGCCCACGCTCCTCGGACTGGCCCGAATCCGGAACCCGGGCGAAATGGACGGGCGAACCTTGGCTGGATTCTGGGAGGGCCGTGAGGACCAGTCCCGCGGGGCCTTCCTGGAGTCGGACGTGAAAATGATGGAAGCCAACGACCGACGCCCCTACCAAGGCGTGGTTGGAAAACTCAGGGCGGTTCGCGATGGTCGTTTCAAGCTGATCCTCACTCCGGAGCTGGATGGACCACGCTTCGAGCTATACGATGTCGTTGCCGATCCAGAGGAGACGCGCGATTTGGTACTGGATGAGAGTCAGAGAGAAACTCTCGTGGCTTTACAAAAGCAGCTTGCCGGGCTTATTCCGAAGGGCGAAAGGCGAGCCCTCGCCGAAATCCGAGGGAGTCAAGAAGGCGGTTTGGACGAGCCGGTCGACGACCATGACCGAGAGCTTCTGAAGAGCCTGGGATACATCAATCAATAGACGTGCTTCATTGCCGCGTCGCTGGCCACAGCAGAGCATTTGTTCTTCGAAACTGTTCCCATGCTTTTTCCACGCGCGCCCGCTCGGGTGGTTGCTCTGTCTTTCTAACGTCCCAATCACTCACGATCTCGAACCAGCGATCCGGCGAGGCAAAGTACGTGTTTCGAGTAAGTCCTTGATAGGAGTTCGCGAAGCCGACCGTACGATGATGGCTTAGGAATTTCCCGCCTTGCTCGTTCTCCGGGGCGACCATCATGTAGAGCAAGTCCAGAACGTCTTCGTGAGAGAAGATCCCTTCGAAACGTTGCCCGGCGAGGAAGCCGTCCGGCAACAACAGCAGCCCGGGTATGCGCAACCCCTCGAGCGCTAGGATTCCCCAGGGCTCCACTTGCCGAAGGTTCTCGATATAACTCGTGTCGGAGGTCACGAAGATGATGGGGCGGTCATCGGCCGGAACCCCTCTAAGGGCGGTGACCAGCTCGTTCATGGCGTGATCGGCGTACGTCGTCCCGCCTACGTGGTCCTTTGCGAGACGCTGGCCATTGACGGTCTCTGGGAAGCTATACGGTGTATGGTTGCTGACGGTGAGGGCGCCGATGAACGTGGGCTTCCCCTTTTCCAAGGAGTCAACGTATCGGTTGCGAACGATGCGGTAGAGAGCATCGTCGGGCATTCCCCACGAGGACCAGTAGTCGCGGGGGAGGTCGCGCGTTTCGGACGCGTCGATCCACCAACGCACCCCCGCTCCGGTCATGAGTAGATCCCAGTTGTCGAAACGTGGGGAGCCCGCGTACAGCCAATCGCATCGGTAGTCGAGCGCCTTGAAGTCGGCCATGCGTCCCACGCGTGTCACCTCGGGGGCCCTTTGCACTCCGGCCGGATTGCCCATCGGCAGCTGCAAGCCGGTGAGAACCGTCCAAAGGGCGGAACGTGTATCGAAGCCGGCCGCGAAGTAGTTGGTAAAGACAAGCCCCTCGCCCATCAATCGCGAAAAGTGAGGCGCGCTCGCCTCATGAGCGAATGCACCCTCGCCGAGACCGGCGATGTGTGTGGAAGCCTGTGACTCCATTAGCAGGAAAACGATCGAACGCCCCTGATAGCGGCCGGCCAAAGAGTCCAATGGTGCCGCCCGGCCCGCCTCCCAGATCGGTGCTTCCAAACGGGTTCGCACTTGAGCTGCCTGCTCCCAGTCGATGTTGCCGGGTTTGCGCGTTCGATCGTGGACCGCGGCCCACGGCGCCGACGAGTTCAGAAGGTAACGCTCGGCCTGGCTCGGGCTCACCGTTTCTCGCTGTTGGACGAAGAGGGAGCCACTCACCAAAACGATCGTTAGCACCCGTAGGAGCACGAGAAGAGAGCTTCCTCGATTCAGCCTCCCAAGGGCGCGCACCAGGATCGGGAACGCTCCGAAGATGGCGAGCGTAAGCAGAAGTGTTGGCAACGAGAAGAGACCCTCGACGAGGATGTCCCAGCTTCCCGGATCGCGGACCCGGCTTCGGAGCTCCTCCCAAAGCAGCGGGTGATCCTGGTAAACAACGACTTCGGTCGAGGCCACGTACCAGATAGTTGCGGTCTCCAGAATTGCCATGGACACCAGCGTTAAGATCCAACCAAGTCGTCCAGCCAATAGACACGCAAAGGACAAAACGAGCACCGGCCAGAAACTGAAGCTCGAGACCAACCACGTGTATGGTGTCACCTTCGCGGAGAGGCCGAACGCCCAGATGGAGATGACCAAGGTTATCCCTAGCGTCAGGATTGCGAAGGAAAGCGCGTGGTGCCAGCGAAGGCGCAGCAGGGGCGAGTGGTCCCTGCTCGCGTCGTCTTTTTCCAGGTAAATAGCAAACGCGATGGTGCCGAGGACGAGAACTAATGTGAGAACCAACCCGAAGTTCAGACCCGTTGGCTCTCCCATGCTTGTCGCGTAGACCGCGAACATGCCGGCACCGAGTATGAGGGTCAGGTCGAAAGCAAGTAGGCGGTTGGGCCAACCCGCAACGCGAGCTATGAGGCTAAGCGCGAGCACGAAGGCGATCGCCAGCAACGGCAGAACGAGAAGTGAGCCGAGGCGATAAGACGCAAGAACCAGCGGCAGAAACGCTGCGAGAGAGGCCCACCGTTGCCACTCCAAACGTGATGAAGCGCGCGGAGAGCTCTCTTCTCTCGAACCGGCAGCGCTGTTCTCGGTTGCGACCTTCATACTCCTGGCAGAAGAATTTCGCTTTCGAGTGAAAAACGGATGTTGTGTGAGCTCTTAGAATTGGTGTTTCGCCATAATCCCATGCGGGTCGTACACTGTCAACACATCTAGTTTCCCTTCCCGGAAGTCATGTTGCATTCGAGCGCCGATGCATCCCGCCTCGCTGCGTTGCACCTCGGTCGAACGTGGCATGCAGTCCCCGTCCCGGTTTTGTTACGAACAGTGACACCTCCCATCTCTCAAATTCAAGGTGGTGAGCATCTGCTTAGGCAACAAGATCAATGTTCTTAATTGGTTGAAGGGTTGTCTCCAACATATCGACCCGTTGGATCGCCCTTTGCACGAGGGGAGGATGTACCTCGTACAGGCTCCCCAACCTAGCGGGGCGGATGGCATCGCGCCCCTGAGGACGTTTCGACGTGCCGAGGTCTAATGATTACAAAAAATGGCTCACAAGGGGTAACATTGGGTGTCACAATTTTCACCCATGTTACCAAAGGTAACGCGTGGAACAGGCGAAATTGGTGAGGACCATGCCCAACTCATTCTCGGGTATACGGTTATGAGGATGGCTGAGACTCACACACCCTGGCCCGAGTCTTGCACTGACTTGTGGCGGCGTGTTTACTCCGCGCAACCCCTTCATCTAGAGTAAGGAGGAGGATGTGGTGATGTTTAGAAAGGAAGCCTCGCGCGGTTTCTCACTGGTGGAACTCCTAGTGGTGATGGCGGTCGGAGCCATTCTCGCTGCGACGTCAATCCCGTACGGTCTCAACTACATCCGTCACTATCAGACCCAGGCGGCCGCGCAAGGAGTCGCATCGCTGATGCAGATGTCGCGGGGTCAGGCGGTCAAGCGGAACTCACGCAACGGTTTGATCCTCAACTTCGACTACCCGGCGGAGGGGCAGTTCCAATTCACGACCCTGGACCAGGATCCCGTGACGATGGGAGCCTATGGCGGGGTTTATCCGGGGCCCGGCGCCAGTGCCGTCTTCGACCCCAACGACCGAGACTACGGGATCGCGCCTGGAGCGGGGGACAACGTATCGCCTCCCCACGGCAACATCACCAACCTACCTCCGGAGATGGAGTTCGATGACAGTGGTGGGACATGGAACGCCCTGTTGTTTCGCTCCAACGGTGCCGTCGAAGCGGTTAACGCAGCTGGCTCCGGGGCCACGCTCATCAAGCAGGACGGGCTCGATTGGGTGGTGACGATCCGGTATCCCCGCTTCGGGTTTGTTCGGGACATCCGAGTCAGCCGAAACGGGCGCGTACAAACAGAGGTACCATGATCGTAAACAACGAGACAAGACAGAGTCGAACAGTCAGCGGCAGGGGCCGAGAAGGGTTCTCCCTCATTGAGGTCATGATCGCAATCGTGATTCTCACGGTGGGCCTTCTCTCCCTCGCGCAAATGATGGTCGTGGCGACGAATGCCAACGCCCTGGCGGGACGCATGACCGCCTCGGCGGCATTGGCAAAGCAGCAGCTCGAGCTCCTCAAGGCCGCGCCCTTCTACACCAATCCTGCCAGCCCGAGCATCGGCAACATAAACCCTGTGCTTTGCAATACCGGAGCGCAGTGCGGTGATCTGGATACCAACGACGCGGGCTTCTTCCAGTTCTATAACGCGGACGGCCAGCCAGTGGGCGCGGCAAACCAAGCGCTTTTCGTTGTTCGTTGGCAGATTACTCGAATCGTCGATCCGAACGATCCCGCCATGCCTCTCGCCATGCTGCGAATTGCAGTTCGTTGCCTACCCGCCAGCGAGTCGGGCATCTATCTGGGAGTCGGCGATGCGCGTTTGGTGACTTTCCGCACCGCCAACGTGGGATGAGTTTGAGAGCGGCAGCGATGGAGAAGAAGATGCATAGACGAGCTCAAAGAAACAGGATGTCAACAGTAGGCGCTCCGACACAGGTCAGATCTGGAGAACGTGGCTCGGCCTTCGTAATCTCCATTCTGGTCTTGTTCGTTCTCTCCGTGCTCGGACTAGCCCTGATGCTGACGACTACGACCGAGACCGACATCAGCGTCAACTACCGCTATGGTGAGATGGCGTTCTTCAATGCCGATGCCGCGCTGGAGTACGGGAAGAACGTCCTCGCATCCTACGCGGTCCTCGATGGAGATTTTGTGAACGCGCTGCCTCCTCCGCGCGGGCCGGGGGCAATGAACGCCAAGCCGGTAGACGCGCTCGACTGCGCAGATACCTCCGTCCCGGGCTGTCGAGACTATCAGTACTTCATCGATCGCGACGCGACCGTGAGGATCTACATCGGTCGAGTGCTCCGTCATCCGGTTTCGACCGATCCCATCCAGTTCGACTTTCGGGATCCGGGCAACGGAATCCGCGGCGACATCGATCAGGACACTAACATCGATATCGAGGGAACGGTGACGTTGTGGGTGCGCAGGCCGCTGGCCGGCGACCAAGACTACGGTTACGATGGTGCCATCGTTGAGGGAGTCGCCCACGATCGGGTCATTCTCACGGCCGAAGGGACGGCCCCCAACTGGCAAGGTGCGCAAGCCGGTCGGCCGGGCTCCCTGAGACGGCTCGAGATGACGGTGCGGATTCCGTCGAGCGGGGCCTCGGGAGATCGGTATGCGGACGTGACCAAGGGCTCGGATACTGATGCGATCAAGGGTTCTGATGCCGCGCAGGCGGGAAATACCACGGCGAACGTTCAGTAAGAGGCGGGAGCTCCGAAAGTATGGTTTCAGGGTCCAGGGACCCCATTGGGCTCACAATTTCTCAAGGCTGTCGGGCGTGAAGGCCCGGCAGCCTTGTTTGCATTGACTCGGATTGGCCTGCTCGAGGCTAGCTCGACGAAAGTATGGTTTCAGGGTCCAGGGACCCCATTGGGCTCACAATTTCTCAAGGCTGTCGGGCGTGAAGGCCCGGCAGCCTTGTTTGCATTGACTCGGATTGGCCTGCTCGAGGCTAGCGAGGCCAAGACGAAGGACGTCGACGATAGGCCGGTTCCGTAGGCACGAGACGGAGGTTGAGCTACCGGCCCTGGATGCGATAGCATAGAAATATCTAAATCGCCCGAAAGTACTTGAGAACAACCTGATGCCCTCGGGCCCGGGAGAAGGCTGATGATACGTTGCCCGTATTGTGGAGCCAAGAACAAGGACGATTTCGAGTATTGCGTCCGTTGTTCTGAGCCGTTGGAGTTTGCCCATGACTTCCAACCCTCTCCGCTCCGATTCCTCTTTCCTTTGTTACTCGTGGTCCTTGCCGGCGCGGCCATTTTCGTCATCTGGGAGCGGATGAATCCTCAAACGACTCAAACGACTCCAACGACTCAGGGGGAAAGAGGTGGTGGCGCGGCCGCAAGGGCTGAGACTCCTGTGGGCCGCCCGTTTGACGCCGGTCTCGCACAGCTCTCGACTCGCGAGGGCCTGCAAGCGTTTCGCGACGGAGACTATACGGCCGCGGTCAATCACTTGCAGCAATTCATCCAGGAAGCCCCGGATAATCCTTTTGGCCACATGTACCTAGGACTCGCATACCACAACTTGGGAGATCCTGAGGCTGCTATACAAGCGATGGAAACCGCCTTCGAACTCGTTCCAGGGAGTCCGAGCTTTCAGCGTTATTTGGTGGCCATGTTGAGGGAGTCGGGGCAAGACCCCGAGGCCGAAGTGGTGCTCCAACAATATCTCGAGCTGAACCCAGACGACCAAACTGCCAGGGTCGAGCTGGCGAGGACGATGCGAGCGGAAGGGAAGACGGAAGAAGCCATCTTGGAGATGCAAGAAGTGCTGGTGGCGTCTCCGGAGAATCTTTCGGCGCGATTGGAGCTCGGCGAGAGCTTGAAAAACGCGGGCCGCGTAGAAGAGGCGGCGGCTGCCTTCCGTGGTGCAGCGGAGACGAATCCCGATTCCGCGGTGGCGCAACACGCCTTGGGAGTTACCGAACTCGCCGCCGGAAACTATTCCCAATCACTAGAGCCTCTCAAGGAGGCGGTGCGTCTGGATGCGGAGAATGGCACGTTTCGCCTCGCCCTCGCCCAGGCCTACGAGAACCTGGACAAGATACCCGAGTCTCTATCCGAGTACGACGCTTTCGTTCGGTTGTCGCCAGACGACCCGTTGACTCCGAAGATCGCGAAGTTGCTCGCACGTGCGAAGTCGGCATTAGCCGAGCGGCAGGCGCAAAAAAAATCGGGAGGGAGCTCGTAAATTTATTGGGGAGTACACAGGATCGCACAGGGGAGGAATCCAATGAACGAAACAAGAAAGATAGGCAATAACTGGCTTCGGTGGCTCTTTTCCCTGGCCCTGTCTGTTGGCGTGTTATCTGGAGTGGCCTATGCGCAATCCTTGGCCGAAGTAGCCAAGGAGGAGAAGAAACGCCGGACAGAGGTTGAGGGAAGCACTAAGGTTATCTCCGAGCGAGACTTGGGCAGGGGACGGTCGTCGCCGCTCCCAGAGTCTGCGCCCGCCGAGGGCAGTGTCGCGGAAGACGCGGGCGGCGAGGGTGACGAAGACGAGTCCGAGGCTGATGAAACGAAGACCCGTGAGTACTGGCAGAACCGAGTTGCGGGGTCGAAGAAAAAGATAGCGGATCTCGAGTCGAAGCTGCAGAGTCCGGAGAACGATTGGGGCGGGGGCATGCGCACCGACGTCAATCCGGTGGGACAACGGAACCTCTCTGGCAGACAGGAGATCGAAAGCGAGCTAGCCGCCGCCCGCTCCGAGTTCTCCCAAATCCAAGGCGAAGCACGCCGTGCAGGAGTGCCAGCAGGCTGGGTTCGCTAGCTCTGGCAGAGACCGTGAGTACCACTTCGGCAGAGCGGGCACGTACGGATAGCCGCGCCCAGCGGGTTTCTGTGGACGGCTCGCCGCGTGGGGCCGATGTTCTCGTGGTCGAGGACAGACTTTCACTCCGTACGATGCTGCGGCGCACGCTCGAGTCGAAGGGCTACAGTGTTGAGGAAGCGAGCGACGCCGTCGAGGCACGAGCGCGCCTCAGTTCCTCCCGCGTCTCGGTCGTGCTCACCGATCTCCGGTTGCCAAGGGGCAGCGGCATGGATGTTCTGCTTGCGGCCCGCGAGGCGGACACCAATCTCCCCGTCATCGTCATGACCGCGTACGGCACGATAGAAGACGCGGTTGCGGCTATGAAGGAGGGTGCGTTCGAGTTCCTCTCGAAGCCGGTGGATACCGATCATCTCTTGGTCTTGATGGAGCGAGCCGTCGACCAGCGTCGGCTGCTCATCGAGAACCTCATTCTCAAAGAAGAGTATGCGTCCCGCTACGGGTTTCCGCGAATTGTCGGGGAGGGGCCGGCGCTCAAGGAGGTCAGTCTCGCACTCCAACGCGTCGCACCGACCAATACGTCGGTCCTACTCTTGGGCGAAAGCGGCACCGGCAAGGAGCTTTTCGCTCGGGCCCTACATCATCTGAGCCTTCGCCGCGACGGACCGTTTCTCGCCATCAATTGTGCCGCCATTCCCGAACACTTGTTGGAGAACGAGCTGTTTGGGCACGAAAAGGGAGCCTTTACCGGCGCCAACGGCCGCAAGATCGGCAAGCTCGAAATGGCCAATCACGGGACGGTGCTACTCGACGAAATCGGAGAGCTTCCGCTGTCTCTTCAGTCGAAGCTGCTTCGCGTGCTTCAAGAGCGCTCGTTCGAACGTGTCGGAGGTACGGCCACCCTCACGGTGGACGTGCGAATCATCTCGGCCACGAACCGAGATCTGCAAAAAGCAGTCGAGGACAAGCTCTTTCGCGATGACCTCTACTTTCGGATCTCGGTGTTTCCGATCGTCATTCCACCGCTTCGAAGTCGTCGTGGCGATATCCCTCTTCTCGCCCAGCATTACGTGGAACGGTTTTGTCGCGAGTTGGGGAAACCGGCCCTGGATATTCCGGAAGCGACACAGGAACGACTCCTTTCGCACGACTGGCCGGGGAACGTGCGTGAGTTGGCTAATTGTCTGGAACGGGCGGTGATCCTGTGCGACGGTCGAGAGCTCACACCGGATCTCCTCGGCTTCGGTCCGGGCGAGAAGCTGGCCGCCCCTCCGAGCGATTGGGATCTTTCTGGTACCTTGACCGAGGTGAGTCGGCGGGCCGCAGCAGCGGCCGAGAAAGAGAAGATAAGGCGGATTCTGGAAGACGTGGAAGGCAATCGGTCGAAGGCGGCGGAGAAGCTTCAAGTCAGTAGTAGGACCCTGCTGACGAAGATGCGCGAATATGAGCTAGCCGGAGACCATTGATGCCCCTGACGCCCCTGATGATGGACGGACAAAAACGTCGACTTTTATGCTCCGGAGCGGGGAATTACCCCCGCCCCGAGGGGATCGTGGCCACAGATCCTCCCAGCTTTGCAACCTATGGGGTGGACGCGAATAGCTATAAACCGCTTATTTTAAATGGCTTAATGGCTGAGATTTCGTTCCTCGAAAACACCGGAGCGTTGGCTCTGCAATTGCATTCATTGGCGAGGGAGACCGGAGCCCCACTCGGTCTTCGTGAATCTCGCCGCCAGGTGTATCTTCCCGAAATGGCGATCGAACGCCATTCCGGGGGACGCCGGGATTTGCGGAAGGGGTGAGGGTCATGCACACACTACATCCAGCAAAGAGATTAGACCGGGCGGTCGCGGATGCGTCTCCTGCATCCGGATTCACACTCATCGAGGTGATGATCTCGATGATGATCACGCTGATCGTCATGGCTGCGGTCTTCGGCCTGCTGAGTAAAGGGCAATCTACTTTCCAGAGGGAGCCAGAGATAGCGGATATGCAGCAGAGCGCACGGGCTGCTCTGGATACGGTCGCGAAAGACGCGCTTCAAGCGGGCGACCGGCCTCCCACCCGAGTTTCCCTCTTTTAGCACGACGGCGATGGATGTGAACGTAGGAGACGGCGGCGTCGCCGATCCAGATGAGATCGTGATCATGGGTTCTCTGGGGGGATCGTCCCAGGTGAACGAGCCCACCGAGGTGGATCCGACGTCTTTCAGTGGAGACGTGACGGGCTTTGCTTTCAAGACGGCGGGCGAATTGGTCCAATATCCAAATCGGGGATCTGGTGGTGCTCTACGACAATTTACCCGTCAACGGGTACTGGATGATGGGTTGGGTGATGGACGTGCTCACGGATGGCGCCGGCCAGATGGATGTCACGGTCGAGCCGGATCCGCCAGCCGGCGTGGAGGGAGGTTCGGTCCTCGCAGAATATCAATCCCGAGACCTGGGCGCGGGGGCTGTGCCTGGCACGTGGACTGGCGGCGGACTCGCCGAGTTGTTTGTGACTCAGATCTCGGTGGTTCGGTACTACACAGAGCCGGATCCCACCATGGTGGACACTGGTCCTGCTCCGAACCGTTTGATGCGGGAAGTAAACTTCAGCGCTGTGGCGAGTCCCGTGGCGTATCTCGAGGATTTCCAAGTGGTTTACCGCACTGGCGTTTCCGCGGCGACTCCCGCTGGCTTCGAAGAGCACGATCCCCGCGATCCGCAGCCCGCGGCCGGCGTTGCGATCACCTCGGCCGACATCATCAATGGAGTCCAGATCAGCGTTGGGGCGCGCTCGCTAACTCCGGACCTCCAGGGGTCCACAAAAGGCGCCACCGTCGCGGATGGGAACTTCATCCGCAAAACGTTCTCCTCCAACGTCAATCCTCGGAACATCAGCTCCGGGCTTGCTTTTCGAACCAAGGACGACCCATTGGGGCCTTCGTATCAATAAATGAAAATCTGTCGGGTCTGCGGAGTCAGGAATCGACCGAAGTACGAAGACTGCGTTCGTTGTGGTGAACCGCTACCGCGAGCCGCCGGCGGCAAAGGGAAGGCCAGTCGGAGCGGTGTCGCGGGGCTTCCCGCCGCCGTCAAGCTGGCGATCGTTGTGGTCGGCGTTCTCGGCGTCATGGTAGTGAGTTTCCGGTGGCTGGCCAGCGGGACCTCTGCTGATCTGAAGGCTGGTGGCGGCACGGTTGCTTTGGACGACGCTCTGATAGATGACGCTCTGGTCGTGTCCAGCGAATCAGGCGAATCAGGCGAATCGGGAGTCGAGCTCGACGCGTTTGGCGAGGCAGCGGAAGCGACCCGCAACGGCAAGGCTGCGTTTCGTGCCGGCAACTTCGAAGAAGCGCTGGAATACTTCCAGGACTTGCTCCATACGTCGCCGTCCAATCATACCGGTCACCTCTTCGTGGGTCTGTGTAAACAGAAGTTGGGCGACCTCACCGGGGCCCAGGCCAGTCTTCGCGAAGCCATCGCCATCAAGCCCAATGACGAGCTAACGCGCAAGGCCTTGATCAAGCTCCTAGTGGATGCCGACGAGCTTTCGGAAGCGGGCGAATTTCAGAGTTGGTTTGTAGAGAACAAACCCTTCGACGCGCGAGCGCGAGTGGATTTGGCTCGCATCCACCGCCGAAATGGTGAGGTGGACTTGGCGATCGTTGAGCTCGAACGGGCGGCTGAATTGGCACCCACCAGCCAGGAACCCAAGCTGGAATTGGGTACCGCGCTCATTGAGGCGAGCCGATCGGACGAAGCCATCGAAGTCTTTGAGCAGATCGCGACGGATAACCCCCGTGATCCACGGGCGCACGCCGGAATCGGCGCCGCGTTTGTGCACGAGCAGCGCTACGAAGACGCCGTATCACCACTCGAAAAGGCGGCTGCGCTGGATCCCAAACAACCCAATGTCAGGCTCAACCTTGCCATCGCGTACGAGAACCTGGAGCGTATCGAGGATTCCCTCCGAGAGTATGACGCGTTCGTGAAACTGGCTCCGAACGACCCATCGGCGGCCCGCGTCGCCGAGCTCGTGGAGCGTGCCAAGGCCGCCCTCGCCGAGCGACCGGCTAATTGACCCGACCCCAAATTTTGGAGCCTTGCGGCCACCGGATGTGGGGATTTCTCTACACGGGTTAGCAGCACAGCCGATCAAGCGTCTCTAATTGGCTGGTTTAAAGCCAGTTAGAGACCAGCCTCTTGATGCGCTCGTGGCACGGAGATTGCTCTTTAGGCCCGTGGGCTGATTTCTGCTCCACCGAAAAAGGAGACTGTCACATGGCATGCACCCAGATTCCGAACCTTCCTTTAGACCAGTTCGGAAAAGACGTCGTCGGCAAGTGGCTCCAGAATCGCGTTCCGATCACGGGGTCGCTCGAGCTCGACCTGCGCTGCAATCTCAGGTGCCTGCATTGCTATCGCGACGGGGAGTGGCCGTCCGGGATCCTCAACACCGAGGAGATGAAGGACGTTCTCGATCAGATCGCCGATGCAGGAACCCTCTGGCTTTTGATGACCGGCGGAGAGATCTTCCTACGTCCCGATTTCTTCGAGATCTACGAGCACGCGATCCGGAAGGGCTTCTTGCTGACTCTCTTCACCAACGGCACCATGCTCACCGAGAAGATCGTCGATCGACTGGCGGACATGCCTCCTAGCAACATCGAAATAACCCTCTACGGCTACAGCCAGGAGACGTACGACAAAGTGACAGGCATCCCGGGTGCGAGAGACAAATGCTATCGTGGTGCGGATCTCCTCCTGGAACGCGACCTGCCGTTGCAGCTGAAGACGATCGTGTTGAAGACCAACCAGCACGAGTTCATGGACATGTTCCAGTTCGCTGAGAGTCGGGGAGTCCGCTTCAAGTGGGACACCCAAATTAATCCGAATCTCGACAGCTCGCTCACACCGTGCAACGTTCGCCTCAGCCCGCAGGAAGCAGTGGATCTCGAGTTTTCCATTCCTGCCCGGGCGGAAGAGTATCGCGATTACTTCGAGGATCGTAAAGAGTTCCGCTCCAGCCGGTTGTTTTCCTGCGGAGCCGGCAGTCAGACCTTTCACATCGACCCTTACGGAAAGATGTCGATGTGCATTCTGCTTCGCGGAAACGAGAAAGAGTTCAGTTTGAAGGAGAGGTCTTTCAAGCAGATCTGGGACGAGATGTTTCCTCCGATCTACCGGCAGATGCGGAGCGCCGATCATCAATGCAACTCGTGCAACTTGATCTCGCTCTGCGGTAAGTGCCCTGCCTGGTCGGAGATGGAAAAGGGCGACATGGCGGCGCGCGTGGAATATAGCTGCGAGGTCGGCCACCGACGTGCCGAGAAGCTTGGCTACTGGGATGGAGCGGTCGACCAGTACACGCGAACTTTGAAATCAGCCGGGAGTGAGCAAGTCTTGCTTCCGGTGCTTCAGTCGACTGGAGGATGTAAGTAATGAACCAGAACCAGGACGGCAACCAGCGAAAGTCCTATGCTAAGCCCGAGCTTCGACGCGTCGAGCTCAATCCTGAGGAAAGTCTAGCCGCTGGATGCAAGACGCTCAGTGACATGAAGGTCGGAGCCTCGGTACCTAGGGCCTGCAACATTGGCTCCTGCTTCGATATTGGTAGCTAGGTCCGTTCAAAGGGCGACGGAGCGTCGCACTCTGGAACGGCGTCACGCTGAGAACCCTCAATATATTGCCCAAGCTGTCTAACCTATCGATTCCACCCGGCGGTCACCGTCGTTTCTCGATTGCCGGGATAACGGCCGACGTCACGGTGGGGGCGGGCATGAAGGCACCGCTTGAATTTCCGGGCCCGTTCGCGTCTTTCGAAGTATCTGGCGAGGCATCTGTCGAGACCGGCGATTCCCCCGAGATCACAATCGCCACCGATTCCCTAGCCTCGATTCCCCCGACCGGCGCCGCGGTGGCGTACGAATCAGGCCTCAACTGGCTGGTTCGGAAGGCAGAAGGCCGCACCCTCGTCGAGTGCTACCATCCGTACCGTGGCCAGCTGGTTCTTGCCACCGCGAGCCCGGGTTTTCAGCATTACGAGCTTGTTTTCGACGAAGCGAACTGGGGCAAACTCTGGAGCCGCGAGCCGGACGGGCATTCTGACTTTCAACTGCCTCATCCGTTGGATCAGCTCCTTTTCCTGGCTCCCCTGGCTCGTGCAAACGGTCTGCTTCTTCACGCCAGCGGCGCGGTCATCGATGGAAAAGCGTTCGTATTCGCCGGCCACTCTGGGGATGGCAAGACGACGCTCTCTCGATTGTTGGCGGCGGAAGGATTGGAGCTACTGAGCGACGAGCGCATCGCGCTGCGCCGGGAGGGTGAGTCTTTTCGGGCCTACGGCACGCCCTGGCCGGGGGAAGGTGATGTGGTGTCCTCTTCTTCCTATCCTCTCGCCGCGGTATTCCTCTTGAAGAAGGGCGATCGTCACCGCGTCCATGGGGGCCGCCCCTCGGTGTTGGCAGCCGAGCTGCTTTCGAGAGCCATCGTCCCGTACTACCTCGCCGAGGAAACACAAAATATGCTGGAGGTCGTGCACCATCTAGCCTCGTCTGTTCCGCTACGTGAGCTCGAGTTCTCGCTCGCCGACGGGCTGCTTCCCATTCTTTCTCGGGCCGCCTGACGTTCTGCCCCTTTGCGACGGGGCCTCCGCCTGGTAATCGCCTGGTAATCGCCTGGTAATCGAAGAACACTGACCATGGCCCTGGCCTTGACGAGAAGAAACGGCCGTCCTAAATCTCGCCGGGAATATCGATCTAAGATTTTAAAGCCATCGTGATACTGTGTTCGCTGTCTTGGATCTCGCCACGGCTGACGGGAATGAAAAAGTGGGCGGAGGGGGAGCGAAATGGAAAAGACCCGGGTGCTCATTATGGGGGCTGCCGGGCGCGATTTCCATAATTTCAACGTATGTTATCGGAACGACGCGCGATATGAGGTCGTCGCGTTTACGGCCACCCAGATTCCGAATATCGAAGGCCGTCGCTATCCCCTCGAGCTAGCGGGATCTCTCTACCCGCAAGGAATTCCGATTCACTCCGAAGACGAGCTTACCGTGCTCATTGCTAGTTTGAACATCGAGTAGGTAGCGTTTGCCTACAGCGATGTGAGTCACGACTACGTCATGCACCGAGCCTCGGCGACCATCGCGGCGGAAGCGGATTTCAAGCTCTTGGGGGCCCCGGAGCACGATGCTCGACGCGAAGGTGCCGGTGGTCTCGATCTGCGCAGTTCGCACCGGCGCCGGCAAGAGTCAGACCACCAGAAGAGTGCGGTCCATTCTCGCGGAGAAGGGACGGCGGGTGGTCGTGGTGCGGCACCCGATGCCGTACGGTGACCTGGTCAAACAACGCGTGCAGAGATTCTCCTCGTTCGAAGATCTGGACCGCCACGACTGCACGATCGAGGAGAGGGAGGAATACGAGCCTCATTTGGCCGAAGGCGTTGTTGTATATGCGGGGGTCGACTACGAGGAGATCTTGAGGCAAGCCGAGGCCGAGTGTGACGTTCTACTTTGGGATGGGGGCAACAACGACCTGCCCTTTTACAGGCCCACGGTCGAGATCGTCGTCGCCGACCCTCATCGTGCGGTGCACGAGCTGAGGTATCATCCTAGGGAGGCCAATTTAATCAGGGCTCAGGTTATAGTTATCAACAAGATGGACTCCGCCGACAAAGAGGGGATTCAGATACTGAGAAGCAATATCGCCGCGAGCAATCCGACGGCGATGGTGATCGAGGCGTCGTCACCGCTCTTTGTCGATGACGAAGAGATGATTCGAGGAAGGAAAGTGCTAGTGATTGAGGATGGGCCCACCATCACACATGGCGAAATGGCGTTCGGGGCTGCGACCCTAGCCGCCCGTCGCTTGGGTGCTTCGGAGTTGGTGGATCCTCGCCCGCACGCCGTTGGTTCACTTCGCGAGACCTTCCAAAAATACCCCCATCTGAGCGAGGCGGTGCCGGCGATGGGCTACGGAGCGAAACAGATCCAGGACCTGGAGGCGACCATCAACGGCTCGGAGGCGGAGCTCGTCCTCTTTGCGACCCCCGTGGACCTGCGGCATCTCGTCAAACTGAATAAACCCGCTCTCCGGGTTCGCTACGAGCTTCAGGAGATCGGCGAGCCCAACTTAGAAGACGCCCTCGCTTCGCTCTTGTGATGAGCCTCCGACACCTCACCTCGATTCGAGACCTGAGCGCCGCCGACATCGCGGAGCTGTTCAAACTGGCGGCGGACATGAAGCGGTCGCCGGATGGGTATCGTGACGCGCTGGCGGGCAAGACACTGGCCATGATCTTCCAAAAGCCTTCGACGCGTACCCGGGTTTCTTTTGAAGTTGGAATCTATCAACTCGGTGGAATCGGTCTTCACTTGAGCGGCAACGATATGCAGCTTGGACGTGGCGAGACAGTCGGTGATACCGCGCGCGTTCTGTCTCGATACGTGAACGGGATTATGGCTCGCACGCACGCCCATCAGGACATCGTCGAGTTAGCCCGTGACGCGACGGTTCCCGTGATCAACGGGCTCTCCGATCTCTTGCACCCCTGCCAAGCATTGGCCGACTACTTCACGTTGTTGGAGCAGAAGCAACCGCTCAAAGGGCGTAAGATCGCCTACGTCGGTGATGGGAACAACATGTGCCATTCACTGCTCTACGGTGCCACCAAGCTTGGAATGCACATGGCGGTAGCAACGCCTGAGGCGTACCAGCCGAAGTCGATCATCATGAAGAGCGTGCAGCGAGAGGCGCAGAAGGTGGGAGTGCAAGTGACGCTCACCGAGGATCCGGGGATCGCGGTAGAGGGGGCCGACGTCGTCTACACTGACGTCTGGGCGTCAATGGGACAAGAGGCGGAGGCAGAGCAACGCAAGGGCATCTTCCAGCCCTATCAAGTAAACGCCTCACTCATGGCGAGGGCCAAACCAGACGCTGTGTTCATGCACTGCTTGCCCGCCCACCGAGAGGAAGAGGTCTCCGCCGAGGTCCTGGACGGGCCGCAAAGTATCGTGTTCGATCAGGCCGAGAACCGGCTTCACGTCCAAAAGGCTATCCTTCATTTTTTGATGAAGCACTAACCCTCAGGCCGTCGCGGTGTGTATGGCGACGATGCCTCCCGTAAGTCGCCGGTAGTGGATGTTTCGGAATCCTTCTGCGGCCAGGATGGCACTGAGGGCCTCGGGGTCCGGAAACCCGGCGATGGATTCCGCCAGATAACGATACGCCTCTTTCCTTGTGCTCACCATCCGACCGATGAGTGGTAGCAATCCGTGGAGGTAGGCTTGGTACGGGAGACGAAGCAGGGGATGGGTCGGTTGTGAGAACTCCAAGATAACGAGCGGGCCATTCGCCCGAAGCACGCGGCGGAACTCACGCAAACCGGCCGCCAAATCCTCCAGGTTCCTCACCCCAAAACCGACGGTCGCGGCATCGAACTGATGGGCGGCAAAAGGCAGACGCAGGGCGTCCGCCGCCGCTAGGTGGAGTGCCTGACCAGCCTGACCAGCCCGAGTGGACTTCGCCTTGGCTCGGGTCAACATCTCCCAGGTGAAGTCGCACGCCAAGCAACGTGCGTGCGGGGCTAATTCCAAAGCGAGATCTCCCGTCCCACAACACAAGTCGAGGACCCGATCGGATGGCTTTAGTTTCAGGCCCGAGACGACATCCCGTCGCCAACGGCGGTCGATACCGAGGCTGAGCACGCGATTCAGCAAGTCGTAGCGCGGGGCGACTCCCGCGAACATGCGTCGCACGGTGGACGCTTCAGGCATGGTTTCGGCGCCCCACCCCGAGGCTTTCTATGGCTAAGCGGATGTCGTCTCGCGAAACACTTTCGACGACGGTAACTTTGCCGAGAGCGGTCGGAAGAATGAATCGGATTCCCCGGGGACCGATCTTCTTGTCATGATCGATGGCGCGGAGCGCTCGGTCCAACCGGAGTGTGCCCACACTTGGGAGCGGAGCCAGCCCACGTACCGCAGCTTCCATCCTCTCGCAGAGTGAAAGCCCGATAAGCTTGCGACGGTGTGACAACCGGCACGCCGCGATCATGCCCCACCCGACCGCTTCGCCGTGACTAAACCGGCGGTAATCTCCAGCGGCCTCGAGCCCATGACCGACGGTGTGTCCGAAGTTCAAAACGCGCCGCAGCCCCGACTCCCGCTCGTCCTCGGCGACTATGCGAAGTTTCATGCGGGCCGATACGGCGATGGCTCGCATGAGTGCTGGACTTCGAGGTTTGAAAAAAGACGGAGAGTTCTCCATCTCGCGAAAGAGCGAGACCGAGCCAATGAAACCGTACTTCAGCATCTCGAATAACCCCGAGCGAAACTCGCGCCGGGGAAGCGTGACCAGGACCGACGGATCGATCCAGACGGCGGCGGGCCGATAGAACGCTCCCACCAGGTTCTTGCCCCGCGGAAGATTGACCCCGACCTTCGCCCCCAATGCGCTATCGATCTGGGCGAGCAACGTCGTGGGCACTTGCGCATAATCCACACCGCGAAGGAAGGTGGCAGCGACGAAACCGGCCGTGTCTCCCACGACACCGCCGCCCAACGCCACCAGGCCGTCTTCCCGCCCGATGTGATGGCGGAGGAGTCCATCGTAGAGCTTTTGCACCGTGTCGAGGTTCTTGACGCGCTCCCCTTCGGGAATGAACAGAAAGTGGCTATCGAGCCCCGATTGGGCGATCGTCGAGCGAAGGCGACCACCATAAAGGCGATCGATCTTCCGATGGGTGATCACGACGATTCGCCTGCGGCCCCATAACGCTCGGAGCCTCGGTCCCACTTGGTTCAAGAGCCCATCGCCTAGGAGAACCGGATAGGAATCTTTAGATCCTTGGAGTCTTCGCACGGCTCGAATAGTCATTGCGAAAAATCATACTGGAACAGGCGCCCCCTAATCAATTGATGACCCATTGATGACCCATTCAGGACCAGTGCCCGCACCGGCGGTAGCGCGATTCCGGAGTGTCCGCTAACTATCTCAGCCAGCCGGGAAGCGCGCCCGCCTTGCGTGCCCTTTCGTGAAACGAGTCGATGAGCCGGGTTCGATGTTCGCGCAATGACAGAAGCGATTCCTCGAGTACCTCCTCGGTGGCGTCCTTCCGGAGGCGCTCCCCAGGCCTTCTCTTTGCTTTTCGCTCGGCCAAGCGCCGCTCCAGCCGCCGGATGCTGGCATCGATGCGAGCCTGCTCCCGTTCGTGCTTCGTCCTCTCTTTCTGCCAATGGGCCCGTTCCTTGACGAGATCACGTGACGGCAGAAGGGCACGCCTGGAGCGTTTGCCTCGTGAATCCTGGCGTGACTCTTGGCTTGATTTAGGGGAGTCGCCTCGAAGTCGGTGATAGACCTCCAGGTCGGCATCCTTGAACGCCCGAATCTGCACGCGTTGCGGAGTAGATAATTCCTGGCGACGTGCCCGTTCCTTTCTCGCGACCTCATTCAGGTCATAAGCTATCAATAGTGCCGGTATCAGACAGAGCAACACGATGAGGAACGTCATTCTCACTAGAACCCCCTTTTTTTGAGCTCGGCGGGCTCGGAGATCCCGGGCTCGCCCCAAAAGTGACGCCGCGGTGGACGGCGCCCCTCACAGCTCTAGACGAAATCCGCGAGACGAAACCTCCCTCTAGCGTTGCGATCTTCCAGTTGTGCTACACTTTCCGGCGAGCGGCGCGAAAGTGAATGCGACCACTCAAGGATGGATAGAGAAAGACAAAGGCATGCCCGATAAACCCGACAAGCAAGTTTTCGTCAAAGAGATCACGCCCAAATCGGAGGACTTTTCTCGTTGGTACCTGGATGTCATCCGCAAGGCCGAGATGGCCGACTACACAACGGTGAGAGGGTGCATGGCAATCCGACCCTACGGTTACGCCGTCTGGGAGCTCACTCGCGACGCTTTGGACCGGCGCCTCAAGGAGACCGGTCACCAGAACGCGTATTTTCCGCTCTTCATCCCAAAGAGCCTGCTGGAGAAGGAGGCCGAGCATGTGAAGGGCTTCGCTCCGCAAGTGGCTTGGGTTACCCGCGGGGGAGAAGAAGAGCTCGAGGAGCCGCTCGCGGTTCGACCCACTTCAGAGGCCATTATTGGGAGTATGTACGCCAAGTGGGTGCACTCTTGGAGAGATCTACCCATCCTCATCAACCAGTGGAGCAATGTGGTGAGGTGGGAGAAGGTAACCCGCCCTTTTCTACGCACGGCGGAGTTTTTGTGGCAAGAAGGGCACACCGTCCATGCCACCGCCGAAGAAGCGGAAGAGGAGACACTCCTGGCGCTCGGGATCTACAAGGATCTCGTGGAGAATGAGCTTGCCATCCCGGTGATCACCGGGGTGAAGTCCGACCAGGAGAAATTCGCGGGGGCACTCCGCACGTACGCGCTGGAGGCCCTGATGTCCGACGGCCGTGCGCTCCAAGCCGGCACGTCACACAATCTGGGACAGCATTTCGCTCGTGCGTTCGGCATTCAGTTCGAGGACAAGGATCAAAAGCTCAAACATCCACACCAAACCTCGTTTGGCGTGACCACGCGTTTGATCGGGGCGTTGATCATGGTGCACGGCGACGAATCCGGGCTCGTTTTGCCGCCGCGCGTGGCGCCGATTCAGGCAGTGGTGATTCCGATTCCGGTGGGGGACTGGAAAGAGACGGTTCTGCCCCATGCGCGCGAGATCACCGCCAGACTTTCCGCCGCAGGAGTCCGCGTGAAGCTCGACGATCGTGAAGAGTACACACCGGGTTGGAAGTACGCGGAGTGGGAGATGCGTGGCGTGCCGCTTCGGCTGGAGATTGGGCCGAAGGACGTCAAGAAATCTCAGGTGTTCTCCGCTCGTCGGGACAACCGAACCAAGGCCCCCATTTTGTGGGGCTCTATCACCGAAGAAGTACCGGCACTTCTCCAAGAGATCCAAAAGAACCTCTTCAACAAAGCGAAAGAGTTCTTGGACGACAACACTACGGAAGTCTCCGATTATGAGGAGCTCAAGGGTGTTATGAACGATCGCCGCGGCTTCATTATCGCGCCGTGGTGCGGGAGCACGGAGTGCGAGGACCAGGTGAAAGCGGACACCACCGCAACCATCCGAGTGATTCCGGTCGACAGTAGCCCGGATTTAAACTGTGTGGTGTGCAACAAGGGAGGCGCGCGTCGCGTCTATTTTGCCAAGGCCTATTAGCGCTGCTTTCGGGCTGGGTCTATGCGGCCGTCGGCCTGGGCCTAGCTCTATTTAAAGGAAACGGAGGCCGGCCCGAGGACGCCAGCTACCCGGCTGAGCGTGAACGGATGGTCCTCCAGCAGGTGGTTCGTCGAGGTGTTCGAGATCCTCGCGTCCTGGCCGCAATGCGTAAGGTCGAGCGACATCGTTTCATAAACGAATCGCAACGTGCCGCCGCCTATGGCGATCACCCTCTTCCCGTCGGCGAAGGCCAAACGATCTCCCAGCCGTACATCGTTGCTCTCATGACCGAGGCATTACGGCTCGAGGGGGGAGAGACCGTTTTGGAAGTGGGCACGGGCTCCGGCTATCAGACTGCGATCCTGGCGGAGCTTGTCGAGGAAGTGTATTCGATAGAATTCCTGCCCAATCTAGCCGATCAGGCCGGGGCGATCATGGAGGAGCTGGGCTACCGCAACGTTCACATCCGGGTCGGCGACGGCAATCACGGCTGGGCAGAGCACGCTCCGTACGATGGCATTCTCGTAACCGCGGCGCCCCCTCGAGTGCCACCCAGGCTCCTCGAGCAGCTCGTGGAAGGGGGGCGGCTCGTCATCCCGGTCGGTATCACCAGCCAAGAGCTCGAAGTGCATACCAAGGAAGCCGATGGCGTTCGAGTTGAGCGGATCGCCTCCGTACGATTCGTCCCCTTGGTGGGTGACTCGACATGAGTGCCTCAATGTCGCCTTTGTTTCTTGCTGTCGTCGCGAGCCTGTTTGGATTCTACGGACAGGCTGCCCAAGAAAAGCTCGAGGAGACCATGCTCGGCTTTCCCTCCGGTCGCCAGGTTCAGGCGGAGCTGGCTGTCACTTCCGATCAGCGAGCGCGAGGATTGATGTTTCGGGACAGCTTGGACTCGAGCCGGGGCATGCTATTCGTATTTCCGCAGGCGGATTTCCACGCCTTCTGGATGAAGAACTGCCGGTTCCCCATCGATATCATCTGGCTATCCGCGAAAAAAAGGATCGTACACATCGAGAGAGCGGTGCCTCCGTGTCAGGAAGATCCCTGTCCCAGCTATGGGCCGATGCGCAAAGCGAAGTACGTCGTCGAAGTCGTCGCGAATTTCTCGAAAGACGAGAAACTTCAACTCGCCGACTCCTTACAGTTCGAAGTCCCGTGACGAGCGTACTTACGCTCGTGATCCTCTTCACACCAACGCCTCGATGGGTCGTGCTCGAGCTCATCGATCAAGGATCGAACCATGGGATCCGCTTCGCCGGCAGAGACCAGTGGACGGCATCGTTTACAGGGGCGAAATCCGGCATCCAGACACGCGGCAACACTTGCGAAGAACCGGCTGTTTTCTCGTTTGGGTTTTCTTGCCGGGCAGGTCAGTCGGCAGAAAACGCCGGTACTGCTTACGCCAACCCAGGCAAGCCCCTCAAAAGAGGGATCGCGGGCGATCAGCGCCTGGTACAGGGCATCATCGTTCGGCAAGTCAAGCAACATTCTCTATTACTACCAAATTGGGCGGCTTGGCGCCGACGCAAATCGGGCGTCTATTTCTTCTCGAGAACCGATGTCATCAAACTACCCCGAATAAAAAAAGCCCGGGCGGCCATCGGCCAACCCGGGCTTTTTGCGTTCTAGGACTTCTTATTCGTCGTCGTTCGGTGCGGTGACCAGCACTCGCAGATGCCCGCGCCGATTCAGTCGGCGAGTCACCTCGCGCGAATTGTCGTAGGCGGGCCGGGACTCGCCGTAACTGATCGTGCTGAGTCGCGATTCGCTGATTCCGGCACGCCCCAGGTAGGTCTTCACCGTATCGGCTCTCCGAGCACCCAGCGATAGGTTATATTCCTCGGTCGCAATGCTGCAGCAGTGGCCTTCGACCTCGATCTTGAGGTTCGGGTTGTCCTTCAGCTGCGCCGCGACCTGATCGAGAATCCTTCTCGCCTCGTCGGTCAGATCGTGTTGGTCGAAGAGGAAGTGGACGTCCTCGAACTCAATCGCCTTCACGACCTTACGATGCACGCGGATGTTCACAGTGTCGGAGGCGGTTCCTCCACGGCCGTCATCCACAGTCGCCGTGACCGGGAAGCTGCCCTCGGTAGCGGTGGGCGCCGTCCAAGTGACCCGCGGCCCGCTTCCAGTGATGCGACCGTCCGGTGCTCGCCAGCTGTAGGTCAGCGGATCGCCGTCCGGGTCGTTGCCGTCTGCGGTGACGGTCGAATCGTTTCCTTCTTCGACCTCGGGCGGGTTGGCCGTGACTTGAACCGTCGGAGGCCTGTTGTCTGGCGGCGGTGGAGGCGCAATGTACTTGCCGCGGGTTCCAGGGTGATAACCGACGGCAACGTTGAATCCGGAAGCGGTCTCACCCTCGATGCCGAGGTTGAGGTTCGTGCGCCATCCAGCGGTCACGAACAAGCCCTCTCGGGCATGGAATGTCAGGCCGAGCAGGAGGTCGACCGGATCGGTCTGGTCGTAGGCGGTCCCGGTGAACGATTGGCCGGTGATCTCGGCGATGCCACGAATCCTGCCCTCGCGCGGGAGGCTGAAACCCGCACCCCACTGGAAGGCGTTTCCGATGTTAAAGCCCGCGTCGGCAGGCCCGCCGTTCAACTGAAAGCCCGCATAGTAGGACGACTCGACCATCTCACCCAGGTTCTTGGAGAGTACGACGTGAGCACCCCCCGAGGCCGAGCCCGTTCCGAGCCCTTCATCTCCATCGGCGCTGGCGATCTTGACGAATCCCCGGACGCCGAGACCGACAGCAGCTTCGTCGTACTCGGACATGATGTTGTACTTGCCGCCGAACGAAACATCCCCGAAGCCTGAGGACCATCTCTTGTCCACGCGCGGCTCGTCGTTGTAGTGCGGGGGTGGAAAGATCGCGATCAAGGCACCACCGACGGTTTGGGAAAGTATGCGCTTCTGGAATTCGATGCGTCCGAAGACCTCGAGCTTGTCGGTGGCGCCGAAGGCGACGGTCCCGACCAAATTCGAAATATCCAAAGTAAACGGGCTGCGATCGATATTGTCGCGAAATCCGGCTGCCGATATCTTCCCTTTGCTTAGTGTGTAGGCAGAAAAGACGTCAAAAAAACCGGTATCACCCCAACGGGTTGCCTGGCCGGAAACGGTTTCATAATACCCGCCTGCCTGGTTCTGGTCGTCTTTATCGTCTTTATCGTCCTGGGCATCTTGAGCAGTAGCCGAGCTCGCGGCGGCCAGTAAGAACGCCAAGGCGATAGCTATCGCGCGCTCTGAGCGGTTCATCAGCGTTACCCTCCTTCTCTGCATCTGGTGGTGTTTGGGGTGGCCCGGCGCAGACCACCCTGCTCTCTTTTGTCGCTCGTAGTCTTTACGCCGGTGGGAATGCCTGTAGGACCTCATTTTAGGTAGGGGCAACCCCCGGCGTTTACGGGGCAAATATAACAGTCAACCGTCCCGGGAGTCAATGGAATATGGGGAATTTGGCTTCCATCAGTCCCAGCGGCTACCTTCGGTCTCGTCCTTCTCGTTCTCACTCGCGCCTTCCCGCTCTCGGCCACAAAGCCAAGCGATACCTATAGATAGTATGTAAAGCCCGATCATCGGCAAGGCTAGCAGGCATTGGGTCGGCACGTCCGGAGTGGGAGTAATGATGGCGGCGGTCACGAAAATGAGCAGTACGGCGTACTTGAATTTGGCCCAAAGGAACCCCGGCGTCACCAAGCCCATCCTCGCCAAGACAAACACTACGGTCGGTATCTGGAAGCTCACCGCCATCCCCAGGATGAAACTGCTGTAAAAGGAGAACACCCGCGAGACCGTGAGAAGGGGTTCGATGCCTTCGCCGCCGAACGTGGTGAGGAAATGAGTGGCGTAGGGGAAGACCACAAAATGTCCGAAGGACGCTCCTCCCAGGAAGAAACCCGTGCCCAGGAAGATGAAAGGCACCGCGTACCGTTTCTCGTTTCGATAGAGGCCGGGAGCCACGAATAACCAGACCTGGCTCAAAATCACCGGCAAGGCGAGGAAGATCCCCGCGAAGAAGGCCATTTTCAGGTAGAGGAGAAAGATCTCGGGTACGGCGGTAGCAATGAGCTTTCCGCCCGGGGGAAGGGCCGAGCGCAGGGGGCCCATGAGGAAGTCGAAGATCTGCTGAGCAAACGTGAAGCACAAGGCGAACGCGATGACGACCGCAAGGAGCGAGATGATGATACGCCGTCGCAGCTCGTCCAGGTGCTCGAGAAAAGTCATTTTGGCGGGTGCCGGCCCGAGCTTCGACATTCTTAGTCTTTGCCTATCTTGAAATATTCTTGGGTCAATCAGGGCCGGACGAACCTACTCCGAATCCGGCTGCTCCGACTTGGGAGCTTCCGAGGGAGTAGCTGGGCCCTGGTTGGAAAGTGGAGAATTGTCTTTCTTGGCAGGCCCGGCAGTTCCGGCAGGCCCGGCAGGCGGCTTGGCGGCTTGAACCGGTTTCGGTGGCGGGTCCTCGATCCGGATTTCTTCTTCGAGCGTACTGCGGAGGTCGTTGCTGGCGCGCTTGAACTCCGCGAGGCTCTTGCCGAGAGACTTTCCCAGGTCGGGTAGTTTGCGGGGGCCAAACACGATGAGGGCAACGACAAAAATGATGATGAGCTCGGGCATCCCGATCGGACCGAACATCGTTGCCTCCTAAGCCCCGCCCGGTTGGCGTCTCCAAGACCGGCGTTGCCGCGACCCAACTTGGCACGCGACCACCCAAAATAGGGGGGTGCTATGACTCAACGTAGTCGTGTGGTCACCCCAAATAGGGAGTTGCCACAACCGGACGTAGTCAGGGAGCCATTATAGATCGCGGCTCACCGAAAAACCAAGCCCGCAACCCCCTTTTCTGTCGGTATTTGCCTTTACTTGCCCCAGTCCGTTTGCTACGATAGTTTGAACCTGCATGACCGTCGGCACGGATCTTGATTCGGTCGAGAGATCGGCGACACCCTCGTAAGTCTGGCAAAGGCCTGACAGCCTGGCAGAAAAGACAAGAACAAGAAGGAAACGACACGATGAGAAGGCCGGCTCTGGCAATGATACTAACCCTCGTGGCGTCGGGGGCGATGGTTGGTGGGCTGTTCGGAGAGCGCGCCCAGGATAGCTTCAACCGCTACAAACAGTACCTCAGACGGTACACCGACGTGCTCCGAATCGTAGAGAAAGAGTACGCTACCGAGGTAGAGCCTTCAAAGCTCGTCCACTCTTCCATCCGCGGGATGCTGCGGACTCTGGATCCCCACTCGAACTTCCTCGAACGGCGCGACTACATCAGTCTTCAAGAACGACAGAAGGGTAGCTACCACGGTCTTGGCATTTCGGTTCAGATGATCGACGGAGATCTAACGGTCGTATCGCCTTTCGAAGGCACTCCGGCTTACCGGCTCGGTATCCGCGCCGAAGACGTCATCTCTAAGATCGAGGGTGAGGAGACGCGCGGCATGGCGCTCGACGAAGCGGTCAAGCGTCTCCGGGGGCCGAAGGGTAGCAAAGTGACCATTTCCATCACTCGCACCGGCTACGACCGGCCTCTCGATTTCACCATCGTGCGAGACGAGATCCGACTTCGGAGTGTCCCTTACGCGTTCAACTTGGATGACGGAGTCGGTTACCTTCGCATCGCCGATTTCACCGAGACCACGGACTCGGAGCTCGAGGAGGGCCTACAGGGTCTCAAGGAGCAGGGGCTCACCGGGCTGGTGCTGGACCTGCGAGACAACCCCGGCGGTTTGCTAGACCAAGCTGTCTCGGTGTCCAACAAGTTTCTCAAGAAGGGCTCGTTGATCGTCTACACGCGGGGTCGTACCCCCGGTTCCGATCAGGACTATATCGCCAACCGACCGAGCCCACATGGCGATTTGCCAGTCGTGGTACTGGTCTCGCGGGGAAGTGCGTCGGCGTCCGAGATCGTAGCGGGAGCGATTCAAGATCACGATCGAGGACTCATTGTCGGAGAGAACACATTCGGTAAGGGGTTAGTGCAGTCGATCTACCGCATCAGCGAAGGCAATGGTCTGGCGTTGACTACCGCCAAGTACTTCACTCCTAGCGGGCGAAGTATTCAGCGCGACTATTCGGGTTCCTTCGATGACTACTATTTCTCCGCACGCCGGCAAGAGCCGCCTCCTCCGCGGGGCGAGCTGAAGCACACCGATGCCGGACGCGAAGTCTTTAGTGGCGGCGGCATCGCCCCCGACATCCACGCCGCTTCCCCCCATGCTCCCAAGCCCATCTTGGCTCTCGCGAGTCACCGGGCCATCTCGGCCTATTCGGCGTACTTCGCGTCCAAGGACGGCCGGACGCCGGATCTCGAGGGCGCCGGCGTGCAGCCCGAAGAAATCCGAACTAAGCGCCCCGAGGATATCCGTCTCATCGACAAGAGCTTTGAGGTGGACGATGAGGTGCTGGAGGATTTCTTCCGGTTCCTTGAGGAAGAAGAGATTCCGTTCTCCAGGGGGGAGCTGCAGGAGCACCGCGATCGTTTGGCGCTCGCGATCGAAGGGGAGATCTTCGCTTCCATTTGGGGAATGGAAACGGCCCAGCGTCTCCACATCAAGAAAGACCCTCAGGTGCGCAGAGCCATCGAGGCACTCACCGAAGCGTCCGAGCTCCTCCGAGACCCGACGGGTTACGTCGCTCGCGCCGCGTCTCAAGACGAGGGTGGTGACCAGTAGTAGCCTGGCTCGCTCCAGTTAACGCAACCACGTACTTTGGCGGCTGGCTCCATCTCTGCCAGGACATCTCTCAGTCGCCTGGGGCCCCACCCCCAGGCGGATCGCGCTCCGTCGGCAAGCGACTGCGTGCTGGCTCAAGGCTACTAGATCCTGGGGTGCTTGATCTGATAACATACTACCCGTTGTGATTCCCTTGAAAATAAGCTGAATTTCCTTAGGGAGACTAGATCAATGACGCGTCTTTTTCGGGTTTTGCTCCTCATGGCTTTCGTCGGGGTAGGAGCGAGCGAGTCGATCGCTTTCCAGGGCGGTTTCCAGGACGAGCTCGCAAACCTTCGGAGTCCCAATACTGGCACCCGGGCGAAGGCGGCCAAGGCCCTTGGCCGTTCGGCCCGGCCGGAGGCGATCACCCCCCTCAATGACGCGATGCGTGATCCCGAGGTGAAGGTCCGCAGGGAGGTCGCGAAGGCGCTCCGGGTCTATCGAAACCCAGCGACGCTCGACGGTCTCTTGCTGGGGCTCCGTGACGAGGACCAGACCGTCCGTTCGGAATCCCTCTCCGGAGTCGTCGAGGTCTACGTGGACCCCGATGACCGGCGACCGATGGAGCGCTTCCTTGGTGCGTTTAGCGAGGGACCACCGCGTCCGCCCGGGGAGCCCGTGATCCCGGTCGAAGAGAGGGTCGTGCTCGGCCTGGAAGCGAGGCTGACGGACGAAGAGGCTTCGATTCGAAGGCAGGCGGCGTGGGCGCTAGGTCTTCTGAGCATCGATGAAGCCGCAGACAATCTAGGGATGGCCTTGGCCGATCCCTCGAAGGATGTGCGCATGGCAGCGTTGACGGCCTTGGCCCGAATCGGCACCGACGAGGCGGGCTCGCAACTGGTGACGGTCCTCATGGAACCCTCGCGCCAGATGCAGGGTGAAGCCATCGACGCACTAGGCGATGTTGGCTACAAGCCGGCGGCATCACAGCTCCTTGCTATCTACGACGCGGAACAGGGGCGGGAGATGGGCGACCGCGCTCTTACCGCGTTGGCCCGGATCGGTGCACCGGAGGCGCGCGCAGCCTTTCTCCAGAATATGACCAGCTCCGATCCGTTGCGAAGGCGTTGGGCGGTGGAAGGTATGGGCAGGCTTCGAAACGAGAATTTGGCCGGCAGTCTCACCAAGGACTTCCTGCGGGAACCGGAACCGTCGGTCCAATCCGCCTACTGTTTCGCCTTGGCACTAGTGGGTAGACCGGAGTTCATCGATCGAATTTCCTTGTCCCTTGCGGATCAGTTTCTGCGAGAGCAATCGGTCGGCTATTTGGTAGAGCTCGGAAGCCCCTTCTTGACAGAGCTCGTTCCCTATCTTTCCGATCCCGTTGCCGATGTCAGGAGAGGCATGGCGTTGGTACTAGAAGAAGTCGGCGATCCAGACGCCATCCCTTACCTAAGACCACTTCTCACCGATTCCGACCCCCGGGTGGCGGATTGGGCGAATCGAGCGATCGCAAGTCTCGAGCGGGTTCGCATGTCGGAGACGGGGCATTCATCGCCGTAGCGCTTCGCGCAATTCTCGGCTAACCCGGATGCGAAATCAATTGCATCCTTGCCGTTGTGGCTTTATTTTGCATCGGGGTTAATAATAGAATCGTATGCGGCGGACGGTTGCTCCATGGTTCCTCGTGCTGGGGTTGGTGTCCGCCTGCGATCAGATCGAAGCGCTTCGCGAACAGATACTCGGGAGCGGTGGAGCAGATTCGGGTAATCAAAGATCGCCTGAGTTGCAGGGCGCGATCGATCTCTACGAATCCGGGCAACTTCAAGCTGCTGCCGATCAACTTCAGACGGTCACTTTGACCGAGCCAGGCAACGCCGAGGCGTTCTATTACGTGGGGCGTTGCTACCTTGGTCTAGCCGCCGCTAACGGCGAAACCGCCGATCCGGCTGCCGATTTGAGTCCCGAGGAAGCGCAAAGCCTAGACGCTTTCAATACCGCGCTGACGTTGAACCCCCGATACGCCGACGCCGCCATGGGTATTGGCGATCTTTATGCCCGTCGCGTTCCGATCAAGCGTAGTCGCCGAAAGAGTCAAGAGCCCGAGGCGCAGCAATTGGCTCGCGGCGCCTACGAGAAGGCTGTGACCATCGATCCTAAGCAGCCGGAATCACAAAGACGCTACGCGACTTTCTTGGAGCGCTTGGGAGAAATGGAAGACGCCGAAGTGGCTCATAAAGCGGCGATGGATGCCGCAAGGAGCAATCCAGATCTGGCTCCGGAGTATTACACTTCTTATGGTCGCTTCTTGGCTTCGCAGAAGGGACGTTCCGAAGAAGCCATCGATCAACTCGAGCTGGCTCAGATGGTGCGGGGCGAAGATCCGGTGTTGCAAGGAGAGATCGCTTCCCTCTATAGTCGCATGGGGCACCAATACTTCGAGGAGAAACACTACTCGCTCGCCGAGCAGACGCTCACCAAGGCGTATCAGATGTTCCCGGACAAGAGCGATCCCGATGCGCAGAAGACGTCCAGCACCTTGAATCGGCTGCGAGCGATACGAGGTCGGTAGCGTTCTGGCGAGGCACCGTCCGCCAGAATCCGACGTGCGTAGTCATCGGGACCGGCGGCGCTTGCGCCGGGCCGGCTGGCGTGGTACGAAGAACCCATAAGCCTGCCAGTTAGGAGGGTACATGCCAACTTTGGCGAAGGTCGCGATAACGTGTGGAGTCTTCATCGTCATGGCCGCGGCCTGGCCAGCTCTCGCGCAGGACCTCAAGGGAGACCGATCTTGGGATAAGGTTGTCTCGAAGAATCGCTCCGTCGTCCTGGGCCGGTTCGATGGACAGTTCTCGGGGCCCCAATTCAGGGGGCGCCGGATCAGACTCGTAGAGATCACCACCGACAAATCTCAGTTCCTCGATGTGGCGGACGGTCTGGGCTACATCGAAGAGCTCCTTCCACCTGGCCAATATCGGATCACCGGCATCGAGGCCACCTACTTTCCGCACGGCACGGCGATGGATCCGCGAAAGTTCCGGCCCGTCAAGCAGCGTTTCTATGTCTCTCCTCAGGGTGACGAAAAATTCCCGACCTTCGAGGTTCCGGCCGACCGGCCCGTTTATATCGGAACCATCACCGCGGGCGTCGACCAAACCGGGATCGTACACAAGGGACACAACTGGCGTGTGTTGGACGAGTACGAGCAAACCCTTGCGCGCATCGAACAGATCTATCCGAAGTTCACGGCGAGCCTATCGCAACGATCGATCGAGCCCGCCCGCCATTACGCGCTGAAGCCTAGCCAGCCGAAGCCGGTCTTGGAGTTCATCGGAGTCGAGGATCCTATCGAGAAGTCGCGCGCGTACATCGATGAAGGCAAGTACGGGTCGGCCATCAATTGGCTCGCCACATTCCTGCCGTCTTCGGACGCCGAGAGACTCGAATCGCAGCTCCTCATCGGGGAAGCTTTGCTGGCGCAGACGAAGTACGACGATGCGATCGATCGGCTGGGTGAGGTGCTACAGGCGGCGCCGAACAAGACGCGCGCCCTTCGGCTTCTAGCCCGAGCGCATGCGTTGGCGGGCAACCTGGAAGACGCTCAGGCGCTTTTTGAGGCTCTCGTTGAGTTGCATCCGAAGGACACCGAGGCGCATCTGCAACTCGGTTACCTTTATGCGATTGGTTCCGACCTTCAGCGGTCTCAGCAGGAGTTCCGCTCCGCCTTCAGCGAGGATACCGACTACCTCCTCCATGACGCCGCACCTTTCGTGGTCGCGCTCCGGGCCGTCCGGGCACAAGACGCTGATTACCAGCCTCCGGTTGCAAAGAGAGAGATAGCGCGCCCCAACTGGATCCGCTCTCGGAAGGACACCGAGGAAAGTGGCCTAGCCCTCCTGATCGACCACGAGGGCAACGTGGTGGCTGCCCAATTGTCCGGTAGTGGCCAGGGCCCCTTGCCTCTCATGTTGATGGCCATCGTCCGTGCCGACTTCGAGCCCGCTGCTGTCAACGGGGTCCCGGTTCCCGCGGTGCTCGCCCTGCCTGGGGGACCGTCCACGCAGTAAACTCTAACGTATTGCAAAAGAACGGCTTGGCTGCATTTTCTGGCTGGTGTGAGTCCTGGGACCATCGCGGGGCATTGTGGTTAGTCGCAGGTTGGACGCGACCGTGGACCAGCTGCCTGCCGCCAAACTAGGTCGTTGACGCCTATCCGGCTAGCCAGGCGCCTGTTGACCCTAAGCCCAACATCTGATACAGTTTAGTTTATAGCTGTCATCCTTCTCTTAAATTCCGGAATAAAAACATGAAGCCGCTGAGCGGCACTGTTTCCCGAAAGACCTTCCGTGGGGGGAAGATTGGGCTCTAACCCAAAGAGTCATCTATCGGCGACCGGGTTTGGTGTCTCCAGAGGCCTGCTAGACGGGCCTCGGGGGCAGCTTGATGAATCTCGCTCGAGCGTCGCCGCCTTCAGTGGCGGCGGCGCGGTGGCGGAGGCCATCCCGGCGGCGGTGAGCCTGAAGCGAACCAAGGACGCTAGCCCCGCACCATCCGGCCGCTCCATCGTTGCCGTGGGTGGTGGTAAAGGAGGCATCGGAAAGAGCCTCATCACCAGCAGTTTGGGCATCTGCCTTGCGCGAAGAGGACGCCGCGTCGTACTCATCGATGCCGATCTCGGAGGAGCCAATCTCCACACCGCATTGGGCCTCAGTGCGCCCAAGGTGGGCCTCGGGGACTTCATCAGTCGCCGCGTCTCTTCTATCGAAGACGTCATCATGGACACCGGTGTCCCGAACCTCGGGCTCATCAGCGGTGCACACGACCATCTGACCGCATCCAACCTCAAGTATTTTCAAAAGACGCGTCTTTTGAACCAGATTCGAAGTATCAAAGCCGACTACATCTTCTTGGATATCGGCGCCGGAATTTCGTTCAATATCGCCGATTTCTTTTTGCTGGCAGAAGCCGGACTTTTGGTCGTCGTTCCCGAGCCGAGCTCAATCGAGAATGCTTATCGCTTTCTCAAGATGAGTTTCTATCGTCACCTGTGGTCTGCAGTAAAGGGCAGCGGAGTGCGCGCCGTCATCGAGGAAGCGATGGACGAGAAGAACCGTCAAGGGATTCGCACGCCGTTCGATCTCCTCGAGGCCGTGGAGAAGAAAGACCAGGCGGCAGGGCAGGCGCTCAAGGCGCGGGCCAAGTCGTTTCGTCCCCGACTAATCATCAACCAGGTTCGCTACCCTGAAGATGAGCGGCTAGGGCCATCGATGGCCAGCGTGTGTCGCAAGCACCTGGGGATCGAGGTTGAGTGTCTGGGCGCGATCCAATACGAAGACGTCGTCTGGCAAGCCAACCGACGAAAAAAACCCTTCATGTTGGTTTTCCCGGACTCCGAGGCGGGTCAGAGTCTCGAGAGGGCGGCGGTGAATCTGCTCCGCTCATCCAATGGTCACGGCGCCAACGGAAACGGTAAGGTCTAGCTCGGTCGCCCATGTTGGATCGTCCCTCGGACCAGAACTACTACCAAGTCCTCGAGATCAGTAACAGCGCCACGACGGGAGAAATCCAGGCGGCGTATGAGCGGGCTCGGGATGTTTACGCTAGCGAGTCGGTCGTTTCGGCCGCCATACTGGCTCCCGAAGAGCGGCGCGAGATCCTCGAACGCGTCACCGAGGCTTACCACACGTTAGTCGCCGAAGACAGCCGACGCCTCTACGATCAGCGTCTCTCGGGACGCTCCAGGTCAACGGCTCCGCCGGCTTCTCAAATCCCGGAAAGCCCTGAAATTCCGGCAGGCGTTGCCGCGACACCTTCGCCCGCACCTTCGATGTCGGCATCCTCCGCCGCACCCGAGATGGCCTACCCTCGACTGGTGGAGATTCCGGCGCGATCCGAGGAACCTCCTGAGCGCCCCAAGGTCACGCTAGGTATCAAGGAAGAAGCGTCCGGCGCTTTCCTCAAGAAGGCGCGCGAGGCGGCGGGGGTGGATCTACGCTCCATCGCTCATGTGACGAAGATAGGCGTGACCATGCTCGGCTATATCGAAGAAGAGAGGCTCGACCGTCTACCGGTGGAGATTTATCTCAAGAATTTTGTCCGCCAGTACGCGCTGTTCCTGCGCCTCGACGAAGAGCGCGCCGCCCGGTCGTATGCGGCCCGCATCCGACGACTGAAGTCGGAATCCGAAAACCTCGACCCGAAATTCCTCTAGTCAATCTCGATCGGTGCGAACAAGCGGGAACAGGCTCTCGAGCACTCGGTCGGTACGGTTCTTCCAGCTCGACCATCCCGTACCGTCGTGCACCTCACCCCCGGCGACCGCGTAGCCGCGACTGGCCAGAAACTCCACGAGTTTGCGAGCGGAGTCGCGGATATCCCAAGCCTCTTGAGGATTGTGCATGTCGTGGCTACCCCACTCGATGTAGATGTCGAGGGGCTGCTCGCCGGGGTTCCGCACGAGGCCTTCGAGCGGAACTCTCTGGAAATCCAAGAACGCAATGGATTGTCCGGCGACCTTGGCGGCAATACCCGGCCGCTTCACCGCGAGATAGAGCGCGTGGTAACCGTCGAACCCGCCCCCGATACTGGCGCGTCCCTCCGGCGTGGCGATGGTCCGATAGTTGGCATCGATAAAGGGCACCAGCTCGTCGGCCCACATGTCGACATACTTTCCGGGCATGAATTCCGACTGCCGCTCGATGAAGACCGCAATGACCGGCTCCACTTTGTTGCCCAGCAGGTTGTCCAAACTTGTGGGCACCTCGCCTCTTTCGAGTGCGCCACGACCACCATGGTAGTAGGCGACGGGGTAAGACGTGTCCGTCTCGCCGTAGCGCGCCGGTAGATACACGTGGATCGTGTGCGGCTCCTCGTAGACTTTGCTCTCCAATTCGTGGGTCACGATGCGGCCGCGGCTTGCATCGACCGGCGGTTCTGTGAGGTGGTCGGGCGCTCGCCAACGCGGCATGGCTACCCATGACATCTGCATCGGGTTGTCGTCGCTTCCGGTGAGCTCCATGTCCGGACCGTAGATGCCGCTGGTGGTCGCTCTCGGGTTGCGGGGATCGGTGATCTCCTCGTAGTCTCGAATAAAGAGGTAATTCACCCGAGCGTCCGGCTCCAACTCGGTCGAGTAGTAAAACAGGTCCGTCCCTTCCACGTGAACCATGCGGCTTTCCTGTCGCGACCCGATCATGTCGCCTCCGATTGCCAGATCCTCTCCATATCCCCGGTAGATAAAGTGAACGCGATTCTCCCCTTCGATGAAGGGAAACTGTTCGATGGAGTCGAGCAAGCGGTCGACGACCGCCATTTTGTCCGCGGTCTTCCCGACATCGATCAGGAACTGCTCGAAACGCCCTTTAGGCGGAGCGACATCCTTCGGAGCCAATTCCGCATCGGCCAGGATCGTCATCGGCCGGATGTCCACCCGTGCCACTTCACCCAGACTCCTGACATAAAGGTGGCCATCGGCGAAGCTCGGCGGAGTCCAAGCTAGGTCTTCGAACAGTTGGAGGCTGGCTACTTCCAGGTAACCGTCGGGACTCGCTTTCGCGACGTGTACGCTGCCGTTCTTCGTCAGGATGACCAAGTGTCCATCGACGAGAATCAGAAAGCCATCGCCGGGAGGTCGCGATTTCCAAACGGCTTTTCCCGTTGCAGCGTCGACACAAGTGAGGAAGCGACTACTGAAGCCGTAAATGTAGCCCTGGTGATACAGAGGTACGGTGTAGCTGTTTCGTATCGTTCTCGCCTCCCACTTTTCGCGAGCGACGACGCCTGCTTCCCCATCAGTGAGCTCGACGAGCGTGGATGAGTCATCCTTGTTGGCGAGAAACAACTGGTCGGGACCCGCTGACACGGGGACGATGGTTCCGGCCCCGATGGTGCCCCCGCCGCCGTGGGCGTACTCCCATAGAAGCTTGCCGGTTCGCGGGTCGATGGCCATTATTTGTTTCTGACCCGCCGCGAACACCTGCCGCTGTCCGTCAACGGCCACCGGGACCGGAGTTTGATAGCCTATTTCGTCGGTACCGACGGTCCACAAACGCTCCCCGGTCGCGGGGTCCAAACCGGCGACCGCAGCATCCGGCGCGCCGATCTGTACGACGACCGTGCCGTCGAGGAGAATCGGTGATGTCGAATAGCCGTAGAGGGGTCTCTTGGATTCGAGCTCCCCGGGGAGATCGATAGACCACACCAGCTCGCCGGCCAACACATCGAGCCCCACCAACCGTCCCCACGGATCGAGCGCCACCACGATGTTGCCGACGATGAGGGGTGTCGAAATGGGACCGTCATACGAGCCGTTGAGACCTTGATGTCGAGGGCCGATCTCGAACCGCCATTTTTCTTCCCCGGTCGGCGCATCGAATGCGACCACCACGTTCGATTCTCCCGACTCGAACATCGTCACACCCAAGTCATCGGCGATCGCGATTCCGGAATAACCGCTGCCGATTCTCTTTTTCCAGGAAACCTCCAAGCTGAACTCGGGCAAGTTCGAGAAAACGCTTCGCTCGGTCGAGATGGCGTCCACGTTGGACCCTCGAAATTGCGGCCAGTCGGTTCCGTCTCGGTCGGTTTGTGCACGGGCTGCCCGCGGCCAAGCAGTGAGCGAAAGGGTTAGAACAATGAGGGCAGCAAGGCGAGACGTACGACTAGATTGCACGCGTATTCCTCCAGTAGGAGACCATGCGACAACTCAGTGCCCACCGCGTAGCGGGCTAGAGCTTGAAGTGTTCCTTCAGCCGACGGGTTTGCGAACGTGACACGGGGATCTCGGTCTCGCGCTCATCGGCCATCTTGAGCTGCAACGTGCGATTGAACCACGGAATCACTTCTTTGATACGCCGCAGGTTGACGATATAGGAACGGTGCACACGCCAGAACACATCGGGGTCGAGATTGGCGTTGAGCTCGTCCAAGGTGCGGAGGTTGGAAGTACCGCTCCACTGGTCGGTGGCAACGGTGACGACGCCGGTTTCCACCGTAGCGTAGATGACGTCCTTCGAGTCCACGAGCATGAAGCGCTCGCCGACCTTGACGACCATGCGTTTGAGTGAGGTTTCTTTTTCGAGGGCGCCGAGAATGCGGCCCAGCTGATTGGCCAAGGGTCCTTCTTCGCCTATTACCCGTCGGGTACGGGCGATGGCCTCGCCGAGGCGTACCTTCTCGACCGGCTTGAGCAAATAATCGACCGCGTTGATCTCGAACGCTTGAATGGCGTACTGGTCGTAGGCGGTCACGAAAACAACGAACGGAGGGACGTTCTCCTTGCCAACGAGCTCTCGGAGAACCTGGAACCCGTCTAGGCCGGGCATTTGGATGTCTAGGAAGAGCAACTCGGGTTGGAGCTGCTCGACCTGAGTCACCGCTTCGAGGCCGTTACTTGCCTGGCCGACGACTTCGACCTCCGGGAAGGACTCGAGAAGAAAGCAGAGCTCATCCCTGGCCAAACGCTCGTCATCGACCACGAGGGCGCGTATTGCCACGTCAGCTCGCCCTCAAATAAGACAGGTCGACCTGGGGAATCTCGAGCCGAGCCAGCGTTCCCCGCCCGGGGATTCTGGTGAGTCCCAGCTGGCATTTCTCGCCGTAAATCACTCGAAGTCGCTCGTTCACGTTGGTCAGTCCGATCCCTAAACCAGGCTCTTCCTGAGATTCTTGAGGCAGCCCGGTGCCATTATCCTCAATCTCGATAATCGCCCGACCGTTGTCGCTACGGGCACGGATGATGATGCGCCCGCCCTCTAACCGTTTGGAGATTCCGTGCTTGATGGCGTTTTCCACGAGCGGTTGCACGATCATCGCAGGAACGAAAGTCTCCAACGCGGCTCGCTCGACTTCCTTCTGAACGACGAGCTTTCCGCTTCCGAAACGAACCGATTCGATATCCAGGTAGGAGTCGATGAACTCCAGCTCCTCCCGTAGGGGAATGAAGTTTTCCTGTTCCTGGGTGAGCTTTCGAAGGATGCTGGAGAGCTTTCGGATCAAGCCCCTCGCCACTTCCGGGTCGGTGCGTATGGCCGAAGCCACAGAATTTAAGGTGTTAAACAGAAAATGGGGATTCATCTGGCTGGATAGGGCCTTGAGTCGCGCCCGTACGACCAGGACCTCGCGGTCCCGAAGTTTCTGTTCCAGTCGGATGTTGTTCCAAATCTTGAGCGGGATGCCGAGACACGAAAGTGTCGAGATATAGATGGCCAACATCACCCATGCGTTGTTGGAGCCCAAGTAGAAAACGGTCCCGGGTAGTAGCTCCGAGCCGACGAAGATCCTAAGAGACTCCAGTGCTACCGTCACTCCGAAGATCACGACCTGCCAATCGAAGATGCGGTCGCGGATGGCGGTCTTACCAATGCGGTAAAGGTTGAGAAAGATCAGCGGAGAAAAACTCCAGATGTCTTCCTTGCGACAGAGCTCGCGAACGATGCCTCCTGCGACACCGTAGAGGACGCCGAGCGGCAAGGCCATGAACTCGCCGTGGCCTATTGCCGGGGCCCCCACCATCAATCCGACCGCCGCTCCGGCGATGGGTCCCGCCAGCAGCCCGATCAGAAGAGTTCCCGACAATGAAAGGTCGGCGGCGTTGTAGTTCAGGAGAATTCGAATGCCAACTCCGGTGGAGAGCAGCATGCCGGCGAACAAAGCAAAGATCCACTTCTCGGTGAGCGTCAGCTCCTCGCGCTGAAGCAGCCGCTTGAAGGCTTCAAAGCGGCCTAGAAGGCTGGCGATGGACGCCATCACCCCGAGCTTGACGAGGAGAGTGACCAGAACTAATTGGTCCTGAGAAAGAGTTGTTTCCATGCCCTGGTCAGCAAGTTAGCATGAGATTTGGAGTGAGTCAAAAAGCTAAGGCCTGCCGCTGGAACAGCTTAAGCCTGCTATACGCCAGGAGTGCGCGCGCTTTAGGGAACTTCGAGCTTTATTTCTAGCTCACCGCGGCCTGGGTCTTCTGAATTCGGAAACCGCCACAGAGTCGATTGCTCGAGCACCTGAATGTTGGCCTCGGGCAGCGTCGAGCGGAGGACCTGCGGGTTCACCGGCGCCCCGGATTCATCGACGCCGAACTCCAGCACAATGGTTCCCTGTAGGGGAAAGCCGGTCGGGTTTTGCAAGAGCGGCAGCTCGGCATCGGCCGGAAGCGATAGCGTTCGAGACGGAACGGCTTCTTCTGCGGTCAGGACGCGGGGCGTCACCGCGAGGAGCAAGAAAAAGGTGTAAGGGCGCAGCATCTCGTAGAGCTGACCCCGATTGTCGCGATCCTTGTACTCGCGGAAGTGTGAGATGTAATCGGTGGCGGCTATCTCGAGCTCACTAGCGCTCCAAACCGTCGTCCGTTTCATCTGTAGCTCGAGCTCGCGCGACAGCTCTTTCATCGTACGGCTACCCCGCGCGAACTGAGATTCGAGCTGGGCTTTGAAAGTTCCCGCCGGATGGAACCCCTCGATGCGAATCTCGGTCTTGATGCTTCGAGAACCCTTGCTCCACTCGAAGCGGCTGACGCCGTCCACCACCGGCGCGGTGTCGTAGATCAATGCGGCGAGGAAGGTATCCTCCACTTTCTTGGCAAGGGTGCCGGGCCATTGCGTTGCGCTGACCGTTCGCCCGTCGGTATTGATGAAGAAGCTCAGGCTTCCCATCGCGTCGTAATCGGGGAATTCGGTTCGTGATTCGAAGACTCGGAGATCGAGCACCAAGTTTTCGGGAATGGGGAAGGAAAGGTCACCGGGGGCCCCCGTGGTTTCGGAGGCTTCGATTTCCTGGGCGCTTTGAGACCGGGCGGGCGCGAGACCGGCTAGCAACGTGACAAGCGACAGAAGAAGGGGAATCCTCATGAGTCTCCTCTCGAGTGCTACGCTGGCTGAACCCGCTTCGATTCCAATAATCCGATCAACGCGAGAGCGGCATGATAATAGCAACTCGTAGATTCATCCATGAGCTGGCCGACCGTCGCCGGTTTCTCGAGGCGTGTCCAGAGTGCCTGCGCCGTTTTCTCGGCTTCATTATTGCCCGGAGGCGTGAAATTGTTGGAGTCGCCCCGCTTGAGGCTCGTGCCTTCCGGGGGTAGCTGCTCTCGCAAGACGGACAGCTCGTCTTGCAGGCGGACCGAGTCCATCATGAGAGCCATGGCGGGGACGGTGATTCCGGGATCCGGGCCCGCCTCTATGTTTTCATCATGGGTGCTCGAGAAGCGGAAATCCGCCTGCGTCGGCACTTGAAAGAGATGATGGACGGCCTCATCGCCGCTCCGCTTCGCATAACTGGCGCGGAAGATATTGCCGCTATGAAACGTGAGTTTCGCTATCGGCTCGCGGGCCAAGGCCAGGGTCATGACGCCTGTTTGGCCAGAAGAGATCAGTGTCTGGACGACGGTGGCCAAGTCGAAGAACTGGAGGTTTCCCTGAAGCTCCTTCTTGTCGTCCATGGGAAGGCCTTGAAGCAGCTTGACCAGGCGGTGCGCCAAGATAACGCACAACTGACTGGCGAAGCCCGGGTAGTTCTTCACCAGCTCATTGAAAAGCGCATGCTCGATGATCATCAACTGAGCTTCCTCGGGCACCCGAACATCCGCGTGTCGGGGAGACTCAGTCAGGATGGAGAGCTCACCAAAGCATTCGCCCTTGCCTAGGTAGACGAGCGGGGGAGCCTCATCGGTATCCTTCGAGTCGGTTGGGCTTACCACCTCGACCATCCCGCTCTTCACGACGAACACACGATCACCCGCGCCGCCCTTTTTGACGACCGTCTCGCCCGCGTTGTACGTCACGGTCCTGGCCTGGGCCGAGACCGTGCGGAGTACTTCCTCGGGCATGTTTCGGAAGAGGTCGACGTCGCTTAGAAAACCGATATCGTCCACCTCATCGAATGAGTCGCTGCTCACGGGTTCCTCGCTAGTCTGTTGGGTTTTCACGCATCGATAGGGCCGAGGGGATTATAGGGACGGGGCTCTCGCCGCGTCAAGGAGGCGCACCCTGGCTGTGGTTTCGACCGGGTGGTAAAATAAAGGATTCCCCATGGTCAATACGAAGTCCAAGAAGATAGGGCCGGGCGACGTGCACGGCATATTAGCGAAGCATCTGCTCGCCGACGGATACGACCTGGTGCTCGATCTCGAGCGCAGCCAGGGGGTGTATCTTTTCGACGCGCTGTCCGGCACGAAATTCCTAGATTTCTTCTCATTCTTTGCGAGCAACCCGGTGGGGCTCAATCATCCCCGTGTCACAGAGGAATCGTTTCGCAACAAAATGGCGCGAGTGGCCATCCACAAACCCACCAATTCCGACGTCTATACCGTCGAGATGGCCGAGTTCGTCGAGACCTTTGCCCGAGTCGCCATCCCCGAATATCTTCCTCACTTATTTCTCGTCGCCGGCGGGACGGTCGCCGTGGAGAACGGCCTCAAGGCCGCTTTCGATTGGAAGGTACGGAAGAATATCCAAAAAGGTATTTCCGGGGAACGCGGTCAGCAGATCATACACTTCCGGGAGGCGTTCCACGGGCGCACCGGTTATTCCATTTCAATGACCAACACCGCCGACCCGCGGAAGATTCAGTATTTCCCTAAATTTTCTTGGCCTCGAATCGTCAACCCCAAGATCCACTTTCCGTTGGACGAGGAGTCCGAGAGGTCGGTGGTTGAGCTGGAGCGGCAAGCCGTCGAGCAGATCAAGCAAGCGCTTCACGACAACCCGGACGACCTTGCCGGGATCATCATCGAGCCCATCCAGGGAGAAGGGGGAGATAACCACTTTCGCAAGGAGTTCTTCCAGCAGATTCGTGACCTGGCCGACGATAACGAATTCCTCTTCATCGTCGACGAGGTGCAGACCGGCGTAGGGCTCACCGGAAAGATGTGGGCCCATCAGCATTTCGGTGTTCAGCCCGACGTGCTTTGCTTCGGAAAGAAGGCCCAGGTTTGCGGCGTTCTGGCCGGCCCACGCCTCGACGAGGTTGAGAAGAACGTCTTTGCCGAGTCGGCTCGAATCAATTCCACCTGGGGAGGGAACCTCACCGACATGGTTCGATTCCAGCGGTACCTCGAGATCATCGATGAGGAGCGGCTCGTCGACAACGCGGCAACGGTCGGTTCTTACCTTCTGGCGGCGCTCGAGGAGCTCCCGGCGGAGTTTCCCGAGCTAGTCTCGAACGTGCGGGGCCGGGGTTTGATGTGCGCCTTCGACCTCCCCGATCGGACCACGCGCGATCGGCTTCGGGATGATGCGTACGAGAACCGATTGCTCATTCTCGGTTGCGGGGCCCGTTCGTTGCGCTTCCGCCCGTCGCTCGTGGTGAGTCGAGAGGACATCGATGCCGGCCTCGACATCATCCGGCAGTGTCTTTCCAAGAAAAAAAATTGAATTTTTCTCTTGACAGAATTCCACAACAAGTTTTACGGACCTTTCTAATACCTTCGCAGTACCATCTCTGAAGCGTACGTTGACGCTCTAGTCAGCGCCTAGGAGCTTCGAGACAAAAACTTCGTCGAAGCACGTTCCTCCCGACTCACGCCGTCTCAAGGCCAAAAAAAGTGCGTTGTTATATTAGTCTTGAGGGGGGACGACACATGTTTAGCAAGGTATTGAAATCGATTTCCGATGACGAGCTACTCCGCCGCTTGTCTGGGCTAGTGCAGCAATCACGACGCGTCGAGTCAGAGTTAGTCGCACATATTGCCGAGGTAGACGAGCGGCGCCTCTACGCCCGGGAAGCTTGCTCGTCGATGTTTACGTATTGCACGGAGAAGTTGCGCCTGTCGGAGCACGAGGCGTATTTGCGCATTGCGGTAGGGCGCGCGTCCCGGAGGCATCCGGTGTTGTTGACAATGCTAGCTGACGGGCGTCTTCACCTGAGTGGTATTGCGAAGCTAGCGCCGCACCTCACCGAGGCCAATCGAGAAACGCTTCTGGCTCGTGCGGCCCACAAATTCAAACGGGAGATCGAAGAGCTGGTGACCGAGCTTTCTCCCAAGCCAGATGTGCCGGCGGTAATGCGCAAGCTACCTGCGCGTCGCGAGAAAGCAAGACCGAGCGCCACTCCGCAACTCGGTCCGGACCTAGTTCCCGCCCCGAAGCCCCAGGGGCCGAGGCCCGTGGAACCCCTGGCACCTGCCCGCTACAAGGTCCAATTCACGGCCAGCGCAGAGCTGAAAGACAAGATAGAGCGCCTGCGTGGCCTCATGCCGGAAGGCGACCTGGCCGCGATCATTGAAGAAGCCGTGACTGAGAAGCTCGAGCGACTTGAGTCGAGGCGCTTTGGAAAGACAAGGGCGCCGAGACAGGCTCTCGAGGAAGCCGACACATCGCCGTCGTCACGTTACATCCCGGCCCCGGTGAGACGCGCCGTTAGCGAGCGGGACGGAAACCAGTGCGCTTTCGTAGACTCACGCGGTAGGCGCTGCAGCGAACGCCACAAACTCCAGTTCCACCACCGCCAGCCCTTTGCCCGCGGCGGCGATCACAGCCCTGAGAACGTCTACATGATGTGCCCCACCCACAATCACTTCCTGGCGGAACGCGACTACGGGAAAGACATGATGGAGGAATACCGCCGCTCAAGCAGCGTTGCCCGTGAGCCGGGGCCTGTCTACTCCTGTCTAATGCCTTTTACCTCAAGCGGTTGACGGGTCCGAGTGCCTACCTTACAATGAACTAACTCACCTCTAACCAAAGGAGTGTTCGATGGACGCTGGCGATGCAATCCGTGTCTACAACGACGCCTTGGGCGTGAAGGGCGCGAAGGGAAGGCTCTTGGACGTCAAAGAGCAGGGGTACTACAACGTTTCCCTGGAAGTGAAGGACAAGATGTATGAAGCCTACCTTCCTATCAGCAGCACCGTGCTCCTGGCCGCCGAGGCGGTTCCAGAAGTGGAGAGCGTCGAGGTCGAACGCTTCTGAAGTTCGGTCGCCCTCGGCTCAAGTGAGCCGGGTCAGCAGGGATAGAGTGACGGCCGCGGCGAGAGGAATCGTGAGATTGTCGCTCCCGTAAAAGGAGACGATCTCAATCAGGGCCACGACGGTCGCCGCTATGAGAGCGAACGCCACCGATTGGTGCCAGTCCATTGCCCCCATGGTCGCCAAAACGGGGGCCATGGCGACGCCGGATACGAAGAACAAAGCCAGCGTTCCTTCCATCGTTCGGCGGTGGCCCAGCATACGATAGCGTCTAGTTCCGTATCGGCGCCCGATCAAAGCGGCCACGGTGTCACCCCACGTCGCCGCCATCAACGCCGCCACCGCAACGTGGCCGGCATCCTGCCCCGAGCCCGGTCGCCAGAACAAGCCCAGCAACAAAGCGATGGCGATAGGGAAGAAGACCAATCCCATGTTGACCCGCTGGGAGTCCTCAATCGCCTCGACAAGGTCGAAGCGGTAGGAGAGGTAGTAAAGAAAAGCGAGTGTTAGGGGCGGTACGATGGCCCATTCCCAGGACGAGAAGAGTCTCACCGCCACGATCGACCACATGCCGGTGCCGACGATCACGAGCTTCCGGGTGAAGATGCTCTTGACACTAAGGTATCGGTGCGCCGTCACCGCGGCCAAGAGTAGGCCCAGAAGGTAGGCGTAGCTTAGGAGCAGTGCGGTAATGTCCTGAGATTCCATTCAAGCTATCCGGCGGGCGGGCATTCTACCACGCCATCTCGAGAAGGGGGTCACCTCACGCCGAGGAGCTTGGCGGACGGTTCGAGATATAATAGGCGGGCGGCGCGACTAGAAGTCGCTCAGGAGAAGGAACTTGGCGCAAGATAAATCGTTCGATTCAAGACACTGGAGTGGGCTCGTCGCGATATTGGCGCTCGCGACCATTCTCCTTCTACCCGCCTCGGGCATCGCGGAGGTAATCTACCTCCATAATGGTGACGTCCTCCACGGGTCTGTGATAGGGGCTAGCGAGCGTGCCATCACTCTGAAGACCACCTACGGCAACTTGGTCATTCCGAAGACCGACATCAAGCAGATCGACTACCAGGGCGCAGAGCCGGCTGCAGAGAAACCGCCGGAGAAGGAGACGCCGCCGAAAAAAGCATCCTCTACGACCGAACCGCCGGCGCCAAAGCCGGTCAAACGAGCCCCGCGGCCCGAGGGCCGGTCGGTGATCGCTCTGGACATCCGAGGGGATTCCTTCTGGTACGCGTTCACCGGCTCGGACACCGAGCCAGCCGACACGCGCATTCGCCTCCGCGTTTTTGTCGGTGGGGAAGAAGCGGCGCTGCTCCTCGACGACAAGTACGATACGGTGGACAAAGAGACCAAATTCAACTCCTTTACTTTTACTCCCGGTGACACACGGGTCATATCCACGAGCGACGGCTATACCTGCGGCTTCGAGGAAACGGGGGAGGGAGCCGACAAAGGTGTGGTTCTGGTGCTCGGACTACCGGAAAGCTCGACGGACAAGCGTGTCCTGGTGCGCATGCTCTACCAGGTGAACGAAGGTTCCGGGGAGTTCCCTCGTTGGTTGAATGCTGTGTCCCGTTCCTTCCCCGTCCCTCTCGAGCCGGGTAAGGAAAGTTTTCTCGTGCTTCTCCAAGACGCGAGCGGGCTCGAATTTACGGGCGTCTTCCGGAAGAAGATGAAGAACCTGGAAAGCTTCCAAGTACGAGTGCTGAGCTCCGAGGTGCGAAGCGCATCGTAGTTGATCGGGTCGGAGTCCCACCTTCCTCCAAATGTCCCCTATCGAAGATGGCCCTCGGCGAGCCGGCACTCGACGTGTCCTCTATCGCATCCTCTTCCTGAACCTCGCGGTGAGCCTCGCCAAGCTCACTGCCGGGATCATGTCTCATTCCTTGGCGGTCATCTCCGACGGCCTGCACTCGTCCGTCGATGCTATCAACAATGTCGTCGGGCTCGTCTTGCTGCGTCTAGCCGCCAAAGAACCTGATGCCGGCCACCCCTACGGCCACGGGAAGATCGAGACACTCGGTGCGTTCTGCATCGCCGGGTTCATGTTTATTACATGCTATGAGGTCGGAAAACAAGCAATCGGTCGCTTGTTCGTGGACACGCCTCCCACGTTCGAGATCACCGGCGCGACCTTCGCGGTCATGGTCGGGTCGCTGATCGTCAACGTGTTCGTCGTGATCTATGAGAAACGGGCGGCGCGTCGTTATTCGAGCGAATTCTTGTACGCCGATGCGGTCCATACGCAAAGCGATGTCCTGGTGACGATAGCGGTGCTAGCGGGGCTTCCTCTTGTGATGAAGGGCTATCTGTCTTGGGACGCGATCTTGGCCCTGTTCATCTCCGCGTTTATCGCTTGGAGTGGTTTCCAGATACTGCAGAAAACGGTTCCCACCCTGCTCGATGCCGCCGCCGTGGACGCGGAGGCGATTCGCAAGATGGCCATCGGACTGCCGCGCGTCGTCGGTGTGGAGGATATCCGAAGCCGTTTACACGGAGGTCGGAAGTTCGTGGAACTGACGCTCTTCGTCACCGAGAACGATCTCCGCGAAGCGCATGACCTCACTGAGCGGCTCGAGGAAATGATCATGGAACGCTACGGTCACGCCGAAATCACCATTCACTACGAGCCCGCCTCACAGCAGGACCCTCGCCGTTGAATCTTCTGTTGGTGCGACACGGTCTCACCGATTGGAACGAGGAGGGGAGGCTGCTTGGCCGTATCGATATAGGACTGAACGCCCGCGGTCGCAAGCAGGTTGCCACCCTTGCCGAGATCCTCGCCGTGCTTCCCATCGCAAGGGTGGTCTCGAGCCCCCAGCAGCGTGCGCTCGAGACGGCGGCGCCCATTGCCGATGGGCTCGGCCTAGCCGTCGAGACCGAGCCGGGTATCGACGAGGTGTGGCTCGGCAGGTGGCAAGGCAAACTTTTAGGTGAGGTGCGCGGTGACCCCGACCTCGAAAGAGTCCTCGAAGACCCCACCTATGAGTGCGACGCGATCGAGTCGATTGTGGACGTGCAAGAACGCATGGTGGCAGTGACCGAGCGTCTTCGCGTGGAAAACGAAGGCCAGAACGTCGTTCTCGTATCCCACGGCGACCCGCTCCGGGTCATCTTGGCCCACTATCTTTCGATGCCCATCGCCGACTACCGGAGGCTTTCGGCCGAAAACGCGTCGGTGAGCGCCCTTCGTTTCACGGAAAAGGGGCCCCGGCTGGTCGAACACAACTGGCTTCCGGGTGACGATATTAGACGCTGGCTTCCATCCGTTACTCCCTCTCCCTCTGGGAGAGGGTGAATGGCGCTGTGGAAAACCCTGTTCAAGACCTGTGGGTCACACTATGGACTACATGTCGGTAACTTGTGACAATACCGTGGACGAATTGTTGAAGATGGGAACGTGCCAGCGAATCTAGGAGGTTATCGCGAGGAGGGCGAGGGGCCGCCTCTAATCTTGGTCCCGGGGCTCGATGGCACGGCGCTCCTGTTTTATCGGCAAATCCCGCTGTTGGCGAAGCAGTTCCGAGTCGTCACATTTCCTTTGCCGGACGACTCCAAGCGCACCATGGATTCCTTAGTCCAACGCTTGTACGAGCTCGTAGGGAGAGTAGGCGGTAACGAGAAGGTCTTGCTTTTCGGGGAGTCTTTCGGGGGAGCCCTCAGTCTGAGCTTCGGGCTCGCTCATCCGGAGAAGCTGCGCGGGCTCGTCATCTTGAACTCGTTTCCAGCCATTCGGAAGCGGTGGCGGATGCGCTTGGCCCCACCTCTCTTGCGAGTCGTACCTTGGGGAACGATGAACCTAGTCCGACGGCTCACTCGCTCACGGCTCCACTCGGCTCACACCTTGCCCGCGGATTTGTCGGAGTTTTCTGAGCGCACCCGCGCCGTCGGTCGGAGAGGTTACATCCGCCGTCTGGAGATCCTTCAGACCTACGATCTTCGAGAGCGGCTGAGGGAGATCGGGGTGCCCACTCTTTTTCTCGCCGGCGATCAAGATCATCTCGTCCCGTCGGTCGAAGAGGCCCACTTCATGGCGGCCCGCATGCCGAGGGCGACCGTCAAGGTGCTTCGCGGTTATGGGCATGTTTGTCTCATCAACCACGACTTCAATCTGCTGGAGGAGATATCTCCCTGGCTCGCGGGAATCGAAGGAGAGACGGGACACTTAGGATAGTCTAAGGCCCGCCTTTTGCATCAGCTCGTAGAACACTTCGACCGGAAAACCGGCGACGTTCGACGGCGAGCCGGTGATGCCCTTGATGAAGATCCCACCCTTGCCTTGAATCGCATAGGCCCCCGCCTTGTCGGCAGGCTCGCCGGTTTGTACATACCACCGGATCTCGTCCGGTCCGATCTCTCGTAATCGGACTTGCGTGAGCGAAACTCTCGAAAGCGCGCGACCCGCGGATTGTGACACCAACGCCATCCCGCTCATGACTTGATGGGCGCGACCAGAGAGTCTTCGCAGCATTCGCCGGGCGTGACGTTCGTCTTTCGGTTTTCCAAAAATGTGTCCGTCCAAGATCACAACGGTGTCCGCAGCCAACACCCAGTCGCGCGGCCGGCGCTTGGCGACGTCGCGGGCTTTCTCTAGAGCCATACGCCGGACGAAGGCGCGCGGCGCTTCACCGCGGAAGGGGCGCTCCTCCACGTTCGGAACGGCTTTCCGGAAGGAGACGCCGAGTTGCTTGAGGTAAAAGCTCCGGCGGGGAGAGGTCGAGGCCAGGATCAAGGAGGAGTTTTTCACGCCCTGGTCGTCGTCGAGTCGTCGAGTCGTCGAGTCGTCAGGTTGTCAAGTTGTCAGGCCTTGAGCTTCTTGCGGTCCTGGGAGAATTTTCTGAAGAGCACTTCTTTTTTTCGGTCGCAGCTCCTCAAGATTTGCGAGAGTCGACGATCGAATTGTTCCTGAACACCGCGCGCTTTCTCATCTTTGCTGGTTTGTCTCCTCATCCTGGCCTCTTCGAAGGCCATGGCCCGCTCGTAGGCCACCGCCGCGTTCGAGACCACACGATCTGCCTTGCGAGTCGCCTTCTCGACGGCGAGCCTTTCGTCCTCCAGAATCTTCTGGAGCGCCGACTGATACGCGAGGCGTGTCTTCTCTATGGAGGTCTGATAGGACTCTCGCGCTTCTTCGACCGCCTCCTCGAAAGCCCGGTCGGCCGCCTTTCGAATGGCACGATGCTGCGACAGTGGACGCCCCCGTGTTTTCCGGCGATCGGTCTGGCGAGCCGCTTTCGCTTTGCGGAGGGTTCTATCCCTGCCTCTGAAAGCCTGAACATTCGCCTGACGGTATTTCCGTTCCGCCCTCGTCATGGCCGGACCGCGGGCCTCTTCGGAGGCGGAGGTCTCCTTGTCGCGGATGTCATTGGCCTTCTGCGCGGCCTTCCATTGCGTCTCTTTCGCTTTGGCTAGCCCCGCGTCATAGCGTTTGAGGGCGCCCTCGAGGGAGCCGATCTTCGCCAGCGCTCGGTCGCGCGATCGCTCCACCTGATCGACCTCCTTGGCGCAACGAGCTTGGAGCATCGAGAGCTCCCGCGTCAGTCTGAGGGTTAAGTCGGCGAGAGTACGTGCCACATGTCCTCCTAGGGGGCTGTCATCACGAGCCCATAAGATCCTTGTACTGCTCGGGGGTATCGATATCCGCGATGATACCCCGATCTTCGGTCGAGACCTCTAGTAGTTCGTTTGCGTGGTCCCAGACCACCTGTCGGGCACCTACCTTGTCCGGCGCGTCCTGGATTTCTTCGAAAAGCGTCTGAGAAAAAAGCACGGGGTGGCCGCGGCGTCCGTGATGTACGGGAATCACGATGGGCGCCTTGGTTTCTTCGAATCGGCCAATGAGAAGATCGACCAAAGCGGCGCTGACTTGAGGATGGTCAACCGGGCATATGAGCGCGCCCGCAACCGACTCGTGCTGAAGCGCCCGCAACCCCGCACGGATCGTGGATAGCATGCCTTGGCGGTAATCCGGGTTCACCACCGCACCGGCCTCGCCGAGCGGCACTTGGGCGAGAACCGCATCGGCTTCGTGGCCGAGAACGACCACCACAGGGCTGGCTCGGGAGGTGAGGAATTGTTCGAGCAGATGACCGAGAAAGGTCGTCTCACCGAAAGGCAGTAGAGGTTTCGGTGAGCCCATGCGGCGGGACTCACCGGCCGCGAGGATGAGGGCTCCAATCAGTTTCGTTAGCCCTCCAGCTCGCCGTGGCCCTCGACGACGAGGCCCATCTTCAGGGCGCCGCGGTCGACGGCGAGCGTCCACTGATCCATTTCGTTCCGTATCAGCTTAGGCTCCGGGGCGTCTTCATAGAGTGGAAAGAGTCCCATAACTCCCGGGTGCGGTTTTCCGGTGGAGGCGTAGCTCTGCACCACCAGCTCAGCTTGCCCAAGAGATGTTTCGACCTCCGCGTCCGAGGCCACTGGCAGCAACAACACAAAATCGCGGTACTGCGAGACCCCCATGTGGTTGCCATCCGCGGGTTGGATTCCGTATCTCAGCGTATAAACGCCCGCGCTGATCGGATTGTTCTTGTAGTCCGCCCACTCTTCCGGGAAGTGAACCACCCCGATCAGCGTCCCTGGCTTGAGATCCCCGAAGCTTACACCGAGATCACCGCTGCCGCTCTGCTCCTTCACCGGGATCTCGCTTCGCAACCAGAGCTCCATGAGAACCTTCTCACCCGAAAGGATGCGGAACGCTTGGCTTCCGAGGGATTCGCGAACCGCGGCAGAGGCCTCGTCGGGGGGAGCTTCTTCGATGGATGTCAGGCTTGGCTCGGCTGCGAACGCGGTGGTGACGCACGCGACCAGGATGATACCCATGAGAGTACTTAAGCGCATGTGAGTCCTCTTCTCAAAAAAAGGGCTCACCCAAAGGGTGAGCCCAGGTGTTTCTAAAGACGTCCTACCTACCGCGAGAACTCGGCCACGAAAGCGCTCCTTTTGAGGGGGCAGCTCCAGGTTGAGTTCAGCTCGTCGCCCCGAAAGGCATGAGCGAGCGTGTACGCCGGGATCGCGTTCGAAACTTCGGTCAGCGGCGGATAATAAACGATCTCGTTCCCACACATGTGATCCTTGTCGTTCAAGGCGCGAGTCTTCAGATCGACGAGCTCGCCGGCTTTGACACTTGCGTGCCCTTGTTCGCCGCCGAAGTCCGTTTCGATCGTCGTCTTGTTGATTTTCACGACGTTTGCCAGGAGCTCGCCACCTGCGGAACGAGCGAAGTCCACGAGCGCCCTCTCTTGCTGCGAGTCTGCATTCTCGTCGACGATGATGACGGAGCGCGCCGGGTAGGGATTCTCGTACGGATCGCCCAGAGTCGACTTGGCCTTCACGACCGCGACAACGGTCAGCCCCGCGAGGTTCACGCCCTGCCAGCTACCCTCGCGTACCTTCCAAGCGATGACGGCCTCGCGGCCGGTCAAGTTCACCTCGGCGTTGGCGAAGCAGGGTCCGGTGTAGACATCCGAGGTTCGGATCTCGAGATAGTCACCGCGAATACCGCCGTTTGCGCTGACCGCCACCGGCACCAATAGCACGGCAAGTGCGAAAGCCAAGAACATCCTCTTCATTGAGACACTCCTTTCAGCCAGAATTGCTTAGACCTATATTAGCAAAATAACTAGCGCGCTTCGAAGCACCTCCGGCCGGCTTGGCAGGAGTCACGATCCGCCACTTGGCCGTCCGGGCCGAGGCAGTTCATGGTGTGGGTACACCAGAAGAACCCGTCGCTGGTGTGGGTCACCGTCGGATCGGGCTCCACTTCGATGAACATGCCCTTCGAGCGAAGACGCTGGCACTGCTGAGCCTGCTGAGCCAGCTGAGATTGTCGAGCGGTCGACACGAAGTCCATGGCCATCTTAAACCTCCTTCCCGCCTGCCCGTAGGATGGCTCGCTTCACCGCCACCCGGGCCAGTCGAACCTTGTAGCCGTTCATGCTGAGCGGCTTCGCCCCCTGGACCGCCGCTTGGCCGGCCTTCTCGGCATTGGCCTCGTCGGGCGTCTTCCCCGTGATAGCTTTCTCGGCTGCGGAGGAAGCCCATGGCGTGGGCGCGACATGCCCGAGAACCACCCGTGCCGCTCGCACTTTGCCCCCTCGTATCTCGAGCGACACCGCCGCCGCGGCGAGCGGCCAATCCAACGCTTCCTTCTGGCGAACCTCATACGTCGCATTGGCGTGGCCCTCGACGGGTGGGAGCAGGATGTCGGTCACGATTTCGTTCGACGCCAAGTTGTATTCCTTTTCTCCATCCGTTTTCGGGACGCGATAGAACTTTTCGAGCGGAGCGTCTCGCTCGCCGTTGGGCCCATAGATCTTGAGGTAGGCCCCGAGAGCAATGAGTGCCGGCGCCATGCTCGAGGGGTTGACGAAGTAAGCCGGGCCCGCGTTACCGAGGATGGCGTGGTAGCGGTTGTCTCCCTCCAGCACCATGGACTTGCCGTTTTGCATGGCGAGCAGTCCAAAGCCGCTCCGGTAATACCAGCAGCGGGGACGTTGACAGAGCTCACCGGTCACCGTGCCCGTGCTTTGGAGTTGCGGGCTTCGGATTCCGTCGATCGCCTGCACGAGTGACGGGTAGTCTTCTTGCACCTGCGCGTCCCCAACGAGCTCGTCCAACGTGACCAGCGCTCCGATGCGCAGCCCGTGATTGGTGTCGTAGCTGATTCCGCCGAGCTCGTCGATCGACTTGATGTTGACCACGCGCTCCGGCGCCGCCACGTTGTCCTTCATCAGGCTCAGCAGATCCGTGCCGCCGGCCAGCACGACTGTCTTGTCGGGTTTTTCGGAAAGGAGCTCTACCGCGTCCTTTTTGGTCGAGGGACTTGCATACTCAAAGGCGTTCATCAGCTCACCCCTCCTTTTTCCAAAGCCGCAATGACCCGATTGGCCGTCAAAGGCAAGTTCGGTACGCGGACGCCGATGGCGTTGGCTACCGCATTCGAGATGGCCGCTCCCGGAGAAATGACCGGAGGCTCACCGAGCCCGATGACGCCTCGCTCGTCGTAGCCCGGGCCCGTCATCATGTGAACGACGAGCTCACCGACGTCGCCGATTCCCGCCAGCTTGTAGAACTCCATGTCGCCGTTCAGCAGCTGGCCGGTCACGGGGTCGAAGATCTTCTCCTCGGTGAGCGCATAGGTGACTCCCATGATAAGCGCGCCGTAGACCTGGCTCTCGGCGGTCTTTATATTGATGATGAGGCCACAGTCTTGAACCGCCACCATCTTATTGATCTTGACCACGCCGGTTTCCATGTCGACCGAAACATCCGCCATTTGGACGCCGCCCACACCGCTGTCGTTGAGTTTCCCCGGACCGGGGTTGCTGCCGGATGCGGTGATGGGGTTGACGCCGAGCTTGGCCGCGGCTTCCTTCCAGGTCATGCTCCGGTTAGGAGCGCCCTTGACCCGGACCGATCCGTCCTTGGCTTCCAGCTCATCGGCGGTTGCCTCGAGGTACGGAGCGACGCGCTCGAAGAGCTGTTGTCGTGCGTCCATGGCTCCCCGACGCGTCGACGAGCTCACGCCGCCCACAGTCGTGCTTCCTCCGGAGGGACCCGAGGCCGGATAGTGGCTATCGCCGAGAGCGACCTTCGTCCACTGGAGCGGAATGCCGAACGTCTCGGCTAGGACGATCGCGATCACCGTGATCGTCCCCGTACCCAAGTCCTGGCTCCCGAGCTTCGCTTCGACCAGACCATCCGGGTAGACGATGACTTCGCAGTTGCTGCGGTGCGCTCGTCCGCCCCAGGTGTGCAGTGCAAGTCCCAGGCCTCTTCTCACCTGACCGCTTCCAGCCCCACGGGGGTGCCAGTTGCGTTTCCAGTCGATCAGCTCGGCCGCTTTCCCTAGCTCCTCTTCGTATACCGAGGCCCTCTCGCCGGCGGTGGAGATGTTTTTCCTGAAGAGGTCGAGCGGATCCATGTTCAGCTTGGCGGCCATGTCTTCGAGGGCCGACATCGTGATGAGACAGCCCTGCGGGTGGTTGGGTGCCCGCCACGCACGAGATGCGCCGACGTTGGTCGGCACCGAGGTGTGCTGGTGGGTCTGGTTCTCGAACTTGAAGACGTAGGGAATGGGGGGAGTTCCCGAGCCTCCCACGCCGCCGGTACCCCAAGACTTGGACGACCATGCGGTGACCGTCCCATCTCGGGAGGCTCCGACTTCGACTTCTGCAAACGCCGACGGTCGGCCTCCTGCCACCGCGATCTCGGCGTCCCGCTCCAGCATCAGTTTCACCGGGGCGCCGGCCTCTCTCGCCAGCTCGACGCCTTCGATGCCCCAGCGATCGGCGCTGAACTTGCTGCCGAACCCGCCACCCATGAACGGGGTGATGCAGCGTACGTTCGCGGCGGGAATGCCGACCTTCTCGGCAATCTGCCCTGGTATCCCAGAGACGTTTTGAGTCGAGGCCCAGACCGTCACGTGCTCCGCATCGGTCCACTCGGCCACTTGCCCGTGCGATTCGAGGCAGCAGTGAGCGATCATCGCGGTCCCGTACTCACCCTTGGTCTTGACTTCCGCGGCGGCCATCGCCGTGGCTGGATCTCCTGTCGTCTCTTCCTGGGCCGGTTTCGTCTCCGGCGCCGCGGTGAGGGCCTCTTCGTTTACGAAGTGTGGCAGCACTTCATATTCGACTTGGATGGCCGCGACGGCATCCTGGGCGATGTCTTCGGTGGTGGCGGCCACGACCGCAACTTCATCGAGAGACCATTGGATCTCTGCGCCGGCATCTTGAATCACTCTTACTGCCTTGACGCCCGGCATCGCCTTCGCAGCCGAGACATCGATGCTCGTGATGCGTGCGTGGGCGTGTGGGGAGCGGAGGACTTTGGCGAAGAGCATCCCGGGCCGATTCACGTCGAAGGAGTACTTGGCCGTTCCGGTCGACTTGAGCGGCCCGTCCAGCCTGGTGATTCTCTTTCCGATGAGAGATCGATCTTTGGCTTCTGGCCATGTGTACTCAGCCATTGGTCGCTCCTTTTCCTGCAACATCCAGGACGGCTTGGCGGATTCCCATGTAGGTCCCGCAGCGACACAAGTTGCCTCCCAGGCCTTTTTCTATCTGCTCCATGGTGGGGTCGCTGTTCTTGTCCAAGAAGGCTTTGCACGCCAAGACGAAGCCCGGAGTGCAGAAGCCGCATTGCTGCGCGTCGTTTTCGACGAAGGCGGACTGGAGCGGGTGCATGCGATCCGGTGTACCCAGTCCCTCGATGGTTAGAATCTCTTTGCCCTGGGCTTCGATGGCCAGGACCGAACAGGCGTACACGGGTTTTCCATCCAGGAGAACCGTACAGGCTCCGCAGGTTGCACGGTCGCAGACCTTCTTTGCTCCGGTCAGGTCCATGTAGTTCCGGAGCGCGTCGAGGAGCGTAACGCGTGGCTCCAAGTTGACGGTGTGTCGGTCTCCATTGATGCGGAAGGCCATCGGGATGGGGCCGGGACCGGCGATACCGACAGCTTGCTCGGCGGTCTCCGTTTGCGTCGCGGCTCCCACCAGACCGCCTGAAAGAAGTCCGGTACTGACTGCTCCTGCGGCGCTGCCCCTCAGGAAGTCGCGGCGAGACACGCCGCTTGTGGGACGGGGTTCTTTCTTATCTGCCTTATCTGGCTTGTCTGGCTTATTTGGCGCCATGAGTCCTCCTCGAGTTCCTAGGGCAGGAGAGAGTTATGGTGTTCAAGGATAGGTTCGTGAAAGGGAAGAATTTCAAGACTCCGGATTGCAATCCCGCGCTCCCCCCTCCGGAAGGCGCGCACACTATATCAGGAAAACGGGAGGAGAGCGATAGCTACTGTGGTGCCGTCGGGCAGGCTTATAATAGAGGTATGAGGAGTCGTCCACGTTCGGTTGCCGAGCTGATCCGGCAGGCGCTGCCGCCCCAAAGCCGTGACCGTGTCTTCTCGGTGGAGCTGATCGGCCTTAAATGGGCCGCCGCGGTAGGCGACGAGCTGGCGGCGCGCTCGGAGCCGGCTTCCTTCCACGACGGGATCGTAACCGTCCGGGTCGAGGATGTCGCTTGGGGGCGCATGATCATGAAACTCCAGAACGAGATTCGCCCGCGCTTGAACAAGGCGATGGGATTCCGCGCCGTCAAACGGATTCGCTTCGTGATCGACGGCAAACCGCTTTCGACGAGAGTGCCAGAGGAGCCGGCGCGGCCCGCCCTCGGGCCGGTCGAGCCCTCGTCCGCGATTCTCGAGGCGGCCGAAAGTATCGGCGATACCGGGCTTCGGGACGCGATGATAGGAACCGCCTCGCGTTATCTGGCTGCTCAAAAACGTCGGGCTGGCAAGGAGAAGAGTTGATGCAGGAGTCATTTATCGTTAGCGCCGTTCGTACGCCAAGCGGCAAGTTTCTCGGAGCTCTCAAAGGGTTCAAGGCCACGGAGCTCGGTGCGATGGTCGTTAAGGAAGCGGTGGCGCGGGCGGGAGTCGAGCCAGAGCAGGTCGATGAAGTGATCATGGGCAACGTGGTTTCCGCGGGGTTGGGGCAGAATCCGGCCCGGCAGGCCGCTCTCGGAGCCGGACTTCCAGCCGCGGTAGGCGCGTTGACCATTAATAAGGTATGCGGTTCCGGTCTGAAGGCCGTCATGTTGGCCCGGCAGGCGATTGCCGCGGGCGACGCCGGCATTATCGTTGCCGGAGGCATGGAGTCGATGTCCAACGGGCCCTATCTGTCTCCAGGGGCTCGCGAGGGGTTGCGGCTCGGGCACGGACAGCTCATCGACGCCACCGTCCACGATGGCCTCTGGGAGATCTATAACGATTACCACATGGGCATGACCGGTGAGCTGGTTTCGGAGAAGTACGAGGTCGGGCGCCGGGAGATGGACGAGTACGCTCTCGGGAGCCATCAGAAAGCGGCGCAGGCTGTTCAAGCAGGGAAGTTCAAGGACGAGATCCTTCCGGTATCGATTCCTCAGCGGAAGGGCAAGCCAGTCTTGCTCGAAAACGACGAGTCAGTGCGCGCGGACAGCTCCCTCGAGGCGCTTCAGAAATTGAAGCCCGTTTTCAAATCCGACGGAACCGTCACCGCCGGCAACGCCCCTGGCATGAACGACGGCGCCGCCGCTCTATTGGTTGCTTCGGCGAACGAGGTACGCCAGATGGATCTCAAACCCATTGCACGCATCGTGGGACAGGCCGTCTCCGGTCTCGAGCCCGAGTGGGTCATGATGACCCCGGTGCCGGCCATCCAGAAGCTTATGGAAAAGACCGGGTGGAAGTTGGACGACGTCGATCTCATCGAGCTCAACGAGGCCTTCGCCGTCCAAGCGTGCGCGGTGACCAAGGAGTTGAAGCTCGACCCCGCAAAGGTCAACGTCAACGGTGGCGCGGTGGCTATCGGCCATCCCATTGGCGCGAGCGGTGCGCGCGTTCTCACGACGCTGCTTTACGCGCTGAAGGATCGGAACGCGAAACGTGGCGTCGCCGCTTTATGTCTGGGCGGCGGCAACGGCGTGGCTTTAGCAGTTGAATTAGTCTAATGGGCCGAAGGCCGCAGTTACCCTCTCCCTTTGGGAGAGGGTAGGGTGAGGGCGCAGGGGGTGGGGCCCCGCGCGCACTAACGGGCCGGAGGCCCGTCGGCCGCGAGGAATTGCGGAAGCATCGTGCGGCGCGCAAGGGAAGCGGCCGTGTCTTTTGGGCGCGAGCACAGCCTTGAGCCGATGCGCCGTCGCGAAGCCGACGAAGCATCAGGGCTTGGGGGTGGGGCCCCGCGCGCACTAAGTAAAGGGAGCACTAGTGAACATACGCAAAATCGGAGTCATCGGCGCCGGCACCATGGGCAACGGCATCGCCCAGGTCTTCGCGCAATCCGGCTTCGACGTCTACCTCCGCGACGTCAAAACGGAGTTCGTCGAGCGCGGCGTCGCCAACATCGAGCGCAATCTCAAGCGAATGGTGGACAAGGGAAAGCTTTCGTCTGATGTCGCCGAGAGCGCCAAGAAGCGAATCAGCTCGGGGTTAGACCTGGACGGGCTCAAGGACGCTGATTTTGTCGTCGAGGCCATCATCGAGGACCTCGAGACGAAGCAGGAGCTCTTCCGTGCGCTCGATAAGCTCGTCGGCCCGGAGGTGGTGCTCGCTTCGAACACGTCTTCCATCTCTATCACCAAGCTCGCTGCGACGACGTCTCGCGCCGACCGTTTCATCGGCATGCATTTCATGAACCCGGTGCCGGTCATGAAGCTCGTCGAGATCATTCGCGGCCTCGCAACTTCAGACGGGACGTACGAGCTTACTCGCGGCCTCGCCGAAAACCTTGGCAAGACGTCGGTCGAGGTCAACGATGCGCCCGGCTTCGTTTCCAATCGTGTGCTGATGCCTTTAATCAATGAAGCGATCTTCGCGCTCATGGAGGGTGTGGGCACGCCCGAAGCAATCGACACGGTCATGAAGTTGGGGATGAACCATCCGATGGGGCCCCTGACGCTCGCCGACTTCATCGGGCTTGACGTCTGCCTGAGCATCATGAACGTGCTACATGACGGTTTCGGGGATCCGAAGTATCGCCCCTGTCCACTTCTCAAGAAGATGGTGGATGCAGGCTACTTAGGTCGAAAGAGCGGTCGCGGCTTTTACACCTACTCGGATTGAGGTCGACGTCCGCGAAGCCACCCCAAGAAAACTGCTAGCGGGAGCACGACCAGGAATTCTATTCCCGCCGTTATCCAATTGTGCGGGCCGAAGAGAATGGCCAGGTTCCCTCTCCAGACCTCATGGAAAATTTGGACCGGCGAAATGACGAACCCATCCGAAAGGGGCCAAAAGAGCTGGACGCCGAACGGCGGATGACTGTCGTTCGAGAAAAGGTCGAGGGCGATGTGGGAAACGTATCCCACTCCCATGAGCACGGCGTCGCGTCCTGGCGACTTCCTACCGACCGTCTTCATGAGCAAGTAAGCGGCTACGGAAAAGAGCACCGCGAAACCCAGGCTGTGAGAGAAGTAACGGTGGTAGCTTCGGCCGGTGAAGGGCTGGATGGCGAAATCGAGATCGGGGAATAGCGCTGCGACCACGACCGCGCCGAGGAGGAACCAGTCCTTCTGAGGCCACCTCGCCGCCAGGTAAACTGCCAGCCCACCTAAGGAATGACCAACTGGAGTAGGCACGTTTCCAGGGTACCAAGTGGGTGGCAGTTGGTGAACCCCCATATCGGGTAGTGAATTGAACATGCGGCCCGAGATGTGGTATTGTGGCCTTTCCGAGGGAGTCTTTTCATCCCGGATTTCGTCTTGACTATGAAGAGGCCAGAGCCCTAGACTGGCGCGAGCCTCAAATCGGAGACCCACGGCCAGGTGATTAGTGGATTTGGCCGGAATTGATTAACAGGAGCTACTAGGATAGCTTCCTGAAAGGAGCCCCATGGCTGAGAACGGACGGGAGAAGGCCATCGACATAGCGGTCAGCCAGATCGAAAAGCAGTTCGGCAAGGGGGCGATCATACGCCTCGGATCGCGTGAGGTGTTGGACATCCCTGCCATTTCGACAGGCTCGATCTCGCTCGATAACGCGCTAGGAGTCGGCGGTCTACCGAGGGGTAGGGTGATCGAGATTTTTGGACCGGAGGCCTCGGGTAAGACCACGCTCGCCCTGCACGCCATCGCGAACGCTCAGAAGGCGGGTGGTATGGCGGCCTTCGTCGATGCCGAGCACGCCTTGGACGCCGCCTACGCCAAGGCTCTCGGCGTCGACACGGACAATCTGTTGGTCAGTCAGCCCGACAGCGGCGAACAAGCTTTGGAGATCACCGAAGTCCTCATCCGCAGCGGCGCGGTGGATGTTTTGGTGATCGACTCGGTCGCTGCCTTGGTGCCGCGCGCCGAGCTCGACGGAGAAATGGGTGATGCTCAAATGGGCCTCCAGGCGCGTTTGATGTCGCAAGCCATGCGCAAGCTCACCGCTATCGTTTCGAAGTCTCACACGTGTCTCATCTTCATCAATCAGATCCGCGAGAAGATCGGTGTCATGTTCGGAAATCCGGAGACGACCACCGGCGGCCGGGCTCTAAAGTTCTACTCTTCCGTGCGACTCGATATCCGTCGCATCTCTGCTCTCAAAGATGGGGACGCGATCGTTGGTAATCGCACACGGGTCAAAGTCGTCAAGAACAAGGTGGCAGCTCCGTTCCAAAACGCGGAGTTCGACATCCTGTACGGTAAAGGAATTTCCAGAGAAGGAGATCTCCTCGACCTCGCCGTCGCCCGGAACATCGTCGACAAGAGCGGTGCGTGGTATTCCTACAAAAGCGAGCGCATCGGGCAGGGGAGAGAAAACGTCCGTCAGTTCCTTATTCAGAACACGGATGTCACCGCCAAGATTGAGACCAAGCTCCGCGAAGAGCTAGGGCTGATTCCTGGCGCGGAGCCGGCGAAGCCCGCCGAGCCCGCCGAGAATGATGCGAGCGACGGCAAGGGTAAATCGGGCGAAAAGGCGAAGGAACCGGCACGACAGCCCACCGCTCACTGATCTCGTCCGGACGAGGCAGGATACTGACCGGGGCGTGCGTTCGCCTTGACTTTTTGACCCCCTCCGCTAAAATGTGACGCTTCCCGCGTGCCGAGGTAGCTCAGTCGGTAGAGCGAAGGACTGAAAATCCTTGCGTCGGCGGTTCGATTCCGTCCCTCGGCACCAGACAGTTACAACAAAGCAGACTGCATGAATCTTCGCGGAGAATCCCGACAACCAGCTGCCTCAGGACGATAGGCTTGCCCCCTAGTCAAACGTCCTCCTATTCGATTTCAATCGGCCCAGACGTACCAGCAGCCGCCTAGTCCCTGCACTTTCCTCCTCGCCAAGACCGGCCTTCGATATGACAAGACCCGTTCCTTTCCTGGTAAAATTGTTGCTAGGAAGCTCTCCCTTCCAACTGAAGAGAATCCGGAAAGAAGGTCCTTATGAAAATTTGGGGCGTTCTTTATAAGACAGTACCCAGAGTCGCTTGCTCTTGCCAAAAAATAAAATTGAATTTCTACCTTGACAAGATTCCACAACAAGTCTCGTTACACTTGGTAATTCCTTCGCAGTGCCATCTCTCAAGCCTACGCTGACGCTCTAGTCAACGCCTGCAAGCTTCGAAACAAAAACTTCATCGAAGCACGTTCCTCCCGACTCGCGTCGTCTCAAGACCAAAAAAAGTGCGTTGTTATATTAGTCTTGAAGGGGACGAACACAATGTCTAGCAAGTTATTGAAATCAATTTCTGATGATGAGCTACTTCGCCGCTTGTCGGGGCTGGTGCAAGAGTCACGACGCGTCGAGTCCGAGTTGGTCGCACACAATGCCGAGGTAGACGAGCGGCGCCTCTACGCACGTGCAGCTTTTTCCTCGATGTTTACCTATTGCACCGACGTTCTACATATGTCCGAACACGAAGCCTATCTGCGCATAGCGGTAGCGCGGGCGTCGGGGAAGCATCCTGTATTGCTGACGATGCTGGGCGACGGGCGGCTTCACCTGAGCGGTATTGCGAAGCTAGCGCCGCACCTCACCGAGGCTAATCGAGTGGTGCTGCTAGGTTGCGCGGCGCACAAGTCGAAAAGGGAGATCGAGGAGTTGGTGGTCGAAATCACCCCCAAGCCGGATGTTCCCGCCCTGATGCGAAAGCTACCCGAGCGTCCGACGGAGGCGAAAGCAAAGCCCGCCAAGCAACTCGGTCCGGACCGAGCTCTCGCCCCGAAGCCCCAGGCGCCTAGGCCTGTGGAGCCCCTTGGGCCTGCCCGCTACAAGGTCCAATTCACGGCGAGCGCCGAGCTGAAAGACAAGATCGAGCGTCTGCGTGGCCTCATGTCCTCCTCGGTCCCCGACGGCGACCTGGCGGCGATCATAGAAGAAGCCGTGACCGAAAAGCTGAAGCGGCTCGAGGCGAAGCGCCTTGGCAAGACGAAAGCACCCAGGAAGAGCGTCGAAGAGACCGATCCGTCACCGTCGTCACGTTATATCCCGGCCCCGGTGAGGCGTGCAGTTAGCGAGCGTGACGGAAATCAGTGCACCTTCGTAGACGCACAAGGTAGGCGCTGCAACGAGCGGCAGGCACTCCAATTCCATCACCAGGATCCCTATGCCCGCGGCGGAGACCACAGCCCCGATAACATTCAGATGATGTGTCCCACGCACAACCGGTATCTCGCCGAGTGCGACTACGGGAAAGAGGTGATGGAACGATTCCGAGGCTCGGGCAGTCTCACCCGCGAGCCGGGGCCTGTCTACTCATTGACTTTTCAGCCTGTGCAGGGCTATTTTCACGCTCAAAGGGCTAGCGATGTCATTAACTCCCGGCGCAAAGCTGGGTCCCTATGAAATCCTGGCACCTCTGGGTGCAGGTGGCATGGGTGAGGTTTACAAAGCCAAGGACACGCGGCTCGACCGCACCGTTGCCATCAAGGTCCTTCCGTCTCACGTAGCCAGCCATCCCGAAGTCCGCCAGAGGTTCGAGCGAGAGGCCCGCGCCGTCTCGAGCCTGAACCATCCACACATCTGCACGCTTCACGACATCGGTAGCGAGAATGGCATCGACTTCATGGTCATGGAGCATATCGAAGGAGACACGCTCGCCGATCGTTTGAAAAAAGGTGCACTTCCCCTCGACCAGGCATTGCAGCACGGCATCGAGATCGCCGACGCTTTGGATAAAGCGCATCGCCAAGGCGTCGTACATCGGGATCTGAAACCCGGGAACATCATGCTCACGAAGTCCGGCGCGAAGCTCCTGGACTTCGGGCTTGCGAAGATGTCGTCGGCCGAAACGAATGCCGGTGGTCTATCGGCATTGCCCACTGAAGCGCAGCCGCTAACGAAAGAAGGTTCGCTTCTCGGCACATTCCAGTACATGGCCCCCGAGCAACTGGAAGGCAAGGAAGCCGATGCCCGAACGGACATCTTTGCCTTCGGCGCCGTCCTGTACGAGATGCTGACGGGGAAAAGAGCGTTCGAAGGCAAGAGCCAGGCGAGTCTGATTGGAGCGATCTTGAAGGACGACCCGGCGCCTCTTACCGACCTTCAGCCGATGACGCCACGCCTGATGGAGCGTGTCGTCCGGAAATGCCTGGAAAAGGACCCGCTGCAACGCTGGCAGTCGATAGGCGACATGGTGAGCCCGCTGCGATGGTCTGGGGAGAATCGGTTCGAAGTTAGCGCATCACCTGGAAAGAGCAGCCGAAACTCGCATCTGGCGTTTGTCGGCTTGGCGTTGGCGTGCGCTCTTCTCGGCGCGGTGACCATGTCGTTTCTTCGACCGTCCGTCTCGTCCGAATCGCCGCGGGCAACGCGGTTCGTCCATCCTCTTCCAGAAGGTCAGGAGCTAGAGACCGCACGCTTTTCATCGGTCGCTATCTCTCCAGACGGAAGCCACATCGCCTACGCGGCCCGAGACGGTATGGAGAGTCGCCTCTACCTTCGTGGCCTAGAGGAGTTCGAGGCCGTGGCCGTTCCGGATAGTGACGGTGCCTTTTCACCTTTCTTCTCGCATGACAGTCAGTGGCTGGGGTTTTTCGCCAAGGGCGCCCTAAGAAAGGCTTCGGTAGCCGGTGGAAGTCCTACGACGGTCGCCGAGATCGGCTCCAATCCCCGGGCCGGGGGAGGCGCGAGCTGGGGAGCCGATGACACGATTGTCTTCGGTGGCTACGACGGACTGTATCGGACTTCGTCGAGAGGGGGAACGCCAACGCGGATCACCCGCGTCGAGGGCGGTCCAATCCAGGCGGGCCTCCGAGCCGTGACAGGGCATTCTTCCCCAGTGATTCTTCCAGACGGTAAGACGGTGCTCTTCAGCGTCATAACCACCGAGGGGCTTCGCATCGGCGCGGCTTCGGTGGATACGGGTGAGTGGCACGCGCTCGACGAACTGGGCTCGGCAACGGAGCCCCGGTACCTCCCCACCGGCCACTTGCTCTACAACCAGAATGACAGTCTCTGGGCGGTGCCCTTCGGTCTCGAGGAGCGGAAACCCTCGGGCTCACCCGTCCCGGTTCTAAACGACTTTTTTGCCGCAACGGTGCGTGGCAGTACCTTCAGCCACCTCGACGTATCCGGGAACGGCACCCTCATCTACGCTCCGAGCGCGGCCTCCCGAGTTGGTGCCGATCAGCTCGTTTGGGTGGACCGCGAGGGGAGGACCGAGCCACTCAACGACGTCGAAGCCCCCCACACCCATCCGAGCCTTTCGCCGGATGGCGACCACCTGGCCGTAAGCATTTTCGAAGAAGTGGCTTCGAATGTCTGGATCTACGACCTGGCACGAAACACCAGAACTCGATTGACGCTGAATGGGAGCGAAGTAACCCCGGTCTGGTCCCCTGACGGCACCCGTGTGGCCTTTGCAGACTTTACAGACCGACGACGCGGGATTTACACACGAAGGGCGGACGGCCAGGATGAACCCAAGCTCCTTTTGGATGGAGCCTACTCACCGAGGTCGTGGTCTTCAGACGGACGTTCGATACTGTTTACAACCGCGGGCCCCAACGGCGAGGATGTCTGGGTTCTTCCCCTCGCCAATCCCGAGGGAGCGTTTCCGCTACTCGAGACGTCGTTTTACGAGAAATCACCGGTTACCTCACCCGATGGGCGATGGCTCGTCTACATTTCTGACGAGTCCGGACAGTTCGAGATATACGCCCAGTCCTTTCCGGAGGGTGGCGGTCGCTCGAAGATCTCGTCTGGAGGTGGCGTCGAGCCTCGGTGGTCCAAAGATGGTCAAGAGATCTTTTTTCGAAGGGGCGACGCCATGATGGTCGTCCCCGTGGACACGAGTGACTCCGAGCTCCGGGCGGCAGCCCCGCAACTGCTCTTCGAAGGCCCGTTCGCTTTCGAACCAACCAATGCGTTTGCGAACTACGACGTAACCCCGGACGGAGAACGGTTCGTGATGGTCACTCGCGGCGGCGGGACACCACCGCGTGAGCTCCGCATCGTTCTCAACTGGTTCGAAGAACTCAAAGAGCTCGTTCCCACTAACTAACCGATGGCACTCGAAGCTGGCACGAAGCTAGGTCTCTACGAGATCCTCGATCCTATTGGCGCCGGTGGCATGGGAGAGGTCTACCGCGCCAGGGATACCAAGCTCGGCCGCGAAGTCGCCATTAAAGTCCTGCCCGAAGCCTTCGCCGAAAACGAAGAACGCCTAGCCCGCTTCGAGCGAGAAGCGAAGGTTCTGGCACAGTTGAACCACCCGGGCATTGCCCATCTGTATGGACTCGAGCGGTCGGAAGGCGTCGATTACCTGGCGATGGAGCTTGTTGACGGTGAGACTCTCGCCGAGCGGATTGCCCGCGGCCCGATTGCGGTCGATGAGGCACTTCCGCTTTGCCTACAGATTGCAGAAGCAATGGAAGCCGCTCACGAAAAAGGAATCATCCACCGCGACCTGAAGCCAGCCAACATCAAGGTCAGTTCCGAAGGCAAGGTGAAGGTCCTCGACTTCGGGCTCGCCAAGGCGTTCGCGGAAGAGACGCCCGAGGCCGATTCCTCCTCGTCCCCCACACTCACGCGGGACTCGACGCGAGCGGGAGTCATTCTCGGCACCGCCGCCTACATGAGCCCCGAGCAAGCCAAGGGCAAGACGGTTGATAAACGCACCGACATTTTCTCTTTTGGCATCGTGCTATACGAGATGTTGACGGGAAAGAAGGCGTTTGCCGGTGAGGATGTCTCGGACGTTTTGGCGAGCATCATGAAGATGGAGCCGGACTGGAGTGAGGTTTCTGAACTCGATCCACGTATCCAGAACCTCCTGCGCCGATGTCTCAGGAAGGATCGCAAAGACCGTCGCCAGTCCATCGGTGACGTCCGTGTCGAGATTCAGGACATCCTCGCCGAGCCGGCTGCTGCAGTGCGATCGGAGGCGGCTAAGGCTCCAACTCCCACGCTATCGTGGGTCATCGCCGGCCTTCTTGCCGCTGCCTTGTTGGCAACACTGTGGATCTTGTGGCCATCGGAAACGTTCCCGATGCGGCTTTCAATGAACCTTGGGTCCAGCGGTGAACATTTGATCCCGCACGCGTACAATGGCGCGAGGGCGGTGCTTTCTCCGGACGGGAAGACGCTGGCTTTCGTGGGCCAGAGGCCCGGCGGGAATTCTCAAATCTACCTCCGGTCGCTGGACAATCTGGAAGCCACGCCACTGGCCGGTACCGAAGGCGCCTTCAGTCCTTTCTTCTCGCCCGACGGTAGCTGGCTGGCGTTTGTCGCCGCCGGTGCCCTGAAGAAGGTGTCGGTCAGTGGTGGCGCGGCGCTGACCATTACCGATGCGCTAGCCGTCCGCGGCGGCACCTGGGGACCCGACGATACGATCGTTTATGGGACCAGTAGGACCGGGCTCTACCGCGTGCCCGCTTCCGGTGGAACCCCGGTGGAACACACGACCTTGAGAGAGGGCGAGCAAAGCCACCGCTGGCCGTGGTTTCTACCGAACGGGGAGGCGGTGCTTTTCGAGGTCGATTCGATGGAGGAAGCGACCATCGAGGCGGTTCTCCTCGAGACGGGCGAAAGGAAAGTGGTTCACCGGGGCGGGACCTATCCGCGCTACGCGTCCTCGGGTCACTTGCTCTATGCCCGCGAGGCCACGCTCTTCGCCATCCCGTTCGATCCCGACCGAATCGAGCCGACGGGAGAGACCAGACCTGTCATCGCAGGCGTCAACCCTCGCGTAGTCGGTGGTGCCAGCGACTACGCCTTTTCGGAAAACGGATCGCTCGTCTATGTCCCCGGAGTTGTTCAGACCAACAGGTTGGTGTGGGTGGACCGTGAAGGGCGGGAGGAGCCGCTGATTGACGAGGCGGGCCACTACGTGGACGTCCGCATTAGTCCTGATAGCACCAAGGTGGCCGTGAGCATGGCGTCATCAACCGGGCCCAACACTGTCTGGATCTATGAAGCTGGAGGAGAGGGCAGACGCACCCGACTGGCCGCGGACGGAGGAGGCCATTTGGTCTGGACACCCGACGGCACGCGGGTTGCGTTTGACACCGGATCTGGCCTCTATTGGATACCGGCCGACGGGAGCGGTGAAGCGGAACCCCTGTTGACGAGCGAACACGGCGCGGGACTGCCTGACTCTTGGTCGCCAGACGGTGAGTTGCTGACCTTCTCCGCCATTAGAGGCTCCGCGTCCGGACGAGACATCTGGGTGCTACCGAGAGACGGTGAGCCCTCGGTGTTTCTTGCCACTTCGTTCACCGAAGACGGGCCGATGTTTTCCCCTGATGGACGCTGGCTTGCCTACACTTCCAATGAGTCGGGTCGGCAAGAAGTGTACGTGCAACCCTACCCCGGACCTGGCCGCAAATATCCGATCTCCACCGAGGGGGGGCGGGCACCGACTTGGTCCGGAAAAGGCGATGAGCTCTTCTATCGCAGCCCTGACGCAACCCGAATGATGGTCGTTCCGGTCGAGCTCGAGCCCTGGTTTCGGCCCGGAACGCCTCGGATCCTGTTTGAAGGAAGGTATTTTGCCTCGAGCAATGGCGATGCACACTACGATGTGGCTCCAGACGGCAGGCGTTTCGTGATGATTAAAGAGAGCGAGCAGGAGTCAGCATCAGTCCAAATCAACCTCGTCCTCAACTGGTTCGAGGAGCTGAAAGAACTCGCTCCTACAAAATGATGGCTTCCTACCGTTATTCCCTCTCCCTTTGGGAGAGGGTAGGGTGAGGGCAACGAACCCAATGGCACTCGACGCGGGTACCAAACTAGGTCTTGTCTTGGCGAGCTGTCTCCTGGTCTCGAGCGGTCGAGTGAACGCCCAAGAGGTCGAGATCACCCCGCATGTCGTTTACGGGAATAAGGCAGGCTTGGCGCTGACGTTGAACGTGTATCAACCAGCCGACCAGAACGGGGCGGCGATCATCTTCCTGTGGAGCGGTGGCGGCCGATCATCGTGGGCGTGGGATCAGTTTCGGGAGGAACCGAACGGCAGCCTGCGATTGGCGACCGACGACGAACTTCGAACGGTGATGGCGCCGCTGCCCATGTTTAGCTTCGTTCCGTTGCTCGCCGAGGGATTCACCGTCTTCGAGGCGCACCACGGGTCGGCACCCCAGTTCAAGATGCCCGAGCATCTGGCGGATCTCCGGCAAGCCGTTCGATTCATTCGTCTCCACGCCTTGGAGTACGGCGTCGATCCGGAACGACTCGGAGTCTGGGGTGGGAGCGGCGGCGGCATTCTTGGCTTGCTCCTGGGCGCGACGGCTGATGAGGGGGATGCGGACGCCCCCACGTCCCTCGGCCGGATGTCGAGCCGCGTGGCCGCCGTCGTGGCCTACTTCCCTCCGTCTGACCTGGAACGTCACATTGCTGCACGCCCTCCGGAGCAACTCCCGCTGTACCATGCGCTCGTGGACAAGGAGGACTATCACGCCCTGTCGCCACTGCACCATGCTTCTTCCGATGATGCCCCGACGCTCATCGTGACTGGAGACGCAGATGAGAAGGTCTCCGCGGTCGAAGGGCGCTCCATGTCAGAGGCTCTTGGAGCGCATGGGGTGGAAACACAGTTCGTTCTCATCCCTGGAGCGGGACACGGTTTCCTAGGCGATGCCGCCGAGCAGGCCAGACAGGCGATGCTCGAGTGGTTTCGGCGTCACTTGGAGACACGGTAGGTCCGAATGCCGCTCCATGGTTCGACCCCATCCGCGACGACCCCCGCTTCCAGGACCTGCTGCGGCGCATGAACTTCCCCGATTGAACCTGTCCGCGGACTGGTCCGCCGAACAAAAAGAGATCTGGGAGTTCAAGAAGACCTGTTGGGGGAGCTGTTGTCCTCTTTTGACTTTTCAGCCTGTGTAGTGCTATTCACTTCAACAAGATCCGCATGGAGGAGGTTGGAAATGAGAAAAGAGTGCGTACAAGAATCGAGCTCGCATCTCGTTCGGCTCCTTTCAGTGGCTGTCGCCACGTTGCTCCTGGGCTCAGCCGCGATGGCCGAGATTGATCCCAACAAGATCTACCTCGTACTTTCCACGTCCAAAACGACGACCCTGCAAAAAGAGATTGACGAAGCGGCGGCTTTGGGATTCCGCATCGTGGCAACCGCGTCCAGGGGCGGCGGGCAAGTGGCCCTGATGAAAAGGACCGCTTCTAAGGGTGAGGATTTTGGGTATCGTGTCATTGGGACGACCAAGATCGACACGATGCAGAAAGAGTTGAACGAGGCCGCGGCCGCCGGGTACTGTCTCCTTCCCGGTACGATGACAAGGCGAGAGCGCTCCTTTGGTCTGCCCGAGCTCGTTGCGTTCGTGGAACGTGGATCGGAGTTGTCGAGACGATGCGAGTATCGCGTCCTCGGAACGTCCAGGACGAGTAAGATGGAGGATGAGCTGGTCGCGGTCGAGGAAGAGGGTTTCATCCTCGTTGACATCGCGCAAGCCAGCGAGTTGGCGGCGGTGCTAGAACGGGCTCAGTAATTCTTCGAGAGGCTCGGGTCAGGCCTTTGCGTCGACGTCACTGGCGAGCTCTTGGAATCGCTTCAGGTAAGCCGTGATCCTCTCCTGGCAACCGACGGCGAGCGCCTCGAAGGCAAGACCGGCTCCTCTCCTCGTGTTCGCTCCCTCGGATCGCACCCACACGACCTTAGCCTGAGCCTTACACGGGCCGAGGTCCTCGGGCAGAGTGAAGTGGAGCTCACAGAGGCTGTCCTTAGGAGGAAGCTCATCGGCATGAAAGAACGTGCCGCCCAAGCTCAAGTTGGTTAGGAGTCCGCTCAGGGTTTTGCCCGACATCACGAGATCACCCTTGATGATAATCGGGGCGTAGCGAGCGTGGCGCCGTTCATCGGAATAATCCTTTTCGGGCAACGTTGCGGCCCGGGCCACTTGTGGCTCTTCGGCCATCGACATCTCCAACGCCACCAACAAGTCTCCGGTTTCCAACGCCCCGTCGTCGTAGAAAGGCTTGATGCTGAGGCCTTGTAGTTCGGGCACCGGTTTCGACCCCCGGACAAAGCGATAGTCCCCCTCCGCCAGATCGAAGAGCTCCCGCAAGGAAGTTAAGGCTTGGATCCGTCGCAGCGATAAACGACGGTCCGGGTCAGCCTCCTGGGCGGCTTTGACCAGAAGGTCGACGGTCTTCGGGCTATAGGCACAAACGACGTTTCCCTCTTGGAAGATTACTAGGCCTCTCGTTTCTCCGGACTTCACCGTCAAGAGGCCGCTCTTTCGCGAATAGGCAAGGATCTGGATCAGCTCCAGGAGCGGTGCATTCTCGAGTCGTCCTTTGAAAGCCATGAGTAATGGGGTGCGATACCCCATTGTCGCAGAGGGTTCCGAAGATTTACAGCTCCAGGGGACAGGCGGCCGGCCTAAACCTCGCGGCTGGGCTTCACCGTACTTCGAAACTTCTGCATCAGGTAAGGGCCTGAAACAACGGGCGGATACTTGGGGTCTTCGTCCTCGGCTACGCAGCTGGGCAGGCAGGCGATCGGTGCATCCCAGTTCGGGAGGTGAAAGAAAGCGATCGACTGCCGGCGGCGCGAACCCCCTTCGGCGGAGCCTACCACCCGGTGCATCGTCGACACCCAACGATCGTTCGTCCATCGCGCCATCAAGTCGCCGATGTTAACGATAAATGCTCCAGGAACCGGAGGCACTTTAAGCCAGGTGCCATCGGCGGTTTGAATCTCGAGTCCGCTCGAGCCGTCCTCGGGCAGCAAGATGGTGAGGCTCCCGTAGTCGGAATGCGCGCCGGCTCGGAACTGGCCGGGCAGCGGCGCGTCGAGAAGCGGCGGGTAGTTGAGAGCCCTGACGGCGCTTCCGTGACGGTCGATCTTGTCCTCGAAGAAATCCTCTGGAAGCTCGAGTGCTAGAGAAAACGCCCTCATGACGACTCGGGACAACTCCGCCAGGGCATCGAAGTAGCGTGTCCAGATCATCCGAAACGCCTCGGGCTCGCGGGGCCATTGGGTGGGTGCGTAGCGAAACGCATCTTCGTCGCTCTGGATCTCGCCGTGGGGGAGATGAATCGGGCCAATACTGAACGTCTCCTTGAGGTCGGGCGGCGTCTGGTTGCCTCGCGACTGTGCGAGCGCCTCTGCTTGCAAGGGGGCGTAGCCGTACGGGTATCCCGCATACGGCATCTTGACTTCGAGCTTCTTCTCCACCGGCAAGTCGAAGAAGGCTCGTGTCACCGCCTGCATGTCCTGGAGAATGTCGTCGGGCACCGCGTGGCCGGTCACGGCCAGAAAACCGATGTCGCAACAGACGGCATCGATTTGGTGGGTCAGGGCGGTACGAGCGACGCTGGTGCCATTCAGTGCGGAGAGATCGACGACAGGAAAATCACGCACCAGAGTGTCGGGCTCTCTCTAGAGTTAGTTCTCACCCATCATCATCTTGATCTCGTCGTCGCGGCCGGTCATCTGCCAGCGCACCAGCGAGATCGGGATGCTGCCCGCGTCGTTAAACTTGTCGAAGAAATCCGCCATGACGAACACTTCGCCCCGCTCTTCGAGTCCTTTGCTGTACTCGCCCATGAGGCGCTCGAGCAGATACTTCCCTGTGATGTAGCTCGTGCCGTAACCCGGCTGACGTAGATAGAGCTGTTGTTCAAACTTGAGTAGGTCGAGCTCCGCGCTCATCCAGCCCCGCGGTGTCCATTCGACATGGACCGTCCCCGCCTCCGCCATGGTCATCTCGTTGGCGTGGGCGTAGAGAGAGCCCAGACCGCGGGCGGCACGCTGTGCGAGCAGAATCCAGACGATTTCGCGGGAGCGCGGGTTGTCGTCGTAGAGCCCGGCGTGCATGAACATTTCTTCGACTCCGGTCGCGGTACCCTCGTTTCGGCTGTCGAAAATATTGTAGAGCAAAGGGTCTCGTCGAATCAGGCTCTTGTGCGGTTCGTCGCGCATCTGTGCCAAATCAAACCAGTGATAAAAATGCGTATAAAGGGTCAGGGGATCGTAGTGCATCGCGATGAAGAAGAAATTCCGCTCTCCCTCAGGAACAAAATGGCCGAGGTGTTCCCGCAGAGCCGGATCCATATAGTCTTTCACGGTTAAAATTTCTTGTTCTCCTAGAAACTGGATGAACTTCGTCGCCGCTTCATCGGCCCGGCGATCGTATTCCTCGCGCGTCGAAGCGGCGACCAATTGCGGCAACTCACGGTTGCGCTGCTCTTCGAGACGCAGGGACGACCAGGCGCGGTCTAGTTCACGTTTGAGCAAGCGGACTTCATCTTCCCAGGTCAGCGGCACGAGATGCACGTTCTGCTGATACCAAGTGTAGTTGGCCTTGCCGATGCCGGAGGGCCCGGTCTTGGAGGGTGCCTGTTCTTCGAGCCAGGCGACGAGCTCGTCGGTCGCCGCCTTCGCGGCTTTTAGCGCTTGGGCTAGCTCATCGCTCGCATCCTCACCTACTTTCCCGACGATCAGGTCGAGATTCGCTCGTTGGCCCTCAATGTTTCTGATGCCGGCCACCCAAAGATCGCGGGCATTGCCGGTCAAATTGCCTCTTGCTTGCTTCATGAGCGGCGGAATCACCTGCAGATCGCGGATCATGCGCTGCCCCTCTTCAGCAGACAACGGGAAATCATAGGTCCAGAGCTCGAGCACCGCGTGATGGGTCGGCCCTTCGTGTGCGGGCACGTCACTCTTTTCGGTCCATACCGATTGGTAATACGCAGGATCACGAACCCAAGGCTTCAACACGCGGTGGTTGAAGTCGAATCCGTTTATTTCGGCGCGCACGATGTGCCAGTCGACCTGTTGCTCGACGGGCCAACCACTGGTGTCGATCGCGTTCAGGCGAGCCTGGTAATCCGCAAGCTTGGCATGGGCGGCGGCGAATCGTTCGGCAGTGTAGTCGGGCGCACCGTCGAGCATGGGCGGTTCTTCGAACTGCCGCCAGTCTTCAAAGAGTGCCACCAGGTCGTCGTAGCTGCTCGCCACAGGGCTTTCCTCCGCTCTACTAATTCCAGCGGCGAACACCGCCGCCAGCATGATCAGGCTTCCCACTTTGTTGGTCATAGACACGACATCTCCGTTGATCTGTGATTTTCATTGGCCCTGTGTTGGTGGGGGAGTCCCCGAGTTCCAGATATCGATAACGATCTTCCACGAGCCGTCATCCTGCTTCTTCCACAGGTGGAATTCTCGGACGCGTTGGACCAGAGTATTCCCGTGGGGGCTATCGAATGAGAACACCGCATCGCCCAACGTGTAGCCAAGGTCACCGCCGCGGGCGACCTCGATGAGTCGAGGCTCTTCGAAGCGGGCCTTGGCACCCGGCATCGCTGCGAAGCCGGCCAGAAAGTCGCGGGCCGCTTCCGTTCCCTGCAGCCTCTTGCCACCAGGCGGCAGCAGCAGTACGTCGCTCGCATAGTGAGATACGAGCTTCTCCACATCCATGGACGGGGCTGCCTCATGAAAAGCGTCGGCCGTTTCGTGGAGCACCGCCCTTTCGGCTTCGAGGTCGACCGAGGCCTCTGGCAGGGGCGAGCACGAGCACACCAGCAACAGCGGCAGGTAGGTCAGCAAGGGACGGGATTTCGCCATGGATCTCCGTACGAACACACTACCCCTGAGCACACGCGGCGAGGAGATGTCGACCCTTTACTTACTCTCGGTTTCGGTTGACAGGTGCAGGCTGTTCGATGAGCAGGTCGCAGCCTCGTTGAGCGCGGCTTCGATCTCCTGTCCCTAAAGAGTGCACTGCCATACTTCAGTGACACGAGTGCCCGCATTGGCCGCGAGGCAGATGCCTAGCGTAACGCCTATCAATAATGTTTTCGACAGTAGTGATTTCATGATTTTCTCCCTCCAATTTGGTAGTTAACACACATTACCGATTCACGACTCGGTTTACTCGCTGGCGGGAGCCGGTGAGTTCCATATATCAATGACGATCTTCCAGGAACCATCTGCCTGCTTCTTCCAGAGATGGAAATCACGTTCCCGTGAGTTCACCGGCTTCCCGTCCGGGCCGTCGAACGAGATCTCGATATCGGCGAGCGTGTAGCCCATGTCGGCTCCCTTGGAGACTACGACGGTCGGCGCTCCGAAACTCACCTCAAAACCGGGGGTCTCCTTGAAGGCGGCGAGGAACTCGCGGACTCCAGCCGCGCCTTCCTTCGTCTCCATATTGGAGCCCATCACCAAAGCGTCGCTTGCATAAAGGGATGCAATGGCGTCGATATCCATCGAATGGCCGCCCTCGCTATAGCGGTTGGCTGCCTGTGTGAGTGCTGCTCTTTCTGCTTCGATGTCGATCTCGGGTGGGGGTTCGGGTGGCGGCGCGCACGCAATAACGGTGAGCAGCACCGCCGTGGTGGTCAGTAATAAAGGGTGTTTCGTCATGATTACCTCCATATGAAAAGGGTACTTTTTATAAGGTGCCTCTTTTAACCGGGCTGGAATGAGAGAGGCTTGCAGAACGCTGGCCGCTAGGCTAGACCTACCGCTTTCCAATGTCAATCAGAGATCTCCGGATCGCCCTACGCGCGCGATTCGCGTATAATTTCTTGAGGGGAAGCCCCGCGCTTCCCCACCTCCACAACACATGGAAGGATAAAGTGAAAGCCCACGGATCGCTTGTGATTCTTGCGCCACTTCTGCTGGTCACGTCTTGCGAGACCCCACCCGCCGATGTTGGCGTTCCCCCTGTTTCTGAAGAACCGCGAACGGTCGAACGCAGCGAGGAGGCCGCCAGGGCGGGGGTTCCACGAATCTCGCTCGAAGATTTCGTGTCTCTCCTCGAAAGGCCAGAAGAGTCCAACGTGATCGTCATCGATGTGCGTAGCCGAGAGAATTTTTTGCGAGGACACATTCCCGGAGCGGTCTCCATTCCCCTGAACAATCTCGGCAAACGTGTTCTAGAGATTAGCCGCGATGCTACGATTGTCACCTACTGCACGTGACAGGCCGAGGAGGTTAGCGCCGGTGCGGCGCTTGTGCTCAAGATGGCAGGATTCGCGAACGTCTCGGCGCTGCAAGGTGGTTTCCGTGCATGGGAGACGGGGGGCCATCCGGTGGAAACAGGGCTCGGCGTGCCCATTCAGTGATTCACATCCCTCGCACGCTCCCGTTATGACCTACCGGTTTCGGCCAGAGAGAACGTCGTGACTGACAACTTGACTCCGGACGAGAAAAGAGTCCTGACGATTCTCGTCAACTTTCACCGTCCCACCGGCACCAGCCCCAAAGGCGCGGACGGCTCTCGCCTCGAGAGTCCGGGAGGGAGGAAGATCGAAAAACACGGATGGGTCCAGGAGCCGCAATTGGCGGCGGATGTCGGTTACGACGTTGCAGCCGGCAGGGTCCTGGGGACCGAGTTTCACGACATTTTGTCTTCCTTAACTCGTCGGCAGTACGCCCAGGTCCAGATGTGGGACGTTCCGGGTGGAGTCAAGAGGTACGTCAAGCCCACGGAGAAGGCGATAGCGGTTGTCGAACAGTTGGATGAGCAAGTCAAAGAGGCATCCTTCGGCGAGATGGTCTCAACCCAGGGCCAAGCGGGCCGGTCGTGGACCAGGACGGTGATTACGCTTTTTTTCGGTGTGGTGTTCGGGGTCTTGGGAATGCTTGTTTCCCGATCCTGCTCGTAACGTATCGATGGTGACGAGACCAGCGGCGAGCGTCCGCAGGAAAAATCAAGCCCGGACACGATTTCAAGAGCCAACTCCCGCTAAATCAATTAGCGACCGCAAAGTTGGCGTGGACCAGCATCCACTTGCCGTTTTTCTTCGCGTAGACACGGGTTGACTTGGCGGGTGTTTGCTCAATGTTGCCGTTCTCGTCCTTGACCGCGCCGAAATAGTTGTAGGTCAGAATGGCGACGTCCCCATAGACCTGGACCTTCTCATTAGCCATCTCGGCCAAGACCGACTTGCTGTTTCCGGTGGCGAGGACCTCTTGGATGTGCACAGCCAGCGCCTTGCCGTCGACGCGGACCGGGGAGTTGGGATTGAACTCGGTGTACTCGTCGGCGACGTTCTTCATCGCTTCCGCTAGGTTCTTCTCTTTTTCGGCCGCCCACTGCGCCTTGGTGATAGCGATGATCTCTTCGGCCACCTGTTGGTCGGCCTCTTCTGCGGTGACCGCAAGACCTGCGAAGACTACGAGCGAAACGAGTAGAATCATTCGTTGCATCCCTCCCTCCTTAGTTGTCAAGAAGTTCCTTGACACCTTGCATTAACTCATCCAGTTCCAATGGCTTGGTGTACGCGCGTTGGGCGCCGAGCTTCTTGGCGAGGGCGAGAAACTCCCGGCCGGCCCCCGAAATCGCAATGATCTTAACGTCTGGGAACTCCCGTAAGAACTCCGGGATGCTGGTCATGCCCTGTTTTTCCGGCATCAGTAGATCCAGGATGCAGAGATCCGATGGTTTTTCGCGGTAGCTCCGTAACGCCTCGTCCGCATTGTGGCTGTCGGTGACCTCATGCCCGGCGCGTTCCAGTAGTTCCCGGAGCATTTGCCGTATGTCGTCGTTGTCGTCTACAACAAGGATTCGGGCCATCGCTCATCCCTCCTCTCGTTTCTCGTTCTTGTCATTTTCGTCACTCTCAACATTTTTATCATTCTTATCGAGGACTTGTCTGATCGCCGCCCCTAGCTCGCTCCCGACCAGGGGTTTCATAAGGTAATGCCGAATCCCGATTTTCTTGATCTTCGCCCTGGTGATGAGCTCGCTGAAGCCACTAATAAGGATAATGGGTAAGTCGGGCCGGGCGCCAAGAAGCTCCTTGGCCAATTCGACGCCCGTCAGCTGGGGCATGGTCTGATCGGTGATGACGATATCGAATCGCTCGGGATGGGCGAGGAATATATCCCGGGCTTCGGCGCTGTTCGTGCGCACCGTCACCTGGTAACCGAGTCGTTTCAGCATTTGCTCTGCCACTTGGGCGACCTCTTCGTCGTCATCTACGACCAACACTCGCTCACTTCCAGTGACGGCGGGCTCGGCGTCGGAGCGGGCCGGTTGGCGCCCGTCTGCCGGGGCCTCTGAGCGGGGCAGGTAGACGTGGAAAGTAGTTCCCAGGCCGGGCTCGCTGTAGACCGTGATTTCGCCGCCGTGGCTCACTACGATTCCATGGACAACGGAGAGGCCGAGACCGGTCCCTTTGCCGACGCCCTTTGTCGTAAAGAACGGTTCGAAGATGCGGTCTCGGGTCTCGGGATCCATTCCATGACCGGAGTCGCTGAACGTCAGCCTCACGTAGGGCCCGAGAGCGAGTTTGGGATGTGGTCGCGCGAGCTCGTCGTCTACCTCCACGACACCGAGGTTCACTTCGAGCATCCCTCCGCTTTCTCTCATCGCGTGGAACGCATTCGTGCACAGATTCATGATGACCTGATGAATCTGGGTCGCATCGGCGAGCACCGTACCGCAATCCTGGTCGATCTCTTGGCGGAACTCGATCGTGGACGGCAGGGAAGAACGCAGCAGTTTCAGCGCCTCGGTGACGATGAATGCAATCTGGACGGGTTTTCGCTCCGGCTCACTCCGTCGACTGAAAGTCAGAATCTGATTCACGAGCTCTTTCGCGCGTTTGCCGGCGGCGAGGATGTGCTGGAGGTCGGAATGGGTGCGGCTTTTGGGAGGGGTGTCCTCGAGGGCCATGTTCGTGTATCCGAGGATGGGCGTCAGGACGTTATTGAAGTCGTGGGCGATGCCGCCCGCCAACGTCCCGATGGTTTCCATCTTGTGGGAATGGCGTAGTTGTGCTTGTAGTCTTTCCTCCGTCTCCCACGAGCGCCGGAGTCCGGTGATCACCACGGCCAGTAGTCCAAGACCGGTCAGAATCAGGGTCAACGTCAGGAGCAACGTGCCTCTGAGCCCAGTCCGGGCCACCGCCTCCACGTTGTGCATCGGTAAGATAACCTCCAGGACGCCGCGCACGTCTCCCACACCCCAGTCCGTTTTGGGGCTGTCGGGGTGGGAGTTGTGACAACCGACGCACTGGGGTCTCATGAGATCTGCCGTTGCGTAATGCAGTGCGGGCTGACCCTGGATCTCGGCGAATTGAAAGAAGGGCTCATTCGGAGTTCGCCTCAACTGGCCGAGGGCGGCCCGTTCGAAATCGTTTCTCGGACCTCCGTCTTCCCGCCAGGGAAAAGGGTAGTCGCTATATAGATGTACTTGAACGGAGGAGCCTTTTCTCCCGATTCGCTCGCCAAGGAGCATACTCAGCGTGGCGGGCAGTGGTATGGCACCTTCTTTCGACTGGTAGTCGTGAGTGACTTCGATGCCGTGAGGCCGTAGCCGAGACACGACCTCCGACGTATAGAGCGTCCGAAACTCTGCGAGCACTTCGGAGTACCGGGCGGCGCTTTCTATCGCGGCTGCCTCTTTCAGTTCGGAAGACAGCTGTGAGAAATGCCAGAGTAGAACACCCGCCCCTCCGAAGCCGAGGGTGGCCAGCGTGAGTAGCGGGTATTTCGACAGAGATCGGCTGAGCGCGGTGGGGCTCCGGGACACCGACGAGCCTTTTCGAGTCACCGTGACAAAGCTCCATCTAAGAGAGGTTGTCGCACCGAACCACTGGGAAATAGGAGTCGAGGACAGGGCCGGCCATCGGGAGGGAAAATAGTCCCCCGGTACCCGAAAAGTCAAAGGGGAGCGGACTCGTGGAGGCGATTGAGAAGTGGATCGGAAAGAACTCGAATGCTTTTGGTGAAGCGAAGAGGAAGTAGCCCTACCGGTCGGGAGTAACATTCTTCATCGGGGGTTTCGACTCCACCCCCTTGCGCTCTTTCCATGTTCCCAATAGAACGGCCACCAGCCCCAGGAGAATTTCGTCGATGAAGGGGATCGCGTCGGGCACGATGAGGTCTAGGGCGAAGACGACCGCGATGAGCAGGAAGAGGTAAGGATACTTGAGTCCAGAGGCAAACCGCTCTACGAGTCGAGTGCGCTCTTTCTTATCCATTATAGAATTCCATAACCGATGATAACCCATCCTGCACGAGAATCACGGCGTCTGACGGGCTCCGGAATCGCCATGGCGGAATGACGACTGTATACAGGATGTGACCTAGTAAACAACTGATTATAAAGATGTTAGATTAAGACCAAAAAAGTCATATTTTCGTTTGACACGGGCCAGCGGCCGGGGCAGAATGGTTCAAGAGATGAGATTTAGCCACATGCTGATTCGGAGGTCCTGCAAGTGTAGTTGGCCCGGGGGACCGGGCCGTGTGTCACTTGGAGGAGCACCCAGTATGTTTGTCGGCCGATTGATTATTTCGGTTTCTGTTTCGGATTCGGATTTTCAGCGGCCTCGCTTAATGTAGACAAGCTAACCGTAGCCAAGCGGCACAAGGCCCAGGTCCAAAGGACCTGGGCCTTTTGTTTTTTGGGCCGGGACCTCTAGGGCACTGGGGTTGAGGAAATGATGCAGCAGCTAGAGCGAGAACAGCAGATTCGTGACATGGACCGTCTTCTCAAGGTCCGTGCGACCACCGACATTCTCCGCGTGGCGTCGGAGCGTTTCGCGCCCCGGCTCGTGATGGCAACCGCCTTCGGGGTCGAAGGGTGTGTGCTCATCGACATCATTGGCAGGAATCAGTTGCCAGTCGACATTTTCACTCTCGACACCGGTTTGTTTTTCGAAGAGACCTATTCCCTTTGGAGCAAGCTCGAAGAACGCTACGGGCTTCGCGTTCGCGCCGCACGACCGGAGCTTTCCCTTTCTGAGCAGGCGAGTCGCTTCGGTGAGGGTTTGTGGGAACGAGAGCCGGACCGCTGCTGCGAGTTGAGGAAAGTCCTGCCGCTGCGGGCCGCGCTCGAAGGAGCGGAGGCTTGGATCAGCGCTCTGCGGCGGGACCAGACTCCAGAACGGGCCAGCGCACCACTAGTCGGGTTCGATGAGAAGTTCGGGCTCGTCAAGATCAACCCGCTGGTCGAGTGGACGACCCGCGACGTGCGGGAATACGTACGGGAGCACGACGTCCCCTTCAACCCGCTCCACGAGCGAGGCTATCCGAGTATTGGCTGCATGCCTTGCACCACCCCGGTGCGACTCGGAGAAGATCCACGCGCCGGTAGATGGCGTGGCAGCACCAAGACCGAATGCGGCATTCACAACCGGGCATCGCGCCTCGTGTTATTGCCGGTTTTGCAGCCGACGGGGTCATAACTATGTCAACGCCTCTTTTTCCGATCTTCCTCAAGCTCGCCGGTCGCCGTGTACTCGTCGCAGGGGGCGGTCCGGTCGCGGAAGCAAAGACCAAGAGCCTTTTAGAGGCCGGCGCTCGTGTCACATTGGTGGCTCCGGAGATCAAGTTCGAGATGGTTCACCCGAATCTGAGTCTTCACCGCCGTTCCTTTCGGCCCAGCGATCTCGACGATTGCTGGTTCGTGGTGTCGGCCGCGCCGCCCGAGGTGAACCGAGAGGTCTCTGAGGCTGCAACGGAACGCCGCCTCTTCGTTATTGCGGTGGACGATCTTGCGAGTGCAACCGCTTACGGGGCGGGTGTCGTGCGTCGCTCGGGGGTTACGCTCGGCATTTCCACGAACGGAGCTGCCCCTGCCTTATCCGGCCTGATGCGGGAAGCCCTGGATCATCTGCTGCCCAGCGATTTGGATCAGTGGACGAGCGTCGCCCGTGAAGCGCGCAGCCTATGGCGTCAAGAAGGTGTTCCGATTGCCGAGCGTCGCCCGCGGCTACTCCAGGCCCTGAACGAGATCTACGAGGAGCGTGAGCCATGACCGGGTTCGTCTCGCTGGTCGGCGCGGGGCCCGGTGACCCGGAGCTCTTGACGATGAAGGCGGCGCGGCGCTTGAGCGAGGCCGACCTCGTTTTGCACGACGCCTTGGTATCACCGGAAATTTTGGCCCTTGCACCCAAGGCGCGAGCCTTCGACGTCGGCAAGCGGGCGCGGAGAAAGTCGACTCCCCAGGACACGATCCATCGCATCATGATAAACGCCGCGCGCCGGGGCCAGCGTGTGGTGCGGCTCAAGGGCGGCGATCCTTTTGTTTTGGGTCGGGGCGGGGAAGAAGCTCTCGCCCTTGCCGCAGCGGGGATCCCCTTCGAGGTCATTCCGGGAATCAGCTCCGCAGTGGCGGCTCCTGCTCTCGCCGGTATCCCAGTGACGCACCGTGGTCTGACCGCCGGGTTCATGGTGGTATCGGGACACGCCGCGGCGTCTTACCGTCCCTTACTCGAGACCGTCACACCCAATTCGATCACATTGGTGGTGCTGATGGGAGTCGCCAATCGCGGCGATCTTTCGGAGTTCCTGATGCTTCAAGGTTGGAGGCCTGATACGCCGGCCGCCCTCATTTTGGGAGCGTCGACGCCACAGGCCGCGACCTGGGTGAGCGACCTCGCGGAGTTGGGGCAGATTCCGCTTCCGGCAAGCAACGAGTTCGACCACGCTCCTGGCGACGTTCCCGGCACGCTGGTCATTGGCGAAGTCGTTTCGCTCGCCGATCGCATTGCTATCGCCGATCGCGTTGCCATCGAAGACCCGCTTTTCCTTGCCTTAGAGAAAGGAGTCCCGGCATGAGCACGCCTACCGGGCCTATGGTTTCGACCACGTCACTTTCGGAGCTCAGCTGGAAGCAGGAGCTCGCCGACAAGATGCCGGCCGAGCTGGGTCGCGAGATCGACATCTTCGAGACAGAGGTCGAGCTTCGCCGCCAGGGCAAGCTGGAGGAGAAGCTTTTCAACGAGACACGGCTCCGCCGGGGTGTCTACGGACAGCGGTACGACAACGGTCAGCGACACGACGGTCGGCGAAGTCAAAAGCTCGAGTACCCCTCCGGGTCGGTGATGAAGGGCCCCAACACGCTCTGGGATGCTCCCGGCATGCAACGCATCAAGATCCCATTCGGTAGCGTGACGCCGGAGCAGATGGATGTTCTGGCCGAGCTGGCCGACGATTATTCCGACGGCATCCTGCACGTCACGACCCGGCAGGATTTCCAGCTACATTTCGTCCACATCGACGACACTCCGGACATGATGAGACGCCTCGCCGCGGTCGGCATTACCACTCAAGAAGCCTGCGGCAATTCAGTGCGGAACGTCACCGCCTGCCCCTTGTCCGGCGTGTGTCGCGGGGAAACGTTCGACGTGACGCCTTATGCCAAGGCTCTGACCTACTTCTTGCTCGGTCACCCCGACGCGCAGGACTTCGGTCGGAAGTTCAAGATCGCGTTCTCCGGCTGCAAGCAAGAGTCCTGCGGCCTCACGGCTTTTCATGACCTCGGTTTCATCGCGAAGACCGAGACCGTAAATGGTAGCAGCCGTCCTGGGTTCGAGCTTTACGTGGGGGGTGGTCTGGGTGCCGTACCCTACCAGGCGAAGCTTTTCGATGCTTTCCTGCCGGTGGAAGAAATGTTGCCCATTGCGCAAGCCGTGTGCCGGGTCTTCGCGCGCTTGGGAGAAAAGAAGAATCGGGCTCGCGCCCGTCTCAAATTCGTGGTCGCGAGTCTGGGAATCGACGAGTTTCGGCGCCTGGTATTGGAGGAACGACAAAAGCTTCCGGCCGATGCGCGATGGACCGGGCTTGTCTCCGCGTTCGAGGCCGGTCGGTCGGTTCCGGAAGTCTTCTTGACGGCGGCCACCGACCAGCCGGCTCATCGATCGGCGCGTCTGGGACCGGGCCCTTACCCCGAAGGTTTCGCAGCGTGGACGGCCACCAACGTCTACCAGCAAAGTCAGCCGGGCTACTCGGTGGCAGCCATCACCCTTCCCCTGGGGGATCTGTCTTCTCATCAAATGCAACGGCTCGCCGGTTTGGCACGGCGGTTCAGCGGCGATTCGGTTCGCACGACCGTCGACCAGAACATCGTCCTTCGGTGGGTTGCCGAAGCCGACTTGCCCGACCTCTACTCCGCACTCAAAGAAGTAGGGCTGGGCGAGCCGGGTGCGGGCTCCATCGTAGACGTCACCACCTGCCCGGGCACCGACACCTGCAAGTTGGGTATCGCCTCTTCGCGCGGTCTTGCCGAGGAGCTCCGGACGCGTCTCCTGGAGAAGAACCTCGCCTTCGACGCTTCGCTCAACGGTCTACGTATCAAAGTCAGCGGGTGCTTCAATTCTTGTGGTCAACACTCGGTTGCCGACCTCGGTTTCTACGGAGTGAGTCGCAGGAGTGGAGGCCGCACCGTCCCGCACTTTCAGGTCGTTCTGGGTGGACAGTGGACGGAGAATGGGAAGTCTTTTGGGTTAGCAGTGGGTGCGGTGCCGTCGAAGCGAATTCCCGATGTGGTAACCCGGATCACCGATTGGTTTCGGCGCGACGGAAAGCGTAGCGAGAAGTTTCAAGACTTCATCGGCCGAATGGGTAAGCTCAAGGTCCGCTCGATGCTCGATGACTTGACCGAGATTCCGAGTTACGACCAGGACCGAACGCTCTACTCCGATTGGGGGGATCCGCGAGAGTTCACACTAGGGGACATGGGAAAGGGTGAGTGTGCGGGCGAGGTGGTATCGCGCTTCGATTTCTCCCTTGCCGCCAGCGAGCGTCAAGTCTTCGAGGCGCAAGTGCAGTTGGACGCTGGGAATCCGCGCGATTCGGCAAAGACGGCCTTTCGGGCGATGCTCGACGCCGCTGCGGCGCTGGTGCGCTCCCAAAATGCTGAGATCGATTTAGCCGTCGGCCAGCCGGGCGAGGCTGTCAGGCCTGACAGGCCTGACAGTGCTGACAAGATTGTCCGTGAGTTCCGGTCCCGCTTCTACGACACCAAACTCTTCTTCGACCCGTATGCGGGAGGGAAATTTGGCAACTACTTGTTCCGCATCCACCGCGAAGAGCTAGACGGTAACCGCGACTTGACTGCGGACGCCGCTCACCATCGCATCGAAGAAGCTCAATTGTTTATCGAGGCGGTGTACGCTTGCCACGGGCGTTCGTTGGAGCAACTGGATGCCGCCGCCGTCTAGCGCCCGCGTCGTGAGCCCGCTGGAAGCGCACGAGCTCGCGATCAAGTTCTACGCGGTTGACTCCGTCGAGTTGGGACCAAGGGACTTCGTCCCGATCTTCCATGAGTGGATACAGTCCCACCGCTTGGAGAACGAAGTGATGATCGACGTTGCCGATTATTCCCACGTCCATCATGGCCCGGGCGTCTTACTCATGTGTCATGAAGGCCAGTACAGCTTGGATCAGGCTGAGGGACGGCTTGGCCTTCTTTATAGTCGCAAACGGAGGGCCGAAGGTGACGTGCGCTCGCGGCTCCGTCGAGCCTTCGGCGCCGCTTTGAAGGCTTGCATGCTTCTCCAGGCGGAGCCGGCGTTCGAAGGAAAGCTCCACTTTCGTTATGACGAGGCGCTTTTCAAGATCCAAAACCGCCTTCTCGCACCGCGAACGCCGGAGGCATTCGACGCGGTAAAGGAAGGGCTGCTTCCGTTCCTCGGTGAGCTTTATCCCGAGGCGGACGACATCCAAGTCGAGGCTGTGGGGGAGCCGAAAGAACCGTTTGCGGTGCGTATCGCGGTCTCCCAAGACCCACCCATCAGTGACGTGTCTGACCTTGCCGACCTCGTCTCTCGACTGGAAAACTAGCCTCGACTGCGCTTGCGTTTGAGCCCCGGCGCAGCCTCTTCCGCCAACGCCATGACCAAGTGTCCCATCTTGGGATGCTCGGGAACGATATCCGCCTCGACACCCAAACGCGTGAGGGCTTCGCTCGTAATGGGGCCAATGGAGGCGACCAAGATTCGGCTGCGAAAGGCCGCCCGAATCTCCTCTGCTCGTGCCTGCTGTTCAGCTACTTGAAAAAGATGGTCCGCCTGGGTGGCGCTCGTGAACACGGCAGCGTCGATCTCGCCCGCCACTGCGCGCTCAATGGCGTTCTTGAGAGGCTCTGTGTCGTCAGGGAGTGCCCATCCGTAGACCGGGACGGGAGTGACGACGGCATCTCTCTCTTGGAGGCCATCGAGGAGCTCCTGATTGCGGGCTCCGTACTCTTGGACAGCGACTCGCTTCCCCGAAACGGGCAGCTCGTCATCGAGGGCCTGCAATAGATCACGCCAGGTGTTGGGCTCACCGACCGTAAGCGTGGCGCGGAGGCCCATCTTCTTGAGCGCGCTAACGGGTTTGGGCCCGCGACAGACTAGAGAGGTTTTTCCCAAGGCCTCGAGGACCACCTCACGTGGCCGCCGGGTGGCTAGCGTGTCCACTAACATACGGGTGCCGACACCGGTCAGAAGAATCAGCACATCACAGGCGCCACCCGTAAGCGCCTCTCCGAACTCGAGCGCTTCGCTCTGCTCGGTGAGGGGAATCTCTTGCATGGATGGTGTTTGGATAGGCTCGCCTCCGTGGCTCCGGATGAGATTCGCCATCTCCTTCGAACGCCGGCTCTCGAAACTGACGACCCGCAGCCCGCTCAACCCCTTCAACTCTTCCCCCACAGATTGTCCAACACGGTCCTCAACCAGACCATGGTACACCACCGCTGAACACGAGAGCGGGGGGATCGACGCGTGAGCCACAAGCCGTTTGCTTTTAACGACATGGCTACGTTAAACTAATTAGCGTCCGGTCTCCGGAACTCCATATAAGAAAATCAAAAACCGCCTCGAAAGGGGAGATTACCGTGGCGACGAAACGGACGGCGCTCTTACTTGCCATCAGCGGCCTGCTTGCCATCAGCTGTGGACTCAAGAAGGTCGCGACCCCCTCTGCTCAACCGGCCGGGTCCAAGCCAGCCTCGGCGACCGCGAACGAGACAGAAGCCAGCCCGCCGGCGGAGTCGGCAGAGCCCGCAGAAGTTGACCCGATAAAATCCGTGGAGCTCAAGCTCGCGGCAGCGAAGACAGAGAACCGGAAGCTCCGGCGACAGCTGGAAGACGAAGAAGCGGCTCGGGCCTCCCTTGAAGAACGCTACGTGGCGCTCGAGATCGAGCTCGCGAGCTCCGTCGAGGAAGTACTTCGCTCCAAAGCGAGTCTTAGGAGCGTCCACAACCGCGCCTTGGCGATCTCTCGGATTGCTGAAGTACGTGTGCAGCTCCAATCCGCTCCGCGGGCTAACGACCCTGAGGTGGCGGCTCGACTGAAGCGGGCGAACGAGTTCCTCAGCCGTGCCGACAAGGCACTCGTGGAAGGGAACTTCGGAGGCTCGTCTTATCTAAGCGAACGGGCGGGCGAGTTAGTACGTCAAGCACGCATGGTCGCCGACATCCGCACGTCCTCGCTCAGCGCGTCGGACGATATCATTCCGATCGTACCGGCCCGCAACCTGGAGGCTGTGGTGAACGCCAACCTGCGCGAAGCGCCTGGCAAGGACAAGAGCCCCGTCGGCCAGGTAGCCAAGGGCACGCAGATCCTCGCCGTCGCGCGTTGGGGGGATTGGTTTCAAGTGGAGACCGGCGATGGTCTGAGGGCTTGGATTCACACCAGCGTGGTTCGCTAATGCCTAGTGCCTAGCCGGCGGCCGGCTGCGCTACTTCGAAGATCGCTACCCGATTACGACCCTGGCGCTTCGCCACGTATAGCGCCGCGTCGGCGGCACCCACTAGCTCATGCTCGGTCAGTCCATCGTCGGGCATCGAGGCCACTCCGACGCTAACGGTGACCTTGGCTTTGCTTTCGCCGCTGAGGCCCGCCTCGGCGAAAGCCTTTCGCAGGTTGTCGGCTTTTTTCCCCGCCTCGCGTTTCCCGGTAGATGGGAGCAGCACGATGAACTCTTCGCCACCGTAGCGCGCCGCAACGTCCGTCGAGCGCAAGTGTTTGGTGAGGAAGGCGCCGGTGTTACGCAGCACGGTGTCTCCCTCCGGATGACCGAACCGATCGTTGAAGGCCTTGAAGTGATCGATGTCGATCATGAGCACCGATAGGGGCTTACTGCTTCGCTCCGCCCGACTCAACTCCATGCCGAAGGCTTTGGCCAGGAAACGACGGTTGAAGAGTCCCGTGAGCTCGTCGGTGCTGGATTTTTGTTGCAGATCGGTATGGGTTTCCTTGAGGGCGCGGGTCATTCGATTGAAGACCTTCGTAAGATAGCCGATTTCATCGGTGGTGACGATAGGAATCTCACGGCCGAGATCTCCCCTGGCCACGGCTTTGGCGCCTTCGATGAGGGCTTCGATCGGTCGCGTGAGGCTCACCACCAGTCCGTAACCGATTCCCGTGACCAGGAACACCGCAAGAGCGCTGATGATCAGATTCATATTCCGGAGGCGATGCACGGCGGCGAAAGCCCTCTCGCTGTCCATCTCCACGATCAAGCCGAGCCGGTGGGGCAGAATGAATCGATAGGCTCCGAGCACTGCCATCCCTCGACCGTCCTGGTACTCGGCAATACCGTTCTCGCCCCGAAGGCAACGCTGGACTCCTTCGGAAGCGATGTCACTCGCCAAATCAGGAGAAGTTGCGCGACCATCGAACAGTGGCCTTCCGTTCTCATTGATAATCCGCAGCGTGCCGAAATCGGAATGCATTTCGCCGCCAAGGCGCCGCCACATTTCTGACAACCCGCTGACGGTGATCAAGGTCCCCACCTGTTGGTCCGTGCTGTCCCGAACCTCTCGTCGTGCGTGGAAGACGAGCTCCCCTCCGAGGCGTTGCAGCTCTGTGTCTCCCTCCGAACCGAGCAGCTCCGGTGCGAGCTCCGTTTCTACGTCCTCCATGAATGGCTGCGTCTTGGCCACCAGGGTTCCTTGTCCGTCGATGATGAAGAGCTCACGGTAGAGCGGGTAGCGATTTTGAACTTGCGCCAAATACGCCTGGAGCCGTCTCCTCGATTCTTGCGCAGCTAACTTGTCCGACGTTCCCTTTGCGATTTCCCAACGTCTTAGGTTCTCGGAGACGATGAACGAGTTGGCGAATACTTCGGTGTCTTGGGAGCGTTCCTTGAACCACTGACTCACCTGTTCCGACGAGGAGCCCGCGCGGGTAGTGAGCTGGTCGGTGACCTTCTCGATGAGGATCTCCCGCGACGTGAAGTAGGAGGCGGCTCCTATCAACATCGCCGGCGCGAGCGCCGAGAGGACCACGACGGAAAGAACCTTGGCGCGGATGTCCATGGCCGGGCGCTTCAGGGTGAACGCCGACGTAGGGATATTGTTGCCGGTCTCGCCTTTCCGTTGGATCGCCATCTTCTTACTTTTTCAGATCGAGAGTCTGATGGGTCGGTTCTCGCTTTGAAGATCAGAGAATGGTGTTCGTGCTATTCGGCACACCCCCCCTAAATGCAATAAGCGGGCCACGGCGCGCCGGCCTCAACTCCATGGAGCGTAACGGGAAACCCCCTCAGTCCGGGTGGATAGAGGCCTTTTGGCGCGGATGCATCGCGTACGCCGTGTGGATTCCCCCCCATCGGGGAGACAGATGCCCACATTAGTGCCCCCTGCTTCCATAATGCTAGAAACCGAGTTGGGTGGAACCTGGGTGGCCGACCTTGCGAGGCGGCCACAGTGCCTAGTGCACGGATGTAGATAAAGTGACTCCTATCACAACCGCACGGTGGGGGGGAATAGACAATTGAAAAAAAGTCAGCCGACATTTGGAAAGAATCTACGTTTTCTCAGTGCGCTCGTTTTTCTCCCGAGTAGAGTTGTATATATAGAGAGATGAAAAGAGATCCCTGGGACCCGATGCAGTACGGGCAGTTTCGGGTGGAGCGCAAACAGCCCTTCTTCGATCTTTTGGCACTGGTGCGCTCGAAGTCGCAGATGCGAGTCGTGGATCTAGGATGCGGGCCTGGAGAGCTGACCGATGAGCTCCATCGCCGTTTGGGGGCGCTGAAGACCGTTGGCATCGATAGCTCCGAAGCCATGCTCGAAAAGGCAGGCACGTGGGCCGACGAGAGACTGAGCTTTCGCCACGAAGACATTGCTGATTTCGCCGACCCGGCTAACATTGACGCACAAGCCGAGTACGACCTCGTTTTCTCGAACGCCGCCTTACACTGGGTCCCGGATCATCGACGGCTTCTCACCCGGCTCACGACGACACTCGCCGACGACGGGCAACTTGCCATACAGGTTCCCGCGAACTTCGATCACGTCTTTCACGAGACCGCACGAGAAATTGCTGAGGAATCGCCTTTTCGCGAAGCACTCGGGGGGTATACCCATCCGCTCTTCGTCCTCGAGCCCGAAGACTATTCCTCGCTCCTCGAGGAACTGGGCTACCGGGAGCAACACGTTCGATTACAGGTATACCCGCACCGCCTGGCTTTGAAGGAAGAGGTCGTGGAGTGGCTGAAGGGCTCCCTGCTTACAGCTTACGAGCGCCTATTGTCCGATGAAGAGTTCCGAGATTTTCTCGGGCGGTATCGGGATCGGCTGCTACCTCGACTAAGCGACGCGCGCCCGTTCCTTTTCACTTTCAAACGTATACTGATTTGGGCGGAGCCGTAACCCCTCACCCCGGCCCTCTCCCGTGCCGGAGAGGGGAGAGGGAGTAAGGGAAGAACGGCACTAAGTTAGGGGGCGACCGCTGGGCGGGCTCGTGCCGGAGCGCGGAAGACGGCGTTCAGAAACAAGACATTCAAGCCATCCAGATAGGCGCGGAATGTTGGATCCGTCGTGAATCCTACGACCACACCGCGACCGTGACTCTCGACGACGACGAAAGGCTTATAGGCGAGTTGTCGTCGATTCTCCTCCCACATGTAGCCGCTCGCCACCAGCTCGTCTGCTCCGGCGAACGTCGCCGCGTTCAGTCCATGGTCGAGAGTGATGGGCGAGAAGATCCGTCGTCCATTGACAAGGGCGTTGACCGAGCCTTCGAGGCCGGCGGTCACCCAGCTATCGGGATCGAGTCGTGCCCGCACCAGCACTCCCGGGACGCTGTCGGGTTGTTCCGACTCCGGCTCGATGGCCTCTAGGTAGTCACTTTCGCTAGCGAGGAGACTTCCTTCGGTGCTGCCGTTGGAATCGTTCGGCTTGATCTTTTCCTCGGCGGCTTTGCCAGCCCTTCTCTCCCGCTGGAGGCTCAGTAGTCCCACATCGTCGTCTGCTAGGTAGTCGACGGCGCCTGCCACACCGATGAGCGTGCCACCGGCTCGAACCCAGGCTTCGAGTCGCTCCGCAGTAGCCGAAGGGAAGGCCGAGTCGTACGTTCCATCCGGGAGGATCAAGACGTCGAAGAGACTCAAGTCAGCGTCGACGAGCTGCCGAGTGCGGATCGGTGTAACCGGGTAATCGAACTGCCGCTCGAGGACGAAGCGCGTCGAGCCGGCGGAGTAGGCGCGGGTGGGCCGATCCCAAGCCAGAGCCACTCTCGGTCGTCGGACGTGGACGACGTTGCGACTGCCGAAGTTGACGCCTTCCTCGACCCAGCCGGTATCGGTGCTGTGAATCTCTGCGCCGGTCGAATAGGAGAGCGATGTAAGAATGTCGTGCAGGTTCGCCGGGTTCTGGCTCACCTTAAAGATGAGTGTCCCAGAAGGGAACCGCCTGCCGCTCTGAGTGAAAGGCTTGTCGGTGCTGAAGACCCTAAGCCCTTCGCGAAGTGCCGCCGAGAGAAGCCTGGCTGCGGCCGCGGTTCCCCAGGGCGCGAGGTACGCCACCGTCGCCTTGTCACCCTTCAGTTCTCCCGGAAGGATACGCGGAGGCTTCACGTTCTCGAAATCCCCCTGAGCCTCTTCGCCGCAAGGGACGCATTCCACGTTGAACATCAAGGGCAAAGACCAACCGGTGACGTCGTAGATTTCATCCGGTTCGCGCCGCCGTCGTCGTCGCTCCTGTTCCTCGAGAAAGTCCGCTTCCATGGGAACTTCCGGATCGAGCAGCATTCGGATGAGCCGGTTCGTCGGCTGCGCCATCGAGATCGCGTAGCTACCCTCCGCGTACTCACGGCCGCAGGCTCGAAGCGTCGAGTTGGAACGGCGGACCTCGACTCCATGCTCGGCCATCAGGCTGGCTAGCTTGAGAACGGTCGAACGGTCGCCGCGATTGGGGAGGATATACTCACGGATTGCCTCGCTCCGACCTTCCTCGATGGCGGTCGCACGATAGTGGTAGAAATCGGCCAAGAGCTCAGAACGATGGCGCGCGGTGGTCTCCGCCGTCGAGATGGAGCTCACGAAGTGATGCCGCACGGTTTCCCGGAAGGTGAGGTCGACACTGTCCGCCCGCCGCGTCACGAGCCCACGCGCCGAGGCCTGTTCATAGGTCGTTGCGATGCTCCCGTGGTAGAGGGGCCAGCTCGCTCCGTAGCCAGGATAGAAGGCATCGAAGACTTCGCGCGTGAAGTAATCGAAGCCAAAGCGATCGAACCACTTGGCGTTGTTCCGACCATAGGTCTCGAGGTTCGCACGTTGCCGCGACGTGATGTGGGGACTGTACGGGAGCGCCTCCGGCGAGAAGTAGTACGTCGAGTTCGATCCCATCTCGTGGAGATCGACGAAGATGGTCGGAAACCAATCCTGCAGGGTGCGAACCCGCCCCCGCGTTTCCGGTTGGGTAAGAGCCAACCAGTCTCGGTTCAAATCGAAGTAGTAATGATTGGTCCGTCCGCCAGGCCATGGTTCGTTGTGCTCAGCCGCCAAAGGATGTGCTTGCGGGACGAGTCCCTCGGCGATGCGGTAGTTGTGAACGAAGCGGTCCCGGCCGTCGGGGTTTTGGGTGGGATCGAGCACCACCAGCGTGTTCGCCAGGATCCTGTCTACGACCTCGTCGCCCCGGCTTGCGAGAAGGTGATAGGCGGTCAAGAGGCTGGCGTCGGGCGAGGAGATCTCGTTTCCGTGAACTCCGTACGCCAGCCAGGTGATCGCTGGTAGGGAATCGATGAGATCACGTGCCTCACTTTCGGAGGTCTTGCGTGGGTCCGCCAGGCGCTTCATCCCGTCACTGATTTCATCCATTCTCGCGATGTTTTGCTTCGATCCGATGAACGCATTGACTAGCTCACGGCCCTCCCAGCTTCGGGCGTACTCCACGACTCTCATACGATCTGGTTGGGCGGCCTCGAGTGCGCGGAGGTAGGTCATGAGCTCGGCGTGAGAGACGATGCGCTCGCCGGGGGCGTGGCCCAAGACCGCATTCATCGTGGGTACCGCGGGGTCGTACTGAGCACCGTGCCAGAACTCGAAGTCTTCTCCTGCGGTGGCTGGATGGCCAATCGTGGCCAGGCCGATCAGGAAGGGAAGGAGAAAGACGAGACGGCGGTTTCTCGGATTCATGCGGTCCTCCAACCCCCGCCCTTGCGAGCGGCGAGGGTGCGAAAGCGAACAGTTCTCTGCCTGAGACCTCTCCCGTAACGAGCGCCGTCCTTCTGGTCGCCCATGGGGCGAACATACTATCACCGCGCGCGGATGGGCTAACACCGCGGGCGGGGGGGGCTCGAACGCAAGACGGGCCCTCATGGTAGGGTAGGCTGCATGAGCCGCATGGGCCCGCGTTGGTTCTGGGCAACCATCCTCCTCAGCTCCTGTCTTGGTATATCTCGGCTCTCTATGGCGGGATAAGAAAACGAGTCGGCGTCACCGAAAGACCTGGCAGAGCTCGAGCAAGCCCTCCGAAAGATCTTGGACGAGAGCAAGACGGTGGGTGCGGGCGTGGCGTTGGTGTCGCGCGACGAGGTGCTATGGCTCGAGGGGATCGGCAGGGTCGACCTCGCCACCGGGCGAAAGGTCACTCCGGACACGCTCTTCCGAATCGGTTCCATCTCGAAGAGCTTCGTGGGACTTGCCGTCCTGATGCTGCAAGAGCAGGGCAAGCTCGATTTGAATGACAAGCTCAGCGATCTCGCCCCCGAGATCGAGTTCGAAAATCGCTGGGAAGCGTCCGCATTCATTCCTTGCTGGTTTCAATCGCCAACGTCACAGTGATGCTCTACTTGTCTTATTGGGGAATCATTGGGCTACGACCATGGGTGTAAACGCTACGGGAGGCTTGCTTTCGCGCAACTAGCTCAGTATTCTCTTTTTCTGAACTTCAACTTCCGAATTTCCTCATAAGGGGGGGATCCCATGACACTGGACAAGGTCATAAAAGGTGGCACGGTGGTTACCGCAGACGACACCTACACCGCCGACGTCGGTATCCGCGGCGAAAGGATCGCCACCATAGGAACGGAGCTGAAAGCGCACGAGACGATCGACGCTAGCGGCAAGTACGTGATGCCTGGCGGAATCGACGTCCATACTCATCTAGAGATGCCATTTGGCGGTACGGTGACCGCAGACGATTGGGAGAGCGGAACGACGGCGGCGGTTTGCGGTGGTACGACGACGCTTATCGATTTCGCAATTCAAGATTTCGGAAAGTCTCTGCGCGCCGGGGTGGACGCTTGGTTCGGTCGCGCCGAGGGAAAGGCGGCCATGGATTACGCCTTTCACACCATCGTGCGGGAGCTCAAGGAATCCCACCTGAAGGAGATGGATGAATTGGTTCGCGAGGGCATCACCAGCTTCAAGCTCTTCATGGCCTACCCCGGCGTCTTCATGGTGGACGATGCGACGATCTTTCGCGCCTTGCTCCGCACCAAGGATAACGGTGGGTTGGTCTGTATGCACGCCGAGAATGGCGGAGTCATCGATACTCTCGTGCAACGCGCCCTGGCCGAGGGGCATACCGAGCCGAAATGGCACGCGTTGACGCGCCCGATGGGTGCCGAGGCCGAAGCGACGCGCCGCGCCATTGCACTCGCCGAAATGGCCGACGTGCCTGTCTATATCGTCCACCTGTCTGCGGGCGACGCCATGGAAGAGGTCCGGCGTGCCCGAGAACGCGGATTTCCAGCCTACGCCGAAACGTGTCCTCAGTATCTATTTCTTTCGGACGAAGATTACGAGCGACCCGGATTCGAGGGCGCTAAGTTCGTGATGTCTCCTCCACTACGTCCAAAGGGCAACGAGGAGCGACTATGGAACGGCATCAAGACGGACGCTCTTCAGGCGGTCTCTACCGACCATTGCAGCTTCTGCATGAAGGAACAGAAGGAGATCGGTAAGGACGACTTTTCCAAGATCCCCAACGGCGCACCCGGTATCGAGACTCGTCTGATGCTCCTACACGATGGTGGGGTGCGAACGGGTCGGATTTCTCTCAACCGTTTCGTCGAGCTCGTCAGCACGAAGCCGGCGAAGATCTTCGGACTCTATCCGCGCAAGGGTTCCATAACCGTAGGTGCCGACGCTGACCTATTGATATGGGATCCGAATGCAAAATGGACCATTAGCGCTAAGACCCACCGTATGAAGGTCGACTACAACCCTTACGAAGGAAGGGAAGTGACGGGAGTGCCGGCCAAGGTCCGACGAACTAGCGCTAAGACCCACCGTATGAAGGTCGACTACAACCCTTACGAAGGAAGGGAAGTGACGGGAGTGCCGGCCAAGGTCTTGCTTCGTGGACAAGTCGTCGTCGAGGATCAGAAGTTCACCGGAAGAGTGGGGCAAGGAAAGTTCATCGCCCGCGAACCGGGCACCGCACGGATGATTTGAGGCACACCCGGTGCCCCATTACAGTCGGGGGCACTAGCCGACGAACTTATATCCTAGCCCATGAATCGTCACGATGAACTCGGGATGAGAGGGATTCGTTTCTATTTTTTGGCGTAGCCAGGAGACGTGGACGTCCACCGTCCGTGAGTGCGGCATCGAATCGTAACCCCAGACCTCGTTGAGAAGCTCGTCCCTCGAGATGGTCGCCCCGCGGTGCTCGATAAAGTAACGAAGGAGCTTGAGCTCGAGGGCAGAGAGCTCTATCGGTTTTCCGTCGCGCGATACTTCGGCGCGTCGGAAGTCGATCTCGACGTTGCCGAATCGATACGTTCCGGTGGGAGCGGCTTCTCCGGTAGGGGTGCGGCGTAGCAAGGCCTCGATGCGCGCCAAGAGCTCCATCATTTCGAAGGGCTTCGTAAGGTAGTCGTCTGCTCCCAGCTTCAGACCCACGACCTTGTCGGTGACCTGTCCCCGGGCCGTCAGCATGAGGATCGGCTTCTGAAACCCCTTTTGGCGTAGATCGCGACACACATCGAAACCACTCTTGCCTGGAAGCATCACGTCCAAGATAACGAGATCAAACGACTCCGAAGTCGCCTGCCTCAAGCCTTCCTCGCCGTCGGCGGCCGCCGCCACCGCGTATCCCTCTTTGGCGAGTCGATCACTCAAGGTCAACACGAGACCGGGCTCGTCCTCGACCAGCAAGACTCTGGATTTCATTTTGACTGGCTTCTATTTGTTTGGCTCGGTGCCTGCAGGGATGTGAGGGAGGTGAATGTGGAAAGTCGCACCTTGTCCCTTGGCGCTCTTGACGGTGATTCTCCCACCGTGTCCCTCGATGATTTGGCGAACCAGTGCGAGCCCTAGGCCGCTCCCACGCGCTCGTCCGGCCTGGGCCTTTTTCCCGCGATAGAAAGGCTCGAAAACGTGAGGCAGATCCTCTGCCGGGATGCCGGGCCCGTTGTCGGCTATCGTGATCAGGACTTCGCGTTTTCTGCCTTCCCTGCTAGCCTTCGCACGAATGCCGACCCATTTTTCATCTCCGCCGTACTTGATCGCGTTATCGACTAGGTTTTGAATCGCGCGTCGCAAGGCAGGCGCATCGGCCATAGCGGCGAGGTGGGGCACGACCTCTTTGTCCACTCGGACCCCCGATTCCTCTATCGCGGCTCCACAGTCGGAAAGGGCGGACTCGATGACGCGATCGATCGGAACCGCCTCGATGGCGAGAGCCCTCCCTTGCGATTGCAGTCCCGCGAACTCCAACACCTGATCGACCATGCCTGAGAGACGCCGCCCCTCCTTTTCGACGAGAGAACCGTACTCTCTGGTTTGTTTCGGCCCATCTACGACCCCATCGGCGAGATTCTGGCCGGCGGAACGAATCACGGCGAGCGGAGTCTGGAGCTCGTGAGTGACACCGGCCACGAACTCAACTTGTTGCTTCGCCAATCGCTGAGCACGCTGCGTGGAGAGAACGATCATGGCGACACTCACAGCCAGAAGAGCGAGGATACCGAGACTGACGGCGAGATTGCGGCGGCGCGCTTGGGAGACCGCGGCCTCGAGAGATCCGGCCCGATGGCGCACTACTAGCCGCCAAGCGCCGACCTCCTCAACCTCGGTGTCGGGAAACCGCGAGCCGCGGGATCGGCCTCGTCCGAACGGTTGTCCTCCCGGTGGGCGACCTTCCATTCCGAATCCTGTCTCGAGCCATAGACGACGAAGATCTTCGAAGCGGACGGGGCCGAGTAGTTCCGCGCTAGCATCGCCTTCCACGAAAGAATGACCCGCGTCAGACTGAAAGAGGATCGTCCGTAAGCCGTCGACGCGGAAAACGACCAGCTCGTAGTCGAGCCTCCCTCGCGTTTCGAAATAGCGACTCGCTAGCTCGGGCAGAAACGTGTCTTCGATATACGGGAGCGCGAGCTGAACGATGACGAAAGCGTCCAGTTGGGGTTTGGTGAATCGCTCTCGTCGGTCACCGAATCGGCTTCGTGATCCGGATGGGGGGGCGGGGATCACGAGTGCCGGAATGTCGTCGCGGACAAGAAGCGGCATCGGTTCTCGTTGAAGAGGACCTGAGACACGCCGATCCTGGAGTCGCTGCCGCAGCGGATCGAGCTCGCCGGTCCAGGACGTCGACTCGAACCGACCTCGCGCCGGATCGAGGCGCATCAGCTCTAGGCGACCCTCGTTGTTGCGCTCGGCCAGGAAGAGGCCCTTGACCAGCTCCGGGTCCGGGGATTCGTCCTGCCAAAGGCGGTATCGCTCCGCGAGGTGATCGGTGCGCGATGTCATGTCCACTCTCGGATTCAGATGGAAATAGAGGAAAGCGCGCGCGATTTCTCGGTCGAAGTCATTTGCGAAGTTCGTGATCGCGGTGCGGAGGTTGGCGCTCATCCTCTCGTGCTCGGCCTCGCTCACCTGGCCGAGCCATCGATACTGGAGGATCGCAAGGAGCGTAAGCAGGGCGAGGAGCCCCACCGCGGTCTTCAAGTTGACGGGTACGCTCGGGCGGTAGGATGACATCACTGACATTCTAACATCCTGCGTTTACAGTGCGTTGCAGCGCATCGAGATTTTACATTCTTTACAAATTCTTATCCAAGACTTAACCACTTTTTCGTTTCGCCGCGCTAGGCTAGGTTTGATGGAAAACAGATTCGAATCCGCCCCGACAGGTGGAGGAAAGGAGCAACAAGCGATGAACACAAAGAAACTGGTTAGTTGGATGAGCCTCCTCGCGTTGGCTACCATCATAGTGGGCGCAGGTTCGGTCGCCGCCGTCCCTGCCAACAGCGAGGCACTCGAAGCTGGTTCACAAGAATCAAAAGAACCGTCTGAGGAACATTGGCGCGGTCGTCGCGGTCGCGGCGGACCGGGGCACGGTCCTCGTGGCGGCATGGATTTCATGAGGATGCTCCGAGAGCTCGATCTACGCCCGGAGCAGAAGGACGCCATTCGAGAGGGGATGCAGGGGCATTTCGAGTTGTTCAAAGACGCGCATGAGCAGCTCTACGCCGCAAAGAACTTGCTGCAGGAAGCGTCGCTAAGGGGAGAGGATGAGGCCATTCTCCGACAGACCGCGGAGGCGGTAGGAAAGTCAGAGGCGCACGCGGCGTTTCTCAAGGCGCGACAGCTTTCGGCGGTGGTCAAGGTGCTCGATTCCGATCAGAGAGCGAAGCTCGAGCAACTGCATGCAGAGGCCGAGCAGCACCACGAAGAATTCAAGGAGAATCGCGAGCAATTCCGCGAGGAACGCCTACAGCGCAAGCAGGATAAAGAGCTCTAGATCGGAGAGTCGAGATGAAACGTGACACGAGACAACCCAACGAGCGGAAGCGAAACAGGGTACTCGATTACCTCGTCGTCGCCGTGCTATTCGTGTTGTTCGCCTTGGCGATGAGCGTTTCTCTTACCGCCGCTCAGGAAACCGAGGCTAGCGAAGAATCGCCGAGCGACAATAGCATTTGGGGCGGCATTTGGGAACGCAACCCGGATGAGAGCGATGACCCCCGAGAGAAGATGCAAGGGGCCTTAAGAGGCCAAGGGGGGCGGACCGGACAGCAGGGCGGCATGGGCGGTGGGGAAGGCGGTCGTCAAGGCGGTGGAGGATTTGGTGGTGGTGGCGGCCGACCTCAAGGTGGCAAGGGCGGTCGTGGCGGCGGCCGCGGAGGCGGCTCCGAGAAGATGGAGGCCATGCGAGAGACGATGAGCCAGGCTATGCACGCCGCGCAGACGTTGGAGATCAGCCTGAGTGACACCGAGATCCGCGTCGTCGACGGATCAGAGAACGTACACATCTACTACTTGGATGGAAAAAAGCATAAGCGACAGACCCCTGGCGGTGTCGATCTGGAGACCGTCGCTCATAAGAGGGGTGATCAGATCATCATCGAAGAGGAGGCCGACTCGGCCAAGTTCACCCGAACGTTCGCACTCGCGCCCGACGGCAGTGTGATGGTGGTGACTGTTCGCTTGGAGAACGACCGCTTCAAACAGCCCGTCGTCATTCGCAGCGTTTACGACCCCTTACGCGATAGCGAAACTCTCTGACGACGAGGGGTTGCTGCTGCTGGGCAGTTTTGGTTGGCTAGCGGCAGCAATCCACGCTTCTTTCTCCTCGGCCAGTTCCAGATCGACAGCACTGAGGGAGAAGGAACTACGGCGCCGGTTCAGTTGCCTTTGCCCACGTAGAAAACGATCTCCTCGCTCCCGTCGGCGCGAGAACCCGCCGGCGGCGTCTGGCCCACGACGATCCCCCTAGGAGCAAGGGCATGCTCCACGTGGCGAATGGCGGACTCCGGCAGTTGCTTCTCTCGGAGCCAGGCGGACACTTCGGAAACATCGCGTCCCAAGAAATCAGGCAGGACGTCCGACCCGTCCACATGCCCCAGGGAGACGACGACGGCAACTTGGGTTTTTTCCAGGTGCCTCTCGTAAGCGGGGGGGGCTTGAGAGATGACCGTACCCTCCGGGTGATCGAAGCTGTAGATCTGTTTCACTTCGGCCAGCTCGAACCCCTGGCGTTTCAAGATAGGCACCGCCGAGTCGATCATTTCGCCTTCGACAAGAGGGACGACCACGCGTTGAGGGTCCCAAGGTGCAGGACCGGTTTGACCCGGCGCCCGGCCGGCAACCGAGCTCAAGATAATGTTCGAGATGTCCAAGAGGGTCATTTTCGAATCAAGCGCTTCCAGCTCACCACCACCCTGACTCCCGATCGGTTTCACCAGCAGCACCGTATTCAGAGATCGGGAACGGCCCTCCGTCACCCTCACCGTGGAAGTATCGTTCGTGGAGCGATACGGGCCTCCATGATCGCCGTGGATGAGTATCAAGGAGTCGTTGAATCGGCCCAGGTCCTTGAGAAGAGTAATGAACTCTCGAATCATCTTGAGGGCGCAGTGAGTCTGTTCCATCGGCCCGGTCGGCGTCGACCCAAGGGTGTAGTTGCAATCGGCTGATAGTCTATGTGGGGCGTGCGGCACCAGTACATGTACCATCGTGTAGCGGCCAGTCGCGGAGAGCCTTCCTTCCTGCGCCATCATTTTCTCGAAGCTCAGATAAGATCTGACTGGTGCGGAGGCGGGTAGCAGTCTCCCTTCGTCGAGCAGGGTCATGTCCTTGTCGTTGAGCTGGGCAAAAAATGCCGTTCGCACTACAGTATTTCTCAGGGGCGCCGGCGTATTACTGTAGGCCCAAAGGTTCCAGAAAGCCTCGGTATTGAGAGCGCGGAGATCGTCGATGGCGGCGTCTCCATGGAAACTCATCCAATCGAAGTACGCATCACGCCTGCTCCAATTCCTGGTGGCGTAGGCTACGTTCTGGTACGTCTGTGACCGGAGCCAGTAAAGGATGGATGACCTGGAATTGAACGCTTCGTCGATGTAGTTCGCTCGAGTTCTGTCATAAGAGTATTGACGGCCGGAAAAGACGGAGGCGAGAGACATCGGTGTTTGTGCCCAGAGGGCTTTGTTGTTGGGGAAATAGACGAACCCTCCCAAGGCTTTCCTAGCCTCGTCGGAAAGTGAGTGCTCAAACAAATCGGTTTGGTAGGCGTCGAAGACCAGGTGGTAGATGTTGGGGAGGGAGGAGTTGCCATCTGAAGTGTCGCTTCGGTTCGCGATGGTTGCAGCCGCGGGGCTTTGTTGGGTCGAGACACTGTAGAGCAGCCTACCGCCTTCGTAGGCAAGCAAGGCGGCTCCGAAGACCGCGAAGGCTCGCACCACCGGGGGCGTCACGCGTTTGCCGAGGACGGCCGTCGCAACGACGAGTAGCACCGGCCAGAAGGCGAGGCCCGCTATTGTCCCGTACATCCAGGACAAGGCGCTCACCCCGGGCAACTTGTCTTGAAGTCCTCGACCGAAGGCGAAAACAAGAAAAAGCAGGCCGGTCAAGTAATAGGCCCCGAGGAAGAAGCGGAAAATCGCACCGTATCGCGGCCACCGGGACAGTCCGCTCAAGAGAATACCGACTAAAAGAGTCGCGAGTGAAATCTTGGCGAATGGTGCTAGGACTTCGTATTGATGATGCAGCAGGGTTTGGTTTCGGAGGTAGGCGTCGATAGAGGAGGAGGCAAACAACAACAGCGGTGTCGGCAATAACGATAGAACGATGATGACGTACTGACTCATGCCACCGTTCCCATTCCTCCCATCCCTCGGTGCCACGGCGTGCGTCATAGACTTCCGTGGCATGCCTGCTCGCATCCGGTCGACGACGTTTTGATGATTCTGCGGATGGGCTCGTAGTCGGCATCGGTTGCGGGACCGAAACCGTAACGAATCTGCTCGTCCCATTGTTGGCGTTCATTCGCGCCGAGGACGTCGAGCTTCAACAGGGCGTCTCGTATCGCCACGGTCACCCGATCGGGGATCTCAGAATGGATCACGAGGGGTGCAGAGGGAACGGGACCGGAAACGTGAAGGATCGTGAGGCCCTTTTCCTGATACCGATAGGCGACGACGTCCTCGACCGCACCGGCGTCGAAGCGGCCTTCCAAGACCGCGGTGATGACTTCTTCGTCGTTTGCAAAGTGTTCGATGCTCGCGAGGGTCTCGGGCGTTACTCCGGCTTGAATGAGCTCATGGCGGGGGATGAGATTGCTCAGCGTGGAGTGGAAAGAACCCAGGGCCAAGGAGCGACCACGGAGTTGACCGAGCTTCCGTAGGGTGCTGCCTCGCTCTGTCACGAAGACAGACCGAGAGTAGGGCTCGCCGTCTCGGTTCAGAGGTCTAACTAACAGAACCGCTCCTAGTTGGCTATGGGCTTCCAGGTAGCTCACGACTCCCAAGTGGGCGATGTCCGCCAACCGTTGCTCTAGCATACCGACCGTCTTTTCGGAATCGATTCTCAATAGAGCGCGAAAGCGATAAGGAGTGTTTGCCGTCAGGTAGTCCATCAAGGGTTGGCGGTACCTAGTGGTCACGACATTATCGATGGGATGCGTGAACGAGACGTTAATGAGCGGGCGTCCATCGAGAGAAGCGCGCGCTCCTTTGTGTGGGGTAGGGGAGGAATCCACTCGGCTCGCTCGGTCGCAACCCATTTGAAGAGTGACCGCTATCGAGAACAGTACTAGCACCGCCCGGCGAGGCAGTCTTATTGCTTGCACCAATGGCAACCTGACTCCGGTTCGCAAGAAAGAAAACGTTGGGAATCGCAGTGTGGAAGTGTTGATATCAGCCATGATGCCATGGAGTGTTCCTGCGTGTCAAAATGACGCGACATGCTTCGCTCCGGTAGTCAGAACCGCCGCCAAATCTACTAGCGTTTACAACGCGACCGGCGGTTCGGGTCAGGTATCCGTCGACGTAGGGAGGGGTGCCGGGCCCAACCTTGAAGGTGGGGGGTCGGGACAATCAGATGAAGAAGGGGGACTCACCCGCTGGGTGAGTCCCCGCTGTACAGGGGTCTTACCTCTACTTCTTTTTTCTATGCCTTCGGTGGGCTTTCTTGTAGTGCGCCACGACTCGAATCGAGTCGGTACCTTCGATCGCCGTCCCGTCGAAGAGCTCGCCGGCCAGCGTGCCCGTCGCTTCGCCGATTTCCCAATGGCGAGGTTTGTCCTTAAAGAAACAGACCGCATCGAGGAAGTCATCGCGGTTCCAATCCACGATTTCGCAGTGCGGACCCTGTCTGGGATGTATTCCGAGCTCGGGAGCCTCGAATACTAACGTACCGAAGTCGATGTCGAGCGGCGAAAAGTCGGCGCTCCCGTTGATCGCCACCGGGACGAAGCCGGGACCTCGGCGGCTGAAGGTATTGTTCTCGCTACGCGGCTTCACGTCGATGTCGACACTAGCGGATCGGCACTTGCCGGCATCTCCGCCTTCGAAAATGTCATTTACTTCCGTCGCGGAAAGGGCGGTGGAGTAGATCGAGATCTCGTCCAAGAGACGATTGAAGTCGAAAAGAGGATTGAGATTACCGCGAATCCCGAAGAACAGGTCCTCCCCGCTAGTGACGTCGTTCAATGTCGTGTAGTCCTGGAAGCCGTCGAGATGGCCGTCGATATAGACCTCGATGGATTTGGCAGCACCGTCGAAGACGCAGGCGACGTGATGGAACTCGTTGTCGTCCACAGCCATGCTGCTCCACACGAAGGGAAAGTTCGTGCCATCGAAAACGCCGCAAAAAATGGTTCCCTTTGGGCCTACCGTGGTGGGGAAATTCGGGTCACCCGTGTTGAGTCGTACCGCGAATGGATAGGCAAAAGTGCTCGAGTTCGCCCATTTCTCGACCAACGCGGGGTGTCCCTCGATCATCCCTTCGGTCTGCACCCAGAAGTCCACGGTGTAGGAGTCGGAGGCGCTGAAGTCTAGGCTGGCGCTGTGTGGAACTTGTACGAAGTCTAGGGTGCCGCTGAAATCGAAGGCGTCTCCGACTTTGCCCTGGCTGAATGTCGCGCCGACCACGGTGCCGTCATTGTCGCCCCAAGCGTCGTCGGCATTCCCTTCACCCGGCCACCAACTCACCAAGCTGGACGGTGCGGCGCAGTTGTCAGGAGGTCCTTGGTCTCGGCTGTCGTCGCTGCTGTCGTCGTCGCGGCTACGATGATCGCTGCTGTCGTCGTCGCGGCTACGATGATCGCTGCTATCGTCGTCGTGGTGACGTCCCTTCGAGCCGGCATCGACAGGACTTGCGAGCGCAAGCGAAAGGAGGAGCGCCAGTAAAACCCCAAAGAGCCCGAGCGTTTTACTCATGGCACACTTCCTCTGTCGAGCCGAGGTCTGGTTTTGGGGTATCCAGCCGGCAAAGCGGCGGTCGGGGGGGACCTAATTTTTAGTTGTGAAATCAGTGTACACCCGCATTGCAAGAATGTCAAGTTGAAATTCCCACAGGGTTGTTGGCCACACCGGGACGCGGATTCCGATCGTCCGCCGAGCGCCAAGCTGTGTCGAAACTAGTAGGTGGAAGCTCCACTTTTGCATATGATAACTAGGTCCTCTACTAACCGCTCACCCAAATGCTAACCATACTTATCGGTTTTGCGGTCGGCCTGCTCGTTGGATTGAGCGGCCTCGGGGGCGGGGTGATTTTGCTCCCGCTTCTCATTTATGCGCTGCATGTTCCGCCCATCGTGGCGGTCGGCTCGGGGGCGGTTTTCTCTTCGATCACCAAGACCGGTGCCGGTCTTCTCCATTGGCGCCAAGGCACGCTCGACTGGGGACTCGTTGGCTACTTGGCCGCGGGCAGCATACCCGGGGCACTGGCCGGAGTGGGGTTCCTCGCCTACCTACGTACTATCTACAGTGATGGTGTGAATGACGTCCTGACCCGCATGATCGGCATTCTTCTGATCGTCATCCCCCTTTTGTTGTTAGTGGAAGCCAGGCTCCAGCGGCAAACGGGCAACGATCTCCGATCGCTGCTTCCGGGGTGGGTGAACCGTCGCAACGGAGGTGCCATCACTGGACTCGTCGGTGGCTTCCTGGTCGGCCTCACCTCAGTGGGCTCGGGAAGCATCATTCTGATGTTGCTATTGTTGTTCTCACGTCGTCCTCCCAAGGTCCTGGTCGGAACGGATATCACGCACGCGGTGATCTTGACGGGAGTGGCCGGTCTTTTTCATCTGGGAATTGGAACAGTGGACTTGCCTTTGGTGGGACTCTTGCTCGTTGGCTCACTGCCCGGTTCTCTTCTGGGCGTGCGACTCGGTGCTTATCTTCCGGTGGGTTGGTTGCAGCGGATCTTGATCCTGTTGCTCCTGGCCACCGGCGCCAGGATGCTCTGGGGATGAAGCCGAAGGAGTTTAGGTGGGGGTAGGAACCCTCGCCGTCTTGTCCCTCATGCCCATCGCGGCGGTGGGAATCTTCCTCGTGGTCCTAAGGTGGCCCGCGAGCCGAGCCATGCCTCTCTCGTATCTCGTCGCGGCGAGCCTGGCCCTTTGGGTGTGGAAGGTTGCCCCGGTACAGATTGCCGCGGCCACCGTAAACGGATTGGTTATCGCGGTCACACTCATCTACATCGTATTCGGTGCGATCCTCCTTCTAAATACCCTGCAAGCGAGCGGAGCTTTGAGGGCGATCCGGCGGGGCTTCACCGGCATCACTCCCGACCGACGCATTCAGGTGATTATCGTCGCGTGGTTGTTCGGATCCTTTATCGAGGGTTCGGCAGGGTTTGGCACTCCTGCGGCGGTGGCGGTGCCTCTGCTGGTCGGCCTCGGGTTTCCCGCGATGGCCGCGGTCATGGCGGGAATGATCATCCAGAGCACTCCGGTATCTTTCGGTGCGGTAGGAACTCCCATCTTGGTCGGTGTGAGCAAAGGCCTATCCAGCGACCCCGAGATCGTCCTGTTCGCTGCACAACGGGGCTATGCGGACTGGGGCCAGTTCCTCGCGATGATCGGTGTCAAAGTCGCCTTCTTGCACACCATCGCCGGGACCCTCGTGCCTTTGTTGGTGATCGCGTTCATGACTCGATTTTTCGGGGCGAACCGGTCCTTCGTTGAAGGGCTGAGGGTTTGGAAATTCGCGCTCTTTGCCGCCTTTGCCATGACCGTTCCGTACTTGATGGTCGCGTGGTTCCTGGGTCCCGAGTTTCCGGCGATGTTCGGGGGACTGGTGGGGCTTGCGATCGTCGTTCCGGCCGCCCGCAAAGGATTTCTCGTTCCACGGGAAGAGGACGCATGGGATTTCGAAAGTAAAGAAAAATGGGAGCCGGAGTGGACGGGATCTATCGCGATAAAGGACGAGGCGCCGTCCGGACCAGACATGGGAGCCTTCAAGGCATGGTCCCCATATTTCCTGGTGGGGTGTTTTCTCGTTCTGACTCGCCTTCGCGATCTGCCGTTTCTCGGTTGGCTTCAATCCTGGAAGCTGAGTGCTCCGAACCTTTTCGGCACCGACATCACGACGGAAGCGCAGCCGCTTTATCTTCCTGGCACCGTCTTCGTCACCGTTTCTCTGATCACCTTCCTGCTGCACCGCATGAAAGGCGACGCCTACCGGTTGGCGTGGGGAACGTCGATTCGGACCATGGGATATGCCTCCCTGGCTTTGATTTTCACGGTGCCCATGGTGCAGGTGTTCATCAACAGCGGGGGAGGGGAGGCCGGTTTCGAGAGGATGCCCATCGTGCTCGCGGATGGCATCGCCACGTTGACGGGCGCGGCTTGGCCGCTTTTTGCCCCGTTCATTGGAGGACTCGGAGCTTTTGTCGCGGGTAGCAACACTGTCAGCAATATGATGTTCTCGCTCTTCCAGTTCGAAGTCGGCGAGCGCATCGGCGTGGACCCGACGTGGGTGGTGGCCCTACAGGCAGTCGGGGGTGCGGCCGGAAACATGATCTGCGTCCACAACGTGGTTGCGGCGTCCGCCGTCGTGGGCCTAAGGGGAAGAGAGGGCGCCGTTATTCGAATGACGCTCGTTCCCTTCTTTTACTATGCGCTGCTGGCAGGCTCGGTCGGTTACTTCATCGTTTGGTACGGAGAGAAGGGAATTCTGAACGCCGGGTCAGCGATAGCCTTCCTCATCGCGCTCGCGGCTGTTTACGTCGTGGTCCGTGCCAATCGCGGAAAGGAAGCTTGACTGCGGCCTAGTGCCTAACCGGTGTTGCGCATGCCGGCAGCGATTCCATTGATTGTCAGCAAGAGCGCGTATTGAAGCCGCTCGTCTTCGCCCGCCTCACGCAGACGCCGGAGCACCTCGACCTGCACGAGGTTGATGGGGTCCACGTACGGGTTCCGCGTCGCAATGGATCTGCGTAAGACGGGGTTCTGCTCCAACAGTTCCTGATGGCTGGTCGTCTTCAGAACCGACTCCCGCGTCTTCTCGAGTTTCTTGCGCAGCGCTTCACCAAACGGTTGAACATCCTTCGGTACTAGCGTTCGATCGTACTGGGCGGCGATAGCGGAGTCCGCCTTCGCCAAGACCATTTCCATGAGGTCGAGTGTCGACCGAAAAAACGGCCAGTCTTGGTACATTCGCATGAGTTCCTTCTCGCCTCGGTCCTCCATCGTCTTGACGAGAGCCTCTCCGATGCCGAGCCAAGCCGGCAGGAGCAAGCGGTTCTGGGTCCAGGCGAAGACCCAAGGGATCGCGCGCAAGGATTCGAGCCCCGCACCGGGCCGGCGTCTCGCCGGCCGACTCCCGATCTTCAGTAACGATTCGAGCTCAGTGATGGGCGTTGCGGCCACGAGATACTCGGGGAACTGGGCATGTTCGTAGACGAGGTACCGATACGATTCGCGTGCCAGCTCGGAGAGCTCCGTCATGAGCTCACGCCATTCAGGTTTCGGAGCAGAAGCAGGAGCGACGGTCGCTTCCAAGGTGGCAGTGGTGTAGATCTCGAGGGTTCGAAGGGCGATGCCCGGAAGCCCGAACTTGGCGTCGATCATTTCTCCCTGCTCGGTCACTCTCAGCGTGCCATCCACCGAACCGGGAGGTTGAGACTGGATGGCCAACACGGTGGGCCCGCCGCCTCGTCCCACCGTCCCGCCCCGCCCGTGGAAGATGGTTAGCGGAACTCCTTGGCTTCTTGCAGCGTCGACGATCTGCTCCTGTGCCTGGTAGAGCTCCCACGCGGCGGCGAGTCGTCCTCCGTCCTTCGCGGAGTCGGAGTAGCCGATCATGACTTCTTGTCGGCCGTGCGCCTCGAAGAGCTCTTCTCGGTAGCTCGAAACTAACAAAAGGGTTCGCATCGTCGCGCCCGCCGACCGTAGATCCGCGACCGTCTCGAAGAGTGGCACCACACGCAACGGTTTTCGAACCGCCGCGATTCTCTGAAGGAGCTCGACGGCGAGGACGTCCGAGGGGCCTCGCGTCATCGAGATCACATAAGCACCCAAGGAGTCGGGATGTAGGCGCGCGATCATACGGAATGTTTCGAACGTATCGCGGACCGTCTTGGAGAGCTTCGGATCCCTCATGAGCTCGGGAGGGATCAACGATCGTCTATTCGCAATTTCGCGGATGAGAAAGGCTTGTCGCCCCTCCTCGTCCCATTCCGAATAGGAGCCGAGCCCTAAGTAGTTGGTGACAACATCCAAGGCCTCGTCGTGTCGTCCTGCCTCTTGGCGGATGTCGAGCCGGACGAGTGTGAGTCCAAAGCACGCCAAGCGGCGTTCGAGATCCAGAAGCCGTCCTCGAGCCAGAAGTGAGAGGTTGGTGGCGTCGAGCGAACGCCGACAAAGGGCTAAGACTTCCGCGAGCCCGGAGGCATCGTCATAGATGTCGACATCGTGCGATGCATCACCTTCGAGCCGCGCCTCGACGTACTTCCGGGTCGCTTGGAGCTTCGCGATCGCCTGTTTCAGAAGGGCCCGGTATGGCTCCGGTACTCTGCCGACCCGGGCGCGCAGCTCCGTGCTGCCCGACCGCATGGATAGTTCATCACGCAGCAAGGCTAGCTCTTTCTCGTAGAGCTCCGCGGCCATCCAACGAGCCAGGAGGCATGCCTTTTCGGTGACTTCGGGCGTCACGTTGGGGTTGCCGTCGCGGTCTCCGCCGATCCATGAGCCGAATCGAATTGGAACCGCGGCCCGCGGTAGCGGTTTGCCGGCGACTTCGACGAGTGCCGCGTCAACTTCACGCAGGTAAGCAGGGACGGCGTCCCAGAGTGTTTGCTCGAACACCACGAGGCCCCATCGCACTTCGTCGAGCGGTGTCGGACGGTGACGGTAGATCTCGTCGGTGGTCCACGAGGCTGAAATCTCGCGCCGAAGGGAGTCCACGATCCCATTACGCTCGTGAGCTGTTAGGTCGGGCCGATCCAGACGTTCCAAGCACTGTGCGATCTCACGGTGCTTGCGCCGCAGTGTGCGGCGAACGACCTCCGTGGGGTGGGAGGTCAGGACGAGCTCGATCGAGAGGGCACCAACCTTGTTGAAAAGATCATCGGGCGAGACTCCGGCGGCGACCAAGCGGGGAAACACATCCATGCAGGAGCCGGGTTGCGGCGTGGGCTCGGCATCGTGCTGGTAATCACGGCGCCTTCGAATGCGATGATGTTGCTCGGCGATGTTCGCCAAAGTGAGAAAGTGAGCAAAGGCCCGTGCCACCGGGACGGCATCCTTTAAACGAAGACTGGCCAACACCTGGCTCAGCTCGGCGAGGTCCTCTGCACCGGAGGCACGCAGTTCTTTCGCCAATGCGCGCACGCGCTCGACCGTCTCGAACAGCGGTAGACCCTCTTGAGACTTCAACACGTCTCCGAGGAGATCTCCCAGTAGTCGGACGTCGTCGCGAAGTCGCTGATGCGGGTCGGACATGGTCCGATTATAGGCGTTTGAGACCCCGGAAGCGGACCGGGCTACAACCTACTCCACCCAGTCGAAAGTCCTTTCCACGGCCTTGAGCCAACCCTTGTACAACTTGTCGCGTTTGGCTTCGTCCATGTCGGGTTGCCAGGTTTTGTCCATGGCCCAGTTGGCGCGGAGCTCGGACTCGTCCTTCCAGAATCCCACTGCGAGTCCGGCTGCGTAGGCGGCGCCGAGCGCTGTGGTCTCGCTCACTTTGGGGCGAACGACGGGAACGCCGAGGATGTCGGCCTGGAACTGCATGAGCATCTCGTTGACGACCATGCCGCCGTCGACTTTGAGCTCCTTGAGCTCGACACCTGAATCCTTGTGCATGGCCTCGAGCACCTCTCGAGTTTGGTAAGCGCTGGCTTCGAGGGCGGCGCGCGCAAAGTGTCCCTTGTTGACGTAGCGGGTGAGGCCGACGATGGCGCCGCGGGCGTCGGTCCTCCAATAGGGAGCGAAGAGTCCGGAGAATGCGGGGACGAAGTAGATGCCGCCACTGTCTTCGACGGTTGCTGCGAGGTCCTCGATATCCGCTGAGTGTTCGATGAGGCCGAGGTTGTCGCGGAGCCACTGGATCAATGCCCCTGTGATGGCGACGGAGCCTTCGAGGGCGTAGCGGGCAGGTTGCTGGTCGATTTGATAGGCGACAGTGGTGAGTAGGCCGCTCTTCGAGGGGACGATGTCGGTGCCGGTGTTGAGGAGCATGAAGCAGCCGGTTCCGTATGTGTTTTTGGCCTCCCCAACGTCGTAGCAAGTCTGACCATAGAGCGCTGCTTGTTGGTCGCCGAGGTTGCCGCAAACCGGAACCTCGCCACCGACCGGGCCGTCGGCAGCGGTCTTTCCGTAGAAGCTGGGATCGCTGGAGGGGCGGATCTCGGGAAGCATTTGGCGCGGAATGCCTAAGACTTCGAGAATGTCTTCGTCCCAGCCGAGTGTCTCGAGGTCCATGAGAAGCGTTCGGCTGGCGTTGGTGACGTCGGTGAAATGCGAAGCACCGGTGAGTTGCCAGATGAGCCATGTGTCGATGGTGCCGAAGACGGCGTCTCCTTTTTCTGCTGCGGCTCGGAGGCCGTCGACATGCTCGAGGAGCCACTTGAGCTTGGGGCCAGAGAAGTAGGTGCTGAGGGGGAGGCCGGTCTTTCCGCGAAAGCGATCTTGGCCACCTTCTTCTTGGGCGAGCTCGTGACAGATGCGGCTGGTGCGGGTGTCTTGCCAGACGACGGCATTGTGGTAGGGCTTGCCGTTCGTCTTGTTCCAAACGAGCGTCGTCTCGCGTTGGTTGGTAATTCCGATGGCGGCGAGGTCTTTGGCTTGAACGTTGCCCTTTTCCATGGCGCCCCGGATGACGTCTTGGGTGCGCTCCCAGATCTCCATCGGATCATGCTCGACCCAGCCGGGCTTGGGGAATATCTGCCGGTGCTCGAGCTGATGGGAAGCGACGCTATTGGCTTCGCGATCGAAGATCATGAAGCGGGTGCTGGTGGTTCCTTGATCGACGGCTCCGACGAATCGTGACATGGGCGAGCATATTCTACCGCCTGCTACTATAGATCACGGAGAACTCCGGAGTACAAAATCTGTGACTGTAACCTATTGCAATAGAAGAACTTGCGTTGCCGGCTCGAGAGAGCGAGGCTTTTCGCTCGTCGAAGTTCTGGTCAGCCTCTTCATCACCCTCGTGGTGCTCGGAATGGTGTACCGCACCGCGCAGATGTTGGTCGCGATCTATCGCACGGAATCGAAAACAGCCGAAAAGAGTGCGGCCGCCATCCGGGCGTTCGATGACATCGCGGTGGAGGTCGCACGGGCCGGTTACGGCTTGGGCGACGGACCTCAAGCCGTGCTGCCGTTTGTCGTAGGCGGAAACGGCTCTCCCGGTGAGATTACGATTCGGTCGAATGCCGCGGGCCTCGCGACGAACCTCGAGGGCGAGCTCTTGGCGGCCGGTGAAGTCGTGGTTGTGCGTCATGCGGAGCTTTTTCAAGAAGGCGACAGGGTGTTGCTGACCCAGGTGGGTGGTTTCTCCGAGCGTGCGGAGGTCACGGCCGTAGGGGAAAGCGCGTTGGCCTTTCGCTCGCTCGACAGCGACGACGGCGAGTTGGTCTACGAGTACTTGCCGGAGAACGGAGGCCGGGTGGTGCGGCTTCAGGAGATTGGCTTTTCACTCGAGCCGGCGCCCGAAGGACGCGGGAACTTACTCACCAAGACGGCCTTCGACCGATCGCCCCGCGTTCTCGCCCGCAACGTGCAAGAGCTCCGTTTCGAATACCTCGACGATCAAGGAGGTCGTCTCTCGGATGACAGTCTGGAGCGGACGAGCTTGTTGACGACGGTACGCATCACGATGACGTACTCGATCGGAGATGCGGCACTCGATGAGCGGACCCTCGCGACGGCAATTACTCTCGACCAGCAATCGGCCAGCGTTGACTTCGCCGAGCCGGGGTACGGCTTGAGGCTGGCGCGTTTCTTTTATCCCATTGCTAAACCAGCCGGCGTTGCGACGCGGGCGATTGCGGATTGGGGTGTGATCCTTTCTTCGGGGAACGATCCCTCGCAGGATCGATCTTTTATCTATACATTCCTATCCGAGACACGTTTTCTCGAGGCCCGGCAGGACACCGTGACTTGGCTCGAGGACGTTCGAGGTCCGGTCGCCCTGTGTTTCGGCCCGGAAAAGACTTCTCTCGCCGGGTCTCTGTTCGTCGCCGCGTCGGGACTCCGGATCGGGCATTTGGCTCGGGTTCATCCCGATGAGCACGGAGTGTTCTCGGCCGATTCCAAAGTCGATACGTTCGAGGGGACGGAGGCTCTGGCACAGATCGGGGGGATCGCGTTCGGACTGGACGGAGCGCTCTACGTCACGAGTCAGGAAAGAGGCGCCATCTTCCGCTTTCGTTTCGATCGAGACGGAAACCCTCTGGCACCGAAGAAGATTACCGAGGTCGAAGGAAGCCCGCGGGCGATCGTGACGGGATTCGACGGGGAGTTGTACTTCTTGCTGGATCAGGCGAACGAGACGTCTTTATGGAGGTTGCCGTTCGATGAGTCCGGTGATCCGGGAGCGCCGACCACGATTGGAGAGCTAGATGGACAAGGGATCTCCCTCGCGGCCGACTCACTCTCTGGAAGTCTTTTTGCCCTCGTCCGCGAGCGACTAGGAGACACCGTCGTGCTGGAGCTCGACTCGGCCTGGATCGCGGGCTCGTCGGAGGCGCCGGTTTTTGTTTTCAGCCTGGATGATTTTAGCGAGGAAAGCACGGAGGGGCGATCGCAAGACCGCGAGACAGAAGAGAAGCGTGCCGCGACGAGCCTCACGTCGACGCCCCTTGCGACGAGCCTCTTGCCCGACACATTGGACTTCCTTGCTTTCGATAACCTCGGGTTTCTTTATCTTGGGGCGCGAGAGAAAGATTTGGTCTTGAAGTTCGATCTGGATCGTTTGGGAAGCTCCCGGCACATTGTGAACATCGCCGCCGCTGCGGAAGCGGAGTCACGGAAGGCAAGGCTGCACGCATGGCGAAAGAATCGTCTCGGAAGTTGACGGCGGGGGAGCGGGGCAGCGCGCTGGTCGTGGTGCTGCTGATGTTGCTCTTGGTCCTGCCGCTGAGTCTCATTCTGGGACGGCTGGTGATGCACTGGCAGAGCCGAGCGGCTCAGTTCACGAGCTTCGTCGTGCAGGAGTACGTGGCGCGCGCCGGCTTCGAAGATGCGTTCAAGCGGTTGGGCATGGACCAGGTAAAGCTCGGCCTCGATGAGTCGACCGAGTTTCAACTGGAGGGAATCGAAGGGCACGACGTGCGAGTGAAAGTGAGTCGGGAGGCCGACGCCGTCTTGAGCCTCGAAGGCCGCATCCTCGAGGGAATCGAAGCGACGGAAGCAGATCTCGATCAGATAGGTGTGGATCCGGACCTCCGCCGCGTCTACAAGTTCCGGAAGCTGGAGGTCTGTCGTGTTGAAGTCATCGTTCCGGGTCCGCGGTCGCTTGCCGGGGTCCGATTGTGGGGAGTCGTGGTTCGTGCTCCGGATGGCCGTTGGCAGCGGGCGGGGTTGAGGATCGACCGAGGGTTCTTCTAGAAAGGCGCGGGCTTTGTATTTATTTACTTGCAATGCACGTCGCCCGTCGGCTCCCGTTGCGCGAGCATCTCGATCTGGCGGAACGAGTCTCTCGCCGGTGATGCGCTACGGGAACTAGATCACGGAGGCCGCAAATGGAAAAACCAATCTATCGGGCCTGGACCAAGGGGACCATTCAAGGCGAGGGAGAGCCTCGATACGGGTTGCACTGGATCAACTCACGTCGTGCTTGGTTCAAGGTGTTTGCCGATCGAATCGAGTGTGGTGATTGGACAGTAGGGAAATCCGATATCAAGGAAGCGGTGCTGTTCAAGTCTCGGCAGGGACTGATTCCGGTAAAGGTGTTGCGAGTTGCCACGGCTGACACGACATACCAGTTTGGTTTCAATCCATGGGCAGGTGTGGATCGGCACCTCCCCTTCGAGTTTCGAACCGAGACGATCAAGATAAAGTATTCGGCGGTCAGCTCCATCCTCAGATTGGCAGTGTTGGTCTACTTGGCTTACTGGGTTTGGGAGACCTTTCTGTAATTCCTTGAATCGCGCCGCCACCCTTTTTTGCCGGGGCTGGACGTCCTTCGGCGTTAGACCGACAGGACTCCGGAGATCGTCTCCGAGACGATGATTTCTTGACTCGTGAGCAGCCGCAACTATGATCGTGGCAGGATGCCAAACGACACGGCCGTTCGCGCAAGGCGAGCTTCCTTTGACGCGATCCCGGTTGTGGATCTGGGAACCCTGGTTCGAGGGGGATGAAAACGCTCGCCGGGGCCTGGCGCGTCGCCTAGGCGACATCTGCCAGAACGTGGGTTTCTTCTATGTGAGAAACCACGGCGTCTCGCAGCAGGGGATCGCCGATACGTTCCAAGCCGCACGGCGGTTTTTCGCCCTTCCGGAGGAAAGAAAGGCAGCCGTCCACTTCACCAAGGCGCGCAAGCAGCGAGGTTATATTCCCCTGAGAGCGGAAAGCTCCGACCCCGGTGCTACGGGGGGACGTCAAGGAAGCCCTGGACTTCACGTTTCCCACTCCGCCCCCACCCTTCCCAAAGACGTCAACGATGCGGCGGCCTATCGCATGGTCGGCCCGAACCTCTGGCCGCGCTCCCTACCAGGGTTCCGCCACACCATCGAAGCGTACTTCCAAGAGATGATTGGGCTGGGCCAGACGCTTTTTGAAGTCTTTGCGGAAAGCCTGGGACTCTCGCCGCTCACTTTCCAGGACAAGATCGAATGTGTTCACCGCCACGCCTCAGCGCGTCATCAATAGTACGGGGCAGGAGCGCTATTCGATCCCGTTCTTTTTCGGTACGAACTACGACGCTGTGATCGAATCCCTAGAGACGTGCTGCGGCCCGGAGAGGCCCTCGCGCTACCCGCCGGTCCAAGCCGGGCATTACTTGGCGAGCCGTCTCCACGAGGTCTACGGGTCTCAGGGGCCAGGTGAGCCAGATGAGCCGGCCGAGCCAGCTGGACCAAATGAACAGGCGCCTAAGTCGTGATAATCTAGAGTCAAATGGACGGCGAAGCCTTCGTCAAAGAAATGGACGCCACGCTGCGTCAGATTCTTTCCACACGGGACGCGGCGCTATCGCGGCTTTCGGAGTCCGCGGCCAAGGCGGATATGTTGATGCTTCTACGTGCTGGACTGCGAAACGAGATCGAAGCGACGGAGATCGCGGCGCGGTGGGTTCCCTCCACGCCCGAGCTCGAGGTCAAGCTCGCCTTCGCGCAGCAGGCCGGCGACGAGGCCCGGCACTTTCAGCTCATTAGCGATCGGTTGAAGGAGCTCGGGGACGATCCGGGTGAGCACGCGCCGACCAGCGAGTACGGTCCTCTTTTCCAATACTTGGAGACTCTGACGACGACGGTCGAGCGGATTGCGGCGGCTCAGTTCACGCGGGAGGCGATCGGTTACAAGGCGAACCAACTCTTCATTGCGTTCTGCGAGCACATGGGGGACAAGGAGACTGCGGAGCTCTATCGCAAACGTATCCAGCCGGACGAAAAGCGCCATCACGAATGGGGGAAGACCTTGTTGGCCCGCTACGCCACGGTGGAGAGTGATCAAGCGTCGGCGCGAAAGGCCATCTTGAGAACGCTTGAGCTGGCCGAAGAGCTCCGGAGCCTTGCAGCAGGAAAGCTCCTCGTCGAAACACTCCCCGGCTGTTGACCGTGTAGTCGGACGTCTGACTGCCGGCGAGCTTCTCTATCCCCCCATCGATCTCTCAGCGGAACACCATCGGCCTGCCACAATGAGGCCGGTTAGGGAATCACGGATAAGGGCTTCGGCAACGGTTCCCGGGGTAGCATCTCTTCGCGGTTGGCCGCGTGGTAGACGAACGAAGCGAGGATGGCCGCCGCTTGCATCAGATCGCTGATCTCCAAATGGTCGTAGACGTCGATGTTGGAGTGGTGCGTTCGAGTTTCGTAGTCGAGGGGATCCTGGATGAATTGGAAGCCGGGCAGCCCGACTTCGTCGAAGGATTGATGGCGAGCTTTGCGTGCTCGGGCTTGAGCTCCATCGTCATGGGATCGGCGAAGTGATTCTTGACGTATCCCCGGGATCCGAAAAGTCCTTGCTCTTCCGCATCCCACAATGCGAGCCGGATCGTGCGATCCATCTCGAGGTCTAGCGTCTTCAAAATGCGGGCGGCTTCCATGACGACGGCCGTGCCGGCGGCATTATCCGCGGCTCCGGTGCCACCGTGCCAAGAGTCCAGATGGGCACCCATCATGACGACCTCGTCCGCCTTATTACCACCGGGGATCTCAGCGATGACATTCATGCCGTCGAGCGAGTCGTCATGCAACGCGGCGGCCACGTCTACCTCGATGCGCACTGGAATTTCCTTGTTCAATAGCCGCACGATGCGGTTGTATTGCTCGGGAACGAGTACGACGCTAGGCGGAGGTACCGGAGCTCCTGTTCGGAAGGACATGCCGCCATCGGCGAAGATGATGGAGCCGTCCCCGCTCGAATCGACGGAGAGTACGGCGGCGACGCCTTCGTCGAGTAGAAACTGAATAAGCTTCTCCTGTGCTCGGATCAGAGTTCGCCAGTAGGCGTCGGCCAAGGTCGCCGGCGCATCTTCGTAGAGGCGATGGATGACTTCTGGATCGGTTGGAAGCTCCTTCATCGGCCACTCGAAAGGGGGGAGGCGCATCGGTTCGGGTGCCTCGGCCAGCGCGTCCAACTCATCGGAGTCCAACCTGTCGAGGGGCGGCTCCGTCGGGGGCTCGAACTCGCGGGCGGGGTTGATAAGAACGATCTTGCCGTTAAGCTTCCCCTTGTATTTTTCCGAGTAGTCTTTGATCGCGTTCGCGATTTCCTCGGGATCGTCTTGACCGGTGGTAATAGTGGCCAGGATTGCATCTCCACTCACCGGTCCATCTGTCCCGGAGGACCAAGCCAAGGGCACTCCGTGAAGCGTCGTCGCAATGGGCGAGAGCATGTGGACGGAGACCCGTGAGTAAGACCATCCTCGACCGAACTCGCCCCACTCTTCGAGCCTCGGGTTGCTGATGCCCCATTCGGTGAGTGGGTCGATCGCCCACTTCGCGGCCGCCACATAGCCCGGCGAGCCAGTCAGCCTCGGACCGTGAACATCCGTCAAATAGAAGAGAGTTTCTTCGAGCTGTGATCCCTGAAAGGCTTCCTGCTTGATGCGATAGATAGTCTCGAGGCTGGGTTCGCCGTCCCAAATGGCAGGGATGGCAGGGGAGATTGCAGGAAGGACGAGGGTCAAGACTCCGAGTGAAACTACGGATAAACAGCGCATGAGCATCGCGTCTCCTGGTTGGCCTCGGCGATTCGCGAGAGATTCGCGGGTGCAAGGCTATGCTCTCGGGTCCAGCGGGTCAAGCTGTCAAGCTTTCAGGCTGTCACGCCGTCAGGCTGTGGGGCGAGTGCTATACTCGCCGTCGATTTCCGGAACGGCCATGGAAAGTCAAACCTTCATCATCATCGCAGTCTTGATCCTGGGCTTCGGCTTGGTGTCGGGGCGCCTTCAGAAAAGCATCATTACGCCGCCGATGGTCTTCGTCGTCTTCGGCATGCTGATGAGCGGACACGTGTTGGGGCTGGTGGAGCTCGATGCCCGGGGCGAGATCGAGGAGACTCTGGCCGAGCTGACCTTGATTCTTGTGCTCTTCAGTGATGCAGCGCGGATCAACCTCAAGAACCTTCGCCGCGACTTCCATTTGCCCCTCCGTTTGCTGGCCATCGGAATGCCGCTCACTATCCTTTTCGGCACCCTAGTGGCGATTTGGGTTTGTGGTTACTTGACCTTCTGGGAAGCGGCGGTCGTGGCGGCCATCCTCGCGCCCACCGACGCGGCCCTTGGCCAAGCCGTCGTGAGCAACGAACGAGTGCCGGTTCGCATCCGACAAGCGTTGAACGTGGAGAGCGGTTTGAACGATGGCATCGCCTTGCCGGTGGTCTTGGTTTTTCTCGCGCTGGCCGAAATGAGTCAGCAAACGGAATCGGCATCCTACTGGGTGCGCTTCGCGATGTTCCAAGTCATTCTGGGCCCGCTGGTGGGCATCGCCGTCGGCTTCGTCGGCGGGAAGTTGGTCTATCTCGGTACGCGAACCAAGTGGATGAACCACAGCTTTCAGCAGCTTTCGGCGTTGGCCATTTCCTTCCTGGCCTTTTTCCTAGCCGAGGCGGTCGGCGGAAACGGGTTCATCTCCGCCTTCTGCGCGGGGCTCACCCTGGGCAATACCTCGCGGCCGATCTGCCAATGTCTCTATGACTTCGCGGAGACGGAGGGGCAGCTGCTCGCGCTCCTCACCTTCATGGTCTTCGGCGTGGCCTTGGTCTGGCCTACGATCGACCACCTGAACTGGAACGTCATCGTATACGGCGTCTTGAGCCTGACGGCAATAAGGATGATCTCTGTTGCTCTCAGCTTGTTCCGCGGCGGCTTCCAGCCGGACACGGTCATTTTTCTCGGTTGGTTCGGGCCAAGAGGACTTGCCTCGATCTTGTTCGCGTTGTTGGTTTTGGGCCGAACCGACATCAGCCATCGTGACGAGATCTTCACTGTCGTCATCGTGACGGTGTTTTTGAGTGTTTTTGCTCACGGCCTTACCGCATGGCCGGCCAGCAAGTGGTATGCGGCCCGAGCAGAAGAAATGAAGGACGAGCCCGACATGAAGGAATTGGTGCCGGTGGCGGAGATGCCGGTCCGGATCCCGTACCGTGAGTAAGCGTTGCCCTCACACTACCCTCTCCCAGAGGGAGAGGGACTAACGGATGGAAGCCATCATCAATTCCCTCACCCGGCGTCTACTTCCACCCCCAAACCTTGATCGTCGTGTTGCAGCCGGGTTGGAGTTGCCTCCCCGGCGGGAAGCGAATAGCATAGCGAATCCCGGCGTCTATCAAGAAGAGAGCGAAAAGATGGAGTTTTACTACAAGACGGTAGATGAGGATGTCTTGATCCTGAGCGCCGACGGCGGTTTGGACAGAGGGACGGCGGGCCAATTCGTCGGCGAACTGGAGAAGATCGTCGAAGCCGGTGCGTCCAAGATCATCGTCGACTGCACCAAACTCAACTACATTTCCCTCCACGGACTTCGGACTCTCCTCGGGTTGCATCAGAAACTGGCGGGGCACGGCGGAGACGTGAAGGTGGCCGCAGTGCAGGGCACGATTGCGGGCATGGTCGCGGAGTCGCGGCTCGGCCACCTGTTCCAGGTTTATCCCTACGTCGATCGCGCGCGAACCGCGTTCCGAGAGCCGGCCACTGGGCACTGAGCAGACGGGGAACGTGGGCCCAGGGCGTCAGCACCCTGGAAAACAAGGCATTTGCGGCCCTAGCGGGTCGAGGAGTATAATTACCGAGTGCGTGATATTCCCTCCACCCAACAGCTAGAACTGCCCGTTTCCCTGCCATTTCAGCGATTAAAGACACGACACGCGTGAACGGTCCAAAGGTCGTACCGCTCCAATCGAAGTATCTTTTCGGAGGGTTTTAGTCACCCCATCAACCACGTCCACACGTGTGCTTTTCGTGGGACGAACAAGAAGGAGGATGTCATTTCTCGCAAAGTGTTTGCCGGTAACTTGAGTTTCGATATTACCAAGGAACAGATCCAAGAGGCCTTCGGCGCCATCGGTACAGTCCAGGATGTGTTCATGCCTCTCGACAAGATGACGGGTCGAATGCGCGGTTTCGCCTTCGTAGAGTTCGAGTCCGATGACGACGCCGCAAAAGCGATCAAGGCTTTAGATGGCTCGGAGCTGGCAGGCAGGCCCCTGCGCGTCAACGAGGCCCAGGCGAAGCCTGCGCGTTCCTTCGCACCTCGCGGCGCCGGCGGTGGTGGGGATGGAGGTTGGGCTCCTCCGTTCGATGGCGGAAAGCCGTTCAAGAACAAGGGTAGTCGCCGAGGGATCCGACGTCGCAAGCGCGGATTCTAGGTCGAGCCGTAGAGCTTCTCGTGAAACCTTCATAGTCTATTCCCCTCGAAATTAACGACGAACCCTTCGTCGGTACCGCCGGGTGATTGTCCGTCACTTGTGCACCCGTTGGCGTCCCGCGTAGATTTGCGGATACGCTTAGACAATGAGATCGGGCGAATTTCTCTATCTGTCTAGGGAAGCGATAGAGGCTCTCGAGATCCCTATGTCCGCGGTTATCGACAATTATTCCGATCGCGGTCATGGATTGTACTTGGATCACCGCCATGCGGACCGGCGGGGCGACCGCGATCGCAGCGAAGCATCTGGCTCGCAAGGACAGCACTCGTGTCGGGATCATTGCATGCGGGGTTCAGGGAAGGAGCAACCTCGAGGCCCTTTCCGGTCTGTACCAGCTCCAAGAGGCGAAGGCCTACGACATCGTTCCCGAGATCGCTCAACGATTTGCGAAGGAGATGCAGGAGAAGATTGGTGTCGATGTGCTGTCCGTCGCGACCGCTCGGGAGGCTGTTCAAGGCGTGGACATCGTTGTCACTAGTGGTCCGATTCTGAGAGACCCCGAGCCTGCAATCGCGTCGGGGTGGTTGGCGGAAGGAGCCTTTGCCTGCCCGCTGGACTTCGATTCTTATTGGCAAGGCGACGCTCTGAGAGAAGCCGACAAATTGGCGACCGATGACATCTCCCCAATGCGATATTACCGGCAGGAAGGATTCTTCCGTTAGACACCGGAACCCTATGCCGATCTCGGTGAGATCGTCGCCGGGAAAAAAACCGGCCGTGAGTCCGATGATGAACGGATCATCTGCATGAATCTTGGACTGGCGCTCGATGATATGGCCACCGCGATTCTGATCTACAACAAGGCCATTGAAAAAGGCGTTGGCAAAGCGCTTCCACTCTAATCGCTTCGCAAGCTACATTCTCACGGCGTTCCCTACGGATCGGATTTGCGACTCTTCACCCGGTATGCAAGAGTGCCCGCAGTGCTCTACGGTCCGGATGACGTCCAATTGGCCCATGCCGCAAACGAACGGGTCGCCGTTGAACGAGACGAGCCGAGCCCGAACTCCTGCTAGCGGCCCGCGTTTTCGCGACCCTCATTTGTAACAAGGTAATGACTTGACCGGAAACGGGGGAAAAAACTACGGGGGCCATTCGATGGTCGGTGCTCTTCGTCGCGTGATGATCTGTCCCCCCAAGGCCGCGGGATGGATGGATGCCGAGCAGACGAGCCGGTGGCGGGAGTTGAGCTACTATCGCGAGCCCGACTTCACGACCGCTGAGGCTCAGCACGCCGAGTTGCGGCGGGAGCTGGAGGCTGCTGGTGCGGAGGTGCTGCTGCTTCCGCCCGGAGAGGACCTATCGCTGGACGCGGTGTACGTCCACGATGCTTCTCTCATCACCGACTTCGGTGCGCTCGGTATGCACATGGGCAAGCCGGCGCGGCGTGGAGAGCCCGTTCTTCACAGCGAGTTCTATGAATCGCAAGGAATTCCGATGCTGGGGGAAATCCGCTCCCCGGGAACAGCGGAATCGGGAGACATCGTTTGGCTGGATGCCTACACGTTACTCGTTGGGCATAGCTACCGCACAAACGATGCGGGTGTCGATCAGCTACGTGCGTTCTTTGAGCCGCAGGGAGTGGATGTCTTCGTGGCACCGCTTCCTCACGGTCCCGGTCCGTCGGTTTGTCTCCATCTCATGTCTCTCATCAGCATCGTCGACGAGCGAACGGCCCTCGTTGATCTTCCTTGGCTTACGGTCCAGACCGTACAGCTCTTACGTCACCTGGATTTCAAGCTGATCGAGATCTATCCGTCGGAGCGGGAGACCATGGCTTGTAATGTCCTCGCTCTGGGTGAGCGAAAACTCCTCGCACTCGAAGAAAACGAGAAGACGAATCTTCGGTTGCGTCAGGAAGGGTTCGACGTCAGGACATTCTACGGCACGGAAATCAGCCAAAACGGAGGAGGCGGTCCCACCTGTTTGACCCGTCCTGTGTTGCGCGATGTTGAGTAACTAAAGCCGGTCGAGTCTAGACCCAACCTATCATCTGCCCGCTGACGCTGGCTTGCGACGGGAGCTCAACCTCTTCGACGCGCTCCTCATCAACGTCGGCACCACTCTGGCCTCGGCGGCCTTCATCGTCCACGCAAACGTTCTTGCCGGGGTGGGCACTCCCTTCCTAGCAGGGTTCGTCTGGATCTTGGCGGGCCTGTTTTCTTGGTGTGGCGCCGTGACCTTCGCCGAGCTAGCGGTTCTCTACCCGCGCGCCGGCGGGGAGTACGTCTATCTCGAAAAGGCCAATCATCGTTCTTTGTTTTCTGTACGGGGGTGAGGGGGTCGCGGCGTTCAAACAGTTTCTCCCAGAACGCGATGTCCCAGTGGGAGCCATCGCCGGTTTCGGGGCGGCGATGATCGCCGCGCTTTGGGCGTACGACGGGTGGATCAGCATCACGTTCGTTGGGGGCGAGGTCAAAGAGCCGGGGAGGTTTCTCCCCCCGCGATGTCTTACTCGGTCATCGTCTTAAGGTCGAAGGAGCCGGACCGCCCCCGACCGTACCGTGTGATCGGCTATCCCTACATCCCGATATTGTTCGCCACGTTTGCATCGGCGCTCTTGCTCGAGACGTTGATCTCCAACCCGAGAGATTCACTTTTCTGGATCGGAATCATGTTCATCGGCGTGCCCGCGTACTTCTATTGGACGAAAACTTCCGCGCGGTCATCACGGTCAGCTCAACCGAAAGAGGAGTGAGACTGGCGGGAGCGGTCAGCGCATGAAGGCGGGCTGGCCGCCGACGATCGTGATCAGAATCTCGCCGCCGAGGAGTTTCTCCGGTTCTTTCGAGCCGACGACGAGAGGGTCGATGTCCATGACCGTGATATCGGCCCAGTTGCCGAGGGCGAGTGTTCCGGTCGTCAGCTCGAGAAGAGCGGAGTGAGCGGCCCAGCTCGTGTAACCGCGCAGGGCCTCCTCGGGAGTGAGCCGTTGCTCGACGTACCACCCTTCGGGTGGCCTGAGTTTCTTGTCCTGTCGCGTGATGGCTGCGTGGAGACCATAGAAAATATTGTGATCGGAACCTGGCAGATCGGAGCTCAGCACCAGCGACACACCAGATTGCCGTAGCGTTCTCCAGGCGTATGCACCTTCGATACGCTCGGGACCGAGTCGATCCTCGGCCCAGCTTTTATCTTCGACGGCGTGGGGTGGTTGCATCGAGGCGGTGACTCCGAGCTCCGCGAACCGGTGGAAGTCGTCCGGCTGGATCACTTGGGCGTGCTCGATACGATGCCTGAGCTCTTTCGCTCTGGGATTCTCCTCGAGCGCCCACTCGAGGAAGTTAAGCGTTTCACAGTTCCCCGCATCACCGATGGCGTGGATGGCGAGTTGGAAGCCGGCCCGCATTACCGAGGCCATCATCGTTTCGTCGAAGCCGTAACCCGCGCCTCCAATTCCTTGGTGGTTCGGTTGGTCGGAGTATCCCTCGAGGAGAAGAGCGCCACGGGAGCCGAGCGCCCCATCGTAGTATCCCTTGACCGATCGCACGAAAAACTTTTCGCCCCCTAGCGTCACCGGGCCTCGCTTCAGCCACGCGTCCAGGAGCTCCTGGTCCCGACTGGAGACCATCGCCGAAACTCGAATCGGAAGCTGGTATCGCCTGGCGAGGTTCTCGAAGGCAGCCATCGTAGCTCTATCGGTTCCAGCCTCATGCACCATGACGAAGCCGGAGGACGCCATGCGCTCGAGCCCGGAGAGAATCCGCGCTTCGAGCGGTTCTTGTGTCGGGTCCGGGATCGCGTTTTCCAACAACGCACCGGCCCGATTCAATAGCACGCCGGTCGGGTCACCGTTGATGTCCTTGAGGATCTCTCCTCCCTCGGGCGCCACGGTCTCGCTCGTGATCCCGGCTCTCTGAAAGGCCAGCCGGTTGCCCCATACCGCGAACCCGTGGAGTCCTTTGAGGTAGACCGGATGGTTCGGGACACGGCTACTTAGATAAGTCATCGTCGGGTAGTCGTCCGCCCGCGCGCCTTCGTCCCAGCCATAGCCGAGGACCCATTGGCCCGGGGTAATCTTGCTGGCGTGTTCGGCCACCTTGGCGACCATCGCTTCTTCCGTGGCCAAGTCCGTCAAGCGGACTTGCTCCAAGCCGGCACCCATCTCGGCGACGTGTGTGTGAGCGTCGACGAGCCCGGGTAGGGCCGTGGCGTCGTAGAGATCGATCACCCGCGTCTTGTCGATTCGGAAAGCTTGGACCTCCGCGTTTGTTCCTACATGGAGGATGCGGCCGTCTTTAACCGCAATGGCTTCAGCGTCCGGCTGCCATCCTGCGTCTGTGTGGGGCGCGTTCTTGGCCGGCACTCCATCCCGCCCGGGATCGTCCCACGTAAACGTGTAGACTCTACCGTTAGTCAAAATGAGGTCGGCGGGTTTCTCGGGAAGCACTTCCTCCTTCACGCACGAGACCATCGAGGCCAAGGTGACGATGAAGGCTAGACGCAAGAGCGCTCCGGCGCGGAAGTCCATCGAGCCCCTTTTATTCATGAGGTTTTTTTGCGGTCAACACATGGTACTGGAGAGCCCATTGTGGAGGCAAGTTCGGGGTGGGAGTAGGTTCGCGAGCGCGGGCTCACTCGTATTTCAGTGCGACGAGTGGGTTGACGCGCGCGGCGCGGCGAGCGGGCACGAGACAAGCGAGTAGTGCCGTCGATGCCAGGACCGAACATACGATGAGGAAGATGCCAGGATCGCTCGGGCTCACTTCGTATAGGAGACTCGTCATGGCCCGTGTCGAGGCCATGGCGGCGGCGGCACCAACGACGATGCCGATGAGAACGATGATCAGACCTTGTCTCACAACCATGCCGAGCACGTCGCGCTGCCTCGCGCCTAGCGCCATTCGGATTCCAATCTCCTGCGTTCTCTGGACGACGGCGTAGCTTATGACGCCGTAGATGCCCAAAGAAGCGAGCAGCAAGGCCACCAACGCAAACACACCGGCCAGGGAAGCGATCGCCTCCGGTCCAGCATAGTGTCGGCTCATATACTCGTCCATCGACTTGATGCCGAAGATCGGCAGATCCGCATCGAGGGCCTGGATTTCCTCCCGGACGCTCGCCCGAATGTCTTGAGGGTTGCCTTCGGTGCGCACCAAGAACGTCATCTGCGAGGAGTAGTTCTGCTCGAGCGGCAGGAACAGAAAGGGTTGGAGATCCTCGCCTAGTGTCATGTACTTCCCGTCCTTGGCCACTCCCACCACCTCGACGTGCTTGCCTTCGGCCCCCCCGACTCGGAACCGCTTCCCGATGGCATTCTGGCTTGGCCAGAACCGGCGAGCCATGGTCTCGTTGATGACCACCACGCCGGGCGACGACTCGGTATCGTGCTCATTGAAGTCGCGTCCCTGGAGAAGCTCGGTGCCCATCGTTGCGAAATAGGCGGCGCCAGCGACAGTATAAAAGACAGGAAACTCGTCTTCGCCGGCCTTACGTTGGAGCTCATCGATGACCACATCGGTGGCATTGCTAGACGCGTCTAGGGGGAGCGGGCGCGCGAGACTCGCGGATCGCAATCCGGGCACCGATTCGAGGCGCTTGACGGCTTGCCGGTAGAAGCTTCTACCTTCGGCCTCTTCGTAACCCTGGAGGCCAAGGTTTACCGAGAGGAGTAGGAATTCGTCGGTGTCGAAGCCTGGATCGAGAGCTCTCGCGTTCTCGAAACTTCGCAGGAAGAGGCCCGCTGCGATCAGCAACACCAGCGACACCGCGACCTGCAATACGACGAGAAGGTTTCGGCCGGAGAACCGACCGCCGGTTGGTCTCGGTGAGCCGCTGTCGCCGCGAAGAATGGGGATGAGGTTCGGTCTCGATGCATGAAGTGCCGGCGTCAAGCCGAAAAAGACTCCCGTCGCTAGGGACAAGAGGATGCTGAACGTGAGGACGCGTCCGTCGAGACTCAGATCGTAGTCGATCGGGAAATCCAGGATAGGCTGAAACGCCATGACATCCAGAAACCAAAGTCCCAAAAGGAGTCCCACCGATCCGCCGAGCAGCGAGAGCAGTAGACTTTCGATAAGGAGCTGCCGAACGAGACGCAGCCGGCCCGCGCCCATGGCCAGGCGGACGGCGATTTCTTTGCTTCGCGAGAGCGCGCGTGCGAGCAGAAGGTTCGCCAGGTTCGCGCAAGCAACCAGCAGGACCAGCCCGACCACCCCCATGAGAACCGCAGACGCGATGGGCATGACCCCCTTGTGTTCTATAAACGGCTCGGTCTTCGTACTGCCGGGGATGACATGCATTTGGAACTCGCGGTTGGTCTCCGGATAGGTAGCTTCCAGGCGTTTGGCGATCGTGTTCATTGCCGTCTCCGCCTGCCCAAGCGTCACGCCCGGCTTCAGCCGAGCCCGAAACTGGAGCCAGTTGGCGTCTCGCATGTCGAGCTGGCCTTCGCTTCCCGGCCATACTTGCGCGTGCATCATCAAGGGGACCCAGAGATCGGGGGTGTAGCCGAGAAACTTCGTGCCGGTGAATCCTTTGGGCGCAACACCCACCACCGTGAACTCGCGTCCGTTCAGCTTGACGGTTCGGCCAACGACAGATGGATCGGCGCCGAAGCGGCGCTCCCAGTAGCCGTGTCGAAGGACGGCGACAGGGTGGGCACCCGGTGTCGTATCGTCTTCGGGGATAAGAGTGCGACCCACGACGGGGTCCGCCCCCAGCCCGGTGAAATAATTCCCGGTCACTATCTCTCCCCAAACCATCTCTGGTTGGTCACCGTCCGCAAGATTCAGAGGAACCCCAAAGTGCGCGAAGATATCGGTGAAGACATCGTTCTGCTCACGATAGTCCAAGTAATCCAGGTAGGAGAACTGGCTCGGAACGTTCAAACGAGGAGTCGTGGCATAGACGGCGACCAGCTCGTCCGGACTGTGGACCGGCATCGGCTTAAACAGGACTCCGTTGACGATGCTGAAGATGGCGGTATTGGCACCGATGCCGAGGGCGAGGGACAAAACGGCCACCGCCACGAAACCCGGGCTGCTCGCCAAGGTGCGAAACGCGTAACGAGAATCTTGGAGGAGCCCGTCAATCATTTTGTCTTTCCTTCCTCGGCATTCTCATAGCTTGAGATCTGATACGTCGAGTCGCGAAGCATTGTTCCAAGAACATGACGGGAACGTGGAAGTCCTTCTATTTCTTGGTATTTAGGACGCCGACTCGGGGCGGTAAAGCGACACGAACTCTAAAAATTTGGAGACGGCGAACATATCTTCGGTGATGAAACGGATGCTGTGGGAGCCGGTTCGCTCGATAGAGGGAAGGAAGGCGAGTGTCTCTGCAGGGAGCGCGGTCGAAAAACTCATGTCGACGCGCACGGGTTTTTCGAGCACGTACGGTTCGAAGTCTCCCATCCGGCCGAGCGCTCTCTCGACCTTCTCTCGGATGAGCTTGAAGGCGGCTTCGGGCATCAGCGTGCGAGCCGCACTCTCACCGTAATTCCACTTCACGATCGCGCCTTCGACGTCCCTGAGAAGCGAGCGAGCTTCATCGATGATGGCGTCGTCTCCAGAAATCATCGCCACCGGTACGCCGAAGTGACCCGCGATGGCGGCGTTGAGAGCCGCCTCCGGAACGGAGACCCCGTTTAACTTTACGTCGGTCCAAACGCCAGTGTACGTGTGCGCGGCGACCCCTTTGGGGTTCGATGCGCTCGAGTGATACCCGATGAAGATAGCCGCATCGAACGTCTCGTCGATGGTTCCGAAAAGGGAAGACCTCATTAGGGTTCTCCTCGACGTGCAAAATACGGTCTCGCACCCTGAAAAGTCAATGGTTGCCTGCCGAAGGTCGCGTTCGAATTGGATTCTTCTCGTTGTCAGGCGTCTGACTACATTCACGAATCAAAAACGCGCTGAAGCTCGTCGCGGTCGGTGGTCTTGGTCAGAGCGACCATCAACAAAATCCGAGCTTTCTGAGGACTGAGGTTATCCGCGAGGACGCAGCCGAGCTCGCGAAGATCAACACCCTTGCCCTTTCCCGCATAGAGGGGCATCAATCGCCCCGTGTAAACCCGCGTGCTAATAACGACGGGGATGTCGCGTTCGCGCGCTTCCTGTATCGCGTCATGCATCGAGGCGCTGACGTGGCCCAGCCCCGTCGCTGCGATGACGAGTCCGGCCAACGGAGGTGGCTCGTCATCGTTCAATAAGGCGCGGACGAGTCGGCCATCGGCACCTGCGTAGTGGGGGACGATCTCCACGCGACCCAAGCGCGCGTCGGCGTCCAGGGGAATCGTTTGACGCCGCAAAGGTGCTCTATAGAAACGCACCCCTCCTAAGTTGGCGACTCCGAGGGCACCAAACTCCAGCGTCCGAAAAGTCTCTCGGGCGATGGTGTTGGTCTTCGTCACCTCTCGGGCTGCGTTGATTTGCCCGTTCATGACCACCAGGGTTCCCATGTCGACCGCTTCCGGCGAGACGGCCACCCGAACGGCGTTCAGTAGATTGCGTGGGCCGTCGGTATCCGGATAAGACGCTGCACGCTGGCTTCCGACCATGATGGCGGGTTTGGAGCTCGTCACGGTGAGGTCGAGGAAGTAGGCGGTTTCTTCCAGTGTGTCGGTGCCGTGCGTCACGACGACCCCGGTGACATCGTCGCCGGATAGGACTTCGTTCGCCCTACGCGCCAGCTTCAACCAGATTTCGGGGGTCATATCGGCGCTACCGATATTGGAAATCTGTTCGACCTGGACGTGCGCGACCGCGGCGAGCTCGGGCACCGCCTCGACGAGTTCGCTCCCACTCAACGCCGGAACCAGGCCCCCTTTGTCGGGATCGTAGCGACTCGCGATGGTACCGCCCGTCGAGAGGATGACGACCGTTGGGAGAGGCTGGCTTGCAGAGGCGTAAATCGATGCGACCACGCCGACAGCGGCGAAAGTTCTCACGTCAGATCTTGCTCAGCGCTTCCTTGACATGCTCGCGATCCATGTCTCCGTCTTCCCAGAAGTCCAGGAAGCGCTGGTAGTACTCGCGGGCTTTGTCCATTTCGCCACGGTTTTCATGAATCTTTCCGAGGAAGTAGAAGCTTCGGACGTAGTAGATGGGCCAGGTCATGCGCTCCGTGCTGCTGTCCACAATCTTCTGATACCAATCGGCCGCTTTGTTCTCGTTGCCCGCCGTGAGCTGGGCGGATGCCAAGGAGTCCCAAATAGGGACGTGTTGGCTGCCGCCAAATCCGCGCGCGGGAAGGTTCGACGCAGCTCGTTCCAGCTCCACCACGGCTAACTTCGTGTCCCCGCGGGCGAGAGCGATCTCGGCGTCGACCTGATGGAGGCGTCTTTCCTCTTCGATGTCGAACGGTAACCCTTCCGCCATCTCCGCGAGCTTCTGCCGCGTCGCGTCCGCCTTTCCCAATTGGCCGCCTCTCGCCTGGGCGACCGCGGTCAAGAACACCGCCACCCATTCGGAGCCGCGGCCTTGCCCTTCGCGCGCGGCCATTTGCGTCTCGTAGAGGGCACGAGTCGTATCTCCTTGTCGATGAGAATCTGGGCGGCGAAGTTACGGGCGCTCGCGCTGAAGGGCGCGGGCTCCGAGTAGATACGCGTTGCCTGGTCGTTCTGAGCGAGTGCCTGACGGGAATTCCCTCGGTACAGGCTGTTGGTCGCCTCGGTCACCGTTCCCATCCATTGCCAGAAGGGATCGCTCGACGCCGCCATCTTTTCGCTAGCCTGTTGCGCCTCATCCCACTGCTCGCGAAGCAAGTAGACGTTCTGGCGGTATTCGGTGGGTCGAAGGGAGCTCGGGCTCAGCGATTCCGCCCTATCCAACGCCTCGAGCGCCTCGTCGAGCCTCCCCGACCGCGTAAGGTGGTTCCCGAGTTCCCAGTACTCGACCGCGCTATTCGGAGTTTGCCTGAGAAGTTCCTGTAGGGCTCCGTGGCCCTTTTCGAGCTCGCCGAGGGAGGAGTAGTTGTAAGCGAGGTTGGAGAAAGTTAGTGGAAACGTTTCTCCCCGGCGCCGGAGCTCCTCGAGTTGCTCGATGGCTTCGTCAAAGCGCTCGAGGTTTGAGTAAATGCCGGCCAAGTTGTGCCGCGCGGCGTTGTGGTCCGGGTAGAGCTCGATAGCCTTCCGGTAGGCGTCGACCGCCTTTGCTCGCGTCGCCCTCTTCAAATCGTTGAAGAAGCCTTCGATGTAGTATCGTTCGCGGGCGCTGAGCCGATCGAGATGTTCTAGGGCCCTTTGTGCGTACTCCTCGCCCTCCGTCGGATGGCCGAGGTTCGAGTGCACGACCGCGAGCTTCGCCAGCGCCATCGCGAACTCCGGATCGAGCTCGACAGCTTTCTCGAGAAGCGGCAAGGTCTCTTCCTCTTTGTAGCGATCGTGGAGATTTATGCCTTCCACGTAATAGCGAAGCGCCTCCACCGATGACGTCGTGACGTCAGCCACGTTCTGGTCCGAGCCCGTGTCGGCGGTTCGCGGGATGTCGAACTTGCTCTTCATGCGGCGCGTGAGGTCGTCGACCATCGGGAAGATGCTGTCTTCGCCCACACCTTCGACCTTTTCCGACGTGATCACCTTGCCGCTCTTCGCCTCTTGAAGCCGGACGTTGATGCGGATGGTCTCGCCCGCCTTGACGAAGTTGCCGAGTAGTACCGTGCTGACACCCGCCCGTTCGGCGACTTCTTGCACCACTTCGAGTGAGGTCACGCGATCGTCCAAGCGGTTCATTTCTTCCAGTATTTGATAAAGGCTGTCAGTGCCGAGAACTTCGACGTCCGGCGATTGAGCGAGGTCGGTGACGAGCATGTTAGTCAGCGCCGTGCGAAGCCAGTCGAGAGACGGATCTCCGGTATTGTTCTCGAAGTAAAGAACCGCCACGGACGGTTTCTCCGAGCTAACGGCGGCAGGCGCACGGGAGGAGGGTCGGAGGAAGAGTGCCCACGCCGCGACGAGTAACCCGACCGCAGCGACTGCGCCAAGCCACCGCCATCGCTTGCTCGGTGCCAGCGCCGCCACCGGTCCGCTTAGGCCAGCGGAAACGGCGCCCGAAACCGCGCCGGACTCGAGTCGTCGCCGGGCGGTGCGGAGATCGACCGCGACATCTTTCATTCCTTGGTAACGTTCGTTGGGTTCCTTCGCCAAGCACTTTTCGGTGAGCCGCTGGAGATCGCCCGCGAGCTCGGCAGTCATCTCGGGGCCCTGCGTGGGAAGGGGAGGGGCGGGGTCGCGCAGAATAGAGCTCAGCGTCTCGGTCCCGCTCGCGCCTCGGAAGGGCGGCTTCCCCGCCAGCATTTCGTAGAGAACGATGCCGAACGCAAAGATGTCGCTCCGGTGGTCCACCTTAGCGCCGCGGGCCTGCTCCGGTGACATGTAGGAGACGGTTCCCATGATGATTCCAGGATCGGTCTCCTTACGAAGCGCGGTCTGAGCGTCCTCGTCGTCGCCTCCGAGCGGCTCGACGAGCTTCGCTAGGCCGAAGTCGATGATCTTGGCGTGCCCATCCTCGGTAAGCATGATGTTCGCGGGCTTGAGATCGCGGTGGACGATGCCCTTGTCGTGGGCTCGCGCCAGGCCCTCCGCCACTTCGACGGTTAAATCGAGCACGCGTGCAAGCGACAACTTTCCGCGCTCTATGACGTCTTTGAGCTTGTCGCCACCGATGAGCTCCATGACCATGAAGGTGACGCCCTCGGCTTCGTCGACTTCGTAGATGGTGGCGATATGGGGATGCTCGATCGACGCGGCCGCTTGCGCTTCTTGGAGGAACCGGCGTTTGCGCTCGGGGTCCGAGATGAGTTCGGCGGGTAAGACCTTGAAGGCTACCTCGCGGTTCAGCTTGGTGTCGACGGCGCGGTACACGATGCCCATGCCGCCACGGCTGATTTCGTCGAGAATCTTATAGTGGGAGAAGGTTCGCCCGACCATGGGCCTCCTTATCGTGCGTGGCCCATGTGGCGAGTAGCTGCCTCAGCGTCACTTGGCCGAGCTCGGGGTGCGTGCCCTTGAGATCGAGTTGTTCCGGGGTCAGCTTGAGCCCCTTCAAGGCCTGGACGTTCTCTTCCCGAAGTTTCTGGAAGGTTGCCAGCAGCTTGGAAAGGCTCTTGCCCTTGCTCGTCTCGTAGAACGCGAACCGATCGAACGGAGTGAAGGGTCTAGATTCGCCGTGCTCCAAGATGATCCTGGTGCGAGGGATCCAGTCCGTCTCTTCGCCATGAATCAAGTGGCCCACCACGTCGAAGGGGCTGAAAGTCTCGGGGCCTTCGTTGTTGAGAAGCCAAGGGTCGGAGAGGCCTTCTAGGAGAGACCGGAGGGTCTTCGCCGTCCTCTCCAGGATCTCGATGGATTGTTGCAGTTGGAATTCCATGACGGTGGTTTCTTTTTAGAGGTGAGCTCCATCTCGCAGGTCGTTGAGAACCTCCTTCTCGGCGTCCTCCATGAGGTTGTCACGCCAGCGCCGGACATCCTTTCGGCGATCGCGGCCTCGCAGTCCCTGGCGACGCTCGTCTACTTTGCGGCGCCCCCAAGCGGACTGTCCCTCGATCTCGGCCAACGAGCGAGAGAGCAGGCTCGTTACGCAAGCCGTCCTCGTGAACTTCACTCCGGGGTTGGCCTCCTCGAGTAGCTGCGCATAGCGATCGATCCGGGAAAGCAAAGAAGAGGGAAAATCTTGTAGTTGAAGATTGACGGTGCCCTTCATGACCCAACCTCCTTTTCATGTTGGGGCTATTACCGAGAACGTATTATCCACGGGATCTCCCCTAAAACCAAGGGTGGAAAGCGCCAGAATTTTCTACGTCGACAGTTGTGCAAATCCCGGCTCTACAGTGCCGCTGGAAGTCGACGATCTGTACGTAAGAGCACATAAACGCGGTCATGGCGCCGCTCAGACTCTAAGAGCGTCGTGTTGTTGTGGCGATTCAGGAATCTGCCTAACAGATATTCAGAAATCCCAAATTAAATCAGACAAATCTCTGCTCAAGGACTGTGCAAAACGCTTCGAAGGCAACCGGTTCGCGGGTCTCAGGACCTCAATCGACAACTTTTCCACATGAACTGCACAGATTCTGTGGAAAACAGGGAAGGGGCGAAATCGCGGGGTCGGTGCGGCTTTGAAATCCGGCGACTAGCGCGGCCAGCGTCCGCCTTCGTGGAGACTACGGCGGGAGCGGGCACTCTACAGTTGATACTTGCGCAGATAGTAACTAAGCGCGCGCTGGCTGATACCCAGCAAACCCGCGGCATCTTTCTTACGGCCGTTTACCTTTTCCAGGCTTCTTCGAATCGTTTGCCGCGTGATCCAGCCGAGATTCTCGTGAAGATCGAGGGTCGGCAAAGGAGGACCATGAGAAAGCCCTTGGTTGAGGTCGGCGAAAGACTCCGAGCCCACGCTTGGACCCGAACCGAGTGCGACCGCTCGCTCCACCGCGTTCTCGAGCTCGCGGACGTTGCCAGGCCAGTCGTAGGCGAGCAACGTCTCCAGCGCCTCCGGAGAGAAGCCACGGAACGACTTCCGGAGTCTCGTCGAGAATCGTTCGAGAAACGTCTCAGCGAGCAAAGGGATGTCCTCGCGCCGCTCACGAAGCGCGGGGACGTCGATGGGAATCACGTTGAGCCGGTAATAGAGGTCCTCTTGAAAATCGCCGTTCCTGGTGAGCTCGGACAGATCGCGGTTCGTGGCGGCCAGGATGCGGACGTCGACCTTGGTCGTTCGTTCGGAGCCCAAGGGCTCGAATTCTCGTTCCTGTAAGACTCGTAGGAGTTTCTGTTGGAGGGACGCACTCAGCCCAGAGATCTCGTCTAAGAACAGGCTCCCGCGGTGAGCGAGCGCGAATTTACCGCGACGACTCTGGGTCGCGCCCGTGAACGCTCCGCGCGTGTGGCCAAACATCTCGCTCTCGAGCAAGCCCTCTGGGATAGCCGCACAGTTGACGCGGACCATAGGCTTGGCGCTCCGCCCGGATCGGCGGTGGATGGCGCGCGCGACGAGTTCCTTTCCGGTACCGGTCTCGCCCGTGATGACGACCGTCGAATCGGTGGCGGCCACGGCTTCAATTTTGGAGAGCAATTCACTCATTGCTGGACTGCGCCCTTCCAATTCAGCAATGCCCTCTGTTTCCGTGGGCGCCGCCACCACTGCAGCCACTGCCCCCGGCCCGACCCGTTGCTCGAGAGCCTTCCGCACCGCCTCTTTCATCGAGTCGAAGTCGAAGGGTTTTTGGATGTAATCGACCGCACCGAGCTTCATCGTTTCGACGGCCTCTTCCACTGTGGCGTGTGCGGTCATCAAAATGACTTGCGGCGGGGTCTCGCCGCGACGGACCCTTTTGAAGACCTCCAGGCCGGTAAGCTGCGGCATGCGGTGATCGAGGATGAGGACATCGAACCGCTCGGATTGAACCAACCGGAGGGCTTCGTAGGGCTCCGTCGTGACCTTGACCTCGTGTCCATGGCGGGAAAAGTACCGCGAGAGGAGCTTCAAGATCTTGACCTCATCGTCGACAATGAGGATTCTACCGACCCGAAGGGACGCCGGGGGAGTGGTCGCTATCATGGCTCGAACCTACTGTGGCCCCCACTCTAGACAGCGACCCCGTGCGCTGTCAATGAGGGTGGGGACATCTCGTCAACATGTCATTACACGTCATTACATGGTCAGGGGCGGGGCCGGTTTCCCCCTCATGAGGAGGTCGGGGAGGTCGGGAGGCGAGGCGTAAGGGGTAGACGAAGCTCCACGTCGGTACCTTGGCCGAGCGTGCTGTGGACCGAGATGCGGCCCCCGAGGCCGTCGACGATATTCTGGGCGACGGAAAGACCGAGGCCGGTACCGTTCGCCTTCTGGGTGAAAAAGGGCTCGAAAACGTTCGGCAGATCCTCTTCGCTAATCCCGTTGCCGGTGTCCGAGACAAAAATGATGTAATCGCCGTTGGCGCGACGGGTCTTAATTCGCAGCGTCCCCTCGCCGGACATCGCCTCCTGCGCGTTGAGCAGAACGTTCAATAGAACCTGCTTGAGGCGCGCCGGGTCCACCGACGCATGCTCCAGGCGCTGGTCCCAGCTGGTTTCGGTCCTGACCCGTGGCGAGTCGGCGACCGCGCTCAGACAATCCGCGCAGAGCTCGTTGATATCGACCTCCTCGAGACGAAAAGAAGCCGGGCGGGCCGATTCCAGAACCGATTGGACCAGCCGATTCAGACGATCTACTTCCTGGATAATGTCCGCCGCCGCTTCGCGCTCCTCGCTGTCGAGGGAGCTCTCTTCGAGAAGTTGCTGAGCCGAGCCCTTGATAATGGTCAGGGGGTTTCGAATCTCGTGTGCGAGGGTGGCGGAAAGGCGTCCCAGCGACGCCAGCCGCTCTTTGTGCTTCGCCTCCTTCTGGAATGCGAGGAGTGAGCTCGCCACGTGATTGAAGGTCTTGGCCAGCAAAGACGCCTCTTCATCGCGGCTTTCAATGTGGATTTGCCGCGTCAGGTCGCCCGAGCGAGCCGTCTCTCGCATGCCCTCCACAATGGCGGCCAACGGCCGAGTGAGTGTTCGCGCCGTCAAGTAGCTGGCTAGGAGAGCGATCGCGGTCGTAAAGATACCGAGCAAGACCAAATCGCGGCGTACCGCACCGAGAAAACGGAGGCTCTCATCTAACGAACGGAGGATCAGGAACTGGGCTTGCGACCCCGTCTCGTGGGAGACGGCCATCGCTACGTAGGACTCACCATCCAGGTTCAGCTGCCAGGTCCCTTCCTTGTTGGGCGAGGTCAGGCCCTCGGCGAGCTCCACCTCGCGCTGCGAGGGAAGCGTGGATGCGAGAACTCGATTTTCGAGGACCACCGCCACTTCCGCGCCCACTAACCGCTTCATGCGTGCCGCAAACGCCCGGTCCAGTCCGTAACCCGCGGTGAGGCTCCCGAGCGCGCTGTCGCCGACGACGATTGGGAAACTCACCTCCAAATAGGAATGGTTGTCCCCCTCGGCGAATCGTGCCAGAGAACGCCCCCGCTGGTTCCGCACCTCGAACAAATCGGCATCGATCATGTCGCGCAATTCGTCGGCAACCGGTTGGATCGTCGCCGGATCGTCGGTGTCGACGGCCGCCTTCAGCTTGGGAGCGTCGGCGGCAATGGCGCCCTGTCGAGACAGCCGTTCCCGTAGAAATTCCCAATGTTCGACGAAGGCGGCGTCGGTTTGCCGCAGTTCCGTCACCGTGTCTCCCGACACCTGTTCCCGCACCCGTAGCTCCACGGCGACGAAAACGAAGGCGAGAAGGAGGAGGGAAATAGCCGCGAAGGAAACGAAGAGTTTATTGCGCAGCGACATGATTGCTCAGCGAGACAGTTCGAGGACGATGTCAAGCTCGGTATCTTCTCCACTCTTGAGCACGACTTCTCGGCGTGCGGAACGAAACTGATCATTCCACACCACCACATGATATCGCCCGGGTGGAATCTTCGAGATGCGGTAGGTGCCAGATGCATCGGTGGTGTCGAAGTACCCGTGAGGCAATACCATGACGAACGCGCTCATGTGTGAATGGATCTCGCAAAAGACTCGTACCAAGCCGACGCGATCGAAGATCACCGAACGGGATTGACCCTTCGGGTAACGTCCGAGATCGAAACGCTTGACCTTGGAGAAGGAGAACACGTTGTGATAAATGACGTCACTGTTTGGGAAGTCGACGCGGGTGCCTGACTGCACGGCCAGGATGTGCGGCATGAACATCTCACCTTTCTGGTCGATGGCTGCCGGTGGCATCTTGTGGACAGGTGCGAGGCGGTCGTCCCGATCCTCTAAGTAGATTACGGCGCGAAGAGGACTTTCCTGTCCCGGCGCGATGGAGGGTGGTCGGTAGGAATAGAAATCGTTGACGTACTGGGGAGCGCGAACGAAGCCGCGGAACTCGACTTTGCCGTGGAGGCTCGCCGGCCGCCCACTCTGGGCGTCACTCGGAGTCGATGCCGCGGTGGCAACGAAACCAGTGAGGGCGCTAGAAATGCACCACGACTTGAAACGCAATGATCTTCTCATCGAACTCCGAGGCCTCGTCGTACAAGTTGAATTGACCGACCACTTTCAGTATCACGTGCCTTTCCCAGGAATAGCCGGTACCGATCTCCACTCGGGTGACCGGAAACTCCCACGGTTCGCGCTGTCCGCTCCTCGAGGTAATGTCGCTGAACATCAGGCGATCGAGCCGTCCCGCCACGTACAAGCCGGGGATTAGACGGTAACGGGTCTCGAGAAACGCCGAGAGCGCATCGACCGATTCTTCGATGTTGGGAACATCCCAACGGGACCACGCCGTCTCCCCGTACACGATGAGATGGCCTCGAGCGTAGTTGAAGTCCCCGCCGACGCCGGTCTGCTTGAACGAGCTCAGCGTCTGGTCACCCAAACCGCCTTCGACGACGTTGTCGAGCCATCGACCGCTTGCCGCCGATACCCCGGCGTTGAAAACCGGAGAGGGTTTATAGCGGGCCCTCCCTATGACTTGCGCACCGTCACCTTCGTCGACGCCTCCGGGGTGAGAGAGAGTTCCCGAGGTGGCGCCGGCCAACCACTCGAATGGACCGACGCTTCCAAACCCGACTCCGCCAGCCGCCCATTTGAAGATCTCGATCATCGGAACGCCGCTACTTCGCGAGGCGTTGCCTCCTCCGCGAAACTGCGCTGAGCGTCCGTTTCCTCTTTGACTCAACAGGTCATCGGGGCCGGCGGGGATGTTATCGGGTCGAAGGGAGGTGACGTAGGAATACATGAAGGGGTCACCGATCAACGGGTTGGCGAATGGATACCAACGTTCGGGAAAGGCGCCGAAGGGTTGCGGGATCTTACCCGCTTGGATCCACAGCTTGTTGTCGGTAAGCGGCGCCAAGCGCACGAACGCCCCATAAAGATGGGGCGCGTCGAGGTTCTCCGACGTGATGTTCACATAGAGGCCGACGCGATCCGAAGCGCGAAAGTTGAAGAGCAGCGAGACTCGCAGGAGCTTCAAGATGTTCTTGTCGTAGTAGGTCAAGTTCAGCGGAGACTTCTCGGCGTTGCTGAAGCTCCAATCGAAGTCGGCGGAGATGCCGTAGCGGGGAGACTCTTGTTCGGTAGTGTCTTCGCTGTCAGACGGTTCGGCCGGGGTCTGCGAGAGAAGGAGAGCGATTCCCAGCGTGGCGGCAAGCATCACTTATTCGTAGCGCACTGGAGCGCGCCCCACAAGGGGCGCCTGGCGAGTTCGATTCTGGCAACCGGCATTTTCGCGCCCAACAGCAGGATGTAAAGGTGCGACATCTACCGAAGAGCGGCCATTAGAGCGTCGATCCCGGCCTGAGAGACGGCGGTGTCTTGGTCGACCGTGCCCGAGCTAGCTCCGATCCCTCCCACGTGCTCGCCGCCGACCGAAATGGGAAGACCACCGCCGAATATCATGAATCGGCCGCTATTGCTGACGTGAATGCCGAACGCCGGTTTGCCCGGCCCCGCCACCTCGCCGTACTTCGCGGTCGAGAGTCGAGTGGCGGCGGAGGTGAAAGCCTTGCCGATGGCAACCTCGATGCTCGTTATCTTTGCCCCTTCCATGCGGTGAAAGGCTAGAAGGTTTCCTCCCTCGTCACAGACCGCGATGTCCATGGCTAGACTCATCTCGCGCGCCTTTGCCTCGGCCGCTTCCAAAATGACTTTCGCTCCCGCTAAGGTTAGCTTCGTATGTCCGCGACTCAACAGCTCTGCTTTCTTGCTCATAGATCAGGACCTCCTTGATGTTCAGCCCGACCCGCCTCCGTTCCAAGGACTTCGGCGGGCCCGCCGACCGACTTCGCCCTTCGGGCTTCGTCGAGTCTCGCCAAAGCGGAGCGTCGGCGGAAGCTTCAGCGGAGGCGGGACTCGTTGGTGAGCTAACTTATCAGGTAGGTGCCCGCGGGGCCACGTCGGAATCGACGAGGACGCTTCGTTGACCGCAACTGCCGCTTGCGCATAACATCGAGGCACCGGACACCACTGATGGGATGCACTTTCTGTGATATCGTCGAAAAGCATCGACCCAGTACCTCGGTCTTCGAGGACGAGCGCATCTACGCATTTCGAGACATCAACCCTCAGGCTCCCACCCACATCTTGGTCATTCCGAAGAAGCACATTCCCACCATCAACGACCTTAGCAGAGAGGACGTGGATTTGGTGGGAGGATTGGTGCTCAAGGCACGCGACATAGCACGCGAAGAGGGAGTTGCGGAAAAGGGTTATCGTTTGGTCGTGAATTGCAACAGCTGGGCTGGCCAAACCGTTTATCACCTGCACTTGCACCTTCTGACCGGCCGCAACTTCCGTTGGCCGCCCGGTTGATCAGGGCCCGGTTCCCAATGGCGAAAGAAGTCGCTTTCTTCGTAACCTGCCTCGTTGACGAGCTATTTCCCGAGGTGGGAGAGTCATCGGTTGCCTGTCTCGAAAGGGTCGGGTGTCGGCCGGACTTTCCTCAGGCTCAAACCTGCTGCGGGCAGCCGGCCTTCAACATGGGTTATCAGGACGAAGCGCGTCGGCTCGCTCGTCGATTCATCGAGATATTCGAGCCGTACGCCGCCGTCGTCGCGCCCTCTGGCTCCTGTACGAGCATGGTGCGGGTCTTCTACCCCGAGCTGTTCGAAGGCGAGCCGGAGTGGCAAGAACGGGCTCGTCGGCTGGCGAGCCGGGTCTACGAGCTAACCGAGTTTCTTTCCAAAGAGGGATTTCGATCTGGGAAGGAAGACTCCCCTGGCGTTTCGAAGCGGATTACCTACCATGATTCTTGTCACCTTCTTCGCGAGCTCGGGGTCTGCGAACAGCCACGCCAGCTATTGCAGGACGTGAACGGTTTGGACCTCGTAGAACTTCCGGGAGCCAACGTCTGTTGCGGTTTTGGCGGTGCTTTCTCGATCAAGATGTCGGAGCTTTCGGAGGCCATGCTGAACGATAAGCTCGAGGCGCTCGAATCGACAGGCGCGGACGTTTTGACCGCGACGGATTCCGGTTGCCTCATGCATCTCGATGGTGCTTTGCGCAGACGGGGGAGTGGATTGCGGGTGGTGCATGTTGCACGCTTACTGGCCGGAGACGAGTTATGAAGCTCAGCCCCGATCGCTTCTCCGCGAACGTAAGGGAGGCCCTCTCCAATCAGAAGCTTCAGAACGCACTGTCGAAAGCGACCGTCCAAATCATGGGGAGCAGGGACGAGGCCTTTGCCCAATACCCAGAGGGTGACTCCCTCCGCGACGACGCGAGGGAGATCAAAGAAAAAACCCTCGCCGGGCTAGATCGACATCTCACCGAGCTCGCCGAGGCGGTTCGTGGCAACGGTGGCACGATGCACTGGGCCGGGGACGCAAAAGAAGCGCAGGAGATCATCGTAGGACTTGCCCATCAGTATGGGGTAAGTAGGGTCGTCAAGAGCAAGTCGATGACGACCGAGGAGATCGCTCTCAACGAAGCCTTGGAGGACGCTGGTGTCGAGGCGGTAGAGACCGATCTGGGAGAGTACATCATTCAGCTTGCCGGCGAAGCGCCTTCCCACATCATTGCGCCCGCGATCCACAAATCGAGAGAAGATGTGACAGAGCTTTTCGTCGAGAAGCTCGGGTCGCCTCGCCTGTCGCGCCACGAGGAGCTGGCTCGAGAGGCCCGTCGTCATCTCCGAGAAAAGTTCCGCCACGCTGAGATGGGGATCACCGGCGTCAATTTCGCGGTCGCCGAAACCGGGACCATTGCGATCGTTGAGAACGAGGGCAATGCGCGGCTTTCGACGTCCCTTCCTCGTGTCCACGTCGCGGTGATGGGCATCGAGAAAGTCATCCCCGACCTTGCGGCTCTGGCGATTTTTCTGAAAATTCTTGCCAGAAGCGCCACCGGGCAAAAGATGTCGAGCTATGTTTCGCTCATCACCGGGCCCAGGCGCGAGGGCGAGGAAGACGGGCCGGAAGCGTTTCATCTCATCGTTCTCGACAACGGACGCTCGCGCCTGTTGGCCGATCCTATTCTGAGGGAATCGCTCTATTGCATACGGTGCGGAGCCTGCCTCAATGTTTGCCCGGTGTATCGCCACGCCGGCGGCCACGCCTACGGCTCGGTCTACTCCGGTCCGATCGGAGCGGTCATCACGCCCTCTTTGGTTGGACATGAGCGAGCCCCCGAGCTTCCATTTGCTTCTTCATTGTGCGGCGCCTGTCGAGAAGTATGTCCGGTTCGCATCGACATTCCTCGTTTGCTGTTGGAACAGCGAAAGAAAGTCGTTTCCGGCGAGGGTTCTATCCGGCCTGCCGGGCCTGTCCCTTTTGTCCCGCGCCGACTGATCGAAAGGCTTCTGGTGCGTTCGTTCGTCTACCTGATGAGCTCGGAGCGACGCTACCGCTTCGCCACGCGATTGGCTTACTGGCTCTCTCGCCCTTTCGTCACGAACGGCATGATGCGCCGCCCTCCCGGACTTGCCGCTTGGTCACGTTTTCGGGATTTTCCAGCGCCGGCTCGGAAGACCTTTCGGCAGCGTTTCGAAATGTCGCGGGGCTAAGCAGACAGATGGACCAGAAATCCTTTCTCGCTAGGCTCCGCTTGGCTCACGCGACCACGAACGAGGTTCCCCTACGAGAGACGCCAGAGAGGCCCCCCCGCAAGCGCCGCTCGGAGAGGGAGTTGGCAGACCGGCTGGCCCAAGAGCTCGAGGCGGTGAAAGGAGTGGTGCACCGAGCACCGTCTTCGGAGGACGCGCAGGCTCGGATTGTGAGCGTGCTGCGCGCTGCCAGAGTGCGCCGACTCGTGCGAACGCGGACCGCGGTCCTGGATGAGCTCGATCTGGACCGCGCACTGCTCGAGTCGGGGATCGAGCTCGAGGTTTGCGATTTGAGAGCGGGCGGCTCGCGCGAAGCGATCCGCGATGCGAATTTTTCCGCGGAGGCTGGGTTGACGGGGGTCGACTACGGCATCGCAGAGACTGGCACACTGGCTCTTCTGACCCGTCCGGGTGAAGGACGTGCCGTGTCCCTGGTCCCGCCATTTCATATCGCGGTGCTTCGCCCGCGGAACATCTGTTTCGAGTTGGGGGAGCTCCTCGAGCGAGTGACCGCGGAGGAGGGGGCGCTTCCCAGTGCCCTTACCTTCATAACCGGGCCCAGCAGTACGGGCGACATCGAGCTTGTTCACACGGTAGGCGTTCACGGTCCCGGAGAGCTTCATCTTGTCTTGCTTGGGTGATTGGCTTGCGTGATCGGCTCGGGTGCCTGCTCGGGGATGAAAGCGTGTTATACTCGCCCGTTTAGAGGACATCCGCTTTGTACCGAGCTTCTTTCTATACGCTAGGCTGCCGACTCAACCAGACGGAGACCGCCGTACTGGCGGGTACCTTCAAGGGTAAGGGGTACTCCATGGTGGAGTGGGGGGAGCCATGCGATCTCGCCGTTATCAACACGTGCTCGGTCACCGACCACGGTGAGGCCCGATGCCGTAACGTGATTCGACAGGTCCTTCGCCGCTCCCCCAACGCGTTCGTCGTGGTCACCGGCTGTTATGCGCAGGTAGGGCTCGAGGCTTTGAGACAGATCCCGGGCATCGACATGATCGTAGGCACCGAATACAAGATGAAGTTCCCGGCTTTCATCGATCGCCCACGCAAACTCCCGGACCCCGTCGTGCTGCACTCGCATCTCATCGATGATTCGGATTTTGAAGTGGATGGTACCGGAGAGTACACGACGACGCGGGCCAACCTGAAGGTTCAAGACGGGTGCGATTTCTTCTGCTCCTTCTGTATCATCCCTTTCACGCGGGGAAGGGAAAGAAGCCGACAGCTCGAGGACGTCCTTCGCGAGGCACGAGAGCTCGTGGTACGCGGTCATCAAGAGATCGTCCTGACCGGTGTGAACATCGGTCGCTACCGCTCCGAGGGTCGGTCGTTTCTCGAGCTGATTCAAAGGCTGGAGGATGTAGAGGGTCTCCGGCGGATCCGTATTACGTCCATCGAGCCGACGACGATCGAGCCCCGACTGGTCGACTACATGGCAGAATCTCTAAAATTGTGCCGTTACTTTCATGTGCCGATCCAGAGCGGGGACGACTCCGTCCTGGAGGGGATGAATCGTCGCTACCGCGCCGATGATTACCGGAGCTTCCTGGGTGGGGTGGTACGGACGGTCCCCGACGCGGGACTAGGAACCGATCTCATCGTCGGTTTTCCCGGCGAGAGTGACGCGTCGTTCGAGCGGACAGAACAGCTTCTCACCGAGCTTCCTCTTTCGTACTTTCACGTTTTCAGCTACTCGAAGCGCTACGGTACTCGTGCGGTACGTCGGGATGGACATGTGTCTCCCCAGATCATCAAGGAGAGAAGCCAGAGACTGCGGGCGCTTTCGCGCCGCAAGCGGCGTGAGTTCGGCTCCCGTTACCTCGGGCAAGAAGTGGAAGTTCTCTTCGAGCAACAGGACGAAAGCGGACTTTGGACCGGCCTTACCGACAACTACATGCGCGTCGGAGTCCTATCTTCCCGACCCCTCCGCAACGTTTTCGCCCGCGTTCTCGTCAACGAAGTCTCAGACGAGATGGCTCTCGGCGTTCTCCCCGGTCTTCATTGACCAGGCCGCCGCGTAGCACACGACCTACGGCGACAGTCGATAGCGGAACCGAATCGGCGCGCCCGACGGGCCTACTCGAAAAACGACCCGATCCGAACCCCGCGATATCACTTGCCCGGACTGGACCGCTAGGCTCCCGGAAACGAAGTTGGGAGCCCCCGAGAAGTTGAAAACCCAACGGCCTTCGCCGGTACCCGAGACCACTCGAGCCTGCACTGTGTTCTTGCCGCCTTGTCCTTTCAGATGGTGGCGGAAGGGTGCGCTGTTATCCGTCTGGTCGAGCTGGGTTCCGTTCAATAGCACCTGGCCGCGAACACTTCCGTTGGGAGGCGGAATATCCAGCCGACTGGTAAACTCGGTGTCGAGCGCGACGGGGATTGTGTCCGGCGAGCGTTGTGGCACGGTACCCATGGCGGTGTTGTTAGCTGTATTGGGGTCGGAGGTGGCCGACGTAACGCCCGCTTGGCAGGTCGACCCACTGGCGACCGTGGCAGTGACAGAACCACTGCCACCGACCCCGATGGGGGAGGAAGCCGCGCAGGTTTTCGAAGTGCTGGCGCCAGGGGGCGTGCAGTTCAAGAAACCTCCCGTAGTCATTTGCTGATCGCAGCTAACGGTCAGTACTACGTTTTGGGCGGGCAAGGGGCCGGCGTTCGAGACGGTCACTGTAAAGCCGCCCACGGCTACACGCCCGGAAAGCGACAGGTCGGCGCCCGTTGGCGGACCCGGGCCGCCGGGTCCGCCGCCGCCACCGCCGCCGGTTGCACCGCCGCGCACGATGACATCGATCGATGTCGTGTCCTTGTTTCCTGCACTGTCGGTGACGGTGAGCTCGGCGGGATGCGTGCCCGCTCTCACGTAGAGGTGATTGACGACCCGTCCTTCCTTGTCCGCCTTCCCATCGTTGAAGCGCCAGTGGTAGGTTTCGATCTTGTCATCCATTTGCGCGCGAAGAGGTTTGTCGGCGGACGAACAAGACGCGTTGAACCTCACGGCGTCGTTGATGTCGACAACCGGTGGATTGGGATCGGTGTCGAAGCACGCCACCGGATCCGTGCCCTCGGGCTCGGGTCCCGGTGTCGGATCGGTGGGACCGCCGCCACCACCGCCACTCCCTCCGGGAGGTGGGGCCACGGTTGGCGGGGGTTCCGGCTCGGGCTCTGGGTCGCTGCCGCCGCCAGCGAGAATACCGATGCCCGCTGCCGCCGCGCCCCCCGCGATGATGACGCCGGTGGTGACACCGATTCCTCCGCCCACCGCCTGAGTAGCGCCGGTGGATGTGATGAGCCTCGCGATCCCGGTCGCGAGGAAGCCTTCCGGTACGGCGGGCGCGCCAGGAACGGTGCTGCCTACTGCGATCGGAGGTGCACCCTCATCCCGTCGTTCACACTCGTTCTCGCCGGTGACGTTGGTCGTATGTTCCGCGGTGCGAGACATGTTGAAGGAAAGGTCCACCGCCTCGATGTAGTAGACGAAGCCGTTCGTTTCCGGCGCTGCTATCGGAAGCGACGCCTGCCAAACGTTGCCCGTCTCGGCCATCTCCACGTAATAGAAATCGTTGTAGTCCTTGGCGTGAAAGTAAATCTTGACGGTGTGAAGACCGCCCTGCGCCTGAACGGAAGCCTGGAAAAGCGGGTGCACGTTCTCGATCACGCAGTCCACGGGGTCGTGATCGATGACCGGCATTCCCGGTACTTCATGGGCGGGGGCGGGCTGATTTTGCGTCGCCGCTGCCGAGCCATGCGAAGGCACGAAGTGAGAAAAAAGAAATGTGATGATGGCGAGCCGGCTAGCGATGAATCGGGGCATGGTAAGTGACTCCTCGAAGAAGCGGCCGTCGCCGCCGCTCCTCCCCCAGGGGGGGCGTTGAGTTCGTCGTTTTAAAGCCTAAAGCCGGTGATTAAGATAACCCTCTGAATGACGGGAAGATACGGAGATGGGCGCCGCACCCGTCATCCCACAGCGGGATCATTACTATTTTTTCCGGGTGAATTATGTGAGAAGTATCACTTCTGCGCAAGCGCCCGCCGCCGGTGCGGCGAGTCGCGTTGGCGCTAGTGCCTGCTAATGCCTATGAACAGCCGCTGGTGCTTCCGCAGTTGAGGCACTTGTAACAGCTACCGTTCCTCACCATGATCGAGCCACAAACCGAGCAAGGTGGCGCATCCTCGTACAACCGCGGTAGCTTCATTGGCGGCTTGCCATTCGTGGCAGGGCCCGTGCTGTCCTCCCGTTGCCGAGTTGGAGTGGGAGACGTTACTTTCTGGGCCCCGGCGTCGTCATTTTGTGCCGGCTGAGGTGTTTCCGCCGTCGTTTCCGAGTTAGTGGACTCGGCGACGACCCCTGCCGCCACCCGTTGGTCCGGCGTGAGGAACTTCACCGCAAGCCAACGAAAGATGTAGTCGGTGATGGACTTCGCGTAGGGGATCTCGGCATTACCCGTGAAGCCGGACGGTTCGAAACGGGTGTGGGTGAATTTGTCCACCAGGACTTCCAAGGGCACTCCGTATTGGAGGGCGTAGGATATCGCCCGTGCGAACGCGTCCATCAGACCCGAGACGGTCGATCCCTCTTTGGACATGTTGATGAAGATCTCGCCAGGGCTCCCATCGCTGTAAAGACCCACGGTGATATAGCCTTCGTGGCCGGCGATGTTGAACTTGTGAGTCAGGGCGTTTCTCTCCACCGCCATCTTCCTCTGCACCGGACGCGTCAAGTCTTCCGTTAGGGCATTGGCACCAGGCTTGGTCCCCTCTACGGTATTGAGAGGCTGCGTGCGCTTGCTTCCGTCACGATAGATGGCAATGGCCTTGAGGCCGAGCTTCCAAGCCTCGATGTACGTCTGCATGATCTCTTTGGCGGTGCTCTCTTGAGGCATGTTGACCGTCTTGGAGATAGCACCGGAGAGGAACGGCTGGACGGCGGCCATCATCTTGACGTGGCCCATGTACGGGATGGAGCGCCTTCCACCAGCGGGAACGACCGCGCAGTCGAATACTGGCAAGTGCTCTTCGCGAAGAGAAGGGGCCCCTTCGATCATGCCGTTCTCGTGAACGTAGTCGACGATGGCCTTCACCTCATGCTTTTGATAGCCCAGGCGCTCGAGCGCGGAAGGAACCGTTTGGTTGACTATCTTCATCACCCCGCCGCCTACTAGCTTCTTGTACTTGACCAAAGCCAGATCGGGCTCGACCCCCGTGGTGTCGCAATCCATCATCAAGCCGATGGTGCCGGTGGGGGCGAGCACCGAAGCCTGACCATTGCGGTATCCGTATTGACGGCCGGCCTCCACCGTCTCGTCCCAAACGTCGTGGGCGGCGCGGTAGAGATCGGGTTCCACTCTCGCCGGATCGATGCGGTCCACTGAGGACCGATGCATTTCCATGACTTCTAGCATCGGCTCCTTATTTTTCTCATAGCCTTCGAACGGCTCAAGGCAAGCGGCAATGCGAGCCGACTGGAGGTAGGCCTCGCCCGTCATCACCGCGGTGATCGCACCTGCGGTGTCTTGTCCGATCTCGCTCTCATAGGGAATCCCCTGATACATCAGCATGGCGCCCAAGTTGGCGTAACCCAGACCGAGTGGGCGATAAGCGTGAGAGTTCTTCTCGATCCTCTCGGTCGGATAACTGGCGTTGCCAACGATGATTTCCATACTAGTGATCACCGTGTCGATCGCCTTGCGGAAGGATTCCACGTTGAAAGTCGCATCCGGCTTCAAGAACTTCATCAGGTTCAACGAGGCCAGGTTGCAAGCGCTATCATCCAAGTACATGTACTCGGAGCATGGGTTGGAGGCGTTGATCCGCGCGGTGTTCTTGGAAGTGTGCCAGCGGTTGATAGTGGTGTCGAACTGCATGCCCGGATCGCCACAGACGTGGGTAGACTCGGAAATTTTGCGGAGGTACTCCCGGGCGGGGTGTCGATCCATCGGCTCGCCGCTCGTTCGGCCGCGCGTCTCCCAGTCGCGATCTTCTAGGACCGCCTGCATAAAGTCGTCGGTGACGCGCACGCTGTGGTTCGCGTTCTGGTAGAAGATCGAGGCATAGGCTTCGCCGTTGAACGATGGATCGTAGCCGGCATCGATAAGAGCCCACGCCTTTTTCTCTTCGCGCGTCTTGCACTCGATGAACTCCATGATATCGGGATGGTCGATGTCCAAGATGACCATCTTCGCGGCGCGCCGCGTCTTTCCACCGCTACGGATGACACCGGCGAAGGCGTCATAGCCCTTCATGAAAGAAACGGGGCCGCTAGCGATGCCGCCGCCGGAGAGTCTCTCTCGCGAACTGCGGAGCGGGGACAGGTTGCTGCCGGTGCCGGAACCCCACTTGAAGAGCATCCCCTCCGTTTTGGCGAGGGTCAGAATCGAATCCATGGTGTCTTCAACGGAATTGATGAAACATGCCGAGCATTGAGGTCTGGCTTCGATGCCGCAATTGAACCACACCGGCGAGTTGAACGAAGCAAACTGGTTCAGCAGCAAGAAGGCGAGATCGTCATGGAAGGCATTCGCATCTTCCTCGCTAGCGAAGTACCCATCCTTGAGACCCCATTGAGTGAGGGTCTTCACAACGCGGCCGACCAACTGCCGGGCGCTGTGCTCTCGTTCTCCGGTCTCTAGAGTTCCATGGAAGTACTTCGATACGACGATGTTGGTCGCCATTTGCGACCAACTAGCGGGGACCTCGACGCCCCTCTGCTCGAAAATGATGTCTCCCTTCTCGTTGGAAATAATCGCATCTCGGGTCTCCCATTCAATGGCATCAAAGGGAGAGATCTCCGCCTGCGTGAAGTAGCGCTGAAACGTCAATGCGGGACGTTTTCCCCCGGATCCGCCGGAAGTCTTGGCGGTCTTGCTCGATTCAACTACCAACGAAATGTCGTTTTTGGACGTCCCCATGCGACTTTCCCCTCCAAATCCTCAAATCGAGTCTAGCAACGCCGTAGAGAGACGAAACGACACCGCGACGACCCGAGCACGGAAGCCAACTCGCTAACTTAGAAATCCTTGCCTTTTAACGAAATTCCTGCCGCTATTATCCAAGCCGTAGCGGGAAACCAGTTAATCGCTTTGGCTTAGTTTAGGTAAAGATTTTATACTTTTAGCCGAGACCCGGTGTCAAGAAAAAAATACCAGATTTTGGGTAGGATGGCTAGTCGTACTACTATATGTGGGGTTTTTGGCGGGGGAAGCTACTGATGGGCTTCGAGTTATATCTACCCGAAGATCTTGCCGAACAAATTGCTCAGGGGGTCCTTTCTCTTGCCACCACTGGTGAGGTATTTGTGGGCTCCTGCGTGCTTGGGATCGATCCGTAGCGCAGTTCTAAACTCGGTCTCGGCTCGCGATTTCAATCCGAAGGTCTTGTAGTAGAGGCCGAGCCAAAAATGAAGATCGGCATCTTGTGGTGCAAGGCGCAGCGCTTCGATGAAGTGACGTTCTGCGTTCTTGCGCATCACCGGGTGACGCAACACCGCCTTCGCGAGCATGCCGTGGTGGTGTGCGTTGTTCGGCTCGAGCTCCACTAGCTCCATGAGAAGTGAGACCGCCCCGTCCCAATCTCGGACCGTGAAGTGCAGCTTTACATCCCGGAACAGTTGACGCACTCTTTCGTCACGTTGCTCGGGCAAGAGCTCCCTTTGTACGATGTTGAGGGATCCCGATTCGTCTCCTTGAGAAGAGACGCTCGCATCGTGGACGTTCGGTTTCGTGTCTGCTGGCTCGGTCGCATCTTCATCCACCACTATTTCGATCTCGGCGGCGGCAGCCGGCGCGGCCTCTTCTTTCACTTCGTCCTTGGTGGGCGCGACTTCTTCCTCTATTTCGATTTCGATCTCCGGGCCGGCCGCGTCCTCCTCTATCTTGAACTGCGCTTGAGAGGCTTCGTCGTCGATCTCGATTTCGGCGGGCGCGGCGGCTTCCTCGACCTCGAGCTCCATCTGTGGCCCGAGCCTGAGCTCCACTTCGTTTTTGATGAAAGAAGCTTCTTCCGGTTCATCTTCGATGAGCGGCGGCAGGGCGGGTGTATCGAACTCGCCGGTCTCGACCTCAATTTCTATCTCCAGCTCGCCTTCCTCATTCGTCCGCTGAGCTTCCTGGATTTGTTGCGCCTGCCGCGCGTCTTCGCGCTCTTGCACCTTCTCGATGGCTTCTTGAGCGCGGGCACGTTGTGCCGGCGAAGATTCGACAGTTTCGCCTTCCTCGGTTTGATCGAGGACATCTCTCTCTGCGAACTCGATGTGGGGGGACGACCACTCCGCGGCGGACAGGTTGGAAAGCGGGGGCGAGGGGGCGGTGTGCTCCGACAACATTTGCTGATACGCCCGTTCCAACCGGGCTTGGATCTCGTCTACCTTGACCACTAGCGAGCGTTCTTGCTCGACGAGGTTCCTCTTGATGGACCACTCCTTGCGACGACTCTCGTAGGCCTGTCGGATGTCCTCCATCTGGGCCTGTTTGTCGACCTTGAGAAGGTTTTCTTCCGCCATCTCACCGAGATGGTCGAACTCCATGAGGATCTCTTGGCGCGCGTTGGTCGCTTGGATTTTGGCGAACTTTTTCTCGAGATCGGACAGCAGGAAGACGCCGGTCTCCTCTTGTACCTTGAGAGGCCGTGGCGTCCGATCCGAGTCGTCCTCCGCGAGAAGTCCGGCGCATATCAGACCGTAGCAGGCTCTGAGGATTCGTCCCCGATCCTGCTCCAATCGCTCGGCGATGGATTGGATCGTGGCTCCCCGACCGGCGGCACGAAGAACCGACTGCTCGACCGACTTCAGCTGACCGAAATCGATCGTAAACGGTGGGTGTTCCGAAACCCGTAGTAGGGTGTCCAGGGGCGGGAGACCTTGCAGGATTAGGTTTCCCTTGGTCATCCTCCGGATCCCTTCCAGGAGGATCCGATAGATCGAGAGGCTGACCATGAGTTTCATCGGGATGTTGGTGGGCCGTTCATCGAAGCTGTAGATCCCGTCGGTTGCTTTGAAGAGTGACAAGGCGATCCTGTTGACCTGTAGTGCTACGCTCCGACCGAGCTCTTCTTCGGCCATCACCCCGGCTTGGACCAGGGCCTGGCCTATCTTCTTCTGTCCGGTCTTCATCAACATGGTCGCTAGAGCCAATTCGTGGCGAGAGATGCGGCCCCGCTCGATGAGGCTTTCCCCGAGCCGGTCGTTTTTGAGGTTACTGGCGGCCAAAACCACGAAGCCGCGGTCGAAATAGATGGTCTTGATGGTCTGACCGAAGATGACCTGGAGGTCGCCGCTGCGCTCTTCAAGCGCAATCTTGCGCATCACCTCGGCGAGGGGGGTCGCGGAGAGGGGGCCTACCCATTCGAACGAAGTGCTTACCGGCTCTATTTTGCTTTCGATCGCCATCCTGCTCAGCTTCAGAGGCAGCAGTCGCCCTTTTTGGCGCGCATTTTATGACTGAGCCTCTTATTATACACGATAGAGAACCGTCGCGGGCAAGGCCCACCCCTGGGGGGCCAAGCCTACACCCGGGTTCGCTCGGCGGGGGCCTTAAGAAAAAATGGGAGACAAGACGCCAGAGGGCACTTAAGGGGGTGAATATGAGGCGGAAGCGCTCAGTACTACAAGTTCGGCTCGAGGAAGAGATCGTCGAGACACGGGCCGAGACGGCTTTGCTTGCCCGCTCTCCTAAGGTGGACTTGCAGGGAGCCACTCAGGCGATCCGAAAAGCGTCCCGCGACCGTCGCATCGGGGCGCTCGTGGTCAGGTTCGCCCATCCAGACATCGGTTGGGCGAAGGCGGCCAGCCTGGCTCGATCCATTGAAGCGTTTCGTTCCTCGGGGAAGCCGGTTGTGGCGTTCCTCGAAGGCGCGGGCAATCTCGACTACGGGCTCGCTTGCGCGTGCGAAACGCTGATCATGCATCCGGGTGCGAGCTTGGATCTCGTCGGGCTCCAAGCGGAGGCGTTCTTCTTCAAAGACCTTCTAGAACAGATCGGAATCGAGGCGCAGCTTGATTCCGTGGGGGAGTACAAGAGCGCCGGGGAGACTTTCATGAGAAGTGAGATGTCCCCTCCGAGCCGCGAAGCGCTTCGGTCTCTACTTGTGGATCTATCCGATCAACTGGAGCACGCGATAGCCAAGGGGCGGGGCCTTGCCACAGAGCGGGTTCGGGAGGTTTTTGACGACGGCCCCTACACCGCGGAAGAAGCGCTGCGGTTGGGGCTCGTCGACCGAGTGGATCAAGAGGATGCCTGCGAATCACTGCTCCGGGAAAAACTGGACGTTGATGTCGTGGTTGTTCCTCATAGTCGCTACCGGGTTCGCGACGCATGGCTGAAACGGTTGCTGACTTTCCGTCGGCAGCAAGTCGCCGTCGTGTATGCGGTCGGGGTGATCGCCTCTGGCGACCACCGCCGTGCTCGGCCCTCGACGCGCGTGGTGGGCTCACGCAGCTTCCAGGAGCTTCTCAAACGCGTTCGTGAATCACCCCGGGTCAAGGCTGTGGTCCTTCGAGTCGAGAGTCCGGGCGGGTCGGCCGTGGCCTCGGATTTGATTTGGCGCGAGGTTGCGCTCACTCGCAAAAAGAAGCCGGTCATTGTTTCCATGGGAGATGTGGCAGCGTCGGGCGGCTATTACATCGCCACCGCGGCGGACGCGATCGTCGCGGAGGCTTCCACCTTAACCGGTTCGATCGGGATCGTCGGAGGCAAGATGGTTGCTCGCCGTCTGCTCGACAAGCTGGGAATACAGCGTGAAACGATCGCACTCTCCAAGCGGGCTGGTTTCCGTTCGCCAACCCGATCCTTCACTGTCGAGGAGCGCGACAAGCAGCGTGCACAACTTCGTTACTTCTATGAAAAACTCTTCGTGCCTCGCGTCGCGGAAGGGCGACGGTTGGAGCTGAAACAAGTTGACGACGTAGCGCGCGGAAGAGTGTGGACCGGTCGGCAAGGGAAGGAGCGAGGGTTGATCGATGAGCTCGGGGATTTGGAGACCGCGATCCAGCTCGCCCGTGATAGGGCAGGTGTCGCCCCGGAGAAGAAGATTCGCGTGGTCACGTATGCGAAGCGGCCCCGGCTCAGAGAGCTTCTCTCCTTGGGTTTGCCGTGGGGCTCGGTTTCTTTTTCAGGGACTCCTTTGGCACCCCTCTTCGATCTGCTGGGTCCCTTGGCGAGCGAGGAGGCCCTGTTTTTGATGCCTTGGATCCTGCGCATCAAATAGCAGTTCCCCGCCTTCGCTGTTGGGAGCGCTACGCGTGACAACGGCTACGGCGAGGTCTCGCCGAAGTCCTCAGAAAAGGACGCGGACGGAGGCGGGTTTGGGGGCTGCGGGCGTCAAGACAGTTGGTGCCGCTATCAATTCGGCCAGACGCCGGGTGAGGGGACTCGAGTAGGATCAACTAGTAGTTCTTCCTCTTGTTCTTGTTGCCTTCGCTTTTCTGGCTTCCTCGACTTCGGGATGTACTCGAGGATTTAGACGACCGCCTGGTGCTCCCGCTTCCTGTCCGCGGCTTGGCGGCAGAAGGCCTTCCCGTCGACGACCGCCTGACAGAACTGCTTCCCGAGCGGGAACCGCTGACGCTGGGCCGACGGCTGAAGAAATCCTTGCTTCCGGCACTGCTACCCGTGCTCCGTATCGTCGTACTGGTGGGACTACCGGTAACAGAAGAAGGGCGCCCCCCTCGTGAGCCTCGTGAGCCCCGTGAGCCCCGTGAGCCCCGTGAGCCCCGTGAGCCCCGTGAGCCCCGTGAGGTTGACGAGCCTGCCGCCGAGGTCGCCGAGGTTGCCGAGGTCGGGGGCCTGCCGGTAGTTGAGCCTGTTGAGCCTGTTGAGCCTGTTGAGCTTGTCGAGCTCGTCGACGGTTGACCTAGGGAGCGACCGATCGCACGTGTTCCCGAGCTCTGCCCCGAAACGCTTCGCCCTAGACCGACTCCGGTTCGGGTACCAGACGTTTCCTCGTTCGATCGCGACACAGTGGTTCCGTAGCGGCGCCCGGCTGTTGTGGTGAGCCGACGCTGTAAGGAATCGGAACGAGAGGTTGGCGCCGTGCGAGCTCGCGAGGTGGCTGCAGCGTTGCTGTCACGTTCTTGGACCCGGGCTGGTGTCGTCGTAACGTGGCGCGAGCCGGAGGCCGTCCCGGCGCTCCGAAACACTCTACCGCGAGTTGTTGCGAGACCGGGTGTGGTCCGGCCGGAGACACGCTCCGTTCCGCCCACGGCAGGGCCGGGTCGGGAAGCGCGAGTCATCGCTGTGGGACGAGCGGCGCGGGCCTCGAGGTGCCTATCGAGAATGGCGCCAGACTCCAGAAGCCGGGCTTTATTGGAGGTGGCGCGAACGTCTTCCACTCCCAACCGCGTCGTCGCGACCGATCGTGAAGCGAAGTGTTGGTTGCGTGCGAAGCTCCAACCTTGTGTGACGTGGTGTCGTGGAACGGCGCGACCACCACGATAGCGGAACACGGAACGGTAACCGAAGACCGATCGGTCGTAATAGCCGAGCGGGGACCAGCCTATCCAGGAAGGTCCGAATGCCCAGGAGACCCAGGCCGGTCCCCAATGTGCACCGGGGATCCAGTACCAACCGTAAGGACCGCTTCCCCAGCGACCGTAGTGGTAAGGCGCCCAGCCCCAAGGCTCGTAGGACACCCACGTCCAACCAAACGCCGTGTACGCCCATCGCCCTTGATAGTACGGGCTCCAGCCCACCGACACTCTCGGGTACCAAACGTTCCCGTACGAAGTGTCGTGGCGCCATGTACCGTACTGGTCGAGCTCGCCCGCGTAGACGGCGACCTCCTCCGGAACACCTTGGACGCGTGTGGTGCGACGGTAGAGCTGATCGCGCCCGTCGCTCCATGAGGAGAACTCATCCCAACGCGCGGTGTTGAACTCGTAAGAGGGCTCGGGTCGAAGGCCGGACTGGACCAAACTGCGCTGACCGCTTCGAACCAAGACCGATCCGCCTTCGGAGGCTAGCTCGGCGACGCCCTCGTAAACGGAGAGCGTGGCGGTGCCGCTTTCGTCCACGTCGATCCGGATCAGACCTTCCGACACGGGGAAGACACTTCCTGCGGGGGTGTCGACCCGAAACGTGGCACCTCCGGCATCGACGAGGCGGAGAATGATGCTTCCGCTCCAGAGTCGAACCAGCGTTTCCTGGCCGGCCGCTTCACCGAAGGCGACGAAGTCGACCTTGGTGCGTTCGTCCATACGTAGGACGGAACCGTCCGCGAGTCGGATCTCCGCACGACCAAAAGACGCGGTCCAGGCCCGATCTCCCGGTGTGACGGGCTCGTTGACGCCCGCGCCCGAGGGCTCCGACTCGATGGCACGTTGGAGGGTAACTTCTCCTTCGACATAGGTGATGTGACCATAGGTGTAGGAACGTCCGGTCTGTGAGGTCGGTGAAGCCTGCGAGGCCTGTGAAGCCGGTAAGGCCTGTAAAGTTTGACCGGACGATGAATACGCGAACCCGGGCAGTACGAGGGCGAGGACGCTAAGTTGTAAGATTGCCGTGTGCGTCATGTTGGGCCTCCAAAGTGTCGAGCAAGCCGGGGGCCGGTTCGCTAACCTATGGTTTTGCAACCTGTGTACCATCTTCATCCCCCCGAGGCAAGCCTCGTAGGCCCTTCTTTTTCAGATGTTTAGGCGAGCCGCTTATCGTGTACCACCGTTTGGTGGGTCACCCACAAGTGACACCTTGTAGCCCTAGTCGGACATGGTTTTTCTCTAGAAAAAACCGCAAAAAACTTGACATATTCGCGCTCACATTCTATCCTTTACACCGACTAAGCCTCCAATAGGAGGACCTACTAGGGAGGACAGAAAGCGATGGGCAAGATCATCGGCATTGACCTCGGCACGACGAATTCCGTGGTCGCGGTCATGGAGGGCGGCAGTCCGTCCGTTATAACGAACCCAGAAGGGAGTCGGACGACTCCGTCTGTGGTCGCATTCACCAAGGGAAACGAGCGACTCGTGGGGCAGGTCGCCAAGCGCCAAGCGGTCACCAATCCAGAGAACACCATTTTCTCAATCAAGAGGTTCATGGGGCGTCGCTACGACGAAGTCTCAGAAGAGATGAAGATGGTTCCCTATAAGGTGATTGAGGCCGACAACGGGGACGCGCGAGTGGAGATCAAGGGACGCCAGCATTCGCCACCCGAGATCTCCGCCATGATCCTGCAAAAGATGAGACAGGCAGCCGAGGACTACTTGGGGACCAAGATCGAACAGGCCGTGATCACGGTTCCCGCCTACTTCAACGACAGTCAACGGCAAGCTACCAAAGACGCCGGCAAGATCGCGGGCATCGAAGTCATGCGCATCGTCAACGAACCGACCGCCGCGGCTCTCGCATACGGGCTGGACAAAAAGACGGATGAGAAGATTGCCGTCTACGATTTCGGAGGAGGAACGTTCGATATTTCGATTTTGGAAGTAGGTGAGGGCGTCGTCGAGGTCAAGTCGACCAATGGCGACACGCATCTCGGCGGTGACAACATCGATCAAAGGATCATCGATTGGATCACCGATGAGTTCGTTAAGGAGCAGGGAATCGATCTGTCTAGTGATCGGATGGCGTTGCAGCGGCTCAAAGAGGCATCCGAAAAGGCGAAGATTGAGCTTTCGTCGACGATGGAGACGGAGATTAGTCTGCCGTTCATTACTGCCGACGCGTCGGGGCCGAAGCATCTTTCTCTGCGTCTCAGCCGCTCCAAGCTAGAACAGTTGATCGAGGATTTGCTGCAAAGAACGGTAGGACCCTGCAAGCAAGCCATGCAGGACGCAGACCTGATGGCGAAAGAGATCGACGAGGTGGTTCTTGTCGGAGGCTCCACGCGAATCCCCAAAGTCCAGGAGATCGTTCGTGAGGTCTTCGGAAAGGACCCGCACAAGGGGGTCAATCCGGACGAAGTCGTCGCGGTGGGAGCCGCCATCCAGGCGGGGGTTCTGTCGGGCGAGGTGAAAGATCTGCTATTGCTCGACGTCACACCGTTGTCACTCGGAATCGAAACGCTCGGAGGCGTGTTTACCAAGCTCATCGAGCGAAATACGACGATTCCGACCCGAAAGGGAGAGATTTTTTCCACCGCCTCCGATAACCAAACCCAGGTCGAAGTGCACGTGCTTCAAGGCGAAAGAGCGATGGCAAGTGACAATCGCGCTCTCGGGCGTTTCCAGCTGGTTGGCATTCCGCCAGCACCGAGGGGAGTGCCGCAGGTCGAAGTGACCTTCGATATCGATGCAAACGGAATCGTCAACGTGTCGGCCAAAGACTTGGCGACCTCGAAGCAGCAGGCCATCACGATTACCGCCTCGAGCGGGCTGGATCAAGCCGAGGTCGAGAAGATGCAGAAGCAGGCCGAGTCTCACGCCGAGGATGACCAGCGACGGAAAGAGGAAGCCGAGGAGCGCAATACGGCTGATAGCCTCGTCTACCAGACGGACAAGATTCTGGCCGAGAACAAGGACAAGATCCCCGCGGAGGAGGCTTCGCAAATCGAGCTCGCGATCCAGGATGCTAAGAAGGCCTTGCAGGATTCGGATGTCCAAGCAGTTCGAAACGCCCGAGAAGTTCTAGAGCGGGCAAGTCATCGTCTAGCCGAGATTATGTACAAGCAGGCCGGGGCGACTGCCAGTGGTGGAGATGCCCAAGATGCCGGCCCGTCGCCGCCGGGAGGGGCGGAGGCAGGCGAGTCCGGGGGTGGACCGGGAGCTGGCGACGGCGAGGGTGATGTCATCGATGCCGAGATCGTGGACGCGGATGACAAAAAGTAAGAAGCGAGATTTGTAAATTAGGTTGCGAGAAGGATGGAACGGCGTACCTACTATGAGCTCCTCGGTGTCAAGCGCACCGCAAGCCGCATTGAGATAAGAAGGGCTTACCGAAAGCTGGCTCGCAAGTACCACCCTGAGATAAATCCCGGCGACCGCGTCGCGGAAGTGCGTTATCGAAGGATAACGGAGGCATACGAGGTGCTGTCCGACCCTGCCGAGCGCGAACAGTACGATAGAACGGGGGCCAAGCCGGCGACAGAAGACGCCGAGACGGCTGCCGGTTATGGCTTCGAAGGTTTTGATTTCTCGATGTCCGGTAGGTCCAACGCCGACGTTTTTACGGAGATCTTCGGTCGCGAAGAGGCTTCCTCGCTATCAAAGGGGGCCATGCGCGGGGAAGATGTCCAACATTCTTTGGGTATCTCCTTCGAGGAGTCGCTCAAAGGGTTGACCGCCTCCTTTCAAGTGAATCGGCTTATCGCCTGCGAGACCTGCGAAGGCTGGGGGCATTTGCCTTCCAACCGGTCGCAGACTTGCCGAACTTGTCAGGGACGTGGACGGGCCACGCAAGCGCGAGGCCACATGTTGTTCGCTCGCCCTTGCCCAGACTGCAGCGGTTCGGGGGCAGTCGACCGTCAAGATTGTCCTGACTGTCAAGGAGTTGGCCGGATGGTGAAGGAAGAGACCGTCCAAGTCCAAATCCCTCCTGGCGTGGATGATGGATCGAAGGTGGCAGTGCCCGGGTTCGGAAACGAAGGTCGCAGCGGCGGCAACACTGGGGATCTCTACATGATGATCCAAATCGTAGCCGCCGAGCCACATCCTTTCTTTACTCGAAAGGGCGACAATCTTTTTTGCACGGTGCCGATTACGTTCAGCGAGGCGGCGCTCGGTTGCCGTGTCGAGGTACCCACCGTCGAAGGGGCGGTCAAAGTGCGGGTGCCGCCTGGAGTGCAAAGTGGTCAGAAGCTTCGGCTCTCCGGGCGTGGAGCTCCGTCTCTGAGAGGTAGAGGGCGGGGAGATCTATTCGTGAAGATCCAAGTGGTGACGCCGGTGGTGTACGACGACCGAACGCAGGAATTGCTACGCGAGCTCGCGCGACTGCATCCAGAGAACCCACGCCGTGAGCTCTGTGTGGCGTTCGAAAAGGACAAGGGGGTGTTGCGGTGAAACGATCGAGTCCGCCTCCGCGCGAGAAATCTCGAGGAGGCCGCCCCAAGGGAAAAGGGTATTACATGATCAGCGCCGTGGCGCAGACCTACGGGATTCACCCGCAGACTCTGAGGCTGTACGAGCGGGAGGGTCTGCTGAAGCCTTCTCGCACTGAGGGCAACACCCGGCTCTACTCGGAAGAGGATCTTCGTCAACTCGAAACGGTTCTCAATCTCACGCGCGATCTGGGTGTGAACCTCGCCGGGGTTGAGATTATTCTGAACATGCGGCTGAAGATGGAGCAGATGCAGGTCGAGGTGAGCGAATTTATCGAGTACGTGCGCAAGGAAATGGTGAAAGAGGAGGAAGGGTGGAAGGATCGCGTGAAGAACGCTCTAGTAAAGCTTCCTCCCCGTGATTTGGTCAAAGTTTCCCGAGACTCCTGACAACTGAGGACGCCTAGGGGTACCGATTTATCTCGGTCTCCTTGCTTGGGCCGTCCCTCGGCCTACCAACCCGTTTCACTCGCTGTCTTGGCAGGAAACGCGCGGACACTAAACTAAGAAGAGCGATAGGCTATGTTGTCGGCGCACCAGGCAAAACAAGCACACTCCCACACTGTTGTCCCTTCATGAAAAAGGGGAGAATGCCCCACTTCCCTCCTTACAAAAGGGTGAAAACTTGCGACGAGTACGTGGCCCGACAGGCCTTGCCCAGACCGGCCCACCTGCGGCATGATCGGGCCATGCCGGTCGCACGTGGATGGGGGTTTTCATCCGACGACGCGGAAACGCTCGGCTACTACATACGTGAGATCGGCAAGTTTCCTCGCCTCACTCCAGAGGAGGAGAAAGAGCTGGGACGCCGAATTCGGCAAGGGGACGAGGACGCGCTCCGAAGGCTCGTGGAGTGCAACCTGAGATTTGGTGTGAGTTATGCGAAACGCTTCAGAGGTTTGGGGCTGTCATTCTTTGACCTCATTCACGAGGGGAACTTGGGATTGATGCAGGCGTCGCGTCGATTCGATCCGGACCGCAACGTCAAATTCATTTCCTACGCGGTCTGGTGGATTCGACAATCCATCATTCAAGCGGTCTCCGAGCACAAGCGCGTCTTTAGCGTCCCGTCACGCATGGCAACGGCCTTCAGTCGGATCGAACGCGAGTTTAAGGCGGACAAAGATGACAAGGGCACGCCGGCTCCCGAAGAAGTAGCTGCGACTCTCGACATTTCGCTCGACGCGGTGAACACCTTTATCGCTATCTCCGGCAGCGATGTCTCACTATCGGAAACGTTGGGCGAGGACGGAGACCTCGAGTTGAGCGACCACTTGGAGCAGGGGACCGATCCCCAGGTTGAGGTGGCGCTGATTCAGAAGTCTTTCCTGGCGCAGATCCAAAAACTTCTGACCGAGCTCGGTCCCAAAGAGTCAGAAGTCGTCCGACTTCGCTTCGGCCTGGACGGCGAGGAGCCGCAGACCCTTCAGGAAATTGGGGATCGGCTGCAACTTTCGCGGGAAAGGATTCGGCAGATCGAATCGAAGGCTATCGCAAAGTTGCGTCGCTCGAACACAGCCCAAGCCATGCGAGGTTTCCTCAATTGAGCGAACCTTGTTCGATTTGTGATGGCACGTCGTGGAGGCGAGCCGAACGGGACGGTGTCGTTCGGGTAGAGCGGTGCGATTGTTGGTTGGGTGACACCACCGGCTCCGCGATGGGGAAGGCCCGGGTCCCCTCTCGGTATCGCGACTGTGCGTTTGATGAACGGAGTGGAGGAAAGCCCTTCGAGCTGCTCCACCCTAAGTTGGCCCAGGCCTGCAAGATTGCCGGAAAGTGGGCCGACGAGTTCCCGGATAACGAGGCCGGTCTTTTGTTTAGCGGTCCTCCCGGGGTTGGGAAAACCCATCTCGCCGTTGCCATTTGCAGGCGCGTGCTCGTGGAGAGACGTATTCGGACCAGGACTCGCTTCGCCGATTTCCGCTCCTTGCTGCGGGAGATAAAGGAATCGTATAGTCCGGAAACTTCGGTTACGGAGATGGGAGTCTTGCAACCGGTACTCGAATCGGAGCTGCTGGTGCTCGACGATCTCGGTGGGGAAAACTCGACGCTGTGGGTGTTCGATACGCTCTTCTATATCCTGAACCACCGGTACAACGAAAAGAAGCTCACCGTCATCACAACCAATTTCTCAGACCGTCGGGTCGCGGCTCGCTCCGCGCCGGCCCCCGGGTTCGGCAAACGGCCGCCGACCGAAGAATATACCTTGTCGGAGAGGATCACTTCTCGTCTTCGTTCGCGACTCTACGAAATGTGCAGAGATGTCCAAATGGGAGGCGACGACTACCGGATGAACATCCTGCAGGCCAATTTCAAGGGATAGCTACGTCCATCAGGCGGGTGCGAGGCCGCCACTCATGAGCCACAGAGTACCCACGTGGCACAGTGGATTCCGTTGAAAATAAAGGCCTTCTGCCGCACAGCTTGACAAATAACTCAAAATGGTGTAACAAGCACCGCAAACTCCTAAGAATGACGCACTTGTGTCCTCGCAGGGATCGGTTTCTCTGTGGTCCTTTTCTTGGCGCGCCGGGAAGAACAACATGAGGGAGCTTGAGCACCAGGATCTTCTAATAGCGGTATGGACGGACCCGACACCCGGCTTTTATTCGGCCGTGGGTTGGGATGAGTTTGGCCGTTCGACGCCACCGGTGCAGATCCACATGCCCTTCGACGACCCGCGATTCGTTGGCTACGTCGACACCCTTGACGAGCTCAACCCCGAAGAGCTCCAATATGTGGGGGCCAGGCTCTTCGACTCCTTGTTCCAAGGCGACCTCCTGCGGCTTTACATCCACCTTCGCGAGCAGACTCGCCCCACCGAAACTCGGCTGCTCATTCGACTCAAAATCGATCCCCCGAACGTCGCTCGTCTGCCTTGGGAGTGCCTCTACGATACCCGTCGGGCTGCCTTCCTCGGGAATTCTCCCGAAACGACGCTTGTTCGTTTCGTAGAGCACGCCAAAGAGCCGGCTTCGGTTCCCCTCGAACTCCCACTGAAAGTACTTCTCGCAGCCGAGTTTTCCGATGAACGAGATGCTCCCCGGATCCGTCAAGAGGCGGTCGCCATACGCGAAGCTCTCCGTCGCCTGGAGGGAGAAGGGCTGGTCTCGGTGCAGGAAGAGGGGCGAGCAATCGGTCAGGACGGTCTCACGCGGGATCGGCTGCATGGTCTCGTGCGGCGCAACGTGGACGTCTTGCATTTGCTGGCGTCGAGTCGCTGGACCTCTGGTGAAGCCAAGATAGGACTGGTTCACGCGGACGGTGGTAGTGAGTTCAACACGCCGGCGCAGCTGGTGAGCCTCCTTCAAGACGGAAGCCCGCGCCTGATGGTATTCAGCGGCGGTGAGGGCGTGGTCGGTGTGGGCCCGGAGCTTGCTGGGCAGCTGCTGGAACACGTTCCGGCGCTAGTGAGTTTGGGCGGTTTGAGGCCGGAAGACTTGGCCGTCCGATTCGCGGAGTCGTTCTACCGTGCCCTTGCGACTCTCAAGCCCGTCGACGCGTGCCTTTCCGAAGCCCGGCGAGAATTGGGATCCTTCTTTCCACTCGAAAGCGCATGGCTGGCACCCGCACTGTTCGTCTCGCAGAAGGATCCCGCGGTCTTCCACAGTCGGGCGGGGGAGCGGGTTCGCCAGGTGTACGAGCTTTCGGAGGGGCGTTATCGCCGCCGGCTCCGAGAGACCTTGAATCGAATATGGCCCAAACCCGAGCGCTACGCGCACCAGCTCCTAAAATGGATGCCGCGTCAAGACCCGATGTCATCCTACCTTCACGCAGCCGATTTCCTCGGGCAGCCTCAAGACGCCCCGGAGCTTGCCCGCCGTTTTCAGCGGTTGCTGGTGTTGGGAGAGCCCGGCGCGGGCAAGAGCATGACGTTGTTCAAGCTCTTTTACGACTCTGCCCAACCCATTCTTTCCTACAGTGCCAAGTCGCCTCTTCCGGTTTATGTGAGCCTCTCTGATCTTCCAGCCGGGGCAGAGCTGTTGGATTTCGTCGGAGAAGGATTCGACCGAAAGCTTTTCCTGAGTGATCTCGAGGAGGGTCGGTTCCTCTTCCTGATGGACGGTTTGGACGAAATGAGTGCTGACTCCTCGAGGCGCTTGACCGAGAAGCTGAACACCTTCATGCAGCGATTTTCCTTGAACCGCTTCGTCGCTGCTGCGCGGAGGCCGGTACCGCTGTCGCTCGACATTCCGAACTGGTTCGAGCTTCTCCCTTTCGCCGAATGGGAAGCGGCCGATTTCCTCGTGGAAGGCGAGGCGATGAGGGTCGAGCAGGCTCGGGTCCTGTATCGGCAGCTCTTGCAGGCCATGGGTTCCCGAGGCGGAAACCCCCAGGTGTTGGCGATGGCGCGGCGACTCTGGCGGGAGGGCTCGAGCGTTCCTTACACTCGGAGCGGCCTCTACGCGGCCTTTTACCAAGTAGCGGGTCAGTCGCTCTCCTCGGAGATCAGGGAAATTGTTCTTCCCGCACTTGCCCTTCGGATGAGTGGTGCGGGTAGAACATCGCTTCGACGCGAGCACCTCGAAGGCGAGATGAGCGAACCCCAGGATTGGTTCGATAGCCATTTCGGCCGTACCAGCTCAGAAGAGCTGCTTGCGGCATTGAGCAAAACGAGATTGCTAAGAGGTCCGCACGCGTTCTCGTTCCCGAACGTTGCCATCCAGGAGTTTCTGACTGCCTACGCCCTCCGGTCGAATAGCACCAGCGAGTTACTCGAGCTTGTCGACGCCGCCGAGTGGATACACGATTCCTCGCTAGATGATCGTCCCCACAATCTCAAGCGAGGTCCTTTTCATGGTGCGCTCGCTTTCCTCAGTGGGATGTTGGAAGACAGCTCCGATTTGGTGAACGGCCTTCTCGAACGCGATCTCGTTCTAGCGTCCGAGTGCTACCGGGAGGCGCTTTCCGCGGACTCTGCGGCAGCCAGCTTGCACGGTGCGATCGAGCGCTCGCTCGGAAGCGACGGGGCGATCCATCAGCGCATCGGTTGTCTCTGTTTGGAATCGCTGGGTGGCTCATGGGCCGTCGGGTTGTTGGAGCGGGCGGCCGCCGACGAAGCCCTCGCCTCGCGAGTTCAAGCGCTCATCGGACTTGGAAACTTGCGCTCTTACAGTAGCGTCCCGCTGCTCCAATCCGCGGCGAAAGAATCCGATCCTGATGTGGCGCGCGCCGCCCAGGATGCGCTGGCACGCATCAAAGCCAGCTAGTGTCCCGCCGCCACTAGGTACACCTATTTGATCGATTGTGATCCCCCGCACGCGGATTCCTTATCACGCGTCACAAGGTTCACACATTTTGGGAGGTCGGGGCGTCAAACAATGGCAGCCTCCAGATGCCTGCGTGTTTAGAATCAACGAATTAGCATCGGGAACGGTTCTTGCTACCTTTGGAGCTAGGAGTGCCAGGAAGGCTGGTACGAGAGGAGGCGAAAAATGTCGACTCCCGATGTGTACTCGAGCGAAAAAGTTCTTGAGGATGGTCTGAGCGTCTTGAGGACCTTGCGGGTTCCGGACGGCGAGATCGCCCTGGTCGCGGTGAGCCATGGTGGGGATTGGACTGTCACCGTCGAGGGAGCGGGACCGTTTCTGGGTCTCGAGTTTCACGGTCCCGTTTCCAAAGAGGCGCTCGATCGGGCAGAGTCCTTCGTCCGACGGTTGATCGGGCCTCCCGCAACCCAATAAAACTCGACGCCCTCAGCCCGCGATTTATTTCGGCTCGAAGAGCGAAAGCACGGTTTCCTTCACGAGCTCCCACGCGAAGCTATCAGGCGTGGTCAGCTCGAAATGCCCTGCTCCTTCGACCATAGATAGCTCGGAATCGTCGCCCGCTGCCCTTGCCTTCTCGTCGTAGCGCTTGACCATGTCAATCAGTACGGGACCGTCCTGGTCTCCGATGATCGACCGTACCGGTATGCCGATCGGCAGGAGCTCGATTGCGGAGGCTTGGGCGTAGTGATCGGGAACTTCGGAGGGTAGGCCGCCGAGCATCTTGGGCGTTACCTTCTCGCAGACGCCACCCTCGAGGTCAGCACGCGAGTCCATGACACCCGCGAGCGGCACAACGCCTAGAAGGGAGATTGGATCTTCCGAATAGAGAACGCTGTCATTGGGGAGACGCGATCGAGCGGCCAACCACGCGACAAAGTGCCCGCCCGCAGAGTGACCAACGGCCACCACGCGGGTTAAATCTATCGGGTAGTTTTGCGCCACGACCCGGAGATAGTCCGATCCGCGAGCGATGTCTTCGAAGGTACCCGGCCATCCGCCACCCTCGTTTCCGACGCGGCGATACTCGAGATTCCAAGTTGCAAAGCCCGCCGCTGTAAGATCTGCAGAAAAGCTACTGAGCAAAGTGAGATCGTACTTTGCTTGGTAGCAACCACCATGAATAGCAATGACCACGGGAAATGGCCCATCTCCCTCTGGTAGTCGTAGGTCTCCGAATTGATTCCGATCATCCCCGTATGGGATCCGATGGTCGGGCGGGGGTTTGGGCAGGTTGATCGCTTCCTTCAGACTGATGACCTGTGCGCGGGCCGGCCGACCTTTATTGAGAGCGAAACCCAGGACCAACAAAGTGCAGAGGAGTAATGGGTCGCGGAGCATCTTCTGTTCTCCTTTGGAATTGATGATTAATTGGTGATTAGCGGAATGTTTGTTTTCTATGCACACCCTTTTAGCGGTGTGCGGCAGGATATGTATCCCAAAACGGTGGCCCCGTCCAGCTGTCCTCCAAATGGGTGGCAAATGGGTGGTACCTCCGGGGGGCCGCAAATAAGGGGGGATACATGGCCAGGAACACAGCTTGACTTCCCGGACGGGTTGGAATACCGTAATTTCCCCCTTCAGTAACTCTGGACGATGCGACGACTTAAACGGGTTTCAACGTGGCGAAAGCGCAACCGCCGCTGCCGTCGCAACACCATATTCGATACGTTTTCCGAGGTCTCAAAACTCAATGAGATCCTGAGCTCGAAGATCGAGGAGAGCCCCCCTCGCGCCGCAAGGCGATTCGTCCCGAACCACTCTGTCACTGTCGCCGTCAATGAAGACGGCTTTCCCCTTGGCTGTGGGGTCGTCCGCGATCTCTCTGAGTCGGGCGCCTGCTTTATTACGGATCTGCTGCTGAAAAAGGGTTGGAGAGTCGATCTCAAGGTCAGCCTCGACCGGCTCGGCGTCTTCGAGACCAAAGGGCACATCGTCTGGAGCGGCGAGGCAGAAGGCTCGCAGGATCCGGTGGTGGGTGCGGTGCTTCACGGAGTTCAGTTCACCGGACTCCCCGACGCGGTGCGCTCGCAGTTGAAGGGCCTACTAACGACCGCCGCCTTCGACATGGTCCCCGCCCCGGTGGGAGGAGCGGCCAACCGTACCCCGTTTCAGGAAATGCTCGAGGAACTGCAGCCAGAGCTCGACCGACTCGGTGAAAAATTGGAATAGGCAGCAAGCCCAAACTCGTTTAGCGTTTCAAGAGTTCCGCCCGCCGCTCTCGCACTGCTTCCGAAAACCAGCAATCGAGGAAATGCTTTTGCGTCTCGCCCGCGACCGCCTCGACTCGCTCGATCGAGTCTCGGTGCATTGCCTCCTTCGTCAACCGAAAGGCGGGCTGCGGTTTCGCCCCTAATCGTAGCGCCCGGGCGATCGCCTCATCGAGCAACCCCTCGGGCGGGATGACGGCGTGCACAATGCCGACCTCGGTTGCTTCGCGGGGGCTCACCAAACGAGCGCCCAAGACTAAATCGGTCAACCAGCGGTTGGAAATCGCACTTTTCATAACGGCGAGAGCCAAGCCAGGGAAAGGAAGTCCCACATCCACTTCCGACAAACCGATTTTGTAGGAGCCTTCGGCTGCGAGGCGCAGATCACACGCCGAAGCGAAGACGCATCCCCCGGCGATAGCATGGCCATTGATAGCCGCGACCACCGGAAGCGGGAAAGTGAGCAAATGACGCAGCCCGCCCTCGAACTTTTCGACGAAGTCGGTCATCCCCTCGCGCGAGTCGGGGAGGCTCTTCAAATTGAGTCCGGCGGAGAAAAACTGATCGTAGCCGGTGAGAACCACCGCTCGTACACCATCGGCGCGGGCAGCCTCGAGCCCATCCTTCAGCGTCTCTAGCAGACGTAGGTCGATGGCGTTGGCCTTACCGCACTCGAGGCGGATGAGGCGCACCTCCTTGGGTACTTCCACCGTTTTTTCCGAGGTCGCCTAATCGAGCTCCGCCAGGACCTTCATTAGAGGCTCGTAGTCTTCCTTGACCTTATACTCGTAGTTCACGTAGCGAAGGATCCCCTTTTTGTCGATGACGAACGTCGCTCGCTTCGCATAAACACCGCCATCAATATCATAAGTGTCCACGGCATAGGCCTTGACGAGATCCGCATTTCGATCGGAAAGCAGGATCAGTCCGGGCAGTGAGTCGCCGGACGACGTTACACGTGTGTCCTTGCTCGTGAACCCCACGCTTTCCAACCATTTTGCTTGAGAGAACGGGGAGTCGGTGCTGACTCCCAGGACTTGGGCGTTCGCATCCAGAAACTTCCGGATGTCGTCCTTGTAGGACGAGAATTGCAGCGTTCACCCACCGGTCCAGTCAGCAACGTAAAAAGCGAGAACGATGTTCTTTTTCCCGAGGAAGTCGGACATCTGAATCTTGGTCTCGGCCGGTTTTTCTCCTGCGGTCGAGGGTAATGGGTTCGGAAAGTCGGGCGCCTTGTCGCCGACCTTGAGTAACCCTTGAGCCTCGGCACTCGCAACTGTCAGGATTACGGCCAGCGCGGCGATCGCGATGGCGAGGTTTGATTTACCGAATCTCTTCATAAAGGCCCTCCGTCTCTCGAATGGGACGAGTGTGTAACTGGAACGACGCTCGAAATCAAGTGCGCCGTCGCGGAAATTACTGCGATTCCTTTTTCAGTTTCTTTCTTTTTTTCTGTACGGTTTTGATACGCTCCCGCAAATCTCCCTCGAAGCCTTCATCGCTCGGATGGTAGTAGACCTTGCCGGCTAGACTTTCCGGCAAGCACTCCATGTCGGTCGTTTTCTCCTCGAAGTCGTGCGCGTACTGGTAGCCTCGACCGTAGCCCCAACTCTTCATTGGTTTCGTCACCGGGTTGCGCAACTGCAACGGAACCGGCTCGGTGGCTTCCTTGAGCGCGTCATCGGCGGCCTCTCCATATGCACGGTAGATAGCGTTGGACTTGGGTGCGGTCGCCAAGTAGACGACGGTTTGTGCCAGGGCCAATTTCCCCTCCGGTGGTCCGATGAAATGAAACGCTTCCTTCGCCGCCATTGCCACCGAGAGCGCCTGGGGATCCGCGAGCCCCACATCCTCAGAGGCGAAACGAACCAACCGGCGCGCCACATAAAGAGGATCTTCGCCGGCCTCCAGCATGCGAGCCAGCCAGTAGAGCCCGGCGTCCGGATCAGAATTGCGGAGCGATTTGTGAAGCGCCGAGATGATGTTGAAATGCTCCTCGCCGCTCTTGTCGTAGAGCAGCGCTTTTCGCTGGACGACCCTCCCGAGATCCCCGAGCAAGATCGTTCCCTTAGGTTTTGCGGCAACCGCTACTTCGAGCACGTTGAGTACGAACCGGCCATCCCCGTTCGCCTGCCGCGCTAGCCAGCCGAGCGCGTCGGGTTCGACCTCGATCTCACGAGCACCAAAACCCCTTTCCTTGTCGGCTAGGGCTCGTCGCATCACTTCTACGAGATCCTTGGGCTCCAGTTGTCGCAGGATCACGACACGGCAGCGGGACAATAGCGCCGCGTTCACTTCGAACGAGGGATTTTCGGTGGTCGCTCCGATCAAGATGACGTTACCGGACTCGACGTGTGGGAGGAAGGCGTCCTGCTGTGCTTTGTTGAAGCGATGAATCTCGTCAACGAACAAGATTGTTTTCTTACCGTGGAGTCTCCTTTGGCGTTCCGCGTCCTGCATGACGGTTCGAATCTCTTTGATCCCGGAAAGTACGGCCGAGTAGGGGACGAAGTAGGCCTTGGTGCGATGAGCAACGACACGAGCCAAGGTGGTTTTTCCAGAGCCAGGGGGACCCCACAAGAGCAACGAACCCACCGTGTCATTGTCGATCGCGGCGCGAAGGGGAGCCCCGGGCCCCACGATTTCCTCCTGCCCCAATATCTCGTCGAGGTCTCGAGGGCGCATACGCTCCGCGAGCGGCGTATGGGCATCGAAAGACTTAGGGTGTTTGTCTTTCGGATCGGCGAAGAGTCCGGGCTGACTCACGGTTATATGACTCCTCGCTGGCGTGCCGCTTCGTAGAGTACGAGCCCCGCAACCACCGCCACGTTGAGCGAATCCACACCATCTTTCATAGGCACCGATAGGCGCAGGTCCGACACTTGTACTAATTCTTCGGGCAAACCGCCGCTTTCACTTCCCAGCATCAAAGCCAAATCCTTTTTCAGATCGACGCTTCGGAAGTCCGATCCCCCACGAGGGACGCAAGCCGCTAGTGAGAGGCCTTTCTGTTTGAGGGCGACGACTGCGGTGTCCGCATCGCCGCCATCGAAAACGGGGAGTCGCAGCAAGCTACCCATCGACCCTCTGACCGCTTTGGGATGAAAAGGGTAGGCACTGCCACGACAGGCGACGAGCGCCGATGCGCCGGCCGCCTCGGCCGCTCGCGCGATGGCCCCCAGGTTGCCCGGGTCTTGCACCCCCGTGCTGACCACGATCAGATCGCCAGAAAGTTCCTGGAGCGGTCGTGGGTCTCGTTTTGCTAGGAGCAACACGCCCTCCGGCGCTTCCAAGCTGCTGCAGCGCCGGAAAAGGCTTTCGTCTACCGAGACCGAGGGCACCCCCGAAGCTTCCAGCCGGCGGACAAGCTTGCGTCCACTCGAGCTGTCGCTGAAGTCGGCGGACAGAATGGCGTGCAGGACCTCGGTACCGGAGGAGAGCGCTTCGTTCGCCAGCTTGACGCCTTCGAGCATGAATCGGTCCTCCCCGCGATGGTGGGGCCGTTGCCGAAGGCGGCGTATCGTCTTGATGAGCGGGTTTTCCGGGCTGGCCAGGGTTTTCATGTTGCGCGACCTGCCCGCCATGCTACCACGGGGCGGGATTGGCGTTCCGCGATGTGTTAACATGGGCGACCCGGCCATGGAACAAGATTTTCTCGAGAAACTCAAAGAAGAGATCAAGGCGCTCGAAGAAGAGCTCCACGTCCAGCTTCCCAGGGAGCTCAAGATCGCTCGCGAGCACGGCGACCTTTCCGAAAACGCCGAATACGACGCCGCCAAGGAGCGCCAAGGCTACGTCAACGCGCGACTCGGCCAACTTCGCAAGCGACTGGGCGAGCTGTCTATGATCGACATGAGCAAGATTCCACGGGATCGGGTCTCGTTAGGCTCGGAAGTCCATCTCTACGAGATCGAGAAAAAAGCAAACGTCGTGTACCGACTGGTGATGAGCGAAGAGGCCGACGTGCAGCGTGGGTTCATCTCCACGACCTCACCCATTGGAAAAGGACTGTTAGGCAAACAAGAGGGCGATGAAGTCACCGTCCAAACTCCCGCCGGTGCCAAATCCTTCGAGATCACGAAGCTCCTCACGGTTCATGATCAGGTGGATTCGTCTTCGAACGAGTAAGAGAATAGGCCAGCCCGCTTTCCTCCTCGGCCTCTAGTCGCAATCGGCCGTCGAAAACCTCCAGCTTTTCCTTCACCTCTTGCCACCCATCCTCGTCAAACGCATCCCGGTGAATGACCGCGTAGCGCACGCTCATTTGTTCGAGCGCACCAATGCTGGCCTCATCTGGGAAATTGACGAGTTTACGAAAGAGCGCGTCGTGAGTGGGTGGTGTAAAACCGCTGTAGCCGTTGACGAGTTTCTGCCAGTGCGCGGTTGAGTGCAACATGTAGAGCGAGTGCCAGCGTGCGGAGGCGGCGGTATCTCTCGGATCCGGGACCGGAAGCTCGACCACCGCGAAGGGGCCTGAACGTTGGGCCTCGCGAGCGATCCATCGATCGATGGGCGGGATCGCGAACGAGTAGGGTGGAGCATCGAGGGGGAACGCTGCAAATTCCAGAAGCAGAAAGCCCAGAATCGCGACCGTCACCGGGGCGAGCAGCCGGCGTCGACTCGCGCGTACGCTACCGAGAAGTCGCTCCAATCCGACACCGGCGAGAACGGCCAGACTCAAAACAGTCAGCAACGTGAATCGAGAGGGGACTCGAATGAAGTCGAAGCCTGGCACGAGTCGGTAAAAGGCTGCGTATAGGCCGAAGCTGGGCCCGAGGGCGATCCACAAAGAGAAGACGGCGAGAAAGAAGTAGTAGCCGGCTTGAATACCCACGCGGGATGAACACTCTATCCGCACTCGCGCGACGAGTCGTCGATACAGTTCCCGGAATGCGAACGGGCTTCGACCGGCGAGCGCCAAGCGTAGTCCCGACAAGGCGACCAAGACGAGCGCCGCTCTCCCGGCACCGCGGGCCGAGATCGTTACGCCTCCCACCTGCCATCGAACCCCTCCTGTGATTACGAGGGACAAGGTGATGAGAGCGGACACGATGAGCAAGGCGTCTAGCGCGACAACCCAACCTGGCCAACCTGGCCAACGCGCCGGCCCTCCCTGGGCAGTCTGCGCAGGTGGTGGCGCACGCTTGGCCACCGGAGAACCCTCTTGCACCCGTCGAAGGGACACCAGTGCGAGAGCCAATGCCAGAAAGCCTGGGAACAAGTATGCCCGGGCGGTACCCATGATGCGACGCTCGAGTCCCGGAATGATCGAGAGTAGGCGTCGTTGCATGTGCGTGGGCGCGGCGAGAAAGCTGGCGGCATTGGGGGACCACTCTCGTGCTTCGTCTAGCGATCGGCTGAGGCCGGACTCTTCCTGCACACGGAGGTAGGGGAGGAAGAAAGGCACGTTCACAGCGATGACGAGTACGGCCGCCAGACCGAAGTCGGCGAGAAGTCTTCCCCGAGGTCGCAGTAAGCCAAAGACCCACGCGTACAGCAGGAATCCTCCTGCGGCGAACGCGAGAAACAAGCCCGGTTGTCCTCCGCAGAGCGCTTGAAGTGTGAAGAAAGCCACCGCCGCCAAGAGGTGTTTTCGGGAGCCCCCTGCGGCATATGTGTGTAGGAAACCCAAGCAGAGGGGCATCCAAAGTACCACCGCCAGGTGAGCTTGCCCGAGCCGGAAGAAGCGGGGTGGTGCGAAGGCGAATATGACGCCGGCGGCCAGGGCACCGGCCACGCCGACGCCGACTCGACGAGCGAGAAAGTAAGTTCCCGCGCCTGCACCGACGCAGGAGATGAGCAGCACCGCATTCAACGCAAGCAGAGGATTCCCGGTCGCCGCGAGCCACGGTGCCGCGAGAATCGCGGTTCCCAACAAGTGCTCCGAGTAGGCGAGCGTGTCGGGGGTGGGGAAGAAGATGTTGGCTTGAAACAACGACAAGGGTTGGCTCACCAGCCCATGAACGTCCCAGGCCAGAGTCCAGAGGAACAGGCGAGTATCGGCTCCTAGATCCAAGGCCCGGCCTGCGGGATGCAGGCTCAGCGGAATCGTAAAAATGAAGGTTAGTGCGGCGAAAAAACCGACCACCGCCGCTATGGCTCGAGGGTTCAAGCCGCTCGCCCCGGGTGCCGCGAGACCCGTTGAACGTCGAGGCTTTCGAGGGGTGAGAACCACAAGGGCCGCTGTTTCATAGACTTACCGCATAGAACGCCTTGACACTCGTCATAGCCTCAATGTATACTTCCATTTTTGATGAGTCTCTTCTACAGATTAACCATAGGGTTCCTTGCCTCGGTCGTGCTGACCCTGGCGGCACCGGCTTGGTCCGCCCCCATTTACAAGCTCACCGTAGACGACATTATCCATCGGGTCAGCGCCCAGTACATCACGGAAGGCATCGATCGAGCCGACCGCGATGGTGCGGAGCTGGTCTTGATCCAACTCAAGACACCCGGCGGGTTGGACACTGCGATGCGGGAGATCATCGAAAAGATCCTGAACGCCGAGACTCCGGTTGTTGTCTATGTGGCTCCATCCGGTGCACGCGCCGCCTCGGCGGGGTTTCTCATCGCCCTCTCGGCCGACGTGGCGGCGATGGCGCCCGGCACCAACATGGGTGCGGCTCATCCTGTCTCGGGAGGCGGTCAAGAGATGGACGAGACGATGTCCAAGAAAGTCGAGTCCGATGCCGCCGCCTATATCCGTTCTATCGCCGCGAAGCGAGGTAGGCCGGTCGAGCTTGCGGAAAAAGGCGTCATCGAGAGCCAGTCGTGGACCGAGACCGAAGCGCTCGAGGTCGGACTCATCGATTACATCGCCGGCACCGAGGATGAGCTTCTGGAACAACTCGATGGCAAGACGGTGACCCGTTTCGACGGGGACGAAGTGGTACTCAACACCAAGGGCGAAACCGTCGTCGCATTCGAGATGCGCTGGCCGCAACGCATTCTTTCCGTCATCGCCCACCCGAATGTCGCGTACATTCTCATGGCGCTCGGGATGATGGGCCTGTACTTCGAGCTCGCCAACCCCGGGGCGGTGTTGCCTGGGGTCATCGGCGTCATCTCGTTGATTCTGGCTTTCTTTGCGCTTCAAGTGTTACCGGTCAATTATGCGGGTGTACTCTTGCTCTTAGTAGGGATGGGTCTGATCATTGGGGAGGCCTTCACACCGGCTTTCGGTGTTCTCGGACTGGGTGGTATCGCGGCGCTGATCCTGGGGTCTCTCATGCTTTTCAAGGAGCAAACGGTGCCGACTCCAGTGCTCCAGCTAGGCTGGACCGTCATACTTCCGGTGGTAGTGACACTCGTCGTCGTGTTTGGGTTCCTTGCTCGATTGGTTATCATCTCGATGAAGCGGAAACCCGTGACAGGAGATCAGGGCTTGATCGGACTGGTAGGAACCGCTTCCACAGATATCGACGGGCGAGGGAAGATCTTCGTTCATGGAGAGTACTGGGATGCGCTCTCGCAGGCCAAGATCGCGCAGGGAGCACGCGTTCAAGTGACAAGGATTGATGGGCTCGTTCTCCGAGTGGAGCCCTTCTCTGAGAGCTTGACTGAAAGGGAGTGAACAATGCCGTTCGGGCTGAGTGGTTATGTCATTGGCCTTATTCTTGTAGCAATTTTCTTTCTCAACTGGCTCAAGGTTCTCAACGAATACGAGCGTGGGGTGATCTTTCGGCTCGGGAAACTCCTGCCCTATCCCAAAGGGCCGGGTCTCGTCTTTGTTTTCAGTCCCATGGATCGGATGGTCAAAATGAGCCTCCGTTTGGTGGCTCTCGACGTACCCCCTCAGGACGTGATTACCCGGGACAACGTTTCGGTGAAGGTGAACGCGGTGATCTTCTTCCGAGTCCTTCAACCGATTAAGGCGGTGGTCGAGGTAGAGAACTACCTTTATGCGACTTCGCAGCTTGCGCAGACGACGCTTCGCAGTGTGCTTGGTCAAGTGGAGCTCGACGATCTGCTTTCGGAGCGAGAGCGGCTCAACATGCAGCTTCAGGACATCTTGGACAAACACACCGATCCATGGGGCATCAAGGTGACTTCGGTGGAAGTCAAACACGTCGATTTGCCTCCGGAGATGCAGCGCGCCATCGCGAAACAAGCCGAGGCGGAACGAGAGAAGCGAGCCAAGATCATTCACGCGGCCGGCGAATTCGAAGCTTCCGAGAAACTGGCGGCTGCCGCGAAGATCGTCGGACAGCATCCGATGGCAATACAACTGAGGTACCTACAAACCCTCACCGAGATTGCAACGGAAAGAAACTCGACCATCATATTCCCACTGCCGATCGATCTGATCCAATCCTTCCTCACGCCAGGACGGGGGAGCGACTCGTGACGGTGTCGTTTCCGAGCGCGGCTCGCCATTGAGCGAGATGACGATGCAGGACGAGGAACTCAGTATACGAGGCTCCCTCTCGGAGTCCAGTCTCCACGAGCTGCTTGCTAGCATCAGCCGCAGCCGAGAGACCGGGACCCTTAACTTCCACGACATGGGACGTTGGAAGGCCGTCTATTTCAAAGACGGGCAAGTCATCTTCGCCACCTCGAATCTCCCCGACGACCGGCTCGGCGAGTATCTGATCAAGCAAGGAAAGATTACCGTCCGACAGTTCCTGGAGGGGAGCAAGTTGGTTCGGCCCGGCAAACGCTTCGGGGCGATCATGGTGGACCAAAACATTCTGTCTCCTGATGAACTGATTGCGGCGATCCAGGGGCACGTCGAAGAGATCGTCTATGGGCTCTTCGACTGGGTGCGAGGGGAATACGAGTTCATCATCAAGGAGCTGTCGGCACAAGGTCCGATCACGTTGCAACTCAACACGGAAGATGTGATTCTCGAGGGGATTCGCCGCATCACCGACTTTTCGCGTATCTATGCCGGTCTGGGATCCATCGACCGAGTCCTTCGTGTGTCGGACAACGCGGACAATCTTATATACAAGTTGGAGCTCGACTCGGACGAATCACAGATTCTGTCGCTGGTGAACGGGACGATGAACCTCGAGCAGGTACTCTCGTTGAGCTTCCTCTCCAACTTCGAGACGCTCAGAATTCTCTACGGTTTGGTCGCGGTCGGAGTTCTGGAGAGGGGGGCGGAAGGCGCGGAGGGAAAGGGTCTGACCGTCGAGCGGGAGTACGAGCTCGAGGAAATCGTCGAGCATTACAACCGCAACTTCGACACTCTGACAACTTACCTTAAAGAGAAGTTGGGGGACGAGGCAGGCGAGTTCGCGGACCGGATCGTGGCCGAGGTGTCGAAGCAATGCGCTCCCTTGTTCGAGGGGATCGAGCTCAGTAGTGCGGACCGTGTCGACTTCGAGCAGCTACTGGCTAACTTGGGCGACCGTCAACACGATGCGAAGAGAACGATACTGGTCGATGGGCTCAACGAGCTTACCTATGGATTGTTGTTGGGTATAGGACGTCAGTTTGGCAAGGAGGAGCAAGAAAGGGTCTCCGCTAGCATTCAAGCGAGCAGTTCGTCGAGCCTTGCCTGATTGAGTTGAGACAATTGTCGCTAGCTGTATTTTTACGAGGAAGACACTAACGAAGTCGAAATCTTTTGAGGGGCAGGAAAGGGAAGGAGTCGTTTGAAATGGCCGAGTACGAAGAAGCAGGCTATTACGAAGTCCAGTTGAATAACAAACAATTGGTCTTTTTCTTCATGGCAGCGGTAGCCATCTCCGTGGTCGTCTTTCTCTGCGGAGTGATGGTCGGGCGCGGGGTGCGGGATGCAACGCTTGCCGCAGGCGGGAATAGCATCCTGTCGAAGCCCCCGGTGGGAGAGTCCGGACAGTCGATGAAGACCACGGTTCCCCCTGCCGACGTGCGCAGTGAGCTCGATTTCCCGAAGCGACTGGAGGCCGAGAAAGTGGACGCCAAGCTTCAGAGTCCCGCCGGCAACCCGGAACAGTTAGTGGCGTCGTCGAGGAAATCGAAGAAGACGAGGAAACCGAGCGAGCCTAGCGCGCGAGCGGGGTCAATCTCTGACGCCTCCAAGGAGGCATCAGCCAAGCCCAAGAAATCCGCTCCCACGTCGACACCGCCCCCGCGCCCGGCGTCCGCCGATCCTGGCGTGATCGGAGGCGAGCGGGGAGCATTTACGATTCAGGTCGTGGCACTGAGGACCCAAGAAGGGGCGGCCTCCCTGGTGAAGCGTCTCAAGGACGCCAGCTACCGAGCTTATCTCGAGCCAGGAGGCTCGGCGGGGCTGTACCGTGTGCGGGTGGGGAGATTCGACAGTCGTGTAGAGGCCGAGCAAGTGGCGGTCCAGCTGCGCGAGGTTGAGAAGTTCAAGCCGTACATAACCCAGTAGCGTGAGCTCCATGGTGGCGGGGGCGTTCTCCGGGACGCTCCTGGTCTTCTGCTTCCCGCGCGCCGGGCTGACTTTGCTCGCGTGGGTCGCTTTGGTGCCCTTCCTCTACCAGATAACCCAGGTTCGCCCACGGCAAGCGATGGTGGCCGGGGCGTTCTTCGGTCTGTTCTTCCACCTTGGAAACCTGTATTGGATCAGCGACACCATGGTTCGCTTCGGGGATGGAATCGGTTGGCCTACGAGCGTGGCCATTCTCTTGACCTTAGTCGGCTACCTTTCGTTTTACTCGACGGCGTTCGGTGGGCTCGCCGCGGCCGCCTGCATGCGTGGCGGCGCCGGCGGGATTTTCGTCTCTCCGATACTTTGGGTGGGGCTCGAGTTTTTCCGAAAGTACCCGTTCGGAGGCTTTCCCTGGTGTCTGCTCGGCTCTAGCCAGACCGACTTCCTGCCTGTCGTCCAAATCACCTCACTCACCGGCGTGTACGGGGTCTCTCTGCTGATCGTGCTCGTGAATGCCCTGATCGCTTACTGGCTTTGTCGGCCCGGGCTCAAGCGCGCGTTGATGGCAGGGGTACCGGTCGCCACGTTGGTGGGGGCAACGCTCTTATTTGGATACCGGGAGCTGGCGCGCCCACTTCCCACGGCGAGTTTCCCAGTCGCCGCAGTGCAGGGGAACGTGCTGCAAGAGCACAAATGGAAGCCGGAATATAGAAAACAGATTTTCGCCACTCACATGAAGCTTTCGAGCGAGGGCATCGAGCAAGGGGTGCGGCTTGTGGTTTGGCCCGAATCGTCGACGCCCTTTTACTTCGACGGGGGGCCGGTCGAGGCCCAGCACATGCGCAATTTCGCGAAGGACAAAAACGTGCCCCTCCTGTTCGGCAGCGACGATTACGAGTTTCTATCGGGGACCAAGGACTACCGATCCTATAACGGGATCAAGATTCTCGATCCAGACGGAACGGTTCGGCTGCGCTACCGCAAGATCTACTTGGTTCCGTTCGGTGAGTTCGTCCCTCTCAGGTCGTTGCTTTTTTTCGCCAAACCCGTCGTTCAGAGCGCCTCTAATTTCACAGCCGGGACCGAAGTTGTTGTTGCTGCGGTCGAGGGCGAGAATATCGGAGCTTTCGTCTGCTACGAGGCGATCTATCCGAACCTGACGCGGCGTTTCGTCAAAGCGGGCGCCGCCCTTTTGATCAACGTGACCAACGACGCTTGGTTCGGACATAGCGCGGCTCCATACCAACACTTCAATCAGGCGGTGCTGCGAGCCATCGAAACGCGGAGGTATTTGGTCCGGGCCGCCAACACCGGCATCTCGGCATTCGTCGATCCATTTGGCCGGGTATTGGCCCGGGGAGATCTGTTTACGCCGGCGCTTCTGGTGCGCAACGTCTCGTTCCGTCATGATGAAACTTTCTTCGTTCGCTACGGCTTTCTTTTATCTCATTCGATGGCCGTGGTAACATTGCTTTTCGGGGTCGCGGTAGTCGCGCTCCATTACCGGGACAAGAGGGGACGGCGAGGCTCCTAATGCCACATACGCCACATACTGTTGACGAGTTGCTAGAGCGGTACGAGAAGATCGAGAGTCGGGTCGAGGACGTTCGAGGTTACCTTTGACGAAGCCGCGGTCAAGAAAGCACTCGCCGAGATAGAACAAAAGCTGGCCGATCCCGCAGTTTGGTCCGATCCCGCCCAGGGACAGCAGTTATCGCGAGAACGAAGTCGCCTTCAGCGCGACGTGGACCTGATCAATCATCTCAACGGCAGCGAAGAGGAAGTCCGCACTCTCATCCAGTGGGCGAAGGAGGGGGAGACGGTTGCGGAAGAGCTCAAGAAGCATCTGGAGAAACTGGAGCAGGATGTCGAGGCCGCCGAGATCCAGAAGCTCCTGGGGGGAGAGAACGACGCGAAAAACGCGATCGTGAGCATCCACCCGGGCGCCGGGGGGACGGAATCCCAAGATTGGGCGGAGATGTTGCTCAGAATGTATCTGCGCTGGGCCGAGCAAAAGGGTTGGAAGGCCGAGATGCTCGACTATCAGGAAGGTGAAGAGGCGGGACTCAAGAGCGCAACATTTACCGTTAGCGGTCCCTATGCCTATGGTCTGCTTTCGAGTGAGGTGGGCGTCCATCGTTTGGTACGTATCTCACCCTTCGACGCGGCGAAGAGGCGGCACACCTCGTTCGCCTCGGTCTTTGTTTTTCCCGAGATCGACGAAGAGGTGAAGGTGGAAATCAATGAGAAAGATATTCGCATCGATACCTACCGGTCGAGCGGGGCGGGTGGCCAACACGTCAACGTCACCGACTCTGCCGTACGCATTACCCACCTTCCTACTGGTATCGTTACGCAGTGCCAAAACGAGCGCTCCCAACATCGCAATCGCGACATCGCGATGAAGGTGCTCAGGGCCAGGCTCTACGATCGAATGCTCCGAGAGAAGCAGGAAAAGATCGAGGCTCTACACGATGGAAAAAAGGAAATTGCCTGGGGCAATCAGATTCGCTCCTATGTCTTTCAGCCCTATCGCATGGTGAAAGATCATCGCACGAAACAGGAGATCGGCGACGTGGATCGTGTGATGGATGGCCATCTCGATCCGTTCATGAAGGCTTTTCTCTTGAGCCGGCGGGAGCCCCCGCACAAGTCGTAGCGGGGCCCGCCTACGCCGTCGTCTCGAGTCTTGGCACTCGACGGCTTCGGCGCGGCCTCGCCGTAGTTCGCCCGCGAAGGACTGAGTGCGGCGAACGAAGGCGAGGGGGAATATCCCGCGAGTGCAGGGAAAACTCTACGGCTTCCCCCGGTTTCCCCCACCTTCCTATCTCGGCCTCTCGCGTAAACGCCTATCGCCCAAGTAGATCAGCGAACCAAGCGCGTCCTGCCCCTGGCACACGCATTGCTTGATCCGCCGGCGTGGCGACCCCTCCCAGCCTTTCTCAGTCCGCGCTGTGCCGACCCCGCCGCCCTTTGTGCGCGGGGGTCGTTAAAGAGGCGAGACCGTCGTGACGCAAGGCCGGGAGAACGAGGGTCTCAAGGGGAGGCTAGAAGATCTCCCCCTTCCCGATATCCTCCAAATCGTCGCCTTTTCCAAGAAGACGGGCCATCTGAGTGTCGAAGGTCCCCTCGGTCGTGGCGCGATTCTTTTCAAGAACGGGCTTGTCCTCTGCGCCTATTCCTGGTCCACACAGAGCTACTTGCGACAGCTCACTGGCGAAGATCACACTGGGGACCGCCTGGCCTTGCTTCGGCGGCACGTCGAGGTCACGTTCCGCGAGCTGACGACGATGCGAGAGGGAGCCTTTCTGTTTCGATTGACCGACGATCTCACCGCCACGCTGGGCGGCGTCGACGTCGCGCCGTTTCTGGCTCACGACGGCTTCGACCCACAGCACCTGCTGTTGGATGCGGCCAAGGAAATGGACGAGGACCGTGCCGATGCGGTTGCGTTCGTCGGCACCGGCCCACGATCGGCAGCCGAAAAACGACCGACTTCACAGACCACCCCGGAGCCGGTTCCCGTGCCGCCGGAGATCGCCCGAAAATCTCAACCGACTCAATCGGCTCAGCCCGTCTCCTCGGCAGAACCGACGCCAGATGCCCAACCGGCCGAACCACCCTCCCAAACGCAGTCTGAGGTGGTTATCGTCCTGGTGGACGATGAAGCCGAGGTGACAGACATCGTAGGTGAGGAGCTTCGGGCGCGGCGTTTGCGCGTCGAGATCGCTTCCAGTCCTGACGCGGGAGAGGAGTTGGTTCGTAGACTTCTGACTGCCGGCGAGCGGGTCGTGCTCGCCTCCGATCTCCGCATGCCGAGCGCAAACGGCAAGAGTTTTTATGGCGGCTTCGAGCTGGTGCGGAGACTGAGAAACAGCAGATTGGAATTACCCATTCTCTTGATGACAGATCGACTCCCCGAAAAGGCACGCGAAAGAGCAAAGGAGCTGGGTATTCGTAAAGTTGCGTTCAAGCCGACGATTTCCAAACTCGATCAAGACGAGTACCGAGCCGATCTGAAGACGTTCTCGATTCTCCTTATGCGCCACCTCACCGATCTGACGATCAACCCATCGGGCCCAGCGGACAAAGAGGTTACCGACGTCGAGCGTGAGGACGACTCCCTGTTGCTGGACTTTCTCGCGTCCATGACTGAACAGTTCGCGAACCCGGAGCGCTCTTTGGACGTATCTCGCATGGTGCTCCACGTAGCATCCAAGTTTTTCGAGAGGAGCATCTTGTTCATGATAAAAAAAGGCAAAGCCACCGGCATGGCCGGGTTCGGGCTCACTCGAGGTGGCAGAGTGAACAACGAGGTGGCTAAGCAAATCGCCCTGGACGTGGCCGGGTTCGGGCTCACTCGAGGTGGCAGAGTGAACAACGAGGTGGCTAAGCAAATCGCCCTGGACGTGGAAAAAGTCCAGTGCCTGGCACAAGTGGTTCTGACTCGCAAGGCGTTGCGGATAGGACCCGACGTGGACGGGCTACAAGATTCTCTCTACGCGGTCATTGACCGCGGCCGCGCCCAAGAGATCGCTTTGCTACCCATGCTCAACAACCGGGAGGTCTTGACCATCCTCTACGGTGACAACCCAGTATCCGGAAAGCCTCTCGGAAAACTGAGAGGTGTCGAGCTCTTCCTGGCGCAAGCAGGGATGGCTTTGGAGAACGTCTTTCTACACCGCAAGCTTCGCCAGTTCGAGTCGACGCTATCTGCGTAGTACGGACGGAAGATGAGGGTAACCCAATGGATGAAACACGAATCAGTCGTCGTGTCAGCCCGCTGATCATTCGAGCCAAATTTCAACTCGGGGGCAAGCTTCTCGAAGGCTACGTCACGAATCTCAGCGAGACCGGAGCTTTTCTGGCAACCGAGGAACTTACCGAGGTCGGCGAATCCCTCGGTGTGATATTGGATATGCCATGGACGTTGGGTGAGGTGACGGCGGAGGCCGAAGTCGTTTGGCGCACCGACCAGGCCGGGCCGCGGGCAGAGCGGTTGCCGATGGGCATGGGCCTACTGCTCCTCGATGTTTCCGATGAAGGGAAGAAAAAGCTCCGGACCTACATCCAGAAGTTTTGCCAGCTCGCTACCCAGATCGGCCAGCAAGCGGTGTGACTCTCCGCTCCACTTCGAGACGCGTGGTGCTAAAGCCCTCAACCATATCTACAGGGTGACGAGTTTCAATTCGACACGCTGAGGAGTGGCTAGGGGACGCCGAACCATCCGCGTTCTTGACTCTCCAAAACGCGCGTGCTAGCCTCCCATTGAATAACGGACCCCTTCTCCAGGTTAACAAGGCTAATTAGGTTAAGTAGTTTCCGTGCCGGTGCGCCTCTTGTGCTGAAATGTCGTTTTCTTTTCGGGGGTCGAATCGATGCCGGATATACGGAGAAAACTCTGCGCAGTAGGCCCCTTTAGTCGTCTTTCGCGTTTCGCGATTCTACTTGCTGTTTCCTCTCCTTTCGCCAGTCAATTGGCTTGGGGACAACCACGCCAGGAGGACCGGCGCAGTTACGATCGTCGTTCATTGGCACAGGCTGCCGCGGTCACGCCACGCTCGGCGCAGACCGACGCCCTGACAGCGCTGCGCCAGGAGCTCGACGGTTCGTTGATCCACGGATTGGATCCGGTAACCGGCGTCACACGTAGTCTCTCGAACCCGGTCGGATACCTAACGGCCCCCCGGCCCGGAGATCCTTCTGATATCGCCTTGGACTTTGTTCGATCGCGCGCGACGCTGCTGGGGCTGGACGCGGCGGACCTCGCCGAGCTCGAGGTGACGGACGCAGTCTTCTCCGCCGCGACCGGCGCGACCCACGTCTATCTGCGGCAAGTGCACCAGGGGCTGCCCGTTTTCAACGCGACGCTACAGGTACACCTCAACCGAGAGGGTCGCATCTCGGGTGTCCAAAACGGCTTTGTACCCGACGTTGCGGCTCCGCTCAGTTCTCCGGCGCCGGCCATCGATGCAGCGCAGGCGGTTTCCGCGGCAGCCTCGCATCTCAACCTTCCGGTGCGCCGCCAGCCCTCCATTGCTTCGCAGCCGGTCGGTGTCCAGCAGAAGACTTCGCTCGTCGCTGCGGATGTTTCATTGACCGGAATCGAAGCGGAATTGATGTGGCTGCCGGTTGGCCGCCGGCTCCACTTGGTCTGGCGATTTCAGATCCACACCCTCGACGGCCAACACATATTCGATATCACCGTCGATGCCGAGTCGGGGGGGCCGGTTTCCGATGCGGGCCGTGTGATCACGCGGTTCGATTGGGTCAGTTCGGATTCCTACCGCGTTTACCGGCAGCCGGTGGAGAGCCCTCAGCACACAACTCCGTCTCCGCCGGCCGAGGCCAGGATACTGGCAACCGATCCGGCGGACCCTACGGCCTCAGCCCTCGGTTGGCACGACACCGGAAGCGCAAGCTACACCGTTATGCGCGGAAACAACGTCCATGCCTACGAGGACTCGGATGCCAACGACTCGCCTCCAGGCTCTCAGCCGAGTTGCGGGGCGTCACTGAATTGCGACTTTCCGGTTGACCTTAGCCAAGAGCCGAGCAACTACAGGAGCGCCGCCATCGCCAATCTGTTCTACTGGAACAACATCATTCACGATGTCCAGTATCAGTACGGTTTCGATGAAGCAGGCGGCAATTTCCAGGTCAACAATTTCAGCAATGGGGGCGCCGGAGGGGACGACGTGCGCGCCGAGGCCCAAGATGGGAGCGGCACCTGCAACGCGAACTTCGCCACGCCGACCGATGGCGGGCGGCCACGGATGCAGATGTTCCTGTGTGACAACGTAAGCCCTGCGAGAGACGGTGACTTCGACAACGGCGTTATCGTGCACGAGTACGGACATGGCATCTCGGTGCGCCAAGTAGGGGGACCTGGCAACTCGAGTTGTCTCAACAATAACCAACAGGGTGGAGAAGGTTGGAGCGACTGGTTCGCATTGGTCTACACCGCGGAAGTCGGGGATGCGGGACTGGATGCGCGCGGCATTGGAACTTATCTCTTCGGCCAGGCCGCCGATGGACCAGGCATACGCCCCCAGCGGTATAGCACCGATCCACTGGTCAACAGTTACACCTATGAGAGCATCAACGGCCTATCCATTCCTCACGGCGTGGGCTCCGTATGGGCTCAAGTTCTTTGGGAGATGTATTGGCGGCTGGTCGACGACCATGGCTTCGACCCGGATCTCTACGACTCTACCGCGGGAGCGGGTAATCATCGTGCGCTCCTTTACGTGAACGAAGGTTTGAAGAACACCGCTTGCTCGCCGACCTTCGTCGACGCGCGCGACGGCGTCATCCAGGTGGCAGTCGACAATTTTTCCGGGGAGGATGTTTGTGCACTTTGGGAAGTCTTCGCCGCCTACGGACTCGGCACCGACGCGGTGAGCGGGGGCTCGAACAGTACCAGCCCCACCAACGGCTTCAACCTCCCTGCGTCTTGCCTAACCCCACCCGACCCGCCGACCTGCCCGGTCGGTAGCATCGACTTCAATGCATTCACGCTCGAGGCATATTCCAATCAAGACGGAACCGGGGAGCTGAGCATCGAGAATGACGGCGATACCTTGCTCATAGAAGGCAACCGTTGGCGCCGGTCGACCGACAGCTTCGAGGTGACCACCGACACCGTTATCGAGTTCCAGTTTCAGAGCGCCGCGGAGGGGGAAATCCACGGCGTCGGGTTCGATGAGAACCAGGAGCTCAGCAACGACGTGCGCATCTTCCAGTTCTGGGGCACACAAAACTGGACCGGCGCCAACCAGTTCTCGCCGCGTTACTCCGGCTCTGATGAGTTCGAGACCTTCAGTATTCGGGTGGGGCAGTTCTACACCGGGAGTTCCATGCGGTTGGTCTTCGTGAACGACAAGGATGCAGGCTCGGCGACGAACCTCGGTCGCTTCGCGTGCGTGCGGGTCGTCGGAGCGGCGAATACGCCACCGAGCGTTACGATCAGCAGTCCGCCGGACAACTCGAGTTTCATGTCGGGAGCCTCTGTCGTGTTTGTCGGCAGTGCAAGCGACACCGAGGACGGAGTTGTGACGATGAACCTGACGTGGAACTCCAGCCTAGACGACGCGATCGGCTCGGGTGGCTCGTTCTCGACAACCGGATTGTCGCTGGGCACGCACACGATCACCGCAGCCGTCACCGACAATGGCGGCCTCTCCGGGTCGGATTCGATAGTGGTCACTATCAATCCCGATACGGGGGGATGCAACGATTGCATCGACTGGGAGAACACGCAGACCGTCTCGTACTCCAACCAGGACCGCACCGGAACGGTTGAGCCGCAGGAGGCCGGTGCGAGTCTCTTCTTGGAAGGCAACCGCTGGCGCCGCACCACGCAGACGGTCAACGTCACACCGTCCACGGTCATCGAGTTCGAGTTCATGAGCACCTCCAAGGGAGAGATCCATGGTATTGGTTTCGACGAAGACGACACCTTGAACAACAACACGCGGATCTTCGAGATCTTCGGCACGCAGAACTGGAGCGGTGCGTTCCAAAACGCGCAACAGTACACCAGTAGCGACCTAGGCAACTTCGTGAGCTTTCGGATCAAGGTGGGTGAGTTCTATACTGGCAGCGGCATGTTTTTGGTGCTGGTGAACGACAAAGACGCCGGAACGCAGAACAACAACGGGACGTTCCGGAATGTGCGGATCTTCGAGGAACTGCCTCCGGTGTGCGGCGAGATCCTTCTTGCCACGGACTTCGAGGCGGGGCCCAGCGGTTGGTTCCACAGCGTACCGGACAGCACCTGTTCCACAGGGGATTGGATGGTCGGCAATCCCGACCAAGTCGTGAACAGTGGCGTCACAACGCAGCTGGAGGACGATCACTCGGCCACTGGTGTCAACGCGTTCTTCACCCAGCCGAACGCCGGTGGAGCGGGAACCGACGACGTCGACGGTGGCGTCTGTACCGCTTTGTCAACCTCCATCGATGCGAACGCGCACTCCGACGTCCAAATCACGTTGTGGTACTACTTTGGCCAACGAGATCAGGGGGACGACGCGGCGGGGGATTTCTTCAGCATCGACGTGTCGACCGATGGGGGCTCGACCTTCACAACGAACCTGGTGTCGATCGGGGATGTGACGTTGAACGCCGAGTGGACCCAGGTGGCGACGACCGTCGCCAACCCCGGCGATCTGGTCCTCCGCGTACAAGTTTCGGATGGTGCCGGCCCCGGTGATCTAGTGGAGGCCGGATTGGATGACATTGTCATCTGCGTGCCGCAATAAAGGCCAAGATAAGGAAGGAGCGCCGTCGGCCACAATGAAGACGTTGTTCGCTTTGGCGTTGGTCAGCCAGCTCGGGGTCCTGGTGGCAGGCACCGACTGTGCGCCGACGGCGAGCACCACACTAACGGAGCATTCGGCAGGGGAGTCTTTTTCGATCGCGGTCGGTGAATCGGTCAGTCTTGAAGAGGTAGACATCTCCATCACTTTCTCTGCCGTCACTCGGGACTCTCGCTGCCCGAAGGACGCGAATTGCATCGTCGCCGGCGAGGCGATTGTGATCTTTCAGGCTTCCCGAGACGGCGGTACTACCGATCTAACGTTCAGCGTTCCGCCGGGTGGCAGCGATGTCCAGGAATTCGAGGAGGTGTCCATCGCAATCACCGAGCTCGATCCGCAGACCGAATCGGGAAAACGCATCGACGCTGCAAGCTATGCCGCGAAGGTCACGGTGACGGTGGGAGGGTCAGACTAGACGGTTAGGTCAGTTACCGAAGTGGGCTCGGAGGTCTTCGCTGCGCAGACTATTGAGCTCTTCGAGGAGCTCGCGTTCCTTTTCGGAAAGTTCCGTAGGCGTGACCACTTTCACTCTCGCAAAGAGATCGCCGTGGCCGTCCTTCTTGAGCTGCGGCATGCCTTTTTCACGGAGCCGTAAGAGCCTCCCGCTTTGAGAGCCAGCGGGGACCTTGATGCGCGTCTTGCCGGAAAAAGTGGGGACCTCGACTTCGGCACCGAGCGCCGCCTCGGTTACCGTTACCGGGACGTCGACGTAGAGATCGTCGCCCTCACGACGATAGAGCGAATGTGGGAGAAGCTTGACGTCGAGGTAGAGATCGCCGGAAGGAGCACCGCCGACCCCGGGCTCACCCTTGCCGGCCACGCGTACTCGAGAGCCGTCCTTTACTCCTGGCGGGATCTTGACCTCGATCTGTTGCTGGGGCGAGCCTGAATTGTTCTGCAGAGCGAGTCGCCTTTGGCTGCCACGAAACGCATCTTCCAGCGTTATCTCTAGTGGGGCGGAAACGTCACGCCCTTTGGACGCGGGAGCATCGAAACCGAAACCGCCCGCTCGAGGTCCGCGGCGGGCACCTCTTCGCCCACGGCGTCGCCCCGATTCGGGCCCGGTCCCTCCACGGATCGAGTCGGCGTCGAAGCCCTCCCCGAAGAAAATCTTGAAGAAGTCGGAGAAACCTCCCGGCCGCTCCGCACCAGGCTGCCCTTCGAACTCGACGTGGAATCCTTCAAATCCCGGTGGAAAACCGCCTCCATCTTGCTGTGCGACCCGCTCGTACTGCTGCCAATTGGCGCCGAGCTGATCGTATTTCTGTCGTTTTTCGGAGTCGGAAAGGACAGCGTAGGCCTCGTTGATCTCCTTGAAGCGGACTTCGGCTCCGCGATCACCGGGGTTCACGTCGGGATGGTGTTTGCGGGCCTGGCGCCGATACGCCTGCTTGATATCCTTTTGGCTGGTACCCTTCGAGACGCCCAGCGTCTGGTAGTAATCCTTGTAATCCACAGCCGAACAATCCGATCACTGCAAGGGGATTTGATGCGAAGGGTCGGTCCCTTCCGGCAGCGGGCCTGGCGGTAGCAGGCCCGGAGCCAGGGAAGGGAAGACGATATTCAAAACTTCTTCCAGGTTCGAGACCAAATGGATCTCGAGCTCCTCGCGAATCTCTTCACTAAGATCCTCTAGCACTGCTTTTTCGTTCAGCTTGGGAATGATTACTTTCTTGATCCCGTAGCGGTGTGCGGCAAGCAGCTTCTCTTTCAGGCCGCCTACCGGTAGGACGTGTCCGGTGAGCGTGATTTCTCCAGTCATGGCGATGTCGGCGCGCACCGGAGTTCCCGTCAGCACGGACACCAAGGCGGTGACCATGGTTACACCCGCCGAAGGGCCATCCTTTGGGATCGAGCCTTCAGGGACGTGAAGGTGGAGGTCGAGTCGACGGTAGAAATCACCCTCTAGACCGAACTCCAGACCGTGAGCCCTGACCCACGTGAGCGCGGCGCGCGCCGACTCTTTCATGACGTCGCCCAGTTGGCCAGTCAGTTGGAGGTTCTTGCCACCCTTCAGCTTGGAGGCCTCGACGAACAGGATATCTCCGCCGACCGGAGTCCAAGCCATTCCGATTGCGACTCCGGGCACCTTGACTCTCTCGGAAATTTCGCGAGAAAGAAAGGTCGGTGCACCCAGGAATTCCTGAAGGGAGTCTGGGGTTACGGTGACCGGTTCCGTAGCACCCTCCGCCCACTTCCTTATCGCCTTGCGGCAAATCGAGGCAATAGCGCGCTCCACGTTTCGGAGACCGGCTTCTTTCGTGTAGTGGCGGATAATTTCCGCCAGGGCCTCACGGGTGAATCGGGGGGCGACGTCCGGTTTCAGCCCGTGATTTTCGAGCTGGCGTGGGATGAGATGCCTTTCCGCGATCTGGATCTTCTCTTCCTCGGTGTAACCGGCCAGATGGATGACTTCCAGGCGGTCCTTGAGGGCCGGCGGAACGGGATCCATGATGTTGGCGGTGGCGATGAAGAGTACCTCAGACAGATCGAACGGCAGGTCCACGTAGTGATCCCGGAAAGAGTTGTTCTGCTCGGGATCGAGTACTTCCAGCAGGGCGGAGCTCGGATCGCCACGGAAGTCCATTCCCAGTTTGTCGATCTCGTCCAAAATGAACACCGGGTTTCTGGACTCAGCGCGGCAAATGCTTTGGATGATCTGACCCGGCAGTGCCCCGATATAGGTTCTCCGGTGACCTCGGATCTCCGCCTCGTCGCGAATCCCGCCCAGGCTGATGCGAGAGAACTTCCTGCCTAGGGATTTGGCGATCGACTTGCCGAGGCTCGTCTTGCCGACGCCCGGGGGGCCCACGAAGCACAGGATGGGGCCTTTGATGTCCGGCTTCATCTTTCGAACCGCCAGGAACTCCAAGATCCGGTCCTTGACCTTCTCCAGGTCGTAGTGGTCCGCCTCTAGGATCTCTTTGGCCTTTGGAATATCGTAGACGTCCTCGGTGCGCTTGGACCAAGGCACGCGGACGACCCAATCGAGATAGGTGCGTCCCACCGTGTACTCGGCAGAGGCTGGCGGAATCTTGGCCAGGCGGTTGACTTCCCGCAGGGCCTCTTTCTTGGCCTCTTCCGGCATCCCCGCGTCTTCTATTTTCTGGCGGAGCTCCTCGATCTCTTTTGTGTTCTCGTCGTTCTCGCCCAGCTCCTTTTGAATGGCCTTGAGCTGCTCCCGCAGGTAATACTCGCGTTGGGTCTTTCCCACCTCGTCCTTGACCTGCGATTCGATCTTGTTCCCCAACTCGAGCACTTCCTGCTCCCGCAACAAGGCCTGGTGCACGAGTGTCAACCGTTTCTTAACATCCACGGCCTCGAGCACGGTCTGGCGGGCCGGCGTATCTAGATTGGGGAGGTTCTGCGCGATGAAGTCTGCCAGGCGGCTGCCCCCTTGGGTGGCGGAGCTCAGCGAGCTGACCTCGTCCGACAGATTGGGTGAAAGCTCGACGACTTTGGAGAAGACCGACTGTAGGTTGCGGGTCAGAGCATCGATCTCGAGCTCTTCTTCGGGGGAGGCGAAATCCGAGACGACCTCGATGTCGGCGCGGACGTACGGAGCGGTCTGGACTACGCGAAGCACCCGGAATCGGAACAAGCCCTGAACAACCAACCGAACCGACCGATCGGGCATTCGAACCGATTTGTGAATCTTGACCCCCGTGCCCACTTCGTAGAGGTCGGAGCCGTTCGGAGTTTCGACGGTGGCATCACGCTGGGTTACCACGCCAATGAACTCCGCGGTGTCCGAGTTCTCCTCGAGTAACTGCACTGTGCTTTCTCGACCTACGGCAAGGGGAAGGATGGAGTGTGGAAATATCGATGTGTCTCGCAAGGGGAGGATAGGAACCGACTCATGGATTCCCTCTGGGGTCGTCGTTTTCTGCTCTTGGGTTGTCATCTATTCTCCTCGGTCTTCCGGTCGAACTGGTTTGGCGTCAAAGCAGGCCTTGCCACGAACTAGCTCGTCAGACGCCCGTCCAAATCATGGCGTGCCGCGAGTCAAGACCGTAAGGCACCAGTGATTGCTGGAATCGACCCGGAACTTCTTACTAACTATACAAACTTAGTGGATGATTGTCAAGGCATGACGGTATGGTTTGTTAACTAATTGTTTATAGGCGAGTTATTGATTTAAGTTGAGTGTTAAACGCTTAGATTTTGAGCCGGCCAAGTGGGTGGCGCTTGGAACGTGATCCCGGACGTTTGTCAGTTGTTATCGAAGTCGACGACCGGAGGTTGGTCGGCTCCCGGAGTCGCCTGGAAATAGGCCTTCTCATCGAATCCCAGCCACCCGGCGATCAAGACAGCGGGGAAGCGTCGCCGCGCGGTATTGAAGCCCTGGGCGGATTCATTAAAGCGTTTGCGTTCGACAGCGATTCGGTTCTCCGTGCCGGCCAACTCGTCTTGGAGCTGGATGAAGTTCTGATTGGCCTTGATATCGGGGTAACGCTCCACGACCACCATCAGGCGTCCGAGGGCGCTTCCCAGTCCGCTCTGGGCTTGCTCGAATCGGGCCAGCGCTTGGGGATCGCTCAGCTCTCCCGGAGTTAGCTGGACGGACGTGGCTTTGGCTCGGGCCTCGATGACCGCGGTCAGGGTTTCCCTTTCGAAGTCCGCCGCGCCCTGGACGGTGTTCACCAAGTTGGGAATCAAGTCGGCTCGCCGCTGATACACGTTCTCGACCTGGGACCAGGAGGCATTGACCTGCTCCTCGAGGCCGACCAGTCGGTTGTAAGACCCGAGGCCCCAGAGCACCCCGACCGCGGCGACCAGCAATGCCACCACGATGAGGACGCCACATCCTGCAGCAAAAACTTTTTTCATTGGCTTCTCACTCCGTTTAGGGATGGTCTACTTAAGGATAGCCCGCTGGCTCTGTTCCGCCGCCTGGCCACCTCCGGTCGTGCCGAGTCCTGTTTTGGCGGCAAACAGCGCGTCAAGGGTAGCCAGCCGGTTCGGTTCCACTAATATACGCCTCCAAAATAACATCCTTGCCCGAACTGTGGCTCGGATAGCCGGTGTGCCGATCCACCGGAACAAAGACGATGTTCGAGGGAACGGGGAAGTCCTCGACCGGTTGATCCGCCCGCACTTCACGCATGAATTGGATCCAAGCGGGAAGGGCGGTCCGTGCTCCCACTTCTTTCTCGCCCAGGGAGCGTTTCTCGTCGAAGCCGACCCAAACGCCCGCGGCGAGCCCGGGGTCGAATCCGATGAACCACGCGTCCGTATAGTCGTTGGTGGTTCCGGTCTTACCCGCCATGGGCCGCCCCAATTGAGCTGCCCGCGCGGCGGTGCCTCGTCGGACGACGCCCTGCATCAGGCTGGTCACAATGTACGCCGTGTCGGCGCGGATGGCACTGGCCGCCTTCGGATGGGTCTCCTCGAGGAGGTTACCGTCCCGATCCGTCACCTTGGTAACGAGAAACGGCCGCATTCGGATCCCCTGATTGGGAAATGCCGAGTAGGCCGAGACCATTTCGATGAGACTCGCTTCCGCTGAACCCAACGGTAGACTCAAAAAAGGTGGAAGGGGTCCGGCTAGTCCCAATCGCCGGGCCATTTCCGCAACTTTTTCGGGTCCGATCTGTTCGGTCAAACGGACCGCCGGAACGTTGCGAGAGGCCTCGAGCGCTCGGCGAAGAGTGACCCATCCTTCGTACTTGCCGTTGTAGTTCGATGGCTCGTAGATCTCCTCCGTTATCGGATCTTGATATCGGACCGGGGCATCGAGGATGAGGGAAGTGGCGGTGAATCCGGCGTCAATCGCTGCGGCATAAGCGAAAGGCTTGAACGCCGATCCGGGCTGTCGGCGCGCCTGCACGGCACGATTGAACTTGCTGCGCGCGAAGTCGAAGCCACCAAACATTGCTTTGATTTGGCCGGTTCTGGTCTCGAGGGCCAGGAAGGCTCCTTCGGCCACCGGTTCTTGCTCGAGTGTCACGGTCACGGTCTCGGTAGGTGGGTCGATGGACTGGATCTTGAAATCGGTGACGTCGCCCAATTTGAGAATAGCGCTGGGCCTTTTTTCTTTCGTCCACTCAATGGCTTTGGCATCCACCGTTGCGGTGTAGCGATCGATGCGCACCGTCGCCTTTCGGTCATCGACCGCGGTAACCACCCCGGTCACGACTTCCCCGACCGAAAGCGGCTCTCCCCAATCGTCGGCCACGAAATCGTCGATGGCGCCTTCCGTGTCTCTGTGTACGTTGAACTCAACCGGGCGGAACCCCTGCCGCTTGTCGAGATCTCGGAGGGCTTGGTCCATAGCCTTTTCGGCCGACCGTTGCATGCTTTCGCTCAACGTCGTGTAGACGCGAAGTCCTCCGCGGTAGATCCGCTGGCTTCCGTACTTTCGCTCCAAATACTGCCGGACTTCCTCCACGAAGTAGGCGGCCAGCCCGTCGCTGCGCTGCCGTCGGCGGACCTGAATGGGTCTCTCCTGAAGGGTGTTTTTGACTTCCTCCAGTACGAACCCCTCCTCGTACATGCGGTTCAGGACGTGGTTCCTGCGCACGAATGCCCGCTCCGGATTGTCAAACGGGTTGAATGTCGCCGGGCGGCCGGGTAAGCCGGCGATCAGAGCGGCTTCCTCGAGTGACAAATCTCGCGTCGACCTGCCGAAATAGAACTGTGCTGCTGCCTCAACGCCGTAGACGCCCTTTCCGAGCGGCACCTGGTTGCAATAGAGGGTGAGTATCTCTTCCTTCGTGTAGTTCTTCTCGATCTGAAAGGCAAGAATGGCCTCTTTGATCTTCCTCTCGTAGGTCTTGTCCGGCGTGAGGAACAGTAGGCGTGAGAGTTGCTGCGTGATCGTACTTCCCCCCTGGCCGCGGCGCCCTTGAACGAGGTTTACGTATGCCGCGCGCGCGATCCCGGTGGGGTCGATCCCTGGATGCCGATAGAAATGTTGATCCTCGGTCGCCACCAGAGCGTCCTTGAGGTATTGCGGGATTTCTTCGAAGGGGATCACCACCCGCCGTTCCACCGCGAACTCCGCGATGACGTTACCTTCGTCGGAGTAGAGTTCGGAGATGATGCTCGGCTTGTAGTCCTCCAGGGTCTCGATTTGGGGTAGATCTGTCTGATACGCAATCAGCAGCCCGGTGAGCGAGCCTCCCGCGACGGACAACACGAACAGGAAGAGCAGGACCAGCCAATGCACCAGGCGCGCGCCGCGATTCGAGGGTTCGGAGGGTTGTTCAGGAGTTCTCGCGAGATCCTCCGGAGCAACGTCAAATTCCATGTTGTGCCATTATATCAGGCTCGACATCGAGCTCGATGGGGGCCCCCGGCGGTCGGGGAGGCTATTTTCGCGCTGAGATGACGTCTTGTAACGCCTCGTCCAAACCGGGGTGCTGGAACTTGTACCCGGCCTGCTCCAAGCGGCGAGGCAAGACCTTCTGGCCGTCCAGTAGCAGATCCTTGGCCATTTCTCCGAAAGCCAGCTTCAGCGCAAACCCCGGAGTCGGGAGGAAGGCCGGCCGGGACAACGCCCGCCCTAGCGCCTTGGTGAATTCTTTGTTTCGAACCGGCCGGGGCGCGGTCAAGTTGGCGACACCATCGAACCCCGGCTGGTGGAGGGCGAAGTGGTACCCGCCCACGACGTCATCAATATGGATCCAAGACATCCACTGGCGCCCACTTCCCAGCGGCCCGCCCAAACCGAGCTTGAATGGCAATAGCATTTTCGCCAACGCGCCTCCTCTCGTGGACAAGGCGATGCCACCCCGCATGCTCACGACTCTCATTCCGAGCTCCTTCGCACGGGCCGCCTCTGATTCCCACTCTTGACAGACCTCCGGCAAGTATCCGGTCCCGGGGGCGGCACTCTCGTCTAGCTCTTCGTCACCCCGGTTTCCGTAAAAGCCGAGCGCGGATGAGCTGACGAGGACCGAAGGTCGTTTGGAGAGACTCTTCAAGCCTTCGACCAGAAGCTTGGTGCCCTCGACGCGGCTGCTTCGGATGAGCGCCTTTTTTGGGGCGGTCCATCGTTCCGCGATCGTCTCTCCGGCCAAGTGTACGACCGCGTCGACACCCTCGAGGGCCGACGCATCGAGCTTCCCTCGCTCCACATCCCAATGGACGACCGTATAAGGGGAATAAGGTGAAGAGAGTTTCTTTCGTCGCGTGATCGCCACGATTTCGTTTCCTTGCTTGTGAAGCCGCTCGCTGAGAGCGGCGCCGATTAGGCCGGTGGCGCCGGTAACGGCAATCTTCATGGCGATCCTCCTAGGCAGGTGCGAAGAGTATACCGCGGTTTGAAACCAGCAACGGAGAGTCTTATAATCACGCGTTTTTCGGATTTGTCTTTTTGAAAATGTCGTTTGGCAGGAGGCCTTCATGAAGCGTCTCATTTCCCTTCTCCGATGCTCGGCCTGGGTCGCAGCGCTCGGATTGTCGTCAGTTTCACTCCTCTTAGCGCAGGAAGAGCTGGTCGAGACGGACGACGCAACGACTCGCAACGCGAACTACCGGATCGAAGTCACGTTGGATCCGGAGAGCAAGGTGCTAACGGGACGAGAGACGATCACCTGGACCAACGTCCAAGAGCAACCCACCGACGAGCTCTGGTTCCATCTCTATTGGAACGCCTGGAGGAACAACCGAAGCACATGGCTTCTAGAAAGCCGGCTACGCGGGCGCTTGCCGGATGATCTCCGAATCGAAGAAGGCGATTGGGGCTACGTGGAGGTTAACTCCATCAAACTGTTGCCCGGGATGGGCTACTCCGGGAACGATCTCACTGGCGTGATGCGCTACGCGTCGCCGGACGATGGGAATCCTGAGGATCGCACGGTTCTGGTGGTGCCGCTCCCGACCCCGGTGGGGCCGGACGAGGCCATTCAGATCGAGGTAGCCTGGCGCTCGAAGATTCCGCGCACGTTCCGCCGCACGGGTTTCCGAGGAGACTTCTTCTTTCTCGCACATTGGTTTCCCAAGCTCGGTGTGTTCGAGGAAGAAGGTTGGAACAATCATCAGTTCCACGCCGCCACCGAGTTCTTCTCGGACTACGGAGTCTACGACGTCAGTATGACCGTGCCGAAGGCGTATGTCCTAGGAGCGACCGGGAAAGAAGTGGATCTGGAAGTCAATCCGGACGAGACGGTGACACACCGATACCGGCAAGAGGACGTCCACGATTTCACTTGGACCACCAGTCCCAAGTACCAGGTGCGGGAGTCACGTTTCGAGGAGCCGGGGCTGCCATCGGTGGACATGAGACTACTCCTCCAGCCCGAGCACCTCGAGCAGGCCGAGCGGCATTTCGAAGCGACCGCCGCCGCGCTTCTCAATTACGGCAAGTGGTTCGGGCCCTATCCTTATGACCACATCACCGTGGTCGATCCCGCGTTCGGCTCCGGGGCGGGTGGGATGGAGTATCCAACCCTCTTCACTTGCGGCACGCGCCTCTTCAATCCCTTTGGGGGCGGGTCGCCGGAGGGAGTCACGGTGCACGAGGCCGGTCATCAGTTCTGGTATGGGTTAGTAGGTAACAACGAGTTCGAGTTCGCGTGGTTGGACGAAGGGTTCAACACGTTCTCCACCGCTCGCACCATGGAGGTCACTTTCGGCGACAGCCTGCTGGTGCAGCGTTACCTGAGGCCTCCCGGGATGCGGATCCGCGGTGGATTTCTCCCCGTTCTCTTCAGGGACATCAAGCGTACCCGGGTGGGGGGCAGTCGACTCGACGGCTATCGCTCGGTGGCGACGGCGGACTTCCAATCGACACCGACGTTCAAGTACTTTCCCTCATCGTCCAGCGCGATGAGCTACAACAAGACGGCACTTTGGCTTCTCACGCTCGAGCGCTATTTGGGTTGGGACACGCTCCAAGAGATTATGTCCACCTTTTTTGCGCGTTTCCGCTTTCGGCACCCCCGGCCGCAAGACTTCTTCGACGTCGCCAACGAGGTCACGGAGAGCGACCTCGCTTGGTTCTTCGACCAGGTGCATGGGGGCTCGGAGACCTTTGACTACGCCGTTCAATCGGTGGCGAGCGATCCAATAAGTGTCAAAGGATTCCTCGAGAAAGAGGGCAAGCTCATCTACTCCGAGCCGGATGGTGAGGGTAAGCTGTATCGCACCGAGGTTGTGGTTCGCCGGAACGGTAGTGCGATCTTCCCGGTCGAGGTCCTGATGGTCTTCGACGATGGAACCGAGGTTCGCAAGGAGTGGGACGGCGCCTCGCGTTGGGAGCTTTATGTCGAGGAACGGCCGGCGCAACTCAAGTACGCGGTCGTCGATCCGGAACGGAAGTTAGTTTTGGATCTGTACTACACCAATAATTCGCAGCTCCTGAAGCCGGCGTCCAAGTTTCCGTCGCGAAAGTGGGCTTCGAAGTGGATGATTTGGTTTCAGGATGCGTTGGCCACGTTCGCGTTCTTCGTGTAACCGAGGGGAGGGATGATGATGTCCGTACTAAGAGCCATCTTTGTCGGTTTGTGGCGTGCCATCGAATCTCCCGGCTTGGTCATTTGGTTGTGGCTGGTCAACTTCGCGGTCGCTCTTCCCGCCGGAGTCGTTGTGTCGGAGTCGATCCGCTCATCGATCGGTTCGAGCCTGGTGCACGAAGAGTTGGCAACCGGTTTCGATATGGGTTGGTATGGAGAGTTTCGGGAAGATGCGGTGGGACTTCCGCGTACCTTCACTCCAACCGTCGTCGGGGCGGGAGCCTTCTACAACAACGTAGAAAGCTGGCTCTTCGGAGGTCTCTTCCAGCAGTTCCCGGGTGTCGTTGGTCTGGGGGTTCTGTACGCCCTCGTGTGGGCGCTCTTTGTCGGAGGCATCCTGGACCGGTTCTCCAAACCGGAAGGCTTCTTCGGCCTGAGCCGGTTTTTCTCGTCTGGTGGGCGGTTTTTCTTCCGTTTCCTCCGTCTGATCGTCCTCGCCGGCGTGCTCTACTACCTCGTCTACCGATTCGCGGGCTGGCTCTTTCGGCGAATCGATTACTGGACTCGGGATGTGACGGTGGAAGGAACCGTCCTGATGGTCGTGCTACTGGGAACGGCCGCGGTACTGTTTCTTCTCACACTGGTTAACATGGCATTCGACTACGCGAAGATCGCCACTTTTGTGGAGGATCGGAGCAGCATGGTCCTCGCGGCGCTGCGAGGCTTTGTGTTCGTCCTTTCTCACCCGGCGAAGACGTTCGGGCTCTACTATGGGCTAGGTATCCTGGCGATTGTTCTACTCGGCCTGTACTCGTTGGCGGCTCCCGGCGCGGGGCAGTCCACTATGACCGGGGTCGTACTTGCTTTCGTGATCGGCCAGGCCTACTTGGTCGCGAAGCTGGTCGTTCGGTTGTCATTCTACGGAGGTCAGTTGGCTATGTACCAAGGCGTGGCCAGAGCCGAAGAGTCCGCGCCTGTTGCGCCTGCCGCGTCACCCGGTGAATCGGAAAACAAGGAATCCCCAGAATCTCCAGAGTGAACGCTCTGCTCTTGACCGGCTCGCCCGGTATCGGGAAGACGACCATTCTCCGGAAGGTCGTGGCCAGCCTCCCAACGACGAAGCTCCGGGGGTTTCTCACCGACGAGATCCGCCGGGACAAGGAGCGTGCGGGATTTCGTCTTGCACCCTTTGAGGGTGACGGGGCGGTTCTGGCGCACGTCGACTCGACCTCACCTCAACGCGTGGGCCGTTACGGGATGGAGGTCGCGGCGCTCGAACGGGTCGTCGAGTCCACGCTCATCCCGGCCGACTCCGGCCCTCTTCATCGTCGACGAGATCGGCAAGATGGAATGCTTCTCGCAGCGTTTCGTCGAGGCCGTCTCGGCGCTGCTCGATTCCCGACAACTGTTAGTTGCTACGGTGGCGCGAAAGGGAAGTGGCTTCATTGAGGCGGTGAAAGAAAGAGCAGATATTGAGCTCTGGGAGGTGACCCGGAAGAATCGGGTCGGAATGGCGAGCGAGGTGCTATCGTGGCTGGATGCCAGGCTGGGGGCGTAGCCATCACAAGAACGCTTTCCTGGTCAGGCAACTCACTCCCGGGTTTTTGTTTGACATTGGTCTCTCTTAGGTTGCCAGATCATATGAGTGCGGGGTAACATCCCCGCCTGTTTCGGGTCAGCGCATGAAGAAACTCTTCACAGTCGAAAACATTCTCCTTCTCCTGCTTGTCTTCGTTCCCATTTCTTTCCTGCTCGAGTACGTGTTTCATCAAGGGGGGTTGCCGGTATTCATCACCTCCGGCTTGGCCATCATTCCTCTGGCCGGTCTCATGGGGAAAGCGACCGAGCACTTGGCGGAGCGAGTCGGGCAGGGAATGGGGGCCTTTCTGAACGCAACGTTCGGCAACGCGGCAGAGTTGATCATTGCTATTCTTGCCCTGCGGGCCGGACTACACGATCTGGTCAAAGCGTCGATAACCGGTTCCATCATCGGCAACATCCTGCTCGTCTTCGGGCTCTCTGCTTTCTTGGGTGGTCTCCGGTTCCAAAGACAAACCTTCAATCCAATCGCAGCGGGGCATGGTTCCACCATGCTTCTCCTGAGCGCTATCGGTCTCACCATCCCGGCGATCTTTCACATGGTTGCGGGCGACAGCGCGCTGCGGAGCGAGCAAGAGATGAGTCTCATGATCGCCATAGTTCTTATGGCCACCTACCTCGTTTCTCTCGTTTTCACATTCAAAACGCACTCCCACCTCTATGTGGGAGGAGCGCATTCGGGGGACGAAGAGTCCGAGGGGCCAATCTGGTCAAAACGTACTTCGCTTCTCGTCTTGTTGGGCGCGGCGTCGTCGGTTGCTGTCATGAGCGAGCTTCTCATCGGGTCGGTGGAAGCAGCGGCCCATGTGTTGGGCATGACAGAAGTCTTCATCGGCGTCGTTTTGGTCGCGGTGATTGGAAACGCGGCCGAGCATTCCACCGCGGTGCTCATGGCTCTCAAGAACAAGATGGATCTAACCATCAACATCGCGGTGGGCTCCTCGATACAAATCGCTCTCTTTGCGGCACCGCTGCTCGTTTTCATTAGTTATGCGGTGGGTCCGGGGCCCATCGACCTGAGGTTTACAACGATGGAGGTCGTGGCAATCGCTATGGCAGTGGGAGTCATCGTCGTCGTTAGCCAGGACGGCCTGACCCATTGGATGGAAGGCGTGCAAATGCTCGCCGTCTACGTGATGCTCGCCATCGCGTTCTACTTCTTACCAGCATAAACCCGTGAGGCTTTTATGAGTAAGAGCAAAGCACCGTCGCCAGAGCTTATCTTTAACACCATCAACGCATACCAACGCACTGAGGCATTGAGGGGGGCGATCGACCTGGGTCTGTTCACCGAGATCGCTAAGGGAGCGACCACCGCTGATGCATTGGCCAAGCGGCTCGACGCCACCGAGCGAGGAGTGCGTATTCTCTGCGACTATCTCGTGGTCGCCGGGTTCTTGACGAAGGCCGATCACAGCTATGGCCTGACTCCCGACACCGCCCTTTTTCTCGACAAGAGCTCGCCCGCTTATATCGGTGTGGCAACTCGTTTTCTCTTGGCACCAGACCTGGCCGATGCGTTTCGGAATGTTGCCGGGACCGTTCGGAAGGGCGGCACGCTTATGGAGGAAGACGGATCGGTGACCGCCGAGAACCCGCTATGGATCGAGTTTGCGCGGGGGATGGCTCCTCTGGTCGCTCCTTCGGCGCAGTTCATCGCCGAGCTCGTCGGGCCGGCTCAAGGGCCGATCAAAGTGCTGGACATCGCGGCGGGGCATGGCCTCTTCGGAATCCACGTGGCACAGAAAAACCCTGAGGCGGAGATCTTTGCGGTCGATTGGCCCGCCGTTTTAGAGGTCGCAACGGAGAATGCGCAGGCGGCGGGCGTGGCAGATCGGCATCATCTCAAGCCCGGAAGCGCGTTCGAGGTCGATTACGGGACAGATTATGACCTCGTCTTGCTTACCAACTTCTTCCACCATTTCGACGTACCGACGTGCACCGAGTTGGCGAGGAGGGTGTACGGTGCCCTCAAGCCGGGTGGACGGGCAATGACCTTGGAGTTCGTGCCCAACGATGACCGCGTGTCACCTCCGGACGCCGCCATGTTCTCCCTCACCATGCTGTGTTCCACGCCGAGAGGGGATGCTTACACCTTCGCACAATACAAACAGATGTTCGAGGAAGCCGGCTTTTCGAAACACGAAATCCATCCCGCTCCCGGAATGACCGAAGCGGTCATCATTTCTCACAAGTAGAGGCGGGTTTGGGTGGTGATGGAATGGCCAAGCAGATTGTGGTCTACGAGAAATGGACGATGGCTTCCTTCCGTCATTCCCTCTCCCCCTTGGAAGCCTGTGGCCGTCAAAATGCTCCGTGCCGAACAAGAACGTGGCCAGACGGCGGGTGAGGGTTCGCTAAGTCATTAAGCGGATGTTGCCGTCGCTACTTGGGATGAAGAGTTGTTCGAGTTAGTGCGACTGGCCCGGGACGGCGAGGGTGCGCAGGCGGCGGACGTGGTCATGGAGGAGTTGCCGAACAGACTTCTCGAGGATTCGTTCTGCTTTTTCCGGCGTCAGTACTTTGCCGTCGACGAGGCTGGCTGCCGCCTGTCTTGTGTAGCTGGGCACTTCTTGAAACAGGGATCGAACGATTTCCTCTATGGGCCTAGAAACAACCCAGTGTCGCCACTCCTCGACCGCGTCCTGAACGATTCGCTCCACCGATGGCACCGAAGCCCGACGCCTTGCCATAACCTGTTCCTGCCGCTCACGGACTTCATCGATCCCAATCACGTCCAAAGGAGAGCCAGGTTCCACATTTCTGGGAAGGCCAGCGTCGACGATCAAAATGGGCGCGCCGCGCCGCCGGCGGGCTAATTCCTCAAGGTCGTTTTTCTGAAGGACGGGCTCGGCGGCCGATGTCGCGGCAATGACAAGGTCGCTTTCGAGCAACGCTGGTTCGAGCTCGTCCCAGGCCCGGGACTTTCCCCCCAACTGAAGGGCAAGCTCGTTCGCTTTGTGGCGGGTGCGGTTGATGCATACAATGGAGCCTAGCTCGGATTTGGCAAGGTGCAGACCAATGTTGCGAGCGGCGTTACCGGCTCCGATAAGGAGGATGCGAAAAGAACCGGAGTTCGAGCGGTGGCGGAGCATGCTGGCGAGGGCGGAACCCACGCTGGCCGCACCATACCCGATCTCGGTTTCGTGTCTTGCCCGTTTTCCCGCTTGGATGGCCACCCGAAAGATCTGTTCCAGGAAGATGCCAAGCCTTCGCGCCTCCTTCGCGGCCGTCCGGGCCTGCTTGATCTGCGACAGTATCTGCACATCACCCAGGACCGCCGAGTCCAGCCCGCAAGCGACTCGGAACAGATGCCGCGCCGCTGACTCGCCTCGATGGTGATATAGCGTTTCGTTCGAAAAGGCGCCGCCGGGCCGAATGCTATCGGCAATCTGTCGAAACCATTGGTCCAGGTAGTCAGCCTGTATCGGGGCCCAAGTGTAAATCTCAATGCGATTGCAGGTAGAAAGGACGACGAGCTCCAACTCTTCTGGTTCGTTCGGCAGCAAGCGCGCTTTAGTCTCGGCGACGAAGTGGCCGAGAGACTCCCTCACCTCGACCGGCGCCGTACAGTAGCTTGCGCCAAGCAGTCGAAGCTCTTTTCCTTTCATTTCCGGCATGGCATAGAAATAGTCCTCCCGTAGGTTGAAACGTTACATCCCAGGTTTCACCTTGTAACGAAACGCCTCATAGATGGACTAGGCCTCTGAACGTGCGTTGTCCCAGGTGAACGATCGCCGAAGGGCACGAACCTAAAAAGGAGGATTGTGATGTTTGCAATAGGAAATTGGAGAAGAACGAGGAGTTTTCTTCTGGGTGAGGGGCTCTTCTTAGCAACCGTATTGCTTGTGACTCCGCCGTCGCTTGTCGAAGGCAGCCTCCCATTGTTGGAGTCTGCGGTCGAGAGCTCGTCGGCTCCAGATGAATCAGATGAGGGAAAATCGTTATACGAGCGGCTCGGCGGGTACGATGCGATTTCTGCCGTGGTCGACGACTTCGCGGGAAAGTTGTTTGTTGATCCTCGCATTGCCCAGTTTTTCAGGGGCATGGGCGATGATACAAGGCAGCAGTTCAGGCAGAAGAACAAGAATTTGGTCTGCAACGTCACCGGGGGCCCCTGCAAGATCATCAGCCGGCCAGCCAAGACCATTCATGGTGGACTCGGCATCACTGAAAAGGAATTCAACATCGTGGTGCAACACTTGGTTGACACCTTGGATAAATTCAAAGTTCCTGCCGCCGAGAAATCAGAGCTTCTCGAGATCATTGGCACCCTGAAGCCGGATATCGTGGAAGAGAGCTAGTTTGCTTGCCTGCCCGGGCGCCCTGGGAGCGGCTTGTCGGCGGCTCCCAGGGCGCTTCCTTTACGAGCGACGATTCACTCCGGGAAGTTCATGCGTGTAAGCAGACCCTGAAAACGCGGATCGGAGCGAAGGGGATCGAATACGGGATCCACCTTGAGCAGTCGGAGGGAGCCGGAACGTTGCCCGAAAGCCTTCTCCAGCCAGGCAAACGCCTCATCGGGGTCGCCAAGGTTCGCGTACACGAGCGCGATGCTTGCTGGTGACACGTGGCGCTGGTTGGACAACTGTTTTAGCGTCTGGAGAATTTCCATGGCGTCGGTTGTCTTTCCCGCCGCGGCATAACTGGCGCCGAGCAGGGCGAGTGCCGTCGGTCCACCGTTCTCGATGGTAGCTACCGTCCGGGAGACTTCGATGGCCTCTTCGAACATTTTTCTCTGCAGGTATACGCTAGACAGCCAGATGCGCGCCGGCACGAAGTGCGGGTCCAAACCCAGGGTTTCTTGCAACTGTTTTGTGGCCTCGTCGTACCGGCGCGCGGTATAGAGCACCCTCCCTAGGTCAGTGTTGATGATCAGAGAGAGAGGATCCAGAGCCCGGGCTCGTCTCATTTCATCGAGCGCTTGCTCGAACCGACCCATGCCTGCCAGATGAAGTGCGTGCCAGTGGTATGCGGTCGCATAGCTTGGGTTGAGTTCGATGGCGCGCTGGAACGCTTCGGATGCGCCCGCCCAGTCCCAATCGTAACCGTGCCGTACGAGTCCCAGGGAAGCATAGGCTTCGGCCAGGTTGGGGTCGATTTCCAGTGCTTTTCTGGCCATCGTCCTCGCTTTGGACTGCGCCTCTCCCGGAGGTAGCAGGTCAAAGGAGACGCTTAGCAGCGCGTAGCAGTCAGCCAGCCCCGCGTATGCAGGCGCGAAACGCGGGTCGATGTCGATGGCCTCTTGGAAGTACTCGATGGCTTTCTGGAAGCCCTGGGCATCGCGCTTGTTCCAGTAGAAACGACCTTTGAGGTACGCGTCATAAGCGTCCGTGTGCGCCAGTTCTGGGGCAACCACCGGGTCGTTCGCAAGCCCAAGCTCGCCGGCCACGGCCTTGGCGACCTGCCGGGAAACGTCGCTTTGCAAGGCAAGAATCCCTTGGAGCTCGCGGTCGTAGCTCTCTGCCCAAACATGGGTTTGATCGCTCACGGAGATGAGCTGGGCGGTAATCCGGACGCGTCCGCCCTCACGCCGCACACTTCCCTCGAGCACGTAGTTCACGCCGAGATCCTGCCCTATCTGCTCGATCGTCTGTGTCGTGTTCTTGTATGTCATGCTCGACGTGCGGGCAATGACGCCGAGTCGTTCAAAGCTAAGTTGGCCCACGTGGGTGATGATCTCCTCGGTCAGGCCGTCGCTGAAATACTCTTGCTCCGGGTCGCCGCTCAAGTTGTCGAAGGGAAGCACGACGAGCATATTCGTGTCCGCGCCGGCGCTTGTTGGTGCCGGAACACGCTCTCTCAGCAGATAGATCGAGAGCATCAACGCCCCGAAAGCGACCACCCAGCCGCCATATCTAAAGGCGACAGGTTTCGTCGGCGGACTCACCGCCACGGATTCCGGTTCGTTCGGCGAGCCTGCCGCTACGGGCGCGATGAACCGATATCCGTGGCGAGGCAGCGTTTCGATGAAACGAGGATTACTCGCGGAGTCACCCAGGGCGGCGCGCAAACGGTTCAGTGCGGCGCCGAGACCATGTTCAAAGTCGACGAAAGTATCCTCTCTCCAGAGAGTATTTCGCGCTTCTTCCTGGGTTACGACTTCGCCAGGATGCTCAAGAAGCAAGAGCAAGAGCTGGAGGGGTTGTTCCTGGAGCTTAACCGGCCGTCCGTTCTTCCTTAGCTCTCCAGCGCGGGGATCGACTTCAAAGTTCCCAAATCGGATGGAGTTGGACGATTGAAACGTCGACATGGCCTGGCCCGGATTTCGAGCTGATTATAGTGTTCGCTCGAGACGTCACGCAACGAACCGGGCAGTTTTCTTCCCATCTCCTAAGTTCGATTTGTCCGCTGGGTGTCAACGTAGATGTTGTCGAACAGCTAATGCCGTTGAGTACATCTTCTGAATGCCCGAAGCAGCCTGTGCTTCGTCGCCAGTTTTAGAGACTCCCTGGGTAGACGCCTCAGGGCAATCAACGTTGCCCGCATTTCCTCCAGGTCGTCCTGACAACTCTTGCAATTGCGTAGGTGCGCTTCGAACCGTTTCCGCTGGGGAGCGGGAAGCGATTCCTCTAGGTAGTCGGTGAGGAGCTCTGCGAGCTCCCGGCAAGTGAGTGCGTCAGGCGCCATCGAGTATTCCGAAGGGATCAGTTCCGGCACTATGACAAGTCTTCCGTCCCTGCCTTTTCGTTACACGGATTCCGACCGAACAGCGTAACGGAAATCTGCAGCGGGAGACTGTATCTGTATGAACGAAATGCAAATGAAGTATCGCGTCATTCAGTCCTTTGGATCGAGGGTTGTGGGCCTGGCCGTTGTTATGGGGCTGACGGTTCTCGCATCGAGCTACATCCTCAGTCCTGCTCTCTTTGCGACGGCCGAGCCACCGCAGGAGGAAACGCCGGTCCACTTCGATGGCCAGGGTTGGCTCATCCGGCCCACGGGTTACCGGACGTGGGTGTACATCGGAACGCCGCTGACACCCAACGACATGAATCCGCCCGAAGCGCCGTTCCCGGACTTCCACAACGTCTATATCGATCCCGAGAGCTACGACCACTACATGGAAACCGGAAATTTCCGGGAGGGGACAGTCCTGGTCAAGGAGCTCGTCAGCGTGGGCTCGAAGGCGGCCGCTAGCGGTAGAGGCTACTTCATGGGCGAGTTCATCGGTTTGGAGGCCGCTGTCAAGGACTCGAACCGTTTTCCCGACGAGCCAGGGAACTGGGCTTACTTCAGCTTCGGCCATAGCTATCCGCTTGCGGACACCGCAGAGAAATTCCCAGCCGCGGCATGTAGCTCCTGCCACGAAGCGGCTGCCGCGGATAATGGGGTCTTTACCCAGTACTATCCGGTGCTGCGCGCCGCAAAGGGGCCGCGGCAGAGCTCTCTGGGCTCTCCTTCCTCAGCGTCTCCCAGCGGCGCGGCGATGCGAAGCGGCGACGAGTCGTACGATCGCATGGCGGATACGATGCTCGGCGCGTCCGAGTCGGCCATGAAAGCGACAGCCGATACACCTACCGTGGACTCGGTCGTGCCCACCGAAGCCCAAAGGCTTCACGAATTCCTCAAAGCTGGCTCATACAGGTCATTCGAGAGCCAAGAATCTGAGAAACACGCTTCCCGAGGACCCCATGCCAAGTTCAGCTGGCCGGTTCGCGTCTACTTGGATGCCAAGATCGACGCTTCCCTCGCGGCAGGAAATGCGTCGCATCCGGCCGGCTCATCGATCGTGAAGGAAATGTACAGCGAGGATGGTTCCGAGCTTCTCGGCTGGGCGGTGATGGTCAAGACCCAAGAAGACAGCGCTCAAGGGCAGGGTTGGTTCTGGTACGAAACGACCAACACGGAAGACAGCAGTGACATTGTCGGGGTTGGCAACGGCCTTCCCCTCTGCTCCGGCTGCCACTCCACGGGCAAGGACTTTGTCTTGACGGAGTATCCGCCCAAATAGCTTAGGGTTTGGCGCTCATCCTCGAGGTCCCCGCCGAAAGGCGCGGGACCTTTTTCCTTGGGGCAACCCACCCTTTTCTGCGTGATCCAACTCACCAACTCTTTAAGAATCAATTATTTGCATCGTGAAGACGCTTTGACGCACCCGTGATCTGCTCGGCATGGTGTTCCAGAGGGGCCACTGGCAAATTGCTTTCCAGGAAAGGAGAAATTCCATGACCCAGCACATGACCCAGCAAATGGAAACGGTTGCAACGAGCCCGACCACCATCCTGTGGCCTCTCCAGCGGGGGCAGAGCGCCGACGGATACCATCAAGAGAAGGACTTCATAGAGGCACTCCGGGCCGGCAACGAGAGGGCGTTCGAGGTCTTGCTCGAGCGGCTCTCGTCGTCCATGCTTGGCCTCGCGAGATCGGTCCTTTCTGATCGAGAGATGGCGGAAGAGGTAGTTCAGGAGACTTGGCTCGCGGCGATTCGAGGCCTGGAGCGCTTCGAGGGTCGCTCTTCACTCAAAACTTGGATCTTCTCGATTCTCATGAATGTCGCGCGAACGAGAGCCAAGAGGGAACGACGGACGGTCCCGTTTTCGTCCCTGAGTGAAATCGAGAACCCTGCCGACAATCTTGCGGCGGCAGCCGAGCGATTCTCAGACGATCGACACGCCTGGATGTCCCCGCCTCGCCGATGGAGACAGACGCCCGAAGATCGTCTCTTGTCGACAGAAACGATCACGATGATCCGGAAGGAACTTCAGTCGATGCCCCCGCGACAAGCCGAGGTCGTCACCCTGCGGGATATCGAGGGCTGGTCCGCGGAAGAGGTCTGTCAAGTACTTGGACTGACCGAGGCCAATCAAAAAGTGTTGCTCCACCGGGGACGCACGAAGGTTCGAAACGCGCTCGAGCGCTATCAAGAGACAGATGGGCCAGCAAAGCTGCGCGTCGCAAGCGAGCAACCTTGTCTCCCGCGAGGACCCCGAGGCTCTCGGGCTCGGTTGGCACCGAAACCTAGAACGGCGGATCGAAACTCTCTGAGAAACGACGTTAGAAGAAGGAGCTTACAATGAGCTATTGCGTCAGTCAGTCCTTTGGATCGAGTGTTGTGGGCCCGACAGCGATGCAGAGAACCCAAGCAAGTCGGGATGACATATTCCGCACGATCATTGAAGGTACAGCTCCATTGACGGGCGATGATTTTTTTCGTTCGCTTGTCCGAAATCTTGCCTGCGCGCTTCACGTACGCTATGCCTTCATTTCCGAGTTTACGGAGGTGAAAACCAGAGTCAGAACACTGGCCTTTTGGAAAGACCATAGCTTTATGGACAACTATGGCTACAATCTTGCTGGAACACCCTGCGAGAAAGTGTTGCGCGGCGAGATTTGTCGCTATGCTGAAAATGTGCAATCTGCTTTTCCGGAGGATGAAGCACTCGTCGAATTAGGTGCGGAGAGCTATCTGGCGATACCACTAGTCGACTCTTCGGGCGATGTGCTAGGCCACTTGGCCACGTTAGATGATAAGCCCATGACTGGTGAACATCGTGACCTGTCGATTTTCAAAATCTTCGCTGCACGAGCCACCGCTGAACTGGAGCGCAAGCGAGTGGAGAGCGAGTTACAAACTGCCCAGGCTCAATTGGTTCAATCTGAGAAGATGGCGGCCCTCGGACAGCTTACCGCAGGCATTGTTCACGAAATCAATACGCCTATTGGCGTGATTAAGGGTAATGCGGACGTGTTAATTCGTTCTGTCGCTAGGTTGGAGCAGATTTTGGAAAATAGCGAAACGCCTGCTGAAGTCAAGAATAGTCGTGATTATCAAGAGTGCCTTAGAATTCTCCAAGAAAATAGTCAGACTTCTTCATCTGCCAGTGACAGAATCGCCAGAATAGCAAAGAGTTTGAAGAGTTTTACTAGATTGGACGAAGGCGAATTCCAGAAGGCCAACATTCACGAAGGAATTGAAAGTACCCTAACCTTAATTCAAAACGAAATTAAGGAGGGAATAAGTTTGGTAAAAGAGTATGGCTGTATTCCGGAGATTCATGGTAACCACGGCGAGCTCAACCAAGTCTTCATGGCTTTACTGATGACTGCCATACAGGCGGTTGAATGGCGGGGCAGCGTCACAATTAGAACTTTCACGAAGGAGAAGAGTGTTCGCCGGAAGACGCGAGGACCCTCTACGTCTAAGATCTTAGATACCGGAAAAGGCATGTCGCCGGAAGACGCGAGGACCCTCTTCGATTTGGGCTTTCGATCCCAAGGTTCTAGAGTCGGAGCGAACCTGGGCTTAACGGCCGCTCGGCACATTGTGCACAAACACCGTGGCCAGATAGAAGTAGCCAGCCAGGTGGGAAAGGGCACCGAATTCACAATTACCCTACCGATTGAGGCAACCGGAGTGAGCGAGCGCCAGTGAACTTTTGCTCGGACGGCGCGCTACATTAGGGGGGCAGGACGCTTAACGGGCGTTCGTGGAGAAAGGATAAAGGATAGGAAAATTCATACGCTCCCGAGCGCCGGCCCGCGAGTTTTCCCCACCAGAATGGGTCTGTGCAGTCCGAGTGAGTCCTGGTGAGGGTAGCAGAACTCGAGCAAACGGGGCAAGGCGGTTGAGAAGTGTCTCCCGCCGGGGGAGTTAGGTGTTGAAGAAACACTCCGGCCGTCTGGTGTCGGGGTAACGGACAAGTGGCGTGGTGTGAAGCCAGTGACTAGGGCTCGGGTGGCGGGTGCGAGTCGCTTTTTCTTCTTCTTTTTTCGAGATGAGCCAAGATTTTCCGAATCACCTTCTGCTCGGTGATGAAGGCGATGACGCGATAGGTGCCTCCGCAGTCGCACCGGAGAGGGTCGGTCTGATGAACGCGCCTGATGAGCTTGATGAGCTGTGCCCATCTTTTTCTGAGCGCGGCACGCTTTTTGGGAGACAGGTTCGGCTCAGAGTTGGCTTTGGGGTTTTGTTGGCTGGTGAGTGATTGCAGGCGGCGGTTTTTCCTTTTTCGAAAGGCGCGCGCTCTCGAGGAGTAGGCGCCCATGTAGTGCACGCCGTGTTGCCGAGGCTTGGGGATTTGCGTGAGGACTCGGGCCAGGAACTCGAAGACATCGAGGGCCTCGCCTCGCGGATGAGAAGCGAGGGGGTCGTCATGTGAGCCTTTCGCTTCGTAGAAAAGCGTTTTTGCGCCCGGTGTCCAGTGAATGCGAGACAGGCTGAGGGGCAACGAAGTACCGTTTCGAGCGACCGTCCAGGACCAAATAGGCGTTGGGAGTTTCCACACCTGCCAAGTAAATGAGGTGGGCCGACTGTCGGTAGACACCCATGCCCAGCGCCCCGGAGTAACCAGGAACGATCGCGATCGCCTCGCCCAAATTCTCCAGCACCGCCTCGCGTCGCGTCTCATAGACTTCAGGTTCGAAAAATTGGGCACACAGCGTGGTGGAAGAGAGAAGGAAAAAAGAAATGGATACGATCAACCTCATACGTACCTCCGCGCCCCCGGAGGGGCTATTCGATCCACTGGGGCTCGCCATCGGGCAGCAAAGCTACGAATTCATCTACCGCCCGGCTAATGGCATCGCCGTCCTTTCCATCGAAGGTCAGCTTCGTACTGTATTTCCGATCCGCCCACGTCGGGTAGGAGCCAATATCGACTGTCAGGTGGTTGCGAACGACTTCGTTCAACAGGGGAGCGAGATCGGCTTCATCGAGCTTGGTGTAGACCGCACGCGATAGGAACGGCAAGTCTCCGCCCAAGTGCTCTTGCACGATCGGCAGTTTCTTCTGAAACACTTCCGGGATTCCCGGCAGGATCCACACGTTCGCCATGACTGTCGCCGGCCAAAGTGAGTTGGCGTTGGAGAGTAAAAGCGTGCCTCGCGGTACCAGAGCCAAGCGGAGATGGTTCTCGTTGATACTGTCTCCGAAATGCAGACGCAGCTTCTCTTCGAGGACGGGATCGGTCACCACCGGCACGCCGAAGGCGGAAGCGACTCCCTCCATCGTGACGTCGTCGTGGGTTGGGCCGACTCCGCCGCTCGTGAAGAGGAAGTCATGGGCCGAAGACAGCGCCGCGACTTCTTGCGATATGGTTGCTACATCGTCCGCCACGATCACGGTACGGTTCAGGCTGATGCCGAGTTGCCGCAAGAGCTGGGCGAGCTGGCGGAGGTTGCTTTCCTGGATTTTGCCGCCGAGGAGCTCGTTCCCGATGATGAGGGCGGCGGCGGTTCGCGACATGGCGAGATTATTATAAGGGGTTTCTTGTCAATCTCAGAAGCGGGGGTGGGAGACACGCCACTTCAATGAGTCGCTCGGTGCCGGGGTGCCGGAAGGTCACTCGTTCCGAGTGAAGGAGGTAGCCAAGGTCTCCTGGAAGGGCACGACTCTTCGCTTTCGGCACGCCACCGATGTCGTAAAGCGGATCTCCAACCAGTGGATAACCGGCTGCCGCGAGGTGGATTCGGATTTGATGGGGTCTTCCGGTTTCCAGCCGGACCTCGACCAAGGACGTGTTGCTGGATCGCTCGAGCGTTCGGACCCGACTCAGGGAAGGCTTGCCAGCGGGGGTGGCCGCATAGACGGTACCAAGCAGCAAGTGCGGCACGGCCCCGATGGGTGTTTCGACCGTCAGCTCCTCTTGATCGATCACGCCCTGGACCAACGTCCGGTACACTCTGACGACATCCGTCTCCCAAGCTTGTCGCAACCGGCGACGTGCCAGGCCGGTTCGCGCCCAGAGCATGATCCCAGAGGTCGCGCGGCCCAATCGGTGAAGAGGCGTCGCGTCTGGATAGTGTTTGCGCACGATACTGAGAAGCGTGTTGACCAGAAAGCCGCCACCGGGAAGCGTCGGAAGCCCGGTCGGTTTCGCAATTGCCAGCACGTGCTCGTCCTCGTGAAGGACGGCAAACGAAACCGGGGCGTTCGGTTCTTGCCAGGGTGGTCGGCGCCAGACCAGCGTTTGACCGGTGTGGATGATTTCACCAGAAGCGGCGGGTTCTCCGTCGAGCAGGACTAGCCCCGCTTCGATCCTGGCTCGCCACTGGTCGGCGGAAGAATGCTGGTAGCGTCGGCTGAGGTATTCGAGGACGGTGAGATCCGCGGCTTCGGAGCCCAGTCTCTGTCGATAGGAGTAGCCTTGATTCAGGCCCACCTGTCACCCCTCACCGCCGTCTGGCCACCTCTTTTGCTGGCACAACATATTTTGACGGCCGCAAGGCCTAGAGGGAGAGGAATAGAGGAGGGAAACCATCATTTTTTTCCGACGACGTAGGCGATCCATGCCGCCTCGTCGCCTCCTTTTTCGGTGCGGCGAAACGCACCGTTACCCTCGCCCGTGCTACGTTCGGTTCCTTCCCAGAGCACGTGCACGTCTTTGAACCCAGCCTCGACCATGAGCTCCTGCATTTCCGGCAATGTCCACAGGCGCCAATCGTAAATGAACGCGTTGCGCATCCGCGAGCCGTCACGGAACTCGAAGTGGATCTTGCAAAGGATGTGAAACGTGATCGGATCGAAATCGACTTGGTCCCAAACGTACGTAAAACCCTGCTGTCGGCGTTTCTCTACGGTGGTGATGAGTGTGTCGGCACCGCCCCACGCATCCATACACAGGACACCGTGCTTGTTCAGTGACCGGTAGGCGTTCTTGATGTATGCGCCGAGCGTTTCGCGGGTTTGGAACACCGAATAACTGAAGTTCATGGCCGCCACGATGTCGGCCTTCGGATGGCGAACCGCGAGCACGTTATTTCGGATCAAGCGCAGGCGCCGTCGCTGATCTTCGGTCAGCAGGCTGACGTTGTTCGTGCGTGCCCACTTCAATACCGAGGCATCGAGATCCACACCAATAGCGCGGTTTTCTCCGTGGAGCTTGACCCAGTGGCACGAGAGCTGGGAGGTGCCGCAAAAGTCCTCTCGCATGACGCGAGCGTTCCGACCGGTGAGTTTCTTGTAATAACGAGCGAAGAACCGGGTGTCCGCCTCGGGCGCTTGGACGCTCTGCTCATACAGCCAGTGTTTGTCAGCATTTCTTGCGGTGAGTTTCTTCTTCTTTGGCGCCATTAGTTTTTCGCTCATCCGAAACGGACGGAGCTCCTCGAAACGATCTCCTGGGGATTAGAGCCCATCAACAAGTAAATGGTGGCGCGTTAGTGAATCGTATAAGGCTCGCTGAGGGTAAAGGGAGCGATCTCCGCGTCGAAGCTGGCGCCTTCTTCGGACACCATTTGGTACGTGCCGCGCATCGACCCGAACGGGGTTGCGAGCGGGCAGCCCGACGTGTATTGAAAGGACTCACCGGGAGCGAGCTCAGGCTGCTGCCCCACCACACCCGGTCCCCGAACTTCCTCCACGTTGCCGTCGGCGTCTTCGATGATCCAATGACGGCTCACCAGCTGAACCGGCGCCGTTCCTTCGTTCGCGATCTTGACGGTGTAGAGGAAGAACCAGCGGTTCACTTGAGGCTGAGAGTGGTCGGGGGAGTACTTGCAGACGACGTGCACCCGAACGCCTCGGGTGAGGGCCTCTGACGTGAAGAGTGGCTTGTGCTTAATCATAAGGCGGGCTACATGCTAGCACGTTTCCAGAAACATGCTCTACGTCGTTTGACAGAGGCGCAGCCTAACTCCGCTTCCAAAAAGGTGTGGCCACAACTTCCCAGACTTCGTCGTCCAGGCAGACCGCCAGATAACCGGCGGTGCCCGCCAATATCGGTCCGTACAGCCAGGGGGCCAGACCTTCCCTTATTCCAGGTCCGTTCTCAATTCGCGGAGGCCGCTCTTCCTGAGCGCTCGGTTGAGGGCCTTGACCTCGTCCGCTATGATCGCGTCGAGCTTCCTGAGTTGCGTGTCGAGCTGAGACCGTAACACTCTAAAGACTTCCACGGACTGATCGGTGGGCCGGCGTTCTGCGCTAGCAACCACTCGCTGTAAAGACACGATCTTTGCGTTTAGCTGCAGCGGGTAGACGAGCATCTGGTCGTCGATGCCACGGAAGCGCAGCTCCACCAGCTCGTCCAGGACTGCGGTGAGCTTCAGGTCAACCTCCCTTGCTTGGGTCTCTATGTTCGCGTCCTCAGTCGATAAGTTCTGGACGTGTTCCTTAGCGGCGAGGATCTGGTTGGCCGCGGTGTGGGCGTCGCTCACACCATCACGGATGGCGATGAGCAAGTCGAACTGAGCCTGAAGATCCTCACGGGTGGCGGTAACCCTTGGATCTTTTCTGATGTCGAACGAAGCACTCGTCGTTTCACCGCTTACCGCTAGGCGGACCTGGTAAGTGCCTGGGACGGCCATGGGCCCACGGAGATTGCCGCCGAATAGATGACTGCCATTTGTGAGATCCGTGCCATCGGGATAGCGCATATCCCAGACGAAACGATTGAGTCCTGGTTCCACAGTGACGTTCGATTCCTGGTCCGAGCTGTTTAAGGACTGGATCGTGCCGCCATCGGCGTCGAGGAACTCGAGAGTCACTACGCCTGAACTATCTCGCAGTAAATAGTCCACGATGACGCCGTCGGGGGGATTCTGACCCGTGTTCGGGTCTCGGAGAAAGGAGCGGTGTTTCCTCACCCGGTATGCGTCGCGTGGCTCGAATAGGAAGAAAGGAGATGCGGCGATCTCTGGCGTGAGCTGATGGAGCGGTGTCAGATCATCCAAGATCCAGAAAGCGCGGCCTTGAGTGGCGGCGACGAGGTCATCGTTCTTGACCGCGAGGTCGGTAATCGGCACGATCGGCAAGTTGCCTCGCAGCGACTGCCAGTTCTCTCCGTCGTCGAAAGATACGTAGACGCCCGTTTCAGTACCGGCGTAAAGGAGCCCTCTGCGTTTGGGATCTTCGCGCACCGTTCTGACGAACGCGTTTTCGGGGATACCTTTCGCCACCCGCTTCCAGCTGCTTCCAAAGTCCTTGGTCTTGTAAACATACGGTCGGTAGTCGTCGAGCTGGTATCGGTTCACCGCCAAGTACGCCGAGCCCGCGTCATGAGGCGAGGGTTCAATGACGTTTATCCGGCTCCACGCTTCCATTTCTGAAGGCGTGACCTCTAGCCACTCTTGCCCGCCATTCCGTGTCAGGTGAACTCTTCCGTCGTCGGACCCCACCCAGAGCAAATCCTTTTGGAGCTTCGACTCGGCGATCGAAGTGATCGTGCAGTAGAAGTCGGAGAGTCGACCCAGCCGCTGCTTGCTTTTGTCGTCATGAGTTAGGTCCGGGCTGACCACTTCCCAGCTCTGCCCTTCGTTGGTGGAGCGGAAGACGACGTTCGCCCCGGCAAAGATCGTGTTGGGATCATGCGGCGAGATCACAATAGGATACGTCCAGTTGAAGCGGTACTTCAGATCCGCTCCCACGCGCCCCATCGGCCGAGCCGGCCAAGGCGAAACGTCACGATTTTCGCCGGTGCGGCGATCGTGACGCGTCATCAATCCCCAATAGCTGCCCCCGTAGGTTACGTCGGGAGCTCCCGGTTTGGGAGCAATGTAGCCGCTCTCGCCCCCCGCCACCGCATACCAATCACTCGCCGCGATTCCGGGGGTTGCCGTCCGGCTTGCGATCGAGACTGTCGTATTGTCCTGTTGGGCACCGTAAACACGATAGGGGAACCGGTCGTCCGTGATGACCCAATAGAACTGAGCGGTAGGCTGGTTATCGATTCGACTCCAGCTCTTTCCTCCGTCGAAGGATACGTTTGCGCCACCATCGTTGGCGTTGATCATGCGGTTGTTGTCGTCGGGCGCGATCCAAAGGTCGTGGTTATCCCCGTGAGGCACTTCGATATGCGCGAAGGACTTCCCCGCGTCTATCGACTTCATGAAGGGAGAGGTGAGGACGTAGACAGAGTCGACCTCTTGAGTATCGGCATAGATGTGGCCGTAGTAATAAGGTCGCCGCTGTAAATGAAAATCGTCGTTGACCATAGTCCAAGAGACGCTGGCGTCGTCGGAAAGAAAGAGATCCCCGCCGTCAGCCTCGACCAGCGCCCACACTCGGTTGGGATTGACGGGAGAGACCGAAACGCCGATCCTTCCGAGACCCGTCCCTGGCAGGCCGCGGGTGAGCTCTTCCCAGGAATCTCCACCGTTCGTCGTTTTGTAGATACCGCTTCCAGGCCCATGCGGAAGGATGCCCCATGGTTTTCGAATGACTTGCCACATAGCTGCGTAGATGACGTTGGGGTTCGTAACATCCAGGCTCAAATCGACCGCGCCGGTCTTGTCATCTATGTAAAGGACTTTCTCCCACGACGTCCCCCCGTCCTTGGACCGAAATACGCCTCGCTCTTCGTTGGGGCCGAAGACGTGACCCAGCGCCGCGACGTAGACCAGGTCGGGGTTTTCGGGATGGACGCGGATCTGACCGATTTGCCGCGAGTCAGAGAGCCCGACATGCGTCCAGGTTTTACCGGCATCGGTCGATTTGTAGACCCCGTCTCCGTGCGAGAAGTTGCTCCGAATGCAAACCTCTCCCATGCCCACGTACACGACGTTGGGATCGGATGGAGCTACGGCGATCGCGCCCACCGAGCCGGTCTTGAGAAAACCGTCAGAGACGTTTTTCCAAGAAAGTCCAGCATCGGTGGTTTTCCAAACGCCGCCGCCGGTTGCCCCTTGGTAGTAGACGTTGGCTTGTCCAGGGACACCTACCGCGGTCGTCACGCGGCCGCCGCGATAAGGACCGATGAAACGCCACTCCAGATTTTGGTAAACATCCGGATCATAGGGCTCGGCAGCGACCCGGGGCACCATCGCGATCAGCACTAGAGCGCCGATGAAAGCTGTTCGGTGAGTGTAAGAATTGTTCATCGTGGGTCCTTCTCCTAAATCCCTTCCTGGAGCGGGCGTATTCTATTTGTCTTGGCTTCCATCGGTCAAATAGGATGTATAGAGTGTGGTACCCGGGTTCGCCTGACAGGCCGACAGACCGTCAAGCCGCCGGAGGGAATCAAGATGACCTTTCAAGTGCTGGCCCTTTTGTTGGCGGCTGGTGGATCACAAGCCGAGAGCACGCAGCCTCCTGCAGAAGTGCTGCTCGTCGATCGAAGTTTCGCCTCGACACTAGCAGAGCTCGAGAAGAGCCCGCGGGTGCGTGTGGAGACCATTGGACGAACACACCTCGGCCGCCCGGTCCAACTCATCATCGTAGCCTTACCCGAGGTGATCGCCGATCTCGAGACCCATCGTCAGAGGGCGGTCACGCTCTCGGTGCCAAGGATTGACCACACGGCTCTTGGCTCGATTGATATCCAAGAAGAGGATCTTACCGGCCTCGCTCGCACCGCCTACTTGCCGGTTTTATTCGCGGGTGACTCCTGGGGGCACGAAGCGGCACAGGTCGAGGGTCTACTGCAAGCGGCGAAGACTCTGGCGTTCGACGAGAGCGACGAGACTCTTCGTGCGGTGCGCCACCGGTTGGTATGAGGGCGGCAATCAGGTAAATCGCAGCGGGCAGGCTGCTTTTCATGAACGCGTTGCGATCTCCGGGTAGGCAAAGAGGGCAGGCTCTCCTCCGGTGTGAACGAAGACGACCGTCTCGCCCTTCCTAATGCGCCCCGCTCGGATCTCACCAATAAGGCCGGCCATGGCCTTGCCGGTATAGACGGGATCCAAGAACATTCCTTCTGTCCGGCTTAGCAGGCGGATGGCTTCGATGCCTTCCGGCGAGGGAATGCCGTACCCCTCGCCGATGAAGCCGTCACGGACAGAGATGTCGTCGGGAGCGATCTGGATAGGATCACCTTGAGGCCGGACGAGCTTCGCCGCCTCACGCGCCAGGCGTCCGATGCGTTCCTCGCACTCCTCCGGCGGACGGCTCACCGTGACGCCGAGAATGCGATACGGTGCATCGTAAATCTTCGAACCGGCAAGGAGACCCGCATGCGTGCCACCGCCCCCGGTTGCGATGACCAGCCAGTGGGGTCTGGCGCCGCGGTCTACGAGCTGCTCCCCCATTTCACGGGCACACTGCACGTAACCGCAGGCACTGAGTCCCGAAGAACCGCCCCGCGGAATGACATACGGTCGTCGCCCCGATTGCCGGAGCTCCTCGGCGACTTCCTCGATCTTCTGATCTAAGAGGCTGCGGTCGGGATCGTTAGTGAAACGGATCTCGACATCTAGCCATTGATCGAGAAGAAAATTGCCCTGCGTCTCGGCGGGCCGGTCACCGTGCATGACGGCGACCACATCGAGCCCCGCCGCTCGCGCCGCGGCCGCGGTGGCGCGGATGTGGTTCGATTGGGGGCCCGCTCCGGTGACGACGACATCGGTTTTCTGCGCGATGGCGTCCGCGATGGAATACTCGAGTCCACGTACTTTGTTGCCACCGAAGCCGAAACCCGTGAGGTCGTCGCGCTTGATAAGGATGCGTGGACCCTCGAGGGCTTGCGATAAGCGCGAGGCCTCGACGAGAGGTGTGGGAAAAATGCCTAGCTCGAAACGAGTGGGAGTCGACATGGGTATGTTTTTCCTCAGTTCGTCGGTGAATCGGGTGCACGCTGAACGGCTCGTAAGTAAGCCACGACGTCGGCGAGATCCTGATCGGTTAGCATTGGATTGGCGCCGTACGGGGGCATCGCGATCCCCGTCGTGTTGAGCGCGTCGTTCATCGCGCGTCCGGTCTTGATGTACTCCACCAACTCGGCATCAGTATGAGCTTTGACGAACTCGCTGATGGTCAGATTGGTTCCTGAACCTTCGATCCCGGTCGCATCTTTGCCGTGGCATTTGATACACGTGCCCAAGAAGACGCTTTCTCCGTCTGTCGGGTTGCCGGTGGGGAGGGGTTTGATGTTGGTTTCGCCACTCTTGGTGCCTTCTCCGTTGCCACACCCTCCCAACGTGAATAGAATCAGTGCCAACCCGATGTAGAAACAGGGTTTCATTTCGAGTCGCTCTCCCTCTCCCTCTCCCTCTCCTTCTTGGCTCGCGCCAGCACCCGATCGACTTGCTCGCTACAGAAGCCTGTATGTCGCCGGTAGTCGAAAAGAGCCTCGATGGTCTCCGCGGACAGGTGCTTGCGGATGGCATCATTTTCTAAGACGGCGTCCTTTAGCGGACGATCTGCCTCATGCGCCTTCATCGCGGTCTCGTACATTAATGTGTGAGCGCTTTGCTTGCCAACGTGCTCCGCTAGCTTCAGCATGACGGCTTCCGACAGCACGAAGCCCTTGCTCGCTTCCAGATTGGCGAGCGCTCGGTCGGCGTGGACGTCGAGATGTTGGATCATCGTGTTGGTCAACTCGAGAAGCTTTGCCGCCGCCATCGATGTCTCGGCCAGAACCGCCCACTCCGACTTCCAAGCTCGCCCGTCCCGCTCGTGGTCGTGAACTTGAGATTCTGACAGGAGCGCCGTGTTGTGACGAATTACTCTCGCCAGCGTGCCCAGGTGCTCCGCGATTTCGGGGTTGCGCTTGTGCGGCATCGTGATGCTCCCCACCGTTCCCGGTACGAAACCTTCGGTCACCTCACCGATCTCGGGACGCTGCAGGTTGTAGATCTCATGCCCCATTTTGTCTGCGGTACCGGAGATGAGGGTTAGCAGCTGGAACCATTCTACAAAGACGTCGCGCGCGGTGGTCCATGAGATATCCGACGGTCGAAGCCCTAGGCGAGAACAGAACTTCTCTTGCAACGTGAAAGCCTGCGGACCCAAGGAGGACATGCTGCCTACACCGCCGACGAGCTGACCCACTCCGATGCGACTTCTAATGTCTTTGAGGCGCGCGATGTGGCGTCGGGTCTCGCTCGCCCAGACTGCCGCCTTGAAACCAAAGGTGATGGGGAGTCCGGGCTGGCCGTGCGTACGACCGGGCATTACCGTATCTTTGTGAGTCTCCGCGAGCCTAAGGAGATTCTCTTCGAGCGCTTTCAGCTCCCGGAACGCGATGGACCATACTTGCGCGACCGTCATCATGGTCCAGGTGTCGACGACGTCTTGTACGGTGGCACCGTAGTAGACCCATTCGCCCGAGCCGTCGGGGCAACGGCGTTGGACGGCGCGAATGAGGCCGAGCGTGGTGTGATTGGTCTCCTCGAAACCCTTCCGGACCTCCTCGAAGAACTCGGTGTCGAGCGTCATCTCTCGGCAAGCGCGCGCTACTTTCTTGGCATCACCGGCAGGGATGAGACCTACTTCCGCTTGGCTTTCCGCCAGCACGGCCAGGATCTCGAGCCAAGCGCGGGTTCGGGGCTCGTCGTCGAATATCGCACGCGTTTCCTCGGTGCCCCATGAGCTCCGGTAGATCAGCGAATCGGAGATGTGAGATGGCATAAAATTAAGATTTGACTCGAGCGCTCATTCGGCTGGAAATCGGCGGCGCCCGGGAGGCATCTTGGGGAGATCTTCGAACTCCTTTTCCCAAGAACTGGTTTCGGCTTGCTGCGATTCAGGCGAGCCGTCTTTCTCAGCGGGCTCGGCGGGAACGATCTTCAGTAGTGTGGCCTTCATTCCCAATCGTGTTTCGGCCTCCACGAGTTTCCTTCCCGTCTCCAGGCGCCACGCTTCATTTTCGTTCAGGCCATTTCTGCATGCGGCGATCATCTCGCTCACCGATTCGCTCGCGGCGCCTCCGATACCGGTGCGCGTGGCGACGATACTCGCCGGGTCGAGCACCTCGCGAATTCTTTTCTTCGAGAGGCCGAGTTTTTTTCCGATGGTGGCTTCGGCGGCGGCTTCCAGTCGTTCGATGGCTAGCGCCGATTCGCCTACTTCGTTTGATTCGAGGGCCTCCCGAATGGCTCGGGCTACGATACGGTGCGCGGTTTTGTAGTCGATCTCGCACTCGATCATGATGACTTCCGCCAAGTCGGTCGCACCGAGGAAGTCTTGTGCGGCTCGATTTTCAGCGACATCCGTCTTCACAGTGAGCCCTCGGAGCACGTCGGCCATCAACCGTGTTGCGTCCGTCGCTTGATCGAGCGCCCGCGGTACGTCGCCATAAGCGAACATGCGATTGTCGATCTGTCCGGAAGGCGTCTTGGCGACCGCAGCCATCGCAGCCAAGGTGCCGATGGAAACCCCGGCAAGCCCTCGGAGATAGGCGAGCGAGTACGGGTTTTTCTTCTGCGGCATGATCACGCTCGGGCGCGCATGGCGGTCGGCCAACTCGACGAGCCCGAACTCGGATGTCGAAAAGATCTGCAGGTCTTCGGCCAGGCGGTCGAGGTTGATGAGCACCGCGGTGATGAGTGCCGCGTTTTCGATCGGGCCGTCCGCCTGCCACATGGCGTCGCGTGCGTGCGGGATGGGGCGGTCGAAGCCGAGCATTTGGGAAAGCGCCTCGCGGTCCAAGGGTAGCCGGCTTCCGTTCACGCTGCCGCAGCCGGCCGGCGAGACATTGGTACGCGCGAAGGCGCCACCGAGACGCTCTAGATCACGGAGCATGGGGTAGACGAACGTCAGGAGGTAATGCGCGAACACGGTGGGTTGAGCCGGCTGAAGGTACGTGTAGTCGGGGAAGAGAGTCGTTCGATGCGCGTCACATTGCTCGAGTGCCGCCGCGGCGCAGTCGCCGAGTGCTCCGGCCAAGCTCAGCAACCGCTCTCGGACGGCGATTCGATAACCGGTCGTCGTGGACTCGCGCCGCGCCCGGCCTGCCGACAGCCATCCGGCCGAGGGAGTGAGCATTCTCAAGTAAGCCTCGCGGTTCGAGTAGGAATCACCGCGGCCGGGATCGACGGCAAAATCCATCGGGGGTGAAGGATGGATTTCTAGCAATGCCCACAAGAGCTCGCCTCCCGCCTGGCGGGGAATGATCTTGGACTCCACCAAGCCGACGACGTGGGCGATATCGGCCAGGCTCATCCCCTTATAAAGGATAGCCGTGTCGCCCGCCTCGCGCGCATAGGCGGTTCGGATGAGGGCGTCGGAGGGGGGGTCGCCAAAAACCATGGGTTCTCTCGTTATCCGTCGTCCGCCGCGTCTCGAGCCTGCTGGGCCTCTTCGAGGAGCTTCTCGGCAAAGGCGTGGAAAGTCTCGAAGCGGATACCGGTGCGCATCGATTCAAGTGCCAGGACGTCGCGCGGTTGGATGTTGCCGAGTCCGACATGCGGGCCGAAGCGGATGATGAAGTACTCCTGCTGTTTCTTGAGCGGCGTCTCCCAGATCATCTTATCGAGGTGGCCTTCCAAGATATCGACCATAGCATCGACAGCTTCCTCGCGGACGGTGCCATCCGCGTCGAACACCCCCACTCCTCGACCCGACTCACGCGCGTCGACGATGACCCAGGAGGCGCCCGCATCGAAGTCGCCTAGCGCTTGTTCCGCTAGCAGCTCGACCGCAGGTTGCTCGTTGGGGTCTTTCTTACCGACCTCGGTGATGACGGTTAAACCGAGATCCCGGGCGTACCGAATGGCATCCCGGCGCACACTGGGCGACATTTCGATCGTGCCATCCGAGATCTCGACACCGGTGAAACCGAGAGCCTGGCAGTGTCGGACGTACTCTCGGGTGAGACCTCGCATGATCCCGTATTCCGCCAATGTGCCGCCAGGGTGGACGATGATGTCGTGCTGGCCGATCGTTTCAATCTTGCGACGTAGGAAACCGTCGTCGAGGAGAGCCGACGTTCCGTAAGACATCTTCCAAAAGTCGATGTAGTCCCCCGACATGGCCAGGAGATCTTCGGTGGCCGCGGGGCCCTGGCACTTGTCCAGCAGCATCGTCACGCCGCGAGTTCGTGGTTTCCGCGAGCGGGCCGCCAGCTCAGGAAAGATGGAAGTCCAAGCTTTGGTCATGAATGCTTTTCTCCTATGTCACGTAGCTTTGGTAGCTTCGGCGGGTGCGCGCTCCGCGACCGCCACGAGTTGACGAATGGCCTTCTCCACCATCGCCAGATCAGCGCCCCAGGGTGCTATCGCAACATTTTCGTCGAGCTCGGAATCGAACTCGAGGAGGCAACACTTGAGTAGCGTTGGAGCGTCGTTCTCGCCGGCCAATTGGCGCGGGCAGAGCTCTATGCGGGGCGGCTCGTCGCCGTAGTAGTGACGATGGAACTGTAGACTGCGCTCGCACCCGATCATCGTCCAATCGAGCCGTGCCGGACGCTCGTCCAGAAAGTACACCGGTGCCTTGAGCCCATCCAGTCCTCCGGAGCGGCAAGGTACCAGAAAGGCGGAAGGGGAGTGGCCTTCGGCGAGCTCGTTCAGGTCGATGCGGGTGAGCTCCAACCGTATTGGGGGAAGCTCCGCATAGCTGAGCACGCGTTGGGCGAGGTCGAAGAGCTTGGGCGGCTCCGGCGGAGAAACTTCTACGACACGGATGACCATGGGATCGGGGTGGTGAATGAAGCCGACGTGCTCGTACTTGCCGCGCACCACCAGCGTTTGCTCGCCCTCGATCCCGAGCTCGTGCGCCTTGGCTGCCAGGGAGGAGGGGTTGGCCGGATCGGTCTCCGGGGCTTCGACGAAGACACAGGTTTCGGGCAGGGCCACGATCCGGACCGAATCGATGGGGCTGAAGAGACTCTCCCTATCGGGGGCCGTGACCTCGACGACCGCCGTCTCCTTACTGTCTGGGCCCTTCCTCAGGACGATGAAGTCCGTCCGCCGATACGTCTCCCGGCCCATCAGGTGCGCGCGGATGGGCTTTTCCGTCATCTCGCGTTCGTAGGGCTGGACCGAGACCCGGCGATACGGCAGGGGAACTAGGTTCTTCATGGTCGACTGACTATTTTACTGGATTGAGCCAGTAAGTCGCCAAAAAGGGATGCCTGCTAAGCTTGCCACGAGGGAAGTTTGCCGGGCGTCGGTTGCCGAAACGAGGCCGGGCGTCAGACGCTAGACGAGGACGACGGAACGGACCGGGGTCGGCGACGGGGGCAGCCTCGAAAGGGAAGAGACGTCTTTTGCCCGCGCCCGGGCGCGTAAGTACTGTTTTATCAATGAGTTGAGCCACCGGCCAGGTCCTTCGACCCTTTGGTTTTTCTGTCTAAGTCCTTTGTTTCTAATTAGTTAGATTGTGCGTATGACATGACTTGACATTCACCTAATATACTCCTATATTCGAGTATCGGGTTTTCATAGCAACCCACTCATTTTAAAAGGAGTAAGTGCCATGTCCGTGCCTGCCGAAGTCGTTCTTGAAATGACCAAAGGTCTTCCCCCGAGCGAGGTCGATCGACGCCTGGTTTCCGCCGCTCGAGTACACCGCCGGGTGGAGTCCGTTTTGTGCTTCTACCTCCAGGAGGTCGAGAACCGGCAACTCTACCTGAAATACGGTTTCGCCTCGACCGTCGATTACGCTCGCGAACGACTGGGTTTCGAGGATCGCAAGACGCCGTCGCTGCTAAACATGGCAGAACGTTTCGAAGAACTCCCGCGATTAAAGGCGGCCTTCCAGAAAGGAGACATCCCTTGGACCAAGGCGCGAGAGGTCGTCAAAGTCGCGACACCCAAGACCGAAGCCAAGTGGCTCGACCGTTGCAAGAACATGAGCAATCGCCAGCTCGAACAGGAAGTCAAAAGAAAGCAGCCACCGACGACGAGGAAATCTCTCTTCTTCATGCTCGAAGGTGATCGAGTCGAGGCGTGGGAGCAGGCGAGAGAGGCGCTCGAGCGTTTGGCGGGAAAGACCTTGAGCGACATCGAGGTATTCGATCTCATGTGCGCTGAGGCGCTTTGCGGGTATGCAATAACGCCGGCGTTTGGAGACGGACCCGAGACCGATGGCGGCTACGTGCGAAAGGTCGCCGAGCGAGCCGGCTGGAAGTGCACCCGGCCTGGGTGCAGCAATCGAACTGCTTTGAGTGCGAACCACATCATCCCGCGGGCTCGGGGTGGTCCCGACGAGACTTGGAATCTCCACACGGTCTGCGCGGTGTGTCACGCCGCGATCACCGAGGGGCGATTGAAGGTCAAGGGTCGGGCTCCCAACCGACTGACTTGGGAGGGGCCATTAGGAGTTATCGAAAAGCCGTTGCCCCTGCCGAGTTCGAAGGGACGTTCGAAGAGCAAGCCGTCTATCTCTTCGACCCCACAGCGAGTGGGCGGCGCCATGATTTCCCGAGATGCTGGAATGCCTTATAGCGTGCGAGCGGTTTCCAATCTTGGATCACGTGATCCAGGGGCTAGCGATGGCTGGTACGTTGGGCGCGGGAATTCGACGGCAGACAAAGGAGATTGCGGTGGCTCTCTTTTGGCATCCCCCACGACCCCTTGCTGTCGGGCGGTATAGCAGGGCCGTTCAGCCGCGAAGCGCGACTCGATGACGTAAGAGCTTGGACAGCCCCTGCATCATACTCGCGCTTCGTCTGCTGCAACTGCTCGTTAGACGGCGCTCTGTAAAACCCCAGGACAGAGGTGACACACTAGTCTTCTTTTAAGTGCTGCAGGGAGGTAGTGCAACATGAAGGTCAAGTCTTAATTTTCCTGTCAAATCTCCGTACGGTTCCCCGCGCTCGGTTAAGCTGCTGATTCCTCCGACGTGCCTTGCGGGAGAAGCTCGTTGCGAAGCTCCTCGACTTTCCTAGCGGCGAAGACATCCATCCTCACGCCGCGCCATTTGTTTGCGACGGCCAAGAGCACAGCGAACGAGAGTTTCATCGCGGCCTCCTCGGTGAAGAAGTGAGGAATGACCTTTGTGCGACGTTTGTGCTCTCCGAACGTGCGCTCAAGTAGATTCGACGTGCGAAGCCTTTTGTGATGCGCCGCAGGAAGGCGTAGCGCCTGAAGACACGCTTCGAGGGTCTCTTCCATGCACTTCATCGCGCTCGGGAATCGTTGACGGTACCGAGCGATCACCTCCCGACCCTTCTTCAGCCCTTGCTCGTAGCTGTTCGCATGGAACGACTCAAGGATGGCCGCCTTGAGTTCGTCGCGCACTTCCTTCGGAGCCTTGCCCAGGATGTTCTCGAGGCGGTGCTTCTGGCAACGTTGCTTGAGGCTTCGAGGGAAGACCTCTGCGATCGCTTTGAGCACTCCAGGATTCCCGTCCGTCACGATGAGCAACGGCTCCCTCATTCCTCGGGCCACCATCTCCTGCAAGAACCCCTTCCAGTTCTCGTAGGATTCTCGGTTGCCGACACCGATATGAAGAAGAACTCGCGTCCCATCAGCGCGATAGCCGGTCGCAACGAGGATGGGCTCTTTCCTCTCCGCTCCTTGGTGGTAGCGCAGGTACGTGCCGTCGAGCTCGAGATACAACAGCTTCTCGTTCGAGAGATCCCGTTTTCGAAACGCCTCGAAATCCTCCGACAGACACCGTGTGACCCGGCTCACCACCGACTTCGAGACACCCGTGCCGCTCAGCACGTCCGCGAACGTCGCCTCAATGTCACGCGTCGACATCCCGTGGACGTACATCCGCGCGATCAGTTCATCGAGTTTCTCGGTCCGGCTCACGTAGGCGTCGAGAATCTTTGACTGAAACACCTTCTCTGTTTCTCGTACCCGCGGCACTTGCACCGTCACCGCTCCCTCGCCCGTGAGGACCCGATGCGACTCATACCCGTTGCGTCGTCCCTTCTCCTTCGTCGTTGCCGGAGCGTTCTCATAGTAGTTTCGACCCAACGCCTCCGTCACCTCGCGCTCCAACGCATATTGAAGCATCATCTGAGCTCCCGACCGGACGATCTCCGAGAGATTCATCTCCCCAAATACCAGTTGTTCCTCGAACTGCTTGAGCAATCGCTGACTCGGTAGTACCTTTCCCATGATGTATGGTTCTCCTTTTCTGTCCCATGACGGGGACGGGTTTGAGCTTGGGGAACCATACATCGTTTTTCTTTGACAGGAATCTTAAGACATCACCAACATGAAGAAGACGGAACGACAGCGGCTAGTGAATTGGCGAATGAAGATCATTCGTCACGCAGCCGAAACAACTCATAATGTCTCAAGAACTTGTAGATATTTCGGGATCTCGCGGAAGACTTTCTACAAGTGGCTGGCTCGGTACGAGGCCCATGGCGAGGCCAGCCTCTGTGATAGACCAAGGAGGCCCAAGAATTGCCCCCGTGAGACTCCCAAACAGACGGTCAGCAAGATTCTCTACTTGCGGCAAAACTACCACTTTGGTCCGGCGAGAATCGCTTCCTACCTGCATCGATATCATCAGATAAAAATCGCCGCTTCCACGGTTCACCGAGTCCTGGAGCGCAATGGCCTGAGTCGATTGCCCGCAAGTCAAAAACATCGAGCCCACAAGAAGCGCTGGAAGCGGTACGAGAGACGCCAGCCTGGTCATAGGCTGCAGGTAGATGTAAAGTTCCTGGAGAGAATACCAGGCACCCGGAGAAGGTTCTATCAGTTCACGGCCGTAGACGACTGTACAAGGATACGGGTCTTGAAGATATTCGATGCCTGCAGTCAAAAGACGGCCATTCAGTTCATCGATGAAGTCATCCACCGATTACCCTTCAGAATTCACGTCATACAAACCGACAACGGTGCTGAATTCCAGTCGAGGTTTCACTGGCACCTTCAGGACAAAGACATATCCCACGTATACATCACGCCCCGGACCCCTCGATTGAACGGCAAGGTCGAACGCTCTCATCGCACCGACGACCAAGAGTTTTACCAGCTTCTAGACAAGGACGGGGTCAGCGACGACATTCACCTATTCAATGCAAAACTGAGCGAGTGGGAGAAGTACTATAACTACCATCGACCTCATGGAGGCTTAGACGGCCAGACCCCGTATGAACGCCTTAGACAGAAAACAGGACTCAGTGTGTAACCAAAGACTCAGGACACTACAGACCTCCTCGGCCACGACAAGCATCTATGATGCACCTCGAAGCGTTCGGATACCCCATAGGCCCACAACAGTGCCCAGAGCTTGAGTAACAGCAACAAACAAAGCACTTGCTCGAAACAAGCCACGTGCATCCCCCGGCGGCAAATGCCCCACATGGTCCGGCGAAACAGCCACGTAGTGATAGTAGACTCCGAACACGAATGCCGCCGCCATCGCGCCGGCAAGGATGACCGCGCCTAACCGTGCGTGGGCCGTCCAAAGAAGCACCGCGGCTGCAAGGGGACTCAGACCAATGACGACCAGAATAAAGGTTTCCTGCCACTTCGACATTTCGACGCCTAGTTCCGAATGAGCCGTCGCGTGTGCTGCGTTGACTAGCCCGTGCACGACGACGATCGCGGTTCCAACCCAAGCTACCGTGCGACCCTCATTCATTCTTCGACTGCCTAACGAAAAGCTGAGCTGCGGCCGACTTCGTTGAAGATAGCGTAAAGCTGATTCGGTCGTTGAATCAGGAAAAGTCGGCCGTCGCCTCCAGCGGCTGTTATACAGCTCTGGCTTCACCATTGCCAGCTTTGCCTTCCCCTGAGGTGGCGCAATCCCGCACACCCAAGCCGTTTGAATCCCACCTGTCGAACGACTAGATTCCAGGCTAGAACGAGCGGTGGTCGGAGTCGGCCGGGCGGTCGGCGCCACCGCATGAAACTAGGAAGGTGCTGCATGAAAAGGGTCCTTGCTCTTGTGTTATTCCTCGCGCATGCTTCCGCTATCCTGGCGATCGGCCAGGCGCGAAGAGTGGTCATCTCGCCCACGAACTTGATCGATGGGAAGACGGGGGTGCTGCAGGCTGATGCGGTCATCGTCCTCGAAGGCGACCGCGTGCTCGCCGTCGGCAGTGAGGGGAGCATTACGATACCGGAGGGCGCGCGGGTCATCGATGGGAAGCAAAAGTGGGTCGTCCCGGGATTTGTGGATGTCCACACGCACTCCAGCTCCGAGGAGGCGCTTCAAACGTATTTGGCCATGGGATTCACCACCATCCACTTGATGCCCGGGTCTCTCCCGGACGATCCCCGCCAGCTGGAAGCGCGATCGCAATCGCCCAAGACTCTCTCTCCCCGCCTTCACATGAGCCCGTTTTTCAGCGGCGGGTTTCCGCAGAATGTCATGCCGGGACTGGAGCTCTTCAAACCGCACACGGCCGACGCTGCCCGACGGATGGTTAGGAAATGCAAGGACCAGGGATTCCGGCAGATCAAGATCATTCAGGACGACGGTGTCCTCTGGATGGGTTCGAAGAAGGTGCCGCGGCTTCGAGCAGAGGTCTTTTCCGCCCTGGTCGATGAAGCTAGAACATTGGACATGAGGGTCTATGTTCATGTCACGCAGCTCGCCGACACTCGAGAGGCCGTTCTTGCCGGAGCCAACGCCTTGATGCATGGAACAATGGACTCGGAGGTGGACGAGAAACTCTGGGAAGAGATGCGCGTGTTCTTGGTGATTCCGGAGCCAGCAAGCGCGAAACTCCTGATGAGAACATGGAGCTGGCGCGGTACGAAAAGAGCGAACGCTGGTCCGGCGCGACTCGATTCCCCGGACGGTCAAGTCTTAATTTTCCTGTCAAATCTCCGTACGGTTCCCCGCGCTCGGTTAAGCTGCTGATTCCTCCGACGTGGGAAGAGATGCGCGTGCGAAACATCGTCTGGACACCGACGCACCTGGTGATTCTTGCTAATGGAGACCAGCAAGCCTACGCGAAACGCATCCTATCGGATGAGAACTTCAAAAGGAGACTCTCCGACAGTGAGCTGGCGCGGTACGAGCAAAGAGCGAACGCTGCGTCCGGCGCGACCTCTCGATTCCCCGGACTGCCTCCGGCCCTAGCCACGTTGTGGGAGCACCTGCAAGAGAACACGCGCGAGGCTCAGGCCCGAGGTGTCACCGTTGCTCTCGGATCCGACGCAGGTCCGGTCGGCATCGGCTCGCATCTCGAAATGCAGTTCCTCCAGGAGGCGGGTCTGAGCCCGGCCGAGGTCCTGGTGGCGGCAACCTACGGGGGAGCTATCGCCTTGGGAGTGGACAATGAAATTGGCAGCATCGAGCCGGGTAAGCTAGCAGATCTAGTCGTCTTGAGCGCCAATCCGCTAGAGGACGTCCGGAACGCTCGAGCCATCGAGTGGGTGATCAAGGGAGGCGTTCCCAGAAAACCGGAGGAGTTGCTGTCGTTCTCGACAGGCCAGGATTAAGGCCGCCCGATTCGGTAAGCGACATTCACGGGAGCTCGACGCTGCACACCTACTGATTGTGTATCAGTCGGGCTGTCGTATCACGTCGTGAGACATGGAGTTAACGCGCTGATGGCACGATCGGTGCCCATTGTGCACTAGGAAATACCTCGAGCGTCCTTTCGCTCGACGGCCACTTATCTGGGCCCCGGCGGGATTCTCAGCAAAGCTTTGATGGTTCCGTTGAAATCGCCTGTATAACAGTGCGTTGAGTGGCGGCGCGGCTGGAGCGCCGCCGACACCGCCCCCCTGCGGCAGTATCTCACGCGCCCAAGAAGCCTCGGCGCCGTCCGACTCCAACGCATTGTTCGGCGGCTCCCGCAAATCAACGGCGTTGTTCCTCCCACTTCACCTCGCTGACTCCGTCGAGAGAGGAAACAGCATCGCGCAGAATCTGGCAATATCGCTTCAAAGCTATCTCTGGGGAGCGAAACAGTGTTTTCTTCGCTAGATACCATTCCATTTTGACCGTGAAGAAGACGTCTGGGTCCACCGCATTAAGCACGTTGTAGAAGGAATCTCGTCCGAGTTCGCTGGTAAAACCCCATCCGTAGTACTCGTGTTGTTCGACCGCCGCGGACCGTACCGTCTCGCACGTCAAAGAGGCAGCAATCCTCTCCGTGAGCGCCCTGCCGCCCGGAGTTACCGGCTCCCCAGTCTCGTCATACTCCCAATCTAGCGCCCCGGCATACTGAAAGCTGAGTGTCTTGTACATCAAGCAATGCCCGCCGAACAGTAAGTATCTAGATCTGGATAATTCGATAGCACATCCAAGCCGGTCCAGGTATTGGATATCGCAGCGTGGGTGTCTTCGTTCATGTAACTCAGACTATTCGTGTTGGGCATGATCCGTTGTTTCCTGCCCCGGGATATGCCGCGTCTGGTGGGTCTGGATATACAAATATACCCGCGTGGCCGTTCGGCGGATTATAGGAGTCTGCCGTTCGACTTTTCAAATCGGCGATCTCGAGAGGGACAGCGTCCGCTCTGCTCTGGTGGCAACTTGGTGCCAAAAGTGCTCCGGGCCAGCGCGAAGAAGGAAGAAGACGCCTAGCTCTTCTTGGGTCTTACGGGACGATCTCAATGTCGGGTTTGATGGTCACGGGCCTAGCCAGAGAGTTGTGCACCGGGGAGGTGTCGACCGTCTGGGTCCAAACGTCCTTGAGCGTGGCCTCGTCCGCGTCGGCCTGAACGAAGAGCTTGGCATTAATGGTGTCGAACCCGGCGTGCCCTTCCCCGCCCAAACCCAAAAACGTGAACACGTTGTTTTGGGTCGAGTCTACGACCACTTCGAGGTTGTGGATCTCGATCGCTTTTTGGCTGGCATTGAGAACAAACCCCGTGGCGAGGCAAGCGGCATAGGCGCCCAGAACGTACTCCATGGAGTTAGGGCTTTCATCCTCGCCCGCGAGGTGCGCCGGCTCGTCCACGAGAAAGACGTGGTTCCGCACGTAGGTCTTGAATTTGAGACCGGTGAGCCATTTGCACCGTGATTTCTTGGGGGCATTCGACGCCCCCGGCGCGGCGCTTACGGTCTTGATGGCCTCCCGCGTCTCCTCTATATCCAGTCCGTTGATCTTGCTCGATTCAGACATGACTATTCTCGAAAGAGTTTAATGATTCGCGCGAAGCTTCTTGGCGGCCTCACCGATAATGGCGAGTTTCTTGCCCGCGATGTCGGCAGGATTCATGGGCCGCTCGGCGAAAGTTCCAAAACCGCAATCGGGGTTGAGGTAGATTTGTTCGGGTTTGAAGTACTGCAGCGCTTCGTTCACCCGTTCGACTACCGAGTCCGGCGATTCCATCTCATCAGTCCGAGGATTTACGACGCCCAAACCGATCTCTTTTTCCTTGGGATGATGTGAGAAGGCCGCCAGCTCGCCGGCGCGCGGTGTCGCGTACTCGAGGACGAGCTGATCGAGATGCATTCCCATCATGGTCGGGACGAGCGGCTCATAGCTTCCCTTGAGCAACACCTCGTCCTTGCGGCTCCAGTTGCCACGGCACACGTGAACACCGGTGCGGATTCCATCGACGCCGTCGACGATACTGTTCATCATGCGCGTTGCAAGCAGGAGCTCTTTAGTCGGATCGCCTGAGGACGCCGCCATCGAGGCGCACATGAAAGTACGTTCCTTCACCGCTGGGTTGAAAGCGACGTCGGTAAGGACCGGCTCGTCGAATTGCACGAAGTCGACGCCCGCATCACGAAGGGCGATGAGCTCGTCGCGCAGAATCTTGACGATATCCACGGCCAGATCTTCCTGAGTGGGATAGAACTTGTCAGAGACGCCCTTGACCCACATGGATCGGATTAGAATGTAAGGGCCGGGTAGAGGGATCTTGATGGGCTTGTCGGTGTGCTGCTTCAAGAACTCGTACTCGTCGACCGCCAGCGACATCTTGGGTTTTATCTTTCCGGTCACAGTGGGATTCTTGATACCGAAGGCCGGAGCGTCCATGCTGCGGAGGATGGAGTCGAATCCCGCCTTGTCCTCGACGTGATCCATGAGATCCGCCAAGGTCATCAACTCTACGCCATCCAACTTCTCCACGACGAACGAGTAGAAATTGTCTCGGCGTTGCTCGCCATCGCTCACGATGTCGACACCCGCCTCGTCTTGGTAGCGTAGCTGCTCCAACACCGCTTTGTCGGCGACTTTCTGAAACTCTTCGAAGCTCAACTGCCCCTTTTGGCGCTTCCTGAGCGCGTCCAAGAGATACTGAGGTCTTGGCCAGCTGCCCACGACGGTAACTGGGAACAGCGGTAGTTGACTGGTTGCCATTTTCCTAATCCTCCTAAAATGAAATTACCGGCCTCGGAACGCGGTTACGCGTCCACCCTGTCAGGCCTGTCAGGCCTGTCAGGGCTGTTTCAGGCCTTGGGCAAGTCCCGTCTGGACCCCCATTCCGTCCAAGACGCGTCATAGTTCCGGACCCGAGTGTAACCCAATAGACGTAGCGTCAGGTAGATGTGAGAGGAGCGCGCGCCCGTCATGCAGTAGGCGACAACCTCTTTGTCTTCGGTTGCACCCAACTCGGCGAACTCGCCTCTAAGCTCTTCGGCGGATCGAAACGCTTGGTAGGCTTTTCGCGTTAAGGTCTTGTCCCAGGACCGATTCGCGGCCCCTGGGATATGGCCGTCCTCGTATTCCTCGGGTGCTCGCGCGTCTATGACCGATACATCTGAATTCTCCAGGTGCTCCACGATCCAATCCGCGGTCGCGAGACGCTCTTCACGAATCGCGGGAGTAAACGTGGCCTTTTGAACGTCGGGCGTCTCGCCCGTCGTGGGGCGGTTTTCGGCGAGCCAACGTTCGATGCCGCCTTCCAGCAAGTGCACCTGCTCACAGCCCAAGTACTCCAAGAGCCAAAAAAGTTGTGAGGCTCGGGTTCCCCCGATGCGTTCGTCGCACTCGTCGTAAACGACGATTTTCTTGTCTCGGGAAAGGCCCAGTCCGCCGAGGACGACGGCCACTTCTTCGATGGGGCCCACCGTTCGCTCGACTCCGGTGGCTTTTCCCGTCAACAGATCGTCGACATTCAGATAGACGGCGCCTGCGACATGCCCGAACTTGTATCCGGCGCCGGGCGCAGTCACTTCCACCAAGCGCAAATCGGCATCGTTCAATTGGTCGGCCAGCCATGCCGTGCCCACTAGCAGACGGTCATTCGGGAACCCCTGCACACTCATGTGTTGTTCTGTCCTAGAAGAGAAGGCAGACGGGAGCCCTAGGTTTGTCGACCCCCGTCTGCGCAGAGACGGTTGTTCTTAGTAGACGCCCTTGTCGAACTTGGGGCCAGGGAGATACTCGAAGTCTTCGCCCTTGCGGATCTTGGCTGCAATGTCCAACGTCTTGGCGGCATACTCGAAGGCGTAGGGAATGCCTGGTCCACCAGGCACGAACCCGGCTGCCAGCATACCGACTGACACCGCCTCGAAGATCTCGCCGTCCGTCGCACCGGCCTTGATGGCGGGCTGAACGTGGATGATGCACCGCGGCGACATATAGGCCACGCCAATGGAGACGAACATCAGCTCTTTGATCTTGCGGGACAGGTTGCCGTCGGCCCACACCGACTCGTAGAAATCGGCGAAACGCTCCCCGACTTCCGGCGCCAGCGTGTTGGTTACTTTGAACATGCGGGGGGTGAAAAACATCTTATCTTCCATGTACTTGTTTGCTTGTTCGGCTCTGTCCGCCATTTTGTTGCCCTCCAGTTTCAATAGGTATGTGAAAGTGAAAAGTGATGGGTCAAACTAAGGAACGTCGCTCAACTTAGTCGATCGATGACACCTCCCCTCGGCATGTCACATCGGAATAAAGAACCAGCCCTTCTTCTGGGCGATCGGAGTGTAGATAAACCAAATTACGAACAGTGACGCGAACGCTAGGTTGACCGGGTCGGCGGCCCCGACCATCGCGTAATACCCGAGTGCGCAGACCATCGCGACATAAGGTAGTTTCGTGACCCAGCGGGGCGGTTTGCCGTTGGCCACCAGGATCTCACCCCCGAAATCGTCGTGACCCGGCGGCACTTCCCGTGCTCCTTCAGAGCTCATCATTCAGACTCGTCGTCTTCGAGCATGGTGTACTTCGCCGCCTCGATGTCGTCCAACTGCCCGTTACTGCGCGCCCAGTAGTAGCCGAGGCCGAAGAGCACCAAGATGATAGCCACTGTCGCTAGCACCAGCCAGGTTGCGGGGAAGACCATAGACTTATCTCAGCGTCAACATATATGCGGTGAGCGCCTGAATCTCTTCCGCGGACAGATAGTCGTAGGACGGCATGACCGTTCCCGGCGACACCGCTCGAGGGTTTCTAAAGTGAAGCTCGTGCCAGCCCACGTTATCTCCGATCCCTTTCCGCGAGGCGACATGGGCCAGGTCCATGCCCTGGCGGAGAGTGCCCCAGAAAACCGGAGACTGATAATAGAAGTCTCCCGGCACCGATTCGGGCCCGATGTCGCCGCGCTGGCGCACCATCCCGCGATCCGACTCGGGCTCGCGCACCTGCTGGGTATGGCAGTAGTGGCACCCCTCACGTAAATAGATATCACGCCCCCTCAATTCCTTTTCGGAATAGGACTTGGCCAGCTGCGAAGGCCCGATCGGTTCCTGCGCAGGGATAATAATGGTGACGATAATCCCGAGCAACAAGCTGACCAGGGAGCCGCCGACAAGGTAGACCAGGTTAGGTCTCATTGTCTACCCTCTGTGACGGCGGTGTCGCTGTGCGCCGTTCGCCAGATATTCCATGCGAAGCAAGCGATCCCGATGCCGGCGATCGCGCCCCCAATCAGGCGGGCCCCGAAATAAGGCTTCATCGATATCACGGTTTGCAGAAACGGGATCATATAGGACGACCAGTTTTGTCCTTGGATGAGCCCCGCCACCCACATCGAGATCATGAAGATCAACATGCCTAGCGTGGTCAGCCAATAGTGCCACTCCATCAGTTTCTTGCTATAGATGTTGCGGCCGGTGAGCGTTGGCACGATCAGGTAGATGAGTGCGAAGGCCCAAAAACTGTAGGACGCCACAAAGGCGAGGTGCGAGTGTCCCACGACCCAGTTTGTAAAATGCACGACCATCGAAAAGGTTCGGAACGAGTGGGAGATGCCTTGCACGCAGGTGAGTCCCCAGAAGATCGCTCCGGTTGCAAAGAAACGGAGCGCGACGTCTTGAGCGGCGACGTGCCAGCGGGTGCGCATGGTCATGAAGAAGTTGACCATGAACGCCGTCGTCGGCACGGCTGCCAGGATGCTGAAGACGATCGTGAGGTACTCCAGCCAATCCGGTGCCGGGCTGTAGAGTTGGTGATGTTGTCCGGTCCAGACGCTCCAGAGTCCCCAGAGGCCGAGCCGGTGGCTGTAGAGCGGCTTGCCCGTGAGCTTCGGTAGAAGGTACAAGGCCAGCCCGATACCGGCGGTCGTGAACCAGGCGTTGAAGAGATTGTGAACATAGAAGTAGTTCACGATGTTGTCGTTCATGCCGTAGTACGCACCGGAGGGATCCCAAATCTTGTTGCCGACCGCGTAGATTGGGACCATTACCATCGTTGCCGCCATGAAGTTCCAGACGCTCACGTAGATCTTGGGCTCGCGACGACGTGCAACGGTTCCCCAGATGTTGATCGCCAACAGCACGATGTTGAGAATGAACAGCAGATCGAGCGGCCATATCATCTCCGCGTACTCGCGGCCTTGCGTGTGTCCCATAGGAAGAGTGATGAGGGTGGCGACGACCATGAGATTCCAAAGCCACCAGTTCACGTGGGCGAGGCGCTCGCTGTAAAGCTCGGTGCGAAGGAGGCGAGGGAGAATGAAGAGAATGCCGGCGTAATAGGCCTGCGAGAGCCAACCGAAGATCGCGAGGTTCACGTGAGCCGGTCTCAGGCGACCGAAGCTCAAATACGGTTTGATGGAAAGCGGGAGGTGATCGGCCAGTGCCGGGGCATACAAGAAAGTGGCTAGGATCAAGCCGAAAACGCCGGGCACAATCAGCCAAAAGATGGACGCGTAACAGAAGCGAAGGCTCGCGCTTCCCGGCTCTTTGCTAGCCATTCTGAACATTCTCGAAGGGGACAAATCGGCGAGGATTGTAACGCGGCCCCGGAGGCGAGGCAAGGGATTAGGCGGGTGTGGGAGGGGTCTTTTCCTTGATGTCTTGGACGAATGCCTCGTTGTCCACGCGCTTCTTGTATTTCTGGGCTAGGTGCTCGACCTTCGGGACCGCCCATGTCCATAGCCGCCCCAGGTGTTTTTCGGCAGCTTCCAGGTCCGTGCGGAGGGGGCCATGACCTTCCCGGTACTTCTCTTCGATCTCCGCCACGACTTCGGGTGGAGCCAATCGGGTGAACATTTCCATGGCCGCGAGCAGGACCAGGAGATCGTCGACCCGCCCGAGGACTGGGATGAAGTCCGGGATGAGGTCCAGAGGGCTTGCCACATAGGCGAGCACGCCCAATAAGACTGCCTTGAGGGAAACCGGGACCCTCGGATCCCGGAAGAGACCCCAAGCGAGGTTTACCAGAAGCGGTATCCGTGGCAGGTTCTGTTTTGCCCAGGCGAGCCCTTTTCCTCCCAAGAAAGGCGACATCGCGAGGAGTGTAGCAGGTAAGGACTCGACGTCCAGCGGGAAGTTCTACAGTACGATTTGTTCTCGGAGAAGGAACTCCGGGTCCAAGGCGTCACGGCGTAGCGAGAGCAGCTTGTTCTCGAGGCTGTCCACCACGAAGTAGTCCAGGCTGTTGCGCTCGGTGTGTCCCAGATCGAGGAAACGGGCCCCCATCTTGTAGCGGAAGGTCAGTTCGGAACCCCCTTGATCGACGAGCCACACAATCTCACTCTCGGCGGGCAGAACTCCCGCGCCCCGCGTGACGCTGGCGAGTTGGACGGTCACTCCCTTACCTTTATCGAAGGGTGTGTCGCATAGAAGAAGCACACCTCCGCAGCTCAGGTTGCCTACTTGGGCGCGCTCGACGGTCCCGTTCTCGATGACCACGATTTCCATGTCGGTGTTCACACGAAGGCGATCCCGCGTCGTCACAGTGCTGCGGATGTCGTCGGCAGAGAAACGACTCGCTGGCTTTTCGCAAAGCCCTTCTTGCGCCATGACAAATTCATAAAACGACCTCAGCTCTTCCCAGCGTTTCTCACCCGGCGGGGGCAACGTGCCGCCTGCGATCGTCTTGGCGTCGTTGAGTGCGGCCCACTCCTGGATTACGTCGAGAAGAGTTCTCATGACTTAAAAGGGCTTCGGTCCGACCACGAGTGCGGCGCGTCTGGGGTAGACCAGTTCTTCGTAGGAGCTGCGAACGGCGCACTCGGAGTCTTCGACTCCCGTCACAGCGTACAGTGAACCTAACATAATCTATTATGGAAGAAAATCGAATTTTCAGGAAGTGTGATCCGGATCACTCAATAGGGACGAGGCGCTTGAGCTCTTCGGTCCAGTTCAGTACGACAACCACGCCGGGCGCGAGGCGGTCCTCTTCGACCATAACAAACTCCTGGCCATCCGCGGTGACATCGTAGTTGACTGCGTCCTGGCCTACGGGATCGACCGCGTAGGGGCCCTCGAAGAGAATCGCTGGCTTCGAGGGGGTGAAGCCACTGCCGGAGGTGATCTGGACAACCATCATCCGGTCCCCACTGCGGTAGAAGAGCTCGCGACCGTTGGCCGCCCACAGAGCTTCTTTGCCTCCGTTCACCGATATCTGCCAGCGCTGGTCGAGCGCAGGGAAGTCCGTTACGTAGACTTCATATCTTCCACTTTCGTTCGACGTGTACGCGAGCCACCGGCCGTTTGGAGAAAGGGTCGCTTCTATTTCGTTGGGAGGGCTGTCGAGCAACATCTTTTCTGACTCCGGCTCGTCGACTCGAAGAACTCCAACGTCGGACTGTTGCTGGAAAAAAATCAGATTGCCATCGCGCGACCAGGATGTCGGAACCGTTGTCACGGCGTTTGCCGTGAGTCGCCGAGGTTCTCCCGTACCGTCTACAAAGGCAACGAAGACGTTCCGGTTGAGGTCTGAGCCTAGCTTACGACCCGCAAACGCGATCTGCGTACCGTCGGGCGACCAGGCTGGCTCATGAGCAAACTCCAGGTTGGGCTGGGTCAACCGTGTGAACGTGTCTCGGGTCAAATCCTTCACCCAGATGTCGCGGCGGCCGCTGCTGACGTCACGCACGACCACCGCCAGACGGCGTCCATCAGGGGAAAGACGGGGTGTAAGATACATGCGCGGTTCTTCGAGGAGCGGTCTTGAGTCTCCCCGACGATTGACCCACACCAAACGATTCTCAGCGCGCGAGGGTACGAAGGCCAGCGTCCCGTTCTTCGAAATCGAATAGTGGGCGCTTCCTGAACCGAAATCTATTGCAACGTTTTGGAGGACCGGGACCGGAGGCCCAGTTAGCGCGCGCTTCTCCACATCGAAGGGTGCCGCGTACAGGCCACCCGGACGGGCAAAGACGAGGTGTCCGGAAGGTGCAAAGGTGGCATGAGGAACATTACCGAGATCGAGAGCCTTCCATTCTTGGGTCTCTAATGACAGAAGCGCGACGCGCATGGATTCACCGCCAACCCCGACCGTGAAGAGAACGTGTTGATTGTCAGGGAGAATGTGAGGATTGTCGTGCTTCCCTTCATCCTTTTCCGGAGTCGTCAGGACTTCGGCGACTCCGCCAGTCTCGGAGACCCGAAGCAAACCCGAGCCTATCCCAGTAGAGAACAGAATCTCTCCGAGAGGACTCCAAATGCCGCCGCCCCCTTGGGAGAGGATCGCGTCAGCGATGGCGATGGGTGGCCCGCCCTCGAGATTGACCTTCTTGAGCTGATTGCCAGTAAAGAAAGCCACCCACTTCCCGTCGGGAGAAAAGAAAGGACCCCGAGCGCCCTCGGTGCCGGGAATCGGTGTGGCGTCGAGGCGATCCAGGGGGCGCACGAAGAGGCGGGACATTCCGTCCCGGATAGCCGCGTAGACGAGGAGTGTGCCGTCGGGGGAAAGTGCGATCGACCGCTCTGCAGTCGAAGGTTCGTCCCCAGCGGGAAAGGGGATGACGAACCGACTCGGCGATCTGGGTACCTCGTCGGACCGGCCGATCCAAAGCCCGGCGAGAGCCGCCACGATGACCGCTGCCCCCGTGAGCAGGGCGTATGGCAGGACGCTCATTTTCTGGGTCTGCTTCGAGGTGGCGTCGATGTCGGGCCCGGTTTCGATCCATCGAAGCTGGCGTGTCACATCCGCCATGCTTTGCCAGCGATCCTCGGGGTCTTTTGCCAAACATCCTTCGATCAATTGCGACAGTGCTGCCGGTGTCGCGTCGTCAATCTCTTTTAGAGGGCGCGGCTCCCGCTCGATGATGGCGGCGATGAGACTCGCAGCACTCTTTCCCTCGAACGGACGCTTACCGGCCAGCATCTCGTAAAGGGTGACACCGAACGCGAACACATCAGTCCGTGTGTCGACTTCCTTTCCCTCTAGTTGCTCCGGTGCCATGTACTGGAAGGTGCCTATGATGGCACCGTCGGCAGTCAGCGCCTTCTGCTGCGTTGGGAGCTCGGAAAGAGGCGAGTGACCCTCGGCCCCCGACTGCGTCAGCTTGGCCAAGCCGAAGTCGAGTAACTTCACGCCCGCCTTGGTGAGCATGACGTTTCCCGGTTTCAGGTCTCGATGAACGATCCCCTTGCGGTGGGCCTTGTCGAGGGCGTCGGCCATCTCCGTCGCGGAGCGAAGCGCCTGGTCGAGCGGAAGAGCGCCTCTTTCGAGCCGCTCGGCGAGCGTCTCGCCTTCGATGAGCTCCATGACCAGGAAGTGGATACCGTCATGGTCGCCGACGTCGTGAAGCGTGCAGATATGAGAATGGTTCAAGCTGGCGACGGCTTTGGCTTCGCGCTTGAAGCGATCGCGTCGCTCCGCGTCGCCGGAGAGCTCCGCAGGCAAGACCTTGATCGCCACAGCTCGATCAAGGCGTACGTCCCTTGCCTCGTAGACCTCTCCCATCCCGCCCTTACCTAAGAGCCGGATGATCTCGAAGCTTCCGAGCTTGTGACCGTGCTTCAATTGCATGGCGTGCCTAGAAATCAATTGCCGGGGAGCATCTTATAACAGAACGATTGTCCACTTCCGGCGCCGTTCGTCCGGGAAACCGGACGTCTTTGCGTCGTGACCTGTATCACGTCGCGGCCCCAACTCTCCGCTAACGCAACGACTTACCGTTCTGGCATCCAACTTGCCTTTATCGTGAGTGTTTCCCGTTAGGGACTCGAAAGGAGGCAGGTCATGAGAACTCTAGCTCTTTGGATCGTAGGAATCTTCGGTCTGGGCCTAGCGGTCGGTAGCTTCGTTGCCGCCACGACCGCGGGCGAGGCTACGGACCCGTTGGGCGTGGAAGGCGCTCTCTCGGTGGCTCCTCTCGTCGATTGCGGCGCTGGAAGGGAGGCTCTCGTGGAGCAGGTAATGGCAAACGGCGAGGCCGTCGCCAGGGTCAAGTGTGTTCCGACCCAGCCGGCGCCCATCGTGAGAGCGACGCCTGCTCCGGTTGTGACAGACGAGCGCGTGCCCGAGGCTAGCTCCGATGCGCCGGTCGCGAAGCCCGAAGCTAATGAAGACGAGGGCTCCCGCTCCTTGAAAGACAGCGCGCTCATCATCGGCGGCGCTGCGGGCGCGGGCGCCGGCATCGGTGCCATCGCGAAGGGTAAGAAGGGAGCAGCGGTTGGCGCGGCTGCCGGGGCCGTTGCAGGCACCGTCTATGACCTAGCCACCCGTAAGAAAAAGAAGTAGCCGCCTGAGCGGACGTCCTCCCCGTTTGAATCGGGGAGGGCGTCCCTACCTCTCTTCAACAAGCGGAGACAGAGCTCGCTTCGCCATCTCGTGGTCGGGGGCGAGCTCCAAGGTTTTTTGCAGGAGGGGCAGCGCGAGCTCGTGCTCTCCCATCAACAGATAGGCTTGGCCTCGCCGGTAATGCGCTTCGGCCGATTCGGGATATCGCTCCGTCGTCAGCGCGAGCAGTTCGAGCGCTTCCCCAAAACGGGCTTCTTCGATCAGCCGGGCGGCGACATCGAGCGACCTTTCTTCGGTGAGCTCCGGCACGCGGTTCCGATTCAAGCCGTGCAAGATCTCTTCATCGGTTGGAGGCAAGGGACTCGCCGATTTTTTCTGGAGCGTAAGAAAATCGTTCCGGTCGGCGTTCAAGAAATCGAGTCCAGCGGCACTCTGTTTCAGGTAACCGTCCAAGAAGTGACGCGTGTACTCCGCAACGGCCTGGTAGCCTAAGCGCGCGTCGGGTCCCGAAACGGACCAAGGCGCGACCGGTGAGATTCCCAGGAGCTCCGGAATGAATCCTTCGAGCGCATTGAAGTTTCCGTGGTTGATGCGTGAGAAGGTGAGGAGATAAGCCTCTGCGCTTTCGAGCGAATCGAAAAGTGTTGCCGGATTATGGCGACCCTCGATCGTCATGATCAGGGATGGTGCCGCGATTGTAGAACCATTCCTTGTACGACGACTGCGCGAGCTGCTCCACCGTCCACCAACTCGTGGCGTCTAGACTCACGAGCGCACCGATGTCGGGATTTCTTAGAACGAGCTCCACCGCCGACAATCCGCCGTAGCTCCAGGATAAGACGCCGGTCGTCTCGGCGTCGACGAAATCGAGCGTTCGCAGATGAGAGAGCCCGAATTCCAGATCGCGTGTCCATGTCTCAAAGGTCCGCAGAAGCTCGGCGGGTTTCTGGTCCTCCCAGGGATTGCGGGGTCGCAGTCCGCGATACTCGACCGCGGCAACGACATAACCGTGGCTGGACAAGAACTCGCTCAAAACGGATTGGGCGGCGCAGGTGGAATGCCGAGCACCCCATATAAGGAGCGGAAACTTCTGAGGTACGGGAGGCGCCTCCCGGACCGCCATGGTTGGAGTTTCGACTAGCGCCTCGAGCGTCTCTTCATCGAGTGATAGGGGATCCGCTGAATTGATGTTCGTGCGAAGCGAGCCCATCGCCCAGGTTCGTGCTTGCTCATCCAGTTTCTTCGCCTGGGGCAAGGTATCGACATAGTCTCGAAACTGGATCGGCCGTTTGCCATCGGTGTCGGCCGGATACCAGAGGCAGACTTGAATCGGACGACCAGAGGTTTCGGAATCGTCGAACGGGAGACTCACTCGGCTACGTCGCGCGGCGTCTTCCAAGTTCGCGACGCGAAAGCCGACGCCCTGAGGACCGGGCTCGAGCTCACCCCAAAGGTGGGACTGGTCTGTCTGTGCGTCGGTTGGCGGCGTAAAGAGGGCGAGCATCGCCATCGCAAACAAGAGTATCCACATGACACGTCTCCCCGCCCATTATTAACACGGGCGAGTTGGAGACGGCTTTAGATCACTCGGTTCTTAGCGCCACCGCGGGGTCGACCTTCGAGGCCATCCAGCCGGGAACCGAGGAGGCGGTCAGGGACACTGCGGTTAGGACTAGCGCCACCCCGACAAAAGTTGTGAGATCGGTGGGGGCGACTTCGAAAAGCAGTCCCGAGATCAGGTTCGACATCCAGGCAGCAGCGACGCTTCCGATAACGAGGCCAGCAACCGTCAGGCTGGCGCCCTCGGTGACGATGGTTAGCATGAGACGCAAGCGATCGGCGCCGAGTGCCGCTCGGATCCCGAGCTCACGCGTTCGCTGGCTCACGTGGAAAGCGAGGACGCCGGCAACGCCCACCGCGGCAATGGCCAAGGCGAGAAGTGCAAAAACACCGACCAGAGTCGCGGTGAGGCGTTGCGGTGCGATCGCTTCGGATCGCACGTTCGCGAGCGTGGCTACGTTCACCACTGGTTGATCGGGATCCAAGCGGCGAATGACCCCGATGGCGGAGCGAACGACGCTCTCCGGTTGTGAGGTGCGAAGGAAGAGAATGTTCGCGACAGGCTCTTGAGCAACTGGGTGAAAGACGATGTGTGGCACCCGCTGATCGACGCCGTAGTCCTTGGAGTCCGACACCACGCCTACGACCGTGCGCCACTCGTCACTGACGCCGATGAATCGAAGAATGTCACCGGACCAGGCGATGCGTCTTCCCACGGGCTCTTGATCGGGGAAGTAGTGCTTCGCCATCGACTCGTTGATGAGGACCACTTTCGCTGCGTCGGGCCGGTCCGTCGCTTGCAGCCATCGTCCTTGGCTCAAGCTGATACCCAAGGTGCTGAAGTAGTCGACGCTGACGGCGCGGAAGTCGGCGCGTGGTTGTGCCGCTCCCGGATCGACTACCTGCCCTTCGACACGAAACTCCATCGCGGCCAAGAATGCCGACAATCCGGCCGGGGCCCCGCGCAACGGGACGAAGTTACCCAAGGCTGCGCTGCGGACACCGGGAATGGCGGCGGCACGATCGCGGATGGTCCGATAGTAAGTGCGCCGTTCATCGACACTCCGTTTGCCGGAAAGGATGGGAACCTCCATCGCAAGCACTTCCTCCGCATCCACACCCGCCTCGGCTTGCTGCAGGTTGAAGAGTGTTCGAAGGAGTAAGGCGGCGCCGATCAGCAGCACGAAGCAAACGGCCATCTGAGAGACGACGAGCAGCCGTTGCAAGCGCCGACCGGCGACTCCGGCGGTAGCACGCTGCCCGAACCGGGCACCGCCGCTGGCGCCGACGGCGTCCGGCAGCCGCGGCAGCAAGGCGAAGACGCAAGCCGCCGCCACTCCGACTCCGAGCGCCACGAAGAAGACGGTCGTATCTACGGTGATCTCGGAAGCGCGCGCCGTATACCGCGACACGTACGACGCGAGGAGGTCGACGCCGTTCAGTGCGATCAACCACCCGAGTCCCGCGCCCAAGAGCGAGGGCACGAGGTTCTCGATGAGGAGTTGTCGTCGCAGCGCGCCACGGCTCGCTCCAAGCGACACGCGAAGTCCCAGCTCCTCTTGCCGTTTCATGACGCGGGCCAGCGTTAGATTTGCGACGTTTGCGCAAGCGATGACGAGAACGAATGCGGCTACGCCCAAAAGCATGAGTAGCGTCGGCTGGGCGCGGCCAGACAGCTGGTCGCGGAGAGCACTGACCGTGACGTCGTATCCTTCCGTGGCGTTGTAGGCTTCGGGGTACTCGGCATGGAGCCGGGCGGTGACCGCTTCGACTTGACGCGTCGCGGATACAACATCGGCTTCCGGCGTCAGGCGAGCGAAGACCTCGGTCATACGGTGCAGTCGGTCATGCGTCATGGCTGCGCTCAGGTGGTGCGGGCTCGTGACCATGTTGGTGTAGAGATCGGTGCGCTCGGGATACGGAGGAGCCGAATTGGCTACGCCGATGATCTCGACACTCCGCCCGTTCATCGTAACGATGCGACCCACCGCCGCAGGATCTCCTCCGAAAGTTCGCTGCCAGTAATCGTGCGTCAGCACCGCGACCGGAGCGGCAGACTCGCCGCCATCCTCTCCCGAGATCACCCTGCCGACGACGGCCCCGAGTCCCATGACTTCGAAATAGTTGCCGGTGACGATGCCGGCGCGAACCCGGCGCGGTTCGTCGAGTCCCAGCATCGTGAACGTCAAGGCGGAGAACTCGGCGACGCGGTCGAATCCTTCGACCTGCTGTCGGTAATCGTCGATCTCCGGGACCGAGAAGAGGGCGTTGTCGATTCCGGCGAGCGGCGCAGAGTGGCGCAGGTAGACCAGTTGCTCACCGTCGCGGTAGGGGAGGGGTCTCAATAAGACTCCGTTCACGACACTGAAGATAGCGGCGTTGGCCCCGATACCCAGTCCAAGCGTCAGCACGAAGGTAACCGCGTAGCCGGGTGCCGCTCGCAGCCCTCGGAAAGCCAATCGGAACTGTTGAAACAGTGTGCCCATCTTGAACCTCCGTGAGTTTCCCTAGAGGTGGATTTGCAACATGTATGCCATTCGTAACCCGGTAGGAAAGGGTACTTGGCAGATCGAACTATTTCGAGGCGTTCGTTTTCGGGAAATCAGTGTGACGTAAGCGGACGCCGAGAACGGGCCGTTAAGGTCAGAAACTGGTCGTATCGCTCCGGTACTCGCGACCCCGCCACCGGACGATCCCCTCTACGTAAACCATACGTAGCGAGCGTGCCAGGATCACATAGCTCACCAGGACCGACAACGGGTGAAACAGCACCGGCCACCAAGGAAAACCCAACCGCCATTGGATCGCCGACCGGCATGCGACAAGCAGCGCGAGGCTCGCTCCGAGCCACAGCAAAGGTGGGGACAAGGCTTGCGATGGAACGCCCATCGCCCAAGGTAGCCAAAAGAAAGGAAGGATGTTCAGAGCAAGGAGCGCCGAGGACGCGACGACGAGCAGGGGCTCGCGGCCTCTCCAGACGGCGTGAGCGTTTTTGGTGAATCCCTCGACGATCTCGCCTAGCCCTCGATACATGCGCAGTCGAAGTAGGGAAGGTCCAAGCTGAGTGCGAGTCTTGAATCCCGCCGCTTTCAGCTCCATCGCCAGTCGGACGTCGTCGACTACCGAGGCGGCAAGCCGGCGATGACCTCCGATCGCGTCGTAGGCTTCCCGCCGGACGAGGTTGAAGGCGCCACCACCAAAGGCCAACTTTCGACGCCGGGAGAGGGCGATAAACGAGGGAGAGAAAACGAAAAAGAAGACTGGCAGGGAAGGCATCGCGACCTCCTCCCAAAAGCCCTTCCGTTCGAAGTGAGGTAGGAGTGCTAGTTGATCCCAGCGTTCCGACGTAGCGCGACCGACCGTTTGGCGAAGCGCGGCGGGGGCCAAACGAACGTCGGCGTCCATGAGAAGAAGCCACTCTCCGCGGGCGATCGCGGTCCCGTTGGAAAGGGCGTGTGGCTTGCCCAACCAGCCTTCGGGAAGGGGAGGGCAGGACACTGGCACGAGCCGCGGGTCGCTCGCTCGGCGTTCGATCTCTCCCGCTGTCCCGTCTGTCGAGCTGTCATCGACGACGACCACTTCGAAGCTGGGATAGTCTTGCGCCAAAGCCGCATCCAGCGTCGGGCCGATGTCTCTTGCTTCGTTGCGGGCGGGTATGACGATAGAGACCATCGGCCAGTCCTCTTGTGGGCCGGACGGGTCGGCGGGTTTCAGTCGGCGAAAGGCGAGCAAGTTCACTATCGTCTGGACGGTGAGAAGCCCCCAAAAGGCGAAGAGGGCGAGAGTTAGGTAGGTCATTCAGATAAGGCGTTCGGTTCGACTAACACTATCTGTGCAAATGGGTGTTGAGAACTTGTCGAAGGCGGCCCGGGGACCCGCGCCGCCGCAAGCGCTCCTCCACTTTGCACAAGTTCTGAGCAGCGGAATGTTGTTCGCCGGAATCCTTGAGGGATGATTTCTGAGTCAGCCAGACAGTTCCGCCGAACAAAACTAAGGCCCCCTCTCCCTGAGGGAGAGGGAGTAAAGGACGAAGAGACCAACATCAGCGTCCCATCATCCGGAGCCAATCATCCACATTGGACACGCGAAGTGCATAGTTTGTCTGGCGCTGCTCGCCGAGCGTCGAGGTTGGCCGCTCCGCGTAGTCGTGTCCGGGGTAGAGCACCACGTCATCTGGAAGCTTTGCCAGGCGCTCGGTAAGGGTTCGGTACATCTCCGCGGGGTCGCCTCCTGGAAGGTCGACTCGACCGCATCCCTGAACGAAAAGCGTATCGCCGGAGACCAAGCGGCCACGCACCAGGAAGCATTGGCTTCCTGGCGTATGCCCCGGAGTGTGAACGAACTCGATTTCGACTTCGCCGAGGCTCAGCCGATCGCCGCCGTCGTGGAGCGTGAGGTCGGTATCGGATAGCCCGGTCACGAAGCGGACGCCGTCGGCCTCCGGTTTCTGAACGTGGACCTTCATTCCCTTCAGTTCGAGGAGTCGAGCGAGTCCCTCGATATCGTGGCCGAAGAGGTCACCGCCAATGTGATCGGGATGGTAGTGGGTGGCGAGGGCGCCGACCAACTCCATGTCGTCCTTTTCAGCAGCGTCGATCAGATCTTTGACATTCCAGGCCGGATCCACGACGACGGCTTTCCGGGTCGAGCGGTCCCCGACGAGGTAGCAGAAGTTGACCATCTGCCCGGCAATCGGATTCTCGCGGGCGAAGTCCCGCCCGGCTAGGAGCTGGCGAAAGTATAGGTTGTCGTCACTCACGGCGATCCATGAGATCCATGTTAGACCATAAAAACGACGACAAGAAAGCGCCTTCCTCCGGTTGACACGGTAGTGGCACGGGGGTAAAAGCACGTCTTCGAGATGTTCATGATAGACGTCGACGGAAACGAACAGAAGAGCATGGAGATCGTCTACACCAAAAAGAAGTCCGAGACCGATTAGGTGTCGGTTTCGCTTGGGCGGTACGAATCAGCTGCCAATGCTGAGGAGATGGCTCTCCGTTCGGAAGTACCAGTGACCGTCCATCAACGCGGGCGAAGCCAGCATTCGCTGGTTCAGCCGGTTGACGTGTAGCAATTCGAACTCCGGTCCAGCTTTCAAAACAAAAGTATCACCCAGGTCGTTGGTCAGGAAGACCTTGCCTTGCACTCCGATCGGGGAGGCCGAGAACCCCTCCTTCTGCGCCTCGCCGAGGCGTCCTTGCCACATGACCCCGCCGCTCTTCGCGTCATAGCACGTCGCGACGCTCAGCATGTCATTCACCATGTAGAGGTAGTCGCCGTACAAGAGTGGTGAGGGGACGAACGGAGAGCCCTTGGGGCTCTTCCAGACCACGTGAGTGTCGGTCACATCGCCGCTGCCGCCGGGTCGGATCGCCAGAGTCGGACCGGCACGTCCTGAAGAACAATACACGAGGCCGTGGCCGACGACCGGGGTGGGGATGACTTCATACAGGTTTCCGCCACAAGTCCAAAGCTCTTTGCCGGTATCGGGATCGTACGCATAAACACGCTTCTGACTGCTCACGATGAGCTCGTCACGGTCCCCGACGCGGATCACGATCGGCGTTCCCCAGCCCACGGTCTCGTCACGATGGGTCGACCACTTCACCTTGCCCGAGCTCTTGTTGAACGCGGCCACGAACGAGGTTCCACCCTCGTGGTCTTGGTAAAGAATGACGCTGTCCTTGTAGAGCAGGGGAGAGCCCGCGGTGCCGTGGAAGGCCGGTATCTCGGCGAAGGGTTGATGCCACGCCATCTTGCCGCTGAAGTCCACCGCCAAGAGGCCATGATTTCCTAGATAGGCATAGACGCGAACACCATCGGTTGTCGGTGTTCCCGAGGCGTGTCCATTTTTTGGGTGCGGACTCTCTGGCGTCGCTTTGGGTGCAAAGACTTCCCACAGCAGCTCGCCGTCGGATCGTCGGAAACAGAGCAACGAGACTCTTTTTCCGCCATCGTAAGCGGCGGTCAAGAAGATCTTGTCGTCCCAGATGATAGGAGAAGAGTTTCCTCGCCCAGGGACACGCACCTTCCACTGGACGTTTTCGGTGGCGGACCACGTTTCCGGATATCCGGTGCCTTCGACGACTCCTTGGCCGGAAGGGCCCCGCCACCGTGGCCAGAAGTTCTTGCCGCTTCCGTCGGCGGGGACGATTTCGACGTCGTCGGCGGGTGCGCCCGCACCTAGCACGAGCCCGGAAGCTACGGTTACCATGACCGCCAAGAGCAACGCGAGTTTCCTAATCATTACGAAGTTGTAACGGATCGCCAGCGGCTTGTCTAATTTCTTTGCACGTTCCCAAACCAGCGTCTAGGCCGCGAGCTGGGGTCCGCCGGTAAGTGTTTCAAATCAAAATGCTTATGGAATGGGTCGGTCCTTCATTCGATCGCGCAGAGCTGGCATCCGCCTTGCACATGGAACCCCAAGATGTGGGCTCGAGTTCCTACCGACGTCAAGGCGACAACCTTCGTCGTCGTTTTGATCGGGATACTCCTGGTTCCTGCCCATTCATCCGGTTGGAAGGTCCCAGGTCTTGCGGCCTTCTCCTCGACGGTGAACTTCTATCGAGGGCTCAGCTTGGCCGAGGATGGTCAGCTTGATAAAGCGGTCGAGTCCTTCCGCAAGTCTTTTGGACTGCCGTTGGGTACCCAGACCACGTTGGCTGCGAAGCCGCCGGTCGAGCTCAACTTGCCCGACGGGCCCCATAACGCGATCGGCGTCAGCTGGTCCCACCACACCGAGCCGTGCGACTCGATGAAGGTTTTGGTCGTCAAGAAGCCGAAGCCGACGTCAGACTGCCTCTAAGCCGCCGGCGAGTTTCGACTGCCTTTGGTTCTGCCAGTCGCCTCCTAGTTCTGCCAATCGAAAGCCACGTAAACCAATGCCCTCCGCGCCAGGAGGTCTCCCCCGAATGCCTCATAGTGCACGCTGTCGAACAAGTTCGAGATGTTGGTGCCGACCTTCCAGTGATCAACGATGCGGAAGTTAGCACTCAAGTCGACCGTCGTGTAAGACTCCACCGGTCCTTGGAAGACTCCCACCGCCCAGAAGAAATCGTCCACCCAGCGGACGCCGAAGTCGGCATCCCAGCGGTCGGTCCTGTATCCGAGCCCGGTCCTAAACGTGTGCTCCGGTGAATTGGGCGCGAGCAGACGATCGAATGCCGGATTCTCCTTGGACTCGAAATCGAACCACGAGTAGGCCAACGTAAACCTCCACGGATCCAAGAAGTAGTAGTTCAGGCCGATCTCGATGCCCTGCGTGTCCACTTCACCGAAGTTCGTGTATGACACCGCCGCCAGGATGTTGGAGCCGTCGAGGTTGTTCGAGAGTATCGGCGGAGCCAGGCCGCGTATGGCGGTCACGACAGGCGGAGGCAGTCCATCGGGGCCCTCCCACGGACCGAAGTTGGGGTTGGTTCGCCGGCCCGGGAAACTTCCGAGCTGCGGCAATAGGTCGGTGATGAAATCGTTGGCTCGGCTGTTGTAGTAGTCGACGGTGAAGAAGGCTTTCTGCTGGATGATCCCGGCATAGCCGACCTCGAATGTCTGGATCTCCTCGACCGCGAGGCTTTCGTTGCCAAGGGCAAGGACGCGAGTCGGATTGGTGAAGCCGCAGTTCACACCAAATGGCGTGCAGAAGGCCTCGAGGCCGCTCAGGTCGGCCGGTGCTGCTACGTCCCCCTGCAGGAAGAACTCAGAGTAATTGGCTACTTGGAAGGCGCGGTTGTATGTAAAGCGAATCGTGTGATTGGGGTCGAAGTTGTAAACGATGGCCGCCTTGGGTGAGAACTGGGCATTGTACAGGGTGCTGTCGTCGAATCGGCCCGCGAAGATGATCTTGACCCGATCGGTGATGTTCCAATCCGCCTGGCCGAAAACAGCTCCGCGGTCTGAAGCGACCGGCTCGAACATGAGGGTCTGTCTTCCGGTGTCTGGATCGGCACTGTTGATGTCTTCATGCCCATAGGCGCCCCCCAAAACCACTCTGACTTTGTCTTGGGCAAAGGTCCAGTTGTACTGGCCTTCGAACTGCAGATTGAACGTGTCCAAGGCGAAATTGTTGCCGGGTCGGAGGTTCAATTGGTTCGGAGCATTACGACCGGTGTAGTAGGCGAGGAAGTTCCACCGCGGCGCCGTGAAATTGAATCGCGCCCATGGGCGTTTGACCGCTGAACCGTTTCCGTCCACCGACCCCCCCAATTGAACCCGCCCCAGTCCAGTTTGGAAGACAGGACCCTTGACGGTGGCCATGCCTCCTTCGACGGTGAAGAAACTGCCGTTCTGGAGGTACTTGTCGAGGCGGAGGCCACCGAAATAGACCTCGTCGTCATCCAGTGGGTTTAGTGGTGCGCGCTCCAAAGGTAGGCAATCGATTTGGCCCGGTGCAAGGCAGGGTACGGCGTACTCGACAGAGCCGAGCGGATCGGTCGGGTTGAACGTGCGCGACACCGTGAAGTCTCCCGTTCTCCGCATCCCGGCCACGGCCTTCATGTACCAATCGTTGCCTAGCCCTCCCGCCCAGCGGAAGTCGAGGTTCACGGTATCGATCTCTCCGACGGTGAAGCGAACCTGGCCGCCCTGGGATTCCCGGGGGGCTTTCGAGGTCAGGTTCAGGACGCCACTGGAAGCATTCGCGCCATAGAGCGCAGCGCTAGGGCCCCGCAAGAACTCGACGCTTGCCAAATCATCAACGGGGAACGAAATGGCGGCCCATTCTTGCGCGCCCAGAAACGGCACGGCGGGATTTCGACCGTCGATGAGGGTGGCCACGCGGCGGTTCAACGAGGTATTGAAACCGCGCGTGTTGACGTTGAAATCGTAGAGTCCGCTCTGCGTCACATTGGCGCCCGGCGTGAACTCCACCAGTTTTGGAACCTGACCGAAGGCGGCTTTACTGGCGATCTGTTCTTCGGTGACGACACTTATGGCGGCTGGCGCCTCTACGATCCGCTCCCTTTGCATGGAAGCCGAAGTCACGGTCATCGTTTCGACGAAACCGATCTCCCAGTCGACCGCTTTTTCGACGGTTGCCGTCATGCCAGCCGTTACCTCGATGCCGGACTCCGAGTCGGAGCTTTCGCCCAAGATGAACGTGATCGAGTACGTTCCTACCGGCACGTCGTCGAAGGCGAAGGTCCCTCCCTGGTCCGTGATGTCAGCCATCGAGATTTCGTTGATGACGACGGTGACGCCTCCGACGCCCGTTCCGTCTTCACGCGCGACGCGGCCTGAGAGGCGACCGGTTTCCTGCGCAAACGTCGTCAGTGCGAAAAGTGGAATGTAGACAATCACGAAGAGAAAAAGCCGCTTTGTCATTGGGTCCCTCCCTCGTTACTGGCTGGCTGGCTTATACCATGCCGCCGCCGGACCCGTCTAGCTAGTGGCGCGACGTTTTCTAGGTGACCAGCGGTATCGGGAGAGCTCGAGGGTATTGTCTTGGCGGAAGCGCACGCCTTCTGCTTCCAATAGGGCACGTTGAAGGCCCGGCGGGTGGTCTGGCAGGTGATCGGTCGAGCAGCCTCCGGAAGCGTTCACCACACGGTGCCAGGGGAGGCCTTCGGGACATTGCCGCATCGCCCAGCCGACCGCCCGTGCGGAGAGCGGCCGCTTGAGAAGTTGCGCGATCTGACCGTAGTTCATCACTCTTCCGTGGGGGATACGTCGAACGATTCGATACACTTCGTTCCAGGCGCTTTGCTTGCGTGCGGCTCGCGGCATCTCGCGGGTACAAAGAAGCGATTTGGTCCAATTTTGTCAAGCGCTGTGTTTTGCATGCCGCCCGGGGGTATAATCGGCGCCGTCGCACTCCGACAGTCTTCGGGTCGCCGACATCCGCTCGGGAGGAACTCGTGGTTGGCAAAACGCTTGGCCGCTACAAGGTCCTGGAAAAGCTCGGCAGCGGAGGAATGGGAGAAGTCTTCCTTGCCCAAGACACCAAGCTCGCTCGCAAAGTAGCCCTCAAGATACTTCCCCCGGACGTTGCCGACTCTCCCGAGCGGCGCGAGCGTTTCGAGCGTGAAGCAAGAGCCGTAGCGGCTCTCTCCCATCCCAATGTACTTGCCATTCATGACTTTGGTGAGGATCAAGGCGTCACCTTCGCGGTTACGGAGCTCTTGGAAGGCAAGACCCTTCGAGACCGACTCGAAGAGGGCACGATGTCACCGGTCGAAGCGATCGGCTATGCGCGTCAAGCTGTCGACGGGCTCGCGGCCGCCCATGAGCGTGGCATCGTGCATCGCGACCTGAAACCCGAGAACCTATTTATAACTAAGGACGGGAAGCTCAAGGTTCTCGACTTCGGTCTCGCCAAACAAGCCGAAGAGGGAGGTGGGGAAGCAGCGGCCACCAAGACGCGCGCTACCGAACCCGGAACCATCATGGGAACCGTCGGGTACATGTCTCCCGAGCAAGTACGCGGCCAATCCGCCGACCAACGATCGGATGTGTTCTCCTTCGGTGCCATCCTCTATGAAATGCTGACCGGCGAAAGGGCCTTCCATGGAGAGTCCGCCGGCGTCGTCATGTCTGCAATCCTCAAGGAGGAACCGCCGCCGCTCTCTAAGAAAAAAACCAACCTTCCCTCGAGCCTCGAGCAAATCGTTGATTGGTGCTTGAAGAAGAATCCCGACGAACGTTTCCAGACGGCGCTCGATGTCGGTAACGCGATCGACGCGCTTTCGGAGGAGACGACGACGGAGCTGCAGGCGGTCGTTGACGAGGAGCCTCCAAAAAAGAGAAGCCGGTGGAAGTTCTTGTTGGCGTTCTTGCTCATCTTCGCCCCGGCGGTGGGAGCGATTTGGTTTCTTCAAGCGACGAGCGAGTTGCGTTGGGCGAGAGTGCAACTACCACGGATCATGGAGTTGGCGGAGCAAGACGAGTTGTTCCCTGCTTTCGAACTCGCGGTGCAGGCGGAAGAACACCTACCCGAAGATCCAACCCTCGCAGGATTTTTTCGGGATTTCACGCGAGAAGTATCCTTCGAGACCGCCCCAGCTGGTGCCGCCGTTCACGTCAGAGCGTATAAAGCGGGGGAGAGCGACTGGCGCTACGTGGGTGAGACTCCGCTCGCTGGACACAGGGTTCCTAGAAGTGTGTTTGAGTTCAAGATAGCGAAGGAAGGCTTTGCCACCGTAGAGGGTGCTGCTCGCCGCGACGTGAACATTTCTCTGGACGAGGAATCGACGGTTCCTGCTGGAATGGTTCGAGCTGTGGGTGACGGTGAGCTTTTCATCGTCGGTCTAGAGCATCTCGATCCCGGCCCACTAGAGGACTATTTCATCGACAAATACGAGGTCACAAACGCGGATTTCAAGAAATTTGTCGATGCTGGGGGATACGAGAAGCGCGAATATTGGAAGCACGACTTCACCAAAGAGGGATCCATTCTCTCGTTCGAAGAGGCCATGGCCGAATTCGTGGACGCAACCGGAAGGCCGGGGCCAGCCACTTGGGAGGCTGGCGACCACTCGGAAAGTGAAGATGATTATCCCGTGACGGGTGTTAGTTGGTACGAGGCCGCGGCTTACGCCGAGTATGCTGGCAAGGCCCTTCCGACAATTTTTCATTGGAACAAAGCTTCGACTGCGTGGTTGAGTGGTGAGCTAGTTCCCCTCAGCAATTTCGGCGACGGGCCGGCTCCGGTGGGAAGTCATCGCGGCATGAGTGGCTTGGGTAGCTACGACATGGCCGGGAATGTGCGGGAGTGGTGTCAGAACGAGGACACGCGAGGCCGACGCTTCGTTTTGGGCGGCGGGTGGAGTGATGCCGTATACATGTTCAACGACGCCAATGCCCAGGATCCGTTTGATCGTTCTCCCATTAATGGATTTCGGTGCATGAAGTCCATTGGCACATCTGAAGATCTGACGACTTTCGCAGCACGTGTAGAAGTTCCCTATCGTGACTACCGCCAGGAAAAACCAGTTTCTGACGAGATCTTCGACGTCTATAAACGGCTTTATGCGTACGACAAGACAGACCTGAAGGCCGAGATCGAGTACGAGGATCAAAGTGCTGAAGACTGGGTGAGACAAAAGGTGTCCTTCGACGCCGGGTACGGAAACGAGCGAATGTTCGCCTATCTTTTTTTGCCGAAGTCAGGAAGCCCACCGTATCAAGCGGTTGTTTTTTTTCCCGGCTCTGGCGCCATTCACACCAGGTCGAGTGAGTCTCTGAGGCCGCGACGGGCCGACTTCATCCTCAAGAGCGGCCGGGCGTTCATATGGCCCATCTACAAAGGCACCTACGAACGCGGGGATGGCCTGAAGTCGGACTACCAGAACGAGACGAACTTCTACAAGGAACACGTTATCCAGTGGGGGAAAGATCTAGAGCGTTCGATCGACTACCTTGAAACCCGTGAAGATATTGACGCCGACAACCTTGCGTACTTTGGCGTTAGCTGGGGAGGCGCGATGGGACCCATCATGTTGGCGGTCGAGGAGAGGTTCAAAGTCGGAGTCCTGTATGTGGCGGGGCTAATGCTCCAGAGGGCGCAGCCGGAAGTAGATCCTTTCAACTTCCTCCCGCGCGCAACGGTCCCGGTCCTGATGCTCAATGGTCGTTACGACTTTTTCTTCCCTCTCGAGACTTCCCAAAAGCCGTTCTTCGAACTTCTTGGAACACCGCCAGAGCACAAGAAGATGTTCGTGTATGAAAAAGGACACTCTGTACCGCGGACGGAGCTCATCAAAGAAACCCTCAACTGGCTGGACCGCTACTTGGGCCCGGTGAGGTAAGAGTTACAGCCGAAAAAGTCAAAAAAGGACTTGACAGGTTTCGCTCAACAATTTCGTTAAGCAATAGAACGCTAACGAAAATACTTTCCTAGCACGCTCCGGTTTCCTCTCGCATCCTCCCCGCAAACTTTCAGCATCTTTTTCACTTTGGTGCTTTGGCTTCCGTCTAACCGTCGTTCAGACACACTCAAAAGCCACTCGTATATTAGAAAGAGGGGGCGATACTCATGATCGAAAAAGTGAAGACGTACTTTGAGAAACTCGAGAGTCTCTCGACGGAGGAGCTTGATCACTCCACCGAAAAATTGGTCCGTGCCGAGAAGCGAAACATTGCGCTCGTCATCGCTCACATTAGTGAGATGTCGAGAAGGAAGGGCCATCTGGAATGTGGGTACGGGAATCTCTTTGCGTACTGCACCAAGCGCTTGAACCTTAGCGAGGGTTCGGTCGCCCGGCGGATTCAGGTGGCGAATGTTGCATTGCGTTTTCCTCAGATACTCGTTGCATTGGCGGAGAACCGGGTAAGCCTTACGCTCGCTGGATTGCTCGCACCGCATCTTCGGGAGGACAACGTGGAGAGGTTTCTACGCGACTGCGCCGGGATGACGAAACGTGAGGTCGACGAATACCTCGTCGCGCTTCGGCCGAAGGCGGTCTTTGCTGCGTCGATTCGGAAGGCGCCATCTGTCGCCAGGCCTCTGAGGGAACCGGCCCCAACACCGATAGTCCGACCGACTCCCCGGGTGTCACCGACTATCCTCGAGCCGGCGCGGCCGGAGGTGTTCAATTTCCGATTCGCCGCGGACCGAAATTTCAGAGACAAGTTCGAGCGTCTGGCGGAGGTTCTCGGCGTCGAGAACCCCCTCCAACACATGGCCGAGATCATGGAGCGGGCGATGGACATCGCGCTCGACAAGAAGGACCTGAAGCGACAGCGTGCACGGCGTCTACTGCGGAAATCGAGAGACGGCGACAAACCTTGCCCGGGCAAGGTTCCTGCCCGATCTCGTTACATTCCTCCGCACGTCCGCGAATTGGTCCACGAGAGGGCGGGTCACCGATGTGAGTTCCGGGGGCGGGACGGGACTCGATGCCGGGCGCGGACTGGGCTCCAGATTGAGCACCTGCGGGCCTTTGCGTTAGGTGGCAGCCACGACGAGAGGAATCTGCGGCTTCACTGCGGGCCGCACAATCGTCTGACCGCGGAGCGAACGTTTGGTGCGGCGTTCATCCAGCGGAAGATTGGTGCCTCTCGCGGCCGAGCCCTAGCGGCGACCCTCCGCGCCGCCCCTATTCCTCCGCGATAGCGTAGAGATTCCTGTGTCCCCGTAGATAAATCGTGTCGCCCACGACCGCCGGTGACGCGTCAATGTGGTCGTCCAGATCGTTGGTGGCTAGCACCTCGAACTTGGGTCCATGCCGGATCACCAACGTCGTGCCCCCGCGTCCGGTGATGTAGACACGGTCCTGGGCTGCGACCGGCGAGGCGTAGACGTTCATCACGTCTCCAAGACGTTGTGGGCCGTAGTAGGGCTCTCCTGTTTTTGCGTTGAAGCAGGAAAGAATCCCCGAGTTCACCTTGAAGAAATAGATCGCGTCTTTGTAGAGGAGAGGTGACGGCACGTAGGGCGTGTCTCGGTCGTACTTCCACGCGATGGCTCCCGACCCGTCGATGTTTCCCTTGGCGTCCGCTAGGTTAATGGCAAGCAGCGCACTGCCACGAAATCCGCTCGTTGCGTAGACCATGCCGTCGGCGGCGACCGGGGTCGGGATCGTGTTGACGGTCATCCCACCCGCTTCCCAAATCTGTTTTCCGGTCTCGAGGTCATAGCTTCGGATGCGGTTGGTCGCGCTGGTGATCACCTGCGCCTTGCCACCGTGCTCGACGATCAGGGGCGAAGACCAGGATGTGATTTCGTCGCGGTTCGTTCTCCAAAGCTCTTTTCCGGTGGTCTTGTCGAGCGCCACGATGAAGGATTGTTCTTCGTGGTCCCAGTTCACCACCAGCTTGTCGCCGTGAAGCGCCGGCGAACTGCCTTCGCCGAAGCCTCGCCGGGTCTTCATTTCGCCGAGGTCGACTTCCCAAACAAGATTGCCGTTCATGTCGAAGCAGTACAGTCCGTGCGAGCCGAAGTAGGCGTAAACGTGTTGGCCGTCGGTGATCGCAGAGGCGGAGGCCCAGCTTCCGTCAGGGTGAGTGCCTTCGTGAGGAGTCTCTTCGCGGGCCGTTTTCTCCCAAAGGATGGATCCGTCTCGGCGATCGATCGCCATGACGACGAACTTCTGCATCGAGGGTGTGATATTCGGTCTTCTCCTGCGCTCGCCACCCTCTTCGGGTTCAGGTTCCGGCGCCGCCTGCTCCCCGACGGAGACGGCGGTTAGAACGAAGAGTTGATCTCCCCAAATGACCGGTGTTCCGTATCCCTTGCCGGGGATCTCGATCTTCCAGCGCACATTCTTGGTTTCGCTCCACTCGATCGGCGGATTGCCATCTGGTGAGACGCCCGTGGCCGAGGGGCCTCGCCACTGCCCCCAGTTTTTTTCGGCGTCGGCTGGAGGCTCGACCGCCCAAGAAACGAAAGAAATAGTAGAGAGAAATACGATAACTACAGCAACTCTTCCCATTGATGCTAACCCCCTGGGTCTTGACCTATGGTCCGCCAAACTTCTTCGAATTCTTCGTCCGCTCCCTCCGGTGGTTCGGTGAGGAGACTGACGACAATCGTTGCTAGGAATCCCGCCGCAAACCCCGGGATCATCTCATAAAGGTCGTAGAAGTGCTGCTTCAAAGCGATCACCCAGACCACCGCGGTGAGAAACCCGGCCACCATCCCGACGATGGCGCCCGCCCTAGTGGTTCTCTTCCAGAAGAGTGAGCAGAGAACGACCGGGGTAAACGCCGACGCCAAGCCCGACCACGCGAAAAGAATGAACCAGAAGATCATGCGGACCTCACTGAGAGCGAATACCAACGCCCCGGCGCCGATCACGACCGTGGTGAGCTTCCCGTAAAGCGACAGTCGAGCCTCGGAAAGATCGGGATGGAAGATCTTCTGCACCACGTCTCTCACCACCGCGGACGAAGCCAGTATCAGCAGCGAATCCACCGTCGACATAATCGCCGCGAGAACGATAACCAGGAACACGCCAGTGAAGATAGCGGGGAAGAGCTCGGTGCTCATGGTGGGCAGGATGGTCTCCGGATCAGAAAGGCTCGGGAACAAGACGCGACCGGCCATGCCGGCGAGAACCGCACCGGTGTCGAACACGATGATACAAATGATGGCGAGGAGACTTCCCCGCACGATCTCGCCTCGGTTCTTGGCGGCCATGAAGCGTGTGAGGAGCTGCGGGGCGCCGAGAAACGCGAAGCCGATCCCGACGAAGCTCAAGGCGCTTATTACGCCGGCGGTGGAAAATCCGAGCTCTCCCATCGGTAAGAGCAGGTTGGGATCTTGCGAGTGCAGCTGCGACATCGTCTCGCCCCATCCGCCGGCAGCCGCGATGCCAACGATGGGGAGCACTAGAAGGCCGCCGAACATCAGGATGCCCTGCAGCAAATCGCTGTACGCGACCGCTTTGAAGCCGCCCACCGAAGTGTAATAAAGAATGACGGCGGCACCTATGAGCACGCCCCCGGTGTAGCTCGTTCCGAGAAAGGAACTGAAGGCTTTTCCCGATGCAGTGAGTTGTGCGGCCGTATAGGCGGTAACCATGGTAAAGATGATGACGAAGCTCACCAGTCGGATGACGTGGTGCCGGTCGCGGAAGCGGCTCTCCAGATAGTCGGGGACGGTGATGGAATCGTAACGGTCGGTGTACTCCTTGAAGGGGAGCGCGACGTACGCCCAGCCGAGAGCGACACCCAAGACTTCACCGAGCACAATCCAAACGGCATGGATTCCGATCATGTAGCCCATGCCGGTGAGCCCAAGGAGCAGCCAAGCGCTTTCGCCGGTGGAATTTGAACTGAAGGCGATCACCCAAGAGGGGAGTTGCTTCTCGGCAAGGTAGTAGCCGGCTACGGTCGTCGAGTCGCGGCTCGCCCAAGCACCGATGACAAGGAGGACGACGAGGTAGACGACGAGAACGGCGATGATAGTGGCGGACGCCATAAGCCTAGTTCGATTCGTCCTCGGCGCCGCGTTGGTGGCGTAAGTAGAACACGAGCTCGATCGCCAAGCCCAAGCCGATGGCGGCGATCCAAAGCAGCCAGGCGGTCCAGGGAAGGCCAGCGATCATCAAAGCCCCTAGTCTCTCGGTGCGCGGCGTTTCAACTCTTCGAACCAGTTGGTCACGACGAGCAGTCGCGCCGCCTCCGACTCTTGCTCACTCCGAACCATCACAAAGCCACCGTCCGCGGTCGTGTCGTAGTTGGAATTGGCGGCCCCGGCCTCGTCGTAAGGAGCCTCGAAGAGTGCCTGCGGTCTGCCTGCCTTGAACTCTGACTGCGCTTCTACGCCGACCGCCATTACCCAATCTCCGCGTCGATAGAAGAGCGCTCGCCCGTTGCGGGCCCAGACCGGTTCGGTCCCGCCATCGCCGGAAATTTGAAATTTTCCACCGCTCGGATGAGCCCGTACGTAGACCTCGTCTTGGCCCGATTCATCGGAGACGTACGCAATCCATTTACCATCTGGCGAGAACATCGCGCCGCTTTCGTTGTACGTACTCGCCATGACGGGCTCGGGTTGCGCGGTGCCCTTCTTCAAGAGGAGGATATCCAAACCGGAAGAAGGGTGGATTTCAGTCAGCGCAAGGTATTGCCCATCCGGTGACCAGGAACTAGGGAACTGTGGGTAGGCGCTTTCGAGGAGCTGCTCTGCCTTACCGCTTCCGTCGGCGGGCTTGGCAAAAAGGCTGAAAGAGCCGACCCGATCGGAGGCGAAGGTGATCTGCTTCCCATCGGGTGTCCACACTGCGGCCCCGTTGCTTGCCTCGAACGTGAGTCGCGTCGTCGCCCCGCGCCCGATCTCGTACGCCCAAACGTCTGTCTTACCTCCTTCGGTGATGGTGGCGATCAAGCGTCCTGGATCGATCGGTGACATGCGCGGAAGCTGAAAGGCTCTCTGGATCGGAGCGAGCGGGCGCGCTACGCCCTGGCGATCCACCGACAGCAAGACTCCGGTCCCACCGGAATGAGGTGGGTGGGCACCGCCGGGCGCATACACCATCAGCCCGTCGTCGGCGAAGCTGAAAAATGCGGCGCCCGTTTGCGAATCCATCATGACGCCTTCGACGACCTCGACGGGTTCTCCGATCTCGAGCCTCGACGGATCGAAATGGGTGGCGAAGAGCGATCCGGCGCGGGCGAACACCAGGTGCCCGGTCGGTGAGTAACGGCCGTACGCACCGTCTTCGATGAGCGTCTTGTGTTCACGGGTTTTCATCGAAACCGCTTCGATGTCGTAACGTCCGTTTGTCCAACTGGTGTAGAGGACAGTCTCTCCGCCGGGAAGGAAACTGGGCCAGCGGTGACTCTTCTCGCCTTCTACCGAGCCCAGTGATGTCAGAACGCTAAGACCAGAACCGGTCGTGGAAACCGTCGATAGCCCGCTCACCGTAAGCGGGGCGAACACGATCGTGCCGTCCGGGCCCCAACTTGCGCCTCGCGGACTCGGACTGTCGGCAAGAGTAATTGCCCTCCCGCCGGCAAGTGGCACCGTCTTTAACTTCCCCGCGGCGAAGAAGCCCAACCAATTTCCGTCGGGAGAAAAGAAAGGACCGAGCCCTTCTTCGGTACCCGGGATCGGAGTCGGCTCGAGATCGTCCATGTTGCGTAGGTACAGTTGCGATTTGCCGCCTCGCCGCGTGGCATAAACAAAGCGAGTTCCGTCCGGTGAAAGAGCTAGCGCCGGCCCAGAGCCAACAGCCAACGGGATCGTCGGTGGAAGGCCCATGGTGAACCGTCGCATGGGCCGGACGTTTGATTCGCTGCTCGGGACCAGACCGCGGATCGCGAGGCCGACGAGGAGCGTTGCTGCGATGATCCCTACCGGCCAAAGCACTTTCTTCAGCCAGTTCGGAGACGGCTCGATGTCGATGGGGGTGGCGCCGGAGGCTACCGAGACGACGTCGCCGATGTCGATCCGCGCATCGGCAATATCATGAAGGCGCTGATCGGTGTCTTTTTGAAGGCACGTTTTGATGAGCCTCCGCACGCCACGAGGAGTCGATTTCGGTAGTAGGTTCCAGTCCGGCTCGCTCCCGAGGATCGCTGCGATGACATCGGAAACGGTCTCTCTCTGGAATGGGTGACGACCAGCGAGCGTTTCGTACAAGCACACCCCGAACGACCAGATATCGGTTCGCTTGTCGAGCGACTGTCCTCGGGCCTGCTCGGGGCTCATGTAGGCGGGGGTTCCCATGATCAGGCCGTGACTGTTTCCTTGGAATGTCGCGGTGGCGGACTTTGCGTTCTTCTCCTCAGATTGTGGCGCGAACGCCTTCGCGAGACCGAAGTCCAGGACCTTGACGCGTTTCTCCGGGGTTATCCTGATATTTTCCGGTTTGAGGTCTCGATGGATGATGCCCTTATCGTGGGCCGCTTCCAAACCCTGAGCGATCTGATGAAACAGGTTGAGCGAGAGCCGAGGGTCGAGCGGACCGTGGTTCAGTTTTTGACCGAGAGTCTCGCCGGGTACCAGCTCCATCACGAGGTAGACGAGGTCCGCGGATTTCTCTAGACCGTATACCGCCGCGAGGTTCGGATGGTTTAGCGAGGCGAGGATACGTGCCTCACGCTCGAACCGAGCGAGGCGCTCAGGATCTTTGGCGAATTCATCTGGCAGCACTTTGATGGCAACGTCGCGGCGAAGGTTTGTATCCCTCGCTCGATACACGTCACCCATGCCGCCAGAACCAAGTGGGGAGACGACTTCGTAGGAACCGATACGCGTGTGGGCCGGGATGGCCATCAAATAGTTTCCAACCTAACCGAGCGTCAAGGCTACCATCGGGGGGGCCGATCTTGCAACGGCGGTCGTGTCATGTGGTTACGGCAATGGTCGCGCCCATTCATCGGGCACTAACCAGCCTTACTGCTAGACTCCAGCCTCTCCCAAACCCACGGCGCCCGGCGGATCGCGATGTCGAGTAGGTAGCCGACGAGGGCGAGCATGGCAAGAAGCGGCCATAATTCGACCGGTCTGGAAACTGTCTCGCCGTAGTCTGCGAAAATTTCCTCGATATCAGGATTGAGCTTTCCTCCGGTCTCCTCGCTGACGGTGCGCAGCAGCTCGATGCGAGGCGGGTAGAATCGATATTCGTCGGGGTATTCGTAGTAGAGCGCCCGGCTCGCCTCGGTTGCGGGCTCCTTTATATTAAAGATGTAGGCCGAGTCAGACCAAGCGGCAAGGGGCACGCGGGTTTGATAAGCGCCGGGTCCCACCTGGGGTAACGGCATGCGTTTCTGCTTGCCCTTCGGGTCGATGATCTCGACCTCCGGCTTGAGCTCATCGATGTGGCGCCCCTCGTCGTTGACGGCGGTCAGGCTGATCAACGCCTCTTCGCCCTCGCGGCGGACGCGGAATTCCAACTCAGGCCGGGGAGGAGCTCTCAACGTTTCGCGAACGAGCTGAGACCAGAATTTTCCGTAGCCCGGCCAGCTTAGCCACTCGACTCCCCAGCGGTTCTTGACGTCGGACGTGAAGGCCACGGTTTTGCCGAGCCCGTATTGCCACCGCGCCAAGATCGGCGCTCCGGAATCGGATTCGAGTATGACTTCGGCGGTGTCTTTCGGTTGTGTACTGACGTAGCCCCGTAGCCGGGGAGCGGTCGAGAAATCGATTCCCATCAACGCCTCGATGGGTCGACTCAAGACCGGTTGAAATGGCTCCTCGACGAGCGTCGCCTGGACCGCGATCTGGGTCTCTTCGATGAATATTTGTGGAACGCGCGCCGCGTCCTCGATGTAATAGGTTCGACCTTTTCCCCATTCGGCTATTTCCGCCAGGAGATCGCGATCCGCTTCTTCACCGACAGCCACCGTCGAGATCGTGATGTCGGCTTCCACCATGCGAGCGACGAGGCCTTGGTAGTCGTCGGGGTAAGTCTTGCCGTCGGATAACAGAATGATGTGCTTGATCTTGGCATCGGAGCCTGTCAGTTGGCGAAAGGAGCTTCTCAACGCAGGGAAGATGTTCGTTTGGGCGCTCGCTTGCACGCGACGGATTTCATCTTGAATCTCGGAGCGATTCTCCGCGAGTTGCAGTGGCACCGTCACATAGGGATCCCAGTTGAAAGTCACCAAACCGAAACGGTGCGTGTCTTGAAGAAGACTGAGGGCCGCCAAGGTCGCCTCCTTGGCCAGCTCCATCTTGTCGCCGCTCATGCTGTAGGACTTGTCGAGCGTGATGACAAGTGCGAGATCCTTTCGTTCTTCTTCGACGCGAAACCAAATTGGCAAGACCTTCTCGACCGGCGATCCGGAATAGCCCTCCTTGCCGTAGCTGGACTCGCCCCCAGCGAAAACGAGTCCGCCACCCTCATCGCGGACGTAACTCTCGATAGCGCGCATCAGGTCGTCGTTGAGGTTTTGAGGAGGTAGGTCGCTAAGGATGACCGCGTCGTAGTCCGTTAGGTCGCTCGACTTTGCGGAGAGGGCGCTTGGGGGAACTGTGTCCACTTCGATCCCCGAAGCCACAAGAGCTCTTTCGAGGTAGTGCGCGCTTGCGGCATGGCCCTCGACATAGAGAACCCGCGCCGGGCCGCTCACCCAAACCGATCTCGAATAATGCTCGTTCTTGGGGAAGGTGATTCCATCCACTCCGAGGCGCGCTTGCAGTGTGACCAGGCCTTGATCCGGGAAGCGGACCTCGAACGTGCTACGGTTTGACCCGGGCTTCAATTCCAGACCCCTTTGCGCGATGACCTCGCCGGAGCGTCGCAGCACGATCGGCCTCTCATTGACCACTCGGCTGAATACTTGTACTTCGACTTCCACCGGCTCGTCGGCTCTCACTTCCTCCGGTACGGCGATCGCCTCGATCCAGGAGTCCGTTTCGGCTCGCACGGTGGCGGGCAGGGCAAACACGCGTACCCCCCCTCCTTTGGCAAGCCCCAGGGCCTTGGTTAGATCCCCCGCGGTCTCGTTACCATCGGTGAGCAGTACTAAGCGTTTGAGGGTATGCGGCGCGAAGTGTTGCAGCGCCCGTCCGAGCGCTTTCTCGATGTTGGTGGAGCTTTGGACGATTTGGGCAAGTCCAGCCGAACTTGTGTTGGGCTCGCCGGTGGACACGGATAGCGTTCGGATTTCCTCCGGGACTTCCACGACAACCGGCTCCGCCGCAAAGGCCACGTAGCGCGCATGCTGCGGCCCGCCTTCTTCGGTCGCCTGAGCCATCCACCGTATCGCGGAGTCAACGAAGGCCGGGGACACGCTACGGGAGACGTCGAGCACGTAGACCACCGATGTCCACACCCCGGTGCGATTCCAAACCGGGCGCATGATCGCGAGAGCGAGAAGCACGATGACGGCGGAGCGCGCGAAAGCGGAAAGCCTCAGATGCCTAGGGGTAAGCCCGGTTGCGGTGCGGACCCGGATCCACCACACGAAGGGGACCACCAACATGAAGAGGAGGGGCCAATACTGGGTGAAGCTGAGGCTCATGTTGGTCGTCGTCGTCTGTCATCCTATCTTATCTTGCAGGTCTTGCAGGTCGCGCCGCCGCCTCGCTGCGGTTTTTTTCAGGCTTTTCAGGGCCCGCCTAAGGGTGTAAGGTACGGCCCGGACGACCCCAAAAATTGGAGGAAGAATATGAAGGGATTCGCCACAGCTCTTTTGATGGTCGCTTTGGCTGCCTTAACTCCGACTGCTCTCTTGGCGCAGGCACCCGCGACGGTAGAGATCGAGCCCTCGACCTTGACGCTCAAGGTGGGCGAAACGGCGCAGCTCAAGGCGGTGGTCAAGGACGCGGAAGGTAACGTCCTACCCGACGCTCAGGTTCTTTTTTTTGGGAGCCGAATCTATCTCGAGGTGACCCCTGGGGGCCTGGTCAAGGCTGTTCGACCGGGGGAGCACGGAGTGACCGCGCTGTCGCCTGAGGAACGCATAGAGGGTGAGCCCGACAGCTACACCGGGTTTCTCGATGCGGGTATTCGGGGAAAGCTCGAGGTCACCGTGCCGGTGCCTCCGCTTATCAGCCTCGAGATCGTAGACGTCCCGTCCACGGTGTATGCGGGCACAACGATACCGGTTCGCGTCAGCGGGGTCGATGAGAGCGGGGGGGAACGGCACGACATCGCTCCGACGCTTGGAGTCAGCGACACCGCGATTGCCGAAACCGATGGCTTCGGAAACCTGACCGGGCTCGTGCCTGGGACGGCGACCGTGACCGCCACCGCGGACAACGTCAGCGCGACGTTGACGTTCGAGGTGGAACCAAACCCAGTTCACTCGATCGAGCTCACCGCTTCTCAACGGGAGGCCCGCACCGGGGACGTGATCCGTTTCCAGGCGGTGGCCAAGGACGCGCAGGGCAAGGTCGTAACCAGTGTGCCGGTTGCGTTCTCTCTTCGAAATCGCCCCGACCCGGCACACCCGGAGTCTTTGGGCGCCGGAGCCGCGGCGATGATACTCGACGATGGTCGCTTCGTGGCGGAGCAGCAAGGCATTTATACCGTTGTCGCGATGTCGGGCGAGGCGGTGGCCCGGGAAAGCGTTCGGATCACGCAGCGAGACGTCGCACGGAAATTCGAGTTCGTCGGTGAGGCACGAGTTCCAGATCACCGGACATCGGACCTGTGGATTTGGGAAGGCGCGGACGGTCGCGACTACGCGGTGATTGGAAGTTGGAACGGGCCCGGCAATGCGTACTTCTATGACGTCACCGATCCCGCCAACATGGAGCTCATCGACACGGTGCAAGTAGACGCGCGCACGGTGAATGACGTCAAGGTTTCCGAGGACGGGCGTATCTGTGTCATTAGTCGAGAAGGTGCGTCGAACCGCCGGAACGGGATCGTCATCCTCGATGTGAGCAATCCGCGGGACGTCCAGATCCTTTCCACCTTCGACGATCAACTCACCGGCGGTGTCCACAACGTCTTCGTCTACGACAACCACGTCTATGCGGTGAACAACGGCCGGCGCTGGGACGTGATCAACATTGAAGATCCGACCAAGCCCACGCGCGTTGGCCGCTTCGAGACCAGCAGTCCTGGCCGCTCGGTGCACGACGTTTGGGTACACGACGGCATCGCTTATCAAGCCGGAAGGACGGATGGATTGATCCTGGTCGATGTCGGCGGGGGAGGGAAGGGTGGCTCCCCGGCTCGCCCCGTCGAGATGGGCCGCGCCGATCAGATCACCCGCTGGAACCACGCAGTGTGGCCGCTCAAGAGCAAGTCGGCCGGAAAGTTTTACGTCTTCGGAGGCGACGAGACCTCGTTTCCAAATCCTCGAATTCCGGAGGATGAGCCATTCAACTCGGGGTTGAAACTACCCACTCGGATGGGTGGTTGGATCCACGTTGTCGAGTTCGACGATTTCGAGGATCCCAAGGAAGTTGCTCGCTACAAAGTAGGGGATTACGGCGTACACAACTACTGGATCGATTGGGACCAGGAGATTCTGTACGCGGCTTACTACCAGGGAGGCTTGCGCGTGCTCGATGTCTCGGGTGAGCTGCTGGGCGATCTATACGCCCAGGGTCGGGAGATGGGGCGTTTTTATTCCGACGATCCCGAAGCTTATGTACCGAATTCACCCATGGCCTGGGGACCGCAACCCCACAAGGGCACCATCTTCTTCTCCGACTTCCACAGCGGGCTTTGGGCGGTTCGCTTGGTATCCCCCGATGATGAAAAGGACCCCGCGAGCCCATGAGATACCGAAGGCTGCTCGCCCTTTTCGGGGCGATCGTGGTGGCGGCGGCGGCGTGGCTCGACGAGACCTCGATACACGGTGCGGGCGATCCCGTGGACAAGAATTACTACGTCTATGTCGCAGCGGAGTCCGAAGACACTGTCCACTTGGTGAAGTTCGGTCCCGAAGGTGGAGAAGTCGTCAAGACCATCGAGGTCGGTGTCTTTCCCACCGAGACCGAAGGGCCACACGGGATTCGCGTATCACCCAGCGGTCGGTATTGGTACGTATCCATCGCGCATGGACTACCATACGGATCGGTCTTCAAGTACGAGACGGGGGACGACGTTTCCGTCAGTGACGTCCAGGCGGGATTGTTTCCCGCCACCATGGACATCAGCCGAACCACAGGCTTGATGTTCGTCGTCAATTTCAATCTCCACGGAGACATGGAGCCCAGCACCGTCTCAGTCATCGACACCGCCTCCATGACCGAGATCGCGCAGATCGAACAAGGCATGATGCCCCATGGCTCCCGAGCCAGCCCGGACGGGAAGTTTCACTACTCGGTGGGCATGATGGACGATACGCTTTACGAGATCGATGTGATGCAGCTGAAGGTGGGCCGGAAGCTCCATCTCACCAAGGACGATACGGCGGCTCCCGTTCACCATGGCGAGGATCACCAGATGGCGGTCGTGAAACCCACGTGGGTGCAGCCTCATCCGACAAAACCCTACATCTACGTCGCGCTTCAAGGGGCCAACCAGATCGCCGAAGTCAGTCTGAACGATTGGAAGATTACGCGGCGGTTTCACACCCAGAAAGGGCCTTACAACCTGGCGGTCACGCCGAACGGCAAGATGGTCCTCGCGACCTGCAAGCCGAACAACTCCACCGCGATCTGGGATCTCGAGACCGGGAAGGAGCTAGCCAGCGTTCCCGCGAGCCGCCGGATCACGCACGGTGTGACGGTGAGTCCCGACAACCGCTTCGCTTTCGTCTCCATCGAAGGAGTCAGTGACGATCCGGGGACGGTGGACGTCATCGATCTCCAGACTTTCGAGACGCGAGCGTCTATCGATGTCGGCAAGCAGGCTTCGGGGATCGACTTTTGGAAGATGGAGTAAGGTCTCCCCTGAATTTCGCCCGGACGAGATTGGCAAGCAAGTTCATTCTAAGCAGTTATTCCGCAGGTGGAGGTTGACGTAGTGAAGAAGCTAAGCAGGCTCATAGTTGTAGTTGCTCTTACCGTAGTTGCTCTTACCGCGGTCGCGACCCCGACGTCGGCTCAATTGCCCGCGCCGCCCGACGCAGAGAAGGTACTGTCGAACGCCTATCCGGGTAAGACCTATTCTCCCTACGCCAAGCGCGGGTTCGCGAGCCGTCCGTATTGGGGCGACTCGCATCTTCACACTTCTCTCTCGATGGACGCAGGCGCGTTCGGGAACCGGCTCGGCCTTCGCGATGCTTATCGATTCGCACGCGGCGAAGAAGTGATCGCTTCAGCCGGCCTGCCGGTGAGGCTGTCCCGCCCATTAGACTGGCTGGTCATCGCCGATCATTCCGACAACATGGGCCTCTTTCCGGATCTGTACGCGGGCAAGCCGCACATCCTGGCCGATCCCACCGGTCGGGACTGGTACGAACGGATTCAAGCGGGCGACGGCGTCAGCGTCGCGCTCGAGCTTATCGGTTTGTTCTCACAAGGCAAGTTCCCGGAAGGGCTGGTGTATGCGCCCGATACCAAGATATACAAGTTCGTGTGGGACGACACCATCGCAGCGGCTGAGGAGTTCAACGATCCCGGAAAATTCACCGCCTTCATCGGTTTCGAATGGACCTCGCTGATCAAAGGTGGCAACATGCACCGGGTCGTCATCTATCGTGATGATGCCGCGAAGGCTTCGCAGATGGTTGCCTACACGACCATGCCGCCGTTAGGCAGTCCCGATCCACGCGACCTCTGGAAGTGGTTGGCGAACTTCGAAGAGAAGACCGGTGGCGACGTCCTTGCCATTGCTCACAACGGCAATCTCTCGAACGGCATCATGTTCCCGATGGACGCTCAGTGGAACGGCAGGGCGCTCGACGAGGATTACGTCACCGAGCGTCGCCGTTGGGAGCCGCTCTACGAGACGACCCAGATCAAGGGTGACGGCGAGACACACTCGTTCTTATCGCCGGACGACGAGTTCGCGGATTACGAGACCTGGGATGTCGGTAATCTCGACCTCTCCGAGATCAAGACCGACGCCATGCTCGCCGGGGAGTATGCCCGCGAGGCATTGAAGCGTGGCCTCGTCATTGAATCGCGCCTCGGCACGAACCCGTACAAGTTCGGCCAGATCGGCTCGACCGATAGCCACACTGCTCTCGCCACCGCCCAGGAAGACAACTTCTTTGGCAAGCACACCGGCTACGAGCCGAGCCCGCACCGTATGACGCACCCGATGATGAAGTCCCCGGACGGCAAACGCGGGATCGACGGTTGGCAGTTGGCCGCCTCCGGCTTGGCCGCGGTGTGGGCGACCGAGAACACGCGCGAAGCGATCTTCGACGCGATGGAGCGCAAGGAAACCTACGCCACCACCGGTAGCCGCATGGGTGTGCGCTTCTTCGGCGGCTGGGACTTCACGGCGACGGACCTCAATAGCCGCACGCCAGCTTTCGCCGGTTATTCGAAGGGTGTCCCCATGGGCGGCGATCTGCCGGCGCGTGCCGGTAGCGGAGCGCCGAGCTTCATGGTTTACGCCATCAAGGACCCGATCGGAGGCAACCTGGACCGCATCCAGATCGTGAAGGGCTGGATGGACGCCGGTGGAAACACGCACGAGAAGGTCTACGACGTCGCATGGTCTGGCGATCGCAAGCCGGGCAAGAACGGGAAGCTACCAGCGGTCGGGAACACCGTCGACGTCGCCACGGCAAATTTCACCAATACGATCGGGGCGTCGGACCTCGCCGCTGTCTGGACCGATCCCGACTTCGATGCGTCTCAAAAGGCGGTCTACTACACCCGCGTCATCGAGATCCCAACTCCACGCTGGTCGACCTACGACGCGTTCCGGTTCGGTGTTCCGATCCCCGAGGGTGCTCCGGTTTCGACGCAAGAGCGCGCCTACACTTCGCCGATCTGGTACACGCCGTAGAAGGCGAGGGCTAGTTCGTCACGGTACCTATTCTTCTAGTTACCCGGGTCGCGCTCTTTAGTCCCGGGCGTCGTCGTCCGGCTCGGGCCGAATGTCGATCGCCGGCCCGCCCTTGGCAACTCTTCCGCTCGGAGGAGGCTCTCCCGACACGAAGACTCGAAGCTGGCCTCGCCCGATGTTCTGTTCGATGCGCCGGCGTACCGCCCGTCTCAACAGAAGGCGGACCGTCGGCACCAGAAGAGCGAACCCGACGGCGTCGGTCAGAATCCCGGGAGTCACGAGGAATGCGGCGGCAATCAGAATGAGAACGCCGTCGATCAGCGAAGAGGCGGGAAGCTCGCCGCGCCCCACTTGCTCTTGCATCCGTCGCAAGACGAGAAACCCCTGCCACCGCGCGAGCCCCGCACCCACGAAACCCGTCACTACGATGAGGGCGATGGTATCGAGAGTTCCGATGCGCGACCCGATCTCGAGGAGGAGCGCCAGCTCGACCACCGGCACCACGATGAACAGGAGAAGCAACGTTGCCATGCCCCATTATAGAGTGCCCAGGCTCCGCCGAAAATCGGTCCCTATTCGAAGCTGAGGAACCATGAACTTTCGTAGTGAACGGGCTGGTGTCGAACATTTCTGGAAGATGGAGTAGCCCGAAACTTCTCATGCATCCGCTAACAAATCCTTGAAAGCCGGCCGTCCCGCCAGGGAGACCTTGAAGCCGTAAATCGTCAGCGCGGCGATCACGAGGATCGCGGGAAATGCTGAACTCGAGGTCCATGCCGCGAAGTCGAACGTCAACGGGAAGTGCAACAACAAATCGGCGACCAGCATGGAGACCATCGCACTGATCCAGCCGAAACGGAACAACACGAAAACCCAAAGCCCCAAGTAGAACGCGTGCGACACAAGTACGATGGGCGAGCTTCCCAGGTTGTAAACGGTCACCATGAGCGCCATGTAGGCAGCGATAGCGAGCCACGTTCTTCGAAGCAGTAGGCGGAGTAAGAAAAGCACCACGACGAAGAAAAGAGTCGATTTCAGCGAATTGACTGGGATCAAGAATAGGGTCGCCAAAGACTCCCTCAGACCGCTGAGCATGTCGAGCTGAAACGCGGGCACCGAATAGGATTTGCGAGGTACGCCCCACGCCAGCCACTCAGAAACGAAGACATCGGCTTGCCAGAGGACGGCGGTAGCGCCTCCCACGAGGCAGCCAATCAGGACGTCCCTACCCACGAGAGGATCCCGGAACCGCCCCGCCATGAGTCGGACCCAGGAGATCATCATCTGCGGCCAGACTCGCCTCACGTAAGGCTCCAAGGCCATGTACAGCACCCACACCAGTGCGAACGTAAAACACGCGACGTACAGAGCACCTAGGAAGAGGTCGACTTCTTCTCGAGTGGGCACATGGTGTGCGGCGAATAGCCACTGAAGCATCGTGAGAAAGAACGTGAACAGGGCCAGTCGAATGGCGGCTCTCCGGTCTCCGCTCCCGACCCCCAGGTTGCGGCGTGCAAGGAGAGCCCCCGCAACGAGAGCGAAAACATAGACTGACATGTGAATGAGGCTGCCCCATGACGATCCCAACATGTCGGAAGGCCTCACCCACGACTTGGCCTCGGGCTCGCTCCATGGCTCGATCACTTCGAATGCGACCGGGCGGCCCCGGCATCCGGCGGCCTCGATGCGAATCGGGGTGTTCATACCGGAGTAGGTTCCATCCCACGCCGCCAATTCGTCGGCGAATACGGCAGGAATGCGGTCGGGTGGTGTTGGCGAGAACTCGTTGAGCTCGAGGCCTGCTTCCAGGAACAAAGGCCTCCAATCGATGTTTTCGGGCGCCGCATCTTCTCTCGTCCGCAGAGGCACGGCGTCGAATCTGCGCAGACGTCCTTCGAGATCCAGCTCGATCAAGACCATTCCGGGAGCGGAGTTCGGAGGATCGAATTCCTTGGGAAAGAACTGTGGAGGCGTGACCCGATGGGGCACCAGGTAAGAAGGGCTCTGCCGATACCAGAAACGTACCGCGCCCTGCTCCGCAGTCCTGAGCGAAGCATATTTCTTGGGAGAGGGTTCTTGCGCTTCGAGGTAATCGAGATAGTCCTCGTTGTATGAAAAACCGTAAGTGCTGTCGACTGGCGGATTCGGACCCATTCGATTGGCTATTTCGCTCGCTCGCTCGCGCAGGACTTCGGGAGATTTGGAGAGCGGGACGAGCCGGTTCATACTCTGCATTCCCATCTGGTGCGCGGGGATCGAGAGTAAAACCATAGTGATAACGCCGGCCAGGCAAGCCCAAGCAACCGCCGGCGTGAGACCACCCACCGCGCCGGCATCGGCGACGAGCTCCGGGGACGGCGTCTCGCCGGCGGCAAGCGCCGCCGCCAACGGATCCCCTCCGGGCAGAGCGGCCGCGACGGCGATCGCCGAAGGGGGCCTTCGGCTCGGATCGGGATCCAGACATCGAAGAATCGCGCGTTCCACCGTCGGATCGATCCCCTCCACCAGGCTCGATGGGCTGGTCGGCGTCGAATCTCTTTGCAATCGTACGAGCTCTTCCGGCGTGGAGGCCGAAAACGCGCGTTTCCCGGTGAAGAGCTGGTAGAGCACGAGGCCGAGACTGTAGAGGTCGCTTTGGACGGTCACCTCTTTACCTGAGGATTGCTCGGGAGACATGTAGGCCGGTGTGCCCACACGAATCTCTGATCCTTCCACTTCGTCGATCGCCGCCGCCAAGCCGAAGTCCGTGATACGCGCCGCGCCTTGGCCGTCGATCATCACGTTCGCCGGCTTGAGATCGCGGTGCAGGACTGCCTTTTCGTGTGCGGCCGCTAGGCCCATGCAAAGTTGGTGTGCGACCTCGACGGCCTTATCCGAGGGGAGTCGTCCAATGCGGTGAAGGAGCGAACCGAGGTCCTCACCGTCGATGTACTCCATGCTGAGAAACGTCTGGCCCTGTATCTCGCCGATGTCGTAGACGCGACACACATTGCGATGAGAGATTTCCCGGGCGGTGCGTACCTCATTACGGAAACGCGCGAGGCGCGACGGATCTTGTTGGAAGTCTTGGGGAAGGAACTTGAGTGCGACATCCTGTTCCAAAGTCAGATCGTGTGCGCGATAGACTTCTCCCATTCCTCCTTTACCGAGTGCGTCGATGATCCGGTAGCGGCCGGCGAGAACATCGCCCGCTGCGAGCTGCAAGTCGGAAGCGTTCCCGGCTGGGGTCCGGTCCACAGTCGGCTGCAATTCACCGAGGGCGTCGGCCGCTGGCTTGTCCAGAAGACCGCTCTTATCGAAGTCGAGGAGAGACTCCACTTCCTGGCGTAAGGAAGCGTCGCTCCCACACGCGGCGTCCAGGTAGCTGGTTCTTTCGGAAGGTGAACGGTCGAGTGCTTCCTGAACGATGGCCTTTACTTTCTTCCACTGTTCCGGACTCATGCCGACGCTCTCAGTTTCCTTCCATCTCGCGTTGTAGCCACAGCTTCGCGACTTGCCACTCGCGCTTCACCGTGGCCGGGGACGCGCCCACGACTTCCGCGGTTTCATCAATCGTCAAACCACCAAAGAAGCGAAGCTCCACGATCTGGCTCTGCCGTGGATCCATTTCCGCGAGGCGGCCCAAAGCCTCGTGGAGCGACAGGACTTCGATAGTGGTGGGCGCCGTAGCCCCATGGCCGTCCACCAATGAGACCTGGGCGGCTCCCGAGCCCCGCTTCGTGGTCTGGCGTTTCCTCGCGTACTCGACCAGGATGCGGCGCATCATCTGTGCGGCGACAGAAAAGAAATGGGCGCGGCTCTGCCAACGAACCTTCCTCTGGCCAACCAGCCTTAGGTAAGCCTCGTGCGTAAGAGCCGTGGCCTCTAGGGTATGCCCGGTTCTCTCGCGGCGTAAATGGATCCGCGCCAACTTGCGAAGCTCCGAGTAGACGATGGGCATGAGCTCGTCGAGCGCAGATTGCTGGCCGCCGCTCCACTTCTCGAGGAGCCGGGTTACCTCGCCGGGGCTCGGAGAGCTCATTTTTGTAACTAGGCCGTTTTTGTACTACACATTGCGAAGAAAACGGTTCTTTCTTGTATCATCAGTGCTGGACGTGCCGCAACGGGGGGCAAGTTTTTTCGGATCCGTTGAGCCGATCGAGCGAGATTTCGCGCGAATACCCTTAGGAGCCTGGCGGTCTTGCAGGACAGATCGGAGGGAAGCATGCAGAAACGTGCATGGGTGCTGTCGCTGGTACTCGCACTTGAAGCCTATTCCGTAGCTTGCACCGAAGCGCCGGCACGCCCGCTGACCGCGGATGAAGTCCTTGAAAGCGAGACGGTTATCGAGGGCCTGCGGGGGAATCTGGCGAAGCTCTCGAAAAGCGTGATGAATCTGAGCTTTCCCGATGCCCAAAGCCTTGCCGCTCTGGAGCCAAGGCTAGATGTGGTGGATCTGGGAGCCAGCCCAAGTAAAGAAGAAGGGGACATTCTCGGCCTCGGCTTGGATCGATGGCGATGGCCGCTCTCGGCCCCACGAACGCGTGTCGAAGCGGCGGACTTGACGCTCTGGACGAGCTTCCTCGAGACGGTCGACTTCTTTCATCACTTCAACTTCTACAATGTTCGCGGTCGCTTCGTGGGCACCGACAAATCGCAGTATGAGACAGAGACGGGGTTCAAGGGCTTGGCCCAATTCCCCTCGGGAAAAGTGGGTTCGGTGAAAGGGAAGCTGAGCATCCGATGGAGGCACGAGCCAGGGAAGGCAGATGACGACAGGGGTACTTGGCGCGTGACGAAGCTTGCGACGAAAGACTTCACCGTAACTCAGGCAGAGGCTCCACTCTTCAGCGATGTGGGCGACCTCGCGTTTGCGGGCGACGACCGAGCACGTCTGGCTCATTCGAACCGAGACGAGATGCTCGTCAATGTGGTTCTGGGCATTCGAACCGGCCAAATGGAGTTGGAGGATGTTCTCGACATGGTCCGAGATCAGTTGGAGAACGGGACATCCCCATGGGGCCACGCGAACCAAGCGTCCGTCGTAGACATCGACCGCGATGGTTTCGACGACTTCTACTTCGCAGGCTACGATGCGCCCGCACTCTTTTTCAGAAATCGTGGGGACGGAACGTTCGAGGAGATCTCAGAGAGCTTGGGCCTAGATCTGGCCAACGTTCACTCGGCGACTTTTGCTGACTTCGACAACGACGATGATAGCGATGTGTTCTTGAGCTTTTACAATCGTGAGAATGGAACGCGCTACTTGCGAAACGAGCACGGACGTTTCGTCGATGCGAGCGATCTCGTCGAAGAAGGGCTTCCGAGCTGGGTCTTGCCGATCAGCGTGACGGATTACAACAACGACGGATTGCTCGACGTCTACCTAGGAGCTTACACTGGTCCCTACACCCAGTACATGCAGGCCGCGAACGAGCGAGCGAAGGCAAGCGGCGAGACGGGGGCCGATGAAATCCCCTGGCTAGACCCCGAAGAGGCGAAGGCAATATTTCGTCGAATGCGTTCCGACGAAGCGCACCCGATCTCCGGAAACCCGGGTCCCTCCAATTGGCTTCTCGAGAACCTGGGCGACGGACGATTCCGACGGACCGATCCCAACGACGCTGCGAAGTCTAGCTTCAATACGCTAGCCACTGCGTGGTCGGATATCGACCGCGATGGGGATATGGATTTGTACGTTGTCAATGAGCTAGGGCCGAACGAGCTCAGAAGAAACGATGGGAATGGCGTGTTCACAGACATTTCGAACGAACATACGGGCGAGATCGGATTCGGTATGGGTGGTTCATGGGGCGACTACGACAACGACGGCCGTGCGGACATGTACACGACGAACATGTTCAGCAAAGCGGGTATGCGTATCGCCGAGCAGATGCAGTCGAGCGCAATGGTGGCCCAGTCGGCGAGAGGCAATTCTTTGATCCGCAACGGGCCCGATGGATTCTACAAGGTCTCGGGGATGGAGCCACCGTCTCCGCAGGTGGAGGCGGCGGATTTTGGATGGGGCGGAGGTTTTGCGGATCTTAACAACGACGGCTACCTCGACATCTACGTGCCCGCTAGCATGATGAGCATGCCACCCGAAGTCGCGACGATAGGCGATAGTTGAAGTACCTTTTGGCGTGCGGTCGCACGCGATCTCGATGGTTCCGGTCAGGAGGGCAGCAAAAGCCGGTGGGCAACGATGGTGGAGACGATCCAGAGTACGAACGCATCGATCTTTTCCGGAATTCCTTGGAGCGGAGCCGAGCGGAACCACCTGTTCCTGGGCGGGTTTCCGGGACATCAATTCGAGGATCTCTCTGGCGTTACGGGTCTCGATGATCCGGGGGACGGTCGGTCCTTTGCGCTCCTCGACTATGATCGGGACGGCTGGTTGGACGTGGCGCTCGGTAGCCCCGGAGCGCCACGCCTGCGCTTGCTCAGGAATGGCATTGGCGACAAGACTCGCGGCGGCTTCATCGCTTTGCGGTTTGTGGGAGGTAACAAGACGCCGAAGCCGTCCAAAGATTGGAGTGCCAGAGATGCTTTCGGGACCGCGGTGGAACTGGACCTCGGCGAAGGAGAGCTGATTTACCGAGAGCTCCAACCGGAAAGCGGCTATCTTGCACAGCACAGCTCCACGATGATTATTGGCATTGGAGAGCACGACAGCCTAGCGTCGCTTTGGGTTCGGTGGCTCTCGGGAAAGAAGCAGAAGTCGAACGAGATCCCCGCCGGCATGCTGGTCACCCTTTACGAGAATCCATCCGATTCGCCGACAGGGAAGCCCTTTACCCTAGAGCCGTACGCGAAGGCTCCAAGCGCTCTGATGACTCGAGCCTCGTCGCCAGACTTCTGGAAGACCCGCTTACTTCCGACGAAGGAACGGGCGAGTAACCTCGTTGTGCTACACGAAGGCGAGAGTCAACAGTCGAAGCGAGGCCTTACGCTCGTCACAACGATGGCGACTTGGTGCACGGCGTGTGTTACCGAGCTACCTGAGTTCCACAGGCTGCGGGAGGCCTTCGGAGAAGATGAGCTCGCTATGTACTCGGTACCGGTCGATGGCGAAGACTCTAGAGACATGCTGCAGAGTTGGCTCGCGGAGTACACACCACCCTACGAGCTCTTAACGGGAATCGCGAAGAGCGAGATCGACAAAGTGAATGAAACCATACTCGCTGAGCTTCGTGCGGACGCCGTTCCCGCGACGTTCGTTACCGACGCAACGGGACAAGTCCTCATCGCTCGATGGGGCGTCCCCTCGGTGTCGGATCTGCGGAAATTACTCTGGATGTCTGGGGCCGAAGGCCAGGCGCACGGGACCAACGAATGAGATGGGCTTTCTTCGTATTGGTTGGAGCGATCTCGACGCTCTCTCAAGGACGTCCCCAGGTTCAAGTGAGCGGGTTGCTCGAGTCAGACGTCGTACACGCGGGTAAGATCGTCCACGCTGCCATCGGAGTGAAGTTGCCGAAGGGCTTCCACGTGAATTCCAACCAGCCTTTGGACAAATACCTCATTGCGACTTCGCTGAGCTTGGAACTACCGGAGGGCATCGCCCTTCGAGAGACGGTCTACCCGGAGGCCATCAACCTCACGCTCGAGTGGTCCGAGAAACCTTTGGCCGTTTACGAGGAGACATTTTTCATCGGCGTCTCGTTGGAGCTAGGCGAGAGCCTGGCGCTAGGCAAGCATGCCATCGGCGGCAGACTCAGATATCAGGCCTGTGATGACAAACGGTGTTTTCGTCCCGAAACCGTGGATGCAGATCTTGAGCTCAAAGTTGTGGACAAGGACCAAGAGTTGAGACCTCGAAACACCGAGGTGCTCGAGTCCATTGCCTTCGAGAAGTAGACACGCGCTGGCTCCCGTGCACAACTCGGTCCGGAAAGAGTTGAAACGACGGCTTCGGTTCACGGACCCGGTCGGCGGAACCCCGGTACCCCTCCATCTTGTCTTTGCCGTAGTCCATCTCCGCCATGTAGAGATTGTGCGGACCACATAGAAGTCTGACATTGTCGGCACTTCGATCGCCGCCGAGCGCGTGGGGATCGTCGTGGTGGAACTGCAGTCCTAGGCGCTCGGGACATCGTCTACCGTCCCCGCTCTCAAACGTGCATTGGCCTTGGTCGCGCGCCCACACGAAGCGCCTCACAGGAGCGGGAATTCCGCGCACTCCCGGCGACGTGTCGGCATCTTCGAGGCTCTTTCTCGGATTTTTGGCTTTGCCGAGGCGCTTGGCTTCGAGCCGTTCGAGTTTCTCCGTCACGGAGGCTTCGATCATGGAAGTGAGGTCGACACCCGGCATGAGCGCCGCGAGCCGTTGGAGCTTGTCGTGAAGCTCGGCGCTCGCCGTGAACTGCACTTTGTAGCGCGCAGGCGCCAGCGGCTCGACGACCGGCGGCTTGTCAGGCGCTTGGGGAGTCGGAGCGGGGGCCGGTTCAGTGGCTGGACGACTTTTTCCAGACGGGCCGGACGGAGTAGTTTCGGCACAGGACGTACGTTGTTCGCTAACCGGCTTCTGTCGCCGCTTCGGAAGCTTCCGGATGGAGGGCGAGACATCCGGCTTCGGCGCAATCTCCGCCACCAGCACCAGGAGCTCGCGCTTGGTTTTGTGGGTTGCTCGAGCCAGAAGCTCCTCGCAATTGGTCTCGGTAAGATGCGGCGCCAGCACCGCGATGCCGCTCAAGTGAAGACGCCCATCGTCGAGCATCGTCAGCAGCGCCGGATGTTGGCGTGACGCCCGTGCGGCGGCTATCCGTAGGTAGGCTTCTGCCTCGGACAGGCGTAACACGTCGACGCAATACTGAAACATCGATGACGATGCTTCACGGGCATACAGTCGGCGGGCGTCGACTTCGGCGATATGCGCAACGAGAACCGACTCGACACGCCGGGACTGTTTCAAAACGCTCCACAGTCGAACAAGAAGCTCGTCATCCGATAGTCGGGAAAGCGATTTCAATTCATCTTTCTTGTTCATCCGCCATTTATAGCATGGACTTTTTAGACGCTCTGTGCTCGCGTGTGTTGAACGCGAACACATCGAGACACTTGCGAAGTCTATCCAAGCCAACGAGAGTGACCGTCGTTTCTTTATCGCAGGTACAGGCCCACTCCACATCATACCTGCCACGTTTTTCGTATCGCTTCGCCAGAGCTGTCAAGCAAAAAACAGATTATTTTTCTCAGTGATCTTTTATTTTTGCAGAGCCGCGCACTCCGTCCGGACGGAGTAAATAACCGATCCCCAAATTAGATCGTGATGCGGCGATGGTAGGTCCACCATTCGAAGACGAGTAGAAAGATAGCCGCTCCGAGTAGGAACACCCAAAGCTCTCCTGTTCCCCCGGCCGTCAATTCACTCCTCGGGCGAGCGTCCTGCCGAGGGAGCGTCGAGCGATTCACGTCGGAAATCCTTCGGTCGGTGACGTTGACGGCCACGCGCAATCGCCGGTTCCCCTGAACCGCGGTGTAAAGGCCGGGCTCACTCGCTTCGAAAACGGTTTTGCCCATCAATGCGCGGCATGGGATCTCCTTGCCTTCGAGATCTGTGACGATCGGATCGGACAATGGCACATCGACCATCCCGAGTGAACGTCGGAGCGCCAACGGCTCCCCGGTCGCCCACGTCAGGGCGTTCGACAGGAAGACGAGGAAGCCGGATTGAAGCGGGAAGTTGGAGTCAGCCAAGTTGAATGTCACGGCGAGCCGTCGAGTTGGCTCCTCGGCAGCCAAGATCAACGGAGCCTCCTTGGTTCCGAGAACTATCTCAGCGTCTGACGGGTTGACGCGCCTCGCGCGATCGACGAGCAGATCCTCGAGGGAGACGAATTGCAGGAGAGGATGGCCGGTGCCGCGCCCCGCGACGTGCGGACCTTCGATGACCTCAGACCCGGGCGGTCCAAAAAGGATGGAGGGGCCATCAGGCAGAGGATCCGGTTCAAAGCGATCGAAGATGAAGACGTCGGGACGAACATGCTCCCGCTGTTCTTGAAACCGCTCCGGCGTCAACATCGAAAGGTCCACTCCGACATCCACGCCGAGCGCCGTCTCCAGGTACTGATTCCCGCGACTCACCAAAAGCACACGAATCCTTCGATGTGGGGGCAAGTAGGAAAAGGCGAAGTTGTCGGGCTCGAATCCGTCACCGGGTGTCGTCACCGTGGCTCGGATGGCTCCGCCTTCGAACTCGGCAAGGTCGAAGGCTTCGGAGAAAACTTCACCGGTCGGCAACGTCAGATTTCTATCGAGTCGATGTGGGCCGGCTCCGCCGATCTGGACGTCGATCTGCTTCGATTGCGGCGAGAAGTTCTCGACCTCGAGATAAGCCCGGTAACGGAAAGGCTCGGCGGGTTCGGGGCGGATCTCGAACGCGGTGATGCCGACGTTGTCGGTTGGTTCGAACGTCGATATCGTGCGCGCCCCGACCGGCACTTCGAGAGACACGCCGTCGGAGACGATGACCGTTTCTGCGTCGGGCGCGTCGAGTCGGGGCAAGGACGGCGTTCCGCTCGGCGACACCGATAGCGCGCTCAACACTTCCCTGGCCTGCCGGCGGTCGACCCAGATTGCGGACGTGGCCTGCACCATCGTATCCACGAGGAGGAACCGGCTACCCTCGCTTCCTCCGGAAAGAATCTCCTCCGCCGCCTCAACGGCATGGTTCCAACGCGTGCGCCCGTCCGAAGACCGGGTCGCCATGGTAGGACTGTTATCTAGAATCAACCTCACGTTTCGAACCGGAGCATCATTGTTCTCGGGACGCCCAACCGCTAGCGCCATAGCGGCGCCTATCGCAAGCGCGAGAAGTAACGAGATCAACCAGCGCATCTGGTCGTAGCTCGACTTTCGTTCCTTGAGCACCATCCGCCACAACAAGTTGGACGGCACCAGCAGGCGTCGCGGCGGTGGCTTCAGCCAATAGAGAACCGCGATGGCAGCGGCGGTCAGCCCGACCAGCAAGAGGGCCTGCCAGTAGGGAAGAGCAAGGAACCTCATCTCAGGAAACGGTCCTGGCGGAAAACCTGGAGGATGAGATCTTCGAAGGGAGTTTCGGTCGTCGTTCGGACGTATCCCCAGCCGTACTTCCAGCAATAGGATTCGATCTCCCGCGCGTGCTCCTGAAACTTTTCTTCGTAGGCCGCGATGAGGCCGGGCGTCGTTCGAATCCGCTGGGATGTCCCGTCTTCGGAATCGACCAGGAGAACCTCCGCCGGGAGCTCGGGTCGTGTTTCCTCGGCGCTGACAATGTGCAAGGTGAACACATCCTGTCTCAGGTATCGCAGCCAATTGAACGCTTGCTCGACGCCGTCCGGATCCAAGAAATCAGAAATGACGGCGACGAGACCTCGGCGCCGCTTTGCGCTGAAGAAACTCTTGAAGGCGGGCTGCATGTGAGTCGTGCCCGCCAGGTCCACTCCTTCGAGGAACCGCAAGGCGTGGTGGATCTGGTTCTTCCCGCGCCGAGAAGACATTTCTGCGGCTTTGCCGTCGGCGAAGGCGATGAGGCTGACTCGATCGAGGTTCAGCAGACCGATGTAACAGAGCGCTGCCGCAACCTTGCGCGCGTAGTCGAACTTCGACGGCGTTCCATAGTTCATCGATCGACTGGCGTCGAAAAAAATGTAGATGGGGAGGTCCGCTTCCTCGTCGAACATTCGAAGCAACAACTTGTCCAAACGGAGGTAGGTTCTCCAGTCGACGTTCCGAGTGTCATCGCCCGGAACGTACGGGCGATAGTCGGCGAACTCCAGGCCGGAGCCCTTTTTTCGAGCCCGATGCTGGCCCTTGAGGTGACCGGGAATGAGCCGGTTCGAAACGATGTTCAGGTACTCGAGCTTGCGAAGGAAGTCTTCGTCGAAGAGAGTGGTCGGTTTGTCTCTTACTGGCATCAGACGGGGAAGTGCGTTGAACCTATTCCGAGGGCTGCGGAACCATTTCCAGGATCGCCTCCAGGATCGCATCGGGATCGACCCGCTCCGCTTCTCCCTCGAAGTTCAAGAGCACTCTGTGCCGCAAAGAGGGTAGAGCGATTGCCCGAATGTCCTCGCAGGAAACATGTACCCGATCGTTGAGGAGTGCGTGCACCTTGCCCCCGATAACCAACGCTTGTGTTCCGCGAGGGCTGGCCCCAAAGCGAACGTATCGCTTGGTCATCTCGTGGGCTTCCGATGATTCAGGATGCGTCGCCAGGGTGAGCTTGATCGCGTACTCCTGAACCGGTCTGGCGATGGGAACCGAGCGAGCCGTCTTCCGCATCTCCAAGATCTGCCCCTGATCGAGGACCCGCTCGACGGTCGGCTCGTCGACTTGAGTCGTGCGGTCGAGGATTTCGTGTAGGCTCTCGAGATTCGGAAAACCGATCTTGAGCTTGAAGATGAACCGATCGAGTTGTGCTTCGGGAAGCGGGTATGTGCCTTCCATCTCCAGCGGGTTTTGCGTAGCCAAGACGAAGAAGGGTTTCTCCAGGCGGTGGGTGACCTTGCCAACCGTGACGGTCTTCTCCTGCATGGCTTCCAGCAGAGCCGATTGTGTTTTGGGGGTGGCGCGGTTGATCTCGTCCGCGAGGATGATATTGGCGAATACCGGGCCGGGCTGGAAATCCAAGAACTTCTGTCCCTCTTCGTTCTCGTGAACGACATTGGTACCGATGATGTCCCCGGGCATCAAGTCTGGGGTGAACTGGATTCGCGAGAACTCGAGGTGGAGCACGTCGGCGAGTGTTTGAACGAGCTTGGTCTTCCCGAGCCCCGGAATGCCCTCCAAGAGAACGTGTCCGTTGGAGAGCAGGCTGATGATGACGGCCTCGACGATCTCCTGGTGTCCCACGATGATTCGCGAGATCTCGTCCCGGACGGTGCGAAACTGCTCACGAAATAACTCTATTTGCCTGTCTAGATCGGCGACCATATGAAAGCTCTCAATTGTTGTCTTCGGGCCGAGCCTGCTGGGCTTGCTGAGCCTGCTGAGAATTCAGCGCCAAGAAGTAGCTCTTGACCAGATTACGATAACGCCACGGAATCCGTTCCTCGTTCATGACGGCTTCGTCGGAATAGTCGGCCCGCGGGCTAGCTTGTTGGTAGTCGACTAACGAATGTTCTTGTCTGCTCTCTTTATCGAATATGTCGTCGGGCAGCGTGCGTTCCGGGTCCTCTTCCGCGGCCAGCATTTCCATTTCCAGTTGTACCTCGAGCCGAGTGGGCTCTCCTGGAATATTATCTTCTCCCTGAGAGGGGCCGGTGGAATGACCTCCCGGACCGGCATCGAGCACGTCGGTCGGATCGGGAGCGGCACCCCCACCCAATTGCAACTGGACATCACCTCCCGGCATTGCCATACCACCCGCCTCGGCAGGGGCGGCCTCGCCATCCCCTGCATCTGATGTATCGGCCGGTGGAGGGGCTTGCTCATCCGGCGCTCCGAACGGTGACTGGCCAAGGGATTGCCGGAGCTCGCCAAGCTGGCGGCGAGCGTCGTTCATCTGCTTCTGTGCTTCCATCTTGCGACCCATCGATTCGAGCTCGTTGGCCGCTTCTTCCAAGGATCGTTGGAACTCGTCACTATCCTGACGTGCCAAGGCTTCCGCGGCCTGCCGCAAATTCTCCAAGAGCTCCTCTAACGATGCGTCCTCAGTCTGGGATGCTTTCTCCAGGGCCTCGCGCAACGCCGCCATGTCTGCGGGCGCTTCAGGCAGGTTCTCGGCTAGCGCGCGCAGGAGGTCAGAGGCATCGTCCAAATCACTGGATTGGATGGCATCGGCCACTGGCGTCAGTTCGGAAGACGTCCGAAGGTTTTGGGCGAGCTCGCCCAAGCCCTCCTTAATAGTGCTTAGTTCCAGGTTGCCTTCGGACAGGAGGTTCTCGACGATTGCTAGATCTTGAAGCCCGTCGGCCAGGGACAGCTCGCCTTGCTCGAGCCTAACGAGCGTTTCATCCAGCTCTTGAACGGTTTCGGTTTGTCCGGCATCCGCGAGCAACTCCCGAATATCCTGAACCTTGTTCTCCTCCTCGCCAGTCAGCTCGAGCGCACCATACGGTGATACCATGGATGGCTGTCCGGTAAGGGTCCAAAGAAAGATCCCAATCGCGAACAGGATACCGTCAGCAAGAAACATCCCCTTTGGAACGATAGTCGGTACGAGTTGGCCAAGGTCGAGATCGGCGGCGGTCGTTGCGGCTCGTCGCGTCTGGAGCTCGATCCAAGGAGAGGCATCCTTCTCCCCGTCCTCCGTGTCATTCTTGATGAACCAGTAGGCGGTCTTGAGCTCGTCTTTGAGATCTCCCTCGCCGTCGGCGATGGCCGCTGCCTGCGCGAGGGTGCGCTTGCGAGTCACCCTCCAGACGAAAAAAACGCTGAAGGCCACGAGCCAGATTTTTGGAAGATACGTGTCGACGCCTGCCGGTATGGAAATGAACAGCCGGATAAGCTGAAAGGCCAGCACGGAAGCCAAGAAGAGGAAGCACACGAACCCGAACTCTCGCAGTGCGCGATTGAAATGCACGCGGTTTCGGACACGCTGAAGTGTCTCGACGATGACGTCGCGGTCTTCGTCCATTCCGTGTTCGCTCCAGGCGCCACTCTAACATGGGTGGGCACGGGGGGCACCGGGCGGGCACGGCCGGGCACGGCCGGGAACGTGGAGACAGGCTCTTGCCGCGGAGGCTTCGACAAGGTAGGCTGGCCGGTCGAGCGGCTGCCCCGAGTCGCTCCGGTTAGCATTTCTAGCGCCCGACGCGGCGCGGCAAATTCAGTAGGCTCAAGTAGGCTCGTTACGCTCGGCAGGCTCCTTATGGCTCTTCGCGTGGTGCGCGGGGAGGTTAAGAAAGGACGTGGAAACGTGAATTTCACAAAAATCGCCATCGTTGCGATAGCGGCACTTCTTTTGGCTGTGCCGATCCCAGCCCAGGAAATGCCGGCTGGGACCGAAGAGTCGGCGGGGCCAGAACCGGCGGAGCTTGTTGTCGAGCCCACCGAGCTCCATTTGAAGGTTGGCGAGAAGGCCAAGCTCACCGCAACCGTCAAGGACGCGTCCGGTGAGACGGTGGATATGCTCGTTATGTTTTTCTCGCGCTCGCGCCGGAGCGTCGGCGTGACGCCGGAGGGCGATGTGGAAGCCTATCGCCCCGGTGAGCACACCCTCATTGCGGTGGTGCCCAAGGACCCAGAGCAAAGGGGTCGAAGGGCAGAGATGCTTCTCCGCGTCGAAGTACCGGTCACGATACCGAATCCACCGATTGCATCGGTGTCGTTCACCAATCTCCCCTCCCGCTTTTATGCGGACACGGTGGTCCCGGTTCAGACGGAAGTTCGGGACACCTCCGGAGCTTGGCGAACCGAGATGCAAGTGGGTTTCGAGAGTAGGAACAAGGATGTCGCGACTATTGACGAGCTGGGCAACCTTGTGTTCCACGAGCCGGGAAAGGCCAAGATCGTCGCAACGGCTGAGGATGTCGAAGGGACGGTGAACATCGAGGTCCTCGAGAACCCCGTCGTTTCGTTCGAGCTCGAGGCAAGCACCAAGCAGGCGAGGACCGGCGACGTCGTTCATTTCAAGGCAGTGGCGCGCGATGCTAAGGGCAAGGAAGTCCCCGAGTTCCCGGTCCAATTCGCCAGCTACGGAAAACCGTTCGATACCATCATCGCGCCCGGGGCGATCTCGCACGTCGACCCAGATGGTGCCTTCGTGGCGGAACGCTCCGGACTGCACACCGTTGTCGCAGTAGCAGGATCGCACTCGGCGCGGCAGACGATCAAGATCGTGCCCCGTGACATCAGTCAAGAAGTCGAAGTCATTGGACAGGGTGCGGTCCGCGACCGGCATACATCGGACCTCTGGATCTGGGAGGGTGTCGATGGGCGGGACTACGCCCTAACCGGGACCTGGGGCGCCGACGGCCACGCCTACATCTGGGACGTGACCGATCCCAAGAACATGCAGCTCATCGACGTCGTTCGAGTCGATGCCCGTACCGTGAACGACGTCAAGGTATCGGAAGATGCGAAGGTCGCCGTGATCAGCAGGGAAGGGGCTTCGAACCGCAAGAACGGCCTCGTCATCCTCGACATTTCGAATCCCCGGGACGGTGTTCAGGTAATCGCTCGCTATGACGACCAGCTGAACGGCGGCGTACACAACGTCTTCATTCACAACAACCACATTTACGCGATCAACAACGGTCGTCGCTACGACATCATCAATATAGAAGACCCCACTAAGCCCACTCGCGTGGGCCGCTTCGAGCTCGACACGCCCGGCCACGGCATCCACGACGTATGGGTCGAGGACGGCATCGCATATTCCTCCAACTGGACGGACGGTGTGGTAGCGGTGGACGTCGGCGGGGGTGGAAAAGGGGGCTCGCCGAACAACCCGGTGAAGCTCGGCAGTCACGCGCATCCGAACGGTTGGAATCACGCTGCCTATCCCTATCGCAGCAAGTCGACCGGAACATTCTATGCCTTCATGGGCGACGAAGCGTTTCCCTACGCCGGTTTCAACCCGGAGCCGGGTAGTGTCCCCGATCGGGCGGCCGGCTGGATTCACGTCATCGAGTGGGACGACTGGGAAAACCCACGTGAAGTGGCGCGCTATCAGGTTCCGGAGGCCGGCACTCACAATTTGTGGATCGAAGACGACATTATGTACATCGGGTACTACAACGGGGGATTGCGTGTGGTCGATGTTTCTGGAGAGCTGCGCGGTGACCTCTACAAGCAGGGGCGGGAGATCGCGTTTTGGGTCCCGGCCGATCCCGAAGGCTATGTCCCGAACGCTCCGTTCGTGTGGGGACCGCAGCCCTACAAGGGAAACATCTTCGTCGCCGATTTCAATTCCGGGCTTTGGGCGGTGAGACTCGTTCCGAAAGAAGAGACCAAAGATGACAAGCCCCGGGATTTCGGGGAGCCCCGGTAGATTAGGTAGATAGAGATGATGGAGTCGTCAGCTATCTTTGCTGGCGGGCGCTGGCTTTTGCCGGCGCTCGCCCTCGTATTCGCCCAGCCGACCACGATTTCGGCGGAAGATTTAACGAAACCGACGCATAACTACTATGCCTACGTTGCTGCCGAGTCGGATGACCGGGTCGAGCTCATTCGTTTCGGCCCCGGTGGGCTCGAGGTGGCCAAGAGCATTCAGGTCGGGAGTTTTCCCGCCGACATCGAAGGCCCACACGGTATCAACGTCTCTCCGGACGGCAAGCACTGGTTCGTCTCGATCGCTCACGGAATGCCTTACGGCTCTATTCACAAGTACGAGACCGGCACGGACGACTGGGTGGGCGACGTAACCGTCGGCATGTTTCCGGCGACGCTCGCCCTGTCTCCGAGCACCGGCCTTCTCTACGTCGTCAACTTCAACCTCCACGGGGATATGGAGCCCAGCACCATCTCGGTCGTGGAGGCGGAGACAATGATCGAGGTGGCGCAGATCCCGACCGGCATCATGCCGCACGGCGCCCGGCTGGACGCGAAAGGGATGCGTCTCTATTCCGTCAACATGATGAGCGACGAGTTGATGGAGTTCGACGCGCTACGGTTCGAGGTCAACCGGAGGCTGTCACTCGTCGACCCAGATACTCAGAGTGGCGACGTGCATCAGCATGGTGAAGGACACGAAACCGGATATCCGATGTCGAAGGTGGTCCAACCGACGTGGGTGACTCCGCCAACGCCGCAGGGGAAGGTTTACGTTGCGGGGAACGCCCAAGACGTCGTCTTGGAAGTGGACCTCGAGGATTGGAAGGTAACGAGGAAGTTCGAAACCGGTCCCGGTCCCTACAATCTTGACGTCACCCCGGACGGCAAAGTTCTCGTTGCCACCTATAAGAAAGGTGCAGCGGTCGGCTTCTGGAATCTCGAGACGGGACAGGAGATCGCCAGCGTTCCGTCCTCTCGCAGCGTGCCGCACGGGGTGGTGGTGACTCCGGATGGGAAATTCGCCATGGTGACCGTGGAGGGCGTCGGTGGTGAGCCGGGAAGCGTCGACGTCTTCCAGATCGCGCCGCCCCGACTGGTCGCGTCGGTCGATGTCGGAAAACAGGCCGGCGGCATCGCTATTTGGGACCGAGACCGCTAGCCCGTTCCAACTTGATTCGCGCTGATTGGCCAAGCGCACTCTTGGCGTAGGACAAGCCGTCCGTGCGTGTTTTCTGGGCGGCTGCCCGCCATGCTCGGGCACGGTTCGTCGGGGCACGACTCGGGGAATCCGCACCGGCATCGAGAAACGCAGGGGATTTTAAGTCCTCGGCGCTCCTTATTAAGGATGTCACTGCCGATCACACTTGTCACAAAATCAGGTACTTAGGGCGGTTGGCCCCAAGGGGAAAGTGCCATTTTTGTCCCTGAGTGTCACCAGTTCGGGGTCAGTACGGGGACAGTCAAAAAGTCACTTTTCGCGGTAGGTGCAAGCCGCGATTCTCTCTGATGAGCACCGAGGAAGCCCCAGCGAACAGCCTCCAGCAGCAACCTTCAAGAAATCGCGTTTCTCCCTTCCTGAAGCCAACTCTGAGCCGAAGCTGTCCTCCAAAAAGCGTGCCGCGCTCAGAAAAAGATGGCTCCCAGCTCATCAAGCGGCGTTCATCAGACCGATCCTCTCAAGTGCGATTGGGGCGGTCGGTACGAGGCGCTCGGAGTGTCACTTCACACCCCCAGGCCCCCCGGCGGCCGACACTCCTCCACCGCCTTGTCTCGCTTGCTCGAGTTCTGCTACCCTCACCAGGACTCACTCGGACTGCACAGCTCCATTCTGGTGGGGAAAATTCGCGCCGACGGGGTCGGGCACGTATGAATTTTCCTATTATTTTAAAATTTGGCACCCTCTTTGAAGGTGACCCGCAAAGGTAGTATTTTGCTAGCTGTTAACGCGTGATTGAAGAGCCCGCGAGTGGGGTGAGATGGTCCAGAAACGGATTCTCGCGTCGATCACAGTCGTATTCCTGGTGGGCATGGTAGCGTCGAGCGCCAGGGACTCACAGGATTCTGCGAGTCGCCCGAGTTTGCCCCCCGAAGGGCTGGATGCTGCTTCCTGGGCGAAGATCTCGAACACCGTCCGAGAGGCTGAGTATCGAGTCACGTCGCAGGAGAGCGCGTACCCAGACAACCTTTCTGCCGCTTATCAGGCCCCGAACCGGGTCCACAACCTGCGTACCTACTTCACCGAGTCCGGGATCCGGGTAAGGCCGCTCACCCGGTCCGAACCGTCGTGGGAGTGGGGCCTGAGCCTGGTGGGCTACGGGTACGAGGATGCGATCCGGCCGGTGCCTGCCGCGGAGCTGACGGTACAAGGCAACCGGGTGGAGTACCGGCGGGGCAACCTGATTGAATGGTATGTGAACGACGAGGGCGGTCTGGAGCAGGGGTTCACGCTGCAGGAGCCGCCGGGGGAAAGACAACGAGGCTCCTTGGTGCTCGAGCTACGCCCATCGGGTTCACTGAGCCCGAGGCAAGAGATTGCCGGCTTGTCGATCGTCTTGGCCGATGTCGGTGGGGAGGCGTTGCTGCGCTATAGCGGGCTTGCTGCCTGGGACGCGACGGGGCAGGTGCTTCCTGCACACATGAGTGCCTCGGCCGACAGCATTGTGATTCGGGTTCAGGAGGATGGAGCGGTGTACCCGGTGACCATCGATCCAACCGTCAGCCAGGTGAAGAAGCTCACAGCCAGCGACGCTGGAGTCCAATTACGATTCGGCTTCTCGGTAGCGATCTCCGGGGACACGGTGGTGGTGGGGGCGTATTTTGGTGATAACGGATCAGCCTATGTATTTGAGCGCAACCAGGGCGGTTTGAACAACTGGGGGGAGGTGAAGAAGCTCACAGCGAGCGACGCGGTGGCTGGTGACCCGTTGGATATCGCGTTCGGCCGATCGGTAGCGATCTCCGGGGACACGGTGGTGGTGGGAGCGCGTGGGAACCACGACGCGGGCACTTTGTCCGGATCGGCCTATGTATTTGAGCGCAACCAGGGTGGTTTGAACAATTGGGGCGAGCGAAAGAAGCTCACAGCCAGCGACGCTGCGGCGGGTGACCAGTTCGGCCACTCCGTAGCGATCTCCGGGGACACCATACTGGTGGGGGCCTGGCACGACGATGCCCCGTGTCCTTTTCCTCTCTGCACCAACTCGGGATCAGCCTACGTGTTTCAGCGCAACCAGGGCGGTCCCAGCAATTGGGGCGAGGTAAAGAAGCTTATCGCAAGCGACGGTGGGTCTCATAGCAATTTCGGCTTCTCGGTGGCGGGCTCGGGGGACACAGCGGTGGTGGGAGGCCGTGCGGCCTATGTGTTTGAGCGCCACCTGGGTGGTTTGAACAATTGGGGGGAGCTAAAGAACCTCCGCCAATTCGGCAGGTTCTCGGTAGCGATCTCCGGGGACACGCTGGTGCTGGGAGATGAGAACGACGGCACATGCCCTTCGGTTGCCTGCGAGTCGGGATCAGCCTATGTGTACCAGCGCAGCCAGGGCGGTCCGAACAATTGGGGCGAGGTAAAGAAGCTCACAGCCAGCGACGCTGGGGCGGGTGACTTCTTCGGCATATCGGTAGCTATCTCCGGGGATACGGCGGTGGTGGGGGCGTGGCAGGACGACGACGCATGTCCTTCGGACCCTTCCTGCGGGTCCGGTTCGGCCTACGTGTTTGAGCGCAACCAGGGTGGTCCGAACAATTGGGGCGAGTTCCAAAAGCTCACCGCCAGCGACGCTGCGGCGGGTGACCTCTTCGGCTTCTCGGTGGCGACCACCGGGGACACCATACTGGTGGGGGCCTGGCAGGACGACGACGACGGATCGGCCTACGTGTTCACTGCGCCTTGCCTCCTGCCTGACACGGATCTGTTCCTTGAAGATTGGCTAATCGATACGACGGAAGTTTTCGAAGCCTGCAATTCCATCACGGCCGGTCCCAACTTCCGAATCGCGGCACCCGGAGGCGATGTCACGTTTCGCACTCGAAATTCCGTTATCCTAGTAAACGGCTTCTCAGTCGAGTCGGGTGCTAGGCTCACAATCCAGCTCGACCCTTAGTTGGTTCACAGTGATGAACAAGCGACACGCTTGACTCAGGGGGCGGGACAGGCGTATCCCTGTCGCAAGGATCGATTCTGGCCCGCCTAGGTACCGCCATAGCGGCTGCCCTCCTGCCCCGATGTAGCCCTCCCCGCCCGATAATGGCGTTTATGTAAACCCCTGCCGTCCATGTAAATCACTATATTCAAGCTACTTACACCATCGCCCAACTCCGGCCCTTGTGGAGGAGAATATAATAAGAATATATGAAGAGACTTAAGAACGCCCTCTATCCCCGATACGGGAGAAGACCGCAGAATACCCCCGAGGGGCAGACGGGCGATTTCGGGCAGGTCCTCGCTTCCACCCCTACGCGCCTAACCGACGCCGAGGATTTCTAATCCAAAGTGCTGCGCTAACTTATTGATTGCGCTACCATGGATCGATGACTGTCCCCCAACTGTCCCCGCCCCAATCTGCAAAACGCCAACACAAAGCCAAGCGACCGTACGCTAAACAGGCGCTTACTGGCTAGAAAGCCGCCTTCACATATCGCCTCTTAGATCCTCTTTTGTCTCCGCAAGCGCATAGGCCATGAACGCCATGGCGGCCAGGTTTCGCCGCATGGCTTCCGGATTCACTTTATCGAACGTGTCGGCGCGCGAGTGATGGTAGAAAAAATACCGGGCGGGATCTTGTAGGAGACCCAACGCTAGAACGCCTTGGCGACCCAGCAGGCCGATGTCGGCGCCTCCGAAACCGCCCTCGATGACCTGCTTGGCCCCGATGGGCTCGAGCATCTTCGCCCACTCCTTGACCAGCTTCAGAGCCTTACCTCCTTGGCTGACGCTAAAGCCGAGCGGGTCATCTGCTCCGGTATCGGCTTCGATCGCCGCGACGTGAGCCCTGAGTTCACTCCCGGAGAGCTTCGCGTAGCGCCGCGCGCCGCGAAGCCCGGTCTCTTCGTCCATGAAGAGCACGACGCGAATCGTGCGGCGCGGGACCAAACCAAGCTCCTTCAGGAGCCGCGGTGTTTCCATGACCAAGGCGCAGCCGGCCGCATCGTCGAAGGCTCCGGTTCCGAGATCCCAGGAATCCAGGTGGGCTCCGATCAGCACGATTTCTTCCGGGCGTTCACGGCCCGGTAGATCGCCGATCACGTTGGCAGACTCGACGTCGGAATCCCGCCGCGACGTCAGGGTGAAGCGTAGCGTCGGTTTTTCCCCGTCCGCGATCAGCCGGTGCAGAAGATCCCCGTCTTCGGTGCTTAACGCGGCGTGTGGGATGCGCGGGACATCGGGGTCGTAGCTCATGGCGCCTGTATGAGGAGTTCGAAGGCTGACCGTCGCCAGGGATCGGATGAGAGAGCCTACGGCACCGAGCCGGGCCGCTTCGATCGCTCCTCGGGCGCGAAAAACGACCGCTCGGCTATATGCTTCGAAGGGATTGAGTGTCGGATCCATCGTACTGTGGTAGTAGACGATCTTTCCTTTCACCTCGTCGCCGCGCTCGGTGAGTTCCTGAAAGCTTCGAACCTCGACGACTTCGGCGGTGAGACCTTGCTGGGGTGTGGGGATGCTGCCTCCCAGCGCGGTGAGGGAAAGTTCCTGGCGGGAGGGTGTGAGGAGCTCTCCAGTTTCCTCGCCACGAATCCACTGGGGCACCCTCACCGGCTGTAACGAAACGTTCAGGCCGTCGGCTCGCATTCTGGTGGCGGTCCATTCGACGGCGGCTTCGGCCCCGGCCGAACCGCTGAGGCGTGGGCCGATGCGATCGGTCAGGTGCCGCAGAATGTCGATGACACGGGAATTCTGTTGGGCGGCGTCGAGAATCTGAGTGGCCGCTTTCTGGAAGGACTCGTCCTCCCCTCCGCTGGCAACGCAGGGGAGCATCAAAACGAACCCACCTGATAAGAGGCGCCGTGTCCAGGTCATCGATGGTTTCTCCGTCGGGGCAATATATATGCTCGCCCCTAATTCTCACAGCGCGGTGTAGAATTCATCCGTGCGCATTTGCAAGGCGGCGTTGCCTCTTGGAATTTTCCTCTTGGCGACATCGCTAGCCTTCAATTGGAGCCCACCTCCTCGGGTTATCCTCTTTGTGTGGGATGGTGCGGCGCACTGGATCGCGTCTCGAATTCTGGCGGAGGGAAAGCTGCCCCATCTACAACGGATGGTGCGAGAGGGGGCTTGGTCGGATGGAATGATCACCACCTATCCCACTAAGACAGCGGCCGCACATGCCGCCTTTTGGACCGGCGTCTATGGACACACCAGCGGTATCACCGGGAACTCGGTTCTCCTGGAACCTGCCGCCGAGCGCACGCGACTGGAAAAGGAATCAGCGTTTTTCTCCCATCCTCTGAGGGTCGATCCGATCTGGGTGATGACGGCGCGCGCGGGTTTGATGTCGTACGTCTTCCACGCGACGCAGTCCTATCCGTTCGACGACACTCTCGGTCGATTGCGTTCCGAGGAAGCCGAGAACCTGGGATTGCTTTATGGCTACTCGGGGCAACGCATCACCGCGGACGTCCTTACCGATCGGCGCATCACCATCGCGCCGGCTTGGGGATGGACGATAGCGGAGGCGGGGGGGAGCGAGGCACGTGAGTTCAGCCTGAGGGTCGGCGAGCGATCCTTTTGGGGGCTTTTCTTCGACGACCCGTTCGATCCCGCCGTCGGTTGCGACACGTTAGGGATCGCGGCGAGCAAGCAAGCGGGTGAATTTTTAGCCCGAGTCAAGCCCGGAAGAAGCGAATCGTTTTCCGTGCCCATTGCGACGACGAGGCAAGGTGAGGAGCTCTGGTTCTCGCTCCGGGTGTTCGAGCTCGACGAGACGGCGTCTCGCTTTATGATCTACCGGAGTAGCGCCGAGGCGATTTTCATCTCTTCGAGTACATTTCCAGGCATAGGCGAAACAGCAATTGAGGCCTTCGCCGGAAACGCCGGTGACCGACTGTACAAGACCGGCCGTTTCGGAAGTACGGTGATGGAGGGCGGCGACGGTTCGGCGGAAGAGCGGCTGCTCGCGACGGAAGCCCATCTCAACGAACAGATTCGCAGGCAGACCGTCCGTGTTTTGGATGAAGGGGGTTATCGACTCGTCATCATGTACTCGCCGGTTACCGATGAGATGACGCATGCGCTGGTCGGTTATCTGGATCCTGCCATGCCGGGTTTCGATGCCGCCCTGGCGGAAAGCGTGTGGCCCACGCTGGTTTCGGCCTTCGAGGTGCAAGACGATCTCTTGGGCGCGATAATGGACTACGCCTCCCGCGACGGAGCACACGTGGTGCTTCTCTCCGATCACGGCATGGCGGGGACGAATCGCTACTTCAATGTCAACGTGGCTCTCGCCAAGGCCGGTCTTCTCGCTCTCACTTCCGATCGAACCATCGATCTCGAGCGAACCGAGGCGCTTCTCTTGCCGACCTCCGACGCTTCCGTCGCGGTAAACACGGTCGACCGAAAGGGCGGAATCGTACCCCTCGAAGAAAAACCCAGAGTGCTTGCGCGAGTTCGGAAGGCTCTCGAGGCGGCAAAAGATCCAGACAGCGACGAAAGAGTTGTTACCGCGTTCTTCGAGCCGGCGACCCAGGGTCTCCTTCAGCCCGGAGGCCGGAACACCGGCGATCTTTTCCTCGACCTGGCACGCGGGTATTACTTCTCCGATCGAACCGACAAAGACGAAGTGGTATCACTGATGACTCCGGTAGGAAATCATGGCTTCGTGCCGACGCGACGAGACATGCTCGCCATCTGCGCGGCCTGGGGGCCAAAGGTTCCGCCGGCTAGTAAGTGGTCCCGCGTGCGCGCCATCGATATCGTACCGACGGTACTAGACATGCTCGAGTTGGAGATTCCGGCGCACTTGCCAGGCCGGAGCCTGCTTCCCGAAGATTCACTCGTTCAGTAAATGGAAAAAAGGCACGAGTATCAAACTTCGGTCACTTGGAGTGATGCACTGGGAGGTCGGGCCGAATCCCCGGGGCTGCCGACTCTGACGACGGCTCCCCCGCTAGAGTTCGGAGGACCGGGCGGCAACTGGAGTCCTGAGCATTTGTTCCTCTCTTCGGCCAATACCTGTGTTTTGTGGACTTTCGTAGCCATGGCGCGTATATCTCAGCTCGAGATCGCTGACTGGCGCTCCAACGCGACGGGAACCGTGGAGAGGCTCGAGGGGCAGGGGTGGATGTTCACGGGCATCGTGATAGAAGTGGACTTGACGGTGGTCAAGGCGTCCGATACCGGAAGAGCCGAACGGCTGCTTCACAAAGCCGAGCAGAATTGTCTGATATCGAAATCTATGAAGAGCCCGGTGAAACTAGAGGCAAGGGTCAGATCGACCCAAGGCGTGGGGGAGTAACTATGAGACTCACATGGAGAATCGTTTTGGTGTTGGGGTTTCTGGTGGTGGGCCCATTTCCGGCTTCCTCACAGAAGGTGGACCCAGCTTTCGAATCACTCGTCGACAAGTACCTCGCCGAGTTCCATGGTGTCGGCGCCGGGACAACCGCGGTGAACGATGGGAGTGCGGCGTACTACCAGAACCGGCTCGACACGGCGCGCGGACTTCTCGATGAGCTCCAAGCGACCGATCGCCAGGCGCTAACATTCCAGCAAGATATCGACTACCGCTATCTCGAAGGGATCTTGAAAACCAAGATCGTGGATGGGGAGAAGGTCAAGTATTGGGAAAAGGATCCCACTCTCTATTTGCGGATCGAGCCTATCGTTTCCGCTCGAGGCGGCCTGCTCTATCTCGAGAATCGCCCGGTGACGGATAGGGCCGCGACCGTTCTTGCGGTCATGAAGACGATTCCCGCACGGCTAGAAAACGCCAAGACCAATTTGAAAGTCTTCATCCCGCTGTGGCTCGCGCCGGCCAAGGGATTGCTGGAGGGTGCTATCGAGACCTTCGAGGTGGATGTGCCTGGATTCGCGGATCGGGTGCCGGATCAACGCGCGGAATTGCTAGCGGAGAACGAGAAAGTCTTGGCCGCGCTCCATGGCTTCGGTGATTTCTTGGATTCCGATCTGCCGCAGAAGCCAGAAGGTGAATGGAGAGTCGGTAAAGAAATATTCGATGCGCGCCTGCGCGACTTCTATCACGTCGGCGATCTCGATACGGAGTCCTTTTACCATTGGGGACGGAGTCAATTCGAAGAACAGCTTCGTGTCCTGGACCAGGCCGCAGCGAAGGTCGCGGGCGGGCGAAGCTGGCGTCAGATCGAGACCGATCTACAGGCGGACCATCCGTCCGAAGAATCGATGCTCAATGATTTCCTCGTCCAGGTTCGACGCGATCGCCCATGGCTCATCGAGAACGATTTGATGTCGATGCCGTGGGACACGGAAAACGCGGCGGGAGCCATCTATTCGCCGGCGTATTACAACAAACTGACCTTCACCGGGTTCGGTGGCGCGCCACGCGCCGCGGGCTCGAAGTTCCCCGGGGCGGTCATGTTGGCGCCGATGGATCCGCGGTGGAGCCCCGAGGAGAAAGATAGATTTTTGAGGTCCCATAACTACGCGTTCATCACCGCCCTAATGCCACATGAAGTTTATCCCGGTCACGGGTTGGTGGCGTTGTACAACAATCACAACCCGCGCAAGCTTCGAACTTACGAGAGTGCGTATAGCAATCAGGCTTGGTGCTACTACGTGGAGTGGGTGTTGACGCCGGACTTCGGGTTCTATCCGCCCGACAAACACGACGAATACCGCGTCGAAATGGAGCGGCTCAAGTTATGGCGCTACGCGCGCGTCATCTATGACGCCGGGATGCACCTGGGGTACGTGAGTGTGGAGGAGGGAGTCAACCTCATGACCAGCGACGTGATGTTCGCCGAGCCCTACTCCTTTCTGCAGGTTCAAGGAGCCACACACGGCTACGCGCGAACTGGCATCGCGACCTGGGGATACCACCAGCTCATGCAGCTACGGGATGAGTATTTCGCGCAGATGTACCTCATGGGCCGGAAGGCGACCCTAAAGGACTTTCACGATCGGGTTCTCAAGATTGGGACGTTGCCCTTCGCGCTGGTGCGCGAGGAGCTCCTTCATCAGATCGCAGCGGGAGCTATGTTGAAGAGTTCTGAGTAACCACCCTCACCCCGGCCCTCTCCCTGAGGGAGAGGGGGTAAAGGAAGGGGGCTTTAATTAACCACCCTCACCCCGGCCCTCTCCCTGAGGGAGAGGGGGTAAAGGAAGGGGACTTTAATTAACCACCCTTAACCGGCGTATTATAGTGTCCGCTCCCGGGCAAAATCGGTCCCGAAAACGGACACATTCAAATCCTGCTCCGGGTCTTTTTCATAAAGAACTCATTTGTTTTCAGCAAGATAAAAATAGGGAACAAATGGCACACCATTTGCGCATATAAGGGTGTGGAGGGACACCAATGGATATAGCGCGACCAGGCGTCGCCCAGAAGAAAAAGATCCGGCGCATCATCTATACGGGTGCCGGGTTGCTGGCGGTGTTGGTGATTACGGTCGCCCTCTCGCGGCTCGAGCCTGCGGCCCCTAGCGTCAACCGCGCGACGGTCTACATAGATACCGTGAAACGGGGCTCCATGCTTCGGCAGGTCCGTGGACCGGGCACGCTGGTACCGGAGGAGATTCGCTGGATCTCCGCGCGGACCGATGGGCGGATCGAACGCCGCGTGCTACCGGGCATTACAGTCCAAGCCGATACCATTCTGCTCGAAATGAGTAATCCGGAGCTGGATCAGGCGGCGATGGATTCGGAGTATCAGCTGCTCGCCGCGGAGGCCGAGTACGTCGATCTCAAAGTGCAGCTCCAGAGTCAACTCTTGAATCAGCAAGCCGACGCCGCCAGCGTCCGGGCGGAGTACAGCCAAGCTAAACTCCAAGCCGAAGCGGACAAGAAGCTGCGTGAAGAGGGTTTGATCGGAGATCTCATCGTCCAGTTGTCGTCCGTTCGTGCTAAAGAGCTCGCCACCCGGCACGAGCTCGAACAGCAACGGCTCGAGATGGCGAGCGAGTCGGTCGATGCGCAGTTGGCGGCCCGACGCGCCAGGGTCGACCAGTTCCGGGCCCTCGCCGAGCTCCGCCATGAGCAGGTTCGAGCCCTCAAGGTGCGCGCGGGAATCGACGGCGTGCTGCAGCAAGTTCCGGTCGAGGAAGGGCAGCAGGTAACTCCGGGTACGATTCTCGCCAAGGTTGCTCGGCCCGACAAGCTCAAGGCCGAGCTCCGTATCGCGGAGACGCAGGCCAAAGACATCGAGGTTGGGCAGAAGGCGACCATCGATACCCGAAACGGATTGATCCAAGGAGAAGTCATCCGGGTCGATCCGGCCGTCCAGGAAGGAACCGTTCAGGTCGATGTGTCGCTCATCGGTCCGCTACCAAAGGGTGTGCGGCCCGACCTGAGTGTCGACGGGACGGTGGAGCTAGAGCGGCTGGTGGACATTCTTTATGTAGGCCGGCCGGCTTACGGACAAGCGGAAAGCACGATAGGGCTCTTTCGAATTCTCGAGGACGGGGAAACGGCCGTTCGTGTGCAGGTCCAACTCGGTCGCAGCTCGGTGAGCACGATCGAGGTTGTTCAGGGCCTCAACGAGAGCGACCAGGTGATTCTCTCGGATACTTCCGCTTGGGATTCCTATGATCGCATCCGACTGAATTGAAGCAAGAACCGGGGAAAGGAATAACAAAAATGAGCGATTCGGCCCTCATCAATCTCGAAGGGGTAACCAAGGTTTTCTATACTGACGAGGTGGAGACTCATGCCCTCGCGGGGATCCATTTGGACATCAATCAAGGCGAGTACGTCTCCATAGCCGGCCCTTCCGGCTGCGGCAAATCGACGCTGCTGTCGATCTTGGGTCTTCTCGACTCGCCGACCGATGGCAGTTACCGCCTGAACCAACAATCGGTGGCCAACCTCAAGCTGTCCGACCGCGCCCGGATCCGGAACAAGGAAGTGGGCTTCATATTCCAGGCCTTCAATCTGATCGGTGACCTCACCGTCTACGAGAACGTGGAGCTGCCGTTGACGTACCGAGGGATGGCGGGCTCCGAGCGAAAGACGAAGGTCCAGGAGGCCCTCGAGAAGGTCGGAATGGCACACCGCATGAAACATTTCCCCTCGCAGCTTTCCGGAGGGCAGCAACAAAGAGTGGCGGTCGCACGCGCGGTGGTGGGCTCGCCCTCCATCGTGTTGGCGGATGAGCCGACGGGTAACCTCGACTCTACGAACGGCGAAGCGGTGATGAATCTCCTCGCCGAGCTCCACCGCGGGGGGGCGACGATTTGTATCGTGACCCACGATCCCCGCTACGCCGAGTACGCGGATCGGTCGATCCATCTCTTCGATGGCCGTATCGTTGAAGAGAATGCCGAAGTCGCCTGAAGGTGATGACCTCCATGATGGCTCGACAAGACGGACCGGCCCGCCCGGCCCGTGTTGAGGATGGCTCCGTCACCACGGACGAGAGGCGAGAGATAAGACCTATGATCAAGATGCGAGATGTCGAGAAGTTCTTCGAGTCGGGTGCGGGCCGAAGCTATGTGCTACGTCAAATTAATATCGACATCGAGGAGGGCGATTTCGTCACCTTCATGGGACCTTCCGGCGCCGGCAAATCCACCCTTCTCCACGTCCTGGGAATGCTGGATGGTGCGTGGAACGGCGAGTACTACTTTTTCGATCAAGCGGTCCACGAGCTCAAGAACAAGAAACGTACCGAGCTCCACAAGCAATACATCGGGTTCGTCTTCCAAAGTTACCATCTGCTCGACAACTTGACAGTCTATGAGAACTTGGAGATACCGCTCTCCTATCGAAACATCAAACGGTCGGAACGCCAGTCGATGGTTGCCGACGCGTTGGATAAATTCCAAATCGTCGGCAAGAAGGATCTCTATCCAAACCAACTCTCCGGTGGACAACAGCAGTTGGTTGCGGTGGCCCGGGCAGTCATCATCGAGCCCAAGCTGATTCTGGCCGACGAGCCCACCGGGAATCTTCACAGTAGCCACGGCAAAGAGATCATGGACCTCTTCAAGACGCTCAACGAGCAAGGGACGACGATCATCCAAGTGACTCACTCCGAGTTGAACGCTTCGTACGGTAATCGGGTTATCAATCTGCTCGACGGTTGGATGGAAAAGGGTGACTAGAGTCCCTCTACCCGCATGCTGAGCTCAACGAACAACCACGATTCGGTCTCTCGGATTCTCGTCGCGGACGACCAGCCGGACGTCCTAGATGCCTTGCGTCTTCTTTTGAAGGCGGAGGGCTACAAGACCGAGACGGCCACATCTCCGAGGGCGGTCCTGAAGGCGATGGAGTCCACCGACTTCGACGTGCTTTTGATGGATCTCAACTACGCGCGGGATACGACGTCGGGGCAGGAGGGTCTAGATCTGCTCAAACGGATCCGAGCGCTAGACAGCACGCTGCCCGTGATCGTCATGACCGCCTGGGGAAGTGTCGAGCTCGCGGTGGAAGCGATGCGCCGCGGCGCACGGGATTTTATCCAGAAGCCATGGGACAACCCCCGACTATTGAGCATTCTTCGGACTCAGATCGAGCTCGGCCAAGCTCTCCGGAAAGGACAACTTCTCGAGGCGGAGAACCAGTTCCTTCGAGACGAGAGCCGACCTCAGCTGGTAGCGGAGTCTTCTGCCATGCAACCGGTGAGGCAAGTCATCGCTCGCGTGGGGCCTTCCGATGCCAACGTATTGATTACGGGCGAGAACGGGACCGGCAAGGGTGTGGTCGCCCAGACGATCCACGCGGTTTCCAAACGCGCCTCGAGGGCTATGGTGACCGTCAACGTCGGTGGGCTTTCGGAAGGCATCTTCGAGAGCGAGCTCTTTGGTCACGTCAAAGGAGCCTTTACTGACGCCAAGACGGATCGGGTGGGACGGTTCGAGCTCGCGGGCGGAGGGACGCTCTTCTTGGACGAGATCGCCAACGTCCCTCTGAGTCTGCAAAGGAAACTGTTGCGAGTGCTCGAGACGGGGGAGTTCGAACGGGTAGGTTCTTCGAAGACCCGCCGGGTCAACGTCAGGATCCTTTCCGCCACCAACGCCGACATCAGCGAAGAGGTCTCCTCTGGACGGTTCCGACAAGATCTCCTCTATCGATTGAACACTGTTGAGATTCACCTTCCGTCCCTTAGAGAGAGGCCCGAAGATATCCCCATTCTGGCGATGTCTTTTCTCCGACAACATGCGCAGCACTATCGCAAGAGCCTTGAAGGATTCGAAGAGGCGGCAATAAAGCTCATGCTGGACAACCGCTGGCCGGGTAACATCCGTGAGCTTGACCACGCTGTCGAGCGAGCGGTACTGATGTCTCAGGTTAAGAAAGTGAAGGCGAGCGACTTGGGTTTACGCCCGCCGGCCGATGACTCCGGCGCTCCGCTCGAGGACATGAACCTGGACGAGGTCGAGCGCCTGCTCATCCAGAAGTCGCTTTCTCGCTACAATGGCAACGTGAGCCAGGCGGCCAAGGCGCTGGGCCTCAGCCGCAGCGCCCTCTATCGCCGTCTGGAGAGATACCGACTCTAGGAACTTGTGGTTGTGAAACCATCCGAGGCGCGTCCCCCCCGGACATCCCTTTCGCTTCTCGCTGCCTCTCCCCGAACATCTCTAATGGGACCACCCGGGCGACATCATCGCGCCCATCACGACCTCCGTGTTTTGCTCATGGCCCTCGGCGCCGGGGCCCCGGCGGTCTTGATCTCAATGATCATGTTGTGGGGTGGCGATTACACGCCCAAGGTGCAATGGACACTCTCCGTCTTGATCCTTGGGTTCTGGCTCGGCTTTTCTTTCGCCCTCCGAGAGCGGGTCGTGCTGCCTCTGCAGACGCTGTCCAATCTCCTCGCGGCGCTTCGGGAAGGGGACTACTCCATTCGGGCCCGCGGTGCGAGCCGTGAGGAGGCGCTGGGGCAAGTCATGATGGAAGCCAACGCGCTGGGGGAGACGCTACGTAGCCAGCGTCTCGGGGCGCTAGAGGCGACCACGTTGCTTCGAAAGGTGATGGACGAGATCGATGTCGCCGTCTTTACGTTTGATGAAGATCATCGCTTGAGTTTGGTGAACCGCGCCGGCGAGCGACTTCTCGCAAGACCAGCGGAGCGTTTGCTGAAAAGAACCGCTTCTGAGCTTGGCCTACTGAGCGCCCCTACGCTCAGGAGCGATCGTCAGTCGACCGGCTCAGCGGACGCTGTCGCTACCAGATCCGGTATCTCCTGAGTCGGTTCCCTGTCGCGCTTCCTTATCCCAGCGGGTCATCGATACGAAGGAGCTGCTCACGCTGGGCTCAGACTTCGCGCGGGTATGGAAGGCTCCGTCGACGGACATGCGCCTCAAGAAGCGCATCGTGCGCACGCTCGTCGAGGAGATCGTTGTCGACGTCAACGAGGCCGGTGATACCATCGAAGCCGTCATTCACTGGAAGGGTGGCATCCACTCGTCACGCCGAGTCAGGAAGAACACCACGGGACATCGCCGCGTCGGCGCCGAGAAGACCACCGAGATCCTCGCGCAGATGGCGGGACGCTTCTCCGACGAGGACATCGCCTTGACCCTCAACCGGGTTGGCATCCGCATTGCCAGGGGGCTCACCTGGAACGCCGCCCGTGTCAGGGCGTACCGCTCCTACCACAACCTCCCGGCAATGGAGCGGACCGATGACAAGCCAAGCGAGATGCTCACCCTCAACGAGGCAGCGAGCACTCTCGGCGTCTGCGCCATGACCGTGCGCCGACTCATCGGTCGCGGCATCTTGCCCGCCGTGCAGGCCGCGCGCTGGGTTCCATGGAGCATCCGCCGTAGCGATCTCGACGAACCGCGAGTCCAACAGGCGGTGCAGGCTTCGAAGGACTACCGTCCGCGAACAACCTCGCGCGACACCAAAACTCCCATAATTCCTGGGTTGTAGAAAAGGGAGCATTATGAAACCTATTCGACCGAGCCCACCGCCATTCGAAAAATCTTGGACCACCGAGACCGCAAACGCCCCCGACAAAGAGCACCGCCGCCGCCCGGCAAGCCCATCGTTCACTGAGCGCCACTCCTTCGCACGCCACTCGTTTGCCTCGAAACCGCTAAAACACTACCCGTACTTTTCCTTTTGATGCGCGGGCTCCAGCTATCGCTTGCGCTTATTCGCGGGCTTTGGTTCACCACATCCGGGTGAATTCGGCTCCCGCTTCCCCGCGCCACAGGATACAATGTCCTATCCTTTATCCTTAACTGTACGGGTCAAAAAGAAGCAGGAGGGCGGGAGATGAAAATGATGAAGATGATAATGACAGCAGTGCTGGTGGCCGCGGTGATGGCGGTCGGGATGTTGACAACCGTACAGGCGAATGCCGAAGAATTTGATCTGCAGAAGGCCGACGTGCATGACCGCATGCTCTACCACCGCGCTATCGATGCAGCTGTGTGGGCTATGCCGCTCATGAATTTCAAGTTCTACCGGGACGCCCTTGCTGACGCGGGGGTCGGCCCGAACGATGTCGGCTACTTCTCCAAGCTCCAGGACTGGAAATTCCAGACAGCAACTCCCAACAATACGACGCCGTACATCTTGACCTACTGGAACATGGAGGACGGCCCGATCGTGGTCGAGCTCCCTCCTTCTACCCAGGATGTGGGCATCTTCGGGACGCTGATGGATGCCTGGCAGCGTGCCATCGATGACATTGGTGCCCTCGGCCGCGACAAGGGCGGAGGAGCGACATACCTGTTGATCCCTCCCGGCTACAATGGTCCGCTTCTGCCAAAGGCACTCGTGTACGAGCAGCGAACCAATAACGGCTGGATGGCCCTTCGCCCTATCATCAAGGGTGCTACTCCGGAGAATCTAGCCAAGGCGGCGGAGTTTGTGAAGCAGATAAAAATCTACCCGCTGGCGAAGGCCGATAACCCGCCGAAGATGAAGTTTGTCGACCTCTACGACGTGTTGCTCGAGATGACACCGGTTCTCGACGGGAGCATCTACAGAGAGATTCACGAGATGCTCGAAGAGGAACCTGTTGAAGACCAGAACCTTGCCATGATGGGGCTCCTTGCGCGCATCGGCATGCGCAAGGGCGAGCCGTACGAGCCTGATGCCAAAACGCAGGCCATCTTTGACCAGGCCGGGCCGGAAGCACTGCAGTACATGCTTGAGCAGTATCACCGCTTTCTGAATCCGTGGCGGTACGAAGGTAAAAAGTGGAGCTCCCTGACTCCTGCGGGAGACATCCAGACGGATTGGACTTACGAGTTCCCATCCTACTACGATTACCACGCGCGCGGCGCTCTGTACTACGCCATCATCACCGGCGTAAAGACCTACGGCATCGCCACCTTTTACATGGATCTTGCGGAGACTCCGGATGGTCAGTGGCTGGATGGAGGCAAGAGCTACAAACTGGTGATGCCGCCCAACGTGCCCGTCCGCAACTTCTGGGCTATCACGACTTACGATCTGGAAACGGCTTCCTACATTCGCAACGTCGAGAAGAGCAGCGTCGATAACACTCAAAAGCAACTACAGAAGAACGATGACGGTTCGGTGGATATCTACTTTGGACCGAAGGCGCCCGAGGGTAAGGAAAGCAACTGGCTTCCCACCGACCCGAAACGGCGCTTCTTCCTGCTCGCCCGCTTCTACGGCCCCGAGCCGGCATTGTTCGGTAACAGTTTCGAGCTCAACGACATTGAGTTGGTGAAGTAGAACCAGGGAAATGGAGCCAGGCGCAGGAGACAAGCGTCAGAAAGAAATGGCCGGTGTGAGAAAGCAAGGGGATGCGAGATGAAAAATATGATGAGAGTCGTCATGGTTGCGTTGATGGCAGCATGTGCGGGTTGCGCGGGAGAGCCGCCCAAGATGGAGATGACAACGGAGATTGCGCCCAGGATGAAGATGACTACGGAGGTTCCACCCGGGGTCGCGACCCCGGACAAACTGGAGACTTCCCTTGGAACCCTGATCTCCGTCGATGGTGTGCCTGACGCGGAAACGACTCAGAAGGTTTACGATAACATCGATCTGAATCGTGCCACGGAGGCGTTCCTGAACGGTATGCCGATCGCTTCGATGTATGCGATGAAGAAGGGGATTCTGGAGTTCGGTCCCGCCAACACCACGGTCACTTTTACCGAAGAGTTGTTGGACTCCAAGGCGCTCTGGCTGACTGGGAACACAACCAATATCTACAATTTCACCTGGCTGGAGCTCGGTGACGAGCCAATGGTGATTGAAACGCCCCCCGATGTCCTCGGCTTTATCGATGATGCATGGTTCAAGTATGTGATCGATTTTGGCAGACTCGGTCCGGACAAGGGCAAGGGCGGCAAGTTCCTGATCCTGCCTCCCGGCTATGATGGCGATGTGCCTGATGGCTATCACGTTGCGAAGACCAGCACCTACGGCAACTGGGTGGTCTGGCGCGGTTTCCAGATGGACGGTTCGACAAAACCGGCGGTTGATGCAACCAAGAAAAGTTTCAAGATCTATCCGCTCTCGAAGAAGGACAATCCGCCAGCGATGACCTTCGTCAACATCTCGGGCAAGTTCAGCAACACGATCCACCGCATGGACTACGGATATTGGGAGGAACTCAACGCGACCATTCAAGCTGAGCCTCTTGAAGGGCTCGACGTGGATACCCGCGGTCTGCTCGCCTCGATCGGCATCAAGAAGGGCCAGGAATTCAAGCCCGACGCACGGATGAAGAAGATCCTCACCAACGCGGCCGCGATCGGGTCGGTGACCGCTCGGGCCTTGACGGCCCGCCCGAGGGATCAGCGGCACTACCTCTATCCCGGCAAGCGGATCTGGACCAATCCCTTCGTGGAGAAACGTTACGATTTCCTGCTGGATGGCGAGCGACTCCTGGATTCGCGCGTCTACTTTCACTTCTACGCCACTGGAATCACCCCCGCCATGGCTTTGAAGCTTATTGGTAAGGGATCGCAGTATGCCATCGCCTACCTCGACAAGGACGGCAATGCTTTCGATGGCAGCAAGACCTACAAGATCAACGTGCCTAAGGACGTCCCGGTGAAAGACTTCTGGGCCTTAACCATCTACGACAATCAGACCCGCAGCATGCTGCAGACCGACCAGCGGTTTCCGGGCATCGACAGCAAAAAGGAGGGCATAAAGCAGAATGCGGATGGCTCCTACGACATCTACTTCGGACCCAAGGCTCCCGAAGGTCAGGAGAACAACTGGATCCAAACCGTCCCGGGCAAGGGATGGAACACCATCCTTCGCATCTATGGTCCGCTCAAGCCATGGTTCGACAGGACCTGGATGCCGGGCGATCCGGTGCTGGTTGATTAACACATCGATAACCCCGGACATCGCGGGTGATGAGACCCTGCGAACGTAGCTGCAGCTGCCGTTTCAAAAAGGAGGGTTTCATAGACGAGAAGAAGGGCACGATATAAACGACCAGTTGTCGTTCGTCAATATTCGTCAGCGCATGAAATCAAGCACTTACCCGCGTTTGAAATCCGGGCCGAAGAAGGCGAAACTCCGCCGCCATGCTCCGCATTCTTATCTTTCTCGTCTCTCTAGGCGGCCGTGCGTTGCGGGCAATGTGTCGGCACCGAACCGACCTCGTGATTGAAAACTTGGCCCTGCGGCAGCAGGTGACCGCGCTCAAGAAGGAGCGGCCCAGGCCACCGCTCGACGACACTGACCGCGCATTCTGGGTTGCGCTCCGAAGCTCGTGGCCAGCGTGGGCGAGCCGCTTGGTCATCGTCAACGCCGACACCGTCGCGCAGTGGAATCGGGAGCGATTCCGACGATACTGGACTCGGATCTCGCGCCGACGCTATCCAGGGCGACCTCGGATTGACGCCGAGATTCGCCGACTCATCCCCACGATGTCACAAGACGGCTGGGGCGCACCTCGTATCCACGCCGAGCTCATGAAGCTCGGCTTCATCATCTCGGAGAAGACGGCGTCACGATACATGCCGCGGCTTCCAGCGGAGCCCGATCAAGTCAAGCGTTGGGTCGCGTTCTTGCGGAACCACAAGGACGAGATCGCTGGGATGGATTTGTTCACCGTGCCAAGGGCTTCGCTCCGACTCCTCTACGGCTTCTTCGTCATCGAGCACGGCCGTCGACACATTGTTCACTTCAACGCCACGTTCCACCCGACGGCGGCGTGGGTGATACAGCAACTACGCGAGGCGTTTCCCTACGACACAGCGCCGAGATACCTCATCTTTGACCGCGACTCGATCTTCAGCCCCGCCGTGGTCGAGTTCATCAAAGCGATGGGCACAAAGCCTGTTCGGATCTCCTACCGCAGTCCTTGGCAGAACGGGACAGCCGAGCGCTGGGTCGGCAGCTGTCGTCGAGAGCTCCTCGAGCACGTAGTCGTGCTTAGCGAGCGTCATTTCATTCGCCTCGTGCGATCTTACATCAGCTACTATCATGAGGACCGCTGCCACTTGGGGCTCCACAAGGATACGCCGAACGAGAGAGCTGCCACACCTCGGCCATCCTCAACGGCGAGAGTCGTTGCACTGCCGAGAGTCGGTGGACGGCACCACCGTTACGAATGGCGCGAGGCTGCTTGAGCAGAAAGCTTGAGTGGGCCTAGGTGAGCCGTGGCGGTTAAGGCCTGTTCTCGAACCACGTGAACTCGTCACCGACAGACGTCCTCGCCATGGCCAAACATGCTTCCGTGCGCGCGGATCGCATCGCTGCCTCCGCGTCCGACAATGACGCGTGGCTACGGGTCCGTCCGGATTAATAATGACGAGCCACAGCCGGCGAACAAGCGGATGAAGCTGACGAGGTCCACGTCCGCAGAAGGGCGTAGCGTGGCCTTCGCAGCTTATTCACAACGCTATCCAGTTCGTATGGAGTAAGGAAAATTGGAGATCGAAATGTTCAGAGACCTTTGGCGTCGCCGATGGCCCGTCGTCGGAGCTGTTCTTCTATTGATCGTGCTGGGAGTGAACGAACTTACCGGGACCCAGAGTAAGAGCGGAACCTTTAGCTATGCTCGTCTCTATGCAGACAAGAACGGAATTTCTCATTTCGAGGAGCCGGTTTCTCGGGCTCAGAATGCGTCTTGCGAGGCTAGCTGAGTGGCTTTTCCGGGTTTGCTCCCCCCCAAAGAGGGCGGATTGTAGTGATGAGCTTTCTGTGCCGCAACATGACCCACTCCGGACGCAGCTGCACAGAGCTTGGGTGAAGCGGGGTTATTCTAATCCCACGAAACATCGGTTTCGTACCCGTCACCGTCACCGTCGTCGTCGAGCTGGGGGTTTTGGTCGAGAAGTTCGGCGGCCTATGTATTGCCACCACTTGGGTGGACCTCTGCTCTTGGGTAGCGAGTAGTCCTCGCCGAGATGGTCCAGGATTTTGTCGATGATGTTCTGCTGTGCGGTGGTGATGAGGGCAGCGAGCTTCATTTGCCCGCCACTGGCTGATATTGAAAATGCCGAGTGAGGAAGAAGAAGCCCTGGAGGTACTGCGAAATTTCGACTTCGATGATGTGCCATTTATCATGTCTGCCTGGCTGTCGTATCCTTCTTTCGATCCTGCTTCGTTCCCCGCATTGATGGCGATTCTCGAGCGGGAAAATGTCGATCGAGCGCCAACAATTATGCTGCCGTACGCCTGCTCACGGCCGCCTAATCTGTGACCGTCTCCCTTCGCATCGGTTGGCGCTGCTTGTACGTCAATGACCGCCATAACCATTCCAGCGGGCCAAAACGAAAGTGTTTCAACCAGATCGGGCTGATAATCAATTGTGCCAGCCAGATTGCGCCGACGACGTAATACAACTGGTAGCGTTGGAGTTCGCCATACATCGAAAATCCAATGCCTGTGAATATGATTGCGCACACCATCGAATGTGAGATGTAGTTGGTACGCTCTCGGGCGCGTACCCATGACGTTAGGCCATATCGGTCTGTTGACACTAATGTGCCAAATGCGCTGGTTGAACTGGTTGACGAGTCGACTGGCTGCCGTGGGTCGCATGGCGCTGTAAGTAAGATGCGTTTTAGCAAATGCGATTACATCGAAATTGTTGTCGATGAGCAGCCTGGTTTCATAGACATTGACCGAGATTCCGATCGCATAGCCGACAATCATCATAGTCAGGTAAAAGCGGCCGCTGCGCCCACCGCTAAGAACGCCGAGCTTGAGTAGCCCCATGCCGATCAGCATCATGCCGACGGTGTCCCAGAAGGAATACAAATAGAAGGCAGTCGACTGCATCCAGACTAAGAAGCTCGCATACGATGCAATGATTTCGAAGTAATTGCCGTGCATGCCGTCGATACGTTCCTGGATCTTTTTGGCAGGTGGATTGTGGTCCTCCAGAATCTCCTGCCATCCGTCGATCCTGCCTCCTGCTGCCGTTCCCCACCTTCGTCGAGGACGAGATGTATTTCGGAACGACCGATGCGAGTACCAGAACACCGAGAATAATCAGCGTCCGCGGATTCCCCACCTTCGTCGAGGACGAGTTGCGCCGCCTGCGCGTCGGCCATGGCGGTCTGCGTTTGCGAATACTCATAGATGTATTTCGGAACGACCGATGCGAGTACCAGAACACCGAGAATAATCAGCGTCCGCGGATTAACCTTGCGAAACGCGAACAGGAACAGCCCGGCGATGCCGTACCCGTAAAGTATGTCGCCGACCCAGAGGATTAACCAGCCATGGATGACGCCGAATGCGAACAGCCAGAGCGTGCGCCGGTAATAGATGTCCGCAACCTCTAGACCACCACCGCGCGCTTCAGCGCGACCTGTCATCAGTACAATCCCCGCGCCGAACAGCATGGAAAACAGGCCCCGCATGGTCCCTTCGAAAAACAGATTGTTCGTCGCCCACACGGCGAGATTGAGGCCCTCGGCGCCGCCGTAATTCGTTGGGTTCGAATAGGCACTGGGCAACCCGAAGCCGACAATATTAATTAAAAGGATGCCGAAAAGCGCTACGCCGCGAATTGTGTCGATTGACGAGATGCGCTCCAGCTCGCTTACTGGCCCAAGGTCGGCCTGCAGATCTGCGTTCTGATTGATCATAGAACCCCCCACTTTGTTGTTCTTGTGGTTCTTTTAAGGATAGGAAATTTCATACGAAGGATAGGAAATTTCATACGTGTCCGTCCCCGGTCCGCTCGAAATTTCCCCGCTGGGAAGGGGCTGTGCCGTCCGAGTGAGTCCTGGTGAGGGTAGCAGAGCTCGAGCAATCAGGGCAAGGCGGTTGAGAGGTGTCTCCCGCCGGGGGGATGGAAGTGAAGAGACACTCCGGGCGTTCTCGTGTCGGGGTATTCGGACAAGTGGGTTTTTCGGAAGTCAGTGGCTAGGGCTCGGGTGGCGAGCGCGAGTCGCTTTTTCTTATTTCGAGATGAGCCAAAATTTTCCGAATCACCTTGTGCTCGGTAATGAAGGCGATGACGCGATAGGTACCCCCGCAGTCGCACCGGAGAGGGTCGGTCTGATGAACGCGCCTGATGAGCTTGATGAGCTGTGCCCATCTTTTTCTGAGCGCGGCGCGCTTTTTTGGAGGACAGCTTCGGCTCAGAGTCGGCTTTGGGGTTTTGTTGTCCGGTGAGCGATTGCAGGGGGCGGTTTTTCCTTTTTCGAAAGGCGCGCGCTCTCGAGGAGTAGGCGCCCATGTAGTGGACGCCGTGTTGGCGAGGCTTCCAGATCCGCCACCAAAGGCGGGCCTCCGGTGGCTCCGGGATCGAGAGGCACCGGCCCCCACTGGATCTCCCCGGTGTGCTCGAAGAGAAAAACGTTTCCGTTCGCCACCAGGACGACTTCTGGGAACGGATCGTCGTCGAAGTCCGCCACCGCGATCCAGCCATCGCTCAGCTCCGGGTGATCCTAGTAAATGTCGCCATTGGCCCGGTAGGCGGTCCTACCGGCCACGATCTCGGGGATTCCGTCCATGTCTAGATCCGCCACCCCGGCGAGCGGGTTTCCGAGACGGCCACCCCGACCGCCGGTGCCGGTCCAGCGGACACTGCCGTCGTTGTTCAGTACTTGCCGGCCCAAGATGATCTCGGGCGCGCCGTCCCCGTCTAGGTCGGCGAGGGCAGGGCCACCGTCTCCGGTACCCTCCACGTTGGAGCTCAACCACTTGACGGTTCCATCGTGCTCGAACGCGATCAACCGATTCTGACTCTCCGCGACGGCCACGATCTCCACACGGCCGTCTCGATCGATGTCTCCCACCGCCACAGGCGAGCCGCGATGGACGCGGAAGTCCGGGTTGTCCACGGTGAAGAGCTCGGTCCCGTCCTGACCGCTCACGACGCGGAGGAAGCTTTGTGCGACGGCCGACTTCTGGTACGTAGTGAAGATAACTTCGGGGACGCCGTCCATATCGAGATCGGCGACCGAGGGGGTCATGATGACCTGCCGGGCGTTGGGGAGGATCGAGGAGCCCGTCCACGACCACTTCAGAACCGGCGCGAAAGGAGCCACCGGCGGCCGGAAATCACACGCCGGCGCGGAGCTCATCGCGTTATTGTCCTCCCTCGTTTCGGTGACGATGAAGCCGCTGTCGACGAACGTATGAAGCAGGTTGCCCACGAACGTGAGCATTCCGGACACTTCGGCGGTGACCAGTACCGTTCCGCCCGCAGCAAGCCCGGCCTGCGATTCTGAGCCCAGGAGGTTATCGACTCCAGGCTCGAAGGTGCCGTTGTCGTTCAGATCCTCGAAGAAAGCGATCTCGAACGTCTCGTTGACGTCGCCATCCTGTCCGAGCGCTCGCAAAAGATTCCCGAGAATCGTCACCACTTGGTCTGCTCCAGCATCGACGACGGGTGGTGCATTCGGGGTCGCGGGGAGAGCACTCCTTCGTCGTCCGCCACCACCCAGAGCGGCAAGGCCGTCCCCCACCCACCGAGCCTTCGGAGGGGGGCCTGGAGTGGGAGCCTGCGTGTAAGTCAGGTATAATGAACACGCTATGGTCACCGCAGTAGAGAAGAGCGTCTACCCCCATATCACCAAGAACCCGAAGGTGATGGCTGGGCGGGCGTGTATCCAGGGGACGCGGATCCGCGTGATGGATATCGCCAGTCTTCACGAGGCGGGTTACGCACCCGAGAAGATGCTGGAGGAGTACCCTCAGCTAGACCTGATTCAAGTTTACGCCGCTCTTGTCTACTACCACGATCATCGAGCCGAAATCGAAGCCTGCTTCACGGAAAGCCAAAAGTGGGCCGCGAGCAACGACCGTGAGCGACTGGAGTACTTGCGTAGGCGCTCGACTCGGTAGTGGCTTCGCGTTTCCCTCTCTTCTCAGACGAAAACATCCCTGGTGCCATCATTAAGGGGCTCATCCGACGAGGGTGGGACGTCCAGCGCGCGGTCGATGTTTTTCCACAGGGGACGGACGACACGACGCTATTCGAGTACGCAGAGAAGGCAGGTCGAGTCTTTGTCTCCAGTGACGAGCCGGCGCGAGTAATCGGCGTTCGTTATCTCCAAGAGGGCCGCCCTTTTCGCGGGATGATTTGTTGGATCCAAGAACATCAACGGCGAATGACGGTGGGGGATTTTCTCCAATGTTTCGAGGCCTTTGCTGAGGAAGAGAAGCCTTTTGCCTACGGAATCCGGCATATCACTCCGAAGTGAAGTCTAGTCGATAGCTCTGTCAGGGAATCTGTCGATTCCCTATTCCCACATGCACGCCCAGGCTTTGCCTCGCATCCCCAGCGTCTCCACGGCAAAGTGCGCCACGCTCTTCGATAGACTCAGGACCGAAAGCTGCTTCTCGCCAGGCAATGGTTTCGCCTCGCCCACCATGTGCTATCCTGGCTTCAATCCACTCCCCCCAACATTATTAGAGGAAAGGTCCACCATGAAGGGGAGCTCTGACGCCGAACGCCTTCTCGTCACGCTGGCGAATCACCCCGAGCTCAACCCCGACGCCCTGCGCGCTCTGATCAAGGCCACGCGACTTCTTGGCCTCGCCTGTGGAACCCAGCTCGCTCAGTACAGAAACTCCGACGAGCCCCTTCAAATCGCCTTTGCCGACGTGCGAAGGCTGGCCATCCTGACACGGTGTTACGAAGCCGTCTCCCGAATCCTGTCCGAGCGCTGGCAAAAGATTCCGGAAAGACGTCGGCCTCATTACACCCCACACCTGCGATTCCAGATCCTCGAGCTCAAGTCTCTCCTTGACCTTTCCCAGAAGGAAACCGCCCAGCTCTTTGCGATCTCGAGAAACACGGTGGCCCGGTGGGAGCAGGAAGTCGCGGCCCACCCCGAACAAGAAACCGTGGGCTCGCTCGTCCGTCCCCAGCCTCCGGTCCGGCGCTACGCCGATGTCGTCCGCCATCTCGTCCACACCATGCGCCTTAACGGTTTCGGTGGCTGCAAGCAGATCGCGCAAATGCTCGGTCGGGCCGGTTGGAAGATCTCCAAACGCTCCGTCGGGAGAATGTTCAAAGAAAAACCTCCCCAAACCCCCGTTCCCGAAAGAACAGCCAAGTCGGGTCGAGCTCCTCGGGCTCGTCGTCCGAATCACATCTGGATGGCCGATATCACCACCATCCCGAGTCTCTTTCGATTGTTTTCCTTCAAGCTCGTGGTCGTACTCGATGTCTTCTCCCGCATGCCCCTTGTCGCTAAAGTCTTCTGGAAAGAACCCTCTGCCCGCCAAATGGGCCGGCTCATTCAACGGGCCGCGCTTCGTTTCGGCCCGCCCCGACACTTCGTCTCCGACAAGGGGACCCAGTTCACCGGGAAGCGGTTTCGCAAAACCCTTCGCCGGTTCGGCACCCGGCAGCGCTTCGGTGCTATTGGTCGGCACGGTTCCATTGCGACCATCGAAAGATTCTGGAGAACCCTCAAAGACACTTTGCGCCTACGTTCGTTCAAACCCCTCACCAAACGAGACCTCCAACAACGGCTCGAGCTCGGGCTCTACTACTACACCTACCTGAGACCGCATCAGGGTTTGGGTGGTGCCACTCCCGATGAAATCTACTTCGGTCGACAACCCGCCCATCTAACCGCCGTCCATCCTCCTCGAGCACGGGCTCGAGAAGGACCCGTCGATTCACCCTTTGAGATCGCTTATCTCGATCCAGGCAAGATGCTTCCGGTGCTGGTTCGCAAAGCCGCTTAGCTTCTCCGCTCAATCTCGGTGCGAATTCGACGGTCGTCGTGTGTCCAGATCCAACGACCGCGGCCCGAAGCAGCTCCCAAGCTCTTCCGCAGGACTGCTCGAAGGCCCATTTCCTCTGCCGTGAGACCCCAAACCGCCCGCTCCAACTCCCATTGCACCCGTACCGGCTACCTCGGTTTGGCCGCCGTGAGCGTCGCTCAGGCGTTCGGCGGCAGCGCCCTGGCGGATCTGACCCCAGGAACTGCCATTGTCCTCGGCGGCGGCGTTCTCGCCCTCGTTGCAGCCTACGCTTGGGCGTTGCTGGCACTCCGTCAGACGATGGCCCGCGGTCAGCGAGCTGGTGCTTAGAGACTTAAGTCTCTCGAGTGGCCTCAGCATTACAACGCAACCGCTCACCGGCAAACAAGGCGCCGAACCCAACTCTGAGCCGAAGCTGTCCCCGCAAAAGTGCGCCGCGCTCAGGAAAAGATGGGCCCAGTTCATCAAGCGCGTCCATCAGACCGATCCTCTCAAGTGCGATGGTGGCGGTCAGCTACGCCTCATCTCCTTCATTACCGAGCAGAAGGTGATTCACAAAATCTTGGCTCATCTCGAAAAACGAAACAGCGACTCCCGCCCGCCACCCGAGCCCTAGCCACTGGCTTCCGACCACGCCACTTGTTCGATACCCCGACACGAGTCGGCTGGAGTGGCTCTTCACATACATCCCCCCGGACACAGACACTCCTCCACCGCCTTACCCCGTTTGCTCGAGTTCTGCTACCCTCACCAGGACTCACTCGGACTGCACAGCCCCATTCTGGTGGGGGGAATTCGCGCGGACCGGAGCCGGACATGTATGAATTTTCCTATCCTTCCTATTCTCTGGCGGGTTCGCGCACGACGATGCCGAACTGGTGGCCGCCCACGCGCGGGTTGCTCCACATACCCGCGTAGTGGTCCCTGTAGAAGAGCACGCGTGCGGAGAACGTCCCGAGGCCCGGGATGTTCGCGTCCGTGAGTGTGATCACCGGCGTGTCACCGGCCCACCGGATGCGCACCGGGACGGGGAGTGTCACGTCACGCTCACCGTACTGGATGCGCGCATGAAACACCCAGATGTCGCCAGCCATCCGCTCGACTCGCTCCACGGTGTAACGCTCCACGGTGAGCTCGCTATCCTCTCGACCATCGACAGTGAAGGAGCCTTCAAGGATCACGCCCGTCATCGAGCGCTCGAACTCATGCTCGAGCGCTTGCTGCTCCGCTGTCGTTCGGGTACGAGCGCCACGGTCGTAACCAAGGACGTAGCCGGCGGCGATCAGCACCGCCACCATCAGGATCCCGCCAAGACGCACGAGCCATTTCTTCACGCATCACCCCCGGTACGCTTCTATACGGCTGGGAGGTGGTTCGTCAAGGTCGACGAGCTTAGTGAGATCAAAGACGTGCTGAAGAAGCTGAAATAGCCGTGAGTGCGGCGATGCTGTGGAGCAGACGAGCCCGAATGAAGCGCTTCAGGGGTCGACGCGCGCGGCGCGACGACAGCGAAGCAATGAAAAGCGATCGCCGTTCATCGAGCTCGCGCCATTCCCGCCATCATGAGCCCGTAGCCAGGAAGGAAGAGCCACCACCAGAAGGTTGTCGGCACAAAGTCTTGTATGCCCTCCACACCCTCCGTCACCAGTATCGGAATCGCGGGCTGCAAAAAAGTGACGATGCACAGGATCGAGCCTCCGACGAAGAGGACCAACGCTATCTTCGAGAAGCTGCCGGAGCCGCTGAACCTGAGCGTCCGCGAGCCCCAAACGATGAAGAGAAGCGCGATCATCACCGGGCAAATCCAAGGCCCTAGCCAGATCCATGGCATCAGAAACAATACGTCCCACTCGAGCCAGCTCATCGGCCACCCAATCATCACTTTCAACCAGACGTAGTAAAACACGTCCCACACGCCGAAAACGTAGACGAAAGCCGCGAAGACCCGCCCACGCCTCTCCCATTCGGAGAGGGCGGCGACGGCCAGAATCATAGCTACCGCCGCAGCCTCTCTTCCCAGCTCGAGGACAAAGTCGAGCTCCGCCATGAATTTCAACGGAAAGATGAGTCGAACGTCCTCGGGGTAGTAGAGCGTGCGCAGGTAGACGACGACGATCGCTTCGAGCGCCGCCATGGCGATGGCATAGCCGGATAGCCAGGCAAGCTTACGGTTCATAGAACCAGTATTTACAATCCCCCGGAAGGCTAGCGGGTCAGTGGGTCGAATTCAAGGAGAGGGGGCGACTCGGCCGAGCGGCTCGCCGCCTCACAGAATTCTCGGTACGCCAGACCTGCGAGAGCTCTCCCGCCCGCTCGCCGACTGATTTCTTCAGTCGGCCGACGGCGGAGTGGGCGTCGAATACCGTGCCGTAGGCGTCGAAAACGCAGGCTCCGAACTTGTGGTTGGTCATCTACTCAATCCTCGATCCGCATACAGTTGTTGCAACCTCTTCACGTCGGCACCCGACAGCCCGGAATGTCGGCGTATATCGTCTCGGGTCTCGAGCTTTTTCCGGTAGCGCATGAAATAGTTTGGTATGTCGCCGCCATGACCGAAGAAATACATGATGTCATCGTACTGATCGGTGTGCTTCAACCCGAGGCCGTGCCCGAGCTCGTGAAGGCACGTCAAGTACAAGATCGTGTCTCGGAGCAAACGATCCTTCTTGGCTAGACGGGACAACTGCTCTCCGAGTCCCAAGGTTACCGGCCGGACGAAGATGGTCGCGCCACTCCGTCCGTCTTTGGTAAAGGGCATCGCTTCTCCGTAAAGACCGCCGGTGGCGGGGACCCAGTGCACCACAAGAAGAGCTCTATCCTCGGCGGCAGGTCGAAGGCGAAGAGAGCTTTCGGCAGCGCGCTCCCATGCCTTGAGAGCCCACTCGGCGAGCGTCTTATCCCCCGACTCGAACCCGCCAACGGCACCAGGCTCCGCAATGAAATATGGAATTGGACCGTCGCTCTCGAGCGGTTGGAATTGCGCCGCAGCCATCAGGGTGAGCCCGACGATCAAGAGTGGTAGCACTTTCAATACGCTTGGCGGAGTGGTTGTGAAGAGTCTAGAACCGGAATCGTACCCCGAAATTGGTGGTCAGCGGGAGAGAGGAGACTTGCTCTTCCTGAATGATGGGCCGGCCGCCGCGAAAAATAATGGTGGGGTTGACCACCAGCGTGTTGTCGCGGTTCAGGACATTCAAGAGTTCCATGTACCAGAGCCATCTCCCTTCACCGCCTCCGGTGCGATGGGTGAACCGGAAGTCCAACCGTGCGAACGTCGGCCACCGAGCGCGGTTGAGGAAAGGCTGTCGATTTCCGCTTCGTAAAAGCAGACAGGGCAGTTACGGGTTTCGTCACTCTGGAGGGCTTGGAGGCCAAAGAGAAAGCTCATGACATGGTCTTCTTGCTCTGTAGCGATGAGTGTGCTATTGCGCTGACAACATGGGCAAGGGCAGGGCGTCTTGTAGTTCCACGACGGCGAGTAGCGCGCCGGTGGCGGCTCATACAAACAGGCGCAAAGTGAAAAAAATAGCGACTTGCACTACCCAACCCATGACACAGACGCCCACGGCCCGCCCGGTGCTGGTGTAGTCCAGCGCCTGTCGGACCGCGACGATCATGGCGACCAGCATCCAGACGCTCGCCGCGAGCGCGATCAGACCGCCCAGCAAGGGAATCATCCCGAATATCCGGAGGACGCCCGGAGACGCCGAAAAGCCAATGGTCCGAAGCAGCTCGCCCAGATCTGCCTTGGTTTGCGGTTCCGGCAGGATCTTCGTGCCGATTAAGAAAGTCAGCGCCGCCCAGATGAACCAGCCCACTAGTGCGCCGATCGTCCCTGCAATCAGCCCAGACGCACCGCCCCCGACCGAGCCGATTCCCGCTGCAAGACTGGAGATGATGACCACCCCCATGGCCTGCCCCGTAGCCGCCTGGTCGTGTTCCACTTCCTCGTAGGTGTCAACGTCCAGCTTTGCAGCGCCGAGCATCCGATCCGTGAAGCTCGCCATCGATTCCCTCCTCTGCTGTCACAGTGAGCTGCCTACAATCAGGGTGAAGAATCTAGTTGGGATTGAACGCTCATGTCAAATTGGAGCCTGTCCCTGGGCGCACGTCACCAGTGTGCTGAAGCTCGGATTGCGCGGAGTGGAGTAGTTTTGCGAACTTCTCTCCTACGGCTATAATAGTCGTAGGAGGTGGGAATGCCCCGTGAACGAGTCCCTGCAGTTGTTCGTAAGCTCGCTAAAGAACTGGCTGAGCCGAGTCCGATGCGCCGCGGCTCGGTGTCGGAGCGGTTTATGAAGTGTGGTCACAAGGAGTGTCGCTGCCAGCACGACCGGCAAGCGCGACACGGCCCGTACTACAGCCTCACGCGGGCCGAAGGAGGAAAGACGCGGTCCCGGTATCTGAGCGCGGAGCAGGCCGCTTTAGCCCGCCAGCAGGTCGAAGCAGGCCAGGAGTTTCGTAAGCTGGTGGAAAGATACTGGCAGGCCTGCGAGCAGTGGGGCGACACCCAGTTGGGAGCTTCCGAGGCCGCCTCGCACGAGGCGGTCAAAAAGGGGGCTTCAAAACAGCGTTCGAAGCCGAGATCGTCACCGAGATCGAAGCGTTCTTAGGCACGGGCGTCGTCGACGAGTGGGATTTCGAGGCCATGGAAACGGCCGTGCGTCGCATGGCGATGCGCGTGGCGGCCCGCGCCGTGGAACAACGACTGAACGCCGATACGTCGGACCATGCCGGCCCGACGTTGCCTTGCGCGTGCGGGCAATCGGCGCGCTACGCCGGCCGGCACGGCAAGAGACCCGTCTCCCGGTGAAAGTGTCTTCGGGCCCGGATCTCGTGATCCAAGCCGACGCCTCACAGCTCGAACAGCTTCTCATCAACTTGATACACAACGCCGTTGACGCGTCCCAAGAAACCAATGGCGGGGTGCGAGTGGGCTGGACGACAGAGGGAGAAAGGCTCGAGGTCTGGGTGGAAGACGACGGCCCCGGTCTCTCCAACACGTCGAATCTTTTCGTGCCCTTCTTTACCACCAAGGCGGAGGGTTCGGGCATTGGACTCGTGCTCAGCCGTCAGATCGCGGAAGCACATGGCGGCAATCTCACCCTCGAGAACCGAAGATCGGAACCCGGTTGTGTTGCGACGCTTCGTTTGCCGCTTGCGGCGGCGGTTCGTAAGGCTCAGTAGCCCCGTGTCCCTTTGATTCCGATCCCTCAGTACCCATAGAATCGTGACCGAGGGGGACGATGCCATGGGTGAGCAGCAAGTTCAGCCCGACATCTCCGGTGAACAGCTACGGCTCTTCATGAAGAGCCTGCTGAATGACCTACGGGCGTTCGAGACCATGCTCGATGAGGGCATGATCGAGTCGGACGTGCGGCGCATCGGAGCCGAGCAGGAGTTTTTCTTGGTCGACGACGGCTGGCGTCCGGCCGGTTTGGCGCTCGAAGTACTCGAAGAGATCGACGATCCCCATTTCACGACGGAGCTTGGCAAGTTCAATCTCGAGGTGAATCTCGATCCGCTGGCTTTCGGCGGTGATTGTCTCTCCCGCCTCGAATCGCAGCTCAACGAGATGCTGACCAAGGCCAGGGAGGCGGCCCAACGCTGCGGCGGGGAAATCGTGTTGACTGGCATTCTCCCGACTCTCCGTAAATCGGATTTGGGGCTCGACAACATGACGCCGATCCCGCGCTATTTCGCGTTGAATCGGGCCCTCAGTCGACTACGAGGCGGGGCCTACGAGTTCCGCATCAAAGGAGTCGATGAGGTTCTGATCAAGCACGATTCCGTGATGCTCGAGGCTTGCAACACGAGCTTCCAGGTTCACTTTCAAGTGGCCGCGGATGAGTTCGCGAATTTGTACAACGTCGCGCAGACGGTCACTGCTCCGGTCATTGCGGCGGCTACTAACTCACCGTTGCTCTTCGGCCGACGTCTTTGGAGTGAGACGAGGATCGCACTTTTTCAGCAGGCTGTAGATACGCGAAGCTCCAGCCACCACCTGCGCGACCGCAGCCCTCGTGTCAGCTTCGGCCGGAGCTGGGTCAAGAGCTCCGCCGCTGAGCTTTTCAAGGAAGACATCGCTAGGTTCAAGATCGTTCTGGGAGCGGAGTTGGACGAAGATCCCTTCGCCAAGCTCAAAAAGGGTGAGGCTCCCGATCTCAAGGCGCTTCGTCTGCACAATGGAACGGTCTATCGATGGAACCGCGCCTGTTACGGGATAACGGACGGCAAGCCGCACCTCCGAATCGAGAACCGCGTCTTGCCTTCGGGACCGACGCCGCTCGACGAAATCGCCAACGCCGCGTTTTGGTTCGGGCTGATCAGCGGGCTCTCTCAAGAGTACGAGGACATCACGCAAGTCATGGAGTTTGAGGACGCGGCCGCGAACTTCATGGCCGCCAGTCGGCAGGGGCTGAAGGCCGAGTTTACTTGGTTGGAGGGAAAGAACTGTCCGGCGGGCGAGCTTATTCTGGAGAGCTTGCTGCCCTTGGCGCGGAAGGGCCTCGCTCGGCGGAATATCGTCGCTGCCGACATCGAACGATACCTCGGCGTGATCGAGGAGAGAGTCGAGTCCAAGATGACGGGCTCACAGTGGATTCTGACCTCGCTCGCCGGAATGAAGGATCACGGTACATCTGGAGAGAGGCTGAGTGCTTTGACCGCGGCAACCATCAATCGTCAGAAAGAGGGGAAACCGATCGCGACGTGGGAATTGGCAAAGCTCGAAGAGGCGGGTGGTTGGAAGCAGCACTACGTGAAGGTCGAGCAGTTCATGACCACCGACCTCTTTACGGTTCACGAGGACGAGCCCATCGATCTGGTAGCCAGCTTGATGGACTGGGAAAGAATACGCCACGTACCGGTGGAGGACCATGACAGTCGGTTGGTGGGGCTGATCTCCTATCGTTCGCTCATCCATCTATTGGCGCAAGGGCGCGTCGAGACCGACGGGCAGCCCGTCCCGGTGGGGGACATTATGAAAAAAGACCCCTTTACTGTCTCTCCGGAAACGTCGAGTCTAGAGGCGCTCGAGCTCATGCGCAGTCGACGGGTCGGCTGCCTACCGGTAGTGAAGGATGGGCGACTGGTTGGAATCGTCACCGAGCGTGACTTTATGGATATCGCCGGCGAGCTCCTCGAAGAGAAACTGAAGGAATAGCGCATGGAGAGCGTTAGGGGCGAGATTGAAGAAATCGTCAACCGTGAGACGCGCGCCTGGGATACCCAGGACGTCGACTTGCTCATGCGTGTTGGACTACGGATCGATGGGCTCGTGACGGACTAGTGGACAGTAACAATGAAATCGATACTGGACTTCATCGCCGCTATCTACGACCACCCTCACCCCGGCCCTCTCCCTGAGGGAGAGGGAGTAATGGAGGGAAGCCATCTTCAAATAGCTCACCCGCCCGCCTTCGCTTACTAGACGTCGCCTTGCTCTGGTTTCTCCTCGTTTAAGCCTACGCCGCGGTTGCCATCGCGGAGTCGCTTTGTTAACCTACTGAAATACTGTCAGATACAACTGTTCAATCAACGTTTCGGAAAGCTAAAGTCCTGGCCTTCCAAATGTGGCCAGATCTTGCTTGCGCACATCTCTCACAACCAAGTGACGACGAGATGAACCGTTGAGAGGAGACGACTGGTGCTAGCTTCTTTCTTGCCCAGACTCAAACGACCGTCTACTTGACTGCAGAAGCTCGACCGCTTCGGGTGGGCGGGAGGCACGGCCTTTCGAGCGTACGGTGTTCGCTTCGGCATTCGCGTGAGCGAAAAGGAAACTCCAGAGCGGCTCGCCGCGGCTCTGCCGCCGGGTTGGAAGCCGGCGACATCGCCGTTGGTCGACTACCTGTACTCGCTTCGCATCGGCGGAACGAAGGGTGGCTCGCGAATTCGCCGGTACCACCTGTTGTACTCCGACAGCAGACGAGTGGCGCGCAGTCTAAACCTGGAGCAGGTGATGCAGGCACTCGAATCGGATCTTCAGTTCACTGTTGCGCTAAATGCTAAGAACCGGTTGTTCGTTCACGCGGGGGTCGTCGGCTGGCGAAACCGCGCCATCCTTGTTCCCGGACGCTCTTTCAGTGGGAAGAGCACCCTCGTGGAGGCGCTCGTTCGAGCCGGTGCCACTTACTATTCCGATGAATTTGCAGTTCTCGACGCGAAAGGACGCGCCCATCCATACGCCAGAGCGCTTTCCCTCAGAGAGGGCGGTGGTGAGGCGAGAAAAGTCCAGGTCGAGGATATCGGCGGAACCGTTGGCACGCGGCCTCTCCCGATTGGCTTGGTGGTGGTGTGTGAATACAAGGAGCGTTTTGGCTGGCGTCCGAGAATGCTCTCACCTGCACAGGCCATGCTGGCACTTCTGGCCAACACGATCGTTGCGCGTTTCCGGCCTGAGTTTGCACTGTCCACTTTGAAGCGTGCCATCGACTCGGTACCGGTGCTGAAGGGGTCTCGTGGCGAAGCGGACCAAGCTGCCGCGACCATTTTGAGCCATCTGGAGAGCCGGGCGGCCTGACAAAGACGACAAAGACGACAACCACGACGACCACGCGAAATTCGTTGTTCAGGCTTGTCTTAGGGGTAGGCGGATTCGGAAGGTGGTCCCTTTGCCGAGCTCGCTCTCCACTTTGATGTCCCCGTGGTGTCGTCGCACGATCGCATAGCTGTTGGCGAGGCCGGCATGCATCCGCAACTGTGGGCCCTTTTGACTGATTCCTATGTCGAAGATTTTCTCGAGCTCACTAGGTGGTATGCCTTTGCCGGTGTCCGCAGTCGTCACTGAAACCTCCCCGTTATGGGTCGAAGTCTCGACGGTGATCGTTCCCTCGCCTTCGATCGCCTCCGAAGCATTGAGGAGCAAGGTCATGAAGACCTGGTTCAGTTCGTTGGGGTAGCATTCGATCTTCGGTAGCACCCCGAACTCTTTTACGACCCGGATGCGGCCCTTCAGCTGGGGCATTATGAGACTAAGAGTACTTTCCAAGCCCTCATGGACGTCGACTAGCTTGAACTCCGCTTCGTCCAATCGGGCGAAGTTTTTCAGACGGTTCACGAGTTCGGAGATTCTTCGTCCCGCCGTCTCGGTGGTTTCGTTGTTCGCCTTCAGTGTGTCTAGCGTTCGCTGAAGGTCTCGATTGCCTTTGAGCTCGTCGATCGAATTACTCGATTCGAGAGCGCGCGCGATCTTTTCGACGGCGCGCTGTGAGACGTTGGTATTGCTCTGGATGGCGCCGATCGGCGTGTTCACCTCGTGGGCGACTCCGGCAACCAGTTGCCCCACCGCCGCCATCTTCTCTGACTGGATGAGCTGCGCCTGGGCTTCCTTTAGCCTTTGAAGCGCATCGGCGAGCTCTATGTTCCGTAGCCTGTGGATCTCCGCTTCCTTTTCTGATTTTTCGACCTCGAAGCTAACTTGGAGATTCTTCAATCGGGTGGTGGACTCGTCGCTGAAGATGGCCTCCCTGATGCGGTGGAAGGCGCGTTCATGCTCGAGCGCTATGGCATAGTCGCCCAGCGCGGCATGGGTTTCGGAGAGCGCTTCGTGAGTCTGGTACATCTTTGGTTTGGCACCAAGCTCAGTCGAGAACGCCAGGGCTTGGTCCAGGAACCCAAGTGCCGTCTCAGGCTCTTTCTTTTGGTTGTAGAGCCTTCCTAGGTTGAGGAGGCTCGTTGTCTCGGCGTGCTTCGTGCCGAGCTGTTGCCGGATCTCGAGCGCTTCGGTGTGGAATTGAAGAGCTTGGTCGAGTCTGTTCTGCGCTTGATGGAGGGTACCGATATCGTTCAAAGCGCGCGAGATACCCATCTTGTTGTCGACTTCATTGAAAAGCTCGAGCGCCTTACTATGGTACTCGAGGGCGCGCGTGTATTTGTTCTGTCGTTGGTAGACCGTACCGATACCGGTCAGGGACCGTCCTTCACCGTTTCGATCTCCGACGGAACGGAAGAGCTCGAGGCTTCGGTTGTGAAACTCGAGCGCCTGGTCGAGGTCGCCCAGATTTTCGTAGACGCCACCGATCGACGTGACCATCCACGCCTCGCGCCTCGGGTTTTCGACCTCGCGGAGTATGGCCAGGCCGTCGTGCATGTGTTGGAGCGCCTTTTCGTAGTCGCCCAAGGCCCAGTGAATCATGCCAAGCCCAAAGAGAGAGTCGGCCTCCCCGTGGCGCTCGCCGATCTCGCGGAACAAATCGAGAGCCTCGCGAGCAACAACGAGCGACCTTTGGTGTTTCGCGTAGTAGTAATCTCCGAAGGCCTCGTTCAACCGGCTGAAGGCGATGCCCTTCTGATAGGAGCGCTCGGTTGCCAGAGTCTTGGCTTCCGCCGTCAGTTTGGCCGCTCGGTCCACGTTTTGATACCCGATCTCCCACCCCAGTCGGTTGAGCAGATCGATACGCTCCTCGACAGACGACTCGTCCTCGGGGAGTGCGGCTAACTCTTGTTCGAGCTCTTCGATAGAGGCCATAGGAGTGGTCAGTTGCCCATATTCTATCCGAATGCTGAGGGGCGCGAAGAATATCCTCGACTTTCGAGCAGAGCGTGTCCACGACCTCGGCCGCCATAGGAGTCTCGGTGTGGAGATCTACCCGTGGGTTCTGCGGCAAGTGTTGTAATTAAAGGGCTTGTGGAAATCACTTACCCCTGAGCATGAGCCAAGGCGGTGTTTTCTGACGAGGAGCGGCGCGAAAGATCACCGAATGAAGACTTCCCGCTTGACAGATCGCCGCCGGGTCCATATGATGTCTCTACCCAATCTAGCTTAAATTAATATGCATTCGTATCGTTCCTCTGAAGGGTTAATTCGACCGAGGGTCCTCTTGAGGCCCGTAAAATTTATTATGCGGTGCCAATCCCATCCAACGATCCAAGCCGCTATTTACGCCCGCTACATCTTTATCCACGTCCTTAACAACTCCACTTAGTCCTTCGGTTCTCGACAGGGGTACGGGGGGGCGCTTCGGCGCCCCCTTTTTTTTGGATTGGAAAACCGCATTCACCCGCTATAAAAGGAGACCATGAAGCTCGAAATAACAACACTTCCAGGAGACGGCATCGGTCCCGAAGTTACGGCAGAGGCCATCCGTGTGCTCGAGGCCGTGACGGGTCGTTTCGGCCATGACCTCGAGGCGCGGGAGCACCCATTTGGAACCCGCGCCTACGCTCAGTCTGGCAAGGCCTTCCCCGACGACACGCGAAAGGCTTGTCTCGAAAGCCAGGCGGTGTTCCTGGGCGCGGTGGGCGATCCGGCCTATGACAAATTCCCACCCAGTGAACGCCCGGAGGCGGCGCTGCTGGGACTGCGTCTCCTCCTCGGCAATTTCGCGAACCTTCGTCCCATCGTGTCTCAATTCAATCCCGAGGGGTCGCCGTTCCGCGATGAAGCTCTAAAGGGCTTGGACGTTCTTATTGTCAGAGAGCTCATCGGCGGCCTGTATTTCGGCGAGCCGCGCGGAAGGGAAGGGCAGGGAGCGGGGGCCCGCGCTTGGAATACCCTTGTTTACACGGCGGGAGAGGTCGAAAGAATAGCACGGGTCGCCTTCGAAGCCGCGAAAGGTAGGAAGGGGCACGTCACTTCAGTGGACAAATCCAACGTCCTCGAGACGTCTAAGATGTGGCGCGAGGTGGTCGAGTCGATCGGTAAAGAATACTCCGACATTCGACTCGATCACATGTACGTCGATCGGGCGGCGATGGAGCTCATCTCAAACCCCCGGCAGTTCGATGTCATGGTGACGAGCAACCTCTTCGGCGACATTTTGAGCGATGAAGCGTCGGTGTTAGCCGGCTCTTTGGGACTTCTGCCCTCGGCCAGCATCGGGGGGAAGGTCGGGATCTACGAACCGGTCCACGGCTCCGCTCCCGACATCGCCGGAAGAGGAATTGCGAACCCTATCGGTGCCATCGGTTCGATGGCCATGATGCTCCGCTACTCTTTTGATTTGAACGAGGAGGCCGCCGCAATCGACCGGGCGATCGAGGTCGCCATGGAAAAGGGCTTCTTGACCGCGGACCTAGTGGGCTCGGATAAGGCCAAGTCCACGAAGGAAGTCGGTCGCTTCATCGCCGATGCCGTCTCCAGGGAATAGCCCCAAATTCCAAGGACTCTGAAGAAACGAACCTTTACGGGGCTTCTGGCGGCGGTTTATCCTCAGCCGCTTCACGCTTCAGGGACGCCTGCGCCCTGAGCTTGGCGTCGATGAAATCCGGGTGGGGGACGTGAATGAGCTTGGAGATCTTTCGGATGAGATGCTCCTCGTGCTTTTCGAGCTCGTCGTCGCTGAGTGCCACGCGCCAAAGTAGCTCCACGATGTGCTTTTTTTGCTCCACGGCAAAGCCGCGATCGATGAGCCGCGTGAAGTCGTAAATCGAAACCGATTGCCGCGACTCCTCATCGGCGAGACGAATGAGCTCCGCGGTTTCCTCAGGCGATAGGTCAAAAGTGCGCCGGATCGCTTCTCCCACCATGCGTCGCTCGCTTTCTTCGACCTTGAAATCGGCGCGCGTCATCTCGACCAGCAACGCTGCGGTTGCAAGTTGCAGGGAGTGCTCCGATGCGGTCTGGCCTGCCGAACCAGTTTGCCGACCACTCGGAGCGGGCTGAATTCTGGTATCGAAAAACTGCTGTATCGCCCTAAGTACCATTTTCTACCATCTTATCGGAGCCGTGGCTTTGAAACCGAACAAAACGCCTTAGGCTGCTACGGTCTCCGTCACGTGGGGCTGCACGAAGTACAGGGTGAGCGCGCCCAAGCCCCACAAGCATACCGCGAGATCCGCCAGCGACCCAACGAACGGAACGAGCTTCACGATGTGGATCAAGGCCAGCCCGAGGGCGAGCTTTCCGATAGCGTCGCCTTGCCCTAGCGGTGGCCCCAACAGCTCTCGTCCCAGCCACGCCCCAACGAAGACCTGTGCCGAGTAGAGAGCTACGACATAGGCTACGAAAGCGAGGATTCCAACCGGGAGCCCGACCAGCGTCATGGAGATCATTGTGGCCAGCACCGGAACGGCTACGAGAGCGGCGGCTCCAATGCCGATCGAAAGGCCGTACCTCGGTATCCGGCCGAGCACGCCAGCAAAGAATCTTGGCAGCACTAGCAGTATCACCAAGCCGTACACAAAGGCCGCCGCCCAGAAAACGACCGGCCACAGATAAGTTCCTGCACTCGCATACTCCGGCGTCTCCTTGATGATCTCGATCTCCGGCTCGCTCGCAAGACTCGCTTCCGGGGAAATCTCTGGCTCCTTACTAGTAAAGATGCGGACGTCGCCTCCAATCTCGGAGTCGGGACCGATGGTGATAGCTCCTCCCGCCAACCGAACTGTTCCACCGATGCGGCCGTTGACGCGGCTCTTTCCCGAGAAAACGATGAGGTCGCGTCCCACTTGTCCATCGACGCTGCCTTTCTCGGATGCAGAGGTGAAGCTTCCGTCTACTACGGCGTCGGCGTGGAGCTCGATGCTTTCGCCGGCAGCGGTGACGTTTCTTGCGACGAAGCCCTTCAGATCGATGAACTGTGCCACGGCGCGCACGCTCCCGTCGACGCGGCCGTCGATGATTAGTTTCTGGACTGCGGCGAGTACGTCGCCGGCGACTCGGCCGGTCACCGTGACCGATTGGGCGACCGCGATCAGATCTCCCTCGATGGTCCCTTCGATGCGGACCGTTTCTGCCACGACGATGAGATCGTTAGCGATCACCTCGCCTTCAGCAAGGACGTAGTGGTCTCGGTCGGCTTCGATTTCCGCGGCCAGAGTGGAGAGAGGGAACAAGAGCACCAACACCAGGGCGACCATCATCCGCGTCCAGTTCCTACGCAAACGAGAGCCCCAATGCACCATGGTTGCCAGCAAGGCCGTCAGGATGATTAGAATCAAACCTTGTACCGCCTTTTCCGCCATCGTCGACCATCCTTCCCACAGAAGCCCACGGAACAGCAGGATCGAAAGGATCGTCTGCTGTCCCACTCCAACGGATTGCAGACCCTGCCACCAAGGTATCAGTAACCATTCCCACAGCATGTAGAGCCCAAAGCCGGCGAGGCCAAGGACGCTGAGCCATGCCCATGAGAGCTCCTCGCTGGGAGATGCCTCGAATTGTTTCGGTAGTGTTTCATCCGCCTCTACTAAGGAACTACGGAGCAAGGCCGTTTCGTGTTTCAAAGCATCGAATTTCTTGCTGCACTCGAAGCAGGCCCGAGTGTGCTCTTCCACCTCTCGGGCACGGGTCGAGGCAAGCTGTCCGTCCAGGTAGCGCAGATAGGAGAGCTCGTCGATGTGAGTCATTCCTTGCTCCCTTCCACTAACGTTTGGCGAAGTCGACGCCGCGCCCTCAGGAGAAGAACGCCGACAGCCGAGGAATTGATTCCGAGCACATCGGCGATCTCTTGATAGCTGAGTTCCGCGAAGTAGCGCATTGCGATCGCCAGACGATCTCGCTCACCGAGCTTGGCAACCGCCCCGCGAATATCCTTCTTGTTCTGCTCGGCGAGGAGGGACGCGAGTGGACCCGGCTGTTTGTCTTCGGAGCTCTCGACGTGCAGCGCGTCCAGGTCGCCTGCTTCGGTTTCGCGCCGGGTCCGGCGCTTGCGCAACTCGTCCCAGCAATGATTCGACGCTAGCTTATAGAGCCACGGTCGAAACGGCCGCCCGGAATCGTATTGATCGAGCCTCAGCCGCACCTTCAAGAAAATCTCCGTGGTCGCATCCTCAGCGTCCTGGCGAGTCGGCAGGACCCGTCGGCACAGACGAAAGACCGATGGAGCAAGTTCCTCATAAAGCTGACCCCACGCATCGGATTCGCCGGCCCGGACCCGTCCCACATTTCGGGTGAGGTCTGCCTGGCTCATCATTCCTCAATCTTATATACGATCGAGTGAACCGAGACATTACAGAACGGGCGCCTTTTCTCGCATGAAACAGCTCCGATTCGCCGTTTTGAAAAGGGAGGAGGGGAGTTGGGGTGGATCCACCCCGAAGCCTGGCTCACGGGCCATAGTGCTAAGTCGCTGCGGACAAAAGGCCCGGGCGAGATCGCGCCTCGCGGGTGACTGATTTTTCTCGAGATGGAACACTTTCCAGGCTCCGGTGGGGGGAGGATCCCCCGTTTCGTCCGGATGCCGGTCGCCGTTTCCTAGGCTCGTTTCCATCGGATCCTCTTTGATTCAGACACTTACAGGAAACCGACCGAAAACAGTGCGCGCGGCACGTCTCTTGCTGATCTACTAATGGAAGATAGGGATTGGCGTATGCCAGATGAGCTCGTCGGGAAAAAGTTACGCGAATACTCAATCCTTCAACTGATCGGCAAGGGCGGCATGGCTAGGGTCTACAAGGCCCAGCACGTTCTTCTCGACGAGCTCCGAGCCATCAAACTACTCAATCCCGATAGCCCGGACACCGCCAAAGAGTTTAAGGCGCGATTCCAGCGCGAAGCACAGATCCTGGTTCGCCTGAAGCATCGCCACCTCGTCACCGTTCACGAGTTCGGCATTCTCGGAAAGGACATCCTCTTCATGGTGATGGAGTACCTCGAGGGGGTTAGTCTCCGGAGCAGGCTACGCCAAAAGGGTTGGCTTCCCATACCGCAGTGCATCGAGATCGCCAAACAGACAGCACTCGGACTCTCCGCGGCTCATAAACAGGGAGTCGTTCACCGTGACGTCTCGCCCGACAACATCGTGCTAGTTCCGGAGGACCCTGACGGACATGATGAGATCGTCAAGATCATCGACTTCGGTATCGCCAAGAACATCATCGCGACCGACTCGACCAAGCTCACCGACACCATGAAATTCGTGGGAAAAGCGGAGTACTGCTCGCCGGATCAGATTCAGATGCCCACCGCCGATCAAGAGATCGATGGGCGTTCGGACGTGTATTCGCTCGGTGTGACACTGTACGAAATTCTTACTGGCTCGAGACCGTTCAAGGCCAAGTCGCCTCAGGGTTACATTGCGAAGCATCTCAAGGCGATGCCCATTCCCTTCGAGCAAGCGAACCCCGCGGTCGAGATCTCGCCGGCACTCGAAGATCTCGTGTTGCGGATGCTGGAAAAGGATCGCAATCGCCGGCCCGCGTCTATGGACGAGCTATTCAAGGAGCTCACTGCACTTGGTCACGAAGAACCTGTGCTGACGCCGCGGGTGTGAGCGGCTCATACCTCTGATGAAGGATTGCTCCGCCTGTGGCGAAACTAACGCTCAGGACCTGGTCGAGTGCCAGGGCTGTGGCGAGCTGCTCGTCGATATCTTTGGTAGTGGAAGTGGAGGTGGAAGCGGTGCCCCGCCCGACTCCGAGCCACTGCCCGACGAGACCCCTTCACTCGGGGTGGCTACAGATTCCCCGGCATCCCTAGAAGACATTCTCGAGTCGGCGACCCTGTCCGGAATGACGAGGGTGCTCCCCCGTCTGACTCGCTTCGGCAATCGGTACGAGATCATCGAGCTCATCGGCGAAGGGGGAATGGGGCGCGTCTACAAAGCGCGCGACCTCGAGCTCGATCGAGAGATCGCCCTCAAGATCATCCGGGGTGAAAGTAGCGGCGATCCGAGCGTCTTGAAGCGATTCAAGCAGGAGCTCCTGCTGGCCCGTCGCATCACCCACAAGAACGTCGTTCGAATCTACGACCTGGGTGAGGCGCGCGGGATCAAGTTCTTCACTATGGAGCTCATCGACGGAGAAAGCCTCAAGGACGTGATCCGCAAAGAGGGGAGTATCCCAGTGGAGACGGTGCGGGAAATGCTTCCACCGATGCTCAGTGCTCTCGCAGAGGCACATGAGCAGGAGGTGATTCACCGCGATCTGAAGCCCCAGAACATCATGGTCAGTCGTGACGGCATGCCGCACATCATGGACTTCGGTATCGCCCGCGCTTCCGACACCTCCACCATGACCACGACCGGTTCGATCTTGGGTACGCCGGATTACATGTCTCCGGAGCAGGTGAGTGGCGAGTCGACCGACGCGCAATCCGATCTCTTTTCGTTCGGCGTCATTCTCTACGAGATGCTGACCGGTGCGGTCCCCTACGAGGCGGATACTGCGGTTGCCAAGGTCATGATGCGGCTCACGCAGAAGCCGCGCCCACCTCGTGAGTTGAATCCCACCATCCCTAAATATTTGGAAAAGGTCGTCCTCAAATGCTTGGATACAGACCGCGAGCTGCGTTACAAGAACGCGGCGGAAGTGCTCGAAGATCTCGACCGGGAGCAGGTCGATAACTCGTTAACGTTGAAGGCCTGGAGAGGGCTGGTCCGTCGTAGAGCGGGGTTTGCTGCCGCGGCGGCATTGACCCTCGTCGTCGGAGGTACTACTTACCTGTCGAGGGGCACGCGAGCTACCGAACCGGTCGTTGGAGAAGACGGGCCGGTGACGACCCTTGTTGTTTTGCCTTTCACCAACGCCACCGGTTCCGGCGAGCTCGAGTGGATGCGGAACGGGCTTCCGGAAATGGTGATTACCGACCTTTCTCAGTCTCGATACGTGCGGCCGGTTCCGGGGGAGCGTGTGTTCAAGGTTCTACGGGAGCTCGGCGTCGAAGGGCAAACTCGTTTCGACGAATCCACGCTGAGCTCGGTCACCGACATGGCACCGGCGCAGGCGGTGCTATACGGGCAATTTGTCACATCGGGTGAGCAATTCCGCATGGATCTGACATTGAGACAAGGTGATTCCGGTGTACCGACGCCCATCAAAGTCGAAGGGCAGACATCGCAGATCTTTGCGATGGTGGACGAAATCTCTGAAAGAGTGAAGGAGCAGCTCGATTTGAGCCCCGAGCAGCTCAAGGGAGACATCGACCGGCCCATCGTCGAAGTCTCCACCGTTTCGCTCGATGCGCTTCGGATCTATCAAAGTGGGTTAGAGAAGACGCGCGCCGGGGCCAATCAAGAAGCGATACCGTTTTTCACCGAGGCCACCGAAGCCGATCCGAACTTTGCCATGGCGTATGCGAAGCTCGCGGAAGCCTACATTGGTGGCGGTAGGTATGAGGACGCGCAGGAGGTGATCGCCCGCGCCGACGAGCTTTCCGAGAGTGCGTCACTTCCACTCTCCGAACGCTACCAGATACACGCGATCAAAGCGCTCGCGAACAACGATTTCGAGACCGCGACCGAGAGCTACCGAGAGCTCGCCAAGCTCTATCCGGAAGATCCCGACATCGAGCTGAGCTTGGCCGGTGCGCTAGAGGAGCTCGGAGAATACCCCGAAGCGATGAAATCCTATCAACGTGTCGTCACGCTGGCTCCCGATTACGGAGCCGCCATTCTTGGACTCGGTCGAGCACGGGTGGCGAGCGGTTTCGCCGGTGAGGCCATCGGGTCGCTGAAGCAAGCGCTCGAGACGGGTCAATTCGATGATGACATGGAGTCGCTGGGAAGGATCCACGCCATTCTCGGTACGGCGTATCGGGACACGGGCGACCTGGACACTGCGATGGACTATTTCATCACTTCCTTGAGCCTGCGCAGACAGGCGGGGGACCGGGGAGGAGAGGCCATCGCGCTGTTGAATGTCGCGGCCGTGTACGAATTCCGTGGTGACATCGATGAGGCCCTGGTAGCGGAAAACCAGGCGCTAGCCATTTCCCGCGAGATCGGCGACCAAGCGACCGAGTCGATGGCGCTCCTGAATATCGGTCTGACCTACAAGGAGGCGGGAAAACTGGACGAAGCGTTGGACGCTTTGCGGAAATCCATGCGCATCGAGATGGAGCATCAGGATGCTACCAATCTCGCCATTTGCTTGGATTACATTGCCGAGATCTACAGGCGGCGCGGGCAGTACGACGACGCAATGGTCTATTTAGAGCAAGCCAAGACCTACCTCGACCGCTCCGGCGACAAGCAAGAAAAAGCCGCAAACTTGACAGAGATCGGCGTCGTTCGGAAAGCCCAGGGGCAACACCGCATGGCAATCGACTCTCTGTTGGCCGCACTCCCGATCTTTCAGGAAATCGAACAGATCATCGGCGTCGCGATGGTCCAACTCCACCTCGCGGAGGCTTACGCAGAGCAAGGTCGTTACGGAGATGCTTACAATGCTATCCAACAAGGTCTACGTATCTACAAAGAGCGCGATATGGACTCCGACATGGCGGACGCGAAGGCGCGTCTGGGCCACCTCTTGACAACACTGGGCCAGTTTGATGCGGCGGAAAAGGAGTTGAGTGAGGCCGCGCAACTAGCCCGCGAAGCCCCGGCCGACAATCACTTGCCGTTCATTCTACTCAGCCAATCGAGGCTGCACCGGTTTCAGGGCCGTGAAGACGAGGCTCTCGCGATGAGCCAGTCGGCCCAGGAAGCCTGCTCCCGCATCGGTGAAAAAAGAACCGAGTTCATGTTGGCCGTCGAGCTTGGACGAATTCAATTGGCGGACGGGAGTCTCGTCAAGGCGCAGCGCATTTTGCGCCAGGGAAAGGAAGACGCAGCGGAATCACGGCTTCGGGTCATCGAGGCAGAAGCCGCTGCGGCGCTCGCCCGAGTGTACTTAGCCCAAGGGGACGCCGTCCGCGCGGAAATGGAAGCTCAGGAGGCGATCCGACTCGCGGCGTCGTTTTCCGGAAGACCACTACTCTTCGAATTGTACGGGACGCTTGGGGAGGCCTATCAGCTCGATCGGCCTGAGGAGGCAAGGAGCGCTTTTTCGAAGGCGGCCGAGACGATCGAATGGATTCTAAGCAGCTTACTGCCCGAGCATTCGAGCTCCTTCCTAGGGCTAAGGCAGGTGAGAACTTTGCTGGAACAGACCGCCAGTCGTGCGGCGACTGCCAGGGCGGCGGGCGAGGTAGGCGTGCCAGCTAGCCTCCTGAGGTTAAAAAAATAACGGGCAACAGTTCCCTGCCGCCCGCTTTCTAGAAACCCGTAATCTGTGGAAAAAAAGGGCTTACTTACTTTCCTCGCCCTCTTCTTATGCTCCACCCTGCCTTCAATTTGGTTTTGACCTTCATGTGGCTTTCGCCCCCCTTAACGGGTTTAGAACCTGGCCTAGACAACAGTGGGAACATCCCCCCGCTGGCCGAGCCAGACAGCTGTAGGACCTATATACAAGAAAGTCGTCGTGGTGTCAAGCCCACACCCCGGGGGCAGACTCCGGCGTGGGTACGCGCCTACAATGTCAGGAATGCGCGGTTACAAGGAGGCTAGAGGGGCGTGGTCGAGGGCGCAGGCGAGGGAACGGCGAGAATTTTCGGGATCGAGGGCGGCGAAGCTTTCGTCCAAGATGACGACATCGGCCCCCTGGAGCAGCGCCCGGGCGATGTAGAGTCGGCTCTTTTCACCATGGGAGAGCTGCCAGCCCATTTCGCCGACCATCTGGAAGAGCCCCCCCGGCATTCTCTCGATGAGCTCACCCAAGCCGAGCTCCTGACATAACTCCTGCGCCGCTTCTAGATCGCCGGGGTGCGGCGGCCAGCCTCGCCCCATCAGGAGATTGAAGGCCAACGTCTCGGTGAACACGTGATTCTCATTGAACTGTGGGGCTGCGGCGACTCTTCGAGTCCAACGCTCGGCGCCGAGTTGTTGCGGGTCGAGCCCGTAAAGGAGCAGTGACCCTGAATCTGCTGTCCTAAGCCCATTCAGTAGAGAGACGAGCGTGGACTTGCCCCCTCCCGATGGTGAGGCAACGACCGCTCGATCGCCCACCGAGATTCTGAGGCTCGTCTCCCTGATGGTCGGGGACGCTCGATCCGGATAGCGAAAGTCGATCGCTTCAGCCTCGAGAAGCGTCGACGAGTGCTCGGTATCCGGTGGAATTGCGAGGGCCGGGTCGCCGGGAGCTTCTCTCCGCCGAGCGCTATAGAAAAGGGGAGACACTTGTTCCCAAGCGATGACGGCGTCGGCAAGATCGGAGAAGCCATCGACCAGCTTGTCGAGGGCTCGATAGGCGAGAAGCATGCCGCCCAACCCCACCGCTAAGAGGCCTGCACTTGCTTGGCTACCGATGACAGAGGGTGCCAGACCGACAACGCCGACGAACAGCCACCCCCTCGGTAAAGCCGAGAGTCTGACGGTGGCTCGATCCATGGCTCGCGAGACGCCGAGATAGCGGGCAAGCTCCTCGTCTTCGCCGTCGTGCCACTGTTGCGGATTTTGCTGCGCGAGTCGTGTCCGGTGTCCCACCATTTTTTCGACGAGCTCGTGACTCATGCTCAACCGAAGTTGCGTCCAACGACGACGCCTTCGGAAGAAATCGTGACCCGCCACTGACGCCACCCCGAGCCAGGCGACCAGAAGCACGACGTGGTACCCGCTCCCCGCACCTGTCGCGAGAACACCCGTCGCGATGACCAGCTCGATCCCAGCGACCAACGCCAAGAAGCCTCCCGTCAGAGCGAGATCTTCGACAGCCTCTGATTCGAGTACGCGACCCAAATGATGACCGGCCCCCTCGTGGCGAACCTCGTCCGGGTTGAGTCGAAGCGCCCCCTGGAGAAGTCTCTGTTTGAGGAGTGCTCCGGCCCGAATGCTGAACAGTTCCTCGAACCACGTAGCGAGTAGTCGGAATGGGATCATAGTAAGCAGTAGAAGTACCCAAGCGGCCAACCATCCCGAATCCACGCGGCCTTCAATGGCGCCGCGTCCGATCACCCACCACGAAGCGATCCACAGGAGATACTGAACGGTGTGCGCTCCACAGAAGGCAAGGACGTATTGGGGGAGGCGCGTATGCCGCACCAACGATTTGGTCCTGGCGCTAGCGGGCAAACGCAATATCCAGGAAGTGCCCACCACAGTTTGGCCTAACCGCTCGCGCACCATTACGTCTCGGGCGCGCTGGCGACGGGCTCCATCGAGTCCGGCGAGCCCGACACTATCGAGAAGCTCGTCGACCGCATCGCCAACTCGGTCTGCGTCGTGCGGTGCCAAGGCTGCTTCCAGTCGTGCGAGAGGTATTGAGTGAATGGTTCGGTCGTTTCCGAGGATCGAAACGTCTTTCCCCGTGCCTTTCAAGACCAGCAGGAAACGGTTCGCGTCAGGATCCGGCAGGCGAACGACCGCCGGGCCCGATCGTAAGAGAAACCCAGGAAGCTCCAGATAGGTGGACTCGACGGGCTGAGCCTCGAGCCCCATCCACGCGGCGCTGGATGCCATCCAATGAGTGATCGTGTCGTCTCGTGCGCTCTTGCCGAGGGAAGGTATCTGCGCGCTACGAGGGCCGAGGCCCGCACGTCGTGCCAAGAGCGACAACCCCTCCGCCATTTCCTCGACCGGCCACGAGAGATGGCGCATGCTCTGGCGATCTACCGTAGACAGTCTCATTTCTCGGCCAACTTTCCATCGACGAGCTCGAGCCGGCGCCAAGACTCGTCAGTCCACACGGCGCGAACCGCTTCTTCGGACTCCCGCAGGCTGCGGTAGCGAGAGCTTGTCGGGGCACCGAGTGATTCCGGAGTGCCGTCCTCGACGAGCTTTCCACTTTCCATGACGAGCACGCGGTCGAACGAATCGGTCTCAGCGATCCCGTGAGTGACGCACAGAAGCGTCGCGTGCTTCCAAAGTTCCCGACAGCGAGCGAGTAGTGTTGCCCGTTGTTCATGGCCAAGGCCCCGAAACGGCTCATCCAAGAGAACCAAACGCACCGACGAGCGCATCATCGCGCGGCCGAGCCTTACTCTTTGGCCTTCACCACCCGAAACCAATCCGCCGTTCTCCCCTAGGAGCGTCGCTTCGCCTTGCGGCAACGATTCTAAGACCTCGCGGAGATCGGCTTGATCGATGGCCATCTCGAGATGCATGGCAGGCACCTCGTTCCCGTACAGCAGATTGGCGGACAGTGAGCGATTCCAGACTTGAACCGACGGATCGATCCAAGCGGTTGCCGAGCGGAGACGCCCGAGCTCGCCTCTGTCTAGGGGAACGCCGTCGACCAGAACCTCCCCATGACTTGCCCGATGCCAGCCGAGGAGAACCCCGAACAGGCTCGACTTGCCGGCGCCGGAATGGCCGACGACCGCCACGTGACTTCCGGCATCGATATCGAGATCGATGCGATCGAGGATGAGGTGCCCGCCGGCTCGCACGCTCAGCTCCCGCAACTGCAGCGCGACTCCGGTTTTCTTTTCAGGCTCGCTCTTTGTTGGGCCGTGTGACCGAGCGCCGAGCTCGTCAAACTCGTCAGTGGGAGCACCGAGCGGCTCGGTCAATCGAAGCGTTACGTTGTGGTGAGCTGGATATTGCCAAGCGAGTTGCGCGATGGTCAGACCGAGAAATGGCAAATTGAGCGCCCAATAAACCAGCAGCAGGACGCTCCCCAGGTCTCCTCCTCGATCCAGGTGGCCGATCAGGAGGAAGGCGGCCGCTCCGAATCCGGTCAAAGCCTGAATACCCTCGACACCGACCACGGCCCCTTGTAACGAAAAACGCGCTCTCGTCCACTGCACCAACTCCGCCTCGTGCTCGTTTCGGATGGAAGACCCAGCGGCATGGGCGCGCACCGCCACGAGCCCTAGGAGCGAATCCAGATAGAAGCGGCTGAGGATGCCCAGGTGACTTCGTACGCGAAGGTCCCTTTCCATCAAGACGGGTTGACCAGCCAGCGGCAGTCCGAGCGCGAGAGCTCCTGCCAGAAGAGCGACCGGAGCACTCGCGGGCGCGAGCCAGATGATTCCCGCCACCGTCAACGCCAGCTCGAAGAAGGAAGCCATGAAGATCGCGCCCAGATTCGGGAGATTCCTCAGGCCATGGACGCTATGGTTTCGCTCCGCCATATCGGAGATCAGTCGGCTTCGAAAGTAACGGTCTCCGAGCCGAGGGATCTTTTCAAGGAACGCTATGCGCAACCGGCCTTCCAGCCTTCGTCCGAGACGAAGGACGCCCCCCGCGATGGGGAGCTCGAGGATCAGTAGAAACAAAACGAAAGCGGCGAGCGCGGTGAAGGCGCCCACTCGTTGCGTCAACGAGCCGAGCGCGGGAACCAAATCGAGCAGGCCACGAAAGAGTAGTGCTTCGATCACGAGCCCGCCGGCTGCCACGAACAAGGCGAGTGTCAAAGCAATCGGAGACAACAGTCCATCGGCCCGCAGCAGTTTAAATAGCTCCCTTCCGGGGCGGGCAGTAGGTTCCTCGCGAGCCGCGACGAGCTCCGGCGATAGTCCTTCCGTCGATTGCTCAGAGGAGTCCCTGGACGATGGGCGACGTCCGCGCACTCGAACCAGCACCGCTCCTCGTGCCCAGACGTGCTCCTCTCGCTCCGACTCCTCATCAGCATCATCAGCGGGGCGAGCCGACCAAAAGTGTTCCGGAATGTCGTCGCTTTCGATAAGGCCCTTCAGGACCCGCGTTGCGTCATCACCGAGACCGATGCCGCCAGCTCGCACGACGGAGTCGGTTGCCCGGAGCGCGGCGTCCAGTCTTGCCAAAGCCCTCCAGTCTGGATGAGTAGACGCTTCCCCGATCAGATCGCGTGAAGTGTTTTTTTGAACCTTCAGGCCATCGAGTCTCGACTCTATGGCGCCGCGAGCCTCGTCAGAGACTGCCCACTCACGCCATGCGGCGGCCGGGATCAGCATGGTGTGCTGGTAGAGCTCCTGCAAAAATCGTGTCTCGGAGATCCATCTTCGCCCGAAGGCGGGGTCCATGACTTGCACGAGTCGACCATGTCGACTCCACACGATGACAAAATGGGCCGCACCGTTTGGCAGCTCGGCAACCGCCAAGGCGGGGAGGGCATGCGCCGCCGGCAAGAGGACGTGATCGGTTGGCACCAAGATCTGTTCGGCTTCGAGACCGAGCTCGACGGCAATGCCCTCCAATGTGTCAATGGAGGTGCCGTCGACATCGGTTTGGCAGGCTTCTCGTAGCCGGCCGTAGCTCACCGGAATCCCGAAGCCGTCCAACAAGCTCTTGAGCGCGGCCGGTCCACAGTCCATTGCCGACGACTGGACGACCTCTGGTGCGAAGAAACGATGCCGGGCGCGCAAGGTCCGGAGCCTCAGTCGCGCCTGATCGAACGAAGTGCGAGCGCCGAGGGGGTTAAACGTTCTACTTCGATCTCGACTGTTCCCTGTAGGTTGTTCTGCTCTGATAGAAGTGAGCCGGCGTCTTCTTCAACAGCGAGCTCGATGCGCGTCTTGCCGTCCCCACCCGGTACGGGCTCATTGACGACGCGAGTTACCGTCGCGGGTAGTGCGCGCGCACCCGTCAAACGAATCCACGCTTTTTGTTGTGGTCGGACATTCGCCGCTTCACTGGCCTCGAGCTCCACGACAATATGTGTCGCCCCGCTGTTCACATCTAAATCGAACGTGTGGACAACCGTGTACACGGGGACCGTCGCGAGGAAAAACCAAACGCCCCACGCTACAAGAAGCAATGCAGCGATGAGCAAGACGGTCAGACTGAAACGAAACCCGTCGCGTTCGAGCGAGCGCATCGAGCGGGAAAAGGTGGTGGACATCGAGCGAAGGGCTAATGTAGCACAGTCTTGCCACTTTGCTCCGTGGTCGCCCGATGGCTATGATGCTCTGTGAACTGGTCAGTTTGTAAAGAGGAATGTTATTGAGCCGGAAACGCCGTTGGGTCTGGAGATTGCTCACCGTTTTGCTGGTGGGTCTCCTTGGATTCGGTGTCTACACTGTAGATCGAATGGCGCTCTCGTATCTCACGGGGCAGCGCCGTGTTCCGGGTCGGGACTTCTTCGGCAATCCCGTCCGGGACGGGGGGCCGGTGCCCGGCTCCGCTTTTTTGGGTTGGACTAAACGTTCGGAGAATCCCGAAGGCTTGCAGATCCTCCGACCTTGGGAGTCGGGACGGGAGATCGGATTGCGTTCCGGCGATGTGATCACTCGCCTCGATGGCAAACCTCTTAGTGTCTTGGACGGCAGGGAGCTTCACAGTTTGTTCGTCACCGACTACGAGGCGGGCGATGCCGTGAGGTTGATCGTGGAAAGAGAGGGAGGGGCCTCCCGGGACGTTCAGTTAGTGCTCAAACCGTTTCTCCGAAACCCGGGGGACCTTGGGCTTCCCTACGAGGATGTCGAGGTTGCTTCGGCCAGCGGCTTCAAGCTCCAAGGTTGGTTCATCCCGCCACCGGAAGGAAGCGATGGGCGAGTCGGCGTCTTCGTGCATGGCGCGAAATCATCTCGGTTCCAAGGATTGGAAGGTGCGACGCACTGGTATCGTCGCGGATACGGTCTTCTTGCCATGGATTTGAGCGGCCGAGGAGCGAGCGAAGGTGATTTCGTGACCTATACCGTGAACGAGCGCCTCGATGTCGCCAGCATGACGAAGTGGGTCCGCCAGCAGGAATCGGTCCGGCCAGATGCGGTGGTGGTCTTTGGAACCTCGAACGGTGCGGCATCTGCCATCTTTGCCGCGGCCCAGGATCCCGCGCTCGCCGCGTTGGCACTCGATGCGCCTTATTCGGACCTTTGGGCTGCCGCCGGGGAGATGTTGAGCTTGCGAGGGGTGAGCACCTGGCTTCGCTATCCGCTCAGCGTGGCGCTTCGTTGGCGCGCCGGCATCGATCTAATGAACATCCGCCCCGCCGACGCCATAGCCGAGATTCGTGCCCCGGTGTTGTTCATCCACGGCGACGCCGACGATCTGTTTCCGCCCTATCACTCCGAGCGTCTCGATGCTTTACGCCGCGATGCCGGCCTTCCAAGCGAGCTATGGTTGTTGCCGGGCGGCGAACATGGTTTCGACAACTACCCTCCCCCGGGCATCTTCTGGAATCGAGTCCTGGACTTCTTCGACGCGGCCTTGGGGGGCGCGCCGGCTGATTTGACTCTCTAGCCATCAGGCGCGAGGCTCAGCTCTCAGCTGTCACGCAGGTGCTTGCCACCGGAGTGACTCGCCTGGGGGTGGGGCCCCAGGCGACTAATGGAAGCCCGAGTCGAAGAGACGAACGACCAGCACCGGGCCGGAGGCCGGTCGGCCGGGAGGAATTGCTAGGTCAGTCTGATACGCAAGGGAACGCGGCCGTGGCGTTGAGCCCGAGCGCAGCCTGAGCCCATGCGCAGTCGCGCCAGCGACGGAGCATGAGGCGTGGGGGTGGGGCCCCGCGCCATTTATTGAAGAGCGAGGCCCGGGAGTGAGTCGAAGAGACGAACGACCAGCACCGGGCCGGAGGCCGGTCGGCCGGGAGGAATTGCTAGGTCAGTCTGATACGCAAGGGAACCCGGCCGTGGCTTTAGGGCCGAGCGAAGAGCGAGGCCCGGGAGTGAGTCGAAGAGACGAACGACCACTAATTAATGCTATAAACAGTCATGTCCATACTAGAAACAGCCTTCTCCGTGCTCAAAGATTTGACAAGCGCGGAGGGAAGGCTCAACCTACGGATCAATCGCAGCACCAAGACGCTCCTCGAGCGGTACGCACAAAATGAAGCGCGTTTGGAAGCGGTCGATAAGCTAAAATCCATCGGCACCCCTGAGGCGATCTATTCTTTGGCGCGCCGTTTCTCGGCGACCACTGAGAACCTGGGCATCGATCAGGACGAAAAGCGTTACGTCCGCGATGTGCTCGTCGGTTTCGGCCAAGAAGCGGTCGAACCACTGAAACTTTATCTTCGTCGCCACGACCAAGTGACGTGGGCGATTGACGCTCTTAGCACGCTCCGTCCCGATGAAGACGTCCTTCCTTTTCTCCTCGAGATCCTTTTTCAGGGCGATACGGTTCGCATTCGAGGAGAGAAAGCTACCCAGATCATCAAGGCGCTCGAGTCGATGCCTGTTGAGGGGGTCGTGGAAGGGGTGATCCCGTGCCTCAAGAGTCCGGATGACACGGTGCGGCTCGCTGCGGTCGAGTGTCTCGAGGTCCATGCCGACGAACGTGCGCGGGAGCCACTATTGGATGCCCTGGTGAGCGACCAAGACGACTCTGTTCGCGTTCAGACCCGCATCACCGAGACCTTGGAGCGACTCGGCTGGGAAGTAACGGGATTCCGGAAAAAGGTCGAGGCGGTGTTGCCCGAGCCTTTCCGTGTGAGCTCCAAGGGCAAGGTGATCCGCTAGGTTCCACCGGAGGGAACGAAAATGCTGAATCCGAAACCGCTCGCGAAGATTCTCTCGTTTTGTGGCGTGCTTCTGACTTCTTTACCCGGAGTTGCGCAAGACAAGACGCAGTACTACACGGTCCAGAACGCCGGCACGTTCGAGATCGACTGGATCGCCTTCTATGACACCCTCGACGACTGGACCGCGAAAGCGAAAAAGAAGCTGCCGCACAAGCTCGATATCGCCTTTGGAGAGCACGAGAAACAGAAGCTCGACTTGTACTTCCCCGAAGAGAAACCCACTAAGGCGCCGGTATTCTTGTTCATTCACGGGGGAGGTTTTCGAGAAGGTGATCGCAGCCATTACGGCTATGTCGCTGGACCGTTCGCCAAGCGCGGCTTCGTCACCGCCGTCACCAGCTATCGACTAACTCCCCAGGGCTTCTATTATCCGAGTCAACCCGAAGACATTCGGGCGGCATTGTCCTGGTTGTATCGGAACATTGCTAACTATGGAGGCGACCCGGAGCAGATCTATGTCGGTGGGCATTCGGCGGGGGGAATATTGGCCGCGGAAGTCTGCGTGAGGGGAGGTTGGCTCAAAGAAGAGGGGCTACCTCCGGATCTCATCAAAGGTTGCGCACCCGTCAGCACGTCCATCGTCGTCGGGGACCCCGAGGCGGCTCTTGGTGGCGGAGTTTACGCGATAAGAAAGGCGGAAGGTAACGCCTACGTTGCCGATCCCGCGCTTCGTCAAGAAGCCGATCCCCTCCAGAACATCGACACTGCGCCCCCGGTCGTATTCTTCTCCGCGGGAACGGGGGAGGCGATACTTCATGATTCGCCTCAGCTATTCGTGATACGGCTGAAGGAGATGGGCTCGCAGGCAGACTTTCTGATACTCGAGGATCACGATCACGCGGACACGGCGCTGGCCCTGGGCGACGAGCAGAGCATCCTTTTCCTCGAGATCATGAAGAGGTTCGGCCGGTAGTCGCACCCGCACCCACCTCCCAGGCTCCAGTGTAACTTTCGCCATCTCTCGATGGCTGAAACAGGTTATTCAGGTAGAGATTTTTTCCGAGAGCCTCTCGCGGATCGTGGAGTCTTCGACCGAAACTCACAATCGATCGGTACGGTGAGCGAGGTCACAAATTGCTCTTGCAACATCGTCTACATTACGCGCAAGTTCCTGATCGTACGGGTGCACGCGCCGCCTATCTCCGCGTTCGAACGAGCAGGATCTCCGACCGGTCTCGGTCCGAGAGGGCATGGGTTATACCGGCCTACAAGCTCGTCGCAGACTAGGGGAGCTTGATCGTCTACGCCGGATCCCTGGTGTCCCCGCGTCTCGCCGATGGAGTTGTTGTTGCCAGAGCACGAGTGAGCCGAAGGATTGAGGAGAGAAGTCATGTCCAACTACGATGTTCTTTTGGGTGCCGATCAGGTGGCCTTCAACCGCCGGATCCGTTAGCGCTCAATGGGGAACGCGGTCGTGACCGCACCGTCCGAAGCCGACGAGACGAGTCGTGCGTATTTGGCCATCACGCCTTTTTGCTTTTCCGCCGAAGGTGGTTTCCACCCGGCACGACGCTCTTCCAAATTCGCCTCGACGTCGAGACGGCGTCCCTTGATATCGAACCGGATCGTATCGCCGTCCTGCACGAAGGCAATGGGTCCACCCACTGCAGCTTCCGGCGCGACGTGCCCAACCATGAGGCCGTGTGTAGCGCCACTGAAGCGGCCGTCAGTGACGAGTGCTACCGAGTCTCCTAGCCCTTGTCCAACCAGTGCGGCGGTCACGGCAAGCATCTCTCGCATACCCGGACCGCCTTTGGGGCCTTCGTAGCGAATCACCATGACATCACCGGGCTGGATCCCACCGCTCTGCAAGGCCTCAAAGGCGTCTTCTTCGCGCTCGAAGACACGTGCCGGTCCTTCGTGCTGCACTCGTTCGTGCCCGGCGAGCTTGACCACGCACCCTTCAGGGGCGAGCGACCCGCGTAAGATCGCGAAACCGCCTGACGCTTTCAGTGGTTTATCCAGCGAGCTTATGACGGTTTGCCCCGCCGTTTCTTCTGCACTCTTCGCTTCCACGAAGAGTGTGCGGCCGCTGACCGTAGGTTGATCGGTCAAGAAGCCTCCATCCATCATGCGCTGCGCCAGAAGTCGCAGGCCGCCGGCTCGCTCGAGATCGGGGGCGGTAAATCGTCCGCCGGGTTTGAGGTCTGCGATGACCGGTGTCTTGGCCGCGATCGTATCGAAGTCCTCTAAGTTGAGAGGCACCCCTGCTTCCCGAGCGATTGCCAGAAGATGAAGTACTGCGTTGGTCGAGCCGCCGGTGGCAGCAACCGACGCGATGGCGTTCTCGATCGCGGGACGGGTGATGATTTGGCTGGGGCGGACGTCTTTTTCCAGAAGCGCCATGACCAGCTCGCCGCACCGGAAGGCGGCAACGTTTTTTTTCTTCGCCACCGCCGCGATGTCGTTCACCCCCATCGGCGAGATACCGAGCATCGTCATGGCGGTGGACATCGTATTGGCCGTGAATTGACCGCCACAAGCGCCCGCGCCAGGACAAGCATGGTCCTCGAGCTCGTGGAGATCGGCCTCTGTCATTCGGCCAGCAGCACAGGCTCCAACGGCTTCGAAGACATCTTGGATTGTGACGTCTCTCCCTTGAAAACTCCCCGGGAGGATGGAGCCCCCGTAAAGCATTAGGGAGGGAAGGTCCAAGCGAGCCAAGGCCATGACCGTCCCGGGGATGGTTTTGTCGCATCCAGAGATGGCGACGACCGCATCGAAGAGGTGTCCGTTTACCACGAGCTCTATGGAGTCGGCGACAACTTCTCTCGAAACCAGAGAGGCCTTCATTCCTTCCGTGCCCATCGCGATCCCATCCGAAACGGTGATGGTATTGAACTCGATCGGAGTGCCCCCGGCGGAGCGAACACCCTCCTTCACTTTTTCGGCGAGCCGACGCAGATGAAAGTTGCAAGGTGTTACTTCGGTCCAAGTATTGGCGACGGCGACGAGCGGTCGTGCCAAGTCCTCGTCGGTGAGGCCGGTGGCTTTGAGCATCGCCCGGGCAGGCGCACGGGAAAGTCCTTTCTTTATCGCATCGCTACGCATGTTGTCTCCGTTCTCGTCGGAGTATAACATCACGGTGTCGTTGTTGGAGGGGCGTTCGTGCTGCCGAACGTTTGATTACGTCCGAGCCAGCCGATAGTCTGCGTTTTCAAATCGGAGAAGCATGCAGGACGACAGTGTTAAGCAACGACGATGCAATGGATCCCATCTTCCGGCCCTAGCGTCCGCCGAACTACCTTCTTATCCAGGCAATTTCTGGCGACTGGTTGGGCCGGGCACGGTCTTGGTGGGCCTATCTATCGGTGCGGGCGAGCTGATCATTTGGCCGACCGCGGTCGGGCGTTACGGTACCGGCATGATATGGGCGGCCGGTCTCGGGATTCTCTTCCAAATGGTCATCAACCTCGAGGTGGCGCGTTACGCGCTGGCCACCGGCGAGACCGCCTACACCGGTTATGCTCGACTGTGGCGGGGCTTTGCATCGGTGTTCGTGCTCCTCAACGTCACGTCATGGCTCTTACCCGGTTGGGCCCGAAGTTGTGGGGAAGCGCTTCGTGCCCTGGTGCTCGGCCCGCAGGTTACGCCGATGGAAGGGGGGCCGGATTGGGTGTGGACGGCCCTCACCTTCTTCGTTGTGGCGCTCATGCTGTTCGGGCCCAAGGTGATCTACCGATCGGTAGAGCGATGGACTGCGTTAATGATCGTCGTTGCGGTCGTCGGGTTGGTGATCCTCGCGGTGCTGCTCGGTAGAAGTGACCTTTGGCTCGCCGTCGCGAAGGGAGCCGTCAACTTGGGGCACAAAGAACCGGCCGTGAGCTACCCCCAGTTCTTTAGCTGGATCGTGTTCGCGGGCGCCGGAGGGACGGCGAATCTTTTTTTCTGTTTCTACCTACGCGACAAGAACATGGGGATGGGGGCGCGCATCCCGGTCTTGACCAACATTCTTCGCGACCGCGAACCGCGGGAGTCCCTCACCGGCTATCGTTTTCCCGACGATGCGCAGAACCGCAGTCGGTGGCGACGCTGGTGGCTTCATGCGGTGCGAGAGCAGATCCTCTTCTTCTGGTTTCTGAACAGCTTCACCCTCCTGCTATTCATCTTTGCGTCGCTGGCCGTGGTCTACCCATTGACACAATCGGGCGCCGTTGAGTGGGAAGGAATGCAGGCCTTCTATGAAGGCAAGCAGATCAGTTTCCTCGCGTTGGAGGCCGTCGCCTTGGGAAATGTGTTTGCGCCCCTCACCACCGTATTCCTGCTCGTCGCGGTCGCGACGCTTCTGTCCACTCAACTTACTCTGGTGGACGGGGTCGCGCGTAGCTTGTCAGACATCGTCCATACGAATTTCGCCGCGGCTCGAAAGCGACCCCTCGGTTTCTGGTATGCGGTGGTCGCGAGTACTTGGATTCTCCTCGGTTGTTTTCTGACTTATGTATTGGAAACCAGCACCCGGGCTCAGAGCTTCCTGTTCTTGACCGGGTTCTCCGGCGGGATCGCGATGGCGATCTACTGTCCATTGACCGTCGTGATGAACCGGCGTTTCCTTCCCGCCGCCGCGACGCCCGGACGGATCATGACAGCGCTGATGGTCTTGACCAGCTTTTTCTACGCCGGCTATGCGGTCTACTCAATTCTGACCCTTCTCGGGCTGGTCTAGGCTTCGCCTACCAACTTGACCACAGGGCCGAGTCGCGCTACATTGGAGATTACCGACCGGTCGGTCGGTAATCTCTGAGGGAAGGCTCAGCGGCCAAAATGCAACGAACCGGCGCACAGATCATCTGGGAAGTGTTGAAACGAGAGGGGATAGAGGTCGTCTTCGGCTATCCGGGGGGGGCCATCCTTCCCGCCTATGACGCCCTCGTCGACTATTCCGATTCCGTCCGGCACGTTCTGGTCCGACACGAGCAGGGCGCGGCTCATATGGCGGACGGATATGCCCGCGCCTCTGGACGGGTGGGTGTGGCCATGGCGACATCCGGTCCGGGGGCCACGAACCTCGTCACCGGCATAGCTACCGCGAGGCTTGATTCATCCCCCATCCTTTGCATCACGGGACAAGTTCCGAGCGGAGCGATCGGCACCGACGCCTTTCAAGAGGTGGACTTCACGGGCATCACGCTTCCCATTACAAAACATAGTTACCTGATCACACGTACCGAGGAGATTGCGGGTGCCCTGAGAGAGGCGCTGTACATCGCGAACTCCGGACGGCCCGGGCCGGTGGTGGTCGACATCTCCAAAGATGCCCAACAGGGTAGCTGCGACTTCGAGTGGGACGACTCGCCGATTCGACTGCCGGGTTATCGGCCCGACCTCCGTGCTCTCCCGGAAGACTTCGAACAATCGATCGAGCTCATCAATGACGCGAAGCGTCCCATCATTCTCGCAGGACACGGAGTCCTCATGTCCGGTGCCGGCCAGGTACTCATGGAATTCGTCGAGAAGACACGTATTCCGGTTGCCTCGACGCTCTTGGGCCTGGGCGGATTTCCAGCTAGCCATCCACTGAGTCTCGGCATGATGGGCATGCACGGAGAAGCCTGGGTCAATAACGCGATTCAGGAAGCGGATCTGCTGCTGGCGTTCGGTATGCGTTTCGATGACCGAGTCATCGGCAACCCCGAGACTTATGCGGTCAACGCCCGGAAGATCCACGTCGAGATCGACGCGTCCGAGATCCACAAGAACATCAAGGTCGACGTGGGAATCGTCGGTGATCTACGAGAGACACTCGAAGTCTTTCTCGAAGGCGCAGATTCACGCGATCGCACGGAATGGCACGAACGGGTCAGCGAGCTCAAAGGGGATGCGGCGGTGCGCGACGTGCTCCATCTCGCCGACAGCGGGCACCTCTATGCCGCACACGTCATCAACGACCTTTGGGTTTATACCGAAGGAAAGGCGCTCGTCGTCACCGACGTCGGGCAGCATCAGATGTGGGAAGCTCAATACTACAAGCACGATTACCCGAAAAAGCTCATTACATCGGGTGGGCTCGGGACGATGGGCTTCGCGCTCCCCGCCGCGATCGGCGCGAAGATGGCCATGCCCGACGAGGAAGTATGGGCGATCGTAGGCGACGGCGGGATACAGATGACCGCCGCGGAATTTTCAACCTGCGCGCAAGAAGAAGTCAAAGTCAACGTGGCGATCATCAACAACGGCTACCTTGGTCTCGTGCGGCAGTGGCAAGAGTTTTTCTACGGTGGAAGGTACAGCGCGACACCTATGCGAAACCCTGACTTCGTCAAGCTCGCCGAAGCTCATGGTTTGACGGGGCTGCGAGTGGAACGACGCGAGGAGATCAAGGACGTGGTCGCGCAAGCCCGCGCGGAGCCTGGCTCGGTGGTCATCGATTTCAAAGTGGAGAAGGAAGACACTGTCTTCCCCATGGTTCCGGCGGGGGCCGATCTCCACAAAATGATCCGCCGGCCAATACCGCTAGCCGAAAAAGAAAAGTAGGGACAACGTGCCAACAAATGGGAATCAGGCCAAGCCGAAGTCACTCCGAACCTTCGTGGTGTATGTCGAAGATAAGCCCGGTGTGCTCAATCGCGCCGTGTCTTTGTTTCGCCGGCGGAATTTCAACATCGACTCGCTGGCCGTCGGTCACTCGGATCAATCCGGCGTTTCCAGAATGACCATCGTGATGGAGGCCGATGCCAAAACCGCCCGCCTGGTCGAGGCGAACCTCTACAAGCTGGTCAATGTTTTGCGGGTTGAGGATGTGAGCCTCAGCCCGGCGGTGATGCGGGACCTCGCGCTCATCAAGGTGCACGCCACGGCGGAGGAGCGTCCGCGGGTTCTTCAGATCGTCGAGGTATTCCGGGCCCGCGTCGTGGACGTTACGACCGAGGCCCTGATGGTGGAGATCACCGGCACCGACGACAAGATCGAGGGGCTTCTGGATGTGCTGCGGCCATTCGGTATCATCGAAATGGCGCGCACCGGCACGGTTGCGATGCGGCGCGGATCCGAGGCTACGAGCGTCCAACCCGGTTTCGTCCATGCGCGTCTGCCGAACGGGTCGGCCCAAGAAGATGTCCATCCTGCGACCAACTAAAGAATTCGAAAAGGAGCAAGTTAATGGCAAGGATTTTCTACGATAAAGATGCAGATCTCTCGCTCATCCGAGAGAAAAAAGTCGCCATCATCGGTTATGGGTCGCAGGGTCATGCTCACGCCTTGAATCTGCAGGACAGCGGAGTATCGGTTCGAGTTGCCTTGCGGCCGGATAGTAAGCGTCGAGCCGTCGCGAAAGAGCAGGGCGTCGAAGTCACGGACGTCGCGGAAGCTTCCAAGTGGGCCGACGTCGTCATGATACTTGCTCCCGACACCAAGCAGCCGAAAATTTACGAAGAGGAGATTGAGCCTCACTTGGAGTTGGGCAACACCCTGATGTTTAGCCACGGCTTCAACATTCGGTACGGGACGATCACGCCCCCGAAGAATATCGACGTCAGCATGATCGCTCCCAAGGCTCCGGGACACCGGGTGCGAGAAACGTACGTGGCGGAGCAGGGGACACCGGCACTCTTGGCGGTGGAGCAAGACGTTAGTGGACAGGCGGAAGCGCAGGCGCTTTCCTACGCCAAGGCCCTCGGTGCCACGCGGGCCGGCGTCTTGGTCACGACGTTTGCGGAGGAGACCGAGACCGACCTTTTCGGCGAGCAAGCCGTGCTGTGCGGCGGGGTGTCCGCTTTGGTCAAGGCCGGTTTCAACACGTTGGTCAAGGCTGGCTATCAGCCCGAGGTGGCCTATTTCGAGTGCCTTCACGAGTTGAAGCTCATCGTCGACTTGATGTACCGCGGCGGCTTGAACTACATGCGCTATTCGGTCAGCGATACCGCCGAGCATGGCGACTACACCGGAGGTCCACGCATCGTGAACGAGGGGACCATCAAAGAGATGGAAAAGATGCTCTGCGAAATCAAGGATGGGACCTACGCGCGCGGATGGATCGACGAGAACAAAGCGGGACGGCCCGAGTTCAACAAGACGCGCGCCAATGAGCAAGAACAGCTCCTCGAGCGTGTCGGCGCGGAGCTCCGAGAGATGATTCCGTTCTTGGATCCGGTGAAGGTGCGACCCGGGGAGTAGGGCCGAATTAACCCGTCTAACTCGTCGGGGGAGCAGCGAGCTCGCTCGGAAAAGCCTCGCCCGGGCGAGATTTTCGCGAAGGGCCTGTCGCGTAATGAAGGCTATGCGGCCGCCTTAGCCCTCGCGCCCAGTACCTTCTCGAACACCTTGGTGGCTCTTTGCATCTGCTCCATGGTTCCTAACGAGATGCGGCAGTGCGTCCACAGCGGTGGGAAAGGACGTCCCACCCGCACGCCGTGCTCGCGGCATTTAGCCTGGAAATTCTCCACCGGCATCTGGACATCGACGAAGATGAAGTTGGCCTGCGAGTCGGTATCCTTGTACCCCCGTTCGTGGAACCAGTTGCGCGTGTAGTCTCGCGCTTTCTGATTCCGAGCACGCTCATTAGTAATGAAAGAAGGATCCTTTTGGTCGCGCTCCAGCGCTCCGATGGCGGCGGCGTAGCTCAAGCCGCTAACGCCGAGCGTCATGTGGAATTTTTCGAGCTCTTCGATGGTCTTCTCGTGAGCGATGGCGTAGCCGACCCGGAGACCGGCCATCCCGTACGCCTTGGAAAAGGTACGGGACACGATGAGTCGAGGCTCTTGGACCGCCATCGGGATGAGCGTTTCGTGTCCAGGTGTCGTCACGTAGTCGAAATACGCTTCATCCGCGAGGATGTGGAGATCGGGCGCCGCCTTTAAGACGCGGGGAATGAACTCCTTCGTCTCGCTAGGAGCGACGAGCGATGCCGCGGGGTTGTTGGGGTTGCAGTAGAAGAGAAGCCCCCCTCCCTTGCAGGCGTGGAGCGTTTGATCCAGATCCATGCGGAACTCGGCGTTCAGGGGGACGGCCTTAGAGCGGTGACCCATGAAGCGTGCGTAGCCGAAGCACTCTTCATAGGTGGGGAGAGATCCCACCAGGGCCTTGTCCTTCGAAGTGTAGACGTGAGTGGCGTCCACCAGGATCTGCGTCGACCCGGCCCCGATCAGGACGTTCTCCGGCTTGACCCCGAATTTCGCAGCGATCGCCTCGGGGAGTGCGTCCCAATAGGCCAACGGGTAGCGACCCGCCTGGGCGCCATCGGGACCGAGGCCAACTTCGATCGCGTCCAGTACGGCCTCGCCGGGTCCCAGGGGATTCTCGTTGTTGTGCAAGTTGATGACGGCCTCTAGTGGCAGGGAGGTCTCCGCGGCGAAGGCAATGGATTCCTGCCAACGTGTGCTGACGAGCGAGCTCGCGTACATTCCCGCAGCACCCGCTCCCAGGTTTTTCAACAAACTCCGTCTCGTAAGCGGCATGTCGACCTCCTTACCCCTTTACCTTCGTCCCGCAGAGTCGGTGGCGGACGCACCGAGAACCTGCTGGAAGACTTCGGTGGCCCGACGCATCTCCTCCATGGTCCCGATGGAGATCCGTGCGTGAGTTTTTTCGAAGGGAGGGAAGTCCCTTCCCACGTTGACCTTGTACTTCTCGCACGCTTCTCGAAATTCTTTGGCCGGACGCCCCAAGTTCACGAAGATGAAGTTCGTCTGGCTGTCGGTGGCCTGGTATCCGGCACGCCGGAAGAAATCGAGCGTGTACTTGCGGGCCGCGGTGTTGCGGGCCACTTCTTCTTCGATGTGCGCGTCGTCGTCGAGACCTCCCATGGCGGCGGCCATGCCGAGAATGTTGGTGTCCACGGTCAATTTGAGCGCTCGCAGTTGGTCGATCGTTCCCTTGCCACCAACGGCGTAACCTAGCCGCAATCCCGCCATCCCGTACGCTTTCGAGAACGTGCGGCTCACGAACACGTTGCGGTACCTCGTCGCCAGCTCGGTGGACGTCTCGTAGGATGGGTCGGTCACATAATCGTGATACGCCTCGTCGATCAGAATATGCGTGTAAGGCGATTCCCTGGTTACAAACTTCACGAAGTCCGTCACCGCGCTGGCCGAATGCACGGTAGCGGTGGGATTGTTCGGGTTGCAGAGAAATACCAGCCCTGCACCGATGGCGGCTCCCGCCATCTTGTCCAGATCCAGCGCAAGATCCGGAGTGAGCGGAATAGCCTTCACCGGACGCCCAAACCGTTCCGCGGCCTTTACCGGGTTCTCGAAGGAGCAGCTCCCAGTGACCAGAGGCTCGTTAGGCCCGGTAAAAGCACGGACCGCGTTTCGCAAAATCTCGCTCGAGCCCGCGGCAAGCACGATGTTCTCCGGCTTGATGCCGAATTTCCTGGCCAAGCGCTCCCTCAGGGCCGAGTCGGATATCCGCGCATTCCTCGGATAAAGCCTGGTCTGATCGAGCGCACCACGAAGAGAACGGAGGGCCGACGGCCCCGGTCCCAAGGGGTTCTCGTTGCTGCTGATACGAATCTCATCCAAATCGGGAGGCGGGGGAATAGCGGGCGAGCGGGGCTCCGTGGCGGCCAGCGCCTCGCGACCGCGAGCGGTGATCAAGGGGAGCGAAAGCGCTCCATGTTCCTTAAACCCCAGCGTGCTCATGAAGGCACGACGCGTAAGCGGCATGACGTCCTCCTATTGTTTGTGCGGCAGCCGGTGTCTGCGGAGACTCATTTCTGAACTAGTGCGGCTGGTAGGAGCCTACTGTCTTAGATGCTCGAGCGCAACGTCGTCGGCTCGAAAGGGGCTTGGCAACAGGATCCGGGACCTTTATCGCGGTCAGCATCGCGAGGGGGCGGCCTAGTTCACTTTCTGGCGTCGAGACCGGGCACGACCCGACCACAGTTGACGATAAAGTACGAACCCTGGTATTTTGTCGGTCTATTTTGGGTGTCCTTGAGCGAGCCCCCAACCTCGAGAAACTCAAGGACAGTTAGGTGCGTATTAATGATGCTCCGGGAAACTGGACTGGGGGGCTCTCTTGCAATTCCTTCCTAGCCTGGGGGTTTTACTCTCCCTGCTGCTAAGCGCGTCCGTCCCGACCGTTCCTCCAAGCCCTGCAAGCCCTGCAAGCGAAGAGAAAAAGGACACCCGATTTCTCGAGCGTATCCGTGTTCTGGGCGTTCGGGAGTTACCGGCTGAGATCACCATCCTCGATCCGGAAGGCAAGTCGCGGGTGTGGTCCAAGGGGGATCGCGTGGAGGAAGAAGACGCGGTCGTAGAAAAGATAACGCGTTCCACGTTGGTACTTACGCGCGGGGGGACCGGAGAGGACTACGAAAGCTTGATTGTGGTCCGATTCAAAGCCTCAGGCGAAGTAAAAGTGAGAGAGTACTCTAGAGTCTCTGATTCACCCCAGCCCCAGACTCCGCCTCCAGAATCATTCGACTAGACGCACCCAGAATTGGGTGAACCGATTGTCTGTATCCGGCAGGTTCAGCTGTCTCGGCCTGGTGCTCGGCCAACTACTCGGGCCGACGGCAGGCGTCTGCTTCGCTGCCGACGGACCCCGCTTCGATAGCGATGAAGGGCACTTGGCCGTCATCGAGCACGACGGCACGCCTTACGACGCCATCAACAACGACGGAACGCCAAATCCTGGTCCACGCGCCCGCGTCGCCTCCGAATTCATCCGCACCCACGGTGATTTTTACGACTTCATTATTATTGTTACGAATTTCGACTTTCCTCGAGGCGATGCCGACGCCATCTATACCGGAGTCCGGAATGACGTCCAAGGTATCGGCGTTCCCATTTTCGATGCCGGTGATCTGTTTGGAAGCCCCTCCCGCCTGCAGGGCGTCGTCGATATGGGATCCATCAGTCACTACCGGCAGGGGCCGTTCAGCGTCGCTCCCGCCGACCCGCGATTCCGCTCGACGCTAGGGATCGTCGCTCATGAGATCGGACATCGCTGGCTTGCCCGACCGCGCTTCAAGGACGTCTCAGGGACCGTCCGAACCGACCTTCTGGGGCGCGACGGCAACCATTGGAGCTTCTTGCTGGATAGTGACGCCTCGTTCCTTTATGGGAATCGCTGGCAGGACAACGGCGACGGGACGTTCACCTCGGTCGAGGTCCAAACCCGCTACAGCTCGCTCGACCTCTACTTGATGGGTCTCGCTCACCCCGAGGAGGTGCCGCCCTTTACGCTTCTTATCAATTCAGAAGTCGACCCGACCCAGTTTCCCGACCTCGGGGCCCGTATCGAGGCGAGCACCGAGACGATTCAGATCGGGCAGGTCATCGAGGCGGAAGGAGCGCGTTCACCCGATGTCGCCCAAGCACCGAAAAACTTCAACCTGGCCTTCGTTTTTCTGACTCAGGAGGACATTATTCCGTCCGCCGAAGACCTCGCTCAAGTCGAAGCCATCCGCTCCGCCTTCGTAACGACGTTCTTCAGCCTGACCTTAGGGCGGGGCTATGTCGACACCGACCTGCTCAATGTAACGCCGCCCGAGCCCTCGATCACTCCCGACACGCTTCTCGCACTCGATTGGCTTCTTGGTGAACAGGAGACCGACGGTCGGTGGGAGGATCACCCGCTGACCGACATTCGAGACACTTCAGTCGTGCTCAGGGCGCTCGACCTCTTAGGTGTGCGGGGCGAGGAGTCCGCCGCCGGCCTAGGTTGGCTCACGGGGCGGCAACCGATAACCGTGGATTTCTTGTCCCGCACGATTCTAGCCGGGGTGGCTCATGACCCAGTGCTTCTCCTCAGTCAACAAAATCTGGACGGCGGATGGGGAATCGCCAACGCGTACCGGAGTGAGCCCTTGGACACCGCTCTCGCGCTTCTCGCCCTGACCAGATTGACGAACGCGGCCGCTCCAGCCCCCGAGCGACTGATCGCCGCCGAGTTTCTTCTATCGTCACAACGGCCGGAGGGGAGTTGGAGTGCGATCGCGGGACAAGACGGCGATCTCGTGACGACCTGCCAGGTCATCGAGGCTCTCCAGTCGGTGAAGGGAGAGTTCGTCGATCTCGATATCATCGCCGCGGTGCAGCTCACGCTTTCTTGGCTGGTCGGCCGTCAGCAGCCCGACGGCGGTTTCGGTGATGGACCTTCGACACCGTACGCCACTGCCCGAGCCGTCGAGACGCTGTTAGATGGCGGTGGCCCGATCCCGGTCATCGATCTGGCGCTCGACTACTTGCGCCAGACACAAGAAAGCAACGGAAGCTGGACTGGAAGCAGCTTTCAAACCGCGTCGGTCCTAGCGGCCCTTGTCCCTGCAAGTGTCCCCAATCTTGCGGTGGATGGATCCGATATCACGCTGACTCCGGATCCGCCCGAGGTGGGTGAGCTGGTGACGGTGCAGGTCACTGTCCGGAACCGCTCTCGTGTCGCCGCCGGATCCTTCTCGATCCATCTCTTCGACGGCGATCCCGAAGCAGGCGGACAAGCGATTGGCGACCCGGTCGACGTCTCAGGACTTCTGGCAGGCGCGTCTACGACGGCCCAGTTCTCGTGGGACACTTCCGGCCTCGATGGCCTGCATACTCTATTCGCCGTGGCGGATCTGGCCAGCGCCTTGGTCGAGGTCTCCAAAACGGACAACGTCGCGAGTCGCGTGGTCGATGTCCTTCCACCCCTTCCCAACCTGGTGGCCGAATCGCTTCTCGTTTCTCCCGATCGACCCATTGAGGGTAGCGAGGTCACGCTGACCGCCCGCGTCGCCAATGCGGGGAGCGAGGTCGCGACGTCTGCCTTCATCGTGAAGTTCCATGACGGAGCTCCCGAGCTCGGTCTGGTGCTCGACGAGGTCGTGGTGACCGAGGACATCGCGCCGGGTGGCTTGGCCGACGTCGAGGGACGTTGGGATACGACTGGAGCCTTAGGGGTTCATGATCTCTTCGTGGTGGTGGATGCACTCGACGACGTGCGGGAGCGGGTCGAAACGGACAACCGCTTGTCGCGCCGGGTCGAAGTCCGCGTCGCCCCGCCGGTGGAACCTGACTTCGAGCTCACCGCCGCCGACCTGACATTGGTGCCTCCGAGACTCGAAGGGCTGCCGCAGGACGTGACGCTTTCCGCGCGCATAAGAAACACCGGCTCGACGCCCGTGGACAACGTCCTGGTCGAGCTCTTCCAGGGGAATCCCACCTCCGGAGGGTTGAAGCTCGATGAGTCGCGAGTGAGTTTCTCGGGTGATACCGAAACGGGAGTCTCTTTCGGGTTTTCCATCACCGGCTCGGGGACAAAGACTTTCTTCGTGCTCGTCGATGGCGAAGAGGCCGTCGCGGAACGAGATGAATCGAACAACGTCGCCTCGGTGACGCTCGTCGACCTGGAGGACACCATCGAGGTTGAGCTCATCGCCTCCTCGCTGACGCTTTCTCAGGACTCGATCACGGCGGGCGACACGCTCCTGGTCGAAGTCGATGCGGCCAATCGCGGGACCCGATCGCTGGCCGCCGTGACCGTGGCCCTCTTCTTCGAGGATGAGAACCCAGAGGATCTGGTTCTGGCGTCGAACGTCAGTCTCTCCCTCGCGGCCGGAGAAACGAGGCGAGCCCAGCTTTCCTGGGCCGCCAATCGAGTGGGAACGATCCCGCTTCTCGTACGCGCCGATCCCTTTGACGTCCTTGCTGAGCTCGACGAGACGAACAACGAAGCCCTGGCCACGGTCGACGTCGTCACATCCGACCAGCCGAACCTGACCGTCCAAAGTACCGACATCGCGATCGCCCCAGACCCCTTACTGGAAGGGCAGCCAGCAAGCCTCACGGCTACCATCCGAAACGTGGGGACGGTGAATGCCTCCGCGTTCACGTTTGGTTTCTTCGCCGGAGATCCGGAAGACGGCGGGCTTCCCATCGGTCAGGTGGAAGTGCCCATTCTGGCCGCCGACGAAGAAGTCGCGGTCGATTTCGATTGGGACGATGTCACGATTCGAGGCCAGCAGCTTCTCTTTGCCGTGGCGGATGTCGGTGGGGTCATCGGTGAGTTCGATGAGGGGGACAACGCCGCCTTCAAGTCGATCAAGGTCATCGGGCTTCCCGATCTCTTCTCGAGCAGCGCCCAGATCCGACTCGATCCTCCATTCGCACGGTCGGGAGAGGTGATCGCGGTCGAAGCATCGCTTACCAATGTCGGCGAGCAGGATGCAGACGCCTTCACGGTGGAGATCCGGCTCGACGACGCGCAAGCGGGGCCGGTTCTCGGGTCTCAGTCGGTGTCCGGGCTTGCCCCCGGCGAGAGCTTCAGCTTCTCTGTCGATTGGGATACGGCCGGTGTGGAGGGCGAGCATGAGCTTCTTCTGGTGCTCGACGTGGCCGACCTGGTTCGGGAGCAGAGTGAAGGCAACAATGTGATCCGTTTTCCTCTAGCTCTCCAGGACGCGGATGTTTTTGTCACACCCATCTACTTCTCGCCCAATGGCGACGGCGTGCAGGACGAAGCAGCCTTCTTCTTTGATGTCATTGATGTCGTTGATGTCGGGGGGCAAGGCCCGTTCTCGGTCGAGGTGGTGGACAGCCAGTCTGCGGTAGTTCAAGGCTTGGGCGACGACGCCTCGGCGAGTGACAGCGTCATCTGGGACGGCCGGGATGCAGAGGGACGCATCGCCAGAGACGGGATCTACTTCTTTGTTTTGTCCTCGGCGGGCGGCGAGATCCTCCGCCGACGAGTCGTCCTCGACACCAACCGTTCCAGCATCGTCGAGGCTCTCGGCACACCGTTTGCTTCCTTTGTGAACCTGACCTGTCCATTGCCTGGTTCGAACAGGCTATCGGAACCCGCCTGGCTTCCCGACGACAGCGCCGCTTATTTCATAGTCGCCGCCGAAGATTCTCAGGTTCCGGAATTTCCGCTGGGGCTCTATCGGGTGAGCGCCGACGGTACCGAGATTGAAGCGGTGAAGACTGGATCGGAGTTTCGATTCGCGTCGTTCGAAGGGCGGCGAGCCGACGGGTTCGTTCAACCCGTGTCCCCCGCCGGACGGCGAGCCCTGATCTCGGTTGGATCAACCGCTCAAGTCGTGGATCTCTCCACCGGAGAGCTGACTCCCCTCGGCACGGGATCCGCCAATGCGAGGTGGTCTCCCGACGGGCAACGCATCCTCCGGGCAGGCTTCGACGGTCTGTCTCTCTACACGCCTGAGGGAGAGTTCGTTGTCCAGTTGACGGACGAAGAAGCCGTCTTTTTCGCCGAGTGGTCACCCGACGGCCGGCGCATTGTCTACAACATCGAGGGCGAGACCTTTGTACGCATTATGGACGCGGACGGCTCGAACAATCGCGAGCTTCCCGAGACCGACCGCGTGCTTCTAACAGGCACTTTCGGTGTTGATGTCGAACTCGACTTTCTTTCCTTTTCGGGTGATTCCCAAAGGATTTATGTCGATTGGGATGCAGACGAAGCCGGGACCGGAGATGTCTTCTTCGAGTTCAATCTAGTGACGGGCGAGCTGCGGAGAAACCCCGACATCGGCGATCGGAGGGACTCTGAATACAACTGGACCTTTGATGGCCGGTCCTTCGTGAGGCGGCTGGACGGGAGAGAGGCTCGGCCGATCTTGGCCTCCGGTTCTAACCTGAGATGGTCGCCTCGAAGCACGCAGATCACATTCGAGGCGTTTGAAGGCACCTCGCCGGCGGAGTGCAACGAGCGCGACATCTGGTCGATCTCCTCGCTCTTGAACGGTGCGGCCAGTCTCCGTTTAGCTCGGCTTCCGTCGGGTTTCGGAGTACGGGTCAGGGGTAGCGCAGCCGATCTGAATCTCGCCAACTACACCCTCGAGTTTGCGCCGTTGTCGGCTCCCGACGCATTCACTCCGATCCAACCCCCGTCGATTTTCCCAGTAGCCGATGACGTCCTGACGACCTGGCTGCCCCCGGCGCCCGGCGACTACTTGGTGCGGCTCACCGTGCGCGATCTCGCCGGTAACGAGACGGTACGATTGGAGCGCATCTTCTGGGAGGAGACGCTTCCGATCGCAGACCTCACCCGGTCGCCGGAGTACATCTCGCCCAACGGGGACGGCATTCAGGACGAAACCGTCTTCAACTATACGGTGCTAGAGCCGGTGAATCTCGAGTTCTTGGTGAGAAACGAACAGGGCGTGTTGGTCCGCACAATCTTGCGAGACGAGGCGAGCATCGGCCCGGCCTCCTTCGCCTTTGACGGAACCGATGACTCTGGAGCGCGCCTTCCGGATGGCATGTACACGGTCGAGCTCCGCGGGGCCGAGTTCCGGGTGGTGATTGACGCGACTCCACCGGATGTGGAGGCCGTGTACACGAACCTCTATACGGGCAAAGAAGGTCTGGCAGTCGACTTGGTAGGCCACATTCTCGATCCGAACCTCCACGAATGGTCGCTCCAGGACGTCGGGGGTAACGTCATGGCAGCGAGCCTCCGGGAAGTCGGTCGTGAGGAAGGAAGAGACGTCATCATTATCGAGGCGCTCGCGCCGCAACAGGGTCTGGAGCTCGAAGCCTCGGACTTCGCAGGGAATGTCACGTTCGTACCGCTCTCCGGTCCCGATCGCGAAGTGAGGGTTATTCAGCAGGAGGCCGAGGTCGTGGGTCCGCTCAAGCCCGGGCCCCCCGATACCCCTAGGCAGCTCGTGATCCCTCCGGGCGATCACGTGTTCTGGAGGGCGGAAGCTTCGTTCGATGCGGGCTCCATCCTCTTCCGCTTCAGGAGAGTAGGTGACCCCTCTTTCACCGAGCGGGCGACGGAGGCTGGCGACTTTTCATTGGATGCGAACGAGCTCGAGCTGGGACAACCCTACGAGGGTCACTTCGTGGCCGATGGCATCCAATCCGAAGACGTTTCCTTCGTTGTTGGACCGGATGCCATCTTTGTCTTCGCTACCCTTCAAGACCCGACGACCCTCGTGGTCTCGGCTTTCTCCACCGTCGAAGAGGAGCTGGTGAAGGCCACCCTCATCGTGCGAGTCAACGGAATCGGAGGACCTTTCAAGGTCTACGAACCCTTCCCAGGCGACGTTACGGAGTTGGTCCCGGTCGACCTGGCCTGCGGAGGTACCGCTTCCGCTTCTGTCGTCGCGACCGGGGCGAGTGGAAAAGAATACCTGTCAACGACGACGACAGCTTATCCCGACGCCGCCCTGGCGTCCGACAAGCTGGAGGCGTGCGTTGACATCAGGGCGCTGGACAGCTTGATTCAGCAACAGGTCTCGTGCGATAGCGCCCTGCCCGTCGACGCGCTTATCGACGTTCGAGCTCTCAGCTTTCCGTCCACCGCCACCAACGTCTCACTCGTGGCGCAAAGTGACACGCTCCCGAGCCAAGAGGTTGCCAGGCAATCTCTGCCAGGGCTTCAGGGTGCTTTTAGTATAGGGGTTTCTTGGAACCTCACGGGCCTCGCCGAAGGTTCATACACAGTCGAACCGGTGGTGAATGACACGTTTCGGGGAAGCTCCCTGGAATTCTATCTGGACAACTCGCGGCCGGAGGCGATCTTCGAATCGCCTCCCGAAGGCGGGAATGCCTGCGTCCGCGTCATCGATGACGAGGAGTTCATCGAGATCGAAGTGGTGGGCCGGGACCGAGAGGTAGAGTTCTTGAGTGTCGAGAGGCTCGTCAGCGCCGATCCCGACAATTGGCAGCGAGTCGAGCGTGTAGAGTTCAGCGCTCCCGTATCTGAGGCTCGGCAAACGGTGCTGGTCCCGATCCCGATAGCCTTCGAGGGCGAGCTGACGCTACGGCTCGTTGTAGAGAGCCCCCGTCTGCAGGAGGAGGTCGCCGAAAAACCAGTCCGCAACTCGCCCAGCCGACTCAACAACGGCTCGATCCTTGGATGTGCGGTTCGTCGAGTGCTGGTATCGCGAACCGAGTCCTTAGGGCCGCTCGCTTCCGATCCGGCATCGCCGTCATCGGTCTTACCACCCGCTTTTTCGCCGAACGCGGACGCCGTTCTCGATGAGCTGCGGATTCAGACCGAGGTCTTTGAGCCTGTGGCAGTCGATGCCCGCGTCGTGACGTCTGAAACGCAGGTGTTAGTCCGCCAGCTGCTGACCGATGCCAATGTGGCGCCCGGCACTCTCGAGCTCCTTTGGGACGGCACGGATGACGCGACCGAGGTGGTGGCCGACGGTCGTTACACCGTCATCGTTGACGCTCTAAGCGGCTGTGGTGCGCTGACGACGCGAACGTTGGATGTCGACGTCGACACGTCACCGCCCACCGTCCGGATCGACTCTCCCGCCGACGGACAACCGGTCACCACTCTGGTGGAAATCCGCGGCACGGCTGCTGACGAGCGGTTCGTGCAGTATGTGCTCGAGTTTGGAGAGGGCGCGTCCCCGGCCGAGTTCTTTCCGATCGGGGAACCTTCGGAGAAGCCGGTCGAGGATGACGCTCTCGGTCTATGGGAGGCCGGGGTGCTGGTGGGCGAGCACACCGTGCGCCTCACGGCGGCGGATCGCGCCGGGAATGTCGCTTCGACCGAAGTCACCGTAGATGTGCAAACGCCTGACCTGATCGAGCGTTTCAGCGTCGCACCGGTGCTGTTCTCGCCGGACGCAGATGGTGTCAAAGACACCGCAGAGTTCCGCTTCACGTTGAAAGCCGACTCCCGCGTCACCCTCGAAATCCGCAAGACCGATAGCACCGTACTGACGACGCTCATAGTTGATGAGTTGCGGCCGACGGGCGATCACGTCTTTGAGTGGGACGGTCAGACACCGGGCGGCCTCGCCGAGGATGGCGACTACGTGGCGGTTCTAATCGCCGTGGATGCCCAGTTCCCTACGTTGACGGAAGAAGCCACCCTTCCGGTGGTCGTCGATGTCACCGATCCGGTGGTGACCTTGACCAGTTCGAGCCCCGGCGCTTTTGTCTCGGTTCCCCACAACCTCACCGGGACGATCCTGGAGGAACATTTCGAAGGCTATCGAGTCGAGCTCGGCCCGGAACCCGGCGAGCTGGCCGTGATCGAGGACGCCGTATTGCCACCTGCGATCGTTCTGGCGCGATTCGACGAGGCGAGCGACGGCCTCCACCGTCTGAGGATAAAGGCCTCCGATCGAGCCGGGAACACGACGGAGGTCTCTTTCACCTTCACCGTGGATAGCACGTCGCCTCAGGTGTCCATCAATGCACCGGAGGCGGGGGCGTTCCTCAAAAAGGAAGACTCAATCTCAGTGTCTAGCACGGTGGCCGAAACGAACCTGGACACCTTCTTACTCGAGTTCGGCTTGGGCGCGCCTCCTGAAGTGTTCGTGCCACTGGCTGGAGGCTCGGAGCTGGAACAACGTGACTTTTTGACGGACTGGGAAGTGTCCGAGTTCCCCGATGGTCTCTATACCCTCCGGCTCTCGGCCATCGACCTCGCGGGCAATCGATCCGAGACGTCCAGAGTCGTCACGCTCGATGGGACACCTCCTGTCCTCGCGATCGATGTTCCGGCCGAGGGCACCTTTGTCTCCGAGATTCAGCCAGTTCTCGGGACGGCGACCGACGACCACTTGGAGATCTGGACCCTTGCTGTGGCACCCGGGGGCGAGGCCCAAGCATTTCAGTTCACGGAGCTATCGCGCGCCACAATACCGGTCGAGAGTGCGCAGCTTCACGAGGGGTTCACGCTTCAAGACGGCACCTATACACTCAGGTTGCTGGCTTCCGATATTGCTGGAAACAAGAGCACCCTACTTCGTACGATCGAGGTCGACACGGATCCGCCCGCCGCGCCCATCAATCTCACTGCCACGGTCGAGAACCAAGACGACGTTCGCCTTGACTGGCAGGCCCCTCCGGACCCCGATATCGAGGGTTACTTGGTTTTCCGTAAGGAGGAGCTCCTGACCGCGGAGCCCATCTCGGCCACCGAGCTCCGCGATCTCGATCTGCCCGACGGTTTTTTCGTCTATACGGTACGGGCCGTCGATCGGGCAGGCCTCCAGAGCGATCCATCGAATCCTGCCGAAGCGGTCATCGATATCACGCCGCCTCATGTAGTTCTCCAGCAACCTGAAAACGAGTCTAGTGTTCGGGGGCTGGTGGACATCGTGGGCACAGCGTTTTCGGCGGATGACTTCGAGGAGTACCGGCTGACGGTGACCCCGGCCGAGACGCCTCTGGACGCGACGCTTCTGGCCAGCTCGTCCGTTCCTGTGAACTTCGCGACACTGCTTCAGTGGAACACGATTCTCCTCGATGGAAGCTTCACTGTGAGACTCGAGGCGGAGGACGAAGTCGGGAATCTAGCTTCTGATGAGGTACTCGTCACGATCGATAACCAAACCCCCGGAACCCCGACTCTGTTGAGTGTCGAGGCCCTCGCGCCGCCGGACGACGTCGAAGTCGTCTGGGAGGCGCTCGCTGAGCCCGTGGCCGGCTACTTGGTTTTCAGAAACGGCTCCATTGCAAACGCTCCCGGTTCGGTGGCGGGCGATCTCGGTGCGTTTCTGATCGATGGTACGAGCTACGTGGACCCCGACATGCCAGACGGCGAGTTCTGCTATCGGGTGGCGGCGATGGATGAAGCCGGCAACCTGGGTCCGGATTCCAACGAGGTCTGCATCGTCCTCGATAATCGCCCACCCTCCGCCCTGATCTTCGATCCGCAGGATGGTGCCCGGTTCGACCAGCCGCGACAAGTCCGCGCAATTACCGAAGATGAGGACGTGGCGACCGTTCTCTTCCAGTACCAACTACAGATCAATGACGATCCACCCACGGATCAATGGATGAACATCGAGACGGACAGCGAAGCACCGTTTGAAGTTCTTTGGGACATTACGAGCCTAGATTTCGGCAGTTATTTCCTGAGAGCCGTGGCGACGGACTTCGGGTCCAGGAGCGATGACGCGCCGGCGACGATTCGTGTGACGCTGGGCGACGCCACGCCCCCTGCGGCGCCGGAGAACTTGGTTACGCGCGTGACGGGGGATGATGTGGCCCTCACCTGGGATCCCGTGTCTGATCCGAATCTAGAGGCTTATCAGCTCTATCGCGATGACACGCTCGTCGCGGCGATCGACGCGTCTCTGACGACGGCGGACGATCTCGATCTCGGTGACGGGCTGTACGGTTACGAAGTCACGGCCCTGGATGCGGACGGCAACGAGAGCGACCGGAGCGATTCGGAAACGGCACGTGTCTATGCGCCATTACCGATTTTACCCTTCCCGATATTCATAGACACGGTGGACGTGGCGGGCGAGAACGCCGAACCAGACTCCCTGGTACGGCTCAACTCGGTGGGCTCTCCCGACGTGATTGCAGAAACGACGGCCGACGGGGAGGGCGCATTCTCGTTCGGCGGCTTGTCGCTCCCGTTGGGCGAGAACCTAGTCGAGGTGCGGGCGACGGATCCAGAAGGCAATGAGAGCCGCGCCTCCGAGTCTTTCCAGCTCATTCACCACCGGCCGCCCGATCCGCCGGCCGCCCTGAGTGGCGAAGCCCAGGAGACGACGGCGACGTTGAACTGGACTCCGAACATCGAGACGGACATCTCGGGTTACCTCATCGACCGCGACGGAGAACCGGTAACACCTACGGGGTCGATTCGGCCGGATGGCGACATACCGACCACGCTCACCGCCACCGCGGACTCGAACGCTTCGATTGCCGGACGTATCATCGACGGGAGTCCCTTCAGCCTTTGGCTCTCCTCCTTCCAAAACCCGTTCGTCTCAGCGGCGGTGGAGATTGGACTCGTGCCTGAGCGCCATCTCAACAAAATAGCGGTTAACTGGACCCAAAGCCCCCGGGACTACCGGATCTTGGCCGAGATATCGGGGCAAATGCTTGTCGTGGCAGACGCAAGGGCGAACACCCAACTTGAGAGCACGCATAGCTTCCCCTTAGCCTTCAAGACTCCTCGGATTCGGATTGAGATCACCGCGCTGCAGTCCGAGGCTGGACGCGCGGTAATTGGTGAAGTCGAGCTGACCGGACTGGAGCCGATATCCGACACCGCATTCACCGACACGCTGCCGCGGCCAGGAACCTATAACTACACGGTTTCCGCGCTCGACATCTTCGGTGGGGCGAGCATACCCTCGGGGCCGATCGAGCTCGTCGTCGCGGGCACGGCTCCTCCATCGGTACCTCAGAATCTGATGGTCATACCGGTTCCCGAGGGCGAGGCGCTCGATCTCACCTGGGACGCCTCCACCGGTCCAGTCGCCGGGTACGTGGTTCTCCGAGCGCTGACATCGGGCGGCCCCTACCAAGAGATCGCTCGCGTGCCGGAGACCGCGTTCCATGATGAAGGTCTGCAAAACGGCACCGAGTACTTCTACGTGGTGCGGTCCTTCAATGACTTTGGGAACGAGTCCTTGGACCCCGACGAGGCCAGCGGAATCCCGCAAGATGTCGCGCCACCTGCGCCGCCTCTCCTTCTACACCCGGCAACACCGGAGAGACCCGCCACCGTGTTCTCGGGGCTCGCAGATATCGTCGGCGCGGCGGAGCCGGGCTCTCTGGTGACCGTGAAGCACGATGGAGAAGACGTGGGCTCCGTTGTCGCTGAGCTCGAAACGACCGAGCAACGCACTATCGCTATGGATGCCATCAACGGCTTCACGCTCTCTCCCACCGAGCCTTTCCTGGCCATCGATCTGTTCGACAAGCTGGAGCTTCACCACCTAGGCTCGGGTGAAGTTCAGACTCTGCCCGGTGGTAACGGCTTGTCTGCCCCGGCTTTCTCGCCCGATGGAGAGTCGCTGGCCCTCACACAATTCAACACCGAGAGCTCTCAGACCGAGCTACGCGTCATCGATCTCGCCACGGGCGCGGTCGAGGTCGTCGACGCTGGCGGTGATGCTTTTGGTCCCATATGGATCTCGGGTACTGAGATCGCCGTCCGGGTCGGGAATGAAATTCGCGTCGTCGACAGAACGACCGGCACACTCTCGACCCTCTATACCTCTCCGGCCCAGTTTGTTTTGCCTTCGGTGTTTCGGCTCTCTCCGGACGCGTCCCTGCTCGCGTTTGCCGAGTCGGTTAGGACGTTACGATACGTCCCTGTTACCGGCGGTGATGCCGTGACGATCTCGACAGCTTTGGATTTCGTCATCGACTATGCGTGGACTTCAGATAACAACGTTGTCTATTTCGATGATGAGTCTCTCTTTCTATTCAATACGACATCGGAGACGGGGGCGCCGTTCTTTGATCTGGGACGCACGCCTCGCCCGGCGTTGGCACTCTCCCCTGAGGGTCGGGTTTCGTTTCTGACGTCGGAAGGGGACGACTACTCCCTCTTCCTGCGAGACGTCGATGGAGCCATTCACGACGTCGGTCTCGTTGAGTCCCGGGGTTTCCTATCCACAAGCCGTTGGACGAACGATCTGCGGCTCGTCGTGAGTTGGTCGGCAACGCCCGACGTCTTGTTCATCCACACACCGCCGGGACGGTTCGAGCTGCTAGGTGTCTCGCTGAACGTCGGCGAGAACGCGTTCACGGGCACGGCTCGTGATGCGTTCGGGAATCTCAGTGACGAATCAGCGCCGGCCCTGGTCACGTTCGATCGGAGCCGCCTGCCCGATCTGACACCTGAAGGCGACATTCTGGTTGTGCCTGGTGTGCCAACGACCGGTCAGAGCGCCAGCCTTTCGGTGAACGTGAGGAATGACGGCGCGACCGAGGTCGAATCGGCGCTCGTCCAGGCCACCGGCCGCGACCTAGCGGAAAACGTCTACCTCATCGGCAATGCGACTACACCTGCCATCGAGCCCGGCGAGTCGGTCGCGGTCCATATCGGTTGGGACACGACGGATCGACTCGGTTCTCAAGAGGTCACCATCGCGGTCGACCCGCTTCAAGCCATCGAAGAGCTCGATGAGCAGAACAACGCCGTCGCCACGGAGGTCACGGTCGTGGGAACGGCCGGCGTTGAGCTCACGATCGCCACCGGACTCCCATCATACGGCGTGGGTCAAGACGTCCAGGTCACGGTCCAGGCCATCAACGGCGGTCCCGATCAGAATGTGATGCTCGAGACCCTCATCGAAGACGCCGGCGGTCAGCCGGTGGCAGGCGTCGATGTGCGTTCGACGTTCTTGTCGTACGCGGACACCGAGTCCTACTCCGTCTTTTGGAATACCGGAACCACACTTGCCGGCGACTATCGAGCCCGGGTTAACGCTTTGGAGGGTGATCGGCTGCTCGCCACTGTCGCCACGGACTTCTCCCTCATCCGTTCTTTCTTCCTCGAGACCGGTGTGACCACAGGTCGACCCTCATATCGAGAGGGCGAGGCGGTCGATCTCCTGGGGACGGTGACCAACACCGTGAGCAACGTGGCGTTCGAGAACGTGACCGCCCGTTTCCGGGTGCTCGATGGCGCTTCCGCCGTGCTGTTCGAAGAATCGCAGACACTACCGCAACTGGCACGGGAGGTCCCGGTCTCGCTCTCGACCATGTGGACCGACTCCACGTTGGCTCCGGGGGTCTACACCATCGGGCTCGATGTCTTCGAAGGGGCTGAGCTTCTCGGCGCGGCGACCTCCACGGTGGAGATCGTCGCTGTCGACGGCGCGCTCCTGACCGGAAGCCTGGAGCTCGACGAGTCCGCGGTGCCCCTGGGTGCAGAATCTCTGGCCCGGTGGGCGGTCGACAATTCGAGTCCTGTCGATCTCTTGGGCGGAGTCATTCGCTTCGAGCTCCTCGATCCGGCCACCGGTGATCGGACCCTGGCTGACGAGCTGACGGCGGACATCGCGGCGGGGGATGAGCTTTCTGGTGAGATCGCGCTTTCCACCGTCGGGCTGCCGCTGGGCGCCCACGAAGTGCTACTGTCCGCAGGTCTCCCCGGCTCTCTCGAGCCGCTCGCTAGCGACTCATTGACTCTCTTCGCCATTCCCTCGCCGCCTTCGCTCAATGCCCCGGGAGAAGGGGAGAGTGCGCCCCAGCCGCTCGAGCTTTCGGTCAACAACGCCTCGAACCCCAACGGAGAAGCGCTGACCTATACCTTCGAGATCTACCTCGATCCGGCGCTCCAGGTTCGCGTCGCCGCCGCCTCCGGCATTCCCGAAGGAACCAACACCACGATGTGGCCGGTTCCGATCACGCTGGCGGAGAACCAGACGTATCACTGGAGGGCCCGAGCCGAGGATCGTTTCACCATGAGCGACTTCATGAGTCCGGCCAGCTTCTTCATCGACTCGCTGAACGAGGCACCGGGCGCCCCGGGTCTATCCGCTCCGGCCGAAGGATCCGAAGTCAGTGAGCTTCAACCGAACCTCGAGATAACGAACGCGGTCGACCCCGAAGACGATATCCTGACCTATACGTTCGAGATCTATACCGACGTCGATCTGACCGAGCTCGTCACTTCGATCGACTCTGTAACTTCTGGCGGGTCCGGCACGGGTACAACCTTTGTTCAAGTTCCTCAGCCGCTCGACGAGGATCAGACCTACTTCTGGCGCTCCCGGGCGAATGACGGTGAGCTCGACGGCGAATGGATGACCAGAGCCTCTTTCCGGATCAATACCGGCAACCAGGCCCCGACCGCACCGACGCCGCTCTCGCCGATCGGCACGTCACCCACGGTGTCGCCGGATCTGGTTATCGGCCCATCTAACGATCCCGAAGGGGACCCGCTCACCTATACGTTCGAGATCGACACCACCGATCGCTTCGACTCGCCGGCGGTTCGGAGAGCCGAAGGCGTCTTCCCTAGCGGGCCTAGCGGGCCTAGCGGGCCCGACGTGGACCCCGACCTAGACAAAGTTCGGTGGCCGGTGCCCGAAGCGCTGGCAGAGAACGTGGTTTACTTCTGGCGAGCTCGGGCCACCGACGGGCTGGCGGTGGGTGATTGGTCCGACATCGTGAGCTTCCGGGTCGATGAGGCCAACCAAGGTCCCTCGAGCCCCACGCCTCAGAGTCCTACCGATGGCGTCATCGTAGAGACCGTCACGCCACCGCTGGCCGCCATGAACAGCACCGATCCAGAAGACGACACACTCACCTATGATTTCGAGGTTTATTCCGACGAGGCATTGACCGAACGAGTGGCGGTCGTCGATCGGATCCGCGAGGGCGAAGACCAGACGCGGTGGGCGGTTTCACCTCAGCTCGAAAACGGCCGTTCGTACTTCTGGCGCTGCCGCGCCAACGACGACGAGACGGCGAGCGACTGGTCGCTGGCCGAGCCCTTCCGCGTCAACACGATGAACGAGACGCCGACGGCCCCGTCTATTGATTCGCCACCCGACGGTGGCCGAGTCGCGGATCCCCAGCCCATTCTGACGGTCGTCAATGCCACCGATCCCAACGGGGACCCGTTGACCTACCGCTTTGAGCTTTACCGCGACGAGCTTCTGGCCGACCTGGTGGTCGCCTCGCCGGAGATTGTGGAAGAGCCCGACAAGACCTCATGGCAGATTCCCGTGCCGCTGGATGAGAACGTCGTTTACTACTGGCGCGCTCGAGCCAATGACGGTGTCTTCGACGGGCCGTTCACGCCGACGGCGAGCTTCCGCGTTTCGGCCATCAATGAAAACCCTGCGAGTCCCACTTCCGTCAGCCCGGCCGACGGCGCCGAAGTGAACATCGCCGCGCCGGTGCTCGAAGTGGAGAACGCGGGCGATCCCGATGGCGACGTGCTCCGCTACATCTTCCAGATCTTCTCGGATGTCGATCGGAATAGCTTGGTCATCGAGAGTCCGGAAATCGACGAGGGCGATCCGCGAACCACGTGGCAAGTTACCGAGGACCTCAACGAGAACGGGGTCTTCTACTGGCACGCCATCGCTACCGACGGACTCCTCCAGAGCGACCCGAGCGACCTCTTCCGTTTCCGCATCAACGCAGTCCGTGATGAGCCAACCGCCCCCAGACCGATCGCGCCAGCCAATGAGAGCGAAGTGGCGAGCACCGCCGTGCGGCTCGAGGTGGAGAACGCAACCAGCCCCGATCTTTTGGCGCTTCACTATCATTTCCAAATCGCCACCGACCCGGCATTCCAAGACCTGATCGCCCAAGATGAGAACGTCGAGAACGTCACAGAAGGCGACGACACCACGGGTTGGGATGTCCCCGTCGAGCTCACGCCGGACGTCACGTACTACTGGCGGGCCCGAGCGATCGACGAGCTCGGTCTACCAGGACCTTGGAGCGATACCTTCCAGTTCACCGTGGTCCTCATCGGAGGCGTGTGTCCGCCGGAGTGGCGCGAGGACTTCGAGGGCTTCTTGCTCGGGAGCACTCCAGCGGATTGGTGGCTTCGCATCGACAAGGACAAGGACGACGACAGCAGTTCCGACGACAGCAGTTCCGATGACAGCAGTTCCGATGACGACTCGAGTGACGCCGATTCCAGCGACGACGATTCTAGTGACAATGGGCACCGACGCGAAGGCGTTCTTTTCGCCGTCGACCGCGGCGCAGAGTCCCAGGTGCTGCAGAGCCGGCGTCCCGGTGAAGGAGCGCTCCTGTTTGTCGGTTCGGGCGAGGCTCTCACGTGGCAGAATTACGCGTTCGGCGGTGACCTGACGCTCGCCCACCTGGGCAACCTTGGCGGGACGGACAAGAAGAAAAAGTCCTGCTTCGGCGCGGGCGTCGCGTTCTACGCCGATCCGGAAGCCCAGACCGAATATCGGTTCGAGATCACCGGTTGCAATAATCCTCGGGCAAGGCTGGTCAAGTTCAAGAAAGGCAAGGCTAGCACCTTGACCTCGACCTCGGTCGAACGCCCCGACATGCCTGACATGCCTGACATGGACGGACAGTTCTTCGAGTTCGAGATCGAAACCGTGCATCAATCGGGCGAGACGTCGATCCGCGCTCACCTGAGGCTCGTGGACGCCGAGCGCACGGTGCTCAACGAGTGGTGGCTCGACGCGGTGGATAGTCACCATCCTTTTGTCGGGGGGACCATCGGTGCGTTTGTCGACCACTCGCGCGCCGCGTGGGACAACTTCCATGTCGGTGAGCTCTCCGGACACGACAGCGGCATCTCCGGGGATGAGAACGGAGACGGCGTCTGCGACGTCGAAGAGACCTGCCCCGATGTCTCACAGTTCTGTCTGGACGATGGCTTCCACAAGAAGACCGGGCTCAGTAAGTGGATCGTGGCCCGGCACGGGCACGTGGGTCATTCGGGGCCCGGTGCGTGCGGCGCCAAGCACTCCTATTGGGTGAAGAAAAATGACGGCGTCTTGGTGGTTCAAACACCTTTCCTCGAAGCGGGCATGTATGAATTCCAGCTCCTACTCCAGCGCGGCACGAACGGTTCCAATCAGCCCAACCTGAGAGTGGTTTTCGAGAACGGACAAGAGTTCGACTTTGCCGATCCAGTCAACGGGCAAGGTCCTTTCGAGTGGACGGTGCCGGTGCGCGTCGTTTTGGATGCCGGAGTGAGGAGCTTCGGGATCGTTTCCATTGGAAATCCGAAAGTTCATGTCGAGGGTTTCCGACTGCAGCAGGTGTGTGAGTGATGCCTGTGAAACAGGTCAAGCCGGGCAAGCACGTCAGGCGCGGGCCGGTACTCTCGGTGATGCTGGCGACGCTTCTCGTAGGCTCCACCGCCTGGACCCAAGCCTGGGCCCAAACAAGACCGGACCTTCATCGCTTGAAAGAGAGTCTCGAGGCTATTTCCCAACAGCTCGATGCCGAAGGCGTGTCGCCTCGCGTCAGGTCCGAGCTCGGACGTCTCCGCACACAGTACGATGGGCATTACCGACGCCTCCTCTCCCGCCTCGACGACACTGAGCGACGGCTCGTTCGGCTCGGTCTGACCGGTGTCGCCTCCGAGAGGATGGCGCGAGCCCGCGCCGCCTTCGAGGCCAGCCATGGAGCCCTTCTCGAAGGGCTCGACCGGCTTCAAAGCCAACCCACCCAGGCCGAGCTCGAGGCCTGCTTGACTATGCTCGAGCCCTTGGCGCGAGCTACCCGCGAAGACATCCTAAGCGCCCAAGAGCTTTCGCTCCGTGCCCCCAAGTTCAGAGCGCCGCCCCTGATCAAGTCGGGCGTGACGGAGACGGCCGCCATCGCCGCCGACGACAAACCCGAGGCTTCGCTTATCGGGAGCGTGCCCGATAGCATCCAAGAGCTTGCCGAATCTTTAGACGGACCCATCGCCGCCTACGAGTTCGTCAAGAACAACACGCGTTACGAGCTCTACTTTGGCGCGATGAAAGGCTCCGAGCAGACGTTTCTCGAAGGCCGCGGCAACGATGCCGACATCAATGCGTTCCTGGTGGATCTCCTGCGGGCCGAAGGTGTCCCCGCTCGTTTCGTTCGTGGCGTCATCCAGCTTCCCATCGACACCGCCATGAACCTCTTTGGTGTCGAACAGCGGGAGAGGGTGGAACAAGCCCTCGCCGCCGCCGCGGTTCCCTATGAGCCGGTCCTGGCTGGCGGCGTACTCTCGGGCATCGAGATGGAGCACATCTGGGCCGAAGCCTACGTGCCCTACTCCAACTACCGTGGAGCCGGACTCGACGATCAAGGAAAACGTTGGATCCCGCTCGATGCCAGCTTCAAGTTCCATGATATCGACGAAGGGATCCGGGTGCTCGAGGGGATGGGCTTCGACGCCGGCGCGTTTGTCGACGAGTCGTTCGTCGCCGATCCGTTGGAGGATCCGCTCGAGGCTCTTGGCTCTCAAGTGAGCGACTACCTCGATGCCAATCTTCCCGGCACGGGCTTCGAGGACGCTCTGAGACGCGTCGACCCGCAACCCGAGGTTTACGGCCTGCTCCCGGCCAGCCTCCCGTACGACATCGTCTCCGTGAACGGTGTCTCGTTTGAAGCCCCGTTTGATCTCGAGCATCGCATTCAGTTTCTGGCGAGAAACCGACAAGGCGACGTCATCCTGGATGCCAGCTTCCCCGCCTCGCGGCTTCTTGGTCGGCGCCTGACACTCTCGTATGTGGCGGCGACCCCAGAGGATCGTGAAACCTCGAACGCCTTCGGAAGTATCTACCTCACGCCGCCTTATCTCATCGAAGTACGGCCCGTCATCCGCTCGGCCGGCTTGGTCGTCGCTTCCGGCAATCCCATCGGCATGGGCCTGCCGTTCGACTTGACCGTGGAGTTCCAGGCCCCAGCAGGGAGCCTCGATTTCGAAAACGAGATGATCGCCGGCGCTTACGCGGCCATCGCATTATCCGGCCGCGCCCCGACCTTCCAAGAAGCCGCAGAAGCCCGCGCCGGCGAGATTCTGAGCCAACGGGCGCTCAACTACCTGAAGCGCTGGAATGAAGCCGATGACCATCTCGCCGGGCTCACCCGAGTCATCAACCTGCGTCCTCTTCCTAGCCATGTCATGGTGAAAAACCACATCGAGGTCGACTACGCGACCGATGAGAGTCTGATTGCGCTCACCTTCGAGTGGAAGGGCGTGGATGTCGACGCCGATCTGCGACCGAGCGCTCCCGTGGCGGCCGAGGAGGACGATGACGCGACGCGCGACTTCTTCCTCTTGTCCGGGCTCGTCGGCTCCGATCTCGAAAGTCGCGTTCTCGAAGACGATCTCGGTGTCACTTCCATCTCAACCTTGAAGCTCATTCGTCTGGCGAACGCCACCGGCATCGAGGTCAAAGACATCGACGCCAGCAACGTCGACGACGCGCTGGCCGAGATCACGCTCGAACCGGCTCTCGAAGACGCCATTCGCACCCAAGTTCATCTCGGCCGGCTGGTCACCGCGCCCGCCACCGATGTCACGCTGCTGGCGTGGACGGGAGGCGGTTTCGTGGCCCGGGATCCGGTGAGCGGCGAAAGTGCTTATCTTCTCTCGGGCGTCATCGCAGGAGGTTCCTCCGCGGTGCCTCCGGAAGACTTCCCGCCCGACACCGCCGACGCGCTCACCGATCCGGAAGAGTCTCAGGAAGACCCGAGCGAGAAGGTCGCCGCCATCGTCAAGGTCTCCGAAGGGGACTTTCAGGAAGGGATTGTGGCACAAGAGCTCGAGTTCCCGCTCGAGGTCTTTGTCACCGACATCGATGGCAACCCGGTTGCGGACGGTGCGTCCATCACGTTTCGGGCACTCGAGCCGGGGAGTGTCCTGGCGTCTCTCGATGCGACCGAACAGGGCCAACTCATTACCGTTCCCACGCAGGGAGGCTTCGCACGAGCACGGTTCGTCCTCGGCCCGAGTACGCGCCTGAGACCACGGTTCGTCCTGGGCAAGCCGTCGGACACCTTTATGACCCAGGTCGGTTTGTACTCGGTGACGGCCGAAAGCGGGGATGTAGCGCTCGAAGAGCCCCTCGTTGCTTTCGCTTTCCCCGATGCCGAAGAAGATGCCGACGGCCGTCACGCGCGGCTGCGACTGGTCTCCGGTACGAGCGACGCCCCGCGCCCACCGCTCACCGTTTCTGCGGTCCCACTGTGGGCAGAAGCGGTGGATCAGTTTGGGAATCCGATATCGAACATCGAAGTCACCTATACCGTGGGGGACGCGGAGCGCTTCAGCGCCGGGCCGCTTCCCGCGGAGTTCACCAACGCGCAGTTCCAGCTCGGCGACGGATTCGCAGATGCGGTGAGCGGTCTGACCGCAGCGGGTGGCATTTTCACGTTCGTCAAAGTGGGCGATGTCGACGCTACACGATACTTCGCGAATGCGCTTCTCGAAGACACGAAGCTCGGCCAGTCCCGAGTGGAGTTCGTGCGGGATACTAAAGACTTCGGATCGGGTCTCGTTTCGTTTCCGGTTGGGGAACGGCTTGAGGTTTTCTTCGCGAAACGCGGTGTGAACCTGCCGAATGGCGAGCATCTTTGGATGGGCGAGGCCGGCTCTCAGCTTCCCAGCAACATTTTTTACACACTTCGAGCTTTCCAAGAACAATGGGAGGTCATCACCAACGCCCAAGGCAAGGCCGAGCTCCGCGGAACGGGTCGGTTCAAGGAGCGCGTGGTCACCGAAGCGACCGTCGAGCCCGTGCTACTCGATGGGTCCGGGAACTTTGAGCCGGGCGCGATCACGGACAGCCCGGACGGGACCTACCAATCCAAGCTCTTTCTTGGGCCGGAGCCGGGTGAGCGGAGGATCAGCAGCCGGGTCCTAGCGGCGAAGCTCACGCGCCCCGTCGTCGACCCCGACACGGAAGAAGTTAGTTTCGTGGACTTCACCCGTGCCTCCCCACCTCAGGAGCCGGGATTCTCGGTCTGGGGCGCCACCGTCAGGCTCCGGGCGCAAGAGCCCGATCCCATATTCGTCGACGCCAACGGTCACGTGGAGGACGAGCCCAAACTCACCTTCGAGATCCTTCCGACCGAAGTCGACACGATGCTCCGCTCTTTCAATCCAGGACGGCAACTCCGTGTCTTCCAGGACGGCTCGCTCTACGTGTTCAGCGAGCTTCCCGATGGGCCGGTCGAGATCAGCCCCAACATCTTCTTCGATCCCAGCAAGGTCTATCAGGCCGAGATCGCGCTCCTCCCCGACACCTCGTTCGAGCTGAGCTCGGAAAGAGAGCGCCTCAATCTCTTCAATCTGTTCATTGATAGTGCGATCCCAGCTCCTTCCCCCCTGCTAACCGTCCAAGAAGGTCGATTCGCGACGTCCGGACCCACCGCCTTCGCGTACTTCATCCAACCGACCGAGATCGACTGGACAAAGGCTGAGATTCTCCTCTTCGAGACCGACAAACAGACGGAAGCCGAAACAGAGGTTGCCAGACTCGACGGTAGCAGCTTGGAAGGTGCAGGCCTGGCGGTTCTCGACACCGGATTCGAAGCTGACATCTTGAACAAGGACTACCGGGCCGAGCTTGTCGTGGAGAGGCTCGCCGGCCAAAGGCGGTCCACGCCGTTTCGAGATCCCTTCGGCAAGCTCCTGTACAACGTCGTCCATCAACGTAATCTCGAGTTCCAGGTCGACCCTATCAACCAACAGACTTGCTTCCTGCCTGGGCTTCTCGTCTACCACCTCACCGAGGAGGCCGACGTTCTTATCACGGTCACCATAGACGAAGTGGAGCACGTCCTGTTCCGAGGAATACAAGACCCTGCAACCGTGCCCTTTGAGCGGTTCGAGTTCCGCTTCGATCAAAGCGGAGTATTCGAACCGAAGCCAGACACGCACAAGTTCCGAATCGCCGCTGTGGCCGTCGCGGAGCCCGAATTAGCGGAGGAAGTCCAGGGAAAACTGTCGGTGCGAGTATCCTCGGACAATGTGCTTCCTGTCGGACAGACTTTCGTGAAGGGCGTGGGCTTGTTGGACGGTCACCTTGTGACTTCTTCCACCGACGTACGCATCCCCGGGCGCGGTCCCGCTCTCGAAGTGGTCCGCACGTACTCGAGCTCTGGAGTCTCCGACGAAGGCGTCCTTGGTGCCGGTTGGAATCTCAACTATTTTTCAACCCTAGTCATCACGGATTGCTTTTGGACCATCCGAGGAGGGGACGGCTCCGGTCAGCGCTTTACCCAAGTGGGCGATGAGTTCATTCCGCAGAAGGGCTACCACACCGAGCTCCGCCGAAATCCTGACGGCAGTTTCGACTTCTTCACCAAGGGCCGTGTCCGCTTCCACTACGTGGACATCGAGCTCTTCGAGGGCGATCCGCTCTTCGATGGTAAGCCGACTCTGGATTTTATCGAGGACCCGAATGGCAACCGCATTCAGCTCAGCTATGACTCCGAGCGCATCCTCGAGGAAGCTCGCGAGGTGTTTGCCGATGGCAGCGAGGGCCGCGTGCTCACCTTCGACTACGAAAACGTACGCGGTGTGCCACGAGTGAGGCGGATCACCGGTCCCCTGGGTCTCGAGGTCACTTACGAATACGACAGCTTCGCCAACCTCATCAAGGTCACCCGAGACGAGCGGGTCGAGGAGTACGAGTACTCGATCGGAAACGTTCGGGACCGCCACAATCTGACGGCGGCCACCGATCCCAACGGCAACAGGACTCTCTACATCCATTTCGAGGATGACGATGTCTTTCCGGGTGAGAGCGGGGAGGGGCTGTTCGTCCAAGACAAGTTCGAGTGGGTCAAAGAGGTCCGCGAGCCAGAGGGCGTCACCACGTCCTTCGTCTATGACCGGACCCGAGTCGTCACCGACCAGGAGTTCATTAGCAGAGGCACCGACGCCCGCGGCAACGTGACGACATACACCTTGAACGGCAACGGTTCACCGCTCGAGATTAATGAGCCGGGCGACATTATTACCAAGATGGAATGGGCCGTCGACGACATCACCAAGCTCAAGGAGACCGATGCCAACGGCCGCGTCACCCGCTTCGAGTACGACACCAATGCTAATCTCATCAAGGAGATTATCGAGACCGCCGAGCTCGGGGAGGTGATCACCGAGTTCAACTACGACCCCATCTTCAACAAGATGACCCGCAAGGTGGATGCCGAAGGCCGAGAAACCCTTTTCGAGATTGACCCTGCGAATGGCAACTTGCTCACGGTCACCGACGCCGAGCTCAACGTCACGACGTTCGAGTACGTCCCCGATACCGGCGACCTCGAGTTGCAGCAAGGTCCTCGCGACGGGATGGTCACTGAGTTTGTCTACGATCCTTTTGGGAATCCGGAGACGGTCACGGATCCGCTGAGCAACGTGACCACCAACGTCTACGACGAGCGAAGCCGCCTCCGATCGAGCTCCGACACCTTCGGTCGCAGCATGACCCAGGATTTCGATGAGCTGGACCGGGTGGAGACGATGCGAAGGACGGACGGCAAGGGGTCTTCGGCCGAGGAGGTTATTAAGCGGACCTACCACCCCGGTGGCCAAGTTCGCACCGAGACCAATGGGCTCAACCTCACGACCGAGTTCTTCCTGGATGATCTGAACCGTGTCGAACGTACTGAAGATGCATTGGGCTTCGTCACCGAGATGTTCTACGACGGGAACGGCAATCTCACTGGCATGACAGACCGCCGCGGGGTCAGGACCATCAACACCTACGATGACCTCAATCGCCTGGAGACGGTCGAGGTGGAAGGTCCTTTCAGTCCGCCTCAGGTGGTATCCGAGTTCGCCTATGACGACGTCGGGAACAAGCGGTTCGAGACCGACGTGCATGGTCACGAGACGGAGTTCATCTATGACGAGCTCTACCGGTTGAGAACCAGGCGTCTTTCCACAGAGCATGAGGAGACGTTCACCTACGACCGGGTGGGGAATAAGCTGACGGAGTCCGATGCGAACGAGAGAGTGGGGGTATTTGAGTACGATGACCTGAATCGATTAAAGCTCCTTACCGATCCCGAGGGCAACCAAGTCCAGTTCGACTATGACGAAAGCGGCAACCAGACGCTCGAAGAGGATCTGACGCGTGGACTCAAGACGGAGATGGAGTACGACTTCCTCAATCGACCGACGCTACGTACGGTCGGCTCCGCCATAGATGATTTCAGCAACGTGAGCGTCTTCGAGTACGAGGACCCGGCTCACAGGGTAACCGCGACCGATCCGCGCGGATTCCAGACCACGACGGGGATGGATGGATTCGACCGTGTGCACCAGGTCACTCGGGAGACGGGAACGGAAGACCTCATCACTACAAACTTTTACGACGGAACCGGGAACCTGAGACAAACCCGGGATGCGGAAGGCCGGGTCACGGATTTCGTCTACGACGGCCTCAATCGCTTGAAGCGGATCGAGCATCCCCTCAGTTTGGTGACGGAGTTCGACTACGACGGGGAAGGGAACAAGACGTTCGAGAAAGACCGCCGGGACGTGGTGATGAACTTCTCCTACGACAACCTGGGCCGCCTCACCGGGAGCGAGGTGGTGCCGAGCCTCACCGGGGTGCCCTCGACGACCGTTATTACCTACGATGACGTCAACGTAAAGAGACTCGAGCGGGATGCCCGTGGCTTTGTGACTACCTTCGAGATGGACGGCCAGGAGAGAGTCACGCGGATCGAGGACCCGGATGGGAACGAGCAGGTTTTCGTCTACGACGGTGTGAACAAGCGGGAAGAGACGGATAAGCGAAAGTTCGTCACCAAGTTTGAATACGATGGCCTCAATCGACTCACCAAGGTGACGGATGCCTTGGATCGGGAGCTCAACACCGTTTACGAGGACGCGGATCGTCAGGTCATTGAAACCGACAAGCGAGGGATCGTGAATACGACCCAGCTTGATGCTCTGGGAAGGCTAGTCTCGGTCACTCGGGCGGGTATCACGCTCGAGCAGCATGAATACGACGGCAACAACAACCGTACTCTCAGCACCGACGCCAACGGCAACCAGACCCAGTTCGGCTACGACGGAGCCAATCGTCTGATTGACCGGACGGACGGCCTGGGTTCGCTAGTCGAGACCGCGACGAGCTTCACGTACGACAGGGTCGGTAACCTCTTCACGGAGAAGGACGGCCGCGTCACCGGCTCTCCCTTCGACATCAAGAACACCTACGACGAGCTGAACCGGCTGCGCTTCGTGGAAGACGGGGAGAACAATATCACCGAGTTCGAATACGACGGCGAAGGCAACCGTAAGGCGCAGATTGAGCCGGAAGGCCAGAGGACAGAATTTGACTATGGGGAGCTCAACGAGCTCATGGAAGTCCGTATGGCCGACACCGGGGTCTTCCGGTACGACTATGACGAGAACCGAAACCGCATCCGCCAGGTCGACGCTGAGGACAACGGCGTTGAATTCAGATACGACAATCTCAACCGGCTGGAGCGGATGATTCAGGATCCCAGCGGATTCAACCTCATCACCGACCACGACTACGACCCGAACGGGAACGAAACGAAGCTCACCGATCCCAAGGGGCAAGTGATTGATTTCGAATACGATGAGCTCAACCGGATGGAGGCGAAGATCTACAGCTTAACTCCGGAGGATTTTGAGTTGTTCACGAGAACGCATCGGATCGATTTTGGGTACGATCCGAACGACAACCTCATTCGAGTTGACGAGCTCCGCAGCTCGGGCACCGACCCGCCTACGGTCTTCATCCATAACAAGACCTACGACGATTTAGACCGCCTAGAGACCGAGACCGACACTTTCGGCAAGACGCTGACTTACGATTACGACGACCAGGGTAACCGCACCCTCCTGAGAGACCCCGACAACAAGGAAACCGTCTATACTTACGACGTTTTGAACCGCCTCGAGACGTTGACCACGGAAGGCGGGCAGACCGTCTACACGTACTTCCCCGATGGTCTCAAGGAAACCGTTACCAACCCGAATGCCACGGTCTCCACCTTCGACTACGACGCCGCCGACCGGCTGACCTCGATAGACCACGAGGGCCCCGGTGGCACCGTCTCGGCGTACACCTACGAGTACACACCCAACGGGAACCGACTCTCCCAGATCGAAACCAACGCCGGCCGCAACGAGACCACGACCTACACGTATGACCCCGTCAACCGTCTCGAAACGGTTAACTATCCTGTCGATACTACTTTCCGCAACGGACGACTGGTCACATACACCTATGACCCAGTCGGTAATCGGAAAACAGAGACGGACACCGATCCCGTCACAACCGCGACTCTCAAGGACCTCACCTACGATTACGGCGCCATCAACCGCCTCGAGACCATCACCGATAATCTCGATACTACCCAAAACGTCCTCTATGAATACGATGCAAACGGTAACACGCTATCGAAAACCAAGGCTGGAGTCGAGACGCGGTTCCTGTACAGCATCCGCGACCAGCTTGGGGAAGTGCAGCAAGGAGCGAGCATTCTCGGCCGTTACGGCTACGACTTCGATGGGCGCCGAATCCTCAAGATCGGTGCGGACGGTCGGAGGCATTACACCTACGACCAGCTCAGCGTCATCACGGAGGCCGACGAAGACGGCATCACGGTCTCCAAGTACGACTATGGCCTGGACCAGCTCGTAAGCTTGGACAACCGGAATGAAGGGCGGAGCTTCTTCCACCTCGACATCCTAGGTTCGACTGTCAGTTTGACTGATGGGTCTGGGAGTGCGCGCGAGTCGATCTTCTATGACGCGTGGGGCAACGAGCGTGAGCGCATCGGATCTTCAACGAATAAGTTCACTTTTACTGGTCTTGAGAAGGATGACGAGACTGGTCTTATCTACGCTAGAGCGAGGTTTTATGATCCGGACATTGGCAGGTTCCTGACCCAGGATAACTTGCTTGGGGATGTGAACCGTCCACCGACCCTGCATCGCTACAGCTATGTAATGCAGAGTCCATTCCGGTTCGTTGATCCAAGCGGTCGATTACCTATCTGCCTATCGTGCGAACGATCCTCCCAGGAGGAGTCCGCACAATTAGAGTTACTCAGGCAGCAAGCAATTGCCTTTGGGGGAGCAGTTGTAGGGTTTGGAAAGGTACTTGCTTCTCCCTTCGTCCTAACCTTTAAGGCCTCGTTCAACTTGACAGGAGCCTTAGCTTTCAAGGCATCCGGCGGCTTACCAATTTTTCGGCCGGAGGCATTGGCAGTTGAGCAGGCGCTGAATACTGCTGCCTTCGCGCTTGAAAACCCGGGCGAGTTTGCGAAGGAAGTGGCGCTTGCGCCGATCCGGAATATTGATGAGGCCTTGGAGCGTGGTGATGTTTTTGGCGCAGCGACAGGAGCCGGTGAGCTAGGCGGCCAGTTATTCTTTGCGTACAAGGCCATACAGAATCTCCCGAAGATCAACTTTAACGCCACTCCAGCACCCGCTACCGTAGTCAACGCAGGTGGAGCTGCGGCGCTTCGACTTGGTGGCGTCCCCAGCGTTTCAGTCACTATTACAGGCCCCGGTTCCTCACTGCCTGCTGGAATACTGCTCTCCAGTGCAGCCAGCAACGCTGGCGACACTGAGTCTCAACCACACGTACGGGCTGAGGGGAGAAATGGTAACACGCAGCCGAAAGCGGCCACCCAGTCTCAAGGGGCCAAGAACAGCGGCAACACGGAGTCTGCACGAAGAGGTACAACGGTACATGCCCAGCTAGCGGCAGAACGCCGTGCGTCCAAGGAGTTCGATGTCGTTAATCAGAGACTCAGGGACACCGAGGGTAACCCCATCCGAGTTCCCAAGCGGGTGGATCTGAAGTCAGGCGAACCCAAAGCAAGCAAGGGCACCCAAACCGTTCAACCGGACGCGGTGAGTTTTGGGAGGCGTCTCATCATAGATGACAAACCGCTTGGCCGGAACATCACAAAAGATCGGCAAGAGATTATCCGCTTCATCAAGGCTTTCGAAGCTCGAGAGGGGGCTTTGCCTGATACCATTGCAATTACGCGGTATGATCCAAAAACCAGACTTCCGGTACGAACAGATCTGTTTAAGCCTAGTGATTTCTTGCCGAAGAAATAGTAAGGCTTGAGATAGCAGATGAAGGATCAGAAGAAAGTTTTGGAAGTAGCGGAGATTCCCTACGACACTGGGGAATTGCATCTCCGATACAGTCGATATTTATCGCCTGAGGGTGACAGATGGATTCGCCACGGGCTGTTTCAGGCGCATCATCGCAACGGTCAGTTGGCGTCGGAGGGTCTCTACGAGCATGGCGTAGAAACGGAACTTTGGAAAGACTATCACGAGAATGGTCAGCTCGCGTCGGGGGGGCACTACAAAGAGGGCAAGAAAGACGGCTTGTGGCGTTTCTGGAACGATTACGGGGAGATTGAAGAAGAGCAGCGTTTTGTTGATGGCGACCGAGTCGAATAGAAGGCGGGGAGGATTACTTGGAGAGTTGAACTTTGAAATCCTGTCGTTTCTAAAGGATCGGCTCCGTGCTCGGGCTCCGGCCGACTGGCGCGGTGGATCTTCATGAGCGCCAGCCGTCCTTCGCAGCCTGCGCGCGGAGCCGGTCATTCTTGGTTTCTTGATGAAGCCTTCGGTCACGCCACTTGCAAGGGCGTGATTCGGTGCGGCAAGCGGCGCGCCCTCTCGGCTTGTTGCTTTCGAATAAGGAGGAGGCGATGCGGTTCGGAAGACTGTACCGGACTTCCCACACGCATCGCCTCAACGTTGGATCCGTGATCGGTGGATCAGTCACCCCCGCCCACCCTTAGGTGCGGGGTGGGCAAAGGGCGTGCCGCGCCTCCCCCGCCTTGGTTTCCCCCCTTGGATCCCCCCTTCCGAGGCGCCCCCACCAGAACAAGGAATCCCCAAGGGGGGACACCCATCCCGGCCACGCCCGGTAATGGATGCCTCGCTGCGCTCGTCGCGGTCGTGGCCTTGGGGGAGGATCGCGCGACCCACGGTCCCCGGGTCGCCCTTCGGGTCACGCCCTTTGCAGATCCACCCCAGTGGTCCCGTCCGCCCCCTCAAGGGGGCTCCCTGCGCTAGAAAGCTGACGAGCTTGATTCGTGTTGCCCCTTTTCTATTACCGTGACACTTCAGGAACCGATGATGCTCAGATCGCGCGAACCCAGAGGATCCGTAGTTCAGCAAGTTCGTCGTCATCGGGATTCCATCCACAGATGATTGTCACTCCACCTTCTTCGTCCGATGTCAGGGAAGCCTGCTGAAAAGTTGTAATCCCGATGTGCAATGGAGAAGGGAGTCCTGCGCGGTTCATTGTGATCTTTGCTTTAACTGGGGAATCGAAGCTAGGCTCTGCCCCGTTGGCGTAAATCGCAAACCGTCGGGTTTGTTGGATGTCTCGAGCACCAAGAACTAGATCCGGCGACTTCGGTTTTGGTTTGGGCTTGCCTGCGCTTGGTAAGGACTCGATGCTGTCGATCGTTAACCCTGCAAGGTGCTCGCCCCGAAACTCCCAAAGAGGTTTTGTCCGTAGCGGACCGGCCTTGTACGCCTCGCCCAGTTTCACGTGCACTTGGCCAGACTCATGGATAGATAGCTTTGGTCTGTGCACTTCGCCTGCGGGATTGGCATGGGGGAACGTTGCTGTTGTGGTGCCTTCAGGAATGGTGCGAGGTAACGTTTTTGACGTCCGTACGGTAGGAGGTAAAGGCTCGCGTCTTTTTTTCCGAAGACAATGCGGCAGACCTTTTTGTAGTCGCCCTTCGGGACAAGTTCTCGTAGCGATGCTCTTCGACTTGCCTAGCGGCGAAGAGGTATCCGATCCTCACGTCCCGCCATTTGTTTTGGGCTCTTTCCTCCGTTCGCGTTGCGAGAGCTTTTTTTCCTCCGAAACAAGGCTCACCAGCGACTTCGAAGACACGTGCCGCTCGCAAACCTTTTTTCTCGAGTCGGGTTCGTAGCTGTTGGATGTCTCGGCAGCACCAAGAACTAGATCCGGCGACGGTTCGGTTTTGGTTTGGGCTTGACCCAACGACCTCTGCGCGCTTGGTAAGGACTCGATGCTGTCGATCGTTAACCCTGCAACTGGTGCTCGCCCCGAAACTCCCAAAGAGGTTCTTGTCCGACGGGGACGGATATGAGCGGACCGGCCTTGTACGCCTCGCCCAGTTTCACGTGCACTTGGCCAGACTCATGGATAGATAGCTTTGGTCTGTGCACTTCGCCTGCGGGATTGGCATGGGGGAACGTTGCTGTTGTGGTGCCTTCAGGAATGGTGCCTTCACCCCAGAGGTAACGTTTTTGACGTCCGTACGGTAGGAGGTAAAGGCTCGCGTCTTTTTTTCCGAAGACAATGCGGCAGACCTTTTTGTAGTCGCCCTGCACCTCGATCAAGAAGCGACAGTCGTGAATACTCATGTCACCAGTATGCGAAGTTTTTCACGTGCGGACAAGCAAGTGGGAGCCCCCTGGAGGGGGCAGACGGGAGCGGCGCCGGCTCATGCACGCATCTTCTCACTCGCCCGCCCCAAATTCCCGAGCGTCAGCGAGGGCTTGTACGTAATCCTCGATTACGTAAAGGTCGCCCGGTAGGGCGACCCGTAGGAGGGAGTTGGGCAGGGCAAGGTCCGATAAGGGCGCCCTTATCGGACAACGATGCAAGGGACGTGACCGAAGCTTAGTTGATTGCATTCCAGCGGAGGGCGCGGGCCTTGCTCCGCTGCGTAAGCCTTGCCCGGTCGCGAAGCGAGGCCAACTCCCTCCGGAGCTTGGGGCGGGGCGGGCGTCATCTGCCGCAGCTTGTGAGCTAGAACCGCAGCTTAGCCATCCACGGCCGCGACTCATGAGCTAGAGCCGCAGCTCATGCGAGCGTGGCCGGCCATCCCGGGTGGGCGGGGGTGACTGAGTCAGCCGATTACGGCTTTGATGTCGAGGCTCCGAGGACGGGAAGCTCGGTACTTCCTGGCCGAGGAGTCTCTTCCTGTTAGAAGAAGCGCTCAACGGAGGCCGAAGGGCAAGGTGATTGCGCAGCGCTTTCCCACTCAACTGCAAGCACCATGACCGAGGCCCGTTCTTGAAGACGGGCTCTGCGCTCAGGGAGCGGAGGACGGCCGGTGCTCATTGGGCGCATCTCGTCGGCCGGCCGGAGCCCGAGGTCAGGACTATAAAGACGGACCGGGACCTCGGCTAGCGTGCCAAAGTGCGAGCACTTCCACGGTCTTACCGTCTTGGCTCAAACGGTAGTAGAGGTAGTAGTGAATCAGGATTAGATGGATCCTTCGGACACCGAGAAGCTTAACGTTAGTCGCTTTCACGCCAGCCCAAGGGTGAGTGGAAATGAGGTCCAAGGCTCGCTCGAGCTCTTCATTAAAGGCTTGGGGAGCTGCGGGGCGGTGTTCCGCCCACCAGGCAGAGGCTTTTTCGATGGCGCGCACGGCTCTGGGTGCGAGGATAATCGCGCGCGGGGCGCTCAATCTCGCTGGCCGACCTGTTTCATGAACTTCCGGGCGTCGATCCCCTCTCCGCGCTCGATCTCACCAATGGCTTCGAGGAGAAGTGCCTCTTGCTCTGGGGGCAGCTCGAAGGTGTCGCCCTCACCTTCGGGAGCTAGGACCGTGACCTTGGAACCGTCTGTCAGAGGTTCGCCCTCGACCACGATCTTTCCATCGACGACAATGCCCGTAACAACCTTCATGACCTTATTGTAGCCTGCGCGATGCCGGAAAACGAGGCCCTGTACCGCTAGGCGGCCGAGATGAAAGCGTCGGTAGTCGCTAGCAGAGCCGGCTTCTGGGATCTCGAAAGCGAGTCCATCTTCTCGAGGCGCCTGAGCAAACGGCGGTCTTGGATAAAACCGTTTCCTCGGATTCGCTGGAGGCCGAGGATCTCGTCGGAGGAAATTTTCAAGGCGTTGGCGAAGGCGGCGATGAGAGTGCTGTGCATGCGAAGCTTCCCGCGCTCGTATTGCGAGACGACGGTCTGGTTGATGCCGAGCTTGATGGCCAGCTCGTCGTGAGTGAGCCTGTGCTGCCTCAATGGGGGTGAGACCTCCAGGGTTTTCGGAACCCGGTCGATGCAGCCTCCCCTAGCTTACCGCGTTTGTTCGAAAGGCAAGGTGATTCGCTAGGCGAGGTTGAAGCACACCATCCGGATATTCGTCATCTCCTCGATGGCGAAGCGAACGCCTTCCCGGCCGATCCCACTCATCTTGTTCCCGCCGTAGGGCATCTGATCGACGCGGAAGATCGACGTGTCGTTCACCATCATTCCGCCTACGTCCACTCGCTTGATGGCCTGGAAGGCTTTCTTGATGTCGCTCGATGTAGATGCCGGCTTGTAGGCCGTAGGCCGAGTCCGCCAAGAGGTCGAGAGCCTCGTCGAACGATCGATAGGTCACCAAAGACACCTGAGGAGCGAAGGTCTCATCGCAAACCACTTTCATGTTTGGCTTCACGTCGGTCATGACGGTGGGCCAGAGCATCCGGCCTTCCCGTCTGTCGCCGATCAGGATCTTCGCCCCTTGGGCAACGCCTCGTGCATCCAAGCCTCGGCCCGCTCCGCCTCGGACTCGGTGATCATGGGTCCCACATCGCAGTCTCGATCGAGAGGGTTTCCCACCTTCAGTTTCTCGGTGGCGGCGAGAAATTTATCGGTGAACTCCTCGGCGATCTTCTCGTGGAGGTAGAGCCGCTGGAGACTAATGCAGATTTGTCCGGAGTTGGCAAAAGAGGAAACCACGCACCGAGGCACCGCCTGATCGATATCCGCATCATCTTCGATGATGGTACCGGAGTTGTTCCCGAGTTCGAGGGTGACCTTTTTTAAACCGGCGCGGCTCATGATCTGCCGACCAACCGGGGGACTTCCCGTGAACGTGATCTTAGCGATGCGGGGGTCGGTGACCAGCCAATCGCCCACCGTGGCCCCGTTGCCGAAGACGAGATTGAAGACACCGTCGGGAAGGCCTGCTTCCATGAGGATCTCGCCGAGTCGCACTGCGGTCAGGGGAGTGGTGGTCGCTGGTTTGAGTACGAGAGTATTTCCCGCGGCAAGAGCGGGCGCTACCTTGTGTCCGACCAGGTTGAGCGGGAAATTGAACGGGGAGATTGCGCTGACCACGCCGACCGGGGTACGGATGTAAAAACCCATCCGGTTCTCGCCACCCGCCGAGGCGTCCATCGGTCCGCAACGTGGCGGCAACCGTCTTCCTCGTCTATCGAACCTTGGCCGACGGTATTCGGCTCCACACCGCGGCATTGGTGGTGGCGGTGGTGGTCGGCGCGCCCGAGCCCTACTTCATTCTGGTGCTAGCGGCGGCGATGGTGTTCTACACAGAAGAAGGCGGGGTAAAGGCCACTATCTGGACCGACGTCGTTCAGATGTTCGTTTATCTAGCCGGGGCTTTGGCAGTCCTGGTCGCGGTGGCTCATGCCTTGCCGGGTGGGATCTCGGAGTCGGTTGCTTCCGCGGCGCAGGCGGGCAAGACCCAATTCCTCGATCTGTCCCTCGACTCCGGGAAAACGTATACGTTGTGGTCCGGAGTTATCGGAGGGATGTTCTTGACACTCGCCACGCATGGGACGGACCAGTATCTGGTTCAGCGACTCCTGGCCGCGCGGAGCGCGCGAGAAGCTGGGCGGGGGCTCGTTCTTTCCGGGTTCGTGGTCTTCGGTCAATTCGCGCTGTTCCTTTTGATCGGGGCTCTCCTTTGGTCCTTCTATGGGGGGAAGTCGTTCGTAAGAGGGGACGAAGTCCTTCCGACGTTCATTGCCAACGAGCTCCCGGGAGCCTGGACTGGCTTCATCTTGGCGGCGGTGGTGGCGGCGGCCTTGTCTCCCTCTTTGAACAGCCTCGCCTCGACGACGCTCAAGGATTTCTACATCCCGTACCTGAACCCTGGGGCAGGGGAAGCACAGCAGATACGCCTGGGTCGGATGTTCACCGTCTTCTGGGGGGTGGCGCAAGCGATTGTCGCCTTGTTGGCGCAACGGGCTTCGTCTGCACTCGAGGCCGGACTCGCGGCTTTGTCCTACGCGTCGGGTCCCACGGTGGGTGCTTTCTTGCTCGGCGTCTCGAGCCGTCGGGCTACCTCGGCAGGGACCCCTGGTTGGAATGTTGGCGGGTTTCATTGCGCCCACGCTGATCGGCCTTCTGACGCCTTTGGCCTGGACGTGGAACGTCGCGGTTGGGGGCCATTACGACGTATTTCGTGGGCTACCTGTGCTCACGAATTAGGCCCTTTACTTCTTGACAGGTCAGGGATTTTCTCGATGCCTGCCAGGTATGACGAAGCGCTCACTTTGGGCGTAGGAGGACTGTTCAATTGAGTTATGATACGAGGCTGAACTCGAGAGGTAACTCAAGGAGGAAATGGAATGAGTGAATCCGGAAACGGGCTACTAGTTGGGCATCCGGTGCCCAATTTCGAGCTCGCCACGTTCGATCCAGTGAAGGGAGATTTCGGGACCATCAGTCTCGACGGTCTCAAGTCACAAAATAAATGGACTATCCTGTTCTTCTATCCCGCCGACTTCACATTCGTCTGAGCGACCGAATTTGCTGCTCTGGCAGAGCAGTACGATCGCTTCAAGAAGATGGGTGCGGAGCTCGTCACGGTTAGCTGCGACACGCAGTTCGTGCATCTGGCGTGGCAACGGCACGAAAAAGAATTGGTGAACGTCAAATATCCGATGGGCGCCGACCCGACGGGCAAGGTGTCCCGGATGTTCGGTGTTTACGAGGAAGGCGCGGGATTGGCTCTCCGGGGAACCTTCATCATCAACCCCGAGGGCACCCTTCTCAACTCAGAGGTGAATTTCTTCAACATGGGACGAAACATCGACGAGCTGATGAGGAAATTCAAGGCCAATCTGTACCTCGCGAAGAAACAGGCCGAGGCTTGTCCTTCCAAATGGAAGGACGAAGGAGATCAAACATTGACTCCGGGCCCCGAATTGGTAGGCCGAGTCCACGAAGCTTTGCAGAAATAGCGAAACGGGGACGGGGGATCGAATCCGACCGGCCCTCTCCCAGAGGGAGAGGGAGTAAAGGATGAAGAATCGATCTCCTGTCCCCGTTTTTCTGTTTCAGGCTGTTTGAGCAGTCTTGGAGCGCAGGGAAAGAAGCTTTTCCGAGAGGCCCGGTCCCCGGTCCGGTTCCGACCACGGACAAACCTCGAGACAAATCGAGCAGCCGTAGTTGTCGCTGAAGTACGGCACGCAGCGATCGAAGTCCACGTACCATTTCTGGGTGCCCCGTACCCATTGCTTCTCATCGGAGAGAGCGTCCGGCGGGCATTCGACCGTGCAGGCCCGACACCGGGTGCACAAGTCCTCGACGCCGATATCGACGGGTTCATCCAGCGCCATCGGTAGGTCGGTGACGACCGACGTGAGCCGGAAATTCGAGCCATACTCCTTCGATATTAGCGAGCCATGCTTGCCTAGCTCACCGAGGCCGGCCGCGGTCGCCATGGGGATATGTAGGTACTCACCGCTGCTGTTGATGGGCAGCCCCTGCGCCGGCCATCCCATCGAGCGGATGTGGCGCGCCAGGTCCACCGTGAGTCTCGAGCAGCGACGGTACACTCTCAACACTTCTCGCCCCGCTTTGAGGCGCGGTGCCTCCAACATGATCTCGCGGTCCATCGGTAGACCCATCGCGATGACGTAGCGATAGGGCGAGCTAGTCCCCTCGATCAGGAACTCATCGCGCATCTTGCAGATTCCGACGATACCTGCCCCCAACTCTTTTGCCTTCGCTTTGATCTCGGCCGCCATCGCCGCGGGATCGTTGACCTCCCGCCGCTGGCTAGCAACCTTACCTTGGGGGCGAAACGCCAACCACATGCTCGTCAGAAGCTCCGGCAGCATCCACCCCGGATAGGTGTAGCGAAAATGGGCTTGCATGATGTCCCAGGGAAGCGGACCGGTTTTGGCGTTGGAGTGAAAGACGTAGCTCGCTCGTCGAGGTACCGTCTCGCCCAGGCCGTTGAGCTTATTGCCCGAGGGAGGCAAACTTCGATACACGAAATCCGACTCGGCTGGAGGCTTTGACTTCAGTTTCACGGCATCGCCCTCATATGTAGTATTTTTTTCCCTTCCACTTCAGGTAGCGTCGACGGAATCGAATCGCGGTGCCGGTGGTGAGGTGGCGCACGGCGTATAGAAAGGCCGGCGGCAGGAAATGCCAAAGTCGCGTCCACAGGGAGTCGTCCACCACAAGCGGAACAATGGGTTGTTGCGTTGACTTCATAGGCTAGTCAGATATCTCTTGCCGCACCGCTGCTGCCTTCTCTAATTCGCCGAGCTTTTCGTACAAGGATGCGAGAGCCTGAAGGAGCCTTTCGTCCGGTTGCTCTGCAGCGCGAGCGCGCTCGTAGTATTTCACTGCCTGGTCGAGCTGCCGGAGTTGGTCGGATGCATAGCCGGCGAGGACGAGCATGTCGTAGTGGAACGGATCATTCATCAAGCCCGGCACGATACCGTCCAGTGCCCGTTCGGGTTGACCGAGGCCCAACGCCAGGACGCCCAGTTGGAGTCGGGCCGACTCCAAGTCCGGCGTCCGTTCGACGGCGTTCTCGAGAGATTCGAGCGCGGCGAGGTTTTGTCCCAGAGCGATGTGTTGTTTGGCTCGCTCCACATTCCACAGACCACTGGCATTCGGTGTTTCGGCAGGACTGTTGACCAAAGGCGGTACCAGCTCCGGGCCAAGCTCGACGGTAAACGGTAGGGTGCGCTTTTGCCCCGAGCTCAGCTCGAGCTCCAAACGATGGTCGCCAGGCATGAGGGAGCTTCGGAGGCCGATCTCGAGTGCCATGAGAGCCGGTCGACCAGGTGTCCCTCCCGGGAATTCCTGGTTCACTATGTGGAGGACTTCCTCGCCGTACATGATTTCGCCCTTAACTTGCAGCAGTTCTTTCGCTTCGGAGGGTATCACCACAAGGAAAGCGCGCAGAGAGCCGCCCGGACGGTAGATCGCGGTCGGATGGGGTACCGGAATGGCGTCACGGAAATGGAACGCGAGCTGGCTCCCGAATTGTTCTCGCCGCTGAAAGAAGCCCGCCGGAACAATGTGGGACACATCGATCTCTTCGGGTACGCGAATCGATGTCTCAAAGGTATCGAAGATATGCCCGGTGCGGCTGCGTACCAGGAAGCGGAGCACGAACTCGCCCGGCACAATGGGTAGGCGTCCGTGGAGGCTTATCGGCCGCATCCTGGCGTCCTCCCAAGCACTTTCCCCGACTTCGATTTCTCGTTTGTCCTGGATTTGATAGACCGTTTTGCCGTCCGGTGTCTCGACGATGACCTCGACGTCGTAAACCGTGTAGTACGTCGATTCATATTGATTGAATCTGCCGTCCTCGGCGGGCATCTCGAGTGCGTAATGAATGAAGGGTCCGTTTTCGGAAGGCAGCAGAGCGACGAGGGTAGCCAAATCCATCTTACGGAACATGTAGTCCACGTCGACGATGGCGCTTCCCGGCTCGTAGCGGCCTCGGAACTCGGGGTTCATGCTTTGGTTGGGATAGTCTTCGATGACGGCGAGAATCTCCTGTTGCGAAAAGGCCTGGGAGGAACGCGGCTCACCTGGGATCGGTGCGACCACGGCCTGGTAGAGATCGGTGTCGACCTTCTGGAAATAGGGATCTAATTGACCTCGGACGGCGCCCGGGGCCCAGGTCGCCGCGAGCAAGGCTTGCGGGCCGTCATTGATCATGTTCCAGAGGCGATAGTGACCGGCACCGCCCTTTCGGTAGAACAAGAGGTAGAAGAAGTCTGGCAGAGCGGGGTCCGACGTCTGATAAAACCATAGGTCCATCGGATAAAGATCTCGGGCCTGGTCGAAGGCCCTTCGCTCGTGGGGCGGCCCTAGCAGAAGGTAGGTACGACCCCGCTCCGTTCTCCACCCTTCCCGCCCGTAGCCGCGGAAGAGCTTGTTGGTCTCCTTGGTCCTTTCCTCGTACTCGTCGCGGAACTCGTTGCGGGTCGTGTCCGGCGTGGGATCCCGCACCTCCCAAAAGGAAGCGATGAACCGATCGCGTTCCCCATCGGTCTTGAGTATTTCGAAGACCTCTTCCTCTTGGTCGGTCATGAGGTAGGAGGCCGACCCCTCGAGAAACCGTTTGTACTTTTCGGCGAGCGGGGTGGCGCTTTGTCCCGTCGAGGGAGGCGCGAATAGGAGCCAAGCACCCAATGCCGCTGCCGATCCAAAGATGATTTTACTCAAGTGCGATGTGAGCATGGAAAAACTAACTCCCACTTATGGGGTCATTTGTCCCGCCGCGCGATTGCCTTGAGGCCTCTTTTCACCAGAACCTCTACCATCTGCCGCCGGTAGTTACCGCTCGCCCGGAAATCGTCGATCGGCCGCGATTCCTTAGCAGCAGCTGCCGCTGCGGCGGCGATGATGGTATCGCTCAATGCCTCGCCGCGAAGAACCCCTTCGGCCTCGGGAGAGCGCACGGCCACCGGCGCCACCGCACCCAAGGCGATCCGTGCCCTCTCTACTTTACCTCGTGAGAGCTTCACCGTCATAGCGATGCTGACGATCGAGATCGCATCGGCCTTGCGCTTGCCGAGCTTGTAGTAGAACCAGTGCTCATCGTCATCGGGTTTCGTGAACTCGATGCTCGTGACCAACTCATCGGCGCGTCGTCCCGTCTTGCGGACCCCTTGGAAGAATTCCGGCAGGGCGAGCGAGCGTGATCCGCCTGAAGCGCTTTCCAAATTTACGCTGGCATCGAGCGCGAGAAGGGGAGGAGACACGTCGGCGGCCGGAGACGCGTCGCAGATGTTTCCGCCCACCGTCGCCAGGTTGCGGATGAGCGGGCCAGCGAATGCGACGCACATCGGTCGCATCAGCCCTTCGATCGCACCACCCGGGCTCCATTCGAGGAGGCGAGCGAACGAGACACCCGCTCCGAGACGGATGGTTCCGTTGTCACTCGAAATCGGTTGCAAGGCTTCGAGCCGGGTCAAATCAACGACGAGGTCGGCCTCCAAGGGGGCGCGTTTCATGTTGACCAAAACGTTGGTACCGCCGGCAACCGGCACGATCCGACCTTTTTCGGTCAAGGCCTTGAGGGCTTCTGGAACATCCCGCGGCTGCGTGAACTCGAAGTCGTTGATCATGATTTTCGTGCTCCGATGAGTGTCGAGACCTCTTCAGGAGTCAGCGGAAGGCGATCGACGTTGACATCCAGCACCTCCGTCAGTGCGTTGGCAACCGCACCGGTGGGCGGCGCAATGGGTGGCTCACCGACTCCTTTGGCCCCGACCGGTCCCTCGGTCGCGGGTTTCTCGACCAAAATTGTTTTCATGGGAGGCATATCCTCGGCGGTCAGAAGAAGATAGTCGGCGAGGGTTGGATTCAGGACCTTCCCGTTTACTTCGCGCAGTTCCTCCATCAACGCGAGCCCGAGTCCCATGGCGACGCCGCCTTCGATCTGCCCTTCACAACTCGTGGGGTTGATGGCTTTGCCCACATCGTGAGCGGCCGCGTAGCGCGTCACGGAAACCTCGCCGGTCTCGTCGTCCACCGCGAGCTCCACCGCATGGGCGCAGAAGCTCGGTGCCGGCATGGCCGGATAAGGATGGAAACGGTGTCGTCCCTTTGGCGTCGGAGGGGGGTCGTCCAGGATCGACGAGCGACCGATCAACGGCCCCCCGTGTTTCTTGTGACGGTAGTAGCAAATCTTCGACAGAGGCACCGAGCGCGACGGATCCTCGCGGACGAAAATACGATCGCCCTCGAGGGCCAGCTCGTCGATCGAAGCCTCGAGCTGGTGCGCACCCTCTTGGAGCAACTGATCTTTGAGATCTTCAGCGGCTTCATAGGCCGACCGCGCGACGGTGAACGCCATACGGCTGCCGCCGTGCCCATGATCCCAGGGGAGCGTGTCGGTATCACCCCGAACGAGCTGAATCGACTCGGGGGGCACGCCGAGACCGGCTGCCGCCATTTGCAGCACACTCGTGGTCATAGCACCGGTGCCCATGTCGACACCACCCGAGAGGAGACGGAAGGTGCCGTCTTCGTTCGTTTCTACTAGCGTGGAAGTACCCCAAGTTCCGCTGACCCACCAGTTGCAAGCCAGTCCTTTTCCGACGCCGGGCGCACGCGGCTTGTCCCACTCCACGCCATCCGCCGCTTTTTGCAGGCACTCCTTCACGCTGACCGAGTCCAGGGCCTGTCCGGTGCACGTCGTGTCACCGTCTTCCCACGCGTTTTTGAGGCGGAACTTCAGGCTGTCCATATCGATGGCGCGTGCCACCTTCTCGAGGTGCGTTTCTACCGCGAAGGCCATCTGCGGCCCGGCCGGACACCGGCAGGAACCACAGGGAACATTGTTCGTGTACGACACGAGGCCCGTGATGTCCAAGTTCGGGAATCGATAGGGGCCAGTGGCCATCAAAGTTGCGAGCGCCGTTGCGGTAGGGCCGTCACCGGAGTAAGCGCCGGTATTGAACAAAAGGCGCGCCCGATGAGCCACCAAGGTGCCGTCCTTCTTGACGCCGGTCTTGAGCTCGACCTTGGCCGAATGGCGAAGCGTCGTGGTCGCCATCTCCTCCTCGCGTGTCAAGGTCATTTGCACCGGAAGTCCGGACCGCTCCGCGAGTATCACCGCGTAGGGCTCGAGACAAAGGACCAATTTGCCGCCGAAGCCTCCGCCGATGTGGGTCGGAACGATCTTGAACGAATTCACCGGTCGCTTGAACGCACGGGCCAGATAACTTCGGACCGCGAAGGGCTTTTGGTTGGTGGTCCACACCGTGATCCGTCCTGAGGGATCCACCATGGCCGTCGAGCTGTGCGGTTCGATAGAGCCGGGGTGCGCCACCGGTGAGTAGTAGGTGCCTTCGATCACGTGATCTGACTCGGCGAATCCTTTTTCGACGTCACCCTCTCCGACCCACGCTTGGAAGCAAAGGTTTCCCTTCCGGTCCGACTCCCAATTGTGCTCATAGGTGTTGACGTCGTCGTGCACGAGTGGCGCGTCCGAGGCGATCGCTTCCTCTGCGTCGAAGACCCCCGGCAGCTCCTGGTATTCTACCTTCACCTTCGAAGCCGCTTCCCGCGCGATGTCGGGCGTCGTCGCCGCAACAGCGGCTACGGGCTCGCCCAGAAAACGCGCTTTCTCCAACGCAAATATTTGCTGATCCTGAAGATCGATTCCGTAGTAACCCATCTCGACATCGTGGCCGGTGACCACCGCCTTGACCCCTGGCAACTTCTCCGCCTCGGAGGTATCGATGGAGAGGATCTCCGCGTGCGCGTGGGGGCTGCGAACCAGCACACCGTAAATCATGCGCGGGAGCCGAATGTCTTCGGCATAGACCGCGCGTCCGGTCACTTTCTCCGCGGCGTCGGTTCGCACCATGCGCGATCCAATCGAGCCATCCTCAGGTTTGGCATTGCCGTTGCCAGAGGATGCGGCTCCCGGGGTTGCCGCTCGGTCGACCACCGCCTTCGCGGCATCGAGGATCTTGCTATAGCCGGTGCACCGGCAAAGGTTGCTCGAGATGGCGACGCGGATCTCTTTCTCGTCCGGGCGGGGATTCTCATCAAGAAGCGCCTTCAGCGAAAGCACCATCCCTGGGGTGCAAAACCCACACTGGATGCCGCCGCACTGCACCATGGCTTGCTGGATCGGGTGGAGAGTACCCGGTTTTCCCAAGTCCTCGATGGTGGTGATGTTTCTTCCTTCGGCTTGGAGCGCCAAAACCATGCATGAATTCACGGCCTTGCCATCCAAGAGCACCGTACAGCTCCCGCAGTCGCCGGTGCCGCATCCTTCTTTCGTGCCGGTCAGGCCCATGTCGACTCGGAGTGCATCGAGCAGACGGGTCCGGGGAGTGACGTCAATCGTTTCGGGTTGATCGTTGACCGTGAAGTTCAGAGTCTTTTTCATGGTTGGAATTATTCTACTATGTCAGACGCGGGGCAACCCCAAATGATGCTGCCGCGGGCTCAGGAACGGCGCGTCCTAATGAGAGACACGACCTCTTCGGAATGAAGAGGAAGCCGAACGACATCGACGCCCAACGCATCGGTGAGCGCGTTGGCGACCGCTCCGGTCGGTGGAGCGGCGGGCGGCTCGCCAACACCCTTGGCTCCGAACGGGCCTTCGACGGCGGGTTTTTCCACCAAGAACGTTTGCGTGGGCGGCATGTCCTCCGCGGTCACAAGTAGGTAGTCCGCGAAATTCGGATTGAGCACCTTCCCGTTCTCTTCTCGAATCTCTTCCGATAGCGCCAACCCGAGCCCCATGGACACGCCACCCTCGATCTGGCCTTCGCACGCAGTGGGGTTGATCGCTCTCCCCACGTCGTGTGCCGCCGAATAGCGCTTCACGGTGATTTCGCCGGTCTCGTCGTCCACCACGAGCTCGACGGCATGCGCGCAGAAGCTGGGCGCGGGAAACGCGGGATACGGATGATCGCGGTGTCGGGTCCGCTCGGTCGGGGGAGGCTCGAGTAGCAACGAAGATTTCCCGATTAAAGGGCCTCCATGTTTCTTGTGCCGTCGATAGCAGATGCGGGCCAATGAAACCGAACGCTCTGGCTCCTCTCGGACTCGGATGTTGTCACCCTCAATCTCGAGCGCGTCCGCGTGTGCTTCTAGCACACCCGCCGCTTCATCCAGCAGCTGTTTCCTGAGGTCCAGAGCCGCTTCGTATGCCGAACGCCCTACCGTGAAGGCCATTCGGCTCCCTCCGTGTCCGTGATCCCAGGGAAGCGTGTCGGTGTCGCCGCGAACGAGTTGGATAGATTCGGGAGACACGCCGAGCCCTGCGGCCGCCATCTGCAACACGCTCGTTCCCATGGCGCCCGTTCCCATGTCGACACCACCTGAGACAAGACGAAAGGTGCCGTCCTCGTTGGTCTCCATCAGGGTCGATGTCGCCCAGGTTCCACTGACCCACCAATTACAGGCCAAGCCTCGACCGACTCCCGGCGCTCGAGGTGTGCCCCAGTCGATTGCCCCAGCGGCCTTCTCGAGGCACTCCTTGACGCTCACCGACGTGAGCTCCTGGCCGGTGTGCGTGTAGTCTCCGTCTACCCAGGCATTCTTGAGACGAAACTCTAGACTGTCCATGCCTAGCCGCCGAGCGATCTTTTCCAAGTGGGTCTCGACCGCGAACGCCATTTGCGGTCCGGCTGGGCATCGGCAAGAACCGCAGGGAATGTTGTTGGTGTATGTAACCAGCGCGGTCACGTCGACGTGCTCGAATCGATAGGGGCCGGTGGCCATCAGCGTCGCAAGCGCCCCCGCCGTCGGGCCGTCGCCGGAGTAGGCGCCGGTATCGAATAGGATCCGCGCCCGATGCGCCACCAACGTGCCATCGCGCTTAACGCCGGTCTCGAGACGAACTCTTGCCGGGTGCCGGAGCGTCGTGGTCGACATCTCTTCTTCGCGCGTCAATGTCATCTGCACCGGAACGCCGGCCCGCTCGGCCAGGGTGACCGCGTAAGGCTCGAGACAAAGGACGACTTTGCCACCGAAGCCGCCGCCGATATGGGTTTGTACGACCTTGAAATCGTTCACCGGCCGTTTGAACGCACGAGCGAGGTAGGCCCGAACCGCAAACGGCTTCTGCGTCGTGGTCCAAACGGTGACCCGACCGGAAGGATCCACCTCGGCGGTCGCGCTATGCGGTTCGATGGCACCGGGGTGAGCGACCGGGGTGCGGTACGTTCCCTCTACGACGAAGTCCGACTCCGCAAACCCTTTGTCGACATCGCCGTGACCGATCCACGTTTGGTAGCAGAGATTCCCGGTCCGTTCCGATTTCCAATTGTGCTCGTATTCGTTCACGTCGAGATGAACCAGAGGGGCCTCTGCGGCAATCGCTTCTTCCGTATCGAAAACCGCGGGGAGCTCTTCGTACTCGATTTGGACCTTGTCCGCAGCCTCGCGCGCGAGATCTAGTGTCGACGCCGCTACCGCCGCCACCGGTTCGCCGAGGAATCGCGCTTTGTCCAGCGCGAAGATCTGCTGGTCTTGTAGGTCGATGCCGTAAAAACCCATCTCGAAATCGCGGCCGGTGACGACCGCTTTGACTCCGGGAATCTCTTTCGCTTCGGACGTGTCGATGGAAAGGATACGCGCGTGGGGATAAGGGCTCCGCACCACCACGCCGTAGATCATTTTCGGAAGTTGGATATCTTCGGCGTAGACGGCCCGGCCGGTGACTTTCTCTACCGTGTCGGTGCGAACGAAACGCGACCCGATAGTGCCATCGGGCTTGTCGGGCCTCACGCCGTCGACCACGCTTTGGGCGGCCTCGAGAATCTTGCTGTAGCCGGTACAACGACAGAGATTCCCCGAGATGGCGACGCGAACTTCTTCCTCGGTCGGTTGGGGGTTTCTCGCCATCAACCCTTTCAGCGACATCACCATGCCGGGAGTACAGAAACCGCATTGGATACCGCCGCACTGCACCATCGCGTCTTGAATCGGATCGAGCCGGCCGCGCGTTCCCAGGCCTTCGACGGTGGTGACTTCGCGACCCTCGGATTGGAGCGCCATGACCAAGCAGGAATTGACGGGACGCCCGTCGAGGAGAACGGTGCAGGTGCCACAGTCTCCGGTGCCGCACCCTTCCTTGGTGCCGGTGAGTCCGAGTCCTAGCCGCAGAGCGTCGAGGAGTCGGGTGCGTGAAGAGACTTCGAGCGTCTCGGTCTGACCATTCACTTTAAAGCTGAGGTTTTTTTTCTTCGGCACACGGATTCCTAACCGTCTAAAGCGTAATCATATCCGATTATCGATCTTGTCTACTGTGTACCGCTGGCGTTGGCCGATGTGCAAGCTTAACATTATTACTGTCGACATTACTGTCGACGATCGGATCGGCGTCCAGAATCAGCAGATCCGCCTGTTTACCTGCTTCGATCTCTATAATCCTTGGGAGGTTAGCGGGTTCCCTTTGCGTTACCGGGAATCTGTAGCGCGGTCCGATCGATCACCCGCCCATTCTTGATCACCGTATCGATGAGCTTGGTGTTATTGATGTCTTTGGTCGGATCGGCGTTCAGGATCACGAGATCGGCGAGCTTCCCCGCCTCGATGGTGCCCAGATCGTCTTCCATGCCCAAGAAGATGGCGTTGTTCAAAGTGCCGATCTTGATGGCGTCGAGAGGGGATATCCCGCCCTCGACAAGAAGCTCGAGCTCCCTATGGACCGCGGGCCCCATATCCTGATCGGTTCCGAGTGAAACGATGCCGCCGGTTTCGTTGAGCCTTCTTAGGTTTTCCTGGGCCACGGGATTCATCACGCGCATCCATTTCACCCAACGTCGATCGGCTTGCTTCTTGGCTTCTTCGTTCCTTAGCCGGTCGATTTCTTGCGGCTCGAGTGTGGCTCGATAGAGAGGCTGATCGAGAAACTCGGGCTCATCGAGCAGACGCCGGTACCCATCGCCGATGGTGAGTGTCGAGACTTGAGGTACTTTCTTGACCTTCATCATGTTCAGGTACTTCTCGCTTACCGGGGCCTGAATGACGGGATGGGCGAGCGTATCCACACCGGCATAGATGGCTTCCCACGTGCGGAGCTCGTTGGAAGTGTGAATGCAGGTACGGATGCCATGCTCATTCACGTAGCGGATCACCGTCTCGAGTAGGTCGATCGGCATGTAGTTTCCATACGGCCGCATGTTCCAACCGTGCTCGTCTTGAGTGATCTTGACGAGGTCGGGCTTCCAGGCCAGGACCTCATCGACTTTCTTGCGATCGGTTGCCCAGTTCTCGACGGTGACGGGAACCGGTGCGGCGTGACCGCCGGGGGCCGATATGGCAAACCCGGATCCGAAGATGCGGGGGGAAGTGATCTCTCCTGAGCGCTCCTTCTCCCTGAACGGGAAGAAGAATTCGGGATCGCTGCCGGCGTCGTAGATGGCAGTGACTCCCGCATTGAGGTAACCGTGAAGAGCGCTCAGCGCGTGCTGCTGGTTGGGAGGAGCGTCCTCGTCGGCTTCCATGTGGGGCCCCAATCGGCCTCCCTTGAGATGGATATGAGTGTCCATGAGACCCGGGATGACGTACTTGCCCTTGCCGTTGATGCGGCGGGCGCCGGCAGGAACTTCCGGGGCGTCCCGCCCGACGGACCGAATCCGATCGCCTTCGACGACGATGGTGACGTTTTGCACTGGAGGCTTCCCAGTTCCATCGATGAGAGTCACATCCTCGATAACCAGCGCTTCTTGTTGACTCCCGGCTGGGTGTGCGCAGAAAACGAAAAAGAGAAAAACAGGCAGGCACTTCTTCATGGCAACCCCTCTTTCTGAGGTTATAGCACCTAGAGGGTCATTCTAGAGCGTCAGGCCCCCTAGACTCACACCGCCACAGACGTAGAGCGTCTGGCCGGTGATAAAGCTACTTTCCCGTTCGACAAGGAAGTCGACGACCCTTCCAATGTCGGCCGGTGTTCCGAGACGCCCCACCGGGACGCTCGCGGCGATCTGAGGTTTCTTCGGACTGTCGGGTGGGATGAGCTCATGGAACTGATCGGTCTCGATCGGGCCTGGGGCGATCGCGTTCACGGTGATGCCGTCCTTGGCGAGCTCCAGGGCCCACGTTCTGGTCAAGCCGATCATACCGGCCTTGGTGGCAGAGTAAGCGGTCCGGGTCGGCAAACCGAGAGCGGCGCGAGAGGAAATGAGCACGATGCGGCCGAACTCCTTCGCTCGCATGGATGGCAGGAATTGCTGCGCAAGGGCTATCGCGGAACCGAGGTGCAAGCTCACCAAGTGATCGAGGTCTTCTTGCTTGACGTTCTCGAGGAGCGCCGGCCGAATCACTCCCGCGTTGTGCACGAAGACGGTGACGTCATTCTCCGCGGCGATCGCGGCGGCAGTCTCGCGCGTCGCCTTGAGGTTCGATAGATCGACCTCGATCGTTTCGAGCCGATCGTGATTCCAAGTCGACGGTATGTGGGAAAGATTGACGACGCGGTAGCCTCGCTCCAGAAGCCGCTCCGCGATGTCTGCTCCAATGCCTTTGCTGCCTCCGGTGACAACGGCGGTCCCGACTTCGCTCGCGCTCATGACGACCTCGCTAGATTTCGAAAACCATCCCGTCCTCGGCCAGAACGACTGGGCCATCGTATTGCTGGCTCATCGCGTGGGCGAATTCTCCCCAGATTTCCTCGCCTAGACGAGGGCCGAGGTACATGCTGGACATTTCTACTGCCGCGTCGACGCTCGTATACGGTGCGAGGTGAGTGGCAACCAGTTTCTTGACCCCTGCCCGCTGAGCCAACTGAGCGAGCTCGGTGGGAGACGTGTGTCCCTCGGGCGGTTCGTCGTCGGGAGGCTTCTCCGCGAACTTGCCCGACTTCGTCATGCCGGGATCGGGAATCACACATTCATGAATGAGGAGATCTGCTCCTTTGGCGAGCTCGGCGAGCTCGTCCGAGGGCGCGGTGTCTCCGCTCACCACGATCGATCCGTGCTCGGAGTCGATTCGATAGCCGAGGCTTAGAACGCCCATCGATCGATAGTGCGGCGTTTCCACCGCCGTGATTTTGAAAGCATCCGTCTCTACCGCTACTCCGGCTCCGACTTCGTGCACATCGATCGGTGGCTTATCCTGTGGCCTGCGAGCGAGCCGCTTGGGCCACCCGGCCAAGAGCTTCTCGACGAAAACGATGTCCACCGCGTGCATTCCATAGATGGCCTTGTCCGACATATCGATCGTGCCGGTGGGGCCAAAAACCTCAATGGGCGTCTGACGTCCCGCGATCCAGCTAGAGATGACGTGGTAGTCGTAAGTCGCGATGTGGTCGAAGTGGAGGTGCGTGAAAAAGATGTAATCCACGTTCACCGGATTGATCCCCGCCAGCGCGAGGTTGTCCATGGCGCGACGGCCGAAGTCGAACTGAAGGACCGTCCCGTCGACGATCACCGCCACGCTCGCGTTGCCACGTAGCGGATCGATGAGAGCCGACCCCGAACCGGTGATCAACGCCCGCATGCCGGGGCGTTCCAAGTCGATATTCTTCGCCGCTTTTGCGCTTTGGAGACCGAAGGCGGCGGGCGCCACCAAGAGGCCGCCGAAAAATCCTCTTCGAGTAAAGCCGTTCATGTCGGAACCCACTTACGAAACCTTGAGAACCATCGCGTCTTCCGCCAGGATGACCGGGCCCGAGTACTGATTCTTCATGGCGTGGATGTACTTTGACCAGATCTCCGGACCGGGGTTCGGACCGGTGTACTTCTCGGACATTTCCACCGCGGCCGGCACGCTGGTGTACGGAGCGAGATGGTAGGCCACCAGTTTCTTGACCCCGGCCTGCTCCGCTAGTTTCCCTAGGCCGGTCGGCGAGGTGTGACCGGTGCGCTGATTCTTCGTCTCCTTCACGTGGAATTCCTTGCGGCTAAACTTGCCGGCGGTTGTCATGCCGTAGTCGGGAATCACGCACTCATGAATGAGGATGTCGGCGTCCTTGGCGAGACCCACCATATTTTCCGAAGGCGCGGTGTCTCCGCTGATGACGACCGAGCCGTACTTGGAATCGACTCGATATCCCCTGCTGTACATGTTGGGGGGACTGAGGTGCGGGGTTGCGGTCGAGGTGACCGTGAAATCATCGGTCTCTACCACCAGGCCTGGTTCGGCGTCCGTGACTTCGACGGGAGGCTCCGCGACCGGAGACTCCTCGGCAATGTTGGGCCAGGTGTCGACGATATATTTCACGAACCGGACGTCCATTTCGTGCATGTGATGGAGCGCCCCGTTCGACATCGCGACCGTACCCGGAGGTCCGAACACCTTGTAGGGGTCCCTACGCCCTGCGATCCAAGACGAGATGATGAAATAGTCGTAGGTGGCGATGTGGTCGAAATGGAGGTGAGTGAAGAAAATATAGTCGAGGTTGATCGGGTTGATTCCGACGCGCATCAAGTTGTCCATCGTTTTCCGGCCGAAGTCGAACTGCAAAACGGTTCCGTCCACGACCACCGCGGCACTGGCATTGCCTCGCTCGGGATCGGCCATCGCGGAGCCGGACCCTGTGATCACCGCGTACATACCTTGATCGCCAACCTCCGCGGTCGGCGGAGCCGCTTCGACGCCCGACGCGCCCGACGAGACGGCGGAAGCCATTGTCCCTCCGAGAACCGCACGAAAGAGGTTTCGACGGCTGAATCCATGACTCGCTTCGGTCTCGACTTTCTTCTTCATCTCGTTCTCCTTCATCCCCGGCAAATTTGTTGAGGAGTATAGGGCAGTTCAGTGACAGTGTATACTGCGTGCCACTATGGCTAGTGCGCGAGGCATGAAAGTCGTCGTGGTGGGGTCTGGCTCGGCACTCCCCGATCCGTCCCGCGGCAATCCATCCCAAGCGGTGGTCGTCGATGGGGAAGTGCTGCTCTTCGATTGCGGCGAGCGAGCCACCGTCAATCTGATCCGCGCCGGGTTCAGTCCGATGGACGTCGACCACGTGTTCCTTACTCATCTCCATTGGGATCACATGGTGGACTGCAACTATCTCTTTTTCAGTACGTGGAATTGTGGGAAGACTTCTCTGAACATCTACGGCCCGGTAGGCACCGAGCGCATGGTGGCGGGGATGTTGGAGATGCACCATCTCGACGTGGAGTTTGTGAAGCGGTTCGTCGCGAGCCTTCCCGATCACATCACCGATCGCCCCACCCCCGAGCCCTCTATCGGGGTCAAAGAGATTCGCGAAGGTACCGTCTTAGAGACCGACAAGTTCAAAGTGACGGCTCGCGAGGTCGAGCACATTCAGATCTTGGGGTTCGAGAAATCTTCCTACGGGTTCCGCGTCGACACTGAATACGGATCGGCGGCGATCAGCGGAGATACCGGACCCTGTGACGCGATGGTGGAGCTTGCTCGAGATGTCGACATCCTGGTCCATGAGTGCACCTTTCTGGAAGAGGTGATGGAGTACCGCGAGATGCGCGGCCATAGCGGTCCCCGCGGCGCGGGGAGTGTCGCGCGGCGTGCCGGTGCCAAGAAACTCGTCTTGACGCACCTTGGACCCTACGACTCGCATCCGGCGGCGGTGAAGATGGCGTCCATGTACTACGGAGAGCGACGGGGTCCGGAGATTTGGTCGAAGATTCTCGCCGACGCCAAGTCCGAGTTCGATGGCCCGATCGTCATCGGAGAAGACGCCATGGTGTTCGACCTTCCTCGAGGCGACTGACCGAGTAGTAGGGACCCGTTACACAGTGGCACTCCAGCTAGAACGCCGCGGCATCGACGCCGTCCCGCGTTCTTCGCGCACCCAAGGTTGGTTCGGAATGTTCGCGATGTACGCGGGCATCAACATCTGTCTCCCCATGATGATGGTCGGCGGGCTCTTTGTGCCCGGAATGTCATTTCGCGACGCGGTGGTCGTTGCCTTCCTGGCCAACGGCATCGGGTTCTCGTTTACGGCGTTATCGGCCTATCCGGGGATCGATCATGGCTTGCCCACGTTGGTGCTGACTCGGATGTCGCTCGGTTATCCCTGGGGAACGTGGATCCCTTCGCTCGCGGTGTTGATGTCCTTGACCGGTTGGTTCGCGGTTCAAGCGGAGCTGGCGGGACTTGCCGCCGACGGAATGATGGTGCAGCTGGTCGGCGTGTCATCGCCGCTAGCGATGATCGCGCTCATGGGGGCGGCGAACGTCTTCTTCGCGGTCATGGGCTACGGCTGGATGCGGAAGCTCGCCGGCTATGCGGTGCCGGCCATGCTGGTTCTCACCGCTTGGCTCTTCATCAAGCTCGTTCGGGAAGTTCCTTTTTGGGAGCTCGTGAACCGGCCCGGCGACGGAACGATGAGTTTCCTCGCCGGCATGAACCTCATGATATCGGCGCAGGTCGCCGGAAGTTTCACCGCGTCCGACATCTCTCGTTACGCCAAAAGCCATCGGTCGGTGTGGATAGGTATCTTCGGGGGCGTGACCCCGGTAGCCGCGTTTATGATCGCATTGGGAGCCCTGTCTGCTCTGGCGACTGGAGAGTGGAACCCGGTGCTGGGCGTTCAGACCCTGGGTTTAGGAATGGGCTCGCTGTTCTTGATCATCTTCGCGACCTGGACCACCAACGACAAGAATCTCTACTCCGGTGGACTGGCCCTTACGAATCTGTTTCCAGGGAAGGCGCGCTGGATTCACACCTTGGTGCTCGGGGCGGTTGGCACGACAGTGGCCTGTATGCGCCTGACGCAATACTTCTCCGAGTGGCTGATGCTGCTCGGTGTCGTGTTCGCTCCCTTGCTGGCCATCGTGCTCACGGATCATTTCTTTGTCCGCCGTCGCGAGCTGCCGGCGTCCGGCGTGCCCGATGCCGAGCGGCTGAACGGAAAGGCGAGGGGTGTTAATGGGCCGGCGTTGATGGCGATTGCGCTCGGAGTGGTGGCGGGGCGATGGACGCCTCCGGAAATGATCCAGCCCGTCGTCTCGATGGTCGTGACAGGGGCCGTCTACGTGGCGGGAATGCGTTGGTCCCGCCGACCCGTTTGACAAAAAATACCACATCCCGTAACCAACCATTTTCAAATGGTTTATCAACGTGATCCCAAGTGTTATTCCTATACAGTAAGGATAATTGTCTTAAGGGAATATTATTGCTTTATAGGAATAAACATGCTATAGAGGAATAGAGATCATACGAATGCCGCGCCGAAGCCCAAGCAAACGTGAGCCGATTGGGCAACGCATCCGAGAAGCTCGCAACGACCTCGGGCTCACCCTTAAAGAAATTGCCGGATTGACCGGCATTTCTGCTGCCAGCTTGTCGCGTTTCGAGTCGAATCAATCGCAGCCAAGCTTCGATAACGTATGTCTCATCGCTGAAAAGCTCGGGTGGCCTCTTCTTTACTTTGCAGCAGGGCGCCTTCGAACAGGGACCGACGCCCGAGCCCTGGCGGCGCAGCTCTACTATTGGGGTCTGAGAGACCTGCACGTTTCGCGACGGCCGGTGCTAGGAGAAGTTCGAGCATTTGAGGAGGTACTCACGGAAGGTGTTCGGGACGGTGCAAGCGCAAGAGTCATCGAAGCGGTGCCCGCTCTGCTCCTACGAAATGACTTTGCTCCTGACGACTTGGTGGCGTCAGCGCGACGATACGGCACATTGCGCCGCGTAGGCTGGCTCAGCGAAGTTGCCGAGCGGATCTCCGGGAAAATAGAACTCCGATGGATCCACCCGGATGCGGCAGTGAACCTTCGACGGGCTTGGAAATCGGCGTGGAACGAGTTGAAAAAGGTTGCACCACGAGGAGAAGCGTTCTTAGTCGAAACCATCCTTGTGGAGGATGCTGCCCAGCCGGAATACATCTCGCCTGCTTCACCCGGTGGTTCCTCTGGGCGGGCCGGTGAGACGGACTTGCCCGGTCGCGAATGGCATGAGAGCCCACCGGTCACCCGGCGTTGGGGCATAGCCTTCGACCTCTCACTCGATGACTTCGCGCGGCGGGCGCGATCTATCTTGCGTGCCCGATGACACCTATCAAACCAACTAGCGAGCTCGTCGTTGCTTTCCTGAAGACGCTTGAAGGCTCGCTGAGTTCGACCAGCAAGATCGACCTCTACCTTGGGGGCGGTGCCGCGGTCCAGTCGCGTACGGCGGGCGAGAGGCCACCGACGATGTCGACGCGATCGGTGAGTCCTCAGCGGTTCTCAGAGAGCTGGGGGAGTTGGCCGGTCGGGATTCGGAGATTCAGCGGCTGACAGGCTACTACTTTGACATCGTTCCGCCAGCCATGTTTCCGTTCGAGCAGGGATGGAGGGAGCGGTGTCGACAGGTCGACATTCCGGGTCTCAAGGTGCTGCGCGTACACGTTCTTGATCCTTACGACTTGGTGATCAGCAAGCTTGGTCCGAAACGGTTTGGCCCTAAGGATCGTGAGGACGTTCGGGATGTTTGTGACCACGCGGAGTTAGCGTCCGAAATCTTGCTGAAGAGATATCTGGGGGCCAGACAGATGTTCGATCGCGACCAGCAAGCGCGAATGGACGATCACTTCCGAACCGTGGAAACGGAGTTCCTACAGCTTCCACCGACGGCCTTCTAAGCCGCCCGCCTGAGAAATGCCGACGGAAGGCTCAGCGCGTCATCAAATAGTAACTGGCCGGCTTCAGCTCGATCTTCCAATCGGGGAAGACGACGATGGTGGTCGTCGGTTCTTCGATGATCGCGGGGCCAGTGATGCTCTGTCCGACCTTGATGTGTCGCCCGTCATACACGGGAACTTCCACATAGTCTTTGTTCTCGTGGAAATAGGCCCGACGCTTCGCGGCGACGCCTTCCCCCGCGCCGTTTTCTTCCGCTTGCCCAACCGCTCGGCTGGACGCGCGCGTTAGTCCGATCGCGTTCACTTCTACGTTGACCAGCTCCGGTTCATTGTCGGGCTCGCAGTAGGTATAGATTTCTTCGTGCCGGCGGTGAAAAAGCCCTTTCACCTTTCCGACGTATTCTTCGGAGAGCTCGCCCTGGAACGGTATCGGCACCGTGCATTCATGTATTTGGTCGGCGTATCGGATCTCCATGGAACGTTGGGTCGCGATGTCCTCGGGGGCGAACCCCTCTTCCTCGAGATCCTTCCGGCCCGTGGACTCGAGGTCGGAAAGAATGCCGTTGAGGCGCCCGAGATCCAGTTTCGAGAAGTGGGTGATGTAAGTTGCCATGTGGCTGTGTTTGACGTCGGCGATCGCTTCTCCGAAGGCGCACAAGCCCGATGCCACTTTCGGAATCAGGACGCGCTCGACGTCCAGGTCGGCGGCGAGCCGACCGAGAAACGCGCTGGTCGCGCCGCCACCTGCCACGAAGACGAAATCGCGAGGATCGTAGCCTCTCTCGACCGAGACAGCCCGAATGCCCCCGATCATGTTGGAGTTGACCACGTCGAAGACACCAAGCGCTGCTCGTTCCATCGTGAGACCCAAAGGTTCCGCGACTTTCTCGCGCACCGCACGGTGGGCGGCATCCCGATCGAGCTTGAACGCGCCTCCCAGTAGGTAGTCGGGGTTGAGATAGCCTAGGACGTTGAGTGCATCGGTGACCGTCGCCTCGGTACCACCCTGGCCGTAACAAGCCGGTCCAGGGATGGCCTCGGCGCTTTGCGGTCCCACTCTCAGAATCCGCTGGGCATCGAGCCACGCAATGCTCCCGCCGCCGGCGCCGATATTGACGACGTTCACCAAGGGAATACCCAACAAATACCTTTCGACTTCCAAGTTCTTGACGATGTCCACCTGGCCGTCTTGAACGATGCTGATGTCGGTGCTGGTACCTCCCATGTCGAGCGTCAAAAGATTGCTCAGCTTGGCTCGCTCTCCGAAGAAGAGGCTCGCGGTCGGGCCGGCCGCCGGCCCGGAGTTGATGGCGTAGACCGCCTTGCGGGAAATGAAGTCGCCCGAAGAGATCCCACCGTTACATTGCATGTAACGAATGGGGTTGCGATAGCCCATATCGTGCAACATGCTCTCGATCTCTTGGATCGAGTTTCGGAGCACCGGCCCCACGAAACCGTTCACCGCGGTTGTGCTGACCCGGGTGTACTCCCGGATCTGAGGTAACAGATCGACCGAGAGTGTCAAGTAAACGTCGGGAAGCTCTTCACGGATGATTTCACCTACTCGTTTCTCATGTGTCGGATTCAGGAAAGACCACAGAAAGCAGACCCCCACCGAGTCCACTCCCGCCTCTTTGAATTTCTGGATTCCGGCGCGGACATCTTCTTCTTTGAGGGGCGTCAACACCTCGCCGGCGGCGTTGACCCGTTCTTCCACCGGGATCCGGAGCCAGCGAGGCACCAGCATCTCCGCCGGTGGGTAGTAGAAGTCGTAACGATGTCCGTCTTCCTTGTGCGCCAAGCGGAGCTCGAGAGAATCTTGATGGCCTTTGGTGCAGAAGAGACCGAGCTTCGCCCCTTTGTGCTGAATCAAGGAGTTCAGGCCGACCGTCGTTCCATAGATGATGTAGTCGCAGTTGGCGAGGAACTCTTTCTGATCGACTTTCAGGCCGTCGCAGATTTGGAGAAGCCCTTCACGGATCGCCTTCGGGGGGTGCTCCGGAGTGGAAGCAGTTTTCGACAGCTCCCAGGTGCCATCTTCGCGAAAAACCACGAAGTCGGTAAACGTGCCGCCGGTGTCGATTCCGAGCTTATACCCCATGGTGCACTTTGTCTCGTGATTCCGCACGCAGTTTCGTGGTTGCTGCCTCGTCGACTTGGTGTGATTTGGGATCGATCACCACGCCGTATTCGACGCGGGCGCCCTCGACGGATACCTTTTCGTTGAGGACGTCGCCGGCCACCGCCTTGGGATCGCGCGCCAACGGCGGACCGACTGCGCCACCTCCGGCGCTAGTGGTGCGGATGCGCTCGCCCGGTCTGATCTTGAGCACCTTGTTCTCGCGGATCGTCTCCACCGAGCCGTCTTCCTTGATCAGCTCGACCTGGCAGATCTTGTTGTCGATCCAAACCGACTTCGCTCCCTCCGTATTGGATGCGGGATACTTGCGACCTTCACCCCACACCACCACGGTCATCTCGTGTCCGACCGGTTCCACTTCGCAGGTCACGCCGCAACCACCACGGAATTGACCGGCCGCCGCCGAGTCTTTCGTGATCGAGTAATCGTGAACGATGAGCGGATAGCCATACTCGAGCTGTTCCTGTTCACCGCAGGTGGCCCCTCCCAACCCTGCTTGCGGGCCGACCCCGTGCCATCCGTCCAATCCCTCGACCGCACCGGCGCCACAGGCGAGCGTCGAGACCATCATGTGGACGTATTCGGCTTGGCTCCTGGGATCGATACCGGACACGTTGATGCAGGAGCAATGCCCCCAGCCTGCGGAGGCTCTGCCGGGGTAGGCTGCCGCCAGTGTGTTCCGGACCGCATCGGTAACCGTCTCCGCCGGGCAGGTGGTACTTGCGACATGAGGAGCCGGCTCCTTCGCGTTGACCATGGTTCCATGTGGGCCGTAGTCGAGCTCGATGGGTCGGTACATCCCTTCGTTGTAAGGCGGCTCCGGCTTCATGAACATGACGAGCCCGAGGTAGACCGCACTCGTGGTGTTGGCTCGATAGGAGTTCGTGTAGAAGGGAATCTGAGGTGGCGCCTCCAAACGGATCTTCATTCCGTCTCCCGCGACCTCGACCTCGACATCGACCGGCTTGTCTCCCAAACCGTGTCCGATGTCTTCCACCATGGCTTGTCCGCGGTGGACGCCGTCGGGGAGCTCCTGGATCAGCTCACGCATGTGGCGTTCGGAGAGATTCAAGAGTTCCGAGACGCATGCCTTGACCTCTTCTTTTCCATACTTCTTCAGAAGCGCGAGCAAATTTCGCTCGCCCACCCGGAGCGCTCCGAGCTGTGCTCTCAGGTCGCCGGATATGTTCTCCCGCGTGCGGACGTTCGTCACTAGGAGGTTGAAGAGATCTTTCTTCAGCTTTCCGGCTTCGATGATCTTGATCGGTGGGATGCGCAAACTTTCCGCGTAGATCTCGGTCGCGTCCGGGTTGTAGCCGCCCGGAACGGGTCCGCCTCCATCCGCCATGTGTCCCTTGCTGACCAGCCAGAAGACGATTTCGTTCTCGTAGTAGACGGGCTTGTATTGGCACCAGTCCAACGTGTGACTTCCGTCGTAGACAGGATCGTTGTGGATGATCACGTCGCCAGGCTCGATGTCGTCCTCGAAATATTTGGATATGGTTTGGGTCGCCAAGATCAGAGAGCCCAAGTGAATCGGCAGGTCCTGCCCTTGCACGATCATCTCGGGAGTCCAGTTGAAGATGGCGTTGGAGAAGTCGCGCGAAACGGCTACGACGCTCGAGCGTCCGGTTCTCTCCATGGTCAGAGTCATCTGACGTTGGGTCGTTTCGAGCGCGCCCCTGACCACCGCCAGCGTAATCGGATCTACCTGGCGCTTTTCTTTGCCCTGGCTTGACATCTCCCCAGCCCTCCCTCGACCTATGGGTCTTAGCTCATGGCTTGCTTGGTTTTCTCGGTGTCGAAGTACTCGCGCACCCAGTCGATCTTTCCGTCGGCGATCGTCACGACGAAGACGCCCTTGCTCGAGAACGGCTTGCCAGCCTTGGTGAGAAAATCTCCGTGCCATTCTGTGACGACGACACCCGCTTCGGCATCTTCGAACACGTTGTCCAGCATGAAGTGGATCTTCTCGAACTTCGGGAACACTTTTTCGCGAAAATAGGCGATAAACACCGTTTTCCCCTCAAGATCGACGCCGAACTGGGTCCCCGGTGCGCTGTGTTTCACGCCATCACTGACCAATGGCGAAAGGCCGTCGGCATCCGTAGCGTTGAATCGTTCGAACATGGATTTCGTGAGGTCTTTGTTTGCGGACATGTGTGGCTCCGTGAGTTCAGGCTCGGCCCCTGCCAGAAGGACTCGGCCTTTGTCTTGGTTCCGATTCTATATGGGTCTCGCTGGGAGGCACAAGTCTTGTTTTTTTCCCTCTCCCCGTTTTGGGGAGAGGGTAAGGTGAGGGGGTTCCTTTTTCCCTCTCCCCGTTTGGGGAGAGGGTAGGGTGAGGGGCAGCGTTAATTGGAACGGCACTAATTCTAACGGTTGGACTCGATCAGCTCGATCAAGGCTTGGACGAGAGGGCCGTCCTCATCTCCCGCGGTCAAAGCAGTAGCGTCATGAGCCATGCCGTCGAGCACGATGAGTTTTGCATCGCCACCTGCCTCGCGAAGCGCTGCCACGAACACCTTCGATGATTCGAGGTACGGTTTCTCCAGCGTACCGACTGCCACAACGGCCTTCGGAGCAACGTTCTGGATATTGAGAACCGGGCTCGCCTCGGTGCGTTTGGCGTCATCGGGCAAATAGTTGTCGACGAAACCGCCCGGCTTGCGAAGATCATAGGGACCGCTGATTGGAACGTAGCCCTTGATGAGATCGTCGGGAAGAGACATAGAGGAAAGCCAGGTACTGTTGACCGACACAAACGCCGACAGAATGGCGCCGGCCGAGTGACCGCCGATGTAAATTTGTGAAGGGTCGCCACCATACTCTTTGATGTGGCGATACACCCAGGCCAATACCGCCTGGACATCCTGGACCTGGGCGGGGTAGTGGGCGGGGGAAAGCCGGTAGCTCATCACCACGGTCACGATCCCATGAGCCGCGAGCGGCTGAGCCACGTAGCCATAGTGCACTCGGTCGCCTTCGACGAATCCTCCGCCGTGAATGAAGATGTAGACCGGGCCGGCGGCTTCGTTCCGAGGAAGATACAGGTCGAGCTTCTGCTTAGGGTCCTCGCCGTATGAGAGATCGAGGTGATGCGGGAGCTCTTTTCGCGTTTCTGCCGTCAGCGCGTCGATCTTGTCGTAGAAGGCGACCCAGTCGATCCCGGAACTCGACGCGTTCAGGTGCGTGGCGTACGTGGATCGGTCTTGCGCGGCCGCATTGCTTAAGTGAAAACAAGCGAGAGCCATTATCAGCAAAGTCGTCTTGTGCATGTTAACCTCGTGTTTCAATAGCTGATGAACCTGTTTCCGTCAAGTCGAACTCGAGAGGGGAATCAATGAGAACCGTAATCATGACTGTCCTGTTGTTGTATGTGCTAGCCGTGTCGAGCGCGCTGGACGCGGTCGCGACGGCCGAAGCCCCGGAGTCCGGAAGCGAAGCGGCGGAAGGACTGTGGGCCTACACCGGCCTCACGCCGCCGGGGCAAGAGGAGTTTGCTCTGACGGGCATGTTCGTCTTCAAGGATGGGAAATTCGTCCAGCAGTCCATCAATGACGGAGAGCCCTTCGAGACCCAAGGAGCGATGGCACACGCGGGGACCTACCGGCACGGTCCGGACGGCATCGAGATGGTGGCCGAGCAAACCGTCAGCGTCTCGCCGAAGAAAGCACCACCTTTCTCGGAGCGGGGGAGGACGGAGCATCAGCTGGCGGTGGAGCGCACCGGCGACAAGATGACGCTTACTTTTGGGAGCGGGACCGTGCAGACCTTCAAACGACTCGGTGATGGCGTCGGCGAGATCCACGAGCTGGTGGGTGGGATGCTGGCATTCGTCGACGGTCGCTTCCTGCTGGTCGCGGCTCAGGACGACGGCGTGGTCACGGGCTGTGGCGCCTTTGAGCGCCGGGGGGAATCCTACACCCTCCAGGTGCTGCGGTGGGCAGAGGCCAAAGGCACCAAAGTTGCCTACCGCCGCGATGAGACGATGAACGCCACCTTCGATGGCAAGCGACTCACCTTGTCCGATGGGGCGATTTTCCAGGTGAAATAAGGGGCGCCCGTCCAGCCATAAACCACTTGACTGGCGTGGATGAACCGCTTAGGATCCGGCAGATATGCCCGTGGTGGGGTTCGAAGCTGGGACTCCATGCCGCCGGCTGAGAGCGCCAATATATTGGGTCAGGATTCGCCAGCACTGTTTTTTTCGCCACACCAGGGGTCTTCCCGAGCGCGTATCGGGGCTATCCTCAAACACCCTCAATAGGAGAATCACCGATGAAGTCATTGTTTCTACGTATCTTCCTCTTAGCCTTGATGGCTGTCGCCACGGCATCCGTGGTTACGGCGCAGGGCATTACCGGTACCATCGAAGGGACGGTCAGCGACCAAGGCGGAGCGGTATTGCCTGGAGCGACCGTGACCGCGAGCAGCCCGGCGCTGATTCGCGGCACGGTGACGGTGACGACGGATGGTTCGGGCGGGTACTTCATACCGGCTCTCCAGGCCGGTACGTATCAGGTCAAAGTAGAGTTGTCGGGTTTTGCGACGGAAACGGTGACCAGCATTACTGTGCCGGTCGGGACGACGGTCCGTGTCTCGGTCTCGCTTCAACTCGCGGGAGTGGAAGAGACGATTACGGTCATGGCCGACTCCGCCCCTGTTCGAGTGAAGGAATCAGGTCTCGGCGTTCCTATCGACAACAGGACGATCGACAACATTCCGTTGAAGGGTCGGGAGTTCATCGATCTCGTCGAGTTGGTTCCGGGTGTGGCGAAACGGCCTTCGGCCTCAGACCAGGGGACGACGTTCACCGTCTTCGGTGAGCGAGCGATCTCGAACTCGTTCCTGATCGACGGAAACGATGCCAACGACCTGTGGACGCGTGGTGCGGCGGAGTTTTTCGTGCAGGACGCGATTCAGGAGTTCAAGGTCTACCTGGCAGGGTATCCGGCAGAGTACGGCCGGGCGTCGGGTGCGGTGACGAACATCGTGACGCGCTCTGGAACGAACCAGGTCGACGCGCGGGGGTTCTTTTTCATCCGGGACGATTCGCTGAACTCGTCGAACGTCGACGGTCAGGACGTCCCAGCGCTCGAGCGATACGAGGTTGGCGGGACGATCGGTGGTCCGATTAAGACGGACAGCACGTTTTTCTTCGATGCGTTCCAGTACGTGAAGGAAAGCCGTGGGTCCAATTTGGACCAGTCGGTCCTGACGCCGATTTTGCAGGCGGGCTATTTTTCGCCGGCCACGGGTGGTGAGCCTCTGGATGCGGTTCCCGAGGACTCGAGGATCACGAACTTGTTCAAGTTCGATCACCGGTTCAACGCGAAGAATCAGGTGTTCGTGACGTGGAACCTGAACCGCGGGTCGCAGAATGACTTCCAGCCGCCTGCGACGGCGTTATTCGGTTCACCGCCGCCGGGGACGATCACGCTGCCCTCGACGGCATCGGACATCGACCGGAACACCAACAGCCTCAACGCTCGTCACACGGGATTCTTCAGCGACACGTCGTTCTTGGAGTCGTCTATCCGGTATTGGGATAGCAGCTACCTAGAGAACGCCGACAAACCGGCAACTGCGGAGCAGCTGTTCCCGCTGATCTTCCAACCCAATTTCCAAATCTTCGTGTCCAATTCATCCGGAGTGGGTCAGATCGATCGTTCTCAAGAGCGGTGGCAATGGCAGGAGCATTTGTCGTACTTCATGGACTCGGAGAGCACGGGCAGTCATGCCTTCAAGTTCGGCATCGACCTCGATCACGTGGCGATCGATCATTTCTTCCAACCGCCGCAAAGCATCATCATCGGCAACTCGGCTCTGGATACCAACTTCGAGGCACTCGGCTACGACATCAGCGCGCAGATAGGGAACACCGTCATCGTGGAGGGCTCCGGGCCGGACAACAACCGGGCGATCGGTAGCACGAACAACTGGGCCGCTTACGGTCAGGATTCTTGGGAGCCGAAACCCGGGATCACTCTGAATCTCGGAGTCCGTTGGGACTACGCCAGCTTGTTCAGCAGCGGTGGCGTGGCATGGCGCACCGGAATTGCCTATGACTTGAAGCAGGAAGGACGGACGATCCTCCGCGCCGGCTGGGGTCGGTTCTACGATGTAAGCGTTGCCGAGGTGATCGCGTTCACACCGGAGTTGGGCGGTATCCAGACCGCGGGACAGTCGGTGCAGACCATTCCTCGAGGCGCTTCCTTCTACAACAATCCTGCGCTGGGAGCGTTCGGCCCCCTGCAGGCGTCGAACAGCCGTGTGCTGACGAACCCGTCGCTCTTCGAGCAAATCATGCCGGAGGGCTTTACGCTGACCTCACCGGGTACGTTCCTGATCAACCGCGACGGCAAAACTGTAGAAGACTCTGTGATCACCGGACAGGGTAATCCCTACGTCATCTACGACCTTCTGGGCATCAAGGTGGACGATCCGACGCTGCCGCCGGTGCTGACCTACGACAGCATTCCGGAGCTAACCGGAGGAAGGCTCTCGCCGGAAGCAGCGGTGGCGATCCTCAATGACGCCTTTCCCCATCCGTTCGGGGCAGGTGAGCAGTTCACGTATCTCGAGCAGCGAGGTGACGCGAGTATCGTCAACAACCGTCCGTTGGCTTTCTTGTTCCGTCAGCTCGACGTTGAGGTGACCCGGATCACGACTCTATCGGACGACCATTCGTTGCCTTACACCGATGCGCTGAACTTCGGAGTGGAGCAGGCGCTGACCGACGACTTCACCATTGACGCCGAGTTTCACATCCGACGTTCGAAGGATCTTCTGTCGCGTCGCATCGTCAACCTGCTTCTGGAGCCTATCGCTGGCAGCTGCACCGCGAATACGGTGGACGGCCCAGGGCCGTGTCTCGGCGAGATCGAAAACCTCGGTTTCCTGGATACCAATGCGTTGACCCTTGCGTTGCAGAAGCGATTCCGCAATAACTACAACTTCTTGCTGAGCTATACGTTCACCGACGCTACCGACAACTTCTCGACGCTGAGAGTGCCGCCGCGCGGCGCCGAGATCAGCTTCCTGTGGAACAACTTTCCAGAGCGTGACATTGGCGTCAGCTTGAACACACCGAAGCATGTGATGGTCTTCAGCGGTTTGTATCGACTACCTGCCGGCTTTGACATCTCGGGTCGGGCGGACTGGCAGTCGGGTCGCCCGTTCAATGCGGCGGGGCTTCCGTTCGACACCGACGGAGACGACATCTTCGACAATCGTCTCATCGGAACGGAGAAGGGTGAGTTCTTTGGACCGGACTTCTTCAACATCGATTTCCGGCTGGCGTGGAACCTGCCGTTCGGAGAAGGGAACAACTTCACGGCGCTCATCGAGTTCTTCAACCTGACGAACCGTGCGAACCCGTTCGTGCTGAACTCGACCTGTCAAGACTCGACCGGCAACGGTCTGCCCGATCCGGGCGGCTGTACGGGTAATGTCTTCGGCAGCACCGTCGAGCCCTTCCCGGGTCGTGAGGTCCAGATCGGCTTTAAGGTCGACTTCTAGGTAGCTCAGCTCTGATCACTTGCAGGCCGGCTGCGGGAAACCGCAGCCGGCCTTTTTCTCTCTACAGGCTTTGGCCTGCATTCGCCTCCCTTCGACCGGCCACTCGCCCGAGCCAGCGGATCTCAATAGTCTCCACTAATGGTAGGAGAGCTCCGATCTCTCCCGAACCTGACCTTCCTGGATGACGAGCTCGATCTGTCGCAAGTGATGGATGTCTTCGGTGGGGTCGGCGCTCAAAACCAATAGGTCGGCTACCTTGCCCGGCTCGATGGTCCCGAGGCGGTCGCTCGCTCCAATCACTTCGGCGCCGGTCCGTGTCGCGGCGACGATCGCCTCCATCGGAGTGAGTCCGCACTCAACCAACAACTCCACCTCTCGGGGCGTCTGATAGCCTTGGAAATTGTAGCCCACTCGTCCGCCGGCATCGGTGCCTACCGCCAGCTTGACGCCCGCTCGATGCATCTTCGTCACATTTTCTTTCAGCACCGGGAGCTTCTTCACGACCCATGCGTAGGGGTCGTTTCTCTCCGGGGCGGTCTTGGGGAAGCCGTTGGACGAAAATCGCCGTCGTTCCTCTGCGATGTAGTCGGGGGCGCGCATCTTGTCGAGCAAGAACGAGGGAACGCTCGCCTTCAGGATTGCATCCTCGAACCACGTCTCGTTGCCTTCGAATCGGTTGAAGGACTCGAAGAGGCTCAGAGTCGGGACGATGTAGGTTCCGGTTCGGACTATCTCACCGATGAGGGCATCGTCACCCGTGATCTCGTCTTCCAGGCCGTGAACGATCGCCCGGGGCGTGAGCTCGAGGGCGCGCCGGTATTCCCTCAGGTTGACCGCATGAGCATAGACCGGGAGGTGGGCGCGGCGCGCTTCCTGCACTACGGCACCCACCATCTGGTCCAGCTTCTCCCGAAGTGCTCCCGAGTCCAGCACATCATCCACCACCATGATCTTGAACCCGTCCACCCCGTCCGCTGCGTAGCGCCGAGCTCGGTTTCGAGCCTCATCGGCGCTGCTGAGAGCGCTCTCGCCGTCCGGCCCCCATCCGCTTTTTGGCGTGAAGGCCAGCCCCACGGCGTAGATGCGAGGGGACAATAGACGCCCGGCTTTCTGAGCGGTGCGTTTCGCCAAAATCTCACCCGGTTCCCCGGACACGTACGAGGAGAGATCCAGCACCGTCGTGACGCCGTTATAGAGAAACGCTCGCGGTGTATGTTCCAAAATCCGGGAACGTTCTTGTTCTGTTATCTGGTAAACGATCGGGGCGTCCAGGTGGACGTGCGCGTCGATCAATCCAGGTACGAGAAACTTACCGGTAGCATCGAGAACCTCGAAAGGGCCGGTCGGCCGCAGCTCTTCTTCAATGGCTACGATCTCGCCGTCCCGAAGCAAGACATCCACCCCTATCCGTGGAGCGGCGCCTGTGCCGTCAATCAGCGTGGCGTTCGCGACTAACAGTTGAGGGCTCGCGAGCCGCGATTCACACCCCATGCTCGCGTGGATGGCGAGAACGAGACAGATGAGGGAAAATGCCTTGCCCATTGCGCTCTATCGAGCCCAAACTAGCACACTCGGTTGAGACTAGACATCCGTGGAGGTCGCATGCCAATCCACCGCAGATTCTTTTTGAAGGACTTGGCCGCCGCTGGGGCGTCGCAGTGAGCTCGGAGCCAAAGACGGACGCCGTAGGCTATCGCTGGGTCATTATCTTTCTGATCTGGCTCGCCAACACCAGCGGTGCGCTCACCCAGCTATCGGGTGGCCCGGTCCAGCTCTCGGTGGCCAAAGAATTCGGGCTAAGCGCTGCACAGTTGGCCACCTGGATCAACCTGCCGTTGCTGGCCATGGGTCTCTTCTCGATCCCGGCCGGCATACTGGTCGATCGCTTCGGAGCTCGCGCCGGGGTGGGGTTCGCGCTGCTGCTGATGGCCGTGTTCGCCTTGGGGCGGGGAATAGCTCCTACATTTGCGTGGCTCTGTCTTGCCACTTTCGCCTTTGGAATCGGTTACGCCTTTCTGTTGAGTGGCATGCCCAAGGCGGTCTCCGAGTGGTTCCCGCCACACGAATTGGGACGAGCGGTGGGGTTTTATACGTCCGGCGCTTCCATCGGCGTGCTCACCGTCTTCTGGTTCGCGATACCCGTGTTCGGCGAGAAATGGGGAGAGCTGTTCCTAACAGCCGGTGCGATCGGGACAGTTGCTTTTCTCGCCTGGCTCGTCCTCGGCAAAAGATCCTCCCGTGCAGCGTCGGGGCATGGCGCTTCGGGAGGAGTCGCCGACATGCTCCGAAGTTTTCGCTCGGTAGCGAGCCAACGAGACGTGAGGCTCTTGGTCGGACTCGGCGCCGTGACTCAGATCGGTGTTTTGGGCTGGCTGGCCTTCGGTTTTCCGTACCTGGTGATCGCTAAAGGGGCCGCGGAAGAAACGGCTGGCCAGGTGGTTGCGTTAACGATGGTGGGCTTTGTGTTCGGGGCGCTTTCCGTGTCCGGACTTTCCGATCGGGTCGGGAGGCGTCGACCGTTCTTGATCGGCCCGGCTCTCCTCACTTGCCTGCTATTCTTCGGTCTGATCGTGGTTCCCCTGGGGTGGCTCTTCTGGGCGATGGTCCTTTTGATCGGGTTTTGCCTCGCGGCGATTCAGGTTCTGTTGTTCGCCTTGCCGCTCGAGCTACCGGGGGTCTCGAAGGACCAGGTCGGCGCGTGCGAGGGTCTTATCATCTCTGTGGGTTGTTTCTTCGGGATCGCGGCATCCCCAGTCCTGGGATCGATCCTGGGGAGCTACGATACGACGACGCCCCAACAGTTCTTCGTGGTGGTGGGCTTGTTGGGAGCAGCCCTTGGCGTGGGGGTCTTCTTGTCGTTCATGGTGAGTGAGACCGGACCGGCCGGTCGAAGCTCTGCGAGCTAGGCTCACTTTTTCATTTTGAATCTGAACAACAACGTTTTTCGCCCAATCCGCCTGCATCTGAGTTGTAGAGGAGATTGTTCATGTTAACAAAACTAGGATTCTCCAACATTATTTCAAAAAGCCTCATCTTATCTACTCACGGTTTTTTGGCAGTCATGCTGTTGAGTTGCCACACCGTTTCCGACGATGTCGAGGCAAGAGCACTGGGTATGCCTAATGCAAAGCCGGAGGAGGTCGGGATGTCCTCAGAACGGCTGGCGCGAATTCGCCCAGTTGTTCAAGGATTCATAGATCGTCAAGAGATTCCCGGGTCCGTAATTCTGATTGCCCGGCACGGCAGAATTGCCCATCTGGACGCGTTGGGGATGATGGATTTGGAAGCCCGGAAGCCAATGAGCACGGACGCCATCTTTCGGATTGCCTCGATGACAAAACCGATTACAGCTGTGGCTGTCATGATGCTGTTTGAGGAAGGGCATTTCTTACTGTCTGACCCCATATCGAAATTTATTCCAGAATTCAAGAATCCCAAGGTTGCCATCCCGCCGCCACCCGGAGATAAGAGCGGGGCAAAGTTCATAACCGTTCCCGCGAAACGAGAGATCACAATTATGGATTTATTGACTCACACCTCGGGAATAACGTCTCAGGATAAGAGATGGCTCACTGCAGATCTCTTCCAGCAGAAACTAGAGCCCTTCCTTCGACCCGAGACCTGCCATCCGCATCCCGATATGTCTCTTGCAGACTCGATGAAAATATTGGCAACATTGCCGCTAAGCTTCCATCCGGGTACCCAGTGGGGATACAACTGGTCGACCGATGTTCTCGGTTATCTGGTTGAAGTCGTCTCGGGCATGCCTCTGGACAGGTTTTTCCAGGAACGGATATTTTCGCAATTGCGGATGGAGGATACTTATTTTTTTCTTCCGGAGGAAAAGGCATCTCGTCTCACTTCAGTCTATTCCCAGAGTGAGGAAGAGGGACTGAAACTAGCTGACTCGCCAAGCAGAAGTTCTTGGATTCATGGTTCCAGGCGCTATTTCATTCCCCGGGGAGGCCTCGTCTCTACAGCCACTGACTACGTCCGTTTTTGTCAGATGCTGCTCAACATGGGCGAGTTGGACGATGCCAGGGTTCTCAGCCGTAAGACTGTGGAATTGATGACGTTGGATCACGTCGGTAGATTTCCTCCTGTCCAACGGGGAGTCGGAAGCTATGGCTACGGCCTCCACGTTGGAGTCACAACCGACTTAATTGAATTGGGAACATTGGGATCATTGGGAGCATACTTTTGGGGAGGAGCGTTTGGCACATATTTTCATGTAGATCCTGAAGAAGAGCTGATAGTTATTGTCATGACCCAGCTAGCGTCTTGGCAAAACAGATACAGACTTCATGACCAAATTCGAGTTCTGGCCTATCAGTCAATTGCTGACTGATGGTGTTTGACTGTGTGCCAGGCTTGATGTTCTCTAGAGGATAAGGTCGTCCCTACTTGACTCGCATACACCTGCATGGTATTTCGCAAACTACTTTCCGAAACGATGGTACGGTGACCACCGGGTTGATCGCCGGGACCTACATGGGAATTCGCAAGGCTATTCTCGACGTGGCGGGGGAAGGAGCGATCCATGGCTGAGTACAAATGGCCAGAAGCGAAAGATCGACACCTCATTGGAAAGCGCCTCACCAGGGTCGACGGTCCGGCCAAGTCGACGGGCGCTGCTAAATATTCATATGACATCAATCGGCCCGGGATGCTCTTCGCGAGGGTGCTCCGTTGCCCGCACGCCCATGCTCGCATCACGAGCATCGATGTCGCCGCCGCCAAGAGCATGCCTGGGGTCCGGGCGGTGCGGGTCATACAGGACGTTGGCGCGGAGATTCAGTGGTCTCTGGATGAAGTCGCGGTTGTCGCGGCCACGACCGAGGAAATTGCCGGCGATGCGATTCGAGCGATTCAGGTCCAGTACGAAGTGCTTCCGCACTACGTGACCGAGGAGAACATCGGTGCGGCGCCAGAAACCAAACCGGCTCAGCAAGCGACGACCGGCGATCCCGCGTCGGCGATGACGGCGGCGGCATTCAAGATCAAGGACACGTACGGCCTTCCGATGGTCGCTCACTGTTGTCTCGAGCCACACGGCCAAGTGAGTGAATGGCAGGACGCGGAAAACGTGACCGTCTGGGCGTCCACCCAAAGCGTCTCCGGGCTTCCCGGCCAGATCGCCGAGAAGGTCGGAGTACCCGCCTCGAACGTCCGCTGCGTGACACAGCACTTGGGTGGGGGTTTCGGCAGCAAGTTCAGTCCCGATCGCTGGGGCATCGAATGTGTGGAACTGGCCAGAGAAACGAACGCCCCGGTAAAGCTGATGCTGGAGCGCGACGCCGAGCTCGCCGTCGCCGGAGGCCGGCCCTCCGCTTTTGCCGAAGTGGAGGTAGGGGCATCGAGAGATGGGACGGTCACCGCATGGTCGTCGAAGTCTTGGGGGACCGGAGGCGTTCAAGGGACCGGAACGCCGCTGCTTCCGTACCCCTTTCGGTTCGCGAACCAGTCCCATCAACATACGTCCGTTCCCGCCAACGTCGGCGCCGCGCGCGCCTGGCGGGCGCCGAATCATCCTCAGGGCTGCCTCATCACGATGGCGGCGCTCGAAGACCTGGCCGCCGAGCTTCAGATGGATCCGATGGATTTCTTTCTCAAGAACATCTCGGCCACCGGATCCCGCGCGGCCGATCTAGAAAAGGAAATCCACAAGGCGGCAGAGCTCATCGACTGGAAGAAGAACTGGCATCCACGGGGCGAGGGGAGTGGTGCGATCCGACGCGGCTTGGGTATGTCGATGCACACCTTCGGCGGGCGCGCCCACCGAAGCAACTGCGAAGTCATCGTGTACCCGGACGGTCTGGTGGAGGCCCGACTCGCCAGCCAAGATATTGGAACCGGCACGCGCACCGTGGTGGGCATCGTCGTGGCGGAGACTTTCGGTATCCCGCTCGAGTCGGTGAAAGTTTCCCTCGGCGACAGCCGCTACGTGGCGTCGGGGCCGTCGGGAGGGAGTACCACGGTGGGAGGCGTGACAGGCTCGTCTCGTCGGGGAGCGCTAGATGCTCGGGAGCAGTTTTTCGAGAGAATCGCTCCCTATCTCGAGGCCACCGCGGACGATCTCGAAGCCAGGGAGGGAGTGATTCGAGTCAAAGCCGACCCTGCCCGGAGACTGAGCTGGAAAGAGGCGGCGTCGAAGCTCGGTGTTAATCCCATTACCGTTACCGGTGGCAACCCGGGCCCGGGCAAGCTCAACGACAGCGGTACCGGCGGCGTCCAGATGGCAGACGTGTCGGTGGACATGGAAACGGGCGTGGTGCGCATCAACAAGTTTGCGGCGGTGCAAGATTGCGGCCTCATCATCGATCTCCAGACCACCGAGAGCCAGGTCTACGGAGCGGTCATCATGGGGATCGCCTATGCCCTGACCGAAGAAAAGATATTCGACCCGGTGACCGGTCGTTTGCTCAACGCCGACTTGGAGTTCTACAAGCTTCCCGGGATCGGAGACATCGGCGAGGTCGTCGTTCACTTGATGACCGGTCCTGGATTCGACGAGCGAGGCGTCATCGGCATGGGCGAACCTTCGGTTATCTCGCCGGGTGCCGCCCTCTCGAATGCGGTCGCGAACGCGATCGGAGTGCGCGTACCGCAACTGCCGCTGACGGCGGAGCGGGTCATTGCCGCTTTGGAGAAGGAGGCTTGAGCCCATGGCACCAATGGGGCCGATGGGGCCGATGGGGATTGACCTCGTAAAGACGAGTGAGCGCTGCCGGTGCTTGCGGTGGAAGGGCCTCTTCATCGAGGTCGAGCCGGATCCCGACGTCCCTCACCCGAGTGACGGCATCGTGTGGTGCATTCATACCATGAACTGCCTGGGGCCGGATGGAAAGCCGGCAGACCGCGAGGACTGTCGTCCCGGCCGCGGGTGCTTCGAGCCCCTGTAGTCGGTTCGGGCCTTGACGCTAGATGTTCGCACGTGATATACGCTGCCCTAGGCTAATCGAATACTGTATGCAATCACGTTGGCCTGCGCCGCATGACGACCTCTATCCGCCGGGAGGCGCTCGTCTAGACCGGGGGTGTTGGTACCGAACGAGACTTCCCGAGGCGAATACCTATCTTCAAGAGGAGGAATGATGAGCATCCATAGGGTACTGATTGCGATTGGTCTGTTCGCCAGTTTTTTGGCACTGCCAGTGGGCTCGGCCTACGGGCAGATCACGTCCACCATCCACGGCGTCGTTCGGGATAGCCAGGGTGCGGTGCTACCGGGAGTTGCCATATCCATCACCAGTCCTTCGTTGTTACGAGGCACGGTTACGGTGGCGACGGCCGACGATGGACGGTACCGAATTCCGGGCATTCAGGCGGGGCTCTATGAGCTGACCGCACAACTCGACGGTTTTGCCCTCGAGAGAGTCACCGGCATCGACGTGGCTCTCGATCGTGAGGTGCCGATCAATATCACCATGGGCGTCGCCGGAGTGACGGAAGAAGTGACCGTTACTGCCGAGCTGCCGATGGTGAGGCCAACGCAGTCCGACCTCCAAGTCGCAGTCGATACCGCGACCATCGACAACATCCCTCTAAACGGCCGCGAGTTTCTGGATTTGGTGAAGCTCGTGCCCGGAGCCGCCACCAGGCCCTCCGCCTCCGATCAGGGTGCGAATGTAACCTTCTTCGGCGAGCGCTCCATCACCAACTCGTTTCTCGCGGACGGGTTGGACAACAACGATGCGTATACCCGCAACTTCGCAGAGTTCTACATACAAGACACGATCCAGGAGTTCAACGTCTTGATCGGTGGATATCAGGCCGAGTTCGGCAGAGCCTCGGGTGCGGTGGCCAACGTGATCACTCGTTCCGGCACCAACGACCTCGGAGGCAGGGTGTGGGCCTTTTTCCGCGATGACGCGCTGGATTCCTCGAACGTCGAGGGACAGGAGGCACCGCAACTAAGCCGACAGGAGTTCGGTGGTTTTGTCGGCGGTCCGATTGCGAAGGACAAGACGTTCTTCTTTGGCTCGTTTCAAATGTTTCGCGAGGAGCGGGGAATCAATTTCGATCAAAGCATTCTCCCACCGATCATTACAAGTGGTTACTTCACCCCGGCCTTCGGCCGTGAGCCATTCGACCGAGCACCCAAGGACACCAGGTACACCACGTTCCTAAAGGCCGATCATCGATTCAATGACAAGAACGTACTGTTTGTCACGGCGAACATCAATCGCGGCACCCAGAATAACTTCCTGCCGGATCCGAATCGTGGTTTCGCTGCGCCGCCGCCGGGAACCCTCGTACTGCCGTCGATCGGTTCGGATTTGACGCAAGACCAGACGAGTGTGAATGCCAGGTATACCGCTTTTTTCAGCCAAAACGCCTTCTTGGAATCGTCCTTCCGCTGGGCGAACCTCGTGTTCCAAGAGAACAAGGAGAAACCGGCCGAAGCCGAGCAGCTCTTCCCCATCACCTTTATTCCCACGTTTCAGATTTGGATGTCGAATGCGTCCCCGATTGCCGAGGTGGATCGCTCTCAGGACCAGTTTCAGTGGATTGAAAGACTGTCCTACTTTAAGGGAGACCACTCGCTCAAGTTCGGAGTTGATCTGAACCGCGTCTCCTTGGATCACACATTCCTCTCAGCCGCCCAAACCATCATCGCCAATCCGATCATTGATGTGAACTACGAAACGCTGGGACTCGATGTCACGATGCTCCGATTCACGCACGACATCGTGAGTGACAATAAAAATGCCCAGGCCACGAATAATCAGTGGGCGTTGTTCGTACAGGACAATTGGGAGGCCGCGGAAGGGCTTACCGTGAACGTAGGTCTGCGCTACGACTACGCGAGCCTATACTCCGACGACAAGAACAACATCGGGCCACGGATCGGGTTCGCATGGGATCTCGGAAAAGACGGTAACTCGGTTTTCCGTTCGTCCTGGGGCCGGTTCTACAACCAGTTCATCATGGAGATCGTGGAGAGGACGCCCGACTTGGGTGGAGTGCAATTCGCCACAGAAAGCTGGCACACCATCCCGCGAGGCGGCGCTCATATCAACAATCCGGGTCTCGGGGCGATAGGTATTTTGCAGGATTCCGGAATCCGATGGTTGGCGAGCCCAGATTACTACAGCTACCTCATTCCCTTGGGGGACGTCAGGACCTCCGGCGGTATCACCATTACCGGTAAGGGAGAACCCTTCATCGTCTATGACTTACTGGGAATCCCGGTGCCTGATCCCGTGAATCCGCCCATATTGGAATATGGCAGTATTCCTGAGCTCACCGGGGGCCGGCTATCGCCGGAGGCGGCGCTCGACATTCTGAACGACTTTTTTCCCGTTCCGGATAGCCCGACTGCCTTGCCCGGTGCGCCTTCCACGGGTACGTTTATATTCTTGGGTGAAACCGGGGAGACCAGCGTCAATGCTGGTCGACCGTTGTCGTTCATAGAGTCTCCAAGGGCTTTCGACGGAATTCAGTCCATCCAGCGTCCTCACACCACTCCCTACACGGATTCTTTCAACGTCGGGATCGAGCAGGCGCTTGGTGGCGATCTCTCCGTCGATGCGGAGCTGTTTATCCGCCGATCCAAGAATCTACTTACACGGCGGGTCACCAATCTAAGAGACGTTCCCATATCCAACACTTGCGACGGCAATACCGTAGACGGGGGGAGCTGTCTGCACGTCATCGAGCCCCGTGGGTTTCTCGACACCAACGCCGTCACCGTTGCCCTACGTAAGCGCTTCAGCAGCCGGTATTCGTTTCTTGCCAGCTACACGTACACCGACGCCGAGGACAACTTTTCGACCTTGCGTGTGCCACCGGCGTCGTCCGAAACGAGCTTCCTGTTCAACAATCAACCCGAGCTCGATATCGGAAGAAGTTTGAGCGCGCCGAAAAACGTGTTCGTGTTCAGCGGATTGTGGAGATTGCCTTATGGGTTCGATCTCTCTGGCGTCGTGAACGCGCAATCGGGACGGCCGTTCAACGCCGCCGGCTTACCTCTGGATTCGGATGGGGATACTCAGTTCGACAATCGTCTGCTGGGCACCGAAAAGGGTGGGTTCCTTTCCGACAGCTTGTTCAACATCGACCTCCGGGTGGCTAAGGAGTTCCGTTTTTCCGATGGCCAAGATTTCGTTGTGCTCTTTGAGGTATTCAACGTCACCAACCGGGCCAATCCGTTCCGGTTCTCGACCGCGTGTGGTGATTCGACCGGTGATGGGCTACCAGACGCCGGCGGCTGCGGTTCGGCGTTCGGCACCGGCGCTACCGTTGAGCCGTTACCGGGTCGGGAGATCCAAATCGGATTTCGATTCAATTTCTAAAGATAGTTAAGGTTTGAGTCACGGGGCATCTGTCAGGGGATTTGTGTCTCTACGCGGGGACGGAGGGCATGGCATGAAAAGACGCGAACAGTGGCGGGCGGCAGCGATATGCGGGCTGTTCATACTAGTTGCCTCCGTTACCCTTTACGCCCAGGAATCGACGGTCATCGTGGGCGCCACTCTGATCGACGGAACGGGTGGAAAACCGGTACCGGACTCGGTCATCGTCATTGAGGGAACGAAAATCAAGGCGGTGGGGCCTCGGAGCGAGGTCCAGGTTCCGGCGGACGCGCGCGAGATCGATGGGAGCGGGAAGTACGTCATCCCGGGGCTTATGGATGCCAACGTTCACTTGTTTCGCGACGTTTCGGTGGAGTTCATTGCCCGCTACGAAGGCCGCTTCGAGGACCTCATCGAGGAGGCTGCGCAGGTCGCCTTGAAAGGGGGGGTGACAACGGTCTTCGATACGTGGGGTCCGTTACAACAATTGATGAACGTTCGTGACCGCATCAACCGGGGCGAAACGGTGGGCAGTCGAGTGTTCGTAGCCGGCAACATCGTTGGTTTCAGTGGTCCCTTCGGCCGCGAGTTCAACGCGGTTGCAAGCTGGAGCGTCGCCTCGGATTTCGCGAAGCGGATCAATTGGATGTTCACCGAGAACATGGGTCCGCAGCTCTCTTGGATGACACCGGAGCAGGTTGGCGCGGAGACTCGGAAATACATCGCGCGGGGAATCGATTTTCTGAAGTACGCCGTGAGCGCCCACGATTGCTGGGGGTGCTCCGGGTTCCCCAAAGCGTTGGAGCTGAGCGCCTTACTCATGTTCACTCCGGAACAGCAGCAGGCGATGATCGACGAGTGTCGGCGGGCTGGGATTTCGGTCCAGACCCATACCAGCTCGGTCGAGGCCCTACGGCAGGGCGTCGAGCTCGGTGTCGACCTGCTTCAACACGGGAATTACACCGGGCCCACGGCGATTCCGGATTCCACCATTCAGTTGATGCTCGAGAAGAAGACCTACTGCGCCGTGCAGCCGCGGACTCGGAAGCGTATGGAGAGGGAAATCGAGGAAAGCGAGATACTCCAGAGGCCCAAGAAATTCGTTTCCATCAAAGACGAGAACATCGTAAGACTCATTCAGTCCGGCGTGCCGCTATTGCTCGCCACCGACGCAGGGGTGTCGAACCCCATCAAGACCGAGGTGGAATCGGGCAAAGAGGAGCTCAAAGAGGATCATCCGGAGGGGCTGGGGGAAGCCCATTTCGTTTGGTTCAAGGCGATGGCCGAAAAAGGTATGACACCGATGGACGCCATCGTTGCCGCGACGCGAAACAATGCGGCGGCCTACGACGTGTTGGATGAATTCGGGACCTTGGAGGCAGGCAAGCTGGCCGATCTGCTTATCCTGGATGCCGACCCCCTCGAGGACACCGATAACATCAGAAAGATCAACGTCATCATGAAGGACGGACAGGTCGTGGACCGCGATGCCCTGCCCATCAAGAAAGTGTTGACCGCTCGCCGCTAGACTACTCCCGATGCTCAGGCAATGAAATTCGGTTTTGTTCTCCGGTTTCGGGACCCGCCGCGAGGCGAGAACGTTCGCCAAATGTGGCTGGAGAATCTCGAGATGGCCAAGCTCTGCGAAGAAGTCGGTTTCGATTCCTGCTTCACCGCCGAGCACCACGGCATCATCGACGGCTACAACCCCTCGCCGTTGATCACCTGCGCGTTCATCGCCGGTCAAACCACGAGGCTCAAAGTCGGCACGGGAGTGTTTCTGCTCCCGTTCTACCATCCTCTCCATGTAGCTGAGGACGGCGCCATGCTGGACGTCTTGTCCAACGGGCGTCTTATCCTGGGTCTAGGAATCTCCAACGCGGAACGGGAATTCATCCGCCATGGGCTGAAGATCAAGAACCAGGTGTCGATCTTCGAGGAAGGTATCGAGATCTTACAGAGAGCCTGGACCGAGGACGTGTTCTCCTTCTACGGGAGAAACTACAGCTTCCAGAACGAACGGGTGACGCCGAAGCCCATCCAGAAACCTCATCCCCCCATCTGGCTAGGCGCAGGAACTCCCTTCGGGTTCCGTCGGGCGGCCAGGCTGGGGTTGCCGGTCTTTTTGTCGGCCTATCTTCCTGTTGATGTTGCAAAGGAGTGGACGCAGATTTATCGCGACCTGGCGAAGCAAAGAGGGAATCGGCCAGAGGTGATTCTCTGGCGTGACGGTTTCGTCTCACCGAACCGAGCCAAGGCGAAGGAAGTCGAGGAGACCTTCTGGAAGTACGGGAGGGAGGAACTTTGGTTCTATTTCTCCAGTTTTCCGGGCCGAGAGGATGAATGGTTCGGGATGGCGGAGCGGCTGAAGAAGGAGGAAGACTTCAAGCTCGAAGATGTCCGGCCGAACCTCCTACTGGGGACACCCGAAGAGGTCACCGATCAGATTGAGCGCCTCAAAGAAGAAATTGGCGTCGACTACGTGATCTTCCGCAGTCGCTACGGAACCGGCCCGAGTATGGAGCAGGCAATGTCCAGCCTCCGGCTCTTTGGGGAGAAGGTCATACCGCAATTTGCCGATTCCTGAGTCACATTTCTCGCCGACCTACCGTCCAAGGAGGAGGTTCTGATGAAGTTCAAAACCGTATTCGCCGCTCTCGTTGCAGTCTCGCTTGCAACATTGGCTGGTGCGCAAACTAAGATGTCAGGAACGATACGCTGTTCCCCCGGTGAGCCCGAGCACGCGATCGAGATCGGCGACGTGCCCAATCATTCCTATTCGATCAGCAAGTCGCAGTGCACCTGGGTCAAACCGATGGTGATCGACGGGGTCGAGAACACCAAGGGCTACAGCGTGAGCGCCGATGAGACCATTGGCAACGAGTCCACGTTTAGCGGCTATCATATCGACACCATGGCCAACGGGGACCAAGCCCACTACCGCTACACAGGCAAGATGATGCTAAAGGATGGGCAGCCGGTGAGCGGAAAGAACGAGTGGACCATCTTTCGCGGCACCGGCAAGTTGAAGGGCATCAAAGGGAAGGGTTCCTGTAAGGGCGAGTTCAGTCCCGATAGCCCGATCATTTGGGACTGCGTGGGCGAGTACACCAAGCCGAGCTCATAGGAGTGGCCGCCGACATGAACATCATGACAAGGAAGAATTTCATCTGCCTCTGTCCGGCGTTGCTGGCCTGCCTGCTCGCATCGGTGGCAACGGGTCACGGACAGACCGCGATCGTGGGAGCGACCCTGATGGATGGAAACGGGGGTCCTCCGGTCGAAGACGCGGTCATTGTCATCGAAGGCCGAACTATCACCGCCGTGGGTCCCCGCGGGGAAGTTCAGGTACCGGCCGGAGCCCAACGGATAGATGCCCAGGGAAAGTACGTGATTCCGGGCCTGATGGATGCCAACGTCCACTTGTTTCGGGACGTTTCGGTGGAGTTCATTGCTCGCCACGAGGGTCGTTTCGATGATTTGATCGAGGAAGCAGCGCAGATTGCACTCAAACAGGGATTGACGACCGTCTTCGACACCTGGGGACCCTTGCAATCGCTCATGGATGTTCGGGATCGCATCAACCGCGGCGAAACGGTGGGAAGCCGGATGTTCGTAGCTGGGAACATCGTCGGTTTTAGCGGCCCCTTCGGTCGCGATTTCAACGCCGCCGCCACCTGGACCGCCCCCTCGGATTTCGTGAAACGGATCAACTGGATGTTCACCGAGAACGCCGGACCGGAGCTCCTTTGGATGACACCGGAGCAAGTCGGCGCGGAGATCCGGAAATACATCGCCCGTGGGATCGATTTTCTCAAATACGGCGTGGGCGGCCACGATTGCACCGGGTGTTCCGGGTTGCCCAAATCGTTGGGTATGAACGCCATGCTGTTGTTCAGTCTTGAAGCACAAAAGCAGATCGTCGCAGAGTGCCGAAGGGCAGGTATCACGGTCCAAACGCACACGACGTCGGTGGAGAGCCTCCGGGAAGCGGCGTACTTAGGGGTCGACCTGTTGCAACATGGCAGCGAGACGGGTCCCACGCCGATCCCCGAGTCGACCATTCGAATGATTCTCGACAAGAATATCTACGCCGCTGAACTTCCGCACACCGACAAACGGCTGGAGTTCGCGCTGGCCAACCCTGACCTTCTATATCGTGCGCGGGAGCACACACGAGTTCAGAATGAGAACATCATTCGGTACATTCGGGCCGGTGTGGCCTTCGCGCTGGCTACCGACGCGGGGGTTTCAAACCCCACCAAGACGGAGGCGGAATCCGGCCCGTCCGATTTTGGAGAAGAGCACCCGGAAGAATTGGGCGAGGCCCACTTCCTTTGGTTCAAGGCAATGACTCAGAAGGGAATGTCCCCAATGGATGCGTTAGTTTCGGCCACCCGCAACGTCGCCGCCGCCTATGACAAGCTCGACCAGATAGGGACGTTGGAAGTTGGCAAACTGGCTGACCTCGTGATTCTGGATGCCGACCCTCTGCAGGACGTCAACAATTTCAGGAAAATCGATATGATTCTCAAAGACGGAAAAGTGGTTGATCGGGACAGACTTCCGATCAAGAAAGTTCTAACGGCGAATTAAGGGAGCAAATCGACATGAACGTCAAGACAAGAGCGAGGACAACGATATGAACGACTGGAAGGGAATGAGCGTCGTCTTGTTGGGAGCGGGCTCTGCCGTTCCAGATCCAGTACGGGGCAATCCGTCGCAGGCGGTTGTGATCGACGGCGAAGTCATCGTTGTCGACTGCGGCGAACGCGCCACCGTCAACCTCGTCCGTGCAGGCATCAATCCGCTCGACGTCGGTTACTTGTTCATTACCCACCTGCACTGGGACCATATGGTCGACTACAACTATCTTTTATTTAGCACTTGGAACTGCGGCAAGTCGACCCCGATCAAAGTCTTCGGGCCGGTGGGGACGAAACGCATGTCCGACGGGATGTTGGAGGCGCACCACATCGATGTCGAGTTCGTGAAGCGCTACATCGCCCAGTTGCCCGATCACATTACCAATCGCCCGTCCCTCGAGCCGCCGATTGAAGTCAAAGAGATCCACGAGGGAATCATCGTGGAGACGGACAAGTTCAAGGTGACCTCGCGCGAGATTGTTCACCTCCAGCCGCTTGGATTCGAACGGTCTTCCTACGCGTACAGAATCGACAGTGAGTACGGCTCGGCGGCTTTTAGCGGGGATACCGAGCCTTGCGATGCCATGGTCGAATTGTCCAAGGATGTCGATGTACTGGTTCACGAGTGCACCTTCCTGGAGGACATCCTGGACTATCGACAAAACACGGATGGGCAAAAGGGGGCGGAGAAGGTCGCCTGGACTGGACACACTGGGCCCCGCGGCGCCGGATGGATCGCGAAACGATCCGCCGCAAAGAAACTCGTTCTGACCCACCTCGGGCCGTACGATAGCCCACCCGCGGCCATCGAAATGGCATCTATGTACTACGGCCCGCGTCGGGGCCCACAAATTTGGTCGCAGATCCTAGGTGAGGCCAAAGAGAATTTTGAAGGACCGATCGTCATCGGAGAAGACGCGATGGTCATTCCCGTCAACGACGGCGTCTGATCAGTGGCCGCGGCGGCAACAGGGGATGGTGCGCCGCTAGCGGGTCACGATTGTTCCGAAAATCGAGACAGAGAAAACCGAGAATCCGGCGAGCCTTGCCCAAGGACCCACTTGGCCACGTCTTGACCGCGAGACGGTCCGGCGTGAAAGCCGGTACCAGAACCCCCGCCGGTGATCCAAGCGTTCTCCGCTTCCGGATGGCGATCGATAATGTAGTCGCCGTCCGGTGTACTCGTATACTGGCAAACGCGCCCACCGATGTAGGGGGCCCCCTTCATTCCCGGGAAACGGAACCCCACGTGCTTACGGGCGGCTTCCATGGCAGGCATGGTGAGCTGCCGGTCACCGGAAGTCGGATCGAAACGGGGTCCCAGCCTATGGTCCGCGACCGTGAATCCCCACTGCTGGTGGGCAGGCAAGCCCCACCAAATAGCCTCCCCCCAGTCGACCCAGTGCGGCAAGTGACCTTCTCGGAAGCGTTCGTCCCCCTCAGGGGCCTCGAGGTAATAGACCTCTTGTCGCGTGACCGTCAGGTGTGGCCCGACCACGTCCGGGAAGAGCTTTCCCAGCCATGGGCCGCAGGCAAAGACGTAGCGCCCGGCTTCGATCTGTGAGCCATCGTTGAGCGTGACTCCCCGCATTTCCCCGTCTTTGATCTGGGTAGAGACCACGGCGGCCTGTCGATAAGTTCCTCCTTCCGCCAAGAATCCATCGAGTACGGCTTGACACGCGCGACGGGCGAGCAAGAACCCCGCTTCTTTCTCATAGAAAGTCGTACGGATCCCGTCGAAATGAATTTGGGGAAAACGCGCCTGCGCTTCGTCTGGGGTCAATTTCTCACCACCCCCGACGTCTTCGTCGACCCATTTTGTGTAGTCCGCCGTGCGGTCCGTCGCCGAGTCCCCGGCTCCAAGGCTGCCGCGAACCATCCAGAGGGCGCCCGTCGGTCGATAGAGCGGAAGGTCCCAAAGCTTTTGATGCTCCAGCCAGAGAGGCATGGCCCTCAAGGCCCAATTCCGAAAGACCTCAGGCGACCCGTAGTCACCCGTTATGTTACGCGTCTCGCCGCCCGAGCTCGATCTGGAGTTGCCTGGTCCCCAAGGGTCGACGAGGGTGACCCGCGCGCCTTGGCGAAGCAGATAGAGTGCCGTCCATCCCCCGAAAGCGCCGGCACCGACAACGAGGACATGAGGTGCAGCGCCGCTCTGGCCGAAGGAACGGGTAGCCGCTCCGAGACCCGCGAGGCCCAAGAATCCCGTCTTTAGAAACTGTCGCCTGGAACCGAGCACGTCCGCCCTCCTTTGAAGATTTTCACCTTAGGCTTTGGGTTTGATTGTGTCAAGTTCAGGAGTTTTTCTCAGAATTTCATTCACAGGAATTGTTCAACGTCGTCTCGACTTGATTCACAGTAATCATTCCTTTCTTGTGATTCCATGAGTTGTAGATATAGGTGGTGATTTCTGCGAGCTCCAAATTCGTCAGGTGAGGTGTTCCGGGCATGGGTTCATTGAACGTAACGCCATTTACAACCATCTCTCCTCGCTGCCCGTTCTTGATCAGACAGATCACCTGATCAAGATTAGCTTCCATATAGTCTGAAATATTCAATGGAGGAAACACTCTTCCAAGTCCTTGTCCATCATGCTGATGACAGTTGCCGCAGTTTAGATTGTAGAGTTTCTCGCCCTCGACCATATATTGAACAAATTCTTCGTGTTCGCTTGGCGAAAGACGTTGATTTTCAGTCTTGCCGGCGCATCCAGCATGAAATAGGACAACGAACAAGAATGCAATGGACTTCGAACCAATCTTGATTGCCATACTGGGATCGACCTCCGACGTCGCGGCCGATTCTATCCGCGCTCGACGTGAGGTTACAACTTGTCCTATCGTCAGCTATTTCGAGTCGTTCCACCCCAGACTCTGGTGGGTGAGCAGCAGCGAAAAGAAGGGCAGCGCTCTGGTCTCGATCCACTCTCGCACCAGCTCCCGATGGTTGGTGCTGTCCATGTCGAATTCGTGCGGGATTCCTGCCTTGCTGAGGGCGTGCGAAAACGCGCGGCTCCCCAAGGGGATATGTGCCAAGTGGTCGGAAATGCCGGTGGTGAAATGAATGCCCTTCAGCTTGAGGAGATTCGATCGGTATGTGTCCACCATGTAGACGGGGAAATTCTCCTTCCACTTGTTGTAGGCGTTCTCGTTCGGTCGAACCCTTCCATTAACCAGCTCGAATGGATAGTCGACATAAAGGGGAGGCTTGTCCGGATTGGCCAGCGACGCCACGGCTACCGGACTCGGGGATGGTGCGATACGTCGCATCGATGTAGCCGACCAGGTCTTGGGTGACGAAATCCTCCCAGCTTCCGGTAACCGACGAGTTGACGAAATAGGTGCCCCCATAAGCATTGCGGCCATCCGGCATGACCACGATCATCTCCCGAATCTTTCCCTCCTCGATCAGCCGATTCATTGCGGTGAGGATGTTGAACCCTTTGTAGGCACCATCTCGCCAGATGGTGCTGGTACCGTTGTAACCATGGAGGAGGTAGATGGTGGGGTAGCGCTTGGTCGGCGTGGTCGTATAGCTCGGAGGCAAGTACACCATCACCTGTCGATTTGGAGAATCTCCCAAGAGATTGCCTTCCAGCCTGGCGCTGTGCACGGTTTGATAGGTCAGCCTTCCGTCGGCCTCGGTCTCGGGCGCCAACGCCAGTGCGATCATCAACAACCCAAAAAGCGACAGACTGATTCGTTTCGGTGCATTGTTAGGCATGATGGCCACTCCCTCCTTGATTTACGGCGACTCCAGTTTGGCCTCGACCTCGGCCAACGCGGCTTGGATGCGAGGTTGATCGGAACGGAGAGCGAGCGAGCGCCGCAGCAGATCGCGGCTGGCCTCTAACTCCCCCTGCCGGTAGAGAAGCTCCGCCTTCAGGTTGAGCAAGCGAACCTCCTTGGGTCGGAGCTCAATGGCTCGTGTCAGAGGCTCGAGCGCCGCGCTCGTCTGCCCGGCTCGGACGAGAGTCAGAGCCAGATTCGCCATGATTTCTGAGTCGTTCGGGGTGAGACTCGCCGCTTGTTGGAAATAGGCGATCGCTTGTTCGAGCTCTCCCTTGTTTCCGTAGACAGTTGCCAGTGTCTTGAGAACGGCCGCTTGCTCGGTCGGGTCTTCTAGTCCGGGCAACGCTTGCTGGAGCGGGCCGATCGCCTCTTCGGTGCGGCCAAGCTCGAGCAACAAACGACCCCGGGTTGCGAGAAGGGTTGGGTTTGACACATCGGTCGCCAGTGCACGATCGATGGCGGCCAACGCCTTCCCGGCCTCGCCTTTCTGCTCCCAGGCGTTGGCGAGCACCAAAGCAAGCGAGGCGCCACTGCTTCCACGCTCTTCGAGCATAGCCAAATACTGAAGGGCTCCGTCTGGCTCTCCTCGATTCAGCAGGTCGCGTGCACGCTTCAGCACCTCGAGCGCGGCGTCGGGGTCGAGATCCGTCGCCCGACCAAAGTCGTCGGCTGCTGCTGGATACTCGTTCAACTGTTCGTGCAGCAACCCGAGACGGAAACGGTGGTACGGCGTTTCGTTCCCCTGCTCGATGGCTCGCTGGTAGGCCTCGATCGCCTGGCGCGGCGACGAGAGCTCGAAGAGTGTCTCGCCCAGGTAGTGAGAGGCGAGAAAATTCGTCGGATCCACGGTCAGGATCTCGCGGAGCTTGGCAGCTGCTTCTTCGAATCGCTTGACGCCGAACAAACTAATGGCATCGTCCAAGTCGGTGACGATTCCGATCTTGTCCTTAGGGTCGGGCAGCGGTCGATTGGCCGCCGGGCGCGCGCTCGCCGGAACACCACCGCCGACATACCCGAGGCTCTGAAGCTGTGAAAGTAGAGCCGCATCGGGCTCGAACGAACTGTCCCCTTTATTTTCCGCGGCGACATACTCGCCGAGTGTTTCGGAGAGTTGCCGTGCCGTCCTCCTCCGCTCCTCGATCAGGTTCCTGGTCTCGCCAGGATCCGAACCGAGGTCGTAGAGCTCGGGTCGTGGCGCTTCGATGAACTTGGCACGCGTCGAGCGCAATGCTCTAAGGGGACTCCAGTTGTAGAAATCTCGGGTCAAATAGGTTTCGGCGTAATGGAGATCGGACGGACCGTCGCTTAGAACATCTGTGCCTGCCAGTTCGGGTGGTCGTTCAATGCCAAGCTTCCCGAGCACCGTCGGATGCACATCCACCAGGCCAACCGGTCCTTGTTGCATTCGAGCAGGGGAAATTCCAGGGCCGGCGAGGATGAGGGGTACGCGAAGGGTCGAGTCGTAGACGAAGATACCGTGGGTCTGTTCCCCATGCTCGCCCAAGCTTTCGCCATGGTCGGCGGTGACAACTATGAGCGTGTTTGCGCGGTCGATGGCGTCGAGCAGCCGTCCGATCTCGTGATCGGTGTAGGCGATTTCACCCTCGTAGGGCGAGTCGGCGAACCGGGACCGAAAGGGCTCGGGCGGGCTGTACGGGTGGTGCGGGTCGAAGAAGTGTACCCAAAGGAAAAAGGGTGATTCACCGACGTCGTCGAGCCAGGCTAGTGATGTGCTCACGACTTCCGAGGCACCGCGCTCGGCGATCAATTGGCCACCTTCCGTGGGGTGCATCTGGTCGTTGTAGACTTCGAAGCCCTGGTCGAGGCCGAAACGATGGTCCAGCGCCGCCGCCGAAACGAACGCTGCGGTACGGTACCCTTGTGCCTTGAGCGTCTCTGCCAACGTCGTCTCGTCGTCGGAGAGACGATAAAGAGAGTTGCTTCGCACTCCGGTCTGGAAGGGGAGTCGTCCCGTCAACAATGCCGCGTGCGAGGAAAGCGTCACCGGACTATGGGTGAACGCGTTCTCGACCAGTAGTCCTGAGGCGGCGAGGCGGTCGAGGTTGGGCGTTTGGGCGGAGCCTCGACCATAAGCGCCTAAATGATCGGCGCGGAGCGTATCGATGGTGATGAGCAAGAAGCTCGGAGCGGGTGCTCCATCGGCGTTTTGGGACTGCCCACTCCCGACCGCAAGCAGCACAAGGAGGGTCCGCCACACTCCCTTCATGAGTTCATATTAACAGGCGGCGCCCCTGCCAGTAAGTTCAGGGGATAGGCAGAGTGTGTTCTTACAAAACCACGCCCGCCTGGATGCGTGCCTCCTCCAGGGATCGCAGGTCCAGTTGGAGAGGTTGTTGGATGAAATCGGGACGAGCCCTCACCTCGCTGTACACATCATCGATGACGGCTCCACTCACGTGAATCCGCTGATACTTGCTCGACGCGATGACCTTCTGGACTTGTTGTGGGCTTTCATAGGGCACAACGTCAATGGTCAAATTGGGGCAAAGGCTTCGGAGCTCCCGCACCCAGGGATCGGAGTAGGCGGATGGCGCGAAGAACAGGACTAGTGCGGAGCCCTCCGGGAGCGATTGGAGCCCCTGGATGATCTTTTGGTCCCAAACGAACGTCAGGGGAATGACTTGCGTGTGGGGATTCTGAAACAATTCGAGCACTTCTTCGTGATGTGCAAGTGGAACCAAGACGGATTTGAAGCGAGCCCGCTCATCGAACGACATGTTTCGCATCTTGTTGAAGTCGTAACCGGGAACGAGTACACCCCATCGCTGTGAGATCTCCACCGACCAAGACTGCGCGAACACCTTGCAACACTCGACAAAAACCGTGTCGTGTTGGATCGCATCGGATTCCTGGAGTCGATGATCCATGTAACGTAGGAAAGATTGCGGATTCACTCGAAGGGCCCGAATTCGGTCCAAAAAGTCTCGTCCCAGCCAGTCGTAGACCGCCACGAGCTCGGACGCGCGGGCCGGGTCCGCACTTAAGCTCACCACGGCGCGCTTGCGTTGCTGGATAGTGAGTGCACCCAGTTCGGCTAACTTCGAGTAGGCGCGCCAGACGACATTTCGTCCGATGCCTGTCTGGCCTTCAATCTCGCGAACCGAAGGGAGGGTTTGGCCGGGCTTCAACTCGCCCAACATGATCGCCAGCTTCAGCTGGCTAATCAGCTGTTGCTCAGGTGAAAGTAGGGAGTCCTGCCGGATCTGGAGATCGATTCGAGCCGGTTCCTTCGCACGAACCATAGAGTCCACCCCCATGGGACGGTTGTCACGCGTACTGTAACAGAAGCCGCTTCTCAATGTATATCCCCGGGTCTGCCCCGTTTTGGCCGTTGGCCGTCCGTCGCCCAGCTCCGGGTGACCCGTATTTTGTCCTGTTTTGCCCTTGACAGCGTTGACGGGGGCAGGGTAAAGTCCGTCCATTCTGGCTGTCACGGCCGGGGTGACAGGTTAGGCCGTGAGGCTCCTCGATCGGAGTCATATGGGCGCGCTGCTATCCTTTAATACGGTACTCTCGCTGGGGTTGTCTTCCCATTGCCCTGAGTTGCCTTCTTCGGACATGCCAAAGAAGGTGCACACTCGGACCATTTCGCAGCAAACGTCCATCGTTTCCCTTCAAACTCGGGAGAACCCCGAAGGAGGTTCGGCGTGAGATCTTTCTACATTCGAGTTCCTATTTTCTTCGCAGCGTTTCTGCTGATGGCGACATCCGTGGTTACGGCGCAGGGCATTACCGGTACCATCGAAGGGACGGTCAGCGACCAGGGCGGCGCGGTTTTGCCTGGCGCGAGTGTGACCGCCAGCAGCCCGACGCTGATTCGCGGCACGGTGACGGTAACGACGGATGGTTCGGGCGGGTACTTCATACCGGCTCTCCAGGCCGGTACGTATCAGGTCAAAGTAGAGTTGTCGGGTTTTGCGACGGAAACGGTGACCAGCATTACTGTGCCGGTCGGGACGACGGTCCGTGTCTCGGTCTCGCTTCAACTCGCGGGAGTGGAAGAGACGATTACGGTCATGGCCGACTCCGCCCCTGTTCGAGTGAAGGAATCAGGTCTCGGCGTTCCTATCGACAACAGGACGATCGACAACATTCCGTTGAAGGGTCGGGAGTTCATCGATCTCGTCGAGTTGGTTCCGGGTGTGGCGAAACGGCCTTCGGCCTCAGACCAGGGGACGACGTTCACCGTCTTCGGTGAGCGAGCGATCTCGAACTCGTTCCTGATCGACGGAAACGATGCCAACGACCTGTGGACGCGTGGTGCGGCGGAGTTTTTCGTGCAGGACGCGATTCAGGAGTTCAAGGTCTACCTGGCAGGGTATCCGGCAGAGTACGGCCGGGCGTCGGGTGCGGTGACGAACATCGTGACGCGCTCTGGAACGAACCAGGTCGACGCGCGGGGGTTCTTTTTCATCCGGGACGATTCGCTGAACTCGTCGAACGTCGACGGTCAGGACGTCCCAGCGCTCGAGCGATACGAGGTTGGCGGGACGATCGGTGGTCCGATTAAGACGGACAGCACGTTTTTCTTCGATGCGTTCCAGTACGTGAAGGAAAGCCGTGGGTCCAACTTGGACCAGTCGATCCTGACACCCATTTTGCGGGCCGGCTATTTTTCGCCAGCCACGGGTGGTGAGCCGCTGGACGCGGTTCCCGAGGACTCGAGGATCACGAACTTGTTCAAATTCGATCACCGGTTCAACGCGAAGAATCAGGTGTTCGTGACGTGGAACCTGAACCGCGGGTCGCAGAATGACTTCCAGCCGCCTGCGACGGCGTTATTCGGATCGCCGCCGCCGGGGACGATTACGCTGCCCTCGACGGCTTCGGACATCGACCGGAACACCAACAGCCTCAACGGTCGCCACACGGGGTTCTTCAGCGACACCGCGTTCCTCGAGTCGTCTCTCCGGTATTGGGATAGCACCTTCAAAGAGAACGCGGAGAAACCGGCTTCCGCGGAGCAGCTGTTCCCGCTGATTTTCGTGCCCAATTTCCAAATCTTTGTGTCGAATTCATCCGGAGTGGGACAGGTCGATCGTTCTCAAGAGCGGTGGCAATGGCAGGAGCATTTGTCGTACTTCATGGACTCGGAGAGCACGGGAAGCCATGCCTTCAAGTTTGGCATAGACCTGGATCACGTGGCGATCGATCATTTCTTCACACCACCGCAGGGCATCATCATTGGCAATTCAGCGCTGGACAGTAACTTCGAGAGTCTTGGCTACGACATCAGCGCACAACTCGGCAACCGCGTCATCGTGGAGGGCTCCGGGCCGGACAACAACCGGGCGATCGGTAGCACGAACAACTGGGCCGCTTACGGTCAGGACTCTTGGGAGCCGAAACCCGGGATCACTCTGAATCTCGGCGTGCGCTGGGACTACGCGAGCTTGTTCAGTAGCGGTGGCGTGGCATGGCGGACCGGAATTGCCTATGACTTGAAGCAGGAAGGACGGACGATCCTCCGCGCCGGTTGGGGTCGGTTCTACGATGTGAGCGTTGCCGAAGTCATCGCGTTCACACCGGAGTTGGGCGGCATCCAGCTCGCCACCCAGGATTTGCAGACGATTCCTCGAGGAGCTTCCTTCTACAACAATCCGGCACTCGGAGCGTTCGGGCCGCTGCAGGCGTCGAGCAGCCGGGTGCTCACGAACCCGTCGCTCTTCGAGCAAATCATGCCGGAGGGCTTTACGCTGACCTCACCGGGTACGTTCACCATCAGGCGCGATGGGGTGACCATGCAAGACTCGGTGATCACCGGACAGGGTAATCCCTACGTCATCTACGACCTTCTCGGCATCAAGGTCGACGACCCCAGTGTACCGCCGGTGCTGACCTTCGACAGCATTCCGGAGCTCACCGGAGGAAGGCTCTCTCCGGAAGCCGCAGTGGAAATCCTCAATGAGGCCTTTCCCCACCCGTTCGGGGCAGGTGAGCAGTTCAGGTATCTCGAGCAGAGAGGGGACGCGAGCATCGTCAATAACCGTCCGTTGGTTTTCGAATTCCGGCAGCTCGACGTCGAGGTGACTCGCATCACGACACTGTCGGACGACCATTCGCTGCCCTACACCGACGCCTTGAACTTCGGTGTCGAGCAGGCCCTCACCGACGACTTCACGCTCGACGCCGAGTTTCACATCCGACGCTCGAAGGATCTTCTGTCGCGTCGCGTGGTGAACTTGCTGCTTGAGCCCATCGCTGGTAGCTGCACCGGGAACACCGTCGATGGACCAGGGCCTTGCCTCAGTGAGATCGAGAACCTCGGGTTCCTGGATACCAACGCGTTGACCCTTGCCTTGCAGAAGCGATTCCGCAATAACTACAACTTCTTGCTGAGCTATACGTTCACCGACGCTACCGACAACTTCTCGACGCTGAGAGTGCCGCCGCGCGGCGCCGAGATCAGCTTCCTGTGGAACAACTTTCCAGAGCGTGACATTGGCGTCAGCTTGAACACACCGAAGCATGTGATGGTCTTCAGCGGTTTGTATCGACTACCTGCCGGCTTTGACATCTCGGGTCGGGCGGACTGGCAGTCGGGTCGCCCGTTCAACGCAGCCGGACTTCCGTTCGACACCGACGGTGACGACATCTTCGACAATCGTCTCCTCGGAACGGAGAAGGGTGAGTTCTTTGGACCGGACTTCTTCAACATCGATTTCCGGCTGGCGTGGAACCTGCCGTTCGGAGAAGGGAACAACTTCACGGCGCTCATCGAGTTCTTCAACCTGACGAACCGTGCGAACCCGTTCGTGCTGAACTCGACCTGTCAAGACTCGACCGGCAACGGCCTGCCCGATCCGGGCGGCTGTACGGGTAATGTCTTCGGCAGCACCGTCGAGGCCTTCCCCGGTCGTGAGGTCCAGATCGGCTTTAAGGTCGACTTCTAGGTAGCTCAGCTCTGATCACTTGCAGGCCGGCTGCGGGAAACCGCAGCCGGCCCTTTTCTCTCTTAATAGGCCGGTGTATTGTCCCTGAAAGCCGAATCTTTCGGCGTTGACGCCGTCCCCGCTGCCTCCCGTACTCGCGGTTGGTTCTCGCTTTTCGCTATGTATGCGGGAATCAACGTTTGCTTGCCCATGATGATGATGGGGGGCATTTTTCTTCCCGGGCTTTCCTTCAAGCAGGCGATCCTGGTGGGTCTCATCGGCAATACCGTCGCCGCGGCGATCATTAGTTTGACCGGTTACCCGGGAGCGGATCACGGTCTCCCTGTGTCGGTGCTGACACGCTCATCATTGGGGTTTCCGTCGGGGACGTGGATCGCATCCCTGGCGATCACGGTTTCCGGAGTCGGTTGGTTTGCATTCCAGGCAGAGCTGGCCGGGCTTGCTGCCGACGGTGTTTTGGAAAGGATGAGCGGCTTCTCTTCACCGATTCTCATGATATGCGTGATGGGAGCGCTCAACGTGGTCATCGCAGTGATGGGATTCGGTTGGATTCAAAAGCTGGCAAACCTGGCAGTGCCAGTCCTCGTCGTCTTCTCGGGCGTCTTGTTCTGGAAGATTGCCTCCGAGCATCCTTTCTGGGAGGTCGTCAGTCGGCCGGGTGATGGCAGCCTGACTTTCATGGCGGGAATGAACATCATGGTATCAGGCCAATTCACCGCGGCTTTTACGTCTTCCGATCTTTCTCGTTACTCGAGGGATCATCGATCGTTATGGCTTGGCATTTGGACCGGGATCGTTCCGGTCTCGGCTTTGATGATTGGTCTCGGCGCACTCTCTCGCCTTGTGAGCGGAGAGTGGAATCCGGTGTTGGGCGTTCAACAGCTCGGCCTGGGGATCCCGGCGCTCCTTCTCATCATCTTCGCCACGTGGACCACGAACGACAAGAACCTGTACTCGGGGGGGCTGGCACTTACTAATGTCTTCCCCGGCCGCTCCCGTGCGTTTCACACCCTAGTCCTGGGTATCCTCGGCACCACGCTCGGGTGCTTTGGTATAACCCGTTACCTAGCGCAGTTTCTTGTCACGTTGGGGATCATCTTTGCCCCCCTGGTAGGCGTCCTGCTCGCGGACTACTTCTTGGTGAGGGCGCGGCGACCGCGCCTCGGAGATCTCTACAAGAAAGACGGAGGCTATCATTACACGCGGGGCGTGAACCTGGCGGCGCTCATCGCGATCGCGGTGGGCGTGGTCGCCGGCCGCCTCGCGCCGCCGGAGATGATTCAACCCATCGTGTCCCTCATTGTCACCATGGTGGTTTACAGCGGAGGGATGAGAGTGCTTTATCCGCTCCAGTTTCGTGAGGAGGCTTCAACATGACCGTACTGACCAACGCAAGAATCCTGGATGTCGGGGAGGGTTCCTTCAAGGAGGGATCGCTGACCATCGGTGACGGCAAGATAGCTTCCATAGATACCGCGGCAGGTGACAACGACGCTATTGATCTCGAAGGCGCTTACTTGCTTCCCGGCATCATCACTTGTCATACCCATCTATCCATCGTCTTTCCGTTTCATGAAACGGACGAGAACGAGAGCCCGGCGATCACGGCTTTGCGGTGTCAGAAGAGGGCGAATGACGCACTCCAGGCGGGGATCACCACCCTCCGAACGGTGGGAGAAATGCATCGCGCCGATCTGTCCTTGCGGACGATGATTCAGAAGGGTTGGGCCACCGGGCCTCGCATCGTCTCCGGCGGCAAGAGCATTTCGGTGACGGGAGGGCACGGGAGCGGCTTCGGGGCGCTGATCGCCGACGGTCCGGACTCCTTTCGCAAGGCCGGTCGCGAGGAGCTCACCGCAGGCGCCGACCACATCAAGATCTTCATCACCGGCGGCATCGCGCAGGAGAAGGAGACCTTCTCCGAGCCCCAGATGAGTGTCGAGGAGATGGAGGCCGTCGTTTCGGTGGCGCGATCCCGGGACACCTACGTCTGCGCGCACTCGGGCGGGGCGGGGCAGATCATCAAGGCCGCGAAGGCCGGAGTCCGCTGCTTCGAGCACGGATATCAGCTCGATAGGGAAGCCTGCCAGGCCATCAAAGACGCCGCGGGATATGTCGTACCGACGCTGTCGGTGACGCGGTCGCCGGGATGGATGAAGGATCACGGGTTCGCGGGCTGGACCATCGAGAAGGCTACCGGGGCCGGTGGCATGCACTTGGACAGCATCCGCACCGCAGTGCGAGCTGGAGTCCAGATCGTCAACGGTACCGACATACCACCCGGCGAAGTTTCGGACGGAGTCAACGCCACCGTACGCGAGATGTCCTATATGGTCGACGCGGGCCTGTCGCCACTCGAGGCGATTCGTTCCTCATCCATACGCCCTGCCGAGCTCATGGGTATAGACGGCGACGTCGGGCTTGTCCAACCAGGCTACTGTGCGGATCTCATTGCGGTCCGGGAGGACCCGCTCAAAGACATCAGAGCGCTCGAAGGGATCTTCTTCGTCATGCAGGCGGGCCGCATCGTTCGAAAGGATCCATCATGAAGCCATACCGACTCGCGGTCGACATCGGGGGTACGTTCGTCGACGCCATCGAGTTCGATGTGTCGAACCAGTCGGTCCGCCTCGAGAAATCGCAGACGACTCCCCAAGAGCCTTGGAAGGGAGTGCTCGAGGCCCTCGAGAAGCTTGGGACCGACCTAAAACAAGCGAGCCTTTTCATTCACGGCACCACCCTCGGTCTCAATGCCATTCTCCAAAGGAAGGGCTCTCTTACCGGCATCATTACCAACGAAGGCTTTCGAGACATCTTCGAGATCGGTCGCGCCAACGTCCCGGCGGAACACATGTACAACTTCCGGTACGAAAAGCCGGTACCCCTGGTGAGACGGCGGCACACTGCGGGAGTCCCCGGGCGCATCAACGTCAAGGGCGAGGTCGTCGAAGAGCTCGACGAAAAGGCACTCCTGGAAGCGGCGCGAACCTTGATCGAAGATCACGAGCTCCGCTCGCTAGCAGTTGTTTTCTTGCACTCCTACAAGAACCCGGAGCATGAGCAGCGCGCGGCGCGCCTGTTGAAGGAAAACTTTCCGGAGGTTGCGGTTTCGATCTCCACCGATATCACGCGCGAGTATCGTGAGTACGAGCGCACGAGCACGACGGTCCTCGATGCTTACATTCGTCCCATCTATGAGGAGTACGTCGATCGGCTGGAAGAAGAGTTGGGAGCGAGAGGCTTCGAAGGAAGATTCCTCATCACGCGCTCGAGCGGCGGAGCTATGACCGCGGAGGTGGCTCGTCGGAGCCCGATCTTCACCGTTATGTCGGGACCGGCAGGAGGCATCGTCGGCGCCGCGCATGTCGCGCGCACGCTCGACAACAATCGTCTCATCTCCGTCGACTTCGGCGGAACCAGCCTGGACGCTTGCCTCATCGAGGATGGGGAACCGGTTCTAATGCACGAGGCCGACCTCGAGCATCTCCCAGCCCTCATTCCGATCTACGACATCCGCAGCATCGGAGCCGGTGGCGGCTCCATCGCCTGGCTCGAGGAAGGGCTGCTCAAAGTGGGACCGCAAAGTGCGGGGGCGGTGCCGGGTCCAATCGCATACGGCAAAGGAGGCACCGAGCCGACCACGACCGATGCGGCGCTGGCCCTCGGATACATCGATCCGAACAAATTTCTGAAGGGGCGCATGGAGCTCGACGCGGACGCGAGTCGCCAGGGCATCGAGCGAGTCATCGCCAAGCCTCTGGGGATCGATATCCTCGAAGCGGCGGCCGGGATCTTCGACGTTGTCATGGCGAACACTGTCGGTGCCATCCGCGAGATCTCCGTAGAACGTGGCTACGATCCGACAGAGTTCACGCTCTTGGCTTTTGGGGGCGCGGGACCGATGTTCGCGCCTCTCCTGGCACGGGAAATGGCCATACCTCAGACTATTGTCCCTCTCGCACCCGCGGCCTTTTCGGCTTGGGGAATGTTGATGTCGGATCTCGCGGCCGACTTCTCGCGCACCGATGTGCAAGTGCTCGAAGATTACGATCCCGAGAAGTTGGAGAACGGGTTTCTGGAGCTCGAGAAACAAGCGATCAACGCGCTTCGGAAGCAAGGTATGTCCGACAACGAGATCGAAATCGATCGGGTGCTGGAGCTCCGTTACCTGGGACAAGAGCACGCTTTGGACGTCGCGGTCGAGCCAGGGCTACCGTTCGAGGAGCTCCGCAAGCGCTTCGAAGCCTTGCACAAGACACGCTACGGACATACGACGTCGGATTTGATGCAAACCGTGAACTTGCGAGTCCGCGGCCGCGGCCTGATGGACAAGCCCGAGATGGCCAAGCTTCCGAAAGAAGAAGTCACGTTCGGCGGAGCCATTCTCGGAGCGAGAGACGCTTACTGCTTCGATCTTCGCAAGGTCGTCCCCTTCGAGGTGTATCGCCGGAAATCGTTGCAGCCTGGGGACGAGTTCAAGGGCCCGGCCATCGTCGATGAGGGGACATCGACCACCGTCGTTCACTCGAAGCAAGCGGTGCGCGTGGATCCCTACGGACAACTCGTGATCCAGACGGAGGCCAAATGAGGGGACAGACGGAGGAATTGGACGGGGCCACCGTCGAAGTCGTTCGGAGCTATCTGTTCTCGGCTGCCGGGGAGATGCGGAGAACCCTCATCCGCACGGCATTCAATCCGGTCATCTACGAGGTTCTCGACTTTGGTATCTCGATTTACAGCCGGGACCTCCAGCTGGTTGCCGAGGCTCCCAGCCTGACTTTTTTTCTAGGTGCCAACGACCATGCGATACGCAACGGGGTGGAGCATGTCGGCGAAGAGAACCTCGAGCCCGGAGATATCGTTCTTCTCAATTATCCCTACTGGAGCGCCGCACATACTTTAGACGTCACCCTATTTTCTCCGGTCTTTGCGCCGCATTCGGACAAGCCGTTCGCCTATACGTGCATCCGCGCGCACTGGATGGATCTCGGTGCCAAGGATCCGGGATACGTGCTCGACTCGACCGATATGCACCAAGAGGGCCTAATTTTTCCGGGTACGAAGGTTTACAAAAAAGGCAAACCGGACAAAGAGATCATGGAGATCATCCGATTCAACTCGCGCATGCCCGAGTCGGTATTCGGCGATCTCGATGCGCAGGTCGCGGCGACGCGCACCGGCCACAAGAGGTTGATAGAGATTCTACAGAAATTCGGTCGCGAGACCCTCGATGCCGCCGTGGAGCGTATCCTCGAGCACGGTGAACAACTGGCACGTAAGGCGCTCCGGGAGCTCCCCAACGGTTCCTGGACTGCGGAAGACCTGCTAGATGACGACGGCGTGTCCGACGACATGATCCCCATGAAGGTCACGGTGACGATCGATGACGATCGGTTCCTTGTCGATTTCACGGGTTCTTCTCCGGGGGTTCCGGGGCCGGTCAATGTTCCGTTCGGTTTAACGGAGACGATGGCCAAGGTCGTACTCAAGTCCTTGACCACTCCCTATTCCCCGACCAATGCTGGCAACTTCGCACCTCTGGAGGTCATCGCTCCACCCGGAAGCCTCTTTCACGCCGTCTATCCGGCTGCGACGTTCACGTTGTGGACAGGTATCGTCGGGCTCGAGCTCATCTATAAGGCCCTCGCCAAAGGTATGCCGGAGCGCATGGCGGCTTCCTCGGGAAGCGACGTACCCGGGTTCATGATGGTCGGGATTCACCCGGACACGAAACGTTTCTTCGCCGTGAGCAATAACGATCCGGTCGGCTGGGGTGGAACGCCCGACCATGATGGCGCCAACGCCAACAGCCATTTGTCGGAAAGTCTAGTCCGCAATACACCTATGGAAGTCTTGGAGGTCAAGACCGGAATGTTCTTCGAGCGGTTGGAGCTCCGTACCGATAGCGGAGGCCCAGGAAAGTTTAGGGGCGGGTCGGGCATTCGGCGCGACATACGGTTCATCTCGGACGGCGAGATCCTTTCGGTGATGAAGAAGACGAAGACCAGCGCCTGGCCCCTCGCCGGCGGTAAGGAACCGATGCGGAACGGCTTTGTTCTCAGCCCGGAGACAGAGCGGGAGAAGAAGGTGGGGACCTACCGAGCCGCTGTGGTGGCGGGAGACACCTGTCGCAATCTCACGGCCGGCGGAGGGGGATACGGCGATCCGGCTGGCCGCGAGCCGGCTCGAGTTCTCGAGGACGTTCTCGACGGGTACGTGTCTCGCGAAGCGGCCCGGGAAGCGTACAAAGTTGCTCTCGACGGCGACGCAGTGGACGAAGTGGGTACCCGCAAGCTGAGGAGTGGGAAGTAGCAGGGTGCTGACGAACTCACGGCACCCTGCGCGAGGAGCCATCAGCTGTCCCGAAGCCGCTTTGCCGGCGAAGGGACGGCGGTGGGGGTGGGGCCCCGCCGCACTGATCAACTCATTGAGCGAGCACTGAGTCACTATGACGAAACAGTTAGATGGGGCTACGGTCGAGGTCATCCGGAGCTACCTATTCTCTGCCGCTGGGGAGATGCGGCGTACGCTGATACGCACCGCCTTCAATCCTGTCGTCTACGAAATCCTGGACTTCGGCATCTCGATCTACAGTCGTGAGCTCGAGCTGGTGGCGGAGGCCCCGGGCCTCTTGTCGTTCCTTGGTTCGAACGACTATGCCATCCGCAAAGGCGTCGACTACGTGGGTGAGGAGAACCTCGATCCCGGCGATATTGTTCTGCTGAACTATCCGTATTGGAGCTCCGCGCATACCCTCGACGTCACACTCTTCGCACCGGTCTTCGCCTCGGGAGAAGACCGACCCTTCGCCTACACGTGCATCAGGGCGCACTGGATGGATTTGGGGGCCAAGGATGCCGGCTACGTTCTCGACTCCACCGACATGCATCAGGAAGGCCTGATTTTTCCCGGTACCAAGGTCTACAAAAAGGGAAAACCGGACCCGGAGATCATTGACATCATCCGATTCAATTCGCGCATGCCGGATTCGGTGCTCGGAGACCTGAACGCTCAAGTAGCGTCTACTCGTGTTGGAGAGAGAAGGCTGGTCGACATACGGCGCAAGTTCGGGCCCGAAGGCTATGATGCGGCGGTGGTCCGGCTCCTGGAGCACGGGGAGCAGCTTGCGCGTAAAGCCCTGCGATCTTTGCCCAATGGCACCTGGACCGCGGAGGATTTGCTGGACGACGACGGCGTCTCCGACGATACGATTCCGATGAAGGTAACTGTTACCATCGACGACGATCGTTTTCTCGTCGACTTCACTGGCTCGTCTCCGGCGGTACCGGGCCCGGTCAATTTACCGTACGGTCGCACCTTGGGCACGACCCGTGTTGTTTTCAAGGCGCTCACGACTCCCGGTTCGCCGACCAACGCCGGCAACTTTCGCCCTCTAGAGGTAGTTGCCCCGCCAGGAACGCTTTTCCATGCGACTTATCCGTCCGCTACGTTCACACTGTGGACGTCTAACGCGCAGCTCGAGCTCATCTTCAAGGCGCTGACCCAAGGGATGCCCGAACGGCTTCAGGCATCGTCCGGCGGTGATGTGCCCGGCTTCATGATGGTAGGAACACACCCAGAAACTCGCCGCTTCTTCGCGGTCAGCAACAACGATCCGGTGGGATGGGGCGCGACGACGACCCACGATGGCGGCAACGCGGTGAACCATCCCAATCAAGGCATGGTTCGCAATACACCGATCGAGGTGTTGGAGCTGAAGACCGGAATGTTTCTCGAGAGGTTGGAGTTGCGGACCGACTCCGGTGGTGCCGGTCGGTCGCGCGGGGGGCTAGGCCTCAGGAGGGACATCCGTTTCATCTCCCCGGGCGAGTTTCTTTCGGTTCGGAAGAAAACCAAGACGCTGCCTTGGGCGCTGGCGGGAGGGTTGGAACCGCCGTCCAACGGAATGATTCTCTTCCCCGAGACGGAGCGCGAGAAACGGGTGGGGACACGGCGGGTCCAAATCGAAGCCGGAGACCGCTGCCGCAACCTCACTTCGGGTGGCGGGGGATATGGCGATCCGGCGGAGCGAGAGCCCTCGAGCGTCCTCGAGGATGTTCTCGACGGCTACGTTAGCCGCGAGGCGGCGCGCGATACATATAAGGTCGAACTCGTCGACGACAAGGTAGACGAGGATGCGACCAACCGCCTGCGCAACTGATCGAGGGAGACCTTGGGATACCTGCATTGAAGGCGATTCGCGTCGAGGAGGCCGGTGGACCGGAAGCGCTGGTCCTCGTCGATGCCCCGAAACCCATACCGGCGTCTGGCGAAGTGCTGGTGCGTGTTCACGCGAGCGGCGTGAACTTTGCCGACATCTTGTGTCGAACCGCCAGCCATCCCGGGATGACGCCACCGCCGCTCATTCCAGGCTGCGAAGGTAGTGGGGTGGTGGAAGAAATCGGAGAGGGAACCACACGGTTCAGGGTGGGAGATCGGGTCGGTGTTTATTCTCCGCGCGGTGGGACCTACGCGGAGTGGGTTGCGGTCCCGGAAAACTACGCGCTGCCCCTGGCTCCCTCGATGAGCTTCGGACACGGGGCCGCTTTTACCCATGTTTTTCTCACCGCGTACCACGCACTCAACACGCTCGGCGGAGCGCGTGAGGGCGAGTGGGTAGTGATTACGGCGGCCGCGGGTGGAGTGGGGACCGCCTTGGTTCAATTGGCCTTGGCCCAGAAGCTTCGCGTCATCGGGGGCGTGGGTTCCGAAGGCAAGCTCAAGGTCTTAAAAGGGCTGGGGGTCGAGTACTCGGTCGACTATCGTTCGGAGAGCCTGGCAGCATACGTGCGAGACCGAACGGAAGGCCGAGGTGCGGATCTCCTTCTCGAGTCGGTGGGCGGCGGCGTCTTCAAGGAGGCTCTCGCGTGTCTTGCCCCTCTCGGACGTCTCGTTCTCTTCGGGATCGCGAGTGGCGAAGGCCTAGCGGTGCACCCTTACGACCTGCTGCGTACGAGCTCGACATTCGCAGCGCTCAACTTGAGTGTGTTCTTCGCGGAGCGGCACGAGCTCATCGATCCCTCGTGGAACGCGCTGCTGGGACTCTATGAAGCAGGGAAAATCCGACCGATGATTACGCAACGACTACCTCTCGACCGTGCGTCCGAAGCCCATCGGCTCATGGAAAGTCGAGAGAGCGTGGGGAAGCTTTTACTTTTGCCACAGGGAGAGAAATCGTGAAGGTAGCCTTGGCCAGTGGCGCATTGCTTGCGCTTTTGCTTTCAGTCTTTTCGTCTCCGCCTTCGAGTCTGGAAGTCGACCTTGTTGCTAAGGGGGAGGAAATTTTCTTCAACGAGACCTTCGATGGCAACGGTAGAACGTGCTCGACCTGCCATCGCCCCGAAGACAACTGGCGGATCACACCGGCCTTCATTGCCACCTTGCCGGATGACGATCCGCTCTTTGTCCACGAGTTCGTCCCGGAGTTGAAGGAGAATTTCGAAGACCCCGAACTATTGCGAGAGTACGGCTTGATCATAGGCAACCCGAATGGCTATGGTGATCTCGAGAACGACTTCATTCTTCACACCGTCCAATCGCTTCGTTCGGTTCGCACGTCGATTGATGGCATGGAGTTCGAAGGTGCCGAGAACCGACTCGACTTCATGGGGCCACTTACCGGATGGGCCGGCGACGGTGCCCCCGGGGACGGAAGCCTCCGGTCTTTCGCTATTGGCGCCATTGCGCAGCATATGCCCAAGACCTTGAATCGCGATCCGGGAGTTGATTTTCGCCGCCCCACCGACGAGGAATTGGACGCGCTCGAGGCGTTCATGCTGACACTCGGACGCCAGGAGGAGCTCTCTCTGCCACTGGCGTTGAAGGGAGATCTCGCGCTGCGCGGACAAGAGCTCTTCATCGACAAAGATCAGAAGAACGGTCGGTGCAATGCCTGTCATATCAATGGAGGAGCGTCTTCGCTCCAAGTATCCGTACTCCCCGAGGGTCACATCGTGAATCTCGGCAGCATCGTCCATGCCACCGGCGAGGAATTCGCACCGGGAAAGCCGACCGAGCTCATTCCGCTGGACAACGGCTACGGCGACACGCACCAATTCAATACCCCGCCGGTGGTCGAGGCGGCTGACGCGGGGCCGCTCTTCCATAGCGGGTTCGTGAAGTCGGTCGAAGAAGCGGTAGACATCTACAATCTCGACACGTTCAAGAACGGGCCGGTAGGGGTCGCGCTCCGCAAGCGATTTGGAACCGACACCAATTTGTCCGCCAGCGAAGTCCTGGCGATCGGTGGTTTTTTGAGGGTAATCAACGCACTCGAAAACATTCGGGAAACCACCCAACTGTTGGAGACGAGCCTAGAAAAAGGTCTCTTCGAGAACGAGCGAGCGCGAGAGTTGGTCCGACGTGCAGGGTACGAGACAGAGGACGCCATCATCGTTCTGGACGGAGTGAATCTCCATCCGATAGCCGTGGGATGGTTGCGAAAGGCGGATCGTCTCATCCGTGAGGCCGGTGACGCGTTTTTCTCAAGAGCAACTTTGACCCAAGAGGCGCTCGACGAGCTCCAACGTGCACGCTCGATACTTATAGAATCATGAGAAACCCGGCTTGTCAGGCTACTTCAGTGACGGCGTTCATCGTCGCAACGGGGATCTGCATTGTGCCTCCCGTATTGGGAGGAGAATACTCACCGTCGGACACCACCAAGGTTGTGATCCTCGGTTCGGGGACGCCGCTCCCCGATCCTCACCGCCGTGGCCCGGCTGTCGCCGTGGTTGTGAACGGGCGGCCCTACATCGTGGATGCCGGCGAAGGCATCTGGAGGGCCACCGGTGCGGCGACGCCGCTCTTCGGTGGAGAAATAGAGGCACTCGCGGCCCCCAACCTGAATCACTTCTTCCTGACCCACCTCCATGTCGATCACATCATTGGCTTGCCGGCGATACTTCTCCATCCTTGGTCGATGGGTAAGCAGGTACGACTTGAACCGGCTCACGTGTACGGACCACCCGGGACCGACGATTTGGTGGCGTATATCCTCAAGGCCTATCGACCGGCGATCGATGAGTTCGTTCACGGTCCCGCCCAAAAGAGTGATACGGCTTGGAGATCCGTGGGGCACATCGTCCCCGGTCCGGGCCTGGTCTACGAGGACGATGACGTCAAGGTGGAGGCATTCGAAACCAAACATGCCGGCTTCCCGTTGACTCTAGCCTACCGATTCACGACACCGGATCGAGTCGTTACCATCTCCGGCGATACCGTTCCTTGTGCAGGTATCGAAGCCGCGAGTCGGGGTGCCGATATCTTGGTTCACGAAGTGTTTGGGTTGGAGGGGTTGGCGAATGCCCCGTGGGGCGGAAACGACATCGAGAGCAAGAAAAAATCAATGGGTCTCTATCACACCTCCACCGAAGAGCTCGCTCGGTTGGCGGACAAGGTACGACCAGGCTTACTTGTTTTGTATCACGAGCAGAACTATAGCGACGACCCGGAAGCGAACGTCAAGGAAATCCGCGGATTCGGTTATCAAGGTCCGCTCGTGTCGTCGAAAGACCAGGATATCTTTTGAAAATGAGACAAACTGCTGCTGTCTTTGTTCTCTTCATTACGGTTGGCGTGGCAGGGATACTCGTTTCCTGTGCGAGCCCGGAGAAGGTGAACGCCCCGGACCCACTCGACAATATCGACTGGCGGTCCTATGGATCGGACAAGGCGAGCTCCAAGTACGTGGCTCTCGACCAGATTCGCGCCGAGAACGTTGGCGATCTGCAAATCGCGTGGCGGTGGGTTTCGGTCGAAAAGGAAGTGCTCGATCGGAATCCGGAGCTTTGGTCATGGGCCTACGAAGTGACACCCGTCACGATCGATGGCGTTCTCTATACCAGCACTTCGCTGAGTCAAGTCGCCGCTATCGATGCGCGGACGGGTGAGACGCTCTGGTCTTTCGACCCGGAATCTTGGAAGAATGATACGCCCTCGAAGTGGTTCATCCATCGCGGCGTTGAGTTTTGGGAGGGGAGAGTATTCATCGCCACCGGAGACGCGCATCTGGTAGCGCTCGACGCGGAGACGGGCGCGCCGATCGAGGGGTTTGGTGAGAACGGGCGGATCGATTTGGTGGAGGGGCTTCGCGGCTCCGATCGACGCGATGTTTATACGATGACGTCGCCACCGATCGTCTGCGGCAACGTTGTGGTGGTGGGGTCTTCGATGAGTGACTTCGAGCCCAGCACCAAGATGCCGGTCGGTGACGTGCGGGGATTCGATGCGGTGAGCGGCGAAGAGCTCTGGACTTTCCACTCTGTGCCTCAACGGGGAGAGACTGGAGTCGAGACGTGGGAGGACGGGGCTTGGAGCTCGACTGGCAATACTAACGTTTGGACATTGATGAGCTGCGATGAGGAGCTCGGTTACGTTTACCTTCCCTTTGGCACTCCGACCAACGACTTCTATGGAGGGCACCGCGGCGGCGACAACTTGTTCGGCGAGGCGTTAGTGGCGCTCGACGCTGCGAGTGGGCAGCGAGTGTGGCACTTCCAGATCGTTCACCACGGCCTCTGGGATTATGATCTGCCCGCCGCCCCCAACTTGGTCGACATTACTGTGGATGGGAAGGAGGTCAAGGCCGTCGCACAAGTTACCAAGCAGGGCTTCACGTTCGTTTTCGATCGTGTGACGGGAGAGCCCGTCTGGCCCATCGAGGAGCGTCCCGTTCCGCAGTCGACCGTTTCCGGTGAGAAGTCTTCTCCAACGCAGCCGTTTCCGACGAAACCGCCGCCGTTCGAGCCGCAGGGTGTCGCGGTTGATCGGCTGATCGATTTCACGCCCGAGCTTCGCTCGGAGGGCGAGGCCATCCTGGAGCAATACGAATACGGTCCCCTGTACACGCCGCCGACCACGCGGGTGACCATCGTCTTGCCCGGTTGGGCGGGCGGTGCGAGCTGGGCGGGCGCCGCCTTCGACCCCGAAACCGAGACCCTCTACGTTCCCTCCATCTTGTCACCGACGGCGGTCAAGCTGATGGCGCCCGATCCAGAGCGCTCCGACATGAGACTCATGGGTAATGTGTCGATGCCGGGGGCGCCACAGGGACTTCCGCTTTTCAAACCACCGTACGCTCGGTTGACCGCCATCGATCTGAGCACTGGGGAGCACAAGTGGGTGGCGACACTGGGCAAGGGACCCGTCGACCATCCGGCGCTCGAGGGTTTGGACTTGCCTCGAGTGGGGTGGCCGCGGCGCAGCTTCCCGTTGGCGACCAAAACATTGCTCTTTGTCGCGCAAGAAGGTGACCGGAGCTCGCAGCGCACCCCGCGAGGGGACGTCGGTGGTTTGAAGTTGACGAACGTGGACGCCTCTCTCATGGCGTTCGACCCGAGTGACGGTAGTTTGATCGCAGAAGTTCCGCTCCCTGGGAACGCCACCGGTGCGCCGATGTCTTACATGATCGACGGCAAGCAGTACATCGTGGTGGCGATCGGCGGCGCGTCGGAGCCTGCGGAGTTAGTCGCCCTGAGCTTACCCTGAGGGGGCACGGGCCAGATCTCTGAATGGGACAAACGTCCGATCTGGAAATAGGACATTGGAGGACATGATGCCGCGAGGTCAGCGCACCATCTTGTTAGCGATCCTTTCCTTCTGCTTCAGCCACTTTCCGCTGGCCGGTGAAGCGGCGCAAGCCGACCGCCCCCTCGCGGTCAAGGCCGCACTGCTCTACGACGGCACCGGCGCCGAGCCCATCGCCGATGCAGTGGTGGTCGTTCGAGACGGCGTCATCGAGTCGGTTGGTCGTGCTTCGGATGTGAGGATACCGGCGAACGCTGAGACGCTGGATCTCGGGGACCACACCGTCATGCCCGGGCTTTGGGATACGCATGGCCATCTCCGGTACCGCTACGCGGGGGGAGGGGCGCTGGGGCGTCGTGCGCAAGCCAGCGGGAACGCGGGTGCACTAGGAATGCGTTTCACCAAGAACGCAAGGACCCAGCTTCTCTGCGGAATCACAACCATGCGAATGACGGGAGAAGTGCAGGGTCTGGACTTCGCCATCAAGGATGCGATTGACTCTGGCATGGTCGCCGGTCCCCGGATCATCCCTTCGGGAGAAGGCATCACCGGTACCGGTGGCCATGGAGCGCCATTCACTCTCGAAATCGACGGCCCCTGGGAAGCGGTGAAGATCGTGCGTACGAACTTCGAGCACGGGGCCCGGGTGATCAAGCTGTCGATGATGGACCTTTCTCCCACCAAGAGTCAGCTCACGCACGAAGAGGCCAAGGCCGCGGTCGACGTCGCCCACGCCTCGGGCATCCCTGTAACTGCCCACTGCACGGGTAATTGGGGTTCCGCGATTCGTGTCGCGGTGGAAGCGGGTGCGGATAGCATCGAGCATGCTCGTCCGCTGAGCGACGAGATCATTCAGCTCTTGAAGGATAACGGAACCGCTGTGAGTCTGACACCGCTCGTGTACATCGGTTTTCGTCCCACTCCCGAGTGGTGGCGCTACCTGGATCATGATGTGGAGACGGGGGAGCAGTGGATCAACTTCATGCGCGAGGTTATGGTGACGTGGCGGCGTGAGCATCCTGACTGGGAGACGGAGAATCGACCTTACGCTGACAACGAGTCCAACCGGGCCAGCCGGGATCACTTCCCGGCGGTCAAGAAACGACAGGCCGAGGTTCTGAAGGCGTTTCGGGCTGGTATCCCGATGAGCCTGGGGTTGGACACGATTTATGGAGGCATCACGCTCAGCATGGAGTGGCTCGTGGAAGCCGGCATTCCCCTAAAGGACGTTATTCACATCGCCACCGGCTCCGCCGCCGAGATCAGCGGTTTTGATGATATCGTCGGCACGCTTCGACCGGGTCGGGCGGCAGATATCATCTCCGTCGACGGCGACCCCCGGGCCGATGTTCGGGCCCTACACAAGATTCGACTAATAATGAAGAACGGAGAACGCTACGACACGCTTAGCTGGAATTGAGCGTGGGAGGGCAGTATGAAAATAAAAGTCATCAATCCAGTAATCGTCACCAGCGTCGACTGGCTTCCGCGCATGAAGGCCGGATACGCGAATGCCTACGATCCCGAGACCGAGCTCGACTGGGTCTTTCTTAAGCAGGGGATCGAATCTCCAGAACAGCATTTCTGGGAAGACATCCAAATGACCTACTTGATCCAGGAAATCGAGAGCACCGATCAGATGCGCTACGACGGTTTGATTGTCTTCTGCGCAGCCGATCCGGGCGTCGCGGCGGCCAAGGAGCATTTGGACATCCCGGTGGTTGGGATCATGGAAACGTCGGTGGCGCTCGCCTGCCTCGTTGGTCGGAGATTCACTTGGTTGTCTCCACTCAGTCGGGGCAACGGCTTCATGGTGGACAAGATCCGGCTGACCGGGCTCGACGATCGCATGGCCTCGATCCGATCGATCGAAGTCCCCGTCGTGGATCTGGAGAAAGACGATGCGGTCCTGGACAAGACCATCGCCGAGGGGCGAAGGGCGATCGAAGAAGACGGCGCAGACTCGCTGATCTTGGGTTGCACAGGAATGATCGGGCTCGCGAGCGACGCGCAGGAGGCCCTGGGCATCCCGGTAATCGATGCGGGCGTCGCTGGAATACGAATGTGCGAGATGCTGGTAAAGATGGATTTGGCGCAGAGCAAACGGGCCTTTCCGACGCCCAGGAAAGAGATGGCAAGACGTCTATGAAACTTCGGACCTTCTGGATCGCGCTTTGTTTCTCGGCGTCGGCAGGGGGCACCTTCGTCGCGGCCGGCGAGGGCGAGCTCGTCTACCAGAGTGTCTACAGTGAGGCGCTGAAGAATAACCTCTTGGGTGACCCCGCCTACCGGAGTGTCATCGTGTATCTCCCGCCCGCTTATCACGAGAGCGACAAGCGGTATCCGACGGTCTATCTCCTCCATGGCTACGACGACACGAACACTATCTGGCGAGATGGATTCTTCCAGGGGTTTAGCGTTCAGGCCGTAGTGGACCGACTGATTGGGGAAGAAAAGATCCAGGAGATGATCCTGGTGATGCCGGATGGGCGCAACGCGTACGGGGGAAGCTACTACATCAACTCGTCCGTTACGGGCAACTGGGGCGATTTCATCACCAAGGACCTGCTGGAGTTTATCGACGAGACCTATCGCACATTACCCAAGAGCGAGAGCCGTGGCATCGCGGGCCATTCGATGGGAGGCTACGGGGCGATTTACTTGGCCGCTCGCCATCCCGATGTCTACTCGGCGGTCTACGGGTTGAGCGCCTGCTGTCTCTCTATGGAGGGAGACGTGACGGCCGGGAACCCCGAGTGGGTCCCGACGCTGCGGCTCACGAAACGAAAGGAGCTCGTGAGGGCTGGAATGTATCCAAACGCCTTCGTCTCCGTAGCCGCGGCGATGTCGCCGAATCTGGAGAACGAACCGTTCCTCGTAGACTTTCCGTTCAAGCTGGCGGGCGGATCGGTCGTCCCGGATGCAGATGGTCACGAGGAGTGGATAACGCGCTTCCCGGCGGAGTCCATGGATGCTTTCGCAGGAGGATTCGCCCGTTTACGGGGCATCGGCTTCGACGTCGGCGATACCGATCCGATCACGCACATCCCTCTGGGTAGCCGCACGTTGTCCCAAGCACTCGCTGCGCGAGACATCGAGCACTCCTTTGAGCAGTATCAGGGCGATCACACCAGCCGCATTGGCGAGCGACTCGAAAAGAAGGTATTGCCCTTTTTCTCAGAAATCCTCGTCTCCGACGACTCCCGATAAGGAAAAATAGAATGAAAATCAGGAACTTCACATTCATTGTTTTCCTTCTCTCGCTCTCCATTTGCGTCGCCGCTCAGGAAGAAATCATCGTCGTCAAGGCGGGTCAGATTATCGATGGAACCGGTGGAGCGCCCATTGAGGACGGCGTGGTCGTCGTGCGGGGCGACACGATCGAAGCGGTCGGTCCTGCTTCCCGTGTCGCGATTCCGTCAGGCGCGGAAGTTATTGATTTGAAAGGGGAAACGCTGCTCCCTGGGTTGATCGACACCCACACCCATCTCAGTTTGCGATATGGCATCGATGTCGGAGTGGGTGTGGAAGGACTCGTCGGTCAGCTCATGCAGCCCGACGCGATCCAGATGCTTCGTATGGTCCGCAACGCTCGCGTGCAGCTACTTTGTGGTATCACGACCTCGCGCATGACCGGGGAAGCCCATTGGAACGACCTCCATTTGCGTGATGCGATCCGTGAAGGTATGGTGCCCGGTCCGCGTTTGATCCTGGGAGGGCCGATCATCACTCCGACGGGCGGCCACTTCGTCGATCCCAAATATTGGGTTGATAGTCCTTGGGAAGCCAGGCGACAAGTAAGGGAGAACTTTCACCACGGGGCGGAATGGGTAAAGGTCACATTGATCGATCGCTCGCCGGAAGCCACGATGTTTACCCTCGAGGAGCTTAAAGCGTTGGTCGATGAGGCGCATCGCCTGGGAATCAAAGTGACTGTCCACGCCACCGGTCGTTGGGGCTCATCGATGAAGACTGCCATTCTCGCCGGGGCCGACAACATCGAGCACGCCCGCCCTATGACGGACGAGATCATTCAAATGATGGTGGAGCACGGAACCACGGTCAGCTTTACGCCACTGGTTTACGTGGGACTCCGTCCCGACAAGAGCACCTGGAAGTTCATGGACACTGGCGCCAAGGCACCCGGTGATTGGATCGACTACGGCCGCCAGCACTACTTCGACTATCGAAAAGAAAACCCAGACGTCGAGACGGTGGACCGTGACTATCAGGACAATGAGGCCAATCGCGCCGGCCGGGACTTCTTTCCTTCCATCCGGACGCAGCAGAGTCAGGCGCTCGCTGCCCATCGTGCCGGCGTCCCGCTCAGCCTGGGCTTGGACACGCTGTACTACGGTGGGATTGGCAATTCGATCGAGTTCCTGATCGAAGGAGGTTTTCCGCCCATGGACGCGATCCGCGCGGCGACGGCGGTTGCCGCTCAGAATGTGGGTTACGGGGATCGCTTGGGAACGCTGGAGGTTGGAAAACGGGCGGATATGATCTCACTCCGGGCCGACCCGTTGACCGAGCGCTGGGCATGGAATCGCATCCATTTCGTGATGAGGGATGGCGTACGTTACGACGGTTTGTCATGGAACTGACGATTTGGATATTAGGAGAATGACATGAAGAGAAAGTTTGATCTAGCCGGTTTAGCCTTAGTTCTTCTCTTGCTAGTGGGAACGCCTACCGCAGAGAGTCAGGGATCAGCTACCCTGGCGATCGTAGGAGGTAGTCTCATCGATGGTTTTGGCGGCGAGCCACTGCGGAACTCCGTCGTTCTCGTACAAGGTGACCGGATCGTCGCGGTGGGACGAGTTGGCGCTCTGGAGGTTCCGAGCGGAGCCCAGGTCGTAGATGCCAACGGCATGACCGTCATGCCTGGTCTGTGGGAATCGCATGGTCATTTGTGGCATGTCGGGGAGGGCGATCCGGCGATGCTCCCGAGAGACTTCTCCGGACGCGAGATCGAGGTCATGACCTCGACCGCTCAAACGAATTTGCTGGCAGGGATCACGAGCTTCCGCGATACCGGCGGGCCGTTGAAGCAACAACAGGAGCTGCGAGCTCAAATCGAGGCAGGCGAGAAGGTCGGTCCGCGAATGTATTTCGCCGGCCCCATCATGAATCAAAGCACCAGAAGCGTGGGGAGAACCCCGGGTGAGTATTCGGTGAGCAATCCCGAGGAAGCCCGCGCCACCGCGGAGCGCATCATCGCGATGGGGGTGGATCAGATCAAGGTCTACGGGTTCTGGGATCGACCGGTGCTCGAGGCGGTGACCGATGCCGCGCACCAAGCCGGCATCGGCGTCGACGCGGATGTGCGGCACATCGAGGCCTATCGCACCGCGGTTTATGCCGGTGTGGATCGGATGCATCATGTGTTTACCGCCGACGCCCTTTCCGACTATAGCGACGAGGACTTGCGCCTTTTGGTGCGAGGCGCCAAGCCGGTCGCCCTGGGGCCGTCCGCCAACATTTTGCGCGGCCCGTACATCGTGCCCACCATCGAGATGCGAAACGCCTACGCCCGTGCCATCAGCTTTCCGGAAGTCGCTGAGCACCCGCGTTTGAAGAAGCAATTCGCCCCCGATATTTACGCGGCGCTGGTCGAGACATGGCGCAACCCCTCCGCAATCCCGTGGGGGATCGGGGCCCCGGAGCGCATCAAGGTCGCCAAGCGAAAGCTGAAGCGTTACATCGAGGCGGGTGGACGTGAGCAAGTCGTGGCGGGGTGCGACACGGGAGCGCCGCTCAACTTCCACAGTCCTCTCGCGCGCGAGATCGAGAACCTGGCCGACGCGGGCCTGACCAACATGGAGGCGATCCAGGCCGCAACGTTTCGGCCCGCTCAGATGCAAGGGGTCGACGACGAGCTGGGTACGATTTCGGTGGGAAAGTTAGCCGACGTCATCGTAGTCGACGGAGACCCGCTGTTCGATGTGGCCATTCTGCAGCATCGTGTATCACACGTCATCAAGGGCGGCGTCGTCTTCGTATCCGACGGCAAGCTCGTCGATCGCGGCTCGTCGGGGCAGGCGACCAGCGCCCGAGCGACGAACTGACTATGGACGACGGACCGGCGTCCCTTCTGGATATCATCAAGAAGAGGCGGACAAGCAGGGAGTACCGTCGGGGTAAGGTGTCCTCGGAAGCCACTAATGCGCTTCTCGAAGCGGTACGGTGGGCCCCGTCGGCGGCTAACACGCAACCGTGGGAGCTGGTTCTCATCGACGATGACAAAATCCAGCGCGAGCTCCGGGATGCTTACCTGGAGGAGTCGTTGCTCCACGATGCTCACTATCAGACCGTGTCCGGGAAACAGGCCGATCTCATCACCGTGCCGCTCCTCATCGCCGTCTGCGGTAACGTCGGGAGCAAGGAATCCTACGTCGACGCCTCCGAGATTCCGACCCAAGGCCAGGAGGACCTCTTCCTGATGTCCATGGGCGCCGCCATCCAGAACCTCTTGCTCACTGCCACCAGCATCGGTTTAGGAAGTACCTGGATCGCCAGGCTGGCCCGTGTTCCCCGGGTGCGGGAAATACTTCACATCCCGGGAGGGCTCCGCATCGTATCGTTTGTTGCGTTGGGCATCGCCGCCAACGAGGTTCGGTTCACGGAAAGCCTTCGCATCCCTATTCACGAAAAGACCTTCCACAACCACTATGGCACTCGCAAGGTGCGCAAGAATTGAATGCACCGTGCGCGAGCGGAGCGAGCCCGGCCGGAGTCGGCCGACGAAAGGTGCGCCGAGCGAGCAGCGAGGAGCCAAGCGCGCGAACGAGGAGTGAGCGCGCACTAAGGACAGAAAAGGAGCACTCATGAAGATAGACGATCTCTACCCGTACTGGGAGCGCGAGCGACAGCAGCTGTTCGATGGTCTGGAACAAGTCGTGGAGAAATTGAAAGCGGAAAAGACTCCCGAGGAAGTCGAGGCGGTATTCAATTGGATCCCGGAGAACGGGCGACGGAGCATCAATGACACACTTCGCCACTTCGCCTACGTCGAGCACTACATCATCGATAAACTCATTTTGGACAACGAGCCCAAGGACATACTGACTGGAAGTGTCTTTCCGCCCGAGGATGCTCCCACTTTCGACGACTGCATCAAGCTCTTGCACAAGGTTCACGAAGCCACCATCAAAGCCTACGCCGATCTCATGCCGGCAGACATGGAAAAAGAGATCCCCGCGTTCCGGCATGAACTTTCCATCGAACGCTTACTGTGGAGCATCGTCCAAGAGGAAGCACATCATCGCGGCCAGGTTTACATCCTTCTGCGCATACAGGGGATCGACCCTCCCGAACGCAGCGATTGATGACAACAGAAGACCTGCTAGCGGGGATTCGGACTCATTACCCGTACACCTGCGCGCCTCGCATGGGTGCTGGTAAAGCCCCCGCCGTGCTGGTTGTTGATTTCATCGAGGGTTTCACCAGCAAGGAGTCTCCCCTCGGAGGCGATTGGGATGGGGAGATCGACGCGACGATCCAGATCTTGAAAGCGGCGGAGCGATGTGGGATCTCCACCGTTTTCACGACCGTCGAATACGTTGGCGATGAAGGGAAGAGGCTCTTGCTAGGCGTGAAGTCGCCGCGGGTCGCCGTCCTCGAGAAGGGCTCTCGTTGGACTCGCGTCGACCCTCGATTGCCGCGCCGGGATACGGATCTCGTCGTCTCGAAGCAGCAGGGATCGGCTTTTTTCGGTACCGACCTCGCCCCGCGGCTTTCGGAACGCGGGATCGACACGCTGCTGATTTGCGGGTGCGTGACCAGCGGTTGCGTGAGGGCCTCGGCCGTCGATGCGGCCCAACACGGTTTTCGTCCCCTGGTTGTTCGAGAGGCGGTGGGTGATCGATCGCCGCTGGCGAATGAGGCGAATCTCATCGATATCGATCAACGGTATGGTGACGTTGTCACTCTCAAGGAAGCCTTAGACTATCTAGCGCGAGTGGACGGGCGATAAGGACGGAGGCAGCATGGCGAAAGACCTGAAAGGCCTGAAAGGCCTAAAGGCCTAAAAGGGATGAAGGTCGCGATTCTCGGTTCGGGATCGGCCGTTCCCGACCCAGACCGAGGAAATCCGAGTCAGGCGGTGATCATCGACGATACCATCCTCGTGTTTGACTGCGGAGAGCGAACGACTGTCAACCTGGTGAAAACTGGGATAAACCCGATGGACGTCGACCACTTGTTTTTCACCCACCTGCACTGGGATCACATGTGTGACTACGGCTACTTGATCATGACCACCTGGAACTGTGGTCGCAGCAAAGTATTGAAAGTCTACGGTCCAACTGGGACGCGTCACATGTCACACTCTACGATCTTCGAGGCCCATAAGGCGGATGTCGGTTTCGTGAGGGGATACATCAAGGCCTTGCCTCCTCACATCAAGCACAAGCCGATCGACACGCCGGCCGTAGAGGTCGAAGACATCGAGCCCGGGTTCGTGTACGAAGGGAGCAACTTCAAAGTCATTGCGGGAGATGTCGAGCACCATCAGAGGGTTGGCTTGCCTTCTGTGGGCTATCGGGTCGAGAGTCCCTATGGAGTCGTCGCGATCAGCGGCGACACCAGCCCCTGCCAAGGAATGATCGATCTCGCGCGCGGGGCGGACTACCTCATTCACGATACGGCGTTTCTGGATGAGATCATCGAGGAACGCAAGATGTGGAGCCACTCCGGCCCCTCGGGCGCCGCGAGAGTTGCCCAGGAGGCAGGGGTCAAGACGCTGATCCTGACTCACCTCGGTCCCTACACCTCGAGCGATGCGGCGATCGAGATGGCTTCGATGTACTACGGTAAGCGTCGCTCGCCCGAAATTTGGGACAAGATCGTTCAAGATGCGAAGAAGATCTTCTCAGGCGAAGTCATCCTGGCGGAGGACGCCATGGTGATCGACGTACCGCCGAAGTCCTAGCAGGAAGGAGTTCGTTCATGAGCAAGGCGGCAATCTGGGTCGTGTTGGTTTACCTACTCGCGACCGCTTCGACGTCGGCGCAGGATCGATCGAAGTACTACACGCAACAGAAAGCGGGCGAGTTCAGCATCGATTGGGTTGCGTTCTACGATGCGAACGATGCTGACACCGCGAAGGCGCGTAAGGAGCTGCCTCACCACTTGGACCTGGCGTTCGGCAAAGATCCCAAGCAAAAGCTGGATCTTTATCTACCCAAGGAAAAACCGGACGGGGCCGCAACCTTCTTGTTTCTACACGGTGGCGGGTTCCGTGAGGGCGACCGTGCGCATTACGGGGGAGTGGCTCTTCCTTTTGCCGAGCACGGGATCATCACTGCGGTGGCGAGCTACCGACTGACCGTGGACGGTTTCGGTTTCCCCGCCCAGTCCGAGGACGTAGCCGCGGCGGTAGCTTGGATTCACGAGAACATCGCGTCTTTCGGTGGCGACCCCGAGCTTGTCTATGTCGGCGGACATTCCGTAGGAGCCACTCTGTCGGGTTTCGCGGGTGCAAATGGCGTGTGGGGGGAAAAGCACGGCGTTCCCTTGGGGCTCATCAAGGGTGCGGCGCCGATTAGCGGCCCCTATCACCTGAAAGACATCAGCGGGCTGCCCGGATTCATCGACGAGGCGGATCGCGAGATGGCGGCGCCGTTCTTCAATATCAACCACCCTTCGCCACGTTTCGTGATCGCCGTCGGCACGGACGAGCCGTACGGAGAGTCATCTCGGGAGTTCACCGAAAAACTGAAGCGCAGCGGAGTCGACGCGAAGCTCCTCGTGCTCGAAGGCATGGACCATGCGGAGACCGCTCGATCACTGGGTGATGCGGATAGCGAGCTGTTTGCAGCGATTCTAGAAATGATACGCGCCCGTTAAGTACCGCAGGGTCGAGAACCTAGGCTCGGTCGCAAGGAGGCCGGTGCGAAAGATTCCCAATCTCCGCTGGTGGGTTGTGGCGCTTCTGTTCCTCGCCACCGCTATCAGTTATGTCGATCGGCAAACGCTCGCGGTCGTCGCGCCGACGCTCCGGGACGATTTAGGCATCTCCAACTTCGGCTACGCCCGCATCCTTTCTAGCTTCCTCATCGCCTACACCGTCATGCAGCCGGTAACCGGCTGGGTGATCGACCGCATCGGGACTCGCAAGGGCTTCGCGATCATCATGCTCTGGTGGTCGGCGGCGGCCATGCTCCATGGTTTCGGGAGAGGCGTGATGTCCTTTTCGATCCTCCGTTTTCTCCTGGGGGTCGGAGAGGCGGGAAGTTGGGCGGCATGTGTGCGCGGGGTCTCGGAGTGGTTTCCCAAGCAGGAGCGCGGCCTGGCCAACGGTATCTGGGGCGTGGGAACCAGTGTAGGGTTGGTTGTCTCGGTGCCGCTGGTGGCCTGGATCACACTCTGGCTCGGTTGGCGGGCGGCCTTTGTTTTGACGGGATTGGTGGGCATCGTTTGGGTATTCGTCTGGTGGACATCTTACCGACTACCCGAACAGCATCCGCGTATTACCGATTCCGAGCTCGAGCTGATCAAAGAGAACGAGCCCGTGGTCCCGTCCAGCTCTCGTATACCGTATCTCTCGCTGCTGCGCTCGCGGAGTGTTTGGGCCGTCATACTTGCGCGCATGTTTGCCGATCCCAATTCATGGTTCTACCACTATTGGTTGCCGGAATACTTGAAACGCGGCGCCGGGTTCAGTCTCGCCGAGATAGGTCGCTACGCGTGGATTCCGTTTGCCACCCAAGGAGTAGGGATTTTGCTCGGTGGATGGTTTTCCGATCGGTTGATCCGAAGGGATTTTCGCGTCGTCAACGCACGATTGATCGTTATGGCGGCTGGAATGATCATGATGACCGCGGGCGCCGTCGCTGCTTTCCCGTTTCCGATCCTGGTCACCTTCACGGGGATCAGTGTGGCGACCTTCGGCTTCGGGCTATGGGCACCCAACATGATGTCGCTCTGTGGCGAAGCCTTTCCCCGCGAGGCGGTCGGCTCGGTGACCGGCCTCAGCGGAATGGGGGCCGGTCTGGGGGGCCTGGCCCTCACACTCGGCACTGGATGGCTGGTAGACCACGTTGGCTATTCACCCGTTTTCATCTTGGTGGGAACCATGCCGCTCGTCGCCATCGTTGTGCTATACACGCTCTTGGAGAGGAAGGTTGAAGTCTGACGCCGCCGCCTGGCGAAATGGATACTGGCAGCGAGGCATATTGGCGGCCGCTACTATCTGCAGGTTCCCGCTGCTGAGGGCGGTGGGGGGACAGGAGGAAGTCGGTGATGAAAAGAGTAAAAAGTAGTTCTTTAGGGGGTTTGCTCGTCTTGGTAGGGGCTCTTGGGGCCTGCAGCAGCGAGCCGGAGCCGCTGCAAGAAGGCGTATTCATACAGAATGCAACTCTCATTGACGGAACCGGTGGCGCCCCACAGGTGGGCGCGAACATCTGGATTCGCGGCAACCGAATCGAGGCGATAGGGGCGGATCTCGAGGCGCCCCGCGGGGCTACGGTCGTCGACGCCACGGGGAAATTCGTCGTCCCCGGACTCATCGACACCCACATCCATCTGGACGCACCCATCGCGTATCAGATTTCACCTGAAGAACGAGAACAGATCGTCGAGCACAATGGCACCTCGCTGCTTTACAACGGCGTTACCACGGTTCTCAATTTATCCTCGACGGAGGAGTGGATTTGGGCACGCCGCGCCGCGCAGAGAGAAGGTAGCATCGTCTCGCCTAGGATCTTCGCGATGGGACGCTCTTTCGCACCAGAAGGCGGGTGGGGAAGCCAGCACGGAGGCGCGGTCAAAGATGCAGAAGCAGCTCGCCAGCGAGCCGCAGACTACATCGCTAGGGGTACTGACGGTTTCAAGATCGTGATCGAAGATGGACTCGCCGACAAGTCTGGCCTCGTTCCATTGATACCCGACGATATGCTCGAGGCCGTCGCGGAAGCTGCCGCGGCGGACGATGTACCGGTTTACGTACACGCCATCAATCTCAGAGAGTATCGAAAGGCGGTTTCCATTCGACCCCGCGCCATCGTCCACGGTTTGGAGGAGCGCCTGCCGGAAGGTGACCCGCTTTTTCAAGACATGGCAGACAACAATGTCGCCGTCATCCCGACCGTTAGTCTCTTCGAAGCGTTTCTCCACTATGACGAGCGGCCGGGGGGATTCGACGATCCGGTTCTGGTGGGAACAGTGCCGACCTTTCTGCTGGATCGAATGCGGCGCCCCGACTTCATGGAGGAAGAGCATGCACGCTTCCAAAAGATTGCCGGCGACGCCATTTATGACTGGGTGGCGGAGAAGATTCCGATTTTCAAGGAAAACATTACCAAGATGCACGAGGCGGGCATCAAGCAAGGGATAGGAACTGACGCCGGGGGACGCGTCGGTTGGAACTTTCAGGGTTACAACACGCCTTGGGAGATGAAGCTTTTCGTCGAGTGTGGGTTCAGCCCGATGGAGACGCTGGTGGCCGCCACTCGGGTCGGAGCGGAGATCATCGGTGTCCAGGACACCCTGGGGACCATCGAGGCGGGAAAATTGGCGGATCTTCTGATTCTCGAAGCCAATCCTCTCGAAGACATCGAAAACGTACGGCGAATCGAGCTCATCGTTCGCGACGGCCAGGTACATCCTCGGGCCGATTTCGCGTACAAGACGAGCTGAGGAGGCAGATATGCTTCGCAGAACACAATGGGCTCTCATCGTAGGTGCCGCGACGCTTGCTGCTGCATGTGCCGCCCCACCGGTCGAGCCGGAAAGCGGAGAACCCGCCCTCGTTATCAAGGGAGCGACGCTCATCGACGGCACGGGAGCCGGTCCGCAAGCGGACTCCGTTGTAGTTATTAGGGGAAACCGCATCGAGAGAGTGGGAGCCGCTGACATGTCGGTCCCAGCGAACGCCGAGATCGTGGACGCTAGCGGGAAGTATCTGGTTCCCGGTCTCATCGAAGCTCACGGCCATCTCATGTCGACTAACGGATTCGGGCTCTCGGACGATCAGAAGAAGGTCGCGCTGGCCAATAATCCGAGGGCCTTCCTCTACAACGGCGTCACCACCCTCATCAACCTGTCGTCGCCAGATACCGATTGGATCGTGAACCATCGGAACCAAGAGCGTGCCGGGGAGATCGTTTCCCCGAGGATCTTCGCCGGTGGAGAGCATTTCACGGCGCCCGGCGGATGGGGCGGGCGGCATGGGGGCGGAGTGGCCACGCCCGAGGAAGTAGAAGAGCGTCTGAACCGCCACTTCGCAGCGGATATCGATCTGGTCAAAGTCATATACGAGAATGGCTTAGGAGCATCGAACGTTTTTCCTCGCTTGGACCCGGAGTTGATGACCCTCGTTGCCGAGCGTTGCCGCGAAGGTGGGGTGCCGTTGATGATCCACGCCATGGACACCAAAGAGTATCGAGACGCGGTAGCGGTATCACCTCGTGCCATCGTTCACATGCTAGAGGACCCTCTGCCGAGCGACGATCCGCTACCTGAGGAAATCGCGGCGGCGGATATCTTCGTCACCCCGACTCTCGTTCTCTTCGAGTCCTTCTACCGATACCTAGATGAGCCCGAGCTCTGGGACAGTGCTATCTTGAAGGCCTCCGTTCCAGACTTCGTCACCGAGACTCTGCAAAACGAAGAGAACCTCGAGAAGGCGGTGGCCGGGATGGACGGAATCCTCAAGATGGATTCGGTCCAGTGGGCAAGAGACACGCTGGCGACGATGAAGGAGAACACCAAGCGGTTCTTCGATGCGGGCATCAGACTTACCGTCGGTACCGATGCAGGAGGCGCGGTCATTCATTCTTTGCAGGGTTACAACGTACCTCGCGAGTTCGAGCTGCTGGTCGAGTCCGGACTTAGCCCAATGGATGCCATCGTCGCCGGCACCCGAAACGGCGCGATGATGGTCGGAGCCGAGGATCGGCTAGGTACGATCGAAGCGGGAAAGCTAGCGGACATCGTCGTTCTAAATAGGAATCCTTTGGATGACATCAGGAATCTTCGAGATATCGAAGTCGTCATTCTTAACGGTCGGCTGTTCGAGCGGAGTGAGTTGGCTTTTCAAGGAGCTCCCGCTCCAACATCCGAATGAGAGTTGCAACTAAACTTCGAGGAGGATGAAGTGAAGAGAATAGTAACGCTCGCGGTGGTTCTCGCCTTCGTAGCGATTGGTATCGGAGTAGGGGTCGGAGAGAGTGGGAATCTGGATTTGGAAGGGACTTGGTCGATGGAATCCTACGTCAAAGCCGACAGCCAAGTCCGTTACAAAACCAGCGGCTATATGATGTTCGGTAAGAAACATTGGCTCCACGTCATGTTCTTCAACCGTGACCCACGGAACCAAGACTTCGCGGAGGCGCACCACGGCACCTACGAAATCACCGGTCCGGATACCATCAGCATGGTGGTGGAGATGGAGCTCCACATGGATCCGAAGAAAGAGTTTCAAGAGACGGAGGTTTGGTACGGGCCGGAGGCGAGCCTCGACGGGGCTAAGTATCGAGTCGAAGGCGACAAAGTCACCATCGACCTGCCGTCGACGGCGCAGCTGGTGATGACGCGGGTCGAGTAGGGAAGTGGGCTAGCGCAGAATGTTTGCCCGGCCCGCTTACGCATCGCCGAGCACGTCTGCCGCTCGGGCAGGTCGTCCGTAACGTAGGAAGAGGGCCGGCACGACCACCATGTTCAGCGCGGTCGAGCTCAGAAGTCCGCCCAGAACGACGACGGCCATCGGGGCCTGGATTTCTTTGCCTGCCTCGCCACCGCCGATAGCGAGGGGAATCACCGCGAGTGCGGTGGTGAGGGCCGTCATCAGGATCGGGTTTAGCCGTTCGAGCGAACCGCGGAAGACCGCCTCTCGGAGAGGTTCGCCTTCGGAGATCAAGCGGTTGTAGTGGCTCACCAGCAGGATCCCGTTTCGCACCGCGATGCCGAAAAGCGTGATGAAGCCGACCAGGGACGCCACGTTCAGCATGCCTCCCGAGGCGACCAATGCCCCCACCCCGCCAATGAGTGCTAGAGGTAGGTTGACCATGATGAGGGCGGCCGTCCGGGCACTGTGGAACTCCTGATAGAGAACAAGGAAGATAGCGAGAATGGACACTGCAGAAAGGATGGTGATCGCGCGCGCGGCGGCCTCACCGCTTTCGAACTGGCCACCGTACTCTACATAGTAGCCGTCCGGAATAACGACACTCGCTTCAATGTTGCGACGGAAATCTTCGACGACGCTCGCCACGTCTCTGCCGCTCACGTTCGATTGCACGACGATTTTTCTCTGAACGTTCTCACGGCTGATGTTGTTCGGCCCTCGACCTTCCGAGATCTCGGCAAGCCAGCCCAGCTCGACTTGTACGCCGAGCGGCGTACCCAAAACGACGTTCCTGATTTTCTCCGCACTTCCACGGTGTGCTTCATCGAAGCGGACCACCAGATCGAAGGCACTTTGTCCCTCCAGCACTTGACTCACTGGCTCACCGTAGAAGGCGACGTCGATCGTATCGGCGAGGCTTCCGGGTGTGACCCCGTATTTGCTCATGGCGTCACGGTTCGCCACGATGCGAAGCTGCGGCACGTCGGCCTGTTGCTCGACCGCTAAGTCGACCACCCCCGGTACATCCTGGATTGCTTCCCGCACAGATTCCGCGACGCGGCGGAGCTCATGGAGATCCGGTCCAAAGATCTTGACCGCAATCGCGGCGCGTGTGCCGGAGAGCATGTGATCGATGCGGTGGCCTATGGGTTGACCGATGGTGATGTTGGTTCCGGGAACGGCGGCGAGACGAGTTCGAAGCTCGTCCATGATCTCGGCGAGCTCTCCTTTGGACGGATCGAGAAGCACGTCGATCTCCGCGGCGTTCACTCCTTGGGCGTGCTCGTCGAGCTCGGCGCGACCGGTGCGTCGCGCCGTGGAAACGACAGCGGGGTGTTGGAGCATCTTTCGTTCGACCAGACGACCGAGCTCGTCCGACTCATCGATTCCCGTTCCAGGCGTGGTCACCGCGGAGACAGTGAGCGTTCCCTCTTGGAACTCCGGCAAGAAGCCCCGTCCCAAGAAAGGGAAGACGGCGAGGGTCGCCACCACCAGCGGGGCCGCAGCAAACGTCACCGCGTTGGGATGTCTCATGACGACCTTTAGCGCCCGCGAATACGCCCGCTTCGAGTGTTCCTCCAGCCAGCTCGTTCGCTGCTTACCCAGAAAGCGGGCATCGGTGAGGAGGAACAAGCTGAGCACCGGAGTCACGGTAACCGCTACCACCAGGGATGCCAGAATGCTGACGATGTAAGCGAAGCCCAGAGGCTGGAGCATACGGCCTTCCACTCCGGAGAGGAAGAAGAGGGGAACGAACACAATGGAGATGATGACGGTTGCTTTGAGGATTGGTGCGCGGATCTCTCTCGCCGCATCATAAACAACTGAAAGCGCCGCCTTCCGCTCGCTCTCGGGAAGGTGCCAGTTTTCCCGAAGGCGTCGAAACGCATTCTCGACGAAAATGATCCCGTCATCTACCAGCGCCCCGATGGCGATTGCCATGCCGCCGAGGGTCATAGTGTTGATGGTGATTCCGAGCAGCAACATGGTGATGACGGCGATAGCGAGCGAGAGCGGAATGGCGAGAACGGAAATGGCAGTGGTGCGAAAGTTCCAGAGGAAGAGGAACAAGATGACGACCACCATAAGAGCACCGTCGCGGAGCGCGGCGACGACGTTGTCGATCGCGAGGGAAATGAAGTCGGCCTGCCGGAAGATCCCACGGTCGATCTCCATTCCCTCGGGAAGGGTTTTCTGCAGGCGGACGAGCTCCTCGTCGATCCGCTCGGTGAGATCCAATGTGTTCGCACTGGGCTGTTTCTGGATGGAGAGGACGACCGCCGGTTCGGCGTTCACCGAAGCGGTGCCGAAGCGAGGCTTGGGGCCTATTTTCACGTCAGCGACATCACCGATACGAACCGGCACGCCGTCCGCGAGGCCCACCACGGTCTTTTCGATATCTTCAAGCGTCCGCACCCTGCCCAGGCCCCGGATCAGGATCTCCTGTCCGCTGTCTAGATAGACACCTCCCGACGCGGTGGCGTTGGAACGCTCGGCCGCAGAAAGTACCTCATCGAGCCCGACCTTGTAGAGCCCAAGTCGTGCGGGGTGAACCAGCACTTGGTACTGCTTGACGGCCCCTCCGATCGGAACGACCTGCGCCACGCCGGGGACAGCGAGTAGCCTCTTGCGAACGGTCCAGTCGGCAACGGTTCGGACTTCCATGGGAGAGTGCAGGCGACTCGTGATGCCTACCAGCAAGATCTCGCCCATGATGGAAGTAATGGGGGAGAGAACCGGTGGACCAATCCCGCTGGGAAGCTGGGCGGTCAGCGTCTGAAGTTTCTCACCCACGATCTGACGCGCCCGATAGATCTCCTCCCCCCAGTCGAACTCGACCCAGACGATGCTGATACCCTGAGCGGACGACGAGCGCACTCTCCTGACACCGGCGGCGCCATTCACTGCCGTCTCGATAGGGAATGTGACCAAGAGCTCGACCTCCTCGGCGGCCATGCCGTGGGCCTCGGTCAGAACGGTGACCGTAGGCGCGGTCAGGTCGGGAAACACATCGATGGGAATCGTCGCCGCGGCATAGATACCGCCGGCCAGCACCGCCCCTGCTCCAAAGAGCGTCACCAGCCGGTTCTGCAGAGACCACCGAATGATCCTATCCAACATGTTGGGTTCCATCTTTAGTGCTCGCTCACTCCTCGTTCGCTCGCTGGCCGCGCTCCTCGCGCGGCCTCAACGGCCCACTCGGGCCGGGCTCGCTCCGCTCGCGCAGGCTGGGTCCTCTTTTTCACCAGCCTGCTGCTAGTGAGGATGTCCGTGATCCGCGATCTCCGCGGCGTTGAGCGACGCCAGGCGAACCTGGTAGGCACCTTGGGTGACCACGCGTTCCGCGGGGCGGAGGCCGTTCATTACCTGAGTCCACTCACCATCCGAGGGCCCGAGCGTGAGCACTCGGCGCTCGAAACTCTCGCCGCCGAGTTGCACGTAGGCGACGTTCAGGCCGTCCTCGTTGCGGACGGCGCGGCTTGGGATCGCAATACCAGGGGCCGTCTCGGCAAGGAAGAGCCGCCCCTCGACTAGCATGCCCACCTTCAAACTTCCGTCTCGATTCCGCGCTTCGGCGATCACCGGAAGCGTTCGCCGTGTCGGATCGATGACAGCTCCCACCGAGACGATCCGCTCGGACTGGTAAAGTCGCGCGTTTCCTTCCACGGTGAATGATGCTGTGGTGGCCTCCGAGGCGCGAGATGCCTCGCGGGCGGGCACTTGAAGGCGGACCCACATGGTGCTGGGATCCACGATGGTGTAGAGCACTTCACCGGCCGACACCCGCTCGCCAAGGGTCACATTTCGTTCGATGACGAGACCGCTGATGGGGGCCCGCAGCGTCAGCGCATATCCATCCTCGCTGCTCCCTCCCACGGCGTTGAGCGCGGCGCGGCTGACGGCCAGATCATGGCGCGCCTCGACCAGCCGCTTCTCAGGGATGGCCTCTGCGGCGTGCAGCCGTTCCGCACGCGCTACTTCGCGTTCCAACCGTTGGACTCGCGCGCGCTGGGCGGCAAAGGCGTTTTCCTGAGGCACCGGAGATAAAACGACCAGAGGCGCACCCGCTTCCACCCAGGTACCGGGGATGGGCGTCCGCAGGTCGCGCTCTTCCCCAACAAGACCCTCGACCGGCGCGCTCACGCGCGCCATGGCGGTCGGCACGGGGAGGATTTCACCGTTGGCGGCGATCGAGTGCGCGATGTTTCGCTCGGTGGCTCGAGCGGTGGCGAAGGGGATCGTCCACTGCTGCTCTTTGAGAAACGAGATGCCCGCGTTGGAGGCTTCTTCCAGGTGGGGAAGCTCGGCGTTCGATGCGAAAACGGTGATGTCACCGACGGGAATCTCGTTAACACCTCTCGGGCTTTCGAGCGTCATCGATAGACGGTATACGCCGGCATCGGCTAGCGAGGGAGCCGGTGTGAAGATGCCCTCTCGTGCCGGAGCTTCCGCGACAGCCGCGTGCTCGCTTCGATTCGCTCCGACGAAACGGAGCGTCAATTTGCCCTCTCGCACTGGCTGAAAATCATCGAGAAAGGTTAGGTGGATGCCCCAGGGCTCCCCGGGCTCTCCGGCGATCAGTGGCGGATGCTCGAAGAAGAGCTCGACGCTCTCGGTCCAAAGTGTGATCGCCGCCCCGCCACCGTGCTCGTGGTCTTCCGTTGCTTCGCTGGACGACGCTTGGTCCCGGCACGCTACCATGCTCGTCGCGAGGACCAACATGGTAAGGGCCAGCAGTCGGGGCCCAATCGCCTTCATTGCCGTTATGGCCTTCATGGTTGGTCCTCCAATGAAACGGATGAAAATCCTCCCATTGCCCGTTCCAGGTCGTAGTAACGAATCCAGAGCTCCGACGTCAGCTCCGAGAAAGCGATCTGAGACTCGCGATATGCCTTCGCGGCGTCGAGGAGCTCCAAGAGCGACATCTCACCCTCGCCATAGCTCACTCTCGCGATAAGCAGCAAATCGTCGACGCCGCTCAGAAGCTGGTCACGGATCAATGCGGCGCGTTCGGAGAGGGATAGATACGTGGAGAAGGTTCTTCGGACATCGTTCGCGACGGTACGTTGCGTCAGAGCGAAATGCGCGTTTGCGGTGCGAAGTCGGGCCTCGGCGGCTTCGACATCGCCCTGCCTTTGATCAAAAACGGGAACAGGGAGGCTTGCTCCCACGAAAAAACCGTCGAAACCGTCGGATTGCCTTTTGTAGCCCCCCGTCAGGGTCACGTCGGGGTAACGCAAGGAGGAACGATGACGCACGGAGCCTTCGGCAGCGGCTATCTGCGCCTTGGCGCTTCGCATCTCGCCCCGCCGTTCGAAAGCGTGCTCGATGGCCACTTCTTCGTCGAGATCCGTGATGGAAGGCGGAGAGCCCTCCGGCACTGCGGAGGGCGCAACGTTGGGAGGCCCTTCGTCGGAAGAGTCGGAGAGAACGAGGGAGGCGAACAAGAGTCGGGCGTTGCGGAGGGCGATCGTTTGGGACGCCGCGAGGATCTCGTAACGTGCTCGCTCGATTCGAATTCGGCGAGCGTCGTAGCCCGAGAGGTCGCCTTCTCGAAACCGCTGGCCACCGCTTTCCTCCGCGGTGCGAAAAACGTCGCGGACTCCTTCGATAACGACGAGCTGCTCTTCGGCAGCCGCTGCCTGAAAGAAGCTCCGCTTGACTTCGAATGTCAGTCGCAGGCGTTCGGCGTCCGCGCGGATTCTGGCAACGGCAGCTTCCCCGTCCGAGCTCGCGATCCGCCCGTCTCGGTGGCCAGGCCATTCCAAGCGCTGGCTGGCCAGAAAATAACTTTCTGAGTAGTCCGCGCCACTTTCCGACAGGCCTTCATGCGTGACCGTGGCCACTGGGTTCGGGTGCGCCCTGGCTTGCCGGGCGAGGCCGGCCGCCGCGTCCCGCTCGGCCATGACCAAACGGAGCTCGAGATTGTTCTCCTCAAACATCTGGAGCGCTTGTTCGAGTGTTACCCGTCGGAATGGCTCTTGCGACCGGGCCGATGGGATGACGGTTCCAGTGAACAGGATCCCGAGGATGAGAGGGCCCGGCCGCAGCGAACCCAGTCTTCTACGAGGGGCTGCTCCAAAACCTCGTTCGAACGTTAACTTTGTGGACATGCGCCTCCTTCCGATCCGGGCGGCGAGCCCGGGATGGGCGTGGAAACAAGAAGAATGCCTGCCTTGACGAAGGCAGACTTGCAGCTCGTTAGGAGAAGGAGGGGGGAGCGCGGGCTGGTATTAGAAAGGGATGGGGCGGCCCGTGGGCGTCTTGGCTCGGAACGGATAGGGCCCAAGACGCCTGGGTCGAGGGGCGAGCGGCCTCGATACTCGATGCGACGACCAGCGGCTGCTCGTCGGACTGCTTGACGCGCGGCGCGTCGATCTTGCCGTGCGAAAGGCTGAGCGCGTCTTCCGCGTCGTCACCATCGGAGTCCCGACCGTGGTCCTCACTTGCGTGGTGATCTTCAAAGTGCGAGTGGAAAGTGGCTGCGGGATGGGCTTCGTGGCCCGCGCCGACCTGGCGAAAATGCGACGGTGCCGTGCCGCTCTGGTGGAGATGGGCAAGAGGAGTGAGGACGGAGAAGAGGATGAGCGCGGCGATTTGGAGACTGGCAATCACGATCGGAAACAGTCGGCAACGCATGGCGCCTTATTGTCCTTGGCACCACTGCCGAAGTCAACCTAGACTAGCGCTCGACGGCGCAGCTCGTCCTGAAGAGGATCGCGTAGGAAAGTGGGCTAGCTGGGAAGAACTTCCTTGTAGACTCGAAGGAAGTTGAGCCCCAGAACCTTTTGAATGTCGGTGAGCGAGTGTCCGCGTCTTTGTAGGCCCTCGGCGATGGTGAGGTAGCGACGCGCGTCGTTGATGGCCGCGATAAACGGAGGGTACTTGGGACGCACCAGGTCCCAGGAACGGGCGGAGTAGCCGCTTTTCACGGCTTCCCAGATCTGATCAGGCTCGGTCACGCGCCAGCCGGGCAATCCCATGTCCGAGCCGATACCAACATGGTCCGGTCCTACCAGACGAATGACGTGATCAAAATGGTCGAGCAGGTCATCGAGCGTCGACGGCGAGTTTTCACTGATGAACCAGCTTAGGAGCGTCATGCCCACCACGCCGCCCTTTTTCGCGAGAGCTTTAATCGCCTCGTCGGACTTGTTGCGAGGATGGTCGTAGATGGCCTTGCAGTTGGTATGCGTGAACAAGATCGGCTTGGTCGAGGCCTCGATAGCGTCCATGCTCGTTTGGTGCCCGCTATGGGAGACGTCGACTGCGATCCCCAGTTCGTTCATTCGCTCGACGAGCTCGACTCCGAAGTAGCTCAAGCCGGCGCCGGTTCTCTCCAAGCAACCATCGCCCACCAGGTTCCGCCAGTTGTAGGTGAGCTGAATTTGGCGGACGCCGAGATCGAAGAGGACGTCGAGGTTCGAGAGGTCGGTCCCGATGGCGGTGGTGTCTTGAAAGTTGGGGAGGGCGCTGACCTTGTTCTCTCTCTTAGCGGCCTCGATGTCGGAGCCGGTGCGTATCAGCATCATGCGGTCCGGATAACGGGCTGCGATGCTCTGAATCTCGGCCAGACGCTTCAGCGCGTCATGATAGGCGCCGTCGGGGCTAGCCGTCCGACGGTCGGTGGTCGGGCTGACCATCGTGATCCCAGACTCCTCGAGCATCGGCAGATCCAGCGTCGAATGGTCCGCCCCCCGAACATCCGGGTTGCGGTGCAAGTAAGATAGGGCGTCGATGACAATGCTTTTCGAGAGGAGCTCTTCGAGCTCACTACTCACGGTCGCATGCGCGCGGGCCGAGTGGGCGAATGCGGCCGTGGCGCCAAGGCTTCTTAGGAACGACCTACGCGTATAAGGCATGACTTAGTGCTCGCTCGCCTCCTCGGCTCACTCGCGGCCCTCGCTCTTCGCTCGGGCCTAAAAACACGGCCGGTTCCCTTGCCCTGCGATTCGTGGACAATTCCTCCCGGCCGGCGGCCCGTTCGGGCCGCTCAAGACCGGTATACTAGTCACCGCTCTATGCAGAGTCAAGGACTGAAAGCTTGAGCGCACGAGAACAGCGCCTGCCACAAGTGCTGAGAATTCTATCGCGGGACACGCGGCGCGGGCGGTACGCAAGCGCTCCCGTGTATCAAGGCATCTGGGTTGAACGCACCCCCTTTCAAACTTTAGTGGCGTGCCTTATCAGCACCCGCACTCGCGACGAGCAGACGTTACGAATTGCCACCGACCTCTTCAAAATCGCGTCCTCACCGGAAACCCTGGTGGAGCTCTCAGAAGCTCGCCTACGTCGAATTCTCTACGGTGCCGGGTTCTACCGCCAGAAAGCCAAACAGCTCCGTATCATTGCCGGCCGCCTGATCGAAGAGGGAGACGTACCGCGCACGAAGGAGGGGTTGCTCTCGCTCCCGGGTATCGGTCCTAAGTGCGCCAACCTCGTTCTCGCAACCTGTTTCGGCGCTCCCCAAATCGCGGTCGACACGCACGTGCACCGGATCTCGAACCGGTTGGGCTGGGTTCGAACCGCGACACCTGAGAAAACCGAGTCTGCCCTCACCCCTTTGGTGCCAGTGCGTTGGCGACGGCGAGTGAACGTGATGCTCGTCGCACACGGTCAGCTGGTCTGCAGGCCGATCGGCCCCCTATGCGATGAGTGCCGGATCTACGAGCTCTGCGACCGCAGAGGAGTTGGCAAAAAGGTGTTGCAGAAAGTTCGACTAAAGAAATAGCCTGGAGCGGACCGGCGGCCGCCCCAGGCCAAACTGCGGGCTAGTGGACTGCAACAATGAAATCGATACGGGGACATCATCGCGTCTGTCCACAACACCCTCACCCCGGCCCTCTCCCTGGGGGAGAGGGAGTAAGGGAAAGAAGCCGACCTCGATTACCACCCTCACCCCGGCCCTCTCCCTGAGGGAGAGGTAATAAAGGTGGCACCAACGTCGTTGGTACAGCCTCTTAAGTGGCTTTGGCTCTTTCGGCCGCCTTGGCTCGGATGAACGCGTAGTTGAGATTGTTCAGTGCGTTGAATTCCGCCGCCTTACGGTAGAGCGCAGCCGCTTTTTCGGTGTCGCCCTCGGCCTCATAGACCATGGCCTTCCGGTACACATTGTAAGGGTTCAGTTGGCTCGTCTGCTCGATCTCGGCGAGTGCGGTCTCGTAGTCGCCTTCTTCGAGGGCGATCATCGCAGCGACTCGGTGGGAGATCCCGGCCTGCGGGTGGTTCTCGATCGCCGCTATCTGCTCGCGGTGCTCCTGAAGTTTGGACTTCGCGGTGGCGAGGTCATTCTGCCGCAGGGCAACGCGGGCGCCGTTTATGAGGTATTGGCGTTCCGCATTTTCCTTCTGATCACTGGAGCGGTTCGATTCCCGAATCAGGGTAGTGGATTTCTCGAACTTCGAGAGCGCTTTCTCCGGCTGGTCGGCTTCCAAAAGAATGTTGCCGATCTGGTTCAGGTCCGCGGCGAGCGCAGCCTCGTCATTCCCCTCTTCGGCGAGGTCGTATCGTTTGGACAAGATTTCTAATGCCCTATCGGTTTCTCCCTCGTCTACATAAGAGACGGCGGTGGCAAAAAGCGCTTGGCGGCGTTGGCCGTTGTTGTCCGCCTTTTCGTACATCGTCTCGAGTGTTTCACGAGCCTTCTCATGCTTGCCCATGTAATTGTAGTCAGTGGCGATGCCGATGTAAGACGGGATGAACTTGGGATTGATGGAGAGGGCTTTCTGGTAGTGCTCGACGGAAGACTCGAACTCTCCCATCTTCATCAAGAGCTCGGCGTAGGAGTCATGTGGATTAGGATCGTCGGGCAGCACTTCGATATATTGCTCGAAGGCTTCGCGCGCCTTCTCGTACTTCCCGGAGAAACGGTAAGAGTAGCCGAGTTGGTTATAGGGTTGAGAGAATTCTGGATTGATGTCGATGGATTTCTCGTAGGCGGCGATCGCTGGCCCATATTCTTGTTGCCCAAAGTACTGATTACCCAATAAGTTATGGGCGCGCTCGTCGTTCGGGTAGGCGGCGACGAGTTTCTTGTAGTACTCCCTCTGCTCCATCGGCCGGCCATTGATGCCTGCCTCGGTGCCGAGGATCCAAAGCTGTTCACCCTGGGACGCCCCGTCCGCCAACGCGGCGGCCTTCTTTATGCTCTCGAAAAATCCGTCCGCCGTGTTTTGGGAGAACGGAGCGTGTCAACAACATTGAGACACCCGGGAGCTGCATTTAGTGAGCCTCGATTGGTGTCAGGAGGCTCGTGACGTGGTTTTTGTCCACGTCTGCCTGGATCGAGATCTCGTTACGTGGAGCGGAAAAAGGGGGGACCCCAGGTATGGACCACCCGGAGAAAGTGGTTCCTAGGCGATCCTCGCGCGTCTTTTTCTCAGGTGGAGGGTTGATCCAAGCCTGAGACGGCAAAACAGGGGGTTGAGGTCTTCCACGGACGAAGCGTTCGGGATGAGCCCGATGAGCGGCGAGGAGCGTGTGTCGGCGAGCCGCGTTGAGTTGTTCGGCGCGACCCTGATGAACGACGGCCGGTGTCATGAGACCGATTCCCGAGTGCCGGTGTTCGTAGTTGTAGTAGTCGAAGAAGTTGCGGGAGAACAGGCGAGCATCTTCGATGGAGCCGAAACGACGCGGGAACTGGGGGCAATACTTCAGCGTCTTGAACTGAGACTCGGAGTAGGGATTGTCGTTCGAGACGTGAGGTCGGGAGTGAGTCTTGGTCACGCCGAGATCGGCCAGGAGCAAGGCGACGGACTTGCTTCGCATCGAGCTGCCCCGATCCGCGTGGATGGTGAGCTGGCCTGGTTCAATGCCTTGCTTGCGACAGCTCTCGCCGATGAGACGACGAGCGAGCTCGGCGCTTTCTCGGTGAGCCAGCATCCAGCCCGTCACGTAGCGGGAGAAGATGTCCAGGATGACGTAGAGGTAGTAGTAGGTCCACTTGACCGGACCACGAAGTTTCGTGATGTCCCACGACCAAACCTGGTTCGGGGTTTCGGCCAACAGCTCCGGCTTGCGGTAGTTCGGATGGCGCAGCTGGTTCCGGCGTTCTCGGACTTCTCCGTGCTCCGACAATATCCGATACATCGTGCGGATCGAGCAGTAGTAGGTTCCCTCGTCCAGAAGCGTGGCCCACATTTCGGCGGGCGCCTTGTCGACAAACTGCTCGGAGTGCAAGGCGCCGAGCACCTGCTCTCGCTCGGTTTCGCCAAGGGCTCGGTGGGGCCGAGGGCGACGCTTCGGTCTGGACGTCACCGGCCGACGACGACGATACAGCGTAGAACGAACGACTCCCAGGGCCTCACACGCTTCCGCTGTCTGTCCAATCCGTCCCGCCAGCTCCTCGGCCGCCGCCATCAATCGTTCTCGTCGCTGTCGGGCGGATTCAGGGGGATCCCCAGGAGCTCGGAGGCTTTTTTTTGGATCTCGAGCATCGTCTCCACCCGAGCGAGGCGACGCTTCAGTCGCGTGTTCTCGCGCGCGAGTTCCTTGACTCGAGGATCCTCGACCTTGCCCTTTCGTCCCCGCTTGATTGCGGCGAGCCCGACCCCCGCAATCTCATCCCGCTGGCGACGCCAACTCGACAGGAGCGACGAGTACAGTCCTTCTCGACGCAGAAGCGCTCCCACATCGCCATCGCCCTTGCAGGCATCCGCTTCACGCAGTATCCGCAGCTTGTACTCCGCGGTAAAGCGTCGACGCTTCGCTTGTTCACTCACTTCGGGATCCGGGGCCACCACTGCTTCGCGGCGGGCGGGCTCTACAGTCGCCCTTCCGGCTCCTTCCGACCCCGCCAAGTTCGTCTTCTCAGTCAACAGACTCATTCATGATCCTCCTCCGCCTTCCACACTAATTTCAAGGGGCGGAGTGTCTCAAGCATGTTGGCACGGAGGGGAACGCCAGGTTCAGATGGGCCATCGCGAAATTGGGATCTTCCTCTACGGCCTCTTGAAAGTACCGCAGTGCCTCCTGGAAGCGAATCTTCTCTGCGAGATCACGACCCTGGAGGAAAAGATCCAACGCTTCCGAGGATGAAGTCGTGATGGGAATTTTTTCCGCCTTGTCTGCAGGCAAAGAACACTGCAGAAGGGAAAGGGCGCCGATTGTGAGCACCAGAGCGATCTTAGGAACACCAACCTTTATCATCGAAACCTCCGTTGGTCCGTTCCCTCCCATCGTAGGTCGCTCGGTCGAATCGGCGGAATTCAATTTGTTGCACATCAGATTCAATTGTTTGAAGTAGAAGAAACATCCGTCGACTCACTTGTCGCCAACCTAGCATGAGATAGCGGTGATGCCTAATAAAGTAAGGAGGGAAGTGTTAGGACTCGGCGATCGAACGAGCCGAGAGAAGATCGCGATGCGTTTGCAAGATCTCTTCAATGGCTCCAGTTTGTTCTTTTTTATTCGTGGCGGCACGTACGAAGTCGAACATCAAGCCGCCGTACTCAGCATCCGCAGAACCCTCCTCTTCGGGTGCCGGGCCGGGTAGGGACGGATCGGGATACGTTCCCGACTCCGCGTCCACTTCGAGCTCCAAACGAAAGGGCTCGTTGCCGCGAAGATCCACAGCCGACACTAGCTCGATCCCATTTGGAAGGCGACCGGACATCGATGTCACCAGAGGGAAGTCGTTTCCGTCCTCGTAGTGTTCCGCTTGGGCACGCAAATCGGTCAGGGGCTCGCCGCACGCCCCGGCGAGCCAGCGTACGAGGTCGTAGGCGTGCACGCCGAGCGTGAAGAAGGCGCCGCCACTGGTATTCTTTTGACGTGTCCAGGGCTTGTCCTTCGCCAATCGATCGATGCCCAATCGATATTCGCATCGGATGCGACGAACTCCCTGGATCCGCTCTTGCAGGGCGCGAAGGCTGGGATTCCAATGTAGACGGAAGCCGACGTGCACCGCCGTGAGTGGCGTACTTCTAACCACCCGTTCCAGGTCCTCGAGCTCACCGGCTGTTTGGAGTAATGGTTTTTCCACGAAAACCGGTTTCTCCGACTCGAGTACTTCGATGCAAAGACCGGCATGAAGATGATTGGGCACCGCGATGGTGACCGCGTCAACGTGGGCTAGCATCTCGGCGAGCGAGCCGAAACGTCGAAGTCCGGACTCGAGCTCGCGAGTCGTCACCGCCCCAACGACCTCGGCGCCGGCGGCAACGAGATGTCGAGCATGAAAGGCGCCCGCTTCGCCGTAGCCAACGATGCCAACTCGAAGGGTTCTTTCGGCCATCTTAGGTCGACTTCTCCGACTGCCCAGACGGGACCCGCAGCGACGACAGTACCCGTAACTCGGCGTCGGTCGGTTTTCCTAAACGACTGACGCCCCAGAAGGCCAGCAGGCTCGCGCCCAGGCCCGCATAGAGCTCACTAATGAAGTAATGGGTTCCGCCGATTTGATTGACGATGTAAACCGATACGCCGGCGGTGAGGCCCGCGATCATAGCGGCGATGGCGCCAGCCGAAGTGGCGCGAGGCCAGAAGAACCCCCCTACCACCGGAACGAAGAACGCGCTGGTGAGCAAGGAGACGGAGAGAATCACTAACCAGAAAATGCTCAATATGCGGAAGTAGGCAAGGACGAACGTCAACGCGCCCATGATGACGACGCTAAAGCGCGCGACCAAGAGCACGCGCTGCTCGGGGGCGTTCGGTGCCAAGAACCTTTGGTAGAGATCTCGGGACAGGGATTGCGAGCTCACGATGAGCTCCGTCGAGCACGTGGAGAGTGCGGCGGCCCCAACGCCGGCCAAGGCGAACGCACCGAGCCAGGTTCCTAGCGCGGCACGTGCCAGCTCGATGTAGTAGTACTCGCCAGACGCGAGCTCGGGGGTAACGAGCCGGCCCAGGAGCCCCACCGGAACCGATGAGGAATAGAGTACCAGTACCGCAAAGAGGCAGACGGGAAGTGCTTTTAGGATCGTCGCCTCGTCGCGGGCGGTCAGAAAGCGTGTGACCAGGTGGGGCTCGGCGGAGAACGCGAAGAGCCATACAAACTGCCCCAGGACCAAGTACCAGGGCCACGCCTCACCGGTCCACTGAAAGATCTCGGGGCCCAACGCGACGATCCGCTCCCAACCGGCTGCGGCCGAACCGTTCCCGGCGACCTTCATGCCGATGGGGACGGCGAGGATCATTCCCAAGAAAAGCACTAGGAATTGGAAGGCGTCGGTCCAGACGACCGCGACCATACCTCCTAGGAACGTGTATCCGACGATCAGCACGATGATCCCGATGAGGACCACGGAGTAGTTGAAGTCGAACGCGGCCGCAGTGATCGAAGCAAGTCCGATGAATTGAGCGGCGATGTATGGGATATACACGACGGGAACTACAACCGCCGTAATGATGCGCACCGCTTTTTCCCGGCTCTGGTACCTAAGGGCAAGGATGTCGGCGAAATTGTAGATCTCGTAGTGGCCGGAGAGCCGACGGACCAGGACACCGACCACGCCAATCGCGAACAGGATGCCGGTCGCGGTCGTGAAATAGCCGCACCAGAACGTGTAGCCGACGCCACCCGCAACGTTGGTCGCACCGAGGAAGAGGGCGGCGCTGGCGTTGGCGGCGATGAAACTTCCCGCGAGAAGGTACCATGGCATCGATCCGCCGGCGACATAGTAATCGGCGAGAGTCTTGACGCGACGGACGGCGAAGGCGCCGATTCCAAAGCTGAGTGCTAGGAAACAGATGTAGAGGATCGCATCAATGCGCATCTGGTTCGGGTGCCTTGTCTTCGTCCACTGGAAGAGGGAGGTGCGACATGGGCAGCCACGTTCTCTTGAGAACTAGTGCCCAGGTCGGAATCAGGAAGGCCGTCACTACGGAGCCAAACCAGATCATGAGCTCGATCTTCAGGATCGGATCGACCCGCGACCAAGGGAAGTACCACTCGAGAAATTCGAACACCGGAGTTTAAGAGGCCAGCTGATAGGCGTCGAGCCAAGGGCCGGCGATGAACGAGCTGGTGCGGTCGATGATGTACCGGCAACGAGACTGAATCTCTTCATCGTTCGGATCCACGATCTCCGCCAGTACCTTTAGTCCCTCGTTTCCATGTTCTTCCTCGACCTCGCCTCCGTGCCATCGAAACCAGTCGAACGCCGCTCCGGTTACTCCGTAGTGTTTCTCTAGCCCTTCACCGATGGGATGGAAAATGGAGGGTACCACCGCCTCGACACCTACGTTGAAACAGGCCACGCCGTCGACGAAGGGGCGAGAGAGGCAACAGAGCTCTTGCCAATTACGAACATGCCAGGTGGCCCAGTACGGCTCCCAAGCCCATTCCGGACCCGAGAGAATGCGTTCACCGGGGCCTCCGAGAGAGGTCACGGCGCGGGATAATGCTGCGGGGTGGTTGTGCTCGCTGTAGGCGTTTTGTAGAAGCTCGGTCTTGAGATCGTGACGGTAGATAGGGCAGCGAGCGGCGAGAGCGGCTACGTGGTTCGGCGTCGATACTAACAGCCACAGCACGTCGGCCAACAATCGCATCAAAGCCTCACGCGGTAGCTTCCCGGAATGGGAATCCACGACGACGGAGTGGTGGCGCACCGCGTCCAGTCGTGGCTCTAGGAGCTCCTCCCGTATTGTGTCGAGCCAAGTGGCTCCGGTCGACCTCAGGTACGTCTGAGGAGTGGCCATCTCGCTTGCCTCCTTCGTTCTTGTCGTCTTGTCACGCCTGACAGCCTGAAAGCCTGAAAGCCTGACGGGCGGTGCGAACGGTATGATATGCGGCGATTCGTCCGGGTACAAACCGCATTTCCTTTTTCTGCGTCCCTGCTAGTGCCCTGTATCAGTAATTCGTCACATAAATCTCGGCCCCTTTTGCGTGCTGGCTTCGTTGTGGCATCGGTGCAGTTCGGCCCTTCGGCCTAGCCCTCCGCTCGGCAGGCTCGCTGCGGAAGGCGGGAAATATCCAGATATGACGTCGTCGCCACGCCTCGCCAGCACACAAAATGGCCTCGAGCTTTAGGCAACGATCTACTGATACAGGACACTAGATCTCGATCACCATCGCGTCTTCGGCCAAGATGACGGGCCCCGAATAGTGCGTCTTCATAGCGCGGGTGAACTTCGCCCAAATCTCGGGTCCCGTCCGGCCGTAGTATTTTTCCGACATCGCCACCGCGGCTGGGACACTGGTGTAGGGCGGCAGGTGAGTGGCGATGAGCTTTTTGACACGCGCTTCCTGGGCTAGTTTGCCGAGAGCCGTCGGGGAGGTATGGCCGGTTCTCTGATTCATGGTCGCCTCATCATGGAACTCTCCGGCGCTGAACTTGCCGCCTTCGGTCATTCCGAAATCGGGGACCACGCACTCGTGCACGAGGACATCGGCTCCCCGAGCCAACTCCACCATGTTGGGAGAGGGCGCGGTGTCGCCGGAAATGACGACGGAGCCGTGCCGGGAGTCCACCCGATATCCCAGACTCTTCATGTTGGGGTAGGCGATGTGGGGTGTGGCGGTGGCGGTGACCTTGAAGAGATCGGTCTCCACGATCACGCCGGGCTCGCAGTCCAACACCTCCACCGGAGCCTCCGAGACAGGAGGTTCGATGGATGCTTCCGGCCAGTTGCTCACCAGCGCTTTGACGTATCGCACATCCATCTCGTGCATGTTGTAGATAGCACCGTTCGACATTTTGGTCGTCCCTTGAGGGCCGTAGACCTTGAAAGGAGCACGCCGTCCCGAGATCCATGAAGAAACGACGAAGTAATCGTAGGTCGCGATGTGATCGAAATGCAGATGGGTGAAGAAGAGATAGTCGACGTCCATCGGGTTGATGCCTACGCGCATCAAGTTGTCCATCGTCCGGCGGCCGCAGTCGAACTGGACGACCGTCCCATCGACAACGACGGCGGCGCTGGCGTTGCCGCGCTCCGGATCGGCGAGAGCGGATCCAGACCCCGTGATCACAACCTGCATTCCTTGATCGAGCTGTGTGCTCGCCTTCGCTGGGCTCGGCTCGATGGCGGCCATTGCCGCTCCTCCGATGAGTGTACGAAAAAGGTCCCGCCGACTCAGTCCGTTTGCCTCTCGCTTGTCTGATTCCTCGGTCATATCCCCTCCTATAGCAGCCAATGCGCGTTCATCGTTGTTGGAGGAGGATACCTCCCTTCGGTAGGATCGGAGGCGGAATTCCCTACATAGGATGCAAGGTGCTGGAATCGCTCGCTAGTCGGTGATACGTTGGCCGGTCACTGATGGGGGGGATGAGCGGGACGAGAGCCCAGATCCGCAACAACCGGGTGGTGACCGTGGGGCTCTTGTTCCTGGCCACCGTCATCAGCTACATCGATCGGCAGGTCCTTTCCGTCAACGCACCCATCATTCGTGACGAGCTAGGGCTCTCGAACGTCGATTACTCTCGCATCGTTTTTTCCTTCTTGCTTGCCTACACACCTTCATGCTGGCCGGTTCCGGTTGGATCATGGATCGGTGGGGAACTCGGCGCGGTTTTACGCTTTCTATTATTTGGTGGTCCATAGCCGGCATGCTCCACGCCACGGCACGTGGTGCGGTGGGGTTCGCCGTCTTCCGGTTTCTCTTGGGGATGGGGGAGGCCGGCAGTTGGCCTGCATGACGCGAGCCGTTACGGAGTGGTTCCCGGCCCGGGACCGAGCATCGGCGATCGGCATATGGGGATCGGGCACCAGCGTGGGCGCGATGGTCGCTCCGCCGATCGTGATCTTCATCACCCTGCAATGGGGATGGCGGGCCGCATTCTTAATTACTGGATCGCTCGGGTTCGTTTGGCTTTTGGCCTGGCTGAGCATCTACTGGCCGCCTGGGGAACATCCTCGCCTCACAACGGCGGACAAGGGGACGATCCTTCAGGAAGTCGAGCCCGTTTCGCAGGAGCGTCCGCCCTGGCGTTTGCTCCTACGTCAGAGAAAGGTATGGGGAGCCATACTCGCCCGAATGGGTGCCGATCCGACGTGGTGGTTCTTCGTGTTTTGGCTTCCGGAGTACCTGGGGCGGGCGCGCGGTTATAGCCTGGTACAGATCGGCTATTTCGGGTGGATTCCGTTTCTAACCGCCGGCATCGGCAACCTTGGAGAGGAGGGCTTGAAATGAGATTTGTTATCGCGTTGGCCATAGGGATCCTGACGGTGTCATCACCGATTGCGTACGGCCAAACAGCGGGTGTCGCGCTCGAGGAAATGACCTGGGTGGAGGTTCGTGACGCGATCGATAGCGGTGTGGACACTGTGATCGTCACTGTGGGCGCCACAGAACAGCATGGCCCTCAGATCGCCTTAGCGAGTGACTCGGTTACCGGCGACTTTCTCGGTCCTGGGATCGCTAAGCGGATCGGGCGAGCCGTGGTGGCACCTAATATCCGTATCGGGGCGTCTTCGCATCATCTCTATTTCCCCGGCACTCTCAGTGCGCGCAGCGAGGTTCTCGTCGCACTCCTGCGAGAATATGTTCACAGCTTGGCATGGCACGGGTTCCGTCACATTGCCCTCATTCCCACGCATGGTGGAAACTTCAGCACGGTCGAACGTGCGGCTCACGAGCTTTCGAATTTCTATCCTTACCTCAACATCATGGCTTTCTCCGATGCGGCCAGCTACATCGGCGCATTGACATCGACGAGCGAGCGATTGGGCATCGATCTGGAAGTTGCCGGTTCTCATGCCGGAGGGTCGGAGACTTCCATCGTGCTCGCGGCAAGACCGGATCTTGTACGGATGGGCGAGGCTGAGATTGGGTTCATGGGTGACGCGTACGGTGTCGGTGCAAGAACAAACGCGCAGAGGGGACTCAGAGCGTAACGCCGAACGGGGTCTTTGGGGATCCGCGGGCCGCGACCGCCGAGGCGGGTGGTGAATATCTGAACGCCCTCGCCACAGTACTCGCAGACTTCGTCCAGGAGGGCCGCGAGCGGTGGAGAGTCTCGCCCCCGACCGATGTGCCGTATGGTGGGCTGCCGGAGCCACGTGGTGCTCTGGCGGATGGAATTCTATCGAGACGCAAAGCGGATTTCGACGGTGCTCGCGCCTTCTTCAATGCGAGGCTGGAGGAGCAAAGTGTCGAGGTTCGAATCGAGCTGGCGCGAACTGCGGTGTTGCAAGGCGAGTTCGACGAAGCGCGCCGTACGGTGGAGCCGCTCCTCCGACGACAAGCGTCCGAGACTCGCGAAAAAGCCTACGACGAGCTGGCGCTCATCGATTTGTACCAGGGACGCTTCAAGGAGGCTACGGCCAGCAAGAAAGCTGGGCGGGAGCTCGCGTCCAAGAGGGGAGATTCAAAGGCCGAAGCGCACCGACTCCTGTACGTGGGCTACTTCCTGAGCGAAATCGGGGAGTTGGACGGCGCGGCGGAAGCCTACGGGGAGGCGTTGCTGCTTGCGCCTTCGGTGAGCGACCTCAATCTCGATCTGCAACACTTGATGGGGCTGTTGCAGATCAAGCAAGGCCGACTGCACAAGGCCGGGAACCAGCTGAGGATCATCGGAGATGCCACGCTGCAGGAAGAGTTCGCGCCCCACATCCGTCGCTTCTATCATCTCAATGGGGAAATCCTATTGGCGCGCCGGCGGGCGGACGACGCGCTCGTCAATTTCCCCTTGGCGATTCAATCCTACGACCATCCCCTCTATAGGGAGACGCTGGCTCGCGCCTACGCAGCATCGGGCAGACACGAAGAAGCCGAGAAGGAGCTGGTCCGCCTCATCGAGCTCACCGATGCCCGACTCGATATACCCATCCATTACGTCAAGGCCCACTACCAGCTCGGAAAACTGTACGAGCAGATGGGGCGGGATAGCGAGGCCAAGGCGATGTACGAGCAATTCCTCACCTTCTGGGGAGACGCCGATACACCCGTGGCGGAGATTGACGAAGCGCGGGAAGCGTTAGCCGGGCTAGGTGGAAGGGAAGGCAGTGATTAGGCAGATCAGGGTGTTCGGCCGTCAAAATAGGACGGTGCCATCAACAAGCTCGCCAGACGGCGCTATTCCAGGCGTTTGGCGAGGTATTTAGTGCCTGACGGGAAATAGATGGTTAGGTCGTCTCCGTCGATTTCGAAGGTCGCCGCCTCCGGAACATCCTTCCCGTAGAAGATAGGTTCCTTCTCGTCGCCGGGGCGGATGTGGATCTGCACCTGTTGCTGGAAAGTGACGTTGTTTCCCTCGATGGTGTAGGTTCCAGCGTTAGCGTTGGAGTCGTCCATTTCTCCGCCCGAGAAGCTGGAGTAGGCGGTGCCTGCGAAGTAGTTCTCTGTAAAAATGATAATGCCGTCCAGCGCATGGCTCTTGCCTTCGATGACATAGGAATGCGTGTCCCAGGCGCCGACGAGCCTATTTTCCGAGGCTTCCAAGGCTGGGGAGAATAAAACGAGAACAGCGATGAGCACCAACTTCTTCATGACACCTCCTCTTCGAGGGGCATATTATAGCCGAACCGAGCAATTTAAAAGGGGATTGACACCGACCGAGCGTCGCTGTTAAGGTCCGCGCTGAAAGCAGCGAAAGGAGAGGCCTAATGAAACGATTGCGTCTCACGGTAGTGCTCGCGGCGCTGCTGGCCTCGGCGAGTACGGTGGCACATGAATCAGAGGAGTCGGTCGAAGAGATGGTACAAGGTCTTTGGGCTTATACGACGATTCAATCCGGGGGGCAGGATCAAACGCCCATCGTAGGTTTCTTCCTTTTTCAGGACGGCTATTTCGTCCAACAGGCGATCGGTGGAGCGGGGCCACTCGAGGAGCAAGTGGGGCAAGCGCACGCCGGCTCCTATCAGGTAGACGGGGATGCTCTCAAGCTTTTTGCCGACTTGGGTCTGGTAGTGTTCCCCAATGCGGAGAAGCCGCTGGCCGAAAATCGGGAGGGGCAGCACGATTTGGTTGTTGAGCGAGCCGGCGACGAGCTTACCGTCACGTTCGGCACGAGCACCATCCAGAAGTTCAAGAGGGTAGATGATGGGTCCGCTCAAATCGTGAATCTCGACCGTGGATATCTGGCTCTGACCGACGGCCATTTCATCTTTGTCGCCACACCGGAAGGCGAGGCGATCGCCGGATCGGGTACGTTCGTTCGAGATGGGGACTCGGTTCGTCTCACTGCCGGCCGCTGGTTCTCGGTCAGGGGTGACGACGTAACCTACAAGCAGGATCACTCGGTCGAGGCGAGTTTCGACGGGCAAACCTTCGCCATCAAGAGCGGACCGTCATTCAAGGTGAAGGAATAGCGACGGACAGACTAGCGTTGACAAAAACCCATCAGGTGCCAGCCTAGCGGCCGCACCCAGGGCCGTGGCAGGAGTTGGAAGGGGCCAACGAAGAGGTTGTTGTAGACGAAGCCCTTCCATCCTCCATGAAGGCGCGAGCGGACCGGAAACCGCTCGGGTACGATGCGGGCGCTGGCGAATCCGCTCAACAACTGCTTGAACTCCCCAATTGAGAACTTTCGTAGTACCGGCGCGTCCTCGTGCTCGAGCGGAACCTTCATCAGCTTGGAGAGCGCGTTCAACCAAGAGATGCGATTGTAGACCATGAAGATGGCTTGACCGCCGGGCACCAAGACTCTGCGGCACTCTGCGACCATCTTTTCGGGATCGGCGGTGTACTGCAAGACACCGTGGCCATAGACGACATCGAAGGAGCCGTCATCGAAGGGGAGGTCTTCTCCATTGGCAAGATGAAGCTCGACCGAGGCCTCCGAGCAATCGGCGTTCTTCTGGGCAAGATCGAGGGCAGTACTGGAGAAATCGACTCCAACGGCCTGCGCTCCTCCTTTGGCGAAGCGAACCAAATCCGTTCCGATTCCGCAACCGACCTCGAGTAGACGCCTCCCTTTATAGCCGGAAAAATCGACCAGCTTGGGGAGATACCGTAGTTTGTCGAATCGATATTCGTCGAGATCTGCGAAGAATTCTCGGGTCCCGGGCTCGTGGGACGTCATCTCAAGGTCGTGGATCCGCTCGTTCCAGTATTCCTGGACTCGTCCCAGCTGCGAAGCGGGATCGATCGTTGTGGCGGTCTCCGACGGCATTCAACCTCCAAGCGTGGACTTTATTATAGTATCTGTTTAGCAGAATGCAGCGAGACCTCTCCTCTCTCGAAAACCAGGAGTTCGATCTAGTCATCGTCGGGGCCGGTGTCTACGGAGCGGCCGCGGCATGGGATGCTGCTCTCCGGGGGCTCTCGGTTGCCCTGGTGGATAAAGGGGATTTCGGCGGGGCCACTTCCTTCAACAACCTAAAGACGGTTCACGGCGGCCTCCGCTATCTTCAACACGCCGATCTGCCCCGCATGCGCGAGTCGGTCCGGGAGCGGCGCACCCTCATGCGGATAGCCCCACACCTCGTCCATCCGCTCCCGTTTCTTCTGCCGACCTACCGCAAGGGGATTCGTCGTCGTTCCATTCTGTCAGCCGCCCTCTTCTTGAATGACGTGGTGAGCTTCGATCGGAACCGGAATCTCGATCCCGGGAAATTCCTTCCTCCGGGCAGGACCGTTTCACGCGCCGAGTGCCGTCGATTGGTGCCCGGTGTCGAGGAACGGGGCTTGACCGGAGCGGCACTCTGGTATGACGCGCAGATTCATAACTCCGACCGTTTGACACTATCGTTTGTCCTTTCGGCCGACGAGGCCGGCGCACGCGTTGCTAATTACGTCGAAGCGACGGGCTTCCTTCGCGATGGAAACCGAGTGCGCGGAATCACGGCAAAAGATCGTATCGGGCAAACGGAGCTCGAGATCCAAGGACGCGTCGTCCTGAACGCCGCGGGTCCCTGGGTGGATCGCATGCTCGATGGTTTGGAGGGCACGAGTCGACCCCGCTTTTTCTATTTCTCGAAGGCGATGAACCTCGTCACCCGACCCATCGTAAAAGATGTCGCGGTGGGGGTGACCAGCAAGCGCAAACAGATTCTATTCGTCATTCCTTGGCGCGGCTTTTCGATGGTCGGCACGAGGCACGCCGTCTATGACGGGGATCCCGACGACTTCGAGGCAAAGGAAGAGGACGTCCAAGAGCTCTTGGACGAAGTCAATAGTGGCTATCCAGCCGCCCAACTTCGTCGCGAGGACGTGCGTCTCGTGCACCGCGGGCTCCTCCCGATGGTGCCCCCGGACAACAAAGACAACAAGAACAACAAAGACAACAGCAACGGCGTCGCGCCAGTCAATCTGGTCAAACAATATCGGATTCACGATCACCGCCGAGAGGGTTTGGAAGGACTCGTTAGTATGGTGGGCGTCAAGTACACCACGGCGCGTGACGTGGCGGAAAAGGCGGTCACACATGTCTTCCACATGCTTGGAAGGAAGGCTCCCTCATCCCGCACCTCCAGCACTCCCGTTTACGGAGGGGCGGTTGAGAGTTTCTCGGATTTCCTGGCTCATGAGACGAAGCGAAAACCTCATGGTCTAAACGATGACATCGTGCGTCACCTCGTTTACACCTATGGCTCAGAATGCCGACGAATTCTGGCGTACATCGATGAAGATCCCGCATGCGCCCAGCCCGTGAAGGAAGGCGCGACCGTGTTGAGAGCGGAAGTGATTCATGCGATCCGGGAGGAGCAGGCTATGGACCTCGCGAGCGTCGTACTCCGGCGCACGGAGCTTGGCTCGGCCGGGCACCCGGGGGACGAGTGTTTGAAATCGTGTGCCACCATCATGGCCGGCGAGTTGAATTGGGATGACTCCAGGAAGTTGTCCGAGCTCGACCAAGTTGAAGAAATCTACCGGTCCCGGAGTTGAATCCCTAGTGAGCGAAAACCGGCGCCGACTTAAAACCTGGGACAGTCTGATCGCGGCCGCAAAGTCGCGACGCACGCTTTTCGTTTCCCTTCTCTCTTTCTCTTCCGGGATGCCCCTTGGCCTCGTATGGTACGCCATCCCCGATTGGATGCGAGATATCGGCGTCGACATCCGTGTCGTGGGCATCATCACCCTGGCGCAAGCACCCTGGACCTTCAAGTTTCTCTGGTCGCCCTTCATGGATCGGTACGTCCCCCCGTTCCTCGGTCGCCGTCGCGGATGGACGGCTATCGCCCAGGTCGCCCTGTTCGTGTCGACATTGATGCTCGCCGGGGTGGGCGATCACCCGAACTCGGTTTGGGTGGTGGGTGCTCTGGCATTGGCCATCGCTTTCGCGTCAGCGAGCCAAGACATCGCCATCGATGCCTACGCGGTGGATGTCCTCCGTCCGGCCGAGCAGGGTGTGGCGGTGGGCGCCCGCATCGCTGTCTACCGGGCCGCCATGTTCTTTGCCGGCGGTCTGAGCATCACGCTGGCGGCGGCCTACTCCTGGTCGCTCGTCAACATCGGTCTGGCGTTGGCCTACCTGCCGATGCTCGTCATCACGTGGAAAGCCCCGGAGCCCGAGGAGAAATTGGTTGCCCCGCGAACGCTCCGCGACGCAGTCTGGTTACCCTTCCTGGGATTTCTGAGCCGCCACCGCGCGCTCGAGATCCTCGCATTCGTTTTCTTTTACAAATTCGCCGACCAGTTGGCTCAGTCTCTGACCCGACCGTTTTTGATCGATATGGGGTACAACGCTTTCGATCGCGGCGTGGCGCTCGCTTCAGTGGGAGCCGTCGCTACGATAGTGGGCGCATTCTTCGGTGGTGCGGTGACCACGGTGATCGGTCTGGGCCCTTCGCTGTGGGCCTTCGGACTTCTTCAGGCGTTCTCGAACATCGGCTATTTCATCCTGGCGGGGAGCGAGTTCAGTCGCCCACTCATGTACGGAGCGACCGGTTTCGAGCTGCTGACATCCGGCATGGGGACTGGGGCCTACTCGGTTCTGCTACTGCGCATGACGCAGAAGCGTTTCTCCGCGACCCAATACGCGCTCTTTACGAGTCTGTTCGGCCTTCCGCGCATTCTCGCCGGCCCAATCAGCGGTTTTCTCGTCGATGCGATGGGTTGGAGGATGTTCTTCTTGTTTACGATCCCCTGCTCGATCCCCGGACTGGTGTTGCTGTCGCGCTTCGTCCCTCTCGGCGTCCGCGAGCCTAAGTTCGAGGTGAGACCGCCTTCCAAGCTCGAGCCCCTATCTGCCAAACAGCTCTCGTTCAGAGGGATGCTAGGGGGTATCGCCGGAGCGGTAAGTGCCAGCCTAGTGGTGGTGGCCCTCGCTGCGCTCAAGACTATGAGGGCAGAGGCGTTGTCTTTCGACATTATGACGCCGCTTGCAGCACTATTGCAGCCGTCGGGCATGGCCGGTTGGCTCCAACTGTTGGGCATCGCGCTCTTCGGTCTGGCCTGCGCGCTCCTTACCGCGGCGGTGTTCGCGGCGCGGCGCGGTGCAGGTGCGCTTTTTGCCGAGGCTAAAGTCAACTTGAGCTAGACGTGCCCAGCGCTCGGACAAGCCGTATCCTATTGGTCAGTCTCGGAAAGCTGAACAGCCTAGTCCTTCAGATCCTGGCTCGCCGGCGGCGAATCGCAGAGATCATCGTCGCCACGCGCAATCCCGAGCGCGCCATGCCCGGCGTCCACCTTGCCCGCATGGGAGCCGCCGCCGAAGGCTTCTTCCCGACTCTTCGAGTGGTTGAGTTCGATCTGAACGATGTCGCGGCGTCCGCGGAAACCCTCGCCACGCTTCGACCCGACGTGACGCTGGCGGCCCCCAGCATTCAATCCTGGTGGGTCCTGGATGAGGTCGAGGCACGCTTGGCCGACCCACTTCGACCGGCGGGGTTCGGTGCGTGGCTTCCGTTCCAGTTGCTACCGATGATCCGGTTCATGAAAGCCTGGAAACAATCGGAGTTGGGCACGCCGATCCTCTCGGCTCCCTACCCGGACGTCGTCAATCCGATCCTGGCGACGCAAGGACTGGCGCCGACGGGCGGTGTCGGGAACGTATGCGAGCTTGTTCCTAAGCTCCAGTGTTTGATTGCCGATCGTTTGTCGGTGGAAGCAACCAACGTGCGGGTATGGCTAGCCGCGCATCACGCCCTCCAGCCCTACGTGTTTACTCGATCGCAGAACGGTGGCGAGCCCCCACCGTTCCTCGTGGCGGCGGAAGTGAATGGTGGGAGTGTCATGTCTGATTCGGATCTGCGGTCGATCTTGCTGGGGGAGTACCGATTGCCGGCCGGATTGGAGTTCCAGTTTCTGACCGTTGGCACCTTCATCTCCGCCATTCGCGCTTTTCTGGAGCCGTCCGAGAAAACGACCAGCATGCACCTTCCCGCCCCTGCGGGCTTGCCGGGTGGCTACCCGGTGGTTGTACAGGACCGAACGGTGCGCTTGGATCTCCCGCCTACCTGGCAAAAGGAGGATGCGGTAGAGGTGAATCGCGCGTCTCATCGATGGGACGGCATCGAATCGATTGAAGAGGATGGAACGGTTGTCTTCACCGACAAAACGGCGGGTATACTGCGCGAGTTTTTGCGATACGATTGGCCACGGATGCGGTTCGAGGAGGTCGAGGCGGCGGCGAGCGACTTGCATCGTTGCTTCGATACCTATGTGAATCAAACGAGGTAGACGTCGAGGGGAGTGCAATGGTTCCAACGGACAAATCGGCCGAGTGGTATACGCGAGCTCTCGATGTCTTGGTCGAAGGCGTAAGCTCACCATCGCGGGGACGCATCAATTACGAACCCCATCCAATCTTTATGGATCGGGGCGAAGGATGCCGACTCTATGACGTCGATGGCAACGAGTATATCGATCTCATGCTCGCTTATGGGGCCTTGCCCTTAGGGCATGCCCATCCGCGAATCGTCGAGACGGTCCGCGACACGATCTCCGGGGGAAGCCTCTTCGCCACTGCGTCGGCGGTCGAAGTGGAAGTTGCAGAAAAACTCGTGGGCATGGTCCCCGGTGCAGAGAGGATCCGATTCGCGAACACCGGCACCGAAGCCGCCATGGCAGCCATTCGTCTGGCGCGCGGCATCACCGGACGGAGCAAATTCATCAAATTCGAGGGGCACTACCATGGTTGGTACGATGATTTTCTGCTCAGCTCTCACCCTCATGCCATCAGTTCCCTCGGGCATCCTCATGATCCGGTGACGATTCCAGACAGCTCGGGCGTGCCTTCGGAAGCGTTCGCCAACACCATCGTCGTTCCTTGGAACGACCCCGACGCCCTCGAGCGCGCGATCGATTCTCACTCGGGGCAGCTTGCTGCGGTGATCACCGAAGGGATCATGGCGAACATCGGAGTCATTCCTCCGGAACCAGGCTTCTTGAAACACGTTCGGGAACTGACGCGGGATCGCAAGATCCTCATGATCATGGACGAAACGGTGACCGGCTTTCGCGTCGCCGCGGGCGGTTGCGCCGAGATCTATGACGTTCGACCCGACATTACGACCTTCGGTAAAGCACTCGGTTGCGGCTACCCGGTGGCTGCGATCAGCGGCTCTGCCGAGATCATGGATGGTTTTCGATGGGGCGGCGTGCTTCACTACGGCACGCAGAACGCCCCTCGGCTCGGGCTGCACATCGTGCAGGCGAGTCTCGACGAGCTGACGCGAGACGATAATCGTGGCTTTCGACGTCTTCACGAATTGGGGGTGAGGCTACAGAAGGGAATCGCTGATGCCATCGAGGCTAGCGGGGTGAAGGCGATCGTTCAGGGAGTCGGCCCGATGCTTCAGGTGATGTTCACGGAACAACCTGTCATTCGAAACTATCGCGATTACTGTGCACATGTAGATGCGGCCAAGTTCAAGCGCTTCGCCCACAGCCTGATTCGGCGAGGCGTTTACATCAGCCCCTCCGCCGCCCTCCACTCGGTAACCTGTCTGGCCCACCAGGACGCCGACATCGACGCCGCCGTGGTTGCAATCGGCGAGTCGTTGGACGATCTAGCCCGCAGCGAGTGAGGGAGCAGTGAGCGGGCGGGGGTGACATGCGAGGTCTGACGGGAAAGAGGGTCCTGATCACCGGCGGTGCGAGCGGCATCGGCGCGGCAACTGCCCATCGCTTCCTTGAGGAAGGGGCACGGACGGTGATTCTGGATCGCGACGAAGAGGCGGGAAGGAAGTTCGCTGACGGGGTTCCGGAGCTCGCTGGCTCAATCGTTTGCGACGTTTCGAACCTAGACCAGGTTCGGGGCGCCTTCGGCGAGGCGAAAGATGTCATGGGCGGCGTCGACGTCGTGATCAATAACGCGGGGATTAGTATCCGCCACTCTTTCTTGGATATCACCGCCGAGGAATGGGATCGTGTCCTTGCGGTCAATCTCACCGGAGTCTTCTACGTGGCGCAGGCCGCAGCGCGCAGCATGATTGAGGGGGTTGAGGGAGAAGGTGGCGTTATCCTGAACACCGCATCGACCAACGGTCGCTTCGGTTATCCGTACTACGCCGACTACAACGCGAGCAAAGCCGGTGTCATCGCGCTCACGAGATCGATGGCGCTCGAGCTTGCGCCGAAGGTGCGAGTCAACGCGGTCGCCCCCGGCTACGTCCTGACGCCGATGCAGCAAGCCGAATACTCCGAAGAGGAGCTGCGCGCGGTGAATCAAAAGATACCGCTGGGCCGCCATGCCAAGCCTGAGGAAATCGCCGCTCTCTTCGCCTTCCTCGCCTCCGACGATGCGGCCTTTATTACCGGACATGTTTATACGATGGACGGCGGAGAAACCGCTGGCGGACTCGCCAGCCGATAATGAAACTCATTCTCCCCGTGGTGGGCGTACTTCTCGTGGGAGTCGGGTTGGCTGTCGAGCCGCACGTAAGCATCTGGGGTTTTTCCGAGGCGAGTGTCGAATCCCAGTTACAACGGTAGGGAGGAGTGATGGAGGCAAACCCTCGCAGAGAGTTCTTGCGGTTCTTGGCCTACTCACCACTTATCGGCTACTTCGCGACCGGCCTCGCGAACGCGCTCCAGGAAGAGCTTCCCGGTACCGCTGCGGAAGCCATAAATGTCTTCCAGTTCGAGCCCGTGGCACGAGGCAGGCTGCCCAAGCCGGTCTACAACTTCATTGCGGGTGGGGCCGACGATGAGAAAACGATGCGTGCCAATCGCGAGGCCTTTGATCGGTTGCAACTACGCGTTCGACGACTCGTGGATGTGAGCAAGGTCGACACGAGTATGCGGTTGTTTGGGGAAACTCATGAGACGCCGATTATCCTGGCGCCGGTGGGGTTGCAACGGCCCATGCATCCGGAAGGGGAGTTGGCTTCCGCTCGAGGCGCAGCCGCGAAGAAACATTTGATGATCGCCTCCACCGCCTCCAGTTATTCGATCGGCGAGATCGCGGAAGCGAGTGGCCGGCCGGTCTGGTTTCAGCTTTATCCAACCACGGATCGGGATGCGACTCGGGACCTGCTGCGTCAAGCGGAGGCAGCGGGCTGTCCGGTCGTTGCTCTCACCGTAGACCTGCCGGTCATCGCTAGCCGGGAGCGGGCAATCGGCTACATTCCTGCGCTGCTGTCATCTGATCCCGATCCGGTGGGGAACTTCAGGGGCAAACCGCTCCCGAGTTCCATTGGCGATCCGAGTCTGAGCTGGGACTTCGTCGCCTGGTTGAAGGCGAATACTCGAATGAAGGTTCTTCTCAAGGGAATCGTGACGCGCGAAGATGCCAAGCTTTCTGTGGAGCACGGTGCGGACGGGCTCATCGTTTCCAACCATGGTGGCCGACAGGAAGAGAGCAACCGGGGGACCATGGAATGCTTGCCGGAAGTCTTGGAGGCCGTTCAAGGTCGGCTCCCGGTTCTCATCGATGGTGGCTTCCGCCGAGGAACCGACATCTTCAAGGCATTGGCTCTTGGCGCCGCCGCCATCTGCATCGGCCGACCCTACGTGTGGGGGCTTTCCGCCTTTGGTCAGTCTGGCGTTGAACAAGTGCTCGATCTTCTGCGTGCCGAGCTCGTCCGCGCGATGCAGCTTGCAGGCACGCCATCCCTCCGAGAGATCAAACCGGAGTTCGTGATGAGAAGGAGTGGCTAAGCGCGTGGCGGCGCCGGCGCGGTTTGCACACAGACGGGACACTCGAGGCCGGAACCTGAAGGTGGTGTGGGATGGTCTAGGTTGTCTAGCTGCCCCCGCTCGCCTCCCAGGCGGTGATAGCTCTTGCACTCGCTATGGAAGCGCTCCGTCGCGTCCTCGATGACCTCACAGTAGAAGTAGGCATACTCGCCGACGAAGCTCGCGAGAGTACCTCGAAGACTGTGGTCCGCCCTGCCAACCCATGCCTCCTGGGTCCGGTCGTATGAAAGCGAGAATATTCCGGGTTGGTCGGTAGCGTGGTGGAGAAGCGATTCCTCCTGGAGTGGATAGGGAGGCCCCTCGGGTTGCTCTTCCTCGGCTTGAAAGTAGTCGCTGTATTTCTGTCCTACGGGCATCGTGGGCGACGGATCCGTTGCCGTGTCCAGAAGCTCCCGGATCTTGTGCGCGGTCTCCTCGGGGAGCTTGATAAAGCGCAGCCCGTAGCCCGGAGGTAAACCTCCGCGACGCACGGCCCCTCGGTTCTCCCACGTAACGAGCGCCTCAGCCTTCATGGAATGTTTCATCTCCGGCAGGATGATGAGCATGCTCACCTGCGCCTGGGGGAGGAGAAGCATCCGCGTGGCGACGTAGACACCATCCGAAGAGACGTTGACGAGCTGCCCGCGGCCGGAAGTGAGGGCCGATTTCAAGAGTACCGGGTAGGGGACGGGCAGATCGATCCGCCTAGGTATGGCTGCCATTTTCGAAAGCTGCTTTCAGCGGCTTGTTAGCCTCGCGGCACGCAGGCCTAGGGGCGGGCCTTCCACCCTAAATCGTACCACAAGGCCCAGCAAAACACCGGCGCCTGGCCACCTGTATCTGGCGGCAATTTCCTAGTTTGGCTCCATCACCGCCGGCTCCAGGCGTCGATACGCCTAATTCCTTCATAAAACACGAGTTCGCGCGGTCGTCCTGGGCCTCTCTCTCGTTCACGAGCCCGATTGGCCTGGGGTTTCAATAAATTAAGTGACACAAAAGACTTGACACATGTGTCAAATATTTATACCCTTTTAGCAGGAGAGTAAAGTGTCCAAAACCAAGAAGATCCAAGTGACACTCGACGAAGCGCAGTATCAGGAGTTGTTACGCATCGCGCGCAGGGACGGCAAGAAGCTCGCGGGTTTGGTCCGCGAGTCAATCCAGAAGTATTGCCTCACGCCTGAGGCGGAGCGGGTCAAGCGGAGGGCGCTGCAGAAGCTCCTTTCGCTTGCACCGACGGCGGCTCCTGAAATCTACGGCGACTGGAAGCAGCAGTACGGTGGTCTCAAGACGGACATCGGGAAAAACAAAGCCTGACGCCTACTTCCTCGACGCCAATGTTCTGATGTACGCTGCGGGTGGGCCTCACTCTCTCCGTGAGTCTTGTCGGGCCGCGCTACAAGCAGCGGTCGATCAACGGGTGAGCCTGGTAACGGACTCGGAGGTCCTGCAGGAGATTCTGCACCGCTATTTCACCCTTCAGAAGCCCGAGGTCGCTCGCGAGGTCTACAGCGCGGCGACACAATTGTGCGACGAGGTACTCTCGGTGTCGGAGCGAACCACCGCGCGGGCCCGCGAGCTCTTGCTCCAATACGGCAGCATCACCGCCCGGGATGCCATCCATATCGCCGCGATGGAGGAGGGAGGACTGCGCCGGCTCCTGTCCACCGATAGCGATTTCGACACCGTGAATGAAGTGCAGCGTGTCGATCCAGCCGATTTCCTCAGCTAGACACTTCGATCCCCGTCGAGGGAACGCTCTTGCTACTAAGAAGGCTCACGGGTATTCTGCGCGCTTCGGCGCGGCCATTACGATAATCGCGCACGAATGCCAAGGAAGCAATCCATTGCCTCGAATACGCGACTTCCTCTCTCTTCTAGCCGTGGTCGGGACGTTCGGCTGCGCCACAGAAGACTCGTCCAGTCCTCCCAATCTAGTTCTGATCCTCTCGGACAACCAGAGTCATTCGTTGCTCGGTACCTATGGCAACAACGAGATCAAGACACCGAACATCGATCGTTTGGCCGAGGAAGGGATCCGATTCAATTACGCCTTCGCGGTGAATGGCGTGTGTTCTCCGACACGGGCGACACTGCTAACCGGGCTCATCCCGTCTCAGACCGGTATCCACGTAGCTCTTCCAGGCGCCACCGACGTTTCCGGGTGGTCGGGCATCGAGGAATTCCGCTCCTTGCCCCAGACCCTGTCCGAGGCCGGTTACAGCACCGGTCTCGTCGGCAAGTATCATCTAGGGGAGGCTGCCAAGCCGCAGCTTGGCTTCCAGTATGGGGTCACGTTTCCCTCCGGGCACACCACGACCTTCTACGACCAGTCGGTCATCGACAACGGCGAAACGTACACGGTCGCGAAGCATCTCACCGATTTCTGGACCGACAAGGCGGTCGACTTCATTTCGCGCCAGACCGACGACAGGCCCTTCTTCTTGTACCTCTCTTACAACGGCCCGTACATGCTGCCTCCCACCGTGAACATGGAGCCGCGAACCCGTCACGCGGCTTATTACGAGGCGCACACGCCCGACTTCGCCCGGGAGTCCACACCCCATCCTTATGTGATGAGATGGGCGCGAGGCAGAGGACCGTCGGACGTGATGATCGACGAAGGAACGACGGCGGCGAAGGCGATCGATGCGCTTACCAACCGAGCCGCAGTCATCAACACTGCGTCCGAGACGACCATGGTCGACGATGGAGTGGGGAGAGTGATGGAGGCGCTCGGCCAGCACGGCTTCGATGACAATACGCTGGTCATCTATACGTCTGACCAGGCGGCCTCTTACGGGCAGCATGGCTTCTGGGGTAACACTTCCTGGTCGTTTCCATTTACGGTCTCGAACGTCCATATGCAGGTTCCTTTGGTCTTTCGACACCGGGGGCGTATTCCTGCAGGCGCTGAGACGGATCGACTCGTCGGGCAATACGACTTTTTCCCGACCGTCCTCGATTATCTCGGGATGAGTGAAATGACGGTCGAGAACACACCGGGGAAGAGCTACGTGCCACTCCTACGTGGAGAGGATCTAGACCTTGGGGATGCCGTCTTTTTCGAGTTCGTCACCTTGCGGGTGGTCCGAACGCCCAAGTGGAAGTACATGAAGCGTTTCGATCGAGAGGAGCCCGATACCCTCTTTGACATGGAGGCCGATCCCGGTGAAACCGTCAATCTAGTAGGCGATCCCGCCTACCGAGAGATCGTCGAAGCGCTCGACAAGAGATTGACCGCCTTCTTCGAGACGTACGCGGTCCCCGAGTATGACCTCTGGAAGGGAGGGACGGCCAAGGGACGGCTTCTCGAGGAGCATTACGGACGGGACCATATTTTTCGGGACCGGTTCCCGAATTGGCGAGGTCCCTTCATCGAAAAGGCAGAGACCACGTTCTCTGATTTGAACTAGCAAGAAGATGCGAAGACTCACCCGCCGTTACTTTTTCACTTTGTCTCTGGTCGGCTTATGCGTGTTTCCCGCGCGTGGCCTCTGCTCACAATCTCCGCCAACACAGTTCGATATCGTCCTGGCCGGTGGTCGGGTGATGGATCCGGAGAGCGGTCTGGATGCCGTCCGCTACGTCGGCATCCGCGGCGATCGGATTTCTGAGATTTCCGCCCAACCTCTCGAGGGTGTAACCGTCCTCGATGTCCGGGGTTTGGTCGTCGCCCCGGGTTTCATCGACCTGCACGCCCACGGCCAAACCAACGAAGCCAATGAGTTTCAGGTTCACGACGGCGTCACCACGGCGCTCGAGCTCGAAGGGGGGATGCCGTTCGTCGGCGCCTTCATCCGCTCGCGGGAGGGGAAGGCGCTCATCAACTTTGGTGCCAGCGTCGGCCACGGCATGGTGCGGACCACCGTGATGCCGGAATTCGAAGCGTTGGCGAACAAGGTTCGAAGGGAGTTGGGGAATCGACTCTTCGAGGACGCTGACTACTTGGCGCTCATGAAAGGTGCCTATGAGCCCCTGGGTCTCGAGGGGCTCTCTCGCTTGAAGGAAAAACTGGAGTTAGGGCTCCGCGAAGGTGCCCTCGGAATTGGCATGGAGCATCAATACTTCCCGGGGGCAACGCGTGAGGAGGTCTATCGGGTCTTTGAAATGGCCGGAGACTGGGAGGTTCCGATCTTCACTCACGTCCGGGCCATGAGGATCGATGCGATGCAAGAGGTGATTGCCAACGCGGCTGCGACCGGCGCGTCTCTCCACATCGTCCACGTCAACAGCATGAGTCTCTGGGAGCTGCCGACTGTTCTCGAGTTAATTGCGGGGGCGCAGCAGAGGGGTTTGGACGTGACCACGGAAGCCTATCCTTACACCGCCGCGTCCACCTTCTTGCAATCGGCGATTTTCGACGAGGGATGGCGAGAGCGCCTGCAGATCTCCTACGAGGATCTTCAGTGGCAAGATACGGGAGAGCGACTCAACAAGGAAGCCTTCGAAACGTACCGAGAGAAGGGGGGCGTGGTCATCATCCACATGATGAAGCCGGAATGGATCGAGCTCGCGATGAGTACTCCCTTCGTGATGGTGGGCTCGGATGGCATGCCCTATGCGCCCGGCGCCCACCCGCGCGGCGCCGGTACTTTCTCTCGGGTCCTCGGCCGATACGTCCGCGAACAAGGAGTCCTGACGTTGATGGAAGGCCTCCGCAAGATGACGCTGATGCCGGCTCGGCGGTTGGAGGGGATCGCTCCTTCCATGTTGAATAAAGGGCGTGTCAAGGTGGGCGGCGACGCCGACATCACCGTCTTCGATCCGTATAAGATACTGGACACCGCCACCTTCGAAAAGGGCTTGAGCTTTTCGAAGGGGATCGAGCACGTGTTAGTGAATGGCACGTTCGTCGTGCGAGACAGCGAAACGGTAGCCGGTGCCAAGTCGGGCCGCGCCGTTCTTGGACGCTACTACCGGTAGGGGGCCGAGAGCACGCCATGTTTTTGCCGCTAGGAGACGAGCCCAATCCCCAAGGCGTTCCGTACGTAAACTACGCTCTCATCGCCGTTAACGTTGTTGTCTACGTTCTCATCTCGCTACCCCTCAGTTTCAATGCCGCCGACCCGCAGGACCCGAGGGTCCAGGAGTACGTGAACGCGGTGAGTGAAAGCCTCCCGCCCGGCGTATCGCCGACCCAAGTCATTCAACAGATATCGGCCTACGACTTGGTTGTCTTCTCGTGGGGCTTTCGAAGCGTAGACCCTTCTCTGATCACGCTTTTCACTGCGATGTTCCTCCACGGCGGCTTCATGCATCTCTTCGGAAACATGTTGTTTCTGTGGATCTACGGAGACAACGTGGAGCACCGGCTGGGATCCTTCAAGTACCTATTTTGGTACTTGGCGACCGGCGTCGCTGCCACCGTGTTCTACGGGATGTTCGCCGGTCGGTCGCCGCTTCCCTTGGTGGGTGCATCGGGGGCGATTTCCGGAGTGCTCGGATTCTACTTCCTATGGTTTCCTCACAACAAAGTGCGGGTCTTCATTTTCTTTTTTCCTTTCATCATGCAGACGATGCTGTTGCGCTCGCGCCTGGTGCTGGGGGTCTACCTCATCCTCGACAATATTTTCCCTTTTCTGATCTCGCGAGGAGGTGGCGGGGGCGTGGCGCACGGCGCGCACATCGGCGGCTTTCTCGCGGGGGTTTTGGTTGCTTGGGTCGCCGGTCTTCGCAAGGTCAGCTCGCGTCCGGAAGAGTTTCGCGCTCGACGCGTACCGAAGACGGAGGCACCGCCCATTCGGAAAAAAGTCGCCGCCGCGATTGAGGGACAGCAGTTCGATGAGGCGGCGAAACTCTACTTCGAGCTATCGTCCAACGTAACGCGTGGACTCCTCGAGCCAGATGACTCGATCGCATTGGGCAATTGGCTGGCGCAGAACGGGCACGCCAGGGCGGCGCTCACCGTCTATCAGCGCCATCTCCGAGACTATCCGGCGGGCCAAGGTGCCGCCGAGGCGCACGCCTATGCTGGTCTCCTGCAGCTTCACGCCTTCCGGGAGCCGACCGCCGCCTACCAGCATCTCATGGATGCGCTCGATTTGAAGCCGAGCCCAGACGTCGAATCGCTGATCCGCGAGGGCTTGAGCGAAATCGCTTCAGTTCAGAAGTTCCAAAAATTCGAAGCCCGCAACCGCCGCCGATAGATTCCTTCAATTCGTTGCCGAGCGTCAATAAACGAGGGCAGCTGCGCGCAGGGGCGCGCCGTTGCCGTTTTTGATCTTCAACGGAAAGCCGACGAAGACAATTTCTTCCTCGCCGATTAGGCTCTCCAAATTGGCCAGGCCTTCGATATTCGGGATGTCCCGGGACAAGAAAGCGTAATGCTCTGGAAAGATGTTCTCCGAGCCGGTGAGTCCCTCTTCGATCAACTGGAAGTATCGCTTCACGCTCCCGAGGCTCGGTATGTTCGAGGCGAAGGCTTTGATGGGAATGCCGGCCAGGTACTCGGCCGCCTCTCCCGACAAGTACGCATAGGAAGGAAGGTCGCCGGCGACGGTGGGGGCCTCTTAGTCGACCAACACGATTACGATGTCGCCGGGCTCGACGCCCCTGTTCTCGAAGTCCGAGGGAAGAAGAGGCTCGTCGTTCGTCTTGGAGCGGAAATCGAAAAACTTCGCCGGGCCGTAGAATCGCTCGAGTGGGATTTGATCGGTCGACTTTCCTCCTTTTATAAGGTGACTGGGAGGATCGTGATGCGGTCCTGCGTGATTGAACAAAGTGATGAGGGCATCGGCAACGTAGAAAGGCTCTTCGGTGACCTTGATCTCGAACTTGGTGGTCAGCGGGACACCGATCCCTCAGGGAGAGGGCCGGGGTGAGGGTGGTTCATCTAACCGGCGGCCAGACCTCCGCCATCGACGACTAGGGTGGTTCCTGTGATGTAGCTCGAGGCATCGCTGGCCAGGAACAGTGCCGCGCGTGCGATATCTTCCGGGGAACCGACACGCCCGAGCGGCCGTCGCGCGGCATCGGCCAGGAAGCTGGACTCAGGTGCTGCGAGTTGGCGCGCTTCGTCTCGAAGCAAAGGGGTATCGGTATCGCCGGGGCAAAGGCAGTTGACCCTGATACCGTCCGGACCACAATCGACGGCCATTGCCTTCGTCAAAACAACGACGGCTCCTTTGCTTGCACAATAGGCCGCCGCCTTGGCACCTCCCACCAGCCCCCACCCGGAGGAGGTATTAATAATGGTGCCGCCTCCGGAGGATCGCATTGCCGGAATGGCGAATTTGGACATCAGGAAGACGGATTTCGCGTTGACGGCCATGACTCGATCCCAGTCGGCCTCGTCGAGCTCCTCGACCGAGCGGCGAATAATTATCCCGGCGTTGTTGAAGAGCAGGTCCAGGCCTCCGAACCTGGTCACGGTTCGCTGGACTGCGATCTTGCAGTCTTCCGCGCGGGTTACATCGGTGGCGACGAAGAGAGCCTGGCCCTCTCGTTCCTCTATCTCCCGCACCGTCTCCTCGCCTCCGACGGTATCGCGGTCGGCAACCGAGACCGCGGCGCCCTCCTTGGCGAAGAGAAGCGCGCTGGCCTTCCCGATGCCGGAAGCTCCACCGGTGATGAGCGCCCGTTTTCCCTCGAGAATCCCCATCTGCCCCTAACGCGCCTAAAACGCCCGCTGTTGTGCGGCCCAGGCTATATACCGGCGGTCGCGAGCGCAAACGAGATCAGGTGGGTTGGGCAGTGGCTTGCCTCAATCGAGTACTTTTGGTAACCTATTGATACAATAACAGATAAACACCCGTAGTTATCGCGATGGCTTTTTTAGTCGGATCTCGGCGGAGGCGTCTGTCTTCCAAACACCGAGGTCTGACTCGCAGAGAGAGGGAGAATCGCTTGTCACGTTCGATCCTGCCACGGCTCGACGGAGGCTCGACGTCGATGAAAGAGCTCGATCGGCTCGGTTGGGAAGCGGGGATTGCGTTTCGAGCCTACGGCACTCGCGTAGGAGTTCGCGTCAACCAAGTGGAAGTACTTGATCGTCTCGAGTCGTTGTTCCCCCCCGGTTGGAAACCGGCGAAGTCCCGCGTCGTGGATCGATTGTATTCGCTCCGGGTTGGACCGAACCAACCAACCGGCTCCAGCAGTCGGATCCGCTGGTACAACCTTCTCTATGCCAATACGCAACGAATCTCGAGAACGATGGACCTCGACGATTTACTTCAGGTTCTCGTCTCGGACATGCGGCTCTTCGTCGCGGAAACCTCCGAGACGCGAGTGTTCATCCACGCGGGGGTGGTCGGATGGCGCGGCCGGGCTATCGTTTTGCCGGGCAAGACCTTTAGCGGCAAGAGCACTTTGGTCGCCGGATTGGTAAGGGCGGGGGGAACGTATTACTCCGACGAGTACGCGGTCTTCGATTCACGCGGCCGTGTCCATGCTTTTCCCCACCCTCCCGAGACACTCGAAGGAGAGAGGCGTTCCATCTCTGAGCTAGTCGAGGAACTGGGCGTGACCCCAGGGGGGCCACCGCTACCGGTCGGGTTAGTCATTCTGAGCGAGTACAAGCCGGGGGCAAATTGGAGTCCGCATACGCTTTCTCCCGGTCAAGCGGCTCTCGCGTTGTTGGCCAACACGGCCTCGGCCCGCTTAGAACCCCAACGCGCGCTGGAGACGTTGAAACGCGCGGTGGGTCGCGCGCCGGTCTTGATCGGAGCTCGGGGTGAAGTGGATGAAGTGCTAGAGAAAATGCTGGCCGAGCTCGATAACGCTGCGTAGGGCACTAGTCCAGCAAGGAGCGAGCATGAGCAGGGAACACGATAAACCTCGTCGGAGGAAAAAGGATTTGGCGGTGCAAAACCTCCTCGACGAAGTTCTGGTCTATGACTTGAGGAATCATCGAGCTCATCGCCTCAACCGTGCCGCCGCGATCGTATGGCGCCACAGTAATGGGAAGGCGACTATCTCTCAGTTGGCGCGCATCCTCGCCGATAAGCTCGACGAACCTGCCGACCGAGAGGTCGTGAACTATGCCTTGGGCCGCCTCGCGCGCGTCGGTTTGCTGGAAGGGAAAGCGCCCATCGAGGGGTACTCCCGGCGCGACTTCATTCGTCGGTTGAAGAAAGTCGGCCTCGCCGCCTCCGTGATGCTGCCGGTCGTGAGCTCCATCGTTGCACCGACTCCGGCGCACGGGATGAGCTGCGTGCCTACGGGAGACTGCAACGCCGCGGGTGACTGTGCCCCTTGCCACAACGGTAATCCCGGAAGCCAATGCGGCTCCAAGCTGTGCTGCAATGGGGTGTGCGTGGGGACGGCCTCGGCCCAGAATAATTGTGGTTGCTAGAAGCCCAGAACGAGACGTGCTCCTCGCCGCGGGGCGACTCTTCCTCGGCAATGCCGAGAAGGACGAGGCCCTCGAATGTATCGGTCCCTCCTTGGACTGGGCGGGTCTGCTCGAGTTGGCGGGGCAAGAAGGTATGGGCGGCGTGCTGGCGCTTCAGCTCGAGCAGCTCTCAAGAACCCACCATTTGAAGCTTCCCTTGGAGCCCTTCTCGAAGGCACTCCACGGCATTTTTGTCTCCAACGGAAGCCTTTTCGCAGAATTGCTTACCCTTCGTACCGCTCTCCAGAGGGAGGGGCTTCGGGTCGTTCTTCTCAAAGGTGGCGCGCTGACCACGACCGCCTACGGAGGCCAATTGGGGTTACGCCCTTTGAGCGACCTGGATCTCCTGGTGGACGAGACAGACCTTCCCCGAGTGCGGGATATGCTCTTTGAGCGGGGCTTCCGTTCCCCGGGCTCATCGGGGACGCTTTTCACGAAGGGGCCGGTGATGTTCGACCTCCATACCGACCTCCTCAACGCGTCTCGGATCCGCAGGCGAGCGTTAGCGTTCCAGTTCGATGCCGAGGCAGTCTGGGCGAAGGCGGTGGCCTTGGATCCAGGCGACAACAGCCTACTGACTCTGTCACCCGCTCATCAATTTTTGCATCTCGCGGTACACGCGCAGAAGCACTCGTTCTCCCGACTCATCTGGTTGATTGATCTAGCGCTGGTATCGCGGCGACTCGACTGGGAAGAGCTCTTGCTCCAAGCCGAAAAAACCCGGACGCAGCGCCCCGTCGCCTATGCAGTCTCTGCTATGGAGCGACTTCTCGCGGTGAAGATTCCTCCGGGAGTGTGGGTTTCTCTACCGCGCTTGAACCGAATGGAATGCAAGTTCGTGGATGCGGTCGTAGCTAGGCGGGCCGCAGAGGCAACCGGAGAGCTCTTGGTGGCTTTTTCGATCCCGTCTTTTCTTGGAAAGCTAGGCTACCTCTACGAGTTCACTTTTCCTCGTCACAACGTCATGCGTGAAGTGTTTCCGGGCGGCGCCACTCGCTGGTTCTATCTCCGGCGGTTGCACCAGGTCATAGCGTGGGGATGGAATCACTTGGTACAGGCATTGCGGTGGAATCGGGGCCGAAACGCGGTGGCGCGCGCGACTTCCTCCACGGACGGCTAGCCTAGCTCGGATCGGTTTGTAAGATCAGCGTCGTCATCGAACCGACCTTCTCCCGGTTCTCCGTCGTCAACTCGCCTTGAAAGTAGGAGACCAGGGTCTCGACGAGCTTCAGGTTTACCTCGGAGAGACGCCGTTCGAACGGCCACGACAGGGCTTGGGCGGGAGCTCTTCGAGAAACCAACGCGCCGGCGTTATGGAAAATGGCGAGCCGGATGCCTTGTTCGGTCGGTTGCACGATCACGCGTATCACGCATCCCGATGTAATCCCGGCGAGGCTCCAGCGAGCGTTTTCTATCAAGCCCCCGATGAGGGCACGGAGTAGGACGGGTTCTGCCCTCAGGAAAGCACCACTGGCCTTGTTCTCGATTTGAAGGGTGACTCCAGCCTCTGCCAACGGCACCCGAAAGTCCGCCTCGATTTCGCCGAGAAGCTCCTCCAAGGAAACGCGGTCGGCGGGAGGAAACTCGTCGTCTCCGAATGCTGGAAGATCGTGTCTCCATCGGCCCCGACTCAAACGAAGTCGATAAAGAGAGTTCACGAATTGGAGCTGGAAGATCGTGTCCTCCATCTGGCTCAGGCCGTCGGTGAGCCATGCCGGCGAGCCGGCGCGCGAACGAAGTCGATAAAGAGAGGAAACGATTCGATCGATGGGGCCGTCTGCGGAACGGAAAACGCGCTGCGCAAGCTGTCCGGCGAGCGCCGCTTTGGTCATTCCTTCCAGGCGCTCCGTGGAAACCGCCTCGGAGGCGACTTCGAGCGTCAAGGTCAATGCGAGTGCCAGGCGTTCGAGGTGCTCCATTTCGAACTCGCTAGGGATGGACGCTTCCTCGGGGAGATAGAAAACCAGCAACCCGATGGGGCGCGCAGGCGTTTGGAGCGGAAGCACCAAGACCGCAGCGCATTGCTTGCCGACTCGCTCGATCGCTTCCCCCAGAGGCCCGGCCGCTCCGCGCAGCTCGAGGCGAAGCTTTCCCGCTTCCAGCAGCGACGGTCCGAGTGAGTTACCTTCGGACGACGTTCCGTAGACAACTGGATCATCTTCGATGCCTTGGTGAACGATGACCTCCAACTCACCGTCCGGTCGCAACAGGGAGAGCGAAGCCTGCGAAGTGCGGAAGATGTTCGACATCTTCTTCACCACGCCTTCCAACAGCGCTTTGGCTCGGTCGCGCGAGGCATGAAGCAGGCTGCGCCCTATGTCAGACACGGCGTACAGCTCCTCGAGCCTTCGGTTCGCCTCGTCCTTCTCCTCTGTCAGTCGACTCAAGTGGTCGGTGAGTCCGGCCGTCGCCTCGGCATAGCTCTCGACGAGTGCCTGGGCTCCCAAGGGATCCTGCACTTCGGCTGACGCGGAGGGCGCCGGCGCCGGTGAGTCTGCGGATGCTGGTGCCGCCGGGGGCGACCCGAGTTTCGTCCGGGGCGCGGATGGCGTTCGCACGCGGAGCACGGTCGCGGGCGGAGGTTCGGGGCTCGGCGGGGCCTCTTCTTTTGGAGTCGGCGGGGCTTTCTTCGCCACGTCGAAGGTCTCTTTCATGGCGCGTTCGGCCCATTCGCGCGCGGCGCGCGGGCCGCGGACGTCCTCGCCAATCTTGTATCGAGTCGAGAGCTCGGTCATCGTGAGACGAAGTGCGGCGGCGAACGTTTCCAATACCCCCTCTTCTTCGATAGCAATGGAAGGGAAACTCTCCGAGCTACGCGCGTTGAGGGCACGATCCAAGGTTTTGATCTCCGTCGTATCCGGAAGATCCCTTTTGTTGTATTGAAAGACAACCGGCATGCCAGATGGATCGATGCCATGGCTCAGGAGGTTCTCGGTCATTTCCTTCAAGCTGTGTAGATTTTCCTGAAAGCGGTCGGCGGCAGAGTTTGCGACAAAGACGATGGTGTCGGCTCCCTTGAGAAGCATTTTGCGCGTTGCGGCGTAGAGACGCTGTCCCGGAACGGCGATCACTTGGAACCGAAGCTCGTAGCTGCGAAAGGCGATTGTCCGCAGCGGGAGGAGGTCAAAGAGAATGGTGCGATCCTGCGCGGTGTTGACCGAGATCAGCTCCATCTTCTGGTTTCGATGCGCGCGGCGGTGGAGCACTTGAAGACTGGTGGTCTTCCCGCCAGCAGCAGGACCGTAGTAGAGGATCTTGGCCCTTACGTAGTGTTCGTGGTGATTGAGCTCGACCAATTACTCGAACCTCTCAGGAAGCCGCGCTCGTGGGTTTGCCGAACATTGTGTCGTACTCCATGCGAACACGCTTTTTCTCACCTAGCGTCAGATCGTAGATGTCGCATTCGTCGAAAGGGAAGGAGTACACGTGGAGGCTGGCGGCGTCCTCCCCTGAGTCGTCCGGGTTCTCCACGGTGTGGATATCGGCGGGACCGTCCAGGTGCCCCCGGCCCCCGTCCACTGGCTCTCCCAACTGCTCCACCACCAAGGGTTTCTCCGATACCTCTCGATAGTTTACGAAACGGAGCCTACCTCGTTCCACGCGCGCCCAACAGCGCTCTCCCTCATGTCCGTGGACGGGCGCCCCCTGGCTGACTTTCCAGCAAACGACGAGAATCTCGAACTTCTCACTCTTGTGGACTAGGTTGCGGCAGTACCGAGCCGAATTGAATCTCACGTAGGTGTCGAGCGAGGAAGGTTCGATCAGCGTGTCGGTGAGGTACGCATGCACTTCGTTGGTATCGAAACCGGCGGCAGCCATGGTCTCCAGCCGATCCACGAAAGACTTCACGGAGACGTAACTTGCCATCGATACCCCCTCTCGCCTGGTTGGCCCTCGTCGACCGGCTGCGCCAGACCCGCGGCAGCCCTTCATTCCATCCTCGGTGTTTGAGAAATTTCTACCCAGACCTAATGAAACGCCATATCGCCTGTGATGTCAAGGTGCTACGACGAGCTATACTGTCTGAAATGAAGTTGTTGTGGTTGGTCGCGGGGGTCGTTGTTTGTGCGCCGCCGGTTTTCGCTTTCAAGGGGCAGGTCGTTCTGCAGGACGGAACACCGGTCGGGGACGCAACGGTCTCCGTGCTCGGGCTTCCGGGTTCGACCCGAACCGATCACGAAGGTTGGTTCTCTCGCAGCCCCGACCCGCCGCTTCCCTTCGAGATTCTCGTGGTCATGCCGGGAGGGCAGTACATGGCTCCCGTCGTGGTCGAGGAGATCCCCGAAACCGGGCCGGTCATCGTTACGGTCTCAGCTTTGGTCGCGGAGACGGTGCTCGTTACCAGCGGCTCCGCCCCCCATATCGAGGCGCCCCCAGCGAGCGGTATGAGCGTCGTGCGGAAAGAGGACATCGCTCAGCGCCATCCGGTGCGGTTGACCGAAGTGTTGGAGAACATCCCGGGTGTGGGGCAAGTGTCGGACCTCCACGCCGCGGTTCCTGCTATCCGGGGTCTCGCCCGCGGTCGAACGCTCATCCTCATCGACGGGGCCCGCGTGTCGACGGAGCGCCGTGCCGGTCCCAGCGCCACGTATTTAGATCCCTTTTTTCTCGAGGGCACCGAGGTATCGCGCGGCCCTGGTTCGGTGGCGTATGGGTCGGACGCGTTCGGGGGAGTCATCGACGCCCGCACCCGACGTCCCCAATCGGGCGCGCCGTTGCAAGTTCGCCTGCGCGGGAGTCTGGGGGCCGGAATTCCGGAGCGGAGTACGGGTGCGGAGATCTCGAAGGGTTTCGGCGAGGGCGGCTTGCTGTTTCAAGCTCGCTACCGCAATTTTGCCGACTACCGAAGTCCCGAGGGAACGGTTCCGAACTCTTCGGCTCGCGATGGAGGATTCCTCGCACGAGTGACCCAGGAGGTTGGAGCCGGTCTCTTTTCGGTGGGGTTGCAAAGCGATCTAGGCCGAGACATCGGTCGCCCTAGAGAAGATCCCAACGAGGCTCGTGTGTCGCACCCCGAGGAGAATTCCCACCGGCTCACCGTCTCATACGATATGGATCCGTTGGCTGGTTTCACGCGCCTCGGCTTCAACGGCTTTTTCGGGAGCTATCGAGTGATCACCGAACGCGATGAGCAGGTTCCGCGGTCCGGGTTTCGGCGCGTGAGCGAAGCAGACGTGTCGGCCAATGATTTCAGTTTTCGAGCCCTCGCCGTACGTCCCGTGGGACCATCCCGACTCGAGTTGGGCTTCGACGTGAACGGCCGCTTCGACCTCGAGGCCTTGGATTCGGAGGCCATCATCGATGCCTCGGAAGGAATTCGTTTCCAAGCCGGGCAGACGGCTGTCGAGAATGCGAATCGCTCCGATACCGCAGTCTACGCGAATGCCGAGATCATGCTAGGCAGGCGAGTGAGCGCTTGGGGTGGGCTGAGGTTCGATCATTTGACGAGCGCCAATCGGGGCGGTTTCTTTGGTGACCAGTCGACGAGCAACAACGCAGTCTCCGGATACGGCTCGCTCCGAGTCGAGCTCGTTTCGCGACTCCATTTGACCGGGCAGGTCTCGCGGGGCTTCCGAGACCCGTTTCTTTCTGATCGGTACTTCAAAGGAGTCACCGGGCGAGGAGTCGCTTTCGGAAATCCTGATCTAGAGCCGGAGACCTCTCTTCAGTTCGACGTGGCTTTACGTTCCGGGCGAGAGAAGTTCCGCTGGGCATTTTTCGTCTACCGATACGACATAGACGATCTCGTCGAGCGGTTCGAAAAAGGGGATGGACTCTTCTTTTTTCGCAATCGCGGCGAAGCGCGACTGCAAGGACTCGAAGTGGAAGCGCAAGCGGAACTAACACCAGACTTGACTCTGGAGTTCGGTGCTCAGCTCGAGACCGGCGTAGCGCTCGACGACGACGAACCCTTAGACGACATACCTGCGGAGCGGATCACGGTGCAGCTACGCCAGCAGATGGGTGACCAAGTGTATGGCCTCCTCCGCGTTGCATGGTTCGCAGCCGACAGTGATCCGGGACCGACCGAACGGCTAATGCCTGCTTACTTCATCATGGATTTGGGTGGGGGTTGGAAGTTCAATTCGTGGGGCTCTCTGCGCCTTTCGGTGCGAAACCTTTTGGACGAGGCGTATCCGGTGAGCGGGGACCGCCGGGCGGTTCTAGCTCCGGGAATCAGCGCTGTGGTTACCCTCGAGGCCCAGTTCTGAATGCGCGCGTTGCCCTGCGCCGGGCACGGGCCGTCGGGGCATTTATTAGTTGCCTGGGGCCCCACCCCCAGGCTCGCCGTTGCGGCGGCTGCGCGCCTCCGCGACAGCTGAAGGCTCTCCGGCCGGCGGGCCTCCGGCCCGTCATTTGACATGCAGCAGCCGTTTGAAGTAAAAAATTACAGGCAAGCCTACCCCAACCCAGGCTAACCGTTATCTATCCGTTTCGGCGGGTGTGACGAACTAATAATTCCATGGGTGCTCGGTGCGCTAACTCGCCCACCGAATAGGATTTAGAGGTGTTGCCATCATATCATCGGCAGACAGACCCCGAGCCATAGTCCAAAGAGGGGGGGGCAATGGTTCAACCAGTTCGTAGCTCCGAAAATTCCCGGGTTTGGCCCCGTATCGTGCCGGCTCGGTCTCTATCCGCGGCGGTTCTACACGGACCTGAAAATCGACCTGAAAATCGCCACACGGTACCGTCTCCAACATGTCCGGCGTTGGACAACCAAGCGGCCAAAGAACCAGGGTCGAACAAGGAGTCCTTCCGAGACCGGCGCCTTCCTTATTACTGACCATACCTTGGCCCAAGGCACTGCTCTGTGAACTCGATGGTGCTTAGTGAAGGGCGTGACAGGATTCTAGATACAAAAGCCCACATCGTTTGGAGCGCGGACGGATTCGACCCTAGGTCCGAGATCGTTGGCGCGCTTCAAGGAGTGCTCTTCGCGGATCTATCGCCACTCAACCGCGAGGAACTGAGGCGGCGTCTCCTGTTCACGGAGATCATGAATCCCGGGTTCCTGAAGAACTACCCGCCCGACGAGGAAGAGCTCGCGTACATTATCATCGATCCGGACATCGAACATCTTTTTTCCACTGAGAAGTTCGATTACAACGATGGGGTCGCTCAGATCCGTCGGGAGCTCGAACCTTACTTGGAGCAATATGTGGCCAAGCTCTACGAGGAGAGAAGCTGGGGGGACGATACGACCCGAGCTACTCTCGAGTACCTCGAGCACCAGGTTCCCGGCTATCCGTTCGAGCGCAAGCTCGATGGGGTCGCTCAGATCCGTCGGGAGCTCGAACCTTACCTGGAGCAATATGTGGCCAAGCTCTACGAGGAGAGAAGCTGGGGGGACGATACGACCCGAGCTACTCTCGAGTACCTCGAGCACCAGGTTCCCGGCTATCCGTTCGAACGCAAGCTCGATTGCGAGTTCATCGTCGAATTGATGGCTGATTTTCCAGGAGTCGACATTCTGGAGGAAGTCAAGACCTTCCGATGGCACTACGACAGCCAGGCGGTCTCGCAGTTCGCTAGCCCGCGCTCCGCGCTTAGGCGCTGGCTGGCCGATTGCGTGAACGGTAACGGTAGCGGCCACCACAACGGCGACAGCAACGGCAACGGCAACGGACGAAAAGCGTAGGGGTTGCCTGTGGCCGCGTACGAAGAGGGCAATCGAAAAACGCTCCGTCGTCGTGAGCACCGAGTTCTTCGGCGTCTCATGCCGAGAAAGCTCTTAGTGCTGACGATGCAGACGGTTCAGGGGGATGGGCCCGTTCCCACGTACGGGATTGTGAACGATATCTCGGATTCCGGAGCAGGGATCGTTGCCGACGAGCGCCTTCCGTCGGGGCAAGACGTGCGGCTTCGAATCTGTTTCTATCCCCAGGTCTGCTATGACACCGAGGCCCGGGTGGTGTGGGGAAAGGATGATTCCGGTGCAGGACCACATGGTCTCGCATTGAACGGCGTGCAATTCGCCGGCCCGCTAGATCTGAATCGCTTGGGGTCGAAAGAAATCCTAGCCTCGAGTGGAATCGTAGAATCGAACAGCCACTCCCTCCCGGAATCGGCGCCGGCGAAAATTCTCGAGTACCTCGAGTATCAGATTCCCAAATATCCATTCGACCGAGAGCTGGACCGGGTGTTCGTTGATGAACTGTTCGCCGATTTTCCCAACCTGGATATCTTGGAAGAGGTCAAAACCTTCCGCTGGCATTTCGACAACGACCCAGTTGCACGGGTCGTCAACCCGCGCGCCGCTCTGAGGCGATGGGTCTCGAGTTCCACGCATGCGGGCCCGGTGCGTCCCACAAACAGGCCGAGTGGCAGCGGCAGGTTCATCTACGATCCTGGCCCCGACACGGACCCCGGCTCGGTCGTCGGGGACGGCGATTTCGATGACTGGGTAACTTTTCTCAAGGAGTGAGGCAAGACCGCCGTCTGGCTACTTTGCTCCTTGGCACGGCCTATTTTGACGGCTGAACGCCCTCTTGGGCTGGGTCCTCACCCGCCGTCTGGCCACGTTCCTCTTGGGCACGGCCTATTTTGACGGCTACAGTTCCCTAGGGGAGAGGGAGTGAACGCTCTCCCTAGAGATCTTTCAGCACCTCCTCCGGGTGCTTGGCGGCGTCCACGTTCGGATACGCCTTCACGAGCTTGCCCTCGCCGTCGATGAGATAGCTGATCCGTTTTGCGTGCTGAGCGTCGGCGTTGTCGCAGGCTCCATAGGCCAAGCCGACCGCGCGGTCCGTATCGCAAAGTAAAGGGAAGTTAAAGTCGAACTTCTTGGCGAAGGCAGCATTGGCCTCAGCCGTATCGAAACTGATTCCGAGAATCTGGACACCCTTGTCGTCGTACTGTTGGATTCGGTCGCGGAACCCGCAACCCTCGGCAGTTCACCCAGGCGTATCCGCCTTGGGGTAGAACCACAAGGCGACGTGCTTACCAGCAAAATCTGAAAGCTTGACTGTCTTCCCGGTGTGATCCTGAACTGCGAAATCTGGCGCTTGACTACCGGACTCTAGCATTTGTTCCTCCAGTGTACGTGCGACCCTATCATAGTTGTCACCGCAAACGGTGGGCGCTAACTCGCGTCGGCCAACGCGTTTAGAAAATCTTCGATGTCCTGCCGATTGTTGTAGAAATGGACCGAGAGACGAACGCCACCGATGCTTTGACGGTAACGACAAGAGACGTGTACGCCGCGGCTCGCTAGGTTCTTGGCCAAGTCGCGATCTCGCTCGTGCTGGCCCAGCGAGAACGTGACGATGCCTGCACGGGACTGGTCCTCACGCGGAGTCACCATCTTCAGGCCGAGGTCGGAGGTCGACAACTCGTCCCAGAGAAGTCCGGACAGACTCAAAACATGTTGCTCGATAGCCTCGATGCCAACTTGGTTCATGAGGCCACACGAAGTGGCGAGAGCCAAACGACCAGGGAAATTCGGAGTTCCCCCGATCTCAAGAGCCTGTCCGTGGCGTCGCCGTGGAAGCTTGTCGAGCGGTCCGGCCAGCGGTGAGCTCAAATAGTCTCCCCATCCTTCAAGAGGTTCCTCGATTCCGAGGTAACCAACGGTCGGGGCGATCAGTTCATCGAAACGGTTCTCGCCTACGTACAGAAATCCCGATCCGAAAGGGCAGCCCAGCCATTTGTGACCACCTGCCGACGCGAAGTCCACCGCAGTTCGTTCCAATTTTAGTTGCCGAGCTCCCGCTTCCTGCATGACATCGAGGACTAGCCAGCATCCGCTTGTTTGGCAGGCCGTCCCTAGCTCGGCAAGATTCAGGCGGAAGCCGTGGTTTTCCGAAACGGAGCTGGTACACACCACACGTGTTTCCGGACGCAAGACGGACACCAAGGATGCGGTCGGATCGGAGGACTGACCGAGGTCGACCGTGCGAACCGAAATGCCCTTTTGTTCGACGGCCGAGCGCCAAACGAGCGACAGACCAACGAAGTCCCAATCCGCGATCAAGACCTCGTCGCCTGCGGCCAGAGGAATGGATGCTGCTGCGATCTGAAGTCCATGGCTCGTAGACTCGACCAGTGCAATACGAGGGGTTTGAGCGCCGATCAGTCGCCCAACCGCTAGGCGTGCAGACGCAGACGCGGTTTCCAACGCGAACCATCGATGGTCGGCCCCCTTTTTCGGGATCGTTGTAAGCTCGCGAGTCTGCTCAGAAATCGCATCGACGACCGGTGAAGCCAATAGTCCGAAGTTTGCTGTGTCGAGGTAGACCCCTTCGCGTACCCCGGGAAACCAAGTACGCGCGGACGCGATGTTTGCCATCGGTCACGGACAATACTCTATGCCGAGGGTGTCGGCAAGATGACAAAAGGTGTGGACAGAAAAAAAGGAGCACCTCGACGAGGTGCTCCCAGTCGAAAACCGGCCGTGGTCACTTCTCAGCTGTCAGTCAGTAGCCGGTTCTCCACGCTGAAGACGCCAAATGTGGACCGAACAATACTCTCCACCTTGATTTTCTCGAGATTGGAGTTGACGGCACCGGTCAGCGTTACGCGGCCACCGTCGACGATGATGTGGATCGGGGGATTGACACGATGCGCATAGCGCTCGAACATCGGGTCCCGATAGATTCGATTGCTGAGTGAGACGCGAAGCCGGTTGTCGTAAATGCTCGTTCGAAGTGTTTGGATCTCGTTGGTGACGCTTTGCACACCCAGGACCCTGGAGATCCGGTCCTCAATGTCCGTCGCCTTGTGGGGCATGGTGACGCGGCCTTTTAGTAACACGTGGCCGTCTTTCACCGCGAGGTTGACGTCGTCGTAGACGGTGAAAAAAGAATAAGTGCGAATCTTTTTCGCAACTTCCTTGGCAACGTCCTCATCGCTCTCCCCATAAGCGATTTCCAACTCGTCTTCGACGGCGACCACGTCTTCGATTTTCATTGCGAGCTTGATGGCTTCGTTCTTGGCCCACACGCTTTTCACCTTGCCTTCGAGCGTGACTACACCGTTTTCGACGGCGACCCGAGGGCCTCCTCCGTTCAAGATCTTCTTGTTCTCCAACTTGGTTTCGATCGCCGACTGTATTTCGGCATCATTCAAAGTGGCGGCGGCCGCTAGTGAAAGCCCTCCAAGGACTGCGACCAACGTAAGTGCGAGAATCCTAGTCATTTCCTGTCCTCCTTTTCGGCACCTGCTACCTAGGGCTAGTGCAAGGTCGATTCCAGAATAGTCGCAGAATCGAAAAATGGGTGTTAAGCACTCAACACAAAGGATTTCCTCCCAGAACCGCGGAGGAATCGAGACCCGCATGTGAAGGGAGATTGTCCTCCAGAGGGGACGCGCGTCGGTCGGCTCTTGGACGGGAGCGAGTGGCGGGATTAGAAGGGGGACACGCCGGGTACGCCTCGATGGTGTCCCAAAGAACGCGGTCATGGCCCTGGATGTTTACCATTGGACTCTCCGAGTGCTTGACAGTTGCGGTTCCCTGTTCTAGAAAGCAATATCTCAAGAATCGTCGAGGAGACGCGTGAAATCGCCCTACAGAATCAAGCTCCACGGCATTCGAACCCAGGTCGAAGCGGAATATCGTAACCGGACCCCTGTTTCGAAGCGACTCTTCGACGAAGCGGTGAAATTTCTACCGGGGGGCGATACGCGGGCGGCGGCGTTTTTCTCTCCCTATCCGTTTGTCGTCGACAAGGGTGAAGGCTGTTCTGTGATCGACGTAGACGGTAATGCCTATTTGGATTTGGTAAACAACTACACCGCTCTCATCCATGGCCATGCACACCCGCGCGTCGTCGAGGCGGTCAGCGGTCAGATTCGAAAGGGGAGCGCATTCGGGTCCCCGGTAGAGAGCCAGACCGGGCTCGCCAAGGCTCTGTGCGAACGGGTCCCCTCGTTAGAGAAACTCCGTTTCTGCAACTCCGGAACCGAGGCGACGATGAACGCGATGCGACTCGCCAAGGCAGAAACGGGCCGGCCGAAGATTCTAAAGATGGAAGGCGGCTATCACGGGAGTCACGATGCCGCAGAAGTGAGTCTGTGGAGTCAGTGGGGACCACCCGAGGCTCCCCATTCCGTCGCGGATACGCAGGGGATCTTCGAAGGCGTCGTGGAGGACGTCGTCGTGGCACCGTTCAATAACCTGGAGGCCACGGAAAACATCATCGGCCGCCACGCGGATGAGTTGGCCGCCGTCATCGTCGAGCCCGTCATGGGTGCCGCAGGTATGATCCCACCGGTTGCAGGTTATCTCGAGCTCCTTCGCGAAGCGACGAAGTCTCGTGGCGTACTGTTGATTTTCGACGAAGTGATCACACTCCGACTCGCCTGGGGCGGAGCACAGGAGAGTCATCACATCGCGCCGGATCTCACGACGCTTGGCAAAGTCATCGGAGGCGGATTTCCAGTGGGGGCATTCGGAGGTCGCGACGAGCTCATGTCCCCATACGATCCGCGTACCGGCAAGTTCTTTCATTCAGGGACTTTCAACGGCAATCCCGTGACCATGGTCGCGGGCTTGGCCACGCTCGATCTCCTGACGCGGCAGGAGATCACGCGGATCAATTCGCTCGGTGAACACCTGCGCCTTGGATTAAGAAGCGCGCTTGCCGATACCGGAGTGATGGGCCAGGTGACGGGGGTGGGCTCTCTCCTGCAGATCCATTTCTCGGAAACCGAAGTGACCGACTATCGCGCCGGCAAACGCAGTGCCCTAGAGCCGCTTCAGCTTCTACATTTGATGTTGCTGAACCGCGGTGTCTCGATCGCTCCCCGTGGCGTGATGTGTATTTCGACGCCGATGGATGACAAAGACGTCGACCATACGGTCAGCGCGTTTCGGGCCGCGTTGGGCGAGCTAGCCTCCGCATAGCAGCTACATTTCGGCTTTCCTGACCCCGACCAGATCGAGCGTGTCGATCTGGTCACGAAGGCCGGCGATCCAATCATCGAACGCGCCCTCGGCCGGAACGGTGACCTCCACTTTGTTGCCGACGAGCCGAACACTTCCTGAGCCTTCCGGTCCTAGTGGGACGATGACCCCCTCGCGGTGAATCGACATCGCGTCGGTAACTTGGAAAATGCGGTGCATTTGGTTTGGTGTGACTACGTCCATCGTTTCTCCCTCGAGTGTTAGAGCCGTGGGGCCCCACCCCCACGGCTGTCGCTTTCGTCGGCGGGCATCGTTCATTGCTCGCTCACTCCTCGTTCGCTCGCGGTCCTCCGTTTGCAGGCTCGCTGCGGACGGCGGCGCGCCAGGCTCCCTCCTTCCTCAGTGCGGCGGGGCCCCACCCCCACCGTCGTCCCTTCGCCGGCGAGCGGCTCCGGAACAGCTGACGGCTCCTCGCGCAGGCCGGTCCGTTTCGATTCGCCTGCTAATGTTCTCCCACCGACTCCAACAGGACCAATGACAGAACCTTGGTGGCGTCGACTAAGGCTTCCACGTCGCAGTACTCGTCGGGTTGATGAGCCATCTCGAGAATGCCAGGCCCATAAGCAACGCAATGGTCGACACCCGCGACACGGGAGACATGTTTGTGGTCATAGGTTCCGGGGCTGGCGACCAGCTGCGCATTTTCTCCGGTTACCTTCTTTATCGCGTCTTGGAGTATAGCGGTAAGCGGTGAGTCCTCGGGCGTCATCACCGGATGAAAGAGGACTAAATCCTGGAGATCATAGCCTCCCTCCGGCGTCCGCGAGGCGACTCTCTCGACGAGCTCCGAAACTTCCTTCTTAACGAGCTCGAAGTCTTCTTCAATGAGGAAGCGACGGTCGACGATTATCTCGCAGCGGTCCGGTACGCACGGTGTTTGCCCAACCTGCCCCACTTGGCCGCCCTGGATCGCATTGATATTGATGCTCGCCCTCCGTGCCTCGTGAGGCACGACCGGCATCTCGGTCGTGCGTTGGGCAAGAGCTGGGCTCAGCTCCGTTCGAAAGGCTTCCAAAATAGGGGCCATCCGCTCGATCGCATTGATGCCGAGGAAGGGCATGCTCCCGTGAGCCATCCGGCCTCGCGCCGTTACCTTGAACCAATAGACGCCACGATGGCCGACGCAGACGCGATCTCGACCAAACGGCTCCGGAATGATCACATAGTCGGTACGGTCGGAGGCGAGATGGCCTTTTTCGGCCAGCCATCGGACTCCAGCCTGACCTCCGCTCTCCTCGTCCACGGTGCCACTTATCTCGACGCTCCCTCGGAGTGAGATGCCGGCGCGTCGGAGGGCCTCGGCGGCGAAAACCGCGGCGGCAATGCCGGACTTCATATCCGAGCTCCCTCGACCATAGAGGTGGCCATCACGCACGGTCCCGGCAAAAGGATAGACCGTCCAACCCTGGCCCGTCGGTACCACATCCATGTGTCCATTCAAGTGAACGAGAGGGCGGGGCTCGTCGCCGCTGCGGCTTCCGACAACATTCACGCGTGGGTGCTTCTCAGTATGCTCGGGGCGGTCGTCGGCGACGTGATACTCGACTTCGAATCCGAATTCCTCGAGCTTCTTGGCGATGGTCGACGCGCAGTCGCGGTAATTCTCGCCAGGCGGATTCACCGTAGGGACTCGTATGAGCTCGGCCGCAAAATCCACGATCTCGTCGCGGGCAGTCTCGACTTCTCTAAGTAGTGCGTCCATTAAGGTCCAAGTAAGTTGGCAACATTATAGTCGTTTGCTAGGTCGAGAGCGTGAAATCCCCCAAGGTCATCATCTTAGTTGCTTTGACCGCCGGCCTTCCGGCATTCGGCCAAGACTCCACTCATTCCGGTTTAACCGCTGTTGAGGGCATCAAAGTCGGCCACCACACGCTCACCGAGCGTCCGACCGGATGTACCGTGATTCTTACCGAGGCGGGAGCGGTGGCTGGAGTCGACGTGCGCGGCTCGGCCCCCGGAACCCGCGAAACGGAGCTACTCGATCCCACCGATACCATCGAGGAGGTTCACGCGGTGGTGCTTTCGGGTGGTAGTGCCTTCGGGCTCGACTCGGCCTCCGGTGTGGTGCGGTACTTGGAGGAGAAAGAGATCGGCTACGACCTAGGCTACGCCAGGGTACCTATTGTTCCCGCCGCTATACTTCTCGATCTCCGAGTCGGCGACAAGCCTCATGTTCGACCCGGGGCAGAGTGTGGCTACAAGGCAGCGCTGGCCGCGACACGCGGCTCTGTGCTCGAGGGGAATGTCGGTGCCGGAGCCGGAGCAACCGTAGGGAAACTCGGAGGGTACGCGCGCGCCATGAAGGGTGGGCTGGGGACCGCGTCCATTACGCTTTCCGGTGGTCTCACCGTCGCCGCTCTTGTCGCGGTCAACGCTGTAGGAGACGTGATCGATCCGGCAACCGGACGCGTGATCGCCGGCGTGCGCACCGAAGACGGCAAGAGGTTGGCCGATGTTAGGAAGCTATTGCGGTCGGGGGAACTGTTGCAGGCCCGTCCGGGGGAGAACACCACCATCGCAGTGACTGCAACGAACGCTCGGCTCACGAAGACTCAAGTTACAAAGGTCGCGCAGATGGCGCACGATGGCTTGGCGCGGGCAGTGGTTCCCGCTCACACTGCCGGTGACGGCGACACCATTTTCGCTCTGGCCACCGGCACCTGGAACGGGGATCCAAACGTAACGCTTGTCGGCGCTTTGGCGGCCGAGGTCGTCGCGGACGCTATTGTGCGGGCGGTATTGGCGGCCGAAGGCATTCCGGGCTATCCCTCCGCGCGCGATCTATCCAGCGAGACGAAGTGAGTCCGCATCTCCTCTTCCTCCTCGGTTACTCTGTTCTCCTAATTTTCCTCGGGCTCATTATCGGGCGGCTCGTCAAAACCACCGGGGCCTTTTTCGTCGCCGGAAGACAGCTCGGCCCGGTGTTACTCTTCTCGACCTTGCTTGCCGCCAACATCGGAGCCGGCTCGACCGTCGGTGCGGCAGGACTCGGATACCGGGACGGGCTCAGCGCATGGTGGTGGGTCGGCTCGGCCGGCATCGGTTCCATCCTCTTGGCTTTTTGGGTGGGGCCACGAATGTGGCGGTTGGCGATGCGTCACGATCTCCGGACGGTCGGGGATTTCCTGGAACTGCGCTACAGCAGTTCGGTTCGGGGTCTCGTAGCGACGCTTCTTTGGATCGGGACGCTTGCCATCCTCGCCGGCCAGCTCATCGCGATTTCAACCATCCTGAACGTTGTTGCCGGAGTCCCGAGGTACGTCGGTTGTCTCATCGGTGGCGTGGTGATGACCACGTACTTCACCGCCGGCGGCTTGTTGACCTCGGCTTGGGTCAACGCGGTCCAACTCGTCGTCTTGCTGGTTGGATTCGCTGTGGCGTTGCCGATGTCGCTCGCGGCCGCGGGTGGTTGGAGCGCGGTGATGGCGACGGAAGCAGCTACCAACCCAACGTATACAAACTTCTGGCGAGGGGGAGGCTCCGGGTGGATCTACGTCGCGATGATCGTTCCGGCCTTCATTATTTCTCCGGGGGTATTACAAAAGACGTTCGGCGCGCGAGACGAGAAAACCGTTCGCATCGGAGTCTCTGCGAACGCCCTCGTACTCCTCGTGTTCGCCTTTGTACCCCCGCTCCTCGGCATGATCGCAAGAGTCCATCACCCAGAGCTTTTGAATCACGAGAACGCGCTCGCCACGGTCTTGGTTCATGAGCTTCCGCTGGCTGTCGGCATGTTGGGGCTGGCGGCGGTCTTCTCCGCCGAGCTGAGCTCGTGCGACGCCATTCTTTTCATGTTGTCCACGTCGCTTTCCCAAGATCTCTATCGTCGTTTTGTGAATCCCGGCGCGGGTGACGCGCGTGTCTTGAAAGTGGCACGCCTTGCCGCCGTAGCTGGTGGGGCGCTCGGTGTATTGTTGGCGGTCGTGGTGCCAACGGTGATCGGAGCCTTGAAAGTCTTTTATTCTCTTCTAACGGTTTCTCTGTTAGTTCCCATCGTCGCCGGACTGCACTATCGCCGCGCAGGAACACCCGAAGCGTTAGCTGCCATTGGAGTTGGCGTCTCGGCTCTGCTTGCCGTGCACCTGCACACTGGGGGCACCGGTTTCGGTGCTTGGACACCGGCGCTCATCGGGTTGATTGCCTCCGGCCTCGCATTCGCCGTGGTGGCGGTGGCGCGAATGGGAAGGGCGAGCCCCGCGGCGGGAGCCTAGACAGTTTGATGGCAGACGAAACGCTGTTCCGCTTGGACAAGAAAACCGTAGCCGTCGTGGGCGCGGCCTCCGGCATCGGTGAAGCCGTGGCGAAGGGCTGCGCCGCACAAGGGGCGCACGTCACGTGCCTCGATATCAACGCCGAGGCCGCTCGGTCCGTCGCAGCAACAATTCGAGACGCGGGAGGCCGAGCGAGCTCGGAAAATTTAGACATCCGCGACCGTGATTCGGTGCGAGCAGAACTAGAGAAGAGCCGAAAGGCTCATCAACGACTCGATGTCGTCATATCGACGCCCAGCATCAACGTTCGAAAACCGATCTTGGAATACGAGGAAGAAGAGTTGGATCGCGTTCTCGAGCTGAACCTAAAAGGCAGCTTTCACGTACTTCAGGCCGCGGGAAGAATCATGGCTGCTCAAAAAGGCGGCAGTATCGTGGTCTTCTCTTCGATTCGATCTCTCGTGGTCGAGCTCGGCCAAGCTGTTTATGCGGCGACCAAGGCGGGTATTGTTCAAATGGTCCGGACGTTGGCGGCGGAACTCGGTCCGTCGGGCCTGCGCGTGAACGCGGTTGCGCCGGGAGTCGTCGAAACGCCTCTAACCGCTCCGATTCGTTCGAACCCCGATTGGTATGAAGCCTACGCGGCCAAGTCCGTTTTCAATCGATGGGCACGGGTCGAGGAGATGGTCGGGCCGACGGTGTTTCTTGCCTCGGACGCCGCGAGCTACGTAAGCGGAACGGTGCTCTTCGTGGATGGTGGTTGGACGGCTGCGGACGGGCGGTTTCAACCGCCCGGGATGTAAGTTTGGAGCCGTCACGCACCGTTTGAAATGGAAGGAAATATTCCCATGATGCTCAAAACGCGTTTCATCGTGACTCTTTGTGCCCTTGGCGCTTTGCTATGGGGCTCCAGTTTGGCCGCCGCCGCACAAGCGGCGCCCAACATCACCTCGCCCGACGAGTTCTTCGGTTTCCAGCTTGGCACGGACAGGAAGCTGGCTCGCTGGGACAAGATCGTCGAGTACTACCAGCTTCTCGCTAAGGAGAGCGATCGGATTCGAGTGATCAATATGGGACCCTCCACCGAGGGCCATCCCTATCTTTTGGCGATCATCTCTTCGCCGGAGAACATAGCGAACCTGGAGCGGATTCGGGAAGTGAACCTCAAGCTTCAGGACCCGCGGGTCGCGGAGCCAGAGATCCGGCAATTGATCGATGAGGGCAAGGCAGTAGTGAGTCAATCTTTCGGGCTTCACGCGACGGAGGTCGGGGGAGCTCAGACGGCTCCCGAGCTGACCTACGACCTTCTCTCACGCGACGACGCGGAAACCACGCGCATCCTGGACAACACCGTCCTGCTCCTGTTTCCTTGCTTCAACCCGGACGGTCAGATCATGGTGACCGACTGGTATCGCGAGAACCTTGGCACGGAGTACGAGGGGGTGGGCCTTCCTTGGCTCTACCACAAGTACGTTGGACACGATAACAATCGGGACGCGGATTTTCTCAACATGGTGGAGGCGGTGTACACGGCCAAGGTGCTCTACCGGGACTGGAAGCCACAGGCGTACGTCGACCATCATCAAATGGGAGCCTACGGTGCCCGGTTTTACGTGCCCCCTTACAGCGAGCCTATTCGCCCGTACGCGGACCCCCTTATGTGGAGGGAGCTCAGTTGGTATGGCGCACACATCGCTTACAAGCTCGAGGAGAACGGCAAGGCCGGAGTGCTCAATGCGGGCCAGTATCCGGGCTGGGGGCACTTCGGGTGGCATTGGATCACGCCGGTCCACAACATCGCGGGAATGCTCACCGAGGCGGCGAGCGCAAGCCTCGCTACACCGCTCTACCTCCATCCCGATCAGCTTCGCGGCGGCGCCCGCGGGCTTCCCGAGTACGAAGCGCAGTCGACGATGCCGAACCCCTGGGAGGGAGGCTGGTGGAGGCTTCGCGACATCGTCGAGCAGCAGAAAATAGCCGCTTGGGCCATACAGGATCTCGCCGCGCGCAACAAGGAAACGGTGCTCTGGAACAGTTATCTGAAGGCGAAGAGACAGACGGAACGGGGTGCGCTGGGAACACCCAAGGCTTACGTCATCCCCGCCGCGCAGCACGATAGCTTAACCGTGACCAAGATGCTGAACACGTTGCTGCAATCCGATATCGAGATCCAGAGGGCCGCAAAGCCATTCAGCGTCGACGGAATGAGCTACCAGAAGGGCTCTTACGTTATCTCTCTCGCTCAGCCGAAGATGGGACTGATCCGGAACCTTCTTGGGCGTACCCTCTACCCCGACAACGAGTGGACGCGGGCCCGGGACGGGTCTCCCCTCCGTCCTTACGATACTTCCACCCACACCATGAGCGAGTTCATGGGCGTCCGTGTGGACGCGATAGACGGCGTGGTGAAGGGCAATTTCGAAAGACTGACTGGACCGGTTCCGATGGCAGGTCAAGTGGGCTCGGGGTCGCGCTTCCTCCTGGACGGCCGGCTGAATCAGAGTTTCAAGGCGGCCAACCTCTTACTCGCCCAAGGCGTACGTGTTCGCCGCGTGGACGAGGCGATCGATGACCTCCGCCCCGGGGACTTCATCGTGAGTGGTGGCTCCGAATCCACTTTCGGGAAAGTAGCCGAGGAGACGGGAGTGGACTTCACACCGCTCGATACCGTGCCGCGCGATGGAATCCACGACGTGAAGCGAATGCGCGTAGGTATGTATCAACGCTACCGGGGCGGAAACATGGACGAAGGATGGACTCGGTTCTTATTGGAAACATTCTCCTTCCCTTATACATCGGTCATGGACGAGGAGATCAAGAAGGGCGGGCTTGACGCCAATTACGACGTAATCCTCTTGCCGCACGACTCCAAGGAAATGATCACCGGCGAGGAAGAGGAGCCGAGACCCGGTCGCCCCCCCGAGGTCTATCCTCCCGAGTATATGACCGGTATCGGAGACGAGGGGGTGGCGTCGTTGAAGCAGTTTGTCGAATCCGGGGGCACGGTGGTTGCTCTGGGGGAGGCCAGCAACTTCGCTATCGAAACATTTGAGCTGAAAGTTCGCAACGTCCTGGAGGACATCGACTCGAAGGATTACTTCTGCCCGGGCTCGACACTCAGAGTGGCGTTCGACAACGATCACCCACTCGCGTACGGCATGCCGTCGCGGGGCTTGGTGCTCAATTGGCAAAACCCCGCGTTCGAGATCATCCCCAACAGAAATAACGATCGGTACGACCTCGTCGTCACCTACGCCGATCGCGACATTTTGCAAAGCGGATGGCTCATCGGCGAGGAGCATTTGTCAAAGAAGGCGGCCATGGTTGCAGCGCAGGACGGTCAGGGCCAGGTGGTTCTGATCGGCTTCCGCACGCAGCATCGTGCCCAGACATACGGGACGTTCAAGTTGCTTTTCAATACGATGCTCCGCTAGGAGGACTGCAATCTCGGGAGGTTTCAGCCACCGGGGATGTAACGAGGCACACTTCACAGCGGCGCGGCGCACGCCCATTGCCGCACCGAAGGGAAACTCGTTATCGTGTCCCGAATGACCCACCGATATCTGGCGACCGTTGGCCTCGCACTCTTTGTTTTGGCCTTCTTGAGCTCAGTAGCCTTTGGTCCCAATCTTGCCGACGAGGTCTGGTTTCTCCAGGTCGTCCATCGCATGAGCGCCGACGAGGTACTCTATCGGGACATTCGGTTCAACGTTCTGCCGTTGGCCCCCTACCTCGCTTCGCTTGTCACCAGGGTCCTGGGGGTAGAGCTCTTGGTTTTGAAAGCCCTCCTGTCTTTGGTCTGGGCGGGTACCGCGATCGTCTGCCTGCTGGCGGTGACAAAGCTCGGCGTTGGCTCTGGGGTGCGGTTCTGGTTGCCGGTGGCTTTTCTGGTGCACGCGAATCGGTTCGCGGTGGCTCTTTACAATCCACTCGCCATTTTTCTGCTGTCCGCAACTTTCTTGGCTACTCTCGTCTGGCGTCAGGGTGTCGCAGCGAATCCAGCGACGGCAAAGAGCTCCGTGCGGGCTCGCCGGGGCGCTCTTCTGGCCGGCCTCGCCGCGGGTCTTTGCCTGGCAGCAAAATACACCACGGGAGTGGCGGCCTTAGCGATGGTGGCCGGCATCGCAATCGCGACGTTGATAAAGCGTGACCGAACCAGCGAACTTGCGAAAGACGCAGCGGTATTTGCTGGCGCGTTCTTGAGTGTCGTAGCCCTGGTGATGATACCGGTGGTGTTGAACGGTTCCACCCCGGACGTGGCCCAAATCTTCGACAAGACCGCCTACTTCGAGCATGGCGGCGTATCGTACCTCGCCGGACTTGTCACCTTGGCTCGATTTCTACCGCCAAGGTCGGCCTTCGAAGCGTTCGGGATGTTTCAGTTCTCGATTTTTCTCCTGCCTCCGATGGCACTCCTCGCCCTGGTGGCCGCGTTCACGCGAGCCGTTGGCGATGAAAAGAGAGAGACGTTCATGGTCTCGCTCTTCTGCCTGGCCGGACTGACGATGATCTTCCCGCGGGCGGATTGGTCTCACGTGATGTTCACCATGCCGTCGACGCTCGTTGGCTTGGCTTACGGGTTGTGGCGGCTGAGCGTGGGAGTGCGGCCGTTTTGGAAGCATCTCTTGATGGCTTTGGGCTCGATGTGGCTCGTCGCCGGACTCTTTGTAGTCGTGGGCACGCCGTTGCTGCGAGCGGTGCCCGTCCGGAGAGTCGTACAGAATGTGCAGCACTTTCGAGGGGTCGTCATTTCCAACGAGCAGTGGGCGCCGTTAATGAGATCGGCCAGGGCTCTCCAAACTACCGTGGGCCCTCGGGATCGATTGTTCGTTCTCAGTCCGACAGCTGGTTTCTACTACCTCGTCACCGGTTTCGAGAATCCCACGCGGTTCGACTACCCGTTGGTCTCCCAGTTCGGCAGCGAGGGCCAGGAGGAGGTCATGGCGGCTCTCGAGGATGGGGCGATAAGCCATGTCTGTGTTGCGGAAAGCTGGCCAGACCGACTCCGGCCGGGAAAGCTGATCGAATTTGTGGAGGCGAATTTGGAGCTCGCCGAAAGCTTCGACGAGTGCAGGCTCTATGTGGTTAGGCTTCCGCTCCCACGACTGCGAAGATAGATTCGGCACGACGCCGCCCAAACCAAGGTTCGGACTCCGATCCTGAGCCGCTCCAGGCCACTGTACGCGGAGCGGCCGTGCAATCGCACACCACGGTGCACCGGGATCGATGTGGTTGTCATGCCGGTAAAGCCAATCATGCCGGTTACGAATGGGTTCGGCTCGGAGACCGCCAGCAACCGCGTCATCATTTCCCGGCTGACGGCTACGAAGAGTCCGGCATCGCTGGGAACACGAGCACAGAGATGCAAAAGGTACTTGAATAGGCGCGAGGTCAGGAGTCGCATCGAGGATTCGTAGCGGCCACGCCTGCCGGCGAAGACGGCCCCGAAGCCTTGCGCGAGCGTTGCGAGTAGAGCCGGAATTGCCTCCGGAGGATCTTGGAGATCGGCGTCCATGATGATTGCTACCTCTCCCTGCGATGCCGCCAGACCCGCGAGCACCGCGCGGTGCTGACCCACGTTCCGGGCCATCGAGAGCACTGCCACTCTTGGATCGGTGCAAGCCAACGCCTCGAGGACGTCGCGGGAACCGTCCGGACACGCATCGTCCACAAAGATGAGCTCGCACGAGATCTCCATACCGTTCACCACCTGGCTGAGACGGCGATGGAGCTCAGACAATGTTTCGGCGTTGCGATACACGGGGACAACGACGCTCAGCTCAACCATGACGAACGGCTTCTTGGTGCATCTCTTTGGGATAGAGACTCTCATGGTCACGATACCAGGCGAGCGTCTTCTCGAGGCCCCGCTTCAGGTCATGGCGAGGCGTCCATCCAAGGAGCAACTTCGCCTTGCGAACGTCGAGGCGAGGGTTCGCCGAATCGACGTCACGGGTCGGGTAGGCACCGACTCGGACCGCGATCGACCCCTTCGACACCGACTGCATGGCCTCCACCACCTCCTCGTTCGCCCACTCTCGACCGGACGCGATATTGATGATCTCGCCGTCGACGTTCTTGGCCTCGACCGTTACGAGGCAAGCGTCGACGAGATCCTCGACGAACAGGTAATCCCGGCGAATACCCGCCCGGGTCAGGGGAATATCCCGTTCGTGAACGGCGGCTCGGGTCAGAGTAGGAATGAATCGTTCCCCGCCCTCCCAGCACCCATAAATCGACGACGCGCGGAGTATGGTGACGGGGCGGCCATGGCGGCGGGCGAACTGCGCGACTGAAACGGTAGCGGCCGCCTTCATCACGCCGCGAAAGATCGTAGGCCGTGGAGTGTCCGACTCGATTGCGGACCGGGATTGCGGATCGTACTCGGTGTAACTACCCAGGTGCACGAAACGATGGAAGTCGATCTCCCGAACCGCTCGCAGGAGGTTCCTGGTTCCGAGTACGGTGCTTTGCAGCGCTTCGGCTCTTTCGAGCTGGCTGGAAGGATGACCCGATGTAGCGGCAAGATGAAAAATGACCTGGGGTCGAACCGCTTTCACGGTGCGATCGACCGCGCGAGCATCGGATAAGTCGGCACGGTGAAGCCTCAGCCTTGATCGGATCTCCTCCATCCGCCACAAATCAGTGCTCGACCGCACCACTGCATGCACATCGGCGCCGCGTTCGAGCAGGCTTCGCGTCAGGTTGGCACCGATGAAACCCGCCGCACCGGTGACCAGTACGCGACGTCCCCCCAAAGGGCTCACGTCGAAACCTGGCAGGTATGTCGAGCGCGACGCGACGATTCGGCGATCGCGTGCTCGAGCGCTTGTCGATCCCGTTTTGAATCTACGTCGGAGCGCCGACAAGATTCTCGCAATGCTTGCTGGATTGTCGGGATGGCGATGGCCGGATCCTTACCTCGAGTATCACGGAAGAACGAGCGTCTCAGAAAACTGAAATGGCTGTGGAGCCGTGTCATCTCACCCATCAACAGCTGGCACGGAACGGGGGCCCCACAATGCGGCAACGTAAGCCCTGCGAAACCGAAGGGTACGTCGAAGATGCCTCGCAATCTCTCGACCGTTCCATCTCGCACCGCCTCGAAGATGGATGCCGACTGGCGCTCGATGGCCAGATCGTTCAAGCCGACGTAGACCCGGGACAGCGGTTGGCGAGCCAGCGCCGCCGCATTGGCGACCCCATCGATGGTCTCGACCAAGATTCCGACTCGAATCCGATCCCGGGCGTGCTCGAGAGCCCGTTCTACTTCGTCGACCCGCCGCACCATGGGAAGCAGGATCTCGTCCGCGCCAGCATCGACCGCCCACTCGATCTCGGTCGGCGTGCTTGGTCCGTACGGATTGACTCGACAAACAACCAATGCGTCAGTCGAGGCCCGCACTCGTTCGAGATCGGCGAGGGTGTCGCAGTTGATCTCGGTGTCCACCGCACCCTGACGTTCCTCTTTACCAATCGTCTCCCAGTCGACGATCGCACCGGCGACGCCCGCCGCCACCACTCGATGGATGAGATCGGGCTCGGTTGAGAAGATCAGTAATTGAAAGTCTTCGTTCATTTTTGCTTCCGACACGCCACCACCAGGGACGAGCCCCAAGGCAGTCGTACTCTCGCCCCGAGCCGCGCTTCCATTCGGTTGACCCAGGCCAATGCTGAGTTGAGAAGTGGAAGCTTCTGCTCTTCGAAGTTTCGCCAGCCGGGACCACGCCGGCCGAGCCATCGGCTGAGAATCAAGGCCGGAAACAACAAACATTGGTAATAACACACCTGGAGCACTCGGAATCCATGGCCGATCAGGAGTTCGCTGAGCTCGGGGCGCGTGTAGCGACGCAGGTGGCCAGCGTCCTGATCGCGGTAGCTCCAAACTTGTGGAAACGCAGGAACACTAATCAATGCCAGACCGTCATCACGCAAGACATCGTGTACTTCGGCTAACGCCACTCCATCATCCACGTGCTCCAGAACGTCCATCACGACCACGGCATCTAGAGACCCAGGCTTGAGTGGAAGCTCGGTCACCTGGCCTTGGACGACAGAGACCCCGCCTTCTCGCATGGCTTGCAGGCCTTCGGGGCGGAGATCGAGCCCCACGGCGCGATGACCTTTCTGCGCGATGCTCTCCAGCTGACGGCCGGTGCCGCAACCTACATCCAGAACCTGTTGGTGAGGAGCGAGGTGTCGATCGAGCAGGGTGCCAATGAGCTCTCGACGTCCGGCAAACCAGAAGTGCCATGCTTCGATTTCGGAGAGCCGTTCGAGGCGATCGGCGCGGAAACGCATTTCGACCGAAGGGGAAGATGGCCTAGCCATGCGCCGGCCGTTCTTCTTCGTCGATCCGTCCCTGACCGACGAGGGTGCCGCTGAATACCTGAAACGCCTGCAGTGCCCGAAGGGGAGGCAGGGCAACGAACCGATCCAAGCCGCGCTCTAGAGATTGCCCCACCTTGGTATCGGCAGCAAAGCCCGGCAGGAATCCGAATCGTTCCACTCGGAGGTCGCCAAAACCGGCCTCCCGCATCGCCCTTTGCACGATCGAGGGCCGCATGTGCCGCACGCCGCCGTCGCCCTTCCACGTCATCCCCGGCACGACGGCAATCTGAACATAGAAGAGCGGGTTGTAGCCGTTCGGCTCGCAGAACGCCACTCGACCTCCTGGCTGGAGCACCGACGCGATTCCCTGGAACGCCGCGCGCAGGTCGAAGAAATGATGGAGCGTAAAGAAACCCACGACCCGATCGAATCGCCGGTTGGTGTGCCGCGGCAGTTCGGCCACGTCACAACAGAGTGTTTCGAGCTTGGGAGTCGGCACGGCGTTTCGCAGTCGCGCCAACAGATCGGGCGAAAGGTCACAGGCCACGAGACGAATATCCTCCCGCACAAGAGCCAGCGTATGCCGGCCCATCCCGCAGCCTACCTCGAGAACCTCCTGGCCGGGGCGAAGGTCGGCCGCGGCTTGGACCCGCTCCAACTGGCGCTGGACGTAAGGAGTGTCGCGCGGCTGGATCGTCCGACGCTCACACTGCTGATAATAGGCTCGCTGATACTGGTTGTGCTCTTCCGCGGATCGGAACATGTTTGTGGGGCTCGGGCATGGGTTCCCGAGGGGCTCAATAGTAACGCCTTTTTACAGGGTGTTTCCAACAACAACTGCCAGGTCAACGCGGGGGCGCAGTCGGTCCCCGCGCCGGGCGATGTAGGGGCTAGGTTGCCTTCAAGCGGCCGGCATCGAGCAAAAGGGCGACGACACCGACGGCGAGCGGAATCGTTGCCGCGGCGAGGCCGAGATTGGTCGCGATCATCGGGACGCGCATCAAAATGACGCCTGTCGTTGCGACCGTCCCGATCAGAAGGGCCCACCAGGCCCATACTTCCCCTTTGCGGTAGGGGACGAGGACGATCGTCAGGAACAACAGAGCATAACCAGTGGCGAACGCCGCGGCGGTGCCGCGCCGGGCTCGGAGGGCGGTTTCGACGTCGTTCCGCCCTTCGGCGAGCTCGCTCAGTGTCATCGGACCGATCTGATCCTGCCCCGCGTCGGCGACGTAGGCTACGTACACGGACGCCACGGATCCGAGAAGCGTCAGCGCACCGATCAACGTTAACAGCACCCAACTCACTACTCTCAGCTTATTGCCCATAACTCGTCTCCCCGACTCGACGGCGTCAAAGTCGTGCGCAGATTAACCGTGTCGAACGAAGAGAGCAAGTGCTTTCGAAGTCGCCGCTCGTCGAGAACGTCAGAAAACCTGACAATTCTCCGCATCACGGGCTTCTCCCATCTATTTCATTGAATATAAATGACATTCGTCCAGCCACTGCCGAAAGAAATGGAAACGTGTCCGGCAACCTTACACCTTCGCAATTTGCAGTTTAGGCCAAGCCGTTCAAAGAAGAGGGGTTAGCGTTTGGTACACGGATTGCACCTGTTCCTCTTGCATTTTTCCGAACGGAGATGACGCGCATGGGGTTCAGACGGTGTTTAGTCGTTGGTGTTATCGGGATTGTCGCGGTCGGGTTGCCGGAGCAAGCTTTGGCTTCGCTCATCGGGCAGGACGTCACGGTGCGGCTTAGGGACCCAGTGTTCTTCCCCGACCCTTTGGATGACCTGATCGACATTGTTACCGTCGTGAATCTCGGAGTTGAGATCCTAGAGGGCGACCTAACAAACATCGGCGGCACGGGTCTTCTCGGCGGCGAGTTCATCGATATCGGCGATGCGAGCATTCAGTACATGGTCCGCGGAGACGGGCTGGGGGGAACGACCGGGTTCGGTGCAGGCTCATTCTACGAGTTTTCGAATCTCTTCTGGAGCGGGCCCGTGCCCGGAATCATCACCGGTTTGTCGGTCGTACTGAGCAACGTCACGGGAGTCGGGCTGGGCTCGGAGGTGTTTTTCACAGGGAACAGCGTCAAGCTGTTTGTCGACACGCTGGTAGTCGGGGACGCGGGCGGGAGGGATCTCGGGTCGATTACCTTGAACCTCACGGTGGATCATACCGCTCCGGTTTCCGAGCCGAGCACGCTGCTTCTCTCGCTGCTCGGGCTCGCCGGACTCGCCGTAAGGCGGTGGCGTCGGACCCAGTAGCGGAGGCGAAGAAGCTCGGTTAAAGTGTTCTCGACTGAGCCGGTGGACTCTGGCTCAGCGCGATGTCAAGGGGGTGAGCGTGTCCGATCCGTTCCTTGCTGAGATCAAGATCTTGGGGTTCAACTTCCCACCGAGCGGGTGGGCAAACTGTGACGGGCAGCTCCTGCCGATCAACCAAAACCAATCCCTTTTCTCGCTTCTCGGGACGACCTACGGCGGCGACGGAGAGACGGACTTCGCCCTGCCCGACCTTCGCGGTCGGACGCCCGTCCATTCAGGCGACTCACAAGGGGCAGGGCTCACCGACCGGCCGCTCGGCTCCAGCGACGGAACCCAGGCCGAGACCCTGAGCTTGAACCAGATCCCCCAACACGATCACAAGTTCGGGTCGTGGGATCAGGCCACCGAGACGAGCCCGGGGGGCAACGTCCTTGCTTCGCGGCCCCGCCGCGGTTCTAGGAACTATACCGCCCCGGCGAACCTGACAGGATTGCTCGGCGGACCATCTAATGCAGGAGGCAGTCAGGCGCATGAGAACATGCAGCCGTTCCTGGTGCTACGGTTTGTGATCGCACTGACGGGTCTTTTCCCGTCGCGCAACTAGGCCAGACAGAGAAGGAGAGAGTCTATGTCTGAACCTTTCGTTGGCGAGATCAAAATGTTCGCGGGAAATTTTGCGCCGCGGAACTATGCATTCTGTGACGGCCAGCTGTTGGCTATCTCGCAGAACAATGCCTTGTTCAGCCTGCTAGGGACGATTTACGGCGGCGACGGCGAGACGACCTTCGGCCTGCCCGACCTGCGGGGTCGGGTTCCCCTCCACACCGGACAAGGGACGGGCCTGAGCAGCCGACCCCTAGGGCAGAGGACGGGAGCCGAGAAGGTGACGCTGACCACCAACCAGTTGCCGTCGCACACCCATCGGGCGGCCTCGACGGACGCGGCCACGCTCGGAGACCCGGGGGGCAATGTCACCGGCGACACGGGTAGCACGTCGCTCTACCGAGCCGGCACGGAAAGCACGATGCACGCAAGCGCAATGTGTGACTTCAAGTTTGAAGCACCATTCGTTAGTTCCCATGGAAACGTTCCTCCGGTGTGCGGTAACCGAGCCTCTTGCGGGGCCGAAAGTGTTGAGCTTCTTTGCGATACCATCGCAGTGGCGTTGCGTGAGCGCTGCGCTGGTGCGCTTCGGCACGTAGCAATCCAAAGTTCTCGTTGCTGCCTCTCTCCCATGAGTGATAGGGAGTTGCAAAGTAGAACTTGACGCCGGTCGCTTCCTCGACGGATTCGTAGTCGTGGAACTTCCATTGTCCGCGGTGATGGTCTTGACCCTCCGGAGCAACATCTTCGGCTAGTGCCGAACATGCTGCTCGGACAGTTTGCCGATCGCCCCCGTCTTTCGATTCCACGAGCGTGGTGACGCAGTCCGGCGCGTCTTTTCCTACCACGGTGTCAATCTCCCAGTGTCCAACGGCACGGCGCTTGTCGATACAAGACGGCCGCTCGGAGATGTGACGCTTCCCGGCCAGGCGGCCTCGGCTGTCGTAGCTGTTGTGGCGCTTGCGTCTAAGTTTGGGCGAGCATCGAAGGTGGCGGTATAGATGTCCTCCGGCCTCCTTGTCCCGCCAAACGTGGGTGTAGATCGTCTCGTGGCTGATCGAGAGCTCGCCGTGAAGGCGCAGGTGGCCGGAGATCTGCTCTGGGCTCCAGTCGGCCTTAAGCTTCTTCTCCACCAGGGCAAAGTCGGCCTTTGTGAAGTACTGGTTCCGGCGAGACCGCGAGCGTCGTCCGTTCGTTCTCTCGATGGCCTTGCTCGGCCGGTAGCATCCATCACTAGGTGAGCTGTTCCTCCTGACCTCTCTCGAGATGGTGCTCCGGTGGCGCCCCAGGCGCCGCGCGATCTCGGCCGAGCAAAATCCCTCCCGTCGCAGCGCCGCGATGGTGTAGCGTTCTTCCGAGGTGATCTGGTAATAAGTCATTAGCGAGTCCCCATTCTTGGTTGTTTGAGGAATCGTGGCACATTCCAGGTCACCTCATCCGGGAGCTGTGTTGCACTTACTTTATGAATTCGCGATGCAAAACAGTGGCGGCAGCCAGTCGCACAACAACACAATGCCTTTCCTCGGGATTAACTTCATCATCGCCCTGTTTGGCGTCTACCCATCGCGTAACTGAGGAGGTAAGGCATGTCCGAGCCATTCATTGCCGAAGTCCGGATCTTCGCCGGGAACTTCGCCCCGCGGGGCTGGGCCTTCTGTAACGGCCAACTGATGTCCGTCGCGCAAAATACCGCGCTCTTCTCTTTGGTCGGCACAATCTACGGTGGTGACGGCCGGACGACCTTCGGTCTGCCCAATCTTCTCGGTCGCGCTCCCCTGCATCCCGGAAGGGGGGCGGGTCTGACCTCGCGGCGCCTGGGCGAGCGCGGGGGCGCGGAGACGCACACGGTCACAACACAAGAGATGGCGTCCCACAATCACTCCTTCGGCGTATCCAGCCAACCCGCCACGACCGGTACTCCCTCCGAGGACGTGACACTCGCAGCGACGACGGGGAACGCCTATGGTCCCGCCAACGACCTCGCAAATATGGGGGAGACGGTCGGCGGGGATCCCGTGCAGGCCCACAACAACATGCAGCCCTTCCTCGCGCTCAACTTCATCATCGCGCTACTCGGCCTTTACCCGTCGCGAAGTTAGGAGCACACGCGTTGGAACCTGTAAAATGCTTGGGGGCATGCGACACGAGCCGACGCCCCCAGAAACGAGGAGTTCAATGGTAGACCGTCGTCGATTCATAACCGCCGCGGCCGCCACGGTTGTTGCCGCGGGTCTGCCCGCGATGTTCGCACCCGCCGTCGATGCGGGACGAAAGCGTAAGAGACGGCGAAGGCGGCGAGGCCGGCGCAACAACACTCTGACCACGCAATGGTGGCAGCGGCGAGTGGGCTCTCGGGCCGTGCTTCAGGGTGAGAACTGGCATCTCGTTGAAATTTCGGACGTGCACCAAGTTAAAAGCCCTGGAGTCGAGCAATTCACGATCGTCTTCCACGGGTCCTATGGAGATCACGTTTCGGAGGGAATCTACAAGGTCAAAGTAGGCCGCAAGAAGGTCCTGCTTTTCCTCCAGCCGGCTGGCGCCGACGAGTCGGGGACTCACTGCGTCGCGAACGTCTGCCGCTTGGTCTAATAGCGAACTCCGAATCCTCGGTACGGGACGCTTCATGGTTGATCTGCAAAGGGTGACCCACGAGGACTTCAAGGCCTACCTGAACCATCGTTTCGTGATCGAGCTCGAAGAAACGTCGCCCGTCGAGCTCGAGCTCGTGTCCGTCGAGACTCGCACTAACGCCGGCGCTGCCGACGGAAGACGCCAAGCCTTTTCCCTGGTGTTCCGCGGTCCACAAACACCGGCCCTGGAGCAGTCTACGTTTGCAATGGCCAACGAGAGGCTCGGGAGCATGAAGCTCTTTCTCGTTCCCATTGCAGAGGACGAAACAGGAAGGCTCTACGAAGCCATCTTCAACTGAGCTCCGCCGGCTCGTCGAACTTCGGCGTCAATCCCTTCGGAATCCAGTGCATGAGCTTGTAGAAGCTCACCTCGCGCACCTCGACGAAACCCATACGCTCATAGAGTCGCTTGGCGGGATTGTTGTCCTCGACGTGCAGGCTCACGAACATGCGGTCTCGATCGGCTTCGTCCAGTAGATCTTGCACGAGGGCGCGCCCCACGCCACGGTTGCGGTACTCGGTCAAGAGCGCGATGTCCATGAGCCGGATCTCGTGCTTCATTCGGTCGACGTACAGACGGCCGGCAGGTTTGCCGTCGATCTCGATGATGTCATATCGGGCGTTCGCGTAATGCGTTTTGTAGTGGCGATCTTGAAGGCGAAACTGCTCCCGTAAAAAATTCTCCTTCTGCTCCGCACTCCACTCGACGAGAAGCGCCATCTCGCGATCGCGGGAGGACGCGTAGACTTGGTAAAGGAACTCGAGGTCGTCCTCTTTGGAGGGCCGCAAGCCGACGGAATCATTCGAGCCAGGCTTCGTCATCTATGAAGTTCTTTCTTTGCCAGTGTAGGCCATTCCAATCACGGTCTGTACCAATGCCAGGACGCCTTGAGCAGTCGTGGCGCAGGTCGTGTGTCAGCCTGGTCTGCTAGCATAGGCCCCGAATGACGAACAACGGGGGAGGGGAGCAGGGATGAAGCCCGCTTGGGTGAGCGAAGTGCGCAGCGCTGCGGACGTACTCGTCGCCGCCGGTGCGAGCCCAGGTGACCAGAGGGCGTCTGCCGATCGGTTGTTTCAATTATTCACCGAACGTGTGGGTCTGGACGAGAACGCACCTGCCGAAGCCCACGTCGACGAACATGTCCTCCCGGCCGGAAAAGCCATTTGTGCCCTCGACGCGGCCCGTTGCCTTCGCGATTTCGCACGCTCTCGGAAGTTCATGCAGGCGACTCTCTCGGCTATCGAGCAAGTTAGAGCGCGTGTGTCTGGCGGGAGCGTGAGGGTCCTCTACGCCGGTTGCGGTCCATTTGCGCCGCTTGCGCTACCGTTAGCCCATCGTTGGTCTCCGGAAGACGTGCGCTTCATTCTGCTCGACTACCACAACCGCTCCGTCGAAGACGCTGGCCAATTAGCTCGTGAGCTCCAGGTGCTCGACCGCATCGAGGACATCGTGCGAGTGGACGCCACAGAGTATCGTTGTCCGACGAATTGGCGACCGGACGTCGTGGTGTGTGAAACCATGCAGAGCGGTCTCGCGAAGGAGCCTCAAGTTGGCATCACACGCAACTTGGGCCCTCAGATGGCCGATGACGGCATATGGATACCGGAGCGCGTCGATCTCGTACTCGAGCTCACCGATCCGGGCCGCGAATTCGAGTTTAACGGCAGCGGTGTGACGCGTCGCCGCATCCATGTGGGTCGAGCTCTCACTTTGGACAGCGGCGGCGATCGTTGCTTCGACATCACCTGGCCGACAACCCCGCAGGATGGGTTGGTTCCGATGCTCTTTACCCGCATTCAGGTCTTCGGCGACATAACTCTCGGCGACTATGAGAGTGGGCTTACCCATCCCGTGGAGCTTCCCCTTGGAGGGCGGCCCAGAGCTGGCGAGCGGCTGAAGGTTCGCTATGCACGCGAGCCACAGCCCGGCCTTCACATCGAGCTAGCGGGAGTCGATACCGACGGTTAGCTCTTGCTACACGTACAGCAAAATGTCCATAACTCCTTCGACCAGTGAGCCGTCTTCTCTCTTGAGCACCACCGGGCTTTCGCGCAAGAGCGACGCCTCTTGCCGAGACGCGGCCTCGGCCTGACGAAGTAGCGGATGGGCAAGAGCACGCTCGGCGGCTTCAGCGGCGGCGACCAGGCCGTCTACTACCACCACGCAGAGTAGATCAGTCTGGATCGATGATGCGTGCTTCGATGAGGGTGTCGAGCTCGGGGAAGTTCTCGCCGAGATAGGCGTTCCCGCCTTCGAACATCGGATCTTGCTTGCCGCCACGGATGCCTCCGCCGGCCGATTCGCCGTAGCCGGAGTAAATGGCATCGGCCACGTCCATCCCTTCAATCACCTCGCCGACGGGAGAGAACCCCATGTCGTCGAGCTCGGTCTTGTCTTTTAGGTTGATATAGATCTGGGTGGTGCGGCCGTTTGGCTGGTAGCCCATGGCGAAGGCCAGGCGTCCGCGACGGTTGCTCTGGACGACGCGATCGTCGGGAATGGTCTGTTCTCGCCACGCCTGAGCCACGGCCGGGGTGCCGTGAATGCCGAATTGGGCGAAGTCCGCATCCCGTACGCGGAAGAATCTCGTGTCGTCGTAGTACCCGTGGCGCACGAGGTTGTAGAAGCGATCGACGCCGTTCGGAGACCACTCGCGATGGAGCTCGATGAGGATGTCGCCCTCGCTCGTCCGCAGCTGCACGCGCAACGTTTCGGGCGCTCGTTGTCGGAACACTTCGTCCTCGGGGTGCCTCAGCACAACGGATTGATAAGCCGCACGTGCCGTCTCGATGCCGTCACGGTAAGCGTCTTTCTGCGCTGGGGTGTGCCAGGTGTTTCGCGCTTCGACGTTGCGCCAGAGCGCTTCCACCGAGTTGAGCAGAAAGCGTGCGTCCGCGGCCGAGGTATAGGTTACTCCGTCCCGAACGACGTAGATTGGTGACGTCTGTGCGAAAGCAAACAGGTCGCCGATGTAGCGACTCTGGGGGCCGATAGCGCGAGCCGCCACCCAGCCGCTCCCCGGTACGACGATGGTCGCATCGAGCTCCCATCGTGGGCCGGCACCCTGCGGCCGAAAGGTGTGAGCAACCTCGCCGTTGACGAGGATCTCGACTTGGTCGAGCGGCGACATCGATGCAACATCGACACGAACGCTCAACGAAGCCGGGTCGCTACTGGCGAGCCGGAGTTCGTCGCCCGGCTCTCTCCCGTCGACGCTGAGAAAGAGCAACGGCCCGTTGGTTCCGAACGTACGGCCCGCCCGCACCGCTTCGATCCATGATTCGAAGCTGAGCCCGCCATCTATCTTCGCGTATGTTCGGGCGGTGCCTCCCGAGGAATCGTACCAGACGTCGGAGAAGTTGTCAGTGCCGCCTGTCGCCGCGAGTCGGAACCCGCTGTTGAGCAACTTGTTGTACACACGAGCCGATTCCATATCGAGCGACGCGATCGAGACGACGTCGTAGAAGTCGCCTTTGCCGAGCGCCACGTGCACGGGGATGTCGGCGGCGGCCGCATCCTCGGGGGTCTCGACGGTCTGGTTGTACGGGTGAACGAAGCCCGCGATCCCGCCCATGGCGTGAACACCGTCGATGTGACGGATCTTCAGCACGTCGGGAGCGTAAGGTGTATTGGCAGCACCGCCGATGAGCGGCATGATGAACTCGTCGACACCGATAAGCGCTACATGGCCGAAAGAGCCGCGGAACTCTTGCGAATAGCGAAGAATGTAGTCGCTATTCGAAAGGCTATGGGACTCTCCGGTCAGATCGCTCCACCGGCCCATAAGCTTCGTCCCGTCCATGTGAATGAGCGCGTTCGTCACGTGCAGATCATCGGCCACGGCCTGATGGAAGAAGCCTTCCTGAGTCAGGCCGAAGCGGCCTTCATGAAGATCGTGGGTATGCATGTCGCCCGAGTACCAGCCGCCGGTACGTGGATCGACGATGCGCGTCAGTTGGAGCTCGACTTCCGCGACACCGCCCGCGGGCACCTCGACGATAGCCTTCGCAGGCATGAACTCGAAGCCGCGCATCGCTTCGATGTTCGTCGTTCCGGCCGGCACCTCGATCTCGAAGGATCCGCTCGTGTGCTGGAAATGGGTCCGGGTGGACGGCACCATCCGATGGAAGCCGCCGTTTTCGGTATAGCTGCGATCGTCACTCGCGACGAGCATCACGCGCGCGGGAACGACGCTTCCGTCCGGACCTCTTACCGTGCCGCGAACGCGCCCCGTTTCAAACCGCGGCCGCCGTGACTCGATGCGGACGGGCCTCCACGCACTTCTCGCGCCGCCTGCTGACGAGAGCGTATAGAGCGTCGTCGGTCCCCGGTGATTGGAGACGAACGCGATGGTCGAACCGTCCGGGCTCACAGCCGGGTCGATCTCATCGAGAGGGTCTTCCGTGAGACGCACAGGGTTTCCACCCTTGGATAGAACGACGGCGATATCGTTGGAGCCCGCGGCATCCGTGGAGTACGTGAGCGTGGCGCCATAAGGCGACCATTGGGGCTTCGGCCGATAGCTCGTCTCTTCGTAGTGCACGAGCCGAGGCTCGCCCGACGGCAGCGGCATCATCCAGATACCGCCCGAGCCCCTCCGGCCGGTCACCGGTGAGACATAGGCCAGCTTCCGTCCATCGGGTGACACGGCGGGCTGAAAGTCGTTGCGCGGTCCCGTGATGACGGGCGTCACCCGCTTCGTTGTAAGATCGATCCGAAAGATGTCGAGGTTGCCGTTTCTTCGGCTCGCGAAGTACAAGCTCGTTCCGTCCGGACTCCAATCGGGCTCGATATCGACCTCCGGGTCGTTCGTGAGCCGTTCCATGGTTCCGCTGGCTATCTCGACGAGGCCGATCTCCAGATTGCCGTCGAAGTCCATCGTGAAGGCGACCTTCGTTCCATCGGGGCTGAAGCTCGGCTCCGAGTGGTAGGCAGGTCCTTCGGTGAGCGCCACGGCTTCTCCGCCAACGGCGGGGATCGTCCAGATATCGCCGCGCATGGCGAAAGCAATCGTTTGTCCGTCCGGGCTCCAGTCCGGATCGAGCGGGCCGGTGGAGATAGCAGGGAGCAGATGGAACTCGACGCGGGTCTGGGCGTGGCCCATCGAGACGAGTCCGACGGTTAGACAAAGAGCGATTCGGACCGGGCTCATTGGAAAAGCGCCTCCACGGGGTTGGTGCAGTTGTTCTTCCCCCGGCAACCATATCGACGACGTCCTTCATCAAAGGGTCCTTGTCGAAAACGACGCCGTTCTTGATGGTGCATCTCGATCTCAAACCCGCGAATTGGAAAGGGGAACACGTAGGACAGGTACTTTTGTTGGTAGCTAACCCAGCTGTCGCGAAAAAGGGACCTCCCGCCGACCCTCAAACGCTTTGTGGCGGTTAGCGGCGCTTCAATCTCGTAGGGCTACAGCCCCATTTCTTGGAGCGACCTCGCCGTAAGGATCCGCTCGAGATAGTCGTCGAGCTCACTCAGTTTCATCGGACCGATTTGATCTTGCTCCGCGTCTGCGACCTAGGTCACGGATCCGAGAAGCGTCAACCCTCCGATGAGTGTAATCAGGATCTAGCTCACGACTCGCAGTTTTGCACTCATGGCCTGTCTCCCGGCCTGACGGCCTGACGGCCTGGGTTGCGTCTAGCCGGTCGCAGACTAACCGTGTCGACGCACGAGCGCAAGTGCTAGGAGGCTAAGTCGTCTGTAAGGCAGGGTTGGTAGCAACTCTGCGTTTTGACCGCCGCGTGCCCGAACGAGTAGTAACGTCGCCTTCTGGCGTTGGGAACCGATCACACGTACAACAAAACACCTTCCGCTTCCGATCCGGTCGCCTGACCGAGGGCTTCCGCATAGAGCGCCACTTGGCGTTGGTACTCTTCCTGTCGGATGTCGACCCGCACATCGGTCTTGAAGTCGACGACCGTCCAAGGGGCGCCGGGTCGATCACGAAACGCGAGATCGACCACTCCCTCGACCAGCGAGCCGTCTTCTCTCTTGAGCACCACCGGGCTTTCGCGCAAGAGCGACGCCTCCTGCCGGGACGCGGCCTCGGCCTGGCGAAGTAGAGGATGGGCGAGGGCTCGCTCGGCGGCTTCAGCGGCGGCGTCAACTTCTTCTTCGGTGTTACCGAGTACGCGTCCGAGGCTCCGCGCCAACGCTTCGAGTCGTTCCCGACCAGCATCCAAGTCGGCCGTCGCCAACACTTCGTGCACCAGGATTCCGAATCCCTTTCCGGCCGGGCGTCTCGGCACGCGCTCGACGACCTCGACACGCACGTCTTCGGGCGTCTCGGTGGTTTCCTCGGCAACTCGAGTCGCCGTCCTAACATCAAGCGAAGGGCGGCCTCCTTCTTCGAGAAGCGCGTCTCGCCGCCCCCGCCAAGCGTCGTGTCGCTCGGTTCCCGTATCGGTCGCGTTCCCCTCGTCGGCCTGCAGGATCCAGTGCCGCCGAATGCTTGGCTTCAGCTCGTACGCCTCTTCCAGCAACGCGGGATCCCACCAAACGACGCGGTGACCTCCCTTGCGTGGTTTATGGAGGCCCGGTTTGATCCCCTCACCCGGCGGGGGAGCGTTCATGGGTGGATCCAGTACCGCCTCCTGACCGAACCGAGGGCATCCCGGCGCAACGACCGGAAGGCGGTAGGTCTTGCTGACCGGATACAGCGCCGGAGCAAGCGCCGTAACCCAGCTGCGGGGTCTGATGGCGTCCGCCACCGCCGGGACCACGAGGATGTCTCTGGCGCGCGTTGCCGCAACGTAGAGAAGTCTCTGACTCTCGGCGGCCTCGCGACGCCCCTCCACGGCTTCGTGGTCGAGAAGTTCCCACGGGGCACCCCCCGCTAATCGCACTGCGAACAGGTTGCGGTCGGGGTCGATGTGGCGGGAAGCGCTTTCTCCGAGTGGGCACGTGATGTCGCATAGGATGACGATGGGGAACTCCAGGCCCTTGGCTCGATGCACGGTCATGAGTCGGACCCCTTGCACGCCCTCCTCGATAAGTGGTTGCTCGGTGACCTCGCCCTTCTCGGCCAAGTCCTCGAGATGCCCGACGAATCCGCGGAAGGAGAGACCGCCGGTACTCTCGAAATTCCGCGCGAGCTGCAGCAGTCGCAACACATTCGCGAGCACCTGATCCCCAGCTTGCCAAAGGGCGAAGCCGGCCTGCGACCGGGTCTCGTCCAGTAGTTGGCGGATCGTTAGAGCGATCGGTCGGTGATTCCTCCCTTTGTGCAGCCGCGCGAGGACCTCGAGAGCGGCCACGACTTCTTGATCCGAATCCGATAGGTCTCCGCTCGGTTCGCGAAACGGATGAAGAGGGCCGTGCTGGGTACGAAAAGGAAAAAGAGCATCGTCGGCGAGGCTAAAAAGAGGACCCCGGAGCGTGGCGAAGACCGAGAGCTCGTCGTCGGGCCTTTCGATCGCCGCGAGAGCGTTTCGCATCGCGTCGATCTCTTCCCGCTGATGAAAGCCTCGACCCCCGACGAGCACATGAGGGACGTCCCGTGCCTGCAGTCCGTCGACGTAGGGTCGTGTGATATCCCGCCGGCCCGAGACGAAACGGCGAAAAAGAAGGCAGATATCGGACGGGCGGATCGGACGCGGCTCGGTACTGCCCCGCGAGGTCACCTTCCAATCGCTTTCTTCGAGTAACCATTTGATCCATGCGGTTACGGCGCCGGGCTCGGATTTATCGATCGCGTAGTTAGCTAGGTTGCCGTACTTGCTGTAGGGCCGCGGAATGGACAAGGCGATCACCGAGGGCTGACCGATGATTGGCTCGCGGTAAGGGTCTAGCCCTACGTACGATGCTTGATGTGCCTCCTGCGAACCGTCCATGATCTCCGACATCGCCGCGTTGACCATCTCTTGGATTTCGGGCGAACTACGAAAGCTCACGCTCAAGAAGATGCGCTCGGCGCCGGCTTCCATGAGTTGGCGTTTGATTTGCTGATAGAGGGAGACATCGGCGCGACGAAACCGGTAGATCGACTGCTTCGGATCGGCGACCACGAAGAGCTTGCCCCGGCGGGGTTTCACGCGCCGCCAATCGTCCACTGACGAGTCATCGGACGAGAGCAAGACGAGAATCTCGGCTTGCAGTGGGTCGGTGTCTTGAAACTCGTCGACGAAAATATGGGTGAAGCGGTTTTGAAGTTCTTCCCGTAGAGCACGGTTTTCTCGAATCAAGTCCCGGGCCCTAGCCAAGAGATCCAGGAAGTCTAGGCGGCCCGCTTTGGCTTTGATTTCCTGATAGCGCTCGACCAACTCGGGGAGCTCGTTCTGAAGGTGGGCGGCCCGGTCGGCACCGGCCCTCTTCCGGAACTCCTTCAGCGACTCTTGGAGAGATTCGCGCTCGTCGAGGAGATCTTGCCGCGAGACGCGATCTGAGTAAGACCCCCGTCCCTTGCTCTTGCCTAGGTCGAGCTTGAGTAGTCGATGTTCCAGAGAGTCGTAATCGCGTTTTCCGCTGGCTGTCTCCTGACGCTCGAGCTCGAGCGCGAAAGATCGCAACCCCGCTAAGTCTCGGTAGAGTCGGTCACTAGTACTCGCGCAATCCTCGCTCTGTTTTGCCACGTGGAGGAATCTCTCGACGAGCCAATCGATATCCTTTTCGCGAGGAAACGGGCGTATCTCCCATGGGGCAGGGAAGTCCCTACGATCAATGAGAGCCCACCCGGCCTGGTAGAGTCGATCCACCGGGCCGAACTCGTTCTCGACGGGTTGACGCAGTAGCCTTCGGATCCCGGGAGGGGGGTCGTCGAGCTTCTCCTGTAGCCACCGCAGGAAGACGCGGCGGTAGAGTCTCTGTGCCTCATCCTCGGTGGCTACCTCGAAGAACGGATCGACACCCGCTTGGAGCGGTCTCTCCTTAAGTAGATCGGCACAGAAACCGTGGATCGTACCGATATGCGCCTCTTCGAGTTGGGCGAGGCCTTCCTCCAAGTGCGCTAGCACTTCGGGCTGGTCGGCCGCATCGCGACGAGCGGTCTCCAGCTGGGTTCTAAGCCGCAGCTTGAGCTCTCCCGCTGCCTTTTCGGTAAACGTGACTGCGACCAAGGTGGAAAGCTTGCCTCGGCCACGCCGAATGACTTCGATAATGCGTTCGACGAGCTCGGTGGTCTTCCCGGTCCCCGCCGCGGCCTCGACAAGTAGCGTTTCGTCGAGACTGGTGCGTATGCGGTCCCGAGCTTCTTGATCGGCCAGAGTGCGTTCAGGCATGACTTAATGCGCGCTCCCACCTTCGCCCTTCGGACCATGGCGGGGTTCCGCCGTAGTATCGAGTCATCTCAAGTTTCGAAGCCAGTTCAGCAAGGAGAGCTTCGAGTCGCCCTCCTTGCGCTTGGCGTTGATCTCGGCGCCCGGGCCACATACCGGTAAGTAGTCGCAATACTTGCACCCCAGCCTCGGCGACGCCGGAAAGAAGCCCTCTTCGATCGCTTTGTCGAGGCGACGTTGAAACTCGTCAACCACTTCTAGCGCTTCCTCGTCGGGCTCGACGGCGCGCTCCGTGTACCCCGATTTCTCCGTGCAGTAATAAAGACGTGCGCCGCGGACCTGGTCTCCGGTCAAAGCCTCGTAGGCAAGCGAGTAAAGGATGGGCTGGAGGCTCTCTCCTCCGTACAAGACCGCGCCTTCCGGCACCCGCACGCGGCCACTCTTGTAATCCGTGACCCTCACCTTGCCATCTTCTCGCTTCTCGACGAGGTCGATGGCACCCCGGAGTCGAAGCCCGCTCGCTAGCACCGCTTCCTCCAGGACGCTCGCCGGATCGGCGGGCCCTTGCGGCTTCATTCCGAACGTAAACTCGAATCGATGCGGTACCCAACCACCGGGGGCCTCGGACTCCTTGCGGAGCCAACCCCGTAGGTCGGTACGAATGCGGGTCAGCTCGTCTCGCCAGATACGCTCGATTGCGGGGGCTAGCTCATCGTTGAACTTTGCGGCTACCTGGTTGAACACTCTCTCGCTCGATTCGAGCACCGCGGCCAGGTTGTCGGGGCGAACGGGCGAGAGCCCTTCCTTCCCGAGTGTCGTCAGGATCTCGTATTGGGCAACATGGAAGATTCGGCCGTAGGTCATCGGATCGAGGTGAGTGATTTGCTCGACCGTTTCTCGCGGCCGGAGTCTCAAGATGGCGTTCAGAAAAAACCGATAGGGACAGGCCGCGAAGCGCTCCAAGGCGGTCACCGAGAACGCGCGCGTGCCGAAGCGATGGTTTGCCAGGAACTTCTTGGAATCAGTCGAAGGCTCGAGAAAACCGTCGACCGACGTGAAACGCGGTCGACCGCGCTGATAGCGAGTGCGAAGCGATCGCGTGAGCGCATCGTTGACGTTCATGAGGTATCTTCCCGTGCCTTGCGCGAGCTCTTTTGGTGTGTCTTGCCGCAAGGCATCGGAAAGGAAGGCGAGGTCGTGTTCTGTTTCGTCGATAGCGTGCGATGACTCTCTCGGTGCCGGCCACCCCAAGCGCGCCCCAGAGGAATCGGCAGCGTCGCGTTCTAGGGACTCGAAGTCCGGGAGGGTTCCCTCGCTGGCTCTCAACACCTCCAGCAAGTAAAAGGACGGCACTTTGGAGCGACCCTTTTGGAGATCGATCGAGGGGTAGCTAAACACGATCTTTCGCTTGGCTGCCCCCGCCGCCAAACGCAGTGCCAGCCGTTCCTGGGAAACACGGTCTTCTTGAAGCGGGAGGCTCGCATCGAGCTTTCGTCGGTCCACATCCAAGAGCAGTGGGTCTTCGACGATCTTCCGCGGGAACATCCTTTCGGCGAGACCCGGCACGAGCACGACATCGAAACTCAGTCCCCGGACTGCTTCGATGGGAGCGACCCAGACTCGTCCATAACGATAGTGAGGAGGGTCTTGGGACAGAAGGGTGAGCCTCTCGTTCAAGACTTCGCGCACTTCGAAAAGGTCGACCGGCCCCACCGATGCCATCGGTCGAATCTCTTTGAGAAGAGACAACACGCCTTCCGGCGAGCCCAAGACGCGCGAAGCTAGGTGCTCGAGAACGTCGAGCCACCTTCCCCAGCTGGCTTTCTCGGGGAAATCCGCAAGCAGGCCGATCACGGGAAGCGCGAAGGCTTTCAGATGCTCGAGATCCTCAATCTGGCGCTCGAGCGTCGCCGCATCACTGCCACCCGGATCGTCGACTTCTCCGATCCGCGCTTGAATCTCTCGAGCTAGTCCGGAAAGCCTTCGTTCCCAGCGATCCCGTCCCCCGATGACGGCAGCGTCGACCAGTAGTCTCTCCCATCGCCACGGTGCGCGGAGAGTCCCTTCGATGGCCGGGAGTCCCTCGGGTTCGGCGACTCGCTCCGGTGCCGCGAATAGGTCGAGCTGCAGGGGCTCGCTATAGCCCTCGGGTGGCGGAGGAGCCAGTTCGTGTTGTGGGGGGCTCCAAGGCACTTCCGGAAGCGCCGCTGGCCCGCCCTCTTCGTTTAGATCGGGAAGCTGTCCGAGCGACAGATATTCGGCAAAGCGGGAGGCACTTAGCTCTTCCGCCGCGCAGTCGAGCAGAGCGAGGAAGGCTCGACCCGCAGGCGCGGGTCTCTGGCTACCGGTCTCGAAGTAGGCGGGAACTCCGGCGCGAGCCAGAGCGTCTTCTATGAGTGGTGTGTAGATCTCCGGTGACCGCAAAAGAATCGCCATCGAGTCGAAGCGGACGCCGCTCGCGGCTTCGGACTGGATACATCGCGCCAGTTCCACCGCTTCTTGGGCCTCACCGGGAGCCGACAGAACCACCACGTTCTGTTCGTCCGGGGCGGCCGGAGGAGCGGAGCCACTGAAGACATAACGCTGAAGTTGTTTGACCGCATCGGACGAGTCGTCACCGGCGTAGGCAACCTCCGGTGCCACAGTGAGCGCCTTTTCCAGCGCTTGGAGTGTTGTTTCATCGCCTGCGGGCACGGTGGCCAACACCCGTGAAGCCCCGCGCGCGACGGATGCGATGAAATGTGCCTCCACCGGAGTCGTGATCGGTACGTCGAATAACACCGTAGGCAGCCCTAAGGGAGATCGCGTCGTTGACTCCGCGGCGCGGGTGGCGGCACGCAGTACGTCGGTGCGATCGGCGACTCCGGCCGACAATGCCCCTTTCTCATAGCGTTTGAGGAGCTCGGCAAGGCTCGGCCCCGTCTCGCCGGCAGCCGACAACTGGGCTGGTTCGACTTCGTGCAGACGAAGCTCGTTCAAAGTGGTCGCGAGGGCACGAGCGAACCCGGGTCCGTGGGCGACTACAGAGAATACTCCGAGGTCACCTTCCGCCCTCGCCTCGTGCGCGACTCTTGCCGCGAGAGCTTGCTGACCTAGGCGGCTGTGTGTGGCAAGCCCTGCTTCTACTAGCTGTGGCAGCGCTAACTGATAGGCGAACGCATTTACAGTGAGTCGGCGGAGCCCGTTGAGGGAACCACGTTGGGAAGCGAGGGCCCGGACTAGGTGGTCACCTGCCTCGAGTTGAGAGCAGAGAATGAGTACCTCTCCCCCTCGGGCGTGCCGATCGAGCCAATCGGTGACTTCGGTGACACGACGAGCGGCAGAAGGGGACTGGAAGATCTGTCCTTCTGGCATTCGATGCGTAGATGGTATCAGCGGTTGGTCCGAATCGCATCGATGATTATTGGTTCATCCTGGCCTGTCCCGCGAGATGGAATCCCCGGATGAACCTGATTATTTACCCGTTGCTTGGTAGTGATTGTTATGATGAGCTACTTCGCTCGAGTCTTCCGAAAGGAGAGCAACACCATGACGAACGGACAGGCTGGACGTCCTAGGGATCCCCGAAGGGGGGCGCAATCGGATCGAAAAGGATTGAGCCCGGTGGCCTGGATCGCCATTGGTTGCGCGGGCATTCTAGTGCTGGCGGGAATCGCGACGTTCGTGGGAGGTGTCTTCATTTTCAAGAAGGCCAAGAACGTCGTCCAAGAAATGGAAGACAATCCCGTGCTGGCGACAGCGAGGCTCATCGCTGCAACGAATCCTGATGTGGAGCTCGTTGCCGCCGACGAGGAGGCGCAGACCGTCATCTTCTTGAATAGCAAGACCGGTGAAGAGTTCACCTTCAACTATAAGGATATCGAGGAAGGTAAATTCAGTTTCACGTCGGATGAGGGTACTTACGATGTGGACGCGAGCGGCGAGGAGGGGAGGCTCACCGTGACCGGTGATGACGGCACCGCGATCATGGGAAGCGGCGTGGGTCTCGAAAAGTTTCCAAACTGGTTGCCAGTCTATCCGGGCACTACAGCGGAAGGCACTTTCTTTACCGAGACTCCAGACGGTGAGATGGGGGCCTATGTCGTGCAAACCGGGGACGACCTAGAAACCGTGCTGGACTACTACGCCGCGGAGCTCGAGGGGGCCGGGCTGGAGATGGCGCAGCGGACGACGATGCCCAGCGGCGCAATTCTCATCGCGAGGTCAACCGATGATGGGCGCACCGTCTCTATTACCGGCTCCGTTGAAGCGGGTGAAGTGAAGATGATGGTCAACTTCACCGAGAAAAAAAAGTAGTCGAGAACACGGCTATGGACCCACCAGGCCAGCCGCCGACGGCGGTGATGGCTCCCACCGCATTTCCCCTATTCGCGTTCGTGGCTACCCTTGGCGCGGGAGCTCTCGTCTTCTCCTATGCTGCGACCCATTACGATCTTCTCCCGGAACAGGTGCCCATTCACTTTGGTGGTAGTGGTCAGCCGGACGGGTGGGCTCCGCGTTCTTTCGCATCTGTGATGCTCTTGCCGATTACGACTCTCTTCCTTGGCCCGGCGATGGCGCTCATCGCCTACCTGATCGCGAACGCCAAGCAGGCCATTCGGATCGACGATGGCGGCGCGTCGGTCATCGCCCAGGAGCGCTTTCGATCCGTTGTGACTACCTTCCTGTCGGGCGTGTCGATCCTCGTCACCGGGATGCTCTCCTTGCTCTCGTACGGAGCGATCCAGGTTGGACTCGGTCAAGCCGATCGCTTACCCACCGCCTTCCTCTTTTTCGCCGTTGCCATGGGGGTCTACGTCTTGGTGGGAGTGGTCGTGATCCTGGTCAAGTATTCTGGGGCGCCTAGGCAGGCAACAACGGACAGCCGGCACTGGAAATACGGGCTGTTCTACATTAATCGAGACGACCCTTCGATATTCGTGGAGAATCGGTTGGGTCTTGGCTACGCCATCAACCTCGGCAAATGGCAGGCGACCCTGGGGCTCGCTCTTTTTCTGGCCGGCATCGCCGCCATCTTGATTATGGCTTTGCTTGCCTCCGGTTAAGCTGTCTCGGAGCGGGTTCGCCTTGGGAGCCCCCTCGTGTCGAGTTGGACGCTTGAACCCTCGCCTCGTGTGGATTAGAATCCGCACCCAGTAGGATTCCTGGACCCAGACGCCCCTGGGGACGCCATATACAACCCGAAAGGGAGGAAGTCATGAGATTTCGTCCGACGTGGATACCGGCCGCGTTCGTTGCTGCCTTGGCCCTCATTTTCGTATCACCAACCGCGCAGTCGCAGGAAGAACAAAAAAAAGAGGAACGTAAACCCCTCACCAGTAAGCAAGTCGGGGAATACATGCGCAAGGGCGACAAGCTGGTCAAAGACGGCAAGCTTGCCGAAGGCGGGAGATACTACTACACCATCGCCGTCGACTATCCTGACAACGGTGAGGCGCAGCTGAAGCTGGGGCGCTTATACAAAGAGCTCGGCGAGATAGAGAACTCGGCAAGTGCCTTTGCACTGGCGGCGGAGCACACAGAAGGCAAGGACCAGGCGGAGGCGTATGCTGGGTTGACGGAGGCCTACGTTACGCTCGGGAAGTACCAGGAAGCGGCCATGTCGGCACCCAAAGCCATCGCCGCCGATCCTTCCAACACCGACGCCCACGTGTACCTCGCTATGAGCTTAGCCAAGACCGGTCAATATGCAGAGGCGGTGGGGGCTGCGGAAAAGGCCATCGGTTTGGCGCCGGACAATGCCATCGCGCAGGCCTCCTTGGGTGTGGCGCTGCTAGGAACTGGCGATGCAGCGGGAGCAGAAGGTGCCTTCAACAAGGCTTTGGCGATCGACGCGTCTCTCGCCGAGGCGCACGTCGGTATGGCGGACATCATGTTGTCCAAGAAAGACTACGACGGGGCGGTGGCGGCGGCGACGAAGGCCATCGAGCTCAACAGCAAACTCACGCGAGCCTACGCCGTTCGAGGTATTGCAAACAACGCTCGCGGTGAGACCGACTCAGCGTACTCCGACCTGGCGATGGCCGTCACCGTCGACCCGAATGATTTTGCTTCGCAACTCGCCTTTGCCGAAGTGTACGAAAAGCAGGGTAATCTCGACATGGCCGTCAATTACTACAAGAAGGCGGTGGAGTTGAATCCGGGCGCGACCGATGCCGCCGTCAAGGCGGCCAAGCTCTCGATCGACAAGGGCGACGCTTATGGGGCGGCGGAGTTCCTCAAGGCGGCGCTCGAGGCGAATTCGAGCTCCGCGGACCTTCACTACCTCCTGGGGTTGGCTCTCGTGGCGCAGGATCAAATCGATCCGGGCATCGCGGAGTTCGATGCTGCCTTGGCGATCGACGCGAGCATGGGAACCGCGCACTTTGAACGCGGTAAGGCCCTGCTCAACAAGAAACAAGACGCCGCCGGCGCCATGCCCTCCCTACAAAAAGCGGTGGAACTGGAGCCGGACAACGCGGATTTCCTGACCGACTATGGTGCCGCGCTCTTCGCTAGCCAACGAGTGGATGAGGCGCTGGCCGCACTGACGAAGGCCGCCAGCTCTCCCGATTACAAGAACCCGGTGGGCCTGTATAACCTCGGGCGCGTACAGCTCGCCAAACAAGACTATACAGGAGCGCAGGAGACGCTCAAGCGCTGCGCCGAAGCGGCCCCATCGAACTGGGGGGCTCCGTACGTCGCGCTCGCATGGGCCAACTTCGGAATGATCAAGCCGGGCTGTCCGTGTGACGGGGATGAAGCCATCGTGGCCGCCGTCCAGGAGAATTACAACAAGGCGGTCGAGTTGGGCGTGAGCGACCCCAACCTTCAACCGCGGGTCGAGGCGTTGGCCAAGGGCGAAAAGGTCAATTAGCAACGACCTCCCGCTTCATCGGGCTCGGCGTCAACGTCTAAGGCTCCGAGCCCTTTCCTTTTCTTACCGAGGGCTCTGCTGTAGGCGCCTGCCTGTTAGCGGGCGGTTTGGCCCTCTCTCAATGGCGCCTGCGGAGTTCTGGGTTCATCGGGGTAGAGAGCGGTAACATATTTCTCATAGCCGTTGAAGATCGCAGTCGGGAAACGGTCGCGGGTATCCAGCCAATGCGACTCCATCTGGCTCCAACGAGGGTGCGGGATGTTGGGATTGATATTGGAGAGGAACCCGTACTCGTGGGGTTGGATTTGCCAAAACGTCTTGGGCTGCTTCTTTACCAGCTCGATCCATGGTGAGTCTTTTGCTCCAGGCATTTGGCTGCGATACGACCTTCCAGGGATCGACCCGGAATTTTTCGACGAACTCCCAAACCGGTCCGCCGCCGCCCGGAATGAACTCGTAGAAATTGTTGAAGGAGGCCGCCACATCTCGTGGTGTGAGCTCGGTGCGTTCGAGGCTAGAGGGAAGTTCGATGGTTCGATTGGCTTCAGCCGGAAACATTTCCGGTCGCTGAAAGGGTGGGGTCACCTTCCCGGTTTCTTCCTCTCCGCCGTTCGCGGAGCGACACGCCCAGGGAGCCGCGAAGACGCCGAGCCCCAGCGCGCTGAGGAAGTTCCTTCAATTAAAAAAGAACTCCCGTGGGGTGACTTCGCTTTCAGGGATATCAGACTTGAACTTTTCAGCCATGTCTTCCTCCGGGGGGCGAAGAGTCATTATAGCTAATCTCTCCAACCTCTTTGACGCCGTAGCCAACGTAACTGCCGGCGGTCCAAGAGCCGATACGAAAGGCGGGCATGGTGTCTCGATCCCTTTTGTGCCTGAGGAGATGCAACGCGAAGCGAACGGGGGAGACCGGGAAGAGGCCGAGCGTTTCCACGGGACGAAGATCTGCTTTCTTCATCGCCGCTTCGAGCTCGCACGGCCTGATGAATTGCCGCCAATCATGCGTGCCTTCTGGAACCAGCCTTCTCCACTCTTGGAGCACACCGATGTGAAAGATGCGCGTCAGCCATGTCCGGTTGATCGTGTCGTACAGAAACAAGCCGCCCGGTGCTAGAACGCGCGCGGATTCCTGGATGACCGAGGTCAAGTCGTCGACATGCTCGAGAAAGTCGCTGGTCATCACGGCAGGGAAGGAGCCATCCTCGAACGGTAACTGCTCGCCTCTAGCTCGTACATACCTGGGACACAAGCTACCCGAGTGCGCGTGGGCGCGATAGAGCTTAAAATGTTAACAAAGTCGCGCACCGGACCGCCGCTTCAGCCTGGTCGACGCCGATTGCGATCGCTCCGAGCCGAAGCAATTCTTCGGTGAGGAGTCCTCCCCCACAACCGACGTCCAAGACTCTCACCCCCGACAAATCGCGCCCGAGCCGTGCCTGCAGCACGCCACGGAAATAGCCGGCACGGGCCGGGTTCATGGCGTGAATGCCCGCCACCGAGCCGGTCGGGTCCCACCAATCGTCCAGCGTGTCGTAGATCGAATTGTCCGCTGGCACGAGCGGGAGAATGTCGCATCCACGTAGGGAAGTCAACGGGAAGGGGCTTTGCCCCTGAGGCGATAGAGCTTAAAATGTTAACAAAGCAATCCAAGCAGCAGAGTGCTCGTTTTCCGCACCTAGGAGTTGTTTGTCGATGACACGTGAAAAACCAAGCGCATACGTCTGGGCGCTTGCCGCTCTGGCCCTCTTGGTTGGGCCGCCAGTGAACGCTGCCGAGGAACGCATTCACCGCTTCGATGCCAACATAGAGATCCGACAAGATGGCGTTCTTCTCGTGACGGAGACCATTGAGGTGACCGCGCTCCGAAAGAAGATGAAGCGAGGCATCTATCGAGACATCCCCGTCGTTTCATCCCCGACATTCGGCATGCGTAAGGTTCATGGATTTTCGGTGCTCCGGGTCGCTAGGGACGGTCACTCGGAGCCCTACCATTTGGATTCAAGCGGAGACCTTTCGCGGGACGTCAAACGGATCTATATCGGGCAGGCGAACCAGCAACTGGACGAGGGACGCTATACGTACACCCTTGCCTACGAGACCTCGGGCTGGTTGTTGCACCACGACCTCCGTGACGAGCTTTATTGGAACGTGACGGGGAACGATTGGGAGTTTCCGATTGACCAGGTGAGTGTCCGAGTCGTTCTGCCTGCAGGCTATTCACGGGATGCGCTGGAGATCGGCGGCTGGACGGGCCGCAAAGGCTCGAAGGCACGAAACTGGAAGCTTGGCAACATTACTAGTAGACACGAGATTCACCTGGAGACCACGACGCCCCTGGCTCGCAGGGAAGGCTTCACCATCGGCATCCTGTGGCCCGCGGACGCGGTGCAACGTCCCTCCGCTCAAGAGACACGCGATGCGCTACTGCGCGATAACTTCCCGTCGGTTGTTGCGCTTTTGGGGTTGTTAGGGAGCCTGGTCGTCTATCTTGCGGCGTGGGCCAAGGTTGGAAAAGATCCCGAGCCCGGTATGGTGGTTCCGCGCACCTCCCCTCCGGATCTTTCTCCCGCCGCGGCGCGCTATCTTCGCCGCATGGGCTACGATCACAATTGCCTTGCCGCGGCCTTGGTGTCATCGGCGAACAAGGACGCCGTTAAGCTGGACCGAACGAACGGCGAGTTTACCGTTTCGCGGGGTAGCGTCGATGCTGGAAGAGTTCTCGAGGAAGACGAGCGCACGCTGGTAGCCTCTCTTCTCCAGAGCAGGGAGTCTGTGACGCTGAGTCGCAGCAACCGTTCGAGGATTCGTAAATCCGCTCAGTCGTTCCGGGCTCATTTGAAAGAGCGAATGGTCGGTAAGCTGTTCCTCAACAATCGCGCTTGGGTACTTCCGGGACTCATCATCTCTTTGCTGAGTGTGGTGGTGGCGCTTTTTCTCGGGCAACACATGGAAGTATCGGCGTTTTTGGTGGTTTGGTTATCGGGATGGAGCCTCGGAGTCATCATGCTCGTTCGGGAGGCCTGGCGAGCTTGGAAAGGCGCGCGCTCCGGAGGGCCCTACCGGCCACTCAAGATCTTCGCCGCTGTCTTTATCAGTATTTTTTCTGTTCCTTTTCTCGTAGGTGAGGCGTTCGGGTTTTGGCTTCTCGCCGCTAACTCTGGCCTCTGGGTCGCTGGGGCATTGGTTGCCCATCTCGTTCTCGCGGTGGTGTTTTGGAAGTTACTTCAGGCTCCCACCGCCGCGGGGAGGGCGCTCTTGGACGAGCTGGACGGTTACGAGGCGTGGTTGCGCGGCACGCTGCCAAGCCGTGTCCTGCAGGCACCGAGCACCGACCAAATGTGGACGCTATTCGATCAGCACCTACCTTGGGGGATCGCTATGGGTCTCGAGAATGATTGGGCCAAGGAGCTCTCATCCGTTCTCCAACCCGACGAGGGCACTCCGAGTCGCCTGCACTCCTACCACGGCCACGAAACGTGGAGCTCGGGAGGCGGCGCTTTCAGTCTCGGCCAGAGCGTGTCGAGCGCCATCGCTACTTCGGCCAGTTCCAGTTCATCCAGCTCGTCAGGTGGCGGTGGAAGCTCGGGCGGTGGGGGAGGGGGAGGTGGCGGCGGTGGTTGGTAACACTCCGACGCTTAGCGTCTGAGAACTAGGGTTACGTCGGCGCCCGATCGGGCGAGCGTCGGGCCGAGCAAAGTAACGACACTCCGAAAGGGAGCGACACGCGATCGATCGCGTGGCTTTCGAGGGCCAGCAAGCGCTCCAAGAGGCGCTCGACCACACCGGGGAGCCGCATGTCGAAGTCGGTCTTCTCGTTTCGATCGGGAAGCCGCAGCCAGCGGCGTGCCACGCGGGCGGCCGCAATGGGAGGAAATAGCAACGCATTGAAGTACGTGCAGTACTGAACCTCCAAGCCGTGTTCACTCACGAGTTTCACTAGTGTCCGGCGGCGATAGCGGCGTTTATGATCGCTCATTCGATCTTGGCGGCCGAACAAGAACATGAACGCGGGGACGGTGATCAGTAGCGCACCGCCGGGCCGGAGCACTCGTCGAATTTCCTCGACGACGACATCATCTCCATCGATATGCTCGAGTACATCGAAGATGAACACGGCATCGAAAGAGGCATCCGAAAAGGGGAGAAGCGCGGCGTCGGTCTGGACGCCCATCGCCACCTCGGCGGACCGCCGATTGATTTCCTCACGATCCACCGCTACCAGGTGCGTTCTCTTGGAGAGCATTTCTGCTTCGCGGCTCGCGCCGACTCCGATGGCAAGGGAGCGCTCTGGATTCCCGACGAACCGGTCCATGGCGCGTTCGAGGATGACTTGTCGGCCTCGGTACCACCAGTGCTCTTGTTCTATGCGACCGAGGGCATCCCGGAACGGCTTCTTCATTTTAAGGGCGTGATATTAGTCCGGCGAGGCGGAGCGGGGCAAGCGTCGGGGTCAGCAGGACCGCCTGGGGAAGAAAGCCAGATTAGGAGGTTCGATTGAGCGACCAATCGTACTTCATGAATTTCGGCTTGGGAGGCGATGCCTGAGAGGTGACCCATGCTCGTACATCCTCCCGAGTGTACTTCTTGATGTAGTCGGAGAGATGTCTCTCCGCGCCCAGGTAGCCCTCCTTTACGAAGTCCGAGCCATACCAATCCATGATCTTCGTGACGAGCAGCCGGTCCTCTTCGACGCGAATAAAGTCTGGGGAAGACAAGACTCTTCGGGTTTCCGTTTCGAGCTGTTCTTCGACCGCCTCGCCGGTGAACGCCACTACGGGAAGCGGGGGGCATGAAGTGGACGCGCAGTTGACGACAAAATGGACTCTGGGATCTCTGAAATAGGGCCGGAGTACGTTGTGTTCGATGTTGTTGAGGCTCAGGCGGAAACCACCGACTACGTGCTCCTCTCGGTCGAAGACGTTGCGGATATCACGGATGCTTTCGACCTCGTATTCGCCTTGTGCTGACACATTGTCGAGGATTGTCTTGACCGTATAAGCATTGTACGCATTGATGAAGAGAGCAAGCAGTTCTTGTTTGGAAAAAGCGGGAAGTTCCGCCTCGGCCAAGGCGGTGAGGTATTCGTCTAGTCTAACCTCATCGGCTTTCAGGCCCTGGTAGTCGAATTTTCGACCGTCTTCTTTAGCGTACTGGCCGAGTATCTCGTTCCAGCCGCTATGGTCGAATGTTTGCTTTCCCTCTGCAAATCCTTGCTGGAGGGAGCTCTCGAGGTCACCCAGGACCGGTTCCGCTTCTGGGGCCTGGCAGCTCACAAAGAACGTTGTCACGAAATACGCGGCCCAGACCCCGACTTTGAATATTGGCCGCGATCGTCGCTTTGGACACACGCCGCGTCCTTTCATTCGACCACCTTATCAGTCCTCTTGTGACGGTGCACGCTACCTCGGATCTTAGGTGATGTCTTAAGATTCCTGTCAAAGAAAAACGATGTATGGTTCCCCAAGCTCAAACCCGTCCCCGTCATGGGGACAGAAAAGGAGAACCATACATCATGGGAAAGGTACTACCGAGTCAGCGATTGCTCAAGCAGTTCGAGGAACAACTGGTATTTGGGGAGATGAATCTCTCGGAGATCGTCCGGTCGGGAGCTCAGATGATGCTTCAATATGCGTTGGAGCGCGAGGTGACGGAGGCGTTGGGTCGAAACTACTATGAGAACGCTCCGGCAACGACGAAGGAGAAGGGACGACGCAACGGGTATGAGTCGCATCGGGTCCTCACGGGCGAGGGAGCGGTAACGGTGCAAGTGCCGCAGGTACGAGAAACAGAGAAGGTGTTTCAGTCAAAGATTCTCGACGCCTACGTGAGCCGGACCGAGAAACTCGATGAACTGATCGCGCGGATGTACGTCCACGGGATGTCGACGCGTGACATTGAGGCGACGTTCGCGGACGTGCTGAGCGGCACGGGTGTCTCGAAGTCGGTGGTGAGCCGGGTCACACGGTGTCTGTCGGAGGATTTCGAGGCGTTTCGAAAACGGGATCTCTCGAACGAGAAGCTGTTGTATCTCGAGCTCGACGGCACGTACCTGCGCTACCACCAAGGAGCGGAGAGGAAAGAGCCCATCCTCGTTGCGACCGGCTATCGCGCTGATGGGACGCGAGTTCTTCTTCATATCGGTGTCGGCAACCGAGAATCCTACGAGAACTGGAAGGGGTTCTTGCAGGAGATGGTGGCCCGAGGAATGAGGGAGCCGTTGCTCATCGTGACGGACGGGAATCCTGGAGTGCTCAAAGCGATCGCAGAGGTCTTCCCTCGAAGCCTCAAGCAACGTTGCCAGAAGCACCGCCTCGAGAACATCCTGGGCAAGGCTCCGAAGGAAGTGCGCGACGAACTCAAGGCGGCCATCCTTGAGTCGTTCCATGCGAACAGCTACGAGCAAGGGCTGAAGAAGGGTCGGGAGGTGATCGCTCGGTACCGTCAACGATTCCCGAGCGCGATGAAGTGCATGGAAGAGACCCTCGAAGCGTGTCTTCAGGCGCTACGCCTTCCTGCGGCGCATCACAAAAGGCTTCGCACGTCGAATCTACTTGAGCGCACGTTCGGAGAGCACAAACGTCGCACAAAGGTCATTCCTCACTTCTTCACCGAGGAGGCCGCGATGAAACTCTCGTTCGCTGTGCTCTTGGCCGTCGCAAACAAATGGCGCGGCGTGAGGATGGATGTCTTCGCCGCTAGGAAAGTCGAGGAGCTTCGCAACGAGCTTCTCCCGCAAGGCACGTCGAAGGAATCAGCAGCTTAACCGAGCGCGGGGAACCGTACGGAGATTTGACAGGAAAATTAAGACTTGACCGCTCTACACCTATGAGTCTTTCCACAGCGACGTGACTCACGGGGGCTTGTGCTAGCCCATTGGTCTGACCTACTATGGTTTATCCATTCATAGCCCATTGGTTCCGCCGGGGGTACATTTGAAGACGCTGACGAGGGCATTGCCGTTTTTCCTCTGCTTGTTATTGGCCAAAACCTCGGTGGCCGGTGAGGGCGGGACCGATCGGCTGCGGCTGGCGGTCGAAGAGGCCATCGCCGGCTCGTCGGGGGACATGGGAGTTGCCATCAAGCACGTCGAGTCCGGTGAATGGCTCGTTGTCAACGGATACCGGTCCTACCCGATGGCCAGCACCTACAAGGTGGCGATTCTGGTGGAGCTCTTCAACCAGGTGGACGAGGGAAAGATTCGCCTGGACGAAATGATGTCGCTCGACCGGTTCGACCTTCATCTGGGAAGTGGCCAGCTCAAGCGCTTCATCGTCCCGGGAGTCTCTCTCTCGATGGAGAACTTGGCGTTCCTGATGATGCGTATCAGCGACAACAGCGCCACCGATCTCGTCTTGGCGCGAGTCGGGATCGAGAATGTGAATCAGCGCCTCGCTTCACTGGGGGTCTCTGAATTAGTCGTAAGCCGGAGCACCCAACGGCTGATTATGGATCACATGGGGTTCCAAGCGTGGGATGTGGATAGTCTGACCTACGAAGAGCTCGAAAAGAAGCTCAATGACTATCAGGTGGAACCCGGGGAGCTGGAGATGGCGGCCACCCGCTTCGAGACGGATATCCAAGATACAGCCACGCCGGCGGCAATGAATCTCTTGCTGGAAAAGATCTTCCTCGGCCAAGCCGCGAGCCCGGAGTCTTGCAGAAGGATGGTCGACATCATGCTCAAGTGCGACACGGGCGTCAATCGAATCCGAGGCCTATTGCCCCAATCCGTCGAGGTGGCTCACAAGACGGGAACTATCGGGGGCACGGTCGACGACGTCGGTATCATTTATCTCCCCCAAGGACGAGGGCATGTCATTCTCTCCGTGCTCAGCCGGAGCTGCGAGGATCGTGACAAAGCGGAGAATGCTATCGCGAACATCGCTCGCTATGCCTACGATTATTTTCTTTTTACAGCCCCCAACGCGGCGGAAACCGCCCGTGAGGAAACCGATTCTGTTCTATCTGTTCCCTAGAGAGGCCTACTACGTGCCCTCGGCGGGTCGAGTGACGCAACTGCTCGACGCAATGGATCGGACCCTGGAGCTTGGTCTCAAAACGGGAGGAACCTTCTGGGGCTCGCTGCGCGAGAACCCACCTGAGCCCGATAAACCAGGCGACCCGCCGCCCGGCGAAGGCCAAGCGTTCGAGGCCGATAGCTTCGATGAGTTTTGCGAGCGTGCGGAAAAACTCAACGGGTTGGAGGCGATCCATGTCAACCTCGGCCGGCCGGGGCGAGAGCCTCTGGCTGACATTGGGGTCGGGACCGCCAAAAACACAAAGACAGCCAAAACACAAAGAATAGAGGTACGAGGCTACAAGAGGCTCAGGATGGTCGGACTGAACGGTTTGGAGGGCGCGCGCCAAGTGTGTCCTCCCTGCGGGGAGGAGCACCCTCTTGAGAGCTCACCTCCTGCCCATCCCGATCCCCGCTACTATTGCACTGTGTGCGGTGGCCTCACGCCTCTGCCCGAAACGCAACTGTTGCTGGGCGGGACGCCGTCACCATCCGTTCCCATCGCCTTTCCCTGTTACCGTTTCGCGCTCCATTTTCATGCCGCAGCGGACCCAGATGAGCAGGATGGGCCAAAAGGACCAGTGGCGGGAGTCCCGCGGGTCGCAGTCATATCTAGCCATCGATTTCCGGACGTGGAGATCCTCGAGGCAGCGGTCGGCTGCGGGCTGCGGGCGATGCTGGTAAGGGCCTCGTGCTAATGCCTAGACTCCCATGATATATTGCTGAGTCAACTACAATGTACGAAGGCTTCTTCGGGTTTCGAGAAAAACCCTTCAACCTGACTCCTGACCCTCGTTTTCTCTACCTTTCGGCAAAACACAGCGAAGCGTTCGCCCATCTAGACTTTGGGCTCAAACAGCGGGGCGGGTTCGTTGTGGTCACCGGCGAGGTCGGGACTGGCAAGACCACTCTCTGTCGCTACTTCCTGGATGGGCTCGACGAGAACACGTTAAGCGCTTTCATTCTCTACCCGGCGCTAGGTGCCCTCGAGCTTTTGCGCTCCATCAATGACGACTTGGGAATTACACCCAACGGAGAGGAGGCCAAGGATCTGGTCGACGCGCTCCACCGGTTCCTTTTGGAGGCGAGGGAGGCCGACAAGAACATCGTTTTGGTCATCGACGAGGCCCAAAATCTTTCGCCTGAGGTGCTGGAACAGATCCGTCTGATCTCCAATCTGGAGACGACGACGGAAAAGCTTATTCAGATCGTTTTGATCGGGCAGTCCGAGCTCAACACCCTGCTCTCGCGAAAGAACCTCCGACAGCTCGCGCAGCGCGTGACCGCTCGCTATCACCTCAACCCGATGAATAGAGACGAGACCATCGAGTACATCCGTCATCGTCTCTATGTGGCGGGAGGCGTGGGAAAAGTTTCCTTTACGCCGGGAGCGCTTCGCAGCATTCATCGGTTTTCCAAAGGGCTTCCTCGATTAATCAACCTGCTATGCGATCGAGTGCTTCTGGCATGTTTCGTCCTTAGCCGAAGGGAAATAGACGCTGCCCTTGTGAAACGGGCGATCGGCGAGCTCGACCTCGTACATTTGGCGGGGAGGCGCTGGTATCACTCATGGAGCCTTCGAGGGGCCGCTTTGGTGGCCATTGTGTTGGGGGCGGTCGGGTTGAATCTTTTGCGAGGGGACGTGGCGTTTCTTCCTGGGGCTAAGGAGTTGGTCGAAGCCGCCGACATGAGCGAAAGTGAGGCCGGCCCCACGGCGGGAGGACTCTCGGAGAGGGATTTCGATCGGCGCATCGGCACGCTTTCGCGCCCTCTCACTCGAAGGGGAGCCGCGGCAGTGTTGCTCGATTTGTGGGATGCCCCAGTCGACGGAGCCGACGCCTTGTCGCCAGACGAAGATCTTCCGGCTATTGCGAGCCGAGGTGGACTCCAAGGCACCGAGCTCACCACCCACTTCGAACAGATACGACGGCTCAACTTGCCGGTGGTGGTGGAGCTTTTTCATACCTCTCGCGAAGATACGGTCTACGCCGCTCTGACCGCCTTGGAGGGAGATACCGCGGTCCTTTCCTTCGCTCCCGACGACTCGGTGCGTATCCCGGTGTCGCTCCTGAACCGCTTCTGGGTGCGGAAGGCCTTCGTTTTTTGGAAAGAGTTCGAAGGGGCGTCGTTCACCGATACCGCGTGGGTCAACGAGAGTCTCCAAAAGCTTGGTTACCTGACTGTGGAATCAGATCTGCCGCCCACGCTCCGGGCGGCAGTGGGGCGTTTCCAAAGTTCCAACTACCTCGTTCCCGATCGAATCGTGGGTCCCAAGACCCGTATGGCTCTTTATAGCCGCTCGGGTCGATACCCGGTGCCGCGTCTATTCTAGAGTTATGAGCTTCATACTAGATGCCCTCAAAAAGGTCGATCGAAAGAGCGACGTCGCCGAAGAAGGTATCGTCATGCAAGGTGGTCGAGTCTGGGGCGAGTCGCGATGGGCGGGCAGTTGGGGGTGGGGAGCCATTCTGGTTCTCGCGATCGTGACCTTCGGTCTAGCCTCGGTTGCGCTTTTCCGATCGTTCCAGCTGGAAACGCGCGAGGCGGCCGCCGGTGCCAGCGAGCCGCAACCCGTGGAGTCTTCTCCCGGGGAAACTCCCGCGTCCATCAGTAATGGCACGGATGACGCTGGCAGCCCCGATAAGGCCGATAAACGGAGACTCGCTCCGAAGAAGTCCTCGCGTGAGGTTTTGACTGTCGAGGCCAGTTCGACCGGAGTGATAGAACCCGGGACACTCCCCGAGGCGGGGCTGGTGGAGGCCGACGTGCTTGCCGAGCTGGTTCCTCCTGTAAAGCTCGTCGGCCGCGGCGCCACAGAACGATCTAGCCCACCCAACCCTGAAGCCGAGCAGGAGAAACCACCTGTCGACCTCCGGCCGCTCGCTCTACAGGGAACTTCCGTGATCGACGGCAAGCCGGTTGCCGTCGTCAATTACCAGCGGGTCTTCGAGGGAGATATCATCGAAGGGGCGCGAGTCATCAAGATTCTCGACCGGGCCGTCGAGCTCGAGTTCCAGGGAAACCGTTTCACCATCCGTCTCTAGTGGGCGAGTCCTCCCGGCCAAGCGCTTTTCCACCAGCCTTCTCTCTGCTAGCATTGCCTCCCGAGTAAAAACTATGTCGAGCGAACTTCTGCCGTGGTTAGAGAGTCAGCGCGATTCCATGCTAGCGCTGTTGAAGCGGTTGGTAGAAATGGAATCTCCCAGCACCGACAAGCAATCGGTCGACGCGGTGGGGAAGGTGTTTGCGGAGGAGCTCGAGGCCTCCGGGGCAAAGGTGTCGGAACTTCCGGACGAGCGTTTCGGAAACCATCTGCGAGCCACTCTAGGTGATTCGGCACCCGAGGGACAGATTTTGCTCCTCGGCCACCTGGACACGGTTTGGGAGTTGGGTACTCTTCGGGAGCTCCCGTTTCGTATCGAGGACGGTATTGCCCACGGACCGGGAACGTTCGACATGAAGGGCGGGCTGGTTCAATTGGTCTTTGCTTTACGGGCTCTCTCCGAGGCGGGGCGAGCCGCTACCGGAGTCACCGCCCTGGTGAACTCGGACGAAGAGGTCGGAAGCCTGAGCTCGCGCCCCTATATAGAAGAGGAAGCCCGCCGCAGCCGTGTTGCACTCGTGCTCGAGCCATCGCTTCCTCCTAACGGTAAGCTCAAGACGTTTCGCAAAGGTGGCGGCATCTTTCGGCTCCACGTGAAAGGGCGTGAAGCTCACGCCGGACTGGATCCAGAGAAGGGGCTGAGTGCTATCGAGGAGTTGGCTCGCCAGATTCGTTCTCTCCACGAGCTGACCGACCTCGACCGGGGAATCTCCGTCAACGTCGGATTGGTCCGAGGCGGAACGCGTAGCAACGTCATCGCCGGCGACGCCGATGCCGAGATTGATGTGCGGGTATCGACGGTGGCGGATGCTCGGGAGATGGAAGAAAGGGTTTTGAACGTGCGTCCGTTTCTGGAGGGAGCGGAGCTCGATGTGAAGGGGCGAATAGACCGGCTTCCCCTTGAGCGGTCGCCGGCCGTCGTCGCTCTTTATCAAAAAGCCCGCTCGCTGGCGGAAGAGATCGGTTTCGAGCTCGAAGAGGGCTCGGCGGGGGGCGGCTCGGACGGGAATATCACTGCCGGACTAGGGGTCCCCACTCTAGATGGGTTGGGGGCAGTCGGCGACGGAGCCCATGCCCGTAACGAGCACCTCTTGATCGACGAGTTGCCCCGCCGCACGGCGTTGCTCGCGCGTCTTATCGAAACGCTCTAGCAGGTGCTAGTGAGTTCACGGCACCCAGCGCGCGGAGCCATCAGCTGTCCCGAAGCCGCTTGCCGGCGAAGGGACGGCGGTGGGGGTGGGGCCCCGCCGCACTCACGAAGGAGCGAGCCCGGCCCGAGTGGGCCGACGACGGGTAGCCGAGCGAGGAGCGAGGCGCCGAGCGCGCGAACGAAGAGTGAGCGCGCACTGAGCAGATTATTTCGACGGTGTCACCGGTTGCCGAAATCCGAAGATGATATAGGCGAACGAGGGCACGGGTTGCCCGTCCCGACGGGCGGGGCGGAATTTCCACTGGAGCACAGCGTCGGTAGCTGCCTGGTCGAAGGCCGCCGCCGACCGCAAGACACGAGCCGCTTCGACGGTACCATCGCGCTCCACGATGGTTTCAACGAGCACCACACCGTCTGCGACTGCTCCCGGCGGATAGTCGGGTTGCACCATCGTGTAGGGCATCGGAATCGAGTTGGATGGTGGTGTGACGTCCTTGGTTGGCTCCCCCGCGGCAGGGCTCACTAACGTTGGAGGACGGAACAAGGCAGCTACCAATACCCCGGATTCGACCTCGTCGCCTCGGTCTTCGGCGGGTTGGAATTTCCAGAGCCGAACCGCGTCTACCAGGAGCTCTGTGAACGGCGGCGTCGATCTGAGCGTGTGTCCTTTGAGTACTTTGCCATCGTTTCCTACCGTCAGCTCCAGGAGTACCTGGCCACCCCCCGGTACTTGAGGAGGCTGCACGGGTATCTCGCCACTGCGGTAACTCGCGGGCAGATAGGTGGGTTGGATGGCTTGGAGAGAGGCGAGCGCTAGAGCGATAACGACCATTCCTTTCATAGCTCTCTCTCTATTCTATCTTATCTCAGAAGTGATGGGCAGCGACGTGCGCAGTCGATTGACAAACGCCCGCGAAGCCATAGAATGACGCGCGATTCATGCTGGTATTCGGACACATTGCATCCGCCGCTCTGCCGGCGCGTTGGGCAACACCGAAGGCGGATCTTCGTTGGGTGATCTTCTTTGCTCTTCTGGCGGATTTGATCGACAAGCCCGTCGGCCTCGTCATCTTTCGCGAGACCATCAACAACGGCCGGGTGTACTTCCACTCGCTTCTCGTCAATCTGCTCCTGACGTTAGTTCTCGTTGCCCTCAAGAAGCCACTCATTTACCCGCTTGCTCTCTGGATCCACCAGCTCTGCGATCGAATGTGGATGCGTCCTTGGACAGCCATGTGGCCGTTCAGCGGAACGTTCGGCTATCGCGACCTTCCCTTAGATGATTGGGTCTATAGCGTGCTGAACCCCTATAACCTCACCACTGAAGCGATTGGTTTCACCTTGGTCTTGTGGCTCGTCATCCACTACCGTCTCCACCACGTCCGTTGCTTGAGGCGATGGCTCCATTCAGGGCGCCTCGAGCGTCGTGCTCCTGAGGCTCCGGAGGGGCGAGGCCACCGGGAAAAAATCTCGTCCCGACAAAATTCCGGCACGGGACGAGACTGACGACTTTCCAGTTCTCCGAGTCGTTTGATATCATTGACTGGTCTAATCCCTTCTCTAGAAAAAATGGCGACCAAGCTCATTGCATGCCAGGAGTGCAAGCGTCAGTGGGACGTGAGCCGTTACCGCGTCGGGCAAAAGTTGCGCTGTGCCTGCAACTTCGTCATGGAAGTCCCACGACTGCGCTCCTATACGCCGGAGGTCGCGCATTGCCAGAACTGCGGCGCCTCACGCAGCGCCAACCAAACTCCTTGCCGATACTGCGGCGCCGTTCCCACGATGGACTCGGCGAAGCTGAGCCTGGTCTGCCCTCTCTGCCTACGCCGGACGCCGAAGAAGAGCAAATTCTGCGCGAGTTGTGGCAAGCCGCTCACTCCTGCAGCGTTGGACGTGAAGACGGGGAAGTTGACTTGTCCGCGCTGCGGTAAGCCGAAGCTCGTTAACCGCAAAGTTGGCAATTTCACCGTGGACGAATGCCCTTCGTGCTCCGGGATGTGGGTCGAAGGCAACTCCTTCGACAGCATCGTTCGTCAACAAGTGCAGCGCAGCAAAGAAGAGTATCGGCGAGGGAAGGGGACGAGCCCCATCTTGTCTCAGTTGGACAAGAGTCAAACCCAAGTGATGTACATGAAGTGCCCGGTCTGCGGCGCTCACATGCATCGGCGCAACTTCATGCGCGCGAGTGGCGTCATCATCGACGAGTGTCGCAAAGATGGAGTTTGGCTCGACTGCGACGAACTGGGCAAGATAGGGGACTACATCTCCAGCGGCGGCCTGGAACGCAGTCGACGGATAGTGAAGCGCGAGGAGGAGGAGACCCGAAGGATTCCCATGGAGCCCGTGAATCGCGCCCCTTACGCCAACGTCGAGCTCCAGACTACGCGCAGCGCCGGAGAGGATATGCTGAGCTCGGTCCTGCTTTTTATTGACGATCTTCTCGACTAGCCCACCGGCTTCACCCATGGTCAAGCGCCTCACCGTTTCGACGACACGCCAAGGTCTCTACGAGATCACCGACCAGGTCCAAGCGCTTGTACGTGAGACCGGCGTCGCCGACGGGCTCTGCACCGTAATGGTGCAGCACACCTCGGCGAGTCTGGTCATTCAGGAGAATGCAGACCCGGCCGCCGGCCGCGACTTGGAGAACTGGCTCAATCGGCTCGTGAAGGAAGACGACACCCTCTTTACGCATACCGCGGAGGGCCCCGATGATATGCCTTCTCATATCAAGGCGGCACTCACCGCGACGAGCATTTCGATCCCCGTGCTAGGCGGTCGGCTCGGACTCGGCACCTGGCAAGGCGTCTTCCTTTGGGAGCACCGGCGGCGGGGCAGCAGCCGACATGTCCTGATACATGTAATATAGGCTCGTTTCGGGCGACAGGAGACTTGAGATGGACAAGGAACGCGCCGCTCTGAAGGTCTCGGTGGTGATGAGCGTCTTCTTTGCGGTTTTGGGAATCGGATTTTACTGGCTGGCCCAATCGGAAGCGATTCTGCTCGACGGCTTCTTTTCGGCGATCGCATTCGTCCTCGGGCTGATAACACTCAAAGTCGCTCGCTTGGTCCGTCGGCGGGACGACGAGAGGTTCCATTTCGGCTACGCCTCTTTCGAGCCGCTTCTGAACACCATCAAGGGCCTCATTATCCTCGTCCTTTGCGCTTTCGCTGCTGCTTCGGCAGTGAGCGCGGTTTTGCACGGCGGACGACAGCTGAGCCTTGGCTACGCTCTCCTATACAGCGTGCTCGCTAGCGCGGGTTGCTTCCTCGTCGCGGCTCTCCAGATGCGGGCCGCAAAGCGTACCGCATCTCCATTGTTGGAGGTGGATGCGAAGAATTGGCTCATCGATGGCGGGATTAGCTCCGGTGTAGCGGTGTCGTTCTTGATCGCCTGGTTTATCCAGGGGACTAATTGGTCGTACCTGGTTCCCTACGTAGATCCGGTGCTGGTCATCGCCATTGTTGTAGTGATGATCCGGGTCCCGGTCAAGACGATTCAGGACAGCGTGGGGGAGCTACTTCAGGTCGCGCCGGAAGCATTCGAGCAGAGCGAAGTGCAGGAGCGTTTCGATGAAGCGATGAAGGATTATTCGTTCGACAAGACTTTTCTACGCATGGTTAGGGTCGGACGCTACTTCTATTTGATGATTCATATTTTGACTCCCCCGGATCTCGGTGTGCAGGCGCTCGATGAGGTTCGCACGCATATCGCGAAAAAGATGAAGGGGCTTCGCCCCAACCTGATCATCGATACGATCTTCACTGCGGATGAGACCTGGGCGACGGGTGCCATGGACGATGTAGGAAGTCCGTAGAAAAAAGGGGACGGGTGCCACGCACCCATCCCCGTCATACTGAAGTTAGGCCGAAGTTAAGATTGAGGCGTCAGGGACGTGATGTAGCCGCTGGCTTCATCCACCGTCTCGTCGATCTTCTTGAACAAGACCTCTGCCTCTTTGTTCAGCTTGTCGGCGTCCGGTTGGAGGCTGGCCAAGGCGGAGGGATTCAGATCATGGCCTAGATAGACTACCTGGTCCTTGAGGCTGGCGATGAAAGGGTTGAACACCGCTCCTGCTTTGTCCCCGGCGGCGAGAATCCCGTTATAGCGATCCCGCGTGTCATTCATCCGCTCCTCGCTCCGTTTTCGTAAATCTTCGCTGCTGATGTTGGCGAGGTTGGACGACCAATCGGCGAACAGAATGTCTGCTTCCTTTTGCATCGCCGCGACCTTCTTGTCGACCTCGGCGACCTTCTTGTCGGTGTCCTCGATGCCCTTCTGTAGGTCCTTGTAGGTTTTCTTCGGGTCCTCGACCTTGTTGCCAACCAGCAAGTTGTAGGCCACCAACGTATCCTTGATCTGCAGTTTGGCGGCCCGGATCGACCCGACGGTGTCGTTCGCTTTGTCGGCCAGTTTCTCCGTTTGTTTGACACCAGGGCCTTGTGCCCGAACACCATCGACGGGCGCCGTCATGAGACCCACGACGAGTGCGACGGCCAAGCCGACCCAAACCGCGAGCCGACCGAAATAGTCGGATTCCTTAGTCATACATTACCTCCTCAGTTACTTGTTTCGTTCTTGCCTCAGGAACCCCTACTGTCTTTAGGAAGGAGGGAGGATACTTCAAAACCGTTACCCACACAAGAGCAGGTTTGGCAGGCAATCGACCCATGCGAAACGAGGGTGATTTTCATTATGAATGCGCTCCGTCGCGTTTGATTCGCGGTCTGCTGTGATGTACTCCTTCAGGAGGAGGGGCAGTGCCGATCGAACTCTTAAGGACCCGGGTCGAGCCGAGTTGGATCGACTACAACGGCCATCTGAACGTCGCCTACTACCACCTGGTTTTCGATAGGGGCACCGACGAGTTCCTCCATCGAATAGGCCTCGGAGAAGCCTCAGCGAGGAAGGGAGGCGGTTCCATGTTTGCCCTCGAAGATCACATCACCTACCAGAGGGAGCTCAAAGTCGACGATCCGTTGTTGGTCACGGTTCAAGTCTTGGACCACGACGAAAAACGTGCGCATTACTTCATGAAGATGTTTCATGAGGAGGAGAATTATCTGGCGGCGACCGATGAGCATCTTTCGACCTACGTCGATTTCAAGAGTCGACGATCGGCGGCAATGCCTGCTTCGGCCCGGGCCAAGCTCGAGGCGATCTACGAAGGGCAGAAAGAGCTACCCAGGCCCGAGGAAGCCGGGCGCGTGGTCGGCATCCGCCGCGGCTGATTCTTTCCCAGAGTTACAGGCCTAACGGTCTAAACCCGTACCCCACAACGAGTTTTTGTCTCGCTCGTCTGAAAAAAAAGAGCTCTTCTTTTTCACGAAGCGGCCCGGGGTCCCGTGCGCAGGCTTTGCCAAGACCACTTGTCGGAAGTCATCCCTTCCTGTACTCTATAGTTACAGCTTCACAAACGAGAAAAGTACAAGATCTCTGCTAACTTGCGCCGCGTCGGTGTGACGAGCAGCGATAAAACTCAGGCGAAGGGGTTCGTCCATGGAATCCAAGCGGCTCGACAACGCGAGAAGCATGCTCTTCCACTTCGTCCTCTGGATCCTCTTGGTCCTGCTGGCCGCCATCACCTATATGTCCTACCACCAGTATCCGGCGGACACGATTTCCGTGTTGACGGTCCTCGCCCTTCTCTCTTGTCTTTATGCAGTCGGTAAGGAAAGGCGTCTGAGGAAACAGCAGGTGGAGCTTAGCAACGAGCTTTCCGACCAGCAGGACAAATCGGCCGACCTCGAGGCACGACTCAAAGAGCTTTCGGGACTCTATCGGGCCATCGCCACCGTCAACGCCAGCGCCAGCCCTGAACGGACGTTCGCCGCGGTGCTGAGTGCTGGGTTGCAGCTAGTCGGTGGGAATCGGGGCTCACTGATGTTGCTCGACGAGGACGAAGAGCACCTAGTGATCGCGGCCGCAGAGGGAATCAACGAGGACATCGTCACCGAGACCAAGCAACGAATCGGCGATGGCGTCGCAGGGTGGGTGATCGAGCATCGCAAGCCGGTGCTCTTGAGTGGGTCAGCGGCGCAGGACGACCGATTCCAATCTCTCGTCGACCACAAGACGCCTGCCCGCTACTCAATCTCTGCACCTCTCCATCTTCGAGACACCGTCATGGGCGTCATCAATGTGGGGATTGTTACCGACGACCCAGACCAGAGGTTCACCGATTACCATATGCGAATGGTGACCATCTTCGCCCAGCACGCTTCGGTCGCGATCGAGAATGCCCGCCTGCGCTTGATGCGCAGCGTTCTCCTCACCGTCGTCGAAGCTTAGACCCTGGCCACACGTAGTGGCGCTGGTGTCCGGCCACCTCTCAGTTGACGCCATGGTTGGATGATGCCCGCCGCAAGGATGACCTGACGCGGCTTCATGTAAACTCACGGTCGTGAAATTACGTACGCTCGGGAACGCCTCGGTGTCCATCGTTGGGCAGGGTACTTGGAACATGGAGCGAGACGAGGCGACCCAGGCGGTTCGGGCGCTAAGACGCGGTCTCGACTTGGGGATGAATCACATCGATACCGCGGAGATGTATGGAGATGGAAAGGTCGAGCGCTTGGTGGCGAAAGCGATCGACGGTCGTCGTGGCGATGCCTTTTTGGCCTCCAAGGTCATGCCGAGCAACGCCTCCTATCGTGGGACACTGCGAGCCTGTGAAGCCAGCCTGAAACGGCTCGGCACCGACTATCTCGATCTCTACTTACTCCATTGGCCGGGAACTCATCCTCTCGAGGAGACCATCAAGGCCTTCGAAGAGTTAGTCGCGGAGGGGAAGATTCGATCATACGGCTTGAGCAACTTCGACGTTTCCGGACTCGAAGAGGCCGAGCGCATAGCCGGCCTAAACAAGATCGCGTGCAACCAGGTGCTCTATCACCTCCAGGAACGAACCATCGAGCGGCAGGTCTTGCCGTGGTGTGAAGAACATGGTGTGACCGTGGTTGGCTACAGCCCCTTTTACTCTGGCCGTTTCGTTTTGCGTGGCGAGAGAGCCAAGGTGCTCGGGGAGGTCGCGAGCTCGCGAGGCACCAGCGCGCGACAGGTCGCGCTCGCGTTCTTGACTCGACGTGAAAGCCTGTTCACGATTCCGAAGAGCTCGAACTCCGATCACGTGGCGGAGAATCACCAAGCTTCGGAGATCGAACTTTCCGAAGCTGAGCTCGAGCAACTCGAGAAGGCATTTTCGGTCGGGCGGCGGCGATCGGGGGTACCGACTCTCTAGAAACCTCCTCCCTTAGCCAGCGGCCGAAAGCTCATCTATTTTGGCAGCCAAGATGAAGTCGCTTTCCGTCAGGCCATCGATCTTGTGGGTCCATATGGTGAGCCTGACCTTACCCCAGGCCAGATAGACGTCGGGGTGGTGCCCCTGGGCCTCTGCGAGCTCTCCCACTTGGTTCGTGAAGGCGAGTGCCTCCCGGAAATCCTTGAATGAGAACTCTTTCTCTAGATGATGTTGGTCGACCGTCCGCCAGGCGCCACCGAGCCTTCGCTCGAGTGCTTTTAATTCATCGCCTCGGACGGGGGGCACACCGCCGCGGCACGGGACACACTCCATTTTCGCTAGGTCGTTTGCCAATGGTAAGCCTCCAAAGTTCGAAAATGCTTCAAGTCCTATTTATAACACGTAAATCTACTATAAATTTCCCTTGCTTTTTCGCTTTTCTTTCGTTAAATATGGTCTGAAGACGGGAGAAAGGTCCATGATTCTGACCAAACGCCAGAAACAGATCCTGGATTATCTCGAGGAGTCCATTCGCAAGAACGGCTATGCCCCCAGCCTGGTTGAGATCAGCGAACATTTCAAGCTGAACTCGATCTCGACGATTCACAAGCACCTCGTTCATCTTGAAGAGAAGGGGTTGATTCGTCGTCATTGGAACCGAGCCCGAGCCATCGAGGTCGTGCCTTCCCAGCCCAAGCCAGAAGCTCGAGACGTACCCCTGGTGGGCTTGATTTCCGCCGGGCAGCCCATCGAGGCCATCCGCACGAGTGAAGTCGTGGCGGTGCCGGAAGACATGATCGGCCGGCGAGATGTCTTCGTGCTGAAGGTGAAAGGCGAATCGATGGTCGATGACCAGGTTCGCGACGGGGATTACGTCATCGTCGAGAACCGCAACTCGGCTCGGAATGGAGAAATGGTGGTGGCCCTCTTAGAAGGGGAGAACGCTACTCTCAAGAAATTTTATCGGGAGAAAGCGCAAATTCGGTTGCAGCCAGCCCACCCCACGATGAAGCCCATTATCGCAAAGGAAGAGGAAGTGAAGATCCAGGGTGTCGTGATCGGCCTAATGAGGAAATACTGAGCGGCCCGACCAAAGCCGGTCAAAGCCACGCTAAAAGGAGGTTTAGATGGAACAAAAGAAACAAATCAACTTCACGGTGATTCCAAAAGAAACCGAACCGACCGGGCGGACATACGCCAATTTCTGCGCGATCACCCACACTCCCTTCGATTTCACGCTGACCTTTTGCGAAATGCTTCCTATCGAAGAGCGTGAGTTCAAGAAGGCGCCGGATGGGTCGACTCATGTCGTCGAGGCCCCGATACGAGCCAAGATCGTCGTCCCCGTTCAGTTCATTCCCGCCCTCACCGCGGCCCTGCAGGAAAATATGCGGATCTATCAAGACTCGTATTCGAACGTCGGTTGGGGCAAAAAGCCCGTTCACTAATCGGTTCGACCGTATTTGACACCAATTGCTCACAGAGTGCGCACGAAGTCACTGCCCCCTGCGCGGGGAGCCATCAGCTGGCCCGAAGCCGCTTGCCGGCGAAGGGGCGGCGGTGGGGGTGGTGGGGCCCCGCCGCACTGCTGAAGGAGCGAGCCCGCACTGAGCCAGTAGGATGAAACGCGATAAACAACAGGTCGCGCACGTCGCCCTCGATAACTTCTTCGAGGAGTCAGGAGGTGGGCAGACGCTCGAAGCCCTCCTGGCCAGAACGGAGTGCTTCGAGCAGTGTCTGGAACGACACGGCCATGGTTGGGAACGACCTTCTGCTGACGAGGCCGTGCTTCTGTCGTCCATCGACCCTAGTACTCCTGGCGGCATGAACATGTTGAACATGGATTGGGCGGAACGGCTTCGGGATGACATCTGCCATTCCATATCCCTCGACTCGTCTGTCGGTATCGCCTCGACTCGGCTCGCGGCGAGAATCTCGTCCCGGATGGCGAGGCCGCGCGGTCTCCTCGTGCTTCTGCCTGGGTATGAACCCCAGTTCACGTCGAAAGTTCCGTTGGAAGAGCTGGATGAGCTCAGGCCGGCCCAGGCGGCGGCGCTTCGCCGCCGCGGCATCACGACTCTGGGCCAGATGGCGGCGCTTAGCGATGACGAGGCCCGCGCCCTCCTCGGGCCTGAGGTGGCAAGGTTGATGAAACTGGTGCGAGGTAGAGAGGATCGGCCCGACTGGTCTCGGAGTAATCGGCTAGAGAGGGCGGTTAGCCTTCTGTGCCGGCGCGCCGCGAAGAAACTCCAGCAGTTGAGAATCGGTGCGCGAGGTCTGGAACTAGCCATCGTCTATCGCGATGGAGTGTCTTTGGAGCGTTACAGTTTGTTGCCCCATCCAATGTCGGGCCCTATCGAGCTCGAGGTTCCCGCGCGGAGCCTTCTCGGATCCTTTAAGAGCAGGGAGGAGCCGGTCGTTGGGGTCTCCCTCACGTTTACCGGGCTCGCGTCTGGTGCAGGGCAGCTGCCGCTCTTTTCGAGACTTCCCATGCGTGACATTTGCGTACGATTGGGACGCGCCTGGGCGATGGCCCCGATCACCGCCGACCCAGAGGCGAACGACTTCTCCGTCTAGTTCCCTATATCCCCTTTATTCCCCTCTATTCCCCTCTATTCAACGAGCCGGCTCTGTTGACACCGTGATAGCGCGTGAGTATGCTAGGGCTCGGTTCCTGGAGGTAACAACCAATGAAGTGGACAAGCGTGGCGGTAGCTATTCTATTGCTTTCCGGTTTCGTGGCTTTTGGCAACGCTTCCGAGGAGAAGGGCACTTGGAACGGTTGGATCGCAGACGAACATTGCGGCAAAGATTATGCGAAAGTTGCGAAAGCTGAACATAAAGGATGTGCGGAGAGCTGCGTCAAGCGCGGCGGCAAGTGGGCGTTAGCGACTAAGAACGCTTACTTCATTTTAGATGTCGAGGCGGCCGACGCTAGCAAGAACCTTGGCCGAGAAGTCGTCATAGCCGGGGAGCTCGACGAAAAGACTAACACGATCAAGGTCGTGTCGGTCACTACACCCGACGACGAGTCGAACTAACAGCGGCCATTCTGCGAAGTCGTCTCAAACGATTATGGAAAAAGAGGGAGCAACCAGCTCCCTCTTTTTTTGTCTCGCCCCTCTTTTGCAACTCCCTCCTGATGTGTTGGCGAAGGTTCCCGTGAGTGCTACCATCGACCACGATTTCTTCCATGTGAGGGCGTAACTCTTGCTCAAGGCCGTTCGGCTGCTGGTTTTGTTCCCGTTCCTTACCACCCCGGCGGTGGCCGCGACGCTCCATGGCTACATCTGGGACGTTCAAGGCCCGACGATTGTGGTGGAGGGAGTCGATGTCCATCTCCTTCCGACCACCCGCATCGAGCGTCTCAACCATCCGGACATTCTGCCAACCGATCTTCGCATCGGCTGGGAGGTTACCGTCGAGGGCGAATCCAAAGGAGAAGCGCTCTGGGCTAGCCGGCTCGAAGTCCTGACCGAGCGTTTCAAGGAGCTCCGCGTGGACGGTTTGATCGAAGCGATCGGAGAAGGGAGCGCGGAAGTCAGCGGTCGCACGGTGCGTTGGCCAGAAGGGTTCAAGAACGCGACGGCTCCTGGGGCGCATGTTCGGGGCAACGGGAAACTCCTGGACGACGGCTCCATCCAGCTCGAGGACGTCGAGGTGAAGCCGTCTGGCCTCGAGGTCGGAGAGCGCGACTTTCTGACCTTAGCATCCCACGAAATCGAGGAGCTCAAGGAGAAGCTGGTGTTCTACAGTGATCCGTCCCTCCAGGAGTACGTCAATCGGGTGGGACAGAGTCTGGTTCCGGACTGGGCAGAAGCCGAGCAAGCGAGATTCAACTTCGCCATCGTGGACGACCCCGATATCAATGCTTTCGCCATGCCAGATGGAACGGTCGTGGTGCACACCGGGCTACTCGCCGCTCTCGAGAACGAGGCGCAGCTCGCGACCGTACTCGGTCACGAGATCGCACACATCACTCACAAGCACAGCTACCGCGGGTACCGGCGGGCTCAGAGGTTGCAATGGGTGGCGCTCAGTGCGGCAGTTGCCGGCGCGGGAATGGAGCATAGCCAGGGACGGGATTCGGCGGAAGACGCTTCACTAGGACGAGTCCTGCTCGAGGTCGGGGCGACCCTTGCGCTCGACGCGTCCATCAACGGACATGGGCGAAACCAGGAGGACGCTGCGGATCGCATCGGCCTTCACTACGCGTTCCGTAGCGCCTACGACGCGTTTCAAGCCCCGGAGGTCTGGCACCTGTTGAGCGAACATGTGCGGGATCAGCAAACGGTCACGAATTGGCTCTTCAGTGATCATTCGACGCACCGAGCTCGCATCAGCAATCTCACGCGTGAGATAAACTTGAAGTACCGTGGAGAGTTTGACCCGTCTTCCCTGAGTCGTAACCGCGAGAGGTACTCCCGAGAGGTCCGAGGGGCTCGCCGGCACAACGCCATCGCAGACTACGAACGGAAGGAGACGATTAACGCGCAGGAAGCCTTGATCCGTCTCATCGAAGAAGATCCGAACGACGCGGTCTCTCATTTCTATCTTGGAAACATTTATGGCGATCAGCGCGATCCCCTCGGAGTGGAGAGGGCTATCGAAGAATACGACGCTGCACTTAGCGCCGTGCCTGGATTCACGGATCCCTACCGTGAGCTTGGACTCCTTTATTACCGGCAAGGGGACTTTCGGCGAGCCGCCGAGCTCTTCGAGAAGTACTTGGAGTTGGCTCCCCAATCGGCGGACGCGCCCGACGTCCACGAGCGTCTCCGCGAGATCCAGCGATAGTTGTCACGCCTGAGCATGCCCCCACTATCTTAGGGCACGCAAAATAGGGGTTGCCAAAGCCGGACCTAGTCAGCGGCTGGGCATTCCCCTGCTATCTTAGGGCACGCAAAATACGGTTTGCCAGAACCGGACTTGGTCAGCGGCTAGTGCACGCAAGAAAGGTCGTGCCGCATCCGGAGTTGGGCGGCGGGCTGTGTGCTTTTCAACTCCCTGTGCGGTGTGAATCCCACACCGGCGAACCTAGGCGCTGCGTGTAACTAGCTATTTAACAGCGAGATAGGAGATTTGACCGCCGAGCCGAGGGTAGGAACGGCTCTTGCACATTAGAACACCGGTCAAAGGAGTCTCGGATGGATCGACGCCATCAACCTAGGGTTCGTACAGAAGGGGAGATCACAGTCCGCATCCTCACGAGTGGGCAGCTCGTGGATGGTCACTTGGTCGACCTAAACAATGCGGGTGCCTTCGTGGCCACCGATCTGGTATTGCCGAAGGGCGAGAAGGTTCACCTCGAGCTTGACATCCCCGGTGACGCCACGACCCAACCGCTACAGGCGGTTGTTGCGCGCTGCAGTGGTGAGATCAAGGGTCATCACAAAGTGATCCCCGCCGGTCTGGGATTGGTTTTCGTCGGGCAAGATCAATCAGAAAAGGAGCTCATCCAAAAGATCGTGATGATGACTCTGGCCGTTGATCTATTGGGGTACGGCGCGCGCAAGAACCAATTGCCAGGGCCCGCCGATACGCGCAACGTCGAAGAGCCAGCGTACAAGCCCGGACCTCACCACACATTCTCTTCCTGACGGGCGTCTGGCCAAGTTCAGATTGGCACCCACGCCGGGTGACGCCGGAAATCGAACGCGGTCCGCGTCTGACCACGCTCAGGTTTAGCACCCCCGTTGAGGAACGCTCCGGGATCGAGCGCGGCCGGCCTCTTCCCCATCACAACGCGTGTTCTTGAACGATTTTTCTGAGCCTCGCATATTCGATGTTGCCGCCGCTCAGCAAGAGTGCGACGCGTCGGTACTTCGATTCCAATAGGCCATCGAGTAGTGCGGCTACCACCACCGCCGCGGACCCCTCAATCGCGAAGTGGTGTGCCTTGAGCGTTTCCGCGATGGCGCGGGGAAGAGAGGATTCCTCCGCCACGAGGATGTCGTCGATGTACTCAGTGGTGAGATCGAATGCTCCCTGGGAAATACCGCCCTCGAGGCCTTCTGCGATCGTCGGCTCCGAATCGAGAGTGAGTCGGGGCTTTCCCTCCTTGCGCGAGAGGAAGAGGCCCGGAGAGGCCGAAGTGTTGACTCCGATGATGCGCGTCGAGGGTGACATTTTGCGGGCCGCGACCGCGACACCTACCGCAAGCCCGCCGCCGCCTACTGGGATGAGCAGCGCATCCAAGGCGTCGACCTGTTCGAAGATCTCGCAGCCAGTAGTGCCGGCGCCGGCAAGCACGATAGGGTCGTCATAGGGAGAGACCCAAGTTTTTCCTTCCCGCTTACATGCCTCCAAGGCTTCCACTTCGGCGGCGTCATAGCCGGCGCCCGCGCTCAGGATTACTTTGGCCCCGTAGCTCTCGATGGCTTCGCGTTTGATGTCGGGAATGGCGGAGGGAACATAGATGGTCGCTTCGATCTCCATCTCCTGGGCGATCAAAGCGACTCCTTGCCCATGGTTGCCGGCCGACGCGGCCATCACACCGCGTTGCTTTTCCTCGTCGGTGAGAGAGGACATCTTCGCAGTGGCGCCCCGAATCTTGAAGGAGTTCGTGCGCTGGAGATTCTCGCACTTCAAGTAGATCTCGCGGCCCGAGGCGCGCGAAAAAGCCGGAGACGAATCCAGGGGTGTGCGCCGAGCCCGCGTCTCGACGTCAGGCCGCACGCTTTGGATGAGTTCGAAGTTTAGAGACGGCATAGCTTAGTGCGCGCGGGGCCCCACCCCCACGCGCGGCCTGGAATTTTTTTCGTCATTCATCAATTGCCTGGGGCCCCACCCCCAGGCTCGTCGCTTCGGCGGCTGCGCGCCTGCGCGACGGCTGAAGGCTCTCCGGCCGACGGCCCTGACGGGCCGGATCACGGTAGGCCCGTGATTTTGATTCCTGCCGACTTCACACCGTAGCCTTTATTGATCTTCAACATCAGGGCGGTGATCGCCTCTACGATACGGGCGTGTTTGAGAGGGCCGGCCTTGATCCCGCGCAGGCCGGCCTTGCTCATGAACTGGATGGCTTCTGCGCAGGCCTCGCCCTCGCCGCACACCAACACGTCCTCTTCCATCTCCTCGTCGATCGCTTGCAATGCGAGCGCGGAGACGGTTTGAAAGGCCGCTACCACGCGAACCTGGACCCCGACGGCAGTCTGTGCCTCCTCGGCGGCCGATGGGCGATCCATAGGGCCGGGGGGCCAGATTACCGTTGCCACCATAAGGAGTTTATTTTCGAGCTCTGGCCGGATGTTCTCCAAAATATCTCGATGTCCTTGATGGGGAAGCGTGGACACCACGACCTCGGCTTCGGCAGCGGCGGTGCGGTTGTCGAAACCTCGGAAAACCTCTTTGCCGTACCGCTCGTTCAGTTCTCCGGCGATCCGCTCCGCCTTACTCTGCTCCCGCGAACCGATCAAGACTTCCTCGCCGCCTTGCGCCCAGCGGAGTGCCAAACCCTTTCCCTCTTTACCAGTGCCGCCGAGTATTGCAATCTTCAATGAAGCCTCCGAGTTATCTAAAAAGATCTTTGTCCGCTGATCTCACGAGATCCGTGCCCTTGCCGCCATCTGTTTGGTACGAATAGCCACGGATGAGCGCGACCGGGATGCGATCCAGTTTACCCATTACCAGCTCCGTCGCCGACGCCAGTTCATCGGCGACCGCAATAACGGTTGCGTTGAGCGATCTACCTTGCGGGTCATGTTGGCCTCGGTAGTCGACTAAGGGGGATATCCCGTCTATACCGATGGCGACGTTGGTCAAACCTTCTCGCCAGGGTCTACCAAAAGTATCCGAGATGATGACCGCAACGTCGGCGTTGGCCCGCTCTCGGATCGCTGACCTCAACCCCGCCGCCGATCGGTCGGGATCTTCGGGCAGAAGAACGACCGTGTCGAGGTCGGGCACGTTCGAGGCATCCACGCCGGCGTGGGCACAGACCAGTCCGTGGCGCGTTTCAGTGATGAGTATGCCGCGATCCATTTTGACTACCCGTCGCGCCTCGCCCAACACGACCTCTACCGAACGGGGATCCTTGTTTCCATCCCGCGCGAAAGCCTCGGCCAAATTGGACGGCCTCACTTCGGAAAGCCGAACCAGTCGCCCTTCCGCTTTCGAGACGACTTTCTGCGTGAACACGAGGATGTCGCCATCCAAGATACGGAGGTCCTGGCGTTCGGCGGCTTCGATGACGAGCCCCACGAGGTCGCTCGTGGGCGTCACCTCGGGCAGGCCGGTGATCGCTATGACGCGAAGCTCGGGTACCTTGGCCATGAGCGCGGTATTATCTCACAGCCGTGCTACCATCGCGGTCATGGTTAATGGCGATACAAGTGCGGCCAGAACCTACCACGACGATACGAAACACTCTCACGCCAGCCTTCACTCCACCCCCCACTTTCTCGACTGGCCGAACCAACCCCTACCTTTCAAGCTCTACCGCGATCTCGAGCCCTTGCCTCTCCCGAGTGATCGAGAGATGTCATCGGCTCCGGCCCTCGACGCCTTGGCGGCGGGAGAGGTTGAGGTCGAAGCCGAAAGACTGCCCGATGTAGCAGAACTGGCTCGCATTTTCTACTACTCCGCCGGGATTACCAGGGTTAGAACGCATGCGGGAGGACAGATTCTCTTTCGGGCCGCCGCCTGCACCGGGGCGCTTTATCATATCGAGCTCTATCTGGTTTGCGGACACCTTCCGGGCCTCGGGGCCGGTGTGTACCATTTCGGTCCTTCGGACTTCGGCCTCAGAGAACTGCGCGCCGGTGATTGGCGATCGGTCCTGGTGGAGGCGAGCGCCAACGAGCGGTCGATAGCGTCCGCGCCCGCGGTGGTTCTCTTTACGAGTACTTTCTGGCGGAACTCCTGGAAGTACCGGGAGCGGGCCTATCGGCACTCGTTTTGGGACAGCGGAACTCTGATGGCAAACCTCCTGGCTGAGGCGGCGGGGGTGGGGCTTCCGTCTCGGGTCGTCTTGGGTTTCGAAGACGAGCCTATCAACAGGCTTCTGGACGTGAACCCCGACCGGGAAGCGACTTTGGGGATGGTAGCCCTAGGGAAGACATCTTTCGCGCCACCATCTGCGCCCGGCCCAACGGAGGCCTTGGGGTACGAGACCGTGCCTCTTTCGCCGGCGGAAGTCGACTACCCGGAGATTCGAGAGATGCATCGGGCGTCGTTTCTCGAGAACGCGAAGGACGTGGCGATCTGGAGAGGAGCTCCACCGGAGCGGCAGGAGGCGGAGCGTGCGGAGACCATCATTCCTCTGGCGTCGAAGGACCTGTCGAAAGACCGGTTGGAAGAAGTGATCCTCCGCCGCGGCTCGAGCCGACGGTTCGCCCGCGTTCCCATTACCTTCGATCAACTTTCCACGATCCTCGATCGCACGACCCAAGGAGTTCCCGCCGATTATCTGGAGCCCCTCGGGACATTCATTAACGATCTCTACCTCATCGTGAATGCGGTCGATGGTTTGCCGTCGGGAGCCTATTTCTACGACCGGGGACAAAGAGCGCTCGTCGAGCTCGCGGTGGGAGACTTCCGTCGGGAAGCCGGGCAGCTCGACCTTGGCCAAGAGCTGGCTGCGGATGCGAGCGTGAACATATACGCGATGTGCGATTTGGAACCTGTCTTAGAGAGGTTCGGAAACCGTGGCTATCGAGCCGCCCAGTTCGAGGGTGGTGTCCTCGGGGGAAAAGTCTATCTCGCAGCGTACGCGCAGGGGCTCGGTGCCACCGGACTAACTTTCTTCGACGACGACGTGACACGGTTCTTCTCCCCCCACGCCAGTGGGAAGAGTGTCATGTTCTTGGTTGCGGTTGGCAAGAAGGCGCAACGGCACGTCCTTTACGAACGCTGACGACTAAGGGGAGGGCGAGCTAGGCACTTTTCGGAAGTCGTCTTCATCCGTCTCGACGGTGTACTTCTGGTAGTCGGAGTAGGAGTACGTGATCCTTCGCCGGTACTTCTTGAAGAAGTAAAGCCGCGCTTCTAGAGAGGCGGTAATGTTCTCGAGCAGCCAGAGACCATCCTCCGCTTGGTGTCGGTCCGCGACCGCTTCCGAGCCTTTGGTTATTCTTCCGAACAGGCCGAAGAAGAATTTCATGTCCTCTCGAAAGATGATGTGGAGCCTGACGAGTTGCGCTTGCTTCGGATCGATCCAAACCGTGCCCTCGAGCCGATTGAGAATTTTTGTGCCTTTGGAGTGCGCCTTGTAGCCGGGCTGTGGAGAAAATTCGAAGCAACGGATTCGGTTGCCCTGCACCCTCTCGAGCGGAAGCTCGGTGAATTCGTAGACCTCCAAGGCTTCGCGCAGGCGAGTCTGAAAGCGACTGAGGCGGCCTACCAATTTCTCCTTTGTATTTCGCTCACGCTCGGCGGACGAAAGCTTGAGTTGTTTTTTGAGGTACTTTTGGAATTTATCCTCTTCCTTCTTCTCTTTTTCGGGCGGAAGGGGTTGGCCATCTTTCGCGATCAAGCGTCGGTACTCGCCATCGGGGGACGGGGTGACCTGAAAAGCCTCGCTCTTGACCTCGGCGACCGACCCGTCCTTGTGCAAGAACTCGGTGGTGACGGTCTCTCGGTAGGCGTACTGGCGTTGTAGTTGTTGTTTAGCTTCTTGGTTGACGATGACTTTTTCGATGAGCCGCTGCGCATCGGGACGTTGGGGGGCCGAGGCGAACGCCAGGGTGGCAATGAGTACGGCAGAGGCGAAGAATCCCATGTCGGGGAGCATGATAAGCAGAGCGCTTCTCGCTTCGCAAGTTCCCAGAATAGGCAAGAAAAGGCATTAGACAGGATAGATAGGACATTTTGTCGAGGGGCCGCTTCGTCTAGTGTCGTTGGCGCTTTGAATCCCTTTTCGGACTGTGACAATATGCTGGCTTGTTTCGATCGGTCCTCCTCCTTCCCCGAAGCAAGCGCGGTTTAGTCTTGGTTTCTGTTCTTGCCGGCATTGCCGGGATCCGGCTTCTCGGTGAGCAAGGGGCCAGCCTGGGTTCCTTTTCGTTTCCATCGGTCGATCTCAGGCCATTACTTGGTTTGAGTCTCGTGGCCTTCTTCTTGGTGCCGCGCTCCGGTCGCGAACCTCGCCCTCTGCATTTCGCCATCGTCGCGACCGGGCTCATCGTCACCGCCTGGTCCTTAACCTCGTGGCGCGCGAGCATCATCGAGCCCGCTGCGTCGCTCCCCGTTGCCGTCTCTCGGGTCACGAAGGAGAGGACGGAAATCGAGGCCAACCGGCGTATTGATTCCGTAACTATTGAGAATCGGCAGTACCTCAACCGGATCGCGGGACGTCGCGGCGATGTGCGACTCGAGATCGCGGGCTCGCTCTTTGCGCCTCGGGCTGGCGTCTATCGGTTCGAATTGGACTGCGACAATCGCTGCGCGCTTCGTTTGGATGGAAAGAGGCTGGCTCGTGCGACCGGGTCTTCGCGTGAGGAGGCTTTCCTCGAAGAGGGGGCGCACCCTTTTTTGCTAAGGTTCGAACAGGTCGACGGGCCGGCGCGGTTGCAGGTGGGTTGGACCCGACCCTCCTTGGTGGCACTCCTTCCGCTCGATCACTACCTTGCTGGCGATGTAGGCGAGCTGACGGCCAGCAAGTTGAGAAGCAAAGAGACTGCGGCCGCCGTTTCTTTGGTCTTCCTTCAGATATGGTGGATAGCGTTTTTCGCCTCCGTCATTGCTGCCGGGGAGTCCCGCCAGTTCTGGAAAGAAAGGCTCGCCACCGGCGGAACGGATCGTTGGGTCCCGGTCGGCGTTGCCGTGTTGCTCGTCGGTCTCGGTGCGGTGCTACGATTGGATGCGCTCCTCGTTCGCTCTCAACTCGTGGACACCGCCCCATGGGCGAATACCGTGCACGAGGGGCTGCGGCCTTTCCTGCCGGACTACCACGCCTTCTATCGTGCGAACTTCGCAGAAGATCCGTATCGCGCCGACGTCCGCAGCTATCTGGACGGTGCCGGTGCAATGAGCCTCGGTGGCTTCTACGACGCGTCTTTTCGAGAGCCCTTCTACGTTGGGCTCGTCAGGTTTTTCGTTGCGCTCGCCGGTGGACGGGAGATCGGGATTCTCATCCAGAGCTTCTTTTTTTCGATCGCTGTTCTTCCCCTTGCGTTCGTGCTCGCCGTCCCGGTAGTGGGACGTTGGTGGGCGTCGGCGATGCTCTTGCCTTTGGTGGTCAACGAGTGGCTAATCTTCGAGGCGCCCAGCGGTTACCGGGTGAGCGCTTATGCATTCTTTCTCATCCTGTTTACGGCGTCGGTGTTCGGCCAGTATAGAGGCCCCTCCGTTTTGCGTGCAGCGATCTCGGGAGTTCTCGCGGCGATGGTGTGCTTGATTCGACTCAGCGGGCTGAGTCTCGTTCTCCCCATCCTTCTATTGGGAACCTGGGAAAGGCGGAAGCAAGGCGGTTGGCCCATGTTGGGAGTCGCCGCTCTTACGATGACGGTTTTGGTGGCGCCCTACTTGGTGAATTGTTACCGGGCTCATGGCGACCCCTTTTACTCGATTAGCTTTCACACGCAATTCTGGTTGAGGGCGGAGGGTACGGAGAATCCGGCGAGCTTGGGACAGGTAGGCCTCTACCGCTATGTCACCGAATTCCATGGAATTGGCGAACTTCTGATGGGGAATTTGCGCGGCCTGACCGTACTGCCTGTCACCAAATTCTGGAGCGGTTTGAGTGAATTTCCACTGGTCGCCGCCGCTGTTCTCGCCGCCGGCGTTGCCGGACTACTGCTAAGCGTCGCGACACCGCTCCGGTTTCTCTTGGTTGCCTATCTCGGACACCTCATTCCCTTCGCCTACATCCAGAACTTTGCCTCCGGCCGCGCACCGCGATTCGTCATGCCAGCCTACTTTTTCTTAGTTCTGGCTGCAGTGTGGCTCGGGCATTCGCTCGAGCGGAGGCGAAAGAAACTAGCAGACTAGGCTGGACCCTTTCCACCAATTCCAAGCTCATCGGCGTGCGGTTTCAGGGAATCGAGGATGAACTGAATGTGCTCGGAGATCTCCACACCGAGCAGTTCCACGCCAGCGTGAACCTCCGCGCGCTCGACCTTGGCGGCGAACGCCTTGTCTTTGAGTTTCTTCCGCACGCTTTTGGGCGCAATCGTGTGGACGCCCTCCGGGCGGACTAGACAGCTTGCAACGATGAAACCGGTGAGCTCATCGCAGGCTAGAAGACTGCGATCGAGCTGACTCTTGTACGGAACGTTCCACTTCGTGTAATGAGCGGAGATGGCGTAAGCGAGCTCCTCTTCACCGCGATCACGAAGCCAGGCGACGATGCGGTTGGGATGATCCTCGGGCCACTGCTCGTAGTCCCCATCGTGCAGCATGCCGGCGATGCCCCACTTCTCTTCTTCGGCCACACCTTGTCCATAGCGGTGCGCGGCTTGCCGCATGACGATTTCCACCGCCCGCGCGTGCTTGCGCAGCGAATCCGTTTTGGTCCATTCACAAAGGTGTTGCCAAGCTTCGTCCCGTGTCAACGGCATGAAGGATCCTCGCTCTCGCTAACCATGGGGCCTAGGAATCATGCAGCGTCAATATTTTGGGATAACCGCGCAGCAAGTGCTGCCACGGTTAGGGTGGGATTGGCTGCGGCCACGTTGGGAAAAACTGCGTTGGAGCACACGTAGAGATTGTCCGTCCCGTGAACCTGCAAGTTGCGATCGACGACCCCATCGAAGTCGGAGCCGCTCATGCGACAGGTCGAGGTTGCATGGGCGCCATCCGGATTCCCGAGGCGGATTCGAATGCTGTCTTCTTTAGAACCAGCAGCTTTCAGAACGCCGGCCAGGGTCTGCGTATGCGCTCGATGGGACTTTTGGGTGGTTTCATTGACACCGAACTCTATTTCTGTCGTGGCGAGGCCGCGCCTCGTCGTGCCCGTACCCAGGCTCACCCGGTTTTCGGGGCTTTCAAACTGTTCCATCGCGCCACCTAGGGAGAGGGGCATCTCCGAGGTCATTTTCGCGTCAATATCGGACCGCGACACATTGGCAAGAATGTGTCGTTCCAGGGGGGTTGTAGTACCGTCACTCATGGTAAACAGCATTTTGCCTTCCCGCTGGTAGTCCGGCGAATCAAAATGCCGGCTTATTAGCGAAACCATGCCGATCACATGTTCCCGTTGTCATGCACTTGTCGCCGTTCCTCGCCAGCGGCATGTGGGAGTAGGACATGCCGAGGTTCTCGAGTGTGTTGATTAAGGTCATGTTATTTAGGGTGAACGGCGTTTCCGGGAACGGATATTTTTGGCCATGCCGCGGTTGGTCGTCGCTGTCCGATCACTCGGATTCACCCAATCGGGAACCGTCATGATCTCCTCGTCGCGCAGGAACTCGACCACGTAACGGAGGGCTTGGCGCAGGCGCTTCTCCCATTCCCTCTCCGACATAGCTACCTCTAGCGGAGGTAGCTTACGATTCCTATGCTCCTCCAGCTTCAAGAAAACAATGATGCGATCGTACTCTCTTTGGATAATCGCGTTCTTTTCTTCCCAGCCCCAGGGGGAGAGCTGCACGTTTCTCATCCACCAACTATAGTTTTCCTTGCCGATCCCGGCCGGTGCGGTCATCTTATGTTTGTTCTGTCTCAGCCACTCAACGTAGTCGCGTAACGCGTCCGCCGCACGCTTGGCACTAGACGCGAGGGCCGGATGATGCGCCGCGGACTGCTCGGCAATCCTATCGAAGAAACGGGTCTCTCTAATGTTGTCCCGAATCGCGAGCTCCGCCAGGTCACCGCTGGCTTCGGTCAGATTGCTTCTGGCCTGCTCGTAGACTCTCGGGAACGCGTTCAATATGGCCTCAGCTCTAGCTTCGTCCTCTTTGGACAAGGGAAACTGCATGTCGGAGAGGGGAGACAGAAACTTCTCGAGGTTCATCGACGGCCCGGCGTCTCCCTGCCTCATCGAGTAGAAACCAGGGTCGCGTGCCCAGGGTTTGAGTACTCGGTGATGGAATTCCACAGCGTTCATCTCGGCGCGAACCAAGTGATAATCGACCTTTTGCCAGGTCGGCCAATCATCTATGGTCATCGCGGCCAGGCGGTCTTGGAACTCGTTCAAGCCGGTGTACTTTTCTCTCATGGCGGCGATGGTGTACTCGGGGACGCCGTCGGTGATGAGCGGTTCCTGGAATTCACGGAATTCGTTGAACAGAGCGACCAAGTCGTCGTATTCAGCTGGCTGTCGCGGTGCCGTGCACCGCCCAGGAGACAAGTAAGGTGGAAATAACGCACACGATGGTCGCCGGACCGCGTTTGAACATGCTGCGTTTCCTTTCGTGAAGACGTGAAGAGAGTCAAAGGCGTTCGGCCCTCTAGTACACTATTCACGGTGCGTTGCCAAGCGCGAATCCCGACGCTTGGTCGAGACTCGTTATAGAATCCAGCAACCATGGCGCTTTCTTGGTTGGATTGGGGCATCGTCGCCGCCTACTTTTTCTTCGCGATAGGCGTGGGGGTCGTTTTCGCCCGGCGGGCCGGGAAGGGGACGGAGGAGTTCTTTCTTGCCGGGCGGTCGCTACCTTGGTGGCTCTTGGGCACCTCCATGGTGGCGACGACCTTTTCCACCGACACCCCCAATTGGGTCACCGAGCTCGTGCGAACGAATGGCGTTGCGGGGAACTGGGTGTGGTGGGCGTTTCTGTTGTCGGGGATGCTGACGGTTTTTGTCTTTGCCCCACTTTGGCGACGCAGTGGTCTACTGACCGACCTCGAGTTTTACGAGATCCGATACTCGGGGCGGCCTGCGGCTTTCCTGCGAGGATTCCGCGCGGTCTACCTCGGTGTCCTATTCAATGTCATCGTCATCGCTTCCGTGACGCTCGCGGCTGCCAAAATCGGGGGAGCCTTGTTTGGAGTGAGTAAAGTCGTCTCGGTGGGAGCGTGCGCGTTCATCGCGGTCTTCTACGCAGTGGTGGCTGGGTTTTGGGGAGTGGTGGCGACGGACTTGCTGCAGTTTTTTCTGTCCTTGATCGGGTCGGTTCTGGCTGCGGTCTGGGCTTTATCTCAACCCGAGGTCGGAGGGCTCTCCGGTCTGACGAGCCGGTTGTCGGACAAGCTGGCGATGGTGCCGTGACCTTCGAGCGGCGATCTTTTTGTCGGCCTACTGGTCGTTCCGCTCGCTCTGCAGTGGTGGAGTGTTTGGTATCCCGGCTCGGAGCCGGGCGGCGGCGGGTACGTCGCCCAGAGGATGCTGGCCGCAAAAAACGAACGGCACGCTCTTCTTGGCACGCTCTGGTTCAACGTTGCGCATTACGGACTACGCCCTTGGCCATGGATTCTCGTCGGCCTCGCCTCGGTAGTCCTTTACCCGGACCTTGCTGCGATCCAGGCCGCCTTGCCGGGCGTCGATCCATCCCTCGTCGGGCACGATCTCGCGTACCCCCTCATGCTGCGGTTGCTACCGGCAGGAATTCTCGGCCTGATGGTGGCCTCACTCGTCGGAGCCTATATGTCAACGGTCGATACACACTTGAACTGGGGTGCTTCGTATGTAGTTCATGACGTCTACCGCCGCTTCTTGAAGGTCGATGCCGACGAGCACCATTACGTGCGGATGGCGCGATGGGTCACAGTAGCCCTCATGGGTGTCGCCGCGCTGCTGACGATGGTGCTCGACACTGCCAAAGCTACTTTTGATCTGATAGTCCAGATAGGAGCAGGGACCGGACTCCTGTTCATCGTCCGCTGGCTATGGTGGCGAGTGAACGCCTGGAGTGAGATCGTGGCGATGGCGGCTTCCTTTAGTGTTGCCGTGGCGCTTGCACTCGCGAGACGGTTGGGGCTCGATGCAGGGCCCCACCTTTCGTTACTCATTGGAGTTGCGGTGACGACGACTTGTTGGGTCACCGCAACCTTGCTCACGGGCCCCACCGGGGAAGATACTCTCGTCGCGTTCTGCCAGAGGGTAAGGCCGCCACATCGAGGTTGGGCGAGAGTCTACGAAAAGATTCCGACCCGTCCCAAGTCTATCGGCGCCGCGCTCATCGCTTGGCCTGTTGCAAGTGGCATGATTTACGCAGTGATGTTGGGCAGTGGCGCACTCTTGTTCGGAAACGTTGCGGGCGCCGTAGTGGGAGGTGTCGTGGTGGTGACCTGCGTCCCCTTGCTCCTTCACTTTGGGGGAAAAGTGGTGGCCGACGCGGAAGGCGGATAATCGGGCCTGATGAAACGTGATTGAACGTCGCGTGCGAGTGCGAAAGTGCCCCATCCTATCCACCCGGCAAGTAGGCCCGCGGCAACAACCTTTCCGGCTCGAGATCGGTTGGCTGCGACGTCCATGAGGTTGCTGAGCACGATCGCCGCCATCGGCAACAGCACCAAATCGTCCTTCGTGAACTGAAAGATGTGGGTCCCGCCGAGTCCCGATCGCAAGAAGTTGAGCCCAAGGAAAGTGAAGACCGTCCCGAGTGCGAGGGGGAAGGCCAGGCGGTGCGTAAGGTGCCCGCGTGCCACGTACCATCCGGCGAAGACCAGAATACCGAACAACGGTCCGTAGAACAGAAACAATCGGTGAACGGTCATCTGAAGTGCAGCTATCGGTGTGACGCGGAGCTCGATCAAGGCTCCCCCGGATGAGGTTTGGGCAACTTGACTCAAACCTTGAGGCAGTAGCTCCGGGATGTACTGGCTGTAAAAGAGGACGATCGCCGACAAAGCGCCCGCCAAAGCCCAGAGGCCGACGCGGATCGCGCGCCGGATGTCGATCTTTTCCCGGTGTCGGAAAGCCACCGAGACAGCGAAGGCCGGTACGAAGAGGCCAAGGACGAGGACGCTGCCGGCATACGAAAGGATCGACAGCGCGACGAGTAACGCCAGGCCTATTCCAATCTTGGCTCGCTCCATCCGTCCGAATAGGAGGAGCAAATAGAGAGCGACCAGCATGTCCCAAAAGTGACCGAAGAGTGCGGCGTAGGATGCCACGGTGAGGCGAAACGCAAGAAGCGGTGCGGTTGCGTGAATCCAACTTGCTGCTACCGCGGCGCGGGACGATGCGCCGAGTCGGAGCGCCATCACGTAGACGATGAGTCCCTCGATGCCGGCAAGCACGGTGGGGACGATCTTCATCCAATCCTCGACCGGGAGCCGAAGAAGACTGAGAGGATAGATGGAGAGATACAGCAGCGGAGGATAGGGGAACGCCTTCCACTCTTCCCCTACCCGCTGAAGCCCAAGTAGATGACGGTGCTGATTTGGAATGTGATCCACGAAGAAGCCGGTGAGGCCCTCGGTCCAAATAATGGAGACAAACTTGGAGTGGGTCCGCACGTCGGGGTAGTAGAAATCCGGGTGAAACAAGGCGAGCAAGCGAAGCGTCGTCCCCAAGTAGAACGCCAGCATTGCCCACCGGGCCAGCGGATGTGAGAAGGCAGAATTCTGATTTCGCCGGCGCACTAAGAAGAATGCAACCACGATGAACGAAATGACGTGTGGACGGAGTCCTAACTGCGTGGAAGCTTGAACCCAGGCCAGCTTGTGATAGGCGGTTCCTATGGCAAGGGCGACGGCTCCACCCGCCGCGATGCTCAGCGACGCCTTCGACGAGAATCCAATGAGACGAGGAAATACGTACAAGCCGAGAACCGTTCCCAGCAAATAAAGGAAGCCGGCCGGCGCCGGTAGCACCGGACCGGAAGGTAGGATCCGTAGCCAGTCGAGGGCCAGGCCGAGCGGTCTGGGATCTGAAGATTGGGAGAGAAATACGATGTCGAGCGGTGCCCAGGGTCGCGGGTTTTCTGAGACCGTCACCTTCCGAACGAGGAAATCTTGTTGCGGCACTGGGAAGCGAGCGACCTGCTCGTTAGCGACGAAAAGAGTGGTTTCGGCGGGCAGAGCGATGTGGCGCTTATAGCGAAAGGAGATCTCGAAGGGACCGTTCGGCAGGACGACGGGAAGTCGCACCCGTCCGCGTCGGAGGGTCCAATGGATCAGAGTCGGCTCATCGACCTCGAAGTCTTCGCGAAAGCCGGTGACGTAGTCCCGGTCGTTGGGTCCGAAGTCGAAGAAGAGATCGGTCGGGGCCTGATAGGCGAGAAGGAAGAGTATCGATGCTGCAACCAGCAAAAGGCCCGCGCGTCGGACCTCAGCCTTCATGGGGAGGGTGTGGCTCGGACGGGGGCCGCAGCTGTGGACGGCACTCCTTCGCGGGTGAGGCTCGCCATATAGTAGTCACAGAAGCCACTGCGGAAGAACCGCTCGCCTTGCTTTTCGAGATGATCACTCAACAAGATGCGGTACTCCTCGGCGGTACGGATGAAGTGGCCGTTCTCTATGCGATGCAGCAGGTGTCCGATCAAGTTGAGACGTGATTCGGTAGGAACGTCCTCGATGATCAGGGCTCGGCCGGCCGGTTTCAGAGCACGGGCGATGCCGCCCAGAACCGCTCGAGCATCCTCGTCGTTCAAGTGGTGAAGCAGGCCGTAGACCAACACATCATCGAAGGTGTCCGCTTCGAACTCGAGTCTCCGCGCATCCATTACGTGGAACGTCCCCTTGTAATGAAGCCGAGCGTAGTCGATGTAGCGTTGATTCATGTCCACCCCTACGTACTTTTCCGCAGGGAAGAGCTCGGAAAAGGCCCCCGGTCCACACGCCACATCCAGCACCTTGCGGCCTTCCTGGTCGGGTAGCTGCTCATGGATGGTACGCCGAATGGTCCGAAAGTTTCCCTCCAGCAGTCCCCGACAAAAGAGGAAAAGGCCGGGATGATTGGAGAGCTTTTCGATGACGTCATGCAGCATAGCTAGTTTTTGGTCTCGCGGCGCATTCTATGATCGGGGCCGTATCGTCGCAAGAGCGTCTTGCGATGGCGCAACATTTGGGGAGTTTGCAGCTGCCAAGGAGATGGGACGACCGCTGAGCTCTGGTTACACGGCTAGCCACGCTTCACGCTATTTGGCAGGTGCCTGGGCAGGGGGAGTCATCGTCCCCGAGGGGGCTCGCAGAATATCCATCCGATAAATCCGTATCGCGGAGAGCATTAGAGACAAAATCACGGGCCCCACGAGAAAGCCGATGAGTCCAAAAGAAAGGATGCCGCCCAGAATCGAGAAGAAGGCGAGGAGCGGGTGAATCTGGGCCGTCTCGTGAAGAAGGATTGGTTTGATGATGTTGTCGGACGTACTGATGACGAACGTGCCGTAGAGAAGCATCCCGATCCCTTGCCACAGAGGCCCGGCGACCAAGAGGTATATTGTAGCGGGAATCCATACCAACGGTGAGCCGATCCCAGGAATGACCGCGGCGAAGATCAACATCGTTCCCCAGAACAGCGGCGAAGGGAGGCCGAAAATCTTGAAGCCGAGCATCGCGAGTAGTCCTTGCGCCACTGGAACCACGACCATCGCATATAGCACCGCCTTGACAGTTTTCGTCAGGCGCTCATATATTTCGTGGGATTGCGCCGTCGACACGGGGGAAACTCCTTTGAGCTCTCCGGCCAGGGCTTCTCCGTCGCGCAGGATGAAAAAAAGCGTAATGAGAAACAGTATTAGATAGAGTAGTGCCGAAGTAACACCAGCGACCGCCCCTTGTATGATGCGATTCGCCCCCGAAGCAAGCTGGCTGAGCGCGGGTGAGACGAGCTCCATAATACGGTTTTGGTCGAGCTCGGTCAGCTGGAACGCTTCCTGCACTCTGAGGACCCACGGGTAACGAGCTGGTAGACCCTGGCTCCAAAGTTGCCGGAGCGCGTCGGCTTCCAGCTTGGGCCGAACCCATTCGTAGAAATCGATTGCCTGATTACTCAGCAAGATGACATAGGTCAGAAGGGGCACGAGTATGACAACGGTGGTGAGAGCGACCATGAGCGCCGCAGATAGAGATCTCCGGCCGCGCAGAGCGTGGGTTAGCCGGTCGTAGACAGGGCCGAGTAGCGCGGCTACCGACGCGGAAACCGCGACGGTTACCAAGAAGTGTCGGAAAACGATGAACGCGAGGAAGAAGACAAAAAAGAGGAGGATCAGGAACGAGTAAAACACAACCTTAGGTCGACGGGAGTCCTCGGCTGTTTCCTTCTCATTGGTCATAAACCCACCCCTTCACGATACTCAACTCTCGAATAGGTAGATAACGTAGGAGTTCAGCAGGTAGACGAACAACAAGGAGAGGCTGATCCATCCCACCCTTCGGAACAAGTTCGTCTTAGGCCTGTACAGCAAGCCAACGATCGCAATCCCAGACATCATGATGGCTGACATTGCAGAGGCACTGTGAATGGACGAAACGTGATCGAGGAGTGGACCGGGAAGGTAGAGGATATCGTCCACGGCCAGGATGGCAACGTTGAACAAGTTGCTACCGAGGATGTTGCCCAAGGCCATGTCGAGGGCACCGAGTCGCAACGCGGCCAGGGTAACGACCATTTCTGGCACCGATGTCGCGAAGGCCACGAACAAAGTGCCAACGAACGTCGTCTCCCAACCCATCAGATCGGCGAGCCCTTTTCCAATGAAGGGAAGCCAGATTCCCGCTCCTACGACGACCGCCGCCGCCACAGAATAGCCGATGACCGCGTGCTGTAAGGAAAGGTGACCATAGATTTCCGCGACCTGCTCGGTGGATTCTTTTCTGTGGGCGTGCTCGTAGCGGAATACGGTTCGCATGGCTAGAACGTAGAGGACCAAGATGAGCGGAGAGTAGAGACCCACGTGGCCGATGCGTACCACCTGGCCCTGCGCGGAGACCAGAAGACTGAAACCCGCGAAACCGAGCATCATGATGCCGAAGCCGGCCGAGAGTATGTGTCCTTGACTGGCGCGGGTGTAGACGGATTCCTTGCGATGCAGGAAATCCAAGAGAAAGATGATGAAGAGATTGAAGACGCAACTTCCCAATACGTCTCCTACCGCAAGATCCGGCGTGTTGGCGAAGGAGACGGCGCTGATCCCGGTGGCGAGCTCCGGTAGGGAGGTTACGGTGGCCAACATGACTACCCCGATCCAAGTGCCGCTGAGCCCGGTCTTCTCGGCGATGACGTCTCCGTAGCGGCAAAGCCTGCTTCCCGCCACCCCGATCAGAAGGACGCAGAAGGCGAACTGAAGCCATACCAGTACAGTTGGTCCCACTATTGATAGTCTCCTCGTCCTTTAAACTCTCTCCCGCCGCGGAAACTGCTTGGCGTCATGACATGTCGCGCCGTTATCAAGGGAGTTTTACGCCGGGTGAGGCGATTTTAGTCTCCTGTTCCATTATTCCAACTGCATCCCGAAGAGTTCCATGATATCTGTTCAGCCGCCCCGTTTACACCCCAAACGGTGCCGCGAGTCCGGAAGAATACGCCGACGTTTTTATGCCCCTCGCGTTTCAGAGGGGAGAGCTTCAGGTGTTGGGTCGGGATGAGATCGCGAGCCAGGCCCAGTACCAGCTTCACCCCTTGTGGAGCTTGTCGTTCTTGTGGCTCTTGAATCTCAACGATCCGAGCTCACTACTGTCGCCGAGTGTTGTTTATTCGGCGAGCGATGAAGCCACGGTGATGGGCGGTGTTTTCGTGGGGGTTGGTGACGATGAGCTCACGCCGAGCGGCGGTCTACCGTCCGAGTACGATCTCGCGGCAACGACCGTTTATTTCTCGGTCAGCGTATTCTTCTGAGACGACTGCCAACCGAGCCGCCGCCGGTTTTCACGAACCGGACGGCGTCGGCGGCGGGTTGAGAGCTTCGATGACGTCGGCGTTCCCTCGAGTCTCGGCGATTTGTTCCGCGGTGCGACCAAACAAGCCAGTCGTATTGACGTCTGCTCCTGCCTCGAGGAGGGCCGTGACGGCCGCGACGTTTCCTCCCACGACGGCGTATATGAGCGGTGTCCAGCCCACACTATCGGTCGCGTTCACATCGGTTCCGCCTTTAATGAGAGCTTCCACGACACCGTTGTGCTTAAACTGCGCGGCGTACATCAGAGCGGTAGCGCCGGCTCGGTTCTGAGCGTTCAGATCGACCTGGGCACCGATGAGTTCTTTCGCGACGTTTTCGAGACCGTGAAGTGACGCGTATGTGAGCAACGGCGTCCCACCCTGGGTTGTGACGTTAGGGTCGGCACCCTCTTTCAAGAGACGACGGACTTCGCGAAGCTGGCCGCCCGTGACGGCTTCGACCAGCGGTTCCACAGCGGGCGCGGCTTCGGCCTCGGCTTCGGCCTCGGCCGCGGCTTCGCCCTCCTCTTGCCCATGAACGGCGAATGGAACAATCAGGAACCCAAGCAATAATAAGAATGGTTGAATTTTCAAGGTCATCCCTCCCGTGTTTCTACTACCGGGCGCTTTCGTAGCGCGCCGTGATTCCAGAGACGAACTGCGGGGGGTATCCTGCCACAAAGAGCGCCGCCAATCCAGTCTGAACGCTCGGCGGAGCAACGGAGCCGTAGAGGAGGGGGCCGGTGGCCGCCGCCGTCGGTATCGCTACAAGCACATATTCGTTCCACCGTGTGATCGAAATCACTTGTTTGCAATAAGTTAGCACTGCGAACCCGACGAAATTTGTAACCGGTATAGGGATCGCCTCAGTGAGGGCAAACGCCCGGCCGAATGAGAAAAGTCGACTTAGTGGCTCTGTCAACAAGCTCCCCAATTCTATAGACTTAGCGAGGTACCTAAACACCATCTTTGCCCGACAAGACGCACAGGGTGGTTGGGGTCCGTGGCACGGGATCTGCAGTCTAGATACCCGACCCCGCGGAAGGACGAAATGGAATGACGTGGAAACCGAGTGGCTTTGCCTCCCGCGTTACCGCGGAGCAAAGTAACAAAACGCCCTCGCGCGCGACCGCTAGGCCTAGATGAAAAAAGGCAACCGACCGGGCTTCATCGTTCTCGTGTATGGAAGCCTTTGCGCTCTTGCCATGACCCATCCGCCTCACGTGCCGGGTCGCGGCGGCGTCATCAGGGTTTCGTCGGTGCTGCCTGTTTCCAAGCCGGCGAGCCTCGAACGCAAGCTCGTCAAGGGAAAGGCTCGATTCGATAAACCGGCGGAGGCGCAAGAGTACTATCGGGCGAAGCGGGCTCCGGTAGGGGAGACGGCGGTTCCAGTGGAGCGCTACTTGGGTGCTCAGAGGCAAATGAGGAACATGTCGGTTTACTCCACGGCGTCCGACCTCATGGCTCCAATAGGGATGACCGCCTCCGCGATGCAAGCGCTCTCCACCTGGGAGGAGCTCGGTCCCGGAAACGTCGGAGGGCGCACTCGCGCCCTGGTCATCGACCCCGGAAATGCCGACGTGATGTATGCCGGAGGCGTGGCCGGGGGAGTGTGGAAGACGATCAACGGAGGCTCATCTTGGTCGGCTCTCGATGACCTGATGGCCAATTTGGCGGTGGCGTCGATGGCGATGGATCCAAATGACTCCAGCGTGCTCTATGTCGGGACGGGTGAAGGCATTTTCAATTTCGACGCGGTCCGTGGCGCGGGGATCTTCAAGACGACCGACGGAGGGGTGAGTTGGAGCCACCTCGCTTCCACCAACAACTCGAGCTTTCATTACGTGAACGCCGTCGTGGTGAGCCCGAACAGCTCGCAGCGAGTCTACGCGGCAACGAGGAGCGGGGTCTGGCGTTCACTGAATGGTGGAACCAGCTGGTCCCAAGTGCTAAACCCCGAGACCTCGAACGGGTGCCTGGATCTCGCGACTCGTACCGACTCGGCGAACGACGTGGTGTTCGCTTCCTGCGGGGGTACGTTCAATGACGCGACGGTGTACCGTAATTCGGATGCGGGTGGCGGCGGTGCGTGGTCCGCATCGTTGACCGAAACGGGGTTGGGGCGGACTGAGTTGGCGATCGCACCCTCCGACGAGGATGTGATCTACGCGCTTTCGGCGAGCCGTGTGTCCGGTCAGTTCTTCTACGGTCTTCATGCGGTCTTTCGTTCCACGGATGGTGGAGGTTCCTGGACGGCTCGCGTACGTAACAACGATCCGACCCCTATGAACAGGATGCTTCTGACAAACAGCTGGTTTGCCTTGTGCTCCAGTTCCTTTTTCAATCAGGGTTGGTACGACAATGTCATTGCGGTAGATCCGCTGGATTCGGATATCGTCTGGAGCGGTGGGGTCGACCTCTTCCGTTCCGATGACGGCGGGCAGAACTGGGGCTTTGCCGGTCGGAGCGCCCACGTCGATCAACACGCCTTAGTGTTTCCGCCCGACTACGACGGAGTGACCAACACCACACTCTACGCGGGAAACGGTCCTGGAGCGCCCACGTCGATCAACACGCCTTAGTGTTTCCGCCCGACTACGACGGAGTGACCAACACCACACTCTACGCGGGAAACGACGGCGGCATTTACCGGACTCTTAATTCCAGAGCGGGGACCGACCTCAACATATGCTCGGGCTCGAGCTCCGACGTGGTCTGGTCCAATTTGAACAATAACTACGGGGTGACGCAGTACGGCACGTACCTGGCTACCACCAAGGCCATGGTGCCCCTTACCCGGATGGGCAAACTTACTTCGGTGGTACTCAGGACAACGGCACCATCCGAGGTAACGACACCGGCGGCGCGCAGAACTGGCAGGCGATCATGGGGGGCGATGGTGGCTATGTGGCGGTCGACCCCACCAACACCAACGTGCTGTATGCGGAGTTTCAGAACTGGGCGATTCGGAAATCCACCAACGGTGGGGCGAGCTTTTCGAGCGCCACCACCGGCATTAGTGATTCCGGTCTCTTCATTACTCCCTTCATCATGGATCCGAGTAACTCTCAGCGGTTGTGGACGGGAGGTCGGTTTGTCTGGCGCACTCTAAATGGAGCCTCTAACTGGTTCCAAGCAAGCACCCAGCTCGGGAGCACCGTGAGTGCGCTGGCGGTGGCTCCGACGAACCCCAACCGCGTTTTGGTGGGGCTGAGCAACGGGCGTATACATCGCACCGACGTCGGCCTCGGCGCGTCATCCACGACCGACTGGCCGTCCACCCGGCCCAGGAGCGGATTCGTGTCGTCTCTCGCGTTTCATCCCGAGGACGAAATGACGGCGTACGCCACCTATTCGACGTTCGGCGGCGTGCACGTGTGGAGGAGCACCAACGGCGGTGCGAGCTGGGTCGATTTAGATGGCTCAGGAAGCACCGGCATCCCCGACGTACCGAGCCATTCCATCGTGGTCGATCCGGTGGCGGCTCCGGTGGGAAGCCGCCTTTATGTGGGAACCGATCTCGGTGTTTTCACTTCGATTGACGCGGGCGCCACTTGGGCCGTCGAGAACACCGGCTTTGCCAACGTGGTGACGGAAACGCTTGCGCTCGATGCTTCACAAACCAGACTCTTCGCCTTCACACATGGCCGGGGGGCTTTTCGGGTCGATTTGCTTCAGGGCGACATTGCTCCCCGTGCCCCATCGCCGGTCGATGGAGCGGTCGAAGTGGATCACACCCCAACGCTGTCCTGGATCGCCGGAGCTTCGACCTATGACGTCTACTTCGGGACCTCGCCCGCTCCACCGCTCCTATCGAGCGACCAAACTGAAAGCAGCTTCGTGCCCGGATTCCTCGAATTCACCACCACGTACTATTGGAGAGTCGTCAGTCGGGATTCCTTGGGCACCGAGGTGTCCGGACCGGTCTGGTCTTTCACCACCGCCGGTCAGTGCAGCGAGAGAGTCGCGGACGGCAGCTTCGAAGGAGGCACCGCCAGCCCTGCGTGGGCGCAGGTTTCGACCAACTTTGGGACGCCGCTTTGCGACCCCAACATTTGCGGAGTGACCGCGGCCCGAACCGGCGATTGGTGGATCTGGTTTGGCGGTAAGAATGAATCGGTGGAACAGGGTTCCGTCGAGCAGGCCGTCAACATTCCGCTCGGGGCGGCATCCCTCTCGTTCTACCTTTGGATCAATGTCTCCAGCGGAAACGGCGTGGACGATATGCGGGTCCTCATCGATGGGCAAGAGATCTTCTCGGCTCTTGAGGGGGATGCCACTTACACCGGCGGCTACACCCAAGTTACCCTCGACGTGGACGCCTTCGCCGACGGCGGAAGCCACACGCTACGCTTCGAGTCGACGACCACCGGTCTTCCGTTTTTGTCCAACTTTTTCGTGGACGATGTCTCTCTCGATGGTTGCGTGGGAGTGCTCGCCGCGCCGAATCTGCTAAGCCCCCTCGTCGACGCGACCAACGACACGACGCCGACTTTCCAGTGGAGTGCTGTGACGGACGCCGCCAGCTACCGGTTGGTGGTGGATAACGTTACGAGTGGGGGGACCGCGATCGACGTCATCACCGCGATCACGTCGTTCACACCTGCGTCGGCACTGCCCGCTGGCAGCATCTATCAGTGGAGAGTTCAGGCGCGGGACGCTGCGGCAATCCCCGGTGCCTTCTCCCCGCCGATGATCCTCGAGATCGACACGCAACCCCCGCCTGCCGTGACGCTCACCGCGCAGCTTCCATCGGGGCTGACCGATGTATCTGGTCTTACCGCGATCGACGCCTCTAGCGAATGGACGAGCAACGCAGGCGCCAAACAGAACATCGCTGACGGTGACCCAGCTACCAAGTGGCAAAGTACTTCCAAGAGTAGCGTCACCACTGAGTTCGTGACCATTGATCTCGGGGCCACGTTGCCGGTGGCCCGAATTCGCCTGCTGGCGTCAACCAACGACAGCGCGCTGCTCTTCCCGAAGGGTTTCCAGTTCCAGGTCAGCGACCAACCCGACGCGAACTACATAACGGTGCGTACCGAAGCAAACTTCGTTGCACAACCGGGCATCTGGTACGACTTCGATGCGTCCCCGGTCGTCTCGGGCCAATATGTGAGGATCTGGATCACCGACACGAACTTCTACACCAACAAGTTTCCCTACAATGCCCTGATCGGTGAAGTGGAGGTACTCAAAGACAACCCGGTTTTCGGGACCCTTGTGTTTAGCTGGGATGCTCCCGCGGACGACGAGGGTGGCGGCACGGAGCCCGTCGCCACGTACGATCTCCGCGGATCGTCCGCCGGCATCCCCTTTGACTACAACTCGGCGGTCCAGGCTGCCAACGAGCCCACCCCGGTGCTCGGCGGAACGCAATCGCTAACCGTCACCGGTTTGCCGGACGAAATCACAATCAATGCGGCTATGACGAGCGTCGATGACGCGGGCAACCGATCGCTCCTGTCCAACATCGTGACTATCGCGACCCCAGGGGTTCCTCCTGCCGTGATTACGAGCCTACGCGCATTCGGTCCCACCAAAACGAGCATGGAGTTGGATTGGGACGCCCCGACAGAAGATGGACCCTCCGGCGGGAAGGTCACTTCGTATGAAGTGCGCTACTCGGAATTTCCCATCGGCGCCGGCAATTTCGCATCCACGATGTTGGTGACGGACGAAGTGCCGCCCACCCCACAGGATCCTGGGACGACCCAGGCGATGACGGTGAACAACCTGGACCCGGGCACTCACTATTACTTCGCCATCACAAGCAGAGATGATGTTGGCAACGTGTCGCCACCATCCAACAACGCGCAGATGGAGACGCTCGATGGGATCCCGCCGGCGGCGATCGTAGATTTGCAAGGAACTTCCGGCGGTGGAGCGTTCAGCGAGATGACGCCCCTGACCGCGGCCAACAGCTCGGGAGTGTTGTCAGGCTTCGACGAAGACAACACGGTAGACGACGACGAGAGCACCTATTGGTTGTCGCCGGGTGTCAAGCCGACGCGGGTCGAGTACATCACGGTCGATATTGGGTCGGTAGTCGATGTCGGGCGCGTACGGCTTCTCTCTAGCAATCAAAGTCCACTGCTTTTCGCCAAGTCGTTCGAAATTCAAGTGGGTAACGACCCTCAAGTCAACTTTGCTACCGGGTTGACGGTCACCAACTTCGTGGCCGCGTCGTCCACTTGGTACACGTTCGATCTACCCAGTCCCATCTCCGGACGCTACGTGCGGATACGAATTACCGCCATGAACCAGTACTCGAACAAAAAGTACTACGCACAGCTGGCGGAGATCGAAGTATTCCGCCACGTTCCCGCGACGAACGGCGTGATGCTGTCGTGGACCGTCACCGGGAGGCGATTTAGACGTGGGGACGGCGAGCAAGTACCTCGTCCACTACGCGACAACCGAGATAGTGGATGATGACGACTTCGACAACGCGACGCCCGTGCCCGACCAGGAGGTTCCTGCGCCCCAGGCGGCGGGTTCTCCCGAGACTCTGGCCCTCACCGGTTTGCCTCCCGAGCAGCTGCTTTGGTTCGCCATCACGACGGAAGACGACAGCTCCAATGTCTCCGAGCTGTCGAACGTGATACAGGTCTCCACTCCGGGATCGCCGCCGGGCCCCATCACCGGGCTCCAGGTGCTGAACGGCCTCGCCACCGGAAGCTCCATCACCATTGAATTCGTCGAACCTCCCAACGACGCAGGCGACAACGGCTCGGGGCCAGTCGACCACTACGAAATCGGTTGCTCGACTTCCGCCATTAGCGGTGTCGGCGATTTCGAGGCCCTCGCTCCCTTCGGCCCCGGTCCCTCCCCTGTGAGCCCGGGGAACACGCTCGCGTTCGAAGTCACCAACCTTGCTAATCAGACCAACTATAACTGTGCGGTGAGGGCGGTGGACCCGGGTGGCCTGATGTCGGATCTATCCGCCGTGGTGTTGGGAAGCACGCTCGATGAAGAGGCCCCGGCTCAAGTGTCCAACTTCAGTGTAGGCTTCGCGTCCCCGCCTGTGTCTCTCGCCGTGAAAAACTCTTCGGGTGCCCTATCGCCGGAGGCAAACGTGCTGGATGCCGATCCGTCCACTCTTTGGATTTCGCCGGGGGTGAAGCAACACCGCCAGGAGTGGATCACACTCGATCTGGGTGTGGAAGTTTCAGTGGGCCAGGTGCGTCTCCTCTCGAGCAATCAAAATGTGGCCCTCTTTCCTAGGTCGTTCAAGCTTCAAGTCGGCAACGACCCTAATAACAACTTCACCGACGCCGTAACCGTAGCAGGCTTTGTGGCAAACCCCTCCACGTGGTACACCTTCAATCTTCCTCCTACATCTGGGCGCTACGTGAGGGTGTTGGTTACGGAGATGAACCGATATTCGAACGGAAAGTTCTACGCCGCCTTGGCAGGGGTCGAAGTGTCGGAGACCGGAGGTTCGGATATCGATGCCACGCTCACATGGGGGGCGCCGGGCGACGATGGCAACACGGGCCAAGCGAGCTCTTACGAGATCCGCTACGACACGGTCGAGATCACGGACACGAATTTCGATGGCGCGATGCTCGCGGCCAGCGGCCTCGCACCCAAGTCGCTGGGGTCGCAGGAGAGCTTCGAAATCGGCGGCTTACTTCCGGGGACCCTGTATTACTTCGCCATCAAGACCAGCGACGAGGCTGACAATCATTCCTTTTCGATAATCAGCGCCACTACGCCCTAGGGAGTTTCTCCCGAGCTGGTTCTCTTGAGCCAAGAAAAATAGTAGAGCGCGTCTGCCACCTTGTCGGCGAGCTCTGGACTTGTGATGCGCTCGAGCATAGTGAGCGTGGCGTCGTAGGTTGTCACCCCACCGATCGAAGTAACGAGATTCCCGTCTACCACGATGTGCTTGCCGTCGATGACCTTTGCCTTGGGGAATTTCTTCTGGAGGTCGGCATTTCCACCGATGTAGGTCGTGACGCGCCGACCATCCAGTAGACCGGCCTTGCCTAGCAAGAACGCTCCCGCGCAGTTGCTTGCAAGGTAAGTGGCCTTGGCGCCTTGGTCCCTAATGAATCCCACCGCCGCTTGGTCGGCCATGAGTCCTTCGACGTCGAGCGAACTGGGTACTATGAGGATGTCGAGGGCAGGGCTGCTAGCAAAATCCACATCGGGCTGGAGTCGAAGTCCTTCCTCACTGGTGACGATCTGGTTCTCCGCTGCCACCGTCAGGACCTCGAACTTGAGCGGACCCTTGGATGAGGCTTTGGCAAAGACTTCGAGGGGTGCTGTTACCTCGCTGGTGAGAAACCCGTCAAAGACTACGACCCCGACTCGCATGGGGTTTTGCAGGGGAGGGGGGAGAGGCGCCGCGAGGGTCGTCGTCGCCAGAAAAAGTAAAGCCCAAATCGCCATATGGAAACGCATGTTTCTCACTCCTGTTGTATCCAGCATACTGAGTTCGGTTCAGTTCGGCAAGACGTGTCTAAGCATCGGGTGCTCGACCGATAGCGCTAGGGAAGTTGGATCCGTTCCACGAAAGCGGCGACTCGCTCCCCGCCTTGTTCGTTGGGGGGGAGAGCATCAGAGAATCGAAGGCAGAGCGAGTTTTCCCCTGGTACCAAGAGTCGAGCCGGCATCGTGAACTTGATGTCTTCCCACTGATTGGAGAGCGGCACGGTCGTCAGAGCCTCACCGTTGAGTGCTACGGTTAGTGCTTGAGAAGCGAGACCCTCCGGTGCCCTGGCAGTGACGACCGTCCTCAAGTCAATGGGTTCTTGGAGCGGGACTCGCACGCAGGCTTGAGGGTGGAGGGCACGACGAAAGGTGCGATCAGCTTTTCTGCGGCTGCCGGTGCCCCACCCGTCCAACAGGTATTGTTGACCCGCGGAGCGGAGATTGATCGTTCCGCTACGATTGAACCGAGTATAGAAATACTCGGCGGAAAAAATTTCGTAGGCCCAGGCACGGCCTCGCTCACCTGCAACCCAACCGAGAATCTCTTGACTGGCGAGTCGTAGACCTCGCGCCTGGTCTGCGGCGACTTGCTCGAGTGGTGCCGACCCCCGGTATTTTCGGGCACGGAAGTGAGAGATCAGGCCGACGTTCCAAAGGGAGAGCAGGAGTAACACGGCGGCCGGTACCAACAAGGGTTTCCGCGCCAAGACCCCTACCGTGGCTTCCAAGAGCGCGCCCAAGCCGAGTGCCATTAGGGGAACAACGAGTGAAAACCGCCGGGCACCGAAGGCGTCACCCGCCGCCCAATCGTATTCCGGGACACTGCCATTGACCCAGGCGGTGGCGACGAAGACGAGGAGACTCCCGCCATAGAGTAGGCGCGATCGGTGGAGGCCGCTGAAACCGCTGAAACCGCTGAAACCGAAGACAAGGCCGACGAATCCGAGAAACATGGCCGGCGTCCAGTTGAAGAAGCCGTGGTTCGCGGAGACGAGCGGCTCCAGCAGGTGTGGGGACGAGAAGCTGAGGAATCCCCGCCCTTGGGGGATGGTGAGCCATCGACCGAATAGGATCTTCCAGGCGATAAGTTGAGGAGAGAAGACGAGTAAGCCTGCGCCCGCGGAAGCGGCCAGCCAAACGGGACGTAGGGTCTTCGTCGTTAAGCCCTGCGCCACGAGTGGGAGTACCATCAGACCGTACAAGGCACCCTGCCAGCGCGAGAGGGTTACCAAGCCGAGCGCCATACCCAAAATCGTCCACGTTTTCAAAGAGGGAACGCGGCGGACCCGATCCCAAGCCCAAATGAATATCGCGGCGGCGCCGAACGTGACCCCGTGCGCCATCGTTGGAACGACAAACGCGTAATAAAGGACCGGAGAGGCAAAGACCGAGCCGATGACTGCTACCGCCGCGATCCGCGCACCAAACATCGGGAGCAATACTTGTATGAGGAGGGCCGCTCCCAAGACCACCATGGTCAACGTGGTCAGAGCCACCGCCCGGCGATAAGGCCGACCGTAGCCGTCGAGCCGATAGCGCTCCTTTCCCGTCAGCCAGCGGTCGATGAGCAAATAAGTGTGAGTCCCCAAGTAAGCGGGGCTCCAAATAACCGCGGGGCCCACCGATTGGGCGTTTCTCACCAATCCGGTCCGCGTCGGGCGCCCTTTGTCGTATTCCCACTTGTCCCATTCATTCCCGAAGTCGAGATCTCCGTCGAAAACGACGGAGCGAACGTAGACGAAATAAGGTGCCGAGTCGGCGCGGAACTCGATAGGGATGTGCGCCGAAATCCCGAGGGTCGCGGCGAGAACAGTAGGGAGGAGGAGACGCTTCCAAGGGCCTTGCTGCCACGCCGCGATGGCGAGGCCGAGCCCTGCCAAAAGAGGGCCCAAAATGCTGCCGGCTGGGCGTAGCGGATCAATGAGTGATTGGGCCGCCAGCACCAAACCCCCGCCAACGAGTAGCGTCGTCCACATGCCGCCGGCGATGTTAGTGCCGCAGCGAGATCGACACAAGTTCACTCCGTCTCTGGCAACTTCCCCTCTCGAGTGTCGGTGTGCTAGTTTCCGCTTGTCATGTGGAGTGGCTTCCAACAGAAGTTGTTCGGGGGTAGACCCAGTTGGACAACGCCGTTACTCGTTTTCGTTGGCGGTTTGGTAGCCCTGGACTTGTTTGCCGTTTTGATCAGTCGTGACTGGTGTTTGTCCGGGATTCTCGTCAGCGATTTCGGTGTGGCGGTTCGTTTGCTGCTCATCGCAACGCTAGGAGCGGCCCTGTACCGACTCTCGGGTTGGAGAGATGGCTACTCGTTGGTGCTCTTGCTGTTGATGCTCTTGAGCGTCTTTCAATTTCACTCCCTCGAGAAGCGAATGGTGTCGGATGGTTTCAACTACTTTGCCTACGTCCGATCCTTCTGGAAAGACTTCGACGTTAACTTCGAGAACGACTATCGCTTGCTCGGTATTGCCGATCGGCACGGCTTCGAGGTTCCGACACGAACCGGGCACCGTCGCAGTATCTTCTCCGCCGGTCCCGCGGTTTTTTGGTCACCCTTCTTCCTTCTCGGTGAGCTCAATGGCCGCTTAGCTGCGTGGACCGGACAGGAGGTGAATCTGAAGGGTAACGGTCCGTTCCACTGGAATGCGGTTGCGGTGGGCTCGATGCTGTACGGGTTCATGGCGGTTTTCCTCCTACAGTCTTTGCTTCGCCGTTACTTCGACCCCGTCACAGCCTTCGCGGCGACGTTGCTCGTCTGGTTCGGCACGCAGCTGCATTGGTACATCGTGTATCAGCCGTGGATGAGCCATGCCTTGGGAACGTTTACCGCTGTCCTTTTTATCTGGTTTTGGGATCGAAGCCGTCTCCAACGGGGATGGAGGGACGCTCTGGCATTGGGACTCGTCGGCGGGTTGATGGTTTGCGTTCGATGGCAGAATGGCCTGCTGCTGTTTCTGCCGCTATTCGACTGGCTGTGGGCCGGGTGGCGCCGGGATCGTGCGGTGTTGTTGGCGGGACCAATTCTGTTCGCGGGCTTTCTCGTCGGGCTTTCGCCGCAGCTTCTCGCGTGGAAGGCGATCTACGGTGATTATCTATTGGCGCGGCCCCCTCACGGCGCTGGCTTCGTCGGATACTTGAGCCCCTTTGTCTTCGAGACGCTCTTTTCTTCGCGGCACGGGCTTCTGAGCTGGACGCCGTTACTGTGGCTGGGTTTTCTCGGCTTGATTCCGCTGCTCAGGAAGCGATGGACAACCGTGTGGATGATGACGTTCTGTCTCATCCTTATGACATACGTCAACATGTGCATCATGGATTGGTGGGCCGGAGGCTCGTTCTCCAACCGACGATTCGATGGCGCGCTGCCAATCTTCGCCTTCGGCATCGCGGCGGCGTTCGACTATCTGCGGGCTTTCGTGTCTCGCCGGCCGGCGTGGGCGGCAGCGGCGCTGTTAGCTTTTTTTCCCGTCTGGACCGTGCTTCTCATGGAACAGTACCATCGGCATCGAATCCCCATCGACGAGACCGTCTCGTTTACAGAAGTCGTCGGCAACAGTGCCGAGATTCTCTTCGAAACGGTCGGCTATCCCTTTTCATGGCCGGTGAATTGGTGGTTCGCTTCTCGGCACGACGCGTCGCCCGCCAAATTCGACACCGTCGTTGGTCGTTACCTTTTCTTCCCCAACCGCTTTGGGAGCGAGGTCATCGAGGTGGGAGAGGAGGATGGAGCTCTGATGGGTCAGGAGTGGGCCTCTCCGGAGCTTCGATCGGGACGCTGGGTACGAGTAACGCGACGGACCAAGGCACGTGTCTTCATTCCGATGGGAAGGGAAGAGCTCCTCCGCATCTCGTTCTCGCTGTCGGTTCGACCGCAACCGGTCGAGGTGGTCGTCACGGTCAACGAAAGCGAAGTGGGCCGATTTCTGGCGACCCCTGACTTTTCCGAATACCAGCTTTCAACCCCGGTACTGTTTCCCCGGGGCATCAACACCCTGTCGCTCCATCCCCAATTCGAGGAGGCGAAACAGATCTTGCTCCTGGATAGCGTGACCCTCGAGCGGGTCGACCGCTAGCGGGCATCGACAACTGCAAATCTTGACCAAAGATGCTACGATGCCGTTCAAAGTCCCTCGAGGCGCGACACAATGGGTAATTTCGCGGGTGGAAGTGCTTACACCATGGCGAGTCAGATCGCCGAAGGCTATCAACTCATGAATGCGGTGAGCTTGAAACGTTTTAATCGCACGGAGTTGGGGCAGCTCAAGTTCGAGCTGCAGAAGCTTCTCCAAGAGCTACGGGGTAGCCAGCCGCCGACCGACGACTCCCAAGCGATCCAGGTCCGAAATCGCAAGATGGGTCGGATCAATAATGCAATGCAGGTCCTCCAGCACAGTCTAAGTGGGAAGAAGTAGCCCTCGAGCCGGCTGCAGCAACGGCATCCCCATATGGCACCTTGAAGCGAAAAAACCTCCTGCTCCTCAAAACGGCGATCGCAATTGCTAGTCTCGCGATTGCACTAGCAGTCTTCTCCGCACCCGAGGAGCGGTTCTTCGATTGGACGCGGCTCCCATTCGATGCCGACGTCTACCGTCAACGGCGAACGAATTTGATCTCCGTGCTCAAGGCCGAGGGTGGGGGCATCTTCCTCGCACCCAGTCGTCATGCACGCTCGCACGGTGAGACGTTCCGACAATCGAACGACTTCCTCTACTTCACCGGTCTCGAGGTTCCCGACTCGGTTTTGGCGATCGATGCAGATAAAGCGACGACGACCCTCTTCGTGCCACCCAGAGATCCGCGCTTCGACGAACCCTCGCGCCCGAATGATTTTCCGGGCCGTCCTCTGATGGACGACCCCGCACTTGCCCGCGTGTCTGGCGTGGCCGAGATCCGGTCTTATCGAGATCTCGCGCAGTTCGTGATGGAGTGGGCGGAATCTAATAGACTCTTCAAGATCAACCCAGAGCACCGCGGAGAGATATCGGCGTCCGAAACGGACTTCGTAAGTTACGCGAACCATGCGGGGTCGCTCATTTTTCATCTGCAGCGAAGCCATCCCGGGATCCGTATTCGTTCTGCGTACGCCGAGATGGCGCAACTTCGAATGATCAAGGGGCCGGAAGAGATCGAAGTCATGCGTCGCGCTTGCTCCCTGACCGCACGATCGATCATGGACGCCGCTCTTGAGGTTCGCGACGGCGTAGACGAGCGTACTTTGGAAGCGGTGCTGGAAGGCGCTTTCAAGCGGGGGGGCGGCCAGCGCGTTGCTTTTTCCTCCATCATCAAGTCAGGGCCGAACTCCATGTGGCCATGGCGGATTTTGGCCTCACATTACGATCGTCGTAACCGTACGATGCGAGACGGGGAGCTCGTCATCTTCGATGTGGGCACTGAGCTCGACTATTACGTGACCGATGTGGGGCGGACGTTTCCCGTGTCCGGTAAGTTCACCGAAGAACAGAAACGAACACTGGACATGGTCACGGCTGTTTCCGACGCGATCATTGCCGCCGTGCGTCCGGGTGTGAGTCACCGCGAGCTAGCCCGGGTCGGAGGGGAGAAAATGCCCCCCGAAGCGCGGAAATACATGCAGCCCACCGCATTCAATGGCCACCACATCGGGCTCGACACGTCGGACCCCGCTAGCTTGGATGCGGTCCTTGCTCCGGGCATGGTTTTTACGGTTGAGCCCATTTACTACAACCACGATAAGAAGATAGCAGTCTTCATCGAAGATGTCGTGCTAGTTACCGATGATGGGGCCGAGGTCCTGACAGCTCTGCTTCCCCGGTCGCCCGAGGGCCTCGAGAAACTGATGGAGGCCAAGTGAAAGGGCCGCCGCTAAAGGGTGCTACGGCGCGGCCCTGCTGACCGCCACTATCCACAGAGCCAGACGGTAGCGAAGGGAAATGCCCCCAGGGTTGTGGAAAAGGACGTATCCTAGATCACTACGCATATGCGATCTTTGTCGCAAAATAGAGTAGCGCAACGTACTATACTGCGCAGGCGTCTGACGTCAGATCTGAACGGGAACGATCTTGAACCGAAAAATAGTCGAGGCCTACAAGAAGATCGCCACCGAGAGCCGGACCGGTTCGTTCGACTACAACACCGACCAGGCTCAACGCGCCGTCTTGTTCCAAGGCGGCCGCATCGTATCCGCGACGTCTAACTGCGATGACGACCGGCTCGGAGAAGTCATGGTGCGGCAGGGAAGGATCACCGAGGCGCATCTGAAGGACGCGTCCATCTTCGTCCGGCACGGCAAACGGCTCGGCGAAGCCCTCGCCGACCTTGGAGTCATCAAACACGAAGAGATTCCCGAGGTCGTTCGCCTGCAGGTGCAAGAGCTCGCGGGGGCGGTCTTGGTGAAACCACCTCAGCGGGTAAGTTTCAAGAATCTGCAGGACGTCCAGGTGGTCACCGACACGCCGATAACGGTGGCCGAGGTCATCATGGCGGCCGCCCGGCTCACTCCCAATATCGAGCGCCATGTCGAGGAGATGTTGGCTGACGAGCGAAGGTGCGTGTTGAACACCGAAGCGTCCAGCGAGTTGGGTGATTTCAAACTCTCGTCGGAGGAGGCCTTCATCCTCTCCAGAGTGGACGGGCAGGACCCGATCCGCTCTGTCTTCACTCTCAGTCCTCTCCCAGAGGAAACCACGGCGCGGGCCCTGCTCGGATTTCTGGTGAGCGGCATCGTCACGCTGGAAGAGCAAGGCGGACTTGTCTTGGCGGCCGCCGACCGTCTCACCGCCTAACCCTCCGTTACTTCGTTTCGGTTGATCGTATCGCTTCCGGGCGGATGGGTTTAATATGGCACTCCGAGAGGAGGCCGAAATGAATCTCTCAATCCGGTGGGCGCTGGTTCTGGGAGTCTCGCTGATCTTCGCGAATCCGCTGCGCCTTGACGCGCAACGAGTCGTTCCTCCCGACCCCGACAAGCCTAGGCCGATCGACGCCCTCGATACCGTTTTCATTGAGGAGATGACCTGGCTCGAAGTGCGGGATGCGATCCGCGGAGGGAAGACGACGGTCATCGTCGCAACGGGAGGCGTCGAGCAGAATGGACCCTACGTGGTGACGGGAAAGCACAACTACATTCTAGGGGCCATCACCGAGGTCATTGCGCGTAAGCTGGGAAACGCCCTAGTCGCCCCGATCATCAAGCTTGTGCCCGAGGGAGATCACGATCCCCCGAGCAGATCGATGCGGTACCCGGGCACCGTCAGCTTACGGGAAGAGACTTTCCGAAACGTGTTGGTTGACGTGTGCTCCAGCTTCAAGCCGCACGGCTTCCAAGACATCGTCTTGATCGGTGATAGCGGCGGGAACCAAGAAGGCATGAAAGAGGTTGCGACGAGGTTAAATGCGGACTGGGAGGGGAGCCCCCGCGTTCACTACATCCCAGAGTACTACGACTATCCCGGCGTGCTGAAGTTCGTGGAGGATCAGGGGATCGAACAAGAGTTCGAGGGGATCCACGACGAGTACGGGATCAGTTCCATCTTGATGGCAGTCGACCCGGAGCTCGTTCGCATGCAGCAGCGCCTAGACAAGAAGCTGTTCGTCATCAACGGCGTCGATATGGGCCCGCCCGAGAAAACGATCCGTATCGGGAAAGAGATCATCGAGATGAGAGCCAACCAGACGGTCGAAGCCATCACGAAGTCCACCGCCAATCACTAGGGAACCTGTCCCACCCATTCGTCACGGGCCGCAACTTGCGCGTCCACGTCGGCGAGGAAGTCGAGCACCAAAGAATTGAAGACGTCCGGCATCTCGAGCGCGAGAAGGTGATCCGTTCCCGGAATCATGTGGTAACGGGTATTGGGCCAGAGACGGTGAGCCTCCTTGGCCCCTTCGATGAAGAAAATATCCGTGAGCTCGCCCACCACCAAGAGCATCGGTTGATAGATCTTCGACATGTCCGGAAAATCTCGCTGGTTCCAGGGGCCGATGTGGGTCGCGGCTAGCATGTCGGATCTTTGTGGATTCATGGCGACGCGTGGGCTGTACTGATCGACCATCCTCTCGAGAACGTCTCGCGTCCCTTCCTTGGATTGAGCCACCTCCGTGAAGGACGATTTCTTGGCTCCTTCGCGGCCCTTGAGGGCATCTTCGAGCGCGGGGGGCGGCTCTTTCATCCGTTCGACAACTGGTTTGAAGGCAGCCGAGATCTCGGCCAAGGCGATGGTGGCGTCCGCAAAAGTGATGCTTCGGACTCTCTCCGGGTAGATACGCAGGAACTGCATGATGACAGCACCTCCCCGGGAGTTCACCACGAAATGCGCCTCTCTCATTCCGAAATGGGCCATCAGTGCCTTCAGGTCTTCGGCATGAGCGATTTCGGAGTACCCGGTAATCGGGTCTTCGGACTGTCCGTGCCCGCGACGGTCGTAGCTGAGAAAAAGGTGCTTTTGCCGGAAAGCCTCGATCTGCTCCGTCCAAAGCTCATGAGAGTAACCTTCCCCGTGGACGAAGATGACCGGGAAGCCGGCGCCTTCCATTCGGTAGGCCAAGCGAACGCCGTTTACATGGACGAATCTCAGATCTTCGGCGTCACCCGCCGGCCCACGGTACTGGGCGGTTTCAGGTCGCTCCTGGCTGAACACTTCCACCGACGCAACGAGTATCGATATTCCTACAATTAGTGATTTCATTTGTCTGAACAAGCTCCTTTCCTTCATTTGAAGTTGGCCAGAATGTAGCGGAATGAAGAAGCTCGTTCAAATGCCTTTTGTCGTGCGAGTCTCCAGTCGTGGGGCGGGCCCTGTCGCACAGATGGCTGCGGGTTTTGGCCCAACCCGGAGGGCCGAACACAATCCGCCCAATGCGCAGGAGCTCGATGTGTTTCCTGTTAGGGAGTTAGGGCTATTGCTGCAGAACCTCTTTCGCCCTAGTCTGGTACGGAGCATGCACTATCGAAGGTAGGAGGGTGAAGGTAATCGAGCGATAACATCGCTTAGCATGTGATCCGCGCGGCGGAATGCCCAGTGCTGACGATTCGTAGCGGCTAATAAAAGACTCGTCATCCATTAATCCCTCTCCCTCTGGGAGAGGGCCTGGGTGAGGGCAGAACGCTCTTCGTCCTTCTCCCACATCCCCCCTATGCTACTCTACGCGCGTTTGGATCGGCTGCTGAGATGAGCCAGGGAGATCAATGAGAGTTTCACGGGTGCGGTCAGGCGCCGCCGTTTTGTACTTGCTCTTCTGGGCAGGTGGCCTTGCTTGTCAGTGGCAGGAGCCCGCGAGCGCCCCTGATGGTCCTGACGCGGCTGCAACCGTTGAGCCCGAAGCCCAAAATGCGTCGATGGTCGTCGTGCCCGCGCGCATGCAGTCGCGTGCGAGCCCGGCAGCTACCGCGGACGGCCTTCATGATCTCGAGGTCAAGGTCATCGCGGTCTATGAGAACGCCAGCCCAGGGGTCGTTAACATTACCAGCCGATCGATTTCCTACGACTTTTTTCGGAACGTCATTCCGCAAGAAGGCTCGGGTTCAGGGTTCGTTTGGGACACGGCCGGACATATCGTCACGAACTATCACGTCGTGGAACGGGCCGACGAGCTCTATGTCACCTTTCCGGATGGTTCCGTCGTTCGCGCACAAATAGCCGGCGCCGACCCTTGGAACGATCTCGCCGTCGTGAGAGTCGACGTCAGGCCCGAGCGCTTGCACGTCCTCCGTCTTGGTGATTCAGATGAGCTTCGGGTGGGTCGCATCGTGGTTGCCATCGGCAATCCTTTCGGTCTCGATCGCACACTTACGACCGGGGTCGTGAGTTCGCTGGGGAGGATCATCCAGAGCCCAGGCGGGCGCTATAGTTTCATAGGGGAGATCATTCAGACCGATGCGGCGATCAATCCTGGCAACTCGGGGGGACCCCTTTTGGACCTGTCAGGAAAGGTGATCGGCGTGAACAGCATGATCTATAGCCCGAGCCGTGCGTCGGCCGGGATCGGCTTCGCCATTCCAACGACTACCGTAACGCGCGTCGTGCCAGAGCTCATCGCCCGCGGCCGCTACCCGCACCCCTGGCTCGGCATCACTTTGATGGACCTTGGCCCCGCACATGCCGAGGTGCTGAATCGAGTCGGCGCCATGATTCCACCCGATGGGGGCGTGTTGATCGCGGAAGTGGTTCGACGGGGGCCGGCCGCCGGGGCGGGGCTACGGGGTGGGCGTCAGGTGGTGAGATTGGGAAACGTGAGGGTGCCCATCGGCGGTGACGTCATCGCCGCTATCAACGGAGAGCCGGTCAAGGACTACCGTGGCGTCAACGTCTATCTCGAGACCGAGACTCGCGTGGGTGAGACCGTGACGCTGACGGTGTTGCGCGACGGTCAGGGGAGAGGCCGGAGTCAACGGAGAGCCGGTCAAGGACTACCGTGGCGTCAACGTCTATCTCGAGACCGAGACTCGCGTGGGTGAGACCGTGACGCTGACGGTGTTGCGCGACGGTCAGTCGATGAACGTGGACGTCGTGCTAGGGGAGAGGCCGGAGTAGATCAGCTCGCGACATAGACCGCCCTGTCTTTTCCTCCCTCCTTGGCTGTATAGAGCGCCTTGTCTGCGGTGGCGTAGAGTGTCTCTGGCTGTGTCACCGACCCATCCCTATTATTGGTGACTCCTATCGACACCGAGAGCGGTACTCCGGCAGAGTGCTCCTTGAGCGCGGTTCGAATTCGCACCGCCAAGGTCAGCGCTTTGGATGCCGCGGTGAGCGGTGCCAGTACTGCGAATTCGTCTCGTCGCGACGTCCGAGATGCGGCAGCCCTTCCGTAGGCTATCTGCCACCGCTCTCAGGGCTATGTCGCCCGCCTCGTGTCCATTAAGATCGTTGATTTCTTTGAGGCCGTCGAGATCGATAGACAGGAGCGACACCAGCTGACGGTGTCGGGAAGCGCGCGCGATCTCCTCGATCAGCCTGTCCTCCATGTGACGCCGATTGGACAAACCGGTAAGTCTTGTGGGTGACGCCTTTGATTTCCATGCCGTTCCTCGCCTAGAGTGAACGACATGGCCAGCGGTAGCGGAGTTTTCCGATTAGGGAGTTTTGTGCTCACCGAGAACGACGAAGATGGTCTGGGCGACCCTCGTGGGGTGAGTCGACGCCTTGACGTCCCGGGTTCGGCCGTGCTATTCGATCACAAAGAAAAGGATGTTGAATGCTTTCACTAATCGTTGCCTCGCCCTGTTGGCTTCCTTCCTGTTCTTGGGCGTCGGCGAGCCCGCCTTCATTGGGGCGGAGCGCTGCAAGCTCTGTCACCGTTCGACCTATGTGAGTTGGCGCTCGACCACGCACGCCCGGGCTACGGATAGCCTCGGCGTCGAGAGTCCCTCTCCGAGTTGCCTTCGTTGTCACAGCACTGGGTCGGCGGCTTTCCCCGGAGTGCAATGCGAGTCTTGTCATGGTGCTGGCGCCGACTACTCGCCCGCTGAAGTCATGATCGACCCCGACAAAGTCCGCGATGCAGGTTTGATAGAGCCAAGCGAACGGACATGCCGTGTCTGTCATGGTAGCGGCCTCCCGGGCCATTCGCCGGCGTTCGAAATGCCAGAGCCCGGACAGCTCTCTCTGGCTACCCATTGAGCCCACGACGAAACCCCGGCACCGTCCATCATCATAGTCGCAACCATCACCCATCTCGAAATGCCGGCCCCTCCATTGCCACTCTGTCGATATTCTCTAACCACCTGTTAAATATATATTTAGATAGGATCCCTTGGTTTCGCGGGTGAGGGATTTGACGCACCTGCAAATCCGGCGGAACGAAGTGCGCGAAATGACGCACGCTGCGAGCTTCGTTCTTCAGGCTGTTACTTGACCAACCTGGAAGCGCCGGCTATAGCGGCCGCAGCGTTGGAAAGCTCGGTGATGAACAAAGTGAGCAGGTCGTCGACCGAGATGAGATTGACTACATGGCCCATTGGTTTGGCAAGGCGCTCCTCGTCGATCACCGGGAGTCTACGGCCCGCGGCAACTCATCATCAGACGTCGTCAGTTTCCAGCTTAGATTGCGAGATTCGGTGACTCAGCCAAGAGTGAGTCGTGACGGACGAGGCAGAGTCTTCGCTTTCGCGGTTAGTTTGACGATTGTCGACGGGCCAGGTTACCGGATGGGTCCGAGCTCGGTCCATCCGGAGCGGTGAGGTCATACTTTTGCATTCGGTAGATGAGCGTATTCCGGCTGATCCTTAGGAAGCGCGCGGCGCGAGACTGATTCCAATCATTCCTCTCCAGAGCTTCGCGAATAAGATCCCGCTCGACTTGCTCGAGGTCGACGCCTCCAGGTGGGATGTTGACGAGAACATCGCCGACCTTAGACGCGTTGGTGAGAACGAAGTCGGGTAGGTCGTCCGGAGTGACGACGCCTTCTTGGTGGAGGGCAGCAAGCCTCTCCATGAGGTTTTCAAGCTCCCTGATGTTGCCAGGCCACGGGTAAGCGTCGAGGATCTTGAATGCCTTTCGTTCCAGCGTCACCTTCTTGCCGAACTTCCGTGCGTACTTCTTCAAGAAGTGATCGGCGAGAAGCGGAATATCCTCACGACGTTCACGGAGCGGGGGAAGTTGGATGGGGATAACACTTAAACGGTAGTAGAGATCTTCCCGGAATTTGTCCTCGCGGATGAACGTTTCAAGATCACGATGGGTAGCTGCAATGATGCGCACGTCCACTTTTTGCGGTCTCGCGGTGCCGATCTTGTCGATTTCCTTCTCTTGCAACAGACGCAGCAACTTGACCTGGGTTTGGGGAGGCAAATCGCCCACTTCGTCGAGGAAAACCGTGCCTCCCTCGGCCATCTCAATCTTACCTTTCCGTTCTGCGACTGCTCCGGTGAAGGAGCCTCGAGTGTGGCCGAAGAGCTCGGACTCCAGGAGTGTTTCTGGAATGGCGGCTGAATTGATGGCGACAAAGGGCCTGTTCTTTCGCGGGCCGTTGAAGTGGATTGCCTTGGCAAGTAATTCCTTACCAGTTCCGCTCTCACCGAGGATCAGCACCGTAGAGTCAACCCGAGCCGCCTGAGCGGATATTTGGAATACCTTCTGAATGCGCTCCGAGCCGCCGATCATGTTCTCTAGCTCGAAGCGTTCTGAGACCGCCTGCCGAAGCCAGCGGTTTTCGTGGATCAAAGCCTTAAGGTCGAGGGCCTTGCGGACAACCAGCTTTAGTTCATCGCGGTTCACCGGTTTCACGATGTAGTCGAACGCGCCTTCCCGCATTGCCTGGACCGCGTCGTCCACCGCAGCGTGCGCCGTCACGACGATGACCGGCACCTCGCGGGCAATCGCCTGGGTTCTTCGAAGGAGCTCGAGCCCGCCCAACTTCGGCATGAGCACGTCTGTCAGTACCAGCGAGAAATCAGACTCTGAGAATTTGCGTAATGCCTCGGTTCCGTTCGTGGCTGACTCCGTTTGGTATCCTTCCTCTTGCAGGGTGAAGTCGACGACTCGACGGAAGCTTGCGTCGTCGTCGACGATGAGGATTTTTTCGGTCACTGGTGAGAGCTCCCGATGGGAAGGACAATGAGGAAGGTGGCACCGGGCCCCTCCTGATCGAGAAGCTGGATCTCACCCCCATGCCCATGTATGAGCTTGTGCGCGATGGCCATGCCAAGACCCGTTCCACCGTCCTTGGTTGTGAAGAAGGGATCGAAAATCCGGGTGCGGTCTGCCGCGGTGATGCCGGGGCCCTCATCCCGAATCCGAACGCGCACGCTCGCGGCCGACTCCGTCACATGGATGTTCAGGCAGCCGCCCGACGGCATGGCTTGGATACCATTCAGCACGATGTTGAGAAGCGCCTGCTGAATTTGGCCTGCGTCGAGAGGGAGCTCGGGTAGGTCCTGGGGACAAGAAATCTCAATACGTACGCCCCGCTTGGCGGCTTCTTTGGAGCAGAGCACCGTGAGCGAGTCCATCACATCGTTCAATTGGCAAAGCCGCCGATCGGGGCGTGGAGGGCGGGCGAATTGTAGAAACTCGCTCAAGACTCCGTTGAGGCGATCGAGTTCTTTATCGAAGATCTCGAGGAACTCACGCTTTTCATGTCCAGGAGGAAAATCAGAGGCCAAGATTTCGAGAGACCCTTTCATGGATGCTAACGGGTTCTTGATCTCGTGGGCGAGACCCGCGGAAAGCTCGCCAAGGGCGGTTAGCCGGTCGGCTCGGCGAAGTTGTTCGAAACTCTCTCGCAGTTGTCCGTAGGCGTCTGCGAGCTCCCTCGCAGTCCTCTCCTGTCGCGCGCGTTGCCGCCTCTCTGCCTCGACCAGCGTGCCGACGACGAGCCCCACGACCTGAAACATCAAAAGCTCTGCGTATTGTGCCTCACGGTACGCCGGGTGCTCGGCCCAGTCCAAGATGATGTGGGGGAGGTAGCTGGCCGCAGAGAGAATAGAGACGGCAAGTGCTCCTCGCACGCCGAACCAGTAGCCTCCCGCAAAAATGGGGAGGTAGTAGAGCCGCTGATACACGTTGTGAAACGAGCCAAACTCCAATGGCGTGACGTGATGCGCGATCGTGATGAGCCCTACCGAGGCGCCGAGGACGAGGATTCGAATCCTGCTAGTCGTCGTTGCAGTCATTACTCTAGACCGGTTCCCTTCTGGTCCACGCTACGATTCACTTGCTAAGCTTGTGCCACACGATACGGAACAAGTCCTTCCGCCAGAAAATCAGGTAGGGAAACGACTTATCCCTGCTGACCTGCTGACACACTACCATACCAGAACTGCGTGAAAACAAGCAACCCTTGTCCTTCTATTTCGGTTTCGGACTTATACCATTTGTTTATAACGGGTTATAAAGACAGACGACATTCGCCCGGTGCCACGGTCGACCCACTTGAAACCATTTAACCAGAGTAGGTTACACGTAGTGTTGGAAATGAATCACTTGATCGCCATTTCTCCAATAGGTCTTCCGTTCATCCCAATTCAGATAATGGATGCAAACGACTATAAATAAGTCAGTTATCACATTAAGCGTTCGATGGCACACTGTTTGCTTTTCCTTTGAGTACTGAAGAGGGAGGCTTGGGTGAAATCACACAACTACGGCCGGAGAGGGTTGTTCCTAATACTCGGCCTATCGGCCTGGCTACTTTCGAGTCGCGTCGATGGCGCCCAAGCCGAGCCTGAAACTCCGGGCACGGGAGTTCGGCAAGGGCAAGCCGACTTCTATACCGAGGAAGCGACACTCCGGGCCTACATACAAGAGGCGCTCGCGGGGAATCCTTCCATTCAAGAGGCGTTGGCCCGCTACCAGGCGGCAGTCGAGAAAGTGCCACAAGTGAGCGACCTTCCCGACCCAATGTTTGGTTTCAACCAAGCCATTCGTTCCGTGGAGACGCGCGTCGGCCCCCAGGTGAACAGTTTCACGCTGAGCCAGGCATTCCCTTGGTTTGGAACGCTCGACCTTCGAGGAAAGGTCGCGACGCAGGAAGCCGCGGCATGGGACCAACTCTACATGGCTCGGCAAAGAGAAGTCATTGCTCGCGTCAAGAAGGCGTACTACGGGCTCGGCTATGTGGACGCTGCGGTCCGAATCGCCGAGGAAGACAGATCGTTGTTGGAGCACTACGAGGGGTTGGCTCAGACGCGCTATGCCACCGGACAAGGTTTGCAACAAGCGGTGATAAAGCTACAGGCCGAGATCACCAGGGTTATTGATCGGCTAAACACCCTCAACCGGCAGCGAGTGTCCCTCGTGGGCAATCTGAACACATTGATGGACCGCCCCCCCCATGAGCCCCTGCCGAGGGTCGCGCTCACCAGCCTTCCGAGCGTTGCCCTGAATCTCGAAGAGCTCTATGAGCTCGGCGAGGCGAATCGTCAGGAGCTCAAAGCCGCAGCCGCCTTGATCGAACGCGGCGAGCGATCCATCGATCTTGCAAAGAAAGAGCCGTGGCCAGATTTCATGGTGAGTGCGGGTTTCATCAACGTCGGCAAGCGGGACGATCCTGCCGGGGTTATGCAACCCCCTTCCGATAACGGCAAGAACGCCTTTAGCCTTGGCGTTGGCATCACCATCCCGATTTGGCAAGGCAAGTACGATGGCGGTGTACAACAGGCCGCGGCGGAGCTGTCCGCGCAGCGAAGCAACTACGCGACCGTTCGCAATGAAATGGAGTTCTCCATCCGGGATCAGGTGATTCGGGTCGAGACACTCCAGGAGCAGGTGCGATTGTTCGAGAACGTCTTGATTGTCCAGGCCGAGGAGGTTCTTCGCTCCACGGAGGCGGCGTATGAGACGGGCCAACTCGGCGTGCTCGAACTTCTAGATAGCGAACGCGTCTTGCTAGACGTGCGTCTCATGAACGCGCGTCATTACTCGGATCATCTCACGGCTCTCGCGGATCTAGAGCGGGCCGTGGGGACCAAGTTTCCGAGGTGAGGTCACGATGAAGAAAAAGGGCGTCTTCTTTGTTTTGTTCAGCTTTGCGCTAGGCGTCCTCCTCACCACATTTCTGCTGTCGAACCCGTTTCAGTGGGAATGGATGCACCAGGTGGGGCATCTTCTGTTGGGTGGCGACGAGGTTGCTAGTGAGAGCGACGGAAGAAAGCAACTCTGGACCTGCGGTATGCATCCTCAGGTCATTCGGGACGAGCCCGGAGAATGCCCCATCTGCACAATGAAGCTGGTACCGGCCAAGGGAACGCAATCTCGCAGAACGGAGCACTTGGAGGCTCAGGCGGATCGCACGGTCAAGTACTGGCAGGCCCCCATGGATCCCACCTTCATTTCGGATAAGCCAGGAAAGTCCCCCATGGGGATGGACTTGATACCTGTATACGAGGACGAAGTCGAAGATGCGCCGCCGGGAACCATTCGGATCGATCCGGTTTTCGTGCAAAACATTGGTGTTGACTCCGTTCAGCTCGAACGAACCGACATTCCCTTTACCATTCGAACCGTGGGCACTCTGACCTACAACGACGGCCAAATCACGTGGGTGAACACGAAGTTCGAAGGTTGGATCGAGAACGTTTTCGTCAACTACGTTGGCGAGCCTGTCGAGAAGGGGCAAGAGCTCTTCGAGATCTACAGCCCCCAGCTCGTAACGACTCAAAAAGAATACCTCCAAGCCCTGGACTACACGCAACGCATGGAGCAAGGGCAGTACCCGGATGTCGCTGCGCGGGCGCGCGCCCTCCTCGAGTCGGCCCGTGAGCGACTCGAATACTGGGACATAAGCGACGCACAAATAGCAAGATTGGAAGAGACGCGTGAGGTCAACAGGACTCTGGCTGTGGTCTCGCCGATGACTGGCCTGGTCGTAGAAAAAATGGATCAAGCGTTAGAGGGCATGCACGTCAAGGCCGGCATGAACCTTTATAAGATCGTGGATCTGTCCACCGTTTGGGTTGAAGTCGAGGTCTTCGAGCATCAAGTGGAGTGGCTTAAGATCGGTCAGCGCGCCCGGATCGAATTCCCCTACGAGCCCGGCAAACAGTACTCAGGCAGAGTTCGTTATATCTATCCGTTTTTTGATCAAAAAACCCGCACTATGAAAGTCTCCATCGAGCTTCCCAACCCGGGTCAGAAACTGAGGGCCAATATGTACGCGAACGTTGTTTTCGACGTGCCGTCGGCGCGAAACGTCCTAGCCGTCCCAGAAGAAGCCGTCATACACAGCGGAATCCGGAACGTCATCGTGCTGGACCGCGGCGAGGGGCGGTTTCAAGTCAAGGAAGTCGTGTTGGGAGTGAATGGCGGGGGATTGTGGGAAGTGAAGGACGGCCTCGAGGAAGGCGACATGGTAGTCGTTTCGTCGCAGTTTTTGATCGACTCTGAGAGCAACCTGCACGAGGCAATCCAGAAGATGATCTCAGAAAAGGAGACCGGGGCTGCACAGACGGGTCCCGCTGCGATGGAACACCAGAACTAGACCAGGTCGCGGAAAGAAGCCATGCTCGAAAAGATTATTCAGTGGTCTCTCGACAACAAGTTCCTGGTCATCATGGCGACCCTCTTTCTCACGCTGTGGGGCCTGTACGCGCTTCGCAACACGCCGCTAGACGCCATTCCCGATCTATCCGACGTTCAGGTGATTATTTTTACGGAGTATCCGGGGCAAGCGCCTCAGGTCGTCGAGGATCAGATCACCTATCCGATCACGACGCAGATGCTGGCGGTACCCTTCGCAAAGGTGGTGCGTGGATATTCGTTCTTCGGGTTTTCTTTCGTCTATGTGATCTTCGAAGACGGTACGGACATGTACTGGGCGCGGAGCCGGGTGCTCGAATACATGAACTATGTTAGCGCCCGCCTGCCGAAGGGTGTGAGTCCCACATTGGGGCCGGATGCGACGGGAGTGGGTTGGGCCTTTCAGTACGTCTTGACGTCAAAAACACGAAATCTTGGTGACCTGCGAAGTATCCAGGACTGGTTCTTGAAGTACGAGCTTACTTCCGTTCCCGGGGTCTCCGAGGTCGCTAGTATTGGAGGATTCGTCAAGCAGTACCAGATTACCGTCGACCCCAACAAACTGCGGGCTTACAACGTTTCCATTTCGAGGATCCGTAGCGCCGTGCAACGGAGTAACAGCGATGTAGGCGGCAGGGTGCTCGAAATGTCGGAGACCGAGTTCATGGTGCGAGGGGAGGGCTACATCCGGGACGTGGAAGACATTAAGAATGTTGCGCTCGGGGTGGATGACAGAGGAACGCCCATTATTTTGAAGGATGTCGGCACGGTGCAACTGGGACCGGACATGCGTCGCGGCCTGGCAGAGCTCAACGGTGAAGGAGAAGTGGTTGGCGGCATCATCGTGGTGCGCTTTGGCGCCAACGCTTATGAGGTCATTCAAGGTGTCAAAGAGAAGCTCGAGGAGCTCAAACAAGGGCTGCCGGAGGACGTTGAAATCTTGACGGTCTACGACCGCTCAGGCCTCATCGAAAGATCCATAGCGAACCTCGCGGAAAAACTTCTCGAGGAGAGCCTCGTCGTCGCTCTGGTTTGTCTCATTTTTCTTCTACATCTGCGCTCGGCATTGGTCGCGATCCTCACCCTCCCGGTGGCCATCTTGATGGCGTTCATCGTGATGCAACAGCAGGGACTCAACTCGAACATCATGTCCTTGGGCGGAATTGCGATTGCCATTGGCGCGATGGTGGATGCGGCCATCATCATGATCGAGAACGCTCACAAGCATCTCGAGCGCTATGGTAACCAGAAGGAGCATTGGCAAATCATAGGCGACGCGGCCAAGGAAGTCGGTCCCACCCTTTTTTACGCCCTACTCGTGATCACGGTGTCCTTCGCTCCGGTTTTTACACTCGAAGCCCAGGAGGGGAGGCTGTTCAAGCCGCTCGCGTTTACGAAGACCTACGCGATGGCCGCCGCCGCCTTGCTGTCGGTCACCATTGTTCCCGTCCTCATGGGTTACTGGATTCGGGGAAGAATTAGGCCGGAAAAAAAGAATCCGATCAGCCGGGTTCTGATCCGAGTGTACGAGCCTGTCCTCCATTTCGTTTTGAAGTTCAGGTGGTCGGTACTGCTGGTGGCCCTACTCCTCATGGTCAGCACTCTCATTCCCATTGCCGGTCTGGGCTCCGAGTTCATGCCGCCCCTCTGGGAGGGAGACTTGCTTTACATGCCCACTACGCTACCTGGCGTGTCGGTCACTAAAGCCCGCCAGATACTTCAGCAAACCGACAAAATCATCAAAGAGTTTCCGGAGGTGCGTCATGTCTTTGGAAAGGTGGGGCGGGCGGATACGGCAACTGATCCGGCTCCGCTGTCGATGATCGAGACCACTATCATGCTCAAACCGGAATCAGAGTGGCGGCCGGGCATGACCGTAGACAAGTTGACCAACGAGTTGAACCAGGCCATCCAATTCCCGGGACTGACCAACGCTTGGACCATGCCTATTAAGACGCGTATCGATATGCTTTCGACGGGGATTAAGACCCCGGTTGGTATCAAGGTGTCAGGAGCCGATCTGACGACGCTCGAGAATATCGGTAGGGAGATCGAAGCCGTCATCCGCCACGTGCCCGGAACCCTTTCGGTTTACTCAGAGCGAGTCATGGGTGGTAACTATCTGAACATCGACATCAAACGGGAGGAGATCGCACGGTACGGACTGACGGTCGGCGATGTGCAGGATGTGATTCAAACCGCCATTGGAGGCATGAATATTACGACGACCGTGGAGGGCCTTGAACGCTACCCGGTCAATCTACGCTACAGCCGGGAACTGCGTGACAATCTACCCGCGCTGCGGGAAATCCTAGTTGCGACGCCGATCGGGCAGCACATTCCGCTGGGGCACCTGGCGGAGCTCAGATTCGAGAAGGGCCCTCCTGCGATCAAGAGCGAGAACTCCCGACCGAATGCCTGGATCTACGTCGACATCACAAATATTGACGTGGGCACCTATGTCAAGAGGGCGCAGCAGGCGGTGGCGGAGAAGATCGCCCTGCCTGCAGGTTACAGCATCAGCTGGAGTGGACAGTACGAGTACATGGTGAGGGCCCAGAAGCGGCTGATGGTCGTCGTGCCGATGACTTTGATGATCACGTTCCTCATTATTTATTTGAACACGCGATCCATCTTCAAGACGCTCATCGTACTTTTGGCGGTGCCTTTTGCTCTCATCGGTGCCTTCTGGTTGCTCTATGTGCTCGACTACAACCTGAGTATTGCGGTTTGGGTTGGGATCATTGCGCTAGCTGGCGTGAGCGCCGAGACAGGCGTCGTGATGTTGCTCTACCTCGACATCGCCTACCAGGACGCCGTGCTCGGTGGCCGGATGCGAAGCAAGAAGGATCTGGTCGAAGCGGTGTTTCACGGCGCAGTTACCCGCGTTCGCCCCAAGATCATGACCGCCAGCGTCATCATGGCGGGACTTCTACCCATTATGTGGAGCCACGGAACCGGTGCAGACGTAATGAAACGCATCGCCACCCCGATGGTAGGTGGGATGGTCACTTCGGTGATCGTCGTCCTGCTGGTGTACCCATCCATCTATTACATCTGGAAGGGTTGGGGTCTTGAGGAAAGATGAAGCGGTCCAGCAATCAACACGACGGTGAGGCATTTGCCCGACCCGCGGGGGATTGTGTAACCTGGGCGTGCGTTTGGCGGTGTTCCCGCCCACTGGATGCGAGGTGAACCAATGGCGACGAGAATCCTAATGGTTGTTGCCCTCCTGGGACTGGCTGGATCCGTCGGGTACTTCACCTACGTGCAACTCCGCCCCGAAGGGGTGTGCGAGGTATGCCACCGTTCAGTCCACGAGGCGACCGCATACGAGATTCGCCTTGAAGATGGCGCGGCCCAAAAGGCTTGCTGCCCCCGATGCGGACTGCGATTTCAGAGAGATCGGACCGACGTTGCTTCCGCCGAGGTCACGGACTTCGATACCGGACAACGTGTCGATGCGAACGATGCATTTTTTGTGGAAGGAAGCTCGGTGAACCTCTGCCATAAGAAAATGGTAGAAGAAGATCGCTCTGGGGTTCAGTATCAGCTGACCTGGGACCGGTGTATGCCGAGCCTGATCGCCTTCAAGGGTCGAGAATCGGCGGATACTTTTCGCGGCGACTATGGCGGCGTCGTCAAGACCTATGAGGAAATACTAGAAGAGGAAGACTTGTAAAGGCGTACCTTTCACAATTGATGGGCCGGCGAGGTTTGGACCTCCGTGATGACGACATCGATCGGCCAGTACTTCCCACCTAGACTCAGCCAGGAAAATCCCTTTGGAATCTGTACCGAACCTCCACCCGCTGCTGGTTCACTATCCGATCGCCCTGTTCCTAGGGGCACTGCTCTTCGACCTGGGGTGCGTCGTGATGCGACGCTTCGTTTGGTTGGACCGGGCCGCGATTGCGCTCTACGGCCTCGGAATTCTGGGGGCGGGAGCCGCTGTCACGGCGGGGAAATTCGCCGCTGAACAGTACGTCTCGGTCTCGGGCGAGGTGAAGCTCTTGATCGGCGAGCATAGCGATTGGGCGTTTTTCGTGCTGATCGCATTCATAGGGCTCGCTTTGCTCCGGTTCGAAATCCTATGGCGGGATCGGAAGGAGCCAGTGCTCCGGGTTACAAGGCTTCGGTTGCTAGCGCTCATTATCGCGGTGGGGGGGCAGTGGCTTCTGCTCGAGACCGGGAGCCGAGGGGCCGCGCTCGTTTATCGTCACGGCGTGGGAGTGGCGCGGCCGCCGGGTCGACCGCCACCGCAGGGAACCATGGAACGGCGGCCATCGGAGGGTACCTCCCCGAACACGACGGAGCCTAATTAGGGGGCTTGTTGGCAGCCGGCGTGTTACGGTTGAGATCTAAGCGAGGGGGTGTGACATGAACATTGGAGCCATCCTGGCCAAGAAGGGGATGGGAGTCATAACCATCGGGCCTGAGCAGACAATTAGAGAGGCAATTGCGTTGCTCGCCGAGCACAATATTGGAGCTCTGGTCGCGGTGGACGAAGGAGGCCAACCGGTCGGAATCCTTTCCGAACGAGACATCGTGCGCGCCGCGGTCAAGAACGAACAAGTGTTTTCGCAAACCGTCAGAGACCTCATGACCATCAACGTTATCCATGGCGTGCCTCAGGACGCCTTACGCCCGGTGCTCCACACCATGACCGAAAAACGCTTTCGCCATTTGCCGATCATGGACCAAGGCAAGCTGGTCGGGATCGTTTCTATCGGTGACGTCGTGAAGGCGCAACGAGACGAATACGAGGGTGAGTTGGAAACGTTGGACGATCAGATTTGAGCACGACCTAAAGGAAAGCATAGATGGCAGAAATTGGAAGCGAAAGCAACCCACTTCGTGTCGCGATCATTGGCGCTGGCCCCACCGGCTTCTATGCAGCGGAACATCTGTTCAAACAAAAGGAGGTAACGATCGAGGTCGACATGTACGATCGACTCCCGACTCCTTTCGGTTTGGTGCGCGGCGGTGTCGCGCCGGACCATCAGAAGATCAAATCGGTTACCAAGGCCTATGACCGGATCGCGGACAGAACAAGTTTTAGGTTCTATGGGTACGTCGAGTTCGGCGCCGACGTTACTTTGGCCGATTTGAAAAAGCACTACCACCAGATCCTTTTCTCGACCGGGGCGCAGACCGACCGCAGCCTCGGCATACCTGGAGAGGACCTCGAGGGGAGCCATGCTGCGACCGAGTTCGTTGCTTGGTACAACGGGCACCCTGACTATCGAGATCGCAAGTTCGATTTGTCACAGGAGCGGGCGGCGGTGGTTGGAGTTGGAAATGTTGCCGTGGACGTGGCTCGGATCCTGTGCCGCACTACGGAGGAGCTGGCGGAGACCGATATCGCTGATTATGCCGAGAAGGAATTGCGTGGCAGCCGGATCAAGGAAGTCTACATGCTAGGGCGACGAGGCCCGGCCCAGGCGGCGTTCACGAATCCCGAGATCAAGGAGCTCGGCGAGATGCCCGGCGCCAACATCATCGTTTTGCCCGAGGAAGCCGAGCTGGATGCGCTTAGCAAGCAATCGGTGGAAGAGGACAAGTCGACGGCGAGGAAGGTGGAAATCCTTCAGGAGTATGCGGCTCGCGAGGAGTCAGGGAAGCCTCGAAGTCTCATCCTGCGCTTTCTCGTTTCACCGGTAGAGCTAATCGGCAATGCCGCCGGTGAGGTCGCAAGCATGAAGATTGTCAAGAACGAGCTCTACGCCACCGAGACAGGAACTCTTCGCCCTCGAGAGACGGAAACCTTCGAAGAGCTGCCCGTCGGTCTCGTGTTTCGCTCGGTGGGATACCGTGGGGTGCAGCTCCCCGGTGTCCCTTTCCACGAGAAGTGGGGCGTGATACTCAACGAAAAGGGGAGAGTGATCGAGCCCGGGTCGAAAAAGCCCGTTACCGGACTCTACACCGCAGGCTGGATCAAGCGAGGGCCCAGCGGGGTCATCGGCACCAACAAGCCTGACGCGTTAGAGACCGTGAACGGCATGATGGAAGATCTCGCAAACGGGTCGACACTCACCCCGGCGGGGCCTGATCCGGTGGCCGCCGAGAAGCTCGTTCGGGAGAGAAAACCGAACTTCGTTTCTTGGAAGGATTGGAAGAAGCTGGACGAGAAAGAGGTTAGTAGGGGCAAGGAAGAAGGGCGGCCTCGAGTCAAGTTCACGACCGTCGAAGACATGTTGGCAGCTTTGGGTAAGCTCGCTGCCTTCCTTTATTCCCTCTCCCTCTGGGAGAGGGTAGGGTGAGGGTAGGTCCGCTGGCTGCCTTAGGACGCTAAACCTCGACCACCGCGGTCTGAACCGAATACACCGGTGGCAACCAGTTGAACAGAATCTCCCAGTGATCGCCTTCATCGCGGCTGGCGAGCAGCTGGCCGCCCTGCATTCCTACGTAAACGCCGGCCGGGTCAAGCGTGTCGGTATCCATCGCGGCTCGCAAGACGAGCTGGTAGGCCTGCGTTTGCGGGAGGCCATCGGTAAGAGTTTGCCAAGAGTTTCCTCGGTCGCGGCTGCGGAAGATGCGCAGGGTGCCATCGGGCAACATGCGATTCTGATCTGACTCCGCCGGGCACACAAAAATAGTGTCTCCATCGTGCGGGTGGACCGCCAGGGGGAATCCGAACCGAGAGGGGAGTCCTTCGGAGATGTCGATCCATTCGTCGCCCGCATTCTCCGAGCGGTAGACGCCGCAGTGATTCTGCTGATAGAGGACGGCCGGATTCGACGAGTGCATCTCCATGTGGTGAACGCATTGGCCGACCGCAGGAAACTTGTCCGGCATGAAATCGGCGCGCACACCCTTGTTCTTGGGACTCCAGGTCTTTCCTCCGTCGTCGGTCCGAAACGCACCGGCGGCTGAGATTCCGACAAACATCCGATCGTGGTTCTCCGGATCGAGGCAAATGGAATGGACCATCATTCCGCCGGCCCCGGGCTGCCATTTTTCGCGGGTGGGATGTTCGGTCAAGGAGCGAACCTCTTCCCAGTTTTGGCCGCCATCGCTGCTCTTGAAGAGGGCTCCCGGATCGGCTCCCGCATATAGAATGGGCTTACCGGTGCGTTGATCGCCCTTCATCATCCACACCTGGGCGACGGAGAGCTCTCTTCCTTCTGCGAACCGGACTCCGTTTTTGGGCTCCAGCCAGGTCTCGCCAAGGTCCTTGGAGATCCTCACGTCGGCGCCCCACCATTCGTTTTTCACCGTCGCGCAGACGGCACCGAAATCGCCATCGACGTAAGTCATATGGTGAACTTGCGTGCCTTTGAAGAAGGGACCCTTTAGCTCCCACTTCTTGCGGTCCGGATCTGAAAAGGCAAGGAATCCGCCTTTTCGGGTTCCGATGAGAATTATCACCTTCTTCATGGCCCGCCTCCTTACGTCGGCCAGATTACCTCAGGCGAGGCCGGATGACGACTTGAGTTTGCGCAGCTCTTCCACAAGAAGCGAAGGCCTAATGGGTGCGGCGGGAGGCGGGGCTCGGTCTGTGCCCCATGTTACTGCATCCATTTTATTGAATATTTTTTTTGATTTGCACAGCCAGTGCAAAATGAGGAGGATGAGCCGGGGTTTATTCCGCCCACGCCCTGGGTTTCTCAAAAGAAGATTTCAGAAACGAAAGGAGTTCATAAATGCGTGTTCTTTTATCGAGCGTAGCCGCTATCGCGATTGCCGCGGTAGCGTTCACACAAACACCTTCTCCGCGGGAGACCGCGAAGGCTAAGGTCGGGGGAGAGAGCGTCTCCGTCGAGTACGGTCGGCCTTCCCTCAACGGCCGGAGCTTCAGCGAGCTGACTTCCAAGTTGCCCGAAGACCGGATGTGGCGCGCCGGGTCCGAGCAGGTGACCACCCTCACCGTCTCCGGGGATGTGTACGTCGGTGACTCGAAGGTCCCCGCTGGTGAGTACTCTCTTTATGTGTACTGTCCTGCTGACGGTGAGTACGCGTTGGCTGTGAACGAGGTTGTTGGCCAACCACTGGGCAAGGTTTGGGCCGAGGCTCCGGACGGGCTTAAAAACGAGCTGTGGCCGCATTTCTCATACAGCGAGGAGATCGGTGACAGCGAGGTGGCGCGGGTGCCCTTGGCGGAGTCCAAGACGTCCAGCACCGTCGATATGTTCACTATCTCCCTCGTTGAAAAGGGAGATGGCGCAATGATGAAGCTGTCTTGGGGCGAGGCCGCCTGGAGCGTGCCCGTGAAGACTGCGAAATAGCACTTCTGACTCTTGGGGCCCGAGGGCGCGAGGCGCTCTCTGGCCTTTTTTCGTTTTCCGGACTCCGAACGAAGGAAAATTTCCCCGTTTTTTAAGGAGGTGGAGCGATTCCTCCACTTCTGGTACACTCTTAGTAACCAATCCAACCAGCTAACAACGACCTAGATCCGAAGAAGATCGGACCCGGACATTCGCGGGCATTTTTGGACATTCTTGGACAGGGGGAGGCAGGGGTGATCCCGAGACCCGAACAACTCGAGACCATCGCTCGAGTGACCGAAGGGAATCTGACCGAGATCCCCTTTGCGGTGCTGCTTCACTCCATGGCTGTGACTCGGCGCTCGGCCGTCCTGGAGTTTGCGCGCAAGGCGGTCACCAAAGTCGTTGTCCTCGAGAAAGGTGTGCCGGTCGAATGCCGTTCTAACCTGCTTCATGAAACCCTCGGCCAAGTTCTGGTCGACCGCGAGATGATCACCGATGAACAGCGCCAGCGCTGCCTGAACCAGAGCGTTTCGGGCGAGCGGCACTTGGGTGAGATCCTCATCGACCACGCCTTGATCACGCCGTCGGAGCTCTTCCGTGTTCTACAGCAGACGCTGGCCAGGAAACTGCTTCATATATTTACGTGGCGAAGCGGCACCTTTCGAGTTTTCCCAGGCCTCGAGCACGTCGAGTCGCCGTTCAAGATCAAGACCGCGCAGCTCATCGTAACGGGAGTTTCACGTTTCGCACTCGAAGACGAGGTTCGGGATACGATGGATCCGCTGAGGGAGGTCAAGCTCTCGCTGGACTTGAGGCCTCCTTATTGGTTGGCGGATATCCGTCTCACTCCGGACCAGAAAGACCTGATCGATCGACTGCGCGATGGTAAGAGTATCGAGGAGCTTGCTGCGGAGTCTCCGATCTCAGGTGAGAAGCTCATCCGATTCCTTTATGCGCTCATGGTTGTGGGCGTAGTTCGGCCAGAAGAGTGGATACCGCAGGAGAAGAGAGAGAAGAAGAGAGAGACTGCGTCTGAGGAGTCCACACTGCGCCTCTTGGCAACCCAGCCGCTCGAGGTCCCGACGGACGCGGACAAAATGATCGAAGAGGAGGCCGACACCGCTCCGATCCGACCGGCAGCCGCATGGGCGCGGGTGTCGACAACGGAAGAAGCGGCAAACGCGGAAGATGTTAGCAACGAGGTGATGGAGATCTACTTGCGGTATCGGGAGCTAGACGCTTTCGATCTACTTGGAGTCACCAACGAGAACGCTTCTCCGGCCGAAATGGAAGAAAAGTACATCGGGTTTTCGCGGAAGTTCGCGCCATGGAGGTTCATGACCGATGAGCTCGCCCATCTGCTGGAGAAGGTGCAGGATCTATTCTTGGCGGGTGGACGCGCCTATGGTGAGCTTAGCGATCCAGGACGCCGGACCTTGCTCGTCGCTCGCCGCCATCGTCTTCTCGAGGAGAAGCGGAAGGAAACGGAATCGCGCACTGCTCTCCGAAAAGAGTTCCTGGATTCCGACCTGCAATTCAAAAAGGGACGCGCTCTCATGAGGCGTGGTCTCCACGCTGAAGCGCTCCTACAGCTGGAGCTCGCCCACGATTGTGATCCACAAAACAGCAAGTACCGGGCCGAGCTTGCTTATTGCCGCTTCCTCGATGCGCCCAAAGGCGCAGACAAATGTCTGGTCGAACTTAGTGAAACGGTGAGGCTGGACCCTGAATGTGGGCTGGCGGTTTACTACGCCGGTCTGATTGAAGGCAAGCTGGGGCACGACGCGCAGGCCGATGCGCTGATTCGCAAGGCTCTCAAGATGATGATCCCTGATCGTCGCTCCATCGAGGCTCTCCAAGTGATCAAGTCTCTCCGCGACCGGTCTCTCAAGGAAAAGAAAGAAACCCCGGTCTCTTAGTCGGGGGCATCACGGGCCAACCCTTGCCGTGGCAGGGCACTTGCCTTACCCTGCCGGTTCGATGAGATCTCGACTCCTTCCCCTGCTTCTGCTCGTTGGTTGGTGTCTGTCTGTCGCCGGACTGGTGCTACTCGTCGAGCGGACGGACGAGACCGAGCGGCAGTTTCGCGTGGCGTTGGCGAAGCCCGCTGACCTCGGAGAGCTCGGAGAGCTCGTTGAAGCGAATCCTCTGGAAGCGCGACGGTTCGTGGAGAAACTGTGGACCCACGGGCTCGCCGCCGTGGCAAGGGAGCGGGATGGCACGCGTGAGTTTGGGCAAGCCGAGCGTCTATCTCTTGCGATCGACGAACGCCTCGGCGATCCCTCGCTGGTGCGATTCACAGAATGGTATGAGAGGCGTGGCTCCTCGGGTGCGAAGCAAGCCTTGCAGATTGAAGCCCTGCTCCAAGAGGCGGAGGCCGCTTACCAGAACGACACCTTGGCCGCTGCAGCACACCGGGCAAAGGGCGCCTTGGAAGCTGCACGACGACTCGGCGACGGCTGGAGTGAAGTGCGAGCCCTTCACCTGCTGGGCGACGCGGCCTGGATGAACGCGGACCCCGAGGAGGCCGGCCAGCACTATCGCGAACTAAGAGATCGAGCGGCGGAGCTTGGAAGTCGAGAACGAGAGGCGGCGGCTATTAACAACCTCGCGGCTCTCGACCAGGACGAAGGGAAACTGCGTGAAGCGGCCGCGGGCTATCGACGAACGCTCGATCTCGGTCGGAGACACGGGCTTCCGGATCTCGAAGGTTTTGCCCTTCTTTACTTGGGGCACCTCTTTCATCAGCTGGGACTTTATGAACGCTCGGTGGGGTACTTCCAGCAAGCAGAGGCGACGTTCAAGACGATAGGTCAGTTCGAGCTCGAGGCGGCGGCCGCGGCCAACCGAGGGGCGAGTCTACAACGCTTGGAAAAAACAAAGGAAGCGCTCGCGGCTTACCGGCGTTCGCTCGATCTCGCATCGGACCAAGGTGATGAGTGGAGTCGGCTGAAGACGCTCCTCCACATCGCCGAGCTTCTCGCGGACGCGGGCGAATCGGGAGAAGCCCTCTCCGTGGTGGGCGAGGTTTTGGCACTCACTCGAGGCAAGTCAGCGCGAGAAGTTTTGCAGACCCGTTGGGGAGCGCTTCTCATCGCTGGGGAGCTCCATCTCGCCGAGGGGAGGGATGGGGCGGCCAAGCGAGCCTACAGCGAAGCTGAAGAGCTGGCGCAGGGGGTCGGAACCGAGCTCGAGCGAGCCGAAACCTCGCGACGCCAGGCGCAGCTTACGCTCGCGCAGGGCGATACGAACAGCGCCATCGAAGCCTTGGAAGCTGCGGTTTCGACCATCGAGACGTTGAGAGCGAGCTCACAGTCACAGGAAGAGAGGGCTCGCTTCCTCGCGACGAGGCGATCCATTTACGAAGATCTGGCCTGGATCCATCTTACGGAGCGCCGCGATCCTGAAGTGGCATTCGAGTTCTTGGAGCGTTCGCGGGCGCGGGCCTTACTCGACTCTCTCGAAGCGGGAGTGTTGGTTACCCATGGTGGCGCGGGAGGGGTGGATGTGGTCTTACCGGGCGTGGCGGAGCCTGAACCACTGTCCCGTGTCGTCGCGGCTCTCGAGCCGGGAACGATCCTCATCCACTACACCGTAACGTCCCGATGGCTGGCGACTCTTGTCTTGGACTCCGACGGACTCGCCGGCTGGTCGGTCAAGGACATAAAGGAAAGGGAGCTCGATCGTCTGGTACGAATCTTTGGCGGTGACACGACGGCGTCGTTCCCCCTTACGGAGGGATGGACGGAGCTCTACTCCGACGCGCAAAGAAACTTGTCATACATGCTTTTGGAGCCAGTGGGGCGACTCCTGGTGGATGCTCGCACAGCGGTCATCGTTCCGGACGGCATCCTGTTTGCGTTGCCGTGGGCGGCTTTGCGGGGAGGCGGGCGAAGTCGATATCTCGCCGAGTCACATGAGCTCGTGTTGGAGCCTAGCGCGTCGGCATTCGTGCGTCTGCGAAACCGTGGGTCCGCGATTTCGAGAGACCGAGCGTTGGTGGTCGCGAGACCCAACGCGCCCGGACGCCCCCTGCCCGAGACGGAGATTGAGGCGAAGGCGTTGAGTGCGTTGTTCCCCGGGTCTCGTGTCCTGATCGGAGAGGAGGCGAATGAGCCGGCGGTTCGGCGGTGGATCGGCAGGTACGACATCGTCCACTTCGCGACCCACGCGCGGGTGGATCCGGCGAGGCCACTTCAGTCGTCCCTTTTGCTGACAGGAGAGCGGGGAGCGCTCGCGGACAGTCTCCTCGACCCACTAGACCCGGAAGATGGTGTCTTGACGGGTTACGAAGTTCTGGAGCTCCCGCTACGATCGGGCGCCTTGGTGACGCTCGCTGCTTGCGAGACGGTCGGTATCATACCGCAGCGCGGTGAGGGCATCGTAGGCTTGGCTCGGGCCTTCCTCGAGTCCGGCGCAAGCTCCGTGGTCGCGACGTTGTGGCCGGTCGAAGATCGAGCGACACGCGAGTTGATGGGCCGTTTCTACCGCGAGTTGGCTTCGGGGAACTCCGCTGCCGGTGCGTTGTCGAACGCTCAAGCGGATATGGCGCGGGGCGGTGCCGGGGAGTCGCGCCGCTATCCTTACTATTGGGCGGGATTCGTGCTGATTGGCGACGGGCGCTAGTAGGCTGTACCAACGCAGTTGGTACGACCTCTCCCCCGACCGCGGGGGAGAGGGTATTGAAAGATGGCTTCCATCCGTTACTCCCTCTCCCTCAGGGAGAGGGCCGGGGCGAGGGTGGTCTGGACAGCGGCGATGAAGTTCAGTATCGATTTCGTCGTTACAGTCCACTAGTTCTGGAGCTCTTGACTCCAATGGAGCACAACGTGCAGTTGCTGGGACCTTTCTCGCTCACCCCCTCGTACCATCAAGAAAGTCTCACCGTCTTCGGATACGTCGTAGTAACGACGGTAGACGCCCTCGAACAGTCTCGGGGGCCGACGCCACTCGAAGAGAAGACGTGGTTTGGTGGCGGCAAATTCGGGTTCACCGGTAACGGACACCGTCATCATCTCGTCGCCGTCGATGTAAACAAGCTCTCTGCCGCCGCGCGTCCAACTGGGGTCGTCTCCGCCATCGGTCGAGATTTGCCACTTGCCGCCTGGGCCAGGGAACGGTGTGACGTACACTTCGTAGTGCCCGGACTCGTTCGAGACGTACGCCAGCCAACGGCCGTCCGGTGACAGCTTTCCGTGAAGCTCATCGAACGTTGTTTTGATGATCGACTCCGGCTTGCCGCCTTCGATGTCATCGATCTGAAGGGACCAAATGTCGAAGCCGGTCTCGGGATCGTTTTCTGAGAAGACGAGCACTTTGCCGTCGGGTGACCAAGACTCGGGACGTTGACTGTTTTCTCCGTCGAGGATTTTCTGCGGCTCTCCGCTCCCATCGGCGGCTAGCGAGAACATCTGAAACGGTCCGGTCATCGAATAATAGTAGGCGATGCGCCGGCCGTCCGGAGTCCACAAGGGTCCTAAATCTTCTCCTCCCGATACAGTCAGGCGGCTCAAGGTGTCACGCTTGACGTCGTACAACCAAAGATCGGTGTTGCCCTCGCGCGCGATCGCGACCGCGATCTTCCGCCCATCCGGAGAGAGCCCAGGGTCATAGAAGATGCGGGCGTCACCGGTGACCGGTTTAGGCTCGCCTTGTCGGTTCACCCAGACGAGCCGGCGTGGTTCTTCCCACTCCGGGCCGCCCGGCACATAGACCAAGGAACCATCATGCGAAAGCGCGAACTGAGCCGTGCCGTTGATTGGAAACCATTTGACCCACTCGAGCACCGGACGGGGCCGGCCCACGATTTCTAGCCGCTCGGCATCGAAGGGAGCTGCCATCAGGACGCCGTTGCGCACATACACGATGTGGCTCTGCACGTAGCGGGCGAAACTGCCGCCTTCGATCAGCAAGCGGCGCTCATCGGTTACGAGGGACTGAACAAAGATCTTCGCTTCGTCGAAACCGGAGAACATGTCTCTGTCGCCGACGGTGAAGAGAACCGCTTGCCCGCCCGGAAGAACTTGAGGCCAGCGATGCGTCCATTCGGCACTTGTTTCTCGGAGCTCGGTTACGGCTTTGGGTTCGCCACCGTCCGCTGAGATCCGCCAGATGCCTCCCGAGCTTCCCGGTGTGTAATAAATGAAGTCATCAGGACCCCACCAAGCGCCGCGAGGCCCGCCGATGTCGCAAAGGTCAATCGGGGGGCTGCCGTCATGGAGGTTTACTTTTCGAAGCTTATCTTCCGCGACAAAGCCTACCCAGTTTCCATCCGGCGAGAGAAAGGGCGAGAGGGCCCCTTCTGTACCAGGAACCGGGGTAGAAGTCATTTGATCCATCTCTCGCCAATGGAGCTGGGATTGGCCTCCGTCTTCGGCCGCCGAGGCGTAAACGATGCTCGATCCGTCCGGCGATAGCGCGACAACTGGAACATAGAGCGGGCCAAGGCTCTCGTCGATGGCGACCGGAAACCGCGCCACGACGTCCGGCCATGGGCTTGTCTGCCGACCGTGCGGCTGACGAGTTTCTGGCAAACCTGCTCCCTTGAAGGCGCGCGTGGCCACCTTGATTTGCGGCCTGAACGGTCGCGATCAGTCGGTAGCCTTTGCGTGGGACCGTTTGAATGAACTGCGCGCTCTTGGAGTCATCGCCCAGCGCCTTTCGAAGCTCCCAAATAGCATTCGTGAGCACTTCGTCAGTCACGAAGGCCCCTTCCCAGATTTCCTTGACAACCGTTTCTTTCTCGACGACCTCTCCGGCGTGCTGCGCGAGATAAACCAAGACCTGCATCGCCTTGGGCTCGATTCTCACCGAGTGCTCGGGGTGGCCAGAGCGGACGAGCCGGTTTCTTGGCACATCGACGTGCCAAGCACCGATTTGGAACGGACCATCCATACGCTTATCCCCGATCGCCTATCCGTATGTTAGCCTCATTGGTGAGTTCATGAGAAACGAACGGGCGGGCGTATTTGCGGCAATTGCCACTGCATTCTTGATGATGGGGCAGGTGGTGGCCGGGCAAGAAACCGTCCGGGATACACAATTCAGCAGCAACCGCGGTTTCTACCGGTCTTCCTTTACCGTATTGATTCAGTCGAAGACGCAAGGGGCGAGGATTCGCTACACACTCGACGGAAGTGCGCCCAGTTCGACCCATGGGCTGGGTAACTCCAATCCCGTCACGGTGTCGGTGGAAGGAACCACGACTCTCCGGGCGATGGCGCATAGGGAAGGGATGAGTCCCAGTAACGTGGATACGCATACGTACCTCTTCATCGAGGACGTATTGAAGCAACCGCCCAGCGCGCCAGGATTTCCTCGTCCCCAGTTGAGGACCGGCTACCAGGCCGACGAGAAAGTAACGCTCGACTATGAGATGGACCCTAACGTGGTTTCTGACCCTCGTTACCGAAAGGCGATAAGAGCCGGACTCCTTTCGATACCCACCCTTTCTATCGTTTTGGATAAGGAGGGCCTGTTCGGTTGGGTAGAAACCGATGGGACGGGGTTGGATATGCGGCAAAGCGGCGTCTATTGGGGAGACACGGGGCGAGGCAGTACGCGGGCCGCCTCGGTGGAGCTGATCTACGCCGAGAACCCTCAGAAGAGCACTCAGGTCGACGCCGGGCTCGAGAGTCACAGCTGGTCTTCGATCAAAAGGGCATTGAAGCTCAAGTTCCAGAGCGAATATGGGACGGGCAAGTGGGACTCGCGTATTTTTAGGGATGCACCCCTCAACGGGAACTCCGCCGCTAAGACCTTCGACCGGATCGTGTTGAGGTCGGGGAAAGACCGTTCTTGGGCGACTCGATGGCACCCCGGTCACACGACTTACGTGCGGGATCAATGGGCGCGGGACACGCAGATCGCTATGTCGGGCATCGGCGCGCACGGCACCTTCGTGCATCTTTATTTGAACGGGCTCTACTGGGGTATGTACAACGTTACAGAGAGACCGGATGCCTGGTTTCAAGCGACCTACTTCGGTGGTGTCATGCAGGATTTTTTCTCGGTGAAACATAACGGGCCGTTTCAAGGCGATTCGTTCCGCTGGGACTATCTGCGGGGACCGCTGAGAGCGAAGGACGCGGCGAAGCGCTCCCGCTACCGACAGCTTCAGGAGTATATCGACGTCGAAGAGTTTGTCGACTATCTGATTCTTTGTTGGTTCGCCGGCATGCGAGATTGGCCGCAAAATAACTGGTACGCCGGTAATCGTAACAGTCCTCCGTCGCCGGTGAGGTTCTTTATCTGGGATGCGGAGGAGATCTGGGCTTCGCGGGATGGCACTCCAGTGGCTTCCGTTCATCCACGTTTCCGGGCAAACGCAACAGAGAAGATCGATACGGACGACATGGTCGGGATATGGCATTCACTTCGAACGAACGCCGACTTCATGGCCCTATTCGCGGACCGGGTTTACCTCCACTGCTTCAATGAGGGCTCCTTGACGGAGGCCAAGGTCATTGCGCGATGGCGGACACTTACCGACTTCGTCGCGGACGCGGTGGTCGCCGAGTCGGCGCGGTGGGGGGACGTGCGAAAGCCTTTCGGCGAACCGATTCGCACGCGCGACGATACGTTCGTGCCGGAGGTCGAGAGGGTCGTGGCGCAAATGACGGGCAACGTGGACCAGTTCATCGACGCCTTGCGAAGGGAGGGCTACTACCCGGCCATCGATCCTCCTCAGTTTTCGCCGTCGACGGTTGGTGGCCTCATTCACGTTCTGAACCCCAACGGCCGTGGCACACTCTACTTCACGCTCGATGGTCGAGATCCGCGCGTCAGCGGTGGGGAGGCCGCGTCGGGGGCATTCACCGCAACTGGAGATCGAGAGGAAGTGCTCGGTCGTCGTGGCGCGATCGTGAAAGCTCGGGTGCGAACCAGCAAAACGTGGAGCGCCCTGGCCACCTGGCCGGCGTCTGACCACGTTCAAGACTACCGACCACGCTGACTGACGCCAGGCGTCTGACGAGGTCCAGGTTGCCGACTACACCGAGTGACGCCAAACAAGGGCGAGTCTCATTCCGAGCGCAGAGCGATAATCGGGTCTACCCTAGTTGCCCGTCTGGCAGGGATAAGGCAAGCGGTCAGCGCTACCAGTGTCAGAATCCCTGCGGTGGCGACGTAGGTAAGCGGATCTTCCGCGGTGACCTCGAACAGAAGACTCGAGATGAGTCCACCGAGCAAGAACGAACCCATCACCCCAATCGCCACTCCGAGAATCGTCAAGCCCATTCCTTGTCCGACAACGAGGCGAAAAATGCTGGCTCGTGGCGCTCCGAAGGCCAAGCGGATTCCGATTTCTCGCGTTCGTTGTGCAAGGGTGTACGAAATCACACCGTACAGGCCCACCGCCGCAAGAATCACGGCGACCGCGGCGAAGAGGGTGACCAAGATGAGGGCGAATCGATTCGGCGCTACCGCATCGCTCACATAGTCCTCCATCGGGCGGATCTTGGCCATGGGGATCTGTGGGTCCAGCGAAGCGAGCTCTTTTCTGATGGGCGCGACGAGACTCATGGGATCCGCTTGGGTCCGCACCGCGACGGCGAGCTCCCAGTCCGCCCACGTCCAAGCGCGCGCAGCCAGGTAAATGGTCTCCCGACCATCGGATTTCAGATCGGCATGTCGGATGTTCTCGACGACCCCGGCGATTCGATACTTCTGAAAGTACTGGGGAGGCTCACGGAGAACGTAAGGAGATCGTCGGCATCGAACCCGGGTCGCACTTCCTGCAGCTGTACGAAGCTGCGCATCAACAACCCGGCACCGACGAGCAGCACCAGCGATAGAGCTACCTCGGCGACGATCAATAATTGGCTGGTCCGAGAGCGCGCGCCGGAGCTTCCTTCTTGACTCCTCTGCGTCAGCGCTTCGCTCAGGTTCGAACGCATGGCGCGATAGGTCGGGGCCAGTCCGAAAACGATCGTTGCGGCGACGGAGGCACCCAAGGTATACGCCAACACGGTGCCGTCGATGGCGATGCTTTCGAGTCGCGGGAACTTGGCGGGTTGGAGCGCCAGCAGAAACCGGATGCCCGCGTATCCGAGAAGAATTCCCGCCGCAGCACCGACTGCCCCTAGCAGGAGGCTTTCGGTAAATAGTTGTCGAGCAATGCGGCTCGGCGCGCCGCCCAGAGCAGCTCGAACCGCGATTTCCTTTTGCCGTCCTCGAGCCCGGACGAGCAGCAGGTTCGCGACGTTCACGCAGGCAATGAGCAAGACGATGCCGACCGCTCCGAGGAGTGCCAATAGCGTGGGCCGTACGTGGCCTACGACCTCGCGGTGAAGAGGCTCCACGCTCACGTGGAAGCCCATGCGAGCGTGATCGGCCAACGTACTCCGCAGGTGTTCGGCGATGCCGTCCATTTCCGCCTGCGCTTGAGGTAGGGTCACTCCGAATTTCATGCGGGCGATGGGGCGGAGCGTCGAGTTGTTGAGTTCGGTGGATTCCCACCGGGTCGGGTTGGCCACCGGATCCGGAGGCTTCCAGGCGTCGATCTCGGTCGAGATGCCGGCATTCGCGGCCATGAGAATTTCGAAGTCCGCAGGTAGGACCCCGATGATCGTGAAGGGCTGTCCGTCCAAGTTGACCGATCGGCCTAGAAAGAGTTCCTTCGTTCTCCCATCGTGCCCAAAAAGCGACCAGCCGATCGGAATTTGGATAGGGCAGTGGCTTCAACAACACGGCATGCACCGCGCTAAAGATCGCCACGTTGGCGCCGATTCCAAGGGCCAACGTGACGATCGCGACCAGCGTAAAGGCCGGCGTTCTCAAGAAGGACCTGCAGGCGAATCGTATATCCTGCCAGAGAGTGTCCATTTGTCTTACGACCCGGAATCGAGATGCCAGCCGGAGTTGACCCAGTTGCCGTTGCGCCGGACGAAGATCTCAGTCCCTCGACCGGCTAGGCTCTGAGTTTCGCCACCCACTTCGGTTTCCATTTCGTAGGTCGTGTACAGGATGGCCACGTCCCCGTAGAGCTGGATCTCGGTACGCGGAAAATCGAGGCTCACGAGCTTCCCGCCGTTTTCTGCGAACGTCTGCGCGCCGTTTAGGATCGTTTCTCGACCCGCCCACGCTTCTTCCCCGGCACCGACCGCGATGGTCTCCTCGGGGATGACTCGGCCGAGTACGTTCTGATCATTCGAGAACCAGGCTCGCCAAACTGTCTCTCGCGCCGCCAATATCTTTTCGCGCAGAGGCGGACTCACCGGAGCCGGTTGCTGGCGGATCGCGGCTTCCGTCTCGGGGTGCCGAACGGTGTTCGATGCAATCTGAATCCACTGGCCGTCCTCTTTCGCGTAGACGTCGAGTACCCGGATCTTGGGTTTGAAATCGATCCGCTTGCCACCGAGCTCCACGTCCAGAGACGCGATGTACGGCACTAACGCGATATCGCCGTAAAAGAGAACGTCGTAGTCGTCCATCCGATAACCAACCATGCCGCCCGGCCGAGCGAGGGTGGCATTAGCGGCTTCCATGTATGGGTCGATGCCTCGAATGATAGAGCGGGACTGTCCCAGAAAACCCCGCCATTCGTCGCTGTGAGTGGCTCGAATCGTCTCTCGGTCTCCCTGAATATAGGCCTGGAAGATGCTGTCGATATGGGCCCGAATGGCCTCTTTATCTTCCGGTCGTTGGTCGCCGAGGACGGGAACTAGCTTTCCAGCCACCGCGCCCAGTCCAAAAAAGGCGATCGCTACAATCCATAAGGATTTCCGCATGGTTGTTCTCCTTTCCACGGTAGGTTGTAGCAAGGGGGGTCGGCGAAGTCCTTAGAGAGACGCACAAGTTTTCTCCGGTTTTCTCTGAGAGATTGACGCGCCCACAGGGCGCGGCGTAGCATGTCGGGGGTGACGATGAAGCTTCTCACGGTCAGCGTATCTCTTCGCAAAGACGTCCCGTACATGGGCAAGACGGTTGCCACAGGAATCTTCAAGGAGCCGGTGGCAGGCCGGGTCATGCTACGGACGTCGAATCTAGAAGGGGACCAGCAGGTGGATCTCAAAGGGCATGGGGGTCCTTACAAAGCGGTGTGCGTCTACACGCGGGAGAACTACGAGCACTGGAGTCGGGAACTGGGTCGGGACGATTTCCGCGACCCGCAGTTCGGGGAGAATTTCACGGTGGAGGGCATGTTGGAAGAATGGATTCACGTAGGGGATACCTTTCGTGTCGGGGACGCGATGGTCGAAGTGACGCAGCCGCGCGTGCCATGCTACCGCCTTGGCATCAAGATGGACGATCCGAAGTTTCCCAAGATGTTCCTTGAGAGCTGCCGGGTCGGTTTCTATCTTCGGGTTCTCGAGGAGGGCGCGGTCGGGGCCGGAGATTCGTTTGAGCTCCTCACAGAAGATCCAGAAGGAATGACCGTGAAGCAGATCTGCCGCTTGTACTACTTCGACCTCAGGAATTTGGAGGACTGCAAGCGCGCGATTCGCATCCGGGCGCTATCGCCCGGATGGCGCGATGGTTTCGTGGACCGACTGGAGAAGGCCGGAATCGCGGTCGATCGTGAGGAGGAGGGCAAAGACGGGATCACGGACGAGTTGTGCTGCGACGATTCCTAAAGACCCCGGTGCCCGTGACGGTGGGCTCTCTTGACGTTTGCTTTCGCCATTCAGGTGGTCGCGAGGCCCTGAATGACTTCCTCTCCTTCTACAATCCTGAGGTGCCTGCTTCTTCTTGCTAGGCGCAACCCGCGAACGTTCATGGTGAAAAGCTAGGCAGGGCCAGCGTTTGCGTCCCGCCTCTTACCCCAATATCATCATCGCGCCCCGATGGAAGGAAGGTCGACTACAACTAGATGATCGAAGACGCCTCCTGGCCGCGTGCCGATAGCTGGTTGGCTCGGAACGACAAGAACCCTTCACTCGTGGTGATAGGGGTGCCGACGTCCGTAGCATCGCTTTCGCCATCCAAGGCGTACCAAACGCCCCAGCGGTTTCGGGACATCCTTGGCCGGTTTTCCAGCTTCCATAGCGAGCGTGCGGTGGACTTGCGTAGACTCTCAGTCGCCGACCGCGGGGATTGGCAGGTTAGCTCCCTTGGCTTGGAGGAGTATCAGCCGGCCATCGAGGCGTCAGCGCGACGCCTGGCCAAGGGACCCGTTTACGCGTTCCTGGGTGGGGATAACGGCATCACCCGTCCGCTCGTCCGCGGAGTTTCTCGAGGCGAGCTGGGTCGGGTCGGAGTTCTTACCTTCGACGCTCACCATGATGTACGGTCACTAGACTTGGGTCCAACCAACGGCACACCGATTCGGGGACTCATAGACGACGGCTTACTCGGGGAGCAAGTGATCCAGATAGGGATTCACTCCTTCGCGAACTCTCTCGAGCATCGCACTTTTTGCGATGAGCATCGCATTCGAATTGCGACGATGGAAACCGTGGAGGCGCAAGGGTTGGGGCCGGTGGTGGGGGCTGCCCTCGAAGGGCTCGGCCGCCAGTGTGAATGGATCTACGTGGATTTCGACATCGATGTGCTCGATCGAGCCCATGCCCCTGCGTGCCCCGGTGCCCGACCGGGCGGAATGAATCCTCGGCAGCTGGCCACCGCCGCCTGGCTTTGCGGACAGCACCCCCAAGTTCGCGCGGTGGATTTCGTGGAAGTGGATGCCTCTGCCGACGTCCATGATTTGACGTTGATGAACATGGCTAACGTTTTCCTGAGCTTTGCAGCCGGCGTAGTGGCCAGGGAGTAATCGTGGCGCATCAAGTGGTCATCGATGGGGGACCACTTCGGTCGGACGATGTCGTGGCGGTGGCGGAGCGAAAGGCAACGGTCAAGGTCCATCCCGATCTGGCGAGTCGCATGGCTCCCTCGCTCGAGGTCATCGAACGGGCGCTGAAAGAGCGGCAAACGATATACGGTGTGACCACCGGTTTCGGCGCCCTATCCAACACTCGGATCGAACCAGAGGAAGTGGAAGAGCTCCAAGTCCATCTACTTCGGAGCCACGCCGCCGGTGTCGGCACGCCGATTGCGGATGAGTTGGTTCGGGCCATGTTATTGCTCCGAGCACGGACCCTTTCGCAAGGGTACTCCGGCGTCCGACCCCTTCTAGTGGAACGCTACGTCGAGTTCTTGGAAAAGGATCTTTTGCCGGTCGTCCCGGGGAAGGGCTCGGTGGGCGCGTCGGGAGATCTGGCACCGTTTGCTCATCTAGGCTACCGATAATTGGAGAAGGACTTCTCAAGGACGAAGGGCGTGTTGCGCCCGCGGCGGAGGTTCTCCGTCGTCAGGGGATGAAGCCGATTCGGCTTCGCGCGAAAGAAGGCCTGAGCCTTCTGAACGGCACCGAGGGCATGTTGGCGTTCGGCGTACTCGGACTTCATCGTGCGATGCGCATCACCAGGGCTGCCGACATCGCCTGCGCTCTCTCGGTGGAAGCACTGCTTGGTAGCGCCCGCCCGTTTCGACCCGAGATCCACGCGCTGCGGCCGCACCCTGGACAAGTGGCTTCCGCAAGAAACATCGAGCGACTGCTCAAGGGCTCGAAGATCGTGGCGAGTCATGCAGAGGATTTCAGTCACGCGGTGCAGGACGCGTATAGCTTGCGTTGCGCGCCCCAGGTACACGGAGCTTGCCGGGAAGGGATGACGTTCGGAAGGGACATGTTTTCGCGAGAGCTGGGCGCCGTCGTGGATAACCCGATCGTCTTTCCCGAGCAGGGCGAGGTCGTTTCCGCGGGGAATTTCCATGGTCAGCCTCTAGCGTTAGCACTCGACGTGATGACTATTGCTATTACCGAGCTCTCGAGTATTTCCGAGCGGCGTACCGATCGTCTTCTCGATCCCGAGCGTTCGGCGGGTCTGCCGCCGTTTCTTTCGCCCAAACCCGGCGTAAACGCTGGCTACATGCTTACCCAGTACACGGCCGCGGCTTTAGTTGCGGAGAACCGAGTCCTCTCGCATCCCGCGAGTGTCGAGAGCATTCCCACCTCAGGAAGTCAGGAGGATCATGTCTCGATGGGCTGGGGGGCAGGTCGCAAGCTGCGGGAGGTGTTGGAGAATGCTTCCCTAGTCGTTGCGGTCGAGATTCTGTGCGCCGTGCAAGGAATCGACTACCGGGCCCCTTTGGTGGCCGCGCCCGGCACCCGTGCCGCGGCAGAAGCAGTCCGTCGACAAGTGCCGCCGCTCGAAGAGGACCGGGAAGTAGCTGGAGAGATCGAGACCGTGGCAAGGATGATCCAAGACGGCGAGCTCATTGCCGCGGTCCAAAATGCGATCGGTGAGCTGGGATGAGCGAGTCTCGTGAAATCAAGGCCCCGCGCGGATCGACGCTTAGCACCAAGGGATGGCTTCAAGAGGCGGCGCTTCGCTGCCTAATGAACAATCTGGATCCTGAAGTGGCGGAGAACCCCGCCGAGCTCGTCGTCTACGGTGGGCGGGGAAAGGCGGCGCGTTCTTGGCAAGCCTTCGATGCCATCGTCCGGAGTCTACAGCGGCTCGAGAACGACGAGACGCTCTTGGTTCAATCCGGTAAACCGGTGGGTGTTTTTCGGACCCATCCGATGGCACCGCGGGTGCTCATCGCAAACAGTCTCCTAGTTCCGGACTGGGCGACCTGGGAAGAGTTTTGGGAACTAGAAGCGGCGGGTCTCACGATGTATGGACAGATGACCGCCGGCTCGTGGATCTACATCGGCACGCAAGGGATTCTCCAGGGGACTTTCCAAACGTTCGCCGCCATCGCAGACCAGAAGTTTGGTGGAAGTCTCAAGGGGAAGCTCACTCTCACCGCGGGACTCGGCGGCATGGGCGGAGCGCAGCCTCTGGCGGTTACCATGAACGACGGCGTGTCGTTGATCGTGGAGGTCGATGCGGATCGCATCAAACGACGTCTCGAGACCCGCTATCTCGACGTGGGAACCGTGTACCTCGACGAAGCGATCGAAGAGGTTCTGGAAGCGAAGCAGCATGGTGAGGCTTTTTCCGTTGCGGTGCTTGGTAACGCTGCAGAGATCTTTCCCGATCTTCTCGCCCGTGGAATCGAGATCGACATCGTTACCGATCAGACGTCGGCGCACGATCCGCTCCACGGATACGTTCCGAAAGGGCGTACCCTCGAGGAGGCCGCGGAATTACGGCACAAAGATCCAACGGCGTACATAAAGGAAGCGCGCGACTCCATGGCGGAACACTGCGCGGCCATGGTCGGTTTCAAGGAACGGGGGGCCGAGGTCTTCGACTATGGCAACAACTTGCGAGCGGAAGCGAAGCTCGGCGGTTTCGAGCGAGCCTTCGACTACCCGGGTTTCGTCCCGGCCTACATTCGTCCTCTGTTTTGTGAAGGCCTGGGGCCGTTCCGGTGGGTCGCCCTCTCAGGCGATCCGGAAGATATCACCGCTACCGATCGCGCGGTGGCCAAACTCTTCCCGGACAATCGTCCCTTGCACCGCTGGCTGGAGATGGTCCAAAAGAGGGTCGCGTTTCAGGGTTTGCCGTCGCGGATCTGCTGGCTCGGCTATGACGAGCGGGACAAAGCGGGCCTCGCCTTTAACGACCTCGTGCGTTCTGGGGAAGTCAAGGCGCCGATCGTCATCGGGCGCGACCACTTGGACTCCGGCTCGGTCGCTTCTCCGTATCGTGAAACCGAGAGCATGAAGGATGGCTCGGATGCGATTGCCGACTGGCCGATTTTGAATGCCCTCCTGAACACCGCATCGGGCGCGGCTTGGGTGGCGGTGCACCATGGCGGTGGTGTGGGGATGGGGAAATCGATACACGCGGGCGCGCAGGTAGTAGCGGACGGCACCGACCAAGGTGCGGAAAGGGTCGAGCGGGTGCTAACCAACGACCCCGGCACCGGTGTGATGCGTCACGTGGATGCGGGTTATGAACGGGCGGCGGAAGTCGCACGGGAACGCAACGTCCATATCCCAATGCAGAACGAAGAGTAGCCGAGAGTAGCCGAGTGCACTAGCTACTCGAGCCTTGCCGCTTGTGAATCGCACCGACGAGATCTCCGGTACATTGTTGGGTACCGCCGTGGGTGACGCCCTGGGGCTTCCCAGGGAGGGACTGTCTCGCCGCCGAGGGCTTCGAGTCTACGGCTTAGAGCCTCTTCGGCATCGCTTCGCCTTCGGGCGGGGGATGATGAGCGATGACACCGAGCACTCGACGATGGTCGCCCAGTCATTGCTCGCCGCTCCCGATGATCCGGAACGTTTCGTTCGCAGCCTCGCCTGGCGGTTGCGCGGGTGGTTACTTGCGCTTCCCGCCGGGGTGGGGTTCGGGACCCTACGCGCCCTCCTCAAGCTATGGGTGGGGATATCGCCGGATCGCAGTGGTGTCTACTCTGCCGGTAATGGACCGGCGATGCGGGCTCCCATCATCGGTGTCTGCTTGCAGGCCGACACGGACGGGATCGCTCGTTTCACGCGAGCGTCGACGCGGCTAACTCATACCGATCCCCGCGCCGAACAAGGGGCGCTTGCGGTCGCTCTCGCCGCTTCCTATGGGGCGCGTCAGTTGCCGAGCGACATCGACGCCAAACAGTTTCTTGCTTGGCTGCGCGAGCGCGTCGAAGGCGCGGAGCTTCTGCAAGCTCTCGCTAAGATCGAAGAACATTTGGAGCGGGAGTCTGTCCCAATCGTGTTTGCGGACGATCTGGGTCTAGGAAAGGGAGTCACCGGTTACATCAACCACACCGTGCCGGCGGCGCTTTTTTGTTGGCTACGGTCTCCGAACGATTTCCGCCGGGCCATCGAGGACGTGATTTCGCTCGGCGGTGACACCGATACGACCGCGGCCATCGTGGGCGGGTTGGCCGGGGCCACCGTGGGCGCCTCCCAAATCCCGGAGGAATGGATTTTAGGGTTGTTTGATTGGCCGCGCTCCGTGCACTGGTTGAGGCGGCTGGCGGCCGAGCTTGCGAAACAGTTTCCGGAGAAAGGCGCCGGGGAGTCCAAGGGCCCGGTCCGGCTTTTCTGGCCTGGGATCTTGCCCCGTAATCTCATCTTCCTAGTGATCGTATTGCTGCACGGATTTCGCCGGATGCTCCCGCCTTATTGACGCACGCGCCAGACCTCGACTCCGGTTTTGGTATCTTGAACAAGGGTTCCAGCCTCAGCAGCCACGACCTTGCTAATGATCCAAAGATCTCCTGTCGCCCCGAGCGTGTTGATCCCAAAGCAGAGGACCGAGAAGAGCTTGAGGAGCCCCGCCGCGTAGAGTGCGGCGAAGACAACGTTCAGGATGATGAACGGGGCGACCGCGATGGCTACCAGGTGCCAGCGTGGCAGCTTCTCTTTGAAGGTCACATAGACGAGGGGCGGCTTGAGACCGAATATGGGACGATGACCGAGCAGTGATGCCACGGCTCCGTGAATGCCTTCATGCAAAACGACGACCGAGACAATCGCAACGGCGAGCCAGCCAGCAAGAGCGGGACGAGGCGTGAAGTCGACGCCGAGAAACGTGTTGACGACGCCCAACAGGACGCCGACCAGAGTTCCATACACACCGAGCTTGAGGCGGGAGACGGTATGAACAGCGACTTTGGTCAGCTGATCGTCAGGGGGGACGGTTCCACGATCTGTCGGCACTATGGAGTACACCATAGTACACGGGGTCGAATATTGCAGGGGGTCGGCTCCACTATTTCGTGGGCACTTTCTCCTCGAGCTCGGTGGACCAGTTGACGACGACCTCGAGCTTTCTCAAGTCGGCTTCTGGAAACGTGATCATGGCGAAGTGCCGGCCGTCCGGGAAGACGTCGAACCATTTCGTGTAGTTGCCTTTGAACAAAGCTTTAGGTGTCCCGGGGCGGAACGAAGGCTCGAGGGTGACGGGAACCGCCATCATCGTCGTGTCCTCCATATAGAAGAGCTCGCTCCCGGTCGGCGACCACTTCGGCCACTGCCCTCCATCGGTTGAAACAGCGGTTCTAGCACCACCATCGGAGAGAGAACGCACGTAGACCTCGTTACGGCCTGTCTCGTCGGAGACGTAGGCGACGACGAAACGGCTATCCTTCGAGAAGCTGGCGTCGCTCTCGTTGGCCGAGGTCGCGGCGAACGCGTAGGACTCATTGTTTCCCTCCAGACGCATGACGTGAATATCGGAGCCGCTGTCAGCGTTTTCTTCGGTAAATGCCAGGAGCCGTCCTTCGTCCGACGCATCGCTCGGTTCCTGGTCGAACGGACGATCGTCCAACAACTCCAAGGCGCCGCTTCCGTCCGCGGGCAGCTAGTACAGAATGGAGCGCGCGAAGGTAGAGCCGCGAACGCGACCTGGCTTCCGTCGCGGGAGATTGCGACTTGACTCCTGGATGGCATCGAGAAGCTCGACGCGAGCGTCGCCGACGTCTTGCAAGCGGAGTTTCGCGTTTTTGCGAAGTGCGCGTGACAGAAGCTCTCGAACCCGTCGCGGCGTCGACTTCGGAAGACGCGTCCAGTCGGGCTCTTTGCTTAGCACCGCGGTGAGAGTATCCGATAGCCCTGGACAGGTTGAAAAGTCAAAGGGAGGGGGACAGACGCGAACATCGAACTCGGTCCGAACGGAGTTCGCGGCTCTGCAAGAATAGAGGTCGCTGAGAAAAATAGTTCACTTTTGGCTTGACAGCTGTTTCGAAGCGACATGAAAAACATGGCAGGTACGATCTGGGGTGGGCCTGTACGCGCGATAAAGAAACGACAGTCACGCTGGTTCGCTTGAATAGACTTAGAAAGTGTCTCGAGGCGTTCGCGTTCAATACGCGCGGGCACAGAGCGTCAAAAAAGTCCGTGCTATAAATGCGTATGAACAAAAAAGACAAATTGAAATCGCTTTCCCGACTATCGGATGACGAGCTTCTTGTTCGACTGTCGAACGTTTTGAAACAGTCGCGGCGTGTCGAGTCGGTTCTCGTTGCGCATATCGCCGAAGTTGATGCACGCCGACTGTATGCCCGTGAAGCTTCGTCATCGATGTTCAAATACGCCACCGACGTGTTGCACTTGTCCGAGGCAGAAGCCTACCTACGGATAGCCGCCGCACGGGCGTCGCGCCAACATCCGGCGCTGCTCACGATGATCGACGATGGGCGTCTTCACTTGAGCGGCATCGCGGTGCTGGCGCCGCATCTCACCGACACCAATTGCGAGGAGCTTCTGGTTCGAGCAACCCACAAGACCAAGCGTGAGCTCCTGGTACTGGTGGCGGAGATTGAGCCGAAGCCGGATGTCTCATCCTCCATCCGGAAGCTTCCGAAGCGGAAACAGAGGCCGGCAAGCGAACACCGTACGTCCGGTGCCGAAAGTACTCCGTTCGGAAAGAGTATTCCAGCCCCTGAACCTGCCCCCGCCCCGACTCCCCAAGCGGCTGACAAGCCGCCGGTCGTCGAGCCCCTGGCGCCTGCGCGCTACCGAGTGCAGTTCACCGCGAGCGCCGAGCTCCACGACAAGCTCCAACGGCTTGCGGCGCTCATGCCGGGTGCCGACCTCGCGTCCATGCTCGAAGCGTCCGTAACCGAGAAACTCGAACGGCTCGAGGCCAAGCGCCTCGGCAAAGTCAAAAATCCGAGAAAGAGCCTCGAAGACGCCGACACGTCGCCGGGAGTGCGCGGAATTCCCGCTCCTGTGAGGCGTTTCGTGTGGGCGCGGGACCATGGTCAATGCACGTTTGAGAGCGGCGACGGTAGACGATGTCCCGAACGCCTAGAGCTGCAATTCCATCACGACGATCCCTACGGGCTCGGCGGCGATCGAAGTGCCGACAATGTCAGACTCTTGTGTCGTCCGCACAATCTCTACATGGCGGAGATGGACTACGGCAAAGACAAGATGGAGCGGTACCGGGGTTCTGCCGACCGGGTTCGTGAATCGGAGCCGTCGTTTCCACTCTTTCCGGACAGAGTTCAAGAATCGCCGCCCCTTCGTGGTGCCGTTGCCGTACGGGAGTTATCGCGTCAGACGCCGGGGTCGGATCCAGAAACGTGCATGCGGGTGTCAGAATCGGTACCCGCCGTTTAGCAAAGGTCGGCACGGAAGTTGCAATCACCTTATCAGCCTCGCCCATGGACAAGAAGCTCGTACGTACCAGCAAGTTCCTGGCACTCGTGCTTCGCCACCAGCCGCAACAGATTGGCTTGTCTCTGGATGAGGGCGGGTGGGCGAACGTGGCAGAACTAATTGAAAGGGCGAGCTCTGCGGGTGTCACGCTAACGGCGGATTCCCTCAAAGACGTCGTCGCGCAAAACGACAAGGGTCGGTTCAGCTTCAGCGAAGACGGGCTTCGGATTCGCGCCGTACAAGGACATTCGCTCCCGATCGACCTCGGCCTGGACGCCGTCGACCCGCCAAGGATTCTCTATCACGGGACCGCCAAACGGTTCTTAGAAGGAATCCGCGACCAGGGGCTGACGAGCCGAGATCGTCAGTACGTCCATCTATCGCCTGACGAGCAAACGGCCCGCAAGGTTGGTCGGAGGCACGGGGAACCCGTCGTCCTACGAATCGAGTCCGGCGAAATGCGTGCCGCCGGCTACGAGTTCTTTTTGTCGGAGAATGGTGTTTGGCTTACGGGAGAGGTTCCGGCCCAATACATAGATTTTTCGAACCGGACATGATCGTCGACGAACCAAGCTGGCGGTTCACCGCGCGCAACGTACTGACGGACTGGTATGGGCATGTCCATCTCGCGGATGGTAAGGCGGTCGGCCAGTGGTTTTGCGTGGATCTCCAGAGCGGTCAGCGACATTGGGAGCACACATTCGAGGGGCCGAACACGATCTGTGGGATTAGCGACGGCGTCATCGTAGCCACCGAGACGAAGTCCGGTGGACCTTGGACCGCGAGCTTCGGTGCCTGGGGGATCTCGGTCGCGACCGGGGAGTTGTTGTGGCCGGGTCGACGGGAAGTGAGTTGGGGTCGTAGGCTCCTCGAGCTTATTCCCTTCGTCGGTCCGCCTGTTCTAGGCACCGCCGTCCATGTCGCGGGGTCGGTCTGTTTTTGCGAAGGCGGACGTGTCCTGAGCATCCATAGCGGGGAGGTTGTCGGAGAGATTGAGACCGACGGGGAAGAGTGGAGAGGCAACATTCGGGAGAAAGACGCGTCTTGGAATTTCTACATGGGGCGACCCTTGAGGCTCGACAACGGGGACGTGCTCTCCCGCGGATCGGAGGACGACGAGGGATTTCACCTCCTCCGAATCGCCCCCAACGGCGAATCGCGTTGGCATTTCGATCTTGGGCGCGAAGGCCACTTTATCACCGGGAACTACTACTCTTATCGCTACAGCGAGGGGTTCGTCTATATGGTGGTGTCGGACCGGCATCGGGAGTTGACTTTCGATCCTACCAAACCGCATGGCGGGCATTACTATTTGTGGGTTTTGGACGTGCAAAGCGGAGAGATTTGCCAACGGGTATCGCTCCCGGATTGGACAGGGGAGTGCAGGATCGAGGACATCGACGACCGCCACCTCCTGACCAGCACCGCCAACAAGAAGCTGTTCTGCTACGGTCGGCGACGACAGCCATGAAATATGGAATCCTGTTTCTCATGATGGGTGGGCTCCTCGCTTATTACGGAATTGTTCTGGGAGATCTATCCAGGGCTCTACGTCGGTCGACGAGCGTTCGCCGGTGAGTTACCGAAGGACGTTCGGGCGGTGGCGGACTTGACGGCTGAGTTCGCCGAGCCACGCGCGGTTCGAGACGGGCGCCGATATTTGTGTTTGCCCACGCTCGACGCCTCAGTGCCGCCGGACGCCGAGTTTAGAGAGTTCGTTCAAGCCGTTCTTAGGGAGTCTGGCCCTACCTATCTGCACTGTGCGGAGGGACACGGCCGATCCGGAATGGTCGCCGCGGCGCTGCTCATGTCCAAGGGGCTCGCGACCGACCTCGAAGACGCCGTCACGCAGTTACGTAACGCACGCCCGGGTATTCGACTCAACGAACGCCAGGCGGTGCTCGTCGCCCGAGTATCCTCAAGCCCCGCTGTTCTATAGCATCCGCAAGAAATATAATAACCGCCCGGCCGTTGTCTGCGCTATGAACCTGTCTAAAGGTCTCCAGCCTACGCTCAAATACCTATCTAAGGTCGTTGCCCTCGCGGCCGCGTACTACTGGCTCGGCAAGCTGGCGCTTTCTCACGTAATGGTGTCCGGCTGGGATGTCGCGGTGGTGTGGCCTCCGAGCGGCGTCGCCCTCGCTGCACTACTCATCGGCCGTCTCCGCCTTTGGCCGGGACTTGCATTCGGAGCTGCCCTTCTCTCGTGGGGGTTCGCGTCCCCGCTGCAAGTCGTGATTAGCGCCGTAGGGGTCACTATGGAAGCGGTTTTGGGTGCCTATCTTCTGAAACGCGTGTTGGGCTTCCGAAACTCTCTCGATCGTCTTTACGACGTCGCCGCTTTGGCCGGCGTTGCCGTGTTGGTCAGCATCGTCGGTTCTTCGATTGGGATCGTTAGCTTCTATACCTCGGGGCGCATACCTCCGGGGGAAGTAGGGCTCGAATGGTTGAAGTTCTGGCTGGGTGACACGATGGGAATTCTCACCGTCGCGCCCTTCCTGCTGACTTGGAGCTCGAGGCCACGTCAGATCGGCCGAGTCGCCGAAGGTGTGTTTCTCGCGCTGGCCCTTCTCGCCGTCAGTGGGCTCGCTTTCCGAGGTTGGCTGCAGCCGACCACAGCGCTCAGCGTGATAGGAGGGCTTTTTCCCTTCCTCGTTTGGACCGCCCTTCGCTTCGGTTCTCGCGGCGCATCGACCGCCATCCTGATCGTTTCTGCGCTTGGTGTTTGGGGTACCGCGCAAGGCTACGGCCCATTTGGTCAAGGGGTCTTCGACCAGAGGATGATCCTGCTCTGGACTTTCCTCGGCGTGGTTATGGTGACGACCATGCTCCTGGCAGCAGTTACCGAGGAACGGAGGAGGGCTCGGCAAGCCCTCAGGGAGAGTGAAGAGAGGTTTCGCGGACTGGTAGAGAACGCGAATGACATTATCTACTCACTGACACCGCAAGGCCTTTTCTCATACGTCTCACCGAATTGGACTCGCTTCCTCGGACATGAATTGGCGAATGTCGAGGGGGAATTTTTCGAGAGCTTCCTCCATCCCGACGACGTGGAACGTTGTAGGGAAATGTTGCAGGCGGCGCGCGCGGGTGGAGTGGAGCACAGCGGCATCGAATATCGGGTTCGTCACTTGGACGGAATCTGGCGCTGGTATTCGACCGATCTCTCGGCGCTCACAAGCGAAAGCGGGACGGTGTTGCTCCTCATCGGAATCGCCCACGACATTAGTGAAGTCAAGAAGGCGCTCGAAGATCTGGCGCAGGCGAATCAGGACTTGCGGCAGACGCAGTCTCAGTTGGTGCAGTCCGAGAAGATGGCGGCGCTTGGAATGCTCGTCGCCGGAATCGCTCACGAGATCAACACACCGGTCGGTGCCATTCACAGCATGAACGATACGTTGAAGGGTGCGGTACGGAAGCTCCAGCAATCGCTCGACGGCGAAACGAGCGGCGACAAGGCGGGGGTATCTCGAGCTCTGAGCGCCATTGGGGACGCTAGCAGGGTCATCGACACCGGCACATTGCGAGTGGCGAACATCGTGCGAAGACTGAAAAGCTTTGCCCGTATGGATGAGGCGCAATTGAAGACAGTGGATATACACGAAGGACTCGACGATACCTTGGCCCTGATCCACCATCAGATTAAGCACGACATCAAGCTAACCAAGGTTTACGGAAAATTTTCGCCCGTGGCTTGCTACCCCGACCAGTTGAATCAAGTGTTTCTGAACCTCCTCGTCAATGCCCAGCAATCGATCGTCGACGAGGGTGAGATCACCGTGACGACTTTCGAAAAGGAAGAAAAGATCCACGTCGCGATCCGAGACAACGGTAAAGGCATCCCGAAGGAGAAACTAGAGAAGATCTTCGATCCCGGTTTCACGACCAAGGGGGTGGGTGTGGGTACCGGTCTGGGCCTTTCGATCTGCTACAAGATCATGGAGGACCACCGCGGACAGATCCTCGTCGATAGCCAAGAGGGAAAGGGGTCGACATTCACAGTCGTCTTTCCCTACAACTTGGATCAGATCCTAGGACTGACCTGAGCCCCCGAGTCTGTATCTAGTCCCTCGGCGTTCGAACGCCCGCCGACGGGGGGGTGCCAATGCCACCTTGCCCGTCGGGCCCTTCGGCCGCCAAAACATGTGGGTGCTTTTGCGACACGCGGTGAGGCGGCGGTGGGGGATCCACCCCGCAGTCCATCTGTTCCATCAACCCCTAAGACCTTTGGTTTCTTTTGATTGAGGGCTGTTTGCTTCCTGCTATGGCTGGTCTAGATATTGCTTCGTTTGTAGGGGAACCTATGGACCCGAACATCATCATGTCGACGACCGCCAATGTGCCAGCGTTGGGCGATGGGATCTTGCAGCCCGAGTACTGGGACACGTTTGCCTTGGCGCCGGGAAAGGTCTTGGAGAGAGTCTCGAATGCGGTCGAGACACCGCACCTGTCGATCAAGTCCGAGAAACTAGCTGGCGTCGAGCTGCGAGCTCAGTTCGACGGGCGGCTCGGGATCGCCGGTGTCATCGACCAAGGGCAGGTGAAGGTAGCGTTCCCCTTCGTGAAGGACGGCCGCACGATGGAGGTCAAGGTGTCGGAGGTCGTCTCGGGCTCCGGTGGCCGGGAAGGGTGGATCGTTGGAGAGACTGGAGGCGCAACCTTCCGTTTCTACGATGTGCTGCACTCTACCGGACGTTCACGATACAGTGCAGGTGAAACGCACGAGTTCGTCGTGAACGCCCTCGCTTTGTCCCTCCGCAGAGTCCAGCCACTTCCTGTTTCCACCGACCCCGACGACGGCGACGTTCTCTTACGTTCTCTCTACGGTATTCGAATGTATGTCCCCCAAAAAGCCGGCAACCGGGACTGCGGTAGCTTACAAAGCCCGATCGATGGACCTCCGAAGACGCTTTCATACGAGGAGCGTGAGTTCCGATGTCTTCCCGTTAGTCTGTATGGCGAGGATGCGAACCGGCCCACGACGGATCTTCTTGTGGCTTCGAAAATCGTTGCGGAGCTCGGTTCCTCGTTCGACCTCGGTGATGAGCTAGCCGGTGTGGTTTGGTTGCAAGGCTACTCGGCAGCGAGTCTCGCCCCATAGTTTCCTACCTCGGCGATTGATTGTCCTCTGCCGGCAGCTCCTCCCAAACGAAAGATCCCCAAGTCGGGTAGTCCGAATCGCCGGGAGTCCAGTCTGGATTCTGGTAGGGATTAGGGAGGACGGGTGGCGGTACGTCGGCAGGGATCGATGACTGGTAGGCTTTGCCCTCGGTCATCTCGTCGAACTCGGCCCTCATCGCAGCCAACGTCTCGCCCTGCTGTAAGATGTCCAACGCAGTCGCCGCTAGGACTTTCGTTGCTACCAGCATGCCTTTCTCACCAATCGACGACCGGGAGCATGCGACCTCGGCCCAGTTGTGTCCTGGTGAGCCTGCGACGAAGGTGGCCACGCTCAAACCGACGGTAGGAGTGATCAATGCGGCTGAACGGTATTCGAGCATTCCCGGCTCCGCGTACTCCCAAATCGTTCGGTTGATCTCTTTCAGCATCGCCGCGTTAAGGTCGATCCAGTCGACCGCTGCCTTCTTTACAGGGGTCCATTGGGCCGGAGGTGGCGTGTTGGAATCATCCGCCTTTTCCTCAGCCAGAACGGTGCGGCAGATGGAGGAGGAGAGAAGAATTACGACCAAGACCCTCCATAGGTTGAGATTGGACATCGTCGTCTCCTTATTGAACGAATCGGTAGGGTTACCGGAAGGCTCGTGCGATAGGCATGCGCCAGCCAGTTCCGAAGGCACGTGGAGTCACCTTCAAAGCGGGGGGGGCCTGGTAGCGCTTGTACTCGTTGGAGTTTACGCGGCGTACGATTTCGAGTACGAGCTCGCGATCATGGCCGAGAGCGACAATCTCGTCCGCCGGTTTAGCGTCTTCGATATAAGCCTCGAGAATAGGATCGAGCACTTCATAAGGAGGGAGGCTGTCTTGATCCGTTTGATCGGGGCGCAGCTCTGCGGAGGGAGGTTTGGTGAGCACCGACTCGGGAATAACGGGACCCCTCTCATTAATATAACGGGCGAGCTCGTACACCCGGGTCTTGGGCACGTCGGCGATTACCGCCAAGCCACCAGCCATGTCCCCGTATAGGGTCGTGTAGCCCACCGCGAACTCGGACTTATTCCCCGTTGAGAGTACGAGATGCCCGAACTTATTGGAGATGGCCATTAGAAGGTTGCCCCGGATGCGGGCCTGGAGGTTCTCCTCGGTGACGTCGGGTTTCCGTCCCTTAAACGTAGGCGCGAGCGTGTCTAGGTAAGCCGAGAAGGGGCCTTCGATCGGGATGACTTGAAACTCTATGCCGAGATTTTCCGCGACAGTGCGAGCATCGGTGATGCTACCCGCGGAGGAGTATCGAGAGGGCATGCTCACGCCGAGCACGTTCTCTTTTCCCAACGCCGCTGCAGCTAGGCACACCGTGACCGTCGAGTCGATTCCGCCCGAGAGTCCGACCACGGCGCGTTGGAAGCCACACTTCCGCGCGTAGTCTCCGGTGCCGAGAACCAGCGCCGCGTACAGTCGTTCCATGAGGGGTGCATCTAACCACTCGACGCTGTCCTGCGAGTCGGTATCGACCACAAGGAAATCTTCCTCGAACGGTTTGCCCCTTGCGAGGAGCGAGCCATCGGCGGAGAGGGCGACACTGTTGCCGTCGAAAATGAGCTCGTCGTTGCCTCCTACTTGGTTGACATAGATGAGAGGAATTCGGTATTTCTCGACCAGGCCTCGAAGCATCCGGAGTCGCAAATCTTCCTTGCCCAGGCTGTAGGGAGACGAAGAGATATTCAGTACCGCTTCCGCGCCACGCTGAACGAGACCGGCTACCGGATCGGTCCGGTAGTGGCGTTGCGGCCAGAAATCACGATCGTTCCAGAGATCCTCGCAGATCGTAACGCCGAGCTTGCCGCCACAGAAGTCTACCGGGACCGTTTCCGCGGCCGGCTCGAAATACCGGTTCTCATCGAAAATGTCGTACGTGGGGAGGAGAGTCTTACGAACTCGCGAAACCACCCTCCCTTCGTGCAGGAGTGCGGACGAGTTGAAAACGGGTTTGCCGGCCGAGGTCGTGTTCTCCTCGGGGTAGCCGACGAGCGCGGCCGTCTTGCCTACTCCGGCCGCTAGCTCATCCAGCGCTTCACCGCATCTTCGCACAAAGGCGGACCTCTCGAGGAGATCCTTGGGGGGGTAGCCCGATATACAGAGCTCCGATAAAACCACGAGCTGAACGCCGGACTCTTCGCCGCGTCGAATCGCTTCTCGGATTAGGCTCAAATTTCCCGCCAAATCCCCGACCGTGGGGTTGATTTGAGCCATAGCAACACGCAACGTAGATTCCCTTGGACTTGGCGAGTTTAGCGTTCCGCCGATCGGGTGTCTACTGATGAGCCCTTCGGGCTTGACCGGGAGGCGATGAGTGTGAGACGAAAGGCGTCGGCCGACGAGTCCAGAATGCCCCAGAGCTTCAAGATAGACGCAGCGAGCCAGATGAACGTGGTCGACTCCATCCAGCACGCCGCAGAGCTTCTAGGAATCCAAGAGGGCCTCGGTCCCGATGCCTCTCACTTCTTCTCATTGGCGCTTCGAGAAGCCATCGTCAACGCCATTAGGCACGGGAATCGTGGCGACCCACGTCGACGGGTCCACGTGAGTTTCCTGAGCTCCGTGGTCAGGGGGAAGGGCAAACTGGTTTTTACGGTCGGCGACGAAGGCAGTGGTTTCGACCCTGCAGGAGTACCGGATCCACGCGGGCCCGAGAACCTGGACCGGGGGGGTGGACGCGGAGTGTTCTATATGCACCAATTTGCGGATCGAGTGGACTTCACGTTTCCCGACGCGGGCGGTACAGTGGTGCGCTTGGAGAAGAACGTGACGAGCCGGTAGGCAAGGAGTCGCCTACACCACACCAATCGAAGAAGGCTCCAGCCGCTTGATATCGTGGATCCTGCTGACGTCGGCCGTGATCGGTCCGCCGTCGGATTGTTCGAAGACGTTCTCGAACATTGCATTCCACACGATTTCGTCCGGTTTGTAAGAGGAACGTGTGTGGACCATTTGAGAAAAAGTCTCCTCGGTTCCAGTCAAAAGCACTAGAATCTCGGCCTCTGCCGACTCACACTCCTCACCGGTGAGTCCGAAGAGAGGACTCTCTTTGTCGATTGGGTGAACGGTCGTCCAGGTCAAGGGAAAGAACGTCACCTTGTTTCGCTCGAGACGAAGCCGATGGAAGCGGCGCACTCGACGTCCGTCTTCGTTCACCATACGGCTGAAGATAACCTGTGCCTCGACCTCGATGAGTGGGGTCTTGCGTTGGTTGGCGATCCTGAACTGGAGGGCCGTTATGCCTCGGTAGGGGGCCACGATCGCGTTCCTGCTAAACAAGATCCTCACACAGGGTCGCGAAAAGCGCGCAAACACCAGCCCCGTCCCGAGAGCCAGACCAAACAGGCTGACAACCGACTGGAGCGTCATCACGATGTTGGTTCGTGATTCAGCGGTTATCCAAGGCTCTAATGGTTCGGTAGAGCACTTCCGCCCCCCTGGCGCAGTCGACCCAGTCCGTCCATTCCTTGGGTGAGTGACTGACGCCGTCTCGACTCGGAACGAAGATCATTCCGATAGGGATCCCATGCTTGGCGAGGACCTGGGCGTCGTGACCGGCGCCACTCGGCAGGCGGAGGGTCGAGAAGTCGGCTTCCCGAGCAACCGATTCAATGAACTCCTTGAGCTGCGTGTCGGCTAAAGCGGGCTCGGTATGAGAGCGATCATATCTGCGAGAACGGCTTCATCGAGGACCCAGACTTCGAGCCCCGAGCTTTTCATCAGGTCGACCAGCCACGCTCGAGCGTCGCGATCGGCTCGAGAAAAGGCGAGTCGCGAAACACCACCTTCGGGATTCTCGCCAAACTCCGAAAGGTCAGTGAGAAGCCGCTGCAGCCTTCCCGCATCGATGTGAAGTTCCGGACTACTCTGGGCGATGCCGGGAAGAACGAGGGCGAATGCCAAGCGGCGAAGAGCCGACAAGTTCATGTCTCGAAACCCTATGATTCCCTCACCAACGCTGTCAAACGGGGCATTATTGAGCCAATTGCGCCAGCTCTCGATTCCCCGTACCCTTAGCAACCTTGAAACGCACTGCCGAGGTCGCCATCGTCGGAGGAGGCATCATGGGGGTCTCCATCGCCTATCATCTCGCCGCGAGCGGCGCTAAAAACGTCGTGGTCTTCGAGCGGGAGGAGGCTTTGGGAGCCGGCTCGACTGCCAAGTGCGCGGGCGGCGTTAGGCTTCAATTTACGACCGCCGCCAACGTGGCAATGTCCAAGCTCAGCATCGCAGCGTTGAAACGCTTCGAAGAAGAAATCGGAGTGCCCGTCGATTTTAGACAGAACGGCTACCTCTTTGTGCTTTCCGATGAGAGCCAGCTCGAGACCTTTCGCGAAAACGCCGCCAAGCAGCAAGAGCTGGGTGTTCCGGTTGAGGTTCTGACGGTCGAGGAGGCCAAACGCATCGTGCCGGAGATGGAGACCGAAGACCTCGTGGGCGCGACCTTCGGGGCGGAAGACGGAATTGCGAGCCCTGCGGCCATCGTGCAGGGCTATGCCAAGAAAGCCAAAGAGATGGGCGCTTTGTTCGAGACTTCGGTGGAGATATCCGCGATGGACGTCGCATCCAACCGCGTGCAGGGTTTGATCGTGAATGGGGACCGCTGGGACGTGGGTACGGTGGTCAATGCGGCCGGGCCCTGGGCGGCGAGAGTCGGAGAGATGGCCGGTATCGAGATTCCGGTAGAAGCCTACCGTCGGATGGTCTTCGTAACCGCGCCATTGACGTGGGTGCCAGACAGCTTTCCTATGCTCATCGACTGGGGCACGGGCGTTTACATGCACAAGGAAAGCGGCGGGATGTTGATGGGGGAGTCGGACCGGAACGAACCAGCCAGCTTCAATCAACAGGTGGATTGGGATTGGCTCGCCACCGTGAGCGAGCACGCGACCCACCGCATGCCCGCCCTTTCGGAGGCGGAGATCAAAACGGGGTGGGCCGGCCTTTACGAAGTCTCACCAGACCACAACGCCATCCTCGGTCTTGTTCCGGAGCTCGAGAATTTCATCTGCGCCAACGGGTTTAGCGGCCATGGCATGATGCATGCTCCCGCTGTGGGGCTTTCGATCGCGGAGCTGATTATGGAGGGCCAGGCCCAGAGCGTCGACCTCACTCCGTACTCGATCCAGAGGTTCCGTGGGCCACCGTCGATTCCCGAGTACAACGTTATTTAGCTGGTTTTCAATCGGTCGGTCTCTCGAAAGCTTCGGTGGAAATCTTCCCGTTGAGTGTGATCGACTCTGCAGTGAATGACATTTGAGGCACTGGCTGGCCGTTGAATGTCGTGCTCGTCTTGAAAGGGAGTGTCACTCCGTTGATGGTCCTATAGTCGGACAATGTTTGCATGACTTGCCCGTAATCGCCCTCGGGGCCGCGGCCCAGGTAAGCTAGGGTCAAGACTCGGCCGGTGGTTGATTCGATGCCCAGGGTTAGGAGTTGCCCGCCGAAATCCACCGCGACCTTTCCCACACGCTTTCCGTTGATTTCGTCCGAGCCGGTGTATACCGCGCTGTACTCAGGCTCGTTGCGAGCTTGCAAGGAGCTCAGCACGTTGCGGGTCATTGTCTTTCGGAAATTGACACGCTGGGCCTTGCTGAAGGCTCGAACTTCAGTTGGACGAACCTCGAAGGCGTCGTTCCCTACGGTGATGGTCGCAATCGATCCGTAGTTGGGAGTTTCCCTTTCTAGTCGGAGATGATCGGGGAAGAGAATCGTGAACGTCGTCTTGATGCGCCGTTCCCGGGACGCGTCGGGTACCGTACCCACCGCCTCATAACTTGCGAGAGAGTCGATGGCGTGTGCGCCGCCGGTGGCCTCGACCGCTTCTTGAATGAGCTCCCGACCCTTTTTGACGGTGTCGGCGGTACGAGGGGACATGGGGAGGTCAGGTTCGAGATACTTTGACGGCGTTGCCTCGAAGAGCTCGCGGCACTCTTCGCTGGCGATGAGATAAATCCGACCGGCGTGGACGGTGTACATGTCGGGAGCGCCCGGGACGCTCTCCCCGAGTCGCGCGCAGAGGCCGCCCATCTGGATGCCGTAACGTTCCGGATCACCCATGAAGGTCGATTTGTTCCTAGCGTTGGCAAAGTGATACCGAAACCCTTCTCGGGTGAGCGAGATCTCCTCGTTGCCGAGAACCTCTTTTCCCTCGGTCAAGAGGACGGGATCGAATCCCAAGAGGGTTTCTACCGGCTCAGGACCGCCCGCGGAGGCGGAGCCCAAGAAGCCCACGAACAAAAGGGGTAGGACCAAACGTGCATCTGTCATGACCTTCGTCTCCTTTTCCGTGCAAAGGGGGCTCATTTTAGTCCCCTAGAGCGTCGACAGGAGTGTAGAGTAGCTCCGTAGGATGTCAAGGGGAGTGGCCATATGGGTTGGCCTGGGGTGGTGGGAGAGGTATCATCATGCCTCGCCGACAGACATCCAAGGAGGGGGGAGGGGGCATGGCTGGAGCCACGGTCCAGGGGACCAAGACTTACGCCGACGAGCGCGTACGCGAAGGAGTTGCGGAACGCCACTTTCGACAAGTACAGGGTCTTTGGCTCTCCTCGATTGGTTTAGGCACATACCTGGGTCGAAACGACGACACCACCGACGACCTCTATCGCAGTGCCGTGGTCCAGGCGGTCCAATCGGGTTGCAACGTCCTCGATACGGCCATCAACTATCGCTGTCAGCGGAGCGAACGCAACATTCGCGATGCTCTGCGCGAGCTTGCCAAGCAGAACATCCCGCGAGAGCAGGTGGTGGTGGCGACAAAGGGAGGGTTCATCCCCTTTGAGAACGAATCGCCTCCTGATGTGACGGACTATCTCGAGAAAACCTACTTGGGACCCGGAGTGGTGCGCCCGGAGGATATCGTAGGTGAGTGCCAGGTCATCACACCTGACTTCCTAGAGAATCAGCTCGATCGCAGTCTGTCCAACCTCGGCGTCGAGACGATCGACATCTACTACGTTCACAACCCTGAGATGCAGCTTACCGAGGTCTCGAGCGAGGAGCTCAGCCGGCGGTTGCGAGCGGTATTCGAGTTACTGGAGAAGGCGACGTCCGATGGAAAGATCCAATACTACGGCACCGCAACGTGGGGAGGGTACCGACAGCCGCCTACGGCCAAAAGCTTTCTGTCACTCGAATCGGTCATCTCCTTGGCCAGGGAGGTCGGGGGTGAGAAGCACCACTGCCGTTTCGTTCAGCTACCTTATAGTTTGGCGATGACCGAGGCTCTAACGGAACAAAACCAGCCGCTCAACGGAAAGTCGGTCTCGGCTCTATCGGCCGCCGAGGAGTTGGGCGTGGCCGTGATGTCGAGCGCATCGATCGGTCAGGGTCGGCTGACTAAAGGGCTGCCGGACTGGCTGGGAAAGCTCTTCAAGGGCCTCACCAGCGACACCCAGAGGTCACTCCAATTCGCTCGTTCGACGCCGGGACTCACGACGGCGCTCGTCGGTATGAAGAGGCGGGCTCATGTAGACGAAAACCTTGCGGTTGCGAAAGTATCCCCGGCAGCCGCCGAGGACTTCCTGAAGTTGTTCGAAGTGGATAACCGCTAAATATTAGTCTCTTAGTCCTTCAATCCCTCTCCTGTAATCCCTCACCCTACCCTCTCTCAGAGGGAGAGGGTTTGAAGGATGGAAGCCATCTTTTCTTCAGGGCGCGGATCTCACCAAGATGCCTCCGGTCGTGCTGGCCCAACCGAATCGCTAGCTGTTCGATGGTCGTTTCACCCCGCTCGGGGTGGATCCCGGTTCGCTGCCAGATCGGGTGCGGAAGCGCCCTGAGCAGCGTCAGCGTGTCGCTACGACGTTGCCGGAACTCCTTTACCACTGACTTGAGGTCTGCCTCGCGGTAGCGTCTCGCTGTGGCAAGGCGCTCGCTGTTCATGGCCCAAAAACGCGGACGATCGAGGTGTGCGATCTTGGTAAACCTCTCCGCGTAGAATTGCTCGACGTCACGAATATGGCATGCGGTCTCGATGATCGACCACTCTCCGGAGCCGGGGCTTCGCCTCAAGACATCGCTAGAGAGATCGCGCATCAGGGCTATGAGCTCGGCGGGGGCGCCCTCGAGCTTCGACAGAATGTCCCATCGCTGTTTGATGGCCTGTATCTGGGTGAGGTGAGCCCGATCGTTTCCTACCGCGTGACGATGTAGGAGCTCTTCCATGGTCAAGGAGCCGTCGGCTTCGTGAGTGCCGACGCGTTGCCACTGACCACCCTTGACTCTCCTGAGGAGCTTGAGGCTTTCCTTGCGAGCGTTTTTCCAATCACGCACGACTTCGCCGAGCTTGAGCTCCTCGTAACCTCGTTCGAGCGCCAAAGTGTCCCCATCGAGATCGGGCAGGGAAGGGGTGTCCTCTTCCAGGATACGTTTGTACCGCGTGATGTACGCTTCTTTCTCCATATCCCGCATGTGACAGATGATCTGTAGGATGGACCACTTGCCGGGAGCCGGGTTCCACTGTTGGAGCTTCTTGGGAACGCCTGTGAGGGTCCCCTTGAGCCGTGACGGAGTCTCTTTAAGGGTTCTGAGATACTCTTGTCGCTCTTGTTCTTCCAAGTACGTCCTCCAGTTCCCTCCGGACGCATCCTAGCATCGGAACACCAGTGTAGCCAGTTTGCGAGAACGGAATAGTCCGGTATTCTGAAAGAAATCAAGACAGTTCAGAGGCAGGGAAATATGGAGGGGGAAAAATGTGTTGCTTTAGCGGTCCGGTAAGAGAGGTGCACGGCACCAAGATCTTTGGGCGTGTCGAAGAGGAGAGACAATTCCTGGTCTACGAGATGACCTTTTCGGCGGCCGCGGACGTCGCGATGGTGCTCCCCATACCGGTAGTCCCCGGGAGCGCCGAGGATGCGGTCCATTTCGTCAACCTCGAGTCCTACGAAGGGTTTTTCAAGGACTTGGACCGGCTTTTTCCGGAATCAGCGGACCTCGGATTGATTGAGGAACTCTCCGAGGAACCGGTCGCCGCCCCGGCTTTGCTCGAGGTGCAAGAAGTCGGGGCGTTCGAAGCGTCTTTCGTTCCCACCATCGCGGACTTCGCACGCCTGGACCCGCGGTTCCGGCTTCCCGATCAGCTTTGGCGGGAAGTCGGTGAGTACGATGACTTCGGGTTCGCGGTCTTCAAGCTAACCGCCGGGAACGCCCAACACGCGCACCCGATGGCGTTTTCTTTCCCGACGCGTGACGTGAAAAAGATCTTCTTCCCGACCGTTCATGTCCATGACAGCAAGGTGCATCCGGAAGCCCAGTTCGACCACAAGCTCTACTGCCAGACCGACACGCCGTTAGAGTGGGAAGAGTCGGACGAGCTCAGCGTTGACAACGTCGAGTTGGGAAAGGCACAAGGGATTCTCGTCGTCGGCAAGAATTGCTATCGGGTGACGCTACAAGGGATCCGTGAGAACGCGGATGTGTATCGGGCGGCTTGAGCTCCGTAACGTGGCTACGGATTGCTGGTGACGGCTGCTTGCTGAGCCTGCTCCGGGAGCTTGCGGAAGTCAGTCCATTCCATCTTCTCGTTCCGATGGAGGGTCTTGAAGAAAATCCACCCGTTCATGTAGATGTCGAAACGACTGGGGAGCCAGACGTCTTGATAGCCGTCCACCGGCGCTCGCTGTAAGCGGCCCCGCATCTGCCTGATGGATCCAATGAATCCCCACCATATCTTGACCTTGTCGAGAAGCTCGAACTCCAACTGCGCGATCTCGTAAGTCTTGGCATCGATCCACAGGCGCCCGGCGGATTTATTGAGGGCATAGTTTCTGGTTGTCTTAAAAAAGATGTTCGCGCCGAGACACGGAAAGGGCACCCGGAACATCTGCCTCCGAAAGTTCTCCCAGCCGTAGTCGAACTCGTGATTTCCGATCCCGAGGGCGTCGTAACCCATTGTGTGCATCATTTCCATGAGCGCTTCGCCCTTGGTGAGTTTGGAAAGCATGCCGGTGAACATGTCTCCGGTGTCGAAGAGGAAGACTGGGTTTCCCACTTTAGCTTCGCGCTTCCGAATGTGCTCGACCAAAGTCATTAACTCCGCGGCACCGCCGAGGTGCGGGATGGGCCGTTCGTCGTGCCAGTAGGCTGGGATGGGATCGATGGCGCTGTGGAAGTCATTGGTGTAGAGGATGACGACTTCGCGCTCCTCCGCGGCACCGAGAGCCGGTCGGACCAGCAGCAAGAAGAGCCCGGCAAGCCATCCCGTCAACAGAAGATGTTTCCGCATGGGGTAGTCCTCCTATGAGCGGAGGCATTTTAACAAAGAAATCAGGGGGGCTGGCGTCGAACGATCGACCGTGGGTTCACTGTAGGTGTTGTACCACGCAAACCAGACGGGGTCGTACCGTGTGATGGATCACCGCGTCGAAGTTATATGCCTGCTAACCTGGTCGCGCGAGGCTTGAATGAGTATCCGATGCCGGGATTGTCATTGCGAAATTTCTGAAGAGGATCTTCCTCGGGTCCTTGGTGTAGCGGCCCTGTGCCCACGTTGCGGCGTCCGCATGCAGTTGCCGGAACTGACGATGCCTTTCGCGGGAGACATAACGGGGACGCCCTTGGAAAGGAAGAATGCTTCCGGCGGGCAACTAGCCAGCGATAAGAAATATACCCTCGTCATTCTCAAGGGCTGTCAAGCTGGGAGTATCCTCACGATTGACAAGTCGCGAGTTACCCTGGGCCGTGACGAGTGCGATATTTGTCTGGACGATACCGAGATCTCGCGCCAGCACGTGCTCCTCGAGATCTGTGGTACCGACGCCATGGTGCAGGACCTCGGTAGCACCAACGGCACCCACGTTGATGGTAGCCGTGTCACGCAGGCGCCCTTGCAGAACCGCTCTGAGTTTCGCATCGGAAACCACGAGCTCATGTTCGTAGTCACAGAACGAGAGTTGGATCTCGTCTGAAATCCACCCCGACTCGATCCTCCCCCCTGCAAGAAGGTGCGCTTGCCGCACGCCTTCCGTTCGATTAGCCTAACAGCCGGTCAGAGAACGGAGAACCCTCATTGAGAGTTAAAAGTGTTGTCCTGATAGGAGTGTTGAGTCTCGGCCTTTTATGGAGGACATCGACGGCCTCGGCGATATCCCAGGATGTCGGGCTGCGCTTCGAGATCTCATTCGGCGAGTCTCTGAGCGACGGGCCACTCACGGGACGAATGTTCCTCGCGGTGAGTCCGACCGATGACCCGGTTCCGCGCATCGCCGCGTACAACTCGGCGCGGCGCCGAGACGGTCGCATGCCTTTTTTTGCCGCTGACGTGGAGGGCTTGGAGCCAGGTCAGAGCGCAGTGGTGGACTCCACCGCCGTCGGATATCCGTTGTGGAGCTTGAAGGGGCTCTCGGCCGGGGACTATTACGTCCAGGCCGTTCTCCATGTGTACACCGAGTTTCGACGTTCGGATGGTCACGTCATTTGGGCTCCCATGGATCAGTGGGAAGGCCAGCGCTGGGCATTCTCGCCGGGTAATCTCGTCAGTAGATCGAAACGGGTTTATCTCGATCCCACCGAGAGCAAGACCATCACCCTCGAGCTCGACGACACCATCCCTCCGCTGCCGGAGCCGAAAGACACGGAGTGGGTGAAGCGAGTCAAGTTTCAAAGCAAGCTGCTGACCGCGTTCTGGGGACATCCGATCGAAATCGGCGCGACGGTGCTGCTCCCGAAGGGTTACAACGATAATCCGGATGTCTACTACCCGGTTGTGTATCAGCAGAATCACTTCAGCCTGGATCCCGCCTTCGGCTTCGCGACCGAGCCGCCCGAGCAGAATGATCTGTTCCAAGACATGATGGTGGCCGCGGGCGGCAAGAGGGACACGGGTTACGACTTCTACAAAGCCTGGGGCGGGGATTCGTTTCCCCGTATGTTTGCGATCACATTCCAGCACCCAACGCCCTACTTTGACGATTCCTACGGCGTGAACTCCGCGAACAACGGACCGTATGGAGACGCACTCCTGACGGAGCTCATCCCATACCTGGAGGAGAAGTTCCGCATCATCCCGAAACCCTATGCGCGGGTCCTCACCGGAGGCTCCACCGGGGGGTGGACGTCCTTGGCACTTCAGGTCTACCACCCAAAATTCTTCGGCGGAACGTGGACATTTTTTCCCGACCCTATCGATTTCCGCCGTTACCAGCTCATCAACATCTATGAGGACGACAACGCGTTCATCGTGCCGGGTTCGGTGCCGGGCGCGCCAGAGCGGATGTTCCAGCGAACGACCGAAGGCCAGCCGGTCGGCAAGGTACGGCAGATAAGCCAGCTCGAGCTGGCGCAAGGTACGAAGGGGAGGTCGGGAGGGCAGCTCGACATTTGGAACGCGGCGTATGGGCCCGTCGGAGGCGACGGTTATCCGAAGCTCCTTTGGGACAAGAAGACCGGTAAGCTCGACCACGAGGTCGCGCAGTACATGAAAGACAAGGGCTACGATCTGCGCCACTACACCGAAACCAATTGGTCCGAAATCGGTCCCGACCTCGTGGGCAAGATCCGTCTGTACAATCCAGAAATGGATCAGTTTTATCTGCCTTACGCGGTCTACCTGATGGAGGACTTCTTAGAGAGCACCAAGGATCCGTACTACGGCGGTGAAGTACATCATGGTCGCCCGAAAAAGGGACACGGTTGGCGCCCGATGACGAATGCTGAGCTCATCAAATCGATGGCGGAGCACATCAGGAAGAACGCCCCGGCAGGAGAAGATTCATCGGGATGGATGGAGAGGTGAGGATGAGACGACTGACTTGGATCGTATCCGTTATGGCTTATCTTTGCCTCGCCACCTTCGGCGCGGCGCAAAGTGGGTTGAAGGTTTTTATCTCTGTGGACATGGAGGGCCTTACCGGCGTCGTAGACCGAGAGGATACGGGCAGTTCGGGGAGCCAATATCAATACTTCCGGAAGGTCATGACCAAGGAAGCCAACGCCGCCATCGAAGGCGCGCTGGCCGCAGGAGCGACCGAGGTGGTGGTGCGCGACTCCCACGGCTCGAAGACGAACCTGCTTCCGGAAGAGCTGAATCGGAACGCCCTTCTTGTGCGCGGGCTCGCCCCGGGGCCTAAGAACATGATGCTGCCAATCGATGCGTCCTTCGATGCCGCAATATTCATCGGCTATCACGCCAAGGCGGGAACACCGGACGCCATTCTGGAGCACACATCGAACGGGAACGTGTCGGATTTTTCGATCAATGGGGTTTCTCTACCCGAGGGCGGCTACAACGCTCTCATCGCGGGGCTCTACAACGTCCCGGTTGTATTCGTCGCGGGCGACAAGGCGGTTTGTGAGCAAATGGAGGGACTGGTGGGCGATATCGAGACGGTCGCGGTGAAAGAGGCTATTGGTCCGGTAGCCGTAAATCTGCACCCCGAAGTCGCACGGGAGCGGATCCGTGAGGGTGTCGAAAAGGCGGTCCGGAACCGGGCACAGTACAAGCCGTACACGTTGAGCCCACCCTACACAATGAAACTCCAGCTGAAGCGTGAGGAAACGATCAACGATGGTGCGCTCTACCCGGGGGCGACTAGGACCGGGGACTGGGAGATCACCTATACCAGTAGTGACTTATTAGAGGTTTTGAAGGCCTTCAACGCGACCAAGTAAAGCGCCGATGCGAGTACCATGAGAGTTTCATAACAGGAGGGAGCACATGGCGAGTTTCCAGCAGAGGATAGTCGGCGCGGCAAGGCTCGATCCCCGCGCGTACGCAGAGATCCGCGCGGATCCCAACGCTTTCAACCAGGCGATCGGAGTGGTCGCCCTCTCCGCCCTCGCGGCGGGAATTGGAGGTATGGGGGGAATCGGTGTCGTCGGAGGTGTGATTCGTGGTTTGGTCACCTGGGTCGTTTTGGCGGGAGTCGTCTTCGTCGTAGGGACCAAGCTCCTACCCGAAGGCCAAACGGAAGCCGACTTCAATAAATTTCTCAGGCCGATGGGTTTCGGCGCGGCGCCGGGCATCGCTCGGATCCTGGGGGTCGTTCCCGTACTCGGCCCTTTTTTGGTATTTGCGGCGAGTGTTTGGATGATCGTCGCCACCGTGTTTGCCGTCAAGGCGGCGTTGAGCTACACGGACATCGGCCGCGCCGCGGCGGTATGCGGCATTGGCGTCATCTTTTACATCGCGTTCTGGTTTATTGTTAGCGCTCTATTCGGCTGAGCGGACGAACGGACGCCTATCGGCCGGAAACTTCCCCTTTGGCTCCTTGGGACGGGGGCGGGATGCTGATGTCGATGGTGTTGACGTCACCCAAAGTGTCGAGAGGCTTGTCGAAGTCCTGCCCTCGACCCACCGCTAGGATAGTGAGGTCGTCCGGTTTGATGTGCTTCTTGGCCGCCCGGAGAATGTCGTCCGCGGTCACGTTCTCGACGTTGGAACGATACTTCTCTAAAAAATCCACGGGATAGCCGTAGTATTCGTAGATCATCAAACGGCTGACGATTTCACCCTTCGAATCGAAGTTGAACACGAAGGAGTTCAAGATCCCGTCTTTCGCGAGGCGAAGCTCGTCCTCGGTGACCGGCTCCTCGGTGATGCGTCGAACTTCCTTGAGGATCTCGGTGGTCGCCTGCATGGTGGTCTCGGATTTCGTGTTGCACACGACCGAGAAAGTGCCGGGGTGATCCCAGGCGGCATTCCAGGAGGCGCCAACACGGTAGGCGAGCCCCTGCTCCGATCGGATGAGTTTGAACAGGCGAGAAGAGAACCCTCCTCCCAGAATTTCAGCCATGAGGCTCATTGCGAAATAATCGGGGTCGTCCCGACGGCCACCGAGGTGGCCAATGCGGAGATTGGTCTGGTTGATGTCGTCCTTCGAGACGTAGTTAACGGAGGCCTCGAGGGCGGTGTCGACCTTGGGCACCGGTGGGATGTCGACGTTCTTGCGTTTCGAGGAACCAAAGATTCTCTCGACCTGTGCTCGAACCGCGTCACTCTCGAAGTCCCCCCAGAGGCCGAGGGCGATCTGGTTGGGGTGGAAGTAGCGCGCGTGAAACTGAACGATATCCTCTCGAGTGATGTTGGCGATCGTGGCGTGCTCTACGTTTCGGGCAAAAGGGCTGTCGCTTCCGTAAAGTAGTTGCTGGAACTCCCGATTCGCAATGCCCGCGACGTCGTCGTTTCTCCGTGCGATGCCACTTTGCATCATCACCTTGGCCAGCTGGATCTTGTCCGGGGCGAAGACTGGGTTCTGGAGTATGTCGGCGAAGACCTCTAGGACCATGGGGAGGTTCTCCTTGAGAGCGAACAAGGAAGCGGAGCCAGAACTTCCGCCAATACCGGTCTCGACCGAGGCGCCGACGTCTTCCAGGATCTCGTTGATCTCGTCTCCGCTACGAGTTGTCGTTCCGCCCGTTCTCATGACTTGCCCGACGATACTGGCAAGACCGACCTTGTCCGATGGCTCCCAGAGGTCACCGGTTCGTATGAGGGCGAAGCCGCGGACCTTCGGTAGCGTGTGATCCTCGAGAAGATAAAGCACCATCCCATTCGGAAGCTCGGTCCGGTCGACGTCGGGAACCTGAACGTCGCGGAGGGCGGGATACGTCAGCTCATCGTAGGGTTTCTGAGCGTCCGCAGTCGCGCTCCAGCAGAGCAAGATGCCGATGGCTAAAAGAAGGCTGGTGAGGCGGTGGTTTCGTCGCGCTTGTCTTCTCATGACACCCCTCCTAGCGGCCAGTGGGCTGTTCTGCCCGGTCAGTCAATAAATAGCCGACGGTCCGATTCCGCTCGGTGAAATAGGTTTGGGCGATGCGCTGGATGTCTTCTCGCGTGACGTTATCGATGTCTTCCAGCGTGCGAAAACGGTTGCGCCAATCCCCGGTAAGGACTTGGTAGGCGGCGAGCTGGCTCGCTAGGCCGGAGTTGGAATCGAGCTGCGCAATGAGGCGAGCCCTGGCGCGGTGTTTGAGCCGCTCGATCTCGTCTTCGGTGACGAGCTCGGTCTTAAGCCGCTCGATCTCAGCTAGCATGGCTTTTTCGCTTTCTTCGTTGGTATGGCCAGGGGTGGGAAAGGCGAAGAATACGAATAGGTTCGCGTACTTGTTTCCTGGAAACCCGGGAAAACCGCCGGCGGCTACCGCGATCTTTTTGTCCTCAACTAAGGTTCGGTATAGCCGAGAAGTACGCCCGCCGGACAGGATGTCTTGGACGGCGTCGAAAACGGCGTCGTCGCGATGGGTCACGTCGGGCTTGTGGTAACCCATGAGGACAAGAGGCTGAGACTGCGCATAGACGGTGGTCCGCCGTTCACCCTCTTGAGGAGGCTCACGTGTCCATAAGCCCGGTGGCGGTGGACCTTCGGGGAGTCGACCGAAATAGAGCTCCGCAAAGCGGATGACCTCCTGGGGATCGACATCCCCTACGATGAAAGCCGTCAAGTTCGAAGGAGTATAGAAGCGGCGAAAGAACTCCCTCGCCGCTGGTCGTGTGAGGTTATCTAGATCAGAGTACCATCCGATCGTGTTCCGGCTATAGGGATGGGCTTTGTAAGCGACCGACAAGAAGTCCTCGAGAAGATTTCCGACCGGCTGGCTCTCGACTCGCATCCGTCGTTCTTCGATGACGACGTCCCTCTCCTTGTAGAACTCGCGTAAGACTGGATTCAAGAAGCGGTCGGACTCGAGCGAGAACCAGAGCTCGAGCTTGTTGGAGGGAAGGCTGTAGAAGTAACGGGTGGCGTCCATCGAGGTTGTGGCATTGAGGCCCACCGCACCGTTCTCCTCGACGATCTCACTGAACTTGTTGTTGATGACGAAGTCGTTGGCGGCGCGTTGGGCTTCTTTGAATTCGCTTTCAAGTCCCTTGAGGCGCTCGGTGTCGGCTCCATCACCCTTTAACCGCTCTTCTTGAATCGCGGCGACCAACTCGTCCACTTTGTCCAGCGCGCTTCTTTCCGCGACGTAGTCGGTGGTGCCGATGTCTTTGGTGCCTTTGAAGGCCATATGCTCGAACATGTGAGCCATGCCGCTCATGCCGTTTTCTTCGTCGACGGAGCCGACGTTGGCGTAGATGTGGAAAGACACCACCGGGATCTCGCGCCGCTCCACGATGAAGAATCTCATTCCATTCTCGAGCGTATGCTCGGTGACCGATTTTTCGAACTCGTCGAGACTCTGGGCGGCCAACCGGGAGGCAGTGCCTAGGAGTAACACGGCGAGTGCCGCGAAAAAAGTTCTGGTCTTCATGGTCCTCCTGTTGTGGGACTTTCATTGCTGGCGTTGGGGCCCCACCCCCAACGCCTCACGCTCCGTCGGCTACGCTAACTTGCGGCCTCACTCCTCGTTCGGCCGCTGGCCTCCGCTCGGCAGGCTCGCCGCGGCCGGCGGGCGACTCCGCGTGGGCTCAGGGCTGCTGGTTTCTAATCGTGGCCAGAGCGGTTCTCCCTTCCTGGTCGTAAGCGTGCCGGCGCTGCCCCAGGTGGCGTCGGTATCGAGGCGTAGCTCGGCTGCAGGCTTGGCGATCCCCAATCTACTCAAGATCGCCGCACACGAAGTTGGCATCACCGGGAACAACAGAGTCGCTGCGATGCGAAGCGCCTCTGCGGACGCGTAAAGGACCTGGCGAAGCTCTTCTTCCTTCGACGACTCCTTGGCTAGGGTCCACGGCTGACGTTCGGTGATGAACTCGTTGGTCGCGTCGATGAGGCGGAAAGCGGCCGCCGCGCCGTCCTGCAGAGCGAAGCGATCCATCGCCTCCCGGTAACTTTTAAGCGATTCCTCTGCGATCTTCGCCAGCCGCCCCGGCGAGCCGGTGGGTGAGCCAAGCTCCCCGTCGCGATATTTCTGCGACATCGCGGCGATGCGACTAAGGAGGTTGCCCAGGTTGTTGGCGAGATCAGCATTGTAACGAGTTTCAAACCGCTCCCAGGAAAAGTCTCCATCTTGGCCATACGCGATCTCGCGGACCAGATAGAGCCTCAGGGGATCAGGCCCGAACCGATCCGCCGCATCCAGTGGATCGACGACGGTGCCCAAGGACTTACTCATTTTTTCGCCCTTGAAGTAAACGAATCCATGGCCGAAGACCTGCTTGGGGACTGGTACACCGGCGCTCATCAACATCGCGGGCCAGATGATGGAGTGAAAACGAGTGATGTCCTTGCCGATGACATGGAGATCGGCCGGCCACCACCGCGCGAAGAGGTTGTCGTCTTGTCCGAATCCGACGGCAGAAATGTAATTGATGAGCGCATCGAACCAGACGTAGACGACGCTATCCGGGTCGAAGGACACCGGGATACCCCATTTCTGGCTTTCGCGGCTTATCGATATGTCATCGAGTCCACCCTCGATGACGCGAAGAATCTCGTTGCGGCGAATCTCGGGCTCGAGGGCCTCGGGATGCTCCGCATAGTGCTTCAAGAGCGGCTCCTGGTACTTGGAGAGCCGAAAGAAGTGGTTCTTTTCCTTGATCCACTTGGGCTCGGTGTTGTGAATCGGACACTTTCCATCGACTAGGTCTTTTTCCTGCTTGAAGCTCTCGCAGGAAACGCAATACCAGCCTTCGTACTCCCCGTCGTACACGTCCCCGGCGTCACGGATACGCTCCAGAAGAGTGGTGACCGCGATGCGGTGTCGTTCCTCGGTGGTACGAATGAAGTCGTCGTAAGAGATGTCCAGGCGCCTCCAAACGTCCCGGAATTCCTTTTCCATTTTGTCGCAGTAGGCCAGGGGTTCCAGGCCCTCCTCGCTTGCCTTTTTGTATACGTTGAGGGAGTGCTCGTCGTTGCCCATCAGAAAGTGGGTATCCACCCCGGCGAGGCGTTTGTAACGTGCGATGACGTCGGCTGTGATCTTCTCGTAGGCCGTCCCGAGGTGTGGGCGGCTGTTGACATAGTCGATCGCGGTGGTCAGGTAGAACGTAGCCATTTCTTGCCCCAAAGAGCCTATTTTATCGCGCCGTGGGCCAGGCGCGAAGTGAAACGTGCGTAACCCATGCACGGAGGTCCGAGCCAGTAGGTGATAGGTACGTCTGATTTCGTAATCTGGAGTTTCGCCGTAATCGACGATCTGAGAGGATGGTAGGATAGGCCCTAATAAAAAAGGGCAATGAGACGTTGCCGCCCCAAAGCCTCCAAAGAAAGTATGCACTTTCGGAGCTTCAAAGTCAAACTCGCCTCACCGGTCAAAACCTGACTTCCTGGGCAAGCTCTTTACGAATGAAGTCTTGGCAAGGAGTGGGAAGGGGTTGCTCAAGCCTTCCGTCAACCAGCCCTCTCGCCGAGCATCGAGAAAACCTTGGTTCCCCGTAAACTGGGAAGCACGTGAAGAGCACGATCAGCAGAACCCCGCGCGCGCCGTAACCCGTCCTGGGCTGAGTATCTAACCGCCACGGCTCCGGCGGTTGCCATCTCCTGACCTGAGGGCGGATTACAGCGCTTCGACCTAGCTGTCGCCTTCTTTCGTCGGATGGCGTCTGGCTTCACTCGCCGTGTGTTATCCTGATCTCAGTCCACTCCCCCAACACTATTAAAGGAAAGGTCCACCATGAAGGGGAGTTCTGACGCCGAACACCTTCTCGTCACGCTAGCGAATCACCCCGAGCTCAACCCCGACGCCCTGCGCGCTCTGATCAAGGCCACGCGACTTCTTGGCCTCGCCTGTGGAGCCCAGCTCGCCCAGTACAGAAACTCCGACGAGCCCCTTCAAATCGCCTTTGCCGACGTGCGAAGGCTGGCCATCCTGACACGGTGTTACGAAGCCGTCTCCCGAATCCTGTCCGAGCGCTGGCAAAAGATTCCGGAAAGACGTCGGCCTCATTACACCCCACACCTGCGATTCCAGATCCTCGAGCTCAAGTCTCTCCTTGGCCTTTCCCAGAAGGAAACCGCCCAGCTCTTTGCGATCTCGAGAAACACGGTGGCCCGGTGGGAGCAGGAAGTCGCGGCCCACCCGGGACAAGAAACCGTGGGCTCGCTCGTCCGTCCCCAGCCTCCGGTCCGGCGCTACGCCGATGTCGTCCGCCATCTCGTCCACACCATGCGCCTTAACGGTTTCGGTGGCTGCCAGCAGATCGCGCAAACGCTCGGTCGGGCCGGTTGGAAGATCTCCAAACGCTCCGTCGGGAGAATGTTCAAAGAAAAACCTCCCCAAACCCCCGTTCCCGAAAGAACAGCCAAGTCGGGTCGAGCTCCTCGGGCTCGTCGTCCGAATCACATCTGGATGGCCGATATCACCACCATCCCGAGTCTCTTTCGATTGTTTTCCTTCAAGCTCGTGGTCGTACTCGATGTCTTCTCCCGCATGCCCCTTGTCGCTAAAGTCTTCTGGAAAGAACCCTCTGCCCGCCAAATGGGCCGGCTCATTCAACGGGCCGCGCTTCGTTTCGGCCCGCCCCGACACTTCGTCTCCGACAAGGGGACCCAGTTCACCGCGAAGCGGTTTCGCAAAACCCTTCGCCGGTTCGGCACCCGGCAGCGCTTCGGTGCTATTGGTCGGCACGGTTCCATTGCGACCATCGAAAGATTCTGGAGAACCCTCAAAGACACCTTGCGCCTACGTTCGTTCAAACCCCTCACCAAACGAGACCTCGAACGCCGGCTCGACCAAGTGTTTCACTACTACACTTACCTTCGACCCCACCAGGGACTGGGCGGTGCCACTCCCGATGAAATCTACTTCGGTCGACAACCTGCCCATCTCGCCGCCGTCCATCCTCTTCGAGCACGGGCTCGAGAAGGACCCGTCGATTCACCCTTTGAGATCGCTTATCTCGATCCAGGCAAGATGCTTCCGGTGCTGGTTCGCAAAGCCGCTTAGCTTCTCCGCTCAATCTCGGTGCGAATTCGACGGTCGTCGTGTGTCCAGATCCAACGACCGCGGCCCGAAGCAGCTCCCAAGCCGTCCCGCAGCACCTCTCGAAGGGCCATTTCCTCTGCCGTGAGACCCCAAACCGCCCGCTCCAACTCCCATTGCCACCCGTACCGAGGGACCGTTCCGTCTTCATTGATGTTGGTGATGTGGTAGGTGTGTTGGTTCCAGATGCTACGGGTGGGCACCCACCTTTCGGAAGGTGTTCCGTAGACGAAGATTCCCGCCAGGGGAGTGGGATTATTGAACTCGTTCGCCACCACCACGATCTCCGCTTTGCCGTCCACGTCCACGTCGGCGATGATCGGGTACTCGAGCCGCGTCGCGCTTCCGATCTCTGTTTCGAAGACCACCGTCCCGTTCGTGCCGTCGAAGACCCGGAGTCTTCTTTCATCCGCATACACCACTTCCGAGAACCCGTCGGCTTCGAAGTCGAAAGGGTGAGGCCTCCCAACACCTGCCCGGCCACTCGACTGAGGCCGCTCTAGCGAGGTAAAATGTGAGTGTGAACATACATTGAAGGTGGATTGGTGAAGGAGGAGACGAAAGTCGTGGCTGAACAAACGTTGCTCGAGAAGATCCTTAGCTTACCCGCGGAGAAGGTTGCCGAGGTCGAGGATTTTGTGGATTTTCTGCGGCACCGGGAAGAAGATCGCCGGCTGAATCGAGCTGCAACGAGACTCTCCGAGGAGTCCTTCCGAAGAGTTTGGGACAACCCCGACGACGCTGACTATGATCAGCTATGATTTCGGCGACGTAGTTCTCGTTCCCTTCCCATTTACCGACCAAACGACCTCAAAGAGGCGGCCCGCCATTGTCATTAGCTCAGAAACCTATCAACGCAGTCGTCCCGATATCATCTTGATGGCCGTCACCTCACAGGCGAAACCTGCTGGCCTTTTCGGAGAGGTCCCCGTCGCCGACTGGGAGAAGGCGGGTCTACTCAAGCCTTCGGTCATAAAGCCCGTGGTGGCGAGCATCGAGAAAAGCTTGGTCATCCGCAAGCTGGGACGACTAGAGGAGCCAGATCAAAAGAAACTCCGGGGTGCGCTGAAATCCATCCTCGGCTGAGTCCTCCAACCCGCCACGCTTCCAGCACGCCGGCTGCCCTCTCGTAACGCAAGGCGCATTTCAAAACTCGACTTCGGTGCTCTCCTCCTTCTTTTTTCGAACGCCCGTCGTCTCTCGCCCACCCTGTGTTATCCTGATCTCAGTCCCACTCCCCCAACATTGTTAGAAGAAAGGTCCACCATGAAGGGGAGCTCTGACGCCGAACGCCTTCTCGTCTCGCTTGCGAATCACTCCGATCGCGACGCCGATGCCCTACGCGCCCTGATCAAAGCCACCCGACTCTTTGGGCTCGTCAGTGGGTCCCAGCTCGCCCAATACAGAAACTCCGGGGAGCCCCTTCAAATCGCCTTCGCCGACTTGCGGGTGTTGGCCATGGAGGCGCGCCATTTCCAAGCCGTCGCCCAGCTTCTGGCCAAGCGCTGGCAAAAGATTCCCGAAAGGCGCCGTCCTCATTACACCCCCCACCAGCGATTTCAGATCCTCGAGCTCAAGTCCCTGATGGCTCTTTCCCAGAAAGAAACCGCCCAGCTCTTTGCCATCTCGAAAAACACCGTGGCGCGATGGGAACAGGAAGTGGCGACAAATCCCGGAGACGACACGGTGGGCTCGCTCGTCAAACCCAATCCTCCCGTCCGGCGCTTTGCTGATGTCGTCCGCCAGCTCGTCCACACCATGCGCCTCGTCGGCTTCGGTGGCTGTGAAACCATCGCCCAAACCCTCGCTCGGGTCGGTTGGAAGATCTCCAAGAGAACCGTCGGGAGAATGCTGAAAGAAAAGCCGCCCAAGTCCCCACTCCCAGCAACAACGCGCGGCCCACGTCTCCGGGCTCGCCACCCCAACCACATCTGGATGGCAGACATCACCACCATCCCAAGTCTCTTTCGACTCTTCTCCTTCAAGCTGGTCGTTGTCCTCGATGTCTTCTCCCGCATGCCCCTCGTTGTCAGGGTCTTTCGCAAAGAACCCTCTGCTCGACACATGACCCGATTGCTCCGAACCGCGGTGAAACGGTTCGGCACTCCCAGAAACTTCGTTTCCGATAAAGGAACGCAGTTCACTGCGAAGCGATTTCGCAAAACGCTACCCCGACTCGGCATCCGGCACCGCTTCGGTGCCATAGGCCAGTACGGCTCCATCGCGATTATCGAAAGACTCTGGAGAACTCTTAAAGAGACCTTGAGCCTTCGTTCCTTCAAACCCTTGGTCAAAGCCAATCTTCAGCAAAGGCTCGAGCAAGGGCTTCACTACTACAGTCACCTACGACCGCACCAGGGGTTGGCCGGCGCCACTCCGGCTGAAGTCTACTTCCGTCTAGAACCGGCCCACCTAACCGCTGTCCATCCTCCTCGAGCACGGCCTCGAGAAGGACCCGTCCGTGCTCCTTTTGAGATCGCTTATCTCGATCGGGACAGCCAGTTCTAATTCCCAAAGCTGCTTAGCTTTTTCGCCGGAGTCGCGGCGAATTCGACGGGTGTCGTGTGCCTGATCCCCTCCGTGCGGCGTTGACAGTACCGGAAACGAAGAATTTAGGAGTCCTCGAAGGCGGGATGAACCGGAAAACGATTCCCGTTCGCCACTCCAACTCCCATTGCGCCCCTACAGCAGCACCCCTTCTCGCAACGGGAGCATCCGGAAGGCGAACCCAAGCGGGGGCGCCTCCGAGTCCGTTGGCGTTCTCGAGCACCCACGTGTCGGAAAGTGCGACGCTGCAGTCTCCCGCGCATCCGCCGTGTAAGATGAGGCGATTCGTCGCCGCATCGTAGGTGCTCGCCGCTTGCTCCCTTCCCACCGGGCCGCTGGTAGCGGCAAGTGTGAGCCAAGTGGGAGGACCGCCGGTTGCGGTGGCGTTTTGAAGGATCCAAATGTCCTCCGGATGGATGCTGGGTCCCGCTTCACCACTAAAGAGGATGAGGCGATCGTTGTTCTCATCGAAGCCCGAAGCGGCACCGGCTCGCGGTCCCGGACCGGCGTTGACCGCGCAAAGCTCGGACCAGCTCTGGCCAGCCGTATCGAAGGTGGTTCCAAAGAAGACGTCGTGGGTCACGGGGTCGCCGTCGGGATCGCTCGAAGTCCAGGACAGGATCGGATCGAGCCCGATCCCGGTCGCGCCATTGGGAGGAGAGCGGCCGGCAGGGGCGGCGGGCGGATTGTTAGGCGCGTCGTCGTCTTCGACCGTCACGATTCCTTCGGCGTCGATGACGAGGGCTCCGACCGGATTGCCGATGACGAGCATGAAGTTCTCGTCGTTCTCACCCGCCAGGTCGCCCACGACGGGCACCTCGACGGTCTGGGTCATTTCTCCCGGGTCGAACTCCAAAGTGCCGAACCGCGTCAGGTAGTCGCAGCTCGAGCGGGCCGTTCCGTCGAACGTGCTGAAATCGACCGACACTATCGACGTGCTGGCGCTCGAAAGGCTGACCTGTACGACCGCTTCGGCCATCCCGCCGCTGCCTTCCACGATGACGGCATCGCTCACCGATAGCTCCACGGTGGCGGGAGGCAGCACCTGGACGTTGACGTCGTCACTCACGGTGAACTCACTGTCGCTGCCACTGAGCCGCAAGATGTAGTCGCCGGCCACGCTGAAGCGAGCCGTGGTTTGAGCCTGGTCGGGGCTCCCGAAATCGACGGCCACCGGCCCGTCCACCTGAGTCCATGAAATCGTCAAAACACTTCCTGGCGGTAGGCCGTCGTCTGTAACTGTTCCCGTCAGCGTCAGGGTATCCGTGGGGAAGGTGATCGTTTGGTCCGGCCCGGCATCCACCGAAGGCGGTTGATTCAGCGGCGTCACGTCAACGGTCACCGTCGCGACATCCGTACCTCCGTGACCATCACCCACCGTGTAGGTAAACGTGTCCACGCCACGAAAGTCGTTGTCCGGGACGTACTGGACCGTGCCGTCCGGGTTGATACTGGCCGTGCCGTTCGCGGGCACGCTGACGTCCAAGACGGTGAGCGTATCGCCGTCGGGATCGGTGTCGTTCGCAAGGACGTTGATATCGACCGGTGTCTCCTGGACGGTGGTTACGGAGTCGTCCAGGGCCTCCGGATCTCGATTCAGCTCCACTTTGGCTTGGAAAACATCTTCTCGCCGATTGGTATCGTCCGGCACCAACCGCGGGGATTTCGATTGAAATGCGACGCACCGGCCGTCGGCGCTGATGGAGGGGCGGCTGCTGTCACCCCGATTCTTGTCGTCGCTACTGCTGTCATCGCCACTGTCGTCGCTGCTGCTATCGTCACTGCTTTTGTCACCACCGCTGGAGCTATCGTCCTTACTGCTGTCGCCGCTGCTACTATCATCGCTGCTACTATCTTTGCTCTTTCCGTCACGACTCTTGTTGCCACTCTTGCTGTCATCACTACTGTCGTCGTCGCTTCCCGGACGGGCCGGACCATGCTCGCCGACGCTCAGCCGGATGGTCAGCTCACGGCTTCGATCGTGAACGAAGACGTCTTTGTCTTTGTTGGTATCGTCGTCTACGAGGTTGGTGGCGTCCGACTCGAAGGCCACGAAACGACCACTGGCATTGATAGACGGCGCCCCGCTATTGCGGTTGCCTTCAGTGCCGTCGGTATGGATGCTGACTCGGGTCGTTTCTCCCGTCTCGCGATCGTGTACGAAGACGTCGTCTTTCTTGTTCGTGTCGCCCAAGACGAGATTTCTAGAATCGGAGGCGAAGGCAACGAAGCGCCCATCGAAACTGATGGACGGGGATTCGCCGCCGCGATCACCCTCGCTGCCGTCGCTGGCGACGCTTACCCGTGTCGTCTCCCCGATTTGCCGGTCGTGGACGAACACATCCTGTTTGTCGTTGGTATCGAAGAGAACGAGGTTCTTCGCCTTCGATTGAAAGGCTACGAATCGACCGTCTCCGCTGATGGCCGGGTCGCTGCTGGTTTTGTTCCCTAGGACTCCATCGGTGGAGACACTAACCACGGTCGTCTCACCGGTGTCTCGATCGTGGACGAAAATCTGTTGCTTCGAGTTGGTCGGGCCGGGAACGAGATTCGTGGCTCTCGATTCGAACGACACGAAGCGGCCGTCGGCGCTGATGGATGTCCCGCTTGTCGCGGGTGTCACCGGCAACTAAGTTCGACGCCTTGGATTCGAAAGCCACATAGCGCCCATCGGCGCTGATGGAGGGTGCTTCGCTGTCGTTATTGGCTTCGGTGCCGTCACTCGCCACGCTCACGCGGAAGGTTTCGCCGGACAGCTCGTCTCTGACGAAGACGTCGAGCTTGTGGTTGGTGTCGCCCGGCACCAAGTTGCTGGCCTTGGATTGAAAAGCGACCCGACGGCCGTCGGCGTTGCTTGATGCCGCCTGGCTATCGCGATCGCCTTGCTCGTCGTCGCTCGAGAGGCTGAGCCGTACGATGGCGATCGGGGGCAGGGTCAGCTGTGTTGCGCTACTCGCAACGACCGTCGACGGAGCGGCAGGTGTCGCAGCAGCAGGCGGGAGCGTGCTGGCGCTTAGGGTCGAGGGAGCTGTCGTCACCGTTGGGATCGAAGAGGCTGGCGAATAGATCGGTTTGGTGCTTACTGAACGCACCGGTAACGCCGAGCGCACCAGGGCGACTTGAGCGAACACCGTCGTCTCCAAAAAGAAGGTGACGAGGATGAAGAGACTGAGCAGCTTCCGGATTCGTTCGAGCTTCTTCGCCATCACTTGCACTTCCTCCATCGAGGAGTCGCAGACGGACTCTTAGGCGGAAGAACAGCGTGGGGTACTGTCCGCTAACGGAACAGAAAGGGGGTTCTGTCCCACAAATAAAGGACCAGCGTGGGGTGCTGCCCTATCTCCCCCAGTCCGGGGGCTCACAAAACTACGGATGATGTCTCGGTGTCAAGCGTCAAGTGTGAAAAGTTGCAAAGTTCACGCCAGCTTGAGGGATGGTTTCGCCGCGTCATTGCTACATTTTTTCCCGCGGGTGTGGGCGGTGGCCCATGCCGAAGCGCCTTTTCCCTCACCCTGGAGTCGATTTCCCACACCGACGTCGCGGCCGCCGGACTGCTTTCGCACATCTACCGGCAAGCCGTGGAGGCGTCACGGTCTCGAAGACATCGACGCTTCCCGGCTCCGGGTCCGCACTACCCGGTCGAACCTATCTGGAACGGGTCAGACGCGGCAGTCGTACGCTGTCGGCCGCCAAAACAGGGAAGTGCTTTACTACACGGTGGCCAGGCGGCGATCTGACCCCAGTGCCCGACAGCTGCTATTCTGGAGGGCATGAGAAAGCTCGCCTTCGGGCTCCTGGTGTGCCTCTGGGGGGCACCGCTCGTGGCCCAGCCTAGCTCACCGGCCGCAGCCACCGTTTTCATCCGGGTGATCGGGCAGATTCGCGCCGAGTATCGAAAGACCTGGGAAGAGTCTATCGAGCGCAGGGAGGTGGAGCTGGCGACGGGGAGCGGCTTCGTCATATCGCCATACGGACACGTGCTCACGAATTACCACGTGATCGGTGACCGCGAGCTCACGCGGCAGGAGGGGGACACCGAAGTGACCATCAAGGTGGAGGTCGAGCAGGTCGAGGTCGTCTTCCCTGGCGGGCCCGGTGGGCCCGGCGGCCCGGATGGGGATGGCGCCCGCCGATTCATCGCATCGATAGACGCCGTCGACCCTGCCCTCGACCTCGCCGTGTTGTCCATCAATGGTGCCGATCTCACTTACGTTCCCTTCGGGGACTCCACCGCGATTGGCCCCAATGAGCCGGTCCAAGTCTTCGGTTATCCCTTCGGTAAAGAGGTGGAAGTCGCGAAGGTGAAGATTCCAGAGATCGTCCCCCGCGTTAGTGCGAGTAAGGGGACGGTATCGGCGCTGAGGGCCGATGAAGAGGGTCGCGGGCGCTACATCCAGACCAACGCGACGATGAACCCTGGCAACAGCGGGGGTCCGTTGGTCGATGAGGAAGGCTACGCTCTCGGCGTGGTCCGCATGAAATTAACAGAAGCGGAAGACGTGGGATTCGCCATCTCCATCGATGTGGTGAAGGACTTTCTCGAGTCGCACGGGCTGGATTCACTTCTCCCCGTCAAGAGGTTGCGGTTGGGGCCCGCTCAGCGGCTAGAAGGGAAGGGAGTGCATTTGCAGTTAGCCCAGGGGCTAGAGGATATTTCTCCGCAGCGGTTATTGGCTGACAGCGGGGAAAGCCTCGAAGGGGTGAGATTCCGCCTAGACCGCGTGTTCTCGCCGTGGGGCATCAGCGAGCTCGCGGGGTTACTTCTCTCCGGCCAAGCCTTCGAGTCTTTTTCAGCCGGCTCAGCGGTCTCGGCGGGTCGAGACCCGGCTCGTAAGAGCTCTGATGGAGTCGAGTATGGTGAGGTGACCGGCCGCGTTCCCAATCGAGAGGGGACGTGGAAGATGGCGTACGCCGTCTTCGATCTCGGGGCTAAAGAGAAGTTGGTGGCGCGCTATTTGGGCGACGCAGAACACATTGCTTTCAATCGAGGCGTGTTTCAGAAGTCACTTGCCAGTATGGAAGCGCAGCGGCTCCTGGTGAACGAAGTCAAAGCCGTACCGCAGGTCGTGTGGGAGGCCGTGTCCTTGCCCGGCGCCCGCTCGCGCAGCCCAGTGCAGGTCACGATGCCAACCGAATGGATTCTAGAACCGGGGGCGCCCTTCCCGTGCCCGGGAGCGCCACCTTTGGAAGCGGCTTTGGCGGCGTCGCCGCCCGGCGACTTCACGGTCTCGCTTCGTTCGGCTTGGTGGCCAGCAGGAAAGGACACGCCTGAGACGGCGGCCGCTAGCTGTTCCAATCGCCGTGGGAGCCTGGGCGAAACTTCATACACATTCGGTGCAGATTGGCTCGGTATCCGGTACACGGTTCAGGGGAACTTCGTGTCCTTCGGAGACGGGTTGCTCCAGCTCGAGGTGGTCGCACCAGCGGAGAAGGCTGGGCACTTGACCAAGATCTTTTCCGCTTGGGTGCGCGAGAATTCCCGCTGATTAATGCTGGCTTCCTTCCCTTAATCCCTCTCCCTTTGGGAGAGGGCCTGGGTGAGGGTAGAGTCTCTTCCTCCGTTACTCCCTCTCCCTCAGGGAGAGGGAGTAACGGGAAGGAAGCCAGCATAGATTTAGTGGGCGTAGTCGAGCGTCACGACATCCCACAGACTTCGATAGCGACCCTCGTCTGCGTTGTTCAAGAACGTCTCCACGTTTTGGATCAGCGTTACGGTGATGTGGTCACCGACCATCTGCGGGTGGGGGCGATGCAGGTTCGCGTAGGCACGGATAAAGATGCTTCGGTCGTCCATTGGCAGTTGCTTCACGTTGTTCACGAAATGCTGCCATTTGCGTTGTCGGAATAGATAGAACTCCACGTTCGAGACATAGAAGGCCGAGACGGTATCCCCGCTTCCTCGAAGAAGCTTCCCCAGACGCCGGAAAACTCCCTTGCCGGCGAAGTCTCCGACCAGCGGAACGATCAGGTTAGCCAGTTGCATGCTCCGCACGAGCTCGTAGCTTTCCGCGGTCGCGAGCCAGTTTCGCTGCACACCCTCCAGGTCGGTCTCCAGCAGGAATTGCTTAAGAGTAGGGAAAAAGAACGAGCGCCAGCTATCGTACTTTATGTCCAGTCCCTGTCTGGAAAACTCCAGATAGATGCGTTCGATATCCTGGAAGTCACTTGGAGTCAGGCTGAGTTCGGGCCAGGCACGAAGGGTTGCCGTCATCTGGGACGAAAGTTGGCGGGTGAACTCCGGATCGGGGGCGGTGTTTTCTATGATCTCGACCAGTTCGACGAGGGAGAGATCTCGGGAAGGAGGTGGCCCATGGATTGGTCTGCCGGTGAGAAACGAAAGATATTCGAGCCTAGTCTTGGCCTTTTCGGTTAGGAACTTGAAAATAAGGTGCTCCAGCATGTTTTGGCGTCGGATGTCGACAACGAAGGCCATGCGGGGCCGTAGCTCGGCGATGTAGGTGAAGTTTTGGTTGGGTCCCACACCGAGGTAGACGCCGCCGGATAGTGCCATCGCGTCAAGTGCCTGAAGTGCATGAAGGTAAGATGTTTCATTGGAGATGAAATTGTTGCTCCAGAAATAACCGCCCTCCTCGGAGAGCTCGTTGACGAGACGGCCGAACTCGCTCTGTGAAAGCTTGGGGGGTTGCGTGACCCCGGCGTCTCTGCACGACGAGGCGGAGGGGGAAAGGAGCAGCGGCGCCGCCAGGGCCAGCAGGAACGATCGATGCAACATGGTTACGAAGATGCTCCCGAAGCGAACGGTACCTTTGGTTAGCATGGTCGGGGGTGAACACAACGCCGCCTCAAAAGGATTGGGACACGAAGCCGAGTGATTCCTCGAGGTGTGCCATGACGAGCGCCCACCCGTGTGGCTCGCCGGGATGCGCTTTGAATTCATGGGGCACTCCGGCTTGCGTGAGAGCTCGGTCCAGAGCTTCCAGCCCTCGGCCGAGCTGGATGATCCGGTTGTAGCGGTCGGCGGTGCCGTAGTCGAAGTAAATCGGCAGCCCATTGAGATCTGCGGAAGTCGCGAGAACCAAGGGGTTGTTAGAATCGTAGTACTCTTGGTTCAGAGGGTCACCGTAGACCGTAGTGAAGACCTCATTGAAGAAGCTGAAGCGCCGGCTCGACTTCACTTCTGGGGGAACATCGAGCGGGTTCCGGTTGATGAACACAATCGGCGAATGCGCGGCAACGGCCCCGTAGATGTCCGGATATCTCATCGCGATCTTCAAGGCACCGAAGCCCCCCATCGAGGTTCCGGCGATGCTTCGATTCTGCCGCCCCTTTCTCGCGCGATAGGTGGTTTCTACGTGTTCCACTAGCTCCTTCACCACGAAGTCTTCGTATTTAACGCGTCCGTCGTAATAGTTGGTGTAGAAGCTGCGACCCCCGTTGGGATGGACTAGAAGCATTTCCGGTATCTTTTTTTCCAACATGAGCCGTTCGATCTTCGCGGGCATATTGCCGTGCTCGGTATCGGTCCAGCTCGTGTGGTCGTTGAACAACCCGTGGAGGAAGTAGATCACCGGATAAGTGTCCTTGCTGCTGTCGTAGGAGGGTGGGAAGAAAATGGAGTACTGCCCTTGCCCATGGAGTGCTTGGCTATCGAGGCTGGAAGACTCTACCCTCGATCCGCCCGGAAGCGGAGTGAACGAGGGGGAGCTTCGTCCGAAGCTAGCAGAAACTCCGAGCAGTAACCCGAGGATTCCTATCCGGAGAACCTGCACGCCGGATATCCGCGGTCTGTCTCTCATTGTTCGTCTCGAGTTTTCCCGTTGGCGGCAGCTTACCACAAGCAGGAGAAGCGCTTGGGGGGCTAGCTGGTGCCGCTCCAACTAACCTAGCCGAGCACGACGGCGGTGCCTGGCCGCGCCAAGAGTGACCTTGGCGATCAACTTTCTAGGCGAGCCAAGTTGGAACGGGACGGGGAGCGGATCCCATATAATGACTTTAGACTACGTCATGGCCAGCTCGCTCGTTCGGCTCATCGGTGTACCGCTCGATCTCGGTGCGGGCCGCCGTGGTGTAGACATGGGGCCGTCGGCAATCCGCATTGCCGGTGCCAGGAAGACCCTGGAGCGCTTGGGTTATGAGGTTGTCGATGGCGGCGATATCGTGGTCGTCTGCCCCGAAGTGCAGGAAGTAAGCGATCCGAAGCTGCGGTACCTCCCGGAAATCGTGCGGACCGTCGACAATCTCTGCGGGAAGGTAGAGCGGACGATGGGTCGGGGTGAGTTTCCCGTCGTCCTCGGGGGCGACCACTCCATGGCCATCGGCACGATTTCCGGTGTCGCCGCTCATTACCGCAGCGAGGGAAAAAAAATGGGGCTTCTTTGGTTCGATGCCCACGGTGATGCGAACACCCCGGAAACATCGCCCTCCGGCAACATCCACGGCATGCCGCTGGCGGTCGTGCTAGGCAGGGGGGCCAGAGAACTCGTCGAGGTCGGCGGCTTTGGACCGGATGAAGGGCGGGTCGATCCCGCACATGCCGCGTTGATCGGCGTGCGAAGCGTCGACGAGTGCGAAAGAGGAGTGCTGAAAGAGCTCGGCATCACGGTCTTCACGATGGAGAACATCGACCGAAGGGGGATTCACGCCGTGACCAAGGACGCCATCGCCATCGCTAGCGCCGGGACCGAAGCCTTCCACGTGAGCTTCGACGTCGATTCGTTGGATCCAGCGGTGGCCGCGGGAGTGGGGACTCCGGCGAGAGGCGGGCTGACCTATCGCGAAGCGCACACCGCGATGGAGCTCGTGGCGGAAAGCGGAAAGCTGTGCTCGTTCGAACTGGCGGAAGTCAATCCAGTTCTCGATATCCGGAACTCCACCGCTGAGGTGGCCGTCGAGATGATGGCTTCCGCGTTGGGGAAACGGATTATCTGACGGGCCCAGTGCCTAGAAGCGCGAAGCGGTGAGTGCCACGTCGGCTCGCGCCCACGCGTCTTCGAATTCCTCCTGCGTTTCAGCCGCTTCCGTCGTTTTCCCTTGCGCTCGCTGGGCCTGCAAAAGGCCGTAGAGCGACCAGCCGTTATGGAGATTCCAATCGAGATCCTTGTGGTAGACGGTCTCCGCTTCCGCGGGGCGGCCCGCCTCTAGCAGCACCGCACCCAAAACCTGCCGCACCGGTTGATGCCACGGCGATGGCTCCGAGTAGCGCAGTCCGTCTTGAATCGCAGCAGCCTCTTCGAGGAAGCGAATCGCCTCTTCGAACTCGCCTTTTTTAGCTGCGAGCTCCCCCGACAGCGTCTTGGCCGCAATGCCAAGAATGTCGCGGGCCGGGCTCTGGTTGATGAGCAGTTCTTTCAGGGTCGAATTTCCGATGAGCTTCGACAGCTCGGAAAGCTCATGCTCGGCGCGGTCGATCTGGCCGGTCGCCGTGAAGGCCACTCCACGCCCGTAATGCCAAACACCCTTGGTGAAGACGAGATCGCTTGGTGGAGGCGGCTCGCTCAGCATTTCTTCCCACCTTCCGAATCGAGTGAACGCGTAGTACGGCGTCACTAAAAAGTCTTGGAGAGACAGGAAGTCCGTCAAGTCGCCGCGGGGCACCTTGTCGGCGAGTTTGCGTGCCGAGTCGATGGCCACCTCACTGTTTCCTTCCGCAGTAGCTGCGGCCCACAGAAAGTGAATGTTGTGCGGGTAGTAACCAATCGGATATAGACCCTGGGCCTGGCACTGAGCGATGTAGGCTTCATCGGCGGCGATGGCGCGAACGTTGGCCTCCGATGCGTCGGCATAGCGGCCTACGCGAATGTAGATGTGTGCGGGCATGTGCACCAAGTGCCCTGCACCTGGCATGAGATTCGCCAGGCGTTCTGCACTTGGCACCGCACGACCGGGCTCGGTCGATGGCTCGATGATATGAATGTAGTAATGATGGGCGCCGGGATGGTCCGGGTGGTTGGCGATAACCGATTCCAGCATAGAAATAACTATCTCCGTGTCCGGTTTGGGGTTCAGATCGGCAGTCCAATAGTCCCAAGGCATCGTATTCATGATCGCCGCCGCATAGAGCGTCCCGGCATCGGGATCGTCCGGATATTTTTCGGCGAGCCCGCCCATCGCCTTGGCGTAGGTGGCGTCGAGGGTCGAGCGGTCGGCGTCCTCTTTGTTGTAGTACCGGGTTGCGAGCGCGTCAATGTAGGCGCGCTCGTTCTCGCTGGCATTCGATTTCAATGCCAGCGCTTTCTGTACCGCTGCGTAAGCCTCTAGCTCCCGTGCATGGGGCATGGGGTCGTTGATATTGGGCCCCAGCGCGAGACCGAGTCCCCAGTACGCCATAGCGCAATCTGGGTCGAGTCGAGCGGCCTCTCTGAAAGCGCGGGCCGCCTCGGCATGGTTGAACGCGTACGTGAGTCTTAGGCCCTGATCGAAGAAGATCTGAGCACGCTCCGAGTTAGTCGTGATGGGATGATGGAGCGTCCCGAGGTCCTCGAGCAGGGGAGCGACCGGCGTATCGCTTTGGCTATACGTCGAGCCCGCGATAACGAAAGCGAGGACGGCAAAGAGAGAAGATGCGAGGGGCATTGAGTTTCTCCTGAAAGAGAAGAAACTCTACCGTTTCGATGCCCCTCGCATCAACTGTAACGAAGTGTCGCGAGGCCCGATTTAGAGTAGTGCTAAGGTCTACCGGCGCCCAATTTCGACGTTCGAGTAAACCACTCCCTGGATGGATTCCGCCCGCTCTGCGATCCCGAGCTCCACATAATGTTTGCTTGGATTGTAGGCTCGGCTATAGCTCACCGTAATCATGTGGTTGCCGTTCATAAAAACGTCGGCCGTGTTCCGGGCGCCGGCGGGACCCCACTGGATGCGCCACGTATAGACCTTGAACGGTTCCCAATTGAGGAAGCCGTTACCTTCGTCGTGTTGCTCGCCCTGCGCAATCCAGCGCAAGCGTAAGTAGGGACCGTTGTGCCTCGGATCGAGCTTTTGGAGATGCACCCGGAACGGATTCGCCCGGTAATCTCCTCGGTTGGGATCCCACATTCCGAACAGCATGAACTGATCGAGGCTGGGATTGGAGCGTTGAAGCCCCCAGGTGTCGAATTCGACGTATCCTGCCGCGAGCGGGGGGATGTTATAGCGAATGAAGTTATTCTTTGCTCTCACTTCCCAACCGCGGGACGTAAACGCACCGCCCGAGACCTGGCCTACCGAGCCGCCATTGGTGAGGGAATCGGTAAGGATGACCTGACCGCCACCGCCAACGCCGGGAAGACTGGGTTCGGATTCTTCGGGGACGGTAAAATCGGCGACTTCCGACGTAAGCCGACTCGTGCCCAAGTCTGCATAGGCTCGCCAAAAATGCTTGCGAGCTTCCAGCGACTTTTCGACTTGCCAGGCGGTCTTCCCGTCGGAACCTTCACGCACGCCCCCTTCTCTCGCCACGATGTCATTGAAGCTGCGGTCTGTCGCGACTTGGAAGGTGTAGGTCGGGGGCCCGTCCGTAGTGGTGGCGTTTCTAACCGTGAGCGTCGGTGATTGGCTGCCGACCTCTTCGCCCCCCTCGGGGCTGACAATTGTCGGCGGCGCTGTGCCGGGTGCGGCAGGTGGGGCAGTCGGAGCGGGCTGGCCCTCACTGCTGCCAACCACTGGGGGAGTGTTCGAGGTGGGCGAGCTTCCTTCCTCCAGTGCGCAAGCTCCGAAAAGAACGACTAGCCCGAGAACGGCGCCGGCTAAGTACCACTGCTTATGTCGGTTGGGGTACATTCACGCTCCTTCGTCTCTGTCTGAGCCCTCTAACGGGGTTCCATCGGCAGATGTTGGCAAATCTCTATCGTCCAGGGGTGATGAGAGCGGACTGATAATACACTGGCAACAAGGAGAAAGGCAAATGTTTTTAAATACTTGGAACCAAGTCCTCAAGTAAAACCTTAAGCCTTTTGAACCACCAGAAACCGGCGGTCCTAATCTGAATCGTGACTATAGTTTGGAGCGGGTATGGGGTTATTTTACCACAGGAAGCTCTATTAACGACGGGTGATTTGCATTTCGTTCCACCGTGATTGCTGGATCTCCATTCTTCGGGACCCGGGCGAACAGGCCGGCATCGTTACCGGCGAGCGCGAGTCGGAACCCTGTGCCCCTGCTTGAACACAACGGAGGTGGGTTGGAGGCCGATTCTGAACTCCGCGACCTCGCCCGGGACGAGGGCGGCGGCGTCTGCGGTTTTGAAGGTGTGGTAGGGGCCGAAGACTCGGTACGGGGGCTCTTCGCTGGAGATTTTGCGGGTTAGGGCGCGAAGCTGTCCCTCGGTGACATAAGTGACCCTTCCGTCCGGGTGGACGTCCTCCAGATAGGCATAAAACGCCCCGTCTTCGTGGGTGGAAGCAACGTGGAGCAGGACCAGGGGATAACCGGTGACTTCGAGGTCCGTCTCGAGCGGAGGGCTGGTGTAGGTCAGAAGTCTCTCATCGTCATCGGCGCGATCACCGTAGACGACATCCCCGCCTGCCATCTCGGTATGCCAGCGACTCGCGGGCCCGGTCGTCGCATCAAAGTCGATCTCGTAGCGATCGCTACCGGTGGGGGCGCTCGGCGCCTCGGTTACCAGGTTTTGGTCTTCACCTAAGTACCAACGTTGGCGTGTGACCCCGGAAACCGGCCACGTCGTGGTCCGCTTCCATTTCGCCTCGCCCATCGTGTAGTAGATGATCACCTTCTCGTTCATGATCCCGGTGTCGACCCCCTTTAGGTAGTAGTCGAAAAACCGAAGATCCTCGAGCCACTGCGCCTTCCGACTAGGAACGGTGGTCGCATCATCGGCTAGGTATTGACTGGTGTGGAGACCTCCTCCGTGATTCCAGGGGCCGATGACTCCACGCTGAGGATTGCTCAAGGTCATGAAGCGCCTGATGACCGAGTCTGCGGTTCCGGCATCGTTCCAGCTTCCCCAACCGTAAATGGCAGCGCCGGAGCGCTCGATTTCATCCAAGTAGGTGTGGACACTCATGTCGTCCCACGTCGTCTCCAACCCCGGGCCGGGCTCATCCCGGAAAGAGACTTCCATCAGTGGACGAATGTCGGGGCTGTTTCCGTGCTCGGCAATGGCTTCCGCCAGAAGAGCCCTGTCGGTGTCCGCGTCGACCGGCCTCACTTTGCGATTGCCGCCCCCGGGGGCTTCGTTTCGATCCAGCTGCCGCACCACGTTGAGCCAAGTGCCGATCAGCCATTCGAGTGGAATTCCCCCGGGAAGACCGATGTCGGTATAGGCGTCGAACTCCATGAACTTCGGGACAACGGCTTTCACCGCGGGATGATTGGAAACGGCGAGGAGCTGCGCCGTCGTACCCACGTAGGAGACGCCAATGCCGCCGACCGTGCCGTTGGACCATGGTTGGGACGCGATCCATTCGGCGGTCTCTCCATAGTCGGCGACGGCATCGGGGGGCCACAAGTGTTGCCAGATACCGAACGAAGCGCCGGTCCCGCGCTCGTCGGCTCGAATCAACGCGTAGCCGTGCCCGGCGAAGAAACGGTCGTAGTCACGCGGCTCCTGTCCCTGGCGGGCGCGCCAGTATCGAGTCGTCATTAGGATGGCGGGGAGCTTTGCGTTCGGCGCGAGCGGTGACGGCAGTGTCACATCGATTGCGATGCGGACGCCGTCTCGCATCGTGATGTAGACTGCCTCATTGGTGAGTGCGTCGTATTGTGGGGGCGTGTAGTTGTTGAAGGCACCGAAGACTGCTTCGTGCTCCGTGAGTAGGGGATCGCTGGGTACTGCGGCCTCACAACCAGACAGCAACACGACGACGATCATCGCCCCCATCACCATTGGAGAATTTCGGAGCATTGCTCGTCTCCTTTCGACGGGGCGTAGAATAACTCCTATTTCCGGGACAGGTTTTTTAATTGTTACCTTCCGTGACAAAATGGCGTGGATAAATCACCTGTCACCGAAACTCATGGCGGATTTCGAAGAGACCTATTACAAGGTAGACGTCCTTCACGAGGGCGACGTTCTCGGGCAGGTGTCGGTTGCGGTCGCCCACCCCAAGAAAATCCGGGCCGTGGCGATCATGGCCCACGGCGCCGGCGGAGACATGAACGCGAAGCTTCTCGTGCAGCTGCAAAATGGTCTCACCGCGCGGTCGGTGGCCGTAGTGCGGTTCAACTTTCTTTACAGCGAAAGAAGGAAAAGGGCACCCGATCGGCGGCCGCAGCTCGAAGCCGCCTGGCGCTCAGTCGCCGACTGGTCGCGAAAAGAGCTGAAATCGGACGCCATTTTCCTTGGGGGGAAGTCGATGGGGGGACGGATGGCTTCCTACGTAGCGGCAGAGGGTTATCCTTGCAGCGGCGTGTTCTTTCTCGGCTACCCACTTCATCCTCCGGGAAAGACCGACAAACAAAGAAGAGATCACTTGCCCAGCATCCCGGTCCCCACGCTTTTTATTCAGGGGGGACGGGACTCTTTCGCCAAGCTCAATCTACTCCAGGAGGTCGTGGATGAGATGGGCGGTGGAGCGACGTTGCACGTCATTGCCGAAGGAGATCATTCCTTCAAGGTTCCCAAGCGGGTCGGCCGGACTGAGGGCGAAGTAACGCAAGAGATCCTCGATGTGCTGGATGCGTGGATTGGGAACGTCGGAGAGAACCCATGAGTGACAGCCGAATCGAAGCACTTCGCAACATGATCGAGAAAGATCCGAAGGATGCATTGGCTCGCTTTATGTTGGCCAATGAGCTCTACGAGGCGGGCGATCACGAGGCGACCGTGAAGGAGCTCGAGGCCTACTTGAAACTCAAGGAGGATGAGGGAGCCGCCTATCGTACGCTCGGGGACGCTCTGGTTCAGCTGGGAAGGAAGAAAGAGGCTCGCTGGGCGTTCCGGCAGGGTGCCGAAGCGGCTCGCGCCCACAACCACTTCGCAATGGCCGACGAGCTCGAGGAAAAGCTACAGGAAGTGATGCCGAAGGGCTTGCGAAAACCCAAATAGATTGTCAGGGCGTCAGAGAAGTACTGTAGCTGTTGATGAAAACCATCATGTCCGAGACCTCTCGCATATTCTGTCCGCGGAACCGGATGGTGTGTGAGTCGACCCGCGCCACGTTAGGGAGATACTCCAAAAGCTGAGGTGGACGATAGTCCTTGAACGCGACCTCGGTCGTGATGGGGTTGGACAGGCGGTACGGCTTGAACGCGCCGAGGTCGGAGAGAGCCTTGCGGGCCGTTTCACGAATGAGGTCGTAACTCGCTTCCGGCGTCAGGGTGCGCGCGGAATGAAAGCTGTAGGCCCACTTAACGGTTGCCCCTTCGATGTGGCCTAGAAGTGCTCCTGCCTCCGCTACGATGGCGTCGTCGCCCGAGATCATCGCGATCGGGACGCCAACCTCTCCAGCGATCGCCGCATTGATTCCCGCTTCGGGCATCGAGATACCGTTAAGTCGAATATCCGTTAGCCGGGCGCTGGACATCGTGTGGGCGCGGACCCCTTCCAGGTTCGAAGTCGCCGAGTGGTAGCCAATAAAAAAGGCCGCGTCGAAGCTTTCGTCGATCCCGGTCATCATGCCCAAATGTCGAGGCCACGAGCGCACGATTTGAATGTCTTTGGGGAATTTCTCGATGAGCAAGTTTTGACCATTGCCGTGAGAGTCACTGACGAGGAATTCGGTGGCTCCGGCGGCACGAGCGCCCTCGATCGCCGCAAGAACCTCGTTGGTCATGAACTCGCGGAATCTCTGGTACTCGAACCCCGACGGCCCTAGTTGCGCGTCGGTCACCGCGCCGACCACACCTTCCATGTCCGCCGAGATGTAGACCTTCAGAGACTCCTGGGCGCTCGCGGCTCCTGCGGCCAAGGCAAACACGAGTAAGTTGCTCAAGACTGGTTTCAACATCTTCAGAGTTCCCCTTTTGTCCTGTTCCGATGCAAGCTGTCGCATACTACTCGAACAATCGACTTCGCTCTACTCTCCCACCTTTGTAAACAATCAGTGAGATCCTCTCCGTGCTGGCGATGTCCTCTAGCGGGTTCCCGTCGACCAGCAGCAGGTTGGCGTCATAACCGGCCTGGATGAGACCCAGACGATCGCCCGCTCCGAGAAGGGCGGCCGCGTTTCTGGTCGCGGCTTGGAGGGCGACTGCGGGCGGAAGTCCCGCTTCGACCCAGAGCTGCAACTCTCTGTGTATGGCGGGTCCATGGAAAACGAGTGGATTGCCGGAATCGGTTCCGGTCACAAGGGTCACCCCGACGCGATGAGCGGCAAGGAGGTTGGCCTGCGCCCGGACGAGCTCATCTTCGAGACTCCTTTGGCTCAGGCGTTGTCGCATCTGCCCCGACTCGAGGGCTTCCCGAGTTTGTCGCAAGAGCTCGAGTGGCCCTACTTGCTGGAGCAACGAGCGTTCGAAAGGTTTCGTGTCACCCTTGGACAGATCAACGAGGGCCTCGCGGACGCCGAGCGTCGGGTCGTAGGTGATGCCGTCGTTCGCCATGCGTCGAAACGTTGCGAGCGGTATTTCGTCGAGGGATGAACCGTGCTCGATGCTGGTCGCTTGAGCCTCGATGGCGGCTTCCATGTCCTGGCTGTTGCCGGTATGCACGGTCAGTGGAAGCTCCAGGGCGCGCGCTTCCTCCGCGATGCCTTCGAGGATGGACGTATCCATGCGGTTGAAGAGCATTCCCGCCCGCCCCGCCTCTAGAATGGCTTTGATGCTATCGACACCCGCGGCTTTGAGCTCCCGGACTTGCTGGCCGGCTTCCTCGCGCGACGAAGGCGTTCGAACCCACTGCTGGGCGACCAATTCTCGGATTGCTAGTGGAAGCGTCTCGAAATACTCGGTTCCGTGGCCACCCTCGGTGGTAAACATGGGACCGCACACGAAGAGCTCCGCTCCTTGAACTTCTCGGGAACGCTCGCGATCTCGCAGACGAAGCGTGGCCTGAACAGGGTCACCGACGCTCTTGACGGTGGTGACACCACTATAGAGGTACGCGGCGAGTGCCCGCTCCATCGCGCCTTCGAAGTCGTACTCGGTCTCCGATGCGACAACCCCTCCCGGTGCGGCGAGGTGGACGTGAACGTCGATCAGGCCGGGGAGAAGGGTTTTGCCGGCCGCGTCGATGACTTCTCCCCGCCATCGAGAGGAATCCGGAGGGTTGGAATCGAACACGCCCTGAATCTTGCCGTCTTCGACCAGGACCGTTCCCGACTCGATTACGCGTCCGTCGCCGATAAAGACTCGAGCATTTTGTATGAGGAGGAGCTCCCGGCGGTCCAGATCGCGCCACAACGCTTCCGCCTTATTTATGTTGTCTCGACTCCATAGTTCGTAGCTGCCGAGCGCGAAGAACGGTAGGAGCACTCCCACGACCCAGAGTTTGGCCGAGCCAGCGATCTTCTCATCCTTCTCCCAGCGAAAGAGCTTTGCCGAGACGAATGTGGCAAGGACGATGGTGGCGGTGAGGGCCAGGACGGCCGGCCAGTTTTCGAACAAGCTTTCTTGTCGATAGAAGACCCCTTGGAAACCTGTGACAAGGTACGTTGCCGGAAGATACTGCGCGGTGACTTGGGCCCAAACAGGAAGCATGGTCATCGGGAATGTCGCACCGCTCAGGAAGAGCATCGGCATGTACAGCGTCTGGATCAAAATGTTGCTCTCTTGTATCGAGTTCGCCACCGCCGCCAGGATCAAACCAACGGCGCGGAAGGCGACGACACCGATCGAAATCAACGCAAAAAGAGCGAACCAACGCTCCGGGATCTCCATTCCGTAGAAAAAGTGAGCCAATCCGAGAACCAATAGTGCCGACGGTAGATACAGCGCCCATCCGGTAACCATCGAGGCAACGAGAATGGGAATGGGCGAGATCGGCGCGACTTTGAATCGGCGGAGGATGTTGGCCTCTCGCTCTTGAACCGCTCGCATCCCGGCGCCGAAGAGGCCGTTGCCGAGAATGCCAAGGACCAGGACTATGCTAACGATGTACGAGATCCTGCCTCCCAAGCCATCGCCCAGGAACTGGGCAAACGCGAAGAAGAAGATGAGGGGAAACAAGTAGTTGAAGAAGATGACCGACTTGTTTCGCAGCGCGAGCTTGAGGTCGATGTTGATGAGGGCTAGGTACGGTCTCAATCTCTAAGTCTCCTGCCGGTCATCTCGATGAAGACGTCTTCCAAAGTCGGTTGCTTGAGATGGACGTCGGAGAGCTCCACATCGTGCTGCTCCAGCCATTTAACGAGCTCCACCAAGGCTCGCGCCGGCTGCGTGGAGTGAACGGTGAGACTGCGTCTGTCGGTGCCCACACTGATCTTCTCCGCCGAGTCGAAACTCGGTAGGTTCTCCGGCAGATCGCGTGCGCTATGGATCTCGATGTAGGAGTGCCCCATGGTTTGACTTCGGATCTCCTTGGGTGTCCCCATAGCGATGATGCGCCCCTCGTCGATGATCGCGACCCGATCGCAGAGTTTTTCGGCTTCCTCGATGTAATGCGTGGTGAGCAGAATGGTTCGGTTATCACTGCGAAGGTCCTGGATAAGCGCATGAATCTCGAGCCGTGCCTGAGGATCCAAGCCGGCGGTGGGCTCGTCGAGGAAAAGAACCTGGGGGTCGTTGATGAGGGCCAGGGCGAGGGCTAGACGTTGCTTTTGTCCACCCGAAAGCTCGGAGTAGAAATTGTTGCGTTTGTCCTGTAGCTCGAGGCGTTGGAGGAGGGTCTTACTATCCTGGTGGTGCGAGTAGAGATCGGAAAATAGCTCGAGGGCTTCCCGTACTTTGATTCTGTCGGGAAGGTTGGTAGCTTGCAGACAGACACCGATGCGGTCTTTGAGAGGCTTGCTCTGCTCACCTGGGTCGAAGCCTAGGACCGTAACATCGCCTCCGTTTCGGGAGCGGAGCCCCTCCAGGACTTCGACCGTCGTCGTCTTCCCGGCTCCGTTCGGACCAAGAAGCGCGAAAACCTCACCTGCATGCACGTCGAAATCGATGCCGCGTACGGCTTGAAAGCTGCCGTAGCTCTTTACGAGTCCACGTACTTGGATAGGGGGGGCGGCCGCCATAGAGTCGACGATGATGTCACAGCGTGAGATCGAGTGTAAACCCGTTCGCGCTCAACGCAGATGAGCGCTCGGGAGGATGGAGAATTCCACTAGCGGGCGTGGGCTTCGCGGCAGAGCTCCCAGATTCTCGCCAGGTGGTGATCGTCGTGTTCGGCAATAAACTCCAGCATGTCGATGAGTCGCATGGGTGTGTCGAGTCGTGGGTGGCGAGAAGTCTTCGCGAAATCGTCGGGCGCGAGCGCGTCGATCCGTTCGAGGAAACCGTCCCGTGCCTTCCGGAATTCCTTCAAGAGTATGCCGGGCGGCGTGTCGTTGTGGCGCGCCTCGTGGGTCTTGCGGTTCTCTAGATCCGCCGGGGTCAAAACATCCTTTCCTTCGAGGAAATCCGTTAGGCGCGCGCTCCAGAGCTCCTCCAGATCCAGCAAATGCCCGACGTTTTCCTGGGCCGACCACTTGCCCTCGGGCTTCCCCGCTAGGGCGGGTTGGGAGAGATAGCGTGTCAGCTCGTCCAGACGAGCGGCGGTGCCCCGCAGCCGGATGACGAACTGAGGGTACAGCTCCACCGGTGCTTGAAATGCGAACTTGCGATCGAACCACTTCATGGCGGACTCCATTATAGCCGTCAGTTTGCAAAACGCGGGTCTCGGACGTAATGTTTCGCGCGGAGGCTCTCGATGATCCGGCATGCAATAGTCGCTTTCGGTCTTCTCATCGCCCCAATCGAACCCAGTGGGCAGTCACAGCGCGACATCCATTGGCCTTCTTTCAGAGGAGCCGAGGCGCGCGGTATCGCCGAAGGGTACGCGACCGCAACCGAATGGGATGTCGAGCGCGGAACCAATATCAAATGGAAAACCGTCATCCCCGGTCTTGGCCATTCGAGCCCGGTCGTTTGGGGGGATCGACTCTTCGTCACCACCGCGGTGCGGGATAAGGACGAGGCGGAGCTGAAGGTTGGTCTCTACGGAGACATCACTCCCGTCGAGGACGAGGGAGTCCATAGTTGGAAGATTTACAGTATCGACAAGACCACCGGCGAGATTCTCTGGGAGCGAACCTCTCACCGTGGTGTGCCGCGGACGAAACGACATCCGAAGTCGACGCACGCTAATTCGACGCCGGCAACCGACGGCAAACATGTCATCGCCTTTTTCGGCTCGGAGGGGCTCTACTGCTACGACTTCGAAGGAAACCTCGTTTGGAAGAAGGATCTGGGCGTTCTCGACTCCAACTTCTTCCTGGTTCCCGAGGCGCAATGGGGTTTTGCCAGCTCTCCGGTAATTCATGGCGATCTGGTCATCGTGCAGTGTGACGTTCGGGAGAATTCCTTCATCGCCGCCTTCCGGATCCGAGACGGCGAAGAGGTTTGGCGCACGCCTCGCGAGGACGTACCAACCTGGAGCACCCCGACCGTACATGAGGAGGATGGACGCCAACAAGTGATCGTGAACGGGTACAAGCACATTGGAGCCTACGATCTGGCTACCGGCGAAGAGCTCTGGAGAATGGCCGGCGGGGGCGACATTCCGGTGCCGACACCTGTCGTGTCGGACGGGCTCATCTTCATCACCAACGCGCACGGACCCGCCGCCCCCATCTACGCGATAAAGACCGACGCCGCAGGTGATATTTCACTGGCGGAGGGGGAGAGCTCGAATCGCTATATTGCTTGGAGTCGTCGAAATCGCGGCAACTACATGCAAACGGTGCTTGTCCATCAGGAATACCTCATCACCTGCCAGGATGGCGGTGTCATGACCGTCTACCAGACGAAGACGGGTGAGATCGTAGAACGCAAGCGACTGGGCAAAGGAGGAGGGTTCAGCGCCTCACCCGTGTTCGCGGACGGCAAGCTCTACTTCACCAGTGAGGACGGCGACGTTTACGTCCTGAAAGCGGCCCCGGACTTCGACGTTCTGGCGATGAACTCGATGGGGGAGACTGCCATGGCGACACCGGCCATCTCCGAAGGGGTTCTCTTCTTCCGTACGCGCGGGCACCTGACTGCCGTTTCGCGGTGACTGTGGGAAGGGGGGAATCGACTGGAGGAATCTCCCCACACAAACGCCATCACCGAACCCCACGTTTTTCTCTCCTGCACCCCTAAGTCTTGACTGCAGGCCGGCTTGTCTAGGTAGGCTCCCGGCCGCGACTAACTGCGTTAGTGGTCCACTTCTTGCACCCATGAGTCTGACTCCGGCCGGCGATCTTCTGCCCAGCCCGAGCAACATTCCAGAAACTTCACTGCGAAGGAGGAGCATGAAGCTCAAGCATGTAGGTCTCATATTGACTTTGTTCGTAGGTGCCGGGCTCGCGGTTGCGGGATGCAACGTTGAGAGCAACCTGCCCACGGGAGCGAGCACGCTTAACTCGACCGCCGCCGGCGATGGGTTGAGCGCGCCGATAGCGCCGGTGGCCACCGAGGAAACGGACTGTCCCGGAATCTTGGAGTTCCATTTCCGAACGAGCCACCCGGGGTCGATTGAGGACAACGTGGTCAAGGCGTGGATCAAGCTGGTCGGCGCTCCAGCCGATGCGACGATCCTTCGGGTTTGGTGGAACTACGGAGACGGTAGCGGAGAGGATTACGATTTGGACGATCTCGACGTCACCGAGAACGAGGATGGGACGATCAACGTCGAGCTCTTGGCGGAGCACAAGTACAAGAACTTGACCGGGGAGACCGCACGCACGATTAGAGCCGAGCTCATCGTCGCAGGGGACGGGACTCACTGTGCGCGGGTGCGACACATCACGGTCGCTCCTCCGCCGGCCGACCCTCCCGACAAGAAGCCGGCACCCTGCATTACTTCTAGTCTCGCCGCAGGTTCTCCTTGTCCAGCTTCTATCAGTTTAAACTAGACTAGGACGACGTCTTAAGAGCGGGTGGCCGAGGGGTCACCCGCTCTTTGTTCGCGTCCTAGAGCCGGTCGGCTGCCGATCGATCGGCGACCACCATCGCGTTCTTGCTCGCCACGTGACCGGCCGGAATCCCTTCGTCACCATCGCGCAAGCGAGGAAGCATGTCCGCTTTGTTCGCTCCGGTCACGAGCCAAAGCAATTGTCGAGCTCGGTTGAGCGCCGGGTAAGTGAGCGTCATGCGCCGCCGGCCTTGGTAAACCTCCGTCACCGCAACCTCTCGGTCATGAACCTCGAGTGCCGGGTCTCCAGGTACCAAGGAGGCCGTGTGACCATCGGGTCCGAGACCGAGATGGATCAAGTCCACCACCGGGGGTGAACCGGCCAGGTCTGCGAGAACCTGGGCGTAGCTAGAGGCCGCCGTGGTCAAGTCGGCTTCGCCAACCGGCATGGGGTAGATGTGATCCGGCAATAGGGGAGCGTGGGGGAGAAGACTCTCCCGCAAATGGGTCAGATTGCGATCGGAGTGTCCCTCCGGTGCGACGCGTTCATCAACTTGTACGACACGGACGTGCTCCCAAGGAACGTCTTCGCCGGCGAGTGCCCGGAGCATCTTCCACGGTGTCCGCCCCCCGCTGACCGCGAAAACGAAACGGTCTCGCTCGCCAACGCATTGACGGGCCGCGGCGGCAATGAGGCTTGCGGCCCGTTTCGCGACTGCGTCGGCATCCTGGAGGATCTCGATCACCATCGCAACCGATTAGTAGGCTGTATCAACGAAGTTGGTACTACCTCTTTTACCTCTCCTCCGATTACGGGGGAGAGGTCGTCCGCCGAAGGCGGGCGGGTGAGGGTGTATTGAAAGATGGCTTCCTTCCGTTACTCCCTCTCCGTCAGGGAGAGGGCCGGGGTGAGGGTGGTCGTGGATTGCAGCGATGAAGTCCCGTATCGATTTCATTGTTACAGTCCACTAGTCCGCTTTCTTCTCGTGGTGACCACCGAACCCATAGCGCATGGCAGAAAGCACTTTGTTCGCGAAGTCGTCCTTTCCGCGCGAGCCGAAGCGCTCGTAGAGCGATGCCGTGAGGACATGGGCGGGGACCGCCTCATCGACGGCGGCCTGGATCGTCCAACGCCCCTCGCCTGAATCCGAGACCCGGCCTGCGAAGTTCGACAGGTCGGGGTTTTCGAGTAGCGCGTTCGCGGTGAGATCCAGCAGCCAGGACGTGATCACACTTCCACGACGCCACAGCTCGGAGATGTCGGTCAGGTTGAGATCGTACTGGTAGTGTTCCGGGTGCCGGAGCGGCGTGGTTTCGGCATCCACGGTTCTTTCCTCCTTCCCGATGTTGGCGTTCTTGAGGATGTTGAATCCTTCGGCGTACGCGGCCATGACGCCGTACTCGATGCCGTTGTGAACCATCTTGACGAAGTGGCCGGCTCCACTGGGGCCACAGTGCAAATAGCCGTGCTCGGCGGTTCCGCCCAATTTTTGACGACCGGGGGTCCGTGGTGCCGCCTCGATGGGAGGTGAGAGGGAAGCGAATATCGGGTCGAGGTGTTCGACAACGTCCTTTTCACCGCCGATCATCTGGCAAAAGCCACGCTCGAAACCCCAGACCCCGCCACTGGTTCCGACGTCGACGTAATGAAGGGCTTTTGTCTTGAGCGCTGCGGCTCTGCGAATATCGTCGTGGTAGTAGGAATTCCCACCATCGATAACGATGTCGTCCTTTTCCAAATGTGGAACCAGGGATTCGATCGTTTGGTCCACCACCGCTGCCGGTACCATCATCCAAGCGGCACGAGGCTTGTCGAGCTTTTGGACGAACTCCTCCATCGAAAGCGCGCCCTTCGCGCCGTCGGCGGCCAGTTGTTTCACCGCTTCCGGGTGGATGTCATAGACGACGCAGTCGTGGCCATCCTTCATAAGGCGCCGGACCATTCCGGCGCCCATCCTCCCAAGACCGATCATTCCTAGCTGCATTTGATTGGCTCCTTACTTGCTGCAGATCTGGCCACGATCGTACAGGGACTAGTCCGCCGTCGCAATGCACCAGCTCACGGTTCCAGCAACGGGGGTCTCGACGACTAGCAAATTGGCCGCTGGCCCCGCCATTCAGAAACATTGCCGGGCTCACATGCTTCGCCAGATCATGTCGTGCGATGAGGATAATGGTTGATAAGGAATCGAGCGGCCGGAATTAGCAGAGCCTCCAGAGTACGAGTAGACGGGTCCTGGCTCGTGTGCGAGGCTGCCTGAGCGGCGGTATCGGTCCATCACCCCCTTCCCGTAGTCGCACTCCGCTAAGTACTGGTTGTGCATGGGACACATCATTTGGATGTTGACGACGCTGTGGTCCCCCCCTCGGGCGAAGGGGTCTTTATGGTGAAACTGCAGTTGGGAGCGCTCCCGACAACGCCTACCGTGCCCGTCCACAAAAGTGCATTGATTTCCGTCCCGCTCGCTCACGGCACGCCTCACCGGGGCGGGGATGTAGCGTGACGACGGCGATGTGTCGGTGTCTTTGAGATCCCGTCTCGGCGCCCGCGTCTTACCGTAGCGCCTCGACTCTAACCTCCCCAGCTTCTCCGTCACCGCTTCGTCAATGATGACAGCTAGATCTCTGTCGGGCATGAGTGCGCGCAGACGCTCGATCTTGTCTTTGAGCTCCGCGCTGGCCGTGAACTGGACTTTGTAACGCTCAGGGGCCAGAGGTTCTACTGGCCTTGGCACTGTGGCCTTTGGTAACACAACTGTGTCCGGACGCAGTTGGGCGGGGGCGGGAAGCTTGCGTATCTTGGGCGCAACATCAGGCTTCGGCGCGACCTCGGCCACCAGCTCCTCGATCTTTGCCTTGGACTTGTGCGCCGCGCGCGGCAAAACCGCGTCCCGATTCGCCTCGGTGAGGTGTGGCGAAAGCTTGGCCGCACCGGTCAAATGAATACGCCCGTCTTGAAGCATCCTCAGAAGCTCGGGATGTTTTCGCGAAGCGCGCGCGACTCGAATCCGGAGATACGCTTCGGCCTCCGACATGTGTAACACCTCGGTGCAATAAGTAAACATGGAGGAGCAAGCTTCCCGTGCATAGAGACGCCGCTCGTCCACTTCGGCAACATGCGCGACCAGCTCGGATTCGACGCGTCGCGATTTTTCTACCAGCCCAGACAAGCGGCGAAGTAGCTCATCATCCGAAATCGATTTCAATAACTTGTTAAACATCACTAGTCCTCCTCACGACTAATATAACAACGCACTTTTTTGGGCCTTGAGATGACGCGAGTCGGGAGGAATGTGCTTCGATGAAGTTTTTGTCTCGAAGGTTCTTGGTGTTGACTAGGGCGCCAACGTACGCTTTAGAGATAGTACTACGAAAACATTAGGAAACTTTCAAAACCTTGCTGTGGGATCTTGTCAAGAGAAAACGTAGTTTTTTTTCGCGGAGAGACATTTACGGTGCGCTTTGTCCGAAGCGTCCGCTATCAATCGAGGACGGTGCCAATCACCAAGCGCGCCAGACGCCAGTACCGACCGTCGCCGCGAGTCCTGGCGCATTGCCCACCTCGGGGCGCAAGGCACCCCTCACGGCATTCTTACGCTCGCTGGGCGAGCTCCCCTGGCGACTACTCGTACAGGAAATGCACAAGCCGCTCTAATCGACTGTCATACACCCGACTAGTGATTCCGCTTTGGTGCGTTAGGCCGGTGGTCCAACCGGTGGGTTCGTGTCCTTAGTTGGTTGGGACGAGCCGCTTCAATTCCTCGAACCAATTGAGGACGAGGATGAACTCCGTCGAGGAAGTCTCGTCGCTCCCGCTTTCCTTGATCATCAGGAAGCGCTCGCCATCGGGGGAGATGTCGTAGGTGCGTCCGAATGCGGCTCCCGCGTAGTACCCCCCGAAGACCTCCTCGGCGGCACCGGGAGCGAAGCTAGGCTCGGTCTGAACACCGACCGCCATCAGTCTTCTGCCGGGAGTCAGATAGAACAACTCGCGGCCGTCCGGAGCCCACAGAGGCCGCGCACCACCGCCCCTCGAGATCAGCCACTGTCCATCCTCGACGTTCGGGAACGGCCGCACGTAGATCTCGTATTGGCCCGAGGCGTTCGACTCGTAGGCCAGCCACAGGCCGTCGGGAGAGATCTCCCCGTTCCGTTCTGAGAACTCAGTCGCCAGAAGGGGCTCCGGAGAGCCCTCGAGGGAAAGCACTACGAGGTCTAAGTTTGGCTCATCTATTTCGAGAAACACCAACTGCCTCCCGTCCGGGGTGAAGGCGTATGGAAATTGCGGGTTCTCGCTTTCGGTCAGTCGCTCGACCGCGCCCGTGCCGTCGGCCGCTTTCAAGTAAAGGTTCGCTGTTCCGTCACGGCGAGAGGCGAACGCCACCTGTCTCCCGTCCGGCGTCCAAACTGGGTTGAGGTCCGAGCCGAACGTGAGCGGGGTCAGTGTCTCGTGGGCGAAGTCCCAAATCCAGATGTCGTCATCCGGGGCGGCCAGAAAGACGGCGAGACGGCCCCCATCCGGAGAGATACGTGGATACACATAGGCACGCGGCTCGGCTGCCAGTGCCTCTTCTCTTCCGTCCCGATCCACCCAGACAAGCGTGCGGACCGCTAGAGCACTGCCGGTCACATAGACCAAGGCACCGGTGTCCGAAACGCTGAACTGTGCGGCAGGCCCAGCGGTTATGACGCCCTCGGCCATGGGTATGGGACCGCCCGTCACCTCGAGCTTGTCCACATCAAACGGCACGGCCAAAAGCGTTCCATCCAAGACGTAGACGAGGTGCCCCGTGGGTACGTAGCGGGCGTCTTTGCCGCTTTCGATCAGAACCTTTCTCTCACCGGTCTCGAGAGAATGCACCACGATCTGGGCGTCGTCCCATCTCGAACCGTCCTCGAGGGTAAAGAGCACGGCTTTTTCGCCCGGCAAGACCTGCGGGCCATGGCCGACCTCTTCCGTTGTGTCCAGCGGGATGAGAACCTCGGGCGTGCCTCCACCGGCGGACACCTGCATGATGCCAGCCCCACGTTGCCCGAAAACAATGGTGTCGTCGGCTCCCCACCGAGGGCGCGGAACGCCCGCGCCCCCCATACCTCCAGCGTCACATAGGCGCACGGATGCGCCACCGCTGATGGCGACCTTCTTGAGCTGGCCCTCTGCCCAGAATCCTACCCACTCACCGTCGGGAGAGAAGAAGGGACTTAGAGCATTCTCGGTGCCCCGGATGGGAGTCGCCTCCGTTTGGTCCATGGCACGGAAGTAGAGCTGCTGGTTGGCATTGTACACGAGGCGGGTGCCGTCCGAAGAGAGAGCCACGGCGTGACGAACCCAACCCGTCAGCGTGACGCCCGAGGGCAACGGAAGCGAAGACCGTACGACGGGTCGTGGCGTTTCCGCGGGACGCGTCACTTGCCAAACCGCGACGCCAGTGACGATCACCGCGAGCAACAGCGACAGCCCCCAGGCGAGGTCACGGCTTCTCGGCCTTGCCCCCACCGGCATGGACATGCCCGACTCTGAACCGACCTCGGCGATCCAGTTCAACTCACGCTCCAGATCACCAGCACTCTGCCAGCGCTTGTCCGCTTCTTTGGCGAGGCACGTCTTGACGACATGGTCCAGAGCCGGAGGCGACATGGACTGAAGTTGGGAAATCGGCTGCGGCTCGTCTTTCATGATGGCGCTAATCAAGCTCGCCTGGCTCTTGCCCTCGAACGCCTTTCGCCCTGTCACCATCTCGTACAGCACGGCACCAAAGGCGAAGATGTCCGTCCGAGCGTCAGCTTCTTTCCCTTCGAGTTGCTCGGGGGCCATGTATTGAAACGTGCCCAGGATGGAGCCTTCCGCGGTGAGCGACTTCGCTTCGGTCGGCAGAGCTGAGTCACTCGCGCCAGCGCCAGTTCCGGCCATCTTCGCCAGCCCGAAGTCCAATAGCTTCGCTCCCGACTTGGTGAGCATGATGTTGCCGGGCTTCAGATCCCGATGCACCACACCTTGCCGGTGGGCCTTGTCCAGAGCGTCGGCGATCTCGATGGCATGGCGAAGCGCTTGGTCGAGAGGCAATGCACCTTTCTTCAAACGGTCAGCCAGTGTCTCGCCTTCGATGTGCTCCATCACCATGAAGTCCACGCCGTTCTCGCTGCCGATGTCGTAGAGCGTGCAGATGTGAGGATGATTCAAGCTGGAGACAGCCCGCGCCTCGCGCTCGAAGCGTTCTTTGAGCCGGGCGTTATCGGAAAGGTGAGAAGGAAGAACCTTGATGGCGACGGTGCGATCAAGGCGAGTGTCCTTGGCTTTGTAGACTTCACCCATTCCACCCGCGCCGATGGGCGCAACAATCTCATATGGCCCAAGCTTGGTTCCAGATTGTAGGGGCATCGTCTGGCTTTCGGGAGTCACCACCAGCCAAGGAGGACATTCTATTCGGGCAAAGCCAAACTGTCCAAGGGAAAGGCCTAGGGTCTTCGCTCTGTGCGGTAATTGTGCAGTGAAGCGGTCCTAACGGGTACCAAAGGAGCATAAACCCGAGAGCCTAACTGGTTGATTTCTCGGCTTGAACGCCTTCCCCGGCCTGTCACGCCTGAGGTCCGGGTGGTACCCCATCCTCGGATTGAGCTTCAGGCGTTTTGCTGCCACTCTGCCGCTCGGAGTGTCTGCGCCGGGAGGCATCGACCTTCCCCCGGATGAATGCGGCACCGTAGACCCGCTCGGCGCTCAAACGATTGTGAGGGTCGCAGTAGAGCCGCAGATACTTCTCGTCGTGGCTGCGATGCAAAGCAAAGGGTCGCAGGTGCTCAACCTGAAGTCCCGTTCTTGACCGACACCGGGTTCCATCGGGAGCTCGGTATTGGCACTGGTATCCAGCCCGCTCTTGGACGCGCTCTCGGACCTCTGACGGGATGTAGCGAGACTTCGCGAAAACCTTGTCTGGACGAGATTTCTTGTTACCTTTCGACACCCTCTGTAGTCGGCGTGCACGCTTCCTCTGCACGTCCTTCTTATCCAGAGCAACGTCCAAGGCTTGCTCCATGATCTCGGCCATGTGATGTTGAGGGTTCTGGACATCGAGGACTTCTGCGAGCCGCTCGAATTTGTCTTTGAATTTCCGATCGGCAGCGAAACGAAAATTGAAGAGCTCCGGCCTCGCCGGCTGGAGGATGCTCAGCGACACTCGCGGAGTTGAGCGTGTCTCCTGCGGCAGCGGAGCCGGAGAGGGTGACGTGGCCTGGCGCTGGGAGGCCGGAGACGGCAATTTGCGAATCGAGGGGGCAAAGACCGGCTTCGGCTGGAGTGCGACGAGGCACTCCTCGGCCTCGCGCTTGGTCATACCGACGCAATCCACGAGGAGCCTCTCGACGTTGCTCTCCGTGAGAACGGGCGCCAAGAGACCGGCCACTGTGAGACTCAATCGGTTTTCTGCCAACGCAATGAGGAGCTGGGGAAAACGCCTCGACACATTGGCGACCTGGATCCGCAAGGCGACCGAGCCTTCACTCAAGTGGAGTCGCCTCACGCAGTAGTCGAAGAGATTCTTGTAGCCACACTCGAGATGGCCCTTTCTTCTCGACATCTCAGCGATAGATAGCAACGGGTTTTTCTGACGCCTCTGCCGCCACCAGACGGGGTTAAACGGATTGGATCAAGAAAACGTCTCAATCTTGGAGAGAGGATGCGAGAAAGCGTGGGTGCGTTTCCGGCAGGTGTTTACGTTAGTGACTAGTCACACTTCGAAATTGCTCCGGAGAATCTGTCAAGTATTTTTCGATCTTTTTTTGCCCCCGAATGCGACCCTCTGGCCATCTGGGCCTCGCCGCGCCCTGTGGGGTTCAGATGGCAATGCAGGATCTAGCGGTTCTGGCTGCTGGACCCTGTTGGCCGTCAAACTAGGTAAGTGCTAGTACGAAACCTGGCCAGGCGGCTATATAATTGCTACGCACTTTTCTGAGCGGCCGGGGCCGGAAAGGCGGGAGCCCGGCCGTGTTTCGTTTTCGGTTATGACGGATAGCAAGAACATACAAGAAATCGCCGATGATGCGCGCCGCGATTTGGCCGCTGCGTCGGACGAGTCCTCGCTCGAGTCTTGGCGTATTGCTCACCTCGGGCGCAAGGCGACACTCACAGCGTTCCTGCGCTCGTTGGGCGAGTTGCCGTCGGATGAGAGACGTACTGCTGGGGAAGCAGCCAACCGTCTCAAGAAGGAGCTCGACGAGGCGTTGTCCGAGCGACGTGCCGCCCTCCAGACGGCGCGCATCGAGAAAACAGTAGAGACTGGAGGGGTCGATGTGAGCCTCCCGGGCTACCCGCTCCCTTATGGGCGGCTTCACCCCATCACGCAAACTCTGCGGGACATTCTCAATGCCTTCGAGTCTCAGGGTTTTTCAGTGGTCGAAGGACCGGAGGTAGAGCTCGACTACTACAACTTCGAGGCCTTGCGTATTCCCAAGGAACATCCGGCCCGTGAGTTAATGGACACGTTTTACATCGATCGCGCCGATGGTTCGGATGCGAAACTCCTGCTTCGCACCCACACGTCGCCAAACCAGGTGCGCTTCATGGAGAAGAACCAGCCGCCGATCCGTATTGTGGTACCCGGCAAGACGTATCGGAACGAGGCGACCGACCCGACGCACGAGTGGATGATCACGCAGGTCGAGGTGTTGGCCGTGGACACGGGCATCACCTTGGCACATCTGAAAGGAACGCTTTTCGAGTTTGCCAAGCGCCTGTTCGGACAGGAACGAAAGATTCGGTTCCGATGCGATTACTTCCCGTTCGTCGAGCCCGGCGTCGATATGGCCATCGATTGCTTCTTGTGTGGGGGCAAGGGCTGTCGCATCTGTAAGAACGAGGGTTGGATCGAAATTCTGGGTGCGGGGATGGTGCATCCCGAGATCTTGACGAAAATGGGCTACGACGCCGACATCTACACCGGTTTCGCGGCCGGCCTCGGTGTGGAGCGGATCGCGATGCTTCGCTATGGGGTCGATGACATTCGTCACTTCTACAGCAACGACCTGCGTTTTCTGAGGCAGTTCTAATCCCCATGCGCGTACCTTTGAAGTGGCTGAGTGACTACGTCACTCTACGTTTGCCACCGAAAGACCTCGCCCACCGTCTGACGATGGCCGGACTCGAGGTAACGTCGATCGAACAGATCGGTGAGTCTTGGGAAAACGTCTTCGTCGGGGAAGTGCTTGAGGTAGCTCCGCATCCAAACGCGGATCGCCTGCGCCTCGCGACGGTCACGCTCGGGGACGAGCAGCATACCGTCGTCTGTGGAGCGCCGAACGTGGCGGCGGGCCAAAAGATCGCTTTCGCAACGCTTGGCGCCCAGCTCGCCGATGGGCACACTGGCAAGCCAATGAAGCTGAAGGCGGCGAAAATTCGTGGGGTGGAATCGGCGGGCATGGTGTGCTCCGAGAGGGAGTTGGGTCTTTCGGAGGAGCACGAGGGAATACTGGTTCTTTCAGACGATGCGCCGCTCGGAACGCCGTTCGCGGACTACTACGGGGAGACGGTGCTCGAGATCGATATGAAGCCCAACCGGGCGGACGGTCTCTCGGTGCTTGGAGTGGCGCGGGACGTCGCCGCTTTGACCGGAGAGACGGTGCGGGAGCCCGATCTGACCTACCAGGCCGAAGGCGGGCCAGTCGACAAACTCGCGAAGGTCGTCATTGAGGACGCCGACGCCGACCTGTGCCCACGGTACACGGCGACCGTAATCGAAGAGGTCAAGATCGGTCCTTCTCCACCTTGGATGCAGGGACGATTGACCGCTGCGGGGATGCGCCCGATCAACAACGTCGTGGACATTACGAACTACGTGATGCTCGAGACAGGTCAGCCGATCCACGCTTTCGACTATGACACCTTGGCCGAGCACACCATCATTGTTCGTCGGGCACGAAAAGGAGAGAAGCTGACCACGCTGGACGGCGTCGCCCACACTTTGGGACCCGAGCACTTGCTCATTACCGATCCCAAGGGGCCGGTCGCGGTGGCGGGGGTAATGGGTGGCTTGGACACGGAAGTCACCGAGAAAACCAAGACCATCCTTTTGGAGGTCGCGACGTTCAACCAGCTCAGCATCCGACGAACCGCTCTGGCTCTCAAGGTACCGAGTGAGGCGTCGAGGAGGTTCGCCTGGGGTCTCCCCACCGAGCTGGCGCTCCTTGCTTCTCAGCGCGCGACCAAGCTGCTGGTCGAGCTCGGCGGTGGTAAGGCCGCCGCGGGAGTTGTCGATGCGTACCCTGGCAAGCCGACGAAGACTCGCATCGTGGTAAAGCGTCAGCGGTTAGCTCAAGTCCTCGGTATTGATGTTCCCGACGACCAGGTTGAGAGCACGCTCGGTTTGCTTGGGTTCGAGGTCACATCAAAGCCGGACGGTTGGGAAGTGGAGCCACCGTACTGGCGACGGGATGTTCGTATCCCTGACGACGTGGCGGAGGAAGTGGCGCGAATCGTTGGCTACGAGCAGATTCCTATCGAACCGCTCGCCGGGCGCGTGCCTCCCCGCGTACCCCAGCCGAGGCGCGAGTTACGAGAGAGGGTGCGCGACGTGCTCGCGAGTGCCGGAATGCAAGAAATCGTGACCTACCCCTTGACGAGTCGCGAGGCTCTGGAGCGGGTTGTCCCTCCGGAGCGATTTGCTCGCGAGGAGCCCCTGGCCGTCCTGAATCCGCTCAACGTGGGCCAAGAACGGTTGCGGACCAGCCTCCGTGGCTCCGTGCTCAGCACGGTGGCATCTAATCAGCGCGTGCAAAACGAGGTTTTCGGCGTCTTCGAGACGTCTAGGGTCTACCTTCCCAGCAAAGAGAAGCTGCCGAACGAGGTCGAGCATTTAGTGGGCGCGATAACGGGTCGGCGTGTGGATCGTTGGGGCCGGGCGACCGAAGAGGGTATTGGCTTCTTTGAAGCGAAGGCGAGCGTGGAGCGATTGTTCGACCGTCTGGGGGTTTCCGTTGAGTATGAGGCGGTCGAGGAGTACGGGATGATTCCGGGCCGAGCCAGCCGGATGCGTGCAGAAGAGAAGGAGGTCGGCTATCTCGGACAGGTTCACCCCACCACTGCCGCTTACTTTGGTGTGGAACGGGACGTCTACCTTTTCGAGGTCGCGCTCGATGATCTATTGCCGCTAGTGACGCCGGTCCCGCATTACCAGCCTATACCGCGGTTCCCGCCCGTAGTGGAGGATCTGGCGGTGGTCGTCGATGCGGAGCTACCTGCGTCGCGGGTGCGCGATGTCATCCGGGGCCACCCTCTCGTCTCCTCGGTCGAGCTGTTCGATGAGTACGCGGGGGAACAGGTTTCGGAAGGGAAGAAGTCCCTGGCCTTTTCGGTCTCCTACCAAGCCCGCGACCGGACCTTGACGGAGAAGGATGTGGCAAAGGCTCGTGGCCGAATCCTCGGGCTTCTCCAAAAGGACCTGGGTGCCGAGCTTCGTGGCTAACCCGCCCTTCAAGGCTTATCTCTTCGACCTCGATGGAACGCTCATCGATTCGGTGGAGTTGATTCTTCAGTCGTACCGCCACACGGTTAAGACGCATCTCGGCAAGGTGTCACCGGACGAGCTGTGGCTTGCGGGCATGGGGACGCCGCTCCGCAAGCAACTCAGCGAGTTCTCCGACGACCCGGAGGTGGTCGAGGCGATGATCGTGACCTACCGCGAGTACAACAACCAGTATCACGATGACATGGTGACGGTATTTCCCGGAGCCATCGAAGCGGTTAGGACCTTGAGCTCCTGGGGCGTGAAGCTGGGGGTCGTTACTAGCAAGATGAGATCCGGCGCCCAACGGGGCCTAAGGGTATGTGGCTTCAGTGACCTGTTCCCGGTCTTGGTGGGAGCCGATGACGTGGAGCGCCCCAAGCCTGATCCGTCACCCGTCCTTCACGCCATCGAGCAACTGGGTGCAGCGCCCTCGGAGACGTTGTTTATTGGTGACTCGGCCCACGATATGGCTGCCGGCAGAGCCGCAGGTGTTTCCACCGCGGCGGCACTTTGGGGACCGATCGAGAGGCACGTCCTGGAGCTTTACGAACCGGACTATTGGCTGGAACATCCCGGGGATGTCGTGTCGCTCCCCCTGCCGACTAAGACCGACTAAGGTCGAATAAGTTTCGATGAGCGGAGAAGGAGCCCCAACCAAAGGGTGGACAACTCCCCGACCAGAGTGCGTCTTATCGGGGGGCCCTTCCACGCTGCCCCCTCCCCGCTCGGGTTAATAAGGGCAATTTCTGGACCAGTTTGGGCCCGCCGAAGAACTTTCCGTATCCTCTTTGGGTGCAGCTACTTAACACAGACCGCGTTACGTCCCGAGGCATAACGTTCCCGAAAGTGGGGGTAAAACTCGACGGGGGGGCGTAGGAAAAAAGACCCGACGCCTTGCCTCAACCCTTCAATCCGGAGTCCACTTGCAATTCCGTGATCTCTGGCACATAGTCCACGGCGAAAAGGATATGGAATAGTGGAGCAGCGGGGACGGAATCCCAACCTGGAGAAGGAAACATGGCGCACGGCTCCTTCCCGATTCCGTCCCCGCTACATAAATGCAGGGTCGAAACTTGAAAGCTCAGCCGTGGCCTTCAGGATCGCCTATTGGCTGTGCGGTACGTACAAGGTATGACAAGTACCCCGTCCTCGTCAAGGGGTAAAATTCCTAAAAACGACCTTTTTTTCCGCCTTCCTCCCGGCCCCTGAGTCTCGCCAAAAGGCCGATCTCACCACATCTCGACTGGACCACCGTTCCGGCTTAGAATGTGCTGCGCCATACAGGGCACTGGGACGGAGGCATAAAAAGTGTGCGTCGATAGGAGAGGTTTCTTTCAGTCCGCCGCGAGCGTGGCGGGCGCCGCGCTGCTCGCGCCAACTCTCGGCTTTGCCAAAGAGGCCAGCCAAGCCGGCCAAGCCGGCCAAGCCAGCCAAGCCGGCCAAGCCGGCCAAGGAAGACCGGCGCCTACGGATGTTCCAGAGTCGATCCGACAGTTGAAGCCCATGACCGCGGGCATCTCGCCGATTTCGGACGAGGAGCGGCAGTCTCGCATAGAAAACGCGCGGCGCCTCATGACCGAGAACCACCTCGATGCGATCTATGTCGAGTCCGGCTCGAGCCTTTTTTACTTCACCGGGATTCGTTGGGGGCGCAGCGAAAGAATGTTCGGGATGATCCTTCCCGCCCGCGGCGAGCCGGCGTATGTTTGCCCGGCGTTCGAAGAGGAACGGGCGCGCGAGTTGATCCGCTTCGGTTACGACATCCGGACCTGGCAGGAGGACGAAAGCCCTTATCGGAGAGTCGCAGAGATTTTGAAAGACCGCGGCATCGCGAGCGGAAGAATAGGAATCGAGGAGAAGGTCCGGTTTTTTCTTTTCGATGGGATCCGAAGAGAGTCTGCAGGTGTCGAGCTGGCCAGCGCCGACTCCGTAACGGTCGGCTGCCGGGTGACGAAGTCTCCCGCTGAGCTCGCCTTGATGCAACGCGCGAACGACATCACGATCGCTGCCTATCGAGCCGCGCTCGAGACCCTCAACGAAGGTATGACGCAGTTCGAGTTCGCGGCCCATTGCGCAGCGGCCTTTGAAGCTCTAGGAGTGCAGGGCGGTGCGGGCGTTCAGTTCGGCAAGTACTCGGCCTTTCCACACGGTAGCAATCAGTCGCAGAAATTGAAAGAAGGGGAGATCGTGATGATCGATGGCGGCTGTGGTGTCGAGGGATATCGTTCCGACATCACTCGTACCCTGGTCTTCGGCAAGCCGAGTGATCGCCAAAGAGATCTGTGGAACCTCGAAAGGAAAGCCCAAGACGCAGCCCTCGCCGCCGCTAAACCCGGCACCACCTGCGATGCGGTGGACGAGGCGGCGCGGCGCGTCATCACCGACGGGGGTTTTGGTCCCGACTATGACTACTTCACTCATCGGGTTGGACATGGAATCGGGCTGGACGGCCACGAGTGGACCTACTTGGTCAGAGGAAACAAGACGCCGCTTCGACCGGGCATGTGTTTCAGCGACGAGCCTGGCATTTATCTGTACGGCGAGTTCGGTGTTCGTCTCGAGGACTGCATGTACATCACCGAGGATGGCGCAAGACTCTTCACACCACAGAGTCCGTCTATTGAAGAACCGTTTGGCTGATCTTTCCTTTTAGGCCTTTCAAGACCTTTCAGGCCCTTCAGGGGATCTCCGCGAGAGCGGACGCGATGTGCGGCAGCACGTTCGACTTCAATTCACTTCGAAGTCGCGCCAGGTCCTCTTGAGAATCCACGTCGTACCAAGTGGGAAGAAGCGTAAACTCGCGCTCCGCTAGCGAAAGGGCTTCTTTCGACTGAGACAACACTCGGTCGGTGCCCCAATCGATGCTCCGGAAGAGCTCGGGTACAAAGGTGGAGCACCCGACGAGATAATAGCCCCCATCTTCGGCCGGACCGAGGACTACGTCTCGGTCGACGAGCTCCTTGAATGCCTGTCCCACGTATTCCAGGGGTAGCGTTGGACTGTCGCTTCCCAAGAGGAGCATTCTCCCCGGCTCCTCGTGGAATGCGTCGCGAAAAGCGCTCTCCATCCGAATACCGAGGTCGTCGCCGTTTTGAAGCGCCAGCGTCCAAGCGGAGGGGATTTCCAACGCGTCTTGACCGGCCAAGGGTTCGCTCACATAGAGCCAGCGTTCGAGAGCGTTTCCGCCTACCCGCGCGAGTCTCTCTAGGGTGTCCTCGACCAGAGCGCGGTGCAAGGCGAGTGCTTGTTCGTTGGACAAAGGCGGAACGAGCCGCGTCTTGACGGCGCCCAACATTGGAGCGCGGGCGAAGACGACGAGTCGGTCCCGCGACAAGGGTTAGATCCTTCGCCGTCTCAGCGGGTGTTCGAGCCTACCCAACGGTTGTATGCCTCACTCGTGACGCGATCCAACTCGCCCCCCTTCTTCGGAGTGCAGGTACAATGTCCGTTCTTGCGCACCGTTAGGTGATCGTATTGCACACCCTCGCGGTCATGACACCGACCGTCGCAACCACCGCAAACGTTGTCGGTGCATGCAACCCGGACAATTTTCAGTGCGGTCGCCGTTCGAGCGCGCCCGCTATCCAAAAGCTGGGGAATCATCAAGGAAACGACTGCCGACCCCAGCAAAACGAGAAGCGTCGTCCTAAGTAATCGGTTCATGAGTTTGTCTCTCCAGAGTTCACTTCGATTCCCGCCGTGGGCTAGTGTCCTGTATCAGTGATTCGATACCTAAATCTCGGTCCCTTTTGCGCGCTGGCTTCGTTGTGCCTCCTCGAAATATCCAGATATGACTTCGTCGTCACGCCTCGCCAGCACACAAAATGGCCTCGAGCTTTAGGCAACGATCCACTGATACAGGACACTACGGATTCGCGACGGCAGGAACCGTGTCGCTCGCTCTCGCCAACAAATCGCGCAGTGTTTCGTTTTGTGCATCGGTGGCCAGTCCCTGCTCGCAAACCCGAGCGGCCAGACGGGGTTCTCCCGCAGCCAAATAGGCGCGAGCCGCCTTGACCAAAGGTCCCATGCGGTTCGGGCTATGGGTTGCCAACTGCAGGTAGGTCTCCGCCGCCGCGGACTGGTTGTCCATGCCGGCATAGGCATCTCCCAGCCGTTCCAGCACCCTCGGGCTTTGTTCGCCGAGCTTGAGGTACACGTGATACGCGGTCGCCGCGTCGGCAAAGTTCTCGCGGCCGAGGTAAAGATCCCCTAACTCCCGGTGCGCCTCCGCTTGGATAGGGGTTGCTTCCGCCGCACGCTGCAGCTCGTCGAAGGCCCTGTCCTCGTCACCGATGGCTAGATAGGCTTGTCCCAACGCCAAGGAAGCGGGGCCGTTCTCATTCTCCAGTTGCGAGACGGACTCGAGCGCTACGACCGCCTTCTCCAACGCTACCTTGTCGTTGCGCGAGACCCCGTCCTCTAACCACAACTGCCCTAATCGCAAATAAGCATCGGGGAGGTTCGGATCCTGCTCGAGGGCTAGCCCGACGGCCGCGATGGCTTGGTCGTGGCGACCGCGCCTTCGGTGGACCTCCGCGAGGAGGAGGTAAGAGGAGGGGGCCTGCGGTTGCCGGTCGATCTCTTCCCTCGCCACGCGGAGGGCCCTAGTCGTCTTACCGGTGTCCAAATAAAACTCGATAATGGCCAGACGCGCCGCGCCAGCGTCGGGCCGTAGTGTCAGCGTCTTCAGGAGATCCGTCTCCGTCTCGGCATCGCGTCCGAGCGCGTGAAAAACGGCTGCCCGCAAATAGTACGCCTCGGCAAATCCGTCTTGTGTTTCTATCGCATGGGTCAGCACGTCGATGGCCGCGTCTTCTCGGCCGGCGCGAAAACTGGCCAGACCGAGCTTGTACAAGACGGAAGGAGATCTCGGATCGAGCTCTAGGACCTCGGAATAGTAGGCGACCGCCTCGTCGAAGTTGCCCCGGTCATAATAAATGTTCGCTTGGTGCAGAGAGACGGTCAATGGGTCGGCGCCCCGCCCCGAGGCTTCGGAAAGATCCTCGAGCGCGCTAGCCAGGTTGCCCTGCTTCTGCAGCGCCTCCGCCCGTTTCACATAGGCTAGAGGCTTGTCGGGGCGCAGACCGATGGCCGAGCCGTACGTGCGCGACGCTTGATACGGAAGCTCCTCATCCATCAGCCTGTCCCCGAGCTTAACGAGCTGGACATACTGATAGTCGCGGGAGAAGACCTGGAAGGCGGCTACGAAAAAGCCGACCGTGGCCATCAAGACCACGATGGGTAAGACCAGATTCCTCATCGAGTGCTCTAAGTACCTCGCTAGCAGTAGGTTAGCAAACCGGGCCCGGCAAGTCAATGCACAATGGAACCTGAGGCCCACTCGCGGTGTCTAACGAATGGAGAGCGTAGGGGCCGCTTGTTACCGTCCCGAGCCAAGCCGCGAAGGCTTGTGCTACGATGGGCGAAAAGGGCCTCGGGACAAATGCGCCGGACATACATGCATACTGGGGGAAGCACGAGTAACAACCCCACGTCCGTGGTTCGGGTTGAAGAGCTCTTTGGGCTCAAGGTCGAGCGGGAAGCGGCCAGTCTCAGTTTGGACGAGACCGCGCTCATCGAGCGCTTCTTGTCGGGCGACGAGACGGCTTTCGACCAGATCGTAGAGCGGTTCCAGGATTTGGTGTTCAACTTGTCCTTGCGACTGCTGGGCGGCCGCGACGAAGCGCATGACTTGTCCCAGGAAGTTTTCCTTCAGGTCTACAAGAAGTTGGTGACATTCCGCCGCGAGGCCTCGCTCCGCACCTGGATTTACCGAATCGTCTTGAACCGCGCCAAGAACCAACAGCGATGGTGGCGCCGTAGAGAAGGTGAAATGACCGCGGTGACGGTAGAGGATGCTGAGCGGCAAGGTTTTATGGAGTTGAGTACGTCGGTGGGAGTGAGTGCCGCACTCTTGCCGGACCGCGCACTCGAGCGGAAAGAGCTCGGGAGGATCTTGCAGGAGGCCATCGCCACCTTGCCGTTCGAGCAAAGGACGGTACTTTTGTTGAAAGAAATCGAGGGCCTCTCCTACGAAGAGATCTCCCGAACCTTGAATCTTGCTATCGGAACGGTGAAGTCCCGTTTGGCGCGGGCTCGCGCAACCCTACGCGGCAGGTTGGACCCTGAGGTTCGAGAGCTCTCGAAAGAGTAAACCCATGTTCCCAATGTTTCACACCCCAAATCGCAAAACGCTTTCGGCCTACCACGACGGTGAGATCTCCGCTGAAAACAGCCAGCTTGTCGAACAGCACTTGGGCGAATGCGCTCGATGCCGAGACGAGTATGGACGTTTGGCCAACGTCGCCAACGCGGTACGACACTTTCCCCGCATCGAGGCTCCAGCGTCTCTCGCCCGAGTGATTCGCCGAAGGGTCGACGAAGAGCTGCGCGGGATGGTCCCTATCCTCCGCGACGGGCTCTTGAGCTGTCGTCGACGGCCGATTCTCTTTCCGGCGGTGAGTTTGGGAGCCGTATTGAGCTTGATAGCGTTGGTCCTTTTTTTCGATTTGTCGAGAGGATCAGCGCAAAGCACTTTGATGTCCCGTTGGGATCCCGGTCCGCTACCAGCGGTGTCCTTGCACACGCATATGACATCTCCTCGACTCCGCGACCGTTCGGTGAATATGCTTCCGTTCACAGAAGTGGAGCGGGGCAAGGAAGGTACTCTCCTCACGTTGGCGTCGATTGATCAAAACGGAGACGTGCGGGATTTGCAGGTGATCCACCGGAGTGGCGATGAAAGAATGTTGGCAAGAACGTTGGAGGTCGTCCGGACCTCCGGTTTCGAACCGGCGCGCTTGGGCGGCCAGGCGGTCGCCGTACACTTCCTCTATCTTTTCACGACCAAAGAAGTAAGGTCTAAGCGCAATATTTAGCCATTAGTGCGGCGGGGCCCCGCCGCCTCCCGCAGCCGATCAGTAGCACCGACCTCTTTTGGCGGCCGACACGGCTTGGTCCCTTCGCCGGCATATAGCAGCCGCGGCCTCACTCTGCAATAAATGGCGCGGGGCCCCACCCCCACGCCTCATGCTCCGTCGACTGGCGACTCCGCATGGGCTCACGGCTGCGTGCGGTCGCTTGGCCTCCGCTCGACAGGCTCGCTGCGGCCGGCGGCGGCTTCGGGACAGCTGAGGGCTCACCTCAGCTCGGCTCGCGCGGTTACCACGTTCCCAAGTAGGTCGGTCACCTTGAGGACCAGGGTGTGTACCCCCCCGGAATAACCCATGACGGTAACGTCGAACCCTTCCCGCTTGGAGTCCGAGATGCCGTCGACTGGATAGATCATCTGCCACTCGCCGGAGTCCACGGCATACTCGACTTTCCGCACCGCGCTGGAACCGTCGAGAGTCACGAACGTCAGGCGATGTCCACCTGCGGCAGGCGCCACTACCAGATCGGAAACGGTTGGGGGCGTGTTATCGACGTCGAAGGGCTTGCTCTCTCGTTCTCCGCTGAGAGAAGAGGTTTGCGGGTTGCTGGGGGCGTCGCTGGCGACGACCTTCAGCACGTATCGTCCGTCCGGCATGGCCACTGTGTCCCATGCGATCACCGCTTCGCGTAGGTTCTTGCGAAGGGGCTTCCACAAGCTGTCGCCTTCCGCACGGTAAGAAACGTCGTATCTCATCGTATCGTTGTTGGGATCGGTGGCGGTCCAGACCACGGTCTGGTATCCCTTTCGATAGAAGTTCCGACTATATGCGGTCAGAGGAAGATTGGAAGCGCCAAAGGGGTTGGTACCAGGGACTCTCGTCTCCGACGTCCCTTGCGTATCGAGGGGGGTGTTGAGGCCCAGAATTTCGATGTCGCCGTTGGTGAGCAGAGGCTTCTGGAACGTTAGGCCCGACGTATGGACGGTGATGTCCGCTACCTCGGGACTCAAGTTCTGCTGCAGGTACACCGCGGTGAGCTTCAGTAACTCCGGCGTTGCACCACTATCAGATGTCTTCATGATCGCCCGCCATTGAAGAAAGCGGCCCCTGGGGCTTTTTATCTGCTCGCCATCGGAGATGGTGTAAGGCCCGGACCAGTCGCTCCACGTGTTGTCTGGCTTCGAAGAGTTGCCCGTTCTCGTTTGAACGACCAACCCGGTGCCGGTGGGCGACCGGCTTTCCCACTGGACCATTCCCCATGAAGAAACGGTCTCCGTGTCTTTGATGGACGAGCGATACTCGCCTTCTGAGCGCCGACGGGTTCCGAATCGATAGATCTTCGCGGGGTTCGAGGTTGCAAAGAAAACGTTCCGCCCATCGGTGGAATAAATGGACGTCACCTGATCGGCTTCGGCTCGCAGGAGCAAGGAGCTGGTCTTGTCTTGCCGCACTAGAAAAATGCGACCTTTTCTCCCTGTTCCGACCATGACGCGGTCGTCTCGCTCGAGCTTGATCGAAAGCGGGAGGTCTTCAGCGGAGCCCCAAAGTCTCTCGGCAGAGCCCTCGGGACTGATGCGATAAACCGCCCCTCGTAACCCGGCGACTCCGACGGACGGAGTGATGGTTGGCATCGGAGACGCGGACACCGTGACCGTAACTGACTCGGTTATGCCCTCCGCGGGTGCGATTTGAGAAGACGTCAGGGCTGGGTTTGCCGGCGAGTCGGGGGCCGGCGTTACCGGTCCCTTGGCATCGTTGATGGTGGCAGCAAAGACGTTACCCGCCGTATCTGTGACGAGTGCACGCACCTCTCGGAACGGAGTGTCGAAAAGAACAGACACGCGATCGCCGGAGTCGATCTTGAAGACCAGACCATTGGAGTCGCTCCCCGCGTAAATATTTCCGTCGGCATCGATAGTCAAACAGATGAGATGCGTTTCCCGGCTGGCAAACAAGACCTCGCTGTCACCGGAGGGGCTGACGCGATAGAGATTGCCTTTGTCACCGGTAGCGACCAGAAGGTTGCCGACCGGGTCGAAAGCGAGCGCCCAAATGTAGCGATCGTCAGGATCGAAGAAAACCTGCTGCTTACCGTCCGGGCTCACCTTGTAGACGCGGCCGCGCGGTGACGTGGCGGCGTACACTTGTCCTTGGCGGTCCACAGCCAAGCCATGGACCTCCAGCTCGCTGGTGTCCACCAGCACCGTGGCCTTTCCTTCGCGGTCAACCTTGTAGACTTTCCCGTCGTTGCCGCTGCCGGCGTAGAGATTGCCCTCTCGATCGGAGACCAAGCTCCAAAAGAAGGGGTCGGTTGATTCATAGAGGTTTTGGGTCGCTGGGGCAAGGCTCATAACGCCGTCGCTGGCGATCGATAACCCGTCCACCTCTCCAGTCAGGAACTCGGGTTGGCCTTCCGTCGTCCAGAAAGTCGGCAGACCTGCCATTACCCAAGTCGCGAGTGCGAATACCGACAAGAAAGCAACAACTGGGGAACGGTACCGGTGGTGCATCTATCTCTATCCTTTCGACTGAGGGGTTCGAGTGCGAGCTCGGGACGACGCTAGTGCCGTTCCAACTTGTTGGTCCTAACGATAGCGTTGCATACTGGCACCGCCGTAGCCACAGTAATGCACGGAATTCTCGGTCCAAATAGATGGAACGGCACTAGTTTAGGAAGTTGCCCACCGTGATCTCGAGAACGCGCGCGCCGCTGAGGCTGTAATCGGTCACCAGCTCGTGCTCCCATAGGGTCGCGCTATTGATAGGAATATAGCTTGCGCTTGAGCGATCTGCTTTCAGGACGTCCATCACGCTGGGGGGAAGGGAAGAGAGATACTCTCCCGCGACGATGGCCCCGTAACCGGGGCTGGTCAACTTCACGTACAGGCGGTTGTTTTTGCGCAGCGCGTTGAGTGCTCGAATGAGCTGATCTAGATTGCGCGGCTCGAAGCGATCGTGTGATTCGCGACGTTCCAAAGCCGACATGGTGGTTGCATCGGCCACCAGGAGCTTGAGTTTACCTTCCGCGACGTTGGCCGGAATGTCCACATTGACCGTCTTCAGAATATCCTCACCGCGGTAGGAACGCAGTAGAAGCTTCAATGGGACGGTGCCGCCGGGGGCGACGCGATCGGTGTCCAGCCACGCCCGAACCAAGCGTGCGGTTTGTGGACTCTCGGTGGCCTCGATCGAGACTTTCATCGATTCCACCTTGACCTTCTCGAAGTCGTTGGTCATGAGGAAAGATAGGGGGGCTGCCGCCATGGCGGATGCAGACAGCGCCGGTTGCTGGTCCGCGAAGATGTCCTCGATGTGGACGCGTCGCTCGCCCGCCAAGGAGATCCAGGACGAGACCTTGAAGGTCGCGGTTCCGAACTGTCTTTCGGTGGACTGGAGAATGGACATCAGCGCCACGTATGCCAGCACCGGTGAGAAAAGCTCATCGTTGACGATCTCGAGATTGTAGGATTTCTCCAGGTCTCGACTGGTCTTCACCTGGACGGACAGGGGAATCATCTTTGGCCGGCTACGCAGTTTTCCCTTGATAGCCGTGTGTCGATCCTGCAGCCAGGTCCCCACGGTAGGTCCGGAGCTCGATAACTTGAAGGAGCTGTAAACGCTCGGTAGGACCAAATGCACGTTGGCTCTCGTCATCGGGTATTCGATGGGGCCGAGGTTGAAAAGAGGATGGCCGAATGCGTAGACGCTTCCGGTCAGGGGATCGACATGGGTCACGGTGCCAGTGGCGCTCAAGTCCATGTCTCCCGTAATGAGTCCTACTCCGACCGCGTCACCCGGCCGCAACGTGAGCTCTGAGTTAGGCGTTGTGATCTCCGCGATCTCGGTGCCGGACTGGAGTCTTGGGACCATCGCGCCACCGAGCAGGGGTTCCATCCCCAGCGCCCGCAGCAACGGAGCGGCAATGTCGTAAGTCTCCGGGAGAAAGCCGTTGAGTGACGCGGGCGTGGCAATGGGAGAAAGGAGTTTTCCCAGATAGGGCCGGAGTTGGTCGGCTCCGCTGAGCGACGCACCCTGGATGGCTACCGGCCGCACCCGTTGGGGGGCGACGGCTTCCAGTCGCTCGGGTGTGAGTGGAAAGTCGAGCTTCGCCACCTTACGTCGTGAAATGGGTGTGGCGGTTCCATCGATCATCTCTTCGATGGGGGTGATTCCCGCGATGGGTTCTTTGGAGAACGGGAAGGAGTAGGCCACCGCTCCGAGTAATTTCCCGTCGATGTAGACCGGGCTGCCGCTCATTCCGGCAATCACGCCAGTGTCGGCGAGCGGACCGCCTTCCAGCTTGGCCAAGATCATGTTCTGGTTGGGGCCATAGTTTCGTAGCACGCCCATGATCGTGACTTTGAACGTTTCGATCTTCTCGGCGGAAAAGACGGTGTGACCTTCACCCACCATTCCGGGCTCGACCGCATCGACCGATATGATCTCGACACCTTGAGAGGCGGAGGCGAGCGTGGGAAGGACGGAAACGCTGAAAAGCCACAGAATGACCGGCAGAAGCTTCTTTACCGCCCGACTTTCGGATATGGGCATTCCTAAGTGAACCTCGAGAGTCCGCGTCGGCAACACGGAAGAATTTGAGGGTGAATGAATCACCAACCTCAATGATAGTTCAAAGGGAGGGTACCGTCAAAAGCCTCCCTTTTGACGGGATCCTTTAAGCGGAGGCGAATCAAGGCCTTCCGGCGTCTGTATTACTCTGATGCCGGCTCTGAAGCCGGCCGTCCCGGCGGATCAAGTTGCCGGTGGAGCGAGCGGCCGCGATGGGCGAGTTGAATCTTTTTTTGCGGGTAGCTCGATCTCCGAGCGAGATCGTTGATCGAAAAGTGTCGTCAGCTTTCGGATCTCGCCGTTCGCGGTGCGGATGCCGAGCACCATTCCCTTGAGAACCGCGAAGGCTAGTTTCGGTTGTTTCTGCAGGCAAGCCTGGAAGTCGTCGTGGCGGATCATCCAAAGGCGCGTCGTCTCGACGGCGGTGGCCGACGCGAAGTGGGGATCAGCGTAAAAGAGCGACAACGCGCCGAAGTGATCGCCCGGGCCGAGGAGCGCGAAGGCTTGGCGGCCGAAGTGAGGCCCCTCCCGAGAGATCTGAATACGGCCGCTCTCGATCAGGTAGAGGTGGTTCTCTGCCTCACCTTCGGAGAAGACAACCTCTCCGGTTTCCACGGTTTGCGACCGCGCCAGGTCCACCAGTTGTTGGACATGGTGCTCGGTGACGTATTCGAAGAAAACGACGGATCTCAAGATCCGTTTTATATTCACGGCGCGCCTCGATTCGGTCCACGATAAAATCGAGAACCTTTTTTATATAGCATCCGATGGGTGACGATACAAGAAAAGAAGTGATCAAAATCACAAAAAAACTCTTCGGTCGGATGTCACTTGACATGAAAAAGTGGGGGGTGTAGCGTTTGAGGCGCAAGGGTAAGCATGAGCCTACGAGTGACGATCCTATTGATGTTGCGGTTGGAGGCGTCCCCGTGTCTCGGGGCTCGTATTTGCGTGGCCGTGTCATGCCTGGCATCGAACACGGGGCAACACGGTAATTTCGGGCATCTTACGTACCATCGGTACCATTACGGGGCCTAGCTGGGCACCTGGCCGGCGGCGACGCTAGCCACAGCATAGGGAGCCTGGGGATGTAAGATGCCGGACGGTGTTTTCCTCTTCAGGTTTCCTGAAGAGGTTTTTTTTTGGACAAGAGGAAAACAACCGTCGATCCCAATGCAGGGAGGGTAGTGACTCGTGTGGTCGCCGCGGTGATGGCGCCTTCCACCGAGGCGATGGTCCGGGCGGCCGGCGACGCGTGCGAGGGTGCCGACCTCGTGGAGCTCCGCGTTGACGGACTCAGAGACCTCGATTTGGAGCGACTCCGGAAAGCGGGCACCAAGCCTCTCATCCTTACCTGCCGAATGCAGAGAGAAGGAGGAGTGTTTGAGGGTTCGGAGTCCGAGCGCCTCGAGATTCTCCGACGAGCCTTGGTTCTCGGGTTCGACTTCGTCGACATCGAATTGGATTCCTTCTCCGACGAGCTTCGCACGGTTAAAACGTCTTCGCGGCTGATTCTGTCCCACCACAAATTCGATCGTATCCCGGACGATTTGTCGGAGATCGTGGAGCGGGCCACGACAGCGGGTGCCGATATCGTCAAGGTTGCGGCGCGGGCAGACTCTCTTGCCGATGTGGTTCGGCTCGGTGAGGCGGGTCGGCTCGCTCGAGATCGTGGCGTTGGATTCGCTCCGATCCCAATGGGACCCGCCGGTACGGCGGGCCGCGTGCTAGCACAGCGGTTTGGCGCTGACCTCACTTATGCCGCAGCCCGAGGGTTGCCTGCCACGGGACCAGGGCAGCTCGATCTCGATCAGCTCTTGGGCACGTATCGCTTTCGGGTTGTCGACGACGCGACGAGGATTTACGGGATTCTCGGGCGGCCGGCGCTCGGTAGCCTCTCTCCGGCGATGCACAACGCCGTGTTCGTCCACAAGGGATTGAATGCGGTCTACGTTCCGTTCGAAGAAGAGGGCCTGGCTTCCTTCGTTCCGGCAGCCAAGGAGATTGGTGTCGCAGGCTTTTCGGTGACCCGGCCGTTCAAGGAATCTATCCTGCCGTTTCTAGATGACATCGATGGGCCCGCTCAACAAGTGGGAGCGGTCAACACCGTCGTAGCTCGAGACGGACGGTGGTGCGGGTTCAACACGGACGTGGATGGGGTCGTGGGTCCGGTGTCACGTCGTCTAGGTATCGAGGGTAAGCGCGCGGTAATTCTTGGCGCGGGTGGCGCGGCGCGCGCCGCCGCGGTTGGATTAGGACAGGCGGGTGCTGCGGTCGTCGTTCTCGCGCGTAGGTTGGAGCGAGCGCGAGCCGTCGCCGAACTCGCGGGAGGGGATGCGGGCGACATCGGCGACCTTGCCGCTCACCGATGGGATATCTTGGTCAACGCCACTCCCTTGCACGAAGGACTCGTCGACGCCGGCTCCGTGGAGCAGGTGGAGGCGTTCCGGCCCGGAGCTCTCGTTCTGGATATGATCTACCACCCGGAGAAAACCGAGATCCTCGAGTTGGCCCGAGAGAGAAAGGCTTTCGCGGTGCCAGGTCTCGAGATGCTGGTGGCGCAGGCGGTGCGGCAGTCGGACCTATGGACTGGAAGCGCGGGAAACGCGGACGTGATGGAGGGCGCGGCCCGCGCCGAGATGCACCGGCGGAAAAAGAGATGAGACGCCGGATCTGACCCCCAATAAGGCCATATGCTAATGCGGCAGGCAATATGAATCAGCGTTCAAATTTACAAATACCCTCAGGAGTGCAGTGCTTCTACGGGCGTGAGGCGCGGCTTCGCAAGCAAGTGGAGCGGGTGGTAGGTGACGTTTTTTCCGGCTGGTCGTACGAAGAGGTGATCGTTCCGCTCTTCGATTACTACGAAGTCTTTGCTCGCGCCGGGGGGCCGAGTTTCGCCGAGCACATTTACCGTTTCATCGGGCGGGAAGGGGAGTTGTTGGCGCTCCGGCCCGATTTCACGGCACTGGTGGCCAAAGTCGTTGCATCTCGGATGCAAGACCGTTCCTTGCCATTGCGACTCTTCTACAGTGGCGAAGTCCTCAGGTACCAACCTCCCAAGGCGGGACAGCAAAAGGAGCTCTTCCAAATCGGTCTAGAGCACATCGGCAATGGATTGGCCGCCGATTTGGAAGTGCTGCTCGTGGCCTTCGAGGCGCTGGGGCGACTGGGTGTGAACGACGCCGTTCTGACGCTCGGGCATGCAGGCTTCTTGGTCGGTGTGCTCGAGGATTCGGAGGTGCCACCCGACCTTCAGCCGGAGCTCCTAGAGGCCATGCGAGCTCGAAACGCCGATCGCGCCGGTAGCGTTCTGGGAAAAGAGGTGCCGGCCGCGGTCTTAGAAGCGATGCGTCTGTTCGGCGGACCCGAGATCCTCGAACGCGCACAGTCCGTTGCCACTCGGCCGGAGAGCCAAGCCGCTTTGGAGCGGCTCGAGGCCATCTCCAAGGAGCTGTACACTCTTGGCTTCGGAGAGCGGATCCAATTTGATCTCGGCGAGGTTCGAGATTTTGATTACTACACGGGAATGATTTTCGAGCTCCATGCCCCGGGCACTGGACTGGAGCTCGGAGGAGGCGGTCGTTACGACTCCCTCCTGACGAAGTTCGGTGTAGCGCATCCAGCGGTTGGCTTTTCCCTGTCTCTCGATCGCCTGGCGCACAAGGTCGACGAAGAAAGACTTTCGCCCGAACAAACACCGAGGACCATCACGCTCGAGAAAGAACCAGCGCGAGCCCTCGGGGAAGCGATGGAACTCAGACAAAAGGGAGAGAAGGTGAGGTTAGGTTGACGACCGCAATACGCCTCGCGCTTCCCACCGGCAGGATCTTTGACGAAACCGTCGAGCTTCTTACGCGCTCTGGCTTCGCACTTCCGGACGACGTGCGGGAGGCCAGGAAGTTACACGTTTCAAACGGACGGGATCAGTCGTCGGTGCTCGTCAAGGATCGCGACGTTCCGACTTACGTCGAGCACGGTGTGGTCGATGCCGGCATCGTCGGGAACGATGTGTTGGCCGAGACCAACCCGGATGTTTATCAGCCGCTCGACCTGAGAATTGGTCGTTGTCAGATGGTCGTGGCGCGTCACCAGAATCAGCGACCCGGGGGCTACCGGGATCTACCGTTGGTGAGAGTCGCGACGAAGTATCCCGAAGTCGCTTCTCGCTACTTCCATGGTCAAGGAATTCCGGTAGAAGTGATTATCCTTTCCGGCTCGGTCGAGCTCGCCCCGGTTTTGGGATTGGCGGACTGCATCGTCGACCTCGTACAAACCGGGAAGACCATGGCGGCCAACGGACTGGAGATCGATGAAGTGCTCTTCGAGAGCACGGCGAGGCTCATCATCAATCGGGCCAGCTTTCGGCTCAAGGGGCGGGTCTTGGGAGAATTCGTTTCGTCTTTGGCCAGCGAGGTGGAGTAATGATTCGGGTGTTCGAGAATCAGGACGCCTTCCTCGCCGAACGTGGAGACGACCTCTCGGTTGCGGGCGTGGCGTCCCCTGAGGTTCTCACACGTGTCGAAGAGATCATACGACTCGTACGATCCGAGGGGGATGACGCGCTGGTCGAGCTTGCCGAGCGGCTGGACGGCGCTCGCTTGACCCCAACCGAACTGCGAGTGGATGCGCGGCAGATCTCCGCCGAAGCTGCCAAGGCTACTGATGGGATTCGGTCGGTATTGGCAAATGCCGCGAAGAACATCCGTAGCTTCCACGAGCGGCAAAAGGAAGCGAGCTGGAGCGTCGAGCTCGAAGACGGCAGCCTCCTGGGGCAAAAGATCGGTGCCCTCGATACGGTCGGCGTTTACGTGCCGGGAGGGGAGGCGGTCTACCCCTCGACTCTCATTATGAATACGGTACCAGCGCAGATCGCCGGTGTGCGAAGAATCATCGTCTGCACGCCGCCAGGTACGATCGAGCGTTCACCTGCGCTTGCCGCAGCGATCGAATATCTTGGACTGAACGAGGTGTTTCGCATCGGTGGCGCACAGGCTGTGGCCGCCATGGCCTACGGCACGTCGTCGGTCCCGCGCGTGGATAAGATCGTCGGGCCCGGCAATGCCTACGTCACGACCGCGAAAAGGCTCCTCTACGGCGTGGTAGGAATCGATTCTCTCGCCGGACCGAGCGAGATCATCGTTCTTGCGGACAGCGGGGCCGATCCAAGCTACGTCGCCGCCGATCTACTTTCTCAGGCCGAGCACGGTTCGGGAGACGAGCGAGCCATTCTGGTCACCACGTCCCGCGAGCTGATCGACGCCGTGAGAGACGAGATGACCAAGCAGATGGAAGACCTCCCTCGCGCTGCGATGATCCGCACCGTGCTCGAGAAACACGGGGCCGCGGTATTGGTTGCCGATCTGGAACAGGGATTGGGTTTGGTCGACAAATTGGCCCCTGAGCACCTCGAGATTATGGCCGACGGCGCAGAAGCGCTAGCGCAACGCGTCAAAAACGCAGGAGCCATCTTCATCGGGGCGAGCTCGCCGGTCCCGGTTGGTGACTTCTACGCGGGTCCAAACCATGTTCTACCGACCGGGGGTACGGCGCGGTTCGCGTCGCCGCTGGGTGTCTATGATTTCATCAAGCGATCGAGTCTGATTCGTTATAGTCGCGAGAAATTGTCGCGTGACCGAAACGACATCGAAGCCTTTGCTCGCGCTGAGGGGTTCGAGGCCCACGCTCGATCGATCGCCACGAGGTTCTCCGAATGATAAGCGGCGAAAAAGATCTGGCGGGACCGCTTCTGGGCCGTTTGCGACCCGAGGTCCGATCGATCCGGGCCTACCGACTCGAGCCACACGCGGCATTGGTCAAGCTCGACCAGAACGAAAACAGCTATGAGCCGCCGGAGGCGATCGGAAGAGCCATTCGAGACGCGCTATCTCGACTAGCTCTCAACCGATACCCACCCGTACAAGCGGCCGACCTCAAAAGCGCCCTGGGCAAGCTCAATGACTGGCCGGTCGATGGAGTATTGGTGGGGAATGGATCGAACGAGCTACTCCATATGCTAGCCCTCTCGACGCTCGAGCGGGGTCGAAGCGTTGTCTTCCCGACTCCGTCCTTCATCGTGTACAGCTACGTCAGTCGAATGCTGGGTGCGGATATGGTCGAAGTTCCTTTGAGGGCGGATCACACCTACGACGTTGACGCTTTCCTCCGGGCGATGAGAGAGACGAAGCCTTCACTAGTGTTCTTGTGCTCTCCCAACAATCCCACCGGTTCCTCACTCAGCACAGTGGAAATCGAGCGAATCGCCAAGGAATGTTTAGGCATCTTGGTCGTGGACGAGGCGTACTTCGAGTTCGGCGGCTCGGCCGCGAGGGAGCTGCTGCCCCGGTATCCGCACATGGTCTTGTCGCGCACCTTTTCTAAGGCCATGGGACTGGCGGGCCTCCGGATTGGCTACTTGCTCGCGGCGCCGGAGCTCGCGGAAGAGGTCGAGAAAGCACAACTGCCGTATGCGCTGAACGGTTTCTCACGCGCCGTGGCCCTCGCGGTCTGTGATCATTACGGACTCATCCGGAAGCAAGCCAAGGTGATCGTGGAAGAAAGGGATGCGCTCTATAGCAAGCTGGGCGACCTGGACGGCGTTCACCCCTATCCGTCGGAGGCCAACTTCATCTTATTCGATTGCGACGCCGGCGCGACACGGGTGTTCGACGGTTTGCTGGCCCGAGGCGTCTTGGTTCGTAACTTGAGCTCGAGCCCAAGCCCAAGCCTGAGCCGGGCGCTCAGGGTGACAGTGGGTCGGCCCGATGAGAACCAAAAATTCCTAAACGCTCTTTGCGAAACGGTGGAGGAGCTTCGATGAATCGAACCGCCCAGAAGAAACGCTCGACCAAAGAGACCCAGGTCGCAGTTCAGCTGACCGTGGACGGTAGCGGCAAGGCCGATGTGGATACCGGGATCGGTTTTCTCGATCACATGCTGGAGCTGCTGGCTCACCACGGAAGCCTCGATCTGTCAGTGCAAGCGAAAGGCGATCTGCGCGTGGACTTCCACCATACGGTGGAAGATGTTGGGCTGGTCCTCGGTGATTGCTTGGAGGAAGCGCTCGGTGACAAAACGGGAGTCAACCGTTTTGGATCCGCATTCGTTCCTCTTGACGAGGCGCTCGCCCGAGTCGTGGTGGATCTTTCGGGCCGTCCCTACCTGAGCTGGAGAGTGCGTTTCACTTCTGATCGGGTGGGAGACTTTCCAACCGAGCTCTTCCAGGATTTTTTTCGGGCTTTGTCCGAGCGCGCTCGATTGACTCTCCACGTCGAATCGCTTCACGGGGACAACAACCACCACATCATAGAAACCGTCTTCAAGGGTTTCGCTCGGTCACTTCGCGAAGCGGTCCGCCGAACGGGAGGCTCCTCGGTTCCGTCGACCAAAGGAACACTCCAAGATTAGCAGGGACTAGCACATGCCGGAGAATCTGATCGTCGTCGACTACGGCGTCGGTAATTTGGGGAGCGTCGCGCGTGCCTTTGAGCGCATCGGTGCACCGAGCAAGCTCTCCGCCGATCGCGAGGAGATCCGCCTCGCCAAGCAACTGGTCCTCCCCGGGGTCGGACACTTCGGAGAGGCGATGCGAAACCTTCGAGACCGAGGACTCGAGGCTCCCCTGAGGGAAGCCCTCGAGGAGGGCGCGACACTCCTAGGCATCTGTGTCGGGTTCCAATTGCTTTTCGACGGCAGCGAGGAAGCCCCCGGCGTGTCGGGGCTCGGCCTGCTTCCCGGACAGGTCCGTCGCTTCTCGACCCAACGTCCCGTCCCCCATATTGGTTGGAACCAGCTCGAGCTCCACGGGGCGGCCCCACTTCTCGAGGGAGTCGAGACCGGCGACTATTTTTACTTCCTGCACTCGTACTACGTTGAGCCAGACGGAGGCGATGCGGTCAAGGCGAAGACCGACTACGAAGTATCGTTTTGTTCGGTGGCCAGTAGAGATCGAGTGGCAGGGATCCAGTTCCATCCCGAGAAGAGTCAGCAGCTTGGGCTAAGAGTGCTGACGAATTACTGGCGGGCGCTTTGAAATCATGGCAAGTGGCGACACCTGGTGACGCGATGACCATCATTCCGGCGATCGACATCGAAGGGGGACGCTGCGTACGGCTGGTGCGGGGCGAGCGCGGAACCGAAACTGTGTACGGTGACGATCCAACGGAAGTCGCCCTGGCTTGGCAGGCTCAAGGAGCGGAGCTCCTCCACATCGTCGATCTCGATGCCGCATTCGATGGCCCGGGAGGGAATCGCTCCGCCATTCGAGAAATACTCGGCGCGGTCCAAACCCCCGTACAGGTTGGAGGTGGAGTTCGGGACATAGCGGACTTCGAGTGGCTGATGAAAGCGGGAGCGACGCGTGTGGTGTTCGGCACTGCGGCAGTCGAGAGTCCTTCGGTCGTGAAACAGGCGCTCACGATCGCTCCTCACGCGGTCGCTATCGGGGTCGACGTGAGGAAAGGCAAAGTATCGATTCGCGGTTGGGAGCAGGATTCGGCGCTCGGACCCGTCGAGCTCGGGAAGCGATGGGTGGAAGAAGGTGCTCGCCGTTTCATCTACACCGACATCTCACGGGACGGCGTTCTCACTGGGCCCAACGTCGACGGCGTAAGGCACTTCGCTAAGGAAACCGGAGCGCGCGTCATCGCTTCGGGTGGAATCGGGTCGCTGGAAGATCTTCTTCGCCTTGGGCCGGCACGGACAGACGGCGTGGAAGCGGTCATCGTCGGTCGTGCGCTCTATGACAAGGTCTTTACGCTCGCAGACGCCATCGCCGCAGGAACGGGTTCGGGTTGAGATGTTGGCCAAGCGGATCATTCCTTGCTTGGACGTCGACCAGGGACGCGTGGTCAAGGGCGTGCGTTTTGTTGATATCGTGGACGCTGGAGATCCCGTGGAGGCGGGATCGCGTTACGACGAAGAAGAAGCAGACGAGCTCGTCTTCTTGGACATCACCGCCTCACACGAGAAGCGAGCCATCCAGCGTCGCATGGTGGAGCGGGTCGCCGACACTCTGACCATCCCCTTTACCGTGGGGGGTGGTATTCGAACGGTGGATGACATGAAATCCATTCTGGAAGCGGGGGCGGATAAGGTCGCCATCAATACGGCGGCGGTGAAAGAGCCTGAGCTACTCAACGAGGGCGCCCAGAGGTTCGGGAAACAATGCATAGTGCTTGCCATCGATGCAAAACGGAGAAACGATGGATTCGAAGTGTTCATTCACGGTGGCCGGACGCCGACCGGGATCGATGCCGTTGACTGGGCGAAACGGGCGGAGGAACTGGGGGCGGGAGAGATTCTGTTGACGAGCATGGATCGTGACGGCACGCAGGAGGGCTATGACATAGGGCTCACGCGCGCCATCGCCGAAGGAGTCTCCGTTCCGGTCATTGCCTCCGGAGGCTGCGGAACGCTCGAACACCTCGAGGAGGCGTTGACCGAAGGCAGGGCTAGCGCGGTCCTTGCCGCTTCCGTCTTTCACTTCGGGACCTATCGCGTCCGCGAGGCTAAAAAATTCTTGGCTGAGCGCGGAGTTCCAGTCCGCCTAACCCAATCGTCCAGATCTCTAAGGAACTGAGCAGCCGATGTCAAAAAAGACCGTCCAGTTCGATGACCGGGGCCTCATACCCGCCGTGGTTCAGAATGCGACGAGTGGCCGCGTGTTGATGGTCGCCTTCATGAACCAAGAGAGCCTCGACAAGACGCTCGAGACCGGTGCCGTTCACTTTTGGTCAAGAAGCCGCAACGAGTTGTGGCGAAAAGGAGCGACGTCGGGCCACGTGATGAAGGTCGTCGAAGTGATAGCCGATTGCGATCAAGACTGTTTGCTCGTGCGTGTCCAACCAGAGGGGCCGGCGTGTCACACTGGGCAAACCAGTTGCTTCTTCACTCCATTACTGTCCGATGCTGACAATCCCGGTGAAACCGTGTTTTCTGAAACGATAGGCGAGCTGTCGGAGCTCATTCGCGACCGACACCAAACACGGCCCAAGGGCTCGTATACTGCCCGCCTCTTCGATGGGGGTGTGGACCGCATCGCGAAGAAGGTGGGGGAAGAAGCCGCCGAAGTGATCATCGCGGCGAAGAACAACGACGCCGACGAACTTTGCCGGGAGTCTGCCGATCTTCTTTATCACCTGCTCGTGCTGTGGGAACAAGCGGGGGTGTCCCCGGCCGCAGTAGGCGAGGAGCTGAAGAGACGAAGGCGTTGAAATGGGAAGCAAAGTAAAAAGTGCGGTCAACGGCTGGCGCCGGAAGATCGACGCCGTCGACGATCGACTGTTGGTGTTGTTGAACCAGCGGGCGAAGTGCTCGATCGAGATCGGTTGGATTAAGCGGGCGAACAACATGGAGATCTACGTGCCGAGCCGCGAGGTTCTGATCCTCAAGCGGGTCACGAACGCGAACGAGGGGCCGTTAAACGAAGAGTCGGTTCGCCGCCTCTTCGAGCGCATCATCGACGAGTCGAGAAGCACGGAGCGAGTTGTTTGCAGTGAGGGCCCTAAGCTGGAAAGTGCCAAGCCGAGGAAGACATCGTCCGGTGCCCGAAAAAAGAAAAAGCCCAGTCGCAAAACAGTGAAAAAGTAGGAGGTAGGAAGAGCATGGTCATCATAATGGAGCACACAGCCAAAGAGACGGAGATCCAAGAAGTGATCGAGCGTCTGACCGAATGGGGCTACGACATTCATCGCTCAACGGGTGAGACCCGAACGGTCATCGGGGCGGTCGGCATTCCGAAAACCGCGGCGGATCCTCGCGATCTCGAAGTGCTGGTGGGAGTGCGGGAGGTGGTGCGGATTAGCGAGCCTTACAAGCTCGCTGGCCGAACCTTTAAACGCGAAGACACTGTCGTTCGCATCGGGGACGTGAGCATCGGCGGCTCGGAGGTGGTGGCAATGGCTGGCCCGTGCGCGGTCGAGAGTCGCGAACAGATCAGGGAGATCGCGGCGAGCGTGCGGGAGATGGGAGCGACCTTCCTCCGCGGGGGAGCCTTCAAGCCTCGGACGTCGCCTTATAGCTTTCAGGGCCTCGGGGAAGAGGGTTTGAAGTACCTACGGGAAGCGGCGGATGAGAACGGGATGCTCATGATCTCCGAGGTCATGGACACGACGCACATTCCGGTAGTCTCCCAATACGTCGACATCCTTCAGGTGGGCGCCCGCAACATGCAGAACTTCGTCATGCTCAAGGAGCTGGGGAAGGTGGACAAGCCGGTATTGCTCAAGCGTGGTCTCTCCGCAACCATCGAAGAATGGCTTCTCTCTGCAGAGTACGTGATGGTCGGAGGAAACCATCAGGTTATCCTTTGCGAGCGGGGGATTCGCACCTTCGAAAAATACACCCGGAATACACTCGATCTATCCGCGATCCCTATCATCGAAAAGCTTTCGCACTTGCCGATCGTCGTCGATCCGAGCCACGGCACAGGCCGAAGGGAAAAGGTCGTTCCGATGGCCCGGGCGGCGATCGCCGCCGGTGCCGACGGGCTACTCATTGAAGTGCACAATCATCCGGATCAAGCCCTATCCGATGGCGCGCAATCTCTGTACCCCGAGCAGTTCCAAGGGCTCATGAAAGAGATACGCATTATCGCCACCGCTCTGGGGCGTTCCGTGACCTCACCGGTGGAGCTTTCGAACGAGCGTCGACCCGCCGAATGAATCAATGAAGCGCGTTGCGATCGTTGGACTCGGGCTCATGGGTGGTTCCCTGGCCATGGCGTTGAAGCGCGCCCGGCCGGACTGGACGTTGGTGGGGAATGATGGACCCGACGTTCTGGAAGAGGCTCGTGAGCTTTCGGTCGTCGACGAGACGGAGGTGGACGCCGAAAAGGCGGTTCGAGACGCCGATATCGTCGTCTTGGGAGCACCGGTGAAGACGATCGTCGAGCATATCGGTGAGCTCGCCTCGACATTTCGTTCCGGCTCCCTGGTGACGGATTTGGGGAGCACCAAGAGAACCGTCATGAAGGCGGCCGAAGCTCTGCCCGATGAAGTACGCTTTGTCGGAGGGCATCCGATGGCGGGGAAGGACACCTCCGGACTGCGGGCAGCCGATCCCGATTTGTTTCAAGGCGCTGCCTGGGCGCTCGTCCCAAGTGCGTCAAATGAAACAACAGGCATCTCAGAGCTCAGCGAGATTGTTCGAGCAGTGGGAGGCGAACCGATTACGGTGGATGCCGCCACACATGATCGGGCGGTTGCGGTCGTCAGCCAGTTACCGCAAATCCTCGCTCTCGTTTTGTGCGAACAAGCAGGGTCGGTGGAGCGAGGTGCCGAGCTCGGTGGTCCTGTCTTTCGTAGCTTGTCTCGCCTCGCAGGGAGCTCCGCCACTATTTGGAATGACGTTTTTTCGAGTAACGCGGACATGCTGATGGAAGCGGTCGCGGAGATGGAACGCCGCCTCAAAGGAGCGCGCGCCGATCTAGCCAGTACCAGGATGGGAAGCCATTTCGAAGCGGCTCGCAAGGCGGTCGCGAAGCCATCCAACTCGGGCGAGCCCGACCAATAAGCTCGACCAATGGAAGATCACTGAGGAAACATTGAAGCCCGCCAAAGAGGAAACGCTCATTATCGATGCCGACGATACCCTTTGGGAGAACAACACCTTCTACGAAAGCGCGACGGATCATTTCCTGGAGCTCGTCGAAGCTCGAGGAGGCGGCAAAGGCCCGGCGCGACGGCGCCTTACCGAGGTGGAGAGAAAAAATGTTCCGCTCTACGGCTACGGCTCTCAATGCTACGCGAGGTCGTTGCGGGAAACTCTAGAGTCGCTGGCCGGTGGCCCCGCCACGGACTCGGAAATGAAAGTCATCGACTCTCTGGCCGATCGCGTGGCGAACATTCCCATCGAGTTTTTACCGGGCGTCAAGCCGACACTCGTAAGTCTTCGGGATCGATTCCGCCTCATCATGTTCACCAAAGGGCACCCCCCCGAGCAATGGCGCAAGGTGGAGCGCAGTGGTATCTCGCCTTACTTCGACCACGTGGAGGTGACGCCCGAAAAGGACGCAAGCGCTTACAGTGGGCTCGTCGAGCGGTACCGGCTCCAACCGCAAAAGACCTGGATGGTGGGCAACAGCCCTGCCTCCGACGTGAACCCTGCGCTAAAAGCCGGACTCAACGCCATCTTGATTCCGCATCCTCTAACATGGGAGCTAGAGCACGAAGAGGTGGCCGAAGACGAGCGCCTGCGCGTGATCGAACGCTTCGAAGACCTACTGCAAATTTTCCCCGCCCCTGACTAACTTCGGGCGCGTTAGGACCTCCGCTTTAGGCGCCCGCCGACCCTCACCCGGCGTCTGGCCACTTTGATATTGAGCAGATCCTATTCTGACGCCCAACTCTCCAGAGGGAGAGGGAGTAACGGACGAAGAGACCATCGTTACCTTCCTCATCCCGTCGCGAGACGCGGCCCCAGACACGAGCTCTCGCCCCGGACATCTCCCTATCTCGCCTGCTGCGTGTGGTTTCCGCGCCGACTGTGAGGTACAATCACGGACAAAGCAATCGGCATCAGTGACTGAATTCGAGCGGACCCGTGGCGTCATGCAGAACCTACCGCTGTACCCGGAGCGGAGTGAGACCCACGGGCTTGCCTTGGGACGCCAGAGAGACACGCTGCTCCAGCGAGCGAGCGACCAACCACGAAGATTCGCGGACTGCCTCGAAAAACTGCTTGGTGAGTGCGTTTTCGAGACGCTCCGCCTTACCGGGGCACCCGTGGCCAGACACGCGGTCGCGGCCGTGCAGGCCGGGGGAGCCGAAGGGGAAGTGGAACAAAGAGACCTCGTCGACCTCATTCGGGGGCAGTTTGAGGCGTTGAGCACCATTCGGCAGGGGGCCGAGTCGAGCCCCGGGCTAACCGACAGTCTTCTCCGGGAGGTCCATCGTCTCTCCACGCCTGGTTCCGACGGGGCCTACCGGACCGAGCCGATTCCGGTGCAGTTCGCCGGTACCACACCTTCGCGACCGGAACTCATTTCAGACAAGGTCGCGAATCTTTGCGACTGGCTCAGTGTCGAGAGCGGACGCGGCATGCATCCTCCTGAAAAGGCCGCTCTCGCCTTCGCGCGGTTGTTGGAAATTTCGCCGTTTGAGCACGGTAACTTCCGTACCGGGCATCTTCTCTTGAGCTTCTTCGCATTCGCGGATCGTTACCCACCGTTTTTTCTCCGGTTGGATGATGCGGAGGTAGTTCGCGAAGAGGTGAAACGAGCGATGGTGTTCGAGACGCTACCGCTCGTGAACCGACTGGCTGGCTCTGTGGCGAGCTCGCTCTCCTTTTGTTTAGAGGCGTTGTCCGCGCCGTCCTCAGATAGCGAGCGGAGGTCCTGAGGGATCGTGCGCCGAGCGACACTGACCATAGCCATGGTGGCAGCGCTCCTTGCGCTGGGGTCGGCTAGTCTGTTCTCGGATCAGAGTCTAACTTGGAGACTACTCGACCCACGGATCGGCGGCGGAGTGTGGCGCGTCTTCTTCTTGATGCTGCTCCTCTTGGGTCTCGTGGTCACGTCCCTTCGTTTGGCCGTCAAACGAACCGGTGCCTGGAACGAGCTCGCGCTCCTGGCGGTCCTGGCGATCGGTGTGAATTTCGTCGTTCAGCTGACCGGTGGTCTCAACTCACCGTGGCAGGCGCTTTACCTCATTCTGGTCGGCTTCACCGCGGTTGCCTACTTGCCGCGCACCGTCGCCGCCCTCGTCGGGGTTATCTTCACGTTGGAGATTTCGAACTGGGCGGTTCATCCCGCGGCCGGTCTTCCGGATTTGGTTCGCCTACTCGGTTTGGCATCCGTCGCCGCGGCCGGGATTGGTTTTCTGGAGTGGACCAAACAACGAAGGTCGCAGCAAGTGGAAGAAGAACTCATGCGGCTCAATCAAGGACTGCAGGAGCTCGAGCGAGATGAGGGAGATGATCGAGAGGAGGAAGGGGAGACCACGTCGCCTCTTTCGGAAGCAGGCAAGCGGCTCGGGCGGGTGGAGTATGTCCGGGCCATCGATAGTCGATTGGGTGCGCTCTTGGGGCTGGTGCGAAAAACCACGGAGTCCTATGGCGCGTTTCTCTTGCGAGCCGATCCCGGTACCACTGGGTTCATTGTTCGACTGGCATCGGGGCCGTCCGCGGAGAAGTCCGGACAACGTGTCTCTCTTGTAGGAGGCCTCCTTAGCGACGTTCTTCGCGACGAGCGAGTGCTCTCAGTGACGGAAAAGAGGCGCCCTTTACCTTCGTTTCCCTGGTATCCCCACAAATCTGGCCCCGCGAGGCAGCCAGAACTACACTCTTTGATCGCCATTCCCTTTCGTGACCAAGGCGGGCCGCAATGGATCCTCGTCTTGGATCACGAAGAGCCCGGCCACTTCAACGAAGCACGTCAACAGCTCACCCGCGAGTTCGCCGAGCACATGCGCCAATGGCTCTCGTCGACCCGGCAGTTGTCCGAGCTCGATATCCTCTCTAATGAGTTCCGTCGTCTCTACCAGGCGAGTGCATCGCTCGCTCAGGGACTTAGGGCGGAGCAAACTCTCCAAGAGATCGTCAGCTTCTGTGGAGAGGTGACCGATTTCGAGACCTGCGCGATCTGCCTGTGCGAAGAAGGGGAAGATACGTTCTCGGTGCCGGTCGCGGAGGGTTACCCGCAAAAAATTAGGGGGTCGCAGTTTCCTCTGGGTGCACGCACCTGGGCGGGATGGATCTTGAGAGCTCAGGAAGAACCCCAGACGATTCGCTTTCAGCTTCGGACCGGCATGCCGGTGTTGTACCCCGGCGAGCGCGTGCATCTGGGATCGGGTTTCCTAGGAATGCCACTTCTCGCCAAGAATCGTGTTTCCGGTGTCCTCCTACTCACTCGCAAGGCAAGGGCTTTTTCCTCGAATGAAGTGAGACTGGTGCGTGTTCTGTGCAACCAGGCCGCGATTGCGCTAGAGAACGCGCGGGTCTACGGACGAGTGGAGCAAATGGCGGTCACCGATGCCTTGACCGGTCTCTTCAACCGCCGTTACTTCCAGCAGGCTTTGGAGAGAGAGATGTCGCGAGCCGACCGCGGTGCGAGCAGCATCGCGTTGCTGCTTCTGGATATCGATCACTTCAAAGACCTGAACGATACGTTTGGGCATGCCCTGGGTGACACGGTGCTGAAGAAGATCGCTGACGTGCTTCACGGGACCTTGCGTAAGGGGGACGTTTTAGCACGCTATGGTGGTGAGGAGTTCGTGGTGTTGCTCTCCCACGCAACTTACGAGGGTGCGCAGGAGTTCGCTCAGCGCATTTGGAAAGCGGTTGGCTCGGCGAGGATTCATCCCGGGGGCGGTTCGCATCGCGTCACGGCGAGCGTCGGCTGGGCCTTGCTGCCCGAGGATGCGGACACTGCGGAGAGTCTGGTCGAGAACGCCGATAGGGCTCTGTACTTCGCCAAGGAGACGGGCCGAAACAGAGTCGCGGGATACCATCTCGTTCGAGCCGGCGTAGAGTCTTGATGAGCAAACCCAAGAACTACTACTTCATTCTGGGCGTGACCGCCGCCGCCTCTCTGGAGGAAATCAAAAGCGCCTACCGCCGTCTCGCTCGACAATTCCACCCGGACGTCGAAGGGTCCGATGACGCCGCGCAGTTTCGCGATATTCAAGAAGCCTACGAGACGTTGGCCAGTCCCGATAGGAGGAGAGCCTACGATCTCACGTTCGGAGTTGAGATCCCGGCCAGCTACGGGGGCGGGGCGGGTTCGGTTGCGGAGCCGTGGTTCGAGCCTCTCTCGACACCGAAGCGCCCGCGGTGGGGAAGTCGGAACCGCGCCGTCGACTCTGCAGCGGAGATTGTTCTGTCTCCCGAGGAGGCGCGGCAAGGCGGGACGCTCAGCTTCGAAGTCCGGGTTGGGGAAAACTGCGACGCCTGCGAGGGGACTGGACAGGGCTTCATGGTTTGGTGCTGGGAGTGCGACGGAACCGGTGAAGTAAAGCGGTACCGTCGAGTCAGTTTTTCGATCCCGGCTGGAGTGGAACACGGAGCTACGTTGAGCACCTCCCTCGGCCCCGGGATTCGCGAGCTCCGCGCTCGTGTTTCCATCTCGCAAGCCTAAAGATAGTTTCTTCTTCCGTTACTCCCTCTCCCTCTGGGAGAGGGCCGGGGTGAGGGTAACGATCGTCTCTTCTTCCGTTACTCCCTCTCCCTCTGGGAGAGGGACGGGGTGAGGGCTACTGAGAAGCAGAACCGTTTTCTTCCGGCTCGTCCTGACCGAGGTGGAGGAACGTTAGCTGCTCGACCGCGATGCCGTTCAGTCGATTGTTGGGAAATCGCTTTTGAGCCCAGATGCGCAAGAGGCCGAATCCGGCCCCGAATGCGATTGCCACGAGAAGCGCCACGCCGATCGCAGTGAACGTGGTCAGTATGACCCAGGCCAAGCTCGGCCCGGGGTCCGGGTCCTTCAAGTCGATGAAGGTGACGCCGCCTTGTTTCTGTTGAAGCCAGACGGCAAGACTAAGGAGGTGGGACGTCATCAAGTCATGCTAACGCTCGGGCCGAGATGCGTCAAATTTAGTGCGCGCGGGGCCCCACCCCCACGCGCTGGGAAACCACGGCCGGGTTCCCTTGGCGTGCGCCAATTCCTCCCGGCCGGCGGGCTCTCCGGCCGGCGGGAAGGGGGATAGCAATATAATGAACCGGGAGGAGTCATAGAATGAACTCAATAGAAACACTCACTACATTCTTGGGATGGTGCATTGCCATCAATTTTGGAATGCTGATGGTTGCATCGATTATGCTAGCTTTCATGCGTGGCGGAATGTCAAAAATTCATGGGAAAATGTTTGAGTTAAGCGACGCGGATCTATCACGCGCATACTTTCAATACTTGGCACAATACAAGATCGCAATCCTCGTGCTCAATTTCGTGCCGTATATTTCTTTGAAGTTGATGAGCTGATTGGGGCGTGGGGCCCCACACGTTCAACTATTTTCTGCCCGCTGGCGGGCTCGCGGAAACATGAGCCACGCCTTTCAGCGACGTCGTGTAGCCCTGGATTCCCCTCACGATCGACTCGGCGATTTGGTGACGAAAGTCACCCGATGAGAGGAGCTTGGCGTCATCCGGGTTAGAAACGAAGGAAACTTCTACCAATACGCTAGGCATGTTGGCGCCGAGCAAGACGTAAAACGGCGCGGTCTTGACCCCTAAATCACGCGTCCCGTAATTGCGGTTCGTCACCACCGCGTCCACCATCGAATCCTGAACGGCGTTCGCGAACTCTCGCGACTCGGCGATCTTGCTGTTGTTCATGATCTGGCTCAAGAGCTCCTGGAGCTCCGCCATGCGTCGGGTGCTGATGGCGTTCTCGCGCGCCGCGGTTTCTTCGGCCTCGGGGGAGGTAGCGAGGTTTAGATAATAGGTTTCTAGGCCTCGAGCTCGCTTGTTCCGGCTGGAATTCGCATGAATGGAGATGAAGAGGTCAGCCCCACGGGAGTTGGCGATCGCAGTACGTTCCTCGAGAGGAACGTAGACGTCGGTGTTACGGGTCAGGATCACTTCGTAGCTTCCGTCCGCTTCCAAGAACTTGGCGACTCGCCGCGAGATGTCTAGCACGAGCTCTTTTTCGCGCAGGCCGTTCTTCATCGCGCCCGGATCGTGGCCGCCGTGCCCCGGATCGATGATCACCCGCCGCGCCTGGAGTCCCAACTGTCTAGATAGGGGAAAGCGACCTTCGGAGGTCGGTTCGGGCGGTAGCGGCAGAGTCGTGTTGGCCGGCGGCGTGGCATCGGCGGTCACTGGTGCCACCGGTGGAGGTCCGGTGGAAGGTCCGCTTGCTTCGGTGGCTTTGGGACCGGTTGAGGTCGTAGGGGCAGCCGGCGGCTTGGAAGCCACGGTTGGGGTGCGCGTAACTTTCTCGGGCTTCATCCCCAAGATATCGACCACCAGACGATGCGGGTCCGGCAGAGAGAAGGCGTTGTAGCGGCTGATGCTTTCGAAGTCCAAGACCACGCGAACCACGTCTGGCTTGTTCTGTCCCACACGAATCCGTTGGAGGAAGCCGTCTCCCCCCACAGGGAACGTCTCCGAAGCAAGGCTCTCCGACAAGCGCGTATTCAAGAGGTCGAAGTAGATACGATCGGGATTCGTCAGGCGCGCGCGCTTGAACTTCACTTCGTCGGAAGTATCGATGACGATCCGCGTGTATTCCTTTCCAGACCATTGCCGGATGTTCCGAACCTCGACCCGGCCCGAGCCGGACGCAGGTTTGGTGGGAGGCTCATTTTTTTTGTCGAGCTTGGCCAGGGTCCGCCTGGCTTCCGCGGCCTCGTTGCTCTTGGGCCACTCATCGAGAACCTCCCCGATTTCTTTGCGGGCCACCTTCTCGTTCGAGAGCTGATTGAGATAGATGTCGGCGCGAGCTAATCGGGCCGCGGGGCACCATTTGCTCCGCGGGTAGCCGTTTACCAAAAGAAGGTAGGCGTCCAAGGCCCGGCGGGTCGCATCTCGATCGCGAAAGCGACTGCCGGCTTTTCGGTAGAGCTCGCCTTCGCGGTAGAGGGCATCATCACAATAGCCGCTCCGTGGATGGCTCAGTACGACTTGCTGGTACCGCCGCGCGACCCTGAGCCAGACATCCTTTTTCGCTTGCAAGTCCTTGGAAGAGGCGAGCTTCTTTTCTGCCGCGACAGCTTCGTCGTAGAGGGCCTGGGCGGTCTTCTCGGCAGCGATCGTTGCTGGCGAAGCACCAACAGCAGACAGCACCATCACGAAAACCGCGACGACCAGCGTCGGGCTAGCGGAGTTGTTGATCCACCTCATCGAAGTAATCCTTGGGAACTAGTATCTCCCGCGCTTTCGACCCTTCGGGCGGGCCCACGATCCCATCCGCTTCGAGCATATCGACGATTCGGGCTGCCCGGCTATACCCCAGTCGAAGTCTCCGTTGTAGGTGGGAGACAGAGGCGACGCCGGACTCCAAGACCAGCCTCGCCGCTTGATCGAAGAGCTCGTCTCTCTGGCTGTCACCCAGTGCGGCTCTTTCCTGCTCCTGCAATATGGTGAGATTGTACTCGGGCTTGCCTGCTTTTCTCCAGAAGGAGACGAGTCGCCCGACCTCGGCCTCGGATACATACGCCCCGTGCAAGCGACTAAGGCGTGCCGAGCCGGGGGGCAAGAAGAGCATGTCGCCTTTTCCGAGAAGCTGCTCGGCGCCATTGGCATCGAGGATGGTCCGGGAGTCGACTCGTGAAGGCATCCGGAAGGCGATTCGAGACGGGAAGTTGGCCTTAATGATCCCGGTAATCACGTCTACCGAAGGACGCTGCGTGGCCAATACCAAGTGGATACCGACCGCCCGCGCCATCTGGGCGAGACGGGTGATGGAGTCTTCGACGTCCGAAGAGGAGACCATCATAAGGTCGGCCAGCTCGTCGATGATCAACATGATGTAGGGCAGCGGACGAAGCGGGTCACCGTCCTGGTCTTCCTTGGTCTCTCCGGCTTCGATGGCTCCCTTCAGGATGTTGTTGTATTGGTCGATGTTTCGCACCCCTTCCGAGGCGAGCATCTTGATCCGATTCTCCATCTCGAAGACGGCCCACTTGAGGACCTCGCTCGCTTGCTTGGGATCGGTGACCACGGGAGTCAGTAAGTGGGGGATATCCTGGTACGAGCCCAGCTCGAGCCGTTTCGGATCGATCAAGATCAACTTCACTTCGTCCGGGCTCGACTTGTAGAGGATGGAGCAGATCAAGGCGTTCAGGAGCACCGACTTGCCACTGCCGGTTGCGCCGGCGATGAGTAGATGTGGCATACGCGTGAGATCGCTGACGTTGGAGGCACCATCGATTCCCTTACCCAGCGCAACAGTGAGGCGTGAGGCGCTCGCCTGAAAGACCTCCGACTCTAGGAGCTCTCGCAGACCGATGACCTCTCGATTGGGGTTGGGGATTTCTATTCCGACCGTGGATTTTCCAGAGATGCGATCGATGCGGACCGATTCGGCCTGCAGCGCGAGGCAGAGATCATCCGCAAGGGCGGTGATCTTGTTGTACTTGATCCCTGCGTCCGGTTTGAACTCGAACGTCGTGACGACCGGGCCCGGATGTATCTGGAGTACTTGTCCGTCGACCGAGAACTCCCGACAACGCTCTTGGAGTAATTTGGCCCGTTCCATGAGCTCTTTGTCATCGAGCTTTGTTTCTTCCGGGCGCGCCTCGAGGATCGAATACGGAGGCATGTTCCAACGACCCTTCTTGGGCGTGAAGGGCAGCATCTCTTGTTTGTTCTTGGCTTTGGCTTGTTCGACACGAGCGACGGCGTCGTCTTTGGGCTTAGGCTTGCCCTTCGCCGCATCGAGCGCGCGGCGCGCGTGTTTCTTGACGACCTGATTCCGAAGTGTTTCCTTCCGTTTGCGCTCACGGAAATGGGCAAACGCGGTGATCAAGTCCGCCGCCTTGGCACGCTGCCATGCGGAGATGCGCTTCACGCCCTGACTGAGTGACCAACGAGTGGCCACCATGATTGCGGCGAAGAGTGTCGTGACGAGTAGAATGAACGCGCCGCCTTCGCCGAGCGCATACGAGAGATATGCCGCGAGGAGATGTCCGATCGCACCCCCTGCCGGAAGGAGGACGCCCTTGAGAGGCACTTCTTGGAGCGAGAGGGCGAGAAGACCGGCGAGGCTCAGCACTGTGCTCACGAGCCCGAAGTTCTTCGACCAACCGGCGTCTGTCTTGTGGCACCAGAATCTGTTCCACCCCGCCACCGCGAGGAGGACCACGACGCTATAGGCAGCGAGTCCCAGCAGTTGAAAGAGCGCCTCCGAGAGGAACGCGCCTGCCGGCCCGATCAGGTTCTCGGTCGTAAGCCGGGAAGTTTCCTTGAAGTACCAGGATGGATCTCCGGGGGAGTACGACATGAGGCTGACTCCCACCATCAACGAAAGGGCGAGCAGACAAACCCCGATGACTTCCGAAAGACGTTCGCGGTGCACAGAACGCTCTACTTCGGCTGCTTTACGATAAAGTGAACGTGACGTAGACAAGGACCGCCCCTCCTGCCGTCAAGCAGTAGTAGCCCAGGAGATAGAAACGCCTGATGGCTAAAAGCCGAAAGACGACACCGATGCAAAAGTAACCGACCACAAAGGCAGTGGCAAAACCGGCGACATAGCCGGCCACCGCGCCCGATTCGAGAAAACTGACTCTGGGGAGGTTGTAAGCGGTGGCCCCGAGGATCGCCGGTATGGCAAGAAGAAAAGAAAACCGCGCCGCCGCGTCATGCGAGAGACCGCGCATCAATCCTCCGACGATCGTTGAACCGGAGCGAGAGATCCCAGGCACCAAAGCCGCACTCTGGAGAAGACCAACCGTCAGCGCGTCCCGGACGTCGAGTTCGGCGAGGTCCCGCCCCTCGCGCGCGAACGCCCGGGAGCCGAGCACGAGCGTTCCGGTGATGATGAGGCCGAGGCCCACCACCCAAAGCTGCTCGAAACTTCGCTCCACCAGGCCGCCCAAGAGGAGGCCCCCGATGACGGCGGGTATCGTTCCCACGATCAGCATGACCCACAGGCGGCGCCATACGGTGCCGCCTTCCCCCGGCGCGAGAGACCGTACGAGCAGAACCACCTCCCGCCGGAAGTAAATGAGTACCGCGAGCAATGTTCCCAGATGCAACACAATATCAAAAAGTAGCCCTGGTTGGCTGAATCCGGGGAGGAAATGCTGGGCGACCGCAAGATGGCCCGAGCTGGAAATGGGGAGGAACTCCGTGAGTCCCTGAATCAGCCCCAGCAAGATGGCGGCGTAGAGACTCAATCTATCCCTCCATCACAACCGGGAGAATCATCGGGCGACGCTGCGTGCGTTTCCTGAAGAATCGTCGGAGCTCGGTTTGAATTTTGTCCTTGATGAGTCCCCAGTCGGCGACCTCTTCGACGGGGGACCCCTCCACCGTGGCGATGACCAGATCTCTGACCTCGTCGAGGAGCGAGTCATCTTCTCCTGCTAGAAAACCGCGAGTGATGATCTCGGGCGGGGTCTCGACGCGCCCGCTTTGTTTGTTGATGGAAACTACCGGAATGACGATGCCTCCTTCAGATAGATGCTGTCGATCCCGGAGGACGATGTCGCCGACGTCGCCGAGCCCCGTTCCGTCGACGAACACTCGGCCCGTTGTCTCCTTGCGGGAAATGCGCCCCCCTTGCTCATCGAAGGCGATGACGTCCCCGTCTTCGGCCACGTGAATTCGTTCGGGCGGAATGCCCAGGCCTTCGGCAATGCGCGCGTGCGAAACCAATTGGCGCCACTCGCCGTGAATCGGGATGAAGTGGCGTGGACGCACCAAGTTCAACATGAGCTTGAGTTCCTCGGCACTTCCGTGGCCAGACACGTGCACTTTGGCCGCCGAGGGTTGGACGATTTCCGCTCCCCGCCGGTACAAGTGATTAATCACGCGAGACACCGCGCGCTCGTTTCCGGGAATGACGCGTGCCGAAAGGATCACCGCATCTCCGGGTTCGATGGCCGCATGCTTGTGGTTATCGATTGCGATTTGGGAAAGCGCCGACAAAGGCTCGCCCTGGCTACCGGCGGTCAGGACGAGAAGTTTATTGCGGGGTGTCTTCGGGATGTCGGCAGGGCGAATGAGAAGATCGCCCGGTACCCGCAAGTAGCCGAGATCTATCGCGGTGTTCACGTTCTGCGACATGCTCCGCCCCAGCAGCGCGACTTTGCGTCCGTACTTGGCGGCCAGGTTGATGGCCAATTGGATCCGGTGGGTGCTCGAGGTGAAGCATGCGACGAAGACGCGGAAAGCCGTTCGGCTGATGATCTCTTGGAAGGCGTCGGTGACGTCTTTCTCCGAGCCGGTATACCCGGACACTTCGGCGTTGGTCGAGTCGGAGAGTAGCGCCATCACGCCTTGTTCTCCATAGGCGGCCAAGCGGTGCATATCGATGGGTTCACCGACGACCGGCGACTGATCGAATTTGAAATCACCGGTGTGAATAATGCGGCCGTACGGAGTTTCGATGGCGAGTGCCATACTGTCCGCCAAGCTGTGCGAGACGCGTATGAAATTGATCTGAAACGGCCCGATAGTCCGGCTCTCGCCAGGCGCTACGGTGTTGAGCTCAACTCGATCCGCAAGCTTGTGCTCCTCGAGCCGGTGCCGGCACATGCCTAGCGTTAGCCGCGAGCCGTAGACCGGCACTTGCATCTCTCTCAGTAGGTAGGGGAGCGCTCCGATGTGGTCCTCATGCCCATGGGTCAAGAAGATAGCTTTGATCCGGTCTTTGTTCTTGAAAACGTACGACATGTCAGGAATGACCAAGTCCACGCCCAGCAATTCGCTGTCCGGGAACATCACACCGACGTCCACCACGAAACACGTGTCCCCGATGCCGATGACCATCATGTTGAGGCCGAACTCGCCCAACCCGCCGAGGGGGACGATTTCTAGTGGAGGGCGCACAGATTCAGTCACGGATCGTCACCTGAGGGTAACCCAGCACACCATTTGGTGATAAGGAGTTAGCCGCTTGGAGCTAAGAAACCACTTCAATACTAGCAGAACATCCTATTGCGGAGAAGCGCAAAAGTGGCTGAGAGCGGCAAATTCTTCTACTGAAAGGGTTTCGGCCCGTCGACTTGGGTCGATACCCATTCCGGAGAGCCCGCTGTGGATCGAGGACGCACTTACGAGCTGAGAGCCCAAGTATTTGATATTATTGGAGATATTCTTGCGGCGGTGGGTCAGAAGGCCACGCACGACAGTCCGAAAGACTTCGTAGTCGCCAACCGGCGACTCATCCTTGCCGAGCGGCACGAACTTCACGATGGCGGCGTGGACTTTCGGCCGCGGTTTGAAGGCATGGGGCGGGATCGTGAATAGGAGCTCCGTCTTCGCAGCCTGCTGGGCCACGACGGTCAGGAAACCGTAGGCCTTCGTTGCCGGCACCGCGGTCAGGCGTTGGGCAACCTCGAGTTGAAACATCAATGTGAGGTCGACGAGCCGCTCTCGATGGGCAAGGAGCTTGAACAGGATGGGGGAGGCGACCGAAAAGGGGAGGTTTCCGACTACCCGCACCCGCCCGATCCCACGCTCTGACAACAACTTCTGCAGATCGAGCTTGAGGAAGTCGGCGTGGATGAGCTCGACATCTTCTCCGACCTCCGGCGATTTCCCATCCTTTTGTAACATCGAGGCAAGCTTCTCGAAAAGAATGCGGTCGGTTTCGATGGCGAGCACTCGAGCGGCGCCCCGGGACGCCAGGGGGAGGGTGAGCTCCCCGGCACCCGCGCCGATTTCCAGAAACGTCTGGTCGGAGTGCGGGTCGATCGCCTCAACGATACGCTCGACGACGCCCTTGTCTCGAAGGAAGCTTTGGCCTCGGGAATGGCTCGCTTGGAAGCGACGAGGCGATCGGCTAGGTCCTATCATTTCAAGAGGATAGCACTTCCGTACGGTACCCGCTGGGTTGACTTCGCTTGAGCTGTTTGTTAGCTTGAGAAGATCCGGGTCCGAGTCGAAAGACCACATCGGTGAATCAGTTCACACGTTTGTATCGGGCGTTTGCGATATCCTTTGTTAGGTACGCCACTATTGGATGCTCCAAGCGAGTTAGAACGAGGACATATAGAAGATGAGTGACAAAGTTGCCGCTTTTACCGACAGCACATGGGACAGCGAGGTCTTGGGTTCTGACACGCCCGTCCTGGTGGACTTTTGGGCCGAATGGTGCGCCCCGTGTCGCATGATGGCCCCTACGATCGATGCTTTGGCCGCCGAGTACGAAGGCAAGGCCAAGGTGGGTAAGTTGAACGTCGACGAGAACAACTCTGTCTCGGGCAAGTACCAGATCAAAGGCATTCCGACCGTGCTCATTTTCAAGAATGGCGAAGTCGCCGAGCAAGTGGTTGGTGTCACGTCGAAGGAGAATCTTGCCAAGCTCATTGACAAACATTTGGCCTAGACGCAGTGTTTCAGCACGGGAGAAACTAGGGAAAGCATGAGCGAGCAGGGTTCCAAGGAAGCGAGGCACGTGCGTGTCTTGATCGTGGGCAGTGGTCCCGGGGGTTATACGGCGGCGATCTACGCCTCGCGAGCCGACCTCAAACCGGTAATGCTCGCGGGCTCGGGGATGGACAAAGAAATAGGCATTCCCGGCGGCCAGCTGATGTTAACGACCGACGTGGAAAACTACCCCGGCTTTCCGGACGGGGTTACCGGTCCAGACATGATGGACCACTTTCGCAAGCAAGCCGAGCGTTTCGGCACCGAAGTCTTGTACACCGACGCGACATCGTGTGACGTCTCAAGCAGGCCTTTTCGCGTAGAGAGCGGAGAGGGGACATTCACTTGCGACGCACTCATCATCGCCACTGGAGCGACGGCCAAGTGGTTGGGTCTCGAATCCGAGGAGCGCCTTCAGAATCGAGGCGTCTCTGCCTGTGCCACGTGCGACGGCGCGCTCTATCGGAACAAAGAGATGGCGGTGGTCGGCGGAGGCGACACCGCGTTGGAAGAGGCACTGTTCCTTAGCCGTTACGCCACGAAGGTGACGGTCATTCATCGTCGTGACCAGCTTCGAGCGTCGAAGATCATGCAGGAACGCGGCAAGAGCAATGAGAAGGTCGAGTTTCTTTGGGATAGCGTCGTGACCGAAGTTTTGGGCGGAGATGAGGTCACCGGATTGCGCATCAAAAACCTCAAGACGAGCGTGGAATCGGAGCTTGCAGTGGGAGCGCTCTTCGTGGCTATCGGTCACAAACCGAACACCGACCTCTTGCGCGGAGCGGTGGAGCTCGACGACGTCGGTTACATTAAAGTCACCCCGGGCACCACGCGCACTTCGTTGGAAGGCGTCTTTGCTTGTGGCGACGCCATGGATCCGACCTACCGACAGGCGGTGACAGCGGCAGGCACGGGATGCATGGCAGCGATCGATTCGGAGCGGTGGCTCGCCGAGCAGGAGTCACTTGGTGTGAGCGAGGCGTCGGCGAGGGTCTCTGAGGCAACCACTTGATGAGACGGCGTCTGTCGATAGCGATTGTTGCCGTCGCGGTACTCTCTCTTTCGGAGCCCACCGGTTCCGTGGAGGATCTGCGTGGTCAACAGGCCCCCGACTTTACTTTGAAGAACGTCCAGGGGAAGAAGGTATCGCTCGACGACTTCAAAGGGTCGGTCGTCCTTTTGGACTTCTGGGCGGTCTGGTGCGGCCCGTGCAAGAAGTCGCTGCCCTTTCTCGAGAGCTTGGCGGCCAAGTACCGCAACAAGGGATTGGCGGTCGTCGGCCTGCACGTCGATGACCGCATGCCTTCGCTTGACGAGGTGAATCGGTTCTTAAAGGAGAAGAAAGTCCGCTACACGAATCTAGTCAGCACCTCCCAAGTGGATGACGCCTTTCAGGTTTATGCCATGCCGACCTCGTACGTCATCGACCGCGACGGCAAGTTCCACAGTACCCATGTGGGGTTCGATCCCGTAAATACTCCTCCGAAGCTCGAAGCGCACGTTCGGGAAGCCCTCGGTATCGAATAAGCGCCTGACCAAACTGCTCACTGGCACGACCGCTCAGGCCTCGGTGGCCGATTGCTCCTAGACCTCTCCCCCCTGACCGTCGAGCTCGCCGCTGTCTAACGCGTATACGCCCCGTGTTTGACAGCGCGGTCTGAATACATTAGAATACAATAGAATACAGGAGGTATCATGTCGAAAGTGGTTACCCTTCGTCTCGATGAGGCCGTATACAAGGAGCTCCGCGAGGCCGCGGAGGCCGAGCGGCGTCCGCTTTCCAACCTCATTGAGACCGCAGCTCTCGCCAAGATCCGCGAGGAGCAATTCGTCGACGATGCGGAAATGGCCGAGATAAACAGCAACGAGAGGCTCGTTGGGAGGCTAAAGGCGGGTTCGCGCGACGCCCGCAAGAGGCAAGGCCGATTCGTTGAATGAGTATCGCATATTCGAGACCAAGCAATTTGGAAAGGACCTGCAGGAGCTCTCGAAATCTGGACAACCCGCCGTCGCTCGAAAGCTGCAACAAGTTGTTTATTCCCAGTTGAGGCGACACCCCCGCTTCGGGCCGAACATCCGCAAGCTCAAGGGTTATACGCCGGACACGTGGCGGTATCGCATTGGCGCCTGGCGATTCTTCTATGAAATTGATGATGGCGAGCGGACCGTGTTCATGACCGCGGCGGCGCACCGGGGCTCTGCTTACTGAATCGACGCCGCCTGGCCACGTCGGGTGGATGGCAGCCGTCCATTTGACGTCTAAACAGCGCAAGTCCGATGTCCGGAACGAGCTGCTCTAGTTCTTGTCGTCTTTGAAGCCCTTCCAGTGCGTTCCGTCGCAAAAAGGCTTGTTCTTCGACCCCCCACAGCGACAAAGCGTGTAGTGCTCGCTCGCCTGCGGCGATTGACCACCCATCGAGTCCTTTAGTTCCACACCTCCGGCTACGGCATAGGGACCGTTCTTGGCGATATAGATCGACGGCTCACGTCCGAAATCGTCGTGCTCGGCGCCGTCCATCGTGTAGCTCAGAGCTCCGGAAGGACAGGCTTCGACCTGCTTCTTGATTTCTTCGGCGCCCGCACCGTTGGGATCGATCCAGGGTTCTTCGCCGTACTTGAACACTGACTTCAAGCCCTCGGTACACCGAGCGGCGTGCGCACACACACCACGATTATCGTTGATGGTCACGGCGTCGCGTTTGTAGTGGTCTTGCTTATCGGCGCTGCCGTCGGTCTGTCTCGACGCATCGAAGCCGACCTTGGCATGGGTTCCGTCACAATACGGCTTGTTGTCCGAGCGACCACAGCGGCAAAACGCCGTGACCGGCTTGGTCGAGATTTCCTCGCCTTTCGAGTTCTTGACCGTAGGAGGATCGCTTACGACATAGGGTCCATTCGGTTTCGCTTCGATTACGGGCTTCGACATGATTTGTTGCCTCCGGTCACGCCGTTATAGCGCAATTTGATGCGTCGGTGGAAGGGATCTCGGGAAATTTCTCACCTGGGACTCCGTATTTTTACGGGTTGTGGGGAGGCCTCAAACTTGGCTATGATCGCACGTTTGAAAAGGTTCCTTCCATACAAAAGGAGAAACATATTGATTATCCGAAGGTTAGCTCTTCTGGCGCTCGCGTTTCCCATGGTCCTCACCTCGGCCACTGCAACGGCCCAGGACAAGCCCAATATTCTAATTATCTGGGGTGATGACATCGGTCAGTACAACGTCAGCGCCTACAACATGGGCGTTATGGGCTACAAGACCCCCAATATCGACCGCATCGCCGACGAGGGGATGATCTTCACCGACGCCTATGGCGAGAATAGCTGCACTGCCGGGCGGTCCTCGTTCATCACCGGTCAGAGCGGGTTGCGCACCGGTCTACTGAAGGTCGGACTTCCCGGAGCCGATCTCGGCCTACAGGCCGAGGATCCCACCATCGCCGAGATGTTGAAGCCGTTAGGCTATGCCACAGGCCAGTTCGGTAAGAACCACTTGGGCGATCTGGATGAGCACCTGCCGACGAACCACGGCTTCGACGAGTTCTTCGGCAACCTTTACCACCTGAACGCCGAGGAAGAGCCGGAGCTTCCGGACTATCCCAAGGACCCCGAGTTCCACAAGAAGTTCGGTCCACGGGGCGTCATCCACAGCTATGCCGACGGACGCATCGAAGACACCGGCCCGCTGACTAAGAAACGCATGGAGACCGTCGATGAGGAGTTCCTAACCGCGGCGCTCGGTTTCATGGATCAGACGCACGGACAGGACAAGCCCTTCTTTCTTTGGTTCAACTCGACGCGGATGCACATCTGGACGCACCTCAAGGCCGAATCCGAGGGTGTGACAGGTCAGGGTATCTATGCAGACGGCATGGTCGAACACGATGGCCACGTGGGCCAGCTACTCGACAAGCTCGACGACCTGGGGATCACCGACAACACCATCGTCATGTACGCCACCGACAACGGAGCCGAAGTCATGAGCTGGCCGGATGGCGGGATGATTCCGTTCCGCGGCGAAAAGAACACCACGTGGGAAGGTGGTTTCCGCGTTCCGATGATGGTTCGCTGGCCGGGGAAAATTAAGGCAGGCTCCGTCTCGAACGAAATCATAGCCATGATGGATTGGATGCCGACTCTCGTGGCAGCTGGAGGGGACCCAAACATCAAGGAGAAGCTGCTCAAGGGGCATACCGCAGGCGGCAAGACCTTCAAGGTTCACCTCGAATGGCTATAACTTCCTTCCTTACATGACCGGACAAGCGTCCGAGGGCCCTAGGGAGTTCTTCTACTTTACCGACGACGGGTCGCTATCGGCTTTTCGCTACCACGACTGGAAGGTGATGTTTAGCATCCAAGAGGCTCACGGTTTTGAGGTGTGGGTGCGCCCGTACACGACACTGCGCGTACCGCGACTCTTCAACCTCCGTCGCGATCCGTTCGAAAAGGCCGATCATGAATCCGACTTCTACACGAAGTTCTTCATCGATCACATGTTCGTGATGGTGCCGGCGCAGGCATATGTGGCCAAGTTTCTGCAAACGTTTCAGGAGTTTCCTCCACGGCAGAAGCCGGCGAGCTTCACCATCGATCAGGTGATAGAAAAGTTGGCGCCTCCGTCTAACTAGGATAACCTTGGATCAGCAGGCGAAGTGGCAGCCGTCACTTCGCCTGCTTCCATGGCCCGAGAAAGCCCGGTCGCGGCCGTCCCTCCGCGATTCCGTAGTCTGTAGAATGGAGGAAACGTGACGGAAATCAAGCGTGCGCAACCGGATTACCCCATTGTCGATCTGATTGCCGATCGATGGAGTCCCTATGTTTTCGATTCGCGCCCGGTCGCAGCCGTGGATGTGGCAGCACTGTTCGAAGCGGCGAGGTGGGCCCCCTCCTCCTTCAACGAGCAACCCTGGCGGTACATCGTGGCCAGCAAAGAGCATCCCGAAGAGTACGGGAGACTCCTGTCGTGTCTCTTGGAAGGGAATCAGGCGTGGGCCAAAAACGCACCGGTGCTAGCCCTCGGTGTAGTGGGTCTTCTATTCGACCGAAACAGTAAACCAAATGGTACGGCGCAACACGACCTCGGACTCGCCACCGGGACTCTCTTGGTCGAAGCGACCAAGCGTGGGCTGTCGGTGCATCAGATGGCCGGAGTACTCCCCGATCGTGCCATCGAGCTCTACAACATCCCTGCGAACTTCCAAGTTCTGACGGGAATCGCGATCGGATACCGAGGTAAGCCGGAGGCTGGAGACGAAAAGTTGGCCGAACGCGACCGTGCCCCTAGAACGAGGCGCGCCGTCACGGAGTTCGTGTTCTCGGGTAACTGGGGTCAATCATTCGATCCGTCATAGATAGGCGCCGGCATTGTCGCTTCTTTTGTTTTTGCTTCCTCTTTGGATGGCTCAGTCATCGACACAGCAACCCGCCTCAGATGAGAAGCCTCCCGAGCAGGAAGAAGAAAAGGTCGAGGGATACCACGAAGTCGTAGTAGTCACCGCGGCAAGAACAAAACAGCCGCTCGGCGATGCGATCGCGATGGTGACCGCGTTCTCCCACGAAGATCTCCTGGAGTCTCCGACACTTGTTCTCGACAACCACCTGCGACGGGTTCCGGGTTTCAGTCTATTTCGAAGATCGAGCAGCTTGGTCGCGCACCCTACGACGCAAGGCGTTTCGCTGCGCGGTATCGGGCCCAGCGGGGCAAGTCGCAGCCTGGTTCTCTGGGATGGCGTTCCACTCAATGACCCGTTCGGGAACTGGATCTATTGGAATCGACTGCCTCGGCTCTCCCTGGGGGCGGTGGAAGTATCGCGCGGCGCCACGAGCCAGCTCTATGGAAGCTCGGCTCTCGGAGGGACGATCCAACTTTCCACGCGTCCCGCCGAGTCGGATACGCTCGAGCTGAGGGCGCAAATCGGCAGCCGGCAGACCTATGAGGTCGACGCACTGGTGTCCGATCGAGGAGAGGATTGGAGCTACCTGGCGTCCGGACGCGTCTTCGGGACCGACGGATACATCCAGGTCGCAGAGGAAGATCGAGGTGCGGTGGACGAACCGGCCGGCGTGGACTTCCGATCGTTTCTTGGTCGAGTCCAGTACAAGAAATTCTACGCGGGGTTCAACTTCTACGATGAGGAACGGCGAAACGGAACGCCCATCCAGCGCAACGATTCTCGAATTTTTCTCTTCGAGACCGGCGTTCACGAGGAATCATGGAGCCTTGACTTTTACTCGCAGAACGGTGAGCTCAACAGCAGCTTCTCACGGATTCTTCCCGATCGCTCCGCAGAGTTTCCAACGGCCGTGCAGCATTTTCCGTCGCTCGGTTTAGGCGGCGCGTTCACGTATCGCCCAGGCCACGGACTTCTATTAGGGGCCGACTGGAGATACGTCAGTTGGGAGGAGCAGAATCAGAACCTCGCGGGTGTCTTTATCCAAGACCTCTTCACGCTTCACCCGAAATTCGATGTCCTTCTCGGTGCACGTCTCGACGTATGGGAGAACCAAACGACCCAGACGAGCTTCAATCCTCGTGCCGGCGTACTCTTTCGGGCCTCCGATGCGGTGACGGTTCGGAGCTCCGTTTATCGAGGTTTTCGCGCGCCGTCCCTCAACGAGCTCTACCGACCCTTTCGTGTGGGCAACATTCGAACCGAAGCGAATCCAGATTTGGAGGAGGAGCACCTATGGGGAATCGAAGCCGGCGTCGACTTCCATCCTCATCGATCGCTCCTGGTTCGGCTGAACGGTTTCTGGAACTCGCTTCGAGATCCCGTCGCCAACGTGACGCTCTCGGTGACACCTTCCCTCATCCTCCGACAGAGGCAAAACCTTGGGAGTATCACCGCTAAAGGTGTCGAAGCCGAGGTGTCCTATCGTTGGGGGAGAGCGTGGGATGTTTGGGCCGCGTATCTATACTCCGAATCCCGAGTCGACGATACCGGTTTGCGAGTTCCACAGGTACCCCTGAATCAAGCCTCAATGGGTATCGGATACCAGGGTCCGATTCAGGCGTCGGCGGAGTTGCGCTTCGTCAGCGAGCAGTTCGAAGACGATCGAAACCAACTGCCGTTAGAAGGGTTCGCGGTGCTCGATCTTTGGGTTCAGAGAGTTCTGAACGAGAAGGTTGGTTTGTTCGTGGCGGTGGAGAACGTCTTCGATCGAATCTATCCGGTCGGTCGCACTCCGACCGAAACCATTGGAGCGCCGCGACTGGTGCACGGCGGGGTGGACCTCCGGCTATCCTTCTAAGAGGAGGAGGGCGCTAGTTGGCCCGACCCGCTTCCGCCGCGACCGCATCCCGAACCGTTCCAATCGCGGAACCTAGGGCGATCATCGCCGTCCCGGCAAAAACCAGTCGTACCCCGACCAGAACACCGACGGCCCAAGCTCCCGATAGCGGCCACTGCGACCAGATGAGGGCCGACAAGGAGTATCGACAGGGCGCCGCCGAAGACCATGAAGCCCCATCCTTTGGCGGGCTTGACCCTGAATGCACACACGATCTCAGAGATACCGTCGAGGAGGAAGTAAACGGCTAGGATGAGTGCCAGGCTGGCAAGAATCACGAGCGGTCGTGCCAAGAGCACGATTCCGACGCCGAGCGTTAATCCACCGAGCAAGAGGGCGAGGGCGCCTTTACCGAAAGAACCTGCCTTGAAGGCCCAGAGCATGCGAACCACACCGGCCGCTACCAGGAGGATAGCGACCATGGTCGAAACGGCGGTACCCGCGGCCAAGGGGGCGGCGATCGCCAAGAGACCTAGAATGAGGACTATGATTCCGAAAAAAGTCATCAGCTCCACTCCTTTTCTCGCCGGAACGAGAGCCGGACGAGCCCCGGACGAGATCGACGCGCCGTGTTTGCGCAGCGACATCTCCAGCGGTTGGGGCAACGGCGCGCGCACTACGAGCGGCATCCTGCCAAGAATCCGCGAGCGGTTTCAACCTAGCACCGGGCTGCTACACTTCGGCCAAATTCTTCTCGATTTCGAGCCTGCGTTCTGATAAAAGCCTCGGGTGGCCAAATCCCGCGGCTCCAAACCCCTCGATCCCGCCGATCCTATCCGGCACGTCGTCCTTCTCATGCTCGAGAACTGCTCCTATGATCGCATGCTCGGTGCGCTCACTTCGCCACCGCCCAGTCAGTGCAACAAGGACGTCAACGGAGTCACCTACTGTCAGCGGAGTACGAAAGTGGTGTGCGTCAAGCCGGATCCCAAGCATGAGCTTCGCCACGTCCTTTTCCAGATCGCGGACCGCAACAAGAATTTCGTCTGTGACTACTCCATCAACTATCCGAAGACGAGCGCGGCCCGGCGGCAGGACATCATGGGCTACTATCCCTCTGGGTTCTTGACGTCGCTGCACTCGTTGGCCAGGAGCTTCACCGTTTGCGATCGCTGGTTCTCTTCAGTTCCCGGGCCAACGTGGCCCAACCGGCTCTTCGCTTTGAGCGGGACGTCCAAAGGCCGGGTCAAGATGCCGGAGGGCAACTTCGATCTGAACCTACACTGGTACAACCAAAAGACGCTGTTCGATCGTCTCAACGAATCGAAAATTGACTGGAAGGTGTACTTCGGCGACGCGCCCCTCTCCCTGCTGTTCACCCACCAGTGGCGATGGTCTAACCTTCGCCGATACCATCCGCTGACTCGATTCGAAACGGACGCGGCGGGAGCGGCGAGCAGCTTCCCGACCTTCAGCCTCATCGAACCCCGCTACATCGGCAAGAGCGCGAACGACGACCATCCGGATCATGACGTGCGGGCGGGCGAGGCTCTCATCGCGAACGTCTACAACGCATTGCGTCGGAACGAAGAGCTCTTCGCCTCCACCCTGCTCGTCGTCACCTTCGACGAGCACGGCGGCTTCTACGATGAGTTCTCTCCGCCAGCCGCCGTTGCCCCGGACGATCATCGGGAAGAGTACGACTTCTCGCGGCTCGGAGTGCGGGTGCCCGCAATTCTCGTTTCGCCCTACGCGCCGGCTAAAAAGTCACATCAGATCTTCGATCACACCAGTCTGCTCAAGTACTTGATCGACAAGTGGGATCTCGGTTCGCTGGGCACGCGGACGGCATCCGCGAACAGCATCGGACCGCTGCTTCGCCGGACCGCACGGCCCGACGGGAAATTGCTCTCTTCGCTGAGAGTTCCGCGCTTTCGCGCCGGCGCCGCCGACCAGTCACCGTTGTCCGACAACGAGAAGGCACTGGCACTGCTCGGCCGGTACCTCGAACAGCGGCTCGCCGGTCGCCCCCGCGTGGGTGTGCAGCTTCCGGAGGTGGTGCGGCCGGACGCCGAGCGACAGGCGACGGCGACACGTTTCGAGAGCTTTATCGCTCAAGCGAAGTGATCGTGAGCGCGGGGCCCGCAGCAACTCTGCCGTAACTCTGAGTCGCGATAGCGGGCTCGATTCACGGGGTGTACCAGATGGGCGACGTGTAGGCGCGTTCCCGTGTGGTCATGGGCACATTGTCGGGCATCTCGATGCCGAACCGTTTAGCTTCATAGGCGGTCCAACGCGGCGTGGGGATTTCGATCACGCGGGCGTAGTAGAACGCGGACTGCTTCGGATCGAAATCCGGATCCGTCCAGACCGTGATGAGCTCGGGTGATCCGATGGTGTTGGTCCAAGTGGCGTTTTTGACGTCGACGGTATTGCCGACGGCCGGGAGCTTGCCGTCGACCCCAGGTTTGCGCCCTCCGCTCCAGGCCACGTCGTAGACTTTCTCGTGGGTTTTGCCTCCCGCATCCATCCAGCCTTTGATGATCTGGACCCGGTCGAGGTTACCGCTGTAAGGGTCTTTCATGGCGGCGACGAGGAAGGTCGGCGCCTTGTTTCCGTCGCGTGCGCGCAGGTCCCCTCCCATGGGGACGCCTTTGGCATAGCCAACGCCAGCGGGCATCCGGGACAGGGCGTCTTCCTTGGCGAACTCCCAGCCACCGAAGAATCGCACCAACATGCGCGAGCCCGTGGTGGCGTAGACCTCCTTGCGTGCCATCGCGTCGAAAATGGCCTCGCGGGTGTTCTCGGTCGCCCAGACCGCCGCGTAACCCGAGGCGGCCTGTTGCCACCCCAAGATCGTCAGATTCGGATCCATAGGAGAGGCGATGACGACATGCTCCCAGCGGTGTGGCTCGGGTTCCACGCCGGAGTGCTTCCCGAAAAAATTGTCCTCTTCGACGGCGGCGAGCGAGGTGTGGGAGTCGGTGCTGCCGATCATGCCGAACTTGAAGGGGTTGACGCCGAGTTTCTTCTCGAGAGTCAGGCCCGTCTTGAGGGCAGAGCGGACGTACTCGTACTGGAGCATCTCTTTCTTTTTGACCTCGGTGCCGTCCAGGTTGGCAGCGTCCCAGGTCTCGTAATCGGCGAACTCGTCATTCGGCGAAAGAAACGGGTGTGCTTCGCCGTCTCCCTTGATCTGGGTTGCTTCGATAATCGGTTCCAACCGGGCTCGCAGGGCGGCGAGCTCCTTGGTGAGCGGCTCTCCAGCGTTGGTTTCGACGGAGAACATCAGCCCGTTGGAGAGGTTGCCGTTGTGCGGAATAGCCAAGACATCCGCTCCGGTGTCATCTTCGAACTTCGCCAGCGCTTTCCAGAGATCTTCTGGATTCTGACTGTCGAACTGCGAGAACGGAACCATCTGGTTGGCGACCGACGCGTCGCCTCGGAAGAGCACATTCCGATGCATGTTGAAGCCGCCCCGAGTGGTGTACTCGAAGCCGATGATCGCGGAGAAGCGGCCGGGTTCGTTGTATCGGTCGGCGAGCGCGGTGTATTCCCGCCAGGCATCGCGTACCAGTTTGTCACTCTTGAACGGCGGATCCGGCTTCTGGAGCGAAGCGACGATCTCCATGGCCGTTGCGAAGATCCTGTCAAAGTCGCCGCTTGTCAGCTCGCCGTACCAACGGTTGCCTTGCTCCGTGGCGAGGATGCCCGGGTTCCCGGCTAGCAGTTGCGGCATTAGGCCGTACATCTCGGCGTGGTCCGAAATCACCAGCCAGTCCAGCGGCCGGGAGAGCTTAGCGCGGAGGCCGCCCGTCGAGGTGACTTCCTCGCCGCGGGCGAAACGGTAGGCTTGCTCTTGCCCCACTGTATTCATGGTGCCGGCGTCCACCGAGACCGCGGTGTGGAGGTGGGTGTCGCCAAAGAGAACACGGGTCGGATAGGAGCGGCCCGCATAGGGAGAGAATTCTTGTTTCCCGTGCGCCCTCGCGACATCGTCCTTCGTCGGCACGGCGTCTTGGGCGAACGCTTGCGGAATCGCCAGTAGCGTGAATGCAGTTATCAGGGTGAGGTGGAGAGTTGGTCTTTTCATGGTTTCACCTTCCGAGCCAAACGTTCTTGATGATTGCTCCGTCATCGACTTGCCTGAGGGAATAAGAAGCTGATCTGGAATCGGACCTGGCTATCGGCGCCGCCCTCCGGGTGCTCGGAGTTCCTGTAGTAGCCGATAAGGACGTTGATCGGCCGCGAGCCCACGTGTGACACCTTGGAGATCTGGAGGCCCCACGGAATCGTCCACCTGTTGCCGGGATCGGCTTCCCAGTTGCCGGTGATGATCGGCGCGGTGCCCACGGCCCAGCCCCCCCCGAAGTTGAAGTTCAGGAACCACTGGGCGAAGAAGAAGTTGACGTCTTCCCGGTCGCTGTTTCCGGCGACGGACCAGACATTGCTGGTCACCAAGCCCATGGTCCATTTGCCGACTCCGTAGAAAACCACACCGGTCGGGCCGAGGGACAGCTTGTCGGCGCCCAAAACCTCAGGGTTCGAAGCGCTCGGTATATTGATGGCAGGCCCTACCCCCCAGGTGAGGGAGCTGGATTTGGCCGGCGACAAAAACACGCTCAAGTTGGTGTCGCCGATGCCGAAGACCGAATCGGTCTCGCCCAGAGGCACGCTGTTGACCGGGATGATGGTGCGGGTGATGACGTTCCACTTCTCGCCCGGGAATGGAACGACCGGCTGTATGTTGAGGTTGAAGAACAAGCGGTCGTGTTCCCCGACTCCGTTGTTGTAGTTGGCCTGAAACGGAAGGGAGACGAGACTCGCCAACGGGTTCTGTATCGTTTTCGCGAGGTCTTCCTGCTGATCCTGTGCCGCAGCCGAACCGCACAGCGCCAGCCAGCAGCAGGTCGCGAATACCAGTAGAGGCGTCCGAGTTCTCATGTGACTACTCTTTTCAAACTTCAAATTGCTAACTTGCTGAGCCATAGTCATCTCTGCTCCCTGTTGAGACTGTCGAGAATGGGGTCCGCTTATTGTCTGCGGATTGGTCTATCGGCTGCCCGGGGCCACTACTTTATCATCTCGGGCGGTCGCGCGTACCAGATTACGCCGCGTTCCGTCAAAACGACCACTGCAAAGAGGTCGTCACTCCAGAATCGTTCCTTGCTCCGCCCGGGGGGGGATCGTTGTCGAAACTGTCGAAGACGTTTAGATTCCAGTAGAAATCACTGAAGAGTTTGATGCGATAGTCGCTTTGGAACTCCAGCCTGAAGTGACCGGACTCCGTCAAGCTGGGTAGGACGTAGAAGCTCGTGGTCAGGTCGGTTTTGTGGTGCCCAAATGTAAACAGGTAGTGTTGCACTCCCGCCAGCGCCAACAACTCGTTTCGGGAGGGAGTCGAGCCGACCAAGATGCTGTTGCTGTAACCGATGCCGGCAAAGGGCGCCAAGACCGCCCGATTCGTTCGGATGATGGAGTTTCCGAGGGCTCCACCGGCGGTCGATCGCAAATCCACTCCGAGCTCGCTGCTCTGCAGGAACTGAGCGAGTCCCATGGCGAACCAACTACTCCCTAGGAAACGACTGAACGTAAGACCCAAGTTATTGCGAGTCGTGGTAGCCGATCCCTCTTGCGCGTTGAGAAGGGAAGAGTAACTGACGGTCGTGAGGTAGTTTCGAGTGCGGTACCTGGCGTTCGCCGCGGCGTTCCAGCTGGAGGTCGTATTGGACTGAGCGAAGCTATAGCCCACGCTCAGGGAGCCGTTCACCTGACTCAAAAAACTCTTCTCGAAGGGCGTAATTTCAACGACCGAGGGAAGAGGCGCAGTTTCCATTGCGGCGCCGGCAACGTCCAAAAGGCCTTCCTCGGCATCAGGGGCGAGGGTACCGTAGAATTTGCGACCGTCGTCCAGCACGACCTCGAAGTCAATGCTGCTCGTTAGCCGCGCCACGGCAGGCCACTCCACGTTGAGCGTGCCCATGCGCTCGGTCTTGAACTCCAACGTTCCCCGCTGGAGTTTCTTGATTTCCCCTGTTATGTGATCCCCGTTCTTGAGGATGAGCACATCGGTTCTTTCCGCTGCCGCTGGCACTGACAACAGGAGTGCCACTCCCAGGCCGAAGAATCGATGGCACCGAGCTTTCAAAGGAATCGAGCTTCTCATGTTTACGTCCTCAATTGCCGAGTGTCACTACGGTCAGTTTTGCGCACGAAAGTGCCGAGGATGTCGGTTTGTTACAAGGGCCAACGACGAGGGGAAATGCTGCGCGCTGGGCAATGAAATCCTCGACCTGGTTAGGCCGTCACCGCAATCGTTCCTCACCGAGAACTTCGATGGATCGGATCTTCCAGGTGTTCTCTTCGGGCACGACGAGCACGCGAGCATCGAAGCGGTTCTGACGGAAATGACGGTGGCCGAAGTGAGTCACCGTGCCCCCGACGGTCCAGGTGGCGTCACACGTGAAGCCACCGGAAATCTCGGGCTCGACCGAATCGATTCCGATTACTTCGACGGCCTCGACCCGGGCTCGCGCGCCACCACGTTCTTCCATCTCGAGGACTCGTCGGTGATCGAGATAGACCTCGGTCAGTGTCTCGCCGGTGACGCTCAAGGCAAGCCGGTCATAGACGGCGGATTCCTCCCTAAACTCGAAGGCGCGATACATGTTCGGGAGAAGACCGGCCAGGATCCGCTTCGCCTGACCGGCGTTGGGGGCCGCCCCCACGGACGCCGGAAGCGCGATCACCACGTTGCCGAGCGGGCCCACAAAGACAGCCAATGCGAGCATCACGCGTACGAAGGCAAAGGAGAACGCCGGGCGCCGACCGCGGAGCGCCGCCACGGAAAAGAACAGTGCCGTGGCAAGAGGCAGCAGCGACCAAAGGGGCAACGGAAACGTGGGCGGTTCCACCGCGATCGCGGCCACAGTCGGGACGGGATCCTCGGCGAGCTCGTTCTCCCATCGAAGAACCGGCTCGTCGGCCGTCAGCATCGTGGTGCGCGAAGATTCGGGGTCGGTCACGGTCGCCGGGATCTCCGTCGCCGCGTCGAAGCGCTGCCAGGTGAGCGTCACCTCGCGGGCGGGCGCCTTCGTCAGGTACACCGCCGTCACGCCAATCCACGCAGCCCCGACGAGCTCGGGGACCGGAGTGGGGCGGGGAAGGGCTCCCTGCGTGTCGAAGGTCACGAAATCGATCCGCTCTGAAATCGGCTCGGGCGTCTCCCCGTCGATTTGGAAAGCCATGCGCTCGAGCACGAGCTCGCGGGCGCGTTCTTTGACGACACTTTGGTTCTCGACCGCGATGTGCGGGTCAGAGCCGAGGCCGAGGAGGTCGACGACGTCTTTCGGGCGAACGAGAATCTCGAGTCGGACTTCGAACGCTTCGATGGCGAGAAAGCTTTGGAGCGCGGCATCGGGCGTGCTCGCGGCCACTCGTCGTGAGCCCGGTGCTGCACCACCCGGCGAGCTCGGCCCGCTCGGGAGCTCCAGTTTGCGCTCCGAGTCTTTCGCCGCGACGGTGGGTCCGTTGACCGAGGCACTGATGGCGAGGGCGAAGGAGAGGCCGGCGATTCCATACACCGCAGCGGTGTAAATCGGGGGACTTGCGAGCCGGCTGGGTACGAGATGGCCGAGGCCCGAGACAACCATCGCTGAGATCAAGAGGGCTGCAAGCCCAGGTGTCGTTCGACCTCGGCCTCGATAACATCACGCGAGGGAAACTCACCTCGACCGTAGAGGCGTAACCACAAACGCAGGACAGGGTCGACGAAGAAAAACCGTTTGTCGCGAGCCGTGATCAAGTCGACTTCCTCGAGCCAACGAAGATAGTCTCGCGCCGACCCGGGAGTGCGATCGAGCCGTCGTGCGACGTCGGTTAACCGAAGACCCTCCTCTTCCGCCAACACGTGCAGCACCGCCTTGCAGGCCCCATATCCGCGGGCCCGATGCAGAAGTTGACCCAAGGTGGCACGGCACTCGGCCTCCAGCTGGCCGCGGTCTGCCATTTCGGCGGCCAACGCGGTAGGGAGATCGTCTCCCGCTTCCAGCCGCGCAATGAGTGGGGCGATGTGGACTGGCAAACCTCCGGTTGCAGCAACGAGTTGTTCGTCGCCCTCGAGGGCATAGGTTCCCAACTGGTCGGTGCTCAATGGAGGAATTTCCACGACATCGAAGTGTGCGCGCGCGGTGTTGGACAAATCGCTGAAGGACGAAGCGACCCACGCCGGAAACCGGCTCGTCACCACACAGTCGGGCGCCTGTTTCTTGCTCAAAGCCTCGAGAACACTCTCCAATGGTTTCTCCACTCCGGGGAAGTAAGAAAGGGTTCGCAGCTCGGTGATATCGTCGAGCAACAGGACCGCTCGCGGCTTGGTCTTCGATAACGACCAGACGAATCTCTTAAAGGGCCCTAACCGGGAAGACCGGGAGGAGCCGGACGATAGTGCCTCGCAAGCGATGTGGAGGAACCGCTCGCAGAGTATCTCCGGAGATGCTGCGATGGGCTCGATCTGAATAAGGGCAGTCGGGCGGGTTGTGCCGATGAGCGAGCGTACGCGCCTAAGCAGCGTTGTCTTGCCGGAGCCCCGGGGACCCAGCACCATAGTGGCTCGGCCGGCCTCGACGTTAGCGAGAAGCCGGGCTTCGATCTCGGGGCGCGGAATGTATCTCTCCAAGTAACTAGTTTCCAATGGGCACCACGAGAGCTACCGCCGTGGGCCGTTCCAGAGTAAGCTTTCACTCGAGGGCGTTTCTGGCATAGCCCGCATACTACGACACGAGTGAAACGAATGGCTAGGGACAGTGAATTTCCCTCTCGGCCGGAGCTCGATTCGGCGACCCTGAGAGCGTTCGCGCACGAGGCCGTCGATTGGATCCTGGACTACCTGGAGAACCCGCCCGATGTCCCGATTTTTCAGCCAGAGTCTCCTTCTGAGGTTGCCCGCGCGTTCGAGGAGCCAGTACCCGACCTGGGGGAGTCTCCCGCGGATGTCTTCCGAGGATTTCAAGAAAAGGTCGTCGGCTTGGGCACACATCTCCAGCATCCCGGGAACTTCGCCTATGTGCCCAACTCGTCAACCATCGTGGGGATCCTGTCCGATGCCCTCACATCGACGCTAAATCAAAACGTTAGTCTTTGGCGCGGCGCAGCTTCGGGAGCCGCGGTTGAGCGGCAAGTCATCAACTGGATCAAAGAGATGATCGGTTACCCGGCGGTGGGTGACGGCGTTCTAACAAGTGGCGGCTCGGTAGCGAACTTGATGGCTCTTGCGTTGGCTCGGGAAAGAGCGGGAGTGAGGAAAGACGTTGTTTTCTACGCGTCTCCCGAGGTCCATAGCTCGGTCCATCGTGCCCTTCGTTTCTTGGGTCTGGGAAAAGACGCCATTCATCCCATCAAGACCGATCACGAGTATCGTCTGAAACCCGAGGCCTTGGCCGAAGCCGTCGCTTGGGATCGAGAGGAGGGCCGAGAACCGGCGGCGGTGATCGCTACGGCGGGTACGATTGGTAGTGGAGCGGTCGATCCTTTGGAGACGATTGCCGACGTTTGTGAAGAAGAGCGTGTGTGGCTTCATGTGGATGGAGCATACGGCGCTCTGTCGGCGATAGCGCCTTCGGGGGCGTGGCTGCGGAGGGGACTTGCACGCGCCGATTCTCTCTCCCTCGACCCTCACAAGTGGCTCTTCGTTCCGATCGACACCAGCTGCCTTCTGGTTCGTGACGGCGATCAGATGAGACAGTTCTTCAGGCTCGTACCCGAGTACTTGAAAGTGTCGGAGGCAGAAAGCCGGGGAGCCTTACCGAATCCGATGGAGCATACGATCGAGCTGACCCGTCGCATGAGGGCGCTCAGAATATGGATGACTCTGAAAGTGTACGGCCTTCATGCGATCCAAGAACGGATCGAAGAACACCTGCAGTTGGCGAAGGAGCTTGCGATCTGGGTAGAGTCCGCTCCGCGGTACGAGCTCCTTGCACCGGTCATGACCAGCGTCGTCTGTTTCCGACGCGTGCCGGAACGATCCGCGACCGGGGCCGTCCTCGACGAATTGAACGAGGAGATCATGGTTCGACTCAACACTCGAGACGGGCTTGCGATGTCACACTGCCGTTTGGGAGGACGTTTTTCGCTTCGGGTTTGTATTACCCATCTGCGGACGAAGAAGGAGCACGTCGAGCACCTGTGGCAAGTGGTCAACGAGGTATCGGAGGAAGTGGAGAAGGGGATGGGGCTCGCCGACTGAGGCATTTGATTTCCGGTTTTGCTAGACTTGAAGGCTGTTGGATAGAGGTAACGGGTAGATGCCGAATATCGTGGTCGTCGGCACCCAGTGGGGCGACGAGGGCAAGGGAAAATACGTCGATCTTCTTTCCGAGCGGGTCGAGATGGTGGTCCGCTTCGGGGGAGGGCATAACGCCGGCCATACCGTCGTCGTCGGGAAGACGCAGTTCGTTTTGCACCTGCTGCCTTCCGGCGTCCTCCGCCCGGGCGTGAAGTGCGTGATCGGAAATGGCTGCGTGGTTGACCCGGAAGCGTTCTTGGAAGAAGTAAAGACGTTGCGAGGTTTGGGTATCGAAGTCGGGGACAATCTCTTTGTTTCTGATCGAGCCCATTTGATATTGCCCTATCACCGCAGATTGGAAGCGGTGTCGGAGAAGAAACTCGGAGATAAGCGCATCGGCACGACCTGCCGGGGCATCGGACCCGCCTACGAGGACAAGGTCGCGCGCCGCGGCTTGCGAGTGGGGGACCTACGACACCCGGAGGCGTTCCGCGAAAAGCTGGAACATCGAATTAGTGAGACCAACGCTTGGATTGCCGCACAAGGTGACGAGCCGGACCTCGACGCGGAATCGATTCTCCCGGTGTTGACACGTTTCGCAGAAACGGCGCTCCCGCACGTGACCGACACCTCTCGCTTGATCCACCAAGCGGTTCAAGCAGGGCAGTCGGTTATGTTCGAAGGTGCGCAGGCCACTTTGCTCGACATCGATCATGGGACCTATCCTTTCGTGACGTCTTCGAATGCGACGGCGGGCGGGGCTTGTACGGGAAGTGGTATCGGCCCGACCGCGATCGATCACGTTCTGGGCATCACCAAGGCCTACATCACTCGCGTCGGCGCGGGACCGTTACCTACCGAGATGTTGGGCCAGCTCGGAGAGGACATTCGGCAGAAGGGCGAAGAGTTCGGTGCCTCGACGGGAAGGCCGCGCCGCTGCGGTTGGTTCGACAGCGTGGTGGTGCGATACGCGAACCGCGTGAACGGCCTCGATGCCCTGGCGATCACGAAGCTCGATGTTCTGGACGGACTCGAGGAGATAAAGATCTGCACCCGATATCGCTACCGCGGTGAACCGGTCGAGGAGTTTCCGGGTGAGCTTTCGATGCTCGAGGAGTGCGAGCCCGAATACCGGACGATGCCGGGATGGGCGGAACCGACCGCGGGTGCTACGCGACTCCGAGATCTTCCAGCCAACGCCCGCCGGTACCTCGAGAGCCTCGAGGAGCTAAGCAGAGTCCCTATCGGTGCGATCTCGACCGGTCCAGACCGCAACGCGACGATTCTCGACATGGAAAAGGGGGAGCCGCTCGTGGACCGGTGGTTCGGTGCCGGGAGTCCGGTTTCGGATGGCACCGCGTAAAACGGCGTAAGACGCTCGCTTTGCTTTCTCTCGTGCTTCCTCTGTTCCTGGGGCTTGGCGCACAGCTCCCGCAGAGCTCAGGACTGCACGAGGGGACCCTCGAACGGCCTGACGCGCGAGTCCTACGATTCACGGTATCGGTTCCCGACGGTTACGAACCCGACCAACCGCGGCCGTTGGTTCTGGCCCTTCATTACGGCGGCCGGGTCACCCCCTTCTACGGGAAGGATTTCCTAATACGGCTCGTCGAGCCGGGCCTCGAGAAATTGGGAGCCGTCCTCGTGGCCCCAGACTGCCCGTATCGGGGTTGGGCGAACCCTAAGAGCGAGACCGAGGTCATGGTGCTTCTCGATCACATCCTCCAGAACTACGCCATCGATCGGGATCGCATCGTGGTCACCGGATTCAGTATGGGCGGCGCAGGAGCCTGGTATATGGCGGCGCACCATCCAGAAGTGTTCTCTGCCGCTATCGTCGTCGCCGGCTCACCGCCTGCGGGGACCGTTGAAATGCTCGACAAGATGCCTCTGTACGTCATCCACAGCCGGGATGACGAAGTTGTGCCCATCGGCCCCGCGAATGAAGCAGTGAAAACCCTCGAATCGCATGGAGCCCCGGCCAAGCTACTCGTCGTCCAGGGAATCACCCATTTTCAAGTTCCAGAGTACGGGCGACATCTTCGACGGGCCGCTAAATGGCTCGAGGAGCAGTGGGACCCGTAACGGCACGAAACGTTGACCGGCTGCCGCAAACGGCCTAGAATGACCCGGGCCGTTAGCTCAGTTGGCAGAGCGTCTGCCTTTTAAGCAGAGGGTCGCCGGTTCGAGCCCGGCACGGCTCACCATTTGGCCCCTTTTGTCCCCATCGTCTAGTGGCCCAGGACGTCGCCCTTTCACGGCGAAAACGGGGGTTCGACTCCCCCTGGGGACGCCATTTAATTCAATGACTTAAAAGGAATTACACAGGGAAAACGGAGCGTGAGTCGAACGGATGTCGAACCCAGGCCGGGAGGGGAGGACGCCGTGACAATTCAATATGAGCCTTTTGGCAAGAAGGTCGGACAGCTGAAAGAAGTACAGTGGGCCAAGGTAACCAACCCAGGTCAGGACGGAGAAAGTTGGTTCGTAGAAGAGAAGCGCGATGGCGGCTATTCCTTTCGAGTGTCGCTGAGCGATACTCAGCGAAACTCAACGCCGCCAAACACCCAGCCCATAGGGCGAAACGACTTCCCGACGGAAGAAGAGATCAAGAAGGCGATTGCGCGTGCCATCCAGCGCGCGCTTGTATCACCGGGACGTGTGAATATAAAGCCGGGCAATAGGCATCCGATAACCGTGACGTGCTTCGACCTGTACAACGGATAGAAGCCGGAGCGTAGTAGGAAGCTCCAGGTTCACATGTGTGGCGCCTATTTAGGAGAGTCGTCATGACGATTTTTGTTCAGCGAGCCATAGTCAGCGTCATTCGCGTCCTCGCTTGTGGCGGCGTGTTTGGATGCTCCACTTTGCAAGTTGCCCCCAATACCCTCGATGCAGATACCGAAGCGATCAAGAGTGTGCGAGAGGCGGCAGTCCAGGCGCAGGTTGATGGTGATGCCGACGCGCTCGCCGCGCTAGCGGTCGAGGACATTGTCTATATACCCGCCGACGAGCCGACGATGGTGGGACGTGAGCTTTTCCGGGAGTATCTGGCCCGCCGTTTTGCTGGGGCCGACTTCGAGCTGAAATTGACACACGAGGAGGTGATCGTGGCTGGGGATTGGGCGATCCATCGGAGTACGATCAAGGGAACCCGGACCTTGAAAGCGAACGGAGAATCGGTTCCATGGCATGTGAAGGCCATCGACATTCTCCGGCGGCAGTCGGACGGATCGTGGAAGCATGCCCGAATCATCTTCAACAGGCACTAGCCTGCCAGCGATTCCAGGCGAAGACCTAAGGATAGGAAAATTCATACGCTCCCGAGCGCCGGCCCGCGAATTTTCCCCACCAGAATGGGGCTGTGCAGTCCGAGTGAGTCCTGGTGAGGATAGCAGAACTCGAGCAAACCGGGCAAGGCGGTTACGGAGTGTCTCCCGCCGGGGGGATGGGTGTGAAGAGTCAGTCCGGCTGTTCTCGTGTAACCGCCCTAAGTACCTGATTTTGTGACAAGTGTGATCGGGAGTGACATTATTAATAGGCGCGGGCCGGGGACTTAAAATCCTCCGCGTTTCTTTTGGGCAAGTATCTGATGAAGTCACTGTCCCCAGGAAATCCCTCGCGCCGACTCCGATGGATTTGGTCACCAATTGGTCACCAACGTGGCTGAAGGTGCTGAACCGGGAAGACATGAACACTACGCGTAGTCCTTGCTTTTTCTCCGTTTTTGGCGCTCTTGGTTCTGCTCGGTCTTCTCAGCTTTCCCCTGAGAGGATTCGTAATCAGCAGGTCGGAGGTTCAAATCCTCTCGCCGGCTCCATGTAGATCCAACAACTTGCGCGGATCGTTCATCGTCGAAATCGCCTTTGGTTCCAGATTTGGTTCCAAACCACCGAGACTTGGTGTCAGGTATCCACCGAGCGTAGTAGCGGAGTGTCGTCTCCGGTGAGCTGTGGCCCATCTGGTGGCTCACGTAAGGTGAGTGGGGTTCCTTCAGCGAGTCGCAGCGAGCCAAACGTGTGCTGCGAGTCATACACCCGGCGGCGCAGTATCTCCGCCCTCTTCAGCAACCGCTGGAAATCCTTCCGCACTTTGGAGGGGTCGAGGGGACCCACACAGACGGCGCACATACCCCTGCGAGGCCAGTAGTCTGAGGGTTGGATCGGCTGTTTCGTCCACGGGATGTGACAATATCTCCAGGCGCGTAAGTCCATGCTTTTGCTGCGATTTGTAGGCTTTCTTTGCGGGTTTTGACGCCTTCATACTTGGCACCAAATGGGCACCAGCTCTCAGAAGTCTCAAGGCCAGTGTAGCTTGCGAGGGTGCCTCGGACACACAATCCGTAGGTCAGACTTCCGGTCAGACGCGCATCTCACGGGCGGGCGACCTGTAGCGGGCAATATCCCACTTGTGATAAGGGTGGCCCGAGACAATGACGACAGGACGCACGATCTTGTTATGGGTTGTGCTCGTGGGTGTGGTGCTGACCGTCGGCGTGTGGACGAATCAACCTGAGCCTACAAACGAGGGCGCTGGCCCCAGTCTGCTCGAAGTGCAACAGCGCGAGGCCGAGTGGGACCTCCTTAATCAGGAGTCCCTGGAGCTTTATCGTACGGGCGAATATGACCGTGCCGTTGTTGTCACCAAGAAGGCCCTCGAGGTAGCCGAGAAAAACATCGGCCCGGACCATCCCGATGTGGCCGAGAGCCTGAACAACCTGGCCTTGCTCTACCGAATCCAAGGCCAGTACGCACAGGCCGAGCCGCTCTACCAACGTTCGCTGGCGATATGGGAGAAGGCCCTGGGCCCGGACCACCCCGGTGTGGCTACGAGCCTGAACAACCTGGCCTTGCTCTACCAAACCCAAGGCCAGTACGCGCAGGCCGAGCCGCTCTACCAACGTTCGCTGGCGATATGGGAGAAGGCCCTGGGCCCGGACCACCCCGATGTGGCTACGAGCCTGAACAACCTGGCCTTGCTCTACGACACCCAAGGCCAGTACGCACAGGCCGAGCCGCTTTACCAACGTTCGCTGGCGATATGGGAGAAGGCCCTGGGCCCGGACCTGTTCTAGTTCAGTTGAAACGTGACACCAACCGGCTCCAAGATAAGGAGCCCAGAGGAGTCACAGATGAGCCATCAAACCCGCCGAAAGTTCAGCGCCGAGGAAAAGGCCGCGTTGCTGCGCCAGCACCTTGTGGACAAGAAGCCCGTGTCGGACGTGTGCGACGAGCACGGCATCCAGCCGAGCGTGTTCTACAACTGGCAGCGTCAGCTGATGGAGAATATGGCCGCCTCTCTCGACGGGGGCGCACGGCATCGCAAGAGCAACGGGCAGGAGGAAAGGCTCGCGCGCGAGATCGAATCGTTGAGGGCAAAGCTCGCGAAGAAGGACAACGTGATCGCGGAGGTGTCGGAAGAGTTTGTACGCCTAAAAAAAGAACTTGGGGAGCCCTGACGGGTCGCTGGGTCCCCCCCGATACCCGAGACGAGGTCGTGGACTTCGTGACGAAGTGGTCGGCTACAACCGAGCTGCCGGCGACGCGGTTCGCAGCGTGGTTGGGTGTCGCCCGTGGAAAATACTACGCGTGGAAAGACCACTACGGCCGCGCCCACGAGCATAACGGCAAGATTCCGCGAGATCACTGGATCGAAGCGCGGGAGCGAGAGGCGATCCTCGACTACTTCGATGCCCATCCCCTCGACGGCTATCGTCGCCTAAGCTTCATGATGCTCGACGAGGATGTCGTCGCCGTGAGCCCGTCGACGGCGTTCCGGACGCTGCGGGACGCGGGCCGTCTCGATCGCTTCAATGGTCGGCCATCGAAGAAGGGTAGCGGATTCGTGCAGCCTGACGGGGCTCACAAGCACTGGCATATCGACATCTCGTACCTCAACCTCGCCGGGACCTTCTACTATCTGTGCTCGATTCTCGACGGCTACAGCCGTTTCATTGTCCATTGGGAAATCCGCGAGTCGATGAAGGAGTCCGAAGTCGAGACCATCCTGCAGCGAGCACGCGAGAAGTTTCCCGATGCTCGCCCTCGCATCATCAGCGACAACGGACCGCAGTTCATCGCTCGCGACTTCAAGGCGTTCATTCGACTCTCAGGCATGACCCACGTTCGAACCGCACCCTACTACCCGCAGTCCAACGGCAAGATCGAGGCGTGGCACAAGACGCTCAAAACCACGACCATCCGGCCCAATGCTCCAGCGTCCGTCGACGACGCCCGTCGCCTCGTCGCGTCCTTCGTCACCTACTACAACGACAAGCGTCTTCACAGCGCCACAGGCTACATCGCACCCGCCGACAAGCTCGCTGGCCGAGAACACATCATCTGGACCCAACGCGATGCTAAGCTCGAGGCGGCTCGCGAGCTTCGACGTCAACGCCGCGCTCAACTCCGGGAGACACCAGCGTGATCGTCCGTTTCAACAGCCTCAGTCCAACACGTGTTCGACTGCGTTATCCTGCTAACCGCAATGTCGCGTTCCCGCTGAACCAATACACAGCGAAACTGGGTGCTTGAGAAGCTCGTAGTGGACGGCGAGCAGGTCAGATAGTCACGCCGCCCGCACCGTGCCACTTACGTAAAAGGGAATACCTCCCCTGGCGATATAAGCCCTGACGGCTAAGGCGAATCCCCCACCCAATTCCGTCGGCCATCTCTCCTTTATTGACTTTTCAGCCTGTGCAAGGCTATTTTCTCCTTCAACGGGCTAGCCATGTCATTAACCCCCGGCACTAAGCTGGGTCCCTATGAAATCCTCGCACCTCTTGGGGCAGGTGGCATGGGTGAGGTTTACAAGGCCAAAGACACGCGCCTCGACCGCACCGTTGCCATCAAAGTCCTTCCCTCTCATGTAGCCAGCCATCCCGAAGTTCGCCAGCGATTCGAGCGAGAAGCCCGCGCCGTCTCCAGCCTGAACCATCCCAACATATGCACGCTTCACGACATCGGCAGCGAGAACGGCATCGACTTCATGGTCATGGAGCACATCGAAGGAGATACCCTCGCTGATCGGTTGAAGAAAGGTGCGCTACCGCTCGACCAAGCGTTGCAATACGGAATCGAAATTGCCGACGCTCTCGACAAAGCCCATCGTCAAGGCGTCGTGCATCGTGATTTGAAGCCCGGAAACATCATGCTGACGAAATCCGGCGCTAAGCTTCTCGACTTCGGCCTTGCCAAGATGTCGGTAGCGGCAACGAATGCCGGTGGTCTATCGGCGTTGCCGACTGAAGCGCAGCCGCTTACGAAAGAAGGCTCGATCCTCGGGACGTTCCAGTACATGGCTCCGGAGCAGCTCGAAGGCAAAGAAGCCGATGCTCGAACGGATATCTTCGCGTTCGGAGCCGTGCTCTACGAGATGGTGACGGGCAAAAAGGCTTTCGAAGGCGACAGCACCGCGAGTTTGATCGCCGCGATCATGTCGAGCGAGCCCCGCCCCGTATCGGAGCTTCGCGCGGTGGCTCCGGCGGCGCTCGACCGTGTCGTCAAGAAATGCCTTGCGAAAGACCCGGAAGACCGTTGGCATACGGCTCATGACCTCATGGACGAGGTGAAGTGGATTGGGGAAGGGGGTAGGGCGGCAAGCAAAGCGGAAACCTCTATGGTCCGCCGAAGCATTCCGGGGGGACTCGCCCTCGTACTCCTCGGGGCCGTCTTGGCGGGCGTGGTCGTTTGGAGCCTGACCCGCCCCGCCCCGCTTCCCCTCAAGCGATTTGCCATCCGCCTGCCGCCGGGCGACGAGTTTGTAGCCGACATCGGCGGGTTGTCCATCTCACCCGACGGCCAGAACCTCGTGTACGTCGCCCGCAGCGGCGGCGGCACCTCCCGGCTTCATTTGCGCCCCATCGACCAGTTGGAGGCCACGCCCCTCCCAGGCACCGACGGAGCGCGTGGCCCCTTCTTCTCACCCGACGGGCAGTGGGTCGGTTTTCATGCTGGAGGCGAGCTCAAGAAGGTTTCCATTACCGGCGGGGCACCGTTGACCCTCTGCAATGTGGTCACCTTTTTTGGAGCAAGCTGGGGACCCGATGACACGATCTTCTTTTCACGGAGTGTTGGGTCAGAGCTCTTCCGCGTTTCCGCTTCCGGGGGCACACCAGAGCCCGTAACGGTCCTCGACCCCGAAGAAAAAGGGCACCCGCGCTGGCCCGAGATTCTACCGGGAGGCAAGGCGTTGCTTTACACGATCTGGCGCAGCGCGCGAAACACAAGCATTGTTGTGCAGTCGCTGGAAACGGGTGAGCGGCGGATTCTGGCGGAGGGCGGCAGCAACCCTCACTACGTCCCCACCGGTCACATCGTCTTTCAACGAGCGAACTCGCTGCTGGCGATGCCCTTCGATCTCGAGCGGCTCGAGGTCGCCGGTTCCTCGGTTCCCGTCCTCGAGGATGTCGGCAGGGATATCATCGCTGGGGACGCAGGACAATTCAGCCTTTCCAAGGACGGTTCGCTGCTCTACGCGTCCGGCACCTTACTCGCGATCCCCGGCGAGTTGGTCTGGGTCGACCGTCACGGAGTGGAGCAACCTGTGGCGGAAGGATTGCGGGGGTATTTTGACCCCCGCCTTTCACCGGATGGCCAGCGCCTCGCCGTCTCTATCGTGGGCGAAAACGGCTATGACGTCTGGGTGTTCGCGCTCGGGCGCGGCACCTTGACCCGGCTGACTTTTGGGGGCACGAGTATAAGGTTCATCTGGTCGCGAGACGGTGAACGGGTCATCTTCGGATCGAATCGAGGCGGGGGCGACTTCAATATTTTCTCCAAGCTCGCGGACGGAAGCGGCACCGCCGAGCAACTGACGACGGGGGCCTACCGCGTACCCACATCTATCTCCTCGGATGGGAAGACGATCGTCTTCAGACAAAATAGTGACATCACGGGTCGCGACATCGGGATGGTCCGCCTGGAGGGTGAGAGCGAGCCGGAGATGCTCCTTCAGACACCCTTCGAAGAGCACACCGGGATGCTCTCACCCGACGACCGCTGGCTGACCTATGTCTCCAACGAGTCTGGTCGAGAAGAGATCTACGTGAGGCCCTTCCCCGACCTCGGCGGCAAGTGGCAAGTATCGACCGACGGCGGTACGGAGCCCATGTGGTCCCGAGACGGTCGGGAGCTCTTCTACCGGAACGGCGACAAGATGATGGCGGTCGCCATCTCGACGGAGCCGGAGCTAGCTCCGGGGAAACCGACTTTGCTGTTCGAGGGACGTTATCTATCAGGGGTGTCGGCTGGAAATCCCGCCACCAATTACGACGTAGCGCCGGATGGCCGATTCGTCATGATTCGGACCGCAGAGGGCTCAGGCCTCACGCAAATCAACGTTGTCCTCAACTGGCTCGAGGAGCTGAAGCGCCTCGTTCCCACCAACTAACCTATGGCACTCGAACCCGGCACCAAGCTCGCCGAGTACGAGATCCTCGATCCCATTGGCGCGGGTGGAATGGGAGAGGTCTACCGCGCCCGGGACACCAAGCTTGGCCGTGAAGTTGCGATCAAAGTCCTGCCCGAAGCCTTCGCCGAGAACGAAGAACGCCTAGCCCGCTTCGAGCGCGAAGCGCGTCTTCTCGCATCTCTGAATCATCCCAACATCGCTACTCTCTACGGCTTCGAACAATCCAACGGAGTCCAGTTCCTCGTCATGGAACTCGCCGACGGAGAAACTCTCGCAGAGCGGCTCCGGCTCGGCCCTATGCCAGTCGAGGACGCTCTTCCCATCTTCAAACAGATAGCCGAAGCGGTGGAGGCGGCTCACGAGAAAGGAATCATCCACCGCGATCTGAAACCGGCGAACATCAAGGTCAGCTCCGAAGGCAAAGTGAAGGTCCTCGACTTCGGTCTGGCCAAGGCGATGAGCGCCGACCCCGTGAAGAGTGAGGTGTCCGAGTCGCCGACCATCACCCGAGATGCAACAGCGACCGGTGTCATTCTCGGCACCGCGGCCTACATGAGCCCGGAGCAAGCCCGTGGAAAAACCGTAGACAAGCGGACAGACATCTGGGCTTTTGGTTGCTGTCTCTATGAAGCGCTCACGGGTCGCATGGTCTTCCAGGGAGACACCCTCTCCGACACCATCGCCGGGATCTTAGAACGCGATCCGAATTGGAAGGCGCTGCCCGAATCCACGACACCAGGCGTACGTGTTGTGCTGCGCCGATGTCTACAGAAGGACGCCAATCGGCGACTTCATGACATCGCCGACGCCCGGATCGAGATGGAAGAGGCTCTGACGGAGCCCCCGGAGCCGCGCGCTAGAGAAGCCCGGCCGGAAGCTCCGAAGAAGATGTGGCTGTTTGCGGTCGTCGGCGCATTGTTGCTGGGTACTCTGGCCGGGGGGCTTTTTCGCGCTCGCGTCGATCCGTCACCGGCAATCACCCATTTACGCATGGGACTCCGTCCCGCAACGATGCTTCAAAGCGATACCTCGTATGGCCGGCCCCGATTGACGGCTTTTGCCCTTTCTCCCGATGGGCGCGAGATCGTCTTCAGTGGGACCACCGGAGAGCAATCGATGCTCTATCGGCGGCAGCTCGATCGAGCGGAGGCGACTCCCATCGCCGGCACCGAGGACGCCGTGGCTCCCTTCTTCTCGCCCGACGGCGAATGGGTCGCCTACTTCGCGAACGGTAGCCTGAGAAGGGTACGTACCGCCGGCGGAACGCCCATCACCATCGTAGGGATGGCCGCGTTCGAGAACGACGCCTCTTACACGAGGCTCATCCCCGGCTGGCTCGATGCGAGTGCGAACTTCTTCGGGGGCACCTGGACGCTCGAGGGCGAGATTGTTTTCGCGACGTTTCTCGGAGGCTTGTGGAAAGTACCGTCGCGAGGCGGCGAGGTTTCCCCGCTCACGGAAGTGCGACGTGACGACGGAGAATATGCGCATCGTCTCCCCCACGCCCTGCCGCATGGCGAAGCGGTCCTCTTCACCGTGGTCGATTCTGCGGCGGATCGCATCGGTCGCATCGGGATCCAGCAGTTGAACGATGACGGCGAACACCGTGTGCTGGGCGAGGGTTCCGATGCTCGTTTTGTAGAGCCAGGTCACCTGGTTTTCGCGCGGGAAGGGAATCTCTGGGCGGCGCCGTTCGACGCGGTGAAAGGAGAAACGAGCAGTGAACCGACCCTCGTCGTCGAGAACATCATGCAAGCCGTTCGAGGCACCATTCCTTTTAACCATACCAACGCCGGCCAATTCGCGGTGTCGTCTTCGGGGAGCCTGGTCCTCGTCAAGGGAGGTCCGTACCCGGTGCACAAATCTTCCATCATCGAGCTGGATCGTCGTGGGAACGAGAGCGTTTGGGATGTGGAACCGCGCCACTACTGGGCACCACGCCTCTCTCCAGATGGCCGGTTCCTCGCGCTTGGCGTGGAGACCGCTATTGAAATCGTCGACCTTACGCGAATGGCGTGGCGCCGGGTTTCCGAAGGCGTTTTCCCGCTCTGGAGTCCAACGGGAGAGCGAATTGCGTTTGGTTCCGGTCGGGGCGGTTCCGTTTGGCGCGTATCGGATACCAGCGCGCCCACGGAGGTGTTGACGCTGGGGGACACCCCGCATTATCCGTCCTCCTGGACCCCGGACGGGAAGGTCCTCGCTTACGTAACGACTGGGGATGGCACCGGGCACGACATCTGGATCAAAACTTTCGGCGAGGGGGAGACGACGAGACCGTTCAAGCAGACGTCGTGGAACGAGGAGTTTCCCGAGATCTCACCGGATGGTGCATGGATTGCCTATACGTCCGATGATACGGGAAACGAGGAGGTGTGGGTCGAGCCCTTTCCCGGTCCCGGCGGACGACACCAGGTGTCCACGAATGGAGGCGATACGCCGGCCTGGACGAAACAGGGAGCGGAGCTGATCTATCGCAAAGAGAACGACTTCTTCGCTGTCGCTATCGAAACCCGCCCGGAATTCTCAGCCGGGCGGCCGCAGCTCTTGTTCCAAGCGCCGCTGATGGGCGGCGCACCGGTGCGAGGCTACGACGTCACCTCTGACGGGGAGCGCTTCTTCGCGACGCGCCACGAGGAGATCGCCCGGGACGACATTACGGAACTGGAGGTGATCTTGAACTGGAGCCAGGAGCTCGAGCGCAGATGATGTCTCTTTGAGGAGCTGCAAGCCATGCCCGGTTTACGAGCCTATTACTCTTCTGCAGTGGCCGGTCGTAGCTACGACGTGTCTCCCAACGGTGAGCGTTTCTTGATGATCAAGGCGGGCGGTGCGGGCGACGACACCCCTCCTGCGGAGCTCATCCTCGTGCAGAACTGGTTTGAAGAATTGAAGCGTCTCGTCCCGACGAACTGACTCATGGCACTCGAAGCTGGCACCAAGCTAGGTCTCTATGAGATCCTCGAACCCATTGGCGCGGGTGGGAATGGGAGAGGTCTACCGCGCCCGGGACACCAAGCTCGGCCGTGAAGTCGCCATCACCAGTCACGCCACCCGCACCGTACCGTTTACGTAAAAGGGTATAGCTCCCCCTGGGGACGCCACATAATCAATGACTTGAGAGGGGAACCATGACGACCAGGCAACTTTGGGTGGGGAAACGAGGGATTCGGATTCGTTAGCCTTATGAAATCATCGTCGAATTCAGCGGCAGCAAGCGATCAGTTTGCCCCCTGGTAGTCCATGCGAACGACTTCGCTGTTTCGGACCTCGATATCGAACGCAATGGGCGCGCAACAGACCTGACAGTCTTCAACGAACTCCTGGCGCCTGGCGGCCAGATTGACGGTTACCGACGAGTGCTGCAAGCAGTGCGGGCAGCAGAAGACGACTTGTTCTTCCATGACGACTACTGATGGTCTCTATTGCGTCTCGTGGGGACGGGTAGTGATCGGAGAAACTAGCACTCGAGTGACCGGCATTTTTGTTCGTTGGCGTTGCGGACTACGCGGGATCTGGGTCGGCCTGGTCGGACCGCTAGTCGTGACTTCCTCACGTGTGCTGCGGTATGACCTCGACCACGAGGACCCAGTTCTGAAATTTCAAATACTCTGACAAGCTCTTTCCGAGCATGCGCCACCTGCGCCACCTCGCCGCTACGGTACCCGAGATCCACCAAGAATGGTAGCCCGCGACGCATGACGTCGCGGTGGTGCAGGGAAGGCCAAAGCGGCGCATCGCGCAGAGTGGCACGTTGGGCTCGAGGCTCTCGATAGCTACCGGCGCGCCGACGGCCCGGGCGGATAGGGGAGGGCTCCTCGTGGTTGCGAGCTGCCCCACCGACTGAACGATGTCCCCCAATGTCCCTCCAAGAAAAAAAAATAATTTTCTCTTGACAAGATCCCACAACAAGTTTTGCTAGCTTCTCTGATGTTTTCGCGGTGCCATCTCTCTAGTTGACGTTGACGCTCTAGTCAACGCGTACAAGCTTCGAGACAAAAACGGCGTCGAAGCGCGTTCCTCCCGACTCACGTCGTCTCAAGGCCAAAAAAAGTGCGTTGCTATATTAGTGCTGTGGAGGGACGAGGAATGTTTAAGCAGTTATTGAAATCGATTTCGGATGATGATCTACTTCGCCGCCTATCGGGGCTGGTGCAAGAATCGCGACGCGTCGAGTCGGAGTTGGTCGCACACATTGCCGAGGTAGACGAGCGGCGCCTCTACGCACGTGAAGCTTGCTCGTCGATGTTCGCGTACTGTACGGACGTCCTGCATCTGTCAGAGTGGGAAGCCTATCTGCGGATTGCGGTGGCGCGTGCGTCGCGAAGGCATCCGGTCCTTCTAGTGATGCTGGAGGACGGGCGCCTTCACTTGAGCAGTATCGCGAAGATCGCGCCGCTGCTCACGGAGGCCAATCGAGAGACCTTGCTAGCCCGTGCAGTACACAAGTCGAAGCGGGAAATCGAGGAGCTCGTGGCCGAGCTCTCACCCAAGCCGGACGTTCCCACGACGATGCGCAAGCTACCCGTACCCCGGGCAAAAACAAAACGGCCGTCGGCACCTCAACTAGGTCCGGACCAAGTTGTGTCGTCGAAGCCCGAAGGGCTGAGGCCGGTTGAGCCGTTAGCGCCTTCTCGCTACAAAATCCAATTCACAGCCAGCGCGGAGCTGAAGGACAAGATCGAGCGACTGCGCGGGCTCATGCGAGGCTCGGTTCCCGACGGCGACCTGGGGGCGATCATAGAAGAGGCGGTGACCGAAAAGCTCGAACGACTGGAGTCGCGGCGCTTTGGGAAGTCGAAAGCCCCCAGGAAGAGCGTCGAAGAGACCGATACGTCACCGTCGTCACGTTATATCCCGGCCCCCGTGAGACGCGCGGTTGCCGAGCGGGACGGAAATCAGTGCACCTTCGTGGACGCACGAGGTAGACGCTGTCGCGAACGCCATGGACTGGAGTTTCACCATCGCCAGCCCTATGCCCGCGACGGTGACCATAGCCCCACAAATGTCCAGATGATGTGTCCCGCACACAACGGGTACCAAGCTGAGATTGACTACGGCAAAGAAACGATGGAGAGGTACCGGCGATCAGGCAGCCTCGCACGCGAGCCCGGGCCGGTCTACTCGTTGACTTTTCGGCCTGTGGCTAGCCATCTCATTGACTCCCGGCACTAAGCTGGCCTCCGCCAATCCGCGTGTACTTCTGGGAATTTCCCCTTGGGGACGCCACTTCTTCCGCCCCCAGTCGAGACTGGACGTGAGCCAGCCGCGCAACTAGGGTCTGGACCGAGTAACCAAAAGTAACAATATGCGTCAAGAACTCGCGGACAGGCCGTGCGGCCGAGCCTACGTGTCGCCTGCCTGTTCCCCTCCGCGCGAGAGTCTCTGGAGATGCCGGAACACCGCGCCCAGCGCCTCGGAGAAGGGGGCTGACTCGTAATGCAGCGCTTGGCGGGCGCAGAATTCCCGTATCGACTCGCTGGCGCTACGTAACCGAAAGCGCGGAAGGCGGGGCAACAAGTGGTGCTCGATTTGCCAGTTGAGGCCTCCCATCACGAAGTCGCCAAATCGACCCGTCAGAACGTTACGACTGCTCAGCACCTGCAGCCGTACGAAGTCAACTTCCTTGTGTGAGCGGAGGTACGTCGCTCCGATGTGGTTCACGGCGAAAATGAGACCGTAGTAGAGTCCGCTGCCAGCCGACAGGGCGACGTAGCAGACTAGAACTCTGTGAAGAGGAAACGCGAGCGCCGGCAGAACCAAAAATCCAACGACGTGCAGCACCAGCCCTAGCGCGTCTGCACGAAGCCGCAATGCCAGAACGTCCTTCAATCCGCGGAGTCGGAGCTCGAACAAATGCACCGTGTAGTAGGGAACGAGTATCCAATGTTGGAGGCGCGTCGTCAGTCTCTGCAACCGCGTCTTCGGTCGAGCCCAGTCATGGAGGACCACCCACTTGGTGTCGACATCGGGATCGAGGGCCACGACATTCGGGCGTCTGTGATGTTGGTCATGAGTGCGAGTCCAGCTGGAGAATGCGTAACCGGATGTAATCGTTAGAGCAATGTGCCCCACGAGTTTGTTGACGAAGCCGTGTCGGGAGATATGGCCATGGCCGGCGTCATGAGCGATATACGCCAGCTGAACGCCGCACGCGCTGGCCAGCGCGAGGGACGCGATCAGTGTGACTAGACCGGCCGACGCAAGTGACGAGTAATACGCGGCGACAAAAGTGCCGACCGACAAGACAGTCAGGACAAAGTACACGGCCGGCGTGCGTTCGAAACATTTGCGTTGGCGTAGAAGGTTTCGGAGCTCCCGAAACGAGTCGCCGACGGTGTCCTCCTTACCTTCGGTTACCGCTTGGGCCTCTTGGAGCGATGCAGTCTTCGACATTAGCTCGCCTTTACTCTGGGCTCGCGTTCCCGTGTGGTCCAAAAAATCATATGACCTCCCCAAAGTAATATCTTAACAGCCCACCGCGCGGTTTTCGACAAGGGAATGGTTCGGCATGAGGAGCACACTCATTCTGCCCTCTGGTTGACTGTTGAGGGCGAGGAGGAGTTTCGTGCGACCGTGGTTTCGACGCAGAAGCCATGCCAGCACGGCCCCGGCAGACCGCCGGGGAGAGTGTCCCAAACCCTGCTTTCGAAGCGCACTGGGCGGGAATGCTATCACATGACGACGAGGCGAGCCAAAACCCTTAGAAGCCTCGGGAGCGCTGCCTAGAACTTGACGGATACACCGCCCGTCAAAGACAAATCGTTGCGTGTCGTCGAGCCTCCCCCCTGGTCCACGGTGTAAAGGTGGTCCCGGGCGTCGACACGTACCAGCAGCGATTGTGACACGTTGAGCATGAAGCCGCCGCCGAATATGCCCGCGGGACGCGACTCGTTATTTCCGTCGAGGTTGATTCTGACCAGGCCCGCCCCCCCGGTCACGTACGGCTTGAACCTGCCTTTAGGACGGAAGTTATAGACGATGCCGCCGGTGAAATAGAGCGCGTCACCGCTTATTTCTCCAGCTTCTTCACCCTCGGTCTCACCGTTCTCATCATCCCCTTGGTCGTCGCTGTCTTCCAGATCATCGCCGATCTCGGCGTCACCGGTGGCGAAGGTGACGCTGGCTTCTACGCTCAAGTTGGGGGTGAAGTAGTACTGGTAGCTTCCCCCGAAAGCCCAATCGCTTTCGAACTCCTTGGTGTCTTTGTTCTCCCCGTTGCTTAGTGATGAGCTGGCTGCCGCGTTCGAGCCCTTCTTCTTGCGCCTCGGCAGTCGCCGCGGGTAGCAAGACGGAAGACAGCGAGAGAAAGCCCATTATGAGGAGCCATCTTTGAAGTAGGTTGCATGTTCCCATTGTTGTCCTTTCCACGTTGGCCTACCGCTCCTGAATCTAACCGCTATGTTGGCGGCGAATTCTGAGGATTCTCTGAAGAAATGAAGTTGTCCAGATAGGTGGTTGGGGCGCGTTGACGCGACCCTATAATGGAATGAAGGAGGTCGAGAGTTGAACGGCCAACACGAAGAAAGATTCACCCTTCATTTCGGCTATCTAATCGTCGGGGGTTGCACATCCTCTTGACACTCGTTGGCTGGTCTGCCGCGGCGGCGGTCGGCCTGATCATCCTCTTGACACTCGCTGTTGGCGCTGGCGTTCTGGGCGCTCATGTTCGTGATTAGCGTATTCGAGAGCCGCTGGCTCGCCGTGACGCCGGACCACGTTCGACGAGGGGTTCCCGCCAACTGCTCTGAATGCGGAGAGGAGTTGAGCGTTGTGCTGGGTGCAACTCGCTTCAAAACAGCGTGTCCGATCTGCGGTCACCGCGAAGCGGGCCGCCTGTTGGACACCTAGACACTGAGGTTTTGCAGCCAGGTCCGGACTGAGTTGCGATGCTCCTTGTCTCTAGTTCTAGTGTCGCCACGCACTCCTGCCACAAGTTAGGGTAAACTAACGCGTTACTATGTTCGAAAAAGCCGATCCCATCGTGAATTTCCCCGAAGTCGAGGGGAAGATCGGGGATTTCTGGCGCGAAAACGAGATCTTCAAGAAGAGTCTCGAGCTGCGTCGGGACGCCAAACCCTTTGTCTTTTACGAGGGACCGCCCACCGCAAACGGCGTACCGCACAATGGGCACGTGCTGACGCGAGTTTCGAAGGACGTTTTTCTGCGTTATCGCACCATGCGGGGGTTCTTGGTGCCGCGCAAGGGGGGTTGGGACACCCACGGTCTACCCGTCGAGGTGGAAGTAGAAAAAGAGCTCGGCATCCACGGCAAAGCCGCGATCGAAGAATACGGTGTCGAAGCGTTTATATCTCGCTGCATCGACTCGGTGTTCCGTTACACGCAAGATTGGGAGCGGATGACCGAGAGGATCGGCTTTTGGGTCGATCTTCCCGATGCCTACGTCACCTACCACCGCACCTACGTTGAAAGTGTTTGGTGGGCGCTCTCGGAGCTTTTCAAGAGAGATCTGCTGTATCAAGGGCACAAGGTCGTCTGGTGGTGGGCGCAAGGAGGCACCGCACTCTCCTCGGCGGAAGTTGGATTGGGATACAAGCCGGTCGACGACCCTTCGGTCTACGTGGCCTTCCCGTTACTCGACGAGCCCGATACGTCTCTTCTCGTTTGGACGACGACTCCCTGGACGCTTCCGTCCAACATGTACGCTGCCGTGAAACCGGAGGTCGACTATGTCGTCGTGCGACAGGGCGGTCGCAAGCTGATCGTGGCGGCAGCATTGCGAGAGACGGTCGCGGGCAAGATCGGTGAGGAGCTTCCCGTCGAGCGTGAGCTCACCGGCAAGGAGCTGGTAGGGCGGCGCTACAAACCCCCGTTTGATGATTACTACCGTAATCACGGCGACAAAGAGGTCGAGCTCAAGGACGGCGGTAGGGCACCTATGTTCTGGAAAGTTTTGGCGGCCGACTTCGTAGAGCTCGACCAAGGGACCGGCCTCGTGCACGAGGCACCAGCCTTTGGTGAAGTAGACCATGAGCTTCATCGCGCCACTATCGCGACGTACAAGGATCCAGATGCCGTGCCGTTATTTTGTGCGGTTCGCCCCGACGGAACCTTCAGCGAGGAAATCCCGATTCTCGAAGGCAAGTGGGTCAAGGATGCCGATTCTGAGATAGTTCGGTTTTTGAAGGAACGCGGCACTCTCCTTCATCGCGAGAATTATCGCCACGACTACCCCTTTTGCTGGCGGGCCGACGAAGACCCACTTATCCAGTACGCCCGGCCGGCGTGGTTCATCAGAACCACCGCCCGGATTGACGATGCCATCCGTAACAACCGCACTGTCGAATGGCTCCCCGAGCACATCAAGGAAGGTCGCTTCGGGGATTTCTTGGCGAACAATGTCGACTGGGCCCTTTCGAGGGAGCGTTACTGGGGAACACCACTCAATATCTGGATCAACGACCAGACCGGGAAGATGGCGGCGCCATCGTCGATTGCGGAAATACTAGGGAAAAATCCATCGGCGTTCGAGGCCTTCGAAAAAGCGCGGGCGAAAGATCCCACTCTTTCCGAGCACCTCATCGTCCACAAGCCGTGGATCGATCACGTTACTTGGACGGAGCCGGGTGAGGCCGGCGTTTATCGCAGAGTTCCGGAGGTCATCGACGGCTGGTTCGATTCCGGGAGCATGCCCTTCGCGCAATGGGGATTCCCACACCAAGGCAGGGAAGAATTCGAGCGCAGCTTTCCGGCGGATTTCATTACCGAAGCGATCGACCAGACCCGCGGTTGGTTCTATTCACTCCTGATGATCTCGACGTTGGTCTTCGACAAAGAGACGACGAAGCGTCTGAAGCTAGAGGCGACCGACTATCCACATCCGTATCGGGTCTGCATCGTGCTCGGTCACGTGACCGACCCCACTGGAAAGAAAGAGTCGAAGTCGAAGGGCAACTACACCCCGCCGGACGTGATCCTGGACCGCGTGGCGATGGAGTTCGCCGTTGTGAGTCAGGACCAAGTCGACGCCAAACCGAAAGAGGGGACGGTGTTGGTCGCGCGAGAGGACCTGCAGGGCCTCGATCTGTCGCCGGGCGCGGCTATCAAGGTCTACCCGGTCGGGAAAGAAGGCGATGCGCGTGAGCTTCTCGTCGACGCCGCGAAGGGGCTACCGCGCAGGCTCGTCCTTTTGTCGGAGGCGGATCGCGCTGCATTAGGTGTCACGTCGACCGAGAGGGGCGCCAAGGTGCCTCCGTCCGAGGTCACCCGCCTTCCCGAGAACGAGAGGCTCGTACTCGAAGACGCGAAGACGCCCGCCCCGGGCGCGGATGCCTTCCGTTGGTTTTTTCTAGGTGCCAATCCACCGTGGAACCCCACCCGGCACTCGCTTAGCAACGTGAGATCGCTTCAGAAGGAGTTCCCGCTGAAGCTCCGGAACGTTTATTCGTTCTTCACGATCTACGCCGCCATCGACGAGTTCGATCCGCTGGCGATGAAGGGGCGTCCCATCGCGGAACGGGCTCTTTTGGATCGCTGGATCCTTTCGGAGTTAGCTCTCCTCACCGAGGAAGTGATCGGGCGCATGGATAGCTACCGGGCCTACGAGGCGGCGAGGGAGCTCTCCAACTTTGTCGATGGTCTCTCGAATTGGTACCTGAGGCGGAGTCGTCAACGATTTTGGAAGTCCGGAATGGACGAGGACAAGGTCGACGCCTATGCGACACTTTACGAGGCCCTAGGCACGGTGGCCAGGCTAGCGGCTCCATTCGTTCCCTTCATGACCGAGGAGATATATCAGAACTTGGTCAAGGGGCCGGGGGGAGAAGACGTTCGGGCAAGTGTCCACCTAGAGGACTACCCCAAGGCGGATACGACTCGGATCAACCGGGCTTTGAGCGAAGAGATGGCGACGGTGCGCGATATCGTATCCATCGGCCTTCGGGTCCGCACCAACCACAAGCTCAAGGTGCGGCAGCCGCTCGCCCGGGCGGAAATCATTCTCTCCCATCCCGATATAGAAGAGCGTATCGGGAAGTACCGCGAGCTCATCGCCGAGGAGCTGAACGTCATGGAGGTCGACTTCGTTCCCGGTGCCGAGGAGCACGTTCGCTACGGCATCAAGCCCAACTTTCGCCGCTTGGGTCCGAAGCTCGGGAAGACCATGCCGCTTCTCAAGAAGGCCCTTGCCAAGGCCGACGGCGCAGCTTTGCGCAAATCGCTCCTCGAGAAAGGCAGCGCCGACATCGAGGTCGCTGGCGACATGCTGTCTTTGGAGCTCGAAGACGTAGAAGTTGTGGTCGAGGCCAAGGAAGGCTATGCCGCCGCCGGGGATCTGACGTCGGTGGTCGTCCTGAGTACCGAGTTCACGCCCGAGTTGATCGAAGAGGGGATCTATCGCGAGCTCTTGAGCCGCATTCAGAACTTCCGCAAAGAGCTAGAGCTCGAGTACACGCAGCGCATCCGCCTCGGGATTCAGGGTTCCGAGCGCCTCAACGAGATCGTCGAGAAACGCCGAGAGCACTTGATGGGGGAGACCCTGTGTGTCGAGCTCGTCAACGACGGAGATTGGCTGAATGAGGCGCACAAGCGTGAGGTCGAGATGGAGGGGCAGGCAGCGACGCTTTATCTCTCTCTCGCTTAGTCACTCCGAAACATACTCGTCGCGGAGCTTCTCGAGCTTGACCAACATCTCCTTCAACTCTTGAGCCTTGGTCTTCTCTCCCTCAACGACATTCGAGGGGGCGCCGGCGAGGAACTTGGGATTCTCTAGCTTCCGTGAGACTTGATCGAGCTTCTTCTGGACGGTCGCCATCTCCTTGTCGATGCGCGCGACTTCTTTCGTTGCATCGACGTGTTTTCCCAAGTCGACGTACATTTCGAATGCCGGATCCACATTGGTGACCGCCCCGGGAGGCCTCTCCTCGACGAGCTCTATCGATTCGAGGTTGGCGAGGCGCTTCACTGCCCCTGAGGTGGCCTCGACGATTCGTCGAAAGTCCTCGTTCAGCGGTTTCACCTGGATGGCCAAGCGAACGCCGTCGCCCAAACGAGCGTTGGCCCGAACGTTTCGAACCCGCGTGACGAGACGCTGCAGGGTCTCGAATCGTCCCTCCAGATCTACTTCCGGTGCAGCGCCTCCCTTCGGAAACGGCTCTTGAATGAGAAGCTCGGAGGCCGGTCGCTCACCCAACCACAATTCCTTTTCGTCCATCGCAGACAGCAACTTCGACCACAGCTCTTCGGTGATGAACGGGGTGATGGGATGGAGGAGCCTCAGGATGTCAGCGAGCGTTTGACCCAAAACGTGGGCCGCTCTTCGGGCCGCCGCCGGGTCCTCGCCTTGGAGGCGGCCCTTGGAGAGCTCCAGAAACCAATCGCAATAGTCGTTCCAGACGAATCGATAGAGCTGTTGACCCAAGGAGCCGAACTCGAAATTGTCCAAAGCGTCGCGAACCGCTCGCACCGTCGAGGCACGACGGGAGAAGATCCATTGGTCCTCTTCAGTAGGTTCTGCGGTCAGGGCCTCGCCCGCCGACGCCGGCACACTGTCGAGGGACATTAGGACGAAGCGGCTGGCGTTCCAAAGCTTGGTGACAAAACGGCGGCCCTGCTCGTTGAACTTCTCGAGCGAAAGACGAGTCTCTTGTCCGTCTGAACAAGAGTAAATGAACGTATAACGCAGGGCATCCGCCCCAACGCCTTCGAAACCGTTGGGAAAGTTCTTCTCGACCCTCGCCACCAGCTTGTCGATATTCGGTGGGCGCGCCTCGAAGATGGGGGCCTTGAGGTCCTCGGATGTTGCCCCTTCGATCACGGCAAGGGGGTCGATCCCATTGCCCTTGCTCTTGCTCATTACCGCACCCTGGTCATCGAGGACCGTGGGATGGATGTTCACATGGCGATAGGGCAGCTTACCGGCAAGCTCGAGCCCAGCGAAGTTCATGCGCGCCACCCAGAAAAAGATGATGTCCTTTGCGGTGGATAGAACGGCGGTGGGAAAGTACCGCGCGAAATCGGCGGTCGCTTCGGGCCATCCTAGTGTGCTCATGGGCCACAGCCAGGAGCTGAACCAGGTATCGAGCACGTCCGGATCCTGATACCAATCGTTGGGGGCCTCCGCGACTTCTTTGGGCTCTTCGACCTCAACGCGAATTTCGTCGGTCTTGCGGTTGTACCAGGCAGGAATGCGATGTCCCCACCAGATTTGTCGACTGATGGTCCAATCATGGATGCGGGTGAGCCATTGCAGGTACACGTTCTCCCAACGCTCGGGGTGGAAAAGTAGCTCCCCGGGCTCTGCCTTCACCCACTCGTCGCCCTTCTTCCGGTAACCGCTTGCAGCGAGAGCTTTCTCGGCCAGAGGTTTCATCCGAACGAACCATTGATCCGAGAGTCGATACTCGATGGGAGCGCCCGAGCGTTGGGCGCGGCCGAGAGGGACCAAGCGATCTTCGACCTTTTCGATAAGCTCTTGCTCTTCTAGCGCGGCGACCGCTTTCTTACGGGCCAAGAAGCGATCCATACCCTGAAACTCGGACGGGACCGCCTCGTTGAGTGTGGCATCCTCGTTCATGACGTTGATGGGCTCGAGTCCGTGCCTGGCCCCGACCTCGAAGTCGTTGGTATCGTGCGCCGGAGTGATCTTGAGGGCCCCCGTTCCGAACTCCATGTCGACGTACTCGTCGGCGATCACGGGAATAACCCGGCCTTGGAGAGGCAGGCGTACCTCTTTGCCGACGACTTTCTTGTAACGCTCGTCCTTCGGGTTCACCGCGACCGCGACGTCTCCGAAGAGCGTTTCGGGACGAGTCGTGGCAATAACCAGGTGACTCATGCCGTTGGTTGGTTCCACCAGTGGATAACGGATGTGCCAAAGATGCCCGGGCTCGCCCTCGTCCGAAACAGAGACCTCGTCATCGGAAAGCGCCGTCTGATCCACCGGGCACCAATTCACAATGCGCTTGCCTCGATAGATGAGGCCTCGGTCGAAGAGGGTTTTGAAGGTCACGCGCACCGCTCGGGAGAGCCCCTCGTCCATCGTGAAGCGCGTGCGTCGCCAGTCACAAGAGCAGCCCATCTTCTGGAGCTGCTCGATGATGAAATCTCCGTATTTTGCCTTCCACTCCCAGACCTTCTCGATGAATTTCTCACGACCCAATTCACGATAATCTATTCCTTGGGCATCGAGCTGCTTGCGCACCACGGTTTGGGTAGAGATTCCGGCATGGTCGGTACCAGGGACCCATAAAGCGTCAAAGCCGTCCATGCGTTTGTAGCGGATCAAGGTGTCTTGAAGGGTGTTGTTGAGAGCATGCCCCATATGGAGCCGGCCGGTCACGTTAGGCGGTGGAATGACCATGACGAACTTCGGCTTGTCCGTTGGCGCTTTTTCGCGCGGCTGGCCTGACGGATCGTAGGCGCTATCGAAACAATTGCGGTCGAGCCAGAGCTTGTAAATGCGAGGCTCTACGGCCCGGAAATCGAAGCGAGTTGGCAACTCCATAGAGAGATGTTGCAACAAGGGATGAACCAGCGCAAGGGAAAAAGCCTCTGTTTGCAACCCGGATAGGCGCGAAGGTATCGTGCATGGGCAGTGTTACCCATTGGTTGACCTTTCACATTCCCAAGAAGGCTAGGAGGACAATATGCCTGATAATCAGGGCGGCAAGGGACCGTTCGATTTTGATTCGTCGCGCGTGCCCCAGATGCCGCAATTCAATCTGCCCAATATCTCGCCCAGGGCGATCCGAGGGATCTTGCTCCTGGTGGGGGGCCTAGTTCTATCGTTCGGAAGCTTCTACCAGATCGACCCCGACGAGGTAGGGGTTGTCCGGCGATTCGGCGCCTATTCGCGAACTACCGAGCCCGGCCTACACCTCAAATGGCCGTTCGTCGAGAAGCTGGACAAGGTGCCGGTGCAGCGCCAGCTGAAACAGGAGTTTGGCTTCAGGACCGTTCAAGCTGGCGTCCGAACGCAGTACCGGGATGGGGGCGAGCTTCTGCAGGAGTCGCTCATGTTGACCGGCGATTTCAACGTGGGGGTCGTGGAGTGGATCGTACAGTTCCAGATCGATAACCCCTATGATTTCTTGTTCAACGTGAGGGACGTCGACACCACCTTCCGGGATATGTCGGAGGCCACCATGCGACAGGTGGTTGGAGATCACAGCGTGGACGAGGTCCTGACCATCGGCCGCGAAGCCATTGCGCTCGCAGCGAAGGATCTACTTCAGGAGCTAAGTGACACCTATGGCATCGGCATTTCGGTGCAGCAGCTCGTTCTTCAAGACGTGAATCCTCCCGATCCCGTCAAGCCATCCTTCAATGAAGTCAACGAGGCGATCCAAGAGAAGGAACAGCTCATCAACCGCGCTTGGGCGGAGTACAACCAGGAGATCCCGAAGGCCAAGGGAGTCGCCCAACAGATGATCCAGGAAGCCGCGGGCTACGCCGCCGAGCGTGTGAATCGCTCGCAGGGAGAAGCGACCCGATTCGAGGCGATCTACGCGGAGTATCGCAAGGCACCTCGCGTGACCCGGAACCGCATGTACCTCGAGACTATGAACGAAATCTTGCCCCGTATGGGTAAGAAGGTAATCTTGGATGAAAAGCAAAGAGGGCTCCTACCCTTGCTGAACCTAGCCCAGGAGGTGCAGAAATGAATCGGAATCTGATTGTTCTCCTAGTTATTGGAGCGCTTCTCCTCTTCGTGTTGCCCGCCACTTTCTATACCGTGGACGAGACGGAGCAGGTCATCATCACGCAGTTCGGGGACCCCGTCGGCGATCCCATCACTAAGCCCGGCCTCAAGGTGAAGATCCCGTTCATTTGGGACGTTCACCGCTTCGACAAGCGATGGTTGGCATGGGACGGCGATGCCAATCAGATTACAACCAAGGATAAGAAGTTCATCTGGGTCGACACCTACGCCCGTTGGCGCATCGCAGACCCGTTGGCGTTTTTCAAAAGGGTTCGCGACGAGCGGGGCGCGCAAAGTCGACTCGACGATATCATCGATGGGGAGACCCGGAACGCGGTGGCGGCCTTCGATCTCATCGAGATCGTGCGGTCCACGGCACGCGACTTCGACGTTACCGAGGAGCTGCAGGAGTTTGCCAGCGACCGGCCAGCCGTTGAGATCATCACCGGCCGAACGGGGATCGCGCGGAGGATCCTCGAGAAGTCTTCACTGGTTACGCCAGAGTGGGGTATCGAGCTGGTGGACGTGAAGATCAAACACATCAATTACGTCGACGAGGTGCGGGCGAAGGTCTACGAGCGAATGATCACCGAGCGTCAGCGGATCGCGGAGCGCAGCCGCTCGGAAGGCCAGGGCCGTTCGGCGGAGATCCGTGGGCAGAAGGAAAAAGAGCTCAAGGAGATCGAATCCGAGGCCTTTAAGCAAGCCGAGGAGATTCGGGGTCTGGCGGACGCCGAGGCAACCAGCATCTACGCTCGTGCTTATGGCAAGGATCCAGACTTCTATCAGTTTATGAAGACGTTGGAAACCTACCGTAGCAGCTTCGATAATGACGTGACGCTCATCTTGACCACCGATTCGGAGATCTTGAGTTTCCTGAAGAAGAGTCAATAACTATACAAGATACTAGCGACCAAAGAAAACGGAGTTCGGCCGATGCGGAACGGTTGGGTGAGGTGCGGGGTGATGTGTGTGTTGATGCTTGGCTCGCTGCTTGCGGTTGGCGCGGGAGGAGCATTCGGGCAAGCAACATCGTCGGATGAGAGTCGGCCTCCGTCCATCCCGTCCATAGAGGACAAGACGCGTGACATGACTCACCTAGAGGGGTTCTTCGATCTCTACTGGGACGGTTCCACCGGAAAGCTATTCTGGGAGGTCGATCAATGGGACACCGAGTTTCTCTATCAGGTGTCTTTGGCCAGCGGGTTGGGTAGCAATCCGGTTGGCCTGGACCGCGGGCAGTTCGGGCGGACTCAGATCCTGGAGGCACGGCGAGTCGGCCCGACGGTCCTACTGGTCGAGCCCAACTACCGCTACCGAGCGCGGAGCGATAATCCGGACGAGGTGAGAGCGGTGCGGGACGCTTTCGCTCCCTCGACGCATTGGGGCTTCAAAGTGGAGGCGGAATCGGGGACTCGGGTCTTGGTCGACGGGACAGATTTTTTTCTGCGTGATGCGCACGGCATCGCCAAGACGTTGGAAAACGCCGGACAGGGGAACTTCGAGCTCGATCGTAGCCGCAGCGTCATTCACTTGCCTCGAACCAAGGCGTTTCGACTGAACACTGAGGTCGAGACGCTGCTGACGTTCACCAGTCCCAGTCCCGGAGAGCTCGTTCAGTCGACCGCGGCGAGCGGGGATGCGGTGACGTTGCGAGTTCGCTATTCGCTTGTTCGTTTACCGGACGAAGGTTATGAGCCGCGCCCGGCGGACCCACGGGTGGGGGCATTCGGGATTTCCTTCAAAGACTACGCAACACCCATCGACGAGGATCTCGACGTTTTGTGGGTGGCTCGGCATCGGTTGGAGAAGAAAGATCCCCGCGCGGCACGATCAGAGGCGGTCGAGCCTTTGGTCTATTACCTTGATCGCGGAGCGCCAGAGCCGATTCGAAGCGCGCTCCTGGATGGGGCGAATTGGTGGAGCGCCGCTTTCGAGGAAGCGGGCTTCGTTAATGCGTTTCGTGTGGAGCTACTTCCAGAGAACGCCGATCCGATGGATCTGCGCTACCACATGATCCACTGGACGCATCGATCCACTCGTGGATGGTCGTACGGCGGTTCCGTGACCGATCCGCGGACCGGAGAGATGCTGAAGGGAAACGTGAACTTGGGGAGTCTCCGCTTGCGACAGGACTACCTGCTCGGAAAGGGTTTGCATCCCACCAGCGGGTCCGGGTTCGGCGGTTGTGGTGTTGGAGGCGGCCCTACCTTCGAATATCTCGCGCAAGTCGGTTCGCAGAACGACCCGGTGGAGATGGCCCTGGCTCGAGTTCGGCAGCTATCGGCGCACGAGGTAGGACACACATTGGGACTGGCGCACAACTACATCGCGAGCACTTATGCGGGTCGTGCCAGTGTGATGGATTACCCGGCGCCGCTCGTGGAAATCACGCCGGATGGAAGGCTGGATCTTTCGAACGCCTATGGAGTTGGTGTCGGAGAATACGACAAGTTCGCCATCAAGTGGCTTTATAGCGACTTCGCTCCGGGTACCGACGAGAAGGCGGCACTCGATGCGATCGTAAAGGACGGTTTGGATCGGAAGATCCGATTCATTAGCAGCCGAGATGCCATACCCCCGGGTGCAGCCCATCCTCTCGCCGCCCTGTGGGACAACGGTGCCGACCCGGTCGCAATGCTTCGACACGAAATCCGGGTTCGAGGGCTCGGTCTCGAGGCGTTCGGGCCGGATGCGATCCGCCCCGGCGATCCGATGGCGTCTTTGGAGAAAGTACTCGCCCCGCTCTATCTCCATCACCGGTATCAGTTGGAGGCTGCGATGCACAGCATCGGTGGAGCCGATTACAACTACGCTCTGCGGGGAGACGGGCAGATGACCATCACGATTGTGCCCGGACAGACTCAACGCGATGCTCTCGACGTCGTTCTTTCGACTTTGGATCCGGAGTTCTTGGCCGTTCCCGAGCGGGTATTAAGAATGATTCCGCCGCGCGCTTTCCGAGAGCCGGAGAGCGAGAAATTCGAACGCTGGACGGGACTCACGTTCGACCCGCTCGCAGCTGCCGCGTCGGCGTCCGACTTCACCGTGAAGCTACTTCTCAACCCCGAGCGCATGGCCCGCCTCGTCGAGTATCACAGTCGCAGTAGCGAGTACCCCGGGCTGGAGGATGTGACAGAGTCCCTCTTGGAGCGAACATGGAAGGCGCCGACCGGCGCAAGCGCCTACTTGGCGGAAGTGCAGCAAACGATGCAGCGCGCGGTCCTCGATGAGCTTCTTCGGCAGGCGTCGAACAGTCTGAACATCTCTCAAGCACGAGCGATTCTGACCGAGCAGCTTGTAGGTCTTTCTGACTGGCTCGAGTCGGTGGGGACGCCGAGCCCTCACCAGAAACTAGTGGCCGAGGACATTCGGCGTTGGCAAAATCGCCCGCAGGGTACGGACGGGCCGACGGCACCACACGAGCTGCCGCCGGGAAGCCCCATCGGGGCCCATTAACGTTAGTCCGGCTCTTCTTCTTTGCAGAAGACGCTGTGCCAGCCTCCGCGAGTCAGGCTCGTTCCGCAGTAGGTCTTGCCTTCTGTGTTCGCGCTGTTGAGATACAGGAGAATACTTTGGCAGCTCTCGTCCTCTCCCGGCGAGACACGGCATTCGCCTTCGAAGTAGGGGTTCGTAAAACAGCAAACCTCGCCGGTCGCGGATTCTCCTCGTGGGTCGTCCGGGCCCTTCGGTTCTTCGGATCCCTCCGGCTCATCGGGCCCCTTGGGTTCTTCAGGCCCCTTGGGCTTTTCAGGCCCTTTGGGCTCTTCAGGTTTTTCTGGCTCCTGTTGGATAGTGGCGGACGAAGCTGACGAGCTCAGAGGCGAGAACAGTAGAGCCGCACTGGCCACCAAGTAGCACAGCGTTCGTAACGCCATTCGAACCTCCTTCGCGAGCGATGCAATCGGAAATCTTCTTGCTTGTACTCCGAGGGACGGTGGGAAGTCAAGAATCGGAGGCTAGTCCACTTTCACCAAACGAGCTCGCTTCGCGATCGACCGCCAGAGCGTTTGACGTTGCTCTATGCTGAGCTTCTCGAGAATAACCAGATGCGTTTCTCCGTCGGCCATGATCTCCATCGTGTGCCACTCCGGAAGCTCGGACCAAGCATACTCCGGGTTCCGAGGCCCGAAAGGTGTTGGAGTCACCGTCGGTCTGGCTCCAGCGCCGGCCCATGCGGCACCTTTTATCTCCATCTCCTCCACAGTGTTCCAGGGGATCACCTTTTCGGGTTCGGGAGGGATCTTCAAATAGAGCGCATCCTCCCGTACTTCGACTCGGTAGTCCACGAGCGATGGAAAGTCTTGCGCCAGAGTCCATCCCGCTAGAACCAATAGGGGTGCGCTCAGCAAAATGGAGTTCGGCTTCTTGAAGTTGGCGAAGACCCACATGACGAGTAGAACAAGTGCTATCGGGCGGCCGAATACGAGAGCTCGATTGAAATCGGTATCGAAGTGAAAGGCCAGATCCTGGGGCATCTGTCCAGCCTGCTCCGAGATCATGCACCCGCTCGCGAGCACGGCCCAACTCAGCAGGATTGTCAGACGGAGCGTCCCCATAGTTTCCTCCCTCGACACATGTGCCGACGGTCCTTAAGTTTTCAAGAGGATGTTAAGAAACAGGATACAGGCCGGATTCCGTTGGGTCAACCTGACTCAATGCGCGCTCAGTAGATGAAGGGCGCGGGGCCCCACCGCCGTCTGGCCAACTTGTTCGATGGCACAACGTATTTTGACGGCCACCACGATCTGCCACGCCACGCCTCAGTGCTTCGGCGCTGCGCGACTACGCATGGGCTCATGGCTGCGTTCGCGCGCAAAACTAGGTTAAATACTGGGGTAGTTCAAGCGGTGAGAGAGGGCCTCGAAACGTGGCTCCGACCGGAGGGAATCGAACCTCGGATCCTCTCTGAGAACCGGCAGCCAAAGGTCTCTGTCGGTGAAACTTTTCTCCAACCAGTCGAGGGCCTGCCCCTGCTCGCCCAGCCTCAGGTGGACCAGGGCGAGTTTGTACGGTCCGAGGTCATCGTCATGGATCAACCACCACCGGAGGATCCTCTCTTGTCGTGCGATCGGATCCAGACTTCGAATGTCCGCAAGCTCGTCCTCGGTGGCGCCGGCGGCCGCAAGGGTCTCTTGTGCTTCCGCAAACGCCTCCTCGTGCATTCCGTTGCGGTCATAGGCTTCCATGAGACAGGTGTGAGCGAGAACGAATCCGGGTTCGAGCTCGAGAGTGCGAAGGCATTCTTCGATGGCTGGCTCATATTGTCCAGCGAAGTAATGAAACCAACCCACGTCCGAGTTCACCAGAGGCGAAAGTGGATCCAACTGTCGAGCGAGCCGAACTTCTGCGGTGGCGCGGCCGTGTTGCCCTAGACTCGATAAATAATACGCGTACCAGTGGTGAGCCTTCGCGAGGCCGGGGTTGAATTTTAAGGCCCGCTCGAAGGCGGCGCCGGCACGCTCCCAGTCCCAATCCAAGTACCAAGTCGCCAGCGCGTCGACCAAATGGGCCTCGGCCAAAGTCGGTTGGAGTTCGACGGCTTTCCGCGCCGCATCCTTCGCCATCCCGTACAAGTCCTCGGCAGGCGCATCGCGGCCTTGCGCTTGCTGGAGATAGGCTTCGGCCAACCCAAGCTGTGCCGAGGCAAAGAAGGGGTCCGCGTCGATGGCGACCTGAAAGTACTGCACTCCTTTCTCGACGCTTTTCGGGTGACCGCGATTCAAATGATAACGGCCCTTCAGGTACGCATCGTAGGCGTCGCTCGTCGTGAGCCCGGTTGCCGTTTGTGCTACTTGACCAGGATAGAGGAGCTCAACGGAGAGAGCCCGAGTGATGCGCTGCGCGACATCCCGTTGGAGTGCGAGGGTATTTTCGAGTTGGCGTTCGTAGCTGCCGGTCCAAACCGTCCTTTGGTCGCTGACCTGAACGAGTTGCCCGTTGATACGAATACGACTTTCGTCGACGCGAACGCTACCCTTCAGGACGAATCCGACGTGGAGCTCGCCGCCAATTTGCTCGACGGTTTTGTCGGTGTCTCGGTAACGCATCGTCGAGGTCCTTGCAATGACGCCCAACTGCGATGGTCGAAGGATGCTCAGATGAGCGATCATCTCCTGGGTGACACCTTCCGCTAGGTAGTCTTTGTCCGGGTCGCCCGTCAGGTTGTCGAAGGGCAAGACGGCCAGCATGAGTCGACTGTCGTTCGCCCCCGTCGTGTCCCATAGGGACCGCGAGCCTTCCAGCGCGAGATAACCGAGGCCGACCAGCGCGGCAACGATGCCGATCAGAACGATGGAAAGGAGGATCCGGGGCAGGTCATGGGTCGAACCCGCAGCCGTTGGAAATCGGTGGATGCCGCTCGGCCTTGCGCCTCCGACGGCGGCTTCCGAAAACCTCGACTCGACGGGCGCGATGAACCGGTAGCCTCGCTTCGGGAGAGTCTCGATATAGCGGGAAGCGTTCGATGTGTCGTTGAGAACGGAGCGGATCTGCTTGATGCAAGAATTCAGGCTGACATCGTAGTCGACATGAGTCTCATGTCCCCAGAGACGTCGCTGAAGTTCCTCGCGGGTGACGATCTGCCCTTGGTTCTGAGCCAGAATCGCGAGGACCTTGAACGGCTGAGGGGGCAGCTCGAGCAGGGTGCCTTGTTTGCGGAGCTCTTCACTTCGGAGATCCATCTCGAAGGACCCGAAACGAAGGGTCGCAGATTCACGGTGCTGGTTTGGCATATGGGCGCGACTTCCAGTTTTTACTCTAGGAAGGACTTGGAAACAAGTGCTTCCCGAGGTGACTCGTCTGGCTATCCGCTCATAAGGAGCAGTTGTCCCTTTAAGTCCAGACCTTTACCAGGCAGAAAACTGGCCGGGTGCGGTGGAAGCCTATGGGACAATCGCGAAACGCGAGCCGAAAAACGCCAGGGCCCAATTTCGGCTGGGTGTTGCCCTTCATCGTCTTGGGAAGTACCAGCAAGCCCTAGATGCGTACGAGAACGCCGAGCAGAACGGAGTGCCGACGGCGATCGTTGGATACAACGTGGCAGCGAGCTATGCGGCATTGAGCGACCGTGAAAAAGCGTTCGAATGGTTGGCGACGGCGGTCAAGGTTGCATGCTCGTCGAAAACTGGACCAGCGCTGGGGGTGGTACCGGCAAAAGCATCAACTACTTCGATCCGGGAAAACGGAAATGGATCCAGGTGTGGATGGGTTCCGGCGGTGGACTCATCCAGGTCGAGGGCGAGCTCGTCGACGGTTCCATGGATTTCCGGGGAACGCATACCTACTTCGACGCCGGCGGCGGAGGCGCCTGAGCCGCTTTCACTCGATCGAACACCTTACCTAGCGCAGCCACTATCCCTGACACGTCCGACAAGTCGGATGGAATGATCAAAGTGTTGTTGGTGCTGGCGAGTTTGCCGAACTCTTCTAAGTACTGCTGCGCGATGCGCAGGCTGACGGCATCCGTCCCCCCCGGCTCACGAATAGACGCCGCGATCTGTCGGATTCCCTCTGCGGTGGCGTTCGCGATGCGCAAGATTTCCTGCCCCTGTCCCTCCGCCTCGTTGATCCGCTTTTGCATTTCACCTTCCGAGAGCGCAATGGCTTTTTGTTTGTCACCTTCGGCTCGATTGATCTTGGCCTGACGGTCTCCTTCCGATTCGGCGATTTGGGCGCGCTTTTCACGCTCGGCCCGCATCTGCTTCTCCATCGCGTCTTTGATCGATTGAGGAGGGACGATGTTCTTGATCTCGTAACGCGTGATCTTGATTCCCCACGGGTCGGAGGCGCGGTCGACGGCGTCAACGATAGCCTTGTTGATGAGATTTCGCTCCTCGAAGGTTCGATCGAGCTCCATCTTTCCGATTTCGGAGCGCATGGTCGTTTGCGCCAGCTGGGTCGACGCCCAAATATAGTTGGTGATGCCGTAGGAGGCCTTGACCGGATCCATTACTTGCATATAGAGAACGCCGTCCACTTCGACTTGGATATTGTCTCGGGTGATGCATACTTGTGGAGGAACATCGAGGGCGCTTTCTTTCAAGGTGTGCTTGTAGGCGACCTTGTCGACGAATGGAATCAGCAGATGAAACCCGGCACCCAGAGTCTTCGAGTAACGTCCGAGCCGTTGGACGATGTACGCCGAGCGTTGGGGTACGATTCGGGCAGTGCGCACGATCACGATCAGGACGACGAGGACGAGGACAAAAAGGGCAAAGGTATCCATGATTATTCTCCTAACTAATGGGTTTGACTTGAAGGGTCAGATTGTCCTTCGAGACGATCCGGACCGTCGTCTCGGCAGGGATCGCGACCTTGGCAGACGCCGCCCACTGCGTGCCACGGAAGTCGACGCGCCCGTCGGTGCTATCGGGAGAGATGGCGACGGCGACTCTGGCCTTGTTCCCGACGAAGTCGTCGAGGCGCGTTTCCGAGAGCTCCTGGTCCGACACGCGACCCTGTAGAGTCCTCTGTAGCCAGCCACGAAGGGCAAGAAGGGAGGCGATGGAGGCTCCGACAAACGCGAGAAGCTGCGCGTTGAGGCTGTCGAGAACACCTAGCCAAGTGAAAAGGGCTGTGATCCAAGCCCCGATGCCGAAGAAGATAAGCACGAAGCCCGGAAGGGCCAGCTCGACGAGCATGACACCCAGGCCGATCAAAAACCACCAAAGCGCAGACAACATCGACGCTCCTTGCTGATGATGAGACGAGGGGAAACAGCAGTTAACGTAGTTTAACTTGCCCAAAGTGAAAGGGTCAAGACGCGCTCTGAATAAGGATCAACCGGCTACTGGGCTCAAGAACATTCCGACGAGCAAAAGGGCAATGCACAACCATTGAAACGGGGTGATGCGTTCCTTGAGAACCATCCATGCGAACCCCAGGGTCACCACCGGATAGGCGCCGCTCAAGGGTGCGACGATGGAGACGGGCCCGGTCTTGGCGGCAATGATTACCGAGAGGTCCCCAGTCGCCATCAGTCCCATAGGTAAAAAGGATATGGACCACTCGCGGAAGGAGTGGACTCCCTTCCGTCCGTAGAGAAGTCCATAGATACCCAGAGTGAGAAAACTTCCCATGGTGTTGAAGAGCGCCATGTTGGCCTCGTCGGCATTGGGAAGCGAGTAGGCGTACTTCATGATGGTCCAGGCGACCCCCCAAACTAGAACGGCGGAGACGGCGAGCGGGATCCATCGCCCATGGGCCTTCTTCGACTCGGAGTCCGATGGCCCGTAGGCCAGTCCTAGGCAAGAAAGGATGACTAGACTAACTCCGAGACGAAGTAGAGGCAGAAACGGGCGGGCGGGACCTCGGAGATATACTTCTTAACGAACCCTTGTCCTAACCCCCAAAAGACAAGAGCCATGAGGGTGGGAGTCAGCCAAACCCAAATGGAACTGTCCATTGGCTAGTGCATTCGCGGTTCGATGGGGAGCCGTTTCAGGATCTCCTCTTCGGCGGCGACCAACGTTGCGAGCCGCGCCTCGGCATCCTCTTGGTCGTCGTAGTGGCGGGCAAGCTCGCCGAAGAGATCCGCGTGTCGGCCTTCGGCTTCGGCGAGCGAGTTGTAGAACGCCCGTAGCTCCGAATCGTCGAGGGCGTCGGCCAAGAGCTCGATGCGATCCCGCGAACGGGCCTCGATGAGAGCGCCAACCAGAAGTCGATCGGTGAGCCGGCCGCGGCCGGGGCGTACCAACCGCATGAGCGCTTGGGCGTAGGGGTCTCCGAAATCACGGCCGAGGGTGAGACCGCGACGTCTCAAGCGCAAGTGCACGGCGCGAAAATGCTTGAGCTCTTCGATGGCGAGCGCGCTCAATCGTCGCACCAGACGTTGCCGGTCAGGGTAGGCGGCCACGAGCGACATCGCGGACGCGGCGGCCTTCTTCTCGCAATGCGCGTGATCCACGATCACCCGGTCGAAATCGGCCAACGCTACCTGTAGCCACTTCGGATTGGTGGGTGAGAGAATCACGGGCGCGCGCCTTTCAGATTGTGACGAGCGCCAAAACACGCGGTGGGTGGCATCCGCTTGGCCAGGCGCCCCACGAACGCGGGGATTCTAGCTCAAATTTGCGAGAGCCGCACGTTTTGGCTATATTCGAACTCGATATTCATGCAATTGGGGGGAGGAGAAGGAGGAAGAATGAGAACCCGTGTTGGATTAGCTATGGTAATCATGCTGACGCTCGGTTCGGCGGTGACTTTCGCGCAATCACCGCGTGGCAAAGCAGAAGCAACGGTCGGCGGCGCGAAACTGGTCATCGACTACGGACGTCCCGGTTTGGGCGGCCGGGACATGCTCGCGAAAGCGCCGGAGGGGACGGTCTGGCGGCTCGGGGCTGACAAGGCAACGGTGCTCGAGACGAGCGGGGACCTCGTTTTCGATTCGTTGGTAGTTCCCAAGGGCTCCTACAGCCTCTTCGCGAAGCGCGGCGATGGCAAGAACTGGGAGCTGATCATCAACGAGCAAAGTGGGCAATGGGGAACACAGCGCGACGCCGCCATGGATCTCGGTGCCACCCCGCTTGCCTGGGAGACCGTGGGAGAGAACACGGAGCAGTTCACTATTGAGATCGCGAACGCCGGCGACGGCGGCGAGATCCACTTCGTGTGGGGCAAGAATGTACTGAAGACGAAGTTCAAAGCGAAGTAAGTCAGTCATCACATTTGCACTACCAAGGGCCGGCCCCGCCGGCCCTTTTTTTTAGACGGGATGACCGGGATGGGGTACCGGAACCCCAATCCTGAGTAGTAGATGTGTTCAAGGGCCCGCCGAAGAAATTGAATTCCCCGCCGATTATGCGGATAATACAGTTTGATCCCGTACAGCGTTCTTCGTCAGTCATCCAGGCATCCGTAAGGCGCGCCGCGAGAGAACAACCATGAGTCTATTGGATGAAACGTCGGAAACCCCACCAGATAAGGGGGCGAATACGAAGAGTAAGCTCCCGTTATTCTCACTCGGGATCCTGGCCGCTCTCGCGCTAGCCGTTCTGATCGGGATCGGTACGCTCATACTCAATCGTCTCACCGAGCTCGAGAGTCAGATGCTCGGTGTCGATAAGCACGTAGAGGAGATCGGCGAGAACTCAAAAAAAGCTCTCGAGAGGGCACTCGAGGCCGAAGACGCGGCGCTTCAGGCGGCACGTGGTCGCGCGGAAGCGGAGACCGATACGGCAATGGCGCGTAACGAGGCGGAGCGCGAGAGAGAGGCTGCTCAGCGCGCACGCCAAGACGCGAAGGTCGCGACCGCGGAAGCGGAGAAGATCAAACGAGAGCGCGAAGAGGAGCTCAACCGTCTCCAAGACGCGTTGAGCGAGGTCGCCGAGACGCGCCGCACAGCCCTCGGGTTAGTAATGAACCTGGGGAGCGACTACATGAAGTTCGCTTTCGACAAGTCCCACCTGCGACCGGAAAACAAGGAGCTTCTGAGTCGCATCGTCGGCATTTTGCTCACCTCCAGCGACTATCAGATCTATGTGTACGGGCACACCGATGACATCGGCACCGAAGAGTACAACATGGATCTCTCCGCTAGGCGGGCAAAGGCGGTGCGCGACTACTTAGCGGAAGCCGGTATCAAGCCTGGCATCATCACTACAGAAGGGTTCGGGAAGTCCCAGCCATTGGTACCCGGGACCAGCGACGACGCGCGTGCCAAGAACCGTCGGGTCGAGCTGGGGATCGTCAACACACAAATCAAATACCCGGGCCAGGGTTCCACTCAGGGCAACTAATTCATATCGCAGGAAACGCCGGCGCCGCCTAGAGGTAAACGCCTCGAGCCTTTGCCATGACCAACACCAATCGAAGTCGCGGCGCACTCGTTATCGTCGACGTACAAAACGACTTCTGTGCGGGAGGCTCTCTAGCGGTACCCGGGGGGGATGAGGTCGTCCCCATCCTCAACGAGTACGCCCGACGGTTCGTTGGCGCGAACCTGCCGATATTTGCGACGCGCGACTGGCACCCCGAACGGACGAGCCACTTCAAGGAGTTCGGTGGGGTCTGGCCACCCCATTGTGTTGCGGGGACTAGAGGCGCAGAGTTTCATCCTGATTTGAAACTCCCCGCGGGCACCATCGTGGTCTCGAAGGGGAAGCGCGCCGAAGAAGACGCCTACTCCGCATTTCAGGCGGAGGACGATGGCGGCGTTTCTTTCACCGACTCGCTCAAGCAGCTTGGTATCGAGCATCTCATGGTAGGCGGACTGGCGACTGATTACTGTGTGCAGTCCTCGGTGCATGATGCCATCGCTCAAGGATTCAAGGTGACACTGCTCGAAGATGCGGTCCGGGGAGTCGATCTAGAAGCGGGAGATTCGGAACGGGAGCTACGTAATATGAAAGCAGCCGGTGCCGGAACCGCCACGTTGGACTCGGTAGATAAGGAGATGGGGTGAGAAATGGCTTTGCTGTCGGACGCTAATCGGAAGGAGCTAGGTGAGATCTTCGAGCAGGATCTCGTGGGCGATGTGAAGATCAACTTCTTCACTCAGGGGGGTGGCTTGATCATGATTCCGGGACGCGAGTGTCCGACCTGCAAGGAAACCGGTGAGCTGGTCGAGGAAGTCACCTCGCTCTCTGACAAACTCGAGCTCACGGTTCACGATGTTTATACCGATCAGGAGGCGGCCAGGTCGGCGGGAATCGATCGGATTCCGGCCATCGTGCTGGAAGGGGAGGCGCGCGGCAAGGTTCGCTATTTCGGGATTCCTGGAGGATCCGAGTTTCCCGCGTTCGTAGCCGACATCGTCGATGTTTCGAAGGGGGCTACATCGTTGAGCGACGAGAGTAGGAAGTCGCTGGAATCGCTGTCGGAGGACGTGCATGTCCAAGTCTTCGTTACCCCGACGTGACCGCACTGTCCCGGCGTGGCCCGTGTGGCCCATCAGATGGCGGTTGAGAGCGAACAAATCGTGGCGGATGTCGTGGAGATCAGCGAGTTTCCGGATATGGCACGGCGCTACGGCGTGACCGGAGTTCCTAAGATCGTGATCAATGATGAAGTCGAGCTTCTCGGTGCGCAACCGGAGTCGGCCTTCGTAGATGCAGTTTGCAAGCTCGGTAGTGGTGAGTAGGTTGGCTTCCTTCCTTTATTCCCTCTCCCTTTGGGAGAGGGTTGCGAAGCTGGCTAGGCCGGCTCCGGTGTTTTGCGTCTTCTCAGCGCGAGCGTTGCCCAGCCGAGAATCGTGCCGAGAATGATCTGGGTGAGAGTTCCGAAGAGTTGGGCCAGAACCGCCTGACCCAAGCTGTCCGTGAAATCGTAGTGCGTGCCCAGGCCCCAGGTGTTGGTTACCCACCAGAGCGCGAATACCGGGATCCTGGAAAGCAGGGCGAAGACCGCGAGGCTCAAAAAAAGGAGGCGGTAGGGCCGCTCGTCGTCGGCCAGCTTGACGCCCCAATGGATCGCAACGATCAACGTCAGCCAGATGATGCCGAGCACGAACGTCACGGCGTTCGGGAGGCCAGCCCGCTCACCGAAAAAACGCGCGAACGTCACCAGCAGTGCGATCAGAGCGGGCCAGACGGCGAGTTCCAGGGCACGTTTGAACATTAACGACCTCCCAAAATGAAAGCTCCCAGCCTATCGGTCTTGTCCCTCACCCTGCGTCTAGAATGCTCGATACTGGCACGGCAGATTTTGACGCCACCTCTCCCAAAGGGAGAGGGAATAAAGGAAGGAAGCCAGCTTCGTTAGCGGCTGACCATTCCGCCATGTTCTTCCACGAGCTTGCTCTGTAGCGCTCGAATCGCCTCGCTCTGCCGGACCGGATAAGGTGCTGTCTCGCGAAGGGTTTTGAGGCGCGCGGGAAGTCTCGCAAGGTTTTCGGCCGCGTATTCACGAATCTCGTTCAAAGGCGTCGGGGCGCTCAGCCTTTTTCCTCTCGCCATGACTGGAAAGAGGAGAGGCTCCGCTCCTTCGAGCTCTTCGTCTCGAAGCGCAATGAGGTCTTCCAGCATCTCGCCCGAGTCGGCATAACGTCGGAAAAATTGTTTCCGGCCGGCGAGGGTTTGCTTGTCTTGAGAAAGCTTGACCACAGGACGGTCGGCATACTCGACGAGCTTGTAAACGATGTCCAACGCGGGCGCGTCGTAAGACACGCCTAAATGACTTCCGACGCCGAAGCCGTCGATGGGGGCGCCGGCGGCGAGAGCCTCCTCGATGCGGTATTCGTTGAGTGCGCCGCTGGCGAAGATTTTGGTTTCCGTGAGGCCTCCCTCGTCGAGGATCCGTCTCACTTCTTTGGCGAGTCGAATCATGTCGCCACTATCGAGACGGACACCGCGCAGTTGGGCACCACGTTCGGCCATCTCGCGTCCGACGGTAACGGCGTGGCGCGCGCCCTCCAGCGTGTCGTAGGTGTCGATCAAAAGAACGGTGTTGGAAGGAAACACCTGTGCGAAGGCACGGTAGGCGTCCAGTTCGTGTTCGAACGATTGCACGAAGCTATGAGCAACGGTGCCCTCGATGGGTATTCCGTACTTCATGCCGGCGAGTACATTGCTCGTGCCGTGGCAGCCTCCGATATAGGACGAACGCGCCACTTTGAGCGCGGCGTCCCGCCCATGCGCACGACGGGAAGCAAAATCGACAACGCTCCGATCCTGACCGGCGATACGGATGCGAGCCGCTTTGCTCGCGATCAATGTGCCGAGTTGCAGCGCGTTCATAAGGTACGTTTCCGCAAGCTGGGCTTGAAGGATCGGAGCCGTGACTTCGAGGATCGGTTCGTTGGGAAAGAGCACCGTTCCCTCCCGGACCGCGACGACGTTTCCATCGAAGCGGAAGTCCGCGAGGTGTTCCAAAAATGCTTCTTTGAAGTTGCCGGTCCCGCGAAGGTAGTCGATGGCCTCGGGGCCGAATCGAAGATTTTCGAGGTAGTCGAGCGCCTCCTCGAGCCCCGCCGCTAAGAAGAAGGATCGATTCTGTGGCAGATTGCGCATGAAGAGACTGAAGGTCGCGGGCTCGCTCATGCCGTGCTCGAAATAGGCGGCAGCCATCGTGATCTGATAGAGATCGGTGAGCAGACCGGTGCTTTCGCTCTCCAGCCACTTATCCTGTGTCACGAACTTGAGATTACCACAAAACCCCTAATGACAAGGTCTAACGAGGCTGCTAGGCAGCCAATGCCCTACGATGCAACGAGCGGGTCGCCAACCCATGGTATATATGGTACAAATAGATACAGGAGAAGTCTTTAGGAGAGAGGGTATGTGCGTTTTCTGAGGGGTTCCTTCCTTTTCGTAATCCTCGCGCTTGCTGCCCCCAGTCTCATCGAATGGGGACCGGCGCACCCGTTACGGCCGGTCGCAACCGTCAGGGCGGATAGTCGAGGCGATCTGGCGAAGAGTCTCGATCAAGTGCGCCGCCGGTTTCAATTGAACCGCGCCATCGGTGTTCAGGTCGTAAGCCTGCAGACGGGCGAGACGCTTTACGCGCACAATCCAACGAAGAAATTCATCCCCGCTTCGGGAATGAAGCTTGTCACCATGGCCGCCGCGCTCCACTACCTCGGTTCCAGCCATCGATTCGAAACGCGCTTGCTGATCGACGGTCCGATCGTTGACGGGGCGGTTAGAGGAAATGTCTATCTTCAGGGTTCGGGTGACCCGTCTTTAGTCGACGATGATTTGGATGAGATCACTTTGGCTTTGGCGCGGGCGGGGATCAGGGCGATCGATGGCAATCTGATCCTGGACGACAGTTTCTTCGACGACCAACTTCGAGGGCCGGCCTCCTATGACAACATCCTCAAAAAGGGATTGCCGATCCAAAGCGCTCTTTCCTACAACTTCAACATCGTCGAAGTGACGGCGACTCCGGCGGTCAATGCGGGGACACGAGCTACTTTGTTCGATGGTGGATACGGTTACTTCGAGGTTCTGAATCGCGTCACCACCGCAGGTCGGGGCCGGCCTTGGCTGCAGGTTCGAAAGTCGGGAGGGCGCGATCGCGTCATCGTGAGCGGACGAGTGATCGCCGGTGACGAAGAGCGAAGCGGCGGTTTCGTTGCGCCCAACCCATCTCGGTATCTGGCGTCGGCCTTCGTCGGCAAGTTGCGTGAACATGGCGTCTCATTCGATGGGCGGATCGAGAAAGGCTTGGCCAACGATCCAGAGCTACGGTCCCTTTATGTGCACCGCTCGCCTCCTTTGATTCAGGTCATCGAGCTGCTCGGAAAGAACAGCAACAACTTCGCGGCGGAGCAGATACTCAAGGCGCTCGGCGCCTATCGCTGGGGGCCGCCTGGTAGTTTCGAGTCAGGATCTCGAGCCCTCTCCGAGTACTTGATGGGATTGGGCCAATCCTCACGTGATTTTCGAATCGACGATGGGTCTGGACTGTCCTACGAGAACAACTTGAACGCCTCCATTATGGTTCGCATTCTACGCGAGCTCTACGACACGCCGGAGGTCCGTACCAGGTTCCTTTGTGTACTCGCCCTGGGTGGAGTCGATGGAACCCTCGCTCGTCGATATCGTACTGAAGAGTATATGGGCAGAGTGATGGCCAAAACGGGAAGCCTAGCGGGGATCAGCTCGCTTTCTGGGTACGCGTTCTCCCCGACAGAAGGCCCGGTCGCCTTTTCCGTGATGCTAAACGGCATCCGGAGACAGTGGCGAGCCGATCAAGTCGAAGACGAGATTGCTAAGGTCCTTCTGCGTTATTGATCGTGATCCGGTCGTCCCGGGGGCTCGATATCGTGGCTTCCGGGTCGGTTTTCGGGTAATATGGGCTCAAGGATGGAAGATCAAAAGGGTCTGGGCCAGCTGACCACCAAGGCGGATCTTGCTGCCTCCAGGCAGGATACGGCCCTCGGGCTCGATTCTGAAGAGCTGCTCGTCCCTCGCCGGTGCACCCTCGACGGGTTCGCGGAGGAGGCGACACGGCAGGGCGGAGTGGACGTGGTCGAGCTTCCAACTTTGACCCGCCTCCACGTTAGGACCGAGAACACGGTCTATCAGATCATATTGCTGAGTCCCGGGGAGTCGAAAGTGCTCATCCAAGGCGGCCGTTTTTTCGCCGAGCCAACAGAGTCTTATCTTTGCGGTTCGAGCTATGGGGGGAACCTTCTCAAGGTTTCTTGGGTCGGGTTGGGAATGCGGATCGAAGTGATGCGCGACGGACGGCGCATCGTCACGTCTAGCGTTCAGTCGGTTCATGTGGTGGACGACTCCGACATCCCCGGCCCCTTCTAGCCCTTTCTTATTCAGACTGCAGTTCCCGCACGGTTTTTTCGCATCCCCGGAAGTAGCTAAACCAAACCACCCATTTAGCCGCCGAGCCCGTGGTCAAGCGCAAATCCGGTGCGTTTTCGCGCAGGATGCGGATCGTCTCCGGAAAACACGTCCCGAGCGGCGGGCCGTCGGTGAAGTCTTGGATGGCGCCACCACTCGCGGCTGCCCAAAGTGCGGTGACCCCGTCGCCCGCGTCCGCGTAGGGGTCGGCTCCATGGTGGAGTAACGCCTCGACGAGCTCGCTTTGTCCGTAGCCGGCGGCCATGATCAGCGGGGTGATGCCACCGGGGGATGCCGCGTTCGGGTCGGCTCCGCGCGTGAGAAGCCTCATCACCGCCTTCTCCTGGTCCATATGAATGGCGTGCATCATCGGCGTCCATCGATTCCGACCCTGGTCGTTACGATCGATGGCGGCACCGGCGTCCACCAACGCGTCGATTTGATAGGGTCTAAGTTAACCTCGAAGGTGGCAGAAGAAATGAGCGGATTGTGAGGATTGGATGAGAGCCTCCTGATTGAGGACCTCGCCAGGTACGTAGTAGTATCGCTTCCTCGAGTGTGACTCAATGAGAGAGATAACCCCTAGGCCGCCGGCACGAGCGGGCGGCAAGTTGTCGGTGCGCGTTGGGAGAGGGGAAGACCGCGCGTTCGTTCGCCGGCTCGCCCACAGCGTTTTCTCTATCTACGGCAGCTATGACCGCTACCTAGTGGAATGGTTTGAGACCCAAGGCGTCGTGACCCTGGTCGGCGAGATGGACGGGCAGCCCGTGGGTTTGGCGATGCTGATGGCTTATCCCAACCGCATGAAGGGTAACGAGGCATTGGTAGACCTTCTCGCGATCGCCGTCGTTCCAGAGTTTCAGACGAAAGGCGTTGGAACCGCGCTTCTCGAGAAAGCAATAGGGGAGGCGCCGTTTCTGGATTCGAAGTACCCAATCCGAGAAATCCACCTCTCCGTGGCGGACGGCAATGCCCGAGGGCAAAGGCTATTCTCTCGCCATGGTTTCCGCTTTTCGAGCGACGAAGGGATCTATCCCGCCGGTCAGCGAGCGCTCCACATGTCAAGACCGCTTTGAGCTCTCCAAGGAAGGTCGACCGCAGGCGGTTCCTCGGGGCCGCGTCCGCAACCGCGGGGCTTACGGGGCTGAGGACGGAAGCTGCCCCCAGACATTCCAGTCAGGCGGATCCCTTAGGTGTGCGCGAGGATTTTCCCGTCACCGCCGAGGGAGTTTATCTCGACAGTGCCTATATAACTCCCCCACCAGCGTCTGTCGTCGAGGCGGGCGCTCGCTTTTTGAAATCCAAGGCTCGAAAACCGATCTCTCTAGGACACATGCTGGCTCGTACCAACGAAGTGAGAGACAAGTTCGCTCGGCTAGTAGGCGTCTCGAGTGAGGAGATTGGCTTCCTCTATGCCACGACTATACGGATGCGGTTCAGGCGGTCGGCATGTTCCCGATGAATCTCGGTGAGACCGGTATCGACTTTCTTGCCACCGGTACCTACAAGTGGTTGCTGGCGGGCTACGGGGTGGCACCGTTTTTCGTCGCCGAGAGCTTTTGGACCGGGTCCGGCCGGATAGGGTGGGAGCGCTCCAGGTCGAAGAGGAGCTCGGGAACTACCGGTATCGGCTTCATCAGGGAGCTAGGGTGTTCGAGTATGCCACGCTCGCATTCGACGCGGTGTACCAACTGGGACCGGCGCTCGACTACCTGGCTCAAGTGGGGCTCGAGCGGATCGGAAAACATACGATCGCCCTGGCTCAGCAACTCCGGAGCGGACTAGTCGAACGCGGCTTCCGGGTGCTCACTCCTCCCCAAAACGCCTCGTCCATCGTGAGTTTCGTTCACGGCGGTGATCCCAAGACCGTTCGCGGCATCATGGAAGAAAACGAGATCCAGTTTGCCGAAGAGCTCGCGCCCCGAAGACCCACCGCCACGTTCTCCATCGTGGCCCGAGATCCCGCTACCGGGGAGCTCGGCATTGGCGTTCAATCGCATTGGTTTTCGGTCGGTAGCAGCGTTTCGTGGGCGGAGGCCGGAGTCGGGGCAGTGGCTACGCAATCGTTCATCGAGCCCGCATACGGTCCCCGGGGGCTCGCGCTCATGAAAGCTGGAAAGTCGGCGTCCGCCGCCTTGGAGGAGCTCCTTTCCACGGACGATGCGAAAGATGTTCGTCAGGTCGCATTCATCGATGCTCGAGGAAGAGTGGCCGCCCACACCGGGAAGATGTGCATTCCGTTCGCCGGCGACCGCACCGAAAAAACTACTCCGCGCAGGGGAATCTGCTAGCGTTTTCCGAGGTTTGGGAAAACATGGGGAGTGCGTTCGAACAAACGAGCGGCGACCTCGGCGATCGCATCCTAGCGGCTCTTCGAGCCGGAGAAGAGGCGGGAGGCGACGTTCGTGGCCGACAATCGGCGGCGCTACTCGTCGTTCGCTCCGTCTCCGAGGACGAGCCGTGGAAAAATCGCGTGGTGGATCTGCGAGTCGAAGATCATGAGACGCCGATCGCCGAGTTTTACGACGCGGCGCTCGAGATTGTGCCGGAAAACGACGAATTGATTTTCTGGCGAGGTGCGATGTTGATGCAGGCCGGCAAAGAGGCCGAGGCGCTCGCCGACATCAAACGCGCCGTGGCAACGAACCCTCGTTGGCTAGAGTTGCTGGCGCGTATACAGGAGGAGCATCTCCCGGGGCGAGGGAGATACTCCAAAAGGTTCAATAGTAGAACGGGCCGCCCATGTAAGCCGGTCCGCGCCAGGGACCATACCAAGACCCCGGATACCCGTAACTCACGCCAACACCCACGGAAGTCGTGCAGCCGGTGGTCGTGAAGGCAACGCCCGTTAGCAAGAGCAGCAGCAACATAAACTGAATCATTCGACGCGTCATCTTCGTCTCCTCAACTAATGGGCCACTTTTGAAGCGCCAAAGCCCCGCCGTTCGGATCAGCAACGATCGCGAGCGAACCTTCTCTCACGTCCGACCTGGGCTCGAGTAGGATCTTGCCCCCGAGCTCGGAAGCGCGTCGGGCTAGCGCGGTGGGGTCGGCCACGCGGACATAGGGAAGCCAGTTGGGCCGTACTGGAGAATCACCGATCGGAATCAGCCCTGCCAGGGCTTTGCCTCCTGTTCTGTGGCGAAGCACATATGGACGCCGCCTCCCCGTGATGACGAGCCGCCGGCAGACGGCGTGTCGTGCTATTCTCTGACCTTGGGTATAGCACATTGAAAAGATTTCCTGCATTCGACCCGCCCGAGTACGTCGACTGGACGCCCGATCTCGAGGTGATGGATCGATTTCGGGAAACGATCGAGGTCGATCTCGAACGGCGGGAGATCGTTACCGAGCTGACTCCCGAGCGACACCTGCAACTCTACAAAGGGCTCGTCCGGAATCGTCTCCACGATATCGCGCTCAAGAGGTGGGTCCGACAGGGTGTTACCTCGAAAGCCTGGCTCGGAACTGGCGAAGAGGCGGCGACGGTAGGTGCCGTCCACGCACTGAAGCCCGGCGACGTGTTGGGTCCTATGATCCGAAACGCCGGTGCCTGTCACGAGATGGGAATGAGTGTGGCTGAAATGTTCCGGGCCTATCTGGCCACGGGCGACTCACCAACCAAAGGGCGGGATATTCACTTCGGCGACATGGACCGAGGCGTCCTGACTCCAATTAGCATGGTCGGCGCATTGGTGCCGGTCTGCGCGGGCGCGGCGTTGGCCTTCAAACAACGGAAGGAGTCGCGCCTCGCGTTGACTTGGGCGGGAGACGGATCGACACGCACCACCGCCTTTCACGAAGGGGTTATGTGCGCGCGGGCTCTTCGGCTTCCGGTGATCGTTGCGGTGCAGGATAATCAGATCGCGCTCGGGACGCGCCTGGCATCGCACTCCCGCCGACCGATGAGCGAGCTAGCCTCCATTTATGACGTGACCGGGATGACGTGCGATGGAAACCACGTGCTCGATGTCTACGCGACGGTGCGTCTGGCTGCCGACATGTGTCGGGGGGGGCGAGGACCAGTGATGGTCACGATGCACACGTTCCGCATGGGCGGTCATGCTACGCACGATGAAGGAGAGAGCCGGGCCATCCTCCCTCCCGAGCTCTTCGAGGAGTGGGGAAGACGCGACCCGATCGGCATGTACGAGGCATACCTTACGGACGCAGGGTTCAACCTGTCGTCGGACAAATCGAATCGCCAAGCGCTCGAGGACGCGGAGGCGGATGTGAGCGCGGAGATCGAAAAAGCCGAAGAGGAAGCGCTCGCGAGCCGAGACTCCAGCGTGCCGAATCCCGAGACCCAGCAGCTCGGGGTTCTCGCTTGAGCGGCACTAGTTCGCGGCGAACATCACCCGCTGGATATCCTGGTCGGTCAGGACGTAGAGTATCCCATCGGGTGAGACTGCTAGATCGATGATGCTCCCAAAGCCGCTCAGGAATCGGTCGTCGGCCGAAACAACCGTCGTTCCGTCTTCCGAGAGAACGAGACGATGGAGCACACCGTTATTGAAGTCGCCGAAGAAAACGTTTCCCTGATAGGGCTCGGGATAAGCATTCCCTTGATAGACCGCTATGCCAGTTGGTGCGATGACCGACGGGTAGCATTGAACGGGTCCACGGTTCGAAGGACGGGCCACCGAGCAACCCACGCTTACCGATTCTCCGCACTGGAAGAATGGCCATCCATAGTTCACGCCCGGTAGAATTCGATTGATCTCGTCGTTTTGCGATGGCCCGTTCTCCGTTGCGAAGATATCGCCGGTGGCCGGATGGAAGGTGAAGTCGAAACTATTTCGGAGTCCGGTGGCGAAAAATGCGGAGCTGGGAAACGGCATGTCCGCGAAGGGATTGTCATCTGGGATCCGACCGTCTCGGGTGTAGCGCAGAATCTTTCCCGCTAGAGTATTGGCCTGCTGGCTGGTACACCGATCGCATCCATTGTCTCCGACGCTGATGTAGAGCATGCCGTCCGGGCCGAAGGCAATGCTTCCTCCCTGATGATTGCCACAGACGTCGGAGGGCAGGTCGTTGATCACGGTTTCCGCATCTTCGTCACCGTTCTGCCGAAACGCGCCATCCGTGAAGCGCTTCACGATGTTGACACGATTGCCGCTCGTGTAGAAGACGTACACCAGACTATTGGTTGGGTAGTTGGGGTCGAGGGCGATGCCCAGAAGCCCCCGCTCGCCACCGGTCTGCACGCCGTTGAACGTGATGAGCCGCTGGTCCCGCAAGCGTCCATCTTCGATGACCCTGACCGATGTGCTGCGCACTCCGCCGAAGCCGCCCTTCTCGGTTACCAGAATACGGTTCGCGGACGTGAATGCCATAGCGACAGGAAAATTCGGAAGGGACACGACTCGCTCGGCGACGAACCGGCCGTCGCCGGGGAGGCTAGGCTCGGGATCGGTTGGACTCGTCGGTGAGCCGTCCCCGCCGCAGTGAGTCAAAAGAACAATGAGCGCCGGGAGAACCACCCTAGCCGGTGTTGACTTCATGCCAACGAGGCGCGTGTTGTTCGAGAATTCAGCTCTGGCGGCTCGGCTTGGCAGGGAAGTGATTGATGCCGAGCTTCTGTGCGGCATTGTCTGTCAGATCCACGATGGCGGCGGCGTTGATCCCGATCGCGATAACGATGGTCTCGCTGATCTCTTCTTTGGTGGCTCCGTACTTCAGCGCCTTTTGGACGTGGCCTTCGATGCAGCCGTCGCAACGGGCGACCAAGGACGCTGCCAGAGCGATGAGCTCCTGGGTCTTGGAATCGAGAGCCTTGTTCTCGCTGAAATACGTTTCCTTGTAAAACTGAGCGTAGATACCCCGCATCCGGGGCTGAATCATGGAGTAAGAAGCGGGCCCATCTTTTTTCTGTGGGTCATAGTCGATGCCCGGAATGTGTACGCCATTCTCGTTAGTAGCAGGTGTAGAAGCGGTGGAAGGCGACTCTTCTGCGTTCGTTTCCTTCTTTTCCGCCGCGGAATCTTTTGCCATTGAAACTGACCTCCTCGGGATCCTCCCTCCGATCGAAACGTATGATAGCACAGTCGGTTAGGCAATGACGGTTCGTGCCAGAGCTCAGGCCAGGATATGGGACGCTGTCGTAAATTCAAGATAACAGTGTGGTTATTTGCACTTCCTTGCCTTGGGCAACAAGCTCTGCCATTACATCGGGATTCCCCTCATCGCCTTTACCCTCGTAGGTCTTCTCAAGTGTTACTTTTGGTTACTCGAGTTACCAAAAGTAACAGGGGTCTTGACCCCGCCTTGTCACATGGGTCGGATCCGATTTTGTGCACGCGTGTGACAGCTCTAGTTGGCGTTCTATTGACGAAAGGCCAACAAGGATGCCGCTCCCTCGTCGGGTATCTCGCGGTAAATCGCCATACGCAGTTCCGGAAAGGCCGTCAGGAGCTCCCCGGGCGCGAGGCAAAACTCCCGCGGGAATTCGGGGTGAGTCTGGAGATGCTCCTCGGTGAACGTTTCGATGAGCAGCGCACCCCCCGGACGCAGGGCTTGCACTATGTCACCCCATAGGTTTCGGTCCAGATAGCGGAAGCACAGGACGACATCGTATCGCCGCTCGGGGATCGGGAACTTCGTCAAGTCTGCGAGGAGGAGATTGACCGGTAGGTTTCGTCGCACCGCCCCCTCCTGCGCATGATTTAGCCCCGCAACGCTCCAATCCACCGCGTCGACGCGGTACCCCTGCGCGGCCATGAACAGAGCATTTCCCCCGCGACCGGTCGCCAGGTCGAGACACCTGCCCGGGGGAAGATGCGGGATTGAAGAAACGAGGAAGGAAGTCGGGTCGCCGGGCCCTTCTTTGGCGTCATGCTTCGTGTCCCAACGACGGCGCTCGGAAGACGTGCTCATGTGATAGGGTCCTAGCAAATCCCGATCGGTTTCACTATAAACGATCGTCACAGGGGAGGTGTCAGATGCGAATTGTGGTCATTGTTACGCTTCTCGCTATAGCGATTGGCGGGGTCGCCCTGATGTCTTAAGATTCCTGTTGAAAAACGATGTATGGTTCCCCAAGCTCAAACCCGTCCCGATGTCATGGGGACAGAAAAGGAGAACCATACATCAAGGGAAAGGTACTACCGAGCGGTCAGCGATCCTGCTCAAGCAGTTTATGAGGAACAACTGGTATTTGGGGAGATGAATCTCTCGGAGATCGTCCGGTCGGGAGCTCGATGATGCTCGCAATATGCGTTGAAGCGCGAGGTGACGGAGGCGTACCGGGTCGAAACTACTATGAGAACGCTCCGGCAACGAGCGAAGGAGAAGGGACGGGACGCAACGGGTATGAGTCGCATCTTTGGTCCTCACGGGCGAGGGAGCGGTAACGGTGCAAGTGCCGCAGGTACGAGAAACGGAAGGTGTTTCAGCTCAAAGATTCACGACGTACGTGAGCCGGACCGAGAAACTCTATGCGTCGCGCGGATGATACGACGGGATGTCGACGCGTGACATTGAGGCGACGTTCGCGGACGTGCTGAATGCGGCGCGGGTGTCTCGAAGTCGGTGGTGAGCCGGGTCACACGGTGTCTGTCGGAGGATTTCGAGGCGTTTCGAAGGGATCTCTCGAACGAGAAGTGTTGTATCTCGAGCCGACGGCACGTACCTGCGCTACCACCAAGGAGCGGAGAGGAAAGAGCCCATCCTCGTTGCGACCGGCTATCGCGCTGATGGGACGCGAGTTCTTCTTCATATCGGTGTCGGCAACCGAGAATCCTACGAGAACTGGAAGGGGTTCTTGCAGGAGATGGTGGCCCGAGGAATGAGGGAGCCGTTGCTCATCGTGACGGACGGGAATCCTGGAGTGCTCAAAGCGATCGCAGAGGTCTTCCCTCGAAGCCTCAAGCAACGTTGCCAGAAGCACCGCCTCGAGAACATCCTGGGCAAGGCTCCGAAGGAAGTGCGCGACGAACTCAAGGCGGCCATCCTTGAGTCGTTCCATGCGAACAGCTACGAGCAAGGGCTGAAGAAGGGTCGGGAGGTGATCGCTCGGTACCGTCAACGATTCCCGAGCGCGATGAAGTGCATGGAAGAGACCCTCGAAGCGTGTCTTCAGGCGCTACGCCTTCCTGCGGCGCATCACAAAAGGCTTCGCACGTCGAATCTACTTGAGCGCACGTTCGGAGAGCACAAACGTCGCACAAAGGTCATTCCTCACTTCTTCACCGAGGAGGCCGCGATGAAACTCTCGTTCGCTGTGCTCTTGGCCGTCGCAAACAAATGGCGCGGCGTGAGGATGGATGTCTTCGCCGCTAGGAAAGTCGAGGAGCTTCGCAACGAGCTTCTCCCGCAAGGCACGTCGGAGGAATCAGCAGCTTAACCGAGCGCGGGGAACCGTACGGAGATTTGACAGGAAAATTAAGACTTGACCGGTCGCCCTAGCGGTTCAACAGGAATACCCTAACTTCTCATCGATAACGGTGTTGGACAACAAGAGAGTGGTGGTGCAGCGCGTCAAGGCTGAAGGTGGAAAGTGGGCTGGCGAGCACACCCATCCGGGCAATCAATTGGCCGTCTTCTTGAACGCGGTGACAATGACCTACAAGGAAGACGGTAAGGAGTCCGAGAAGGAGTACACCGAGGGGCAGGTCATCTGGATCAACAAAGTCACCCACGATCACAAGGCAGACGTCGATCAAAGCGCGATCATCATTACTCTAAAGTAGCTTGGGGTAGGGATAGGAGCTCGGGCGACCGACGCTCCTATCCTTCGACGCTGGTCCGCACCGGGGGCGCGACGTCGTGTCCGCGCACGCGCGAGGACAGATTCGCAAGCCCAGCTTTGATGTCCTCTATGATCGCGTAGCCGGCCGGTACTAGAAGCAAAGTAATAAAAGTTGCGAAGAGGACCCCGAAGGCGAGCGATACCGCCATTGGTATGAGGAACGTGGCTTGCATGCTCTTCTCCAAAATGAGCGGGAGTAATCCCACAAACGTCGTAAGTGATGTCAGGAGGATGGGGCGGAAACGTACGACGCCCGCCTGTCTTATGGCACTGGGTAGATCGTCCTTCGATCTCCGATGGCGGTTGATGAAATCAACCATTACCAGGCTGTCGTTCACGACAACGCCGGCTAGGGCAACGATGCCGAAGACAGAGATGATCGTGAGGTTCAGGCCCATGAGGAGATGTCCCCAGGCCGCGCCCACGATTCCGAAGGGAATCGCGGCCATGATGATGAGAGGCTGCGAGTACGATTTCAATGGCACCGCCAACAACGCGTAAATCAAGATCAACGCGATCGCAAAACCTCGTTGGAGACCTGCTAAAGATTCGCGCTGTTCGGCCTGTGCTCCCTCCAGGGAATAGAAAACGCTCGGATGGTCGGCGACGATATCCGGGAGAACGGTGGCTTCTAGGTCGGCGATGACGTCGCCCGGGGCGACCTGAGTGGTGTCGACGTCGGCGGTGACGTTCACCGACCGGCGGCGATCCACACGCTGGATCGAAGCATAACCACGTCCCGGGTCGACGATGGCCACCTGATCGAACGGCACCTCTTGGCCGCCCGGAGTGCGAACGCGCATGTTCTCCAAGTCTCCCAAGGATCGGCGCTCTTCCCTGGGATAGCGAACCATCACCCGGATGTCGTCACGCCCTCTTTGAATTCGCTGTGCTTCTTCACCATAGAAGGCTTGGCGCACCTGCCGAGCAAGGTCGGCGAGGCTGAGGCCGAGCACCTCGGCTGCCGGCTTGATCTGGAGTTTCATCTCCCGCTTGCCCTCACGGAAGGAGTCCGCGATCTCGTAAACGCCGGCATACTCGGCAAGGTGAAGCTTGAGCTCCGCCGCGGCAGTCCGGAGCTCCTCCAAGTCCGGCCCGGTCAGCTCGATGTTGATGTCCTCGCCTGGCGAGAAAAGCGTCGCGTTGAAAGACATCTCGAGCGCATCTGGAATGGAGCCGGTCAGCTCTCGCCAGCGCTCGGCGAGGTCAGAGCTGCTGATATCGCGATCCTCGGCGGGAACGAGCTCGATTGTGAGCTCGCCAAGGTGAGAGCCAGAGTAGTTGACTTGTCGTCCGGCGCCCGGACCCATGGTGTCTTGAGCGGTGCGAAAGGGCTGGTCGCCGACCGCGGCGTAGGAGTGACGGTAGAGGTCGGTCCCGAATTCCTCCTCGAGCTGCTGGCGTAAGGCTGCTGCCGTTTCTTTGAGCCGCTCCACGCCAAGGGCAGTGCTCCGGACTGGTGTCCCCTGCGGCATCGTGAGGCTTGCAGTAATGAAGTCGGCCTCCACTTCCGGGAAATAGACGAACCGTATCCAGCCTCCGCCCACCAATCCCACCGTCACTATCAAGGTCGCGACGCCGGTGGCGAGCGTCAGGTAACGCCACTTGATGGCGTTGTCGAGGGCGGGCCTATACACGGTTTGGATAAAACGCTCCAAACTGTCAGAAAAACGCCCTTGCAATCGGCGCCAGAGTCCTGCGCGGGATGGATCCACGAGACTCTTAACGCTCAGTCGAGACAGGTGGTGGGGAAGGATCCATAACGATTCGACAAGGGAGAACAAGAGACAGGGAATGACGATCAACGGGATCGTGCCCATGATCTTGCCCATTGTTCCGGGCACCATGAGCAACGGCATAAAAGCGGCGACCGAAGTCAGAACCGCAAAAACAACCGGCGTCATGACCGCCTTCGTTCCCTCTATGGCGCCCTCGAGGCCGTCATGGGAGCCTTGTTGATGCGTGTAGATGCTTTCCCCCACCACGATCGCATCGTCCACGACGATTCCCAACACGACGATAAAGGCGAACGCGGAAATCATGTTGATGGAGACGTCGAACGTGGGCATCAGCCAGATTGCGCCCAGGAAGGACACCGGTATGCCCAGGCTCACCCAGAACGCGAGACGAAATCGAAGGAAGAGGGCGAGCGTGAAGAAGACGAGGACGAAGCCTAGCCTCCCGTTCCTCGCCATGAGATCCAGGCGGTCGAGAAGGTTCTTAGACGTATCGCCCCAGGTGGTGAGGGTGATCCCTGCCGGCATGCGGTCTTGAGCTTGGGCTACATAGGATTTGACTTTGTCGGCGATATCGAGGGCGCCCTGCTCGCCAGAGCGATAGACTCGGATCATCATTGTGGGTTTGTCGTCGAAGAAAGAGAATTGGTCGGTTTCTGCGAACCCATCGTTCACCCGCGCTACTTCTCCGAGTCGCAAATGAGTTCCGTCAGGATGGGTGAGCAATACCAGGTCCTCGAAGTCCCGCTGTCGGTACGCCTGGCCCTTAGCACGAAGGAGGATTTCTCCGCCGCTGGTTTTCACTGAGCCGCCGGGCAAGTCGAGCGAGGACCGCCGTACGGCGTCCGCCACCAGGTTGAATGTCAGGCCGTGTCGTCGCAGGTCGCGCTCGGAGATCTCGATGGAAATTTCGTAGGGGCGTGCGTTGGCAAGCTCGACCTGACTGATTCCTGGAATGGCAGTGAGCTCATCGCGAGTTTGTTCTGCCAGGAACTTGAGCGTGGTTTCGTCCGCGTCTCCCCAGAGGGCAATGTCAATGACCTGACGGCGGCTGGTGATTTCCTGGATCACAGGCTTTTCGGTCTGTTCGGGAAAAGTGATGATGGCATCGACTCGCGACTTGACGTCATCGACCACTTTGCGCGTGTCGGCACCCAACTCGAGCTCCACGACTACATTGCCTCGTCCTTCCGAGGCGGTCGAGGTGATTCGCTTGATGCCATCGAGTCCCTGAATCGCCTCCTCGATCCGAGTGCACACTGATTCTTCGACTTCTTGCGGTGCCGCTCCGAGGTACTCGACCGAGACGGTGATCATGTCCAGGGAGAACTCGGGCATGACTTCCTGCTTGAGGTTGAAGACGGTGAGGAAACCGCCGAAGACGATCAAGATCATGATCAGGTTGGCGGCAACGCCATTCTTGGCAAACCATTCGACGGCTCGGTTCATGGGGCTCTCTCTCCGTTGAGTGGCATTCCTAGTGTTCCATCCTCGGGTGCGATGCGCACCTCCATACCGTCGGTCACGGCTCCCAGGGGGGAGAGCAGTACCTTCTCACCGCTCTCGAGGCCGGAACGAATCACGACGACCTTGTTTGTTTGGCGAAAGACATCGACCTCCCGAAACCGCAGCCGGTTGGAAGAGTCGACGACCAAAACACGGCCGTCGTTTCGCAGCGCGGCCCGGGGGAGAACGGCGACGTTCTCGGCTACGACACCCTGAATCTCCGCCTGCACGAACATGCCAACCGCCAGGGGTGGACGCTCGCGATCTTCGACGCGGCCGTAGGGGTCCGTGACTTGCGCCACCGCATGCACCATGCGACTGGTGGGATCGATCTCGCCTTCGGTGCGCACGATACGGCCTTGCCATTGGTGGTCGGCGCCGGCGAAGTTGGCGCGAAGGAGGACTTCGGGGCCGAGCTGGTCCCCCCGCTCACCACGATAAACCAGGGGAAGCTCGAGGTAAGCCAATTCGCTGTCGGGCAGGGGCAGCCGGATTTCGGCCTTGTCGATGGCGTAGATGGTGGCCAATGGGCTTCCGGTGGTAACAAATTGCCCAATGTCGACGTTCTCTTGCCGCACCCGACCGGCGTATGGAGCTCGAATCTGAGTGCGGTCGAGATCGCGCCGTCTGTTCTCGAGATTGGCCTCGGCCGCTGCAACAGCGGCGCGGGCATCGATGAGCTGAGGCTGGCGAAGCGTAAGAGGGTCGGCTTCTCCCTCACCGAGATCTTGCCATTCCTTCGCCGCCAACACGGCCTCCGCTTTCTCCAGCTCGAGTGCGAGCTCGGCGCGAGCGACTTTCGCCTCGGCGGTTACTACAAACTGCCGGTAATCATGAGGGTCGATTTTGAGGACGGTCTCCCCGGTTTCGAAGAAACCACCTGAGACGAGAGAAGGGGAGACCCAAATGACTCGACCGGGTACTTCGGGTACCAACTGGCTCTCTGTACGCGGGCTCACGGTGCCCTGACTTTCCACGACCAGCGGCAAGTCGGTGACCTCGACCGTCACGACCCGTACGATGGGAGGTCTAACGTTCGGCCGGCGCGTCTCGACCTCCGGCTTGAGCTGGATCATCGTGAAGGCGCCGACGGCTGCGGCAGCCAGAACGGCAAGAGGAAGTACGACTCTCAGGTTCATTGCGAGTTTTCCTTAGTCGGCTTAGTAGGCTTAGAGGATTCGGGATCTGCGGCGTTGGCGACGAGTGCCTCGAGTGAGATCTCAGAACGATCGAAACCACCCCCCAGCGCGAGGTAGAGATCGACGCGATTGTCGAGTCGCCGGCGGCGGGCATCGATGAGCCCACTCTCGGCGTTGAGCGCCCGGCGTTGCGACTCAAGTACAGTCACGTAGTCGGAGAGGCCGCGACGGTATCGATCCTCCGCGAGTCGTTCCGCGGCCCGAGACTGCTGTGCGGCATCGGTAAGATGTCTTTCTCGTTCGGTGAGGGTTTCTTCGGCGGCCAGTGTAGATTCGACTTCGGCGTATGCTCGAAGGGCGGTTCCTGCATACATTGCCACGGCTTCGTCGGAAACGCTCTCGGCGCGATCGACGTTGGCGCGGAGCCGACCGCCTTCAAAAATGGGTTGCACGAGATTCGCGACCAGGCTCCAAACTCCAAAATTTCCGTCCACGAGGTCGACCAGCGCACGCGTCGCGGTACCTCCGCTAGCCGTGAGGCTCAGTCGTGGATAGAGATCCCTCCGAGCCGCCAACCAACGTTGATCCGCAGCGGCTAAGCGTCTTTCGGCCGCCGCGAGATCGGGCCGGCGTGCGATGAGCTCGGAGGGCAGTCCGGCGGGGACGTCGGCGGGCGCAGTGGGAAATTGCTCCGGCGTGGTGATGTCTCGTCCAGGATAACGTCCCAACAACACTTCGAGCTGTCGAACGGCTCGGTCGAGCTGTTCGCGTCTCAACTCGAGAAGCGCTTCCGCTCCGGCCAAATTTGCTAGTGAAAGTCGGAGATCGAGCGGGGGGCGGATGCCGCTCAGAAAACGCTGTCGCACTTGTTCGGTGGAGGAGCGAAAGCTGTCTACGGTTTGTTCGGCGAGTCGGACCTGCTGGTAAGCACCGGCGGTCGTGAACCATGCTTTTGCGGTCTGTCCGGCGATGGACAACCGGGCGCCATGAAAATCGGCTGCCGTCAGTTGATAGTCGGCAAGCGCCGCACTGGTTCGGGCTCCGAGTCGACCCCACAGGTCGACTTCCCACGTGACGTTCAGCGAGACGCCCAAGTTAGTGGAGGTCGAGCTCGGCACCCCGTCTCCCGGAATCGGAAAGCCGATGAAGTTCTGTTTGCGTCGAGCGGCGCCAAGCCCGAGCTGCGCTTGCGGCTGCAGGTCCGCACCCGCGATCTTCGCTTGCGCCTGCGCTTGTTCCACCCGCGCCGCCGCGGCTCGTAAATCGTAGTTACGCTGGAGTGCGGTTTCGAGGGCGGCGTTCAGCTCCGGTTGACGGAAATCGCGCCACCATGTTTGGCCGACGTCGCCGGTAGGAGTGGATGCCGCGGTCCATTGATCGGGAACGGGGCCATCTAGCTTGAGGTCGTGAATGGGTGGTGCCGAAGCACAACCGAGCGTGAGCAAGAGTAGCGATAACGATAATAGTAAGACGGGGGACCCAACCAACGAGCGGGTGCTCATCATCTCTCCTTGCGGTCCAGGGCTGGAACAGGAGCCGCCATGCCAGCAGCGGAAAATTGAACCAAGTCTTCGAGAAGTTGGGACGAAAGCGCCTCCGTGTGATTCTGGCCGCAGAGCATGGCGATCTTCTCGCTCCAGGCCAACGTGTGAGCCATGCCGCCGATAACGAAGTGCAGTCGACGACTGACTTCTTGGGGAGCCAGTTGGGGCAGTGCCCGCTGCAGGGCTGACGTGAACCGCTTGAGTGTCTCCTCGAACTGTTTGAGGAACATCGCCTCGGTCTTGGGATTCGTATCGGATTGGATCCGACCGACCACTCGCATGAAGAGTCGCCCGCTCTCACCCCACTCGCGCATCTTTTCGAAGGGAGGTTCGAGGAAGCATCGGAGAACGCTTTCGAGATTTAGGGATTCGGTGTCCGCCTGTTTTTCGAGCGTGTCGAGCCGTCGAAGACGCTCGTCGTTTACCAAGGCGAGCCGCCGCTGGATGACCGCTTCGAGTAGGGCGTCCTTGGAGCCGAAGTGGTAGTTCACGGACGCGAGATTCGCCCCTGCCGCGGAGGTGATGTTTCTCAGTGAGGTTGCTGCGAAGCCCGCCTCGGCGAAGAGCCGCTCCGCGGCGTCCAGGAGAAGAATCCGCGTATCTGTCTCTATGGGCATAAGTTAGCGTCCAATCAAACGTTCGTATGAATTATAGGCAGGGATGAGTTCGAAACGCAACAGAAACTGCCAAGAAAATGTTGTCCTGGTCTCGAGTTGCTGCCCTCTCTCGGATTGAAAGAAGGAGACTCGCATGATAACTTATAGTTATTCCTGGATATAACTAACTGGAAGCGCATTTTCGCCTCGGGAGATGACCAACCTCCCCGGAGGGGCTGACGATGTCCATCGGACGTTGGAGTCACGCTGTCCCTATTCGAATGTTCGACCGCCCGAGCTAACAACACATGGAAACCGTCGATAACGCGGAAGTGCGAATCGCGGTCTCGGAGTTCCACGAATATCTCTCCGACCGTATCGCTCCCCTCATGTTCACGGATTCCGCAGAGCTTCTTCTCCAATACCCGGCTTCGGCCCTCGCACCGGAGATCAATCGGTGGAAAGGGGCACAGGCCTCGCAGGCGCCCGGCGTGTCCGCGGCGGACTTCCTATTCCATGCTGTGAAGAAATTCGCGGTCATGGGGGAGCTCGACCTGGTTTCTAAGACCGAACTCGCTGGGTACTTGAAAGACCTGAGCGAGGCGGTGCTCGAGTTCTGTCCGGAAGCAGATCGCGACAACCTTCGTCGGAACCTCGAACAGGTCGCTGAGACCATGCCGGTCCAAACCGGGCCACTCGAGACGATGCATCGACAAGGTGATGCCACGGGAACGGCCCACGCGGTGAGTTCGGAGATTGAAGGACCTCTAACCCCGGAAGCGACACTTGCCCTACGTCGTCTTTCGCTTTTCCTGGAACAACTTCAGCTACAGCAGCTCCAGCCGGATGCCGCGGCCGAGCGAAAGCACGAGCTCGCGTCCCAATTCGTGACGACGGCAGCGGTCCGCTCCTCTTCGGTAAGAGAACTAGAGCAGCGGCTCGCTCCGCTCCGGCAGCTCGGGATCGACACTGCCAGCGGCAATCTTTTCAAAGCCATCTCCGACGGTCTGCCGGGGTGGGGTAGCCTGCCGCCAACAGACGGTGAAACGGGGCCTCCTGCCGCGGGTGCTCATTTGAACGCGATCCGTCAGATCGTCCTCTTAGCCGAAGACGAGTCCGAGGTCGGGAAGAGGTACCGAGAGCTGGTGCAGGCCACGGTCGAGCAGTTCAATCAAGGCCACCTCGGGAGAGCCTCGACGATGGCCGAGCTAGCCTTGCAGCTCGTTGCAGAGGGAAAGATTCAGCCGATGTTCGTGGACACCCTGCGCAACACCGGCCACGAAAAACTCAACCTCGAACGGGTCAAGTCACTCTCCGACCGCCCGGACTCACGGCCGGCCTTGCGGAAGGTTCTTGGGCTATTCAAGAAGTTACAGCCTGACGCCTTGCTCGACGCCCTCGACGGTGAAGCATCGCGCGAGCGACGACACGAGCTCCTGACCATACTGGAAATACATCAGTCCGCGGCGCGGGCCAAGGCCCTCGAGTTACTCACCGCATCGATCGCGCCCGGAATGGACGTCGATCCATTCTTCCAGATGAATCTCATCTACCTCTTGCGGATCATCGAACGACCCGAAGACGCGAGCGTCGGCGCAGAAGTGAATCTGGTCATGCGGGCTTGCAACAAAGATAGTCCGGCTCCCATGGTGAAACAGGCAATCGCGTTCCTGGCGCAGAGCGAGCACGAGCATGCGGAGCGGACATTGCTAGCCTACCTGCAAGTCTTCGAGAACATGCTCCTGCAACCTGAAGCGCGCGTCTATTCACTCGAAGAGATCGACGCGCTTATCGAACGCACCTGCACTGCTCTTGCCCGCTACGGGTCTCCGCGCGCGTGGCGAGCTCTCATCGATCACGGGTTGAAGACGGAGACGGGCCTTGGGAACACCGTCTCCCGACTGATCGCCGCCGGCCATCACGACCTGTCTGACAAGAAGGACATGCTTGCGAGACTCGTCGGGGCGCTCAAGGCAGAGATGCGGTCTGTATTGGGATTCAAGATCAAGAAGAACGACGAGAAGAGGCTAGCTCTCGTCCAGGCGTTGGCTGGTACTCCGGCTCCCGAGGTCCGAGAACTGATGGAGGCAATCGTTAAGAAGCATCCCGGGGAAAAATTCGCCGAAGCGGCTGCCAAGGCGCTGGCCGGTTTCGACAAGGAGAGTGAGCCTGCGGCAGCCGGCCTGAGCGGCGACCTGGATCTATTTGGACTCCCGACCGTCCTTCAAATGTTGAGTCAGATACCGCAAACCGGCGTCCTGAGTCTTTTAAATTCCGAGGGTGCGCTCCAGGCAACGTTCGCGTTCGAGGAGGGCTTGTTCCGAGGCGCGCGCTTTGGAGAATTGAGTGGCCATGACGCCGTCTATCAGCTCTTCGTGAAGCCCTTCCCCGGGACCTTCGCCTTTGCGACTCGCGAGGACATCGAATCCTCACACGGACCGCTCGGCGCGCCCCAGCAGATCGTGAACCTGATCCTCGAAGGAGTTCGGCGTCACGACGAGTGGAATCGGGCTGCGGCGTTGGTCCCTGACGAGGCCCCGCTGAAACCCACGGAGAAGCCGACGACGCCCTTGGAAGGTGAAGACGAGGAATTCAGCAATTCCTTGTGGGAAAAAGTAATCTCCGGAGCGACTCCGGCGGAGTGCGAAGCCACTTTCGCAGTAGATTCCTACCGCGTGCGGCAACTACTAGCGCACTGGGTTGAGGAAGAAGCGTTGTTGATCGCCTAGCCCATCCCGCAGGTCTCTTTCAACGCGACTTCAACCTCCTTTGTGGTCTACTCGGCCAATTGGAGGCCTTCTTCACCGGCGCTAAGTGCCCGTGCCAGCCGGCTCTTCTCGTCCGCTTCGATATGCCTCAAACAGGCGATGAAGCAAATGGTCGGCACCAACAAGAACAGCAGACACGAGAGCAGCCCTGCTCGCAGAGATTCCACTCCCGTATACCCTTGCCCCATGAGCCAATCCGACACTTGCCCCACCATGAACGGGCCTAGGGCCAGTCCTACCAGCGTATTCATCAAGAAGTAGAAGGCCGAGGCGACGGCCCGCATTCGTGGCATGACGAGATCATTGATGGTGCTCGTCGCCGCCCCCACCCACATCGCAGAAAAGCCCGTGAAAAGAAAATTGGCAACGTAAGCCAAGTGAACGTTCCTGGTGGTGAAGAGAAGGAGCGCCGCCGGAGTCGTCAGTGCGACAGTGACCAGCCCGATGAGTATCCTGGCCCGAGGGTTGGTTTTCTTCCAACGGTCCGCCCAGAGGCCACCGAACACGACACCAAGCCCTCCACCCACCATCATCGACAAGCCGGCGATGGTTCCCACCTCGGAAGCGTCCACACCATGGGCCCGAATGAAAAATGCTGGCGTCCAGAACACGACCCCGTAGCCCACGAAAGAGATCGATGGGAAACCGATCACCGAGTACAAAAACGCCTTCGATCGAAACATCATGGTGAAGGTTGGATTGTCTCGGATAGCGAGGTTCTGTACCCAGGAAAAGGTCGCGTAGAAACCGGCTCCCACCACGATCCATTGCTGCGGGTTTCCGGTCAGAGATGCGAGTGCGGCGCCTCCGGCGAATAGCAGTAGTAAGAATCCGAGATTGGTCACAAGGGCCCGGGTGCCCCCCTCGGAGCGGTACAGCTTGTAGAACGTGAATGGAGGCAGGATAGACATCAGCTCGTGCCCCGCTTCCCGGAACGGGTGGGGGTGTGGCGGTGTGTAGATGCCTTCACTTTGGCCGCGCCGTGGCTCAGCGAGTGTAGACACCCAAACGGCCAGCAAGATCCCGGGTAGTCCGACGATCAGGAATGCCGCTTGCCATGCTACGAGGTCGAACGGCGCGGTGCCCGGCACACCGTACGCCCCCTTCCAGCCGTCGACAACCCAGCCACCTGCGAAGATACCCAATCCCATGCCAATGTAGGCGCCAGCGGAATAGATCGCGAGGACAGTCGCTCTTACTTTAGGGGAGAAGTAGTCTGAAAGAATGGAGAATGCCGCCGGGGACGCGCTTGCCTCCCCGACGCCGACGCCGAAACGGTAGACGGCGAGCTGGGGAAAATTCCTCGCCGTACCCGAAAGCGCGGTCATGGCGCTCCAGAAAACGAGCCCGATGGAGATGAGTGATTTTCGCACCCAAAGATCTGCGAGTCTTCCCAGGGGAAGCCCAAAAACAGCGTAGAAAACGGCGAAGGCGGTACCGGAGAGAAAACCTAGCTGGGCGTCACTGATACCGAGATCCGCTTTGATCTCCTCCGCGACGATGGAGATGATGAGCCGATCGACGAAGTTGGCGATATATACCAGAACGAGAACGAATAGAACGTACTTCGCATAGGTGCCGCCGACTTTACTCTCCAGTGATGCCCCCAAGGATTAAGGAAATCTACTTTTCACAATGGGTCTTAACACAGTCCATGTCCTTTTCAAGCCCTTTTCGAATCATGCCGCCTATCATTTTCGTCATGAGCTTCGCCGCTACCGTATGAGCTTTCGCATCCATCGTCAGCGTTAGCTCGGTTTTGCCATCAACTGGCTTCACTGTGAACACCGAGTCCCAAACCGTCCCCTGACTATCGGCTACCATGCGAATCCGCTCGTTTTTGGCGTACTCGATTACTTCGAGCTCCGTGGTCGCCTCCTTGCCCTCCATGAGCCGGGTTTCCCGAAAGCGGGTTCCCACACCCGATTTCACGTCGGACAGTATCTCCGCCTTGACAATGTGGGGGACGGCCTGGGAGTAGTTATTGATATCGGAGATCGTTTCGAAGATCCGATCGACGGGTGCGTTGATCGTCCGGGTCACTGTATACCGACTCATGTCGCCTCCTTCATGGCGCAGATTATAGTTCAAAACCGCGGTGGGGTTGGTTGCCGCTTTGCGCCCGGAACGCGGATTCGGTAAGCTCCCTCGTCTGACCCACGCGAATCTCAAATTTTCTACGAGAATCTGTTCCGCTTCCCGAGCATGTCGCCCTTTCCCATTGGCAGAGGCAAACTCCTCGTCATGATGTTGCCGAATAGGGGTGTCTTCTCGAACTGGATTCAGCGCCACCTGGCACAACCGAGCGTCCGCAGCTGGAAGGCGAGCTCCCTCCGGGAATGGCTATGTCCACCTACGATGTGGAGTCGCTTGACCGCGACGATCTCTCGTATCTCACCGAACCACGGGCCTATGACGAGGCGCCCTACGTGCGCCGCCGTGCCGTGACGGTACGGGGCCTCGCGAGAGCTCGTCGAGCTGCTGGAGTTCAAGATGCGGTGAGCGGGGCTTGTTCCGGGCTCATCTGGTACTTGAAAAAGCGGCACCGACCTGGCATTCTATTTCAGCAACCCTTTAACAGTTACAAATCCACCCGTCTTCCCAGTGGGGGCCAGCCTACCCCGAGCAGAAGACGATCGAGGTCTGTGATGAGCTCGACCGAGAGCAGCTCTGCCGCGGTGTATCGACTGCCGACCCGGCCGGTCGATGCCAAGCTGATTCTGTCCAACGGGAAGCAGGAGGAGGTGACCCTTTTCCTGGCGACGGTTACAGAGCCGCGGAGAGCGCCGGAAAGCCTCGACGAGTTCCTCAATGGCTCCCGACGGTTCATTCCCGTCGAATCCAAGACCAACGGCAAGCGCCAGCTCGTTAACCTCGACTCGCTACAAAGGGTCGAGGTGGGCGATGGCGCCCCAATCCTTTCTCGCACCGACGCCAACTCCGCTCCCTGCGTGGACCTCATTCGCATCGAGATGATGGACGACGTCGTGTTAGAGGGCACCCTGGCTTCCATCTTGCCACCCGAAAGAAGGCGCACCTCGGATTTCTTCAACATGACGGAAATGTTTATACCGCTCGAGGTTGAGGATGGTGTGACGTACGTGAACAAGCGATACATCGCTAAGGTCTGGTTGTAACGAACCGCAGGAGGATATGTGTCACAGATCGCGCCCCTACTGGATGCGTTGAAGAAACACGACGCGCAGGAAATGCACCTCCAGGTCGGAGAACGCATCTATATGCTGCAGGGTGGTCAGCGCCGGGACCTGGGACGAGAGCCGCTTCAGGAAACGATTCTGGAGAACACCGCCCAAGGCGTCATCGGACCGGACGGGGTAGAGTCTCTAGCGAAGACTCCGAAGACGGTCACTGTGACGCATGGCGGGGAGACCTACGAGATTTTTCTTCATCGCCCGAATGGAACGATCGCCATCCAGCTCCGACGCGTACCGACGTCGAGCCAGGAGGCCCCTGATCCGCCATCCACCCCAACCCCAACTGCACCCAGCCCGCCGAATGGTGGGACAGTGCAAGGTGTGCAGCCGACGAATGGAGGGACGTCACCGGTGACTCAGACGCGAGTGAGTGTGGAGGCGGGGAACGGTCGCTCCGAGTTCGACCAGATTCTCCAATCGATGGTCTCGGAGGGTGCGTCTGACTTGCATCTCTCAGCCGACGTTGCGCCCGTGATGCGGGTCGACGGTGAGATTCGCTTCTTGAACGATCGAGGAACGTTCACTTCCGACAGAATCGAGAATCTCCTCCTGCCCATCATGTCCGACGATGTTCGGGAGCGTTTCAAGACCAGAAGAGACGCCGACTTGGCCTACGAGATCCCGGGGGTGTCCCGATTCAGGGTTAATGTGTTCGAAGATCGCAAGGGGGTCGGGACCGTGGTGCGTCAAATCCCCTTCGACATTTTGACCGCTGAGCAACTCGGTCTACCCAAGCCAGTGCTCGATCTCTGCAACCTGACCAAGGGTCTGGTGCTCGTCACCGGCCCTACCGGCTCCGGAAAATCGACCACGCTGGCCGCGATGGTAGATTACATCAATAAGAACCGATCGGATCACATCATCACCATCGAGGACCCCATCGAGTTCGTGCACCAAAACCAGAAATGCCTTATGAACCAACGGGAGGTCGGCCGACATACCGAGTCGTTCAAGGACGCACTGCGCGCTGCACTTCGCGAGGATCCCGATATCGTGCTCGTCGGAGAAATGCGTGACCTCGAGACCATCGCCATTGCTATCGAGACTGCAGAGACCGGGCACCTGGTCTTCGGCACTCTTCACACGACGACAGCGGTCTCCACTGTCGATCGCATCATCGACCAGTTTCCTTCAGACCGGCAGGCCCAGATCCGAGTGATGCTCTCCGACGCTCTGAAGGGAGTGGTAGCCCAGGTCCTGTGCAAGAAGACAGGCGGGGGTCGACTCGCGGCGCTAGAGATCCTTCTCGGTAACCAGGCCGTCGCCAGCTTGATCCGCGAGGGAAAGACGTTTCAAATCGCCTCGATCATGCAGACATCGAAGCGGCAAGGCATGACCACGATGAATGACAGCCTATTGGCGCACGTCAAAGATAAGAAAGTAGAGCCGAAAGAAGCCTGGATGAAGGCAACCGACAAGACCGGGCTCATCAGCATGCTCAAGGGTGCCAGTATACCTGTCAACTTCTCCGAATGAGTCAGTGCTTGAAATGACTGCTCCTAGACTGGCCTACAGGTCGGGGGAGAGAATCGTTAGCATGATGGCTGCCGTATCGCCTCGGTTTTGAATGGTGTGAACGACGTTCTTCTCGAGGCGGCCTACCTCCGTTGATCTAACCTGGATCGTGACCTCCTCCAGGACACAGTGCACGGTCCCCTCGACGACAAGGAAAGTCTCGGATACCGCGTGAGAGTGGGGGGCTAACTCGCAACCAGGCTCGATCCGTGCTTTGTAGAGTGCCCACGCTTCGGGGCGGTTTTCGCCAAGGATACGAGCGAAGAAAGCGCCTTGGTTGGTTCGGGACGGCTCCTCCTCTAACTCTTCAAGAGGGAACACAGTGCAGCCGTGTGCACGGTTGTCGGTCATTGAACGTCCTCCTGGCCCCGATCACTAGAACGGAGAGTCAGTTTAGACCTGCGGAATATTACCAGCTTCCGCCCCCGCCCCCGCCAAAGCCGCCCCCGCTGAACCCGCCGCCACCGCTGAAGCCGCTGAAGCCGCCTCCGCCCCCGCTGCCCCCGCTACTACTCGGTTGCGACGTCAAGGTCGAGCCCATGGCGTGCATGCCTCGACCCAAGTTGTTCACCATGTCTCCCGGATGGAAGGACCCGTGGCTCCAGGAAGGAGACACGTACCAGTCCGGGGGTTCGCTCAAAAGGCCCGCGAACCGCTCGCCCCATTCGTCGGCAACGCCGAGGACAACGGCGTAGGGAAGAACCCGCTCGAACAGAGTCGGGTCGTCCTTGGCCATCCGCTCGATGCGGTCTTTCTCGACGCGTTCGATGAACTCCTTGAAGCCCAGGCAGTATCTGGCCAGGCGGGCTCCCTTTCGTGTTTTCGAAGGCATGGCTCTGGAGAAGGACCGGATGATGATGAACGTCAAAACCAAGCAGAGGACGGTGAAAACGAGGAACGCGCCTACTGGCGAGGGAACGCCGACGGTCACGACACCTGTCTTGTGAAGGAAGATACCCAAGAAAAACGGGACTACGGCGGCCGCTATGCCGACGATGAAATAGCGGCTGCGAGTCTTCTCGGGGTCACTGGGAAACAGTTTCTTCGCCAGCATCTGGCGGGTGATGGCCTTCCGGATCGGGGGGATGGTCGTGTAGAACTCGTTCTTCAGGCTGGACAGCCAAACGGAGTCGCTAGATCCAAAAAGTCCGGTCAAGAACTCGCGTTCGTGCTCAGACAGGTCTTCGAGGTCGTCTTTGAGCTTCTCGAAAAGGTAGTCGGTTTCCGACAGGAAGAGGAGCTTCGTCGTTTTTTCCTCGTGGATCTTGAGGTGCCCTCGAACGGCGAGGTCGATGACGGTAGAGACAATGTCCGGCGTGTCGATCGTCTCGTCTATGAGGCTACCGACTTCCGCCGGTGAGAGCTCGGCCGGCGGCTCGTATTGCACCACGATCGGTGTCCGACGACCGGGGTCGCGGCCAATTCGCAGATAGAACCACGACAAGACGGACAGCACGAAAAGCGGGACGAGGGCTACCAGAAAGAAAAGAATGTTGTCGGCAATAGTCCACCAGAATTCCTGCAATGCGGACGGTGGCGCGAGAGTTCCTTTCGGAAAACCGAGAACGATGGTGAGACCTTCGCCCGTTTCCAAATCGGCAACTTCGGCGAAGTAGAGGTCCTCGGTGAGTTGTTCCGTAGCGTTCGTCGTTCTCGAGCTCCAACGACCGGTGAACGTCTTGTGCATCAGACGTTCGGCTTCTACGCCCGCTGGCAACCGGACCCGCACGCTGGCGGAATGAATCGGCCAGTCCCACTCCGTCCCGGTCACGTTCCAATAGAGCTCATCGTGATTCTCGAAGTGATTGATCGCCCTCTGGACGTTGTAGGTGATCACATAGCTGATGCGGCCCGTGATGGTCCGCCGGGGGTCACCGATTCGGACGAAAACGTTGCGGCCTTCCTTCCTGGTGGTGAACGGAATGGAGCGTCCGCTCTTGTCCCTTACATTCAAGACGTGTAGACGGATGGAGTAGCGAGCGGTTATCGGGACGCCCGCAACGGTCTCCGTCCGGTCGTAGTCAATGGGGATCGTCCGGAAGATGCCGTGCTTCCGCAGGTTGCCGAAGTCGACTTCGATCGTTTCGGTGACGACGAAGGTGCTGTCAGCGTTGAGGACAATCGAAACATCGAACTGGTGGATCTCGGTCGCGCTCGCAAGTCGTGCCGCTCCGAGGGCTGCGGCCCCGACCAGCCAGACGAGGCAAGTGACCCGCAAAGTGCTCACGTTTGGCTCGTTCGCTAGAATTGAACCTTAACGGACTTCCGATCTTCCTCCTCGGCCTCGAAAAACATCCGCGGTTGGAAGCCAAACGAACCGGCAATGATATTGGCCGGGAACGTCTGTTGCCGCGTGTTGAAGTCCCGGACAACTGCGTTGTAGTAGCGGCGGGCATTGGCGATGTCGCCTTCGATCTGGGTGAGATCGCCCTGAAGCTGTATGAAGTGCTGGTTGGCCTTTAAATCGGGGTAGGCCTCCGAAAGGGCAAAGAGTTGCCGCAGAGCGCCCGTCAACACGTTCTCTGCGGCGATTGTGGCGTCGGGCGTGGGCGCTTCGATGGCCTGATTCCGGGCTTGGATCACGCTCTCGAGGGTAGCCTTCTCGTGTTTCGCGTATCCTTTAACGGTTTCGACGAGGTTGGGGATCAGGTCGTATCGTTTCTTCAGCTGGACGTCGACGTCGCTCCAGGCGTTGTCACAGGTGTTTCGCAGGCGAATGAGGCCGTTGTAAATGGCCACCGCCCAACCAACTACGAGGATGACAGCGCCGGCGACGATGCCAAAGATAGTGAGTACGAATCCCATAGGGCCCTCCAGACGGTGCGGGGTATCCGCCTCCAACGACTAGTGTACGTGACTTCGACGCGCTAGAGTAAGCAACTTGCGGGTTCTACGCCGCTGCCAGAAAATGAGTGGAGCATGACTCGAAAGAAATCACTGTTCATTACTTTCGCCCTCGCTGTTTCCACATCGTGTGCGCCGTCCGAGGACCCCGGGAAACGTAACCAGGCACGCGCAAGTACGCGGCTGGCGTCAGCGAAGCCAAGTGACATTGAACGGTTGACCGGGGCACGAACCCGAATCGTCTGGACACAGGACATTGGCGACGGGACCGACATCGGCAGTCGGGCCGACCAGCTGCGCTTGATGGGCTACGACAGCCACGACGGTCGAGGCGAGCACCCCATCGTCGACACCCCGGGCAATTACGCCAAGCCCCTGATTGCGCCTCTCGGCAACCGCGTCGTGTTTTCGAACCGTCTTCGGGACCGGGTGTTCGTCGTGAACTGGGATGGATCCGGCCTACGCAAGCTCGGAAAAGGGTTCGCCCTCGAAACGTGGATCGATCCAGAGACGAATATTGAATGGGTCTACGTTGGTACGGACGAGAAAACCGATCCCGTCACCTATGGAGTCGTGACCCGACACCAAATCGACCGATGGGATGTTAACGAAGTGGTGTGGGATCGGCGTCGCGTCAGCGGGGACACATTTCAGGTATCCGATGATGGCCGCCTCGCGGGCGGGCTCTTTCCTTGGCCTGGGGCCGGTGTGGTGGAGCTCCCCAAGGGCGATTGGGATCGGAAAGGGAGGGGATGTTGGACCTCTCTGTCAGCGGGTGCCGACCCACTCTTCTGGTATTTCGATGGCGCTCACCGGAAGCTAACCATGGTGGATCTGGAGAGTGACGAAAGATGGCGAGTCGACATCAATAATGCGCCCGGAATCGATGGCTACGAGATTTACCATCCCCGATGGGCCAACCACCCCCGGTTCCTTACCATAACTGGCCCCTACACGGTGGGCACTGCGTCGAACAAGATCCGTGGCGGCGGTGAACAGGTCGAGATCCACTTGGGGCGGTTTTCAGCTGATTTCACCACGGTCGAGGCCTGGGTCAAGGTGTCGGACAACCGACGCGCCGATTTCTATCCGGACGCTTGGATTGACCCAAGTGAGCGGCCGGCGGGCCGCGTGGGGCGAGATCCACAGCGTGGGCCCTCACACGTGCCGGACAAAAACTCCCGCGAGCGCCTTGTGGTCGAGGCGCGTGTTCTCCAGGCTTTCCCGATCCCCACGCCCGATTCGATTTCGCCCTACCGCAGCGCATTGCTCGTCAACGAGTACGAAATCGTCGCAGTGATCGAGGGGAGCTACGACGAAAAGAAGCTACTCGTGGCGCACTGGGTAATTCGAGACGGCCAAGTGTTAGACACCGCGGCGCGCGAAGAAGGCGGTCTTCACCGAATGACGCTCGGGCTGTATGATGAGCACCACGAGCTCGAGGGCGAGCGCCTCGTCATGGACAGCGACGAATTTGAACTGCGCCTCTATTACGATGTCGGCAGCTAGCTGATGGTCTTTAGCTCGTATCTCTTCCTCTTCTATTTTCTCCCCGCTGCACTGCTGCTTTACTACGCGGTCCCGCGCCGCACCAAGCACCTCGTTCTCACCCTGGTGAGCTACTTATTCTACGGGTGGGCGAACCCGCTGTTTGTTTTCTTGCTATTGGGATCCACCACGGTCGACTACTTCTGCGGGCTGGCGATTTCCAAACACCGCTTGCGCGACGGGGGGAGTCCTATCCAACAGCTCGAGCCGGGGGACCCGCGGTCCCGGGCACAGCGAACCGCGTTGATCTTCTCCATCGTCTCCAACCTGTCCTTGTTGGGTTTTTTCAAGTACTTCAATTTCGCCGCCGGCAATTTTGACGCGATCGTGACCTGGCTCGGGCTGCCTGAGCTCGAGATACAAAGGGCCATCACGGTCGTATTGCCGCTGGGGATCAGCTTCTACACCTTTCAGTCGATGAGCTACACCATCGATGTCTATCGGGGGCACGCCCGCGCGCTCCGCAATTTTATCGACTTCGCCTGTTATGTCTCGATGTTTCCGCAGCTCGTTGCTGGCCCGATCATCCGATTCTCGGAAGTGGCCGAACAACTCTCGCAGCGAACGCACACAGTGACAAAATTCGCCCGCGGAATCGCGTTCGTGAGCGTTGGGCTTGCGAAGAAGATCCTCCTGGCCAATCCATGCGGGAAGGTAGCCGACGTCGCATTCAACGCCGGATCCGTTGGCGTCGTGGATGCCTGGTACGGCGTCATCGGCTACGCGTTCCAGATCTATTTCGACTTCAGCGCCTACTCGGACATGGCGATCGGGTTGGGGCTCATGCTGGGATTCGTCTTCTCCAAGAACTTCGATTCTCCCTACCTCGCGCAGTCGATCACCGAGTTCTGGCGGCGGTGGCACATTTCGCTGTCTACCTGGCTCCGGGACTACCTCTATCTTCCACTCGGTGGGAACAAACGCGGACGGCGACGGACTTATCTGAACCTGGCGATTGTCATGTTGCTCGGGGGGCTGTGGCACGGTGCGGCCTGGAACTTCGTCATCTGGGGAGGCCTGCACGGTCTCTTGCTTGCCGCGGAGCGTCTGCGCGGAAAGTCCCCTCCGTACCGTTGGCTTCCAGCGGTCGGCCGCCGCGCCGTGACGTTTACGCTCGTGCTGATCACCTGGGTGTTTTTCCGGGCGGAGGATCTGCCCGCCGCACTCCTCTATCTTCGAAGTATGTTCGGATTGGAGGCGGTGCACGAAACTGCCGGACTCTTGAGTGGGATTCTGTATCAACCGTACTACTTGGGCACGGTTCTTCTTGCCGCTGTCATCACGTGGACGTGTCCGCAGACGTGGGATTGGACTCGCACCATTACGCCGCTGAAGGCCGTTGCGATAGTCGGGCTGTGGCTGACCTCGATCGCGGTGCTAGCGACACAAGGATTCAACCCGTTCATCTATTTCATCTTCTGATATGACCGAGAAATCGCTGCAACAGACCCGGGAGGAGATAGCCCGAAGGGAAGTCGGCCACACGACGGTCGGGCGCGGGACCGCTTGGCTGCTAGTGGGCCAGTTTGTTCTGCTGGTCGGTGGCGTTTTACTCACCGAAATCGTCCACGACCGCTCGGACAGCCTGCGACGCCGTGTATCCCGCTTCGTCAGCGCCGTAGCGTCGCCGGTGGCGTCACTCAGGGGTGAAGCGCACGCGTCGTTGCCAACGCGAGCCTTTCGGAAGAACCGTGTGGTCATCCAGGAGCTTGAACGCTTCGACGACGATACGGGCGAAAAGACGCTTCTTGCGCGGTTGCTACGGCCGCCCGTTCAATACTTTCTCGCCGACCTCGGCGCTGGCAACGAGCAGGCTTACATCGGGCGCGGGCCATGGCTCTTCTTTCGGGACAGTCTCGATTATCTGACCGGGCCCAGCTTTGTGGACGCTTCCGATCCACGCCGGGCGATCCTGCAGCTAAAGATCCAACTAGAACAGAGGGACATTCAACTCATCGTGATGGCCACGCCCGTGAAGCCGTCGATTCATCCGGAACGATTCAGCCGCCGTTTCGAAGGAGTTGGCGATCCGCTGCGGCCACCTTCCTATGCTTCCTTTGTTGAGGAGCTGGAGGAGCGCGGTGTACTGGTCTTCGACCCAGCCCCGGTCCTAGCGGAAGCCCAACGACGATCCGGAGCGCACCAATACTTAATGACCGACACCCATTGGAGGCCTGAAGCCATGGAGCTGGTGGCGGCCCATCTCCGAGACTTCATCGCGCAGACCGTCGACCTACCGCCGGTGCCCGTCCGCGACCTCGTTCGTGAGAACTTCGACGTCGCAAACCTGGGTGACGTGGCACGTATGTTGGATTTGCCTGAAGGGCAATCTCGGTTTCCAAAGGAACCGATCCGAGTGCGACGGATTCGCACCGCTAACGAGGCATCTTGGCAAGCGAGCCGCTCTGCAGATGTCCTTCTCCTCGGCGACAGCTTCAGCAATATCTATTCGCTGGCCGAGATGGGTTGGGGAGACTCCGCTGGATTCGCCGAGCAGCTCAGCTTTCTCATGCAACGGCCCATCGATCGGATCGTTCAAAATGCCGACGGAGCGTTTGCGACAAGGGAGCTTCTGGGACGGGAGCTCGCGAGCGGACGGGATCGCCTCGCGGGAAAGCGGCTCGTGATTTTCCAGTTTGCGGAACGCGAGCTAGCCGTTGGCGATTGGAAGCTTGTGGACCTCAGTCTGGGCGAAGCCACGCCCGGGCAGTTCTTCGTTCCGGAACCCGGGGGAGAGGTCGTGGCATCCGGAATCATCCGAGAAATCGCACCGATTCCACGTCCGGGTACGGTTCCTTACGCGGACCACATCACCGCTGTGCACCTGGGTAATCTCGAGAGCGATCAAGCTGGCGTGAGTGGGGGAGAGGCCGTGGTCTACATCTGGGGAATGCGCGACCACGTCCTCCAGGACGCCGCGCAGTTTCGTACTGGAGATAAAATCTCCGTGCGCCTACGCCCCTGGGCAGATGTGGCGGATCAGTATGACGGCATCAGCCGCACCGAACTAGCGAACGAAGACGTGCAGCTTGAAACGCCGACGTGGGGAGAATTGAGCAACTAGCACTCAGATGATCCCACCCACACATTTGCCTGTGGGGGGCCGCCTTCAAGATAATGCGCCCATGTCGTGGCGTGCGCCGGCCGCGACCCTGCTAGCCGCGACCACCCTATTCCTTGCCTGCGAGCGTCGCGCGCCTTCCGAGGGTCCAGCCGAAATCTTCATTCACAGCTCCCCGAGGGAGTCGTCCGGGCTCTTCGTCGACACCGCTGATCTCGCTCGCATCCGAGAACGGAGGACGCTCCGCGTCCTGGTGACCGCGGCCACCACAGAGACGCTTCGCCGTGGTGGAACTGCGGTAGGAGCGGAAGAACTTGCGGCTTCGTTTGCGACGCAGCTTGGGGTAAGGGCGCAGCTCATACGAGTCGAAGACCGGTCCGTGGTGCTCAATCTACTGCTGCGGGGTTACGCAGATTTGGTAGCCGCCCAACTCACCATGACCCCCGAGCGCGCTCAGTTGGTAGCATTCTCGCGGCCGACGGCGACCGTGTCCGAGTGGTTGGTGGGGCGAAAGGGCGATCCCGACTTGCCGCAGCGCATGGGGGATCTTGTGGGACGCGAGATTCACGTACGCCGGAGCTCCTCTTTTACTCGGACGCTTCGCGAACTTGACGAAGAACTACACTTGAATTTTCGGGTCATCTACGTCGAAGAGGAACGGGATACCGAATCCATCGTCAACGACGTGACCCTAGGACGCCGATCTCTGACGGTCGTCGATAGCAACCAACTCGCAGAGATCGAAAGCTATAACACCGAGGTCGTGCGGCTCTTTCCCATTGCGGAAGGAAGACAAGTGGGATGGGCGGTCCGGAAGAAAAACCCCGAGCTCTTGGCCGCTGCCAATAGTTTTGTGATTGGCCACTTCGTGACCGAGCATTCGACGGAGACCAGCACGGGTGACCTGGACGCGATAGAGCGGCGAGGATCCATCCGAGTGCTGACGCGGAACAATAGCGTGAACTATTTTCTCTATCGCGGCAGGCTGATGGGTTTCGACTACGAACTTGCAGAGATGGCGGCTCGCGACGCGGGGGTGCGTCTCGAGATGGTTGTGCCGCCGAGATTCGCGGACCTCATCCCCTGGCTTCTCGAAGGCCGCGGGGATGTGATCGCGGCCAGCATGTCGATTACCCCCGACCGCCAAGAACAGATCGCCTTCACGCGCCCCTATTTGTATGTGCATGAAGTGATTGTCGAGCCCGCCGACACCGAGGAACCACTTCGTTCCATCGAGGATCTCACCGGGCGAGAGATTCACGTGCAGAGATCCACGAGCTACTTTCGCACGCTGCAAGCGCTCCAGGACGTGGTCGGGCCGTTTACGATCGTGGAGGCATCGGAGGAGCTAGAGATCGAGGATCTGGTGGCCGCGGTCGGTGAGGGGACGATTCCTCTAACAGTGGCCGATTCCCATCTCCTGGATGCGGAGCTCGCCTATCGAGACGATGTGCAGCCCGCAGTATTTTTGCCCTCGCTGGTCGACTCCGACGAGGAACCACATCCTAGAGAGATAGCTTTCGGAACTCGTAAGAACAATCCCAAGCTCCGGGCTTTCCTCGACGGATTCATTTCCAAGTCCTACCGGGGATTGGCGTATAACGTCATATTCAAGCGGTATTTTCAGAACAGCGCGGGTATTCGACGGGCCAAGGAGAGGCGCGCCTCCGAGACCGGGCGCCTCACGCCCTACGACAGACTCATCAAGAGGTACTCCAAGCAATACAACTTGGACTGGCGACTCATGGCGGCGCAGGCGTTCCGCGAGAGCCGCTTCGACCCTCGGAGCCGCAGTTGGGCAGGGGCGGAAGGTCTGTTTCAGTTGATGCCGCGAACCGCCCAGGAGCTGGGATTCGAGGATATCCGCGCCGCCGACACGAACATCCACGCGGGCATTAGATACATGTCCCTGCTGCTTTCGAGGACTGACCGGAGAATTGACTTGAAGCATCGAATTCGATTCGCCTTGGCGGCGTACAACGCGGGCGAGGGTCACGTGGAGGACGCTCGTCGTCTGGCGACTCGCATGAGGTTTGACGCCGATAGATGGTTCGGTCAGACCGAAAAAGCGATGCTTCTATTGGAGCAGCCGCGCTATCATCGCACGGCGAGGTATGGATACGTTCGTGGCTCCGAGGTGGTTGCCTATGTGTCTAGGGTGCAGCTTACCTACGATCACTACGTAAGACAGTTTCCTCCTTAAACCCTGGGGCGGGGCGATTCTTCGTTCCGGATCAGCTGTTCGCCGACACCTCGGTTTGGGGTGGCGGCTGGTTTTAAAAAGTTACGGCGGGTGTTCGACACATTGATGACGGCCTCCATGACTTTGCCGCCACGAAGGAATTTCACGGGGATGCGATCCAGTCCCCCCAATCTCTTGCCGCCGCGCACCAGGCACGCACTGTGACAGGCTTCCTGGGCGCCCAGCTCCAAGATCAAGTCACCACCGAGCAGAATCTCTTGTCCCTGGATACTGACGGGGATGGAGCCTCCCCGCAAGCCTGCCTTATCGGCCGGGCCACCTTTGACGACGCGCTGAACGAGTAGGGCTCCTTCCAGATCCAGGTTGAACAGTTGGCCCAGTTTTTCCCCGGACAGGAAGACCGACTCGATACCCATCCAGGCGCGGTCTTCGAGGGACAGGAGCTGCTTCGCCGTGTTGATGGCCACCACGAAACCTAGCCCTTGCGAGCCCCCGGATGCGCTTAGGATTCGAGAAGCAATACCGATGACGTCGCCTTGGGAGTTGAAGACCGGTCCACCGCTGTTGCCAGAGTTGATGGCGGCGTCGGTCTGGATGAACTCTGCCAGAATCGTGCCGTCATAGAGGCGGTCGAACTCGCGGAAGCCGCTGATGTGCCCGACGGAAAAGGAGCTCTAAACCGAAAGGAGCGCCGATGACGAACAGGCATTGTCCCACCGCCAGCCGATCGGAGTCACCGAGTCGGGCGTGCGCGAGCTCCGGTTCGGGTACCACCAGTTTTATGAGAGCAATGTCCGCGCCTGACTCGCTATAGAGAAGCTCCGCTGCGTGCAAGTTTCCGTCGTGAGTCTTCACTAGAATGGCATCCGCACCTTCGATCACGTGAGCCGCGGTAAGGACATGGCACTCCGGCGAAATGAGCACCCCACTCCCGATGCCCCGCTCGTCTTGTCCACCGTCGGGTGTTACGGCCCGGCTCGCGGTGAAGATCGTCACCACGGTTGGCAGTACGTTTGCGAATAGGGCTGCCGCTTCGGCTTCTGGTCCCGAAAGATAATCCGGTGTCACGCGCACTTTGGGCGGCGCGTGATCTTGTGCGAAGAGCTGGGGAGCCCAGAGGGTCCAAAGGACCACCGCCAGCGTGGTACTAGAAATTCTTCTCACCATTCTAGACCCGACACATCAATTAACTTCCACCGCCATTAGAGTCACGTCATCGTGGCCTAACGTGCCCCCGGTGTGCAAGCGAATCGCAGCCAGAACGCGGTGCTTGAGCTCGAACAAACTTTTGTCCCCCGCTTCCGTCAGAACGGATCGAAGTCGATCCTCCCCGAATTGGTCACCGTTGGTGTCGAAGGCATCCGTGATGCCGTCGGTATGCACGAACAATCGATCGCCCGAGCTCAGTGGGAGCTGTTTCTGATCATAGGCAGATTCAGCGAACATACCCAGGGGTAGGTTGCTAGCCTCCGTCTGCGGCTCCTCGACGAGAGGCCGCCACACCCCGTCTGTCTTCCGACGAATCCATACCGGAGGGTGTCCCGCGTAGGAGAAGTACAGGGTGGAGTTGTCTTTCCGAAAGCTGAGCAGGACCGCGGTGGTGAAGGCCTTGCGTCCGAACTCGTTGGCAAGGCGGTTCAAGTCGGCAAGAATACTATTGGTATCGGTAATGTTCATTCTCGCCGCGAGCCCATCGTAAATCCATTGGCTCATGCTCGTCACGGCATCTCCAGGTGATGTCTTAAGATTCCTGTCAAAGAAAAACGATGTATGGTTCCCCAAGCTCAAACCCGTCCCGGTCATGGGGACAGAAAAGGAGAACCATACATCATGGGAAAGGTACTACCGAGTCAGCGATTGCTCAAGCAGTTCGAGGAACAACTGGTATTTGGGGAGATGAATCTCTCGGAGATCGTCCGGTCGGGAGCTCAGATGATGCTTCAATATGCGTTGGAGCGCGAGGTGACGGAGGCGTTGGGTCGAAACTACTATGAGAACGCTCCGGCAACGACGAAGGAGAAGGGACGACGCAACGGGTATGAGTCGCATCGGGTCCTCACGGGCGAGGGAGCGGTAACGGTGCAAGTGCCGCAGGTACGAGAAACAGAGAAGGTGTTTCAGTCAAAGATTCTCGACGCCTACGTGAGCCGGACCGAGAAACTCGATGAACTGATCGCGCGGATGTACGTCCACGGGATGTCGACGCGTGACATTGAGGCGACGTTCGCGGACGTGCTGAGCGGCACGGGTGTCTCGAAGTCGGTGGTGAGCCGGGTCACACGGTGTCTGTCGGAGGATTTCGAGGCGTTTCGAAAACGGGATCGTCTGTCTCGAACGAGAAGCTGTTGTATCTCGAGCTCGACGGCACGTACCTGCGCTACCACCAAGGAGCGGAGAGGAAAGAGCCCATCCTCGTTGCGACCGGCTATCGCGCTGATGGGACGCGAGTTCTTCTTCATATCGGTGTCGGCAACCGAGAATCCTACGAGAACTGGAAGGGGTTCTTGCAGGAGATGGTGGCCCGAGGAATGAGGGAGCCGTTGCTCATCGTGACGGACGGGAATCCTGGAGTGCTCAAAGCGATCGCAGAGGTCTTCCCTCGAAGCCTCAAGCAACGTTGCCAGAAGCACCGCCTCGAGAACATCCTGGGCAAGGCTCCGAAGGAAGTGCGCGACGAACTCAAGGCGGCCATCCTTGAGTCGTTCCATGCGAACAGCTACGAGCAAGGGCTGAAGAAGGGTCGGGAGGTGATCGCTCGGTACCGTCAACGATTCCCGAGCGCGATGAAGTGCATGGAAGAGACCCTCGAAGCGTGTCTTCAGGCGCTACGCCTTCCTGCGGCGCATCACAAAAGGCTTCGCACGTCGAATCTACTTGAGCGCACGTTCGGAGAGCACAAACGTCGCACAAAGGTCATTCCTCACTTCTTCACCGAGTGAGGCCGCGATGAAACTCTCGTTCGCTGTGCTCTTGGCCGTCGCAAACAAATGGCGCGGCGTGAGGATGGATGTCTTCGCCGCTAGGAAAGTCGAGGAGCTTCGCAACGAGCTTCTCCCGCAAGGCACGTCGAAGGAATCAGCAGCTTAACCGAGCGCGGGGAACCGTACGGAGATTTGACAGGAAAATTAAGACTTGACCCATCTCCATGGCCCGACACGTCGGCGAGTGCGATCCGAGCGATTGCGTCGTTGTCGCAGACGCTGAAATAGTAGATATCTCCGCCTTTTCTTCCGCTAGAGGAACTCGAAAATAGACTCGTCGTTACCGGCCTGGTAGCGACGTCGTTATCGAAGTTCCGAATGCCGCCCCAGATCTCCGAACAATGAACCCGCTTAGTCGTCTCGTGGGTTTGTACCTCTCGCGCCGTCTGTTTCATCACTTGGTCTAGCTCCTGTATTCGGGGCCACGGGCCTCCCTTCCCGCGAATACCTCCACTTGTACTCTACCCTCACAACGGGCCGCTGTCAGTGAAAGACTTAACAATGCCTTTGTTTTCTGCCATCCTCACGAACAAAAGGCCTTGCTGCCCAGGCCTTAGGCCTCCTGGTTGGAGTGCAATTCTCTCGCTTCGCCCCCTTCAGTTGCGGCTTCGTGCTCTGTCTTGTCGAACGTTTTCCGAATGCGGCGTCTGCGCTCGACCCAACCTTCGGGCCTTTTCCTGCCGTTAATATCTCTCGTGATCATCTCAAGACCTCCATAGAAAGCCGGCTTCTCGGCTTTGGGACATTCTCTTCCTTCGCTCGATAGTGAGTGCAAGAAGGCGACGATTTCTTACGCCTTGAATTGGCTCTTTTACGCCTTAATGGGCAAAGACCTGCGCCTTGGCCTCCCTGGTACAGGTGAGGCCGTCGTTCTCCGGCCACGCGAGCGTAAGAATTCCTTCCTCCGTCGCACTCACTATCGGGAGCGGGTGCTAAGGCGCACTCACTATGAGGAGGACACTCTAATGCTAGACACATTGAAGACTTTGGCTTTAGTGGCGGTAATAGCCGCGGCGACAACCGTATTACTGCCGGCCAAGGCCGATGCCCAGCACTACTACGGGTATGGCTACGGTCATGGCTACTACGGTCATGGCTACTACGGGCATGGCTTTGGTTATGGTGGCTACGGACCGTACGGTTATGGTGGTTACGGTCCCTATGGTTATGGGGCGAACCGTAACTCCAACCAAGGAGCCGTCCGGATCGAAGTCGACCCGAAGGAATCCCGCGATGAGGTTGAAGTTTATGTGGACGAGGCGCACGCCGGTGTCGTAGATGACTTCGACGGTGTCTTTCAGAGACTCTATCTGCCTGCCGGAAAACACGAAATTGAAATTCGGCTTGATGGATATCACACTATCCGGATGGCTATTTTTGTCAGCCCCGGAAGCACCTACCACGTTCGCGGCCGTATGGAGTCTGTCGTTGCCGACTAAGCTTTAGGGCATCCTGGCAGGGGAACGGAGCTGGCGCCCCCGACAGCTCTCGTTCCTCGTTCTGAGTTCAGGAAGCCGTTCCGCCGCGGAGGGGCACTCCTTGTTGACTATCGTAGGGTTGGGATATTCCCCGCCCTTTAATTGTCCGACGCACTGGAGTCCGCCGACCCCTTCGGGAAGCGCCCCAGGATCTTCCTCTCCAGCTGCTCGAGCCTTCCTGGGTCTCGGGCTTCCGCGCCCCACGACCGCCGGGCCCCCGCGCCAATGGCGCGAAGTTCCGCGGCGTAGCGGCGGCAGTGCCGACACATCAGCAAATGAACCCGTGCCCCCAACTTTCGGGGCCACGCGGCCTCGACGATCTCGTCGCTGGCGACGATGCGTGCCAGCTCACGGCAATTTAGCATCATGCCTGCCTCCTCACGCTCTTCGCCTCCAGACACTCCCGAAGGCGGTTGCGAGCACGGTACAAAAGAACTCCCAAGTTAGTGCGTGAAACGTCGAGAATGTTACAGATTTCTTCCGTTGTGAACCCTAGGACTTCACGAAGCGCAAAGGCCAACCTCTGCTGAGTGGACGCGCGTTCGAGGCAGCCGTCGATAGCCTGTCGGATTTCTGCGTCGTGGAGCTGGAGGTCGGCAACTCTCGGGGCACGTTGCCAACTTCCATCGGCCTTGAATCGACTTTCCATGACGTCCTCGATGGGATCTGTTTGCTGTTCGCGTTTCGCTTTGCGACGAGCCTCAGCGATCTTCTTGTATAGGATGCCGAACAAAAAGGTACGTACGTGGGACCTTCCCTCAAAGCGTGGGGCTACCTCAATGAACGTCACGAACGTGGCCTGGGTCACGTCCTCGGCAGCCTGAGGGCTCAGGCCTGATGCCCGTGCAGCACGAAGGATCTGCCCCATGTAGCTATGTACCACTTCCTCGATGGCTTCGCGATCTCGGCTTCGAATTCGCGCCGCGAACTCGACATCATCCGTCGGGGACGCCTTGGTCTCGGAGTTCTTCGTCGTCATCACAACTCGACTCTCATCGATCCAGGGTGTAAGAAATCGAAGGTTCGCTGCACTCAATAGACGGGCAGGGAGATGCCGCGTCAATCGCTGGTGATAGTCCAATCCTAGGTCGGGCTTGGGCGACTCGCAAGTGAAGGTCAATCAGACAGCAGGTTACAGCAAGAAAGCCGAGCGCATCTCAAAAACCGGGAGGTAAACCTGCCTTAAACCGGATCTGAATCGCCAAGGAGGTTTTCAGATGAACACGAACGGAATGAAGTTAGGAATTTACGGTGGACTGGCGGGCGGCGCCGTCTTCGGAGCCATGATGGGGCTGATGGGAATGTTGCCCATGATTGGCAAGATGGCTGGGCACCCGTCTGCAGGATTTGGGTTCATCGTGCACATGGGTATCAGTGCCTTTATCGGCGCTGTCTTTGGTGTGCTTTTCGATGGATCTATCCGAAACGTCGCAGGCGGGCTCAGCCGTGGTCTCGCCTATGGAGGAGCCTGGTGGCTGCTGGGGCCATTAACCTTCATGCCTCTTTTCATGGGAATGGGCCTAGGTGTCAACTGGAATGCCGCCGCGGCAGCGCAGATGCTTCCCAGTTTTATCGGCCACCTCATTTATGGTGCCATCTTAGGTGCGAGCTACGCCCTGCTTCGCGGCCGTGTCTCAGCTCCGCTTAAGGTCCACGCAGAAGAGTCCACTTCCTAAGGGAACGCCGAATTCGGCACGCGAAAACGGTATGGGTCCCCTCGGCAGGGCAACCGGGGGGACTCCGGCCTCGAGTTCCCACGCAGTAAGCCCGGTACTGACGTTAGGGTTGGGGAATCCGGCCTTCGAGGATATCGACCAAATACTTCGTGTCGAGATTGCCGCCGGACAGAACGCAGACGATTTTTCCACTTCCGGCTCGGCCGGCTAGCGCGGCGGCCACAGGAGCCGCACCGGCCCCTTCGACGACGATGCGGTGACGTTCGGACATGAGGGCTACTGCGTCCACGATTTCCCGCGCACTCGCAATGACGGCATCTTGAATCAGCTCGGTCACCAAGGGCCACATCTCCTCCAGCACTCTGCCGATCCCTATTCCCGAAACGAAGCTCTTCTCGACAGGTTGCTCGACGGGCCGGCCGGTCTCGAGCGAGGCCGACAACGGAGTGCTGTGATCGGATTCTGCTCCCAGCACACGGACGTTAGGCTTCAATTCTCGCAAGACCGACGCAACTCCGGACGCCAGGCCACCTCCGCCAAAAGGCACCAACACCGTGTCGACGTCCGGTAGATCTTCGACGATCTCTAGGCCTACCGTGCTATCCCCGGCGATCACATCTTGCTGGGCGACGGGATGCACGAAGACGCCTTTCTCATCGGGATGACCGTGATTGTCGATGATCGGCCACCATTCGTCGTTCGGCAAGGAGCGAATGCGAGCGCCGAGTCTCTTCAGCGCCTCGACTTTGTTGGAGGCGGCGTCCTGCGGAAGATATACGGTTGCGGGAATGCCGAGCTCTCGGGCCGCATAAGCGACGCCCTGTGCCATATTGCCCGAGCTTGCGGTGTAAACGCCGTCGCCACGCCGCGACGGGGAAAGGCTGAAGATCGCGTTTCCCGCCGGTCGAATCTTGAAGGACCCGATGGGCTGAAGGTTCTCCATCTTGAGGTAGATCTCGGCCGGAGCGTCTTGGACGTTCAAACGAATCAGAGGTGTGCGCAGGGCGATCGTTTTCAGCCGTTCGGCGGCCGCCCGGGCTTCTTCGAGCGCTACCGGCCGCAGCGGAGTCATCGGCGACAGTCTAACGCAAAGCGGTTGGCCAAGAGTGGGGCAACGCGGTATGGTTAGCCGGCCGAAGGTCTTGGCGATGGAGGGCTTCGAATGACAGGTGTGCGATGGATTTTGGTTGCTTTGGCTCTAGGTAGTCTCGCGGTTCCCGCCGATTCCCGTGCGCAAGACGAGTGGGCGGACGTCAAGATCGAAGTCGTCCCCATCAAGGATGGTCTCTACATGTTGGCCGGGCGAGGCGGCAACATCGGTCTCTCCACTGGTTCGGACGGCACGTTCCTGGTGGACGATCAATTCGCGCCCCTCACTGAACGGATCGAGGCGGCAATCCGCACCGTCACCGAAGACGGCGTGCGCTTCTTAGTAAATACCCATTTCCACGGCGATCACACGGGTGGAAACGAGAACTTTGGAAAGAGCGGGACCATGATCGTCGCCCACGAGAACGTTCGGCAACGGATGAGCGTGGACCAGTTTCGCGAAATCCTCCGACAGGATGAGACGCCAGCTTCTCCGCCAGACGCCTTACCCCGAATCACTTTTACCGACGCGGTGACGTTTCATTGGAACGGTGATGATATCCGCATCTTTCACATCCACCACGCCCACACCGATGGCGACTCCATCATCTACTTCGCCAAGGCCGGGGTCTTCCATATGGGAGATAATTTCTTCAACGGTATGTATCCGTTCATTGACGTCGACTTCGGTGGCAATGTGAACGGCATGATTCACGCCGCGGAGCGGGTGCTCGAGCTCTCGAGCTCCGAAACCAAAATCATCCCGGGACACGGGGACCTCGCCACTCCAGATGATTTACGGGCCTTCCGGGATATGCTCATCGCGGTCCGAGACAGGGTGCAGACGATGATCAACGACGGAAAGAGTGTCGATGAAGTCGTGGCTTCGAAGCCAACGTCCTCCTTCGATGGTCCGTGGGAAGGGAATATCGAACGCTTCGTGCGCAGTGTATACTACAGTGTGAACATGGCCGGAATGGAATGAGGGGGAGGGATGATGAAACGCAGAGAGTTCCTTAGTGCGGCCGCGGCGGTGGGTACCGCAATGGCGGCGGGCGCAACGCGGAGGGCCACGGCATTCGAGCGAGAAGGGCAAGGACTTTCCCAGGAGGACCTGGCAGACCGGAGTCTAGATCGGGATCCGTGGGAAGTTCAGCGCTCGACGGTGGTGGTCAACGGATGCGACCCTTCCGAGCTCAGCGTGGAATATTTGGAGATGCTGAAGGCGGGAGGGGTGAATTGTCAGGCCAAGAGCGTAGGCGCCGGCGGTCTGGGTGACGTTCAACTATTCGCCGATCTCTACAATTTTCTGGACGCGCACTCGGACAAGATGGTTCCCGTTACGAAAATAGCCGAAGTACGTCAGGCCGATCGGCAGGACAAGATCGCTTTGGTCTTCGCCTGGCAGTCGGCCAATGAGTTGGCGGAGGCGAGGGGCGAGCCCCCTCCAACCGCCCTTCGAGCCTTCTATCAGCTGGGCATTCGCATCATTGGCATCTCTTACCAAGTTTCCAACATTTTTGGGGGAGGCGTCCTCGATCCGGAAATTGGTCTGACCCAGGCCGGTCGGCGGCTCGTGGAAGAGATCCACAAGTTGGGCCTGGTCCTGGACATTGGCGGGCACGCCAGCGAGAAGACGAGCTTTGATGCCATAGAAATGGCACCGGGGGTTCCGGTCATCTCGAGCCACACCAATGTCGCGGCCATCGTGAATAACATTCGCTGTATTAACGACGGGCTCATGGAGGCCATCGCGAAAACCGGAGGCGTCATAGGGATATCTGCCATTAGCGACTATCACGTGCGTGACCGAAAGGATGCTCACATTCCGCGAAGCCCGCACGCCACGTTGGAGCAGCATCTCGACCAATTCGACTATGTACGCAAGCTGGTGGGCGTGGACCACGTCGGCCTGGGTCCGGATTTCGTCGTCGGGCGAGTGGAGCCAACGGTAGAAGCCGAGATCGATCGCTTCACCATTCCGAAAACCATGGTGGGAGAGCCCCCTTGGCTATTCGTGAAGGGTTTCGAGGACATCACCGAGCTTCCCAACGTGACTCGGGGTCTTATCGGACGAGGCTGGTCGACGGAGGAAATTCACAAGGTCCTCGGAGGAAACTGGCTTCGCGTTTACGAGAATATCTGGGGTGGTTAGGTCGCGACCGCTCAGGCGACGACGGGATTCAAGGCCGGCTTACCAGTTAGTACCCTAAGCGCTTCGTCGGCGACCCGACGTCTCAGCTCGACGCGAGACGTTTCGGAGTACCAGGCCAGATGAGGGGTGTAGTAGACCTGGGGAAGGGCCAGCAACGGATGGTCCGAGGGCGGAGGTTCCTCCTCCAAAACGTCGAGCCCGGCGCCCGCCAGGTGCCCCGACTCCAGGGCTTCCGCGAGCGCCACCTCATCGAGCAGACCGCCTCGAGCCGTGTTGACCAAAGACGCACCGGGCTTCATTCGAGCCAACTGTGCGCGGCCGAGTAAGTGCCGGGTTTTCTCGTCGAGGGGTACGTGTAGCGAGACGAAGTCCGCACTTTCGAGAAGGTTTTCTAGCGAGTCTGCACGTTCTACATCCAATTTTGGATCCCACGTGTCGACGAGCGGATCGTAGGCGCGGATGCTGCCGAAGATTCCAGCCGACATGCCAGCTAGGGTTTGCGCGATCCTTCCGAATCCGACGAGGCCAAGAGCGGTTTCGTTCATGCGCCGCAGAGGGTTTACCGGGGCGGGATCGCCGACGGGCAAGTCCCGAAGCTGTCGAAAGGCCCAAAGCTTGCGAGCGCACAGCATCAGCAGGGCCAGCGAGTGGGCTGCGACCTCCTGTACCGACGCATCCGGGACCTTGGCCACGACGATTCCACGCGCCTTCGCTTCTTTCACGTCGACTGAGTCCATCCCCGAACCGTAACGAACGATGACTCGACAGCGGGTGAGTTGGGAGATGAGCTCCCTCGAGAGCGGGCGGGCCAGGGTCAAAAGAGCGTCGGCTTCTCGGATCAGCTCGAGGGCTTCGTCCTCCGGCCTTCCTTCTGTCGTAACCACGCGGATACCCGCCGGAGCGAGGACCTGCTCTTCGATGGATGTTTCTCGAAAGCCGTCGGTGATAACTGCCTGCATGTTATTTGCTCAGCTTATTCCACAAGTCCACCGAGTCGCGGCAGGACATCGCGAGGAGGAGAGCATCGGAGCCGGTGGCGAAGAATTGCACGCCCTGTTCCTTCCAGTAAGCGATTGTTTTCTCGTCCAACGCCAGGATTCCAGCCGGAATTTTTTCCATCGCGCATGCCGATAGAACCCGACTCCCGATCTGCCGGATCTTGGGGTGGTGTAGCTCCCCGGGGATGCCGAGAACTTGTGAGAGGTCTCCCGGACCGATGAAGAGCAGATCCACTCCAGGAACCGCCGCGATGTCCTCGATGCTTTCGACCGCTTCCAGGGTTTCCACCTGAATCATGACCAAGATCTCTTCATTCGCATTGGCTGCGTATTCTAGGAGCTTCGCTCCATAACCGCTCGCGCGGCCCGGTCCCAGCCCGCGAATACCGTCCGGGGGATACCGGCAAAAAGACACCGCCTCTTGGACGTCCTCGACGGAGCGCACACGCGGGAAGAGAATTCCCCTTGCTCCGCCGTCCAGGGCCCATTGCACGTTGGCGGCGGTAGTTTCTCCCACTCGCACCAAAGGAGTTGCGCCCCCCCGTTCAATGGCCCGGATCATTTCCAAAATGCCATCCGGACCGATGCTCGAGTGCTCGGCATCGACCAAGAGAAAGTCGAACCCAGCCTCTGACATTAGCTCCGCGGCGTCCGGGGATCTCAGGCCGAGTAGCGCCCCCATGACAGACTGCTTGGCCTCGAGTCTTTTCTTCAAGCTAGTCACGACATCCCTCCGATCCCAATGGTAGGAGACAAGATACCCGATTGAATGGGTAAGATGGGGACGGAGATAGTAGGATGGGAAAAATGAGAGTATTCGTGGCAGGCGCCACCGGAGTCGTCGGGCGGCGGCTCGTTCCGCGTCTCATCGAAGCGGGTCACACCGTGACCGCCATGACCCGCAACCTGGACCGGGCTAGGGGGCTCGCCGTCCCGGGCGCCGACTATGTCGAGTGCGACGTCTATGACGTCAAGGGACTCCAGGAGGTGCTGCTGAAAGCCAATCCGGAAGTCGTGATCCATCAGCTCACCGCGCTACCCAAGGCCATCGACCCGCGGAAGATGGAGGTGGAGCTCGCTCCGAACGACCGGATCCGCACCGAGGGCACCCGAAATCTAGTAAAGGCCGCGGCCTTGGCCGGAGCGCGTCGGATCGTTGCCCAGAGCATTTCGTTCGTTTACACCCCTGAAGGTGGACCGGTGAAGGACGAGGACGCCCCGCTCTGGCTGGACGCGCCATGGCCGTGGCGGCGTTCCGTGGAGGCCGTCGCCGAATTGGAGCGACAGGTACTCTCGCTCGAGGGAGTGGAAGGTGTCGTTCTTCGGTACGGGTACTTCTATGGGCCCGGTACCGCCTATGCCGAAGACGGTTCCGTCGCGGACCTGGTTCGCGCGCGTCAACTCCCGATCGCCGGGCGCGGCTCGGGAGTGTTCTCATTCATTCACGTGGACGACGCGGTTTCAGCGACCGTAATGGCTCTCGATCACGGTCAGCCCGGGATCTATAACGTCGTAGACGATGAACCGACACTCCTTCGAGAATGGCTCCCGGTCTACGCGACGGTGCTCAATGCTCCCGCTCCCAGAAAAATACCTACGTTCCTGGCGAGGCTCGCCGTCGGCCGTTACGGTGTGTTTTACATGACCCAGCAGCGCGGTGCCGTAAACGCGAAAGCCAAGAAGGAATTGGCGTGGTCGCCCGCGTTTCCGACCTGGCGCACCGAGTTTCGAAAAGTAACAGAAGTAACCGGGGTCTGACCCCAAAATGTCGCCGGGGTCTGATCCAAAAGTGTGCACAAGCCTGGAATCGGCGTCCAGACGTTATAATTGGCTCCTCTCGAAAGGAGCTCATGGCCAGCGCGAAGCGTGTCTCACTCTTCCCGATACTGCTCGTAAACTTCATCGGCACGCTGGGCTTTAGCATCGTCCTTCCGTTCCTGGTGACGTTGGTTACCGCGTTCGGTGGCAATGCGCTCGTCTACGGCGCCATGGGCGCCACTTACTCCGCATTTCAGTTGGTCGGTGCGCCTATCCTCGGCCGCTGGTCCGACGTCCGGGGCCGTCGCAAGATCCTGCTCGTCAGCCAGATCGGAACGCTCGCCTCGTGGTTCGTCTTTCTCGGGGCGCTGTTCCTGCCGGCGACCTCGCTTCTTGAAGTCGACTCCCCGCTAGTCGGGAGCTTTGTGCTCACCCTCCCGCTCGCCGTCCTGTTTCTGGCCAGGGCCTTGGACGGTCTCACGGGCGGCAACGTCTCCGTCGCAAATGCCTACCTTGCCGATGTCACCGACGAGGACGAGCGGAACGTGAACTTCGGCAAGATGGCGGTCGCGGGAAATCTCGGCTTCATTCTGGGGCCGACGCTCGCGGGGTTGCTCGGGGCGACTGCATACGGAGAAGTGATACCCGTGTTGGCGGCTCTTCTCATCTCTCTCGCGGCGTCTTATGTCATCGCGGTTCACCTGCCGGAGTCGAACCCGTGCGCTTTGGAGGAGAACCCGGAGCGGACAAACATTCGTAAGGTCTTCGGACAGGAGCAGGTGGATTGTTACGTCGTTGAAGATGCCGTCACGTTCAGAGCGGTTTTGAAGCTCAAAGGTGTCGCGTTCCTGCTGGCCCTCTATTTTGTGCTCTTCATCGCCTTCAACCTCTTCTACACTGCCTTCCCGGTCCATGCGCTTCGTGGGTTGAATTGGTCGATCACCGAAATCGGGTTCTTCTTTTCGTTTGTCGGCCTGACGACAGTGCTCGTTCAGGGGCCACTCCTGAGCCGCGTCAGTAAGAAGGTACCGGACGTTGTCTTAATGCTGGTGGGCGCGATCATCCTAGCTTCCGCCTTCGTTTGCTTGACGGCGCTCGCCCGGCCTTGGCTCTTCGTGGGTGCTAGCCTCTTCTCGCTAGGAAACGGCCTTATGTGGCCGTCGTTTCTTGCTATCCTCTCTCGAGTCGCCGGCGACAAACACCAAGGGGCGGTGCAGGGGTTCGCGAGTAGCGTCGGAAGCGCCGCGAGTATTGTCGGGCTGCTCCTTGGCGGCATCTTATATGAGACCTTACAAAGCAAAACGTTCTTGGTCTCGGCGGTCTGCGTGCTCGTCGTGTTTGTCGCGAGCTTTCATTTGCTGTCCTTAACGAAACCGAAGGTGAAAGCGTGATGTGGCGATCCGTTCTGCCGCTCTTGGCTGCGCTCCTGTTGCCGCACATAGCCCGCGCGGTCCAGACGCAACGTATCGTCATCAAAGCTGGGACGCTCTTGGATGGGAAGGGTCGTACCTTGCATGACGCCACGATCGTGGTTGAAGGCTCCCAGATCGTGAGCGTCGGCTCGGGCCCCGCGGAGGGTGTCACCTACGACCTCGGCGAGCTGACGGTCATGCCGGGATGGATCGATACCCACATTCACATCGGCACCCACATGGAGCCGAACGATCGATTTCACGGCCTTACATCGGAGATCGATGAAGCACCCTCACGCTACGTTCTTTACGGAGCCACGAACGCCTATGCGCATTTGATGGCCGGTTTTACGACCGTCCAGAGTTTGGGTGCCTTGCCTGATCGAGCGCTTCTCGACCGCGAGCTCAGGGATTGGCTGGCGGAAGGGAATCCAGGACCTCGGCTTCTCCTGACGATCGGAATGGCAAGAAAGAGCACGGGTTCTCCCGAAGAGATCCGCGAGTTCGTGCGGAATTCGGTCGCCGAGGGTGCGGATGTCGTTAAACTCTTCGCGACAGCGAGCATCCGTGACGGCGGCAAGCAGACGATGACCGACGAGCAGATCCAGGCCGCCTGCCAGGAGGCCAAGGCGCTAGGCAAACGCTCGGTCGTTCATGCGCAAGGCGCCGATGGTGCGCGGGCGGCGGTGCTAGCCGGCTGCACGACGATCGAGCATGGAAACGCTCTGACGGATGATGTCCTCGATCTGATGGTAGAGAACGGCACGTTCTACGATCCACAGTTTCTTCTTCTTGATTACTACTTGGCTAACCAGCCGAAGTTCGTCGGCATCGATAACTACACCAAAGAGGGTTTTGATTTCATGGACAAAGGCATGGCGATCGGGCTCGACACTTTTCGGCGAGCCCTCGCGAAGCACGTGAAAATCGTGTTCGGGACCGACGCGCTGGGTGGATTGCACGGGAAGAACCACGAAGAGTTCGTCTATCGCGTTCGGGATGGCGGTCAGGACCCGATGGACGCGATCATCAGTGCCACCTCACGTGCCGCGGAGTCCCTCGGCCTACAAAATCAAATCGGTATCCTGGCACCCGGGATGGAAGCCGACATCATCGCTACCGCGGGGAACCCCAGCGAGGACATCACCAGCGTCAAGGACGTCGTCTTCGTCATGAAGGGCGGACGTATCTACAAGAACGCTCAGCCGCCGCAATGAGTCTGCTGCGCATCGGTCCCTTGGTGACGGGCGCGACTCTGCTGATCGGGTCGTGCAACGGCGCAGACCTTTCACCTCCCGCATCGAGCGAAGTCTTAGCCGAATGGTCGGCCCTAGCTCAGGCAGCCGAGGAGCAGGGAAGTATCGTCGTCGAGGGTAATGAGGGCTGGTTGTTCTTCGGCCCCGAATTGCGCCACCTCGCCGCGGGGAAGTTCTGGGGAGAGGCCGCAGCCCAGGTGAGCAAGGCCCGACGCCCCGAATGGGCGGACCCGCTCCCGGCGATCCTCGATTTTCACAAACAGCTCCTCGAAATGGGTGTCAAGCTTGTGCTCGTGCCGGTACCGCCGAAGGCCATCGTCTACCCGGACAAACTTCGGCCCGCGGCGGCGACCCAACCGCGCCTCGACACTCATCATCAGGCGTTTTACGAGCTCCTTCGTGAGAAGGGCATCAAGGTCCTGGACCTCACGCCATTGTTCCTCTCCAACCGAGAGCACTCGAATGGTTTCATGTATTGCCAACAAGACACCCACTGGTCGGGGATTGCGACGGTCCTGGCCGCTGAGGAAATTGCCAACTCGGTCCGGACCGAGTTGGGGGACATCCCAAAAACAAACTTTCAGAGTGAGTGGAAAACGGTAGAGATTACCGGCGACCTGTGGACGGCCTTGGACGAACCCTCACGTGTCAAGGAAAAACTCTCGCTGCGTTTTGTAGGAACTGAATCCAGCCCTGCAAGCCCCGTCGTCTTGTTGGGGGACAGTCACACGCTGGTGTTCCACGCCGGCGGTGACATGCACGCCGAGGGAGCCGGCCTCGCCGATCAACTCGCTCTAGAACTCGGTTTCGCGGTCGACCTCGTAGGCGTGCGGGGCTCAGGAGCCACTGCGGCGAGGATCAATCTGCTACGGCGTGCCCAGGCAACCCCAGACTATTGGGCCAACAAGAAGGTAATGATCTGGGTCTTCGCCGCCCGAGAGTTCACCGAGAGCGACGGCTGGCGAACGGTGCCAATTGGCCCATGAACTGCCCCTCCCCCTAGCAGCCCGGTGAAAAAGTCCCGATTCTGCTCACGGAGAAAGTTTGGTGGGCAAGTTCAAGGAAGATGTGATTCGGCGGAACGGCCAAGTTGAGACGCCCAATGGATTGCAGCGGGGCAAAACGTGCGCCTATGGTCGAGACGAAGCGCAATAAAGCAGCGATCAGACTGGCGTTGAGCTCCGCGTATTCCTTCGGCGTGGCCTTGCCGATGAGATTGCGCATCAGAATCCCGAGATTGAATCCGGCCACGTGCGTGAAGGCGCTCGAGTATATTTTCGTGTCTTCGCAAATGCGTTCGTCGCATGCCTCCCGCTTCGAGGTAGTTGCGCGAAAGGTCGTTCGAGTAACTCGCCGCGACGGCGTATTAATCGCTTACCTCGAGTCCCGCGAATGCGACGTCGGTTCGCGTAGGTGGCGGCTTGCAGGCCTGTTTGTCCTTCCATTTGCGGCCACCTCGCTCTGGCTCCGAAATGTAGCTCCGGTATTCTTGTTCGACCAGCTCAACCAGGATGTCGTTGCCGTGATAGCCCTTGTCCCCGACCACTTCGCGACCCGCGTCTTCATGTATTCGTTCACAATATTCCGCGTTGTTCGCGAGCTCTTGCAGATTTGACTGCGCTTTTTCCAGCGTATCCGGTAGGCTCTTTGTGTCACCCTTCGCGCCTCCGTGAAGCGTCACGGCAATTACCGCACCTTCCCCGCTCATGTCCACAGCATGCTCGGCTTTGTGCGCCATATCCGTGCCCCCGCTCTTCATTTTCATGATCTCCGCATCCGGCTCGTTCGGATTCACCCACTCCTTGTTCGACCCTTTCTTTGGCCGCTTCTTGTCCAACTTCGCAATGTCCGCTCGGCTCGGCTCTTCGATACCACTCTTGCGCGCAAGCTCCTTCAAATACGATTCGTAGCTTTCCCCCGTGTCTCGACGAACGATTGACCGAAGCGCCGCATTCGCTTCCAGCGTCGTCGCGTCCACACCCAGTGTCTTGCCATCTATCATCCCTCTCGACGCTAGAATTTCTAGCACCCATCCAAATACAGATTCGTGAACTTCCAGCGGAAGTCGATTCCGTATCCGAGACAGCGACGAATGGTCCGGCGTTCGCTCTTCCATTCCAAGGCCAAGAAACTGGCGCAAAGACAGTGAGTCCGAACACCGCCAGCAGATCCCGCGCTCTGAATCGATGCGCTCAAAGTAGCCGATCAACAGCATTCGAAAATACACACCCGGCGGTATGCTCGGCCGACCTTGCTTCTTCGCGTAATACGGCGAGCATTTCGACTCCACAAACGAGTCAAACTCTTCCTCTCGAAGTACCCGCTCGAGTTCCTCATAAAAAGGGTGACCAGGACTCGACGCAACCGCATCGTGTGGAATCCATAAAGTCTCTTGGCGACTTTTCTTTTTCTTCTTCATCGACATGCGATGCAATTTTACATCGTCATCGAATGAGTCTTCAGAGAAATATCGCGGCCGAATACGACTTTTTCAACGGGCTGCTAGCCCCGGCTGGGAGGAGGGGCAATCCATCGAATCCCTTCGACGCATCGGCCAAACGTTGCTATCTCGACCGAGTGCAGTTCAAGGGCTACTTCCTTTTGTGGATCTTGATGTTGCCGCCGCCTATCGTGGTGGTTGGATCGTCGTCGTCGGCCGCACCTATCTGGTTGTCATAGACGACTGCGTCGTTGTTGCCCTTGTCCCAGATCTTGATGCGGAACTGGTCGTCGTCGACACTCGGCGTCAAGTCGGCGTCGATGGCGCTCAGCATAAAACCGTAGTTGCCACCGCCGTTGATAGTGCCCGTACCTTTGTACATGGCCTTGTGCCCGGCCAGGACAAGCCACTCGTAAGTGCCGGAGTGGAAGTTCAGGTTGCCGGCTTTGAACTGGAACTCGGTCTGACCGCTGGGCGTGCTCTGGTCTTTCTTGTACTTGGAAACGAAGCCGAAGTTAGCCTTGCCCACAAATGTCGACTCCGGAACGTAAGCGCCAAAGGGTGAGTCGATCCAACCGCCACCGGTAACGAAACCGCCGTTAGGGTCGTAAACGGGCAGGAAGCTGCACTCCGCATCGCTGACGTTGCCGGCCTCATCCGTACCTCGCACGCAGATGGACAGCAGCGTCGGGTTAGGGATGCCACCAACCACGGTGACCGATGGGTTCACGCTCGAAGCTGGCGTGATGGGATCCATCGGTTGGAAGGAAACGCCGTTGTCGAGACTGTATTCAGCCGAGTCGACGTTCGAGCACAGATCCGCGATGTCGGCGGTGATACTGAACGACGTGTTCACTGCAACCGGATTCGGAGAGCCGATCGTGTTCGAGACCACGGGCACCGTCGTGTCGACCACGTTAACGATGCGCGCCGCTTGCTGGGCTTGGTTGCCGGAAGCGTCGGTCGCGTCGTAGGTGATCACATAGGTCCCCGGCGTAGCTACGTCGACCTGACCTCCGATCGCGACGGTAACACTTTGGTCGCAGCCGTCCGTTGCGGTGGCCCCCAGCTCGGTGTAGCTGTCCACTCCACACTCCAGCGCCAGCTCTGAGGGACCGTTGAGCGCGACCACGGGCGCCGTCGTGTCCTCCACGGTCACCGCTCCCACGCACGTACCCGACGCACCCTCATCGTCCACGACTGTCAAAGTAACCTCACAGCTCGCCAAGCCGTCAACGCTAAGGTTCGGTATCGGGCTGACATCGTTTGGACTAAAAGTTGCACCTGGGCAGTCGGTATCCCAGCTGAAGTCCAAAGTGCCGTCGTCAGGAGGATCGAATGAGTCGTTCCCGTCGAGCAGGACGGTCGTTGTCAAGCCCTCGCACTCAACAATGTAGGGTCCGCCGGCGTCACATACCGGCGGCTGGTTCTCCGGAGCCTTGCACTTCCCCGCGCTGCGAGCATTGAAGATGGTCTGGATTTCTTCTGGAAGTAAAGCGCGGTTGAAGAGTTCGACCTCGTCGATGAGCCCGTCGAAATGCCGAGAGCCGAAAAAAGGATGTCTCCCTATGCCCACTTCACCGGTTCCATGGAGTATGGTTTGAGCTCCTATATCAGCTGTACCTTCTAACCCTAATCGCAAATAAACGTCACCGTGTCTGAGGTCTTTGGCCCCGTGAATAGCACCTTGAGGTTTTGCATACACCGTGCAGAATCACCTATAGTGGCGGCGAGCGGGTGCCCCAGCACGAGCTTCTCGCCTGCGCCCACCTGTTTCGCGTTTTCGTGCTTCGAAGATTTTGCATTAGGGCTAACAGTCCGTTAACGTAAAGCTTGAGCGCGCTTCCATCCCACGTCATAGCGACGTGATGGAATTTAAGGAACGCAAATGCGTTCATGCTAGAAACCTGAGCCCGCGTCGAGCTATCCGTATCGACAATGGCTGTATACCGGCCTGTATTTCCAGGACCGAAGAGGGCATAGGAAGCACCGACGCCTGGGACATCCTTCGATATGATTACGGGCCCCAGAAAATCGGGGAAACTTCCTACCGTCTCAGCTTTGACCCACGCATCTATCGTGAGGTTCTGCGGTTCTAAGTTCGCAGCATCCGGAATCGAGACAAAATCACTCACACCATCAAAACTAAAGGCTTGACCGGTTCCTGACGCAACAAACCCCATTGCGAACGCCCCACCATGAACGGTACCGTTATTCGAACCCACAATATCTGCAGCATCGCCATCACCCGGCCACCAACTGACCAGGCCGAATGGAGGCTGAACGCAGACCGGGGCGGGATTAATGGTCACTATTACCGCTCCAACGGGAGGAAAGGATGCACTGTTTCCAGGGACACAGTTGTCGAAATAAAGGCTGTCATGCATCCCCAAGAAAAGGTGAGTAGCGCCGGTGGGAACTGCGATGATGAAACTGCTGGACGGAGAGACCTGGAAATCCTCTGGGATGTCCGTCGGTTGTCCGCCAAAAAACGTTGGACTCGATGTGAAGTCAGGCACGGTGTCGATGGCGTCTTGGACGCGTGCTAAGAGCTCCTTCGGGAGCAGAGTAGCGGATCCGCTGAAGACGCCTAGCAGACCTACCTGTTCAGGTGTTCTAAACCCTGAGTTACAACCGTTATGGCTAAAACCTGGGGCAGGAAAGTCGTAGGTGATCTCCAACAGGTCGCCCGGAGCAAACCCTTCCGCGTCCAGATCTACGATTGTCGGAAGAGCTGGGCTGTCGTTATTCGTATGCAAGTAAGCAGCTCTAGGATCCACGGAGAATGGAGGCTGAACGACTGGGGCGGGATTAATGGTCACTATTACCGCTCCAAAGGGAGGAAAGGATGCACTGTTTCCAGGGACACAGTTGTCTTGATAAAAGCTGTCATGCATCCCCAAGAAAAGATGAGTAGCGCCGGTGGGAACTGCAATGATGAAACTGCTGGGCGGAGAGACCTGGAAATCCTCTGGGATGTCCGTCGGTTGTGTGCCAAAAAATGTTGGACTCGATGTGAAGTCAGGCACGGTGTCGATGGCGTCTTGGACGCGGGCTAAGTCGGCCTTCGGGAGTAGAGTATCGGATCCGCTGAAGACGCCCAATAGACGTATTTGTTCAGGCAGGGTCCTCTCTGGGGCACAATCACCGGAAATGCTATAACCCGGGGGAGGAAAGTCGTAGGTGATCTCCAACAGGTCGCCCGGAGCAAACCCTTCCGTCGCCAGATCTACGATTGTCGCAGGAACTGAGCTGTCGCTATTCGTATGCAAGAAAGCAGCTCTAGGATCTACGGAGACAGTGACACTGGCCTGTCCCCAGGCCTTTTGCTCTGATAAACCAACCAGTATGAGGAGTACGCAAAAAACTAACTGGAGCCTACTTCTGAGTTCCATTGCAATAGGCCAAGCTAGGAGAGACTCCCTCCTTTTGGACTGCATGAGTTCGCTCCTTTCGTTTTTTTCCGTTTTTCATTCGTGGACAATGAAACCGAGCGCGCTTAGCTGTGTAAGCGGACGCCATTAGAACTATCAGGCGTCGGACGACCCGCCTGCCTGGCCCATATCAATTCCTGGTCAAGTCTTAATTTTCCTGTCAAATCTCCGTACGGTTCCCCGCGCTCGGTTAAGCTGCTGATTCCTTCGACGTGCCTTGCGGGAGAAGCTCGTTGCGAAGCTCCTCGACTTTCCTAGCGGCGAAGACATCCATCCTCACGCCGCGCCATTTGTTTGCGACGGCCAAGAGCACAGCGAACGAGAGTTTCATCGCGGCCTCCTCGGTGAAGAAGTGAGGAATGACCTTTGTGCGACGTTTGTGCTCTCCGAACGTGCGCTCAAGTAGATTCGACGTGCGAAGCCTTTTGTGATGCGCCGCAGGAAGGCGTAGCGCCTGAAGACACGCTTCGAGGGTCTCTTCCATGCACTTCATCGCGCTCGGGAATCGTTGACGGTACCGAGCGATCACCTCCCGACCCTTCTTCAGCCCTTGCTCGTAGCTGTTCGCATGGAACGACTCAAGGATGGCCGCCTTGAGTTCGTCGCGCACTTCCTTCGGAGCCTTGCCCAGGATGTTCTCGAGGCGGTGCTTCTGGCAACGTTGCTTGAGGCTTCGAGGGAAGACCTCTGCGATCGCTTTGAGCACTCCAGGATTCCCGTCCGTCACGATGAGCAACGGCTCCCTCATTCCTCGGGCCACCATCTCCTGCAAGAACCCCTTCCAGTTCTCGTAGGATTCTCGGTTGCCGACACCGATATGAAGAAGAACTCGCGTCCCATCAGCGCGATAGCCGGTCGCAACGAGGATGGGCTCTTTCCTCTCCGCTCCTTGGTGGTAGCGCAGGTACGTGCCGTCGAGCTCGAGATACAACAGCTTCTCGTTCGAGAGATCCCGTTTTCGAAACGCCTCGAAATCCTCCGACAGACACCGTGTGACCCGGCTCACCACCGACTTCGAGACACCCGTGCCGCTCAGCACGTCCGCGAACGTCGCCTCAATGTCACGCGTCGACATCCCGTGGACGTACATCCGCGCGATCAGTTCATCGAGTTTCTCGGTCCGGCTCACGTAGGCGTCGAGAATCTTTGACTGAAACACCTTCTCTGTTTCTCGTACCTGCGGCACTTGCACCGTTACCGCTCCCTCGCCCGTGAGGACCCGATGCGACTCATACCCGTTGCGTCGTCCCTTCTCCTTCGTCGTTGCCGGAGCGTTCTCATAGTAGTTTCGACCCAACGCCTCCGTCACCTCGCGCTCCAACGCATATTGAAGCATCATCTGAGCTCCCGACCGGACGATCTCCGAGAGATTCATCTCCCCAAATACCAGTTGTTCCTCGAACTGCTTGAGCAATCGCTGACTCGGTAGTACCTTTCCCATGATGTATGGTTCTCCTTTTCTGTCCCCATGACGGGGACGGGTTTGAGCTTGGGGAACCATACATCGTTTTTCTTTGACAGGAATCTTAAGACATCACCCAATTCCTGCGGCGGGCAGAAGTGCTGAAATCCGCCAGTAGTCTGAGCAAGAAAGCGGCCAAGAAGTATCGCGATGACATTATTTATGACTTTCGTTTTTGGGTTAGAGATCGGTCAGAACTCTGGATGATTCATGCCTGGTTGCTGGAGAGGGTCCCATCATCACGAGGGCACGTTACGATGGGGTCCCAATCCGTTCCATGGTTCGGCCATTCCTTGTTTATGGAATATTTCTTCCCTAGTAAGTGATTGTGCGAGAAGGGAGTTGCCCGCGGTGTTCTCTAGCCGGCGGCCATTTCCCGCCGCCTATCATCGCGTGATAGGCTCCGCGCGGGGTTTTCGTCCATCCGCGAGGAGGCGGCTCGTGCCGACCGTCATTCGTTTCCAGGGTTTCGAAATTGATTTAGAGTCCGGCGACGTCAAAAAGGGCGGCGTCACCCGGAGCAAACTCCAGGACCAGCCACTGCAGGTGCTCGCTGTACTTGTGGAGCGGCCCGGTGAGCTCGTGAGCCGTGAGCAACTCCGCGAGCGTTTATGGCCGGATGATGTCCATATCGACTACGACACGAGTCTCAATAAAGCGATCCTGAAATTGCGGAACGCCTTTGGCGACTCCCCCTCGAAACCCCAATTCATCGAGACCATCCCACGCCACGGTTATCGGTTTGTGGGTTCTCTCGACAAGCCGATTTCAACCGAGGCGGCCCTTCCGGGGGTTACTGAGACGGGCCGGGGCAAACGGATCGCGGTCGGCGTGGCCGCACTCATGGTAATCGGTTTTGTTGGGTTCCATCTCTCACCGTCTCCAGAACCGGTCCCGGCGAGCGACTTCGACCCGGCGCCCAGCAAACCTTCCCTCGCTATCTTGCCGTTCCAATACCTCGATCCTAGCGAAGATGCCGCTCCACTAGGGTTGGGCATGGCGGATACGTTGATCACCAAGCTGAGCAACGTCTCGAGCCTGACCGTGCGCCCGACGAGCGCGGTCGTCGGCTACCCTGGGGAAAGCGCCGATTCGATCGAGTTCGGGCGCAAGCTTGGTGTTGACCACGTGCTAGAGGGTACTCTGCAGCGAGAGGGCGATCGTGTGCGGGTGAGCCTCCGGCTCCTGCGAGTCCAAGACGAGCAGTCCTTGTGGGCGGAGGTGCTCGAGGAGGAGGAGGTAAACGACCTCTTTGAGCTTCAGGATCGAGTTTCTGAACAGGTGGCTGCCAAGCTCTCACTCCGGCTGACTAGCGAAGAAAGTGCACGGCTTGCGAAACAGCCGACGCCCAGCTTCGAGGCCTACGAGCAGTACATGCGCGGTCGTTACTTCTTTGAGCAGAGGAGCCCCGAACCTCTACTGAAGGCGGTCGCCGCCTTCGAACGAGCTACAGAGCTTGATCCGAAGTTCGCTCTGGCCTACGCCGGCATCGCCTACGCTTACGCGCCGCTCGTCACTTGGGGGGACATCGACTCCGCTGAGGGCACCCGAAAGATGAAGGCGGCGGTGCTGCGCGCTCTCGAGCTCGACGACTCCTTGGCCGAGGTCCACACGGCGGTCGGGCTATTACACGGCGCTGACTGGAACTGGGAGGGTGAAGAGGGAGCCTATCAGAGGGCGATTGAACTGAACCCGAACTTTCCAATCTCTTATATGTGGTACGGCTTTTTACTTGAATCGCACGGCCGCTTCGAGGAGAGCCTGGCTTTGCGCCGAAAGGCCTGGGAGCTCGATCCGACCGGGCTGATGACGAACGTGGTTCTCGGAGATTCCCTTCATCATGCCGGTCGCCTCGAGGAAGCGGTCGCCCATTTGGAGAAGACGCTCGAGCTGGCTGCGGATTTCGACCAAGCCCGGATAAGTCTAGGGGACACTCTGATGGCGGTGGGTGACTGGGGGAGAGCCGCCGATCTCTTCGAGGCAGCCGGAGATCGCACCTCGCTCGCTTGCGTTCGAGCACAGAGCGGAGCAACCGCGGAAGCACGGGCCATTTTTGAGGAGCTTCAGCGGGAGGCGCCGCGCCAATATTTATCTCCGTATCATGTCGCAGCAATCCACGCCTCGCTCGGAGAGACGGAGCTAGCATTTGCCGCGCTAGAGGAAGCTTATGCCGAACGGATCTTCGTGACGTCACGCATGAACATCGACTGGCGGCTGGCGCCAATAAAGAACGATCCTCGATTCTCCGAGCTGGCGCGCCGTGTGGGTCTCACCACTTTGTGATCCCGGCCTTCATTGGTGGGCGCTCACACCTTGGTCTACAATGACGGCGATTCCGTGATGTTCGCGAATTTCAAGGAGAGAGAATGCCCGAAAGCACGGTGGTGACCGCCCCCCAGGAAGTCCTCACTTTTCGTAAAGAGTTCCCGATCTTGGCGCACAAGGTCCATCTTGCCAACAACTCACGAAGCGCGCTCAGCCGGGACGGAATGAAGTCGGTGCAGGAGTACATGGACGCTTGGGACCAGGAGGGGGCTCCCTGGGCAAAATGGGCCGCGAAGCACGAGGAGCTACGCGCGTCGTTCGCCGACATGATCGGCGCAAAGATGTCCGAGATCGCCATCGTTCCGTCGGTGACGGCCGCGATGGGGGGACTGGCGTCTTGTTTCGATTGGCGAGATCGCCCAGCGGTCGCGTTCGACGAGTTCAGCTTCCCGTCGGTGGTGTACTTGTGGCTGGCCTACCAAGCACGCGGAGTCGAGGTGAGGCGGGCGCGGTCGCGGAACGGAGAACTGCCCCCGGAAGCCTTCGACGACATCCTCGATGAGAAGGTCCAGCTTCTGACGGTGTCGCACGTCTACTACAACACCGCCCATCGGTTGAATCTGCAGGCGGTCGCGGAAAAGTGCCGTGCGCACGACATCCTGTTCGTGGTGGACGACTACCAATGTTGTGGGACCCGGCCCATCGACGTTCAAGAGATGGGTGCCGATATTCTGATGACCGGTACGGTCAAATATTTGTTCGGCTCACCAGGTCTGGCGCTACTCTACGTGCGCGAGGGACTCTTCGACCGCCTGCACCCCGCAGCCACGGGATGGTTCGGACAGGAAGACTTCAACGATTTTCAAATCGAACGAAACAAAGAGGCGCCCGACGCGCGCCGTTTTCAGATGGGCTCCGCGGCGTTCCCTGCGATATTCGATAGTCTGGCAGGCATCGAGCTCATCAAGTCGGTTGGCCTAGACAAGATAGGTCCTTGGATTGAGGCGCTAACCGCGCACTTCATCGATCGCTGTACTGAGGAAGGTTTCTTCGTGGCGACACCCCGTGACCCGGCAAAACGAGGGCCCCATGTTTCTGTTTCGTGTCACGATTTGCCGGCCGTATTGGGTGAGCTCGGCAAGCGGGACATCGTCATCACCGGCCGCGAAGGGAACATCCGCGCCGCTTTCCACTACTACAACACGCCGGAGGACATCGAATTTCTCATTGCTGCGTTGAAAGAGATCGAGCACCTGATCGTGAAGGCCGAATGACCCTAGCAGCTTAGTCGTTCAATCCCATCTGCTCCAGCACCGCGCGGCCCAAGACACCATAGGGATTGCCCAGGGTCTCGATGACCTCGAAGTGGTTATACCCAGCGGCGACCAGAAGCTCCGCGTCTTTGCCCGCAGCCTTCACCGCGGTCGCGAAGTCTCGCGCTTGGCGTTGAAATTCAGGGGTCTCCAGCGAGCCGTAGGCGACGATCACCGGGGCGCTGAGCTTGTCGAGATTCCGTTGGGGACTCAAGGTCTCCACCATTTCGTCGGTGAACTTGATGTAGTGTCTCCGCGCCGAGAGCCGCACGGGTTCCAAATCAAACATTCCACTGCAGCAGAGACCGCCCTTCACGATGTCCCGCGGCAGATCGTAAAGCCTCTGCCAATCGGTCGTCAGGATCACGCCGGCCAGATGTCCCCCCGCTGAATGGCCGGAAACGTAGATGCGGTTCGGATCGCCACCAAAGCTCTCGGCATTTCGGTAAATCCATGCGACCGCGCGGCGTACTTGCTCGGCTAGCGGTATCAAACTACTTTCGACATCGTCGACTGAGTTGAAGTCCGGCACCACCCAATGGGCGCCGGCATGGACGAAGAGCTCGGCCGGGAAGGCATACATGCTTGCAACGCTGGAGCGCCACCCGCCGCCATGAATGTAAATATTGATGGGAGCGTTCGTACGTTCGGTACGATAGATGTCCAAAGCCTCGATACTTGTTGGTCCGTAGGATCGACGTTCCGGGGTAGGCAAGCGCGTGCGGACGGCCTCGCTGTTGGTGATCCACCGACCGATGATCTGCCGTAGGTTCGGCGCGTAGACGCTCTGATCGTAGGCGTCATCGAGCTCCTTCTGATCCAGGTCGAGCCAAACCCGCGGTCCCTTGACACCCGGCGGGGTGGCTTCTTGGCCGAAGAGGGGAGTGGCCGCGGCGACCAAACCGGCGGCGGCGCCGCTCAGTACCGTGCGCCGGGCAATGGGCTGGCGTTCAACTTTGTAATCGTGCTTCATGTCCGATGAGACTCCTCATGCCTTTTGTCCTTCTTCCGCGGGGGACTCTGGCACCTTCGCGGTGACTTCAATCTCGACTAGCGCTCGAGGGTCGGGAAGCGCACACACGACCGCCGTTGCTGCGGGCCTGATGCCCGAGAAGTATTCGCGGAAGATGGGGTAGAGCCGTTCCGCATGAGCGCGATCGGTCAAGAAGTAACGGACGCGCACCACGTCGCGAAGACTCGCCCCAGCTTCGCCGAGCGCGCCTTCGATAGAGCGGAAACACTCGCGGGCCTGCTCTTCGACGTCGTCCGATATCTTTCCGCTGTTTGGATCGACACCGGTGCAGCCTGAAACGAAGATCCAGCCATCCTCAATAACGGCTCGGGAAAAGGCGGCCTTTTCCTCGATGGGCGCTCCGCTGCTAATCCGCCGTTTCATACGTTCACCGCTCATTAGCTCATTACGCTAGCACACCCTTGCTCTCCTGCACCCGGTTATCTATGATGCGCCGTGCCTGAAGCCCGGTGATTTCAAGGAGACCTAAAATGTTTGCAACAAGCCGCTTGTTATTGACGAGTGTCTGCGTCCTTTCGCTCGTGTTCGCATCGTGTACCGAGACTACGAAGGTTGACGCGCCTAGCGAAAGCGCGAAGTCGGCGGACGTCGTGGGGGATGTGCGGTTCGAGACGTCCTGCGCCGAAGAAGTCCAGGTGGCCTTCGACAGTGCGGTGGCCACGCTCCACTCGTTCGAGTTCGACGAGGCGCGAGGAATGTTCGAGACGATTGCGTCCGAGGATCCGGGCTGCGCGATGGCGGCTTGGGGTGTGGCCATGACGTACTACCACCCTCTATGGGCGCCGCCGAGCGACGAAGAGCTGAAATCGGGTGCCGACGCGGTGGCAAAAGCAAGAAGCCTCGAGGCAACCGAGCGGGAGAAACTCTACGTCGAAGCGATTGGGACGATCTTCGATGATCCAGCAGGCGCGCCGCACCGGGCACGCGCCATCCGATACGAAAAGGCGATGGCCACGGTGCACGAGCAGAATCCGGACGATAAGGAAGCCGAAATTTTCTACGCGCTCGCTCTCCTGAGTAACGCGGACCCGACAGACAAGACTTATGCGGTGCAGAAGCGAACCGGCGGTATGCTGGAGCCGCTATTCGTCGATATGCCGAACCATCCAGGACTAGCCCACTACATCATCCATAGTTACGACTATCCGGCGCTGGCCGATGGAGCGGTCGAAGCCGCCCACCGCTACCTCGACATCGCGACCTCGATGCCGCACGCTTTACACATGTCGGGACACATCTTCACTCAACTGGGGATGTGGGAGGACTCCATCGACGCGAACACCCGCTCCGCGGAAGCGGCGCGCGAGCGCGGTCGACGCTTCGGGGTTGCCCAGGGGCAAATGAACGAGATGCATGCACTCGACTATCTGGTATACGCCTACTTGCAGCGAGGCGAGGACGGGAAAGCGGGGGCTATCGTCGACGATATCAACGCGACAGACAATCTGAACTGGCGGAACGGAGTTATTGCCTTCAACGCAGGCGCCGCCCCGGTGCGATATGCGTTCGAGAGACGTAATTGGGAAGCGGCCGCTTCCCTCGAGCCGCTCGAAGCTGCCGAGCAGGCGGGTGGGAGCGACTGGGTTAGGGGCTCCGTCGCTTTGCGTTACTGGGCGCGCGTCGTAGGTGCGGCCCGCAGTGGCCAGACCGAACAAGCAGAGCGCGACCTGGTCGAGCTCGAGCGGCTGGCAAGTGAGATGCAAAGCGCCGAGATGGTCTGGGCGCGCAACACCGCCGAGGTCTTGAGGCTTCAAGCAACGGCATGGCTCGCTCTGGCGAAGGACGAATCGGACCGCGCGGTGGAACTCATGCGCGCCGCGGCCGAGCTCGAAAGTCAGACCGATAAGAGCGGACTCAGCCCGGGCCGTGTGCTTCCGGCGCACGAGCAGCTAGGGGACATGCTTGCGGAGATGGGCCGTCCCGAGGAGGCTCTAGCGGAGTATGAAGCTTCGATGAGCCAAGCACCCCGTCGTTTCAACACTTATCTTGGAGCGGCAAGAGCGGCGAAGGCTGCCGGCAAGCCCGAATTGGCTCGGGACTACTACGGGAAGTTGGTGGAGCTGGCCTCGGCGGGGGCTACTCGGGCGGAGCTGGCTGAGGCCAAAGACGCCACGTAACAGTATGTTCAGATTTCGGTACCGAAAAAAAGTCCACCAAGGCTCACAGGACGGCTTGACGTTTCAACGTTTAAACGTTAAAATGTTAGCATGAGTGAGGAACCGAAGCGCGCCACGGTTTATTTCAACCCCGAGATCCACCGGGCTCTAAGGCTGAAGGCCGCTGAGACCGATCGGCCTATCTCGGACCTAGTGAACGATGCTGTGAAGTTCGCGCTGGCCGAGGACGCCGAAGACCTATCGGCCTTCGAGGATCGCGCCCGCGAGCCCAATCTTCCCTTCGAGAGCGTCGTCAAAGATCTCAAGAGACGTGGAAAGATATAAGGTCTTCATCAAGACCTCGGCTCTCAAGGAAATCGAGGCCATCGACAAAAAAGCCGACCGCCAGCGTATCGTACGTCGGATCCGGGGCCTGGCCGTCGATCCCCGACCTCCAGGCTGTGAAAAGCTATCCGGGCGGGACAGGTATCGACTTCGTCATGGCAAGTATCGAATCGTGTATTCGATCGAGGACGAGACTCTCTTGGTCTATGTCGTCAAGGTCGGGCATCGGAAGGACGTCTACCGTTGATCGTAGGACAGATCCAGAGATCTCTTAAATCGGCGTGAAAGAATCATCGCTGGCGCGACCGCGCCTCAGCGGTCGCCCTTGACCTGCGACGGACCCCGAGCCTGATGGCCGTGGGTCGACTCGTGAGGAGATCGTCCACGGTCGTGCTGAACTCCTTTGGCGGAGACGGCGTCTTTGCACTCGATTTTGCCGGCGTCGATCAAACGTTCGAGCGGCTTGTGTTCTAGATGCTCATCTGCGATTTGACCGGTCTGGCTAGGCCCCAGGTGAAGGGTCTTGCCCCGCGGCAAAGGAATCCTGAGGGGTTCGTGCGTCTTATTCACTATTGTTTTCAGGTCCGACCTCCTGTCTCAAAGGGCCTGACCGTATTCTACCGCAGCCGGTCGGAGAACGGGACCACCTCCTGGCGACGTTATCGTGCTGCCGGCAGAATGGTCACACGTCGGGATGTTTCTCGTGCCACTCAGTCGCTTCTTCGTAGGCATGACCTATCCGACACAGCATCGGTTCAGTCAGTACGCTACCCATGAATTGAATCGTGAGCGGCAGACCCTCTTCTGTGAATCCGCAAGGAAGGGAGATCGTGGGCGTGCCCGCGAAGTCGGCCGGGAAAGTGAAACGCGGCTCGAGGTTTTCAATCAATCGATCGAATTGATCCATACCACCACGTTGCGATTCTTGGGAGAAGGCGAACGGGACACCGCCAGCCGGGGTCGCGATGGCATCCGCATTCAACAACGCGGCTCGGAAGCGGTCGCTGAATTCGGTGCGGATTTGGCTGGCGGCCGCGTAGTCCGCGTCTGTGAAGTCTGAAGCCTGCGCAAGAAACTCGCGAAGATACTGTCCGTATTCGTTTGCGCGGGAGGGATAGTTGGCTTCGTGGGCGACGCGAGCCTCGGAAGCGCAAATCGTGAACCACGCTTGTTGAATTTCATCCGTCCACTCGGGCAGCTCCACCTCGCGCACTTCTGCACCCAATCGCTCCAACTGGGCGAGTGCTTCGTCCATCGATGCGACGAGAGCGGGGTCGACGCCTGCGGTGGCAAACCTCCGATCGAAACCGATGGTCACGCCGTCAACGCCGCGGGCGAGCCCTTGGAGCATGTTCGGAACCGGTGCTTCCAGCGATGTCGGGTCGTTCGGATCGAAGCCTGCGATCGCCTCCAAAACAATGGCTGCGTCGGCGGTACGACGGGTCATCGGTCCCACGTGATCCAATGACGCGGCCAGGACCAGTACGCCGTACCGACTCACCCGACCGTACGTCGGCTTGAGGCCAACGATTCCGTTGGTCATCGAAGGGAAACGAATCGATCCTCCAGTATCCGAACCGAGAGAGGCGAAGCAGAGGCCGGCCGCGGTCGCGACGCCCGACCCGCTCGAAGAAGCCCCCGCCCACAGGTCATCTCGCCAGGGGTTCACGGGTATGTCGAAATCTGGGTGGTACCCGGCCATCGCACCTTCCGTCATGTTGAGCTTGCCCAGCAGAATCGCACCTGCTTGTTCGAGCTTCGACACGACCGTCGCGTCGTAGTCTGGGACGAAATCGGCCAAGACGCCAAGCCCTCCCATGGTGCGGACACCTTTCGTGTAGCAGAGATCTTTGACTGCAATGGGGACACCATGAAGCGGTCCGCGGTAGTTTCCCGCGTGAATTTCCTGTTCGGCCACACGGGCTGCGGCCAGAGCGTGGTCGGCCATCACCGTTGCGTAGCTTCTGAGTCGGCGGTCGACGACCGCGATCCGGTCGAGCATCATTTGAGTAAGCTCGACGGGGGAAATGCGCTTCGCTTCGATCAAGCGCGCGACGTCCCTCAGACTGGCGAACGGGAGTGTTTCGGCATCGACGTCGCCAGGCGTCTGGGAATCCATCATTGAATCGGAAGAGCAGGAGGCAAGGACGCTCCCGCCCATTAGAGCCAACAGCCGACGTCGGGAAAGGCTCATCAGTTTCGACTCTCCGGCCGAGCGTGCCGTGCTTGATAGATCCCGAGTTTACCACCACCCGGCAGAGTGACATGTGTGAGCAAACCCCAGCCTAGGTGCTGCACCTCACTACAGCCGATCTTTTGCTTTTCCATCTCCGCGATAAGCGCCTGGACGTCGTCGCACATGAAATAGAACTCGTGCACGTCGTTCTTCTCGGAAGGATGCACAGCCACCTCGGCTGGGGGCAATCCAAAGATGAGCCATCCGTCTCCGACGTCGACATTCGGGAGCTTCAAGACATCGCACAAGAATGCGCGATCCTCATCAGGACTCTTGCTGTAGATGATCGAATGCGCACCGTTGATCATGTTGACCTCCGTAGTCTGCTCTATGCCGCCGCCTCGGCTTCGATCTCGACCATGAGCTCGGGAAAAACAAGTCGCTGGATTCCGAGCAACGACTGAGGCGGTCTGGTTCCCGCCTCTGCAATCCAATTCGCGTAGACGTCGTAGTTGGCGAGAAATCCATCGATGTCGGTCGTAAAGAATCGCAGGCCAACGATGTTCTTGCGGCTCATGTTCGCTTTGGCCAGTACCGCATCGATGTTGGCTAGAGAGGATTCCATTTGTCCACGAATGTCCCCCGGAGAAACCACGGAAACACCGTGCTCCGCCTCCGGATCCGGCTTGAGCGCGACTTGCCCCGAGCAGTGAAGATGCCGCGTGGCACCCTCTACGATCTGTCCCTGATCCATACTCCATTTCAGACCCCAATCCCAGGGATTCACCGATTCTCGTTTCATCCTATTCTCCTTCTCCACGGTAGCTATTCGTCGTCATTCGACTCCCTCGTTTGTTGTCCGGAGCGGATCTTATTATTTCCTCGCAAGCGATTTCAACCGGTAGGACCCGCTACGCTGACCGGGCGAGTCTCGCTTCTCGCATATATAGGAAAAGAGGCAAGCCGAGCGAAACCCCCACGGTGAGAGTGGCAGCGATTGGTGCCCAAAGGTGTCTCATTTTCAAACGTCGCCCGTCGACAAGAACGAATACCCAAAGGACGACCGAAGAGACAACAACCGTTGAAGTCACCTATCGAAGCAGAACTTGCATTTCGTCATCGAGGCCGGTCATCTGCCATCGGATGAGTGAGAGTGGGATGATACCGGCAGAGAAAAACTCCTCGAAGAATTCCTCATAACTGAACTCGTCACCCACCTGCCGTACGCGTTCGGCGATCATGTGGTTTATGGAGAGCTTGCCGATGACCATTCCCGATGACCATTCCCATGTGCCATCCAACGTAGCGGAGGTTGGTCTGCATTTCATACCAGGCATGGGGGCTGTTGGGGGATGAGCCAACCGTTAGGGGCGCAGTCAACGGCGTAATCGATCGCTTCCTGAAGAGAGAATTCATTGCTGTGCATCTTAAGGTCGGCGATGGCGCGGCAGGTGCGGAACGCCGCCTGCCAGTAGGCGATCTCACGAGCCCGCTGGGGACGGGTATCGAGATAGCCCGCGTGCATCATCATTTCTTCGAGCCAGAATGCCCATCCTTCTAACCGGATCATGTCAATAGCATAGAACCGGTCCGCCCCGCGGACCGGGCGATGACGGATTGCCGTCCGGTGTCGATGTTCTCGGTCCAAACGGCCCGACAACTCGGTGAGGAGATCGGCGACGATGTCGACCCGCGGCGTTTCCGCGCCAACATTTATGTAGATCTGGAATCTGCCGGGGGCTTCGGTGAGGATACTTTCATCGGACGCTCGCTTCGGAGCGGATCGAAGGCGGTGCTCTCGATTCTCGAGCGCGACCCGCGGTGCAAGATGATCACATTGGATCCCGACACGGCTGAATCCAATCCTGAGGTCCTGCGGACGGTCGCCAAAGCCCACAAAGGGATGGCCGGCGTGTACGGCGCTGTTTTGGTGGAAGGGATCGTGCGAAAGGGCGATGCTATCGTGCTGGACTAGCTATCGAACGCTTAGGGCAACCCCGCCATCCGCAACCCTTTGAGCAGCGGTTCCCCGACATCTTTGGGAAACCCGAAGCGACGGAGGTCCTCCGCGCACTGCTCGAGATTGTAGCCGGGACGAAGCTCGAGAAGCTGTGCCATTGCCGCTTGCGTTTCTCTCTCCCGCCGGAGGTGCGCGTTTACTGCCACTAGGGGGATCTGAGCCAGAAAAAAACCCGGAAGATCCATCTTCTCGTATTCGAGAAGCGCTTCTTCATACTTGCCTTGGCGAAGGTGGGCGGCGCCGAAAACCATGTAGTAGTAACCAGGATGATGAGGGTTCAGGACGACCGCCTTGCGCATCAGCGCGAGTCCCCGATCCCATTTCCCGGCGTACGCGGTATACACGCCAATGAGACCCAGGGTCGTACCTTCGCTCGAGTGCAGCTCGAGCGATTTCTCGGCCTCGGCGAAGAACTGGCTGGGCTCCCGGCGGAAGAAGTAGACGCGCGATAGCAACCAGCGGTTTATGTGGTTCCTGGGGGAGAGATCGACCGCGCGACGGGCGGCTGCGAGCGCCCGGGGCATGGAATCGGGCAGGGCATTGAAGCCGTAGACGTACTCATCCGTGTAGATCCAAGACAAATAGCCCCAGGCGAGGGAGTAGTCTGGATCCAACTCGACCGCACGCTCCAAGCTTTCGCGTGCACGGAGGTGGTTCTCCGGGCTAATTTTTTTATCATACGCTAGCGCCACATAGACGCATTCATGGGCGTCCAGATTCTCGGTGGGGCGACTCCGCGCTTCCTCGAGGCCGGTTGAGTAGATGATTCCATGGACGTCGCTGATCGTCGCGACGATTTGCTCGCGGATCTCGTCCTGGACATCGAAGACGTCACTGGCGGATAGGTTCCGATCGTACTTCTGCGACCACACCTGTATCCCAGTCGACGCGTCAACGAGCTGCGCCGAAACGCGAAGCCGATCGCCAGCCTTCCGGACGGCCCCTTGTAGCACGTAGCGCGCCTCGAGCTCTCGGCCGATCTCCCGGACATCGACGGTCTTACTACGGTAGCGTTCCGTTGCACTGCTCCCCATGACGAAGAGAAGGCCACTCTGCGAGAGTCCACCAATGATGTCCTCGGTAATTCCAGCAGCGAACGCCTCCTGCTCCGGATCTCCGCTTTGATTTCGAAAGGGGAGTACCGCGATCGACGGACCCGGCGGCGGGGAAAGAGACGGACCGGTCGGGGGCTTCGATTCCTCGCCGCGACCGAGGGCCGCCAACGCCTCCAAAAGTTCTGACGCGCTCTGATACCGCGTTGCGGGTTCCTTCTCCAGGCAGCGCGAGAGGACCCGCTCGAGCTCCGCCGGCAAGTCCGGCCGCACCCTGCTGAGCGGCGGAGGAGTATCCCGAAGGATCGAAGACCCGAGCTCCACCCCAGACCGTCCCTCGAAAGGCCGCCGCCCCGCGGCCATCTCATAAAGAAGGATGCCGAGCGAGAAGATGTCCGATCGATGATCGACCGTCCGGCCCGAGAGCTGTTCCGGCGACATGTAGGGAACCGTCCCCATGACGACCCCTTCTCGCGTCTGAAGGTCGGTCGGCGCCTCCGAGTCGGCGAGCCTCTCGTCTGGTGGCGCCGTGATCTTCGCCAGACCGAAGTCCAAGACCTTCAATCGTCCGCCGTCGGTGACAATGACGTTCGCCGGCTTCAAGTCGCGATGTACGATCCCTTTCTCGTGAGCGGCCGCCAAAGCGTCGGTGAGCGCCGTTGCATAACTGAGGAGCGTTTCAAGTGGCAGCCCCCCGTCCGGAATGACCTTGTCGAGGGACCGGCCCTCGACCAACTGCATCGTCAAGAAGTGAATTCTTCTTTCAAGGCCGTCGGGTCCCATCTCCACGGCCTCTTCGACGGAAAACACACTGACGATACCCGGGTGGTCCAAAGCGGCGAGAGCTTTGGCTTCACGCCTAAATCGGTCCAACCTTTCCGGGCTCGACGCCATCTCGTCGGGTAGTACCTTGAGCGCCACCTCACGCCCGAGCTTCTGATCGGTCGCTCGATAGACGTCACCCATGCCGCCTTGGCCGAGCTTGGCGGTAATGTGATAGTGGGTGACAGTGGTCCCGATCATTGTGCTTGAAGGATTCTAAATCACTTGGCCGGAGGCTCGCCAGCCACGCTCACGTTGGTGGGGTCGCACCCGTGCGGGAAAACCGTGCTAAACTACAGTGTTTGCGCGCTTTAAAAACCGTCTAAATCTATGGCCCTTACGCAAATCCGAAACTTCTGCATTATCGCCCACATCGACCATGGGAAATCCACGCTTGCCGATCGCCTCATCCAGCGGTGCGGAGGGGTCGCCGACCGGGACTTCCGTGACCAGCTCCTGGACTCCATGGATTTGGAGCGGGAGCGGGGGATTACGATCAAGAGCAACACCGTCAGTCTGAACTATAAGGCGAAGGACGGACGCGACTACCTACTCAATCTCATCGACACGCCCGGTCACGTGGACTTCTCCCACGAGGTGCGTCGCTCCATGATGTCCAGCGATGGGGCGCTCATCCTGGTGGACGCCGCTCAAGGTGTCGAGGCGCAGACGGTTGCGAACCTTTATCTGGCGACAGAGCACGATCTCACGTTGCTTCCCATCATCAACAAGATCGATCTCCCCGCCGCCGACATCGACAGAGTCCAAGAGGAAATTGAAAAAGATTTGGGGCTCGATGCCCTGGAAGCGATTCCCGTTTCGGCCAAGCTGGGGCAGGGAATCGACGAGCTTCTGGAGGCCATCATCGAGAAGCTACCGGCTCCTAGTGGCGATCCCGAGGCCCCGCTCCAGGCGCTCATCTTCGACGCACAGTACGACGTTTATCGTGGCGTGGTTCTGTATTGCCGTATCAAGCAGGGAACCATGAAGTCCGGACAGACAATACAGTTGATGCACAGTGGGAAGGACTACGATGTCGAGGAAGTGGGACTGCTCCAGCTCAAACGGGTAAAGCAAGAGGAGCTTTCCGCCGGGGCGGTGGGTTACGTGATCGCCAACATCAAGGCGGTGCACGAAATTGCCATCGGCGACACCATCACCCATAAGGAGAACCCAGCGCCACAGCCCTTGCCGGGGTACAAGGAAGCCAAGCCGGTCGTCTTTTCTTCCATCTACCCGATGTCCACCGACGACTACGAAGACCTGACGAAAGCACTGGACAAGCTCACGCTCAACGATCCGGCCCTGACCTATGAGAAGGACTCTTCGGCGGCTCTAGGGTATGGGTTTCGCTGCGGCTTTCTCGGCCTCTTGCATCTAGATGTGATCCAGGAACGCCTTCAGCGCGAGTACGACCTCTCCTTGCTGCTCTCCGCTCCGTCGGTTAAATACCGCCTCACCCTCGAGAAGGAGGGTGTGGTGATGATAGACAACCCGAGCCGCTTCCCGGATCCGATGCAGATCATCAAGTCTGAAGAGCCTTACATCAAGGCTTCGGTGATGATGCCGGAGAAGTACTTGGGGGTCGTCATGGAGCTTTGCCGTGACCGCCGCGGTGTGAATACGACGTTCCACTACCTGGCGGTAGGGAGGGTCGAGCTCACCTCGGAGCTACCTTTGGCCGAGGTGCTCTTCGACTTCTATGACCGCCTGAAAACCGTCACCCAGGGCTATGGTTCTTTCGATTACGACATGCTCGATTATCGTGAGACGAAGATTGCCAAGGTGGACATTCTCGTCAACGGCGAGAGTGTCGATGCCCTCTCGCAGCTCGTACACGTGGACAAGGCCCGTCCGCGGGCGCTTCACTACTGTGAGCGTCTCGCCGAAGCCATTCCTAAGCAACAGTTCAAAATTGCCATTCAGGGGGCTATCGGAGGCAATATCATTGCGCGCACGACCATCAACGCCTACCGGAAAGACGTCACCGCCAGGTGCTACGGTGGAGACATCACCCGCAAACGAAAACTCCTCGAGAAGCAGAAGGAAGGGAAGAGGCGCATGAAGATGGTGGGTGCCGTCGAGATTCCTCAAGCGGCCTTCGTGGCCGTCCTCAAGACGGATGAAGACTGATCGGTCTTCGAAGTCGAGTAAGCCCGGACTCTACGTTCACATTCCTTTCTGCTCTTCGATCTGTCCCTACTGCGACTTCGCGGTGCTCACGGGAAACCACTCGCGGCAGGAGCGATTCGTCTCACAGCTATTGAGAGAGATCGATCTCGCCGATGAGGAGATTCGGGGCTTCGACACCGTGTACTTCGGAGGTGGGACCCCATCGTTCCTCTACGGCGAGGGCCTATCGGAGATCGCAGAAGCCATTGCCGAGAAGGGTTGGCTAGCCCCTAGTTGTCGATGGTTTTTGGAGGCCAACCCGGAAGACGTAAACCCCTCTTCGCTCTCCGTCTGCCGAGAGCTCAGCATCGGAACGCTGTCGCTGGGTGTTCAGGCGTTGGACGACGATGCACTTGGGTGGCTGGGTCGGCACCATACCGTTGACGACGTGCGCCGGAGTGTCGGCCTCGCGCGCGAGGCCGGCATTAACGAGCTTTCTCTGGATCTCATATACGGCCGTCCGGGACAGGAGGTCGCCGGCTGGCGAAAGGAGCTGGAAGCGGCCGTCGCCCTAGCGCCCGATCATCTGTCTTGCTACCAGCTGACGATTCACGACCAGACACTCTTTGGGCGGAGGAAAAGCGAAGGGGAGGTCATGGAGGTTTCGGAGGACCGACAGGCCGAGCTTTTTCGCCTTACGCATGAGTTTCTCGCCGATGCGGGCTATGAGGGCTACGAAGTCTCGAACTTCGCCCGCTCCGAATCGCACCGCTCGCGCCACAACCAGAAATACTGGTACCACACTCCGTACCTCGGTCTGGGGCCCTCGGCCCATTCCTTCGACGGTCGTTCCCGTTTTTGGAACGAGCGTTCGCTTTTCGATTGGGAGAAGAAGATCGGCCGCGGGGAGAGTGCGGTCGATGGGCGAGAGACGCTCGGCGACGAGGACTTTCTTCTAGAGGCGGTCATGCTCCGCATGCGCACCAAGGACGGCTTAAATCTTGCCTGGGTACGCGAGCGGTTCGACGTCGACCTCCTGAAGATCAACGAGACCCTCGTTGCGAAGCTCTCTGCCGACGGACTCGTCGAGCTCGAAGAAGACTCGCTCCGACCGACACTCGATGGACTCGCGGTGGCCGACCGTCTCGCCGTTGCTTTCGACGTCGGGACGGTAGCTACATGAGCAGATCACTTCACTTAGCTTTGTAGGCGATGCCCGTGCTCGCGGGCCCGGCGAGGTGAAGTACCTCGGTCCGCTCGAAGCCCACCTCCCGGCACCAGCCGTCGAAGTCGGCGCCCGTGAAGTCGAAGGCGTCTCCGAATTCGAGCAGCATGTTGAGTGACATCAAGAGGCCAAACACGTTCTCCCGCCGCGCGTCATCGATGAGGTTTTCGATGACCGCGAACGTCCCCCCGGGGGGCAGCGCGTCGTAGACCGACCGGACCAGGTGCATCTTTTTCTCCAAGTTCCAGTCGTGCAGGATCATGCCCATGGTGATGAGGTCTGCCGCGGGCAAGGGGTCCGTGAAAAAGTTGCCCTGGGCAGTTTCGATCCGGCCGCTCATCCCGGCGGCGTCGATGCTCTGTTGCGCAATGGGCGCCACCGGTGGCAGATCAAAGCTTATACACTTCAAGTGAGGATTGTGTTGCGCACAGACGATCGACAGTTGCCCCGTCGCCCCGCCCACGTCGCACATCGTCTTGTAGGGCGAGAAGTCGAACTTCTGTGCGAAGGCGTTGAAGTTACCCATCGAGATGCCGGCCATCGCGTTCATGAAGCTCTCGAGCTGCGCGGGGTCAGCATAGAGCACCTCGAAGATCGACTTGCCGGTGTGCTTTACCTCGTTTTGCGGCTTGCCGGTGCGCAGCCCTTCGGTGAGGTCGTTCCAGTAGGCGAACTGGCGTGCGTTGCTCATTTCGAGCATCCCACCGATGTAGCGGAGGGATTCTCGATCCAAGAAGGCCTGGGTCTCTTCGGTATTGCGATAAACGCCGTCCGCGCCGTCTCCGTCGCGCCGTAGGAAACCGAGCGCAAGCACTGCATCGAGGAAGTCGTAAGTGGCGCGAGGATGCAACCCTAGCTTCGCCTCGACTTGTTTTCCGGTCATCGGCTGACGTGCGAGCTCGGTGAAGAGGCCAAGTTCCACGGCGCTCAGTAGAGTTTTCGAACCCCAGTAGCCGAGTCCGACTTGCAAGATCTTGGATGGATCGAGTTCTGCCATGGTTGCTGACCCCCAATACGGTTGACGATTTCGACTGACCAAGGTGTGGCGGCACCCACCTCGGAGTTAGACAACGCTTCCAAATGCGAGACGTATTTTAGCCTTCGGTAGTTGGGACGCGCAAGTGGAGCAGTGGATGTGAAAAGGCGGAGTGGCCACGTGCACACCCCGCCTTTTCGGGCCGCTTGGGAAAGCAGCCTAAGGAGTGAGTGACTTAGGGGAGCCGACCGAAAGGCTTTTGGAAGCCGGACCCGATCGGAGCGCGGGGCGCCGTATTCTGTGGCGCTAACTCGGCTCAGCGATCTAAGGATACGTTTACAGGCCGGACCTAAGTCAAAACGGTCTCGTATGCCTACCTTCAAAAGCGACCAGGCTCGCGTGATGCGTGCGGCTGGCCTCAGCCTTTTGAAGGCCTCAAATGGCCAGGTGGAGTCACGAAGTGTCTCCTTTCCGGTTCGCGGTAGCAAGCGTAAGCTACCGTGGAAGCTAATTTAGTAATTACACCTCGGTCACGGAAATGTCAATAGAAAAGGAAGGTGACGGTTGTCAGGCCGAGTAGATTAGGAGCTATCCACACACCGGGCGGCGCCTCCTTCCCGGCAGAAGGCTCAACCATCTTCGAGCGGCGGCCAGTTTCGGCGGTCCGTCGCGAGCATCCCTTCGAGCTTCCCCGCTAGTTGGAGGAGCAGGCTCTCTTTCTCTGGCACGGCCGTAAGCTGAACACCGACCGGAACGCCTTCTTCATCGAAGCCGGCGCGGATCGTGACAGCCGGGAAGCCGGTGAGATTCTGGTGAATCACGTAGTGCATCGCGAGATCTCGAAATGGAACCTCGACGCCTCGGTGTGAAACGGTATCTGGGTTTGCGACGAGGGACGGGCCCGCGGCGGCAACGGGTGTCAGAAGGACATCGATCCCTTCGAAGAACGTCTCGAATCGTTTACGGATCCGCGGGACGTTCGCGCGAGCTTCCACGACACGAGACGAATCGATCGTTTGAGCCTCTTCGAGGCGCGCACGGATGCGCGCGGAATAGCCGGTCGCCCTCTTGGGGTAGGTCTCGAGCCGGTCGTGGTGCACGTCGTACGCCTCCGCCATTTGGATGGTGAGGTAGGTAGCGAGGACTTCATCGGGATCCAACCCGCGCCGCTCGGTAAGAATGGCACCTTCTCTCGTGAGGAGCTGGATGACGTGATCCAACGTGGTGGCGTACTCGGTTTTGAGCTCGAGGACGTTCAAGTCTGGAGCGAGTCCGACGCGGAGACCCCGCACCGGCAATTCAGGCGGTTTAGGTAATTCAGGAGCGCCGCGGGCGAGAACGGAGAGAGCGATCGCGGTATCTCCGGATTCGCGAGCCATGATGCCGATGTGATCGAAGGATGGCGCGAGCGGTAAGACGCCGCCCCGGCGGATTCGACCAAACGTTGGCTTGAAGCCTACGACGCCGCAGTAACTCGCGGGTTGGCGGACGGAACCTCCGGTATCGGTTCCCAGCGCCAGAGGGACGAGCCCCGCGGCGACCGCCGCTGCGGAGCCCCCGCTGGACCCGCCGGGCACCCGGGTGAGATCCCAGGGATTCCGTGTACCCCCACCATCTGGGTGCTGGGTGGTGATGCCCCAACCCCATTCGTGGGAGCGGGTTAGTCCGATAACGATCGCACCGGCTTCACGAAGACGGTGTACGGAGGCTGCGTCCTGGTCCGGCACCACCTTTATTAATGTCGCCCCGTACGAGGTCTCTACTCCCGCGACGTGGAAGAGCTCCTTGAGTGCGACGGGAATCCCGTGCAGGGCGCCCCGGTTCTCACCTCGGGCCAGCTCTTCGGTGAGGACCTTCGCCTCTTCTCTAGCCTTGTCGAGGGTGAGCGTAGCGAAGGAGTTGACGGTGGGTTCGATCCGCTCGATTCGCTGGGCGAGCGCCGCCATGACCTCGCTGGGCGAGGTCTTCCGCTCTCGGTAACGTGACGTCAACGCGCCAACGCCGAGCTGCCACAACTCACGAGTCATGAATCCCGTTATACACGAGATTGACACTGGATTCGCTCCTGCATACAGTGGCCGCCTGCAGAGTTTCTCTAAGTTCTAGTGAGAGCCATGACATAGGAGCGAGACTTGAAAGAGCGAGCGCTAGTACTGACGAACTGTCACATGGTTGATGCGACGCTGGAAGCGCCACTCAAGGACGCGGCCATCTGGGTGAAGGGCGAGCGCATCGTGGAGTCGGGAAGCGCGAACGAAGTCGTCGAGCGTGCCAAGAAAGCGGGGGTGACGGAGACCCTCGATCTCCGGGGCGCGTATGTCACGCCCGGACTCATCAATATGCACGTACACCTCTGCCTCGCACTGCCGGGCGCGGAAGCGACGCGTCTCGCGACCGAGAACGATGCCGAGCTGGCACTCCGGATCGCTTCCAATGCGCGCAAGGCGCTCCACGCCGGAGCCACGTCGCTGCGACTGGTCTCGGAGAAACGCCACGCCGATCTCGCGCTCAGGAAAGCGATCGGCCGAGGCGAAGCCCAGGGTCCTCGCCTCTTTACGGCAGGAACCGCGATTTCCTGCACCGGCGGGCATGGCCGGGGAGCCGGCGCGGTCGAGGCGGATGGGCCGGCGGAGTTTCGAAAAGTGGCGCGGGCGCAGCTCAAGGCCGGTGCCGATCTCATCAAGGTCATGATCTCGGGGGGTATCTCAGGAGAGTTCGAAGGCAGGATGGACTCTCAGGTGGCTCCCGACGAGCTCCGGGCGGTGACGGAAGTCGCTCATGGATGGGACAAGAAGGTAACGGCGCATGTCGGGCCGGCGCATGTCATCAAGATGGGGATCGAGTGCGGCCTCGACTGTATCGAGCATGGCTACGAGCTGAATGAGGAGGTCGTGAAGCTCATGGTGGAGCGCGGGACGTGGCTGGTGCCGACGATCCTGGTGACGCGTTGCAAGGAATTCTACGACCGGATTAAGGCGCCACCGTGGATGGTGGAGAGAGCGCTCGGGAAAGGACCGGCACATATGGCGGGGCTCAAGCTCGCGATCGAGTCCGGCGTGAATGTCGCTCTCGGGACGGACATGCTGCCCGCCGAGCCGTTCGAGGGTACGACCGCTACGGTGCGGGAGCTCGAGTATCTGGTGGAAGCGGGCATGACGCCGCGGCAGGCGCTGCGAGCCGCCACGGTGAAGCCGGCGGAGTGGCTGCGTGTCGAGGACCAGATCGGAACGATAGGGCCGGGGAAATACGCGGACCTCGTCGGCATCGACGGGGACCCGCTGGAGAACATCTCGGCCTACCGGAAGCTGCGTTTCGTCATGAAGGGCGGGGAGGTCGTGCGGAACGACGCCCCGGCCTCCTGACAGTCGCGCATGAGAGGTTTCCTGTCACCAAGGTCGAGTGGAATAGCCGGGCTTTGCTTGCTCGCCGTGGCGTGTGGGAGCGGGCCGGGGACAGACGACGCGGATCCGGCGGAGCGCCGCATTCGGATCGTTCTCGGTTCGGAACCTCGCTCCTTCCATCCGTTCATCGACAACAGCCGAGCGAGCGTGGGAGTCAGTCGGTTGGTGGTCGAAGCACTGGTGGCTCCCGACTCTAAAACCTACCAAGCGACCAAGGACGGCCTCACGGTCGACTGGCGACGGCTCGAACCTTTGACGTGGGAATTCGACGTGCGAACCGGCGTCCAATTCCACAACGGCGAGGTCTTTGATGCCGAAGTGGCGGCGTTCAATATCCTGAAGGCACGAGACGAAGTGACGGGGGTCTCCTCCCGATACTTCGCGGCGCTCGAATCGATCGAGACGATCGACCAGGACACCGTGCGGGTGACGACTTCACAGCCGCTGTCGTTCCTTCCCATGATGATGATGATGGTGCCGGTGTTTCCCAAGGAGCACTACCTCGCTGTCGGGGCCACCGGCGTCGGACTCTCGCCAGTGGGAACCGGGCCATTCGAACTAGAGGCATGGAACGAGGGGCGGGAGATCGTCTTGGTGCGGAACGAGGAGTTCTATCGCGGGGCGCCGACTCTGGGCGGAGTGCGTTTGAGCTGGAGTGCCGAGGCAAGCTCGCGGGCCGCCCTACTGGTCTCCGGTGCGGCGGACATCGTCGTTGACCTGCCTCCACAGCTCACCAAAATGGTCGAAACGGCGCCGGACGCCGGCGTGCTCCGGGTCCCGGAGCTCACTAAGATGATGTTGCAGATGAATCGGCGGGCGCCCCCGTTCGATGACCTCCGGGTCAGGAAGGCGGTCGCCCACGCGATCGACACGGAGCTTCTCGTCGAAGCGATCTTCGGAGCCGACGGTGCGATTTCGGATCCCAACTTGTTCCATCCAATGTTCCCGAGTGCCGGAGGACACGACGACTATGTAACCTACGACCTCGCCGCGACACGAGCCATTCTCGAGGAGGTCGGCGATCTGCCTCCGATCGAGTTCCACTACACGGTTGGTCGCTACATGTTGGACAACGAAGTGGGGGGGGCGATCGCGGGCATGCTGGAAGCCGCCGGATTCACCGTCGAGCGCGACCCAATGGAAGAAGGAGCCTTCCTGGATCTACTCCTGACCGATGACATGAGCGGAATGCATCTCATCAGCACCATCCCCACATTCGCCCATGAAGACGGACCCATCCGTTCCTATTGGACCACCAAGAGCGTCGTGACGTATTGCTCCGATCCTCGCGTGGATCGTCTGGTGGAGGAAGCGGCAACCGCGGACGGTGACGAGCAAGACCGTGTGTACAACCAGATCGAGCGACTCTTGATCATCGAAGAAGTCTGCCCCATCCCACTTTACATCCAGATCCGGAGTTTCGGCGTCGCCGGTCGGGTCGAGGGCTTTGTGCCTCGAGGCGATCAAATTTGGGATCTGCACGCGGTCTCCTTGAAATCCGAGACCTAAGAGGGCGAGAGCGAAGGCATGCTGCTCCGAAGGCTCGCGGGAGGTGTCATCACCCTGGTTCTCGCGGTCACCCTCGCGTTTCTTCTTGTTCGCTTGGCCGGAGATCCCGTTGTTCACATGCTCGGTGGCGTGGCGCCACCCGAGCAGATCGAGGCGAAGCGTCAAGAGCTCGGCCTCGATCGTCCGCTCATCGTGCAATACATCTCCTACATGGGGAGTTTGCTTACCGGCGATCTCGGCGAGTCGTTGAGGTACCAACAGTCGAATGGACAACTCATCGCCGGTCGGCTCGTGGCTTCGCTGCAGTTGGCTGGAGTCGCGATGCTCTTGGCGGTGGTAATCGGGGTGCCACTGGGACTCTTCGCGGCGCTCCGGGAAGGGACCGTCGTCGATCGCGTCACGATGTTCTTTGCCCTTATCGGTCAATCGCTCCCTCTCTTTTGGTTGGGCATGATGCTCATCCTTCTTTTTGCAGTGGAGTTGGGGTGGTTGCCGGCGGGCCAGAGCGGAAGCTGGCAGCACGTGATCTTGCCAGCCGTGTCACTCTCCGCTTACCCGATGGCTCGCGTGGCCCGGGTGACCCGCTCGAGTGCCATCGACGTCTTGGGCGAAGACTACGTGACGGCGGCGCGGGCTCGCGGCTTGTCGAACTGGCGGGTTGCCACAGTTCACGTATTGAGAAACGCGGCTTTACCGTTGGTGACGATCATCGGACTTCACTTGGGGCAAATGCTCTCGGGAGTGGTGACGCTCGAAGTCGTGTTCTCGTGGCCCGGCCTTGGTGCCCTGGCGGTGGGGGCGCTACAGTTCCGAGACTTTTTTCTCGTACAGGCCATCGTCGTCGTCGGAGCGAGCCTCTTCGTGGCCATTAACCTTGCCGTGGATCTTTTGTATGGTGCCATCGACCCGCGTATCCGTAACGCGGAAATCTGAGCGGACCCGATGAATCGACGCAACAGGAAGACTGGGTGGTTGCCGCTCACGATCATTCTCACGGGCGTCTTCGTTCTCGCCGCGATGGTCCCCTGGCTGCCGCTGCCGGATCCGGGCGAACAGAATCTCAGGGAGCGATTGAGACCGCCCGCCTGGCAGGCGGGTGGGGATGTGACGCATCTATTGGGTACCGATCATCTCGGCCGCGACATGGCGGCGCGTCTTCTCTATGGCGCACGGCTCACGTTTTTCATCACGATCGCCGGCGTCGTGTTCTCGGCCTCGGTCGGTGGACTCCTCGGCATTCTAGCCGGCTACCACCGTGGGTGGTTGGATGCGGTGGTCTCGCGGGTGATCGAGGCGCAGCTCGCCTTGCCGTTCATGCTGCTCGCAATTTCCATCATTGCCAGCAGCGGTCGCTCTATCTTCATTGTCATCTTCGTCCTCGCGACCCACGGATGGGCGCAGTACGCGCGGATCCTTCGGGGAGAGACGCTCGCACTCCGGGAACGTCCGTTTATTGTCGGTCTTCGGGCGGCCGGGGCCTCTTCGTCACGGATCGCGTTTCGTCATATCCTTCCCAATATCGGTGCGACGTTCTTCGTCGTGGCGACATTGGAGATGCGAGCGATGATCCTCGGGGAAGGTGCCCTGAGCTTCTTGGGCTTGGGCGTCGTAGCGCCCCAGATCAGTTGGGGACTCATGTTGGCGGAGGGAAGGAATCACATGGTGAACGCCTGGTGGGTGGCGGCGTTCCCGGGACTGGCGATGTCGTTCGTCGTCCTGGCGGTCAACCTGTTGGGAGACCAGCTCAGATCGGTCTATGATCCACGATTGCAGGGATACGGTTATAGGACGGGGGGTTGAGATGGGGAAAAGACTGACTAGCCAACAGCTCGAAGCGTATCGGCGGGACGGCTTCCTTTATGGCATCCCGGTCCTTTCCCCACAAGAGGTCGCCCACTTCCGCGCCTGTGCCGAGGACTTGCTCGCGTCGTGTGACGACGATCTCAAGAACCATCTCCTGCAAGTGCACTTGGTTCAGCGGTGGGCGGACGAGCTCGTTCGTCACGCGGGGGTCCTGGACGCGGTCGAAGACATCCTGGGGCCGAATATCCTGGCCTGGAAGAACAAATGTTTCTACAAGCCGGCCGACGCGACATCCTATGTTTCCTGGCATCAGGACAACTACAACGAGCATTTCGATAGCGACGAATCCGTAACGGCATGGGTCGCCCTCACGGACAGCCATCCCGAGCATGGCTGTGTGCGCGGCGTTGTGGGAAGCCATTTGGGCGGTCGTCTACCGCATGTCGAGGAGCCGAAGCCGGATAATCTTTCGACACGCGGCCCCGAGATCACCGCGGCATTGGATACAACGAAAGCGGCCTACTTAACGCTCGATGCCGGCCAGATCTCCCTGCACCACCCGCGCACCGTCCACGGATCCGGGCCGAATGAAGCGGGCGAGCCGCGCATCGGGTTCGCCACGGCGTACATCGCGGCATCGGTCCGGCAAACGACGGCTCCGACCCACGGCGCGACATTGGTTCGGGGCAAAGACACGCTCCAATTCTTTCCGCCAAACCCGGCGCCGGCCGGCGACGACGAAGCGTTGAAGGTGGAGGCCCGAGAAACCTTCCGCAAGTACAAAGGTAAGGAGCTAGCTTACTGAACGGGCGACGGGTGTCGTTAGCTTGCGTTTCATGACCATCTCCCGAGGCAAGTGAATCGAGGAACTCGCGCACCGCTTTTTCGGAGGGTGTCGAGAAGGAGACCGCGCGAGCGGTGCCTGTACCCATAACGCTAGTGTGCCGAGGAACTCCCTAACTTATCGAAGTAGGGCGGATCCCTTCCAGGTTCGATGAAGCTCTGATACCAGATCTTGGTGGGAGGCGCGTCCGTCATGTGCCTAATTCTCCTTTTTGTTTTCGTTGGGTAATTCTTGCTGCAAGGGCTCGGGAGCGAACAGCGGGCGCTTCATCCGGAAGGGAATCCAAAGCGCCGCATAGAGTGCGGTCACGGCGAGCATTCCACCGGCGAGGAGGTAAATGCTCGAGGTCATCGACGGCTCCGGAGAAATATTCATCAAAAGGTAGAAAACCCCGACCAGGCCCACGACCTGCGGCAAGGGGAACCAGGGCGACCGAAACGGTCGTTTCGCCTCGGGGTAACGAGCGCGCAGAACCATGACATCGACATGCGCCGTTGCATAAGTGATGAGGTAAGAAAAGGTGGCCGCCAGAATAAAGACAATGATGCCTTCTTTGGAGCTCAGGCCGAACGCCACCGTGGCGAGAAGCACGGCCCCTACCGCGAAGATGCCGATATACGGCGTGCGATACCGAGGATGGAGCCGAGCGAACACCGCCGGGGCCGCCCCTTGACGTGCAAGCCCGAAAAGGAGCCGGGGAATCGCGGCGATGATGGTGTTGAGAGTGGAACCACTCGCGGCAATGCTGATGAAAGCGACCCAGTATCCACCCGACGGCCCGAGGATCGCCCGGGCGGTCGTGACGTGCGGCGTGCGGGAATCGACAAGCACTTGCGGATCGACATGGCGTACGCCCGCCAACCCGAAGAGAAGGCTGGCTACCAAGATGATAGTGAGCGCCGACAGCATGGCGAGGGGAACGTTTCGTTCCGGATTGTTCATCTCCTCGGCCAGTGGGCAGACGTAGTCCACACCAATGAAGAGCCAGATGGCAAGTGCGACCAGGCTCAGAAGACTTCCGGACTCCGCTGCCGGTGCCGTGGAAGCGGAAACCGTCGCGGGCTCCAAGACGCCGATGGCACCGATCAGCGCGAGCGAGCCGATCATGAAATACGCAAGCACGACCTGCACCTCGCCGTAGACCTTGATCCCCAGGAAGTTGACGAGAGTCAGCGCAGCAATCGCAAACATGGCGATGGCACGGGCGGAGATCTTGATGTCCAACACGTCGTGAAGCACGAATCCGCCGACCAGAACCTCCGCGCCTCCGGCCAGCAAATTCACGAGGACATAACCCGACAGCGTGGCGATGATCGCCATGAACGGGCCGAGGGCAGGTAACGTGTAGGAGCTGATGCCACTCGCGCGCGGAACGAGGGCACTGAGCTCCGCGAACGAGAGCACGTTGCAGATCATGATGGCGTAGGCAATCAGGATGGCCCAAGTGAACCGGTATCCCGCCAAGCCGTAACCCTGGTTGAGGGAGATTATGGTGAGCGAGGCGACGACGATGCCGAGAGACGTGGCAAGCGCGGTGTGAAAGCCGACGCCACGCCTAAGAGTGGAGCCAGTGGAGTCAGTCGGGGAGTCGCTCACGGCTTCATTTCATCTTCGTAAACGATCGTCGCCGCCTTTTCGAGGGCACTGCGACGCGCACCGCCGAGGTACTCCGCGAGCGTGACGCCTATCGACAGCCAGATGACCACGATCACGTAATCCCTCTCCCTTTGGGAGAGGGCCTGGGTGAGGGAACAATGGCCTCCTCTTCCGCTAATCCCTCTCCCTCTGGGAGAGGGCCTGGGTGAGGGTAATTCCGTTCAGCCGAACCAGCGCATGGGCGGTTCGAAGCTCGTGTCCATGTGGACGGTCTTGACCTCGGTGTAAAGGTCGATCGCGTGAGTGCCGAGCTCGCGGCCTATCCCACTCGCCTTGTAGCCTCCGAAAGGCGCTTCATTAAACAAGCGTCCGTACGTATTCACCCAAACGGTGCCGGCGCGCAGGTTCTCCACAAAGTAGTGGGCCTTTCGAATATCGCGCGTGTAGATGGCGGAGGCCAATCCATAGCTGACGTCGTTAGCAAGGGCGAGTCCTTCTTCTAGTCCGTCGAACTCGATAATGGACACCACCGGACCAAAGATCTCTTCCTGCGCTATACGCATTCGATTCTCGACTCCGTCGAAAACGGTGGGCTCGAGGAACAGTCCTCGCTCGGGTGCCCCCTTCGGAGTCCCGCCTCCACACGCCAATCGAGCGCCTTCTTGCTTCCCAAGCTCGATGTAGCTCTTCACTTTCTTCATCTGCTCGAGGCTGGCGATCGCGCCGATTTGCGTTTCCGGATCCTTGGGGTCGCCCACGCGTAATTGCCGCGTCCGCTCGACGTACCTCTCCATGAAGGGCTGGTGAATCGCCTTCTGCACCAGTAGTCGACTCGCCCCCGCGCATTGCTGTCCCTGGCAGATCATTAACCCGGGAAGGGAGGTCTCGACCACCCGTTCGATGTCCGCATCATCGAGGACGATGCATGGGCTCTTTCCCCCGAGCTCCAGCGAAACGCGTTTCATCCCGTCGGCAGCCATTTTCATGATCTTCTTCCCGGTCGTCGTCTCTCCGGTGAAGGCGATCTTGTCGATGTCAGGGTGAGACGCAAGGAACTCCCCGGTCGATGCGTCTCCGAATCCGGTCACGATGTTCACGACCCCGGGTGGAACCCCGGCGTCCTGGAAGATCTCTCCCAGAACCAAAGCAGTGAGCGGCGTCCACTCTGCCGGCTTCAACACCACCGTGTTGCCACAAGCCAGAGCAGGTGCGATCTTCCAGGCCGACATCACGAGAGGAAAATTCCAAGGAACGATCTGGGCACACACCCCCACCGGCTCGCGGAGTGTGTAGGTAAAGAACGGCTTGGGTGTCGGGATCGTCTCCCCGAAGACCTTGTTCGCGAGTCCCGCGTAGTACTCGAAGCAGTCGACGGCGAACGGGACGTCCAGGTTGGAGCTCTCGAGGATCGCCTTGCCGTTGTCACTGGTCTCCAGAAGGGCTAGCTCGTCTTTGCGCGCCGCGATGCCCGCGGCGATGCGGTTGAGCAAGCGACCGCGATCGGACGCGCTCATGGCTCGCCAAGGCGATTGACGGTCATCGAAAGCTCGTCGCGCCGCCTTGACCGCTAGATCGACGTCCTCGCGGTTCCCCTCGGCAACCACACCTATGACCTCGCCTGTCGCGGGGTCCGTGGTTTCGAAGGTCTTCCCGCTTACCGAATCACGCCACTCGCCACCGATGAGTAACTGCCCTTTACGCACGGTCGAGGGTACTGCTTCTTTCACTGTCGACATGTTGTCCTCCAATTCATTAACGCTCGCGGGGCCCCACCCCCGCTCGCTACACGCTACGCGGCCTCCCCCGGCTCGCCGCTGCGCGTGAGCTCAGGGCTGCATTAACGCTCGCGGGGCCCCACCCCCGCTCGCTACACGCTACGCGGCCTCCCCCGGCTCGCCGCTGCGCGTGAGCTCAGGGCTGCATTAACGCTCGCGGGGCCCCCGTCTTCACTCAGGGCGTCGGGGCCCCACCCCCAACGCCGAACGCTCCGTCGGCTCCGCGACTCCGCGTCAGCTCAAGGCTGCGCTCGCTGACTAACAATTCCTCCCCGCGTTCGCTGGGCTCTCCGATCGCGTCCCAGCTTCGGCGAGGTCCCGCCGTAGCCGGCGGCGAAGGCGGACTGGCCGGCGGCCCTGACGGGCCGCTAGATCCTTCAGTCACATAACTCGTCGACGGCCTTCAGGCCCTCGTCGAGAGCTTCGATGCCATAGTCGATCTCGTCGCGAGTGATGTTGAAGGCCGGGCCCAGGCGCAACGTATTCGGGAGTACGTCTCCGACCAAGACTCCTTTCTCCAAACATTTGCCCGCTATGATCATGTTCGGGTTGCCAGAGACGTCACCCGCCATTCGGAAGTAACGGTCTTCCTTAACGAATGGCTCCCGAGTCTCTCGGTTCTTGACGATCTCGGCCGCCCAGAGAAGGCCGGAGCCGTCCACCAGACCGACGCACTTGTGGTTCTCCTGAAGTTGGCGGAGTTGACGGCCGAAGTACTCGCCGGTTTCTGCAGCCATCTGGGGCGCGTTCTCTTCCAACATCACCTTCAGATTTGCGACCACCGCGGCCATCACCACCGGATGGGCCGCGTAGGTGCTCACCGTCCACCAGCGATTCGTATCGAAGAACTTGGCGATCTCGTCACTCACCACAACTCCCGAAGCAGGAAGGGCGGAGCTGCCGACCCCTTTTGCGAAGGGCATGATGTCCGGTGTCACACCGTCAGACTTCTGATATCCGAACCACTCGCCGAGCCGACCGAATCCGCACATCACCTCATCATCGATCCACAGAATGCCCAGCTCCTTGCACATCTTGCGGACCTGAGGAGTGTACTCCTCGGGAGGGTGGATGGCGCCGCCGCCGAAGACGACTTCGGTGATGATCGCAGCGATCGATTCAGGACCTATCGTCTTGACGATGTCCTCGGTCGTCTTCACGCAGCCGAGCGTGCCGTCCGAAGTCTTGCATGTCGGGTAGTCGAGCCCGAGCGGGCAACGGTAGCAATAAGGGGCCGGGACCGTGTGGTACCCGACCGTGGATTCTGTCGGCGAGCTGCGAATGGATTTTGGATCGGAATCCGATGCCGAACCCGTGGCAACGCCCGGGATTCCAGAGGCGTAGCGCGCACCCTCCGTCCAACCATGATAGGCGAAGCTCCTTTTCACGATGTTCGGCCGGTTGGTAATGAGCTTGGCCAGGATAATCGATGCTTCTACAGCTTCGGAGCCGGTATTCAGGAAACGGAGTCGGCCCGCCCAGCCATCGGCCCCTAGAATATCTTCCATAATGAGCATGGTCGCCTCGGAACGGTAGTCGGTGCAGTAGGACTCATACACATGACCGAAGCGATCTAGGGCCTCCTTAATAGCCGCTTGGACCTTCGGGTGGCGCTGCCCCATGTTGGTGCAGATGAGCTGGCTTCTAAAGTCCAGCAGCCTCGTGCCGTCGGGCATGATCAAGTGTCGGCCTTCGGTCGAGGCGACCGGGACGTGGTGGTATTCGCGGTTGGACTGCCCGATGTGCAGGTAGTACTTTTCGTCGATTTCTTTGACTTTCTCCCAGTCGAGGCTCATGGGTTCACCCTCCAAATAACTCCGTCGTCTACTCCTGCGGTGAAGATATCAGCATAGCGGGGCAAGTCAATTAACGCCCTAGCGGGTCAGGATTCACTCGAATAGACAACTTTGCCACCGACCACTGTCATGAGCACCTTTGTGTCGGATACCTCGGCAATCGGGATCTCGAAGAGGTTCCGATCGAGTACGATCAAATCGGCAAACTTTCTCACTTCGAGCGAGCCGGTGACATGCTCCTGATTCAGTTGGTAGGCGCTGTTGATGGTGAATGCGTCGATGGCCTGCTCGAGCGTGATAGCTAGCCCAAGCGGTCCGCGAAGGTTGATGTGAGTGCTGCTACCGCTCCGCTCTTCCAGTGGAGCGACGACGTAGGTTTCCGCAATCTGCGCAAAGGCCAGCGCTAGCTGGCGGATCTCTTCCATGTCAATCCCATCATCGTTGGTGATGAGCACGCGGTTCGGCCAGGTGTGATCTGTGCTCTGGGTAAACCCGGCGCTCACTGAAAGAAGGACGGTGAAAAAGATCCCGGAAAGGATCACAACGAGTCTTGGGCGATGCCCCATGGGGCCTCCTTGGTGCGAGAGAGCCCTGATAGAGCCGCAGCGTCCTCGCTCGCACCGACATGTTACATTGAATACTGCTGCCGTTCGTGGCTCACAAGGACAGCCTACGGGCGGTATCGTTTCCCATAGATCCGAAAGCCGCTAGTGAAACGAAAGCTTCGGTACGAAGAGCTCGTCCCGTGTCCAATCGTCGAGGGCTGCCGGCAAACTGTGGTTGTTACCACTGTTTTTGCACATCGCAGCGTCACGTCTGGCGTGTCCCCAAGGGAAGGACTATCCTAGCGCCCAATACTGTCTGCAGTGGGGAAGTGGGTGCCCGGAAGCCCTCTGCTCCGACAGTCGAGCTCGAAACCATGTCACTTCGCCACGTCTTGCACGAGTTGACGCATCTCGGTGTCACACCCGAAAACCCACCATCCGACGCAAAATATGTCGTTTTGACCAACTCGGTGAGCTTGTTGGGAATGTTCGTGAGTTTAATCTATCTTGTCGTGAACCTGTCCGTGGAGAACCGAGTCTCCGTTCAGCTTGGGCCGCCGCTCTTGAGCGCCGCGCTTTATTCGCTTCCGCCCTGGTTGAACCAACGAAGGCTGTATTGGGCCGCCACGACGTTTTTATGCATCGCAGCGTTCGCGACCCAACTCACGTTTACCTTCGCGTTTGGGACGGCCTCCGGGAACCACTTCTACTTCTTGCCGATCCTGGGCGGTGTGACGCTCCTCTACTCGCCCAGACATCGGAGAACAGCCGCGTTGTTTGTAGTCGCCGGTCTCGCTACCTTCATTGCTCTCGTTTTGTGGGGTGACAACGTTCCATCTCTCGTGGGCTTCGATTCCGAGACCTCGCACATGTACTACGGCCTGGCCCTCATCATGACGGCGGCGCTCATAGCATTTATTTCTTACTACTCCCATCGTAGAACGATCATCGCCGAAGCGCAGCTCGAGGCACGATCGCGTGAGCTGGCCAGAACACTCCGAGACCTGCAGGCCACCCAGGCGCAGATGATCGAGGCCGAGAACCAGGCCATCCTAGGGCGGCTGGTTGCGGGGCTTTTACACGAGGTGAATACGCCTCTCGGTTCGATTCGGTCCGCGGCTAACACGATTACCACAGCCGTGGCGCGTTGGGGGAAGGTCGTTGCCCAGCACGCGGACGGCAACCATCCCGACGGGCAAGCCGCGCTCCGTGCCATCGAGGTCTCCTCTCAACTCTGCGACTCGCTTGCGGTGAGCACGGGGCGCATCTCGACGGTCGTCGAAGGGCTCGGGCACTTCATCGGGTTGGACGAGGCGGAACACAAGCCATTGGATGTGCGCCTCGGGATTGACGGGGCCTTGGCGATTCTCGGTCCGTCCCTTCACGACCGGATCGAGGTTGTACGTGACTATGCCGAAACGGTGCCGCCGGTTATGTGCTTTCCCGCAAAGCTCAACCGGGTGTTCCTTTGTGTTCTGCAGAATGCGGTCGAGGCGATCGAAGGCAAGGGAGTTGTTCGCGTCTCGGCGCGCGAGCTCGATGGTTGGATTCAGGTCGAACTGGCCGATAACGGCAAGGGCATCCCTGCCACGATGATGCCGGAAATCTTCCAGCTCGGCTTGACCCGCAAGGCGGGGCGCATCGCGCTGCGACTCGGCCTGCCCATGAGCAAGCGGAACATCGAGGAAATGGGAGGACGATTAGCTCTCGAAAGCGTCGAGGGAGAAGGTACCACGGTGCGGATGGCGCTTCCTGTCGCCCCCGGTTAAGGCTCGACCGCGCCCCGTTTCTTAGCCAGCGCTTTCAAGCGGCCGGTACTCACCGCGGGGGCCTGGAGTCACGTATACGATCTGGCAGGGCTCGAGAACATCAACACGGTGGCAGACACCTTTTGGCACGATCAATCCGTCGCCCGGTTGCATCACGAGCTCGTCAACTTTCTCAGCGGGGGCGCGTTCGAGCGTGACTCGAACCCGACCGCTTATCAAGTAGAGCACTTCATCTCCATCCGGATGCATCTCTCCGCCGTGAGGAGAGCTCTCCTTCATCGTCGCTACACCGATTGTGACGCCCTCGAATGGAATAGGCGGGTCGGGCCTGGCCGGAACTAGCGATGCCAACAGATCACGGGTTAGCCCCACAGTATGGATTGAAGGGTCGAAGCGTACTGGGTCAGTCATGTCTCATCCCTCGCATTGGGCCGGTTGATGTGCCGGGTCGCGGCCAAGTCATGAAGCCGGCTGGACGTTCGCGTTTAGTCGAAATAGGTTTCCTGGATCGTACGTCGCCTTGATCGCGGCAAGTCTTTTGTGGTTCGCACCGTATGACACGCGTACTTTTTCGGCGCTATCGTCACCGGCCAAGTGATTGAGGTCTGTGTCTCGCGATCGAGCTCCCTCCAGACCACCCCCGTCTGGGCGCTCGCCATCATTCGGCCGGGCGCAACCCAGATCCCCTTCATCGGGGAGACGTCGATCACCATGCCGTCGTCACAGGTGGCGTGTCCGGCTACGTTGTGAGCCCCGCCACGGATCGCCAGGGTCATGGTGTGTTCGCGGGAGGCGTTCACCGCGGCGATAACGTCCGCCACACCCTGGCACTGGACGATCACCGTCGGGCGACGGTCAATGTCACCATTCCAGACGCGTCGGGCACGGTCGTAGTCAGGATGGGCAGGCTCGATTACGTTCGCCACGCCGCTAGCTCGGAGTTCATCGGCAACGGTTTCTGGCCATCAGTCTTCCTCCTTTCGATTTCCCCCGGTTTCACGTTGCGAAACTCTGTAAAAGCTCAACCATCTTCTGGCTCGACTGTCCTACTTCGATGATGTAACCGTCCGGGTCGCGCATGTAACATCTCGTTTCCCAGCCGTGGTTGTCCAGAGGCTCGGTGATGAACTCGGCTCCCTTGGCCTTCCATTCGGCATAACAAGCTTGAGCATCGGCGACGCGGAGATTCAGGAAACTGTTAACACGAGTCGAGCTTTGAGGAGGTTCGAGCGTGACATCCGGCTTGTCGGGCGTCGGGCCTCCTCCGCTGTTGAGGATGATCCAGGAATTCGCCAACTTGATAATGCACGGATTCTCTGGAGCGAGCACTTTGCCCCCGAGGATCCCGGCGTAGAAGTTTCGCGATTTGACCTGGTCGTTCACCGTTAGAAAGTGTGTGACGAGAAAGCCCTCGGATGGGACAGGCGCGTTGGGTAGATTCATTGGATCCTCCCGTGTGATGTAGCTAGGTTGAACGGGTAGTTGGACGGCCGAATCGGCTAGTAGAGATTTTTCTCGTCCATGCCCTCCGGATTGGCTGGTGTGTCGCCCGCTACGCCGAGCCGGCGGCGAGCGGCAAACATCGACCCGCGTGCTGGGACCGAACCCGCAAACGCCTGGAACCCCATGGGTTTGGATACATCGTCATACACCGCCTCCATCCCTCCTCGCATAAAGTACGTTTCGTGCCAAAAGCCGGTGCCTCTGGAATTCTGTAAGAAGTCTTTCCACCAGGTGCTGTGCGGCTCCGAGCGCGTCCATTGTTCCATGGACTCGAAGTCTTTCCAGTACCACCTCATTCCTAGATGTAGGGGGAAAACACTGAAAATAATTCTATTCTCGTAATGCAAGAGCCCGTCGGGTCGTCCGGCCCCTGCCTTGTCAATCTGAGGCCCTATGCCCAGTAACATCTTTACGCCTTGTATGGTTCGCACACGCATACCCAGATATATGACCACGAGATCAGGAAATGCGCTCAAGTCGACTGTTTGTCTGTTGACCGGTGTTTTCATCCCAAGGTCCTCCGTGGGGATTCTAAGGGCATTTGAGTGTTTTTTGAAAGTTGGAGGATTTGCCACATTCACCCCTTTGGGACGCAGCCTAAGGTGGTACGAGTGAGACTCGCTGGGCACGCGCTAGCCGACCGTCTCGCGGTCACTTTTGCCGTCGGGGCCGCTGCGACATGCTCCGGGTTGATTTCCCACGCCTCGTAGTGAGTAACGCCTGGGAATCTTTTGGCGGCATACCGGGGGGGACCGTTTTGCGGAGAGCCGTGGCGATCTCGTCGCGGTGGGTCTTGAAGGAACGGCGAGCGGTTCGGAAAACCAGCGGGCAAGTCCTCTCCGATGGCTAGCAAGAGCGTGGAGAGATTGGTGTAACTGTGAAGCCCTTCATTAAGATCGTTCGGAGCCTTAGAAATTTCGCGCGACTCGACGAGGCGGAGCGGAAGAAGGCGGATCTTCACGATGGGTTGGAAAGCACTCTCACTTTGGTGCACCACGAGCTCAAGAACCGAATCGAGGTGATACGGCATTATGGTGACATTCCGGATATCGAGTGCTCGCCCAGCCAGTTGAATCAAGTCTTCATGAACATCCTGGTGAACGCTGCGCATTCCATCCAGGGAAAAGGGACTATCACTATCTCAACGCGCTCTCGAGACGGACAGGTTCATGTCTCCTTCAAAGACACAGGCAAAGGCATCGAACCGAGCGTGCTCTCGAAGATTTTCGATCCCGGCTTTACGACCAAGGGAGTCGGGGTGGGGTCGGGGCTGGGACTTGCGATTTGCTACCAGATCGTACGAGATCACAACGGACGGATCGAGGTCACTCCGGGCGAGAACAGGGGGACGACCTTCACGGTGTGTCTGCCAACTCAGCAGGTTGAAGGGTCGCAACTAGCTCGTATACCGCGGCCGTAATCTGGTAGTGGGCGAGCGAGCTACCGATCATCGGGGAGTCATTTGCCTAATTCGAAGGCGCGGATGGATTTCCGATCCCTCAAATAAAGCGTCGTTCCAACCAGCGTCGGGGCCGTCCAGGCGTTGTCGGTCAAGGCTTCTGCTCTCGAATGTACTTCCAAGCCTTCGGCCGACGGCGTGGCTAGCACTAGATCCCCGTCCTCATCAATAATGACCAACATCCCGTCGGCGTAAATCATTTGGGAGCGGCCGAACCCACGCTCCCGCCAAGCTTCGGTTCCGGTATTGATATCGAGTGCGGCGAAAAAGGCGGGTCCGAAATCGCCGCTCGTGCCATAGACAGAATCTCCGATGCGGATGGCGTTGCCAAAATGCAGTCGCATACGGTTGTTGAACCACAACTCTTGTGCCGAGGTCTTGCCGTCCACCCGGCTCAGACGAAGCACTCGACTTCCACCGTTATAGGCCGATGAACAGAAGAGCAAGTTACCGTCGCCCCAAACCGGCGTGCTGATGTTGAGCCCATAGTCGGTCTCGTGGGGGTGACTCCAGAAAAGATCGCCGTTACGGGGATCGAGGCCTGCTATCCGGCTTCCAGTGAACAGGACGAGCTGATCCTCGCCATCGAGATTGATGAGAATGGGAGAAGCCGGGGCCAAGGCGAAATCCTGCGTCTTCCAGACCACGGTGCCATCGCTTTGGCGAAAGGCGACGACCCCGTGTCCCGTTCCTCCGACCGGCAGGATGACCGTGTCGCGGTAGGCGATGGGGCTACTGGCATAACCGCTAGAAAGAGACATCCCAAACGCCTCTTGGAGGTCATGAGTCCACAGAACCTCTCCCGTCCTCTTGTTCAGCGTGTGGAATTTTCCAGTAACGCCCACCGCGAAGAGCCGATCTCCCGAGATCAGCGGCGTGGAATAGGGACCCGGTCCGGCTTGGCTGAGCCAGAAGTCGAAGACCGGGGGCATGCTCTCGGCAAGGGGCGCGTCGTAGCGGTGTTCCCAGAGCGTCTCGCCGCTATCGGCATCGAGCGCCACGACGATTTCTTGATCTTCGCTTGCCTGTGACACGAGGGCCTCCTCGCGGTACATGGTGTAGAGAGTGCCGTCGTCCGCGATCACCGTGGAATAGCCTTCGCCCAGGAGACGACTCCAAAGCGGCCGCGGACCATCGGCCGGCCACGATTTCGCGAGGCCGGTAGTCTTCGAATGGAAGTTCCGGTCCGGCCCTCCCCACTGCCGCCAAGCGACGGACGAGTCCTCAGCCTGGTTTCCCGCCAGCGCGGGCCAGGTGACGAAACAAATGGCGGCAAGAAGACGCTTCATGGCTCCCTCCGGATGCAGACGTTAAAGGTACCGCACTCCCGCCACCCACTTCTATTCGGTTCTGGAGGGCGGGGCCGCTGCGACATGACCGGCGTCAACGTGTTCCGATCGTTGAAGATCCAGTACCGCTTGTTACAATGGAATCATGGGCTCCAAAATCTTATGGGGACTTTTTGTCTTCAGCCTGGGTGCAACGGCGGTGGGGCAAGAGGCCGGAGAAGAAGCCGCCCACGTGCTCGTCTGGTACGATTTCGACGGGAGCGAGATAGAGACCGGACCCTATACGTTGAGTGTCTTCGAGGATGCGCAGGGAAGCGTCTCTCTTTCATCCACCTACCCCTTCAGCGGACACCGTGCGGTGGAGATCCGGGCCGTGGCAGGAGACGCCGAGTTCGCCGAACTTCAGGGCTTCTTTCCGGACAAAGAGACCGGACGGCTGTTCATCCACTTCGCGTTCATGGTCGCCGAGCCGTACGAGCCGCTGAACATCGCGCTCGCAGGTTTCTCCCATTTCCGGATGGTGAAGGACGGCATCGGCTTCTGGTTGAAGACCGAAAACGGCGTTCTCCATCACGTCACGGCGGGGCAGGAGGAAGATCTTTTTCGCGTCGAAGGGTTCGCCTGGTACGTAGTCGACGTGACCTACGACATCGACCGCGGCACCTATGATCTGACGATCGCGGAGGAGGGGCAGGACGAACCCGTTGTTTCCATCGTCGACCACCCGAACGCGGTAGGCATACCGGGCTCCAAGCTCCGAAAGTTCTCGTTCATTGGCGACCCTCCCGGCCTCGACCGCTCGAACGTCCGGTTCTACGTGGACGACATCATTATTACTGCAGATGGTCCCATCCATCAGACGCCCTTTGTCGCTCCCGGCCGCCGGATGTTATTCGTGGATCTCTTCGACTACTGGCAGTCTCGCCTCTATAAAGAGCCACGGTGTCTTCCTGCCTTGGATCACGGGGATTTCGGGATTTCGAGTACCGATCTCTACACCCTTGCGGATCTCGGCCAACTCGAGCGTTTCGATGAGAGAGCGGACCGGCGCCGGGAGGTTCAATCACTACCGGAGGATGTACCGGAGTACCTGCGGCGGCTCTTGCAGGGTATGGAGCTCTGGCGTCAAGGATGCGTGGCACCGAGCGACTGCGAGTCAGAGACGTGCGCGTCGGCAATCTTCATGCGAGCGAGCGAGCTCGTCCCGGAAGCGAAGCTCTATCTTATGTCGACGGTTCTGGCGTTGACTTCGGAAGAGCGGTGGGAAGAAGCAGATTCCGTCTTTCTTTCGATTTATTACGACTGGCAGGATGATCCCCGTTTTCCAGGAATTTCGGCGATCTTGGGGATCGCCAGGGGAGACTTGGACGCGGCCCAGCAATGGCTCCAGACCGCGATCGAGAGTCTGCCGAGCTATCTCGAGGATCCCCGCATCCGGCGACTGTGGTGGGGCAGGGTGGACCAAGAGTTGGTGCGCGAACTGAAGTCGGCCTATCCCGCCGACTGGCCGGACTATGTCGAGACCGCACTTACCGCGGAGCACAAGTTCTATGTTCTCCTTTGGCAGAAGCGTTACCAGGAGGCGCTACGCTACGCGGGGGATATGGCGGAGCTTTTACGGAAGATGCAGCTCTCTCCCAGCAGGTGGATTGAAAGGGAAGGGGACGCCGCGTTCTACCGAGGCGACCATCCGGCCGCTCTTCAGTTCTACGAGGAAAGCCTCGAAGGACGGAAAAAGCCCAATCCCATCTTTCTCAAGCTGTCGGACGTCCACTTCAAGTTGGGCAACCTCGAGGAGGAACGCGATTACCGCGAAAAAATATACGGCCGGCTCGACGCCCAATAGCGGGCCTCATGCTGCCAGGCCAAGCTTGGCCGCGCACGCGTCTTCATTACGTCTTATCCCTATGCCGAGACCCCACTCGTGTTAAAACCCCGGAATGAATCCAAATCCGCAGGTTGCTCCAGCGATTGCTTCTCGTGGAACTGTGTTTTTCGCTTTGGCCTGCTTTTTTGCGGGCTGTATCGGAGGCGGTGATGCCCCTCCCGATCCCCCTGCCCATCCCGAGGTCTGGAAGTTGGAGCTCATGGCCGCGGAGGCCGAGGTCTCCCCGGATGGGAATCTCGGCTATACGTTCGGCCGTTACGAGCGCAGGTTACGCTGGAGGGTGGAGAGGAGCAGTCGGTGACCGGCAATTACGTCACGATCTGGCGGCGTCAGGCAGACAGTCGATGGAAAGTCGTGTTCGATATGGGAGACGAAGACCCGTAGTCCAGGTGCGGGCTGTGGCGAGCACGGCCCTTACCGTGTAGTAAGGATGAAGGCAGGCCTATTGCTCTCGGCCAAGAAACAGCTTCCGCGTATAGGCGATGACTAGGAAGACGACGCTGGCCGCTAGAACCGCGCTTGCGTATCGATTTGCGGTCGTTTCCTTTTCTCTGACCAAATCACGTACATCCTCATATGTCACAATGACCTGATTGTGGTGAATCAGTTCCCAGATATAGTACTGTTTGCCGCCGATCAGTTCATTGCTATTTAGCTTGTTCCTCTCGGCGAGCACCCGGACGCGGTCTTCCGGGCGGATGCGCTCCATTCCCGGCCACACTTTGCCGTAGTAGGACGAGTAGCGGTGAGTTCCACGATCCGATTGGATTTGAAACCGGGTCGACTTGCCCTGACCGCCAACACGCACTTGCCTCACAACCCCCACGACGGAAAGCAATTCCGCCTTCGGCGGGTGCAGTGACCCGAAAAGGAAAATCCCTTTGGCAGCCAGGGCAAAAGTAAACAGATATCCCGCCGCGGACAACAAAGTAAGTTTCTTAACAGGGCCAGCAAGCTTCATGACAGGAGACGATGAGCTCGTGGGAGCTTCGAACCAAAAAAAAAGCCCCGCCGACCAATAGGGCCAGCGGGGCTTGAAACGTCAAAAATCGGCGGTCGGTTAGAGAGGCTTCACGTTCGCGGCTTGGGGACCTTTCGGACCCTGCGTTACCTCGAACTCGACACTCTGACCTTCTTGGAGCGAGCGGAAACCGTCGCCCCCGATCGCTGAAAAGTGAACAAAAACATCGGGGCCGTCTTCACGCTGAATGAAGCCGAAGCCCTTGCCGTCGTTAAACCACTTTACTGTACCAGTTGCCATACGGAGTCTACCTCCTTTCTTCGTAGATTCGCCCGATCGGCGTTACGGTAAGGTGTAGACTCTACGCTGACAAAACAAAAAAAAACCACAGGGTGCTTTTCTCTCTCCCTGTGGTCGACTGTCTTTTTTTGAGCAAGAAGAAAAACTACACTTTACGCTGGAAACGATAGCACGGATTCAAGGAAAACGCGAACAAAATTTTCCCGGGCCAGGGAAGGGGGGAAGACTCAGAATCCCCCCTTGTGGCGAGCCCTTGGTCCAGACTAGACTTGGGGGGTCGAAGCCAGTCCTATCCAGGCTAGACAAGCTAAAAGAGGCCGAAACAATGTTCGAAATGTCGACTGGAGCCGTTCTCGCCGTCATCGTAGTGGCTATTTTCTTCCTTAACTGGGTCAAGGTCCTCAATGAGTACGAGCGCGGCGTCGTTTTCCGATTGGGACGACTCCTAAAGGAGCCGAAGGGGCCAGGGCTGGTCTTTGTCTTTAGCCCAATCGACAAGATGGTGAAGATCAGCTTGCGGTTGGTGGCACTCGACGTCCCGCCGCAGGACGTCATCACTCGGGACAACGTGTCGGTCAAGGTCAATGCCGTCCTGTTTTTCCGGGTTCTTCACCCCACGAAGGCAGTCGTCGAGGTGCAGGACTTCCTCCATGCGACCACACAGCTCGCGCAGACGACGTTGCGTAGTGTATTGGGTCAAGTGGAGCTGGACGATCTTCTCGCGCAGCGAGAGAGAGTCAACATACAGCTTCAGGATATTTTGGACAAGGCCACCGATCCCTGGGGCATCAAGGTCGTTATGGTGGAAGTCAAACACGTCGATTTGCCTCCGGAGATGCAGCGCGCGATAGCGAAACAAGCGGAGGCGGAACGCGAGAAGCGGGCCAAAGTCATTCACGCCGAAGGCGAATACCTGGCTTCGGAGAAGCTCAGCGCAGCGGCGGCGATCGTGGGGCAACATCCGATGGCGATGCAGCTGCGTTATTTACAGACCTTGACTGAGGTTGCCACCGAGCAGAACTCCACCGTCATCTTTCCCTTGCCCGTGGACTTGATAACGCGGTTACTGGAAAAGGGAGGGAAGAAGCCCTAAATGATTTCTTTTTGCCCGTGCGACGCCGGCTGCACGCTAGACCGACGGTAGTCACTTGGGAGCGTGTTCACGTTGCGCCCTCGCAGGGCGAAAATGAAGAGGATCTCTGAGGTTCTGCAATTCCCGGTAGTAATAGAGCCGGGTGGGTTGTTTGCCCTTGAACCTGAGTTTCTTCAGAAACTCAACCTCTTCTTCAGTGGCATCGCCGCTGAGGGAACCGTCATTGAGAAACTCTTTGAGCCCCCGCTCTTCTTCGAAAGAGGGTTCGAGCTCCCGTTCAACGAACTCGAATTTCTTTAGGTGCTCCGCGGTCAGTCGGCCGTTCAACACGATCTCGATACCGAAGGTAGCAAGGTCGATATCCCAGGACTCAATCAACGGGTCCATGAACGCTACACAATTCTCGACCGACACGTGGAAGACGTCCGTATCCAGAAACTCGAGGATACTGACGCGCATTTCTTCATAGCTTCGGCCGCTGAGTCGAGCGACTTGTTGGAGCCATTCCTCACTCTCTAACTCTTCTTTGGCCACTCTCTTGACCACGTCCAAGAGCTTCTGGGTGACCAAGCGTTCGAGCTCCCCGAAGGGTTGTTTCTCGAAAATGGAGTGCATTTGTTTGGCTTTGCCAGGGTCACATTTACGGAGGATCAAGTGCCGAACGTCCTCATACAGAGGCGCGGGAGGATCGACGACCTTCCTCTTCAAGTCCTCCTTGCGCTGGAGCTCAGCCAGCTTCGAAAGCTGCCCCTTGGGGAGCTTCAAGAACTTCTCCAACTTGACGTAAATGTCGGTCCGGTCGGGGTCCGGGGGTGGCTTTTTGCGAGTCAGAAGTTGCGAAATATAGGACTCGGTCACTTTGGCGCGGGCGGCCAGGTCTTTTTGTTCAAGACGCAAGTCTTCCATGCGTTGCTTGATGACCAATGGCATGTCCATGACGGCGTTTACCTCCTGCATCAGGCGGCTAACGAATTAACCGAAAGTAGTTACCTAAAGAAAGTATTCCAGATGTCACTTGACAAAGCAAGTGAATTCACCTAATATAGTGAAGCACTGGGGCGGGCCTCAGATTCCCTGAACATGAACCGGGTTATCTCAAACCCACCTTGGGCCAGCAGGAAAGTGGCCTGAAGGGTTGTACGCTCTCGTCCGCGCCTTTGGTTGCGCGCAAGGATGGGGGGCGATGCCGACTCGCCTCAACGAAAATTGATGATTCTCTAGAAGGAGGTTCGAAATGAGAAAGTGGTCGCAGAGTAGCCGAAAACACGACGGGTGGGTCGAGCGGAAGCGTCGTTGGAGAAGAATGTTTTCCGCGTTAGCCGAAAAAATAGGGGAGGTTGCAAATGTCCCGCAGCCGCAGAAGGTTGCCGTCGCAAAGGTCCCCACGGAATAACCACGCATCATCGAAGAACGACAAGCCTTCGTAACAAGGTCCCCCAAGGCGCCCGAAACTACCTTGTGGAGCCCATCCAGGGGGACCTTTTCCGTGCCGGCAAAACCTGATACCCGCCGGTGACACGCTAGCGACTCGGAGCTTCTTGCTCTTCTGAAGAAGTCTGGCATCCCGTTTCCAGACGGGACCTCGCCCAAACCCCGTCTTCCCGCTGGCATCCGGTACCAGCTTCGATGATCAAAGGAATCCATGTTCGGGCACTCCAAGAAGCGTTCTTTTCGGGGCGGTCCCGCAGCACCTCTGGAGAAGCCTCTGCGCGACGAGCTCTTGAGCGTCGAGGGGCTCGAAGAAACAGCCAAGGCGCTGGCGGCGCGATTCACGATCGACCCGAATCCCCGTCGTCGCTCGCGGAGCGTCTTTCGACGTTTCGACGATAACGCTCGCGTCCTCCGCGACACGTACCGCTCGTTGGCCGACGAGGTGCACGAGGGAGAGTTCGTCACGCCGGCGGTGGAATGGCTTCTCGACAACTTCCACTTGGTGGTTTCCGAGGTCCGGGACATCCGCCACAACCTTCCGCGAGGGTACTACCGCCAGCTCCCCGAGCTCGCGTTGCGGGAGCTGGCGGGCCACGCCCGCGTCTATGCCATGGCGGTGTCGCTCATCCGCCATGGCGACAGTCGCCTGGACCGACAAAAACTCCTGCGTTTTGTGAACAGCTATCAGACCGTCGCTCCGCTGACGATCGGCGAGCTCTGGGCCTGGCCGAGCATGCTGAAGCTGGCGCTCATCGAGAACCTGAGGCGCCTGGCGGACGAGATGATGGAGGCGCGCGACGCGCGGCGGGCGGCCGATGCCTATGTCGCGGGGATCGAGGCCGCAGGGGAGGCCGGACACGCCGGACAGGCCGGACACGCCGGACAAGGAAAACCACCCCCCTTGCCGGCGGTGCTTCACCCTGCCTTCGTTCTGCAACTTCTTCAACGCATGCGTGAGTACGGTCCCCGCTTGTCGGCCGGCCGCGCCGGCTGGAGCTGGTACACGGGCTCCGCGGGCTGGATGTATCGCGCCGGTCTGGAAAGCATTCTTGGAATCACACGCCGCGGCGAGACTTTCGCCATCGACCCCTGCATCCCCTCGTCCTGGCCTGAATACGGGATCACGTGGCGATTCGGCGGGACGCGATACGAGATCACCGTCTCGAATCCGGAACGGCGAAGCCGAGGGATCGCGGAGGCAACGCTCGACTGCGAACCGGTCGATCCCAAAGCGATTCCTCTCGCCGACGATGCGGGCACGCACCACGTCCTCGTCGCGCTGGGACGTCGGAGACGGCGCGGCGGGCGCGGCGCGCAAAGCGCCAAGAAGGGCTCGCGTGCACCTGCCTGAGTCCCGCGCGCGCTCCTCGTCAGGGAGCCTCTCTCGCTGAGCCCCCACGACCCGAGTCCGTGGGCGACGAGGACACCTCACGCCTCCTCCGTGATGAGATCGGCGTCGCGAGGACTATGCGCAGGGCTACCATGTGAGGCAGCCGCGCCCCCTGTTGGACTTTCCTGCCCCCTGGCTGGGCCCGCCCGTCTCTCCAGCGATTAACTGCATAAAGTGAAGTGACTTTTTATTCTAATAATTTACTTGACAAGCCCAGTTAAGTTTACCTATGATGGTTAACTCAGGAGGGAAAACTGTATCCATCCTGAACCAATTCGGGTTACTTGAAACCGCCCCTACCGAAACCCACAGAACCTCGGAGCGAACAACCTTAAAAGGAAGAGGAAAGACCATGAAAATCAAACCAATCAAAGACAATATCGTCGTTAAGCGCCTCGAGGAGAGCGACCGAAAAAAAGTCGGCTCCATCATCATTCCCGACACGGCCAAAGAGAAATCTCTCACGGCCAAGGTTATCGCCATCGGCTCCGGCAAAGTGCTAGAGGACGGAAAAAAGCTCCCACTGGACGTCAAGGTTGGCGACAAGGTTCTGATCGGAAAGTATTCCGGTTCGGAAATCACACTGGACGATACGGAATACCTGATCCTCCGCGAAGACGACGTGCTTGGGATCATTGCGTGACATCGCGTTTGCACAAAACAAGTCGAGCCGTCCGCTCGGAGAAAGGCAAGTAAGAAATCATGGCAAAACAGATTACGTACCACGAGGACGCTCGCCAGGGCCTCATGCGAGGCGTGAATCGCCTGGCCACAGCTGTTAGAATTACACTTGGCCCCAAAGGCCGTAATGTTGTGCTCGAGAAGAAATTCGGCTCGCCCGTCGTCACTAAGGACGGCGTCACGGTCGCCAAAGAGATCGTGCTCCCCGATCCCATCGAGAATCTCGGCGCCCAAATGATTCGCGAAGTCTCCTCCAAGACTTCCGACGTCGCCGGCGATGGAACGACCACCGCGGCGGTGCTCGCTCAGGCCATTTTTCGTGAGGGTCTGCGGAGCGTCACTGCGGGTAGCAATCCCATGGAGATCAAGCGAGGTATCGACCGCGCGGTAGAGACGGCCGTGGCGGCCATCCAGAAGCTCTCCAAGGCCGTGACGGGCAAGATGATCGGGCAGGTGGGAACTATCTCCGCCAATGGCGACGAGACCGTCGGGAACATCATCGCCGAGGCGATGGCGAAAGTAGGCAAAGACGGCGTCATCCAGGTCGAGGAGGGACGCACACTCGAGACGAGTCTGGAGATCGTCGAAGGCATGCAGTTCGACCGTGGATACCTTTCCCCCTACTTCGTTACGGATCCGGAGCGGATGGAGGTGGTGCTCGACGACTGTCACATCCTGGTTCACGAGAAGAAGATCTCCAATATGAAGGACCTCTTGCCCTTGCTAGAAAAGACGGCGGAGTCCGGAAAAGCGCTGCTGGTCATCGCCGAGGACCTGGAGGGCGAGGCTCTCGCCACGCTCGTCGTCAATAAGCTCCGCGGGACGTTGAAGGTTGCGGCCGTGAAGGCACCCGGCTTCGGTGACCGCCGCAAGGCAGTCATGGAAGACATCGCGATTCTCACCGGAGCCACGGCGATCTCAGAGGATCTCGGCATAAAGCTCGAAAAGATCGGTCTCAAGGACCTCGGTCGAGCGAAGAAAATCATCATCACCAAAGAAGAGACTACCGTCATCGAAGGTGGCGGCAAGAAGGCGGACATTGAGGGCCGCATCAAGCAGATTCGCGTGCAAATTGAAGAAACTACGTCGGACTACGATCGCGAGAAGCTCCAGGAGCGCTTGGCGAAGTTGGTCGGCGGTGTGGCCCTACTCAAGGTGGGTGCAGCAACCGAGACGGAAATGAAAGAGAAGAAGGCGCGTGTGGAGGATGCCATGCACGCCACCAAAGCGGCGGCCGAGGAAGGGATTGTCCCCGGCGGCGGGGTGGTTCTTCTCCGCGCTGCGACGGCTCTCAAGAGGCTCATGAAGGACAAGGACCTTACTGACGACGAACGTATTGGCGTCCGCATTGTGGCCCGAGCCGCAGAGGAGCCTATGCGCTGGATCGCCCAAAATGCCGGGCAGGAAGGCTCCATCGTGGTCAACAAGGTCAAGGAGCTGGAAAACCAGGAGCACGGTTACAACGCTCGGAAAGACAAATACGAGAACCTGGTCAACGCGGGCGTCATCGATCCCACCAAGGTGGTTCGCTACGCCCTCCAGAACGCAGCCTCCATAGCGGGGCTGTTGCTCACCACGGAAGCGTTGATCTCCGAGTTGCCCGAGGAGAAAGCGGAAAACAGCACCGGCGGCGAGATGCCGGGGGGAATGGGAATGGGTGACTACTAAGGCTCGAGGCATAGCGCGCCTTTATCACAGAGAGGGCCCCCTCATTGTTGTTGGGGGGGCTCGTAGGCGCCCCGAAAGGAAAGAGAGAGTCTTAGTGTCGCAGGAACTGAAAGCCGGGAAGCAATGGGTTGAGCGACGGTTCGTATCGCTCCTGGGCTGGCATCGGCACCGGCCGACCCGATCGAGCAGTCTCCCAATGCTCACGCGAAGCCCTCCGGCAGCGGTTGGGAGTGCGACCCAGGTTACCAGCAAGTCGATCACTTATGCGTCCCAATCCAGGTCCCTCCAAACGCCGGCCTGAACTATTTCGGCAACGGATGGGAGTGCAACCGTGGCTACTGGCAGGTCAACGAGGGATGTGTCATATTCGAAGTGCCAATAAACGCCTTTTTGGATTCTGGCGGAAGCGGCTGCGATCGAGGCTACTGGCAAGTCGACTAATCGTGCGTGGTCGTCCAGATTCCGGCGAACGCTCACGTCGACTTCTCCGGGCACGACTGGGATTGCGATCCGGGTTATCGACTGTACCGGGGAACCTGTATCGTGAGCGACAAGTAGTGGTGAGTAAGACTAACGCACGAAGGGGAGGAATGAATTGAACATGCAACCGCTCTACGATCCAGAAGCCGTTCGACCGATGTGGGAGGAGCTCGCACAATGTGGCGTCACGCCGCTAGCGACCGTTGAAGAAGTTGAGGAGGCACTCGCGAAACCCGGAACGACGCTCGTCGTCGTCAATTCCGTCTGCGGCTGCGCGGCGGGTTCCGCCAGACCGGGAGTCACGCGGGCGCTTCAAAACGAGGTGATTCCCGATCAGTTGACTACCGTTTTCGCGGGCGTGAACCGAGAGGCGACCGAACGTGCTCGCAAGCAGATGTACGAGGTCCCGCCCTCGTCGCCTTCCATCGCGCTGTTTAAAGATGGCAAGCTCGCCTACGTGCTAGAGCGGCGACAGATCGAGCGCATGACGGTTGAAGCGATCGCTTCGGGGCTCGAGAAGGCTTTCCGTGAGCACTGCACGCGAAAGGGACCCTCGGTGCCTCGCGAGGAATACGAGAAGATCGTGCACGCACAACAGTGCGGTTCGCAGATCGCTGAATTCACGGGCTAGGATGCGGAGGCGGGGTCGCCCTGTCTCCGACTAGAGACGTTAGAGGTTGATCGTGGAGGCCGGAACGTCAGTCCGGTGTTCGGCAACCGCGATCGTCGTGACGCCGACGAACGCAATGGCTACGGGCAGCGCGGGCGGAATGCCTGCCGCCGCCACGACGCCGATCCCGGTAGCGACTGCGACGAACACCCTGAAAAGGGGAAGCTTCCTCATTGCGCGCCACATGGCGAGCGCCATGCCACCCGTGAAGAGGACGACGCCCATCGCCAGCGCCAAGCGACTCTCCAAACCCAAAGCGTCCGTTGGGTGGAGGACCGCCTCCTCGACTGCCACGGCGAACGCGATGACCCCCAGGATCATCACGAAGTGCAGCAATGTGAACACGTCGCGCCCCAGTGGCGCTCGGTCCGGCCCGTTCGCCGCTTCCAAGGCGGCGTCCAGCCCGGGCTTGGCGCGTCCGAAGTAGCTCCACCAAAGGGCACACGTGGTCGCCACAGTCAGCGCGCCCACCGCGATCTGGCTCGGCGTGATTTCCGCTCCACCAAAGGGCACACGTGGTCGCCACAGTCAGCGCGCCCACCGCGATCTGGCTCGGCGTTCCGCGCCTGAAAGCCCGCCTGCGGCCACGATGAGTGACTCGCCGAGCGCGATGATCACAAACAGGCCGTGACGTTCCGCGAAATGGTCCGGGTGTAGGTCGAACTCACCGGCCTCCACGCCCACGAGTGCGGCAACGATGTCGAGCAGGATCGCGATCCCCCAGAGCCAATACGTTGTGCTACCTCCCGCGAATCCGCCGGCCAGCACGGCGGCGAGGCCCCCGACGGAGAGTAGCGCGAAGGTTCGGACCGCTGTGCGGTGCGACGGCCCCGCATCCAAGGAGACCCGGATGTAAAGGCCCAAGCCGATGATTCGCACCAGCACGTACGGGACCGCGAACCAAGCGCCACCGCCCGAAAAGGCGTTGGGGAGGGAAACCGCCATGAAGAACGCGACGCCGGTGGCTAAAAGGGTCAGGAGCTCGACCCCAGCATGTGTGGTGTCCGCTGCGTTGAGGGCCCACGTGAACTGCGACCACGCCCACCATACGAGCCAGAAGACGAGGACGGTCTGCCCGACCCCCGTCCAATCCAGGTGATGGTGGAGCAGTCGGACAACCTGGGTGACCGAAAAGACGAAGACGAGATCAAAAAAAAGCTCGACGAACGTAACGCGCTGGTCTTCGGGCGACACGATGGACGCAGGTCTGATGTTTCCCATGTAAGGACGGCAGGATAGAGATTTCACGCCCAGCAAGCAAGCCGGAGGTTTCCAAAAAAAGCAGCAATCCTGGAAACGCCAATCCCTGAAACATTTGCTAATGTGTTCCCCTGGCTAAGTAGGCCGGCCGAGGGGCAAGGATGAAACCGAAGACCAAAGACAGCTATATCGAGCGCATTCATCGGGTGGTTGACCACTTGAACCAGCGGGTGGAAGCGACGCCCACCTTGCAGGAGCTGGCCGATATCGCCGGAATCTCCCCCTTTCATTTTCATCGAGTCTACCGCGCGATCACGGGCGAGACGCCTTCGGGGACACTTCGACGCCTGCGCCTAGCGCGGGCGGCCGTCATGCTGAAAGACACCCAAAAACCTGTAACGGATATTGCTTTTGACGTCGACTATCAATCTTCTCAGGCGTTTGCCAAAGCGTTCCGCGAGGTGACCGGCTTCAGTGCCAGCGTATTGCGCCAAGAACCACACAAACTCGAAGCCGTGATAGAGGATTTGTCCAGTCCTCCGAAACAAACGACCAGAAAGATGCTTGAAGTCAGACTCGTGTCGGTAGACCCCCTCAAGGTGATCGCCTCCCGCCACGTCGGCCCACACAAAGGGCTTTTCAAAGTCTACGGAGGCTTGATTCGCTGGGCGGAGAAGACGGGCCGAGCAAAGGGTTTCACGGGAATCTACGGAATCCCGATTGATGACCCTAGAGGAGTTCCCGAAGAAGAATGCAGGTTCGATTGTTGCTTCGATTTTGGACCAAATGTTCAACCTGACGCGAATCACCGGGAGGTGTTGTTGGGAGGAGGGCTCTATGCCGTGACCCGCCATGTGGGCCCTTATGAAGGTTTGGAAGAAAAGTACGATTTCCTTTATGGCTCCTGGTTGAGCTCTTCAGGGACTGTGTTGAGGGAAGAGCCTTCTTACAATCACTATCTGGCCGACCCTGATACTTTGCCGCCCGAGAAATGGGAAACAGATATTTACGTCCCCATCGAGAAAATATCGCCGCTTTCATAAAAATCAAAGACGGACGAATAATCGAGGACGTCACTTATTATGCTCGTAGTCCGTTACCCCGCGTCGACTGACGGCCATCAGACCACGAGTGTCGGCTCGGTCACGGCTCGGCGATAAAACACTAACTCGTCACCGTTTCGCTCGACATCCACAACGTCTCCGGCGCTCACGCGGTTCGAGCCGATGAGCCGAGACAGCGGGTCCACCAGGCCGGCCTCCACGGCGCGACGAAGGGGCCTAGCGCCGAATGCCAGATTGGTGCCGCGCTCGAGGATCAAGTCCCGCCGCTCCGCACTTACTTTGATAAGCAACGGAACGCCCGCCATACGCATGGCCCGGTCGTGAATCTCGGCCAGAAACTTGTCGAAGATCGCCTTCAAGTGCCGGCGCTCGAGTGAGGCGAAAACGAGCGTCTCGTCGAAACGATTCAGAAACTCCATCGGAAATTTGTTTCGTGCCGCGGTCAGAACTGTCTTTCGAGAATCGTTACGCTTCCGGTCTTCTGACGCCGAGCGGAAACCCATGGGTTTCCTCTCCAAGAGGTTACCCAGCTCTTGACTGCCGACGTTGGAGGTCATCACGATGATCGATTGAGTAAAGTCCGTCGTACTGTTGTCGCCAAGCGTCAGGGTACCGCCCTCGAGAATGCCGAGCATGGAGTTCCAGAGAACCGGATGCGCTTTTTCGATCTCATCGAACAAGATGACAGAAAGCTCACTCCCTGTCTCAGGAACGCTGCTCGCCGAGAGTTGCCTCGCCCCCACAATACCCTTACCTTCAATGAGTGCCTGGCGATGGTGCTTGCCGATCCGACGTTGACTCAAGAGCGGCTCTATGTGGTGGCCAACGTATCCGGGCGGAGCACCCAACAGTTTCGCGAGCTCATGCCCATGGGGATACTCTTCGCAATTGACTCGAGTTAACGCGTTCTCCGAGCCGAACAGGGTCTCTGCAAAGGCCTTGGCAGTCTCCGTTTTGCCGACACCGGTAGGGCCAAGGAGCAGCAAATTCAACGCCGGACGATTCGGGTCTCTCAGTTCGGAAGTGACTCTGGAGCACGCGCAAATCAGTTTCTCTTTGGCTTCATCCTGTCCGACGATTCGCTTGGAGAGGACTTCCTGGAATGGCCGAGTCTGCTCGGTCAGGCATCCGACCTCCATTCGTTCGCGATCCGAAGTCAGAAGGGAAGTACCGAGGTGGGCGTGGGAAGTGCGGGGCGTTTCTTTCTTGGGTCGGGACCGTCTGGCGCTCATGCGAACCTCCTCAGTCTCCCTCGTTCGGATCCTAGCGCGGGCTATGGGTCGTGGCCGTGAATCTCTTCACAGTTTCGGAGAGTCTAAGCAGAAAAACTTGAAGGTTCGACGCTTACTTCGAGGGATGTTGGGCTGGCGACCCTAAAAGTTACCGAATAGCCGTCCGTACATCGATCTCTGGCTTTAGGTTCTCGTGAAAGCTCATCACCTCCGCCTTTGACGGCGACCACTCACAGGGTGTAAATTTATAAATACCCCCAATCGAGAAGTTGAATCGAGAGGTCACGCCATGAAGCCTTGCCAAGGTGCCCATAACCCGCGCCCCAAGAAATGAGCAAAGTTGTCGGCATTGACCTCGGCACGACCAACTCGTGCATGGTCGCGATGGAAGGTGGAACCGCACAAATCATCCCCAACCAGGAGGGTTCGCGGACGACTCCTTCCGTCGTGGCCTTTTCCGACAAGGGCGAGCGGCTGGTCGGACAGATTGCCAAAGAGCAGTCACTGACCAATCCTCAAAACACGGTCCACGCCGTCAAGAGGCTGATCGGACGGCGTTTCGACTCTCCAGAAGTCCAGGGAGCCAAGAACGTTCTTCCCTACGAGGTCGTCGAGGCCGACAACGGGGACGCGCACATCAAAATTGAGGACAAGATTTATAGCCCCTCCGAGCTCTCCGCGATGGTCCTTCAGAAACTGAAGGCGGCGGCGGAAGACTATCTCGGTGAGCCGGTGGAAGACGCCATCATCACCGCTCCGGCCTATTTCAACGATTCGCAGCGGCAGGCCGTCAAGGATGCCGGCTACATGGCAGGCCTCAAGGTGCTGCGTATCTTGAACGACGCTACTGCGGCTGCTCTGGCCTATGGAGCCCGACAGACGAAGGCCGGTAGGTTTGCGGTTTTCGACCTGGGTGGAGGAAGTTTCGACATCTCGATCCTAGAGGCGACGGACGGGCTTTACCAGGTGCTCGCAACCGGTGGCGACACCTATCTCGGGGGCGAGGACATCGATCAACTCATCATCAATTGGCTCGTCGATGAGTTCAAGAGGGATACCAAGAGCGATCTCACCGGGGACCCCATGGCAGTCCAAAAGCTCAAGGAAGCCGCGGAGAGAGCCAAGTGCGAGCTCTCTACGGCCGCTGAGTCGGAGATCGTTCTTCCCTTTATCTCCGGGAACGAGTCCAGCCCCAAGGATCTCAGGGCCGTTCTTACGCGAGAAAAGTTCGAAGAGATGATCCATCCCTTGCTCGAGCGGACGATACTGCCGTGCGTGACCGCATTGAAGGACGCCGGTATTACGAGGGACGAGATCAATGACGTCGTCTTGGTCGGGGGTCAGACCCGTACGCCCAAGGTCGTCGAGTTCGTGCAGAGAATCTTCGGCCGCGAACCCCGCCGAAGTGTGAACCCCGACGAGGTCGTGTCGATGGGCGCCGCCATCCAGACCGGCATCCTGTCCGGAGAGGTCGCCAACCTCGTTCTTCTCGAGGTCACGCCGCACACGCTCGGTATCGAGACCGCGGGTGGGACGTTTACTCCTCTCATCGATCGGCAAGCCGCCATTCCGACCAAGAAGACCAGGATCTTCACGACCGTCACCGACAACCAAACGAAGGTCGAGGTTCACGTCCTGCAGGGCGAGAACAAGGAAGCAGCCGACAACACCTCGCTGGGGCGGTTCCAAATGATCGACATCGCGCCCGCCCCGAAGGGGGTCCTCCAAATCGAAGTCTCCTTCGAGATCGACTTGAACGGCATCGTCCGAGTGACCGCACTCGATCAGTCTACCGGCCGGCAACAGAGCATCGTGACCCGAGGCGGGAGCGGTCTCTCGAGGGCCGAAGTGGAGGGGGTCCGGAACAAGCTCGGCAACTGAAGCCCTCTACCGCCAGCGAACCACCGCAGACAACCCGCGCCTACCCATAAGCCCGACCTACCGGTTGCAATGTCCTCGCGAGACTTCTTCGACGGTTGCGATCGGGCCATGGAAGCTATCCTCGACATCAAGCCCTGGGGGTTACTTTTGGTTACTCGGTCCGGACGAGTACGTTTCATCCTGATGAGCCCGTCCCCATTCCTGGGCGGCCTCGTCTCCGCGAAAGGACGGAAATGACCGTTCGAGGGCGATGAAAGCTCGAAAAGGCCTGGTATGGTCTTTGCAGTGTAGTCGGCGGAGGAACGGAAAATGTCTAAACCAACAACGCTGATGGTTTTCGTGCTGACCGCGCTGACGGCACTTGTTGCGAGCGCCGAGTCCAAAAATGACGGGCGCGCCCGTGTATTTGTTCCCGAGAGCGAGTCGTGGTCGCTCGGGGGCGAGTTCGATATTTTCGACTTTGGCGACGGCGTGGGTGGGGGCGGGGTGACCGGCGGAGCCAAGCCGCAGACCGCCGAGATCGTGAAGACGCTTAACGAGCGATGTCCCAAATTGATCGTGACGCGGAAAGAGGAGCGTGCCGACTACATCCTCGTGCTCCAGCACGAGGGCGGGAAAGTGTTCGTGCGGAAGAACAACAAGTATGCGGTTTACAACGCAGAGGGAGATGCCATCAGGAGCGGCTCCACTCGCAGCCTCGGAAACGCCGTCAAAGAGGCGTGCGCGGCCATGGTTGCCGACTGGCAGACGGTCCAAGTCGCGGCGCGCTGAGCAATGACCGGCAATCTTAACGGCTCGGAGCCCAACGCCTGCCGGAACCCAACTATTCTGGCAGAGCGAAAGCCACTAGCGAGTCGCCTATCTTGGTCCTGGCGCGGCCGTTACCGCCTGCCGCGACAACGACAAATTGACGCCGACGGCCATCCTCCAACTGAACCTCGTACGTCATGGGAGTCGCTTGGCCGCCAAAGGGGAGTTTCCCTTTCCACAGCTCCTCGCCGGTCTCGACGTCGAAGGCTCTTAGGTGATTGTCCTTAACCGTCCCGCTGATGAACGCTAGCCCGGTAGACGTCAGGATGGCGCCGCCCAAGCTGGGGAGCCCTTGTTTACCGAAGGCCTTACCGAGTTTCGTTTTCCAAATGGGAGTGCCCGTCTCGAGATCGATCCCGTGAAGGTGCCCCCACGGTGGGGGATTGCACGGAACATCTTTGAAAAACAAAGCGAAACTCTCCGTAAAAAAGGCGCGACTCATCCCGAAGGGGGTTCCGTCCTGCGGCCGCACCTCGCCCTGCGGGTCGTCGCTACGCTCCTGTGCGTAACTGGAGCTGGGAAAGAGTCGCACGGTCCACGCGATGTTGGTCGAATTGGTGATCAAGATCTGCCGCACGGGATCGATGGCCACCCCGCTCCAGTTGAGGCCGCCTCCACTACCAGGAAATAAAACCGTGCCCCGGACCGACGGCGGCGTGAAGATGCCGTTGCTGTCCATCCCCTCGAGAAGCTGACGACATTTGCGTCCGTGCCCCGTGCTGGTATCGATGTCTTCGACTCGGAGTGCCTGCTCCGACAGCGCAGTTGGCCGCTCCGGAAAAGGCTGGGTAGGCGAGAGCCATTCGCCCGCCACACCCTCTTGAGGCACCGGCTTTTCATGCACAGGAAACAGAGGCTCGCCGGTCTCTCGGTTTAACAGAAAGAGATGGCCCGTTTTGGTCGCCTGCGCCAAGGCCGGAACGGGGCCCTCGTCACTTTGGAACGTGTAGAGCACCGGCTGAGCGGGAACGTCGTAATCCCACAGATCGTGATGAACGGTTTGGAAGTGCCAGGCAACTTCGCCGGTGTCGCCGACTAGTGCCACCACCGAGCTTCCGTAGTAGCCCATGTCAGCCAGCTCGGTATGTTCGCCACGAAAGAAGTCCGGCGCGGGATTACCGGTAGGGGCGTAAACGAGTCCCAGCTCCTCGTCGACGGACATGATCGACCAGACGTTGGGAGTTCCCAGGGCGTATCCAGCCTCGCTGACCGGCCCGTCGAAATCAGGTGGTCGGAAGTCCTGATGCCACTTCAACTCACCGGTCCGCGCATCGAAGGCGCGCACCACTCCGCTCGGTGCCTCGGTTCGTTGGTTGTCCGCGACGGCCGCGCCAACCACGACCAGATCCCGAAAGATTGCAGGCGGTGAAGTAACTTGATACTCGCCTTTCCATCGTAGCCCTCCGATGTCTCGTTCCTGGGCCAGATCGTATTCTCCGTTGTTGGCGAACTCCGAGCAGCGCTCGCCGGTTCTTGCATCGATAGCGAAGAGGCGCGCGTCGTTGGTTCCGGTGAAAATGCGAGCCTGGCACGGCTCGCCGATCGGGCGGGCAGAGTCGGTCCAGGCCGACACCCCACGGCAAACGAGCTGGTTCTCGTACTTCACTTGTCGAAGGATGTGCGGGTCGAAAACCCACAGTTTCTCTCCGGTGAGAGGATCGAGCGCGAACACCCGATTGAAGGGCGTGCAGAAGATAAGCCGCCCCTCCACCAGAATGGGAGTAGCCTCGAAGGCGGTGGCAGAGGGAATCTCGGAAGTCCCTTTGGACTTGTCCTTATGTTTGTAAGTCCATGCCTTCTTGAGCCGGCGGACATTGGTCTTGTCGATCCTCGTCAGCGGCGAGTAACGCATCCCGCCGGGATCGTTCCCGTACGATGGCCACTCGCTCGTTCCTCGCGGCTGAGGAACAGTGCGAGGACCCGACCGAAAGATCGAACAGGCCGCGAAGACACCAATCATCATCGCGAACCCGGCGCTGGCTAGCCATTTCATAACCGACCCTCCGGCGTGAGCACTCCGTCTAGACGGACGCTTCCGCCCACCATTTCATTGTCGAGAGTAATTATTTTTCGATGTGGAATCCCAGCCAGCCATCCAACCAGCAGGGAGTGACGCGGAACAGTCTGTGGCATCAAATGTCGACAAATAGCATAGATCCATTAGAACGCTTGCGCAATCGCGCACTGTTTTTCATGAAGAGCAGAGCAATAATTGAAGTTTTGCCTATGGAGGTCGGTGCTCGGCCTGAATTTTAGTGCAAGCGTGTCGCAAGTGTGGGGTACTATTCAGTAGCTTGAGATGTTGGCCGTGCGCACGGTGTCCAACCACCGTTTGTTGCGACCGCCTGGCCGGTTGGCGCTCGGGGAGCGGCTTATGAAAAACGTCGGGGTTTCGACCGCAGTGCTCGCCATCTGCGCGACGCTGGTCTCTTGCCTTCCGATCCATCGCAATAACCAAGCGGAGATGACCGCGGCGGCGCAGGGCTACGAGTCCGTCATTCAGGTTCGCTTTCTCGGAGTGGGAGGATTTCTTATCCGAAGAGGAGAGGATGCCGTCCTCACTGCACCTTTGTACACGAACCCGAAGATAACGGAACTAGGCGGCCTCGTCGAGCCGAACACTGACCTCATCGCCAAGTTTCATCCCCCGACCGAGGACGTGACCGCCATCTTCGTGGGCCACGCACACTACGACCACCTGATGGACGTTCCGTATATTTGGGACGAGACGTCGGACGCGATGATCTACGGGAATGTGAGCACCAAGAACATACTGGCGGGGTACAGTCCGAGCGCCTCCGTGCCCGCCGGCACACCCGTCATCCCGCCCAGTAAAGTGCGGGCTTTGAACAGTTCCAGCGACAATGTCGTTGACTACAGGATGTGCCTGGATCGGGAAGCCTTTAGCGATGACGACGCGACTCAGGCGGGGATCAAGGGCAGCTGGGTAGACGTTCCACGCGCGCGAGTCCGCTTCCGGCCCTTGTGCTCCGAACATCCAGCGCAAATAGCTGGAATGGTCCATCTTTGGCCTGGCGGCGTCCTCCGGCCTCGTTTTCGGCCCCCTGATATGGCCGTAAACTATCAGGAGGGCGAAACGCACGCGTATCTGATCGACTTCATGAACGAGGAGGGCACGGCGTCCGTCTTTCGGATTTACTATCAAGACGCTCCCACCAGTGCTCCCGTCGGACAAGTGCACCCTTCGCTCACCGACGAGAAGCGAGTGGACCTGGCGTTGCTTTGTGTCGGCAACTTCTTCGATGTGCCGAACACGGTACCGACCCATATAGTTGCGAACACGAATCCGCGCTTTGTGATCCTGGGGCACTGGGAAGCCTTTTTTCGGCCACAGGATGAAAAACTCAAGGGACTTCCACTCGCGGGCAAAGTCGTAAAGGCCGTTCAGAAGGCAGCGCCTGAGGCGGAAGTGTACCTCCCGGCGCCGCAGACGTTGTTTCAGTTTTGGCCGGAAGGTGAGGATCCCTAGGGGCTTCGCGTGCGGTTTCGCGTGCGACGCTTCTGAAAGGGGCGAGATGGCGAGAAAAATATCACGGCGTGAATTCGTGCAAAGCAGCGCGGCGGTGGGGCTAGCGGGTGCAGCGATAAGTTGTGGCGGCAAGTCGACCACGCCGCCGACGGAGACCACCGGCAAGCAATGGAAGAATTGGGCGGAGACCGTCGTCCACCAGAACTTGATGGCGATCTATCAACCGGCAAACCTCGAAGAGTTGAAGGCCAACGTCAAGGAAGCGGCGGACAACGGTTGGCGCCTACGGGTCGTCGGGAGCGGCCACGCCTGGTCGAATCTCGGGCTCCCAGACAGCGGCGGCGCCGTCATCCGCATGGAGAAGCTGAATCAGATCATCGGCCAAGACGGGAGTGTCGTCGAGGTCCAGGGCGGGATGTCTATCGCGAACTTAAACGAGGAGCTCTTCAGCCGCGGATTGGCGTTGGCAAACATGGGAGATGCCAACCCCCAGACGATATCCGGAGCGATCTCGACCGAGACCCACGGCTCCGGTGTGACACTGGGCTCGCTCTCGGAATTCGTGGAGGGTATGACGATCGTCACCGCGGACGGCCAGGCGCAATCTCTCGAGGGCGAGGACCTTGCGGCGGGACGGGTTTCCTTGGGACAGCTGGGCGTCATCTACTCGGTACGGCTCGCGGTCCTTCCGAGCTACTTCCTCGACCACAAAGAAACCCTGGTCCGATTTCGAGACGAGCAGTCCGAGATACCGGCGCTCCTAGAGAACCGACACCTCGAGTACTGGTACTACCCCTACACCGACAAAGCGGCACGCATCGTGCGCAACAAGGTCGACTCCACGGAAGAGATCAATCCGATGACCGCGTGGGAAAGAGCCCTAATCTTGGTGAGCTCCCGCTACGCGGAAACGAAGGGACGGTGGAACCCGGAAGGCTTGCCCGATCTATTCAGGAACTCGGTGAACGACACGATCTTCCCCAGCGTGGATCGGCAGGGTCCGTCTTACAAGATCCTGCTGGGCAAGGGCAACATATGGCGCGAAGCCGTTAAGACCTACACCATGGAGTATCAGTTCCCGTATGCACATCTTTGGGAGGCGTTTGACGAGATGGAGAAGAGCATCGCCCTTGCGGAGACGAAGGGTGTGTTCGTCGGCTCTCCGATTCAGGTCCGGTTTACGAAGCAAAGCGAACGGAGTCTGCTGAGCCACTTTCGTTTTTCGCCTACCGTCTCTTTCAGCATCAGTTTCTTCACCACCGGCAAGGGAGTGCATACGTGGCTGCCGGACATCGAGAGGCGGCTCATCAATTTGGACGGCAGACCCCACTGGGGCAAGGTGTATTACACGCGTCCGGAGAAAGACCCGCGCTTCGAGACGATCCGAGCGCGGCTGGACCCGAACGGCCTCTTTTCGTTCAAGCAGCCCGTCTATAAGGCCGATCCGGAAGCGTTCCGGACGTCCTGATTGCATCATCTCCGGACACGTTCCTACGACAAGACGGAGGTTACCAGTGCGCGCCGATTGTCTTGCCCTAATTTTGTCATTTTTGCCAGTTACCTACGCTGAGGCTTTTCTCACCGCTCAGGGCACGGGCCCCCCGGAAGATCTTCATCCGGAGGTCCGAGTGATGCGGACTTTCGCTCCGGTACTATGGCTCGCGACCGATGAACCGACGATGCCGATGCTTCCTCACGCTCTCGCCTTCGATGGACAGATTAACTTTGGTGGGTCAGAGAAAGATCTCAATAGTCTCGCCGAGCTGGAGTGGGACATCGAAGCCTCCTACGAAGACGTAGTGCGCGTGATCGACGAGCAATCCAAAGAAGGGCGTCTTCGGGCTCGCGTTCTCTACAAATTGCCCGCCTTACCTCCGGCGTATCATTGGTCTCGGCGAGTGGGGGATCGCTACGTCTACGCGCTCGAGTACTGGTTCTATTATCCCTACGATCGTGGCATGGGCGGCGGCCATAAAGGGGACTCAGAACACGCCTTCGTCTTCGTAGCGATCGACAAGGAGTTAGAGGTTTACGACGACCTACTCGAGGGCAACGTAGTGGGCGTGGTGGGCGCCGGCCACGAAACGCATACCGCCAACAACGTTCTGGTAGCCGGGAGGAACGCGGATCCTCGGACGGAAATCTTTCCCACCGTGCTGCCGAACCATCTTCCCATCCTGGTCGAGCGCGGTAAGCATGCCAGCGCTCCCGATCGCAATTTCGATGGACGATTCGACGTCGGTGCCGATGTCAATTTGTTTCGGGACGCAGCTTGGGGGTCGAGGGACATCGAGCCGAGCAGTTTCTTTCACATCATCGGAGATTTCAAGGATTGGTACTCGCTGCCGAGAAACGACGACAATATTTGGATTGAGTCGCAATATGAGGAGGATGCGTACTACGGAGACTATACGGAGTCTTATCGGTCGCGCTTCCCGAAAGATCGGTCTTTGAAGTATCTGAATCGTTACACGCTTTTTCCGATGCAGGACCTTGCCTGTCTGTACCAGCTCTTGGGGCGTGACGCCGCGGTTGATGCCTCCTGTAGTGGCTCGGTCGAGGAGTTTCTCTCGGAACACAAGGATTGCTTCTGGCTCGACAACCCTCCCACGTCGACCGTTCTGAGCCCGGGAGCGTCGGCGGCATTGCGGCGTTGGCCCGACCGCAAGCAATGGAAAGGCGACACGCACCACATCAAGCTCCTCGAACATCCTGATGCGCAAGATCCCAACAACATTTTCAAGCTTCATCTCTACCCCACGGTGTCACTCGGCGGCGGGGTCCAGTGGGACGATCCCAGTGGGTCGGGGATGCTGGTGCAAGGATCCATTCGTGTCGCGGAGATCACTTTTTCCGGCACGCAGTGGCTTCCCAACAGCATGTTCGAGGTTAATTTCAACTTCGACACTGAGAACTGGCAGTTTCATAGCACCGAGCTCCACTACTTGTTCTTTCGCGGGGGATATTCCGGTTTCTACGGAGGGATCAATATTCGTCGAGAACGTCTTGCGGGGACGGCCGACTTGACCCTTGAAGCGGCAGATGAGGTGGCGGCGCGAATCGGACAGTTTCCTGACCGAGCGGCACTGAGCCGGACGCGCTGGGGCATCGACGTTGGATGGGCGGTTAGTTTGAACTTCGCGAAATTTCAAAGAAATTTGTTCTTCGATACCAAAATTGGGCTCCGGGCCGACATTTTTAATGACTCGCCGAGCGATGTAGAGCTCGCTCTGGGAGCCCAGAACCGAGTCCGGCTCGTCGTGAGCGTCGGCGTCCGCAAGGGGATTGCGTTTCCGAAGAACCCCCTCACGTACTGACGCGGTCTCTTCACACAGGAGTCCCTGTCTGCCCGTGCCGCAGCTGCTCGACCGCGGGCGTGCAGGTGACTGAACATTAGTAAGCAGGTACGCAATGACCAGCCCAGGAAGCGATGGGGCGCCGCATCCTCGACAGGTACTGCCACCTCGAGCGCAATGGGCACGGTTGAAGGAGCACTCGATTAGGAGGACGTTCGTATGTCGGATAAAAGGGATCTTCACAGGGACACAGATGCGCAACCAGCGGAGGAGACGACGAGTCCCGGCCGCCGTCGTTTCCTAAGACTATCCGCGACCGGTGCCGCCGCCCTAGTAGCGGGGGGCTTCAAGGCCTCAAGCACTGACGCGGCGGCGCGAGACAAGGGTGATGACCCGGGTGCCACACAAAAAGGCGGGGCAGGAACTCGAGCAACTCTCGAGGACAACTGGGTAGAACCCTGGGAGTGGCGGCCCAGCGATTGGCCCGGTCAGCAACTTCACCTGAATCTGGTCAAGCACGCGGCCCCGAAGGCCGTATTTGGTGATGCCGAGACGGGCGACGGGGAGCCTTTTCTGTTTAGCTACAACGGCACATCGCCCGGTCCCACCATCCGGCTGAAGGGCAACGAGACACTATTTTTGAAGGTCCGGAATCTACTGGGACCGAACCAAAAGGATTTCTGCCTCCCAGGACATACCAACGGGAAGCATCAGGTGCACACGACCAACCTCCATACACATGGCTTGCACGTCGAACCCGCGCGAAATCCGGACGCCACTTTCTCAGACAATGTCTTCTTGAGAGTTATTCCCCAAGGGGATTATGACTTGAGGAGAGCCGCAGGCGATCCAGACTGTTGGCCGCTCAAAGGAAACGAAGTTGTGGGCGAGGCGAACTTCGAATTCAAATTGGGCGCGCTCGGAGAAATCCACCCTCCCGGGACCCATTGGTATCATCCGCACAGCCATGGAGCGACCTTCACCCAGGTGGCAAGCGGAATGGCGGGCTTCCTGATCATTGAGGGCGATGTAGACCACGCGCTCAAGAAACATTTCGACCCTCACCCCGACGATCCGAACCGTGTGGGGGCGTACCGAGAGCGGCTCATTCTTGTTCAACGAGTCGTGGCGCCGAAACCCACGGACCCGGAGGGGTTTAGGTCTCCCGACGGCGTCCCAAGGCAGAAGTCCCAGCTCGCTTTCCCGGCGGTCAATGGCAAATCACCCGGACGGCGGGTGATGGTGATGCGGCCGGGCGCGGTGGAGCGGTGGCGGGTCCTCAATGGAAGCGTCGACGGCAGGGGCTACATTCGATTCATGGTCGTCGAAGGGGACACTTCCGCCGAAGATGTGCTGCCGGATGTGCCTGAAGACCGGAGCAAGCGACAGCCGCTGCGACACCTCGCGATGGATGGCATCACACTCGTAACCAATGAGGCCAACCCGCGATACACCACCAGGCCGATCAAGTCCCTGGTGATGGCTCCCGCGAATCGCGCCGATTTCTTGTTCAAGGCACCTAGACTCAATGGAGTAGAGGAGAAAGTCTTCACCGTCGTTGCAAAGTACTATCCGAATGCCGCGGACGAAGATGCGTTCAAGAAGCAACAAGACCCCGACTACAAGCCTTTGCCAGATGTGGTCATAGCCACCCTCGTCGTCCGTGAGACCAAGAATGAAGACCAGAAACCGTTGCCGCCTCTGCCGGACGTTCCGCTGGAGGGAATCGAGTTTCCGGCGGTTCCCAGGATGCTCCACCCGGTGGGAGACGACGAGCTCGTGATTCCTCGCGACGAGGCCGTCAAGCGTGAAAAGCCGGACGAGGCGGGCAAGTACCGAAAACGCCAGGTCAAGTACTCCGGTTGGGGGACGGCTACTTTTCCCGATGGAGGGAAGCCGAGAGATACCATGCGAATCGATGGCGCGAAATTCAATCCAAATACGGTCGCGCATAAGATGCTCTTGGGGTCGGCGGAGGAGTGGACGGTCTGGAATTGCTCGCAGACCATTTGGGACAAGAAGCCAGCTAAGACATCAGGGAAGAAAATCACCACGAAAGCCGTCGACCATCCCTTCCATATCCACGTCAATCCCTTCTGGGTGATTAGCCTTCGAGATGGCAATGGAAAGGAGTTGCTGGAGCATCCCCGATGGCAAGACACGGTTCGCCTACCACGCAATGGTGGTCGAGCGATCTTTCGCGCGCGGTTTTTGGATTACGCGGGTAGCTATGTCGATCACTGCCACATCCTGCTGCACGAGGACAACGGCATGATGCAGACCGTCGAGGTCGTGAGCGACCCAAGTGGCGCCGACTACCAAGCGAAGGGCCGTGACTTTCAGTGGCCCCAGCTAAGTCGACGTGAATGCTACCGAGAAAACGAGGCGAAATCGAGCGACTAGCATCGGAGTCCCCTCCCAAGACTGGAAAGGGTCTGACGCGACTCCCCCAAAGCGCGTTTGAAAAAGGGGGAGCCTACCCGTGGCCTCGGGTCACCTTGATAGTATCGGGCGCCGTCGTGTCCTTCGGAACCCTGTGCGGCTTCAATCCGCTGATCAACTCCACGACGTGCTCAGCAGACATCATCGCACCTTCCTGCCACCCAGGAAGGGTAGAGACCTGATCACCGACGACGTAGAAGCGGCGATCGGGAAGTAGTAACCGAACATAGTCAGCATCGTCGTGCTGTTCGCTGCCCCAAGCCGCCCACGCGCCTCGTTGGTGCGGTACGTTCTGCCACGCGATGGACAATCCGAGCGCGGTTGGCACGATCGCGTCACTATCGAATTCGTCATGTAACCGCCGCCCGCCTTCCTTCGCGACCGCCAACCGTTTCTCCAGGCTATAGGTCCCGAACTCCGTCGCGTTGTGGGGGTCGTCGGCACAAACACCGTCGTGAATGTAAGCGCCCGTGAGCGTGCCCTTCTGAGAGAAGTAGTCGTTCGAGGGATACCAGATCTGCTCGATGATGTCGTCGGTCCAGCTGATGCCTCCGTAGATTTGATACTTGTCGGACTCCCAGAAGCGAGTGTTAGTCTGCCATCCAACCTTACACGACGAAGCGAATGCCGTTCGCCGCACCGCTTCGGCGAAACGGGGCTCGAAATTGTTGGTGATCTCCGTCAGAACGGGACAGGGAATATTGCTCACACAATAGTCGGCTTGTCTTGTGATGTCCTGGTCGCCCTGTTTGTAGGTGACCGCGACACCGTCGTTTCTGGCGTCGATATGCACGACCGGCGCGTTGTAGGTGATGAGAGCTCCTACTTTGTTGATGAAACCATCGACGATGGCGTCCATGCCCCCCGCCGGCTGGAAGAGCGTGGGCTGCCATAAGAACTCGACGGGGTTGTAGAAACTATCTTTCCAGAATTCGGCCCGGAGCAGTTGATCGAGTGGCGAATGGCTCGGGATCTCGCAGTTGTAGAAGACACTCGGTGTTGGGTTACCGTTTAGGTCGGAGCCACACCCGGCGCGCGTCGAGCCTTGATAGGTGTAGTCCGGCGGGGCGTCACAGCCACGCGTCTTGACACCCAGTGGTCCGAATCTTTCCAAGAGGCTGAGCAGCCGCTCACGATCGTCACGGTTCAGCTCGTCTTGAAGCGCTCCCTGGTTGACGGCCTTGGCGAGGAGCTCAGCGATGTACCCGCGCGCATCGTTTTGCACTTGGCGGTAGATCGAGGGGGCGCCTTCGAACGATTTCCTAGATTGAAAGAGGTTCCCGGTCGTGTTCATGATGTACGGCTCGAGCGTCACGCCGAGCTCCCGGCAATAGCCGAGGACGCGACGGTGATGGTAGGGGAGTCGACCCGGGCCCATGTTCAAATACAAACCGTCGTCGAACTGACACTCCTGGTACGTCGTGCCGTTGGCGTCGCTTTCTTCGACGACGACACTCCCACGACGGGCGGTCAAGTTTCGCCCACCGGCGCGCGACGAGGCCTCCAAGATCTCGCAGCGGTAACCGTACTTACTCAGGACGTAAGCCGTCGTCAGTCCGCCGATGCCCGCACCGAGAATCAAGACCGATCGACCGGTGCCGTGTCCCGGACTCATTTGAAGCGGGCCAGCCCAGGCCGGTGGTGTTCGAATCATCCCGAGGGCGACCATGGTTTCGTAGAGTGCGGCCGAGCCTCCTGCGTGCCCGACTCGCGTTAGAAACTGCCGTCGAGTCCAGCTGGAGTTCTGTGTTTTCGAATCGTGTTCCATTGGAGGGCCTCCCGGTTACCACACGCGTACGAATATTTGAACCTATTCACCCGACCTAAGTTCACGTCGGGTTGCGAAGAGGTGGAGAAATTGGGAACTGCCATTTGTTGCGGGCGAGGTTAGCAGAAGAAGGCGAGTAGAGCCAACGCTGCGAAGGCCAACGTCAGTGGAGGTCGTGCTCGAAGGGTCGATTATGGATTTCACATCCTGATTCCGGTCGCACTTATCTCTCAGAACCCGCTGGCAAGATAAAGATCCGAAAGAACCCGCCGGTAAGAGTAGACGTAGCTTTCACCGTCGCGGGTCATGTAGATCATGTTGACGGTGAAGACACCGGCGCTGTCTGGAGGCTCCAACTCCTTCCAGATCTCCCGTTGTCCGGAGGAAAGGTTTAGCTTGAAGACCTGGGTCGGAAGGCCGCCCGGTCTGTAGACATAGATGTGGTTCCCGCCGGCATCCCATTGAATGGGAACTTCTCCCTGTTCACCACCGGGGATAGCTTCACCGTCGCCACCGCCGATCGGATAGCGATAGGGTTCGCCCTGGGCCGAGAGCGTGGCCACCCATGCACCATCGGGAGACAGGGCGTTACTGTCGTAGTTGAATTGTATCCCCTCTGGCGTGACGGGTTTAGGTGCGCCGTTGTTTAAGTCATGAAAAAACAGCCGAGCTCCTCCGCCTCCGAGGCTGCCCGCAATCAGTGCTCCCGATCCATCCGGCAACCAGCTCGCCCACGGTTGCGGCTGGAAGTTGCCCATGTCGAGTTCCCGTGTTTGGCCGGGGCCGGTGGGGTGGAGGATCAGCCGCGGCTCACCGAAAGGATCGGTGAGGCCCAGCGCCCATTGCCCGTCGGGCGAGAGCGCCAAGCCCATGCCGTCTCCGAGACGCAAGGGTGGCGAGCCGTCGGTCCCGCGGAGATACATCGGATAACCGGCACCGGGCGCGCGAACCGTATTTTGTTCTTCGAATAAGACGGTTCTGCCATCGGCCGAGAGAGCTCTGGGCGCCGACCAGTTGAACCAGGAAAGATTGACCTCCTCGGTCGCCGCTCGATGTCTCCCCACTAACTCTCGACGCGAAGTCTGCGAGGCGATGAGCAGCCTCCCGTCGTCCGAGACATCCATCAGCAGCCCGCTCCCAACCGAGCTAGATAGAACCCGGCGTTCCCCGTCGAGGGGTTGGGCGAAAAGGGTGCCCCCTTGAGCACCCCATATTTCTTTGCTGTCCGGAGACCAGGCGAGTCCTTGAGGAGCTCCAGTTCCAGGGAATAGCTTCTTATTACCCTCGAGGTCGATCACGGCCATCGGGCCCACGTTGTCGCCCCGCACCGGATGATCATTAAAGGCGATGAGTTTTCCGTCGGGACTCACGCGCAGGCTACTAATCCAGCCATCGGTGTCGTAGAGCACGTTGCCGATCGGATATTCGAGTCGGTTTTGCCCTTCAACCGTCCGCACGACTGCCAGGCTCTCTCCATCTGGACCCCAGTCCGCATCGTGCACGGACTCGAGGATCTCGCGGGGAGCTCCGCCCTCGAGTGGAACCCGTGCAAGCGTCCCACTCGTCTCGAAGCCCACGGTGAAATGACGGTTGAGCGAAATGGCCATTTCCCCAGTTGCGGAGATCGACAGCACGTCGGCCCAACCGAATCCGAGGGGACGCGAACCCGGTGTCCCGATCTGAGTCGTGAAAATCTCGGGAGGCGCTCCTTCCCAGGAAGCTCCGTACACCACCGTTTGCTGGTCCGCCGCGAAGCGGGCCGACACCACATGTCCGCGTCGAAATGTGAGGCGCTGGAACTGTGGTGGCTGAACCGGCGACGCCCGGAAGATCGCCCAGCCAGCCAGAACGCCAACTAGCAGAGTGACCCCTGCGATCAAACCGGCCAGCGGAATCGAAATCCGACGCGGGGCCCCTCCGGTTAGAGCCGCGACGCCGGCCGACTCGCTCGTTCCCGAGGTTTCGGCGATCGCGTCGAGCGCGAACGCTAGATCGTGCGCCGACTGGAAGCGCTCCTCGGGATTCTTCTCCAAGCAGTGCCGAGTGACGCGCTCGACAACAGCGGGTAAAGGTCCCCCTGGCTCGGAGAGCTTCCCCGGATCCTCCTTGAGAATGGCGGTCATCGTCTCCGCAGCCGAATCTCGCGCAAAGGCGCGCTCGCCGGTGACCAGCTCGTAGAGAATCGCACCGAAAGCGAAGATGTCCGAGCGATGGTCGGCCGGTTGTCCCCGTACTTGTTCCGGAGACATGTAGCCGACGGTTCCGAGGACAACGCCCGCTCCGGTCTCTGGGCCGGGAGCGGGCACCATGGTAGGGGCTTCACTCTGACCCGCGTGGGTCAGCTTGGCCAAACCGAAGTCGAGGATCTTTACCCGGCCGTCACGGGTGACCATCAGGTTGGCGGGTTTTAGGTCTCGGTGGACGATGCCCCGGTCATGCGCGGCCGCCAGGCCTTTGGCCACCTGGCGAGCATAGTCAATAGCCTTTCGTTGCGGTACTCCGTCGCCCTCTAGGATCTCCTGGAGTGTTCCTCCATCGACGAGCTCGGTGACCGCATAGGTGACGCCGTTGTCGGTACCGAAGTCGTGGATGGCGAGGATGTTCGGGTGCGAGAGGGCCGCGACCGCTTTGGCCTCCCTCTCGAAGCGCGCCAGTAAATCGGGGTCGTTGGAAAGCTTCTCGGGAAGCACCTTGATCGCCACGTCCCGATCGAGCTTGGTGTCCCGTGCCCGGTAGACTTTACCCATTCCGCCAGAGCCAATGAGCTCGATGACCTCGTAGTGACCGAGTTTTTTGATCATAGGCTCTGGCGGTTTCGGATTGCGGGACCCCTCACCCCATCCCTCTCCCCGCTTAACGGGGAGAGGGTCAGTTCGAGCGACGACACGGAGCCGTCGTCGGCCCAAGAATAGGAGACCTCTCCCATCCCACCGGCGCCGAGCTTGCCGGTGATCTCGTAGTGACTGAGCCGCGTCCCGGTTTCGATAGCCATCTTGTCTATCCGATTCGGCCTTTACTTTGCCTCGAAACCCATCGAGTTTCTACTCAAATCTCCATACCGGCCTCCTTGCGGCCGTGTGTTTTTCTGCTAATCCAGTGGTACACAAGGGCAATAGGGAAACACCTCCCCATGTCCCGATTCCTTCGATTCGCGATTGCGCTTACGATCTGCGTCCTCAAGGCCCAATCCAGCGGCGCGGACCCCTTCGCAATTAGTGGCCCGGGTGTTAATCCGAATAACTTTCGCATCACGACCTTCGCTAGTGGGCTCAACTACCCGTACGGAATGCACATGCTCTCCGACGGGTCGCTTCTCGTGGCGACAAGCAACCCAGCCGGTACCAGTTTTTTCAACTCAACCGGGAGTCTGATTCGGCTGGTGGATGCGAACAAGGACGGCATCGTAGATGGCCCGGGTGCCACTCTCTACACGGCACCAACCGGCACCGGCAGTTTTACAGGAGTCCGCGCTGCGGGCGAGCTCGTGGCCGTAATGAGCGCCGGGCAAGAGATCTCCGTGCTGCGAGCAGGAGCGAGTCCCGGCGACCCCTTGTGACCTTGGAAGGGACTATCGAGTTCACGATCCCGACGGGTTGGGAGCACGTACCCTCTGGCCTCGCCCTTCGAGAGACCCCCGGCCAGCCAGGGAGTTATGACCTCTTCTTTCAGCTCGGTTCGTTCGACAATAATACCGTAACCACAGAGACAGCTACCATAAGCGGTCTCGGTCTCGTCAGCGGCACGCTCGAGGGTGATTCGATTTACATGGTCACGATAACCGACAACGGCACCAGCGTCATCGGTGCTGCACTCACTCAAATCGTTGACGGCGTACGCAATCCCGCCGGCATAGCCTTCGATCCCTCGACCGGAGATCTATATTTCGAAGACAACGGCATCGACACTCCGGGAAACCGCAGTGAGGCTTTCAGCGCGGACGAGCTGAACTTCCTTTCGGCGACGGACATCGGTGGAGGCGTCGACAATTTCGGTTATGCCGATAACTATACGGAGTATCGGACGGGCAATGTCATCGGGGGAAGTGGGACTCAGCCCCTGGTAGCTTTCCAACCCATTCCCTCCCCGAATGGCGATGAAAGCGAGGGTGCTGCGGAGATCGCTTTTGCACCAGCGGGCTTTCCCGATGGGCTAAACAACGGGATCTTCGTCGGCTTCCACGGTCAGTTCGACCTCGCCGGACTCGACAACGAGGAAAACCCACTGGTTTATGTCGATCTCGATACTCTCGACTACTTCCATTTCATCGGTGTCGGCGAGTCGGGAATTGGCCATTTGGACGGCCTACTATCTGCGGGCAACTCGTTGTTCATCGCCGACCTATCCTCCAACGGGTCGATGGGCAACGGCGCGGGCGCAGGAGTGATTTATCAGATTACCAGCAGGGTACCCGAGCCTTCTCTTGTGAGCTTCTGCCTCCTCGGCCTTGGAGTCACCGCCGGTCTCAGCTTCTTTCGGCGGGGTGGGGCGTAACTACTGCTTCATGGACGTGTCACCCTAAACAACCTGCTCTTGCCGTTGACGTGCTGATGATAAAAGAGTTCTCTTTCATCTGCCGAAAGGGCTGGTCCCTCCACAAAACGCCTTTCTCCTATGGCCTCAACGACCTCAGGCTTGCCGAAGGGCTTGTTCACGGTTGACCTCGTTGCACGCATGATCTTGGATTCAAGTTTTCGATTAGCATAATCAGCGACTTCAAAGCGGGTAAAGAAAATCTCGAGCCCATCTCTGGAGATGCCCGCCGCATAATCTAACTCGTGAGAGTTGATATTTCTCATGACCCTTTTGGACTCGATGGCGTCGAATTTGAACTTCTGGCCCTTTTTCCTTAAGAAATGGATGTCTGACGCAATCAAGTCGCCGACTGTTCCATTCTGAAATTCAAATACTGCTTGCGAAAAAAACATTGTCTTGCCATCCGCACTAACTTCAACACCGATGTTGACCCGGATTTGGTTCTTCGTACTCATGACCTTATTGGGTGGAATTTCCTCAAATGGTCGAACGCCCACGAGCTCTCCGGTTGCCGTAGAAAATGTTCCTCTGCTCGCGCCATGGGCGTTCTTAATGTCAATGTAGTAAAAGGCGTGTTCGCTATCCATCGTTGGGTTGCCCTCCACTTTCGAAGGTGTATTAATGTTGGGGCCCATCTCACCCTGGTAAACCCATCGATGATTGATTAGCTTGGCGTAGTGCAGGTCTTTCTCTCCTTCCTGTTGATTGGAATTGAAGAAGAGAAATTGCCCATCGCGCGCGATAAAGGGTTCTTCCACAGCAAGACGCTTGCCCCCATGCCCTTTGGGCAGAGAGCGGATTTTGACTTCTTCTGGGTTTCTAAAGTCATCACCGCGCTCAACCGTAATGGCAGGCGCCTTGGGACTCGGAGGACGATTGATGGCGACCCTATCCTCCTGTGTCCACAGCATTGACGCGGTCCATAACGGTGCCGCAACCAATAAACCCAGGAAGAATTGCATCTGATTGTCCTGCCTGGTTACAGTTACTGAGTCGTTTGAGTCGTTCCCGACCCTCCGGCGACCGGCGACCAGTGCGAGGAGCGGATCTTCCACTTTCCGTTTTCCTTGACGAGGACTTGGCTGACCCTCGTAAGGTAGTGGTTTACTGACGGGGAACCCTCGGGCTTCATCGAACCTTCCGAATAGTAATGAGCCACCGCAGCCTGCCCCTCCACGAGGGTGATCACTTTGATGTGTTTGACCTCGATGCTGAAAACCTCGAAGGGCTCCTGCCTGCCGCCGGGCTGAATTTCCTGCAACAACCCCCCGCTCGACCAAAACTCCAATGCGCCGCGCTGCGAGTAGTCGTCGGCACGACCCGTCAGGTTCTTAACGGTGTACTCATTCGCCTCTAGGATGGTCTGCTTGACCTCTTTTTCGGTCTCCGACTCGGCGTAAGCCAGGCCGGAGCAGGCGAAGGCGCCTGCTATCGTAAGTGCGAGGACGTTGTTCATCTTTCCTACCTCCTTGTTGGATCACATCTAGACCTAAATAGGACTCGAAGGCGGATTCTAACGGTCTGCGGCCCCTAGCGCCAAGAGCACCGGGGGAGTCTCGACCTGGCGGTGAGGGCGGTCATGGCTTATGCTCTCGCGGCATCGTGAGTCGCCCATGACTTCACCCACACCGAGCCCCGACGCCAGAAAGTTCCCCCCGGTTCCGAAGGAGCTCCGCTCTAAGAATCCGCTCGGCTATCTCAAGTTCTACGGGCCGGGTGCCATCATCGCATCCGTCACCGTCGGTGGTGGCGAGACGATCTTCGCCTCGCGTGGGGGAGCCATCTTCGGCTTCGCTCTAATCTGGTGCATCCTTCTGGTGTCGGCCCTGAAAGCAGTGCAGGTCTACTCGAGCATGCGGGTCATCACGCTCACGGGAAGACACCCGGCGCACTACTGGGCGAAGATGAAGGGACCGCGGGCATGGTTTCCTATCCTCTTGGGAATCGTGGCGCTCGTCATCATGTCGGCCACCTTCTCCGCGCTGCCCAAGGCTCTCGCGACACTCTTGATGCAGCTCCTCGGGCGCGGCGCCGATTCTGTCGATTACGGAATCAACTTGAATCTGATCTCGAGCGCGGTTCTCATCCTCTGTGGGCTCGGCGCGCTGGGAAGCACGTACCGAACCCTCGAGTTGGCCCAGAAGGTCATCATCCTATTTTTCCTCGGTCTCATCGTCGCTTCGTTTATGGCACTGCGGCCCGATCTCGGGATGCTTCTCAAGAACGTCTTCGTCATTTCGATCCCGGACTATCCGGAATGGGTGACGGCGGCCTACCCGACGATTGCCTCCCGTCCGAACTGGGTCGAGGTGATGACCTTTGTGGGCTTGATCGGAGGAAGCAGCACCGACTACATCGCGTATTTGAGTTTCTTACGCGACAAGAAATGGGGCCTCGCGGGAAGATTGACGGAGGCCGAGGAGGACCAGGACTCTCCGCTGCCTGACTCGCAGGACGAACGCCTCAAGGGAAAACTCTGGCTGCGGGCACCCTTGACCGACATGTTGCTCTCATTCACTTTGGTCGCGCTGTTCTCGGTCATTTTCCTCGTACTCGGGGCGATGATTCTCTCTCCAGCTCACTTGGTGCCTCACGCTTCCGAGCTCCTGAGTGTTCAGGCGAACTTCCTCACCGAGCTCCATCCGAAACTGGCGCCCCTCTACCTCGTGGGCATTCTCACCGTGTTCCTTGGAACGATCTATGGATCGTTCGAGCTTCAATCGCGGGCGCTCTACGAATGTGGGCGCGTCGTCTCGGCTCGACTGAAAGGAGACTCGATTCGGGGCGTCCGGCGGTTTGTGATCGTCTACGGGACTCTGAGCGGTCTCTTGCTCATCTGGACCGGATGGGACCCAGTGACGCTCGTGACTCCGGCGGCCCTTCTCAGCATCTTGGCTTCCGGCTTGTGGTGTTTTGCTATGTTGTGGGTGGATCGGCGATTCCTGCCGAAACATTTTCAGATGTCCGCGGTGCTCGCGGGAGCGCTCTTCATGGCCGGTGTCGTCCTTTCGGCATTTGGTGTCCGGTCCATATACGACTTCGTGGCGCAGCTCTAGGTGCGCGCGCCAGTGCGCCGGATGGACTCCAGGAGGGACACACCCTACAATCGGTCTATTGAAAACAAGATCCCTGCCCCAATGGCCCGGTACGGGTTCCTGGCTGCTCGCCAGCCTCGTCTTTGCCCATCTTTCGCTTGCCTGCGAAACTCCTAGTGGAACGTGCGTCGGCATAACCGACGGCGACACTATCAAAGTCCTGCGAGGCGGCAAGACACTAAAGATACGCCTCGAGGGAGTGGACTGCCCGGAGTACGGGGATGACTTTAGCGCGAGAGCGAAGAAGTTCACAGCCAACATGGTGCTCGGCAAGGTCGTCACCCTTCGAGTCAAGGAAACCGATCGCTATGGACGCCTTGTGGCTCGGGTCTTCATCGATGGCCAAGACGTTTCGGTTGAACTGGTCCGGGCAGGGCTTGCCTGGCACTACAAGAGGTACTCGGCAGATCCTGCTCTAGCGAAAGCAGAATCGAACGCTCGGGCCGCGGGCATTGGCATCTGGTCGCTTCCCAAGCCGGTGCCGCCTTGGGAGTTGAAGGCCCAGCGTGCCCAAACGGGTGGCGGCCGTCGCCGGTGAAGCGGGATAGTACAATCGCCAACGTGAAGATCATTCGCACGACCTGCATCATCGACTGCCTGGATACCTGCTCGGTCCTCGCACACGTCGATGGCGATCGGCTAGTCCGACTCCAGGGCGATCCGGACCACGCCATTACTCGAGGCTTTCTCTGCCACAAGGTCTCGAAGTATGCGGAGCGCGTCTACCACAAGGATCGACTGCTTTACCCTTTGCGCCGCGGGCCCAACGGGTTCGAGCGGATCTCTTGGAAGCAAGCGATAGAGTACGCCGGCTCCGAGCTCTCGCGTCTCAGAGAACGCTACGGCCCCTGGACACTCTTCACACTCAAAGGACATGGCTCCATGGGAGCCCTCAAGCATCTATACGATCGTTTCATCGGCCTCTGGGGAGGGGCTTCCCGCGCGCACGGCAATTACTGCGCCGGTGAAGGGATCTACGCCTTCATCCGCTCGTTCGGGAACGTCCTATGTCACGACACGCGGGATGTGTTGAATAGCCGGACGATCGTTCTATGGGGAAGAAACCCGGCCGCGACGCAGATCCATCTGGTTCCGTGGCTCCGAAAGGCGAGACAGAAAGGCGTTCGGATTCTCCTCGTGGATCCGGTCGTGACGGAGAGCACTGTCCTAGCGGACGTCCAGATCAAGCCCCGTCCCGGTTTCGATCACGAGCTGGCGCAGGCCGTGGCGAGCGTCATTCTGACGGAGGGATGGGCGGACGAGGGTTTCATTTCCGATCACACCGAAGGCTTCGAAGCTTACCGCAAGGAAGTGACCTCGGTCCAAGTTGCCGAGCGAGCGCGGCGGGCCGACGTCACGGTTGAGGAAGTGCACGCCCTAGCCGACGCGATGGCGCGCCGACGTCCCGCGACGATTTATCCCGGAGTCGGTCTACAACAGTACTCCCACGGTGCGGAAGTGGTCGCCCACGTCTCCGCCCTAGCCGTTCTCACCGGGAACATCGGTGTCCCTGGAGCCGGGGTGAACTTTGCCCGATGGCCTTGGGGCGATCTAGATCCGATCATCACGGGTAAAGAGCTCGATGCCAAGCACCGGAACGTCCCGGTCGGCCACATCGCGAAGAGCCTAGAGACCTTCGAAGATCCACCGATCACCGCCACTTTCATCACCGGGGCCAACCCGGTTGCCCAGCACGCACGACCCGAGACCATGCGGGAAGCTCTGATGAAGCGGGAGTTCAATCTCGTGGTGGATCAATTCCTCACCGATACCGCCGAGTGCGCGCATCTGGTGCTTCCAGTGACGACGTTCCTCGAGGATGAAGACCTGGCCTTCAGCGGTTCCCATTTCACCGCGAGCGTGACCCAGCCCGTCATTCCCGCGCCCGGTGAAGTGAAATCGGATCTAGCCATCTACCAGGCGCTCGCCGAGGCGCTTGGCTTTGGTCAAGGGATGGCCGGAACCGCGGCGGAATGGATAGACCGCGCGGTCACGCCGTGGAACGACAACGGCTGGAGCTATCAGGTCTTGAAGGAAGGTTCTCAGGTCTTCCCGGAGGCGGAGCGGCTACCTTATAAAGGAGGGAAGTTCGAGACCCCATCGGAGCGTTTCTTGTTTCCCACCAGCACGCCCATCGCACCCGCGATCGACGATGAGTTTCCGCTTCGCCTTGTCTCTGGCGCCACCCGGAAGGGGACCAACACGCAGCTCGTCAACATGAGGCCCTCCGGACTTCCGAGTGTCAAGGTACACCCGGAGACTGCGGCCCGATTCGGTGTGGCGTCCGATCGAAAAGCGCGCCTCCGCTCTCCCGAGGGAAGCGTGGAGGTGTCACTAGAGCTAGACGCCGCACAAAGACAGGATCTGGTGGTGTGCCGTAAGGGCGGATGGTGGAAGACCGGGCACTCCATGAGCCCACTTCTCAAGAATCGATTCACTCCGGGCGGGGGGGTCGCATACAACGAGACCGCGGTCCGCCTGGAGCCGGCATGATAGGTTGCGCGGATCATCGGAGTGTCCCGCCCCGATCCGGGCGCGGTGCCACCGCGCACTGCGGCATGAATGCCTCGGAAGTGGAAACTGTTACTTTTCGTTACTCGTTCCGGAGGGAGTAACTCTCCATCAATAGATCGAGCCTACCTATAAATTCGCAGTCTGCGCCATGGCAAGCGGCAACTTTCGACTGGAGGCGGTGTCAACTCTTGCTCGATGGACACCGGCGCGAGGTCAATGATCAGGATGTTTTTCGAGGCTTGTAAGCAAATTGGCTTCGCTGCAGGACCTTCCCGCCCTGAATGAGCACCTCGAACTTCCGGACATTCCGAATATTCTCCAGAGGATCCGCGTCGAGGATCAGGACATCGGCGAACTTGCCCGGTTCCAACGTCCCGAGCTCGTCCAGAACCCCGATCGTGTCGGCACCGTTACGGGTCGCAGCCACTAGGGCTTCCATCGGGGTCAGGCCGCACTGCACCAGCAAATCGAGCTCCCAGGGCGTGTTGTACCCTTGGAGCGCGAAACCCGCCGGCCCGCCCGCATCGGTACCCACCGCGATCTTGATGCCGGCTTCATGCATCTTCGCGACGTTCTCCATGAAGACGGGTATTCTTGTTCTTGCCCATTCCTCGGCGTCGATCTTCACGACCGCCGCAAACTTCTCCACCTCGACGGCTCTATATTCAGGACTCTGCAAGTTGGCGACGAGGAATTGCGGGACCGTGGCATGGAGAACGGGATCCTCGAACGAGCCGTCCATCCTGACGAAGGCTTCCCAGAGGCTAAGGGTCGGGACGACGAAGATCTTTTTCTCTAGAAGATCGGCGATTAAGGGATCTCCCTCGGGTATGGGATCTTCCAGTCCGTGCACGATGGCCCGGGGGTCGACCGCCACCGCTCTCCGGTACTCCTCGATATTGATGGCATGGATGAACATGGAAACATCGTTCTCATGCGCCACCTCGGCGATCGCCTGCAACATGTCCTCCGGCATTTCCACAGAGTGCCCGGAGCGCCCCAGCCCATCTTCTATCGTGATCTTGAAGCCGTCGGTACCTTGCCGAACGAAGTCCAAAGCCTGTTCTCGGGCTGCTTCGGCGCTCGCCAGGCCGCCCCGATGCCTCGTGCCCCAACCCCCCTCGGGAGTAAAGACGCCGCCAGTGGCGTAAATCCGTGGAGCCACGAGCTCACCGTCTCGCTGCGCCTGCCGCATCCCAAAGATCCGCTCTGGCTTGGAAATGAGATTGAGGACCGTCGTCACGCCGCTGTAAAGAAAGGCGGAGGGATTGTGATCGACGATTTCTTGCTTTTCCTCCGGCGAGAGCTGGAAAACCATCGTGCCGTCCAAGTGAGCGTGCGCGTCGATGAGCCCGGGAACCAGATATTTTCCCGTCGCATCGATGACCGTGCCACCCATCGGAGCTTCCAGGTTCCGTCCGACCTTCTCGATCCGATCGTTGCGGATGAGCAAGTCGGTCTCGGCCTGGGGCGCGGCACCCGTACCGTCGATGAGTGTTCCGTTCTGGATGAGGACGAAGTCGCCAGAAGGCGGTGGTGGCTCGGGACTCGCGCATCCGAAGCCTAAGACACCGCCCAAGAGTGTAAGTAGCAGTCCCTTTTTCATAAGCACTCTCCTAGTCAACGGACTCATGACTCCGGCTTATCGCCGTAGCGGAGCTCGTCACGTTTCATAACCTTGCCGTTCAGAATCACTCGATCGACGGTTCGCAGATTACTAATGTTCTCCAGGGGATCCTCGTCCAGCAGGATCATATCGGCCAATTTCCCGGGCTCGATGGTTCCGAGCCGGTCGTCCATTCCAATCATCATCGCCCCGTTCTTGGTCCCCGCAACAATCGCATCCATGGGGGTGAGTCCGCACTCAACAAGAAGCTCGAACTCGCGGATGAGGTTATAGCCCTGGAAATTGTGAACGACCGCACCACCCGAATCCGCGCCGACCGCGATGATGACACCGGCGTCGAAGAATTTCTTCGTGTTCTCTTTCATGATGGGAACCGCTTGCCGGGCCCACTCCAGGGCGTCGGTTTGGAGGACGCCCTCTAGCCGGGCGACCGCGGCCTCGATGTTGTCCGGATCGCGCACACTCGCGATCAAATAGTCGGGGAATGTCTGATTCAGGACAGGCTCATCGAGAAGCGCGGGATTGTCGGTCACCCGATAAAACGATTCGAAATTCACTATGCTCGGCACCAAGAACACGTTCTTCGAGACCATCTCCTGAAGGAGCGGGTCGTCCTCGGCGATGGGGTCCTCTAACGCGAGGACGATGGCGCGTGGGCCGACGGCGACGGAGACACGGTACTCCTCGATGTCCACGGCATGAATGTAGAGCGGCAACTTGTGCTCTCTCGACAGGTCGGCCACACGCCCAAGCAACAGCGGGTCCAAACGCGGATAGATCTTGGCGGCACCCACCCCATCGTCATAGATGGCAAAGACGAGGTCGGCATGATTGTCGATCGAGTCCTGGAATATGTGGTCGACGTCTGCTTTGGACGCGACCGGCTGCCCGCTTCGACCGGCCCAACCATCCGGGGCGGTAAACCGGACCAGACCGGTAAGCAGACGAGGCGAGACGATTTCATGGTCTCGAGCCAAGCGCCGTTGCTCCAACATCCACTCGCGATCGGTCGCCGCGAGGGTCACCGCCGTCGTGATGCCGCTATATAAATAGGCCTTCAGATTGTGGTCTTGGACGATCGCCTTTTGCTCATCCGTCAACCCGACACCGTTTGGTTTGTCGATGTGCGAATGGGAATCAATGATCCCGGGTAATAGATATTTCCCCCGCGCATCGATAACGGTTGCGTTCGCTGGGGGAGGCGCCGGGCCGACCGAGGCGACCGCCTCAATAGTATTGCCTCGGACGATGACCGACGAGTCGGGAAGGGGAGCCCCCCCGGTTCCATCGATAAGGGTCGCTCCGCGAATCACGAGTACCGGTTCTTCCGCTTGGGGCGCATGGCCCGATAGCACGAACCATCCGACCAGGATCACGGAGAGGGACAGCAATCTTTGAGTTGAGCTCTGTCTAGACATGATATGACTCCACAACGGCTTACCGGGGATGGGCGCCCTTTGCCGGGGGACTGTGTGACCGAGGAGGATGGTGGAGAATTACGGATGCGCCGGCCCGGTGCGCCGACACTATGCTGCCGTAGCCGGGGGAAGTCAATCTCCGTCCGATGGCATCGCAGGGGGGGATCCCCATCGCGAGGCCCTTTTTTTCGTGTGCCCGTGATAGGATACTGCCAGCGAGCACACACCGCTTTCGGGTCGGAGCCAGAGATTCCAATATGGTCGAGTCGTTCCCTCGTTTGGTATGTGTGGCCCTGTTACTCCTAATCCATCCGACGCTCGATTCAGAAGGGTACCCACAATCGGAAGACAGCCAGCAAATCTTCCCAGTCCGGGGTTACGTTTCTAAGCCTTCCGCAGTCGAGTCCCTCTTCGTCGCGGTGGATGCCGAACAAGATCGGTGGGCGACCGAGGTGGTCACGGAAGCACTCGACAAGAGACTTCACGTACTCGAAGAAGCCTTACGAGCTCGTCGCCCAGAACCGATCGCCTCGCTGGTCGGGGCGGAGTTTCGGACAACATCTTTAGCTCCGGTATCGAGCGAACCGGTCGCCGCACCACCCGGGGTTCGACTCTACCGGTTTAGCTACAAAGATGAGCTTTCGGTGGGCGCGGCCCAGGCGCCTGCAGAATTTTTGTCTTGGGTTCAAGATTTCAATTCCTTTTCTGAACTCAAGTTCAAGATCGTGAGCATCGAGCTGGGAGCTCCCTCGGATGCTGCTCCGGCCCAGGCACGGACTCGCGTCTTGTACGACCTGGTGGGGCGAGGGGCGCGGAACGAGATCATTTCCCGTTTAGGTTGGTGGCGACTCGACTGGGTCCTTTCCGATGGCGTCTGGAAAATGAAGCGCCTCGAGCTCGAGCCCGCCACCGGCGGCGATTCGGCGGCGCCCTTCTTTACCGACGTGAGTAGCATCGCCTGGGCCGAGGAAGCCTCCTACTGGGAACAGATGCGGCTGGGTATCGATTACTTCCGCGCTGGGATGGACGCTGCCAGTGGAGTTGATCTCTACGGGCACAATGGACTCGCGGTGGGGGATGTCGATAACGACCGACTCGAGGATCTTTTCGTGGCCCAGCCGCAAGGACTCCCCAACCGGCTCTACCGCAACCGGGGCGACGGGACGTTTGAGGACATCAGCCAAGCGTCGGGGATCGACATGCTAGAACGGACCTCCATGGGCCTCTTCGGTGACGTCGATAATGACGGCGATCAAGATCTACTTGTGGTCATCCAAAACTGGAACGTCGTGCTTCTCTTGAACGACGGCGAAGGGAGATTCGATCCTTCACGCAATTCGTTGGAGAGAAGGGAGGGAGTCAAGGCGACTCTTAGCTCGGCATCTCTGGCAGACTATGACAATGACGGCGACCTCGACCTCTATGTCACCTGCTACCGATACGTCGACGCTCCCGGAGAGGACACCGCACTTGCGCTGCCTTACCCCTATCATGATGCCACCAATGGGCCTCCAAACATACTCTTCCGGAATGAGGGTGACGGCAGGTTCGAAGACGTCACCTCTGGTTCGGGTCTAGAGGCCGGAAACGATCGCTTCAGTTTTTCCTCTTCTTGGGGTGATTTCGACAACGATGGCTGGCTAGACCTTTATGTGGCGAACGATTTCGGCCGTAACAATCTGTATCGGAACGTGAGCGGCACTTTCGTCGAGATGAGTCGAGAGGCGGGGGTAGAGGATATCGGGGCCGGCATGAGTGTGGCCTGGACGGACTACGATCTCGATGGCAAGGATGATCTCTATATCGGCAACATGTGGTCCTCTGCTGGGCTGCGCCTAACTGCGCAGGCGGGTTACCACGCCGGAGAGGCACAGAGCAGCTACGTACGGCATGCCAAGGGAAACAGTCTTTTTCGCAATCTAGGGGGAGAAAGGTTCGAAGAGGTGGCTGAGGAGGCAGGAGTGGAGTTCGGGCGATGGGCCTGGAGTAGCGATTTTTTCGATTGCGACAACGACGGGAATGACGATCTCTATACCGTCAACGGTTACATTACCAATACCTCTACGAAGGACCTTTGAAGTTTCTTTTGGCGGCAGGTCGTGTCGCGCTCACCCAATGACAGAAAAGCGGTGGAGCTTTACGAGCGAAGCTGGAGCGCGATCGATCGACTCATCCGCGGTGACGGAAGCTGGAGCGGACACGAGCGCAATTGTTTCTACTTGAACAACGGTGATGGCACCTTCATCGACGCCTCAGGTATCAGCGGGCTCGACTTTCCCCAAGACGGGCGAGCGTTCGTCGCATTCGACTATGACCTAGATGGTGACATCGATATTGCACTCAAGAGTCGAAACGCGCCTCAGCTACGGCTTCTGCGGAACGACCTGGCAAACGGGCGGGCCGCTGTTAGGTTCGTCTTGGAGGGTCGCTCGAGCAACCGTGACGCCATCGGCGTGCGCGTCGAGGTGCACGCAGCCGGCGCCACCCGACAAAAGACCGTGAGTGCGGCGAGCGGCTATTTATCCCAAAGTAGCCGGGCTTTGCATTTTGGCCTCGAAGGCTTGGGGAAAATAGAAAAGGTCGTCATACGTTGGACGAACGGATTCGTGCAAACGTTACGGTCCGTCCCAGCCAATCACGTCATCTACGTGGTCGAAGGGGAAGAGAACTACAGGCGAGAGCGTTTCCAGCCATCCCGAGTCACACCGGCTCCGAAAGCCGACAGGGCCATGCCTGCCTCCCGTCGGGGAACGTGGCTTCTGGATCCTTTGCCCGCCCCTGATTTCACGTTGGACGACTTAGACGGCAATTCGCACAGCCTTGCGAGTCTCGAGGGAAGCAAGGTGCTACTGAACTTCTGGGCGAGCTGGTGTGCCCCTTGCCGCGGTGAGCTCCTCGATTTCAAGGCCAAGAGATCGGAGCTGGAGGCGTCGGGCGTCACCCTCTTGGCGGTCTCGGTGGATGAGCCACCGGCGGAGCAAGCTGTGCGCGCGTTCCAGGCAGAGCTCGGTCTCGACTTCCCGCTGCTCATTGCCAATGAGGAGATGGTGGGGGTCTATAAGGTTCTGGCCTCCAATCTTTACGACCGCGTTTCGGACTTGGGTGTTCCAATGAGCTTTCTTATCGACGAGCGAGGAAGGATCGTCAAAGTCTACCGCGGCGCTGTCGGGGTCGATGAAATTGTGACCGACTCGAGACGGATCCCTCGGACCGCCGAAGAGCGGGAGCATCTCGGGCTCCCTTTCGACGGCATCAATTTGGTGGGCGAGTTCTTTCGGAACGATTTTGCGCTCGGAAACGCGTTCGCGGAGCGCGGCTACTGGAGCCACGCCGAGGTGCTCTATCGACAGGCCATCGAGAAGGGTCAGTCGGCGGCTCAGGTACACTACAACCTCGGGACGGTGATGCTCAACCAACAAAGATGGAAAGAGGCGGGACGCGCGTTCGAGGAAGCGGTCGCTTTGAACCCGCGGTTGGCGGACGCCCATAACAATCTCGGTTACGCCTCGGCGGCGCTCGGGCAGCAGGCCAAGGCACGAGATGCGTATCGTCGCGCCCTCGAGCTACGCCCCTACTTTGCCGAGGCCCACAACAACCTCGGCACGCTGGAGGCACGCTCCGGTAACTTGTCCGCAGCTATCAGGTCCTTTGAGGCGGCTATATCCTATGAGCCGGAGCTCGTGAAGGCTTACCTCAATCTGGGCACCGCCCTCAGTCAAGTTGGGCGCCACCGGGAAGCCCTCCAACTCCTGCGAAAGGCGTTCGAGCTCGCTCCATCACCCGAAGTCTGTGTGAGAGTCGTCCGGGCCTACGTGCAGTCGGGTGAGGAAAGCGAGGCCCGCCGGTTTCTCGAGGATGGGCTCGCGCGATGGCCGCACAACCAAGAGCTGGTACGCCTGGGAGGAACCCTCGGCAGCAAGTGACCGAGATAGTCAGGCGACACACCGTTAGACACTTACCAGTTGAGCACGGTCACCTTAGACTGCTTGTTCGTGTGTTCTTGCTTTCCTGTGTGAGAGACCCGTAGACCGTTTCTCCGGCAAGCACCGTTGCCACAACCTCGATGTCGTTGATGTCTTCGGCCGGAACGGTGAGAATGTCCTCCGCCAAGACGACAAGATCCGCGTACATACCCGGCTCGATCGAGCCCTTCTTGTCCTCCTCGAAAGAGGTGTAAGCCGATGCGCGCGTTATCAAGCGGATAGCCTCCTCGCGGGAGATCCCTTGGTCCGCGCCGAGGACGCCCCCCCAGCCTGTCTGGCGCGTAACCGCTATGTCGATCTGCATCAAAGGAGTTGAACGTACAGAAATGGGCCTGTCCGCTCCGAACGCCACAGTGATGCCGTTATCAATCCAATCCCTGAAGCGATACGCCATGTCAGCTCGCTCTTTACCCCAGAACTCGGTGAACTTATCTCCGATAATATAGTTGTGCCGGGGTTGCGCGTTGACGATCAACTCCAGCTGTTTGACCCGATCATAATGGTCCGGCAGCAGCAGGATGCCGTGATCGAGGATCCAACGCTTACCGACAATCGAGGTCTCGGCATTAGCGTATTCAAATGACTCGAGCGCTTGGTCGATAGCGGCATCGCCCACCACGTGCGGGCCCGGACGCCAGCCATGGCGAGCCGCAGCAGCCGCGAACAGGTTGAACTGTTCCTGGGAGACGACCTGCACGCCAAAAAAGTCTGGACGACCTTGGTATGCACTGCGAAGAAACGCAGATTCCTCTGCGCCATCCAAGCCTATCTCCGCAAGTCCATCGGCCCGAAACATCCCATCACCCCATTTCTGGTTTGGGGGGCCGAGCGCCTCGAACAGAGCGTCGAGCTCCGCTTCTGGCGTGTTTGGGTCGACGTCGTAACACCAATCCACTCGTGCCGTCAGCTCGCCGTTGTCATAGAGCTCCCGCAGCATCCCGACATGCTCCTTGGTACCCCCGGCTTCCCGAAAGCTCGTTATCCCCCAGCTGTTTACCCGCCTAAGCGCCTGTCGAATGCCGCCTAGCTGTTCCTCTCGGGTCAGCTTGGGAACGTATTGTGCCAAGGGATCGCGCGCGGCTTTTAGCAGAAACCCGGTAGGCTCGCCGTCGTCGTCTTTCCAGATCTCGCCCCCGGGAGGATTCGGTGTCTCTTTCGTGTAGCCGAGGCTCTCCAGCGCCAAGCCATTAGCGATCCAGTAGTGCCCCCCTCGTAGGACGACCGGGTTTTCCGGCGACACCGGGTCAAGGTCATGGCGGTTCGGCAAACGCCCCTCGGCCAGCATGAACTGCCACCAGCCACCCTCACTAAAGATCCACTCGCCGGGCTCCGACTTCGCCACGCGCTCGGCAACGACCTCCCCAATGTCGGCTATCGACTCCACCGAGGTGAGATCGATCGACGCCGGAAGGTTGAGGCCCATCTTCACCACATGACTGTGCGTGTCGTTGAACCCCGGCAGCATCGTCCTACCCTCTAGATCCACCTGCCGTGTTTCCCGGCCAGCCATGGCGAGCACTTCGGAGTCCGTTCCAACGGCCACGAACACACCATCCTTTATAGCTACTGCCTCAGCGATCGAGAAGTTTTCGTCCACCGTCACGATTTTCGCGTTGTGGATGATTAAATCTAACCCCGCCTGTTGCGCGGAAGTATCTTCGCCTACTTCACCACATCCAACACAGACCCCGATACCTAGTGCCAATATGATTGGTTTTGCTATGCGAGTCATGATGACCTCCTTCGGTCATAGAATTATTCGCCCAAGCTTAGACGGAGCCTAATCCTCCGACGGTTGCGGCCCAACTGCTTCTACCCACAGCGGCTTTACTTCATCGTCCAAACCGGTCATTTCCCAGCGAATCAAGGTTACCGGGATGATGCCCTTGGACAGAAATTCGTCGTGGAAGGCCTTCAGATTGAACTCATCTCCCAGCTGCGTTGCCCGATCGAACATTAATTGTTCGACTTGTATTTTCCCAATCTGGTAGCTGCTCCCCCCGCCGGGGCGGCGTAGATAACCCTCCAGGTCGTAACGCCCTAAGTCCTCTTCCATGAAGGGAACGGAGTCAATCATCAACTGATTGGCCTCGGCCAGCGTGAACTCGCCACTGTGCATTTTCGTCTCTGCGAAGATCCGGCTTGCCCGTTTCATGAGAGCAGCGTAGAAGAGCTCGGCGGCGCGAGGGTTGTCATCGGTGAGACCGGCCAGTACGAACATCTCCTCGAGATAGACTGCCCATCCTTGCCTGCGATTCCAGTCATTATAGGTACGACGGATGGGGCTGGTGAGGTGGTCCCGGAGCCTTACGTCGAAACGATGTCCGGGGATGGACGCGTGGATGTGGTTGTTGAGCGCGTTCCGGAACTGAATCTCCTCCCAGAAGTGCCGTTTGATCGGCGCTCTCGAGCTCCAGAACACGTCGGTTTCGAACTCCGGGGGCATATAGTCCGGGATGGTCAAGAGGTCCTGCCAGGCAATAAGAGCTCGAATCTTCTGCTCCGCTTTCCGTGTCCGCTCCTCGTGCTCTTCTCTGGACTCTGTCAGTTTGAGCTCGGGTAAGTTGCGATTCTTGTTCCGCTCAATGATGTAACTGACGCGGTAGCGCTGCAGCTCCCGCTCGCCATGCGCTTCCAACTCGTCCACCGTGAAAGGTACGAGCCGGACGTACTTGAGGTACCAGTTGAAATTGTCTATTCCGATGGCCGCCGACTGGGGCATCTCGTCGACCTTCGCCTTGAGCCAATCCCGATAGCCTTCGAGGGCCTTGAGGGCGTTTTGGCAATCGGAGACGAGGTCCGATTGGTGTTGCGCGAGCCGCTCACACAAGTCTTGATACCAACCGATGGTGCCGTCAGGCGGCTCATCGCGGTAGGGCTCCCGCGCTCCCACACCGTCGAAATTCTCTAGATGGAAAAGTGTGATATGGGCGAGCTCTCCCACGGGAACCGTCAGGTTGGTCTGGGCCTCGGCCATGATCTCGGGCACCGCTTGTAACTTGTTGCGGAACTCGGTCTTCGACATGCGCGGGATAACCGGATGAAGTTTTCTCGGACCTGCCGGAGCCGCTTTGCCTTCCGGGACGGGAACCTCGATATAGGGCAAACGGTTCACCAGGTCGAGGTAGAGCGTCGGGTCTCGGGCCCAGGGTCGCATCACGCGGTGGGCGAAGTCGAGCTCATTGAGCCTGGCCCACACCAGGAGATAGTCCACCTTTTGGTTAGTCGGCCAGGAGTCGGCGTCGATGGCCGCCAAACGCTGCCGAAGGTTTTCCAGGCCTTTCTTCTGCGCCTTCATCGCCTCGGAACCGTAGTCCGGGATGCCGTCGACTTGCTTGGGTTTCGCGAATTCCAGGAACTCTTTGTCGAGGGTGACCAACTGTTGGTAACCGCTTTGCGAAGTACCTTGGGCGGCGAGGGGGAGGCACACGCCAAGCAGGCCGATCGCGATTTTTGATACTCGTAAGCGTTTCATGACGTTCCTCCGAGACAAGATTCGAGAGCCGTTGATTCGAGGCGCCGAAGGCGGGTTGAACCAGCCGCTTTGATGTCGTTTAGTGGAGGAAATTCAGTAACAGGCGTCATGAGCGCCGGGCCTAGCGGGGACCCGTGGACTGGAACACCGCGCCGTTGGGCAATGTAGGATAGATCAGTTTTTCTACATGTCAACAAGAATACGCGAAGGCAGAGACGCAAAGCGGCCAACAAGCGTCGGGACCCTGTTTGGTTTTCCGTGAGAGCTACCGACACCATTCTACGATGACTTTTGCGCCTACCTTGATCGCGGTAATGTAGTCCTCGGGCCACTCCCTACCGAGGAGTTCGCGGTGGTGGAGAAAGTAGGGCCTCAGCATCTTGACGTCGGCGAGAATCTGGTGCTGGAGATCGGCTCGACTCGGTGGTGGCCACCTCCGTGAGTATGTGCCATGACATTGAGCCCTGCCAGAAGTAGGGATGATGTAGGCGTGCGCATGATTACACCGCCGCCTTTCAAGACTTCACCCGAGCCTACCGTGGCGCAGACTTCTTCGCTGCTCTGTGCTCCGAGCGCCTGAATACCGCGCTTCGGTAGCGGGAACTTCGGATTCATGTATTTGTAGCAGTGGTTCCGAAATTGCCTATCCTTCATGTCTGCATCCACCGCAGCCGACAAGGGGTGGGCGCGTGTCGTGTCCTTAAAAGAGGTCTCATTGATCGGTATGCAAATGCCTCTCTCCTCAAGCTTGTCGTAGGACGCCATCAGGCGTCGCCTGTCATCGTCCCATTCTCTTCTTTTTTGTTAGATTTTATTACTCGATGTGACGGACGTACCATTGCGACATCGGGTTTCCAAGCTCTATCTTATACACAGGAACTTTGCCCGCCCGGACTCGTTCGAAGTCGCTAAACATGGCTGGTAGTCCTTTCCCTTCGATCCACTCCCCTTTCGTCATCAGATTAAAATGCAACCCGAGATAGCCATGTTCAGTCAAACGGTCCCGGGCAATAACTTGGCCTGCCTTTACTTTGTCTCCTACTTTTACGACTATGCCACCTTTATCTAAATGAGCGTACAAAGAATACTCACCATTCCCATGATCTATGGAAACAAAAGAGTCAATAAAACGGTCGGTATCTTTTTTCAAGAATTCAGGCTCGTACGGTTCCTCCATACCCACTCTCGTAATGTCATTCCGTACATCCACTACCACTCCATCGCCCGCTGCCAGTATCGGCTCCCTATAGCCGGGATCGGCAGGTGGATCAACCTTCATAAAATCCCAGCCGGTTGTACTTAAACCGTTCAAGCCGGTCCGGCGATGACCGGCGGTCAGATCATTTCCGGCCCTTACTTGCCAAACGCCAGAGAATGGAAGTCGCAGCTTTACCTTTTGCTTATAATTGGTAATCGGTATCGAATGTGAAAGCACACCCGAATTACCCTTAGAATCGCGAACTTTGAATCTCATGTCGATGCGGTCAATCTGTGCAAACCAGGGACGAGCAAAGGGTATGCGTACCCAAGATATTGTTCCTCCAGCAGGAAGTTCCGACGTGATATCCTTTTCACGTGATATCATGTCTTTTCCCATATTGATTTTCGTTAAGAAATATTCGGTAGTCATCTCGAAAGGACCCTTTATCCATTCCATCCGCCTGAGGTATTCCCTGGAGAATGTTTCTTTCCAAAGGACTTCACCCTCACGTTTAAATAAGGCTTCTACCTCTTCAAAACTAAGAGTATCGTCTTCCTGTGACTCGAAAACCAAGTGGAGGAACCAGATAAGACTTTGAGTGTAAGCATATGGACTTGTGGGATATGCCCATTTAGAAGATTCCGGTTCCAGGTAGATTCCTTGTGGGGCAGCATAGTTAACCGAAGGGACATGGGTAATACTAACATCGAACGGATTAGGTTCTGATGGGGAGCAGCTACTTATAAGCACTATGGCCATAAGCATGATGAGGAAAGGGAATAATCGGACGTTTCGTAACGTCTTAAATCTTTTTTTCATTACGTCCTCCTTTTTGAAAGAATATTTTTCCTTAAAAACCGACGTTGAAAAACGATGTTTTTAAGAACCGATTTTTAAAAAGTTGTCTAAGTTCTTTGTCTTTTCCATGTCTTTTCTTATAGGTTGAGAGTTTGAATGGTGGTCCACGAACGACAGCCTTCTTTTCGGCGCATTCGGGAGCAAGAGCGACATGCTTACTCAACTCATGTATAGCTGCGACCCGAAGGGATTTGAGACTTCGGAAAGCTGGGCGCTTTTATCGACATATATAATGCCTTAGGCAGTACTATGCTTAACGGTTGATCAGAATAGGTATGTCAAGTTCAGTATTAGATTTACCTTCTAAAAAAAGATCATAAAAATGTTCTAGACGGAGCCTAATCCTCCGACGGTTGCGGCCCAACTGCTTCTACCCACAGCGGCTTTACTTCATCGTCCAAACCGGTCATTTCCCAGCGAATCAAGGTTACCGGGATGATGCCCTTGGACAGAAATTCGTCGTGGAAGGCCTTCAGATTGAACTCATCTCCCAGCTGCGTTGCCCGATCGAACATTAATTGTTCGACTTGTATTTTCCCAATCTGGTAGCTGCTCCCCCCGCCGGGGCGGCGTAGATAACCCTCCAGGTCGTAACGCCCTAAGTCCTCTTCCATGAAGGGAACGGAGTCAATCATCAACTGATTGGCCTCGGCCAGCGTGAACTCGCCACTGTGCATTTTCGTCTCTGCGAAGATCCGGCTTGCCCGTTTCATGAGAGCAGCGTAGAAGAGCTCGGCGGCGCGAGGGTTGTCATCGGTGAGACCGGCCAGTACGAACATCTCCTCGAGATAGACTGCCCATCCTTGCCTGCGATTCCAGTCATTATAGGTACGACGGATGGGGCTGGTGAGGTGGTCCCGGAGCCTTACGTCGAAACGATGTCCGGGGATGGACGCGTGGATGTGGTTGTTGAGCGCGTTCCGGAACTGAATCTCCTCCCAGAAGTGCCGTTTGATCGGCGCTCTCGAGCTCCAGAACACGTCGGTTTCGAACTCCGGGGGCATATAGTCCGGGATGGTCAAGAGGTCCTGCCAGGCAATAAGAGCTCGAATCTTCTGCTCCGCTTTCCGTGTCCGCTCCTCGTGCTCTTCTCTGGACTCTGTCAGTTTGAGCTCGGGTAAGTTGCGATTCTTGTTCCGCTCAATGATGTAACTGACGCGGTAGCGCTGCAGCTCCCGCTCGCCATGCGCTTCCAACTCGTCCACCGTGAAAGGTACGAGCCGGACGTACTTGAGGTACCAGTTGAAATTGTCTATTCCGATGGCCGCCGACTGGGGCATCTCGTCGACCTTCGCCTTGAGCCAATCCCGATAGCCTTCGAGGGCCTTGAGGGCGTTTTGGCAATCGGAGACGAGGTCCGATTGGTGTTGCGCGAGCCGCTCACACAAGTCTTGATACCAACCGATGGTGCCGTCAGGCGGCTCATCGCGGTAGGGCTCCCGCGCTCCCACACCGTCGAAATTCTCTAGATGGAAAAGTGTGATATGGGCGAGCTCTCCCACGGGAACCGTCAGGTTGGTCTGGGCCTCGGCCATGATCTCGGGCACCGCTTGTAACTTGTTGCGGAACTCGGTCTTCGACATGCGCGGGATAACCGGATGAAGTTTTCTCGGACCTGCCGGAGCCGCTTTGCCTTCCGGGACGGGAACCTCGATATAGGGCAAACGGTTCACCAGGTCGAGGTAGAGCGTCGGGTCTCGGGCCCAGGGTCGCATCACGCGGTGGGCGAAGTCGAGCTCATTGAGCCTGGCCCACACCAGGAGATAGTCCACCTTTTGGTTAGTCGGCCAGGAGTCGGCGTCGATGGCCGCCAAACGCTGCCGAAGGTTTTCCAGGCCTTTCTTCTGCGCCTTCATCGCCTCGGAACCGTAGTCCGGGATGCCGTCGACTTGCTTGGGTTTCGCGAATTCCAGGAACTCTTTGTCGAGGGTGACCAACTGTTGGTAACCGCTTTGCGAAGTACCTTGGGCGGCGAGGGGGAGGCACACGCCAAGCAGGCCGATCGCGATTTTTGATACTCGTAAGCGTTTCATGACGTTCCTCCGAGACAAGATTCGAGAGCCGTTGATTCGAGGCGCCGAAGGCGGGTTGAACCAGCCGCTTTGATGTCGTTTAGTGGAGGAAATTCAGTAACAGGCGTCATGAGCGCCGGGCCTAGCGGGGACCCGTGGACTGGAACACCGCGCCGTTGGGCAATGTAGGATAGATCAGTTTTTCCACATGTCAACAAGAATACGCGAAGGTAGAGACGCAAAGCGGCCAACAAGCGTCGGGACCCTGTTTGGTTTTCCGTGAGAGCTACCGACACCATTCTACGATGACTTTTGCGCCTACCTTGATCGCGGTAATGTAGTCCTCGAGATCAACCCACTCGTCTTCTCCTCCTGTCACTTTCAAGCCTCCCCCAAGCGGACCAATACCAACAGTAGGGATGCCGCTAAAGAGAATTGGATTTCGAATATCGCTTGCCGAGTGGAGCGGATTGAGATGAGGCGTTCTAGCCGTCGCGGCTCGCATGGCGTCACTAACCGTTTGATACAACGGATGGTCGGTGGGTACTTCCACGCCTGGGGCTCCGAAAATCCAGTCTATGGATGGTGGGTGCTGGGCGAGCCAGGGGTCGGTGTCAGCGGCCTCGGCAACGGTGCTCTGAACGACTTTCCTCACCGCGCTGAGCTCCTCATTCGGTGGGAATGTTATGCTCGCACTAATCACGCATTCGTTCGGCATCTGGTAGATCCGTTTGGCGTCTCCGCAGCTAATATGACCGATTAGGAGATTAGTCGATCTTCCAACGGCTGCATCTATAGCCTTGTGGTAGATTCTTTCGCCACGCCTGGCGTCGAGTTCCTCCAAAGCCTGCATGATCAAATTCGCTTTATTGATGGGACTGGTTCCAAGGTGAGCGAACGCCGTTTGATCAGGCTCCGTTGTGCTGGGCTGTCGGCCGGAGATCGTGATTCGGAATCTGAGCATACCGGAGGCGTAGGCTTTGATTTCGTTCAATCCTGCACCGGACTCGGCGGGGTGAACATAAATAGAGGCGTCTGCATGGTAGCCCTTGCTCAGCAGGGCTATGATACCTAGTGCATTTCTCTTGCTCGCAGTGCTACCCAGAATCACGTCCCCCCGGGGATGCAATCCCGCGGTTAGTACTGCGTCGACGGCCTCGGCCATGATGGCAACACCTGCCAGGTCGTCTGCTACACCCCATCCGAAGATCTTATCGCCTACGATGGTCGCCTTGAATGGATCACGATGCCCGTCTTGAGGCGTCGAAGTCACCGGCTGGCTATCGGGGTGAGCGAAAAACAGGAGACTTTTGCCTTCGGCTGAGCCTTTGATCGTACAGACTACGGTGACGCGTTCGGTCAGATCGATAAGGTCCGACGATACGAACTGCTTCTTAAGCTTGAGGCTTGTTGGGAGGATCCTCAGAACGTCAACTTTGCAACCAAGTTCCTTGAACCTCTCAGCTACGACACGTTGAACACTCTCCTCGCCTTCCTTTGTGGCCTCAACCAGCCTCTGTGGCCTCAACCAGCCTCTTCAGGAAAGAGATATGGCGCTGTCTATTCTCGTCTATCGTTTCGAACAAGTTCTGAGTGTCCCTGTTCCCGAGCTGGTTGGAGCTCTGCGTAGAATGTGCAAAGGCGGGGAAACAAGGAAAGATCAACGCGAAGAGAAGGACTGTTTTTTTCACGACCTGCCTCCTTGAGCCCTATTCTGGTTCGAGTGGATCGAGCCTTGGGAACCCCGGATTGGGCATCCCACTCTAGCATCGCCGCCCGCATCGGAGCCAGTGCCAGATACGCACACTGTATTCGGTGTTGGCGACCGACGTTTTTTGGTACTAGAATCGTGAACTCGTATTCGACCAACTCGTTTAGGATTCTAATGAAAGCGATCGCATACTTGGCCGCCCTCGCGCTCCTCGGGTCACTCCCTACCGAGGAGTACGATATCCTCATCACCAACGGCAACGTGATCGACGGAACCGGAGAACGTGGCGTAGAGCTCCGCATCGCCATCCGCGGCGACACCATCGTCGCGATGGGGCCGGATATCGAAGGTTCGGCCGATCGCATCATCGACGCCCGAGGACTCGTTGTCTCGCCCGGCTTCATCGACATGCACGCTCATTCGGAGCGGGCGTTGGTCCTGGACGGGCGGGCCGCCAGTTTCGTCTTGCAGGGGGTCACGACCCAGCTTCTCGGAGAGCAGTCCTCGGCCGGTCCGATTCAGGGCAAAGCGGATCCGCGATCGTTCAGTGCCGACGAAGAGCGAGTTCAACAGCCCCTAGTAACCTGGACGACACTCGCTGGCTACTTCGAAACTCTCGAAAAGCAGGGGATTGCCACCAACGTCGCGTCCTTCGTCGGCTCCGGCCAGGTGCGGACTTGCGTCATTGGGTATGAAGACCGGCCACCCACCGAGAGCGAGCTCGAGGAGATGAAACGCCTCGTCGCCGAAGCGATGGAGCAAGGGGCGGTCGGACTTTCGTCAGGGCTTTCCTACGTCCCCAACATATTCGCCGAGACCGAAGAGTTAATCGCGCTGGCAGAAGTGGCGGCAGACTATGGAGGCTTGTACGGAACCCACCTTCGCGAAACGGGAGAAGAGCCTCTTCGAGGCCTCCGAGAGGCCATCCGTATCGCTCGAGAAGCCAAGATACCCGTCGAGATCATGCACCTGAACTCGTCGGCGCGCGAGAAGTACGATGAGTTCGCCCGCACGATCGACCAGGCCCGCAGTAACGGTTTGGATATCACCGCAAACGTTTACCCCTACCTCCGAGGGATGGGCGGACTTCGAGGACGACTTCCAGCATGGGCGCAAGAAGGTGGCATCGAGAAGTTGCTCGAGCGATTGAGAAACGAGACAATGCGGCGGCGCATCGGCCAGGAGCTCGAAGGCGGTGACCCCTCACTTTGGGAGAGAATGATGATCGGCTCGGCCGATGAATCGGTCAATGGCAAGACCGTCGCACAGATCGCTTCAGAACGGGGCGTCGATCCGGCGGTGGTAGTGATGGACGTGGTCTTGGAGGAAGAAGGAAGTGCTTACTCCATGACGCTCAACAACACCGAAGAGAATTTGACGAAGGCGCTTCAGCTGCCATGGGTGCATATCGGTTCGGACGGGTCGTCCATCACACTCGAGACTTTTCGCGGAGCGAGGGCCCATCCCCGCTTTCTAGGGAGTTTCCCTCGAATGCTCCGAAAGTACGTGCGCGAAGGAGGGGTCCTGACGCTCGAGGAGGCGATTCACAAGATGACGTTGCACGGAGCCCGTCGCTTGGGACTGGTGGACCGCGGACAGATCGCAGTGGGAAAGAAAGCCGACGTCGTCATCTTCGACGCGCAGTCGACTTCCGACATCGCGACGTTCGAAGATCCGCTCCACTATTCAACCGGTATCCACCATGTCCTCGTGAACGGCAAGGTGGTGGTCGACAAAGGGCAGCACACCGGGGCGAAACCGGGCCGCGTATTGCGCCGGACTAATGATCCGCCCGGTTCGTAAACAAGGGTCGTCATAAACGAAAGACGCCCTAAACGAAAGAGAGAAGGAGTCAGCGATGAACCGAAGAGACTTCATGCGGCAGGCCGCGCTCGTGGGGGCGACCGCGAGCCTATCCGGAATTTCCGATGGATGGGGCGCAAGTTTTCCACCGAGCTCGGTGTTTCCAAGGGTATCCGGTCAAGAGGCCGGCGGGGCAGACCCGCTGGCGATCCACAAGTCAACCCTCGTTTTCGATGGACTGATTCCAGCCGCCTTGACCGAAGCTTTTCTCGCTGAACTCCGGAAGGGCGGCGTGGATGGCTGGCACGCGACCATCGGCGGCGTACAGGCGTTTGCGGACGCACACAACTTCATCGATCAGCATCCTCACGAGCTGGTCGTTGCGAGGAGCGTACGAGATATCCGCGATGCGAATCGGGAAGGGAAGCTCTCTATGGTTTTCGGGTGGCAGGGCGCTGACGCTCTCGGTGACGGGCAGAACTCCCGATTCGGTCCTCCTAAGACGGCTCTTCGCGCCTATTACGAGCTTGGCTTGCGAATCGTCCTGCCTGTGTACAACGTCGCCAATATTTTCGGAGGCGGGTGTCTCGAGCCTGAAATGGGACTGACACGAGCCGGGCGTCGTTTGGTGGAAGAGATTCACGGCTTGAATATGGTTCTCGACGTCGGAGGACACACCGGCGAGCAAACGAGTCTCGACGCCATCGAGATGTCGGCCGGCCGTGTCGTGATGTGCACCCATAGTAACGTGAAAGCCTTGAACGACAACCCCCGCTGCGTGAGCGACCGGCTCATCGAAGCAGTGGCCAGGACCGGTGGGGTGATTGGGCTAACTCCGGTGAACGACTTTCTGGTGCGGAACAAAACCAATGCGCACCTAGATGAAATCCGTCAAGTGACTGTGGAAGAGTATGTGGATCAATTCGATTACGTGCGCAAGCTCGTCGGCGTCGATCATATTAGCCTTGCTTCGGACTTCGTCGTGGGGCGGAATATCGACTATGGGAACGTCAACCGATCGATCTTCCCGCGCGAGATGTTCGTAGACGCGTCGGTCTTCGTAAAAGGCTATGAAAACGTCGCCGAGACACCCAATGTGACAGGGGCGCTGCTACGTCGCGGATGGTCGGTGCCAGACGTTCGCAAGGTGCTCGGTGAGAATTTGCTCCGGGCCTACGAGCAAATCTGGGGCGCCTGACGAAACAGCAGGGTTCTAGGGTCCACCCTCGAGCTTTTCGGAGATCTCGATGAGGTCGGCTCGGGCCTTCTGGTGCTTCGCGAGGGCCTCCTTGGTCAGTCGGCTTCTAGAAAGCGCGCTGTCCAAAGCTTCTTGGGTTAGTTCTTCCGCTTTCCTGAGATGAGCTACGGCGATGGGATGTAGATGAACACCTCCCAACACGATGATGGCGTCCTCCGTCTCGTAGTTGGCTTCGCGCAATAGGCGCTTTTTGTCTTCGCGTTCCAACCAAGCTACTTCGAGGCTTTCCTCGAGGAGCTCGGTGCTTTCCCGAATATTGTCCAGTGCGTTGATGACCCTCAGGAAGGCGCCGAGCGCGAGCACTTCGGCAGCGCTCAGATTGGTAGGGCCGCCAAAATCTCGGGTCATGTTACGCCCGGAGATGGAGTTGTTGAAGGCGTCGGTACTGTAGAAGTCGATCGCCTCTTCGACCGTATTGAAGAAGCCACTGTGGAACAAAGGGCCGGCGTCCGCCGCTTCCACCACCGAGGGCGTATTCATCCGGAAGGATCCGGGAGTACCGAAACCGTCGTCGACCGGGAGACTGTGAATCAAAGCATTGTCCAAGTTCTCTTCGCCGGTATTGAGGTGGATGCTACCCAAGTTGACAAATTGCCCCTTGGCGCGGGCATCGGCGCTCATCGCCGAAGCACTCGCATTGATATGACACGTGTTGCAACGGGCGTTTTTCTGGTCTTTGTCGATGAAGAGTTCTTGTCCCAACAGAGCTCGCTCACCCTTCAAAGGGAGGGGAAGGCTCAGCTCCTCCTGCCTGCCCAACGTAAGCATGTACGCCTCGAGGGCATCGAGCTCCTCGTCGGTCGCATACCTGTAGTCAACGCCCGGCACTCGATTCAGCGTCTTGGGCATGTGTGCTTTGATCGCACCGTCTGCGAATCCGCGGAGCGTTCCATCAGGCGAACCGTCACCAGCCCAACCTGTAAGGGGGCCAAGGAATGAAGTTTTGTTCTCGAACCCCTCGAATTCGGAGCCGTTGATGGAGGTACGCACGGAACGAAGCGATGAAACCGTGCGCATAACGTACTTGTTCTCCAGGTCGTCAAACCCGGCGGGGTTTCCCAGAATGAGTCCGTACTTTCTCAACAAATCCGCTTTCTCGAAGTTTTCTTTTAGATCCGGGTTGAACTCGTGCACAAAGAGAGGATCGTCATCGGGAAGAGACGCGATGAACTCCGGGGTGATTCGGTAGTTGTCCTCGGGCCGGTGGCAGGTGCTACAGGTTCGACCGTTCCCGTCGAAGGTCTCGTTGAAAAAGATCTCCCTGCCCTTGGTAACGAGCTCACTTTTCGCATCGATCGACGTCTGAGAAGTAAAGCCCGCGAAGAGTATCCCGCCAAAGAAGACGCTGAGAAGCAGTGCGGCGGTGCTCATTGGCCGTGATTTCCTAGTGCCTTGAGAATGCATGCTGCCCCCTTGCTAAATGACGGAAACCCACAATTGTGATAGGGATATCAGTTTCTATGTCGAAATTCAAGGGCTATCCTGCCGAAAAGTGGAAGGAGAAGATAATGAAGCGGATCTTGTTGTTACTAAGCCTACTGATTCTAGGTGCCCCGGCTTCCGAGGCTCAGGTGACCGCGGTCAAGGCAGGTAATTTGGTGGATCCAGAAAGCGGTACTAGCACCAGTAACGTGGTGATTCTCGTCGAGGGAAGGACCATATCGGCGGTCGGGACAGATGTCACGATTCCGCCGGGAGCCAAGGTGATAGATCTATCGGATAGCACCGTGATGCCGGGACTCTTCGATTGTCACACCCATATCTGTGCCGAGTACACCAAGACTAGAGGCCTGTTCCTCAACCTTATGACGTTCACCACCGGCTACCGAGCGATTCTGGGCGTCGCGTACGCTCGGGAGATCCTGGAAGCGGGATTCACGACGATTCGCGACGATGGCGTGGGGGGGCATTACGCCGACACCGACGTGCGGCAGGCCATCGAGAACGGCGTGGTACCGGGACCAACGATTATCAATTCCGGACGCCTGATTGCTCCTTTTGGCGGTGGACTTCCCGTTCATCGAGAGGGCCGCTATTCCTCCGCCCCCGATTATCTGCATGCGGATACCAGGGATGAGCTGAAGAAAGCAATCCGCGAGAACATCCATTTCGGTGCCAAAGTGATCAAGATCGCGATCGACTACGAGCCATACATGTACTCGGTCGAAGACGTGCGGTTCGTGGTGGAAGAGGTTTCCAAGGCCGGCCTTCAAGTGGCCGCCTATGCCGCGACCGACGCCGGTGTGCGTGTCGTCGTCGAGGGAGGTGTGGGTTCGGTGGAGCCCGCTCTTTTTGTGTCGGATGACACACTTCGTCTGATCAAGGAAAAAGGGGTTACCGTCATCCCGAACCTGGACACGCTCGTCATGCTCGAGGAAAGAAACATTTCCGACCCGGAAAAGCGATACCAGGAACGACTCGGAGAGCTCCGGCGCATGTACGATGCAGGGGTGATGCTCGCCTTCGGCGCGGACGTCGGCATCGTGGTGCCCGGTCAGACCCGAGGGCGCCTAGGCATCTCCATCATTGACAACTACGTCGAAGCGGGGCTGCCGGTGACAGCCATTCTTCAATCCATGACGACAAACGCCGCCCGGATGTTGGGCGTCGAGGACACCCGAGGCGCCATCAAACCTGGCCTCGCGGCTGACCTGATCGCTACTCCCGAAAACCCGCTCGAGAACATCCACACGCTAAAGGAGGTGAGTTTCGTCATGAAAAACGGACGCGTGTTCAGAGACAACCGGTAATTTTCAAGATCCCGCGATCAGACCCGCAGGCTTCCAATGCGAAAACTCGTACGCGAAAGATCCGAAAATTTGAATGATGGCCTTCAGGACGTTCCCACGTTGCCGTCTGACAGTTAACTCCCTGTGTCGCAGTTACCTACGAACGCGCCACTTCCGGGCTTGGTGTCGGAAACGGCTCATGGGGCTTAGGCGCGGTGAGCATGGATCCAGCCGGATGGATCTTTCGTTGTGCTGAGCCTTTTGGGCAACGACTGTAACGTGATGCGTCCGACGAGTTTACGGGGGGAAGCCGTGCCTATTTTCACTTGGCATGCAGTATGCAGGTATACTTCCATAGTGGTGGTGTACCCAGCCATCGACATCCTGGCGTGTTCTCCTCAAATTTAATCAATCGACTTTTTAAACTAGGAGGGTTGTAATGAATATTAGAACCCGCGAATTGTTTCTTGTGGTGGGTTGTCTCGCGTGGGGCTGGGCAACAGCTCCCACGGCAGCGGCTCAGAGAGTCACCGGCTCCATCTTTGGGACGGTTAACGATGAGAGCGGCGGGCGGCTCCCGGGAGTCGCCGTGACCGTGGCGAGCCCTCAGCTTCTGGCCGGGCAAATGGTTCAGACGACAGGGCCAGATGGCGCCTTCCGGTTCGTCACCCTCAGCCCAGGAACGTACAGCGTTAGATTCGAGATCCAGGGATTCCAGTCCCAGAAGCGTGAGGGGATCCTCCTATTGGCCGGACAATCCCTCCCAGTAGTCGTCGCACTCCAACTGGCCGGCGTGCAGGAAGCGGTGACCGTGACCAGCGAAGTCCCACTGATCGATACCCGTACCTCGGGACTCGTCAACTTCGCCGATCCGGACACCCTGGAGAACGTACCCTACGACAGAGACTACACCAAGATCTTGAACCTTCTCCCCGGTGTGGTGGATGCCAACTACAACTTTTCTCCCATCAATGTCGTTCATGGCGGAAGCGTGCGTCAGAACGAATACAGCCTGGACGGCATCTATACGAACGACTCTCTAACCGGTGCTACCTCCACGCAATTGTCAGTCGACACAATCCAAGAAATCCAACTCACCACTGCGGGCATTACTGCCGAGTATGGCGATGCCAGCGGAGCCGTTTTCAACTACATCACCAAATCGGGCGGTGACCGATTCAGCGGAGGAGCAAGCTTCTATTTTCAGAATAGGAGCACTGAGGCAGATAATGTCTCGGACGACCTCAAGCAACAAGGACTCTCGGTCGCGAGCGGATTCGAGCACGTCTACGACCTCTCGGGTTTCCTAGGAGGTCCAATTAAGAGAGAAAGGGCCTGGTTTTTTGCGAATTATCGCTATCAGGATTTGCAGGAGATAAAGTCGGATTTCCCCGTCGCACTAAGCAACGAAGAGAAGCAGTTGTTCGTGAAAGGAACCGTAAAGCTCTCTGACGCAAACACACTGATGGCTTCATACAACCGCAGGGTCTTTTCAAACTTCCCCTTCACCGCCACCGCTAGCTTCCGCAACGCAGACGACCCGCGCACGTGGATGGCTCTTGTAAAGACGAACCGCATTCCATCGGTGCAATGGACCAGTGTCATCAACGAGAGCACACTTCTTGAAGTTCGGGGAGCCCTCGGATATTACCATATTCCGGTGAGCAACCCGAACAACGATGGCTCCACGGCTTATGTAGACCAATCGACCGGTATCATCAGTGGCGGCGACTTTCATACGATCGGCAGAGTTGAACGGAACCGACATCAGGCTAGGGCCGACGTGACCAAGTTCAAAGGGAATTGGGCTGGCGGAAGCCATGAATTTAAGACGGGAATCAAATGGATGACCACGCCGAACTTGGCCCTAGGCTTTCTCCAAGGAGCTCGAGGCTCCAATGAGCTAACTGGTTGCAGTGACGCCTGCATTTCCGAAACGCCAGACGTCCACCATCTTCTTTTCGATGGGGACCCGTTCCGGGTTCGCCTGTACAACTCTCCGTCCGACAGGAACCACAAGTTCGATATTTGGAACGTATACTTTCAGGACCAGTGGGTCTTGGGAGAACGGCTGACATTGAATCTTGGTGTCCGGTACGATCACTCGAGCGGGACGATTACCGAGTCGAGCGTCGGAGGTGGGGCCTTTGAGCCTCTACAGACCTTTCCTGAGCAGAATGGTCTCATTACGTTCGATAACGTAGCTCCGAGGCTCGGCGTGGTATGGGATGCCACCGGGAGTAACAGAACGACCATCAAGGGGAGCGCCGGGCGATTCTACAGCCAACCTTTGGCCGCCTGGCTGGACAATATCAATCCCGCTGTTTTAGCCTTTCGCGAGTTCGACTGGGAGGATCGAAACGGGGACCGTGTGTGGCAACAGGGGGAAGAGACGCTGCTAAGAACCGATACTCGTCCAGACCCGACGGCCTTTCCAACCGCCGATCCAAATTTGAAAAACCAGTACACGGACGTCTATACGATAGGGTTTCAACACCTGATCGGTGAGGAGTGGGTTCTTTCAGCCACAGGGATTTTCAAGCGCGACGGCGACCTAATCGGCTTTGTCAACGACGCGGTTCCAATCTCGGCTTACCAACCGATCACCGTGACTAATCCGCTGACTGGCCAGCCGCTGGATATCTTTACGCTTCCAACCGAATTCTTGGGCCGGCGGCCGGCGATCCGTCAGACCAATCCGGGTGACCGACCTGGCGATCCGGCACCGTTGACGCGGCAGTACAACGGCGTCGAGGTCGTCCTAAACAAGAGGATGAGTAACAACTGGCAACTTTCGACCTCTTACGTTCTCGGTCGGGGGTCAGGGACTGTATCGAACGGGTTCGCGGGCTCCACATGGGCCGACTACACCAACCCCAATTTTTTCATCAACAGGGACGGGGATCTCGCGATGGACCGGCGTCACCAATTTAAACTGCAGGCCACCTACAAGACTGACTATGGATTGCTGTTCAGCGGGTTCCTAGAGGTGCTAAGCGGCTTTCCCATCACGAATAACTATCAAGGATTCAATCAGGAGTCTCCAAGGGGGGCGACCGAGGTGCGCGTTTTCCAAAGTGATTTCCCCCAAATCCTCTCCGAGACTTTTATCGACGTCGCCGGCGAGCCCGCTGGCACTAGAACGTTCGACGTGGAGACTCTCCTCGATCTGCGGGTCCAATACAGAATTCCTGTTGGCGGAGATGCCGGTGTGGCGCTAATTGCCGACATTTTCAATGTCTTCAATTCAGGCACGGTGATTAGGTTGAACGCCCTTCGGCTTGACGATCCGAGATATCTGACTCCGGCCGAGCTTTTGAAGCCGCGGGTGCTGCGCATGGGCATTAGGTTTGACTTCTAACCCTGGCCCGCCTCGAGGCCTATAGCTCTTGGGGTTGACCCACCCTCGCCCGCACCGCGGGTGAGGGTGGGTTTGCTCAGTGGAGACCCAGGCTGAGAGCGGACAGACGCTCCTAGCCTCTCTAGTTCTGTTGCGATTCTAGAATCGCCCCCCGAAGTTTCCGTGACCGGGGAAGTTTGCGGTCTAAGGACTCATTCAGAAGGAGGGCCAGTATGTCGGCCAATATGAGAACGTCACGTGCGGCGAGCGTTTGCGGGGCGGTGGTTTTGGTCCTCTCCCTGCAAGGGTCGGTGAAGGCGGAGCAGCGCCCTCTCACCATCGAGCGCATTGCGTCGCTGCCCTATTTGAGCGGCACGGCGCCGTCGAATCCGGCTTGGTCGCCCGACAGCATACGGGTGGCGTTCGTCTGGAACGACGAGGCGATGCCTTTCCGAGACGTTTGGGTGGCGTCAGCTAACGGGGAGAAGCCGCAACGGGTCACCGACATGGCTTCGGACCTTGCTGAGCTGTATGCCCCGGCCAGCGACGGCGTGTCGCTCGTGGAACGAGTCACTGCGCGCCGGCATCGAGGTGTCGCGGAGGTGATTTGGACACCGAACGGTGACGCATTGATTTTCGCGATCCAGACCAGCGGGATGGAGGTTCCTAGAAACCGCTCGGGCGCACCCATGCCGGACGGCGGAGACGACTTATTTCAGATCAATCCGGATGGAACCGGTCTCAAACGACTCACTCGCTCCCCCGGCGACAAGTACCTCCTGTCCTTCTCTCCCGACGGCAAGTTTCTGTCCTATCTTCAGGAAGGAGACCTGTGGTTGTGGAATCGCGAGAATGGCGAGCTCGACGAGTTGGTTCGGGCGACCAATATCGCTCGGCCAGAGGTCGGCGGTTCACCGCTCAATACCTGCTGCGGACCGGGGTACTCTCGCCCGGATGTGGAAGTGAGCTCCTATCGATGGTCGCCTCATGGTGGACATATCGCGCTCCACGTCGAAGACCGCCGCAGTATGCGGAAAGTCATGATCCCGAACTATCTAGGTGAAGAGACCGATGTGGACCTACTTAGCCGCGACTACCCCGGGGACAACGACCACGTGAAGGACATCGCTATCTATTCGGTCTCCGCCGGCCGTCTGGCGAGGCTTAACCTTCCGGAGAACACCGACCGCAGCATTGCCAGCTACGGCTGGTCGCCCGAGGATAGTCACCTGCTGGTCGATCAGTACGATGAAAGTGCGGAGAATCGATGGATCTTTCTCGCCGACCCGAGAGACGGCTCGCTACAGGAGATCTGGCACGATTATCGGGCGACGAGGACCACCCAGCATTGGAACTCTGCTTGGCAGAGCGACGGGAGCGGAATACTCTTCATTTCCGACAAAGACGACCGCCATCATCTCTATGAGTTGCCGCTCGGAACGCGAAAGCCGAAACGCCTCACGGAGGGAGACTGGAGTGTCGTCGGCGAGTCGGGTGCCGCGACCCTCTTTGTCTCGCACTCCACTAAAGAGGTCTATTTCGTTGCCAACAAGAAGAGTCCCTACGAAAGGCATGTCTACCGCATGCCCGAGAACGGCGGGGACATCGTGCAGGTGACCACGCTACCCGGAGTGCACCATCCGTTCGGGGCGCCCGACGCCTCCAAGCTGGCACTTCTTCATTCTAACGACCTCACTCCTACCGAGCTCTATATCGTGAGCAGCCGGGGAGGGGAATCCGAGAAGAGAGTGACGCATTCACCGCCAAAAGACTTCGATGACTACGATTGGATCGAGCCGCGATACGTAACATTCCCGAGCCACGTGGACGGGGTCACCGTGCATGGGCGGATTCTCGAGCCCCGCAATCTCGACCGGTCGAAAAAGTATCCGGTCATCGTCGGCCCGGTGTATCCAAACTCGGTAAAAAGCAGGTGGGGGGACGTGGAAGAATGGAGGGGCCTATACAGCACCCTCCAACAGTACTTCGCGCTCGAAGGGGAGTACATTGGGCTACTCGTCGATGTTCGGGGGACGGTCGGATACGGGCGCGCTTTCCGCGAAAGGCTCTTTCGGGACTACGGCGGTATCGATGTCGAAGACATACATAGTGGCGTGCAGCACCTTCTAACCCTCCCGTACGTCGACCGAGATCGCATCGGGATATGGGGGAGCAGCTACGGCGGGCTGATGACCGCGATGTCTCTCTTCAAGAAACCGGGGGTCTATGCGGCTGGAGTCGCTTCGGCTCCCGCTACCCACATCTCTCATGCCATGACCGCCCAAGTCAACGTGGCCGGTCGACCCAATACCCATCCCGAGGTCTACCGAAAGGTCTCCGCGATCAGCTATGGCGAGGACCTGGAGGACCACCTGATGATCATGCACGGGATGCAGGATAACGTCGTGCTCTTCAAAGACTCGGTCGTGCTGGCCGAGAAGCTGATGATGTTGGAGAAAGACTTCGACTTCGTTGTGCTCCCGACGTCCGTACATGAATGGGGAGCCAAAGACTACGTTTCGCTGTTCGGCTTGAGGAAGCTGGTCGGCTATTTCGACACGCACCTAGGGCGAGGGCCCCGATAGCACAGAAACGGCCGGGGATTGCACTACTTCACGCGTTCCGCTTCATACCGATTTTTCGACGGGAACGTGATGATGAGTTTATCGCCTTTGATTTCGTAGGTCCCGGCGTCCGTGCCGCCTTGACTGTAGTTGATCGGTTCTTCCTTCTTGCCAGGACGAATATGAGCAGCCAGGTGGGATGTCAAGAACAGTTTGTTCCCTTCCGTGCGGTAGGTGCCCGCGTTCGCGTTGCTGTCATCGAGCTCGGTGCTCGTTTGTCGATAGCGGACGTTGGTCGCGAAGTAGTGGTTCTCGGTGAAGATAAACAGCCCGTCCATAGGGTGATCCACCCCTGCGATATGGTAGTTAAGCGGTTTCCATACTCCAACCAAATCCTGACCGTCTGCGGCGACTGAGCCGATGGATGCGGTCGTAAGCAGTAGGAGTAAGCTAGCGAGTCTCATCATATATACGCCTCCTTCATCATTTGCCGATCCTCAACATACCGAGGGTGCTCTACTGTCCACTGGTCCTACGAACCGCCGCCAGATCCTCGCTTTCAGCAAGGGTATAAGCCATGAAGGCGATCGCAGCGAGGTTACGCCGAAAGCTTTGCGGATCGATCTTGTCGAACGTGTCGCCGTCCGTGTGATGAATGTGCAAATAGCGTGTCTGGTCGTTGCGCATGGAAATCGCGGGCACACCCCTCCGGGCGAGAGGCACGATGTCGGGACCGGAACCTTCGATGCCTCCATAGTCGACCCAGTTGGCACCGATCGGCGTGAGGAACTGTGCCCACTCCTGGACCAAGGTGAACACTTTCTTCGTGATGGGATCGGCGCCGTCAAGCGATCTTCCTTGGGTACCGCTGGCCGCATCGCCTCGCGTGACCCGGAACCCCCAGGGCTGGTCGGGGCCCGCATCGCCCTCGATCCCGGCGACATGGGCTCGCAGCTCCTCATCGCTCAAGGATTCCGCATAGCGTTTGGCACCCAGGTTTCCCAGCTCCTCGGTCATGGTCAGAACCGTGCGGATGGTTCGGCGGGGCACCAGCCCCAGCTCTTTGAGCATACGCGGCACTTCCAATGCAATGGCGCATGCGAAACCCGCGTCGATGGCGCCCGTACCCACGTCCCAGGAATCGAGGTGCGCCGCGATCACGACGATCTCTTCGGGCGCCGACCTTCCGGGAAGCTCCCCGATGACGTTGGCCGACTCCACCTCACCCTCCGGTTTGCTGGTGACGATGAGCCGCATCTTCGGCGTTTCCCCGGCAGTCACCAGGCGATGGATCAGGTCTCCCGCCTCGGTGGCCAAGGCGACGTGGGGAATGGGCGCGACCTCGTCAGAGTAGTAGGTTCCCCCGGTGTGCGGCGTCCCGAAGCTTCGTGTGCCAAAAGAACGGATCATCGAAGCGACGGCACCGTACCGCGCCGCCTCCACCGCTCCCCGACTGCGATAGCGGATGGCAGCGCCATAAGCATCCATCGGGTGCAAACGCGGGTTGAGAGGCGTGTGGTAGTAAACAATCTTTCCCTTGGCCTCGTCTCCGAGGGCGGCCAACTCATCAAAGGTCGACACTTCCACCACCTCCGCGGTGATGCCTTCCGGCGGCGTGCCCACCGTGCCTCCCAACCCAATGAGAGGCAACTTTTGTCGGGAGGGACTGAGCAGCTCACCGCTTTCGTGGCCTCGAACCCAACGCGGCACGGTCACCGGCTGCAGCCGGACGTTTTCGAGTCCGTCTTTCCGCATCTTGTCGGCGGCCCACTGAACGGCTTTCGCGGCCTGCTCCGAGCCGGTCAAACGAGGACCGATGTGGTCACTGAGGTATAGGAGGTTTTGAAGCGCCTCGGTGTTGCCCTCGGAAGCTGCAATGATGCGGTCGGCAACTTCTCTCGAGGAGTGAGTCTGGGCGCGGGCATGAGAGGCACATGCCGCGATAATGGCAAACGACAACATCAAACGGTTAGTATTCATTTCTTCTCCTTCGCCCAGCTCAGAGATGGAGGAAGCGCTTGGATGGGGCCGGCAAGTCTTCGGAAGAATAGAATCGTTCGTGCCTTCGTGTCAAGCGATAGACGATCCAGCATACAAGAAAGTGAGGTGAGGTGAGGTGAGGGGAGGGTAGTTCGCGACAAGCTCATGAAGTAGGGAACCTCGCATTGTCGGACGAGAAGGTGTCCATCGTGCTAAGTTGACTCTCGATGGGAGCGCATCAGCGCCCCCTCGAAACGGGAGGTGTTGTCACATGAAAACCGCACTGATTCGAACGGCTATTGTAGCCATCGTCGTTGTGTTGCAACTTCCTTTGGTCGCGGCGGCGCAAGAGCGCCCCGAGGATCGCCGGCTGTACATCGAGCCGACATCGCCGGTATCCGACGACCCGCGCCGTATTCCGGTCGCCGCGGGACCGCGCGGGCCCGAGGGTAGCTTCGTCCTCCGTGGCGGGCGGGTGTTCGATGGTACCGGCGCCCCGGCTCGTGAAGCGACCGTCGTCATCGAGCGAAATCGAATCTCGGGAGTGCTGTCGCCGGAAGACGACTCTTGGCCGTCCGATGCAAAGGTCATCGACGTGACGGGTCAGACTGTGCTTCCCGGTCTCATCGATCTGCACAGCCATCTCACTTACCTCGCACGGCCGCCCGGGGGGTCCGCGTCGGCGGAGGGATCGATCACCGACGCTCTCGATCCTGCACACCAAACGCTACGGGCGATAGAACGAATGCGTTACGCCATCGAGAGCGGGATCACGAGCGTCCGCGACGTGAGCTCGCACGGAACGGTCCCATTTCAGTTGAAGCGATGGGTCCGAGAGCGCCGGCTTATCGGGCCGCGCGTCTTTCCAGCCGGACAGGCAATTACTGGTACCGGCGGTCACGGTGCGGAGCGGCTGAGCCCGTTCAACGCGGCTTACGGCGCGGTCATCGAGGCCTCCGGGCCCGATGGTTGGCGAGAAGCTGTTCGTGAGCAGTTCAAAGCCGGCGCCGACGTTATCAAGCTCATGAGTCATTTCTCGCGCGAGGAGATCAAAGCGGCGGTGGAGGAGGCCCACTCCTTGGGGCTCAAGGTCGCCGTGGATGCCGAAACCTTCTATGTCCGATGGGCAGTGGAGGCGGGCGCCGACAGCATCGAGCACCCGTTGCCGCGATCAGACGACGTCATTGAGATGATGGCGGCGAACGGGACCGCCTCGGTACCGACCCTGGTACCCTACATGTATGTCTTCGCCTTGTGGGGCGGCTACCACGGCGCGACATCCCGGCGCTTTACGTTTTCCCACGAAGCCAATCTCGAAGTGCTGCGAAAGATGAAGCGTGCGGGCATCAAGATAGGAGTCGGTGCGGATTTACCGTTCGATTGGTATCGCATGCTCCCCGGTGCGTATATCACGGAGCTCAAGCAATTGGTCGAGGTCGGGTACACCATACCCGAAGCGTTGGTAGCAGCGACCCGGACGAGCGCCGAGATCCTGGACATGGACGACAGGCTCGGCACTCTGGAGCGGGGCAAGCTTGCCGACGTCCTCGTGGTGGATGGCAAGCCCGAGCAACGCCTCGAGGATCTCGCCAACGTGAATCTGGTGATTCGAGATGGTGAGCTCGTTGTAAGAAACGGACAGGTGGTGATTCCGCGGCACGAGCACGTGCCTGAGCCGATCTCGGAGTAGGGGAGAGATATTCACTCTGGAGGACCCAGCGGGCTTTCAGGACAATCCATGCGCTCGACCGTGTAGCTGCCTCCTGAGATTTTCCAGCCCTCGGGCGTTTTGATGAGATTCCAGGCATCGATACCGCAGTTGCTAAATCGTCCGTCTCGATAGAAATCGTAGCGCGTCCACACCACCGCGATTTCCTGATGGATCAGCACCGTCGGCTCCCACATCCGTTCGCGCACTGTCTCCTCGCGCGCCGGGAGGTCCTCCAGGTACCCCTTAATAGTGAAGTTGCGCACGACTTTCTGGCCATCTTCCGTGCGGACGGAGAAAAAACGCGCTTCCGGAAACGTGACGTCCCGCGCCCCTTCCACATCCTTTGCCGCATCGGCGTCAAAAAACCGTTGAACGACGGCCAGAACGCTTTTCTCTTCGGACTGAGCCTCGGACAGGGGCGGGAAGAAGAGAAGTGTCAGGGCGAGTTTTCCTGAAATTGTTCTCAACCCGATCAACATATGCCTACCTCCGTTTCTGAGCTCTCGTATCCTATCTGATTCGGCCGCCTTGAAGGAAACCGGTTGTGAGTGGATGGACCACCCTGCCTTTTGATAGAGTCGGCGCGCTCGTTCTCCACTGTTTTCCCCGAGGTCGAAATGACAAAGACGCCCGAGCCTCAACCGCCCCCCCGGCCCCCCGCGGCACCCCCTCGAGGAAAGAAGCCCTTTTACGGCTGGTGGGTGGTTCTCTCGGCCGCGGTCGGGCTCTTCATGTGCTACGGCCCGGTGGTCACCTTCACCTTCGGTGTTTTTTTCAATCATCTCGCCGAGACGTTTCAATGGAGTCGCGGTGAGATCTCCGCCGCCTATTCGCTGGCCATGCTTAGCTACGGTGCCGGGCAGCCATTTATTGGCCGACTCGTCGATCGTCTCGGAGCGAGGAAAATCCTCTTGCCGGCGCTTCTGCTCTTCGGCCTGTGCTTCGGCTCCCTCTCGGCCCTCACGCCGAACCTGTGGCACTTGTACGCGGTCTATGCCGTCATCGGGATCGTCGGAGGCGGAACGACCTCGATGCTTTATTTCAGTGTCTTGAGTCGCTGGTTCAAGCGGAGGCGTGGCTTGGCATTTGGTCTCGCTCTGAGCGGAAACGGGTTGAGCGCCTTTTTCATGCCGTCCTTGGCCAATAGCTTGATCGCGACGTTCGGTTGGCGCCAGGCCTACGTCCTCATCGGACTCATGGTCATCTCGGTGACGATCCCGATCGTGGCGGTCTTGTTCAAGGAAACTCCGCAGCAGATGGGTCTTCTACCGGACGGCGAGATATCCGAAACACCAGTCATAGAATCCGGGAAGAAGGAGGACGAGGGCATCCCGGCTTCAGAGGCCCGACGCAGCATCACCTTTTGGTTAGTGGCCCCGGCCTTCTTGCTCCTTGCGACGAGCGTCGTCGGCGTCATGACCCACCTGGTACCGATGCTCATGGATCGGGGCGTATCGAGCCTCGATGCCGCATTGACCGCGTCGGTTCTCGGGGGCGCGTCGTTAGTGGGACGATTGACGGTCGGCTATCTCTTGGACCGGTTCTTCGCGCCCTACTTGGGCGCCTGTTTGTTCGCGATCGCCGGACTCGGGATATTTTTGCTTTGGAGCGGAGCGGTCGGCAGCCTCGCGTTCGTCGGCGCCTTTCTGGTCGGGATCGCGTCGAGCTCGGACAGCCTCATCCCTTATCTGGTGACCCAATACTTCGGGCTCCGATCGTTCGCCGAGATCTACGGTTATGTGGTGGCGGTGTACGTCGTAGGTTGGATGTGTGGTCCTCTTCTCATGGGCTTGGGCTTCGATTATCTCGGCTCTTATCAATGGGTTCTGGCCGGATTTCTGGTGGCGTTGTTGACCTCGGCGGGCTTGATGCTGGCCTTGGCGTTCAAGGGGAGCCCTTTCGAAGGGCAAAAACCCCAGAAGTAGCAACTCGCTATGGATTACGTTTCTCTCGGACGAACCGGGCTCAAGGTTTCACGGCTCGGTCTCGGCTGCGCGAACTTCGGTGGGATCGGATCCGATCCCAGTTTCGCAGGCATGGGCGAGACAGAAGAACAAGCCTGTGCCCTGATGAACCACGCCGTAGAGTTGGGAATCAACTTCCTGGACACCGCAAATGTTTATGGAGCGGGAAACAGCGAGTCGATCGTCGGACGCTGGCTCAAGACCCAACCGGCATCGGTGAAAGACCAACTCCTCATTAGCACCAAGGCCTCGATGCCAGTCGGCAAAGGGCCAAACGATCGCGGTTTATCGCGACGTCACATTCTTGGGCAAGTCGACGTCAGTCTTCGTCGCCTTGGCGTCGAGCGATTGGATATGTTTGTCATTCACGGGCTGGACCCGAACACTCCGCTCGAGGAGACCCTCGGTGTCCTGGACGACCTGGTTCACCAAGGCAAGATTCACTATATCGGCGCGAGCAACATCGAAGCGTGGCGTCTCGTTCGGGCCCTGTGGATCAGTGACAAGTACGGACTGGTACGATTCGATTGGGTGCAGAACTCCTACAATCTCCTCGACCGGATCCGAAATACCGAGGTATTGCCCCTCTGCGAGGATCAGAATCTCGGCTTCACGCCCTACGGACCGCTCGCCGGCGGGTGGCTGACGGGAAAGTATCGAGCCGGGAAGGCCTATCCAGAAGGCTCGCGAATGAGTCTCCGTCCGGAAGCGTACGCCGATCTCGTTCAGGAGAAGACCTTCCGAGCCGTTGCGGCTCTTACTAAGGCGGCCGAGGCTCGAGGAACCGACCCCGCGACTCTCGCCACTGCCTGGGTTCTTTCCCATCCCCGCACGACGGCGGTCGTCCTCGGCCCCAGAACGCCCGACCATCTGGAGGGCGGCCGGCGTGCTCTCGATGTTCCTCTCTCCGGGATCGAGCGGCACGCCCTCGCCAGATACTTCGACTAGATTGAAGGAGGTCACATGACGTCTCGTTCCAGCCTGTTGTTGTCTTTTTCTATCGCGCTCTTTGTGCTCTGCGCTTTCACCGCGCACTCTCGTCCACCCGAGCGGGATCTCGAACGAGCGGCGCGTCAGATCATCGCCGCCGCAAACCGCAACGATCGCGCAATGGAAATACTGAGACATCTCACCGATGGCATCGGCCCTCGGCTGAGTGGCTCTCCCCAAGCAGCCGAAGCCGTCCGATGGACGGCGGAGCGGATGAAGAAGGACGGGTTCGAGAACGTCAGGCTCCAGCCGGTGACCGTTCCGAAATGGGTGCGAGGTGTCGAGACCGGGGAGCTCTTGACTCCTAGCCGACAGAAATTGCCTTTGACCGCACTTGGAGGGAGCGTGGGCACACCGGAGGCGGGGATCACCGCCGAGGTCATCGAGGTATCGAGTTTCGAAGAGCTCTCTCAGTTGGGAGAAGCGGTAGAGGGGAAAATCGTTTACTACCACACGCCGCTGAAGCCGGATGTACACCCTCTTCAAGCCTACGGTGAACAGATCCGCTACCGTAGCCGTGGCGCCGTGGAGGCGGCCAAACTCGGAGCCGCGGCATCCATGATTCGCTCCCTCGCCACCGGCAGCTTGGGTACGCCGCACACTGGAGCAACGTACTACGTGGACGACGTCCCGCGTATCCCGCATGCCGCCTTGGCGACCGAAGCCGGCGATCTTCTCCATCGGCTGATCGCCACCGGTGAGAAACCTACCGTGCGATTGGTGATGACCTGTGGACCCGAGGGTGAGGTCGAATCGGCCAATGTGATCGGCGAGATTCGAGGACGGGAAAATCCAGATGAGATCGTCGTGGTCGGTGCCCATCTCGATTCCTGGGATCTCGGGACGGGAGCGTTCGACGACGCCGTCGGCTCCGCCATCGCCATGGAGACACCACGTCTTCTCAAGGAGCTTGGGCTCGTGCCGCGCCGAACGATCCGGACGGTCTTGTTCATGACCGAGGAGATCCGGGCACCGGGCGCGAAGCGATACGCCGACATGCCCTCGGACGAGCTCGAACGACACGTGGCCGCGATCGAAGCCGACGCCGGCGCCGACGATCCCATTGGATTCCGCGTTAGCCAGAAGGGAAGGACGCTGGATCTAATTCGCCAGTGGGCCCGCCTTCTAGATCCAATTGGCGCCGTGTGGGTGGACTACGGTGGCCCGGGCGGACTGCCGCCCGAAGCCTGGGCCCCGGACCTAGCTCCCTTGGAGGAGAAGGGGGTCTTGGCCGTTGCGCTACGAAACGACCCGAGTCGTTACTTCATCTTTCATCACAGCGATGGGGACACCTTCGACAAGGTGAACCTGGAATCCGTGAGGCGCAACTTAGCAGCGATGGCGTTCATGGCCTACGCTATCGCCGAAAGCGACGAGCGTTTTCGAGATGCGGTGTCCGAACGATAGCGGCTCCGCCGCGTATTGTTAATAGTTTGGGTTGCTCGGTCCGGACCGAGTAGCGCACGACAGGTCCCTTGACTTGCGATGATGCCGTGCGTAGGGTTGTGCCAAATCTGCGAGCAGAAAGCTCTGGAATTCATAGAGGGCAAAGGGGGCAAGAATGAAGAGGCTACTTCTTATCGGCGGTGCGCTGGGTCTGGTCTTCACCGCGTTGCCCGCCGCGTCACAAGAGGAGGACGTGGTGGGAATGATGATCCATGTGAAGCCCAAGCCCGGAATGACGGACCAATGGGTCGAGGGCGCCAAGAAGCACATGGAGTATCACCGTAAGAAAGGCGACCCCTGGCAGTGGGAAGTTCACCAAATTTCGAGCGGCGAAAACACGGGGGACTTCACCATTGGTACGTTCGAGCACAAATGGTCCGATTTCGACAACATCCCGGTGTCGGGACCGGAGGACGCGGCAGATTGGAAGAAAAACGCCGGGCCCTACACCGAGTCTATGGAGACCAGCTATATTGTCGACTTGCCGACGCATAGTGTCACACCTCCTAAGGGGACGCCTCCAGCAAAGCTCGCCCTGGTGGTTACGGTCTATGCGAAGCCGGAGAAGGCGGAGGAGTACGTGAACGCAGTCGGTAAGCTCCCGGCCGCGATCGCCAAGGCCGACTCCGACCTGCAGTACTATTTCAGCCGCGTCGTAGCAGGAGGCCGTCAGCCGGCCTTCCTCGTGTGGTGGGTCCACAAGAGCTGGGCGTCGATTGGTCGGCCGAGGGGTTTCCCCAAAATGCTGGAAGACGCCTACGGACGGACCGAGAGCAACGCCATTATGGACGTCCTTTCCAAGACGAGCTTCCACAGTACTAATTTTACGATCCTGACGTACCGAGAAGACCTGAGCTACAGACCGAGCAATCCCAATTCGGACTAGCGGTGCCGTAACCGAGGGGCAGGCACCGAGCCTGTCCCTCAATGCTCAATGCAAGGCTGCGAAAGACTGTCCCCCGGCCTCCAACGCAGTTACTTATGATTACTCGGACCGACTAGGTTTGATCTACTGCTCAGGCCCACTTTGTGAGGATGGAATGAAGCGTTTTCTTCTCCCGATGGTCGTTCTACTGGGCATCGTCGCTTGCAGCCCCCCGGCCACTTCGGATCGGACGGTCTTGCCACCCGACTCCGCGCAAGATCTTCGGGCACCCGAGGGAGCTCCCAACGTCCTGCTGGTCATGGGTGACGACGTCGGTTTCGGCCAGCCAAGCACCTTCGGCGGACCCGTCAACACGCCCACCCTCGATCGGCTCGCGAACGAGGGACTGCGTTATAACTACTTTCACACCAACGCCGTCTGTGCGGCATCCCGCGCGGCGCTCCTCACCGGCCGCAACGCTCACTCCGTCGGAATGGGCTTCACTCCGGAAATGGCGAGCGACCATCCGAGCTACAACGCCATCATTCCGAAAAGCGCCGCGACGGTTGGCGAGATTCTGCGTCAGAACGGCTACGCCACGGCCTGGTTCGGCAAATCACACCTGACGCCGGTCTACGAGATCACGCCGGTGGGACCGTTCGACCGATGGCCGACAAGCTTCGGTTTCGATTATTTCTACGGTTTCTTCGGCGCCGGCGCCAACAGTTGGTATACGCCCATTTGGGAGAACACTACACCCGTCCGCCCCGCGAAGACGCCAGACGAGGGATATCACTTCGAGGCCGACATGGCCGACAAGGCGATACGGTGGATCCAGCAGCAGCAGACGGTCTATCCCGAGAAACCCTGGTTCGCCTATTGGGCTCCGGCAGCCCACAAGCCGCCGGTTGCAGCGCCCAAGAGTTTCATCGCCAAGTACAAAGGCAAGTTTGACGACGGCTATGACAATCTCCGAACGCGAACATTGACTAGGCAGATCGCGCTGGGGGTCGTACCTTCCGATACGAAGCTCAGCGCATGGCCGGAAGGGATCTTGCCGCACTGGGACGAGCTCACCGACATAGAGAAAAAAGTCGGTGCCCGGTGGATGGAGGTTGTCTCCGGTTCGTTCGAGCATACCGATTTCCAAGTCGGTCGCATCATCGAAGCTATTGAGCAGATGGGTGACATCGACAACACACTCATCATCTATATACCCGGTGACAACGGCCCCACGCCGGAAGGTGGACTCCAAGGGAGCAACAACAAGTCAGCGTTTACCAATGGCGTGACCTATCCCTTGGAGAGAATGCTCGACGAAATCGACGAGCTTGGTGGCCCGCGCTCCTATGGCTCCATGCCCGCAACGTGGCCTACGCCACCAGCGCACCGTTCATGTGGGGAAAGCCGGTGGCTTCCCATCTCGGGGGCGTGCGGAGCGGCATGGTCATCTCTTGGCCCGCTCGAATCAAGGACAATGGTGGCCTCCGCACGCAGTTTCACCATCTGATCGATATCGTACCGACGATCCTCGAGGCTTCCGGCCTTCCGGAGCCCGAAACGGTCAACGGCATCCAGCAAAAGCCGATCGAAGGCGTCAGTATGATCTACACGTTCGACGACCAAGACGCCCCGAGCAGACACACGACCCAGTATTTCGAGTCGATAGGCACCCGCGCCATTTACCAAGAAGGATGGTGGGCTGGAACTCGCCACGGCTTTACGGGAACCAGCCTGGGGAGTCCGGGTGACTTCGCGAACGACGAGTGGGAGCTCTACGATCTGGAAAACGACTATGGCCAATCGAAGAACTTGGCAGAGACCCACCCGGAGAAACTCGAGACGCTGAAGCAACTCTTCAACCACCAGGCCGAAGAACACCACGTGTATCCGCTGCGCGACGACATGGCGGCGCTGCTGGCGACCCGACACGGCCCACAACTAACCACCGGCAACAAAGTGGTCTACGGGCCCGGCATCTCTCGAATGCCGGAACAGGGAGTCATTGATATCAAGAACCGGTCGTTTTCTATTGTCGCTGAAATCGAGACTGCGGAAAGCATGACAGAAGGAGTCATCGTGACCCTCGGTGGCTCGCCTGCCGGCTTCGTGCTCATGGTGCAAGACGGGATACCGACGTTCGTCTATAACTGGTTCGCTTTGGAGCGCTACACCATCGCCTCTTCAGATCCCTTGCCGGTGGGGAAGTCCACGCTTCGGTTCGACTTCGTTTATGACGGAGGCGGCCGCGGAAAGGGCGGCATGGGCACAATGTCCGTCAACGGTAAGCAGGTGGCTCGAGGCCGGATCGACAAGACCGTGCCGATTCTCTTCACGTACGACGAAACCCTGGACGTCGGTGAGGACTGGGGCTCACCGGTGAGCTGGACTTACGAACCTCCGTTTCCGTTCACGGGGAAGCTCGAGCGAGTGACGATTGAGGTGGAGTAGGCCGACATACCCCAACTCCCTGGGGTCTTGTTACTTTTGGATACTCGGTCCGCACCGAGTATCGGTATAATCCCGAGCGATGCCCCGCGCCCAGTAGGAGGGAGGAAGTGTCGTTCTCCTAGCTGCGACCACCGTCGCCCGGGGACGAACTGGAGAGACCACCCATGACCAAGAAGTTTGATACCGAGCGATTCGTTGACGAGGTAAAGAGGGCCAATCTCAACGGTCAAGGGGCGGTGAGCGAGGTCTTGGCACGGGCGGTGTCGGAACCGGGCCGCGTTCTCGAGGGCTTGGGGGAGCCGGAGACCGCGGGATTGGGCGTCCTCCACCACGAGGACGACCTCACGATCCTCAACGTGATCTGGGCTCCTCTCATGGTGCTCCTGCCTCACAACCACAACATGTGGGCTTCGATCGGCATCTATACCGGGCGCGAGGACAACATTCTTTGGCAGCGAGAGGGATCAACGGTGCAGGCGAAGCGAGCCGCATCGTTGTCTGAGAAAGAAGTGTTTCCTCTCGGAGAAAACGGAATCCACTCGGTGATCAACCCGATTCCCCAACTCACAGGAGCGATCCACATCTACGGCGGAAACTTCTTCGCGCCTGGCCGCAGCGAATGGGATTCCAAAACCCTCGCAGAACGCCCCTTCGATGTCGAGGCCCTTCGCGAAAACTTCCGAAAGGCAAACGAGCGCTTCGAATCCACCAAGTAGCGGTCTGTTGTTACCTTTGGTTACTGGGTCCGGACCGAGGACGTGAGAAAAAATTGGGCTTTACTCACGTTGCAGCTATGTTGCAAGATTGCGGTCATGGGATACGTGACGAATCGTAGGAGGAAGTGGGGTAAGCGTGGGCGATAAGCAAGCGTCGTTGCCGGGCTTGCCCGTGCCTGGCGATGGTGGTGACGGCGATGAGTGCGAGCGGGCGGGAGAGGCTCGGTTGAAGGTGGTCGATCGCACGCAGATGCTGCTGCGGACGGTCGACGTGGAGCGGTTGATCCCCAGGGATCACCCAGCGCGTGCGATCTGGGAGTTCGTGGGGCAGCTGGATCTTAGTCGCTATAGGGAGCAGGTCCGCTCGGTCGCCGGTGCCGCAGGCCGGCCTGCGTTTGACCCGCAGCTTCTGGTGAGCCTTTGGGTCTACAGCTACAGCCGGGGAGAGAGTTCGGCCCGCGCGATTGAGCGACTGTGCGAGCATGAGCCGGGGTATCAATGGCTGACGGGGATGGAAGGCATCAGTGCGCACACGCTGTCGGACTTTCGGGTCGCGCATGCGGACGCCTTGCACGAGTTGTTTGTGCAAACGTTAGGGCTGCTGAGTGCGGAAGGATTGATCCCACTCGAGCGGGTCATGCAGGATGGGACGAAGGTGCGCGCGAACGCATCGTCGAATAGATTTCGCCGTAAGCCTCGAGTCGAGGCGTATCTGGAGCAGGCGCGTGAGGCGGTCGAGGCCCTCGAGGCACAGACGGAGGAGGAATCGAGCCGACAGATGCAGGCAGCGCAGCAACGCGCCAAGCGTGAGAGACGCCAGCGGCTAGAATCAGCGTTGAAGGAATTCGACAAGCTGAAAGCGGCGAAAAGCCGCATGGAGCGCGTGAGCACGACCGACCCCGACGCGCGGGTGATGAAGCAAGCCGAGGGCGGTTCCGCGCCCAGCTACAACGTCCAGATCTTAACGGATGCCGCGCACGGCTTGATTGTCGACATCGATGCCACGCAGGCCGGCAGCGATTATCAGCAGCTGACGCCGGCGATGGAACGGATCGAACAGACGCTGCAGCGCACGCCCGATCAGGTGGTCGTAGATGGGGGCTACATCAGTAGCCACAACATCGTGGAGATGGCGAAGCGCGGCATCGACCTCGTCGGCCCTGAGCCCCGGGGCAAGTCGGCAGAGGCCAATCGGCGCAAGTCCTATCAGCGCTACGGCATTATTTCGGCTTTCGAAGCATCGAGCTTTGTGCACGATGAGGCGAGCAACACGTACGTATGCCCGCAGGGCAAGCGTTTACGCTACGACGCAAAGTTCGAACGCGATGGCATGATGCGCTATCGATACAAGGCCTCGGCGAAAGATTGCGACACGTGCTCGGTCAAGGAGTTCTGCTGTCCTCGCACGTCGAGCGGTCGGTCGATCGAAAGGCTCGAACCCTTGCCGGAGATAGCCGCATTCCGGCAGAAGATGCAGACCGACGAAGCCAAGGCCATCTATAAGACACGCTCGCAGGTGGCCGAGTTTCCGAATCTTTGGATCAAAGCCAAGTTCGGCCTGCGGCAGTTTAGCGTGCGCGGAATCGCCAAAGTGCGCACCGAATCTCTCTGGGCCGCCCTCACCTACGATATCCAGCAGTGGATTCGCCTCCGATGGAGGCCGAACTTGGTATCGGAGCCCGTGCCGGCGTGAGCGCCACCCGACCGGCGATTGTGCACACGCAGCCGGGCGAGTTTCAGCGTGTCAGAAGGCATCATCGAAACTCCAGCGCCGATAACGGCGTGAATCCGCGGGATGCCGGCCCGATCGCCGTGATCGTCAGAACTGTGGACCAACCATCCCCATCTCCCCGCAATCCGAATTTTTCTCACGTCCCGAGTAGGTCTACCGCCAGACGAAGAGTTCTACTTGGCAGGTACGTTCCACGATTTCGCAAGAGCCTCGAGCTTGGGCCCTGCTTTCGGCCAATTGTGGAGAATCGCGGGGTCAAAATCAGACCGTTGGGCCAAACCAGCGTGTGTGCTTCGGAGTCCAGTTGAACCTGGTCGAACACCGTTGGATGTCAATACCGCCTCCAGAAAGTTCGCGGAGGCCATCGGTGGCTCAGGACACGTCCTATACCTTGCTATGAAAAGCGCCTAGACTAGTGTCCCGAGCCCGGCGGTCATTGAATCGGCATGGCGGACCGAGCGGGTGGGGCGGAAGGGCGGCATTGACGAGCGACGGCCATAACGTTTCAGGGAGTCGAACCATGAGCAAGAAGATACACGCACTGGTCTTTTTCAGTCTCTTGATTTCATCCGCATCCGCGGGTCAGGACCCGTCGAAATACTACACCATCCAACATGCTGACGAGTTCAGCATCGACTGGGTCAGTTTCTACGAAACCTGCGACGAGCGAACAGCGAGAGCACGTAAAGAGCTACCCCATCATCTGGACCTGGCCTACGGCCACGATCCGAAACAGAAATTGGACCTCTACTTACCCAAGGAAAAACCGGTGGGCGCCGCTACGTTCTTGTTCTTACATGGAGGCGGCTTGCGAGAGGGCGATCGTGCTCACTACGGCTACATCGCGATGCCGTTTGCAGCCAATGGCGTCATCACCGCGGTAGCCAGCTATCGGCTCACGGCGCAGGGATTTCACTACCCGGATCAGCCGGAAGATGTTGCGGCTGCAGTTCGCTGGATTCACCAGAACATTAAAGAGTACGGAGGCGATCCGAACCGAATCTACGTGGGTGGCCACTCGGCCGGAGCGCTTCTTTCTGCCTACCTCGGCCTGCGGGGCACCTGGCGAGAGAAGATGGGGCTGCCGAAGGGACTCGTCAAGGGTGTCGCCCCGGTCAGTGGCCCCTATGACATGCGGGACGGTCCACGGCCCCCGGACAACGATGCCTATGTACCCGACCCAGATCTCCGCGCCGAGGCGAGTCCCATCCTAGACATCGACAACCCCGTACCGCGAGCGGTTGTTGCCTTCGGAACCCTGGAGCCCTTCGAAACCGAATCCCGAGAGCTCGTCGAAAAGATGAAGGCCGAAGGCGTGAAAGCGGAGCTCGTCGTTCTAGAAGATGAAGGTCACGACCAGACGGTGTTCTCTCTTGGAGAGGAGGACAGCAAGCTCTTTGTCGCCGTGCTGAAGATGATTCAGGCGAAGTGATTACTTGTACACGATGCCATCCTTGATCACGTGAACCAACCGGTGCTGCAGAACTTCAATCTCTTGCAGGGGATCACCGTCGACCACGATGATGTCCGCCAGCTTGCCGACGGATACGGTGCCGAGCCTATCGTCAACTCCTTGCATTTGAGCAGGCCGGAGCGTTGCGCTTTGAATGGCCTCCATCGGTGTCAGGCCGGCCTCTGCCAGGTTGGCGATTTCCTTGGGAATGGGGCTATGAAAATTCAACGGCGATCCGGAATCACAGCCGGCGACGATCTGCTCGCGACCTCCTGCTTCGATAAAGCGCCTCAGCTTCCGTTTCGCGACCTTCACGCGCTCCTCGGCACCGATACCCCAAGGTATCGCCTGCGGATTTCGCCAGGTGAGTCGCAGATAATCATAGATATCGGGGGCAAACTGTTTCTTGAACTTTGGATGTTCGACAATCTCGGGGAAACGCAGTGCACGCACGTAGGAGTTCCGCATCTCAATCGCGGGCACGATATAAGGCCCGCGTATGATGTTTGCGGAAGGTCCCGAGCCGACGGGGCGCGCGCCCCTCACTAGCAAGCGGATGAGTTCATCGCTGTAGTCTGACAGCGGATCCGCTGTGAACACCTGCTGCAACCGGTCCACGCCTGCATGGACGGCGGTGCGGTAGGCCTCGACATGCCGCACACCCGCGTCCACGCCGATACCGGCCTCGTGGGCGGTGGCGGTAATCGCTTCCAGAACAGACTGATCCCAGAGCCCCTCGACGTCGATCTGATCGACTTTCATGCCGATGAGCTTCTTGGCAACGGCGCGGGCTTCGTCGGGACTACCGACGGTATACTCGTCCGCGCTGATGCCAGGATTCTTGTCCCGCTGTCTCACGAGTGGACCGGCAAGGTAAAGACGAGGTCCAATTTTCGTCCCGGATTCGATAGCCGCTCTCAAAGCCTGTTGGTCTGCCAACGGCCCGCCCAGATCCCGGAAACTGGTGATGCCGGCCATGAGGTTGGCCTCAGCCGTCGCACTCATGATTTCCATCATCCGATCGCCGAACTTCTTGCGGAACTCGCCCGGGTTTCCTTCGCCGACATGCCACAAGTGACCATGTCCATCCCATAAACCAGGCAGAACCGTCATGCCGTCGCTATCCACGACCTTCGCGCTCGCCGGCACCTCCAATTGACCAACCCGACCGACCGCGACGATCGTGTCGTCTTCGATGAGAATCACCGCATCCTCGAGCGGGGGACCGCCGAATCCATCGATCAACCTGCCGCCGACTATCGCCAATGTGGCTTGGTGCGTGTCACCAACGCCCTGCGCTGGCATCGCGACCAAGAGTGTGAGGGCTACTAACAACCACGCTTTGCACACCGCGGTCTTCATGAGTTTCCTCCTATCCCTGGAACGAGACAAGAAGGTATATGGACTGCGGCGCGGAATCAAATCGGAAGGGCCCCCATCTTCTCGACGACCTACCCGACACCGTCTCCCATATATGGTAGTGTCGTTGGCCGGAGAGAAGCCTCAATTCAAGGAGGAAGCCATGTCTCATCGTTATCCTTTCATGACGGCGCTTGGACTCGCCCTCTTCCCTGTCTTCCTGTTGGGCGGCTGTGCGACCGAAGAGCCACCTCCCGTCGAAGGGCTTACCGCGTTCGTCGGGGGGAGTGTCTTCGACGGCACCGGCAGCGATCTAGTCGATGACGCCGTCCTCGTGGTGCGTGAAGGAAGGATCGAAGCGATTGGCCCCACGGAAACGACTCCCATCCCGGACGGTGCAGCGCGGGTCGACGTCTCCGGGAGAACGATCATCCCTGGCATCATCGTCACCCATGCTCACGTCGGGGAGGTCAAGGGACTGAAACGAAGCCCGGAGTATTACACGGAGGAGAACGTACTGAGTCAGCTCGCACTGTACGCGCGGTACGGGGTGACCACGGTTGTGAGCCTCGGGGCTCATATGGACCCCGCCCTCATGGGGCCTGGTTTCGCGGTCCGTAACGCCCAGGAAACTCCGGAGCTCGACCGGAGTCGTCTTCTCATGGCCGGATTCGCGCTCGATGGCCAGGACCCCGAAAAGGCAAGGGCGCAGGTCAACCAACTCGCAGATATGGGAGTGGATTTCATCAAGCTTCGGATCGATGACGACCTGGGCACGAGGGAAAAGACCACCCCCGAGTTCTACCGCGCCGTCATTGATCAAGCGCACGAACGCGGCCTCAAGGTCACCGCACATCTCTATTACCTAGAAGACGCCAAGGGAATCCTCGATGCTGGCGTGGATTTTCTCGCCCACAGCGTCCGCGATCAGGAAGTGGATGAAGAATTTATTGCGATGCTCAAGGAGCACAACGTGTGCCAAGCCCCGACGCTGGTGAGAGAGTTCGTGAGCTACGTCTATGAAGACGTCCCCGACTTCTTCGAAGATCCCTTTTTCCTGAAAGAAGCCGATCCAAACGTGATCGAGCAACTCAAGGATCCGGCGCGACAGCAGAGCGTTCGTGAGAGCCGGTCCGCACAGACCTATAAGCAGGCTCAGGTCACCGCGTCCAAAAACCTGAAGAAACTCGTGGATGGAGGAGCCACGGCCGCGTTTGGCACAGACAGCGGCCCCCCTTCGCGCTTCCCAGGCTACTTCGAGCATTTGGAGATGGGTCTCATGGCCGAAGCCGGCCTCACCCCAACTCAGATCCTGCTCTCGGCAACCGGAAACGCAGCGCGTTGCTTGGGGCTGGACGAGCAGGGAACGCTCGAGCCGGGGAAGTGGGCCGATTTCGTTGTCCTCACTTCCGACCCACTGGTGGATATCGAGAACGTGCGTAGCATCGACTCGGTTTGGATCGCGGGCAACAGGGTTCCCGAGCGCGAAGAGGGCAGTACTACCGAGATGGAATAGACAGATAGAGCGACGCGAGGAGCCGAGTTTCCTGCTCGAAGCGGGAGACACCGCGCATTTGCGACCCTGGCGCACCCGTGGCGTCCCGAAAATTCCAGCCTCTTACCGCATGTTGGCCACCTCTCATCACCGAGGAAAGCGTTTTGCGAGAATCGCTCGCCAGTACCGCAATCGGTGGGTATTTGAAAGGTTTCTCGTTGCTGCGGACGAACAGAGACCTAAACTCTCCTGCCCGGACCAGCGCCTTGCGAAGGTGCAAACGCTGCTCGTCGGTTATTTCAGCGGGTCCGCGCATCCCGAAAATGCCCAGCTTGTGTCGCTCCCAGTCCGCCGCCGCATACCAATTGTGGACAATGTTGTTGCCGTTCTCGTCCTCCAAATCCGACTCGGTGGGGGTCAGAGAGAACAGGCAGTAGGGGGACACGAACGTAAACAAGACTTCGGGACTGAGAATCCGTCTGTTCAGACCGACCGCAGTGCCAGCATGCATATCCTCCAAGAAGCCAGTAAGGGGGCCGAACGGGACGCCAGCGAACAAAACGCTGTGAACAAGATCGGGACGACGGTTCAGGGCCACGAACCCGATGAGGCCGCCCATGCTATGGCCCACGATTTGTACCTTCTCTCCCCCGAACCGTTGGCTGACACCTTCGAGAAACTCAACAAACTTGTCGGTCGTTTCGAGTTGGTCCCGGCGCCAGTCATAGGGAAAGGGACAAACTCGACGTCCCGATGTGACCGCCCAATCCAGAAAAGGGGCGTAGACGTTTTGCCGGGCGACCGTGCGGAGCGGTGAAGGCGGGAGGAGATGATCACGCCGCTGCACGTCGTCCTGCCATTCGAGCGGCAGTCTCAGATCGTGACTGCGGAGGCCCAACCCTTGCCACGCGGTGAGCCAACGCCGGCGACCTGCCGGATCCGATAAGGCACTGCCTTTGAACCCAGGAACGAAAACAAGGGGAGGAAACGACGAAGGCCGGCCGTCGGTTCGGGCTGACTCTTCCAAACGCATAGGCAATTCCCCGGGCCCGCTGACGAACACTACTGCGGCCGTGATGGCAGCGACAATTCCCACAACACGACTAACCCACCGTATCAGAGCCATGACTTGGCTCCAGGACCGGCGCTCGCTCGTCCTCGTACGCATTCTCCGAGGCCTCGCCACTCGCCCGTCGCGTCTTCTTCCGCTTCGGCCGTCGCTCACTCCGAATTCTCCAGACGGTTAGCCCTACGATGACCACCGCCAAGCACACATACGTGGTCAAGTTTCCAGTGAGAACAGCCGCATTGATCGTCGCCGCCTCGAGCCAGGGCATCATGTACATGACGATGCGGTACTCAATCCACCAAGACGCGAAGAAAAACGGCACGAGCAGCGCCAAAGCCGCGCCGGCATCCTGCCAATAAGATTTCGGCATAGACAACCCATTCGTCGGAAAGACCCAAGCGACACGCTGCATCCCGGGAACGAACAACATTAGAAACCACGCAACGGGCACTCCCACGATGGTCGACACCGCGTTGGCGACGAACGCGGCGGGCGACACCTGTGCGACCGCCATGGCAAGTTTTACGGACAACACGTACGCTTCAATGGCGATAATTGGGACAAGCGCCAACATCATGAACGGCCACATTATTGAGAGCATCGGCAGGCCGGTGTTCGCCTCGGCCGAAGATGCGAGTGCCAGTACCGCTGCCATGGAACTCCAAGTCGCAACCACCTTGCTCCTCATCGCTTGTTCCTCCCTCTGGGCTCCCAACTAAGCCGTAGTTGACTGTAGCCAGGGCGGGGAGACGACGCCACGGGGAATGTGACAGTTTCTGAGGTGTCACGTTCGAAAAGACCGTGTAGAATTGCCGCAACCAAGGGTCGATTGGACCCGATCCGCCGCGGAGGCCAGCCGGTATGGTTGCCCAGACCGACATCCGTATCAGCAAGGAAAGCGATGTCACCATCCATGATCAACTCGTGGCAGAAATCACTTTCTTGATTGCAACGAGGAAATGGAAGCCGGGAGAGGCGCTTCCGAGCGTCAGGGACATGGCCCGCAGGCTCGAGATCAACCGCAACACGGTGAGCCAGGTGTACCAAGAGTTGGAGACTCACAATCTCGTGCTCCGCCGCCGGGGGAGTCGAATGCTGGTGAGATCCCCGGGAGAGGTGACCTCCTCGCCACACTTGAAGGATATAGACGATGTGATCAATCAGACTCTTCAGGCCGCACAGGAGGCCGGCTACAGCATTCAGCAACTTCGTCGGCGGCTGCGAGAGCGTTTGATGGCAGAGCGCCCAGACCATCTGTTGGCGGTCTCGGACGACAGCGGCATCCGCCACCTGCTCCGGGAAGAGCTTAGAGAAAGTCTCGGTTTCCCCGTCGAGACGTGTTCCCCGGACGATCTCACCTCGGCTCATGAACTGATGATGGGGACGTTGGTCGTGGGCCCAGGGGGTGCCATCTCCAAGATTGCCGGGGTCGTTCCGAAAGATCGTCCTGCTATCCCCATCACGTTTTCCTCAGGGAGCGAACAGTTAGAGAGGGTCCGCCAGTTGCGGGAGCCGTCCACCATTGCCGTGGTTTCCATTAGCGAGTTTGTCCTACAAACGGCGCGAGGCGTTTTGGCACCCGTTGTCGGACAGCAGCACACGCTACAGGAGTATTTCTTGCCACAACAACCGGCCGGCAACCTAGAAGCCGCTGACCTCGTCATCTGCGACGTCATCGCTGCCCGCCGAGTCGAGGCTCGCAACGTAATTCAGTATCGACTGGTTTCCCCGGAATGCCTCAAAATTCTGGCTAGTGCCATGAAAGAGGGGGTAAACGGTTAACCCACCGGATTGTGACTCCGGTACTCCTAGTTCGAGTCCAGGCCCGTGACCACATTCTGTTACTTTTCGTGACTCGGTCCGCCTGCCTCCCAGGATCGGAGATATTCTAAGAGACTAAGCGATGCGCCGTATCGAAACCGAGGAGGCTTGATGAGGATCAAGCGCGTGAAACTGTCAGGGCGCGGGAGTGGTTTGGTGCTGTTGCAGTCGGGCACGTCCGCGAACGTCGCCTCAATGTCACGCGTCGAGCCGCCTGTCTTGTATCCCAAGACGAAAACCTTGCTGAAACCGTATTGTGCTTTGATGCGGACGGCAACCGTCTTTGGCACCTTGATCTCGCCGACCTCGTTGAATATTCATCGATTATGGGGCTCGGATGGGAAATCCGCGCCGCTGCCGACCCCTGTCCTTGGCTTGGAAGTAGTCTGAAAGGGACCATCCAGGAAATCGGGCCAAACGCACGGCGTACCGTCTCGCTCGCAGATTTTCTCAGGCCGGGCGAGGCTCTGGCGAGTTTTCTGCGTCTACCGGACGGATTCATTGTAAGCACATGCCAATCACAACTCGATCAGTGGCGTGAGCCAAGAGTGATGCGCCTCGACGACGTTGCCCAGCGCGGCTGGGCAACGTCGCTACCGATCGACAGCCACGACTCGAAACACCCTTGGACCCTCTACTTCGTGACTGAGCCGCTTGTCGTGGCGGCTGGTTTCTTGTTGGCTGGTTTTTCCGCCGTGAGAGGTGGCTTCGGACATTGGTATTGCCTGAACGCGGAAACCGGTGAAATGTTGTGGTACACGTCAATCCGATCGGTGCACCATGCGGCGACCGTCGGAGCGGGTCGCTTTCTCGTCGGATCCCCGAGTCACAAAGCTACGCAACTCTACAACGCACGCAAGGGGTTTGAACGCGAGTGGGCCACGTATGGTGATTGGGTCGTCCGTGAGAGCGGCGAGGTGCGACTCGTTGAGGAGAAGAACTGGAAGCCGTCCCGCATGCACGTCGGTGTTCTGCAGCAAGACGGCGGCATGCGAAAAGGGCCTCTCCTGGATGGCTTCGGCACCACCTATCCATTCGTAACCTCAAGCGGCGAAATGGTCTTCTGGCGGAACGGGGAGCTCTCCGTTGTGGATGAATCGCTCGAAAAACACGTTCTTCACCGAGAAACTACACTGTCTGAAACCGCCTCGGACCGAATGCTACGTGAGCCTGGAGGAAAGCTCGTGTTCACGGTGCAGGATGAACTCTGGCTCGTCGACGCGGGGATCGGCGAAATGGCAAAAAGCCCCTGGCCATGCGGTGGTGGAAATCCGGGTGGAAACCCCGTGTGGCTAGCATAGTAGCGTCCATCGCCTGAGTGCATATGTTCGGATGGTTCTTGGCTAGAGACCGCGCAGCTTCTCGCTCGAATCGTTCCTTGAGCTGCGGGTTATCGGAAAGATGAGAGGGAAGGACCTTGATGGCGACGGTACGATCGAGCCGAGTGTCCTTGGCTTTGTAAACTTCACCCATGCCGCCCGCACCGAGAGGTGCCAGGACTTCGTAGGGACCCAGCTTGGTGCCGGAGATCAATGACATGGCTAGCCCTTTGAAAGTGAAAATAGCTCTGCACGCACTGAAAAGTCAAAGGATTCGGGGGCAAGTCCGAAGCGAATTGCGTGTATCTCGAAATCTCGTCCGGGCGAGTTACCGAAAGTAGCAACTACCGCTCGATTCCTCCTGCTTTAGTCACAGCCGTCGCAGGTCATGAGCTAGAACCGCAGCTCAGCCTCGCAGAGCGGCAGCTCGTTCCACAGAACCGCGACTCATGCTAAAAGACACAGCTATGAGCCGTATCGGTCGGGTCCTTCTTAATGTCTCCGAGCTCCGCCGCGTCCCGGTCGATCCGAACGACGTCTACTTCCTGGAAGCGGTAGGAGACGACACGCTGGTTCGCCTGAGATCCAAACGTCGGCTCCGGGACGTTCGCCCCCTGGGGTCTCTTCTAAAGGAATTCACGCCTTACGGGTTTCTCCGAATCCATCGCAACCACGCGGTCAACCTGGCCCGCATCCAAGAGATCCGACGCCGGAAGGGTAGGGAAGACTGGGAGGTGAAGCTCGAACCTCCGGTTAACCGAGTACTCCCGGTGAGCCGTAACCAGATTAGGAAGCTGCTGAAAGCCTTCGGGGCAGGGAAGTAGGGCTCTGCAGGCTCGCCACCTTGGAAGGTGGTCCGGGCGCCGGTTAGGCATGGAGACAGACGCGTTGTAGGTGGAGGTTCAACATGAAACGTAAGAGCCGGCCCTGGATAGCGTGGTTGGGACGTATGGCGCTGTTTTCGGGACTCGTCGGACTGTGGCTGGTGGGCTTTGGGTGCTCTGCTCAAAAAGAGCCTGGCTCTCCACCCGACTTAGTGCTCCACAGCGGAAAGATCGTCACGGTGGATGACGCCTTCTCCTACGCTGAGGCGGTGGCTATCACGGGCGATCGCATCCAGGCGGTCGGAGACAACGCGTCCATCCAAGCTCTCGCGGGACCCGAGACCGAGCTCGTCGACCTGGAGGGTAAGACGGTCATCCCGGGACTGGCGGACGATCACTTCCATTCGGTAGGCGGTGGCCCCGGTGTGGATCTGTCGAAGGCACGGACGCTCGCAGACGTAGTCCGCGCAATCCAGGAACGTGCTTCCCAAAGCGCACCGGGCGAGCTCGTCATCACCAATGCGGATTGGCACGAAGCCCAGCTCAAGGAGCAGAGACTGCCTTTGAGGCGGGACTTGGATCAAATGGCGCCGGACAATCCGGTAGTCGTCGTGAGGGGAGGCCATGAGCTCATCCTGAACAGCAAGGCGCTCCAACAGTGGGGCATCACGGCCGATACGGTCGAGCCCCAAGGAGGGCGCATCGGTCGCTACCCGGACAACGAGCTCAATGGAGAGCTCATCGATAACGCCACCGATCTCGTCGATCTTCCGAAGCCTCCTGAGCGGAGTCTCGAGCAGAAAGTGCAAGATCGCATCGATGCCTACAACAAACTCCTTTCGGCGGGCGTGACCAGCGTGCGCTACGGAAGCAGCTCGGTTGAAGATTACCGCTTGCACCAGGAGATGAAGCGTCGCGGAGAGCTCCCGATACGCATCAGTCAGCTCCTGTGGATGCCACCGGACACCAACCCCGAGGAGGTGGAAGACATCGTTACCGGTTGGGGCGTCCAACCCGACGAGGGGGATCACGAGCTTCGCATCGTCGGAGTCAAGCTTCTCGTGGATGGTGGTTTCGAAGGGGCTTTGTTGCGGGAGCCCTACGCCGAGCCGTGGGGCAAGGGCGGGACGTTCCGTGGCGTTCAGACGATGCCCACGGAAAACTACCACGCCATCGTCCATCGTCAAGACGTTGAACGAGCTCGGCTGGCGCGTCGCCACGCACGCCGTCGGGGACGCCGCCATCGACCTAGTCCTGGACGGGTACGAGGCCGCCCATTCGGAGACGTCCATTGTCGGTCGCCGATGGGGTATCGAGCACGCCTTCCTCCCAGCAGAGGATCAGATCTCACGTATCAAGAAACTCGGCCTTTTCGTCTCCGCGCAGCACCATCTCTACGTCGCCGGTCCCAGCCTTGAGAAGTATTGGGGACGAAAGCGCGCCGACTGGACGACTCCCATGCGGTTCTACCTGGACCAAGGTGTTCACGTGGCCGGAGGGACGGATTCTCCCGTGATCCCTTACCCGCCTATGACCGTCATCTATCACTTCGTCACGCGAGATACGATCAGCGGAGGAGTGTTCGGTGCCGAACAGGAGATAACCCGAGAAGAGGCTCTGCGCGTCATGACTCTCAACAACGCATTCCTCAACTTCGAAGAGGACATCAACGGCTCTATCGAGCCCGGCAAGCTTGCCGACCTGGTGGTCCTATCGGATGACATCATGACTTGCCGGGAGGCGGACATCCGATCTCTGGAAGTCGAGATGGCGATGGTCGGTGGGCGGGTGGCATACAGACGAAAGGCTAGCGAGCTCAGTCCCTGACGGACGTCACCCCGCGTGTAGGTCGCTACCTTTGGTTACTCGTTCTGGACCGAGTAACTAAAGGTAACGGCCTCAAACATCCTCCGCGCCATCAGAGTCGGTGCTTTGCGGGACGGGTAGAGTGGCTGTGTTCACTCGGCGGCGAGCCCTGCGTAAACACTGCGGGCTTCTCGCCAAACGCCAAGAACCTCTCGTTTCTGCGCCGGGGTATCGAACGCGTCCGAGGCCTCGAGAAGCTCCAGCACCCGATCGATCCACTTGAGGAAGTACTGGGCATCCTTGGGCGAGCGCGCCGGACGGTCGGATATGCCGTGCTTGCGCATGGGGTAGAACATCATGTCGAATTGTTTGCCCCCCTCTACCAGCTCATCTATGAAGTGCCAGCTGTTTTGAGCACGAGACGATTTTGACTCTTGGTCACGGAGGGTGTTATCTAGCTTCATCGAAAGGAGGGGACATGGATCACGACAGGGAACGCACAATGAGGCGACTTGTCAAGGCGACGCTGGTCACCATCCTGTGGGCCAGTTTTGCCCTGCCATGTTTCGGAATGCTCGAGGGCGGAGCGCAGGGATCGGGGAACGACCTCCGCGGCGTCTGGAACATGGTCACCTACCATTTCCAAGGCAAAGACTATGCGGCCAAGGGTATTCTTATATTTACCGAGAAGCACTTTTCCATCAACGTGAGCTTCCAGCTCGAGGAACGTGAGTTGTCCGATCTCACTGTCGACGCGGGAACATACACCATGGGGCCAGGGAACAAAGTGACGTACAAGGTGATGATCGCGAGCGCCATTCGCCCCGGTGACAAGGTTTCCCCAATCCAGCAACCCCCGACAGGCGAGCCGGAGACCGGAACGTACGCGCTTGACGGGGACGAGTTGACGCTCACCTTTGTCACGGGAAACTGGTTTGTTGCCGAACGGCTCGAGTAGCGTGGAACCGAAGCTTGGTTAAGTGGCGGGCGGTTGGCGCCGCAGCGGCCCGACCAGGACCACAACTCGCGACCGGAAACAAAGCCGTTTACGGGCCCGACATCTCTCGCATGACGGAACAGGGGCGATCGACATCAAGAACCGCTCTTTCTCCATCGTTGCCGAGATCAAGATCGAGGAACGTTATTGGAAGGAGATCAAGAGTATGACTGAAAAAAAAGAAACTAAGACACGCAATCCGACCAGAAAAATAACGCGTCGCGATTTTGTCGGCGGCACCTTGCTCGGAGCGGGTGCGGCATTACTGAGCATGCAGGCACCCGCAAATGCTCAAAGAGTCGGCTCAGCAAAAAATAGGTCATACAAATTACTGGACGAGACCTGGACCGGACCGGGGGGTATTGGTGATTACGCTTCAGCAAATGGTGATACACATGATGTGGTTAATGCTGCTCATTCACTACGTGATGGCCATTGGAAGAAGCATGGGGTGATACATGAGGTGGGTGAAGTCGATGTAGTAGTAGTAGGAGGTGGATTTTCTGGTTTAACTGCGGCCTTTACAGTTCAAAAAACCGGTAAACATAATTGTCTGGTAATCGATAATCAAAATATGTTTGGTGGCGAAGCCAGGCGAAATGATATGGAGGTAGACGGCTATCGGTTATATGGATCCCAGGGCTCGAACGCCTTTGCCTGGCCGGCCTCATCGGCGGAGAAGCTTGGTCTGAATCACCCGATTTGGTATGAAGTGGGATTGCCTGCAAACGATGATGAGTTAAAGTGGCATCACAAAGTCGAAGGCACCAACAAGCCATTGAAATTTGGTCAGGATAACTTTACTACTCCACGTCTGGAGAGTGGACATATTGCCAATGTGGGTTATTTCTTTGATGATCCGGTAAAAGGAAATGCGAATACCTGGGCTGTCGATCCCTGGCTAAATGATCTTCGCGATCTGCCCTTCTCTTCGGATTTGAAACGCGATCTCATCAAGGTCAGGGACTTCCAGGTGGGAGGGGGCTGTTCCCGAAAACTGGGAGCAATGGCTGGATAGTATGACCTATAAGGAGTATTTGCAGAAAGTAGTTGGCGTAAAACATGATGGCGTCCTCGATTTCTTAGATCCTATGTATTTCACCGGTGGAACAATGGGTTGTGATGTCACGACTGCATACTATGGTGTTGATCATTCCTTCCCAAGAATTGGTGTGGGTGCATTGCTTTCAAAAGCCGTGTCCAGGCCTAAAATCGACGTTCCTGTCGAGGCTGGTAGTTTCCCTGGTGGGAATACAGGAATTCTTCGTCATATCGTTAAGAAAATGATCCCTGAAGCCATTCCACAACATGAGTGACATACTGTTTGGGTCGGTCAATTAATCTGGATCGCTCTGGTCAAGACGTCCGACACAACATGAGTGACATACTGTTTGGGTCGGTCAATCAGGATAATCTGGATCGCTCTGGTCAAGACGTCCGACTACGCCTGGGAGCAACTGTTCTCGATGTGCGTCACGTTGGTACTCCCGCATCATCGTCAGCAGTAGAGGTGCTATATCTTAAGAATGACAAGGTATACCGTGTTAAAGCCAAGGGAGTAGTAATGGCCAGCGGACAATGGATGAATAAGTATGTCCTAAGGGATGCACCATCCACGCTGATTTCCGCAATGGATCAGTTTCATCATGCACCATGTCTGAATGTAAATGTCGCTTTGAGGCATTGGCGATTTATGGAAAAGCTGGGCATAACGGCTGCCAGATGGTTTGAAGGATTTGGCTGGTACGCCGACATGCGCGCTCCGATGATTGTAAATGGCGAACATTCGCCTCTGCACCCTGATAAGCCGGTAATGCTGACTTTCTATATTCCGTTCTTTGGTGTTTCATCCCATTCCGGGATGCCGTTAAAGGAGCGATGTATTGTCGCACGGAATAGATTGTTCAACATGTCCTATGCGGACATAGAAAACAACATTCGACAGCAGCTGACTACAATGTTCGCCAGCCATGGCTTTGATGCGGATAGAGACATAGCAGGCATAATTGCAAACCGATGGGGCCATGGTGCTGTTTCTCCTCAGCCTGGTTTCTATTTCGGGAAAAATGGAAAACCGGTAGCTCGTGATATCGTTCGCCAGGGCTACGGTCGTGTCTCCTTTGGACACACCGAACTGGCTGGCATACAGGCCTGGTTTATTGCTGTAGAAGAAGGCGAAAGAGCAGCCCGGCAATTGCTGGACATAATCTAGCGGGTTCAGGAACGTCTCTTTGCCAAGCCCCCGGACCGCCTACTCGTCGTCACGGTTCGACTTCGCTTACGACGGAGGCGGCCGAGGAAGGGGAGGGAAGGGCACCCTGTCCCTCAACGGCACTCAGGTGGCCGAGGGACGAATCGACAAGACGGTGCCGACGCTCTTCACCTATGACGAGACCCTGGATGTCGGCGAGGACTGGGGCTCACCGGTGAGCTGGACTTACGAACCGCCATTCGCGTTCACGGGGACGATCGAGCGCGTCATGGTTGAGGTGGAATGAGTCCTGGTGGGACCGTTCCCGGGTCGTGAGATCCAGATCGGTTTCAAGGTCGAGTTTTGGTCGATGACGTACGGCTCCTCTAGCCCAGCTGCGCCTGAACCGATAGCATGATAACTATGGCTACCGGGTAGGTGACAAGCAGACCGGCCATGTCTCGCCCTGCCCTTGCTAGCGGCGGCTACGTCACGTCCCATGGTCGCCGGCGGTTCACACACCGATCGGGTCAACGGCCCGGGCAACGTAGCGGCCGTCCCAAGGCGACAGAAGGAGGTTTTGTCGAATGAGAAAAAAGAGGAAGATGACACGCAGGGGTGCTCTAAAGCTCATGGGAGGAACCACTGGGGCGCTTCTGGGCACTCCCATGATCAATCTCGGGAACTATCAACTCTTCGCAGGATCGGAAAGCACGTATTCCTCGCGGGCCATAGATCTCGTCGAACGGTCATTCGTGATCGACATGTGCTCTCCTCTTACGTATAACACAAGCACTACGGAGAGATGGTTTCGCGACCCAGAGAGTTTCACGAATGAAGATTGGGAACGATTTAGAGACTCGGGGTTCACCGTTTTCAACATTGCCGGCGGTGGGGGATTGCCTTTTTTTACGAACTGGAATGGATTTCTTGCCAACCACGATCGGTTTTTCATGCGAATTGACAGCACCGAGGATCTCAACCGCGTCAAAGAGTCCGGCAAATTCGGGGTCCTCCTGGGGCTTCAGAGGCATCCTTTCAAGAGAGTGGATGACGTCAACCTATTCCATAGCCTCGGGCTTCGCGTCGCTCAATTGACCTACAATTCTCAGAATATGATTGGCAGTGGATCGACCGAGAGGAAGGATTGTGGGCTGAGTAACTTCGGAATAGCGATTGTCGAGCGTATGAATAAAGTTGGGATGGCGGTCGATGTAGCACACTGCGGCGATCAAACGACGCTGGACGCTTTTGAGTTCTCAAAGAAACCCGTATTGATCACGCACGCAACTTGCCGCGCGCTCGTGCCGGGTCATCCCCGTTGCAAGACCGACGAGGCCATTCGCAAGATGGCTGCCGTTGGTGGAGTGATGGGCATCGTATATGTCAGGAATTTCGTGCGCGATAAGGAGCCAACGACTATTGAGCATGCTTTGGATCATTTTGATTATGTGAAGAAGCTTGTCGGTGTTGAATATCTTGGGGTCGGCAGTGATCTGGATCTGGAAGGCCCAACCAGTTGGACTGCTGAAACGCTCAATAAGCTCACGGGCGGCCATCCGGACGCCGCCGCCTATCAATTTCGGGAGAAACCCACGATCGAAGGACTTGATCACTGGAAACGCACTTACGATCTTACGGAGGGACTGATACGGCGCAATTACAGCGATTCTGACATCGAAGGCATCCTGGGAGGAAACTTCAAGCGAGTGCTGTCAGAGATCTGGTCGGTTTAAGCGGCTGACATTCTGTTAAACAAAGTGGTCCATGTCAGCAAAAGTGAGGTTCGCTCAGACTATGTCAAAAAGGCCAAGGGCAATTACTCGCAGTTTATTGGCAGTCGCGCTGCTGAGTTTCCTCACCGTTTCCGACAATGTCAGGGCGAAAACACCGGGTATGCCTCATGCGAAGCCGGAGGAGGTTGGATTGTCCGCAGAACGGCTAGCGCGGATTCGCCCGGTTATTGAGGGATTCATAGACCGTCAAGAGATTCCCGGGGCCGTGATCTTGATCGCGCGGCGGGGGAGAATTGCGTATCTGGATGCGTTGGGAATGAAGGAACTGGAAACCCGTAATCCAATAAGCACAGATGCCATATTTCGGATTGCCTCGATGACGAAACCGATTACCGCCGTTGCCGTCATGATGCTGTTCGAGGAAGGGCATTTCCTGCTGTCCGACCCCATATCGAAGTTTATTCCAGAATTCCGGAATCCCAAGGTGGCCGTCCCCCCGCCACCCGGAGATAAAGGCGGTGCAAAGTTCATAACCGTGCCCGCGAAGCGAGAGATCACAATCATGGATCTACTGACTCATACTTCCGGAATTACGTCTCAGGACAAAAGATGGCTCACTGCAGATCTCTTCCAGGAGAAACTTGAGCCCTTCCTTCGACCCGAGACCTGCCAGCCGCATCCCGATATGTCTCTCGCAGACTCGGTGAAGATACTGGCAACGTTGCCGCTCAGCTTTCAACCGGGTACCCAGTGGGGATACAACTGGTCATCCGATGTTCTAGGTTATCTGGTTGAGGTTGTCTCGGGCATGCCTTTGGACGAGTTTTTCGAGGAGCGGATATTCTCACGTCTGGGAATGGAGGATACTTACTTTTTTCTTCCGGAGGAGAAGGCATCGCGCTTCACTTCAGTCTATTCCCAGAGTGAGGAAGGACTGAAACTAGCTGACTCGCCAAGCACAAGTTCTTTCATTCATGGTCCCAGGCGCTATCTCATTCCCCGGGGCGGTCTTGTTTCTACAGCCGCTGATTACGCCCGTTTTGGTCAAATGCTGCTCAACATGGGCGAGCTGGACGACAACAGGCTTCTCAGCCGTAAGACTGTGGAGTTGATGACGGTGGATCACATCAGTAGATTTCCGCCGGTCCGACGGGGAGTCGGAAGCTATGGGTACGGCCTCCACTTAGGAGTCGTAACCGACCTAGTTGAATTGGGAACACCGGGCTCGTTGGGGGCGTACTTCTGGGGGGGCGCATTTGGCACCTATTTTTGGGCAGACCCTCAAGAAGAGCTGATTGTTATCGTCATGACCCAGCTTGCGTCCTGGCAAAACAGATACAGGATTCATGACCAACTTCGAGTCCTGGCGTATCAGTCAATTGTCGACTGATAGTGCTAAACGTTGCCTTGACCGCAAAAGCAGGCTCTGAGAACTCCTCGCGATGTCCGAAGTCGTAGGGATCGGCGCCGGTGTCATTGGACTCTCTTTCGTCTGCGCACGTGATAAACCTCTCCCATTCCGCCCGCACCAATGGGCTCGATGATTTCGTACTGCCCGAGTCGAGCGCCAGAAGAAAGAGGCATGACTAGTTATCCGTGGGGGCGAGGCGCTTCAACTCCTCGAACCAATTCTGCACCAAGTGAACCCGCGGACGGACCGACGGATCATACGCGACCATCACTAAGGTTTGCCCATCGGGGGAAACATCGAAGTTGAAGGCCCGGTACGGACCTTCGAATAGTTCTCGAGGCAGAGACGAGCTGAACCCGTCGGCCGTGTCGACCTCGACGAACATCACTTTGTTGCCAAGGGTGTAGTAGATGGCATCGCCTTTCCGATTCCAGATCGGTCGCGTACCGCCGCTGTTCGAGATCTTGTAGCTTCCACCCTCCGGGAAGCCCTTCACGTAGACGTCTTCCAGGCCATTGCGAATTGCTGTGTGAGCGACCCATTTGCCGTCCGGCGAGAACATGGGAAAGCCCTCAAAGCGAATCGTCGAAGCAATACCGATCCTTTCTTGGGGGTCGTCGGTCGACACGGCGAGTGCGTCGGCGCCAGTGTCAGGCCGAAATTCCGTGACAGCCAGCCAACGGCCGTCGGGCGACCACGAGGTCGGCCAGGTGAAGTACTCTGGTCGATATAGAAGCTCTGGTGCGTCGGAGCCATCTACCTGCCGCGCCTTCACCTCCCCGCCGAGCCCGGCGTAGGCGAATTCCTCACCGTCGGGGCGCCAGAACGGCATGCTGCCTCCCACGAGCTGCGCACCGCCACCTCCGCGTGCGAGGTCGAACAGCCAGACCGCGGGCTCTGCGGTTACCGCGTCCTGAATTCCCATCAACAACTGCCGGCCATCTGGAGACAAGCTCGGGATCTACGCCGCTGCCGAAAGCTTTCGGAGCCGACGCGTGATCTGGCCGGCTCGATCGGCCAGGACGAGCTCGCCCTCCGTACCGAGTCCGGCCGGAACGTAGACCAACGTGCCGTCGCGGCTCAAGCCGAACTGCGGTGTGCCGAATCCATCCCGTTGGACACTCGGGAGAACTGGTGCCTCCTGCCCCGCGATCTCCATCCGATTTCCGTCGAACGGCACTGCCCAGAGAGAGCTGCCACGGCCGAACACCAGGTGCCCCGACTCGGCATATCGAGCACCCGCGCCTTCGAAAAGCTCGTGGATCGATCCAGAATTCAGATCGAGTAGAGCCACGGCCTGGCGGTTCTCCATGATAATCGTCAACAAGACGTGGCGTCCCCCGGGGAGGAGCTGTGGGCGGCGGTGGGCGGTGACACCGGCGCCGATCCGGGAAAGCGACACCGGTTCACCCCCGTCGGCGGGTATCTCGACGATTCCGCCGCGTCCCCCGTACAGGATGGTATCGCGATCGGTCCATGTGCCCTCCCAGAAGCGGGACGCCGTCGCGAGGTGTACGTGAGCACCACCTTCGTGCGGTACCCGGCGGAGTTCGCCATCGGCAAAGAAGGCGATCCAACGACCGTCGGGTGAGTAGAAGGGATGCTGCCCGCCTTCGGTGCCTTCGATCGGGCCCGGTTCGAAGTCCATAGTGGATTTGCCGTACAACTCTTTGAATGAGTTTCCTTCTGAGGCATAGACCACGTCGCGCCCGTCGGCGGAGACATTGACGACGGCCGTGGGGTTCAGGCCGTTGAACGTCTGCCCTGAAGGCAAATTGATGCTCGTTCGGATCGTTTCGGCCGATGGGTTCGACCGCACGCTCCACAAGACAAGTAGCGTGAGAAGAGAGCCGACGACACCGCCCGCAAAAGCGACGAGCGCGAAGCCATATGCTTGTACTCGCTCGGGCGGTTCGGAGACCGGGCTGCCGGGCTCGTCGCCCATCCGCTCGAGATCGGTCCTCGTGTCTCCAATCGATTGCTTTCGAAGGCGGCGGTCCTTTTCCAGGCAACGTGCGAGCAGTTCTCTCAGCTTGGGGCTCGTTTCTGGCGGTAGGAGACGCCATTGTGGCTCGCGCTCGATGACCCTGGCGATGATATCGGAGGCGTTCTCGCCACGGAATGCTTTCCTTCCGGTGAGCGCTTCGTAGAGGCAGCACCCGAAGGCCCAGATGTCCGTCCGCTTGTCGACCGATTTACCGCGAGCTTGCTCGGGGGACATGTAAGAAGCCGTACCCATGATCGCACCGAGCGCGGTGCCTCTGGTTAGGGTGGGGGATTGTGATGAATCATCGACCTCAGCCTCCGGCGGCGCGAAGGCCTTGGCCAGCCCGAAGTCGAGGATCTTGACTTTGCCCTCTGGCGTGACCTTGATGTTCGCCGGCTTCAGGTCCCGATGAATGATGCCTTTTTCGTGCGCCGCTTCGAGTCCTTCGGCAATCTGTATAAATAGAGGTAGGGCCTCATCCACGGAAATCGGGCCACGCGCGATCTGCTCCGCAAGGGTGTCACCCTCGACCAGCTCCATGACCAGATAACCGTCTTCGAACCCGTAGAGCGTCGCAACGTTCGGGTGGTTAAGCGCGGCGAGGAGCTTGGCTTCTCTTTCGAATCTCGAAAGCCGTTCGGCATCTTTCGAGAGCTCATCAGGTAGGACTTTGATAGCGACTTCACGCTCGAGCTTTGTGTCTCGCGCGCGATAAACCTCTCCCATTCCGCCCGCACCAATGGGTTCGACGATCTGGTATTGGCCGAGTCGAGCGCCGGACGCGAGGGGCATCTTCTAGAAACCCTCAATCATCCAAACGTTGGCCGAAAAGGTCATGGCCGCGAAGGCGAGAAAGCGTCCGTCCGGAGAGGCCTCAGGCCTGACATGCCATACGTTTCGTCGGTAGCGAAGCTCTTCTACCTCGGACTCCGAGCCCAGGGAAACACGTACGAGAAATAAAGAACCGACGCTGCCGACAAGGAGGGCAACCGCACAGATGAGCACGGTTGTTGTGAATTCGCTAAGCACGGCCGTAGCCCAACCCCTCGTGCTCCAGCAAACTGATCTCCAGGAAGTCCTTGAAGAACTTCTCCAGAATCGCTTTGAAGAGCTGGTCGTGTCCCATCGCCTTCTCTCAAAAGAGAGACGAAATTGGGACCCGCTGTCCTCCCTCGAATGGCCGGGAGATTTCGCGATAGGCGCGAAGAGTGAAGTGTTACTTTTGGGTACTCGCTCCGGACCCGCGTCCGGTTAGGTTGTTGTTGGCAACGACACATCTTGACGCTCAACAGGGTCTGGCGGTCCCGTCTGGCGAGGCTGAGATTGGCAACCACGTTCAATGACGGCCGGTTTTGCCAAATCTCCGATTGTCCTCCACAATTGTGGAAACCACAGAATTAGGCCTAGCGCACTTGTTTCAGAGAAATCGTTTCGGTTGGGATCCGCAGGAGGACGCAAATGGGGAGGAGCTACCAGGTAGCGTGTAAGGAGTGCGGGCACCGTTGCGAAATCAACGTGGGCGGAGGCATCACATTCCAGCTCCTCCATTGCACCCGGTGCGGAAAGGAGAAGTCCGTTGCCTACAACCAAATCCGCATAGACAACTATCGGGGTGAGCGTATGAGCGTGGAAGCCTACAAGCGGAGGGTCCGAAACGAAGAGCGAAGGTTCCAACGCGTCGCAGGGTCCTGCCGATGTGGCGGAAGCTTCACCGTCCGGGCCAATCCCCGGTGCCCGAAGTGCCGCTCTACGCGGCTGGAGGACACCGGTGAGGGCGCGGTCCTGTACGATTGATCGCGCAGGGGAAGAAGGATTTCGGAGCCAAGAAGACTCAGCCCGTCAGTAGGCCCTGAGTTATGGATGCGAACGCTCGCTATCGCGGCTGTCTCCTCGGCCTTGCCGTCGGGGACGCCTTAGGGACAACCCTTGAGTTCAGGAGTCCAGATTCCTTCGAACCCATCGACGACATCATCGGAGGTGGGCCCTTCGACCTCAAGCCTGGGGAGTGGACCGACGACACGTCGATGGCGCTCTGCCTCGCCGATAGCCTGATTGAAACAAAGGGGTTCGACCCCATCGATCAACTCGAGCGCTACGTAAGGTGGTACCGAGAGGGATACCTCAGCAGTAACGGTCGCTGTTTCGACATTGGCGGCACCGTCCGCGCGGCACTCCACCGGTTTGAAAAGACTCGAGAGCCATACCCGGGCGGCCAGGAAGAGATGTCAGCAGGGAACGGCTCGATCATGCGCCTCGCACCGGTGCCAATGTTCTATTCCCGCGATCCCCGAGGGGCCATCGAGAAAGCCGGGGAGAGCTCCCGAACAACTCATGGCACCGTGGTCTGCATCGATGCTTGTCGTTATTTGGGCGCTTTGCTAGTCGGCGCCCTCTCGGGCGAGTCGAAAGACCAGTTGCTCTCGGAGCGCTACACTCCCGTGCCCGGCCTCTGGGACAAGCGCCATTTAATCCGCGAGATTGATGAGATCGCCGCAGGTTCCTTCAAGAGCAAAGAAACACTGCAGATCCAAGGTACCGGCTATGTGGTCCGTTCCCTCGAAGCGGCCCTTTGGGCCTTTCATCAGAGCGAGTCTTTCCAAGACGGATGTCTACTTGCTGTCAATCTCGGTGACGACGCCGATACAACGGGCGCGGTCTATGGCCAACTCGCGGGTGCCTACTACGGGGAGGAGGGGATTCCCAAATCCTGGCGCGGCAAGTTAGCCGTGCGCGACCAGATTGTGGCTTATGCGGAGCAGCTGCACGAGGGTGCTGGTTCGTGAGCCCGAGGCAGGAGCCCTTGTAGTCGCTACGGCCGAGCCGCACTATCTAGTGCGTCACGATACTCCTTGAGCCAAGCACGGATTTCAACAGTCGCTTTGCCCCCAAGCTCTCGCAGCCCATCTCGATATCTCTTAGGTAGGAGGGTTTCGACGGGTTCCTTACGGCGAGAGGTGCGCTCAAGAGACTTCAAAACGTCAGCGACGCCTGACCTCAGTTTCTGAAGCCAAACATCATCTAGCGCAAAGTAGTTAAGCTTGGAGGGATCCGGCAGTCCATCTGGAGGAATCTCCGGAATCTCCAACTGGCGCCACGCATTTGCCGTGATTTTCTTCATGGCCTGACGCTGCTCTACCCCAGAATAGATCTTGTGCGAGAGCGCCTGAAGATATTGTTGAACAAACGGGTTGTGGTCACTGAGTGTCGCGAGAGTTTTGGGTAACCAAACGAGATTGGGCACGAAGGAGTTCGTGACGTGATGGCGAGTCGGTCGTTGCCCGTCTTCCCTGACTTGCCACACGTGTGCAGCCACCCATCCAGGTGCGCTGCCGATGCGACGGCCCTGATAATGACTTCGTGGCGAATCGAAAGGAAGAGATTTGACTAGATTTCTGATCAGGATGTTAGTGTCCAGCAGGTACCCGTTCTTATCAGGAGAACCCGAGGTTTCTGCTTTCCCTCCTCCATTGGCGGACTCGGCGCGAATGACATGGGGAAGCAATATTGGAAAGCGGGCGTAGACCTCCTTAGGTAGCCAGATGCCAAACGCGGTCACAAGTCGCGAGGCCAGCATTTGAAATAGCCAGTAATCCTCGTTCGGAAGCTCCTTCTGTAGATAGGGGTAGAGAGCCAGGTGTCCGTTCAAGTCCTTGGGACGAGCTGCCATTTGGCTCTCCTATCTCTGCAGTGATTCCTCGGGTTCGGGCTGCGCCCGACCCTTGCTAGCCGCCCGCGTTTTCGAACGCGGCTCGCGCCAGATCAAGGGCCTCGGGTACATCGTCCAAGGATTTCAGCCGCATCCGGACTTGGTAAATATTACGAGCGGATACGTCGCGCCCGACGGCATGCGCGTGACCGTCGGCGTACTCGCGAGGCAGCCGGAAGTCGAGGCGCACGTGGTCGGCCTTGGGCCGAACGTAAAGGAATGACCCGACGCCCGACTTCCGACGATGCAGCATGATGTAGTTCGTCAGGCCATCCTCCGTCTTCGTGGTCTCTCCGGGTTTGGCGAGCACTTCAGACCACGACTGTAGCTCGCCCACGAGCGCCTCCGCGAGCATCCGCCCCACGCCCACAGGAGCGCGCGTTTCAATCACCATCCGGACGAGCTCGTCGGCCGTTTTTGGCGCGTCATTGACCGATGAGGTCACCGGCGCCGGGGATTCAGCAACGCGCTCTTGCCCACTAGCGAGGGTCGAGGCGCTCGGCGCTTGCTGCCACAAGGTTGAGTCAGGGCCAGGCCATAGCTGCAGGACCATCTCCGCGAGCTCCGCGCTACGCGCCGTGATCGATCGCTCGTCCCACGCGGCTGGGTCATCCTTCAAGAGGCGCAAGTTCATACGCAGAACGCTGTGTTCGCGAAGGGCTTCCTTCTTTTCCGTCCAGCCACGGTTGGATTCCACGCTGTTGAGCTTGCCTGTGACCAGCGTCAGGTTGCCCAGGGTGTGCTTGATTTTGTCCCGGGTTACAGCGCCGAGTTCCGGATCCACATCGGCTGGCAAAGGCCAGTGCTCCTTCCAGTTTTGCGGAAGGAGATGTTCGATGGTGAGGACCGAGTCAGCTTGAGCGTTCTCACTGAGGTCGGTTCGCATCGCCTGTTCAAGCGCTTCCAGAACCAGCCGAACGCGGCTTCTAGAAAGAGCCGTGTACAGCGGCGTCGACGAGATGCTGTCCCGGACCTCGGCATCGGTCGGCCATGATCGGCTCTCGCCTCCCTGGCGCTGAAAGAACTCCACGAACACGATATCAGCGGATGCCGGTCGTTTCTTCACTTCGGCGAGGAGGGCGAGGAATATCTGGTTGTAGGACTTCCCGGTGAGCCGACACAGCATACGGCGCACGAGATAGCTTTCCAGAACCTTGAGTGCTTTTGCTCGGCGTGCTGGTAGGAACTCGTCTGCGCCAAGCCGGAAAAGGTACAACAAAAGAGACACCGTGGTCGTAGTGTCCATGAGGGTTTGGCGATAGAAGAACTGACCCTCCGCGCTTCGCCGCGGGTATTGCTGCATCTCGAGATAGATCCCAGACGATCGCGACAGATCCGCCATGACTTCTGCGGCGCGCAAGCCTGAGCTGTTCACGTAGTCCCGGAGCGCTGGATAGAGTTGGTGAATGAGGGTCTCATGCTCCTTCACCATCGCAAGCCAGTGGCTGAGAAACACATCGAGCGTAGGCCGCATCAACCGCCCCTGGCGGACCTCTCGTCGCCACGACTCCCGATCGAATGGCGCCCAGTGCTTCTCGTAGAGAACGTCGACCGTTGCCCCTTCTTTATCGGCGCGCTGGAACAACAGGTTTTTGATCAGATCCGCTGCCTGCAGAGGCGTTCCGCGCGCGTTCAAGGTTTCGAAGATGACCTGAGCATTGTCCTCTAGATCCAAGTCAATCGCGACCACCTTGATATGCGCGCGCAGGGTTGACACCAACGCGGAGAAACGTGCCTCGCGCTCGTCCTCAGGTACTTCACGCGCCCACGTATCAACGACGCTCTTGAAGTATTGCATCGTTGTCCCCAGCTTCATGGACGCCGTTTGGGGAAGCGCGGACAGCGGCTCCTCGCCCATCACGGCTCTGAAGGCGTCGCGGTCTGAGTTTGTCGGCCAGACTTTGAACTCATGGTCGGGCTCATGGACTAGGTCGGGATCGTTTAGGAGGAGCTTGCCCAGGAGACGTCCCTGTTGCTCCAGCCCGAAGGAGTCAGCAGTCGCCTTCGCGGCGGCGATGAAAACTTGTAGCGTCGTCAAACGCTGCTGCCCGTCAATCACGCTGCGGGTTTCGATCGCGCCACTCCCGGTGTGCATCAGCTCCAGAACGATAGCACCAAGGAAGTGTGGTGGTGCGGCGTCTTGTTCCCCCGTTGCTGCCGCTTTTACCCTGGCATCCTCTACCCGCTCAGTGACACCCCGAATGTCATCCCAGAGAGGCTCCCAGTGCTCCTTCATGTTCCAAACATATGGTCGCTGAAACATGGGGACGACGTACCGAACGTCCTTGCCAAAGACCGCCGTTAGCGTTAGTGGGTCAGCTCGCACTTCGCCTCCTTCAAGACATCAACAAAAGAAGAGTTCGCGTCAACGGTGCATCTCCTGCAACACGCACCGTCTATTTGTTGGCAGACTGGGCCTCGGGGACCGGGACCGGTGGATAACGACCCTTTCCGCACTTGCACATCGCCGACTGTGGCGTACCGATGAGCCAGATTCGGGTCTGGCACGAGGGGCACGACCAAACGTCATCCAGTTGCCCGATCCGCTCAAGCGCGACTCTGACCTCACTAGTCGCGGCTTTGCCTTGGCTAGCGTGTGCCTCAACGTTGAGGGCCACTTGAACATCCGCTTCCAGATCCGCGAGCAGAGGCTTCAATTCTCGAAACATTTGCTTTGCGTACTTGTCGAGGCCCCTACGCAACCCGGAAAAGAGCTCGACGATCTCCCTCCGGTCGTTGCCTGCACCACGGCGGAAGGGCAGGGGAGCAGCAATTCCCTGACAGACCTCCTGGAGCAATTCCTCTAGAGCTCGTCGGGCCTTGGTCGCGGCCCCGGTCAGGTCGTCGTCTTCGAGACACTTCCGCGCTTTGGCCAACATCCCGCCGGTTTCATAACGAGTCGTCCGAGGACCCTCCTCATGACTCCAGGACGTGAACTCAAGCTTCTTCCAGGCGGGGGCTCGCCGCACAAGCTGTTCAAAAAACAGATGGTCGTGCGTCAGGACGATGAGCTGCCAGTCGGAGAATTCGTTGGCGAGAAGGCTTGCTAACTGGCCGCGATGCTCGAGGTCAAAGCTGTTCACGACGTCGTCGAGAACGAGAAAACCCAACTTCTGATTGAAGGTTTCAGCCATCGCTAGAAAGAGTGCGATAGCCAGCGAGTTGAGATGGGACTCGCTCAAAACCCCGTGAGGTGGCCGCTGGCGCGTGCCGTGAAAGTCGATCGCCAACTCAATGCCTTTGGCGGTCCAGGGCTCTACGGCGATCCCAGTGAGACCCTCGCCCGGATGGAGTTTCTCGTAGATATCGGCGACGCGACCGGAGATTTCTTTGAGTATCTTGGACAGGTAGGTTTTCTGCCGCTTCTGGTAAGCCTTGAGGATTTTGTCTGCAAAACCTCTAGCCTTCTGCAGACGCGCGGCGTTACCTTTGGCCCGCGTCCACACCTTTGATTTCTCGCAGAGACTCGCGAGCTCCAGGATGGCATCCTGCTCTGTCTCGGACGACGGTGGAGATGCATCCTGGCATAGCTGTCTTGCTGCGCCGTCCCATTGGATGAGGTTTTGCTCGAAGTTCGTAAGAGCGGCTGGATCGACGGGCTTTCTTTCCCGAAGGGATGCGCGCACTGCGTCTCTCGGGTCGGATGGCAGCTGCGCAAAGGAGAGCTCCAGCACTCCGCCGCGTTCCATAAGTGTCTGACGCCGGCTTTCTGCATCCGAGAGCTCATCGATGACATGCTGGAGGTCACTCCTTCGACCCTCGAGCTCCTCAGCCGCTTCTTGAAGTCCCGTGACGGCTTCTCTTACCTGCAGGACGAGTTTCTCTCTTGGAATCGGTTGACCGCAGAGCGGGCACGCCGAGCCGTCGGGCGAGCTCTGCAGCAAGTTATCCGCCTCCTTCAGTAAGCGGAACCGTGCTACGTCCGCCGCCTGAGCAGAAGAGAGCAGTCCGTTCCACTCCTCGACAGCTGACATGTCGAATGCCGGAGCCGGCAGACTCTTCAGTGCAGTATTGAGCCCCTGAACGCCCGTCGCACGATCTGATGGATTGCCGTTGGAGGCACCCGATGGGTACCAGGTCTCGTCGGCCACGTCCTGAAGCGAAGACGGTGGGGAAATGCCCACTTTGTCGCAAGCCTCTCGTATCTTGGCAAGGAGAGTATCTTCTGCTGACTCCTTTGCTGAGAGACCAAGACTCTCGCAACAAGCCTTGAATTCCGTCTCGGCGGCCTTCGCATCCTTTCGAAGATCATTGTGTGCCCGCTGGAGATCCTGGCGGAGCCCTTCAATTTCCTCGAGGCCGAGAATCTCCGCCAAAGCTTTCCACTTCTCCGACTTGGTCTTGTTAATGAAATCCGCCAAGGTCCGGCCGCGCAGGAGGAGAGTTTCCCTCCGTGATAACTCAGAGATATTGGCGGCAGCCCCGTCCTTGCACGTGATCTCACCACCCAAGGAGCCATTCGTCGCGACCTCAACGACCGTAGCGTCGTCGTCGCCATGCGTCACGTTCCGGATGGCGTGTTGGCGCCCCTCGTGAGTTAGAAGCTCGATCTGCCCGGTGAAATACCACTCGAGGGCATCCGCGATCGTGCTCTTCCCAGTGCCGTTGTCACCGAAGACCGCCATGCTTTGGCCTTCGCCAAAGTCGACAACTAGCTCACCAGGGACACCCCGGAAGGCCTTCATGGCGAGGCGATGCAGGCGCTCACTCACGAGCGAACTCCTCGATGAGCTCACGTATCGACGTGGGGCGATGTTTGTCGTCCTTATTAGTGAGAAGCTCCAGTAGACCGGATGCCAAACCATGTGGCAAGTCCGAGAGGTCGTCGAGGGCCTCGCGGAGGAGTTCCACCTCGTCAGGACACTTAACGTCCACGTTCCCGTCAGTCGTGGTTTTCATTGAGTGTGGAAGGTTTTAGAGTTACAAGTAGAATACAGACCTTCTGATCAGCTTGTCAATTTAAGGTTTTGGGTATCGTATTGGTGGGATGAGGCCAAACTAGCCAGGCGTTCGCTTGAGACACGGGAGCATCTCTTCACGAACAGGTTTTCGACCAACAAAAGCGGTTGCCGAAGGCGACCGTCAGCTTCACCGGGCGCGAAGATGCCGTTCTCTCACCGGCCCGGTCGGACTTGTTGAGCAGCTCGAATCCGTACTCGTTCTAAAGCCCCGCTGTCTGTTGCCCGAGCATTTCACTGTGCGGAAGCCTTGGTCTTAGAGGATCGCTTACGGTTGATCAGCCGAGGGTAGTGCAAACGCCATTCTTTGGAGCTCTTTCGACGTAAACCCGCCACTTGCTTCTAGGCAGAACCCGACGGCCTGTCTATAGGGATAGGCGTGGTCGAGTCGGGTCAACAGCGTTGCAAGACGCGTAACGGATACCCTTTTCGACGCAGCACGGTAGGCTTCCAGCACTTTTGCAATCCCTCCGGAATAGGCCGGCCGTACGACGATATCTACGAGGGTGCGTTCGAGATCCGTTACCGTCACAATAACTCCGTCGGGCAGCCTGGTCTCTTTCACGGCGAGTTGGTTGGTGTTCTTGCCGGATAGTAAGCAAATTCGATGTCCCCTCCGTGCCAACATGCTTGAGACACTCCGCCCCTTGAAATTAGTGTGGAAGGCGGAGGAGGATCATGAATGAGTCTGTTGACTGAGAAGACGAACTTGGCGGGGTCGGAAGGAGCCGGAAGGGCGACTGTAGAGCCCGCCCGCCGCGAAGCAGTGGTGGCCCCGGATCCCGAAGTGAGTGAACAAGCGAAGCGTCGACGCTTTACCGCGGAGTACAAGCTGCGGATACTGCGTGAAGCGGATGCCTGCAAGGGCGATGGCGATGTGGGAGCGCTTCTGCGTCGAGAAGGACTGTACTCGTCGCTCCTGTCGAGTTGGCGTCGCCAGCGGGATGAGATTGCCAGAAGCACCGCCTCGAGAACATCGGGCCATCCTTGAGTCGTTCCATGCGAACAGCTACGAGCAAGGGCTGAAGAAGGGTCGGGAGGTGATCGCTCGGTACCGTCAACGATTCCCGGGTCGGGCTCGCCGCAATCAAGCGGGGACGAAAGGGCAAGGTCGAGGATCCTCGAGTCAAGGAACTCGCGCGCGAGAACACGCGACTGAAGCGTCGCCTCGCTCGGGTGGAGACGATGCTCGAGATCCAAAAAAAAGCCTCCGAGCTCCTGGGGATCCCCCTGAATCCGCCCGACAGCGACGAGAACGATTGATGGCGGCGGCCGAGGAGCTGGCGGGACGGATTGGACAGACAGCGGAAGCGTGTGAGGCCCTGGGAGTCGTTCGTTCTACGCTGTATCGTCGTCGTCGGCCGGTGACGTCCAGACCGAAGCGTCGCCCTCGGCCCCACCGAGCCCTTGGCGAAACCGAGCGAGAGCAGGTGCTCGGCGCCTTGCACTCCGAGCAGTTTGTCGACAAGGCGCCCGCCGAAATGTGGGCCACGCTTCTGGACGAGGGAACCTACTACTGCTCGATCCGCACGATGTATCGGATATTGTCGGAGCACGGAGAAGTCCGAGAACGCCGGAACCAGCTGCGCCATCCGAACTACCGCAAGCCGGAGCTGTTGGCCGAAACCCCGAACCAGGTTTGGTCGTGGGACATCACGAAACTTCGTGGTCCGGTCAAGTGGACCTACTACTACCTCTACGTCATCCTGGACATCTTCTCCCGCTACGTGACGGGCTGGATGCTGGCTCACCGAGAAAGCGCCGAGCTCGCTCGTCGTCTCATCGGCGAGAGCTGTCGCAAGCAAGGCATTGAACCAGGCCAGCTCACCATCCACGCGGATCGGGGCAGCTCGATGCGAAGCAAGTCCGTCGCCTTGCTCCTGGCCGATCTCGGCGTGACCAAGACTCACTCCCGACCTCACGTCTCGAACGACAATCCCTACTCCGAGTCTCAGTTCAAGACGCTGAAGTATTGCCCCCAGTTCCCGCGTCGTTTCGGCTCCATCGAAGATGCTCGCCTGTTCTCCCGCAACTTCTTCGACTACTACAACTACGAACACCGGCACTCGGGAATCGGTCTCATGACACCGGCCGTCGTTCATCAGGGTCGCGCCGAACAACTCAACGCGGCTCGCCGACACACGCTCCTCGCCGCTCATCGGGCTCATCCCGAACGCTTCGTCCGTGGAAGACCTCAACCCCCTGTTTTGCCGTCTCAGGCTTGGATCAACCCTCCACCTGAGAAAAAGACGCGCGAGGATCGCCTAGGAACCACTTTCTCCGGGTGGTCCATACCTGGGGTCCCCCCTTTTTCCGCTCCACGTAACGAGATCTCGATCCAGGCAGACGTGGACAAAAACCACGTCACGAGCCTCCTGACACCAATCGAGGCTCACTAAATGCAGCTCCCGGGTGTCTCAATGTTGTTGACACGCTCCGGTCGGCCATAACGAGCGACCTGGGAGCTCCCGCGAGCTATTCTGCTGAAAGCCACGTCGATTCCGGTTGGCGTACACGGTGGCCCCAGGAGACTTGGTCAACCCATGAATGGGCATCCCAGAGCCGTGAGGCCGGTAGGATCCTGGTTGGATCGATAGGGCGAGCTGAAATGGAAGAGTGTCGGCCTCGCCCCAGACGAGGCGACGGTGCTTCGCGTGGGGGAATTTAAGCTCCACGTTGTGAAGGGCACACTGTTCAAGAAAAGGAATTGAGTAAACTGCTCTGATCCGACGCCACCAGTGACTTCCCACTCGCCCTGTTTTTCCTGGAGCACCGCAGAAGTGTGAAAACACGTTGGGGGAGGGAGCTAAAGTAACTGATGATGGTCGGAAGAGACCGGCCTAAGGATCGGGGGTCATTGGAACCTTGGCATGACGGTAACCCGGTAGTCTACATAGTACTGGGTTACCGTTGACGAGAATCAGACGTAAGTAGTTGCCAAGGAATGGGTTAACCTGAGGGCTTACTCCTTCAGCTCCAGTATCTATACTGCAGCGGAAGGCCGCAGGATTGGACTTCCATTTGTCAGAAATATAGGGTATAATTTCTGACAGGAGATCAAGGAAAGTGACTGTCAGCAAAAGCCTTCTTCAACGGATCCAACACAAGGGACGGGGAAGTGTGTTTTCTGCCAAAGACTTCCTTGATATCGGGAGTCGTGCTGCGGTCGATCAGACGCTCTCTCGTCTCGCCCGTAAGGGGGTGATCCGCCGGCTCAATTGGGGGCTATATGACTACCCCAAAACCAGCAAGAGCCTGGGGTTGCTGTCGCCCGCTCCCATCGTTGTTGCTCAGGCAATGGCTCGACAAACTGGCAGCAAGATTCAAATTACAGGCGCTCGAGCAGCGAATACTCTGGGCCTCACGGATCAGGTCCCGGCGAAGGTTGTCTATCTAACGGACGGCCCATCCCGAACGATCAAGATTGGCAATCAGAGCATTTCACTCCGCCACGCTTCTAAGAGAAATCTGGTTGGTGCCGGTCTGCCGTCCGGAACTGTGTTCCAGGCCTTGCGCTACTTCGGGAAAGACCAGGTGCGAGACGACACCATTATCAAACTACGGAAGGTCTTGTCCCCTCAGCAGAAAAAAGACCTCAAGCGTTATGTAGCCCGTGCTCCGGACTGGACACGAGAGGTGATCAGGCAAATTGCGGGCACCTAATAAGGAATAGCGTGTGGATGGGATAGCCCGCGCGGCTCAAGAGCGTGCGGAGCTTTGCCGGGAAACAGCCAATCGCCGCAACCTTGATGACGCGATCATCGAAAAAGACTTTTGGGTCTGCTGGACACTGAGCAAGCTCTTCCAGGAACGGCAAGAACCTCCCTCTCTATTGTTCAAGGGTGGAACTTCACTTTCGAAGGTCTTCGGAGTCATCAATAGGTTCTCTGAAGACATCGACTTGTCTTTGGATCGCCACGATTTCGGTTTTCGGGACGAGCGAGACCCAGCGAATGCGCCTAGCGGGAAGGAAACGGAAAGACTCCTCGACGAGTTACAAGTCGAAGCGATCGCCTATTTGCGGGACCGCCTTGTACCCAACCTCAAGTCGATCTTCTTAGAAGTGCTCGGAGACTCCTCTTCCTGGCGTCTGGAGATCGATAGCGAACGGCCCCTTCTGGTTGTATTCTCTTATCCTGCAATACCTTCAGCCGTAGATCCTGGGAGCTCCTCCTACGTTGAGCCCGCGGTGCAACTCGAATTCGGAGCCCGGTCGGATCATTGGCCTGCGCAGGTTTACGAAATCAGACCGTACACGGCTGAGGTGTTCCCTGACTCCTTTAGCCGTGCTGTCTCTTCGGTCAATACATTGGAGGCCGAGCGAACATTTTGGGAGAAGGCTACGATCTTGCACGCCGAGTACCATAGGGTAGGGAAGGCGAGCGCTAATGAACGAAAATCGCGACATTACTATGATCTCGCCATGCTCGCCCTTAGCGACGTACGGGAGAGGGCATTGCGGGACCTGGACCTCCTCCTCGCAGTAGCGGAGCACAAACGTCGATTCTTTCGCTCGGCTTGGGCCAAGTACGACGAGGCTCGTCCGGGGACCCTCAGGCTCGTGCCCCATGATCGCCTGGCCGCAGAGCTGAGAGCGGACTATGGAAAAATGAGCGAAATGTTCTTCGACGAGCCGCCCGATTTCGACAAACTGATGGAGACATTGGCTGACCTCGAGACTGCTATCAACGGCCGACCTTGAATCTCCGAAGATGCGAAACCTATTCGACCAATACAACCAGCCTGAGAATCGGCTAAGCCATGCTCTGGCGGTCTCTTTGCACGAGGATCGAGCACTCCTCGGAGGGTTTCTCGCGTGGATTGGCGTGAAGCCGCCAGGTCGCGACGGGAAGCTACTGATCGATGAGCAAAGCCTCCCCGGCGACCCACCCGAACCCGAGGAAGAGGTCGAGCGTAAGGGATTGCCGGATATCGTCATCCATGACGGAGCTGCGTGGTGCCTACTGATCGAGAGCGAGGTTCAGGCGCCCCTGACCGAAGACCAGCTTGCACGTCACGAGCAGACCCTGCGCCGCCGCGGGTTTGACCGAGTTACACGAGTAGTTCTCACCAAGGCTGATGTGCGCGTCAAGCGAGCAATCCACCTGACTTGGTCTGGGTTGTACGAATGGCTTGGAAAAGACACCACGCGGAGCGAGTGGGGCGAACGGCTGCGGGCTTATCTTCAGCCGCCGAGGTGCGTTTGGCTCGCGAGCAGTATCTAACGGAAGGAACGTTAACCATGTTCGACGGATTCCAGTTCTCAGCCGACAACCCATATACCTACGGGGAGGGCAAGCGGCTGCTCAACCTCGCAATGGGGGAATTTCGGAAGGACAAGTCGCTCAAGAGCTTAGGTGTTGACCCTGTCGCTCCGGGGCGCAGCGCGATCACGGGTCGCGGTGAAAGGGGAGTTTGGGACTTTCTATCGCTGGCTGACCGGCCAAAACGTGGCTCGTTTACGAGCTATCCCCACCTCAGCCTGGCAGTACACGAAGACTACCTCGAAGCGGCTACCACAATTCCCAACGGTGTCGTCCCCACAGTGTATTGGTTCAGCGGGAACGCGACATTGCGGTTAGCAGGATAACGCAGTCGAACACGTGTTGGACTGAGGCTGTTGAAACGGACGATCACGCTGGTATCTCCCGGAGTTGAGCGCGGCGTTGACGTCGAAGCTCGCGAGCCGCCTCGAGCTTAGCATCGCGTTGGGTCCAGATGATGTGTTCTCGGCCAGCGAGCTTGTCGGCGGGTGCGATGTAGCCTGTGGCGCTGTGAAGACGCTTGTCGTTGTAGTAGGTGACGAAGGACGCGACGAGGCGACGGGCGTCGTCGACGGACGCTGGAGCATTGGGCCGGATGGTCGTGGTTTTGAGCGTCTTGTGCCACGCCTCGATCTTGCCGTTGGACTGCGGGTAGTAGGGTGCGGTTCGAACGTGGGTCATGCCTGAGAGTCGAATGAACGCCTTGAAGTCGCGAGCGATGAACTGCGGTCCGTTGTCGCTGATGATGCGAGGGCGAGCATCGGGAAACTTCTCGCGTGCTCGCTGCAGGATGGTCTCGACTTCGGACTCCTTCATCGACTCGCGGATTTCCCAATGGACAATGAAACGGCTGTAGCCGTCGAGAATCGAGCACAGATAGTAGAAGGTCCCGGCGAGGTTGAGGTACGAGATGTCGATATGCCAGTGCTTGTGAGCCCCGTCAGGCTGCACGAATCCGCTACCCTTCTTCGATGGCCGACCATTGAAGCGATCGAGACGGCCCGCGTCCCGCAGCGTCCGGAACGCCGTCGACGGGCTCACGGCGACGACATCCTCGTCGAGCATCATGAAGCTTAGGCGACGATAGCCGTCGAGGGGATGGGCATCGAAGTAGTCGAGGATCGCCTCTCGCTCCCGCGCTTCGATCCAGTGATCTCGCGGAATCTTGCCGTTATGCTCGTGGGCGCGGCCGTAGTGGTCTTTCCACGCGTAGTATTTTCCACGGGCGACACCCAACCACGCTGCGAACCGCGTCGCCGGCAGCTCGGTTGTAGCCGACCACTTCGTCACGAAGTCCACGACCTCGTCTCGGGTATCGGGGGGGACCCAGCGACCCGTCAGGGCTCCCCAAGTTCTTTTTTTAGGCGTACAAACTCTTCCGACACCTCCGCGATCACGTTGTCCTTCTTCGCGAGCTTTGCCCTCAACGATTCGATCTCGCGCGCGAGCCTTTCCTCCTGCCCGTTGTAGAACACGCTCGGCTGGATGCCGTGCTCGTCGCACACGTCCGACACGGGCTTCTTGTCCACAAGGTGCTGGCGCAGCAACGCGGCCTTTTCCTCGGCGCTGAACTTTCGGCGGGTTTGATGGCTCATCTGTGACTCCTCTGGGCTCCTTATCTTGGAGCCGGTTGGTGTCACGTTTCAACTGAACTAGAACAAGAGTGCCACCCCGAGGGGTCCGCTTTCAAGATACTCCTCAGCCAGAAGATGTGCCAGCCCCACGCTGGCATAACGAAACCGGAAGAGCTCCCGTCCGAAGAGACTCACTTGGTACTCTTCGTCTGTCAGGCCTTCTCCGCCTTGGAGATAGAGCACGACCGGGAAGATTGGCGCCCGGTGGCGAAGCCAAAGGAGAACGGAGTACTCGAAATGCGCCTGGCGAACTCCTCGATCAACTCACGTATTGACGCGGCGCGATGTTTGTCGTCCTTCTTGTTGAGAAGATCCAGCAGGCCGGATGCCAAGCCATTTGGCAGGTCCGACAGGTCGTTCAGGGCCTCGCGGAGCAGTTCGACTTCGTCAGGACGCTTAACGTCCACGTTCCCGTCAGTCGTGGTTTTCATGGATTGTGGAAGTATTTAGAGTTACAAACAGAATACAGACCATTCGATCAGCTTGTCAATTTGAGGTTGGGGTATCGTTATTGGCGGGATGAGGCCCTAAGCGTCTCTGAGTTCCACCAAGTGCCGGTCGATCCGAAGGACGTCTATTACTTGGAATCGGCCGGAGGCGATACGCTGGTTCGCTTGCGATCGGAACACCTTCTCCGCGACGTCCGCCCTCCCGGGACTCTTCTTAAAGAATTCACGCCCCTCCGGGTTCCTCCGAGTCCGTCGCAACCATAGTCCAGGGCACTACCCCGGTCCGGTGGAGTAGACCAATCCAGGTCCGCTCGCAATAGAAGCACTTTCTCCGTCAGTCGCTTCAAGGGGAGGTCAGTGTGAGCCGGACCAGGCTCAGCACATGTTCGCGAAGTCCCGCCGGAAGCTTTCGGTTGCTGGGACACCCACGCTTACGCGACACCAGCCCGGAGGCTCCTTGCCGGCGCAACGCCCGGCACAATCCTTCAACTGGCGGAGGCTAAGCCCAAGTTGAGCAGCCCCTTGCCACTGCGTCGTCCGTCTCCCGATCACTCGGCGCAATAACTCAACCCGATCCAGCTCCTTCACGCTCATGGTCAGGGTCCTCGCATCCTCCCATGTCGGCCTCAGGCCCGACAAGGATGCCTGAAAACCGACATTTCTAAGTTGCGAAAACCCGACATTTTGCATATTGCGCCCTACAATCCAAGGTCCGATAAGATGTATTATGTTAAATACGCTGTCGCGAAGACACACGCCTGCGGCTTCTGCACGGGAACCACGCTTCCTTAGGGATGGGGTTGCGTCATTCGCGCCAAGGAGACCGATTTGCCGGGAATTGAACTTTCGAGACTACCAAGAGACAGTATCTATTGGTACAGAGCGGGGGGAATCACGTGGGGAAGAACACGAGTATCGCGCTTGGCGAACACTTCGCCGAGTTCCTGGAGGAACAGCTCTTTCCAAGGGACGTTACGGCAACGCGAGCGAAGTCGTCCGGGCCGGGCTGCGGCTCCTTGAGGAACGCGAGGCTAAACTAACGGCGCTGCGGGCCGCGATCGAAGAAGGCTTGGAAAGTGGCCCGGCGGAACCGTTCGACGTAGAGGCATTCATCGCGGACAAAACGCTCGACCGAAAGCGTGCTTAATTTCGCTCTCCGGCCGAAGGCCCGCGCCGACCTAGACGGCATTTGGGCTTACACGGCGGAAACTTGGGGCCTCGAGCAAGCTCAGACGTACGTACGCGCTCTCAATCGCGCCTTCAACAGGCTTGCCAAGAAGCCTGAGCTAGGGCGACTCTACGATGAAGTCTACGAGGGTCTTCCAGGAACTCCCTCGACAACGACGTGGTTTTGATCTGGCACGTACCCCTTGCTATTGCGTATTTGTGGCAGGGAGATGAAGACGTCCAGGTCGTGGGTTTCGATCGGCTCAATGTAGAAAAGCGCGGCCACCGCGCCGCCGAGGGCGTAGTCTAGAATAACCCCTCGGTCTTCAGCTCGTTCAATACCACGTAGCGCTTCACAATAGTCGTCAGCATCGTGCTTCGAAGTCCGTTTAAATAGACCGCCAGGCAAACCCGCGCGGCGATCGGGCCAATTTGATCGTCCCAATAAAAGTACACATTAGTGGGCCTAGTAATTAGGCCCTATCTGTGCTATTCTTTTAAAGCCATGAAACTCACACAGAAGGTGCAGCTGGAGCCGGAAGATCTCGAGTTCATCGATAGGGTCTGTGAAACCCTCGAGTATGGGAGCAAGAGCGAGTACATGCGTGCAGCGATCCGCGAGAAGATCCGGGCCGACAAGAGAAAGCTCCGTGAGCTCGAGCGACAGAAGGCGATGGAAGGCTACGCGGAGGGTCACGAGGACGTCTTTGAGTCCATAGCGGGAGAACCGTTTGAGGACCGGTGACCTATACCAGGCAAATCTCGACCCAACGATTGGGGATGAGATCCAGAAATCTCGGCCGGTGGTCATACTCAATCCCGGTCACGCGAAGAACCTTCCTCTGGCTATCGTCGTGCCGGTAACCGCATGGAGGCAACGCTGGGAGAAGAATCCCTTCTTTCTCACCATAACGCCCGGGCCAAGACACGGCCTTAGGAAGAAGTCCGCGGTAGATTGTTTTCAAATCAGAGCCCTCAGCCATGGCTGCTTCATCAAGAAACTCGGAACCCTGAGTGGTGAAGAGCTAGACCGCGTCAAGAAGGCCATCGCCCTGATCTTCGATATCGAGCCCGAACACTGCTAGCCAACGCTCTTTTGAGGGAAACTCGTCTGCGGGGTCAGTCTTCACGGTTGATGTGGACCACGATGTTGGTTATACTAGCTATCGGGATAGCTACTCCAGAGAGGGCGCCAGGTGAAAACGGTCCAAATGACTCTCGATGAAGAACTTGTCCAGGCTGTGGATGAGGCAGCCAAGCGGCTCGGCACAACACGATCAGGCTTTGCACGAAAAGCTCTCCGTCTGGCGCTAACGCGGCTCCGGGAGCGGGAGCTGGAGGAACAACATCACGCCGGCTACCAACGCCATCCCGTTAAGCCGCAGGAGTTCGACGTCTGGGAGGGCGAGCAGGTATGGCCCGACTGAGGCGCGGCGAGGTTCGATGGTACAAGTTTCGGAGACCTGACAAGAAGCGACCGGTCCTGGTCCTCACCCGCGATTCGGCGCTGGATTTCCTCGGGGAGGTTACCATTGCGCCAATCACCTCCGCCGTTCGGGACATTCCGTTCGGGACATTCCCTCGGAGGTGTTCCTGACACAGAAAGACGGCATGGCCCGCGACTGCGCGGTCAACCTCGACCACGTCCAGACTGTGGCGAATGGCAAAATCGGATCCCTCATCACGACCTTGACGCGAGAGAAACTCGATCGGACCTGCGAGGCACTGAGTTTCGCCCTCGATTCGTGAATGGGGGCGGCTCTGCTCTGGTCGCCTTGGGACGTGGGCGCTCGACTACATTCGTTGCGACAACCGCAAGGCGGCAGTGCGATTCCGTCGAAGAGCGGAAACCGTGTTAAGGCGACTTACGCTCTCCCCCGCGACTAGCGTAAGCGGTACGTGACGAGGCCGCGCACGTTGAAGAGTCCATCGTTCTGGCTCGCGGTGTTCGGGGGACGTGTCACGCCAAGCCAGGTGTAGAAGACCTCTCCCGCGATCTCCCATTTTTGAGCGAAGGAATACTTCACGCCGGAGGTCAGCGAATAAGTCACTCCGTCGGTGAGGAGCGAGCTTCGGTCGATGAACCCGGAGTATTGAGCGTTCACCTCGAACTCCAAGTCGAGATAATTGACGCCCAACCCGAAGTAGGGCGCCCAACCCCCGCTTGCGTACCCCAAAGTCACCTCCCCTCCGAGCACGCGCTGCTTGTAATCGTCATTCGACACCTGCTCACAAAAGAAGGGATTGCGCTCCGGGTCCGGACCCGCTTCCACGGTGTCCTTGTCGCACGTGAAATCACCCTCGATGGTGCCGAACTGGCCGTAGCCACGGAGTCCCAGTCGCCAGTTTCCCGACAACGCGAAGGGGCGGCCCACGTCCGCAGCGAATAGATTGGGCTTGATGCCTCCCAATTTCACCGGCGGAACGTAACCCAGAGTTACGGACGTGTTGCTGGGCAAACCAATGGTTACGCGAAGTCGGCCGAAGAACGACAATTTATTGAGATCCTCTAGTTTCGTCCCGTTGAAACCGACACGACGCTTGTCGTCGCTCACCGAAGGAATCCAGCCGCCCTCGAACCCGAGCACAATGGCGCCCGGTTCTAGTGCCGGGGGAACGCCAAAGCCTGTAAATATGCCGACTGAGGCAAAGTACTTCATGGCCCAGGCTTCGGTGCGGTCGAAACGCAGCTCTTCGGATCCCTCGATGATGTCTTGGGCTGCCGCGGGCCCGACGCTCAAGATGAGAGCCGTAATGGCCCCGAACAGTGCCCTCGCAATCTTTGAACTCATGTATCCAACCCTCCTCCGAAATCGCGCCGTGCCTCGCGCTGTTGAAATCCGGGTCGACGTTAGCAAAGTGCCGGTGCAAGCACTGTCAAGGACCTAACAGCGCGCCGCCCATGGCTAGGGCATTCTAAGCGCTGGGATGGGAGAATCATCGGCTCTTAAAGAAGACCGTAGGGTGTGGTCTCCCCTCGCTCATCATTATATATGGCAAGGGGCGTATCTGGCATGGGACCACGGAGCTCCCTGGGCTCACGGCGGGCCACGTGAACCGCGTGATACTATGGCATTTAGCATGAGGGTCCTCTTCTCGCCGGCCTATCAGCTCGAGCTCGACCCGAAACAAGCGAAGATTCTAGAGCCTTACCCGCCTTTGGGGACCCTCTACGCGGCGTCTTTCCTCCGCGAATCCGGGCACGAGGTGTTTCTCTCGGATTCGATGCTGGCCTCCGGCCACCGCGAGTACCAGTCGGATCTCGAGCGGTTCCGTCCCGATCTCGTTGCCATCTACGAAGACAACTTCAACTATCTCTCGAAGATGTGCCTCACCAACATGCGCGAAGCCGCACTGGAAAAGGCGCGTTTGGCCAAGAAGGCAGGGGCTTGGGTGGTGGTGAACGGCTCCGACGCCACCGATCATCTTGAACAATACCTCGGCGCCCATATCGATTTCGCCCTTTTGGGAGAGGGGGAAGAAACCTTGGCCGAGCTGGCGAGCGAGCTCGCGAATGGTGGCAAAACGACGGGAATCAACCAGGTCCACGGACTCGCCTTTCTCGGTCGGGACGGCGGTATTCTGAAAACTCCAGCGCGGGGTTTCATCAAGACCCTGGACGCACTTCCCTTCCCCGCCTGGGATCTGGTGGACGTTACTCGGTACCGTCGCGCCTGGCTGAAACGACACGATTATTTCTCCGTCAGCATGGTGACCACCAGGGGCTGCCCGTACCACTGCAACTGGTGCGCGAAGCCCATTTACGGACAACGCTACAACATGCGATCGCCCGCGAACGTCGCGCAAGAGATGGCGTGGCTGAAGCGCGAGGTCAAGCCGGATCAAATTTGGTTCGCTGACGACATCTTCGGTCTCCATCCCAAATGGGTGGAGGAGTTCGCCTCCGAAGTCGAGGCGCTCGATTGCGCGACGCCGTTCAAGATCCAGGCCCGGGTGGATCTCATCAACGAGAAAACGGCGCGGGCTCTGGCAAGCGCCGGGTGCGAGAGCGTTTGGGTCGGTGCGGAAAGCGGTTCCCAAAAAATTCTAGACGCCATGGAAAAGGGCACCAGCGTCGAGCAGATCTTCCAAGCCACGCGACTGCTGCGTGCCCGGGGCATCCGCATTTGTTACTTCCTGCAATTTGGCTACCCGGGTGAGGACTGGTCCGATATCGAAAAGACGCTCGATTTGGTGCGGGAGGCTCGTCCCGACGATATCGGGATCTCCATCAGCTATCCTCTTCCGGGTACCCCGTTCTACGATCGCGTTAAGGAGGAGCTGGGGGCAAAGACCAACTGGTCCCATAGCGACGACCTCGAGCTAATGTTTCGCGGCACCTATGTGCCGGAGTTCTATCCTACGCTGTACTCGGTCATGCACCGCGAGTTCCGCTTGAGGAAAGAGCTAGCCAACTGTCGTAGTCCGGCGAGCTTGCTGAGGGTCGTGCGGCACGCCCTGGGGCTCGCCACCGGACGTTTGCGCTTGAAGGTCCTATCCCGTCGAGAAAACCCGGCTCTTCGGGCGGCCTAACCCGCGGCTCGATGAGGCAGGCAAGTTGGCACTTCCCTCTCCGAAGCACCAAGATGCCGGACACCACCGCAGGCACCGGCGAGGCAGATACATCAAATCTTCTGCGAAACGCTTTTACCGCTAGCATCGGGAAAGTCTTCTGGGATGTCGCGTCCCGCTCGTTAACCCTACTGCTCTCCATCTTGCTGGCGAGAAACCTAGGCGCTCAAGGTTACGGCATCTACGCGGTCGCCTGGTACGTCGCCTGGATGCTCGCACAGGTGACGGATCTGGGACTGCACATCGTGACGCTCCGCTCGCTCGCGAAAACGTGGGAGCCGCGAGTCGTCGCGAGCGCTGTGGCAGCTAAAGCGCTCGTCTCGGCTTTACTCATTGGTGGGTTCGCGGCTGTTTCCGCGTCACCGATTCTCTCGACGAACGTCCGATTGCTGTGGCTCCTACTGGCAGTGTCGCTCCTTGTCTCTTGGATCGAGCTCTTCGGGGTGATCCTTCGCAGCCGTGGTCGCATCGCTCGAGAGGGAATCGTCCTCACCGTACTCCGCCTGGGCCTGCTGGCGGGTGCTCTGATCGCCATTCGCGGCAACGCCGGGCTCGAAGGCATCGCCCTCGCCCTCGTCCTCGGAGCCGCACCCGGGCTCTGGTTGGCGCTCGCTTGGATGGCGAAGGCCTGGAGGCGAACCTCGTTCCGCCCCGATTGGCTGGAAGTGAGAGGACTTTACCAGGCGAGCCTACCTCTCGCCGTCAGCGCGGCCATCACCATCGTCTATCTGAGAGCGGATCTTTTGATTCTGGCGGCTCTTCGCGGTGCCACCGATGCCGGGATATTTGCGAGCGCCTTTCGCCTCTTCGAAGCGATGTTCGTCCTCTCTGGTGGCATCGTCGCCGGCAGCTTTCCCCTTCTCGCCGCTCGCTTCGGACAGAGGGGCTTCCCTTCCTTGAGTCGTTTCGTGCTGACGATTCTCCTGCTTGTCGCCATACCCGCGGCCACCGGTCTTTTCGCGCTCGCCGGGCCCATCATCGGCTTTCTTTTCGGGGAAGGTTTCACCGAGGCAGCACGGCCGCTCACCTTTCTGGCCGTCGCCCTGGTCGCAGTCTTCATGAACGCCCTGACGACCCATCTGCTTATCGTCTCCGGGCGAATGCGCTACCTGGTGGGTTGCATGACCGTCCGTCTCACGGTCGGTATTCTGCTCGACCTCGTTCTCATTCCACGATACGGCGCGGTGGGCGCCGCCGGTGCGGTCGCCGGCGCCGAATGGAGCCTCGCCCTCGTCACTCTCCTCCCCCATCGTCGACTCTTTCCCTTATCCGTCATGGCGGGTGTCGTTGCTTCATCTTTGGCGGCGAGTTTGATCATGGCGATCTCGATTCTCCACTTAGACGCCCCCTTGCCTCTAAAGCTTCCCGCGGGGATAATCATCTATGGGTCGTTGATAGTGGCGGCCTACCGATGCGGAATGCTTCGCGGCTCGCCCCTCTCGCCTACCGACGACCCCCACAGCACGGAACGTTCTGCGGAGCAAGGGCCACTCTGAGGAAGGACCTTCGACATGCTACTGGGGTTCGACGCCACGACACTCCGAGGGAACAAGACTGGCGTCGGGTACTACACGTGGCGCCTTCTCGAGCGACTCACCGAAGTCGACGGTCCAGCAAACCCCATCGACGAGGTTCTCCTTCTCTCTAACCGGCCGGTGGCCATGAGCTCGATTCCGCGGACGCACCAACCACAAGGGAGTCAGTTTCCCTTGCGGAGCGTCTGGATGCAGAGCCTTCTGCCACTCCTCCTCAAGGCGTCCCGGCCCGACCTCTGCCACTTCACGAACTTTCTGGCCCCCGCGCTCGGCGAGACTCCCTTCGTCGTCACCTTTCACGACATGACGCTGCAGCTCATGGCCAAGTTCCATCCTTGGCGCAAGCGGGCCCTGACGTCGAGTCTCATGCCCACGATTGCAAGAAAGGCGCGTCTCATCATTACTCCCTCGCAATCGGCGCGGGACGATCTGGCTCGTTTGTACAAGCTCCCGAAGAGCAAGATCCGCGTCATTCCTCACGCCGCCGACACTCAGTTCCGGCCGCGCACCGACGCGAGCAGCTTTGAGACGATCGCCCGGCGTTATCGGTTGCAGAAGCCCTACATCCTCTATGTGGGAACCCTCGAGCCGAGGAAGAATCTAGTGCGCACCCTCACCGCCTTTTCTCGACTCGCGCCCCGCTTTTCCGACTATCGGTTCTATCTGGCGGGCGATCTGGGTTGGCACGCACCTCAACTTCTTCAGGCCATCGAGAAGCTCGGTCTCCGAGACCGCGTGCGCCGGCTTGGCTACGTGGAGGAAGAGGATCTTCCGGCGCTCTACTCCCATGCGGAGCTCTTCGTCTACCCCTCACTCTATGAGGGCTTCGGGCTCCCGGTGCTCGAGGCGATGGCCAGCGGCGTTCCCGTCCTCACATCGAACACGTCCTCGCTCACGGAAATCACCGCCGGGGCGGCGCTCCTCGTCGACCCCGTCGACGTCGACGGGATGAAGGAGGCCATGGAGCACGGTCTCTCCGACGCCGGCGAACGGGAGCGGCGGGTGGCCGCGGGTCTGGCGCGTGCCCGCTCCTTTTCCTGGGAGCGAACGGCGCGGGAGACCATCGCCGTGTACGAGGAGGCCCTCGAGCGCTCCACGGTGCGCGGCGTCGGGAAGGGAAACGAAGATCACTCGACCGCTCGCAAGGCGCGGGCGGTGGTGGACACCATTTCCTATGGGACGCGTTTCGATTACCCGATGAAGTTTTCGGAGATCCGTCGGGCTCTGATGGGCGTCCCCCTCCCTCGGCAGGAGCTCGCAGGACTTCTCGAGTCCCATCCCGACGTTCGGAGGCATGTGGAAAGCTCGCCGCCTTTCTATTTCTTGAAGGGCAAGGGACATACGGTTCAGAAGCGGCGCACGAACGAGCAATTGACCGAAGAACTTCTGACCAGGCACCGGCGCATCCTCACACTCATTCGGAAGACGCCCTTCGTGCGTATGGTCGCCCTTTCGGGAGCCACGGCACACCGGAACGCCTCCGACGGAGACATCGATCTGTTTCTGATAACGGCCAAAGGCAGAACCTGGGCGGTGAGCTTCTTTCTCTTCCTGTGCATGAAGGCCCTCGGACTCCGGCGCACGATTTGCCTGAACTACGTGCTCGGGGAAGACGGCTTGGCGCTTCCGGACCGAGATCCCTTCACCGCGAATCAAATCCTGAGCCTACGTCCCCTGGCCGGACGGACGACCTACTACCGTTTCGTGCGCGCCAACGATTGGGGAGCCAACGTTTTTGCCAACTTCTGGGAGAGCTTCCGTGAGCTCGAGCCGATCCCAGAGGAAGAGCCCGAAGCGGGGTCCTTCCTTCTCGAGGGACTCCTTTCCCTGGGCGGTGGCTGGTTGATGGAGAAAATGGGCCGCCTCGTTCTTGGCACCCACTGGCACCGACAATGTGCGCGAGCCGGTAGCCCCAATTCGGTGAGGCTCACGAGTAATGCCATCAAGCTCCATTTCAAGGATCACGGAGAGGAGCTCGCCGGACAGATCGAGACGATGCTCGCCCGTGAGCGGCCGGATAGCGAACCCGCGTCGCAGGTTGAGGAACCCGCGCGCGAGGGAAACGGCAAGGTCACGTGGCAGCTTCTCTGCCCAGAGTGTGGAGCCTCCGCCTTCACCGCGGGGGCCGATCTCCACTGTCCTGTCGAGGGCCGGCGTTTCGAAGGAGAAAACGGGATCCTACCCCTCCTTCGCGAAAAGAGAAGACGCGAGCTCACTCCTTTTCTGCAAACTTACCGCAAGCTCCGCCGCGCCGAAGGCTGGGGTGGTGCCGAAGAGTACTACCGGGACTTACCTTTCAAGGATCACAGTGGACGCCACCGCTCCATTTGGAGGCTCAGAGCGCGCAGTTATTCCCTTGCGATGCAAACCATCGAATCACACTTCCCCGAGGTGAAGAAGGCCGACGAGTGTGACAAGAGGGCCTCGAGGATCCTGGAGCTCGGCGCCGGCAACGGTTGGCTCTCCCGCCGCATGGCGGAAAAAGGACACTTCGTCCTCGCCACGGACATCTCACTGGACGAAGAGGACGGGCTCGGGGCTCTCGATCGCTACGGGAGCAACGGCCTACCGTGGCGGGCTCGGGTGACGCGGGCTCGCGCGGACATGGAGGCGCTTGCTCTCGAAGGCGCGCAGTTCGACCTCGTCGTTGCCAACGGCTCCATTCATTATGCGGAAAGATTATCCCGCCCCGTTCAAGAAGCCTACCGCCTGCTGCGCCCTGGGGGTCTCTTTCTCATACTGGACAGCCCCACCTACGAAGACGAAGCGGCCGGTCTGGCCATGGTGAGAAGACAGGAGCGCGAGTGCCAGAAACGCTACGCCCTCGACCTCGACCGGACCCACGCGGGCTTCCTCGTCTTCGAGGAGTTCTCGACTCTATTGGAGCGCACTGGCTTCCGAGCACGATGGCAGATACCCTTCGAAGGGGTGACGCGCACGCTCCGAAGGACCTATTGTTGGATGAGGGGCCTCCATACTCCGGCCAGGTTCCCGGTCTTCATCGCCGAGAAGAAGTAATGGCAGCGCTCACCTCGATCTGTTTGCTCGTCCTCCTTCTGCCCTTTGAGCCGATGAGTCCACTCTTCGCGATCCTGGGCTTCGAGCTCAGCTTCCTCGAGTTTTCGGCGGCAATCCTCTTCGCGGTTACCGCAGGTCTGCTTCTTTTCCCGCGAGCCGGCGGTCTGAAAATCGCCATGCCCCTAATGGGGTTTGCCGTCGCCTTTTTGGTCGCCTGTCTTCTGTCGACCTACTGGGCCGAGCCACCGCGTTCCCTCCCCTTAAAGGCCACTCTTCGGGTCGCTGCCGGCGTCGCCGCCTTTGCCCTCACCGCCTGGGCCCTTGTGCGCTCGACTAGAATGAGCGCGGCTTCACTTCTCCTCGGCAGTTTCGCTGCGGCGGGACTCTTCACCGCATCGGTGGGCCTGCTGGAGGTCGTCTCCTTGCCGAGCATAGAGGCGCTCCTCGCTCCCTTCCGGGAGCACAACTTCGAAGTGGGAGGAACGGCTCGCATTGCCGCGACCTTCCCCTACCCCAACACCGCTGCCGGCTTTCTCGTGCTCACCCTTCCCGCGGCACTGTTCTTCGTGGCAAGAGACAATGCCTCCCGTCGTTCGATCGCCCTCGCCTCGGCGACCGCTCTCATCATGTTCACGGCGATACTGTTCACCTACTCGCGGGGAGCCCTCCTGGGCGCGTTGGGAGCGACGGCGCTGTTATGGCTCTGGCTTTGGCGACGGGGACACCCAGCAACGGGACGCATCGGCCGCTTCGAAATCGCGTTCCTCCTACTTGCCCTGATCGTGACCTTCGATGTGCCCACCTTTCGCTGGCGCGCAGCGAGCGAAGGAGACGGAGGTTGGTACCGCGCGTCGCTCCAACCCGTCGAGCAGGAGCTCGAACTGGAGCCCGGCGGACTCGCGACCACGATGGTCGGCGTTCGAAACACGGGGAAGACCACCTGGGGATCCGAAGGGGACGAGCCCGTTTACCTTTCCTACCGCTGGTTCGTCGCCAAGGAGGACGGCTCTCTCGATCCGCTACCCATCGAAGGCGAGAGGACGCCGCTCCCGAGAGCCGTCGCACCAGATGAGACGGTCGTTGTGCGCGCCTCGGTGAGCGTATCGGCCGGGCGGGGGCGATACATTTTGATCTGGGACATGGTGCACGCCGACAAGCTCTGGTTCTCGGACAAAGCGGGGCTCGGCAGCCCGGTGAGGGTACTCGTCGGTGAAGAAGACGGCTTTTCCGAGCTGCCCCGTCCCGAGGATGTGAGAGATCGTCTCGCTCGAGAAGCCTGGCGACCCGGCCGATGGGAGCTCTGGGGTCTTGCCCTCACCCTTTTCAAAGACAACCCCATCCTCGGTATCGGACCGGACAACTTCCGTTGGTCCTACGGACCCGCAGCGGGGAGAAGCACTTGGGATACACGGACGTTTTCGAACAGCCTTTATCTGGAAACTTTGGCAACGACAGGCCTCGTGGGGGCGGTGATTTTTTTCTCGTTGGTAGCGAGCGCGCTTTGGGGGCTTCGTCGCGTGGTGGTTTCGAGCGCGGAGTCCCCTGTCAATTCTGTCGCTCTTGTCGCCCTGGTCGTGTCGTGCTCGCTAGCGGGTTTCTTGATTCACGGGGTGTTCGACTACCTTCTAGAATCTACATCTATCTATCTGGCTTTCTGGATCCTGCTGGGCAGCTCTGCCGCCCTCATTCACGTTGAGGCTACGTCGTGAGACTGGCCACGGCTCTCAACTTCTTCGGCGACGGGATCCATCGACTCCCTCTCGCCATCGTCTACGTCACGGAGCGCTGCAACTCTCGCTGTATCACCTGCGACTTCTGGAAGCACGGAACTTCGGAGCTGGATGTGGAGCGGGCGCACTCCATGGCGAAGGAGCTTCGAGACGCGGGAACCGAGGCGGTACTGCTGACGGGGGGCGAGGTCTTGTTTCACTCTCGGTGGCAAGATGTGGCCAGCGCGTTCCGAGAGGTCGGGCTCAGGGTTTGGCTTCTGACGGCAGGGCTTTCTTTGAAAAACCATGTCGCCGCGGTGGCCGATCTCTGCGATCGGGTTACGGTGTCTCTGGATGGCGCCGAGCCTGACACCTACCAGGCGATTCGGGGTGTCAACGCATTCCACGAGGTTCTGACGGGCATCCGGGCGTTGTTGAAACGGGGTGTCTGGGTCTCCATTCGCTCCACCATTCAGAGGCAGAACTACCACGAGATGCCGGCCATGGTGCGCCTTGCCAAGGAGCTCGAGGTGAAGGAGATCTCTTTTTTGGGCGTAGACGTGGCGAGCGAGCTCGCTTTCTCCCGTGAGCCCAGCGGCGAGCCTTGGCGAGGGGCTCTCCGTCCCGAAGACCTCCCGCAATTCTCGAAGATCCTCACCAACTTCGAGACGGACTTCGCGGATGAGCTGGAAAGCGGTTTCATTGCCGAAAGCGCCGAGAAACTATGGCACCTACATCAGTACTTCTCCGCTCTTTGCGGCGTAGGGAGCTTCCCGCCGGTGCGCTGCAACGCCCCCCGTTTTTCCGCCGTCGTGCGCGCCAATGGTGAGCTCCAGCCGTGTCACTTCATACCGGGGGTCGCCGGTGCAAAGGGCGCTTCGATCTCTTCTGCTCTGAACAGCCGTGAATTCGTCAGCTTGAGACGCGAAATCCGAACCGGAGAGAGGCGAGAGTGCCGGACCTGCGTCTGCCCCATGTGGAAACCTCCGCGAGCCCTCGTTCTGGGCCGCCTCTGGCCGGAGCCCGGGCCCATCGTCGGGAGATAGTCGGTATGGATGTGCTCCTGGCTCACGGGTACTACCTCGAGGAGGACGCCCACGAGCGGAAGATCATGAAGCCCCATCCTCCCCTTGGCATCCTCTACCTTTCGGCCTACTTGAAGCGCCGCGGCTTCTCCGTCTCCGTCTTCGACTCGACGTTCCGAAGACCCGAGGAGTTCTCCGACCAGCTCGAGCAAGAGCGTCCCTCCGTCGTGGGCCTCTACTGCAACCTCATGACGAAACTCCGCGTCCTTTCGATGGTGCAGGCGGCAAAGGGCGCGGGGGCCCGGGTCGTTCTGGGTGGACCGGAGCCGCCCTTCTATGCCGAGGAATACCTTTCTCACGGTGCCGATGTCATCGTCGTTGGGGAAGGCGAGGAAACGATGGAGGAGCTCGTTCGGGAGCTCTCGACCGGCTCTCCCCATCGACTCTCCCACGTCCGGTCCATTGTCTTCCGAAACGAGGAAGGACGGGTGGAGCGTACGCCACCACGGCCGATGATCGCGGATTTGGACAGCCTCCCCATGCCCGACCGAGACGCCATCGACCTCGAGGCTTACCTCGACGCCTGGCGTCGCCACCACGGATACGGGTCGGTCTCCCTCATCTGTGCGCGTGGCTGTCCGTATCACTGCGATTGGTGCAGCCACTCCGTCTACGGGAAGACGCATCGACGCCGTTCACCCGAGGGCGTCGCCGATGAAGTAGAGCTCATCCAAGAACGCTATCGTCCCGACCAGCTCTGGTACGCCGCCGACGTCTTCACAATCAAACCCTCTTGGACCGTCGCTTTCGCTCGGGAGCTCTCGAAGCGGGAAATCCGTTTGCCTTTCGAGTGCATCTCGAGGGCGGACCGGTTGAACGAAGAGCTGGTCGAGACCTTGACCCGGATGGGCTGCTTCCGCATCTGGATCGGCTCCGAGTCGGGGAGCCAACGTATCCTCGATGCCATGGGGCGCGGCGTGCGGGCCGAGCAAGTGCGGGCCGTGACACGACTTTGCCAGCGTCACGGTATCGAAGTCGGGATGTTCCTGATGGTGGGCTACGAAGGCGAAACCGAGGAGGACCTGAAGGCGACCGTGGAGCACCTCAAGGAAGCCAGCCCCGACATCGTCCTCACCACCGTCGCCTATCCTATTAAAGGAACGGGTTACTACGACAAAGTGAGCGATCGGCTCCTCGCGAGGACGGACTGGGAGTCGCGCACCGACCGGGACCTCACCATCGCTGGAAGACACTCCCGCCGTTACTACGAGTCCGCCATGCGGTGGATGGTGAACGAGGCCCGTTTCCACAAGGAGCTTCAATCTCCTTCCAAGAACCTGACAGGTCTGGCCCGATTGATGAAGAGCGGCGGCAACTGGGCGCGAGGGCGACTGGGCATGGCTCTTACTCGAAGGGAGATGGAGACTTGATCGCGACGGGAACCTCCGCGTTCGACAAAATGGCGGCGAGCTACGACCAGACCTTCACCAACACCAGTCTCGGCCGCGAGCTCCGCGGGCTCGTATGGGAGCGGCTTTCCCTTCTGTTCACCGGTGGCAGCCACGTCCTCGAGCTCAACTGTGGAACCGGCGAAGACGCCTGTTGGCTGGCAGCCCAAGGTGTTCTTGTCACCGCCACCGACGGATCCCCGCGCATGCTCCAAAGGGCCGAGGACAAAGCGAGCGCACAGCTTGGCGCGGAGGCGGCGGAGATTCGTTTTGCCGAGCTCAACCTCGAAGCGCCGGAGGGGCCTTTTCATCCAGCGAGCTTCGATGGCGCTTTCTCCAACTTCGGCGGTCTCAACTGCGTCCGTGACCTCGAGCCCCTCGCCGACGCGCTCGGACGCTGGATGCGCCCCGATGCCCCGGTGCTCCTTGTCGTCATGGGACCGGCTTGCCTCTGGGATCTCAGTTACCATCTGCTTCGTGGCGAGCCAAAGCGGGCGGTTCGGCGTCTAAGTAAAGATGGCACGTTGGCCCGCGTGGGGGACGAGCGGGTTCGTGTCACCTACCCCTGGCCGTCCGAGCTCATGAAAGTGTTCGCCCCTTTCTTCCGGCTGGAGCGCGTGAGCGCTTTGGGGTTGGTGCTACCGTCTTCCCTGTGGTCGTCTTCCCTTTGGTCCAGGGCCATCGAGTCGAGGCGGTACGGAAGACGTCTCCTCCGTTCACTCGGACGGGCGGAGCGAATGATTAGCGACGTCTGGCCCTTTCGCTACTTCGGCGACCACTACATGCTGCAGATGAGGCGGCGCTGATGTCGCCCAAGGCGCTGATGCCGCTAATAGAAGATGCGAGCATCCCCGCCCGGGCCTGGACGGCCTCGCAGCCGCCTCGCCACATCTTGGCCATCCGCCTCCAGGCCTTGGGGGACGTGACTATCACACTCCCTTATCTCAACGATCTCAAGCGTCTTTATCCGCAGACGGCCATCGATCTGCTCACGCGAGAAGAGACGGGAGCCATCCCGAAAAACCTGGAGCTTTTCGAACGGGTTCGTACCATCGGCGGAGGGAGGAATTTCAAAAGACAATGGTTTGCGAGCGCCCGCCTGCTTCCGCAGTTGCTTCGGTCGCGCTACGATGTCGTACTCGATCTCCAGAACAACGAGATCAGTCGGTTTGTCACGAGATGCCTGCGCCCTCACGCTTGGAGCCGCTTCGACAAGACGAGCCCGCGATCGGCCGGCGAGCGGACCCGACACACCATCGAAGCCGCGGGACTCGGTCCGGTTCGACTGAATACGGATCTGCCCACCCGCGGGGCAGAAGCGGCGCTGAGAGTGCTTGAGGAAGCGGGTTGGCGCGAAGACCACCGCCTGGTGGTGCTGAATCCGGCGGGGGCCTTTGCCACCAGAAACTGGCCGCTTCAGAGCTGGGTGGACTTTGCTCGGGCGTGGGAGTCTCTCGACTCCACTCCCACACAGTTTCTACTTCTCGGTCTCGACACCATGAAAGCGAAGGCCTCCTTCATCGAGGGCGCGCTCGCCGGGCGAGCTCTCAACCTGGTAGCACGAACGACGCCCGACGAAGCCTTCTCCATCGTGCAGAAGGCCGACCTGGTACTCTCGGAGGACTCCGGCCTTATGCACATGGCCTGGGTGTCGGGAGTGCCGACGTTGGCTTTGTTCGGCTCGAGCCGCGGTGACTGGTCGCGGCCCCTCGGCGAGCGCACCCTCTGCCTTCATTCCGGCGATCTCTCGTGTGGCTCTTGCATGGAAGCGACTTGCCGTTACGGAGACGTGCACTGCTTGACTCGCTACGAACCGAGACCCGTGGCAGAGATGGCATTCTCTCTCCTCCGCCCCGACTCCGAAGGTAACTGATGTTCGGGAAAGCCACTCTCTATGCCATGGCGAATCGAGTGTGGGGGAGCGCCGCGGGGCTCGTCACAATTTTTTTGGTGGGAGGTTTCTTTTCTCCGGAGCTTCAAGGCTACTATTACACCTTCGCGAGCTTGCTCACCTTGGAAACGCTTGTCGAGCTCGGCTTCGGCAGCGTGGTCCAACAGTTCGCGAGCCACGAGTGGGCTCGCATCGATTCGGAAGGCTCGCCCGACGTACGGCGGCGGGCCGAAGCCCGTCTCGCGAGTCTTTCCCGCCTCGCCCTTCGTTGGTACCGGGCCGTTGCCGTCATCCTCTTCCTCGCGCTCGGCATCGGCGGAAGTCTGTACTTCGAGACCTTTTCCGCCGGGAGCGCATCCCCTATGCGTTGGCAGCTCGTTTGGTGGGCGGCCTGTCTGGCCACGGGAGCGAGCGTTTTGCTGACCCCCCTTCTCAGCATTCTGGAGGGCATCAATCGAGTCCACGAAGTGTATCGCCTTCGATTGGGCCAAGCCGTTGTAAGCCGATGGGCGAGCTGGCTCGCTATTTTGGCGGGTGGTGGTCTCTGGGCCGTCCCCATTGCGAGAGTCGCCACGGTTCTCATGGGAGTTTGGGGACTCACCCGCGAGGAGCTCGGATTCTTTCGGAAGCTCTGGCGCGAATGGGGGGAGGCTCAAGAGACAGCCATCTCGTGGAAGCAAGAGGTGTGGCCACTCCAATGGAAGTTCGCCGTAAGCTGGTTGGGCGGCTATTTCGTTTTCTCCCTCTTTACACCGGTCCTGTTTGCCTTTCATGGCCCGAGTGTGGCCGGCCAGATGGGAATGACCCTCTCCGTCGCCGCCGGCATCTCTTCGGTCGCCTTTGCGGTGGTGGCGACGAAGGTGCCGACCTTCGCGATGGCCGCCGCGCGACGCCACTACCGAACTCTGGACGACGTTTTCTGGCGCGCCACGCTCATCTCCCTTCTGGTTGTCACTCTGGGCGCCGGCGGTTATTGGATGGCACTCTATGCCGGGCGTTTTTTCGGAATTCCTCTGGCTTTTCGCTTCTTGCCGCCACTCGAGACCGGCCTCCTTCTGTTGGCCGTCATCCTGCAGCAACTGCGCTTTGCCTTCGGAAGCTACTTGCGGGCTCACAAGAAAGAGCCCTTCTTGATTCTGTCCGTCATTGAGGCCGGGACGGCGGTTGTTTTCTTGAGCCTTCTGGGAAGACACTACGGCGCTCTGGGCATGACCGGCGGTTTTCTTGCTCTCGTCGTTCTGACGCTCATTCCCGGGTTCGTCATCTTCAAGCGCTGTCGAGCGGCATGGCACTCGCCGAATCCCCTCGGCGGAGAGAGCTTGGCCGCCGAGAGCGTGAGCTGAGAACATGTTGCTTCTTTACAACCCGCCGAGTAGCGCGACGAAGAAACCCGTTGTTCCCATGTCGCTTCTCGCCCTCGGCGCGGTGCTCGAGGGCACGCGCGAATATCGTGTCGTGGATGGCAACTTGGAGTCCGATCCATTCAGGGTCCTCGATGAGCTCATTCGTAAAGAGGAACGTACCGTTTTGGCTATGACCGTCATGCCGGGGCCGCAACTGACTCGAGCCTTCCCTCTAGCCAGGGCGCTCAAGAAGGAGCACCCGCACTTGGTGATCGTCTGGGGCGGCTATTTTCCAACTCAGCACTACGAGGTCTGTTTGCGCTCTTCCGTCGTCGACTACGTTGTTCGTGGACACGCGGAGCTTGCTTTCCCCCAGTTGCTCGAGGCCTTGGACGAGGGGGATGAAGAACGTCTCCCCAAAATTCCCGGACTGGCCTTTGTCGAAACGGATGGGAGTCTCCACGTGAGTCCCCTTCCGGAAGTCCCCTCTCCCGAAGAGCTCCCCGACTTTCCCTATCATCGGGTTCCGATGGAGCGCTACATCCGGCCTACCTTCATGGGCCAACGTACGCTACCCCACCACTCGAGCTACGGCTGCCCCTTTACGTGCAACTTCTGCGCCGTCGTCAACATGGTGGAGGGACGTTGGCTCGCGCAATCGGCGGAACGAACCGCTAGGGTCACTCGAAGACTCGTCCGAGAGCTTGGTGCGGATGCGGTGGAGTTCTACGACAACAACTTCTTCGTGGACGAGGCGCGAACGGCGGAATTCGCCGAGCGGATCTTGGACCTGGGTATCGGTTGGTGGGGAGAGGCACGCATCGATACCTTGCTCCGTTACTCCGGACGCTCGTGGCGTCTGATGCGCGAAAGCGGGCTGCGCATGGTTTTTCTGGGAGCCGAGTCGGGCTCGGACGAAGTGCTTCGTCGCATGAACAAGGGTGGAAGCGCTAGCGCGGAGAAAACCCTCGAGATTGCGCAAAAGATGGCCGAGCTCGACATCGTTCCCGAGTTCTCCTTCATGTTGGGCAATCCACCCGAGCCCGAGGCGGATGCCGAGCAGACGATGCAGTTCATCCTTCGTCTCAAGAAAGTAAATCCCCGGGCAGAGATCGTCCTCTACCTCTACACTCCGGTGCCCCTTTCCGGGGAGTTGTACGACGAGGCACGAGAGCAGGGATTCGGCTTTCCAAAGACGTTAGAGGAGTGGGTCTCTCCGAAGTGGGTAGAGTTTTCAGGGCGGCGAAGTCTCCGCATGCCTTGGCTTCGAAGCTCGCTTCGTCGGAAGGTCTGGAATTTCGAGAGTGTGCTCAATGCCTATTACCCCACCGCCACCGACAAGCATCTCGGCGGCCCGAAACGCTGGCTGTTGCGGAGTGTGAGCGCCTGGCGCTATCACCTCCGCTTCTACCATCATCCCCTCGAGCTTCGCGCCCTCCACAAGCTCGTCTCCTACCGGCGCCCCGAGACGAGCGGTTTTTGACAATCAGAGATGAACGTAGGAGTGGTCCTTCCCGGTTTCAGCGCCAGCGAAGAGGACTGGTGCATTCCGGCGCTCGCGAGCCTGATCCGTCGTCTCGGTGAGCGACATCGGGTCCGCGTTGTCTCCCTGCGCTATCCGTACGAACGGAAACGCTACTCCGTCTTTGGAGCCGAGGTTCATGCCCTCGGCGGGGCTCGGGTCGAAGGCCTTCGGAAGTTCCCGCTCCTCGCGCGTGCCCTCGCAACACTGGGCCGCGAGCACCGACGCCGTCCCTTCGACGTTCTGCATGCCTTCTGGGCGGACGAGCCCGGGTGGGTGGCGGTGCAAGCCGGTCGATGGCTTGGCGTTCCATCCCTCGTCACCCTCCTCGGTGGTGAGCTCGTCTCTTATCCCGAGATCGGCTACGGAGGGGGGCTTAGCCGCATTAATCGACGCCTGGCGAAAGTCGCCCTCGAACGGGCGAGCCTGGTGAGCGTGGGCTCGAGTCATTTGGCTCGGCTGGCTAAGCCTTGTGCGGCCAGAACGACGTGGCTTCCCATTGGTGTCGATCTCGAACGCTTCCACCCGGCTTCGAAAGCGGGTGAGCCTTCACCCCTCGAAGGTGGCATCAAGCTCCTTCACGTGGCCTCTCTGGTGCCGGTCAAAGGTCAGGAGTCATTGCTCCGGGCTTTTGAGAAAGTCACTCCGAGCATCCCGGACGCGGTGCTCCACCTCGTCGGGGAAGGCCCGTTGCGAGACACTCTCGAGCGGCTCGCGAGCGCGCTAGGGATTCGGGCGAGGGTGCACTTTCACGGCGCCGTGCCCCACCACCATCTCCCTGCTTACTACCGGGCCGCCGATCTTTGTGTGATGAGCTCCCTTCACGAAGGACAGGAATGGGTGACGCAAGAGGCCGCCGCCTGCGGACGCGCCACTATCGGCACGAGGGTCGGAGTCGTACCGGACCTAGAGCCAGCTTCGGTGGCCCTCCCGGTGGGCGACGTCGACGCCCTTGCTCAAGCCCTACGACGCTTGCTGCCCGATCGCGACAGACTCCGGGCGATGGGTGAGGCGGCACGCTTGCGGGTGGAGCAAGACTACTCGCTTCGGGATACCGTCGAACGGCTGGGCTTGGTCTACACGGAGCTTTCGAGCCAAGGCGAGGCGCGGGCTCTAGTGGATTGTAACAATGAAATCGATACTGGACTTCATCGCCGCTATGCACTAGCCCCCTCACCCGCCCGCCTTCGGCGGACGACCTCTCCCCCGCGGTCGGGGGAGAGGTAAACGAGGTGGTACCCACTTCGTTGGTACAGCCTTCTAGCGCCACGCTCGGTGCAAACATAGGATCTCATTGATGAGGTCGCGCTCCGCCACGCGTGATCGCTGAGATCCCTCGGCTCGCCACGAAAGTAAGGGGGGTTGAAGAGCACCACGTCGAACCGCTCATCCGCCACCGGAGCAAACAGATCTCCCTGAAGATCCGCTCAATCGAAAGACGCGAGAGCTAGGTCTAAGCCGCTCGGAAGTCATTCGTCTGGCGATTACGAAGCTTTTCAGAGGGGGCTCGGCCAGATTACGAGGGAATGCGTTCGGCGCTTGCCACCAATTGGCTCCCTTCCAGAAGAACGAAAGGCAATTCTTCAATGAGTCAACGCGAATGGACGTCGCTCGACTGCGCTAGATTCGCGAGTTCTGCGAGCCAGTGATTAGCACCATTATTGATTGAGCGTAGCATTAAACTGTTTCATCTTCTTCTCAATGACGGTTCCCACCCACCAATAATCTAGACTCATAGAGTGTTCTTCTTTTGGATCAATTAGCAAATTGTAAATACCTGGAGCTGTGTTATCTGGCCTGACAGACTGCGCTACATTCCAGCTGTCTTGATATCTGACAAAGTGCATCTTCCAATTCTTCCATTTGTAGGCCCATAGCTGATTGTTGTTACCATATATTGGAAATCCATCTCTGTTGGATTGTTCTTGCTTTCCAATCAAAAAATCCAACTGGTCAATACCATCGATTACTCTATCGTTAGGCAACTGATAATCAGCAACACGCGCCAGAGTTGGCATCATGTCGGCAATGTGGACTATTTCATTGTTCACACTCCTCGGCTTGATTTTTCCAGGCCAACGCATAATGAATGGTGTTCGAATGCTGCCTTCCAGCGCTTGGTGAACACGGCCTCTCCAATATCCGGCCGTCCCATGGGGAGATCGGGCAGATGGACCATTGTCGCTAGCCCAAATCACGACCGTATTTGCTCTTATTCTTAGATCATCAATCGCATCCAGTATTTGACCCGCGCGAAAATCCATCTCAGCCAACGCGTCAGCGTAGTCTCCATTTCCGGTTTTGCCACTAAAGTCAGGATGGGGCAAGGTTGGCATGTGAGTTTGTGTAAATGGCAAATAGAGAAAAAATGGGTTTCCCTTCTTGACGCTTCCAGCCATGAAAGAAATCGCCTTCTGTACCAATTCACCATCTATCTCTCGCCGGGCATTTTGATCGTAGATTTTCACCTCATCGGGCATATCGCCTCTTTGTGAGCTCAATACCATCTCCATTGGCGCCAAATTTGGGTCGTATTGGAACTGGGTTTCAAACATTGCGGTGGCCGACGACACGGGTATTCCGTACCACTCGTCAAATCCCCTATCTGTTGGATACAACCCTTCCCGCTGCCCCAAGTGCCACTTGCCAAAAATGGCGGTGTCGTAATCAGCACCGGAAAGCAAATCAGCAATCGTAATTTCAGATTTAGGTAAGGCACTACCACTAGTTGTACGGGTACGGATGGCAAGGCGTCCACTCATCAATGCCGAGCGGCTGGGAACACAGAAAGGCTCGGTGTTGAAATTCAACAGCTGTAAACCCTCCGAAGCCAACTTGTCCAGGCGCGGTGTCGGGGCGCCACGCAAAATCCCTCCGCCATAGATACCAATGTCACCCCATCCAACGTTATCAACCAGCATAAAAACTATATTTGGACGGCTCGCTCCTACTGAAGCAGCGCCACCAGTCTGCCCCATTGCATTTGACATCAGACCAAGGCCAATCACGAAACACAGTTGGAGCCGGGGAATCTTCTTGGCGAGTTCGTTCATTTTACGGTCCTTTTAGGCAGGTTCAGACGGGCAAGCTTATGACACCTCCGCTGCTTCGTGACTCTTGCAACATCTCTTTCGGGTCAATATTTCAAACAAATAGTTCTACCCCTCCTCCATAGTCGAATTAGGATCACCATCCCCAGGCCAGGGCGTATTCCGGATCCAACTCGACGTCGCATTCCACCGAGTAGTACGACTTCTTGCCTTCCCGAATCGCTTCGTCGATTGCCTCCGGCGTCATCTCCTCGACGATTCGCGCGCCAGCGGCCACCGCGATCAGGGCGGCGACCACGGGAATTGTCATCATGGCTGGCCTCCCGACGTCCGTTAAGCGTACTCGCTGTCCAAGGGAACCTCAAGCCGCGGCGACGAGTCGAGCGACGTGCCGGCGGATTGTTCTCTGGAGGTTCACTACGAGACGCTGAAGGGCCTTTGGGAGGAGCGATTCGAGCGTCGCTATGGTTTCTGGAGAGGGTTTTACGATGCGGCGGTCGCCCGCTACCTAGACTGCGGAGTGCCAGAAGCGGGCTTCGCCAGACTCAAGTGCGATGCATGTGGAAGCGAGCGCTTGCTCACTCTATCCTGCAAACAAAGAGGGATTTGTCCGTCGTGCGATGCGAAAAGGGCGGCTTCCTTTGCCGCCTTTCTAAAAGACGAGCTTGTGGAAAATGCCAGTGTCTTTGGACGTTTACTCTTCCAAAAATGTTACGACCTTATTTCATGCGCCACCGGGAGCTTCTGGGGGAGCTCGCTCGACTCGCATACGAGACCATCAAGGAGCTGATGCTCGAGACCGCCGGCGGCGACAAAGCCCGCCCCGGTGTCGTGGCCGTACCACAGACCTTTGGAAGTCTCATCCAACTACATCCTCACCTGCATGCTCTTGCCTCTCGTGGGCTTTGGGATAAGCAAGGTCAATGGCTGCCGGTCCCCTATGTCGATACCATCGCTGCCGAGAAGTTGTTCGCTCACAAAATATTGCACTTGCTGAAGAGCAAAGGACTCTTGAGTGACGAACGCATTGAGCTGCTGAGCTGCTCTGTTCGTTTCGCCGTAGCGGCTTCTCCGTTGACGCATCTCCCACCGTATGGCCGCAAGATACCCAAGGGCTCGAACGACTCTGCCGATACTTGTTGCGGTGCCCGGTAAGTCTGTCTCGCATTCATTGGATGCCCGGCGCCAAGACACTGTTCTACGAGGGCAAAAGCGCCCACCACGACCCCTTGGCCTCCCATCCGCAAGGCGAGACCCTCGACATACTCGAGTTTCTTGCGCGAGTCCCCTCACCCAGCTCCCCGAGCCTCGAACACACGGGGTGAGATATTTCGGGGCCTACTCTTCAAAAGCGCGGGCTTACCGGAAAAAGGCAAACTTCACCCTTGAGTCGCTGGGCGGCCCGAAACCAACATCCAGGACGAACCTCACTGTCTCTTGAGTCGCTGGGCTTGTGATGGCCCGGCCAACATCCAGGACGAACCTCGGAGCCCAGGTCGGCAGTATGCGCTCGTCTGTCTCCAAAACCCCATCTATGCCGGTCGCCTACGCCTTTGGCCGAAACGCGCCGCACTCAGAAAAAGCTGGGCGCAGCTCATCAAGCGGGTCTATCAAACCGACCCTTTGAAATGTGAGTGTGGAGGCACCCTCCGCGTCATCTCCTTCATCACCGAGCAGAAGGTCATTCGAAAAATCTTGGGTCATTTGGAAAAGCGAAAGGCCGACTCCCGCGCTCCTCCTCAGCCTTAGCCTCGGTTTCTCCGCGACTCCCCCCGGTGCCCTCCCTCTGGCACCTCAAGGCATAACTGTGGCTTCATGCCCAAACTCCCCCGCCCAAAACTGCCCAAACTCGTTTTGCCTTCCCCGTGCACTTTCTGCTACCTTCACCAACGCGCCATAAGGCGCCACCATCACTACCAAAACGGGAAAATGGCAGCCGAGCGCAGTCAGTCAGGTTATGAATTCTCCTATCCTTCAGCAGTACCGGTGGGAGCTCGAGCGAGTGAACGACGAGCTTTCAAAGATCATGCGGGGATCGTACGCTGCGGTACGAGATGTAGCCAGCGAGAAGAAACTCGATCTACGTACCGCGGCATTCGTGCTGGCGATCCGTCGCGTGGGGCAAGCGGCCCTCGCACGGCACCATACTCCCGAAGATATCAATCTGTAATCCAGGCCCGGCCAACGCGCGTCTCAGTCCTTAGCGCGGACGCATGTATAATGTTCCTGGCGAGGCTGTGCCTCTCGGCTCAATCGCAGAAACAATCCGCATAGTCGCGGATCCAACACAAAGAAAGCCTTTCACAGGCGCACGTAAGGGAGTCGCACCATGGCTTACCAACCCATAGAAGATTACGGCATCGTCGGCGATCTGCACACGGTCGCACTCGTCGGAATGAATGGCTCGGTCGACTGGTTCTGCTTCCCGCGCTTCGATTCCCCCAGCGTCTTCGCTGCCATTCTCGATGACCAGAAAGGCGGCCACTTCAAGATCACAGCACTCGCCGACGGGGCTACGCACAAACAGTTCTACTGGCCAGACTCCAACGTGCTTGTGACCCGATTCCTATGCCCGGATGGAGTGGGCCAAGTGGTGGATTTCATGCCCGTTGGCCTGCCTCGTGACAGGCAGGACCGGCATCAACTCGTGCGCACTGTGCGTTGTATACGCGGCACGATGCCCTTTCGAATGGAGTGTTTTCCCGCATTCAATTACGCGCGCGATGAGCACACGACCGAACTCACAGAAACGGGAGCGGTTTTCAAATCACCCAGTCTGACCCTGGGACTTGGCACACGCCGAAAGTTAAAGAAACAGCGTAACGGGGTCACGGCAGAGTTCACTCTCGATGAGGGCCAAGCAGCAATATTTGTGCTCGGGCGCGTCGATCCAGGCACTGGCCACAAGGGGTTGTTGACCGAAGACGAGGCGTTAGCGCTGACCCAGAAGACTGTGGACTACTGGCGCCATTGGCTTGCGCAATGCACGTACCGGGGCCGTTGGCGCGAGATGGTACACCGCTCGGCGCTGGTGTTGAAACTGATGACCTACGAACCCACCGGGACCATCGTGGCCGCACCCACCACGAGCCTCCCCGAAGGCATCGGCGGGGAGCGCAACTGGGACTACCGTTATACCTGGGTGCGCGACGCCGCGTTTACGCTCTACGCTCTGATGCGCATCGGTTTCACTCAAGAGGCGGCGCACTTCATGGATGCGATCGAGAAGATCTGCCATGAGCTCCCTGAAGACGGGTCGCTACAGATCATGTATGGCATCGGCGGAGAGCGAAAGATCACGGAGGAAATCCTCGATCACCTGGATGGCTATAAGGGCTCACGTCCCGTGCGCATTGGCAACGGCGCCTCTGGCCAGATGCAACTCGACATCTATGGCGAGCTCATGGACTCGGTGTACCTGTTCAACAAATACGGGCAGCCGATCTCGTACGATCTCTGGCTCCACCTCCGCCGGCTCACCGACTGGGTGTGCGACAATTGGCAACGAAAGGATGAGGGCATCTGGGAGGTGCGCGGGGGGCAGCAGCACTTTGTCTATTCCAAGCTCATGTGTTGGGTAGCGGTCGATCGCGCCTTGAGACTGGCCGATAAGCGCTCGTTTCCCGCAGACCGCAAGCGCTGGACCGACGTGCGTGATCGGATCTATGAGGAGATCATGGCCAAAGGCTGGCACCAGAAACGCAATGCCTTCGTCCAACACTACAATAGCGATGCCTTGGATGCGGCCAATCTAACGATGCCGCTGGTGTTCTTTGTCTCACCAACTGATCCGCGGATGCTTCGCACCATCGACGCCACAATGGAACCTCCACACAGAGGCGGACTCCTCTCCAACAGCCTGGTCTATCGTTACAACGTGGAGGAAACCGCCGATGGGCTCAAAGGCGAGGAAGGAACGTTTAATATCTGCACCTTCTGGTTAGTCGAGGCCCTCACCCGCGCCGGTCGCTCCGATCGCACCCGGCTCGAGCGCGCACGGGTGATCTTCGAAGAGATGCTCGGTTACGCCAACCACGTGGGACTTTATGCCGAGCAGACGGGACTCAGTGGCGAGGCCTTGGGGAACTTCCCGCAGGCATTCACGCATCTCGCGTTGATCAGTGCGGCGTTTAATCTTGACCGCGCCCTGGGCGCGAGAGACTAGCTCCTTGGCCGACGAGTCGTTCAAGAAGCACTTGAGTCGTCCGGGCGGCGTGGCTTCGTGGCTCCTCGGCGTCGAGCTGGCGTCGTCGTTCTGGCTGGAGCTTGATCGAGCGCCTCCAGGAACTCCCGGCGCCATCGGTGGATGTCGCTCGTTCTCAGGATCTTCAGCATCGACTCCCAGCGTTGCCGGCGTTCCTCGAGCGGCATATCGAGCGCTCTCGCGAGACCGTCCGCAACATCATCGATATCGTATGGGTTGACGATCAACGCCGCTTGGAGCTCTCTGGCAGCTCCGGCCAACTCGGAGAGCACCAGAACGCCCGGATCCTCTGGGCTCTGGGCGGCAACGAACTCCTTTGCCACGAGGTTCATTCCGTCTCTGAAAGGCGTGACCAAGCCCACCCGAGAGATCGATAGAAATCCAAGAATCGTAGTGCGAGCGAGCCCCCTGTAGAGATAACGCAGCGGTACCCAGTCGTACTCGGCAAAGCGCCCATTGATCTGGCCGGCCGCGGTATCGAGGGAGCGCCGCATTTGCTCATAGTCCGGTACGTCGCCGCGGGAAGGCTGGACGATTTGAAGATAGACGACCTTCCTGCGCATTGAGGCGTGCCCTTCCAGGAAACTTTCATAGGCACGAAATCGCTCCACTAACCCTTTGCTGTAATCGAGGCGGTCGACGCCGAGGATCAGCTGGCGTGCGGGAAGGCTCGAGACGAGACGACGCCCGGACGGGGAGGAACGTCCTTTGGCTGCCAGAGCTGCCACATCGTCCACGTCGACGCTGATGGGGAATACACCCATCAGCATCCGACGGTTTCCGATCACGACACTGTGCTTGTCCATCTTGACACCAGGCACTCCGTCGGCCACGCTGTTGGCAAAACCGCACAGGTCCACGTCGGTCTGGAAGCCGACGAGATCGTAGGCGACGAACTCCTCCAAAAGAGTTCGGTAGTGAGGAAGGGCTCGGAACACATCGGAGGGCGGGAAGGGCGTGTGCAGGAAAAAGCCGATGCGCTGGCGGCAGCCGGCACGCCTCAGAACCATACCCAAAGGGATCAAGTGATAATCATGGATCCAAATCGTATCGTCGGGGCGGAGGAGCGGGACGAGTCCGTTCGCCAGGAACTGGTTGGCGCGCCGGTATCCGTTCTCGTAGCTTCGGTGGTAGTCCATGCGCTCGAGACGCGCGTGCAGGAGAGGCCACATTACGCGATTGGAATAACCACGGTAGTAATCGTCATAGTCCCTCCGAGAAAGGTCGGTGGTTGCGAAATCGACCTTCCCGGACCGAGTGCGCACAACCCTCTTCTCTTCGGAAATCTTCCCGCTCCAGCCGAACCACAGCCCACCTTGGGCCTCGAGTGCCGACAGCACTCCAGTTTCGAGCCCGCCTTGCGGCACCCGCGTTCCGCTCGGCACCGGAACGCGATTGGAGACGACGACGAGGCGGCTCAAAAGGCAGTCTCCCACGACTTGCTGAGTCTGAGCGCTGAGTTGATCAAGCCCACCATGCTGTAGGTCTGCGGGAAATTTCCCCATAGCTCGCCGGTGCGCGGATCGAGATCTTCCGAGAGCAGGCCGTGCCGGTTTCGACACGAAAGGAGCTTCTCGAATAGTGCCCGAGCCTCCTCTTCGCGCCCTAGCGCGTGCAGAGCATCGACGTACCAGAAACTGCAAACGATGAACGCCGATTCGGGAAGGCCGAAATCGTCGGGTGTCACGTAGCGAAAGAGAAAATCACCTTTCAGCAGGTGTTTTTCGACTGCGGCGACAGTGCCGACAAAGCGCGGGTCGGAGGCGGCCACAAAACCGAGCTCAGGCAGGAGAAGGAGAGTGGCGTCCAAATCCTTACCGCCGAAGCTCGCCGCGAAGCTACCGAGCTTCTCGTTCCACGATTTCGCGCAGATCGTCACGTGCATGTTCCGCGCTTTGCGGCTCCAGTGCGTCGCCCGTTTTGTGAGTCCGAATCGCTGCGCGATCTTGCCGAGGCGGTCGCACGCCGCCCAGCACATGACGGCCGAGTAGGTATGGACGCGGTTCGACGTGCGACGCTCCCATGGTCCGGCGTCGGGTTGACTGAATACGCGAAAAGCGAGCCCCCCGAGATGCTCCAGCCGTTGGAAGAGCGCTTCGTCGCCCGGGCTCTCGAGACGTTCATCGAAGAACATGTGCGTCGCCGCGAGCACCGCTGCACCGTAGACGTCATTTTGCACTTGCTGGTAGGCCTGGTTTCCGAAGCGTACCGGTCCCATGCCCCGGTACCCGGGCAGGCTCTCGATCACCATCTCCTCGAGGCGCGCCCGCCCATTGATGCCGTAGACCGGCTGGAGCTTTCCGTCGTCGCTTCCTGCCGCCACGTTGACGATGAATCCGAGATAGCGCTCCATGGTCTGTGTCGTTCCCAGCCGGTTCAAAGCACCAACCGTGAACTGAGCGTCCCGGAGCCAGCAATATCGATAGTCCCAGTTACGGTTGCTGTCCGGGGCCTCGGGTATCGACGTGGTCATGGCTGCGACGATAGCGCCGGTGTCTTCGAAGGAATTCAGCTTCAGCGTGATGGCGGCCCGAATGACCGCGCTCTGCCACTCGAATGGAATCCCGAGATAGCGCACCCATTCGTTCCAATAGCCCAGCGTTTGCTCCAGGAATTGTCGCCCGGTCTCGGCCACCCCTTCCTGAAGCGTCTCGTCCGGCCCAAGAATGAAGGTCAAGGGTTGCTCCACCACGAACGGAATCTCGTCGAGAACCGCCGTGATGGAGGCATCGGTCGTCAGTCGTAGCGTATGCCGGGGCATCACGTAGCGAACGTGGTTGCTGCCGTGGGTGATGGCGGGGCGCCCATCACCGCCGATGACGGTCGGCCTGAGCTTGATCCTCGCACGAGGACTTCCCGCGATGCGGCGGAGCATGCGGACCAGTGTGAGCGGCCGGAACGTTCGGCCGAACTTTTTGAAGCGCGGGGCGAAGTCTGTTATCTCCACCGCACCACCTCGGGTATCAAATAGGCGCGTACGCACCACTGCGGAGTTCTTCACGTACTCCTGCTCCGAACGCTCGAAATCAATTAATTCGAAGACAAAGGTCCTATCACGATTGTCATCGTTCTCGGAATCGCGTGACAGTAGGCTATCGAAAACCGGGTCGCTGTCGAACCTCGGCAGACAGGACCAGACAACGTTCGTTCGCGAGTCGATCAATGCACTGAAACTGCAGTTTCCGACCAGGGCCAGATCCAGATCAGTCTCCATGCGCTTCCCCTCCGTCCGCCGCTCGCAGAAAGTGGACATAGTCTTCGAGCCACTCCACGACTCCTCCTACCCCATCAAGACGAAAGCGTGCAGCCGTACTCCCCGACCCTACCTTGATGGAAAGGCCGCCATACTCGTTGACCGATCGGAAACCGTATTCGTCGGTCGCGTCATCGCCGATGAAAACGGGGGTGCTACCAACGAAACAAGGCTCATTCATGAATGCCTCGATCGCGGAGCCCTTCGAATACTGGCACGAGCGTACCTCGATCACCATTTTACCGCGCTGCACGCAGAACGGTTCAGGTAGCTGGCCCTCAATTTCGGATGCCAGCTTCTCGACTTCGGCTGCTTCGCTCGGTGCTTGTCGGTAGTGGAGCGCGATTCCTGCTCCCTTTTCCTCGACGAAAGTCGCGGGGTGATCCGCGACGAAGTCCTTGAATCGTTCTTTCGCACTCGAGAGAACACTCTCATCCAGCGGGGCCCGGCTGGTGTGTCCGAGCGTGTCGCGACGCTCGTGCCCGTGCAGCCCGGCAATCGGAAGGCGCAGCGGCTCGAAGATGGCATCGACGCTCGCGATGGTGCGACCGCTCACCAGCGCGAGTGCGCCCTTGGTCAATCCAAGGAGATCCCTCAGAACACCGATGAGTCTTGGGGCGGCCTTCGACTGCTCCGGATGTTCCACAAAGTCGACCAGCGTTCCGTCTACATCCAGAAACACCGCCCAGCCCTTCTGAAACGCAGGAGCCGCTTTCTGTTGATATGCCACGGATATAGGATAAGGAAAATCAAGCCGGGCAGGCAAGTCCAGAGGTGAAAAAGCTAGAGATCCGCCGGGGGGAGATAGTTTGGCGGAGGGTCGGTGGGAAGTGACTGGTCGGAAAACCCGACCAACGCGATCGCTACGGAATTGAGCAAGGATAGGCCGCTATTTGCCGTGCGCTTGGGCGTGGCAGCTTCTGCAGGAAACCGTACCCGTGACATTAGAGGAGTGGGTCACTCCGGAGTGGGTGGAGTTTTCAGGGCGGCGAAGTCTCCGCATTGTAGTTCGTCATTATTAATCGGCGCGGAAACTAAAGGCTCGTGCGGCCCGGCGACGAAGAAGAAAGTAAGGTCGACGCGTGCGAGACAGTGCCGCCCGTCACGTCGACTGCGGGCTAGATGATCGGAAAGCAAGAACGGTCACGGTTTCTGGCCACGCGACATTGGCCACCGGAACGGCGCTACGCAGCTTCCCGCCACTCGTAGCGATGGTGAAGGCCACCCACTCTAGGCAACGCCACTACCTTCGCCGCGGGTGACGGTCGTGGCGTGACCGGTCTCTCGTCCGGAGTGTCTTTGTCGAGACCCAAGTGGCAGCGGTCCTCGTGGTGGGCAAGGTCGCGGTCGAGGACCAGTTATCGCGGCGCGGTGTCGTAAGGAAACGCCTCACGCAGTTGTTGCATCACCCAGGCCGACGTCGGATGGAAGGTGGCGTTGAAGTGAACGATGTGGCGCCGGCCGTGCTCGATGACGAAGAAGCCGTACAGAAGTCGAAGCGACGCTGTCGGCACGGTGAATAAATCCATCGCTGCGATGTCGTCCTTGTGGTTCCGCAAGAACGCGACCCAACGCTTCACTTGGTCGGGCTCAGCTGAGAGCCGCGGCATGTATCGCGACACAGTCTTCTCCGAGATGATGAAGCCGAGCTTCGTGAGCTCGGCGTGGATACGAGGTGCACCCCAGCCGTCTTGCGCCATAAGCCGGATGAGGCGGCGGATCTCGGTGTCGATGCGCGGGCGGCTCGGATTACGACGGCGCGAGAGCTTCGCCCAGTATCGCCGGAATCGTTCTCGATGCCAGCGAGCAACCGTGTCGGCGTTGACGATCACCAAGCGGCTCGCCCATGCCGGCCAGCTCCGCAGCGCGACCCAGAATGCTCGGTCGGTTTCATCGAGCGGTGGCCGGGGTCGCTCCTGTTTGAGCGCTGTCACCTGCTGCCGCAGAGCCAGGTTTTCAATCACGAGGTCGGCTCGCCGCCGACACATCGCCCGGATCGCACGGGCGCCGAGAGAGACGAGGAATACGAGAACATGGAGCATAGCGGCGGAGTGTGGCTCTTCCCCGTAATCTCAATCCGTCGATCCCCTCCTCCGGCCGGGGTGACAGCGGTGCGTAAGTCTCTGATTTCAAACGTGGACGGTTATTGACGAGGCACAGGAGGAATTAACACCGATTTGGCATTCCGGACCGCCGATTTGCAGGGAATGGTGCTCGAACAAACGATGCGCATCGACTACGACTATGTGCTGGATCTCCCTCTCGATCTTGGGATTGGCATCGCTTGGAATCCACGGCGTGACCTGTTGGTCGCTGCCGATTTCGAGCATCGGCGGTTTCGCGATGCGGCAGTACGAGTCTTCGGAACTCCGGATGTGATCGTCGGAGAAGACGGCAGTCTCACGATCCAACGGGTGGACGAGGTCAACACTTTGAGCGACAGCGGCGCCGACCTCAACCAATGGCGAGCCGGATTCGAATGGAGTTGGGTGAACGGATTGACGGTGATTCCCATTCGAGTCGGAGCCAAGAACCTGCCCCAGGTGAGTGCCCATGAGCGAAGACTTGTCGATCCCGAAAACGGAGTACTCACCACATCCTTTGGCGATCAAGTCGTCGGCACCGCTCTCACAGCCGGGGTTGGATTCGTGACCGATGCCTTCGTTTTTGACTTGAGTTTGGAGTACGGCGGTTGGAGACAGCAGGTCATTCGTGTCGACAGCGACGGGACGGATTTTCAGGAGTTCAAGACTCGCCGCCTCACCCTAAAAACCTCTCTGGTCATCTACTTTTAACAAGTGAGCCATCGACATCTATACGCCAAAGTGTTGATCTTGGCGGTGGTATGTCTATCGTCCTTCGCCGGCGCCCAAGTCCCCTGGCATCTCAATTACGAGAGTGGTCTCGAGGCTCTCCGATCGCGAAACTATCAAGGCGCAGTCGAAGCGTTGCGAATGGCTTTGGAGGTCAATCGCACTCCGGCCTCCCGCGTCAAACTCTACGGAACCCGCTACATTCCCTATTACCCGTGGTTTCACTTAGGCAAGGCTTTCTACGGACTGGCTGAAAGTGACGAAAACAACGCTGCAGAGTATTACGAGGAATCCGTAACTGCCTTTGACGTTTCTATTGAATACGCCGAGATCAAGAAGGAAGTCGCTCTTGGCGCTGAAATAGAGGCCTTGCGTGAGAATGCTGCCGCCCAACTCAACTTGCTCCGCCAGAAAGATGAAGCTATGAGGTATGTAACCGCCGGCAAGAAGAAATTCGCCGACGGGGAATTGCAACCTGCCTATGAGGCGTTTCTCCAAGCCGATGCTCTGCTGCGAGACGACCCGGAGGTCCAATCGCAAATCTCCGCAACCCGTCGCGCCATCGATGAACGTTGGCGGCTCAACCTAATCGAGCAAGGTCGTCAAGCTCTCAATGATGACCAGCCGGACGAGGCCAAAGGGCTGGCTCAGGAAGTTCTACGTCGCTTTCCCGCGGATTCCGATGCCGACCTTCTGCTTCTCTCGGTTGCCCGTTATCAAGCAGAGGAGATCGAACGGCGACTTCGGATGGAGGCAGAGCAAGAAAGGAATCTGATTCGTGAACGGGAACATCGATTGAGAATCTTGTCGCAAGTTCAAGCGGCTTTGGCGAATGGCCGCTTTACCGAGGCGCGGCGTCTTAATTCTGAAATTCTTGAAAGCAATCCGCGCGACGAGGAGGCTCGACTCTTGGCCGACCGCGTCGTCGCGTCTGAAATCGCGCAACGCGAAGATCAGCAGGCGGAGGTGTTCTTCAGAGACGGTCAGACGCTATTTGAAGAGCAAGAATGGCTGGAAGCGATACGAACTCTGTCTCAGATCAAACAAACTCACTACCGCGCGGCGGCAGCGGCGACGATGATTGAGAGCGCCGAGCGCGCGCTGAACAGGATTCTCGTCACTTTCGACGCTCCGGTCGAGAACGAGAGAATTCTGGGGAAAGAGGTGTTCATCCGCGGTCGTGCCAAGGCGAGTGCTGGTATTCGAAGCGTCACCGTAACCGTCAACGGGGAGATCGTCCATCCGATATTCCTCATCGAGCAAGGCGGCGACGCCCCGGATTCTTTGGAGATAGACCAGACGATCCCTCTCGGCGAGGGCCGTAACGTTCTCATTCTTGAAGCGGAGGACACTCTCGGACGGCGGGAGACCCTGCGAGCCCGCACCGTCAATGTCTTTCTGCCTTTCTATCGCCGACCGCTTCCGTTGGCAGTGACGACCCTGTCGCTGCTTCTGTTCTGCTTTGGCGCCTATATCGTCATCAAGAATCGTCGAGAAGCGTCGATGCGAAGAAATATGGCGGAGCTCGAGCAAGCTGTGAGCGCGCGCACCGAAGAATTAGTGGCCGCCCAACATCAATTGGTTCAGTCGGAGAAGATGGCAACTCTAGGCCGCGTCGCGGCGAGTATCGCTCACGAAATCAATAGTCCACTCGGCGTCATCAATAGTAGTAAACAAATCTATGAAAAGATCTGGCAAAAGCTTTCCAAGGACGCCGCCTCGGGTAACTTGACCTCGGCGATGAACATTTTTCAGTCGACTCTGCAAAACGATCGTGTCGCCATCGGTAGAATCGAACAGCAAGTCACCAACCTGAGGCGTTTTGCCAACCTCGACGAAGCTGAAGTAAAGCGAATGGCGATTGACGAAATCATCGACACGGCGCTCGCCATACTGGAAGACCAAATCGCTGGGCGAAACGTTGAGATTGCCCGAATCACGGATCCGCGCGCTACCCGCCGCCACTACCGGGCTGCCGATTTGATCCACGTTTTTCATGGAGTTTTGGAATTCTCTCTCCGGCGAATGGCAAGTGGGCAGACCATTAGAATCAACAGCAGCTTGAGTGCCGCCGAAACTACCCAGGTGGAGATCGAATCACCATTTGAAAGGCCGTTACCGACACCCCTCGAAGGTATGTTTGAACCTCATTTCCGCACGGTGGCGGGCGGCCGAATCGGCGCCGATATGAGCCTCACCCTGAGTCGCCATCTGGTCCAGGAGCAGGGCGGTCAGCTGCACCTTGAATGCGTTGATGGAGCCACCAACGTCTATCGCTTCACACTCGATCTGCGTGAAACGACCTAGAGGACTGCCCTCTTTTTTCAATGTGAAGACAATTGCTGCTGCATTTCGTAGAGCTCACTTCTATTTCGTAGAAGTAGGAGTTTGAGCGATGACCAAGAAACAGTTCGCAACGCTGATCCCGATTCTTTTTTTGGGCGCTCTTCTGGCGCTCTCCAACCCCGGCTACTCAAACGATTGGTCGACCGGTCAACAACATCGCCGCTCTCGCCCTAGCCATTCGGGATGGTCTCATCTACGCCAACGTCCACACGCTGGATAACCCGGGTGGCGAGGTGCGAGGACAGATGCTGGAGGAGTAGATCGCTCCAGCGAAGGGTTACTTGCGGGAAGAGACGTAGCTCTCGACCATTGTCTTGAGCATCACGCTTCGAAGGCCGTATTTCGTAGCCTCCTCCATGGCTTCTTCTTCGGATGCGCCGGTGAAGAGCGCACGGTAGATGTACCACATGCCCCCGACGCGGTTGGAGCTTCCGCAATGCATGAGGATCGGTGCCGCCTCCGGATCGCCGAGTAGGTCCGCGAGGCGGCCGACCTTTTCTCCGGTGATCGAGAGGGTCGTGATCGGGATGTTGACGTACGTCATCCCGAGCCCCTCGACGACCTTCTTCTCATCAAAGTTCATTTCGTCGGCCGGTCGAAGGTTGATGACGGTCTTGAACCCGGCGTCTTTGACCGCCTGAAAGCCGTCCTCGCGAGGTTGCCCCGTGTACGCCACGTTGCCGTCGGCCGGTCGTACGTAGTTGGGAATTTCTTTCGCTAACGGATCTTTGGTCTCAGTTTGCGCGAGGGCTCCCGCGGTTGCGACCAGACCGGCAAGGAGCGAGAAGCAAAAACGCAGTTTCATTGGGCGAGTCTCTCCTAATTAGTCGGCGAGCCGTTTTTCGGCTGTCTCGACATTCTTGTGAAACACGAACAAGACGTCGGCGTCTCCACTCTTTTCGGTGAAGTTATATTTCCTTCCGCCGCGCACCTTGATCTGAAGGTTCTTTTCGATGAAGTCTACTTCGAACGTCTCGAGCGCGGAGAACGGCACGGAGAAGCCATCCTTGTTGTTGGTCGTTTCGTAGGTCAAGCCGTTGGGAGTAGCGGTGAGCGTGCCTTCGCAAGAACCGAAGCTGTGTTTGTGAACCACCTTGGCCGTCTCTTGGAGCCTCACCTCTTTGAAACGGACATAGAGATCGCGGCTTCCTGTCGTGAGCTCGACGCTTTCCGAGTGGATATCGTACCCGTCTGCGGAAACGGTTAACCCGTATGTGCCGCGCCCCACGTCGGTGATGGTAACCGGTGTCGTTCCAATGTACTTGCGATCCAAAAAGACCGTTGCGCCAGGAACGTCACTTTCGACCCTCAAGCGCACCGGTTCGAGAGCGAGCATCGCATTGACCTCGGCCTCTCTCCCCTTCGAGACGGCCACCATCTTGTCGAAGGTTTCGTAGCCCTCCTTGGCGACGCGGATCTCGTACGCACCCGGTTCGACCCCATCTAAACGATAGGGCACCTCCCCCATCCCCTTCCCATCCAAATAGACGGTCGCTCCCTCGACATTCGCCGTCACGGAGAGAGAGCCCGTCGTTGGACCCGCCTTGTGGGGCGTCGCCGGCTTGGTTGCTTTGGGCTTCGGGGCGGGTTTCTCGGCCGTCTCAGCTACCCGGGGAGGTGTTTCGGGAAGGCCTGAGTACCAGTAACCGGTGCCCGCAAGGAGCGCTAGTCCGACGACAACCGCTACGGCAAATTTGCCGCGAGAGGATTTGTGCTGATGGTCTTCGTCTAGCAGGCGCACGATCGATATTCTAGCACGACGGTTTCGTGGGGCAGTGGCGCGAGGTGCGCCTTCTAAGGAAGTCCGACGAGCGCAACAGCGAGGGCCAGCACCCGGCGGATACCGCGCTCCCAGTCGGTGGGGTCGAATCCTTCGGCAGGGGCGTGCGCATCGGCGCCTTCCCCACCGCCGCCGATGGTGATGGCGGGAATTCCCAGGCTAATAGGCAAGTTGGAATCGGTGCTGCTTCGAACCAACGACACGTCGTCGATCCCAACGACAAGGCGGGTCACCTCGACTGCGGTCTGGACGATCGGGGCATCGACGGGAACCTCGCCCGAAGGTCGATCTCCCACCAGTTCCTTTTCCGCACGGAGGGGGCCGGTGAGAGAACGGACTTCGTTCTCCCGCGCTACGCCTTCGTCGACAAAGCGAAGGAACGTCTCTTCTGTCTCTTTCAGGATATCGACGTCTTCTCCACGGAGGTCGATCTCCATCCAGACCTCGGCGGGGATCGAATTAATAGACGTCCCTCCACCGACGACCCCGACGTTGTAACTTTGTTTCGGATTCTTAGAGACTTCGAGCTCGGCTAGTTTCGCTAACGTACGAGCCATCGCGAAGCCAGGGTTCGGCGTCCCGAAGGCTCCCCAGCTATGTCCGCCGGGTCCGCGGTAGGTGATGCGGTATCGCCTGCTTCCTAGAGCCTCGTGGATGACATCGTCGTCGCTGGCGCCATCGACTGAGACAAACATGTCGATGCGTTCGCGAAGAGGATTTTTCAAGAAAAGATGTTTCACCCCGCGAAGGTCACCTCTCCCCTCCTCCCCCACCGTTGCCATGAAGATCAGGGTCCCGGCGGTCTCGACCTGGGCTTCCTCTAACGCCTTGAGAACCGTTAGTATCGTGACCAGCCCGACGGTGTTGTCTCCGATGCCCGGCGCGAACATCCAGTTTCCTTCTCGCCTGACGCCGGTGACGCTCCCGCGTGGAAAGACAGTATCCAGGTGCGCGGCTAGAACCACGGTCGGACCGTCGCCACTTCCGGGCCGTTCGCCGTAGACATTTCCCTCCTCATCCTTCCAAACTTCGGTAAGCCCGAGGCTGCGAAAACGCTCCATCACGGCCGCGCCCCGCTCATCCTCTTCGAACGGTGGTGCCTCGATCTCGGTTAGCGTGACGAGCTCGGCGACGGACCAGGCCTTGCTCTCGTCCACGATTTCCATCGCCCTGACGATCTTTGGAGTCGACAGAACCTTCTCCACGTCCGGCTGGACGAGGGTGGCAGCGAAAAGAAGGAGGAGGCTGGCTATCATCTGAACGTGTGAGGCAGCCTCACGCAGGTTTGGCACTTACGACGAGAAGGCACGCGGCGTCGCCCTTGGCAGCACACTGCACCTCCTCACCGATGACCTCGCGATCGAAGATGGCCATCCCGGCACCTCGGAACAGTCCGAGCAGCAGGTGGCAAACCGGCCGCACCGACGGACCGTATTCCTCGGCGAAAGGAGATCCGTGAACTTTCAAGACCAACTCCGCGGTTTCGACGTTGATCATTTGGACGGAGACTGCTCCCCACCCCGATTCCCCCATCATGAAGGCCAGAGAGCTCAAGACTTGATCTTCCGAATACGAGAACACATCCTTGAGGCGGCTCGCGAGCACCAGTCCCTCGGTTTGTGCGGCGTCGGAAAGGATTGTTCCCACTTCCTGGGGAAGTAGCTCCTCTAGAGTTTTCTGGATCTCGGAAAGCAGACTCGGCCTCATGAGTAAATACCGCAGTCCTTGGAGGTCTAGTCTCCCCTCCTCAGCGTCGAAGGAAAAGCTTTCCAAGATCTGATTCATGCGTCTCCGTCATCCACTAGCGATTTTGGTGTGAGCCCAAACGGTACGTCGTTCTTCTTTTTGCCAACTGACGTGTTGCAGTGAGAACATCTGTACTCGTAAAGCTCGCCATCGGGTAGTGCGAGAAGGAGGCGTTGTCGCACGGGCTGCGCCGTTTTGCAGGTGGGGCAAAAGAGACTGACCGCGTCGAATTCTTCGTAGTTCGGAGGATCCGAACGGTCGAAATTCCCCATTAATCGCCAAGTATAGCCTTTTCGGGGCGGCGATTTCTAGGGATTTTCGTGCGAGATGTGGGCAACGAGCCGAGAAGGTAACGTCGAAGGCAAACTAACGCTTGTGGACCTCCTCCCCCAAACCCCAATAACCGCGGGAGTAGAAAACGAGCGGACGCCCCTCCTTGAGCACCTTGCCGCCCTGCACTTCTCCCAAAAACAAAGTGTGATCGGCCTGCTCGAGCCTGTGCACAACGTTGCAATCTAAATAACCCAAGCAGCCCTTTATGAGGGAGGGGGCACCCGCTCGGTCCTCGTGCTCGAACTTACTGAACTGCTCTTCGGTCGTCAGGTTCGGCTTCGCAAAGTGGTCGGAAATCGCGCCTTGGTCATCGCCCAAGATGTTGACCGCGAACGCATTCGCCTTGTCGATCGCTTCGTGCGCCTGCGCCTCTTCCAGGATGCAGATCAGCACTAACGGCGGTTTCAAGCTCACCGACGTGAACGAGCTGACCGTGATTCCGCGTTCCTCACCACCCGGCGGGGCGGCGGTCACGACGACGACTCCTTGAGGGAAGACCCTCATCACGCTGCGAAGCGCTTCTTCGTCCATGCGTGGGTTTACCTCCTCAGATTTCTTCGATGTCCGCGGACCACTCCACTTCGATGCCTCGTTTGACGCTCGTCGCGGCCGGACACTTTTGCTCGTGCGTGGCGAGGGCTCGGTCGACCTTGTCACGCTTGTCCTTCGGTACTTTCATGCGGTATCGAACTCGGATCTTGGTAATCACCATGACGCCGTCGATATCCTCGATGTCACCTTCGACGTCGGCCGAGAGTTTGTCTGGCTGACTCGGAATCCCGCGCACCTCCAGTGCGCCCCCAAGGGTGCCGACCAGTCACCCACCGACGCCGGCCACGATGTGGTCCAGCGTTGCCGGGAGCTCCTCTTCGGGCTCGAGCCCATAAAACTCCTTGATATTGGTATGCACCCCGAACCGCAACGGATCCTCGAAATTCTCGATGTACGCGCGTCGAAGGGGTCCTTTGTCTTTTTCGATCCGGATGCGGGATGTGTGAACCAACTTGCCCATTGAGTCCTCCTTTTAACAGTCTGGCTCGATTCGGCGGGTATGTTAGCTCAAAACATGGGTCAGCGCCTTGCTAAATACAGTTCCCGGGAATAGCATCCGAGAAATGCGGCGACTTCAATTTCTACCCACGGTGCTCCTCTTGATCACGGCGGCCGCGGCCCAGGACCCCGCTCCGCCCTCGGACGCAGAAATTCAGCGTCTCGTCGAACAGAAACTCCAAGCGGAAAATCTTCTCAAGGACAGTTTCGATGTCTCTGTCGAGGACGGCGTCGTCACGCTCAACGGCAAGGTGCCCAACGTCTGGACGAAGGACCAGATCATCGCTCTAGCTCTCGACGTGCCCCAGGCGAAAGAGATTCTGAGCGAGTTGACAATTGCCACCGGTGAAAGCGATCAGGATCTGGCCAAGCAACTGGCGGAGAAAATCCGTCGCTATCCGTCTTACACGATCCACGACGAGGTGACCGGGCGTGTGGAAGACGGCGTCGTCTCCCTGATCGGTTGGGTCACGATGCCCTTCAAGCGGTCCGATATCGAAGGGATGGCGTCCCAGATCCTGGGTGTCCAGGAAGTCCGCAACGAAATTAGCGTCCTGCCCACGTCGGCGAACGATGACCAGCTTCGAGAGACTCTGGCCCGTCGTGTCTACAACGACGCAACCTTTCGACCGTATGCGTCACAGGCCTATCCCCCTATTCACATCATCGTATTCAGTAGCCGCGTCCTTTTGACGGGTGTAGTGCGCTCGGAGGTGGAGAGAGTGAAGGCGGAACGAATCGTCAGCTCGACGCCCGGGGTGCTGTCGGTCGAAAACCTGCTTCGCCTCGACCGCTGAAGGAGCAGAGCCTGCCCCCAAATGGCATTCGCTAGTCTGAGCTCGGAGAACTTGGCATGTAGCTCAAGTCCTCCCTATACGCCAAGATGACCGTCCGCATGTCGTAGGTCGACTCGTTCAGCGCGCGGAAAACGGATTCCGCCTCAGTTCGCCCATAGGCTTCTTCCAGCATTTTTCGCAACGGCGTCTCGCCCGGTGCCATCTCTGCCCAGCTTTGATGCGGGAAGAAGATGACGAACGAGGGTTGGCGCCCCCCGGTGACGGCACGGGTGAAGTAGTACTTCATGTCGGACCCGCCCTTCTCGAGCGCCTCTGGGATTTTGCTCACCGCATTGAGATAACTCTCCGCCTTGTCGGGTTTCGCATGCACGGTGACGAGGCTGACGAGTTTCGCGGGCGGAGTCCCGTCTTTCGGTTGGACGCTGTGCTTGGGAAGATCCGCGATGTACTTGATATTCGCGGATTTCGTGTAGGGGTCCATATTGACCTTCAGATTCGCTGCGTCATCCGCATGGCTCACCGGCATGTTGTCGAAATCCGCCCACTTGCGCCCGAACGTGCCGATCACGAAGTCACCGGCGAACTCGCCGCTGACGATCTCCCAGGAGAACCATTGCCAGGAGTCTCCCTTTTCGCGATGGAACGCCATGTGTTTTTTGGCACCCTCTTCCCATTGGGCTTTCATTCCTGCCTTGGGCGTTATGTGAATGATCATGCCCACCACGTTTTCGTCTTGGGCCGCGGCCGGTAGGGTGAGGGCTACCAGGCTCATCGCCACGGCAACGAGGACTAATTTCCGCATTAAGTTCCTCCTTTTCGCGAGGTACTTCTTGACAAAGTCGGCGATGCCGAGTGACAGGCGAAACCAGCCCGCCGCCCTGGTGGGACCAAGACCTTGGATGAGGCTCCCTGGCCCGAGATCTCTAAGTGACTTGGCGAGGGGCTAGGTCTTGCTGAACGCCTTCTCGTGCTCCTTCTTGATGTCCTTCCACGTCTTGCTGAAGATTTTTTCCTCCTCCTTGGTCAGGATTCGGAACGGAGCTCTCACCAGGCTGTTCTCGAACTGAACGTTGAGCCAGTGTTGACCGTACTGGATGCCACCGGGGATGTTGAAGAAAACGCGGCCGAGACATGCGCGCTGCTTGCTCAACGTGACCTGGTCATAGGCGAGAGAGGCACGCCCACCGAGCTCGGCGAAGAAACGGATTGGACAGGCCTGCCTCGCCCCCGGCGGGAAGTAGTTGATCGAGTCGCGCACCACGGTTGCCCGCTGCTCGAGGGCTCGGAGATTCGCCGCTCGGTAGTCTTGGTTCGAGGCCAAAGGGATCGTCTTGCCGTCAGGGGTCTCGATTGAGAGGTGTTCGCGTTTTAGCATTGTATTCTCCACCGGCACGCAGCGTGGCCCCCATCTCTAGGAGCATCCACTCCTCTCCGACGGATTGGTTGGCCACCCGGTACCCGAGGGAGACGTACCCCTCGTTGTTGTAGGCGATCCGCACGAACTGACCCTGGAGCGTGAAGAGCTCCGGCACTCCCGGTTCGGGGGCCTTGGGCTTCTCCTGGGCAAGCGTGGCATCGCTCGCGAGCGCGAGCGCAATCAGCGTGACCAGAGCCAGAACGGCTGATGGGCTCAGATATCGATTCTTCATCGTATTTTCTCCTCTTCGGTGCTGCGGCCACCGCAATGGCGGCGCGGAATTATGTCACCAGACCGTCGCGGCACGCAACACCGGCCGGGGCTGGGACTAAATGGACGCCAGGCTTGCGGTTGCCCTGCAGTGGCCCGACAGTCTCTGGGTTTTTTCAGCTTTGGAGGGAAATGGCTAGTGCGGGAGGTTGCTGCGCCCCCAACTCCGTCTTTTCACCCTCGCCTGACAGACTATCTGTCGTCGGGCCGCGGCGAGGGCTCAATGATTTCGAGATGATACCGCTTACCATGCTTCATGCCGGCAGACGACACTATCGTGCGGATCGCCCGCGCAGTACGCCCTTGCTTGCCGATCACTTTTCCTAAATCCTCCTGAGCCACCCTGAGCTCGAAGATGACCACTTGCTGTCCGCCGACTTCCGACACCGAGACCTCATCCGGATTGTCGACGAGTGCTCTCGCCATGAGCTCCAATAGTTCTTTCATCTCTGTCGATCTCCCCTGACCTTGGTTGTGCTTCCCTGACCCTAAAGTGATGCTTGAGGGTTTCTCGTAAACTGTTGAAAAGTTTGGCTGGAGCGGGAGGTTGTTGCTCCAACAACCCGGGTAAGCCGCCGGCCTCGGGGAGTTCCGCAATACCCTCGATAGCAGACCGCTCTTGTTTTGGGACGCCGGGACGTTCCGGTAGCAAATTGGCTGGAGCAGAACGTCCTTGTTACTGGCACCGCGTTTTTGCCTAACCTGCGTGTTTGTTAGCAGCAATTTGGCTGGAGCGGGAGGATTCGAACCTCCGGTGGCCTGGTTAACAGCCAGGTGCCTTACCGCTTGGCTACGCTCCAGTCAGCTTGCGACTTGAATGGTTTTATTCCTTCGAATTGAATACACTCCGGTGCCGTTTTTCGACGTCCGCCCCCTTCGCAGCCACGGAAAGCTTAAGCGACAGCGTCTTGCTGGTCGGGGCACTGCACGCGACATCGGTGCAGACTTGATAGTTGATCTTAACATCAATCGGAAGCGGTTTGTCCTTGGAAGCGGCCTCATGAACCGAAAGCGGAATGCGGATGGCGATCTTTCCTTCGTAGAGATCGTACGTCCCGAGTCCGGATAGGTCCCGGCTGACGACCGGAGGGAACATCGGATCATCGGCCTCGACCAAGTCTCCCGATACCGCGACCTCCGTGCGATTCGGCTTCTTCTCTTCGGGACCATAAAGATGATAACCGGATTCGATCTCGGCCAGGATGGCGACTTCGAAACCGTCGCCTGGCCGCACGGGATCCTGCGACGCGACGAGCTCGAAGCGGACCGAGTTCTCCCAGTCCGGAATCTCCATGTTCTGAGCAAAAGCGCCGGAAGCGGAGAACAGCGTGAGAATCGCTAGCCAGCTGTTGTGCCTACTCATTGAGTTTTTCCAACTCCCTTAAGATGGTGTCCGGAGACGTCCGCTTCTTGTAGTCCTCCCAAACGTTCTTCAGTCGAATGACCCCTTCGGCGTCGATGATGAACGTTGCCGGATGTGGGATTCCGGCCGCCTTGGGTTTGCTCAGTGCTCCCTCGTTCAAAATACCGTATAGTTCGATCACTCCCCTCCCGTCGCAGAGGACGGGGAAGCTCCAAGAATTGCTCTCCAGCCAGCTTGCGGTCTCCTCGGCATCGTATTTGGAAATGACGAGGAGGACGGCGTTGCGATTGCCGATTTCGGAGTAGGATTCTTGCAGCTCGCCGAGCTGCGCTTTGCAGAAGGGTCACCAAGAGCCGCTGCGGATGAACTCCAACACCACATTCTTGCCCTTGAATTCCGAGAGGCGGTAGCTCTTTCCCTCCGCGTCCTTGAGCTCGAAGTCTGGGGCGCGGTCCCCTATTTCGGGCACGGCAGACACTTCAGGCCCCTCCGCCGCGAGACCGGTGCCGCCGAACGCCAACAAACTCAGGAAAAGAAACCTCCTAATACGCATGAGGTCACTATAGCACGCAGCACGCTCGTCGCTTCTCTCATCGCTGGCCGGGCCGCGCAGGTAGAGGGAGGACGAGACTACGCTTCTGGGATCCGACCCTTGCCAGGAGGATATAGCAGGCCCACGATGCTTGCGCCGGAGATCGGCACTCCATTCGTTGACGAGGCCGGGGCCGGTTGTTGCTCTCCTTCCCAAGTATCATAGGCGGTTTGAAGGTCGCGGACGACCTCGGAGTCGTTGAGGCCGAGCTTTTGCGCGTACTGTTTGGCAAAGCTCTTGAAGTAGAACTTGCCTGGGAACCTATCGAACTGCTCGTCTTCGATCCCGGCAAGATACCAGGTGGTTATACGGGTCTCCTCCGAAATCCAACGAAGCTTGAGGTTCCTCTGTTCGCGTACGTCCTTGAGGGATTTCCCTCGGTACCGGTGGCCCATAGTCAGCCTCCCCTTCTTCTTCTCCCCCGGGGTGGGCTAAGGAGGAGCTATCGATGAGGTGATTCGGTTTTAGGTTATTACGGCGCTTACGAACAGGAGCGGGGAGCGTTTTTAGGAACTCTGCGTTCGCGGGCGACTCAGCAGAGCGAAAGTAACAAACGCCGATTCCGGTGTCAAGATCTGAATGTGGAAAACTTGTCGAAGACTCGAATTAACGAATGTCAGGATGTTTCGAGCTCGCTAAGAATCCGTCTTAGGACTCGAATGACCTCGTGCTTTTCCACCTTCGCTTTGCGGAACGTCAAGTTCAATCGGAATGGGCTCCCCTTCGGGCCATACTTAAAGACGAAATTCGACGGCCGGCCGCGAGCCGGCGCCCGAGCCACCTTCCTAACTTGCTCTCGATTCAGGCCCTCGCGGGAGATTTGTTCGACCAATTCCATCATTTTCTCGGGGCTGTCCTGCCTAAGTATCTGCAATAACAATGATTTAGAGCTGATGTCGGCGAGCCGACATAGATTCTTGATCTCGTCCGGCATGGTGTTGAGGCTCAGCATTTCCGTAACGCTAGTCCTCGACTTCCCTAACCGGCCGGCGAGTGCCTCGTGTGTGTATTCGTAGTTCGAGACCAAATGCCCCAGCGCTTCTGCTTCCTCGAATGGCGTTAGATCCTTACGTTGAATGTTCTCGACAAGAGCCACCTCGACCGTCTCTCGGTCGTCGATGTCTCTCTCCACGCACGGTAGCTCGGTGAGACCAGCTTGTAGGGCAGCTTGGTATCGCCTCTCCCCCGAGATGATCTGGAACTTGTCCCCCAGCCGCCGGACGATCAGCGGTTGCAAGATGCCCTTCTCTCGGATCGAAGTCGTGAGCTCACTGAGGTCACCCATTTGCTGACGCGGCTGGTGGGGATTGGGCTCGATATATTCGATGGCAACCATGCGCCCAATGGGAATGCCCTGGCGACTGCTGAGCTCGTCCACGAAGTGGAGGTCGCGATCAAAGTGGCGGAGTCTCACGGAACTCGGTAGGCCGGCTTTTCTAGACACGGGCGATCACCTCTTCTGAAAGGCTGTAGTATTCGAAGGCCCCCCGGGAACGCGGAGCGAAGCTGAAGATCGCCTCCTTGTGGGCGGGACTCTCTTCGAGTCGAACGTTCTTATTGATGACGGTCTTGAAGACCTTCTCGCCGAAGCTCTCCTTGATCTTCTTACGAACGTCGCGGGAGAGTGTGGTGCGGCGGTCATGGAGTGTAATCAGGATTCCGAGCAGTCGAAGGTCCGGGTTTGGCCGCGCCTTCACCTTATCCATGGTCTCCAGGAGATCTCCTGTCCCTTCGAGAGCAAAGTAGGATGACTGTATCGGGATCAGCAAATGTGTGGCAGCGACCAACGCGTTCACCGTGATCAGCCCCAACGTCGGCGGGGTATCGATGATGATGTACTTGTAACGACCCTGAAGCATCGACAGCCGATCCCGCAGGCGAAAGTGGCCATCCAGCTCACCGAGGAGCTTGCTCTCCAACTTCGCCAAGGAAATCTTGGACGGGATAAGGTGCAGCTTATCTACGGAGGTCTCGTAGATGGCATCTTTCAACTCAGCCGACAGGTCAACGAGCCCGTCATAGACTGAATTTTCAACCGTATCCAGATCCACGAGGGATATGGACGTATTGGACTGGGGATCCATGTCGATGATGAGAGTAGGCTGTTTCTTCATAGCGAGAGCGGCAGCCAAGTTGACCGCCGTCGTCGTCTTCCCTACACCACCCTTTTGGTTCGCTATAGTTATAACGGTAGCCAAGGTTCCACTCCTATGTTTTTGATTTTGAGGGAGAACTATCGGTAAGCGGGAACCGAGCAGGTTGGGCCCCGTGTAGCGGCATTCAGCGTGTCATCAAGTACATATTAGAGTTCGTATGCGGTGATTCACTCGCTCACATCTTGTACTTCCCGAGATCCTCAGGGTTGAGGCCCTCGAGCCACTTCTGAAGCTTCTCGGAATCTGTCGCGTCCTTCGTCAGATCCATTCCCTTCGCGCTCTCCACGACGCTTTCCTCAACGAAGATGGGCGACTTCGTACGAAGCGCGAGGGCGATGGCGTCGCTCGGGCGTGAGTCGATGGCAATCACCTCGCCGTTGCGATTCAGGTAGATCATCGCGTAGAACGTGTTGTCTTTGAGCTCGCAGACCACGATCTTTTGTACGTTGGCCTCGAGATCGCCCAGGACATTCTTCAGAAGATCGTGCGTCATCGGGCGTGGCGTAGAGATGTTTTCAATTTGAAGCGCGATCGCGTTGGCCTCGAAGATGCCGACCCAAATGGGAAGGATTCGGTTTCCTTCCTTGTCTTTGAGAATCACGATGGGCATGTTGGTGATGGGATCGATCATCAAGCCCTTGATGGTCATCTCGATTTCCATTACCGGACCTCTCGCCCTCGTGATCGTTTTTGCGTAACCACAATATAGGGGGGGGCGAATGGAAAGTCAACAATCTTTAGCGCGTATTAACGACACCTCCTCCCCAAAAAGACTGTTTGGCCTCGCCGTGGTGATGCGAACGCGCACGAATTGGCCGACGCGATCTTCGCTTGCTCGGAAATTGACGACGCGGTTGTGCGGATTTCTTCCCGCCAGGACTCCGACGTTCCTCTTGGCCACGCCATCCACCAAGACTTCGACCTCGCGACCGACGTGCTCGAGGTTCTTCCGTTCCTGTATTCGGCGTTGGGCGTCCTGCAACCGGGACAAGCGCTGAATCTTGACCTCGGCCGGCACGTCATCCGGTAGTTCCTTGATGGCGGAGGTGTGAGGGCGCGGCGAATATTTGAACGAGTAGATGCTGTCGTACCCGACGGTCTGGATCAGCGTCATCGTGTCCTCGAACTCGGCGTCGGTTTCTCCGGGAAAGCCGACGATGAGATCCGTTGACAAGGCAATGTCAGGCACTAATTGCCTCGCCAACTCGATGCGCTGCAGATATTCCTCGCGAGTGTGGCCTCGCTTCATGCGCGCTAGGACCGTCGTGGAGCCGGACTGGGCGGGAAGATGCATGTGAGGGCACAGTTTCCGCAGGTCGCGGAAACGTTCCATCAACGCACGGTCGAAATCCTTGGGATGTGGGCTTGTAAACCGTATCCTTTCAATACCTTCGACGGCGTCGACGGCATCCAACAACTCCGCGAAAGAGCGACCCTCTCCTGGGTCTACATAGGAGTTTACGTTCTGTCCCAGAAGCTGAATTTCTTTGACGCCCTGCTTGGCCATCACTTTGGCTTCGTCGACGATAGCCTCTAGCGGTCGACACCTCTCCCGTCCTCGAGTGAAGGGAACGATGCAAAAGGAACAAAAGTTGTCACAGCCCTCCATGATCGTCGTGAAGGCCTTTACGCCCGCGACGCGCTCTATCTGCTCCGGCGGGAAGTCGAGATTCTCGGGGTGCCTTCCGATCTCGACGACTCTCTCTCCATGGCGAAGGACTCGCTCCAAGACCTCGGGAAGCATGACCAGACTTTGGGTGCCCAGTACGAAGTCCACGTGCGGGGCTCGTGCGAAGATGGCTTCGCCTTCTTGCTGGGCGACACAGCCGGCGAGACCGATGACCGGTTGTTTTCTCTCACCGGACTTCCGCTTGAAACGCTTGAGCCGTCCGAGGTGGTCAAAGACTTTTTCTTCCGCCTTTTCGCGAACGCTGCAGGTATTAAGAACGATGACGTCCGCCTCCTCTTCGACGGCGGTCGGGACAAAGCCGATTCGTTTGAGGGTGCCCGCGATCTTCTCGGAGTCGTGAACGTTCATCTGGCACCCCCAGGTGTCGATGAAGTAGCGTTGAGGGATTCCCTGTTGATGATGTTGTTTATGTTCGGCAAGTGGTTTCACTAAGAACCTCAAGTAACACTTTAACTCAGCTGTTTTCGGCGACCAATTGCTCAGCGTGCTTGCGAGCGGTATCGGTCACAACGGAGCCGGCGAGCATACGCGCGATTTCGTCGATACGCCCCTTCCGGTCAAGTCGTCGGACGCGGGTTACGGTCCTCCCGTTGGTCTCAGTTTTTTCAATACGAAAATGCGCATCTGCGAATCTCGCGATCTGGGGGAGGTGGGTGATACAGATGACTTGATGAGACCGTGAAAGGGCCTTCAGCTTCTCCCCCACTATGTCCGCCACCCGGCCCCCGATGCCGGCGTCGACCTCGTCGAAGACGAGGGTCTTCGAATCCCCTCCTTGTGCCGCCACGGATTTGAGGGCGAGCATAAAGCGTGAGAGCTCTCCCCCGGAGGCGACCCGCGAAAGGGGTCGGAGCTCTTCACCGGGGTTCGCGGAGAAAAGAAGATCCACCGTATCGAGCCCCTTATCCCGCCAGTAAGAGCGTTCCGGGACCGCGTGCTCCGGAGCGATCACGTGGATCGAGAATCGCGCTTTCTCCATGGCGAGATCCCGGAGCTCCTTCAAGACTTTCGTCTGTAGGCTCTTCGCACCCGCGGCGCGTCGTTTGGAAAGCTCACGCGCGACGTTCAGGTACTCCTTGGCAGCGTCCTCTTTCTTCTCCCGAGTCTCGGCGAGCAGGTGATTCGAGCTCTCGAGTTGGTCGAGGTCCTCGTGGTATTGGTCCCGCTGCTCCAGAACCGTCTCGAGGCTCCCGCCGTATTTCTTCTTGAGCCGTTCGAGCTCCGCCAGCCTGGTCTCTAGTTCGTCCAGCCGCCCGGGTGCAGAGCGGATCTCCTCGCGGTAGTCCCGGAGGAAGAGCGCCAAGTCGTCCAGCTGAGAATCCACCGTCTCCCGGCTCGCGAGGTAGGGCTTGAGCCGGGCATCGATCTCAGCGAGCTCCCCCAGTTGCTTCCACACCTGGGCCAACCGCGCCAGGACCGAGCCCTCGTCATCGTAGAGCGCGCCGTATGCCTCATCGGTCAAAGCCCGCAGCCGCTCTCCATGGGCAAGGACCTGACGCTCCGCTTCGAGCTCGGTGTCCTCCCCTGCCTCGGGCTTCCCCCTCTGGATCTCCTCGAGCTGGAACCTCAGGAACTCCCGGCGGGTCTCGGTGTCCTTCGCCTTGCTGGCAAGCTCCGTCTCCTGCGCTTCGAGGTCCGCGAAGCGACGATAGGCGTCGAAGACTTTCTGTGTCTGGCCACGGTAGGGAACGGACTGGTCGAGGAGATCCAGTCCGGCGTCCGCCTTCGCCAAGGTTGCCGTCTCGCCTTGCCCGTGGATGTCGACCAAGAAAGGCGCGATGTCGCGAAGCAAGCCCGTGGCTCCGGCGGCACCGTTGACGGCAACTCGGCTCTTTCCGCTCTTCTTACTGTTTTCGTTCTTCTGGCCGGCTGCGACTTCACGTCGCACGATGATCTCCTCACCGTCAACGTCGATCCCCGCGTCGCCTAATCGGCGTTCCAATGCCTTTGGGAGTTCCGGGAGCTCGAACCCGGCTTCAACTGTCGCCTGCTCGGTACCGGTCCGGACGAGATCGGTCGAGGCCCGAGAGCCCAGTATGAGACTCAGCGCATCGATAAGTATGGTCTTGCCGGCCCCCGTCTCCCCGGTGAGCAGGTTCAAACCCGATTCGAAATCGACCTGGAGCTCGTCGATGACGGCGATATTGCGAACATGGATCCAACCCAACATGATCACTCCGGGATGTGCGGCTTTCCAGAAGCAATGTACCACAGCGCTCGGAACCCGAGAAGACGGCGGCACTGGTACTCCTTAATCAAAGTAGGACGAAGTTTCGGCCGACCGTGCGCATTTCCACCGCGATGAGCCAAATTCTTTGACAGGTCCAAGTCCTTGTGGTAGCGTGACCTGCAGACATCACCATATATAGTGGTCGGAGGCCAGTTGGAGCCAGTCCAGGAAATTGCGGCGACACCCATTCAGAGTCCAGAAGGCCTCGACCCGTTTCAGCTCATCGCCGACTCGGGCCCGATTGTCATCGGGGTGCTGGTCACGCTCGTCATATTCTCCCTGGTCTCTTGGGCCATCATCCTGAGCAAGTGGATGGTCCTGCGCCGCGCCGAGACGCACTCGAGTGCCTTCCTCGAAATTTTTCGTCGCAGCAAGAAGTTCTCTGAAGTTCATTCGGTGTGTCAACAACTGCGCTCGAGTCCCTTAGTGGGGATGTTTCTGTCGGGCTACAATGAGCTTGGCTACCAGCTGCGATCGTCGAAGGGCGGTTCCAAAGGCAGAGACGACGAGTCGGAAGGCGACGGGTCACAGATCAAGAGTCTCGATAGCATCGCTCGTTCGCTGGTACGGGCATCCCATGCGGAAATGGCAAAACTCGAACGACGACTCGGCTTTCTTGCTACCACCGGTAGCGCCACTCCGTTCATCGGACTCTTCGGCACGGTCTGGGGAATCATGAACGCCTTTCAGCAAATCGGCGCCGTGCAAGCTGCGAACATCAGTGTCGTCGCGCCGGGCGTCAGCGAAGCGCTCATCGCGACCGCCGCGGGTCTTGCCGCCGCGATCCCTGCGGTGATCTTCTACAACTACTTCCTCAATTGGGTGAAGCTTCTTGGTACAGAAATGGACGACTTCGCGCTCGAGTACCTGTCGATCATCGAAAGGAATTTCACCTAGATCGTGATGACGAGCGGAGGTGGCAGCGGACAGGCCGGACAGGCCGGGTCCGCAATGGACATCTATCTCGGCTCCCGAGCCCAGCGGGATTCCACGCGGCCGATGTCCGATATCAACGTCACCCCCTTCGTCGATGTTGTTCTCGTCTTGCTCATCATCTTCATGATCACCGCGCCGATGTTGCTTCGTGCGCTGGATGTGAGTCTTCCCGCCGCCGGGATTCGACAGGATAATGTGAGCGAAAGGCTCATCGTGACCATGGACCGCCAGGGTCAAACCTACATCGATGACAAGGCGGTCAACATCGCGTTACTCGAACAAAGAGTCAAGGACATGGTTGAGCTTCGTGGGTTGCGCGTCGCCTATCTGAGAGCGGATGAAGAACTACGCTACAAGCAGATCATCTCGGTCATGGATCTGATGAAACGTGCTGGAGTGGACACCATCGGGCTCGTCTACATCTATCCGGAAGAGAAGGCATCTCGGTGAGCGCGATCGGTGCCAGCAGAAACGCGCGGGATCCGTTCACTTCCATGTTGTGGTGGTCTGGAACCATGCACATGGGAGTGTTCGCCCTCCTTTTGATCGCATCTCGCTTGTCGCCACAGCCCTCCCCCTTCCCGGAAGCCGTCGCTTTCGTCCAAATCGGGTTTCCAGGTCCAAGTCAGGGGATGGGTGGAGGTCCGTCGCCGGGAGAACCGGTAGAGGAAGTAGCGGCTCCGGAACCACCCAAAGAAGAGGCCCCGCGGGTGGTTCGCCCCACGAAGGAAGATCGTGAACAGCTACCCATGCCCGACGCCAAACCGAAACGGAGTAAAGCTAGACCGAAGAAGCCGGAGTCCGGATTGATCGGGCGTGATGCGGCAAGCAGGGATTCCGCCAGGCTCAAGGCGGCGACGGCAACGCCGGGTCTCGGCATGGGCGGCGCCGGAGGCTCGCCTTTCGACGGTGATTTCGAGTACAGCTACTACGTGCAACAGATGTTCGGACGGGTCTTTCAAAACTGGCAACGGGTGCCGGTCAGGGGTACCTCGTTCACTATCATCCGTTTCACGATTATGAGGGATGGTCGCTTGCAAGACATTCAGGTCGAGGAATCGAGCGGAGTGCCCCAGTTGGATAGGGCCGCCTCGAGGGCCGTGTACCTATCCGACCCCTTGCCTCCCCTTCCGCAATCCTATCCTCGGGACCGTGTGGGCGTGCATCTTCGTTTCGAGTACTCTGACCAATAATGAGGACCACAAATAAATGAGAACTTTTTTTCTAGGTTTCGCGATCCTCGCCGCGCTCGCCGTGATCGGCCCGATCCAGAAAGCTCAGGAAGCCAAAGAGCCAGGACAAATCGATCAGGCTCCGGCTAACGACACGGATTGGTATCTTCGCGTCACGCGCCCGGGGCGGCCCGTCTACATGGCGCTTCCTGCGTTCGAACTTCGTGGAAGCGACGCGCAGCCGGCGGCGGACACGTTATCCAATGTTGTGTGGACCGATTTGGAGTATGCGTCCCTTTACCGGCTGGTACCCAAACGGTTGTACTCGATCATCGCGGGGAACGTTACACCGGGAACGATCGACTACTATCAGTGGGAATCCATCGGGACCGACATCTTGGTCATTGGGACCGCCGAGATCCAGCGCGATCGTCTGGTATCGGAGGTGCGGCTCTACGCGGTTCAGGCACAACAAATGGTCTTCGGCAAACGCTACGAAGGCCCTGCATCCGCGGCTCGCACCATGGCTCATCGCATCTCCGATGACATCCTGCTCCAGGCGGGCAACTACCATGGGGTGGCACGAACGAAGATCGCCTTCTCCAGCGACCGCCGCGGCGAAAACAGTAAAGAGATTTACCTGATGGATTATGATGGACAGAATCAACGGCCTCTGACCGCCAACCGCTCGCTGAACATCACGCCTACTTGGTCTCCCGATGGGCAGGCCTTGGGTTACATCTCCTATCGACGAAGCAGTCCCGATCTTTTTCTCGCTTTCATTTTTCAGGGGCGTGGAGAAGCTTTGGTGAACGGGCCCGGTATGACGTTTACTCCTTCTTGGTCACCGGACGGCCAGCAGATCGCGTTCACCTCGACTCGCGACGGCAATTCGGAAATCTATGTCATCAACATCGATGGTTCGGGGTTGAGGCGAGTGACCGAGCATCCATCGATCGACACGTCTCCCTGTTGGTCGCCCAACGGTCGGGAGATCGCCTTCACCTCGGACCGTTCCGGGGCGCCGCAGCTCTACGTGATGGGCGCCGATGGTCTCAACCTCAGACGCATCTCCTACGAGGGTTCCTACAATGACTCGTCGACCTGGTCTCCCTCCCGTCAATTTAGCGAGATTGCCTACTCGTCCAGAATCGAACGGGGTCCTTTCGATATCGTCGTTTACAACTTCGAAACCAAGCAGGTTCGCCAGCTGACAACCGGTAGAGGAAGCAATGAGAGCCCTACCTGGTCTCCGAACGGTCTCCATCTCACGTTTACTTCTACCCGAACCGGCTCGGCTCAGGTCTTCACCATGAACCGAGACGGCTCGAACCAGCGACGGCTGACTTCGGTCGGTAACAACACGACTCCCAAGTGGGGGCCGGTGGCCGTCGCCGTCGAGGCCCAAAGTGAAGAATGAAACCATGATAAAGCAATATTTGACCGAGACTCTGCCCAGAGGTATATCGACGGAGAGGAGGGAGCGCCCGTGAAGCCTGCCAACCCTGCTAAGACTGCCAAGCCTGCCAATGTTAGGGAAAGCGCGACTGGCCGCCGCCGACCCGCCCGGTTCCATAACCTGGGGTGGTGGGGCGTGACGTTTGCCGTGCTCCTTCTCGCCACCACCGTCGCCTGCGGTACTAAGAACACCCGGCCGCCAGCAACTCAGTATCCCTCGGCTCCGCAAGACGAAACACCGCCGTCCGGGCCCGAGCCGGAACCACAACCAGAACGATCGGAGCCCGACCTGACTCGCTTCGATGCGGGCGACGACATTCGTTCGATGAGTCTCGAAGACATCAACGCACAGGGGCCGCTGGCTGACATTCAGTTCGACTACGACAGCGCTCACCTGTCCAACGACGCACGGGCACGATTGGACGTCAACGCCAAGTGGCTGCTGGATCATTCGAGCGTCACGATTTTGATCGAAGGTCATTGCGACGAGAGAGGGACGGTGGAGTACAACCTTGCGCTGGGTGAACGGCGCGCCATGGCGACGCAGAACTTTCTGTTGAATCTCGGAGTCCCTCCCGGACGCATGAGGACCATCAGCTATGGGAAGGAGTTTCCGGTCAACCCCGGACACAACGAAACCGCATGGACCAACAATCGACGCGGTCACTTCGTGATTACATCCAAGTGAAGGGGTAGGAACGGTGAACGGCAATCGATTGTCATCTCTCATTTTGGTAGCGACGCTGACCGCTCCCGTCGCAGCGATCGCCGACAAGGATCACGATCAAATTTTGGCTGAATTGCGACAACTTCAAATACAGATCAGCGTATTACAGACGAACCAAGGGCGGCTGGAACAAGCACTCGATAGGATGTCCAAGCTTCTAATCGAACAGGATTCCTCCATTCGCCGGACGATGGTAGATACCGGAACAACGTTGGACGCCGTCCAAGAAAATCTAGGGGTTCTCTCGGAGCGACTCGACGAAACGAACGGGCGATTGGGCAACCTTCGGCACGAAGTGGCCTCTCTCCGGCCGACCCAACCGATTGTGATACCCGAGACTCCCGTAGGAGGAGGCCCCACTTCGTCAGGAGGCGCTCCACCGTCCTCAGGAGTTGCCACGCCGCTCCCTGGTTCATCGGCTGGCTCGGCAGATCTCTATCAGCAGGCATATACCGACTACACGCAAGGGCGTTATCCGCTCGCGGTGTCGGGTTTCAAGGAGCTCATTGCCGCGAATCCGGACAGCGACTTGGCCGACAACGCCCAGTATTGGATCGGCGAGTGTTTGTTGGCTCAGAGGCAGTATAGACAGGCCCTCGAAGCCTTCGACGCCGTTCTGAGTCTCTATCCGGACAGTAACAAACTGCCGGAGTCGACCTACAAGAAGGCCGTCGCTCTCGAGGCGTTGGGCAGTCGAGCGGATGCCATCGCGCAGTTGGAGCTCGTTATCGAATATTTCCCGCAGAGCCCCGCGGCCCGGGCGGCCAAGGGAATGCTGCGGAGCCTACGGCAATAAAGCCTCGACAATTACCGATACAGGACACTCGATTTAGAGAAGGAGCTTACATATGAGAGGGGTCAATAAGGTCATTTTGGTCGGAAATCTAGGACGTGATCCGGAAGTTCGGTACATCAAAGATGGTACGGCGGTCGCCAACCTGAGGCTCGCGACCAGCGAAACCTGGAACGATCAGAACGGCCAGAAACAGGAACGAACCGAGTGGCATCGGATTGTGGCCTGGGGAAAGCTGGCGGAAATCGCCAAGGAATACATGTCGAAGGGGCGACAGATCTACGTAGAGGGGAAACTCCAGACACGCTCCTGGGACGACCGTGATGGAAACAAGCGCTACACCACCGAGGTCAAGGCCGACCAGATCATCATGCTCGGTACGCGCGGCGACTCGGCAGGCAGTCGGGACTTTGCTGCGGCCCCTCCGGAACAGGCCGAACAGGCAGGGCAGGAGGGGCAGACGGCACCGGCGGCGGCTCCGGCTCAGTTCGAAGCGACGGAAGACGACGTCCCGTTCTAGCTGCTCGTAGCGCGCTCTCCCGCCTCCTGCCGGTAGGGACTACTTAATTTCGGCGGGGCCCGCCGAAGTTTCGCTGGTACGAGGACACGCCTGCGAACGAAGGCGGGCCGGCCGGGGCCCTGACGAGTCGGACGCTTCCGGATCCGGCCATCCGATTGCGATCGCACAAAAGATGCACGAGCCTCACTAATCCTGTGCCACAAGACAAGTTAGCAATGTCGCTTTGGTGCGTTAGGCCGGTGGTCCAATCGGTGGGTTCGCGTCCTAGTTCGTCGGAACGAGCCGCTTCAGTTCCTCGAACCAGTTGAGAACGATGTTGTATTGGGGCTGCGGGGGCGGCGGCTCACCGTCCTGAATCATCAAGAACCGCTCGCCGTCGGGTGCGAGATCATATGTCCGGCCATAACGTTGCCCCCCGCGGTAACGTCCCTCGAACAGAAGTCTTGGTTTTCCTACACGAGGAGACGGCTCGTCGGGAACAAACGATACCGCCATCACTTGGCCCCCACTCTCACGCCGGTAGTAGATCTCCCGTCCATCCGGCGACCACACCGGCTCGAAGCCGCCGTCCGTCGAGATCTGAGTCACAGCGCCAGGGCCGGGATAGGGCTGCACACTTACTTCCCAGCGACCGGACTCGTCCGAAACGTAGGCCAGCCATCGCCCGTCGGGCGAAAAAGTTGGATGGACCTCTTCATTTTTCGTCCGGAGGAACGGACGCGGCTCGCCATCCGCGAGCACCCAGATGTCAGTCCCAGTGGTAGGGTGGTTCTGCTCCTGAAAAGCGAGTAACTCGCCGTCTGCCGACCAGGAAAAGGGGTTCAAGGAGAGGTAGTCGCTCTCAACGAGAATCTCCTCGTCACCGCTCCCGTCTGCGGGTTTCCAATACAGGTTCATTATGGGGTCGTTCCGACTGGACGAGTACACCACGCTGCGGCCGTCCGGAGTCCATAGCCCCCACCACTCAAGTCCTTTCTCGTCCGTGAGTCGGCGCTGCGTGCCCCGCTCCAGATCGTAAACCCATAAATCGATGCCAGGCCCTTTCATTCCGCGACGGCTGACCAGCACTCGCTTGCCATCGGGTGAGACTCGTACAGTGTTGTCACCCGGAGGGAAAGGCAAGGGCTCGAGATTCCCGGCGCGATCGACCCAAACCAGCCTGCTTTCGTCTCGAACCAAGCCACCGGGAACGTAGGCCAGAGACCCGTTATCGGATAGGCTGAAGTGCGCGGCTCCCCGATGCTCTTCCATCAGGACGTTTTCGAGCACTCGGACAGGGAGTCCGCCGACCGTGAGCTCTTCGAGGTCGAAAGGCACGGCAAGCAGCTCCCCTGCCCAGGCATAGACCAAGTGACCGGTAGGCAAGTAGCGGCCACAGGTGCCCGCATCGATCAAAGTCCGCTGCTCTCCTGTAGCCAGGTGACGAACCGCAATACTTGCATCCCTCGAGCTGTTCCAGATCGTGAACAAGACCGTCTCGCCTCCCGGAAGAACCTGTGGAAACAGATGCAATTGTTCGTACGGTCTACCGCTCAATTCCTCTTGGGGCCCGCCCGCCGACGCAACCCTCTTCAGTCCAAAAGCGCCATGGCCCCAAACGACCGTGTCATCCACCCCCCACGTCCCACCATAAAAGGGAATGTCAGGCACGGTGAACATCGAGGAAGGCGCGCCTCCCCGAAGCGACACTTTTTTCACCTCTCCACCGATGAGCGCGCGTGCGGGAAGCGACCCTTTTTTCGACTCTCCATCGGTGCTAAGTCCTCCCGGGGTGTAGAAACCCACCCAGCTCCCATCCGCGGAAAAAAACGGCGCCCGAGCACCCTCGGTGCCCGGTACTGACTCGGCATGTAACGAGTCCATCGGCCGCCGGTAAAGCAGCGTCGTGTCCCCTTCCCGCGCCACATAGACGAGCTGGCTGCCGTCGGGTGATAGGGCCACGGACGACCCGAAGAATCCGACATCTCGCATCGTTTGACCGGTTGGTAGCGTGCTGGCAAAGCGGCTGACAGTCCGCTCTCTAGGCCCGGTACGCCAGGGAGCCAAGAGAGCGACCATTGTCAGCACCGCGAGAAGGCTGGCTACGACCCACGGCGCCCAGCCCCCCGTTGACGGCACCTCACTTACCGAAACTCTTGAGAACAGGTTACCAAAGGCATCGGAAGAAGCCTCTTTGATGTCGATTCGGGCGTCCGCGATGTCATGGAGACGCTCCCGGGCGTCCTTCTGAAGGCACCGATGTAGCAGAAGGCGAACGAATGGAGGTGTGTCGTCGGGCAAAGCTTCCCAACCCGGTTCCCGCTCAAGAATCCGGACGAGGGTGTCGGAAACGGTTTCCCCTAAGAAAGCAGCCCTTCCTGTTAGGGTTTCATACAAACAGCAACCGAACGCCCAGATGTCGGTGCGCTTGTCGAGCGCCTTGCCCCGCGCCTGCTCCGGGCTCATGTAGGCCGCTGTCCCCAGGATGACTCCGGTCGCTGTCGCATCCCGCGTGATGGTCGGCGACTCGGACAGCTCACTCGTCACAGAATCTCCACTCATCGCCTTCGCGAGCCCGAAATCCAGCACCTTCACTTTGTCTTCGGAGCTGACCTTGATGTTCGCTGGCTTGAGGTCCCGATGAATGATTCCCTTTTCGTGAGCTGCCTCCAATGCTTCCGCTATCTGTTTGAAGATGGGAAGGGCGTCCTCGACTGGGATAGGGCCGCGCCGGAGTCGTTCGGCGAGGGTTTCTCCTTCGGCGAGCTCCATGACGAGGAAGTGAACTGCGTCTGATTGTTCGAAGCCGTAGAGAGTGGCGATGTTGGGATGGTTCAGCGATGCGAGGAGGCGCGCTTCTCGCTCGAAGCGGGCTAGGCGTTCTTCGTTTTGCGCGAAGGCTTCGGGCAGGACTTTGATCGCAACTTCACGACCGAGCTTGGTGTCCCGCGCGCGGTACACCTCTCCCATCCCACCCGCACCGATAGGGGCGAGGATCTCGTAGGCGCCAAGCTTGGTTCCAGGTTGTAGGGGCATCGTCTGGCTTTCGGAAGTCAGCACCAGCCAACGAGTAGATTCTAGTCGGGCAAAGGCAAAGTGTCCAAGGGAAGCCTGAGATCTTTCGTCCTGTGCAGTAATTGTGCGGTGAAGCGGTCCTAACGGGTTCCAAAGGAGCCTAAACCCGAGAGTCTAACTGGTTGATTTCTTAGGCTCCTTCTTCCTCCCTTGGTACCGCTTGGACGCTTTCCCCGGCCTGTCACGCCGGCGTTCCGCGTACCGATTAGCTTCCCTCGGATTGAGCTTCAGGCTTTTTGCTACCTCTCGGGTTGCTTGACGGCTGAGGTGATGCGGAATGTCGCTGACTACGGTGAGTCAGGGCGGCCGTTCGGCGAAGACTTTCCCCGACAGGCATCGATCTTCTGTTGAATGAACTGGACGCCGAAGGTGCGCTCTGCGGTTAGGCGATTGTGCGGCCGGCAGTGAAGGCGTAGATTCCTCTCGTCGTGGCTGCCCTGTCGGGCAAAGGGGCGCAAATGCTCGATTTGAAGTCCTGTTCAGGAACGGCACCGGGTCCCGTCCGGGCCACGAAATTCGCATCGATAGGCCGCCCTTTCGTGAACACGCTCCCGTACCGCTGACGGGATGTAGCGGGAACTGGCTTTCTGGTCACCCGTGACGACCTCGTCCGGACGAGGTCCCCTCTTCGCCTCTTTCTTGAGCCGCCGCGCCAGCTTTCTCTTCATGTCCTTCTTCTCGAGAGCGATGTCCAAGGCTTGCCCCATGATCTCGGACATGTGTTGCAGTGGGTTCTCAACCCCTAGGACTTCCGCCAGACGCTCGAACTTGTCCTTGAACTCTCGGTCGGCGGCGAAGCGGAAATTGAACAACTCTGGTTTTGCCGGCTCAAGGATACTCGGCGACACGCGAGGAGCCGGGCGCGCCTCCTGCCGAGGGGAACTCGAAGCTGGCCGAGATGGCGTCTTGCGAATGGATGGTACGAATACGGGTTTCGGTCGGAGCGCGACGAGGTGCTCCTCGGCCTCCCGTTTGGTCATTCCCGCACAATCCCCAAGAAGCTTCTCAATGTTGCTCTCCTTGAGGACAGGTGCGAGCAAACCGGCGACGGTGAGACTCAAGCGGTTCTCTGCCAGAGCCACGAGTATCTGCGGGAAACGTAGTGCGACGTTGGCCACCTGAATCCGCAAGGCGACGGAGCCCTCACTCAGGCGAAACCGTCTTACACAATAATCAAAGAGGCTCTTGTACCCGCGCTCGAGATGACCCTTCCTCCTCGACATCTCGGCGATGTGAGCGATGACAAGCGCCATGTTTCGTTTCTCGGCGCGGACCAGCTTTTCGGTAGAATGATCGAGCTCCTCAGTCGAAAGACTTTCGAGTCTCTCAAAGTACGTCTTCACTTTTGCTATCATGAGCGTTGCCCCCTCTTTCACAATATAGCAACGGGTTTTTCTGTGGCCTCACGCGGTGCTAGATGAGAGCGAAGCGGTTGGAACAAGGAAAGCCCCTAATTCCAAAGAAGGGATGCTAGAGAGGTTGTGTGCGTCTGAGGAAGGGATCGAGGCGAAGGAACGGTCGGCCTTCAAAATGTCCCGGGAAAATCTGTCAAGTGTTTTTTGATCCCTTTTCTTAGGCCTCGCTGGTGCCCTCTCTCCCATACCGATCTTCTAGCCGCACGACATCATCGAGCTCGGGGGTCGATACTTCGAGCACGTCACAGGTCTCTTCCGCGATCATGCGATGGATTGTGCCGGGGCGAATGTGAAAGCTGTCCCCCGGCGATAGCGTGATCTTCCGGCGCTCTGTCCCCTCTTCTTCGACTTCCAGCACGAGCCTTCCGGAGTTCAACCGAATCGTCTCTTCTTTCACCTCGTGGTATTGCAAGGAGAGAGCGTGTCCCTTCTCGATGTGAAGAACTTTTCCAACATAGCGATCCGTCTTCGCCCATATGATCTCGTAACCCCACGGCTTCTCCACTCGATCCGTCACGTTGCCGATTCCCCCATCTTTGTCTTCGCTCTCTTGCTTTCTCTTCTCTCAGGAGCTACCAGTAACGTCCCTTGCCAATCCGTTTAGCCACCCCTTCCCGCACGTAATCAGCAATGTCTCCGGCGGTGGTCAACTCGAGGGCCTCCTTCGCGATCTCGCGGGCCTCCTCGAGCGAAAGCCTTCGGATGAGGTCCTTCACCGCGCCAATCGAAAGAGCGTTCATCGAGAGCTCGTCGAGGCCGAGCCCCACCAGAATCACAACCAGCAATGGATCGGCTGCCATCTCTCCACACATGCCCACCGGGATTCCTGCTTGATGAGCCGACCGGATCACGAACCCTATTGTACGCAGCATGGCCGGATGGAGCGGCTCGTAGAGGTAAGAAACGGCCTCATTGCCTCGATCGACCGCCAAACAATACTGGATGAGATCATTACTGCCGATGCTGAAGAAATCCGCGTATCGCGCCAAAAGGTCGGCGGTCATGGCTGCAGAGGGCACCTCGATGGTGACGCCTACCGGGAGGTCAGGCGCGAAGTGCTCTCCGGCTGCCCGAAGCTCTTCCTTGGCCTCTTCGAGCACGGATCGCGCCTCACGCAACTCATCCACGCCTCCAATCATAGGAAACATCACCTTGACGTTTCCCCGCGTCCGGGCACGGAGCAAGGCGCGGAGCTGCGTTTTGAATAGGCCCCGGTAGCGATCGTCGCGTAGCACGAGTCGGGTGGCCCTGAGGCCGAGGGCAGGGTTGGCCTCAGTCCCCCCCGCCCAGAGCATCGGCTCCGGGCTCAGGTCGAAAGTTCTCACGATCACCGGGAGCGGCTTCATCTGTTCCGCCAGATTTCTATAGATCTCGTACTGTTCTTCCTCCCCAGGTTCTTCAGGAAATTTTCCACCTGACTGGTTCAACAACCACTCCGAGCGGAAAAGGCCGATGCCGTCCGCCGACTGTTCCACAGCGACAGCACATTCTTCCGGAGAGTCGACGTTGGCTTGGAGGGACACCCGATGCCCATCGACAGTCTCGGCGGGCAAGCCTTGCAGTCGTTTCCACTTCCGTTCCACCGTTCGATAGCTACGACGTTTGGACCGATACTCCCGGAGCATCTGTCGGTCCGGATTCACGATGACCAATCCTTCTCCGCCATCGACCACCAGCGCCGCGCCCGGTCCGACATGGACCATGAGGTTGTGTATGCCCACCACGCAAGGAATGCCGAGTGACCGCGCGATGATCGCGGTGTGGTAGGTACGGCTTCCGCCTTCCATTGCCAAGCCGGCGATGTGCTCCCACTCGAGCTGACCCGGGTCGGACGGTCGCACGATATCGGACACGAGGACGTAGTCACGTTCCAATCTTCCCTGCGGCCCTTGGTGCCCACCCGTCAAGTTGCTTAGCAGCCTCCCCGCAACGTCGAAGATGTCTCCCTTACGCTCGCGGAGGTAGTCGTCCTTGAGGCTATCGAAGATTGCTCCCAACTCACCGAGTGTCGTTTGGAGGGCCCACTCCGCGTTGACGCGCTCACTGCGTAGAACATCCAAGACGCGGTCGATCAGCAACGGGTCATCCAACATCAAAATCTGGGCATCGAAAATGTAACCGTGTTCTTCGCCCAACCGGTCGACGGTGCGCGCTTTCATCTCTTCCAGCTGACGCATGGTCAAACGCTTGGCGGCCTGGACGCGGTCGCATTCCGCCGCCACCTCATGGCGGGCAAGGGGAATGCGAAAGATAGGAACCTCTTCGTGTTGCAGTACCAGCGCGCGCGCCACCGCAATACCAGGGGCACCACCGACCCCTCGCAAGAAAACAGGGCGCGGCCGACTGCCTCGACCGGATGTGCTGGGTGTAGGCACGACGACGCTCATCTCGACACCATCATGGAGTCTACTTACCATCTCCGAAGCCATCGCTCACGAGGGTGACCAGCGCTTTCACCGCCTCTTCCTCGTCTTCTCCAGACGCGGTGATGGTGAGCTCGCTGCCTGACGTCGCGGCAAGAAAGAGAATCCCCAGAATGCTCTTTCCGTCGATAGTCGTTCCCTCCTTACTGACCGTCACTTTGGACGTGAACTGGCTCGCCGTCCTGACGAAGCGGGCCGCCGCTCTCGCGTGGAGTCCGAGGGGGTTCATGATCTCCACCATGCGTTCAACCACCAGGCTCCTCCTCCGTCTCTTTCTCTTTCTTGGCCGCCAGAAGATCACTGGCAAGGTAAATGCTTTCCTTGCCTTGTGCGCTGATCTGTCGAGCCGCCGCACCCAGATCGATTTGCTCGTCCTCGCGCAAGCTAACCAACTTGATCAGCATAGGCAAGTTGACGCCCGTGATCACTTCGACACGACCCTCTTCCAAAAACGCAAGGCTCAGGTTCGACGGCGTTCCCCCGAACATGTCGGTCAGCACCACCGTTCCCTGGCCTCCCTCCACCCGCTCGATAGCGCTCCGAATTTCCTCTTGAGCTTCGTCCGGGTGGTCATGCCAACCGATGGAAACGGCAGTGACGTTCGGAATCTCCCCCACGATCATCTCTGCGGACGTCACCAGCTCGCTAGCCAAGCGTCCGTGGGTTACAACCAGGATCCCAATCAACTGTCACCCTTCACATCGCGATGCGTCAACGTGACCGAATACCCTTGTTTCTTCAATCTGCCCGCCATCTCCTTGCCTACCATCACCGACCGGTGCCGTCCGCCGGTACAACCGATGGCGATGGTCAGATAGCTCTTCCCCTCCGACGTATACTGCGGAATCAAGTAATTCAGAAACGACTCCAGCCTCTGGATGAACTCGCTGGTGGCGGGAAAAGAGAAGAGGAAGCGCTCGACGGCCGGGTGGTTGCCATCCTTGGCTCGCAGATCTTTCTCGAAGAAGGGATTGGGAAGAAAGCGGACGTCGAAGACAAGGTCGGCGTCGTGAGGCACTCCGAACTTATAGCCGAACGAGACCACGTTCATAGCCGGACCACGGCGTCCCTCGACCTCCTGAAACTGTTCGAGCAGATACCGTCGCAGCTCGTGCACCGTCATCTCCGAGGTGTCTAGAATCTGATCGGCGAGACGCCGAATGGCGGCCAATTTTCGCCGCTCCTTGCGCACGGCTTGGAGGACCGACCCCTTGCCCACCGCCAGCGGGTGCGGCCTCCGACTTTCGCTGAAACGGCGAACGATAACTTCGTCGCGCGCATCGAGAAAAATCAGAACCGTTTCGAAACCGCGCTGCCGAAGACGGTCGAAAACCTCTGGGAAATCTTTGAGGAAACCGCGTTCCCGAATGTCCGCAACCACCGCCACCTGTTCGATACTCTCGCCACCTTTTGCTGTGAGCTCGGCGAACGGTCCGAGTAGTTTCGGGGGCAGGTTGTCCACGCAGAAAAAGCCCGCATCTTCGAGGGCCTTCATCGCCAACGTTTTGCCAGAACCTGAGAGGCCGGTGATGAAAACGAAACGAGCGGCCCCTTTCCCATTCTTCGTTCTTTGGGCCACTTACTTCCCTTTCAACCGCCGGCGCGCCGCGATCGAAACGCTCCGGGCAAGAAGGCGCGCGGGGTTTCGCCCGCTCTTGCTCAGCAGGTGGTTACGAGCCGCCACCTCTATGAGCATTGCTAGATTTCGGCCGGGCCCTACCGGCATCGACAGCAATGGCAGGTCCACCCCGAGGACAGCGTAAGTCTTTTCTTCGAGGCCCAATCTCTCGACCTCGGTCGCGCGATCCCATCGCTCTAGCTGAACAACGAGCTCGAGAGGCATCGACAGCTGGATCGCATTAGCGCCAAAGAGATCTTTCACGTTGATCACTCCGAGCCCGCGAAGCTCCATGTAGTAGCGGACGATCCCCGGACTGCGGCCGGTTAGGCACTCGGCACTCTTTTCGATTTCCACTACGTCGTCGGCAACCAGTCGATGGCCTCGTTCGATCAGCTCGATGGCCGATTCGCTCTTTCCGATACCGCTCTCGCCGACGATGAGAATTCCCAGGCCGTGAACGTCCATCAAGACACCATGGATCACCTCACGTTTGGTCAGCCTCTCCTCGAGCACGCGGCCGATTCGTTTCGCAGCCACCGACGCCTTGAGGCCGGTAGCGAAAACGGCAACCCGGTGACGGTTAGCAAGGGAATAGAGCTCCCTGGGGGCCGTGCCTCGGGAAGATGTCACAATCGCTGCAATGGGGATAGCGAACCAGGACTCTAAGACGCGCCGGCGCCGGAGCGCTGGGAGCGAGGCCAGCTGCGCGAGCTCGGCGGAATCGAGCAACAAGACCCCTCCAGGCCTGAGTGGGTTATCCGTGGTCGGGGGGCGTTGGACACTGGAGGTGCGAATACGCCGAGAGAGCCCGCTCTTCCCGGCAGCCAGCTCCAAATCCAGTGGCTCGGGTGCGTCTTCCAACAGCTCGCGAACGTGAAGGGGTTGAGAATTCTTCTTTGCCTGCTTGCCACGGCCTGCCGTCGTCCGCAAAGGGGCCCTTCCTTTTCCCGACTCCTGAGGTAGCGTCTCCGAAGGGCTATTGCCCCCCAGGATCGATGAGGCCGTAATTCCCGTCGGGCCGGCGGTAAATGACGTTGACTCCTTCGTTGTCCGCATTGCGGAAAACGAGAAACTCGGCGCCGCCGGCATCGAGCTCCATGACCGCCTCTTCCACCGACAGCGGTTTGATGACGAACCGATGACTCTCCACCACGCGGGGTACGTTATCCTCGTTCGGTGTTTCCCCGCCGTCCCTGGCGATGACATCGAACGTCCCCTCCTGTCGCGCGCCGCGCCGTCTTTTACCGATCCGCTTGGCGCTTGTCTTTCTGGCTTGCGCTTCTATTTTCTCGATGGCTTGTTGAATCGAGGCATATAGGTCCTCCGACTCCTCCACCGCGGTCAGATAGGTGTTGCCTCGGCTATGGACGTTCACCTCGGCCCGCTGCCGGTACTTTTGCACCGATAAGGTCACGTGAATGTCCGTAATGCCATCGATGAATCGGTCCAGCTTGTTTACTTTGGACTCGGTAAACTCCTTCAACGGACCGGTGACGTCGATCTGCCGCCCGGTGATATGGATATTCAAGGTTGGCTTCCTTCCTTCAATCCCTCTCCCCTTGGGAGAGGGACTGGGTGAGGAGCTGGCATTGACACTACTTAACTGGCGAAAGGACTGTTATAGAGATTCTTCCGCTGATTGGAGGGAGGGATGCGAAGCTCCTCGCGATACTTCGCGATGGTCCTTCGTGCCAACCTCAAGCCGTCGCGTTCGAGAATGGTGACGATTTTGGAATCGGAAAGCGGTCGTTTGGGGTTTTCTTCCTCGACGATCTTCCTGATTCTCTGCTTGATAGTCACCGAGGAAACGGCATCGCCGTACGTGCTGGCGATTCCGCTGTGGAAAAAGTATTTCATCTCAACGACACCCTGAACGGTGTGCATGTATTTGTTGGCGACCACTCGAGACACCGTCGACTCGTGCATACCGATGTCGACCGCCACATCTCTAAGCACCAGCGGACGCAAGTGTTCCAACCCATTATCCAAGAACTCTTTCTGCTGACGCACGATGCTTTCCGACACTTTGTAGATCGTCTTCTGCCGCTGATCCACCGACTTGATGAGCCACAGAGCGTTTCGCAACTTCTCCTTCACGTACGACCGTGTCGCTTCATTGTCCGCGGATTTGTTCTCCAGCATACGCCGGTACACAGAGCTAATGCGGAGCTGCGGCAAACGATCTTCGTTCAAAACGATCTCATATTTGTCGCCCACCTTGACCACATAAACATCTGGAGTAACGTACTGACTCTTCTTTGGGTTGTGCTTCGAACCCGGTTTCGGATCGAGCCGCCGGATGATCTCGCAATGCTGCAAGACTTCATCCAGCGGAATGTTCATGGCCTTGGCGAGCTCGTTGAAACGGTGGCTCTGTAGTAGGTCTAGATGGTTGGCGACCATCGTCTCCACCGCGGTGCCGCCGACGTCCAGGTGTCGGAGCTGGAGCAAGAGGCATTCGCGTAGGTCTCTCGCGGCGATGCCGATGGGATCGAAGCTCTGAACGACCTCGAGCGCCTTTTCGACCTCCCCTTGCTTGTAGTTGCCCATGGTGCAGATCTCTTCCACCGTGGCCTGGAGGTATCCATCGTCGTCGACGTTGCCGACAATCGCCTGGCCGATCTCGACTATGAGAGGCTCTACGCTCGCCATGCGGAGTTGCCAATCCAGGTGATCGGCTAACGAAGAGGTCGTGGCGAGGGTATTCTCGATGGGCGGAAGCTCGGGAATCTCGTACGGGGTTCGCGGTCGGTACCCGTCGTCGAGATAGTCACTGAAGAACGACTCGAAGTCTATCTCCTCGAACGAATCGTCTTTGTCTCCCGCTTTGTCTTCACCGTCAAGCTTCTCTTGGGTCTCGCCGGTCTCGGCCTTTTCTTCGTTGCTGCTCGCCTCCTCTTTTTCGTTCTCGACCTCGTCTTCGAGGAGAGGATTCTCGACGAGCTCCTCGTTGAGCATTTCGGCAAGCTCGAGAGTCGACAAGGGCAGCAGTTTGATCGCCTGCTGCAACGAGGGGGTGAGGATGAGCTTTTGCGAGAGCTTGGCTTGAAGCACTAGCTTTTGATACATCGCCATGACCTGAGACTCCCGCTGGTCCTAATGTTCCAGTCTTACCGAAGAGGGCCGAAGAGCGCCACGCTAGTCGAGTCTGAATTCCTCCCCCAAATACACCCGGCGTACCTCTTCGTCGTTCGCTAGCTCGGCCGGAGATCCGGCGCGGAAGATACGACCCTCGTTCATGATGTAAGCACGGTCGGTGATTTGGAGCGTTTCCCTCACATTATGGTCCGTTATCAAGATTCCAATCCCGCGCGCCTTGAGATGATGAATGATTTTCTGAATTTCGCCTACTGCGATGGGATCGATGCCGGCAAAAGGTTCGTCGAGGAGCATGAAGGAAGGAGAGGTGACGAGAGCGCGCGTAATTTCGGCACGGCGCCGCTCACCGCCGGATAAGGTATATGCCCTAGCCTTGGCCATGCTGGTGAGGCCCAGCTCACCGAGGAGCTCGCGCAAGCGCTGCTGTTTCTCCCCCGGCTGGAGCGGGAGGGTCTCCAAGATGGCGAGGACGTTTTCCTCAACGGTGAGCTTGCGAAATATGGAAGGCTCCTGCGGGAGGTAATTGATGCCGCTCCGGGCTCGCAGATACATCGGAAGTAACGTGATTTCCTCATTGTTGAGATAAACACTTCCTTTGTCCGGTCGAGTCAGACCTACCACCATGTGGAAGGTCGTGGTCTTCCCGGCACCATTCGGTCCTAGGAGGCCGACGACCTCCCCCTCATGGACCTCGAGGCTTACGTCGTCGACCACTTTTCGTCGACGAAACGACTTCGCTAGCGACCGTGCCCTCAGTACGTGCATTAATTAGGGGCGCGATCCGGAATATGTGGTCTTTGTACGGCGTTGTTCCCGACCGTCTACAAAAATCTTATCATCCGATAGAAAAAAAGTCAACTCCTTGCCTTCCGTGAGTTTATCGCCGTCTTCGAGGGTCGCTCGCTCGCCGCTCACGCGTATTTCCTCGCGCTCTGGCACGTATGTTGCTTTATCGCCGCGGGCCTTTCCGGTGGTCGACTCGATTTCCACATTGCCCTCCGCATAGATCTGCTTGACGCCCTCGCCTCCCTCTTGGAGATTCACATCGACCCTCTCGCCTCGGAGCAGGAAGTCCCCCGATTTCATCTCAACTGCCTTGGTGTAGGTCAGCAGCTGGTCCTTCGAGCGGTAGAAAAGATGTCCGGCCCGCGTATGAGTTAACTGCGGCGTCACTTCTTTGCGGCCCCCTCTAGCTTCGGTTTCGCCGTCGTCGTTATCGGCAGGCCCTTCACTCCCCACCTTCGGCGATGCCTTTTGCGGGAGGGTGGTACGGACCGAGTCCGTTGCCTCGAGCTCTCCCTTGATTTGAGCCACCGCGATCCGATCGGCCTCCAGGCGGTTGCTCCCCCGGAAGCCCCGCGCCGCTCCGGTATAGATTGCCAAATCATTCTCCCGATCGTACTCGAGATGCTCGGCCAGGAAATAAACCAAATCGTCCTCGTCACCAGGTAGGAAGCCGAGACTGTTCGATGAAACCGATGTCATGGTGGAGCGCACCTTGCCAATTGCCTCGAGTGCCCCGGTGACAACCTGAATCCTCAGCTCTTCGGCTACCAGTTCCGCACTCGCATCCCATAGACGCGGTGAGTCGGTAAGGGTTAGAAGTTCCCGCTGCGAGCGGTAGAGCCCTTCCTCGGCTTCGGCGTGCAGCTCGCCATGAGAAAATTTCACCTGGTGGGAGCATTGGGCCATGCGAAGCTCTCCGGTCTCGGGATCGAATCGGCTCTCCAGCTCCCGCGCCGTGACCCGTCGGGCGTCTTCGGGTTTGCCTCCTTCCGGCTCTAGCGTGAGGGCGACGTTGCCACGAGCGTTGAGGATGGTCAACCGCCCCTCGCCATCGAACTGGAAGATGAGCGTGTTTCCCTCCAGCTCACGTCTCATGCCCGGCTTCCTATCGGAAGAGACCGGCGGCTCGAATGTAAGCTTTGCGTCGTCCGTGGCACGCATGCGCTTCATCGTGCTCCCATCCGGGCGGAACTCCACTTCGAGATTCTGACTGGTCAATCGCTTTCGGCCGGGCTGGTCGAGAGGACGCACACCGGCGTCTTGCTCGGCGACAACTTCAGTGTCTTGGTCGGTACCGGGGGTAACTTGCGGCTCCGGTGCAGCATCGAGCACCATCCGCACGTCTTGCTCGGCGAAGAGTTGCTCGATCCCGCTTTCGTCCTCTGTCATGTGGATTCGAAGCAAACCGCTTCTCAGCCGATACGAGCCGTGGCGGACTTTGACTTCGTCAATGAATCGAACCACTCGTTCGCGGCGCCGAATCTTCGCCCAGGCGCTCTCCACATAAACGGGCAAACCGCCGTCTTCGGGAGTGAACGTCATGGCCACGCCCTCCCCGAGCTCGAAGGCATTGCCCGCCACTTGATACACCAAGCCCCCCGCTTCACCCTCGAGGCCGCGATGGAAATACTTGATGGGATCGTCCGTCCAAACCCGTTTCGGCTTGGGGCGATAGTCCAGGGTCGGCGCTTCGATGCGCAAGTGCTCTCCATCCACGATGACGACGTTCCCCTCTAGATGCACCGCCGAAGACTCGACGTCGTATTCACAGAGGTCGGCCGTTACCGTAAGGGGAACGGGTTCGGTCTTGCCGGCTTCGAACTGGATCTCCACATCACGAAAGGTTTGGGTATCTTCCGATCTCCCAACGCTCTCGGCGGCCTTGAGCTCGAAGACTTTCTTGCCATCCTCGTCGAGGCGAGAGATCTCGACGCCGCGCGCCATGGGAGCGTCGCGATTGGTAGGAAGGGCAACGGACGAGGAACGCTTCGACGCGTTGTAGGAGCCTAGAAACTGATACGCTAGAACGGCACTAAAACTTACCAGAACGACGGCCAGCAGGCGCTTGACCACGCGAATCTGGTTGAGAGTCATTAGCCGCTTTCTTGTTCGAGGCTCACGCTGCCCATTTGTCGAAACTTTTGGTAACGCGCCTCACGCCGCTCCTCGGCGCTCATCTTGACCACCCGCGCTAGACTTCGACCAAGGTAATCGTCGAGAATCTCCGCAGTGCGCCGATGATCGCTATGGGCGCCGCCTAGCGGCTCGGGAACGACCTCATCGATCAATCCGAAGGACAGGAGGTCTTGAGCGGTCAGTCTCAAACCGTCGGCCGCCGTCTCCGCTTTCCCGGCATGTTTCCACAGAATCGCCGCACACCCCTCAGGAGAAATGACTGAGTAGATGGAATGCTCGAACATGAGGATCTCATCGCCAATCGCGATGGCCAGCGCGCCCCCGCTCCCCCCTTCGCCGGTCACCGTCACCACGATGGGCGTATCGAGGCGAGAGATCTCGCGGATGTTGTAGGCGATTGCCTCTGCCTGCCCGCGTTCCTCCGCGTCAAGGCCCGGATAGGCTCCCGGTGTATCGACGAACGCGAAGACCGGACGTTGGAACTTTTCCGCCAAGCGCATCACGCGGAGCGCCTTGCGATACCCCTCCGGCTTGGACATCCCGAAATTGCGAAAAATCTTCTGGTTGGTGTCCCGTCCCTTTTGGTGCCCCACCACGAAGACCGGGCGGTCGTGATACCAAGCCATTCCCGCGACCATCGCCGGATCGTCTCCGAAGCGGCGATCGCCGTGGATTTCGATGAAATCGCGGAAAAGCAGCTGAATGAAATCTCGCAGGTAGGGTCTCTGCGGGTGCCGTGCTACCTGCACTTTTTGCCAGGGGGTGAGCCGGGAGTAGATGTCCCGCCGCATCCGCTCCAGCTTTTCCTGGAGCCGGGCAACTTCTTGCTCCTTGTTGGCCTCTTTCGGGTAGCCGGTGAGCGATTCGATTTCCTTCTGGAGAGCTACCAGAGGTGCTTCGAATCCAAGCGATTCCGCTACCATAACAGCCCAGTCTAGCAGGAAACCGCGAGGCACTGGAAGGGCGGTCCTAGCCTGGCCTTTTGGCCCGATCAAGAAGATGTACCCGACCCAACGGGCCCCCCCTGTTCCATTTGCGCTTCAACTCCATTTGCGATACGAAAAGATGTCATATTCGGACGACAAATGGCCGTGATGCCTCTGGCACGAAGAGTCAGGCTCCTGCTCATCCTCGCCCTCATGGTGAGCTGCAGCGACGACACCCCAACCTCGCCGACGCTGCTGTCTCGCAGTACGACGTCCCCCGGTACAAGCAGTACCCCGAATCTCCTTTCTACTGGCACGCTCCCCGCCGGGACGGTTCTGCGAATCGTGTCCGGTGCGGGTGGGGCGCCCGTCGTCGCTGCCCAGGTGAAGGTCGAGGGAACCCTCTACGAAACCGACGAGAACGGTCGCGTAACCCTATCTAGCGGAGTCGGACGGGACACCCGGCTGGACATCATCGCCGAGGGCTTTCTCCGTCGGCGAACCCTCCTTCGTATGCCCGACACTACACGGTTAACTCTATGGCCGCTTGACCACGCGAATAGCCTCAACGAAGAGTTTACAAGACTCATCGTGTATGGCACCGGAGATGGCACGGTGCGCGGCATGATACGCATCCCTCTAGGCGAGTCGGCGGCGTACGTTGTACCCTCTTCGCAGATAAGAGCTGACCTCCGCGCCATGCGAGCCGTGAACGCCGCCGCCGACAACATCGGGAAGGCGACACGGGGCGAGCTCCTCTTCGTCGTCACCGACAACCCACCGCCCGGTGCGGTCGTCTTCGACATGGTCGTCGATCCCAACGATCCCGACATGGTAGGCGCCGCCGCGATCGCCAAGCGCCGATTCCAGGGCTTTGGGATCGTCGGAGGAACGGCGATATTCGATTCCATCGAGAGGGTCCGCACGTCCACCACCCCTCACGAGCTGGGGCACATGTTCGGCCTCGGCCATTCCGACGGCACGAAAGACATTATGAATACCTTCCGGCGCCGGGGCACCGTCGAGCGATTCTCCGGCCGTGAGGAGCTCACGATGCGCCTCATGCTTCAACGACTCCCGAGAAACGAGTTCCCCGATAACGATAGGAACGTCCGTACTCCGTCCGCCCTCATGGCGGGAGAAGGGTGGGTTTCCGCCGTCCGTTGCCAATATTGACAAGACACCGGCTGCGCCAATTGAAGCCTGCTGAAGAAGACGCGCCGCTACTCGGTGTCGGTCGTGAGTGTCCGGTAGACGCCTTCTATGTTGAGCTTCAGGTGCTCATCGTAGCGGAACCAATCAGAGTAGGCCGGGAGCTGCAGCGATTCCTGAATCTCCGTCAAAGTCTGCCCTTGGTCCACGCGTTTTTTGACCGCCTCGATGAGATCCGTGAAGTACTGGACGTACTCTCCCACGTTGGCCTTGGTGCCGGTGGGTCCGTGGCCCGGTGCCAGAATTTCGAAATCGAGCTCGTCTAGCTCCTTGAGGGCGGCGAGCCACTCGTAGGGATCCGCGTTTCCGAGCGTGCGCCAGGGGAGCCTCCGAGACGCGATCGCGTCCACCATGAACGCGACCTTGCGTTCGGGGACTAGCACAACGATGTTGCTGTCCGTCTCGGACGGGCCGGGGTAGATGAGCTGCACTTCCAGTTCGCCAAGGTGAAACGACATGAGGTTCGAAAACGTCACGTCGACCGGGACGATGCTCCCCGCGGAATCGCCAGAAAGATGCCCTGGAACATTGGCGTGTCCGACGACGACCGCCTCACCGCCGAACACCGCCCCGCCAGAGATGTGATCATCGTGGTGGTGGCTATAGACCACATAGCGGATAGGTGCCTGACTGATCTTTCGCACCTCCTCCAAATAGCGCGGCGCACTTTCGGATGACTGTGGGTCGGTCACCAAGATCCCGTCATCGGTCACGACGAAGAGTGAGCGGTGGGCGTTGTGCGTGTACAGGTAAACGTTATCCGCGAGCTTATCCACCTTAATGATGGTTTCTTCCTGAGCCGAGAACAAAAGCCAGCTACTCAGAATGAGAGTGCTAATCATGTCGACCTCCTGCTAACCTGCTCCGTCAGAGTTGCGTGTCTTTCATGTTTGGCGTCAAAACACGTCGGCGCACTAATCAACGTGGTCAGACGCCTGTCGGAAGAGCTGAACCGAGCCCGGGCCGCAGATGGCCTCGAGGCTGGAGACGAACTCTGGGCTCGGTTGTACCCTCAAATAAGGATGGGGTTTCATAGCCAACGAGAATTCGTGGTCACGAAAGAGCTCGAACCGGATGGGACACTCGCCTCGATTGGCCTCCAAAAGCTCCCGCAGGTGCGGGACCGTGTCTTCCAGGAACGACTCGATCTGAACTCGCACCGTCATGGAGGAGGCTTCTCTCTGCCCCATTTCTTCGAGCAGTACGAGCTCGCTCGCCAAGATCTTGGGCAAATCTTCGCCGCCCTCCGGCTTTCCTTTGACGAGCACCTCAGTGTCGGTACTCAATAGCCCGTAGTACTCCTTGTAGGCGTCTGGAAATACCACGACTTCTGCGGCGCCCTCTTGGTCTTCCAGTCGCACGATCGCCATCGGGTCTCCCTTGCGAGTTCGGAGGGTCTTCACACTCGCGATGAGTCCTCCCACAGCCACTTGGCGCTCACCGACCTTCTCCATGATCTGGCCGGTGGTGCAACTCGCGTAGCTTTCGAGCTCAGCGCGAAACCTCTCTAGCGGATGACCGCTCAAGAAAAAACCCAACGTCGCCTTTTCGAAACCCAGCCGCTCTCTCTCACTCCATTCGGGAAGGTCGGGGAGCTTCATCAGTTCAGGATGCCGCCGCGTCGTTTCGGCGTCACCGAAGAGGTTCGCCTGCCCGCTCTCCCGTTCCCGCTGGACTCGCTGTCCGTGGTCGAGGGCGCGGTCGATCATCGCGTAGAGCTGGGAGCGTTGGCCTCCGAATGAGTCGAGGCTGCTGGACTTAATGAGCGCCTCGAGCACTCTCTTGTTCACCAAACGCAGATCCGCATCCTCGCAAAGATCGACGAGCGACTCGAAGCTACCTCCCCGTGTCGCCCGCGCCTCGAGGATCGACTCGATGGCCGATTCTCCGACGTTCTTGATGGCGGCGAGGCCGAAACGAATATCCCCTTCCACCACTGTGAAATCCAAAGCGCTTTTGTTGATGTCGGGAGGGAGAATCTTGATACCCATCTTTCGCCCAACACTCAAATAGTGAACCACCTTATCGGTGTTTTGTCTTTCCGAGGTCAGCAGAGCCGCCATGAAGAAAACCGGAAAGTTCGCCTTCAGATAGGCGGTTTGGAAAGCCAAGAGCGCATAGGCGGCGGAGTGCGAGCGGTTGAAACCGTAACCTCCGAAATGCTCCATCAATTCGAATATTTTCTTGGCCTTCTTCTCCGGGATTTTGTTGGCGACCGCCCCAGTGATGAACTTCTCTCGTTGCGCCTCCATGACATCGGCCTTCTTTTTACCCATGGCCTTTCGGAGGAGATCCGCCTGACCGAGGCTGAAACCTGCCAGGCGCGAGGCGATCTGCATCACCTGCTCCTGATAGACCATCACTCCCAGCGTGTCCTCGAGGATGTCCTGCAGCTCCGGCACTTCGTAACGCACCGGGACTTTGCCGTGCTTACGCTTGATGAAGTCATCGATCATGCCGCTGCGGATGGGCCCGGGCCGGTAGAGCGCATTCAATGCGGTCAAGTCCGATAGCTTTTCCGGTTTGAAGCGACGCAGTATGTCCCGCATCCCGTCGCTTTCAAATTGGAAGATGCCAAAGGTTTGCCCATCGGCAAACAGCTGATAGGTCTTAGCGTCGTCGAGCGGCAAGCGGTCGAGCTGGATCTGCTCTCCCAGTTGCTTGTCGATGAGCTTCACGCAGTTGTCGATAAGTGTGAGGGTGCGAAGACCCAGGAAGTCCATCTTCAGAAGACCGATGTCTTCGATGTCCTTCATCGCATACTGGGTCGTGATTTCACCTCGGCTCCCGCGGTAAAGCGGTAGAAACTCGGTGAGAGGTTTCGGCGCGATCACGACCCCCGCGGCGTGCGTCGAAGCGTGCCGACTGACCCCTTCCAGACGTTTCGCCGCATCCAGGAGGCGGCCGATTCTCGGGTCGGCTTCGGCGGCCTCGCGAAGCTGCGGCACTTCTTCTAGCGCTTTCTCGAGCGTCGTATCCAGCGCCGCCGGTATCATCTTCGCAATGCGATCCACCTCCGCGTAGGGCACGTCCAGAACGCGTCCCACGTCTCGTGTCACAGCGCGGGCCTTCATCGTCCCGAAGGTAATGATCTGCGCGACGTTGTCCCGGCCGTAGCGCTGCGTAACGTAGTCGATGACTTCCCCGCGGCGCGCCTCGCAGAAGTCGATGTCGATATCCGGCATGCTGATGCGTTCGGGATTCAAGAAGCGCTCGAAGATGAGTCCGTGTTCCAACGGATCGATGTCGGTGATGCGAAGAGAAAAGGCGACGAGGCTCCCTGCGGCGGAACCACGACCTGGTCCGACGGGAATCCCCTTCTCCCGCGCGAAGCGGATGAAATCCCAGACGATGAGGAAGTAGCCAGGGAAGCCCATTTTCTTGATGATTTCGAGCTCTCTCTTGAGCCGGGGCTCGTAGTCGGCGGTCCCGGTGCGGAGCTCTCCGGCAGCGTGGCGCTCCTCGACCCGTTTCATCCGCTCCAGGAACCCCTCGGTGACGACCTTTTCGAAGTACCCTTCGAGGGTCTCTCCTTCGGGTACGTCGAACTGCGGGAGGTGGAAGTTGTCACGTTCCAAATCCAAGCTGACCCGTTCCGCGATGGCCAGTGTGTTGTCGTAGGCTTCTTGGTAGCCCTGGAACACCTCCGCCATCTCTTCCGAGGACTTGAAGTAGAACTCCTCGCCCCGGTAGCGCATCCGCTCCGCGTCGGCTACTTTCTTGCCGGTCCCGATACAAAGCAGAATGTCGTGGGCCACGGCGTCTTCGCGGCGTATGTAATGACAGTCGTTGGTAGCAACCGTCGGCAGACCCGTTTGCCGAGCCAAGGTCATCAGTCTCGTATTCACGGTCACTTCTTCTTCGAGCCCTTGGTCTTGGATCTCGAGGAAGAAATTGCCCTTGCCTAGGATATCTTCGTAGGTCCCGGCTGCCTTTAGCATGGCAGCCTCGGCGCCCCGGAGCGCGGCCGAAGGCACTTCCCCTTTGAGACATGCGGAGAGCCCGATCAGGCCCTCCGAGTGGGTCGCGAGAAGCTCTTTGTCGATTCGTGGCCTATAGTAAAAACCCTCGAGGTAACCCGCGGTCACCAACTTCACGAGGTTGGTGTAGCCTTTGTAACTTTCCGCCAGCAGGACCAAGTGGTTGTTGGTATCGGAAATGCCGCCTCCGGGGGTGCGGTCGAAGCGACTACCCGGCGCGACGTAGATCTCACAACCTAGAATCGGCTTGACGCCTTTTGCCTTAGCGGCTTGAAAAAACGCGATGGCGCCGAACATGTTCCCGTGGTCGGTGAGTGCTACCGCAGGCATCTTCAATCGCGCAGCGAGGTCGACGATTTCCTCAATGCGACTCGCCCCGTCGAGCAGTGAGAAATCGCTATGGTTGTGAAGGTGTATGAAAGGCCGCACGCTCGCCTACTCCCATTCGATGGTGGCCGGTGGCTTGGACGAGATATCGTATACCACGCGGTTGACCCCTCGGACCTCACCGATGATCCGGCTGGATACTCTTTCCAGGAGCTCCGCTGGCAGCTTCGCCCAATCCGCGGTCATGCCGTCTACGCTCTCCACAGCCCGGATCGCAATCGCGTTCTCATAAGTCCGAGCGTCTCCCATCACGCCTACACTTTTCACCGGCAGCAGGACCGCGAAGGATTGCCATATTTTCTCGTATAGACCGGCCCTCTTGATTTCCGACTGGAGAACATCGTCCGCCTCGCGGAGAATGGCGCACCTCTCCGCGGTCACGCCACCGAGAATTCGCACCGCCAAGCCAGGGCCGGGGAACGGTTGGCGGTGGACGAACATCTTATCTAGTCCGAGCTCGAGACCCAATTGGCGCACTTCATCTTTGAAGAGCTCCCGGAGCGGTTCGATGAGCTTGAACTTGAGCCGGCGCGGAAGACCACCGACGTTGTGATGGCTTTTGATCACGTCGGAAGCACCTCGGAGGGACACGCTCTCGATCACGTCCGGATACAAAGTCCCTTGGGCCAAGAAACGGGCGTCGGGGATCTTGCGGGCCTCTTCCTTGAAGACCGCGATGAACTCTCTGCCGATGATCTTTCGTTTCTTTTCGGGATCGGCCACGTTCTTCAGTCGTCGGAGAAAACGTGCGGCGGCATCAGCATGAATGACTTTAAGATGAAGCCTATCTCCGAACCGCTCCATCACCTGTGCAGCTTCGTTCTTCCTCAAAAGGCCGTTGTCCACGAAAACGCATGTGAGCCGGTCGCCGATGGCTCGGTGCACCAGAAGCGCCGTGACCGCGGAGTCCACTCCACCGGAGAGCGCACATAGTACCGAGTCTGAACCAACCGTTTCGCTAATCCTTTCCACAGACTCGCGCGTGAAGGAGCTCATGCTCCAATCCCCGGCGAGCCCACACACATCGAACGCGAAGTTTCGCAAGATCGCCGTGCCCTGTTCGGTGTGCGCGACTTCGGGATGAAATTGCACTCCGAATAGCCCGCGGTCAACCTCCTCGAATGCAGCGACCGGCGCCGACTCGGTGTGGGCGGTGACCCGGAATCCGTCCGGTGCTTTCTCGATGGAGTCCCCGTGGCTAGCCCAGACTCGAAGCGGAGAGCCGATGCCGGCGAACAAGCGACTCGAGCCGTTAAAGTGGAGGTTCGCGAAGCCATACTCGCGACGCCCGGCGGGGCGAACTTCGGAGCCCAGAAACTGACTCATCAGTTGCATGCCGTAACAGATGCCCAGGACCGGAACCTCGAGGTCCAGAAGACTCGGGCTGCAGCGCGGTGCGTCGGGCTCATAGACGCTTTGGGGGCCACCGGAAAGAATGAGCCCTCGCAGCTTATTTTGCGGGTTTTGCGGACCTTGCAGGCGCCGGCGGATCTCATCAAGCGGCGTGGAGAAAGGAAGAATCTCGCAGTAGACCGACATCTCGCGGAGGCGGCGGGCGATCAACTGCGTATACTGGGAGCCGAAATCAAGTATGAGAACGGTTTCGTGCGCCCTGACTGCCATAGACTCTGTTGAAGGCAGGCATTATATGCATGTGGGCTCCGGATCACAAGAACTAGTTATGGAAGACGGCGACCCCAACAATATCTTGTGGAGTGCTTGACTTCCCACCGTTGACACCTATGATGTCGAACCTGATGCATTCCATCGTCCTGGCACTCCTCTTACTGAATGCGCGCGCGTCGGCCTTCGGCCACCCCCCTGCCCAATCACAGCAAGAACCCCGACAATCTGAACAGGCTCAACAGGCTGGGCAGGCTGAACAGGCTGAACAGGCTGAACAGGCCCCGGAGACAAAACAGACTCCAGCGGCGGAGTCCGAACATAAGGAAGAGGCAAACGACGCGGAGGGCGACGAAGACAAAGGACCCACGAGGCAGCCCGGCTTGCTTCCTCTCCAGCGTCTCGCGCAAGTCGATCTGGGCGCTCTCCCTGTGGGACCCGCCCTCCTCTTCGAGGACTCCCTCATCGTTGTCACAGAAGCCGCGGCAGCGATGCGGCTCGACAGCAAGACGGGCGAGCTGTTATGGAAGCTCGGCCTTCCCGGCAGCAGGCTCCTTCCGCCTTCTCTAATGTCCGAGACGCTTCTCATCGTCGACCGCTCGGGCACCCTGTTTCTGGTTGATCCCGCCACGGGAGTGATAGCGAAGGAGCTCTCGACGGGTATCTCCCCTTCCCTCCCGCCCACTTGGCAGGAAAACGTCGTTTTCTTGGCCACCCCCGACGCAGTGATCATCGGCTATGACATCGACAAGACGCAGGAAATTTGGCGTGCCGCGGTCCAAGACACGCCACTGGCGATGGCCGTCGGGGGCGACTTACTCGTCGTCTCCGATCAGGCGGGCGCTCTACACGCCCTGGACTCGAAATCGGGCCTCATGCGATGGCAGTTTCAGGGACGTGGAACCTTCCCGGCACCCGCCGTTTTCGATTCCAAGAACGAAAGAATCTTCATCGGGGACACCAAGGGCGTCTTCTATTCCCTTTCCGCCCGGAACGGCAAAGTCCACTACCGATGGCCAACCGGTGCGGCGATCCCGTTGTCACCGCTGGTCGAGGAGGATCGAGTCTACGTCGCGACATTTGCCAATACTCTTTTTTGCTACCGTCCCGGGAACGGTCACGAGCTTTGGAGAGCCAATCTACCGGGCCGACCCGCTGCCTCACCCGAACGAGCACGGCGACGCGTCGTCGTGGTGACCTTCGACGGTCAAGTGGCCGAGTACGGCTCCGGAGGAACGAGTGACACCCCCATTTACACGGCGCCGACGGAGATACTTCCGGCGCCTACTCTGACGCCTGGGGGCCTCGCCCTACCGTTACGCTCCGGTCAATTGCTCCTTCTACAAACCATGGCTCCCCCTCCCAAAATCACGCCCGGCGAAGAAGGCGCGCTGGAAGGCGAGACGCCAACCGGCGAAACCCCGCCCAGCGAGACCCCGCCCAGCGAGACCCCGCCCAGCGAAACCCCGCCCAGCGAAACCCCGCCCAGCCCGCCCAGCGAAAACCCGCCCACTGTTCCGATCACTCCGCCGTAGGACAGAAGTGTCCTAGAGAGAGACTCTCCGCAGGCCTAAATACCCGAAATCGCACGCCAGACATCGCTGGGACCTTGGAACGGAACCTGCAATGCCTACCTTCCTTTACTCCCTCTCCCTCAGGGGCGGGGGCGTCAAGACAGGGTGTAGCTAGGAATGAACGTAGTCAGACGCCGGGTGAGGGTGGTAATTGAGGTCGTTTTCCTTTACCCCCTCTCCCTCAGGGAGAGGGCCGGGGTGAGGGTGGTTCATCAGGAAGCTTTGACAGCATGAGCAGGGGAAAGTTAAAATGGGGGTTGGGTTTCTACAAGATGCGATACTTTCAACGTGTAGCCCTCTCGGTGCTGCTGGTCATGGTTTTCACGCTAGGTGCCCCTTCAACTGGATCAGTGGCTGCCCAAGAGGCCCCTCGCCAGTACTATTCCGTAAAGCGTCTGGTATCGGATTCCGACCGGGATCGAGATGAAGGACTCCAGCAAAGAATCCACCAGGTGCAGCTTTCTTTCATGGAACGAGAGACCGAACGCCTGGAAGAGTGTTTCAGCGGCAAGAAGGTGTTCATCTCCCTGAGGTCAAAGAAGACCGAGGCCGGGTATTACACCCGCAGCCAGCTGCACTTCATTTTCGACAATCTTTTCGAGGATCTGCAGACTCGCACTTTCGAGTACTCGCCAAGCGACATCACCATCTCCAAAGACGGAAGGGCCTTCTTCCGCTCCGAGTGGACCTATATGGTGTTGGGCTCGGATACGGTAGTGACCGAGCATTTGCACTTTTCCTTCGAGAAAGAAAAAGGCGACTGGCGGATCTTCGAGCTCAAGTCTGTCTCTAAGTAACCTGACATGTTGGCCCGGGCTCCCTGGCTCCGGCGCCCCGTCTTTTAAAGAACTCGCGCCCGACGCCTGGCTAGTTTGATGTTGGCAACTTGCTGTTTTGGCGTCCAGAAGGACAGGACACTTTTTAGCGCCGAACCCTCCTAGCGGGAGAGGGAATGAATAACGGAGCGAAACCAACGTCCAATACCGCCCGCGTCTTCCTCGCCATCGCCTTCCTCGTCTTCCTGATTACACTGGCGGACTTGGCTTCCGGCCACACACTGCTTTCGCTTCAGGGCGCCGCGATCGTCGGAGGTCTTTCCATTGTCTCGTTGGCCGCTCTGGCCCGCTCGGTCGATTTCGCTCACCAACCCGTTCCGTTTGTGCTCTTCGCCAGCGTCCTACTAGCACTCGCCATCCGCTTCGGTGGCTACGAAACGGTCGCTCGACGCTCGCCCGAAGAGTGGAGGGAGCTCAACCAACAGTACGGCGAATCACTGGCGACGCGAGTGACGGAACATTTCGCCGATCTGAGTCACCGCGCAAGCCTCATCGCAAAAAGGCTCGCCGCCGAGCCAACGCTCCTCGAGGCAGTTGCCGAGCCGGAGTCTCGCGAACTCGTCGCGGCGGCCTTTCAAAAACTGGAGAACGCCCGACTCCCCCGGCCACTGGCAGAGAACATCGAGACCGTTCCCGGTGCGGTCCTGTACGACCAATACCTCGACCCCCTTGCGTGGACCGGTAAGACCGTCGACCTTGCGCCCTACTTCGAAACTCTCGATGGGGCAGCGACCAGTCAGATCTTCATTTTCGAGCAAGGTGTCTTCACTCACTTGATCGTGATCGAACCGCTCGTGAGTGGAGGTGGAAGACTGAGCATCGAGATCCCCCTTGACGCCCGGCGCCGTATCGACAATCGCTACCTTCGCGACTTCGATGTAGTTAGCAGTTGGTCCCAAAAGAGCGTGTCGACGGATTACGTCGACGTTCGCGAAGCGACACCCGAGCTCGCGCTGTTCTTCGATAGAAGCGAGGACCGCTACTGGGGAGGAACAGACTCAGCTCCGGTGTTTTATTTCCCGCTGCGTCCGCCTTCGGGTGAGTTGCTAGGGGTCGTCTCGTTGGCGGCCGAAGCTCCTGCTGCGGCGCTCCTCGAACGCAGGCGCGCGACTCAACATGTAGCGGGCCTCACCCTGAGCCTGGCGGCGCTCTTCACTGTCATTTGGTTAGGCATCAAATTTTGGCGCCAGTCCGATCTCCTGAACGCTTTTCTCTTCGTGGGCAGTTTGTGGGGCCTGCGCTTGATCCTCTTGTCGGCCAGGCTGCCATTGGGTTTCGGCACCGCACTCGACAATCCTGCGCACTATGCGTCCGACCTTTTCTACGATTTTTTCGGCTCACCCATAGATTTTTTTGTCAGCGGCCTGTTCATCCTTTTGTCCACGGCAACGCTTTGTTTCCCCCTTCTGAAGAAGCGGGGCGAACCCGTCCGGAGTCTGCGAGGCCTGCAAGGCCTGCAAGGCCTCCAAGGATGGCTAGGTGCCTTCCTGGCACACGTGTCCACTCGCGTCGGCGCGCTCGCTCTACTGCTCCTGACTTTGGGAATCCTTTCCAACACGTGGAGCAATTCCAACTTGCCCTTGGCCTCGCCCGGCCTCATTCCACCGGCTCTCCCTCGCCTGGCAGTACAACTGGCGTTGCTCATGTTTTTGTTCACTGCCGGGATCCTCATCGTCTTACTCATAGCGCTCGTTGAAAAGACGAGCGAGGGGAGCAGCAGCCGTTCGCTCCATAGGCTCGCCCGGTATTGGGCGTTGGATGTTTTGGTTTTCGCCTTCGCCTATTCCATCTTCTCGCGCGGTTCCGATTCGGCGACGCTCGCTCTCGCGTTGCCACTCTTGTTAGCCTTCGAATTCCTGGCCTTCGCTCGGACGTGGTTCGTCGGCAAGCTACAACAGGGCGGTGTCTATTCCCGGTTCGCCACTCTCTTTCTGGCCTTATTCGTTCCTGTTCTTGCGTTCTACCCCGCGATCGCCTACTACGAGAACCGCATCGCCCGGGAGTTCATTCAGGGAACGGTTGCTCCGCTCGTACTTCACCATGGTGACTCCCAACTCTACGTCATGCGCGAGACCCTCAGGGCGATTGAGCGCATGCACGTGGCCGGCCAACTCGCCTCGCCCGACCGCAATCAGATCGCCTATCGCGTGTGGTCCGGGTCGGATCTCTCGGTCTTCGCTTTGAGCTCGGCGGTCGAGGTATTCGACGAGGAGGGAACTCTCGTTTCCCGATTCGCGCTGAACTTTCCAGACACCGAGCTCGGGTGGCACCAACCGGAAGGCCCAACTCCGCAAGAGTGGGTTATCGACGAGGAGACCTACCCGGGTGAGCCTAACCGCCCACGAGTCTTTCACGCCCGCCGTGGCTTCCCTGCCGAGGACGGGAGCCAATGGGACTTTCAGATCAGGTTGGTAGCGGACTGGAGCAACTTGGCATTCATCGATACTCCGAATCCGTACATCGATTTGTTTCGTTCTCCCACCGCCGATGCCCCCTTGCCATTCCCGCATCGAGAGCTCGCGCTCTATGTGCTCGATCAGGACGGCAGCCCGATCTTTCCACCGGACCCAGCGCTTTCGCTCGACGTAATGGGCTGGGGAGCGAAGGACTCGGTAGAATCCGAGCCCCGCTGGACCGACAAGTATCTAGAGGGCAATCGTTATCACACCCTCATTTTTTCCGATCCTCAGTACGTCTATGCCCTGGCCTTTCCCGCGAAAGCGTTTCTTGGGTACGGGGCCGATGTTGCTAGCTGGGCGATTCTCGTCGCGCTTATCGCCCTATTTTGTTTATCGATTCCGATGTGGATCGGACTCTTGGGGGGTCCGAAAACCCTCCGACCGAGTGACTTCTGGGCCGACGTTGGGACCAGTTTCTACGGCAAGCTCTTCGTCGCCTTCGTTCTCCTAGCGCTCATCCCCATTGCGTCTCTTGCCTTTCTCGTGCGCGGGATCATGGTGCAGCAGCTCCAACAAGACGTAGAACAAGAAGGCATCGCACGGGCGAGAGTCGTCAGTCGCTTTGTCCGTGACTACCTATTGCTGGACCGAATCGACGCCAGCGAAAGAGGCGTCGCCGCCGTGAGCGACCCTCTTTTGGAATGGGTCAGCAGCCTGGTCAAGGCCGACGTCGATCTCTATAGCCGCGGCGAGCTGGTAGCCACCAGCGAGCGAGAGCTTTTCGACAGCGGACTGCTCCCCACCCGCGCCGTCCCCGCGGTCTATCGGGAGGTCGTCATACGGCGAGCTAGTCACTCCATCCACCGCGAGTCAGTGGGTGCGTTCCAGTACCTCGTGGTGTCGGTTCCGATCGCGCTCGAACGTTGGCGGGAACCGGGAATCCTCTCCCTTCCCTTGGCCAGCCGGCAACGCGAGATCGACGAACGGGTGGCCGAGCTTAATCAGATGGTGTTGTTGGCCGCCCTCTGTTTCTTCTTGATTGCGGCGACGTTGGCTTACTTGTTGGCACGCAGGATCGCCGGTCCCATCAACACCTTAACCGCCACCACCCATGCCGTCGCCCAAGGCGACTTCGACGTGAGTCTCGATACCTCCTCCCGGGATGAAATCGGTGCCCTCTTCCGAAGCTTCAACCAAATGACGACCGATTTGAAACGCCAGCGCGAACATCTGGAGCGAAGCAAGAAACTGGAAGCTTGGGCCGAGATGGCCCGTCAAGTCGCGCACGAGATCAAGAATCCCCTGACCCCGATTCAGCTCTCCACCGAGCACCTTCTGCGCGTCTACCAGGATCCGAATGTCGATTTCGATGAAGTGCTGAAGGGCTGTTCCGATACAATCCTCCAGCAAATACAAAACCTCCGCAGGATCTCGATGGAGTTTTCTTCCTTCGCGTCCCCATTTCCGCTCAGCCCCGAGCCCACGGACCTCGAGCAATTGCTCAAAGAGACACTCGAGCCTTACCGGCAGGCCCCTCCCCCGGGAGTGAGTATCGAGATTGAGTCGTCCCCTTCCCTTCCGACGATTACATTAGATCGCCGCATCATCCAGCGCGCGATCATTAACCTGGTAGAGAACTCTCTGAACGCCCTCAGCTCAAAGAACGGCGACGGGCGTGTTCTCGTCACGCTGCGCCCCAGCCATTCGGATGGACACGATTGGGTGGAGATGGAAATTTCCGACACCGGCGTAGGGATCGATGCCGAGACTCTCGCCCGTATTTTCGAGCCTTACTTTTCGACTCGCGCCGCAGGGACCGGACTCGGGCTCGCCATCGTGCACAAAGCGGTGGAAGAGCACGGAGGAGACATTTCGGTGGAGAGTGAAGTCGGCAAGGGTACTCGCGTACTGATAAAACTTCCTGTTGAGTCTGGCCAAGTCTCGGTCGACGCTAGCTGAACTGCGTATCTGGACTGTACGGACGACCAAAAAAAGATCACTGTAAAACCCCAGGACAGAGGTGACACACTAGTCTTCTTTTAAGTGCTGCAGGGAGGTAGTGCAACATGAAGAAGACGGAACGACAGCGGCTAGTGAATTGGCGAATGAAGATCATTCGTCACGCAGCCGAAACAACTCATAATGTCTCAAGAACTTGTAGATATTTCGGGATCTTGTCACCGTGCCGAATGCCTCCGAGCCTTCCGGGATGGGAACCAAGCTGCCGGAGCCGAGGGGCTTCACCTAGTACCGCTTCGATCGGTGCGCCGTCTCCTGTATCGGGAACGACGAGCGCGTACTGGCCCGGTCCCGAGACGTCATCGAGCTCGGTGGCTCCTTCCACGGGCAGGATCGCATGGGCCTTGGCAACCCAGGTGGCGGAAGCTTCATCGAATTGCGCAAAGATGGCTTCCGATCCCGGGAGAGCGCCGGCACGGTCGATCACCGCTACCGTGGCCGGTGGGGTAAAGGGTTCCGGTGACGCGATATCGACGATGGCGAGGGGGGTCCAGCCTGGGGGGAACGCCGCGCGGGGCCCTTGCTGGCTTACCGAAGTCAGAGTCACCTCTCCATCCGAATCGATGGCTCCGGCGGGGATTTGAAGCGAGTCCCCTTCGGGGGTTCCCACTTCGGCGCCGAGCACCGCTTCGACATTCTGAGGCCTGCCCAACGGAGTCAGCCTCGCATCCAAGGCCTCTGCAAAGGATGCCTCCCGGATCTGTATCGCCCGCTCCACGACCGTGAATCCGGGCTTCGAGGCCCGAATCGAAACGTCGCTCCGTCCGGGAGAGAGGAAATAGCGGCCCCGTTCGTCGGTCTGCGCTTGGTCGACGCTGATGCCGGTATCCGTCGTCAGCGCTTCGACGAATGCGCCCTTGAGGGGCAGCCCCAGCGTGTCGTCATAGACTTCCCCGATGACCACGCCCGCCTCGGCCACATCGCCCGAGGTGATGAAACGACTGGTGAAGGGCGTAGGGAGGGGGTTGCCGGCGACGTCGGTCACGGCCGTGGTGACTCTCACTTCGATCATCGTCCCGGAAGGAAAGACCGCTGAAGGGATCAGACTACCCGTGAGCCCGTCCGGGGAAACCAGAACGTCGGCCGCCAGGACACGGGAACCGGCTTGAAGGAAGAAGGAAGTGGCGCCGAACGTTCCCGGATTGACGGCTTCGGAGAAAGTGACGGTGACGCCACTTGCAGGGTCGACCTGGTCTTCTCCGTCCGGCGGCTCGACCGCGGTGATGGCGAGCGGCACCGTGTCGAGGTAAAGCGTGAGTCGGCGACTCGTGCTATTCCCCGCGGCATCTTCGACGGTGACCATAAGGAGATTTTCCCCAGGATCGAGGATCACTGTCCCATCGAGTCGACTCTCTTCAACCGTCACGGGGTCATCATTAATACTCGCCGTGAGAGCGGTCGCGTCGTTCACGAACCCCGACACCGTCACCGTAGGTTCGATGAAGACGGAACGGTCGCCGGGGGAGAGGATGCTGAGGGTCGGAGGCCTCGTATCGAGAAATACGTGGCGCGTCGCGACGGCCTCTTCACGGGCGCCGTTGAGGGCTCGAGCCGTCAGAGTCTCCGGCCCCTCCGTTAGGGGGACTTCGACTACCTCGAAACTCGTACCCGAGACGGTGGCGATGATGTCCTCAACAATGACCCGCGCATCCGAGTCGCTGACCGTGCCCCGGACCGTGATAGGGGACATGCCGAAGACGGCACCCTCCTCAGGCTCGGTGATGGTTATGGTGAGCGGTATATCTGCGATGAGGTTGATGCGTGCCGTTTCCGTCCGTGTGGCCGCGGGTGGAGGCCCGACAGGAAAACCGCCTTGGCCGAAACTCCCCGTGACGAAGTTAAGGTCCGTCATGTCCACCGCGCCGTCCACATTCGTGTCGGCGGGAATGCACGCGTTGGACTCCGTGGTGGCGGTAGCGATTACCGTGTTCGGCCCTTCCTGAAGGGCAATCCCGATGGCGGAGAACGTGCCCTGGTCCAAAGAGGCCTCAACGCCATTCACGTCAACCGCAACGTTCTCTGGGGCGACGGTCCCCGAGACATCCACCGTCACCACATTGACAACGCTCCCGTCCGTTGGATCGACAATGGAGAGTTGAGGAGGAAGCGGTGGCTGTTGACCGAAACAGCTACTGACCAGGGAAACATCGAGGATATTGACCGTGCCGTCGTTGTTCAGGTCGGGATCCGGAGCTTGGGCCCAGCTTGTCGCAGGAGCTAGCGAAAAAATGAGCGAAGGAAACAGAAGAACGCCCAGCGGCCTGGTAAGCCCGGGCGAAGGAGTTTTTCTCCTCATGGGAAACCTAAATTTTCAGGCTTCTGGCTAGACGTGGTGGCGGCCGGTTGGGCGACCTGCTGCGGCGGAGTGTATTGGCGCGCTTTCCACATGTCAAGATACTTCCATAGCGTCGCTTTCCGCCGAGCGTCGGCTCCTCTATCTAACTAATTCGTATTCGCGCGCCGGATCGGCTCACGGAGCGCCAAAGTTTGTGGTGGGAAAAGTCGGACTGGTCCGGACAGAGTTGCGTCTCCGCCAGCCCCTTTCGGAGCCGCAACCTTATGGAACCACATTGACCGAGTCGGTTCCTTCTAACGGTCCTCCGTCGACGATTTTCGCCCCCAGGGTCATGCGCGCTGTCGTCGGGCTCAGCACGCCTGCATCGACTAGGTCCTGCACCCTGAAGAAGGCGATCAGGTCGGTGTCGCCGTCTGAGTTGACGTCCTTATAGGAGATGGCCGGCTTCGGATTGCGCGCCGATCCGCGGGTGGCTGGCTTCACGCCCCCAAGCTCGATCGTGTCCGGATCGATCGTCGTGACATCGAGCTCGGCGCTCCCCAAGATGGCCACCGGGAGGTTGCCCCTGTCATTCAAGGAGACGCTGTTCGGGAGCTTGCCTGGCTTGATGTCGATGCCGACAGACGCTGCCTCCACGGTGACGGCGCAATCGGCGGTGATGGCCGTATCGACCACGTGGACGGTCACCGAGCGGGTCCCGCCTGGGCTGTCGATCGGGATGTCGAAACTGAAGCTGGCGCGGCCGACGCCGTCGATGGCGCCATCCGCCACAAGGTCGGTGCCGAGAAAAACCTCACCGATTCCAAAAGGGGGAAGGCCTTGGGCAGTGACCGTCACCTGGGTCGCGGTGGGCGTCGATGGGGGATCGGCCGTACAGCTGGCGAAGAGGGGCTTGCGGAACGTCAGCGACGCGGAAGCCGTGTCGCTCCCGCCCGGGCCTTCGGCGATAGCTTCGAGTCGAATGTCGTTGGCCAACGGACCGCTCACCGCGTTAGCGAACTCCAATCGAATCTCCTGTCCGACGTCGTCCTCGGTCAGCGCTCCCGGGAGAGGCAGTCCCTGGAATCGGACGCGCCGCGTCAGGACCCGCGCCTGGATGCTTGGGTCTACAACCGTGACGAAAGAGCTCGAGCTCGCCTGAAACTTCAAGACCGTGGGGGTCGCCGTCGCAATCCCTTCGCTTACGTCGACTCGAACCGAACCGGCGAGCTCTGCCCCTGCAAAGCTGCTGGGAACTCCGGGGGGTGAGCCTCCCGTGGACGGATCGTCATCTAGGTCCGCCACGAAAAAGTACTTCAGGTCGGCAATGCTCTCAGGAAAGAGTCCCGCGACGGACAGAGACAGCGTAGTTATTCCCTTGTGCTGGCTCACGCCAAAGCTATCAATGTCGATGAACTCCTGTCCCGCCGGTACATCGCCAAGTGGGTCCGTGCGACTGCTAGCGAGTGTTAGCGGTGAGGGATTCACCTCCGCGTCCGGAATCGACTGAGCCACACCGCGCATTATGAGGCTTTGGGCCGTGGTTATCTCAATCGCGGGGAGGTTGCTTTCCATGAGGTTCCGATCGCCGGGTGGTTCGAGTTCGCCGGGCTCGTCTATCTGGCCGTCACCGTCGTCGTCTAGGCCGTTGCCATGCCCCAGGCCGAGCTCGTGGCCCAGCTCATGGCCCAGCAGTTTGTCCACAGGATCGTTATTAACCGCCAAACAGGAGGAGGTGGGTTGCTGCGTGCACGGGAGTAGGAATGCGTTATCGATCACAATGGCGCCTCCCAAGGCAAGCCCTATCGTGCCTATTGGATCTCCGTCGGCGTCGACAAACAGCCTTATGTGAACAGCCGGAATGCCAGTTACGGTCGGATCTCCGGCCTCCCATACCGTCCTACAGGCGTTTGTGAGACGTTGAGACTCGTTGTAATCCATCGTGGGTGTGAAGAGGTTGGTAACGTTTGGGGGCGTGGTGGTGGTGAGGTCAACCTCCGAGATCTCGCGCGTTTGGACCTCTAGTACGAAGGCCTTCGTCTCTGCATTGTTGACGGCGAGTGTCGATGCCACCCCATTTAGACTGGAGGCCTTGGTGGTGATCATGCCGCTTTCGAGATCGACCTCCACCAGCTCCGTGAAGTCGGCCACCAAGGCCTTCGTCTCCCCGGCGATGAGGGCGAGGTCACCGGGGAAACGAAGAGCCGAAGTGATCTCGCGGACGTTGCCCGTGAGGAGCTCGACCTCCGAGAGCTTACCGGGACTGCCCCGTTCGGTCACAAACGCATGCGTCTCATCCTCAACAGGTGACTCGGGGGCCTTGAGGGCAACCCCGAAGGGGCTACTCAGACCGGAGGCAATGACCCTGATGCTGCCCGTGGCAAGGACGATCTCTGATAGCTTGCCGCTCTCCCCCTCGGCCACATAGGCCTTCGTCTCGGCGGCGTTCAAAGCAACCCCGCCGAGTCCAAAGCCCAGACTCAAATCGGCGGGGACAACTGTCCTGACCATCCCGCTGTCGAGGTCGACCTCCGAGAGCTGCCCACCCAACAAGCGCGAGACATTCTCGGTCACCAAGGCTTTCGAACCCCCGGCGAAGAGGGCAAGTCCGGACGGGGACCTCAGACCGGAGGCTTTTGTTGTGATCGTTCTCATGGTGAGGTCGAATTCGGAGAGCTCACCTGTATTGGATTCGTTCACGAACAACTTCGTCTCCGCAGTGTTGAGGGCAACATCCTTGGGGCCAGACAAGTCGGTGAGGAAGAATACGTCGCCTGGCAGTCCTATACTCGTGTCGGGATCTGGGATGATCGGCAGATGAGGTAGGTCCACGGTGGCTCCAGAACGGAAGGCTATTCGGGACTGGTGGAGAAAGATGTTGTCGTTCACCCGCTCATGACGCCTCACGAGGACGTCATCCGTGCTGCTCTCAAGGACCTGCCCGGGATTGTCGATTGATGGAGCTCTATCCACTGCGCACCACCGGAGCGGGATCTGTATCGTGCCCGCCCCACAACCGAGGGCCACACCGACCGGGGTGGTCAGGCCGGCCGCAATAAGCGTAACCCCGCCCATGCCATCCGGGGTCACGTCGACCGCCGACAGCTCTCCGCTGTCGCGCTCGACCACGAAGACAGTGGTCTCATCGGAACTTAGGGCGAGACCCACGGGAGTCGTCAGGTTGGTCGTTATCGTGGAGACGGTGCCAAATGTCGGCCCGGCGGTGAGATCGATCGCGGAGAGCTCACCACTCGCGACTTGTGTCACGAATGCCGTCGTTTCGGCGGCGTTGATGGCCAAACCATCCGCCATATCGAGCCCTTCTGCGATCGGCATGATGGCGCCAAATGTCGGCCCGGCGGTGAGGTTGACCGCCACGAGCCGGTCCGCCTCCGTCACGAAAGCAGTGTCTTCGGCGGCGTTGAGGACGACGTTTCTCGGCCCACTCAGGCTGCTCGTCACTGGGGTGGTCGCGCGCGTGAGGGGATCGACTGCCGAGAGCCCGCCGGTGTCGCGGTCGGTCACGAAGAGGGTGTCTTCATCGTCGTTGAGGGCCAACCCAACCGGGGTCGTCAACCCGAAAGACAACTGGGAGAGAACGCCCGTGGCGAAGTCGAAGATCGCGATCTGACCAGTGTCGAGGTCGGTCATGAAGACATTGGACTCTGCCGCATTGAGGGTAACACCCCGAGGCTTGCTCAAACGCGGTGGGCCAATCAGAAAAGGGATGTTGCCCGAAGCAAGGTCGACCGCGGAGAGCCTACCGGCGTCGCGCTCGGTCACAAACGCAATGGTTTCGGTGCACGGAGGAGGAGGAGGCTCTTCAGAGTACGTTGTGAAGCCAAAGTCCCGGGTCGGTTCTGGTCGTCCCAAGGTCGGCTCGGGATTACCGTCAACGATTGCACGTCCCCGTGTATAAGGGTCGGTGAAAGCTGCTTGAGCGCCCCAGTTGAAGAGGAGCTCCGCTGACTGAACCTCGATGAGGTGGGTTTGCTCCGGGGTCAAGATGACGGGTGCCGCGAAGTCGAAGTGGACGGTGTGCGGGTTGGCAAAACTGCCTCCAATGGTGGTCACAAGCTGGCTCGTTGAGCCGAGTTCCGTCCCGTCCCCTGATTTGATAATTACCGTTATGGTGCCCGTCTGGCCAATAGGCCGAGTCGGCTCATCCAGCAGAATGTCTACAGCAACGAGGTTCGATACGGTTGGGGTGAACTCTTGCGCCAGCTGGAAAGCGTTGATATTGAGCGACTGGTTGATCGGCCCGGTAAAGCTCTGTTCCGGGGATTGATGAGCACTCGCAAGGGATGTTGGAACCAGCATCGTTGACCCAATCAAGAGAATCACACGCAGAAACTTCATGGCTTCCTCCTATGCGGTTTACGACACCTGTGGGACGTTGACGGCGAGATAGCGCGGCTTTTCTCCCGAGTGTCCGCTCCTCTATCTAACTAGTTCGTATTCGAACGCCGGATCGGCTCACACTTCACCTGCTTCGTCACACCAGGGCCGTGATGCTCCTTCAGGCAGGCGTGGACCGCTCCGTCATCAGTCCGGTACCCTACGGAACGATACAGATAGAATCGGTCCCCTGGATAAGTGTGCCATCGAACAGTTCGCCGGTGACCGTTGCGGTTGAATCTCCCTCTTGAAAGGTCCCGTCCAGGTCTTCTATTTGAACCAGTAGGTCGTCAAGCCCATCATTGTTTACATCCTCGATGTGTGCTTGCATGTTGCCCTTCCCTACGACTCGGACGTCTTGTCCATCCAGATTAACCGTCGACGGGTCAACTTCCCTAGCGTCGAAGTCGACACTGCTCAAAATAGCGATCGGAATACTGCCGTGACCATCACTGGTGAAACAGTTGGGATCGCTGCCGGGCTTGATATCGATATCCACTCCCCTCACTGCTGCACCGGGAGCCAGCAGGTATTGCTGTCCGAGGATCACGACCGATGCGATACCGAGATTCGTTGGCGGTGCGGACATCGTAAAGGTCTCCGGATCGAAGACGAGCGTGGTGCCACTGCTCAGGCTCGCCGTGGCAGAGCTCGTGCCGTCATCGGCCAAAAGCCCGACGGCGACGATGCCCTCGATCACCGTCGTGGTGACGCTACCGCACGTCGCGATGAAGACGTTCTCCCCGGCATTCACGGTGTACTGAGCGGCTCCCCCGCAGGCGCTGATCATCGCCGCGGTGGATCCGCCCGAGGGATCCGCTGCGACTCGGACCCCGTCGTCGGGAGAAGGTTCTGTGGAATCGGTTAGGGAAAGTACCTGATCGCCCCGACTTGTGATGGTCCCCGTAGTCGTTCCGTCGTCAAAATCGTCGGAGAAGACGTTCGGCTCGGTATCAATAACGCTCGCGATCCCATCGTTATCCGAATCGCAGAAGGACGAAAACCCGATGCAGACCCTGGCGAAATCGGGGTTGATCTCCACGACCTCCACCAACAGGCCGCTCGGATCCACGATGGTCGGCACGATCGTCGAAAGGGGCGTGATCGAATCCACGGTGGTTAGATCGTCCTGCGTCCTTAGAACGAGAGACTTGGGTACGCGGTCTGGGAAGGACTGACTTAGGAAGAGATACACACCGGCTCGAATAGCGTTGTCGGGCGGGAGTCCCACCCGGGCCTGCTTCCTGTATTCCAAGACGTATTCTTGGATTCTCCCGGCCGGCACCGTCCCGGTCACCGGCATCCGGATCACGTAAGTCTCTTCCTGCAAGGCGTCATCATCGAGTGGATATAAGTCGAAGATCCCGCCGGTTTCCACAAACGCCGTGTCCGCCGGAGACACCCATCGAAACCAGTTCTTGAGGACGCCGTTCAGGTTCGGTGCGGCGTCGGTGTTTGACGCCTGGGTCGCGCCATCGGTTAAGACATCCATGGGGGCGAGAAAACGGAGACCCGTGCACGGATGGCCCGAGCTGCCGGCGGTAGAACTCGAGAACTCAAAGGCGGGACCGGGGAAGCAAGACAGCCCGGCGACTTCGGGCACCACGGCGCCCGGAGGACCCGAGCCGTAACCGTGCAGGAACTCGTGTGCCAAAACGTGACGGTTCTTAGTGCTGCGAAAGTCGATCCCCGATGCAACGGAGATGCCGGTACCAATCAACGTACCTCCGCTGTAGTCGATCGAAGGGATACTGCCATTCTGACCGGCCCGGCACGGGGGACTCAGATTCTGGTGCCACCGAATGTAGATATGTGCATACTTTTCTACTTCGAAGCCTTCTACGAAGGCGCGCTCGACCGTGTACTGCTTCGTTAGCGCCGAGTCGCCGCTGTCCCGGTTACAACCGATGTCGGCAATCGGGTCGGCGACGAAGGGGCCCGCGTAATCGAACTCCATCAAAACCTTGCCGAATGACAACCGCCCGATGTCCTCCGCCAACCGAGACATATCGCCTTCGATCCCGGAAATGTCCGTGACCGGCGCGGCAGTCAGCATCACCACGAGAACTTGGTAGGGGAAGTGGAAGACGGCCTTGGTCGGGAAAAACGGAATGTGGTTCAGACTGGCGGTGCCGTTTCCGACCTGGCCGTGGAAATTGTCCCCCCAACCGTAGTCCACTCCATGGATGCTCACGGCGTGGCTGTGATCGGACCCGGCGGCGACGTCGACGATCACGTCCCGCAACCCCGTAACCTCGATCGGCGTGAACCGGTTCGGCCCTCCCCCGTCGCCGAGCTGGCCCGACGAATCGTCGCCCCAGGCCCATACCCTGCCGTCGACATCGGCCGCGAGGTTGTGGTCTTCCCCGGCGGCGATCGAGACGATGGGCGGAAGCGTTGGCAGGAGGGTCGGAGTGTTTCGATCGATCCACGTCGACCCCTCTCCCAATTGGCCCAAAATATCGCGGCCGAATGCCCAGACTTGCCAAGAGTCGTCGAGCGCCAGGCTGTGGCTTTTCCCTGCACGCACCTGGACGATTCCGCTGAGCCCGGTCGCTAGCTTGGGAACGGGCTCGTCGAACGAGAAGGTGCCGATCCCGATCTGCCCGAAACCATTCCGGCCCCACGCCCAGACTTGCCCCGAGTCGTCGACAGCCAGGCTGTGAAACCATCCGGCGGCGACCTCCGTGATGTTGGAAAGCGTCGGGATCTTTGCCGGAGTCGTCGTAAAGGTGACGAACCCCCCGCCCGACGTGCCGAGGCCCAGCTCACCGAAGGCGTTGCATCCCCATGCCCAGACGGCCCCGGCCTCGTCCACGGCTAGGCTGTGCGCCTTCCCTGCGGCGACGGCTTTGATCGGAGGGAGTCCTAGTACCTGGATCGGGACGTCGCTGGACGAGGTGTCGCCCGTGCCCAACTGCCCGGTTTGATTGAAGCCCCAGGCCCACACCGTCCCGTCGTCCTTGAGGGCAAGGGTGTGCAAGTAAGTCGTCGATATGGCCACCACGCTGTCGAGTCCTGCGACTGGAGTCGGCAGGGGCCGGTTGGACTGTGGTGGAAGGCCGGTACCCATGCTGCCCACCAGATCAAGGCCCCAACCCAACACCTGGCCGTCATGCAGCGAGAAGCTGGTGCGAAGCCCCGCGGTGATCGGGGTCTTGCTCATCCGATCTTTGGTGAAGGCGGCCTCGCCAACCCTCGGAACGAGCATGGAGAAAACAAGCGCCGCCAGAACTGGGATGGTGCTGGCTCGCGCCCGTCGGCCTAAGCGCCGGCACTTTCGCCCACTCGTGCCTTGGAGAGGACGCGCGGATATCTTTCCTCTGCTTTTCACGAAACCCTCCCTGCTTCGTCGGTCCGCGTCGGCAGGTTGGCTAGGATAAGGCGCGGAGACTCGTCAGGCCTTCGTGGACCAGAACACCATTCCCATTTAGCCCGCTCTTACCCCGAGCGTCCGCTCCTCTATTGAACTAATTCGTATTCGAACGCCGGATCGGCTCACGCCCGGTCAAAGTTTGTCGCGGATGAGTTGGAAGGGTTTGATTCTATTGAACCCAGGTGATATTTTCATCGTCCCTGACCCGCCTGTCCGGGAGCGCCCGGAGCTCCCGTGAGTACGCCATGACAGAAGCTTCGTCAAACGAAGTAACCCAGTTGCTCATCGATTGGAGCAACGGGAACCGTGACGCACTCGACAAGCTGATTCCCCTCGTTTATGCGGAGCTGCGACGACTGGCTCATGGATTCCTGAGACGACAGCCTGCCGGACACTCTTTGCAAACCACCGCCCTGATCAATGAAGCGTTTATTCGGCTGATCGATCAGAAACAGATCGGCTGGCAGAATCGGGCTCATTTTTTTGGCATTGCTGCGCAGACCATGCGCAACATCCTGGTCGACAACGCTCGTCGTAAACGGGCGCAGAAGCGCGGCGGCGGCGAGAGCACCGTCGTGTTTAACGAAGCGATTGGAGTCGTCAATGATCAGAAGGGATTGGATCTGGTGGCTCTCGACGAAGCTTTGAATCGCCTCTCCGACAGAGACTCCACGCTGAGCCGACTGGTCGAGTTGAAATTTTTTGGGGGGTTGACTATCCCGGAGACGGCGGAGGTCCTTGATATTTCGCCCGCCACGGTCAAACGGGGATGGCTTACGGCCAAGATCTGGCTGCGCCGCGAGATCGAAGGGAGTCCGACGCGATGAAGCCGGACCGATGGCAGCGGGTCAGAACAATTCTGGAAGACGCGTTGGAGCTGCCACCTAACAAGAGGAGCCACTACCTGGAGAAAGCTTGTGCCGGCGACCCGGAACTTAGGGAAGAAGTCGACTCGCTTCTCGCCTACCGGGAAGCGGCGGAGAGCTTTCTCGAAGGGCCCCCCGCTAGCGGACTGCGAGATCCTAGGGGCCCCTCAGGGTCAGCGACATCCGACGTCGGGGAAGAACCCGAGCTCGTTGGACGAGTTCTCTCGCATTACAAAATCCTAGCGAAGAAGGGCCGTGGCGGCATGGGGGAAGTGTACCTAGCAAGAGACCAAGCGCTGGGCCGTGATGTCGCCATCAAAGTCTTGCGGCAAAAGTGGACTTCAGACCCGGACGGGCTGAGGCGATTCGAGCAAGAAGCCCGATCGGCATCCGCTCTCAACCATCCGAATATCATTACTATCTACGAAATCGGAGAGTACGAAGGCACGCCCTTCATCGCGATGGAGCACGTGGAGGGCAAGACGCTGAGGGACATTCTCGGCGGCGCTCCCCTGCCCACCAAGAAGCTTCTGCCAATCGCCACCCAAATTGCCGAGGGCTTGGCTAAGGCTCACGCCGCGGGGATCGTGCATCGGGATCTCAAGCCCGAGAACCTGATGGTGACGAGCGACGGGTTGGTGAAAATTCTGGACTTCGGGCTGGCCAAGCTGACGGGTCCGCTGGTGGAAATCCAATCCGAGACGGAGATCAAGGTGGACACGCAGGCGGGCATGATTCTAGGAACGGTGAAGTACATGTCCCCGGAGCAGGCGAGCGGACGTTCCGTGGATTATCGCTCCGATCAGTTTTCCTTGGGATTGATTCTGTACGAAATGGCGACCGGAAAACCGCCGTTCAAGCGGGACACGGCAGCCGCGACGCTGGCTGCCATTATCGAGCGGAAAGCCGAACCGATGACGCGGCTCGATCCAAGTCTCCCAGGGAGTTTCCGGCGTACGGTCGCGCGGTGCCTAGTGAAGGAGCCCGAAGGTCGCTACGCCTCAACGGATGACGTAGCGAAGCAGCTGGAGCAGGTCCGGGATGGTCTCAGCGGGATGGCGCCTGGGTTATGGCTGCGACGCAGCGCGATGATCGCCATGGGCGGTTTACTTGCAACGCTTCTTGCCGTGGTCGGTTTGAACGTCGGCGAAATTCGAGACCGGAATCTGGGCGGGGTGAGTGGGATTCGATCGGTCGCGGTTTTGCCACTGAAGAACGTTTCCGGCGATCCGGAGCAGGAGTATTTTTCCGACGGGATAACCGAGGCGCTGATTTCTGACCTGGCGCAGATCGGAGCACTGAAAGTGATCTCGAGAACCTCGGCGATGCGGTACAAAGGCACGGGGAAGACTCTGCCGGAGATTGCCCGTGAGCTGAATGTGGATGCGGTGTTGGAGGGCTCGATTCTGCTGGCGGGAGACCGGGTGCAGATCACGGCGCAGCTCATCGAGGCGGAAACGGAGCGGAAACTATGGGCGGACGATTATGAACGCGACGTCCGGGACATTTTTTCCGTACAAGGCGAGGTGACCCAGGCCATCGCTCAGGCGATTCAAATCCGGTTGACGCCGGCTGAGTTGAAGCAGCTGACCGGCGCACGCCCGGTCAACCCCGAGGCTTACCAGGCCTATCTCAAGGGCCGGTATTTCTTCGAAAAGAGGTCCCCCGAGGGGCTAAAGTCAGCGGTTGAGCATTTTGAGTACACCGTTAGAGTGGACCCACAATACGCCCTTGGTTATGTCGCGCTGGCCGACACCTATATCCTCCTCGGCAATTATGGAGAACGCCCGAGTGACGAGGTGAAGCCCCAAGCCAAAGCCGTCGCTCTGAAGGCGCTGGAGCTAGACGAGACCCTGGCGGAAGCACATGTCTCCTTGGGTGCAGTGCTCTGGGAGTACGAGCGTGACTATCTGAGCGGAGAAAGGGAGCTGCTGAGAGCGATGAGCTGAAGCCCAACTACGCGATGGCCCACCACCGGTACGCTAGCTTCTTGGCGGCTATGGGCCGACAAGAAGAAGGCATCGCGGCGATGCGCATAGCCCTGCTGCTAGATCCGCTTTCGCTCCGTATGAACGTCGATTTGGGACGAGCGTACTACTTCGCTCAGCGCTATGACGACGCCATCGACGTCTACCGCATGACGCTTGAGTTAGACCCAGATTTTCGACCCGCGCATAGCATGCTCGGCCTCGCCTACGCGGAAACGGGGCAATACGAGCAGGCCATTGCTGAAATCAAGTCCGGTACCTCGGACGAAAGTTGGAGTGTTTGGCTCGGCTATGCGTACGCGAAAGCTGGCGACACCGAGAAAGCTAGCGAGACGATTGAGCTATGGAAGGCGCGCTGGAACGAAAGTCGCCAAGAGTGGGCGCCCATAACGATCGCGCTCATCTACGTCGGCTTGGGCGAGCGGGAGCAAGCCCTTGCATGGCTGGAGACAGCGTTTACCGTAGCACACAGCGGCGGTGGCTTCACGATGATTAAGGCATACCCGTATTGGAACCCACTGCGCTCCGACCCTCGCTTCCAAGACCTGCTGCGGCGCATGAACTTCCCCGAGTAGACGCATGACTACACCCCCGCCTCACGACGTAACCCAGTTGCTCACCAATTGGAGCCAGACACCGTGAAGCCGGAGCGGTGGCAGCAGGTCCGAACGATTCTGGAAGCCGCGTTGGAGCTGCCACCCGACAAGAGGGACGACTACCTGGATAAAGCCTGCGCCGACGATTCTTCGGAGCTAAGAAAAGAGGTCGACTCGCTTCTCGCCTACCGGAAACCGGCGGAGAGCTTTCTCGAGGGACCCCCCGCGAGCGGATTGGGAGAACACCCATCGGATATCGGAAAAGGACCCCAGCTCGTTGGGCAAACTCTCTCGCATTACAAGATCCTCGCGAAGAGGGGCCACGGCGGAATGGGAGAAGTGTACCAAGCAAGAGACGAGACGCTAGGCCGTGATGTCGCCATCAAAGTCTTGCGGCAGAAGTGGACTTCAGATCCGGACCGGCTGAGACGCTTCGAGCAAGAAGCGCGCTCCGCATCCGCCCTCAACCATCCGAACATTGTTACCATCTACGAAATCGGAGAGTACGAAGGGACGCCCTTCATTGCGATGGAGCATGTGGAGGGTGAAACCTTGAGGGACATTCTGGCCGAGGCTCCCCTACCCACCAAGAAGCTGCTACAGATCGCCACCCAGATTGGCGAAGGATTGGCTAAGGCGCACGCCGCGCGGATCGTGCACCGAGATCTCAAGCCAGAGAACCTGATGGTTACCGACGATGGGCTTGTGAAAATTCTGGACTTTGGTCTCGCCAAGCTGACCGGTCCGCCGGTGGAAATCCAATCCGAGACCGAGACGAAGGCCAAGGTGGGAACGCAAATAGGCACGATTCTAGGAACGGTGCAATACATGTCCCCGGAACAAGCGAGCGGCCGGTCCGTGGATCATCGCTCGGATCAGTTTTCCTTGGGATTGATTCTGTATGAAATGGCAACGGGCAAGGTGGCGTTTAAGCGAGACACCGCCGCCGGAACGCTGGCCGCTATCATCGAGGGCAAAGCCGAACCCATGACGCCACTCGATCCGAGCCTCCCGGGGAGTTTTCGACGCACGGTCGAGCGGTGTTTGGTGAAGGAACCCGAAGGTCGCTACGCCTCGACGGATGAGTTAGCGAAGGAGCTGGAGCAAGTACGGGATTCTGTCGGCGGCGCGCTGACCGTCGTCTGGCTGCGACGGACTGCGATGATTGCGATGGTGGGTTTTCTTGCTGCACTTTTCGGCGTGGTGGCTTTGAATCTGGGAGAGATTCGAGACCGACTTCTGGGCGGACCTGGCGGAATTCAGTCGGTCGCGGTTCTACCTTTAAGGAACGTCTCGGGGGATCCGGAGCAGGAGTATTTTTCCGACGGGATGACTGAGGCACTCATCACGAACTTGGGCAAGATCGGGGCGCTAAGGGTGATTTCGCGGACTTCGGTGATGCGATTTAAGGGAACGGATACGCCCCTGGCGGAGATTGCACGGCAGTTGAGCGTGGAAGCGGTGGTGGAAGGGTCGGCCCAACTCGTCGGGCAGCAGGCGGGGATCACGGTGAGGCTGATCGATGCGGCCAGCGGAGAGCAACTCTGGTCGCAAGCCTACCAGCGCAATCTCAGCAATCTGCTGGTAGCCCAAAACGATGTAGCGCGATCGATCGCTCGCAGAATAGAAATAGCCCTAACGCCCGAAGAAGAGGCCCGCCTTTCGACTGAGCGCGCCGTCAACCCAGAATCCTACCAAGCCTATCTCAGAGGAATGTTTTACTTGCACGAATCTACACCGGAAGGAATGCGAAAAGGTCTCCGTCATCTCCATGAGGCAGTCGAAAACGATCCCGCTGATCCGTTCGCCAACGCCGGGCTCGCGCTCGGCTACGCCATTTTGGGGCATGGGCCCGGAGCGATCCCACAAGAGGTCTTCCCACGAGCCAAGGCAGCGGCTCTGAGGGCGCTGGAGTTAGATGACACGCTGGCGGAAGCCTACCTCGCCCTAGGAGACGTCAAGCTCTATTACGATTGGGACTGGCCAGGTGCGGAACGGGACTTGCGGCGTGCTCTGGAGCTCAACCCAAGCTTGGCCGAGGCTCACTACCACTATGGCTGGTATCTCGACCTGATGGGACGCCGGGATGACGCCCTCGCCGAAATGAAACGTGCCCAAGAGATCGATCCGCTATCGCCCCTCTTCACCGCGTGGTTGGGAGGATATTATGTGGCGCTGGGGCAATACGATGACGCCCTCGAGGAAGCCCGCAAGGCGCTAGAGATGAATCCGAATTTTCCGGTAGGACACTACACTCTGGGGCTGGCCCTTGCAGGAAAAGGAATGTATGAAGAGGCTATCGCGGCGCACAAAAAAGCGACCGGGATCTTTTCTCCCCTGCGAGACGGACTAGGGGTCGCCTACGCACAGGCCGGCATGGGGAACGAGGCGCGGAGGATACTGGCGGAAATGCAGAAGGACGCGACCGCAGGGGATGCTTTCTCTCTAGCTCATGTTTACACGGCCCTCGAGGAAAAGGATGAGGCGTTCCGGCATCTGGAGGATGCGTTCGAGTTCCGCTACAGTATGCTTCCCTGGGTCGGGACCGATCCTTGGTTCCGCCCGTTGCGCGACGACCCACGTTTGGAAGATCTGCTCCGCCGGATGAACGTCCCGCTGACTCGCCTCCAAAGAAAGTAGACAGTCGTGGTGTGGTCGCCGCCGTGGTCCAAAGGGCTGTCGGTGGTGGAACTCAAGTCGGTCGCGCTCGTAGCGTGTGAATCCACAAACGTCCATTGGCTCCCGTCGCACTCGCGCACGGCGCGTTTACTGCAGCCGCAATGTAAGCCGGTCACGCCATGGCAACTTCGGTCCAGATGGAGTGCACGGCTCTGCAAGGCTAAAGATCGCCGAGAAAAATAATTCACTTTTTTCTTGACAGCTTATTCGCGGCGATATGAAAAATACCGCAGAGACGATCTGGAGTGAGCCTGTACGTGCGACAAACAAACGATAGTCACGCTCGTTTGCCTAGATAGACTTCGAAAGTGCCTCGATGCATTCGCGTTCAACACGCGCGAGCACGGGGCGTCGAAAAAGTCCATGCTATAAATGACGTATGGACAGAAAAGACGAATTGAAATCGCTTTCCCGACTATCGGATGACGAGCTTCTTGGCCGACTGTCGAAGGTTTTGAAACAGTCGCGGCGTGTCGAATCGGTTCTCGTTGCGCATATCGCCGAAGTCGATGCTCGACGACTGTATGCCCGTGAAGCATCGTCATCGATGTTTCAGTATTGCGTCGACGTGTTGCACTTGTCCGAGGCAGAAGCCTACCTACGGATAGCCGCCGCACGTGCGTCGCGCCGACATCCGGCGCTGCTGACGATGCTCAACGATGGCCGTCTTCACTTGAGCGGCATCGCGGTGCTGGCGCCGCATCTTACCGACACCCATTGCGAGGAGCTCTTAGCTCGAGCAACCCACAAGTCCAAGCGTGAGCTCCTGGTGTTGGTGGCGGAGATTGCGCCGAAGCCGGATGTCTCGCCCTCCATCCGGAAGCTCCCGAAGCAGCGACAGAAGCCGGAAAGCGAGCACCTTACGTTAGGCGCCGAAACTACACCGTCCGGAAAGAGTCCAGCCCGTGAACCCGAGCCCGCCCTGCCTCCCGAAACGGCTGACAAGCCGCCGTTCGTCGAACCGCTGGCGCCTGCGCGCTACCGAGTGCAGTTCACCGCGAGCGCCGAGCTTCACGACAAGCTCCAACGGCTCGCGGCGCTCATGCCGGGTGCCGACCTCGCTTCCATGATCGGAGCGTCCGTGACGGAGAAACTCGAACGACTCGAGACCAGGCGCCTCGGCAAAGTCAAGAATCCGAGAAAGAGACTCGAAGATGCCGACACCGCGCCGGGAGTGCGCGGAATCCCCGCTCCTGTGAGGCGTTTCGTGTGGGAGCGCGATCAGGGTCAGTGCACGTTTGAGAGCAGCGGCGGTAGACGATGTCCCGAGCGCCTAGGGCTGCAGTTCCATCACCACGATCCCTACGGGCTCGGCGGCGATCGAAGTGCCAACAATGTCAGACTTTTGTGTGGTCCGCACAATCTCTACATGGCGGAGATGGACTACGGCAACGAGGTTATGGACAAGTACCGACGGTCAGGGAATTGTGCGCGGGAAGCCGCGCCTGCCTATTTCAGTCAGAGCCGAGCGGCTCCCGCAAGCTTCAGACCGTCATGAATGACATCGAGCGCCTTAGTTGTGAGCTCGTATTCCGAAAGTTTCTCGGGCGAGACCAATCGCACGTCGGTGACGTCGGAGCCTGCGACGAGCGTGCCCTCTATCCGTTCACAGAAAAAGTCGGCAAGAACGTAGTGGTAGCGGATCCGAGCGTCCTCGTCCTTCTCGATGAAGTCGAAAAGTGCTAGCTGCTGCCTAACACGAACCGTCCATCCGGTCTCTTCCAGAACTTCCCGTCTCAACGCGTCCTCGAGCGTCTCACCGAGCTCGACCATGCCTCCGGGCAGCGTCCACCGCCCCTCGAGAGGTGGTTGCCCGCGGCGAGCGAGAAGTACTTTGCCGTTTTCGATCACGACTGCCCCCACCCCGAAGCCGGGTTGGGTCGGATAGGAGCGGAGCATTTTTAGCGGGCTTAGCCGGCCTCAACGCCGCCCGGCTGCAGCAGCTTTTGTGCAAGGGCTAGGGAGTTGGCGGCCGCGTCCACTGCCACCGAGTCCGCGACGACCCACAACCGAAAGAATCCTGGTCGGGCACTATCCGGACGTAGGCTGCCAACGTGCACCTTCTCCGATCCCGCGACGCTTACCGGTGTCGCAATGGCGGCAGAGTGTTCCAACGCTTGAGTGACATCGATCCACTCTCGCTCTCCCATTGCGGCGACGATGCTTTCCGGTGTCGCCTCGGCGCCTAATTCCACCCAAAGGGAAACAGCGTAGCTGTGGAACACCGGCGCCCGCACGAGGGACACCGAAAGTATGTTCGCTTCCAATCCGGAGAGCTCCGCGGCTTCCCTGGCCACCAAGTTTTCCGGCGCGTTCTCCCCACTACCCTCGGGCGGCGGGACGAGATTGAACGCCAGCTGCCCTCCCAAGACCTCCGTCGACGGAGCTCCGAAGTTGAGAATCTGCACCACCTGTTGATGGAGCTCTTCGGCGGCACGATCACCAAGCTCGGAAGCCGGCAACAGGACGGTGGCGAACGCCTGCTGTATCTCGAACGAGCCGGCGATGCTATCCAGCACCTTCCCGATCAGAATGGAGGCGGTGCTGGGAACTCCCACCAGCCGGACGTCATCAGAAAGAAACCTTTCGTTCAACCCATGCGCCGCGACCGGGACCGAGAGACCGACGTTATCGGCAACGAAGGTGAGCAAGCCCTCTCGCGATGCGGAGGCGGCAAGCGCCAGCACGTCCTCTCCCGCGCCCTCCCCCACGAACATCACGTCGAGATCCGGAAACAGATCGGCGTCGAGAAGTTGCGTCACCAATACTTCACCTTGGAACTGTGTGACCGTCGCGCCCGATTCGAGTGTGGAGTCGAAAAGCTTGAGCTCGATAGCCGGGAAGTCACCCTCTTCGATGAACCGGCGAACTCGCTGACCGAACGGGCTGAGTGGACCTACCACTGCAGCGCGGTAGCCCTTCATACATCCGTGTCCTTGGGTCCCGAGGGAAGCGGCTCCTCCGGTGCCGCAGCCAAATGGGTGCGACGAATGAACGAGTAAGCTTTGAGCGCGAGCCCGCTCACCAAGTAAGTGACCGACATGCTGAGCAGCATGACTTGGGGATGAGTACCGATCGCCACGAAGAGCAGCGCCAGCAGAAGAATCACCAAATACGGATGACGCCCTCGGAGATCGATGTCCTTGAAGCTGTAGTACCGCAAGTTGCTCACCATGAGGAGCGCCAACCCCACGACCAGGGCGGCGATGGGAATTGCCTGTCCTAATGTCTCGAGGGGCCTTGAAAACATGAACACCACCGCCGCGATCAGACTGGCTGCCGCCGGAATCGGCATTCCCACGAAGAAGCGTTTGTCGTCCATTTTTTTCTGAATATTGAAGCGTGCCAGCCGCATGGCCCCACAGATGAGGAACAAAAAACAAGCCAACCAACCCACCCGCGGCCATAGGTTGAGGGCCCAGACGTATGCGAGAACCCCCGGAGCAACTCCAAAGGAGACGACATCGGCGAGCGAGTCGAACTCTCTCCCGAACTCGCTCGTGGCATTGGCCAGCCGTGCCACGCGACCATCCAGGGTATCCAACAAGATGGCCCAGCCGATCAACATCGCCGCGAGCTCGAGGTCTCCCTTCATACTGCTCACGATGGAGTAGAAGCCACAAAAAATATTGCCTACCGTCAGCAGACTCGGTAAGAAGTAGATCCCCCGGCGTGATTTCGATCTACCAGTGCTCATGGTCTCTCCGCCAATATGGACTCGCCGCCCTTGACGTGCTGCCCTTCCGAAAGCCGGACTTTGGTTCCCGCCGGCATGAGCACGTCGACGCGCGAGCCGAATTGAATCAAGCCGAATCGTTCGCCTCTTTCTAGATGGTCGTCCTTCTTCTTCGAAAACACGATCCTACGAGCCACCAATCCTGCGATCTGCCGAACCGTGATTTTCAAGGACCCGTCGACGGTAAGCTCCATCTCGTTTTGCTCGTTGTGCGATGACGCTTGCTCTCGATAGGCGGGCAGAAACTGCCCTGCCGTATACCGCACGTTGGTGATCGTGCCGGAAGCCGGTGACCGATTGATATGCACGTTAAAGATGGACAAGAAGATACTGACCTGGACGCGGTCCCCAGTGCCTTCTTTTTCCGGTCCCACGTAAACGACCTTCCCGTCTGCGGGAGAGACCCACAAGCGAGGATCCTCGGGCGGTTTCCTATCCGGATCACGGAAAAAGTACGTAACGAAGAGCGCGAGACCGAAAAACGGGATGGAAAGCGGGCGGGTCGGCGGATAGAGCATCAGCCCGAGCGCGACCGCGAGGAGAATACCGATATATGGAAAACCCTGTTGCGCGATCCTCATGTCAACCAAGTGTGGCGGGGGTGGCTCGTGCAGTCCTCAACTTGACAAGAGCGGAGCAGCCAATCCGCTCCTGTATGACTCAGCTAGACTCCACGGACACTGGCGGTTAAGCAGGGGCGGGTCGTGCGTGACCTGCCTCTCCATGCCCCGGTGTCTCATGGCCTTGGTGCTCACGAATCAAGGATGCCATCTTATCTTTTAGTGCGAGCTTTTTCTTCTTGAGCGTGACTTCTTCGAGCTTCTCTTCGTTGCTCAAGAAAATCTTGCCAGACAGAAATATGAGCCGTTCTTCTAGTTCCTGATGCTTCTTGGCCAGTCGCTGAAACTCCTCGTTCTCCTGTAATAGGGCTTCTTTTACTGCATCGGAGCTCTCCGGCATGAAACACCTCTCCTGTCATAGGTTATATCGGCTAAGTTGTGGCTGGGAAGAAAGTTACGGTAGCGCAAGGGCTTATAAGTAAAAATATCATAAAGCCTTCTCTCGATGCAACCGAGCCACAACGCGAAAACTTAGGGATCGCCCGGACGCACCATGGACAAACGCGAGACCCAGGCACTCGAGCCCGCCGCCGGCAGGAGGATCAGCTCATTGATTCCTGTGACGACGGCTTCCGCAGGCACAGAAACTTCCGCGCCCTCTCCACGCGCTCCCAGATCCACGTTCCCCAAGACATGTGTGCCAAAGGACAGAGACAGTGGTCCCTCCGACCGCCCCTCGAGCTTCAGTCGATAAGGAGCCGATTCTCGCAAGGCCACATAGATTGAGGCTCCGTCCCGTCCCACCTCACGTACGGTGTGCCCTCTTTTTCGCTGTGGCAGGGACCAACCTCGCCCCAAATGCAACGCATCGGTGTCCCCCATTCGAATTTCGACATTGTTCGATAGGTATTTGGCGCCCGCGAGATCGTAAACAGCCATCGGGGCACCGCTTCGATACCGCTCAAAAAGCGCAGCAGGCCAAGAAAAAGGATACCCCGTCAAGCGATAGATGAGCTCCGTCGCGTCTCCGGCCGCAGACCGAAACGAAACGGGACCATCCATCGGAATCGCACCTCGCGAATAAACTCCCATCAGGGAAAGATTCCAGACCAAAAACGGCGTGAGTGCTAGAGAAAGCGCAAGGAGCGCATGTTTCCGGATTCGCGGTACGAGCCATTCGATCGACATCGCCAGCCCTAATCCAAAACCCCCCAACGCGCCATCGAACCGCCGTGCACCGAAGGAAGCACCGGCCCACCAATCGTGGACCGCCGCATTCACGTAAAGCGTCACTGCCAGAGCGGCGAGTAACCCACCCGCCAAGACGGGAGCCCTCCGCGTGAAACCAACCAACCCTAGCACTCCCAACCAAAGTAGCGGAGACCAGGAAAGCAATCCGTGACGAGACGAGAAGAGGACGGCTTCGAGCTCGGGCGATGTCCAACCCATGTAACCGCCGCCCTGAGGCACGAGAACGAAATGGCCATAGATCAACTTCCAGAAAATCAGTTGCGGCAAGAACGCCGCGAGCGCCGTTCCCGCGACAACGGAAAGCTCCCGCCACTTGGGCCACCCCTCCTTTTTCCAAACCCCCCTCCAAGCAAAGACCAGTCCCACCGGTAAGAAGACGATATTTTGCCAACGGACCAAGGCGACCAGTCCTGCCGAAAGACCCAGAAGGGCGTAATCCCTACGGTTTTTCGGTAGGCGGTGACACAAGAGTAAGAATCCCGTGACGGTAGCCATGCCGAACGCGTGAGACATCGAAGGCTCGAAAACCATGTACCAAAAATGAAAAGTTCCCATCCAGATGAGCAGTGACGCGCTGAATGCCACCGAAGGCTCAAAGTACACGCGTACCAAGCCGTATAGCCACAAGACTCCGAGAAAACCACCGAACGCCGTCACAGTGGAGATGGCGGTGAAGTACGGATACCCGATGCCGGTCGGACGGAAGAGGCCAATGTGCCCGAGGCCGTGAACTAATAAATACGTCGGACTCCATAAGAGCGCAGGGCCGACGCTAAAGTTGTTGGGTAACCGGCCGGTTTCGGTTGGGAGAAAGTACCCTTCTTGGGCGCCGAGAATGCGGTACTCGTTCTCGAAATCCAGATCCCCGTCCACGACGATCGAGCGTAGAGTCGCAAAATAGTGCACGCCGTCGCTCGCCACGCGCTGAGGTTGGATGTACAAAGCGACCAAGGTGAGCGCGAAGACGGCGCCCAGCACCAATGGGAACGGATCCTTTTGGCCCTGGTGTCTTTGTTTGCGAGCTTCGATCAACCTTAGGACCGCAGCCGTGACCCCCAGGAAGACGACAACGGTAACCCAATGGGCCTTCAACGCGTCGGGAAGCTGCGGTCGGAAGACTCCGACAACGATAAGCACGGCAAGAGCGGTATCGGCCGCGAGACGTGCCGCCACTCGGAGGAGACTCGCCATCACCTTTTCTCAATCGTCCCTATCAAGCGTTCTTTTCGATACTGGATCGCATCCTCCCGCGGCCGACTGTAATAATTCTTCCGCTGACCGACCTCGCGGAATCCCATCGAGACGTAGAGTCGCCGAGCGTTGGTATTGGACCCTCGTACCTCCAAAAACGCCGCGCTGCAACCGACCACTCTCCCGAAATCTAAAGCCTCTTCGACGAGAAACCTGCCGAGCCCTCTTCCGCGGTGTTGCGGATGGACGGCCACGTTCTGCACCTGGAGCTCATTGAAAACGACCCACTTGATGCAATACCCCGCGACGAAATCCGAGTCCGAGGACTCCGGGCGGGCGACCACCGGATAGCTGAAGGCGTCCTTCACGATCTCGTCTTTGAACGCTTCCTCCGGCCATGGGTTGCTGAAAGAGACTTCCTCAATCAGAAGGATTTGCGGAATGTCCTCCACTCGCATCGACTCGAGCCAGTAAAGCGAGCCCGTATCGGCGTGGCGATTCCGTTCGACGCTCATCGTAACGATGTTGGCTTCCTTCCTTTATTCCCTCTCCCTTTGGGAGAGGGTAGGGTGAGGGTCCCATTCCCACGCTGTGTCTTTTTCGCATCCGCAGGCCGCAGATAAAGAGCCTCTAGTCCCCCCAGGGGAACCGCCTCACCTTGCTCGTGGAGACGCTTCCCGATGCGCGCCACCTCCTCACTCAGAAACAAGAACGTTTCGCTAAGCTCGGCGCGTGCACCCAAAGACTCACGGATCCGGTCTCCATAGATCTCCAGACCGCTTCCACCAAATAGAATGGGCTCCTCCTGTCCCGCGGCTGGGAGCCCAGCAAGGAACGTTTCCAACGACTCGCAGACCGGCTCGCCGATTGCGGTGACCGAGTTCCCATCGCCTCGGAACAAAGCGCCGAAGATCTCCCCGCGGCGTGCGTCCAACACGGACGCTATGAGACCCTCGTGGGACCGGTACCTGCAGGCGGTTGCTTCCAGCGTCGAAACACCTACCACCGGACGGCCGGTTGCGAAGGCGAGTCCCTCGACGCTGGCGATGCCGATTCGAAGCCCCGTGAACGAACCCGGCCCCACGGCGACCGCGAAACCATCGACCACGTCGAGAGACGAGTCGAGCCGGTCGAAGAGGCGGCCCAATTCCGGGAGGAGCTTCTGCGCGTGGCCTTGACGGGTCGTGAAGCCTGCGAAGCCCGCGAGCGCGTCGCCGTCGAGCAGCGCCATGCTTGCGTTGGGCCCGGTGGTATCGACCGCCAAGATCCTCATCCGGAGCATCTTATGCAGAGCATTTGGTGGATTCAAACGATCGCCGTCTGACTCCCGTCAAAGCGGCAACTAAGCAACCACGTCGACGCACGGCCGTACTAGAGATATGTTTCAGGGTACAATCCGCCCGATGGCAGACAAGAACACCGTCACGCCCGCCATGCGGCAGTTTCACGAAGCCAAACGCCAGGTTGGCGACGCCATCGTGTTCTTCCGCATGGGCGACTTCTACGAAATGTTCTATGACGATGCCCTCACCGCGTCCCGCGCTTTGGAACTGACTCTGACCTCTCGGCAAAAAGACGCCACCGGTGGCGGGATCCCGATGTGCGGTATCCCCCATCATGCGGCCGATACTTACATCGGTCGCCTGATTCGCCGCGGTTTCAAGGTGGCGGTCTGCGAACAGGTCGAAGATCCTCGCCACGCAAAGGGTATTGTTCGCCGCGAGGTGGTCCGCATCGTCACCCCTTCGACCTATCTCCACCAGGGCTACTTAGAAGACAAGGAAGCTAGTTATTTGATGGCGGTCGCCCCAGGCAAGGAAGGAGTCGGAACGTCCCTCGTTGATCTCTCGACCGGCGACTTTTTCACCTCTGAGGATTCAAGTGAAGAACGTTGGCAAAAACTCAAGGACACCCTCGCCACCTATCGACCGCGTGAGATCGTTTTCCCAGAAGATTCCACCGTCAGCAGCGAGATCCTCAACGGTGTCGGCGGAGAGGAACGTCCGGTGGAGACTCCGCGTGAGCCCTGGCGGTTCGAGTACGAGGCCGCACGTGATCTACTCCTTCGCCAGTTCGGTACCGTTTCGCTCGACGGTTTCGGCTGCGAGGGACGGAGGCTCGCGGTATCGGCGGCGGGGGCGGCCCTTCAGTATCTTCAGGAGACACAGCACACTGGGCTGGCCCATATATCGAGCCTGCGCTACCGCGAGGAGGGCGAACATCTCGTTCTCGACCCGGTAACACTCCGGAATCTCGAGCTCACCAACTCCCTCTCCGAAGGCGGCCGACAAGGAACACTCCTTTCGATCCTCGACAAGACCCAAAACCCGATGGGCGCGCGGATGCTGAAGCAATGGCTGCTCCGTCCCTTGTTGGATATCGACGCGATCAGTGCGCGACTGGATGCCGTTGAACAGCTGGCCTTCGATACCGTCACACGAACCAAGCTCGCCGGCGCACTAAAGCCCTTAGTGGACATCGAGCGCGTTCTCTCGCGGATAACGTTGGGAAACGCCAATCCGCGCGACTTCGTCGGACTCGGCCAGTCCTTGGCGGTGACACCCCGTTTGTCGTCCTTATTAGAGGAGCTTCGCGCACCGCTCTTGAAGAGGGTGACTGAGGAGATGGACCCGCTAGAAGAGGTACGCTCCGACATCGAGACCACGATCATCTCGGAGCCTCCCGCCACGATACGAGACGGCGGCGTCATCCGAAAGGGCGTCTCGTCAGAGCTCGACGAGTTCCAGCGTCTTCGCTCGGAAGGCAAGCAAACTCTCGCCGACATCGAAGAGCGCGAACGTAAGCGCACCGGCATCGGTTCCTTGAAGGTTCGCTTCAACAAGGTGTTCGGTTATTACATCGAGGTCACCAAGTCCAAACTCGGTGCTGTCCCCGATGACTACATTCGCAAGCAAACGCTGGTAGGAGCCGAACGGTACATTACGCCCGAGCTCAAGGAGTATGAAGAGAAGATAACGACCGCTGAAGAACGCATTTCGATCATGGAGGCCGAGCTCTTCGAAGCTCTTCGCGGGCGCGTGGCCGCGGAAGCGGCTCGCATCCGGCAGACCGCGCAGGCCATCGCCACCATCGACGTGCTCGGCGCACTCGCCGAAGTCGCCGCCTCTTCACAGTACACCAAGCCTCGATTCCATGATGGCTTCGATCTCCAAGTCAAGCAGGCGCGCCACCCGGTCATCGAAGCCACACTCGGTGAGCCCTTCGTTCCGAACGATATCGACCTCGATCAGGACAACCACCTGATCATTCTCACCGGACCCAACATGGGCGGCAAGTCGACCTATCTTCGCCAAGCTGCTTTGGTCGTGATCATGGCGCAGATGGGTTCGTTCGTTCCTGCTCTCGAGGCCAAGCTTCCAGTCGTGGATCGCATCTTTACGCGGGTGGGGGCTTCGGACAATCTTTTTCGCGGTCGCTCCACCTTCATGGTGGAGATGCAGGAAACGGCACACATTCTTCATCACGCTACGACGAGTAGCCTCGTTCTGCTGGACGAGATCGGTCGTGGCACCGCAACCTTCGACGGCCTGTCGCTAGCCTGGGCCGTCGCGGAGTACATCGCGAGCAACAAAAAGCTTAGCTGCAAGACGATTTTTGCGACGCATTACCACGAGCTCACCGATTTAGCGGCCGAGCTCCCCGGCGTAGCGAACTACCACGTAGCGGCGCGTGAGTGGAAAGACGATATCGTGTTTCTCCGCAAGGTGGTCCGTGGCGGTTCCGATCGGAGTTACGGCATCCAGGTCGCCCGTCTTGCAGGCCTTCCGCCCTCTCTCATCACCCGAGCTCAGGAGATTCTCACGAATCTCGAAAAGACTGAGTTCGACCTCGAAGGGCGACCGCGTCTCTCGGTGGGGGCCGGTGCGCCGTCGGACAGCTCCGAAAGGCAGCTCGCTTTGTTCGCGGAAGTAGAGGACCGAGTCGCCTCCGAGCTCCGAAAGCTGGACCTCGACAAGATGACGCCCCTCGAGGCGCTGCAAGTTCTGAGCGACTTGAAGAAGCGCCTCGACTAACACCCGGCACTTCTGCTACATTTCTTGCCCGGAGGCACAAAACCATTACAGTCGACTACCCACGGGCGGAACCCTTCAATTTCCTAGGTGTCGGGGGCGAGGAGCATTCGTACCGCGAAGCAGCCATCGCGGTCCTCCCGATCCCTTACGAGGCTACGACTTCCTACATGGCGGGGACCCGTGACGGCCCCCGAGAAATCATCAACGCCTCGCGTCACCTCGAAAGCTATGACGAGGAAATCGAAGGTGACGTGTCAAGGTTGGGAATACACACCCTGCCGGAGATCGAGACCTTAACCACATCGCCTGCCGACATGATCGACCGCATCCATCAGGCGGCCAGGAGTGTTCTGGACGATGGCAAGTTCTTGGTGGCGCTCGGGGGCGAGCACACCATCACCCCGCCTTTAGTGAAAGCCATCGTGGAAAAGAATCCGAAGCTCTCCGTTTTGCAGATCGACGCGCACGCCGATCTTCGGGACACCTACCAGGGAAGTAAATACAGTCACGCTTGCGCGATGAGGCGGGTGCTGGAGATGGCGAGTGGAGTCCAGGTGGGGCTCCGAAGCATATCCGGAGAAGAGTTGGAAGCCTTGCCTTCGCTTCCCACCAAGGCTTTTTTTGCTCACCAGATCCAACGGACGCCGCATTGGCAGAAGGAAGTCGTCGAGGCGTTAGGCGATCCGGTCTACGTCACCATCGATCTCGATGGGCTCGACCCCTCGATCATGCCCGCGGTAGGAACCCCTGAACCGGGCGGTCTGGGCTGGTACGAGACCTGCGACTTGTTGAAACGAGTCGCCGAGAACCGCACGATCGTGGGTTTCGACGTGAACGAGTTGGCCCCCCTACCCGGGCAAGGCGCCCCCAACTTCTTAGCCGCGAAGCTGGTCTACAAGTTCCTGGGTTACATCTTCAAAGAGAAGTTGACTTGACGCGTCTAGTGGATCGTCACGTCAAAGGGCATGAGAACCAGTCGGGGTGTCTCGGTCAAGAGGCGCAGCACGGGTGATTCGGCGATCAACCGCTCCGAAATGAAACGTCGGATACCCGTTACTTCCGGCGCTCCGTAAACCATCTTGTTGACCAACATCTCGAAGAACGTTCCCCTCTCCGGATAGATCTCCAAGCGTATTTCTGCGTCTTCGGCGATGTCCGCTTTTTCCCGGGCTAGAGCCACCGCACGATCCAAACCGCCCAACTCATCCACCAAGCCGATCTCGAGGGCCTGCGCTCCGGTCCAGACTCGACCTTGCGCGATGGCGTCCACTTCGTCGCGCGACATGTTCCGGGAAGTCGCCACTCTTTCGAGGAAACGTTCGTAGCCGCCCTCGAGAATGCCACGGAGCCGCTGCCGTTCCTCCGCGCTAAAGGACCGAGAGCTGCTCCAGAAATCGGCGCTTGCACCTCTTATGACGCGATCATGGCTGAACCCGATCTTCTCATAGAGACCGTCCAGGTTGAATTTGCCCGCGAAGATTCCGATCGACCCGGTGAGCGTGGACGGCTCAGCGACGATCGCATGCGAAGCGGTGGCGATCCAATAGCCGCCCGAGGCCGCCACGTCCGACATGGACACCACCACCGGCTTCTTCTCCATGGTGAGCGACGCTTCGCGCCAGATCACATCGGAAGCGACGTCGGAGCCACCGGGACTTTGAATTCGAAAGACCACTGCTTCGATCGAGTCATCCTCGCGAACCTGCTTGAACGTAGAAGCCAGCGTGTCGGCACCCATGACTCGGCCGAACAAAGGGTCGTCGCTGTTTTGACCGCTGACGATCATGCCGACCCCGTATATGAGGGCGATCTTCGGGCGATCAGTGAGACCGAAACCATCGTCGCTGTTCGCTTCGTAACCTGCGACCGTCAGCGGTTCGAAATCCTCGCCGACTTCTGCAAGGCGGGCCTCGACTTCGTCCTTATGCAGAAGCTCATCGACCAGCCCCAGCTCTAGCGCGTCTGCGGCTCGAAACGGTCCCCTATCGAAAAGGGCGACCACTTCCGCGTTCGTCATGTTGCGCGCGATGGCAATGGAGTCGACCAACCGGTCGTAGAGATCGTCTACGATCGCCGTGAGGGCCTCCCGGTGGGGCTCGCTGAGCGATTCTCTCCTATAAACGTCGGGGGCGTTCTTGTATGCGCCGATCTGTTCGAACTCGGCCTCTACTCCCAGCTTGTCGAGCGCGGACTTCATGAAGGTGACTTCGGCATTGAGCCCACGAAGATCCAGGATGCTTTGCGGATGGATATAGATCGTCTCGGCGGCGGAAGCTACGTAATAGTCCAACGTCCCGCCGTACTCGACGTAGGAAACGAGATTCTTTCCCGAAGCGACGAAATCCGTGAGCGCCGAGCGGAGCTCCCCTGCTTTAGCCCACCCGATACCGGTTCCCCGGAAATGCAGCAGGAGGTTCGATACTCGCGAATCGTCCTTGGCTCGGCGGACGGAGTTCAAGACTTCCCTGAAAGTGACGTTCTCCACGTCAAAGAAGGGTCCGCTGAGATCGAACAGCCGGTCCTCCGGCAGTGGTCCCGTCATATCGAGCGTCAAGGTCGAGCCGCTGACGACGTCAGGAACCGCCAGGTTGAGGCTCTGAACCAGCATGTAGACACTCGCCGCTGAAAGCATCACCAACGAGCCCACGATCAGGAAGAGCCAGAAAATCCAACGCTTGGATCGCATTATTCCCTCGTGACAGTCTTGGCAGTCTTGACTATTACAGGCAGGCTATGCGGGAGAGCCATTCAACCGAAACTCCAGGAGCTCGCTTTTCTGTTCCGCCTGGCTGCGAAGCGAAGATGTCGGATACTCTTCGAGAAACCGTTCATAAGCCTGTCGCGCTTCCTGCAGTTTGCCGTCCGCTTCCAACTGCTCTGCCATCCGGAACAGGAGTTGGTCTTTCGGAAGCGGCCCCTTCGCATCGTCCACGAGTGTCCGATACACCTCTGCCGCAGCCGCGTGATCCCCCCGATCCGCCTTCACCGTAGCCAGAGTCTGAGACGCGAGGTAATAAAGTAGATCTCCTCGCTTGTCGACGACGTGTTCCAAGAGCCCTTCCGACTCCTCGAGCTCGCCAAGCCCTGCCTTCGAAAGTGCCATGTAGTAGCGCGCTTCCCTTCCTTGCTTGATGGCAGTGTACTTCTGCTCGACCTCCTCGAGCGCTTCGAGCGCCGCAATGTAGCGTTCCTCCTGGCTGTTGAAGGTCGGTCCCGCGTCGGGTCCCGAGATGATCGTGTTCTCGCGCACCACCCCGTGGTAGACCTCCAGTGCTTCGCTGAGGGCGGTATCTGCCGTCTGATCCCGACCGTGGCGATAGACGTAGATGCCTCCAACTACGACGGCCGCAAGCAGAACCGCAATGGCCCCGGTCTTCAGAGAGGAGCGGTTCTCAGCGGCCCAACCGGCGAATTGTTCCAACCAGTGGAGCAGGTCGTTCTGCTTCAAATGATGCCGTTCCGTGCGCTTCACGCTGTTGTTCTCCTTATAAGAAGGTTAAGAAGTAGTGTCCCCCGCGGCAGATTTTGTGTCAACATGCCCGCCATCAGATCACTCGGCTCCTTTTCTCGATGCTCGCATTGAGGAGGGGATGGACGGTCGGCCCGGCTCAGGCAAAGGCGAGCTTTAATACATCGTCAGCGGGCGAGAGGTGAAAAGCCCACGGATCGCGCTTTCGCGGTAATGTCATCGGGGGTGGACGGCTCGTCCTGGATCCCGATGAGGGAGAACCCTGACACGCAGTCGTGGCGCGGCGACCCGTAGCCCTAAAGTATTAGATAAGTATCGATTAGGGTCCCCCCCTACCGCGCCTCACCGATCCCCCTTACTGGCCTTGAATTTGCACTTTGAGGTACCATGAGGGTGTTCCGATGGGGCGTCCACACTGGAAAGGTGCATCTAATGAACGTCACAAAGAGCGTTGACGGGACCGTGAGACTGGCTGGCTTAGGCATTCTGCTTTTCGTTGTGGCGGGATGCTCGAGTCGTTCATCGACCCCTTCGGTACCTTCTTTACCCTCGCCCCCGTCGGTGCCGAGCCCTCCCTCAAAGCCTTCACCTTCGCCGGCGCCACCATCCACGACGCCACCTTCCACACCGTCATCGAGCGAACCTTCGACCCCAAGCGAAACGAAAAAGGGAGAAGGAACGGAGGCCGGAGGCACGAGCTCCAGTGAAGACGGTGCGAAAGGCGAAGATAGCGAGGACGGCTCATCCTCCGGGACCGAAACGAGCGCCGAAGCCGGGGCGCAGCCTGGAGCCGGGGAGTCCTCCAAGGGTGAGGCGACCGCGTCCAAACCGAGCTCCGCTGGCGCAGGTAAATCGGGTAACGCCGGTGCGACGGGAAAGACTTCCGGAGGAACACCGCCGTCGGGCGCCAAACCCGGCGGTGCTTCGAAAGGCGGCGGGGGCGGGCCCAAGACGACGGAAGAAAAACGCGCCGGCCTCGATAAAGACTTGGACTCGTCACTCAGCGAGTTCGACAAGCTGCTCCTGAGCGAACAAGAGCTCCTGGAGCAGCAGCGAGAAGCAGCCGCGGCGGCGAGTGGTGACAGCGGGGCCGGGGGATCCTCGGGTGGAGTAGGCGACGGCGGTGCCGACTCTGCCGACGGTGCCGATGCTGAACGACGCGCAACACAGATCGCGGGTGGCACCGGCGGATCACCGGATGCCCCCGACGGAGAGCCGGTGGACTCGTCTCCAGGCGCTCCCGTCGGAGGGGCCGAGGGCGAGTCGGACAACGGTCGTGTCCCCCCCGACGTTGGCGACGGTAGCGGCGATGACATCGTAGCCAGGCAGCTGCGCGAAGCGGCCACGCAAGAAGACGACCCGAAACTTCGTGAGAGACTATGGGAGGAGTACCGAGCCTATAAGCGAGGCACCGAGAAAGGGAGCTAAACGATGCCGAGCCGACTTTCCATACCCCGAATACTGATAGTGCCTGTGGCTTTTGTCGCGCTGGGGTTCCTGACCGCCTCGCCTACACACGCCGGCAACAAGGATCCGGTTGAGCTCATCCAAGCGCAAACCGAGATTCCCGAGGAACAACTTCTTGACGTCGGCATCCACGTGTTCGACCCCGGCTTGCCGGAAGACGAGGAGGCCCTCTTCGACTTGGAAGAAAAGGGTGTCTTTCCGGACGTGAGGAAATCCGAGGCTCGATACATCCCCTTCCAGTTGAAGCAAACGCTTCAGTCAACGGGTTACTGGGGCGCGGTTCGCGTGGTCCCCGCCGCGAACGCGGTGGACGTCATGGTGTCCGGCACCATCCGGAAGTCGCACGGAAAGAACCTCGAGGTCGAGATCCACGTCCTAGACGCTCGCGGCCAAAGTTGGTTGAAGAAACGGTACAAGCGAGAAGCCAGCGTGAGCGCCTACACCAAGAAGAGGGGTATCGCCGAGCAACCAGACCCTTATCAGTTTCTTTATAACGAGATCGCCAACGATATCCTCGAGAAGCGACGGAAGCTCGACGAAAAAGACATCCAGCAAGTGCGCTTGCTGTCACAGCTCAAGTTCGCGGTGGACCTAGCACCGACTCCGTTCGAGGAATATTTGAAAGTCGACAAGAAAGGGCGGTACTCGATCGAGAAGCTCCCGGCGCACGGCGATCCGATGATGGTGCGCGTCAACGACATTCGCGAGCGGGATTTCATGTTCATCGACACGCTGAACGAGTTCTACGCCAACTTCTACTTGAAGATGGACGCACCCTATGACGACTGGAGAGCCTTCAGCTACGAAGAAGAGGTCAGGCTTGCTCGGATGAGGAAAGAAGCCTGGATCAGAATGCTCGCCGGCGTTGGAGCCATGGCCGGTGGAATCGCCACCAGAAGGGGCGGTGTGTCCGTCATCGGCGGGATGGTCATGGCCGACGGGATGTCCAAAATGGAAGAAGCCAAGATGCACCGCGAGGCTCTCAAGGAGCTCGCCGCCTCCTTGGATGCGGACATCGCTCCCCTGCTCATCGATATGGAAGGCGAGGTCACCCGACTAACCGGATCCGTCGAAACCCAATACACGACTTGGCGTAATCTCCTTCGCAAAATCTTTGCTTCCGAAACCGGACTCCCCATAGATCCCAACTCCGAGACACCGCTTGCCGAGCCGGGGCCATCCAATCCCTGAGGCGCGCGACCGGAGCTCCATGGCGGCGCTGGCCCGTGGCCAATCACTCGGCCGACGCTTTACCCTAATCCGTCCTCTCGGCCAGGGAGGAATGGGCGAAGTCTGGCTGGTCGAGGACCAGGAGCTCGAAGAGCAGGTCGTCGTCAAAGTGCTCGCGCCGGATGATGCGCAGGGATACTCCGACGAACGGGTAGCGCTTCTCAAACGCGAGTGCCGGAATGCTCGTGGCCTCGTTCACCCGAACATCGTACGCGTCTACGACGTGCACGACGAAGAAGGCGTCCGCTTCATCTCCATGGCATACGTCGAGGGAGAAGACATTGGTCAGCTTCGAGGTCATCCCTTAGAAGAGATCTTGGACGTACTGCTACCGGTGACGCATGCGCTCGATTACGCGCACCGGCAAGGCGTCGTACACCGCGATCTCAAAGCGGCCAACGTCTTGTTGGATCGACACGGCGAGCCACAGTTGCTCGACTTCGGCATCGCCGGGTTGCTCGACTCGCGGTCGACCCCTTCGGAAATCTCCGGTGGGGGATCGCCTTCCAGCATGAGCCCGCAGCAACGCGCCGGCGACGAGCCGACGCGCGCCGACGACATTTATGCGTTAGGCGCTCTCCTCTATGATCTCTTGAGCGATCACCCACAGTTGCCGGAGGAGCTCACGTCGCTATTGGCGTCCTTATTCAGCGACGACCCCGCAGACCGTCCAAACGATATGGCAGAGGTCAAGGCAACCCTGGCGTCGATCAGGAAGTCGGTCGTCGGGCCAATTTCTCCAAGGGCCAAGCCGGCAGTCCCGTCGAGAGTGCCATCGAAAATAAACGTCACGCCACCGCCGCGCATCGAGAAGATCAAACCGGCAGCCCCGCCCGGAGCTGCGCCGATTCGATCGAGAGTATCCTCCGGCGGCGGTTTGGGATGGACGACAATTGCCACCCTCGGGGTCCTCATTCTCGCCACCATCGCCGTCTTCGTCTTCCTCCCCCGTTGGGCACCTAGCGGGTCGCCGGCCAGGCAGTCTATGCAGGGTGATCCGTCCCACGGACCGGCGTCATCCCTTCCCCCCCCTGAGCGAATTCAGAACGTCCAGCCCTCGGCCGTTTCCGATCTGCGACAGGAAGCGGAGCTTAAGACACTCGCCGAACAAGCACGCGAGGCCGCCGTCCGGTGGCGCGACGAGCTCCAGGCAAAGAGCGTCTCGATTTGGGGCGGCGAAAAATACCCCGCCGCGATGGCCGCCCTCGATCGGGGTGACGATCAACTCCGCGGTCGCGAGTATGCGCACGCTCTCGAGGCCTATGAAGAGGCGGTCGCCGGCTTTCAGACCTTGTCCTCTCGAGCCGTAGAGGTCTTACGTCAAGCCTTGGCCGATGGACAGACAGCCCTCGCCAGCGGTGACTCGGGCGCGGCCAGGGTCGCCTTCGAGCTTGCCATGCAGGTCGATCCCAACAATCGAACCGCGCTCGCCGGTCTAAGGCGAGCGGGCGTCTCCAATGAAGTCGTGTCATTGCTCGCGCAGGGTGCGGAGCACGAAAGGAATGGCGATCTAGACCAAGCGGCTGACAGCTACAAGAAAGGACTCTCTTTAGACTCTGCGTCGCGGTCAGCCAGGGACGCATTGGGCCGCGTCGAACGAGCCATGACCGATGGTGCCTTTCGTGCGGCTATGTCCGAGGGTGTCTCCGCTATCAACCGTGAAGACTATCGAGCCGCGCGCGAAGCCTTCCAGCGAGCCGGCAGTATCAAACCGCGCGCCGCCGCCCAGGTTGCAGAAGGGATCGCGCAAGCAGAAGAAGGTCTGCGGCTTCAGGTAATAGCCCTCCATCGCGAGAACGCCGCGGACCTCGAATCGAGAGAAGAGTGGCACAAGGCGGCCGAGCACTACGACGCGGTCCTCGAGTTGGACGCTACGATTCGATTCGCTCAAGAGGGCAAGGAGAAGACCGACCGTCGGGCCGCGCTCTCGGATCAACTGGATTTCCATATCAAGAATGCCGAGCGCCTTTCTGACATCAAGGTGCTTCAAACCGCGTCTGCTGTTCTCGAGACCGCATCTCAAATCGAGCCGTCGGGGCCGCGCCTCGAACAACAACGACGTACGCTCGACAAAACCATCCGCGACGCGTCGACGCTGATTCCCGTTCAACTCCAATCGGACAATAAAACCGAAATCGTCGTCTACAAAGTCGGCCGGTTGGGTAGGTTCGATCAACATACCCTCCAGCTTCGTCCGGGCACCTACACGGTCGTTGGAAGCCGGCCAGGCTACCGCGATGTTCGCCTGAAACTCGTCGTCGAAGCCGGCAACTCACTTTCCCCACTCGTCGTTCGCTGCGAGGAAGAGATTTGATGCTACCCGTTTACCTCGTTGATGAAAGCGGCACGCGACGGGTGAGACCCGACGAGTTTCCGCTCGCGCTTCCCAGGAGTCCCGGAGCCCAGACCAGCGCCCATATCGGGTCCGCCGACGGAGAGCTCTTCGTACAGCCGGCGAGCTCCGATTTACCGATCCTTTGCAATAGCACGCTACTGAAAACATCTCGGTGGCTGCGAGACGGAGATGTCGTCCGGATCGGGAAGATGCAGGTTAGCGTCGAGTTTGGAGAGGAGCAGATTCGCCTCCGCGTCGAGAAATGGAAGACGGCGCAGAAAACCGATCCGCCGGTCCTTCCTCCCACCGAACACCCCCCTTCCGGGATGCCCGGGACGTCCGATATCTCCGGGGCAGCGGTCAAACCGATTGCGTTCGAGCCAGTCCGCGTCGGGCCTACCCACCGGGAGCGTCCCCCCATCCGCACCCGTGAGGTTGTTCTCTGGACGTCTCTCGCTCTTTTGGCAGCGGCAGCGTATTTCGTCTTCACCGCGCGATCGGTCCTGGTCGAAACCGAGCCCGGGGAAGCGCAAATCGATTTCCAAAACACCTATTTCAAACTCGAGCTCGGTGGGCGATACATGCTTCGACAAGGCAAACACACCGTGGTCATCGAAAAGGAAGGTTATCGACCGGTCGAGACGGAGGTGACCGTCACCGATGAGCGGAACCAACGCCTGCTCTTCGTCCTCACGAAACGGCCCGGCGTCCTCGTGTTATCGACGGTGCCATCGGAAGGCGCAGTCGTAACGATAGACGGCGAGGAGATCGGCGTCACCCCGGTCGCGGAACTAGAGCTTCCCCCTGGCGAGCACGAAGTGTTGATCCGCGCCGAAAACCACAAAGACTTCTTGACCCGCGTGCACATTGAGGGCGCCGGAAGCACCGAGACTCTCGACGCGGTGCTCGAACCGCGCTGGGGCGCTATCTCGTTCACATCCCAACCTCCGGGCGCAACCGTGGAGGTCAACGGCCTGGGGATCGGCAGCACGCCATTAACGGCGGATCTCATGGAAGGCGCTCACACTTTCACGCTTATGCTGAAAGGACATAAACCGTATCGAAGTGGACTCGCCGTGGTCGCGGGTGAGGCGCAGACTCTCCCCACTGCTCGGCTCACGGTGGCGGACGGACTGCTGACCGTCGAGAGCAACCCACCCGGAGCCACCGTGACAGTCGATGGCGTCTATAGCGGAGAGACTCCGTTGACGGTCGACTTGCAGCCGAGAGTGGGCCATCAAGTCGAAGTGTCCCGAGCTGGCTACGAAACGCAGACACAGGAAGCGCGAATCGAATCCGGGAGTGAGCAAACCCTGAGTATCGAGCTCGCCCCTCTGCTCGGAAAATTGGAAGTGGTCAGCGATCCGCCGGATGCGGTGTTGTATGTGAATGGCGAGGAGCGAGGCTCGGCTAACCAAACACTAAGCCTCGTCGCCCTGCCCCAACAGATCGAAGTACGCAAAGAGGGTTACGAAGCGTTTACCACCACGCTCACACCAAGGCCAGGCTTTCCACAATCGATCGAAGTAACCCTGAGAACGCTCGAAGAAGCCAAGGCGGCATTGACGCCGGCTGTGATCACCACTTCGGAAGGCCACCAGTTACGTCTCATCCAGCCCGCCCGTTTCCGCATGGGAGCGTCGAGACGCGAACCAGGACGGCGTGCCAACGAGACCCTCCGCGAGGTCGAGCTGTCGCGACGTTATTATCTTGCGGTGCAGGAAGTGACCAACCAACAGTTTCGTAAGCTCGATCCGAAGCATCGTTCGGGACGCGTGGCCGGGCTGAACTTGGATATCGATCACCATCCCGTCGTCCGCGTCACCTGGTCGGCCGCGGCGCGATACTGCAATTGGCTGAGCCAAAAAGAATCGTGGCCTCCGGCATACGACTCACGCGGGGGAAGCCTCGTCGCAGTGGTGCCGCCCACCATGGGTTACCGTCTGCCGACGGAAGCCGAGTGGGTTCGCGTCGCCCGTTACCCAGACGGTCAAGCGGGACGAAAGTACCCATGGGGCGACTCTCTCCCAGTGGCCGCCAACTCCGGCAACTATGCCGACGCGTCTGCACGCGGCTTGGTCCCGACCACACTCCCCCAGTACGACGATTCTTACCCCGCAACGGCTCCGGCGGAGGGCTTTCCGCCTAATCCGCTAGGAATATTGAACTTGGGCGGGAACGTTGCGGAGTGGATGCACGACTATTACACCATCTATCCATCCGGAGCCGAAATAGCCAAGGATCCACTGGGGCCAAAAGAGGGCGAGCTCTACGCGATCCGCGGGTCGAGCTGGATGGACGGCAGCGTTACCGAATTGCGGCTCAGCTATCGCGACTACGGCAATAAGCCACGGCCCGATTTGGGCTTTAGAATAGCCCGATACGCCGAATGATACACGCCGAGCAGAGCCGTCAGCCGTCCCGCAGCCGCTTGTCGGCGAAGGGACGAGCCGTGGGGGTGGCGCCCCGCGGAAGCGACAGCCATGAGCCCATGCGCAGTCGCCAGTCGACGGAGCATGAGGCGTGGGGGTGGGGCCCCGCGCCATCAATTAATGACTGAGCGCGCACTGATGCACGAGAGGGTGCTCACGAAATTCACCGCACCCTCGCGAGCGGAGCGAGCCCGGCCCGAGTGGGCCGACAGCGAGAAGCCGAGCGAGGAGCGAGGCCAAGCGCGCGAACGAAGAGTGAGCGCGCACTGATGCATTAAAGACGAGGAACGACCGATGAGATATTTGCTCTATACGATCCTGGCCACCGCGATCGCGGGTGGCGCGGTGATGGGAACCCAACAGTCACCCCCACCTAGTGAACCGCCTGAAAGCAAAGAAGCGGAGGAGCCCTCTTCACAGGAGAAGGACTCCAAAACAAAAGCACAACAAGAAGAAGAGCTGGAGTCCTTCACCCCCTCGGAGAAGGTTCCCGTTGATAGCGCCATCTCGTTCCCGGTAGACATCTGAAAGGTGCTTGGCGAATGAAGAAAGCATACCCAGTGGAGTTCGTGTTCCAAACCGTGTCCTTGATCGTCGCCATCATCATCGTGCATGCCATCTACGTCCTCGTTGTTCGTCCGCGAGCGGATTACATCCTAGCTGAACAACAAGCACTCATGGAGACCGGCGAAAACTATGTTCCGGAGCGATCGGTCTTCGTGATCATCCGCGACTTCGAGCAAGAATCTTGTTTCGTCTTGATGCTATGGGCCATGGCCATCATGTCGCACAAGGCGACGGACGCTGCACGCGAGAAAAAACTGCTCGAGCTAGATCTGGTTCCCGTCGCCGAGGGAACCAAGATCTTGCCGGAAGATGCGCGCGAGTATGCACGTCAGATCCAAGCCCTGCCGGATTCCCAGCAACGTCTGCTGCTTCCGCGCGCTGTGCTCTCGGCGCTGGCCCGCTTCGGTGCCACACGCAACATTCAAGACGTCTCTACGACCGCTCACGGCGTCGCCGAGGCGGAGTCGGAGCGATTGGACTCCGAGCTGTCGATGGTTCGCTACATCGCGTGGGCCATTCCTTCGATCGGATTCATCGGGACCGTCCGCGGTATCGGCGAGGCCCTCGGGCAGGCGCACAAGGCAGTTGAAGGAGACATCGCGGGCGTCACTCAAAGTCTGGGTGTTGCTTTCAATTCCACCTTTATCGCGCTCCTGATCAGTATCGTGCTCATGTTCCTCCTTCACCAGCTGCAGCTTCAACAGGAACGGCTGGTAGCCGACACCGAGACCTACCTTGACCAACACCTCATCCAACATCTTCGAGTTTCATAGTCGCGATGAGTGTTTTGGCGATAGAGCTCAACGACATCGGCATCGAAGCGGTGCGCGATTCCGATCCGGAAACCGGGGCCATTTCTCCTAGTCCTGGTGTCGTCGTCCTGGACGGAGAAACCCTCCTCACCGGACGTAACGCGGCGAGCCGCGCCCGGCTGAAACCGCGGTGGACATACGACCGCTTCTGGGAAGAGCTCGATACGACACCCCTCCCTCGGCCTTTTCCCAAAACCCTTCGGCGCGCCGATCTAGCTCACGCCCATCTCAAAGAGATTTGGGAGTCCACTCGGGAACGAACCGATGACGTCGTTTTGGCAATACCCGGATGTTTTTCGCAGAAACAGTTGGGACTCGTCTTAGGAATCGCCCGCGCGTGCGGGATGCCTGTAACGGGAATGATCGATTCTTCGGTAGCTTCCTCCACTCTGTCCGGGCTCTCCGACGAGGCGTCCAGCCCGACACCCGTGGCCATTCACCTGGATCTTCACCTGCATCGAACGGTGGCCACGAGAGTCGAGCGCGACCCACAAGTGAGAGGCGAAGTGAAGCGGGCACGCATCGAGGTAAACGACGAGGTCGGTCTCGTCGCGTTGTTCGACGCTTGGGTGAGGCTCATTGCTCAAGTTTTCGTCCGCACCACCCGTTTCGACCCCCTTCATCGAGGTGAGAGCGAGCAAGCTCTCTACCTTCGCCTGCCAGGATGGCTCGACGAGCTTCAACGAGAGGACAGAGTCACTCTCGTCATGGAGGCCGCGGGGAAGGATCACGCAATCGAAATCACCCGCGAGCAGATTGTGGCCTGTGCCCAACCGCTCTATGAAACCCTCGCGCGGCTCGCCAAAGCACTGGAACCCGCCGGGCAGCAAGCGACCCTGCTCTTGTCGAAACGAATGACCGAGCTTCCCGGGCTAGAGGAGTTCTTGAGACTGGCCAATGAGAACCTAGTGGCTCTCCCCGGCGCGGCCGGTGCGAAAGGTGCCCTGAAGTTGGTCAAACACTTTCGCTCCGCTCACCCTGGAGAGGCAGGAGAAGAGCTACCCTTCGTCACCCGCATCACACAGAGCGATACCATTCCAGGAAGCGCTGACGTCGTGGGCCCCCCGGCTCCGGTCGTCACGGACCGCCCTCAAGGCTCGCGAGCACCGACACACGTTCTATATGAAGGACTCGCCCACTCGATCACGTCGGAGCCTTTCGTAATAGGACTGACGGTGCCGGAGGGAAGGCGCGGTATTGACCTGGCAGAGCGAGCCGGATCGACCGCCGGAATCTCACATTCCCATTGCAGCATCTATCGTCTCGACGATCGAGTCTTGCTCGAGGATCACAGCAGCTACGGTTGCTTTCTCAACGAAAAACGGATCGAAACGAAGGCGGTTCTCGCCGCGGGAGATCGCTTGAGAGTCGGCACTCCCGGCGTCGAGCTGCGCCTCATCGCCGTGATGGATTCGGATGGCACGCCGTAGGATCAACGTTCTCAGCCTGTCCTTCTTGGACGCCATGACCTGTGGCTTCGGCGCGGTGGTTCTGTTCTTCATGATCGTTACCGCCAGCTTCGGCAGGATCTCGGGACGCATGACCGGAGAGCTTCAGGGCGAAGTCAACCGATTGGAGGAAGAAGTCCTCGAGGGCTACCAGAACCTCGTCGAGGTCAAAAACTCGCTTCGCGAGATCGATGAGGAAAACGTCGTCACCGCCGGACTTTCCCGGCGCCTCATCGAAACCCTCGAGGAGATCCGAGTCGAACTTGCCACCTATCAGGACTCAACCGTCGCACAACGAGAGCACATCAACCGTCTGAAGGCGGATTTGAAATCTCTCGAGGAAGACGTCAAGCGACTGTCGGCAGCCGCTCCAAGCGAAGAGACTCCCGGGGACAAAATTCGAACATTCGTCGGGGACGGAGACCGGCAATACCTCACCGGTCTCAAGGTCGGAGGCCGCCGGATTCTGTTCCTGGTCGATGCATCCGCGAGCATGCTTGCGTCGACGATCGTCAACGTAGTGCGACGCCGGAACCTTCCCGACCACGTCAAGATCCGCGCCGACAAGTGGCAACAAACGCTGGCCACCGTCGATTGGTTGACCACACAAATCCCCAGGGACTCGAGCTTTCAGATCTACACCTTCAACACCAGCGTCAGCTCGGTGATGCCGGGCACGGACGGTGACTGGCTGGACGGCGGTGACCGAAAAGTGCTCGACGAAACGGTGCAGCAGCTTCGCAGCGTCGTGCCGCAGGGGGGAACGAATCTGTATCAAGCGCTTCAATCGATCCGAACGCTGCGACCCGCGCCCGACAACATCATGTTGCTCGTGGACGGCCTCCCCACTCAGGGTCGGTCACCCTCCCGGCGCAGCACGATATCCGGCAAGGACCGCATCAAGCTCTTCAACGAAGCAGTGAAGGCGCTTCAATCGAAGGTACCGATGAACGTCATTCTTTTTCCCATGGAGGGCGATCCGATGGCATCTAGTGCCTACTGGAAGCTCGCTCTCGCAACCGGAGGCTCCTTCATGAGCCCTTCCCGGAACTGGCCGTAGGGATGAAGAGAAGGGCCAAACGACGAAGCGATAGTGCGGGCTTCAGCCTGTCCTTCCTGGATTGTATTTGCTGCGGCTTCGGCGCCATCATTCTGTTGTTGGTCTTGACCAAGATCGGTGAGCCCCGCGCCCTCGAGGCGCTACGGATCGAGCTCGAAGGCCTGGTCGCCCGCCTTCAAGAAGAGCTCTACGAGATCCGCGGCGAGACGAACGTTCTGAATCGGAAGCTCATCTCCAAGGAAGAGCAAGTATCCAAGGAGCGCGTCCGAATTGCTCGCCTCCGCGGTGATTTCTCCAAGATTCGAGGGGAGTACGCGGCCAGCGAGGAGCTCTCGGAAGTCAGCGATATCGTGGAGGGTCGCCTACTCGCCGCACGTCAAGAGCTGAACGAGGAGATGAAACGGCTTCTCGGTCTCGCCCATCGACGCGATCCCAAGGACGCCACCGTCGGAGGGATACCCGTCGACAGTGAGTACGTCATCTTTATCATCGATACGTCGGGCAGCATGCACAACTACGCCTGGTCCATGGTCAACCGAAAGATGAAAGAGACGCTCGACATTTATCCCAAGGTGAAGGGTCTGCAGGTCATGAACGACATGGGCCAGCACATGTTCAGCAACTACGCTGGCAGATGGATTCCGGACACTCCGGGGAGGCGTCAAGTGATTCTCGACCGGCTCCGGACATGGTCTCCCTTCAGCAACAGCAGCCCGGTGGAAGGAATTACGCGCGCCATTAGGCGCTACGCCGCGCCCGACAAGAAGATTAGTCTCTACGTCTTCGGCGACGAGTTCACCGGACGCTCTATCGACGCTGTCGTCGAGACCGTCGATCGCATCAACAAGGAAGATTCGCAAGGGAATCGCTTGGTTCGAATCCACGGTATCGGCTTCCCGGTCATGTTCTCTCAGTCGGGATTTCCGGAGAACACCGGTGTACGGTTCGCGACCTTGATGCGAGAGCTTTGCCGCCGCAACGGAGGGGCTTTCGTCGGACTGAGCTGGCGCCGCTGAGGAAATCGCGCTAAACGTACAGAGAGGACACTTCGTTGCGACTTCTACTAATGGCCGTGCTAGTCTTGAGCCTGGTGGAACCCAAGGACACAATCACGCCTCCCAAAGCCAAGATCGTCCCCCATCAGCTCGAAATGCACGGGGACGTGAGAACCGACAACTACTACTGGCTGAAGGAGCGGGAAAACCCAGAAGTCATCGACTACCTAACCGCCGAGAACGCCTATCTCGACGGCGTTATGAAACACACCGAGAAGCTGCAGGACGCACTCTTCGAGGAGATCAAGGGGCGCATCAAGAAAGACGACGCGTCCGCCCCCTTCCCGTACGACGGCTATTACTACTACTACCGCTATCAAGGAGACGAGGAATACGCCATCTACGGCCGCAAGAAAGACTCCCTCGACGCGCCAGAGCAGATCATGGTCAACGCCAACGAGCTCGCCCAGGGGCACGACTTCTTCTCGCTCGGCACCCTGTCGGTGAGCTCGGGCCGGGACGTTCTCGCCTTCAGCGTCGATACCGTCGGGCGACGGTTCTATACGCTGCGCTTCAAGAACCTCACAACCGGGGAGATGTACGACGACGTCCTTCCCGACGTGACCGGGAACGTCGCCTGGGCCAACGATAACAAGACGATCTTCTACACCAAGCAGGACCCCGAGACGCTGCGATCCGATCGAATCTATCGGCACGTCCTAGGCACCGATCCGACCAGAGATGCCTTGGTATACGAGGAAGCCGATGAAGAATTCAGCTGCTTCATCTCGAGGACCAAGTCGCGGAAGTACCTCATTATCGGCACCTCCCAGACGCTCAGCACCGAGTATCGCTACCTCGAGGCGGCGAACCCGACCGGTGAGTTCAAGGTTATCCTACCGAGGGAGCCGAATCACGAGTATTCCGTCGAGCACCTGGCCGACAAGTTCTATATCCGAACCAACTGGGAAGCACCGAACTTCCGGCTCATGGAAACTGCCCTCGCCAACACCGACAAGAAGAAGTGGCGCGAAGTCATCCCCCACCGCACCGACGTATTCTTGAGGGACTACGATCTCTTCCAGGACTTCCTGGTGGTGACCGAGCGCGAGGACGGACTCAATCACATCCGCGTCATTCCTTGGGACGGTAGTCATGAACACTACCTGGATTTCGGAGAGCCGGCCTATTTCGCCTACACCAGCACGAACCGGGAGCTCGGCAGCCGGGTCTTACGCTACGGCTATTCATCCATGGCCACTCCGTGGTCGACCTACGATTACGACATGGTGACGAAGGAGAAAATTTTGCTCAAGCAGGACGAGGTGGTCGGTGATTTTGACTCCACCGACTACCGCACCGAGCGTCTCCACGCCGTGGCGAGAGACGGCAAGAAGGTGCCCATCTCCATCGTCTTCCCCAAGGGCACGAAAAAGGACGGGAGCGCGCCGCTACTCCTCTACGCGTACGGTTCCTATGGCATGTCGATGGACCCCACCTTCAGCTCGTCGCGGTTGAGCCTCCTGGAGCGCGGCTTCGCCTACGCCATCGCCCATATTCGTGGCGGCCAGGAGCTCGGACGTCAATGGTACGAAAATGGCAAGCTTCTCACGAAGAAAAACACTTTCACCGACTTCATCGACTGTGGCGAGTATTTGGTCGCGGAAGGTTACACGAGTAAAGACCGGCTTTTCGCGATGGGCGGAAGCGCCGGCGGCCTGCTGATAGGTGCGGTCGTAAACATGGCACCCGAGCTTTTCGAAGGAGTGGTCGCGGATGTACCTTTCGTCGATGTGGTTACAACGATGCTCGACCCCGACATTCCCCTTACCACCGGCGAGTACGACGAGTGGGGCGATCCCAATGACAAAGAATATTACGACTACATGCTGTCCTACTCGCCCTATGACAACGTCGAGGCTAAAGATTACCCACACTTGCTGATCACCGCCGGGCTCCACGATTCCCAAGTGCAGTACTGGGAGCCCGCAAAGTGGGTGGCGAAGCTACGAGCCCTGAAGACCGATGACAACGTTCTGATATTGAAAACCAACATGGACGCCGGTCACGGCGGGCCGTCGGGACGATTCAAGCGTCACCAGGAGACCGCGCTCGCCTACACGTTTCTGTTGGATTTACTGGCGATCACGGAGTAGGGACCTTGGCCGAGCCTCAAGCGCATGGCCACAGCGGTTTCTGAGCAAACCCCTTGTAGTTCCCGAGAAGCGTCGAGAGCAGGGTCGAGCTCCACGCGAGGCATTTTCTTGAAGCCGAAACGCGGGAAGAAATTTCCCGCCGTTTCGGTCAACAAGTAGACCGTAGTCACGCCCCGCTCCTTCGCGTGACCGAGTAGCATCTCTACCAACCTTCCACCCAATCCCTGGCCCCGTCCGCTCGATGCCACAGCCAGCGAGCGGAGGAGACCCACCTCACCATAGCATTCGAGCCCGATCGTTCCGACCAGCGTTTCATTCTCTCGGGCGACAAGAAAACCGGCTAGGTTCTCCTCGACACCGTCGACGGGAAGGTCACAGTCGCTGACTAGAGCGAGCACTTCGGAGAGCTCGCTCTGGTCCGCGGCTCGAATGGCGGTGTTCACGCTGCCGCTTGCTCCCGGGTCGGCTTCACCGCTGAGACCTGGATGCTGGCTACTCGTCCCAGCAAGCGGTTGGCCAATGGTCTCAGCACGCGGGAACGCGGGCTTGCCGCAAGTCGCAAGAAAGCGCCGACCCATCCATGCTCGCCGAAGAGAGCCGAAAGCTGCTCGGTGTCGTAAACGTGTCGCCCGACCACTTTGACGTCGGTGAAACCGGCGCTTTGGATCGCGTCCAAGTAATCCTCTTCCGGCAGGGCTCCGCTCAAGCAAGAAGCATAAAGCGTCGGGGTTCGGAATGGGCGCGGAATGCGGGCGACGATATCGCTGACGGAAACTCGTCCCCCGGGTTTCAACACGCGATAGGCTTCGCGAAAAACCTTCTTCTTGTCGGGCGCGAGGTTGATGACGCAATTGGAGACGATCCAGTCTGCTTCCCCGTCCTCGATGGGCATCGTCTCTGCGTCGCCCAAGCGGAACTCGACGTTGTCGGCTCCCGCTTTGCGAACGTTGGCACGTGCCCTTTCGATCATCAACGGGGTCATGTCGAGACCGATCACCTGGCCTTCTGGGCCCACTCGCTCCGCCGCTAGGAGACAGTCGATCCCCGCTCCGGAGCCGATATCGACGACCGTTTGTCCCTCTTGAACGCCAGCAAAGGCAACGGGGTTACCGCAGCCGAAGGAGCTCTGGACGGCGTCCTCCGGCAGACTCGCGAGCTCGTCTTTCTTGTATCCGGAAAGGTTGACGAGGTCGGTTCCGCCGCCGCAACAACCACTCTTTGGCGAAGCCTCACCGGCCTCTCGTTTTGTCTTATGAGGCGCAGGGCCGCAACATCCACCCCGTCCCTCGACAGCACGTGTGTAATGGTCTTTTACTTTTTCCTTGATCTGAACCGCATTCGTCATCTTCGCCTCCTGTTATTTGTATGCTGCAAGCATTGCCGCAAAAAAAGGGCTCAAACGCAGCACTCGCTACTCCCCGGACTCACCTTTCGAACAAGAGTGCAGATAGCCCGCACGACTTCCTCCCGCACATTCTCGGGCATGGATAGAAGAATCTGCTCCTGCGTCGCTAGCAGGTCACCGGTAATCTTTTCCTGCGTCTTCTGGCCCGCGTCTGTGAGCTCGGCGCGTACGACCCGACGGTCCTCGCTATCCTTTTGGCGCCGGACGAGCTTCTTCTTCACCAGGCCATCGACGAGCCGGGTCACGGTGCTGATCTTCAAACACAGGTGGCCCGCCAGCTCCTGCATGGAAAGTGGACCTCGTGTGGCCAGCGCGTCGAGTAAATAGCACTGAGACACGGTGACGCCGTAGCAGCAGATCTCGTTGCGGTTTCGGAATTGATACTGCCGCACGAAGTCGGTGAGGGCCCGATGGAGCGTCACGGCCGAGCGCTTGAGCTCTGGAGTCGCTTCCGCGATGCCTTCTTTCGTTATTTGCATGCTACAAGCCTTTTAGTTGTACCCTGCAAATATACAACTGGGGGGCTTCCTTGTCAAGTCAAAAACGGAAGTCTTGGGAGACGCTAGAAACGCCAGCCAGTACCCAGATAACGCGTCCCTAGATCGGAGAAGCCCTTTCGGAGCCCGCCACCTAGCGCGCGGACAAGAGGACCCGCGAGGTACGCGAACACCAGAAGTCCGTAGCCTAGGAGTGCTGCTTCCCTACCGTCCGGGAGGTCCCTGGCGACGAAAGGCCGCCACAGCACGCTGAACTCCGGTACGTACCAACACAAGAACTCATAGTCAGCGGCTCGGCAATCCTCCAGATAGTCGAGCCCAAAGACGGCACCGTTGGCGCCGACCCAAAACGACGCGGCCAGCAGCAGAAGAACGAGCAGGTTCTTCCCTACCGACTTTCCGACCCGTGACAAACCCACTGCGAGTGCAAACGACGCCGGAATCGATGCGAAGAGGAGAAACCTCGGCCCCCACGTCCAGCCCCCATACCACGCCCACCACTTCGAGTAGACGAGGACCAAGCCAACCAGGAACCAGATCCACAGACGGTAGCTGCGCCTCAGCTCCTCTTTGAGAGACGCCATCGCGCCGCCAAAAGAGAGCAAGAGTCCCGGGGCAAAGAACACCAACCCCTTCCCAAAGGAAAAAAGGAGTGAAAGAACCCCGAGAAAAAGCGGATAGCTGAAGCCCGGTTGGCCGGAGTACGTCAGTATGGTTTCCGCTCCCGCGTTTCCTTCGTAACCTGTGAGCCACGGAGAGCCCCGCCTCACCCAAGACTCGAAGAGAACCAATCCGGCCGCTGCGACCGGCACGAGAAGATACCGAAAGCGTTTCTTGTAAAGTGTCTCCGACGCAGCGACGGTCCCGACGCCTACCATGGCAGCCGGCGTGTTGACCGCACCGACGACCACCCCGGCCCATCCCCAGCCGGCCCATCGGGACCATCGAGGATGACCCACCTGCGTTGCGAGAAGGGCCGCACCCACCACCACCGCGGTGAACACTTCTCCATAAAAGTCCTTCAAATGACTCGGAAACATCGAACCGATCAAAAGAATCAGCAAGAATTTCCGGACTACACTCGGGTCAAGCTTGTCTTTCAGGAGTCGATAGAAAACGAACAGCCCTCCGGCGAAAACGAAACAATTGAACCTCGCAATCCACCATTCCGCCGATTCATATAACTTGCCCAGCGGCCATAACAGGAACGCAAACAGGGGGCCGATCATGGAATGCCCGGTGCGCACGATCTGCCCTGTTTCGCTCAGGCGTCTTAGCGCCCGAAACCGAAGGTATCCATCACCGGAAACGAAATGAGGAAGGCAGAAGAAGAGAACTGCCAGACCGATGAGGATGAGGGCTATCTCTATTTTTTTGGTGTGGCGCGCTGGGACTGACAAAATATCTAATGAGCCTCGACGTTTATGCGTCTTGCTCGTAGGCGGCCTTCAGCCACTTCTTGACTTCGGCATTGAAGTCGCCGACCTTGGTAAGCGCAATGCAGTGAGTGACGCGTCCACCTCCAACGCGATCGGACTCTTGGAGTCGCCCCTTAGCCTTGACGCCGGGGAGCACCAGTCCCAGGTCCACTCGCGTGAGCGTGCTCGGCTGGATTGCCGCGAATTGGCGTTTGCGCGTCAGCGTCACGTAGGTCTTGCGAGGTGAAACGACGACGTCTTTTCCAAGCGTCGCGGCCGATCTCACCGCCGCTTCGTAAATCGGTTTGAGCTCCGCCTTCCCTCCCGAAAACATGGACTCGACGAGCTGATCACCCGCCTCATAGGGCGCGGCAAGATCTTGCCCCTCCGCCTTGGCAACGATGACCGCCGCGGTGGGACCGCCCAGACTGTGATGCTTCCGCAACCAGGCAACGCGCTCCCTAGTGGTCTTAGGCCCTTTCGTTTTGACCAAGCGGGCCCATTGCTCGAGCGTCTTGCCGGTTCGGTTGGGGAGGTTCCGGGCCAGTGACTCCAACATTTCGCGCGGAGAGTTGGAGGCCATGAGTGAGCTCCTTTCGGCGACTCCTCGCCTAATTGACTATAGTCGAAGAAACCGGGAAACTGCTACCAACAGCCGCAGAGACACGAATATGGAACGCAACCTTCGCGAATACATGGCTTCTGAAGAGTTTACGGAGATCATCGAAAATCTCCAGGCGAAAGGATTCGAGGCTCCCCTTTACTTTTCAGCGATTGCTGCGAACGGGTCCATGGATATGGGAAGCTTCGAGCGAATCGGAGAGACGGCGGATCTGAAGCCGACGTTTCTTGCCCAACACTCGGCCGGCGGTCTCCACGCCCTTCCGATTCACATTCTGTTCGTCGACTCCCGGGGTTCGGCGGCGCGCGTGGTTATCGAGGGCTCGGGGGAGCCCCAAATCATTCATTGACTCATAGTGCCGTCGATGGCCAGCCGCAAGAAGAAAAAGAAATCGTCAGCCCGGAAAAGGACAGTCAAAGCCGTCAAAGGGCTCTCCCGCCGCAGCAAGGCACGCCCGACCCGCGCGGAACGCGGCGTCCACGAGAAGAGACGACGAGCGGAAGAGGAAGGCGCGTCCACCGATCAGTAATTCGTCACCTAAGTCTCGGCCCCTTTTGCGCGCTGGCTTCGTTGTTACTCCTCGAAATATCCAGATATGACGTCGTCGTCACTCCTCGCCAGCCCACAAAATGGTCTCGAGCTTTAGGCAACGATCTACTGATACAGGACACTAGAAGGGACTGCTTTATATCTCGCGAGGAAGGACGTCCGCCGGCTGCGGTCGACCGCAAAGATAGCCTTGGATCGCGTCACAGCCTTCCTTGTAGAGAAAAGCCAACTGCTCCTCCGTCTCGACGCCCTCGGCGATCACGTCCAGCCTGAGGTTGTGTCCTAATCCGATGATTCCTGCCGCGATCGATGCATCGTCCCGATCGGTGGTGATGTCCCTCACAAAGGTCTTGTCAATCTTGAGGGAATCGATGGGAAATTTTCTGAGGTAGGACAAAGACGAGTAACCCGTCCCGAAGTCGTCCACCGCAATCCGAACGCCGAGGGATTTGATGCTGGCTAGCGTCGCCTTGGTCCGCTCGGTGTCCTGCATGAGATGGCTCTCGGTGATCTCGAGCTCCAGACATTGCGGAGCGAGCTGGAAATCCTCGAGCGCACGGCGAACGACCTGGACTAGATTCTTGTCTTCGAACTGCCTCGGCGACAGGTTGACTGCCACCCGCAGGTTGTTGAACCCTCCAGTTTGCCACTCTCGCACCTGCCCGCAAGCCTTTCGAAGGATCCACTCCCCGGCGGCAATAATCAGACCGGTATCCTCGAGGAGATAGATGAAGTCCATCGGCGCGATCAGACCGCGCTCGGGGTGCTCCCACCGCACCAACGCCTCGACAGCCAAGAGCTCGTTGTCCTCCAGAGATAGCTGCGGTTGGTAGTGCAGTCGAAATTCGTCCCGTTCCAAGGCGTGGCGCAAATCCCTTTCCAGGCTCATTCGGGTGAGAACGTCGGAGTGCATTTCCTTGCTGAAGATTTGATAACTATTCCTTCCCCGTTCTTTGGAGCGATGCATGGCCGAGTCCGCACACTTGAGTAGTTGATCGATCGTCTCTCCGTTCTCTGGATAGAAGGCTATGCCCACGCTCCCGGTGACGACTGCTTCTTGGTCATTCACTCGGTACGGAGTTGCGAGCGTGTCGAGAACGCGTTGCGCAACCACAGTGGCCTCTTGTTCCTGCTCGAGGTCATCCAAGATGATGGCGAACTCATCACCACCCAAACGCGCCAAGGTCTCGAACTCCCTCACACTCTCACTGAGCCGCTTGCCCACTTCCCGTAGAAGGGCATCCCCTGCCTCATAACCGAAGCTCTCATTGATGCTCTTGAATCGATCCAGATTGAGAACCAGCACGGTCACATGGGTTTCCCGGCGTTTCGCCCGAGCCAAGGCCAGGGAAAGCCTTTCATGAAACAGTCGGCGGTTGGCCAACGTCGTAAGTTGGTCGTAGGACGCCAAGCGCGTGAGCTTCTCCTCGGATTCCTTCCGTTCGATGGCGTAGCGAAGCGCCCGATTGAGAAGTCCGGTGTCGAACAAACCTTTGAGAATGTAGTCCTGCGCTCCAACTTGCAGCGCCTGGACCGCTAGACCTTCATCATCTATTCCCGCTAACACGATGATGGGTAGCGATGACGCGGCGGCGCGCAGCCGGGCGACAGACTCGAGCCCGCGCGCGTCGGGAACTCCGATGTCGACGAATGCGGCCTTGAAGGAAGTGCCGTCCATCAATCTCAGCGCCTCGCTCAAGCGATTAACTTGTATGACACGGTGATTCGTTCCCGCAGAGTTTGTCAACAGTTCTGAGACCACCTGCTTGTCACCGGGCTTGTCTTCGATGAGAAGAATGGCGCTTGCCGGATCCCCGATCGCGTGAGGGCTCCAGGCTTCCGCTCCTGCTCGGGCAGCATGCAGTTGGACAGCGTCTCGAATGGCTGCGCACACGCCGTCGGGACTCCATGGCTTGGCAAGGACTCCATCGACCGTGCGCGAATCGACCGGAACGCCGAGGTTAGCGGTCTCGGTGACCAAGAGATATGTCGCCCACGGACATTTCACGCGGAGACGCTCGATGAGACTGAGACCGTCGGCGCCCGACATACGGAGATCGGCTGCGACAACCGTATATTGATGGCGGCTGGCCAGAGAGAGCGCCTCTTCGGCGTCACTTGCAAGATCGATATGGAAGCCGAGCGGCTTCAAAGAAGAAGCGAACGCTTCCCGGGAAGAAATTTCGTCGTCTACAAAGAGAATGCGCTGGTCCTGCCGCATCACGCTCCCTTGGGGAAGAAGACTTCGCCGCGACCAAGCCAACAGAACGCGAATAGTAGCCGCTCTGCACTTTAAGTTTTTCGAGTGTCATAACTATACAACATGACAATCCGCCCTGTCCACTGGAGACAAGCACGGGAGTGGTTTGGGCGTCAGTCCATTTGGCGGTGGCACCGCCTTACTGTGCGCCCCTCAGGGCGAGACGAGCCAGAACTGGGACTCGTAACTGAAGACCGTAAAGACGATACGGTCCCCGTCCGGAGAATATGAGGGCTGGGTTTTGTCCGTGGGATCAAACGTGATCTGCTCGGGGGTTCCACCGGTGGCCGGCACGCGAAAGATCTGGAAGTAACCGTTGGAGGAAGGCCCGACGAACGCAACCCACTTGCCGTCGGGCGAGAGGCCAATCCCCGAGTAATGTTGCTCGCTATCCCACTGATGGATTAATTTCGGTCGTCCTCCGGTGCGACTCACGGTGTAGATCGCCTTCTTTCCGGGAGGTCCACCGCTTTCGAAGACCAGCGTTTCGCTGTCCGGCATCCACTCGGTCTGCATCGCGTGCTGCGTGAAACCTTCCAGTGGCACTTCTTGCTGAGGTCGGGTGACGGTGCCGGTCTCTTGGTCCATTCCCACGACGTAGATCCGAGCCTTCGGCCGATCATTGACATGGCTAGGGTAGATCAGCCACTTCCCGTCCGGCGACCAACGCGGCCAGCCGGTCTCGTGCCCGTCTCGCGTGATCTGACGTGACGCTTGTGAGCCGTCCGCTGGCTCAATCCACAGATCGTCGGAAGGACCGAAATGAGAATGAAAGGCGATCCACTTCCCATTCGGAGACCAACACATGCCTTGATCTTCGGAAGTCGACGACTGAACCGTATGCTCCGGTTCGGTCGCCGCCGAACCTCCTACGGTGATCACCCCGACGTGTTGCGCAATGTCCGGGTAATGGAAATCATCGATCACCCGCCGCCAGTTTCCGTACGTGAACCCGACTTTTGTTCCGGTCCAATCCCAAGACGGAGTCTCGGCTAGAAATGTCGCGAGTTCCCTTGTAGGTCCCCCGTTCGCAGGAACCACTGCGATGCGGGGGTCGTAGATTTGGGTCTTGAACAAAACGCGGCCGTCTGCTGCCGCCGTGATCTCATAAGCATCTCTCGAAAACGCACTCAGTCGCGTCATCTTTCCATCGGCGAGTCCTCGCGACCACACATCTAGCATGCCGTGTTCGTTCGGAGCGGCGAGGTAAATCTTCTTGCCGTCGGCCGAAAGGGCGAAACGACCGTAGCCTTCTTGATCCCAACTCCCCGATCCGTTTGGATCCGCTTCGCAGTCGAGACTCACACGCTGTGATCCGTTCCCGAAAACGAGACAGGCTATCTTTGCGCCGTGGGGCGTCCAAACCGGATACGAGAGGCGAGCCTTGCTCTCGGTGACCGTGATCTGCTTTCCACTCCCGTCCATTCGCCATAGCTGCGAACCATCCCCCTGCCGCAAGACGCCAGCGACGCTGCCACCATCCGGCGACCACGCGAGGTGGCTGAGGCGTGCCGCCTCGGGATTATTGGGCCAGAGCCGCTCCTTCTTGCCAGTTAGTACCTCGAAGACCTCCCAGCTCGGTGCTCCGGTATCCGGCTCCCGATCTCGAACCGCCACGTGCCGACTGTCGGGAAGCCACGCAATGTAACGAATCTGACTATTGATAGCGCCGACTTCATGCACTGGCCCGCCGTCGATCCGTTGTGCCCGGAGCGTGCGGCCGACCGAGTATGCCAACCAGACTCCATCTGGCGACATCGCGCCCGCCGGATCCCGATAACCGACCGGACCAAATTGCCGAGCCGTGGCGACAAAATGGAGTCGAGGACCTTCCGACGCTGCCGCTGAACTCAGCACCATAACGGCAAGGATCAAAGCCATTTTCGAGTGCTTCATAACAGATGCCTTTTCTTTCAGGGTGCGAGCGGTCGTGCGATGATCAAGCCCCGGCGCTCCGGCCTTCGCAGCACGTAATCCGATACATCCCGCCGCGTTATTACCACCCGGTCGTGGTAGCTCGAAGCATGAACCAAATGAGCAATACCGTCCTCGCTCCTAGAAACGAAGCCAGCGTGGGTGACAAGTCGCCCCGGCTTGCTGCCCGTGATCGCAACGATGTCTCCATCCCGCAGGCCCGCGGCCGCTTGTCCGATGCGGTTGCGCCCCACGACAACCTGAGACCGTGAGCTCAAACGAGCTTCGATGTCAGCGATCGCCTTTCGCTCTGACGGCGACGACAGGGCGGGGATCAAAGCGGCACGCCGCGTCAAGTAGAAGAAGTTACGCGTGACGGGCGTTCCCCCGAGCTCCTTGGTAACGTTCTGCAAACGCCATCGCCCCCGGTTATCCCCGAGCCAGTCGACGAAATAATGAAGACGCGACGCGTAATTGGACATCATCCCGCTTCGGTAGCGAAGCCCTAGCAGTTCCCACACGAAGCAACCTTCGGTGGACTGTCCGCGCCACGCACAGCGAGCGACACCGAGACTGCTCTCGATGAACGACACGCACTCGAAACGCCGCAGCCCGGCACGGAGGATTTCCTCAGCTCCCATTTCGGGAGAACGGTCGTAAGGGGTGTCGACTCGGGTTCGAGCGACTCGGCTCAGGAACTCGCCGAAGCCTTCATGGGGCAGCGGCGCACCCACCGATTGATACCAGAGCGACAGCTGAGAAGTCTGATCCAGCGACCGATCGCCACCAGCGGCGAGTGCCATCAACGCTAACGAGGCTACGATGTGCACGACGACTCTATTCTACACCCTGAGGTCCGACGTCAAATCGCCCTCTTATGGACGTTGAGATACGGCATCAACTGAGGGTAGAGTAGGCCCTCTTCTTACTACTAGTGAGATGGCGCGAAAATACGAACTCAGCCGATCACTCCGATTCATCAATTCGCTCATGAGCCCGCTCGTTAAGTTAGGTTTCGGTCCGAAGGTTCTGCACGTCTTGACCACCACGGGCCGGAAATCGGGAAGTCCCCGCAGCACGCCTGTCAACGTGATGGAGTTTAACAATGAGCGCTGGATCGTCTCACCGTACGGCGAGCGGGGGTGGGTGAAGAACGTCCATGCTGGGGGAGGAGAGGCTCGAATTCGGCGCGGGGTCCGAGACGAAACGGTATACCTCGAGGAAGCAGACGCGGAGACGGCCGCGCCCATTTTGAAAGAGTACATCCGCACCACCCCGATTACACGACCTTACTTCGACGTCACCCCCGATTCACCACAAGATGCCTTCGTCGCCGAGGCCGCTAAGCATCCGGTCTTTCGAATTGTAGCTAAGGGCTCGGCCTAACATGACGACAGAGGTCATCACAAGGAGGCGTAATCATGAAACTCGATATTAGAGCTATGGCTCTCACCGGAGCCATCGGCTGGGGCGGACTCGCCCTGTTCCTGACAGGCTTGGCCAACCTCATCTGGCCCGGCTACGGTCAGGCCTTCCTAGATGTAGCCGCCTCACTCTATCCGGGCTACGAAGCGGCTGCCAGCTTCGGCCAGGTCATCGTCGGCACTCTCTATGGGGCCTTGGACGGAGCGTTCGCGGGAGCGGTCTTGGCGTGGGTTTATAACCGCTTGGCCTCGGCATAGCCCGGCGCACAAGAAGAGGAACGCAAATGAGCAGACTGCTTAGCTCGACGGCTCTCGGTTTGTTGCTCGCCGCAACCAACGCCCCAGCGGAAGAGGATGTCGTCGCGACATTTTCGATCGTTGCGATAGATCCGGAGACCCGTGCCATGGGTTGCGCGGTGCAGTCCCGCTACTTCGCGGTGGGTGCCGTTGTGCCCTGGGGAGAGGCCGACATCGGAGTCATCGCCACCCAGGCAAATGTGAATGTCGGCTATGGGCCGCAAGGTATGGCGCTTCTCAGAGAAGGACTGACCGCCGACGAAGTACTGGAGCGCCTATTGGCAGAGGACACGTTCCCCGGTAAGGATGGACGCCAAGTCGCCATCGTCGACCCCAAAGGCAACGTCGCGGTGTTCACCGGCCCAGAGGCCTCCGACTGGGCGGGACACAAGAAGGGTAAGGACTATTCGGCCCAAGGCAACATTTTGGCCGGCCCGGAAGTCGTCGAGCAGATGGCAGAAGTGTTCGAGAATTCCACTGGCAGCCTCGCCGAGCGATTGCTCGCCGCGCTCGAAGGCGGCCAGGCTGCGGGAGGCGACCGGAGGGGCCGCCAGTCGGCGGCGCTCTTGGTTGTTGAAAAAGATGGTGGCCGCAATACCAACAACGATGTCGCGGTGCGACTACACGTCGACGATCATCCGATGCCGATCCTCGAACTACGTCGGCTTCTAAATATCCAGCTTTCGATGAGTGCCGTGTCGGAGAGTCGCCGCTTGGCTCGCGTGAAAGACGTGAAGGGAGCCCTTGCACAGGCGGAGCGCGCGGTGGAGCTCTGGCCGGACGGCCCTAACACCCATCTCAACTTAGGCCTCCTCGCCTACTCCGCCGGCGACAAGGAAACCGCTCTCTCCGAGCTCATGAGAGGGGCCGCACTCAACCCGTACTTTTGCGCTCAGCTCAAAGCCACGATCATGTGGACTGAACATAAGGGTCACGAAGATAGCTTCATGAAGAGACTCTGTCGTTGACTATGAAATGAGGAGGTAGGATTTGTTGAGACAAACCACCATCTTGTTGTTCCTTGGCGCGCCACTCCTGCTGGCAAGGCCCGCCCTCGCCCAAGACAGGCCTCAAGCCTTCGTCGGCGGGCGCATCATCCCGGTGAGCCCGGATGGAAGCATCGAGATCGAAGACGGCGTTCTCGTCATCGAGGAAGGCAAGATCGTCGCGGTCGGCCCTACCGGCTCGGTCGACATTCCCTCGAACGCGGAGCGACACGATGTTGAAGGACTGGTCATCATGCCGGGGTTAATCGATACCCATAGCCACATCGCCGGACCACGAGGCGCCGATCGAAGCGCACCGATCCAGCCAGACACCCGCGTGCTCGATTCGCTCAACATGCGCGATGCTCGTGTTCAAAAAGCCCAGGCCGGTGGGATCACTACCGTCAACGTCATGCCGGGGTCTGGGCACCTGATGAGCGGTCAAACTCTCTATCTCAAGCTTCGCGAAGGCCGGGTCATCGACGACTTTCTCATCACGAACGAAGATGGAACCATCGCATCCGGAATGAAGATGGCAAACGGAACTAATTCGCGAAGGGATCCTCCTTTTCCCGGCACAAGAGCCAAGTCCGCGGCACTCGTACGGGAACAGTACGTCAAGGCTCAGGAGTATCGCGACAAGATGCGTCGCGCCGACGGCGATCCGGACAAAATGCCGCCGCGCGACCTACGCATGGAGGCTCTGGTCGAGATCCTCGACGGGAAGCGGATGGTGCACCATCACACTCACCGCTACGATGACATCCTGACTGTCCTGAGGCTCGCCGAGGAGTTCGGATTCCGCGTCGTTCTCCAACACGCGAGCGACGCACACAAAGTCGCCGATGAAATTGCGGCGGCGGGGGCGCCGGTCTCGATCATTACGATCGACAGCCCGGGAGGAAAGATCGAAGCTAAGGACGCACAATTCTCGCAGGGAAACGGCGCCGCCCTCGAGCAAGCGGGAGTCCTCGTGGGTTTTCATACCGATGACGCTATCTCCGATTCTCGACTGTTTTTGCGTTGCGCGGGTCTCTCAGTAAGGGCGGGAATGACGCGCGCCGGAGCCATCTACGGACTCACCATGGCGGGAGCCAGAATGTTAGAGCTCGAGGACCGCGTCGGATCTCTCGAACCAGGCAAGGACGCCGATTTCGTCATCCTTTCGGGAGATCCGCTTAGTGTGTACACCAAGGTCTTACAAACATGGGTGGAGGGCGACAAGGTCTTCGACCGTGACATTCCCCAAGATCGCTTATACGCCGTGGGTGGCTACGGGGCCGGCCACGATCAACCGCTCGTATTCCAAGAGCTCTTGGACGAGGGGCGATGATGCGAAGCCATGGCGGAGTTCTGTTGCAGGCTTTGACCCTCACCCTCTTTTTCTCTTCGACTCTACAGATTCAAGGGGCTCAAGTCGCGGTCCGGGGGGAGACGGTCTATACGATGGCCGGCCCTTCCATCGCGGACGGTGTTGTGCTGATCCGCGACGGCAGGATCGAGCGCGTAGGTCCTGCCTCTAGTGTCACGATACCAAACGGATTCCGGGTTCTAACCGCCAAGGTCGTCACACCGGGCCTGATCGACGCGCACACCGTCGTGGGCATCGCGGGTTACCTCAACCAGCCCAACGACCAAGAGCAGCTGGAAGCCTCCGCGCCCATGCAACCCGAGCTGAATGCGATGGACGCTTACGACGCACGGGAGCCACTGGTGGAGTGGCTTCGTGAGTTCGGCATCACGACGATGCACACCGGGCATTCCCCGGGAGCCCTCATCTCCGGACGGACGATGATCGTCAAGACTCGGGGCAACAACGTCGACGAAGCCGTTCTCGTTCCCGAGGCGATGGTGGCGGCCACACTGGGCGACAGCGCCCGGGCTGAAAAGGAGAAGCCACCCGGAACGCGCGCCAAGATGGTTGCGATGCTGCGAACCGAATTCATCAAGGCGCAGGACTACCTCGACAAAACCACGAGCGACGAGGAGGAGGACAAACCCGACCGCGACCTCAGGCTTGAAGTCTTCGCCAAAATGCTCAATCACGAGCTTCCCCTTCTCGTGACCGCCCAACGCTCTCAGGATATTTTGACCGCCATCCGCCTTGCGAAGGAGTTCGACATTCGACTGGTCTTGGACGGCGCTGCAGAAAGTTACTTGGTCACCGACCAGATCAGGGCTTCTGGATATCCGGTGATCTTGCATCCCACGATGTATCGTTCGGGCGGGGAGACCGAGAACCTCACCATGGAGGCGGCGTCTCGCCTTAAGGCGGCAGACATTCCTTTCGCCCTACAAAGCGGCTATGAGGCTTATGTACCCAAGACCCGCGTCGTTCTCTTCGAAGCCGCTCTCGCCGCTGCCAATGGACTGTCGTTCGAGGATGCTCTCGCCTCCATCACGGTCGATGCCGCTCGCCTCTTGGGGATCGACGATCGGGTGGGGTCGCTCGAAGCTGGCAAGGATGGCGACGTCGCGCTTTACGACGGAGACCCCTTCGAGTACACCAGCCACTGTGTGGGCACCGTGATCGATGGAGAAGTCGTCAGCGAAGTCGTTAGGTAAGTGAGAAAACGACTCTGCAGTTGCGACATGTCACTCAAGCGTGAATCACTAGAGCAAAAAAAAAGAGAAATTTCCCCTTGACAGGATTTGGCGAGCCCATTCCGGTTCTTGGTTGCCGCCTTCCAAATCCTACTTGAGAACCTACCATTGCCCCTCTGATCACTGCCTGGTACTTTCGAGACAAGAAGCTTGTCTGAGCACATGTCTTCCCAGTCTGTGTCGTCTCACGCCCAAGAAAAACGTGTTGCTATATTAGTTGTGAGGGGGAACGAGTCATGCTTGACGACTTACTTAAATCGCTTTCGGATGATGGGCTACTCCGCAGCCTGTCCGAACTTCTAAAGAAATCCAGGTGTGTCGAGTCAGAGTTGGTCGCACACATTGGCGAAGTGGACGAGCGGCGACTGTATGCTCGAGAGGCCTGTCCTTCGATGTTTTCGTACTGCACTGAGGTATTGCATCTGTCGGAGCACGAAGCCTATCTGCGCATCGCAGCGGCGCGCGCGTCCCGGAAACACGCTGTCCTGCTAGAGATGCTCGGCGATGGACGGCTTCACTTGAGCGCCATCGCCAAGCTTGCACCACACCTCACCGAGGCTAATCGACAGACGCTGCTGGCCCGAGCAGCGCACAAGTCCAAAAGGGAAATCGAGGAGCTGGTGGCCGAGCTTTCTCCCAAGCCAGATGTCCAGGCGACGATGCGCAAGCTGCCAGAACGTCAGGAGAAAACGAGACCAACGCCAGCCCTTGAACTCGGTCCGGACCGAGTTGCTCGACCGTCACCGGCTCCGGCCAAGCCCGCCGTGGTGCAGCCCCTAGCACCTGCCCGCTACAAAATTCAGTTCACCGCGAGCGCCGAGCTTCACGCAAAGCTTGAGCGACTCCAGATGCTGATGCGCTGCTCAGTTCCCGACGGCGATCTGACGGCGATCATAGAAGAGGCCGTGACCGAGAAGCTCGAGCGGCTCGAATCGAAGCGCTTTGGGAAGACGAAGGCCCCAAGAAAGAATCTTGAACAGACCGATTCATCGCCATCGTCACGCCACATCCCGGCTGCGGTGAAGCGGGCGGTGCGGGAGCGTGACGGGGACCAGTGCACGTTTATCGACGTACGAGGCAAACGGTGCAACGATCGCGGAGGGCTCCAGTTTCACCACCGGGAGCCATTTGGTCGTGGCGGCGACCACAGGCCAGAGAATATCTATTTGATGTGCCACGCTCACAACCAGTATCTGGCCGAGTGCGACTACGGTAAGGACGTGATGGCGCGGTACAAACGCAAAGGCGACTCGGCTCGCGAGCCGGCACCGGTCTATTTCCTTACAAATCGGAAGTTCCGGGCTCGCCCCATGCTTAGACGAAATCCCGAGGCGTCTTCGCGGGCGTCTCTCTGGAAGACAATACTTCCCCACTCCCAACGGAAACCATCCCGAAACATGGGTTCGAGCGCTGGATCGTCCAAGACCAGGCCTGCCAAAGTCAGTTTCCCCTCTTCCGATAGTTGAACCTGGTAAGTGGCCTCGACCTCGTCGCAATAATAAGAACCCTGGTACGCCTTTAGATCAGACGCGGGGGGCGGAAGATCGCGAAGAGGCTCGAACTCGAAAGGCCGCTGGCCTCGGTCCTGTACCGTCATCCGATGGTTCGCGTCGAAAACGACGTCCGCTTCGTCCAAGCCGGAAACGGCACGGAATCGGTTCTCACCTCGTCCCAACAGTCGGTAGGAGTCTCCGTCGATCTTCAACACGGGTCCTTCCTCTTCGTTCGCAACCTCAACGAACTCTCCCGTCCGCTCGCCCCAGTACTCCCCGACGCGCCCCACCTCAATCGGCAGCCCTGCCGACACGGGTTGCGATTCCATGTGCTCGTCTAAGTAGATGTCGGCAGTCCTTCGAGCCAAGTCCATCGGTTCAGCGTCACTCCGGTTGCAGAGGCACACTACCGAGAACTCCTGTTCCGGAAATTGCAGGATGCCGGCGCGGTAGCCGACCCAAGAACCGTCGTGCCCCACCGTATTCAGCCCGCGGTACGTGCTTACGTCCAAACCAAGCGCATATTCCTGAGTGACCCCGTCGTTCAGTACACCCGGCGTCAACATCTCCTTCAGCACCGCCGCCCCACCCAGCCTGTTTTCGTAAAGGTTCTGATCCCAAAGGAGGAGATCATCCACAGTGGAAAACACCCCGTCGTCGCCGACCAGATCCAGTTTCGAAACATCGATTTCGAAACCACCACCCTTGGTGCGTCGATACCCGGTCGCCCGGTTCGGCACAACCATCCGGAGGTCGTCGAGGAACTGTGTGTTGTTCATTCCCAAAGGCTTGAAGATTTTTTCGCTGGCCCACTCGCGCAGACTCTTTCCGGTCACCCGAGGAATGATCTGGGAAATCAGAAAGTAACCGGAATTGCTGTACAGATACTCGTCTCCCGGCGGAAAGTTGAGATGCCTTTGCCGGGCAATCATCGCGAAGGCGTCCTCCACCGTGTAGTAGTCATCCTCCGACCGAATACCTGCGACATCCATGAGGTCCAAATAGTCCCGGATCCCACTCGTGTGGTACAGCATGTGGCGGATGGTTACTGGGGCGGAAAGATTCTTGAGCTCGGGAAGATGCTTTTGTACGTCGTCGTCCAGGGAAAGCTTCCCATCCGCTGCGGCCAAGGCAATTGCCATCGCGGCAAACTGCTTCGAGACTGACCCGAGGCGAAACACGGTCTGCGGCAGAATTGGAATGCCGTAGTCCAAATTCGCCATCCCGTACCCACGTTGGTAGATGAAGCGGCCGTCCTGGATGATACCCAACCCGCAGCCGGGGACATCGGCCCGGTCGTAATTCTTGAAGAGGGCGTTGACCTGACCGGTGCGGGAATCCGGCTGCCCGGCAGAGACGACGCTCGCCAGCAATAGCGGGACGAGCAATGCAGGTCCACCCCTCATTTTTTACTGAAGCCGTTTCAAAATCGCCCCTAGTTCAGAGGATTTCGTACGGGCCGAGCCGAGTTCCCGGACTTAGAGGCATGGGTCATCGCGGTGACAAATCTATGGCCTCATGAACCGAAAAGCAAGAATTGCTTTTCCGAGCGCGCATTGCAGTATAAGACAGGAGTCTCGGGGACAAGTAAACCATCGACCTCGTCCAGGCAAGCGAAGCCACCGGCTGGGGCCGGTCCTATTCAGGCGAGAAACTACCTGTTCATCAACACGCGAAAACCGGCCAGGTCGCGATACATTCCTTCCGAGGCCATCGAGCGGGCCATGCCCGTGGGAACCACCAATGCGAATACAAAAACGGACCCGACGAAGCCTTGGCGAAGTCGGGTCGCTCGCGCTGCGCTCGGGCTGAGGGGTCCGAGTTCGTTATAATGCCGAATTGAGGGAGCGTAAAGGAAATCAAAATATTGAATTAAAGTTTGGGAGAACACGAATGCAAGTCAAACCCTTTCTCTTAGATCAATGGCTCGAGGAGTACGAACACGTTCCTTACAACCTAGCGGCGAGTACAGGACCGGCTTGGACGGTAAGAGGACTCCTGGAGCTCATGACGCCCAGCGAGAAACAACGTTTCCTAGACGGGCCGGTGTCCTACACATCTGCCGATGGCACCGAACCGCTAAGGGAGGCGCTAGCAGAAATGGAGGGTGTCCAACCTGAAGACATCCAAATCGTAACCGGGGCCTCCGAAGCGCTCCACATCCTTTTCTTCATGGCCGCAGAGCCCGACGCCAATATCGTTGTGCCGAGCCCCTGTTTCCCTACGTTCACCGAGCTTGCGAGAGCACTGGGGGTCGAGGCCCGAACGTACGAGCTCCGACCCGAGAACGACTTCCGGATCGATGTCGATGAAGTGAAGCGTTTAGTGGACGACAATACGAAGCTACTTCTTGTGAACTCCCCACACAATCCAACCGGTGCGATCGCCACACCGGAGACGTTGCGTGAGCTCCATGACTTCGTCGCCGATCGGGACGTCCAATTCGTCGTCGACCAGGTCTACCATCCCATCTACTTCAACGCCGACTTCCCTTCTGCCACGGTGCTCCCCCATGCCACGATCCTCGGCGACTTCTCCAAGGCGTTTAGCCTCAGCGGTCTCCGCGTCGGCTGGTTCGTCGAACGGGACGAGGCACGCAGAGAACGGTACTGGCACTCACGCGCCTACTTCACAATCAGCAACAGCTCGGTGAGTGAAGCACTGGCTGCGACAGCAGTTCGAAACCGCGAGAGGCTCTTCGCCCAAGCGAAGGCGGTCGCCACTACCAATCTCGCACTCCTCGATAGGTTCTTCGAGGAGCAAAAAGATGTTCTCGCTTGGGTCCGCCCGGAGGGCGGGTTGACTGGATTTCCTAATCTGGTCAGTGGTGAAGATGCCCGCCGCATGTGCAAGGCGGCCGCCGGGCGCGGCGTTCTATTGGCCCCCGGAGATTGCTTCGGCTATCCCCCACACTTCCGGTTGGGCTTCGGAGCTTGTGACGACGGTTTTCCACAAGCGCTCGAGGTCCTGAACGATATTTTAACCGAGGTCAAATCCCATTGATTCTTCCGAACCAGCGGGCGCTCTTCGACATACCGGACGATGTGACCTACTTGAACTGCGCCTACATGTCCCCTCTGATGCAGTCGGTGACAGAGGCCGGCAAACGTGGCGTGATGCGGAAAGCCGCGCCCTGGGAGATCAGTCCTCCCGACTTCTTCACGGAATCCGAGTCCTTGAGAGAGGTCTTCGCTGGATTGATCCGTTGCACGGCAGAGGATGTTGCCATCACCCCGGCCGTGAGCTACGGCATCTCGACGGCGGCCCGCATCCTGCCGCTCGAGAAAGGCCAGTCCATTCTCGTCGCCGAGGAGCAATTCCCATCGAATTACTATCCTTGGCGAGAGCGAGCCAAGGAAGTCGGCGCCCACGTCAAGATCGTTCCCAGGCCCGGCGACGGAGACTGGACATCGGCGGTGCTCGAGGCGCTCGATGACGACACGGCTACGGTGGCCCTGGCACACTGTCATTGGACGGACGGCGGCCTCTTCGACCTCGCTGCAATCGGAGAGCAGTGCCGCAAGCGGGGAACGCACCTCGTCGTCGACGCGAGTCAGTCTCTCGGTGTCCTCCCGTTCTCGGTGCAAGAAATCCAGCCGGACTTTCTCGCAGTCCCCACTTACAAGTGGCTCCTGGGCTCTTACTCTCTAGGATTTCTTTATGTCTCCAAGCGCTGGCAAGACAGCCTCCCCATCGAACACAGTTGGTACCATCGCCGGAACGCCGAGAACTTCTCGGCGTTGGCCGGCTACGAGGATCGATTCGCGGCCGGCGCTCGCCGTTTCGATGTGGGAGAGCGGTCGAATTTCGCACTCCTTCCCATGGCTGATGCTGCGATTCGGCAGATTCTCGAATGGGGAGTAGAGAGTATCCGTGACAGCGTCGCGAGCATGACCAAGCGCTTGGCCGATGAGACAAGCTCCTTGGGTCTCGAGTGCCTCCCCGCGTCCCTGCGCGCTGGCCACTATCTGTGCCTCAGACTTCCCACGAACGCGCCGGCCGACCTCCCCTCCCGTCTCGCCGCGGACAATGTCTATTGCAGCGTACGTGGCTCGTCGCTTCGTGTAACACCACACCTCTACAATACCGACCAAGACCTCGAGCGTTTCATCACCTGCCTCAAAACAATTCTCCCCTAGTAGATTCGACTGAAGCGGCAATATAGACTGCACCGACCTCTATGTTCGCCTCCAAGTCCGGTGCCAGACTAGCGTTGACCTCGTGGTTGCTCATACTCGCCGTGGCGCCGGCAACTGCCGCACAGGACGAGCAGTCTCTTTGGGGAAGGATTCTAAAGAGAATAGAAATCTCCGGCTTGCGCCATACGAAAAAAGAGCTCGTCATCAGAGAGCTCGCTTCCAAGGAAGGCCAGCCGTACCTTGCGGTGAATGCCGATCGGGATCCGGACCGGTTGGATCGGCTCGGTGTTTTCAGCTCTGTGAAATTCAACGCCATCGCCGAAGGCGAAGGTGTCGTTCTTCAGATCGACGTCAGAGAGATTTTCCCGTATCTGCCAACTCTGAGCATTGAGATTACGGAAGAAAACGGCACGGCGGTAGGGCCAGGCCTCAAGTCGGTCAACCTCCTGGGTAGAGCCATCAAGATGTCGGCCGCGGCCCGGTTCGGCGGCCAGACCGTCGTGGAACTGAGGGCAGAAACGCCTTTGTTTCTGGGATCACGCATGGCTTACGAAGGAGCCTTCGTTTACCGCGACCGTTTCAATGAGGTCTACGAATTCCAAGAGGTCTCCACTGACTTCGAAGTCGGTTTCGGTCGGAGGTGGGGCGAGACCGGCCGTTTCGGCGCCATCTTCAACTTTCTGTCCGTCAAAAGCGACACCGGTGGCGTGACTCTCTCGTCCAGCAACAAAGACGAGATTCCCGCCCTTGGCTTCTTCATTGCTTACGACAGTCGAGACGTGATCTCGAACCCACACGAAGGGTGGCAGAACCAGTTCGTCCTATCCAAGAGTGGGATCCTCGGCGGCGACAGTGACTTTTGGACATACACCATCGACGCTCGGAGATACCAGCCGCTCGCTACCCGCCATACGCTTGCCGTCTTCTCCCTCGCGTCGTTGCGCACCGGTACGGTAGGCGAAGACATACCGGTCTATCTACAATTCAACATCGGGGGCACCAACACGGTCCGGGGCTGGACTCTCGGCGCTCGAGAAGGCAAGAACCAATTCCTCAACGCTCTGGAATATCGCTACGAGTTGATGGCCCCCCGTTCCGGATCGATTTTCGGTTTTTCCGGATTTCTAGGGTTACAGTTAGCCGCGTTCGGTGATCTCGGGACCGCCTGGAACGACGGAGAGCAGTTCATGCCCAGCTTCATTGGTGGGTACGGGTTTGGACTACGGGCGATTATTCCCTTTGTCAACATGGTCCGACTCGATCTCGGGTGGGGTGAGGCGGGCATGGGCGTGAAGGTCGCGATCGGCGTGATGGAGAAGGCGGACATGCAACGCCGCCGCGTGCGCTAGTTTGGAAGGGCTTCGAAGGACGATCGCATGAGCCAGTCAACCATGAGGGGCATGAGGGGCATGAGGGGCACGAGGGGCACGAGGGACTACGTGACCACCTACACACGCTCGCTCGAGGATCCAAGCAGGTTCTGGGCAGAGGCAGCCGAGGCCGTTCACTGGACCAAGAAGTGGGACAAAGTCTTCGACGACAGCAAGAAACCCTTCTATCGCTGGTTCACCGGCGGCGAGCTGAACACCTGCTACAACGCCCTCGATCTGCACGTCGAGAACGGCCGGGCGGATCAAGCGGCTCTCATTTACGACAGCCCGGTCACGGACACGATCCAAACCTTCACGTATCGTGAGCTGCGCGATGAGGTCGCGCGCTTCGCAGGGTGCCTGGCGGGACAAGGCGTCCAAAAAGGCGACCGCGTCGTCATCTACATGCCGATGGTTCCGCAAACTGTGGTGGCGATGCTGGCGTGCGCCCGGTTGGGTGCGGTGCACTCCGTGGTCTTCGGCGGATTCGCGCCGAACGAATTGGCGGTCCGCATCGACGACGCGAAGCCCAAAGTGATCGTTTCGGCCTCCTGTGGGATTGAGGTCACGCGCGTCATCCGATACAAGCCTCTTCTCGACGAAGCCATCACCTTGGCCCACCACAAACCGGACAAGTGCATCATTCTGCAACGTTCAATGGAGAAGGCAGAGCTCGTCCCCGGCCGCGATCTCGACTGGAACGAAACCGCGGCGTCAGCCAAGCCCCATGATTGCGTACCCGTAGCATCGACGGATCCTCTCTACATTCTTTATACGTCCGGTACCACCGGCGAGCCGAAGGGCGTCGTTCGTGACAATGGCGGGCATCTCGTCGCCCTGAAATGGTCCATGAAGCATATCTACGATGTGAATCCTGGCGACGTTTACTGGGCTGCATCCGATGTGGGTTGGGTCGTGGGCCACTCCTACATCGTCTATGGCCCGTTATTCAACGGAAACACGACCGTGCTCTATGAGGGAAAACCAGTAGGAACGCCCGACGCCGGTGCCTTTTGGCGAGTCATCTCTCAGCACCGTGTCCGCACACTCTTCACCGCACCCACCGCGTTCCGTGCCATCAAGAAGGAGGATCCGGACGGCGAGCTCATCAAGAAGTACGACCTCTCCGGTTTCAAATCTCTGTTTCTGGCCGGGGAGCGATCCGATCCCGACACCCTCCAGTGGGCGGAACGGAACCTAGGCGTTCCAGTCATCGACCATTGGTGGCAGACGGAGACCGGCTGGGCGATTTGCTCCAATTGCCTTGGAATCGAGGCTCTACCCGTGAAACACGGCTCACCCACCAAGCCCGCGCCGGGCTGGGACGTACGTGTTGTGGACCAAAACTGTCACGAGGTGGAATCGGGAACGATCGGTGCCTTGGTTCTCAAATTGCCATTGCCACCCGGCACATTTCCTACTCTTTGGAACGCCGACGAACGATTCGTCGAGGCCTACCTCACCGAGTTCCCCGGTTTCTACAAAACCGCCGACGCCGGATTTATCGACGAAGACGGCTACGTATATGTCATGTCGAGGACCGACGACATTATCAATGTCGCGGGCCACCGCCTCTCTACCGGAGCGATGGAGGAAGTTCTCTCCGCCCATCCCGACGTCGCCGAGTGCGCAGTGATTGGCGTGGCCGACGAGCTCAAAGGAGAACTACCCCTCGGGCTACTCGTCCTCAAGTCTGGTGTCGAGCGCGATGACACCGAGATCGTTAAAGAAGCCATCCAGATGGTTCGAGACAAGATCGGACCTGTCGCTGCTTTCAAGATCGCAACCGTCGTTCAACGGCTGCCCAAGACACGCTCCGGAAAAATCTTGCGCGGTACGATGAAGAAGATCGCCGATGGCGAAGACTACAAGATGCCGGCCACAATCGACGATCCGACGATCCTCGAAGAGATCGCGGGCGCACTCAAGGTGATGGGCTATAACAGGCGCCGATGAGGCATTTCTTCATTGCCTTCACTCTTGGCATATAAGTCGGACAGCCCGGATATGAGGGTGTCCTCAACGACCGCGTCGTCACCTTTCCGACGCTGCTTCGGGACAGCGGCTATCGCACCTATATGGTTGGAAAATGGCATTTAGGAAGGGAGGAACACCAGGGGCCACACCGCCGTGGCTTCGAACGTTCGTTTGCACTGCTTCCGGGTGGTGCCTCGCACTTCAGTGACGCTGTAAGGAACATCGAGATGGACCACCCGGCTCCCTATCGCGAAGACGGACAGGAGATCAGCTTGCCGGACGATTTCTACTCGAGCCGTTTTACACCGACAGGCTCATCGAGTACATGCGGGACGGCTTGAGCGCGAACGCCGAGCCTTTCTTCGCTTACGCCGCCTACACGTCTCCCCATTGGCCGCTCCAGGTTCCCGACGAGTACTTGAACAAATACCAGGGCGTCTACGACGGAGGTTACGACGAGCATCGCGCGCGGCGTTTCCAGAACGCCAAGCAGCAAGGTCTCATTCCTTCCACCGCAACGCTCCCAGATCGGATTCCTTTCGAAAGCCCCTGGGACGAGCTGTCCGAAGAAGAACGAAAAGCTTCGACGCGTACCATGGAGATCTACGCCGCCATGGTGGAGAACCTGGATCACAACATCGGCCGCTTGATCGATTTTCTCCATCAGTCTGGCGAGCTCGAAAACACCTTCATCTTCTTTGCCTCCGACAACGGTCCGGAGGGGAATCCACTCGCCCAGATGGTCGACGAAGATGGTTGGATCGAGAGGCGTTTCGATAACAGCCACCAGAACATCGGACGTGTCAACTCCTACGTCTACTACAGCCCGGGGTGGGCGCAAGCCGTCGTGGCACCATTCCGATTGTTCAAAACGTTTCCGACCGAAGGAGGCGTTAGGGTCCCGGCCATCGTGCGTTTTCCTAGCCTAAACCATGACGGCGAACGGAGCGATCGCATCGCAACGGTCAAAGACGTCGCCCCAACGCTACTGGAGCTTGCGGGAGTCGAACATCCTGGAACCACCTACCAAGGGCGAGACATAGCCCTTATCGAGGGGACGTCGATGCTACCTTTCTTGACCGGGCGCGCGGTATCCATTCACGACGACAAAAACTTCGTCATGGCGTGGGAACTCTTCGGGCGGCGGGCGATTCGCAGGGGTCGGTGGAAACTCACGTGGTTCTTCGAACCGTACGGCCCCGAGCGTTGGGAGCTCTTCAATCTATCCACGGACGTCGCCGAGTCTCGCGATCTCTCAGAAGACGAGCCGGAGATTCGGCGAGAGTTGCTCGCCCTTTGGGAAGACTACGTCACTCAGAACGGTGTGATCGTTCCGACGCGGGATATGAGTTACGCAGTTGAGACAGGGAAGGAACGGCGAGACGGGCAGTAACAAATCTTGTCCGGACAAGATTTGCGCTTCTACTTCACCGTGGGAACGTTATCTTCATATGTAGCCCAGTTCCTCACGAGTTCCTCGACTACGGTACTGCCTACTCGATAGGCGTTCTCGAGCGAAGGAAAGTAGGCGGAGTAGCCCTTGTCCTTTTTTTCACCGGCGAGGCTTTCCGCGGCGGTCAGGCCTTCGTACGGCATGACGTAGTTGCTCGCGGCGCGCAAGACCAAGAGACGGGACGGGTCGACCTTTCCCGCTTGTGCAAGGAAATTGAGGGCCTGGTGAGTGCCAGTATCTTCCATAGCCGAGGTGACGAAATTTCCCTCGTCGTTGGTCCAGTACTCCACCCAGGCGTTGGCCCAATCGGTAAGCAGTCGACCGTGCCAGAAAGTAGAGGAGGCCATGTTGTCACCTTTCAGGACAAAGGGCGGTCTCTGGGCGTTCGGGAAACCGACGTATCGCGAGCGCAACACTTTCATGTCCTCTATATCTTGAAGCTCAATGTCTTCGGTAAGCTCAAAAGCCCATCCCATGAGGCCGGCATTGAGACGATAAACCGCTCCTTCGTCGTCTTCCGGGCGAGGTTGTTCATAGGGAAAGGATTTGCGCAACGGAACGTAACCCGTAGGCCAATCCCGGGGGGCTTCACGAACATCGATTTCGTGGGCGATGTCCCCGTCCACCAGCCATTCGGCCCACGCGACTGATCCGAGCGACATATCCGCAGGGTCGGCTCCTGCGATGCCAGCTACGAGCCAATAGGCTCTGCTCAGGTCAAAACGAGGATCCATCCCCAGTGCCATGACGGTGGCGGCGGCACGCGCGGTTCCGATGCCGGTCACCACGCCAAGCACGCCGTGTTCACTGTACCGGAGACTCCGGTATCCCTGGGGAAAAGGGACGGTCTCGGGAAGTGGGAACTGTTCCACCCAGTTTTGAAATTCCCCTGGGCGGTCACCGACATCATCGCCAGGTTCGAACATCGCGACGACGACGACTTTGACAGGGAGCGGGGCTTCAGTCGTTTGCGAAGAGTAAACAGGTCCGGCTAGAAGAATGAGAGGAACAATCGATAATCTTCTCATCAAATGGTACGCCTGAGAGGACTTGAACCTCCGACCTACGGATTAGGAATCCAAATCAGTATTTTTCAACGACTTACGCGGACCCCCGCCGATTAGCCTTTCTGTAGTATCATCAACCATTTACACCATATATCGTTGTCACTGAGTGACATCAAAGTACAGCGAAGAGCGCGGAGTGGTGACTCAATCGAGACACCCGCGAAGGCGCTACGACGGGACCTTGTCCCATGTACACCGGCCGTGGCCGGCGTGCAGGAACAGACATAATAAGGATAGGAAAACAGGGCGCGCCTTATGGTCATAAGGGATTGCGTCATCCTGTCATAATTTAGAAAGGAGGCCTAATGCTGAAGCATTTAGCGACAGGAGCGGGAATCCTACTGACTATTCTCGGTCACTGTGCCGAGAACTCGGAGCCAGACTCGCTGATAGGAAGAACCCTCGCCCCGCGGTTCGCCGCCGCCACCGCTGGCTATGACACCCTTCTCAAAGAAGGTTTCCTCTCACCACCAGACAAGGGCTACCAAGAAATCGTGGAGCTGGCAATTGCGAATGGATTGGAAATTGCGCCTCAGAACACTCTCGGCATTCGATATCGCGGTAGGTCTGGTCTGAACATTTCTCCTCCAGACCGAAGAATCCAGGCGGGCCCTACCGTCGATATTAATGTTTCGGTCCCAGGCCAGAACGCACTTCGTGTGACTATCCGGGACCCAGAGAAAAGCATCAAGGAAATCTTCTTCGATACCTCTCTGGTTCGGTATGCGGCACTTGCGTTTTGGTCCGGTATCTTGCTGGTTATCATTACTTGGGTCGCAAAACTATATATAGACCTACGCAAGCAGACGAAATCAGGCTCCTAGAGGGGCGCGTCTTTTTCTTCGTGAGAAAATAGAAGAGAGAGGAAATTACGTATGCCCAAACACGAAAACCGCGGAAAGCGCGGAATTACAGGAGTAATCCAGGCCCTGTCTAGGTCTGTTCAGGCGGCGCGCGGCGACTGTATTGGTTCAGCGGGAACGCGACATTGCGGTTAGCAGGATAACGCAGTCGAACACGTGTTGGACTGAGGCTGTTGAAACGGACGATCACGCTGGTGTCTCCCGGAGTTGAGCGCGGCGTTGACGTCGAAGCTCGCGAGCCGCCTCGAGCTTAGCATCGCGTTGGGTCCAGATGATGTGTTCTCGGCCAGCGAGCTTGTCGGCGGGTGCGATGTAGCCTGTGGCGCTGTGAAGACGCTTGTCGTTGTAGTAGGTGACGAAGGACGCGACGAGGCGACGGGCGTCGTCGACGGACGCTGGAGCATTGGGCCGGATGGTCGTGGTTTTGAGCGTCTTGTGCCACGCCTCGATCTTGCCGTTGGACTGCGGGTAGTAGGGTGCGGTTCGAACGTGGGTCATGCCTGAGAGTCGAATGAACGCCTTGAAGTCGCGAGCGATGAACTGCGGTCCGTTGTCGCTGATGATGCGAGGGCGAGCATCGGGAAACTTCTCGCGTGCTCGCTGCAGGATGGTCTCGACTTCGGACTCCTTCATCGACTCGCGGATTTCCCAATGGACAATGAAACGGCTGTAGCCGTCGAGAATCGAGCACAGATAGTAGAAGGTCCCGGCGAGGTTGAGGTACGAGATGTCGATATGCCAGTGCTTGTGAGCCCCGTCAGGCTGCACGAATCCGGTACCCTTCTTCGATGGCCGACCATTGAAGCGATCGAGACGGCCCGCGTCCCGCAGCGTCCGGAACGCCGTCGACGGGCTCACGGCGACGACATCCTCGTCGAGCATCATGAAGCTTAGGCGACGATAGCCGTCGAGGGGATGGGCATCGAAGTAGTCGAGGATCGCCTCTCGCTCCCGCGCTTCGATCCAGTGATCTCGCGGAATCTTGCCGTTATGCTCGTGGGCGCGGCCGTAGTGGTTTTTCCACGCGTAGTATTTTCCACGGGCGACACCCAACCACGCTGCGAACCGCGTCGCCGGCAGCTCGGTTGTAGCCGACCACTTCGTCACGAAGTCCACGACCTCGTCTCGGGTATCGGGGGGGACCCAGCGACCCGTCAGGGCTCCCCAAGTTCTTTTTTTAGGCGTACAAACTCTTCCGACACCTCCGCGATCACGTTGTCCTTCTTCGCGAGCTTTGCCCTCAACGATTCGATCTCGCGCGCGAGCCTTTCCTCCTGCCCGTTGCTCTTGCGATGCCGTGCGCCCCCGTCGAGAGAGGCGGCCATATTCTCCATCAGCTGACGCTGCCAGTTGTAGAACACGCTCGGCTGGATGCCGTGCTCGTCGCACACGTCCGACACGGGCTTCTTGTCCACAAGGTGCTGGCGCAGCAACGCGGCCTTTTCCTCGGCGCTGAACTTTCGGCGGGTTTGATGGCTCATCTGTGACTCCTCTTGGCTCCTTATCTTGGAGCCGGTTGGTGTCACGTTTCAACTGAACTAGAACACTGTGCCCACGCCTGACTAACCAAGCGCCGACTTTTGGGATCATGTGGGCAGTAACACGTCCCTCGCTTAACGGCATCTCCTCCTCTTCGGGGCCGGGGCGCGTTATCTCAAAACTCAAGACGACCTGGGCATCGCCCGATTCTAGGAAGCGAATCATGTCCAGGGTCAGTGCTAATCTGCTCCCTTCGTAGGCCCCGGACAACTGCTCAGCAAACCAACTCTCAACCTCAGTCGGGCCTTTGGCCAAGCCGTCAATCGAATGGATGTGGCCATCTGAATCCAGCAGATTGGCAATCGCCTTCGCCTCACCTTTGTTCCATGCGGACTCGGCTTGCTTCACCGCCTCGCGGATACCTTTTTCGCGGATACCTTTTTCGTTGATGGGATAGAGTCCGAAATTGACGCTGCCCACGTACGTGGACAGAATTGGCCGTCCGTCGACGCGAGCGGGCTCAAACTGCCAAACTCTCACGGCTTTCTCCACAGCGTCCTCGAAACCCATGTCTGGCGCGGGCACTTTCAGAATCTGAACAGAGTCAACGATACCCTCCTCGGTCACCTGTGCTCGGAAGAAGACTTTTCCCGTTACCGTCTCCTGGCGTGCCTTCTCCGGATAGGAGGGCGGTGGGTTGCTGGGAAGCGGACGGGCCGGAACGTGCTCCTGCCAGTGACTTGGTTCGACAACTGCAGGAACCATCAGGAGACAAGCCAGCAAAGCCCCGAGGCGCAGTCGTAGAATGAGGCCGCCCGAGCCGAGCGGGGAGACGATTTCGTAGTTGCCGAGCCGGGTGCCGGGAGTGAGGGGCATGGTTCAGTTGGTGGGGACGAGTTCCTTAAGTTCCTCGAACCAGTTGAGGACGACATTGATTCGGACTGGCGCTGAGTCCTCCTTGCCTTCTTTGATCATCACGAAGCGGCCGTCGGGCGCCACGTCGTAGTTAATCGCATCGTTGCCAAAGGGGTCGACGGCGTAGCTTCCTTCAAAGAGCTCGATGGGTTTCCCGCGGGTGAACGTCCCTTCGGCAGAGACGGGGACCGCCATCATCTTGTCACCGTTCCGGTAGAAGAGCTCGGTCCCGTCCCGTGCCCAGATGGGCTCCGCGCCTCCCCTCGTCGAAATCTGCCACTTGCCGCCAGGGCCGGGAAAGGGCCGCACGTACACCTCCCTCTGGCCCGACTCGTCCGTGGTGTAGGCGAGCCAGCGACCGTTCAGTGACAAGCTCGGATGGAGTTCCCGAAACGGCGTTCCTAGGAGAATCTCGTCTTTCGGCTCGCCATCCAAGTAAAGCACTCCGATATCCTCCCCTCCTGTGTCCGTCCGGAAGACGATCACATTGCCGTCCGCCGACCAGGAAGAGGGATGATGTCCTAATGTGGTGTTTAGCGCGACGGCTTCGCCACTGCCATCAGCTGCTTTTGTAAGTAGGCCCCCCACTGTGCCATCTGCATTAGACCGGCTCGAGTAAAAGGCGACGCGCTGGCCATCGGGCGACCAGACGGGATCGGTGTCGTCTCCTGCTGCAAACGTCAGCGGAGTCAGCGTATCTCGGGCCATCTCATAAACCCAGATGTCTCGGTCGTCTTCCATGATCGTAACGGCCAGTCTACGGCCATCCGGGGAGAGTCGAGGGACCAGATAGCCTGCCCGCCGCTCGATGAGGGGATGCTCGACTCCGTCGCGGTCGACCCAGACCAACTCGCGCATAGCCCCAGATAGAAACGTTGGAACGTAGACGAGCGATCCGGAATCGGAGAAGCTCGCTTGCGCCGCCCCGGTTGCGCGCGCGCGCGCGACATCTTCGACAATCGGAACTGGACCACCGGTTAGCCCTCCGTGCCAACATGCTTGAGACACTCCGCCCCTTGAAATTAGTGTGGAAGGCGGAGGAGGATCATGAATGAGTCTGTTGACTGAGAAGACGAACTTGGCGGGGTCGGAAGGAGCCGGAAGGGCGACTGTAGAGCCCGCCCGCCGCGAAGCAGTGGTGGCCCCGGATCCCGAAGTGAGTGAACAAGCGAAGCGTCGACGCTTTACCGCGGAGTACAAGCTGCGGATACTGCGTGAAGCGGATGCCTGCAAGGGCGATGGCGATGTGGGAGCGCTTCTGCGTCGAGAAGGACTGTACTCGTCGCTCCTGTCGAGTTGGCGTCGCCAGCGGGATGAGATTGCGGGGGTCGGGCTCGCCGCAATCAAGCGGGGACGAAAGGGCAAGGTCGAGGATCCTCGAGTCAAGGAACTCGCGCGCGAGAACACGCGACTGAAGCGTCGCCTCGCTCGGGTGGAGACGATGCTCGAGATCCAAAAAAAAGCCTCCGAGCTCCTGGGGATCCCCCTGAATCCGCCCGACAGCGACGAGAACGATTGATGGCGGCGGCCGAGGAGCTGGCGGGACGGATTGGACAGACAGCGGAAGCGTGTGAGGCCCTGGGAGTCGTTCGTTCTACGCTGTATCGTCGTCGTCGGCCGGTGACGTCCAGACCGAAGCGTCGCCCTCGGCCCCACCGAGCCCTTGGCGAAACCGAGCGAGAGCAGGTGCTCGGCGCCTTGCACTCCGAGCAGTTTGTCGACAAGGCGCCCGCCGAAATGTGGGCCACGCTTCTGGACGAGGGAACCTACTACTGCTCGATCCGCACGATGTATCGGATATTGTCGGAGCACGGAGAAGTCCGAGAACGCCGGAACCAGCTGCGCCATCCGAACTACCGCAAGCCGGAGCTGTTGGCCGAAACCCCGAACCAGGTTTGGTCGTGGGACATCACGAAACTTCGTGGTCCGGTCAAGTGGACCTACTACTACCTCTACGTCATCCTGGACATCTTCTCCCGCTACGTGACGGGCTGGATGCTGGCTCACCGAGAAAGCGCCGAGCTCGCTCGTCGTCTCATCGGCGAGAGCTGTCGCAAGCAAGGCATTGAACCAGGCCAGCTCACCATCCACGCGGATCGGGGCAGCTCGATGCGAAGCAAGTCCGTCGCCTTGCTCCTGGCCGATCTCGGCGTGACCAAGACTCACTCCCGACCTCACGTCTCGAACGACAATCCCTACTCCGAGTCTCAGTTCAAGACGCTGAAGTATTGCCCCCAGTTCCCGCGTCGTTTCGGCTCCATCGAAGATGCTCGCCTGTTCTCCCGCAACTTCTTCGACTACTACAACTACGAACACCGGCACTCGGGAATCGGTCTCATGACACCGGCCGTCGTTCATCAGGGTCGCGCCGAACAACTCAACGCGGCTCGCCGACACACGCTCCTCGCCGCTCATCGGGCTCATCCCGAACGCTTCGTCCGTGGAAGACCTCAACCCCCTGTTTTGCCGTCTCAGGCTTGGATCAACCCTCCACCTGAGAAAAAGACGCGCGAGGATCGCCTAGGAACCACTTTCTCCGGGTGGTCCATACCTGGGGTCCCCCCTTTTTCCGCTCCACGTAACGAGATCTCGATCCAGGCAGACGTGGACAAAAACCACGTCACGAGCCTCCTGACACCAATCGAGGCTCACTAAATGCAGCTCCCGGGTGTCTCAATGTTGTTGACACGCTCCGGAGGACCGTTTCCCCGTCTGGCAGCATCTGCGGCCCAGTAGCCCATTGTCCGGAGTCCATGGGGACGAGAACCTCCGGCGTGCCGCCATTGGCCGAGACGCGAAGGATGCCCCCCTCTTGCCCGAAGACGATAGTGTCATCACCCCAGCTGCTCGCACCATAGGGATTGCCATTCTCGCTTAAGGTCACCGGTGCCCCGCCCGTCACTGAGACCTTCATGAGTTTGTTATAAGAGAAGAACCCCACCCACTGACCGTCGGAGGAGAAGAAAGGACTTATTGGGCTCACATCGGTGCCGCGGATGGGGGCCGCCTCCAATTGGTCCATCTTGCGGAGATAGAGTTGCTGGTTGGCGACATAGACAAAGTGAGTTCCGTCCGGCGAGAGAGCTACAACACGACGGCCGGTACCCGTCAGGAAGTCCCCTGGTGGCAACGTTACGGAAAAGCGGGTGATGGTCTGCGCACGCGGCTCGCCACGCATCACGCTCCAGACAGCGATGCTTGCGAGGAGCGCGCCGAAGACTATCACCAGTCCCCAGGCGACCCTTTCTCTCCTTCTGCTCCGGGCAGAGATTGCTATGGGCTGCTCTGGGGATGCACCTTCCGGCTTGGCGAGGATCTCTTGAATCTCGATGCGGACATCCCCGATGGCCTGGAGACGGTTCTTCCGGTCTTTCCGGAGACAGCGACGGATGAGGTTCTGCACGCGCGGGTCGAAATCAGAAACAGCTTTCCAATCGGGCTCCAACTTGATGATGCTTGCTAAAACGTCCGAGACATCGTCCCCGGCGAACGCCTTTTTTCCCGTCAACATCTCGAAAAGCACGATACCGAAGGAGAAGATATCCGTGCGTTTATCGACAGCCTTGCCCTTCGCCTGCTCCGGGCTCATGTAGGCCGCGGTACCGAGAATGACCCCCACTCGCGTCGAGTCCCGTGTGAGGGTCGGGGACATCGAGGAATCGGCGTCCGGTGTCTCTTCCGCGAAGGCCTTGGCCAGACCGAAGTCGAGTACCTTCACTTTGCCTTCGGAGTTGACCTTGATGTTGGCTGGTTTCAGGTCACGGTGGATGATCCCTTTCTCGTGAGCTGCCTCCACTGCTTCCGCAATCTGCTGGCAAAGCGGAAGGGCTTCATCAACGGCAATCGGGCCACGCGCAATCCGCTCGGCAAGCGTGTCACCGTCCACGAGCTCCATCGCCAGGTAATTGATGCTTTCGGACTGCTCGAGTCCATAGAGATGAGCGATGCCTGGGTGGTTCAGCTGGGCGAGGACTTTGGCTTCTCGCTCGAAGCGGGCTAGGCGTTCTTCGTTCTCGGCGAAGGCTTCGGGCAGGACTTTGATGGCGACTTCACGACCGAGCTTCGTGTCCCGGGCGCGGTAGACCTCTCCCATTCCACCGGCGCCGATGGGCTCGAGGATCTCGTAGAGACCCAGCTTCCTTCCGGCTTCGAGTGCCATCGGTTAGTTTGTTGGGGCGAGTTTCTTGAGTTCTTCGAACCAGTTGAGGACTAGGTTCAGTTGCGTCGATCCCAATGCCTCCTGGTATGTCTCGACCATCACGAACTCCTGGCCGTCAGACGAGACATGGTAGTTGAGCGCATTGCCGCCGACCGGGTCAGTTTCATAGTTGCCCTCAAACAACAATGCCGGCGTGCCATGCTCGAAAGTAGACTCCGTCGAGACCGAAACTACCATCATCTTGTTGCCATTGCGGTAAAAGAGCTCGCCGCCACGAGGGGACCACAGCGGCTCCGTCCCGCCTTCGCTGGAAACTTGCCATTTGCCTTCGAGGTCCGGGAAATCTCGTACGTAAACCTGCTGCCGGCCCGACTCGTCGGAAACGTACGCGAGCCATCGACCGTCGAGTGAAACAGTTGGGAACAACTCGCCATAGGGCGTGTCGAACAGGATCGTCGGGTTGCCATCGCCCTCAAGCGGCAAGTAACCGATCGTGTCAAGGCCCTTGATAAAGAGTAGGTTCTTTCCGTCCGGCGACACAAAAGACGGGAAGGTCGCCGTGTCGTTGGTTGACATCGGTCTGGCTTCGCCACGGCCGTCGGCAGGCATCGAGAAGATGTTAAAAGAGAACTGCGACCGAGTGGAGGCAAAAAGGATTGTCTTGCCGTCGGGAGTCCAGACCGGATCCGTGGAGTCTCCCTCGAAGGTTAACCGGCTTTGGGAGCCTCGAGCCAGATCCAGTATCCAAACTTTGCGTTGGTTATTCTCATCAACGGCAGTGACGGCGAGACGTTGGCCATCCGGTGAGAGCCTAGGGGTCGAATAGGCACCCCGAGTTTCGATGACTGGCCGTGAGATTCCTTGGCGATCCACCCATACCAACGTGGATTGGCTGAAGCCTCCTTGAACGTAGACCAAGCTACCAGCTCGAGAAAAACTGAATTGTGCCATGCCGGTTCCCCGAATCTCGTTCACGCTCTCTGGCAGAGGAACCGGACCGCCGGTTACCTCGAGGCGATCGACATCGAAGGGTACCGCCAGGAGCGACCCGTCATGGCGATAAACTAGGTGCCCGCTCGGAACATATCGCCCATCGGAGGCCCCTTCGATTAGAACATGCTCCTCTCCGGTCTCCAGGGAGCGGGCGAGGATTTGCCTCTGACTCCCCAAGGACAGCGACGCGCCAGCCGTGAACAGTAGCGTTTTTCCGTCGGGAAGCATCTCGGGTTGGCGAAGGTCTCGCCCCTCATCAGAGACCAAGACCTCCGGCGTGCCACCTGCCGTCGAAATCCGCAAGATGGCTCCGGTCCCCTGTTGGTAGACGATGGCGTCGTCAGAACCCCAGCTCGCTCCCCAAGGGAGGTCTGCATCGCACAACGTCAGGGGTGTTCCACCACTGATGGATACTTTTTTGAGCACCCTCCCCATCGGAGACCAGAACGCTACCCACTGTCCGTCGGACGAGAAGAAGGGGAATTGGCCGCCGTCCGTGCCGGCGATCGCCGACGTATGCCGCTCTCTCATGTTGCGCAGGTAGAGTTGGTTGTTCGCGCGATAGACAAGATGTGTGCCGTCGGGCGAGAGAGCCACGACACGCAGTCCATCGGTCACTCGCTGGTCAGGTGGGAGTGCCAGGTCCACCCGCAAGACGGGCCCTGCTGGTTCCGGCTGCAGTTTCGCGTTCCAGACAATGCTTGCCAAGAGAGCGCCAAGGGCAGTTCCCGCAACTAGCCCGAGAACGAGCCGCTTCCTGGTTCTACCGCTGGCTTGAACGGAAGAAGCGGGACCAGCGTCGGAGCCTTCGTTAGAAATCCAAGCAAGCTCGCGCATCACATCGGATGCTGATTGCCACCGCTCGTCCGGATCTTTGGCGAGACATGTCCGGACCACGTGATCCAGAAGAGGCGGGGTCATCGTTTGGAGAGTGGACATCGCCGGTGGCTCGTGCTCGAGAATGGCTGCGATGAGGCTTGCCTGGCTCTTGCCCTCGAACGCACGCTTGCCAGTCACCATCTCGTAAAGCACGGAACCAAAAGCGAAGATGTCCGTGCGTGCATCGGCTTCTTTCCCTTCAAGCTGCTCGGGGGCCATGTACTGGAACGTGCCGAGAATCGAACCTTCTTTCGTGAGCGGCTGCGCTTCAGTGGGCAACGCCGATAGACCAGCGGCATTCGTTTGTGCGGCCGACATCTTGGCAAGCCCGAAGTCAAGCAGCTTGGCCCCTGACTTCGTCAGCATGATGTTCCCGGGCTTCAGATCCCGATGTACGACGCCTTGGCGATGGGCTTTGTCCAGAGCGTCGGCAACCTCGATTCCATACTGTAGAGCCTGGTCGAGAGGTAAAGCCCCTTTCCTTAATCGGTCCGCGAGGGTGTCTCCTTCGATGTGCTCCATGACCATGAAGTCGATGCCGTTTTCGCTGCCGATGTCGTGAAGCGTGCATATGTTGGGATGGTTGAGGCTGGAGACGGCACGGGCTTCACGTTCAAATCTCTGACGGACTTCGGGGTTGCCGGCTACGTGAGAGGGAAGGACTTTGATGGCAACGGTGCGATCAAGCCGAGTGTCTTTGGCTTTGTAAACCTCACCCATGCCTCCTGCACCGATAGGGGAGAGAATCTCGTAGGGTCCTAGCTTTGTGCCAGCGTCGAGTGCCATGACCTAGTTCGTGGGAACGAGTCGCTTGAGTTCTTCGAACCAGTTGAGGACCACACGGAGCTCGGTCACGCGTTGACTTGGCTGCTCGGCCATCTCGAGCATTAGAAACCGCCCGTCGGCAGCGACATCGTAACTTCTAAAGGGTTCGCTCGGTTGGTAGCCGGCCTCCTCGAAGAGCATGCGGGGCTTTCCAGCAATAAAAGTCGGGTCCGTCGTGATCTTGACCGCCATCATTTTGCGCTTTCCTCCCCAGCGCCCGCCGGACAGCACGCGATAGAACAGTTCTCGGCCGTTGCGTGCCCACGCCGGGGACATTCCACCTTCAACGGAGATCTGGGTCCTCGGCCCTGGACCGGGATAGGGCTGGACGTAAACCTCGCGCCGGCCAGACTCATCGGAAGTGTACGCTAGCCAACGACCGTCAGGTGAAAACGTGGGGTATTCTTCCTCGAACCGCGTTTGGACGACAGGCCTCGGTTCATGCTCGCCGTTGTCGAACGGCAGCACCCAGATGTCTCTACCCTCCAGGAAGGCAAGCGCCTTACCGTCCGGGGACCACGAGGCGGGATACTGCCGGTTTTCGCTGGTCGTGAGCCGTTCGAGGGCGCTACCGTCCGGCTGTACCCAAAAGATGTTCGCCGGTCCACCCGTCGTCGACTGGAAAGCGACTCGCTTACCATCCGGTGACCAAGCGGGATAAGCGTTCGCTCCTTCCTGCGTCACCCGAGTGAGCGTGCCACGAGAGATGTCGTAGACAAAAATGTCCCTCTGCTCGGGCTCCGAAATGAAGACGGCCACCCGTCGACCATCAGGCGAGAGCCGAGGGTGCCAATACCCACGTTCCGTCCCCCCCAATGGCTGTGCTCTTCCTTCGCGGTCGACCCAGACCAACGACTTCCGGAGTAGCGGGTAGGTTCCGCCTTCGACATAGACTAGTGATCCGGCGCCGGACACACTAAACTGCGCGGCGCCTGTGTCGATCGCAGAATGGCCGGCGTATACCGCCTGCATCACACCTTCGATGACCGGAAGCGAACCGCCCGTCACCTCCAGACGTTCGAGATCAAACGGCACGGCCATCAGGGTTCCTAATCGGGCATACAATAGATGCCCGGTGCGAACGTACCGAGCGTCCGCAGCCTCTGCGACAAGAACCCTCCGTTCACCCGTCGCCAAGTCCTGCATTGCGATCTCCGCATCTTTCCACTCAAAAGAACGCTTGCTGACAGTGAAAATCACGGCCTTGGCGCCAGGCAGGACCTCCGGGAGGCGGTGGCTCACTTCGCCCTCCCTCAAAGTAGTCAGTTCCTTGGGCGTACCACCATCTGCCGAGACAGACCAAAGGCCCCCAGTATATTGAGCAAAGACAATCGTGTTCTCCTCGCCCCAACTCGCACCGAACAGGAGGGGTGTCTCGCACACGGCCGCCGAGGGCCCACCCGTCAGCCGGACCTTTCGGAGCTCGCCGTTGGCCCAGAAGCCCACCCATTGACCGTCAGGCGAGAAGAACGGGCCGACGGCGCCTTCGGTACCAGGCATGGGTGAAGCTTCAGCCTGATCCATGGGGCGTAGGTAAAGCTGCCAGGTCTCACCCGCCCCACCACGGTAAACGAGGTGTCGGCCGTCGGGCGAAAAAGCCACCGCGGTGCGAGTCGGGCGCCATCCGGCCAATACGGTTTCCAAAAAGAAGCCGCCGATTTCCTCGGCAGGCTGCAACCCCATGCGCAGACGCGTGACAGAACCGGCGGTTGGTGCACCGGGCTTTAGGTTCCAGACGAAAACACTTCCGAGGAGAAAGCCAAGAATCCCTGCTGCCAGCCGTCGAGACACTCGCCGCCCAGGAACGAGCGGTGAGGTAACACCGGGCTGCGAGCCAGCCTCGACGATCCAATTCAATTCGGCCGTGAGATCGTGCGCCGTTTGCCAGCGTTCGTCGGGATCCTTCGCCAAGCACCTCCGGACCACGTGATCCAGAACAGGCGGCGTCATCGTTTGGAGCGTGGACATCGCCGGGGGCTCGTGCTCTAGAATGGCTGCGATGAGGCTCGCCTGACTCTTTCCCTCGAACGCTCGCTTGCCGGTCACCATCTCGTAGAGCACGGAACCGAAAGCGAAGATGTCGGAGCGGGCGTCGGCTTCGTTGCCTTCGAGTTGCTCCGGGGCCATGTACTGGAAAGTGCCGAGTATCGAACCTTCTTTCGTGAGCGGCTGCGCTTCAGTGGGCAACGCCGACAAACCGCCGGCATTCGTTTCCGCCGCCGTCATCTTCGCAAGCCCAAAATCGAGAAGCTTTGCTCCGGTCTTCGTGAGCATGATGTTCCCGGGCTTCAGATCCCGATGCACCACGCCTTGACGGTGAGCTTTGTCGAGAGCGTCGGCGATCTCGATTCCGTACTGCAGTGCCTGGTCGAGGGGCAGTGCGCCTTTCTTCAATCGATCGGCGAGCGTATCTCCCTCGATGTGCTCCATGACCATGAAGTCGATGCCATTCTCGCTGCCGATGTCGAAAAGCGTGCAGATGTGCGGGTGGTTCAGGCTCGAGACGGCGCGAGCTTCTCGCTCGAATCTCTGGCGGACTTCCGGATGGCTGGCGACGTGAGCGGGGAGGACTTTGATGGCGACCGTGCGGTCGAGCCGGGTGTCTTTGGCTTTGTAGACCTCACCCATGCCACCTGCACCTAGAGGTGCCAGGATTTCATAGGGACCCAGCTTCGTGCCGGGGGTTAATGACATGGCTAGCCCTTTGAGCATGAAAATAGCCCTCTACAGGCTGAAAAGTCAACGCCGTAGCGGCCAGAGGATCACCCGGCGATGGAGGAGTTCTACCAGTACATCGACGGGGAAGAGTCACTATCTTTAGAGAGGCATATTGCTTTCAGTGTGGAGTGCGAAGATAGTGCTGGAGGCTCTCTTAATGATTCAAGCATCGGACGAGCTTGCAGGGGAAGCATCTATTGAGGCGTGGGCTTTTCTCGGTGGGAAGGTTCCGGAGGCTTGAAGAGCTCGTAATCAAGACCGATCCTCTTGGCGCAAAGGGTTCACATAAACGCCGTTGTCGAACAGGGAGGGCCTACGAGCTTACGTAGCAATGCGAGCAGCGTAAGGGCCCCACTTCAGGCAAAACGCAAAGAACGGGTCAGAAATGTGAAGCTGATGATCTTTTGCATCCCATTCTATGACGGGTACTCGTGCTCCATCTTGGATCGCTATCTCAGTCATATGGTTTAGGACTCTAGATATCTCATGAGATCTTGGCGTAGGCTCACCATAGTCCAATATTTCTCTCACTGAGTCCCGAATCTCCTCGTATGCGAGGCTTTCTACGCCCGGACCGAGTTCGGCGATTGCTCGAAGTAATATTCCGTAGATATCATCTTGCGAACCATCCACAAGTTGGCGCTGTTTTCGAGCGGAGCGTCGTCGCGGCCCCCTAGCCAGCCGATCAAACACTGCACTGTTGGCACCACTTGCAATTCGGTTTAGCAGCAGCTCGGTGTCGGCATTCGACAGCCGCAAGCTCACATTCTCTTGACGGTAGGCCCTAGCCAGCCGATCAAACACTGCACTGTTGGCACCACTTGCAATTCGGTTTAGCAGCAGCTCGGTGTCGGCATTCGACAGCCGCAAGCTCACATTCTCTTGAGCGGTTTCCGGTAGGCCGCAAGTCAAACAAAGCCTGAAGCAAAAATCTTGCATGAGGTGCGGACTTCCGAGAGCTTCAGCAGCAAAAAATCGCATCAGGGAATCATCTACATTCGCGTTCAATAGCTCGAATCCCATCTGTGGAATGCGATTGAGTTCTGTAGGTGTCCAGGGCGGAATCTCAATGACCTCAACGCGCCCTGTCATTTCACGCTCAAGCTTTACGGCGTCAAAGCGACGATGCGGTATGGTAAGGATTACTACTGGTTGGCCGTCGAAAACAAGGGGTTTCAAAGCTCTTACTATAGCGGCCTGGTCCGATGCGCCTAGGCAATGAAAGTCGTCAATCACAAGTGGTCGCCGGGACTCCCTGAGAGCTGCCAGCGCCGCCGCCTTAACAGAGCGGGACCGACTCTTCCGAGTGCCGGTTCCACGGGATCTCTGGCGTTCGGTGGATACAGCGCCCGTACCGCTAATCAGTAGCGGGACTTTCGCCTCCGCCTCGACGGATCCTGTTACAGTCGTGTCAGAGCGTGATTCTAAAGTCTCCTCGACAGACGTAGCGCCCTCAAGCTCGTTCACGACTTCTGTCCAAAGTTGGTTGTCATTGTCGATGCCACCAGCATCCAACCAAACAGCTTTTTCCTTGGGAAGGACTTTTCTCGACAGCACCGTCTTCCCCGATTTCGTGGGGCCGGATACGACGGCCAGTTTGCACATGTTGTCAGTTACCATCGCCAACCTTGACTCAAGATCGAACTCATGCCTTGCGACGTATGTGTGCTGCGGGAGTCCTCCAACTTCGAAGACGTGTACGGCTTTATGAGTTCTCATGGCAAAGGGTCTCGGCGGTTCTCAAGACATCCTAGCCGATCTTCTCCGGACTAACGAACGCGGTAGCCGAGGGACAAAACAGCAATCGTTTCAATTCGAGGGGAGTCGTTTCTTCCGGCGATCCAGTCCCGCACGTCACCGGTAAAAAGACCGGCGATCACCACGACCAGGATGGCAACGAGTCCGGCACCAACTATCCGGCTAAGGCTTGCAGTGGCCGCCGGGTCGATAGCCGGCTTTGATTGCGTCTTCTCTCGAATTAAAGATGGCCGTGCAGTTTTTACAACTGTAGTAGCGACACGAGGGAGCGTGGAACACGTGGCTGTTTCGGTTGCCCCGGTAGACGGTTCCGGATTGCTCTGACTGACTAACCGCTGATTGCGATGCCACCGCTTGGGCCCTTAGCTCCCAAGGGGGCGCGGGATTCGGAAGGGACCAGATGCCGATTTCGGCGGCGCGGGCAGTCTTCTCCGCTTGGGCGAGGGCCGGGTCGGAGGAGTACTTGGTGTAGTGCCAAGCGAGGCCCGCTTGGACGAGTGCGATTGAGACATCCTGGCCGTCGGCAATGACTCTTCCCGAGGCGACCATACCGATCCGTCTCTTTGACCCGGATGGTGACGGTCTTTCCATAGACCAAACTGGATGTGAACTTCTTGGCCTTGGCGGAGAAGGGCTCGCCCGATTCCGGGCAGTCGATGCCTTCCATGCGGATCTTGGTTTCTATGCCGTCCCGGAGGACCTTAATAGTGTCGCCGTCCGAGATTCCGACAACCTTGCCGGAGAAGGTCTGGGCGGAGAGGGTAGCTGGCGCTAGGAGGTAGACGGCGAGCAGCAGAAAGCAGACTAAAGGCAGCCTTCTAATAGCGTGGGGCACGAAACGCACCTCTTACTGATTGTGGAGCTTCAGTAAGACAATTCTAGCATCCGCGGATCGCCTCTTCCACGAACACAGATTGCCTTCCGCAAGTTGCTCTGCTAGCGTTTGTGACACATGACCCTCGTAGCCGCGTTCCACGTCAACAATCATCCAGTTGTTCTTGCAGATATCCTGGAGTCCAGAGACGCTGGAACCACGAGCCCCGACCGAATCCATCCTTTCCCCATTCCGACCGCTCCAGACGCTAATGCCGTAATCAAACGGCGGGAGACGCTTGGCAGTAAGCCAGAGTACGTAGTCAGCGGATTGTCCCGAAAGGTGGCAATCATCGGCGGCAGAATCGTTATCGCTTTCGCCGGGGCTGCCGGCCCAGCGCAAGAGGTTGCGCGGCAGTTAGAACGAGAAGAGCGAAAACGTCGTCTCAACGTTTCTGATGTCATGGACATGGTCAAGAAGTGGCGGGAAAAGGGTTATCCGCTGTCTGCGGTTGGCTTTGTCGCTGGGCCCGATCACAAGGGGAAGATCCCATGTGACGCGTTTTGCGTAGACTGCGACGCTCGAGAGACGAAATGGTTCGGCAACGCATCGGCTGCTGGGACAGGTGCCAATGACCTACTCGACCTTTTACTCAGTTTAAATGATCACCCGAATCTGTTTCCGCCTGAAAGCAGTGCGACCCGGGCCATGCTCGCCGGCCTCTTATCCGCTGGTCAGATCATAGGGCATCAGTTACGCACTGGCTGGGGTTTGAAAGAAGGATACGGTGGGGCCTTCGAAGTCGCCGGCTACTGGGATGGCGAGTTCCGATTCGCCCCGGACGTGACTTACGTTTTTTTTGAGGCACGGTTGAAGGAGAATCGAAAGGAGGTGACGCTAAGTATCACACCTGTCATTCTAAAAACCCGCTATTTCGAGGATGCTTTTGTGGTTCGACGGGTCGGGTCCGAGCGAGCAGAGACCACGGTTATCAGTTCCCTGACCGAGACAATGAGCGAAGAGGATAAGCGTAGGATCACGATGGCTTTGGAAAAAGCTCCTCCGACACTACAGTCTAAATCAACAGTGGCATATGTATACCTCCCGCAATCCCTGCGCCCTGATGATGCGATAGTTTTGGCTCAGCATCGAGAGGACGAAAGCTCCGATCGGTGGATTGGTCTCAAGGAGGACGACCAGGGGCTGGAGATCGTCATCAACAAAGAGTTCAGACAGATCGTTTATGACAAACTGCTAAGTCGCACCTAGCTCATCCGGACATCGATGATCGCATCTGTCGTGTCTACGCCAAGCCGCCAAGCTGGCATCTGAGTGGCCACTGAGACCAACCACAACGGAACACAAGTCGGGTCGTCTCCAACATGTCTCCAAAACCGGGGCGGATTCCAGAGGACTCGGGAGAACTGTAGAGTATTAGTAATGATGGTGAAAGCGTTGGGACTGAACCACATGAAGACGAAAGTCGGGCGCCATCAGCCGGTTAAGAAAACCATCTGACAGGGTTCGAAGCCCCCGGCGCAACTGGGGCCGAACAGGGCAGCCAGCGACGCGAAATTTGTCATTTCAGGGGCACGACCCCGTGGAAGGGCTGAGAGCTCGTCCCTCTCCTCTCCTACAGAACCCCTGGGAGGATCCCAGGACAGCGACTCTTTGAGACCGGATCCGTGAACTCACCAATTACTCGCCAGAGCTCCAGCTGGACCCCGTAAAATGGTACGCCTGAGAGGACTTGAACCTCCGACCTACGGATTAGGAATCCGTCGCTCTATCCTACTGAGCTACAGGCGCATCCTTCGAAGGACACCATGCTATCTCGGGTGGGTATGGCGGGCAAGCCCGCGGCGACGCCGTTAAGCTTTTCGCTCGGCGGAATCGGCGACTTTCACGACGTCTTCCCACGCGGAGCGGATCTTCGAGCGAAGTTTCTGTCTCGCCTCACGCTCGGCAAGGGTCAAAAAACTGTAGGAAGTCTTGGTGAGCTTTTGAAGGAACGAAATCTCGAGGTGGCTCAGGTAAAGCTCCACGCCATCCTTTTGGCCCCCGGGTAGAGTGATGTCGGAGAACTTGCGTCCGAACGACTGGCGCGTCTTCTGCTCTTTGTCCGTAATGAAGTGGTACTCGGCCTTCAGCAGCTTCTGAATGAAGGCCAATTCCGGATAGGTAAGGCTGAGACACGCTCGCCTGTTGTTCGAGGCGGCCATGGGTGAATTTTCCTTTGCTGGCTTTGGTCGCGAGCTTTTCAAGTTTGATTCGTCGTCAGCGATGCACCGGCCAGGCAGTCAAGTGCCGATCTTGTAATGATTCTGATCGTCTGGGGTCGGCGAGTACGAACGCGACATGTCGGCGGCACGCTCGTAGACCTCGGCCTCCGACGTGCCCCAAACAATAAAAGGCTCGTGTGGGCTGGGATGGGTGACGTCGACTAAGGCGACACGCTTTCCCACCCAGGCAAGGTTCCAGGCATGGCGTCCTCTGAAGACGTAGAACTTCAGGTTCCCTTTGATGAGATGAGACTCGATCCCCGCCTCTTGCAAATAAAGCTGATAGAAAATTGACAAGTGCCGGCAAACCCCTAGCCCCATGTCTAGGTACTTCGAGAGGGCGATGCTCTGATCGCCGTACTCTCGGAGGAGCTTGTCCACACCGCGTTCGTTGAACTTGATGTCCCGGCGCACCGCGTCGTAGTAGTGAGCCAAAAGACCCTCGGGCTCTTCCGTCGCGACCACGCGACGTTTGCAGGCCAACAGGCGACCCCGTACGTGTTCCTTATCGACCTTGATCTTCTCACGTCCATTGCGTTCCGTGACGGAGGCAAGCGTTCCCATGTCGGTATACCCATTCATCAGATACTCCGGGATACCTTGGTAGACCCGACCGGTGGGTTCGGTCCGACTCTGTCGATCCATGAGGATCTCCAGATCCACCGCCGCCCGCACATAACGTTCCCTTCTCCGCGACTCCGCAATGCGGCCGATCGCCCGGTTCATGGCGCGGATGCAACTGACAGGCTGGGTCTTCCAACTCGACGCGAACTCAGTCAGCTCAGTACCCTCCAACTCGTAGGCGATACGTTTTCCACTCGCCGGGTCCTCGTAGGAAGACCGGTCCAAATAATCGTCGTCCCCGAGGGCGACCGAGCGGGCGAGCGAAGCCTGCTGGGCAGTCAGCCGATCCAGGAGTCGTCGATCGCTCCGAGGGCCGTGGAGCTTGAGGAACGGTGACCGGTAAGTCCCCGCCTCTTTACCTTCGACGGCGAGGTGGGCGCCAAGGATAGTACTCCCCTCGCCGCGGGCGAGCCCGCGAAGTCCAAATCTCATAAGATTCTATTTAATTGTAGGTTCGGGAGGCCCAGGCTGTCAAAGACTCAGCTGTACCGCAGGATCGAGTGGACATCGTAGTCAGTCAGCTTCTCTCGTCCCTTGAGGAAATCGAGCTCCACCAAGAAGCTCAGTCCCTCGACGGTCCCTCCGACCTTTTCGACCAGCTCCGTCACGGCGCGAGCGGTGCCGCCGGTGGCCAGGACGTCATCGACAATAACCACCCTCTGCCCCGGCTGGATCGCGTCGGAATGCATCTCCAGGGAGTCTGTCCCGTATTCGAGCTGGTAGGTCACTTGGACGGTGTCGGCGGGCAGCTTGCCTGGCTTCCTCACCGGGATCAGGCCCTTTCCCAGCTTGTAGGCCAGGCCCGATGCGAAGATGAACCCCCGGCTCTCTATGCCGACCAACACGTCGTAGTTCTTGTTCTCGAGTGCCGACGACAACAGATCAATGGACCTCGTGAAGGCACTAGGGTCCCGGAGGAGTGTGGTAATGTCCTTGAACACGATTCCCTTTTTTGGAAAGTCGGGAACGTCACGAATCACTTGCCGAAGTTGTTCCATCATTTATCCTAGTATCGAACTCCGAAACCCTGAAGGCCAACGTCCACCGGGACCGTTCTCATCGAAAGCTCCTCGACTCGTGCGAACCGCGGACCCTCGCGGAGCTCCTGGCAAAAACTCTCGAGCGTTCGTTCATCCGCTTGAGCCAGCACTTCGACAGCGCCTTCAGGGAGGTTCCTGACATATCCGGCAACTGCCAACTCAGAGGCTCGCTTCTCCGCGAACCAGCGAAAACCGACCCCCTGAACGTGACCGGAAATAAGAATATGTACCGCCTTCAACCCGTTCGCTCGACTGAGTAGCGCGTCCACCCTGCCAGGCCAGCCCACACGTTACACCAGGGCCCCCTTGGGGACAACTGCCACGCCGTTCGGGTTGGTAACGCCTTGAATCCTCTCCCTAAATGCATTACTGTCCCAACTCTTTGGTTCAATCCCCGAGGATCAGTGTGGCCTTTTTCAAGAAAAACAAGACTCAGGACGACTTCTACAACGAGCTCATCAGGAACCGGCGCGGCAGCCACCTCTTCAGCTGCGGCTACTGCGAGAGGTTCGATCCGTTCCTTTTGGACCAGAAACCATTCCTCGCCCGAGTGTACGAGGGTCTCTTCTCTTCCCTCTTCTCCGACAAAGTGACCAACATTCTGGACGTGGGATGCGGGACCGGACTCTATTGGCCGGTTCTCGCTCGATACGGCGACGACATCTCCGGCATCGACTCCTCGGAATCGATGATCGACGAGGCGAAGCGCCTCGTGGCTGCCAAGAGCTTGAAACACATCAAACCATCCGTCCAGAACAGTGGAGACATTCAATTTCCGGACGGTTCCTTCGACGTCGTCCTTTGCGTCGACGCGCTTCACCACATCCCGCAGCTACGAAGGGCCGTTGGCGAGTTCCACCGTGTCCTCAAGCCGGGAGGCCGTTTCTTGGCGGTCGAACCCAACATGTTCAACCCCCTCATGTTTCTCGCTCACCTCATCCCCCCCGAGGAACGCTATGGCGTCGTTCGAAGTTTTGCTCCCATATTGAGGAGCGTCTTTCGTCCCCACTTCGAGAACATCCAGATTCGGTACGTCAACTACGTGGCGAGCGCAACGTCGGAGGAACAGCTCCAACGCGTCGAGTCGATCGGGAATGTTCTGGTTGAAATACCGCTTTTAAGATCCCTCTCCCTCCGCCAAACTCTCAGCATGACCAAGCGCGTCGCCTCCACATTGTCATCCGCCAGAGGCGGCTGATAGACTCCGATTTGCAAATGGCCAAGAAGCATTCCGGCGGGAAGAAAACCAGCGGTGGCGTCGTGGCGCCGCCCGGGAGCACCCTTTTAACCGACGACGACCTCTATCTCTTTAACGAGGGTAGTCATTTTAGGCTCTACGAGAAGCTGGGCTCTCGCTTGCGCACTTTCGAGGGAAGCGAGGGTGCCCAGTTCGGCGTATGGGCACCCGACGCGGCATCTGTTTCGGTCATGGGAGATTTCAATGATTGGGACAAATCGAGCCACCCACTGACCCCTCGCGACAAAGCCGGTATATGGGAAATTTTCGTCCCGGGAGTGAAGCAGGGCAGCCAATACAAGTACCACGTCGCTTCCAAGCATCGGAAGTATCGAGTCGACAAGGCCGACCCCTTTGCCTATCTTCAGGAGATGCCGCCCCGAACGGCATCGGTGGTATGGGATCTCGACTACGCATGGGGTGATGGCCAGTGGATGGACACTCGTCGCGAGCGTAACGCGCTCGATGCTCCGATGTCGATCTACGAAGTCCACCTAGGTTCTTGGCAACGAGTGCCGGAAGACAACAATCGCTCGCTCAGCTATCAAGAGCTGGCGACTCGACTCGTCGACTACGTCAAAGAAGTTGGATTCACTCACGTCGAGCTCTTGCCGGTCATGGAGCACCCGTTCTTCGGTTCTTGGGGTTACCAAACGACCGGGTACTTTGCGCCTAGCAGCCGCTTCGGTACACCGCAGGACTTTATGCACCTCATCGATGCGCTCCACCAAAACGACATCGGCGTCATCCTCGATTGGGTCCCCTCTCATTTCCCCGCCGACCAACATAGCCTCGGGTTTTTCGACGGCTCCCACCTCTACGAGCACGCCGATCCACGCCAGGGCATTCATCCTGACTGGGACAGCTTCATTTTCAACTACGACCGCAACGAAGTGCATAGTTTCCTCATCAGCAGCGCCCTTTTCTGGCTCGAGAAGTACCACGCCGACGGATTACGAGTGGATGGCGTCGCTTCGATGCTTTATCTCGACTACTCTCGAAAGGATGGTGAGTGGATCCCGAACGAGTTCGGTGGCAACGAGAACATTGGAGCCATTTCGTTCCTCCGTCGTTTCAACGAAGAAGTCTACCGATCGCACCCCGACGTCCAAACCGTGGCCGAGGAATCGACCGCGTGGCCCATGGTTTCTCGGCCCTCCTATTTCGGTGGACTGGGCTTCGGCCTGAAGTGGGACATGGGGTGGATGCACGACACGCTGAAGTATCTTTCTCGCGATCCGGTGCACCGCCCCTTTCATCATGACCAGCTGACGTTTCGTATGGTCTATGCGGCAAACGAGAACTTTGTTCTTCCCTTGTCCCACGATGAAGTCGTGCACGGCAAGGGCTCCCTCCTGGGTAGGATGCCCGGCGACGAGTGGCAGAAGTTTGCCAACCTGCGACTGCTCTTCGGCTACATGTACGGCCAGCCGGGCAAAAAGCTCCTCTTCATGGGGGATGAATTTGGTCAGCGGGGCGAGTGGGATCACGACGGCTCACTCGATTGGCATGCGCTCGATCACCCACTGCACGCCGGACTCCGTTTGTGGGTCGGTGACCTCAACCACTTCTACCGAACAGAACCGGCCCTTTATGAGCAGGACTGTCAATCAGCCGGATTCGAATGGATCGATTGCACCGACGCCCAGCAAAGTGTCATCTCCTTCCTTCGTCACGGAAAGTCTGCTGATGACTCAGTGATTGCCGTATACAACTTTACTCCCGTACCACGACCGAACTACCGCCTGGGCGTTCCCGGCCCCGGTCGGTGGAAGGAAGTCTTGGTCAGCGACAGCGAGCACTACGGCGGAAGTGCGCAGGGAAATTTGGGTGGCGTCGAAACAGAGCCCATCCCCGTTCACGGTCGCCTCCAATCATTAGCCCTCACTCTGCCTCCACTGGCGGCGCTCTTCCTAAAGCCCGACAACCACCGAGAATGACCGAGGGGCACGAACGCTACATCTGTATCCACGGCCACTTCTACCAGCCGCCACGTGAGAATCCTTGGCTGGAGGCCATCGAGGCCCAGGACTCCGCCTATCCTTATCATGACTGGAACCAACGCATCACCGCCGAGTGTTACGAGCCGAACACGGTCTCTCGCATTCTGGATAGTGACGATCGTATCACCCAGATCGTTAACAACTACGCCAAGATCAGCTTCAACATAGGCCCCACGCTGCTGGGGTGGATGAAGGAGAACGCCGCCGAAGTCTACGAAGCGATTCTTGCCGCCGACCGGGAAAGCCAGAGTCTATTCTCGGGTCATGGTTCGGCCCTCGCTCAAGCTTATAACCACACGATACTCCCCCTCGCGAACCGCCGTGACAAGTATACGCAGATTCTCTGGGGCATCCGCGATTTCGAGCACCGCTTCGCCCGGAAACCGAGGGGGCTCTGGCTTCCGGAGACGGCCGTGGATCTGGAAAGCCTCGAGATCCTCGCCGAGCTCGGGGTCCAGTTCACACTCCTCGCTCCCACCCAAGCGCGTCGAGTCCGACGAATAGGTGGCAGGAACTGGCGGCATGTGGACGGGGGGAGCATCGACCCCACCATGCCCTACCTCCAACGACTCCCGTCCGGCCGTTCAATAACACTTTTTTTCTACGATGGTCCTATTTCCCGCGGCGTCGCATTCGAATCCTTGCTTTCACGAGGGGAAAATTTCGCGCACCGCCTCGTCGGGGCCTTCTCCGACCAACGGACGTGGCCTCAACTCGTACACATTGCCACCGATGGCGAGACCTATGGACATCACCATCGTCACGGCGACATGGCACTTGCATTCGCGCTCGATTACATCGAGCGAAACAATTTGGCCCGCCTTACGAACTACAGTCAGTACTTAGAAAAGTATCCTCCAACGCATTCCGTCGAAATCTTCGAGAACACGTCTTGGAGTTGTATGCATGGCGTCGAACGTTGGAGGTCGGATTGCGGATGCCAAACCGGGGGTCAGGCTGGTTGGAATCAGGGCTGGCGCGCTCCGCTTCGCGAGGCTCTCGATTGGCTTCGCGACCAACTCAATCCGCTCTACGATGAGAAAGCACGAACGTTGCTCCGCGACCCCTGGGTGGCTCGCGACGATTACATTTCGATCGTCCTCGATCGTTCGCGGGACAACATCGACCAATTCTTCACCCGACACGCGGTTCGTCCTCTCGAGGACGTCCAGAAGACCGAGGCGCTCAAGTTCCTGGAGCTCCAGCGACATGCGATGCTCATGTACACGAGCTGCGGCTGGTTCTTCAGCGAGCTGTCAGGAATCGAGACCGTGCAGGTGATCCAGTACGCCGGCCGCGCGGTTCAATTGGCCCAGGACCTCTTCGGCAACGGCATCGAGGAAGGCTTCCTGGAGCGACTGGAGCGGGCGAAAAGCAACATCCCCCACGAAAAGAACGGCCGCCAGATCTACGAAAGGTCCGTCAAAACACACAGGGTCGATTGGGAGAAAGTCGGCGCTCACTACGCCGTGAGCTCACTCTTCGAATCTTATCCAGAGAAATCTCGCGTTTACTGTTACGACGTGGAGCGGGAAGACAGCCACTCGTTCGAGACGGGGAAACCGAAGCTCGTACTTGGCCGGGCGAAGCTCACCTCACGTATTACCCTCGCTTCGACCGTACTCAGTTTTGGCGCCCTTCGCTTTGGAGATCACAACGTCAGCGCCGGTGTGCGTAAGTACATCGGGGTCGAGGACTACCAAAATCTGATGGCGGAGGTGGGAGAGCCCTTCAACCGGGCTGACTTCCCCGAAGTGATCCGCCTTTTTGATCGCGAGTTCGGCGGGTCCAACCACTCACTACGGTCTCTTTTTCGGGACCAACAGCGCAAGATCGTGAACCTCATTCTCGAGTCCACTCTCGAGGAAGCGGAAGGTGTGTATCGAGAGCTCTACGAACGTCACGCCGCCACCATGCGTTTCTTGACGGACATGGGTACTCCCCCACCCCAGGCATTTTCTCGGGCGGCCCAGTTGGTTCTCAACGGGAATCTCCGTGCCGCCTTCGAAGCCGAGCCGCTCGACCCGGAACGAGTCCGAGGGCTCTTGGAACAGGCGCGCGCCGAGGGAGTCGTTCTGGACGCCCCGACGCTCGCCTTCGCACTTCAAGGCACCATCGATCGGCTCGCGGAGAGGCTCTCGGCTGCCCCAACGCCCATCGAAGACATCCGGAGCCTGGACACCGCCATCGAGTTGTCCCGAATCCTCCCCTTCGAGATCGAGCTCTGGAAAGTCCAAAACCGTTACTATCATTTGGCCAAGAAGGGCCTCCCCGACCTCCAGCATCGGGCCTCAGAGGGCGACGTGGCAGCGACGGAGTGGCTGCAGCATTTCACCTCGCTCGGCGAAAACCTCCGCATGCGTGTATAGTGTCCCGTTCGCGTGCGCTGAGTTGAATAACCTGTCCCCGAAACTTCAATGAGCAAGCCCCTGCTTGGTCAGCTGCGGCAATTGGCACGCCTGTATGGCGTCCAGAGCGCCTACACAGATATGTTTCAACGACGCCAGCAGGCGTCGCCCGAGGCTCTTCTTCATACCTTGAGGGCGCTCGGCGCCGGTCTCCGAACCTTGGATGACGTGCCCGCCGAGCTTCGGGAGCGGGAGCGAGCCCAATGGAATCGCGTGGTCGAACCAACCGTCACCGCATGGGACGGAGCTTCAACGGAAATCTCCCTGCGACTTCCCGCGGACCGAGCCCGGGGATCACTGCACTGCGCTCTCGAGCTGGAATCGGGTGAACTCCATCCTTACAACTTCAAGTTCGCCCGGTTGCGTACCCCGGAGCGCGCCAAATTGGATGGCGTCCGCTACGTCCTCAAGAAGCTCCGCCTTCCGGGGAAGATTCCATTCGGATACCACCGTCTTCGTCTCGAGGCCGGAGGTCGAGTCTTCGAGACGAAGATGCTCTCCGCCCCGAGGCGCGCCTTCCAACCCAAGAAGGAGAAGAGAGGTCGGAACTGGGGCACGTTCATCCCGCTCTATGCCCTCCATAGCGAACGAAACTGGGGAACGGGCGATTTCACCGATCTCGAAGCGCTCATGGATTGGACCGCCTCTCTCGAGGGTCGGGTCGTGGGCACGCTTCCGTTGTTGGCGTCATTTCTGGACGAACCACTCGATCCTAGCCCTTACTCCCCGGTGAGCAGGTTGTTCTGGAACGAGCTCTACGTGGATCCTACCCGGACCCCCGAGCTGGAACGAAGCGCTAGCGCTCGAGCCTTCCTCGAATCGAGCGCCGCCCTCGAGGAAATGAAGACTCTTCGCTCCGCACCCCTGATCGACTATCGCCGACAGATGGCACTCAAAAGGAAGGTTCTCGAGAAGCTGGCGCGCACTTTCTTTCATGAGCCCGAGTCGAGCCCGAGGCGAACCGCGATGCGAGAGCACCTCGCCTCCAACCCGGAGCTCGAAGGCTACGCCCGCTTCCGCGCCGCGGTCGAGAAAACTCGAACCCCCTGGCGCTCCTGGCCTCGCCCCCTGTTCGATGGCGTGCTGAACGAGGGTGACTTCGCCCGGGACGCTCGCGACTATCATCTTTATGTGCAATTTCTCGCCGAGGAACAGCTCGGCGCCTTGTCAAAGAAAACGACGCCGGGGCTCTATCTTGATTTGCCACTCGGCGTGCACCCCGATGGCTACGATGCCTGGCGTGAGCAGCGCGTTTTCGCACACTACGCGACGGGGGGTGCCCCTCCGGATCGCATTTTCACTGTGGGGCAAGACTGGGGCTTTCCTCCGCTTCATCCCGAAGCGATTCGCATGCAGGGCTATCGCTACGTCATCGCCTACTTGCGACACCAAATGCGGCACGCCAAGATGCTTCGCATCGATCACATCATGGGACTACATCGGCTCTTCTGGATTCCGAAGGGTATCGAGCCGAAGGACGGAGTTTACGTCCACTACCATCCGGAAGAGCTTTACGCCATCTTGAGCCTGGAATCCCACCGCAGCCGGACGGTGTTAGTTGGTGAGAACCTTGGAACAGTCCCGAGCAGTGTGAACCGGGCGATGACCCGGCACAATATCAAGAAGATCTACGTCCTCCAATACTCGATTGCCCCCCGGAGCCGCCCCCCCCTGCGCCCCGTTCCGAGTGGCTCGGTGGCGAGCCTCAATACGCACGACACACCTCCCTTTCGTGCCTTCGTGGCAGGCTTGGACATCGACGACCGCTTCGCATCGGGCCTAATCTCCGACAAGCAGCCAGAAAAGGAGCACCAAGAACGGACCGCGGTCAGGAAGTCCCTGGAACGATTGTTCCGGGCAAGAGGTAGGACCCCGCGACTCACTCAGCTCTTGCGGTCTTGCTTGTCTTTTCTCGCGTCGAGCGGTGCGGCACTGCTCCTCATCAACCTCGAGGATCTTTGGTTGGCCTCCGAACCTCAAAACGTTCCCGGCCCCAAGACCGCGAACCCCAACTGGAGGAGAAAGGCTCGATACCGGTTGGACGAATTCACTCGGCGGCGGGAAGTCGTCGAGGTCCTTCGGCTCGTCGAGACCTTGAGAAAATCCAGTATCCGGCGGAGTTGAACAAGTCCAACCGACCCAACCAACCTAACTGGGCCCATCCGGATTCGCGTCCGGGGCTAGCGAGCCTATAAACTAGCGCACCTAGTATCGTTCCAGAGACTAGTTGGAACGGCACTAGCCCAGGCCAACACTTAAGAAAGGAGGGCTTAGCTTTCTTGCCCGACAGTCGAATTGCGTACTTTTCAATGGAGATCGGCCTCGAGTCCGCGATCCGCACGTACTCCGGAGGCCTCGGGGTTCTCGCCGGGGATACGATTCGTGCCGTCGCGGACCGTGAGCTCCCGTTGGTCGCGGTCACCCTACTTCACCGCAAGGGTTACTTCCGCCAAGAGCTGGAAGAAGACGGCGAGCAAAAGGATCTCGCGGAAGAGTGGCAGGTCCGGAAACATCTGCGGGAGATGCCAGAGCGGGTCTCGGTCCGTATCGAAGGTCGAACTGTCGTGCTCCGGTCGTGGAAGTACGAGGTCGAAGGTGTACGAGGCTACCGTGTACCGGTGTATTTCCTCGATTCGGATCTCCCCGAGAACTCGAGCTGGGACCGAACACTCTCCGACTTCCTGTACGGCGGCGATGAACGCTATCGGTTGTGCCAGGAAGCGATCCTTGGGATCGGAGGCATCCGAATGCTGCGCGCGCTCGCTTTCAACCAACTCGAGCGGTACCACATGAACGAGGGCCATTCGAGCCTTCTGACGGTGGAGTTACTCGAGGAGCGTGGGCGTTCCCGGACCTCGAAGAGCATCAGCGAAAAAGACCTTGCGGCGGTCCGCTCTCAATGTGTCTTCACCACGCACACCCCGGTCGCCGCAGGTCATGACCGATTCCCGCTCGACCTCGCGAGGAACGTTCTGGGCGGGAGCCCCCTTTTCGAGATCCAGCAACTATGCATCCTGGAAGATAAGTTGAATCTGACATACCTCGCGCTCAATCTCAGCGAGTATGTCAACGGCGTCGCTCGTAAACACAAGGAAGTTTCACAGCAGATGTTCCAAGGGTATCAAATCGACTCCATCACCAACGGTGTTCACGCCGGCACTTGGACCGCGCCTTCGATGCAGGAGCTCTTCGATCGACACATCCCGGGCTGGCGGGAGAATGCCAGTAGTCTCCGTTACGCGAGCAGCATTCCTCACGACGAAGTATGGGGCAGCCATATCAGGGCCAAGACTCTGCTCGTCGAGTGTATCAACCGCAGCAGCCGCAGCAGCCGCAGCAGCCGCATCTCGAAGAGCTCGTTCGATACCGAAGCGTTCACCATTGGCTTCGCCCGCCGCACCGCCGCCTATAAACGAGCGGACCTGCTGTTCCACGACGTCCAAAGGCTCCAGGACCTGGCCTTTCGATTCGGGCCTCTGCAGATGGTGTTCGCGGGCAAGGCTCATCCCCGGGACGAGCAAGGTAAGGCTCTTATCCGAAGCATCTTTGCAGTTAAGGACGAAATCAGGGAACCCCTGCGACTCGTTTATCTCCCGGGATACGACATGGACCTCGGTCGACTCATCACAGCAGGAGTGGATCTTTGGCTCAACACACCCGAGCCACCTCTCGAGGCGTCCGGCACCAGCGGAATGAAAGCAGCCCTCAATGGAGTCCCCAGCCTGAGTGTCTTAGATGGCTGGTGGATCGAAGGTCACATCGAGGGCATTACCGGCTGGGCGATTGGAGAGGACGGCAGACATGCCGGAGAGGAAGACCCACGAACCAAAGACGCTCTGTCCCTATACGACAAGCTCGAGAACGTGATCCTCCCTCTCTTTCACAACAAGAGGCAAGGATATATCGATGTGATGTGCCAGGCGATTTCCCTGAACGGTTCTTTTTTCAACGCAGCGAGGATGTTGAGCGAGTACGTGCACAAAGCCTATTGGCGAGGTGAGTAACCACTAGAAATCGCGAGCTCGGCTCTCGGGCGTATCTTTACCTCGCGCAACGACGACCAACCCCTCCTCCGACACGAAATATCGTTCCCGATCTTGCGTCAAGTCGAAGCCGATAGTCGCTCCGTCAGGGATGCGGTTGTTTTTGTCCACGATCGCGTTTTGGATTCGCACCCCCCGCCCGATCCGCACGTTGTCGTGGATGACCGAACTGACCACCTCGGCACCTTGATCGACGAAGACGTTGCGACCAAGTATCGAGTCCTTCACACGGCCCCCGGCCAGGATGCAACCGGACGCAACGAGGGATTGGTGCGCATCTCCGCGCTTGCCGTCTTCGTTGAAAACGAATTTTGCCGGCGGGTCGTTGAAGTTCACCGAGCGAATGGGCCAATCCCAGTTATAGAGATTCAGCTTGGGCTGGACATCCTTGAGATCCAGGTTGGCCTCGTAGTACGCCTGAATCGTACCGATATCTCTCCAATAGGCGGACTCCGCCTCCGACTCCATGGCAATGCGGTTTTGTTGAAAATCGTAGGCGTATACTTTGTGGGAGCTCACTATCTTGGGAAGGATAGACTTACCGAAGTCGTGCGCCGAGGAGCGATCCGTAGCATCTTCTCGCAAGAGCTCGACCAACTTGGCAGCGTCGAAGATGTAGTTCCCCATCGAAGCCAGCGCGTAGCCGGGCTTCTCCGGAATCTCGGTTGCCGTGGCGGGTTTTTCTTCGAAACCCGTGACCCTCCAATTCTCATCGACCTTCACGACTCCAAAGCTGGACGCCTCTTCGGCCAATATCGGGAGGGAAGCTACGGTCACCGCGGCTTCTCGTTCACGATGGAAATCGATCATCTGTGCCACATTCATTTTGTAGATGTGGTCGGCGCCGAACACCACCACCAGGTCGGGATGCGTGCGATCGAGAAGGGCAAGATTCTGATAGATCGCATCGGCCGTGCCGCCGTACCAAGCCTCGCCGAATTGCATCTGTGCGGGAACGGCGGTCACGAAATTGTTATGGCCAGAGCTATGGATCCATCCCATTTGCAGATGCTCGAGTAGCGATTGTGCCTTGTACTGAGTCAGGACGAAGATGGCGGTAATATTGGAGTTCGAGAGATTGCTGAGGACAAAATCGATGATCCGGTACTTGCCACCGAACGGTACGGCGGGCTTGGAGCGATCGGCGGTCAGCGGGTAGAGACGCTCGCCCTTTCCTCCGGCGAGCACCAGCGCGAGAACTCGGGGGGCGAGCTTAGCCATGACGCGTCTTGGAACCTCCTCGGAGGATGGACAATACTAACGGCAGAAGATTGTAGTCGGCTCCGCCGAAAGCTGTAAAGGTAAAAGTCCAGATAAACCTCGATAGGCCATGAACATCGTTCTCGTCTCGCCGGAAGTGGAGCCCTTAGCCAAAACGGGGGGGCTTGCCGACGTCGCGGCATCTCTTTCGCTGGCACTCCGTCGCGCCAAGCAGAACATCTCAGTCGTGATGCCGTTTTATCGGGTCATCGACACCGAGACTTTCAAAGTCCGAGACACCGGTCTAGAAGTCGAGGTTCCCTTGGACGGATCGACCTACAAGGGCAGGATTTGGCGGTACAGCCTGGGAGACGTGCCGGTATACCTCCTGGAGAACCCGGACCTCTACGATCGAGACGGACTTTACGGGACGAGCGGCGCCGACTACTCCGACAACGCCTTGCGATTTGCGTTTCTCTCTCGCGCTGCCCTCGAAGCCGCACGCGTGCTCGATCTTGAACCCGATGTCTTTCATATCAACGACTGGCAGTCCGCTCTACTGCCCGTCTACAAGCACCTGTACTATCGCGACGACCCTCGCCTTCGGCGGGCAGGGGTCCTGCTCTCCATCCACAACATGGTCTATCAGGGCGTCTTCGACCGGAGTCAACTGCAGCGGTTGCATCTTCCTGAACACACTTTTCACATGGACGGCCTAGAGTTCTTTGGCCAGCTCAATTTCCTCAAGGGCGGACTGGTCTATGCCGACCTCCTGTCCACAGTGAGCCCGACCTACGCGAAAGAGATCCAGACGCCCGAGGCGGGTGCAGGATTGGACGGGGTCCTTCACCATCGCGCCGGAGAGCTCTTCGGAATAGTAAACGGAATCGACACGACTATCTGGAACCCGGGACAGGACAAAGAAATCTTCGCGAACTACACAATGAGTAGGCTGAGGGGCAAAAGCATCAACAAGATCGAGTTACAAAAGAGACTTGGTCTCAACGTTGACACAAAAGCACCCGTGGCCGCGGTTATCGCGAGACTCGATCCTCAAAAGGGATTCGACCTTTTGCTCGAAGCGGCCCCGAAACTCCTGGAAACGGGGGTTCAGCTCGCGTTGTTAGGCAGTGGGGAGCGCCGCTATCTGAACGACTTCAGGAAGCTTCGAGAGGGATTCCCAGGACAGGTAAGCCTCAACGAAGGTTTCGACGAAAAGCTCGGGCGGCGCATATACGCGGGAGCCGACCTCTTCCTGATGCCTTCCCGTTACGAACCGTGCGGGCTGGGACAGATGATCGCGATGCGCTACGGAACGATTCCTGTGGTACGGCGCACGGGTGGATTGGCGGATACCGTTGCCGACTTCGACCACGATGAGGCAGCGGGCAACGGCTTCGTCTTCGACGCGTTTGAAGCTAAGGCCCTGATCGACGGGGTAATGAGAGCGGCGGCCCGCTTTGGCGATCGGGAGGTTTGGCGGACTTTGGTTCGGCGGGCCATGAAAACCGACTTCTCTTGGAAGAAGGCTTGCCAGCAGTACTTGGAAGTCTATGCGTTGGCGATGAGAAAGGCCCGGGGAGAGTGAACCCCCCCCGGGCCTTCTCTCCGATTCAAGCGGCCTTAGGAAGCAGCTTTCCCGCCGTCCAGCCGAGGAGACCCCACATGGAGCCGATGATGCTATTAGCGACGAGCCCGCCGAGACGAACCGGTAGGGCTTGGCCAAGAGTCAGGCCGCCGGGCTGGTTGAGTGCCGTAGGATGGTTGAAATAGGTCTCCGCGCCCACCAAATACGACACGAGGGTCGCGGTGAAGATGAGAACCTGAGCGGCTAGCGCAATCGTCAAGCCCAGCATCATGGCCTGTTTCCAGTTGTAGGCTCGGAGACGCCTCGAGAAGGCGCCGAAAAAGAAGGCCGACATCCAGGCAAGAAACACCATGCTGACGATGGTGCCGCTCTCGTAAGGAACCCCGGTTGCTCCCAAGATCAGCCGGGCGATCATGAAGATAACCAAAAGAACAATGGGTAACTTGGCAAAACGTATGTATTCAGACATGAGCCCCTCCGGTCAAATTTAGCGCGGAGCTTATCACAAATCCGTAGGCCAGACCGGAACCCTCTCGTTCGACATGGTAGTCCAGATACTGCGGGTGCGGCGCCGGTGGCAGCCGGCTCAATCGGTGCTCAAGAAATCGAGGGCCACTCGATTGAGCTCGTTCGGCTTCTCGAGGTTGATCATGTGTCCAGCGCCCATGATCAGGACTTTCTTGGCGCCCGCGATGCCTCCCTGGAGCTTATCAACGTTCTCGTGGATGGCAGCATGATCTCGCTCTCCCACGACCAAGAGGGTGGGCGCTCCAATTTCCACAAGCCGGTCGAGCGCCGGCGGAGCGCTGGGCTCCATGAACCTTACATAGGCAAAGTTCGAATCGAAGAGGCGGCTGTTCTCGGAAAGTATCTGGCTCATCTTCTTCCGAGCCGCTTCGTGCTCCTCGGTCGGCATACTCGGGTCGGCGAGGATCAGCTCGATCGCCTTCGCGGCGCCCTCCGCCTCCGCTACTTTCGAAAGCTCGCCAAGCGCAGGCGTGATCTCATCCTTCCAACTACTGAGCCCGGGGGCTATCAAGATGAGCTTCCGCACCACCTCCGGGTAGGTGAGCACAAAATCGATCGCGACACCGCCGCCGAAGGAAAATCCGAGGAGGTCGGTCTCCTGGATGCCCAGAAATTGCAACAGAGCATACAAATCTCGCTCGTGCGAGAAAGGGCCCGTGGGGAGATCCGATTGGCCAATCCCGCGAGGGTCGTACCGGATGACCTGTCGATCTTGCGCAAATGACTCGAACTGTTGATCCCATAACCGCGTGTCGAGGCTACCGCCGCTGATGAGCACGAGGGGCTGGCCGGTTCCCTTGACGTCGTAGAACAGCCGCGTCCCGTTGACTTCCGCGAAGACACCCCGCGCGGGTTGGGAAGCCGATTCTTCGCCATCGCCCGCCACGTCATCCTGGGTCCCGGATGTTTCGTCCGCACTGCATCCCCAGGTGATGAGGGACGTGAGCAGCAGGGCGAGAGGCCACCGAGCGAACGGGTTCGAAGCAAAATTCAAGAACATTCCGTCAGTTTCATCTGAGCACTCCGGGCAACGAACTATAGTCTGTGGGCTGTCGGGGCTGCAAGCCAAACCCTTGAATCCTGGGGAATTACCAAGTGGGTGGCACTTGTTGTCTTTGTTGTCAGGGCTCTTCGACATCCACGGATAGGATGAGCACCTGCTGATTGCTCAGATGGTGCCTTCCTCCACCATCCAGACCGATCTGCTGGTCTGTCGTATCCTCCGATATTTCGGCAAACACCACCATCTCGCCGGGCGTTACCGTGAGCGAGGTCTCGGCCGCCGTGTACTGCAATGTATCGTCCTTTTTCAGCCGCCCCGCGAAGGGTCGCAGGTCGAGCCGCACTCGATCGTCGGCCAGGACGGAAGCGGACACTTCGAAACCGGACTCGACCGGAACCAGTACGCCGGCGCCGTAGTATGGCTCGTATATGAAAGGAAACGCCTCACCGGTGCGTATCATCCCCGAGCCGCCTTCGAGCATTTTGAGCGAAGCTTTCGAGTTGCCACGCCGGGTGACACGCGTCGCGTTCGCAGAGAGTCGGACGCCATCTCCCGGCAGCCCTAGTGTTCCAATTCGCACCGGTCCGATGGACGCCTTCCAGGCCACCTGAGCTTCGAGAACGTCAAGCTCGGCCCCTTCTTTCATCTCATACGTGACGACCACGTGTCGAAGCGGTCGGTCGAGTGCCTCGAGGAGGGCAAGTGCTCTGTGCACCGCCTGCGGAGTTCCGTTCAGGATCAAGGTTGCCGTCCTAGTGTCGAGAACAACCTGACCATTCGGCCCCAACGCACCCTCGGCGATTGCCACGAGGTCTGCGGCGAGGCGGTGCTTGGCGCGATACGTCTCGATCGTTTGGCCGGTGGTCGGGCGGACCATTGCGGCGAGGACGAGAAACGCTAGCGGCAGGAAGTAAAGGGAGTAAAGGGGGCGAAGCTTATAGACAGTCATTTGTGAGCTTGATCAAATAATAGCACTCGGAGAGCGAACGACAAGCTCCCCGACCTTCCCCCACGCCCTGAAGTAAAAGTCAGCAAAAGTCGACAAGAGTCGACGCCGGCCCGGGTTCGCACTGGCAAACTCCCCTCTTTTCTTGTACTATATTTGTATCCAACTCAGTTTTGGTCTCACCCCCAACATGACCCGATAAAGAATGTGGAGGGACTGGTGCATGCCAGGCCTTCTACGTAAAGGGATAGCTGCCTGCAGTGGGCGGTGGAGGGTGAAATGCGCGGCAAACTCGCGATCTTTGCGTTGGCGCTGGGACTACTGGGTATGAGCGGTTCTTGGATGGACCAGTTCGACCTCGTCATCCTGGGCCCAGACAACGACTTCACCGAGGTCATCGAGCCCAACGTCGCCATCAGCCGATCGGGCTTTTCCGGACCTCTCCTCGGGACCAATCTCGAATTCTCTTGCGGGTCCTGCACTATTGCGACCTTCGATGACGCCACGAGCCAGATAGGCAGTGGCATGAAGGTGTGCAACATGAAGCCTCAAGAGCTCGTCACCAACGGGACACTGGTGTGCGTGCGAAGCACGCTGACCGGCAACCGATCCAATTTCGATCTCGAGACGTGGGTTAGCAAGAAATCTGGCTGCATGGACGCCGACGGCGGCCAAAGCTGCCTCGCCTCCCAGGGACTCACCTCCTACCTACGGGGACCGCTCCTCTGTGACCCGCTTAGTGGCCTTATCCAGAAGGTTCAGGATCTGAATCTCCACCAAGGCACCGGAAACAGTCTGGTAAAGAAGCTCAGGAACGCCGGACGGTCTCTCTGCGATCCCAACCCCAAGAACGACCGCGCCGCAGCCAACGTGCTAAAGGCGTTCATCCACGAAGTCGAGGCTCAGCGTGGGAAGAAAATCCCCGCGCTTGACGCCGATGAGCTCATCGCTGATGCGGAGGCCATCCTCGCGGAGTTGGACGTCCCATCCAAGGATTCCGACGACGGCTCTAAGGACTCTGGGTCCAAGGACTCTGGCTCTAAGGACTCTAAAGACGACGGCTCGTCGGACGACGACTCGAAGCACAAAAACAAAGCTAAGAAGGGAAAGTAGCGTCAAGCCAAGGAGGATGTGAGGCGCGGCCACGCGCCGTCTAAAATGGTCGGGGCGAGAGGATTTGAACCTCCGACCCCCTGATCCCGAACCAGGTGCGCTACCAGACTGCGCTACGCCCCGACTTCAAACTAGACTACAAAAGATACCTTACCACGAGGAAACCTCCAAATAGGAGCACGAAGAAGAGGACCGTCAAGACGTTGAAGTAGCGGTCGATGAAGACCTTGATGCTCGGCCCGAAGAGCGTAATGAGCGTGGCCACACCGAAGAACCTGAGCGAACGGCTCAAGATCGAAGCCAAGACGAATGGGCCCAAACTAAGCGAGAAGACCCCCGCCGCCACGGTAAAAACCTTGTACGGGATCGGCGTAAGTCCGGCAGCGAAGATAGCCATGAAGGCGTTCGCCTCGTACTTGCCTTGCACGACTTCGAAATTGTCAGGGGTGAAGCCCATCGGCCCCAAGTATTGGAAGAAGAAGTCCTCTACCAAGTGCCACGCCCAGGCTCCGATCGCATAGCCGAGCAGCCCACCGGCAACGGAGCACACCGACGTCACCGCCGCGTAGAAGATCGCCCGTCTCGGTCTCGAAAGTGACAGCGCAATCAGGAGTGGATCGGGGGGGACCGGAAAGAAAGCGGACTCCGCAAAAGACAGCAGGCCCAAAGCCGGTGTGCCGTAGGGCGTCTCGGCCCAATGCATGACCCAATCGTAGAGACGGCGAAACAATTTCATGTCAGGAAGGGCGTCTCAACGACTGTGGTTACGGGGGCCACCGTTCCAATTTAGCCCCCAGGAGGCGAGCTCATCTAAGGCGTTGTAGTTCGTGAAGTCGATGTGGAGAGGTGTCACCGAGATCAGGTTCTCGCGCACCGCGGCGATATCGGAGATCCCGTTTCGCTCCCAGCGGCTGAAGCCCCGCTTGAGCCACAAGGTAACGCGTGACCGTCGCTCCATACGCTTATCGGCGTTGGCTCGATAGTCGCCGCCCCCCTGGTTCGTGATCCGAATGCCCTCGACGTCGCCGGTGGGCACGTTCACATTGAGAAAGGTCTGCCGCGGCAACGTCTTGCGCGTGATGACGTGCGCGAGTTGCACCGCGAACTCGCTCGCGGTCCCGAACTCCTCGGACGTCTTCGATGCTAAAGAGACCGCAAAGGAAGTGATACCGAGCATCGCGCCTTCCATAGCACCCGCCACCGTTCCAGAGTAGGTAACGTCATCGCCAAGGTTCGCACCGCGATTGATGCCGGAGACCACCAAATCCGGACGGTGCGGCAGGAGATTCCCCACCGCGAGATTCACGCAATCGGTAGGGGTTCCCTCGACGGAAAATAGTCTTTCCTCGAGCTGCTCGTAACGCAAGGGCTCGGAGAGAGTGAGCGCATGGCTCACGCCGCTAACTTCGTGGGCCGGTGCCACGACGGTGACTTCGCCTACCTCGGCCAGCTTCTCGGCAAGGGCATGAATCCCGGGGGACTCCACACCGTCGTCATTCGTCACCAGGATTCGGATGACTTTCCTCCTTGACTAGAACACGACGGGCGCCAAGACAAAGCGGTCGGGCGCCGGTTCGAAGCTCAACATTCTCGACCGGATTTATTACTAAGATGATAGCAGGAAATATGGTCGGGACGGCGGGATTTGAACCCACGACCACTTGCACCCCAAGCAAGTGCGCTACCAGGCTGCGCTACGTCCCGATCTGGGCGTTCGATGCAAACTGCATCGTACCACGCACAGAAATGGTGTTCAATGCAGCCCCTACTCCTCTACCTTAGGGGTGTTCGCTTCGAGAATCTGCAAAATATCCTTGAGCCCCGACTTGATTTCCTCGATCCGGCCGCCGCTCATCTCGCCCTCGAGAGGACGCGTGACGGGCGGCTGCCCTTTATCCCCAGCCCCTTCTTCTTTCACTTCCTGCTCTAGCCTCTTCTTGGCGCCGGCGATGGTGAAACCCTCCTCATAAAGCAGCGCCTTGATGCGAAGAATGGTCTCGATATCTCGGCGCCGATAGATGCGTTGTCCCGAGTTGTTCTTGGCTGGAGCCAGCGCAGGAAACTCCGACTCCCAATAGCGTAGGACGTAGGGCTGGGTCTCGGTCAGATCGCAGACTTCCCCGATCTTGAAGAAGAGCTTGTTCGGGATCTTCTTATCCATGCTCGCTCGGATCGGTTTTCGGCGCTAACCACTCAAGTGAGGGTGGCCTGAAACGATTTCGAGGGCTTGAACACGACCGACTTGCGGGGAAGGATATTCATCTCCTCGCCAGTTTGCGGATTCCGGCCCTTTCGGCCCTTCTTGCCCCTGACAGCAAATGTTCCGAAACCGGTGATTTGCACTCTTTGGCCACTCTTTAGGCCTTCCTTGATAAAGCCGAGTATCAAGTCCACCAACTTGGAGGCCTCCTTGTTAGAGAGGCCGCCGTGACGTTCGTAAACCACCCTAGCAAGGTCGGCCTTGGTCATAGAGAAGTCAAAACACCATTCGGCACTCGGCGCACAGAGGTCAATACTGGTTAAGTTAAAGGACTGAAAAGACTAGAGGTTCAGTTGATATCCTAATGCATTATATGAGACTTGTCACCCAAGTCAAGCGTAAACATTACACGATGGGGCCCTACTTGCGGCGTTCTCGGAGCGTCACCCGGACCGGAGTTCCCTCGAACCCGAACTCCTCCCGAAGACGGCGCGCGAGGTAGCGCGTGTAGGTGCGCTCGACTTCCTTCGACTTGCTGGCGAACACGACGAAACGGGGCGGTGTCGTGCCTACCTGCGCCATGTAGAAGAGATTGACCTCCTTGCCGCCCTTGGCTCGGGGGGGGTGATGGCTCGCTTCGGTCTGGAGAAACTGGTTAAGTGTTGGTGTAGCAATACGTTGCGTCTGCTGCTTCCTAACCCCATCGACCAGAGGAAGGATCTTGTGGGTACTCCTTCCATCGAGAGCAGAAACGAACACGAGAGGTGCAAAGGCAAGATGCGGGAGATCTTCGGCTACGTCTTCCCGGCGCTCCTTAGCCTCTTTTTCGCGCTCCTCGACAATATCCCACTTGTTAAAGACGATAATCGCTCCCCGTCCTGCGTCAGCCACCTTGCCAGCGATAGTGCGATCCTCACTCGTGAGCCCTTCGCTAGCATCGACGACCAGCAAGCAAATGTGCGCTCGGGCGATGGCACGCTCGGCGTAGAGCACACTGATCTGATCGGCGCGCGACGGTGTCTTGCCTCGCCGACGAATCCCTGCGGTGTCCACGAAACGATAGACGCGTCCCTCCACTTCGAGCACCGTATCTACGGGATCGCGAGTGGTACCAGCCTTGTCACTAACCACCGCGCGCTCTTCGCCGGCGAACCGATTCAATAGAGATGACTTGCCAACGTTGGGACGACCGACGATCGCGATTCGGATTTCATCCCTCTCCTCGAGCTCGGTCGTTTCCGGCAGACGTCTCACGATCTCATCCAAGAGATCGTTGACGCCCAGCCCATGCTCGGCTGACACCTCTAAAAGCGACCCAAACCCTAGGCGGTGAAACTCCATGGCTTCGGCTTCTCGGCGACGATGGTCGACCTTGTTCACCACCAGCAGCACCCGCTCTGAGTGGGGCCGAAGTTTCTGGGCGACCGCTTCGTCTTCGGGGACGATCCCGGCGATACCGTCCACGACCCAACAGAGCAAATCGCCCTCTTCGATCGCGACCTCGCACTGTGCGACGACCTGGTGTTCGAGCGAAGTGTCTGGATGATCGTAGAGGCCGCCGGTGTCCACGAGCTCGAAATCCGTACCGGCCCAATTCGCGGGCGCCTTGTTACGGTCCCGAGTCGACCCAGCCACGGCGTCGACGATCGCGCGACGGACACCGGTGATGCGATTGAAGAGAGTCGATTTGCCGACGTTCGGTCGCCCGACGATGGCGACTACCGGAAGTACTTTTTCGCCCATATCTCTTTATTAATCTATCAGTTCCGAGGAAGGTCCCCGAGTATAACACCGCTCGAGACCGCGGGCAACCCGCTAACCTCGCTGTTTAGAGCATGATATGGGGGAAAGTGCTTGACACGTTCTTGATGCTCCTCCTATAATGAATGCTGCTATCTCTCGGGAGGTCAATATGATAAAGGTAGACATCATCAACGAGGTGTCTGCTGCCGCGAACATCACAAAGGTGAAATCTGAGCAGGCGGTGGAGGCGGTTTTGGATGCCATGAAACAGTCGATGAAGCGCGGCGAGCGCATCGAGCTGCGGGGCTTTGGGGTCTTCCAGGTCAAGCCACGTAAGCGCGGCATCGGCCGGAACCCACGTACCGGGAAAGAGGTTCGGATACCTCCCGGACGAACCATCCGCTTCAAGCCGGGCAAGGATTTACAAAGCATTCCGTAGTCTCGCGGGAAACTTCTCCTTCCGCTGACTCGGGTTTCCTCCGAGGCTCTCATCTCTTCGCCGACTTCCCCTCTCCGAGACGAACTCCTAGGGCCGGCCTACGGCCAAGCACCTCGAGCACCTCGCATTAGCCCCCGTTTTCCGATCGTTCAGGTCGTTCTGTTTCTACTGACGACCGCTTCGACCTTGCTGGTCGGCGCCTACCAAGGACTCGCGTTCGCCTCTGCCGAGGCGCAGGAGCTTTTCCCCGGCGTCATGCCGATGGCGAAACAGCTCCAGACCGTTCTCACTTATGGTGCCCCCTTCAGCTTCACCATCATGGCGATCCTTCTCTCGCATGAAATGGGTCACTACCTCACAGCGCGCTACTATCATGTCAAAGCTAGCCTCCCCTACTTCATTCCCTTTCCGTTTTCGATCATCGGTACGATGGGCGCGTTCATTCTCATTCGATCACCTTTCCCGCACCGCCGTTCGCTCATCGATATTGGCTTGGCCGGTCCGTTCGCGGGCTTCATCGTTACGATTCCCGCTCTCTTCGTCGGCATCTCCCAATCGAAGCTTGGTCCGCCTCTCGGAGGAGAGGGCCTTACCTTGGGAGAACCTATCCTCTTCAAACTCGTCAGCGCGTTGATTTGGCCTGACGCACCCGCCGACCAAGTCCTCTATATCAGCCCGGTGGGACTCGCTGCGTGGTTCGGCCTTCTCGCCACGGCGATTAACTTGATGCCCATTGGGCAGCTAGACGGCGGGCACGCCACCTACGCCCTTCTCCGGGGAAACGCTCATCGAGTGTCGCGCATCGCGTTTTTGCTGCTTTTCCCGATGGCGTATTTCGGACCGACCTGGCTAGTCTGGGCACTCCTGGCATTTCTGCTCGGGATCCGGCGGCCACACCTACCGACCCTCAGCGACGAGACTCCCCTGCCCAAGAGCCGAAAGTGGATGGGTATTTTGGGGTACGCGACTTTTGTTCTGTGCTTCACCCCGGAGCCGATCGTCTTCAGCTGGGCCGAGCTATTCGGCGGGGCGCCCTAGTGCCCTTGTTCGAAGTTTCGGCGACCCGCGGGTCTACTTCACCACCCACACTGGCACTTCGCTAAACCGGGCGACTTTCTCCGTTGCGCTGCCCACGAGAAAGCGCTCAACACCAGTGACACCGCGGAATCCCATCACAACGAGGTCGGCCTTTATGGAAGCGCCGAGATAAAATGGGCCTTCCAGAAGATCAAGTTCGGGATACCTTCGTCGTTTTCCGGGGCTCGTCGAGCTTCCTCGATTTCGAGTAGAATTCCCGCTGCGGAACATTCTGGCTTTCAACGCTTATAGAAGTAGCTAGTTTATATGCGTTCCTATGGGTAGGGAGAACCTTCTATGGACAGAAACATTGCTTTCGGAACGACAGGTCTCTTCGTCGCGACCGTCCTGCTTGACTCGGTGCACGTTTCGCTGGCCGCCGAGCCTCAAGAAAAAACAGAAGTAGTGGGAGTGGGCAAGGCCGCCGGTATCGGGGCCCTCCTGGGCGTCGCCCTTGGGCGCGACCCGATCGTCGGCTCCATTCAGGGTGCAGCGCTCGGCGCGGCGGGCGGGCTCATCGCCAACACCGTCGTGCAGGAGCAGGAGAGGAAAGAAAAGAAGAAGGCCCAGCAAACCCAGGTTCAGGAAACACGCCAGCAAGAACAGCAGGCCGCTGAGGTTGCTCAAAAAGCCAACCAGGACCTAGAGCGGCAAGTCGAAGAGGCGATCGGTAAAGACAACTATGAGGGCTACAAGGCGCTTCGGGCCTGCCAGCACAAACGAGCCTCGGCGCTCGCCCAAGTCGGAGCGGTTTCTGAGAACGAAGACCACCGCATTACGTCGATCTGGCTCGATGCCATGGTGGCAGTCGATCAGCGCGACTCGAAGAAAGCCAACCAGTACTTCGAAGAGATCGCCGAAAAGGATCCGGACATCGACACCGTGCAGCAAGCCAGCATCGAAACCGACAAAGTCGTCCTCGACATGCGCACAGAACGCCGCGAGCTGGGCGTTTCCTGCCGCTAAGTTCTTTAAACTCCTCGGAAAGAGATGAGACATGAGACCAAGAGACTACTGTTTACCGATCGCTTCTCGAGATCCCGAAACCGAGATCAACAAGACTGAAGTTGAGAAGACCATCTTCAAAGGAAAAGTGGCTTACGAGCAGGAGTACTGGAGCGAAAGTGTGAAAAAGACAACTCTCCTAGCAATCCTCGCCGTCCTCACCGTTCTAGCGGACGGGGCCTGGGCCCAGGGATTGAGCCCCGAGGAGGAGGCGGCGCGCAAAGCCTCCGACCCCCTCGGCAACGTCAAGGCAATCATGACCGACAACACCATCGCCTTCAACGCCGGGGAGGATGAGGACGACACGTCCTTCGGCTTCCAGGTCCAGCCCGTCTATGCGATCCCGAACAAAACCAAGATCAACATGATCGTCCGCGCGGTGGTACCTATCATCGGCCTCGAGGCCGGCGCCGTTGCACCGCCGATCGGAGACGACCCCCGGCCGGAGAGCGGCTCCAAATGGGGTCTCGGCGACACGGTGGTCCAGTACTTCTTCTCTCCCAAGGGGGAGGGCTCGTTCAAGTGGGGCATCGGTCCCCAGGTCACACTCAAAACCCACACCTCCGACAGAACTGCAGGCCCCGGGTGGGGCGGCGGCCTGGCCGGCGTCGTCTTCGGCGGTTCGGGCCAGTGGTCCTACGGCGCTATCGGCATGCAGATCTGGGGCAAAGACGACTTCAGTATCTTCACCCTCCAGCCCATCGTCATGTACCTATTGAAGTCGATGCCCGGTGCCTACATCGGTTACAACAACTCGATCACCTATAACTGGAACGCTGACGACAACGCGGCCGTGCCCCTGGGTCTAACCTTCGGCAAGGCCGTCGTCTTCGAAAGCGGCGATTTCATGGACCTGAGCGTGGGCGTCTATCCCCTGGTCGTTCGCCCGGACGGGGCGCCGAGCTGGCAGTTGAAGCTCGGGGTCTCATATTTTTTCAACTGACACCTCACTCAAGCTTGTGCTCGTCATCGAAAGGAACCACGATGAAACCGACGATTCGGCTCGCAACAATTCTGGTCGCCCTCACGCTCGGCTGTGCCCAGCAGCCGGCCGGTGAAGTCGCCGACACCGTCTACACCAACGGCAAGATCTACACCGTCAACGACGCCCAGCCCTGGGCCGAGGCGGTAGCAATTAAGGACCGCAAGTTCCTGGTCGTCGGCTCGAGCGCCGATGTCGCGGCGGTGACTGGCGATGCCACTGAGGTCGTGGACCTTGGCGGCCAGTTTGTGATGCCGGGAATGATCGACACCCATACCCACCCTTTCATGAGCGCCATCCAGGTATTAGATCAACTGGTACTGGACGACCCCAAGTCTCTGGAAGACATTCAACAGCAGGTCGTGGCCTATGCCGAAGCGAACCCCGACAAAGAATGGATCGAAGGATTGGCTTGGCCCAAAGGCATGTTTGATCGTGAAAATCCCATGCGTGAATGGCTCGATGAAGTCGTGCCGGACCGTCCGGTTGCGTTGATGGATCAGGGGGGACACGCCCGCTGGTGTAACACCAAGGCGCTGGAAATCGCCGGTTTCATGGACCCGGGCTTCGAGCCTCCCGAGTTCGCTATTGTCGAGCGTGATGAAAACGGCGTGCCGTCCGGCACGATCCGCGAGACAGCGATCGGGCATCTCAACAAGTTCCTACCGACGCCGGCTGCTGAGATATATGACCAGGCTGCGATATTCGTTCAGGAGTTATTCAATCGGAACGGGATCACAGGACATCGAACTGCACAAGGTGTCGAAGAAGGCCTGCGAGCCTTGCATCGAGCCGCCGAGCGCGGCGACCTGAGCCTTCACTGGGCCGTTTCACTGGACGTTAACTTTTTCGAGTCGCGATTCTCACTTGAAGAACGCATGCGGCAAATCGATGACCGGGGAAAGTACGCCTCGGACTATGTCGGTGTCGATTTCGCGAAAATCTTTGTTGACGGAGACCTCAACGGCTTCGGCATCAACATGATGGAACCCTTCGAAGGTACGACGGACGAGTACGGTCGTACCAATATCGAGCCGGCCGAATTAACCCGACTTGTGCAGTTACTCGACGCAAAAGAGGTCAGCGTCCAGTTCCACGCCATTGGCGATCAAACGATTGAGTATCTCGTCGAGGCACTGGAGGCTGCGGCCGAAGCCAATGGCGGCAAGTTGAATACGCGCCATTACCCGGATCATTTGGGATTCATCACCCCAGACCAGATCGACCGGCTTGTGAAACTAAATGGCGTAATCGGTTTCGCACCCTATTTTTCATTCACGTTTCCGGGAATCCACGAATCCTATCTCCAGTTCGTAGGGCAGGAACGACTGAATCGCATGCAGCCCATGCGAACCGCCCTTGATGCCGGCGCGATTGTCGGCACAGGGACTGACTATTCCAGTCTTCCTCAGGATCCATGGCCATTGCTCGAGGGCATGACACATCGCAGAAACCCCTGGGTCGGCCCTGACGAGTCTGAGGCGAACAATGCGGCGGAGAGTATTTCCGTAGAAGAAGCGATCCATGTTTACACGATGGGTGGCGCGTACGCCATGCTTGCCGAAGACCGAATTGGATCGATCGAAGAAGGCAAGTACGCGGATTTTCTGGTGCTTGACCGCAATCTGCTCGAGATCGCTGTCGACGACATCAGCGATACCGACGTCCTTACCACGGTCTTCAGCGGGCAGGTCGTGTATCAAAAGAAAGGTGGACAATGAAATATTCGACAAATGCGATTGCTCTATTCGCACTTTTAGCGGTTGGCTGCGCTCAACAGCCGACTGGAGAGGTCGCCGATACCGTCTACACCAACGGCAAAATCTACACCGTTAACGAGGCCCAGCCCTGGGTCGAGGCGGTGGCGATCAAAGACGGCAAGTTCCTGGTCGTCGGCTCGAACGCCGACGTCGAGGCGGTGACCACTGACGGCACAGAAGTGGTCGACCTGGACGGCGCCTTCGCCATGCCGGGGCTGGTAGACACCCACACCCATCCGTTCATCACCGCCCACGAGAAAAACAGTCAGCTACTGCTCGATGAGGAGATCGGCAGCCTCGAGGAGATCCAGCAGCAACTCACGGCCTATGTCGCGGCGCATCCAGAGAAGACTTGGATCGAGGGGGGCGTCTGGCCCAAGGGCCTCTTTCCCTTTGAGAACCCGCACCGCAAGGACCTTGACGCGGCGGTCCCCGACGTCCCCGTCTGCCTGTTGGATCAGGGCGGCCACTCTGTTTGGTGCAACACGGTTGCGCTGGAAACCGCAGGCATGATGGCCGAGGACTACCAACCACCCAAGTACGCGATCATTGAGCGCGACGACAGCGGTGTTCCCACGGGCACCGTCCGCGAGACGGCGCTCGGCGTGCTCAAGAAGTTCGCACCCAAGCCCTCCCCCGAGGAGGACGTAGAGGCTGCGCTCTGGATCCAGGATGAGTTCAACCGCAAGGGCGTCACGGCGCATTACACGGCCAGCGGTACTGAGGACGGGTTGCGCGCCCTCCGAACCCTGGCGGAACGAGGCGAGGTCACGCTCCACTGGGCGGTCAGCTTGGATGTCAACTTCATGCAGTCGCGGTACACCTTTGACGAGCGCATGGAGCAGATCGACCGCCGACAGCAGTACGAGTCCGAGTGGGTCGATCCGAACTTCGTGAAGATCTTCTGCGACGGTGACCTGAATGGCTACGGCATCAAGGTGCTCGAGCCGTTCGAGGGGACGGAGGACGAATACGGCAGGATGTCCATCGAAGTCGAAGAGCTCAACCGCCTGGTTGCCCTTTTTGACAGCAAGGGCGTCAGCGTCCACATGCACGTCATCGGCGACGCGACGATAGAGGCGGTGACCAACGCGCTCGAGGCCGCCGCCAAGGCCAACGGCGGAAAGCTCAATGCCCGCCACTATCCGGACCACATGGGCCTGCCAAGCGAGGAGCAACTGGAGCGACTGACACGCGTCAACGGCGTAATCGGCTTCGCGCCGTCCTTCGGCTTCACCACGCCGGGCGTCCATGACTCGTACCTGCAGTTCCTCGGCCCGGAGCGCTTGAGTCGGCTCCAGCCGCTACGCTCCGCCATCGACAGCGGCGCGATCATCGCCGTGGGCACGGACTACTCCGCCCTCCCGCAGGAGCCGTTTCCTCTGCTCGAAGGCGTCGTACACCGTCGCGACCCGTATGTCGGCAGGACTGAGTCCGAGCCCAACAACGCCGCGCAGGGCATCACTGTTGAGGAGTCCATCCGCGCTTACACTCTCGGCGGTGCCTACGCCATCCTCCGGGAGGACCGCATCGGCTCTCTCGAGAAGGGAAAATACGCCGACTTCATCGTGCTCGACCGGAACCTGCTCGAGATCGACGTCGACAATATCAGCGAGACCCAGGTGCTAACTACGATATTCAACGGCCGCGTCGTCTATGAAAAGGCCGAATGACAAAGACCGTCCGAAATCCAAAAGGACCTAATTCCGAAGGAAGATGGACAATGAAAGTTGCGATAATCACTACTGCGCTGATTGCACTTCTACCGATTAGCTGTACCCAGCAGCCGTCTGGCGACGTCGCCGACACCGTCTACACGAACGGCAGAATCTACACCGTTAACGAGGCCCAGCCCTGGGTCGAGGCGGTGGCGATCAAAGACGGCAAGTTCCTGGTCGTCGGCTCGAAGGCCGACGTAGAAGCCGTGACCGACGACGGAACGGACGTCATCGATCTCGCTAGTGCGTTTGCAATGCCAGGAATCGGCGACAGTCATATTCACCCTGCGTTGGTTATGCCAAAACGCGCGTTTTGTGGGCTGCCGGGAACCTTCTATGAACCCACCGAAGAGCAGACTATCGACGCACTGAAGGAGTGCATAGCCAACTATCCCGACGATCGCGAATGGTTCGTTGCAACAGGGTGGACAATGCCAGCGATGTCTAAGGAGACGTTGACACGCGAATTTCTCGACGAACTTATTCCTGACCGCCCAGCCTTTATCGAGGACGAGACGGGCGGTCACACGGCCTGGTTCAATACGCTTGCGATGGAGGCGGCCGGAGTATCGAGAGACACTGAAGACACGCCGGAGAGTTTTTTCAGCCGAACAGAAGATGGCGATATATCGGGCCTGGCCTTCGAGGGGGGATTGAATCCGTTTTTGGAAGCCATGCCGCCATTCGACACCGAGTTGCGCAAGATTGCGTTCATGAAATTACTCGACGAAGCAACGTCGAAAGGCATCACAGCCGTTGGCGATGCCTACGTTTTCGAACACGATCTTCAGCCCTATCAGGAGTTGAAGCAGGAAGGAAAGCTAAACCAACACATGGTTCTGTATCTCAAAGGCAATCTGGGAACGCCCGAGCTTACGCCTGTAGAGGAATTGCTCGAGTGGTGGAACGGCCATGACCTGCCAGGCCACAAAGCCGTCAAAATAGGTATGGACGGGTCAATTGAGTCGATTTCCGCGCCGCTAGTTGATGGTTTTGCTGATCCCGAAAAATCGGCTCGGCCGGTTGTGGCTGCCGATGAGTTTGCGGACTACATCGCCCAACTCGACGCGGCAGGCTTCCAGGTGAAAGTCCATGCGATCGGCGATGGAACAGTGCGCGCAACCCTAGATGGTTACGAAACGGTCATTAAGGCCAATGGCAACAACCGTCTTCGTCACCATATGGATCATTGCAGCCTGATACATCCTGACGACTTTCAGCGATTTGTGGATCTCGATGTCAGCTGCACGATCTGGCCGCCGTTGAACGCGCCCGTCAATTACAACGTCGGTAACATCAAGCCGGTGTTGAAACCGGAAACCTGGGCGCGAATGTATGCGAACCGCGACAGGTGGGACGCAGGTATGCGACTGGTCAATCATACCGACGCGCCGGCAGCGACGCTCTGGCCATGGTGGGGCATGGAAGCCACTGTGACGCGCGGCACCCCGGGCAAACCAGATGTACCGAAGATGAGTCCGGAGCAAGGATTGACCGTGGCCGAAGCGATCGAGGCTTATACGATTAATACTGCCTGGTCTCTGATGGTCGACGAAGAAACTGGATCGATTGAAACGGGCAAGTGGGCCGACATGATCGTTCTCAACCACAACCTTTTCGAAATTCCGGAGACCGAGATCCACAAGACTGAGATTCAGAAGACGATCTTCAAGGGAGAAGTCGTTTATGAAAACTAGGGCTATCCGCCGAGAGCAACGTCGTCGGCTTCGAGCTGGTGGAACTGCTCCCGTACACTCCCCTGCCGTGGGAGGCCTGGATTCAGGTAATACCGCTCTATTCTCGCAATCTGGCCAACGGCGACGATGCGTTCAACGTTCGGATCATGTTCGGAAAGATGTTGAACGCAAAAAATGCCCTCCAGTTCGAGTATCAGCGTGAGTTCAAGGACCAGCGTTCCTTGCAACATATGATCCGGATAGCTGGTCTTACTTCTTGTGACGATGTCGCGTGATAGGAGGTCGAGATGGTGAGCTTCCTTATACTGACGGCCCTCGGGTTCCAGCCTCAATTCGACACACTCCCCGTCTTCCGCGCTTCGGAGATCGTTCCTGCTGAGATTCGCCAAGGCGATCATTATCGAGTCGCGGAGAACGTAGAGAGCGATGGTTATTGGAACATCTACAGTATCGAAACCGACTACGGGACCTTCACCGCCCCAGGGAATACGCTCCTTCGCATCCGCGTCCGCGAGATCGAAGCCATCGCGAAGCTCAAAGAGGTGAACGAGGCCCAGTTGCTGGGGGAGGCAGCGGTCCAGTCGCTGGAGGACGTCGGAACTAGCGTCGTCACCGCGGCGACCCAACCAAAAGAGACCGCCCAGGGAATCGGCAACGGCGTGAAGCGGCTCTTCGGCCGCGTGGGACGAACCGGAAGGCGGGTCGGCGAACGCGTCCAAGCATCGAGCGACGAAGACAAGGCTGCGGGCGAGGGAACTACTAGCTCGACCGCCAAGAAGACCGGGAAGGCCGCGGGAGCGGTCGGCAAGTCGCTTCTCGGGATCTCGAAGGCAGAGCGCCGCTGGGCGCAGCAGGTAGGTGTCGATCCCTACTCCCGGAACAAGATACTGAGAAAGGAGCTCAACCGAGTCGCGAGCTTCGAGGCCGCCGGTCGCATCACAACGAGCGTCGTCGTTCCCATTCCAATGGTGGTCACGCTTTCGACCGGCGTTTCCGATCTCGTTTGGAAGAAGGACCCCGACGAGATCGAAAAACTCAACGAAGAACGGTTGAACGAAATGAAGGTTCCCAGCGAGTTCAGCCGGGACTTCCGTTTGAACCAGCACTACACGCTGACCTGGAAGACGGTGCTCGTCGCTTCCCTCTACGCGCTGGGCAACGCTCCCGGCATCGGCGACTTCGTGGCGCACGCCGCCGAGGCACAGACCGAGGACGAAGCGCTCTTCTACACCGAGAGCGCCGCCCTACTCGACACCTTTCACCAGGAGAAGGGCACCGTGTACGAAGTCATCCCCGGCATGAACGCGATTGCAAAGCTGGGTGCGAACCGCATCGCGTACCTCGTTCCCATCGACTACATGGTGTGGACCGAAGAGCTGCAGAAATACGTTGACGGCGAGATCGAATGGCTGAGCGGGCACTACGCCGACGAAAGTGTCCAGGTCTGGCTTACAGGTGAGAGCTCCCCTCTCGTCAAGAAGGAGCTCCGGGCCCGAGGCTGGTCGATCCGAGACAAGGCCATCACGGTAACCGTGGAATAGGGAAACTAGCGGAGTCCTTGATTCCCAAGCAGCTCGAGTTCCACCCCCCGGAACTCCACCCCCCGGAACTGCTTGAACGCAGCGTCCGTCGTCACCATTTGGTATCCTCCGGCGAGCGCGAAGGCGGCGAGATAGGCATCCATCCAAATTTTGGGTGAAGCAGTATGGCGCACCGCGAAACGCTTCCAGCGACTCTCGAGCCCAGCCGGTTCTTCCGCACGCAGCACGATGCGGTCGTCGGCGAGAAACGCCTCGTAGGTCTCCCAAGCCTCCCCATTCGTCAAGGGCGGATTTCCGTACGGGGCAAGGACGGAGACGTTGGTGAGCAATCTAAGAAAGGTTTGCTGGGTAGCCCGACAGAAACACACAGACGCGAGTTCGTCGACAGCCTCGAACCACTCGCGGGCCGCAGTATGGTGGACGTGTTTGGAAAGAGCTAGCGCCAGCCAAACATTACTATCGCAAAGTACCACGTCGGGCCTAGGCGTCCTCCGCGAGTAGGAGGCTCGCCACACGCTCCGGCGTAATCTCCTCACCACGTGGGGCTTCGTGAGCGCACTGGACGAGCGGCAGCATGACCCGATTACGAACGGTTGCCGGCCCGGCGCCTCTCTGCGAAAGCCCGAGCCTCAGCAGGTCGGCGACGGCGTCCTTGAGCTTGCGATTCTCCTTGATGGCCCGAATCTTAATGTCCCGCATCAATTCGTCCGGTAGGTCTAGCGTGGTCTTCATGTCGCCATAATACCAGGAAACTGGTTTGCTGGCAAGCCGAAGACGCCCGTAAACCCTTCATTCTTAACGCCGGTGTTTGAGATGACTCATAGGGTCTTGGCCTTTGACGAACGGTACTGGAGCTACCGATTCAACTCGTCGCTACCAAGCTCTCCTCACCCGGTGGCGGTGTGTCCCTGATAAACCGGAGGCTTCCCGGTGACACTCACCCGCCAAAGTAGCCGTCGCGTTTCCGGCGTCGTTGCGGGGTCTTGAAGCGTCGCTTTGTGGAGTGTGGAAAACGTATCCCACGCGGCGACATCGCCCACGGAGTAGTCATGACTGGTCATGAACTGAGGCTGGAGGACGTGGTCCTTGAGCTCGTCGAGCAAGTCCAAGGCTTCATCGTCAGGCATCCCCACGATCCCGAACGAGCTGCCCGCGACTCCGTGCAGTGACTTGCGTCCCGTGACATGGTGCCGCTGAACCAAGGGGTGGAACACGTTGGTCACGTTTTTCTTTTGTTCCGGAGTCAGCCTCTCCGCCGAGGTCTGAGACTCCTCATCCATGTCGGCACGGTTACCGTAATGGTGAAGGACCGACATTTTGTCGATGCGCTTTTTCATGGAGTCCGATAAGGCGTCGTAGGCCCCGAATGTGTCGGCGAAATGCGTGGGACATCCGCCCTTTGGGCATTCGAGCGCGTAGACGATGGTGGAGCTGTTCGGCGGATCGCGATAGGCGACATCGGTATGCCAGAAGGCAGCACCCTCGAAAACACCAAGGGGTTTCCCGTTTTCGAAGAGGTTCGACAACATCAGGATGGCCGGGTGCCCTCTGAGACGCAGGTGATCCAAGAAGTGAGCGTCTTGTCGACCAAAGCACTTGGTGAGCCGGTCGAACCGGTCGAACTCGAGCTTTTGGTTCCGGACGACGATCACCTGGTGTTTGTGGAAGACATCGAGGAGCTCCCGTTGGGCGGTGTCATCCATGGGCTGGGAGAGGTCCACGCCTGAGATCTCGGCGCCGAAGGGACCGGGTAAAGGCTTTACATCCACCGTAACGCTCCTTGCTTAGAAGGACTGGCCCTCCTCCGAACTTGACGAAGCGACGCTAATATTACTAGTCTCCGCTACTATGAATGTCAAGGATGCCCAGGCTAGCGTCGGCGCGCTGTCCAGCCTCGGCTGCTAACGAAAGGGTGTCATCGATGAGACTCACCACGTCGCAAATTCGTGAAAGAAAGGGCACCAAGCCGATCGTCATGGTGACCGCTTACGATGCTTGGATGGCAGGCGTTGTCGACGATGCCGTGGACACGATTCTCGTCGGGGATTCCCTTGGCATCGTTGGGCAAGGTTACAGCAATACGTTACCGGTCACGCTCGACGAGACGATCTATCACACGAGGATGGTTGTCCGCGGCTCTCAGAAGGCGATGGTGATTGCAGACCTTCCATTCATGACCTACCAAACAACCACCGAAGACGCTGTCCGTTCCGGTGGGCGCTGCCTGAAAGAAGCTGGGGCCCAAGCCGTCAAAGTGGAAGGCGGACGGACGATCGTCGCGCAAGTGCGGGCGATGGTCGGACACGGCATCCCGGTCGTCGGGCACCTCGGACTGACTCCGCAGTCGGTCCACGTTCTTGGTGGCTTTGCTCCCCACGGCGGTACCGAGGACGCGGCGAACGAGATCGTCGATAGCGCGCGAGCCCTGGCCGACGCCGGAATTTTCATGCTCGTCCTGGAGGCGGTACCGGATGACGTCGCGCAACGAGTGACCAAGGAGGTGTCCGTCCCGACTATTGGAATCGGAGCCGGGCCTCATTGTGACGGACAGGTCCAGGTGTTCCACGACCTTTTTGCCTTACACCCGGCTCCCACCGGAGATTGGGCGCGACGTTACGTCGACGCGGGCCAGCAGCTCCGCAAAGCGATCGGGCAATACGCGGAAGACGTGAGGAACGGCGCCTTTGCCGCTCGCTGAGCTCGAGCAGCGGGAGTCCATCATTTGTTGACCCCGGATTTTTTCGCGACGGCTGCCGGTGTGCCCAGGAGAGAGTGAACGTGGAGAAGAATCGAGAGGTCTTTGAAACGAGGCTCGGGTTCGTGCTCGCGGCGGCGGGGAGCGCAGTGGGCCTCGGGAACATGTGGCGATTCCCCTACCAAACCGCCGAAGGAGGTGGGGCCGCCTTCGTTTTCTTGTACCTTCTCATGACCTTTCTTATCGGCGTGCCGATCATGGCGGCGGAGTTTGCCATCGGACGCCGGAGCCGTCTTTCCCCCGTCGGTGCCCTACGAGAGCTCGGCGGCCCTCGTTGGGTTCCGCTCGGTTGGCTCCTCATCTTCACACCGCTCGTCATCCTTGCCTACTTTTCCGTCATCAGCGGCTGGTCGCTTCGGTACGCCATCGACGCGCTCTCAGGGTTCGCCGCTTCGCCCGCCGACCGGTATGCCGAGGTATCGACCGGGCTCCCCGCGATCGAGTTTCATCTCGTTTTGATGGCGGCGACCATTTTGGTCGTCATGGCGGGCGTGCGGAAGGGCATCGAACGAGCGGGACTCATATTGATGCCCACCCTCTTTGTCATTCTCATTGGTCTAATGGTGTGGGCGGCGACCCTCTCGGGCTCGGCTGAGGGTTACTCGTTCTACCTAATGCCTTCTTTCGATGCGCTCCTGAACCCCAGGGTGTTCCAGCAAGCCGCAAGCCAAGCCTTTCTTTCGCTGAGCGTCGGCATGGGAATCATGATCACGTATGGCTCGTACCTTCAGCCCCGAGCGAATCTCAATCAAGAAGCGGCCCTGGTCTCTCTCTCTGACTTCTCCGTCGCGTTCGTCGCTGGCCTCATTGTGTTTCCCGTCATCTTTGCTCTCGGGCTGAACGATCAGGTCAGCGAGAGTACGATTGGTGCGCTCTTCATTTCGCTCCCCGGGGCTTTCTTGGAAATGGGGGCGATGGGCCGGGTGGTGGGCTTTATCTTCTTCGTCGCCTTGGTGGTGGCAGGACTCACTTCTTCGTTCTCGCTCCTCGAGGTGGGCACCGCTTCGTTCATGGATGAGTTCAAGCTTTCGCGGAAGACGGCAGCGGTAATCGCCGGCGGCGGCGCCGCGGTGGCCGGTCTTTTCCCAGCCATGTCTCAGAACACGCTGGGAGTTTTGGACAAGGTAGTCGGCGAACTGCTGGTGGTGGGAGGCGTTTTAGGGGTGGCGCTCTTCGTAGGCTGGGCCATGAAGCATCCCGACTCGGAGCTCATGGAAGGAACGTCTCCACTCTTCCGTCGACTGATTCCGGTGGCGATGTTCCTGCTGCGCTATGTGATCCCACCCTTTATTAGCGTCATCTTATGGTTCAGTTTCAAAGACACCGTGGCACTCGTCTTTAGTTAAAGACAGAGACCGTGGCGAAGCCTTCCTAGGAGTCCGAATCACTTCGGTACCGGTCTTCCTCACGGTAGTAGTCTTCGAAGCCGGCAATCTCTCGAAGCTCTTTGAACGAGATGTGCGCCTTGGGGTGGCCTTCTCGAAGGGCGCCGAGAGCCTCCTTCATCGCGGAGATACTCGCGCCAAAGACGGTGAAGGGATGGGCGACCAGCTTGAACCCAATCTCTTGCAGTCGCTCATCCGACAAAATGGGTGTTGCTCCGTCTTCGAGCATGTTGGCCATGTGGTGACCGGGGACTTGGCGACAAATTTCTTGGATCTCGGTTTCGGACGTTGGGGCTTCCACAAAGAGCATGTCCGCACCCACATCGGAAAACGCCTTCGCCCTTGCAAGTGCCTCGTCTAGCCCGTCGGTGCCGAGCGCATCGGTCCGCGCCATGACGAGAATGTCGGCACCCTCATCGCGAGCATCCACCGCCGCATGGATTCGGGCGACGGCCTCTCCTCGCGAAACAACGGCCTTCCCTTTCGTATGACCGCATCGCTTCGGCCAGACTTGGTCTTCGATCATCACACCCGCGAATCCGGCATCGGCGTAGCCGCGCACCGTGCGTTTCACGTTGACCGCGTTGCCGTAGCCGGTGTCGCCATCGCCAATGATCGGGATGGAAACGGCCGAGCAAATGTTCCGCCCCTGCTCGAGCATCTCGCCGTAGGAGACGAGCCCGGTGTCGGGAAGTCCAAACCGAGCCGCTGCCACTGCGAAGCCACTCATGAATGATAGAGGAAAGCCCGCCGCTTCGATCAGTCGCGCCGAGAGCGCGTCATAGCAGCACGGAAAAGGCAAAATCCCGGGGCGCTGCAAAAGAGCTCGAAGCTTGTTGGCAGGCGAGGAATGACGTGCGTCGACTGTCACAGGCCGCTTATATATCATGTCGCCTCCCCTTTTGGCCTGCTCTCCGGGTTCTATATCGCGGAGACCGATACCAAGAGCCGGTTTGTGTTTGGACTCTTCGCCGGGATAGTTCGGCTGCGGGTGACAGGCGAGGAAGCCCAGGAGGCGCCCCTCCTCACATTGCCGGTCAGGCCTAGCGCTCACCCTTCTGGGCGTCGTACTGCTCGAGAAACCTCTTGAGCTCCGGCTGATTGGGATTCAGCTCGAGGGACATTCGGAAAGCTTGTGCGGCTTTCTCGTCTTGCCCCGAGGCGGCCTGAGCCCTCCCGAGCGCGAAATGGAGCCACGGATTGTCCGGCTGTTGCACCACGCCCTTGGCTAGGATGCCCTCCGCCTCGGCGGCGCGATTTTGATCAAGAAGAAGGTTCGCGAGCTGCAGTCGAACGGCCAGCTCGCTTGGATCAGCAGCCAGAGAATCACGGAACGCTCTCTCCGCTTCCTCGCTCCTTCCAGCCTTCAGGAGAAGCTTCCCGTGCACGAAGAGGGCTAGGGCATTACGAGGATCACGCTCCAGGCCGGAGTCGATGAGCTCTCGCGCCTTGGCATCCTTCCCTTCTCGAAGATACAAGTTGGCGAGCCTCGCCAACGGACCCGCCGAAGTCGGATCGAGACGAGCTGCATTCTCGAATCCGTTGACGGCTTCATGCACCCGCCCTAAACGCAGATCCGCCTCGGCCAACAGGTAAGTCGACTGAAAGTCGCTGGGATCCCTCACGAGGTATTCTCGGCTCTCGGCTGCGGACGCTTCATAGTCGCCACGATTGAAATGCGCTTCTGCGAGATAGCCCCGGGCGGCAAGCATCCCACTATCCTCTTTGAGAACCCCTTCCAGCTCTCGAATGGCGTCGTCAAACCTCCCCGCGTCCGAATGCTCCACGCCTCGTATGAAACCCCGCCACAAGCCGATGCGACTCTTGGGATCGGGAAGCGGTCCTTCCTCGTTGGAAGATTTTCCAGAGCTCACGTATCCCAGACTGCGTAGAAGGCCGACTGTTTCTTGGTCGGGCGTGGTCGGCGAGACCTCGATGGGGCCGGTCTCTTTCTCTTCGATCGCGGCGATCGCTCGGGCAAATTCTTGGAGCCGGTCCGGCTCACTCATCGCCAGGTTCTCAAGCTCTTTCGGGTCGGCGTTCAAATCATAGAGCTCCGGCTCGGGGGCTGCGATATATTTCCAGCCTTCACGTCTGACGCTCCGCAGCTCGCTCCAGCCGAAGTTCAAACGGGGAAAAAACGTCTCTGCGTAGGACGTCACCGGCGTGAACTCACCGCCCTGCATCAAAGGCACCAAGCTCGTGCCCTGACACGCGGAGCACAGGTCCAGCTGGTCCACCAGATCCAAGATCGTGGGCACGATATCGATACTTCTCGTCTGTTCTTTAAGGACCGCCCCGCGCGGAACCCCCGGGCCTTCAAAGATCAGCGGGACTCTGAGAGTGCTGTCGTAGATGAACAAAGCGTGATTGTCCTCTCCGTGCTCGCCTAAACCCTCTCCGTGATCCGACGTGAACACCGTGAGGACATTGTCCCCGAGCGATGAGAAAAGCCGTTCCAGTGCATCGTCCACGTAAGCGACTTCCCCGCCATAACTTTCGGCGTACTGTTCGCCCAAAGTCTCTGGCGGTTTGTAAGGCGAATGAGGGTCGAAGAGATGAACCCAGAGAAAGAAGGGGCCGCCCTTTTGCCGATCCAACCAATCACGGGCCGCGGTCACAACCTCATCGGCCTCTCTCTCGCCGCGCACTCTCAATTGGCTGTCGTCGTAGGTATCGAAACCCTGGCTCAATCCGAAGCGCGAATGAACCGGATAGCCGCCGACGAACGCAGCGGTGGTGTAGCCACTTTTCTTGAGCATCTCCGCCAGGGTTTCGAACTCCTCGAGCAGCGCGTAGCGTCCGTTGTCTTTGATGCCGTGATAAAGCGGGGTCGTTCCGGTAAGGATGGAGGCATGCGACGGTAGGGTGAGAGGGCTGTGCGCGGTGGCGTCCAAGAAGACGCACCCTCCTCTCGCCAACCGATCCAAGTTCGGAGTCGGGTTCCCGCCTCCGTAACTACCCAAGTGATCGGCGCGTAGAGTGTCGACGGTCACAAGCACCACGCTGACCGCGTCCGCATTGGGGCCGCGAGAACAAGCTGCTATGACCGCGAAGCCGAAGACGGCAAGTACAAGCCCGACCCTTGCGCGCAGGAAACTCTCCCGCTTCGAAAAATGTTCTACCATTGGATTTTGGAGTGGAACTTCATCATACGAGACACCAGGTCGTTCCGCAAACCCCCGGCGCATGCGGGGACTAGGAAAGTGTCATCGGATCCACGTCGACCACCACGTGTTTCGAGAGATCGGGATCCTGAACCATCGCGCGAAGACGGCGGCGTACCTCCCGGTGCTGCGCTCGGGGCACCTTCAGCAAGATCTGACAGCGGTGGCGGCCCGCGACTTTGGAACGAGCGGCAAAAGCCGGCCCCAGCACGTCGACGCCAGGCAGATTGGCGCGATTGAGCGCCTGGGCAACGCGTCGGGCTCGTCTCGTGGCTACCGCCATAACCTCGGCTTCTAGAACGATATTAATGATGTAGATGCCCGGCGGGTAATGGAGCGCACGACGGAAAGCCATCTCTTCCTCATAGAACCCTTTGTAGTCTTGGGCGCTCGCGTGGCGTAGAGCGTAGTGATCCGGGGAGAATGTTTGGATCAGTACCTCCCCCGCCTTCTTGCCTCGGCCCGCGCGACCGGCCACCTGTGTGAGGAGTTGAAACGTCCTTTCCGCGGCGCGGAAGTCAGGAACTCCAAGGCCGACGTCGGCCGCCAGGACGCCGACCAGCGTGACCGCCGGGAAATCGTGGCCTTTGGCCAGCATCTGCGTTCCGACGAGTAGATCTATCTCACCACCCGCGAATCGCGAAAGTAGAGACTCGTAACTCCCCTTACGGCGCATCGTGTCGCGGTCCATGCGTGAGGCGCGGATCTTCGGAAAAACCTGCTTAAGTAGCTCCTCCACCTTTTCCGTTCCGTAACCTCGCCGGCGGAGATACTCACCCCGGCACATATCACACTGCTTCGGTGTCGCACGTCCCAAGCCGCAATAGTGACAAACGGCCAGAGAACCTCGCTCATGAAGCGTCAGCGCGACGCTGCACTCGCTGCAGTTAGCAGCAAGACCGCACTCTCGACAAACGAGCTGTGTTGCGTATCCCCGACGATTGAGAAGAATGAGAGCTTGCTCCCCGGCCGCTAGGCGATTCTCGATTGCGGTGCGAAGAGGGTCCGAGAGGATGGTCTCGGGGCCTTCCGCGCGGACGACGTCTTTCATATCGATGAGCTCGACCCGCGCTAGAGGACGGCCGCCGACACGCTCGGGCAGCGTCGCGAGACGGTAGCGGCCTTGGAGCGCGTGCGTGTAGGACTCCAAAGACGGTGTCGCAGAGCCCAAAACGATCACCGCACCCGCATCCTGGGCACGCTTGATCGCGACGTCTCGCGCGTTGTAGCGAGGCGCCTCCTCTTGCTTGTAGGAGCCCTCCTGTTCCTCGTCCACCACCACCAGACCAATTTTTTCGAGAGGCGCGAGAACCGCTGCGCGCGCACCGACGACAACGCGGGCTTCACCGTTACGTATTCGCCACCACTCGTCCCTCCTTTCACCACTTCCGAGCCCGCTGTGCAAAATAGCGACCTTGGACTGAAACCGTTGCTGCAAAAGGCCTGCAAGTCGCGGTGTCAACGCAATTTCAGGGACCAACAGCAGCGCCGTTCGTCCGGCCGCTAGGGCCGACTCTACCGCGCGAAGATAAACTTCCGTCTTCCCGCTTCCAGTGACCCCGTGCAAAACCATGACCGAGAATTGGCCGAGAGACATTGATTGTTCGATCTCGGAAATCACGCGCGTTTGATCTGCGGTTGGAGTGAGCGGCCCCTCATCGACAGCGTTTAGACGCCCCCAGGGACTTTGCGGCGCCGCCCGCTGCTTCATGAGCTCGATGTAGCCACGTTTGGTAAGGGCTCGACACGGATCGTGTTTCAATCCCAGCTCACTCCGTATTGTACGAAGCGGCACGGGATCTGTGGCGGTCGCCAGAAGTGTTAGAACGCGGGAACTGGTAAGCTTAAGGGTTTCCGACTCGAGGGCCTGACGACCCTCCTTGGTAATCGACGCCGCCCAAACTTGCGGAATTCCTCCAGACGGGTTCTTCTCGAGGCGTTCGACGTATCCTTCGTCGACCAGAAACCGTAGAGGTGCACCGACCCGCGGGCTTCCCACCGCACGGGAGAGGGCACGGGATGCCATGGGCTTTTCGAGGGCGAGGAGGACGCGTTCTCTCAAACTGCCGGCCTTGAGCTTGGCCTGGCGGGCCTTCTCGGTTCGGCGATAATGAACGCTTCCCGCCCGTCCAGTTTCCGGCGGTAGGACAGCCCGTAACACCTCGCCGGGCGGAGCGAGGTAGTACTCCGCGATCCACTCCCCTAACGCAAGGAGCTCCTTCGCAACGACCGGCTCCGGGTCCAATGACGAAAGAACCGGCAAGATCCTCGTACCCGCAGGCAGCGCCGGTGGTTGGTCTTCGATTTGAATAACACAGCCGATCAGAACCCGAGGGCCGAAGCGCACCTTCACCCGACAACCCGGCGCGAGATGGCTCAGGGTACGCGGCACTCCATAGGAAAAGGTTTGCTGAAGGGGTAACGGAAGCGCCACCCGGGCGTAGCGCGGGAATGAAGAATCGCTAGCGTCGCTCATCGAGCAAGGCTCGAATGAGCTTCATGTCCTCCCAACAATCTTTCTTCTTTGAAGGATCGCGGAGAAGATATGCCGGATGGTAAGTGGGCACGAGTGCCACGTCGCCGAACGAAAAAACTTGGCCGCGAACTCGCCCCAACGCTTTCTCGGTGGAGAGCATGGCTTGGGTGGCAACCCGGCCGAGTGTGCAGATAACTCTGGGCTTGATGGAGCTCACCTGTCTTTCCAGAAACGGCCGGCAAGCCGCAATCTCTTCGGGCTCAGGATCTCGATTACTTGGAGGACGGCACTTCACGATGTTGGCGATGTAGACTTCTTCACGTGTGAGCTGGATCGCTTCGATGATCTTGGTCAGCAACTGACCCGAGGGACCCACGAAGGGGAGCCCTTGTCGATCTTCTTCGTAGCCGGGGCCTTCACCGATGAACATGAGATCGGCCTTGGGATTCCCCACGCCAAAGACTAAATTTTGGCGTCCCTTGTGTAACTTGCAACGGGTGCAGTCGCCGAGGTCCTCGCGGATCGCATCCAAGGCCTCCGCAGCTTGCGACACCTCGGTAGCTGCCGGGGTCTCGGAGACGGAGACGGGCCGCAAACCGATGGACGTAATCGAAGAGTAATAGCGAAGGCGCTCGCGAATCTGCTCGGCCAACTCTGCCTTGAGTCTGCCGCTATCCGCGTTCACGCATGCCCTCGATGCGGTCGAGAATTCGTTCCGCGACTTCCCGCTTGCTCAAAAGGGGCAACTCCTCGGCGGCACCCTGCTTGGCGAGGAGAATCACTTGGTTAGTATCCGTTCCGAAGCCGGCACCGTTCCGCGTGACATCATTCGCGACGACAAGGTCGAGCTTCTTTTTCGACAGCTTCTCTCGGGCACGCGCCTCGAGGTCCTCGGTCTCCGCGGCAAAACCAACCAACGTTTGCTTGGAAGAGCGCCGACGGCCGATCTCCATGAGTATGTCATCGGTGCGGACGAGCTTCAGGGTTTGGGGACCCGGCTTCTTCTTTATCTTGGACTTTTCTTCCGTCTCCGGCCGGTAGTCGGCAACCGCGGCGGCCATAACCACCACCGTCGCCTCGTTCAGTCGCGCGAGCATGGCCTCTTTCATCTGGTCCGCCGTTTCCACGCGCACGATGTCCACACCGCGTGGATCTGGCAGCGCGGTCGGTCCGCTCACCAGCACGACACGAGCGCCGCGATCGCGGGCCGCCTCGGCGATTCGGTAACCCATCTTTCCGCTAGAGTGATTCGTGAGCACGCGGACCGGATCGATGGGCTCTGCGGTAGGGCCGGCGCTGACCAGCACCGTTTGCCCGGCTAGGCTAGACTTTTTTTTGGACCGGCCGGAAAGCTGGTCTTTCACCCGCGCCACGATTTCGTCCGGTTCGGCCAGCCTTCCCTTCCCGAGCCAGCCACAGGCCAACCATCCTTCTCCCGGCTCGATGAAATCGACGCCTCTTTCGCGTAAGGTCGCGATGTTCGCCTGCACCGCGGGATGGGACAGCATTTGGGTGTTCATTGCTGGCGCCATCATCACCGGAGCCCGGTTGGCCAGAGCGAAGGTGCTCAGGAAATCGTCGGCGATTCCGTGGGCCAGCTTCGCCAGGATGTTGGCAGTTGCGGGAGCAATCAGGAGTAGCTCGCACTCTTCGGTGAGCGAGATGTGACGGATCCCTTCCTCTCGCTCCTGACCGAAGAGCTCGCAGATCACCGGCTCCTCCGAAAGCGTCTCCAACGTAAGCGGCGTGATGAACTCCCGAGCACCCGCGGTCATGATCACCTGTACCGCTAAGCCGTCCTTCTTCAAGCCTCGGACGACCTCCGCGGCCTTGTAGGCCCCGATGCAGCCCGTGACCCCTAGGACGATCTTCTTGTTGGCACTCATTCAAAAGTATCCAGGATGGAACGCACGATAGGCTCCATCCGCTGGCGCCGCGCCCGCTCCGCTAGAACGATGGACCGGAGGAGTCCGGCGCACCGATCGATTTCATCGTTGACTACAGCATAGTCATAATTTCGATATTGCGAAACCTCACGTCGAGCGACCGTCAACCGGCGCTCGATATCGGCCCCTTCGTTCTGCCGCCGGTCCCTCAACCGTTGTTCGAGGACGTCAAAAGACGGTGGGAGTATGAAAATGAGCACCGCGTCGGGCATGGATTGCTGAACCTGCGCCGCGCCCTGGACATCGATATCCAGGACGACATCGACCCCTCGGTCAAGAACGGCTTCCGTTTCGGTACGCCCCGTTCCGTAGAGCCTTTCGTGAACCTCGGCCCATTCGAGGAGGCCGTTTGCCTCGATTTTCGACCGAAACTCGTTCTCCGAAGCGAAATGGTAGTCCACACCGTCTTTTTCCGACGCGCGGGGGGAACGAGTCGTGTAGGAAATGGAAAACTCCAGCCCTTCGACATCCGCGACAAGCGGGCGCACCAAGGTCGTCTTTCCCGACCCGGAGGGGGCGGAGATGACCAAGAGACTGCCACGTCGTTTGCTCACTCGATATTCTGAACCTGTTCTCTGATGCGTTCCAGCTCGGATTTGGTGGCGATCACGCTCTCCGTGATGGCGGCATCCTGACATTTCGAGCCGATGGTATTCACTTCTCGATTCATCTCCTGAATGATGAAATCGAGCTTTTTCCCACAAGGCCCTTCCGCGCCCACGGTCTCCCGCCACAAGGCGATGTGGCTACGGAAACGTGTGATCTCTTCGGTGATATCGCTGCGTTCCACCAACCGCGCCACTTCAATCGCCAAGGCCGAGGGCTCGATGCCGGTCCCATTGAGCTCCTTGATGCGGTCCAGGATCTCCTGGCGCTTTTTCTCTTTGCTGGAAGCAGAAAGGCGTTCGATTGCGTCGATGTGCTCGACGATGATGTGGACGCGCCCATCGATGTCCGACGCGAGCTCTTGTCCCTCGGTTCGGCTCATCCGATCGTACTCATCGAGTGCCTGCTGCAAGGCCGGTTCCAAGGCCTTCCAAGCCCCGTCACCGCTCGACAAGTCTCGTTCCTTGACACTGAAACCGGGATGAAATCCGACCAGGTCGGACAGTGCCAGCTCGCCGCCAACACCCAGCTCCCGCCCCAGATCCCGAGCAACCTTCACGAAGTCTTCGATAAGCGGCCGGTCGAGCTCCAGTTGGTAGGTGCTATCTTCCTTTGGCTTCAATCGCACAGAGATATCTACCTTCCCGCGTTTGACACGAGAGGACACCTCCCTGCGGATCTTGCTCTCCAAACAGGCTAGGCTGGACGGAACGCGGACACGAACATCTTGGTAACGATGATTCACCGAGCGTAACTCTACCTCGGCGAGATACGAATCGCTCTCCGACTGCCCCCTGGCGAATCCGGTCATGCTTCGAATCACTGTACGACCTCTCCTTTGCTTGATGTGGTGACGTCCTCACCATGGGTAGGCGGAACATCCAAGATGACAGGATCGCCTCCCGCGAACTGGAGCTGGTAGAGTCGCCGGTAGACGCTGTCCGCCCGGCGAAGTAGCTCATCGTGCGTCCCGGTCTCTCTCACCGTTCCCTCCTCGATGACTACAATTCGATCGGCGCGTCTTATCGTCGACAGACGGTGGGCGATGACGACGGTGGTGCGGTTGGCCATCAAGTTCTCGATCGCTTGTTGCACCAACGCCTCTGATTCGGCGTCCAACGAGCTCGTTGCTTCGTCCAGAATGAGCAAGGGCGGGTTCTTCAGGATCGCGCGGGCGATCGATAACCGTTGACGCTGTCCGCCAGACAGTTTCTGTCCGCGCTCTCCGACCATGCTGTCGAAGCCATTCGGAAGCTCTTCGATGAATTCGAGCGCCCATGCCGCCTGCGCCGCGTCCCTGATGGCTTCCATTGAGGTCGACTCGACTCCGTAGGCGATGTTGTTTCGTACGGTATCGTTGAACAAGATGGTTTCCTGAAGGACTAAACCGATCTGTCCGCGCAACGACGAAAGCGTCGCCTCACGAATATCGATACCATCCCACAAGATCGACCCTTCCTCCGGATCGAAGAATCGCGGCATCAAGTTGGCGAGAGTCGTCTTTCCTGCTCCGCTCGTCCCGACCAAGGCGATGACCTGGCCAGCTTTGATCTGCAGGTCGATGTTGCGAAGGACTTGCTCGACGCCGTCTCCGTAGGTGAAGCTAACGCCGACGTACTCGATCTTGTTCTGAAGGGCTGGGAGCTCCACCGCACCGGGTACCTCCTCGATCTCCATATGAGTATCGAGGACTGAAAAGACACGCTCCGCGGCGGCGAGAGATTGCTGAAAGGTAGCGTTCACGCGGGACAGCTTCTTGATCGGCCCGTACATCAGAAAAAGGGCTGCCACGAACGAGGTGAACTCGCCAGGCGTCAGCTCCCCGAGCGATATCATCGCGCTCCCGTACCAAATGGCCCCGGCGACGGCGACTCCGCCTACCAGCTCCATGAGCGGCGGTAGAAGAGATACGATTTCCGTGATGTGCATGTTCGTCTTGAAGAGACGCTCACTCGCTCCAGCGAATCGCCTCGACTCGAACTCTTCCATCCGAAACGCCTTGACGATGCGGCTGCCGGATATCGTCTCCTGCAGGATGTTGGATATGTCGCGCCAACGTAGGAGCCCGGTGTCGCTGGTCTTCCGCAAGCGACGCCCGAGGCGCACAAGGGGGTAGATCACCAGCGGCGCCCCCAAGAGAGACAGGGCCGCAAGACGCCAGTCGTAATAAAACAGGAGCGCGCCATATCCCACGACGGCGAACCCTTGCATCATCAAATCACCGACTGCCTGGGAGACCGACTGCTGAATCTTCTCGACGTCGGTGGTGATGTGACTCATGAGCGTCCCGGTGGACTTCGCGGAGAAAAAATCCACCGATTGGCGGAGCATATGTCGGTAAAGACGGTTTCTGAGATCCATCACCGTGCGCTGGCCAACGTAGCTCATGAGGTACGTAGAGAAGTACGAGAACAATCCCTTCCCCACATAGAGCGCGATGATCGCCAAGGCCACCTGTTCGAGGTTGACCTGCTGAATCAGAACATCGTCGAAAATGGGCTTGATGAGGTAGGCCAGGCCGGCGGAGGAAATGGCGAACCCGATCATCGCCCCGCAAGCGAGGAGGAATCGGCCCCGATAGGGGCGTGCCTGCCGGAACAGACGACGAAGTTCATTCATCGATGAAACTCACTCAAACAAAACATTTTATCAGAGTCTTCTCTCGGAATCTTCTGAACCCTCCGCTGGGGCAGGCGGCGGGGGTCTCAACGGAGGAATCTAATCTACCACACGGTACTTCAGAAGCACCCATAGGGCCTCGACGCCATCCTTCCACGAGATCTTCTTCCCTTCCTCGTAGCCCCGGCCCTCGTACGTAATAGGCACTTCGTAAACGCGGCAACCGATCTTGAAGAGCTTCGCCGTGATCTCGGGCTCAATGCCGAATCGGTCCGAGCGGAGTGTCATCTGACGAACCTTGTCGGCCCGGATGGCCTTGAAGCAAGTCTCCATGTCGGTGAGAATCGTATTGTAGAGGACATTGGTCACGAACGTCAGAAAGCGGTTTCCCACGTAGTGGGTGAAGAGAAACGCCCGGTGTCGGCCCAAGAAGCGTGAACCGTAGACCGCATCGGCCTTGCCCCGCACGATGAGCTCGATGAGCTGCGGATATTCCTCCGGAGAGTATTCCAAATCGGCATCCTGGATGACGAAGATGTCTCCGGTCGCTTCCGCGAACCCTCTCCTAACCGCCGCGCCCTTCCCCTGGTTTTTCTCCTGCAGAAGGAGCTTGAAGTTTCGCTCGCCGGCGAGCTTGTTCAGGATGTCGCGCGACCCATCGGTAGAGCCGTCGTCGACGACGACGAGCTCGACTCGAATGGGCACGGCGAGTACCCGAGTGACGATCTCTTCAATGGTCTCCCGTTCGTTGTAAACGGGCATGATCACCGAGAGCAGCGGGTCTACAAGCGGAGTGCTTTTCACGCTTCGCCGTAACCCTTGGGATGCTTTTGCTTGAACTGCCAGGCCGTCTCGACGATCCCCTCGAGTGAGGCGAAGCTCGGCTTCCATCCCAACTCCCGCTCGATCTTCTCACTCGCCGCTACGAGCCGAGGAGGATCTCCCGCGCGTCGCTCCGCGCGTTCGGTGGGAACATCTTTGCCGCTTACCCGTTCGACCGTACTAACTACCTCGAGCACCGAGTATCCCTTTCCCGTCCCGAGATTGTAGCTGGTGGAGGCAGCGCCGGCACGAAGAGCATCGACCGCCATCGTATGGGCCGAAGCGAGATCCACGACGTGCACATAGTCGCGAATACATGTCCCATCGGGAGTCCCGTAGTCGTCGCCAAAGATTCCGAGTGACGCTCGGAGTCCCATCGCCACCTCACATGCCAGAGGGATGAGATGCGTCTCCGGGCGATGATCTTCACCGAGATCACCATCCGGATGAGCTCCGGCGGCGTTGAAGTAGCGGAGGTTGACGTGTCGCGTTCCGTAGGCGGTCTCGAAGTCCGCGAGTGCTTCCTCGAAGTCACGCTTCGTGCGACCATACGGACTTACCGGTCGTTGGGGGTGCGTCTCAGGAATGGGAACGACCTCCGGCTCACCATAGATGGCACAGGTGGAGGAAAAGATCACCCCCGGAACCTGGTTTCGCGCCACGGCTTCGAGTAGCTCGATGCCTCCGCCCACATTATTTTTGTAATACTTCCCGGGCGCTCGAACCGACTCTCCTACATAGGCCTTCCCTGCAAAATGAAGCACTACATCGATCTCTTCGCTCTTGAAGATGCTGTCGAGCCCCTCTCGCGCCTGAGCCGGCGCAGAAAGATCGACCGCCACCAGCTCGACTCCCCCGACGGCTTCTCGATGCCCCGCGCTCAGATCGTCGAGGACCACGACACGCTCGCCTCGACGCACTAGCTCCCGTACGGTATGTGAGCCGACGAAACCGGCTCCCCCAGTAACAAGGACGGCGGGCATCGATCTCTCAGCTCAGGCCCGTCGGCCGACGCCGAAGTAGGCGAATCCTAGCTTGTTCAGCACATCGGGGTTGTAGATGTTTCGTCCGTCGAAAACCACTGGACGCTTCATCACGCCGCGTAAGCGCTCGAAGTCGGGCTCACGAAACTCGTTCCACTCGGTGACCAAGATCAAAGCTTCCGCTCCTTCACACGCGTCATAGCCCTTACTGCAATAGGTGATGCTTTTGTCCCACTTGGAGAGTACCTTCTTGGCTTCTTTCATAGCTTCGGGATCGAAGACCCGAAGGTGGGCTCCCCTTTTCGCTAACTCCTCGATCAACACTATCGACGGAGCTTCTCGCATGTCGTCGGTTCTAGGCTTGAAGGCAAGTCCCCACACGGCGAGCGTCACAGACTTCAGCTCTCCGCCGAAGAGCCCCAAGATTTTGGGTAGCAAGAATCGTTTCTGCGTTTCGTTCACATTCTCGGTGGCTCTCACGATCGCGAGGTCGACGCCCTTTTCCTCGGCGGTATGGAGCAAGGCTCGTATGTCTTTGGGGAAACAGGATCCCCCGTAACCCACCCCAGGAAAGAGAAAAGCGTGCCCGATCCTGCTGTCCGCTCCGATCGCTTTGCGAACCTGCGACACATCCGCGTCAACCGACTCGCATAAACGCGCGATTTCGTTCATGAAGCTGATGCGGCTGGCCAGCATCGCGTTGGCGGCGTATTTCGAAATCTCGGCGCTAGCGGGGTCCATCACCAAAATCGGGTTGCCGGTCCGCACCAATGGACGGTAGAGCTCGGTCATCAATTGGCCGACCTCTGCGTCGTCGGTACCGACGACTACCCGATCGGGACGCATGAAGTCCTCAATCGCGGCCCCTTCTTTCAAGAACTCAGGGTTGGACGCCACTCCGAAGCGTTGTGATGTGAAAGCGGCAATGGTCTCTCTTACCCTTTGGTGCGTTCCCACCGGGACGGTGCTCTTGAGGACCACGACTTTGTACCCGTTCATCGCCCGGCCGATCGATTCGGCCACGCTCAGGACGTTGCTCATATCCGCGGACCCATCCTCGCTGGGGGGCGTGCCGACAGCGATGAAGACGACCTCCGAAACCTTGACCGCTTCCGGGAGGTTGGTGCTAAAGGAAAGCCTCTCTTCCTGCAGGTTTCTCTTGAGCAACTCGTCCAACCCCGGCTCGTAGATGGGGTTTTCCCCCTTTGAGAGTCGGTCTATCTTCTCTTCATCGATATCCACACCGATGACGCTGTTGCCGTTTTCTGCAAAACACGAAGCGACGACCAGGCCGACATAGCCCGTACCCACGACACAAATCTTCATGAACCAAACGACTCCTTTAGTAAACAAGACAGAATGGTTTTCTATTATAAGGTCAAAAACGACGACGGCGAACACCATCGGTGACCATCGACCGGGGTGCGGGCGTGCTATCATCCGCGGCGGAGCATGCCCAACCTCAACGTTGGAATCGACTACCGGCCTGCGCTATCTCGGCTAACCGGAGTGGGCCGTTACGTCGCCGGCCTAACCGGCGCCTTGGCCCGCATCGACTCGGAGAACCGCTATACGCTCTTCTCCAGCTCGCTGCGAGAACGAGCGCAGGTAGGCGCCCTTCCGCCCAACTTCGAGCTCGTCGATCGAAGGATCCCGGTCTCCGTGTTGAACGCTCTGTGGCACCGTACAGGACAACCTTCGCTCGACCTTCTGACCGGACGCTCGTTCAACATTACGCATTCGCCTCATCCACTCATTCTGCCATCGAGACGCGGTCGAGCCATCGTAACCATCCACGACATCTTCTTCTACCGGCATGCCGAGGCGACAGAGGCCGAGATCCGACGCGACTACGTCCCTTTGGTGAAGGCACATGCCGCTCGCGCCGACGCAGTGCTCACCGGCTCCCGGACCACCAAAGACGACCTCGTCCGAGAGCTCGGGGTCGACGAGCGGAAGGTGGTGTTGACACCCTACGGCGTCGACATCGAGAGCTTCCGGATCGGCGCCGAGCATTCTGGCGACGAAGAACGTATCCGTGCCAGGTACAAGCTGCCGCCGCGCTACTTGCTTTCGGTGGCAACATTGGAGCCGCGGAAGAACTTGCCCCGGCTGGTGGAAGCGGTAGCGCAACTGGTGCGCCGAGGTTGGGACGGCATGCTCCTGCTCGCGGGCGGACCAGGGATGGATGAAGCAGCTGTCGACAGCGCCATCGACAAACACCGTTTAGGCTCTCGTGTTGTGAAGTTGGGTTACGTGCCTTCGGAACACTTGCCGGTGGTCTACCGGCGGGCGCGTGCTCTGGCAAGCATCGCACTATGGGAGGGATTCGGTTTTACGGTTCTCGAAGCCATGGCGTGTGAGCTCCCGGTCGTAGCCTCTGACATTCCCACCCATCGCGAGGTGGCGGCGGAGGCGGCTACCTACGTGGACCCAACCGATCCTGAAGCGATTGCGTCCGGCATCGAGCGGGTTTGGGGCGACGACCGAGAGCGCGGACAACTCATAGAAGCCGGCTCGAAGCGAGTCACTTCGTTTTCCTGGGAAGAGACGGCTCGCAAAACCTTGGCCGTCTATGAGCGGCTGGGCTCGAAAAGCTGATGGAACTGACCGTCCTGATCGTCAGTTACAACGCCAAGATCCACCTCAAGCACTGCCTCCAGTCGCTCTATGACCAGACGTCTCATCGACCGATCGAGGTCATTGTCGTAGACAACGCCTCCACCGACGGCAGTCTCCCAATGGTTACCCGCGACTTTCCAGAGGTAGTTGCCATCGGGTCTCCCGACAATCTCGGCTTCGCAGGAGGCAACAACCTCGGCATGCGGGAAGCGAAGGGCGACTACCTCTTGTTGCTCAATAACGACGCGTTCGTTAAGTCTGGTGCGATCGATGCCATGTTGGGCATCATGGAGGAAAGACCGGACGTCGGTGTGTTGGGCCCACTCTTGAGGAACGAAGACGGCTCGGTGCAAATTTCCTATGGTGACATGCTCAACTTTCGCGCCGAAGCAAGCCAGAAATTGCTCTCCAAATTTTACGAGAGGGGCAATCGCTTCTTCCGCGGCTACATAGAGAAAAGAAGCAAGCAGGAAGCCTTTCCCGATTGGGTAAGCGGTGCTTGCATGATGCTGAGGACCGAGCTTCTCGACAAGGTCGGATATTTCGACGACTGTTTCTTCATGTACACCGAAGAGGTGGATTACTGCCAGAGGGTGCGTCGCGCTGGCTACCGTGTTCTTTACACGCCGGAGGCAGAGGTCATCCACCTGCGTGGAAAGTCGACGGAAGGGAATCGAGAAAAAGCTAGCTTCGAGTACCGACGCAGTCAGCTCTACTTCTACAAGAAACACTACGGCCGCGGGAAGGTTCGACTCTTGAAGGTTTACCTCCTTTTCAAGATCGGCGCCAAATGGGTCCTAGGTGGCCGCGCCCAGCGACGCTTGCAACAAATGCTCTTCGACCTCGTTTGGAACTTCTAGTTGACGGCAACAATGAAATCGATACTCGACTTTGTCGCCGCTATCCACGACCACCCTCACCCCGGCCCTCTCCCTGAGGGAGAGGGAGTAACGGAAAGGGACTTCAATTACGACCCTCACCCCGGCCCTCTCCCTGAGGGAGAGGGAGTAACGGATGGAAGCCATCTTTCAATGCCCCCTCACCCGCCCGCCTTCGGCGAGCGACCTCTCCCCCGCGGTCGGGGGAGAGGTAAAAGAGGTGGTACCAACTTCGTTGGTACGGCGTTCTAGTGCCCGGTTCTGTCGCCTCGGGGTGCGGCGACGTTGGTCCGAGAAAGTGCCGTTTGGTTACAAGCTTGGTTGCTAGTCCTCTTGATAGGTGCCACGGTTGTCGGAGCGAGTCACGCGCTTGCCGCGATGCACCCCGGCTACGCGTTGACGCTCATAGGAACGTACACCTTGGCGACTCTGGCCTGGGGTGCCGTGTACCGAGATGAACTCTCGGTTTTGCTCGATGTAGACTAGAGCGTTCTCTACAGGAGGCTCCAATGCCCCGACGTTACTTGTTTCTGATCCTTTTTAGCTGGTCTTGTTCTTCGGCCCCAACGGAGCGATTCGACCTCATCATCCGAAACGGCACGATCTACGACGGGAGCGGTGCCGCTTCCTACGTGGGAGACGTCGCGATCCATGGAGATCGCATCGCCGCCATCGGGGATTTGGGCGGGGCCCGGGGAGATACGGAAGTCGACGCCGAGGGGCTCGCCGTGTCTCCGGGGTTTATCAATATGTTGAGCTGGGCGGTGGGAAGCCTAATCGAAGACGGCCGCTCGCAGGGCGATATCCGACAGGGAGTCACCCTCGAGGTTTTTGGCGAGGGAATCTCGTACGGGCCAGTCAACCAGCGCACCGAGCAGGCGCTCCTGCAATCGCAAGTCGACATCAAGTTCGACATCGAGTGGACAACGCTCGGAGAATACCTTGACTATTTGGTTAGCCGCGGCATCTCCCCCAATGTGGCTTCCTTCGTCGGTGCTACCACGGTTCGAATTCACGAGATTGGATTCGAGGACCGTCCTCCGACTCCCCAAGAAATGGATCGCATGCGACAACTCGTGCGGCAAGCGATGGAGGAGGGTGCGCTCGGTGTCGGCTCGTCTTTGATCTACGCACCGGCCTTCTACGCGCAAACGGACGAGTTGATCGAGCTCTGTAAAGTCGCTTCCGAGTATGACGGCATGTACATCTCCCACATGCGAAGCGAGGGCAAAAGGTTTATCGAGGCGGTAGACGAGCTCATTACTATCGCGCGTGAGGCTGACCTCCCAGCCGAGATTTATCATTTGAAGGCGGGGGGCGAGCCCAACTGGCCCTTGCTCGATCAGGCCATCGCGAAAGTAGAAGCCGCCCGGGCCGAAGGCTTGCGTATCACCGCCGACATGTACACCTACACCGCCGGATCCACCGGACTCAACGCGACGATGCCGCCATGGGTGCAAGAGGGTGGGTACCAAGCATGGGTAGAGCGCCTCAAGGATCCTGCCATCCGGGCCCGCGTCCACAAGGAAATGACCACCCCGACCGACGAATGGGAAAACTTCAACCTGGCCGCCGGTCCCGAGGGGACGCTTCTGGTGGGGTTCAAGAACGAGGAGCTAAAACCTCTCACTGGCAAGACACTAGCCGAAGTAGCGAAGATGCGGGGCACCAGTCCCGAAGATACGGCGATGGACTTGGTCATCGAAGATGGCAGCCGCGTGCAAGCGGTCTATTTCCTGATGTCGGAAGATAATGTCCGCAAGCAGGTGGCTTTACCCTGGGTGAGCTTCGGCTCGGATGCCGGCTCGATGGCAACGGAAGGCGTCTTCTTGAAGTCCAGCACCCACCCGCGTGCCTACGGGAACTTCGCACGCCTTCTCGGGAAATATGTGCGGGATGAGGGGATCATTTCCCTCGAAGAGGCAATCCGGCGTATGACGGCATTGCCCGCCGGGAATCTCCGGATCAAGGACCGAGGCTCGCTTCAACCGGGCTATTTCGCAGACGTCGTCGTCTTCGACCCCGAGGACATCCAGGACCACGCGACGTACGAGAATCCCCATCAATACGCAACCGGCGTCGTCCATGTTTGGGTCAACGGAACCCAGGTGCTCGAGGACGGCGAGCACACGGATGCGACGCCCGGACGCGTCGTTCGGGGACCGGGCTGGAAGAGGAAGACTTGAGTGGGGAAGATCTCCTCGGGCGCCAAAATAGGACGGTGCTCGTACCGGCCTTGGCCAGGCGTCGGGGTCAGACCCCAGAATGTCACAGGGGTCGGATCCAATAATGTGCGCAATAGACGAACTCATGCACAAAATCGGATCCGAGCAAAGTGACATTTTCGGATCTGACCCCGGCGTCTCACGACGTCCGGTCTGTTACCATCGGCTAATGACGCGCAGCATGTAGCCATGCGCGGAAATACGAAGCCAGCGTAATTTACGGAGGTTTGGATGCGTCGCACGATTCTCTTGCTAGTCTCTCTAGTTTCCACCCTCGGTCTCGTTGGAAACCTGGCGGCCGAAACCCATCCTCTCTCCATCCACGACATGCTCGCGATGGAGCGTATTTCCGACCTCCAGGTCTCGCCAGACGGCAAGCGAATCGTTTTTGTGCTGCGCACGACGGATCTCGAGGCGAACCGAGGAAGAACGGATCTTTGGCTGGTGGGTGTCGACGGAAGCGGTCTGAAGCGACTGACGACGCACCCGGCGAGCGATTTCAATCCGCGCTGGTCGTCGGACGGCCAGGAGATTTGGTTCCTCTCGACGCGCTCGGGCTCGTCGCAGGTTTGGCGCATTCGGGCCAACGGCGGAGAATCCCTGCAGACTTCGGATCTCCCTCTCGATGTGAGCAACCTGGTGGTCTCGCCCGACGGATCTCACCTCGCCTTTACGATGGAAGTCTTCCCCGACTGTCCCGATCTCCCCTGCACGACAGAAAGGCTCGAGGAGCGAGCGAGCAGCGACGTCGGCGGGCGCATCTACGAGAACCTCTTCATCCGACATTGGGACACCTGGAAGGATGGCCGACGAGCTCATTTGTTCGTTATGCCCGTGGAGGGTGGAGGACCCTTCGACACGACCCCCGGCATGGACGCCGACACACCTTCGAAGCCGTTCGGTGGGCCGGAGGAAATTACATTTACTCCCGACGGCCACTCGTTGGTTTTTGCGGCCCGCGACGTGGGACGCGAAGAAGCGTGGTCCACGAACTTCGATCTACAACAAGTGTCCATAGACGGTTCGTCGGCTCGTCGAAACCTGACGGAATCGAACCGAGCGTGGGACACACAACCGGCGTTCTCACCGGACGGTCGAACGCTCGCCTACTTCGCCATGTCAAGAGTCGGCTACGAGGCGGACCGTTTCCGTATCATGCTTCGTTCTTGGCCCGGCGGTGAAACAAGGAACCTCACAGAAAACTGGGACCGTTCACCCAGAGAGTTCACGTGGTCCTCGGACGGCCATACGATTTATGCCACCGCGGCGAATCTAGGCCAGGTGTCACTCTTTGCCATCGATGTCATGACCGGCGATGCGCGCACAGTTGTCAAAGATGGGAGCATCCGTTCTCCCGCGATGGCCGGTGACCGGATCGTGTACGGCCGTGATCACCTACGCTCTCCTGTGGAGCTTTACTCGGTAGACTCCGGTGGAGCCGACGTCTTTGAGATCACACGCATAAATGGCGATCGCCTTGCGACGGTTCGCATGGGAGAGCCGGAGCAGTTCACCTTCGAGGGCTGGAACAACGAAACCGTGTCCGCCTACGTCGTTAAGCCTGCCGACTTCGATGCGACGAAAGAGTATCCCATCGCGTTCCTGATTCACGGCGGGCCGCAAGGTTCGTTTGGTAACGATTTCCACTATCGATGGAATCCTCAAGCGTATGCGGGAGCCGGCTACGCGGTGGTGATGGTCGATTTCCATGGTTCGGTTGGTTATGGCCAAGCCTTCACCGACTCGATTCGAGGAGACTGGGGAGGCAAAGCACTGATGGATCTGGTCGCAGGACTCGCCGCAGCGGTCGAGCGTTACCCTTGGCTGGACGGCGACCGGGTTGCCGCACTCGGTGGTTCCTTCGGCGGCTACATGGTGAATTGGATCGCCGGCAAGTGGCCCAACCGTTTTCGGTGCCTGGTGAATCACGACGGCAACATCGACGAACGGATGGCCTACCTCGCCACGGAGGAGCTCTGGTTTCCCGAATGGGAGCACCACGGAACGCCTTGGGACAATCCAGACGGCTACCGCAACCACAACCCGATCGACTTCATTCAGAACTGGCGAACACCCATGCTGGTGATCCACGGCGCCGATGACTTTCGAGTCGTCGAAACGCAAGGAATCGCGACCTTCACCGCACTCCAACGAAGGGGTATACCGAGCAAGCTCCTCTACTTCCCCGACGAGAATCACTGGGTATTGAAACCCGCGAATTCGATTCTCTGGTATGACACGGTCCTCGGTTGGCTCGACCGATGGCTGCGAGAGAGCAGCTCCTCCGGCAACTGACGCGATGTCGACAGCGGCTCCCCTCCCCGCGTCCAAGCTCAATCAAATGGCCTCGGATGTTCGCGCCTGCACACTCGATCTCGTCTCGGATCTGACCGCGGAGGAGCTAATGGGGCCTCGCCTCGCCATCGTCAACCCGCCTCTTTGGGAAGTCGGCCACGTGGGTTGGTTTCAAGAAAGATGGGTCCTTCGTCACTGGAGCAAACAGTTACCCCTTCTCGAGCAAGGCGACACCCTTTACGATTCCGCCGCAGTCGATCATGAGGTGCGCTGGGATCTCAGGCTGCCCGGCCGGCAAGCGACCTTCGACTACATCGAACAGGTTCGAGACAGGGTGAGCGAAAAGCTCGGCGAGGACGAACCCGGGCCGGAGGGTACTTATTTTGTCCTCTTGAGCATCCTCCATGAGTGTATGCATGCCGAGGCATTCACCTACACCCGGCAAACACATTCCTATTGTTACCCCCCGTTTCGCAATTTTCCCGAGCCTCGCCCGGTCGATCTTCCGGATACAATCCTCGGAGACGTCCACATTCCTGGCGGCCGCTTCCGGCTGGGCGCGGGCCCCGACCTGCCCTTCGTCTTCGACAATGAAAAGTGGGCACACCCCGTCGAGGTCAAACCGTTCTCGATGGCTAGAACACAGGTTACGCAAGAAGAATTCGCCGCTTTCGTGGACGACGATGGTTACCGGCGTAGAGACCTTTGGATTCCAGAAGGGTGGGCCTGGAAAGAAGGGGCGGACGCTAGTCATCCCGTCTATTGGAAGAAGGACAACCCAAGTACCTGGCATCGGCGCCATTTCGACTCATGGATTCCCCTCGAGCCCCGCCTACCCGTCATACACGTGAACTGGTTCGAGGCCGATGCTTTCTGTCGCTGGGCCGGTAGACGACTACCCACCGAGGTGGAGTGGGAGTTTGCAGCGTCCCTGGGGACCGACGGTCGCAAAAGGAAATACCCCTGGGGCAACGACGCCCCCGCACCGGAGCGGGCTAACCTGAACTGGGCGGCGCGAGGGTGCATTCCGGTCGACGCCCTACCGGCGGGAGACAGCGCTTTTGGTTGCCGGCAAATGGTCGGTAACGTCTGGGAGTGGACGAGCACCGATTTCGGACCGTACCCAGAGTTCACTCCCGACCCCTACAAGGACTACTCCCAGCCATGGTTCCATGATCACAAAGTTCTAAGAGGTGGTTGCTGGACCACACGTTCCCTTCTAATTAGGAACACCTGGAGAAACTTCTACCAGCCCCATCGCCGAGACGTCTTCGGGGGGTTCCGCACCTGCGCTATCTGAGCGCCTCCGTATGGAAGTCGCCCTCGTCACTCCCGCTTCGCCCGATGCCCTCCTCGGAAACGCGGTCACGGCCAGTCGCTGGGCGGAGCTCCTCGTCGAGCTAGGACATCGGGTCGCGATCACGACGACGTACGAAGGTACGGCCCAAGACATTCTCATCGCACTTCATGCTCGTCGCAGCGCAGCAGCCGTCGTGGAATTCCGAGAGCGCCACCGCGGTCGACCGATCATCGTCGGACTAGCTGGAACCGATGTGTACCGTGACATCAAAGTCTCGCCCGAAGCACAACACTCCATCGAGATCGCCGACCGTTTGGTCGTGCTTCAGCCCAAAGCCATCGAGGAGCTTCCTTCACATCTGCACGACAAGACCCGTGTGATTTTTCAATCCGCGACGGCGCCGGTTCAGACCAGCCCCAAACCAATGGATGTCTTCCAGGTATGTGTTCTCGCGCACCTACGCGAGGTGAAGGACCCACTGCGCGCGGCATATGCGGCGCGCCTTCTTCCGTCCACGTCCCGCACTCGAGTCATTCACGCCGGCCAGGCGCTGAGCGAAATGGCAGCCCAAGAGGCACGAGAAGAAGAAAGCCAAAACCCGCGTTACCGCTGGATCGAGGGCCTATCTCGAAAAGAGTCGAAGAAGCTTCTCAGCGGGAGCCACCTCCTCGTCATCTCTTCCCTTCTGGAAGGCGGTGCCAATGTCGCCTCGGAAGCTATCGCCGCCTCGGTTCCGATTCTCGCCAGTCGAATTCCCGGCAATGTTGGGATTCTTGGTGACGACTATCCCGGGTATTTCGAGACGGGACATACCCAGCAGCTATCAACTCTTCTCGAGCGCGCCGAGTCCGACCACTCGTTTTTCCAAACGCTTGTACAGACCTGCCAACGCCTTACCCACTTCGTCGATCCGGCACGGGAAGCAGACGCATGGCGGGACCTTCTCGCAGAGTTTGTTGTATCATAGCGCCGCATGACGGAACCTAAGACCCTGCTCGTCGCGATCATGTTCGTGACGATCCTGACGTTAGGGATCGCAAACATTCTCGCATCGTTGGCCGAGGAAGTAGCGCACGGCGTGAGAATTAGGCGCAAATCCTGTCACATTAGCTGGATTCTCCTGCTGCTTTTGGTGCACTTCGATCTCTTCTGGCAGACGGCGGAGATCCTGGGAACAAAGGAATGGACGTTCATCGCGTTCCTTTACGTTATCAGCGGGCCGATTGTCCTTTTTCTCGCTACTAACCTTTTGCTGAAAGACGCGGCGCTCGCCGGCGCCGAGGAGCGCGGAGTAGGTCACGTCGTGAGCCGCGGTTTCCTTTGGCTGCTCGCGATCGTACAGCTATGGGTGATTGGAGGGGACGTGCTTTTCGGAGGCGGTCTGCCTCTGGGCGCCGGTTTCAACGCGGCCATCGTAGTGCTATTGGTCGTGTTGATCCTTTCGCGGAAACCTCGTGTCCACGGTGTCGGTGTGGTTATCGCCTGGTGCGCTTACCTCATTTTGCTTACACTCCTCGGCCTCGAAATCATTCATTAGTAGCTCGATCCATGAAAATCGCCCTCGATGTCCGAAAGATCAACGACTTCGGCATCGGCACGTACATTCGCAACCTCATCAAGCACCTACCGAGCGTGGATCAGGAGACCGAGTACTTTCTCTTGTGTTATCGGCAGGATGAGGAACTGGTTCGCTCTCTCAACGCTCACGTCACTCCCGTCCGGGTCAGTGCCCCCAACTACTCGATCCGCGAGCACATCGGTATTCCAGCAGCTCTGCGACGCCTGCGCGTCGATTTGTTCCACACGCCACACTACGTTTTGCCCCTCATGACTCCGTGCCGATCGGTCGTAACGATACACGACGTCATCCATTTGCTTTTCCCTCAGTATCTGCCGTCACGTATGGCCAGCCACTATGCGCGCTACATGATTCGGCGAGCCCTCGAGAAGGCCGAGCTCGTGTTGACGGTCTCCGACTCGTCGAAAAGAGACCTGCTGACTTTTTTCGAAGTGAGCCCGGATAAGATCGTGGTCATTCCCAATGGACTGGACAGTGCTATTACCGAAGGACTCTCCGCTGAAGAGCTCGCTCAGGTAAAGGAAAGGTTTCAGATCTTCGGGAGAACTGTCCTCTTCGTTGGAAACATCAAACCACACAAGAATGTCGAGAGATTGATCGCTGCGTTTGCCAAGGTCCGGGAAGATCCCGAGTACTCGGACCTGACCCTCATCGTCGTGGGTGACGACATTTCCAAGTACCCATCCCTCCGACGGACGGTGGAGCGCCATCAGGTTCGGCGCAACGTGCGTTTCTTCGGTTTCGTTCCCGAGCCGACCCTAGTGGCTCTGTACAAAATCGCCGACGTGTTCGCCTTTCCGTCTCTCTACGAGGGTTTCGGACTCCCTCCACTAGAAGCGATGGCGAACGGAACTCCAGTAGTGACATCCAACATTTCTTCGCTACCCGAGGTCGTCGGCAATGCGGCGCTCACCGTCGATCCTTACAATATCGATCAGATCGCAAAGGCCATCCGCGAAATACTGACCGATCCCACGTTGCGCAACCGACTCATCGCCGATGGATACGAGCGCGCGAAGCAATTCTCCTGGGAAGGCTCGGCGGCACAAGTCCATCAGGCGTACCGGCAAGCTTTGGGAATCAGCGGCACTCCGTCCGCCGAGGCACAGACCACACATGCGAGTCGCTCTAATTCATGATTGGCTCACCGGGCTCCGGGGCGGCGAAAAGGTCTTGGAGGCTCTCTGCGAGCTCTACCCAGATGCCACGCTCTTTACGATGGTGCACATCCCCGACTCGACGAGCCAGATCATCGAGTCCCATCCGATACGTACCGCCTTCACGCAAAAATTTCCCGCGGTAAAAAGCCTTTATCGCTGGTACTTGCCCATCTATCCCTGGGCGGTCGAGTCGCTCGACCTCGATGGCTACGATCTCGTCGTCTCCAGCAGTCACTGCGTGGCAAAGGGTGTCATAACGCCTCCAGATTCGATGCACATCTGCTACTGTCACACGCCGATGCGTTACGTGTGGGATCGCTTCGGAGACTATTTCGGCAACGGCGTGAAGGCGAGGCTGGTCTATGGCCCCATAGCCCACTACCTCAGGAAATGGGACGTCGCGTCCGCGGCGCGCGTCGACCATTTCATCGCCAACTCGAAGCACGTGGCAGGGCGCATCCAGACGTACTACCGCCGACAGGCGGAGGTCATTTACCCGCCGGTCGACACGGACGTCTACGTACCGACCGATGAGGAGCCCGAAGACTATTACTTGATCGTCTCGGCCTTGGTCCCCTATAAGCGACTCGAGCTGGCTATCGATGCGTTCAACAAGAGGAGCGAACCTCTGCTGATCGTCGGGACCGGGCCACAAGAGGCCAAGCTCAAAGCACGAGCCGGCAGGAACATTCGCTTTCTGGGCGGCCTATCCCAGCGGGAACTCCGCCCTCTCTACCAGCGGTGTCAGGCAGCCCTGTTGCCAGGGGTAGAGGACTTCGGCATCGTTCCGGTGGAGGCCCAGGCGTGTGGGCGGCCGGTGGTCGCTTTCGCCGAAGGCGGAGCGCTCGAGTCGGTGCGGGACGGGGAGACCGGAGTCTTTTTCTCCGAATCTTCGCCCGAGGCTCTATCCGATGCTATTGACAGGGTTTCTTCGCTGCGTTTTAATAGAAAGGCTGTTAGGAGCTGGGCGCTCGGCTTTTCTCGCCAGCACTTCAAAGACCGCATCAGGGCTTATATCAACGAAAAGCTTGCCCTGCCTTGATAATTATGACCGGTTGACAACTCGAGATGGTCAAACACCAGAGCCGAAGCCACACCGTCCTGTACGTTCTCGGCGACCTCGTCGCTACCTACGTCGCCTTTCTTCTCGCGTACTTCGTTCGTTTCAACATCGAGATCGTTCAGGTCACAAAGGGAATCAACCCCCTAAGTCAGTACGCCCTTCTCCTGCCGCTTATCACTATATTATGGCCGCTCCTCTTCTATCTACATGGCCTATACAATCTTAGGCGACTGCGCTCCCGCATCGACGAGCTCTTTTCTATCGTTTGGGCGGTCGCCATGGGTACCGCGGCGACCCTGTTCGTCGCCTTGTATCTGCGTGTCTACTACTTCTACGGGCCGCCCGAGATCTCTGGTCGCTATGAATTTTCACAACTGGTCCTCGGACTATTCGTCGGTTTCGACATCGTTCTCCTTACGCTTACCCGTTCGCTGATCCGTAAACAGCGCGAGGCGCGCTGGCGCAGGGGTGAGGGCCTTCGCAACATCCTGATTGCGGGCGCCGGAGAGCTCGGTCGGTCGGTGGCAGACAAGTTCATCGACCATCAGGAGCTCGGTTTCCGTGTCCTGGGATTTATCGATGACGACTTTCGAGGGGAGTTCGCCGGCTATCGAGGGCTCCCGGTGGTAGGAACCATCGATGAAGTGGAGCTGGTCATCGCCGAGCGGCAGGTGCACTCACTTTACGTCGCTCTCCCCCTCGAACACCACGAGAAGATCAAGAGTCTTATCGGGTTCGCTAGCCGGGAGGGGCTCGACGTCAAAGTGGCGTGGGATTACCTGACCCATGTGGCGCTGCGAGCGGGCGTCGAAGATCTCGACGGCATCCCGGTGATTAGCCTCGCCGAAACGCCGATTCAAGGTTGGAACTGGGTTCAGAAAAGAACCATCGACATAGTCATCTCCTCGGTTCTGCTCGCACTCGCCACGATACCGTTCGCGGTAATCGCGGTTCTGATCAAGCTCACTTCCAAGGGCTCGGTTTTCTACGCCCAGGAGAGAATGGGTCTCGACGGCACGCCATTCAACATCTATAAGTTCCGCTCTATGCGCGAAGACGCCGAGAAGGAGACAGGCCCGGTCTGGGCCAACCCGAACGATCCGCGTCGTACTCCGCTCGGCGGTATCCTTCGCCGGCTCAGCATTGACGAACTCCCACAGCTCTACAATGTGCTCCGAGGCGACATGTCGCTAGTAGGTCCTCGTCCAGAGCGGCCGCGATTCGTCTTGGAGTTCAAAGAGCGAATCCCCCAGTACATGCTTCGTCATAAGGTGAAGTCGGGGATGACCGGCTGGGCCCAAGTGAATGGCTGGCGAGGCAACACCTCCATCGAGAAACGCATCGAGCACGACCTCTATTACATCGAGAACTGGACGCTGGGGCTGGACTTCAAGATTCTGTGGCTCACCTTCTGGAGAGTTTTCCTCCACCGACACGCTTACTGAGATCGCATTGCCTAACAAGCCTGACAGTAACGACAAGCGTATCTTAATCACCGGAGCCGCGGGTTTCATCGGCTCTCATCTCGTCGACTATTTTCTCGCCAAGGGCTACGCCGTCATCGGCATGGACAACTTCATCACCGGCAATCGAGCCAACTTGGCACACGTCGAAAGTGGAGCGTTCACCCTCATCGAGCACGACGTCACAGAAGAGATCGAGGTTGACGGACCCCTCGACTACATCCTTCATTTTGCGAGCCCTGCGAGCCCCATCGACTACTTGGAGCTCCCGATCCAAACGCTTAAAGTTGGATCCCTCGGAACCCACAAGACGCTAGGATTGGCACGGGCCAAAGGAGCGACTTATCTGCTCGCCTCCACCTCGGAGGTCTACGGCGACCCCTTGGTGCATCCCCAGAAGGAAGAGTACTGGGGCAACGTGAACCCCATCGGGCCCCGGGGCGTCTACGATGAAGCCAAGCGATTCGCCGAAGCGATGGCGATCGCCTACCATCGTTATCACGGCATCGACGTCAAGATCGCCCGGATCTTCAATACCTATGGTCCACGCATGCGGGTGAAGGATGGACGGGCGATCCCCGCCTTCGTCAGCCAAGCGCTCCAAGGTGAGCCGCTGACTGTATTCGGTGAAGGGAATCAGACCAGGAGCTTCTGCTACGTGAGCGATCTCGTCGAAGGTCTCTACCGCCTACTCACATCGAACTTCAATGAGCCGGTTAACCTGGGAAACCCGACGGAGATGACGATTCTTGAGCTCGCGGAAACGATCCAACGGCTCGCCGGCGCACCAGTGGGCATCGAGCTCAAGCCTTTGCCGGTCGACGATCCGAAGGTGCGCCAGCCGGACATTACTCGAGCGCAAACGATCCTGAGTTGGCAGCCCGAGGTGACGCTCGAAGACGGTCTAGCCCGTGCCATCGAGTACTTCCGCCAGAAGCTGGGACTCGCCTAGTCCCGTTCCAACTAGTCCGCTTCCCACCCTGCCATGAGTTTGCGCGCGTGGTAGATGTAGTGAAGAGCGGAAGCGATCGTAAAGACGACCATTAATATTAGGAGAGAATCGGTAGCGGCAAAGGTCGTCCCTCGATAGTTGCACCAGAAGATCCACAAGATAGTAACCAACTGCACTATCGTGGTCGCCTTGCCGAGAAGCGTGGGCGGAAAGATTCGCCTCCCCACCGCCAAGTTGACCGAGATGACGGTAAGAAGAATGCCGGCGTCGCGACTAATGGTGAGGATGGTAATCCAGGCCGGAATGCGAACAGTCAGCAAGGGGTTGGGAATCGACAGTACGATGAGCGAACTGACCACCAGAAGCTTATCCGCAAGAGGATCGAGAATCGTGCCCAGCTGCGTCCGTTCCTGGCGCACCCGCGCGAAGAGCCCATCGAGCGCATCAGTGATTCCCGCAATCGCGAACACCGCCAGGGCCCAACCGAAATAGCCGTAGATGACCAGGATGACCAAGACAGGAACCAGGCACATCCGGAGGACGGTCAGCTGATTGGCGAGGGTCAAGCTTGTTTCCTTTCCGGGTCATTTCCGGGTCATTTTTCCGATCAGGGGAAGATTCCAAGCTCCATGTAGGAGCGTGCGATTTTCTCGATGGCCACCACATACGCGGCGGTCCGCATTTCCTTGACCTTGTCGCGAGTGAGCAAGACTTCCCGGATTTCCTCATACGCGCGACTCATCTTCTCTTCGAGGCCGCTGTTGACGAGCGCCTCTTCGCTTGGCGGAACCGACAATCTGCTCCGGAGACTATCGGACAAGCTCCGCCCACTCAGCTCCTCGGCGGCCTTCAATAGCGTTTCATTCTTCGCCTCTTCGAGCCGCTTTTGAAGCAATCCGTATCGCATGTGCGAGAGATTCTTGCCCCATTCGAAATATGAGACAACGACGCCGCCGGCGTTCAAGTAGACGTCCGGGATGATGAAGGTCCCGCGATCCAACAGAATTTTCTCCGCTTCGGTAGTGGTTGGACCATTCGCTGCCTCGGCAACGATCTTCGCTTTGACGAAGGGCGCATTGTCCCTCGTCAGTTGATTTTCCAGTGCAGCCGGGATCAGAATGTCACACTCCAATTCGAGCACATCTCCGGGATTCTCCAGCTCCCTAGCGTCCGGAAAACCGACAATACCGCCGGTCTCGCGTCGGTACGCGTCCAAAGCTTCGATGTCCAATCCCTTGGGGTCTTGAACACCGCCGTTCCACTCACCGATCGCGACCACCTTGGCTCCCGCTTCGCCGATGAACTTGGCGGCGTGATAGCCGACGTTCCCAAACCCCTGGATCGCGACGGTCTTGCCGTCCAGGCCTCGGGACAGGCCCAATTTCTTGAAGTCGTCTGGGGTTTCCAGAGCCTTCTGGAGACCGAAAGCGACCCCCCGACCCGTCGCCTCTTTTCGTCCGCGTACTCCCCCCTGCGTCACCGGCTTGCCCGTCACACAGGCCAAATTATCGATGCCGCCAGGATGAAACGCGTCGTAGGTGTCCGCTATCCACGCCATCTCCCGTTCGCCTGTTCCCACGTCGGGGGCGGGGACGTCGATCCCTGGCCCGATAAAATTCTTCGTGATGAGCTCTGCGGTGAAGCGGCGGGTAATTTTCTCGATCTGCTCGCGCGAGTAGTTCCTTGGATTAAAAGAGATTCCGCCCTTCGCCCCGCCGTAGGGAACGTTGACGATCGCGCACTTGTAGGTCATCAAGGCCGCCAGCGCGGTGATCTCATCCTGATCCACCAATTCGCTATAACGGATTCCCCCCTTTGACGGCTTCCGGTGCTGGCTGTGCTCCGCCCTCCACGCGTAGAAGATCTCGTAGTTGTTCCCGAACTGGACCGGAAACTGCATGAAATAGATGGAATTGCAGGCTCTAATCTGTTTCAGCAGCCCCTCGGGCAAATCCATGGCCTCGGCGGCACGGTGGAATTGCCGAGCGACGATGTTGTTGAGGTTGAGATCTTCGGGAGCGTCAGCCGTGGTGGTCATATATTAGCCAGAGACTAGCCAGGGATTAGATTGGTGTAACCAATGGTTCGAGAGCCCCGAGAGGCCTGCCCGCCCGGATCGACTAATCATAAGGAGTCCGGCGTCGAGAATCAATCCTTCGGGACGTTTGGTTGTCGTACCGCCCGGTCGTACTGCGTGCGCCAAAATAGGGAGTGCCGGCAATCAGGCTTGCCAGCGCCACTTTCAGCCCGCGAATTTTCGACCCTTCAACTAGCCCTTCCAATGGTTGCGGTTCCGTCGTATACTACCCGGACCCAGTTTCCAAGTTACACCTTCTGCGACGCGCCGACTCCTTGGATTACCTGCGCGCTCGCACGATGGAGTTCACTTGCGAGTGCCAGGAGTGCGAATGGCGAGAGTCAAGATCGTCAAGTGCTACCTTCGTTCCCCCGGCGAGGCTCCTTCCCTGCGCTTCGTTCCCCTGCGAGAGTTCCCTCTATGGCGGTACTACATGACCCATCGCCACGGAAAGATTGTCGAGGGCGATGAGATCTCCATCTGGGTCGACGCCGACACGTACGGATCGGAGCCCCCCAAACAGGCTCGCCCACTGGAGCCAGTCCTCCGCGTGGACCTTCATTTCTGGGATGCCCGCTTCCGAACAACCGTCCTCGTACAGCGGTACTTCCCCCTCGAAGAATACGAGACCATCCGGGATGCCTTCCTCGGGCATTATCCCGATTCGTCGGGCCCTCCCGGCCATCCTGGCTCCCGGCGCCGGGTCCAAGAAGTTAAGGGCTATTTCCTGCTTCCCAGACTGCCTCATACCCCCAACGCCTGAAACGGCTCGGCTTATTTATTGCCCGCTGGTAGGTGTTGACGGCTCCATCGCCCTAGCAAGAAACTCGAGGAGTACCTCCTGGTAGGTGTCGGGCTCGGTCCGGTATGCAGCGCCGTGTGTCGCACCATCGACGATCACTAGCTCACTTAGCGAGCTCCTTGCTGCCTGGTAGAGTCTCCTTTGAAGCGCGATGGGCATTCGCTGATCCTCACCGCCGGCGATGAACAAAATGGGCCGGTCGCCGATCTTCGCTACCGCTTGCTCCAAATCGAATTCCTCTTTTCGGAAGCCGGCACGGCGCTCGATAAAGAAGATCAATTCGTCACCGATCGGAAACCGTGGCAGGCCGAAGAAGAGATCGAGATGATGGGTGATCGTATGCTCGAAGGAAAGAAAGCTGCTGTCGGCGATAACCAACACAACCTCGGGCGTCTCCACCGCAGCAAGAAGCGAGGCCGCGGCGCCCATCGAGACCCCGAAAAGCAAGATTCGATCGTCGGGGTTTCTGTTCCGGAGAAAACGAACCCCTCCCTGGACGTCGAAGCGCTCCTTGAAGCCGAGGGTGACTCGTTCGCCTCCACTCTCTCCGTGCCGGCGAGAATCAAGGAGCAGCACGTTGAACCCTGCTCGGCGAAAGAAGACGCCCCGGTCCAGTACCTCGCGACGTGACCGGAAGAGTCCGTGTGCGCATACGATTGAGGCACCCCGTTCTCCACCTCCTAGATACCATCCTTTCAGCGGAACCCCATCGGACGACGTGAAGGAAACTTCCTCGAATGCGATGTCGAACTCTGCCGGGCTGGATGTGAGCTCCAGGTCCATCGGACGAGTCCCGAACGTCGTAACGAAGTGTGCCAACCAGTAGGGAGCCACGAAAAAAACTAGAACGAAGCACAGAACGACCAACGACAAAAAGCCCCACTTCAGGATTCGAAACAGCGATCGTCGCTTCGGCTTCACACTTTGGGCTCTTCCACCAACAACAGCAGCAGCGCCGCCGTCAGGCTAAAGGCTGCGGCAAGGATGCAGACCGCCCCGAATCCCCAGCTCGAAAGAAGAGGACCGCCCACCGCCGCGGCAACGGCGATACCTAGTTGGGAAAATGTATTGCGCAGGGCCACGTAGGCGCCACGTGCCTCGCGGCTCACCAACTCCGTCACCAGCGATTGCAAAGGCGCCATCCGAGAAGCGGCAGCCAGACCGACCAACCCCAATACTACATAAAGGATCCCGCCACTACCCAAACTCGGAACGATTAACACGAGACCGGCGAGGGCCACACTTCCCCAGATAGCCACCGGGCGCTTCCCTATCCGATCGGAGAGCGGTCCCGCCCCCAACGCCCCTAAGAAAGCGGCCCCTCCACTCACGAGGAAGACCATGCCGCGCGCCGTGAGAGAGAAGCCGAACTCCGTACTCAAGTACGCGAAGAGATATATGGTAAAGCCGGTGATCCCACCAGAGACAAAAAAAGCGGAAAGCGCACCGGCAGCGGTCACCTTGTTTTTCAGAAACCGGTAGTAATTCTGCGAAGCCTCCGACAGCCAGTGACTCCGTTCGCCAGTGTCCGCAGTGGATGCCTCCGTGAACCAAACCGTCAAGGCCAGCGAGAGCACCGCAGCAGCGCCACCAAATAGTAAGTAGAGGGCTCGCCATTCGAACTCTTCGGCTAGCCAAGACGCGGCGGGCACACCCAGCATGGGAGCGACGACATACGCGGAGGCGACCCAGCTCATTGCACGACCACGCCGTTCGTAGGGAACGCGGTCGGCAATGGAAGCCACGACCAAGGCAGAGATCACACCCGCCGAAGCCCCGGCGAAGCACCGCGCCGCCGCAAAAAGGAAGAACGATCCAGTGAAGAACACGGCTAGACTCGCCAAACCGAAGCCCATCCCCGCCGCGACCAGAAAAGGCCGTCTCGCTGCCCGGTCGGACAAAGGACCAATGATGAGCGCCGCAACAGCGGCCGCTAATGCGTATCCGGAGACAGTTAGTCCTACGCGCGCCGCTCCAACGCCGAAGCTCGACGCGATCTCCGGCAGTAGCGGAGCCAAGATCTGATTGTCCATCAGCCCGAGGGTCAGCAGCCCTATCAGCGAGGCCACGATTTTCCAGGGAAACGACTGACCGCTCTGCCCGGATCCTGGCACGGAACCGATCAAGCGAGCCTGCTGATTAATGGAAGGAAGCCAACTTCAATCAAGTCAGTTTGCTCGGCGGATGACGGGAGTGATAACATTTCACGCTATCCGCATGTACGACGGGTTCATCATCGACAATCGCAATTCTATCGGTTGCGACACGGGCATGCCATCGTGGCGCGATCGCCCGCTGCCCCACGAGACTCCCTTCCAGGTCGTGACCCTGTGACCGCAGCGGCGCGACGGAAACCGACGGTTTCCCAACTCGCACTCGCGTTTCTGCAAATCGGTGCGACCGGTTTCGGAGGTGGGATGGCAGTGCTGAGTCTCATCGAACGCGAGATGCAGAAGCGGAAGTGGATGAGCGAAGACGATGTCCTGGAGGCCTTCGCGATTGGTCAAAGCCTACCGGGCGCGGTTGCTGCCAACACCACCGCGTTCATCGCCATGCGACTCAGCGGTTGGCTTGGGGCCGCTCTCTCGACGTTCACTTTTGTGTTGCCGTCGTTCCTTCTCATGCTCGCGGCCGCCCTCGCTTACCCGTATTTTCGCGACCTACCGCGCATGGATGCACTTTTCGAAGGACTGACCTCGGCCGTTGTCGGTCTCATCCTGGCTCTAACCTTGAACCTGGGCCAAAGAGCCATCAAGTCGGCCTGGAGTTTCAGCCTCGCGGCTCTCTCTTGCGCGCTGTTGGTTTTGTCGGGTACCGCCGCCATCGAGGTGATTTTGCTCGCCGGCCTCATCGGGATCTTCACCGACTCTTTTCAAGAGAACCGCAAGCGACGGTCTCGTAGAAAGAAAGGCAAAAGAAGAGCCAGCGACGAACCGCCGACCCTGCTGTGCTTTCTCCCTTGGGTCCTCGTCCCCCTCGTCAGCGCGGGCGTCCTCTGGGAGATCCTGCGGGTTTTTCTGACGGCTGGAGCCATCACTTTCGGAGGCGGCTTCGTGATGATCCCCCTGCTCGAGCATGAGGTCGTCACTCAGGCAGGTTGGCTCACGAGTCAGGAATTCGCCGATGCCATGGCGCTTGGACAAGTGACTCCCGGCCCCGTCGTCATCACTGCCACGTTCATCGGTTTCAAGGCCGCCGGGCTCACAGGCGCGATCGTCGCCACCTTGGCGATCTTCTTTCCTTCGTTTCTGCTTGCCTCTTCTGCAGCGCGCTATCTGGATCAATTCCGCAGCAATCGCCAGGTGAACGCGTTCCTCAAGGGTCTGGCCCCGGCGGTCTTGGGGATGTTGCTAGCCGCCGCGATCAGCTTGGGCAGAGCCGGAGTCGTCGGTCCGGTGGGATTGGTCATCGCCGGTCTCTCTTGCGCCGCTTTGCTTTGGTTGCGTCCCAACCCGGCCTGGGTGGTCTTCGTCGCGGGAGCCGCACGCTTGGTTCTGAGCTCCATGGGCGTCTGAGCAGAGTAAACGAAATGCTAGTTCACGCGCCGTTCGGAATCCTCTCTAGATCGGCTAACCGTGTTTGCAGCCCGAACCTCTCCTTGGGCCGATCGGATGGGACGAGAGCAATCGCCTTGCGCAAGGGATCGATGGCCTCCCGCCGCCAACCGTTTCGTAGGTAGAGTTCCGCAATCCAGGAGAGATACTCCCAACGATTCTCCTCGTCGGTGATCATGAGTCGATCGCAGGCGGCAAGACCAGCGTCCACATCCAACTCTCTTGCGAGCACGAGCGTCGCAAGCTCACGGTTATAGTCGACCTCGTCGGGAAGTATGGAGCACGCCTGCTGCAAAAGGCGAAGAGCGCCGGCGTCGTCACCTTCTTCCTTCAAGAGCCGACCGGCTTCGAAGTAGGCATCATGAAAACCACCGTCTCGCTCGACGGCTTCCCGGAACCGTGCGAGAGCCTCCCCCCGCCTCCCCTGGCAAGCCAGGGACCGGCCGAGTAGGAAGAGCGACTCGACCCCCGCCTCCTGACGATCGATCAACGGGAGTAGTACTTTCTCCGCGTCTTCAGGCTTGCCCAGCTGAATCAGCACCGCGCCCATTAGGTTCGATGCCTCCAGATCGGTGGGCGACAGCTGCGTTGCTTTTTCGAGCTCCGCCAGCGCCGCCGTCATATCCCCAACCATACTCATCGCGCGACCGAGCTCGAGATGGAGCACGAAGGTCGGGCGCAACTTGCGTCCCGCCAACTGGAGGAGCTCGATGGCTCGTTCCGGTTCTCCTTGGGCGAGAGCCACGTATCCCGCTTCGAACTCCCACCGAAGGCCGCGGTACATGGCGGCCCTTTCCGGCGCTTTCCCAGCAATCGCCAGCTCGAGAAAATCGTTCATGTCCGGAACGAACGGTGGTTCCTCTTCGGCGGTCATCGAGATCGGGGAAATCGGAGGAGATGGCGCCCCGATACGCGACCCCTCCCCCATCAACTCGACCGGCTCGCCCGTCCGTGCCGAGCATTCTCGGATGAGCGCGTCGATGGTCGCGCCGCGATAATCCAAAGGAGCTAGAGTGGAGCGCGCTCTCTCATACTCCCGTTTCGCGCGGTGAAAATCGCCATCGACAAAGTGGCGATCGCCACGATGCTTGATCCTATCGAAGCCGACGACAGAGTTGAGAAGCCGCATCAACACGATGGAGATTCTAGCACGCGGCTTTCGGGTCGGACGCCACCCTAGACGCCGCGAACGTGATCCTATGTTCGGCCACCAAAGGACAGCGCTGCCACCATCAATTTCGCCGGCGGTCGGCACTATCATGCTGGCCGCCGGCCGATCCCTCTTGGCGTCCAATGAAGGACGTTGCCACGAACTACGGTCATAGGACGCCAGTCTCCATTTCGCCAGGCGGCAGTTTTGGGTTATATTGAGGATCTTCGATCTGCTCGGCGTGGTTGGACCCGACTAGCGTTTCGAGCATCCAACTTTAACGTATGAAGCTGCTCGACCGTATTCGCCCCAAATGGCACCACAGTGACCCCGAAGTCCGGCTCTCCGCGGTGCGCCAACTTGGCAAGGACGATCAGGAGCTTTTGAGCGCCGTCGCGCTGGAAGACCAAGACGTCCGGGTTAGGCGAAGTGCCATAAAGAGGTTGGAAGACCCCGCTAAGTTGGAAGAGGTTTCGGAGCGAGACCCCAACGAAGGGCTTCGGGAGCTGGCGGCCGAGCGGGCGGCAGATATCCTTACCGCGGTGGCCGCATCCGATGGCGCTCCTGCGGTATGCGAAGAGGCACTGGTGAAGCTTTCGAACCCCCGGCATCTGGCAAGGGTCGCCATCTCCGCATCACACCGAACGATCCAGGAAGCCGCACTCGGCCAACTCTCCGATGACAGAGCCCTCGCAGACGTCGTTCGCAAAGCCAGCGTCCTCGGACTCCGAAAAGAAGCCCTAGGCAAACTAGGCAACCCCTCCCTCCTACAGGCCATTGCTACGAGCGACGTCGACTCGGAGTTGGCGCTGGCCGCGGTCGAGAAAATAAGTGATCCCGAGTCACTGTACGCCATCGCCCGGGAGCGCTCCGCCCACAAGAACGTTCGACAGAGGGCCGAGGCTCGCTTCGAGGCAGTCATCACCGATGATCATCCTCTACGCGTAGAGCAACGGCGCAAACGCCAAGACGAGCTCAGCAAGGATGTGGAGGAGCTCGCGAAAGAGCCCTTGTCCGCAACCGAGAAACTGCAGGAGGCACAAGCGGAATGGGACGATTTGGCCGACAAGACTCAGCCCGATGAAACGGCCAAGGAACGCTTCCAGGCTGCTCGGCAAGCGATCGCCGACGAAGTGGCACGTCAGAAAGAACGTAGACTGGCAATGGAACGGAGGAAGGCCGAGATCCAGGAAAACCTCGCCGCACGCCTCGCTCTCTGCCAAAAGGTGGAGTCGCTCGACGGAGAAACGACACTTCAAGACCTCCAAGAGGCTCGCGCCGCTTGGCAAGCTCTGCAACCGCTCCCGTCCTCGCCAGAAGGTGAAGATAACGACGCCGTGGAGCTAACGACGAGGTTCGAACGCGCCGTGGAACGCGGCGAGACCGGGTACGAGAGCTCCCGCGCCGAGGAAGCGTTTCGGATCCAGCTCAAAAAACTGTTTGCCGACGCCGACAAGTTCGCCGACTCGACCCCCCTCCCCGACGCGGTGCGCGACTGGCCGATGATCGAAAAGCGATGGGCGAAGATCGAGGCATCGCGAGAAGCCGAGCGGTGGAAGGAACTCACCACTTCGGGTCGCCAACGATTCATCCTGGCCGGCGAGCGACTGACCGAGCGACGAAAAAAAGAGGCTGAACAACAGGAACAGTTGCAACAAAAGAATCTAGACCGCCTAAAGGAGTTCTCGGCTCGAATCGATAAGCTGGTTCAGTCGAAAGAGTTGAGCTTGAAGGCCGCCGATCGCGAGCTTAAAAAGCTACCTCAGGTGCTCAAGGACCTCGGCCCCTTACCCTCGACCGAGAATCGAAGGGCTTGGAAGGATCGCCTGACCAAGGCGCGGCACGACCTCTACACCAAATTTCAGGATCAGCGGGAGACCGAGGAATGGAGGCGTTGGGCCAATGTCGACATTCAAGAGAAGTTGATCCAGAAGGCGGAAGAGCTCGCTCAATCGGAAGATCTCGCCGCGGTCTCGACACAATTGAGACAGATTCAGCAAGAATGGAAACGCGTCGGAGCCGCCCCCCGCGCTAAATCAGAAGCGCTGTGGAAGCGTTTCAGCCAAGTTCGCGACGAGCTTCACGCTCGTTGCGACGCTTTTTTCGCCGACAACTTCAAGAAAAAAGAGGCGCTCTGCGAGAAAGTCGAAGCGCTGGCCGATTCCAACCAGTGGAACAAAACCGCCGAAGCGATCAAGAAGGCCCAAGCGGAGTGGAAGGAGCTAGGCCCGGTGCCCCAGAAGCATGCTAAGGCGATCTGGCGACGCTTCCGGGCGCCCTGCGACCAATTTTTCGAACGACGCAAGGAACAGCTGGACCAACTCAAGCATGAGAGGGACAGCAACTCGAAGAAGAAGATCGAGCTCTGCGAACAAGTCGAAGCGCTTGCCGATTCCAAGGATTGGGATGAGACAGCCAAGCAAATCAAGCAGCTCCAAGCCAAGTGGAAGACCGTTGGGCCAGTGCCGCACAAGAAATCCGACGCGCTCTGGAACCGATTCCGCAAGGCCTGCGACCACTTCTTCGACCGACGCAAACGTCGCGGCGAGCTCGAGATCGAAGACAAGCTCGAGAACAAGGCGTCCATTTGCGAGAGGCTCGAAGCTCTAGCCGCTTCTGTTCAGGCCGACGACGCCCCCCCCGCAGAAGCGGTCACCAAAGAAGTTCAGGAGGCATGGGCGGAGTGGACGGATACGGGAACGGTACCACTCGAGCAAGCCGAGCCACTCGATACCCGGCTCCAGAAATCGTGTGAACAGATCGTTGCGGTGTTTCCGGAAAGCCTACAAGGGACACCGCTCGATCCGCGAGCCAACCGGAAACGGCGGAAAAAACTATGCACGCGCCTCGAAGAATTGGTGGGCAGCTATGCCGACACCCCCGGCGACGCTCCGGTCGAGGATCTCGCGCAAAAACTCAAGCAGGCGCTCGCCGCCAACACCATCGGCGGGGCTGCCGTCATCGAAAAGACGAAGAACTGGCGGGCTGCCACTCAAGAAGTGGAACGCCTCAAAGCCAACTGGGAGCGCCTAGGCCCGATCATCGGTGATATGGATCGAGCCCTCTCAGATCGTTTCCGCAAAGCCTACACCCATTTTTTCGAGCTCCGCAAGACCCCAGGCTCGGGCGGGCGCCCGGTCAAACACGCGTCCTGAGCCGCGCGCGTCCTGGCGTTTTCTCAAGGGGTTGCGGAAGGCAGCTCAGCAGCCTTGAAACGACGCAGCCGTAAGGCGTTCAGTACAACCGAGACCGAGCTCATCGCCATCGCGCCCGCAGCAATCACCGGGGACAGGAGAACGCCAAAGACCGGATAGAGTATTCCAGCTGCCACCGGGATGCCGGCAGAGTTGTAGAAAAAAGCCCAAAACAAATTCTGCCTGATGATCTCGAGCGTTCGGCGCGACAGCTGAATCGCCTCCACCACGCCTTCGATACCACCCTTCACGAGAGTGATATCCGCCGCCTCCATGGCGATGTCCGTACCCGAACCGATGGCGATACCGACATCGGCTTGTGCTAGCGCTGGAGCGTCGTTGATCCCGTCGCCAACCATGGCCACCACCGCGCCTTCTTGCTGCAGGCGTTTCACCTCTTCGGTCTTACGATCGGGAAGCACCTCCGCCATAACACGATCGATCCCCACCTTGGCAGCGATGGTCTCCGCGGTGCGACGGCTGTCACCGGTGATCAGGTAGACCTCAAGACCCAACTTCTTCAGAGCACTGACTGCGGGGGTCGAGCTCTCCCTCAGCGAATCCGCAACTCCCAGGATTCCCGCCAGGGTTCCATCCACGACGACGAACATCGAGCTCTTGCCTTCCTCGGAGAGGTGGTGCGCGCCCTCCTCCAACCTTCCAAGCTCCACGCCTTCCTCTTTCATAAACCGCAGGTTGCCGAGAAGGAGTTTCTTACTCGCGACCATCGCCCGAACGCCGCGCCCCGGGATGGCCTCGAAACTCTCTAGGGGAAAGAGGCCGACATTCATCCCTCGCGCATAATCCACTACCGCCCGTCCCACTGGGTGCTCAGAGGCGATCTCGGCGGATGCCGCCATGGCAAGGACCTGCCACGTTTCATTCCCCTCAGCCGCTACGATGTCGGTGACCGTGAGTCTGCCTTCGGTTACCGTTCCCGTCTTGTCGAGAATGACGGTATCCACGACATGCAAACGTTCGAGGGAAACTGCAGATTTGATCAGCACTCCGCGCTCCGCACCTCGCCCGGTTGCGACAACGATGGCGGTCGGCGTGGCAAGACCGAGGGCGCAGGGGCAAGCAATAATCAAAACCGCGATGGCATTTAGGAGCGCGAAGTTGAAGGCCGGTGGCGGGCCGAATACGTACCAAACTACAAAAGTCAGAACCGCAATCATAACGACAATCGGAACGAACACCCCCGCGATCTTGTCCGCCAGGCGTTGTATCGGAGCCTTGGAGCCCTGCGCTTCTTGGACGAGTCGAATGATTTGCGCCAAGACCGTCTCACTTCCTACCTCGGTGGCCTGGAAACGGAACGTTCCTACTTGGTTCAAAGTTCCGCCCACGACCTTGTCTCCACGAGTCTTGTCGACGGGAAGACTTTCCCCCGTGACTAAAGACTCGTCGACCGTCGAGCGACCTTCTAGGATAACGCCATCCACGGGAATCTTCTCTCCCGGTCGCACGCTGACGACATCCCCCGCCCGAACATCTTCCACTGGAATATCCACCTCGTGTCCATCACGCGCGACGCGGGCCGTTTTTGCTTGAAGTCCGATCAGTTTCTTGATCGCGTTCGAGGCTCTGCCCTTGGCACGCGCCTCGAGCACCTTACCCAAAAGCACCAAAGTGATAATCATGCCCGCGGTGTCGTAGTACAGCACGGGCGATTGACCCGACGGAAAAAGACTCGGGACGAAAGTAGCGACCGCGCTATAGACGTAAGCCGCCGAGGCACCCATCGCGATGAGGCTGTCCATGTTGAAACTGAAGGACCGGAGCCCAAGGAAGAAGCCCCTAAGAAACTGCCCCCCGCACCAAAACACCAGCAGAGTTGCCATCAAGTAGAGGACGGCGCCGAGGCTCCGCTCCGACATTCCCAGGCTCTCGGGCGACACCTTGCTCGCGAGCATGATAAGAACCGTGAGCACCGCAGAGAAGAAAAGCTTCGACTTCAGGGTCCGATACTCGGCCTCCCGCACTTCCCGCTCGACGTCCTCCGACGCCGCCCCCGAGTCCGTCACCAGAAGACGATAGGGTCCCGACGCCGCCACTGCTTGTTCGATTTGCGAAATGTCGACTCGCTCCGGATGGTAGGCGACGGAAACCCGCTCGGTGGCAAAGTTGACGACCGCCTTTTCGACGCCCGGCAGCCCAGTCACGGCCTGCTCGATGGTCCCGACACAACTCGCGCAGTGAATCCCTTGGACCGGAGCGTCCAACCTGGCGAGCCCACTAACGTCGACCGAAGCGGTCGCCGGCTCGACGGCCTGCTCCGATCCCGTATGAGCCCCTAGGTCGCGACCGAGATAAGCGCCAGGATCCTTCTCGAAGGCGTTCTTGCAACCCTCCGCGCAAAAAGAGTACGTCTCTCCGTTCTGGGTTGCGCTGTGTCGAGCCGTTTTCGGATCGACCTCCATGCCACAAACCGGGTCAATACCCTTCTTGGAAGCCGTTTCCTGAGTTTTGGGCTTCATCGACATCAATGCTTTCTTTAGAGGGAGTCTAGGATCGGTTCATTTTGGTCATCAAGAACGCTTGATCGCAACCGGCGGCCCAGTTTACGCTGCCCCATGGTCCTCGTTGTCTGTCCTAACCTTGCCGTAGATTACACGCTGTGCCTCGACACACTCCTCCCCGGTCGCGTACACCGGAGCCAGTCCTACGAGAGGCAAGCGGGTGGTAAGGGGGTCAACATGGCGAGAGCTCTTCGCAGCCTCGGGCAAGAACCACTGGTTTGTGGCTTCGTGGGCGGAGAATCCGGCCGTTTCATCGAGCGCGGGCTGGCGGAGGAGAAGTTGCGCCGAGAGCTCGTCCCGATAGAATCCGAGAGCAGGACGTGCGTAATCCTCCTCTCTAAGAACGGCGAAGCCACGGTCGTAAACGAAAGCGGGCGGACCGTCACGGAAAGCGATGCTCTCTTGTCTCTCGTTGCGAGGCTCGTTCCCAAAAGCGATGCCGTTGCGATGATGGGTAGCCTCCCCCCGGGAATGCCCAGCGACTCGTACGCCCGGATCGCAAAAGGTTGTCGCGATGCCGAGGTACCTTGTCTGGTCGACGCCTCTGGCCTCGCGCTCGAGGCGACTCTCAAAGAACGTCCCACTTATGCAACACCCAACCAGGCGGAAGCCGAAGAGCTCTTGGGCCACCCGATCTCCAATGAGATCGCCGCAGCCAGAGAGATCCGAAATTTCGGAGCCGAGTTCGTAGTCCTCACCCTGGGAGACAAAGGCGCGGTCTTGTCCGCATCGGGTCTGGAGGGTCGACTCCAACCTCCGGCGTTAACGCCGGTGAACCCTACCGGTGCCGGAGATGCTTTGGCCGCCGGACTCCTCGCCGGACACCTTAGGGGCGGCTCTTTGCAGGAAATCGCAACTCTAGGCATAGCGGCGGCCACCGCCAGCGTTCGACGCGGCTGCGGTCGTATTCGGCCGAGCGAAATCCGGACGGAGGAGGTCGGTTTCGAAGAGCTCTAGGAAACGGACACTTCTCAAATGCCGGCGGGATCGAAGTCACCGACAAAGCTCTCGTCCTGGGTGAGCACCTCTCCCTGCCGATCGAGCTCGTCGAATTCCTCACGGTGTTCCGAAACAAACGTCCGGTGCGCTGGCTCTGAGTCCCAGCGGTCGACCGTGAGGTAGCGGTTCTTGTTCTTTCGATCGCGAAGCAGGTCGGTGCCGAGATAATTCGAGCTCTTGCGAAACAACTGCGCCCAGCCACCGTCCGGACCGTAAAGTCTCTCGAAATCGGCTTCGCGCGTATCTCGCACTTCATAGCTCCACACATACGTAAAACCCGCAACGTCACTCGTCGTGCTCATAAAGGGCTTCCTCTCAATGGTGCTTCTGAGGCTGGTGGTGCACAGACGGGTCGTGATAGCCGCGCAACGCGACGTACTGCGAGATTTGATCCTGGGTGAGCACAGACTCGAGCTCGAGGTGGGCCTCGAGATGAGCGACCCGGAGTCTTCCTTGCAGATTCGCGATTTCCCCCACCGCGGCCTCTAGTTTCTCCCGATCGATAACGCGCTCGCGAAACATCCGATCGAGGGCAATCTCTTTTTCGACGATGGCGGAACCCAGGCCGACTGCATTTGCTTTCATTCGGTCGAAAGCTTCCCGGGTTCGTGTCCTTTGCTCTTCCGACAGTTCGAGTGCTTCGGCGAGCTCGAGAACGTGCTTCGGTCCGGGATAACGGTTCAACTCCGCGGCTTTTGCGAGTCCCATACCCTCTCCCGCCTGCAGCGCATTGATCTCTTCGACGGAGAGGGCCTTGATCTCCCGCCCTTCCTGCCCTCGATAGGGCGATGGAGCCTCCTGAGCCGAGCTTCCGCGTCCCAAGAAAGCAAACGAGATGATTAGACACAGCCTTGTCATCGATTAAGCCTTTCTCTTGTATTGGATTTCAACGGCTTTCGCCTCTTCGCCGGCGGGGTCGATGTTGTAATGAGTGATCGTCATCGCGTCCTCACCTTGAAGCTCCACTTCCGTCCGCCAGTCCCACCGCGCTCCAATCTTTGGATCGCCGTAGCCACCAAGCACCGAGAAACCGTCACCTTCGAACTCGCTTCCGCCTTCGGACAACATGATGTCCGTTCCCATGTGGAAACCGTCGACCCACGCGGTGACGAACATCTTTCGCTGAATTGCGTAGCCATGGATCGCCATGCCGACGAGCCGCTTCCCTTGCAAACTACTCTCATACTCGTGTGCAACGAAACGTCCGTCGAGAACCGGTCGGATGGTGCCGGTGACTGGGGATTCGTCGGCCAGTTTCCCCGGCTCGAACCAGGTCCGGCTGATCCCTTCCCAGCTACCAATCAGTCGAGAGAGATGGCGGTGGTGGGGACTTCTCGAGAGCTCCGAATCGGGCGCTTGGTCAGCATCTTTATCAGGCAACGGGTTCTCCTCCAGCCTCGGCGATCGCATAGTGAGTAATGGCGATCCAGATGTCCAAGGCCCCGGCCCGCCACAGAAGATCGGAAGGAAACACGTCGGTCTGAGCCGCGACGTCTCGACGCTGCACGCCGAAGTCGAGTGAAACCCCCTCGACTCCGTCAAATTTCCCGAGGCGTCGCAACTCATCCTCGTACTCGTCCAGGAAAACAATGGCCTCACTGATCTGCGTCTCGAGATCTGAAAAGTCCGCGTGACTGACCGTCAGGCTAAAGCCCGAGGCCCTCCGGGGCGTGCCGTTTTCTTTTCTGGCCGCGGCCGACGGGACGGGGGCGCCCTTCTGGTAAACGCTATCCGGCTCCAACGAGCTTTCGGCTAGGAAGAGCTCGACGTCGAACGCTTCTCCGTGGGCTCTGAGAACGGCGCTCATCGGCGGCGCGCCTTAGTTCTTGAGCTACGTACCACTGGTCAACCTCACAAGGCTCATCAGGGCTCATCAAGGCTCATCAGGACTCGTCAGGGCGCGTGTCAGAATACGAACGGCGCCAATCATCAGGTTGCCCAGACGCCCCCTTTGACGTTTTCGGCAGAATGGCCGAACGCCGTCTGGCTCTCTTGATATTGGCAACGGGCCGTTTTGACGGCCAGCATTCCGCCGTCTAACATAGATCTATGGCACATTTGGGATGGTTGAATAGACTACGACCCTATCATCCTATTGTCGCAGTTGTTCTGACCCCGCTCTTCTGTCTTTTCTTTATTGCAGCCATCCATTGGAGTGCCCTCGACGTCCCGTATCGGACGCTTCCCGTGTTCGCTTGCTTCCTGTTGGGAATCACCTACACCCACTTCTTCGAGTACGGCTATCACCGTTTCTTGATGCACGCCGGTGCCCGTTGGCTAGGGTTCATCAAGAGAAATCACTTGATGCATCATCGAGTGTTCCACGGCGCCAATTTCACTTCCAGCAAGCGGGACGATTGGCAATATATCGCAAGCCCTTGGTATGTCTTCCCCGTTCTCTTCGCGATTCACTACGTGGCGCTGCAGACGCTGTTGCCTTCCCAGCTCGTCGTCGTCTTTTTTGTTGGGGTTGTTTTGCACTACCTCTTCTTCGAATTTACGCACTGGCTGACGCATATCGAAGGGAACGCCGTCGACGAGTTGCTACGCCGAGTCCCACTAGTCGGGACCGCGCGGGACTATCACATTCGCCACCACCGGTATCATCACGAGATCCCGACGATGGACTTCAATTTCAATCCACCGTTTCTAGGGGATATCATTGGTGGAACGCTAAAAGTCCCTCCTCCCGATGCCGCCCCGGACGCGGTCTCGCTGAAGCCGAGTCACACTCGTTAGCCGCGAACGACTCACTCCTCTTTGTACAGCCACGCGCCGATGACGGCTGCGATGGGAAGCTCGAAGAATCCCCACATCACAGACGTGACGATCAAGTTTGCCGGGAAGAGCCCCATTGCTAGAGCGCCGGAAGATGGGTAGAGGTACGCGAAGAACCAAACCAGCGAACCGGCGCAAGCCGCCGTCTTGGGGCCCGCCCCTAGTCGCGGGCGTATCGCGGCGTAGAGCCAAATCATCGCGATCCCCAAAATGAAGCCGCCAACGACGAAGATCGCGATGGCGCTCCCCCCAGGGGCAGAGTGTCCCATCGCCTCCATGGCGGACGCCCATTGAGCTCCAAGGATCGGCTCGTTGAGCACGAATTCTCCGATATTGATGATCAATCCTGCCAGAAGGCCGCCAAGGGCGACACGGCCCATATTAATTTGACTCACCTAACACCTCCTTGGAAAATCACTTCTATAAACGAAAGAAAGTGCGTTAGCTCGCGGGATTCTCGAACCAAGACCGAGCTTCGTCCATTTCGTCGGCCCAGCCGAACCGTTCGTCTAGATGAACCAGCTTCATCAGCGTCCTGACCTTCTGGTTGGCCTTCAGTAGCAACACCCGGCCGCCCAATTTCTTGGCCGATACGTAATGGCTGACGAGGATCCCAATGGCAGTGCTGTCGAACCAACTCACATCGGAAACATCGAGAATCGTGTTCACCCTCTCATCACGAATGAGTCCGCGGAGAGCCTTGTCGAGCTCGCCCGCCGGTTCGCCTTCTATGATCCGGCCGCGAATCTCGACCACGGTTACGTCGTTGGAAGGATCTACCTTTATTTCCATGAACACACTCCGAAGAGTCGCTCAGGCCGGCTAATTTACTCCGAACCCCTGGTCAATTCAAGCGAGGCGGCAAGACCCGGTCAGCGGTCGGGAACTACTCCTGCTCTTCCAGGTCCAGAGAGACGGAATTGATGCAGTACCTCAAACCGGTTGGATCCGGGCCGTCCTCGAATACGTGGCCCAGGTGGCCGCCGCAGCGCGAGCAAACCACCTCGGTGCGGCGCATCCCGTGGCCGACATCGCTGACTTCCTCCACATTTGCCTTATCGATAGGCTCATAGAAGCTGGGCCAGCCGGATCCGGAATCGAACTTGGTGCTGGAATCGAATAACTTCTGTCCGCAGCCGGCACAAAGATAGAACCCGGCTGTCTTTTCGTTCCAAAACTCACCCGAGAATGGAGTCTCGGTCCCCTTCTTGCGCAATACGTAGTACTTTTCCGGAGTCAGGCTCTTCTTCCACTCCGCTTCGGTGGTGGGGAGTGTCTTCTTTTCGGGACCGTCCACTTTTTCTTTCTCTCTCATCTCTCCCGTCAGGCCCGTCAGGCCCGTCAGGCCCCCTCTGGTGGCCGCCCCCCCTCTGGTGTAGCGAGCGGTGGGTCGAACCCATCCTAATCGCGCGCCTGACCTCGGCGCAAGTCGATCGCAAGCGACCACACGATATGGTAAAGACATGCGAACACATGCATAACCGACCTCTTATCTCTGCCGGTGAACTGAATGATCGACTCGAGGCAGACGATCTGGCGGTGATCGACTGCCGCTTCGACCTTGCGGAACCCGACCGCGGTGAGTCGGAGTATCTCGCGTCGCATATTCCCGGAGCGGTCTACGCGCACCTGGACCGAGCTCTGTCGGCGCCGAAAACCGGGACCAACGGTCGCCACCCGCTGCCGGAGATCGCGATCATGAAGAGGCAGTTTTCTGACTGGGGGATCGACACCAACGTTCAGGTGGTAGCGTACGATGCGAACGCGGGACAGATCGCGGCCCGCGCATGGTGGATGCTTCGCTATCTCGGCCATGAACATGTCGCAGTTTTGGAAGGAGGGTTCGGCGCTTGGGGGAAAGCAGGCCACCCGACGCGTGGCGGACGAGAGGAGCGAAGTGCCCGTTCGTTCCAGGCTCGGCCGCAAGCATCCATGCGCATTGACCTCGCCGATCTCCTAAGGGTCAACAAGAGCGCACCGCGCGTGCTCGTCGATGCCCGCGATCCGGTGCGGTATCGGGGCGACAAGGAGCCCATCGATCCGGTCGCAGGACACATTCCCGGTGCACGTAATCGTCCATGGCAAGAGAATCTCGACCAAGACGACTTCTTCCTTTCTTCCGAGACGCTGAAAGAGCACTATGCGAGAGTATTTCAAGGTGCGTCGCCCGACGCGACAGTGTTTTACTGCGGATCGGGCGTCACTGCTTGCCACGATCTACTCGCCATGGAGCACGCCGGTATCCGTGGCGCACGACTCTATCCGGGCTCGTGGTCCGAGTGGTGTGCGGATCCAGCGCGCCCGGTCGAAATGGGTCCAGAACCACAAGCGACCCGCCCGCCAGACTAAAGGCTGACTCAAAATTTACTAACGGCACACCGCCCGAAACACCAGCGGGGTGTGTCCGGCCGCCAGACTGAGCTCGACAATGCGGATCTCTTCCTTCTCGCCACGGCGCTTCCTCACGAACGGCTCCACCGAGATCTCCAATTCCGTCTCCCCGGTCGGGGGCACGCGAAGATGCTTCGTGAAACCGTGACCACTCACCGTCACTGCGTACTCCCCTCCTGCACCTTCGAAGCGTAAACGAGGCAAGCCCACAGAACACGAAGGTAGTGCGGACACAACGGTGCGTCCCGGCCTCAGGCGCGCAGAGCTCGTTCCCCGCGCGGGCGAAGTCCAAGCGTCGCTTGGCATGCGTGCTTCCGACACCGACCCCGTCAAAAGGATCAGCGCCACGATCGACGCGGCCAATCCATCGAAGCGAGCCTTTTCCTTCCATCCCCACATCGCGACCGTCGCGAGTACGAGCAGGAGGAGGAGCGGATAGGTGGCACGCTGCCAGAATGACTCTGGCTCCAAGACCGAGCCCATCAGCCCGGACACACTCACGACTCCGGAAGACAGGAAAGCGATTCGATCGTACGGGAAGTTGCGTTCCGCCAACATCCCTTGGCCGATCCAAAACGAAGCCGCCGCGCCGAGAGCAAACGCCATCCAGCGAGCCCTTCGCACTTCGGGAACACCCAGCCAGGCCGCGAACCAAAGTGCCAGGATCGGCGTCATCGGAACCAGGTAACGGCTCGTGGGTGCCCACGCTCCCGCACCCCCTTGATCATGAGAGGCCGCAATCATTAGATACGGTACGAACACCGCGATGGACAGAACGGCAGCGAAGCCGGACCGACGCCAAAGAGAAACGGCACCGGGAATCGCAAGCACGTAGAGAGGGCTGTACACCAAGAGCCCTTCTTCTCTCCCGAGGAGAAGATAGTAAACTCCCGAAAGGGCTTCACGGTTGAAAAAATGACCGCCACGCGGGTAGCCGTTCACGACCCATAGCGTGTCGGGAAGAAGCGACCCGCCAATGTGAAACACGTAAAGGCACTGTAGAGCCACAGCAACGATGGGCAGCCCTATCGCCCAAAGCCCCACTTTCCAGCTCACGCGCTCACCCCACATCTGGTAAACCATGGCGAGTACGGAAACGCCCAGTATCGGATAGTAGCGCGTGTGAAGCCAGGGCAGCATCGCCGCGGCGAGTCCGAAGACGACCGCACCGCCGAAACCGACCCTTCGAGCGAGCAACAACTTAAGAATCACAGCTAGACAAAGGGCCGCCGTCATCTCGGGGTAAACCTGGAAGTTGTAGAAGAAAAGCGGCGGCGTGAGGCTAAGACAGGCCATCAAGAGATAGGCGTCGCAACGATCTCCGACGTACGGTTCGGTCAGCCGAGCAATGACAATGGCCGTCACCACCCCAAGGACGAGACAAAAAAAGATCACCAGAGGCAGCATGCCCGGAAAAAAGACCGAATCCAGTGCCATCGACGGCACGATGAGCAAAGGAAAGCCCGGCAGGTAGACGTAGTAGGTGCCGCCGTCTTTCCCTCGAATCACTTGGCCTCCTAAGCTTTCGGGCTCACCGAGAGACTCGCCCATCGCAGCCACGGCAACGTCTCTGATCGTCGAGAAAGTGGAGGCGGTCCAACTCACCACGTAGGAGCCGAAACGAAGCGGTTCCGCCCTCCGTCCGATGTGCTCAGCGGCGTTCGCGATGTTCGCATCTCCGTCGTAAAGAAGGCTGGCTGTGATCCGGACGTAGCGCGGCTCGTCTCCGGTGCCCCAACGCTCGTCGTAGGGCTCGCTGAATCGCCTCTCTGGAGTCAGGGCGATCAAAACCGCCAGCAGTCCAACCCCGTAAAGGATGGTCGCGAGCGGGCCACGCGCGAGCCGGCGCACCGGCGGAAAACCTCCGAGATGGGCGAGCAGGAAAGCGCCCTTCCGGTACACGAGAGCGGCGCCAATAACGGTCAGAACCCATGGACTCGCATGCAATAGAAGCCACCAGCCCAACATCGGAACTCCCGGCATTCCAGGTAACAAGAGCAAGGAGTATACGAGTAGCGCAGTCAACGGAGCATAAGAGCCGAGGCTGTCACGCAGAGCCTTCCTCCACGGAAATCGAAGAACGATTAGGTAGAACAACGACTCCAAGAACCACGCCATCAGGAAGCCCAGAGCTCCCAAAAGTGCCGCGCGACCGACGCCTGGCGGAATCAACACCGAGAGCGGCTGAATCAGAATCTCGGGACGCGCACGATAGACGGGCGTTACCAATTGGCTTACGGCGAAGGCGGACACCCCACCGGCCAACGCCAGAATCCTCAAGAGCTGCATCATTTCACGGCCATAGCCTAACGGTAGACGGCGGCGAGAGCCACCCCACTCACGCGTCGATTGACTCTAAGTCTCAAGCCAGTGTAGCTTTACGAAATGTTGCGCTTGATGACCGCGGGCGAATCGCATGGCCCGGCCTTGAACGTGATCCTGGAAGGCTTGCCAGCCGGTATGGAGCTGGACTTCGACGCTATCAATCGCGAATTGGCACGCCGCCAGAGAGGATACGGCCGAGGAGCCCGAATGAAGATCGAGCAAGACCGAGTGGAAGTCCTCGGTGGTCTTCGCAGTGGTCAAACGACGGGCGGCCCCATTAGTTTTCTCATCCACAATAAAGACTGGAAGAACTGGAAGGACAAGCTGTCGCCGTATGAGGAGCCGCCGGCGGGCACCAGCGCGGAGCTCGTGAACCCACGTCCCGGCCACGCGGACCTCGCGGGAGCATTGAAGTACGGAGTCGACGACTTTCGAAACATTTTGGAACGAGCCAGTGCTCGCGAAACCGCGGCCCGGGTCGCCGCCGGTGCGGTGGCAAAGCAGTTTTTGAAACATCTCGAATGTGAGATCCGAAGTCACGTCGTCGGCGTGGGCTCGGTGCAGGTGCCGAACGAAGCTCCGGAAGTTGCCTGGGAAGAGATAATCGCGATCTCGGAGGACGCGCCACTCAATTGCGCCGATGCGGAGCTCGAAAAAAAAATGGTCGAAGAAGTCGATCGCGCGACACAGGAAAGGGACACCCTGGGAGGCGTCATCGAGATCGTCGCGCATACTCCCCCGCCGGGTTTGGGCTCCTACATCCAGTGGGACCGAAAACTCGACGGGCGTCTAGCGCAAGCCATTTTATCCATCCCGGCGATGAAGGCGATGGGCTTCGGACGCGGCGTCGATTCGGCGTCTACTCTCGGGTCCGCCCTCCACGACGAAATCTTTTACTCGTCGTCGAAAGGGCTTTACCGAGGAAGCAATAATGCGGGGGGCCTCGAAGGCGGCGTGACAAACGGTCAGGAGCTCCGGATAAGAGCCTATATGAAACCTCTGTCGTCGCTGCGGAAGCCGCTCCGGTCGGTCGATATTCGAACGATGAAGCCGATCGAGGCGGCACGCGTTCGTTCGGACATCTGCGCAGTTCCGGCGGCGGGCGTCGTGGGCGAGGCGATGGTGGCGCTTACGCTCGCCGATGCGGCGATCGAGAAGTTCGGTGGCGATAGCCTGACGGAAACCCTAACGAACCACGCCGCTCACATGCGGCGCATCGACCAAGTCCTGCGGGAACGGGCAGAGAAGAGCTAGGCTCCCGTGGTTCTGTCGCCCGAGCACAGCCCTGAGCCGATGCGCAGTCGCGAAGTCGACGGAGCATCAGGCGTTGGGGGTGGGGCCCCAACGCCCGAGCACAGCCCTGAGCCGATGCGCAGTCGCGAAGTCGACGGAGCATCAGGCGTTGGGGGTGGGGCCCCAACGCCCTTATCGAAGAGCGAGCCTTCAGCCGCCGCGCAGGGCGAACGCCCGAAGCGGCAAGCCGAGTCGCGAGGAGCGACGAGGCATTGATCGAAGAGCCGAGCGAGGCCGTTCACCGGCGCGTCAGCGACGGTCGGCCGCGAGGAATTGCGCTAGTAAGATACGGTGCGCAAGGGAAGCGGCCGTGGTTTTGGGCGCGAGCGAGGCGAAGAGCCGAGCGAGCACTAAATTATGTCTATTAGACCCATTCTCAAGTACAGCGCTCCCGAGCTCGCCAAGCTCTCCGAGCCCCTCACCGAATTCGCTGACTCCCTGGAAGAGCTCGCGCGCGACATGGTGCAAACCATGTACGCGGCTCCCGGTGTCGGCCTGGCGGCTCCGCAAATCGGCCTCAACGTCCGCCTCATAGTCATCGATACCTCGTCCGGCGAGGACCCCGAGGCGCTCGTCGTCATGGCGAATCCCGAAATGCTGGAGCAGGCAGACGAACAACAAGAAGAGGAAGGCTGTCTATCCGTGCCTGGTTACCACGGCGTGGTGGTGCGACCGGCAAGGGTCAAGGTCAGGGGTCAAGACCTCAAAGGCAACGAGTTCACGAGAGAAGGCACGGAGCTTCTGGCGCGTGCCTTTTGCCACGAGATCGATCACCTCGACGGCAAGCTGTTCATCGAAAGATTAGGAATCCTCAAACGGGATCTCCTCAAGCGAAAGATCAAGAAGCAAATTCGCCAGGGCAGCTGGTAGCCCCTTAGGCTCTACATGAAGTTACTCTTCATGGGCTCCGGACGCTTCGCCGTCCCTTCCCTTCGTGTCCTCCTCGACTCCTCGCACGAAGTTCTGACCCTCTTCACACAGCCCGACAAACCGGCGGGGCGCGGCCATGAGCTTCGCTCACCCCCAACCAAAGAGCTCGTCCTGGAACACTCGGTCCGCGTGCATCAGCCAAAGAGGATTCGCGAGCCGGAAAGCGTGTCGTTGATTCAGGAGCTCGCCCCCGAATGCATCGTAGTAGCCGCCTATGGTCAGATCATTCCAAAATCTATCCTCGACATTCCCAGCAAGGGCATCATTAATATCCACGGCTCCATTCTGCCCGCCTATCGAGGCGCGGCGCCCATCCAATGGGCCATCGTCCGAGGCGAGACCGAGACGGGCATCACGACTATGCTTATGGACGAGGGACTCGATACCGGGGCGATTCTTCTGCAAGAGAAGCTCTCGATCGAGCCGGACGACACCAGTCGCACGTTGGAAGACAAGCTCGCTCGGGTGGGCGCAGATCTCGTTCTAGAAACGCTGCGACGATGGGGAACGGGAAGCATCACACCGATTCCGCAGGACGATATGCGCGCCACGCTCGCGCCACGCATCAAACAGGTCGACGCGTTCGTCAACTGGAATCAAACTGCCGTCGAAATCGAGCGCGCCGTCCGCGGCTTCATTCCGTGGCCGGTAGCCCACACGACCGTGAGCGGCAAGAAGGTCAAGCTATGGGGTGCCGCCGTTATTCCTACGGACGAAGCGACAGCGGGGGAAACGATTTCCGTAGACCGGGAAGGCATTCTCGTGGGGTGCGGAGGAGGAACATGCTTGCGATTGCTGGAGCTCCAAGCCGAGGGCAAGAAGCGCATGCCGGCGACAGCCTTCGCAAGCGGCCAACATCTATCGCCCGGGGATCGGTGGGGCTAGTAAATCTAGGACACTATTGACACTCCCAGCGTTCCTTGGCGTTTTGAGAAACTGGCTACATACTGATGGGCAATGCGGAAGAAGTTATATTGGCTTGCGGTAATCATCGTCATCGCGGCAATCGTTTCCTATACGACTCTTCTAATGCGGGCCAGGCCCGTTCCAGAGCACCCTTTTTTCGAGTCGGAAGGACCAATGGTCATCGCTCATCGCGGTGGAAGCGCTTTGTGGCCCGAGAACACGCTCCGTGCTTTCCAAGGGGCGACGGCTCTGGGTGTCGATGTTCTCGAAATGGACGTCCACAGTACTGCCGATGACGTCTTAGTTGTTTGCCACGACGCGTCGCTCGACCGAACCACCAACGGGACTGGCGCCATCCGCGAACAACCACTCTCGGAAATTCAGGCGCTCGACGCAGGCTACCACTGGACGAAGGACGGAGGAGCAAGCTACCCCTTCCGAGGAAAAAGCTTCCGCGTTCCAACCTTGGAAGAGGTTTTCCAAAGGTTTCCGCACATGAAGCTGAACGTCGAGATCAAACAATCCAACCCACATCTGTCCGCTCCGCTCTGCCAAATGATCCAAGCCTACGGGATGGAGCAAAGGGTGTTGGTGGCGTCTTTCGATCCTTCGACGATGAGAGACTTTCGCGCCGAATGCCCGGAAGTCGCGACCTCCGCCACGGCAACGGAAATTCGGATGTTCATGTGGACCCACAAACTCCACCTAGGAAATCTCTATCGGGGCGCAGCGAAGGCCTTCGAAGTGCCGCCGCGTCTCGGAGACCTCGAGATCGTGGCGCCGCAATTCCTTCGCCAATCCCGAGGTCGGAACATTCGTGTCTACGTTTGGACGGTGAACGAAGTGGATGAAATGAAACGGTTCGTCGAGCTTGGAGTCGACGGTATCCTTACCAACCACCCCGACAAATTGTTGAACGTCCTGGGGCGTTGAGCAGAATCTCTACCGCAGATAGAAAGCCTCCCCCAACCACTCCCGTATGTTGTGGTGCCAGGAGCAGACGTTGCTCTCGATTTTCGTCGAATGGCGCGAGAAGTTTTCGGGAGGAGACACTAATGTTTTCCGTCTCTATCGGATCAGGCGTGGTGTAGCCTTCGCCTGGCTCTACCTAGACTTCGGTTGCATCCTCGTGTATTTTTGCCAGAGGACGGCCCGCTTGATACTCCCGGAAATTCCGGCGAAATAGAAATGAGCCATCGTGTCCGTGAACACGGCGCGCGTCGCGTCGACGAGAGACAGGAGGTGCAGCGTGAGTAGGCCGATGGTCACGAGGAGCGCCCATCATTTATGGATGGGTTTGGCCATAAGCCTCGCGGCAACCGCGCCCTCGTTCGCGGCGGATCGGATGCGCGTGGCCATGATCGAAACGCCGGCGCCACAGGCGAGCTTGACACCCCACCTCGCAAGCTCCGGAGATGCGCTCTATCTGAGCTGGCTCGAGCGGACCGAGGACGGGCACGAGCTGCGCGTCTCCCGATGGAACGGAACCGCGTTCGACAAAGCCCAGTCGATCCACGCCTCGGACCGCTTCTTCGCCAACTGGGCCGACTTTGCGTCGGTGTTGCCTTGGGGTAACGGCCGTCTCGCAGCGCATTGGCTGGAGAAAGCGGGAAACGGTACCTACGAGTACGACGTGTGGATGGCCATCTCGGACGACGACGGTAAAAGTTGGAGTAAACCGGAGCGGCCCCACCGGGATGGCACGCTCAGCGAGCACGGCTTCGTCTCAATGGTGGCGCAGGGCGAAAGCAGCTTCGCCGCCGTGTGGCTCGACGGCCGCGAGGTCAAAAAAGGTGCGGGCGACAACGAGATGACCCTCAGGTTCACCATCTACGACGAAGGTTTCGGCGGGGACGTTCTCCTCGATGGCCGGGTATGCGAGTGCTGCCAGACCGGCATGGCTCGAACCGACAGCGGTTTGTTCGTTGCTTATCGGGACCGCTCCGGCGAAGAGATTCGCGACATAAGCTACGTACGCTACGTCGATGGCACTTGGACCAAGCCGGCGACCTTGAACGAGGACGGATGGTACCTTCCGGGCTGTCCCGTCAACGGCCCCCGAGTCGCTGCCGAGGGCAACCGTGTCGCGGTCGCTTGGTTCACGGCTTCGGGCGACACCCCTCGTGTGTACGTTATGTTCTCGGACGACAGTGGCGCGAGCTTCGGCGAGCCGGTGCGCGTCGACGACGGCAACGCCATCGGGCGCGTCGACATCGAGTGGGGCGAGTCTCTCGGGGACGACGTCTTTGTGTCGTGGGTAGAGAGGCTCGAAGGGCGTGACGGGGAAGTTCGCATCAAGAAGGTTTCGTCATCGGGAGACGTAGGAACGTCACTCGGCGTCGCCAAGACGGGCTCGGGACGGGCAAGTGGATTCCCTCGTATCGCCCGCTTCGGTGACGAGATCTTCATCTCGTGGACGGATTCTTACGAGCGCAGCGGTCCTTCCCAAGTGCGCATCGCCAGAGTCACCAGCGAGGTTGCTCTTCTCGACGAGCCCGCCCGGAGTTTCGCGGCAGTGGGAATCGACGGCTATGACTATCGGCTCGAGGACTTGTTGGGGAAAGTTGTGCTCCTGAACTTTTGGGGTATCTGGTGTACGCGTTGTCGCGACGAAATTCCTCGGCTCGTCGAGCTCGATCGGAAATGGCGACGTGCGGGCCTCGTCGTGCTCGGTGCCGACTACGGGGATGAGCCCAAGGACCTTCCCGCCTTCGTCGAAGAGATCGGCATGAGTTATCCCGCACTCATCGACGACGGACTTGCCGATGAGTACGAGGTTCTGACCTATCCGACGAGCGTTGTCATCGACCGCAACGGACGGTTGCGCTACCGCGTAGAGGGCTTCACTGACGAAAGCTTCGCCGCTCTCGCGGGTGTGGTAGAGCGTCTTCTGGCAGAGAGTTGATCGCTGGATTTAGTTACAAGCATATACTTTCTAGTTATGCCAGAACGGGAGGACGACGCGGCAGTAGCCACAATCCGTCCCGCGTCAACGGATTGGACGCTGGGGCTCGTCCCGGTGGCGTTGGTGCCCCTGATTCTCTGGGGTAACCCGCTGCTCGCCATCATCGCCGGCGCCGGACTCTCCCTGGCCCTCGATCGACCCCTGACGGAGAACGCGAGTAGCTACGGCCAGTTCACGCTCCAAGCCGCCATCGTATTGTTGGGGTTCAACCTGGATGCCCAAAACATGTGGGAAGTGAGCAGGGATTACGCGGGCCTCATCGCGCTCTATGTTCTTTTCACACTGGGAGCGGGCATGCTGCTAGGGCGCCTGATTGGCGTGAACGGGATTCTTACCCGCTTGATTTCCGCGGGGAGCGCGATCTGCGGGGCCACTGCCATTGCGACGCTCAGCCCTATTCTGAAGGCTCGCGCCGATCAGCTGGCGGTGGCGCTTGCCATCGTCTTCACGCTTAACATGGTCGCGCTCGTTACCTTCCCCATGGTGGGTCACTGGCTGGACATGACTCAGGCGCAATTCGGTGTCTGGTCCGCGCTGGCGGTTCACGACACCAGCTCGGTCGTGGCTACGGCCGCGGTGTACGGGGCTAAAGCGGCCGAGGTTGCCACCACCCTGAAGCTAGGCCGAACCCTGTGGCTGATCCCGCTCGCTCTGGTCTTCAGCTTCCCGACTCGGGCCGAGCAGACCAAAATACGGATACCTGGTTTCATCGGCCTGTTCATCCTGGCTTCGATAGTCGGCTCGCTGGCGCGGGCTCATCTGGCGGTGCCTCAGATCGTTTTCGACGTAACGCAATATGCCTCCAAGGCGCTGATCGTGGCGGCCCTATTCCTCATCGGTATGGAATTCACCCGCGAGACCGTGAAGAGTCTCCAAGGCCGAGTGGTGTGGCACGCGCTCCTGCTCTGGGCGGCTATCGTGCCTGTGACGCTGCTGGTTGCCCTGAATTTCGCGTAGCGACCGGCAAGCGCATCATTAGCGCGCCAATCGATGGAGTCCCTTGGCTGCGAGCGACCAGAACGCTTCACCGACGACGCCGTCGGGACGTGTCGTCCACCCGCTACCCTTCCAGCTCGAGCCATCGCTCCAGTACTTTTTCGAGCGTTTGTTTGGTCGCGGCGATTTCGTTCAGCACCGGCTCGACTTTCTCGAACGGCTGAGAATAGAAATCCGGCGCCGCGGCACGCGTTTCGAGCTCCGCGAGCTCGTCTTCCAGCTCTTTGATGCGTGACGGAAGCGCGTCGAGCTCGAGCTGTCGCTTGTAGCTCCGCTTCTTCTTGGCGCGCTGCGGTTTCTCCGCCGCTTCGGACGACGGCTTGGAGCCGGGGACACGACGGGTGCCTTCCTTGACGGCCAGCCTTTTTCCGTGACGCAGCCAGTCACTGTAACCCCCAACATATCGGTCGACAGCGCCACCCTCTTCGAAGACCAGCGTGCCAGTGACGACATTGTCGAGAAACGCGCGGTCGTGGCTGACCACGATCAACGTGCCGGTGTAGTCCATCAGCTGTTCTTCGAGAACTTGGAGCGTCTCGAGGTCGAGATCGTTGGTGGGCTCGTCTAGCACCAGGAGGTTCGACGGGCGGGCGAAGAGGCGCGCGAGAATGACCCGGTTGCGCTCGCCACCCGAGAGTGCGGCGAGCTTGGTGACCGCCCGCTCGGGGCTGAAGAGAAACCCCTTGAGATAGCCGATGACATGACGGTCCTTCCCATTGATGGTGACGAACTCATTCCCCTCGGCAACAACGTCCACCACGCTCTTCGTCGGATCGAAGTCACGTCGTAGCTGATCGAAGTAAGCAATCTCGAGATTGACGCCGATCGTCACCGTCCCCGCCCGCGGCTCGAGCTCACCCAGCAGGATGCGTAAAAGCGTGGTCTTGCCCACACCGTTGTTGCCGACGAGCCCGAGACGGTCGCCGCGCAGGATCATGAGAGAGACGTCTTCGAAGAGCGACTCCGCCTCGAACCCGTGACCAACACCTTCGAGCTCGATGACGCGACGGCCCGAGGCTTTCGCCCGTTCTATGCTGATACGCGCCTTGCCCTGGGGACCGACCCGAGCGGCATAGGCTTCGCGCATCGCCTCGAGCGCACGCACCCGTCCCTCGTTCCGGGTACGGCGCGCCTTGATACCTTGCCGGATCCAGGCTTCTTCCTCCTCGAGGCGTTTGTCGAACAAAGCGTCCGTCCGAGACTCCACCGCGAGCACCTCCTCCTTTCGCCGTAGGAAGTTTCCGTAGTCGCCCGGCCAGCTCGTGAGCACCGCCCGATCCAACTCGACGATACGCGTGGCCAACCGCTCGAGAAACGCCCGGTCATGGGTCACGAAGAGAAGGGCGCCCGGGAAGCCCCGCAGACGCTCTTCCATCCATTCGATCGTCGTCACGTCTAGATGGTTCGTCGGCTCGTCGAGCATCAGAAGCTCCGGGCGCGAGACGAGAGCCCGCGCGAGTGCCGCCCGACGGCGCCAACCACCGGAAAGCTCGCGCATGCGTTGTTCGGCGGGAAGACCCATTTCCGCGAGCAGACTCTCGACGCGGCCCGATAGGTTCCATCCATCCTCGGCGTCGATGCGATGGTGGAGTTCGTCGAGCCCTTTCATCGAGGCGGCGTCGGTCGCATTCCCGGCCCGGGCCTGGTAGCGATCGACAATCGATTGGACCTTCGCGAGCCCGGCCGCGACGTACTCCGAGACGGTTTCGTCCCCGCCGGATTCGGGTAGTGTTTGGTCGAGGCGGCTCACCCGCAAGTCGCGCTTGCGCCGGATGTCTCCCGCGTCTGGTTTCAATTCTGAAGCGAGAAGTCGAAGGAGCGTCGTTTTGCCCGCACCGTTGCGGCCGATGAGGGCGACACGCTCGCCGGCGTCGAGCGCCAGAGCGGCGCCACGGAGGATCGACAGGTCGCCGATGTCAAAAGATAAACCGTTGAAGGCGAGAAGCGTCATGGAGAGGGTGTTTCTAGCGCTCGGTCCAGGGGCAGCCGGCTACTGGCAGTGGAATCTCAACCCGGAGTCGACCCAGCCCCTTGCAGCAGCTTCAGATAACAACCTGAGGAACGCGGGCTTGTCCACTCCCGTTAGCCCGTCACCGGGACCGACATCGGTTCGAAGACCGAGCGTGCGGAGAAATTCAACGAAATCAGGGCTCGGGTCGCCCGTTCCGCCAAACGAGGGATTGCTAGTGGTCTCGAAAACGTTCTCGCGCGACAGATCGGTGAGCCAGGTGAAATCGATCAAGTGGATCGATCCGTGCTCGTCCCATCCCGGAACACTTCGGTGATGAAACGCGCCTGCTTGATGCTGGAGCTTTTCAGCGAGCGCTTCACGTCTCCCGCTTCGAGCTCGGGGTAGGCGTTGCCGCTGTAGTACCCGGACGGATAACCGAGCTGATAAAAGAAGACCGGAGCTTGGGCGTACGCCGCCACCAGACGCGCAAAGTCCTCCCCGACCGTGTCGGGAGAACGGACGACCCCATCCGTCAGAGGATAGTACGAGACACCGATGACATCGCTGAACGTGTTGAGCTGCTGGTAGTAAGCCTCGGTCTCGGGAGACGTCAGAGCTTCGAATGTGGCTTCGACGGCAATCTTGAGGGGCCCGCGGCTGGGGTAGGCTTGCGCGTAGGCACTTCGAGCATGCGCGCTCACCGCGGAGTAGAAGCTCAAATACTCGGCGCGCCGGTTGGCGGTGACCAGGTACAGGTCGACTTCCGACCCAATGACAAGTGACGTCAGCTCCGAGTCGGGAATCCGTCGAAACACTTCGTCGAGGAACCGCGAAAAGCGATCGATCATTCGTGGATCGTCAAACGACATGTCCTCGAAGCCGGGCGGCGCTTCTCGCGTGAGCGTGGTAATTGGACGCAAGGTGAGGCTCACCATCGTGTTGGTGTTCGGATAGCAAGCGTTCGCGATCGCAAGAAAATCCGTATCCGGATCCGGCGCATAGATCGGAGTCGGCGGGTCTGTCGTGTCGTCCGTGCCGATGTCGATCGTATTCCAGTCCACTGACATGGAGACGGCTTGCATTCCCGCTTCTTGTGCAACGTCGAACGCCCGGGCGAAATCACCATCCGCGGCGGGTATGACGTCGATCTCGAGAATGCGATCCGTCGGAGGGTCTTGGACGGCAGATGCGAGGCTGCAAGACGCCAATGCGGCAACGCATCCAAAACGCCGACCGCTTCTCATAACCTACTATAGAACGCGGTCCCGTCCGTTGCGAAACTCAAAGGGGCTTTTCGGCTGCTACCGTGAAAGAGCGAGACCTCGTCTGAAAACTTGTCCTGCTTCACCGCACCGCCAAATAGAGGGTTTGATTAGAACAACAAAAGGTTGTAAGTAGGGCTGCATTGATGGGCGGCGGCTATGACTTTCAAAGGAGTCGGACCATGAGCAAGAAAATGATGGGCCTCCTATTCCTCGGTGTCCTAATTTCCTCTCCGTCCGCGGGCCAGGACAAGTCGAAATATTACACCATCCAACATGCTGACGAGTTCAGCATGGACTGGGTCGGTTTTTATGAAACGTGTGATGAGCGTACGGCCAAGGCACGGAAGGAGCTGCCCCACCATCTGGACTTACCCTACGGCGACGATCCAAAACAGAAACTGGATCTCTACTTGCCCAAGGAAAAGCCGGAGGGCGCTCCTACGTTTTTGTTCCTGCACGGAGGCGGCATGCGTGAAGGGGATCGCGCTCACTACGGCTATATCGCCACGCCGTTCGCCGCAAACGGCATCATTACTGCGGTAGCCAGCTATCGGCTCACTGGTCAGGGATTTCACTTCCCGGATCAACCGGAGGATGTCGCGGCCGCGGTTCGCTGGATTCACCAGAACATTCAAAAGTATGGGGGCGATCCAGACCTTGTCTATGTCGGTGGGCACTCGGCGGGAGCGATTCTTTCTGCGTACGTCGGGGTGAGGGGCACATGGCGAGAGAAAATGGGCCTACCCAAAGGACTCATCAAAGGTGTCGCCCCGGTCAGCGGTCCCTACGACCTGCGCGCTGTTCGGCGGTCCGGTGAGATCGATGGCTACGTACCCGACCCGGAGCTTCGAGCCGAGGCAAGCCCGATCCTAAACGTGGACAACCCGGTTCCTCGAGCCGTTGTTGCCTTCGGTTCCCTGGAGCCCTTCGAAGCCACATCGCGGGAGCTCGTCGACAATATGAAAGCCAGGGGTGTCAAAGCGGAGCTCGTCGTTTTAGAAGACGAAAATCACGACCAGACTGCCTTGTCTCTTGGAGACCAGGACAGCGTGCTCTTTCTTGCCGTGCTGAAGATGATTCAGGCTAGATGATGTTCCGCGTTTCGGGACACGATCCAAGTAACGTCGAAACGCTGGCTTGTTACGCCATCGTTTGGAGTATGCGGACGCTCTGCCTGGCGCCGGCGGATCATGTGCGGCTAGCCAAAGGATGCAGCTTTAATGACAACCGTGTATCACACTGGACGACCCTTTCTCAAGAATCGTCACGGAAGCGTCGCAACGGAGAGTCGTCGTCCCTTGCCGCGATCTGAAGCGGGAGATCAATTCTTACGGCAGGTAGGAAGCCTCGCCCAACCACTCCCGTACGTTGTGGTGCCAGCGCGCATTCGCACGAATCGACCACAATGGAAGCGGATTCCAGTCGTCGGTGATGGGGCGGAGATCTTGTTCGATCGGGAGCAGACGTTGCCCTCGCTCCTCGTCGAAAGGCTCGAGAGGTCCCCGAAAAGCCCCGAACAAGAGCAATTGCGAAAGATCGTCGGTTTCCCCCGCATTCGGGTGCAGGTCGACAGCCTCGACGATGGGAAAGACGCTGGCGAGGGTCGCTACGGAATATCTTGCGGCGCGATCCAACGGCGCATGCGTGAAGACGACCATGTTGGCCCCCATAACTCCATCGTCCGCGAGTAGTCGTTCGATCAAAAGGTAGGCGTCGCGATTGTAAATGTGTTCGGGATGATGCCCGCCGCCGGTGACATCCACGATGATGACGTCGAACGTCTTTCCCGCCTCGCTCGTTCGCTCGAGGAAGGCTCTGGCGTCGGCGAAATGCAAGGTGGCCGTCTCAGAGGGGAAAGAGAAATAGGTCCGGGCGACTTCATACACCAGCGGATCGATCTCTACGGCTTCCACCTGGTATCCGAGTCGATCGAGGTCTCGCACCAGGGTTCCGGCACCAAGCCCGAGAACAAGCGCGCGTCCCGGCGGGGGCCGGAAACGCGCCACGTTATGCAGCAGCGCGGGGATGTAGTCGAACTGGCTCTCCGACCAATTACGGCCTGCCACCCAGTTCTGACTCGCCCCATCCAACAAAAGCACTCGCGAGCCGTCTCGCTCGTCTTCCAATACGTCAACCTGCGCATAACGAGTATCGGCACGATAAAGGTGATGGACCCCTGCTTTGTGTTCGAGAACGCCGCGAGCGGTCGGAGGGATGAGCTTGCTTCCAACCAAGCCGGAAATGATCAGAATCGCAGCTTTGATCCCTGTACCGCGAAAAACAGACGGCGCCACAATCACGAAAAGCAAAGCCGCGATCAGGAGGAAGGCCCGGTTCATACCAATGAAAGGTACGGCGATGTAGGCGGTGAGCAGTGCGCCGAGAACCGAGCCGGCGGTGCTTATCGCGAAAAGAGAACCGAGCATTTTGCCAGGACCGGGCTCTCCATCTTGGAGCGCACTGCCGAAAGCAAGTGGAACGCTGGTGGCGAGGAGTGTCAGGGGGAACGCAAAGAGCACCGTGGCAACGACGATGGGGCCAAACAGGGCACCCGTCGAAAGCCCCAAGCGTAGAAACAAGGTGCCCCAAACCGGAAGAGCCGCGATCCACCCGGCCGCGATAAGAATATGCCGCACCAATCGAAGGTGCGGTTGCGGCAATAGGTCACCCAGCACGCCTCCCCATCGGTACCCGACCGCGAGGCTGATGAGAGTGACCGAAAGGATCGCCCCCCAGATGAAAATGCTGGTCCCAAACACCGGAAGCATGTAACGGCTAGCGAGAATCTCCAGCGCGAGTATCGCGGCGCCGGTCGCAAAAACGATCAAGGAAAGTACGGCTCTCGACACGTTGCAGCCTAGGGTGCGATCAACACCGACCGCGCTGTCCGAAGGCTCATCCCCGGATAAATTTCGTCGCGATAAAGGAGCCGAACGAGATCCCGGTCGAGAGAGGAGTATTCGTGTGGTCCAGGTTCACGCGCAATGTCGAGGAGGCTGTCCTCCCCTCTCTCCGGCCGCGAGCCCATGAACCCGAGCGCGCCAAGTAAGAAGGTCTTAAGGGCGCGGTGGCGTTCGGATTCAGAGGTGAGATCGGTCGCGATCACGATGCGGCATCGATTGATCGCACCAACACTGGACCACCAGCACCAGTACGTTCCCTGGCTCCCGGGTTCATAGTTGGGCTCGTACTTCGGTAGCTCCGCGGCGCGCGAGAAATAAACTTCGACGTTAGGGTCTCGCTCGGTGGATGTCATCTCCAGGGGGGCGATGAGGGGGCTCAACTCGTCAACGGCTCGACGCAACGCTTTACGGTCGTCCCCGCTCGGCCTGCCGAACGCCCTGACGCGAAGCGACTCATTCCATTTACGGATGTGGGAACGGTTGCCTTTTTCTGGGCGGAAGCCCACATCCAGGAAGTATTCGATGGTCTTCTCGGGAAATGAATCCCGCACCGTTTCGTACTTGCGTCTGTCGGGGCGAAACGATTCCCCGGCAATCTCGGGGCCTGAAGGATAGAGAAACTCTAGAGCGACAAAAGAGAGCAGCAAAACAGCGAGGAGGGCTTGGGACGCGTTCCTTTTCATCGTGAGTGCAGGTGGGCTCGAAGTGCCTAGGAGTCGTCCTTCGCCTTCCCGTCCTTCGCTTCGTCGCCGTTCTCGCCGTCCTTACTCGCCTCTTCGTCACGCCCCTTTGACTGCAGCTCTTTAATCCCCCGGGTCATTTCCCGCAGTCGGGACTCGACGCGCCCGTAGATCGAATCGTCCGGGAACGCCCCTTTCTCGTCTCGCTCCCCGGCTACTACTCCGGTAAGTAGCTCGACCCCTTCCTCGATCGTACGAACCGGGTAGACATGGAACTTCCCAGCTTCGATGGCCTCTACCAAGTCCTTCCTCAGCATTAGATCGTTGACGTTCGAGGCGGGAATGAGAACCCCCTGCTTTCCGGTAAGACCGCTGATGCGACAAACGTCGAAGAAACCCTCCACCTTCTGATTCACGCCCCCAATAGCCTGTACCTCGCCCTTTTGGTTCACCGAGCCCGTGACGGCGAGGTCCTGACGGAGCGGAATCTCGGACAACGCGGAAAGAAGGGCATAGAGCTCGGTGGAAGACGCACTGTCTCCATCCACACCGCTGTAGCTTTGCTCGAACGCCACACTCGCCGAAAGGCTAAGGGGGCGGCGGTGTGCGAACTTGGCCCGGAAGTAGCCGGACAAGATGAGCATGCCCTTGTTGTGGGTGCGGCCGGACAGGTCGGCCTCGCGCTCGATATTAATGATCCCCCCGCGGCCAGTCGCCACCGCGGCGGTGATCTTAGTGGGGGTCCCGAACCGGTAGTCACCGAGGTCATAAACCGACAGTCCGTTCAATTGTCCGACGCTGGCTCCGTCAATATCGATCATGAGTATCCGGTCACGGATCAGCTCGCGGATCTTCGTCTCCATCAGACTCAAACGATCGATACGCTCCTCTACCGCGCGATCGACGTGCTGTTGCCGAACCACTTCGCTCCCCGCCTCACTAGCCCAAAAGGCGGACTCGCGGATCAGGTCGGCGACATCACTGAACCGCGTGCTCAACTTGCTCTGGCGGCCGGCAAGCCGTACACCCTGCTCCACCACCGCCGCCACCGCGGTGCGATCGAAGGGAAGAATCTCCTCCTTCGCGGTGATCCGGGCCACGAACTCCGCGTAGCGCTGCACCGCCTCCCCGTCACGCTCCATGACGGTATCGAAGTCGGCCTTCACTTTGAAGATCTTGCGAAAGTCTGGATCCAAGGAATAAAGGGTCTGGTACGAATGCGCATCCCCCAGAAGCACCACCTTAACGTCAACCTCGATGGGCTCTGGTTTCATCGCGCTCGCCGCGAAAAACATCGGGTCATAACCCTGAATGTCCACCTGATCGTGCTTGAGGGTGCGCTTCAACGATTGGTAAACGCCCGGCTCTGAGAGCATATCGAGCAGCGAAATGACCAAATAGCCACCATCGGCCAAGAGAAGACTCCCCGCTTTGATGCGCGTGAAGTCGGTTTGCGATTGCCCCGACCGATCCCAATTACGCTCGACGGTACCGAAAAGATTCCGGTATGTTGGGTGGTTCTCGACCACGATGGGAGCCCGCTGGGTTAGGGAGTTGTCTACCAACAAATTGACGCGATACTCGAGATAACGGTCTCGCTGTCCTTGCAATAAAGTTACCAACCCAAGCTGTTTGTTTCCTTCCTCGTCGTCACGCTTGACGAAAGTCTCGAGGTTCTCGAGCAGGTGGTGGCGCACGTTTTCCAAATAGGCATGAACTTTCTTACCCTCGTACTTCCCTTTCAACTCCTCGATCCGAGGCGTCACCAGCTCGGCACCGAACCCAAAAATCAGCGCCTTGAAGGCTTCGCCAATTTGTTTTTCGATCTCTCTCGCGTGCTTCAGGACGTCTTCCAGTTCCTCTCCTAGCGTGTCTTGCGCTTTTTCGATGCGCTCGAACTCATCTCGGGCCAGGCTCCCCTGCGCCAACATCTTTTCGAGCTCGGCTGCGGATCGCGGCTTTTCTTCTACCAAGGGAGCGATTTCCGTCTTGGTAACGGGTCCGAACCGGATCTCGACGAGGACGAAGTTCTCCTTCTTGATGCGTTCTTCGAACTCTCGAATGAGCTCCCGCCCCTTTTGGCCTTCCTTCTCCATCATTTGGTTGCGCCGGGTTTGGAACTCTTCCGACTCGAGCACCGCCGGGACGGTCCGGTCCAAGTACTCGATTAGGTATTCCAAGTCCTTGCGGAACGCGGCACCCTTCCCGGCCGGGAGGTAGAGGATCAAAGGCCGGTCGCCGTTGTCGAAGTTGTGCACGTAGCACTTGTCCCCTGGAATCCTGGAATCCGTCGCCACTTGCTCGAGAATGCACTCCACCGTCGTTTCTTTGCCCGTGCCGGTTAGTCCCTGGACGTAGATGTTGTAGCCACGCGAGGGGACGGATAGTCCCAGTTTGATGGCTTTGATGGCCCGTTCCTGACCGATGATATCGGTGGCACAGGGTATGTCTCGGGTCGTCTGGAAGCGAAAGATCTCGGGATCACACCGCCAGCGCAGCTTCTCGACGGGAACTTCAGGGAAAGATCTCAGCTCCGGCATCCCCTCACCCTCCTTTATTGATCTGGGGAACGATATGCTAGCACCTGCGCCCAGCTTTGAATAGACTTCTGGAGCCTTGAGCGCGCCGCAGCTCGCCCGGACGGCCACATGAACAGAAAGAAAGTGTCACCCAATCCGTCACCCGCCCGATCGGCGGCCTTTTCCATCTTGAACGAAGTCGCGCGGGAACGTGCCGCGCCGAGCGCCCTCCTGCACGAAGGGCCCACCCAAGCGCTAAGCCCGGCCGACAACGATCTGCTCACGGAGATCGTCTACGGAGTTCTCCGCTGGCAATCGTTGCTCGACCACATCATCGAGTTTCATGCACGCCGGCCCAGCTCCAGCATCGATCGTCCACTACTCATTGCGCTTCGTATCGGCCTTTATCAGATTCGTTATTTGAGCAGAGTGCCGGAGCGGGCCGCGGTCGACGAGTCGGTGAAGCTAGCGCACGCGTTCGGGGCAAGAGGAGGCTCGAAGCTGGTAAACGCGGTGCTGCGGAGTTTGTGCCGCGGGCGCGACAAGCCGCAGTTGCCGCGCAAACAAGACGACGCACTTCGCTATCTCACTATCACTTTGTCTCATCCACAGTGGCTGGCTCAGCGTTACCTGTCGCGCCTCGGGCTCGATCGAGCGGAGGCGCTCTGTCTTCGCAACAACCGTCGCCCGCCCACCGACCTGCGCGTCGAGCCACCCTTCGATCTCGAGACGGCACAAGTGGCGCTCCGTCAAGAAGACATCTCTGCCTCTCGCTTCCCCATTGCACCTCGCGGCCTCAGGGTTAGCTCCGGCAAGGCAACGGCGAGCAAACTCTATTCGAGCGGGGCGGTCTTCATTCAAGAGGCGGGTTCTCAACTCATCCCGTATCTTCTTGGCGCCGAGCCCGGGGCCCGAACCCTGGACGCCTGCGCCGCTCCGGGCGCGAAAGCCACCGAGGTCGCTCCTTGGGTGAGACCAAGTCTCCTGTTTGCCGTCGACGGACGCCCCGCTCGCTTGCGACTCTTGACATCGCTCGCCAAACGCTTGGGCTCGCCGAACCTGGTTGGGATCGTCGCCGATTCCCGTTTTTTGCCGTTCCACAATTCCTTCGAACGCATTCTGCTCGACGCCCCCTGTTCGAGCCTCGGTACCTTGGCACGCAATCCCGACATCAAGTGGCGCCTCCAGGAGAAGGACCTCCGGTCGCACGCGGCGACGCAAGGTCAGTTGCTCGACTCCTGCGCTGCGCAACTCAGCCCCGGAGGAAGGCTGGTTTACGCCACGTGCTCTACCGAACCCGAAGAGAACGAAGAGGTCATCGAGAGCTTTCTGTCGTCCCACACCGGTTTCAGAGCTGCCAAACCTCCGGCGACCTTCCCCACCGCGGCGCGCCACTTGATTGGATCCGACCTCGCGTTGAGAACAGAACCGGGGAGAGACGACGTGGACGGCTACTTCGCGACTGTTCTCACAAAAACGGAGTGAGCTAGGAAGCCAAATAGGCCGATATCCGGTCCATCCAGTAAATCCCGTCTGATGCCTTTGTTTTCAAAGCACTTTCAGGGAATACGCGGGTCAAGTTAGAATGGAGGGGTCTTGGACGAACGTGGAGGAAAGAGTGTGGAGAGCGAATGGTAAGGGATTCGGCCTCGCCCGGGCCAAACGTTCGGCGGGGGCGACGCGCCAACACCCTGCTGTCGTGGAAGCCGAAGAACCGTTTCGGCGCCGCCGTCGTTCGGTGGGTCGAATACCTTCTGATAGGCGCCGCTCTGGTGGCAAGCGGACTCGTCTCCGCTTTCGCGACTTTCACGTTCGCGGTACGCGGCAACGAGATCACGGTTCCCAACCTCATCGGCGCGGCGCTCTCGGATGCCGGCCCACTATTGACGCAAGCCGAGCTCAACCTCAGACACGACGGAAATCGTTTCGATCCTGATCTCCCTGCCGACCTCATCGTGCATCAACTGCCGCCACCGAGCACCAAGCTCAAGAAGGGTCGCACCGTCAAGGTCTGGGTCAGTCTGGGTCCGGAGCGGAGAATCGTCCCGCGCGTCGAGGGGGAGTCCTTGCAATCGGCTCAGATTCTTCTCGAGCAGAACGGCTTCGCCCTCGGGCGAGTGGTGAAAGTTCACAGTGACGTGTACGGCACCGACACGGTGATCGCGCAGAACCCTTCGGCCTACGACGAGGCAGGGGACGCAACCGAGGTCTCCGTTCTTTTGTCCCGCGGGTACCGCGGCACCTCTTACGTGATGCCGGACTTTATCGGCCGTGAGCTTTCTGCGATTTTGGATCGCGTCCGACGAGGCAGCCTTCGGATCGGCAGTATCCGCTACGTCGATTACCCCGGAGTACGCAAGGGTGTGGTCGTCAGACAAACTCCCGGAGCGGGCACGAAAGTGCACTCTCGAGACCGTATCGTGCTGTACGTAAGCAAGGGCTCCTGACATTGCCTCAGTCCGAGACCCGGCACCCGTCGGGTAGCGATGTATTCAGGGGGGCCATGCGACTGGCACCATCTATTCTCTCCGCAGATTTCTCTCGGTTACGAGATCAAATCGCCGGTCTCGAACAGGCCGGAGCAAGACAGCTTCACCTCGACGTGATGGACGGGCACTTCGTGGAGAATTTAACCTTTGGACCTTTGGTCGTCGAAGCGATACGACGGACCACTCGACTCCCGCTCGATGTCCACCTCCAGATCGAAAACGCCGATCGGTGGATCGATGCTTTCTGTAATGCGGGCGCCGACATGATCGCGGTCCATCCGGAAACGCTTCACCATCTAGACCGAACGATCCAGGCCATCCGTGACAACGGCAAGAAAGCCGGCGTCGCGCTGGCCCCATCGACACCTATCCGCGCAATGGAGGAGTTGCTACCGAACGTCGATTACGTCATCGTCATGTCGGTCTACCCTGGTTTCGCCGGCCAAGATTTCATTCCCGGCAGTCTCGCTCGCCTCGAGCAATTGCGCATGATGGTCTCGAGGGACGCGCTTCCTGTCGAGATCGAAATCGACGGCGGCATCAATATCGGCAACGTCCGAGAAGCGGTAACCGCAGGGGCAAATGTCGTCGTCGCCGGCTCCGCGATCTTCAACGCCGACGACCCGGCGGAGCATCTTCGAGCAATGCTCGAGGAAATGCTCCAGGCCGACACGACAGGGGCTTGATTCGGCCATGGCAGAAGCAACCTGTGAAATCCGAGTTCGATATGGCGAGACCGACCAGATGCGGGTAGCCTACTACGCCCACTACCTCAACTGGTTCGAAGCGGGCCGATCGGACCTTCTCCGCGAGAGCGGAGTGAGTTATCGAGACCTCGAGAGCCACGGTGTATTTCTTCCCGTCGTCGAAGCACACTGTCGCTATCTCAAACCGGCCCACTACGACGACCTGCTTCGGATCCTCACCAAGGTATCGCAGGCGAAACGTACCCGCCTGCTTTTCGAGTACGAGGTCCGCCGCATCGGCAGTCAAGGCCGTCGAGTAGACCGAGGTGGGCCAGGTGGGCCAGGTGAGCCAGGTGAGCCAGGTGAGCCAGGTGAGCCAGGTGAGCCAGGTGAGCCAGGTGAGCCAGGTGAGGAAGAGCCAGGTGAGCCAGGTGAGGAAGATAAGGAAGACGAGCTCCTCGCCACTGGCAATACCGTCCATGCTGCCGTCGACCAACGAGGAAAACCCATGCGACTCCCGGAACAGCTTGCGAGGTTGGTTCTTTGAACGTTGTGGTCACCGGTGTTGCCGGCTTCATTGGCTCCCATTTGGCGGAGGCGCTCACCGCCCAGGGGGAAAACGTTATTGGGGTCGATTCTTTCATCGACTATTACCCTCGAGAGATCAAGCAGAAGAACCTCGAATCGCTCACCCGTTCGCCGCGCTTCGAGCTAATCGAAACACCGCTTCAGGAGATGGAGCTCGAGCCCCTATTAGCAAGAGTAGATGTGGTCTACCACTTGGCTGCCCAAGCGGGGGTCCGAGCTAGCTGGGGAAAGGAATTTTCGGTCTATACCGATAACAATATCTTGGCGACCCAGCGCCTTCTCGAGGCGGCGGTTAAGGAACCGGTGAAGGCCTTTGTCTACGCGTCTTCCTCCTCCGTCTATGGTGATGCCGCGGAGCTCCCGATGCGGGAGTCGGTCCCGTTGCATCCGCTCTCACCCTATGGGGTATCCAAGCTTGCGGTCGAAAAACTGTGCTACCTCTATTGCGTGAACCACTCAGTCCCCACCATGGGCCTGCGATACTTTACGGTCTATGGGCCACGCCAGCGTCCGGACATGGCGTTTCACCGTCTGTTTCGAAACGCCCTCGACGGAGAGGAGTTTCATCTCTTCGGTGACGGCCAGCAGACGCGCGATTTCACCTATGTGAGCGACGCGGTAGAAGCCACCTTGGCTGCCGCGCAACGAGGGCGTCCCGGTAGCGTTTACAACATCGGCGGCGGCTCGCGCGTATCCCTCCTCGAGGTCATCGAGGAGATCGAGAAGCTCACCGGCACGAAGTTTCGCCTTCGCCGAGAGCCCAACCAAAAAGGCGACATGCGAGATACCTATGCCGACACGACCGCGGCGCGAAACGATCTGGGCTACCAGCCCAAGGTCACGCTGCGGGATGGACTGGAAGAGGAGTGGAAATGGCTGAGAACCGCCATTGCCAAGCAGGGCGGCACGGGAGCCGCTGGGCTATAATTTCGGTTGACTACCAATGGCCCGAACGGAACCAAGAGTGACAAGCATCAAGTTGGCGGCGATCCTCGCGTGTCTGGCGATTTCGATTTCCTGCGGCAGCAAAACAGTGGTTCGTGACTTCTCTTCCGACGCCGGGGGCGATCAGATGCTCCTGGAGCTCGGCCAGAACCAATTAGAGGAAAAACACTGGGACGAAGCGCGCGGCTACTTCCAACAGCTGATCGACACATTCCCGAGGAGCCAGTACGTCGGCGACGCTCGGGTCGGTATCGCAGACTCCTATTTCTATCAGAAGGGGCTTGGAAACATCGTGCTGTCGATCGCAGAGTACCGTGATGTACTCACCTTCTTCCCCAATCACCCTCGCGCCGACTACGTCCAGTACCAGATCGCCTACGCCTACTATCGACAAAAGCGCAGCGCCGACCGGGACCAGGACCCGACTCGAACCGCCGTCGAAGAGCTCGAAAAGCTCATCGATCTGTACCCCTCTAGCCCCTACGCAGAGACGGGCCGCGAGCTGCTCGTGGACTGCAACGAGACCTTGGCCGACCACGAATATCGCATCGGTCGGTTCTACATGAAGGTCCGTAAACACTGCCGGGGCTCGATCGCTCGCCTCAAGGGCGTCTTGGAGAACTATCCGACCTTCAGCCGGATCGACGAGGTGTACTGGGCCTTGGGGGAGGCCCACATTAAGTGCGGCGCTCCCGTGCAAGCCATGCCCTACTACAAGGAGCTCATCGATAACTACCCCTCGAGTGACTTCAAGGACGACGCGGAAAAGCGTTTGGGAGCCCTCCAGGCCAAGGCCGACGAGGGCCCAAAGATTCCATGATTCAGGCGCTTCGCCCATCCCAACCTTCAAGTACAACTTTAAGGTTTCATGGAAATACCTCTTGACACCACGGATATCTAGCTGCTACCGTAGTAAATAAGATCCGGTTTGAAATCCCAGTGGAGGTATATCGTGAGGACCCGACCGTCGCGGATTAGCACTTGGGGCATGGCGATTCTGGTCAGTGGTGGGCTGGCCTGGGCAGAGCAATCCCCCGATCAGGCATCAGAGGGAGGTGAGATCGTCATCCCTCCTCACTGGTCTCCCTACCAAGCTCCGAACAGTTTCCCGGAAGGCACGAGGCTCCACATCATCGTCAAGGGTGACACGCTTTGGGACCTCTCCAATACGTATCAGGAGAATCCCTTTCTGTGGCCCCAACTCTGGGAAGCCAACCGTTACATCACCGACCCCCACTGGATCTATCCAGGCGATCCGCTCGTCATTCCCGATCTCGACGTGCTACGCGCCGCGGATGAGGAACCCGGTGCGGGCGGTCCAGACGGAACGTCCGGCGCCGAGGGTGAAGCAGGAGCAACGGGAGTGGTCCGAGGGGCCCCCAACCTATTCCCCATTTTCGAGGAAGAATCGATCCAGTGCGCTGGCTTCGTGTCCGAGAAAGAAGACGAGGGGTTCCGAATTTTCGAGTCCGAGGATACCTTCAAGGTCCACATCGCCGTCAGTGAAACCGATATCATCTACCTCAATCGTGGACAAGAGGACGGGATCAAGGCTGGAGACGAGTACTACATCAGGGATCGCGTCCGGAAGATCGGCGGGCACGGATGGCTCATCAATACGACGGGATGGCTAACTGTACTCGCGGTCCAGTCGCAGACCGCTACCGCCCAAATCATCGGCTCCTGCCGCGATATTCTCGAGGGGCATTACCTGGTCCCCTTCGAGCCGATACCCGTTCCACTCGTACCCTTCCAGGAACCCGTCACCCGACTAACTCCTGAGACCGGCCAGAATCGCGGGACAATCATCGCCTCTTTGGACGACGTTCGGGAGATCGGAAGCCTAGGCCGTGGATACTTGGTCAGTATCGACCAAGGCGAGAACGACGGTGTCATTCCTGGTTCGATCTTCACCGTCTTTCGCTTCAACACCTCCCGAACACCAAGGAAGGTGCTGGGAGAGCTGGCGGTGCTGACCGTTCATCCCAAGACCTCAACGGCGCTGATAACTCTCAGCTATAACTACATGGAGAGGGGCGACCTCGTCGAGCTGAAGTAACTCGAAGTCACTTCACGCCTGAGATCTTCAGGCGTGCTGGAGCGAGGACATCCCCGCGGTTCACATAGGCCGCGGGTTTTCCTTTTTTGCCCGCGATCGCGAGGACCACGTCGCCAGGGACCAGCTCCCGTGAAAGACTCTCGCTGAGACGAAGGAAATCGGCGCGAGAGACGACGATCCCAACCGGCTCCAAGTCGCCGCCACCGCGGAAGCGACGATCGACGAGTGCCTTCCAGTCCCCGTTGTGCGCCGCGTCAAAGAAAAGAGCATCGACCCATCCGGGCCGTTGTGCGCCGAGCAAGACACCCCTCCCCCGATTCAGAGCGCCGAGGGCATCCGGCCCTAAATACACGACCGGTATTTCGTCGATGAGGCGGAAACGATTCGAACCGCGGCGGCCCCCGGCCTCACGGGCGGAAGGGGTGTCCCTAGGTTTCATGCGTCGCTGCCGTTGGGAATCTCCCCTCCGACCTTTCGATAGAAGCGGAGGAAGTAATCCACACCCGAGATCAATGCCAAACCCACTGCTACCCAAAGCGACACTTCGCCGAGGTAGTAAAAAGGACCGAGGAACTTCTTACCAAGGATCAGCAGCAGAATGGCAACGACTTGAGTCAACATCTTGCCCTTGCCCAACCCACTTGCCGGAATGGTAATGCCTCGGGAGATGGCGATACTTCTGAGCCCGGACACCGCGAACTCGCGGCCGACGATCACGACCACCATCCAAGCGGGAGCGAGATCTATCTGCACCAAGCTGATGAAAGCCGCCGAGACCAGAAGTTTGTCCGCGATGGGATCCAACATGATGCCGAGGGTCGTGACCTGACCTCGGCGGCGCGCCAGGAAACCATCCAGCCAATCGGTAAAGGCCGCCACCGCGACGATCAGACCGCCGATGATCTCCCAACGCTCGGTGCGGGTGAGCAAGACGACGACCAGCAATGGCACCAGAAAGATACGACTGAAGGTCAGGGAGTTGGGTAGATTCGGAAGCGTCATGACTCACGCTAGAGCGTCCTTGAACTCCGGAGGCTCAGATCTTCAGGATTTTTTCCGAACGCAGATGCTTGGTTGCATTCCGCGTATCGATCACCAGTGGAGCCTGAGCCACGATGGTCTCCATGTCAAATGAAGAGTGTTCGGTCACGATGACGGCGCAGTCAGTCGAGTCGAGCGCATCAGCAAGTGCCACTGAGCGATAGGTCTTGCCATCCATCTCGAGCTCGGCCACTAGCGGATCATGATAGACCACCCGCGCCCCCTTCTGCTCCAGAATTCTGAGAATATCCAGACCGGGGGATTCCCGAATATCATCGACATCCTTCTTATAGGACATGCCGAGGATGAGGATGTGAGAGCCCTTCACGCTCTTTTTTCCTTCGTTCAATGCATCCTGAATTTTGCTAACGACGTAATACGGCATACCGGAGTTTATCTCCCCCGCCAGTTCGATGAACCGGGCACGGTAGTTCAAGGTCTTCAGCTTCCAGGAAAGGTAGAAAGGATCGATGGGAATGCAATGACCACCCAACCCAGGTCCCGGGTAAAACGGCATGAAGCCGAACGGCTTGGTGGCCGCGGCATCGATGACTTCCCAAACATTCACGCCCAAACGATCGCACATAAGAGCCACTTCGTTAACCAGGCCGATGTTGACGCTTCGGAAGGTGTTCTCCAAGAGCTTTACCATTTCCGCGCTGCGCGTCGAGGACACCGGGATCACTTGGTCCACCGCGTGCTCGTACAGCGCGCACGCCATTTCGAGACAGCTCGGCGTCATGCCCCCGATGATCTTGGGCGTGTTGCGCGTATTCCAACGAGTGTTCCCAGGATCTACGCGCTCCGGAGAAAACGCGAGAAAGAAGCCCTTCCCTACTTCCAAACCACTTTCTCGGAGGCTCGGAAGTATCAACTCTTCCGTCGTACCCGGGTAAGTCGTGCTTTCCAGCACCACCAGCTGGCCGTCGCGGAGTCTCTTGGCGATCTCGCGACTCGCATTGACCACCAACGAGAGATCCGGATCCTTCGTTTTCGATAGGGGCGTCGGAACGCAAATGATGACCGCGTCCTGGTCGCTGAGCACATCGAAATCGATCGTGGCGGAGAGCCTCCCTTCGCTCACCAGTTTGGCTACGGATTCGGAGGGGACGTCCCGGACGTAGGACTCTCCGCGTTGAACCGCATCGACTTTTTCGCCATCGATGTCGATGCCGACGACGCGAACTCCGGCGCTCGCGAACTCCACCGACAGCGGTAGACCCACGTACCCCAGGCCCACCGTAGCCAAGCGGACCGTCTTATCTCCAATCTTCTGCCTTAGGGCCTGAGCCTTCATTGAACTCACATTCTTCTTAGCAGGGGCAAATCTTGCGGGGAATTTCGGGGACAGGTTATTTGATTCGAGTTCGTTGCGGAGCTGAATTAAATAACCTGTCCTCGAAATTCCCCTGAAGCTGTCAATCTATACTATAGCATTTGAAGCGCTTAGTGTCGCGGAGCTTGAAAGGCTCGGCGACCACGTGCTACGCTTCCGGGCCGTTCCAGCACCAAAGGTACGATCCGTAGTCACGATGCGACGGCTGAAAAGGGGCCCCATGAACAACAGCAGTCTCCCGACAGGCAGGCTATGAAGGCGGTAATCCTCGCCGGGGGGAAGGGCACCCGTTTGCGCCCTCTGACACTGCACACGCCGAAACCCATCGTACCGATCCTCGACCGACCATTCCTTTCGTTTCAGATCGATGTCTTACGCCACTCTGAGATCTCAGAGATCGTGCTTTCCTTGTCGTACCAGCCACGGAGAATCGAGAAAATCTTCGGTGACGGAAGCGACCTCGGGGTCAAGATTATCTATACCGTTGAATCCGAGCCACTGGGAACTGCGGGAGCCGTAAAGAAGGCGGAGCCGTTTTTGGGTAGCACCACGATCGTCTTCAACGGAGATGTACTGAGCGATGTGGACCTGCCCGCGGTTATTGCGCAACACCAAGCGACCGGAGCCAAGGCCACGATCGTACTGACCCCGGTCGAGAACCCCGCCGCCTATGGCTTGGTGGAGCTGGAGGAAGATGGACGCGTGCGACGTTTTCTCGAGAAGCCCAGCTATGATGAGATCACGTGCGACACGATCAACGCCGGCATCTACATTCTGGAACCGGAAACGCTTGCCCATATACCGCCGGGCAAGAACTACTCTTTCGAGAGAGGCGTCTTTCCCGCGTTCCTACGAGAGAAAGTTCCCTTTTATGCCTATGTTCACCGCGGCTACTGGATCGACGTCGGCACTCCCGAGAAGTACTTAAAAGCGCACGAGGACCTCTTGAGCGGCGAAGCCAAGCTAAAGGGGTTCGACGGAAAGCAGGGAGGCGTTTACATCGACCCTACCGCTTCGGTGGATGGTAACTCCAAGATCTCCGGGCCTGCGTTTGTCGGAGCCGGCACGACGGTAAAGCCGGGCGCTCGAATCGAGCCCTTCGCCGTCGTCGGAAACAACTGTCGCATCGAGGAGGGGGCAACCGTGGCCGACTCGGTCCTCTGGCCCAACGTCCGCGTGGGGGAGGAAGCACGCGTGCACGGCGCCTTGATCGGCAGAAACACTCATATCGGGAGGCACGCCGTCGTCGGTCGAGGCATCGTCTTGGGAGATAAGTCGGTGGTCGCCGATTTCAGTCGGCTCGGTCAACCGGAGGGATGAGACACGTGGAAGAAGAATCCGTAGAACCCGGTGTCTTCAAGGCCTATGACATCCGCGGAATCGTACCCGATGAGTTGGGGCCAAGGTTGGCGCAAAAGATTGGCCGAGGCCTTATCGACTATTTGGGGGCGGAGTCGATTGCCGTCGGGCGTGACATGCGAGACTCCTCACCGGAGTTCGCGAAAGCCTTGTGCGAAGGCGCCATGGCGGGCGGCGCCAAGGTCTTAGACATCGGCATGACGACTACTGACATGCTCTATTTTGCGGTGCCCCACTTCGACCTTTCGGGTGGAGCCATGGTCACCGCCTCTCACAATCCGAAACAGTACAACGGATTCAAGCTAGTCCGTGAAGGTGCCCTCGCGCTCTCCGGCGATGCGGGAATCAAGGAGATCAAGGAGTGGATTCTGTCTGGTCGCAAGCTGCCGGATAAGACCGGGGGAGAGCGCGTCGAGAAGAACGTTCTCCCCGATTACGTCAAGCATGTTCGAAACTTTATCGATCCGGACGCTATTCGACCATTGAGCGTGGTGATGGACGCCGCCAACGGCATGGCGGGTGCGATCGCCCCGGACGTCTTCGCTGACCTCCCCCTTGAACGGGTCGACATGTATTTCGAACCGGACGGCAATTTTCCTAACCACGAAGCGAACCCGCTGGTAGAGGAAAACCGCCGCGAAATCATCGAGAGAGTTCGCGCCGAAGGGGCAGACCTCGGGATCGCATGGGATGGAGATGGAGATCGCTGTTTTTTCATCGACGACCTAGGAGAGTTCGTCCCCGGGGATTTCCTCACCGCTCTCTTGGGCGAGGCGTTTCTGTTGAAAGAGCCGGGCGCCACCATCATCTATGACGCCCGAGCGAGCTGGGCGGTGAGGGACACGGTAGAAAGGCTCGGAGGAAGTGCCTTGATGAATCGCGTGGGGCATGCCTTTATCAAGAAGAGGATGAGAGAAGAGAACGCTGTCTTCGGAGGCGAGATCAGTGGCCACTTCTATTTTCGCGAGAACTACTTCGCCGACAACGGCATGATACCGGCGCTACTCATCTTGGAGCTGATCTCCAAGAAGGGGAAGAAACTCTCCGAGCTTCTCGCCCCACTTCGTGAGAAGTATTTCATCACCGGGGAGGTTAACTCCGAGGTCCGTGACGTGCCCGCAGTCCTGGCCAAGCTCGAGTCGCAATACGCGGATGGTCGCATCTACAAGCTGGATGGACTGTCGGTCGAATATGCGGGTTGGCATTTCAATGTCCGGCCCTCCAACACCGAGCCGTTACTGCGTTTGAATCTCGAAGCCCTGGACCTGACGGAGATGAATCGCCGACGTGAGGAAGTGTTGGCGGTGATCCGCTCCTAGCCTGCGGCACAAAGGTTGGTTCCTTTGACAGTCCGATTTGAGCACCGCTATAATCATTACGCTTTGGGGGCGGGCGTAGCTCAGTGGTAGAGCACAAGCTTCCCAAGCTTGGGGTCGCGGGTTCGAACCCCGTCGCCCGCTCCAGAGTGGTGAAACCAACGCATGGTGCACCCTCCACGGTACATCGTTTTCTCGCTTCGTCATTCGCTGCAGCGATTGGACCTTCTTGAGCGCTGCGGCGTGAGCCCGAACTGCAGGAGGTAACGTGGGATTGTTTGGAAAATCCGAACCCGACAAGCCTAATCCAGCAACCGGTCCTCGAAGTTCCCCAACGAGAGACCAAACGCCGCCGTCTGTTGCAGCCCGAACCCTCATCGGAGCCGAAACGGTGATCACCGGCGAGCTGAATACCAGTGAGGTCGTCCAAATCGAGGGCCGTGTGGAAGGCAAAATCAAGAGCAGCGGGTTGGTCGTGATAGGCGAAGCCGGCCGAGTGAAAGCGGAGATCGAGGCGGACAACGTCACCATCCGCGGAAAATTGGAAGGCGATTGCACGGCGAAGAACAAAGTCGAGATCACCCGCACCGGCAAAGTCTTTGGGAACCTCCGCGCTCCGCGCATTGCCGTCGCCGAAGGAGCCATCTTCCGTGGAGCCAGTCAGATGACGGCCAACGAAGAGCGCTCGGGCGCAAAGGAAGCCCCCGCGCCAACTGCGCCGGGATCGCAAGCGGGGTCGGCTCCAGGCTCCTCCGAGAAAACCGGCGGAGGCTAAGAGACCGGCTCGGCCGTCTTGAAGTGACGCCGAATTGAATTGCTGACACAGGGCACTAGCCCGTCAGGCCTCAGAGAAGACGAACATGCGAATCGGAACCGTAAAAGAACTGAAAGACAACGAGTACAGAGTCGGACTCGTACCGGGTGGTGTCAAGACACTCCACGAGGCTGGACACGAGGTCCTCGTCGAAGACCGGGCGGGGATCGGAAGCGGAGTCGGAAACGAAGAGTACGAGGCGGCCGGGGCGCGGATCGTTCCCTCAGCGGACGACGTTTTCCGAGAGGTCGAGATGGTCATCAAGGTCAAAGAGCCTATGGATTCCGAGGTACCCAAGCTCCGGGATGGTCAGATTCTGTTTACCTATCTCCACCTCGCCCCCTTACCCAAGCTCACCGAAGCGTTGCTCGCAAGAAAAGTCACTGGGGTCGCCTACGAAACCATCGCTACCGACGATGGAGCCTTACCCCTTCTGACGCCGATGAGCGAGGTGGCGGGCCGGATGGCAATTCAAGAGGGAGCGCACTACCTAGAGAAGAACCAGGGTGGAGCAGGAATCCTCCTAGGTGGTGTCCCGGGAGTCGCGCCGGCGCACGTGGTCATCATCGGGGGCGGAGTCGTAGGAGTGAATGCGGCGAAGATGGCGGTAGGAATGGGGGCGCGTGTCACCGTCATCGAAAAGAGTCACGCCAAGATGCAGTACCTCGACGACATTTTCGCGAGCTTGATCACGACTTTGATGTCGAACCCGCTGACAATCCTCGAGTCAGTTCGCTCCGCCGACCTGGTCGTGGGGGCAGTGCTCGTCCCCGGTGCGTCAGCACCCAAGTTGGTCACCCGGGAGATGGTTCGCCAGATGAAACGCGGTTCGGTGATCGTGGACGTCGCCGTCGATCAAGGGGGGTGCATCGAAACCACGCATCCCACCACACATAGTGACCCGACCTACTTCGTCGACGAAGTCCTCCACTATTGCGTGGCTAACATGCCCGGAGCGGTACCGCGAACCTCTACGTTCGCCTTGACGAACCTTACACTCCCCTACGCCCTGCGAATCGCGCAGGATGGCTTTAGGGCCGCGATAGAGGCGGACCCGGCACTCCGCCAAGGCGTCAACGTTTACCAAGGCAAAGTGACCTGCGAACCGGTCGCCAAATCCCAAGACCGCCCCTTCACCGATCTCACAAGCCTATTATGAATTAAGGTTCGTCCCCCCCCGAGGTGACCTTGGCCTGGAGACTCCTGCTCGATCCGCCTGGCGATGGAGCGATGAACATGGGCGTTGATGAGGCGCTTTTTCTTTCCGCGATCGGCGGCCAGGCGCCGCCCACGGTCCGCCTCTACTCTTGGTCTCGCCCCACACTGTCCGTCGGCTTCCGGCAGAATCTGGAAGAAACCTGCGACCTCGAAGCATGTCGAAGGTTAGGGATCGAAACGATACGGCGTCTAAGCGGCGGAAGAGCGGTGCTTCACGATCGGGAGCTCACCTATTGCGTCACGGCTGGTGCGCACGGCCCGTTTCGAGGGCTTTCGGTACGAAGCGTCTACCGATGGGTTAGCCGTGTGCTACACCAATGCCTCGAGAGGAAGGGAGTGCCGATGGATCCGCTCCCCTCTGCGTCGAAGCACTCACCTGCTCCGGAGTCGGAAAACGACGCGCTTCCGTGTTTCGCAGTTCCCACGGGCCACGAGCTCACGTCGGGGGGTCGCAAAGTTATTGGGGGTGCCCAGAAGTGGAGCCGCCGAGGCTTCCTGCAGCACGGCTCGATCCTTTTGAACATCGACACGGCACTTTGGGCAAACGTGGTCGGCCACGAAGCTGCCAACGAGTTGCATGCCGTCGGCGTCAACGAGCTCCTTGAACCTTCCATGTCCGCGTCGGAGCTCATGAAGTCTCTAGCGGTCGAGTTCGAGCGCGCGATGGGAGGGCCGGCCACCGTGCGCTATCTTTCGCCTTTCGAAAAGGAGTCCGCGGTAGGCTTGGCTGACACCAAGTACTCGAACCGTGATTGGAACGTGTTCCGGCGTGATCTTGCCAGGCGCACAGATCTTGACAAGGCGGTTTGAGGGCTCATGACGCTCTCGGGCGTCCAGTAGGCGTGTGGGCGCCTCTATCAGCGTCGCTAGGACGGCGCTTCTCTGCAGAGGGGAGTTATGCTATCCTTCTGTACTGATCCCCTGGAATTAGCATTCGAACTAGTGATCTGTTCGCAAACGCGGCGAACTGACGGTTTTCTTGACAACTTGGGAGATATTTGCTAGATAAGGACTTAGCACTCTTGAGCCGAGAGTGCTAAACCTTGAACTTCCGAGCGATACGGATGAAGACAACAGACTTGGACACGCGAACCCAGAGTATTCTTCGGCAAGCGGTGCATACGTTCATCGCTTTCGGCGACCCCGTGGGCTCCCGGACGCTCGCCAAAGTGAACTCTCTGGGTCTCTCTCCGGCTACGATCCGCAACATAATGGCCGACCTCGAAGAGCTCGGCTACCTGTTCCAACCACACACCTCGGCGGGACGAGTACCGACCGACAAGGGATATCGTTTCTACGTTGGCACGGTCAAGGAAGGGAGCGGGCTGTCGCCGGGCGAGCGAGACATGATCGGGAAAAGGTTGAAACAGTCGGAGGGCGACGTCGGGTCTCTCATGCAAGGGACCTCCCACCTTCTGGCGAGCATGACCGACATGGTGAGCTTCGTCATCGGCCCGGACATTCAGCAAAGTACATTGCAGCAGGTGGACTTTGTGAGGCTCGCCCCAGGACGCCTTCTCGTCGTAGTGGTCTCGGAAACCGCGCAGGTTGTAAGCCGGGTGGTCGAGCTGACGGAAGAGTTCACCGGTCCGGAGCTCGAGCGATGCGCGCGGTATTTGAACACCGAGTTCCGGGGCTTTACCCTCGCGGAGGCGAGGGAAACGATGCTCTTGAAACTGAGAGAGGAACAAGCCCTATACGATCGTGTCGTGCAGAACGCCTTGACCTTGGGCCAGGTGGCTTTTGCGGAAAACGCGACGGCGGCCGATGTATACCTCGAGGGCACATCGCGGATGCTAGCCAAACCCGAGTTCAGTACCAACATCGGACGCGCGCAGCAGCTTTTCGCTACGCTCGAAGAGAAGAACCGCGTCCTAGAGATCCTCACCGCCTGCTTGGAGGGCAGCGACCTCGAGATCATCATCGGCTCGGAAGCGCAGGTTCCAGACCTTGAGGGCATCTCGCTGATTGCTGCCAGCTATCGGTACCAGGATCGAGAGTTGGGATCGGTCGGAATCATAGGCCCGACCCGAATGAAATACGCAAAGTTCATCTCGGTCGTGGACTACATCGCCCGCTCGTTGTCGGATACGATTAGCCACTCCCCGGCCAGAGCGGATGCGCACATCACGGGGTTGCCATAGCCGAGCCCAATCACCTGCCCCGCAAAGGGATATGTCACGCCCGATGCGAGGAACGTGGAACGCTCTACAATGCGGAGCAAAGACGAGGAGAAGTTCGCTGAGTAAACATAAGAAAACGATACCGGTGCCAGACATTCAAGACGGGCCAGGCCGGCCGGACCCGGAAGACCGGGAAGAAGCTGCGGTGACGGACCACAACCACTACCCGGAGTCCTCGGAACCCCCTGGAGTGGAGCCCGAAGAGTACGGCCTCGCGCCAGTGGAGCCCGAGCAGGAAGAAACGGGTCTCGCGGCGGTAGAGCCGGTAGAGCCTCCTGATGAAGACACGAGGGTTGAGAAACTCAATCAGGAGCTCCGGGAAACCCAAGATCTCCTCCGACGGAAACACGCGGAATTCGAGAACTATCGGAAGCGCATCGAACGTGAGCAGAAAGAGTTCATTTCCTACGCAACTTCAGAGTTAGTTCTCGAGATCCTGCCGGTGCTGGACAACCTGGAGCGCGCTTTGGGATCGGCGCAGCCGGATGAGTCGGGCTCCGAAAAACAGATTCGCGACGGAGTCACGATCATCTATCGCCAATTCGGTGACGTCTTGCAGAAGACTGGCCTGCGTGAAGTGGTCGCTCTGGGGGAGGATTTCGATCCCCACATACATGAAGCGGTGGCTCGCGTCGAAACGACCGACCATCGCGAAGGCGAGATCATGGATGTTCTTCAAAAGGGTTACTTTCTTAAGGAGCGTTTGTTGAGGCCGGCGATGGTTAGGGTCGGCCATAACCCCTCCTTTAACGAAGGGGATAGTGATACCGAGTCGCCCGCAGAAGTCCGGGCAAGTGATGAAAGTTCGAAGTCTGATACCTAGCGCTTATGCCTAACGCGATGATGGACCCGGAATTATCGAGGGCGTACGTCTCGGCGACCAAATCGGATCGCCGACGTAGCCAGAAACAAAGGAGCTAGCATTGGGCAAGGTGGTAGGAATCGATCTGGGCACGACAAACTCGTGCATCGTGGTGATGGAAGGCGGAACCGCGCAAGTCATCCCCAATCAGGAGGGTGCGCGGACGACTCCTTCCATCGTGGCCTTTACCAATAAGGGCGAGCGGCTGGTGGGGCAGATCGCCAAGCGGCAAGCCCTGACCAATCCCCAAAACACCGTCCACGGCGTAAAGAGGCTGATCGGACGGCGTTTCGACTCTCCTGAAATAGAAGGAGCCAAGAACATACTCCCCTACGAGATGGTCCAGTCCGCCAACGGAGACGCCCACATCAAGATCAACGATAAGATCTACAGCCCTCCCGAGCTCTCGGCCATCGTCCTTCAAAAGCTGAAAGCGGCGGCGGAAGACTATCTCGGTGAGCCGGTGGAAGATGCCATCATCACCGCTCCGGCGTATTTCAACGATTCGCAGCGACAAGCTACCAAGGATGCCGGGCAAATTGCGGGACTGAAGGTGCTGCGTATCTTGAATGAGCCCACGGCGGCTGCCCTCGCCTATGGAGCCCAACATACGCAAGCCGCTACGGTCGCGGTTTACGACCTCGGCGGAGGCACTTTCGACATCTCGATCCTAGAGCTCACGGACGGGCTTTACCAGGTACTCTCCACCGGTGGCGACACCTATCTCGGGGGCGAGGACATCGATCAGCTCATCATCAATTGGCTTGTCGATGAGTTCAAGAAGGAGACCGAGATCGATCTCACCGGGGACCGCATGGCGCTCCAGAGGCTAAAGGAAGCCGCAGAGAAGGCCAAGTGCGAGCTCTCGACGTCTGCTCAGTCGGAGATCGTTCTTCCCTTTATCTCCGCAAACCAGTCCGGCCCTAAACATCTCAACACCGTCCTCACGAAGGGAAAGTTCGAGGAGATGATCGGTCCGCTGCTCGAGCGGACCATCGAGCCGTGCATGAAAGCCTTGAAGGACGCCGGCCTTACGAAAGACGAGATCGACGACGTCGTTATGGTGGGCGGCCAGACCCGTACGCCCAAGGTCCTCGAGACCGTACGGAAGGTCTTTGGCCGCGAGCCCAACCGAAGTGTGAACCCCGACGAAGTCGTGTCGATGGGCGCCGCGATCCAGACCGGGATCCTGTCCGGGGAGGTCACCGACCTCGTTTTGCTCGACGTCACGCCCCACACGCTCGGCATCGAAACCAAAGATGGGACGTTTACTCCCCTCATCGATCGTCAAGCCACCATTCCGACCAAGAAGAGCCGGATCTTCACCACCGTCACCGACAACCAGACGAAGGTAGAGGTTCACGTTCTTCAAGGCGAGAATGAGTCAGCCGCTTACAACACCTCACTGGGGCGGTTCCAATTGACCGACATCGCACCTGCCCCGAAGGGGGTCCCCCAAATCGAAGTGTCCTTCGAGATCGACGTGAACGGCATCGTCCAAGTGACCGCACTCGATCAGGCTACCGGCCGGCAACAGAACATCGTGACCCGAGCCGGGAGCGGTCTCTCCGAGACCGAAGTGAACCGCCTGCGCGGGGAAACGGAGACGCGCCAGGAGGACAAAAAGACAAAGACTGAACGTGAGGAAGTCGCGGGCCAGCTGCAAGGGCTACTGGAAACCACCAAGAAAAGCTTCGACGACTTCGGCGACAAACTGACTGAAGAAGAGAAGACCAAGGCGAGTAATGCCTTGGCGGGCGCGGAACAGAAAAAGGACGGGAGCGTCGAGGAGCTAAAGTCCGCCTTGGCCGAGTTGGAGTCTGCCGCCGCGGCTTTGTCGACGGCGATGCTCGGAAGCTAACATTACAAATAGAGGAGACAGCGATTGGTCGGCGTAGGCCAAAGAGATTACTACGAAGTTCTAGGTGTCGGTAAATCAGCAAGTCAACAGCAGATCAAGAGCGCCTACCGAAAGCTCGCCGTCAAACTTCACCCAGATAAGAATCCCGGGGACCAGAACGCCGAGGAAGGGTTCAAGGAAGCCGCAGAAGCGTACGGCATCCTCGGAGACCCCGAGAAGCGAGCCGTCTACGACCAGTACGGCCGCGCCGGTCTCAAAGGCGGCCCCACGGTCAACCAGGACATCTTTCGCGAGTTTTCGGACATTTTCGGCGGAAGCATTTTCGAAGATCTGTTCGGCTTCGGCGATATCTTCGGCGGCGCGCGGACGAGAAGCTCCGCCCGACGCGGGGCAGATTTCCGCTACGATCTGGAAATCACCTTCGAAGAAGCGGTTAAAGGAACGGAGACGCGGATTCGGATCCCGAGTGCCCAAACCTGTTCCAACTGCAGTGGTTCCGGCGCAGCGCCCGGAACCAAGAAGTCTTCTTGTTCCACTTGCGACGGTCACGGACATCTTCGCTACCAACAAGGCTTCCTGGTCGTCTCGCGTGCCTGCGGGAGGTGTCATGGCACCGGACAAGTCATCCCCACGCCTTGTCCAGAGTGCTCTGGGGGCGGCCAGGTTTCACGGGAGCGGGAACTGTCCGTCAAAATACCGGCCGGAGTAGACACCGGGTCGCGGCTTCGTTTGACGGGCGAGGGCGAGGCCGGCGCGGGGGGCGGACCACCGGGAGATCTCTACGTTTTTCTTCAAGTAGAGGACCATCCGTTTTTTGGGCGTCGCGAGGACGACATTTTCTGCGAGGTTCCCGTCAGCTTTGTCCAAGCCGCCTTGGGTGATGAGATCGAAGTTCCGACCATCGATGGCAAGGAGAAGATTTCCGTTCCCGAGGGCACGCAAACCGGGACAATCTTCAAGCTCAAAGGAAAAGGCGTTCCGCGACTTCGTGGGTCCGGCCGGGGACACCAACTGGTTGTGGTCAACGTGGTCACCCCCACCGAGCTGAGCGGAGAACAACGCAAATTACTCGCCCAACTCGGAGAGCTGACGCCTCCTTTGTCCGCAGCACGCGACGGAAACTCGAAGGAAAAGGGCTTCCTCGGTAAGCTGTTCGGATCGTAGACTCGTCGACGCAAGCGACTGCTAGGAAATGACAGGCGGTCAGCCCGAGCAATGCCAGGATCCCACCGAAGCTACCCGAGTCTTCTCTTCAGGGGACCGCGTGACGATGTCGACGCAGCCATCTGCACCATCTTCGAGGAAGGCTGCATAGGTACGGAGACGGTCGCAGACTCCGCATCTGTATGGGCGTTTTTCCTCCCCGGCACAGATCTTAGGCCGCTGAGCGAAAAACTTGCACAGGACCTCCCCAGCCTTCGCATAGATCCGATCGCCGCGGTTGCCGAACAAGACTGGCTCGAGCAGTGGAAGAAAGGCCTGTCTGGGTTTGCACTGGGTGATCGGTTCTACGTCTCGCCGTCTTGGCAAACGCCTCCAAAGACCAAACGGGTCGTCCTTCGTATCGACCCCGAGCAGGCGTTCGGCACGGGGAGTCACGACACGACTCGGGTCTGCCTCGAGTTGGTCGAAGAATCGGCCGCGCCGGGAGTGAGAGTCATTGACGTGGGAACCGGAACCGGAATTCTGGCGATGGCGGCGGCGGCGCTAGGCTGCGAGCCGGTCCTCGCCATCGACATCGATCCAGCCGCGGCGTCCTGTGCGCGAGAGAACGTGAGCCGTAACGGGCTGGATGGACGAGTTGAAGTCCTGACCTGTGACCTTTCTGATGCGCGTCCGGACGTCGCCGATCTCGTCATCGCCAACCTCCGTTTTTCAATACTGGTCCGACACCTAAACAGACTGACCGAGTGGGTTGTGCCGGGTGGCACACTCATCCTCTCGGGCCTTCTCGTTTCCGAAGTCGAAGACCTAGTAGAGAGTTTGCCTTCCCACATGAAGCCGGTTCGCTATTACACGGCCGGCGAATGGGCCACTCTGCTCGCTCGCTCGACGCGTTGATGTTGATGCGGGAACGGCGCTTCCTCATTCCAGATATCCCGACCAGGGGCGAAGTGGTGATTGCCGGTACCGAGGCGCACCATTTGCTGAACGTACTTCGCCTGCGCCCAAACGACGAGGTTGTCGTCTTCGATGGGCACGGCAAAGAATTTCGAGCCGTCTTGACGCGTTGCGAAAAAACCACTGCGGCGGCCAAGCTACTCGAGCCCATCGCGACCCGAGAATCTCCTCTCGAGCTCACCGTGGCGGTCGCCGTACCGAAGATGGACAGCATGGCTAGGATCGTCCAAAAACTCACCGAGCTGGGCGTTCACCGTGTTGTTCCGCTCCTCACTGGCCGCACCGCCGCTTCCGCCCGTCGGGCGGCGGGACAGATAGCCCGCTGGCGCCGGATCGCCGAGGAGGCGAGTAAACAATCGGGGCGCGGAATCGTTCCGCAAGTAGAAGCCCCCCTAACATTCGAGGCCCTCATCGAAAGGGATGACTACTCGCGTCGCCTTCTATTCACGGTGGGCGGGCCGCCTCTGCGTGGCGGGCCCCACCCGTCAGCTTGTCTCGTGGTCATCGGTCCGGAAGGCGGTTGGGAGGAAGAGGAGCTCGCCTCCGCCCTAGCCAAAGGGTTCGAGCCGGTCGGTCTTGGGCCCAGAACTCTCCGGACAGAGACCGCAGCCCTGGCGGCGACCGCCATCTTGGAGTGGCTATCGCAGCCCTAACGCCATCCGAACAGGACCGTTAGAAAAATTTCCTGATGGTGCTATACTCCCGCGCGGATGTTCCTTCTCGGGCAAGAGATCGGCAAGTATCAAATCCTCCAGACTCTAGGCAGCGGCGGCTTCGGAACCGTCTACCTAGTCAAAGATACTTGGATCGACAAGAAGTTCGCGATCAAAGTTCCGCACCGCCAGAGCGTCGATTTCACTGAGCTTCTCCGGGAGCCCAGACTGCTTGCCGCCCTCGATCACGACAATATCGTACGAATCGTCACCGCCGAGAAAGCAGACGACTATTTCTTCATCGTCATGGAGTTCGTCGAAGGAGAAACTCTGGAAGCGATTCTGACTCGGGACAAAGTCATCGACCTCCCGCGGGCGCTTACGTTCTCCCGACAGATCTGCGAAGGAGTACAGCACGCTCACCGCCAGGGTGTTCTGCACCGGGATCTTCGCCCAGGGAATGTTCTTATCACCGAGTCGGGCAACATCAAGATCGCTGATTTCGGGACCTCCCGGTTTCTAGAGATAGCCGATCACGCCTCCACCATAATCGGGAGCCCGCCCTACATGGCACCGGAACAGTTCCAGGGGCGGGCGGTCTTCGCTTCCGACGTCTACTCCATCGGAGTCATCATGTACGAGATGATGACCGGCTCACTTCCCTACTTCAGCACTAACCCTAGACAGCTGGAGAAGATGGCGGCTTCGGGACGGTTAGTGCCGCCCAGAGAGCGCAACCGCGCCGTCTCTCGAGAGGTCAATGAAATCGTGGAAAAGGCACTCGCTCCCGAGGTCACCGACCGATATCAAGGCGCTGAGGAGCTCCTCGATGACCTGGCCACGGTCTCCGAGATCGACTATCGAGGGTCGCGCTTGACTGACATCCGGAAACGACTCAAGGCTCGCGAACGGCCCACAAGCCGGTTCTGTTGGAACTGCCGGAAGCCCCTCCACCACCGCGCAGAGAACTGCGCCTTCTGTAACGAGAGACAGTAAGGCCGGTCTAGCCGCCCAGCCCAGGCGCCCCCCCGGAGGCCAAACAGCCAGTTAACCCAGTTAAAAATGTTGGGGTAACCCAGGTGCCACTCCTCACCCGGCCGCCTCTGGCGGCCGACCTCCTCTCCAAGGGGGAGAGGTCGAAGCTCCCTGGGCGTCAAAATACGGAGGTTGCAATAAACAAGGCAGTCAGACGCCGGTGGGGGCCGAACGTGTTGACAGAATTGGGGTTTTTGCCCTAGGATGGTATGATTAGTGTAATATCTGAATTATTCCATCGGGAAACAACTTCACGGTCTAATCTTGGCAAGGATGCATCGTACGTGCTGCCGAAATCTGACAAAATCTGGATAAATGGCAAATTCGTCCCCTGGGATGAGGCGACCATTCACGTTGGCTCCCACGTCGTTCACTACGGGTCTGCCCTGTTCGAGGGGATTCGCTGCTACAACACGGCCAATGGGTCGGGGGTCTTCCGGCTGGACCCGCATGTGGAGCGTCTGTTCAACTCCTGCAAGATCTATAGGACGGAGATTCCCTTTAGCCTCGAGGAGTTCCGCGAAGCTATCATCGAGACCATCCGCGTCAACGCCATGGACGAATGTTACATACGCCCCATTGTCTTTCGTGGTTACCATTCGCTGGGTGTCAACCCCTTTCCCTGTCCGGTGGAGTGCTACATCATGGTGTGGAAATGGGGCAGGTACCTCGGCGAAGAGGCCATCACGGAAGGCATCGATGTACGCGTCTCGTCCTGGAATCGCGTGGCACCCAACACGCTTCCGACAACAGCCAAAGCCGGTGCCAACTACATGAACGCACAGCTCATCAAGATGGAGGCCGTCGTCGAGGGCTACGCCGAGGGAATTGCCCTCGATTCCTTCGGCTTCGTCAGCGAAGGAAGCGGCGAGAACTTATTCGTGGTGTCGAATGGAATTTTGATGACCCCGCCCTGTCACTCCATGATCTTGCCGGGCATTACTCGAGATTCGGTGCTGACCCTGGCCAACGACGCAGCCATCCCGACCAAAGAACAGGTCATTCCTCGCGAAGCACTCTACATCGCAGACGAGGTCTTCATGGTAGGGACCGCGGCTGAGATCACGCCAGTCCGTTCCGTCGATAAGATCCCGGTGGGCTCCGGAAAACGAGGCCCAATTACCAAGCGCCTTCAAGACGAGTTTTTCGGAATTCTAAGCGGCGAACGGGAGGACCGTCATGGCTGGTTCACCTACATCGCCGAGGCTTCTCGTGAGGGGTTCTCTAAGAAGGAAGCCGGTTCTACAGCCTGATGAAAACACCGAAAACGTCGACGACGACTCGGTCGGGCATAAGCGAGATTTGAAAGGGGCGAAACGATGCATATCAACGATCTCTTGAAGATCGCTTCGGAGCGCAAAGCCTCCGACTTGCACCTCAAAGTCGGCAGCCATCCCGTGCTCCGCATCAACGGCGAGCTTCTGCCTCTGGTCGAGATGAAGAGACTCATGCAGGAAGACACCATCGCCATGGCGTTCTCCATCATGAGCAACCGTCAAAAGCAAAAGTTCAAGGACAATCTCGAGATCGACATTGCCTACAGCGTTCCCGGCTTGGGACGTTTCCGTTGCAACGTGTTCCAGCAGCGCGGAACGGTCGGTTTGGTCCTCCGTGTCATTCCGGTGAAGATTCTCACGATCCGGGAGCTCGGCCTACCGCTGGTGCTCGAGAAAATCGCCCAGGAAACGCGAGGACTCATCCTGTGCACCGGAACGACCGGTTCCGGTAAGTCGACGACCCTCGCAGCGATGGTCGACTACATCAACGCTCATCGCTGCGAGCACATCATGACCATCGAAGATCCGATCGAGTTCTTGCACCGAGACAAGAAATCCATCGTCAACCAGCGCGAGGTCGAGGTCGACACCAAGAGTTTCGCCGGCGCCTTACGTAGCGCTCTGCGTCAGGACCCCGACGTCATCCTAGTCGGCGAAATGCGTGACTACGAAACCATCGAGACCGCCATCACCGCCGCAGAAACAGGCCATCTCGTCCTCTCGACATTGCACACCCTCGACGCGACGGAGACCATCAACCGGATCATTTCCGTCTTCCCGCCCCACCAGCAAAAACAGATTCGGCTCCAGTTGGCGGGCGTTTTGAAGGCGGTCGTCTCCATGCGATTGATCCCTCGCGTGGATGGCAATGGCCGAGTCCCCGCCGTCGAAGTGATGATCGCCACCCCGTTTATCCGCGACTGCATCATTAACAAGGACAAGACCAAGCTAATCCACGAAGCGATCGCCGCCGGCGTTTCGCAATACGGAATGCAGACCTTTGACCAATCCATCTTCAATCTCTACAAGAAGGACCTCATCACCTACGACGAGGCCCTACGCCGGGCTAGCAACCCTGACGAGTTCAAGCTCAAGATTCAGGGTATTCAGTCCACCAGCGACTTGGCTCAAGAGGAGATGGAAAAGAGCATGTCCGACTTTATAGATGACCGGGGTGATTCCGAGTTCGAGTTCAGCTAGAAAGGGCAAGCGCACAGGCTCCGACCGTTCGCCTCTGGAATTCGCCCTAATCCGGCTGGCCCGACGCACGCATAGCGAAGGGGAGCTCAGCTCCAAAATGGAACGGGCAGGCTATGCGGCGTCCGAGATTTCCGCGACCCTCACTGAGCTGCGTACCCGACGTTACGTCGACGATCTCGCCTTTGCGCAAGCTTTCGCTCACGCTGCACGGAGCCGGAAACGCTGGGGACCAGCCCGGATCGTCCAAGGACTCCGCAAACGCGGGCTCGACGGCTCTCACATCGCGCAGGCGGTGGCGGAAGCGTTTCCGGAGGGAGAATCCGAAACGGTGGCCGAAGTGCTCGAGCGATTTCTACGCACCGATCGGCGACGCGGCACACCGCGTCAAAAACTGGCTCGAGCCTACCGGCATTTGCACGGGCGGGGGTTCAGCCCGGAGGCGATCCAACAGGCATTGCGAAGCAAAAACACCGCATGAGTGAGAGGAGACGAAACACGAGATGACATCCGCGGAGCTAAGAAGGCGCTTCCTCGGCTTTTTCGATAAGCGAGGGCATCGCGTGGTTCCCAGCTCCTCTCTCGTACCTCACAATGATCCGTCGCTCCTCTTCATCAACGCCGGGATGAACCAATTCAAGGACGTTTTTCTGGGACTGGAGAAACGCGAGTACCGACGCGCCGCCAGCGTGCAAAAGTGTGTGCGGGCTGGTGGCAAGCACAACGACCTGGAAAACGTCGGCGTGACGGCAAGGCATCATACGTTCTTCGAAATGCTCGGGAATTTCTCCTTCGGCGACTATTTCAAAAAAGACGCTATCAATTTCGGATGGGACTTTCTCACCAAGGAACTCGAGCTACCTGCCGACAGACTGGCAGTCTCGGTCTTCGAAGGCGATTCCGAGGTTGCTGCCGACGACGAGGCCGCCGAGCACTGGCTCCGCTATGTCCCGACCGAGCGAATTCACCGCTTGGGCCGCAAAGATAACTTCTGGTCGATGGGAGACACCGGTCCCTGCGGACCGTGCTCGGAGGTCCATTTCCACCAGGGCGATCACCTTCCCTGCCCCGAGCTCAAGGAGTGCCTGGGTGTGGCCTGCGAGTGCGATCGCTGGCTCGAGATTTGGAATCTAGTCTTCATGCAATTCAACCGCGACTCAGACGGAAAAACGGAAACACTCCCCGCACCAAGCGTCGACACCGGGATGGGCTTGGAGCGAATTTCCGCCGTATCGCAGGGAGTCGAGAGCAACTACGACACCGACCTCTTCAAGCCCTATATCGCCGAGATCGAATCGCTGACCGGCAAGACATACCGTGCCTCGGCCGAGGACGATATTTCCTTCCGAGTCATTGCCGATCACGTTCGGGCGACGACTTTTCTTATCACCGATGGGGTGATGCCCCAGAACGACGGCCGCGGCTACGTCTTGCGGAAGATCATGCGTCGCGCCATGCGTCACGGAAAGCGTCTAGGACTCAAGGAGCCCTTTCTCCACGAATTGACGGGAAAGGTTGTGGAGCAGATGCAGGAGCCCTATCCAGAATTGTTACTGGGCCAAGACCTCGTGAACCGCGTCGTGCACTCGGAAGAAGACAGATTCAGGACCACTTTGGCCACTGGAATCGCCTCCCTGGAGAAGATGCTCGATGGGGTCCAGCCGGGTGAGCAGCTCGACGGAGCCGACGCCTTCAAGCTCTACGATACCTTCGGTTTACCCCTCGACATGCTCGACGAAATCTCATCCGAACGGGGGATACACGTCGATTCGGAGGGCTTCGAAAAGGAGATGGCGGAACAACGCCGCCGCGCCCGCGAATCGTGGAAGAGGGTCGCCGCCGACAAGAGGGTCGACAAGAGCATATACGGGAACCTCCGCCAGCGAGTAGAGACTCAGTTTGTCGGCTATGAGCGAACCGTGGTCGATGAGGCACAGATACTCGCTCTCACCCACGAGGATAAGGAAGTTCCGGCCCTCGTCGAAGGTCAGGAAGGCGAGGTTTTTCTCGACAACACCCCCTTCTACGCCGAAGGCGGTGGGCAGGTCGGCGACCGCGGCATTTTGTCCGGCCCAGAAGGTGTGGCCGACGTGTTGGACACGAAAGTACCCGTCGCCCGGCTCTATGCCCATCGAGTTCGCATGAGGAAGGGCACTCTCGCACGTGACCAGAAGGTCGTGGCTCGTGTCGATGAGCGTACTCGGAGCGCCACCGCTTCTCATCACACCACCACGCATATGCTCCACGCCGCGCTTCGAGAAACCTTGGGGCCTCACGTGAAGCAGTCCGGTTCGCTGGTCGCCCCGGATCGCCTCCGTTTCGATTTTTCGCATTTCGCACCGGTGCAGTCGAGGGAGCTCGAAACGATCGAAGGCCGTGTTAATGACAAGATCCAAGAGGACCTCGAGGTCAAGACCGAGGAGATGCCCATCGACAAGGCTCTCGGCCGGGGGGCCATTGCCTTCTTCGGAGAAAAGTACGGGGATCGCGTGCGCGTGGTCGAGGTGCCCGATTTCAGTATCGAGCTTTGTGGAGGAACACACCTGCACCACACCGGTCAGGCCGGTTTGTTCGTGCTGACGTCGGAGTCCTCCATTTCTGCCGGGGTGCGTCGGGTAGAGGCTCTGACCGGTCGGGCCGCGGTGGATTACATTCGCTCTCAAAGACGGCTGGTGGAGGGCGTCAGCGCAGCGCTTCGAGCGCAGCCGGAAGAGCTTATCGCCTCCGCGGAACGTTTGCGCGACGAGCTCAAGAAACGCGAGAAGGAAATCGAGCAGTTAAAGCTAAAACTGGCCAGCGGCGCCCCTCAAGCCGCCGAAGATCGAAGCACCGAGATCGGGGGGGTTCTGGTGTGGACACCGGAACCGCTCCAGAACTACGATAAGAAGGAACATCGTCAGTTCATGGATGCATTCAAGAACAGGAATCAGAATCGCTCTTGGATCGCCATCTCAGGAGCCATCAACGACGGAAAAGTCTCAGTGATCGTCGAGGTATCATCGGACGTCACCAAGAAGTTGCCAGCCGACCAGCTGATGAAACACTTGCTGCCCATCATCGACGGCCGGGGCGGAGGGAAACCCGATCGCGCCGAGGCCGGCGGTCGCAATCCAGAACGACTCGAGAATTTCTATGAAGAGGGGCGCAAAACGGTGCGTGAAAAACTCGGGGATTGAATGAGAGAAAAAAAGTTCGCCGGTTGCTGTTGGGGAGTAGCATTGTCGCTCCTCGCGGTGCACGCAAACGCTCAAATCTACGGATTCACCAACGACAAAGGTGTGCTCATTCTGTCCAACGTTCCCACCGATTCTCGAATGAATCTCATTGCCCGGGGGAGCCCCGAAGAGGCCGGCAAGGTCTGGCGCTACAACGGGCAGTACGATCCAGTGATCATGAGGGCGGCGCGAGACTCCGGTGTGGATCACGCCTTAGTGAAAGCCGTCATCGCAGTAGAGTCGGCATTCAACCGCTTCGCGCGTTCCCCGAAGGGAGCGCAAGGACTCATGCAGCTCATGCCAGAGACGGGCCGAAGATATGGCCTCGTCAACCCTTATGACCCCTGGCAAAACGTGAGCGCCGGCACCAGGCATCTTCGTGACCTGCTGGACGAGTTTAAAGATCTTCGGCTCTCGCTGGCAGCCTATAACGCGGGACCCACGCCCGTCCGACGGCTGAAAAGAGTGCCGCCCTACAAAGAGACGCAGAACTACGTGAAAAAGGTGCTAGCCGTCTACCGCGCCGGCTCCCGGCTCCGAATTACCAAAGGCGGTCGCACCTACAGTATCGACCGTCCGGGCGGCCAAACCCGTGTCACCGGAGGACTTACCAAGACCGCCAAAGCCGCACCGGCCCCTGGCAAGGCCACCCAACCCGTCAAGAACCCGTCGGCCCTGCCCCAGACGACCGCTGCGGTCCAAGCCGTCACGACCGGTGAAAAAGAGGTTGCCAACGGGGAGCTTCGCTACTACCGTTACCGGGACGAAAATGGCGTCATCTATATAACCAGGACGCGACCGTCCGGTGTAACATACGAGGTTCTGGAGCCTTGACGAAGATACGTTGGCCGGACCCAGGCGGGAGACCCATGGCAGACAGTGCACCGACTCCTTTCGACCAGGGGTTATTCCTCGTCCATCTCAACCGTGGGATGGAAAACTTCGAGCGGCGGAGCTTCGCGATCGCGGAGCGGGAGCTCGAAGCGGCCCGTCGCATGAGGCCCGCCGATCAGCGCGTTCTCAACCTCCTCGGGCTCGTCTACTTCAAACGCGAGAAATACACCGAATCGGCCGCGATCTATCGGCGTCTCATTGACGGAAACCCCGATTCCTATATCCTGCATTTCAACCACGGCCTGATCTGCTTCAAACTTGGCTCTCTGGATCAGGCCGAGGCGGCGTTCCTCAAGGCTCTCGACCTCAAGCCGGACAATCAGAAGATCAACTTCTACCTGGGTAACATTTACGAAAAAAAGGGGCAGCACTACAACGCCATCTTCCAGTACCGCAAAGCCGGCGCCAACATCATGGTCAAGCGCGTGCAGGCCAAAATCTCTTCCGAGAAGAGTGTAGGCAATGGGCGGGACGACCCATCCACACCCTCCGGTCCAGAGGACGCCCAATTCGCAGAAAGCGAATCGCCCCCGATGCTTACACTAGATGATATCGATCCAGAGCAGATTCTGACTGCGCTGAACGATACCAGCCCCATGGGCCCGCGTACCCCTGCCGTAGACTCCCTTGCGCCGGATGAAGTCACGAGCACTGCCGATGAATCAAATGATGATGACCCGACGATGCCGCCGCCCACGCCGCCTCCGGACTTGGCCGAACGAGCCCTCGTTGGGGAATCGGCGGAGCCAACTCAGCCCGCCAAACAAGGTCAAGAAGAACAAGAAGATCGCAATGACGAGACCGGTCCACTGCTCCGGACCGTCGTGCGACTCACCGACCCGGTCGTCCCCGACGTACCGCTCAACGAAGTTGCTTCCTCGAAATCTCTCTCGACTGCGGCCCAGGACCTTTTCACGGCGACGCGACTGGAGCGTCGAAGAGGTTCCCGCAGAACCGGGGATCACACACTGAGATTGCAGGTTCCGCCCATCATCGCCGGCGAAGACGCCGGGAACACGCCCGATGATTCCTCCCGGCAGCCAACCTCGCTTCGGGAGGATGACGAGGAGCGCACACCGCATCTGTATTCACAGTTGAGGCGTCGAGACGACAGCTTTCGATACCTCGAGAACAACCTGATGGAAGTAACCTTTTCCGGAAAGGTCTTCATCAAACAAGGAACCATCTATAGCTACAGTGGAAACCTGACGTTTTGGGTCAAGCCTCAGCGGGAAGAAGGAGCGCCATCGCTGGTCATCGTCAGCGGGACTGGGCGATTGTTGCTCACCGACCGCGAAAGAGAGATCACGGTGCTGCAAGTCGCCGGTGAGGAGATCTTCGTGGAGCCCTCGCACCTACTCGCGTGTCAAGAAACCCTGACGCCGCGATACGCGGTCATAGAGCGGGAGGGAGAGTCCGAACCCCGATTGCATGTCCTCTCTGTCCAAGGCACCGGCTTGGTAGCTCTTTCCGTTACCACCAAGCCATTGGTACTGGCGGTAACTCCCGGCTACCCGGTGAATGTCTCGAGCGCCAACGTGATCTCGTGGACGGGAGAACTCACACCCACGATCGTAGAGGACGAAGCACTCGCCGAGCTCATGTCGCCCCATGCCGGGACATCGCTCAATGTCAGGCTGGAAGGCTCGGGAAAAGTGATGATGGAGAAAACAACGCAGTAATTTCGACCGACGCCTGGCTCAGTTGTTGGCGTTTAAATCATCACTCGAAGCCCTTGCGGTCCAGAACAATCTCCGGCCCGCTCCGACGAATCGTAGTTTGACTTCCATCCGCACCCTCAAAAGTGATCTCACGCGTGTCGGCACTCGGCGTGACACCTTGCCCGTATTGAAGAGACCCGTACCGTGTCAAGATCTCGAAAAACTCTTCCCCGTCTTCCTCGGAATCCCAGACGGTGCGCCAAACCAGACGATAGTTTCCTCGCTGGTCTCGCCACAACGCGTAGCGATCGCCACCCCAACCCTGCGCGGCACGATCGGCATCTCGCCTCCCAATCTTTCCTTCAAAGAGAACTCGTATAAAGAATTCTCCGAGCTGCCCCTCCGATTCGACCGACTCCCCGACGGCTTCGATCAGGTTCACCTCGATTGGCTCGTCTCGTTTGTCCAAATATTTCTCCGGATGAAGAACCTGCTCCATCGAGCTCGGTGGATCCTGAAGACTCCGATTGAGAAGCCGAAAGCCTCCCCGGCGGTAGACTTCCGCAGCTAGCTGCTTGCCCTCGAGATACGGCACAATCAGCTGCTCACGCACGACGAGTGGCGCACTCCTGAGCTCCGGGCCGGCAAACATCTCCGCCATCGCCCGCCCGTCGGTCCCCGTTCTTCCCAAAGCAAAGAGCCCCTCGATAACCTCTTGGCCCATTCCCTGCCCACCCGATCCGTCTTCGGGCGATGCTCCCCTTCCTAAGTACATTTCCATCAGCAGTGTGGCGTCTCCCTCCAGCAAACTGAGAGCCGCAAGCCTGCGATCGTCGTAGTCGGTTCCCTCTCCCAGGATCGATCTCAAATCGAGATGCTGATCCTGCAACGCGTGTCGAAGCTCATGAGACAGGATGAGCTGGTTCATCAAGTTCAACGATTGGCCCGAAGAAACGGTCGAAATTGCGAAGAGCTTCTTTGCACCCGGACGCTCGTCGTAGAAGCCGGCTATGTTCTCGTTCAGAACCTCCTCGCGAATCGCGCGCAGGTCTTCCTCCGCGTTGAGGAATCCGAATGCTCTAAGCATCCGCTCCTCCTTCTCAGCAACGCTCGGCGGGTATTCTTCCTGGAAGAGCTGACCGATGTATTCGGCAAGCTCATCGCGGCTCATGAAATCGATGGGAACGCTTTCCGTGAAACGAAGCTCGCCGACCTCCTCCACCCTCTTTTTGAGCTCGTCCGCGTCCACTTCGGGAAAGCCAAGCATGTTTCCGAGCAGCTCGAAGGCTCGAGCCAGCTCCTCCTCGCTTGCTTCACCCTGCGCTTGCGCCGCCGGCCCGTAGCCCAACGCCATAACCAGGACCACGACCTGTGCTGCGAGCGAGAGAGCGATCAACTTGAGTGCGCTAAGACTCTTCATAGACTGTTTCCCCAACGTAGGACTGGGCCGACCAGAGCCAGTTCAGCCGAGAAACGCGAGCATCCCGTATTGGACGAAGTGGGCGGCCTCCACCACACGGGACCTGGGATCCGGCGCGGCCAGCAGGAGATAGACCAGGCCGAGGCCAACACAAAGCAGAATCAAGATGCCAACGGCTCGCAAGCGACGGCCGGAGACAAGCAAACAGGTGGAGGCAACGATCACCGCTGCAGCGGTGAGCAGGCCGACTACGACGTAACGATGGACCCCCCCCACCGCGTTCTCGTTGAGGTAATTCCTGAGCGCGAGGAGAAGAGGCCCGGATATCCATAAGAGACCCGTCCAAGCGACGGGCCATACCCAGGGAGGTTTGACGCCCCTTACCATCCTGTCAGGCTTGTCAGGATGGTCAGGCTGTGGCCTCAAATTCGCATTCCGGCCGTCCTTGGCCCCCACAGTTAGACTCGACCACCAGAGACCAACCAAGCGCCGCGTGCTCCATCAGTCCTTTGAACAACGAGGCATAGTAGACGCAAGCCGGCCCATTACCTGTAACGGTTCGGCAAAATATTGAATTCGAGACGACCACAACGAGCTTGGACCCTTCCCGCCGGGTTTCCAGCTGACCATCGCGATGGATGTTCTTCAGACCGGCCCGGAGAAGCCTCTTCACTGCCCGCTCACGCCCAGACAGCGGTAGAGAGCTCCATAACTTGCGCTCAAACGGTGACAAATGCTCGTAACTCCAATCAGAGGCATAACGGCCCGCTCGATCCATGACTCTTTCGTACAAGGCGGGTTCGCGACCGAGATAGCTCACTGCGCCCATCACCGGAGCGATGTGGAATTGCGGACGGCGATCGGACGGATCGAACCACTTTTGGAAGACATCCAGCTTCTCAGGGGCAATGTCCTCCAGGGCCCGCCGCAAGCTGGCGAAGAACAAGCGCTCGACCGAGTCTTTTTTCAGGACCCCTCCCGGGCCAATCAGTATTGCTTGCCGTAGACGGAACCCGGAGCGTCTGGGTCTTGGGCTAGTTGCCCCCCGAGTCGGCGCCCGATTATCATGACTAACGGAGTAAGCCTAATTATACCATTTCGCGAACCTCTTCTCCCGCGACAGCACTTGCCGTCACTTCCGCCCATCGAGGCGGCAATCCTGGCCGGCGGGCGCTCCCGCCGCATGGGCTCCGACAAGGCGTTTCTTCGCCTTGGAAGCAAGACGGTTATCGAGAAATTAATTGAGACGCTGCGGGCGGCGAATTATGACCCGATCCGAATCATCGGCCCGCCGAGGCCACAGATCGAGCAGCTAGGCCTCCCCATCCAGCCGGATCTACTGTCCGATTCCGGCCCTCTCGGTGGCATCCACGCTGCTCTGGCGACGGCCGCCCACGAGCTCGTCCTGGTGACCGGCTGCGACTTCCCTTTTCTCGATCGAGCTCTCCTGAGCCGCCTAGCCGGCCTGCTCCCCGGGCATGACGCAGTGGTCCCGGTGTGGGAGGACCATCCGGTTCCGGTCTGTGCTTTCTACTCGGTTCGCTGCCTGGGAGCGGTAGAAGCCCGCCTGAAGCGGGGCAGCCTAAAGGCCGCCGACTTCCTCGCCGATGTCTCGGTGCGCTGGGTGAAGGAAGTGGAGTTGCAGTCTCTAGACCCTCGAGGGCTTTCATTCTTCAACCTCAATACGCCTGAGGATTACCGGAGAGCCCAGGAAATCGAGGCGGAGACCGAGAACTAGTTCCGTTCCAACTAGTCTCGCCAAGGACACCAAGAGTGATCTTGCCTAATCACGTTCTGGGCGAATCAAGTTGGAACAGGACTAGCCGATCTTCAAGGGATAACCTTCGCTGCTCGCAATGAAGCACGCCGCGGCGGCGTCACCCGTAACGTTCACCACCGTGCGCCCCATGTCTAGAATACGATCCACCCCGATGATGATGGCTATGCCCTCGCCCGGAACGCCAACCATTTCCAAGACCACGACCAACAAGGGAATCGCTCCACCGGGCACCCCCGCCGCCCCCACCGCCGTGAACACGGAGAGCAAGACCACCAAGAACTGCGTCCCCAGAGACAACTCGACCCCGAACACCTGAGCGACAAAGAGTACGACCACGCTCGCGAACAAGGAGCTCCCATTCATGTTGATCGTTGCACCGAGAGGGAGAACAAAGCCTGCGATCTCCGAAGGCACACCTAACTCTTCCTCGCTGGTCTTGATCGTCGTCGGCAGCGTGGCGTTCGAGGAACTCGTGGAAAACGCAGTAACCATGACCGGAATCATCTTCTTGAAAAACCGCCCGGGCGAATAACGGGCGAAGACTCGCAGCAGCACCGAGAACGTGCCGAATAGATGCAGGAGATAGCCAACCAAAACAATGATGACGTAAAAAGAGAGTTGCCTGAGAATCTCCCAGCCGAAAAGGGCCGTAACATCGAAGATTAGCGCCGGCACGGCAAAAGGGGCGATCCGCATGGCGAACCCGACGATGACAACCATCGCATCTCCGATCCCATCGAGCACTTTGATCGTTGGCTCGGCGCGCTCGCGAGGAATCATCGTGAGTGCCAAGCCGAAGAGGATTGCGAAAACAATGATCGGTAGCATTTGGGTCTCGGCGGCGTCACGTATCGGGTTGCGACTCACCATGCCCACTAACATGTCGGGCCAAAACTTGCCGTCTCCGGCAATGGTTGCTCGTTGCTCGGCTTGTCCTCCGAATTTTTCCATGAGCGCTCGTTGCGTCTCCGGGTCGAAGCCCTCACCCGGCCGCAACATATTCACCATTGTCACCCCGATGGCTACCGAGATCGTGCTGGTCACTAGAAAATAGCCGAAGGTCTTCGCGCCAAGGCGGCCGAGCTTCCCCACATTGCCCAACCGTGCAACGCCCAGCGACAAAGAACAGAACACGATCGGAATGACGACCATGAAGAGTAGATTCAGAAAGATCTGACCGATCGGGGCGGTCACGTTTGCCACGAACCATTCCAGGGTCGAGTAGCGAATGGTCCCGGTCGCGGTGAGCTGGTTCACCGTCACGCCCGCCGCACCGCCGACCACGAAGCCGATCAGGATCTTCGTGTGGAGAGGGGTTCCTTTTGCTTCTGGTGCCATCTGAGTTGCGCGACGTGAACTAGAAAAACCGCGGCAGTATAGCATGAGGAGTGCCCGCCTTCGCCGTTGGAACGTGCTCGGTGCGACAACGGCGAAGGCGTGGTCTCGCCGTAGCTTTAGCGTAGGCGGAAGGGCGAGGCTTATAGAAACGAAGCCATTTTATTGACGTGTAGTTTTTTTCCCACCCCGGCGACAAGGACGGCAATCGGCCTGTAACTCCAACAAATAAAGTAGTTTCTGAGCCGGTTGACAGGAAGTTGGCATGATGCTACGATTTTCTAGCTTCTGATCCGATAGTACCTTCTATACATACTGATTCCTGGGCGGGTACTGCCCAAGGCGGCGAAGTTCCTCTAAAACGACCTCTGCGGAGCTCACGAAAAGAAGGTGGACCATGGTTTCGAGAAAAACCATTAGGAAGAGTGCCTCCAAGGGTCGAAAAACTCCGACCCGTTCGAGTTCGAATGGCAGAGTTTCGAACGGCCATGCTGCGGGGCTCGACCTCGGCACCAGCACCGTGGTGACCGCACGCAAGAACGGAAAGGGATTCCGTTCCGCGCGCGAGTTGAACGCGTTCATCGATCTCCCCCCTTCGAAATTTACCGAACAGATTCTGGACCAGAACGATATCGATTTCGTCCGTGCGGGCCGTCGGATCGTCGTTTACGGCAACGGCGCAGCGAAATTCGCAAACATGTTCAACGCCGAGACCAGACGGCCGATGCGCCACGGTCTGGTCAACGCGACAGAGCCGTACGCCCAAAAACTTCTTCAGGTCATCGTCAAGAAATTGCTCGGCCCCAAGAAACCGAAAGGGAGCGTGATTTGCTACAGCGTTCCCGGCAAGCCGCTCAAGGGGCGTACGAGTCTCGTTTACCATGAAGCCTTGATAAAACAAATGTTGGAAAGCATGGGCTACGAGGCCAAGAGCATCAACGAAGGGTTGGCAGTGGTCTTCTCCGAACTGGAGAAGGAGAACTTCTCCGGCATCGGCATCAGCTTTGGCGGCGGCTTGACCAACGTCTCGCTCGCCTATCTCTCCGTGCCGGTGTTTTCTTTCGCGATCGGAAAAGGCGGAGACGATATCGACGAGGCGGTCGGCAAAGTGAGTGGCGAGACCGCGACGAGGGTTCGGGCCATCAAGGAAGAGGGGCTCGATCTCAATCGCAAGCCCAAGACCAAGATCGAGGGCGCCCTCCACATCTATTACGAGGATTTGATTACAACCGTGGTCGAGGGTATCGAGGAGGCGCTTGCCCGAACCCAGAACATGCCGAAACTGGACCATCCTCTGCCGGTGGTACTGGCGGGAGGCAGCGCCCTCCCGAAAGGGTTCAAGCTGAACTTCGACCGGGCCCTAACGGCGCAGAAGCTTCCGATTCAGTTGGCCGGTGTACGCTTGGGTAAGGATCCCTTGACAGCCACGGCTCGGGGTGCCCTGCTCGCAGCCATGTATGACAACTAACGGGCCCGTCAGGGCCATCGGCCGGGGAGCCTTCAGCCGTCGCGCAGGCGCGCAGCCGCCGAAGCGACAAGCCTGGGGGTGGGGCCCCAGGCAATTGATGAATGATGAGCAAATTAGGTAAACGCGTGGATGAGGAGCCCGCGCGCACGAACGGGCCCGTCAGGGCCATCGGCCAGGAGGAATTGAGTCAATGAATAGAAGTGCTCAAGGGAACCCGCCCGCCGAAGGAAGGCCGAGCGCAGCCTTGAGCCCATGCGCAGTCGCGAAGGCGACGGAGCATCAAGCGTTGGGGGTGGGGCCCCAACGCCGTTGCGGAAGCCCGAGGGAAATGCGTGGGCGATAGCCCCGCGAGCAGCAACGGGCCCGTCGGCCGCGAGGAATTGCGATGGCAACATACGGCGCGCAAGGGAATGCGGCCGTGGTTTTAGGCCCGAGCGAAGAGCGAGGGCCAGCGAGTGGGCGAGGAGCCCACTCGCATTAATTAGAGGACAAAGCCATGGAGAACCCAAAAACCCAGAGCGTCGTTCCGAGCGCGGAAGGCCGAATCGGGCTGGATGTCGGGACCAGCAAGATCTTGGTCGCCCGCCGCACCGGACGTGAGCTCCAGGCATCCGTCGAAGTCAACGCTTTCATTCCCCTTCCCTATTCCCGTATTACCGAGAACATCCTCCTGCAGAACAAGGTGCACTACTACCAGGAGAACGGCCACTTCTTCGTCTACGGGAATAGCGCGGAAAAATTCGCGAGCCTCTTCAACGCGGAGACACGTCGGCCGATGAGTCGTGGGCTCATCAACCCGAACGAGCCTTCGGCGCTCACCCTCATCAAGGTCATCATCAAGGGGCTAGTGAAAAAACCGAAAAGCAGAGAAGAGCTCATCTGCTTCTCGGTGCCCAGCGCACCGGTCGAAGCACCGAGCGACTTGATCTACCACGAGGAGTTCCTGAAGAAGTTTCTCACAGAGCTGGGCTATCGAGTCAAGAGCATCAACGAAGGGCAAGCCATTGTGTATTCTGAGCTCGAAAAGGAGAGCTTCACCGGAATCGGAGTCTCCGCGGGGGGAGGCATGTGCAACGTGTGCCTGGCGTTCTTGTCGGTTCCCGTCCTTTCCTTTAGCACAACCAAGGCGGGCGATTATATCGATCGTAGCGTGGGCTCAGTGACCGGTGAATCCGCTACCAGGGTAAAAATGATCAAGGAGGCTTCCCTCGATCTCTCCCGTAAACCGAGCGACAAGGTGGAAGAGGCCTTGCACATCTACTATGACGACGTCATTCAAACCCTGGTTACGAACTTGAATGAGGCCTTCGGAAAGGCGTCCAACGTTCCCAAGCTGGATCGAGCGGTCCCCGTTGTGCTCGCCGGCGGAACGGCTCGGCCCAAGGGTTTCCGGGAGAAGTTCGAGACCGTCCTGAAAGAATCGAAGTGTCCGATCGAGGTTTCTGAGGTGAGATTGTCGCCACGACCCATGCAGGCTACCGCCGCTGGAGCCCTCGTCGCCGCCGTCAACGACTCATAGTGCCCTGTATCCGTAATTCGTGAAACCGAGCACCTTCCCGTCGCGCACACCGGGCGGGGCCGCGGGGTGGGTGCGATGAAAAAACCCAAGCCGGTCCCTCTCCCGGAACGACAGCTCCAAAGGGCCATCGAAAGCGTCGCACCCTCGATCCAGGACCCGGGAAGCAAGCTCCGCTTCATCCAGCGAACGCTGGAAGTGTACGAAAAGCAGCCTGGGCTTCTCCGTAGATCGAGCTTGCTGAAGCCGGTCGCGGTACGCCTCGCCTGTTTCGAAGCCTTGGAAGAACTGAGCAACGAACGACGACTGGGCCCGGTGCCTGCGCTACCGCAGCCGAGTTGGGCCCTCTACCGTGCTCGCAAGGTCGTCCTGGTCCTTCTCCTTGCGGGAGTGGCCTCTCTTGGATACTCGCTCGGCCCCCGCGGCTACCGGGCGGCGCGCAAAGGCGTAAGTCTCGTCGCGCAGATGTGGCCGCCCTTCACCTCCACCCAGCCCTCGCCCCGCGGACGCGGACGGCGCCGCGACGCGCCTGCGGCCGGCTATCCGACGTCACGGGTGGGTATGGCCCCCGAGAAGGTTTGGCAGGTGGAAGCGGCACCGCAAGGTGAACTATGGAGCAACGGGCTGAGAATACTCACCTCCTATAAGGTGAGCACCGAGAAGCGCCGCTACCTCGTCTTCCCCCGCGACGGCGGCGACCCGGCTTTCGTCGAGGACAAGCCAGCCGGCATCGTCTACCACACCAGCGAGAGCGACATCGCTCCCTTCGAGCCTGGGCAGACCAGCTCCATTCTTCGGAACACCCGCGGCCTCCTTCGCTGGCTACGTAAGCACGGCAACTATCACTACCTGATCGATCGGTTCGGTCGCATCTACCGGCTCGTCGAGGAGTCCGACGTGGCGTACCACGCCGGCCGATCCATCTGGGCCGACGACGATAACTACTATCTCGATCTGAACGACAGCTTCTTAGGCGTATGTTTCGAAAGTGCGTGGAAGGCAGGGGCGAACGAAGCGGAGCTACTGACGCCGGCCCAGATTCAGGCCGCCATGAATCTCACCGATATGTTGCGGGCCCACTATGATATCCCTGACGCCAACTCCGTACCGCACGGGCTCATTTCGGTGAATCCGAAGAAGATGCTCATTGGACACCATCTCGATTGGGCCCATGGTTTCCCGTTCGCTGCGCTCGGCCTCAGCGACAAGTACGAGGTACCGTTGCCTAGCATCGTGGGATTCGGCTTCGGATACGACGAACACATGGTCGAATCTATGAAGGGCCAATTGTGGCCGGGAGTCGAACATGCTGAGCGTGAGCTACGGGTACGGGCGCGCGACAAAGGCGTTTCGTCGCCCTTGCTCAGATTGGAGCTCCGGCGAATCTATCGCAGCTACCAAGACACGCTCGAAGAGGCGAAGAAGAACGGATACTCGCAGCGCACAGTGGCCGCGGGGCTGGCTTCACCCTGACCGTTCCCAAGCGACTTCCGCTATGGCGGCGTCCTGCGCCCCTACGCCGGTCAGGTCACAGACGATCAGTTCTTTCCCCACACGGCCCGCCTGGCGTCCGATCAGGACCTCACCGAGCTCGGCGTGAAGGTCCTCTTCTTTGAAAAGATCCGCCTCCACCGCATGGTGGATCTCTCCCAAGCGAACGCATTTGCGAAAACCGGTCGGCAACAACCTTGTCGGCCCCGGCAATCACCTCGGCAGTTAGCTCCTGCTTGTCGGGTCCGTCGGAGCCCACGGCAATGATCGTCGCGTCGGACTCCAACCATGCGCTTTGCACCAGCGGCTCCCGGGACGGGGTGCAGGTCACGACCAATTGCGCCCCCCGCAGGGCCTGCTCCGGAGTGTCGGCCGGCGCGACTGTTTTCCCGAGCTCACACCTCGCATCTCCTGGCAGTAGGACGCCACGCGGTCGCGATGGGGACTCCAGACGGCGACACCTTCGAACTCACACACTCGAGCGATGGCCCGAAGCTGGTATCTAGCCTGAACCCCGCTTCCCAACATCGCGACCCGCGCCACCGACGTGGGGGCAAGAAGCCGAGCCGCCAGGGCCCCCGCCGCGGCGGTTCGCAGATCGGTCAGGTACGCGTTGTCCCGCAATAGCGCTAGCGGAAACCCGGTCTCCGCGTCGAAGACCAACACCAGGCCCGACCCGGTGGGTAGATTCTTGTCGGTGTTGCCATAAAAACCAGAAGCGACCTTGATGGCGAAGAACTTCGATCCCGTTAAGTAGGCCCCCTTCACATGTACTTCTCCCCGGACCGGGGCTACATCCAGCGCCATCGGAGGCGGTTGCTCCACGCGTCCCTCGGCCAACGCGCGAAAGGCTCGCTCCGCCGATTCCAATGCCTCGGGTGCCTTGATCTAATCTCTCAGCTTCTCTTCTTCGATGATCCGCATAGCACTTCGTCCAATCGAAGGCAGGCAACTATGGCGATTACGGCGATTCGCCTCATGCTAACACGATCGCTAGATTCCATCCTAGACGCCGTAGATCTGTCCGAATGAAACCGCGGCGGAATAAAACTCCCCCACTACTTCTCGCCGTGTTTCATTGTGGTAGTCTCTCCTCGGCCGGTTCGAGCGACTGGCGGTCGATGGCGAACCAGAGACCGTAGCCGAACGATATGGACCTGCTCTGAACGACAAGGAGCGGCTTGCGGCAGGAGAGGTGTTTTTATGGGTGAGTTGGACCTAAGCAGTTTTCAGACGTTGATCACGACCTACGCGGTGCGCGTCGTTGGTGTCTTCGTCCTCCTGGGCATCGCCTGGATGGCCTCGGCCTGGGTACGGCGCGGCGTAGTGCGAAGCCTCGAGCGGGCGCGTTTCGATCCCACGCTCACCAAATTCTTCGGAAGCGCCGCCCGCTGGACCGTCCTGGTGCTCGCCGGGCTCGCCTGCCTCGGCGTCTTTGGGGTCGAGACGACGAGCTTCGCGGCGGTGCTCGGCGCGGGCGGCATCGCAATCGGCCTCGCGTTTCAAGGCGCCCTTTCCAACTTCGCAGCCGGCGTCATGCTCCTGGTCTTCCGGCCCTTCCAGATCGGACAGTTCGTCAACGTGGCGGGACAAACGGGTACCGTCGACGCCATCGGTCTGTTCACCACTACCCTCGACACGCCGGACAACCGGCGTATCGTTCTGCCCAACAGCTCAGTATTCGGTACCACTATCGAGAACATTTCGTACCATGACGTTCGACGCGCTGACGTCGACGTGGGCGCCGACTACGCCGCGAGCATAGACCGCACGCGCGAGGTGTTGGAGGGGGCTGCCTCCAACGTCCCCGGCCGCCTGCCGGGGAAAGACATACAAGTCGTTTTGACCGGGCTCGGAGCCTCCTCGGTAGACTGGCAAGTGCGGGTCTGGTCGCCGAGAGCAGACTTCCTGGCGGTCAAGGAGGCTACAATCCGCGCCGTAAAGATTGCCCTGGACGAGGCGGGCATCGGCATTCCCTTCCCCCAGCGGGACATCCACGTGTATCCGGCCGGCGACGACGGCCCAGCCTAAACCGATGGTTTCAACGTCAAACCCAATGAGGAACTTCATGCGACGCGTTCTCTTCACGGTATTCGCTTTGGCCTGGGCTCTCCAGGCCCGCGCCCAGGTTTCGACCGACGAGCCCAACCGCGACGAGGAAAGAAAGCTAGGCTGGTCCAACGTTGCGGACTTCGGGTTCGTCCTCACGTCGGGAAACTCCTCGACATCGACTCTGACGTTCGACGACAAGCTGACGCGCGCTTGGAAGAATGCGGAGCTTTCGTTCCGCGGCGGTGCGCTACGAACGAACACTGTCGACGACTCTTTCGCTGTGGGGACACCGGATGATTTTCGGATCATAGAGGATGATTCACGGGAGCTCGACACCGAGCGCTACTTCGTGGAGGGACGCTACGATCGGGACATCACGGAGCGATTCTTTTGGGTGGTTGGCGCAGGCTGGGACCGCGACACCGACGCCGGCATCGAGAACCGAAACGTCGTTTTCGCCGGTGTCGGCAACACCTGGAGGAACGATGATCACCTCCGTTTCAAGACCGACTATGCGCTCACTTTCACCCGGCAGATCGACGAAATCGTAAACCCGGAGCGCGACGAGAACTTCTCCGAAGTCCGCCTCTCCTGGGACTACATGCACCAGTTCGCGAAGGAGACGCGCTTCGACAGCAATTTCATCTTCTTCGTCAACGTGAGCGACGCCAACGACTACCACTTCAACACCATCAACGCGGTGACCACGAATATGACTTCGCTTCAGTTCCTGTATCAGAACTTTCCGACTTTGGAAGCGATCGACTTGTTCAATCTCGACCCAGGCCAAGGCGGCGTCGGTATCGGGACGGCGGTGGTCCCCAGGAAGAAGCTGGATACGGTGGTCAAATTCGCGCTCGTGCTCACCTTGGAGGGTTCGTTCTAGGTGGGCATATCCTCGAGCTGTGCGACCAGTTCGTGGAACCGGTGAATGAAGGCTTCGATTTTTTCGCCCGCCTCCTCAGGCAGGTCCCCGAAAGAAAGACCCACTCCTAGAGGATGGTCTGCCGTACGCTGCGGGGAATCGACGCTCGTCCATTCGACCACGCTATCTAACGTGATCTCGCCAATCTGCCAAGGGAGCGTGATGTCGAGGTTAACCGTGTCCCCAATCGGGATCGGGTCGTCGGTGGCCAGGAAGGTGCCTTTCTCGCTCAAGTTCGTAAGATAGCCTGAATTTTCATTCTCTTGGTACGTCCACATGGTGCGTATTACCAGCGGCTGCAGGCGGTCACTTTTTCTTTTCTCCATCAACCAGTCCTCATTCCTTGACTTCGCCCACTGAAAGCTTCGCATCCAGGGAACGAAGCTTGCCCTGTAGGAACACGTTCTCCAACGCCATTCCGGCTTGGCCCATAAAGACCTCGAGGGCGGTCAGGGAGGTGAGTGGTTTTCCGGTGAGTCCGTTGTCACCGTAGAGAATAAGAAGCACTTCGGCATTATTGAGCATCGGGACCAACGCTGCTTCAGCGGCTCGTCCTCGGCCGACGTGAGTAAAAAGGCCTGGCTCCAGCAAATCCAGCTCCGCATCCAGAGTCCGGGTTTTCCGACGCGTGACGACGTCTTGCACAGGCGCGGTGGACTCGATACCAATCGACAGCTTCTGTGCGAGAGCGACATTGTCCCGTTCGCTCTTGGCCAACCCGAAACCACTCAAACCAGACGCACGTTCGTTCTTCAAGAGAAACAAGATGCCGCGCTCGAAGAATCTTTCCGCCGCTTGCAGCACCATTCGGGAAATATCCACCGAGCGACGGGGATCGATCAGCTGCTCCGTCATCGAAGCGAGGAACTCCAGGATCTGGTTTCCGTCGACGGACCCTCCGTCCCCCGCCCCTTGCTCCTGCCTTTCCGGTGGTGATTGATGCGGCGCCAGCTCGGCCAGCTCGCGTAAGATGGCATGGCCGAAAAGGCGGAGATCGGATTTGTACTGCCCGATATCCAGTTTCGATAACGCCGGTTTGAAAGCCACCTTGCGAATTCCGAGCTCGATCGCTCGTCGGCGCGCTTTGTCGGAGAGTTCCTCCACCATCAGTAAAACCGGTACCGGCTTCTCTAGCTTTCGGACGCGACGAGCCACTTCGAAACCTCCGAAGAAACTCTTGCCGGTCGTGGTCGGCATCTTTAGATCGCTGACGACCAAGACGTGCTCGCCTTCTGCTACCCTTTCCTTGGCGAGGTTTGCACCTTGTAGGGGTGTGGTTGCGGTGAACACCTGGTAACCATTCGCCTCGAGCTCTTCTCCTACGACCTCGGCAACAACGGGCTCGTCGTCCACCACGACCACTGTGGATCCCTCGTGACGGAGCGGGGTAGAAAGCGGGTCGTCGAGCGAACCGACCGGAGCCATTACTTGGGTGCGGGTTGGGTCTAGACCCGGTTCGTCCAGTGCACCGGGCGGCATGGGGTCCACCATGCCGGGAACCTTGGACGAGTCGACCCCAGCTGCCGGGGGTGTGGCTTCGACGGGAATCGGTGGTTCGGTCTCTAGCTGGAAGCCAGACTCCAACATGGCGGTCGTATCGCGACGATCCTCGTCGAGCTCTCGGCTCAATTCGAGCAACAGCCCTTGCGCATTGATGCCGGGGGAGCTGAGAAACGCGGAAATGTCTACGCTATGTAGCTCCGGCGCTATCTTGTGGGCCACTTGAAAATGGAAGTTGCCCTCCTGCAAGCGGGCCATTTCGCGCAAGGAGGTCTCGACCACCTCCTGGATGACCGCGTCTTTCTGACCTTCCTCGTACTGTCCCGCCGCGATTCGGCGAACGTAATCGAGCGTCGACCAGGCGTAGGCGCAGACTACTTTCCCGTCTCTGAAAACGACGGTGCCTAGGCCGAACGGACCGTCGATGTACAGGTAACCGTTTTTCTGTGAAAAGGCCACTAGCTGGAGGATGTCCACAAAGGGCATCTCGTGAAGTTGGCCTTGCAATCCCATGACGTCCCCTATCCGACGCGTGAATTGCCCTCAGCGGCGTGGGCCACTGAGTGACAGGATTCCTGTTGACGAGGGAGACCCCCGCCAGGCTAAAACGCCTTCTTAATCAACAGATTCTCCGTGGATTTATCCTTTATTATGAACGAGATGCCGCCCGAGGGCAAGCCCCTCCCGGTGGCTCGCTACTGAAGCGCTAGCAGCGCTTTACGGACACCCCAAGTAGCGATATGCTTCCGCCCATAGTGGTGGGCCTGCGCGATGCAGCTCCCCGCAATGCCGTCAAACTGTGGCTCTGCTACTAGCCGGGGAGTCCCAAGGCCGTCAAACGGTGTCGTTGCTACTAGCCAGGGAGTAAGACGGCGGTGTCACACGCTTGCGGCGACTCGACTGTATGAAAAATATATCGCGGGTGATCGTTTTTCTAATGACTCTTACAAGTGGTGTCGCTGGAGCACAACCGAAACCGGTCTTGCTCGACGTCGACCCCGGCACCGATGATGCGCTGGCGATACTTCTCGCGCTTTCCTCCCCCGAGCTGAAGGTCGAGGCCATCACCGTCGTAGCGGGTAACGTCGACGTCGACACCGGGCTACGCAACGCGCTGCAGCTCCTGGAGCTTATGGGCCGGTCCGACATCCCGGTGGCACGAGGGGCCGAAGCGCCGATGGTTGGTCAACTGGTCACTTCGACACACGTGCATGGCGAAACCGGTCTCGGGAACGTAGAGCTTCCGTCTCCGCATACGAAACCGTATGCGGGCAGCGCCGTCGATCTCATTGTCAAGAAGATCGAAGAGCATCCGGGTCAGCTAACCCTGATTCCGGTGGGTCCCCTCACCAACATCGCATTGGTCTTGAAGCTACGACCCGACCTCAGAGCCGACATCAAGGAGATCGTGCTGATGGGAGGCTCCATCGCGGGTGGAAACATCACGCCTGCCGCCGAGTTCAACATCTACAATGATCCGGAAGCCGCCGACATGGTCTTCCACTCCGGCGTTCCTATCGTGATGGTGGGACTCGATGTAACCGAGAAGACGGTCCTGAAGCCGGAAGACATGGAAGGAATTTCAAGGACTGCCAGCCACGCTAACAAACTGGTATGGGATCTTACCGATTATCACCACACCAAGCGCGGTGCCGCCGGCCTCACGATGCACGACCCGTTGGCGGTCGGCGTGGCTATCGATCCCAGCTTCGTGAATACCGAAAACCTACACGTAGGCGTGGAGACTCAAGGGGAGAAGACTCGAGGGGAAACCGTTGCCGCGCGTAAAGGCTACATGTTGGAGTTCAAGGAAGGTCACGATGTTAGGACCGTCGTCGGACGGACGGAGCTAAAACCGAACACGAGAGTGTGCGTGGAAGTGGACTCCGACCGTTTCATCCGTTTTTTCGTCGAGCGGGTATTGACGGACTCGGCATCGCAAGAACAGGTGAGGCAAGAATAGGCTGCCGTCCTCGCATCGCTCAAGCTGGGGGCTCATCGGCAAGGGTGACTAGAGCCTCCATGTCCTTGAGGCCCCAGCCGGTAAGAGGCAACAAGGGCCGTTTCGCTTCCCCTCCATTTTCCTTCCAGGCCCGGTAGCCAGCTAGAACTGCGGCGGACGTCGGTTCGACCAAGAAACCTGCCCTGGCCAGGTCCTTTTGAGCTACACGAATCTGCCCGTCGTCGACGGCAACGACCGTTCCCGATGTGGCAAGAATGGCATCCGCCACTTGCGCGAGCCGCACTGGCTCGCGCACCGCAATGCCTTTCGCGATCGTGCCATCCTCGTTCGGCTCTGCGCGATTTCCTGTGACCCGACTATAGACAGGAGCATAGGACGCGACTTGGATCCCAACCAGCCGGGGCACGGTGTCGAGCCAACCGAGCGCCTTCATCTCGCTGAATCCCTTGAAGCTCCCCAGAATCAACGACCCGTTCCCGATAGGATAGAAGATCACGTCCGGCAAGGGCTCGGCCTGTTCGAACAGCTCGTAAGCAAATGTTTTTGTTCCTTGAAGGAAAAAGGGTTGCCAGTTGTGGCTTGCGTAAAAAGTCTCGCCCGAGCGTCGAAGAGCTTCGGCGGCTACATCGTCTCTACTTCCCGCTATGCGTTCCAACACGGCACCGTAGCTCTCGATCTGGAGCGCTTTTTCCAGGGGCACATTCTCTGGAACTAGAACCCGACATTTGATCCCGGCCGCAGCGGCATAGGCAGCGAGAGAGCACCCGGCATTGCCCGAGCTATCCTCGAGAATCTCCTCGACGCCCATTTCCTTCAAGCGGCTCAGTAGCACGGACGCGCCGCGGTCTTTGAAGGATCCAGTCGGGGCCAGGTACTCGGCTTTCAACAGAACGCGCGTCCCGTCGAAATCAGCATCCAGAAGGGGCGTCATCCCCTCCCCTAGACTCACGACCGCCTCTTGGTCCTCGATCGGAATGACGTCCCGATAACGCCACAGCGAACCGTCATCCGAAGAAAAAATATCGCGTGCCCCGGACAACTCTAGCTGCACGTCCAGCGGCCCGCCGCAGGAACACCGAAAACCTCTGAAATCGCGATCCGTGTCGCGCTCACAAGCAACACACCTCAATGTCCAGGAGGTCATGACAACCGATCATGATCGAACGCTTGCAAAACTTCAACTACCACGCGTCGAAACAATGGTACAGTGGTGGGTGCATGCGCCACTGGGGGTGCAAATGAACGACCGAAAGTGGGTAGTAGCTCTTGTACTTCTCGTGTCTGTGATGTCGCTCCCTGAGACCGCAAACGCGGAAGGTCAAGCGTCGGTCTACCTTGGCCGCACGTTTACTAGTGCCTTGTTCTTGGAAAACATGACGACCTTCGGCGGTACCGTCGGCGCCTACGGCGGGGTCGTCGGGTTCGAGTTCGGGCTGGAGTACTCGCCGAAGTCCAATTTCCAGGTACCCTTTCTAGATCTCGGCGCCTCACTCACGAACCTCATGGGTAACCTGGTCGTTCAGATACCCATCGGTCAGTTCTACCCCTACGGAACGATTGGCTACGGCGTCGTCATTGCAAACGCCGGCTCGGACGTTCCCCGCGATTTTTTGGGAACCAACGGCGCCTTCAACTTCGGTTTCGGGGCGAAGGTTTTCTTCAGCCGGAGCGTAGGACTAAGGCTCGACTACCGCAGGTTTGCGATCCAAACAGGCGATGAAGACCCGGACCTGGGAATACCATTCACCGGAATAAAAATCGAAGCCAGCCCAGATTTGAACCGCTTCGTTGGTGGCGTCACTTTCCGCTTCTGACGCCGCGGTCGCTAGCTAGAGTTGTCCGTCTGTTAGAACTGTCCGAGCGTGCCCTCTCTTCTCGCCTGCCGCAGGGCGTGGCGAAAGGTGACCAGCCCCACTGGAAGCAGCACCACTGCGAAGACCATCAATATGCCGAGCTCTCGAGCGACTCCTTCGACCCCGCTTCCCAGTAGGAGGGCCTTGCGCATTGCGTCAAGGCTATAGGTAATAGGGAGAGCCCGAGAGATCATCTGCAACGACTCAGGCAGTACCTCAATGGGGAAATAGACACCGCCGAAAAGCGTTGCGGCGGCGTTGATGAGAAAATTCACCGGATCGCCTCGTTTGACGGTCATCATGAAGGCCGCGGAGACCATCCCCAAAGCCGCGAACGAAGCCATGGTCGGAACCATGATTAGCAGCGCCACCGGTATGTTCATTCGGCTCAGAGATAACCCCCCCATCAAGACTCCTAGCAGAAGATAGCCTGCCACCGTGACCGTGTGGTAAATGAATGTAAAGCTGGTCGTGGCCCCAAGCAGAGTGGACAACCTCAGAGGACTAGCCAAGAGCATCTCCAGGGTGCCCATCATCTGCTCCGCTCGCAGTGACCCCGCGAAGTGATTGAGGGCCACCCCCAAATACCCGCGGAAAGCGATGCCGATCAAGATGAAGGGGAAGAAATCGGTCCCGTATTCCTGAAGAATGGGGACACGAGCCTCCGTGACCAACTGTGCCAGGTAGAAAAAGACCGCAACGTTGAAAAGGATTCCGAAGAAGCCCAATGCGAACGCGAATCGATAGGAAAGGTGGAGGCGTATGTCGCGACGCAAGAAGGCCGCAAACTGAACGAGCTTCCGTTCCGGGACATGCTTGCTCGGAGTGCTCGGGGGACGGGACGTTTGAAACGGAGCCTTGTCTTCGTCGTTCGATTCCACTCTTTGGAGAGCTCGTTCCGTGGCCTCCGAGGTGTTGTGTGGTTCGATACCTTGGACCCGCCCCCCCATCTTGTGAAGACCGGCTACGAGGTCGCCAATTGCGGCCCCCGGCTCCAACTCCACGTTGATCTCATTGGCCTCACCGCTCCCGACGACTCGACCTCGCGCCAAGCCGGGTGCTTGCTCCCAACTTTCGACCGAGCGCTCGAGGCGAACCGTATAGCGGGCAGTGCGATCGGCTTCTCCTGCGCGACTTCGCAGCTCCGACGGGCTCCCATCAAAGGCGACCTGGCCCGAGCGCATGACTAGAAAACGCCTGCAAAGTTTCTCAGCTTCGGCAAGATCATGAGTCACCAGCAGCACGGCGGTCTTCTCTTCCGTTACCAGCCGTTCGATTGCCGTATGGATGGCCTGGCTTTCCACCGGGTCGATACTACGGGTCGGCTCATCCAGCAGTAGAAGACGCGGTCGGTGGAGCAAGGCCCGAGCCAACCCGAGCCTTTGCTTCATCCCGGACGAGCAAGCGTCGAACCGCCGGTCGATGAAGGAGTCGAGCCGAAACACCGAGGACAATTGCACCAGTCGTTTGGCGACTTCGCCGGACTCGATACCATGCATCGCCGCAAAGAACGCGAGGTTCTCGCGGCCAGTGAGTCGCCAATAAAAGCTCCGCTCCTCGCTACTCACCAACCCGATGGACCGGCGAACATCGATCTCCTCACCCAGCGGATGGCCCGCGATCAGGGCCTCTCCGGCGTCCGGCATCACCAGCGTGGCTAGCGTCTTGAGAAGGGTCGTCTTCCCCGCTCCGTTGGGCCCGAGGAGCGCGACTACCTCTCCTTCCTCGATAGCCAAGCTGACCCCGTTCAGAGCAAGCGTGGGGGAGTCGGTCGGCCGCAGGCGACCGCGAAGTAGGTCGACAAGACGGAGCCGAGGTCGGAATGTCTTGACGAGCTCGTTGCACCAAAGAGCTACCATGAACCTTCAAGCTAACAGAACAACCGGCCGGAATAAAGGTTCATCGGGCGAGTCGCGATTCTGAAGCCCGGAGGCAAACCGCAGATGACCACTCTTTGACTCTATTCCCCCTGCGGGCTAACATCCCTTTCCGTTACAACAGGAGGAAACACGGTCATGGGCTTTGCCACGGACGCCATCCACGCGGGTCAGGAACCCGATCCGACCACTGGGGCTATCATCACGCCAATTTACCAGACGTCGACCTACGTCCAGGAGGGGCTGGGACGCCACCGAGGGTTCGAGTACGCGCGGACTCAGAATCCAACCCGTTCCGCCGTAGAGGCCAACATCGCAACCCTCGAAAAGGGAGTCGGGGCCCTCGCCTTTTCATCCGGCATGGCCGCCATTTCCGCGGTTCTCATGTTCGTGAAGCAGGGTGAGCGAGTCCTCGTCACCGAAGATCTCTACGGGGGTACCTACCGGCTGTTCGAGCGAGTGTTAACGCATTTTGGCATACGCTTCTCCTACGTCGATTCGTCTCGATTCGACGAGGTGGAAAAAGCGATGGGAGAGGACGTCACACTGGTGTTTCTCGAGACGCCTACGAATCCCGTCCTCCGGCTTACCGATGTGAAGGCCGTCAGCGATCTCGCCCACCGCTTCAATGCCCGGGTGGTGGTGGATAATACGTTCATGAGCCCGTTTTTCCAACGCCCGCTGGAACTGGGAGCGGATCTGGTTCTTCACAGCACCACGAAGTATATGAACGGGCACAGCGACAGCCTCGGTGGGGTCGTGGTCGCGGCACGAAAAGACGACGTGGAACACCTGGCGTTCGTGCAAAACGCGGTAGGTGCGATCCTGTCCCCGTTCGACTCATGGCTACTGCTACGCGGCACTAAAACGCTCGCCCTTCGAATGGAGCGGCACAACACGAACGCGATCGCCTTGGCGGCGTTTCTTTCCAAACACCCCAAGGTGCAGAAGCTCTACTACCCCGGGCTTCCAGAGCATCCCGGCCATGAGCTGGCAAAGAAACAAATGACCGGTTTCGGCGGGATGCTATCCTTCGAAATGGGCTCTCTCAAGGCAGCGCAGACGGTCTTAGAGAGCGCAAGAGTCTTTTCTCTGGCCGAGAGCTTGGGCGGCGTCGAAAGCTTGATCTCTCATCCTGCGACCATGACCCACGCGTCCATTCCCGTCGAAGATCGCCTGCGTTTCGGGGTCACCGACGGGCTGGTTCGACTTTCAGTCGGAGTCGAGGATGTGGAAGATTTACAGGCGGATTTGGATCAGGCGCTAGCAAGAGTCTGAGCCGCGACCTGACACGCGAAGGTCCGAGACCCGTCAGCCGACGTTCTCATCGACCCAGGACAGGTAATCCTGCGAACCCCGCTCGATGGGGATGGCAATGACCTCCGGTACCTCGTAGGGATGGAGTTCCTTAATGGCGGTCTCCAGGTCGACGTAACGGTCGGCGCGCGTCTTCATCAGCAGCAGGCGCTCGGACTCGTCCTCAACCTTTCCCTTCCACAGGAAGATGCTACGCGCCGGACCGATCACGTTCACGCACGCTACCAGCCGCTTCTCGACTAGGCTTCGGCCCAAGCGGGCGGCGTCCTCCTCACTTCCAATCGTCGTAAGAACTAACAGGTGCTGCGACATGAGCTTGGCTCCGGGGGGGGACCGTAACATAATCTGATAATCTGTCAAGGGTTAGCGATTGTCCCACCGCGCCCGAATACGGTATAAAATAGACATCCTTAACTGAATTCCAGAGTCCTATGTCGCCCGTGCGGTCGCAGTCCAAGCCACGATCCCCTAGCGACGGAAACTCGCCGAAATCCCGTCAAGTCTCTAAGACCGAAACTTCCTTGAAGCGCAAGGCCCTGAGCCTAGCATTATTTCTCACCTTGGCAGCCTCCGCGTTGAACGCTCTCTTCGGCGACCGTGGACTACTGGAGCTTCTCAAGGTGCGAGACGAGATCGAGTCTCTCGACCAAGAAATTGCAATGCTACGCGCCGAAAACCGAAGGATTTTGGAGGAGGTCCGGTCCTTGAAGACCTCCCCGCTTGTGGTGGAGCGGCTGGCCCGGGAGAACCTCGGCCTCGTCAAACCGGGCGAGGTAGTTCTTCTGATAAGAGAAATCGAAGACGGTCCCAACACCGAAGTCGATCGCCGGGAGTGACCCTCCCGAGACGATGGCTTCCCGCCGTTATTCCCTCTCCCTTCCGCCTTCGCTAAGAGCTTCGGCGGACCCACCGAAGCCATTGGAGACCTTCGGACAGAGGCGGGCTGGGAAAGGCGAGCGTCAACCTAGCTCGTGCCGCTATCAATGCGGCCAGAAGCCGGGTCAGGGGTGATCTCTAAAGCTTCCTTTGTTTGTTCTCCGCCTCTCGCTCCCGCCAGGAGCGCTGCCAATTCGCCTCCCCAGAGGAGTAGCGCCGCCGATAAGTTGATCCAGATGGCGAACACGACCACCGATTCGAGCGTCCCATAAGTCATCCCATAGTTGGCAAATCGTCCCACGTAGAGCGTGAAGGCGTTTTTCAGCCCTTCCCACAGCGTCCCCGTCACTAACCCGGCAACGACAGCAGACCGCAACGGCACTAATGTGGCCGGCATCACCCTGTACACGAAACTGAAGGTAAACACCGTTACCAGCCACGGAATCAGATATCGGGTGGTAGCGTTGTTTACGGTCAGATAGAGAGGGTTGGAGCGGGCGCCAGCCAAGTCCGTAGAATCCAAGAACCGATCGAGCGCGCTCACCGCTCCCGCGAAGACAATCGAAGCGACGAGGACGACCGCAAGGAGAGCGACAAGACCAAAAGCGAAGATCTTGCGGACTGGGAACGACCTCCGTTTTTCTACTTGGAACACGTGGTCCAGAGCCTGTTCGACCTTGGAGAACACTTTGCTTGCGGTCCACAGTGAGAACAGGAAAAAGGGCCACCCGAACCGCGCCGCCTGACTACCGACTTTCTGCGCTTGACTAAACACGTCCTCGCCGAGCAGCACCACGAGATCTTTAAGAAGAACCTCGACGCCTTTCTCGGCGGCATCCACCGAGCCGATGGCCGCGGCTCCGAACGCTACGAGAAGAATCGTCAGCGGCAACAACGAGAGCAGAGCAAAATAAGAGATGTACGCGGCTTGATCGAAGCAACCGTCGCGATGGAAGTTCCGGGTTGCCTTGAAGAGCACCACACCTACGCGGGGGGCCAGATTCTTGCTTTTCTCGATCAGGGCGCCTCCGAACATGGACCGACATTCAATCAAGTCTGCTCCCAGGCCGCAAGCTTGAAGAGCAACCAAGTCGAGATTAAGCTAGTACCGTTCCAGCGCGACCGCTTGTTGCAACCTCGTTGGAACGGCACGAGCAGCGACGACAAGGAGACGAACGTGCAACGAACTCTATCGCTGGCCATCATACTCCTGATTTCCCTCGTCTCGGTCAACGCACGCGTGCGTACGGCGTCGCCGGCCCCGGTCCGCGGCGCCCACGGCATGGTGGTCTCGACCAGCCCCATCGCCTCCGAGGTCGGGATCGAGATCATGAAGAAAGGCGGCAACGCCGTCGACGCCGCGGTAGCAGTCGGGTTTGCGCTAGCCGTCACCCATCCCTCGGCGGGAAACCTAGGCGGCGGTGGTTTCTTGGTATTTCACGACGCCCCGAGCGGAGAGAGCTTCTCATACGATTATCGCGAAATGGCGCCCGCCCGTGCCGACCGAAACATGTATGTCGACGAGACCGGTGAGATCGTTCCTGAGCTAAGTACGGTCGGGCACTTGTCGGCGGGTGTTCCGGGGACGGTGGCAGGCCTATTGCTGGCACTCGAAAAGCGCGGCCGCCTCGTACCCCAGACGGTGTTGGCACCGGCGATCCGTCTCGCCGAAGAGGGCTTCCCGGTTAGTTACGCCCTCTCCCAGTCCTTCGAGGCGGCGGCGCCGCTTCTCTCTCGCTTTCCGGAGAGCCGCCGCATTTTCCTCAGGAACGGAAACTACTTCGAGGAAGGCGAGATCCTGGTTCAAAAAGAGCTCGGCGCCACGCTGCGGCTGATCTCGAAGCTCGGCGCTGCGGGGTTCTACGAGGGGACGGTCGCGGCGCTCGTCGCCCAGGAAATGAGGAACGGTGGAGGGTTCATTACCGAAGATGACATGAAGAACTATCGCGCCGTGGAGCGCGAGCCGATCGTGGCAAACTACCGCGGCCATACCATCGTATCGATGGGGCCACCGAGCTCGGGAGGTGTCATCCTCTCGGAGATGCTCAACATGGTGGAGCCCGAGGATCTGAGCTATCTGGGGCGCAACTCATCGAGATACGTCCATCTACTAGCAGAAGTCATGAAACGAGCCTTTGCCGATCGGGCTCACTACTTAGGCGACGCAGATTTCTCTTCCGTTCCCTTCCACGGGCTCATCTCGAAGGAGTATGCTCACAAACGGCGGGCCGACATCAATCCAGACCGAACAACGCTGGCGAACGATTTGGGCCCGGGCGATCCGTTGCCATTCGAAAGTGAGGACACGACACACTTTTCTGTCGTCGATCGAGAGGGTAATGCGGTCGCCAATACGTACACGTTGAATGGCGGATACGGCTCCGGGATCACCGTTCCCGGCGCGGGTTTCCTCTTGAACAACGAGATGGACGATTTCTCTTCGAAGCCCGGCGTAGCGAACCAATACGGGCTCATCCAGGGAGAGGCTAACTCGATTGGCCCAAGAAAGCGTCCCCTGTCGGCCATGACCCCGACGATCGTCCTCAAGGACGGCAGGGTGCTGTTGGTGACCGGGAAGCCCGGGCGGCCCCACGATCATCAATACCGTGTTCCAAGTCGTCATCAACGTCGTCGATCACGGTTTGAACGTGCAGCAGGCGGTCGACTCGCCTCGCTTCCACCACCAGTGGCTTCCCGACGTGCTTCGATACGAAGAGCACGGCTTGGTTCGCGACGTGGAGGAAACGCTTCGGGCAAAGGGGCATACACTCGCAGCAGGAACGAGCATCGGTGACGCGCACAGCATCTATGTGGATCCCGAGACCGACATCAGATTCGGGGCCGCCGATCCAAGAATGGACGGCAAAGCGGTAGGATACTAGCAGCTTCGCAAGACCCGAGAGCATGAGGTCTCGCGGTACTTTACCCAATGGATAGCAAGCAGCCTTCCTCACTGGATTTCACGTCTCTCCTCCACGAGCTCACCCTCAAGAAATGGGTCAAATCGATTCTCAGCGAGGACTGGCACGGAGCGGCGGTGGCTTCTGGGAAAATGGCGGAATCCTCCGAGCGTTTCTGGAATTGGCTAGGGTTGGTCAATCAGTCCGTGACGCGGCTCTACCGCGGCGAAGGCGCCGCGTCGCTGTCCCTACTCGAGCAGGCCGCCCAGGCTTACCCCGACTCGGATGCGCTCTGCTCGTCGGCACGGGCGACCGCCGCGCATGTGCTCCTCGAAACCGGCCGGCCGAAGGAAGCACTCGAGCAAGCGCGCCTTGCTGCGATGACGGAGGCAACTCTCCCCCACCAGGAAGCGCTCTTCTATCTGGGACTGGCCAAAGCGAAGCTGGGCGAATCGAGCGACGCTGAGCAGACAGCGGAGGAACTTCGACTCCGCTCGGGCGCCACCGGACTCAACTCGGAAATGGCGCGTTTCCACCTTCTGAAGGGGGAGCTTGCCTTGACGGACGGCCACCGCTCAGAAGCGAGGGAGGACTTTCAACGGGCCGAGGCGGCCCTTCCCACGCAAACCACGGAGATTCCGAGCCAGAGCCTCCATGTGCCGGTCTGGTACTCAAGAGCATCCTGCGACCTCGAGGCTGGGGACTTCGGGGCGGCAGCGGACGGGTTCGAGGGCATCGTCACGAGCTTCTCCCTTCACGTCGATTGGCCGATTCTCTACGTTAGGAGTTTCTACAGGCTCGGCCAGATTCGAGAAAAGCTGAGTGACGGCGACCGTGCCCGGATCAACTATCGGCGGTTTGTCGAGTTCTGGAAGGAAGGGGACCTAGATCGGCGGTGGGTGCAAGAAGCGGAGAGCAAGGCGTGAGAACGCCGAAGTCGACTACCAAAGACTGGATAGTTTTCTCGCGATCGTCTCGATGACGAACGAATCCAGCTTCTCCTGCGCATTGGTCGGGTATTCGGTGAACTGAACCCCCATCCCACGGGGAAGCTCGATTTCGGGGACCCCCCGCTTGGTCACCCATATGACCTCGCTCTCGATCTCCAATACTTCCTCCGAGGTGCTCCCAATCTGGGGTATGTAGACCGTGAGGTGGGAGCCTACCTCTGATAGATGCTCCGACGCGATGAATATGCCGCCCCGGCTCAGATTCACGACCTTGCCACTGTGGTGCTGTTTGCCTTCTTGGAAAACGACCGGCACCTCGACCGGCACCCTGATTCGCTCGCGATCCGCAAGCTGCTCTCGAATGTCGTCCGCCGTAATCGGAGCAGCCTCTCGGTCCAGGTCGAGCCCGGTCTGAGCCATCAAAACCTCGTAAAACGCTTGGAGCTCCGCCCAACGTTTTTCGTCCTCCGGCGGCAAGCTGCCACCGGTGCGCATCTTGGCGTCGTTCAACGCGCCGAACTCACCGATTAGACTGAGTACTGTTTTCATGAAAAGCCCTAGCCTTCTTCTGGAATTTCGCAGTCAGGGTTGATGGCCTTTGCCTGTTCGAACATTTTCTTAGCTCTCGATGCGAGCCCCTCGCGCCGGTAGAACTCCCCGAGCGTCAAGAAGTAGTCGACGTTCGTCGGGTCGAGACTGCTCGCGATCCGTAGATTCTCCTCGGCCTCTTTCCGCCAACTCCGATTGCGGGCCAATGCCCGTCCCAAGAGATAAAAACACTCGGCGTTATCGTTGACGAGCTCGATAGCCTCCCGACAGAACTGAATGGTTTCCCAGAAGTCCGTCTTGTCATACGCTCGTTTCGCGAGCTGAAAGAGTTGCCGCGCGCGCTTGCCAGCGTCCTCACGCGGTTGTGTATCCGCACCTTCCGAGGCCGGTGCGGTGCTCTGATTGGGGGTTGTCTTTGGGGGTCGTTTTTCCACGACGTTGGAGAGCTTCGCGAAGGCTTCACCCACCCGCGCGAAAACGAAGGAGATCTTCTTTTGCAGGGTCGGATCCTTGATGCGGTGGAAGCGGTCCGGGTGGTAGCGAAACGTCTTTTTTTGGAAGGCACGCTTCATCGTTTGGTAATCGTCACCAGGAGTAATGCCGAGAATCCGCCAATCATCGTCGTGCTGAAATTGGTCGAACAATTGCTCGATCTCTTGACGTTGCTCATCAACGGAGGGCGCCCCAAGAGACTTCGTCTGAGAGCGCGCAGGCTGAGCCATCTTGGCGGCCTCGCGACCCTTCTCGCCGCTCTCGAGCTCCACGATGCCGGAGCGTAAGAGTCCAAGCAGACTTCGGGCGGTCTCTTCCTCGGACAGCGAGCTCAGCTTGAAGATGTCGGCAGGGGTGACGGTACCGTCGACGCGAGAAAGGATGAAGGCTTCTTCTGGCGTTAGCGCTACGTTCTGGAAACTCAGCATCGGAGAAGATACGACTCGCAGCTTACGATCATCCCTATAGAGCGCTTTCAGATGGGGCTCGATCTTGGTCGTGCGTCGAGCCTCCTTCATCAGAGTGTCGGCCACAGAATCCTCGACACTTCGCATGGCCTCACGGAGCTCCCTCTCGCCTACTACGGTTTCCTCGAGCCCATCGACCTTTTGTTCTTCGAGCGTCACGAGTGACGTGAGAGCGTCCAGGAGTTCGCTGCCGGTAGAGAACCGCTTCTTGGGTTCTTTATCCAGAGCCCGGTCTATGACAGCCTGAACCTCCGGTGGCAAACGCCAGGCCTCCAAATCGATTGGAGGCGGCGGCTCGTTAACGATTTTCAACAAGAGCGCGGTCAAGGTGCTAGCCTGGAACGGCTTCTCACCGGCCAGACACTCGTAGACGATGCAGGCGAGGGAAAAAAGATCGGATCGGCCGTCCAGCTCCCACCCCTGAGCCTGCTCCGGAGACATGTAGTCGGGTGTTCCCAGCACACCTCCGTCTGCAGTCAGGTTGGTAGAGTTTTCGGCCTTGGCGATCCCAAAATCCGCCACCTTTACCTGCCCGGAGGAGGCAACCAAGATATTGGCCGGTTTCACGTCCCGGTGGACAACTTTCTGGCCGTGGGCGTAGTCGAGCGCTGAGGCCACTTGAGTCAGCATCTGCGCCGTCTCGGAGAGACTCAGTTTCTTCGAAGCCATAACCGACTGGAGCGTTACTCCCTTCACGAACTCCATGACCAGAACGTTCACTTCTTCCGTGGAAACGATGTCGTATGTCGTAACGATGTTGGGATGATGCAGCTGAGCCGCAACCTGGGCCTCCCGAATGAAGCGCTCCTTCAGATTGTCCATATTCTCGGGGTAGGCTAGAGTCTCGAGGGTGAAGACCTTGACCGCAACCGTGCGGTCGAGCGCGGTGTCGTGCGCCTTGTAGACTTCGGCAATCGCGCCGGCACCTAGCTTCTCTAGGATGTCGTAGCGCTTCCCCAGGGCCTTTGCCAGGGAAGCCTGAGTGGTAGCGGGATCCGCCGATTTGGACGCAGTCATAGCTTTTTTTCCACCGAAGGCGCGCCGGGGTGGGTGGCTAGCCTCCGCTTATAGATAGCAAGATGTGTGCCTCGATATAGGCTTTTCATTCCGTCACAAAAACCGTTGGCAAAACTGGCTTTACGGGCTTTGTCGCTCCGATGCTCGTTGAGGCGCGTAGGCGAACCCCAACAGAGGTGAGGGGAACTTCCCGACGCCTATGCTAAAAGTGCGCCGGGGATTCACCACGGTCCGGGGTGAGAGCCAATAAGGCTGGCCCTCCTCAAACCCGACTCCAAGCGCGGTTCAACTCCGGCGCCTTTTTTTGGGAGCGCAACTCCCCGCCGACCGCCTACTACGATAGAATCCTAGAGGCTCGAGGTCAGATCCCGAAAATGGAACAAGCGCAAGCCACGTCGCTCATCCTAATTGCGGCTGCCGTCTTCATCCTGCCGCTAGTCGCCGGACACTTGCGTGTTCCCGCGGTCGTATTGGAGATCCTATTCGGGATCGTGGCCGGGCCCGCGGTCATCGATCTGATCCAGGGCTCGGAGATCCTCGATTTGTTCGCCCAGCTAGGACTCTTCCTGCTGATGTTTCTTGCGGGGTTCGAGATCGACTTCCGCAAGCTGAACGAGCGAGGTATTTCTCAAATCGGGACGGGCTTAGCCATGTTCGCGCTGACGTTGCTCGTTTCCCATATGGTCACGCAAAGGCTTGGCTATGGGTTGTTCATGACCATGGTCTTGGCGACGACCTCCGTTGGTCTAGTGGTCCCCACCCTTCGGAATACGCGCCGCGCCTCGACCGCGCTCGGCCAAACGATTCTACTCGCGGCGATTTTGGCGGATTTTCTGACGCTGCTGGGCGTTGCGTTCCTCGCAGTAGTCCATGAGCACGGCGCCAGCCTGAACCTGCTCAAGATTCCCGCCCTCTTCCTCGCGATCGTGATCGTCCTACGCAGCCTGCGGCTAGCTGTCTGGTGGTATCCGGAGCGTTTCCGAAGACTCTTCAGCTCAGACGATCCCGAAGAGCTGGGAATCCGGGCCTGTCTGGCTCTCATGCTCGCCTTCGTCGGACTCTCGATGGCGTTGGATGTGGAGCCGATCTTAGGTGCCTTCCTGGCCGGCACCGTGTTCGCCATGGTGTTTCGAAACCGTGGCTCACTGGAGCATCAGCTGAACGGGTTCTCCTATGGATTCCTAATTCCCATCTTTTTCATCAACATCGGAATCCGATTCGAAGTCGACATCCTCCTCGATCCAAAAGTGTTCCTCCAAGCTCTCTCTGTGCTATTCGGAGCCATCCTCGTGAAGATGATCCCGTCACTCTTCCTGATGTTTCGCGGCTTTTCCTTGCGAGAGGCGCTGGCGGCGGGGACTCTTCTGTCGGCACGACTTAGCCTCATCATTGCCGTGGCTACCTTGGGTGTGGAGCTCGGTCTTCTGACTGGCCAAGATCGGGCCATCGTCATTCTGCTCGCAGCCGTGACGGCGACACTGGCACCCACGATTTTTCGACAGCTCGCCCCGCAGATTCCCCAGGGCGAATCGCCCTGAAAAGTCATGCCCGTGGTTTCGTCAATCAAAACTATAGATGAGGGTCATTATTTCCTCGTCACGTTCCAAAAGGACGCGGATTTCATCTGCCTCCTGGAGACGAGGGTAGAGCTCCATCAGAGCATAAGGACTATTGAGGGAAATCTCGTTGATACTCAAGAGAACATCGCCGGTACGAATCCCTGCCTCGTCCAGGACGGTCCCCTTGGGAAGTCGCGTGATACGAAAGCCGGTGACCACACCTTCCTCGACCCGTGGCGTGAGGCCGGTCTTGGTCAGGATGGCGGGTATTTCACGGGAAAGCCTCTCTTCCAGTAGAGACCGCCGCAGCTGCCTCTTCATCTCTGCCGATAATTCCGGGGCTTGCCCGCTTCCTGCGTCAGGCGCGTCGGGCGTTTCGATTTCTTCGGCGGGATTCGCATCGACGATGACGGATGTATTGGACCGCTGCCATTGTCCGGCGAGCGTCAGCCGGATGACGGCGTCCCCTTGTTTGAATCGGACCGCTCCATCGGAAACCTCGATGAGCTCGAAGCCGTATACTTTCTCACCTACTTTCACGGCGCGCGCGAAGGTCGACTCCGGACGACGAACCAGGGCCACGGCATTCGAGGGTTCGGACGCGACGATGATGCCTTCCAGAATGAGCTCGGGTTCCGCGCTCGAGGCCTCCTCCCCTTCCTGACCTGCCGCGGTCGAGGGCTCCGAGAAAATGCCCGCTTGGATGACGAACGCAAAAAGGCACGAAACGGCGATTATCAACAAGCGGCTCATATGAAGATGCTCTGCTCGAGGATAACCAAGCGTGCCCATGAACGTCAAGTTGGCGGGTGCGATCACGCCAGTGAGCCAGCGGCGGTTCTAAACGCTTCGGGCCACGCAAGCCGGTGGGTTGCTCAGCCCGACGGAGCCAGCGGGCTTTCGGCTCGATTCAAGAGGGTACGCAAGCCAGGTGGATGCCATCATGCGACCGAGTCAGCGGGCCCTGTGCTATATTTCGGGACGAGGGGACCCCCTAACTCGCACGACCTAGTTCATCTATGGCCTCCAAACAACTGACTTCTGGCTCCGCCAGCCCCCTAATGTCTCGCCAGCCGTTCCGATTCCTCTTTCGCACCCGGCTGGGCAAGGTCTTCCTAGCGCTGGTCGCCCTCCGACTTCTGAGGCCACTTGGCCTTTTGCCACCCTTCATCGATGGCGTCGTCGACGTGGGTCTAGCCATCTTCATCATCGGATTCCTCGTACGAGGCGTCTTGGCTCTTCGCTCCAAGCTTCTGTGGCGCATCCGTCGGAAGCTCATCATTTCTTATCTGCTCATCGGGATGGTCCCCACGGTGCTCATTCTTTTCTTTTTCCTGCTGAGCGCCTACCTCGTCTTCGGCCAGGTCAGCTCCTACATCCTTACCGCCTCGCTGCAAAAGACCGAGGCGGAAGCCGCTCAAGCCGCCGACCTCGCGGTCGCCGATTTGCTGAACACGAAACAAGGTGGGCTTCCCACAGTCGAGATCGAGCGCATCCTCAGGGAGTGTCTGTCTAATCTGAGCTCCAATTACCCCGGCGCGTCGGCCGCATATGTTGGCGGCCCCGGTTCCAAGCGCAGGGTCGTCATCGACCAAATGCCCGATCTCCTGCCTCCGGGCCAAGATTTACCTGATTGGGCCAGCCAGGGTTACGAGGGGCTATTGCAGGTCGAGAAACAATACCTCGTGGCCGGTTTCTCCAAGCCTCCAAAAGACGGGGCGGCCTTTCGAGTCGTGGTCACCATCCCCCTCGCTTCCGCGCTCCGACACATCGAACAAGAAACCGGCCTCGAAGCTCAACAGGTTCTAAGCGCCGTCACCGACGATAACGGAGGGGTCCAAGTGGGAACCGGATCCGCTCGGTCCAACCTGAATGTCCTCACCTCGTCCTCCGGCGACTCGCCCTACTCTCTGAGATGGGCCGCCCTGGTCGAAGCTCGGCAGTGGGCACCGCAAGACGCGGTACAAGCCGACCCCGAGCCGCTGGGAATCATCCTGATTCGGTTCTCGCTCATGAATATCTATCGTGTGATAGCGACCAATGCACTCGAGCTAGGCCGCGCTATCCTCGTACTGCTGGGGATCCTAGCCGGCTTGTTCCTCGCCATCGAAGTCTTGGCGATATTCGTCGGCCTCCTACTGGCGCGTTCGATCACGGGCTCTATCCACGCTCTCAGCAAAGGAACCGAACACGCGCGCCAGGGCGATTTCAGCTACAAGGTTCAGGTACGCTCTCGTGACCAACTCGGAGAGTTGGCGGAATCTTTCAACCTGATGACAACCAGCATTCAGGATCTTCTGAGGCAATCGGCCGAGAAAGAGCGCATGGAAGAGGAACTACGCATCGCGCGCCAAATCCAGATGAGTCTGCTACCCAAGGACGCGGTCAAGATACCGGGACTGACCATCGCCGCCCTTTGTCTCCCCGCCACCGAGGTCGGTGGTGATTACTACGACTTCATTTCCTTAGATGGGAACCGGATGGCGCTGCTCATTGCCGACGTCTCGGGCAAAGGGACTTCCGCCGCTCTGTATATGGCCGAGCTCAAGGGTTTGGTACTGTCGTTGAGCCAGATCTACGACTCACCGCGAAAGTTGCTCGTGGAAGCCAACAAGATATTGGCCGCCAACCTTGACAGCCGCAGCTTCATCACGATGGTCTATGCGGTCATCGACATGGATGCAAAGAAGATGACCTATGCGCGCGCCGGCCACAATCCAATATTGCAACTCACGTTCATCGGGAACGAGACTCGCGTTTTGGCGCCCGAGGGCCTCGGGCTCGCGCTCGATCGCGGGACTCGATTCGAGGAGATTCTTACCGAAGAATCGGTCGCCCTGTGTTCGGGAGACCTCTTTTTGTTCTTCACCGACGGTGTCTCGGAGGCCATGAATCCTCAAGCCGACTTGTTCGGCGAGTCGCGGCTGCGCGAAATCATAGAGCGCCACTCCGGCCTAGCCCCCGAGGAGCTCCGGGAAAAGATCATCGACGAGGTCTTCGCCTTCGCAGAAGGCGAAGACCAACATGACGACATGACCATGGTGCTGGTGCGGGTCTCCTAGGATGATCGCCCATCCATTGACTGCCGGTACCTTCCCCATTGTTGGTGCCCGGAGTCGCGGATCGAGATGCCTGCCCAACGTTCGAATCGAGGGCCAATGTCTGTAGAGCCGACGAGTTGGAGCAACTCCAACTCGAGCTCCGACCTGGCGGAGCTCCAAGAAACGTTGGGGCATGCTTTTGAAGATCCAACTCTGCTGGAAAAAGCATTGACCCACAAGTCCTTCGCTCACGAAGCCGGAGAAGGCTCCGCAGACAACGAGTCCCTAGAGTTCTTGGGAGACTCCATTCTCGGTTTCCTCATCACCGACATCATTTACGATCGTTTTCCCGGACTCGACGAAGGTCACAAGTCCAAGATCAAGGCCTATCTGGTGAGCGCGGTGGCCCTTTCCAAGCTGGCCTTGAACCTCGACCTCGCCAAATACCTCCGGCTCGGCAAGGGTGAAGAAAAAACGGGAGGGAGGCAAAAGCAAGCGTTGCGGGCGAATGCATTGGAGGCGGTGGTGGCGGCTATTTATCTTGATGCCGGCATCGACGCGGCACGTGCATTCGTGGAACCACTCTACGCTCCCCTTTTCACCGAGGTGCAAGGTAAAGGTGTCACGGTCGAGGATCCCAAAACCACGCTTCAGGAGCATCTCCAGGCCCAAAACCTACCGCCGGCCCAATACGTGATCATCAAAGTGAAAGGACCCGAGCACCGCAAGACCTTCCATGTCGACTTGCTCGTGGGAGATCGAAAACTTGCGACGACGTCCGGCTCGACGAAAAAGAAGGCCGAACTCAAAGCAGCTCGGATCGCGTTGGAAAAACTACGACAGGAGGCGACGTAGGAGGACCTGCGGCCGTCGCTTCACGGGGTCGCTGCTGTGGAGCTAGTCAGGCGCTCGTCGGATCGCTATATGAGCGCCAAAACAGGTGGTTGCTACTATCAACCTCGCGAGGCGCATTGGCCGCTCCTGCGGGACGCCAATATACCGAGGTGCTACCTATGAAGAAGGTAGTCAGGCGTCGATCCATCCCCCACCAAGTACGACATCGTCTTCATAGAAAACTGCCGCCTGTCCTGACGTAATCGCTCGCTGCGGGGCATCGAAATCGACTTGAACCGAGCCATCCTCCCGAGGCTCCAGTGACGCCGGGGCTTCTTGGTGACGAGACCGGATCTTCACTCGACAACGAATCCGGCCCGTTGGCTCCGCGCGTGACATCCAGTTCACTCGCTCGGCTACGAGACGGTTTTTGTCCAAAGCGGCGCGCGGCCCGACAACCACCTGCTTCGCTTCAGGCTGCAGGTCGATCACGTAGAGTGGCTCGCTGGCGCTCAGCCCGAGTCCACGCCGCTGCCCAACCGTGTATCGATGAACACCATCGTGGCGCCCCAGCTCCTGCCCCGCTTGGTCGACGATGGCCCCCCCCACTGCCACCGGCTCGGCTCGACGCTCCACGAAGCCCTGGTAGTTCCCATCTGGGACGAAACAAATGTCCATGCTCTCGTTTTTGGAAGCAACCGGTAACCCCGCCTCGGCGGCAAGCGCCCTGACCGCGGGCTTGGTCAACTCCCCGAGGGGAAACACCGCGTTGGCCAACTGTTCCTGGCTCAACCCGAACAAAAAATAAGATTGATCCTTGGTGCCGTCGACCCCCTTGAGGAGGCGGTGGCGCCCCGTCGCTTCGTCCAAATCGCGGCGCGCATAGTGCCCGGTGGCCACTGGCCCCCCACCGAGCTGCCGGGCGCGCGTAACGAGCTCGTCAAACTTCAGGTAACTATTACAGAGAACGCACGGTGAGGGAGTCCGCCCCGCGAGGTAATCCGAGACGAAGGGATCAATAACCCGCTCGACAAATGCCTTCTCCATTCTCATCACGTAGTACGGGATGCCTAGGATTGACGCTACTCGCCTCGCGTCATAAAGATCATCCAATGCGCAGCAGCTACGACCGGAGACGGCTTCCCGCTGATCGTAGAGCTGCATCGAGAGACCTATTGGCGAGGCTCCAGCCCGTTTCAGCAGAAGTGCCGCCACCGAGCTGTCCACACCGCCACTGAGGGCAACAACGACAGGCCCCGTCAGGCCTGTCAGGGACTCGTTCAATGTCTCGATGGCATTTACTCCAGACTCGTAATGATCAGCATGAGAACGTGCTCACCGACCCTGAACTCGCTGTGATTTTCGAGCTCGTCTTCGTCGATGCGCTTACCGCCAACGAATGTGCCGTTAGTGCTCCCTAGGTCGCGGATAACAACGCGAGAGCCCAACACCTCGACGACCGCATGCTCGCGCGAGCATTCCGGGTCATCCAGCACGATATCGCAGTCGGCTCGTCCCATGGTCATGCGGGGCTTGTTGATGGGAAAGATTTCGCCGCTCGCCTTCCCCTGGAGAACGGCTAGCGAGTACTTGTGATCGGACGGAAGCTCGAGCAATTCCGACGGCGCCTGCGCCGGATTCATCGTCCGATCGTCGATGTCCGAGCGCATCCGCTGAACCCGAGCGGTCTTGCGGGCGGTCGGCTCACGCTGGGCAGGGGCAGCGCCGGCGGAGGCCTCGGGCACCGGCGCTTCGGCGGAGACCTCGATGGGCTCCCCGCACTTCTGACATTTGGCCCGCACCGAGGACTTACCTCCCAGGCGAGCTTCGTCGAAACGGTACTTGGCCTTGCAGCCGGGACAGACGACGCGAATCATGGTCTAGATCATTTCCTGAAACGAGGCTTTTGTCCAGTCTCCTACAAATATCTTCTTTTGACGAAATGCTGCCACTCTTTCATCAGACCCATCTCGTCCCGTCCTACCACCTCGTTGAGGGCCTGATCGATGTTATAACCCTCGCCGAGCAAGCTCAGGATGTCCTTGACACCACCCATGCCGCGATTTTTGATGATGTAGTCGACCACCGAAGTTGCGGCGGGGTAGTACAGGCGCACATCGCACCTCACTCCGACTAAACAGTACGCGAAGTCGCCATCCTGGTCGATCCTTTGGGCTAGCATCTTGCCGTATTGGCTGGCATCCGTGCCCTCGGAGTACTCGGCCATCCCCTCTTGCAACCACCGGGGACAGTTCTTTCCCGCCTGCGCGTACAAGAACGCGTGCGTCAACTCGTGTCGCAGCGTCGACTCCACGTGCCGGTCCAGGTTCTGCAGACCCCGGACTGGCACGCGCACCTTTCCATCGAACAGGCCGGCCGACCATTTGGGCCCTCCGAGCTCGTTATAATCGCGTCGGGCATAAAGAATTACCACCACCGGCTCTTTAGGCTCGAAATCGAGGCGAGACTTAAGGAATCCGTAGCTCCGCTCGAGCGACCCGAGCACCAGCCGGCCGGTGTCTTCCATGGTCTCGCCTTCGTACTTCACGATGAAGTGTGACAATCTCTGCTTGTCGAAGTTCTCGGCGATTGCCTCCTCTCGGATCGCCTTTTCCAGCGAAGCCCTAACCGTTGGGTCGTTCCGAAGGGCCAGGGAGTGCTGCCATGCTTCGATCGCCCTGTCCAGCTCTTCACGCAGGTAGTAGACATTCCCCAGGATCGAGTACATATCTGGATCCGGTCCAAAGGCAAGCGCCGCCTGAGCCCACTTGAGAGCATCACTCAAGTCTTGTAGCTCCAGGTACGTTCGGGCACTCAATCTCGCGACGTCTCTCGGCTCGGCACCCCACGCTTCGGCCTCCGACGCAGAAGCGAGGGTCTCTCGATAGCGACCCTCGGAGAAGTAACGAAGCGCCAGCAAGAGATGAGCCTTGGCAACGAAATCGGCAAACCGCTCGTCCCCAGGGTGCTGCTCCGCAATGTCGATGACCTTTTGAATGTCCGCCGCAGTTACGGTTCGCACACTCAGAGTCGGAAGTGATACCTTGGCCCCCGCCGGGGGCATCATGATTTCGTCGCCTGTTGTTTCCCCCCCCGCGAATCCGGGCATGGAAAGCACCGCGCCCCCACCCGACAGTTCCGTTATCTCCCCGCCAATCGGGACGTCGGCGGAGCTCGTCAGTGACCCGCCCTCCAACTTCGGGGTCGTTGCAACCGGGGATTGCTCAGTCGACCGCTGAGACGCGCGTTCGACGAAATGCCAAGCGGCGGCACCGACAAGTACTAGGACGCTCGCCAGCACGATCACATTCAAGAAGGAAAAAGCGGGCGCTGATGGCGGTTTGGGTTGACGGTGAGCGGTTCTCCGTGGGCCGGCCGACCTCGCACTCCCTTGAGGTGTACCGGGTCGGAGTCTGGAGAAGATAACTCCGCACCGTGCGCAGGAATCGCCCTCGCCCTCATAGCCACACTTAGCACACTTGACCATCACCTGTTCCTCCCGCTCGCTTCCCGGTTCTGATTTAAGTAAAATTACGGAAAACTGTCACCCAACGAGCTGAGAGTTGGAACGGTCTTTACTGTTTCGTGCGCGTTAGTGCACTAGGCGCGAAGTGCTCCACTGCGAGCATGACCGCGAACGGATTCTACCGTCGACTCGAGCAGATCCACAAAGAGTTCGGTTTCTTCGGTAGTTGTGTACTTTCCCAGACTCACCCGGATCGAGCCCTGCACCCGTTCCGACCCGAGCCCCATCGCCATCAAGACATGGGAAGGCTCCACGGTGCCCGACGAGCAGGCTGCCCCAGTAGAAACCGAGCAGCCCTTGAGATCCAGGGCTATGATCAACATCTCGCCTTCCACACCATCGAAACTGAAGTTCACCGTATTGGGCGTGCGCTCCACGCCCTCTCCGTTGGTGCCATTGACACGAGTACCGGGAATTCGGACGAGAACGTTCCTCGTCAGCTCGTCCCTAAGGGCGGCGAGTCGAATGGCACCGTCGTGCAACTCGGCTTCCGCCAATTCCGCGGCACGACCGAGACCGACTATTCCGGCGAGGTTCTCGGTCCCGGGACGGCGCGCCCTCTCTTGCCCACCGCCACGGAACACCGGGCGGATCTTCACACCCCTTCTTACGTACAGAGCTCCAATTCCCTTGGGCCCGTATATCTTGTGACCCGAAAGAGAAAGCAGATCGATCCCTAGTGCATCGACGCTGACTGCGAGTTTTCCGACGGATTGAACGGCGTCGGTGTGAAAGTAGGCCCCCGCTTCATGAGCCTGTCGGCTAAGCTCGGCGATGGGTTGCGCGACGCCGGTCTCATTGTTCGCGTGCATAATCGACACCAACAGTGTCTCCGAACTCAAAGCCTTGTCCAATTCATCAGGCGAGACTTTCCCGGCGCGATCCACTTTGAGAAAGGTAACCCGCACGCCCTTCTTGGCGAGGGCCTTCATGGTGTTCAAAACCGCGTGGTGCTCTACCATAGAAGTAATCAGGTGATTGCGTCCTCCCTCCGCCCCGTCGAGCACTCCCAGGATCGCCAGGTTATCGGCTTCTGTTCCGCCGCTGGTAAACAAGATCTCATTGGGGCTCGCACCGATAAGGCTGGCTACTTGTTCGCGGGCATCGTATAGGGCCGCCTTCGCTCTCTGCCCGTGGGAGTGGATGCTGGAAGGATTGCCGAATTCTTCCCGGAGGTAAGGCAGCATCGCCTCGAGTACCTCCGGAGCGACCGGGGTGGTGGCGTTATAGTCCAGATAGATTGACACTTTTCGGCCTGTTTTGGTTGGATGACGTGTTAGGTTCCCTCGTCTTTCGCATCTCTCTCATCTTCATCCTGGCAGGGGAGCTATCTCCTTCTATTTTCTACCATAACCGGATAGCCCGTCAAAACGAAGCCGCCACCCATCTTACCCCAAAAAAACGCCGCGAGCTGGTAGGGTCAGGCCTCTCCGCAGGGCCAAGCCAGTTTGAAAGCCGACAAGCCGCTATGCTAGGATACGAAATACAAGTATTTCGCACGTAGAACTTCGTTAGTGAACCCCTTTGGGTTTCGTGCCTGAGGAGAGAACTGTCATGGAAGAACGGCTCGAAGCTACGGCCACCAGTTCCCAAGGCCCCACAGACTACAAGTTCATCCAGCTACAAAAAGAGGGCGATGTCGTTCGTGTGACGTTGAACCGCCCCCCCTACAACGTAATGAACATCCCCATGCTCGAAGAGATCGGCCACGCAATCGACGCCGTGGGCATGATGCAGGACACCAAGATCATCCTCTTCGAGGGAAGCGATAAGTCGTTCTCCGGCGGCCTGGATATTGCCGATCACACTGAGGAAAAAACGTACCAAATGCTAGAGGCATTCCATCGCATCTTTCGAAGTCTTATCGAGCTGGAGGCGGTAAGCATTTCGGTAGTGAAGGGAATGGCCTTAGGCGGCGGCTGCGAGCTAGCGGCGTGCTGCGACTTCTGCTTCTCCGCCGACGATGCAAAACTCGGGCAGCCCGAGATCAAAGTCGGAATCTTCCCCTCGGTGGCCTGCGTTCTTTACTCTCGGCTTATCGGGCTACACAAAGCCTTCGAGATCATCTTGACCGGGAGAGTGCTCACTGCGCGTGAGGCGGAGAGTGTCGGGCTCATCAGTAGGTCCGTCGCCCCTGACCAACTCGATGCGGAGGTTCAGCGTTGGATCGACTTCTTGAAGGGCTTCAGCGCTCCTGTCTTGCGCTACACGCGTAGAGCAGTCTCGGACGTCGTCAACCTTCCCTTTGAAGATGCCCTCAAGCACGTCGAAGAGATCTACCTCAACCAGCTCATGTCCACCGAGGACGCCAAAGAAGGCATTCGGGCTTTTCTCGAGAAGCGAAAGCCGGTCTGGAAACATCGCTAATATTAGTCTCTTCGTCCTCTAACCCCTCTCCCTCTGGGAGGACTCCGGGCGTCAATTGAACGTCATGCCACAATACACGTGGTCAGACGCCGGGTGAAGCAATCGATGCTGGCTTCCTCCCTCTCCCTTTGGGAGAGGGCCTGGGTGAGGGTCCCCCCTGTTGCGATTCGAGCCATTCCTTGATAAATAGACGTCCGTGAGAGCCGATATCGCCAAAGATCTATCCCTCGAGTTCCTCCGCGTCACCGAAGCGGCGGCCATCGCCGCCGCGCGTACGATGGGACAAGGCGATCGCAAGGGCTCAGACCATGTGGCCGTCGAGGAAATGCGGCGGGTCATGGAGTCGGTGGCCATGGACGGCACCATCGTCATTGGCGAAGGTGAGCGGGACAAGGCGCCGATGCTCTACATCGGCGAAAAGGTAGGAGATCGCTCAGCCGGGGCCCCCGAAATCGACATCGCGGTGGACCCGCTCGAAGGTACGAATTTGTGCGCTACGGGGACTGCTAACGCCATCGCGGTGATGGCCGCCTCCGAGCGAGGTGGACTGCTCCATGCACCCGACATTTACATGGACAAGATAGTCGTTGGACCTTCCTGCAAGGGCGAGGTCGAGCTGGATGCGCCGGTCGCTGACAACTTGCAAGCCATCGCGCGTCGCCTGAATCGAAAGGTCCAAGATCTAGTCATTGTCGTACTGGATCGTCCCCGCCATGAGAAATTGATCCAGGACATTCGCCAGGCCGGGGCGCGGATCAAGCTCATTACCGACGGCGACCTTTCCGCCGGGATCACCGCCGCCGTCATCGGAAGCGGAATCCATGCGGTGATGGGAGCGGGAGGCGCTCCGGAAGGTGTGTTGACCGCCGCCGCCATGCGATGCTTGAACGGAGAGATCGTGGGGCGACTCAAGGTTCTCCAGGCGTCCGACGAAGACCGGATGGCAAAAATGGGCATCTCTGATCCGAACCGCCTGTACCGTACCAAGGATCTTGCCCCCGGCAAGAACATCATTTTCGCCGCGACCGGAGTCACGGCGGGAGATCTGTTGAAGGGACTACGATTCTTTGGCGACGGAGCCCGTACAGAATCGCTCGTAATGAGCACCAGCCCACGCTACGTTCGTTTCGTGGACACCATTCACGTCCAGGAAGGAGACCAGGTCAGGATTCGCTTCTGAGCGAGGCCGGCGAGACCGATTCCGATATCGCATTTGCTTTGCCTCCCGCCGGGGATTAGAATATTTTTACTCACCGCAACTACTTCCGTTATGTCTCCCCGCGACGAACTCCAAACCTCCATCATTGAAGAGAACTGCCTATAAGCTGAGGTAGTCCGCGCCCAATGGAATCCCAAAACAAGAAAAGAGAGGAGGAAATGGCATCCGTTAGCATCGATCTGGAGGGACTGGTGGTCGCCTTTGATGACGAATCGCCGGCCCGCAGCTACTACCTGGACCGGGACACCGGAAAGGTGTTTAGTTTCCTGGAAGACCACGTCGACGCCGAGACCGAGGAAATCGCTTGGCAGATCGAAGCCGATGGTGAAAAGCGCTACCTTCCGGTTCCCAAGCTCACGTTGGAGGAGGAGCTAAAGGAGCAAGACGCCTTCGTCGAATCGCTCGATGACGGAGAGCTCAAAGCGAAAGTGGCCAAGGTGATCGAGTCTGACCACGACGGCTCCCAGTTCCAAGATCTTGTCGTCCGGCACCGTGAGACTCGAGAAAAATGGCGAGCTTATTATCGCGGCCGGTCGCGTGAGCGCGCCGATCTCTGGCTCAAGTCTTTGGGGCTCATCGCCAGCTGATCGCTCGACCCACAACTGCGTCGGAGTCACCGTTTCATGAGCCAACCGCGTCCTATTCGCGTCGGGGTCGCCGGTTGGTCCTACGCGGACTGGAACGGCATCGTATACCCCGCCCACCGAGCGCCGCGTTTCGACCCGCTGAGCTATTTGGTCGACTTCTACGATACGATCGAGGTCAACAGTACGTTCTACCGCCCCGCTCATCGTGGAATGACCAGCTCATGGGCCCGGCGGAGTGAAGCGAATCCGCATTTTCGTTTCACAGTGAAACTCTACAAAGCGTTCACGCACGACCGCTCGGCTTCTTCATCGGATGAGAAGGCGGTCAAGGACGGACTGCTTCCTCTCGTCGAGGCAGGGAAGCTCGGCGCGATGCTGCTGCAGTTTCCTTGGTCCTTCAAGAACGACTCCGACTCCCGAGACTACCTCGAGCACTTGACCGATCGCTTCGCGGACTATCCGTTGGTCACCGAGGTGCGCCACTCATCTTGGGACCAACCGGAGTTCTATGAGTACCTGACCGACAAACACATCGGCTTTTGCAACATCGATCAGCCACGCATCGGTCGCTCCATCGGTCCATCCCAAAAGGCTACCGGACCGGTTGGGTATGTCCGCCTGCACGGCCGAAACTACCAAGACTGGTTTCGAGAAGACGCGGGGCGAGACGCACGTTACGACTATTTGTACGCCGAAAGCGAGCTAGATCCTTGGATGGACAAAATCTCCCAGGTTGCGGAAGAATCCGCCGAGACCTACGTGATCACCAACAACCACTTCCGAGGCAAGGCTGCGGTCAATGCACTCCAGATCAAGGCCAAGCTCGCTTCGGGCAAGGTAGGGGCCCCCGCCTCCTTGGTCGCCGCTTATCCGGTGCTGAAAGAGGTCGCCGAAGCGACTGCCCCCGCCTCGAAACGAGACGCGCAGAATGACCAGGATGCCCTGGACGGCCAAGGCCGGCTGTTCGACTAAAAGCTAGTGCCCTGTATCAGTAATTCGTCACCTAAATCTCGGCCCCTTTTGCACGCTGACTTCGTTGTGGCATTCGTTGCAGTTCGGCCTTCGGCCTAGCCCTCCGCTCGGCAGACTCGCTGCGGAAGGCGGTAGAAATATCCAGATATGACTTCGTCGTCACGCCTCGCCAGCCCACAAAATGGCCTCGAGCTTTAGGCAACGCTCCACTGATACAGGACACTAGAGGGCAAACGGTGTTGGATGGTGGGCGATATTCAGAATGTCTTTCACCAATGCGGCGGCGGTGGTCAAAGGCCCCCCCTTACCACTCCGAATAACGAAGCGACCCATGAGGTCTGAGTCGAATTCGGCTCCTTTTTCACCGGCAGCAAGCGGGTAGAACGGATCGTCGGGACCAATCTCCTCGGGTGCGACTCCAATCTCCACGTCGCCGCCCGGATTCCGCGACCGAGCCGAACCGATGAGGCGAAGCTTCCGCCCCGCCTCTTGAATTCGGGATAATTGCTCAGCGGTCACTTCGGTGATGCCTTCGACGCGGACGGCGTCGAGCGGAATCTCCGCGCCCCAAAACGAACGGGCCAGGATGAGCACTTTGAAAGCGGTGTCCCAACCCTCGAGGTCCAAGCTCGGATCGGGCTCGAGAATGCCCGCACTCCGAGCGTTTTCCACCGCTGCCTCATACGACATTCCCGCTTCCATCTTGATGAGAATACGGTTGGACGTTTCGTTAAAGATTCCGCGAAAGCCCCGCAGCCCCGCCCCTCGCAAACTGAGGTGCATCGTCTCTAGACTTGGTAGTGGCGTCCCAACGGCGGCCGAAATTCCAATCTGACACGTCTGTCGGCGAGCCAGCGCCACCAAGTCGCCGAAAGCGTGCACCAGAGGCCCCTTGCTCGCGAGAACTACCGAATGCCCACGTTCCAGAGCATGACGCACTGCGGAAAGCCCGGGCTCGCCCGTCTTCGGGTCGGTCGGGCTGGCGTCAACCAGAATGGCTCCGGGCCACTCGGGGAGACTGGACAGCCCGCCCAAGACGGTACTCTCCCGATGTCCCCCAAAAATCCCGGGTAATGCCGAAACGCTGGCCCCCGCGCGCTTCGCAGCCACGATTTCCGGAATGGGTAATCCCTCGCCCATTAGCCCTCCGCTTCGGTCAAAGATCCCCACCAACTCGAGCAGGACACCTTCTTCCTTGAAACCCTTCCGCTCGGCGAGGAGCGACGCAAAGGTCTGTCCAACCTTGCCGAAGCCGAGAAGAACGATGGGTATTCGTTTCAGGGTGAGACCTCGAAGGTGAGAGTGCTCCAGAAGCTTTCCCAAATCGCCTCTGGGTCGTCACCGTTGTCAGCAAGTCTAAGCATGTGAATCGTGCGGAGATACCAACGGCCCGACTCTTCCATCACCAGGGTCGCCCTGCCATCCGAATCGGTCACCGTCTTCACCCGCCGAGAAGCGACGCCCGCGTAGCCGCCTGTCAGCTCGACACCTGCGAGGGCGTGCCCGTCGAAAAGCACCACAACCGCTAGGGACTGCCCTCGCCGCAGGGTAGATGGGTTCGTTTGCGGAACGATCTCCAGCTTGAACCCGAGGGCTTTGGACCACGTGCGGTCTTGTCGGTCACCCACTTGAAGGATCGCTTTGGCCCATTTGGTATAGCGCTCTACCGCCGGTCGGTTCATCTCTCCCAACTTCTTTCGGAGCTCCAGTATTCTCGGAAGTCCATCCTCCTCGAGGTACTGGTTGAACTCCTCGGCGTGCAATCGGACCGTGCGGGCGCGAGTCGCAAGAGCCAGGATCGCCGTTCCGGGCTCGGGGCCGAGGAGCTCGGCGGTCAGGGACTCTCCGGAAACCACGAAGTCGGAAAGTGAAGTCTCCCCCGAGGCCGCATGAAGGCGAAGACTCTCGATGCGATGTCGGCCGAGTAGCGAATCACTCGCAGGGAAATCGTCGCCGGAGTTGATGAAAACGCGGATTTTTTCCCCGGGCGCAATGACAAACTTCCCCGGCAGCACCCAAAGGTCATGTGACGCCGCCGGGCGGGCGAACGCAAACCCAGCAAGAAGGGCGGAGAAAAGAAAGAGGACCCGGGTGCGGCAGCGACCCGGGCCCTCGAAAAAGACTGAAGGAGACTCAGACGGGCATCGAGGCAAATCCGTGTCGATTCCCGTTTAGGACGTGCGGAAATCGGCGACCATCTGCGTGGTGTCCCACTCTATGGTCATCTTCCCCTGCATGTCCTGAGCGGACAGTTTGATGGTCAGCATCTCGACGGGAGCATCCAGCTTCATGACCGTCATCGGTATCTCTGCGATCACACCCTCGGGTTTTCCTTTCGCCGAGCCCTCGGCTAGAACCAGAGACCACTTGTTGTCACCTCCGAACTTGGCGAACAGTTTGTACTCTCCGTGGGAAATGTTGTGGTCCCCTCCCATCATCAGGTCGACCTCGGTGGTGAAGGTCGTGGCCTTATCGGCCCCCATTCTCCAGTAAGCGCCCGGCTGAATCTGGGACATCAGGTCACGCCCCTTCAGCATGGGCCGGCCGTATTCGACTTTTAAGACTCCACCCTCGATATTCGCGTTCGCCTCCCCTCGCTCGTTCCCGTGCCCAAGAACGTAGGTCGGCGCAAGAATTAGGGCACTCATGGCACCAAGAAAGAGAACTCCCTTTATTACTCCCATTTTTCGACCTCCTCCATTTACGCTGACTGCTGTTTGCACCTATTGGCCGCTGGCCGCCGTCGAAACGAGCACTGCGTTGATGTCTTTGTCCAGCACATCGCGCGGCTGATAGTTCACGTAGTACTTGATGATCGTCCCGCCCGGATCCACGAGAAACATCGTGGGGAAGATGTTGACATTGCCCAACGCCGCCCTTCCTTCTTCCGACAGATGGAAGTTCGGGAAACTGATGCCGTGGCTCTCGAGATACTCCGCCCTGGCCTGATCGTCATAGGATAAACCGAGTACACGATCCGCATTAGCGCCTAGGACGGTGAATCCACGTGACGCGAACTCCTCCTGGATGCCGACGAGCTCCGGGCTCATGCGGACACAGGGTGGGCAATTGGTGAACCAGACGTAAAGTAGAACCGCCTTGCCCTTCATTGCAGCGAGGCTCAACTCTCGACCCCCGAAGTCGGAGAAACTGACTCCCGAAACGGGGGGAGCCAGTTTTCCCTCCCACGACAGCGTTCGCTCCAGAACCTTGTTGAAGCGCGGATCGCCTTTAATCTTGTCAATATCCACTTCGACGATCTCACCGGTTTCTGGATCCCGGCGTATGAAGTTCGGCACCCGTGGATCGGACTCCATTACCGACAACACCACATCGGACTGTTCGGGACCGTAGAAGTCGAACCGGTCCGAAATATCCTGGAGCGTCGGAAGGCCGCCATGGCCGACTTGATACTCGATGACGTATAACGGGACTCGAAAAAACACACCGTTTAGTCGGCTCAGAACTTCTCGCTCCTCGGGAGAAGTGAAGACTTCGTTGTAGAGTTCGGACAAGACCAGAGGCTCGCCCGGCTTCAAGTTTTCCTTGACGTAGGTGATGATGCGGCGTTCGGTCTCGCGCGCATCTTCCTTTGTCTGATCCGCGCTGGCGACTCCGAATAAGAACGCCAGAAGAATCCAGTGGGACCCCATACACACTCCTCGTACTTCGGTATTTCTCCGTTCCGCAGGCGCCCCATCTTAGCCAGCCGGCCCCACCTGGTCAAACTACGCGCTCGAGGAAAGGCACCCGCAGTGGACACGCTATCCCCCGTTTGGCCTAAAGAATTGCTAGAATCCCGTAAGGAGGTGTTGATGCCAAGACTTCATTGGCCGCTGGTAGCGGCGTTACTGCTCGTTGGCTTGCTTGGTGAGTCGGCAGCGCAGCAACGCCAGAGGTTCATCGTCGGCGGAGGAGGAGGCTTCGCAACGCTCTTCAATCCCAACTTTGATCTGGGCCGCGGCACGAACTTGGGAGGGTTTTTCGGCGTCCGCTTCAACGACAAAGTGACCGCGGAACTCAGCTTCGACTTCACGAACGTGTCCCGAGCGTTCACCCTCGGCCCCGGTGGCGAGCTCATCTTCGAGACAAACCCCGCCGTAGTGGCTCAGGTCCAGCTGGAACAGAACCGATACCATCTGGACGGAACGCTCTACTATCACTTTGGTCGCCGTAAACCCTTTCACCCCTATATCTTAGGAGGCGGCGGCATGGTGCGACGTGACCTCGTCAGAACCAATTTCGACGCCGAAACGGGCACCATCGAGCAGGACGAACGGACGATCGACACCGAGCCGACGTTCAGTTTCGGTGCCGGCTTCGACTATTACTTTCTCTACAACGTGTCCGTGCGAGCCGATATGCGCTGGTGGGTACCGGGCGGTGAGTGGCATGGGCGTACCCGCAGGATCTTTGGTGGCCTCGGCTATTACTTCTAACCGCCCCAAAAAAGAAAAACATTAGACGGGATAGCAGGATTTACGGGATAAGACAAAGTACTAGCGGCTGGGTCTTGTTCTTTATCCTGGTTATCCTGTCATCCTGTCTGGGTTTTTGTCTTCTAGAGCCCTAGATAAATACCGAGCCATGGCAACGCCGTCCACGACGTTGAACGGGAACTTCGCGGTCGAGTAGTGACCGCAAGGCAAGACGAGCTTCTGGTGGCGGATGCCCAAACGCTCGAAGTCCGACACGAGTCGTCTTGACTCGTCCGGCGGAAACGACAGATCGTAACGGGCGTAGACCAGCATCACCTTCCGTCCGCTCCCATTAAGTCGCTGATAGTAGCTTCGGGGACTGATAGGAAGCCAAAGTTGCCGAAGCTCCTCGAGATCGATTCCCCTCTCCAAACCCTGTCGCACATGCCGCGTGGAGATGCCTCGCCAAACGACGTCGGCAAAATACGGTGAGACATGGTTCATCACTCCTGTTCGAAGCCGTTGGTCGTGTGCGACTGTGATGAACGCGATCGCAGAACCCAGGCTGGTTCCGATTATGCCGATGGGGCCATAGCCCTTTTCCTCGAGCCACGTGATCGCTGCGCGCGCTTCTAGTACCGCTTGGCGGCACGCCTGTAGTGTGCGCCCCAGGTTTGGACTCAACATGTAGTCGGCCCGAGTGAGCTCGTCGGGCATCCTTGCGCCGTGGTATGGCAGGGTCAACCGAAGCGCCGTCAACCCGAAAAGGTTCAGGAGTCGGCACAATCCAGTCTGTGCTCCCCCCTTGGCGTTCCACTGAGGAAGCACGATCACCGCCGGCCCCTTATGCGATGCCGGGAAGAAAGTGCCCCGTGCCACGTTGTTCTTTTGATATCGCGTCTCGACAGGGCTGGAGAACGTGAGCTCGGAGTCCTGCAAACGGAAGTCCGAAACGGACACCGACGGAAAATAGGCGTCGGTCTCGACAAGCGCCTCCTCGACATGCCGATGAAGAAAGTCTCTCGCTTCGGCTCCCGAGATCTTGCCATTTCCCAAAAACTCAGTCCCCCAGGCGAAAGGCAGGACCCTTCGCTCGGGGTCGTCCTTCTCCGCCAAACGCCTTTCCCAGGCGTGAAAGAAACCGCGTATCAAACGGACTCACTCCTTCCGAGCGGCATGATAGAAGACTCAGGCACCCGCCGCCAAATCTATTTCCCCTGCGAACCCGGTCTCCGTGACCATGCTAAACTCGGCGACTTATGTCGCGGGTTGGAACGATCATCGCCAGTTTGTCTCTCGCGCTTGCCTTTTCGCAAGCGACGGTCGACGCTCGCACCGCCCAAGAAACGACCGAGCCCGACTCCGCATCGGCAAACGTAGATACGAAAGGTGACGATCGACGGCTGGGCGAACTTCGAAAAGGCGACCGACAATGGGGGTTAGTGGCCGGAGTCGGCATCGCTCACGAGGTTTTTGGCGGCGTAGCGGACCGACAGTTTCTCGTGCTCGGAGGGCAACACGGCCGAATCTTCACCAACGCGATCGGGCCGCGTTTCATGAAGGGGCATATGGAGGTCGGAGGGGAAATTTACCCGGTGTTCCTCATGTTTCAAGACCCAACCACCTACGGCTTTACCTTCACGCTTTTGTTTCGCCACTACATGGCCCCCGCATCAAAAGTGAAGCCTTTTCTCTCCTTCGCATTGGGCACCCTGGTCTCGGTAGATCCAATTCCAGCCGAGTCGAGCCATCTCAACTTCACGACTCAGCTCGGGCTCGGCGTCATGTGGTTCCACAAACCCCGTCTTGCCTATTCACTCGAGTATCGAGTCCAGCACCTCTCCAACAACTCGTTGTCGACGGTCAATCCTGGCATTAATTCGAGCTACATCCAGTTCGGAATCCGTGTTTCTCGTTAGCTTACACCCAACGCCCTCATTCACTTGACCCCGCGGCGGCTGCGTCCTAACATGCTGCATGCTCATCTGCTCTAAATGTGGCGACCGATTCGATCCCGGCGTTAGCGTATGCCCCAAGGACGCCACGCCCTTGACGAATGCCCCGATCGGAGAAGTGCTAGCCGGAAAGTACCGCATAGACGGGTTACTCAAAACGGGCGGAATGGGAGCCGTTTACCGTGCCACCCACATGATGCTCCAGAAACCGATCGCGGTGAAACTAATCAAGCCGGAGTTGGTCACGGCCCAAGACACCGTCGCGCGTTTCCTTCGAGAGGCTCGAGCCGCCAGTCAGTTGAACCACCCCAACATCGTCACCATCCACGACCTCGGACAAACCGAGGACGGCACGCTGTACATCGCGATGGAGCTCGTGCCGGGGATTAGTCTGAAGGAGCTGGTCAAGAAAGAAGGACCGCTTCGACGGGACCGAGCCGTGCACCTCGCAACGGCGATTAATAGCGCTTTGTCTCTCGCACACCGCAACCAAATCATTCACCGCGATCTAAAACCGCAAAACATCGTGGTTTGGCAAGACGGTGATGGACGAGAACAACCCAAGCTCTTGGACTTCGGCATCGCCAAGATGTTCGAGAGCGAGGGACCGGCCTTGACGTCGACCGGACTTGTGTTGGGCACGCCTCACTACATGTCGCCCGAACAGGCTCAAGGCACCGCGGTAGACGGCCGTAGCGATCTTTACGCGTTGGGAATCATTCTTTACGAGATGTTGGGTGGGCAGGTTCCATTCAACGACACATCGATCCCGGCGATATTGGTGAAGCATCTCAACGAAACACCGCGACCTCTTAGGGAGCTCCGGCCGGACCTCGATGCGGCACTCGAAGCGATCGTTCTTCGCTGCCTGGAAAAGCAGGCGGACAAACGTTATCAGAGTGCGGAGGAACTTGGGCAGGCACTGGCCGCCGCGGAGTCCGCGCCCGGGGATCCTAGTGTGGAGTCCCGCCTCCCACCGATCCCTCCATCACCGGAGCAGACTGTCCAAACCTCCCCCACCCCTGCTACGCCTGCTACGCCTGTTGCGAATGACGCGACCGGCGCCAAGACAACAACCGAGAGTGGGTTGGCCTCGAATCCCTCGACCCAGCCGACAGTACGAGCGGCGCCGCGAGCGAGCGCCGAGGTCGCCCGGGCACCGAAGCCTGCAAGAAAAGGCCTCGCGATCTTCATCGGGCTCGTGGCCCTTTTGCTCTTCGCAATCGGCGGGCTAGCTCTTTGGGGCATCGGAACGTTCTTCAAAGACCGGACCGAGAACGAAGAAGCCGCCGCTTCGCCTGCCCTACCTGACATAGAAGAGGAAGCACCTCAAGGCACCCCGGCGATGGCACCGCCGGCTTCACCTGCCGAAACCATCGATGCAGGCGCCGCCCCCGCGGACGCGCCGCTGCAAACGCTCGTCACACCGGCTTCGACGACTACGAGCAGCACCTCGGCCCGTGCTGAGCCGGCACCGTCCACTTCCCCTCCCGCGGGCTCTCCTGCTCCGGTGCAACCGACACCACCTCCTGTTCCATCGAGTCCGCCCGTCCACCATCGCTGTGAGGGTCTCTCCGACGCGTGCTCCTCGCTCAAGAGCGCGCTTCAGCAGTCGTTCGAACGGGCCGGGCTACCCGTTGCTCCTCTCGCCGAAGCGGAGATCGTTCTCTTGATATACACCGAAGAGATCGAATCGAGAACGGAGCAACAGTTCGGCTCCACCTTCGTGGTTCGGACCTACTCCATAGAGGCTTCCGCCGAGGCGCCGCGATTCGGTGAGCCGCTAAACATGCCGCCGCCGGAGGTCTTCAGCTTCGATACCCGTTTTGGTCGCGAGCGGCTCAATGAACGCTCCCGAGTCGTGAGTGACACCCTCACCGAAACGATACTCTCTTACTGGTCGAAGCGAGCTAACTGAGACCCGCTCACCGATTGTCGAGCATCTCCCGCAGGGCAGCGACTGACAAACCCCAGTTGCCACTTCCGGTTCCGCCGGGAGCATCGAAGTCGCCTCCCACAACGACTCCTATGACGATGCCATCCTGAGTGAAGATGGGACTGCCGCTCATGCCGGCAGCGATGCCGCGGCCGATTTCCAGATATCTGCTGGCCCGCACGTCGCCCAGTACATCCTCCATGAGCCGGGCCCGCGGCCTTGCTGCATCAGTTGAGAGGGCCGGAAAACCAAACACCGCGATGCGTACACCGCGGCCCAATTTGTCCAAATCGGACTGCTCGGCCAACGGGAGCGGAATCAAAGGAGGGCCGGGCACTACCTGAAGGAGCGCTACGTCATTATCGAAGTTTCCGGGCTCGTACCCAGGGTGGGAGTACGCCTCCAAGATAGGAATCGGTTTCGCAGCCGCATCAGTCAGAATCGCAATCGCACGGGCCTGACCATCCGTCGAGAATGCCCCCTTTTTTTCGAGCTCTTCCACGACATGAGCGGTCGTGGCGAGCAACCCGTTGGAGCCAATGGCGAAGCCGGAGGCCACCACCTTCCGCTCGTCTTCTTGTTCCAGCGCAATTAGATAAACCGATCGCGACACCGACGGGACCGTCGGCCGGAACCCCTCGTTCGCCTGCCGCAACCCGCGGTAACCGAAGAATCCAAGCGCGATGACGACCACAACCAGCGCGGCGAGCGGTAGTGCAAGCGACCGCTGCGAAAGTACAACCGATAGGATCGGTGCACCTCCGAAGCCGAGTCGATCGCCGTTGCTTAGTCTTTCCTGCTTCCCTGGCACCAACCGAACGCTGTTGACGAAGGTGCCATTCGTCGACTCGAGGTCGGTGAGCCACCAGCGCCGGTCCCTACGAACCAGCTCCGCATGATGCCCGCTGGTCGTCGGTGATTCGGACTCCGCAAGCACGAGCTCGTTGTCACGGCTGCGGCCGATTCGCACCTTCGCCTCCGAGTAACCGAGCGTCTCCCCCCGACGCTTGCCAGCGAGAAAACGCAATTGAATGTCAGTCATCCGGCCAGGAGGAATGGTTAGTGAGATACGGCACAAGTGAATTATCCCGGGAGGGAATAGCTTCGAAGTGATACCGGGACATCTCATTCCTTCGAAGCAGCCAAAATGCGGACGATTCGGCCGGACACAAGCCCGAGCACAGCCTTGAGCCCATGCGTAGTCGCGTCAAGCGACGAAGCATGAGGCCTTGGGGGTGCGGCCCCACGCCACTAACGGAAGGGCGAGGGCCGCGAGCGAGGCAGAGCCTTCCGCCGCCGCGAAGGGTGCAATCCCCGAGCGGCCGGCCGAGCCGCGAGGAGCGGCGAGGCATTGCGTAAGGAGCCGAGCGAGCATCGAAACAAGACGCGCCCAGTGCCTTTACCCAGCTAGGGTTTGCGAACGACGTCCTTAGCTTTTGCCGCGCCACTGAAGCTCATGATTGAGAACCGCTCCTTGACGTCGACCACCTCGCCTTGGCCCGTCTCGGTCTCATCGACGCCCAACACCTGGCCGGTCTCTGGATCTACTAGCGATTCACCGACGCTGATGATTTTGAAGGTGTCGCCGACCTTCAAGCCGGACATCGAGCCCATGTTGATCCACGCACGGTCGCCTTCGACTTTAATAACCGCCCCTTGGCCCCCTCCGGCGGCGCCACTACCCGGACTCAAACGCGAAGCGTATTTCTTCTTGTTGAACTCCTTGACCACGGCGAAAGCCGCTTTCTCCAGAGCTTCGCTGGCGATGCCCCATTCGGCTTCGCGGCTGAGGCTCGCGCCCTTGAAGACACCGCCGCCTTTCTTCACGTTACCGTCGGCGGATACCGCAACCAGCCGCTCGGCGGTGGTGGTGTCGATGAAGCGCATATTGATGGTCGCCTCGGCCTTGGTGTACTTGCCGCCGATGCCACCGTATCCTCCCTTGGTGGTGTTGATCGCGAACTTGTCCACTGCGCCAGTGAGAATGTACTTGATCCCCAGGACCTTCCCAACCTTGGCCGCAGTCTGCTGATCGAGAGCACCCGTCGTGGCCAAACCCTGCTCCTTCAGCACCATGTCGAGCTTCTCCCGCTCGATCACGCTGAACTGGGCCGACAAGGTCTCGTCTTCAAAAAAGGCGGTGTCGATGTAGTTTCTTGCCGCGGGACCGAGGTCGTTGTAAAACCACCAGCGCTGCTCGGCATTGTTCTCGAAGTCCCAAATGGCGATTCGGATCTTTGCCTGGGCGTCCGCCTGCGCGGGGAAAAACAGGGTCGCCAGCACGAAAGCCACCACCCACCCCACGAAAAACTGGTTCCGATCCGGTGTCAGAAATTGTTTCATCGTCCTCCCTCCTTGACGGTTTAAACACATCGGTCTAAGTGAACTCTTTCGTGAACTGTCCCTGAATGATGACGTTCTTACCGGAGATCTCTATATAACCCTGCCGATGTAGATCGCTAATCATACGGGAGACCGTCTCTCGGGTCGCCCCAATCATGTTCGCAATCTCCTGGTGGGTGGGGCGTCGAAAACAGATGCGACCGTCCTTGAGGCGCGTACCGCTTTCCTTGGCCATTTCGAGGAGTACGCTGGCCACCCGTCCATAGACATCGAGCAATGCGAGACTTCCAATTTGGTGATTGGCTTTACGCAAGCGAGAAGACAGTACCGCCAACAACAAAACCAAGACGCGCGGTCGTTTCTCCACGATCGCCAGAAACTCCCTTTGATGGAGGATAACCACCTCGGTATCCTCCATGGCGATGGCGGTGGCGGAGCGAGGCTCGTTGTCGAGCAAGCTCATCTCTCCAAAGAAATCCTTTTCCCCCAAGACGGAAAGAATGATCTCCCGTCCATCGTCGGAAAGAATCGTCACTTTGACCCGCCCGCTCAAGATCATGAACAAGGAGTCCCCGGGATCGTGCTCGAAGAAGATGACCGAATCCTTCGGAAACTTGCGGCGGGTCGCGACGGCAAGGAGGCTATCGAGGTCCGGCTCGTCTAAATCTGCGAAGAGCGGGACTTCCCGAAATAGATCGGCGCTAAGACTCAAGGAATGGCTCTCCTTGCCAAAGAATCGGCGGCTGCCAGGCCCTCCGCCCCGGCAACGAACTGCTGTGGATTGAATCGACCCGACGAATCCAGTGACAAGAACCCCAGGGAGACGGCCAGTGCCACCGGTTCATAGTTCAAGTTGCTGGGAACAACATCCGCAATCGATACCTGTGGGGTCTCCTTCGGAAGCGCGCCGGGGGCCAAGGCACCCACCGCGCCCGACAATGCCGCCGCCAAATCGCCGCGCGTAACCAACGCTCGTGGCTGAAACGTGTGGTTGGGATAGATCTGCAGGATGCCGGCCGCCACGACCTCACGGATAAACTGCCGTGCCCAGCTGTCACCGATGTCGGTCGCGATGACGCTAACGCGACGGGGAGCATTCCCGAAGGCGGGGCGCAGCTTTACGAAGAGGAGCGCTGCTAACTGCTCACGAGATAGCTTGGGCGATTCGGCGATCGAGAAATACTGAGAAGGAAAGCTTTCGCGATCGAAAGCGCGTTTGGTTTGCTGATACAGCGCGGCGAGGGACTTGTCGTCCGGGCTTCTAAGCATGGCTTGCCGATAGTTCTCTAGGGCAAGCTCCAGATCCCCCATCTCCCGAAGGGCGTCTCCTCTCAACCGGTAGGCTTCGATGTTTCTCGGCTCCAACGCGATAGCTTGGGCCGCATGTTCGGCTGCGAGCCGGAGTTCGCCGGCCGCCAGCTCTACCTTCGCCACTTCGACGGCAAGGCCACTCGCCTCAGGGGCGATCTTGAGGGCCTGGCGATAAACATCGGCGGCTTCCCGATAGTTCTTTTTGTCCCTAAGGGAACGGGCTTCCTGAAGCTTCGTCTCGGCGAGCTTGAGCTGCAGGGTCGGCATGTATTCGGTGACCAGGGGGTTGCCGGGATGATCCCGGCTCAGCAAACGCAGCCGTTCGAACGCAGCTTCCTCGTGGTCCACGGCGAGTGCGGTGAGGAACCATCCCACTTGCGCAGCAGACATCTTGGGTTCCTTCTCGAGCGCCACGACGAACCGATTCTCCGCCGTTTGGCGATTTCCCATGCGAAGCTCGAGGTAACCGATCGCCGCATCGAGCGAAGGGTTATCGCGATGCTGACGACCGAGTCCTTCCAGCAAACGCGCCGATGTCTCGAGATCGCCTGTAAGGAGCGCCTGCCAGCCTTGCTCGAACGTAGCCCGATCTTCAGAGGAGAGACTTGCCGGCGCGTTCGGGAACTGTCCCGCGGCGTAGTTCCAACCCGGAACCGGTACCGTGGTGTACGAGCGAACCGGGGCACACCCATAAGCATGGAACAAAGCCAGTGCGGAGCTCAATAGAATTGCACCGCGCCGCCCCACAGTTTTGGGTTCTCTAAGAGTGATGGAGGCCCGCTCAGGCCATTTTTTTCAGTTAACGGATTCAGTGGAGGTGTCCAACCCCTACGACGAAGTTATTCTATGCCCGCGCCGCCGCCAAGTCAAGGCATAGACCCACCGCTAAGTGCGTGCTGCACCTCATCAAAATCGACCGGCCCGGCCCGGAGAAGCAAGGGCGCGACACCTTGGAGGTCGACGATTGTCGACGGTTGAGTGCCCGAGGTTCTGCCTCCGTCCAGGATGAGGTCCAGCCGAACCCCGAAAAACTCGGCCACTTCATCCGCGGTTTGCGCGGGAGGTTTTCCGCTCTCGTTGGCGCTGGTGGCGGTCAGCGAACATCCGACGGCACGTGGCAACTGTCGCGCCACCGCAAGTCCACTAATCCGCACGGCGACGCTCGTTTCGCCGCCCAGCACCTCTTGGAGCGGGGCGCGTAGTGGAACCACGACCGTCAAAGGGCCAGGCCAGAAGCGTTCTGCCAATAGACGAGCCGACGCCGGAATGGGATCGCATAGAGTTGCGAGTTGATCGAGACTGTACACCACGAGCGGCAGCTGCCGTCCGCTTCGTCGACCCTTCATGACGAAGATTTTTTCACGCGCCTCGATGTTGAGAGCGTCAGCTCCCAGCCCGTATGAGGTCTCGGTGGGATAGCCGATGACCCCACCATGTCGCACGATCTCGGCGGCGTGCTTCATGACCTCTGGTTCCGGCGAGTCAGGGTTTACTTTGATACGATCCGACACCTGTCGCCTCCCCCCTGCCGTGTGATGACGCGCGAGCCCTGCCTACTCAAGGGTTTACCGTGCTATAATAGCGCTGTTCCTCCTAGAAGAAAGTCCATCCCTCAAATGACAATAAAGCCCGGGCGGCCCGTTGCCGTCGCGATTGTGGTCTGCTGGGCGGTCGCATTCGGTATGCACATCCTACGGAATGCCCCTAGGAAAGCCTCGGCGACCATCCTCGACGCCGCATCGCCCGGGGAAGCCGGCATCACACAGCGAGGAGTATTCTATCTGGGGAATCGAATCGGTTTCGTGCGAGAGAGATTCACCCCTTTGAAAGAGGGTGCGCGAGCCGAGCAAGAAGGACGATTCACCCTGAACATCTTGGGCCGGGAACGGCAAATGGACATCGCCGGGTCGGCTACGGTTGGGGCCGGCGGCGAGCTCGACGAGTTTAGCTTTCGCCTAACAACCGCCTCCGATCGCTCCCCATTCGAGACTGAGGTCAGAGGAAAAGTAGAGGGGCAAGAGCTGGTCCTCGACATCCGGTCCGGCAGCAGCTCTCGGACCGAACGACGACAACTCGAAGAGCCGCTGGTGCTACCCATCAACCTCCACCGGTCTCTAGCCGCCAAGGGATTGGCATCCGGTCAGGAGTACCGGCTTCGCTTGCTCGATCCGATGACCCTGACCGAAGGTGAAGCGGAGATCACTGTTCTGGAGAGAGAAATCGTTCGCTGGGGTGGGCGCGAAGAGGAAGCCTTCAGGATTCGTTCTCGGTTCGCGGGGCTCAGTACGACCGCCTGGATCAACGCCGACGGTGAGATACTCAAAGAGGAAACCCCTCTCGGTTGGACGTTGATTAAGGAAGCACCGGGGAGCGGCCTCCAAGCTCAAAACGAAGGCCCGGCGCCCGATATGCTGGCTGCCACCGCTGTTCCCGCCATCGGTTTTGCGGAAAATCCGGGCTCGTTGAAGGTTGCACGGCTTCGACTGGAGAAGTTCCCGTTCCCTTGGAGCGGCCTCGACGGCGGCCGCCAAACGCTCTTCGACACCGAGGTGGTCATCGAAGTCGAGAAGCTTCCCTTTTCGGGCCCCGCCACTCTACCGGGTGAAGAGCGCCGGCAGGCCCTCGCCAACGATAGTTTCGTGCAGTCGGACGATCCCGACATCAAGGCGCAAGCCGCGCGACTCACGACAAACCTCTCTCCCGTCGAAGCGGCTCGTGTCATCACGAGCTGGGTCTACGAGAACGTGCGCAAGACCCCCACTCTGTCAGTCCCAAGCGCGCGCGAGGTTCTCGAACAAATGGCCGGAGACTGTAACGAGCACACCGTGCTGTTCACCGCTCTCGCAAGAGCATCCGGGATACCGACTAGGATGTGCACCGGCCTCGCCTTCAGCGCGGGACAGTTCTACTACCACGCTTGGCCGGAGGTCTGGGTCGGCAAGTGGCTGGCAGTCGATCCTACATTCGGGCAGTTCCCGGCTGATCCTCTTCACTTGCGACTCCTCACCGGCGGCTTCGAACAACAGTTCGAGGTTCTCAAACTACTGGGGCGTGGGGCCACGATCGAAATCTTGGAGGCGGAATGATTAAACTCCAAGGACTGACCAAGCGATATGGTCAACACGTCGCCGTCGATCAACTCGATCTCGATGTCCAACCGGGTGAGCTCTTCGGCTTCCTGGGCCCCAACGGTGCCGGTAAGACAACGACGATCAAGATGATGGCTGGGCTCTTGCGGCCCACCTCGGGTCGCATCGTGCTGGCCGGCCACGACCTGGATCTCGAACCTGAAAAGGCGAAGGCGGCCCTGGGTTTCATACCCGAACGCCCGTTTCTGTACGAGAAACTCTCCGCCACCGAATTCCTGCAATTCGTCGCTGGCATCTATGGCATCAACGGGAATGATGTTGGGCGCCGCATCGACGAGCTCCTCGAGCTGGTCGAGCTGAGCGAGTTTCGTGCAAACCTGATCGAGAGTTTCTCCCATGGAATGAAACAGCGACTGGTGATGGCCTCCTCCTTTATTCACGACCCCAAGGTTCTGGTCGTCGACGAGCCCATGGTGGGACTGGATCCGAGAGGGCACCGCCTCATCAAGCACATCTTTCGCACTCTTTGCCAAAATGGTGCAACCATCTTCATGTCGACTCATACGCTGGAAGTCGCGCAGACGATGTGCGACCGCATCGGCATCATTCTCAAGGGAAAGCTGATCGCACTCGGATCCATGGATGCGCTTCAGCGCCAAGCGGAAAGTGAGATTCCAGAGCTCGAGCCCATTTTCCTGAAACTCACCGGCGGGGAAGGTTTCCGCGAGGGGGGCGGAGCAGGGAGTTGACGCTAGCGACTCCGGAGTTCACTCCGCGCCAAATCCTTCACCTCCTCACTCCCTCCGTCCTGGCATTTCAAAACCGGCGGCGACTGGCGGGCAAGGGCGAGTTCCTCCGTTTTACACTCTTTGGCGGGATCACGGTCTTGTTCTCCCTAGGTATTTTCGCCGGTTTCTACCGCATGCTCTGGTACATCGGACGATTCTCCGAGTTCACCGCCCCGCTCACCCACCAAGTCTTGGCAACGGTCTCGGTGTTCTTGTTCGCCGTCCTCCTCGCCAGCAATGTGGTGACCGCACACTCCACCCAATACGTATCCGCGGACCTGGCACTACTAGCTAGCAGCCCGGTGTCACTGCCTGCGCTCTACGCATCCCGACTCGTCCTGACGCTGGTCCAGTCTTCTTGGATGGTGCTCGTCTTCAGCTTACCCATGTACATCGCCTTCGCCTTGACCTCTCCGACACCGCTTTGGTTTCTCCTCGCGGTGGTGCTGGTTTTGCTCCCCTTGCTAGCTATCCCGGCAGCGCTAGGCACAATGATCACTTCGGCGCTCATGTTCATATTTCCCGCCCGACGGGTTCGCGAGTTGCTCATGATGATCGGAGCTCTTTTCGTGGCCCTGTTGGTGTTCTTGATACGAACTCAGCAGCCTGAAAGGCTGTTGAACCCCAGCTCTATCTACGACATCAGTGAGTTTTTTTCCGCTTTCCGCGCCCCGGCCTCTCCGCTCCTGCCCAGCACCTGGGCAACCGAGGTCTTGGCAACCGCGCGGCAGGGAGACGCGCTTCCGTGGTTCGTCTTGTTCCTCCTGTGGTCCACGGCGGCGGCGATGATCGTCCTGGGATGTTGGCAGGCGCGGGCACTCTACCGCCAGGGTTACTCACGGGCCCAGGAGGCGCAGCCCGCTCGCTTCACCGCCGCGCCGATGCTCGATCGCTTACTCGAGCTCGCGACCCGGCCCCTCGAGCTCCGATTTCGCTCTCTACTACTGAAAGACCTGAAGAGCTTCTTACGAGATCCAACTCAGTGGTCACAGCTTTTCCTTCTCTTGGCCTTGGTGGTCGTCTACCTTTACAACTTCAGTGTCCTTCCCTCCAACTTCACTTTTGCGACTTTCTTCCTACAAAACCTATTCTCGTTCTTGAATCTGGGGTTAGCCGGCTTTGTCCTCTCGGCGGTAGCGGTCCGCTTCGTCTTCACCGCGGTTTCCATCGAAGGCCAAGCATTCTGGATTATTCGTAGCTCGCCCCTATCGTTGCGGCGGTTTCTGTGGAGCAAGTTCTGGACCGCACTACCTCCCCTCCTCGTGCTATCTCAGATCCTGACGCTGGCATCGCCACCTATCGTTGCGGCGGTTTCTGTGGAGCAAGTTCTGGACCGCACTACCTCCCCTCCTCGTGCTATCTCAGATCCTGACGCTGGCATCGAACCACTTTCTCGGTGCGTCGCAATTCATGACCATCCTCGCCTCGGTGACCATTCTTTTCGTCTGCTTCGGCATCGTCGGATTGGGCGTGGGGATGGGTGCCATGTTTCCTCGTTTCCGCTTCGAGAACATCACTCAAATAGCCGGGAGCAGTGGCGGCCTTCTCTACATGATCGCGACGACTTCCTTCATTGCCCTGGTGTTGTTCTTAGAAGCGCTGCCCGTCTATTTCTACTTGTCCGCACAGTATCGGGGAGAGCCGCTCAACCTACCGTTGCTCGTTGCCCTCCTGGCACTCGTAGCAGTGGGACTTCTCAATCTAGCGGCGGTCGTGCTCCCCATTCGCTGGGGACAACGGCGGCTGGAAGCGCTAGAGCTTTGACTCTTGGGAGAGGCTCTAGGCGAGCGGGTCGTAGATTTTCGTCAACTCGGCCTGCAGGTCATCCATCTGGTTGTCGCCCCCGGAAGCCAGGACGCCGGAGTTGTAATTCAGGCGGCTACCGGCGGGCGCGGGGATGGTACTGATCGTAGACGCGGCGCAGGCGTTCGCGGCTGACGTGCGTATAGATCTGCGTGGTCCCGATGTCCGAATGTCCGAGCATGAGCTGCAGCGAGCGCAAGTCGGCGCCCCTCTCCAGAAGATGCGTGGCGAAGGAGTGACGGACCACGTGGGGGGAGAGCCTCCGGTTAATCCCGCACTTCGTTCCGCAGCCTTGGAGGATTTGCCAAAAGCGCTGGCGGGTCATCCGGGTCCCCAAACGGCTTAGAAAGACCCACGGACCGGCCTTGGCGGAAAGCTCGCGGCGCCCTCGACTCAGGTAACGCCGGAGCCACTTTGCCGCGGAACGCCCCAGCGGAACGATTCGTTCTTTTCTCCCCTTGCCCCGGCAACGGAGGTATCCGGCGTCGAGGTAGAGGTCGTCGACACGTAGCGAGACCAACTCGGAGACTCGAAGCCCGGTGGCGTATAACGTCTCCATCATGGTTCGGTCACGAAGACCGGCCGCGGTCTTCGTGTCCGGGGCAGCCAAGATCTGGTCTACTTCCTCCAGCGAAAGATAGTGTGGCAGGCTACGTGGCACACTGGGAGATTCGACTTGTTCCGTCGGATCCATTGCTACCATGCGCTCCGCCGCGGCGAAACGATAGAGCCCCTTGGTGGCCGATAAGGCCCGAGCGATAGAGCGGTGAGAAAGACCCTGGCGGTGAAGTTGACGAAGAAAACTTCGAATATCAGAAGCGGTTAGCTCCTCGAGTTTCTTCCCGTCCTCTCGGGCAAACACGTCGAGCTTTGCCATATCGCGCCGATAGGCAGCGATGGTGTTCTCGGAAAGACCCCTCTCCACTTCGAGATATTCAAGAAAGGATTTTTTCAAAAGCGAGCCGCCACCACGAAATACGCGCCCGCCAGGCGAAAGATCTCCCGCCTCCCGGGCCGGTCTATACGCGCGTACCTGTTCTCGTATCCTAAGGAGACGGCAAAGCTCTTATTGAAGTTGTAGAAGAACGTAGCGTCTAAGTTGGTCAGGGCTCCGGTCCCCCCCTTCCTCATACCGCTGGCCTCCAAAACGACAGCCGCAGCCGGCGTGAGGTAGAGTTTAACCTTGAGACCGAGAGTCAGAAGCGCCACTTCCCTCCTGCCGAGAGCCGCAGACCCGCCGTTCGAGCCCCTTATGGCCGTGTCAGCGCGGAAGCGCGTGTAGTCACCGACCACCGAAAAGATGAACTCGCGGGTCTCGTAGAGATCTCCTTCCGCTCCAATCGTCGTGTACTCGATGGTGAGCGCGGTATCCATATCTGTCAGAGCCGGAAACGTCACGCCCCCGATGGTCCGGTCGCGGCGAATGGTTGCGCTCCCCTCGTAGTCTCGTTTCAGGTAAGAGCCCCTGGCTTTCAGGAAACGCAATATGCGCACCGTCCCCATGAACGCGTTGATCCGCTCGTCCGGCAAGTTCAGATCGTCACCCAATGAGATATTCGTGGAATCGGGCCCGATCTCGAGCTCGGTGGTATGTTTGGCGTTCCAATTACGATACTGGAACTCGACTCGGAAGAATTCGCCGTAGCCCGTCCCAGCTGCCTTGCCGGGGGCACGCCGCTGCTGGGCGCTCGCATAGCCGACTGACAACACGAAAAAGACAAGAAGAACTCCGGTTCGGCCTAGTATCATCACACCTCCATCTCGCGCCCTCGGCCGGCGAGGGCGCGCAACGCCTGATCCATTTCACTGACGCGCAGAACTTTGCACGCCCCATAAAGTACGACGAACGCCAAGCCTATTGAAGCGCCCACTTGTGCCAGCCGGGGCAGCAGTGCCTCGTGGCCTAGCCGGGAATCGAGGAACTCACTGGTGCCGGCGGCCACCATTCCCATAATCGCCGACGCGACGATCATTTTCCCCATCATCGCCAGGGTTGCCCCTCCCCCTAGCCCAGCCAATCCACTTCGGCGACGCAGTAGGAACCACAGCCATGCCAGAGAAACGGTCATCGTACAGGAAGTGGAGAGCGCCAAGCCGCGGTGATCCATACCCAATTTGGCGATAAAGAACCAGTTCAGCCCAGCGTTGGCGATCATCGTCAAGATGCTGACTACCAACGGCGCCCGAATATCCTGAAGCGCATAGAAACCGTCGGTCACGATCTTCACCGCTGCGTAGCTGGTCAGCCCGAGGGCGTAGAAAACGAGCGTCGCAGCAACCTGGCGCGTATCGTTAGCCTCGAACCGCCCTCGTTCGTAGATGAGACGCACGATGGGCTCCGACAGAACGATCAGCCCAACCGACGCCGGAATCATGAAAAGCAACACGAGCCGCATGGCATGAGAGAAGGTTTCGCGAAACTCCGTTTGGTCGCTCCGCGCCACCGCTCTGCTGAGAGCAGGCAAAGACACAACCGATACCGCCACGCCGACAAGCCCAATGGGTAGATGCAAAAGGCGGAATGACTGAGTGATCCAAGACAACCAGCCAGAGCCCAAGGAGGCGAAGACCGAATTGATGAAGACGTTCACCTGCACGGTCGCAGCGACCAACGCCCCGGGGCCGAACAAGCGAAGGACTTTCTGGAAACCCGGATCGCGAAAGTTGAGTGCCGCACGATAGCGATAGCCCTGCCTCCAGAGCGCCGGAACCTGCCACAGCAGCTGCAGCACGCCACCCGCGAGCACTCCCACCGCCATCCCTACTGTGGGATGCTGCCCAAAACTCGGTGCCACAAAGTAACCGGCCACACCGACCACAATCGCGCCCAGGTTGAAGAACATCGAGGCCATAGCCGGCACAATGAACCGCCCACGGGCGTTCAAGAATCCCATTGCCACCGCCGCCACGCTGACCAGGAGTAGGAAGGGAAACATGACCTGCGTCAGGAAGACGGTCAGCTCACGCTTACTGGCGAAACCAAAACTTTCATCCGCGGGGAGCGGCAGGTTGAAGCCGCTGCCGGGCAGCATGGCGCTCACGATCTCTTCGGAGAAATAGATCCCCAGCAATGTCGCCATGCCAACGATGACTAACAGCGCGTTGAGCACCAGATTGGCGAGGCGAACCCCCGCTTCCTCGCCCTCTTTCTCCCCGACCTCGCTGAACGTAGAGACGAACGCCTTACTGAGAGCTCCTTCTCCAAACATATCCCGCAGCAAGTTCGGGATGCGGAAGGCCGCGTAAAAAGCATCTAGGCCGGCACCGGTACGGAAGAAGTAGGCGAGAACCATTTCGCGGACGAGTCCGAGCAGACGGGAACCCATCACGCCGATGGTGACCGTCCCGGCGGAACGCGTCAGCTTTTCGGTGGAGTCACGCGATCCGGCGCCGCCGGTACCCTGGGAGTTGGATCCTGTCGTGGAAGGAGAATGATGGCTTGATTTCGCGTGGATTTGCCTCTCAGTTGGAGAAGAGGACATCAAGTTCCGTCATTATAATGACGGTGAGCCGGACAAGCAAGAACCGTCCGCGACCGTTGAACCCCCATAAACACTCATATGGCACGCCTTACTATCCGTGGTAACACTCATATGGCACGCCTTACTATCCGTGGTATCTTAGTAATCGAGAGACTCGTTTCCATTCGTTCCTCCTGAGCAAGCTCGATGCCGTGGCTCTTCGTCGCCCTCGCTGCCGTCCTAGCCATCACTTTGTTATACCGCGGCCACGGATATTGGGCGTGGGTCCTCGGCGGGCTGGCATTGGCACCCGCCGCCTCGTACCACGGCTCGATTTCACCCACCACATGGACGATTCTGGGGGTTCTCTTCGGAGTTCTGGCAGTCCTATTCGGAATCCCGGCCATACGCCGTCAGTTGGTGACCCGCCCGCTGATGCCCGCCTTCGCGTCGGCTCTACCGCGCATGGGAGAGACCGAGCGGGTAGCCCTCGATGCGGGCACGGTCTGGTGGGACGGCGACCTCTTCTCCGGCAATCCCGACTGGAAGAAGCTGCTCGATTTCGAGATCCCCGGTCTCTCTGAGCGGGAGCGGGAGTTTCTCCAAGGGCCGGTCGAAGAGCTTTGTCGGATGTTGAACGAATGGGAGATCACCCAGGCCCGCCAACTCCCCCCCGAGGCTTGGGACTTCATGAAGAAACATGGCTTCTTGGGGATGATCATCCCCGAGGAGTACGGCGGCCTCGGTTTCTCCGCTCGAGCCCATTCCGCGGTTGTCATAAAAGTCGCCAGCCGCAGTGTTGCCGCCGCGGTAACGGTGATGGTGCCCAATTCTCTCGGACCGGCCGAGCTCCTTCTCCACTACGGCACCGACGATCAGAAGCGCTATTACCTACCCCGGTTGGCGAACGGCGAAGAGATCCCCTGCTTCGCGCTGACCGGCCCGGAAGCCGGCAGCGATGCCGCCGCCACCCAGAGTATCGGCGTCGTTTGCCACGGGCAGTTCGAGGGAAAAGAAGTCTTGGGAATGCGTCTTAACTGGAGCAAACGCTATATCACCCTAGGACCGATTTCGACGGTCATAGGCTTGGCTTTCCGGCTCAAAGACCCTGACGGCCTTCTCGGAGGATCCGAAGACTTGGGAATCACCGCCGCCCTGATCCCCTCCCACCTGCCCGGCGTCAAAATCGGGGATCGGCACGATGCCATGGGCGTCGCGTTCCAAAACGGTCCCAACTATGGTCACGACGTCTTCGTTCCCTTGGATTTCATCATCGGAGGCAAGGAGATGGCCGGCAAGGGCTGGCGCATGCTCATGGAAAGTCTGGCAGTGGGAAGGGGCATCTCACTACCTTCCCTCTCCGTAGGAGCCGCAGAGCTGTCCACACGGCTGGTAGGGGCTTACGCCACCGTGCGGGAGCAGTTCGATACTCCGATTGGTCGCTTCGAGGGAATCGAGGAGCCCCTCGCGCGGATCGGAGGGCTCACCTATCTCATGAACGCAGCGCGGAAACTTACTCTCGGCGCCATCGATCACGGGGAAAAACCATCGGTCGTCTCGGCCATCATGAAAGCTTATTCGACGGAGGCGATGCGGCAGGTCGTCAACGATGCCATGGATATCCGAGCCGGCGCTGCAATCAGCCGCGGTCCTCGCAACACTCTTGAGCCCATCTTCAAGTCCGTCCCCATCGCCATCACGGTGGAGGGCGCGAACATCCTCACGCGATCCATGATCATATACGGGCAAGGGGCGATTCGTTGCCATCCGTACGTGCGAGAGGAAATGCAAGCTATTGCAGCGGGCGATCTGGCTAGTTTCGACCGCGCCTTCTTCAAGCACATCGGGTTCGCTTTGAAAAACTCGACGCGTTCCTTTCTGCTGGGCCTGACCGGCGGTAAGCTACTCCACACGCCGGGACGGGGCAAGATCAAGACCTACTTTCAACAACTCAGCCGCATGAGCAGCGCCTTTGCCATCGTCTCTGGCGTTGCGATGGCAACATTGGGTGGTCGTCTCAAACGCAAGGAGAAAATCAGCGCTCGCCTGGCAGATGCTCTCGCTTGGATGTATCTCGCTTCCGCCTCCCTCAAGCAATTTTTCGACGACGGCCAGCTCAAAAGAGATCTCCCTTTCGTCTCGTGGTCCTGCGAGCACGCTCTGTTTCAAATTCAATCCGCTCTTCTCGGAATCATGGACAACCTTCCCAACCGCCCGGCAGCGTGGTTGCTTCACTTCCTCGTCGTTCCGCTGGGCGCCCGGCTGCGTCCGCCTAGTGATCGCTTGGGCGGTGCGGTGGCGCGCGGGCTTCTCGAGGACCGACAAGCTCGGCTACATCTCACCAAGGACATCTACATCCCCGGACCCGACGAGCCCGGGCTTGGCAAAATGGAGGCGGCACTCGACAAAGCGGTCGCCGCACTGGCGGTGGAGACGAAGATTCGGGATGCTGTTCGTTCGGGACTTCTCGACCGTGCCCCCGGCGACGAGCTCCTGAATCTCGCGCTCGAAGCGGGCATCATCGACGAGGAGGAGCGCCAAAAGGTTCTCGCCGCGGATGAAGCTCGTGCCGAGGTCATCCAAGTGGACTCGTTCGACCCGGAGACTTTCCTGAATCTCAGCGTCTGAAAAGAAAGAAATTGGACAAGATTGACAGGATAAAAAAGTCAAAGGCGCCTTGTGTCTCTATCCTGTCAATCCTGTAATCCCGTCTAAAAAAAAGCACGAGATACCGTCTACGAGGCCCCGATCACAGAATGCAGCAAGTCCATGATGAGGCGCGGGTACATCCCAAGGACGATGGAAGTGGCGGCGACTACCAGCAGGGGGACACTCATAGTCCACCGTGGGTCGGAAATATCCTTGCCCTCGAGCGCGGGACTCAAAGGACCGAAGAAAATGCGGCGCGCAGCTCCGAAGGAATAAGCCACCGTTAGTAGGATGGCGGTGACGCCGCCTAGCGCGATGAAGATCCCGGTTGGCCCGGTGAGCAATCCACGCTCGAAGATCCCCGTGAACATGATCCATTCCGCGGTAAAACTGCTGAAGGGTGGAAACCCAGAGAGCATCATGCAGCCCATCACCCACAGGATGGCGGTCAACGGCATCTTACGAGCCAGGCCGCCCATCTCCCGCATGTCACGGATCCCGGTGGTGTATACGACGATCCCCGCGGTCGAGAAGAAGAGCGTCTTCCCCATAATGTGGCTCAGGAAGAAAAACATGCTGCCCTCGATACTCACTGTCGTCAGCGCGCCGAGGCCAAGGACGGAGTAGGCGATCTGGCTGATGGTCGAGCACGCCGCCAAGCGTTTGATATCCGTTTGTGCCAATGTGAGAAGGGACCCGTAAACCATGGTGATGAGGGCGAGCACCATGAGGGGGGCGCCGAATTTTTGAAAATCCTCTGCCAGTGGCAGGACTCCAACCCGGATGAGGATGTAAAGGCCCAAGTTGGCATATACCGCCAGTAGGCCGGCAATGCAGGTCGGGTGTTCTGCATGTACCGAAGGCATCCAGACGTGGAACGGTACGATCGCTAGCTTCATCAGCAATCCGATGATGAACAGACCGATGGTCCAACTCACCAGGTCGTTTCCCGCCATGCGGTGAAGCTCCGAGATGTCGAAGCTCCCAATCTGGGTATAGACCGCGACCGATGCGGCCAGAAAGAACAACGCACCGATGATCCCCCACGACAAGCTGATGAAGGCGACCCGCACCCGCTCTAAGTACCCGAAGTAGGCCATCAGAAAGAAGAGGGCGATGGTCAGGACTTCCAAGAAGAAGTAGAGGGACACGAGATTCGTGCTCAAGATCGACCCGATGAAACCGGCAGGGAAAAACAGGAACAGGTAAAAAAACCGAGCGTAGTAACCGATCTGGGCGCTCTCGCTCGCAGTGTGATAGAGAAGCTCGACTCTGTGCTCGACGTAGCGGATGGAGTAGAACCCCAACGCCGTGCAAAGAAGCACAACAATCGCCAGCGTAGGAAAGCTCAGCCCATCCGCCAAGAGTCCCAGACGGATGTCGGGAGCGATGAGCAGGTATTCCTCGAAGATTACTCGTCCTGCATAGACCTCCACGCCCGCGATGGAAACGAGCAACGTCGTGTAAAGCATGGTCAACGCCGCCGCCCACCCGGCCAGGCGTCCGATTCTTTTCCTCGCCACAAAGATCACTACCGCCGCGACAACAGGAGTAAGAAGAATCTGTAGGAGAACCGCGGGCATCCTAACCTCCACCCTTTCGGATGAACAGGAAGGTCAAGAACAAGACGAATAGGACGAGAACATAGGAGACGTTGTAAACCAACTCCTCCGTTTCCGTCCGCAAGCGACGCAGTAGACGCTCTGCGCTTTGCGTGAACAACAACGGAAGCTTACGGTGCACGACGCGGTCCCAAGAGGCTTCGATGTCGTCGGCTACGAATGATGCGGCCCGCTTGGTTCCGTCGACGAAGACGCGCTGGTAGAACGCATCGATGAACCATCGGTCCCAGAAAAAAGTGTAGACCGCTCGGAGCGGAGAATAACTTTCCATCAACGCTCGGGGAGAAGCTTTGCCCCCGACGTAGAGATAGTAGGCCGGCAGCGCACCTAAAGCTACGAAAAGCAAAGAGAGAACCGGAACCAATCCATGAGAAGAAGATTCTTCTGCAACCTCGGTAGCTAACACCGGGACTGACGCGACCTCTCCGGCGAGGCCGACCTCGAAGCTATGATGAAGCACTCTCTCCACGAACGGGCCCCCGAGGCCCGCCACCACGATGAGAAGCGCCAGGACGCCGGTGGCAACTCGCATCGACGTCTCACCGTCGTTTAGATGTCCGCCCTCCCCCTTGACGTGTAGAAGGTTCTTGCTCTCCGGACCGAAAAAGACGAGGCCCAGGAAGCGAACAGTATAAAAGGCCGTGATTCCCACGGTGATGAGCGCCAGAACGAACAACGGCCGGTTGGCCTCCAGGACGACAAGTAATACGGCGTCCTTGCTCCAGAAGCCGGGGAAAGGTGGTAGCCCGACCAACGACAGGGCCGCCAGAAGCGTGAAAATCCAAGTTATAGGTAGATACTTTCTCATTGCGCCCATGTCCTGGACGTAGATGGAATGTACGGCGTGAATGATCGTCCCGGCGGCGAGGAACAGGCAGGCCTTGAACAAAGCATGGCTCACGAGATGAAAAATTCCAGCAGTGTAGCCATCGAGAAGGAGCGTGGGAGTCAACCCGGCCACACCGAGCCCGAGCATCATGTAGCCGATCTGGCTGACCGTGGAATAAGCGAGGATCTTTTTGAGCTCCAGAGACACCATGCCCTGGGTCGCGGCGAGAAAAGCAGTGACGGCTCCGATCCAGGCGGTCAGGTAAAAAAACCACGAGGCCTCCTCGACACCCGCCACCCAGTACCCGTAGTAAAACAGCGGGACCAATCGCGCCACTAGATAGACGCCGCTCTTGACCATCGTGGCGGCGTGAATGAGAGCGGAGACCGGCCCCGGACCGGCCATGGCTTCCGGAAGCCATTCGTGAAAAGGAAACTGAGCCGATTTGCCGACCGGTCCTGCCAAAAGGAGAACGCTCAAAAGCGCGAGCATACCTGGCGTCTCCGCCATCTCGGGGATCCACGTGGAGGAGGTTTGGTAAAGCTTTAGAAGATTCAAAGTCCCGGAGTAGAAATACATGATGAGGATGCCCCCCAACATGAGCATGTCGCCAGCTCCGGTGACCACAAGTGCCTTGAGACCTGCCTGGGACGGCGTCACAAAGGCGGTCGGGGTCGGCCCCCCGATCCAGTATTGCCGTTGGTCCTGATAGTAGTAACCGATGAGGCCGTAACTACAGACTCCGACCAATTTCCAGCCGACGAAAAGAAACAAGAGATTGTTGGATAGAACCAGCAGCAGCATGCTACCGATGAATCCGTTCATCCACATCCAGAACCGGGTTCGGGCAGCGTCGCCTTTCATATAGCCGAGGCAGTACACCATGATGATGAAGCTCACGACGGCGACCACGTTCGCGAGGACGATGCTCAACGGATCGAGCAAGACGCCGAATCCAATCTCGATCGGCGTATCGAGCCAACCGAGCCTACTCTCTAAAGGAAGAGCGTCCGGATGAAGCAATTGAGGAAGTAGGGAGAGAGCCGCAGCCGCCGCGACGAAGGAAAATAGGACCGCCCCCCAATCCCGAGCCTTGTCGTGGATCCGAGCAAGCACCGGGGTGACCGCCACACCGGCCAAAGGTGAGAAGATGCAAATCCAGGCGGCCAGAAGCGGCGTCAACGATCTCACCTTGAGAAGCTCTCCGGGACGGCGTGCGCCAGGAAATGGGAGACCACCTCACCATTGAAAAAGCCCAAGAGCACGATCCCCACTGCCAAGCAGATCATTGGGAGTAGCATCGTCAAAGGAGCCTCATCCCGCGTGGGTTCCTCTTCTGGCGCACTCTCCCCCACCGCAACCTCTGACGGGAAATACATGTACCGGATTACGTTCCCGAAATACGCCAGAGCCAAGACGCTGCTAAAAAGGATGAAACCCACGAAGACCCACTGCTGCGCCTCGATGGCACCGGCGATCAAATAGAGCTTGCTGAAGAACCCACAAGTCGGAGGAATACCGATCATCGAGAATGCCGCAATGATGAAGATGGCCGCGGTCCAGGGCATCTTCACGGAAAGGGTTCGAAAGTCGCTGATTCTTCGTAGGCCCGTCCTGTAAATGATGGCTCCTGCCACCAAGAAGAGGCACCCTTTCATGAAAGCGTGGTTGACGAGGTGTAAGAGGCCACCGGTCAACCCAGCTTGATTGGCTAACCCTATGCCCAAAACGATGTAGCCGATTTGGGCGACCGAAGAGTAGGCGAGCATCCGTTTGAAGTCGGTCTGAGCGATCGCCATGACCGAGCCCAGGATCATCGCGACGGCCCCCATCCAGCTCAAGAGCGTTGTGACCGGAATCAACTCGATCGCGAAGCGAGGCTCGAAAACGAAGAACATCACGCGAACCAGCACGTAGGCGGCGACTTTGGTCGTGGTGGCGGCGATCAGAGCGCTCACCGCGGACGGCGCGTCGGAGTACGCCCCCGGGAGCCACGCGTGCATAGGGAACAGCGCCATCTTGATGGAGATTCCAATCACGAAGAAGGCGAATCCTACCAGCACCGCATCAGATTGGTAGAGACCGGGAAGAATGCCCGACAAGTCCGCCATGTTGAGAGTGCCGGTGACGCCGTAGAGATAGCTCACCGATAGCAGATAAAAGGCCGCCCCCACAGTTCCAAGGATGACGTACCGGAAGGCCGATACCACCGCTCGTCCGCCACCAAGCGAGATGAGGGCGTAGCTGGCCAAGGAAGTGATTTCGAGGAAGACATACAGGTTGAACATGTCGGCGGTCGCGACGATGCCCATCAGACCGCTGACCAGGAGTAGGTACACGGCGTAAAAAGGAGCCTCTTTTTCTGGCAGCTCTTTCAAGATGCTCTTCTTCGAATAGATCCCCACCAGCAACGTGATGAAGCTCAGGAGCAATAACATGAGCGCCGCGAGGTGATCGATGTGATACTCGATTCCCCAAGGGGGAGCCCATCCGCCCATGGAATATCGAAGGGGCCCGCGCGTCACCACCTCTCGGGCCGCCACGATCGATCCCCCGAAGGAGAAAGCAAGCGCAGCCAGTGCCAGAGGGAATGCCATTCCCCTCTTCCACAAGGCCACCACAGGTAGAATGAAGGCGGTGATGAGTGGGACCGCGATAATGAGAACCGGCAGCGCCGATTGATGGATGTTCATCACTAGTCGCCCGAGGCCCTTACTTTCTCGAGCAGCTCATCCTCTTCCAGCGTCCCGTAGCGTTTGTAGATTCGCAGCAGAAGGGCCAGGGCCACTCCGGTCGTGGAGACTCCCACGACGATGGCGGTCAGCATCAAAACGTGGGGCAAAGGGTTCACGTACCGTGCGGCCTGCAAAACCAAATGCTCTCCGTGGCCTCCCTCAACGATAGGTATTGTCGCACCGCGCTTCGCGCCGAGCGAAACGACGAAAAGGATGATGGACCACTGGAAGATATTCATCCCCACGAGCTTCTTGACCAGGTTGGTTTTTCCGGTCATAGCGTAGAAGCCGATCATCATCAGGACGATATAGGTGACGCTATTGAAATGTCCGATGACGAAGTCCATCCCGTCCTCTACTCGAACGTGATCAGGTCGTGGAAAATAGAGACCATCACCGCCATTACCGTGATTCCCACGCCGATCTCGATCCCCAACGAGCCGATGACTCGAGGCTCGGCGATGGGAAGGACCCCGTAGTCGAGAAAATTCCCCCCAAGGAACAAGCAAAGGACACCGATCGCGGCGTAGAGAAATACGCCGAAACTCGTCAGTACGGTCAACGCTGCCAGGGAGAATCTTCGTTTCACCGCCTCGATACCATAGGCGAGCGAAAGCAAAATGAAGCTAGATCCCAGGATCACGCCCCCTTGAAAACCTCCTCCGGGACTGCTGTGCCCGTGCATGATGACGTAGAGACCGAACATTTGTATGAAAGGCACGAGAATCCGGCAGACCGTCTTCACGACGATGCTCTGTTGTATCGCAATCACGTTTAGTCCTCGTCTCGACGCGTCCGCAGGATGAGAATCACCGCCAACGCCGCGGTAAAGATGACGACGGTCTCCCCGAACGTGTCGAAGCTGCGGTAATCGGCCAACACTGCGGTGACCATATTCGGAGTGTTGGTCTCCGAATACCCCTCCTCGATGTATCTCGGAGATACATGCAGGCTAGCCGGCGACTCCGGATCGCCGGTGTTAGGCATACCCAGTGACCCGAAGATCAGAAGCAGCCCGGTCACTCCGGTTACAACCAGGTGGAGGTACTTCAATCTTTGCTCACTCTCTCGGTCTTGAAGACCGTGATGACGAAGAAGACGGTAGTAATACCGGCGCCCACCGACGCCTCTGTGAAGGCGACGTCCACCGCACCCATCTCGACCCACAGCAGGCACATGAATAAACTAAAGGCTCCGAGCAAAATGACCGATGCCAACAGATCCTTGACCATCAGTGCCCAAAACGCACACACCACTGCGAACAGCAGCAAGGCGACATCGAGTTGCCAAATCACTAGCCCTCTCCTCCCTTTTCCCAGAGCGGCATCTTGTTCTTGAGGGCGGCTCTAGCCATGGCATGTGTCGCGGTGGGACTGGTTACGAAGATGAAAAGCGCGATTATCAAGATCTTGACCGCGGTGAGGTCGACTCCTTCGTAAAACGCGAGGCCGGTGAGCACCAGTAGACTGCCCAGAGTGTCGCTTTTTCCGGCGGCATGCATCCTGGTGTAGAAATCGGGGAAGCGGAGCAGCCCCATCGCCCCCATCAGCAAGAAGAAGACTCCCGCACAAACGAGAATCACCGCAACCGCAATCATGGCGCCATCCTACGATCTTCCACACCCTTCCTCTCGAAGTACTTCGAAAACGCCAAGGCTCCAATGAAATTGATGAGCGCATAGACAAAAGCGATGTCGATGAAGAACTCGACTCGATCGAAAATGAACCCGGTGAGTACAATAATGGCGACTGTCTTGGTACCGAGCACGTTGACGCCGATGATGCGATCGATGATAACGGGGCCCATGACCACCCGGTAGAGTGACAGTAAGGCCGCAAACAGGATGATCAAAGAAACGGCGATGAAGAAACCCGGCATCACCTCTCCCGACCGCTGGTGGGGCTTATTGGAGGAGCCGGTTCGAGAAAGACGTGTGCGACGCGCCGCTCCATTTCGCCGGTAAGCAAATCCTTCGCCACTTTGTCGCTCAGTGCGTGAATGGTGAACTCCCCATCGCTGATATCCATCGTGATCGTCCCCGGCGTCAGCGTGATGGAGTTGGCGAGGCTGACCTTGGCGAGGTCACTCGTCAGAGTCGTCTTGAAGCGGACAATCTGAGGGCGTATCTTGTTGGGATAGAAGACCAGGTATACGACATGAAGGTTCGCTAGCAGCACCTGGTAGACCAGCCAGGGTATGTAGCGAAGAAACCGCCACGTTTTCAGTAGTGTGTTGGACGACTTCGGCTCGGGAAGTAGCAGGTCGTAAGAGAAGAACGCGACGAGTCCGGCACAAATGACACCGAGGCTGATATGGAACCGATCGTAGTGCCCGGAAAAGATCAGCCAGAAACCGAACAGGATGAGAAAGACAATGGCCCGCCTGATGTTGTCCGTCCGCCCGTGTTCAATCGCCGACGCCATGCCCCTCCCTTCTTCCAACCGGCAGGAATTCTACCACCTTCAAAAGACATTTAGACAGGATTGACAAGATGAACAGGATTCAAAACCCAAGAAGTCTCTTATCCCGTTATCCTGTCTAGTTTTTCTTCTTCTTGCTTTTCCAGACGATGCCCTGGCCCTCTAGCACGGTATAAGAGCCAGGGGAGAGCTCGGTTAGGAGCTCACGCCTCCCGCTCGGCCACCGTATGGTGAGCCCATCGATCCTCCGGGAGTTTCCAAGACCGATGTAGATTCGTGAATCGCTATGAGACTGATAGCCACGGTCTCCACGCACCTCCCGGACCGTTGTGCGGTCCCCGATCTCCGCGATTACCAGAGCCCCAACGGCGCCGCGATTGGATTCCTGCCCGACCAACTTCAGGACCACAGTGCGGTCCGCGACGGGAATTCGATTGCGAATCAATACCGGAGACCCATCCATGACGTTCACCACGACGTCCTGGCTGTGGTTTCCATCCAGATCTCCGAGCCCGGCGCCTCGCGAAGCACGAGGCTCCGAGAGAACCGACCCGAGCCCTGCGGTCGCGTCTTCGAACTTGCCGCGCCCGTCATTGAGAAACACCTGCATCGGTTGACGGAAGCTTGCGTCGACATCCGAGCCATCTACTTGCGGATAAACATGTCCATTCACCACGAAAATATCCAGGTCTCCATCCGCATCCAAATCCGCGAGCCTCGTGCTCCACCCGAGATAGTGAAGGCTGGCCAAACCGAGACCCGCCAGATCCGTGGAGTCGACGAACGTCAAGCCCTCTTGGTTCAAGTAGAGGGTGTTGTAATCGTCCGAGAAGTTCGTAACGAACAAGTCGGGTCGGCCGTCGGCGTTCACGTCACCGACATCGATTCCCATCCCCGCTTGTTCCATGCCGTTTTGGGAGAGTGCGGTTCCCGACAGAAGCGATAGATCCCGAAACCGCCCATCACCTTGATTCTCGAAGAGCAGGTTGAGGGTGGTGTCGGTCGTGACGTAGAGGTCCTGGTCCCCATCCAAGTCCAGGTCGGAGAAGATGGCACCCAGCTGGTAGGTCTCGCGGTTCATGACCCCCGATCGCTCCGTCCAGTCCTCGAAAGTTCCATCGCCCCGGTTGTGATAGAGCACTCCCGATACGAAGCCGAAACCCTTGGGCCCACACTGTACCTTCAGGCCCTTCCATTCACAGAACCGGCGCGGGATGGCGCGATCGAGCAGCTCACGGTCGAAGTCGAGGTAATTGCTGACGTAAAGATCGACGAATCCGTCGCTATCGACATCACCGAAAGCGGCTCCCGAGCTCCACCGCTCTTCCTCGACCCCCGCGGGGCTCGCGGAGAACGTACCATCCCCGTTGTTGCTATAGAGAACGTTGGGTCCGTAGTTGGTCAGATAGAGATCGGAATCTCCGTCGTTGTCGATATCGGCTACTGCGACACCTTGGCCGAATCCACGATCCCCCACTCCCGCCTGCTCGGTGACGTCGGTGAACGACCAGGCCCCCTCGTTTCGGAAGAGCCGATTCGCCTCACCCGGCTCGCCAGTCGCCACCCTGTCGAGCGTCGAGCCATTGATGAGGTAGATGTCTAGATCGGCGTCGCCGTCGTAGTCGAAGAGCGCAACTCCCGAACCCATCGTCTCAACGATGTAGTCCTTGTCCGGTGCTCCAGCGAGATGCGTGAAGTCGAGGGGCGACGCGAGCTCGAAGCGCTCCTCTGTAGGTACGGGACCCAAAAGAGCAATGAGCGCAGCTAGGAACGTGGGGAAGAACGCGTGGGTCAAAATGATATGGGGTGATAAGGGGATTAAGTGCTCGAAACCACCTGCGTCAGTTTATCGGCGTAGTCCTCGAGGTGCAGGCCGTTTACCTCTTCCAGTTTGTCGATCCACTCTACCGGAAAGGCGTTTATACTGGCAATCGCGCCACACATGCCGCCCACGATACTGGCCGTCGTATCGCAATCCCCTCCCAAATTGGTGGCCAGGCGGATGGCGTCCACCGGTTCTCCCTGGGCGAGCTTCAGCATGGCAAGGCAGACCGGTACCGTCTCGGTCGTGGCTACGCCAGCGCCCACGACATCGTAAAGCTCGTTCATGATCGTATCGCGATCCGTGGAACCCTCGACGATTTCGAGCGCCCGCTTGGTACGTTTGACGATCGACGCCCCGTACCAGGCTCGCCCCTTGCTGCTACCGAGCTCCACCGCTTCGAGCGCTCGCGATATCAACTCGTCAACGTCCCCGCTGCCGGCGATGCCGCAACCGATGACCATAGCCACTGCGCTCGCGCCCGCGATAGCGATGTTCGTGTTGTGGGTCGGCATGCAGGCAGCCGCCACGGCATCTACCGTTTTCCCGAGATCACCACCCCCATAGATCCCCACCGTCGAGACCCTCATGGAAGCGCCATTGGTATCTCCCGTGACGCCGGACTCTTCGATGGGTACCCCCTGACGGAGTCGGTGCAGCGCCCTCAACGAGCTCGGTCCCACGATCAACCCCTCAAAGGCCCCCATCTCCTCCGCCCACTTCATCAATCTAGCGGCGATATCGTGCGGATCGACTCGTCCCTTTTGAATGATGGAGTCGGCAATCAGAAGCGTGTGTTGCGTATCGTCGGTGATTTGTCCGGCCACCATGCGATCATGAATGACGTGTCCCTTGGGCGCCGGCAGGAAGTCCTCGATGTACTCCCCGAAAGTCTCCTTAATAGCCTCCCGACTCATGAGGGAAGTTGGCATCCCCATAGCGTCCCCGGCGGCGACACCGACCAGACAACCATAGATGCGTTCTTTTATACTCGCCATGGTTCCAGAGGATACCACGGCAATCCGGTATGGACCGCGACCTGCCGATGACACGTGGAGGGTGATGCAGATGTTGGGAATGGCGTTCAAGCTCCTGGTCGCGTTCTCCGGAGGCGTTGCGGCCGCGCTTCAGGCAACGCTGGCCAGTCTCATGGGACAGCGCGTGGGATTGATGGCAAGCGTGCTCATCATTCACATCGGCGGGACGCTCCTCGCCGCTATCCTGCTGCTCGGCCAGGGCGGCGGGAATATCGCTCAGTGGCGTACGGTACCCTGGTATGCGCTGGGCGCGGGCACCCTAGGCGTCGGCATACTGAGCGCGATCAACTACGCGATCCCGCGGCTCGGTGTGGGAACGACGATCACTCTTTTCGTTGCCGCACAGCTCACGGTGGGAGCGCTCGTCGACCACTTCGGATTGTTCGGTACCAACGTGCGTCCCTTCGATATCGCACGCACTCTGGGAGTGACGTCGCTTCTCTTCGGGACGTGGTTGATGGTGCGGTAGAGCGACTGTCCGACGAGCGTCCTAGGCGAGCGTTCCAGTCTCCGTCACGGGAACGCTCAATCCTCGAGCTACCGATACGCTCTCCTCGGCGGAGACGGATAAGAGTACGCAGGTAGAAGGGCCTGCCGATTTGTCTACGTCCAACTTCGTGTCGCGAGTCACGATCAACTCGAGGCCCGCCGAGCTCGCCAGCTCGCGCGCCTCGTACGAAACTCCCCGCGAACCCACAGGTAAAACGTCGTGAACACCGTCCATCCGCAATAATTTGGCGATATGCGATAGCCGGACAATCTCTTTGTCTTCCAGAGTAATCTCATCATCGGGCGCTGACTTGGGAAGGCCTACGCACAGCACTCTGTCCCCGGCTCTAGAGCTTCCGGGACGAAAATCGTCCTGATGCACAACGCCTAGAACCGTCGTTGCTACTCCGGTCGCATTGGTGGGCACGTTATCTTCGGTGCTTCCGGACAATGGGAAGTCGGCACCCAGTCCGGCTTCCGCAAGCTCGTCACGCACCCCGCGAACAATTTCCCGACCGAGCTCGTCCATTGGCACGGTGAGCATGTCGAAGGCGGCGACGGGAAGCGCGCCACACGAGAGAACCTCCATGAGAGGAACTCTCATCGCGAATCGTCCCAAGACGTACTCGCGAACTTTGACCAGATCGTGTGCACGAGAGCCGATACCCCCGTCGGAATCTACCGCAATCACCAGCGAAAACTCGTCGCCTAAGTCGATCTTCGTGAGGTCGCGGATCTGTGCGCAGGTGAACCCGCCTTCGCCTCGTTTGGCTTGCGCATATGAACGCGCCAGCGCGTTTCCCCAATCGGTCATGGTCTACGGTGGCGGCGCTGCGACCTGCTGCCGGTAGCGCTCCATAGCCACGGCACTTTTTTCCACAGACCCGATCCTTTCGTAGGCAGCGGCGAGGTTAAGACTGTAGGTTGGGTTCTCCGGATCGAGCTCGGCGGCGGCCTCGAACGCCGCAACGGCCCCTCGCGCATCGCCGGCCTCGCTCAAGATAACCCCCAAGGCGTTATGAAGCATTGAGTTCCCTGGACCCAAGGCTACCGCGCGCCGCGCCGCTTCCACCGAGCCTGCGAAATCTCGCCGATCTTTCAGAAAAAGCGAAAGCAGGTACGGATATTCTGAGGCTCCGGGAGCGAGCTCGATGGCGCGCCGGATGTACGCGATCGCCACCTCAACCTGCCCCAAGGACCGATAGGTCTTGGCAAGATAAGAGTAGCCTTGATGGCTCTTCGGATCGAGTTCGGTGAGCTCGAGAAAGGCCTCTGCCGCCTCCTCCAAACGATTCCCCTCAAGTAGCTGGCGTCCCGTACCCAGGGCCGCTACCGCCCGCCTGGCCCGTTCGTCGGTTCGGGCTTGCTCATCTCTTTGTGACTTGAAACGCTCCAGATAGGCTTTGGCCTCGTCGGTACGACCCGCCCGACTCAGGAGATTCCCGAGCGCGTACGTAGCCTGAGATAACTCGGGTGCCAACTCGACCGCTTTCTCGAGGGCCGCTATTCCCTCTTCGAGACGACCTAGCTTTCCTAGGAGCGCCCCATACTCGTAGTAAGTAAACGCGTAAGCCGAGTCCAACTGAAGAGACCTCTCGTAACTACCGAGCGCCAGCTCCGCATTTTTTGGATCTTGAGCCTCGAGACGCGCCTTGTGGAACCAGGCGCGCGAATGATCGGGCTCCCGCTCGATGACCTGATTGAAAACCTCGAGCGCCTCTTCCCTGCGTTTTTGATCGCTCAAGGCGCCGGCCAAGAAATACAACGCCCGCGTATCCTGCGGATGAATCCTCAGATAGGCGCGGAGCGCGTCGACCGATTTCTCGAACTGCTCGGTGGTCGCATAGACATCGGCGAGCGCCAGGTACGCATCGCTCGATTCGGGATCCAAGCGAATGGTTTCTAGGTAAGCTCTCTCGGCTTCTCGCAGGTTTCCAAGCTCGTGGAAAACCTTACCCTGGAAAAGGTGAAAAAGTGCTTCGTCGGAGTCGAGCCGCAGGGCAGAGTCCACGGCTTCGAGGGCCTCGTTGAGCAAGCCCCTTTGGAACAGGGTCCATGCGAGGCTGTAGTAAACGCGGGGATGGTCGCGCCGAAGTCGTGCTGCTTCTTGGAACGCGACAGTGGCATCTTCAAGCCGGCCCTCACGCTCCGATACAACCGCGCGCGTAATCACCTCTTCGAACGTCTCCTCCTGGACGATCGTGGGTGGGGCAACCAGCCATGCAAGAACAACCAGCGCCGGAGTCATAAAAAATGCCGGGGTCCCAACGGGCCCCGGCATCATTCTAGCAGTTCTTACGGAGGATTAATTTCCGCCGAATCTCCACCTCAAGCCGATTTGAGCTTCTCTCGGCGTGCCAAGAAAAGCGTCGCAAAGAGCCCTGTTCGGATCGGCGCTGCATGCACCATAGGCCGGTGCCGTGAAATGATTGAGAGTGGCGATGTAGTTGCTGAAGTTGAACAAGTTGAAGACCTCGAAGATGAGATCCAGCTCGCCTCCTCCACCCAGGTTGGCGCTCCACTGTACGCGCATGTCGACGTTATAGAAATTAGGCTGACTCTCCGGAAAGCGCGCCACGATGCCCCCGCCATCGACCGGACGGTCGAACGGAGGATTGCCGATGCCGTCTCCGTTGACGTCCACGTCGTTGAAGGCGGCGAGGGCACGACCGCTGCGGAAAGTGCCGAGTCCGCTCACCAAAAAGCCCGCCCCGACATCCACCGTTCCCTGAAATACGAAGCGATGTGGCATGTCCCGCTCATCGAGACCGAACGCCGACTCCACGTCGAACGGGTTATCGACCCCCATGTTGATCCCGATATCCCGCTCTGCATCGGCATTCGACTGATCCTTCGACCAGGTGTAGTGCGCAAAGAACTGGCCGCGCTCGGTGAAGCCCTTCTTGAAGGTCACGGTGACGGCGTTGTAGCGGCCGCGTCCGAGGCTGGACAGCATATCGGCCTGGAAGAAGTTCGGATCGGGCCGTCCTCGGGTGAAGACACCGATCCCCACGTTGCGACCGAACTCGTCCGTCCCGGTTGGGGCGAAAGTGTTTTGATCGAACTGACTATTGAACCCGCCGATGCGAGAGCTCTTGGTGTCGGAGAAGATGTAGTCAAACCCGATCGACATGCTGTCAGCAACCTCCCGCTCGATACCGACGTTGAGGTTCATGGTGCGTGGGTTGTTGAAGTTGTTGGCAACAAAGTTGATAGAAGGAACGCCGGCGGCCGGCGGTATCTGACTCGGAAGAGTGTCGGGGAAGGTCAAACCTGCCGGTGGCGGAAAAAGAAAGGAAGTCGTGTCACGGAACCCGGCGCCTCCGGTCGGCATGAAGATGCTCGCCGTCCGGCCGAAGTAGAGTCCCCAGGCAGCACGCACCACGGTGCGGCCATCGTTCGTGGGATCCCACGAGACACCTAGCCGGGGAGCAAAATTGTTGGTGTCGTTGGCAATCGTCTGAGGAACCGGAATCAGGTCCGTACCCGGTGCCTGCCGAACCATGCCCATCGTACCGTCTGGTCCGGAAATAGGGAACTTGGGATCACCATTGTACTGAGCCTCGTAGCGGAGACCGTAGTTGACCGTCAGGTTCGATTTCGGCTGCCACTTGTCCTGAATGAAAAGGCCAAGCTCGTGAGTCCAATAGTTATTCGTCTCGGTTGTCTCTTCATCGAAGGGGGCGAAGAACTGCCGCTGAATGAATCCACCCGGCGCCCGGCGTTGAAAATCCTCCAAACTGAAGAAGTCCCATTGGCCCCGCGACCAGCCGATGAAGGAGTTGTTGGTGATCTGGTTCGAGTTCCAGTCGACGCCGAACTTCACGTCGTGGCTTCCGAAGAGATAGCTGAAACTATCCTGGAATTGGATCTTGACGTTGTCGCCCTTGATGGGGAGGAAGAACTCGCGTCCGAAGCAACCCCCGGAGCAAGTGTCGAATATTGAAACCTGCGGAAGGTCGGATTTCGCTTCGCGTGGCCGATCCTCGAATACGTACTGGAACTTGAACTCGTTGAACGCGTTCGTCCCGATGACGCTGGTCAAGCTGGTCACGAACGAAAGGGCCGTATTGCTGAAATCTTCGAAGTTGCTCTCCGAGGCCGCTACGACTCCTGTCCCCCGCGCCGTGAAGTTGGTGGTCTCGTTCTTGCTGTAATTCATACGCACCGTGAGGCGATGGTTGGCGGCGACGTCGAAATCGACTTTTCCAAAGACCGTGGATAGATCCTGACTTCCGACGAAAGGCCCTTCCAGATCCGCCAGGTTGGCGATCCCGTATTCGGGAACGGCGATTCCGTCCACGTTCCGCCGGAATTGAGTAAAGCTCGTCTGATCTTGTCTTTGCAGATCGGCCGCGAGGAAAAAGAAGGCCTTGTCCTTGGCAATGGGACCGCCGATGCTCCCCCCAAACTGTTTCTGGCTAAACTCGCCAGCCGGATTCCCGAACGGGTCGTCGGCCTTGAGGCCGCCGTCTCGAAAGAAGGCAAAGGCCGAAGCGCGCGTCTGATTTGTCCCCGACTTGGTGACCACATTCATCACCCCTCCGGTGGACCGGCCGAACTCGGCGTTGAACCCGTTGGTCAGGACCTGGAACTCCTGGATGGCCTCTTGCGAGATGGCGAAGTTCTTAGTCTCCAGGGAGCCGGTGTACTCCGCGAAGAAGGCATTGGTTTGGTCGGCACCGTCGACCGCAACCAGCGAATAGTCGCCCGACTGCCCGCCGAAGCGAAGCGTGGCACGGAGGGCTTCGTTTTGTTGCACGCTCGGCGAGAGCAGAGCGAAGTTACGGAAGTCCCGGCCGTTGATAGGCAGCGTGGAAATGGCCTCCTGGTTGAGGGTCGTGCTGGTGACCGCTCGCGACGTTTGCACGACCGGAGTGTCGGCGGTCACAGTGATCGCTTCCGTCACGCTTGCCAGAGGCAATGTCAGGTCGATGATCGGCGCCGATCCCACCGTCACAACGACACCTTCTCGGGTCAGTGTGGCGAAGCCGGCAAGCTCGGCTTGGATCCGGTAAGGTCCCACGGGCAGCAACGGAGCTCGATAGCGACCCGAACTATCGCTGACAACAACGCGGGTCAATCCGCTTCCCAAGTGGGTCACAGTGACCGTCGCGCCTGGAAGGGCGGCGCCCGTCTCGTCCATGACCGTCCCACTCAGCTCACCTCGGTCGAGGGTCTGCGCGAAGCCAGCCGTCGTTCCAAAGACGAAAATGAGAACGGTCATGAAAACCTTGAAGCAATTTCTGTTTTCGGTCATATGGCCTCCGTTTCTGCCCAGAGCATGTCGGCCGTTTGGGAACCGTTGCGCGGGCCGGCGCAGACTCCCCTCCCCTTTTCGCTGACGCGTGAGGATTGTAGCGAGTGCGCGTCCCGCCTGTCAATTCCAAACTGCCACCATAAGCCATTATTAGAAGTCTTGATATGAAGGCAGGTCGTCTCATAGACTCGGGCGCATGATCAGATCGGCAGCACTTTTATTTAGCTTGCATACTGTATTCTTTGTGACAAATGGCGCCGCCCAGGAATCGTCCGGGCGGCTCAAGGTCATCGTGGACACCGACCTCGGCTTCGCAAGCGACGACGCCATGGCCTTGCTCATTCTCCTACAGTCAGAGGAGGTCGACGTGCTCGGCGTCACGGTCGTCACCGGCAACGATTGGCTGGAACAAGAGGTAGCGAACGCTTTGAGGATTCTGGAGATTGCTGCTCGTCCGGATGTCCCCGTCTTCGCCGGCGCAGAGAGACCCCTCCTAAATACCCAGGAGGAAACCAAGCGACGAGAGATCCTCTTCGGCGAAACCAGTGATGGCGGTTACAAGGGCGCCTGGCGAGAAGATGGGCCAGGCCCCCGGGACGTCAGCCCTCCGGATGGCGAGTTCGCCGAAAAGAAAGCGGAATCTTCCCACGCGGTCAACTTCATCATCGACACGATCCACCGGCATCCGGGAGAAGTGGTGCTCGCCGCGATCGGGCCTCTGACTAACGTCGCACTCGCCCTAGCAAAGGATCCCGCCATCGCTACCCTAGCAAAGGAGATCATTATTATGGGGGGAGGTATCGGAACGCTTCCCGAGTTCAACTTTTGGATGGATCCGGAGGCGGCGCGGATGGTTCTCCGAGCTCCTTGGCGGCGAGTCGCGATTGCCCCCCTGAACATCTGCGAGCAGGCTCCGTTTACCAAGGACGTCGCAACTGCCGCCGCGGAGGGAAACTCTCCTATCTCCCGTTACTTCGCCGACACGTTCCTCTCACGGTCCGAGCACGCCGCCTCGCCGCTGATGTACGACCAGATCGCGGTGCTGGCGTTGATCGAGCCGGGGATCATTGCGCGTTCCGAGGAGATGCCGGTCGACATCGAGATCGACCACGACGCCGAGTACGGGGCGATGCTCTATTGGGGCAATGGCCGCAAACCACCGGAAGGTGTGCGCAACGCAACGGTGCAGCTCGATCTGGACTATCCCCGTTTCATCGAGGCGTTCCTCCAGCTGATGAAGCGTCCGGTCGCGTCGTCGGCCTCGATGCACTAGTCCTTTTTCAGGTACTTTATGCTAGAGTGCTCGAATCTTCGTCTGGTCTCGCAATCGCGAGAAAGGGGAATGAAGAATGTTCATACCCGAATCTTACGGGCTCGCCCTCCTTTTAATGATCATCTGCATGATCTGCTGGGGCTCCTGGGCCAACACTTATAAACTCACCAAAGACGTCCGCTTCGAGCTCTTCTACTGGGACTACGCCATCGGCATCTTCGTGATGGCGTTACTTCTCGCCTTCACGCTCGGCAGCTGGGGCGGCGGTGAGGAAGCCTTCATGCCGAACCTGATGCAAGCCACCGGCTCGCGACTAGGCCTCGCGATGATCGGGGGGACGGTATTCAATCTCGCGAACATCTTGCTGGTCGCCGCCATTGCCATCGCCGGCCTGGCCGTCGCCTTTCCGGTGGCTATTGGCACGGCGCTGGTCGTGGGAACCATCGTGACCTACTTGGTGGAGCCGAAGGGCGATGTCCGGTTGCTCGCCGTCGGTGTTGTACTCGCGCTCGTTGCCATCATCGCCGATGCGCTCGCCTACAAAGAGCTGGGAGGTGGAAAGCTCAAGGTCACGAAGAAGGGAATCTGGATCTGCATCGTGAGCGGTCTCCTCATGGGAGGCTGGTCGCCCTTCACCGCGGCCTCCATGGCGTCCGGCGCCGGTCAGTTGACCCCCTACACGAGCGTGGTCTTCTTCACGTTGGCCGCCCTAGTCTCGACCTTCATCTTCAACATCTACTTCATGGAGAAACCACTGGTGGGAGAGCCGGTCTCTTTGTCGGGCTACGTGCAGGGCGCGCCGAGCTGGCACGTTCTGGGCCTCGTCGGCGGCTTCATCTGGTGCATCGGCACCGCCTTCAATTTGATCGCTGGTCGTACCGCTGGCTTCGCAATCTCCTACGCCATCGGCCAGAGTGCGCCCATGGTTGCCGCCGTCTGGGGAATCTTCGTGTGGAAGGAGTTCGCCGGAGCGAACAGTAAGGCTAAGTTCTATCTGCTTCTGATGTTCATTTTCTACGCGGGAGCCATCGCCGCCATCGCCAACGCTTTCTGACGGAGCCTGCCCTCGATGCAACGACTACCAGTCCTTTTCTCCGCGCTACTCGCCGCCGGAATCGTCGCCGACAACCAGGCGGTCATCGCGGCGCAGAACCCCACCGCCCAGAACCCACGGCGCATCATCCTAGATATCGATCCCGGTATCGACGATGCCATGGCGGTCTTGCTGGCAACGCAGTCACCGGAGCTTCAGATCGAAGCCATCACCGTCGTGTCGGGAAACGTGATCGTGGACAAGGGCGCGGTGAACGCCCTCAAGCTCGTCGAGTTGGCGGAGCGGCCCGACATCATCGTGGCGAAGGGCGCCAAGTATCCTCTACAGCGGAAGCTCATCACCGCGGAATCGATTCACGGGGCCAACGGCTTGGGAGACGTCGAGCTCCCCGCTCCTACCAAGAAGCTGGACCCCCGCCACGCCGTGGAAGTGATCATCGATATCGTGAACGCGAATCCCGGGGTTATCACCTTGGTCCCGGTGGGCCCGCTGACCAACATCGCGCTCGCACTGCTGCAGGATCCCACCCTGCGGGAGAAGGTTCCCGAGATCATACTGATGGGAGGCTCGACCGTCGGGGGCAACGCGAGCCCGGCGGCCGAAGCCAACATCTACAATGATCCCGAGGCCGCGAAGATTGTCTTCAACTCCGGTATCCCTATCACCATGGTAGGTCTCGGAGCCACATCACAGACCAAGTTGTACCGCCGGCACCTCCCTGCTCTCGCCAACTCCGGCTCGGCGATTGGCAAGTTCGTAGCCGACATCAACGACTTCTACATCGGTTTCTCGGAAAGGCTTGGCTTCGAGGGCGCCGATCTTCACGATCCACTGGCAGTAGGCATGGCCTTCGACAAGACCTACGCCACTGAGATGAAATCCATGCTCATCGATGTGGAAACCAAAGGAGACCTGACCTATGGGGAGACGGTCGCCAACCGCTACTTGCTCCTGGAAGGCATCGAGGACGTGGGAGACCATTACGAGGTTACGAATTTCCCCAAGGTGGAGCCGAACGCCGACGTGCCGACCGTCGTGGACGGTGACCGGTTCGTGGCTACGTTCATAGAGCGCCTATCCGCACCACCGCGGAAACCATAGGCTCGACGAGGAGGAGCTTATGCATCGTGTATCAGTCGCCGTTTCTCTTGCTGTCTTCCTGCTCGCCAGCTCCTCTTCCGGACAAGAGCGCATCAAGGTCTTCATCGACCAGGACACTTCCGGTCCCGGCGGGACCGACGTGGTGTCCATCGCCATGCTGCTCATGGCTCCTAACATCGAGGTCGTGGGGATCGGCGTCGTTGGTGGTGACGCCTGGCTCGATCAAGCCGTCTATCACACGCTCAAGATTGTAGAAGTTTGCGGCCAGCCCGACGTTCCGGTGGCGGCCGGCTCGGAAGATCCGCTTATTAATAGCGAGGGGGCGATGAACCGTCGCGAGGCCCTTTGGGGACCGAAGGAAGGCGATGGATGGCACGGTGCATGGGGCCCAGAGGTCGCACCGAAGACGACCATCCCTCCTGCCCCGGGCGGCCCCCCGACCATCAAACCGGTGGATAAACACGCCGCGGAGCTGCTCATCGAGATGGCACGGAAGTACCCGGGCGAGCTCGTGCTCTACACCGCCGGTCCGCTCACCAATATCGCTTTGGCGATCCGGATCGCGCCGGATATCATCGGCAAGATCAAAGCCGTCTACACGATGGGTGGGGCAACCCACGTGAACCACATGTTCAATTTTTGGTGGGATGCCGAGGCGGCCGCGATGCACCTTCGCGCGCCGTGGAAAGACATGGAGCTTACTCCCATTGACGTGTGCCACAAGACCCAGATGACGAAAGAGCTGATCGAGCGCATCGCCACGGCGAACACCCCGCTCGCCAACTACATGAAGGAATCGTATCTAGGACCCAACGTAGACGAAGGTATCTTCTCCTACATGTGGGACGAGCTCTCAGCGGCTTCCATCATCGACCCCAAGGTCATTACCAAGAAGGAAGAGCTCTATGTTGATTGCGAATTCGCCTGGGGACCGGATTACGGAAAGACCGTGTGGTGGACCAAGAAGAATCGCCCTTGGTGGGCCGGACGAACGTGGAAAGTCCAGACCGACATCGATCGCGAGCGTTTCGAGAAGCTCTTCGTGGACTTGATGACACGGCCCTCGCCGCAATCGGATTAGAGGGCCGGAGGCCCAGCAAACAAATGGCTAAAAGACAAGCGCGAATCGCAGTAGTAGGAAGTGCCAATGTCGACCTCACCAGCTTCACCGATCAATTCCCCAAACCGGGAGAGACCGTCTTCGGAGAAGCCTTCGACCTCGGCTTCGGGGGTAAAGGGGCGAACCAGGCGGTCGCGGCGAAGTACTGCGGCGCCAAGGTGCAAATGGTCGCACGAGTGGGAGACGACCTTTTCGGGCCGGCCACCATCAAGAACTTCAAGTCCCTCGGTATCGGGGCCCGCAACGTCCAAACCGTCAAGGGAGTTTCGAGTGGTGTGGCTCCCATCTTCGTCGAGAAGAGCGGCCAGAATCGAATCATCGTGGTAAAGGGCGCCAACGACAAGCTGACTGCCAAGGGAGTCAATCAAGCAGCGTCCCGACTGAAACGCGCCGACATCATCATCTTGCAGTTCGAGATTCCCCTCGACACCGTCTACCACACGGTTCGATTCGCCCGGAAGAACAAGATCCGCTGTATCGTGAATCCGGCCCCGGCGCTCCCCGCGGATCTGAAGCAGTTGGCCAACGTCGACTACTTCGTTCCCAACGAGACCGAGGCTGCCGCCATCACCGGGAAGCCGGTTACGACCGTTGATCAAGCGAAGGCATGCGCCGAGTACCTTCTCGCACAGGGGATTCGTCGAGTGATCATCACCCTCGGCGAAAAAGGAGCTTTGCTCGCGGGCTCGGAGGGCATGGAGCTCATCCCGTCTTACAAGGTAACAACCAAAGACACTACCGGGGCCGGCGATGCGTTCATTGGAAGCTTCGCGGTCTTCCTCGCCGAAGGCATGCCGGAACGGGACGCCTTGGCCCGCGCCAATCTCTACGCCGGTCTCTCCACGATGGGTGTCGGCACCCAGAAGTCTTTCCTCAAGCGAACCCGCTTCAACAAGGAGTGGAAGAAGAGGGACAAGGGCTAACCGTATTTCGCCCTAGACCACGTCGTGCTGCCGCCGCTCCTGTCGCGACGGGCCCCACTCGTCGCGTTCGAGAGCCGGTTGCCGAGGAAGTAAACAGGCGCGGGCTCGCGTGCATGGTCGCCTGAGCGCCGGTATCGCCTCATCACCTCTCTTCCGTAGTCGCGCTCGGCCAGATACCGGTTGTGCGCGGGGCACATCATCCGCAGGTTCTCCGGGCTGTGGTCGCCGCCACGGCCAAAGGGCTGGTGGTGGTGGAACTCGAGGCCGTGGCGCTCCCTACAGCGTCTACCGTTTGCGTCCACAAACGTGCATTGGTTCCCGTCCCGCTCCCGCACGGCGCGTTTCACCGCGGCCGGGATGTAGCGCGATGAGGGCGACGTGTCGGTTTCTTCAAGACTCTTTCTTGCGGACTTGGTCTTGGCAAGCCGCTTCGACTCTAGCCGCTCGAGCTTCTCGGTCACGGCCTCTTCTATGATCGCAGCCAGATCACCGTCGGGTACCGAGGAGCGCATGAGCACCCGGAGTCGCGCCAGCTTATCGTGAAGCTCGGAGCTGGCGGTGAACTGCACTTTATAGCGCGCGGGTGCAAGAGGCTCCACCACCGCGAGCTTGGCCGGAGCGGGAGCCGGGGAAGGCATAGCAACTCGTTCCGGACCGAGTTGGGGGGCTGGGGTCCGTTCTGTTTTCTCGGGACGCTCGGGCAGTTTGCGTATCGTCGCCTGAACATCAGGCTTGGGTGAAATCTCGGCCACCAGCTCCTCAATCTTCCGCTTGGACTTGTGCGCCGCACGAGCCAAAAGCGTCTCTCGATTGGCCTCGGTGAGGTGCGGTGCGATCTTGGCGATGCCGCTCAAGTGAAGTTGCCCATCACCGAGCATCTCGAGAAGCATGGGGTGCGTACGAGACGCGCGCCCCACTGCGATGCGCAGGTAAGCCTCGTGCTCCGACAAGTGCAACTTTTCGGTGCAATAGGAAAACATCGAAGAGAAAGCTTCGCGCGCATACAGTCGACGTTCGTCCACTTCGCCGATGTGAGCGACCAACTCGGACTCGACGCGTCGGGACTGTTGCGTGAGTTCCGACAACCGACGGAGTAGCTCATCATCTGAAATCGATTTCAGTTGGAACTCGTGTGTCATGCTCCTAATATAGCGCGGGGTTTTTCGAGGTCCTGGGATGGCCGGTGTTAAATCAATACGACCTGCGATGACGTTCGAAGCTCGCGACGCGGATCACGCCTTCCTCCTCTATTTCAGGGCGCCACACGCGCGTCCACGATCGTGTCAACAACTTCGCTTTAAAAGACCTTCGAAAATTGTCAAGTAAAAAAACAAGAAAATGACTTTTTTTGCGCGTTCCACCGCGCCCGTGCATCGTTTCGGGACTAACCGCTCCTCTCTCCCCAACGTAACAACGAGAGAGAGACTTTCACCGAGTGTGGCTCTCCAAAAACTCCCCCACCGCATCGGGCATGAAGGCGCTGGTGCTGAATGCCCCTGGCAAAGCCTCTTCGAAAGTCGTCATGCGGTAGTTCCCCTCCCCGTCGGTCAGGATCAAGCGGATCGGCTCGAGGCCCTCCCGAAGATTGAAACTGCTCGACTCATAGCCGTACTGGCGGTCGCGGTAGCTGATGCGGGGCCACTCACCCGGCTCACCTACCACGACGATCGCTTCGATGAAGTAGTCGCTTTCCGCCGCCGCCTGTTGAAGCAGCCCGCCAATCGGGTAACGGTAATGAAACGCCGCGTCGTCCGCACCGGCCGCCCGGTATAACTTGCCCTTGGACGAGACTCCGGCGGCACCGGCATGATGTTCCCCAGAAGTAAAGAGAGTAATCCCACCCTGGCGAGCTTCGATGGCCGCCCCCACCAGCTGCTCTAAAACCGCCTCGCTCAGAGGGATCCCGTCGGCAGAGACTGCTGGAAAACTCTCTTCGGGAACCACCGCATCCGCGAACTTCTTGATGTGTACGGTGCGATCTGAGCTCTGCCCACAGGCGATCAAGAGGTTCTGGTAGTCGGTTACCGCGATTTGGTAATCTCGACAGTCACCGCAGCTCGAGCCGCTCCCACACCTGCCATCGGAGTAGAAAGCGAGGAAGCGAACGCTCCGGGTCGCCTCTTTCCCGAGCAGGCTCGTCACGTGGTTAAGAAGAGAAGTCTCTCCATGTATGGCCTCTGGAACCTGGTACTCGGTGTTGCTCCCGACCACGACGTGCTCTCTCCCTTCGGCCTCCACTACCGTCGCTGCACGCACATCGTAGTGAGAAATCGACGGATCGGTACCTGCCTGCTCTGCTGCATCGAGCGCGAGAAAAATCTGTCGCGCCAGGGTCTCGTCCACCTCGCCGGCTGCCGACTCTGAGAGCTCCCATCGGCCGGAGCCTCCGGGATCTCGAGCGCAGCCGGCTGCCAGCAACAAACCAATCAACACCACACTTGGCTTCATGATCGAACCCCTCGCAGAGAGCTATCGTGACAAGACCTCTATGAAAAGCGAATTGAATTTCTCCAGATCGACTTCCATCTGAACCTGCGCAGGACGGCGGCCGTAGGGTAACCGATGATGTTCTGTCCAACTCTCAGAGTCCATCGGATCGGGCCCACTGTAGGCCAAGAAAAAACTCAGGACCGCTGGCGGCTTCCGCCAGACGCGAGTTTCACCGTAGGTGGGTCCATGGTCGATCACCACGTCGAGATACAATTCCTCCCACTTACCAATCACCGTCGGGTCGAGCAAAGAGGCGACCGTGACTTCATCCCACATCATCCCCCACACGGTATTGGAATCCTGAGGCTTGTAATCTAGGTACGTCGAGCTCACGTGACTGGCAAGTCGACCTCCGGAAGCGACAATCGGCCGCATAAGGTCTGGGCTGGACCATGCTTGGCCTCCCGTCTCGAACGGCGTCACCACGATTTCCTTCCAAGGCTCTCGCAAAACGATGGCCGCCGCTTCGGGATCCCACCACCAATTGAGCTCCGGGCCTCCGCCGCTGCTTCCCCCCATGATGTAGATGGACCGGGTGAGTTGCACGATGCCGGGGTCCAAGCGAACGGCGAGCGCGACGTTGGTCAGAGGTCCCGCGCAGTAGAGCACGACCTCGCCTGGATTCTTGCGGATCGTCTCGATGATGAAGTCGACCGCATGCCCTGACCGAGCTGGCATCTCAGGCCAGCCACCAGGTGGTTCCCAAATGCGATCGGGAGAAGGAGCATCGGGATTGAACACCCCATGCCATGTTGCATAAGACCCGAACAGGCGTTCGCGACGCTCCTGCTCGCCTCCACTATTGAGCAACGGCATCTCGGCGCCCTGAACCACCGGCACGTCGGACCGCCCAGTAAGCTCAACGGCGTGGCGCGCAAAAACCGTCGCCTGCTTAACCCACTGGTCGCCACTCACCGTGGTGATTCCCGGCAGATCGATTTCGGGGGCCAGGAGGAGCATCAACAGGGAGAGATAGTTCGTTCCCTCCGGCCCCGCGCTGTCCTGATCGGCGATGACCTTGATCCTAGGCTGGGTTGCGAAGCTTGGTCCGACGGTGAGCGCATTAATAAGAAGCAACAGTGAAAGCGACTTCATCCCGGCCCTCCCTGGGGGGGCAAGTCTATCATAGGGTTGAAGTTGCCAGCCGCAGTCGGGAGATCTGGACCCCGCGTAAACCATTTTGGCCCCACCCTCGTCCAAACCCATGTAAGCGCAGGAAAAGAACCGAATGTCCAAAGGACCCAGGCAACAAGATGAACCGCCCCCTGACGAGATATTTGATGGCAACTTCGTGTTTTGGGTGGCCACCAGGATGCGCAAGCCGCGCTGCTCTCCTGAGATATGCTAGCGCCCATGCAAGACGTCAGGGACGGGGCCGGCGTTCCACAAGGCCCTTCCTCTGTCTCAACTACCAAGCAGCAGGCTCGAGCGGAAGAAGCAACCCTGGTCGCCAGGTGTCGATCCGGCGACGTGGAGGCTTTCGAGGCCATCTATCAAAGGCACAGTTCGGCCATGTACAACCTGGCGTTCCGCATGGTCCGAGACCTCGCCGAAGCGGAGGATCTCCTTCAAGAGATCTTCTTACTGGCTTACAACAAGCTACCGAGCTACGAAGGGCGGGCCGCCTTTGGGACTTGGTTGTATCGATTGGCAGTCAACCGTTGCCTCGACCATCTCAGAAGTGGGGCTGCGCAGAGACAATCGGTGACCAAAAGCCTGGACGAGTCGACGGGATTCTCCCCCTCCGCTGCTCCCGAGTCGACGGCGGCCCGACTCGACCTAGAGAACGCCATCGTGCAACTTCCCCATTCCTACCGGGCGGCTTTCTTGCTGTTCGACGTCGAGGGATTCGGCCACCGCGAGGTGGCGGACATATTGGGTGTCGCGGAGGGCACATCCAAGTCTCTGGTTCACAAAGCCAGACTGAAACTACGAGAGCTCTTGGGCAAACCTCCACGGGAGAAAAGCGGTGACTGAGGATCGATACCGAGCCCAGCTCGATGATTACGTAGACGGCTCGATGAGCAGCTCCGAACAACAATCGCTCGAGGCGCATCTCAAGAGATGCCAATCGTGCCGGGCGATGGCGGAAGATCTCCTCGAGGTTAAGAGGGCGGCAGCATCGCTCGAGCGCCTGACTCCCCCTGCAGATGCCTGGAAGCGGATTGCTGATTCAATACGAGCGCAAAGCGGCACGCCGCAGACTTCTTCTTGGAGAAACGGGATTGCGAACAATCTCTCGTCACATCGATGGGCCCTCGCCGCTACAGCGATTGTCTTGATCGGCACAATGGCAATCATGAACCAGCTCGACTTCTTTTCCAGCCAACCGCCCGAAGGTAGTGCAGAGTGGGTTGCGGCAGAGCTCCTAGCCGCGGAAGAGCACTACGAAAACGCCATCCAAGGACTGGAAAAGATCGTCGAGACCGATCAGTCTACTCTCGATCCCGAATTGATGGCGGTGCTCACGGCGAACCTAACCGTCATCGAAGACGCTATCGGAGAGAGTCGGACAGCGGCCCGCCAACAGCCGGAGAACCTGGTAGCCGGGGACAGTCTTCTTACCGCTCTCCGACGCAAGCTCAGCCTTCTCCAGAATACGGTGCTCCTGATCAATGAAGTGCGAAAGGGGCAAGGCGAGAACGCGCTGGATTTGATCGACGAAATACGCGATTCGGAAAGTCCGGATCCCAGCTGAAGGGATGAGACAGAAAACCATGAAGACAAACTTCCGTAAACCCATACAGGTTGTTCTAACGTTGCTGTTCGGTGCCTCGTTCCTCGGAGCGGCGGCCCCCGTGGAACGCTCGACGCACCTCTACCTTCAGGAAGGCGAGCAGTTCTCTCGCACATTCGACGTCGGCCCCTCGGGCTCGCTCGACATCGGCAACTTATCAGGCGATATCGAGATCCGGGGCGGACCGGGCACCGAGATTCGGGTCGAGGCCGAGAAACACGGTCATGGCGATCCTTCTCTCGTAAGCATCGAGGTGAGCCAAACCGGAGATCGTGTGCGGATCGAGACCAAGTACACCAAGGGCAAACAGCACAAGCATATGTCGGTGGATTTCAGTGTTACCGTTCCCACCGGCACATCGGTGTCCGCGGAGTCGGTGTCGGGAGACGTTCATGTAGCAGACGTTGGTGGCGAGCTCGAAGCGGAGTCCGTCAGCGGCGACGTCACGGTCAACAATGCGGAGAACCTGTTGGTGGCCCAGAGTGTCTCCGGCGAAGTCACCGTCGAGTCGGCCGCATCGCTCGAGGACCCCGAGATCGCCAGCGTCAGCGGCGACGTCCAGGTCACAGGACTGAAGGCGCGGGAGGTGGAAGTGAGCAGTGTAAGCGGCGACGTGATTCTCACCCAAGCCGATTGTGAGCGTGCTGCGATAGAAAGCGTCAGCGGCGATATCCGATACGGCGGCACGTTCGCAAAGGGAGGACGCTACGAGTTCGAGAGCCATTCTGGCGACGTCCAGATCTACATCGCCAACGACATCGGCTTCGAGCTCACCGCCGAGACTTTCAGCGGCGACATCGAAAGCGAGTTCCCGCTCACTATGTCTGGAGCGATCAGCAAGCGGGAAGTCCACGGCATCTACGGCGACGGCAGCGTGGTGATCGAGGCCTCGACTTTTAGTGGGAGTGTAACGATTTCGAGAGAATAGTGTTGCGCCCTGAAACGAAGCTAATAAGGCGCCGCCGACCGGTGGCGCCTTATTTATTGCATCCCGCTTAGGCTCTTCTCCATCACTTCGTGGATATGAGTATTTCGATACACCCCCCGCAGCCTATGCGCGCCCGGACCCACACCGAAGGCAAGGACCGGATCGGTGGTGTGCCCCCCGGTCGACCAGCTGATGGACGTCTGCCGAGATAGCGCCCGTCCCAACAACGCCTGTGCGGTGTCTTCCTCGTCGGTGTAAAACTGCGAAAAATCGCCGACCTCAGGTTTGCCCTCAGTGTTCCGTGCCGCGGCCTTCGTCGCCTCCTCCCAGGTAAGCTCCAGACCGGTGGCATCTCGCACCTCCTTTTGAAGCTTCGCGGGATCGGTTCCGGCTCTCTCTCCGATCAACTCATACGACCTCGATTGCTTCCCCAGGAGCTCCAACTCGTTCCTGCCGGGGTAGAAATAACGCGGGCGATACACTTCCCCACTCGCCAGAGGAATCGCCGGACGTCTTTCCCAATCAGCGTGTCGAGAGTAAGTGAAAGTGAACCCTCCAGTCCCGTGGTCGGCGGTCACCAGAAGCAGGGTATCGGGATTCTTCGATTGAAAACGAGACGCGACACCCAACGCCTCATCGAAATCGAGAATCTCGTGGAGCATCGCACCGGCATCGTTGTCGTGGCCCGCATAGTCGATGCGCCCTCCTTCGACCATGAGGAAGAACCCTTTTTCCTCCGCACCAAGCACTCGGAGTGCGGCTTCGGTTAGCTCCGCGAGGCTGGGAACACCGTCCAACGATTCACTTCGACGATCCAAGACATAAGGCAGGTTGCTGGCCGAGAATAGACCCAGAAGCTTCTTCCTTTTGGACGCATGGTCGAGAAGCGCCTCGCGCTCGCTCACGACGGCGTAGCCGCGTTCGCGCGCTTCCGCGATGAGATCCCGATCGTCGGTGCGCCGTGAACGCCCGTCGAGTCGGGCCGGAATTCCCGGTAGGCTCTCGGACGTCCGCTGTCCCTGCGGGACGAAAGCCCGCGCTCCCCCACCGAGAAGGACTTCGATCTCGTGCTCCGCTAGGATCTGATCGGCGATCTCTGGTTCCGGGTCATAGCGGGACAGTTGGTGTGAGGCGAAGGCGGCGGGGGTTGCATGAACCAGTCGCATGTTGGTTACCAGACCCGTTGCTAGCCCCCGGCTCTCGGATAGCTCGAGTATCGTCTCGATCGGCTTTCCCTCGATATCGATCCCGAGTGTCTGATTCCAAGCTACCTGGCCGGTCGCGATTTGAGTAGCCGCGGCAGCGGAATCAATCACCGTGGTCTGGTGCGAAACCGGGAGTGCATACCCGATCTCACCGGATTCCATGAGTTTCTCCAGATGAAGCTGACGCCCTTCGACGACGCGGGCGTACTCGAGTCCGAGCGCTATTTGGGTCGCTCCTAGTCCATCTCCGATGAACAGAATGACGTTGCGGGCTCTTGGAGTCGGCGATGAGCTCTCACGGGTTTTGCAGGCCGAACCCGCCGCAACGGCAACGACCAGTCCGACGATCTCGAGTCGGCGCTTCATTTTTCCGCTCGGGCAAGGCTGGCTCGGATTCGCTCCTGAATCTGCCGCGCCTTGGTCAACACTTCTTCCACGTCCATGGTGACCACCTTATGGTCCCGAACTATCCACTCGCCTCCAACAAGCACCGAACGCACATACGGCCCTTTGATGACGTAAACCAAGTGCGAGTAAACGTCGTAGAGAGGCGTCAGCTCCGGCTTGTCGAGGTCGATCAACACCAAATCAGCAAGCTTCCCTACCTCGATCGAGCCCACATCGTCCGCAAGCCCCAATGCCTCCGCGGCGCCGATGGTTGCCATCCGAAACACGTCGCGAGCGGGCATGGCGGTCGGGTCCTGTCGATTGAGCTTGTGCACTTTGGCCGCGGTGTCCATCTCCTCGAACATGTCCAAGTTATTGTTGCTCGCCGCGCCGTCGGTACCGAGTCCCACCGGAATCCCCGCTGCCAGCAAATCCGGAGCCCGGGCGAGGCCCGACGCCCCCTTCATGTTGGACTCCGGGTTATGAGAGGTGGTAGCACCGCTGCGGGCAATGAGTCGAATATCCTCGTCGGTCAGTGTGATCACATGATGCAGGATCACCCCCGAGTCGAGCACGCCTGCCCGATCTAGCACGGATACCGTCGTCATACCCATCTTCTTTCTCACCGCGGTATCTTCCTCCGGTGACTCGTGGGCGTGAATCTGGAACGGGACATCGTATTGGCACGCCATCTCCCGAGCCTTGATGATCACTTCGATGTCGGTGGTGTAGAGCGCATGGGGTGCCACCGAGGGCGTGACCCTAGGGTGGTCTCGATATTCACGAACGAAGGCCTCGGTGGCGGCTAACGCTTCGTCGGTGGTCTTGTAATCCGGCGCGGGGAAACCGATGATCGTCTGACCAAGTACCGCCCGCAGCCCCGATCGATCGGTAGCTCGTGCGATTTCGTCTTCGAAGTAATACATGTCGGTGAAAGTCGTCGTCCCGCCTCGAGCCATCTCGATCGCACCGAGAAGAGTTCCCCAATAGACGAACTCCTTGTTCACGTTCCGTGCCTCGGCGGGAAAGATGAAATCGTTGAGCCATTCCATCAGCGCCATGTCGTCAGCCAGGCCACGAAGCAAAATCATCGGCACATGGCCATGGGTGTTTATCAGCCCGGGAATCACGAGATGCCCCGCGGCATCTACCACTTCTCGGGCGTCGGGAAGAGGATCACCCGCCTCGACGACCGCCACGATGCGCTCGCCGCGGATCGCAACAGCCGCCCCTTCGAGAACCCGCATCTCCCGATCCATAGTCACGACCGTGCCACCCTGGACCAACCGATCGACCGGCTCGGCCTGAAGCAACGCCAACAACATCAAGTATTGGACCATGCTAAAATTCCCTCGTTATGGGCCCTGTCATGAGCTCTTTGCTACTCGTACTCGCATTGGTGGCCGCCAGACCCGAGGTCACTGAGCGCGCGACCCGACCCGTATTGCAGGGCCTGGGAGACGGAACCCTCACTATTGTGGACGTTCCGGAGAACGTGCCGCTCGAATTCTATACCGTTCAGTGTGTGAGCGCCGACTCCGACGCAATCTCCTTTTCCGTGAAGCGTTCCGGCGAAGACGGGGTTCCGCCCACCACGGTCGTGGGCAACCTCTACCAGGAGGTCGAGAGCGGCGTATCCTTCCGGATCAATAGCGGGAACGACGACTTCGCGGTTGGCGATACGTTCAGTTTCGTCACCTATCCGGACGTGGAAGAGCTGGACAAGCTTTTCGATCGTTGGGTGAATCAGTACGTCAAGTGGATCGTGTCCCGAGAGGAGAGAGAGCGCTTCGAGTCTTTGGAGACACCCTCCGACAGGCTAGCGTTTATGGAGTCTTTCTGGCGCCGGCGCGATACCACACCTGAGACTCCCGAGAACGAGCCCCGGCAGGAACATCAGCGGCGGTTCGCGCACTCCGTCCAACACTTCGGCGCTGGAATTCCCGGCTGGGCGACCGACCGCGGCAAGATCTACATCATTCTCGGCGCGCCCAGTACGATCGACAGGGCCCCGGCAGGGCGCAACGCCTTTGAGCGGCCGTCCGAGGTATGGACCTACAACAACGCGCCGAACCCTCGGCTGCCGGCCTCCTTCGACATCGGTTTCGTCGATTTCACCTCGACGGGGCGATTCGAGATCGTCTCCGCCGACAACATCGATGCTTTGGCGCCGTTGCGCACCAACCAGGCTTGGGCCATGAGCGAGCTCGACGCGCTCGGATTCATGCGCGACGGCGGTACGCTCATGGATCCAATAAGTGGCGCTCAGAACCAATACTTCGGCGACCAGATGTCCATGGATCAATTCGATTTCCAGCGGAACCTCCTCGAAGTGGCGAAAGTGCCCGAGCTCAACCTGCCTTCACTCCGGGAGGTCACCGAGGCTCGTGCCGACTTTCCGTCGGTGCCGCTCACCACTACCGCCGCTTTCTTCCCCTCGCAGACAGGCTCGGCCTGGGTGCCCATCACGGTCTCCATGCCTTACGCGCGACTGACTCCTCGACCGACGGAGGACGGGACCGGCTATGGCTATGAAGCGGACATCTTGGTTCAGGTGAGGGACGAGTCGGGTACCGAACAACCTCCGATCGAGGACCGCATCGAAATCCAATTTCCAGCCAATGACTTGGATGCCTACCGATCCAGCCAGATGCTTTACGAAGCATCCCTAAATCTGGCTCCCGGTACCTATCAGATAGAATCCCTGGTTCGGGACAACCCCAGCGGTGCAGTGGGTCGGTCCTCGACCACGATAGAAGTCCCGGTCTTCACCGGAGAGGGGCTCACGCTCTCGAGCCTCCTTTTGGCAAGCGCTGCGGTAGAAACCGATCCACTCCCCGCCGGAGCCCCGCGCCCTCCCTTCCAATTCGGGAACTTGCGCTTGATACCCAACGTCCTGCACCGCTTCGAGCGGACCTCGAGCCTGACCGCCTACGTTCAAGCCCTCGGCTACTCGGTGGGCCCGATAACCAATCAGGCGAGACTGCGGGTCGACTTCTTCATTCTCAAGGACGGGAGACTCTTCTCGAAAGTAGCCCCTTCCTATCACCGGCCATCCAGGGTCTCGGGCGTTGCGCTGAAGAGTGACGTGTCGCTCAAGGCGCTTCCACCGGGAAGCTACTCTCTCCGCGCTCGCGTCACCGACGAAAACACCGAACAGGTCGCGGAGCGGGATGCTGATTTTACGGTGATGTTTCCGCGTTAAAGGAAGGAAGCCAGCGTTCACCCTCACCCAGGCCCTCTCCCAGAGGGAGAGGGATTAAAGGAAGGAAGCCAACCATCTAATCAAACCCGTTAATCATATCGATGAGCTGGCGGAGCCTTCCGAAGTTTCTGCGGTTGAAGTCGAGCTGAATACGGGAGAGCTTCCCAAGCTGAGGGTCCTTCTCTTCTTCGGACGAGATTGGAGCCACTTCGATATCGCCCGAGTTTAGAATGTCAGCAAAGGAATGATTCAAATCGTCGAGCTCCTTGCCGCTGAGCTCACGCTGCAGCCGAATCAGCAGTCTCCCTCCCACGTAGCGAGACGAATGGTAGAGACGATAGAAGCGGAGAGTCTCTTCGCAGGCCGCCTTCGGATTCGGCACCACCTTGAATAATGATCTGTCCTCCTCGGAGACGAGTCCGCCCGACACCATTCGCTCCTCGATAAAACGCTCTAGCGCGCGGAAGTAACCCGTTTCCGGACTTTCTACCATGACTACCGGAAGGGGGCTTTGCTTGCCGGTCTGCAATAGGGTTAGAACCTCGAACGTTTCGTCGAGGGTGCCGAAGCCCCCTGGAAATAATGCCACCGCAGAGGACTCCTTCAACAGAAAGAGTTTACGGGTGAAAAAGTATCGGAACGAGAGGAGTTTTCGATCGCCACGGATGGTCCGGTTGGCTTGCTGTTCGAAGGGCAGTCGGATGTTGACCCCGATACTCATGTCGCGCCCCGCTCCACGGTGTGCCGCTCCCATGATGCCGCTGCCCGCGCCGGTCACGACCATCCATCCCGCCTCCGCCATGCGACGGCCGAGCTCTTCGGCGCGCTCGTAGTCCGGCTGACCGGGCTCGGTGCGGGCAGAGCCGAACACCGTGACCTTGTGGACCCGTCGATACGGCGTGAACATCTTGAATGCGGAGCGCATTTCCTTCAGCGCCGCATTCGCGATCTTGAGATCACCGCGCTTGGCCTTCTCGAGGCCAAGCTTCAAGGCGCTGGTGGCGATCTGTAGGACGTACTCCTTTTCGCGGCCGGGACACGTGGAACTCACCAGCTCCTCGAGCTTTGCATCTAGCTCGGGCTGACCGGTTGAATAGCGCGGTTTCTTCCTGGCCTTCATAGCAGCAAATACCTTAACAGGAAGCAGGCGGCAATGACATGCACTCCCCAATGTAGCGACTTCCGCTTACCACTCGCCAAATAGAGCACCGAAGTAGAGATGAACCCGAACGAGATGCCCTCGGTGATATTCGTAGTGAGAGGCATCATGACTATGGTGAGAAACGCGGGGATAGCCTGCCGGGGATCGTTCCAAGCGATATCACCGATCCCATGCATCATGAAGACTCCGATCAGAATGAGCGCCGGCGCGAGAATTGGGTAGAGCACGACTCCCCCACCAACGTCGAATCCCACCCCGACTACCTCGACGAGAGGATGGAAGAAAATCGAACCCGCCAGGAGCACCGCCGTCACCAGTGCCGCGAAGCCCGTCTTCCCTCCTGCGGCCACTCCCGCCGCGCTCTCGACATAGCTCGTTACCGTCGAGGTCCCCAAAACCGATCCCGCGACAGTCCCCACCGCGTCTGCAGTCAGTGCCTGGCGGGCGCGAGGAAGTTCACCGTTCACGATGAGCCCGGCTCTTTGCCCCACCCCGATCAAGGTGCCGACGGTGTCGAAGATATCCACGAAGAGAAAGACGAAAACGACGGAAACAAAATCTGCTTCGCGCAGGAGGCCCCTAAAATCGAGAGCGAACAGAGTCGGAGCGATCGAAGGCGGCCATGCCACAACTCCGTGGAGCTTGGCCAAACCGGTCAAGGCCGCGAGTAGCGTGGTCACGAGAATCCCAACGACCAATGCGGCGGGAACCCGGGCGGCGGTCAACACCGACATGACCGTCAGGCCGAACAGAGTCAAAAGGACGGGTGACTCTCCGAGCTCCCCTAGACCGATGTAGATGCCCGGACGAGCAACCAACAGGCCGCCCCATCGCAAACCCACGACCGCAATGAGCAGCCCGATCCCAACGGCAATGCTGGTCTTCATGTGCGCTGGCACGAGGGTGATGATGCGGGCCCGCAGCCCCCAGAACGAGCCCACGAGGAAGATGCTTCCTGATACGAACACCGCGGCCAGAGCCACCTGCCAACTGTAGCCGAGACCGCCCGCCGCAATGGGACCGCAGACCGTGATGGCGAAGAAGAAGTTGTGCCCCATTCCCGGTGCCAAGGCGATGGGATAGTTGGCATGAAATGCCATCCAGGCCGTTGCGAGTGCCGAGGCCAGGCAGGTCGCCATCATCACCGCCCCCGCGTCCATTCCCGCACCGGCGAGCACGGCGGGATTGACCAAGACGATGTAGGACAGCGCCATGTAGGTGCTGACACCGGCTAGGATTTCGGTTCGGACCGAGCTACCGGCCGCCGAAACGCCGAAAAAGCGACTTAACCTTTCAATCATCTTCCGAAATCCATGGGAGTCCTGGAGCCACACTGGAACCGCCGCATAGCGCGCGAGTCGCGTTCTGCAATACCCGTTTGCCTTCCTTCGCGCTCGTCGTCGTGCCGCCCAGGTTAACCCTAGCAGCCCACTGCCCCCAACTCTCCAGAGACTTGGCATGCGCGCCCGACTCGGTGTGAACCGGCTCGCTGTGTAACAAGAGTCGCTTCTCGAGATCGCGGATAAGTTCACTTACCTTCCGCGAACCACCACGAACTGCCTCTGCAACCTTTACATCGTCGCTCCGAACCGGCCCAGCCCGCTCCACCCGATCGAGAAAGGAGAGCGCAGCCCCAGACAGCTGTTCCAGCTGCCAAGAGGCGCGCGAAGTACCAACCGCAACGAGCGCGGGCCAGAGCCGACGATGGACGAACGTCACTTTGTTCTTCACGAACTTGACGCTGGTTACGTCAACATGTTCGGCAAGTTTCTCACTCACGTTAAAGATCTCCTGCGCCCGCGCGTGTCCCCACCAGGAGCCTCGAACTGGCTCGCCGGCGACCAGCCCGGCCACGCTCGGCAAATCAACATCCGTAAGCAGAAGAAGTCCGACCTTCTCGAGCCTCCGAAAAACGAGCGCGTAACTAGTCACTTCAACAACTAGAACAACGGTTCGCCGTCCATATCGTCCGGCACTAGAATGCCAAAGAGATCCAAAACCGTGGGCGCGATGTCGATAGTGCGCGCACTCTCTCGTTTCAGCGTGCGGTTACTAAACAAAACTCCCGCCGTGATATTTGCGTCGGAAGAACAATGATCCCCGCTCCAGTTGTTGCGGTTGTTCGTGATGACCTCATGGGGAATACCACCCAAGGTCGTCTCCCAGGACACCCGATACCCCGGCTTGAACCCGACAACGATATCGTACGCATCGTCTACATAGGGCCGGCACCCGCGCGAGGAAGTCGAAAATACCTGTTTTTCCGGGGTTCATTCCGGTCGCGAAGGACGACCAGGAGACCGGTGACTCGGAGGGGCGGGTGGTGGCTAGGGGCGCAAACTGCCCCTGCCGGCTGAGTCTCTGGAGGTTCGGCAGATGACCTTCCTCCATGAAGCGGATCGCCAGGCCGGGATCGGCCCCGTCGAACCCAAGGACGATGACCCTGGGCGCCGCGGCTCCGATCGCAGGGGCCGCTCGCCCCGCGGGGAGGACCGAAGCTGCTGCGAAAATGGCTGCCAAGATGGCTAAAAGACAGGCCCATTTCGGGAATTGCTTCTTTTGTGCTAGCATATATTGGTTGTGCCAGGCCACCAGGGCCCCGGCGCCGAAGTGAAACCAACCAAGGAGGTAGTCATTGGCTCATAGTCGTTCGGCGGAGAAACGCATCCGTCAAAACGAGAAACACCGGCTCCGCAATCGTTCCGATCGTTCTCGGTTGCGTAGCGATATCAAGCAGCTCCGCCAGGCAATCGCTAGCGAGGATACGGATAAGGCCCGTGAGCTTCTCCCAAGTACGACGTCCCTGATCGATCGGATGGTCAAGAAGGGTGTCATCCACGACAACACCGGTTCTCGCTACAAGTCACGGCTCGCCAAGCTCGGCGCTACATCCGGGAGCTGAGTTTCGCCGTCGGCCCTCACCCGGCGTCTGACTCCATCGATAGCGGCACGACATTCCTTGACGCCTGCAGTCTTCGCTACAGGCGAGAGGGAATAACGGAAGGAAGCCCTCTTCGATTGCCCGTCCCGCAGACCGAGAGGACGAAACCCTCGAGTATCAATCGCGCCGGCGTTCCGCTGCTCTTCAGCTGGCGATCACAACGTGCCAGACCTTCGATAGCGTCCAACAGATCCTGCTCTTGGTATCGGTCCGACCAGAGAGCGATGTTATCCGCAGCCCTGGGTGGTACCCTCAAGACTTTCATCAGTTGGCCGCTCCTTCCCCTCCCCGCTCCGAACTCCTTAGCTACTAGTAGCTGGCCCAGCACCCGATCGAGCAGCGCCAGAATCCGCAGAGCGGGCTCACCCTCGTCCAACAACCGCCCCAACTGCTTGAGGGCCACCGCGGCTTGGCGAGACGCGACGGCGTCGGTGAATTTAAAGATGCTCTGTGCCTTTCCGCGCCCCAGTAGAGACGCGAGCTCTTGCCCGTCCAGTTTCTCAGCACCTGCGTAGAGCGATATCTTCTCGAGCTCACCGAGCTGGCGTCGCAGGTCCGAGCCGAACTCGCTGGCTAGGTATCGAGCCGCTTCGGCGTCCAAGGGGAGTTTTCGAATTCGCGCCTGCCCGGCAACCCATTCCTCTATTTCCCATTCCTTCGGTGGGTCACACTGCACGACCGTGACTTGTTTTTCGATCTCCTTCCACGCCTTTCGTCGACCATCGGGGGAGCTCTCGAGCTCCATCACCAGAACCGTCTGCGGTGACGGATCCTTCAAATAGCCGACTAGTGCCTCCGCCTGCGCTCCCTCTACGAGACGCTTGGCCCTCTTGACGATGAGAACGCGGTGTTGTCCGCCCCCTCCGGCGAGTCCTAGAAGCGGGAGCGTATTCGCCGCCATCACCAACGACTCGGCGGTCGTCTTTTCGCCGTCGAATCGCTCGAGATTGAAGTCGAACTCGTCCGAAGTGTCGCCGAGAGCGGCCTTCCGGATTTCGCCGAGCGCCAACTCGCGGAGCAGGTCTTGATCCCCGCGCAACACGTATGCCGCGGCCAACTTCCCAGAGGCTAAATGCTTGTCTAGCTGCGAGTAGGCGAGCTTCAAACCTAGAAGGCCTCGAGGATGCGGCTCACCAGCGTCTTCGCGAACTCCTCCGCCACGCGCTCGATCGCCAGCCCCGACTGATCGAAAAAGTCATCAGACTCTTCACCGATCTCCCAGGCCTCCCGCATGCGGAAATTCTCATCCTCCCAAATCATGGACTCGTCCAGAAGATCTTTGAACTCGACCTTGGCTTGGATGACGAGCGAGTAGCGCGTGGCTTCGTTGGCCGTGACCTCGTTAACGCCCCCACGGAGCGTCTGTGGAGCCACGGTGAAGGACAGGACGGTGCCAGCCAGTACCGCATCGGCCCCGGCCTCTTCGGGCTGGATAACGTACTTCCCTCGCGACGCGAACTCCTCGATGACTTTCTCGGTAAATATCTCCGCGACGCCGGGTTGAGTAGATGCGTTGATGAACGTCGGGATACCTATCGTCTTAATGTGTTCGGGCAGAAAGGAGCCCCGCCCCGCCAAGCTATAGCCGCAGGCGGAGGAGAGAAACAGCAGTCCAACCGTGACCAACTTCATCCTCACGGTTCGTATCACTCCCCCACCACAACGTTGACCAGCCGCTTCGGGACAACGACCACACGCTCCACTTTACGTCCCAAGGTAAGAGAACGGACCTTCTCGTCGTCGAGCGCCAGTTGCCTCAGCTCTTCCTCTTCGAGATCCGCGGGAATGGCGATGCAGCTCCGCACTTTACCGTTCACCTGCAGAACCAGGGTAACGGTTTCTTGAACCGCGATCGATGGGTCATAAGAGGGCCAGTCGACTTTCCGCAGGCCGCCCCGGTGCCCGAGCAACTCCCACATTTCTTCGGAGGCGTGCGGGGTGAAGGGGCTGATCAAAAGCACGATCGTCTCAGCGGCCTCACGAAGAGCTTTCCTGGCCTCCGAGCGGTCTCCTTCCGCGGGGCGCGACCCGAGATATTTGTAGACCTCGTTGGTGAGCTCCATGATCGCCGAGATCGCAGTGTTCAAATGGAACCGCTCTTCAACGTCTCGGGTCACACGTAGGATGGTTTGATGTGTCTTCCGCCTTAAAGCGGTCTCGACTTCGTTCCAGGCTTCTTCACCATCGATCGCCTCGGCGGACTCGATGTTCTCCAGTTCGCCGGTCACGAGTCGCCAAACCCGCTGGAGAAATCGTGCCGGCCCCTCCAACCTTTGGTCGGTCCAGTCCATCTCCTTCTCGGGTGGAGCTTCGAAGAGCACATAGAGCCTCAACGTATCGGCGCCAACTCGGCTGACGACTTCGTCCGGCTCGACGACGTTTCCCTTCGACTTGGACATGACCGAACCGTCCTTGAGCACCATCCCTTGCGACAGCAGTTCGGACACCGGCTCGGTGTTGGTTACCAAGTCGAGATCACGCATTACTTTTGTCCAAAAGCGGGAATAGATGAGATGTAGAATCGCGTGCTCGATACCACCGACGTAGAGATCGATGGGAAACCAATAGCCCGGCTTGTCGCTGCTGAACGGAGCGGTATCGTTGCGTGGATCGGTATAACGGTAGAAGTACCACGAAGAGTCCACGAACGTGTCCATCGTATCGGTTTCGCGTTTTGCAGGACCTCCGCATTTTGGACAATCGACATTGACGAACTCTTGAATCCCCTCGAGTGGCGACTTTCCTTGCCCAGTAATGTCGATGGTCTTCGGTAGCAACACCGGCAGATCTGCTTCCGGAACCGGTACCACGCCGCATGCACCGCAGTGAATCATCGGAATGGGAGTTCCCCAATACCGTTGGCGAGAAATCCCCCAGTCTCTGAGCCGGTAGGTGACGGTCTTCTTGCCGAAACCCTGCTCTTCCGCGTACGCCGCCATGGCGGGCATGGCTTCCTCGGACGGAAGGCCACTGAAAATTCCTGAATCCACCAAGGTTCCGTAGTCGGAGTGGGCCTTATCGAGAGAGTCCGAGCTCAACGTACTTCCCGACGGCTGAACCACAACCGGAATGGGGAGGTCGTATTTGCGCGCAAATTCGAAATCTCTATCGTCGTGAGCGGGCACCGCCATGACGGCGCCCGTTCCGTAGCCCATGAGAACGTAATCGGCGACCCAAATGGGGACCTGCTCCTGCGTAAACGGGTTGACCGCGAAGCGGCCGGTGGCCATGCCATTTTTTTCCAGGTCGGCCGCCTCTGTTGTTTCCTTTGCCCGCGCGACGGCCTGCCGGACAAAAGACTGAAGCTCCGGCGATCGCTCCGCATAGGCCTTTGCCCGTGGATGCTCCGGCGCCAAGAGCAGAAAGGTCGCGCCGCAAATGGTGTCGATGCGTGTGGTGAAGACGCGAATGGGGTCTTCCCCTTCCACCGCGAAGTCGACCTCCGCGCCTTCCGAGCGTCCAATCCAATTGCGTTGCATCGTCAGAACGCGCTCTGGCCATTTGTCCAGCAGCGCCATATCCGACAGCAGTTCTTCCGCGTAGCTCGTGATCTTGAGAAACCACTGCTCGAGATCGCGCTGAATCACTTCGGTGCCACACCTCCAGCAGCCCCCGCCTTCGACTTGCTCGTTGGCCAGCACCGTTTGGCAGCTTGGACACCAGTTCACGGTGGCCTGTTTTCGATACGCCAGCCCCTTCTTCCACATCTGGATGAAGAACCACTGGTTCCAACGATAGTAGTCTGGATCGCAGCTTGCTATTTCCCTCTCCCAGGCATAGGAGAAGCCCATGCGTTTGAGCTGCGTTTTCATGTGGTCGATGTTGGAAAGTGTCCACTCCTCGGGGTGGGTACCGTGCTTCAGGGCAGCATTCTCCGCCGGAAGCCCTAGCGCATCCCAGCCAATCGGATGGAGGACGTTGAACCCTCTCATTCTTTTGAATCGCGCGACGACGTCGACAATCGAGTAATTGCGCACATGCCCCATATGAATTCTTCCCGACGGATAGGGCAACATGGCCAGGCAGTAGAACTTTGGACGGCTAGAATCCTCGCTGACCTCGAAGACGCGGGTATCGGCCCAACGCTTCTGCCACTTCGACTCGATTGCCTGAAACTCGTACTCTCGACTCATCGGAACCTCGGAAAAACTATTCATACTAGCACAAGCGCACACGGGCGCCTTGACTTCGTCGAAACCGGCAACCGACGCCTGGCTACTTCCCCTCCTGCTTTGACGCCAGACACGGGGCGGCACCCGACAGTTTGCCGTCCCTTCGGCCCGACGCCTTCACAGACTGAAGAACGCCCAAAAAAGCGGTCAACTGTCCCTTGATGATGACGCAAGCTCAGTGAGGCTTTGGTCCGGAAGTCCTTTTGTTCGCGGATGTTAAATGCCTCACACCTTCTGGCATCCCTTTTGCCTAGAGTAATCGCTTAGGTGAGGTGGGCCCCTCAACTCGCTGGGGCAACTTGGCGGGGCCCGCCGAGCCGATTGGAAGCCAAGCAAGTTCCAATCTGAGGAGGTGTTCATGGCTTCTCGAGTGACCGGCAATACGAGCTCGATCACCATGGGGAGTTGGCGCAAATCGGAAAGCCTTCCCCTCGTCGTGGCGCTTCAAGGGCTCGGGCTGTTCGTGCTCGCGTTTCTCATCGGGGCTCCTCCCTCTACCGACCAGGTAGCGAGAGACACCGCGGGATTCGCCGGGTACGCTAGCAGCGAGTCGGTCCGCACGGCCTCCGACTCTCAGGTACCGGCCGATCTCCTGCCGGAGCAGATTCGCTTGCCGAAGTTCCCCAACCTGGATGAACGCGCACCAAGGCAACAACCCGCTCCGATTTCTGAAGACCAGCAGGAAGCATCGAACCCCGGCCTGAACCTGACCGCCCTGCGAGTAGACACCGTGGCGTTCGACGCACCAGCGGCGGTACAGGTGGCCCTGGCTCTTCCCGACGCTCCTGAGGAGCTCATACCGGGAGCCATTTCGCAGGCGCGATTCGGCGACGGCGAGGGAAGACCGGGCAAGCGAGGTCGTAAGGGAGGATGGGGAGGTATCGGTGTGTCCGGCATCGGTCGCGGCCGCGGTGGTGCATGCGGGCAAGGCGGATCGACCGGGTCTCCCATCATCATCGAGCGATCATTCGGCTACCCGATAAACCAATAGCCACTCCCTAGGCGGACAGACCTGCCGGGGATAAACGAGCGGCGGCCTCAAATTCAAATTTGAAGCCGCCGCCTTCTTATTCGCTCTCTTCCATGGCCGTTATTGCAGCTTGGATCTTTTCCGCTTGCGAAGCTTCCGAGCTCTGGACTAGTGCCAACCGAAGCTGCTCGACCGCTTCTTCCGACCGTCCTTCTTTCTCCAGAAGCGCTGCGAGGTTCAAGTACGCCGGCACGAAGTCCGGCCGACCCTGAATCTCCCTCCGATACGCTGCCTCCGCCAGGTCCACCTCTCCCCGTATTTCGAACACGAGCGCGAGCGTGAACTGAACCTTAGGATGTTCGGGAGAACGGGTAGCGAGAGCCTCGAGCACACCCAGCGCTTCTTCTTTCCTGTCCTTCGCCATGTAGGCCTGAGCTAAATTGAATGCCGCGGGGTCGTGGGGCGTCTCGGTCCGCGTCAACGGCTCCAAAGTCGTGATCGCAGCATCGTATTGCTTCTTGGCTAGCATCAGAGTCCCGAAGCCGAACAGCGCTTCTGCGTTCTGGGGCTCGAGCGCCAATGCCTGTTGAAAGGCCGCCTCCGCTTCGTCGGGGAAGCCTTGTTCGTAGGCCGCCGCCCCTAAGGCGAGCTGGAGCTGGACACTCCCTGGAGCACCATGGGCGGCATGCCTTAGACGCTCGAGGGCATCCGCTCCTCTGCCCTGCTCTCGAAGGAACTTGGCAACAGCCAAATTGGCGTCCGGATGGTCGGGCTCATGTTTCAACACCATCTGAAAACGCTCGAACGCCAGCTCCGTGTTGCCCTCCTTCTGCTCGACGAGGCCGAGTGCGTAGAGCGCTGGTACGTTGTCCGGCTCTTGTTCGAGAGCAAGCTCCAGACGTGAGCGCGCTCCGGAAAGCTTGTTTAGCTGAATGAACGCCGTTGCCAAATGCACCAGCACCTGGGGCTCCTTGACTCGCGTGTTTCGTCGAAGGCCAATCATGCCCCGCACCGCCTCTAGCTCGTAGGCGGCTTGTTTTGCTTGTCCTAACTTCAAGTAGGTAAGTCCCAGGCTGTACCGGTAGTCGGGGACATTCGGGCGAAAGGCCGAAGCACTCTTGAGAAGCTCGAGCGCCTCTTCGTATCGACCGCCGTTATAAAACGCCAGTCCCCGTTTGTACATGTCCGCCGGATCGCCTTGCACGCCGACAATCCCCACCGCCAAGACGAAGCAAAGCGTCCGCATAAACCAATATAGCCAGGAAAAAGACAAACCCAAAACCAGACCGGATAACAGGATAGCAGGATAGGAAAACCAAAGTCCCGTTCAGTTCAATTCTGTAAATCCTGTTAATCCTGTCTAGGGTTTTTCTTTCTCTTTTATTCCTCGAAGCACCTTGAGAGTCATTGAGGAGACGGGATATTCATCTACCTTCTCGGGTAGGATCCATACTGGCGACTTCTTACTCGGCGTACTCCGCAGGCCGCGGCTCGAACCGTCGGTCAGTCGCGCGGCGAAGGCGTAGAGTGTAATCCGTCGGTTCATGATGTTGTGCTTGACGCGGGTGAGCTCCGCACCCGGCTCCAACCGAAGCCCATACCTCTCGCGGGCCTCACGAACCAATGCCCCTCGCGGCTCCTCGTCCGCCCGGCACGACCCTCCCGGAAACTCCCACAGCCCACGCATGAGCTCTTCCTCCTCCCTCTGATACATCAAAACCTTCCCTCGCCTCCGAATGACGGCGGCGGTAAACACGACGGGAACGGAGACCTTTCTGGCGGTCAACTCGGGCAGTTCTTCCTGGACGCCATGCTGAAACGCCTTGCAATCTTCCTGAACGGGGCACAACAGACACCGGGGACCGCGCGGTGTGCATACCAACGCTCCCAGCTCCATGAGGGCTTGGTTGAAATCCGACACCGATCGCGCCGGCAACAGATCTTCCGCTTTCTGCCATAGGATCTTTCGGACCGGGCTGGACCTAGGATCCCCACGAACCAAGAACATCCGAGACAACACGCGCGTGACGTTTCCATCCAGGATCGGGTGGCGCTGGCCGTATGCGATCGAGAGAATCGCACCCGCGGTGTACCTCCCCACTCCGGGGAGCGACAGCCATCCATCGAGGGTCTCTGGAAAACGACCACCGTTCTCTTCCATCACCCATTTGGCTGCTCGGTGCAGCGCCTTGGCGCGGCGATAGTAACCTAGCCCCGACCACGCGGCCAAGACATCGTGCTCCGGCGCGCTCGCCAACATCGCGACGTCGGGAAACCGGCCAATGAACCGCTCGAAATAGGGGACAACCGTCTTGACTTGCGTCTGCTGCAGCATCAGCTCCGAGACCCAAACGCGGTAGGGTTCGGGCCGCTCCCGCCATGGGAGCTCACGCCGATGGCGTCGATACCAAGAAAGCAGACGTGCTTGTAAAGTCTGCCGAGTTCCCTTCGGCTGTTTTGCCACAATGGACTCGATGATACCTCAGGCGGCTGCGCCGTTTGATCTCCGGCTCGAATGGGGTAGGATGCATCTCGAGTCGAATCAGAAACATCATGCAACTCGCGACCACTCTGCTCCTCCTCACTCTTCCCAGTTCCCAATTCGAGCCTCCCGTCACGGTCAGATGCCACCTGGACACTGAGCTGCCGGTCGCCGAGATTCGAGTCACCATCGCCGAGATGCGAGAAAGAGAAGGCGTCCCGGAGGACGACGGAGCCGTCACGCTCCCCGGCCTGCCGGCCGGCGACATCCACCTCTCGTTCTTCCAAAGGGAAACCCTGTTAGGTGAGATCGATATCCGTTCCGCGAACGAGGGAGAGTTCATCCGCCTAAAGGTGCGCCTGGTGACCGGCAACGCGATCTTGTTGGACGAGTTCCGAGTAAAGGGCGTGAGTGGCGACTCCAGACCGGCAACGAAGTCCTTCTCCGCGGCCACCCTTCTTAACGATGTCCCGTCCAGCACGGTTTCCCAAACGGCGAGCGTCCAAAAGAGCAAACCACGACCCCAACCACAGTCGTCCCGACCGCCCCCTCGGGCCACTCGACCGGCCAAGGCGTCCTCTTCCAAATGCCCGGATCCCGGAGCTACCGTCACTAGAACGGGTAAGCTTTCGCGAATCATCGACAACGACTCCTTCGAGCTGCTGGGGAGCGATCGTCTAAGCTATGTCGTCTACGTCGGTAGCGCGACCCGTCTGAAACGTGGCTCGGCTCCCGTTGCGTACAGCGCTCTCGGCGAGGGCCTGGGCATTCTTGTCAAAGGAACGATCGCTGCCGGCCCGGAGAGCGAGTGCAGCATCGGGGCGCGAGAAGTCATCGTTCAGCGCAAATGACCCGAGCCGGAGGGAGCGTTGCAGCGCGAGACATGCCCCGGAGGTCGGTTGCAAAGCGAGACCCGGCGGGGCTATGCTGGCAGCCTGACTGATACAGTCGTCAAAGGTTATGGGACGAATCACACTCCATGAACGCTACGTCGATCTCGGCGTGAAGTTCATCGAAGAAGACGACCCCCAACGAGCTCTCCGCTACCTCAACCGTGCCCTCACTCTGAACGACCAATCCTATTTTGCATACTACAACCGCGGGATCGTTTACGACCTAATGGACCGGTTGGAAGACGCACTCGCCGATTATGAGCAGGCTCTTGCCATCCAACCAAACCATCTTGCGTCCATCCATAATAGGGCGGTGGTTCTTCGAGAGCTCGGGCGCGCCGAAGAAGCGCTCAAGAGCTTCGACGAGATTTTGAAATTTGATCCTGACAACGACGACTTTGTCTACAACCGAGGGGCGGCCCTCGCGGACGTCGGGCGCTACGAAGAGGCGATCAGTTGCTACGATCGCGCTATTCAGCTCGCGCCCGAGAAACTCGACGCTCGCATTACCAAGGCCAGTGCTCTCATCGAGTGCGGCAGGTTCGACGAGGCGATCGCTGCGGCCGACGCCATATTGGAGATCGATCCTGCCTCGGTCGAGGCTCACTCCGTAAAGGGGCTAGCACGCCTGGACAACGGTCGCCCCCAAGAGGCCATCGAGTGCTTCACCCGCGCCCTCGACCGCCAGCCGGACGACCACTCGGCACTGCTCCACCGCGGTATCGCGCTGCTGCGTCTACGTCGCAACGAAGACGCAGTACTGGATCTGCGCGCCGCGCTCAAGAATCATCCGGACTGTGACGAGGCCTTTTACAACCTGGCCATCGCGTACGTGAAACTCGGCGACCGTGAGGCCGCGCTCGACGCGTTGCAGACTGCGATCGACATCCACCCCCCTCGCCGTGCGGAGATACGAAAAGCCAAGGAGTTCGAGGCCCTCCGCTCGGAGCCGCGCTTCAAGGCGGCCCTCACTGGCAAGGGAGAGGTCGGCAAGCGACGCTAATTCGCCACCCCTATGCGGAAACTCAGCGAAACACCTGAGCCACTCGATAGACAGAACAAGCAGGAACCCGCCACTAAGTTACAGATCGACCCCGAGATTCTCGTCCTGACTTGTCCGAACTGCGGGGCGAGTTTGAGGGAGGACCGCTGCAAGCTTCTCTGTCCGCGGTGCCACTACTACATGAGCTGCTCGGACTACTATTGATTCCGGGGTACCGCGCCACGGATACGTTCTATCCCCTGACGGATCTCTTCTTCCTCTACTGAAAACGACAAGCGCAAGAAGCGACTAGCCTCTTCGCCGAAGGCGGCACCTGGAATCGTGATCACCCGCGCGTGCTCGACCAATTCCATTGCGGTCCGCAAACTGTCTCCAGCCGGCGCGGCTTCGATCAACATGTAAAAGGTCGCCTCCGGAATCAAGGGGGAGAAGCCCAAGCGCTCTCGAGCCAGTGTTGCGAGAAGATCCCTGCGATGCCTGAGCTCACGCCGGAAAGACTCCGCCTCCCGTTGGGCACTGGTTCCGAACGCTGTGAGAGCGGCCTTTTGAGAGTGAGCCGGCGCACACGTCACGGCGTACTGGTGGATGACCCGAATCGGCTCCATCCGCTCGGGCGTGCCTACCGCCCAACCGAGACGCCAGCCGGTCATGCTCGCCACCTTGGAAAGACTCGAGACGACGACTCCGTCGGTGCTGACGTCTAGATAGGAGGGCGGCCGATCTCCGAAGTAGATCTCCCGATACACCTCGTCGGAGATCACGAGGAGCTCGTGATCTGCCGCGAGCTTCGCGACAGCCCGAAGCTCCTCGAAAGGAATAATCACTCCGGTGGGATTGGCCGGGCTATTCAATACCAGTGCCCGCGTGCGCGCCGAAATCAGAGGCTCGAGAGCGGCGGCGCGGAACTGAAAGCCATTCGAGGCGCGCAGGGGATAAGCAACGGGCGACGCACCGGCCAGCCTCGCAATCGCCGGATAAGCGGGGAAACCTGGGTCGGGAACCAGGACTTCCTGCCCTGGACCAAGCCACGCCAACATGGTCGCGAAAAGCGCCTCTTGGGCTCCCACCGTAACGAGCACCGAGTCGGGACTGAGTCGACCGCCCGAGTACTCCGCTATGGCCTGGCGCAATTCGGGCAGGCCCGCGGTCGCCGTGTAGCCAAGCCGGCCCTCGTCGAGTGCCTCGTGTGCAGCACGGAGAATCGCACGTGGGGTATCGAAGTTGGGCTCTCCGAATCCCAGGTTGATGGCGTCTTTCGGGGCGGCCTCCAGGACGCGACGGATAAGAGAAATCCCTACCCCGTCGAGGCGTGAAGCGGGCTTTTCCAAGAGTTGAGCCGACTAAGGACGCAGTGCGCTTTCCAGCGCCACCGCGGCATCGGTTCCGGGATCGCGGTACTTGACGATGATAGGTGCGTAGAGATGGAGGCCCTCTCGCAAGGCGAGGTTTCCCCGCGCCGGACGGCTACCCGGTACTACCACCGCGCCTCGAGGTATGGTCAAGGGGGAGTCCTCGTTTGCACGCAGCACCGTTTCGTTCACTAGGTCGTAGACGGGCGTGGACCTAGTCAATATTGTCCCGGGTGCCAATACCGCTTCCTTCTTTACGATAGTACCTTCGTACACCCCGCAGTTTCCTCCCACCAACACGCGATCTTCGATGATCACCGGCATCGCTCCCACCGGCTCGAGAACACCACCAATCTGCGCGGCGGCGGAAACGTGTACGCGCTTGCCGACCTGAGCGCAGGATCCTACCAGCGCGTGGGAATCGATCATAGTCCCTTCATCCACGTAGGCACCGACGTTCACATACATCGGTGGCATGCAGACGACTCCTCGGCCCACGAACGCCCCGGCCCGAATGGAAGAACCGCCCGGGACCACCCTAACCTGTTCTTCGAGCTCCAGATCCCGAAGCGGAAACGTGTGCTTGTCGAAAAACCGCATCGGCGGCGTCTTCAGTGAGAAATCCTCGATTCGTCCGAGGCGGAATCCCAGCAAGATCCCCTTCTTCACCCACGTGTTGACGACCCAACCATGAGGCCCCAGCTCCGCGGCGCGCACCTTACCTCGGGACAGCATCGCCCTGAACTCGAGGAAAGAGCTCTCTGCATCTGATGGAAGGTCGGCCCCCTCGAGCTCGAATAGCCGTTCGATGGTTTCTTGTAGAGCAGTCTTTGCCTTCGTCGTCACACTTAGCTCCTGTTACCGGTCAACTCCTCGACCAGCTCCAATTGCAGCAGGTGCTCACGAAGTCGCCTGCGATTCTCTGCGCTCATCGGCACCAGCGGAAGGCGATAGTGTTCACCAATAAGTCCCATCATCGCCAGAGCCGCCTTGACCGGGATGGGATTCGTCTCGATGAAATTTGCGTTCATCAAACCCAAGAGTCGGAAATGGATGTCGCGGGCGTTGGGCAGTCTCCCGGCCAACGCCTCTTGAACCATCCGACTCATCAGCATCGGCACTTCGTTCGAGACTACCGAGATCACTCCATCGCCGCCGAGAGCCAGAATCGGCAAGGTCAGATTGTCTTCCCCGGAAAAAACGCGGAAGCCGTCGGGCCGGCGCGACAGAATCTCCATCACTTGAACGAGGTTGCCAGATGCCTCTTTGACGCCGCGAATGTTCCCGTGCTCGGCGAGACGCATCAAGGTGGAGGGCGAAAGATTCGTGCTGGTGCGGCCCGGAACGTTGTAGACGATGACCGGTATCTCGACCGCATCGGCCAATTCGGAAAAGTGTCGAAACAGGCCCTCTTGGGTTGGTTTGTTGTAATAAGGAACGACGGACAGAATCCCCTCGACCCCCAACGACGCGGCGGCGCGAGCCTGAGCCACGACCTTCTCAGTAGCGTTCCCGCCGACACCGGCGATCACCCGAACCCGCGTGTCGACTCGGTCTCGTACCACTTGAATAACGCGAAGCTGCTCCTCGCCGCTCAGAGTGACGCTTTCCCCGGTTGTGCCACAAGGAACGATTCCCTCCACGCCTCCTTCAATTTGAAGATCCACCAGCCTCTCGAGCGTTTCGTCGTCCACGGCTCCGTCGGCGCGAAAAGGCGTCACTACCGCAGTATAGGTTCCCTGCCACGGCTCACTCATGGCTCACTCCAACTCCAATAAATCGGCGAACTCGAACACGCCTTTCTTGCCGCGGATCCACTCCGCGGCAAAAAGCGCGCCCCGCGCGAAGCCTTCCCGGTTGCGAGCGGTATGCACTATTTCCACGCTGTCGGCTGCACTATCGAACCCCACGTCGTGTCGACCCGATGCCCCTCCCGCCCTTAGCGAAGAGACGTGAAGCGCTTCGGGATCGATCGTCCCCTCCGGGTTTCCGATCTGCACGCGGGTCTTGCGGTCCGTGTTAGCGACGACGATCTCCGCTAGGCGTAGGGCGGTTCCACTGGGCGCATCGACCTTGTCCCGATGGTGTTGCTCAAAAACGTAAGGGTCGTACGCAGGGAAAGGGTCGAAGAGCCGGGTGGCGATCTTTGCGAGCTTCAAGAAGAGATTAGCCCCGATCGAAAAATTCGCGCCGTAGACGAGCGCCGTTTGGTGTGTCTCGATCAACTCCCGCGCTTTTTCGAGGTGATCGTACCATCCGGTCGTCCCCACCACCATGGGAACACCTGCCTCTGCTACCCGACGGATGTTCTCGAGAACGGCTTCGGGCCAGCTAAAATCTATGACGACGTCCATTCCGGCCAAGGCATCCTTAGTGAGGCCCACCCCGTCCGGGTTCGAGTGCTCGTCCAAAGAGAGCCCAATCTCGTGTCCGCCTTGAAGAGCCAGCCGCTCCACCTCTCTGCCCATGCGACCTTGGCCGGTGAGTCCCAGGATCAAGGCACCATCTCCGTATCCACCTCCTCGAAGACCTCGGGCCGATCGATGCCGGTGAAAAACTCGCGGTGCAGCCTCTTGACCCCTTCGTCGGCATCTCCCTCTCGTACCACAAACGAGAGATTCATTTCCGACGCCCCTTGAGAGATCATTCTCACGTTGATGTCACCAAGGGCACTCAAGGAACGAGCAGCGATGCGTGGAGTAGAGCGGATTTCTTCCCCCACCAAACACACGATGGCGCATTCTCTTTCCACCGTCACCTCGGAGAACTGCGAGAGCTCCTCCACGATAGCGGATATCTTCTCAACCGAGTCGACGGTCAAGGAGACGCTGACCTCGGAAGTCGAGACCAAGTCGACGGCGACCTCGTGACGATCGAAGAGCTCGAACATGGATCTAAGGAAACCGTGCGCCATCAACATCCGGAGCGACTTGACGTCGATGACGGTGATTCCTTTCTTTGCAGCGATGGACTTAACCGCAACCCCGGTTTTGCGGGCGCGGGAAGCGATGGTGGTCCCACTGGCGGACGGTCGGCGTGAGTTCAGTATGCGAACTGGGATGTCGCGGGAGACGGCGGGTTCGATGGTGGCGGGGTGGAGCACGCGAGCTCCGAAGTACGCGAGCTCCGCCGCCTCGGCGAAGGACAGTTCTCGGATCTTCTTGCCATCCGGCACCAGCCGGTGATCGGCGGTAAGCATCCCGTCCACGTCGGTCCAGATTTGGATTTCCTCGGCTCCAAGCGCGGCTCCCAACAAAGCAGCGGTGTAATCGGAGCCTCCACGACCCAAGGTGGTGGGCTCACCGCTGTCGGTTGAGCCGACGAAGCCTTCAATAATCGGGATCTTCCCTGCGGCCAAGACCGGGGCGATCGTTTCTTGGCATCTCATCGGAAGGGCTTCGGTGTCGGGTCGTGCTTTGCCGAAACGCGAATCGGTGCGCATGATCTCGCGGGCGTCGACCCGGACGGCATCGAGGTCTCGCGCCTGGGCAGCGGCGGTCAGCAAGGCGACCGAGAGGCGTTCGCCGTAACTCACTATGGCGTCCTGGATACGCGGCGTGAGCTCGCGCAGCAAGACCACCCCTCGACTGAAGTTGCCGAGCTCTTCGGCGTAGTGCGCAACAACATCTGCAACCTCACGCTCGGTGGACTTCGCAAGAGCCAAGTCGAACAAGATCCATCGATGTCGGCTCACGAGCTCAGAGAGGACCTCCTCCGCCGCGCGAGTATTGCCGGAGAGTGCCGTCTGCCCCATGGCCAACAAGGAGTTTGTAGCTCCCGCGATAGCGGAAACCACAACGATCGGATGACGGTCCTTTTCTTTTTCCACAATCTCGACCACGCGCCGCATGGCCGGACCATCCTGCACGGACGTGCCGCCGAACTTCATGACGATCATAGATCGTCTCCAATGAGACCTCGCGCCATGGCTAGTTCGGCGTTCAGGATCGAGCCTCCGGCCGCACCTCGGACCGTGTTGTGACCAAGTAGGGTCATTTTAAAATTGAGAACTGGGCATGGACGCAAGCGCCCTACAATTGTGGCCATGGCGTTTTCAAGGTAGAGATCCAACATGGGTTGGGGCCGGTCGGGGCCGTCGAGAACGACGACCGGACGCTCCGGAGCGCTCGGGAGATCCAGCTCCTGAGGCTCCCCGCGAAAAGTTGCCAGCGCGTCGCGAATTTCCTCGAGGCTTGCCGGCCGAGTAGTCTCGAACGAAACGGACTCGGTGTGGCCGTCCAAAACGGGGACTCGGTTGACCTGCGCCGAAACCGTCATGGACGCGGGCTCAACCGCACCGTCTACGAACTTTCCCAGAATCTTCTGCGTCTCCGCCTCCATCTTCTCTTCTTCCCCGGCGATGAAAGGGATCACGTTTCCCAGAATTTCCATCGACGGAAGCCCCGGATATCCTGCGCCCGAGATCGCTTGGAGGGTAACGACGGAGAGTCGCCGCAGGCCGAAGACCCGCTCGAGGGGCGCCAAAGCCATGGCCAGGACGGTTGTCGAGCAGTTGGCGTTGGTGACGATGAAGCCACGACCTGGTAACTCACGAAACTTCTTCTGCTTCTCGACCAGTCCGAGATGCTCCGGGTTGATCTCGGGAATGAGGAGCGGAACGTCGGGCTCCAAACGATAGCTTCGGGCGTTGCTGAAAACCGGCACGCCGGCCTTGGCCCAGGCCATTTCTGTTTCGGGGGCTACCGAAGCACTCAGCGCCGAGAAAGCCAAGTCCATCTCGCCGTCCGGTTCCATCCCCTGCACGATTTCGGTTGCTATCTTCGCTGGAACGGGTGTGGCAAGGCGCCACCCGCAAGCATCCTGATAACGCTTCCCCGCCGATCGCTCCGAAGCCGCGAGCCGAGCTACTTCGAACCACGGATGCGACGACAAAAGCTCGATGAATCTCTGCCCCACCGCACCGGTAGCGCCCAGGACCGCCACTTTCAGCCTTGGTTCGCGTCGCTTGCTCGTCACTGGGCTCGCTCCAACAAGCCAATCGCCGCCTGCTGATAAAGCTCTACCGCTCGCAGTGCGTCTTGCTTGCCTATTTTCTCTTCGGAGGTATGCGCATCGTGGATTGAACCCGGCCCGAATAGCAAAGGTTTTCCGAGCTCGGTGAGCGATGGGATGTCGGTACCGAAGGCCATCGGGGCTACATCGAAACCCGGCAGAGTCTCGCAGAGCACCGCGTCGTTTCTGGACAAAACCTCGTAGCTTAGGTTCGGAGCGTCGGCCAGTACCTCCACGAGAGTCTCTTCCACCTCTGACGCCTTCCCGACGACCCGCACCAGAACTCCCGCAGCCGCCTCCGGCGCGATGACGTTGGGGGCTAAGCCGCCGGAGAGAGTCCCAATGTTCACAGTCGCCGGCCCGAGCACATCATTCCGTCCCCAGTCGGCCTTTCGAATCTTCTGTAGTGCATCGAGGAGCCGGTCGGTAGCGGAGTCGCCGAGATGCGGATACGCAGAATGGGCGGCCCGCCCCTTCGCTCGCAATATGAAATAAAACGTACCCTTGTGTCCAGACGCCATACGGCTCTCGGTGGGCTCACCGACCAAAACGTATCTGGAGCCGGGCTTCAATAGGTTGGCGGTCTTCGCTCCAATACTGTCGACTTCCTCCCCTACCACGAAGAGAAGTGCGAGCCCTTCGACGCCCTTCTCGCGGAGACCGGCAACCGCTTCGACCATCGCGGCCATGCAACCTTTTGCATCGCAGGAACCGCGACCGTAGATGTACCGATCGTCCTCGGAGCTCGCGTAAAACGGTGGGACGGTGTCCAGATGGGTACAGAGTACGACTTTCGGCGAGCCGTTAGTCAGGGCGTAGACGTTGTACCGATCGGCCTCCACCTCTTGCATCGTCACGTGAAAACCGCGCTCGCCCAGAGTTTTTTCGAGGAACCGGGCGACATCGGCTTCGTCACCCGTCACCGACGGGATATCGATGAGCTCGCGGATGAAAGAGAACAGCGAGCTCATTGTTCGAAAACCGACAGAGGTATGGCGGGCGAACCGCTTCGGTGGCCTAAATGTCCCAACACGGGCCTATGTTAGCACGTAAGGGCCGGAGGCCCGCCGGCCGGGGAGCCTTCAGCTGTCGCGGAGGCGCCCGCCGCCGAAGCGACACGCCTGGGGGTGGGGCCCCGGGCGATTGGTAAAAGAAAGTGAGCGTGAAGTTCCAGATCATGCCGGCCGTCAAACTACGTTGTGCCATCGAACGAGGTGGCCAGACGGCGGTGGGGCCCCACGCGTACTGAGTTATTTCGGCCCGCCGGGCGATTAGCTCTCTATCTCCGACGCGAGCATCACCGTCCGGCCCTCGGGATCGGTCGTGGTGATCACGCGGTGTCCCCACGGCATCTCCTGGGGCGGACCGAGGAAACCGACGCCCTTGGCGATCAACTTCGTGTAGACGCGATCGACATCCTCGACCATGAAATAGAGGGTCGCTTCCTTAGGAGGGGGCTGCTCACCGATCATTCTGGGATTCGGCGGCATGAACCCGAGGCTCGCCCCGCTCGTCGTGCGAACGTGCAGGTAGTTGAGGCGGGAGTCGTGGCTAAAAAGTTGGAAACCAAGAGTCTCGACGTAGAACTTCTTCACCTGGTCGATCCTGAGGGTCAAGAAATCCAGGTGCTGAGATTTGAGGCCAATCGCATTGGGTATCCTGACAGGGTCCGATTTCTTTATCTTACCCCTGGCGACAACAGCCTTGGGCTTTGTGGCTTTCTTCTTTTTGGCTGCTTTCTTCCTTCCGCCGGTTGTCTTCAGCACCTTCTTACCGCGATTCTTTGGTCCGGCTGCCTCTTTGGGCATCGTGGCCCTCCCTGTCACAATCGACCGGCGTCCTGACGCGCTCGATAGCGGCAACCGACGCCTACCGGACGCCCAGCAAGTTCAACGGGCCGCGTCCTGACGCGCTCGATAGCGGCAACCGACGCCTACTGGACGCCCAGCAAAATCTGCGGGGCAAACGCTGTAATTCTGGGCCTTCTGGAGGAGGCTGTCAATGAACGGCCGCCGGTCTAGCCCGATTTGGGCAACTGGCTATCTTGGCCGCCAGCAGGGGCGCCCTGGCTAGACTGACACTGGCAACTCGCCCCTTTGGCGCCGAGAAATAGCGCCCCTACGCCCAGACGCCAGGTACGGCGAGCTGGCAGCTCGGGCACTTCCCATTCTGCAGGGTGTTCTTGAGAATTGTATAACCGACCCGCTCGATGACCAGCTCTTCACATCCGGGGCAAAACGTATTCTCCCAACGGCCGACATGCCCGGGAAGGTTGCCTGCATAGACAAAGGACAGCCCCTCCGAGGCTCCGATCTCCGCGGCTCGCAAGAGGACTTCGGTCGTCGTGTTGTCGGGCCCGGTCATCTTGTACTCCTTGTGGAAGGCGGTGACGTGCCAAGGAATATCGGTCGAAACGGAAGATAGAAAGGATGCGATGTCTCGCAGCTCCTCGTCGGAATCGTTGAAACCGGGGACGACCAGAGTGACGACCTCGACCCAAAATCCCATTCCCTTGGCCGATTCGATCGTTTCCAAGACATTATTCAGAATCCCGCCGAGCTCTCGATAGTTCTTATCTCGGAAACTCTTAAGGTCCACTTTGAAAAGATCGACGTAAGGGCGAATGTACTTCAAGACTTCTGGCGTCCCGTTGCCGTTCGAGATGTAGGCGCAGCGGAATCCCGCCGGCCTGGCGCGACGAAAAACGTCGACCGCCCATTCACTCGTGATCAAGGGTTCGTTGTAGGTGCTCGCCAGAGTGCTCGCACCGTAGCGGCGGGCCAACCCAACCAGCTCCTCACTCGTGCAACTCTTCGGTGCAGACACCGCGCGCGGGTCGCGCAATGCTTGTGACGTTAACCAATTCTGGCAATAGCTGCAGTGGAAGTCGCACCCCAGCATACCGAACGACAGCGCGTCGGTCCCTGGCATGGCATGGAAGAAAGGCTTTTTCTCGATAGGGTCGCATTGAAGCGCTCCCACATAGCCCCAGGGCACCATCAGAGCGCCTTCTTGATTGAAGCGCACTTTGCAGATTCCGAGCCTGCCGTTGGGAATCAGACAACGGTGACCGCAGGAAAAACAACGAACCCTATCGCCGGGCAGTTTCTCGTAGAGCTCGCCTTCCTGGGTTTGCTGGGAGAGGACACCCGCCAGCGCAGAACTTTCGGAGGTCATGAAAAACGTCTACCGCACGTCGAGTGCATGATCGACTCTACTCCCCGTCCTCAATTCTCGCAAGTTTTGGGTAATCGCTGTCCAGTGCCCTAGAGCGGGTGAACCTACTCGGAGAGCGACTTCCAGAAACGGCTGTGGGTCTCACGGATGGCGGTCATCAAGGGCTTAGCCTGCTTGTCGAACTTGGCTTGACTCGCCGGCTCGAAATTCTCTTCGCCCTGGGAAAAACCGGCCATAACCTCCAGTACGGAAACGATCGACTGCTCGAGGCCTGGCAAATGATACCCTCCCTCGAGTGCGAACACCGCCTTACCTCCACAGGTGACATCGGCAATGGAGAGAATCTCTCGCGTCAAGGCCGCGTATCCCCGCTCGGTAAGCCCCATGCTTCCCAAGGGATCTTTGAAATACGCGTCGAACCCAGCGGAGACCAACACCAGTTGGGGAGCGTACTCGCGTGCGACCGGTCCGATGATCGACCGGAAGATCGACAGATACTCAGCGTCACCCATTCCCGCCGGCATCGGAGCATTGAGCGTGAAGCCCTCTCCCGCTTCCCTGCCGGTCTCTTCCAGGGAACCGGTGCCAGGATAGTGGGGCCACTGGTGGGTGGATACGTATAGGACTTCGGGGGAAGTGTAGAAGGCCTTCTGCGTTCCGTTGCCATGATGTAAGTCGAAATCGACGATCAAAACCCTTTCCAAGTCACGCGTCCGGATGGCATGCAGTGCGGCGACCGAGATGTTGTTGAAAAGGCAAAAGCCCATGGCCTTGTCAGGCTTGGCGTGGTGTCCGGGCGGACGCACAAAGGCGAACGCGTTGTTCACTTCCCCACCCATCACCGCATCCACGGCAGAGAGGACGCTCCCTACCGCCAGCAAAGCCGTGTCCGCTGATTCTGGCGACGTGACCGTATCGTTGTCGAGGTAGGTTTGTTCTTGGCCTCGCGTCTCCATGACTTCGTCGAAGTGGCGCTGAGTGTGAACGAGAAGCACTTCCTCTCGCTCCGCGACACGAGGCTCAAGGGCGGTGAGCTTTTCGGCGAGGTTCGGTGCTGCTACAGCACGGGCCGCTGCGTCCATGCGAGCCGGACTCTCGGGATGTCCGTCACCGGTTCGATGCTCTTTGAACCGAGGAGTATAGACGACGCCGGTCGAGCGCGGGGAGCTAATCACTCCCTCCGAATCTCAAGGCGTCCCTCCCTCGTACCGCTTAAAAACCAACGCGGCGTTCGTCCCCCCAAAGCCGAAAGAGTTGGAGAGTACATATCGTAACTCCGCCGGTCGAGCTTGTCCGGGCACGTAGTCTAAATCGCAATCCGGATCGGGTGTCTCGTAATTCGCCGTCGGCGGGATGATCTGCTCCTTGACCGCAAGCGCTGCGATACCAGCCTCCAAGCCTCCGGCCCCACCAAGGAGGTGGCCAGTCATGGACTTCGTCGAGCTCACGGCCAGCTTATGAGCGTGATCGCCGAACACTCTCTTGATGGCCATCGATTCCGTGCGATCGTTGTACGGAGTCGATGTACCGTGCGCGTTGATGTAATCCACCTGCTCCGGCCGAACCTTGGCGGCTTCGAGAGCTCGTTGCATCACCCTGGTCGCGCCGTCCCCATCCTTCGAGGGGGCGGTGATGTGGTACGCGTCGGAGGTCATGCCATAGCCGACGACCTCGGCATAGATGGTTGCTCCACGGGAGAGCGCTCCATCCAGGGTCTCGAGCACGACGACTCCCGCCCCTTCCCCGACCACGAACCCGTCCCTATCTTTATCGAAGGGCCGGGATGCCCTCTCCGGCTCGTCGTTCCGCGTAGACAAGGCGCGCATCGCGGCAAAGCCACCGATGCCCATAGGAGTGATCGCGGCCTCCGAACCACCGGCGATCATTGCATCCGCGTCTCCTCGTCGAATGATCTCGACCGCGTCACCGATCGCGTGAGAGCTGGCAGAACATGCCGTTGCGGTCGCGGAGTTCGGCCCCTTGGCGCCGAAGCGGATGGACACTTGTCCGGCGGCCATGTTGATGATGCAGGCGGGAATGAAAAACGGCGAAATCTTACGTGGCCCTCCCTCGAGCAGGTTTCGGTGCTCCCGCTCGATGGTTGCGAATCCGCCGATGCCGGAGGCGATGAAGACCCCCATCCGATCGGCGTTCTCCGCGGTCACCTTCAGGCCGGAGTCGGCCATCGCAAACGTGGAAGCCGCCAGAGCATACTGGATGAAGACGTCCATCTTCTTTACTTCCTTCTTCTCGACGTACTGGAGCGGATCGAAATTCTTCACTTCGCCCGCAATACGACAGGAAAACGCAGAAGCATCGAAATGGGTCACCGGCGCGACGCCGTTCTTACCCTCCAGCAGGGCGGTCCAAGTCTCACGGGTACCTATGCCCACCGCGGACACCAGGCCCACCCCTGTTATGACAACCCGTCGCGTCACGCCACAGCTCCGGCCGCTCTTTTATTTCTTGGCATGTCCTTCGATGTAAGTTACCGCTTCCTTGACTCGAGTGATCTTCTCCGCGTCCTCGTCCGGGATCTCGAGACCGAACTCTTCCTCCAAGGCCATCACCAACTCGACCTGATCGAGAGAGTCCGCGCCTAAATCATCCACGAAGGACGCGTCCAGAACCACTTGCTCCTCTTCGACTCCCAATTGATCCACGATAATACCCTTCACTTTTTCTGGAATACTCATTCGATCCCCTCCTTAAGATTCAGCAACGTTGATTATAACAATCTACATGTACAGGCCGCCGTTGACCTGCAAGACTTGACCAGTCAGATAGCTAGCGCCCTCGGATACCAGAAAAGCTACGCATGCGGCGACATCTTCCGGCTGCCCGATGCGCCCCAGCGGGATGGATGCCGAGAGCTCTTGCTTGACTTGATCGGATAGATCCTCCGTCATATCGGTGGCAATATAGCCAGGCGCCACCGCGTTGACCGTCACGTTTCGGGATGCGACTTCTCGCGCCAGCGATCGGGTGAACCCGAGGATGGCCGCCTTGGAGGCCGCATAGTTGGTCTGGCCGGCATTGCCCGTCAGTCCTACCACCGAGCTCATGTTCACGATGCGCCCGTATCGCTGACGAATCATCGGCCGCAAGGCGGCCTGGCAGCAATAATAAAGCCCGTTGACGTTCGTGGCAATTACGGCATCCCATTCCTCCGGTTTCATCCGGAGAAGAAGGTTGTCCCGGGTAATGCCTGCATTGTTCACCAATATGTCCAGGCGTTTCTGCTCCCCCAGTACCGTCTCGAAACCAGCACCCACTGCGGACCGATCCGAGACATCCATAGCCATGCCTTGAACTCGACCACCATCGGACGATAATTCCTCCGCCGTCTGACGGGCTCGCTCGGCGTCACGTCCGGTCACGATCACGTGTGCCCCTTCTATGGCGAGACGTGAAGCGACCGACCGACCTATGCCCCGACTGCCACCAGTCACCAGGGCTACCTTGCCCTCGAGCTCAGCCACTCGCCACCTCGGCCAACAGTGTCTCGACGCCGCTCGGGTCTTCCACCGATGCGACTCGCACGTCTTTCGAGATCTTGCGCACCAGCCCGGTTAGGACTTTTCCGGGTCCCACCTCCACGAACTGATTCACGCCTTCTTCCACCAACGTACGAACCGATTCCTCCCAGCGAACTGGAGAAGCCACCTGCCTGGTCAGCGCGTCCTGCACCTGTTCGGCAGTTCGCACCGGCGCTGCATCCACGTTGGAGATCACGGGCACTCGCGGATCCGAAAAAGTAGCCTCGGCAAAATCTCGTTCCAGACGATCCTGAGCAGGCTTCATCAGCTGGCAGTGAAAGGGAGCGCTCACCGGAAGGAGAATGGCCCGCTTCGCGCCTCGACCTTTCGCCGCTTCCGCGGCGCGATTCACCGCCGCATTATGACCGGCAATCACGATCTGGCCCGGCCCGTTGAGGTTCGCTGGCTCGACGACTTCCCCTTCCGCCACTTCTTCACAAAGCGCCTCGACCTCGCGCAACGTCAAACCGAGGATCGCAGCCATCGCCCCTTCGCCGACCGGCACCGCCTCTTGCATGTACCGCCCCCGGTTCCGCACCAAGATCACAGCGTCTTCGAAACGGAGACATCCGGCCGCGACCAACGCCGAGTACTCGCCCAGGCTGTGCCCAGCCACAAAATCGGGCTTGATGCCGTGTGCCGCCAACACCCTGTAGAGTGCGGTGCTGGTCGCAAGAATGGCTGGCTGTGTATTCTCGGTGAGCTTCAACTGGTCGGCCGGGCCGTCGAAGCAAAGTTTGGAGAGGGAGAAATTCAACGTCGCATCAGCTGACTCGAAGACTTCTCTCGCTTCGGGATGTGCCTCCGCGACCGCTCTGCCCATACCTACCTGCTGGGAGCCTTGCCCGGGAAAAATCAACGCCAGTTTGCTCATGCCGCTCACGCCTGCTGCCCCACACTCGCCAGCTCCCGGATCCCCTCGTTGATTCGCTCATTGCTCCCGCGACTGATGAAATCGTGCGCCACACGAATGGCGTTCTTGACCGCCTTCGAAGAGCTTCTCCCATGGCAAATGATGGCCACCGCATTGAGACCAAGAAGCGGTGCTCCGCCGTACTCCCCGTAGTCGACACGTTTCTCGAAACGGGCGAGGGCGGACCGCGAGACGAAATATGCGAGACGCGAAAACATGGTGCGAGTCATTTCTTGCCGAATCATCAGCCTCAAAGCTTCCGCCACCGCTTCGCTAACCTTGAGCGCAACGTTACCGGTGAAACCGTCGGTCACGATAACATCCGCGTCTCCGCTGAAGACGTGTCGACCTTCGACGTTGCCGATAAATTTAATGAGTCGGCTTTCCTTCAACACCCGGTACGCCTCGCGCGTTAGATCGTTTCCTTTCAGGTCCTCTTCCCCGATCGACATCAGGCCGACGCGAGGGCTGTCGATCTTCAGCACCGCCTTGGCATAAACGTGGCCCATTACCGCGAACTGCACCAAATGCTCGGGGCGACATTCCACGTTGGCACCGGCATCGAGAAGCACCGATACTCCTGTCGCGCTAGGCAAAACGGTCGCCAGGGCCGGTCGATCGACTCCCTCCAGGCACCCCCAGATCAACTTGGCGGTCGCCATGGAGGCGCCGGTGTTCCCGGCAGAGACAAAGCCCGCGGCACGGCCTTCTTTCACCATTTCCGCCGCCACTCGAATCGAAGACTTTTTCTTCTTTCGAATCGGGGTGAGGGCCGGCTCGTCCATCGCCACGACCTCCGGCGCATCCACGATCTCGATCTCGCGGGCCTCTGGTCCAAGCTCCCGGTGCAGCTCAGCCTCGCGGCCCACCAGCGCCAGAGCGACGCCGTACTCCCGCCGTGCGGCAATGGCTCCTTGCACAATGTTTCGGGGCGCAAAGTCGCCACCCATCGCGTCCACGGCGATCGTCCAATTCGTCACGACGGGAAGCCGCCTCGCTCGGAAAAGCCGATTGGCCTATGCTTCCTTGACCTCCATGACCGCGCTCCCTTTGTAGTAGCCACAACTTGGGCACACCCGGTGAGGAAGTTTCGGCTGATGGCAGTTTGGACACTCAGACCGAGCGCATTGGGCGAGAGCATCATGCGTCCGCCGCTTGTCGCGCCGACTCTTCGAGTGACGCCGTTTCGGATTCGGCATTTCGGTAAACTCCTTTCGAGGCGAGCTAGCTTGTACGAACTGCTCGCGTATCTCTTCGGCCAGGGTGACGTCGAGCCCCCCCGCCGGGCAATTACAACTTCAAGAGCGTCTTGAGACTGGCCAGTCCAGGATCCACTGCCTCACGGGCACAGTTGCAGGAAGACGAGTTCAGGTTCGTGCCACACCCCGAGCACAAGCCCTGGCAGTCGTCACGGCAGATGGGTTTCATCGGGAGAGCCAGATAAACCTGCTCCCTTATCAAGAGACCCACATCGATCTTGTCATCTTGGTAGAAACTGACGGCGAGGTCCTCATCCTTCAGCTCCCCCTCTTCGTCCCGCCGGCCAGGCTTACTGGACCTGCTAGACTTACTGGCCCTACCTGGCTTATCAGGCCTGTGAGGGTTATCAGGCTTATCAGGCTTATCAGGCTTACCAGGCCCCACGTTTGCCGACGGGGGTAAAAACAGGAGATCCAGAGACTCATCCAACTCGAGCCGAAGTGGCTCCAAACAGCGCACGCACGAAAGCTCCACCGTTGCGTTGAACGAGCCCCCCAGACGAAAAGCCACGTTGTCCACACGATCCAGTCGGCCCGCGAGCTCGACGCGATCTACGAGCCGCAGCTCAGATTTTTCAATGGGCAACTGTTCGGCGGAAACCCCGAGCTTGACCTCTTGCCCTTCGTCTGGCACATGCGATAAGTCGATAAACATAACAGCCTCTTAGGTTAAGCGCCGGCATTATAGCACGGCGACCAGGGCTGTCAAGATTGGCCGCGGGGGCAAAGCCTGTAAGTGGCTGGGCAGCCTAATAAAACGCGTCCAATGGACCACGAGAGCCGAACAAAACATTTGAAATTTACTGCGTCATGCGCGAAAGCCACGGGCCCCAGTCAACGGCTCGCCAGCAGCTCCTGTAGAAAACTCTCCCCAGCCCCGAGCTGGCCCAATCCGAAGTTCTCGGCCAGGCTTTGTCCAAGATCCGCAAAGCTACTGCGGATGCCCAAGTCGGCCCCTGCCCGCACCCGTTTGCCAGCGGCCAACAACGGAACATATTCCCGGGAATGATCGGTGGAGGGCGTGGTTGGATCACAGCCATGGTCAGCGGTGAGGAGCACGAGGTCGTCATCTCTTGCCGCCGCCATCAACCCTGGAAGACTTTGATCTAATTCCTCGAGTGCGCGGGCGAAGCCAGGGACGTCGTTCCGATGCCCATACTGTTGGTCGAAATCGACGAGGTTGGTAAAGATGAAATCAGCGTCCGACTTTTTCATCGCATTGAACGTCTCGGCAATGCCGTGCGCGTTACTCTCGGTGTGAACAGCCTCCGAGACGCCTGAACCGGCGAAAAGATCTTCGATCTTACCTACGCCGAACACGCCGAGATCGTGCTCCGCCATTCGATCGAGCAAAGTGGGCCGAGGGGCTTTGGGCACGAAGTCGCGACGCCGTGACGTCCTAGCGAACGAACCGGCTTTGTCTCCGAGGAAAGGCCGGGCAATGATCCGCGCGACGCCGTAGTCCTTGACCGCAAGGTCGAAGGCGATCTGGCACATCTTGTAGAGGTCATCGATCGGAACGACTTCTTCATGGGTCGCGATTTGAAAAACGCTGTCCGCCGAGGTGTACACGATGGGCTTGCCGGTTCGCCGGTGCTCTTCGCCCAGCTCTTGAATGATCACCGTTCCACTCGCGGCTCGATTTCCCAGCGTCTCACGCCCGATCTGCTCTTCGAACTCTTCGATCAGCTCGTTTGGAAACCCTTTCGGATAGGTCAGAAAAGCCTTCTCGAGGACGATGCCGGCCATCTCCCAGTGGCCGGTCGTGCTGTCCTTACCCGGCGAGGCCTCGTTCATCTTGCCGAAAGCACCGGTGAGGGACTCGGGCGCCTGCAGGTCGGGCACGAGCTTGGCAAGCCCCAAGCTGGCGAGAAAAGGAACTTTCAGGTTTTGAGAGGTGGCGATATGGGCGACAGTGTTCGTTCCTCGGTCACCGTAGTCGGCGGCGTCGGGGAGCTCGCCGACTCCAACGCCGTCCATGACGATAACGATCGCACGTGAGAAGGCCCTTCTGGTCACGCGCCTTCAGTCTTTCGTCTCCGCATCTCCTACTACCGGGTCCATGTTGAGATAGTTTCCGAACTGCCTCGTGCCGCTGATAGTAGAGATAGCGTGCTTGAAGATCATCTGGTCGATACCGTTGTTTTCCATGATGATGGCAAAACGATCGAAGCTCTTGATACGCCCGCTGAGTTTCGTTCCGTTCATCAAATAAACGATCACGCTTACCCGCTCGCGCCGGGCATGATTCAAGAAACTATCTTGAATATTAGGAGGCTGTTTTTGCATGCACCCCTTCTCCCTCACCCAGACCCTCTCCCAACCCGCCTTCGCCGTTGGAATACTCCGCGTGACAACGGCTATGGCGTGGTCTCGCCGAAGCTGCAGCCGAGGCGGAAGGGAGCGGGATTAATGGATGAAGAGTCTTTATTTGGCTACCGAGGTATTGCTCAATTGCCTCCACTACTTCAGGCTCATTACCGCTACCGGCGAACCAAACCACACCCTCTTCCCGGCGAAACCAGGTCATTTGACGTTTCGCGTATTGAAGCGTCGCCTTGAGAGTCAAGTGTCGTGCCCTTTCGAGATTGCACTCACCCGCGAGGTACTGTGCCACCTGACGATAGCCGATCGCCTTGAGTACCGGCGCGTCGGAGCCGAACTCGCTCACCAGACCCCGCACTTCGTCGATCAATCCGCCGGCGAACATCTCGGCGATCCGAGCTTCGATCCGACCAGCCAGTTCTTGCCGAGCTGGCGTGATCCCAATTATAACGACGCGGTAGCCTATCAGAGGTCTCGTTCGCTCTCTCATCATATCGCTCATCGGGCGCTTGGCTAGTAGACTGACTTCCAAGGCCCGAACGGCCCGCACCGTATCGTTCTCGTGAATCCGTTTCGCAGACACGGGATCGAGACGCAACAACATACGGTGAACGAATCGAGAGCCGCGACGACCCGCGATGGCTGCGAGCCGGCTCCGTAGCTTGGGGTCTCGACCCGGTCCATCGAACAAACCGTGAAGCAGCGCCCTCAAATAAAGTCCCGTCCCTCCGACCACGAGAGGTAGTCCGCCGCGCTGGTCGATATCCTTGACGATCGGCGCCGCGAGTCGAATGTAGCTCGCAGCCGAGAAATCGCGGGACGGGTCGGCAACGTCGAGAAGATGGTGGGGAATTCCTCTACGCTCGGAGACGGCCAACTTTCCGGTTCCGATGTCCGCTCCCCTGTAAACTTGAAGCGCGTCGCAACCAACGATCTCTCCACCGAATACTTCGGCAAGGCGTAACGCCAACGCACTCTTACCAGAACCGGTAGGTCCGACTATAGCAACCAGACTCGACGGTCTCATCCGATGAGCCAGCGTCCGATGAGGAGAAGGACGAGTAACCCGCCCAGCGTGATCGCCCCGTAGATTTCCGCCGTTTGGAGTCTGGGAAGTGAGGAAGCTTCAGCACGATTCAAGAGAGATTGAGCCGCTTTCGTCCAGTCACGCGGAAACCGGCGTCCGAGGAACCCACGCGAGCTCACTTATCTCCCCTCATCGTCCGGAAACTCTGGATGAGTTGAGCCTCATGAGATGCGCCAAGCGTTCGTTTGACGGCCAGGAGCTCCGCATAAAGAAGCTCATTGAGGGCTTCGACCAAATGGTTCCGACGTTCGAACGGTTTCAAACGCGACACATTCAATTCGATCTGGTGTGGATCGAGGGAGCCGTCCCGGCGCAACCTCGCCCGTTCGAAAAGCGAGTGCGGTCGTCCTTTCAGCTCGCCCAAGTACTTCTCGAGGATGATCTCTGCAATCGGACCCACTTCGCCCGACATGTGGCGAAACAGATATTTGTACATTTCGTTGTAGAGCTCGACCATTCCCCGATAGTCGGCCCGCTCGATAGCTTCCGGATCGAGCGGTGCATGCTTGCGTCCCTTGACTGATACGACCCCCACCGACATGAAAGCATAGAGCACTTTACGGGTTTCCGCCTCCCCGATCTCGCTCTCCTTGCAGATCTCGGCAACCGTTCGAAGGCCGTTCACGTGTCGCACGACGTGCTCTTCGTAGGCTTCCAGGGCAATCGGTGACATCTTCTCGGCTCTTTCCAGAATCGTGTCTACCGGAACGAAATGGCTGCTGATCGCTCCAGAACCACTGATGCGGCGGATTCCCTCGACGATCAGGCTCTCGACCTCGAGATTGATGGTGATTTTTTCGCCGCGCGGCCGGTCGCTTTCCTCGAACTGAAAGGAGCCCTCTTCCCACGTGAAGAGACCCCACACGATCTCCCGCACCTGTTGCTCGATTCCCCACCAGAGGTCGCGGGGAGCAAGCACACCGCTTTCGATGAGCGCCTTCCCCAGACGTTGTCCCCCACGGATTCGTTGCGATAGCTGTAGGTACTCGTCGGCGGAGATCTTGCCGCCCCGCAGCAATACCTCGCCGAGCCGGTCCTGGCTCAAGCTGGAGGCCGCGAACACAACATTCCCCTCGAGAAAATAGAGGGCCTTGCGCACACCAGTCTGCACTACCGAGAGTACGCCGGTCCTCTCAGAGACCTTGAGAAAAATGAGCATCTCCGGAAGACTGACATCCGCGAGGCGTCCCCGCAGGATGCCACCCTTGGTTAGCTCTTCCGCACTAGTTACTTCGAATGCTGACATAATGGGCAGGTTGGGTATCCGACAATGCTATTGGAGGCGGCGAAGCTTGTCAACTTCTGGGCGCGGCGGTGAGAGCGCTCAGCGTACCTTGGAGGTCACCGGAACGTCGAGGGAAATCGTCGTGCCGGAATAGTAATGAGCTAAGATGTCTCTATAATCATGACCCGCGGCGGCCATTCCGTAGGCGCCGACCTGACAAAGGCCTACCCCGTGTCCCCATCCGCGGCCGGTAAAGACCCAGGCCGTCACCTGCTCGTCCGGGCCGAGTTGGCGATCTACGAAAAAGAGGTTCTCCCGGAGGCCCAATCCCCGACGGATGGCCAAGCCGATCAACACGGTAGAGCCTTCCGTACCTACCACCTCGAGCTCCGCCACTCGGCCGGAACGGCCGTACCGCAAAGGCCTCAAGTCGGTCACTTGTCCAACCGAAGCGCGGGCGCTGACACTCTCAGTGAGCTCTGCACTCGTCTTTCTCACCACCCACCGGGAAAAGCGCGAAGAACGATCGAAACTCCCACCCCGCGATAGCAACACCAAAAGGTCGATGCCCTCGTCACCGTCGTGAAACTGAACGCGGTCACCCGGCATGACGGACAGATGCGGAGAAAAGTACGTCCAGTCGCCTACCTGCCGAAACAAATAGCGTCGCCGGGCGAGCTTCAACAGTTCCTCTGAATCGTCCACCTCCAACCGCAGCTGCGCGTCCTCGAGGCCGAGGAAGCGGGCCGAGCGCAACAGAGGCTCACCGCGAGTGATAAGAAGGCGATAGAGACTCTCCAATACCTCGCGCCGAGACAGCGCTCGTTGCGGATCCAATCCATCCTTGGGAGGCTGAACCACCCCTTCTTCGATCCAGTGGGCGAGCATGCGTCGCTCCCCCGCAGAAAGGTTAGGGGCATCCACGGTTGGCACCAAACGATCGGTATCCAGGTTCGACAGCAGAAATGGAAGTCGCCCCTCCCAGCAGAGAGCGCCCGCAAGGGAACGGGCGAACTGGCCGGCGCTCACCTCTCCGTTTCCTTCCGAAATCGCCTTGCATTGTTTTTGCCCCAAGCTCCTAAACGCGCTCGCCGACCAGCGGGCAAACTCGGTCTCCGTGGCCGGCTGAGACACTTCCAATGCCGCAAGCTCCCCCTCGGGTATCACACCGAGAGTCACCGCGCCGGCCAACTCGGGGCTCGACGGCTTGGACACCGTGGCGCGAACCTCGACGATGGGCGATTCCTGATAACACAGCTTGCTCACGAGATAAGGAAAAGAAGCACCGTTGAACACGTTCTCGACGTTTTCCGTACGTCCGCCGCAAGTCGACGTGTACATCGCATCCACCGGCTTGCCCTCATAGGTCAACAACTCCCCCCGCGTGGCGGCGACGGCCTCGTTGCTCATACGTTGTTCGACTCCCGCACCTTGGTAAACCTGGCAGGCCGGTGTATCACATATGTCGAACCCCTCGGCGCGAAATTGCCCACGGTGTTTCACGGCATATGTGCGAGCGGCGACGGCCTGCGCCTTGATGGCTTCGAGCTCAGGAAAAACCGCCGGCGATAGCTCTGCAGGAACAACGCCCTTCAAGTAATCCTCGAGGTTCAACTCGTTGATCACCGTGAAACGGTTCGAGGCATTCACGCGAATCTCGATCACTCCACGATACGGCGCCTCGTCCACTTCGAGCCACGCGTCGGACGAGGCCGGCCAGGCCGTCAGCGCCATCTCACTGGTGAAAATTGGAGGGGACCCCCTCGGTCGCAACACAAGGCGTCGCGGGCGCTGGGAGCTCGAGGGCTCGGAAACGACTCGTAAACCCTCGTAGCCTTTTCGCGCCAGCGCCTCTTTTTCTGCCGCGGCCCCCTGCCGGGTACTCCAGCTGCCAACACGGACTGCGAACCTTCCGCTGCTCGCCTCCCGGGCTATGTCTCCAGAAGTTCCCGTTTCGTCTTCGATCGTTCGCAAGAGATTCTCCGCCCGTTCGCGGTCCGGTGACGACGCAATTTGTACACGGAAAACGACTCCTTCGGCGCCCACTAACAGTTCCCTCTCCACGAGCAGATCGTGTGTCCGTAACTTCTGGTCGCCGGCGGATAGGAAGAAGGGTTGCGGCGCCGTCAATCGAACCACCTCGGCTCGCGTCGTGAGCCCGACTCGGATCCGGGGTCGAGGCGCCAAACGGTCAATCGGAATCGGTAGCGAGGGAACCTCGGTTTCCCCGGAGCTAGCGGGAGCTGCGGCCGCCGGAGGCACGGATTGCGGTGGTGGCGCGGGCGGGGGCGCTTTGCCGCCACAAGCGGAGACGACAAACAGCGAGAACAGGACTGATTTGCGAGGCACTAGCGCGGGAAGAGATCGTAAGGGCGCTCGTTGTACCAAAATACGAGAACGAAGTCGAAGCGAGCGTCGGGGTAGTCGGGAGGCAACGGCAACAATTGCGCGGCCCGAAGCGCGCCCGAGGCGGCATTATCCAGTGCCCGGGTTCCAGAAGGAACCATGATCTGGAGCCCGTTGACCTCACCGGTGCGAAGAACCGAGACCGCCACCGCGACGTGCCCAGACTGCCAGTAGGCCGAGACGGGGGGCAACCAATTGCGACGCACTTCCGCCAACATGCGGCGAAGCCAGGGTATGAAATCGGCTCCTTTGTCGTCGTAGTAGAGCGTGTTGTTGCGCCCGGTGACCAAGCCGCCTTCCGGGTTGTGAAATTGCTTACCTTGCATGAAACGACGAATGTCTTCGAATGGCCCTCCTCCACCGTCCTCACCCAGATCGCCGTTGCCGCCGGCCGGGGGAAGTGGTGTTCGTGGCTCGGGCTCCACCCTCGGCTGCGTAAATGAGAACCGGTCTTTCGGAAGTAGATCGGCAAGCTTGGTTTCCGTCTGCTCTTCTCCTTCTCCCTCGCCCTCGAGAGCGTCCGGCTCACCTTCATCACCCTCCTCACCGGGATCCTCGAGCTCTTTTTCGGTGTAAAACTCGTCTACATTGCCTTCCGAGAATGGTAAATCGGTTTGGAAGTCCTGTCGTTTGTCGGGCGGGGCGGGCTTCGTCGCCTTGGGAATCATCATTCGATTGGGATTCTGAGATTGAGGAGGAGGAGGGAGAGCGGGCACGACAAGCGGCGAACCAGAAGCGGGAGCGGGCGGCTCCATAAACAAGACCAGAGGTGCCTTTTCCTCTTCAGGTATGTTGAGCGCACGATCGGAGGGGGCCAACAAGTCGGGCTTCACGATCACAATGATGAAGAGGATCAAGTGGAGAATGGTCGAGGCCAGAAACCCTTCTCGGCGGCTGCTGCTGAGTGCAAGGCCTTCTGAAACCGTCAGTTCGACGCCGGCGGCGGGACCGAGAAGTCGAGGGAAAGGAAACTGCTCGCGATCGGCAAGAGGAATGAAGGCCTCGAACCCGAGTCCGTGCTGAGGAGGCTCTACCTCGGCCGAACTCTTGCGCGATCTTCTCTTCGGCGCAACCGGCGAACCCCGACGGATACCCGCGAGCTGCCTTCCATGTCCGTACTTGGTGCGGTGCAATAGCGTGTCTCGCGTGACCCTGTCGCTCGAAGTTGCTGAATGTGAGGGTCTTTTGGATTATAGCCAGCGGGAGGCGCCCGGCCAAACCGATTGTGGCAACGGAACACTATGGCGCCTAGTCCACGGGCTGCAAGCCCGTGTGGCTAGCCCGATACTGGCAACTCGGTATTTTGACGGCCACCAGGATCTAGGCACCACCGTTCTCCTCCATCGCCCCTATCACAAGATGCGCCAATCGAAGCGCTTTCAGCCCGTCCTCGCCAGAAACGCGGGGCGTGCCGCGGACGATGACCGCCGCTAGAAAGTCTTCCAATTCTCGCTTGAGTGGCTCCTGGTTCTCGGCCGGTAGCTTCTGCCGCACCACTTGGGGCATCCCCTCACTTCTCTCCAACCGGTAGGACCAGGCTTCCTGAGCGAGGTAGTCCAGCGACACATAACTCTCCCGTTCCCAGACCCGCAACTTCCGCATTTTCTCCTGGGATATGCGGCTTGCGGTCAAGTTCGCGACACAGCCAGATTTGAACCGGAGGCGGGCGTTGGCGATATCCGCTCTTTCCGTCAAGACCGGCACCCCAATCGCCTCGACGTGTTGAATGTCGGATCGAACGAGCGAGCCGACCACGTCGAGATCGTGAATCATTAGGTCCAAGACGACGTCGATATCCAAGCTCCGCGGGTTGAAAGATGCAAGGCGGTGGACCTCAATGAAGCGAGGATCTCTGCAGTAATCGAGAAGCGCCTCGACCGCAGGGTTGTATCGCTCGGTGTGGCCCACCCCGAGGACTCTTTCGTTCTCGCGAGCCGTGTCTATCATCTCTTCCGCCTCATCCAAGGCCGCGGCCATCGGCTTTTCGACCAAGACGTCTACCCCCGCCTCCATGAGGTCGACCGCGACTTCACGGTGGGCGACGGTGGGCACGGTGACGCTTGCGGCTCTAACTCGGGAAAGAAACTCGCGGTAATCCGTCGTGGCGGCCACCCCGTACTTGTCGGCAACCGATCGGGCTCTATCGAGATCGAGATCCGCAACACCGACGAGCTCGGCCCCAGGCAGATCGGAATAGACGCGGGCGTGACGACTCCCCAGAGCGCCAACCCCGACGACCGCTACCGGGACCGGCCCCTCGCCGCCTGAGCCACTTTTTCGACTCACTGGCGACTACACCGCTCCAATGACGACGATCTTGGAATCGTTGGCCTTCTCCACTAGTGTTTCCCGCTCCAACAGCAGAGTCCTCTCGGCTTGCAAAGCCAACACCACACAGCCGACATCGGCCATGACTTCAATGGTCCGTGGACCAACCACCGGCACGTCGAATCGCATGTCCTGAGAGGGCCGAGCTACCTTCGCCACCGTCAAGCCGCCGGAAACGATGCCGCCCGCCCTCCGGATGGTCTCGTCGGTTCCCTCCATCGCCTCCACTGCAACCACGGCTCCGCCTCTGACCACCACCGTTTGTCCGACGTCGAGTCGCGCTATCTCACGAGCCATTCGCAAACCGAACGCAATGTCTTTCTTCTCTCCCGCGCTCGGCTTTCGCTTTCCCAAGACTCCTTCCGTCGCAACCCAAGAACGCAGCAGCGATGTCGAGTCCAGCAACTGAATGCCTTCTTCTGCCAGCACGTCCGCCACCGCACCGAGTATCGCATCGGTGTTTCGAGACTTCATTCGCGACAAAACGCGAAGCAGCCCGGGATCGGGCCGAAGGGATCGGAAGATCTTCTTGTGCTTCACCTGCCCGGCCATGATCGCCCGAGTCACTCCCGCCTTTTTGAACAACTTGATGCACCGGCTGACCTCCCCGAGGCCGATCCAATGCACGGTGGCTCCCCGGTCCTCGATGCGGGAGTCCGTCTCCCCCTCGATGGCGAGCGCGACGACCTCGACGCCGCGCCGACGCGCTTCGTCCAGAACGAGTAGCGGGAACTCGCCATTGCCGGCGATGAGGCCGAGCGTGCTGTCAGGGGGTATCGGTAGGCTATCGGCTGGCTCGGAAGAGCTCACACCGGTTCGCCTCGCTCTCGGCCACGCTTGATCACGACACCCCTTTTGGAGGAGCGAATGAAGTCCACCAGGAGGCGGACATCCTCGTTCGCCAATTCAGCTTCGAGGCGAGCGACGGCCTGCGAGACATTGAGCTTCGACTGCTGCAGGATACGAAATGCGTGACGGAGACCAGAGATGCGTTCTCGAGAGAACTGACGCCGCGCCAAACCCACGGTATTGATTCCGTACAGACGAGCGCGATTGCCGACCGTTCGCGAAAACGGCAATACGTCTTGAGTCACAACCGTATAGCCACCTACGAAGGCATAGGGACCGACGCGACAGAACTGATGGACTCCGCTGTAAGCCCCGATGGTCGCGTGATCCTCGACCAGCACATGGCCGGCCAGGGTCGCGCCATTCGCAAAGACGGTGGAATCGCCAACGATGCAATCGTGGGCGATATGAGTGTAGGCCATGAAGAGGTTGGAGTCGCCAATAACAGTACGGCCCCCTCCCCCGACAGTGCCACGATGAATGGTCACAAACTCGCGGAATACGTTGTCGTTGCCTATCTCGAGGGTGGACTTTTCGCCTCGGAACTTCAGGTCCTGGGGTTCCAAGCCGATCGACGCAAACGGGAACACCCGACAGCGCTCCCCGATCGTCGTATAGCCATCGACGACCGAGTTCACTTCCACCACCGTGTCCCGGCCGATCGTAACGTGCTCGCCAATCACGGCGTACGCACCGACACGAACTCCATCCGCCATCCGAGTGCCCGGATGCACGATCGCCGTGGGGTGACACTCTACGGTCGCCGCTTTCATGCGGGATCCACTCCGGTAAGGGTTAGCTCGGCCTCCGCGGCGAGTTGACCATCGACCTCGACCTGCCCCGATAACTTACGGAAGTTACCGCGCGCCTTGGTAACTCTCACCTTGATGGTGAGCTGATCTCCGGGAACGACGGTACGCCGAAACTTGGCATTATCGACACCCACAAGGTAAAAGGTTTTTCCCACTGCACTACCGCCCTCGGGAAGGACCAAGATCCCACCCGCCTGGGCCATAGCCTCCAAAATGAGAACGCCCGGCATCAAAGGGAGGCCCGGGAAGTGCCCCTGGAAAAACTCCTCGTTGAAGGTGACGTTCTTGAGGGCCACGATGCGACGGCCGGGATCCAGCTCAAGCACTCGATCCACGAGGAGCAAAGGGTAGCGGTGCGGAAGCCGCTCCATGATCTGCTGAATGTCGAGCCCGGGCACGACGTAGAAGTCCTGGTGAGCTCTAGTTCTGTTGAGGATCCGACGGAGGGGGCGCTGCTGTTTCCGCTCCTTCGCCCGCCTCGGTGGGCGCTGCTGTTTCCGCTCCTTCGCCCGCCCCGGTGGGCGCCGCCGCACCAGCAGCTGGCCCGGAGTTCAACCGCTGTATGACCATCGGGGTCAGGTCGAGGTTTGGATCGAGAACAAAGGTGAGTCCGGGTGTGACACGGAAGATGAGGCCGATCCCTGCCTCCCGAGCGACCGCTTCCACGATCGGACCGAGCGTGGCTTGGAACGCGGCCTCCTCTTGCTTCTGCTTTTCCTGGAACTCACCCTGCGCGTCCTCCAACCAACGCTGTGCGTCGGTGCGCTTTCGCTCGATCTCGCGTGCCAGCCGCGCCTGGGCATCCTGGGAAAGAACATCCGAGGCGGCCTTGGTCTGCAGGTCGCGAATCTCCTCCTCCCGTTGTTGACGCTCGGAAGCCAACTTGTCATTTTCGACTCTGAGCTTCTCGAAAAGTGCTTTACCGGGGGTCGATTCCTGCGCCACCCGATCGATATCGATGACGGCGATCTTCACTTGGGTCGTGACGCCAGCCTGTCCCGCGCTCAACGCAGGCAAGGCGGCAACGAAGATGGCCCCTAGGGCGAACGAAATGAACTTCATGGCTACTCCTTTTGACATGACTATTTGATTCTCCATACGAAATGACTCCGTGCTCCTTAAGAATGTCTTGCTAGGCTCACCGGCGACCGATATGGATGTCGGCCAAGGAGGAAGCGAGCCGGCATCAGAAAGTCGAGCCGATGCCGAAACGGAACGCGGTGGACGGTTGGAAGAACCGCTCCGAGTTCGGATTGTATGCGAAAATCAACCGAAAAGGCACGTTGAGCATTGGTACCAGGAAACGCATTTCGGCTCCGGTTGATGTAGCAATCTCATTGAACATCGACAACCTTATCGGGTCTTCCTTGGCAAACGTCTGGCCAGCATCAAAGAATAACACTGCCCGCAGCGGTCCCGCCAGCGGAATATAGTACTCCATGTTGAACAGCATCATCTTGGTCCCGCCGACCAAAACGGTGACCCCATCGTCTCTGATGAGTCGCGGCCCCAGCGAGCGGATGTCGTACCCCCGGATCTGGTTCTCGCCTCCCATGAAGAATCGTTGGAAAATTGGAATCCCGTCGATGGTGTTAGCCGATTCCACTTCCCCAAAACCCTGCAGCCATGAGGTCATGGCCCGGAAACCGAAATTGCTCTTGCGGGTAACCGGGAGATACCAAATACCCTCGAAGGTCGGCTTGTAGTAGTTGACCGTTCCTCCCAGCGGTCCTCCGGCAAATGCGAAGCTCGCTGTATACCGCTTCCCCTTGTAAGCAAACATCGGGTTGTCAACGGTATTGAGGACGTAAGTCGGCGTGACTCGGCTCTGATTGAAACTGCCGAAGGCGCCAAAGAATGGATTAAACCCGAGCCCCCCGAAGCCCCCCCCGAAGCCCCCGAGGCCCAAGCCACCGAGTCCCCCCCCGAAGAAGCTGTCGAACAGATCCGTATCCGGCTCGGACGTCTCGATGACCGTGTAGCCGTAGTTCACGAAGAACCGGGAGAACCGCTTTAGGGGCATCCCCCAGGTGAAATTCGCACCGGTGTCCCTTTGCGTGAACTGAGGCAATTTGATTAGGCGCTTGAAAACGCTGAACCCCACGGTGATCGGTTTATCGAGAAACCACGGCTCCTGGAGAGAAATCTGAAAATTCTGGGTCCGGCTTCCGGTCTGAACCGCGAAAGAAGCGGTCTCTCCCCGACCCAGAAAGTTGGCGGTGGAAAAGGACACGTTGATGAAGGCACCCTCCAAACCCGACACGCCGCCACCGAATTGGAATTGGTTCCTGTTTTGTTCCTGCACCGGAAGAACGACGTTGAGCTTATTCTCTTCGCCCGGAACCGGCTCGATCTGGGGCGCCTCGATAGGCAGAAAGTAACCGAGCTGGTTAATCCGTTGTATGGAGAGCTTGAGCAGTTCCATGTTCATGACATCCTGCTCGTTCAGCCAGACCTCGCGCCGGACGACTTTGTCGCGGGTGCTGCTGTTGCCTTCGAACTCGATGCGATTCACGAAGTATTGCTTGTCTTCCTGCAAGTTGATCGTGACATCGACGAGATCCGAGCCCGTCTGAGGCCGTTTGACGGGAAACCCGGTGAACTGAACGTAGCCCCGGGCGCCATAGAGCTCTCGCAATTTCTCCATCCCTTTGACGATGGTGGACTCGTTATAGACCTCACCGGGTTGCAGATTGAAGAAGGCCTTCACGAACGTCTCGGGGAACACCGTCGCCCCATCGACGCTGACCTCACCCACGCGATATTGCTTACCCTCGGAGACGGGGATGTTGAGGGTAACGAACCGCTTCGGTTTACTCCAGAACATGAATCGGGAGTTACCGTCTTCGTAAACTACCTCGGGCTCACCGAAGCTGACATCGACGAAACCCTGATTGAGGTATAGCTCCCGGAGCGTTTCGACGTCCTCCGCAAACTTCTCATCGGTAAACAGACTGCCGCCTTGGAGAAACGCCAGGAGGTGACTCTCCTTGGTCTTCTTCATGCCCCACTTGAGCTGCCATTGAGAGAACTCTTCCGCTCCTACGAAGTTGACGCTCTTAATGGTGAGCTTGCGCTCATCGTTAATGTTGAAGGCAACTTGCACGCCGGCCTCTACATTGGTCACGGTGCTGGAGACTTCGCCGTTGGGAAGTCCCTTGTCGTTCAACATCTGTCGGATGATCTTCGTTACCCTCACCACCTGGGCAGGGTCGTAGAAAGAGTCCATCTTGATCTGGGCATCCTCTTCCTTGAGCTTCTCCTCGATATCAGATTGGCTGAGGGACTTTGAGCCTAGATACTCGATAGTGCGGACGCGCTCGCGCTCCTCGACCGAAAACGTCAAGATCTTACCCTGCTCACCGTCACGAGTTGCCAGCGTGAGGTCATCTAGGAAGCCGGTATTCCAGAGGCGGTGGAAATCGGCGAGCGCCTTCTCTTCGTCGTAGGAGTCGCCGACCTTGGAGTTGATGTGGAAGAGGTAGGTACCGGCGTCGACAGAGCGGTTCCCTACGATCTCTATTCCTTCGATGATTTCACCCTGCGCGAAGAGTAACGCAGGAAGGAGCAGGCTGGCCACGAGGGTTGCCAGCACACGCGAACCCGTCAGGTGTTCAGACCGAAAGGGGTTGCCCTTCCTCCACAGCGTCTCCTTGGCGGAGCGCCAGCTTGTCGCCATCCGGGTAGATCTCCACAAGCCGACCAGGCGTAAGAGTGCCACGAATGAATGCCTCCGAAAGCGGATCCTCTACGTGTTTTTGCAATGCGCGCCGAAGCGGCCGGGCACCATATGAACGATCGCGACAGGTACTCTCAATAATCCACTCTACTGCCTCGGGTGTCACCGCGATCTGTAGCTTCTTGTCCCGCAGGTTCTCGTTCATCTGTTCAACCAAGAGGCCCACAATTTTTCTAAGGTCGTCGTCACTAAGGGCGTCGAAAATGATGATTTCGTCGACCCTGTTGATGAATTCCGGGTTGAACGTCTTTTTCACCTCCCCTAAGACCATTTCGTTGATTCGAACCGAGGTCACTTGTTCATCATCGGACTGAAAACCGACCCGCCCCTTCTTCTCGATGTAACGAGCGCCGATGTTGGAAGTCATGATCAGAATGGCGTTCTTGAAATCGATTGTGTTGCCCAACCCGTCCGTTAGCTGTCCATCCTCGAAGACCTGTAGGAGGATATTGAAGACGTCCGGGTGAGCCTTTTCGATTTCGTCTAGCAAAATGACACAGTACGGATTACGCTTTACTTTTTCGGTCAGCTGGCCACCTTCTTCATGACCGACGTACCCGGGTGGAGAGCCGATGAGCTTCGACACCGAGTGCTTTTCCATGTACTCGCTCATGTCGAAACGGGTCAGGGCCTTCTCGGAACCAAATAGGAAATTCGCGAGGCAACGGGCAACTTCGGTTTTCCCGACGCCGGTGGGCCCAAGAAAGATGAACGACCCGACCGGTCGGCTCGGACTCTTGAGCCCCGCGCGCGAGCGCCGGATGGCTCGGGACAACGCCGAGATGGCGGGGTCTTGACTGACGATCCTCTTGTGAAGCTCCTCTTCCATACGAAGGAGCTTCTCGCTCTCTTCTTCTTTGATCGAGACCAGCGGAATTCCAGTCCACTTCGAAACGACTTCGTCGATGTCCTTGCGCACAACTTCCGGACGGTCGAAGTTCTTCAGCTCCCACCGTTTTCGGATGAACTGTAGGTTCTCCCGCTGGGAAATCTCCTCATCGCGATACATGGCAGCGCGCTCGAAGTCCTTGTTCGCGATCGCGTCGTCCATGCGGTCCGCTCCAACCCGAATTTGCTTCTTCAGGTCCGCGAACTCGGTGGAGAAGGACGATTCACGCAGCTTGACGCGCGATCCTGCCTCGTCAAGCAAGTCGATGGCCTTGTCGGGGAGGAAGCGATCGGTGATGTATCGATGGGATTGGTACACCGCGGCCTCGAGCGACTCGACGCTGTACGCAACGTGGTGGAACCTTTCGTAGCGATCCTTGACCCCGTTCAGGATCTCGATGGTCTCCGCCTCGCTCGGACCGGCAACCTTCACGCCTTGGAAACGGCGCTCCAGACTTCGATCCCTCTCGATGTACTTGCGATACTCGGCGGGCGTCGTAGCTCCGATACACTGAATCTCGCCGCGAGACAGTGCCGGTTTCAATATGTTGGCCGCGTCGAGCGAACCCTCTGCAGAACCGGCGCCTACCAACGTATGGAGCTCGTCGATGAAGATGACCACGTTGGGATTCTCAGTCAGCTCCTTCATAATCGTCTTCAACCGCTCTTCGAACTGCCCTCGGTATTTAGTGCCAGCCACGATTAACGAGATATCCAACGCCAGGATCCGCTTGTCCGATAGGAACAGCGGGACGTCTCCATGGACGATCTTGGTGCCCAGCCCCTCGACTATCGCGGTTTTCCCTACCCCAGGCTCGCCGATGAGCACTGGGTTGTTTTTCGTCCGCCGGCAGAGTATCTGGATAACCCGGTCGAGCTCGTCTTCCCTCCCGATCAAAGGATCCAGCTGGCCACGGCTGGCGGCTTCCGTCAGGTCTCGGCTAAACTCCGTGAGAAGCGGCGTTTCCTTCGCTTTCGACATGGTAGCCTTCTGATTCAGCTCTTGAACGATGTCCTCGCGTACCGCGTTGATGTGCATCCCTCGCTCGGCGAGGATGGTGGCGGCGACGGACTTTTCTTCGCGCAAAATACCTAAGAGGATGTGCTCGGTGCCTATATAGTTGTGAACTAGGCGCTCTGCTTCCTCGGCTGCATGCGTCAGTACCTTCTTCGACTCCGCGGAGAGGGGGATCTCCACCGAAGTCGAGACCTGGTCGCGAATGACAATGCGACCCTCGATTTCTTTGCGGATGCCTTCCATGGACAGGTGGGACTTGGCGAAGAGGCGACTAGTTAAGCCTTTACCCTCTCGAATCAGGCCGAGCAGGAGGTGCTCCGTCTCGATCGAATTACTGCCTAATTGCGCTGCTTCGTATCGGGCAAAGAAGATTACCCGCTTAGCTCGTTCGGTATACCGCTCGAACATATCCTCCACCCGACCATTGTACGCGTATTATAGCACAGCCCGTAAGATCCTGGATATGTGGTGGTTCCTCCACATGACCCACACTCGCGGCTCGAGTCGAACGGAGAATAGCATGCGCGTCGGGCGGCGTCAAAGCAACGTCTCTTCAAGCTTTGTGCTCGCGCAGCCGACCGTCTTCCATAGAGACGACCCGATCGCAAACCGACGCAATTTGTTGACTGTGCGTGACTAGGACCGACGTCAGGCCCCGTTCTTGATGTAGCCTGACCAGGAGGCCCACCAGCTCTTCACTGGTTCTCGCGTCCAGATTGCCGGTCGGTTCGTCTGCCAAGACCAAAGGTGGCTGAGCCACCAAGGCGCGCGCCACCGCCACCCTCTGCTGCTCCCCACCCGATAGCTGACCAGGTCGATGCTCCGCCCGATCGGCTAACCCCAAAGCTTCCAATAGTCGGGCGGCGCGCTCGCGGGCGACGGCAGCCGGTGTCCGCCCTATCAGCAACGGCATCATCACGTTCTCCAGGGCCGAGAACTCGGGCAGCAAGTGATGAAACTGAAAGATGAATCCGATAGTTCGATTGCGCAACTCGGTGCGTTTCGGCTCGCTAAGAGCGAAAACGTCCTCGCCTTCTACCGACACCGAGCCTCGTTCCGGTTCGTCCAAGGTCCCGAGCACGTGTAGCAAGGTGCTCTTGCCAACCCCGGACGCGCCCACGATGGCAACCATCTCCCCTTTTTGAACCGTGAAGTTCGCTTCCTGCAGAACTGGGAGATAGCTCGCCCCGGAGAGAAAACCTTTTACAAGCCCTCGAGCCTCGAGAAGAACTTCACTCATAGCGAAGCGCCTCCGTGAGGTTGAGCCGTGAGGCCCGCCTGGCCGGATAGAGAGTGGCCAGAAAACAAACCAGGGGTGCACCCAATACCACCAGGAGGAAATCCATCGGTAGCAGCTTGAAAGGAACGTACGTCAGCTGGTAGACATCCTCGGGAATGTGAATCACCTGGTAATGGTCGAGTACCCATGAAACGCTCACTCCCAGCACCGCCCCTACTAACGTGCCGATCACACCGATAGTCAAGCCCTGCAGCATGAAAATCGTCATGATGCTCCGCGCGGTGGCACCCATCGATCGAAGGATCGCAATGTCCCGCGTCTTCTCCATTACGATCATGATCTGGCTAGCGACGATGTTGAGAGCGGCGACTCCGACAATGAAGCTAATAAAGATGGTCGTCACCATCTTCTCGAGCCAGAGCGCAGAAAACAGACTGCGGTTCATCTCCATCCAATCCACGCTTCCGTAGCCAGTTCCCAGCTTCGCTCTAGCTTCGACCCCGAGAGACTTCACGGCATAAATGTCGTCAACCCGGGTCTCCACGTAGATGGCTTCGTCCGCGAAGCCGAGCAACCTCTGCGCATCCTCGAGCTCCACCAACGCCCACGCGTTATCGAAGTCATAGAGTCCCACGCGATAGATGCCCGCGATCCGAAAGCGGCGGCTGCGCGGGAGCATGCCGAAAGGAGTGAGATGCCCTTCGGGTGATGTGACGTTTACGGTATCGCCCACCAGGACTCCCAGAGTCATCGCCAATTCCTCACCAATCACCATGCCCGGGAGCGGAGACCCATCACGTTCCTCGGGTGGTGCGGCGAGGCCTTCGAGCGTTCCCGCCACCATCTTCTCCGCGAACTCCGTGACCGACGCCTCTAGGATTGGATCCACGCCTTTCAAGGTGACCAACCCCGAACCGGTGCCGCTCGAGACCAAGGCCTTCCCGTAGATCACCGGAGCGGCCCCCTCGATTCCGGGAAGTAACGCCAGGATTTCGGTGACCTCGGAGTAGTTCCGAATGGCGCGACCCTCCAGGCTGTAAATACTAAGGTGAGATGCTGCACCCAGAATCCGAGACCTGAGCTCACCCTGGAAGCCTGTCATGATAGCGATGGCGATGAGCAAGATCATGACTCCCACGACGACACCGAGTGTGGAGATCGCCGAGATGACGGAGATGAAGACCTGCTTCCGCTTCGCCAGCAGGTAGCGCAGCGAAATGACGATCTCGTACGGCATGGGTGGAGGTTATGAAGTGGCTTCTGGTCGCATGTGGGGAAACAAGATCACGTCACGGATAGAACGGCAATCGGTAAGAATCATGACCAAGCGATCCACACCGATACCCTCCCCGCCAGTTGGCGGTAACCCGTGCGCCAAGGCTCGGATGTAGTCTTCGTCCATGACGTGAGCTTCCTGGTCGCCACGCTCTCTCTGGCTAAGCTGCATCTCAAATCTCTCTTTTTGATCTTCGGGATCGTTGAGCTCACTGAACCCGTTGGCGCACTCCATTCCCGCCACGAAGAGCTCGAATCGTTCCACCAATGTCGGGTCGTCCGGTTTCTTCTTGGAGAGCGGCGAGACGTCCAGCGGATGGTCATAAATAAAAGTAGGCTGAATTAGCTCGGACTCCGCGACTTCTTCGAAGAGACTCGCCAAGAGTTTTCCCCAGGGATCGGCGGGGTCGAACCCAACGTCGAGTCGCTCGAAGATCGCCATCAGGGCCTTGGGGTCGCGGAGCTCTGTCTCGGAAGCCTCGACACCCTTTCGTGACAGTGCTTCGCGCGTAGCGTCGAGCATCGTGACCCGAGGATAGGGAGGTGTAAACTTGATCTTCTGGCCCTGATATTCCAATTCTTCGCTGCCCGCAACTTGCTGCGCCAGCTGAACGAAGAGATCCTCGGTAAGATCCATCATCGATCGAAAATCGCTGTAGGCTTCGTAAAACTCCAACATCGTGAACTCAGGGTTGTGTTTGTACGAAATTCCTTCATTGCGAAAGTTCCGGTTGATCTCGTACACCTTTTCCAGTCCACCCACGACCAAGCGCTTCAAGTAGAGCTCGGGCGCGATGCGAAGGTAGAGATCGATCCCCAACGTGTTGTGGAATGTCTTGAACGGCCTCGCCACCGCACCACCGGCGATCGATTGCAGCATCGGCGTCTCCACCTCCATGTAGCCTCGCGCATCGAAAAACGAGCGCATCTCGCGAATCACACGGCTGCGAGTGACGAAGACCTCTCGCACGTCGACGTTAGACACCAGGTCCAGGTAGCGCTGGCGGTACCGTATCTCTTTATCCGCCAGGCCGTGCCACTTCTCTGGAAGCGGGAGGAGCGATTTCGCCAAAAACGTTAGCTGCTCGGCTTTGACTGTCAACTCGCCGGTGCGGGTGCGGAACATCGGCCCCGCTACGCCGATAAAGTCTCCCAGGTCCAGTTCCTTGAAGATCTCGAATCCAGGAGACTCGACCGTATCCTTGCGGATGTACACCTGAAGCCGAGAGGCTCCATCCGATAAATGCGCAAACGCTGTCTTCCCGTGACCGCGGAGTGCGACCAGGCGACCGGCCACCTGCACCCGGGGTGCTGCCTCTTCGAGCTCCTCCGTACTGCGAGGAGAGAACTCCTCCACGGCCTGGGTCACGGAATGCGTCCGGTCGTAGCGAGTGGGATAGACATCGACCCCGAGTTGGCGCAACGCCTCCAGCTTGTCGCGCCGGTCGGGAGGAATTGGGAGATCGGCCACGGAGTCTAACTCGCCTCCGGAGCTTCGATGCTCGCGCGAACGGCATCCAAGACACCGTTCACGAACTGCACCGCATCGGGGCTGGAGAACCTCTTCGTCACCTCGAGCGCCTCGTTAATGACGACCGGCTTGGGCACTTCTTCATAGAGGAATTCATAGATCGCCAATCGCAAAATGTTACGGTCCACAGCCGCCATCCGAGGCAGTCGCCAGTGCTCGGCATGCTTGGCTATCAATTCATCAATCTCCCCAAGATGATCGACCGTTCCCGTGAGGAGCCGCTGGGCGAGACTCCGCGTCTCATCGGCGGCCTCCCGCAGCTTCCAAAACGACTCTTGCACTCGCGCGATGGGCTCTTCGCTGATCTCCCATTGGTAGAGCATTTGGACTGCCAGCTCCCGTCCTTTCCTTCGTGAACCCACAATGCTTCCCCGCTCTGGACAACACCCCGACCACCCGGCAACCGCGCCCCGGGCCTCAACACGGGGGACCTAGTGACTCCCTTCCATCTGGCGATAGAGGTCCGCCATCTCTACCGCGGCGATGGCCGCGTTGTAACCTCGGTTATCTCCCCGCTCCTCGGCGCGCGCGAGCGCAGTGTCTCGTGTTTCGGTTGTGATAATCCCCAACGTCAGAGGAACGCCCGATTCGAGCGCGGTCCTCTCGATCGCATCCGATACCGTCCGGCCGAGGTAGTCCCAGTGGGGGGTCTCCCCCTTGATAATAGCGCCAAGACAGACCACGGCATGGAAACGACCCGAGTCGGCGAGTTTCTTCGCTACCGGAGGGATCTCGAAAGAACCGGGCACCCGAACCACAACCATATCGTCCTCTTCCACTCCGCAACCCTTCAGAGCCTCGAGGGCCCCGTCGAGAAGCTTGTCGGTTACGAAACTGTTGAAGCGGCCCACCACCACTCCAAAGCGGAGCCCCTTCCCGCTGGGTTTGCCTTCTAAGATCTTCAAGGAACCCTCACCCGGCGTCCGGCCACCTTTCTAACGGCCCCGCGTGTCCTGACGCCACCCTCTCCCAAAGGGAGAGGGAAGAGCGGAAGAAGAAAATTCATTGGCCCCTAAACTTGGCTGCGCGTTTCTCGAGAAACGCTTGCATACCTTCCTTCATATCTTCCGTCGCACAGAGAATCGCGAAAAGCGAGGCCTCCAGGTCCAGGCCTTTCTCAAGGCTGCCATCGAGACCTTGATCCACCGCACGAATCGCATAACGTATCGCCAGTGGTCCATTGGCGAGAATCTTGCGCATCAAAGCCTCCGCCTCGCCGAGTAGCTCGGCTCGCGGCACGACCCGGTTCACCAACCCGATGCGGTGGGCCTCCGCCGCGTCAATCATCTCCCCGGTCAGGATCAATTCCAGCGCCCTGCCTCTGCCCACGATCCGAGCCAAGCGCTGTGTTCCTCCGTAGCCGGGGATCACAGCCAGCTTAACTTCCGGGAGACCCATCTTCGCCTCCTCGGCGGCGACGCGAATGTGACAGGCGAGCGCCAGCTCCATCCCCCCGCCGAGCGCAAATCCGTTGATGGCGGCCACCACGGGTTTCCCAGACGTCTCCATTCTTCGCATCACCGACTGCCCGCGCAAGGTCGTTTGGTGTCCGGTGGTAGGAGTCTCTGCGGCCAGTTCCTTGATATCCGCACCGGCCACGAAAGCCTTCTCTCCCGAGCCGGTGACGATGACTCCCTTGACGGCCTCGTCCGCCTCCAAATCGGCGAAGAGCTTATCCAGCTCGCCAATCGTCTCTTCGTTGAGCGCATTGAGTTGCTTGGGTCGATTGATGGTTACGAACGCGATCCCGTCACGGGTCTCGGTCAACAAGTTTTGAAATGTCATGTTCCCTCACGCGTAATCATAGAACCCTTTACCCGACTTCCGCCCCAACTGACCGGCCAGGACCATTCGTCGCAGAAGAGACGGCGGAGCGAAACGCTTTTCCCGAAATTCCTCATACATAATGTTAGCAATGTAGAACGTCGTATCCAGCCCCACGAAGTCTAAGAGCTCGAACGGGCCCATTGGATGTCCACACCCGAGCTTCATCCCAGCGTCCATATCCTCCTTGCTGCCCACGCCTTCTTCCAGCGCTCGGATCGAGTCCAGCAAATAGGGAACGAGAAGCCGATTGACGATGAAGCCCGGTCGGTCGGGCGCCCGGATGGGCGTTTTTCCCAACGAGCGAGCAAAACCGGAGACGAGCTCGGGGACCCCGGATTCCGTGATGATGGTAGAGACCACCTCCACCACTTTCATGAGCGGCACCGGATTGAAGAAGTGAAGCCCTACGAAGCGTTGCGGGCGCTTCGTGCCCGCGGCGAGTTGCGTGATGCAAAGCGAAGACGTATTGCTCGAAAAAATCGTCTCCGGTCCGCTTATTTCGTCGAGCGCTCGGTACAACTCGAATTTTGCGTCTAGGTTCTCGACAATCGCTTCGATGATCAGATCGGCCCCACTGAGGTCCTGTAGCCGCGTGGTTCCGTGGACCCGGTTCAGGATCTCTTTCTTTCTGTCCTCCGTGAGTTTACCCTTCCTGACGCCTTTGCTGAGGAACCGGTCGATGTTGCCCAAACCCTTCTGAAGGAGATCGCTGTTAATCTCGTGTACGACTGTCTCGTAACCGGAGTCGGCGGATACCTGGGTGATCCCGGATCCCATAAGACCACAACCCACCACACCTACCTTCTTGATTTCCATGACTCCCCCTTGCCGCCCTGTCATCGTTAGTGGGCTTCGACGATCATCGCGATGCCCTGGCCTCCCCCGGTGCAAACCGTCCAAGCCGTCGCGAGACCGAACCGACCCTGACGACGTAGATTTCGGTGTCTTGCTTAGTTGTCATGGCTTAGTACTCATTCATCAATGGCCTGGGGCCCCACCCCCAGGCCTGTCGCTTCGGCGGCTGCGCGCCTGCGCGACAGCTGAAGGCTCTCCCGCCGTGCCCTTCCAGGACCAACCGATGTAGAGCGCTACGACGGCGCTTATGATGCCCATGGCGTCCGCGGTGATGTCATGAAGACTAGCGACTCGACCCGGGACGAAACTTTGGTGCCACTCGTCGCTCACAGCGTAGACCAAGGCGAGCATAACGCCGAACAGTGCCGCTTTCCCCCCAGCAGGGTATTCAAGGCCGCGCGCGAACGCACGAATCGCGAGCAATCCCATGACGAAATACCCAACGAAGTGCCACATGTAATCGGGCGCGTACTGGAGCAGCGAGGGTCGGGAAGCAGAGGACACGAGAAAAATGACCACCATGTACGCCAGCAGAGGGCTCCACCAGCGCAGGAACGAAAGGATCACTAGGCGCTCCCGCTCCCCTGACTTTCAGGAGGGGAAGGGCAACATGAGCCAACCCAGAACGAAAGCCGAGGCGACGAAGCAAAAGAACACGAAGACACCGAAACGTATCTGGTGCGAACGACCTTCTCGCATCAGCAGTGCGAACGCCCCCGAAACCAGGGCCGCAAAAACCGCCAGAATCACAAAATGGCTAGTCATTGCTCCAAGAGCTCCAAGGACTCCAATCTAGCTCTTTCGCCCGGTCGCGATATCATAAGCGTCCAACAGAATGAGCATGTTGAGAAGCCCAGCCACGATCAAAAAAGTATAGCCGTATTCGTAGGTCACGGACTCTACCTGTCCCACTCCCAACTCCAGCAATCGGGCGGAGAAGTACGGCAACCCCACACCCATCTCCGCAAGACCGGCCAAAAGGGTCAGCGGGCGGGTTCCATCCAAACGAAAAAGCTCTCCGTCCAAGTAGAGACCGAGCCCGAACATGGTAGTGACGATCATCATGAAGATGAACCCGTGCCACCATCGGCGTAGCATCACATGGCCCAGGCCGGGAACAAGCCAACCGGCCACACACGTGGCCATGGCTGGTGCGGCACTTGGGGTCGTTCCGACGCTTCTCTCCTGCATGCGAGCAGCCTATCCTATGGAATTACTCGAACTCCGTCAAGACAGCAGAGATGAGTCTGAAGCTGTTGTCGGGCTACCCGTTGCGAAGCTCGGTGACGTCGGTCGCAGATTCGGCAAGCGATCGTCGAACGCTTCTGATCACGTTCCGAAGAGTCGGTCGCCGAAGTCTCCGAGCCCGGGGAGGATGTACTTTCGTTCGTCGAGTTGCCGATCGATCGCCGCGGAGTAGATATCTACCTCGGGGCAGTGTTTCGTAAGGAGCGCTATCCCTTCCGGGGCCGCGACCACGCACAGAAGCCGGATGGACCGTGCCCCCTGCTCTTGGAGCGTCTCGATAGCAGCCAGAGCCGAGCCACCGGTGGCCAACATCGGGTCCAGAAGAAACACCTGCCGGTCGGGAAGATTCGGAAGCTTCCGGTAGTAACGGCGCGCGACGGCCGTCTCTTCGTCACGCTCCAACCCCACGTAGCCGACCGAAGCTCCCGGGAACAACTCGAGTAGGGCTTCCAGCATCCCCATCCCCGCTCGGAGCACAGGTACGAGGACGATATCGGTATCCAATCGTCCGCCCCGCGTCGTCTCCAAGGGTGTCTCGACGTCGACCTCTCGTAACGGTAGGTCCCGCGATGCTTCGAAGACGAGCAGCCGGCTAAGCTTCCTGGTTAGTCGACGAAATTCTTCGTGTGTCGTGGAAGAATCGCGAAGGACCGTGAGCACATCTTCTATTAGAGGATGTTCGACCTTGACCACTGCCATGTCACGTTCTCCGTTCGCCAGGACGATGGTAGGCTCACGCCGCGACGCTGTCAAACGATGGCGTAACTAACCGACCGTGTTGACACTCTCCGGCACACCGCGGCATGATAGCGACCGTGTCCCATCAAGCCTCATTGATAACTGATAACTGATAACTGATAACTGATAACTAAATTTCATTCCCGCAACTCATCGTGAGAGCCGTCGACATCATTCGTCGCAAACGACACCGAGCGGAGCTCGACCGACAAGAAATCGCATTTCTGATGGCGGGGCTCATCGACGGAACCATCCCCGACTACCAGCTTGCCGCCTTCTTGATGGCGGTCACTTTGGTCGGCATGACCGAACAGGAAACTCTGGCTCTCACCGAAGAGATGCTTCACAGCGGCTCGGTCCTCGATCTCTCCGATATTCCCGGCGAGAAGATCGACAAGCACAGCACCGGCGGCGTGGGCGACAAGACGTCGCTCATCATCGTTCCCTTGGCGGCGGCGGCCGGTGTGACGGTTCCCATGATCTCCGGCCGCGGCCTCGGTCATTCCGGTGGCACGCTCGATAAGCTGGAGTCCATCCCGGGATTCGACGTCGGTCTGAGCCTCACTCGGTTCCGAGAAGTATTGGGCAAGGCCGGTTGCGCGCTCATCGGTCAAACGAAAGAGATCGCACCGGCCGACCGAAAGCTATACGCGCTTCGCGATGTTACCGGGACGGTAGAGAGTGTCCCGTTGATCGTAGGCAGCATCCTGTCGAAGAAACTGGCAGAAGGAATTACCGGACTCGTCTTAGATGTAAAAGTCGGTAGCGGAGCGTTCATGAAGGACATCAATTCCGCCACTGAGCTCGGGGGCTTGATCGCATCGATCGCTCACCGCATGGGCAAACGATCGGTGGCAGTGGTGAGCGATATGGATCAGCCGCTCGGAACGCACGTAGGAAACTCTCTCGAGGTGAAAGAATCGATCGCGGTGCTCCGCGGCGAGGGCCCGGAGGATCTGAGGGAGCTTTCCTTGCTTCTCACCGCCTACATGCTAGTCTTCGGCCGAGTCGTAAGCGATGTCGATGAAGGAAAAACGAAGGCCGCCAACCTGATCGCCTCGGGCGAGGGCCTCGAAAAATTCACGGAAATTGTGAGACTTCAAGACGGGGATGCAAGCGTTATCGACGACCCCGGCAAGTTACCGGAGGCGGCGCACCGCAAAGAAGTTCGGGGTCCAAGGGCGGGATACGTGGGACGCATCGACACCGAATCACTCGGAGTCGCAGCCATGTTGCTCGGAGCCGGACGCGAGACGGTGGACGGCATCATCGATCCCGCTGTCGGACTGGTCGTCAATAGCAAGATTGGGAACCGCCTATCGGCAGGCGATACCCTGGTGACGATTCACTACAACGATAACCGGCGGTTGGAAGAAGTCGAACAGTTGCTCGCCGGCGCTTACCACATTCAAGATGAGCCCCCGGCGCCTGTTCCTCTTGTACACAGAGTCCTTGATCCGGCGAAGGAGACGTGATGATAGACCGTTTCATTGGAGTCGTGGGGCTGGTCGTGATCCTCGGTATCGCCTACGCGTTTTCAACCGACCGCAAGAACGTGAACCCGCGGCTGATCCTCTGGGGCCTCATACTTCAATTCGCCTTCGCCTTGATGGTCATGAAGTGGTCTTGGGGCGAGAAGGGCCTCGACTGGATCAGTAGGGGGGTCACGGCGGGCCTGGAGAAGGCCGACGCCGGGGCGGCGTTCCTCTTTGGACCCCTCGCCAACCAGGAAACTCTGGGATTCATTTTCGCGTTCAAGGCCCTGCCCACCATTATTTATATATCTTCGTTTTTTAGCGTCCTCTATTACCTGGGCATCCTGCAGAAGCTCGTCCTGTTCATGGCAAAGATCATGGCACGCACCATGGGGACGAGTGGCGCCGAATCACTCTCCACGGCGGCCAATGTGTTCATGGGGCAGACCGAGGCACCGTTGGTGGTCATGCCGTACATCGCAAGCATGACGTACTCCGAGCTCTGCACTTTGATGGTAGGAGGCATGGCCACCATCTCAGGAGGCATGATGGCAGCCTATATATCGATGGGGATCGAAACCAAGTTCCTGCTGGCGGCGAGCGTCATGAATGCCCCGGCGGCGATCGTTATGGCCAAGATTCTGGTTCCGGAGACGGGTACGCCACTAACCAAGGGTGAGGTGAAGCTCAAGGTGGAACGGACGGAGGTGAACATTATTGATGCCGCGGCGCGGGGCGCGGGGGCCGGACTCAACCTGGCGTTGAACGTGGGAGCGATGCTGATCGCTTTCCTATCGCTCGTCGCGCTCGTTAACTGGCCACTCCAGTACGTCGGCCTCTCTCTCGAGCAGATCTTCGCCTGGATTTTCGCGCCTCTGGCATACGTGATGGGGGTGCCGTGGGCCGATGCCAATGAGGTCGGCAGCTTGTTCGGAAAGAAGCTCATCGTGAACGAATTCGTAGCGTACGCCGATCTCCTCACACTCAAGGCAGCCAATGCGCTCGCGCCACGCTCGGAGCTCATCGCAACCTACGCACTATGCGGTTTCGCCAACCTCGGCTCCATCGGCATCCAGCTCGGTGGAATCGGGGGACTTGCGCCGACGCGAAAGTCCGATCTGGCCAAGCTGGGACTTCGCGCAGTGCTAGGTGGCTCCCTGGCGACTTTTATGACCGCAACCATCGCCGGCCTCCTGAACCCGTAGTCAACGTCATGGGACAGCTTGCGGACCAAGTAAGGGAAGCTGCGTCGTTTCTCGCTACCAAGTCTCAACTCCGACCCACGGTTGCCTTGGTGTTGGGCTCTGGGCTCGGGGCCTTCGCGAAGGAGCTCCAAGAGGCGGACACGATTCCCTATCAGGACATCCCCCACTTTCCCTGCTCGACGGTCGAGGGGCACGCCGGCCACCTACTGTTCGGACGCTACGCCAACGTACCGCTGGCGGTCATGGTCGGACGAGTTCACGCGTACGAAGGGTATAGTGCGCAGGAGGTCGCCTTTCCCGCGCGGGTGCTCACCTCTTTCGGCGTCAAGACTCTCGTCGTCACAAATGCCGCAGGAGCGATCAACACTGCCTTCAAGCCGGGCGACCTGATGATCATCTCCGATCAATTGAACCTCACCGGCCTGAACCCCATGAGCGGGCCGGAGGAGACGGAACTGGGTCCGCGGTTCATCGACCTGACCGAGGCCTATCACGCCAAGCTGAGGTCGATGTGCGACGCAGCCGGACGTGCGATCGGGTTGAACTTGCGGCAAGGTGTCTACGCGGGACTTCTCGGTCCGAGCTACGAGACGCCGGCCGAGATCCGAATGCTCAGGGCCATGGGAGCCGACGCGGTCGGCATGTCCACCGTGCTCGAAGTGATCGCCGCCAACCAAATGGGAACGAAGGTGTTAGGGATATCCTGCATGACCAACATGGCGGCCGGCATCTTGCCTCAAAAGCTGGTGCACAGCGAGGTCATGGAGACCGGAGAGCGAGTCCGAGGAGTCTTTACAGAGCTTCTCCAAGAACTAATTCCTCGACTCGCGAAGCTCGACTGAACCACATCTACGGAGGAACGACGATGGCCAGCGAACCCGCGCGTTCTCTCGTAAGCTCCGCACGCAAAGCGCGCACCCGAGCGAAAGCTGGATATTCGGGTTTCAAAGTGGGTGCGGCACTACAAACGAACGGACGAAAAATCTATTCGGGGTGCAATATAGAGAACGCCTCTTACGGTTTGAGCGTCTGTGCCGAGCGAGTGGCGCTTCTAAAAGCGGTATCGGAAGGTGTTAAGAAATTTCGGGCCCTCGCCGTCGTCACCGGCGCCGAGAAACTGACGCCACCCTGCGGCGCCTGCCGGCAACTTCTTTGGGAGTACTGCGGGGATATCAAGGTCCACCTTGCCAACCTCAAGGGGAAAACGAGGACCTTCCAACTGGCGGAGTTACTGCCCCACGCCTTCGACAAAAGGAATTTGTAGCGCTACGGTTTGCTAGTCGACAACGGCGATATACGGAAGGTTGCGGTACTTCTGGTCCACGTCGAGGCCATACCCCACGACGAAACGATCCGGGATCTCGAAACCCACATAGTCGACCGGAACCTCCACTTCTCGCCGTGAAGGCTTTGAGAGAAGGGAAACGACCTTCAGCGAGTTGGGCCCCCGTCTTTGGAGCATGTTGTAAAGATAACGGAGGGTCAGCCCGGTATCGGCAATGTCTTCCACGATAATAACGTCCATCCCTTCCAGGCCGCTGTCGAGATCCTTAGTGAGTCGCACTTCCCCGCTGGTGCTCGTGCCCTCGTTGTAGCTCGAGACCGCCAAGAAATCGATAGTCACCGAAATATCCATCTCCCGCGTGAGATCCGCCAAGAAGGTATAGGCTCCTTTCAACACACACACGAGGTGCACCGACTTCCCCTCGTAGTCGCGGCTGATCTGCTTTCCCAGCTCTTTGACGCGCTCGGCAATCTTCTCTTTCGTAATAAGAACTTCGAGCCCCATGAAACCTCTACCCTCGCTTCCTCGTCGCCAGATCGAACTCGACAGTAATGATACCCACCGCATCGACCGAGCGACCCTCCTTTAGCGCGGGTTTGAAGCGCCAGCGCTCCGCCGCTTCGATAGCCGCATCCACACAACCGAAAGGCAGTGACTTCAATACGCGCAAGACTTCCGTGGACCCGTCCTTGTGCACAAGAATCTCCAAGATCACTTCGCCACGGATCAGCTTCTCCAAAGCCTGGGCAGGATAATCCGGTCTAGGTTCGTAAACGGGAATGGGATCTATGTCCCACCCCCCAGGGCTGTACCGCCCGCCGCCGAAACCTCCCCCTTCTCCCGGGCCGACACCCCAACCCGTTCCTTCACCTTGCCCGGTACCTTCTCCACCGCCGATACCGCCCCCTTCCCCGGTGCTCGGCTCGGGATCCAGGCCGCCGTAATCGGTCCAGTCCTCCAGGGAAAGCCCCGGAAAGTCCTGGGCATCGGGCGAGAAAACCCTATCGAAGAACGCAGCGGTCTCGGTGGGTAGATCGGGCACCGTCAGACTGTCGAAACGAATCGACGGAATGCGACGCGGGGCGATCGGGGCCTGACGCGTCTTGGGTGCTTCCGCGGGCTCGGGCTTCGATTGATTCCGGATGAAGGCGGTTGGTTTGCGGCCTCCCAACCCGCCGCCTCCGCCTCCCCCACCGTCTCCTTCCCCTGGATCATGAAACCGAACGAGGACGACGCTGGCAACCGGCTTATCATTTATGAGCTCGAGTAGGAAGGGAACCGCAAAGCCTAGAACGAAAAGGGCATGAATGAGGAAGGAAAACAGCAGCGAGCGTTGGCTACGCCGCCACTCCCAACCAGGAGCCCGATACTCGAGGCGCAGGAAATCCTCGGCATTTCGAGGAGGAGAGCGCTCATCGACCATAACTAACTTAATGTTAGCACGTTCGCGAACGGCGCCCGGAGGGCGGCCAGGTGACCTTGGCGGCGGGTTTTCGGAGTTAAAGGGCCCCAACTCCCTCCAACACCGTCAAGCGGGATCCGCTCGCTGCAGCCCCAAGATCCATCAATTCCCCAGTAGGCCAACGAATCTGCACGTTGTCCGCGGCCGCCGCATCACCGAGGCCGAATATCAGTTCCAACCCACCTTGGGAGAGGAAACTGACCCCCGCCTTGACCTCCTTGATGAGCGTCCGCCCGCCGACCCGGACTATCACGCGAGCGCCCACCGCCGACCGGTTGGACTCGCGGCCCACCAGTTGCAGGGCCAGCCACCCATTGCGATTCCCGCCATCATTCCGAAGGAGTTGGGGAGCACCTCCGGAAACGTTGACCAGAATATCCTCGTCGCCGTCCTGGTCGTAGTCTGCGGCGGACGTCCCTCGCACAACATTCTCCACGGCAAGCGCCTCGCCCAACTGGAGACCGATTTCCTCGAACACACCGTCCCCCTGGTTGCGAAACATGAAGTTTCGCTCCCGGTAGGTGGAGACGCTATTGAAGAGGTGGATGTTGTCGATGATGTGCCCATTGCCGACGAACAGATCGATGTAGCTGTCGTTGTCGTAGTCGGTAAAAAAGGCGCCGAAGCCCACGAAATTGAGGGAGGGCTCCGCGACACCACTGTTGTAGGACACGTCGGTGAAAACACCGCTGGGCCCCCCTCGGTACAAAGCGTTGTACTCGAAGTCCAGGTGGACCGAGATGACATCCAGCCAACCGTCACCGTCGTAGTCGGCGAAGTCGGTGCCCATCCCCGCCTGCGTTTGCCCATCCTCGCTATATCCGACGCCGGCAAGAAGCGTCACGTCCTCGAACTTTCCCTTCCCGTCGTTCTGAAAGAGAAAGTTCCGCATGGAGTCGTTGGCCACGTAAATATCCGCATCCCCGTCGTTGTCATAATCTCCCCAGACGACTCCGAGACTCTTACCATCGTCGGCCACGTGGACGCCCGCCTCCTTCGTGACGTCGGAGAAGGTTCCATCTGCGTTGTTACGGAACAGGATGCTCGGCTCCACGTCATAGACATCGGGATGACAATAGGCCTTCAGATCCTTGGCTAGATTTCCGCAGAACTTGTGGTTCTCCATTCGAAAATCCACGTAGCGGCACAAGTAGAGATCGACAAATCCATCGCCGTCCATGTCGCCGAACGCCGCGCTCGTGCTCCAGCCTCCCGCGGCCACACCGGCCTCGTCGGTGACGTCCACGAACGTACCGTCGCCGTTGTTGCGAAAGAGGACGTTGCGACCGAAATTCGTCACGTAGAGGTCGACGTCTCCATCGTTGTCGACGTCTGCCGCGGCCATTCCCATACCCCATCCCGCGTGGTCGACTCCGGCGGCCGCGGAGATTTCGGTGAACCTCCCTTCTCCGTCGTTGCGGTACAGAGCGTTTGTGGGGGGCTCGCTGGTCTCCGCCGAACCTGGCAAGGGAGAGCCATTGAGGAGGTAGATGTCGACGTCACCGTCGCCGTCGTAGTCCAGAAAACCGCCGCCCGAGCCGATCGACTCGATCATGTATTTCTCTGTGGTGACCGCGTTGTAGTGGACGAAGTCGATCCCACTTTCTTTCGCCACGTCGACGAAAAAATCTCCGTCGGCAATCATCCAGAACAAGAACAGCAATCCTGTGGCCAATCTCATGGATTCACGTTCCTAGTCGAAGTAAGCTCCCGATAGCGCTCGATGGCTTGTTCTTCCTCCTGCAGTCTACCCAGAGCGTGATACGCCGTGGCGAGGTTGAGCCGTACCGACGGGTTGGAGGGCTCGAGTGCCGCCGCCTTGAGATAGCAATCCACGGCCTCGGCTGGACAGCCGGAGTCGGCCAGGATGGAGCCTAGTAGCATCCATGCGTCCGCGAACCCAGGCATCAGCTCGAGCGATCGGCGCACCGCTGGCTCGGCTTTCGTGGGATCTCCCGCTCTGGTCGCGAAGAGCCCTTGCAAGTAATGGGACTCGGCCACCGACTCGTCCTTGGAGAGGGCCTCGGCGATCCACTTCTGAGCGTCCGCTACGTCTCCCTTCGAGCATGCGATCTTCGCCAACATCGAGCGCGCCTCGACGTTGTCCGGATCGATCTGGAGGACCGATTCGAAACCACTCACCGCCTCACCAACCTTGCCGGCGGCAAGAAGCCCGCGAGCGCTCTTGAAAGCGACCCTGATCCGTGCGTCGCGGTGATCTCGCTCCTCAGCCTCCTTGGTCAACCCCTCAAACCGCTCGCCGGCTTCTCGTGCCTCGGTTTCTTTCCCCAACTGCTGGTAGAGCGTCGCCAGAACATAGAACACATTGGGGGCATCAGGATGGTCGTCCGCGGCGCGGGCGAGCAATTCGAGCCCTTCCTCGGTCTTGCCTTGCCGCGTTAGAACCCTTCCGAGCAGCACTTGAGTGTCCAGGTGCTTGGGATCGGCGTCGAGCGCCTGACGGAGATAAGTTTCCGCCTCCGGATACTTCTCTGGCTCCCGACTCAAGCTCTGACCGATCCGATTCAGAAGCTCGGGCGACGGCTCTTCCTCATCCAAGCCCTCTTTCCATACCTGGACCGCCTCGGTGTGGCGTCGCGCCGCGGTGAGATGGTCCCCCAGAAGAAGCCGAGCCTTCACATCGTCCGGACGGAGTTCGAGATATCGAGCCAGGGTGGTAAGAGCTTTATCTGTCTCTTGCTCGCTCTCGTAGATCGCGGCCAGAATGAGTATCGCCTCCGGCATTGGCTCGGGCGGAGCGATCGCCAACTCCAGCGCTTGTTGCGTGGCTTCGCCCTTTCGTCCCGCCCGATAAAGGGTCTCGCCGAGTGCGAATTGGAGGGAACGTTCTTCGGGTGCAAGCCCGGCCGCACGCTGATAGGAGACGATCGCCTCGGATAGGAGCCCGTAGCTTTGGAGCAAGCGACCAATGTTGTAGTGGACGTAGGGATTGTCGGGCGAAAGGAGAGCCGCGGCACGAAAAGCTTCGAGCGCCTCGACGTCCCGCCCCCGGTCGGAAAGCTCCTCCGCCCGGCGGAACAGCTCCTCAAACTCTTCCTGCCCGATGGCAAGGGTGTGGATCGCGAGAAAGAGGAGAATGAAGGTCGTCCTCATAGTTCGAATGCATTCTACGGTGCGGGGATGAAAGAAGAAATTCTAAGGCTTTAGCGGGCGTGCCGCATCCTCCCAGCCTTCCACAACCAAGAGAATCTGGCCGGCAGGTGCCCCGTGGATTCGCTGCTCGTCGCCGTGGGGCCAGATGATGCGGATCTCGTCCGCCCTCGCGAATTCGCCCATACCGAAGTAGAGCCGGAGATCGCTCGAAGAGAGAAAGCTTCCGGACGGATGTATTTCCTTGGTTTGTCGTCGGTTGCCGGTGGTCAGAACGATCCGCGCCCCGATACCATCGCGATTGCTGGTCGTCCCCACCACCTGGAGGGCGATCCAATGTCCCTGATCGCCGGTCTCGTTTTGTAAGAGCGACGGGATATCATCGATATTGATGATGACGATGTCGGTGTCCCCATCATTATCAATGTCGCCGAAAGCTCCTCCTCGGCTAGAGGCTCTCTGCTCCAGGACATCTCCGGTCGCGAAGACACTTTCTACGAACTCTCTCTGCCCCTGGTTCAAGAAGACTTGGTTTCGCTGTCGATACTCGCCCGCATCAATCTGGAGGTATACGTGGCCGTTGGCGACGAAGAGGTCTTCATCCCCGTCGTTGTCCAAGTCTACGAACCGCGTGGCCCAGCCGAGCAACGGGAGGCTGGCCATTTCCAGGCTAGTCTCGCTAGTAAGGTCGAGGAAGATTCCGTTTCCTTCGTTGGAATAGAGCGTATTGGTCTCATTGGCGAAGTTGGTTACGAAGATGTCGGGAAGCCCGTTAGCGTCGAGGTCCGCGACGTCGACCCCCATTCCCGCCTCGGGCGAGCCGGAGGCATTGTAGGCGGCGCCGGAGAGTAAACCCACTTCTTGGAAATGGCCGTTACCGTCGTTTCGGAAGACGAAATTGGGCATCGAGTCGTTGGCGACATAGAGGTCGGTATCGTCGTCTCCGTCGTAGTCCAGAGTGACCACACCGAGACCATAAGCGCCCTTCGAGTCCAAGAACCCGGCTTCGCGCGTCGCATCGGCGAAGGAGCCATCGCCTCGGTTTCGATAAAACACGTCGGTGGCACCCATCAATCCCTTCGGGCCGCAGAACACGTCAAGCTGAAACCACCGGCAGGTTGGGCCGGTTCCCGGTAGCGGAAGCTTGGTTAGATCGGGATCGACGTAGTTGGCCACATAGAGATCGAGATTTCCATCGGCGTCGAAGAAAGCGCTGCTCGTTCCCCACCGGGTGGCCGACACCGGTTTCGTTGGTTGCGTTTCTGAAGGTGCCATCTCCTTGCTTTCTGAAGAGCACGTTGGCTCCGATATTGGTGACATAGAGATCACTGAGGCCGTCGTTGTCGTAATCTCCCACAGTGCAACCGACGCCCCAGCCGCTGTGAGCGACTCCCGCTTGTTCCGTCACGTCGCGGAAGGACCAATTACCTTCATTGCGATATAGCCGGTTGGGACCAGCCTCGACGATGCGGGTGCCATCGAGTCCAGCGCCATTAACGAAATAAACATCGAGATCTCCGTCCTGGTCATAGTCCATCAACCCTGCTCCGCTTCCCAGGGAGCCGTGAATGAAACGTTTTTCGGCGTCGCCGCTTATGTTTCGGTAAGTGATCCCTGAGGCATCGACCATTTCGGCGAATCGCAGTTTCCCCTGCGGCGGGGACGAGGCGAACGTCAAGACTGCCGACGCGAACAAGACCAGCAGGAGCAAGTTTGTGCGGACGGTTGAGATTTCCACGCTAACAGCTTCTTCCACCCGCCCCGCTTGTAAACCGGCACGCCAAAAAAATTGGCTGGCCCCGCCACAAGGGCGGAGCCAGCCAAGAACGAAGCAGAAGAACGACTAGAAGCGGTAGCGAGCTCCGAACTGCGCCTGGAAGGAGTCTCCTACCCGGTTCAGCACACCGAAAGTGGACAGATCGTACCTGTCGTTGCCCGATTGAAAGCGATTCGCATCGTTGGTGAGGTTGAAAAGATCCAACATGAGATCGATATTGTGGCCGCCGCCGCCGAATACCGCGGACCAGGTAATACGCATATCGATCTTGAAAAACCTAGGTTGCCGGGCGCTGTTCCGGAGCTGGAGGCCGTCGGGTAAATCCTGGCCCGCGTCGATGCCCCTCTGTCGATTGGAGTCGTCGATAAACGCCCGGTCGTTGAATCGATCGTCACCGTTGTTATCCCTCCCCGAGAACACGTTGAAGGGACGGCCGGAGTTGTAAACAATTCCTGTCGCCACTTTGAAGTTGGCGGGCAGATCGACCACCACGTTGGAGACCCAACGATGCCGAACGCCACGATCGGAGTCGCCCCAGTCCACCCCCAGGTTCTCAGGCTGTGACGGGTTAATCCCGCCGGCGCTCCGCTCGTTGTCGTCTTCGGAGTTGTTCACCGAATAGGTGTAGAAGAATTGAAAGAGGATGTTCCCGGTGGCCCGTCTCCTGACCTGGAAGATGATCGCCTGGTAGCGACCATTGGCATTCGACTCGGTGAAGGGGAACCGGCGGTAATTGGGGTCGGGGCGATCGTTTTCATCGAAGAGACCCCTGCCGAGCTCATCGAACTCGGTGGGGTTGTCCAGGTTGATGTCCCGCCGTCGCTGCTGCCGGATGGAGTGCGCATAGACATAGTCCACACCCACCGAGAAGTTCGGCGCCAACTCCTTCTCATAGCCAACGTTGAACCGTTGCACCTGCGGATTTCTATAGTTGGGCGAGAAGATGGCGATGTCGAGGGGGGAAGCTCATCATTGATGGGAGAATCCGCCGGGATCCCGTCCTCCGGCAATATGTTCGGGAACACCAACTCGGTGGGGTCCGGGTTGTTCCGAAACACGATGCCCTGCCGGTATCCGTTGTCGGTGAAGATCTGGGCGAACAGAAGCGCGGGTGTCTTGGAGTAAAAGATGCCCCCGCCTAAACGGAGACGACTTGCTTTCCATCGTTTTGGGGATCCCAGGCGACGAAGAGGCGCGGTGCCCACTGGTTGTAGTCGTTGGGGATGAAGTGCTGTGTGAGATCGAAGACGCCGCCCGGATTCGCGGGGTTTATGGCCAGTTTTCCGCCCTCCATTTCTGGAACGGTAGGATTGTTGGTTCCCGTCCAGCGCAGGCCTATATTGACGTTCAAGTCGGGCCTCGGCCTCCAGTTATCCTGGACGTAGAAAGCGATATCGCTCCGCCAGAAGTCGATGGTGCCGGACTCCTCGGTGGTGAAGCCGTTCAGTCCCACGCGCTGTTGGAAGCTGCGAATGACTTGCGGATCCGCCAGATAGTCCTCCAGCGTGCTGAACTCGTACTCGCCGCCGGAAAAGCCGATGAAGGTCTGATTGTCGTTCGTGAAGTTCATGTCGACACCGACCTTCAAGTCATGGCTCTCGAACAGGTACGTGAAATTGTCCGAGAACTGAATCCGCGTGTGCTCGGACGTAATCGGCAGAAAGCCCTGACGACCCACTGGCAGCAGTCCCGGATCTCGACATTGTGGGTACCTCGTTGGACGTACCCAGACGCGGCCGATCCTCGATGGCGTACTGGAACCGGAACTCATTGAACTTGTTGGTGCCGATGACGGTGGTGTTGGAGGCGACGAGCGAATTAGACGTATCGCTGGTGTCCTCGGTCATGCCCAGCGCATCGCTGTCGACGGTGCTCGCACCGAAGTTGACACCCTGGAACTTGCTGAAGTTGTAACGGACGGTGAATGTATTGCTGTCGTTGATCTGAAAGTCGACTTTACCGAGGATCGCCAAGAGCTTCGTTTGGCTGTCGAACTGGCCTTGCTCCCCCGCGATGAGGTCGACTCCGGAAATTGGCATGCCGAAGCGCGCCACGTTCGAAACGCCGGCGGTGGGCCGATCGAACAAGACCTCGAAGGGATTCGTCAAGTTCGATCGTTCGAGGGCAAAGAAATAGTGCGCCTTATCGGTCACGATCGGCCCCCCGACGCTTCCGCCGAATTGCTTCTGGTTGAAGTCGGTATTGGGATGTCACCACCCCGGAAGTTGGTCAACGTGCCCTTTAGGGCCTGGTCGCGGCCGAAGTAGAACGCGCTCCCTTTGAGCGCGTTGGTCCCCGACTTGGTGACCACGTTCAAAATACCGCCACCGGCCCGGCCAAACTCCGCGGTGTAACCGTTGGCCAAAGCCTGGAACTCCTCGACGGCCTCCTGGGCAATGACAAACTGCTGGGACTCGGGCTGCCCGCTGCGTTGCCGAAGAAGGAATTGTTGAAGTCGGCACCGTCGAGCGTGATGTTGGTGTCGATGCCCTTCTGCCCCCCCATGGAGATCGTGCCGCGATCGAACTCCTTGATGACGGTGGGAGTCAATACTGCCATGTCCTGGAAGTCGCGCGATTTGGTCGGCAGACTGGAGATGGCCTGGTCTCGGATGGTGGCCGACTGCACGCCTCGATTGGTTTCCACAATCGGCGATTCGGACGTGACGGTAACGGTTTCCTCTACCGTGGCCACTTCCATGGTGAGGTTGGGCAGCGTCACCGTCGCCGAGATCGAAAGAATGATGCCTTCCTGCACCATGGTCTTGAATCCGGCGAGCTCGATGGTCGCCACGTAGTCACCAACCGGAAGTAGCGGAGCTCGGAAGAGACCGTTTCCTGCCGTGACGACAACGCGAGTGAACCCGGTCTCGATGTTACGAATCGTGACCGTTGCACCCGGGAGTACACCGCCGGTCGAGTCGCGCACCGTACCCTCGATGGTACCGAGGGTCACACCGGCTTGTGGAAGAGCCGGGGTACTAATGAATGTCAGCAGCGCTACCACCAGCGTCGCTTCAAGACAGCGTTTCACAGACATAGGACCCCCTTCGATGCATGCACGTGAGTGGATAAGTACGGACATCTGAATCAGCAGTGTTCGAAATGTTTGGATCTAAGTCTGACGATAAATTAGCGCCCTTTGCATCAGACTAATTCCGAGGTCGACTGTATACAATGTCACCGATTGGAGAACAAGAAAGGTTTTGTTCGTTGCTGTTTGACACTCGTCGCGGTCGGAAATAAACTCCATCCCTCGATGATTTTGCTCCTTACTTTCGCTCTGAGCTTCGCTTCGCCAGGCGTTGGCGCGCATGTACCCGACACGATCGGCGGCGAAGAGCTATCGAAACTTCTCGAGCGGTGGTCGGATCAGTACATTCGCTGGATCATCACCGACGGGGAGCGCGACCAGTACAAGGCCATGACCACCGATGAAGAGCGGCTGCTTTTCATCGAGCAGTTTTGGCGGCGCCGTGACCCGACGCCGGAGAACGAGTATCGCCGCGATTACTTCCAACGGTTCTTCTATGCGACGAAAGCCTTCTCGGCGGGAAAGCCCGGGTGGGCAACGGATCGAGGCCGCATCTACTTGTTGCTGGGCCCGCCTCACTCCATCCAGCAAAATCCGATGGGCCGCACGGCATACGAGCGGCCATCCGAGATCTGGACCTACAACAACCTCGACATACCCCAGATACCCCCAAGCCTCGACATCAAGTTCGTCGATTTCAAGGGAACCGGCGAGTTCGAGATCGTATCCGACATCGACACATCGGCCCCGGTGGCTACCATCTTCGGAGTAGCCGAGACGCCACTTCATGCCTGGGCCATGCGCCGGCAGACGGGTGGCGTGGAAGATCTGCAGACGGGCGGGGAGAAGTACGGGACCGACCCCACTCAATTGACCATGAACGAGTTCGATCTGCAAGAGCAGCTCCAAGAGATCCAACGGCCGGAGCGCACCTTGCAACCGTTGGGTGAAGTGGTGGACGCCAGGGTGACCTTTGCCCGTCTGTCGGTCGGAGTAGCCACCGGTGCCCAGCACATCGAAAACGGCAAGGTGACGGTTCCAGTGGGTTTGGCTGTCCCTTACCAAGAGCTCGCTTCCCAGCTCGACGCAGAAAAGATGGTTTTCGATCTCGACTATGTGATTCGGCTAGTCGATGGAGAGGGAGAGGAAGCGGCCATCATTCAGAATCACCTCGTTTTTAGTTTGACCAAGGGCCAGTATGCCGACGCCGCGAATCACAAGCTCTTCATTGAGGAGAAACTGGAAGTCGCTCCCGGGGCCTACAAACTGCAGGCCTTGATAAGGGACAACGAGCAGAACAAGATCGGAAGCTCGGAGCGACCGCTGGACGTCCGCGCGCCCGCACAACAACAGGCCCTCTCGCTGGGCAACCTGGTGTTGGCCCGCGCCCTCGTTCCAGCGACGCTATCGACGGCGAGCCCTTTTCAGTTCGGGACCGTGCGAGTCGTCCCAGTTTCGACATAACGTTCCAAACCGACGAGAGCCTGAGCATGTATCTAGAAGCGTACGGAGCGACACCGGGACCCGACGACAAGCAGAGACTCAAGGTGGACTTCTTCATCATGAGATACGGCCGACTCTTCATGGGGGTTCCGGCGAGTCATCTCTTCCCCACCTCCGAGCCCGCCGGCATCTCGGCATCCATTCCCCTCCGGAAGTGTTCGGCCGGACAATATACGTTGAGGGTGCGGGTGACCGACGAAGTGACGGGCGAGCAAGCCGAGACCGAGACCGAATTCATCGTCCGCGAGAGCTCTCCGGCCGCATCACGCTGAGATGGCCCCTCCCTTAGAAAAGCAGAACCGTCGATTCATCACGGGAGAGGACGTTCAGTCTCTACCGCATGGAGCCATCTTGGATTTGCCGAAGGGCGCCATCGTTACCGACATCGCCCGCGAATGGATCGAAAAAAAGCAGATTCGCGTCGTTCGCGAAGGTAAGTCTCAAGCTAAGCCCGCTCAAAAGGGGCGAATCGCTGTTGGATCCGATCACGGCGGTTACGAAATGAAAGAGGCGGTCAAGGCCCTTCTGTCCGAAATGGGCGAAAGCTTCGTCGACTACGGTACCAACTCCACCGAGCCCGTCGACTATCCCGACGTCGCTCACGCCGTGGCTCTGGCGGTAGCAGTAGGGAACGCGGAGCTCGGCATCGTCGTCGACGGCGCGGGGATCGGTTCGGCGATGACTGCAAACAAAGTCCCCGGTGTTCGGGCGGCGTCGTGCCCTGACGAAGCCACCGCCCGCAACAGTCGCGAGCACAACGACGCCAACGTTCTAACGCTCGGAGCTCGAATGATCTCCAAGGAAAAGATGGCTCTGGTGGTGAAGGCTTTTCTGGCCTCCGAGATGACCGAAGAGCGGCACCGACGACGGGTTCGCAAGATAGTTCGAGTTGAGCGAAAGTACTACCGAGGAGTTTGACCTTGATCTCTCGAGAGGAACTCGACGCTCTAACCGAGTCCATCACCCGCGCCATCCTTGCGCAGATAGAAGCGGAAGGCACCTGCCACTGTCACGAGATTGGCCTCAGCCGCTGCCCCAACGTGATCCGCGGACTCGTTGACGGCGGTGCGGAACGACTGGGACTCCACGCCGATCCCGAGCATCACGGTACATCGCTCGGGCGCATGATCGACCACACCCTTCTCAAGCCCGATGCCACCGAGACCCAGATCCGGAAACTATGCGAGGAAGCCGCACAATACGGATTCGCAACCGTGTGCGTGAACCCGACTTGGGTTCGGCTCGCGTCTTCCCTATTGAAGGGTACTCCGGTAGGTGTCTGTACCGTGGTCGGGTTCCCCCTAGGCGCCAACACCGCGGACGTCAAGATCTACGAGACGCGACGTGCTCTTTTCGATGGCGCGACGGAAATCGATATGGTTATCAACGTGGGCGCCTTGAAGTCAAAGGACTACAAGCTGGTCGAGTCGGACATCGTGGGAGTCGTCTGCTGTTGCCAGGAGGCCGGCGCTTTGTCGAAGGTCATCATCGAGGCGGCGCTTTTGAACCAAGAGGAGAAGATCAAGGCGAGCACGTTGACCGCGGCAGCGGGAGCCGACTTCGTCAAGACCTCGACAGGATTCGGCCCCGGCGGAGCGACGGTGGAAGATGTGGCTTTGATGCGTCAGGTCGTGGGGGAAAAGATTGGAGTCAAGGCGGCGGGTGGAGTCAGAGACGCTGCTACCGCTACTAAGATGGTCGAGGCGGGGGCCACGCGCATCGGCGCCAGTGCAGGCATTCGAATCTTACAAGAAGCGGGTCGTTCTAAGCCGGCTAAGCCGGCTTAGCCGGCAAAGCGCGCGGCTAGACCAAAATCTCCTTCGGGGAAACACACGAGATGAACGGCAACTCCCGATACTTCTCCTGGTAGTCCAGCCCGTAACCGACGACGAACACATCCTCGATCGGAAATCCGATGTAGTCGGTCGGAACCGGCACCTGCCGTCGCGACGGCTTGTCCAAAAAGCAGCACGTGCGAACGGACCGGGGGTTGTGGGTCCTCATGTAATCTACTAACCAGCTCAAGGTGAGTCCGGTGTCTACGATGTCATCGACGAGCAAAACGTCTTTCCCCACCACCGGCTTGGACATATCCATGCGAAGCTGCAACTGTCCCGAGGATGTCGTTCCTTGTCCGTAGCTGGCTACCGAGATGTAGTCCACGGTGTGCGGGAGACCGATCCTCGTCGAGAGATCCTGGGTGAACTGGTAAGCCCCTCGAAGTACGCCCACCATATGCAGGTCGTTCCCGGTGAAGTCCCGGGCAATCTCCTCCGCCATCTGCCCCACTCGGCGTTGAATCCGGTTTTCCTCGATCAAGACTGGGAGATCGCCACGTGACAAGATTCACCTCCGTACCCCCAAGATCTAGTTTATGGTGCGAGATTCTACCCAATATCTTGGGGCAGGTCGAGAAAAAACTTGAAGGATTTTGCGACAAGCGATGAAAAGAAGAATCTAGAAGCAAAAAAAAGAAAAGCGCTATGCCGGCAAGATTCGGGTTCCGCCCTCGCCGCGAAGCGCGCGTTGAACGCACGCTATATCCGCGATCAACACTTCGCGACCTCCTCCGCGCAGATAATCGATGGCCGCCTCGGTCTTGGGCCCCATGCTGCCCGCCGGGAAGTGCCCTTCCTTCAAATAAGCTTCGACTTCATCCACGCTGACCTCGGCCAGAGGCCGCTCGTCGGGCTCGCCGTACTTGAGAAACACTCTTTCGACCCCCGTCGCGATCAAGAACAGGTCGGCTCCAATTTCCTTGGCCAGCAAGCTGGAGGCGCGATCCTTGTCGATGACCGCTTCGACTCCCCGAATCGTCCCGCCCTCATCCATCACGACCGGTATGCCCCCTCCTCCCGCAGCTATCACGATGACTCCCGCATCTACCAGGGCGCGGATGACCGGGAGCTCGACGATCCGTTGCGGGAGAGGCGAAGCGACGACCCGTCGGTAGCCGCGGCCGGGTTCCTCGATCAAAGTCCACCCTTTCTGCGCTCGCAGTACTTCCGCAAGCTCTTTACGGTAGAAAAACCCAATCGGCTTCGTCGGGTGATCGAAGGCCGGGTCGTCGGAGTTTACGACGACTTGAGTCACGACCGTTCCTACCGGTCGATCGATTCCCCGTTCCCGGAGCACATTGCCCATGACCTGCTGCAGCATGAAACCCATTCCGCCTTCGGAATCTGCGACGCACTGTTCGAGCGTCAATGGCTCTACTTGGGCCGCGGAAATTTCTACTCTCAGCAGACGATTGCCGACCTGAGGGCCGTTGCCGTGGGTGAGTATCAAGTGAAACCCTTGTTCGACGAGCGGAACGAGGTTTCGAAGGGCCATTTCGGCGTTCGCCCTTTGCTCAGGGATAGTTCCCGCTTGGTCAGGGCGGATCAGTGCATTCCCGCCGATAGCGACAACTGCCTTCTTGGTCATGAGATCAAAACGGGTTCTGAATCACGCCTCCCCTGCTTCGGGCGGCGGTGAAAGAATGCAGATAGAGGATTAAGTGATTAGGGGTATGGATGTTTCCGGACGCTTGGCCTTGGCGATGATTGACTCAGACTTTGCCATAGTACTCCTGGCGCTCGGTATACTTCATCGGCTTGCCCGAACGCTGATACCGGACTGCCACCATCTCGGCGACGATGGACACCGCTATTTCGCCAGGGTTACTTCCACCCAAATCGAGGCCCATCGGAGAGTGAACGCGTTCCAACTTCTCGCGAGGGACGCCATCGCGCTCCAGGCGACTGAATATTTTGTCGATCTTAGTAACGCTACCTATCAAACCAAGGTAGGCAGTGTCGTACTGGATGAATGTTCTCAAGGCCTCCTCGTCGGAAGTATGCCCGCGGGTGACGATCACGACATACGCGTTGTCTCCGTAGGTGAACTTGTCGGCGAGCTCCGGAATCGGCCCCGCCTCCACCACGTCGGCGTCTGGGAATCGCTCTTGATTTGCGTACTTGACCCGATCGTCCAGGACGATGACTTCGAATCCAGCTAGCTTTGCGATTTGGCTAAGGGGCATGGCGATATGCCCGGCGCCGATCATAAACACCCGCGGCGCGGGAATTACCGGCTCGATGAAGACCGTCACGCTCCCTCCACAAATCAGTCCGTTTTCTTCTTCATCGGCGTTGTAGTCGAACGAATGCATCTCGCATTTGCGGTTGTCGATGGCTTGGCGGGCGCGCCAGAGGATCTCCGCTTCGACGCAGCCACCACCCACCGTTCCCCGCAGACGTCCGTCGCGCCCTACCACCATCTTGGCGCCTGCCTTTCGCGGCGTGGACCCCTGGGTCTTCAAGATGGTCACTAAGGCCACTGATTCTCCGCGATGGAGGGAGTCCTCCACTTCCTGGTAAACCGATTTTTCAACGCGATCTGCCAACGGTGACTCTTCCTGTGTGTGCCTTACGCGCGCGGCGCAACATCGGCGTCCTGCCGCGGTCGATAGCGGCACCAACACCCACTGGACGCCTAGCATGCTCTAAGAGGCCTGTGACAGACTCGACTGTTTGGAACACCGACTTAGCCAGGCGGTTGTAACCTCTTCACACATTTAGCATAATCTTCAGGAGTGTCGATGTCCAACAAGATCCCCTCGTCATTCGTTTCGACCTCGACGGTTCGTTCGGCGAACTTGCGAAGCAAAGGCTTAGCTCCCGAATCGCCTTCCACCCGCACTAGCTCCGAGAACAATTCGCTAGCTACGAGTACCGGATGCCCCTGTGTCCGCTGGTAGGTGGGGTAGACGATCGGCAGTCCCTCTTGATGGAATCGGTCGATCAGCATCGTGACCGTCTCCGACTGAAGGAGGGGCTTGTCGGCGAGGGCAAGGAGAACCGCGCGAGTATCACCCGGGACCGCAGCCATGCCGGCTCGGATCGAACTAGCCAGCCCGTCCTCCGCATGTGGGTTCGTGACCGCCTGTACGCGATCCGTGGCGGGGACGCCGAGCCCACCAGCGGCCGCCTGAACGACCAGAATTCGGTCCACCGGCGAGTCCAACAGGGCCGACAGGGAGCGCTCGAACACCGTGCGCCCGCCCAGATCCAGCTCGAGCTTGGCGCGGCCCATTCGGGACGAAGCACCCGCGGCGAGGAGGATGGCAGCAATCATTAACTCAATGCTCGCTCGGCTCGGCGCCTCGCTCGCGGCCCTCGCTCTTCGCTCGGGCCCAAAAAAACCCGGCCGGATTCCCTTGCGCCGTACCTCATAGGCAATTCCTCCCGGCCGCGGCCCTATCGGGCCGGCTGGGGCTTCATGTTGTAGAAGCAACCGTTCGGCTGGAGCGCCTCTCCGAAGATCACCCCCGGTGCCCCTGCCGAAAGGAGTAACTCTCCTACCCTCTCGGCCTGTTTCAGGCGTGCGTCGTCCACCTTGTTCAAGAAAACGATCTTTTTCGACGTTTTTGGAACGGCCGGAAAGTAGCCGCGCACCAGCGCCAGGGCGATGACTTCCTCCACGATACGGCTTCCCTTCGACGCGCCGGACAGTTCCTGCACGATCTCGAGGCGATGAACGCTATCTTCATCGAGCCGCCGTCCGAGAACATCGATCCCCGCGATGATAATTGTAGAGGTCGTGCACTCCGGCACCGCGGGCTCGTGTGGAGCAGGAGCCTTGAGGGAACGGCCGCGCGCACCATCGGCCTCGACAACGACACAGTCGGCCATGCCGCGAAGGGGATCGATGTCCTCCGGTTCTAGCCCCTTGAGTTTGTCCTGCCGGTTCCGCGACCCGACTACCGTCACCGCGCCGTAGCGGTCCAGCCTGGTTCTCACGCTTTGCAACCAGTTGTCCTCTTCGCTGGCAAACACCATAGGAGGAGCCGTGGTGGGCGAGTCCGGTGTCTGCGTATGGGTCGTGGTGGTGGCTATGACGGAGAGTCCCATCCGGCGCAGCTCCGTCACCAAGCCGTAAAGAGTTGTAGTCTTGCCTCCCGCTCCGACCAGGCTCACCACGTCCCCGGAACGCACCTCGAACGCGTCTGCCAAACCGAATCGAGACTCGATGGTTGTCACGATCCGTCGCCGGACCTTGATGGGCTTGGGGATAGGTTGCCGTGGGTGTCCAACGGGTCCTCGGCCAGCCTTCGTTCCACCTCGTCGAGCCGAGCGGGAATCGGCTCGGCGAGAGGGACCCGGTCGAGAATCGAGGCGGTATCCTTGAGGCCCGTCCCCGTTAGCAGCAGAACAACCGTGTCGTCACGATCCACTTGCCCCTGCCCCGCCATGCGGACTAGGCCAGCAAAAGAAGCGGCTGCCGCCGGCTCGACGAAGACCCCCGTCTCTCTCGCCAAGATCGACTGCGCTTCCAGAATCTCACCGTCGGTGACCTTTAGAGCGACTCCGTTGGAGTGACGGATAGCGCGCATCGCGCGCTGGGGATCCCGTGGTAGTCCGACCGCGATGCCGTCGGCGATGGTGCGGACCTGCACCGGGCGGATGACGCCATCCCCCAAGAGCGCGTCGGCAATCGCGCTCGAGCCTTCTGACTGGACAGCGACGAGTCGAGGCAGCTTCTCGATGAAACCGATGTGTAGCAACTCTTCGAAGCCCTTGCCGACGCTGGCGATAATATTTCCATCACCGACCGGTACGAACACCCAGTCCGGCGGTTTCCAGTCGAGTTGCTCGGCGATCTCGAAGGACACGGTCTTCTTCCCCTCACTCAAATAGGGGTTGGTTCCGGTGTTGCGGTTGTACCAACCGAAACGCGTGCAGGCATCGGCTGCCAGATCGAACGCCACATCGTAGATGCCTTCCACTCGGATCAAGTAGGCGCCGAACGCAATTATCTGAGCCAACTTTCCAGAGGGCGTGGATTCGGGAACGAAGATCACGCTGGTCAACCCAGCGCTCGCGCACATCCCAGCCAATGCCGATGCGGCATTCCCGGTAGAGGCGCAAGCCAGAATGCGATGTCCCTCCGAGACCGCGCGCGCCACCGCCATAGCGCTGGCGCGATCTTTGAGCGAGCCGGTGGGATTACGGTTGTCTTCCTTGAGGTAAAGCGAGCCGAAACCAAGATCCGACCCCAAACGCGCCGCCGGAGTCAGGGGCGTCCAGCCGGTCGGGAGCGGCGGCACGAAGGAACCCTCTTCGACCGGGAGGATGGCACGATAGCGCCACATGCTCCTCTCGGGATCGCCGCCTAGTTCCTCACGACTCCACGTGTTCCGTATCGTGGCATAGTCATAGAGCACATCGAGGTTCCCCCCGCACCCGGAGCACGTCCACTCCGACGCATCGGCAGGAAACTCCTTCTCGCAAGGGGAACAGCGACGTCCTAGTTCGACCATACTGCCTCGAACCTTGTCCGGGGAGTGCGCTCAGCGGATGAAGTGTTCGGCACTAGTCAATGACAACCCAGTTTTTCTGGTAACGGTCGAGCTCACTGACCGTATGCGGATCCATCGGATGGTCTCGCTCGGGGATATCGACATGCTTGACCTCGCCGCAGAGCTCGGTCGTGAAGTAACGTTGGCCGCTGTCGTTGATCATGGTCGCAATACGTTTGAGAGCCGGGCGGGCTTGCGCGAGCTTCAAAGCGGCCGCAACGTTGGAACCCGAAGAGATCCCACAAAAAATACCTTCCTCCTTCGCGAGGCGTCGGGCCATCACCAAAGCTTCATCGCTCGTCGTCGTCACGATACCCGTCAACTGAGAGAGGTCGAGGACACGAGGAACAAAACCATCCCCGATTCCTTCGATGCGGTGAGAGCCCCATTCCCGCCGAGAAAGCAACGGGCATTCCGCCGGCTCGACGGCGAAGAGCTCTACTCCCGGATTCCGTTCTCTGAAATATCGGCCGATACCGGTCAGTGCCCCGCCGGTACCCTGTGTAGCCACATAGGCGTCCACCCGCCCGTCCAACTGCTCCCAGAACTCGGGTCCGGTCGAGTGATAGTGCGCCTCCACATTGTCCGGGTTATCGAACTGCGCCGGCACCCAATACTGGGCGGGATCCTGCTGGCGAATCTCCTCCAGCTTGGCGAGTGCCAAATCCACGTCACTCTCGCCCCCGGGCGTGAATACGAGCTCCGCACCGTAGGCGCGATCCATTTTTTTCCGTTCTTCACTCATGCCTTCCGGCATCACGATGACGCAACGGTACCCCTTCACCGACGAGATGAACGCGCAAGCGATTCCCGCGTTGCCGGTGGAGCATTCCAAGATCGTCATCCCCGGGCGTAGTTCGCCTCGTTTCTCCGCTTCGGTGATCATCGCCTTATAGATTCGATCCTTCAGACTCCCGGATGGACTGAAGTACTCGAGCTTGACGTAGATGTCAGCGATGTCTGCGGACACCCGCTGCAACCGAACGGCGGGAGTCCTTCCGATGGAATCCAGGATGTTGTCTTGCGCCTGACGGTTGTGATCCCAGTTGACCTCGCTCAATTGGACCTCCTCATGGGGAAGGCTTTGCCGAAAAGCAGGAGAGGCGCGCTATTATAGCAACCGGCCGATCATGCGCAACCTCCACGCTCCTGTCGAAGTGGTGGGGACGATACTTCTATTCCTCGTTCCTGGCGCTCTGGCCGGGCCGGTTCAGCAGTCCGAAGCGGCTCGCTTCCAGCCGGAGCGGAACCGCATGGTCTCCCGGCAGATCGAGGCGCGGGGCATCGACGACCCGCAGGTGCTGCGCGCGATGAGGGAAGTTCCGCGCCACTTGTTCGTACCTAACCAATATCTGGATCAGTCCTACAACGACCATCCGCTGCCTATCGGCTCGGGTCAAACCATCTCGCAACCCTACATCGTCGCACTCATGACCCAACTGGCTGCGACCCATCCGGACGACGTCGTCCTAGAAGTCGGTACCGGTTCTGGATATCAGGCGGCGGTGCTCGCGCAGCTCGTCGAGACGGTCTATACGGTGGAGATCCTGCAGCAACTCGGAGAACAGGCGAGCGAGCGATTCAAACACCTGGGGTATACCAACGTCGAATCACGGATCGCCGATGGGTATTACGGCTGGGAGGAGCACGCGCCATTCGACGCGATTGTCGTGACCGCCGCGGCCGAGCACATTCCCCCTCCGCTGATTCGCCAGCTCAAGCCAGGCGGCGTGATGGTGATACCGGTGGGAAATCGTTTCCAAGTTCAGACCCTGATGTTGCTGGAAAAAACGAAAGAAGGAAAAGTAACTTCCCGAAGTCTTCTCCCGGTTCGCTTCGTCCCCCTAGTAGGGGAGCAGGGGAAGCAGTAGCGACCTTGCGCGCCCGTTTTCAGCTGCTGTCGGTAGCACTGCTGTCCGCGTCGCTTCTTGCATTTGAAGTGACCCTCCTTCGCGTCTTCTCCATCTCTCTCTGGTATCACTTTGCCTACTTGATCCTCAGCGTCGCCATGCTCGGTCTCGGCGCGAGTGGGACCGTCCTGTCCATCGTCCAACCACGTCCCGGTGCAGCCGATCGCCTCTTCGCACCCTTGGCTCTCGGAACAGCGGTGGCGGAGCTCGGTGGACTGGCCGCAGCGCTCCAAGTCTCTTTCGAACCGTTCATGATCGTGTGGACGCCGAAGGAAGCGTTGTGGTTGCTGGCCTTCTACTTCTTTCTGGGTGTCCCTTTCGGTCTGGGAGGAGCGGCGCTCGCCTTGGCGTTAATCGGCTGGCGACGCGTGCGCATCATCTATTTCTCTGACCTGGTGGGAGCTGGACTTGGTGCTTTATCGATCACACTGCTTCTATATTGGCTGGAACCGCTCCAGGCAGTTGGACCAGTTGCCATCGCTGCGGCGCTCGCGGCCGCACTCGCCGCAGCCCGTAAACGCGTTGCCCTACTCGCCCTCGTCGCCGCCCTGATTGCACCGGTGGCCGCCTCGCTCATCCCCCAGAAGTTCTCCCCCTACAAGGGTCTGGCCACAGCACTTCAAGCCACTGGCTCCCGGAGAAAGGCTCACGCGATAAGCCCGCTCGCCGTGGTCGACGCCGTCGCCGGACCGACCGTTCGTTACGCGCCCGGCCTCTCGCTCGCGTTCATCGGCGACATCCCCCCGCAGGTCGGACTCTTCTCCGATGGCGACCAGTTGGGCTCGATAACCCAACCCAGGGATTCCGATCTCAGTTTCCTTGACTACATGACCTCTGCTCTGCCGTACCGTCTGGCCCGACCAGATCCTTCCGTGCTCGTCCTAGGAGCGGGAGGAGGGATCGAGGTCTTGTCGGCGCTACAACACGGTGCGCGTCGGGTCGTTGCCGTCGAGCTCGACGAAAACGTGGCCACGCTGGTGGGAGATACTCTCCGCGACCACAGCGGCGGCCTTTACGATCATCCGGCAGTCGAGGTGCGACTAACAGAAGCCAGACGATTCCTCGAGATGGGCTCCGAGAATTTCGACGTCATCAGTATCTCCCTGCTGGACTCGTTCGCATCCTCCGCCGCCGGGGTCCAGGCGACGAGCGAGAGTTACCTCTACACCGTCGAGTCTCTGGATGCAGCGATAGGCCGACTCACTCCGACAGGGGTGCTCGCGCTCACCCGTTGGATCAAGACACCCCCTCGTGACGTCCCTCGTATATTCCATACCGCTGCGGCCGCGTTAGAAAAACGTGGGGTGAGCGCACCTGGCGATCACCTGGTGGGGATTCGGAGCTGGGCGACCGCAACCTTATTAGTGTCGGCTGCACCCGTGAGCGCCGCCAACGTTCAAGCGGTGCGCAAGTTCAGCGAGGCTCGGTCCTTCGACCGTTTCTGGCACCCCGGACTCACACCGGAAGAGACGAACCGCCATCACGTCTTGCCGGAACCGTACTACGCTCATAGCGCCAGAGAAATGCTCTCTCCTCGGCGAAGCGAGTTTCTCCGCGATTACCCGTTTCAGTTAGAGCCCGCGGTCGACGACCGACCCTATTTCTTCAACTTCTTCCGGTGGGACACCTTGCCCTCACTCGTCTCCGAATTGGGATTGCAGTGGATTCCTTTCGTCGAATGGGGCTACGTCATGTTACTCGCGGTGCTCGCGCAAGCGATCGTTGCCTCGATCGGGTTGGTGCTCGCCCCATTCATCCTGGTTCCGGACCTGCGCAGACCGGAATACGGCCGTTCGAAGGTGGCCCTCTACTTCGGATGCCTCGGGCTAGGCTATCTCTTCCTCGAGATCGCGCTCATTCAAAAATTCACCCTCTTCTTGTCTTATCCGGTCCTCTCGGCGACAATCGTGATCGCCTCAATGCTCATTTTCTCGGGCCTGGGTAGCCTGGTGAGTCATCGGTTGCCGCTTCCCACTGTAGCCGTCGGGATCGCGATTCTGGCATCCATCTATGCTCTGGCTCTGAACCCCGTGTTCTCGCTTCTCCTCAAGCTCAGCGACACGGCGCGAGTCCTGATCACGGCAATTCTGCTTGCACCCATCGCATTCCTCATGGGTATGCCCTTCCCCAGCGGCCTGGAGCAAGTGAAAACGAAAGCCGCACGACTGGCGCCCTGGGCGTGGGCGGTCAATGGTTGCGCCAGCGTATTGGCGCCACCTCTCGCGACGCTCCTCGCCATGAGCTACGGCTTCCGGGTTGTAATGATTTCGGCGGCGGCGCTCTACCTGCTTGCAGGGCTACTCGTTCCGTTCCAACTAAATCAGCCGAAAGACAAGTTGTAATGGCACTCGCCGATCCTGGAAAGGTTCTCCATGCCCGCACCCAGTTCTCAGACTGAAGATTTTGACACCCACGATTGGCAGGGGTAGGCTCCTTCGGCGTGGCTTCGGAGCCAAAGGAGATTCTGATGAACCTCTACAAACTGATGTTCCTTTTCTCCTCCTTCGTCTTTTTCACCCTTTCCGTCTTTCTCAGCGGGGGCTGCCAGCAAGGGTCAGAGCTGACGGCCACCGTCGGCGCTGACGAGCAAGGGACCAACCAAGTCTCCTCCGGCAAATTCCTTACACATGCCGATGTCTTCTCTCCCTCGACTTTTGCGGCGCGCCGCACGCGACTGGCGGAGAGCATTCCCGGGGGGGTCGTTGTTCTCTTCGGCGAAAAGGGCGTCATCGATGCGTGGGACGAACACCGACACAATTCCTATTTCCGCGTGCAGGGTTTCCGGCAAGAGGAAAACCTTTTCTATCTCACCGGCCTGAGCATGCCGGGTGTGGCGATCGTCTTGACGCCGAAGAGCGCGATGACACGCGTCTACGTCCCGCGAGTCACGGACAAAGTCGCGGCGGAACTCACGCGGCTCGGTCTGGGTGAGCCGATTCCCATGGAGCGATTCGAGACGGATCTCGACAACGCGATTGGGGCAGACCCGGTCTATATGGTCGCGAGAAGTCACGATTCCGTTTCCAGGCAGGCGTCGTTTGGAGTCCAAGCTCCTTTCCCTTCATTCCTTCCGGGCGGTGAGCACGGCTCGTATCGCGAGGACGCGATCGTGGAGGCTTTCGAGAAGCGATTTCCCAAGGCCGACGTCCGCTCCATCTTGCCGATCACGGAGGACATGCGACGGGTGAAGGACGACGAGGAGATCGCCGCGCTGCGACGGGCCGCGCAAATATCTACACGAGGGATTATGGCGGGCATCGCGACCGTCGCTCCGGGCGTCGATGAGCGCGAAGTGGCGGCCGAGATCGAACTCGCATTCAAACGCGCGGGGGCTCAGTTCACGGCGTATAGCGCCGACATCCAGTCGGGTCCGAATTCCATGCGCGGCTTCATCGATATTTTCGGTTCCTACGATCTGGAGAACCGAACGATGGAGGCGGGGGAGCTGGTGATGGTCGACCACAGCGCCGAGGTCAACTATTACGTCTCCGATCTGGCGAGGACGGTGCCGGTCTCCGGTCGGTTCAACCCCGAACAGCGCTTGGCCTACGAAACCTACCTCGCCGCATACGAGGCTGGACTCGAGGCGCTGGGCCCCGGCGTACCGTTCATGCGCGCTGGCGAGATGGCTGCCCAGACCATGAAAGAGCGATTGGACGGCCTACCCGATTGGCTGCGCGGACCCGCCGAACGGTTCGCCGAGCGGGTCGGAAAACGCCGTTCGGGGCACTACTTGGGGATGAACATGCATATTCACGAGGACTACACTTCTCCTCTTCGTCCAGGACAGGTCATGTCCTACGAATTGCATCTCTATATCCCCGACAAGGGTTGGCGCATTACGGTGGAAGAAGTCGTCCTGATCACCAATGACGGTCACGAGGTGTTTACCAAAGAGTTGCCCCGATCGGCCGATGGTATAGAGAAATTGATGTCCGGGGGGGCTTCCTAGGTTTCTACTTCGATGCCGTTCCAAAAAGCCACATAGTCCTTGAACCGCTTCGCGGCATCCCTAGGCTTGGCGTAACACCAAGCGGCATTCTCGTTCACGTTCCCATCGACCACGACATTGTAATAACTCGCCGTCCCCTTCCACGGACAGACGGTTTCCTTATCGCTGGGTTGCAGGTATTCCTTTTTGACAGAGTCAGGAGGAAAGTATTGATTCCCCTCGACCACTTCCGTCTTGTCCGACTCGGCAACGACCTTGCCGTTCCACATCGCTTTCGCCATTCGCTGTCCTCCTCTATTTAACATCTCACTTTGACAGAACCTCTGTCCGTTGCTAAGCTTTCTTCTTTGACATGAGGCTAGACACCATGAGAATCCACACCATCCTCCCGTTGCTCGCCGTTGCCATACTTGCTGCTTGTGGTAGCGACAGCAGTCCAACGAGTCCGAGCCCAACGACTCCGCCCCCGACCTCGACCGCACCGCAGTTCGAGATTACCACCCTGATCACAGTCTACCGGAACTCGGACTCTGACGCGCTGTGGAGTCGAGGTACTACGACCGATGCCCGCATCGGCCAAATACTGTTGGGAGTCGACAACCTGAGCAACTCCGTCGGCGCGACGAACTTGAATAACGAAGCGGCTCGAGTGGCTCTTCAAGCCGCCATCGATCGCGTGAACGACCAGTTTACGGACGCGGACTATCGCGCGGCGTTCGATGACACCACAGGACGACTCAGGCGTTACTTGAACGACGCCGATAACGATGGCTGGTCCATCGACGGCCGTAACGGCGCGGGACGGGACTGGCCCCACGACGGAAGAAACAACGGCAACGATCCCGATGGCTGGACGGCTCAGATCGTCGTCACCGTTACTGAGTTGTAGCCCGCGTCTCCCAACAACACCGCGCCCTCACCCGCCGTCTGGCCACATTTTTCTTTGGCACAGCGTATTTTGACGGCCAACAGCGTACGCAAGCCCGTCTGGCTCGACTGATAGCGGCACGCCATCTTTTGACGCCCGGAATCTCCGCAGCGGGGAGCGGGATTAACGGAGAAAGGCACCTCTCGCCCTCACCCAGGCCCTCTCCCAAAGGGAGAGGGATTAACGGAGAAAGGCACCTCTATTCACGTGCGTTTCCACAAGGCTTCGGCGGCTCGACGGGCCCGGCCCCGAATCCGCGACTCGTCGAGGTTGAGAAATACGCCTTGCTTGAAAACGAGCCTGCCGTTGATAACGACGGCGTAGACCGGCGCTCGGCTCATGCCGAAAAAAAAGTGGTCCGCGAAATTCTCAACCGTGAGAGGCGTTGCCGGTTGATGATCCAACACCACGAGGTCGGCCCGGGCCCCAGGCTTGATCTTTCCGAGTGTCGTCCCGAAGAGCTCGGCCGCCAGTAACCCGTTGCCCGAGAACGTGGCCTGAAACGCCTCCCTCTTCGCTCTCGAAGAAGGAAGTCCCATCACTCGCTGAATGAGCGCCGCCGCTCTGAACTCCTCGAACACGCTGGCGGTCACTCCGTCCGTGCCGAGCACGGTCGAAACACCGGCGCCCCGAAGGCGGGCCAGATCGGCGGTGCCTTCCGCGGCGACACCCGATGCCGCGTTCGACTGAGGGCAAACCACGGCGCGCACACCGCGCACCTTTAGCTCACGATAGTCGGAGTCTTCCAGGTGAACACAGTGGACGGCCAGGCTTCCTTTGTTCAGAACGCCGGCAGCAGCCAGGCGCGCGACCGGTGTCGCTCCGTACTCCCGACGCGTGGCCTCGAGATCGCCACGATCCTCCGCTACGTGTACATGGAAACCGCCGCCGACCTCGCGGTGTGCAGCGACGGCCTGCTCGAGAGTCCGTTGGGAGACAGCATGAGACGCCTCCAGCCCGAACAATCCGCTCATCATTTCCGAGCCCTCCGCCTTGCACCGCTCGATGAATCGGCGGTTCTCGTCGATTCCGGCCTGACTCACCCTAGAGCCGTCCCGATCGGAAACGGCATATGAGAGTGCTCCCCGAACTCCGACTTCGGAGAACGCCTTCCAAACGGAATCGAGGCAACCGGGGACCACCGCCGGACTGGAGTGGTGATCGATTACAGTGGTGACTCCGGCGCGGACGGAGTCCAGCAGCCCTATCAACGTACCTAGATAGACGTCCTCCTCGCTCAAAGCCCGATCCGGTTTCCAGCAAAGCGCTTCTTGCATCTCTTGAAAGGTCCGCGGTGTTTCCCCTTTGATTGGCATCCCCCGTGTCAAAGTTCTGCCCAAATGAGTGTGCGCGTTGATGAGTCCGGGCATAACGATCCGGCCGCCCACGTCGAGAGTGTCGGCGTCGTCGTATCGGTCGGCCAACTTACCCACGCTGCCGAAATCGACGATGACCTTCCCCTCGATGGCGACCAACGCACCTTTGAGGAACGGTTCAGAGTCCCAGAACGTAACGACGTTGGCGTTGTTGAGAATCACGAGCCCAGCGCACCCTCCCCACGAAGGGCTTCGATTTCCTCTGAGCTGAGGTTTAGTTTCTCCGACAACACTTCCTCCGTATGTTGTCCCAACCGGGGAGGAGGAAGCGCGGGGACGTCCGGAAGGCCAGACATTTTGATGGGGTTGCCAGTCATCCTCATTCGGCCAATGGTGGGGTGCTCTACCTCGATTAGCATCTGCCGATCGACCGCTTGCGGATTGGACAAAGCCTCTGGCACCGAACGCACCCGTCCCACCGGTATTTCCGCGGGCTCGAGCACGTCCAACCAATGTTGGGTGGAGCCACTCAGGAACATCGGCACCAGGAGTTTTTTGAGCTCGACATAATTTTCGACCCGAAGCGCGTTGGTCTCGAAACCTGGCTCGTCGAGATCGGGCCTTCCGACCGCGCGACAGAATGAACGCCAGAGCGCGTCGTTACCCACACCGACTATCACATAGCCATCGGAGGTCTCGAACGTTTCGTATGGAGACAAGGAGGGATGCCTATTTCCTAAGCGCTCTGGACTTTCGCCAGTGAGGAGATAGCCCTGCGCCTGGTAGCAAAGCGTCGCCAAGACGCTGTCGAACAGGGCGACATCTATTTTCTGTCCCTTCCCGGTGGTATTGCGTTGGTGAAGGGCGGCGAGGATTCCTTGCGTCGCCATCGTCCCGGTGAAGATATCGGCCAAAGAGGCTCCCAGCTTCAGGGGTGGACCGTCGGGTTCGCCAGTCAAGCTCATCCACCCGCCTTCTCCCTGCATGACCGCATCGTAACCAGGCCGCTGCTTGAGACGTCCGCTGTGCCCGTAACCGGAGATCGAGCAATAGATGATCTCCGGGCGAGTCGCTCGGATCGTCTCGTAGCTGAAGCCCAGACGGTCTAGTGTTCCGGGCCGGAAGTTCTCCACCAGGACGTCCGCCTTGCCGGCAAGCCGATGCAAGAGGTCACGGCCGCTGGCTCGCTTCAGATTGATACAAATGCTCCTTTTGTTTCGATTGACGGCAAGGAAATACGCACTTTCCCCTTCGACGAACGGCGGCCCCCAACCGCGAGAATCGTCGCCGTATGGAGGCTCGACCTTTAACACCTCTGCACCCAGATCCCCGAGGACCATCGTGCAGTAAGGACCCGCTAAAATACGCGAGAGGTCTAGAATCGTGATCCCTGACAGCGGAGCGCTCACCTTTCGTCCTCGGTTCTCAGGGGCACCACAGAGAGATCGAGCTGCGGCACGGCTGGCATGGACAGGTAATAGACGACCGCGGCCACGCCGAAGCCAACGAACCACGAATAGTCGTAGAGCACTCGCAGAACTGGAAAAACCAGTCCCACCAGCGCCGCCAGGATCCCTGCGACCAGCGCACCCACCGCCCTCCAATTGAAACCGTGTTCATACTCGTACAGCCCACCGCGGCGATAGAGATCGTAGAGGGAGAGGTTCTGCTTTCGGATCAAGAAATAGTCCACGATGAAGATGCCTGCGATGGGGCCGAGGAAACCGGAATAGCCCACCAGCCAGCCGAAGATGTAAGTGCCATAGTCGGCCAGAAGCTTCCAGGGCATCATCACGATGCCTATGACGCCAGTCAGAATCCCCCCGCGAGCGAAAGTCATTTTTTCCGGCCATAAATTGGCGAATCCGTTCGCCGGCGCGACGACGTTCGCTGCCACGTTCGTGGAAAGCGTAGCCACCGCCAGCGCGACCATCGCCACCGCAACCACGAACGGGTTCCCCAACCGTGAAATTAGTTCCACCGGATCCCATATCGCTTCGCCGAAAATGAGGACGGTGGCCGAGGTGACGGCGACTCCGATGAACGCAAAGAGAGCCATGGTAGGCGGAAGCCCCAATGCCTGTCCCAGCATTTGCTCCTTCTGCCCCCGGGCGAATCGCGTCAAGTCCGGGATGTTGAGAGCTAGCGTCGCCCAGAAGCCCACCATCGCGGTGAGCGAGGGAATGAAGAATCGAAAGAACTCGGCGGACGACTGAAAGCTGCTGGGGCGAGCCAGCATCGGACCCAGCCCGCCGGCCCGCGACATCGCCCAAAACAGGAGCGCCAGTCCGGCGACGATCAAAAAGGGGGCGGCCCAACCCTCCAACTTCCGAATGCTCTCCGGTCCACGGACGATCACACAAATATTGATGAGCCAGAAAACCATGAAACAGACCGCCGGGCCGAATGCGAAGCTCGACCAAGCGGGCCACACAATGTTCATCGTCGCATTGATGGCGGAACCCCCGATCCAGGTTTGAATCCCAAACCAACCGCAGGCTACGAAGGAACGAAGGAGAGCCGGTATATTCGACCCGAGAACTCCGAACGAGACCCGCGCCAGAACCGGGAAAGGAATCCCAAACTTGGTCCCGGCGTGCGCGTTCAAGATCATGGGTACCAAGACGATGAGATTGCCTAAAGTGATGGTAAGGATCGCCTGCCACCAATTCATGCCCCCTTCGATAAGCGCAGCGGCAAGCATGTAAGTCGGTATGTTCACTGAAAGGCCGACCCACAAGGCGGCTACGTCGTACGTACCCCACCCTCGCTCGGCGACCTTGGTGGGCGCCAGATCTCTGTTGTAGAGCCGTGGCTCCAAGGAGTCGACGTTGAGCTCGTAGAGCCCTCCTCGGCTTCGAGACATCTTTAGGAGAGACTCTTGCATTTTCAGTTTCGGGAACGAGATATGGAGCGGATGATAAGGAATGGTTTCGCAGGTTGTCAACAAGACGCTGTTGACCTACCAGCCGAGTTGAGAAAGACTGAAGCCTCATCACGGCCCGCACGGGCTTCTCCCGCACGGGCTTCTCGCGAGAGCGGCACAGTGGACAAGCGCTTTCAAAAGAGGTCGGTATGACCAAGCGACGGCTGGACTTTGGAATCACCTTCAAGGGCGACATGTCGCCGGAGCGGACGGTCGCTCTGACCAAGATGGCCGAGGATGCCGGTTTCAAGTACGTGTGGACTTTCGATTCGCACGTCCTCTGGAAAGAGCCTTACCCGATGTTGGCTCTGCTGGCCGCCAACACCCGCAAGGTCCGACTCGGAACGATGGTGACCAATCCGGCGGTCCGAGACCTCACCGTGACCGCGAGCCTGTTTGCCACCCTGAACATCATCTCCGGGGGCCGAATGGATATGGGCATCGGTCGCGGCGATAGCTCGCGGCGAGTTCTGGGACAACGCCCCACGACGGTAGCCGGCCTGAGGACAGCGGTTCAAGTGATCCGCGACCTCTCATCCGGCCAAGAGGTCGTGCACAACGGTCAGCCGGTCCAGCTCAAGTGGGCTTCCGGGAATCTTCCGGTTTGGGTGGCTGGTTACGGGCCAAAGGTGCTCGCCATGACCGGAGAAGTCGCGGAGGGCTTAATCCTCCAGATCGCGGACCCGTTTCTCATTCGCTGGTTCACCGGCGTCGCTCGAGAGAGCGCTCAGAGGAGCGGGAGAAAGACCAAGGACGTCAAAGTCCTAGCAGCGGCGCCGGTGTGGATCGAAGACGACCTCGCGAAAGCCCGAGCCCAAGTTCGGTGGTTCCCGGCCATGGTCGGAAACCACGTCGCAGATCTCGTCGAACGGTACCATGAGGGCGAGCTGCCGAAAGAGCTCACGGACTACATCGAAGGACGGAAGGGATACGACTATCAAGAGCACGCCGATAAGGACGCCGACCACTTAGGCTTCATCACCGACGAGATCGTCGACCGCTTCACCATCGTGGGTTCTGCCGAGGCGCATCGGCAAAAACTCGAGGAACTGATAGAGGCGGGCGTCGATCAGTTCAACCTCTATCTAATGAGCGGAGATGAAGAGCGCCAGCTGGAACATTATGCGAACGACGTTGTTCCTAGCTTCCAGTGATAGCGATCCCTAGGGACGCACGTTTGCGAGCGCTGCGTCTAACATTCGCAGCGCCTCGTCCACATCCCCTTTGGTCACGTTGAGGGCAGGGCTGATGCGAATCACGTTCCCGTAGAGTCCACCCTTCCCGATGATCAGACCCTCCACCCGCGTGTTCTCGAGAAGGGCGGCCGTAGCTCGAGGGGCAGGAGCCTTCCCTTCACCGACCAGTTCTAGAGCCTGCATCAAACCCTTGCCGCGAACATCGCCGATCACGGGGTACTTACCGGCGAGGGCCTCCAAACCCTGACGGAGGTGATCGCCGACCACGCGCGCGTTTTCCTTGAGATTGTCTCTCTCGATGATGTCGATGACGGCGCGCGCCGCGCTCATGCTGACGGGGTTGCCACCAAAAGTGGAGATAGTGCTTCCCTTGATACTATCCGCGATCTCCGGCGTGGTGATCGTAGCGCCGATGGGTGCACCGTTCGCCATACCCTTGGCGAACGTCATGATCTCTGGCTCGACTCCCCAATGCTCGATGCCGAACCAGTGATCGCCGGTCCGGCCCCAGCCAGTCTGCACCTCGTCGCAAATGAACACCCCGCCGTACTTGCGAACGATATCGACGACGATCTTGAAATACTCGGGCGGCGGTGTGATGAAACCTCCAACACCTTGGATGGGTTCGGCGATGAACGCGGCCACCTTGCCCGACGTCGTTGTCTGGATCGCTTCTTCCACGTCCGTCGCACAGCGCAGCTCGCAGCTGGGGTAGGTCAACCCGAACGGGCAGCGATAGCAGTAAGCATTGGCCACGTGCTTGATCCCGGCAACGTGGGTCCCCCCCAGCCGCCAACTCGACTGCCCCGTCACCGACATAGCGAGGGAGGAGCGCCCGCTATAGCTATGCCGCAAGGCCACGACCTCACCCGAACCTGTATAGAGCTGAGCCAGCAAGAGGGCGGTCTCGTTGGCCTCCGTCCCCGAGTTGGTGAAGACGCTTTGTTGCAGATCCCCGGGAGTTATTTGGGCCAGCTTTTCCGCCACCGCCACCATGGGCTCAGTGGGGTAGAGGGTGGAAGCGTGTTGCAAAGTATCCACTTGTTCCTTGACCTGGGCGTTGACCTCCGGGTGGCAATGCCCGAGGCTCACGGTCAGGATTCCGCCAAAGAAATCTAGATACTCTCGCCCGTCGGCATCGTACAAGTGCTTTCCCTCGCCTCTGACGAAGGGCAAAGGGTTCGAGTAGTAGTTGGCGACGGAAGGAAAAATGTATTGCCGGTGCTTGGAGACGATCTCTTCGCCGGTCATGCGGCCGGCGGGAACCCGCTTCGTAGGAGTACTCATGTTACACCTGCGTCATCTCGTTGTAAGTTTCAGGACGACGATCCCGGAAGAACTGCCAGGTGTGCCGAACTTCCGCGATCCTGTCCAAGTCGAGATCGGCGACTACCACCTCGTCCTTGTCGCGGCTTCCTTCGGTGACGATTTGCCCTCGCGGGTCGCAGAAGTAGCTAGAGCCGTAGAATTCGCCAATGTCCCATGGTTGCTCGTGACCCACGCGGTTGATCGCGCCGATCCAATACTGATTGGCGGCAGCATGGGCAGGTTGTTCGAGTCGCCACAAATGCTCCGATAGCCCGGCCACTGTAGCGGAAGGATTGAAAACGATCTCCGCCCCGTTTAGGCCCAGGATGCGAGCCCCCTCAGGGAAATGGCGATCGTAGCAAATGTAAACGCCGACCTTGGCAAATGCCGTTTCGAAAACCGGATAGCCCAAGTTGCCCGGCTTGAAGTAGAACTTCTCCCAGAAACCGGGTTCGCAGTGCGGGATGTGGTGCTTCCTGTATTTTCCGAGGTACTTGCCATCGGCGTCGATGACCGCGGCGGTGTTGTAGTAGACACCGGGCATATGCTCCTCGTAGACGGGAACCACCATGACCATGCCGTGCTTTTTCGCCTGCTCCTGCATTAGTTTGGTAGCCGGACCGCCGGGCACGGGCTCCACCAGCTCGTACCATCGCGAATTCTGTTCCGCGCAAAAGTACGGCCCGTAGAAGAGCTCTTGAAGACACAGTACTTGGACTCCCTTGCCGGCCGCTTCATCGATGAGGCCAAGGTGTTTTTCCACCATCGCCTTCTTGATCTTTTCGATTGGATCCGCCCCTGATCCAGGTGTAGACGCTTGAATGAGTCCGCCCCGTACGATCCGAGCCATGTTCGTTCTCCTTGCTTTCGCAAAAGGTTACCACCGGGCCTGAGAAAACGCTAGCATGCCTCTAGCCCTTCTGTACATACTCCCGCAGCCGCTGGATCTGTTCCTGACGGCCCAGCACGATCAAAACGTCCCCGGCCTCGAGGCACGTTTCCGGACCGGGGTTATGGGTCGCGGTGGCACCCCCAGTGCGGTGACGCACCGACATCACGATGAGCCCCGTTCACTGTGGAATCTTTGCTTCCGACAGCGAGCGTCCAACCAAAGGAGAGCTCTGCGGTATATCCGTTTCCTCCAAACGAAGGGCCATCTCATCGGCGCCGGTCGTCGCCACATCGAGGTAGCTCACCACGGAAGGCCGCAGAAGCATGGAAGCGATGCGTATACCGCCCGTCACAATCGGTGACATCACATGGTCGGCTCCTGCTCTCCGGAGCTTGTCCAAGGATTCTTGGTAGGCGGCTCTCGCCACAATGGTCATGTCGGAACGCATACCGCGGGCCGTAAGGCACAACAACAAGTTCTCTGCGTCATCGGTGAGACAAGCCGCCAAGCCACTGGCCCGCTCGATACCGGCCTCGGTCAAGGTGTGCTCCTTGGTCGCGTCGTCGGCAATAAGAAGGATGCCCGGAAACTGCTCCAGAATCGCCGCCGCCCTTGCAGCATCCCGCTCAATGACGACGAAGGGCTTACCCGTTGTGTACAGCTCCTCCACAACGACCCTCCCCATTCGTCCCCCACCGCAAACGATGAAATGGTTCGTCAGCTCTGAGACTTTCCTCATGATTCGACGCCTCCGCAGCACCCCACCCAGATCGAGCTCGACGATGAGCGCAGTTGTGAGACCCCACCAGATCCCGAGTCCAGTGACGGCAAAGACAATCAGCAACATCGTAAAGACTCGCCCACCCGGAGAGAGGGGCTCGACTTCCATGAATCCCACGGAGCTCACCGTGGTGACTGCCATGTAGAACGAATTGAACCAGTCCCACTGCTCGATGAATCGGTACGCCACCGTACCCATCAGGAGAATGGCAACGAAGTAGCCGCTCGCCCAAGCGAAGCGTCGCCAGAAAGGCCCCAAGACCTCGCTCAGCAAAGACGGCCGCTTAGTTTGAGTATAGGACGACACCGCTAGATCCAGCAGAGGGCCGAAGGCCCGCCGGCCGGGTGAGCCCTCAGCCGCCGCGCAGCCGCGAAGGCGGCGTAGCGGCCAGCGCCCGAACGAGGAGTGAGGGCGCAATTACGAAGAGCCACGAAGGCGCGAAGCGTTTGCGCGTCGGAGTCAGACACTTACTTGCTGTAGCGAACCACGACTGCGGTGATGTTGTCTTTTCCGCCGTTCTCGTTGGCGGCGGCTACGAGCCCCTGGACTGCTTCTTCTAGGTTGGCCTTCTTGGCAGTCAGAATCTCGACGATTCCCGCGTGATTCAGCATTCCATGAAGCCCGTCGGTGCAAAGAAGGTAGAGGTCTCCGTCCTCCAGAACCTCCTCGTGTACGGTCAAGTCGATGTTCTGCTTTGCCCCTACCGCTTTGGTGATTATGTTCTTCATCGGATGGTTTTCGGCCTCCTCTGCCTGGAGGAGTCCTTCGCTCAAAGCTACCTGCACCCACGAGTCATCGACCGTAATCTGGTCGAGGGCAACCCCGCGGAATCGGTAAGCCCGACTATCACCTGCTCCACACAGGATCAAACTCGCGTCTTCGGCGAGCCCCCCGACGATGGTAGTCCCCATACCGGTATAGTCTTCACGATTGTCAGCCTCTTTCCATACTCGCTTGTTCGCGAGCATGATGGCGGTTCGGAGACGGTTCGCGTTGATGGAAATCGCGGGGTCCACTCCATACGGCCACGTGATCTCTTCGTCATGGCCGGAGCGCCCGACGAAATTGGAGACTGTCTCGACCGCCAATTGAGAGGCGACCTCGCCGGCATTGTGTCCACCCATGCCGTCGGCGACAACGTAGAGGCCCGCTTTGTCGTCGATGAGCATGGCATCTTCGTTCAGTTGGCGGCGCCTACCGATATCGGTGACTCCAAAACTTTCGATCATGGGCTCACTTACTACGATCGCCTTCTCCGCTCTCCTGACGGCTGTTGACGCTCAGGCGACCGCAGCAAAGTGCTAGCAGAGGTAGCAATTTAATCAGTTTATCATTGCCGATCGAGGCCATCAAACTCCTTTCTATCACATTTGACAGGACTTCGGCCCGCTCCTTACAATGGTCAGTGCAACCCGACGATGCGTCTATGGCGCGCTACCGTATCCTTATCATTGAGCCGAATCCCGACCTGAGCGGCGTCCTCCAGCAGTACCTCGCGAAGTCTGACTTCGACGTCGCTGCCTTTCGAGACGCCCGGGAGGCGCTCCCAGCGGTTCGCCGGGAGACGCCCGACCTCGTACTTTGTGAGAACGATCTCCCCGAAATGGACGGGCTCGCCTTCAGCAAGGCACTTCGGGCCGGGCACGGATTCGACAACCTCCCGCTGATACTGGTATCCGGGGACTCCACGCCCGAACACCGGCTCGCGTGTCTAGACGCCGGCGCCGACGACTACCTGCTCAAACCGTTCAGCATGAAGGAGCTCGTCCGGCGTTGTCGAACTCAAATCGAGGCTCACCAACGAAACGAGCAAGGAGAGCTGTCCGGAGATCTCTCTCACTTCAAGACCACCGATATCCTTCAACTGCTGGAAGCGAACCAGGCTACCGGCGTACTACGCATCGACACCGAGGAAGCCACCGGTGAGATTCACCTGCTGGATGGATACATTTGTGGCGGATTCACGGGCCCGCACCAAGGCGAGGAGGCCGTCTATCGGCTCATCCCGCTGCGCCGGGGCCGTTTCAACTTCGTGCACTCGAACATACGCTCCAACATCCAGTCGGTACGTTCGACAACTGAGTTCATGATGGAGGCGCTTCGCCGCCACGACGAGCAAGAGCGTCAACCTGCCCCCAGTCCGGACCGCACCAACTAGTCGTTGGCCAGACGGCCCTAGAACAAGCTCACCTTGATCCGAAGGTATCTCTTGGGATCCGCACGGATGTCCTTGAGCAACCCCTGCAGCTCTCCAGCCGTACCGTTTATGTTGTCGTAGAGCTCGCGGTCCTGGACGAGCTGCCCCAACGTCCCGTCCCCCTTTTCCACGCGCGCGGTGATGCTGTCTAGGTTGCCGGACAGGGCATTGAGACTGTCATAGAACTCCCGCTCTTTGATTAGCGCACCGATTGAGCCTTCTCCTTCGGCCAAGCGAGCCGTGACGACGTCGAGCTGCCGAAACATGTTGCTCAGAGAATCAGCGGTCCCTGTATCATTCACCAGTTTGCCGAGGCCACCTTCGCCGTCCCTAATCTTGGTCACGACGTCATTCAATCCTGACGTGAGCTCCTTCAGGTTGTTGTACACCTCCGGGTCGTTGAGCAGCTTGCCCAGAGTACCGTCTCCGCTGTTCATTCGACCGAAGACCTCCTGCGCCCGAGCGATGAAATCCGAGAGCCGTTGATGAAACTCTTCACCCTTCAGGATCTGGCCCAACGATCCCTTGCCCTCCTGAATGTTGGACATTAAGTCTCGGACGTCTTTCATGGTTTGAGAGGCATCGGTGATAATTCCCTTGATTGGGTCGCCGGCCTCTCCCTCGAGCACGCCTCCATCCGGAATCGGGTCACCACCGGCTGGCCCGGAGTCGATGTTCACCATTTTCTCGCCCAGGACTCCGAGGCTACCTACACTGAGCTGTGAGCTCGTAGTCACTCTGTCGTGTATGTCACTTCGCAGCTTGATGGTTACTTGGACCGGCCTAGGTGCTTCCGGCGACGCAAACGCGACTCGCGTCACCGAACCCACTTCCACACCGGATAGGTGGACAGGAGCACCCGCCTTCAGCCCATTCACATCGCCGAGATAGCTGTAAAGAGTGTACTGCCCACCGAACAATGGCAGTCCCCCCTGGCGCGTAATGTAGAGCGTGGTGAACAGGAATATACCCAGCGCGATAAGAACTACGATGCCCACTCGCAACTGGGAGTAGCTAATTGTCTTCTTCGTTGGCATGACGCTTTCCTCCGCTCCTGGTGAGAATTCCTGAAAGAGATCAGGACAGGAATTTCCTTACGTAATCGTCCGACGTTTCCCAGAGCTCTTTCTGCCGTCCTCGAAAAACAGACCGCCCCTCATTGAGGACAACGAACTCGGTGCCCACTAGAAAGTCTAGGTCGTCGATATGGTTGTATGCCATCTCGCCGTTCTGCATGAAGACGAAACTCTGAGCAACCTGAAACGCGTCCCGTAGCTGGTGCGTAACCAGCACCGTCGTGACTCCTTCAAGATCTCGTAACTTGACAATGAGGTCACAGACCGTGCGGGCGGTGATGGGGTCGAGGCCGGTTGTTGCCTCGTCGTAGAGAATCAACTCCGGTCGGTGCGCCATGGCTCGAGCCACCGCCACCCGGCGCCGCTGACCACCCGAGAGCTCCGACGGCATCCGATCATAAAACTCGTCCAGTTCTACGAATCCGAGCATCGCACGGACTTTGTCCTCGAACTCTTCCTCCGGCAATTTGTCGTGCTCGCGCAGCCGAAACCCGACGTTCTCCGCCACGGTGAGAGAATCGAACAGGGCTCCTTCTTGAAAAACCATTCCGATCTTGGAGCGGATCGCCATCAGATCAAGTTCTTTCATATCGGCGATCTCGACACCGTCGATCTGGATCGAACCCGATTCAGGCTTGATCAGGCCCAAAACCAGCTTGAGGATCGTCGACTTCCCGGATCCGCTTCCACCGAGGATGATCTCGGTGCCAGACGCAGGGATCTGGAACGTGATGTCTTCGAGAGCGTATTCCTCCGCCTCAGGATAGGCGTAGTAAACACTGCGGAAGGAAATGACGGGGGCGGATGGGCTCACTAGTAAACGAAGTGAAGGATGAGTAAGTTGAGGATATAGTCAGCAGCCAGAATCAAAACCGAGGCCATCACCACCGAGCGTGTCGTCGAAACGCCCACCCCCTGGGTTCCACCGCGCGTACCAAGTCCCACATAGCATCCGACCGCAACAATAATGTACCCGAAGACAAATGGTTTTATGAGCCCCATCGAGATGTCTTGCATCCGAATGGCATCGACCGCGGAGTGCCAGTAGAACTCGGTGGCCAAGCGTAACGTAAAGCGCGCTACCAAGAATCCCCCCAACATTCCGACCGCATCCGACAAGATGGTCAGAACCGGAACCATCACCAGCCCACTCACCATCCTTGGGGTAACCAACTTTCGGATGGGATCGGTGCCCAGGGAACGCATCGCATCTATCTGCTGGGTCACGACCATCGAGCCGAGCTCGGCAGCCATACCGGAGCCGACTCGGCCGGCAACCATCAGGGATGTCAGGACCGGTCCCAGCTCGCGAATCATCGAAAGTGAAACCATCCGTCCCACGTAAGGTCGCGCGCCAAAGGCGTCTAGAGTGGCGGAGCTTTGCACGGTGAGTACCATTCCGGTAAATAGTCCGGTCAGACAAACGATGGTCACCGAGCCTACCCCGATGATATCCATCATATCGAAAGTGTCCTTCCAATACCGGGGAGGAGAAAAAAGATTTCGGAACGCGCGGAAAGACAAGAGTGTGAACTCTTGGATACCGAGAATCGTACGTTTGAGGCGCACCGAAGCGCCACTGATTACCGCTTCCATGGTTTCTCAGGCATCAAGTCATCGAAGAGCTCGAGTTGCCGAAGCTCCTTGATTTTGTCACGGATCTCGGCCGCCTTTTCGAATTCAAGCTGCTGAGAGGCCCGCTTCATCGCTTTGTTCAGCTTCTTGATCTCTCTCTCGAGTTCTTCGGCTGTCCCAAGGTCCGGTCTTCCCTCGGCGACTGACGGGATCGCGGGATAGTCCTGCTCGTACACGCTGCCGAAGACGGCGCCGATGGATTTCACGATCGTTTCGGGCGTAATCCCGTGCTGGATGTTGTATTCCTGCTGGCGCTCGCGACGACGACTGGTCTCGGACATGGCCCGCTGCATCGAGTCCGTGACCTTATCTGCGTAAAGGATAGAGGTACCGTTGACGTTTCGGGCAGCGCGGCCCATCGTCTGAATCAGGGACCCCTCCGACCGCAGGAAGCCCTCTTTATCGGCATCCAGAATCGCAACCAGCGAAACTTCCGGAAGGTCGAGACCCTCGCGAAGCAGGTTGATTCCGATCAAAACGTCGAATTCTCCCAAGCGTAGGTCGCGAAGGATCTTCATGCGCTCCAGAGTATCGATGTCAGAGTGGAGATAGCGGCAACGGACCCCGAGCTCGGTGTAGTATTCGCTCAGATCCTCGGCCATCCTCTTCGTCAGCGTAGTCACCAGAACTCGTTCCTTGCGTTTCTCCCGTTCGCGAATCTCGTGGAGCAAATCGTCTACCTGCCCGCTGACCGGACGAACTTCGACTTGGGGATCCATGAGGCCGGTGGGACGAATGATCTGCTCGACAACCACCCCCTCAGTCTTCTCGAGCTGTGCCGCGGCGGGTGTGGCAGATGCGAAGATCACCTGCCCCAAGCGCTCTTCGAACTCTCCAAAGTTGAGAGGTCGGTTGTCCAAGGCAGACGGCAGTCGGAACCCGTAGTCCACCAACGTTTCCTTGCGCGAGCGGTCGCCGTGATACATGCCGCGAAGCTGAGGGATCGTTTGATGACTCTCATCAATGACGATCAGAACGTCCCGCGGAAAGTAGTCCATCAAGGTGGGCGGTGGTTGCCCTGGTTGTCGACCGGTGAGATGCCGCGAGTAGTTTTCGATGCCGTGGCAATAGCCGACTTCCTGAAGCATCTCCAAATCGAAGAGGGTGCGCTGCGCGACTCGTTGAGCTTCTAGAAGCTTGCCCTCGGAACGGAGCGTCGCGGTGTGCGCATCGAGCTCCTCCCGAATCGTCTCGATGGCTCGCACCGTTCTTTCACGGGGCGTCACGTAGTGGGTCTTGGGATAGATGACGACTCTCTTCAGAGCCCCCAAGGCCTTCCCGGTAAGTGGATCGATCTGCGATATGGACTCGACCTCGTCTCCGAATAGCTCGATTCTGACGCCCGAATCCTCATGTGCTGGGATGATCTCGATAACGTCGCCCCGAACACGGAACGTTCCCCGCTTCAGATCGTAGTCGTTGCGTTCGTATTGAATCTCGACGAGCTTTCTGAGGATCTTCGAGCGATCAACGGTCTCTCCCTCCTCGACGACCAGGAGCATGCCGTAGTAGGCCTCGGGAGAGCCCAGTCCGTAGATGCACGAGACGCTGGCGACGATCAGCACGTCTCGCCGCTCGAACAACGACCGGGTTGCGGAAAGCCGCATACGGTCGATCTCGTCGTTGATAGTTGCCTCTTTCTCGATATAGGTATCGGTCGTCGGGACGTAGGCCTCCGGCTGGTAATAGTCGTAGTAGCTGACGAAATACTCTACCGCGTTGTCGGGGAAGAACGCGTGGAACTCCTGGTAGAGCTGCGCCCCCAAGGTCTTGTTGTGGGCAATCACCAGGGTGGGTCGGTTTACCGCCTCGATGACCTTGGCGATGGAAAAGGTCTTGCCGGAGCCCGTGACCCCCAAGAGGACTTGGTACGGGTCTCCGCGGTTCAGTCCGGCGACGAGCTCTCCGATGGCGCGGGGTTGATCACCCTTGGCCTCGAACTCCGAGACCAGGCGAAAATCTCCAGGCTTCGCTTTTGGTACCGTCTGGGAGACCGACATCGACGATTGTTGGTTGGTGCCTAGTGCCCGGTTGACTCGCTGAACAACTCCGGAAGTTAGCACGCGCCGATAGGAGGGTCAACTTCTGGAAACACTACACTTGTTCCGCCTGCCCAGAAGCGCTGGAACGCGTGAAAAGGTCGCGCCCGTTGATGAAGCCGGAAGAGCCTGTTGCAGCGGGACGGGAACTAGCCAGGTAGGGCCCCGCCCTTCTTTTTGTTGTACTGGCGATACTCGTAGGTCCGAACTTCTTCTTGTGCCAGCTCCATTCCCTTGTCGTGGGGAAACATGTGGACCGCATCGTAATCGGGCGGGCAGAATTTCACACAAAGCTGGCAGCCGATGCAGGTGTCCATGTTCACGTCGCAGACCTCCCCGACCGTACCGGGCTCAGGATCCGGAACGAGGGTGATGCAGTCCTTCACCGGACAAACGTTGATACAAAACTCGCATCCCCGTCCAAAGCACTTCCCTTGGTCGACAAATGCCAGCATCTTGGGTTGTTTCTTGCGGGGCCCGGTGATCAAAACGTCTTGCATCAGCTACCCTCCTCCGATCATCGTTGATTATAACTTCAAGACTGGCAGGCCGCTACTATATGACCAAGGCCGATGACCGGCACCGTCGTATGTTGACGCCAAGAGTTGGCCGACCGCGAGGTCGATGAGACGCTCTCCGGAACCCCCCGGTGGTGGCGGCGTGCTCGAGTACCTCGCGCCGCGCGAATAAAGCAGCTATACTTGAGCCTCCATGGCGGAAACGAAGATTTTCCAAAAGGGCTTGGGCTTGAAGTCCCAGGTGAAGGGCCCCCTCGAGAAGGACTACAAGGGTTGGATCGTCGATCTGGCCCGCGCCAACAATTACCGTTTACAGGCTGGAGACTTAACCATTCGCCTCGCCAAGGAGTTCGGCTTTTGCTATGGCGTGGATCGTGCGGTGGAATACGCCTACGAGGCCCGCACCCGATTCCCCGACCGTGACATCTACATAACCGGGGAGATCATCCACAATCCGTACGTCAACCGCCGGCTCGAGGAGATGGGCATCCGTTTCTTGGATGGACCCTACGGAACCCCTGAAAAGTTCGGGCCGGTGACGGGGGACGATGTGGTCCTGCTGCCCGCCTTCGGTGTCAGCACAACGGAAATGGATATTCTCAAGGAACGAGGCTGCGTCTTGGTAGACACCACGTGCGGCTCCGTCTTGAACGTTTGGAAGAACGTCGAGCGATACGCCCGCAGCGGCTTTACCTCGATCGTCCACGGCAAGTACTGGCACGAGGAGACGAAGGCGACGGTATCGCGCGCCTCTTGTTTCCCGGGAGGCCACTTTCTCGTGGTGCGAGACATGGACGAGGCGCACGAGGTGTGCCGGTATATCGAGCACGGAGGTAGCGCAACCAGTTTCCTCGAGAAGTTCGCTTCGGCTTGCTCATCCGATTTCGACCCTGTCCGCGACCTGCAAAGGATCGGACTGGCCAATCAAACAACGATGCTCAGTTCGGAATCTCTTGCTATCGGGGAGGACCTTCGCAAGTCGATGGCTCGCCGCTACGGGGAATCGGAGGTCGCCGAACGCTTCCGCTCCTTCGACACCATCTGCAGCGCCACCCAAGAGCGCCAGGACGCCATCATAGAACTGATGCAAGAAAAGGTCGACCTGATGTTGGTACTGGGCGGTTACAACAGCAGCAATACGACCCACCTCGCCGAGATCTCCGCCGAGTACTCGCCGACCTACCACATCGCCGACTCGATGTGCCTCGTTTCGCCTGCTGAGATTCACCACAAGCCAGTTCATGAAGCTGAAGAAGTGGTGACGCGGGACTGGTTGGGCAGTGGAGGATTGACTATCGGCATCACCGCGGGTGCCTCCACGCCCGATGTCAAGGTCGACGAGTCCATCGAACGTCTCATCTCCTTCCGCGGATTCGCACTGTCAGACCTCAAGCCGGCCTAGCAAAAGCCATTTGGCTTACCGATCGGTAAGTCGAGAGTCACCTTCCTCTAGTAATCCGGTTCGTCGATTCATATATAATGTTCCTGCGAATGGAGAACGCTTGAGCTGTCCATTCCATCGGTTCGCGGTTTGCTGCTAGTACCGTTCCAACTGTTTTCGACCTAGAGTCAAACTCAAGGTCACCGTTAGCGCAGCCAGGCGGCACCGTCGTGCATGGCGAGATTGGTTGGAACGGCACTACCTGTTCTTCGCACCGGCTAGCAACAGGAGCCTCTCCTTTCGACAGCGGCCAGAAAAGGCGTCGGCCGTGACACGATCGAGAGAGTGGGGTTGAAGGTGGGGAACGTCGCCGATTCCTCGACCTGGAAACGGCGGGACAGCATTTTGGAGAGGGGGCATGGATGGATGGTGGCATGGGCCCGCAAGTGGAACCAGCCAACACGCTGAATACACAGCAGTCCGAATCGCAACGCAGCGCTCGCTATCACGGTCTCGACCGGGAGTCCCTCCTCAACGCCTTTCGGCTCATGCTGCTGTCACGCGCGATCGATGACAAGGAGATTCAGCTCAAACGCCAAAACAAAATCTTCTTCCAGATAAACAGCGTAGGCCATGAAGCAGTGCTGGTGGCCGCGGGCATGTTGCTCAAATCCGGCTACGACTGGTTCTATCCCTACTACCGGGATCGCGCACTCACTCTCGCCCTAGGTACGACACCCTTCGAGCAGTTACTCGCTTCGGTAGGGGCGACGGCGGATCCTTCGTCGGGCGGGCGCCAAATGCCCTCTCATTGGGGCCACACCAACCTCAACATCGTCAACCAATCGAGTCCCACCGGCACCCAGTTCCTTCATGCGGTAGGCGCGGGGAAGGCAGGGCAATACCTTGCAGCGGTGAACGAAATCGAAGAACTGAAGGGTACGTTCCACAGTGACGAGATCGTCTACGTTTCGGGAGGCGACGGATCGACGAGTGAAGGCGAGTTTTGGGAGTCGATCAATCACGCCAGCCTCAACAAGCTTCCGGTACTCTTTCTCATCGAAGATAACGGCTACGCGATCTCGGTTCCAGTCGAGGCTCAGACGCCCGGCGGTAACATCTCCCGATTACTGCAGAACTTCCCCGATTTGTTCGTGTCAGAGTTCGACGGCTGCAATCTGGTCGAGAGCTATGCGCGGCTAAAGGATGCTGTCGCCTATCTGCGGGCCGGTCACGGTCCAGCGCTGGCTCACGCACATGTGATTCGGCCTTACTCACACTCCCTTTCAGACGACGAACGCCTTTACAAGACAGAGGAGGAACGAGCGGCGGAAGCCAAGCGCGACCCTATTACGAAAATGCGCGACTTTCTCATACAAGACGCGTTGGCTACCGAGGAAGAGCTGGGCGCAATGAAGGCATCGGTGGAGCGGGAGGTGAACGAGGCAGCCGATCAAGCGCTGCAGATGCCTACGCCGAACCCGGACGGCCTTCACGTTCACCTCTACAGTCCCGACGTCGATCCCACCTCGAGCGATTTCGATAAGCCGCCGGTTCTTTCGGGAAACGAAGGAACCACCGTTGACCTTCTAAACGCCTGCTTGAGAGACGAAATGGAGCGGGACCCCAAGATCGTGGTCTTCGGCGAAGACGTCGCCGATGCGACCCGCGAGGAAACGCTCGACGTGGTCAAAGGCAAGGGCGGCGTCTTCAAGGTGACATTCGGTCTGCAGAGACGCTTCGGCAGTCAGCGCGTCTACAACAGTCCCCTGGCCGAGGCAAGCATCGTGGGTATGGCCATCGGAATGGCCAACCGCGGGTTGAAGCCGGTAGTGGAAATCCAGTTCTTCGACTATATCTGGCCGGCCTTCATGCAAATCAGAAGCGAACTTTCTACGATTCGTTGGCGCTCGAACGGCGCCTTCGCGTGTCCCATCGTCATTCGGGTTCCCACTGGTGGTTATTTGACGGGAGGCGCGATCTACCATAGCCAGTCCGGTGAAGTGTTCTTCACCCACCAACCCGGCCTCCGAGTGGTGATGCCCTCGACGGCGCTTGATGCCAATGGATTGTTGCGCACTGCCATTCGCAGCGACGATCCGGTCATCTTTCTCGAGCACAAGCACCTCTATCGTCAGACCTACAACAAGAGCCAGTATCCGGGCCCCGATTACATGATTCCGTTCGGCAAAGCGCGCAAGGTACAAGAAGGCTCGGATCTCACGGTGGTCACCTTTGGGGCGCTGGTGCACCGCACGGTCTTAGCGGCTAGAAAGCTTCGCGAGAAGGGCGTGTCGGTGGAGATACTTGACCTCCGGTCCTTGTCACCTTACGACTGGGAAGCGATCGCCGAGTCAGTCAAGAAAACGAGCCGGGTTCTCGTCGCCTATGAGGACACGCGCTCTTTCGGTTACGGAGCGGAAATCGCGTCGCGGATATCGGATGAGCTATTCGACTGGTTGGATGCTCCGGTTCGCCGGGTCGCCGCCAAAGATCTTTGGGTGCCTTATCACCCGGACCTCGAACGGGCCATGCTCCCTCAGACCCAAGACATCATCGACGCCATAAAGGAGCTCGCAAAGTATTAGACCTTTACCGCCCGAGGCTGCCATGAGCACCGACACTCAAATCTCCGCCGAGAACGCCCAACGAGCCCTCACCGTCCTCACCGAAGAGGAAGAAATATTTCGTGACATAGTGCGAGAGTTCGCCGAGAAAGAAATCGGCCCACTGGTCTCCACCATGGATCGCGAAACGGCGTTCGAACCCTCCCTCATCCCGAAATTCTTCGAGCTCGGATTGATGGGGATCGAGATCCCGGAAGACCACGGGGGCTCTGGCTCCAGTTTTTTCATGGCGGTCTTGGCGGTGGAAGAGATCTCCCGCGTGGACGCATCACTTGGTGTTTTCATGGACGTGCAGAACACCCTTGTAAACAACGCCTTGATCCGTTGCGGCTCAGAGGATCAGAAGAAGCGTTACTTACCCCGGCTCGCCTCCGACACGGTTGGAGCCTACGCGCTTTCAGAACCGGAGTCGGGTAGCGATGCCTTTGCGCTCTCGTGCCGTGCGCTCGAGGACGGAGAGGATTACCGGCTGACCGGAAACAAGTTGTGGATTACCAATGGGGCCGAGGCTGGCCTGTTCATCGTCTTCGCCAATATCAACCCCGACGATGGCTACCGTGGCATCACCGCCTTTCTGGTAGAGCGCGACTCCCCTGGATTCACCGTCGGAAAAAAGGAAGATAAGCTTGGGATTCGCGCCTCGAGTACCACCGAGCTGATCTTGAATGACTGCAAGGTCCCTAAGGCCAACGTACTTGGAGAGCTCGGTAAGGGCTACAAGATCGCCATAGAGACGTTGAACGAAGGGAGAATCGGTATTGGCGCACAAATGATCGGGGTCGCCCGCGGCTCACTCGAGTGCGGAATCAACTACGCGAAGGAGCGGCAGGCTTTCGGTCAGTCCATCGCCAAGTTTCAAGGCATCCAGTTCCAGATCGCCCAGTGTGCAACCGAGCTGGAGGCGGCTCGCCTCATGGTCTACAACGCAGCCCGGCTCCGGGACGCGGGACGTCCGTTCGTCGTCGAGGCGGCAATGGCCAAGCTCTTCTCCTCCGATGTGGCAGAGCGCGTGACTTCGCAGGTGATCGAGATCTATGGCGGCTACGGCTACAGCAAGGACTTCCCGGCAGAGAAGTACTGGAGGGATGCCAAGATCGGCAAGATATACGAAGGCACCTCGAACATGCAGCTCAACACGATCGCCAAGTACCTCCTCGGCCAATAGCGACTAGGGCACTAGCCCTCATTCAAGATATCGGTCATCGCGACCGTGAATCGTTCGATGTCGTCGTGATCGTTGTAAAAGTGTAGCGCCACCCGCAAGCCACGACGTCGCGCTGCGACGAAGATGTTTCTCTCCCGGAGTCGCCTGGTTACACTCTCCGGCTCAGGAACTTCCAGCACGGTAATGCCGGAACGCCTTTCTCGCTCTCGCGGCGACAAAAGCGTGAGCCCAACATTCGCCATCCGCGCGTGCAGCTCCTCGGTCAAGTCTTGAACGCGAGCTTCGATGTTGTCGAGTCCGATCTCCTCCAAGAGGCGGAGCGCTCCGCCGAGTGCAAAGACCCCCGCGAAAGGCATATGCCCCAACTCGAGTCCGCGCGCCTCGCTGGTCAAGTCCAGCCGGTTGGACACTAGGTCATAAGGCACGCGCGCACTTCGCCAACCAACCAGAGGAAGAGATCGAGATTCTAGTATCTCCTTTCGTACGTAGAGCGGAGCGATTCCATAGCCTGCAGTGGTCCACTTGTAGCAGCTAAACACAAGCGCATCAATGCGACCACGCTGCACGTCAATGGGAAAAGCACCGAAGCCCTGCGTGGCATCGACCACCAGCAGCATGTTCCGAGCGCGACAAATTTCTCCCAAGCGCGCCAGGTCGTAACGAAAGCCGGTGGCAAACTGTACGAAACTGATTACCAGGTACCGAGTGCCATCGCCTACCGCCTCCTCGATTTCTTTGTAGTCCGGCGCTCCACCTGAACCCGACGCGAGAAATCTGACCGGATAGCCGCGGCGCAACCATGGGAGCGTTACCGAGGGAAAATCGTCGGCCGCGGCAAGGACTTCTCCATCTCCGCCGAACATCTCGGCAAGCGTATTCATTCCGAAGGACGCGTTCGATAGGAAAGCAATCTCTTCCGGCGCTGCCTTGAGCACGGATGCTAGGTGGCGGCGGACTCCCTCCGATCTTGCAACCCACTCATCCCACTTACCGTCGCCGTGGCTGTGTGCCTCCTCCAAGTAGCGCCGGGCTTCTTCCACCGCCGGCGCGCACATCGGTCCACCACCCGCCGTGTTGAGGTAAGTGCACCGCTCGACTGCCGGGAACCGTCTGCGAATCTGGGACCAATCCGGTGGCAACGGCCTAAACGCTTCCACGGTCGCCGGCGCCACCTTTGAAGACTCGCGCCAGCTCCCGAATGTGGGCCGGCGTGGTCCCGCAGCATCCTCCAACCACCCTCGCGCCAAGCCGCACCCATTCCCTGGCTTGGCCGGCATAGTCGTCTGGAGACACTTCGTCCGTGAAACTCCAGCCCATATCGTCCTCCGGCATTCCCATGTTCGCATAGCCCCCAAACGGAATCGGTGCCCTGGCCTCAGAGAAATGAGCAAGCGCCGCCGTGATCATGCGATGGTTGGCGCAATTGACCATTAAGACTAGGGGGGGGTGCCGCTCGAAGAGATCCAATACCTCGTCTAGCGATTGGCCACCGATGAGCTTCGCTCCCTCAATGGGAATCACGCTGACCATGACAGGGAGACCCGTTCGTCGCGCTGCCTCGGTGGCGGCGTCGAGCTCTTCAAGTGTCCCCATCGTTTCCACTAAGAGAAGATCCGCGCCGGCGGAAGCAAGGTTGTCCGCAATCTCGGCGTGCTCTTCCTTCAATCGATCCATCGATGGCACACGTTCCGGATGGTAGCAATCCTCGAGAGGTGAGATGCAGCCCGCCACCAAAGCTTCGACAGACGCTTCCTCTCTCGCGCTCTGGGCCAGCTCAACGGCGATGCGGGTGAGCTCTTTGGCTTGCTCGCCCATTCCCTCCTCGGCGAGTGACCGACGATGGGTACGAAACGTGTTAGCCGTAATAATATCCGCCCCGGCCTCCAAGTATTCCCGGTGAACTGCCTGAACCGTCTCCGGCGCCTCGAGCAGCGCCCAACTCGACCAGAGCGGAAGGCGTGTCTCGACGCCTCGCCTCTGAAGCTCGGTGCCCATCGCACCATCGAGGATCACTGGCTGACCCCCTTGACATCGTTTCTCCAACCCGCTCACGTTCAAAAGATGGTTCCTTTGATAATTCCCAAGACCGCCGATATTATCCATCATTGGACGCGGAATGGATCTCGAGCTTACCCAAAAAGACTTCGATGACGCGAGGACCACGATCGACGGGCTCGTCCATCGCACACCGCTGCTGTCTTCTCGCTCGCTGAGTGTGAGGACCGCGCTTCGCGTCTGGCTCAAGGCTGAGAATCTCCAGAAGACGGGCTCCTTCAAAGTCCGTGGTGCCTTCAACAAGGTCCTTCATCTCCCTCCTACCGAGCAGGGTCGTGGCATCGTCACCGCCTCGGCGGGTAATCATGGCCAAGCCGTCGCGTTCGTCTCGTCTCACCAGAAGATCCCCGGCTACGTGGTGATGCCGGACGGGGCGAACCGCAGCAAGGTGCGAGCCGTCAAGGAGTACGGCGCGGAAGCGATCCTTCACGGAAAGTTCTGGGACGACGCGTATGCACATTCTATCCAGCTCGCAAAGGAGAAAGGCCTAGTCTACGTCCATCCTTTCAAAGACCGCCACATCATGGCGGGTCAGGGCACGATCGCGGCCGAGATCCTCGAAGACCTTCCGGACCTCGAGGCGATTCTGATTCCCATCGGAGGGGGTGGCCTCATCTCCGGCATCGCCATGGCTTTACGGCTGGCGCTGCCCCATGTTCGAATCATCGGCGTCGAGCCAGAAGGCGCTGCGAACATGAGGACGAGTCGCGAGAAAGGGTCTGCGACTCAATTCGAACGGGTGACCACGATTGCCGATGGGCTCGCCACCAAGGGGACCGATGCCGAGGTTTTTCGATGCATCGATCGTCTCGTGGATGATCTCGTCACCGTCTCTGACCAAGAGATACGTGAAGCGATCCCGCTGCTCATGGAAAGGGCGAAGCTCGTCGCGGAACCGGCGGGAGCCGCCACGGTAGCGGCACTTCTCGCGGGGAAGGTCTCGTTGCCCAAGGACGCCAAGACCGTTGCGCTGGTGAGCGGTGGCAACTTAGATGTGAGCGGAGCGGTTTCGCTTACGGTTTGAGATAGTCTCCCGATAAGACTCTCTGCCCATCGCTGACCTCACCTTTATAAAAGTAGACCCAGGCCTCGACCCCCTCAACCCCCTCAATCATTGCCCCGTCCTCCAACTGTACTTCCCCGAGGCGCCGCTCGAACAAACGACTGTGATCCAAGGTGGCGTGTTCGTAGTCGTCGAGGCAAGCGAGGCTGGTTTCGACGTCCTCCAACTCGAAGAGCTCCCCGACCACTCGATCCTCGTCCCTCCCTGGCTCGAGCATGCCGGGATACTCGCCGAGGTCGTACAAACGTCCGGGAGACATCGCTCGGCCTAGGAACTTCGGCTCGTTTTCGAAGAACTCGCGGAGATCCTTGGGGGCGCCTCTTCTGAGCGTCCCGTAGACAAACAGGCTGCGGCAAGCGTGTGCGGCCACGGGTTATCCGCTACCAACCACGGACCGGTCTCCATTCATCTTCCACCTCGCTCTCGCGAACGACGTGGTACCGATCGTAGAGCGCCGACGCCAAGCAAGAATGATTCGGTACGACGCGCAACTGTGTACCAATGGAGATCTTCTTGAAGTCGATGGGCTTCAGGCCACAAACCTGCCCATGCTCCTGAGAAATCGACGTCAGCCGCAATTCTGGGAAAGCGTGTCGACCGTCGGATGTGAAGAACGTGCCATAGCCGCAGCCGGGGTCTACGTGATGCGGGCCGGGATCCATGGAGAACGCGAGGCCCCCCGCGTTGATGACCACTTTGTTCTGCTCCGGGTATTCGCCCACCACTGTAACCAAGATCGAGAAGGCCACGTCCTCTCGGGAACAACTGCCGATAGCCACCTGGAAACCGTCATAGAGCGCGTAATTTCCCGGGCGAGCCTCGGTGACCCCTTCCAGGCTGTCGGTCACGGACATGGTTGGAGTGGATCCGATACTCACTTCCGCGACCTCGACGCCTGCCCCGCGAAGCTTCTCTGCGAAGTGCGCGGTGACTTCCCGCTCTTGGCGAGCGACGGTGAGAATCTCGTCGCGGTTGCGGCAATCGTACGAATGGCCGGCGTGAGTCAGGATTCCGCGAAAATCGAGATGCGGCGAGCTCGCCAGCTTGGATGCGAGGGCTATACTTCCCTCTCGAGCTGGATCCACGCCGGCGCGGTGATAGCCGCAGTCAACCTTTAGGAACACCGGGAAGCGAATCTCTTTTGCCGCTGCGCAAGTTTCCAGCTCATGAAATGTCGCCTCGTGATCCACTAACAAATTCAAATTGTCGACACTCTGACCGAGCTCGGCCGCCTCCTCGATTCGGGAGAGCGGCACCGGAAAAGCGTATGTCAGATCTCGGAAACCCGCGGCGGCAAAGAATCGGGCCTCGGCAAGAGTGGAGACGGTGATACCCCCAAAATGGCCTCGCACCTGAAGCCGAGCGACTTCCACGCACTTGTGTGTCTTGACGTGCGGTCGGAGTCGCGCACCGAGACGATGGACGCGCTCGGCCATGCGCGTCGTGTTCCGCTCCACGATCTCTCGATCTAGGAGCGCCGCGGGCGTCTTTAGCTCCTCGAGCTTCATCGACCGAGAGCATATCAGAATCTCGCTGCCCCTCGAAGTCGACCGCATTTTGATCTACTCTTTGGTCTGGGAATAGCCGTCACGGTATCGGATATGAAAAAGAAGAGCACCGCCGACTTAGCACGGAGACGAAAGGCGCTCGCCCGCCTTCAGCTGATCAAGTTGAACGACGGACTTGGTCGATTGAGACGTCAAAACCGCTTCTACGAAGCCAAACTCGAAAGCACGAAGTTACCTCTGGTCAGCGCAGAAGACATCCTCTCTCTGCCCTTTACCGCCAAGGACGAGCTCGTCCGTGACCAGGAAGAGCACCCGCCGTACGGAACGAATCTCACTTCGCCTCTCGCACGATATACCCGTGTCCACACAACTTCTGGTACGACCGGTAGGAAGCTCAAATGGCTCGACACAGATCGCACGTGGTCGTGGTTCATCCGCTGCTGGCGGGAGATCTACCGAGCCGCCGATCTCGATTGCGAGGACGTCGTCTTCGCAGCTTTCGGGTTCGGTCCGTTCATGGGATTCTGGGGCGGCTTCGAAGCAGCCAAAGAACTCGGAGCGATGGTGGTAGCCGGCGGCGCGCAGAGCTCGTTGCAACGCCTTGATTGGATCCGCGACAGCCGGGCCACAGTTCTCCTCTCCACGCCCACCTACGCGCTTCGGTTGGCAGAGGTGGCACGGGAAAACGGAATCGACCTCTCGTCGGACTCGGTCAGGATGACGATACACGCCGGCGAGCCGGGTGCCAGCATCCCCGCGACCCGACGGCGGATCGAGGAGGCATGGGGCGCCCGTGCGTTCGATCACGCTGGCTCCACCGAAGTTGGCGCATGGGGGTATGAATGCCCCGCGGGAGCGGGTATGCATCTGTTGGAATCGGAATTCATCGGAGAAGTGTTAGAGGTCGGCGGCCACCGCCCGGTTGGACTCGGTGAAAGTGGGGAGCTCGTTCTGACCAATCTCGGCCGCTGGGATATGCCCGTGGTGCGTTACCGGACCGGAGACATCGTGCGGTTGGGGGAGGATGCTTGCGAATGCGGTAGCCCCTACGTCTTCTTTCCCGGGGCCGTCCTAGGTCGGGCGGATGACATGATTCAACTCCGCGGCATGAACGTGTATCCAAGTGCAGTGGAAGAGCTGGTCAGAACGCAAAACGAAATCGTAGAGTTCGAAGTCGAGGTGTTCCGACATCGTGAGATGTTGGAGATGGAAATTCGGGTGGAAGTGCTGCCGGAGACACGGCAAGACGCCGTGTGCACGGAATTGTCTCGGACAGTTGCGACGCGACTAGGACTGCAAGCGACCGTTCGCCCCGTCGCGGCCGGGAGTTTGCCGCGATACGAGTTAAAGGCTCGACGTTTTAGAATTCGTGAGGAATGAAACGGGCGGGCCATCCAGGCCATCACGCCGCTGCTTACACTCCGTTCTCGCCGTCAATAGACGCACTGCCAGTATAGACCTCGTCAGACGGCCCTCGCGGGGGATCGCACACACGCGCGTGGGGAAACCCCCATGTGATCGGAGTAAAGTGACCCCGGTCGCCGTACCACTCCAGGCGTTGGAACGATACCTTCCTGACACGCGGCCACACCAACTAATAGACTCATTTCAAAAGACTTCCTGTCGATGCGAGGGGTAGTCTCACCTCCAAAACAGAAGGGTGGAATGGATCTTGTACTTGGAAGTTGGCAGGAAGGATCATTATGGCCACGACGAGCGTCCCAATCGTTCAGGTTTTCAAGCAATACTCCACCCTATTCCAGATGCGAAACCTCCAAGGCGGAGAGCTCGATCCGAGACTGGAAAAGGAGTGGCAGCAAATCGTCTTCACCTTGGACAGCATCTTCTCCGGATTGTACCAACCCGGTGCGAGTGAACGGACTGGAAAGAAAACATCGCGTTCCGATCTAAGAAATCAGATACCGATTGAGTATCTCCGGGTGCCTGCGGAGGTGGACGTACTCTGCGAGACCCCGCTAAATTTCTTCTCGGGTCGACTCCAGGATATCAGCACCGGTGGGGCGTACGTCCACGCGATGGTTCCCTTCCCGGAAGGCAGTTGGCTACGTCTCACGTTCTGTACGTTTCGAGAGGAGATGCCCCTCGAGCTCGAAGGACGGGTCGCCTGGAAGAACCCTGGGGCCGGGCGCAAGGACACACTGCTCGAGGGTGCCGGAGTTCAGTTCCTAAACTTCGATGACAGGAGCCGCGGTCGACTTAGCAACTACGTCTACGAGTTGGTGGAAGACACGCTGACCAAAGCCAATTTGATCTAGCCCTGGATAGGCCTTCCCTTCCCGCAGTCCCCTGCCGTTTGCTCCCACGTAGTACTTTCAATAATGATCCCCATCCATGGATCAGAACTCGTTCCATCAGTGGATGGAAGCGGCGCTTGCCCAGGCAGAAGAGTCATGGACGCAGGGAGGCATTCCGATCGGCTCCGTCCTCGTGAACCAGGGCGGCCAAATCGTAGCGCGCGGCCACAACGAACGCGTCCAAAGTGGGGATCCGACCGCCCACGCCGAAGTCGTGTGCATCCGGAATGCCGGAAGGAGGCGGGACTGGAGGCAGCTGACCCTGGTGTCCACGCTCAGCCCCTGCCCCATGTGCTCGGGTACCGCCATCCTCTTCCAGATCCCGCGGGTCATCATCGGAGAGAACCGAACGTTCATGGGCGCCGAGGACTGGATGCGAACCAGCGACATCGAGCTAGTGCTCCTAGACGACCCCCGTTGCGTCCGCCTTATGGAGCGCTTGCAGCGTGAAAAACCCGATCTTTGGGCCGAGGATATCGGAGAGTAGGAATTTCCATTAGCTGCCAGAGCCCGGCTCGAGAGTACGCGCTAGGATCACGTGCTCTTCAACGATTTGGCCGTTCACCAAATGCTCTTGGATGATCCGCTCGAGAACCGGCGGATCGCACCCGCCGTACCAAGCGCCTTCGGGATAAACCACCGCGATGGGCCCACCTTCGCAAACCCGGAGGCAGTTGGCCTTGGTCCGAAAGATGCCGCCCTGCTCCGAGAGACCCAGCTCTTTGAGACGCTGCTTCAGGTAATTCCAGGCGGCGATCGATCGCTCCCTCTCGCTGCACTTGGGCTTGGTCTGATCAGAACATAAAAAAATGTGCCGACGGGTGACGTGAGCTCCCACCGACTGTGCCGCACGAACTTGGCTCTCCCGCGCGGCCCCACGGTCCCTGGACTCTGTCATATCCCTTGACTATGGCATCCGACCGCCGACGCGGCAAGCGCGCGCGACCGGCGTCTGGCTCCATCGATAGAAGCAACCCAACCTTTTGGCGTCCTGGTAGGATTTGAAACGTGGCTTTTTGTTTGCCTCCACGGCAATTCGGACGCACAATGGTGTCCTAGAGAATTCCAGGGAGAGACAGCTTGCAAGGTAAACCTTCGACGAAGAGTGTGCTCAACGGTGCACGCGCTTGGACTGCCAACGACTCCAGTGAACATTACGACGTAGCCCGGTGGGGCAAAGGTTACTTTTCGGTCGGCGAGAACGGCCACCTTCTCGTGCATCCGAACAAGGACCCGCGCCAATCCATCGACTTGAGGGAGCTCACCGATACCCTCGTGCTCCGCGGAATCTCTACTCCAATCCTGATTCGCTTTGCCGGCATCCTTAAGCAACGTCTGGGCGAGATCCATAGTGCCTTTCAGGAAGCCATGCGGGACCATGGCTACCAGGGGCGTTACTGCTGCGTGTACCCCATCAAGGTCAACCAGCAACGTCAGGTCGTCGAAGAGGTCCTTGAATTCGGCCGCCCCTACGGATACGGGCTGGAGGTCGGCTCCAAGGCGGAGCTCCTAGCCGTCCTCGCCATCGCGGACAACGAGACCCCGATCGTCTGCAACGGATTCAAAGACGACGAGTACATCGAAATGGTGATGCTCGCCAAGAAGATCGGCCGCAACATCATACCCGTCGTCGAGAAGGCGAACGAACTGGACTTCATCACTCGGCACTCCCACCGCGTCGGAGTACGCCCCCGCATCGGCTTGCGGGTAAGGTTGGCGAGCCGCGGTGCCGGCCGGTGGACGGAGTCAGGCGGCTACCGATCGAAGTTCGGCCTCACTGCGGGAGAGGCGCTGAGCGCTGTGGAGCAGTTGAAAGAAACCGGCATGGCCGACTGCGTCGAGCTGCTCCACTTTCACCTCGGCAGTCAGATCAGCGATATTCGCCAGATCAAGGCCGCCGTGATCGAGGGAGCCCGCATGTACGCAGAGCTCGCCCGCCACGGCGCGGGCATGAAGTTCATCGACGTGGGTGGCGGACTGGGCATTGACTACGACGGCTCCCAGACCGATTTCGATTCCAGCGTGAACTATACGCTGCAGGAGTACGCGAACGACATCGTCTTCCATGTTCAGAACGTGTGCGAGGAAGCAGAAATCCCGCACCCTACGATCCTTTCTGAGAGCGGCCGAGCGATCGTCGCGTATCACAGTGCTCTAGTGTTCGATGTGCTGGGAGTCAGCGAGCTGGGTCCAAGAGAAGACCAGGAACTTCCCAAAGCATCCGAAGACGACGAGCAACCGGTCTATGACCTTCAGCAGACTCATGACGAGCTAGACGCTGAGAACATCCTCGAAAGCCTCCACGATGCGCAGCAAGCCTTCGACCAAGTGCTGAACCTCTTCAGCCTGGGCTACCTTCCTCTCGAGCAGCGCGTTTTGGCAGAGAACCTGTACTGGAGAATTCGTCGCCGCGTTTCGAAACTAGCTTCCGAGCTCGAGTACGTGCCCGACGAGCTCGTCGGATTGGAGGCGGCCTTATCCGACACGTATTTTTGCAACTTCTCGGTGTTCCAGAGTATGCCGGACGCCTGGGCGATCAAACAACTCTTTCCGATCATGCCCATCCAACGGCTGGACGAAAAGCCGACCCGTGAGGCGGTGCTCGGCGACATCTCCTGCGACTCCGATGGAAAGGTGGATCGCTTCATCGATCGCAGGGAGCTGAAGCAGACGCTCTCGCTCCACCCTTTCGATAGGCCACCCTACTACATTGGTGCATTCCTCATCGGCGCGTATCAGGAGATCCTCGGCGACCTTCACAACCTTCTCGGTGATACGCACGCAGTCCACGTCAGCCTGGGCGACGACGGTAACGTCATGCTCGACACAGTCATCAAAGGCGATACCGTTCGCGAGGTCTTGAAATATGTTCAGTTCTCGGCCGAAAACCTGCTTTCCGACTTCCGCCGGGACGTGGAAGCCGCTCTGAGAGCAGGCAAGATAGGCTACGAAGAATCGGGACGCCTCCTCCGCTTCTATGAAGAAGGTCTGGAAGGCTACACTTATTTGGAGGAGTCGCACGGAAAGGACTCCTCCGAATAGCAACACCCCTCCCGTCTCAGTAACCCGTACAAAATTGAAAATGCATGGGGTCTTTCGATCGATAGGACCAGTCGCCACCCCATTCGAAACCGAAGCTTCGAAACACGTTGACGACTGCCTCGTCCATATCTCCTTTTTCTCCCGGCCAGTTCGTCTCCGGGTTTAGGTCGATCGAGATGCCCCAGGAGTGAGAGGATAGCTTGCTGTGCGTCCGCTTGCTTCGGAAATTGAAGCACCCTCCGTACGTTCGAATGGCTCCCCTCAGCCCCTCGATATCGAGCACGGAAAAGACCTCAGCAAACAGTTCCGCTAGGCGCGAGTGGCAATAGAGCGAGCGGACGACTGTCGACGGCTCCCACGACAGTGGGATCGGGAACGGCAGTTGGGTCCTCGCCAGGTACTCCGATTCCCATCTGGGGTCCAGCGTCCCATCGTCTAGGATAAAGTCATAGATGTCGCCGAAGGTGGATAATATTTCTTCCAGGCCATGGGGACGCACCAGGCGGCCGCCGCGCGGCAGGCTCGCTCCCAAAAGCTCCCGCTTTGACGGAATCTCGATCCATTGCCCAATCCCGATCCGGTCCGGGTCGAGGATGCCGTTGTAAAGCGCTAGCTTCTCGAAGCACTCCGCCTCCCTGTAGAAACGCTCTGCTATCTTCCTAAGGGTGTCTCGGTTTCTGACCCGATACTTCCGCGCCATAAAGTCTCCTCCGACACCCCGATTCTCCTCCCTTCTCGTTCCGAGCGAAGTGATCTAGCCCGCATGTTGCAATCTGCAATCCCCTCCATTTCATTTCTAAACTCCGAGGATTAGGACACCGGTCACCGACACGAGGACTCTCCGAGCGCTACACTGGGATCGGTCAGGGGTTCCTGCGGAGGTGTGCAATGAACAACAACGACGAATCAACCAAGCCCCGGCTCGGAACTCTTGGATTGCCGGAAGCTTGGTCGGTGGCAATGCAGCTCACCGGCACATTCGGATTGGCCGTATTCTTGGTGTTGTATTACGTGCTCTTCATGCAACCCAAGGCGCAAGCCCGTTACGACCAGTTGACATTCTCGGTCGACTCCTTGATCGAGGTCGTCGAGCGAGGACAAACCGTCGTAACGAGAGAACAAGGCGACAGGTTGGAAGAGCTCTATATCTTGGGAGTGGCGCCCGAGCTTGCAGATCGCATCGAGCGGTTGCTCCCCGACGGTGCGGTCTCCGCCGGGGCGGCTTCCGCCTTGAGGCAGGACTTGCGCGCGAACCTCGAAGATGTCCTCATCGTGCGCACTCGACTATTACGCGGATTAACTCTTCGCGACAGCGGCGATGTATCTCAGATGCTCGCGGACAAGATCCGCGAGCGGGATATTTCCGAGCAGTTGGCACGTCGAGCGGTGCTAGAGTGGCCGTTCGCGTCTCAAAAAGACGTTGCTGACATGTGCGAGGAGTCTCTGTACTTCGCCTTTCGCAAGACCGCGCTTGCCAAGTAAACAGCTGAGCGCCCCGTCGCTGAACGCAGAAGGCTAGGGGCTGCTGGCTCGATCTTGCCCGACCCTAAACGGCCCCTCGATCATCAAAGCCCGATAGCGGTTGAGCCTCCATGCCTCGTAGAGTCCGAATCCGATGATGAGAAGGCCGATGATGTTCTCGACACCGGCAAGAAAAGGTATCGCCGCCACGAGAAAGACGAAAGCAACCAGCCCGACGAAGAAATCACCCGGCGTCAGCGGTCCTTCCTCGGCTTCGAGCGCTCCCGCGGGCGTGTTGAAGGAAATCACTTCTTCCTCCTGGGCGCCCTCGGCGCCGATGGAATCGACAGATTGCGCGTCGAACGCGGGCTCCTCTTCTTCCCATGCCTCGAAAACGAACGGAACGTACGTACTCACTATCGCCGCGTACGTAAGGCTCACTGCGAGTGCTTGATACACCCAACCACCGCGAGCGTAAGAGCCCCAGTTGACGGCCACGCCGACCATGAAACCCACCAAGATCGCCAGGAGCCCGAACTCATATCCTGTAAGCGCCAAGACCGCATAGTAGATGCCGGCGCCTACGACTGCCGCCACGCTTCCTGCGAAGAAAGCGCGAAGGAATCGGCCCGCAGACGAACGGTTGTTCCGTTGCTCCTCGACTGTATAGCGGCATTTTTGACAGGCCGTCTGACCGTTCACGTCGAAGTAAGCATCGTGGATCTGGCTCTCACAAAACTCGCACGCGAGTTGGTCGGCGTTCCCGTCTACTTTGTCGAATCGGAGGTCTTCCGAGGGTTGGACTTCGTTTTCGTTCATTTTTCGCGCTCCTGTACGTGGCCGAAACCCCACAGGGATGGCCGACAAAACCCACTACTCGCTTCTGTTGGACTTTCGAAAAAGGACGGAGTTCTCGCGTTTCAGTGGAGTTACGCAAGAAGGGCGCCAGATTCGGTCGGCGGTGCCACCGTGCGACCGGGGCCGCAAACTCATTGACGGGCGGCATACAGTATGCGATAAGACACTTTGATGAGGGCCCGATGCCTCCTAGGTTACTCCCTGATAACTTTCAGCTTCGCAGGGATCCTCACCGCTCAGCAGAACACGAGCCGGAAAGCTGAGAGGACGGAGCGAAGACTATCGGCAACTCGTACAGGCAGCTCCATCGTCATCGACGGTTCGCTCGACGAGGCAGTTTGGGAAGAGGCACCCGCAGCCTCGGGATTCATTCAAAACGAGCCTCACGAAGGCCAACCCGCGACCTTCGATACCCTGGTCAAAGTCGTTTACGACGACGATACTCTCTATTTGGGAGTGATGGCCCTCGATGACGATCCGGGCAGCATCACACTCAATGACATCACACGCGATTTCAACATCAGCTCCGGTGATGCTTTCGGCGTGGTCCTCGATACGTTCCTCGACCATCGGAACGGATACATCTTCCAAACTAATCCGGGAGGGGCGAAGTACGACGCGCAATTTTTCAACGAGGGCGCCGAGTACAACGTGAACTGGGATGCCGTTTGGCATGTGGCCAGTACCGTGGGCGCACGAGGCTGGAGCACCGAGATAGCCATACCGTTCAAGTCCTTGAATTTCCGTGACCAGCAGGTTCAAACCTGGGGGATCAACTTCGTGCGAAGAGTCCGGCGCTTGAACGAGGAGAGCTACTGGTCACCCCTGCCGCGGATTCACCGGCTCCCCCGCGTTTCGCTGGCCGGCACGCTGGACAATCTTCACGGCACCAAACCCGGGCGAAACATCAAGGTGACGCCGTACGCAAAAGGGGATCTGACCGATAGGCGGATAACGGGCCGGCAAACAGACATCGACGGCGGACTCGATTCCAAGCTGGGAATCGGGACCGGTCTCACGCTGGATTTGACTGTGAATACCGACTTCTCACAGGTCGAGGCCGACGTGCAGCAAGTCAACCTGACACGTTTCAGCCTCTTTCTTCCCGAGAAGAGGGAGTTCTTCCTCGAGAACTCCGGGGTCTTCCGCTTCGGGTCGCCAGAGAAACAGAGGGTTCAGTTGGCCCGCGCCCAGTTCGGCGCTCTCCTGGTCGGCTCCAACATCCGCGGCGCCCAGGCACGAGGTGACGACCTCCTCTTGTTTTTCAGCCGTCGCATTGGGCTTTCGGAGATTGGAACGCCCATTCCCATTATCGCAGGAGCGCGCTTGACCGGGCGGGCGGGGCCTTACCAGCTCGGTTTCCTCACTATTCAAACCGATGCCCTCGAGCCCTTTGTTAACGAGGAGAACTTCACCGTGGTCCGCGTCAAGCGCGACGTCTTCGCGACCTCCAATGTGGGCGCCATGTTCATCAACCGGGCGACCATGGATTCACCGCAGTACAATCGAAGCTTCGGCGTCGACGCCGATTTCCGGTTGGGCTCCAAGGTAGAGATCCTCGGGTACATCGCGAAGACGGAGACACCAGGACTCGAGGGGAACGACCTAGCTGGGCGGCTCGCGTTCAATTTCGACGGGAGTTTCGTCAATTTGCGCACGTCCCTGTCGAGCCTGCAGGACAATTTCAATCCTGAGGTTGGTTTCGCCCCACGGGTCGGCGTCAGGCGCTCCAGCACGTACCTCGGATTCCATATTCGGCAGCCGTTCTGGCGAGGATGGATGCGGGAGATCAATGCCCATACTGAGTTCGACTATTTCACCGATCAACAGGGGCAGCTGGTTAACCGCTATTTCAACATCCACATTCCGTTCTACCTCCAAAAAGGCGGCATCATCCAAGTCGGCCGAAACGAGACCCTGGATCTCACGCTCGAGCCCTTCGAGATCCACCCCACGACAGTAGTCAGCGCCGGTCTCTATAACTTCACGGAGTACTTCGCCTTCTACTACACCGACCCTAGCCGGACGCTCTCGGGCAACTTCCGGGCCGGCTACGGCGACTTCTTCTCCGGAACTAAGCGGGATTGGACGGTCGGCGGAACGGTAAGGTTGGGCGCCAGCCTCAACGCCCAAGTTATCTTTTCGACGAATGACGTGGATTTGGTGGAGGGAAGCTTCATTACCCATTTGGTGACCAGCCAGTTCAACTACTCCTTTAGCAACAGCATGTTTCTCAATGGCCTCATTCAATACAACACCGTCCTCGAGGAATGGAGCAGCAACCTTCGTTTCAATTGGATTCACCGGCCGCTGTCCAATTTCTTCCTCGTCTACAACGAGCGCCGCGACGCCATCACCGGCGCGCGCTTGGACCGCGCGTTGATCGCTAAATTCACCTTTCTCTTCGATTTCTAGCCACACTCACGTCGGTAGCGAAGTATGCGGGTTAGAGTCAGGGTGAGCCGAAATCGGCCGGCGCTAACTTCTACCAGTGCCAAACTTGGTCGTAGTCTCCAAAGAGCTTGGCTAATTTCGTACGCGACACGTGTTCCACACCAGCGATGAAGTCCGCTTCTCCGATGCCTCGCTCAGCGGCGTCTTCTTTCACCACGTAAACAGAGATTCCTTTCTCGGTCAACGATTTAACGTCTCGGTCGATCTGTGGCGGATGTTGCTGCGCGAGCCCGCCAAAAACGAGCCCCGAGGCATCTTGCCCCGCGACCGCGTAGTTGACGGCGTTGCCGCGAAGGAGCACGCCTAGGTCGGCGCCCGCACCCTTCATGGCATGGGTGATCCAAACGATCGGGTCGTCCTGCTCTTCAACGGTACAGCGATAGGCCGATTCAATCACTTGCAGTGCTTTCATGGATTTGCTCCTTTTTAGCGGGTACCGATGACGAGAGTGTTGTCGGATGCATTGGCAGAGCTCCACAAATCACCGGGAGTGCCTCGCCGAACGCCTTCGATGGCCTCGTTGACTCCGCGCTCGTCGACACAGAGGCCGCAGTTGATCCAGTCGATCTTGCCGCCGTTCTCCTGGGCGGTCTTCATGAGAGCGGCGATCCAGTCCTTGGAAAGAGGATGGTCCTCTTCTTCGACATCGCAACCGTGCACTGTGTTCGCATGCTTTGACTGCTTGGCAAACGGGAGGCTCACCGCTCCCTCGTAGGCAAAGACGTGCACGTTGTAGCCACGGCGAGCAGCGATATCGAGGAGGCGAAAAACCGTTACCGTACGCGCCTGTTCAAAGGGGCCATCCATGATCGAGAAGGTCAAGGTTTTCCTGTCAGCCATGTTTTATCTCCTCAGAACCAGATGGCCTTGCGGCCTTCTGCCAGTTGGTCAACGACGCTATCCAACGAGGCAGCCTTGACTCCGGCAGCCAGATCGTCGTGATGAATGCCTCGCTCGCGAAGCGAGAACTCATCGCTCAAAACTTCGACGCCACTCGTCACCACATCCTCGAGGCCGCTCCCCTTCGCGTTTTTGCGGGCGGGCAGGACCCCGTTTTGAACCAAGAATAAAGTGACCGTGTTGCCATCTTTGGCCAGACTCGCGGCCAGTTCAAAGTCACGAGTCACCTCGTTGTACTCGAACGGGTCACGAGACTGGATGAGTAGGTAGTTTGCCACTGTCCTTTCCTCCTTTTGTCTCGATGCTTGTTTCAGGATTCGCGCCGTTAAGGCAGCGCTCCCGGCTCGCCGAACTCCACTCCCATGTGGGCTAATCCACCATCAGTTTCGTTCTGGATGGACTGTAAATTCGGGTCACAGGCACACATGGGTCCTGCGGCAGCCTATGCTATACCAAATTTGAACTGCGGTATAATCCGGCGCGTGATCCGATGGGTAGTCATCCTGCTGATCGTGTCGCTTTCCGCCTGCGGTTCCCCCGAGCTCCCCAAACCGAGGGTAACGCGCCTCACCGATCTCGCCGATTCGAAACTGCCCGAGCGCAAGCTCGCAACGCGGAGCGAGTCCTACCTTGCAAGCAGCGAGCTCCGAACGTCGGCACGGGTCGTCCTCACGAGTAGCACCCCAATCACCGGAACTCTCCACGGCGGCTCCAAGTTATGGAACCAGAAAAGCTATGACTTGAGCTCGGTGGCCCACATCAGGGTGAAACTCGCGGCCTCGCCGGCAAAACAAGAGCCGGCGAATCTGCTGCTAAACGTCGTGGGATCGGCCGAAAGGGCGGAGGAACTTCTTTCCATCTATTCTACGGAACCTCAACGTAAAATCGGCCTTTTCACGGACGGAAAGGCGCATGTTTACCTCATCGACGTCAGAACTTTGAACGTATCTGGCGGCGAACGGACGGCTGCCCACCTCGTGTTCGCACCGATGGACGTCTCCGGTGGCTTTGAGCTTCACGAGATCGAGCTTCTGTACGAGCCCGATTACAGTCGGGTTGGGCCCGTACGCGAGGATGCGGTCGTCGGAGACACACTTCAGCCGAGCTTCGTTTTTGGCGGTGGAGACACGGAGCTCGTGTTTGGCTTGGAGCTCGCGGCGCGGAGCCGACTTCATTTCTCGACCTCCCGCCGCGCGGGGGGCGCCCCGGCGAACCTCGATGTGGACATCCGGGCCAACGGCACATGGGAGTCCTTGTTGCGAGGGGCCATCGACACCGAAGCATGGGCGGATCACACCGTCGAGCTGACTCGTTTTGGAGGCCGCTCCGTCGATCTCCGCTTCACCATGAGGACCGACGAAGCCGATGGGGTCTACTACCTTGGCTCACCTCTGGTGGCCGAACACTCACCGGAAGCTCCTCTCGTCATCGTCTACCTCGTGGACACACTGAGGGCCGATCATCTTTCAGCATATGGGTATTCCAGACCAACCAGCCCCAACCTCGAGGCATTCGCACGAAGCGCTACCCTCTTCGAGAACTGCTACTCTCAGGCCACTTGGACCAAACCGTCCGTCACTTCTTTGTTCACGGGCCTGGCACCCGATGCTCACCGTGCCGGGGAGCACGGCCAGGCGCTGTCGACGAGCATCCCGAGCCTGGGACGGCTCTTCCGGGACGCGGGCTTCGTCACGGTGAGTGTCATCGCGAATGCGCACGCCGGTTGGAGCTCGAACCTGCATAGCGGTTTCGATCGAGTCGTAGATCGGAGCCTGGACAGCTCTTCACAGAGCGATGCCCGAGCCGTGCAGGCCGGCTTGAAATCGGCTATCGAGCGCCACCGTGATGAACCATTGCTACTCTACGCCCACCTCATCGACCCGCACCTTTCCTTATGGAGACCCCGACGGCTGGGCGACGGCGTTCGACGACGAACAAACGACCGAAGAGATTGCTGCCTACGACGGAGAGATCCGGTACGTGGACGAGGCCTTCGGTGCTCTGATGAACGAGCTAAGCGCCAGCGGTGTACTGGACCGTGCGCTCATCGCATTCACTTCCGATCACGGCGAGAACTTCCGGCAGGGCCTCACGGTGCCTCACGGTGCGACGCTGGAGCAATCGGAGACACGAGTCCCTCTCATCTTTTTTGGGCGGACACACTTTCCCGAAGGGAGACGCGTCACCACAAACGTCCAACTCGTCGACGTCTTGCCGACCCTTCTTGAACTGAACCACATCCAGGCCCCCACGATGGACGGCCGCTCTTTGCTCGGTTTGGTGACCGGCGCCCGCCGCGGCCCCGACGTGGCTTTCAGCCATTCGAGCGACGCGTATCAACTCGAACGCACGACCGCCGCGTGGCGCGGCGACAAAAAGCTCTACACTCGAGAGGATGGAACCTATTCCTTTCTCGACCTGGGCTCGGACAGAGACGATGGTTCCCAAGTCTACCGCCGACGCCGCGAGTGGAGCCAAGAGCAATCGCCGAATCGACTGTCCGAGTTCGAGCGACTGAAGGACATTGCCCAGAAATATCTGTCCCGCCCCAAAGTGGAAGCAGAAACTACCACTCCCGAGCTCGACGCTAAGACGATGGAGCAGCTGCGCGCGCTGGGCTACATTCAGTAGCGCACTCTCTCGGCATCGTTTAGCGAAAGTCCCGGCTCCTGCCGCGCTGAAGCTGCACCTTGAGGGGGGGCGTCCATAGCTCGTCGGCGATCAAGTGCACATCACCAAAAAACTTCAATTTGTCCTTGACTCTATACCTAGGTATAGGATGCATATTAAGGGGGAGAGAAAAAATGCGAATCGGTGAGATGGCGGCGAGGGCCAACGTCAACGTCCAGACCATAAGGTTTTACGAGCGCCGTGAGCTCCTGAGGAAGCCGAATCGACTTGCGTCGCGGTACCGAGATTATCCGGAAGATGCGTTGAGACGGGTGCGTTTCATCAAAAGCAGCCAGGAAGTCGGTTTCACCCTCAAGGAGATCAAGGAGTTAATCCGGCTGCGGGAGGAGCAACGTCACAGCGGTGCCGAGGTGCGAGCGATTGCGGAAGCGAAGATTCGAAGTATCGACGAGAAGGTGGGACTACTGAAGTCAATGCGCGAGGAGCTCAATGCGCTTCTCCAGAACTGCCGCTGCAGAGACGATCAGGCACCGTGCTCAGCCCTGGTGGCGCTCGATATCTAGCAACGACGGCGGCCCTCTCCTGACAAGATTGGAGGAGAGAAATGACGCAAAGCTTGAAGTGGTTGGCGCTGGTCGCCTTCGGAGTGTTGAGCTTGGGTATGTTCAGTTGGGCTGCGGAACGGGTGGATGCGGGAATCCAAAGTCGGCTCGATGAGTGCACGTGCACCTATTGTCAGGCCCTCCTAAGCGACGAGGACACGCAATCGCGAGCTCTCGCCCTCGTGCGAGCGCTGGCACATCCCCGGACCGACTCTGAGCCGCCAGAACAAGATGAAGGGGAAGTAGCCATCGAGGCCGAACCCTCTTTCGCCTGCGAACGGCAGGCGTTAAACGCCGAGCAGCAAGAGCGTCACCAAGCATTGATGGGACAGCTGCGATCCGCAGTCGAGGAGATTCGCGAGCTTCCTGCGGGTTATGAATTCGCTTTACCCGCCCTATTCTTCTTCGTCTCACGGGCGGGAAGGGTGTCAAAGAGTTCTTGCGGGAGGTGCTTTCGGGCTCCCCGTGATGAGCAGGAGCGTCGCATTTCCGTGACCGACGGCTAGGAAAGTCGGCTCCTGCCGTGCTGGGGCTCCAGTTCATCTCGGCCTCGAACGTCAATGCTGTCCGTTCCTAAAGTTCGAGCTGGATGTTTCGAGTGATGGCCCTATTCTTCTTCGTCTCACGGGCGGGAAGGGTGTCAAAGAGTTCTTGCGGGAGGTGCTTTCGGGCTCCCCGTGATGAGCAGGAGCGTCGCATTTCCGTGACCGACGGCTAGTGAAAGTCACGGCTCCTGCCGTGCTGGGGCTCCACCTTATCGCTTCGGGCGTGGCGCAGAACCGGCCGAGTCAGGCTCGGTCCGGTACCACCCAATCCTTGGAGCCCATGGCAGCGCGCGCAATGATTGCGATACAGCGGCGCGCCTCGCTGCGTCGCCGCGGGGCGCGATTGGGAGGACAGTTCCTGGGCTGCGAGCGTCGCTGTCAACAGAATGCTCGCGACGCAGGCGCCTACGATCCCTTTCATGCCTGCCTGCACCTCGCGCATAGGCAGAAGGTTTAACCGAGGCGGCTCGAGAATTCAACCGGATACTGCGAGTCCACAACGGTCCCAATAGGCTGATGAGTGGCAGCGCCGATGTCGTACGAGTCCTTATTTAGTATTTAGTGAAAATCCCGGCTTCGCCCGTGCTCTGGTTGCACTTTGAGACTGGGCACCCATAGCTCGTCGGCGATGAGATGCACGACATTGTCGCGGGCCTCGAGCTTGCCGGTGACGCCAAGAAAGGATGCTGTCTTGACCAGCACCGCATAACGTTCGAAGACTCTCGTCCAAATTACGAGATTCACGAAGCCGGTCTCGTCTTCTAGGGTCATGAAGGTGACGCCGGAGGCAGTCCCCGGGCGCTGTCGGCAGATCACCAATCCTGCGTAACGAATCTTTCTTCCGTGCTTCATCTTCGAGACCGTCTCCGCATCCGGTAGGCCTTGCGCACGGAGGGCTTCTCGCAAGGGCCCCAGAGGATGCCCCCGGGTGCTATGTGAAGACGCGTGGTAATCCCATGCGATGGTCTCGAAATCGTCGAGCTTCGGAAACTCCGGAGTTTCCTCTGTGCTTTCGAGAGGCAGAGTCGGTGAAGGCTCGCGAGCCAGACCGCGTACGTCCCAGAGGGCGGCTCTTCTCACCTTGCCGAACCCCTCGAAGGCACCGGCTTCGGATAAAACTTGGAGAGCCCCCTCGTTCAATCGAGTCCGGCGAACGAAGTCTTCGATAGAAACAAAAATCCGTTTGCGACGAGCGGCGTCGACACGCTTCCAATCTCTCTCGCCGAGACTCTTGACGTAGCGGAGTCCCATTCGTACCGCATACGGAATCGAATTTCTCCCTCTCCCCTGTGGGGAGAGGGTCGGGGTGAGGGGGTCAATTTTCTCCAACGTGCAATCCCAGTCGCTCAGACGAACATCCACCGGGCGGACCTCGACGCCACGCCGCTTGGCGTCGTCGATGATGGTTGCCGGCGAATAAAAACCCATCGGCTGAGCGTTCAGGAGAGCGCAGGTGAACTCGGCCGGATGATGTCTCAAAAGATAGGCCGCGGCATAGGCGACCAAGGCGAAGCTCGCTGCATGACTCTCGGGAAAACCGTATTCGCCGAAACCCCGGATCTGCTCGAAGACCCTCTCTGCAAACTCCGGCTTGATCCCCTTCGCCTGCATTCGTGAAATCAGTCGCTCGCGGTGCTTCTCGATGCGTCCGGTGCGTCGCCACGCCGCCATGTCGCGTCGCAGTTGATCGGCTTCACCGGGAGTGTAGTCAGCCGCCACTACCGCCAGGCGCATCACTTGCTCCTGGAAGAGAGGCACCCCCAGCGTCTTCTCGAGCACCGGTTTCAAAGACGGATGAGGGTATTCCACCGGCTCTTCTCCGTTCCGCCGGCGAAGATAAGGATGCACCATCCCTCCCGTGATAGGACCGGGCCGCACGATACTCACCTCGACGACGAGGTCGTAATAATGACGCGGCCGGAGGCGGGGCAGCATCGCCATCTGCGCACGGCTTTCTATCTGGAAGACGCCCACTGTCTCGGCGCGACAAATCATGTCGAAAGTCTCGGGATCGTCCTTGCGGATAGTAGCCATGGAGAGATCGATACCTCGATGTCTCTTCAGCAAGCGAAAGCAAAGGTCGAGCTGAGTGAGCGCACCGAGCCCCAGGAGATCCACTTTGAAGAGCCCCAGCGACTCGATATCGTCTTTGTCCCACTGGATCACCGTGCGGTCGGCCATGGTGGCATTCTCAATGGGAACGATGTCATGGACCGGCTCGTGGCCGAGAAGGAACCCTCCCGGATGGATCGACAAATGCCGCGGAAAGTCTTGAATCTCGTAAGTCAGTCTCAACAAGTGCTGATTGATCGGGATTTCCGGATCGAGGCCTGCATGACGAAGCGCTTGTGAGGAAACCCCGTCGTAATGAGAGAGAACCTTGGCCAGCCGGTCGAGAGAGGTCTCCGGAAGTCCCAGAGCTTTCCCAACGTCGCGCACCGCCGAGCGGGCCCGATAACGGATAATATTCGCCACCATCGCTGCCTTATCCCGACCATACTTGTTATAAACGAATTGGATGACCTCTTCCCTTCTCTGATGCATGATGTCGAGATCAATGTCCGGAGGCTCGTTGCGATCTTTCGACAAGAAGCGTTCGAACAAGAGCCCCATCCGTACCGGGTCCACCGCGGTGATGCCTAAGCAGTAGCAAACCGCCGAGTTCGCAGCCGAGCCACGGCCCTGACACAAAATTTCATTTGCGCGGCAAAATTGCACGATCTCATACATGGTCAGGAAATATCCGCAGTAATCCAGCTCCTCGATAACGCGAAGCTCTTTTTCGACTTGCCTCAGCACGCTGGAAGGCACGTCGCCCTGATAACGACGACGTGCACCTTCCATAGTTAATCGATAAAGCCATTCCGCAGAGGTTGTGCCATCCGGTAAGCGTTCGGCAGGGTAACGGTAGCGAAGCTGGTCCAGTGAAAAATCACAACGCGCCGCGATCTCTTCGGTCCTCGTCACCGCCGAGGGATCGTCGGCGAAGAGCTGATCGAAAGAAAAAGGCGTCCTCAACGCGTGCTCGGCGTTCGGCTTGGTTTGCCGGCCCGCCGTCCGCACCGTCAACCCGTAACGGATGCAGGTCAAGACATCTTGAAGATCCCGTCTTTCGGGCGTGTGATAGAGCACCTCCACCGCGGCAACGATAGGAAGCTTGTGGCGCACGGCACGCTCGCGCAGTCGAGCCTCTTGAGGCGCCTCGGTGTCACGGCGATGTCGTACTACCATCGCGTAGAGCCGATCCTCAAAAGCCTCCCGTAAGGACTCGGCAACCCTCCCCGGATCCGGCTCCCCAACCAACAGACTTCTCTCCCCTCCCCAAAGAGCAAGGAGTCCGTCCTGATGCTCGTAAACTTCACCCCAACTCACCGAGGACTCGCCTTTGGGCGAACGGAGTCGCCCAACGGTCAAGAGGCGGCAAAGACTCGCGTAACCCCGACGATTCTGAGCGAGTAATAGAATGACCGAATCGTCCTCAACCGTCACTTGCGCTCCGATGAGAAGCTGCACACCTATCTCTTTCGCTTTCACATGGGCGCGCACCACGCCATACACACCGTCGCGATCGGTGACTGCGAGGGAGCGCAAGCCGAGACGCTGTGCCTCTTCGACAAGCTCCTCCGGGTGACTCGCCCCCTCGAGGAAGGAGCCATTGGTCTTGCACCAGAGAGGCACGTACGTCACTCGACGCGTCCTTCCAGAAACCAGCGACGTCGCTTTCGATCGTAAAAAACCCAAAGCACCTCTCCGCGAAGCATGTTCACGAAGTAATACTCGCGGTGGACGCCACCCGCCCACCAACCTCCGGAAAAAACGTAAGGGCCGACGAACTTTTGGACAGGCCCGTGCTCGAGCCCGCGCAAGAGCCAGCCATCGGGCTCGTGTCGGGACCGATGTGGAAGGAGAAGTGGCCTTTCGTAGATTCTTCTCACCAGAAGACGAGGACTGCTCTTTTTTTGAGGATGAGGGATGGTTGTTTTTTCCATGGGCTCCCATCGGAAGCTCGCCTGAGGAAGATGGTTATTTTGCAAATGGGCGCGCACCACGACCGTCTCCCCAAACTCTGCCCGTAGACGAGCAAGAGCGCGACTGCCCGCCTCCAGATCGCGGCGCGGTTTCTCGGTGAACAAAAGATCTTGTTCAGGGAGAACCTTCGTTCCACAAACGGTCAAGTGGAGCGCCACCACGCCCGAATCGAGTCGCAAAGACTCCAGGCGCAGTCGGATGAGTCCTAGGATCTGCGCGCTGTCGACGGTCGGCGCCGCGGTGCGAATCCGCTCTCCATACTCTCCCTCGCGATCGAGAACCAGGCGAAGCGCGACCTCGGTCAGCGCTTTGCTTTTCGGCACCAACTCCGCCAGAAGCGAGTCCAGCATTCTTTTTACGAGAAACAACAAGCGCTCGGAATCGGAGTCCGGAGCATCCAGCAAGAACTGGCGCTCGAGGGGCTCCACGGCGGGATGAGGTTGAAGAGGGGCCCAGAGATCTCCGGCGGCGAGACGGTACAACCGATGCGCTTCGACGCCGAATCGCTTCAGGAGTCCCTTGGCCGGAAGCTTGAGGAAACCCGCAACCGTGCGAACCCCGAGCTTATCCAGGGCGTCACGCACCGCGGGCTCGATCTCCAAACGATCCAGCTTCACACGGCGGGCAACCCGGTTTTCCTCACCGGCATCCTGGAAGACCTTCACTCCTAGGATGGACTTGGCCACCGCATAAGTCCCGAAGCGAGTGAAGCCCACGACGACGGTGGATAAAAATCCAGCCTTCAGGAGATCTTTGCCGATCGCACCCGCCCAGTCCTCCAGGCTTTTGTAGAGCCGCTCCAGTCCTTGGGCATTCAGCCAGAAGACGCCCGGCGTGTCGAGCCCCGGCTCCACCTCCGGCGTGAAATGACGGAGTCGATCGGTGAGAAGCTCGACGCCTTTTTCGATCTCATGACGGGAAACGGTACCGGCCCTTAGTTCGGACGACAGCGACAACGCTTGGGCATAACGTTGCCCGGGGAGGACGCGCGCTCGCCTAGCCTTCTCGTTTACCCAGAGCAGAGGAGAGTTCGGTCGATCTTCGGCAACCACGGCGACCGGAAACTCCTTCCAATCCGGATGTTCCCGGAGGAGGAGTTGGAGTGGGAACGCCGGAACATCAACACATGCCAGCCGGACCACGGCAAGTCTCCCGATGTACTTGTCCCGGGCCGCGTCTTTTGTCTTTGAGAACCGAGAGCTCGATGCGATAAGGAGCCGCTGGAGGCCGGCGAGCCTCTGCCCTCAGCGAAACTAGGGAACCGAGAGAGCTCGCATGGGTCGGCTTTTCAGTAAGGACAACGACCGCGGTGTCGTGTTTCTTGGCCAGTCCGACTAGACGCGTCAGCAGCGACGTGGGAATGGACGTGTATTCGACGCGCTTTTGTCCCATGCTTGCGGGGGCCGGCTTCGGGCCGAGGTCAATCGCCACGAGTCCAAACCCACCCGAGCGAACGAGTTGCATCGCCGATCGCGCCGCAGTGTAAGAATCACGGGCACGAACGACCGCGAGGGAATCCAAGTCGATACCACCCGCCGCAGCATCGGGCGGGAAAAATGTGCTCGACGGCAATGTGATCCAGGCGACGGGCTCGCCCCTCCATTGCGCCTCGAGCACCAGCCCGAAAGCCGCGGTCAGCGTCGCCGTCGCTCCGGTTCCGGAAAGCTCTACTAGGCGCCCGGCAATTTGAGGAACCCCCCAGGGAGCGACGACTCGTAACTTGCTATCGGCAGAGAGACGGGTGGTGACAAAACTCTGGCGAGCCACGGTTGTCTCCCCTACCCCGCTAGCAGCTGAGGAGCGACCGTCTGGCGGGCGGTGGCGATCGAACTGTTCCGCTTATTCAGAATCTTCTGAAGCGCCTGAGCATTGATGACCGCTTGGCCCTGCCAGTGGTTATTGAAGATGACGAAAGTGTGTTGGCTCTGCTTCTCGATCTCTCGCAAGCGGGGTATCCAGCCCATCAGCTCACGACGGCGGTAATTGTAATCGTAGCGGTAACCTTGATCTTTGCTTCTTGGCGCCCACCACTTCCACCACCGAGAGGCGTTGCGTCCATGGAAGCGCACGTAGCCCAACTCGGAGGTCACAAGAGCACGAGGACCGGGAAGCTTGGCTAGTTTCGGAACATCCACACACGCGACACCGATATCCCATCCTCGGAGAAAGTGGAGCGTCTCCTCGTCGAACCAACTGTCGTGACGAAATTCCGTTATCAGCGGAAGCCCATCCAGTGCCGCCCGGAGTCGACAGACGTAAGCACGATGCTCAGGGTTATTGATGAAGGAAAAAGGAAACTGGGCCACCACCGCTCCCAACTTCCGGGCTTGGACAAGCGGAGCCAGCGAAGCAGCAAAATGATGGGCCAGGCTCAGGTCCTTCGTCTCTAGTGGACGTTGATGCGTCAGGCGACGATGCGCCTTCACGGTAAACACAAGTCTTCCTGCCGAGCGGCGAAGCAAACTCTCTTGATCCTCCACGGTCGGCATCCGGTAACGGGTGAATGTCAGCTCGCAGCAATTGAATTGTTCGGAGTAAAAATCTAGGTAGTCTTCATAAAGCAACCACGATGGATAAAAGCTAGGAGACCAGTTGTGATAACCGTACCCGCTCGTGCCGATGAAAATCACTTGACACCTCCCTCTAGAGACACTTCTCCCCTTAGATTGACTGGGTGTTTCCGAGAAAAACGCTAGTTGCGACTAGAAAAAATGAAGATTAACTTTCTTTGACCACGTGACGACGAGGCCTGAACTCGAGCCAAGCACCGATAGCTCGCAACCTCGTGGTAAGCCCTCCCTCGCCATATTGGATCTCTACCGCATCGCGGATCACATCATCCAATGGGTTGTCTTTTACTCGGGCCTGCTGACCGGCTACCTTCTCGAGACGATGGTAAAGATCCTTGGGGAGCCGGACCATTTTCTTGCTTGTCCTCTTGCTAGGCATATTTTCGTATCAGCCCGACGACGATTCCTCGGATGCGGACTGCCTCCTCTCCCACAATCAGGGGAGAGTAATTCGGATTGGCCGGACGGAGCTCGATTCGCTCCCCGTGCCGGTAGAACCGCTTGACGGTGGCTTCGCCTTCAACCAGCGCCACCACTGTCTGGCCGGGCTCGGCACTCTCTCGCCTCTGCACGATCAGTAAATCGTCTTCATGAATGCCGTCGTCCACCATGCTGTCGCCGGTTACCTTCAAGGCGAAGTGCTCGCCCCGACCGATAAGAACTTCAGGGACATCGATGGTCTCGGGAACCTCTGAGACTTCGAGAGGCCCACCGGCCGCGACCGTACCTAGCAGGGGCAATGAAACGGCGGCGGCCGCTTCCGGCTGGTCGGAAACAATCTCCAGGGCCCTTTTTTGGTTCCCCCAGGGCGATTTGATAAACCCTTTTCGTTCAAGCTGTTGCAGATGCTTCCGCACCGAGTTCAAAGAGGCGAAGCCGAACTCCTCGCGGATTTCCTCATAGGAAGGAGGTCGCCCGTTCTCGCCCCGATAAGCCTTCAAGTAATCGAAAACGGCTTGTTGTTTCTGAGTTAAATCCATGGGGGTAATATAGGTGCAAATTAGGTGTAGGTCAACGGCAAGATGTAGGGGTCCCTTGACCTCCCGGCCCCATATGTGAGTGGACCGTGCACATTTTTAGATCCGACCCTTGCACCACAACTGGGGGTCGGATCCAAAACTGTGCAAGGGGTTAAAAAGCGATGATCAGGCCGGCGGTGCCGCTTGCCTGCCACGATGCCGAGCCGCCAAAGGCAAACAAGCATCCCCCCGGAAGCGAGCAAAAGAAGGCACCACCACCCGCTACAAATGTGGGCCAAGCGCGGGCGTCGAGGCGAAAGCCCAGCCGCCTGGAGAGAAACACTTTGACGCCGCCACCGAAGCTCAGCGAGAAACGCCAATCGCTCCCTGCGCCAGCCAGGCTCGGGCTGAACCGCGTTGCGCCGAGGGTCAGTACAATAAACGGGCGCACGGCGGGCTTGTCGCCATCGTCGTCGAAAAACTCTGCGTCGTCGCCCAAGAACTCGTACACCCCGCCCGCCTGGAAGTACTCGACGTTCAAGTCCAAGAACTCGGCGCTGGGCCGAAGGGCGTCGGTGCTCCTGAGCTCGAGCGTCGTCTGTTGCCGGCTGTAGATGAACTCGACCGCGGCATCCGGACGCACCCGCACATCCACCAAGAACCCGAAAACAGGGGCCGCCTTGACCTCGACACGACCGTCTTCGACACCAAACCCGCCGCCGAATTGCCAACCGTAAAAAGGCACTATTTCCAAGGTCTGAGCGCTTCCCAGGCCCGAACTTGCTCCCAAAATCGCTATCATTAGGATGCCAAGGCCGCGGGGCCCCACCCCCACGGCCGGCCTTTCGTCGGCGCGCAGTCGCGCCGGGCTCCCTCCGGTCGCGCAGGCTCCCCCGTTTCTCATCAGCCTGCTCAGTGCGCGAAATATGTGCATTGCGTCCCCCGTCGGAGAAAGGATTATAGCCTCGACCCGAGGGAATAAAGCCGCCGCCCGCCAGTACCTCCTCCAATAGCGAACGGAGCTATGGGAGGGTACGGATGACCAAACTAGGCCGACTCGGCCAACTCATAAAGCTCGGAGACCCCCGCCACTATCAGATCGCGGTCCTGACCACCCTTCTCGTTTACGGCATTCTCTGGCTCGATTTCGAAGTCCGCGCCGCGCACGCCATCGGCATCCTGATTACCGCTCAGCTCACTCAGTATGTGTGCACAAGGCTTTCTGGATTGCCGCGATTCGATCCCAAAAGCGCTCTCATCTCTGGCCTCTCGTTGTGCCTGCTGCTGCGAACCAACTTCCTGGCCGTCGCGCTGGGGGCCGCCGGCATCACCATTGCCAGTAAGTTCTACATCCGCTGGAACGGAAAGCACGTCTTCAACCCCACGAACTTCGGTCTCGTGGCCGCGATTCTTCTGACCGGTGAAGCCTGGGTCTCACCGGGTCAATGGGGCGCCGGTCTCTATTTCGGTTTCTTGATGGCGTCTCTCGGCGGACTCGTCGTGAACCGTTCATCCCGCAGCGACGTGACTTACGCGTTTCTCGGTTTTTATCTCGTGGTCCTCTTTGGCCGCTCTTTCTGGCTTGGCGAGCCGATGACGATTCCTTGGCACCGGCTCCAAAGCGGAGCGTTCCTTCTGTTCGCGTTCTTCATGATCTCCGATCCGAAGACCACCCCCGACACCCGCGCCGGCAGAATTCTCTTCGCCTTGCTCGTCGCCGTCGGAGCCGGATTCGTCCACTTCGTTCTCTATCGCCCTAACGGATTGCTCTGGTCTCTGGCCTTATTCGCGATGCTCGTCCCACTCATCGACCGGCTGCTGCCGGGAACCCAATACCAATGGAAACGTGCGGCGGTGACACCTGTCGCTCTTAGCAAAGGAGACAACAATGAAACGGTTATTGATCTTGTCGGCTCTCGTCCTGGCGGCGGCATTCTCGCAGGGATCGGTGAGAGCCTTTTGCGGATTCTACGTGGCCAAGGCCGACGCGAAGCTCTTCAACAAAGCCTCGCAGGTGGTCCTGGTCCGACACGATGACAAAACCGTCATCACCATGGCCAACGATTTTCGGGGCGACCCAAAGGAGTTCGCGGTGGTCGTCCCGGTACCCACCTTCATCGAGCGCGGGCAGATCCACGTTACTAACAAGGCCCTGATCGATCACCTGGATGCCTATACGTCGCCGCGACTGGTGGAGTACTTCGACGAAGACCCTTGCCGCTACGGTATGTACGACATGGCCCAGGAGGCACCGGCCGCAGCGGGAGGACGCCTGCGAAAGTCGGCGAATGCCGAGGCTCGAAGCCTCGGGGTGACCATCGAAGCCCAATACACCGTCGCCGAGTACGACATCTTGATCCTCTCGGCCGAGCAGAGCAACGGCCTCGAAAAGTGGCTCAAGCAGAACGGCTACAAGCTACCGCCCGGTGCTTCGCGCGTCCTCGGAAGCTACATCAAACAGAACATGAGGTTCTTCGTGGCCAGGGTGAACCTCGAGGAGCAGTCGAAGCTCGGTTACAACTATCTTCGCCCCCTCCAGGTCGCCTACCAGTCCCCGAAGTTCATGCTTCCCATCCGACTCGGCACAGTGAACGCCGACGGTCCGCAAGAGCTCTTCATCTACGCCCTGACCAAGAACGGCCGTGTGGAGACCACCAACTACCGCACCACCCAGCTCCCCACCGGGATGGAGATACCCGTCTTCGTCAAGAACGAGTTCGGCGACTTCTATCGCGCGATGTTCGCGGAGCAAGTCAGGAAGCAGAATATGAGGACGGTGTTCTTGGAGTACGCGTGGGACATGGCCTGGTGCGACCCTTGTGCGGCGGACCCTCTCTCTTATGACGAGCTTCGCGAGCTGGGCGTTTTCTGGCTGGACGGACGCCAGGGACGCGGCTCAAAGGCGCAGCAAGTCTTCGTGACGCGACTTCACGTTCGCTACGACGGCGAGCACTTTCCCGAAGACCTCGTCTTCCAGGAAACCTCCGATCGCACCAACTTTCAGGGACGCTACGTACTGCGTCATCCGTGGAAGGGCCGTGACAACTGTCCGGTGGCGCAGGAGTACCGGCGCAACGTCATACAGCGGCAGGAGCAAGAGGCTCAGACGCTGGCATCGATCACCGGTTGGAACATCAATGAGATCCGCCAGAAGATGAACCTGCGCGGGGGGAGTCCTGAAGGTGGGAGCTGGTGGCAGCGGCTTTGGGAGAAAAATTAGTGTGAACCCCTTGCTGCAGTGCGGGCCCGGCACTCCCGCTCGGGACTGACCGGGCCCACTTCTCCCTGTTTGATAATTCGCGAACAGTGCTCGCCCTCTCCTTGCTCACTCCGAGGCCACTTCCTCCGGAGACTCGATTCTTTGTCTGCCGATATCTTTGCCGCCCACTATCGCCTCCCCGATGTTCAATAGGTGATCCTTCATTCTTCGGTAGGCATTCGCAATGTCCATATAAGAGGTACTGATCAACGGATCAACAGTCTCTTCAGATAATCGGTTCCAGTGGCGGTCTCTCAACGCCCTGATCTTATCGGTAATCTCACGGCTACCCCGACGTATTCCAGCCAAGTACTCATCGTAAACGTCAACCGAAAAACCTTCATGCACGCTGTCGTAATAGGCGGCGATCAAGTCGTGTAACCCCAGCAACTCTTTTTGTTGTACCGGCGATAGAGCCACGTTAGCTTCTCGTAACCGCAGGTAGAGCTTCAAGACATTGGCGACGTAATCGCTAACCGATTCGAACTCGTCTGCTAATCGCAGCTGGGATCTCGCCTCCTCAGCGACGTGATGACTCAGGTCAATGGCAAGTAGATCGGTTAGAAACCGCGTAACTTCGACTTGAACGTTGTCGATAATCCCCTCTCGCTGGAAAGTCTTATCGATCAGCTCTCGGTGCTCCTTCTTATTGGTAATAACGGTACGCAAGTCATCCAGCATCGTTCTTACGTGTTGATCCGTACGCGCAATTTCAAAGCCAGATTGTTCGATCGCGATCAAAGGTGAACTTACCAGGCCAAAATCCAAGTGCGTCAAACGAACTTTTTCCGCCTTGGGCTTGTCCTTAACCAGTTTTCTCAGGGCATTTGCTATGGATGTGATGAACGGAATGAACAAGAGCGCCGTCACAACGTTGAACACCGTATGTACCACAGCAATCCCGGCAGTCATGTAGGGAAAGGTCCCCCCCGGCAGCTGCATGTTGGGATCCACACCTCGCATCACGACGTTATCTATGAAGGGGAGATACACAGGGAGGAAAAGAGCCGTGATCACTGCAACTCCAAACACGTTGAACAATATGTGAAAGTAGGCGGTCCGTTTGGCGTTGACATCGTCCGCCCCTAAGGAAGCCAGAAAGGCGGTAATTGTCGTCCCAACATTTGTGCCCAAAACTAAAGCTCCTGCGGTTTGAAAATCGACAACGCCGGTATTGGCGAGGGCGATCGTCATCCCGAGGGTGGCTGACGAGGATTGAACGATCAGAGTCACCACGCAGCCGACCAGAGCGGATTTCAACACACCGAGGTAATCCGTGGCCTCGAACATTTGGAACATCGCGGCGAAGTCTGGGAGATCTCTCACCGGTTTGAAACCATCCTTCATAAGCTCCAAGCCGAAAAACACCATGCCAATCCCAAGTATCACCAGGGCTGAAACCATCCTTCATAAGCTCCAAGCCGAAAAACACCATGCCAATCCCAAGTATCACCAGGGCTGAGTACCGTAGTTTTTCCCCTTTAATAAACAGCCAAAAGGCAGCCAGGCCGAGCAGGGGGAGACCGTATTGTCCTATTTTCAACGCCAGTATCCACCCAGTGATCGTGGTGCCGATATTGGCACCGATGACGACCCCAATCGCTCCGCTGAGGGTCATTAGCTCACTGTTGACGAGGCCAATCACCATCACCGAAGTGACCGAGCTCGACTGAATGAGGGTGGTAATGAAGAGCCCTATGCCCACTGCCAGAAATCGGTTGGAGGTGACCGCGTTGATCAGGCGTCTTATTTTGTCGCCGGCAACGACTTGAAGACCCTGCTGCATGTATTTCATGCCTAGCAGAAAAATGCCGAGACCTCCAACGACGTGGAAGGCCATCTCTGATACCAAACCAACATTCATAAGGGCTCTTTCTTCTCCGAATGTAGGAAGATAGGAATGTCGATCGCGGCTACCCAATAAAACGAGGAAGAATCCTCAATGCCGGCTGACTCTTGCCTATCTGGACGCCGAAACTAGCACATCCAGGCCAGTGAGGGGAAGCACTAATCAAGACAAGCGCCTGATTGACCGGTTCTCGATTCCGGTTCCGCCGGACGTCTCAGCCTTCTCCTTCTTCGTATAAAATATAGAAGATGTCTCGTTCCCGCAACACTTTCGAGCACTACGTCACCGTCGAACGCACCGCACGCTTCGTCACGATGGGGTCCACAGCACAACCCTCCGAGGTCTGGTTCGTCTGCCACGGGTACGGAGAGCTCGCCGCCCCCTTTGTCCAAGGACTCTCGGTGCTCGACGACGGGACAAGGCTCTTGGTAGCTCCCGAGGCGCTTTCGCGGTTCTATGTGGACGGGACACATCAAAAGGTTGGTGCCTCCTGGATAACCCGCGAGGACCGTGAAAACGAGATGCGTGATTACCTGAAGTACCTCGATGCCGTTAAGACGGAGGTTTTCTCTCGGATCCATGGCGCGTCCGCGCACATTACCGTCCTCGGTTTCTCGCAAGGAGCGGCTACCGCAGCGCGGTGGGCGTGCCGAGGCTCGGTCGACGCGGCGAGGCTAATCATTTGGGGGGAGAGCCTCCCGCCGGAGCTCGAGGACGACGAAAGTCTGAAACGCCTTCGCGCGATACAATTGACGATCGTCGGCGGCACGCGCGACGAGTTCTTCACGCAGTCACGCCGCGACGAGCTCCGAGAGCGCCTCGACCGACTCGGCGTCCCGTTCGAGGAGAAAAGCTTCGAAGGCGGGCACCGGCTGGATGATACGACGCTTCTCGAAATCGTCTCCCGCTAACACGGCCCACCATCAGAGTCCCATAATTTCCTGTAACCTTTACCTAGGTTAGCCGTGTCCAAGATGTCCCCGAGCCGCAAGACCGCAAAGCTTGAACGCAGACAGCGACCCGCGTATGATTTCGTCCCAAGCTAAGTTGATATTGGGGGCTCAAGTTTGAACTCTAATCCGCGACGAAGGAGGGGTGCCATGGGTCCTCACGGGCGAGGGAGCGGTAACGGCAATCAGGCGCCATTTCCACGGGATGTCGACGCGTGACATTGAGGCGACGTTCGCGGATTAGGGAGCAGACCAGTAGAGTTGTCGCCATTTCTCGCCGTCTGTCGGAGTGTTTTTCTTATTAAGCTGTCAGTTGTCGTTGGGATTCCGCAGGCGAGCTTCGCACAGTACACGTTTGAAGTCACAACCGTCGATGCCGTCGATGCCGTCGCTGACGTCGGTCTCCACAGTGCGATCGCGGTCAACCCCAAAAACAATCACGTCCACATTGCCTACTACGATGCGACGAATGGTGAACTGAAACACGCCTACTTGAACGAGTCCGGTAATTGGATTACCGAGACGGTGGACTCCTCGCCGTCTGTCGGAGGCAACGCTATCGCCATCCACATCGATCGTAAAGGGCGGGCCCACTTCGCTTATAGCGACGTTGTGAATGGGGCCCTAAAATACGCGAAAAAAACAGGCACCAGCTGGTCGATTCAGACGATAGATACCGGCAACTATCCTTTCGCCCTTGCGCTTTCAATCTCCGCGGATCGACAGGGACACCCTTACGTCGCATACACGGAGGGGCAAGAGCTCAAGCTTGCTTTCGAAGACCGTTCTACAGTTTATCCATATTCTTGGGCGCTAGTGCCTTTCGTTCGACAGAATGGGATTTCGGTTCGGACTTCGTCAGGGGCCCAGCTAGTTATCGATCAACCGAGCGTCTTTCCTCCTCCCAACGTGCATGTTGTATTTCATGATTCTATGTTTAATCAGCTGCGTCGTCTTTCGTACTCTGTTGCCAACGGTGACTGGAGCGAAGAGACCATAGGAGATTTCAATACTAACGACAGGGTCCACAGTCTTTCATCCGTTCTGCGAGACGGCACACATCACCTCAGCTATATCGTGGGGACCAGCTTCGGTGTCCCACCACCACACCCTCCAAGTAGGCTTTATTACCTCGCCAACACAGGCAGCTCTTGGAGCACACCAGAGTCAGTTGACTTGAGCGATCCGTACTTTCCCGAAAGTATCTATTTTTCGGCCATGGTTGCAGTTGATTCGAACGGATCTCCGATCATCCTGCTTCGAGGCGGGGATGTGATGTCTCCTTGGTACGTCAAGAAAAATGGCTCATGGACGGGGGAAACGATCTACGAATCAGACTGGGAATGGTATGGCGAAGAATACCTATCCCTTGCCGTCGATCCCTGCAATAACCTGCACGTAAGTTTCTATGAATCGCAAAACAATCACCTACTCTACGACCACGGTGTTCTCGATAGTAATCCAGGGAGCTGCGATCCTGAAGGCAGCCCATTCTATGCAGGCAGTTCTGGGGGGGGATACTATAAATCACGTTGTAGGGCGGTATTCACTTCATGGACCGAACTCCCTAAGTTGGTTTGCGACAGCTTTTGGCATATTGCCGCCGAAGCGCACCATCAAGAAGAAGAAGACGTCGACGCTTGTCCCACTTCAGGTCCTTGCTGTTACGGTTGCGAACACTTCAGTCGAAGCAGCTCGAGTTCACACGCCGGCCCACCATATCACTCAGAAATGTACAAAGAATTCGGGGGTTTTGCTCTCCAGCTACAGGGTTTTGCTCTCCATCGCCGGAGAGGAAGTTGCAGACACTTCCCTAAGCCAGTTGCGTAACTTGTTTGCGGAAGTTCCAACCGGAACTTATTTCAACAAAGAGATGAAAGAGTTCATCCTGCAAAAAACGGAAGGATCGAAAAAACTGACACCCCGCTTGGTAGAAACATTGGCGCGGGGGTTGAACGCTATGGAACTCGACCTCAGCGTCCCTGAGCTACAGCCGGCCACGGTCAAGTCCGGCCGGTACTCGGCAGTGGATTTCCAGGGGGTCGCGTGGTTAGTTTTTAAGAATCTTGCCAAAGGCGGCAAGGCGACCCTCAAGATTGAAAACGACATCGATTCGAGACACCCGTGCCGCTCAGCACGTCCGCGAACGTCGCCTCAATGTCACGCGTCGACATCGTACAATCTTTCTCGTATTCACCGCGGATACGAGCTCCCGACCGGACGATCACCCTGCTTGGTTGATGTATGGTTCTCCTTTTCTGTCCCCATGACGGGGACGCCGTTTTTCAGGGAAATAAAACGCTCCAGTTTGAATTCACGGGCAGCCTCGAGGAAAGCGGTTACATCGATATCACTTTCAACTTTGCGGGATTGAACTACCGCGACGTCCGTGGGATGCGCATTTATGAACTGCACGGAAAGTCTTACAGAAATGTAACCCTGCACGTTGAACTGCACGGAAAGTCTTACAGAAATGTAACCCTGACCCTCTGCGAAGGGTCATAACGGGAAGGACGAAGAAGCTATCCTCGTACGTAATCATGACTCCGATATTGGAATAAGCTCGAAGGCGTCGCTAAATGAAGCTGCGAGCGGTTGTCTAAATACGAACTAGAGCGCTTCCTTAGACGTGATATAACCGGCCACATGAAAACAAAGTCCGTGCTTGCTCTGACCTGTTGGCTGTTGTTACCCCCTCTAGCATCTATGGCGTTCGGCGACGATATCGCGGGGCTTTGGTCTTACGAGTCGTTCGATAGGCCGGAGCATGGCGTCAAGCCGTTGGTGGGACTATTCCTCTTCCACGATGGCCGGTTCGTACATCAAGCGATGCACGGCAGCGAGCCCATGGAACGTCAACTCACCGACGCCCATATCGGCAGGTACCAACTCAAATCAGGTGGCGTCGTGCAGTTCGACGTTGAAACCGGCATTGTGGTCACACCGGCGGGAGACACTCTCCTGGCGGGACGGTCCGGTACTAGCCATGAAGTCGGCTACAAGCGTTCGGGCGGCAGTCTCCTCCTCAGTTTCGACAACGGGGCAACGGAAAAACTCGTCCAGGTCCCCACCACGAAAACGAAGCTCATCACCTTGGACCATGGCATGCTCGCTCTCACCGACGAACACTTCGTGCTAGTGACGAACCCCGGTGGAGCCGACGGAGATTGGTTGGCGGGTTCCGGTAACTACCAACGAAAGGGAAACGCGCTCCGACTCGATGCTCTGCGTTGGTTCTCCGTCCAAGCCGATAAAACCCACTACGCCGCGGACGAGACGTTCGAAGCCACGTTCGACGGTAAGACGCTTCAGCTACCCGACGGGCCGAGCCTTCGCGTGACCAAATAACCCTTCTACGACATCAGCTCGGGGATGGCGGCGTCGGCTCGCTCCGGTCCCATCGCCGTGTAGCCGCCGTCTACCGCCACATCGGTCCCGGTGATGAACGAAGCGTGATCGGAACAAAGAAACAACACGGTTTGCGCGACTTCATCCGGATTCCCGACCCGACCCAAGATGTGAAATCGCCCTCCAACCGTGTCGGTCTTGGCGCGATCGCCGTGGGGTCCACTCGTCCATGAGCCGGCACCAAATCCAACCCGGCGAGACCGAGTTCACTCGAATACCGTCGGCGGCCAACTCCAGGGCTTGGCTGCGCGTGATCTGGAGCATCGACGCCTTCGTCACCGGGTAAGCACACCGCCCCGGTTGCGCCAACTTGCCGCTGACGCTGCCAAAGTTGACGACCGCTCCACCGCCCCGCTTCGCCATGTGCGGGCGGGCCTGCTGGAGCAGGATGGTTCCGCCGACGACGTTGACATTGAAAGCGTCGAGGAAATCTTTGCGGCTCGTGGCAACCCCCTCGTCGGTGTAGACGCAGGCCAGGTTGACGAGAAAATCTACACCGCCCAGAGCGGCAACGGTGCGCTCCACACAACTCGCTATTTGCTCGTCGTCCCGTATCGAGAGACATGTCGAATCGACCCGCCGATCCCGTCGGTCTGGTTTTGGTCAGGAAAACTTCGGATGTCTTGTCGGAGAAAAGTGTGATGTCATAGCCTTTCTTGTGAAGCGCGTGCGCGGCCAGAAGGCCGGCTTGCCCAGCCCCGACGATCGCGATGTTTCTCATGTCGAGTCCTCCTCATGAGACAAACCGAGCTCAGATCCCGACGCGCACTAACAATCAAGGAGCCTCTACGGTTTGACGGCAGTTCGCGGCGGTCATAAAGTCGAACTGCCATGCCCTACATAGGCGGTCGCGTCGAGATCGCACAGGGCGATATCACCGAGCTCGATGTAGACGCCATCGTCAACGCGGCCAACACGTCTTTGCTTGGCGGGGGCGGCGTCGACGGCGCCATCCATCGGACCGCGGGCCCGGAGCTACTCGCGGAATGTAAAACGCTCGGTGGCGCGGCTACCGGCGAGGCCAAGATCACGAAAGGTTATGCCCTGCTCGCGAAATATGTCATTCACGCCGTCGGTCCCGTATGGAGCGGCGGCAAGAGGCGTGAGCCCGAGCTTCTGGCGAGCTGCTACCGGCGGAGCCTCGAGCTTGCGCTAGGCCATGACCTCCAGAGCATCGCCTTTCCTTCCATCTCGACCGGTGCCTACCGTTTCCCGATCGACAAGGCAGCGGAGATCGCCCAGATCACGGTCCGTGACTGGCTCGAAGCGAACCGCCTACCGGAGAGAGTAGTGTTCTGCTGCTTTTCAGACGGAAACCGAAAAGTCTACGAGAGAGTCGCAAAGCAAGCCTTCCGCGATTGACGAGCCGTTCAAGGGACGCGCAGTATGACAGCCCAACGTTCGGCGAGATGCCTCAAGCGGTGGACCGTACACCGGCACCGCATCACTCGTGCAAACGCTCGTGCGTACCGGACAAGCCCAGAGCGAGCTCAAACCCACGAGCATGACGATCAGGCGAGAAACTACCTGAGCTGATAAGAGGGTTGTGGGTGAAGGCGCCGGCAGCGAACCCTTTTTCCGGCCGTCGATGACTGGTTCGTCAAGACTCGAAAAAAATGTTCAAAAAAAAGCTTGACAGCTTTCGTGCGACAAATTGCATCGCGATGACGCCGCCTTCAAAAACATCGCTCACGTTTGCTACCTAGCGTCCTGCAGCATTCACCACGCCATTTTGATTTTCGTTTCATTCCGATCGGTCGTCACCTTCCTTACGCCACCTGCGGGCGTTCTAAAACCCCGGAGTATAATTTGGTTACTAACTCTTTGGGGGGAAGACGATGCTCGAAAGATTCAAGAGCTACTTCGGAAAGCTCGAACGTCTGTCTGACGGCGAGCTGGATCGTTCGGCGGAGACATTGGTCTGCGCCGAGAAACAAAACGTGGCCCAGCTCATCGCCCATATCGCCGAGATGTCGAGGCGGAAGGTCGCACTCGAGCTCGGTTACAAGAGCACGTTTCACTATTGCGTCGAGCGGCTTCATCTGAGCGAAGGCTCGGTCGCATCGCGAATCCATGTCGCGAATGTTTCGATTCGCTTCCCTCAGCTCCTCGTCGCGCTGGCCGAGAACCGTATCAGTCTCACGGTTGCGGGTCTTCCATAAGTGCCGCGGGGCCCCACCCCCACGGCTTCTCGCTTCGGGACTCGGCGATGGCCTCGCCCTACGCTCGGGCTGAGGGCTCCTCACGCCCGTCCTGACAGAGAGCAATGTCGATAAGCTCCTTGCGGATTGCGCCGGGATGACCAAGAAAGCGGTGCTAGAGTATCTCGTTCGCGTCGAGCCCCAACCGGTGTTCGAGCCGTCGATCCGAAGACGCCCCGCCCGGCCGCTGGCCATGGAGCCGGCGCCAGCGGAAAGACCAACGGCCCCTCCGCGCGAGTTGACGATGAGCGAGCGCCAGCGGTCGCCGAGCTCGCCCAACATCCTCCAGCCAGCCCGACCCGCCGTGTTCAATTTCAGGTTCTCGGCCAACCGGAGCTTCAAAGAGAAGTTCGAGCGACTCGCCGAAGTCATGGGTGTGGAGAATGCTCAAAAGCATATGGCGGAGATCTTGGAGCAGGCTCTGGACGTTGCCCTCGATAAGAAAGACCCCAACAGGAAGCTCGAGCGGCGGAAGGCGAGGCAAAAGGCCACCCAAGCCGTACCTCGTCCAGACGAGGTGTCGGATGATGTCGGGCCGGGCGTGCCGGACATGGAAGACAAGCCGTCGAGGTCGCGATACATTCCCTCCGAGGCCGTCGAGCGGGTCCATGCCCGTGGGAACCACCAATGCGAATACAAAAGCGTTGATGGGAGGCGATGTCGGTCGCGGACCGGTCTTCAGGTGGAACACGAGCGGCCGTTTGCCATCTTTCGCAGCCACGACGAGCGATTCCTTCGTCTCTTGTGCCCTCCCCATAATCGCTTGGCGGCCGAACATGTCTACGGGGCGGAATTCATCCAACAGAAGATCGATAAGAGGCGGAAGATCGATGAAAGACGGGGGCGTCAGGAAGTGCCGGCGCCCAGGTCACCGCTGCCTCGAGCTCCATAGCAGTTTACGAAGTGCGGCCAATGCTCTCGGCTATACGCTCACTCCCGATGCCTCCGGGACGTAGTTTGAGGTCAGATTTTTCTTCTGGGAGTTTCGCCGCTTGGAGTTCCGCTAAGTCACTGGATGGAGACCGTCGGACTCGTTGGGCGGAGGTGCCTCGAGAAAAGCGGCAGTTGCTGGGGAGCTCCTTGTGACTTCAAGTTTGAAGCGCACCATTCGTTAGAGCCCACGGAAACGTTCCTCCGGTGTGCGGTAGCCGAGCCTCTTGCGGGGCCGTGAGTTGAGCTTGTTTGCGATACGATCGCAGTGGCGTTGCGTGAGCGCTGCTTGGCTGGTGCGCTTCGGCAGGTATTGTCGTAGCAGGCCATTGAAGTTCTCGTTGCTGCCTCTCTCCCATGAGTGATAGGGAGTTGCGAAGTAGAACTTGACGCCGGTCGCTTCCTCGACGGATTCGTAGTCGTGGAACTCCGTGCCATTGTCCGCGGTGATCGTCTTGACCTGCTCCGGCACCCGCCGGAGCAACATCTTCGTTCGCTGGCTAGTGCCGAACATGCTGCGGTCGGACAGCTTGCCGATCAGCGCAAAGCCCGTCTTTCGTTCCACGAGCGTGGTGACGCAGTCCGGCGCGTCTTTTCCTACCACGGTGTCAATCTCCCAGTGGCCAACGGCACGGCGCTTGTCGATACAAGACGGCCGCTCGGAGATGTGACGCTTCCCGGCCAGGCGGCCTCGGCTGTCGTAGCTGTTGTGGCGCTTGCGTCTAAGTTTGGGCGAGCACCGAAGGTGGCGGTATAGATGTCCTCCGGCCTCCTTGTCCCGCCAAACGTGGGTGTAGATCGTCTCGTGGCTGATCGAGAGCTCGCCGTGAAGGCGCAGGTGGCCGGAGATCTGCTCTGGGCTCCAGTCGGCCTTAAGCTTCTTCTCCACCAGGGCAAAGTCGGCCTTTGTGAAGTACTGGTTCCGGCGAGACCGCGAGCGTCGTCCGTTCGTTCTCTCGATGGCCTTGCTCGGCCGGTAGCATCCATCACTAGCAGCCCGTTGAAAAAGTCGTATTCGGCCGCGATATTTCTCTGAAGACTCATTCGATGACGATGTAAAATTGCATCGCATGTCGATGAAGAAGAAAAAGAAAAGTCGCCAAGAGACTTTATGGATTCCACACGATGCGGTTGCGTCGAGTCCTGGTCACCCTTTTTATGAGGAACTCGAGCGGGTACTTCGAGAGGAAGAGTTTGACTCGTTTGTGGAGTCGAAATGCTCGCCGTATTACGCGAAGAAGCAAGGTCGGCCGAGCATACCGCCGGGTGTGTATTTTCGAATGCTGTTGATCGGCTACTTTGAGCGCATCGATTCAGAGCGCGGGATCTGCTGGCGGTGTTCGGACTCACTGTCTTTGCGCCAGTTTCTTGGCCTTGGAATGGAAGAGCGAACGCCGGACCATTCGTCGCTGTCTCGGATACGGAATCGACTTCCGCTGGAAGTTCACGAATCTGTATTTGGATGGGTGCTAGAAATTCTAGCGTCGAGAGGGATGATAGATGGCAAGACACTGGGTGTGGACGCGACGACGCTGGAAGCGAATGCGGCGCTTCGGTCAATCGTTCGTCGAGACACGGGGGAAAGCTACGAATCGTATTTGAAGGAGCTTGCGCGCAAGAGTGGTATCGAAGAGCCGAGCCGAGCGGACATTGCGAAGTTGGACAAGAAGCGGCCAAAGAAAGGGTCGAACAAGGAGTGGGTGAATCCGAACGAGCCGGATGCGGAGATCATGAAAATGAAGAGCGGGGGCACGGATATGGCGCACAAAGCCGAGCATGCTGTGGACATGAGCGGGGAAGGTGCGGTAATTGCCGTGACGCTTCACGGAGGCGCGAAGGGTGACACAAAGAGCCTACCGGATACGCTGGAAAAAGCGCAGTCAAATCTGCAAGAGCTCGCGAACAACGCGGAATATTGTGAACGAATACATGAAGACGCGGGTCGCGAAGTGGTCGGGGACAAGGGCTATCACGGCAACGACATCCTGGTTGAGCTGGTCGAACAAGAATACCGGAGCTACATTTCGGAGCCAGAGCGAGGTGGCCGCAAATGGAAGGACAAACAGGCCGAGCAAGCCGCCACCTACGCGAACCGACGTCGCATTCGCGGGACTCGAGGTAAGCGATTAATACGCCGTCGCGGCGAGTTACTCGAACGACCTTTCGCGCACTACCTCGAAGCGGGAGGCATGCGACGAACGCATTTGCGAAGACACGAAAATATACTCAAGCGCCTCCTCACGCACGTGGCCGGATTCAATCTCGGGATTCTGATGCGCAATCTCATCGGCAAGGCCACGCCGAAGGAATACGCGGAGCTCAACGCCAGTCTGATCGCTGCTTTATTGCGCTTCGTCTCGACCATAGGCGCACGTTTTGCCCCGCTGCAATCCATTGGGCGTCTCAACTTGGCCGTTCCGCCGAATCACATCTTCCTTGAACTTGCCCACCAAACTTTCTCCGTGAGCAGAATCGGGACTTTTTCACCGGGCTGCTAGGTGAGCTGTTCCTCCTGACCTCTCTCGAGATGGTGCTCCGGTGGCGCCCCAGGCGCCGCGCGATCTCGGCCGAGCAAAATCCCTCCCGTCGCAGCGCCGCGATGGTGTAGCGTTCTTCCGAGGTGATCTGGTAATAAGTCATTAGCGAGTCCCCATTCTTGGTCGTTTGAGGAATCGTGGCACATTCCAGGTCACCTCATCCGGGAGCTGTGTTGCACTTACTTTATGAATTCGCGCCTCGTAACAGTTCATGCTCAAATTTAGCGGCTCACGCTACAAAAACCGCAGCCCATGTCGAAAAATAGCAGTTCATGTTGAGACCAAGTCCATGTTTCCGGACGAAGTGGTTCGCGAGCTAGAGCGACTCCCCGGCTTTCGCTCATCTCCCGGGCGCTCTAGCCCGTGAAAAGCGACCGCGGTTGGTGGGCGCGTGGAAAACCTCTTGAAAACTTGTGCATAACATGTTTGATCGTTGTTAAAATCCCACACCCACTATATGTTGGGGGTCGACCCTACAAATACCCCAAAAAATGGTTGACAAAGCCTCAAAATCGGTCGAAAATACGCTCCAAGTAATTGGAGGTTTAGGTTGGGTCAAAAGGGTATTCTCTGGGTCTAGCGCCTTTTTGAGGGGCTTCCCAAAATCGTCCCCAACACCGGGGTGGGACTTCCGTCTCACCTTCCCCATTAAGTTTCGCCCAAATTCTACTCGCCGTTAAAGGCTGGTTCTCCCACACTTACGCCGAATAAAAAGTGGAATAAAGGTCTCGCCGGCCTGGTAACCCCTCCGAAACCGAAGGAGGAGGAATACCAATGAACCCATTCTCGAGCTCAGCCCTGGTCGGCTTCGTTCTTTTTTCCGTCGCTTGCGTCGGAGTGGACGCCGAGCCGACGTCTAAACCTGCCCCTACCCCAGCCTCTTTCGAAACGGCGCCGGTCACCCCACCCGACCCAGACAAGATCTCGGGCGGCGACCTGCGAGTCATCGACGGCGGCTCGGGGGTACAGAGCTTTCCACTCAAACACACCCACGTTCGCGTCGAGATCGTTGGAAACGTCGCCCGAGTCGAAGTCACTCAGAGCTTCCACAACCCTTACGACAAGAAAATCGAGGCAGTCTATGTGTTCCCCCTCCCCAACAAAGCCGCCGTCGACGACATGACGATCTTGGTGGGAGAGCGAACCATCCAGGGCGTCATCAAGAAACGGGACGAGGCTCGCCGGGCTTATGAGGCGGCGCGAAAAGCCGGGCACGTCGCCGCGCTCCTCGATCAAGACCGACCGAACCTCTTCACGCAATCGGTGGCCAACATCCTCCCGGGTAATGAAGTCGAAGTGAAGATCCGCTACGTCGAGACACTCCCCTATCAATCGAGCTCCTACGAGTTCTCGTTTCCTATGGTTGTCGGACCGCGATTCATCCCCGGTGCGCCCACATCAGCCGGGAACCGAGGCTGGGCTCCTAACACCGCCGACGTGTCGGACGCTTCACGCATCACCCCCCCGGTTCTCAAGCCAGGCCAGCGTTCGGGACATGACATTTCGGTGAAGGTAACGCTCGACCCTGGCACGAAGCTGCAGCAGTTGATGTCTCCTTCCCATGAAGTCGACATCCAGCGAAAGGGTAAGGAGCGAGCGATCATCGAGCTCAAGCCGGAAGATTCCATTCCCAACAAGGACTTCCTTCTCCGCTACCAGGTCGATGGGAACATCCCGAAAATCGTTCTCCTCCCCCACCGAACGGACGGCGACGGCTACTTTTTGATGCTCATCCAACCGGAGGCCCAGCCAGCAGACACCAAGATCACGCCCAAGGAGATGATCTTCGTGGTGGACGGCTCGGGCTCGATGAGTGGATCCCCCATGGACAAGGTTAAGGAAGCCATGCGGCACGCCCTCGAGAACTTGAACCCGCAGGACACGTTCCAGATCGTCCGCTTCTCCAACCGGGCTGAGACCTTCGCCCCGCTGCCGATGCCGGCGACTCGCGAGAACGTCCAGCGTGGGCTGGGTTATGTCGAGGGCCTTTCCGGTCGCGGCGGCACGATCATGTTGGAGGGCGTCAAGACCGCCCTCGACTACACCGACGATCCCGAGCGACTCCGCATCGTCTCGTTCATGACCGACGGATACATCGGGAATGAGGGTCAGGTCCTGGCTTACCTCGAACAAAACCTTGGTCGAACCCGGCTTTTCTCGTTCGGCGTCGGGAGCTCGGTGAACCGGTTCCTGTTGGACAGGATGGCGGAATTCGGAAGAGGTGCCGTGGAGTACGTGCTCCCCAATGACGACGCCGAGGCGCCGGTCCAGAGATTCTACGAACGCATCCGAAATCCGTATCTGACCGATATCGAGATCGACTGGAACGGCCTCGAGGTCACCGACATCTATCCTCAGCGAATCCCCGACCTCTTCCTGGGTCAGCCCGTTGTCGTGCACGGCCGGTACACCGAGCCAGGCCGCGGCCCGGTTACGCTTCACGCGCGGCTGGGTGGCAAGCCCTATCAGCAGAAGATCAAAGTCGACCTTCCCGATCGACGCAAGCAAGGAAAGGCGATCGGTACTCTGTGGGCACGGGCTCGCGTCGAGGATCTCTCCGACCAGCACATCGTGCATCCTCGACAAGAGCTCGTCGAAGAGATCACCAAGGTGGCGCTTGCTCATCGACTGGTATCCGCCTATACGTCCTTTGTCGCGGTCGAGAAACAGCTCGTGACCGGCTCCGAGCAACCGATGCTCGTGGAAGTCCCGGTGGAGATGCCGGCGGGCGTCAGCTACGAAGGCGTCTTCGGGCGCGAGCAGAAATTGAAGCAAGCCGCCAAAGGCTACGTGGGAGGCAGGCTTAGCGCATCCATACTCCCCACGTCGCCCGCACCGGCTCGCCGGCTGGAAGAGGAACCTCCCGACGCCTCCTCGTTAAGCCAGCCGCGCACGGCGCGGAACAGACCCGGAGAGTCGGCGGTCCGGTTTCCCTCACCCCACCCTCTCCCAGAGGGAGAGGGAGTAACGGAAGGAAGCCAGCCTCGGAAGGAGCGCGACCGCTTCGCGCTGAACGACCGGGACGAGAAAGGGATTTTGGCCTGCCGCATCGAGACGGCCCGCACGACTTACCGGGTCGGAGAACCGATCGAGATCCTGGTCACCATATCGAATCTCACCAGCCAAACGATCCAGGTTCCCGTCGGGCTATCCGCCATCGACGGAACGGCACGATTCCAAGTCGCCGACACGAGCTGGAAAGCCACTCCGCACCCGACAACCAATGCCGCTACACCGAAATCGATTCCGCTTCAGCCCGGCGCCCAGATCACTCTTCGCGTGGTGTTAAATGCCAGCGGCGGCTACCAGTTGAGCAAACCCGGCATGTACCACATCGTACTGCTCGGGGCAGCAATCGGCCTTCCCAATTCCAACACCCTTACCGTTCGCCTCGTTCCCTGAACGAGGGAGTCGCGAGGGAGAGGACCCCGGCCGCGCCCAACGGCCGAGGGTCCTCTTCGTTTTTCCCAACTCGTTCCGACGACGGTGGTGTGCGCAAGCTAACGAAAATATAATGTCGTTGAAAGGACAACTGAGTGCACTCGATTCGACCCGCTAAACTGAAATCCGGCGTCACCGCAGACGACTACTTCGGCGACGCCAAACGCGCCGCTGCCTTTGCTGGTTTTCTTAAAGACGAGCTGCTGGAAAACGTTGGCCATAGTCTGTGGACATTTACACTTCCCAAGATGCTCAGACCCTATTTCATGCGCCAGCGAGAGCTTCTGCGGGATCTGGCCCGCCTTGCTTATGAGACCATCAAGGAGTTGATGCTCGAAGCCGTCTCGGCGATCCTCACGCCCGTCCCGGAGTCGTTGTGGTCCCACAGACGTTTGGGAGTGTTCTGAACCAACATCCACATGCCCACTGCCTCGCTTCTCGTGGGGTTTGGGATGCACAAGGACAATGGATTCCTGTCCCCTACATCGATACCTTCGCCGCGGAGAAGTTATTTCGCCACAAGATCCTTGATTTGCTGAAAGGCAAAGGCCTTTTGAGTGACGAACGCATCGAGCTACTCAATTCGTTTCGACATAGCGGCTTTTCCGTCGACACATCCGTCACCGTTTGGCCTCAGAACACCGAAGGGCTCGAGCGGCTCTGCCGGTACCTACTTCGCTGCCCCCTCAGCCTGTCTCGCATTCACTGGACACCGGGCGCAAAGACGCTCTTCTATGAAGCGAAAGGCTCACATGACGACCCCCTCGCTTCTCATCCGCAAGGCGAGACCCTCGATGTCTTCGAGTTTCTGGCCCGAGTCCTCACCCAAATCCCCAAGCCTCGCCAACACGGCGTCCACTACATGGGCGCCTACTCTTCGAGAGCGCGCGCCTTTCGAAAAAGGAAAAACCGCCCCCTGCAATCGCTCACCGGACGACAAAACCCCAAAGCCGACTCTGAGCCGAAACTGTCCTCCAAAAAGCGCGCCGCGCTCAGAAAAAGATGGGCACAGCTCATCAAGCTCATCAGGCGCGTTCATCAGACCGACCCTCTCCGGTGCGACTGCGGAGGCACCTATCGCGTCATCGCCTTCATTACCGAGCACAAGGTGATTCGGAAAATCTTAGCTCATCTCGAAATAAGAAAAAGCGACTCGCGCTCGCCACCCTAGCTCTAGCCACTGACTTCCGAAAAACCCACTTGTCCGAATACCCCGACACGAGAACGCCCGGAGTGTCTCTTCACTTCCATCCCCCCGGCGGGAGACACCTCTCAACCGCCTTGCCCTGATTGCTCGAGCTCTGCTACCCTCACCAGGACTCACTCGGACGGCACAGCCCCTTCCCAGCGGGGAAATTTCGAGCGGACCGGGGACGGACACGTATGAAATTTCCTATCCTTTTCGAGAGCGACGTGGAACTAACGGACGAGGAGTTTGCCATCCATCAGAAGCTCAAGGCTGGCGAGGAGATTGACTTCGGTGAGGACGATGAGCCCGCGGGATCGATGGAGGTCGTGACGGAAGAATCGCTTGTCGAGAGCGAGTCTAAAGAGTGAAACGTGCCTTCGTGACGACACGACCGTGAGCTTTGATTTCAAGAGGCGACAAGGGGACGCCCTGAACATTCGAGGTGGACCATGGGATTTCTATCAGGCTCTTGCAAGGGAGTACGGATGGACGCCCCTTGGTACCACGGCGCCACGGGGTCGGTCGAGGCGGCGGTGGAATGGAGGCTACAATACAAACGATGGCCAAGAAGTCACCCAGACTGATGCTATCGAACTTGCGAAAGCCTTGCGGCGGGCGCTTGCCGATCCGCGGAGGCAGGAGAAGGAAGCTGAGGTTGTACGCAAGCTGAGCCAGAGCATCAAGGATTTCTTCTTCCAAGATACGGGTGAGTGGCTCAGTGACGAAGAGGCAAGCGGGGGACTTGAGCTGCACGAGGAGTTCGTTCGAAAGCTGGTCGCGTTCCTAGATGGCGGCGCGTTTTTCGTCTGGTAGTGGGGCGAGGGCCGCCGCACGCTGCAGAGGGTCGCGCCTACGCCGAGAATGGGGGGACACCGGGCCGGGGGTCAGGTCTCATTGCGCCAGGGAAAGTCCTGGGAGGGGGGAAGCATGATGTAGAGCCATCGTGACGGAAACCCTCCTGATCGGACCCGGCGGGGCGGCGAGGAAGCCGCACATCAACCCTGCCCGGTAAAGGGACGAGCGACACATCCGTGACCGTTTGGCCTCAGAACACCGAAGGGCTCGAGCGCCTCTGCCGGACCTACTTCGCTGCCCCCTCAGCCTGTCTCGCATTCACTGGACACCGGGCGCAAAGACGCTCTTCTATGAAGCGAAAGGCTCACATGACGACCCCCCTCGCTTCTCATCCGCAAGGCGAGACCCTCGATGTCTTCGAGTTTCTGGCCCGAGTCCTCACCCAAATCCCCAAGCCTCGCCAACACGGCGTCCACTACATGGGCGCCTACTCCTCGAGAGCGCGCGCCTTTCGAAAAAGGAAAAACCGCCCCCTGCAATCGCTCACCGGACAACAAAACCCCAAAGCCGACTCTGAGCCGAAGCTGTCCTCCAAAAAAGCGCGCCGCGCTCAGAAAAAGATGGGCACAGCTCATCAAGCTCATCAGGCGCGTTCATCAGACCGACCCTCTCCGGTGCGACTGCGGGGGTACCTATCGCGTCATCGCCTTCATTACCGAGCACAAGGTGATTCGGAAAATTTTGGCTCATCTCGAAATAAGAAAAAGCGACTCGCGCTCGCCACCCGAGCCCTAGCCACTGACTTCCGAAAAACCCACTTGTCCGAATACCCCGACACGAGAACGCTCGGAGTGTTTCTTCACTTCCATCCCCCCGGCGGGAGACACCTCTCAACCGCCTTGCCCTGATTGCTCGAGCTCTGCTACCCTCACCAGGACTCACTCGGACGGCACAGCCCCTTCCCAGCGGGGAAATTTCGAGCGGACCGGGGACGGACACGTATGAAATTTCCTATCCTTTTTTGCGCCAATATTTTCCGATTGAGACATCGAGGACCGAAGGCATGACTCGCCGACGCCGGCCGATCCTCGCGGCCATACTTTCCTTCGGCACGTCGGGCCTCGGTCAGCTCTACAACGGTGAGCCGCTGAAGGGACTGATATTTTTTTCCGCGGTGTGGAGTCTTTGGATCACCGCCTCGCGGAGTGGGCTTCGCGAGACCTTCATGGGTTTCGTCCTTAGCATTGCGATCTTGCTTTGCGCGCTCTTCGTGGCTGGCTACGCGATTGTCGACGCCGTCGTGCAGGCGCGCCGCAAGCGCAGTTACAAGTTAAGGGCCTACAATCGGTGGTACGTGTACCTCGTCGTGATCGGCGTGGCGTTCATAGCGTCGTACAGCCTGTCGCCCGCCAAGATCTACAAGAGCTACCGTTTTTCATCCGGATCCATGCAACCTACGATTCACTCGGGAGACCGCGTTATGGTTCGGTTTGGCGTTTACCAAACGCGAGCGCCGGAGCGCGGCGAGCTCGTCGTCTACGAGTATCCACTAGATCCAAGTCGCGATTTCATGCACCGTGTCGTCGGTCTCCCCGGTGAGACGCTACGGATCGTTGATCGACAGGTATTCGTCAACGATGAGCCGCTCGAGGAACCCTACGCCTATTTGTCTGAGTCTACCGCGGTCTTTGCGGACGCCCGGCGTGACAACATGCCGGCGGTGGTTGTTCCACGAGGGCATTATTTCGTTATGGGGGACAACCGCGATAACAGTCTCGATAGCCGGTTTTGGGGTCCATTACCAGTCGATAACCTACTCGGGCGAGTGCTTTACGTCTACTGGGCGAGCGACCGATCTCGAATCGGCACGCCGCTTCGCTAACCGGACTCGATTCAAAGGTGTGCACTATTGGTTACGATTCACGACTTCTTCGCCCGCTTATCCCTTGGGTCTGTTATCGTTGCCGTACTAGGTTAGTTGTACGGCGTTGGTGCATGAATCAGTTCGGGACACGCACGGAACCTTTTGGCGGCCCGACTTACTCCCCGCCGATCGCTTGGGACTCAGGCTTGCCCAGCTGAGCCATCCGGTTCAATACGTTGCACCGGATCCTTGCCTCCCGCTTCTGCGATTCGTAGCCGCACGCGCGAAGGCTGTCTCCGAGCGTCCGCTTGTACCTGAAGAAAAGATTCTCGACTGCACCCTGTCGGCGATACCGTGACTCCCGCTGCCAGCCTTGGCGCCCGACTTTGCGAATCGTCTCGAGGGTCGCGTTCCCCTGCGCCCACGTGCCCTCGGCGCAGCCCGAAGGCACCGCCCCTCGTCGAGGTGGGATCACGATCTTGATATCCGCGGTGCCGACCTCGCCGAGCAACTCGTACACTGAGCGCGTATCGTAGGCTCCATCGGCCGTGAAGCGCTGGATTGGAGAGTCGACCTGTTCCAGAAGCTCCGGGACGGTGGACGGATCGTCCTCGCTGCTCTTCGTGAGCTTCGCCGCCACGATGAAGCCGTCGTCATCCACGCCAACATGCAGCTTCCGCCATACTCGACGCGCCTTCGAGCTCTTGTGCCTGTGGGCGTGCCACTCGCCGGCACCCGAGATCTTCAGTCCCGTGGAATCGACGATCAGCTGAATCGGGCCATCATGCACCATGGTAGGCGAAGACACGTCGACGTCTTTGTTCCGCCGCGACAGCGTGGTGTGGTCCGGCGCTTTCAGGTCGAGCTCCATCAACCGCAACAACGAGTCGAGGAACCCCTCGGTCTGTCGGAGCGGAAGGTGAAAGACCATGCGCAACGTCAACGCCGTCACGATTGCCAGATTCGAGTAGCGCGGCTGGCCACCGCGGCGGCCGTTCTTCGGTGGCGTCCAAGCTTCGACCGCCTCCTCGCTGAACCAGACAGTGATGTCGCCACGGCTCCTGAGGCCGCGCTCGTACTCCCGCCAGTTGGTCACGCGGTACTTCGTCTTGTATTTGCGGTTCACTCTGGGGACTTGCGCGCCGCCATGGGTTCATCTCCTCGATCTTCATCGAGAAGCTGAGTCGAAGCGCTTGCCGGAGTCAAGAGCGATTCGTGCACCAACGCCCATCCACAGATGCATTGGGTGCTGATCACAGCGTCGTCCGAAGACGTCGATCGGTTCGATATTCAACCGATGATCGTGAAACAGAATCGATCTGAGCGTCGAAAGCGGGTAGACTAGCTAGCTAGTCGAGCTGAGGCCGCTCATCGACGAACCTCACCAATCCAGAGCTCAGGATGAAAGTAACGCCATGCCGGTGTCGCACGATTATTTCAAGACGGAGCCATGCGAAGCGGCGCTACCGGACGGAACTGTGTGATGACATTCCGGGTCCTTAGCGCAGAACTCTCGCACGAGACCAACACCTTCAGTCGCCGTGCGACCGGTGCACAGGCATTCAAGGACCGTTATGTCTTGATCGGAGACGAGGCTATCGCCGCACGAAGCGAGGCCAATACCGAGCTCGCCGGTTTCCTTGACGCTGGCCGGGCGCATGGCTGGCAAATCGAACATGTCCTCAGCGCGGCGGCGGGGCCGAGCGCCAAAGTCGAGCGCGCGGCGTTCGAATGGTTTTGCGATCCGATCGTCGCCGCTGCCGAGCGTGGCGGGTTCGATGGTATTCTCCTCGGCCTACATGGCGCGATGGTCCTTGATTTCTGCGAGGACGGTGACGGCGAAATCTTGCGCCGCATTCGAGCCTCACTCAGCGGCAAGACCCCGATTGCCATCACCCTCGACCCGCATGCGAATGTTAGTCAGCAAATGTGCGAGCTGGCCGATATCATTGTTGCCTTCCGGACGTATCCCCATATCGATATGCGCGAAACCGGACGCCGGGCGGGTGCGATCCTGCAACGGGCGATGGCAGGCGAGATCAGGCCGCAAACGATCCGCGTCTGCCTCCCGATGCTCGAGGAAACGAATGGCGGGCGCACCGATGTCGGCCCGATGATCGCTCGCCTGGCGTCAGCCAGAGACTACGAAGGGCAAGCCGACGTGTTCGCCGTTAGTGTCAACGCAGGCTTTGCCAGCACCGATGTCGCCGATGTCGGGCCCACCGTTCTCGTCACCGGCCAGGGCGATCTCGACGCGCACATTGCCTTCGCTGAAACGCTGGCCGACGACATTTGGGCGCGGCGTCATGAAGCGCTAAATGAATACCTCACCGTTGAGGCTGCCGCCGCCCTCGCCGCCGAGTTCGATCCTCAAAGCGGTCCACTCGTGATCGCCGACTATGCCGACAATCCGGGCGCGGGCGGCTACGGCGACTCGACCGCGCTGCTTGGCGCACTCCTCACGGCAGGCGTAACCGACGCCTGCTTTGGGCCGATGGTCGACGGCGAGGCAGTTCAGGCGCTTCACCGCGTTGAGCTCGGTGAGCGCGTTGATATCGTTCTCGGCGGTAAGACCGATGCCGAGTTTGGTGGTGGCCCGTTGACGCTCGAAGCTGAATTGCTCTCGATCAGCGACGGCCACTTCGTCGGGGACGGACCCATCCTTGGCGGGCTGCATCGCTCCTATGGCCCCAGCGCCGTCGTGCGCGTTGAGGGAATCGATATCCTGGTCGTCACGATTGCCCAGCAGATGCTCGACCTGCAACAGTTCAAATCGTTCGGTATCGAGCCCGAACGCAAACACGTCATCGCGCTCAAATCGATGCAGCATTTCCGCGCCGCTTTTGAACCCATCGCCGGCCGCGTCATCGTCTGCGATAGTGGCGCCCTTTGCACGGTGCACTATGAACGCCTACCGTACCGGAACGTGCCGAGGCCGATCTTTCCGCTCGACCAGGACGCCGAAAGGTCTGGCACGCTGACCTGAACGGTCGCTTGCGTCGCCAACCTCATTAGTAAAAAACGGAGGAATCTAGCGCGCCTCGCATTTGGAACATTTTTGCAGCGCGCTATTGGGTCTCGTTTATTAGAAGCTAGTCCGGGCTAGGTTGGCTCCGCCGCGCGCCAATCAGCGTTCGCGTAATTTGGACGAGAAATCTTCGCTGGAACTCGCCTCGACGGTTTCGCCCATCGGTTCTCCCGATGGGCCTGCGTGAGTGGCGAGTCCTGTCTCTCGTCAAAACTCGTCGGCTCCTAAAATCAGACACTTACGAGCCTCGGCTTCGAGTCGCCTAACGACCCTCGGTCGCTTGAGATCCCGGCCCCGGAAGGGCAAACTCCGCCGCTATGCTCCGCGTTGTCACTTTCCTCGTTTCCATTGGTGCGCATGTAATTCGCGCGATATGCCGTCGCCGCGCGGACCTCGTGCTTGAGAATCTGGCTCTTCGGCAGCAAGTCACGGCACTGAAGAAGGAGCGTCCTCGGCCGGCCGCTCGATGATACGGACCGAGCGTTCTGGGTCGCTCTTCGGGAGTCGTGGCCGGGCTGGGCGAAGATTTCTCAGCAACGTCATCCCGGACGGCCGCGCGTGGACGCCCAGATTCGTCAGCTGATCCGGACCATGGCTCAGGATGGCTGGGGCGCGACGCGCATCCATGCCGAGCTCGCTAAGCTCGGGTTCATCGTGTCCGAGGTGACAGTATCGCGATATCTGCCGCGGCGGTCTGCGGAGCCTGACCAGCTGAAGCGATGGGTGGCGTTTCTACGTAACAACAAGGACGACATTGCTGCGATGGACCTGTTCACCGTACCGACCGCGTCGCTCCGGCTCCTATACGGTTTCTTCGTCATCGAGCATGGTCGCCGCCACATCGTTCACTTCAACGCCACATTCAATCCGACGCCCGCCTGGGTGATCCAGCAACTGCGCGACGCGTTTCCTTACGAAACCGCGCCTGGATATCTCATCTTCGACCGCGACTCGATCTTCAGCTCTGGGGTGGGCGAGTTCATACGGGCCATGGGCACAAAGCCTGTTCGCATTTCGTATCGCAGCCCGTGGCAGAACGGAACCGCCGAGCGTTGGATCGGCTGTTGTCGACGCGAGCTCCTCGAGCACGTGTTCATCTTCGGCGAGCGGCATCTCGTCCGACTCGTGCGCTCGTACACCGCTTACTACCATGAAGACCGTTGTCACCTGGGGCTCGACAAAGACACGCCAGAAAGAAGACCGGTCACCCCAAGACCGTCACCCAACGCGAAGGTTGTGGCGCTGCCGCGCGTCGGCGGACTGCACCACCGATACGAGTGGCGGGAAGCGGCGTAAAGCCGTCCTTCGTCGCTCAGCTCGATCCCTTTAACAACGACGCACTCAATGGCTTGAACCTGTGGGTGCGATCCTAGGATTATCTCGCACTCATCGACCCCGGCCGCCTCGCTCTTCGCAGTTTCACGTAGGCCGAGGTCGTTTCCGGATCAATAATGACGAGGGACAACCCACACCAGGACTCAGTTGGACGGCACAGCCCCTTCCCAGAGGGGAAATTTCGAGCGGACCGGGGCCGGACACGTATGAAATTTCCTATCCTTTTTCGAAGGAATCAAATGTTGCCGGGCTACTTCGAAGGACTACCCCATGGCAAAATGACGTGGGATCGCTGATGAAGCCGATCACTCGGATTGTTTCATATATACCGTGCGAGTGGGGAAAGGGATTTCGATGCCATTTTTGTTAAGAGTATTGTAGACCAACTCTGTCATTTCAAGCTTTCTAGCAAACTGCTTGTCGTAATCATCCACCCACACTCGAGCCGACATATCTAGGGAAAAATCACTCATATTCAAGAACAGTACCTGGGGTCCAGGTTCTCGCGAAATATCGTCCAAGTTGCTAATTGCATCCACGACAAGCTCTTTGACCCGAGCCACATCACTGCCGTAAGCCACCCCAAAATTGACTGTTACTCTAATACTGACATCGGGTTTGGTGAAATTCTTGACCCGCGCATTGGATAGTTGCGAATTGGGAAGAGAGAGCAACTCGTTGTCATAGGTCCGTAATTTGGTGCTACGAAGGCCAATGTCCTGCACCACCCCCACTTCACCACTTTCCAGCATGATCTTGTCGCCAACATTGATGGAACGATCCAAAATAAGCTGAATGCCGCCAAAGATATTGGAGAGGCTGCTGTTCAAAGCCAAGCCAATGGCCAAACCGCCAATACCGAGGGCGCCCAACATGGGAGCAATTTCAATTTCCCATCGCTGCAAGATTAGCAACACACCGAGAAGCACCACAACTACCTTTATGGCTTTGCCCATAAGAGGCAGCAGAGCATCATCTAAAGTAGACTGGGTACGAGTCACCCATGTTGTTTTCAGCCACTTGGACAGCACATCTACGAACCCAATTGCGCTGCGCATCAACAGTATGGCAAGCAAAGAAAAAAGAGCACGCTGAGGAATCGGTGTGGGTAAAGACAAAGGGATGAGGGCCACCATCAGGCCAATCAAGGGGATCAAATAGGTCAGAATCCCTTTGACCGCCCTTATCGTAATATCATCCACCTCAGTTTTGGTCTTGTGAACCAATGGCAACACGATAAACCGCAGGGTCCAGCGCAGGGCGAGGGTCAGAACCAGCGAAAGGATGACGGTCCCCAAGGACTGGATCCAAGGGTCCCTAAAATAGGCGCTGAGCTCTTTTATGTTGGCAAAAAAATCCATAACGGGCCTCCTTCTTGTTGCCAATCCGAATGACCATGTCAAGTGTGACACAGGGCTGTCCTTCTTCTACGTCTGGGTGAATCCCATTGCCGCGGAAGTGGCGCGAATTTACCAGAGATATGGAATCGAATCTAGAGGCCAGGTCACTGACGAAGAGTTTCTCGAGGAGACCATGACGTTGCATCGGCTCGGCGTGTACGGGGTGCTGGGCCGCTTGCTGAAAACGGCGAACTGCCTCGAAGGCCGTGCATGCGCTCGTCGAAGAACGCTGCGCGAAAGTCGACCGCTGGAAAACTCGAGCCAACGCCAGCGCTGGCTTGCGACCGCGCTCGCGGGCATCGAGCCGCCCCTTAGGAAAAATTTCAAATAGAAAGGGCTTGACTCCCGTTTATGGTGATTAGGCTTCTCCTACCACCTTTTTGAAGCCTCGTGGTCGGTCGATGGGGCGACCCAGCCGTACGCCACCCGGTGGGCAAAGATCTGAAGGGGTGGCGTGTAGACCAGAGGTGCCACCAAGGGATCGACCGGCGGCTGGAAGAGCGCCAACGCTCCGGAAGGCGCGCCGGTGCCGCCGACCGCAATCACATCTGCCCCGACGGTTTTCACCGGTATGGCTGGAGCCGCCAGATCGAGGTTCTTCAGGAGAAGCTCTTGTACCTGAAGCCCGACTGGGCCCAACGAAGCGAGGGTGCTCCCCGCACCGCCAAACTCGCCGACCAAGACGCGAGCGCGACTGGCCAAGAGCCTCTCCCGCTGACGGTGGTCCTCATCTGCCAGCGGAGGGTGACCAAGTTAATGAAACGTTCTACCCTTCTTCGACGGTAATGGTAATGCTCTGACAGAGGCCAGGCTCGTCCGACGTCACGTGCTCGCCGTCGCCAATCTGAATCGTCAGCGTGTGCTGACCTGCAGGCAGCTGCATGTCGATCGTTGCCGAGCCATCACCGAAATGGACCCACGGAGCCGCTTCCGGAATGGCCTCGCCCGGCGGGAGGCAGTCGGTGTCGAGGCCGATGTGATGGTGTCCGGCGCCTGCGTGAACTTCACCCTTGGGCTCGATGGAGTAATTCTCATGGCCGAACGTGAACGTCACCGGTGACGTCACCGTGGCGCCGTCGGACGGCTCGGTGAAGAACACCCGCGGGGCGCCCGAGCTTTCCTCCTCGGCGGCGAGCTCCTCCGTGGTTCCGGGTTCAGCGACTTCCTCTCCCGAGTCGCCGCCTCCGCCACAAGCGACGGCTAGAGCAAGCACCATCAGGCAAAACAGAATTGCGGTAAAGCCCCTTGGACTTTCGGTACGGGGGTATATCCTCATTTCGGAATCTCCTCGTCGTCTGATGATTCAGTGTGGTTCCACAAACTCAGGCTCGACCGCGTCAGCACTCTTGACGAGAACGACAAACCAATAATGACTGGTCCTTTTCGTGCACGCGGTGCCTTCCATGCCGTTTACAACAAGCCCGTGATGCTAGAGGAAAACCAACGAGGATGCAAACCGGGCCCTACGAGATTGAGACTCGCCACCTGCCATCGTGGTCTGTCGCTACCCGCTTCTTCCGTTTCCGAGGTTTCCTCAAACTGCATTTCTCTGGGAGAGGCGTTCATGGGACATCACTCCTCCGCCCTCTACATTAAACTCAAAGGGTCTCCCTGTCTCACGCACGTTGGCACAGAGGGCCGGCGCTCAACTTGTCTCACCACAACGAGAGGTCCGCCAAGACCTCCGGATTCAAGTAAGCCAGTACCCCGAGAACCACCACCAAGAGCACGGCGATCAGGGCAAGAATCCGCCCCCGCCTGGACGGTGCCACGTCGATTTCGGCGAGAAAACCGTCGATGAGATCGCGACGTCTCTTGACCGCGTCTTTGGGCAACTCCCGCCTGTGGGTGAAGAGTCGGCCCAAACGTCGCGTCAGCTTCATGCGGAAGTTCACCGCCCAACCCGCCGCTTCTAGCAGGGCGCTCATGTCGCGCGATCGCAGTTTTAGGTAGCCGAGAAGTCCGCTCGAGAGCGTGACGATGCTTACCAGGGCCAGAACCACCGCCCCCAGGTGCAAAGGATTCACTTCCGAGAGGGTCTTGACAATGAACGCCAGCGAGGAGCCCACTGCGGCGAAAACAAGGCCGCCACCGAGCAAAAGGTCGCGAACCGACGTTTTGTGAACCGGGGCGGCGGCTTCTTCTCTTGCAGGTGTGGCGTCGATTTTCTCCAAGCCCGCTTCGGTGGCCTTTTCGATCGATTCAGTCTCTCTTGCGGCGATCCGCTCCACTTTCTGAGCGGCCAGTCCTGCGATTCGCTGAAACGGTGCTTTCACCGCCTCCCACAGGCTGATGGGATTCTCCACGACTTCCACGATGCGCGCGTCCCATTCGCGCTCCTCGATGTCGAAGAAGACGCCTCGTTTACCGACGGAAATGCCGCCTCGCTGGCCTGCCGTTACCGCCACGACGAGCTCGAACTTTTCACGATGCGAGGAAGTGATTACCTTGGAGGTGATCTCGGCGTAGATGAGAAACATACGGCTCGTTTCGGCGATCTTCCTATGCTCGGAGCGGTTCGTCACTTTCATGCTGAACGCTAATTCGCGACCGTCGATGACCAATGTGCCTTCCTCGAAAAGGGATCGCCGATTGGGGTCATACAGCTGGGAGAAGTTCACGAAGTTGTTCGCGAGCTCCAGGAGCCAGCGCTGCAGCAGGCAGAGCTTCTCCACCGTGGCGATTTGCTCGAGCTCATCTCTGACGGACAAGTCGCGTTCGATGAGCACCTCCGCTTCTGTCGGCAGCTCGCCTTCAAGGTAGGCGGTCAGTCTTTCCTCTCCGAGAGCCTCGATCTCGTCTTTCGGTTTCGCGTCATACCAGGCTTTGTGCGGCTCGAAAAGAGCCTTCACCTTTTCCCAGTCTTCGCGGGTAAGCTTCTCCACTTCCGTTCCCAAGGCTCGCTTCAGGACTTTGTCTCGGAGCTCCCAGACCCGTTCTTCATAACAGGGATTGAGAGCGCTATTCAGGTTCAATTCTCCGGCTGCGTTCGGACGACTGAGCGGGGCCATGCTCAATCTCTTTTCGATGGCGAGGGCGTCCTCGAGTTCGAATCCATCGAGCTCCTCCTCGCTCAGCTCGAATCGGCTCGCCGCACGAGGCTCCACCCTCAACAAGTCGCATTGCAAAAAGAACTGCTCGAGCTTCGCTTCGAGAATGAAGACGATGGCGGTCGCTTCGGGCGTGGCATCGCCCCACGTCCAGAGCTCCGAGCTGCGTTGCTCGCCTGCCGCCGTCTGCTTTCCCTCGACCATCCAATCCCGCATGGCTCGCGCGCGATCAAGAAAGCGCTGGAGCTGTTCCTTCCCGTATCCGATCTTTCCGGCAGCGTCCTTGACTTCCCCCGCGTATTTGACGACATCCGCGCAGAACGCCCGGGTGTTTTCGGCTTCGATATCGACCAGCGGCACGATGCCGTCTCCGTTCGGGAAGACGCGAGCGTAGCCGGCGCGAAAGGCGCGAATCTGCTTGAGGGAGATTTCCTTGCTCCCTTGCCTTTCGAGTTGTTCTAGAATCCACTTACAAACTTCTTGCAGCTTGGAGCCTTCCGAGTGGGTCGTGTCCAAGTCGTCGAGACGCAGAACGTCGCTCTGCTGGGTGGTACCCTCGCGGTTGCTCAAGAAGTGAAACAGGCACTCTTGCGCATCTTTCAGGTCTTGGGTGCGGATGCGTCCGGTCTCATCGGGGTCGAGACACTTCAGCACGGCGGGATCGCAGCGAAAACAGTCAACCAGCGCGCTCGTTGCCGCCCACCTGGACTCTTTCAGTTTCCCCAGAGAGGCGAGATCCTCAGCCGTTTCCAGACGCAGCTGGAATATACCGCCGTAGTTCTCAAATACCATGGAGCTCAAAGTTGCACTTCCACACCCGACGCCTGGGAAGAGCCGGTGCTCTGCCCCTTCCCGACATAAAAGGCCTCCCCCGTTTCGCGGGTCGATGAGTCTGACGTGTACGAGAAGAGTATAGGTTATCGACGCGGGCCCTGCTAGATACACAGTCGCCGAGCGCATTGCCCGTGGGCCTGTCCCTCATCATTATTAATCCGGATGGGTTCGAGCGCGTGGACCGTTCGTGCAGAACGGATCGGTGCTCTTTGATGTGGATCCCCCGGCCTGACGCCGGGGATCGCCTAACAAGCTCCCTGGGACGCGGGCTTACGCGTCGCGATTCGGTTGAGGGGTCACGCGCAAGTAGGGTTTTACTTCTTTGAAGCCCTTGGGGAACTTCTTTTTCGCCTCTTCGTTGCTCACCGCAGGTACGATGATGACGTCATCGCCGTCCTTCCAGTTCACGGGTGTCGCCACCTGATAGTTCGCAGTCAGCTGTAGAGAGTCGATCACGCGCAGGATCTCGTCGAAATTGCGTCAAGTGCTCGCCGGGTACGTAATGCTGAGCTTTACTTTCTTGTCCGGACCTATCACGAAAACCGATCGCACGGTCATCGTGTTGTCGGCTTCCGGATGGATCATGTCGTAGAGATCCGACACCTTCCAATTGGCGTCGTCGATCAGGGGGAAGTTGACGGCCGCCCCCTGCGTCTCCTTGAAGGCTTCGGACCACCTCCTGTGATCGCCGACTTTGTCCACGCTGAGCCACACGACTTTGACGTTCCTCCTGTCGAACTCGCTCTTGAGCTTCGCTACTTCACCCAGCTCGGTGGTGCAGACTGGCGTGAAGTCCTTGAGGTGCGAGAACAACACGGCCCAACCATCCCCGATCCAGTCGTGAAATTGAAGGGATCCTCTGTCGTATCGGCTTTGAAATCTGGAGCCGTATCTCCCAAACGAATTGCCATGACACGGCTCCTTCTAAAAAGCGGCCATAGGTCGATCAGCTGATTCAGTGCATCCACCCCCGCGGACGCACCCTTGTGAGCCTCAGACTACAGCCAGACCGTAAGTTCCCCAACTATTTTTGCGAGTAGGCGTTCCCGCAGTGTCGGTCGCTCGGCCCGCCCAATATTTTGTTGGTCGGGCTGTGCCAGCCACCTGGGCTGGAATAAGCTTTCAGATGACCGCTGGGCCCGGCGCCTTTTCCAGGTCGAGTGCACGTTTTGATGATGCGGCTAGCTGGAAATGGTCCCCTTGCCGCCAGCCGCGGACCAAGATTCCCACCACGCAAAGGTGGCTGAGCACGCCAAGGCCAACCATAGCTTCAAACGCGATGCCCAATACGGCCCCCACCGAAATCCCTAACAGGCGGAGGTCCCGGCGTTTAATGCGGTTTAGGAAGTTGGGCGGGTAGGCTTTGCCGTGCCGGAGGGCAAACTCCTTGGTCACGTAGCTTGCCATGTAGTACCCGGAAATGGAAAGGAGACCCCCCATCCAGGCGAGAGGGCCCGGATGGGAGGTGGAGTAAGAAAAGGTGATGGCCAGCACCACCGCAAGCTCCGCGTAGCGGTCGAGTATCGTATCGAGCCAACCTCCTCTGGGGCTGGCAATCTGTCTGAGACGAGCCACCTCACCATCACAGCCGTCCACTACCGAGGAGAACTGAACCAAGAGTCCCCCCATCAGCCCCGCCATGTAACCCTGTAGAGAGAAAAGCACTGCGCCGCCCAGGGCAAGCAAGAAGCTGACAAGGGTAATGAGGTTGGGAGAGATCCGCGCCTCGGCCAGCAGACTCGAGAGCCGTAAGGAGAGAGGACGGTTGAGATACGCCGAAACATAGCCATCGTCCGTGTTCTTGACGACCGAGGAAAGAAGCCACCGCTTCGCATGGCGGAATGCCAATGCGTTGTCCATATCAATCCATCGCTTCCCCGTGACGTCGACCACGCGAACCCGACGCTCAGCCGCTAGCTCCCTGACCGCGTCCGAAAGCCCATACTGTCCCTTGGCCGATGCCTGCCGGATACCCTCGAAAAGGACCTGCGTGCAGTAGAAAACTCCCGTGTCCGCTACGTCCCAATCCCTCAGGCCTTTTCCAATCCGGGCCACCCGACCGTTTGCGACGTCCACCTTCATCACGTCCTCGAGATCGAGGAGATTCTCTTTGTTCGAATCCACTGCCAGGCAAATCTCGTCCTCGCCAGGAGGGGCGGCCAAAACTTGCTCCAACAGCGAGGGATCGATCAGATGGTCGGCCATCGTTAGCAGAAAGGGCTCCTCCTCCACCATGCGAAACGCGGCGAGAGCACTGGCCCCGTTTCCCAGCTGCCAGTCGGTGGCAACGACGCACTCCACCTCGCAGCCGCGCCGCACCGCTACATCCAGGAAGTGTTCACGCACCTCGTCTGCACGGTCGCCCAGGACCACTACGAAGCGTTGAATACCCGCTGCCTGGTAGGAGAGGATGATCCGTTCGGCAAGGGACAGGCCGAGCAAACGAAGCGTTGGCTTAGGGCGGCCATTGCCCAGCGAAGCTACACGGGAACCCTTGCCGGCCGCCAACACGACGACAGGGAGGCTGCCGGAATTGTTTTTCTTAGCGTCAGTAATCGGTATTATCGAGGACATCAACGATCTCCTTTGCGAGCTCAGAGCTTGCCGCCGCGATCAAGCTGGTCATCGCCCTTGGCATTCACACCAACTGCTTCCCTCTGGTCCAGCCCAGGTCGAACCTGATCGAGCACCTGTAGGGAATCCACTTGATGCGGCCTCAGCAACGTCAGCGTCTCCTGAGAGTCCGTCGATGTGTCGTGGAACGGGGCGCTGGTCATGCCATCTTGCCCTCGAATGAACCGCTCCAGTGCAATAAATGCTTCGCTGTCGCGCATCTGCTTCCGCGGGTGCTTCATCATGCAGGCGGATGCAGCATCCAGCGGCCCGCCGATCTTTCGGTCGAGTGCCAGCTTGGCGCACCGGATGGCGTCGATCACCACGCCCGCGGAGTTCGGCGAGTCTTCAACGGAGAGCCGCGCCTCGAGGTTCATCGGAACGTCGCCGAAGCCGCGCCATTCCATGCGAAGAAAGCAGACCTTGTTGTCGTTCTGCCAGGGCACGTAGTCGGAGGGGCCGATGTGAATGTTCTCGTCCGCGAGGCGTTGGTCGAGCTGAGACTGCACCGATTCCGTCTTTGAGACTTTCTTGGTCGCGAGTCGGGTCTGTTCCAACATATTCAGGAAGTCGGTATTGCCGCCCGTGTTGAGTTGGTAGGTACGCTCGATCTTCACGCCACGGTCGCCGAGTGTGCGCGTGATGATTCGGTGCAGGAGCGTGGCGCCGAACTGGCTCTTGATATCGTCGCCTACTATCGGAAGTCCTTTCTTCTTGAACTCCTCGGCGAACTCCGGATGAGAGGCGATGAACACCGGCACGCAGTTGACCATGGCGACACCAGCATCGAGGCACGCCTTCGCGTAGTGTCGCACGGCCTGCTCCGAACCTACCGGCAGGTAGCAGACGAGGATCTCCGCGCCGCATGCATTGAGCGCTTCCAAAATATCAACCGGCTCGGCATCGGACAGACGAAAGGCCCGGTCGTTGGGATAGCGATCCATGTGACCCGCAATCCCGTCCAAGACGGGCCCCATCTGGACAGTGACGCTAGTCTCGGAAAGTTCTCGTTGGAACACTGTTGTGCAGTTGGGTTTGGCAAAAACCGCCTCGTGAAGGGGCCGCCCTACTTTTCGCCGATCCACATCGAATGCAGCAACGACCTCGACGTGCTCGATTCGGTAGCCACCAAGTTCAGGATGGATAAGCCCGGCAGCTTCTGAGGTATCGTGGTGCCGATAGTACTCAAGTCCCTGAACCAGGGAGCTGGCACAGTTGCCAACGCCCGCGATTGCAATCTTGATTTCACTTTTCATGAATGCTCCTTCTCCTGTGAGGTGGTCGCCTCGGATGTTTGGCTAGAAGTCTCACGCTCTTGTCGTGGAGGCGTCGCCGTAATGGCCAAGATACGCTCTCGGTCGGCCACGCGAACTCCCGCGAGATCCGCTAGTTCGTTGAATCTGGGGACATTGATACTTCCCCGATGGAGTGCACTGGCCGCCAGCGCTGCCAGTCGAGAACAAAGGGAGTCCATCTCATGGAGTGCTGGCGGTAGCGCAAATTCCCTTTCGATTGGCGTATGCTTTTCACTTTGCATCATCGTTTCTAGTTGATCGAGTTCCCGGTCCGTTAAGAGCCGGAGGTTCCTCAAACGATGCGCAGCCACTCTAGGGCTCGTGCCGTAGTAGTGAGCCGTGCGTAGGACATCCGACAAGGTGATCGGGGTACAACCCTTGCGCTGGCGACCATCCACCCGACGGCTCTCGCCCGTCGTGTCGCGACCGTCGCCCTCTGAAAACACGGAGAGCACCGTGGGACCAGCGCGTCCCAATGTCTCTTTGCCGAGGGTCTCCACGTATCGACGCAGGCCATGCTGGGGAATCAGAAGGCCGCTTGCGAAAGCGTCGGCCCTCAGCTCCGCAAGATCAGGCGCCACGCTAGAAATGCATACGCGCCACGGCGCTTCGGTATCGAACAAGAAATGGGCAAGTCCGTGTGCGTATCTGAAGCGGCGGTGTTCGAGACTAAGATTCTTGTCGACCACAACGAGAAGCCCGTGGTCCGGGTGAGCGATCGAAATCGAGATGATTCCTTTAGGCAGAGTTGCCTTGGCCGAACGAACGCCCGACGTCATGAGCAGTTCATCGACGAAACGGACGGGCCCCTCTCCAAGTGCTAGGCGCCGCCGCTCATCCTCCGCAATGCGATGTCCTTGCTGCGCCGCTTGCCACGGCGTATCTGCGCGCTCAATTCGGTACAGAGGAAGCGGGTGTGCAAGGGCGTCGATCTCGAGTCTTGCTTCCAGATGGGTGAGAGCTCTCGCCATCGCGCACACACCGGCGAAGGAACTCGGCCCCTGATCTTCCGCGAGATCAGGATGGGAGCGGAACAGCTCGGCGACGCCATCCACTTCCTCGTCGTCGGTAGCCCGGGGCAGGAGCTCGCTGGGGCTACAACCATAGAAGGCAGCTAGCCGGCGCAGGTCTTCAGCCTTCAAGGATCGCCGCCCTGTCTCGATCTGAGCGACGGTGGCTCGCGATACACCAAGCCGAGGTGCAATGTCAGCCTGAGTGAAACCGCGTGACGTCCGCGCCTCCTGGAGAATACTACCTATATCCTTAAGCTTCTGGGCCATGGCTGGTCTCCCCGCTCCTTCTCATGGAAACGGTATCCTAACAGAATTGCGGATGCCTGTCAACAATGTTACATATTATTACACTTGCCCGGGCGGGCCGCGGCGGTCGAGGACGAAGAGCCGAAGTCGGGACAGGTTCACGTGAGCCCGCATGAGATAACAAGCGAGCTTGTGCAATCCCTTGGTGTCGCTGGGATAGACGGGAAACGAGCCCACGGTCTCGAAGAAGACACAGGAGCTTGTGCCGAATATACGAGCTCGGCTTTGTGAGAATCTTTGTGAGAATCGACGTAGGGGACGGGATGCCATTCCCGTCTGGTCAAAATACTCGAACGCCCAGCCGGGTCAGCAGTTTGCACCTTCCCAAAGGTGGCTTGAATCCGCCATCGCGGTCGGATACGTATAACACCGGTTCACCGGAAGGAGTCGCGATGGACTGGAAGACCATGCTGGCCTACATCTCAGGATCCGTGGATGAGGAGTTGCTCCTGCGGAACGAGTATCTTGTGGCCGAGAATCGAATTCTTCGAGATCAGATCCAGGGTCGTTTGCGCCTGACCGATGGCGAACGGCGGTCTCTGGCCGAGATCGGAAAACAGCTCGGCAAACGAGCGCTCGACGAAGTAGCGAGCATCGTGAAGCCCGAGACGATCCTGGGCTGGCACCGGAGGCTTGTTGCGAAGAAGTTCGACGGCTCCAAGAACCGTCAGTATCCAGGGCGGCCGCGGGTCGACGCCGACATCGAAGAGCTGGTGGTGCATCTCGCCAAGGAGAACAAGTCCTGGGGTTACGACCGGATTGCCGGGGCGTTAGCCAATCTCGGGCATGAAGTCAGCGACCCAGCCGTAGGTAACATCCTGAGGCGTCACGGCATACCACCTGCCCCTGAGCGAAAGAAGGCCAGCACCTGGACGGAGTTCATTCGCTCGCACATGGATGTCCTCGCGGCGACAGATTTCTTCACCGCGGAGGTGTGGGCTCAGGGCGGGTTGGTGACGTACTACGTTCTGTTCTTCATCCACCTGGCTACGCGACGCGTCTACATTGCCGGCATCACGCCGCATCCGAACGAACAGTGGATGACTCAAGTGGCCCGCAACGTGACGATGGCCGATGTCGGCTTTCTGTCCTCGAGCCGATATCTTATCCACGACCGGGATTCCAAGTTCTGCGAGTCGTTCCGGGCCACCATTGAGTCGGTCGGCGTCACGCCTGTCAAGCTGCCCGCGCGGAGCCCGGATTTGAACTCGTTCGCGGAGCGCTGGGTGAAGTCCGTCAAAGAGGAATGTCTCTCGAAGCTTATCTTGTTCGGGGAGAGGTCGCTTCGTCACGCGCTGAAGGAGTACGTCGCACATCATCATCACGAGAGGAATCATCAAGGCAAGAACAATCTGTTGTTGTTTCCCCGTGTGGGCCAGACGAACGCGGCAGACGGAGCGATTCGCTGTCGCGAACGTCTCGGCGGGCTGCTGAAATTCTACTACCGGAAGGCCGCATGAGTATTTTGACCCTACGAGCATGAGAAGCACGCGTAGCCCCAAGGTATGTGGATCTCTTGAGATCTCGATACCTCCAACCTAGGTGGTAGTGACAGCCCACCCTTCCTGGCGCACACGAAGCAAATCGGGGGCCTCAGCCGAAGTGAGGCTCCCGGACTCGCGCTCAGTGTTGTCGCGTACTTAGCCCTTATGGAGTCGGGTCGCAGGCATCTCCGACACCGTCCCCGTCGGCATCCAGTTGAAGAGGGTTGGACACCAGAGGGCAGTTATCCTGGACGTCCGGAACACCATCACCATCGGTGTCCACCAGCCCGTACACGTAAACCAGACCGGCGGCATCGAGTAAATTGCCGCCATCGACTGCATCGCGACCAAACTCGCCGACGAAGACGAGTCCAGAGGCGACCGCCACGCCAACTCCGTAATTGCCGCCCTCTGTGTCTGGCGGCTGCAAGAGGAATCCATAGGGCTTAGAATCGGCGACGTCGGACAAGTAGACCTGAGCCGCTCCAATGTTGCGGTTGCACCCCGGTGGTCTGGCTAGCCTGGCCCCCACGATCAGATCCGGACGCCCGTCCCCATCGATGTCGCCCGCCGCTATGGCTTGCCCATAGCCTCCGGTCCCGGCGAGGCTAGGATCGGGGAGAAGGACGACTGGGACAGGGCCGTTTGGAACCAGACCTGGAAAGACCAGCGCCTCCTCACCCAAATCTGTGACCACCACATCGCGGAACCCGCTGTTGGTAAGATCTGCCGCCGCCACCTTGTTCCCCAGAGAGGCACTCTTTTCCCCTTGGGCGAGCAGAAAGGGGGAGCCGTTAAGAGCTCCCGGGAACACCCACACTTTGCCGACGTTGTGTTTGCCTTTGCCTTCATCGGCACGGTCAGCGGATACAATGAGATCTTCGTTCATGGACGCCCCCGTGACATCTCCGACCGCTACGCTCTGGCCAAACCGATCACCGCTCTGGGCGCCGGGTCGATCCGCCCCGTCAATCGTGAGGCTGGAGGAGGGGAACATCGCTCCCGACGGCTCGAAAATGAACACCTTGCCACTGTCTTTGGTGCCGCTGGCGGGAGCGCCGACGACGATGTCGGGATAACCATCCGGATTATTCATTCCATCCTCGATGAGATCTCCGACGGCAATCGAAGAACCAAAGCCTAAGCTGGCCTCGGAGGGCAGGAGCTCGATGGGAGCTTCGTATCCACCATTTCCATAGGCATCGGCGAGGAACAAGAACGCACTCTTGCCGTCTCCAACGACGATGTCTGGAAAGTTATCGGTGTTCACGGCAGCGATAACAACATTGTCGTACCGCCCGGAGACAGGGACAGTTAGGGTGACTTGGGCCGCCGCCGGCGACCCGTCGAGATTCAACTGGAAGACCTCCACCGTGTCCGTCTCGAAAAAGGACCCCACTGCGACCACGACCTCCGTTCCGAAGGACGTCGCACTAACGCCCCCGCCAAACCCGACGTTCGCCATCGGGATGCTGGCTTGCAGCGTGGCCACCAGGGTGAAGTCTGGGTTCAGGGGTTGAATCACGTCGCATGAGCTCGCAGGCTTCTCGGGTTTTTTTCCCTTTTGTGGCGTGGCGACGAGCACCCCCGCCACGCACGAGCATAGAGCGAACGCGGCGATTTTCGTCCATCGAGTTCCTCGCAAGGCGTTCATTAGGTTCACCTTATTCTCCTTTCAATAGACTTTTGCGGGCTACAACTTGTTCCAGGACCATTGTGCGCGGCGGTACCCGCAAGAATCAGTGCACACAACATGCAGAAAGCGCTATGCCGGAAGCGGACATCTCGTTTTCTCATTGCTGACCCTCCTCGTCGATTCGGCGGTCGCAGAGCGCCGGCCGCCGTCGTCCTAGTGATGAGTAGCAAGGAGTCGACAATCGAGTCCCGAAAAACTCCTAACGATTCCCAAACGATTCCCAAACGAAGTTCCATCCTGGCCAGGACTTGGAGACGAACGGCGCCTCCACGAAAAGAATGGGTTTTCCCTTGCGAAGGATATGGTGCTAGACTCCGGCCATAGTAGGATCAGGAGGCCAGCTCTGATCCAGAATGCCTTCCACGTCGGTGAATCGCTCGTCGATCCGCGGCGAGACCTCATCGAACGACACGGCAACACAATCAAAATCGAACCACGGGCGATGCAGGTGCTCGCCTATCTGGTTGAGAACGCTGGCGAGGTGGTCTCGCGGGAACAGATCCTCGAGGCGGTTTGGGAGGGTACGTTCGTCACCGATGAGGTGCTCACCAACGCGATCGGGAAGCTGCGCCGGGCGTTTGGCGAGGAGGCGAACGACTCCGGATTGATCCAGACGGTTCCGAAAAAAGGCTACCGACTCAATGCTTCGGTCTCGCCGGTGGAGGGTTCGTTCGCTTTCGAGGAACGGGGCCTGCCCGAGCCGAAGCGCATCAGCCGGCGGGCTCTTTGGGCAGCCCTAGGAGCCGTTATCTCTGCGGTCGCAGTCTATCTGGCAGTGCCGCTCGCCCGAGATACCAGGCAAATCGGAGCCTCTGCGGTCCAGGGAACCTTCTCCCAATTGACTTCAGAACCTGGTGAGGAGCTCTTCCCCAGCCTGTCGCCGGACGGAAGATTCATCGCCTACACCAGCCGGGCCGCCGGCAACTGGGACGTCTACGTCCGAAGGGTGCAGGGGCGGAACGCCACTAACCTGACTCCGGATTCTCCCGCCGATGACACACAACCGGCCTTCTCCCCGGATGGCGAGCTCATTGTGTTCCGCTCCGAGCGAGACGGTGGCGGCATTTTCTTGATGGGGGCGACTGGCGAATCGGTCAGGCGCTTGACGGATTTCGGTTACGACCCGGTCTGGTCGCCCGATGGCAGGGAAATCCTCTTCGCCACCGCGCCTACTTGGTGGCCGGTGCGATGGAAGGTCAGCGAGCTTTGGGCGATCGATATTGCCACGGGCGAGAGACGGCTGATTGCCGGAAAGGACGCGTCTCAGCCCCGCTGGTCGCCTCACGGTCACCGGGTTGCCTATTTCTCTAAGAATTTCTCCAAGAAGACCGATCACCCAGGCATCTGGACCATATCGGCGAAGGGGGGTGAAGCGCTACGGGTCACGGACGGTGCCTATGTAAATTGGAACCCGGTCTGGTCTCCGGACGGGAGCTACATCTACTTTTCCAGCGACCGGAGCGGCAGCATGAACCTATGGCGAGTCGCGATTGAAGAGGAATCGGGCAAGATCCTTAGTGAGCCGGAACCGGTGACCACCGGTGCGGGCGCTTCGGCGGTACATCCGACGCTGTCTGGGGACGGGCGAAGAATTGCTTACGCGTCGCGGGGGGTCGAGAACTTCAATCTCTACAAGATTGCCTTCGATGAGACGGCAGAAAAAGTTCAGGGTGAACCGGTCGCCATCACTCGAGGTTCCAACACGGCCATCGGCCCCAGTGCCTCACCCGACGGTGAATGGCTCGCCTTCTCTTCGCGTAGACCACCGCATGGCATCTCCCTCATCCGTACGGATGGCACCGGGATCCGCCAGCTCACGGACGCTAGGGATCGTCATCCCCAATGGTCCCCCGACGGCGAGCGGATCGCTTTTCAGTCGTACCGGAGCGGTACGTCCGAGATCTGGATCGTGAATCCGGACGGTAGCGGCCTTCAGCAAGTCACCAACACCCCGGGCTACGATGCTTCTTTTCCCGTCTGGTCGGCGGATGGCTTGCGCATAGCCTACACTCTCTTTCCTCAAGTCTGGTCTTATGTCGTCGAGCTGGGCAAGCCGTGGACTGAAACGCTTCCGGAAGCTATGCCGCCGTTTGAGGGCAAGAGTGAGAGATTGCAGGTGATGTCATGGTCTCCCGATGGGCGGCGTCTGGCCCTCCATTCGCTCGACGAAAGCATCATCCTTTACGATCTCGAGTCGAAGGAATACCGCCAGTTAACGGATTTCGGAACAAGGCCGGTCTGGCTCAACGATAGCCACAGACTCCTTTTTACCGAGCGTACTCAGGGCAAGTTCTTCATTCTCGATAGTGAGTCCAAAGAATATCGCGAGATATTTGCGCCGGGTGCTCTTATGGGACACCCAGTCGAACTGACCCGCGTCTCTCGCACCACAACGGACGATCGCGCGATCTATTTCTCACTGGTCAGTCGCGAATCCGACATCTGGCTGCTCACTCTCGAAAAGTTCTGAGTGAATCGACACTGGGCAAAATAACCGAGATAGCAACTATCTCTCCGCAATTGCAAGCGGTGCCAACGTGGGTGTGACACTTGCCCGCTCGCCGATCGACTCGCCGAGGCGATGGCCGAGAAGCTCAAGGAACAGGCACGGGATCGATTGCGGTCTCGGGAGCCAAGAGCGGCGCACCAAGCAGGGCCTCATACGGGGCCGCTATCGAGGCACACGCCCCGCCCCCGGTTATCTCGCCTCTCCCGATCACACCGAAAATGACCATCCCGCCGGTCTCCCTAGAGCCCCCGCTTCCAGGTCCCGGCGGCGGCGAAGACACGATCTAGCCCCCGGCCATGCCGGTTGGCTCCAACCCCCTTTTTTTGGCGGCAATCAGCGGTCAGGTTAGGCCAGCACGTATATTTGACGGTTTAGAGGCCCGTGCTAGCATCCTTTTCAGGAGATGAATCAGCTTATTCGGGCTCTTTATCGTCCCGTCCCGGCCCCTTCTTTCCACCAGTCCCCGGCAGTCGAATTTTTCCCATTGCCTAATTAGAGAAAGAATCGTGCCGTCTAGACGGGAGGCAGACCCGTCCCCAAAGGAGTCTTCCGCCAAGGGGTAACGCCGCTCACTTTATGAAGAAAATCACCGTCCCGGTAGAGGGAACCCTCGCACTCTTTGGCACTCAAGACGAGAATCTAAAATCCATCGAGAACGCTCTGAACGTCAAGATTGTGACTCGGGGACAGGAGGTTATGGTTGATGGCGAGCCCGACCAAGTCGAGCTCGTGGAGAACATCTTCGAGCAGTTTTCGGGTTGCCAGCCAATGGGGGCGAGCCCCAACCCCTCGTCGACGAGCCGTACGTCAATGTCGAGGCGGCCTTCTCCGCCGACAGTCAGCGTGTCCTCTTCCGTTCTCACCGCGCCGGTATGCAAAACATTTGGGACATCAATATTCGATCCGGCCAACTACGTCAGCTCACTACCAGCGAGTGGGATCTCTCGCTCGCCGTTTCAAGCAAGGGGCCTCTCGTGTACGCTCCGTTCAGTCATCAAACCGACCTATACTGGACACACGTCGAGACAGCTAGGGAAGAACGCCTCACTCATCACACTCGAAGCAATTTCTACCCACGTCTTTCCCCCGACGGGCACAGCCTACTGTATAGCTCGAATCGCACCGGCAATAACGAGATCTGGCTCATGGACCTGGAGAGCGGGTCGGAGCGCCAGCTCGCAGAAAATCCAGCAAACGACATCGGCGCCTCCTGGTCTCCGGACGGAGGCGAGATCGCGTTCCTGTCCAACCGAGAGGGGCAATACCAATTCTGGACAGTGTCGATCGACGGTACCTCCCCAAGCCTTTTACACGAGGAGCCGATTCAAACGGCTGGCCAGCAGGGTCCGAACCTGGTGCGGGCAGGCACGCGGTGGTCTCCCGACGGGAAGGCCATCGCCGCCCTGGCCATTGACGATTCGGGAGTTTCGCTCTGGGTCGTGTCCCGAGACGATGATGTCGCAGGGCCGGTGCTAACCGATGTCCTCTACTTTGATTGGTATCTGGACAGCCAACATGTAATTTACTCTCGTATGGTCTCCGACGGCAGTGGACGGGAAATGGTGGTCAGGAACCTGACCACCGGCAGAGAGGCCAGGCTACTTGAAGGTGCGACCATCGAGATGGCCGTCTCTCCGGACGGCCGCGCCGTCGCCTACTGCAAGGGGCCCAGCCATTTCGGCCAAGAGCTCTACGTGTTGCCCCTAACCCCGCCTTCCGCGCCGGAAGAGCTGCCGGAGCCCGCGGGACTGCCGGTGCAGATCACGGAGGGTCGAGAGCGATGGCACCCTCACAACGGTGGCTGGTCTCCGGATGGGCAAAAGATCTTCTACACCCGCGACACCGATCAGTCCGATATTTACGTCATCGAAAACTACCAATGATGGCGCCAACGGCCGGAAACGCTCAACGAAAGCCGCGGGCGACATCATGCTTCTAGATTTCGGTGGGTGATCCAGACCTTCGATCCCATCACACGAGCTCTGACCAACGAGACTTAAGGCCGAACTTGCTAGCGGCTGCCCCTGACCGCCGGGGAAGACGAAATCCGGCGTATCGGCGGCATCTTCGTCATTGGCCGAAGAGAGTTTCGTCGATCCGTTGAAGCGCTGGGGCGCCAGTCAATTTGGTCGAGTGTTTGCGGCTACCACCCTCGTCGACGACGGATTAGTCAAGCCCACCCGAAGTAATGCCGCGAGATGAGGATCGATTGCCGCCCGGTATTGAATCAGCGTCGCCTCATTCAGTTTGGATCTCATCAATCCCTTGGGGTGGTGGTCGAGGGCCGGTAATACCGCATGAACGACCTCGTGCACTACGACCCGGCTGAGTGCGAGAGACACTTCCCTCCAATGGCGCCTTACCCACGTCTCCAACCGAGGACCGCTGGCTACCCCATCTCCCTCGTAGCCTAGTGCCCGCAGAATGGCGGGATAGAATACGTAAATCGCCTCTCGCGGTTCCTTCTTAGGGACGAGTCCCATCACGCGATCGGACAACCCCCAGGAGGTCGGATCGGACGGCATGAGAACCACGCGAAGCCCAAAGGCAGATGGATCGTTCGAGATCGCTATACTTCCAATCCGCCAGGAGGTCGACACCTCGATATTCTCGAATATCCACTTCACATGCTGACCGACTCTTTGCGCCCCGGATGGAAACAGATTGGCGGGGTCGAGCCAGGTGACATTCAGTTGGGGTTTGGGGTTTACCACGTCATTCTGCGGCGCAGAGGCGGCGCTGGTACCCACAAGAATCAGGGCACACAACATGCAGAAAGCGCTACAACAGAAGCGAACATCTCGTTTTCTCATTGCTGACCCTCCTCGTTGATGCGACGGTCGCTCAAGGCCGGCCGCCGCCGTCGCACCGAGGAGTAACAAGGGGCGAGGAAAGGAATCCCGAAGGCCACCAAACCGTTTCCAAACGGTTCCCAAACCATCCCCAAAACGCTACAAAAGGGGGTTTTTCTTTGTGAAAAGCGGATGGGATGTTAGACTCCCGGCATACGGATTCAGGAGGCCAGCTCTGATCCGGAATGCCTTCTACGTCGGTGAATCGCTCGTCGATCTACGGCGAGATCTGATCGAAACACACGGCAATAGAATCAAAATCGAGCCACGGGCGATGCAGGTGCTCGCCTATCTGGTCGAGCACGCCGGCGAGGTGGTCTCGCGGGAACAGATCCTCGAGGCGGTTTGGGAGGGTACATTCGTCACCGATGAGGTGCTCACCAACGCGATCGGGAAGCTGCGCCGGGCGTTTGGCGAGGAGGCGAACGACTCCGGATTGATCCAGACGGTCCCGAAGAAAGGCTACGTCTTCAACGGGATCGTGACACCCGCTGTCGAGGGGGACGCGCCTAGAGCAGAGCCACGTGTTAGGTGGCTTAGACCGGCAGCGAGCTTCGTGCTGGTGTTGTTAGCCGCCGGCGCGACGATATCCGCCCTCCTTCTCACGTCGCGTGACCGGGGACCTGGCTGGGAAATCAGGCCGCTCACCAGCTTCGATGGTGTCGAATTGTTTCCCTCGTGGTCTCCGGACGGTTCACTCGTTGCCTTTAGCCATGATGCGTTCGGGAACCTTGATGTTTTCGTGATGCCTTCCTCCGGTGGTGACGCGATTCGCCTGACGGAGGACGAAACCGACGAGATCATTCCGCGCTGGTCACCCGACGGCCGCTACATCGCGTTTGCTTCCGATCCCGGGAGCGGCACGAACATATACCTCGTCCCTCCACTCGGTGGCACCCCGAAAGCGCTTGTCGAGACGACAATTCCTTACCTGGAACGGTTCTGGGAAGCTTTCAGTGTCATGGGCGCGGCGCCCTGGTCGCCTGACGGAAAGGAGCTCTTGTTCTCACGTCCGCTTCCAACCGGACAGATGGGGCTCTGGAAGGTCCATGTCGAAACCGGTCGAGAATCTCCAATCACTGAGCCACCTCCTCACGCCGGCGATATCCTTCCCTCCTGGTCCTTCGACGGCGAATGGATTACCTTCACGCGCATGAGCAAGGAGCACCCCCCGGCGATATGGCTCTTGCCAGCCAATGGGGGCGAGCCCCAACCCCTCGTCGACGAGCCGTACGTCAATGTCGAGGCGGCCTTCTCCGCCGACAGTCAGCGTGTCCTCTTCCGTTCTCACCGCGCCGGTATGCAAAACATTTGGGACATCAATATTCGATCCGGCCAACTACGTCAGCTCACTACCAGCGAGTGGGATCTCTCGGTCGCCGTTTCAAGCAAGGGGCCTCTCGTCTACGCTCCGTTCAGTCATCAGACCGACCTATATTGGACACACGTCGAGACGGCTCGGGAGGAGCGCCTCACTCATCACACTCGAGACAATTTCTACCCGCGTCCTTCTCCCGACGGGCATAGCCTGCTGTACAGCTCGAATCGTACCGGCAATAACGAGATCTGGCTCATGGACCTGGAAAGCGGGTCGGAGCGACAGCTCACAGAGAATACAGCCAACGACATGGGCGCTTCCTGGTCTCCGGACGGAAGCGAGATTGCGTTCCTGTCCAACCGAGAGGGGCAATACCAATTCTGGATGATGTCGATCGACGGTACCTCGCCAACCCTTATACACGAGCAGCCGATTCAAACGGCTGGCCAGAGCGGTCCGAACCTGGTGCGGGCAGGCACGCGGTGGTCTCCCGACGGGAAGGCCATCGCCGCCCTGGCCATTGACGATTCGGGAGTTTCGCTCTGGGTCGTGTCCCGAGACGATGATGTCGCAGGGCCGGTGCTAACCGATGTCCTCTACTTTGATTGGTATCTGGACAGCCAACATGTAATTTACTCTCGTATGGTCTCCGACGGCAGTGGACGGGAAATGGTGGTCAGGAACCTGACCACCGGCAGAGAGGCCAGGCTACTTGAAGGTGCGACCATCGAGATGGCCGTCTCTCCGGACGGCCGCGCCGTCGCCTACTGCAAGGGGCCCAGCCATTTCGGCCAGGAGCTCTACATCGCCCCTAACCCCGCCTTCCGCGCCGGGAGAGCTGCCAGAACCCGCGGGACCACCGGTCAGATCACGGAGGGTCGAGGCCGATGGCACCCTCACAACGGTGGCTGGTCTCCGGATGGGAAAAAGATCTTCTATACCCGCGACGCCGATCAGTCGGACACTTACGTCATCGAGAACTACCAGTAGTACTCACGATGCGTCCGCGGAAGTCCTCCGAGTATAATGATGAACGGAGGACGACTGCTTGCACACGATCCAACCCGCTAAACTGAAATCCGGCGTGACTGCAGACGATCTCCCTGCTGCGAGCCAGCCCACGACCGAAGCCGGTCGAGCCCTCATCCAGGGAAAAGCCCTCATTTTCTGGGACGCCAAGCGACCGGGCAAGAAGCTAGACGCTATTGATACCGACCAAATCACTCCCGCCAAAGACTGCGTATCGGAGAGTCTCGACAAGCTGGACGAGAAATGGAAGGTCGGGACCTTCCGTTACCTGATGCCCGACTTCCGGGAAAGAGTTCACACTGGCGAGACGTTCGTTATTGCGGGCGACCGCTTCGCCATCGGCTCCTCACGGGAAATGAGCCCGGCCGGACTGAAGGCCGTTGGCGAGGAAGTCGGGCTAGAGCTCGTCGTGGTCTGCGGAAACAACATGGGTGACATATTCCGTCGCAACGCGTTGAACCTGGGGCTGCAAGTGGTCCAATCTCCAGAAGCCGTCGCAGATGCGCAAGACGACGATATTCTCAGCTTCAATCCCACGACACGCGCTCTCACCAACGAGACACAACAGCGGACGTACGAGCCGCATCCGTTGACTCCAAAGGAAGACGAGATCCGCCGGACCGGCGGCATCTTCGCGGTAGGCCAACGTGAGTTTCGACGTTCGGTGGAGCAGCCTCCGGTGATCGAGTGGCCCGATGCCAACACCGTGCGCCGATTGACCACGACCGAGCAAATCGTCTGGGCGCATCGCGTCGACAAGAACGCCGAGGTCCGCCCGGGAGCCACCTTGCGAGTCTATGCCGATCTGCTCCCGGCATCGGATGGCACCGCCCCATTCGCCATCCACACGTTCAACCAGATCACAGACGGAAACACGATTTATCCGCGCCAGGCCGCCATCGCCAACGACCATTTCGTCTTCACCGGCAAGGACTCCGACGACAAACAAACGTCTATCGGCCGCGCCTTCGCCAAGATGCATGAGATGGAGAGGCCCTACTATGCCACCCCCGGTGACGGCATCTTTCATTTCTACTTCCCCGAGCAGGGATTGATCCTGCCTGGACAGTTCGTACCGGGAGCCGACTCACATAGCCGCGCTTACGGAGCCTACGGCGCGGTTGGGATCGGTGTCGGTTCGACAACCCTGGGATTCGGTTGGTCGACCGGTTACGTCTACTTCACACTCGCCAAGGCGCGACGCCTCGTCTTCACCGGCGAGCTTCAGCCTTGGGTCAGCGGCAAGGACATCGTGCTCAAGCTTCTCGAACGCTGGGGCGCGGGGCAGTCGCAAGGTATGTCCGTCGAGTTCGTAGACAAGGACCGGCAGCTTCCCATCGCTTACCGTAACACCATCGCCAATATGATGGCGGAAGGCGAGGCTCAAAACGGCATCTTCGCGGCTGACGACACGACACTGGCATGGTACCGCGAGAAGGGGATCGAGCTCCCCTACCCGGTCGTTCAGCCTGGGACCGATGCCGTCTATGAGATCGATGAAGAATTCGACCTATCGAGTGTCAGGCCCATGATTGCGAAGCCCTTTAGCCCGGGCAACGCGTTTCCGGCCGACGAAGTCGCGAAGGAACGGCTTTCGTTCGACAAAGCCTACATCGGCTCGTGCACCAACGGCAGTTACGAAGATCTGCTTCAAGCCGCGCTCGTGATCCGGGCGGCGCGCGAGGCGGGACACAAAAAGGCGGCGCGGGACTTCGTGATTTTTCCCGGCTCCGGAGGTGTCAAGAAGCTCATCGAGAATCCGGAGCCTCGTCTGAACGGGGAATCCATTGCGGACGTCTTGCGTTCGGTGGGCGGACAGATCCGAGATTCCTGGTGCGGGCCTTGCTTCGGTCAAGGTCCCGATGCATTGGAGCCGGGCGAGCGCGCCATCACCTCGTTCAACCGTAACTGGCAAAACCGCATGGGACTCGGCGGCGAGGGTTTTCTTGCAAGCCCCGCCGTGGTAGCCTCCTCCGCGCTACTCGGTTACATGGCCCCGCCCAGCGAGCTTTCGCTCTCGTGGAAGCCCGAGTTATACGGCTTATAGCTCTCGGCCTCACGACGCAGGACGGAAAAGAATCCAATGAAGACGTTGAGACCCGCCGATTACCAAGCGAAGCTACCGATGGACAAACTGATCCTCGCAGAGGCCCCGGGCGAGGAAGCCGTTCCAATGGACGTCGTGTTCGTGGGCGGCGGACCCGCGGGCCTGGCCGGTGCCATCGAATTGGCGCGCCTCGCCAAGAAGGACGGCACCGAGCTCGAGATAGGCGTCATGGAAAAGGCGGAGCGCCTCGGCGATCATTGTTTGTCCGGCGCGGTGGTCAACCCGATTGCCTTTCGCGAGCTTTACCCCGAGCTCGAGGACAAGGACTTCCCTTTCCGCACTCAGGTCGAAAAAGAACGTGTCTACTTGATGACGGAAAGCGGTCAGTTTCGGCTCCCAACTCCTCCGACGATGCAGAACCACGGATTCTACGTCGCCTCGATTTGCGAGGTCACGCGCTGGCTTGGGGAGAGGGCAGACGAGCTCGGGATCAATGTTTTCACCGGCTTCCCCGTTGACTCGCTGCTGGTCGAGGGTAAGGGCGTGCGAGGCGTCCGGACGACCCCGGGAGGCCTCAACAAAGACGGCCAGCCAGGTGGCGCCTTCGTCCCCCCCACCGATGTAACCGCCCGCGTCACCGTGCTCTCGGAGGGAACGCGTGGCCCCCTTACTCAGGCTTACTTGGGCTGGCAACAAATCGGCACACCGAATCCACAGATTTTCGCCCTGGGAGTGAAGGAGCTGTGGGAGGTAAAGCGTCCTTTGGATGCCGTCGTCCATACCCTCGGGTGGCCACTTCCCCTCGACGCCTTCGGCGGCAGCTTCTTCTACCCGATGGGAGAAAACTTGGTCTCACTGGGCATCGTCGTCGGACTCGACTACCGGGAGCACTCGCTCGACGTGCACGAGCTCTTACAGAGCCTGAAGACCCATCCGCTTTTTCGACCCTACCTGGAAGGTGGCGAGATGTTGGAGTGGGGAGCGAAGACGATTCCCGAGGGCGGATACTATTCGCTCCCGGAACGCTTTCATGGCGACGGTCTTTTGATGGCGGGGGATACAGCCGGTTTCGTCGACGTACCGTCGTTGAAGGGTATTCACTATGCGATGATGTCGGGGATTCTCGCCGCACGAACGATCTTCAAGGCACTAAAGGCCGACGACACGTCGTCGAAAGCGCTTAGCGCGTTCGACGTCGCCCTCAAAGAGAGTTACATTCACGACGATCTCTACCGCACTCGAAATATGCGACTCGCTTTCAAATCCGGTTTCTACACCGGAGGCATCAAGGCGGGCCTCATGACCGTCACCAAGGGTGCTTTTCCTGGGGGTAAGATCCACGTCGAGGAAGACGCGGCTGAACGGAAAGACGTCGTTCCCGCTTCTGAGCGCAAGCCGGACGGGAAACTCACCTTTAGCAAGCTGGACGGTGTCTTCCGGTCCGGCAACAACACACGCGACGACATGCCTTCGCACCTCGACGTCACTCCCGACGTTCCCCCTGAGGTCGCCGAGTTCTACGAGCACATGTGTCCTGCGTCGGTCTACGAGCGTCAGAGCGGAAAGCTGGTCGTCAACGCCTCCAACTGCGTCGATTGCAAGACTACCGACGTCCTGGGTCCACGATGGAAGGCGCGCGAAGGTGGCGCCGGCACCAAGTACAACCGCATGTAGTTATCCAGTTACTGCGCGTGGGGCCCCACCCCCACGCGCTGCCCCTCGCTCCTCGATAACTGCGTTGGGGCCCCACCCCCAACGCAAGACGCTCCGTCGACTGCGCGACTACGCATCGGCTCAAGGCTGCGCTCGGGCCTAAAACCCGGCCGCTTCCCTTGCGCGCTCCACTTCACTTTCGCAATTCCTCGCGGCCGACGGGCCTCCGGCCCGCTAGTGCGCGTGGGGCCCCACACCCACGGGCGGTCTTGCCTTGAACCATCGATCATGATATCGTATTACAAGTGCATTATCGATAAGGGACGGAGCATACCTATGGCGACGGTAACGGTTTCACCCAAGTATCAAGTGGTCATACCGCGGGAGATTCGCGAATCCTTGGGGCTCAAACCGGGTGAAAAAGTACAGGTGTTCGAGTTCGAGGGCCGGATCGAGCTGGTGCGCGTGAAAGACCTCCGGAAAATGCGCGGATTCCTCAAGGGAATCGACACAACGGTCCAAAGGGATGAAGATCGCTTGTGAACCTAGTCGATTCTAGCGGTTGGCTTGAATACTTCGCGGATGGCCCCAATGCTGGCTTCTTTGCAAGCCCGATCCGATCGACGAAAGACCTGATCGTTCCAACCATCAGCGTCGCCGAAGTTTTCAAGCGCGTCTTGCAGCAACGCAATGAAGGTGCTGCGCTTGAGGCGACCGCGCTCATACAACAGGGCCGTATCGTGGACCTGGATACCGTGACGGCGATCAAAGCTGCGAAACTCGGTGTCCGTTTGCGACTGCCAATGGCCGACAGCCTTATATTGGCCACCGCTCACCTCTACCAAGCCACCCTCTGGACCCAGGACTCGGACTTCGAAGGGATCCCCGGCGTCAAGTACAAACGAAAAACGAAATAACTATCACAGATGGACTTGGCCGGCCCGTCCCACTAGCCTAGCAACGCGAAAAACGGTAGACTTAGTGAACCCAACCCAGATTATTAGAGGAGATCTCTGTGACTCTTTCTTCCGGACATGGCGCCAATCCAACGGCTAGAAGAAGATACCGCTTTGAAGCCAAAGAACCGATTCCAGTATTAGTACAGACGGCCGGCAACTGGCAGGCGGGTCACGTCCACAACCTCAGCCCCCGGGGCGCGTTTTTGACGCTGGACGCCGACGTGTGGGTCGGCGAAGAGGTCAAGATGGTCTTGGGCTTGCCAACCGGCGCGGGAGGCCGCTTGAGTCTTCGTGGCCTCACGGTCTGGCGAAGCGGAGCCGAACGACGCGACCCGTCTTCAGAGAAGCCCGGCTACGGTCTGATGATTCGTGATGAACCCGACCGTGACTCGAGTCTGCAGCAGGCGATCGGACGATTATCCCAAAGTGGTTTGCTGTTCGATACCGAGAAGGAACTAAGGTAGACCTCGATGGGCGCCGATGAGCACAGAAGCCATCGTTTTTTCCGATCTGCACTTCGGAGATCCGCGATCCCTACTCCATAACTCTCGCCATCTCGAGAAACTTCTCGCGATCGCTCGTGCGCATCGGCCGATCCGGCGCGTCGTCCTCCTCGGAGACATACTCGATCTCCAGATCGGCAATTGGTCGATGGCCATCGAGGGCATTCCCGAGGGAACCGGTGGACGCCGCTCGGTGGGTTTCCGCCGATTCCTGAACGAGTTGGTCCGCGAGACCGAAGCACGCCAAGTTCATTACATCCCCGGGAATCACGACTACCGAGTCTTCGACTACCTATCCGTCGAACGGTATCTAATGGCCAGGGTCGCTACCGGGAAGCGATTGCACGGCAAGGTGAGCTTCTATCGTCACTGGCGGGACCCGTTTCTGCGCGGCATCCTCGCCGGCGGCGACGTTTCCTTCGAAGTCCGATACCCGCACCTCGAGCTTCGTCTAGCCGGGCATCGGTTGGTTCTAGGCCACGGGCACTATCTCGACGCGAGCCAAGGTCTAGGCATCGACGCGCGACGCGCCTTCGACAAGGTCGATCCCAAGGACACCAAGGCCGTGACCAAGGCCCGTCAATATTTCTTTCGACGGGTAGGACTCTACCAAAGCATCGTAGACGGCGGCGCCGTCAATTTCCAGGTCAGGCAGGGAATCTATCGGCGTGCGGTCGGTGCGGTTCACGCGATCACGAAGCTCAACGAGTTGACCGGAGCCAGGGCGCGGGGACGCCCTATCGATCGTGGCCTCAAACAAAACATCCTCGCCTACACCCGATTCTGCTGCCGAGGACGTAGAGTGGACGGATTTGTCTTCGGCCACACGCATCGAGCCGGCGAGGCGACAATCGCTCGCCCTCGCGAACAGGCACTCAGTGTTTGGAACTGCGGTACGTTTCTCGACGAGAAAGGTGCCAAGGGAAAGGTGGGGAGCTTCCTCTTACTCTCGTCGAAGAAAGACGTCCCGCTATCCGAATTAGTGCAGACGATCTGGTTGGACTGAGCTACTTGATGTGGGCGGCGAGAAAGTCGATGAGGTCGATCTTGGCGACGATGCCCACAACATCCTGACTGTCCAAAACGACGGCAACGTGCCCCCGGGCGAAGATCTCTGCCAGGGCCTCGAGTGACGTTCGCGGCCCGACGACTTCCATGTGCTCGGTCGTCACCAGCGGGGCGATGGTCTCGTCTTTCTGGTGGGGCGCCTCATGCACCATGTGATTCAGGAGATCGACCTCGGTGATCATCCCTTTGAGATCGCCCCTGTCCACCACCGGAACCTGCGAGATATTGTGCTTCTTCATGGTGCGGATGACATCCATCATCCGTTCATGCGGGGACACGACGATGATCTTGCTCAGTCGCTTGATTCTCAGAATGTCCTGAACCGTCCCCTCCACTAGATCGGACTCCAAGAATCGGTTCTGCCGCATCCAGTCGTCGTTGAAGAATTTGGACAAATAGCGCGAGCCGGAGTCGGGAAGCACGACTACCACCATCTTCCCCGCCGGCAAGTCTTTGGAATAGCGCAGCGCCGCTGCCACCGCCGTTCCCGCGGACCCACCGACGAACATCGCCTCCTCCTTCACGAGGCGACGCGCCATCAAGAAAGACTCCTGGTCGCTCGCTTGAACGACATCGTCAACGACGTCGAAGTCCATCGTGGAGGGTAAGAAGTCCTCCCCCACGCCTTCTACTTTGTAGGTGTGCGCCGCACCCAGCTTCCCGGTCTTGAAGTACTCGTAGTACAGGGAGCCTACCGGATCGGCACCAACCACCTGGACCTCGGGGTTCTGCTCCTTCAAGTACCTCCCGGTGCCACTGATGGTACCGCCGGTGCCCATACCGACGACCAGGACATCGATCTTGCCACCGGTCTGCTTCCAGATCTCGGGACCGGTTGTGTGGTAGTGCACCTGTGGGTTCACCGGATTGTGGTACTGGTTCGCGTAGACGGCGTTGGGAGTCTCGTCCGCGATCTTGCGGGAAACCGAGTAGTAGCTTCGCGGATCCTCGGGCTCGACCGCAGTCGGCGTGATGACGACCCGGGCACCAAAAGAATGCAGCAGCCGGATTTTCTCGTCACTCATCTTATCCGGCATGACGAAAACACACTTGTATCCCTTGATGACCGCGCCAATCGCTAATCCCACGCCGGTGTTACCCGACGTGGCCTCTACGATGGTGCCGCCCGGTCGGAGGTCACCGCGACGCTCGGCCTCCTCGATGATCGCCATCCCGATGCGGTCCTTGACCGAACCACCGGGATTCAAGAACTCCGCTTTCGCAAGGATCGTGGCCTTTATGCCACGGGTGACCGAGTTTAGCTGGATAAGCGGTGTATTACCGATCGTCGCCAGGATGTTGTTGCAAATGTCCGCCTGGGCAGGAGGTCCTGACTTGGCCGGCGGCGTTTGGATCTTCGTTTTCGTCTTCAAGGGCAGCTTATCGCCTTTCGATCAATGATAGGACCAGCCCCGCGGGAAGTCAACGAGGCCCATTCTTGGCGTCGCTATGCCGCGAGGCCGACTATCCTATATAACCCGCCTCCCCCACTGGGGGGCGCGCGAGCCATCGGACTCGCGAAAAGACCGGCATCTTCAATGGAGGTACAAAGTGGGACTCATAGATTTCGTAAAGAGTGCAGGTGAAAAACTCTTCGGTGGAGAGGCCAAAGTGGATCAAGAAAGCTCCGCCAAGCTCGAAAACTACGTCCGGAAGATGGGACTCGAGATCGAACAGCTCAAGATCGACATCGCTGGCGACGTCGCCACGGTGTCTGGAAAAGTGGAATCGCAACAAGAACGCGAAAAGGTTGTTCTGGCAGTAGGCAACACAGCGGGAATTGCCCGAGTCGACGACCAAATCGAAGTAAAGAAAGAACCCAAAGCGAACTTCTACACCGTGGAGAAGGGCGACACGCTGTCGAAAATCGCCAAGGGGCAGTACGGCGACGCAATGAAATACCCTGTCATCTTCGAGGCCAACCGCCCGATGCTAAAAGACCCAGATCTGATCTATCCGGGTCAGGTGCTTCGCATTCCTCCCCAGGCCTGATCGCCAGGCAACGAGGAGAAATGCAATTCGTTCTCAGTCGAGAACACTATAGGAGGGACGATTCATGAACCTTATTTATTTCGCAGTCATAGGCATCATCGCTGGCTGGCTCGCTGGCCAGATTATGAAAGGGGCCGGTTTCGGGCTCATCGGCAACCTCGTCGTGGGAGTTGTAGGCGCAGTGGTGGGCGGCTGGGTTTTTGGCGCACTCGGCCTTTCGGCATACGGTGCGCTCGGTTCCATCATCATGGCCGTGGTCGGAGCCTGCGCCCTACTCTTCATTGTTGGTCTACTCAAGAAAGCCTAAACCCACAGTTAGTCCGTAGGAAACCGCGGGCCGGGGGAAACCCTGGCCCGCACCTATCCAGCCTCCCTCAGCAACGGCCCTGGCATCTAGTCTCATACGCAATCATTTTACGCTCAACGACCGCGTGAAGGTTGCCGGCTACGACGGCTTCATTCGGGAGATCGGAGTCCGAAGCACTCGACTGGAAACCCTCGAGGGCCGCATCGTGACCATTCCGAACTCGACCTTCTCGGACTCCCCGGTCGAAAACGTGAGCGCGGAGCCCTCAACGAAGGTCGTCTTGAACCTGGGCCTGACCTATGACACGACGACGGACCAGATGAGCCGGGCGATGACGCTACTGAAGGCGATCGCAACCAAGAACGAAAACCTCGAGGAAAAGGTACTCACGTTCTTCAACGCCTTCGGAGATTTCGCGATGAACATTCTATTCATCTATTACATCAAACCGGGCACCGACATCTCGGGCACGACGACGGATGTGAATATGGCGATCCTAACGGAGTTCAACCAAGCCGGGCTCGATTTTGCCTTTCCAACCCAGACCGTCTATACCAAGCAACTCTGATCCGGCACTCGGGAGTCGCCCTAAAGCGGATGGGCTATACTGGAGCCCACATGCGCATCGTCGTTGTGATCCCGGCGCTCGACGAAGAACGATCCCTGCCTTCCGTTTTGGCCGACATACCGCACCCGCTGGTCAATGAGGTCGTTGTCGTCGACAACGGGAGTCGGGATCGCACCGCCGACGTTGCGCGCGCCGGTGGCGCGACGCTGGTAGCGGAGCCAAGGCAAGGCTACGGGCAGGCTTGTTTGACCGGCATCGCGGCATTGAATTCCAATCCACCCGACATCGTCGTCTTTGTGGACGCCGACTATAGCGACCGGCCCTCGGAGCTGCCCCAGCTGATCGATCCAATCCTCACCGATGCCGCGGACCTGGTCATCGGCTCGCGCGTCTTGGGAGTACGGGAACCCGGCGCACTGGCACCGCACGCCCGTTGGGGGAATTGGCTTGCGACCTGGATGATCCGTCTACTCTACGGCGTGCGTTTTACCGATCTCGGGCCATTTCGCGCCATCCGATATACGACTCTGCTCTCGTTAGAAATGGAAGACCGGAATTACGGCTGGACCGCCGAAATGCAAGCCAAGGCTTCCCGAGCCGGAGTACCTTCGACAGAAGTCCCGGTCAGCTATCACCGCCGCATCGGCCGCTCGAAGATCACCGGTACCGTAAAGGGAACGGTCCTGGCAGGCTGGAAGATCATCACTACTATCCTTCGCTGTCGTCTGGCTCCCGTGCCAGACGCCGCCCCCCTCCATGAGGGGACCCCGCTTCTCCCACGTTGATATGCGACGAACCAAGATCGTCGCCACCCTCGGGCCGGCGTCTTACGATGCCGAGATCATCGAGCGTCTCATCGAAAGCGGGGTGAACGTATTCCGACTCAATTTTTCGCACGGCAGCCACCGGCAACACCAAAAGGCCATCGAAACCGTGCGCGGTACCGCGAAACGGCTCGGCCAGGCGGTCGCCTGTCTCCAAGACCTCTCTGGCCCCAAGATTCGAACCGGCGACGTTTCGGACAAGAAGGGCGTCCTCTTGAAGGAAGGGGCGAGTTTAACCCTGACGACCGAAGACATGGTTGGAACCGCCGAGCGTGTGTCCACGACCTACCGGCATCTTCCTCAGGATGTTCGGCCGGGCAAGCGCATCCTCCTCGACGATGGTCTCATCGAGTTGGAGGTAGAAACAATCTCTGGTGGAGACGTGAAGACCAAGGTCGTGAGTGGCGGCCGCTTGAAATCGAAAAAGGGCATCAATCTGCCGGGGGTTCGACTCTCCATCCCTTCGTTGACTCAAAAGGATCGGGATGACCTCGAGTTCGGATTATCGCTCGACGTCGACTTCGTCGCTCAATCCTTCGTCAGAAGCAAGAAGAACGTGGAAGAGCTGCGGAACCTCCTGCACGAACAAGGGCGCGCCGACATGCCGATCATCGCAAAGATCGAAAAACCGGGCGCGGTCGAAAATCTATCCGACATCCTCGATGTCTCCGATGGGGTCATGGTGGCGCGCGGTGATCTCGGCGTGGAGCTCCCGACCGAGCAGATACCCATGCTTCAAAAGGAAATTATCGCCGCTGCGAATGAAAGGGGGCGGACCGTTATTACCGCGACCCAAATGCTGGAGTCGATGGTGGACCATCATCGTCCCACCAGGGCGGAGGCTACCGACGTCGCCAACGCGATCTTGGACGGGACCGACGCGCTTATGCTCTCCGCCGAGACGGCGTCCGGTAAGTATCCCGTCGAGTCGGTAGCTACCATGGCGCGCATTGCCGAGTACACCGAGCAACGTTTGGGGCCACGCCGTCGACGCTCCGACTCCGCCTCTCTCGAAGGGTCCCCGATTGCGAGGGCGGTCGCGGTTGGCGCTTGTCGCGCCGCCGAACAGCTCGGAGCCCGCTACCTCGTCGTCTTCACGGAGTCCGGCTCCACGGCTCGGCTCGTCAGCTACTGCCGACCCGGCTCGGCGGTCCTCGCCTTCACGCCCCAGGAGCGTGTCTATCGCCAACTCGCTCTGACGTGGGGGGCGACTCCGGTGCGGTCCCGCCACTACGAAACGACGGACGAGATGCTGGAGTCGGGCATGAAACTTCTTTCGACAATGGGCAGGGTTGATTCCGGCGACATCGCGATTCTGGTCTGTGGCACGACCACCATCGAGGGCGCCACCAATATGATGAAGATTTATCGGTTCTAGATCTTTTATAATAGGCCGACTTGAGCAAAAAACGTCGGTCCCGGCGGCGGCGCTATTCGCCCTTCGCTTCAAAATTACCTTCGCCGCGCTCACCCTTCTCAGCATCGCGCTCTTTTATGTGGTCGCGACTCTCATCGTCCACTACTTCCGGTTCTCTCGTGAGATCGGTCTACGGCTCGAAGGCGAACGGCTGGCGAAGCCCAACTGGGTTTACGCGCAACCCTTCGAGCTACGCTACCAGCAGAGACTGCTGGAATCTGAGTTCATTGACCTTCTGAACTCAGTTCGCTACCAGCGAACCAAGAGCTCGGTGCAAGAGCCGGGCACGTTTTATAAAGCGAAGGACGAAGTTCGCGTACATTTAGGCCACTCCGGAAAAAGCGACTCCCCACACATCATCGGCGTTCGTTTTTGGGACAAGTCGGTACAAGCCATTCGAGAGTTCCCCAATGGAAACGCCCTCGCGAAGGTAGACCTCGAGGCCGTCCCGGTGACGACGCTCTTCGGAGAAGAGCGGACCAAACAGAGGTGGGTGTCTCTCGACGAGATCCCGACGGTCCTGATCCAGGCGGTGCTGGCGACCGAGGACCGTCGGTTCTTCCAGCACACCGGCCTCGATCCCATCGGAATCGTGAGAGCCGCCTGGCTGGACATCAAGAGCGGCGAAGTAAAACAAGGTGGCAGCACCCTCAGCCAGCAGCTGGTCAAGAACTACTTCTTGACCCCGGAAAAAACCGTGCGGCGGAAAGCCTTGGAGGCTTTTCTCGCCATCATCCTGGAAAACCGCGCGGGAAAGGAAGAGATCCTCCAGCTCTATCTCAACGATGTGTATTTGGGCCAACGCGGCTCGTTCGGAATCAGCGGTGTCGGTCAAGCCGCCAAGATTTTTTTCGGTAAAGACGTCAAGAACCTGGAGCTCGAAGAAGCCGCCCTCTTGGCCGCCCTCATCCGTGCGCCCAATGCCGCATCCCCTTTCCGCCATGCGGACAAGGCCCGGGCGCGTAGGGACATCGTGCTTGGCCAGATGGCACGCCATGGGTTCATCGAGAGAGCCGCCGCCGAGACGGCCGCCGCGAGGCCACTTGCCATCGAGCCGGGTGCGGTGGACGTCGGTGAGGCCCCCTACTTCATAGACGCCCTCCGGGAAGAGCTCTTCGACCGCTACCCACCTGAAGCTACGGTGACCCTAACCGTGCACTCCACGATGGATCGTTATCTTCAGACCGCCGCCCAGCGCGCGGTGGCGGAAGGCCTCACCGAGATCGAGGAGAAGCTCTCCGGAAAGAACAAACCCCGGAACGTCCAGGCCGCCCTCATTGCGATGGATCCGGCGCGCGGCGACATCCTGGCACTCGTTGGTGGACGAAGCTACGGCCTCAGTCAATTCAACCGCGCGACCGAAGCACGGCGTCAGCCGGGAAGTGCGTTCAAACCGTTCGTCTACCTCGCCGCTTTCGAGCGAAGCTACGAGTTGACGCGCATCGGCGGTTCTTCGACCCGATACTTCACGCCCGCCAGCATCGTGCGCGACGAGCCCACAACGATTTGGCACGGAGGAAGGCCATGGCGCCCGTCCAACTACGATCATCGCTTCTCCGGCGACGTCACCTATCGTCGCGCCTTGGCTCGCTCACTCAACGTGGCGACCGCAAAAGTAGGAAAAGAAGTCGGCTACGAACGAGTGGTCAAGCTCTGGGATGCGATCGGGACGCACAGTAGTCTCCAGCCATACCCGTCCGTCGTGCTCGGAGCCTTCGAGATGACACCACTGGATCTGGCCACCGCCTACACGGTCATCGCCAACCATGGTGTTCGCGTCGACCCTCGATTCTTCGTCGAGGTCCAGGACGCGAAGGGACGGACCCTCGACAGTGTCGAGACCGGCCGCCATGCCGTAGCTCACCCCGCAAGCGCCTATCTGGTAACAGACATGATGCGAAGTGTCATCGACCAGGGCACGGCGAGAGAGATCCGTGCGCGCGGTTTCAGAGCGGTCGCTGCCGGCAAGACCGGCACCACCAACGATACGCGCGATGCCTGGTTCGTGGGGTTCACCCCGGATCTTCTCGCCGTCGTATGGGTGGGATACGATGACAACAAGCCGTTGGGACTCACCGGCTCCCAGGCGGCATTGCCTATTTGGACCCGCTTCATGAAGTCCGCGGTCTCCGGTCGAGAGACCGGAGTGTTCGAGCCACCCAGCGGCGTGACCTTCGCCCGAATCGATTCCGAAACGGGGCAGCTCGCGCGAGCATCTTGCCCCAACGCCCAGTCCGAGACTTTCATTACCGGCACCGAGCCCCGCGCCTTCTGCGCCCGACACTACTAGTTCCCTAAGACTATGACCACCTTTACTGAGACTGAAATCAAAGAGCAGCCCCAGGCTTGGGCTAAAACGTTCGACCGCTTCCGTTCGGATGGAGAGAACATCCGGGCCACGCTCGAAGGGTTTGCCGACAAGAGATTGCTCTTCACCGGCTGCGGGACCTCGTACTACCTGGCCCTCTCTGCGGCGTCGGCCTGGACCGCCATCGCGGGTCGCGCCGGTCGCGCCGTGACCGTGTCTTGCCATCTATCATCCCTCTCGACGCTAGAATTTCTAGCACCCATCCAAATACAGCTTCCGACGTGTTCCTGCATCCGAGCTCCCTCTTTTCCCGAACCGGTAAGCCGGCGGGAATCGTCATCTCCCGGTCCGGCGAAACGACGGAGGCGGTTAGGGCGGCCGAGCTCCTGGGAAAAAAAATGGGGGCCGAGACGGTCGCCGTAACCTGTCACGCCGACAGCCAGTTGGCGGGCGTCTGCCGGCGGAAGCTAGTGGCGGAAGCGGCGGAAAAAAGCGTCGTCATGACGAAGTCCTTTACGAGCATGCTGCTGCTATTGGAGTGCCTCGCCGCCGCATTTTTGATGGCAATCGAAGAAGAAGAGCCCAAAGAGCCGCAAGCGGCCGCCTGACGCCGGTTCCTCCTACTCTCCCCAGATCTCGGAATCGCGGTTGAAGGTCTGCCACGCGTACCAAAAGGCAACGAGAGCGCGGGCCGGCTCTAGGTGCTCGCCCTTAAGAGGACCGACAATGGCTTCTCCCGAAAGGACCAGCCATGTCGTACCCGTCTGCTCGTCCTTCATCGTCAGGCGATCGTCTTCCTTCTCGACTTCGCCGAACGTCAACTCGCGGCCGTTCTCCGACCGGGCCAAAAACGCCACCGCGGTCTTCGCACCCTTGGCGTAGGCCGCCACCAAAGGCACTCCGGCCAGCCGCACTTGAGCCGACTTTTTTTTCTTGAGCTTCTTCAGAGGAAATACCAACGTTTGCCCCTCGACGTAGACGCCGATCACCTTTTCCTTCCCGTGCAGGCGTTTGTCGGTCACCGTCGCGTAACCGATCCCGATGGAACGGTCATTGAAATAGCTCGCGTAAGCCGAGCCGCGCGCGCGTTCTCCGGTGTGGAGCACGAGCGTCTCCGGATGGAGCTTCTTCCATTCCTTCCAGGTTAAGAGCGAGGAGGCGATGGAACGAAGCTGCTTGCCTTCGTAGCGTCCCGAGATCGCGGTCCCATCGATCTGCGGCCAGAGGCTATCGGTCTCGCGATCGTACATCACCAAAGAATCCTCGATGAGCTTTCCGCTGACACCGAAGGTGAGCTCCTCCCCTTCCACTTCGCGGGCATACACGATGCCCGTATGCGCGAGTGGTCACCAAGTAACGGCGACGGGTGTGTCTCCGAGCCGGTCGTTCACGATCTCGTGTCCATCGAGTATCCAGGCGGAGTAAGCCTTCGCCGCCTCCCCATCGAAGAGCCCGATGACGAGCTCGTTGTCGGACAGGAACTTGTCACCCTCCTCAGCGCTCACGAACTTGGGATCATCGATCGCCGGTATGGCGTCTTTTTCAACAACCTGAACGATCTTCTGGCTGGGAGCCAGCATCGTGTATAGGACGACTGCGTGCAGAAGCATCGACCACCTCCACCCGCCAGTATACGTTCGCTACCGTTCGAGCATGTCCTCTAGCTTGCGTTTATGTGAGGTTTCCAACAGTTCCGCCCCGCTGACACTTGTTTTGCCGTCAAAATACGATGTGCAAGGAAAAAGCGTGGCCAGACGACGGTCAGATCCCATCTCGCCACTTGCGTCTCCGGGATCGGCCACCGAAACTAGCGGGGGGCTGTTAGTCCTTCGGCTTCGAAACCGCTTGGACGACTGTTTTCTCGCTCCGGTGTTCTTTGAGCAAATCCAACCCGAGCTGTTTGCTCAGGTAGACCTTGGACTCCTGGTTAGCGGTCGGGTCTCGTTCGTATTTGATGACATCGAAACAGAGATGCGTGAGCGTGCCGCGCATCTCATAGAACTTGTTCTTGGTCTTGACCACCACCTCGTGAAAACCCTGGCCCACCGCCCAGACTTCCTGTTGTTCGGTGAGTGCCCGGAAGTGCCCTTGTCCGCGCCAATCTCGGCGCGTGCCACCGATCCAGCTATACAGTACGCGCCGGCCGTAGAAGTTAACGGGACCGTCCAGTCGTTTCACGAGGTCGGCCAGGGACGGGTCTTTCTCATGCTGAAAGATCTCGTGCGCTACCTTGAACGAAACCGGAGCCGTTTGGGACGGGTCGTGGGGCAGCGCCGCTTCGGCGAAAAGAATGAGGTGACTTCGATCGGCAAGGCGTTCAATAATCTCCGCGGCGCGCTTCTTCCGGTCGAACTCTCCGAAAAACTCTTCGATGAACTCGATCTCCAAAGCGCCTTGCTCCAGAGGGTATTGTTTGATGTGGTGCTTCACGTTAAGGGGGCCATCTTCTTTTTTAGACGCTTCGAGCCAGAGCTTACCTGAAGCCTGGCGCGGAGGCCGTAGTAGCTATGTTTTGATACTCGGAGACCAAATCTCGATCGGGAAAGTAACATACTCCCGCCGGCGAGGAAAACCTGGGGGCCGGTGAACGACGGCGAGTCCCGGCGGAGACACCAAGCTAGAGCACCGCTCGGTAACTCTATTGGCAGGTTTCTGAGACCCTCTGCAAGTAGGTGTCAACCTTTGTATTCGTGTCGTTGAGCCCGGCCCTAACCGCTGTCAGCTCCCCGAGAATCTCGTTACCCTCATCGCGGGAAACTCGCCAATCGTCCTCTTCCAACTCCCGGCGTCCGTGCGTGTCGAGAATTCTCGCGGTCTGTGCCTTCCTGCGGAGTTGAAGGTACCGCGTCTCTAACTGTCGTTGGTCGCGCTTCAAGTCGCCGAGAGTGTCCTGGGCAACCCTACACTCTTCTATTGCGGGGATTTCCTGCTTGCTAGCCCGCCCCTTGGCATTCTCAGACTCGCCGACGGGCTCCGCCGAGTCCTCACTCTCCGGCTCCTCCGGTGACCTGCCCCCTTTTTCTAGTATGACCCGAAGGCAGAAGATCCACGAGACACGGCCATCATGCGACGCGTTCCCGAGCAAACTCAGCTGGTGTTCGATTGCCGAGCGAGCTGTGGGGTCGCGCCGTGTTGTAATCCTGGCGCCATTGTTCGATTGTGCGCTGGGCGTCTGCCAGGCTGACGAACCAGTGCTGGTTGAGACACTCGTCTCGGAACCGACCGTTGAAACTTTCTACGAACGCGTTCTGTGTCGGCTTCCCAGGCTCGATGAACCGGAGCTCGACGCCATGTTCGTAGGCCCAGGCGTCGAGGATGCGACCTCGAAATTCCGGACCGTTGTCGATGACAATCTGTTCTGGGTAGCCGCGTAGTTCAGCGACCGCTTCGAGCGCGTTGACAACCGCTGAGCCGGGCAAGGATCTGGCGACTTCGATCACCAACGCCTCGCGGCTGCAATCATCGACGACGTTGAGCGTACGGAATCGGAGAGAGTTGGCGAGCTGGTCCGAGACGAAATCCATCGACCATCGCTCGTTCACCGTGTTGGGTTCACGCAACGGCGTCCGGTGTTCGTGGGATACCCGCTTGCGCTTCTTCGTTCGAAGCTTCAGTCCTTCAATACGATACAAACGGTAGACGCGCTTCACATTGACCCGGTGGCCTTCGCGGCGAAGTAGAACCCAGAGGCGACGGTATCCGAACCGAGGGCGTTGTTCGGCCATGGCGAGCATCCGTTCACGTATTACACCACCATCGTCGCGACGACTGATATAGCGGCATGTACCGAGGCTGAGCTCCAACGTCCTGCACGCACGACGTTGACTGACTCTGAATTTCTCCGTCAGCCACGTCGCCGCCTCGCGCTTCACGGCAGGACTCACCATTTTTTTGCGTTCACGGCTTTCAGCATCTGGATGTCCAACGCCTGGTCTGCCACCAAGCCCTTCAGGCGCCGGTTCTCATCCTCGAGTTGTTTCAGACGTCGCGCATCCGGCACGTCCATGCCACCGTACTTCGCTCGCCACTTGTAGAACGTCGGGTTCGACATCCCGTGCTTGCGGCAAAGCTCCGTCACCGCCATGCCCGCGTCCGCCTCTTTCAAGACCCCGATGATCTGCTCCTCTGTGAACCGCTTCTTCTTCATGACCGCTCCTTTTCCCGGCCATTATCTCAGCTCACTTCTGCTTTCGACTTGTCACAGTTTTTAGGGAGCAGGTCACCGGGACCAGCCATACTCCCCTGTTCTTGACCACGATGGTTGCTTCCTGGTCGTTGCTCTTCCGCCTCTCCTTTTCTTTCTCTGCGAGCTCCGCGAGAGACTGACCTACGGCGAAGTTAGCCGCCACAATAATGCCAATGATTGACGGCGCTATCGTCCTCATACGCATGAGTTTCCTCCTGCCATTTTTACCTGCTCTCCGGTCGGGGTCCGGAGACCCCATTATTTTGCTCCAAAACCCGACTGGTTCTCAAGCCCCAAAAGCTAATGGAGCAGGCAGGCCCTTCTGAGGCTCCTGTCAAACCTCCCACCGACTGTTTTAATCGAGATAGGCTAACAAGTGGCAGGTACGACTTACAGAGAACGTGACCCGAAGCCCTCATCGGTGCGAAAGTGGACCGTCCGAATCGTCGGTGGAGGCGCCCTCCGACTACCTACTCAATGATCCACCCACCAAACTTTCTTACACACCGAATCCGGAGCTGAACATGCGTGAAGATGGGGACTCACCGGGCGAGCCGATCCCCGGCAAGCGCGACGGTCAGCACCCGGGCTACCAGCTCGGCTATTGCCTCGTTTTCAATCCGTGCATCGTGTACCGTCCCGCGCACGATTATCCCGAGTTAATTCGCGGTTTGTTCCTCAACGAGTTGCTTGATAGTGGCTGGGCAGTGTACGTGACATAACCGCCCCGATTCGGCCGTGCCAGTCGGTTGTCTCGATGGAGCAGACAGGCGCCGGTTCCCGCACACAGCGTCCAGAGCGCCTGTACTTCTCCATCACTCCTTTGCCGTAGTCGCACTCGGCAAGGTAGGCGTTGTGCGTGGGACACATCAAGTGGATGTTTTCCAGGGAGTGGTCGCCGCGACGGACGTAGGGCCGCCGGTGGTGAAACTGCAGTTGGTCACGTTCCGTGCAACGCTGACTGTGTGTCTCCACGAAGCGCGCGCCACTCCAATTCGGAGATAGGCCTCGGCCTCCGACATATTCAAGGACTCGGTGCAGTAGGCGAACGTCGATGGGCAGGCTTCACGTGCATAGAGTCGCCGCTCGTCCACCTCGGCAATATGTGCGACGAGCTCGGACTCGACACGCCGGGACTGCCGCAAAAGCTCCGACAGATGGAATCGGAGGAAGTTGGTAGCGGGGGGCGGACTTGAACCGCCGACCTACGGGTTATGAGTCCGTCGCTCTAACCAGACTGAGCTACCCCGCCCCTTTGGTAGTGGTGACGTAGATCTTCCGGCAAATTGCGGGAAATATCAAGCCCCCGGTATCGCCGAGCTCCTCACCGGGATGTTTCTTCCAGATCCTAGCGTTTGGTTCTCTTTCATGGCGCTCCCTCTCACGGCCGCGGTATCTTAGCAGAGTTTTGTGTGGGATTCGGGAGTTGACACGCACGGCATTTTTCACCTACACGGTTCGAAAAGGCGAGCCGGTTGCCCGGATCGCCTCCGCTCTATTAACATCCAGCCTCAGATCTGGGAGGAGTCGAGTGAAAACCTTTTGCACCGTTTTAGTGCTCTTTGGCCTCAATTTGTTGCCCTGCCAAAAGGGTTACGCCCAAGGCGACTCCGGCCACCTTGTCGTCTTCAACATGTATTACGCCAACCCCGGCATGGCCGATGATGTGCTGGAGACCCGTCTGTACGCCTCCGTCGTCCGTGATCGTCTTGGTTTGCCTCGCGGCCGCGTGTTGCGGCGCATCAACGACGCCGACAAGCTTCCGGACGTGATTTGGGAGTGTGAGTTCGCCGACATCGCCGCTCACGATCGGGATATGGATGCACGTGCCGCAAGCGACGCGTTCGAAGGCGTTCGGGACCGTATGCGAACTCTGATCCAGCGTTTCGAGCGAACCCTGTGGCAGGTTAAGGATCCGTTGTCACCGGTGATACTCACTAAGGCGGGACTCTCCCCCACCGCTCAGCCTCCGGGAGGGATCGTCGTTACCAACTGGTACTACGCAAACCCCGACCAGCGCGGTGCGATGCTGAGTCATCGCATCCATGCGAGTGAAGTACGCGAACAGCTGAAGTATCCGAGCGGTCGTGTCCTGGATCGCATCGTGGATCCGGTTGGCGAGCTTCCGGAGGTCATCTGGCAGATGGGCTATCCAAACGCCGAGGCCCGTCGCAAAGACGCCGAGGCTATCGGCGGAACAGCGGAATTCAAAACAGTGATGGACCACATGAGGACGTTGGTTCGAGACTTCGATCGCGGCGTATGGGAGGTTCAAGCGCCGCTCGGCCCCGACGCACAGCTTCCCACGCCCTGAGAAGAGACGAATCCGAGACACATGGCTGCCCCTGAAAAGCTGAGGCCCGAAGACGAGGTCCTTCGAGCTGTTGCACCTATACGACACCGCCCCCTTCGGCTTGGCGAGCTGCGTTACCAACGCGTCAACGAGAGACTGGCTCAGATTAATGGTAAGCCGGTCTCAAAGCACATCGGTCGCCACTTTCATGAGGTGATCCCGGAGGTCGCACCGCGACTGGAGCCGGTGCTTCGCCAAATACTCGAAAATGGGCAGCCGGTCCTGGATCTCGAAGTCTGCGGCCCATCCCCGACCGATCCGGACGGCCGCCGAGACTGGCTATGCCAGCTACTACCCCTTGATCGGAGACTGCGGCACGGTGTGGGGCATTAGCGCCGTAGTTCGAGACATAACGGAGCGACGTCGAGCAGCAGATGCGCTCAAGGAGAGTGAGGCGCGCTTTCAACTGCTCGTGGAGCGGACCGACGTGATTCCGTGGGAGGCCGACGCCGAAACGTGGCAAACGCGCTACGTGGGCCCTCAGACGAGCACCATCCTCGACTACCCTGTGGAGAAATGGTTCGAAAAGGACTTCTGGGTCGAGCACCTTCACCCCGAAGACCGAGAGTGGATCGTCGCCCACGTCATCCAAATGCAAGAGGCGAGCGACGCCTACGCGGACGAGTATCAATGATCTCCGCCGATGGCGACGTGGTTTGGGTCCAAGATCACGTAAGCGTGGAGCGCCGGCACGGCAGACCGCACATCTTGAGGGGTTTTATGCTCGACATCACCGAACGCAAGCACGCGGAAGAGGTGTTGCGGGAGAGCGAGGCCGCCCTTCGCCTCGGTCACGAGAAGATTCAATACTTGGCCGGAGAGCTCATCAAAACGCAAGAAACCGAACGTAGGCACGTCGCCCTGGAGCTGCACGAGGACGTGAACCAAAAGTTGGCGGCCTTGTCGAGAAGCTCTGAGCATGTTGGAAAGAGAGCTTTCCGGGCCCGCCGAGTCTGTTCGAAAGACGGTCGGCGCCCTTCAGGAACGAACGGTGGCCCTCATCGACGACGTACGCCACCTGTCTCAGGAGCTCCATCCCGCGGGGATCGAGCATGTAGGAGTCGCCGCCGGCCTGAAGTCGCTTTGCCAGGATTTCAGGAAGAAGGAGAGCATCTCTATCCAAATCGATGCCGCGATTCTCCCGACCCGGTTCCCTTCGATATCGCCTTGTGTTTGTACCGAATTACCGAAGAATCGCTTCGCAACATTCAGCGGCACTCCGGCGCGGCATCCGCAACGGTGCGGCTCGCAGCAGAGAAAAACGGACTGCACCTCGCTATCTCAGATGACGGCGTCGGCTTCGATATCAAGGAAGCTCGGCCCGCTCAGGGCGTAGGCCTGCTCAGCATGGAAGAACGAGTCCGCCTCTTGAACGGTTCCTTTCGGATCGAGTCTCGCCCAGGAGGAGGAACGGAACTAGAGGTCTTCGTTCCAGTTTCCGACCAGAGTCAAAAACCTAGCTTCCCGAAACCAGCTTGACCGTCTGCGAGCTCTCCGGCAGCGCCGCCAACACTCCGGCGAGATCCCGGTCCTCTTGTTCGGCAAGGGGCGCAAGGTAGCGTCCGGTGAACGAAACCTCCACCCCCTCTTCGCTGAACGGGAACGGCGCGAAGCCATAGAGGCCCGGTGCTTGACGAGTTACTGCAACCTCGACGTCTTCCTCTGCGTTTAACGCGACGTGGTCGAATATCCCTGCGCTCCGGGCGTCGTCGTGTCGCATCTGAAAATAGAGTGCAGCGGTGTCGAAAAACTGAAGCTGTTTGTAGTTCTGCATCAGCCGGGGTTCATCAATCCATTTCGCGGTTTCCGGGCTCGCGGCGAGTTGTGCCTTCAGGCGCTCCTGCCGCTCGAGCTCACCGTCCAACATCGACTGGACCAGCGGTCTCGATGCTTCCGAGATCGAGTCGAGCAGCACCATGTCGGATAGCCCATAGCGGCCGTTGTAGAGCCCCCATGTGTGCATACTCGAAAGCAGCCCACAATAGGGGTGCCTTTCGGAATTCAGTGTCGGAGAGCGCTCGCTGGTTTTGACGATCTTCTCTAGAGGCGTCTCCACGAGATGATAAGGAAGCCGGGTCTTGGGATCCATGGGGGCCTCGGCATCCAGCTCCCGCCATCCTTGATCGTGATGATCGATCAAGTAGAGCATTTCCTCCCGGGGCTCCACCGGCTCGAAGCTCTCGTTGCCGAAAATCCTCGCGAGCTGTCCGGCGAAGCTCGTATGCTCCGCCATCGTAATGATGAAATGCGGTGCACCTTCGGGAGCAGTCTGTACGATCATGCTGGCTCTTGCGGCGTCAGCATAGCTCAAGTTCGACGCGAGCGTCGAGGGTCGGGCTTTGTTCAATTCCGGACACTCGAATGGCCGCTCGCGGACGCAAATGGAGTTCGGCGCGATGACTTTCAGCCTGGTGTTTCGCTAGCGGCGAGCTATGTGCCGGCCCGGCGAGCGGCAAGCTTGGACCCCGTCCTCGCGCTGCGCCATGAGTAGGAACCGTCAGGCGCGGTGTTTCTGAACCGTGGGGTCCCCTACCGGCTCTTGGGTCTGACTCACCGGCACACGAACTTCCAGGCGCGTCCCGAGCCGGGGCTGCGATGTAAGCCGGAAGCTCCCCCCGAGGAGTCGCACTCGTTCCTCCATGCTTACGAGTCCTAGCCCTCCGTGAGTCCCCTCCCTATCGAAACCCGAACCGCTGTCGGCAACGTAAAGCTCCAAGCCTCCTTCGGCGCCGGTCAGGGTCACGCGGACCTCTGGCGCTCCAGAATGCTTGACCGCATTGCGAAGGGCCTCCTGCGCCACGCGGTACAGACAGAGTGCAACCTCCCGAGGAATATCCTCGGGTACCTTGACTAGAGTCAGCTTGGCCCGAATCGGTTCTTGTTTTTCGATCTCGAGGCAGTGAGTTCTCAACGCCGATACGAGTCCCAAGTGCTCCAGTGACGCGGGGTGAAGCTCGCGAGACATATGTCTGACATCCTCGATTACTAGAGCCGCCCTCGTCTGAAGCGCAAGAAGACGCTCACGCATGTCGGCATTCTGCTCGGGTAGCCGCGACCGAAGGAATCCTATTTCGAAGGATAGGGCAGCCAGGTGCTGATTGAGACCATCGTGTAGCTCCCGCGACAGCCGTCGCCGTTCTTCCTCCTGCGCGACTATGAGCCGTCCAGCCAGATCCTGGATCTTGGCGTGGCTCTGTCGGAGCGCCGTTTCTCGATCCTGAAGCGCTGCCAGTGCTTTCGTGTGCTCGATAGCAACTCTTGCTAGCGAGGCAGCCTTCTGGGTGACATCCGTCTCCCGACTGGTCGGCTCGTGGCGTCGAGTGTGGAAGACACATAGCGTGCCCAGTACTTGGTCGGATTCGGAGAGAACCGGCACCGACCAACTCGACTTGAGGTTGAAACGCCGCGCCACCTCTCGGTATTTTTCCCACAGGGGATCGTTCATCATGTCCGCCACAATGACCGTTTGGTGACGATACGCCGCGGTACCGCACGAGCCCTCGGAGGCGCCGATCGGCAAACCATCGACGCTCTCGTGGAACTCTTTGGGGAGATTCGGTGCAGCGCAAAAACGGAGGTGTTTCTTTTGCCGGTCGACCAACAGAATCGAGCAACGTGACGAAGCACCAAGTTGGCTTTCTACCGTGCGGGCCAACTCCTCGAAGACCTCGACGATGTCGCGGTCTTCGGCAAGCAGCTCGAGCACGCGGCTATTCCCCGTTTGCAACATCTCCGCGCGCTTTCGGGAAGTAATGTCTTGAACAACATTGCTAACGGCGTAGACCGTCCCATCGTCGAGTTTAAGGGGGTAGAAGCTGGCTAGCCAGTGCCTCTCGCTATCCGGGTCGGCAGGGGTGACACCGCTTACCTCGGCGTCCACGATGGGTTCCCCGGTTTCGAACACCTTGCGGTAAACGGGCTCTGATTTCGCCGCGATCTCCGGTATCAGGTCCTTCATTCGGCGGCCGATGTGCTCGGACACAGGTTTCCCGTGGAAGCCGGCCAACCGTTCGTTGATGCGGACCCACCGAAGCTCGCGATCCACGAGGCACAAGCCGACCGGGGCAGTCTGATAGAGGTGCTCCAGTTCGGCGAGCTGCTTGCGGGCTCGCCGCTCGCTTTGCTCCAAGGCCTCTTCGGCCTGACGATTTGTCGTAATGTCGATGCTGGTTCCCGTCATGCGAACCGGCCGGCCGTCCTTGTCGCGTCGCGCGTTCCCGCGGACCAGAAACCAGCGTGTGCTGCCGTCCTTGTGAACGGCACGATGGGCAACCTCGTAGTGAGGCGCCTCTGCAACTTGATGGCTCATCACTTCCGCCCGGACGCGTTCCACGTCGTCCGGGTGAACGAGTTTGTCCCAATCACTAATATGGTTTTGAATCTCGTGGTCCTGATATCCAAGAATGCCCTTTAGGACGGGGTCGACATAAATCTCATTGGTCTCGAGATCCCAATCCCAGACGCCGACCGCCCCAGCGGTGGTGGCCAAATTGTAGCGACCCTGACTCTTCCTGAGCTCCCTGGCGACCCGCCCTCGCTCGGTGGTTACGGCTCCCAGCACGAGTGCAGTAAGAACGATGACCGCGACGAATGCCTGCAATAGAATCAAGTTCTCTATTGGCGAGGATCGCACGAACGGACCGTGCCCATGAACAGTACCCGCGATGGCGTGGATGGAGGTTAAAAGGGCCGAGGTCACGGCACCGTGCATGCCGAAGCGGAGGGCGGCCCAGATGACGAACGGGAAAGGCATGTAGGCCAGCGGCAAGTCGAACTCCGAAGGTGCGAGGTGGCCGCCAAACGCCGCCTCGCAAGCAACGAGCAGCGAGGTCATCAGGAGGGCCAGTTCGGCAACCGTGCGTCGGTCGAGCCGGACGGACGGCCGGGCCGCCCAGACGAGCATCGGCGGCGCCGCAAGCAGGACGCCCATGCCGTCTCCAAGCCACCAAAGCCACAAGAGCGAAACGAAGTCGGCCCACGAAGCCACGCTCGCAAGGACCAGGCCGACCACGCAAATGATGGCGCCAACCAACGTTGAAAAGACCGCCCCGACGGCCGCTAGGCCCAGAACATCTCTGACACGAGCAAGACGATTCGAGAAGCCTACGAACCGGCGAAGCAGATAGGCACCGAGCAACGCCTCAACGGTCTTACCCACGGCAATGATGGCCGTAACTCCGAGCGGTAGCCGGAGCGCGTGGTCGACCACCACCGCCAGAGCAACGATGGGCCAGAAGCGGTATCCAAGTAATAGGATCGCGGCCAACGCGATACCCGTGGGGGGCCAAACGGGTGAGACCTGGCCGGGCCCGAGAGTGACCAGGAGTCCGAGCCGCGACCCCACGAAATAAATGGCCAGGAAGATCGCGACCCTCTTCAGGAATGGCCCGTTCATAGGCCAAAGCTTATCCCAGTATCTAGCGGATATGCCAAGAAAACAGCCGAACCCAGGTCTTGAAGAAGCAAAGAAGGGGTCTGATCCAGTTTTATCACAGGGGTCTGATCCAGTTTTGTGCAATCTCCAGCCGCAATCGGTATCAAAGGAATTGGTGAGGGAGGCCTAGAGCCATCAATTTCGTCCGTCTCTACAGGATGGCTCGACCACTGAGAATAGAGTTCCCAGGTGCGTTGTACCACGTCACCTCGCGCGGAAACGCTCGCCAAGACATCTACCTAACCGAACGGGACCGGTTGGACTTCCTGCGCCTGTTCGGCGACGTCGTCGAACGCGGGGGTTGGACTTGCCATGGGTACTGCTTGATGACCAACCATTACCACGGCCTCGTGCAGACGCCAGAACCCAACTTAAGTCGGGGCATGCAGCGGCTAAACGGGATGTACGGCCAGCGCTTCAACCGTGCGCACGACCGCACTGGTCACGTCTTTGAGGGACCTTATAAGGCAATCCTCGTGGAAAAAGAAGCGTACTTGATGGAGCTCGCACGCTATATCGTTCTGAACCCAGTCCGCGCCGGCCTTACGCTGCACCCCGAGGATTGGCAGTGGAGCAGCTATAGAGCAACATGCGGTGAGGCCCCATCCCCTCCGTGGTTGGAAACAGACTGGCTACTCCGCCAGTTCGGAGACGCTCGCGATGACGCGATTGGATCCTATAGGCGGTTCGTAAACGCGGGCAAGGATCGAGAGAGCGTTTGGACCGACCTCCGAAACGAGTTCTATCTGGGCTCGGACGCGTTCGTGGAGCGAATGCAAGCGCTGGTTAGTCCAGAGGACCTGCGGGGAGTGTCACGGTCGCAGCTCCGTCCTCTTGTAAAGCCCCTCTCCTGGTTCGAGGAAAACTTCCCGAATCGCTACGAGGCGATGGCCAAGGCCTACCTTAGCGGCGGTTACTCCCAGCAAACGGTCGCCGCCCATTTCGGCGTCCACTACACGACAGTCAGCCGAGCAATCAGGCAATTCGAACAACCTTGAAGTGAACGCCGGTTCCCGACACGGAACGCCCAGATACCACACAGCTGAGTCGCTCCTTCCCAAGATCCGACTCCCGACGGCCATCGAGATCCGCCTCCCGTGCACATTTTTGGATCAGACCCTTGTAATATTTCTGGATCTGACCCCGATCCTATTCCTTTACGTTGCAGGGGTACTCACGCTGGGCTTGGGCGACGAGCTCCGTATCCAGGTCGTAATAGACCACGGGCGTGCTGGTCGATGTCTGGGCCATCATGTCGCCAATCGGATCTACGACCCACCCGGTGCCGCCGAACTTTTGGCCGCGCGAGTCGACTCCACCTCGATTCGACGAAACCACGTAACAGCCCGACGCGATTGCCGCCATTTGCATGGCCGTCATCCATCGACGGGTGGTGCCGCGCGGAGTCGCACGGGGGACCGCAATGAGGTGAGCACCGCTGCGGCCGTAGCGGCGAGCATGCTCGTTAAACATTACCTCCGTGCAAATGAGGAAGCCGACTCTGAGCGAGCCCGCCTCCACTACATGGAAGTGACGCTCTCCCGGCTCGAACCAACGCGCTTCATAGTAGCCCGCCTCGTTGGGGAAGAACTGCTTTGTGTGCACTCCGACCAACCCATCATCCTTAGTCCATACAAACGCCTCGTTGACGCGGCGACCATCGAGCTCGGTGGCACGACTCCCCAGCACTACCTTGGCGCCAAGCTCGCCGAGTAGGGAGACTCCCTTTGCGTGCACATCACAAGCCGCCTTCCAGGCCTCCGGAACGAATTTCTCCCCCGCCGAGATCCAGGACCCGAACGGCATTTCATTGAGCAGGAAAACGTCCGGCTTCTCCGCGCTCACTTGGTTTACAAAACGCGACCACGCCTCCGAGCCCGGAGCCAACTCCGGGTGTAGCTCACAAATTCCGACTTTTAATCTAGTCATGCTGCCAACCTCACCGCCTCTCGCAAGACCAACGCACAACTCCCTCCTATCCTCGAGTGATCCTAACGGCGAGCGGCGGAGACGACAAATCGGAGGCCCTAACCACGAGGCTGGGGGCGGAGACGTCCCGCCAGGATCGCAGCCAACGCCACGACCGCTCCAGCTGCAAAGAAGGGAGCGTTGGGGCTCACGTGCTGGAAAAGCGCACCCGCCCAAAGCGGCCCTACGATTCGCGCCACACTGCCGAACGCTTGCTGCACTCCCATGAGTTGCCCCAACTGATCCTTTCCACCTCTTCGCGATAGCAGTCCGGTCGTCGAAGGGAAAAGAAGTGCAGTGCCGATCGGCACGAGAACCATAACCAACAACAATACCGAGAAACTCTCTGGCAGCGGGTAAGCGATGAGGCCGAGCGCCAACAAGATGGCCCCGAGACGCATGACCCGAACCTCACCAAAGGCACGAACGACACTACCCAGTACACCTGCACGCATGACAACCGAGATGCTCCCCACGTAGAGAAAAATGTAACCGATGTTGGCTTCCGTCATTTGGAAACGCTCCATCAAGAAGAGTCCCAAAACGGCGGTGAGAGCACTGAACGCCATCATGGCCACCGAGTAGATCCAAATCAGCTCCGATGTTTCTCTCCTTGGGTACCGAAGCGTCTCCCATAGCATCGCCGATACAGTTTTCCTCGTTCTCTGCTGCGCTGCGTTGGGATCGACCGTTTCGGCCAGCGTGCCAACCTCGACCTCTTCGGTAGACGGCTCCCACTCACGCGGCTTCGATTCCGGGAGCCAACGCCATGCGAAAATGAGATTAATGACGCAAAGGCCGGCGGCAATGACGCCCGGAGCCTCCGGCCCCAGCCGCGAGTTGCTCAACGATCCGATCGCCGGCCCGATCATGACACCGGCGCTGGTAGCGGCGGAAAGCCAGCCCAACGCCTTCGCCCGATCCTCCGGTGGAACCGAATCGCCAACGTAGGCCTGCATGATCCCGGTCGTCCCTCCGCTCACCCCCTGTGCAATGCGCGAGACAAATAAAAGCCAGAGCGAGTCGGCGAATCCAAAAATGAGGAAAGCCACCGCGGACCCTCCCAAACCAATCAGGAGTCCAGGTCGCCGGCCCCAGTTGTCGGAGAAACGACCCCAAAGAGGTGAAGCGGCAACCTGGGCAATCGAGAAGGAGGCCACCATCCACCCGATGACTTGCGGGCTGCCACCGAACCGCACCGCATAAAACGGGAGCAATGGAAACACCATCGCGTAGCCCATCATGTCGACGAAGGCGGCCATGAGGAGGACCCACATCTTTCGCACTTCGGCCGAACTGTTCATGGCAGATTTGGTTATAGTCGCGCGTCCAGTTAGCGCGGGACCGTCTACTTTATCGCGGATCGTGTTGAAGGGAAGAAGAAATGACAGCCAGATCGGCGTCGCTCAGAGCGGCGACCCGTATCGTGGTAGCCAAGCGCTCGGCGCGCACCTGCTCGCCTCGATCAAGCTCGAGGCCTCCGAAACGAACATGATAGTAAATTTGGGTCAGCTCGGTCAGTCCCGGCAATCGGCCTTCCAGTAACTGAGCGTATTCGGCCGGCGTCACTCCAGGAGCGCGAGCGAATCCCATTTTCTCTAACCTTGCCAGCAACTCTCCGTAGAACCGAACCGCGGATGCCGGACCTACGCCACCAAACGCAAACGGCTTGAAGGGCCAACGCAGATGGAGCTTCGTCCACCACTTCCTACCGAATCGCGTCTTTGCGACAACCATGACTAACACGATCAAGCCACCAATCAAGGCCAACCACTTGGCCTTCTCCTTGGCGAGGGCGATCGCCTTGCCCGCCAAGCCTACCGTCCATGCGAGTACTCCGCCCGCCCCCCTCAGGACCCCGCGTTGCCGCTCGTAGTCGAACGTGATTACGTACATGTCCCACAACATCCGGAGGGAATCGATGCTCTTGGCGACGAACTCGAAAGTACGGGTCTCGTTGCCACCGAGCGCAGGAGGCGTAGGGTCGAAGCTTATCCAACCCCGTTGTCGATCGAAGACTTCGACCCACGCGTGGGCGTCCTCTTTTCGCACCACCTCGAAGTTGCCGATATCGTTGAGCTCACCTCCCAGGAAACCCGTCACGATACGTGCCGGCACGCCTCGGGCTCTCAAAAACATCACCATTGCAGTCGCGAAAAATTCGCAATGCCCGGCTCGGATCTCGAATAAAAAGTCTTCCAACGGATCCTCACGACGGCGCTGTGGTGTGTTGAGAGTGTACCCGTACTCCCCTTCGAGATACTCCTCCACCGCGAAAGCAGTCTCCTGTATCGATCTGCCCTCCGGAACGACGTCGCGCACCAGCCCATGGAAATCGTCGGAGAACGGTGGGACCTGGAGGTAAAACTGCCGTGCTTCGTAGCCCAGCCACACAGCTCCGAGAGAGGATGAGTCCGCAGGCGCGTCGGGCTGCCACTCGACGGTGTAGCGCCGACCGGCCCTTCGGGACCTTCCGGTCCGCACAGCCAGGTATGGATCCACGAAAACGTACGGCAGCGGTGTCGATAGGCGTTGAGAGCCGGGCGGAAGGAAAATGAGGTCTGTATCCAAAGGCTCGAGAAACACTTCGCTCGCGATCCCTTCCTCACCCGTCGGACGCTCCAACAGGAACTGACCATCGGGCGACCTGGGAAGCTCCGACATACCATTCAGGGTCTTGCTCCACTGGCCATCGGCATATCGATCGTAGGACGCACCACGCCATCGAGGCGCTGCGATCGGACGGGATTCGTCGACCACCACCCTCATGACGACCTCCCGACTCCGCTTGATCTCCCCGAAGTCACCAAGGCGAATCTGCTCGTTGAGGCCGGTGGAGGTAATCCCTTAAACACCGCCAATTCGAAATCCCCCGAGAGTGGAGCGTGGGAGCAACACGAAGACGGCCCCCGCGAGGACGAGGACCACGACACTGAGAGCAGACGCCGTTCGCATCGCTTGCTTGAATAGCGTTTTCTCGTCGATCACCAGCGTGTCTTTTGTCGCTTGCTCGAGTAACAACACCAACGACCCCACGAGGACAAAGAGAATGAGGGGCACGAGAAAAGCCAGAGTGATGGTCATAGAAGCCGCGGCCAGCATCTCGAAGAGGCAAAGAACATAGAGCCGATTGCGATCCCGTCTCGTTCTCAAATGGAGCAGCGTATGGACCTTCAGGTAGAACATCAAGTGAACCACAGCGAAAATCAATCGGTCCGAAAGCACGAGCCAGTCGATAGGAAAAAACAACAGATAGAGGATGGCCAGGATCGAAGACGCGCGTCTCGCCGGACCCAACCAGGCGCTGGTCTCGTTGGCAAGTCCTACCACAGGAATCACGGTCAAGACGAGGACCGATAGCCACACCGGTATGTCGCCGGTGAGAATGACGGCGAGCGAAGAAACCTCGCACCATATGACGGTAGTCAAGCGCAGAGCCGACAAAGAAGTTATCTCCTCGGCAAAGGGCCCGGAGACTCAGACACCAATTGTCTGCTCCTGAAAAAGTACCGCCGCCGGATCGACCAGGTGAAGCTGTGGCGCGGATAGAAAACATAGCGGCCCGTTTTCTCGATAACTCAAAACGAAAACCGTCTCGTCACGACGGGTTGCCTCCCTGGCCAAAGTCATAAGGTCCGGCCCCGAAGAGTGTGGGCGGGGGTGAACGACCGCCAAGTACAAAAGAACCCCTCTCAGGTGCTCGATGGATGCTCCGTGAGGAAACGTGTCATCGATTGAAGCGAAGCTGAAAGATAAACGGTGTGCCGAGAGGTGCCATGCGAGAGATGCGGCGGCACTCACCATGGGCTCGAAAGGCTCAACCGGCGCGCTCGGTGTTTCCTCACGGGTGTTATCGAAAACGATGTTGAAACGCCGTCGTTGCTCGGCGGAGAACTCCCTCACCATCAACCGCCCGAGCTTAGCGGTCGATTTCCAATGAATGTGGTGCAAGTTGTCGCCCGATGCGTACTCGCGCAACCGAAGGAGTTCTTCACTCTCGCCCCGGCGCTGTCGTTTCGGAACCGAACCGGAACGTCCTTGAAAAGCGAAGGAGATGTCGACCTGGCTAATATGAGGTAACACGACGATCTTGCGGGCCAGCCGGACCTCCCGTCTCGCCTGAAACAATCCGAAAGGAAAGCCAGTCATCAACCGCATCCGCTCACTCTCGAAGACGCCGCGCCGGGAATACACCTTCTCGAGAAACACGGTTTCGGCCTGCCCCCGCCCGAGGTGGGCTACCGACCCTTTGGGCGAAGATCCGGGGAAATCAACTTCCTCCAGGTCGATTCCGTACGCGTCCAGCACGCGCGATCGATTGCGCACTAGGAATCGCTCCGTCGACTTGGTGCCAGCGTAGAGGTCTTCGTCCTCCATGGCGACCAGCTCGAGCCCTCGAAGCGACCACCAACCAGCGACCACCGAAATCAGGGTGCCCGCGACACCTACCGAGAACATTAAATAAAGGAGGTTGTTCCGCGTGTTGAACGCGGCGAATCCCATCACCACGAGGATGAAGAGTAGCCGAAGCCCGTCTCGCGTGGGGCGCACACCAAACCCGAAGCCAGGCTTCTTGAACTGGGAACCGGATGCCAACTCGACGAACCGAGCACCCTTCGCTCCTCCGCCCCGGGCGGCACCCCACTTTCGGCGTCGCCCGGCCCGGAGACGAGGAGACATGTTGTTAGAGAGGAACCAGCACCGTCTCTAATAGCTCGGCCAGTACGGCATCCGCCTCCTGGCCCCTGCCGGTTCCGGCCGAGGCGCGAGCGCGAGGAACGACTCGATGTGCGAGCACGGGTATTGCCACCGCCTTGACATCATCCGGCACTAGGTACGAACGGCCAGAAATGAGTGCGTGGGCCTGGGCAGCGCGTTGCAGCAACAACGTGCCACGCGGACTGACTCCAAGAGCGAGATCGCTCGATTGACGCGTAGCGGCTGCCAACCGGACTAGGTAGTCGGCGAGAGAGGCCTCGACCTCTACCGCGCGTACCTGTCTCTGTATCTCTTCCACGTCATCGCTGGAAAGCACCGGCTCCACGTCGTCAATCGGATGAGACCGCCGCTGCGCGCGGAGGATCTCTTTCTCATGGTTCTCGTCGGGGTACCCCATACGAATGCGCATCAAGAAACGATCTAGCTGAGATTCAGGAAGAGGGTAGGTGCCATGGTGCTCGATGGGATTCTGGGTCGCGATCACGATGAACGGCTTGGGAATTGGGAAGCGGATGAGACGTATTATCGACGCTGGCTTGCGATTCGTTCATCGCTTCCAGTAGTGCCGACTGTGTCTTGGGGGTACTGCGATTGATCTCATCCGCGAGAACCACGTTGGCGAAGAGCGGCCCCGGCTTGAACTCGAACTCGGAGTTCGTCGGGTTGAAAATCGAGACTCCAATAATGTCCGAGGGTAGGAGGTCGCTCGTGAACTGGATGCGCCGAAACGTCCCGGCCAGAGATCGAGCCAGAGCCTGACCGAGCATCGTCTTTCCCACACCCGGCACGTCTTCGATCAGCAGGTGGCCTTCCGAGAACAATGCCACCAACGCGTGAGTGACGACCTCCGGTTTGCCACGGATGACCCCCTCGACCGATCGACGAAGCCCTTCCACACAGCTGGTGGGGTCCGAGCGAGGGTCGGACGAGGGGCTTGTCTTGGAGTTGACGGCCGTGGTTCGCGCACCCGGTGACGGCATCTAAACGCCTCGCTTGACGAAGAATCTACCTTCTTATAGCATTCGAAGGCTGGGCGATTAACTCAGTGGGAGAGTGCTACCTTCACACGGTAGAAGTCGCAGGTTCAAATCCTGCATCGCCCACCATCTCGCCTCACATGTGGACCCACTAGCCGAGCTCTAGAAAACGGGAGCGGGCTAACCTCGCTGCGCCTCTAGACGACTGGCTGTTCTCTTACGATACTTTCTCTCGACGCGCGGCCCCGATTAGCAGTAGGGCACCAACGCCGATAAGCAGAATCGGCCACAGCTTCTCGAGCTCCAGCCAGGGAATGAAGTTCTTGAACAAGAAGGCTGCGCCGATGACGATGAAAGCCAGCCCCACGAAAACCGTGGAACGGCGCTCCGGCCGATCTTCGTCGTCCTCGACAGTCGCCTCGAACTTTTCCGCCAGCGAGCTGCCTACTCGCCGCAGCTCTCCGACGACGTCTTCCTTCAGCTTCTGGTTCTTGGCGAAGGAGGGACTCGGACTCTGCTCGGGATTCCCCGGCACGATGAGCCAGGCCACCAAATAGACGACCAACCCGGCTCCTCCCAAGAAGATCGCGATGATGAAGACCAGTCGAACCAGAGATGGGTCGATGTTGAAATACTCGGCCAAGCCGCCGCAAACCCCAGCGACCAAGGCGTCTCGGCGCGAGCGGAAGAGTCGTTTTGCCGCCATCAAGCCTCCGCCCCAAAATTAACACGCCCTACCGTCCGCGTCAAAGTTTTGATGGTGTGGACGTTACAGGCGAGGGGACTGACTGCTGGTAGCGGAATCGTACCAGTCAAGGAGGTCAAACCCCTGGTTCGGACTACGGGCCCAGATCAGAGGGCCGTCAAACTACGCGTAGCAAAGCCCGGACCTAGTCAGACAGCAATATCCTCGAAGTGGGTAAGCTTCTTGAACTCGCGGTATCGAGCGTCGATGTCGGCACGGCTGATGGACTCCAGCCGTCGGGTCCCGAAGTCCTCGACGCAGAACGACCCCAGGGCACTCCCGTAGATGATGGCTTGCCTAAGGGCATCATCGCTCATGGATGGTTGGCTCGCCAGGTAGCCGAGGAAGCCACCCGCGAAGGAGTCCCCCGCCCCGGTAGGGTCGAATACGGTCTCCAGGGGGTAGGCCGGCGCCGCGAAGCGCTGGCTCTCGTTAAACAAGAGCACTCCGTGCTCACCCCGCTTAACGACCAGGGTCTTCGGACCCATGGCGTGGACCTTTTCGGCCGCCCGCACCAAGTTGTACTCCCCGCTGAGTTGCCGGGTCTCCGAGTCGTTGATCAACAAGACGTCCACACGCTTCAGCATTTGGCGAAGCTCATCGGGGGTACCCTCGATCCAATAGTTCATCGTGTCGGCGGCAATCAGCTTAGGGCTTTTCACCTGTTCGACGACATCCACTTGCAAGGTAGGGTGGATATTCCCTAAGAAAACAAAATCCGATGTCCGATAGGCGTCGGGGATCGTAGGTTTGAAGTTTTCGAATACGTTGAGCTCGGTAAAGAGCGTGGTACGTTCGTTAAGGTCATAGCTATACTCGCCCCCCCAACGAAACGTCTTCCCCGGAGCGGTTTGCAGCCCCGCTAGATCGATGGACCTCCCTTCGAAGACCTCCCGCTCCTTGTCCGTAAAATCCTCGCCGACCACAGCGACCATCCCGACGTTCGTAAAAAAGGAGGCCGCCAATGAGAAGTGACTCAACGCCCCTCCCAAAATCTTATCGACTTCGCCGAACGGCGTCTTCAAGGTGTCGAATGCTACCGAACCAACAGCAAGAATGGACATGCGCTTTAATCTCTCCTTTACTCTATTTCAAGTATTTGCCAACGAGCGGTTCGAGCTCCCGCTTCATCGCGGGCGAGATATGGTCGGGCTGCGTAATGAGAGCGAACTTTAGTGCGGTGGCACATTCGCACGTTCTCTCGAAGGGCAGCTTCTTGACCGTCTCCCTAATCATTTGACGCGCCGTCTCTGCGTTTTTTGTCAAGTTCGCGATCACCGCATCCACGGTCACGGCCTCTTCACTCTCGTGCCAGCAATCGTAGTCCGTCACCAGGGCCATCGTGGAGTAACAAATCTCCGCCTCACGGGCCAGCTTCGCCTCTTGCAGATTGGTCATACCGATGACATCGCAACCCCAGGAGCGGTAGAGTTTGGACTCCGCCAGAGTCGAAAACTGAGGCCCCTCGATACACAGGTACGTCCCTCCTCGATGAATCTTGACATCGGTGCCAGCTCCAGCCTGGAAGAGGTGCTCGGAAAGAATCGAGCAGAACGGCTGAGCAAAGGCGACGTGTGCGACCAGTCCGGTACCGAAGAACGTCGATACGCGTCCTCGAGTTCGGTCGATGAATTGATCGGGAATGACGATATCCAACGGAGGGATTTCCTCTTTCAAAGACCCCACTGCGCTGGCCGACAGAATGTACTCGACGCCGAGCAGCTTGAATCCAAAGAGGTTGGCCCGAAAATTCAGTTCACTCGGAGGAATGCGATGGCCCTTTCCGTGACGGGCAAGAAACGCAACGCGCTTACCCTCGAGCGTGCCGACCATGTATTTTGCGGAAGGCCAACCGAAAGGGGTCTCGAGAGATACTTTTTCGACATCTGTGAGCCCGTCCATCTGGTAGAGGCCGCTTCCTCCGATGATTCCGATCTGTGCTTGTGCCATCTCTCTTAGTCACTCCTTTTGCTTTAGTTCTACCAACACACCATGCATCGACTTCGGATGGATGAACGCTACCAGGTGTCCCCCGGCGCCCGGCCGGGGCTTTGGGTCGATGAGCTTGGCCCCTTGTTCTTCGAATTCTCGGAGGCTCGCCTCGATATCCTCGACTTCGAAACAAATGTGATGGAGTCCTTCCCCTCTATTGGCCAGGAACTTCCCCACGTTGGAATACTCCTGGTGAGGTTCGAGCAACTCTAAATTGCTGTCTCCCACCGGCATGAAGAGCGCCGACACCTTCCACTCGGGTAAGTCGTAGCGCTGGCCCCGGTCGAGTCCGAGAAGTCCACCCAATCGAGTCGCTGCCTCGTCTAGGTCATGCACTGCGATACCGATGTGATGGATCTTCATGGATTCTTCTTTTTTCTAATTGAGGCCAGGAGCGTCTCGGCTGCCGCAAACGGATCGGCAGATCGCGCCAGAACCCGATCCACGGCGTCCTTCCAAACTTCGTCCTTCACTTCCTCCCTCAGTCGCTGATGCAGTACTTCGTGGAGCCAACCCTCGACGAAGCGCCTTCGGTGCGCCTGGGCGCGAACCGAGACCGCGTCAAACTTCGCCGCCTCCTCGAACAGTCGTTCCACTCCTTCTCCCGTCGTTGCGGTAGTACACACAACGGGGGGAGTGCCGGAGGGGTTGTTGCGAGCCGAGCTCAGTTCCTCGGCCAGGCGATCGGCGCCATCTTGGTCGGCCTTGTTTACCACTAGCACGTCGGCAATTTCAAGGAGCCCCGCCTTGTTGGCTTGAAGTGCATCTCCAAATCCGGGCGTGAGAACAACGAGCGTCAAACCCACCGCGGCAGCCACTTCGACTTCATCCTGACCGACACCCACGGTTTCCACCAGAATGAAATCCTTCCCCGCCGCATCGAGCAGTGTGATCGCCTCAAACGTCGCCGCGGCCAATCCCCCGACGTGTCCACGGGTCGCCATGCTGCGGATGAAGATGTCGGGGCTCTGGTTAGCCGTTTCCATGCGGGTGCGATCGCCAAGCAGCGCACCTCCGGTAAAAGGACTACTTGGATCGATCGCGAGCACGGCGACGTTCTTGCCGTGTTCGTTGGCCCGGGCTGCTACCGCATCGGCGAGGGTGCTCTTCCCAACGCCCGGTGGCCCGGTCAACCCCCAAACCGTGGCCTCTCCGGTCTCGGGATAGAGCTCCGCCACAAGCTCGCGCCCCTCCGGTCGGCGGTTCTCGACGAGGGTCAAGGCACGGGCGAGCGCACGACGATCCCCCGCCCGCACTCGCGCCGCCAGATCTTGCACAGTCATCGCTTGAAGGATGGATCGTACTAGAGATGCGGGTCGCCTGCGAGGCCTTCCCGCAGGGAATTGGAGGAGTCTATTTGGAAAGAAGCTGGCGGGCGATCACCAGACGTTGAATTTCAGACGTCCCCTCGCCGATGGTGGTCAGCTTCGCATCACGGTAATAGCGTTCGGCCGGATAGTCTTTGATGTAACCGTAGCCGCCTAGGACCTGCACCGCCTCATTCGCGGCCCGTACCGCTACCTCGCTGGCGTAAAGCTTTGCCATCGCTGCTTCTTTGGTGTGCGGTTTACCGTCGTCCTTGAGGGAAGCAGCACGGTACATGAGTAAGCGAGCGGCATCGATCTCCGTTGCCATGTCCGCTAGCTTCCAGCGGATACCTTGAAAAGCGGAGATGGTCTTTCCGAACTGTTTGCGTTTCTGCGAGTAATCCAAAGCACACTCGAAAGCGGCCTGGGCTATCCCCAATCCGAGCGCCGCGATCCCGATCCGCCCTCCGTCCAACACCTTGAGCGAGGCCACGAACCCTTCTCCTTGCTGCCCGAGGAGGAGCCTCTTCGGGATGCGGCAGTTGTCGAAAATCATCTCCGACGTGTCGGACGCTCGATGGCCAAGCTTGTCTTCCTTCTTTCCGTTTTTGAAGCCGGGCGTGCCGCGCGAGACGATGAAAGCCGAGATACCGTGGGAGCCTTTGTCCTTGTCGGTGACCGCCATGGCGATGGCCACATCGGCGACACTCCCATTGGTCGTAAACGTCTTGCTACCGTTCACGACCCATTCGTCTCCCTCGAGCACCGCGGTCGCGCGGGTGCCGCCGGCGTCGCTTCCTGCCTCCGACTCGGTAAGACTCCAAGCCCCAATCCATTTGCCTGAGGCCAAGGGGGTCAGAAACTCCTTTTTTTGTTCTTCCGTCCCTTGTTCGTAAATATGGTTCGAACAAAGAGAAATATGTGCGGATAGAGTGATCGCCACCGAGGCATCGGCGCGCGCCAGCTCTTCGATGACCAGGGCGTAGTCGACGTACTTGAGACCCGCGCCACCATATTCCGCCGGGAAGATCACTCCTAGAAAGCCGAGCTCGCCCAGGGCTTTGATCGTTTCCATGGGAAAGATTTTCTTTTCGTCCCACTCCTTAGAGTTCGGCAAGATCTCTTTTTCCGCGAAATCGCGCAGGACGCGGCGCATTTCCTGTTGTTCGTCGCTGAATTCGAAGTTCATTGTATGGTTAGTATAGGAAACACCGAACGCTTCGACAAGAAGATTTGACACTTCGATGACCGTTCTCTAGCATCGCCGTGAAAGATGACCGACCAGCCGGCAAGTAAACGAGGATTATTCAGGCGGCACCCGCTCCTCTCAGCGTTCGCGGCGCTCAGCGGCATTTTCATCGCCTACTTGACTTACCTAACGGTCAGTCTCCCCGCGGTCGATTTTCTGCGGTCAAAGAACCCCGACACGACGAGCCTCATGACGGCCCGCGCCGCCGAGGCCCGCGCGAAGAGGGCGGAACCGAAGCGTGTACAGTACTGGGTCCCCTTGAGCCAGATCTCCGAACCGGTGATCCAAGCGGTCCGAATGGGAGAAGACGCCGCATTCTTCGGCCACCCGGGGTTCGATTTTCACGAGATCCGCGAGTCGGTCCGGAAGAACTTCCAACGAGGTGAGTATGCTCGCGGCGCCAGTACTATCACCCAGCAGCTCGCAAAGAACCTCTTTCTTTCCACCGAGAAGTCGCTCCAACGCAAACTGAAAGAGGCCATTCTGACCTACCGACTCGAAAACGCACTGACGAAGAAGCGCATCCTCGAGCTGTACCTCAACGTCATCGAATGGGGAGATGGCATTTACGGCATTGAAGCCGCGGCGCGAACCTACTTCGGGAAGCCAGCCGCCTATCTCGATGCCGCGGAAGCGGCGTTGCTCGCGGCGATGATTCCCGACCCCCGCCGACTCCACCCCGCCAAACGCCTTGACTCGCTCAAGGTGCGACAGGAGCGGATACTCGGCTGGATGTCACGCGCGGGGTTCCTGACCGAAGACGAGCTCGCACGAGCCAAGGAACAAACGCTACACCTCGAAAGCGAGAGCTCTACATAGTCCGTGAAGAAACTTCTCGGCAACCTCATCGTTCTCGCGCTCTCGACGCTCCTTGGTCTCATCCTCCTAGAGACGGCTTATCGCTTTTATCTTTTCGGATGGGATGCGTTTTCCATCGAGAAAGTGAACAGTGTGAACGCGCTCGGGCTTTCCGGCCTGCTGCAGCCGTCCTCCAATCCGGATCTCGTCTTCGAGCTCAAGCCCAACGTCGATACCTATTTCAAACTGGTCCCCTTCAGGACTAACTCTCGTGGATTACGCGACAAGGAATACACACCCGGCAAACCAGAGGGTGTTTTTCGTGTCGCCGTGCTCGGCGACTCGTTCACGTTACCCAGCGGCGTGGCCATCGAAGACGCGTTTCATTCCCTACTCGAGGATCGCTTGAATTCGGGCAGTGAGTCAGTCCGTTACGAATTCATCAACTTCGCGGTGGGCGCGTACACCATGCAGCAATATCTAAGCGCGATTCGACACAAGGCCATGGAATACGATCCGGACTTGATCCTCATCGGCTTTTGCGCCGGTAACGATCACAAGGTGTTTCTTCCCGACCGATTTCCCGATCGCTACCGTCCCAAGGGGCGGACCTATCCCTTCTACGGTTCGTTCGTTGTCGGCGCAATCGCCGTCAAATTACAAGAACCCCAAGTGGAAGAGGAAAGGGGCCGGCTCACCGACCGGCAAGCTCGCTACCTGGAAAGAGTCTTCGGCGAGCTGGCGGCGCTCAGCAAAGCGGACGACATCCCCATTGTGCTGGCGTACCTTTCGAACCAGGCGGAAAACTACCAACCGCTCGAGGAGCTGGCGCTAGCTAACGGCATCGAACATTTTCTCGACGTGAGCTCGGCCTTCAAAGCGACGGATCTTTCGGACTATCGAATCCTACCCATCGACAACCATCCCAACACCCATGCGCACCAGATCTTCGCCGACCGCATCTACGAATACTTGGTGAGGGAGGACCTGCTCAGGCTGCCCTGAACAGAATAAGCTCAGTTCTCGCGGCCCAGGCCAAGGATGCCAAGACGGTCCTGGTAGGCGACGAGGTTACCCTCGAGATCGGACAGGGGCAGCGGCGGCGATTGTTTATGTGTCGCGAACGTGACCAAAACCAACGCAAGCGCCGAGAGGGCCGCCGCTATCAAATCCGCCGGATACTCGGACTGCACATACGCGAAGACGACCCAAGCGGCGAAGCCCACAACGATGCTAGCCAGCGCAGCGGGGCCGTTGGCCTTCTTCCAATAAAGACCCGCCGTGAGAGGAGCGAAGAGAGACACCAGCAGCACGGCCCAAGAGTTCACCATCAACTCATAGATATTCTGGAAGTAAAACGCGATCCCTAGCGATAGAATCGCAATCGCGAGAACCGTTCCGCGGATGAACCGGAGCAAGTCTCCATCGCCGGCGTCCTTCTTGAAGCGCTTCACAACATTTTGGCCAACGATACTGGCGGGGGCGAGAAGCGCGCTGTCGGCGGAGCTCATCAATGCGGAGAGCAACGCGCCAACGAAAAGCGCCATCGCCACCGGATGCAAGTACTTCAAGCCGAGAGCCGGAAGAATGAGCTCGGGATCGGCGATGTCCTTGATGACCGTTGCGCCCACAATCCCGAGAGCGACTGGAATCAATCCCACCGTGAGATAGAGGAGACCAGCTAAGTACGCGCTATTCTGCGCGACCTTCTCGTCCTTGGCGCCCAAGGCGCGCTGGAAGAGGTCCTGGGCGGGAATGCTCCCAAACCCGATGACCACCCATGCCTCGATATACCAAAGCCAATCTTTGAAGGAGCGCTCGGGGAAGAATCTAAAGTATTCGCTGCCGAGCTGCGCCTCGACCGCGCTCCAACCACCCGCATCCTTCAGAACAAGGGGAAGGAGGATGGCGAGCCCTGCAATCAGAACGATCGCCTGGAAGAAATCCGTGACCGCCACCGCCCACATCCCACCCGCGATCGTGTATGCAACGACGATAGCCGCTCCGATCGCGATGGCGAGCGTGGTGTCGATGCCGGTCAACGCATGCAGGATGTAACCGAAGGCGACGAACTGCGCGCCCGTCCACCCTACGTAGGCCGGTACAATAGCAACGCTCGCCAGAAGCTCCGCGCGGGGGCCGTAACGGGTGCGGAAGAAATCAGCGACGGTTAACAGCTTCATGCGGCGTAGAACGCGGACGTAAAACAGCCCGGCGAGGAAGAGACAGAGTCCGGCCCCGAAGGGATCGGCGATCGTGGCGAGCACCCCGCTTCCGTACGCCGCACCCGCCGCACCCATACAGGTACCGGCGCCGAACCAAGTCGCGAAGAGAGTGAAGGTGCAAAGCCACAAGGGTAGGCGACGTCCGGCGACGATGAAATCGGCGCTATCCTTGACGCGACGACCGACGAAGATACCGACCGCCAGGAGCAGCGCGAGGTAAACGCCGCAGCCGAGAAGAACGACCGTTTCGTCGGACAAGGAGTTCGTTTCGCCTCCTACTGAGTCGCAAGCTCCGTAGAATGGGCCAACCATAGCTTCCAGCCGTCGTTTTTCTTCTGAAAGACGTCGGTGAAGCTTCCTCGGGAAACGAGTGTCTCACCGTCGGGCAGCCGCACTTTCGCCCGTTGTATACCGACCGCCACCGCGACTTCTCCTGGACTTCGACGCGAATGGACTCGAAATCGATCTCTTCGATTGTGTACGGAGCGTCGACGATGTTGCTGACGAACTCTTCCTTCGTCAGGCGCTCGCCGCCCGATTGAAGGTGCACGAAGCCTTCGTCGAGGATGGTGTTTAGGGATTCCGGGCTACGGGAGGCAATGGCGCGAAGGATCGCTTCGCTAATGCGAAGAAGCTCTTCGTTAGCACTCGTCATGAGTGAAGGGGGGAGCTCGGCGGAAAGAAGTTTCGGGGACAGGCTACCCAGTTAAATAACCTGTCCCCGAAATAGCGTTAGAAGCCTTCGACCTTGCCGGCCTTCTTGTAGCACTGGAAGATGATGTGCAGGCCAATGGCAATCATAACGAGCCAACCGATCCACCACGTCTGCGCGGTGAGGCCGAGGTTCCCGCCCGCGAAGTAGGTCGTGTGTTGGCCGATCATGGCCCACAGCAAAGGAAGTGACAGATACGTATTATGTTTGGACCGAAGGCCTGCCAACTTCACGAGATCACCGTCGGGCGCATTGCCCCCTTTGATCGCTCTGATGATCTTCTGTTGGGCGGGCCAAATTCGGAACCAGACGTTGAACGCCATCATCGTTCCGAACATGGCGCCGGTGTGAATCAGCGTGCCCCGATAGCTGAACCCGCCCACGTGCACGAAGAGATACACGACGACGGCCAACAATATGTAAGAGACACCGAACGCGAGCCGAACGTTTTTGGCCAGCGACGTCTTCCACAAGAAATCATAGACGAACACAGCCAGGAACGTGACGGCGATCATGACACCGGCACCAGTCGTCCACTCGCCGGCGGTCGTGTTGTTGGTCATGTAGTAGACGAGCGCTAGGAGCAGGACACCGGTGATCCAGGTCCAAGCGGCTCCCCATCGGAACCAAAACAGGGCCCGAGGCAGGAGCTCCGGAACCACGACTTTCTTCGTTGCCCCGTCCAGCTTTGCCGCAAACGGGCCATTGACCCAGTTAAAGAAGTAGAGATGCCCGATCCAAATGATTCCGACGAACACGTGCATCCATCGAAAGATAGCTTCCAAAGCCTCGGAAACCATATTCGCCCCTTCCTGTTCACATGCGAACGCGGCCGACTAGCAATTCCGCTGACCGCCGGCCTGTTGTTGGTTTGAAGCGCGAGCCTGGTGAACTGCCTGCCAAGCGGCCGGAGTTTAACACCGCCCTCTTGGATTGTCTATACCGGCCGCATCGCACTCTAAACAGGAGGTTTGTTGTCTTCACCGTATCCGGTGAGCTCCACGTAGCCCTGCCCTAGCTCTTCTCCCGCGGGGCCAAGAATGGTGACCGCGCCCTCCCAGTAGTAGACTCCGCCCGGCAGTCCGCTCCGGTTCTCCTGATTGGGCACAACCGGTTTCACGTCGAGCACGAGCGCCTCGCCGCGGACTTGGCCGCGGACTTCGCCAGAGACTTCTATAGACCAGCGACTGGGATAGCCAGCTCCCGTATCCTCACTCTCCCAAGAATCCAATGCCCGGACGCTCCACTCCTCGGGATCGAGGTATCGGGCTTCTCCTTCCTTACTAACCAGCGTGGCATGTCGGAAATCTGAAGATCCGTCTTTGCGCCGAAGCACGTAGAGCATGAGCTCCCGGCCGTCTGTGAGCTGAAGACTAAACCAGTCCCAACCAACCTGACTTTCAGTGAGCTGCGACGAAGAAAACTCCTTGTCCATCCAGCTCTCTCCGCGAACTTCCAGAGTCTCGCCGTCGAGGCGGAGCGTCCCTTCCGTCGCCAATCGGGTGAAGCTGTAGTAGAGACTCGCGGCACCGGGCTCACTTCCCTTGCGACTCAAACCGTTCGGCCCCTGCAGCACCAATGGCTTCGTGGGTTCCGTGCGCAAGTCGAACGCGAACCCCTTTGCATCGTCGGCCATCGCAAAATCGAATGACCGCCCGTTCCACCGAAGCGTCCATCTGTCGGCAGAGCCCACCGGGCCTCGCACCCAAGCCACGAGTGGGTCGGGGAACCCTCGAAACTCACCAAGGAGAGGAATCTCGCGATAAAGGAGCTCGCTGAAGCGATGCTCTTCCTGGTCCGTATCGGTGACCGCCGCGTGTCCCATGATGAGACTGTCGGTGGCCCAGTTCGAATCGAAGGGTGGCCGCTCGGTCAGTAGACCGATTCGAAACAAAGTGAACTGATAGCCGAAACGGCGTGCCGGCTCGGACGTCGTGACGAGGTGCCCCGTGAAGTACCACCATTCGGTACGGTATTCCCGATGGGACCAGTGGTCCCGCGGAAAAGACCATGGGTAGTCGGGCTCAGCCAACTTCCAGTCACTCGCGAACAGCAGAGTCGCCGTGATCGACAGAAGCAAGAAAGACAGGGTAGCTCTCAAATGTCCTCTCTTCTCAGCTCGGTGGCCGGAGTTCGCGCCGCCCGCCAGGCGGGATAGATACTGGCCGCGGCCGCCGCGATGAGAATGACCGCTGCCTCGATCGCCAAACTTGCCCATGGCCAATGAAGTGCAATGGTCCAGCCAAAGTAGGTGCGGTTAATAATGAAGATCAGGATGAACGCTAGCATGACGCCCCCCGCTCCGCCCAGACCCAAACCATAGGCCGCCATCCCCATTCCTTTTCCAAGGTAAGTCCGAAAGATCTGCTGCCGCTCCGCGCCGAGCGCACGATAGAGCGCTAGCTCTGAAACACGTTCTCGGGCCATAACCAGAAGGGTCAGCGTGATACCGCAAACCGCAATCAAAAGGCTCATTGCCTGGAGTAACTGTGTCACCGCGAAGGTTTGGTCGAAAATGCTGAACACCTCTTCGCGAAGGAGCCGATTGCTCCGGATCTCGAGCGGTCGATCGGAGAAGCGAGTCATCAACTCATCAACCGCCCGCTCGGTGTCGATTCCGGGAGCGAGATAGAGAGCCAAGTTGCTGACTTCCCCCGGACCGAAGTGCTCTTCCATCGTCGAGAGATCCATAAACGCGGAGCCGCCTTCGGTGCTGAAATCGTAGTAGACCGCGGAAATGGGAAACTCGACCTCATCACTCTGTGTGTAGAGTGCCAAACGGTCGCCGGTAGCGAGTCCGAATTTCCGTGACAAGGGTTCGCTGATGATCACCGCTCCCTCTTCGCGAACTTCGCGGAGCGCCTGTTCGGACTCACCTTCGAGTAGAGAGAAACGCGCCTCGCTGAGCTCGAGCCCCATGTCGACGCCGGCGAGGGAGATGCGGTGGTCATCGAGATAGCCGAGGGGATAGACGAAAAGCTGCCGGAGGCGATCGATAGCCCGAACACCTGGGTGCGAGGCCAAATCCGATACGAGTTGCGGATCGAGCGTCGCCTCGGTGCGGCCGCGCGTCCAAGATTTGCTCGTGATGTAGATATCCGCACGTACCGTGGAATCAACCATGATCTCGAGCGTTTGTCGAAAGCTTCCGACCATCACGGTGACGCCGACCATCATGCACACCGCCACCGCGACCGCCGCAATAGCGAAGGGCGTCGTCTGCAGCTGCTGCCCCAGCCCTCTCAACCCAAACGCAAAACCAAAGCCTCGACCTCGAGTGTGGCGGGCACCCTGCTGCACCAGTAAAGGTGCGATCAATGGAATGGATAGAACGAGACCCAGCGCCAAGACGAAACCGCCCGGTCGCCACCCTTCTCCAGCCAGCCCATAGATCGCTCCGGCTCCGGCGAGAAGCATCAGACCGGCAAAGAAGAGCGGGAGTGCGGCGGCGCCAATCCTTTCGTGAAGCGTGAACGCCGCCAAGAGAGCCCGCGTATCTTTGCGGCTAACGTCCATGGCTGGAAAGATCGCACCGAGGAACGCTCCCGACAGACCCACTAGAGTGGCTAACGGAAATAGCCAGGCCGGGATTACCAGCGACTCGATCTCCTCGAGAAGATAGACGTTGGTCAGGGTGGCGCTCACTTGGTCGACATAGGTGACGGCTGCGGCGTAACCCAACGGGATCCCGAGCGCCACCCCGAGCAAGGCGAGGAACCCTGTTTCCGCGAGAATCAGCCCCAAGAGCTGGCCACGCGTCGCGCCGAGCGACCGGAGAAGTCCGAACCCCACCCGCCGTCGGACGAGCGACGCCTGCGTACTCGAAAAGACGAGAAAAGCGCCAACTAACAGGCTGATCAGACTCAGGGCGGTGAGATTGAGCCGAAACGCGCTCAGCAAGTTCGTCGCCTGGTTCTCCCGTTGCCCGGACGTGAGAACACGTACCGACGGGCCTAGTCTCTCTTGAAGCACCGACGCGACGCGCTCGGGCTCTTCTTCGACTTTCAGATCGATCTGGTGAATCTCCCCGACGTTGCCGAAAAGACTCTGCGCCTGCGCGATGTCCATCACCGCCAGCTTCCGGCTCGCCAGTGGGGTGGCCTTCTTGAAGTCCACTAGGGCTCCGACACGGAGCTCGACTCGGCGGGATCCACTGAAGACCTCGAAGCGATCGCCGACGTCCCAACCTCTTTCTCCTGCGAAACCGGGAGACACCGCGATCCAACCGCTCTCGCCCAAGGTCGCCGAAAGCTCGGCGGGCGGAGACTTCCAAGGCAATTTCAAAGGTGCGAAAAGATCGAAGCCGAGCACATCGAGCAAGACTTCTTCTTCTTCGGCGAGCGCCACCTCCAAACGAAAAAGAGGCCAGGCGGCGGTCACACCCTCGGTGGACAGGACCTCAGGGAAGATCTCTTCGGAAAGCGACGGCGTGCGACCCACGATGCTGAGATCCGCCTCTCCACTGATCGCCCGCACGCTTCCCTGGAAGGTCCCCAGAGCATTGAGGTTGATGATCTGTATGGACAGAACGGAGGCGACGCCCAGCGCGACGCCGAGGAGACTCAACAGGAAGAGGCTCCGCCCGCTGCGGAATTGTGCAAGCAGGTCCCGAAGGAAGTAGCGGATCACTCGAGAATGCCGCTGTGGAGACGCCAGGTCTCGTCAGCCAGAGCGGCGAGCTCCAGGCTGTGAGTGACGTAGAGCAAGGTGCTCTTCTCTTCTTCCACCAGCCGCACCAGAAGCTCCATGACCTTGAAGGAGTTCTCATCGTCCAAATTTCCCGTGGGCTCGTCGGCGAGCAGGAGTCGCGGGCGACGGAGCAAAGCCCTGCAAATGGCCACCCTCTGCATCTCTCCTCCGCTCAGCTTCTGAGCGGGATCTCCGGCTCGATCGAGCAGGTTGACACGCCCTAGAAGGTCTCGGGCCCGAGCGTCGTTCTCACTCGGAGAGTCGGCGGCGATCCAACCTGGCAACACGACGTTCTCCCAGACGGTGAGATGCGGAAGGAGATGAAAGAACTGAAAAACGAGTCCGACATTTTCCCGCCTAGTAAGTGTCCGCTCGCGATCCGATAGGTCGGCCAAGTTACGCCCGAGGAACATCACCGCACCTGCGGTTGGCACATCGATACCCGCCGCCAGATGAAGCAACGTCGACTTTCCGCTGCCACTACGGCCGATGATCGCGACCTTCTTCCCGGCCGGCACCTGAATGGAAACATGCTGAAGCGCGTGAAGAACCGTACCGCTCGCTTGCTGGTAGGTTTTCGAGACGTCTTGAAAGACCAGCGCCGGAAGATCGGTCTTCATGAAGAGGAGAACATTCTCATCGTTCTCAGATGGGGAGCTTGCCGTTTCGCGCCGCGACGACCTGTGCCATCACTGCCAGGGCAATCTCCTCGGGTGTTCTGGACCCTATGTCGAGACCGATGGGTGCCCACAAACGACCGATCTCGGATGCGGACAGTCCGGCCGCAGCTAATCGTTTGCGGCGTTTCTCCTGCGTCTTTCGACTTCCGAGCGCTCCGACGTAGAAGGCTCTGCTTCGCAGCGCGGTCTGCAGCGCCGGATCGTCCAGCTTCGGATCGTGAGTCAGTGTGGCCACCGCGGTCGAGCGATTCACTCCGATCTCTTCCAGCGCTTCCGATGGCCATTCTGAGATGAGGCGATCAGCGTGCGGAAATCTTTCGCCGCTGCCGAAGACTTCACGCGGGTCGACGACCACCGTACGATAACCAAGCGTCTTGGCGAGAGAAGTCAGGGCGATGGCGATATGGACTCCCCCGACCGCGACCATGGTGGGCGGGGGCAGAACGACATCGATGAAGATCTCGGTGTCCCCCTGCCGGAACCGACGTGGAACGCCCTCGGAAAGCGCGGTCTCGGCCTCTCCGATCACCGTCTCATCGATCACATCTGCAGGAGCTCCGACGACCGTCCTGTCCTCTTCGAGCAGGATCGAGTGACCAGTCGAAGCTCCGCCTACGATGGTGATGGACGCGATGGCGCGATCCTCCTCGAGCGACTCCTTGACCCGCTGGTGCGCTTCGTGATCAAGAACCGCCACGAAGACTTCGATCTTGCCCCCGCACGCCAAGCCAACTTCCCAAGCCGTCTCATCGCTGACGCCGAAGTGCAGTAGGCGCGGTGCGCCGCTCTTCAATACTTCCGAACCCGCCTCGACCACCGCCGCCTCGACGCACCCACCGCTTACCGAGCCCGCAATGCGGGCGTCCGCGGTCATCGCCATTTTGGCTCCCACCCCGCGCGGCGCGGATCCCCAGGTCTCGATCACCGTGGCCAGCGCCACCGGCTGCCCCTCGGCCCTCCAGCGCTCGATATCTTCTAGAACGTCGAACATTTGGCTCAGCCTGCCTTTCTCCCAAGCGAACGACGTCTCGGAGCCTTCCTCCGATCTAGGTTCGCGAGATGCAATGCAAGCTCTTCCAAACTGGCCAGGTTGTGCACCGGCAGAAAGTCATCTACATAAGGTAGGGCCGCCTGCATGCCCCGAGTCAACGGCTCGTACTCTGGCGAGCCCAGCAACGGGTTGAGCCAGACTAATCGGTAGCAACTTCGCGAAAGCCTGCCCATTTCTCTCTTGAGTAGCTCCGGATCGCCCCGATCCCACCCGTCACTGATGAGGAGAACGACGGCTCCGCTCCCCAAGACTCGCCGCGCCCAGGTGAAATTAAAATCCTTGATCGCTTGCCCGATTCTGGTGCCACCCGACCAATCACGGACCGACCGCGAGACCTCAGTAAGTGCACGTTCGACTTCTCGTTTCCTCATCTCCCGGCTGATACACGTAAGTCGAGTACCGAAAAGGAATGCCTCCACCCTCTGATCCAGTCCTCGCGTGAGGCTGTAGATGAAGTGCAGCAGCAAACGCGTGTAGCGCTCCATCGAGCCACTGATGTCCGCCAAGACTACCAGAGGACGCGGTTTTAATCGAGGCTCCCGACGAGCCCACTCGACGATCTCTCCCCCCCGCTTAAGACTTTGCCGGATCGTACGCCTCAAATCGAGTCGACTCCCATGCCCTGGTCTTTGCCGTCGAGTGCGTCGCTCTCCCAGTTGCCAGATGAGCTCGGACATGAGGCGCTTGATGTTTTCCAACTCCTCGCCGGATAGATCTGCGAAGTCTCTTTGCCTCAAGACCTCCTGCGCACCGTAGGTGCGCGTGGTCTCGACAACCGGTGGTGCATCGTCCGCCGCTTCTTTGCCCTCGTCTTGGTCTGCCTTGTGTAGAGGCCGCGAAGCGACGAGCGGGCGGCGACGCGTCTTCTTTACGCCAAGACTCAACTCCACCGTCTTCCACTCGTCCACCGACTTTTGCCAAAACATCTCGAAGGCCTCGTCGAAGAGTTTCAGGTCCTCTCGTCGGTGAACCAGGAGGCTTTGCGCCGCGTGATAAAAATCGTCACGCCTTGCTATGTCGATGTGTCCTAGAGCGTGCACGAGATCCATCATCCGTCCCGGATTGACGTCCAGGCCGAGTCCGCGCAACAAGCGACCGAACAAAATCAGATTGTGAAAGAAGTTGCTTGCCTGAGGCGGGTCTGGAATTAATGGCGAAATTGATGGCACAGGCGATGAACCTCGGCGAGCGCTAGCCGGTAGCCCGGACGCGCTCCAAAATCGCGCGCGCGTTCTCACCGCTGATCTTCTCTACGTCATCCTGGTACTTGAGTATGACGCCCAGGGTTTCCTCCACGACACTTTCGGCGAGGGCCTTCTGGTCGAGCGCTATCAGCGCCTCGGTCCAATCGAGGGTCTCGGCCACGCCCGGGAACTTGTAGAGATCGACACGACGCACCTCTTGAATGAAGTGGGTGACTTGCCGAGCGAGTTGGCCCGGGGCATCGGGTAGCTTGGTACGCACGATAGCGAGCTCTTTTTCGAACGACGGGTAATCGATCCAAAAATAGAAACAGCGGCGCTTGAGCGCGTCGTGGACCTCCCTCGTGCGGTTGGACGTGACCGTGACCACCGGACGATGAGTCGCGGTGATGGTCCCGATCTCGGGGATGGTGATCTGGTAATCAGATAGGATTTCGAGCAGGTAGGCTTCGAACTCCTCGTCGCTACGATCGACCTCGTCGACGAGCAGCACCGGAGCTTTGTTTTGCGAATGGTCGATGGCCTGCAGCAGCGGTCTCTTCAACAGAAACTCGGGACCGAAGAGCTCTGCCTCGTCGGGCTTTTCCTTGCGGGACTCTGCTAGTCGGATGTGCATCATCTGCCGCGAGTAGTTCCACTCATAGATGGCATGATGCACGTCCAAACCCTCGTAGCACTGAAGCCGAATGAGCTCGGTGTCGAGAAGCCGAGCCATGACCTTGGCCACCTCGGTCTTTCCGACGCCCGCCTCACCTTCCAGAAACAGCGGCCGCCCGAGCTTTAGGGACAGGTAGATCGCGGTCGCCAAGCCCCGATCGGCTACATAGAGGTGCTCACGGAGGCCGGCCTGAAGATCGTCGATGGACTGAATGTTCAAGTTCGTCGTCTTCCTTGCCCTAATTGTTCGTTCCAGAATAGACGTTCCCCGGTAGACAAATCAAAGCGAGGAGTGGACCTGAGGCGCAGGTCGATTGGCTTTTCTATTTCTTGCGTTTCGCCTTGGCCGCTGCCGCGCTAAGCGCTCGCTCAGTTATCACTGTCGCCAGGTGAGCACGATACTCCCCCGAGGCGTATGAGTCGCTGAGCGGCTCCCCTATCGCATCTGCAACCGTGGCCGCCGCCTGAGCGATGACCTTGGCGCTCGGCGCCTCGCCGACCAAGATCTTCTCCACCGCCGAAACGACGACCGGATTCGGGGTCGCACCCCCAACGACGAGCCTCACTTTGGAGCACACGCCCTTCTTCATCGTCACAACGGCTGCGACGCCGATCACCGCGTAGCTGGAGGCAGGATGTCGGTGCTTCAGGTAGACGCCCGCCATCCCCGACTTCATTGCCGGAACTTGAACACTGGTTAAGACCTCCGACGGCCTGAGAGCGGTTGTGAAAAAGTCTTTGAAGAATTTCTCGGCCGGAATCTGGCGCTTTCCTCGAGAACCGGTGGCGGTGAGTTTTCCGCCGAGGGCCACGAGCACGGTTGGAAAATCCGCGGCGGGATCGGCGTGCGCCAGGCTGCCACCTATCGTGCCCCGGTTGCGGACTTGAGTATCCCCGATTTGGGCCGCGGCGTCAGCGAGGACCGGGCACGCTTTCCTCAAGGCTTTCGACGAGGCGATGGTCGCATGAGTCGTCATGGCGCCAAGCTGCACCGAGCGCGCCGAGGCCTTGACCCCCGACAGTCCTTTGATGCGTCCGATGTCGATAAGAGCCGACGGTGAGCTTACCCGAAGCTTCATCGCCGGGAGGAGGCTGTGTCCACCCGCGAGGATCTTCGCATCTTTGTGTCTACGCAGAAGCTGCACGGCCTGCTTCAAGTTCTTTGGACGGTAGTAGTCGAAACTTGCGGCGTACATCTCTTATCTCCCTTCCGAAGGCGTAGGCCTATGCCGTTTCCTGTAACTTCCGAGCCGATTCCATAGCTCGCCAGATTCGCTCCGGAGTGAGCGGCATGTCGACGTGCTTGACTCCGAGTGGTGCCAAGGCGTCCATCACCGCGTTCGCGATGGTAACGGTCGCGGCAATCGTGCCCATCTCCCCCACTCCCTTGACGCCGAGCGGGTTGTGTGGCGACGGCGTGACGATCCGATCGAGCTCGAACTTGGGAAAACTCTCAGCGCGAGGCACGGCGTACTCCATCAATGAGCCCGTGAGAAGCTGACCCTCTTCGTCGTAAATGGCATGCTCCCACAAGGCTTGCCCCACACCTTGAACGATACCGCCCTCGATCTGCCCTTCGACGATTGTTGGATTGATGACGTTACCCACATCGTCGACCGCGTAATACTTTTGAAGCGTGACCTCACCGGTGTCGGGGTCGATCTCGATCTGCGCGACGTGCGCGCTGTTGGGAAACGTGAAGTTGGCAGGATCGTAGAAGGAAGTTTCCTCCAAACCGGGCTCCATCCCTTCGGGAAGACTGTGACCGGTGTACGCGGCGAACGCCACCTCCCCGAACTGCTTCGATTTATCGGGCGAGCCCTTGACATAGATCTTTCCTGAATCCTGGTCGTAGACGATGTCCTCCTCCGCCGCTTCGAGCAAATGAGCCGTCAGCTTGATGACTTTGGCCCGGATCTTTTCGGCACTACGCACGAGAGCGCTACCGCCCACCGCCGCGCTCCGACTCCCGTAGGTTCCCATGCCGAACGATATGCGTCCGGTATCGCCGTGCACGACCTCGACGTCTTCCATGCCAACTCCGAGCTGGTCGGCGACGACCTGCGCGAACGTCGTCTCATGTCCCTGGCCGTGGGCATGTGAGCCGGTGAAGACGGTGACCTTGCCGGTAGGGTGTACGCGGATCGATCCAGATTCCCAAAGACCCACGGCCAGTCCGAGCGAGCCAACGACTGCCGAAGGGGCAGGACCGCTCGCTTCGATGCAGCTGCTCAGACCGACGCCAACGAGCCGACCTTCCCGGCGTGCCTTTTCTTGTGACTTCCGCAGTCCGTGGTAATCCGAAAGCTTCACCGCGGTATCGAGGAGCTTCTCGTAGTTGCCGCTGTCGTAAAGAAAGGCGACGGGGGTTTGGTAGGGTTGATCGGACGACGGGATTAGATTCTTGCGCCGGATCTCCAAGGGATCCATTCCCAGGTCACGCGCCGCCACGTCGACCAACCGCTCGAGCAGGTAGGACATCTCGGGCCGGCCCGCTCCCCGGTAAGCGTCGGTAGGAACGGTGTTGGTATACGTCCCCCATACCGTACCGAAGAGGCCCTTTACTTTATAGATGCCGGACAGTAGCGGCAGGTAAAGGGCGGTGGGGATGAGCGAGCCGAGCGTCGACATGTAAGCGCCCATGTTCGCCCACGTCGAAACCCGGATGCCGGTGATGGTTCCATCGTTCTTGAGGGCCATCTTGGCGGACGTCACGTGATCGCGGCCTTGCGCATCGGTCACGTAGGACTCGCTACGAGTACAAACCCACTTCGCGGGACGGTTCAGTTTCCTCGCCACCCAGGTGGTTATGATGTCCTCCGGGTAGTGCGGGATCTTGCTCCCGAACCCGCCACCCACGTCGGGTGAGATCACCCGGAGCTTCTGCTCGGGAATATCCATCGTAAAGGCGCTCATCAACAGGCGAACCAAGTGAGGATTCTGGCTGGTGAGCCAAAGAGTCATCTCCTCGGTCCCGGCATTCCACTGAGCCACAGCGGCGCGAGGCTCCACGGCGTTGGGGATCAGCCTTTGATTGACGAGATCCAAATCGACAACGTGTTCGGCTTCGGCAAAGGCCGCATCACAAGCCTCTTTGTCTCCTAGCGACCACTCGAAGGCGGTGTTATCGGGTACGTCTTTGTGAAGCTGCGGCGCGTTCTTCTCGGTCGTTCCGCGCGCATCGACCACCGCCGGCAAGGGCTCGTAGTCCACCTTGATTAGATCTAGTGCGTCGTTGGCGATGTACGGATCTTCCGCTGCCACCACCGCAACGCCGTCGCCGACGTGCCGGACCTTGTCGACGCTCAGCGCATGGTGAGCCGGTACCTTGATGTCGGGTACGTTGAAGCCGCAGGGCAACGGGTGGCAGCCACCGTCGATGAGATCCTGGCCGGTGAAGACTCCCACCACACCTTCGAGCGCTTGAGCTTTCTTGATATTGATCTTCTTGATCTTCGCGTGCCCGTAGGGACTTCGCTTGATGGCCAAATGAACCATGTTCGGCAGGGAGATATTCGCAACGTAATTCCCTTGGCCTTGGATGAACCGAGGGTCCTCTACTCGCTTGACCCGCTTACCGACGTGCTTGGCCATCAGGCGCCTCCCTTCTTACCGACTGCCGCCGATGCAATCGACTGCACGATCTTCTGATAGCCGGTACAGCGGCACACGTTACCTTCCAGGCCGGCCCGGATATCTTCTTCGCTTGCCTTCGGGTTGCGCTTGAGGAGCTCGAGCGCGGTCATGATCATTCCGGGAGTGCAGTATCCGCATTGCAAACCGTGGTGCTCCCAAAACGCCTCTTGTAGTGGATGAAGCTTGCCGTTGGTGGCGAGTCCCTCGATGGTAGTGATGTCGCTGCCGTCGGCCTGTAGCGCGAGCACGGTGCAAGACTTGACGGCCATACCGTCCATCAGCACCGTACAGGCGCCGCATTGGCTGGTGTCGCAACCGACGTTGGTGCCGGTCAGTCCGAGCACATCCCGGAGGTAGTGCACGAGCAGCGTGCGTGGCTCGACTTCGTGAGAGCGGCCCGCCCCATTTACTGTGATGGACAACGCCTCTTTCATATGAGTGCCTCCGCTAGCGAATGAGTTTTCGAGCCGCCGCGAGAAGGCTCTCGCCCGCGAGGGGTTACCGATGGCAACTTACTTCCTCCCGTCTAACGGCGGGAGCTTGGGAACCCCTCAGAGCGCCAAGCTCTTACGGCTGGCGTGTTTGGCGTCGTTGAGACTACTACAAATGAGACGTCTGTCAACCGTTCCCGCCCCTGGGGGACGATTCCCAAGAGCCACAACTGACGTCTAGGCTTCGGCGGGGCGAATCACAAAAAAGACTTGCAACCGGAGGGCGACCTGGTTAATATTTGACTAATACTTAGCTAAATGGCTAATTAAGGAGAATGTCATGTCCAAACCGATAACCGTCATCGCCACGTATCGAGTTAAAAAGGGAGAAGAAGACGCCTTTCGAGGGCACCTCGCGAAACACTGGCCCACGCTACGGGAGCACAACCTCGCCACCGACGAACCCCCTCTCATCTTTCGCGGAGAGGACGAAGGCGCGGAGCCGTTTTACGTAGAGGTTTTTGCGTGGCGAGATCAGGCCGCGGTCGACACCGCCCACCAGCTTCCCGAGGTCATGGCGATCTGGGAGCCGATGGGTAAACATTGCGCCGACCGAGGTGGGCGGCCGTCCATGGAGTTCCCCCATGTCGAGCGGGTCGAGCTCCACTAGAACCGCGCAGGCCCGACTCGCCGATACCGACGCCGTCTTCCGGGCCCTGGCGCATGCTTCGCGACGACACATCTTGCTGGTACTTAGGTTTCGTGGCGGCGAGATGACGGCAGGAGAGATCGCCCAACGCTTCTCTTGTCGCTGGCCGACGACGACCCGGCACCTGCGAGAGCTCGAGGGCGCGGGGCTGGTCGATGTCGAACGGCGTGGGCGTGAGCGTATCTACCATCTAAACAAGCGGAGACTACAATCGGTGACCGGGGAATGGCTCCACTGGTTCGGCGCCGAGGCACCATCGAAGAAACGCCGTCCACAGCCGGCGCGAAGGAAGAAATAGCGATGGCCACGGAAAAACAGGTCCTTACTAAGCTAAGAAAGTTCTGCCTCCCCCTTCCCGAGGTTCGGGAAACCAAGACCTTCGGTCACCCCACGTTTCAAGCCGGCAAGAAGACCTTCGCCGTCGTCGAGGAATATCACGGCGACCTGACGATCTGTTTCAAAGCCACGCGTGCGGAGCAACGCCGGCTGTGTAAGGAAACCCGCTTTTTCGTGGCGCCCTACGTCGGCAAACACGGATGGACTTCCCTGAAGGTGGGCGGCAAAGTCGACTGGGCCGAGGTCGAGCGCCTGATGTTGGCGAGCTATCGGCACGTGGCCTTGAAGCGAATGCTAGCCGCGCTCGTGGAGCGTTGATTGCGAAAACGAAGTCGAACTCAGCGGTCAGCGGCGCCAAGCTTTTTAGCGCGACTCTCGAGCCCGAACCACACCTGGACTGCGGTGTAAACGATCGCAACCGGCGCGGTCTCGGGTGACCCGATCCTCAGATGTGAGGCGATCGCGCCGAGCGTGATAACGGTGAGCGCTGCCGCTGCCCACGACACGAGGGGACGCACGAGAATGCCTATCGAGCAGACCAGCTGCACCGCGCAGATCGAATAGATGAAAGCCGGCGGGTAGCCGAACCGTTGTGAAAACGTGTGATTGGCGTACTCGCCTCAGCGTGCAAAAGGTATCGGCTAGGTCCGCGGTCAGAAACGTCACTGGCCGGAGCTCTGCTCAGCGTAGTGCTCCGACCCGAGGAAGTGGAGGGAGACGTAGGGCTCGTCCCCCAGCACCCAGCTATCGTGTCCGGGTGGGACATAAAACACGTCGCCGGGCCCGACTTCCGCTTTGGTGCCGTCGTCCATCGCGATCATGGCACGTCCCGATACCACCATGCAGACGTGCTCGACCTTGCAGCTCTTTTCGCCGACCGAAGGGCCGACGTGCTCGGACCACTTCCAGCCCGGCGCATAGCTAGCCCTTCCCACCGTCGTACCGCCCGTGGAGAGAGCTCGAACTTCCCCTTCGAGAAAATTCGGCTGCCGTCCGGGGAATCGAAACGCTTGACTGTCATCTTCACGAGAGAGACCTCCTGCTTGAGATTTATCGCATAGAGGCTCGGTGCGCAAGCCGTTCCGTCATCGCATAGAATAGACCCTATCAGAGGCAGGATTCATTGAGACTAAGAGTGAACGCGACGCCCGCCTTCCGGCCTTCGCCGGTGACGTTGCCCCAGAAATCACCGGCTATGGCCAGGTCCCGCTGTAGCCTTAGGCAAATCGATGGCGGAGGCGGACGCAAGGCTCCGGCGAGGCCGCGCCGAAGCCGTTGCCCGATGAAAGCAATCAACAGCGTAGGTGGGGGTCTTGCGGCGGCTACAGCAATGGTTTTAATGCTCTCCTCTCTGCCCACCGCAGTCGCTTCCAGCGCCCAGTCGGACGATCTCCACCGGTTCGCCCGGGAAGTGTTGGCAGAGTTGGTGGCCCTACGCACCGTGGCCGGAACGGGTAACAGCGTAAGAGCAGCCGAAGCCCTGGCGACTCGCTTGAGGGACGCGGGCTTCCCGTCGGATGATGTCCGGGTCGTCGGACCAGCAGACAGCCCGGGCAATCTGGTCGTGCACTGGCGGGGAAACCGATCCGACCGTGGCCCGCTACTTCTTCTTGCCCACCTCGACGTCGTCGACGCACTCCGCGAAGACTGGTCGATGGATCCGTTCGCGCTGACCGAGCAGGACGGCTTCCTCTATGGCCGCGGCACCACCGATAACAAAGAGGGCGTCGCCAAGTTGGTGGCGATCTTCATTCGCCTCAGACAAGAAGGATTCGTTCCGGACCGCGAGCTGATCATGGTGATTACCGGGGACGAGGAATCGACGCAGAACGGAATCCGTTGGCTCATGCAACCACCCCAAGACCTTGCGAAGGCGGAGCTCGCGTTGAATACCGATGCCGGCTTCGGGACCCTCGGTAACGGAAAAAGAACAAGGCTCTCGCTCCAAGCCAGCGAGAAAATCTATTTGAGCTTTCGACTCGAGGTCACCAACAAGGGGGGGCATAGCTCGCGCCCTACTGAAGACAACGCCATTTATCGTCTTGCCGCAGCTTTGACAAGACTCGCAGAGTTTAGATTCCCAGTGGTGCTCAATGACGTGACAAGGGCCTTCTTCCAGAAGTCTGCCGAGCAATCGTTCGACCCCGTGGTGGAAGACATGAAGGCAGTTCTGCAAGTGCCTCTCGATCCTGCCGCTGTTGCCCGGTTGTCGACATCTCCCTATTACAACGCCATGCTGCGAACGACCTGCGTGGCCACGATGTTGTCGGCGGGACACGCCGAGAACGCATTACCCCAAACCGCGCGAGCCGTTGTGAACTGCCGCATACTCCCCGGCGAGTCGGTCGATGAAGTCGAACGCACGCTCACCCGGGTGGTGGGTGATGAGCAAATCGTGATTACGCGCCTCGGCGAGGCGACGCCTAGCCCGCCATCACCCCTTTCGCCGAGGGTCGTCGACACCATCGAGCGCCTCGCCGCCAAACACTTCCCGGGGGTTCCGGTGGTCCCGGTCATGGAGACCGGCGCCACCGATGGGATGTATGTCCGAAGGGCGGGTGTACCGACCTATGGAATCGGGGCCATTTTCGAGGACCCTGACGATTCGCGGGCGCATGGCCAGGACGAGAGGGTCGCGGTAGATGCCTTCAATGACGCCGTAGACTATTGGTACGACTTGATTAAGGCGTTCTCGTCGGAGTAGCAAACTAGACCCCAACGCATGTCATTGGGCCGGAAGCGAACAAAACACGCAAATCCAGGCGCTTAAATGTGACCTTTCTAAGAAGGTTAATTTTGCCATGCAGGCTAAATTTAGTTTAATATATCGAGTTCAGGTGGGTTGGCCCGAGGCTGGCCCTTAAGGATAGCAATACAAGGAGATCGTATAGATTGGCGGAAGAGCAAACTGGACAGCAGACTGGCGCGACAGCGACCGCGGAACCCTATCGTATCGATGTGAAGCTCCATGACATTTTGACAGAGCCAAAGGGCAGCGAGGTGTCACAGCCTGTTTCTCCTGGTCAGAAACTGCCTGAGCCGGTCTACCCTCAGCGAGCTTATTCGGACGAGACCGATCCCACGAAGACCGAGTACCAAAGGACGAACGCCATGCGGACATGGCACTCGTGGGGCAAGTCATACTTTGCGTCGCGCTCGCCCAAGAACAGCAAGGAGCTCCGCCCCATCATCGCGTATTTGTTCACTGACTATAAGTGCAACCTGGATTGCCATTACTGCTGGGCCTACAACAACGCCGTCAAAGGCATGACGGAAGAGACCGCCCGACACTCCATCGACTGGCTCGAGTCCATGGGCAATCGGGTTCTCGCCTTGATGGGTGGTGAGCCTCTCCTGCGACCGGACTTCGTTCACAAGGTCACGGACTATGCCGCAAAGAAAGGTTTCTTCGTTTACCTGCCGACCAACGGCCGCTTGATGCGCCCGGAGGTCATCGACAAGGTAGGTGATGCCGGGTTGGCCGCCATCAATCTAGCCATCGATAGCGTGGCCGTGAAGCCCTCGCTACCCAAGGCGCTCGATCCCATACGCGACCACTTCGACTATATGCTGAAGCGGCAGCACCGTTACGGCTACACCGTCGCGATCAACACCAATATCTGCCGTAATAATATGGATGACGTCGTCAAGCTGACGCACATCGCCGAGGAGCACAATATCTCGATTGACTTCCACATCAACGAGGCTCCCATGATCCAGCAAGACCACTTCAAGCATCTCGAAGTCAACGAGACCTATCTGCGGCCGGAAGACTACGAGAAAGTAGACGACTTGCTCGATTGGATCATCGAAAGGCACGAGGGCGGCCAGAGGATCGTGAACCCGCTCTCGCATCTTCGTGAGATGAAGAACCTCATGCGTGGTGAAGTGAAGCAGCGCTGGAACTGCCGCGCCGGCCACAACATGCTGATCATTCGCCCGGAGGGAACGCTCGCACCTTGCTTCCCGATGTACTCCGCAAGCCACGACTGGGGTACCGTGGGGAATCCCAAATTCGATCACCAGCAGCTCGACGAGATGAAAGAGGAGTGCACGAAGCGCTGCTTGTCCACCTGCAACTACATCCTGGGATTCTGTTACAACACGCGGCGGGTGCTGTGGTGGGGCGCCAAGCAAGCCATGCGCGGCTTTAAGGGTGTGAGCGGTAGCTTCTAGCTAATCCCGCTCTCGGTGCCCGGGTCACTGGTTGTGGCCCGGGCTTTTTTTTAGCCTTCCAAGCCGTGTAGAAGTACTGCGCCGCGGTAGAAGTACAACAGCCCCACCATCTGAATAACGTGGTAGAGGTCGTTCTGGTTGAAGTGCTTGTGAAAGGAGACCTTGGCTACCATGAGCGTGATGCCGATCGCGCTCACGAGGATTCCCTTTCTTAGCGAGCTGACACCGACTTTGCGATGCTCTTGGTTGTCGGTCTCCGGCCGCAGCGCCGACCGCAGCCCCGCGATCAGCATCAACACCGAACCGGCACCGATGGACCATACCGTGACCGTCCAGACGATGGACCAATTCGCTTCGCCGAGATAAAGCCGGAAGCCGTGCGAGGTCCCGCCGGCTAGGGCGGCCAGTGCCGCAACCAGAAACGCGAGCACCCAAGGACCGACCGAGCCCTTCCCCGCCGCGCGAGACTTCCGCCAAAGAGACATCGCCAGGAAAACGGCCTGCCCCGCCAGGAGGTAGTCCGTGATCATAGTCATGGGCTCGGTGATATGCATGTTCGTCAGTTAGCTCCAGTCTTGGCCGAAGAATCTGAGGACTTCCGGCGACGCCTCCATAGCCTACGCCCTCCCCAAAATGCGAATAGACCCGCTACTGCTAGAGGCACGAGAGTTCCGGTCAGCGCAATGAGCTCGGCAACGGTGAGAACGAAGTTCTCCCCCGACCGACCGAAAGAACTCCAAAGCGCACGGAAGACTCCGCCTCCCTGAACCGCGGGACCGGGCTCACGCACGTTGATGGTGACGGTCGAGTAGGCGATCTGGTTGTCCCAGAGTCTCTTCCGACCCTCCATCGCGTCGACATCAGTTCGGACACGAGCCAGTTCCCGCTCTGCAGCCAGAAGGTCGGCGAGCTTGTTGGATGGACGTTTCAGAAGCGCCACCAGCCGTTCCTCGAGCTCCTTTTGGTTGCGCATCCGGATCTCGAGATCAAAATACTGGTCAGTGATGTCATTTCCGGTGATGGAGACGTGCTCCACTTTGCCGAGTTTCTTGAGCTCTTCGAGAGTCCCGTCCAATTGCTCCGATGGAACGCGACAGGTGATGGTGCCTGACCTGGTCTCGTATTGGTCTTGGCTCACCGACTCGTTCGCGACGTATCCATTCGCGGAGTCCACGAGGGCTTTGATGTCGGCTAATGCCTCTTCGACCGAAGAGACCTCCAGGTTTAGATAGCCGTTGCGGATGATCTTCCGCTTGTCTGCAAGCGGGGCGGGTGTGGCTGGAGGCTGAGTTTGCTGCAACCTGGGTGACTCCGCCGCGACCATGGCCAAACCCGTCCGTGCCGGGGCTGCCGGGACCGACCCCGCCGCGATCTGTTCCGCCATCTCCTCTTCAAACGGCACGTCGGCGCTACCACAAGACAGGCAAACGCCGACGATCACTGCGGTCCATAGGATTCTTGTCATCGCGGCCTCCCCACTAAGCATACAGCCTCCGCAGCAGAAAATTCCGGAGAATGGATGGGAAGCCGGTGTCCTGCGCCCCTCACCCCGGCCCTCTCCCCGGAGGGCAGAGGGATTACAGGAGGAAGGCTTCTAGGCCCTCTCCCGGAGGAGAGGGATTACAGGACGAAGAGACCATATTTACAGGGCTTCCGCTCGGTAATCCTCGTGCTGGGCAGCACTCGCCGCTACAGGAACCTTCGTGACCTGCCAACAGTGCGGGCACGCTACCGGTGCATCGGCGGTTCTCTCGCCTGGTTGCGCCGCGTAGACCACTACGAAGTCGTTCCCACACTTCGGGCATTGATGTTGGTCGCGGGTCCCCGACGACGAAGAGGCGGCCGCGGCTGGCGGAGGAGCGTTCGCTTCCACATCGGCGCCGACCCGGGGTTTGGTGAGAGCCTCGACCAGGGCATTCTGAAGACTGATCTCGGGTGCCATAAGCGTCAGCCCCTTGTATTTAGGCTCCGGCCCGTCGATCGTTACCGACCACTCGGCACCGAGTTTGACGAGAGAAATGCTCCAGGGGCCGTCTTCGGCACGATTTCCGATCGTTTTTCTGACGGCGCGATCTACTCGTGACTTTTCATCGGCCGTGCAGCCTGCAATCAGAACCTGTAACCCCAATCTCTTCCCCCTGTCCGTATTGTCCGTCTAATATCGTATCGCGGTGTGTGTGCTCTGGTCGGTCTGACGAGGTTGGCACGGCGTCCAAGGTGCAAATCTCCTGCCAGATCACCCAGTTGGGACCCACGCACTGCCATTAGATCAAATGCAATTTTTATGGTAAAAATGTAGATAACCCAATTAAAAATCCAAAGTCGAATTGGCGTGGCGTCCGGCGATGTTCGACAAGGCCTAGCCGAATAAAGATGATCCGTCTGTTACCTGCCCTCGTTCTCGTCTTCAAGGTGTGGCTTGTGGCGGACTCCATAAAGCGTCGCGAGGCCTGTTATTGGCCTTGGATCATCTTCTTTGTGCCGCTCGGCGGCGTGGTCTATTTTTTCCTAGTGAAAATCTTAGCACGGATCGGGGATATCTTTCGAAAACCACCTTCGGTGGAAGACCTGCGGTACCACTTTCAGCAGACACCCAGCTTGGCGAACCGCATCGCACTAGCCCAGGGACTCTACGACTGGGGCAACTATCACGAAGCGGACGAACACTTTACGGAGGCGCTGCGGCAAGAACCTCAAGATCTCGAGGCTCTCTATGGTTTGGGGTTAACTTTGATTGCCCAGAAGGAATATTCGCAGGCGGCCGAGCGTCTCAACACCCTAACCGCAATCGATAGAACCTACCGACAGTATGCTGCCTGGCCACCACTCGCTCATGCGCTCTTCGAAAATGGACGTCAGGAGGAATGCCTGGGGGCTCTCAAGGGGCTTGTGGAGGCAAATCCCCGCATGCAGCACAAGGTTCTTCTTGCTCAGCATCTAGAAAAAGCCGGCAAGTGCGACGAGGCGGGTGTTATCTTGAACGACGCGCTCTCCGAGCACGACCGTTCACCGCGTTTTCTAAAGAGGCGCAACTATGGGCATTCTTCCAGTTCGGCCGCTGACGCGGCCTAGCCCTCCGCTCGACAGGCTCGCTGCGGAAGGCGGCGTGCGATGCAGGCCAAGGGCATGCTCAAGGCTCTTGGTAAGCCGGCCTAGTCCGGCGGATCCGACTCCTCGGTCTCAGCCTCGGGAAGACACTCGGCCCATTCTCCGTCGGTACTCAGCCGCTCGGCCCAGATGTACCAGTTCTCGCCGTCATAAGACCAGAAGCCTGGCTCGGCATCGAAGCCCTTGTACGACATAGCTCCCCGGCACTTCCGCGACTGGTAGCATCCATTGCGATCATCCGGAACCCGAAGAACCTGACGCAACCCCTTTCTTCTTTTTGTGAAGTTTGGGCCACACTTCCTCATTAGCTCTTCGCGTGCGGTGTCCTCGGGATCATCGACGGATGCCGGCGCCGCTCCGTCAGACGATGACGCTGAGCAAGGACATCGATAGCCTCTCCACTTCTTCAAACTCGCTAGCCGGTTCTCGTGCGAGGAATTCGGATCCCCATAGCCATTGTCCAACAGGAAATAAGTCAACGAGTTGAGACCATGGGTGAGCGAGATCAAGTTGGGCTGCGGATCGCAGCTCAGACACCCGCGCTCTCCCTCAGGAATGTTGCGGGTCACGATGGCATCGATACCCTGCGTGACGTTCTCCAAGATCTTTTCGATCTTCCGACAGATATTAAGGTTGGTAACTCCTAAGCAGTCGGGGACGGTGAGCGAAAGCCCGAAGGCCTGTTCCAATTGGCGTCTCTTTTCGACGACGGTCTCGTAATCCCCACACGGCGGACAACTCTGCCCGAAAACGGAGGGAGCTGCCGCTGCGAAGACGACAAGTGCGACAGTTGCAACAAGGTTAGCAGGGGTCACGGCGACGGTGCCTCTCTTCGATGTCATCTTCTTTGCTCAGTCGATGCGGCTACGCGGCAACGGTCGCTCCGGCACGTCCTCCAGAAGACCACCGTGTCCTAAGGCGACTATATCCGCACGCGTCAAACGATCTCCGACCAGCAGTCGAGGAAGCACCCAATCCACGACGTTGACCTTCCTGCTCCTGGCGCAGCCGGGCGCACCAAGCACCGGCACGTCACCAATATAGCCCAGCATGAGGAGGTTGCCCGGATCCACGGGGGCGCCGACACAGGTGACGCGTCCGCCAGCACGCTCGAGCGCACGGGGCATAATGTCTCGCGCGTCCATGATCGCGGTCTCTCCGGCAAAGAGGATCAGATGGACGCCGGCATCCCGTTGCTGCCCAATCACCGAGGCCAGCGAAGACTCTCCCGAATCATCGTCCAATGTGACGTAGTCGCGTTTCGAAATGTGAGAGCCCAGGCTTCGCACCCTTTCCTCTAGTGGAAAGAAATCTTCGAAGAGCTTGCTGCGAACCGACGGCGACCCCGATAAGATCATCCCCACCGCCCGCGATGGGAGCGCGTCCACGCGGATGAGAGGTTCTCCCTCGATGGCGATCGCCTCGGCACGGGCGACGGTCCGTTCTGGCACCGCGTACGGAATAACCTTGATGGTGGCTACTGCCTGACCGGGGCCGACGGCCGTGTGAGTATCGAGCGCAGCGAGGGTGACACCGTCACACTCGTTGAGTCGAACCAGCCGATCGGGATTCAATCGAAACAAACCCTGGGTGGTAGACAAAACGTTGACCCGACCTGTGGAGGAGCCCAAGAGACGAAGACCATCGCCCTTCGCCGCGTCGGCAACACGACGCGCGGCCACGTCCTCGCCCACGTCGCCGGGCTCGAGCTCAGCGACGTAGACCACGGTCCGCCCCATCCCACGGAGCACTGCCACATGCTCCGTAGTGAGAGCTTTCCCCTTCCGGAGCAACCGCCGGCCGTCGCGACCGGCAACGTTGTGCCCCAGAATCTTGCCTTCGGCCCTTCCCAAAGGAACGGGACCGAATTTCATTTTTCGAGTTTCTTTTTAACGCAAGTGAAGAACTGACCGGTCAGTTTTTGGGTGACGGGTTTCATGAGTCGCGCGGCGAGGCTCGCGATGGTCCCCAGCACTTTCACCTCTGCCGACCACTCCATATCGGTAGAACCGTCGGCACCATCGGCCAAGAGCATCTCGCTGGCAACGTCGATCGAGCTTCCTGGTGCGGTGCCATTCATTTTCATTGTCGCTCGATTAGGAGCATCGAGCTCTACCCATTCCACATCGCTATTCATCTTGATCTTGACCGTACCGAGACCCAATGCACCAAGGGCGCGGAATTTCTTGTTAGGGGTCACGATCTCGATGGACTCGAGCCCTGGCATACAATGACTCACGGCCTCGGCATCGATCAGAAACGCCCAAACCTCCGAGCGTTTCTGTTTGATGTTGATTTTGCCTTCGAAATGCATCGGCTAGCGCTTCACCAAGTAAGTTTTTGGTTCCCGATCAAAAGACCGCTTACAACCAGAGCAACAGAAATAGTAAACCTGGCCCGCATGGTCGGAGAGGTGTTGCGCAGATTCCACCTCCACGGTCATACCACAAACCGGATCGGTGGCCTCGGTCAGTTGCGATACCCGAGGAGTGGCTTCGGTTGCGGGGGCGGCCGGCTCGACACCCATCCCCCGGATGAGGCTGCGGCGCCGAATCAAAACCAACTCCGCGAGGATGCTGACATGGCGATGAGAACACGAGTCAGTGTCATTTCAAACCGGCTCCAAGCCGTCGGCTACGGACGGCTTGCTTCGTTTCCTGCGGCTCTGGGTGCGCTGGCCCGTGCCTCCGGAGTGGACGCGAAAGACCAGGTTGTACGAAACAGCTTGGCCCGGCGCGGCTACGAGCGCGAAGTTACTCCTGCCGATTGCGCAAAGTCAAGCAGATTGTTGTCAGTAAGCCTCTTACGAGCTCTGGCCCGCCAGCTCGGTACATGCTATTAGTCAGCTGGAGGAATTAACTCAATGCCGAAGTGGACGTTCGAGCCTGGTCATACCGCCGCAGAGTTCTCGGTTCGTCACATGATGGTGACGTGGGTCCGAGGACTTTTTCCGAGCGTGCATGGAACCTTGGACTTTGACATGGATCATCCGTTGGACGGCTCCCTCAAAGTCGACATCGACGTAAGCAAGATCTGGACTGGAGAGGCGGAACGCGACGGGCACCTGCGCGCCGCAGATTTTCTCGACGTCGAGAAGCATCCGACCATTACCTATCGGGGAAAGTTCATTGATCGCATCGGCCAGAACGAGTTCAAGGTCAAGGGCGACTTAGCGGTCAAAGGCGTCACGCGCGAGGTACAGATGAACGTGAGACACCTTGGACAATGGCCCACGCCATGGTGGGAGGATGGTAAAGACCGAGGACCTAAGATACGCGCCGGGTTCGTCGCGGAAACCATTATCAATCGCCACGACTTCGGTGTCAGCTGGAACGGGGATCTCGAAAATGGCGGGGTGGTTGTCGGTAGCGATGTCCTGATCAGCGATTCGCGACGAAGTCGATGCGGAAGCGATTCGCGACTGACGCTGTCGTTAATCACTGCCCTGCCAGATCGCCCGGACCCGCTGGTAGTCTTCGGGAGTATCGATGTCCGGCGGGAGCTCGATGTCCATTTCCATCTGCCGGACACGCTCCGGCTGCGCTTCTATGAGCTTCCAGATCGCTTTGTCCCCATGAAGCCCGCGGAGATCGTCGAACGCGGAACGGGCAAAGACAAAAGGATGGCCTAACTCGCCGCGATAGGACGTGACCGCCGCCCAGGGCCGGTGCGCGCGCCAATCCTCGCAGACGTCGTCGATGACCGCGGTCCCAACCCCAGGCTGGTCACCCAGAACGAGCATTACCGCAGCACACTCGGCACCCTCACCTAGGGTATCCAAGCCGGCCAGCAGAGAAGACGCACAGCCAGAACGATAGGCTCGATTGTCCACGACCGCAGCGCGCCCGAAATCCACCGCGTCCTTCGACTCGTCAGCAGAACGACCGAGAACAACGATGACCCGGTCGAGGCCGGAGGCGTTCACATTTCGCACCACGTGGCCGAGGAGCGTGGTGTCGCCAAAAGGAAGGAGTTGCTTGGGCGATCCAAAGCGGGTCGACTCCCCGGCTGCCATAACCAACCCAACGATGTCCGCCCCGTTCGGCTTTGACGATGGCTGTGCCACAATCCTGTATACCCGATCGAGTGACGAAATCTCTACTTGACTCGGGCGAATGAATCTATAAGGTTGGCCTAGATCCCGAGGGGCCCCGAGATAAAAAGATGAATGCGAAAGCCAGACTTGGATCCCACTTTCTGGCACTACTGTTTCTTGGCGCGTGGGTAGCGCCACTTCAGGCCTCTCAGTCCGAACCCAATGTCACGCTCGCTCTAGTCGGTGGACGGCTCATCGACGGGTACGGCGGCGATCCCGTCGAGGAGTCCATTGTGCTCGTCGCCGGCGATACGATCCTCGACGTGAGCCGTGTCGGGCAATTGGCGGTTCCGGAGAACGTGGAAGTGGTGGACACGCGCGGCATGACGGTGCTTCCCGGTCTTTGGGAAAGCCACGGTCATTTGATGCATGTGGGGGCGGGGGATCCTGCGGCGTATCTCAGTCGTTTTTCGGACCGCATGCCCGCCATCATGGAACGCGTCGCCGAGATTAGCTTGATGGCCCGGGATTACAAGCTTTCGGGACGTCGGCGGGCCTCTCGACCAACAGATGAAACTCCGTGAGGAGATCGACGCGGGACGGAAACCTGGGCCGAGACTCTATCTGGCCGGCCCGATTGTGACCTATCGGCACGCCAATAACACGGCGACGCCCGAGCGAGATCTCGAAGCCAACGTGATTAGAGAAGTGGGAGAGCACTCGGTGGGAACGCCGCAAGAGGCCCGAGCGGTTGCCGAGGAGCTCGTCGGCTTGCACGTGGATCAGATCAAGATCTTTGGCTTTCAGAACCAATCCGTACTCGAACCGCTCGTCGAAGCGGCGCACGCCGCCGGCATTGGGATCGACGCCGACGTACGGAACGTCGAGGCCTACCGTGCCGCCATTGGAGCCGGGGTCGATCGTCTTCACCACGTTTTCACCGCCGATCCACTGTCCGACTACGGCGACGACGAAATGCGCACCCTGATTCGGGGCGAACGGCCGATCGCGATCGGGCCGTGGACAAGCATGGTGCGAGGTCCCTACATTCTCCCTACCATCGAAATGCGCCAGGCGTACGTACGAGTCCACGACTTTCCCGGCATCCTCGAGCATCCCACTCTCCGCGAGCAATACACACCGGATCTCTACGAATTCCTCTTCGAGTCTTGGAGGCGATTCCCGGCCATCCCTTGGGGTCGAGGAGCGCGTCAACGACTCGATGTCGTCAAACAAAAGCTCCGAGAGTTCACAGAAGCGGGTGGACGCGAGCAGCTGGTGGCGGGATGCGACACCGGCTCGCCTCTCAATTTCCACAGCCCGCTCGCTCGGGAGGTCGCCAACCTGGTGGAGGCAGGACTACCACCGATGGAAGCCATCGAGAGTGCGACGGTTCGCGCTGCGGAGATGCAGGGTGTCGACCAGAAGCTAGGGACCGTGTCACCGGGGAAACTGGCCGACATCATTGTCGTCGACGGCGATCCGCTTCAAAACATTGAGGTCCTGGAGCGACACGTCGTCCACGTCATCAAAAACGGTGTAATCTACAAGTGAGGAAGGGAGTCTCAACCATGAGCAAGGCAAGTAGATCCAAATGGACCCGGCGGGGCATTTTGGGAACGCTCCTGGGCACTGCCGCCTCCGTAACCGCGGCACCGCGATTTCGTTTAGGGCCGACACGGAGTCGTGACAGTGCCCTCCGCGACAAGGGCATGCAGGTCGTCATCACTGGCTCAGGTTCGGCACTCATTGACCCGAAGCGTGGCGGTGCCAGCCAGGCCGTTCTCGTCGACGGCACGATCCTGCTGGTCGACTGCGGCCGGAGAGCCATGGACAATCTAGCCGGCGCCGGCATCAATCCTGTCGATGTGGACTACGTTTTTTTCACCCACCTTCATTTCGATCACATCGCCACCTACGGCTATTTCGTCGTATCGTCTTGGATTGCGGGTCGACGAGGAACGTTCAAGGTGTTCGGACCTCCGGGCACCAAGGCCATGTCCGACGGAGCCCTTTACGGCATGCATCAGATGGACGTGGAGTTCGTGAAAAAGAGAGTGCGAGATCCGGTTCCGATGAAAGCCGAACCGGAGCCTCCGGTCGAGGTGAGCCATGTATCCAATGGTGTCGTCGTTGAAACCGACCAGTTCAAAGTGACGGCGGCGCCGACTCCGCACCTCACCTCGATGGGCAAGGAAAGCTATGCCTATCGGGTCGACTCGAGCTACGGATCGGTCGTCATCAGCGGGGACACCGGACCCGCCGACAGCGTCATCGAGCTCGCGAAGGGTGCCGATATGCTGATCCACGAATGTACGTTTGCGCCCGATGGGATGACGGTGGGCGGAAGTTTCAACTCCCGAAAAAAGCCGAGCACCGGCCATACCGCGCCCAGTGAGCTCGGCGAGCTCGCTCAAAAAGCCGGAGTCAAGAAAGTGGTCGCCACACACGTGGGGCCCTTCACCAGTGGAGAGGCTGCCATCGAAATGTCCAGACAGTATTTCGGCGAGCCGGTGGGACCGGAGATTTGGATGGAACTGACCCATCAGATTCGCGCCAACTTCGATGGACCGGTCGTTCTCGCCGAAGACGGGATGGTGCTCGACATCGGCTAAGGCCGCTACTCGTATGGAAGGGCGATAACCGGATCCACTCGAGCCGCGTAACGGAGGACTTGAAATCTCAAGTTCATAGATAAGTCCACTCGTTCACGACTCTACCTTCCTGGTGCTGCGAAAGTGCGCATTCTTTCGCAACGTAAGTCTGGCCGGATGCGTTATCGCCTGCACACGCGCGACTGTCACGCTATAATCAGCCCTTCGACGTATGCCCTTCTCACGAAACCAGAGGCCGCGAAAGCAGAGTTCAGGAGGATGAAGTGAAAACGAAATTACTTTCTACAGTTGTATTCACTATTCTAGCGCTAGCCGCTGTGGAAGAAGCGATGGGTCAAGAAGAAGAGGAGAAGAAACTAGGTTGGTCGAACGTAGCGGACCTGGGGCTCGTCCTCACCGGGGGGAACTCCCGCACATCGACCTTCACCTTTGACGACAAGCTCTCCCGGACCTGGGAGAACGCCACGCTCGCGTTCGGATTCAGCGGACTGCGAACCAAGACCACCGACGACCGCATCGCCGTCGTCGCCGGCCCAGACGATTTCAACGTGCTCGAGGACGAATTGGCTGACCTGGACACCGAGAGGTATACCGTCGACGGGGAGTACCGGCGAGATGTTAACGCGAAACTCTACTGGATCGCCGGCGCGGGATGGACGCGCGATCTGAACGCCGGAATCCAGAACATGACGACGGTGTACGGAGGGCTCGGCAACACCTGGTGGAATCGCGAGGACTCCCACTTCCGAACCGACTACGCGCTTACTTACACCAACCGGGAAGAGGAAATCGAGGATCCGGCCTTGGACGGAAGTTTTCCCGCCCTTCGAGTCTCCCTCGACTACATGAAACGATTTGGCAGCAACAATCAGTACGATAACGACTTCACGATTCTCCCCAATCTGAAGGACCTAGAAGACTACCAGTTCGATTGGACGAACAGCCTGACCTCCAACCTGACGAGTCTCCTGGCCCTGCGAGTTAGCTTGCAGCTGCTTTACCGAAACATTCCCGGCCTCGAAGAGATCGAGCTCTTCCCGATACCTCCATCAGTGGGGCCTTCGCTGCCGATCGGAACCGTTCCCGTCCGTAGGATGAAGCTCGACACCCTCTTCAAAGTGGCACTGGTGGTGACTCTTTAGTCCGTTTTCAACTGCGGATCGATCTACTCGAAGAGCGCCATCTGGTCCCCCGGCCGGGCCGGCACCCGGAAACGGGTGACATCGAGGGGTGCGGGTTTCTTGTCCAGACCGAACCGGCGCCGAGCAACTTCGAACCGGCGCTCGAGCATCTCCGCATACTGCCCGGTGCCGCGCATACGGGTGCCGAACTGGGGGTCGTAGAGCTTACCTTCTCGAGTTCCGCGGATGAGGTTCAGCACGTGTGACGTCTTCGTCGGATAGTGGGTCTCGAGCCATTCGGTGAAGAGCTCCTTCACCTCGAGTGGTAGTCGGATCAAGATGTAGCCCGCCGAGCAGGCTCCCGCTTCGGATGCCGATTTCAGGATGCCCTCCATCTCTGAGTCGTTGAGGCCCGGGATCATCGGCGACGCGAGAACACCGACCGGCACGCCGGCCTCCACGAGACCACGCATGGCTTCCAACCGACGCTCCGGTGTCGGGGCGCGGGGCTCCATCCGCCGCGCCAGCTCCCGCTCCAACGTCGTGACCGAGACCATGACGTTGACCAAATTATCGGCCGCGAGCGCACGCAACAGATCCAGGTCTCGGAGCACAAGATTAGACTTCGTCACGATGCCAACCGGATGTTGGAATTCCGCCATGACTTCGAGGATGGACCGAGTGATCTTGAGTTCCCTCTCCGCCGGTTGATACGGATCGGTGTTGGCACCCAAGGCGATCACTTGAGGCCGATAGCCCCGCTTGGAGAGTTGCTCCCGTAATCTGCTCGCTGCATCGGGTTTCGAGAAGATGCGGCTTTCAAAGTCCAGCCCCGGGGAAAGGCCCAGATAGGCGTGCGTCGGTCGCGCGAAGCAATAGATGCAACCGTGCTCGCAACCCTTATAGGGATTGATGGAAAGGTCGAACGGCACGTCGGGTGAGTCGTTCCGCGTGATGAGCGTCCGGCTCTTCTCGGGAGTCACCGTGGTCGAGATCGGCGTCGGCTCCCAATCCAGTCCTTGCCAGCCGTCGTCGAAGGCCTCGCTTTGGAAGGGCTCGAAGCGGCCTTCCCGATTGCTGACCGCGCCTCGCCCACGCGGCGGCGGCTTGGTTTTTCTCACTGTCTGCTATTCTACCGCCGCGGAAGAAAGACCCAAAGATGGCAGATTTCGACGTTCTCGGACTCGGGGTAGCGGTGAGAGATGTCACCGTCTTGCTCGACACCTTTCCGACTCCCGATGAGAAGTACCGAGCCAAGGGGTTCTACGAATCGAGCGGTGGGCCCGTACCGACCGCCCTAGTGACACTCGCCCGTCTCGGCCGACGTGTCGCGTTCCGCGGCATCGTGGGCGACGATGCGGTGGGCGAATTCATCATCGACGACCTGCGCCGCGAGGGAGTGGACGTTTCTGGGGTCGTCCGAAAAAAAGATCTACCGTCCCCGAGCAGCGTCATCTTGGTCGACGGTGGGCGGCGTACTATCTTCGAAGGTTGGCAAACGGATCTCCCGCTCTCGCCCAGTGATGTCCAACTCGACTCTTGTCGCATCCTGCTAGTGGATGCTCGCCTACCCGATATACAAATCGATTGGGCGACGCGTGCACGTCGTGCCGGTACCACTGTGGTCTTAGACTGCGGTCATCCTCGGCCCGGTGTCGAGGAGATCTTGGGACTGACCGACGTCGCCATCTTGTCCCACACATACCCGCGGACGCTTCTAGGAGAAGGCTACGATACCGCTAAGTTTTTGGTCGAGCTCCAGAGTCACCTCGCGCCAGACGGTCGACGCATCGCCGGGCTCACGCTCGGACCCGAAGGCTGCGTGATTCAGGCCTCTGACGTGTCGACACTTTGGATTCCAGGCCACAAGGTCGAAGCCATGGACTCGACCGGAGCCGGCGACGTATTTCACGGCGCGTTCGTCCATTCATTGCTCGCCGACGAGGCTCCTGACGTGGCCGCACGGTTCGCTAATGCCGCCGCGGCCCTCAAGTGTCGGGGTATGACCGGACGAGCAGTCATACCCCTCGAAGAAGAGATTCGTGATTTCGCTGGAATCTAGGCAGTCCAATCACGATGCCGACTATATCCCGGACAAGTACGCTGCGGACTTCCAGAAACGACTCTCTGCGGGTAGAATCGCACGAATGCCCGCCAGCAGGAATCGACAGTCATGAGCCTGACCGCCGGCCAGCGCCTCGGTCCTTACGAGAGACTCGTCCCGCGCGGCCGTGACAACCTGATCTCGAAAAGGAGCCCCATGAGAATCGCTGCCCTCGTCGTCTTTGTTGCGTCCGTGCCTTACCTGGCCCCGGCACAGGCACCCGGGGAGGGGCCGAAGACGTTCGAGGCCAAAGAGATCCTCACGGCGGCGGAGAGGAAGGGGCCTCACCACACCGTGGACGACGAGGTGCCCACCAAGGGCTTCTACTACGCGTTCACGCTCGACACCGAGTTCGGCGATCTCGAGGTCGTTGGTCACGCCCTCCTGAAGAAGCGCATCACGGAGACCGAGGCCCTCGTCGCCCTCAAGGAGGTGTCGAAGACGGACGTCTTCGTCGAGGCGGCGGGGCGCTCGCTCGAGTCCCTGGGCAAGGGCGTCGTGAACGTCGCTAAGGACCCCGAGGGCACGGCGAAGGGCTTCGGTGCGGGTGTCCAGCGCTTCGGCGTCAATCTCGGCCGCAAGTCCAAGCGCCTCGCCGAAGATGTCACCGAGGACGACGACCGCGAAGAGGAGAAGTCCACCGGGGAGAACGCGGAGGGTGTTGCTAACTCCGTCCTCGGCGTGAACAAGTCCGCTCGGATCTGGGCGCAGAAGCTCCAGGTCGACCCCTACAGCCGGAATCCGGTGCTCCAGCAGGCGCTCCTTGAGATCGCCAAGCTCGACGCCGCGGGCGGGATTGCCACCAAGGTGGTGGTGCCGATCCCAACTGTTGTCAGCACGACCTCGACAGTGGGATCGCTCGTCTGGAGCCAGGACCCAGAGACGTTGCGCAAGGCCAACGAGGCGGGGCTGAAGGCGCTCGGTGTTTCCGACGAGATCGCGAAGAGCTTCTTTCGGAACGACGCCTTCACACTGACCGAGCAGACCCGCTTTGTGGCCGCGCTCCAGGCGGTGAAGGTGAAGGGCGTGGCGGACTACGTCGACGCCGCCCGCGAGGCGAAGACCCCGCGCGAGGCGCTCTTTTTCGTCGAGAGCGCGGAGATGCTGCAGCGCCGGGGTAGCGAGGGCGAAGTGACCTCCGTTCTGACGGACTCTCGGGCCATGGTCGGCCTGTCGGGAGGGCGGGCGATCGCACTGCTTCCCCTCGACTACCTGGCCTGGACAGAACCGGTGTCGAAGGACGCCGCCGAGATCGCAGCACGAGCGAAGTTGGAGCTGGGTGCGAGCGGTCTCGAGATGCAGCTTACGGGGCGCGCTTCGGAGCGCGCAAGAAAGGAGCTCCGGGGCTGGGATGGGTGGTGAAGGAACGCACCGCCGCCGGCAGTCCGCGCGGTCAGTAGAAGCGGGATACCGCTGCCGCCCGTATGGACGGCGACTCTCCCCTGAGCACCGATGAGGCTGACCTCGCGAACGTCGCGAGATCGTCGACTGCAAGCAGCTTTTCGAGCGCTTCAGGCCGACCCGAGCCCTACCTGAAGACCACCTGATAGCTCACCAGGAATTGGCGGTAGTCGCTGCCGAACTCGGTGACGACACCCCCGCTGTAGCCAACCTTGATGGCGTGGCGGCCGCGAAATGGCACGACGACCGTTACCCCGATCCTCGAGTTCCGTTGTACGACGACCGACTCAACTTCTCCTATCGTTTGCTGACCGCCCGTGAAAAAGTTGCCCTCTAGCGAGGCCCAGAAACCGGGGCGGAAGCGCCTCACGAGATGGACCTCTGCACTAAGTATGGGCTCCTGCTCCCTTTTCCCTGCGGCGAAGTTGTCGTCGTCACCGAAAAACCACGCACCCCCCTCGAGCTCCAAAATCCACTTCGCGCCGAGGGGAATCAGGAAGCCAAACTCCGGTTTGGCGGCCCAGCGATTGGCTCCGACGTTGATTAGTCTGTCCGCGTCGTAGTCTCCGGTGGGGGCCAGGACCTTGAGGCTCACTCCGAGAATCGGATGGGGGTTGGCGCGGAGCCTTTGAAAATCCGCGGGGGTCATGGACGGCGCGCCGAGCAGATTGACCGATAGGGTGACGCCAAGATCGGCAAAGCCGGAGAGGTCCCTCCGTGCCTCAAGGTCGGACAGGAGACCTTTTGTGTTTCCCCAGGAATAAGGCAGCTCGACGATGACGTTCGTCGTCCGTCCCCAAAGGGCGACGGTTTGCAGATAGCCCAGGAAACCCGTGCCGATCTCGGAATCCACACCGTAGATCGGAAGCGAAGGATCCGTGAGCACGTCCCCGGTGGAGTACGAGTACCCGAACACCAGGACTTTGGTCCCCTTGGGTGCCGGCCAGAAGGAGCGCGGTGACAGCTGCTGTGCGGCGACTCCTGCCGAAAACAGACTGCATGCTGCCCACACCAGCAAATAGGCCATATAGAGAGCGAAGTCGACTGGATCAGTTGCCGCCCGTAGCTGCCCTCGGTACACATCCACCAGATAGGAGATGCCCTGGAGGCTGTAGAAGGAAAGGCCCACCGGCAGCAGGATCCGCAACGTGTCTGCCCGGGTGCCGAACCCGAGGCGAGACAAGGTGTCGAGTAACTCCGGCACGAAGAAATCCGCGTATTTGAAGAAGGCCAGGGCCGCCAGGTTGAGGCCGACGCCCATCCACAGCCAGAAACGCTTGCCGGCGCGTTCCAGGCCCTGGGCAATAATGAAGTTAGCCAACGTCAGGCCCAATAAAACCAGGGGAAAGAACCGGGACCAGCTAAGATAGAAGACGTAGCTGGCGATCAGAAGCAAATAGTTCTGCGCGCGCCGCGGAAGCACGTAGTACTGCAGCAGAACCAGGCCGACGAAGCCCGCGAACAGGCCGGAGGTGAGCTCCAACCTACTTGCCCCTCGTGGTTCCACCGCCAAGGTCTGCCGGCAACTCACCTCGCTCGACCGCCTGTGCCAGTCTCTCGCCCAGCCATCCACTGAAGATCGCCGCACCTTTGGAGTTCAGATGGCCACGGTCCTTCCAGCTGTCGTCGGAAACCAACGGAAGAACCTCTTCCCCCGCCCAGAAGGGAACGTCCCAAAACGCCGCGCGCCGCCGAGCCTCCTCCACGAAGGTGCGGTAGTACTCCACGCGTTGCCCGAGGTACGCCAACCGGGTGGGATGAAAAGGCATGTCGATGACGATCATCTCCACCGCCGGCTGATGCAACTGGAGGGTGGTCTCCAGAGAGTCATCTGGGTCCTGGTGCGGGTTGTTCAGATGGCTCAGATCGATTGTCTCATCAAAGCCGACGAGATTCAGGCCCGGTTGAGTTAGGTGAAGGAGCCTCTCGAAGTCGGTAAGGAACGCCATCGGAGTCCGGAAGCGCGGATCGGGCGGAATGTCGATGTTCTGCATTACCGCGTTGATTCCGGTATTGGTGTAGCCCAGAGGTGACATCCGCCCCTCCAGTGCTTGGATGCGGCGCGAGTGCGCGGGGTGCTCGAGCCAGATGCGAAAGCGCAGGTAGTGACGGTACGCTTGCGAGTGCTCGATCAACCATCCCTTGAGATTTCGGTTCCCAAAGTGGTAGCGAAGCCACGGATTGGACTGCAACACCGTCTGGAGGCTTAGGCCCCGGCCGACCGGCAGGCCGACGATCAAAAGGGACGGCCGGTAGAGCTTCGAAACCAATCCGCCGATCAAGCGGGCACTGCGCAGGTTGAGTCCAGGTATCCCCAGGTTGAAGCACTCCAGGGAGCGCCCGGTTCGTTGGCGATACTCGTTCGCAAGGGTCTCCGGGTCGATCGCGGCCATGACGCTCGAGTTTCCCAGGACGATGCAGTCCAAGGGACCATGTTCCTCGTTTACCGAATACAATCGGGCCAGTTTCACGTCCACGAACTGGTGGCCCACCAGGGTCGGCGCGGGCAGACGAGAGCGGACCCAGTTCAGCCGGACCGTCATCTCGGCCAGGCCCACCGTCAGTGTCAAGAGGGCGACGGAACCGAGGAGAACTCGGCCGAAGGGCCAACGCAGGTCTAACGTCGACCCGCCCGTTTCTTCTCCTTCCCGTGGCCGCATCTGCGTCGAAGACCTACTCTACCGAGATCAACTAGCGCAGATAGCGGAGGGCCCGCAGCGCTTCCCTGATCGACTTAGTGCGCTCGCGAGAGCGCTGGATCGTCTGACGGTCATGGTAACTGTCGGCGACGTCTCGCCGGCCCGCGAGCCTCGTTGATGTCACCGTCGAACACGGCAAGCAGTCGTGAAACCCACCTCCAATGTACCGGCATGTCCCTGGTTGGCAATGGAATGAGATACGTGGCTAACGGAGATCGGTCACGACGATACACCAGCGACCATGACCAAGTCCAGGCACACTCCCAGCGCCACCGAAGCGCTCTATCGCCTTTGCCTGCTACTTGCACCGCGCGGCAATCAACCTGTCCCGAATTCGATTTCATCCAGAGTCCAATCTCATTGTTTTATGAGCCCAAGGCCGGACATGGCAGTTTGAACGAGGAGCTGCTCGACCCGCTTCGGCCAATCCTGCGACGGCAAGTTGTCGACTACCCCGACGCGATGGGGCCCCCTCCACTGATTCCAATCATCACTAGTAAAAGTATTCGGCTTCGCGCCGGCCAAGGGCGTAACGACAAGAGCAGTCCCAAAGAGCAGGGAACCGCGGTCTGTCTTCCACATAAGCCAGTATGTCCAGTTTAGCTTCGAAGAGTTCGCGGAAAGGTTGACGAGGGAACGCTTCCTCGACAGCGAGCCTGTCGACACGCAGGGTCGGCTAATCCGCCGGGACGATGAGAAGGTAGTCGACGGCGATGACGGTGTTGCGACCCCGGTAGCTTGGGTCCGCTTGCCGGGGGACGCGGGAGTAGGTGAGCAAAAAGCTGTTGACACCCGATCTCAGGATCGAGGCGGGTACCGTGAAGACGAAGTCTTGCCACTCGAGCTCGCTCGACAGAACCCGTGTGCCTCGCACCTGCTTTCCATTGACCGCCAACTTCAACCGGACCGGCCTTTCCGCGAACTCCGGGCGGGCGTGAATCGTTACTCTTAGGGGACGCGGCGTGCGCAGCGGGACCCGGAGCCAAGACCGGCGACCCCGTGAGCGACGGAAGCTAATGCCATCTTCTTCTTCCGGCTCGTACCATCCGGGCCCCGCCAGGATCGCGGTGGGCGGCTTGGCGAGCTCGAGCCGTCCGTTCAATTGATAGGGTCCATGGTCGAGCCAGATGTCGTTTCGTTTCCAGATAACGCCACGGCCCGTTGGCTCGAAGTTCTGTCGAACGAACGAGGCGACGCGATCGGAGAAGCGTCGCAAGTTGCCGTCGAAGAAGACCAGCTTTGGCGCGATCGTTCCGGATTCGAGACCGGCCACGAACGTGTCGTATTGCCGTCGACTCATCCACATGCGGGCGTCCCGAAAGAGAAGCCATTGGTAAGCGGCGTCGGGTCGAAAAACACCGAGTCCGGTGAAGCCGTCCATCAACCGATCGGTCGGCTCCGTGTTCTCCATGACCCACCGGATCTGGTCGAGCGTCTCTTGGTATTTCGTGTCGAGCGGAGACCAAATCTGAAACATCTGCTGAACGGGATAGACACAAAGAGCCGCCAAGAAGAGCGCGAATGCCCATTCGCGGGCGCGAGATCGCAGCAACCAGATGACTCCGGCGAGCACCGTGATCCACATCACGAGATACAGGGCCCCGTTTGGGGTGAACGGCCTTGCTACCAATAACGTAAGGCCGAAGACGACGAGCACGAGAAGTCCGAAAAGGTCCTCCACAGGATACGACGCCCCGTCAGGTTTCTCGCCACGCTCGAGCTGGTTCGCCGCGAAGTCGAGCGAGTGGACGATAGCGGTCGCCGCGAAGATCGCCAGCAGCGGGAGTAACATCAGGTAGTACTGCCGATTCGGGGTCGGAAAGATGAAGAGCCCCACGACGAGCGCCGAGGCGATGAGGACCGGAGCGAAGTCGCCCTCTCGGAAGCGGTCTCCACGGAACATAAAGATGAGGGCGCGCAGAAGGCCGGCGAGGCCCAACGCGACCACAATCGGGTTCTGTCGCAAGAGCAGTTTCACAGACGGCATCGCTGAGAAACCCACCTTGTGGGGGTAGCGCAGGTTCAACAGTAGGTTGTACTCCACGAACTCGGCGGTCGCGTTATGAAGCGCGAAGTACCCCAGGGTGAGCAGCACTGGGGTGCAGAAGGCCAAAAACTGCCAGAGCGCATGCTTCAGCCTGAGCCCCGGAGCTCCTTCTCCATCGTGGGCGCGGGGATCGAAGAGGTACCAGAGCATGGCCGCCGACCACCCCGGCATGACGAAGAGGATCTTCTGCTGAAACATCAATGCGATCCCGAGGAACAGACCGCTGCCGGTGAAAAGCCACGACGTGCGCGATGACACCGCATCCCTCGAACGGATACCCATCAGCAAGAAGGCGATCGCCGCCAGCAGCAAGGCGACCGAGGGAACGTCGGGGCGAATCTCGATCGATTTGTCGAGGAAGGTCAGAAAGAGGCTCAGGCAAAGTGCTGCGATCCAGGCAACGCGCGTTCCCCGCCATAGGCGTGCCAGCCAGAACGTCATCACGAAAATCGCGCCGGTGGAGAGCCACATCAAAATCCGGGTGAGGAAGATGAAGCTCTTGGCACGTTCGAAACTCAGGTCGACGGCGGCAAAATCGATCAGTGGAGCCATCAGGAAATAGAACCACGGGGTGTGCTGCTCAAAGTAGTCCCGATACGGAAGGAGTCCTTTCGAGAGATTGAACGCGCTATGGAGGTGATAAAACTCGTCGGGATCGAAAGCGTGAATTCTCAGGAAGTCGAGGCGCAAAAGGTAGAGCGAGATGACACCCACCAGGGCGGTGACGGCAACAGGGAAGGATCTGTCTTTCAAGGTTCTATTGGACCGCTTCGATTGTCGATAGCGCTTCGAGCTCCCCCTTCAAGGACACGAAGAGCGCGACGAGGATCGCGGTGTTGACCAGCGCCAGAACCAGAGTGAAATCGAAGCCCGGTGCGGTGCGAAGGCCGGCGAGCCAGTCGGCCAGAGGCTCTAGGACCAGGTAGCGATTGCCGTAAAACCGGCCGAGCCCGGATCCGATCAGCAAGTTAACGAGGAAGCTCACCATGCCAACGGCGCACAGGATTTGCGCTCTTCGAGACCACAGACCGCTTGCGAACAACAAAGGAAACGCCAGGTGCGGGTGATTCTCGAAAACGCCGACCGATAGGATGGCGTAGGAGTAGAAGATCGTGGCGCCACACCATGCCGCCGTCTGAAAACCCGTGTAGCGTCGTTGCTGCCAGCATACCCAGGCGACTGCCGCGAGCACTAGAAATGTGGCCATGCGCCCGATGGGAAACGGGATCTGACTCAACGGGAAATAGGCAACGAGCGCGCTCCCCGACGCCGTCGTTCCCGATAAGACTCCCAACACGTGCCCGCCGATCCACCAGGGGTTGGGGAAGCCGCTCGATAGGTTCCCGGGCCGCAGCTGACGAAGCAGCTGGACCGACATCGCCGGAAGCGTCCCTTCCCAGGCGAACGGTATCAATATGATAATACCGACACCGGCTACTGCCGCCAACCCGTGCCACAACCGAGCGCGGCTCGCCCAAAGGCCCATCGCTACCGTAGGGGCTGCGATCAGTCCGAGAAGCTTTAGCATCGTGGCACCGACGAGCAACGCGGCGGCGCGAACCGGGCGGGCCATTCCGGCAGCCACGATCGCCAGCATGCCGAAGGGTGCGTAGGTTTCATCCTGGAATCCCAGGACGGCGCTACTGAGCCAGGAGATGGGTAGCACCCAGTACAGTGCCGCAAGCGTGAAGGCTCGCCGGAGATGTTTCCTGAAAAGCCAGAACAAGATCAAAACGACACCGATGTCCCCGGCGACAGCGGGGAGTTTCGCGGCGATGTTCCGCGCTTCCGTTCGATCGAAGGCACCCAGCTCGGCGAGCGGTTCCATGATGCCCCAGCCGACTCTCCAGAAAACCATGCTGAGGGGAGGGTAGTCGATCAGATAACGACGTCCGGCGCTTTCCATTTGCCACAGCGGCTCCTCTCCTCTGAGCTGCGGCAAGAAGTGACCCGGCGGAACGGCATCCGGGTCACCGTATACTCGCGTCACACCATGGTTCGTCGCTCGCTCGGTCCAGGCTTTCCAATACTCAACGTCCCAAGATCCCGCAGACGGTAGAAAGAAGAGCCGCACCCAAATCCCCAAGATGACGGCCGTGAGGAGAGCCCCGCTTTGCCAGAAGATCGCGCGTTCGGTCTTTTTGAGTCGCTGGGCCACTCTCAAGCTGGTCGCGAAGAGGGCGAGCATCAAGGCGACACGACAAACAGAGGGGATGGACGGAAGCGTCAGCCACAACAGCGCCGGTGAACTGAGGAACGTGAGCACGGCGGCAGTCAGAAGTCCAAACGCCAAGGCGAACAACGAGCCTTTCCAAGCGAGAACGCAGTAAGTCAGGGCGCTGGTCAGCAAGAACGCGAGCACGGCGGTCGTGATTCTCGGCTCGACAACTCGGGTCAGCTCCACCGTTTGGATCCTCAGTGGGGGCTCGCCGGCAAAGCGCGTTACGGTAACGCGCGCACCAGGCACCGACGCTTTCGGCAGCGTCAACAACACCACCCCCTCTCGACTCGCGGGAAGCCAGCTCACCGAGCTATCGTCGACCGACACGCCGAGCGTGGGTCGTGCTTCGCCGTCCCCGAGTCGAAAGAGAATCTCCGCACTTGTCCCGCGGTCGATACCCGGCAGCCGAAGCTGAGCGCGGTTCGTGATCGTCCCCTTGGGGCCAGCACCGTAGACCAGACGAGACCAAGCCGCGGAGCCCCGCTCGAGATGGAGGGGAAAGGATCCGATCGTGAGGACGCCGAGGAAAACCGCAACTCCGGCGACAAGTACCGGGGATAGTCGCTTAAAGGCAATCAAGTTTCGGCGCATCATATGTCAGGTTGAAGTCCGCGAGGAACTGAGAGGATCGGTACCTGGTTTGCCATTGTGCCATTTGACGGCCAGCCCACCGCCTGACCTTGTATGTCGGCCGCCCTCTAACCGTCGACCTAAGGATTTTGAGTTCTGCGACCGAGGGGGAACTAAGTGTCACGAAAGGTCACCGCCGATCACTATCTAGCACTTAGCACGGTTACCGATCCGCGTACAAGTTCCGTGACAAGCGGCGGAAAAATGCGCGTCGTTTCCTTTATCAGCAGATAGGCATTTCTATCTCGAGGAGGAGTCCATGGAACGGCTAGTCGGAGACACATACCCGCACCGGATTCATTGGGGAGCTACACTTTCCGACTGGGCGAGCTCACGAGCTACGTGGCCAATAGCCTCTAGCTTGGCCGCGCGGCGGCACCGGCCGATAGCTTCTTTTGGCGGTGCCGGGCATCCTCGATCAACGCTCCGTGGTCCTCGGGCGACGCCAATGACAGGAATTTTTCAAAAGATCTCGCGGCTTCGGTATCGGAGTTAGAGAGTTGCTCCGAAACACCTTTGTGGTACCAGGCTTCTGGTTGATTCGGGCCTAGCTCCAGGGAGCGATCGAGAGAAGCGATCGCTTCTTCGAGCTCTCCGAGCTGCTGGAGACAACAGCCGCGGATGTACCAAGCATCCGCCTCGTGACGATGCTGGCTTCCTTCCGTTTCTCCCTCTCCCCTCTGGGGAGAGGGCTGGGGTGAGGGGCTGGGACGACAACCCATTGCCAGCGCCTGGTCCAAACAATCGATCGCCTCTTCGTAATGACCGGCCTGCTCGAATGAGCGAGCCCTTGCGAAGAGTTCCTGCTCGCCTTCCCCGGTACCTGGACCCGCCACGAGAACCGACGCCTCGCCTCCTCCCCCTGACGGAGGAGTCCAGGGCGCCGCCGGTAACGGAGTAGCCGCAGCATCGACCTTCGCCCCGAGAGCCGCGATTCGCAGGCTCGCGTGTTGCATGTGAGACTGTAGGTCCGGAGAGGCAAGTTCCACGAATCGCCGATAGGAAGTGGATCGTCATGTTGACAGAGCCCCTGAGGCCGGTAGTAGAGAGATTGGGACATGGGTCGGAGATCGTGGCTGTTTTTCGAAGACCGATCTCCGGTGAGCTTCGCGCTAAGCGTTGACACGCCATCAGCGGCGTGGTGCAAGCGCGATCGAGGGCCATGGCCAACAACCTATCCCGTCGAACTTTCCTTCAGACCAGTACCGCCACCCTTCTCACTACTACCTTTGGCTTCGATCTTCGCCCGGCCGCCGCGGCAGCACGTGAGCTGAAGATCGCCCGCACCACCCAGACTACCAGTGTTTGTCCTTATTGCGCGGTCGGCTGCAGCGTCGTGATCCATACGCTCGGAGACCGAGCGAAAAACGTCAAGCCGACGGTCGTTCACATCGAGGGCGATACCGCGAGTCCCATCAATCGTGGAACCCTTTGCTCCAAGGGAATCTCTCTCAAGGAATTCGTCGTCAACGATAGGCGCCTCACGCGGCCGCTCTATCGAGCCCCGGGCTCGTCGGAGTAGCAGCCCATCCCGTGGGAAGACGCCATCGAGCGCCTGGCTCGGCGGATCAAGGACACTCGGGACGCGGGCTTCGAAGAAAAGGACGCTGTCGGCCGCACCGTGAATCGGCTGGAGAACATCGCGCTCATCGGCGGCTGCACCGATACCAACGAGATCAACTATCTCCTCGGGAAGTTCCGCTTCGGTTTAGGCATCGTCACCTACGAAAATCAGGCCCGTCTCTGACACGGCCCCACGGTGGCCAGTCTGGCCGCCACGTTCGGCCGGGGGGCGATGACCAACGGCTGGACGGATGTCGCCAATGCGGACGTCGTTCTGGTCATGGGCGGCAACCCGGCCGAGAACCATCCCGTGGGCTTTCGTTTCGTCATGGAAGCCAAGCGGAATAGAAAAGCGAAGCTGGTCTGTATCGATCCCCGCTTCAACCGGACCGCCGCTGTGTCCGACTCCTACGTGCCGATTCGCTCGGGAACCGATATCGCGTTTCTCGGTGGACTCATCAACCACGCGCTCGAGAATGGGCTCTACCACGAGGACTACGTCAAGCTTCACACCAACGCCCCCTTCATCGTGGAAGACGGCTTCTCGTTCGAGAACGGGTACTTCTCGGGGTGGGACGCGGACAAACGGTCCTATGACAAATCTACTTGGGAGTACGAGAATGACGCTCAGGGCCATGCGAAAGTCGACCCGAGTCTCGAGCACCCTCGCTCCGTGTTTCAGCTTCTGAAGAAACACTACTCCCGCTATACCCCAGAAACGGTCGCCTCGGTCTGTGGCTGTTCGGCAGAGGAATTCAAAGGAGCGGCGGAGATCATCTGCTCCACGGGTCGTGCCGGACGCACGGGAACGATTCTGTACGCTCTCGGATGGACACAGCACAGCCACTCTGTGCAACTCATCCACGGCGCGGCCATGCTTCAGCTCCTGCTGGGGAATATCGGGATGCCGGGCGGTGGCGTGAACGCCCAACGGGGGCATTCCAACATCCAGGGTGCCACCGACATGGGCGCATGGAACATGCTGCCGGGCTATCTCAAAGTTCCTCGCTCGGAGTGGACTTCGCTCGAGGCCTACAACCAAGCGAACTCCCCGCGAGCGAAGCGTCCGAAGTCTCTCAACTATTGGGCCAACACGCCCAAGTTCCTCGTAAGCCTGCTCAAGGCCTACTACGGGAAAGCGGCGACATCCCGAAACGAGTTCGGCTACCACTACCTGCCCAAAATTGGCGAAGGGGCGAACTATAGCTGGGGCCACTTCTTCGATCAGATGGCGGTTGGCAAGATCGAGGGCATGATCTCGTTCGGGATGAACCCGGTGGCGAATGGTCCCAACACGCCGAAGATGATCGATGCTCTCGGAAAGCTCAAATGGCTCCTCGTCGTCGAGAACTTCGACACCGAGACGTCGTCTTTCTGGAACGTCCGAAAGCTGGCGGAAAAGGACTATCCGTCCGCGAAGAACCCCGATGCGATCGAGACGGAAGTGTTCTTGCTCCCCGCTTCCTGCTTCGCAGAAAAAGACGGCACGTTCGTGAACTCGTCTCGCTGGCTCCAGTGGAAAAACGCCGCTCTTCCCCCACCGGGAGAAGCGCGGGACGATCAAGAAATCATCGCTCGGCTCTTCCTCGCCATCCGAAAGCTCTATGAGACCGAGGGAGGCACAGCACCCGAGCCCGTCCTCTCCGTCGCCTGGGACTACGCGAACCCGACGTCCCCCGATCTCACGGAAGTGGCGAAAGAGATCAACGGGAGTGAGGTCGCAAGCGGTCGTCAGGTGTCGGGTTTCGGCGCGCTGAAGGATGACGGTTCGACGCTTTGCGGCAACTGGCTCTATTCGGGCTCGTTTCCCGAAGCTGGAAACCAGATGGCTCGCCGCGGCCAAGAAGATCCCACCGGGCTCGGACTCTATGCGAACTGGAGTTGGAGCTGGCCCGCTAACCGGCGCATCCTTTATAACCGCGCCTCCGCCGATGAAAAAGGCAAGCCTTGGGATCCACTGCGAGCTCCGATTCGCTGGGCCGATGGTCGTTGGGTGGGTGACGTGCCGGACTACAAGGCCGACGGCGCACCCGAGAGCTTAGGCTCCTTCATCATGCTCCCTGAAGGTGTTGCTAAATTGTTCGCATCCGATTTTGTTGAGGGTCCTTTTCCCGAGCACTATGAGCCGGCGGAGTCGCCCGTCGAGAACCCGATGCATCCCGGGGTGAGCTCGAACCCCATGGCTACCGTAATGAGTGGGGACCTCGATTCGATGGGCTCTGCGGACGAGTTCCCTTACGTCGCAATCACCTACCGCTTGACTGAGCACTTTCATTATTGGACGAAGCACGTGAGCTCGAGCTCGCAGCTTCAACCGACTTTTTTCGTCGAGGTGCCGGCCGATCTGGCACGCGATAAGGGAATCGAGAACGGCGACCTCGTACGTGTCAGCTCTGCACGCGGATCGGTTGAAGGCCCGGCCATGGTGACTAAACGTATACGCACACTGCGGGTCAACGGACGAGCGATCTATCAGATCGGGCTACCCATTCATTGGGGTTTCGTCGGCAGGGTCAAAGGGCCCCTGGTGAACAATCTCACGCCCTCGGTTTTCGATCCCAATTCGGGGACTCCGGAGTACAAGGGGTTCCTGGTCAATATGGAAAAAGTCTAAAGAGAATGGCGCACACCGTTGCAAAACTGATCGACACCACGACGTGTATCGGCTGCAAGGCTTGTGAAGCGGCGTGTCAGGAGTGGAACGACAACGGCTTCGCCATGGGCACGTTCGACGGCACCTACCAGACCCTGCCCGACCTCCAGTATGACTTCTGGAACGTGATCAAGTTCAACGAGTTCGAGACCGACGACGACGGTGGGCTCAATTGGTTGATGGCGAAATATCAGTGCATGCACTGCGTCGAGCCCGGCTGCCTCGAGGCTTGCCCCGCGCCGGGAGCCATCTTCCGACTCGAGAACGGCATCGTCGACTTCGACCACGACAAGTGCATCGGTTGCGGCTATTGCATCACCGGCTGCCCCTTCGATGTTCCTCGCCTCAGTCCGATCACGAAGAAGGTCTATAAATGCACGTTGTGCTCGGACCGCACCGCGGTCGGCCTCGAACCCGCCTGTATCAAGGTCTGCCCGACCAACTGCCTCACCTTCGGTACTCGCGAAGATCTGGTACAGATCGCGGCGACGCGAGCCGAAGAGCTGAAAGCGGATGGTGCCGAGAACGCCGGCGTCTACAACCCCGCCGGTGTCGGCGGAACGCACGTTTTGTACGTTCTGAAAGATGCCACGCAGCCGGAGCGATATGGCCTGCCCAAGGACCCAACGATCCCGTTGACCGTGAGGTTATGGAAAGGGCCGGTGAAATTGATTGGCAGCCTTGTCTTCATTGGCGCCATCTTGGGCACGTTCCTTCATTACTTACGTTTCGGACCGAGGACCTACCCCGAAGACTTACAACGATGAGCCCTCCTCAGAGTGACGTCAGAATTCCACGTTTCTCGCTAGGCGAGAGGGTCGCGCACTGGACCACAGCCTTGAGCTTCCTCTACCTCGCCCTAACTGGACTCGCGCTTTGGACCCCTCACCTTTATTGGATAGCGCTCGTGCTTGGCGGTGGAGAAACAGTACGCTGGGGCCACCCGTGGGCGGGCGTTCTTTTCGTCACCGCTCTCGGCACGATGTTCGTTAATTGGTCACGCCAGATGAGGCTCGATGGCGACGACAAGGTTTGGCTCAAGAAAATGCGCCAATACATCGAGCATGATGAAACGGACCTGCCAGAGCCTGGCCGATTCAACGCAGGCCAAAAGATGCTCTTTTGGGTGCAGACGGTCGCCGCCGTTTTCCTACTCGCCAGCGGCCTCGTACTTTGGTTTCCAGAACAAACGTCTCGATCGCTCAGGCTCGCGGCTATACTCATTCATCCTGCCACTGCCGTCATCTCGATCGGCGGCATCATCGTTCACATCTACATGGCGACTGCCGCCGTGCCGGAAGCGTTTCGCGGCATGATTCAAGGCTGGGTGCGACCCGGCTGGGCCGCTTCCCATCACCCCAAGTGGTATCGGGAGATCTCGAAGCGCTGACCGATTTCTCCGAGCGCGCGAAGAGAGCGCGCCTACTAGCCGCCCGGTACCCTGCTTCACGGGACGCCCTCGAGTTCGTGGCCCACCTCTGTGATTTCCAGCAGACCGTCAACCCAGAGTCTCCAGCAGATTCGCTGGACGCCTTGGTTGAATTGGTTCGGCGGAGCGGCCCACCGCTACTCGAAGAAGAAGCCAGGACATTGGACCGGACCAGCGGCGCGAAAACCATGCAAGACTATCTCGACCGCCGCGACGTGAGATCCCCCCGCAGTTTTTTCGCACGCGTGCTTCTGCAGCCCCGTTTGGTAGCGAGCGCGCCTTCTACTACGACTGAGGGAGCGCGGTCATGCCCGCGGTGTGGACATCCCCCACAGGTTGCGTGCCTGAGACCCGAAGGCCATGGCTCGGAACTCTCTTTATGGTGTTCGCTGTGCCTCGCGGAATGGCCTTTTCCTCGCGGCACTTGCTCAAGCTGCGGCGTTGCCGACGATAAGAAGCTCGCTTATTACTCCGCCGAGGAGATTACTCACATCCGGGTTCAGGTTTGCGAATCCTGCAAGACCTACATCCATACCGTCGACCGTGGCAAGGATGCAGAAGCGATTCCGGATATCGACGAGATCGTCGCCCTACCCCTCGATGTCTGGGCACACGAGAGGGATTGCCGGAAGATTCATCCCAATCTTGTGGGCATCTAGATGAAGCAGAGGAGCGTCCTTCGAGATGAAAGAGGTTTCGGAATCCCCCAGCCGCAACTGCTTCTTATTGTATTCGTCGTGGCCGTACTCGCAGCCGTTGGCGCTTACTTTCTGATCATGGCGCGAAACATGGAGGTTTCGACGGAGGAAGGCTTGAATGACCTCCGAAGCGCCATCTATGAGTATCACGACGAAGTCGGATCCTATCCACCGGACCTCGAGTCCCTTACTCTTGACCACAAATACCTAGAAGAGATCCCTGAGGCGAGGATTCCAAGGAAGCACGGCTTCACGAACCGTGTGTTGCTCGGCAAGGATCCCTCCGATATCGACGATGAAGGAGGCTGGATCTACTTCAACAATCCGTCAGTTCCCGCCCATTGGGGCTCGGTCCAGGTGAATTGCACCCACACCGATTCCACGGGAAAGGTCTGGAGCTCCTACTAACGCAAGGCAATGATGGCTTCCTTTATTCCCTCTCCCTCTGGGAGAGGGTGGCGTCAGGACACGTAGTGCCGTCAGAACGGTGGCCAGACGCCGGGTGAGGGTCTGACAAACTTACGCCCGGACGAGGTTCGCTGACGGCGAATTCTCACGCGGGAAACGGAATCATCTGCGACGTTCGAAGTGCGCGGTCACGTGTCACCAGGGGAATGTTCTCAACAATACTCGTCGCCGCGATAATCTCGTCGGCAGGGTCGCTGCTGATATCCAAATGGCAGCTTTGACGACAGACTTCCCAGGTTAAGGGCCAAGTGTGGATACGCCTCAAAGTTCGTTCGATCTTAGGTTGTTCGAGATCCAACTCAATCCGGCCGAGCTGGACGAGTTTCGAGAGCTCCCACAGCACGATGGCGGAAATGCTCCAGGGATTCTCGGAAAGAAGCGTTTGCTCCTTTCGGTTTAGCGCTCCGGCGAGGGCGAAAACTAGAACGTGAGTGTCAAGATTCAGCATTCCACGGCACGCCGGTGGTGAGGATATCTCCCTTGACCTCGATTTCGTCCTTCAGGCTACCAATGAGGTGAGCGGAATCCGCCTCGATAGGAATGAGTTTCGCCACGGGCTTTCCGTGTTTCGTCACGATGATACCCTCCGGCCCCACCTCATCGAGAATCGCCAGACACTTCTCCTTAAATTGCGCCGCTCCAATGGTTTTTGCTGTCATCGTTGAAGAATAGCATAGGTCATACTATATGACTAGTCTATATTTATGACTATGCAAGCCCGGAGGCGCCCAGACCGGCGGAGTTCCCCGCCAGTCCGGTCCTGGGGCCCCTAGCGACGGCCGCGCAGGTTAATAATGAAGCCCCACGAGAAAAACGGCGAACGCCACCAAGGTGATGGGCGGCATGCCGCCCGCCCAGTTCTGGGGAGTCATCCAACCATTGAATCCCATAACCGTCACGTGTCCAGCACTCAAAAGCCCCGCGAGGATGAGCGAGTTCTTGGACGATATGAGTTTCAGGAAGGCCTCATCGCCCTCCTGGTGGGTCTTGAAGCTGATGTTGTAGATCCAAAGCCAGACAAAAGACAAAACGCCCAGCAGCATACTCCAACTGCCGATCGCGCTGAGGCTCCCGTCTGCCACGAAGAACTTGGCGTAGTAGCCGCCGGATCCGAAGGTCAGCACCGAACAAAGCAGATGGGCGAGCACCAACATGAAACTGAAGATTCCGAGCTCCTTCCGGCTCGCAAGCCACGGGTCAGGGACGTCCGCCCCAAGGGCTTTGGCCGGCCCCAATCCAAAATTGATTGTGAGCAGGATGAAGGCGGAGAGTCCAAGGCACTTGTTGAACACGTAGAGCGCGAAGTCTTTGCTCGGAACTGCTTCGAAGACGTGATACCGAACGATCGAGTACGCCAGAGAAGACAGGAAGGCGCCGACAATAATTTGCACAGCCTTTTTTGACATGGCGGACTCCTCCTAGTTCGACACGAGGAGAATCTCCCGGTTGCCAAGCGCCTGGACCGGGCGGTTGTTGTCACGGAGATGAGAAGTGAGCGCCGCCATCTGCTCCGGCGAGATTTGGTGCTTCTCGGCAGCCACAATCCACTCCACGCTTTCGGAGCAGGGCGGCGTAGTCAGCGAGCCCCGGTAACGATAGTAGCTTTCCGGCTCCAGTTGGATCTTGTCGATGGCGATATCGGGCACCTCCAGGTGGCGCGCATCGCCTGGGCCCGACGGTAAGGCGACAAGCAAGGGATCCCAGCCCGGGTTGCGCTCCCCCTCCTCGACCAGCACGCCGAGGACCGCCAGCTTGCCAGCCGCGGACTTATGGACCGAGTGGACCTCGAGCGGCGCGTGCACGCCGCCGATGGTGTGTTCTGACGGAGCGTGAAAATGATATTGGACGAGGTCGTAATGCTCGTCATCAAGGTCGATCGCTACCGCCGCGTCGCTCGTGACCTGGATAGTATGACCGTTGTCCATGAGGTCCAAGACCTGCGCCCGTTGTTCGAGCGTGAGTACCTCTTCACCGATTTTCCGCACGAGCGCCGTGCCCTCAACTGCCCTCGCCCCCACGAGGTCGATCGGTGACTGCTCGGTCCCTTCCCCGCACAGGGTGAATTCGGGACGCAGGTCGGCCCACTGCTCGGGACCGATCTCCCCCCCGTACCCCCAGTGGACTTCATGCAACGCCTCGCCGTCGGACGCGTCCGCCTCGGGCTCAACCTCCTCATGTTGTCCGCATGCCGATAGAACCGCGAAGCAAACGAAAAGCCAGTTCGGTAGACTAGAATGCACGGTGACTTTCCTCCATCCGCCTACGCCGTGCCTGGCGAGTCCGGCGACGATGCCTTCGGAATGGCAGCGTGGTCCCCGCTCCGCACGGCGCGGTAGTGGGGCGACATGATTTCCACGTTGGCTTGGTTAAAGGCATCCAGTACGTTCTGGTGGAGCTCCGAGTACGTTCCAGCCATCACAGAAGCGTCATTGGTGTAGGCGTTCAGCTCGTAGGTAACACTGAAATCGTCGAGACTCTGTTGCCGAACGAAGGGATTGGGATCGTCGAGCACGTGGGTTGTTTTGGCCGCGGCTGACAAAAGGAGCTCGTGAACCCGGCGCCAGTCCACATCGTAACCAATGCTCACAGTGGTGTGCAGTATCAAACCGTCGGACCCGGAGAGCTCGCTGAAGTTCTTGACCTCCCCCCGCAAGACGGCGCCGTTCGGGATCGTGATCGTCTCGTTCTTGGCGGTTTGTATTCGAGTCACTAGGAGGTTCTTCTCGACCACGCGGCCGGTCGAGGCTCCGATCTCCACCCAATCGCCGTCTCGAAACGCCCGTGAGTAGGCAAGCACTAATCCAGCGAAGATGTTGGCAATCGCGGTGCTCGAGCCCAGAGTGATGAGAGCTCCCACGAAAAGGGATACGCCGCTGAAGAATTCGTTTCCGGCACCCGGAAGGTAAGGAAAAACAGAGATCAACACCAGGAACAATACGACGGCGCGGACTATCTTGTACGTGATTTCAGCCCAATCGGTGTGGAAGCCGCGGATGACAATGATGCCTGACTCGATGGCCCGAAAAACGAAATGCAGTAACTGGAGCCCGTACCATGCGATGGCCACCACCACCAGGATATAGATCAGCTTTGGAAGGTACTCGATAAACGCCGTCCACAAACCAGGGATCGGCGCCACGATGTAGAAAAAAAGGGGGCGCGCCAGAGGATCCATCCCCGGGAAATAACTGAGGAAGTAAGAGAGATAGGCATCCACGACGAAGACCGTCAGGACAGCTCGAATCACCCGCGCCACGAGCAACATGAAGTTGGTGAGCTGAGCGCGCTCGAGCAGATGCAGTTTTTGAATGCTCAGCGAGAGCCGGCGTCTCTCCTGCCAGGCTTCGATTTTGCGGTAGATTCTCCGGAAAGCGATCGCGAGCAGGACCAGCAACAACACGAGAACCACCGTTGCGAGGCAGACGAGCAGCCCGGCGGTTAGCAGTTCGCGATTTGTCAAAGCGTCAAACAACTAAAGAATCATCCGGCCTGGCTTGAGGCGAGGCGATGTCAATAGTAGCGTCGTCGCGGTTCCGGCGAAAGTGAGATGTAAGAGATGTGTCAGCGCTGGATAGTAGCGTCGTCGCGGTTCCGGCGAAAGTGAGATGTAAGAGATGTGTCAGCGCTGACATCGTGAGCTCCCAAGCGTCCGTCACTTCGTTGTGCTGCAGAATGTAAACCGCGCTGTCGTCTCCCCTCAGCTTGAAGTAAGAGTGTTCGGGAGCGAGCCAGCGATCGAGGACCTCCACCACCTCCACCTCACGCTCACCGAGGAAGAACCTCCTCGGCGTCTCCTCTCCACGATGCCCCGCGTAGCATTCGACGCGGACCGCCAAATCTGGCTCGCTCATCATTCCAGTCGGGCGGTCAGACTGTCAGGCCCGCTTAATGAGGATTCCGGTACGGTCATCCGCCGGCGGGGCCCCTTGGGTGAACTCCTCGACGGCTTCCCGGATGTGCTTCATGATCTCCGAGGCAGCGGCGTTCTTGTGTTTTCTAATCAGCTCTAGGGTCCGCCCGACGTCGAACTCTTCATCGTTGGGGTCGGTGGATTCATAGATGCCATCCGAGAAAACCACGTAGATGTCGCCGGGCTCCATTTCGAGATTCACCGGCGTCGTTCCAGTGAGAGCGGGCATCAGCCCCAGCGGAATCGAGTCGGCTTCGGTCACGCTAAACTCGTCGCTCGCCGCTCGGTAGTGAACGAGTGGCCCTTGTCCCGCGCTAAAGGTGGTCAATATCTTGGAGTCTGGATCGAGGGCACCCAGCCAACAAGTAATGAAACGACCGGGCGGCAAGTCCTGGCACAATTGTTCATTCATGAGTTTTGCGATCTCCACAAGGTCGCGGGACATTCGCACCGCGACGCGCAGCATCGCCCGCACTTGCGTCACAGAGAGCGCGGGACCGATACCATGGCCGGTCGCGTCGGCGAGGAGCAGCACCGCTCGACTCGCTTCTCCCTCGGACAGGAGAATTTGATCGCTCAGTGCAGCACCGCCCATTCCGATGATGTCGTAGGTGTCGCCTCCGGTCTCGTCGGCCGGCTCGCTCCATGCGTCGAGGTCGAAACCCGGCAGCAGCGGAAGAGTCGTCGGGAAGGTGTTTTGCTGGATGCGCCGAGCCAGCCTCAAGTCGTGTTCGATCTTGAGCAAGGTCTGGAGTCCCTTGCGCATCGTTTCGTGCGATTGGGCCAACCGATGGACCTCACGAACCGGAGTAACAATCGGCTCACCGGGCTCGAGGTCACCCCCACTCATGCGCTCGCTTTCGCGGACCAGTTCTTCGATAGGTTGGCTGTAACGGTTCGCCAGCACGACCGCTCGAGCAATGCCGAGGACAAGCATAAGGAGGGTAATAGCCACGATGCCAACCCGCTGTTTCTGCACTTCACCGACCAAATCCGACTCCGGCACCGCGACACCGATGAGCACCTGTCGTCCGCCACCAAGCTCGAAGGGGTGAACCTGACCCCACCATGCTTCACCATCACTAACAACCCGTACTGCTTCATCCTTCGGGGAGTCCAACCCGAGCAGAGCCGCCGATAGATCTCGCGCGACCGGTGTATCAAGCTCGGCCGGCCTCTTGAGCAGATCCTCTTCGAAATCCTCGGGATCGTCATAACGCCCGCCGCCGGGTAGCCCGATGAGTCGACCATCTTCGCTCAACACGAAGGCGCGTCCCCCTGTCAGCACGTCAATCTTAGTCGTGAAGCGCGAGATGTCAGCAAGTAAGACGTCGAAAGCCACAACACGAAGCTCGCCCTCTCCCTGCTGGAAGGCCAGCGAGGCGGTGATGCCGGGTTCCTTGGTGGTGAAGAAAGTGTAAGGCTCGGTCCAATAGATGTTGTCGCGCTGACTGGCCGCGCCCAGGAACCAGGGCCTCTCGCGAGGATCGTAATCGAGGAGCTCCTCTGAGAACGTGGGTTCCGTATCGTCGGCCCACCGGCGCCACCGGGCCTGTCCACCCGATGGGCCGACGCGGATTTGCCGGCCGGCCCAACGATCATCGGTACGGAGGAGCATGTTCTCGCGACCGGCATCGTTGGCGACCATAGCCGAAGTGACCCAGGGATACTGCCGCATCGTTGGTTTCAGGAGCTCATCGATCGCCGCGGGGTCGTCGAGGTCGAGCAAGCCCGCCTCGCTCCACTGTCGAAGATAGAAGAGCTGCCGCGTTACCGGGTCAAAGAACCCGTCGAGCTGCGCGTCGACACGCTCGACCGTCTGTTCGATGAGAGACTCTGAGAACCGGCGCACGGCCCGCTGGCTACCCAGGTAAGTGAGGGAAAGGATCGCTCCTCCCAGCAGGAGCACGATGATCACGAGATTAGCGAGCAGACTGCGTCGGATGGGGACGGTACGGGCCATATTCCGCAAGGAGTCTAATAGAAGGACGCGTGACTTCATAGGCCTTCCTTGAATCCCGATCGCTTTGGGCATAGATTTACCTCCAAAGCGTTGATTTTGGGAGATATGACGAGCTATCTACGGCCAGCGGAACTATCAGAGGCGCTCGGAGCGTTGAGTGCCGAGAAGCGAGTGATCGTTGCCGGGGGAACCGACTTCTATCCCGCCCGGGTTGGCAAACCGCTCGATGAGAAGGTCCTGGACATCACCGGCGATCTCGGGGCTCAGAGCCATAGAGGAGAGGGACGACCATTATTACATTGGTTCCCTCACCACCTGGACCGACCTCCTGCGAAAGCCCCTTCCCTCCTGGTTCGACGGCCTCGCGCTGGCGGCACGCGAGATAGGTGGCGTTCAGATCCAAAACGCGGGGACCCTCTGCGGCAACATCTGTAATGCCTCTCCGGCGGCCGATGGCGTCCCGAACCTCATGACGCTCGAAGCTGAAGTCCAAATCGCTTCCGCGCGCGGCGAGCGCTCCGTACCCATCGAAGCCTTTGTCACCGGCAATCGCCAGACGGCGCTCGAATCGGACGAGCTTGTCACTGGTTTGAAGGTCCCGAGGCCGAAACAACCCGCCCGCGCGCACTTCCTCAAGTTGGGTGCACGTAGGTATCTCGTCATCTCGATCGTCATGGTCGCCGCCGTGGTGGAACTCGAATCCGAAACCGTAGCGGCCGCCCGGATCGCCGTCGGTTCGTGCTCGGTCGTCGCCCAAAGATTGAAGGAGCTCGAACGAGAGCTCGTGGGGCGAGCGCTCGACGCCAAACTAGGTGAAGTTACCGGCGCCCACCACTTGTCTTCACTTTCGCCCATCGACGACGTGCGCGGTAGCGCGGCGTATCGAAACGATGCCGCGCTGACTCTCGTTCGGCGAACGCTCAACGAGCTCGGAGGCGCCCCCTGAAGGAAACGAAGGAAACGAAGGAGACGAAAAAGACCGTGGCCGCGATCTCCCTCACCGTCAACAGCCGCGCGGTCACGGTGACCTCCAACCCCATACAGCGGCTCGCATATATGTTGAGAGACGAGCTCGGACTGACCGGGACGAAGATCGGTTGCGATGCGGGAGACTGTGGCGCCTGCACAGTTCTTTTAGATGACGAGCAGGTCTGCTCCTGTCTGGTTCCGGTCGGACAGACGGCGGGTCGCCGGGTCGTGACCGTGGAGGGGCTTGCCGAGAACGGTCGCTTGAGCCCCCTTCAAGAGTCCTTCCACAGGCATGGAGCGGCGCAATGCGGTATCTGCACACCCGGCATGTTGATGGCCGCCGACGATCTGCTGCGCCGAAAATCCAGTCCTTCGAAACTGGACGTCGAAGATGCTCTCGGTGGCGTGCTCTGCCGCTGCACGGGTTACCAGAAGATCGTGGAGGCGGTGCTCGCCACGACGCCGGCGCACGTTCAGGAATCGTCGCCCGAGAAGTCCGTCGGCGCACGCATTCCTAAGGTGGACGGCCTCGAGCGAATCACGGGAGCGGCCGCCTATGGTGCCGACTCAGCGCCCGCCGATGCCTTGTGGCTGCGAGCGATCCGCTCGATCCACGCGCGGGCGCGTTTTCGCCTCGGTCGGTTCGACTCTTTACACGCCAAGTATCCGGGCCTCGAGAAGGTCATGACGGCCGCGGACATTCCGGGCCACAACGGATTCGGAATCTATCCTCATATCAAAGACCAACCGGTCCTCGCCGATGGCGAAGTACGATTTCGTGGCGAAGCAGTGGCCGCATTGATCGGGGATCGCGAGACGGTCCTTTCAATTCGTGACGAGGACCTCCCCATCGAGTGGGAGCCGCTCGAACCACTCCTCGGAATCGATGCAGCCCTCGCCAAGGGTGCTCCAGCTCTCCATTCCGACAAGCCTGACAACATCCTGGTCAGCGGTTTGGTCGAGCGCGGGAACGCAGTTGCCGGGCTCGAAGAGGGTGAAGTCACGGCCGAGGGGACGTTCGAAACTCCCTTCATTGAGCACGCCTACATCGAGCCCGAGGCCGGATGGGCACGGCGTGTCCAAGATCGGATCGAGGTCACGGTATCGACCCAAACGCCTTACATGGATCGAAACGAAGTCGCTCTGGTCCTTGGCCTTGAACCGGAACAGGTACGCATCATCCCCACCGCCTGCGGTGGTGGATTCGGCGGTAAGCTCGACATGGCGGTGCAGCCACTGATCGCATGCGCATCCTGGGTTCTCGATCGACCGGTCCGCGCCATCTACACCCGTCCCGAATCTATGACTTCGACGACCAAGCGCCATCCTTCGCGAATGACGGCGCGATTCGCCTGTAAACGAAACGGCGTTCTAACCGCCTCTCGCTTTCACGGCGACTTCAACACCGGCGCCTATGCGTCATGGGGACCGACGGTGGCGGGGCGTGTTCCGATCCACGCCACCGGACCCTATTTCGTTCCCAACATGAAGGCCACGACGCGGGCGATCTTTACCAACCAGCCCCCGGCGGGCGCCTTCCGCGGCTTCGGTGTACCGCAAGCCGCCATCGCCCATGAAACACTGATGGACGAGTTGGCAGAAAATTGCGGTATCGATCCCTTGGAGTTTCGACTTAAAAACGCGATACGCGTCGGTCAGGAAACCGCGACCGGGCAGAAGCTCGAAGCCAGCGCAGGACTCGCGCGGTGTCTCGAAGGACTTCGACCACGCTGGCGTGACGCCCGGCGTGCCACGGAGCGCTTCAATCGCGGGTCCAGCGTTCTCAAACGTGGCGTCGGCGTCGGCTGCATGTGGTACGGCATCGGAAACACCGCGATGGCCAATCCTTCCACCATACGGGTGGCGCTCAACCGGGAAGGCAAGCTGACTCTTTATAACGGCGCGGTCGACATCGGCCAAGGATCCAGCACTATCTTGACTCAAATCTGCGCCGACGCTTTGGGAGTACCGGTCTCGCAATTCCATTTGCTCGTCGGAGACACTGACCTCACCGAAGACGCGGGGAAGACATCGGCCTCGCGCTAAACGTTCGTTTCTGGCAACGCGGCGAAGTCCGCGGGCGAAGCGCTTCGGCGAAAGATCTTAGATCTCACGAACAGTTGCGGGTGTGCAACGATCTCTCTCGAAGGCCCGCGCGTCGTCGTTCGGGACGGGAAGACCGAACACGTTATCGACCTGCCCGAGCTTCCCGAAGAGGAAAATGGCGACGTCCTGGTGGGCAAGGGTTACTTCAATCCGCCGACGACGCCGCTCGACGAGAAGGGCCAGGGAATCCCCTACGCTACCTACGGTTTTGCCGCTCAAATGGCTGAGTTGGAAGTCGACACCGAGCTAGGAACGGTCAAGGTGCTCAGGATGGTGGCCGCACATGACGTCGGCCGCGCCATCAACCCGATCCAAGTCGAGGGCCAAGTGCACGGCGGCATCGCGCAAGGGATCGGACTCGCGCTAATGGAGGAATACATCCCCGGACGAAGCGAGAACTTGCACGATTATCTCATCCCCACCTTCGGCGACGTCCCCAAGATAGAAACTATCATCATCGAGGAGAACGAGCCCCTCGGAAGCTATGGTGCCAAGGGGATCGGCGAGCCGGCGCTCGTTGCGACGGCTCCCGCGATCTTGAACGCGATCCACCACGCGACCGGGGTGCGCATCACTCGTGTACCTGCAACACCCGACCGGGTGCGCGCTGCGCTGTTGGACAAACAGAAATGAGCTCCAACAAAGAGACCATTACCTGTGATGCGTGTCCGGTTCTTTGCCGGATCCGGCCCGGCCGCACCGGCGCTTGCGACCGCTACGGCAACGTTGACGGGGTGCTCACGCGGACGGATCCGATCGTCGTGGCTCAGAAAACGATCGACGATAAGGGCAAGATGGTTCCCTTCCTTGCCCGGGACTGGGACGGCGAGCTTCTGGCTGAAGCGCCGAAGTTCCTAACGGGAATCGGCACCGGCACCACCTACCCCGATTACAAACCTGCGCCCTTCATCGTGTCCAGCGAGCACGAGGGCGTCGACATGGTCACCGTTGTGACCGAAGGCATCTTTAGCTACTGCGGTGTCAAAGTGAAGATCGATACCGACCGTTTCGTCGGACCCGAGCAGTCTGCCGTCCGGCGCAAGGGAGAGCAGGTCGGACACGTCACGACGGCCGAATACGGCTCTCAGATGCTCGCCTTGGGTGGGGTCCGTCACCTCACGGGAGGTTCCAAGGAAGAGGGCGTCGCCACCTGTGACATGTTGCTCGCGCTCTGCAATCGAGAACCGATGGACCTAGAGGTCGACAAAGGAGCGAAGCTCACGATCCAGGCGGGGAAAGCGCCGGTCATCAACGACGTCCAGGAAGAGCGCATGCGTGTCGGTTGCGGCTCGGCCACGATCGGCATGTTCGCCAAACAGTGGCTCGGGCACGCAGACGAGGTGATCGTGGTCGATGATCACATCACCGGGGTCCTTACCGAACATCAGGCGGGACGGTTTCTCGACATTCCGCTCGCCGGGATCCGTGTTCGCGGATACAAGTCGACCGCCGGCCGCTATTTTCGAGTGGCCAAACCAGGTACGGGTTGGGGCGGAACGGACATTCAGGATCCGCTCGTCATCATCAAGAACATCGATCCCAAAGTCGCGCGGCCCGGGCTTCGTCTCTTCATGGTCTCGACGACGGGAGAAGACGCCGAGTACTTCGTTCTCGATGACGACCTGAAGCCGACTCCTGCGGCGATGCCCGAACCGCTTAAGAAGGTCGTGGAGCGTATCGGAGAAAATTGCGAGCCAGCCCTGGCCACCGTCCTCTATATGGCGGGAGCGGGAGGTAGCCTACGCGCCGGCGTTACCGAGAACCCGGTCAAGCTGACGCGCTCGGTACGGGATGCGTTGACACGGGTCACGTGCGGTGGCGCGCCGGTTTATGTTTGGCCGGGCGGCGGCATCACGTTTATGGTCGACGTCGCGCGGATGCCCGACAACTCCTTCGGTTACGTGCCGACTCCGGCGCTCGTCTCCCCTATCGAGTTCACGCTCCGTCTCGACGACTACCGCGACCTCGGAGGACACATGGACAGCGTGACAAGACTCGAAGAAGTCGTTACCAAGCCGGGAGTCAAAGTCACCGAGTGGCATGAGAAGAACCCATGGCCCTGGTCCATCCCCAATCGAACGGAGCCGACTAAGCCAACTAAGCCAACTAAGCCAACTAAGCCAACTAAGCCAACTAAGCCAACTAAGACGACTAGATGCAGGGTCCCCAGAGAGCCAAGCTTCGTGATGGACGCCGATGGCATTTCCAGCATGGACCGATTGATCTCATTCTCGAGGCATTCGGTGATGCTAGGGACGTCGACGGTGCGTACGCTCAGGCCTGGCAGCGTTTCGAAACGATCCTTCCCGGTCTCGTAGAAGAACTCCCCACACTGCGCCGACAAGTCGAAGACCAACGGCCGCAGGTCCAAGGGCCAACCGCGAAGCGCATGGTTGCCGCGGTGTGGCCGCACCGCAATGTCTTCGTAACTCCGATGGCGGCGGTCGCGGGTGCCGTCGCGGAAGAGGTCCTCGAAGCACTGGTCGCGGATCGGCACCTCGAGCGCGCCTACGTGAACAATGGTGGAGATATTGCGCTGTTTCTCTCTCCGGGACGGAGTTTCGAAACCGGCTTCGTCACGCAACCGGTACCCTCACCCGCCGGCTGGCCACTTCGCTCCATGGCACAACCTGTTTTGACGGCCATACGCCCGGAGGGAGAGGGAATAACGGGGACGATGCTGGACGGAGCCATCACCATCACGGCTGACATGCCGGTGCGTGGCATCGCGACGAGTGGGCAGGGCGGACGTAGCTTGTCACTGGGCGTCGCAGACTCGGTCACGGTCATAGCGAAGAACGCCACCGCCGCGGATGTCGCGGCAACGCTCATCGAAAACGCAGTTAACGCGGAGCATCCTTCCATCGAGCGCGTTCCGGCCCTGGAGCTGGATCCCGACAGCGATCTCGGGGACCGATTGGTCACGGCCTCGGTCGGCGCACTCGGCGACAGTGAGGTCGAAGAGGCCCTGGACCGCGGAGCCGAGAGAGCCGAAGCCATGAGACTGTCCGGGATGATCGAGGCAGCACGGCTTTCTCTCGCCGGCCGACACAGAGAAGTTCTCCCATTGCTAGTTAGGATCTAAATGTCAAAACTGATTCAGGTACGAAAGTTTATCGTCCTCCTCGAGGAGATCCTTCACGACGGAGGTCCCCTTCCCGAAAAACCGCGCCGCCGGGCGCGATCTGCGCGGTCGTGAAGAACCCATACGCGGGGCGGTACGAACCCGAGATCACGGCGATGATGGAAGCCCTCAAGCCGCTAGGACTCGAGATGTCACGGCGACTCATCGACACTCTCGGAGCCGATCCGGCAGCCATCGATGGCTACGGCAAGGGAACGATCGTCGGCGAAGCCGGTGAGCTCGAGCACGGTGCCCTTTGGCACGTTCCGGGCGGCTACGGGATGCGCGAGGTCCTGGGCGGCGCCAAGGCGATCGTTCCTTCGAGCAAAAAAGTGGCTGGTGTCGGCGCGAGGATCGACATTCCCATCGGTCACATCAACGCCGCTTACGTACGCAGCCATTTCGACGCCATGGAAGTCGGCGTGCCGGATGCACCCCGCTCTCATGAAATGGTGCTCGTCCTGGCCATGGCCATAGGACCCAGAATCCACGAACGCGTAGGCGGCCTCGGGGCCTCCGATATCAAGGGTGAGGACGGCCTGCGATGATCCTGCGCCCACAGTATGTAAAGCTAAAAAGATTGACAAATCAAAAGTAAAGCTTTATAAGTTGACTATCGTGAAAAAAGTAAGCCTTTTTAACTTGTCTTCATCATAGTAAAGTTAATACACTTGACTCACTAAAAAATGAGCGTAATCTATTGTTACATTTGATCTTACGAGGATGAGTCATGGCGAAAAGCGGCTCGCAGGCACCTCCTACGAATCCCGTCACCGCCGTCATTGGAGATCTCGTGGCGTCGAGGCAGTTATCACCGCCTGACCGCCGGGAGGTGCAAGCCGAGCTTCGGCAGTTCCTTAGCTGGCTCAACCAGGATTATCGAGCCGCCATACTTTCGGATTTCGTGATTACGACCGGGGACGAGTTCCAGGCCTTACTTCGAGATCCCGAACTGATTCCGGACTTGGCTTGGGAGCTCGAGGCGAAGCTCGCCCATGTCGGTGTTCGACTCGGGATTGGCTTTGGCACGATCTACACCCCGTTGCGGCCAGAGGCGATTGGCATGGATGGGCCAGCCTTCCATCGAGCTCGCGAAGCGATCACCAAGGCGGCGAAGAAGGGCTGGAACGGCGGGGTTTTCCTTGGCTTCAGCGACCCAGGCGACAAAATCCTCAATGGCTTCGCCCGCGTGCTGCATCGTCATCGATCCGACATGACGGAAAGGCAGCGTGAGGTTGCGGTGATACTGAGGCAAGGCAAGACGCAGACTGAAGTCGCGGAAATGCTCGAAATCACAAAACAGGCGGTTAGCGATCACGTAGGAGCAATGGGCTGGGAAGAATACTTCCTCGCCGAAACGGGCTGGCGGGCGGCGCTGAAGATGCTGGGCAGTGCCGACCGGACGACAACCGACGACAACCCCGACGACAACTAACGATGAACTTTTCTTGGCCTAGTTCGCCCAGCGAAACGCTCGCATTGGCAGAAGTCCTCCTCGCTTGGTCCGTCGTCAATTACGCGCTGGGTCGAGATCCGATCGGTTTTCAGGAGATCCGGTCCTCGCTCGACAAGCATTCAAGATGGACCTACCAAGTCGTCGCCAGGAGCCTGGCGCTCGGCGTCGTGACCGTCTTAATCGTGGGCTGGAGCCTGCCCGGTGTCGCCTTGGCGGTTCTGACTCTTACCGGAGCGCTCATCCTTCCCTTCGGGCGCAGACTCCTCGTCGCGAGAGGTATCAAGGCAGAAGCCGAATGGGAGCTATGCGTCAATATTCTTGTCATCGTTACGGCCGGGTCTATCGTCGGCCACGCACAGCTCGGAATCGCACACTCGATCATGCGGGTCCCGCTCTCGGCTGAGCGTCTAATCCCCTTGATAATGGCGGGCGCCGCTTTGGCATTCGCTGGCCAGGGTGCGACCCACATCGTGCGCGGCATCCTCGACAAGGTTGGGACGGTTCCTCGGGCTCGTGCCGGTTCGGAAGAGATCGACACTTCCGAGTACAATCGCGGCCGAGTGATCGGAAACCTAGAACGCGGACTCATGCTGCTGACGGTTGCTCTCGGTAGCTACGCCGCTCTCGGCTTTCTTGTCGCCGCGAAAGGACTCATCCGTATCAAGGAATTTGAGGATCGGGACTTCGCGGAGTATTTCTTGGTAGGAACTCTGGCGAGCGTACTGGCTGCTCTCGTCCTTGGCCTTTTAGTTCGCACGGCGTTCCTTGAATGGTGGGTTTAACGAACGAGAGATTTCCTATTTAGTCGCCGGGAGAAACGATGTTGCGCCTCATTATCGCCTGCCTTTGTCTGTCATTCACCAGCATGAATCGCTCGTCGGAGGCGGCCGGCTCCAACGAGGAATGGACCCTCTTGTATGCCGGTGAACTGCTGGCCAGTCCTGACCAAGCGCCCCAACCAGATCAAACGATCATCATTAAGGATGGGAAAGTTGACCAGATCCGCTCTGGGTTCGTAGACGCTTCGGCCTTGGATGCCGGTAGCGCAACGGTGACCCTCGTTGATCTCCGCGACCGCTTCGTCCTCCCTGGCCTCATCGATGTTCACACTCACATCACTCATGACCCCGGCCCGGGAGCCAAGCTAAAGCGAGTCACCGAGAACGATGCTGACATCGCACTTAACGCTTCCGTCTACGCGCGCCAAACCCTCGAAGCGGGATTCACCGCGATTCGCGACGTCGGCGCCCCCGGCTATGCGGTCTTCGCCCTCCGCAACGCGATCAACCAGGGCAAGGTTCCGGGCCCGCGCATTCTGGCCGGCGGTGAAACCATCTCTGTTTCCGGAGGGCACGGCGACGTGCACGGCTATCGAGCGGACGTGCTAGGTGTCGTGGCGAGCGGTGGGATCTGTGACGGCGCCGATGGCTGTCGTCGCGCCGTGCGGGAGCAGATCAAACGCGGTGCCGATGTCATCAAAGTCATGGTGACCGGCGGCGCGGCAAGCGCCGTGGCTACCGGTACTGGCGTGCAGTTGACCGAAGCGGAATTGCTCGCCATCGTCGAGACCGCGCACGGGTTGGGCCGCAAGGTAGCCGCCCATGCACACGGCGCGGAGGGGATCAAAGTGGCCTTGCTCGCGGGCGTGGACTCTATCGAGCATGGTACGTGGGCCGATCAAGATCCAGAAATCTTCGAGCTCTTCAAGCGGACGGGCGCCTACCTATCCCCTACCGCCTACTTGATCGAATACGTGGGCGACACGAAAGAAAAAGTCCGCAACGGCCCTTGGGGATACCAACCTCCAGAGGTGTTGGAAAAGGTCTTCCAAATCGTGCTCCCCCAACAGCCGCGCGTCATGTTGAAGGCCGCCCATCAGGCCGGTGTCAAGGTCGCGCTGGGCACAGACTCCGGGGTTTATCCCCACGGGGACAACGCGCGTGAGCTCATCGAGTACGTCCGGATCGGGATGACCGAGTCGGAAGCCATTCGAACGGCTACGGTGAACGCGGCCGCCCTACTCGGTCTTTCGGATGAGATCGGAACCATCGAACCCGGCAAGTCGGCCGATATTATCGCCACCGCCCGAAGCCCGCTCGATGACATCGCGGAGTTGACTCGAGTCACGTTCGTGATGAAGGGTGGCAAGGTGTTCAAGCAAACCGAAGGGTCCATGAGTCTAACCGACCGCTAGGTTTCTTCCTCGAGGTACGCAATGAGTAAGAAGTGGATCGGGGCCTGCCTCGCTCTAACGTTTCTGGCGGCAACCCCACAGGTTGCCTTTCCTCTCCAGCGAGAGCTGGGTTGGGACATCACACAGCCGCGTGGTGAAACGCGTGCGATCGATTTCGACACCAGCGAAGGCACGCGGATGTCGGTGGACCTCTCCCCCAACGACCAATCTCTAATTTTCGATCTCCTCGGTCACGTCTACCGCGTTCCATTCTCTGGGGGCGCTGCCGAGTGCCTAACGGCGGACAGCGGACTTGCGATCAATTTTCAACCCCGTTACTCCCCAGACGGCAGAAAGATCGCGTTCGTCTCCGATCGCTCCGGCCAATTCAACGTCTGGACGATGAACGCCGACGGGGCCGCCCCACGCCTCGTCACAGCGGAGCTCGACCACCGGCTCGACGAACCGGAATGGTCTCCGGACGGTAAATATATTTTTGTCCGACGCCAGGACATGACCGGCGGTCGTCGTTTTCGACTGTCAACCAAGTTGTGGAAGTACGACGTGGCGACGGGTGAGGGAGAGGAAGTCATCGGCGGAGCCACGCGAGGAGCGGGTTTCCCATCGATTTCCGCCGATGGAACCTACCTCTACTTCCATGTCTTCAATGGCGACGTGCGTCGGGCCGACGTCGTCCAGGGCGACTACCAGATTCGGCGGCTCGCTCTGCAATCGGGAGCTCTGGAGCAAGTGACCGCCGGCCAAGGCGACCCCGGGGCAGGTTACCTCAGGGCGTCGAACGGTGGAGCCGTCGCCCCCCAAATCTCTCCGGACGGACGCTGGCTGGCATTCGCCCGCCGCATCCCCGACGGAAAGATCTCTTACAAGGGCCACCAATACGGACCTCGTTCGGCTCTGTGGCTTCGAGACCTCGAGACCGGACATGAGCGCGTGCTCATGGATCCGATTGATGTGGACCAAGCGGGATGGGACATCTGGTATGCGGTGAGCCTTCTTCCTCGGTACCGATGGGCTCCGGACGGGACGTCGATTGTCTTGTCGCAAGGGGGCAAGCTGCGAACCGTCCGCGTCGACACGGGAGAGGTCCGCACGATTCCGTTCACGGCGCACGTCGAACGCACGCTCTCGGAAACCGCCTATTCACCGTTTCGTATTCCGGACGACCGGTTCCGGGCAAAATACTTGCGGTGGCCAGCCGGTTCACCCGATGGGGGTCAAGTGGTTTTTCAATCCGTCGGGAGGCTTTGGATCGCTGCCGCCACCGGCGGGAAGCCGCGGCGACTCACGTCCGACTCGTTCACCGCCTTCGAGTTCATGCCCGCATGGTCTCCCGATGGCGAGTGGATCGCATTCACGAGCTGGGACGAAAAAGAGCGAGGACATCTTTGGGTGATGCCGGCGGCGGGGGGCCGGCCGAAGCAGCTGACCGAAGATCCGGGCGAGTATTTTCATCCGGCTTGGAGCGACGACGGAGCTGAGGTCGTCGTGCTTCGCGGCTCGGGTGCCACGGCGCGGCGAAGACCCATGGCGGCCAACGTTTGGTATGAGTTGGTTCGAGTGCAGGTGCCAGGAGGGGAGGCAACCTCCATAGCGAGAATCAGCCGACCCGTTTTCGAAGGCGTCCGACCTCCCGGCGGTGGGACGGTCCGCGCACCCATCGTGCGCGCCTCCTACGGCCCAGGCGGCCGAATTTTCTATCCGCTACAAAAAGGGAAACGTTTGGGAACGTTCACCGACCTCCTTTCGGTAGGCCGGGACGGCGGCGAGCCGACCACGCATCTGACGTTCCGGGATGCGGAACAAATTGCCGTCTCCCCCGACGGGAATTGGGTAGCGTTCCAGTACGGTTCGAACGTCTATTTGACGCCGATGGAAATGCGTTCCGAGGTGAATGCCAAGGTAGTTGCCAACGTAATTGACAAACAAACGCCGGGTGTCATTCGCCTCAGTCGAGATGGCGGCCTGTTTCCACGCTGGCGAAGCAACACCGTCGTCGAGTTTGGACACGGACGCCGTTACTTCTCTCACGACACGGTCTCGCGGCACACGACGAGGATCACGATCGACCTGGAAGTTCAGCCGCGAGCTCCAACCGGAACGATCGCGCTCCGGGACGCACGGATCATCACGCTCAATGAACGTAAGGTCATCGACAAGGGTACGCTGATCGTGCGGGGAAAGCGCATCGTCTGCGTGGGCGATTGCGATGCGACGACAGCCGACCGTGTGATCGACGCGCAGGGAAAGACGATCATCCCCGGTCTCGTGGATGCGCACGCGCACCATCACTCCCAGCACTTGGGCATCATGCCCGCCCATAACTTCGAGACCGCGGTCTATCTAGCCTACGGCGTGACGACGACTCGCAATCCAGCCGCCCCCGACGAAGAAGTGTTCCCAACCGCCGAGCTCACCGCCGCGGGACTCGCCATCGGGCCCCGCACTTTCAGCACCGGCGAGGGTTTGGGGCGCGGAGACGGCCCCGGCCCTAACCCCATCACGAGCTCCGAAGTAGCGATGGAAGAAGTGCAAAGAAAGGCGCAAGCCGGCGCGACTGCGATCAAACAGTACCTTCAACCCCGCCGAGACCAGCGGCAGTGGATCGTGGATGCGGCGCGAAAGGTTGGGTTAACCGTCACCGGTGAAGGTGGCGACCTCGAGTTCAATCTCAGCATGATCATGGACGGTCACAAGGGGTTCGAGCACGGTCTGAGCCACTTCCCCATTTACGGCGACGTGGCGAAATTTCTCGGCCAAGCCGACGCGGTGTACTCCCCCGTCTTTTCGGTCGCCGGTCCGGCCTACATCTTCAACCAGGACTACTTCTTTCAAGAAGGCGATCTTTGGAAAGACGAGAAACTCCGCCGTTTCTCGCCCTGGTGGCAGCTCATGCCGCATCTTCGTCAACGCATGCTGCGTCCGGATAGCGATTACGATTTCCCCTTGCGGGCCCAGGGGTTGGCAGACGTCATCGATGAAGGAGGCCACGGCGCCGTTGGCTCGCATGGACAACAGCACGGCCTCGCCACCCACTGGGAGGTGTGGATGGCGGAATCTGCGCTCGGAGCAATGGGAGCCCTCGAGGTCGCAAGCCTTCAGGGTGCCTACTTCATCGGTGTAGACCAGGACATCGGTTCCATCGTGCCAGGCAAATTGGCGGATGTCCTCGTCCTCAACTCCAATCCCCTTGTTAACATCCGCAACACGTTGGACATCGAGTACGTCATGAAGGGCGGCATCCTTTATGAAGCCGAAACTCTAGATGAGATTTGGCCGGAGGACCGACCCTTCGGCGACTACTACTGGGTGAATCCCGACACCCTAAAGGACGACGTCCTCCCCGTCACCCACTGGGACAAGCAATGACACTTTCCGCTCATCGCGAGTGATGCGCCTCACGCGGTGCGAGCATCGTATTGAAGAGAAGGTCGAAGGTGCCGACACTCAGCCAGCGGTGAACGGGATTGAACGCGAACATCACGAGGTGCCCTCGCCCGATCCGCGCTTCGATGATCGCCGGCGCACCTTGAAGCGGCGCCGCGTTATCGGCAAGCCCGGATAGCAGCATTTCGCTCTCGGAAAAGCGCAGCAGCACGGAGGCGCGCCCACCTTCCCTCACCGAGAACACCGGGGCCTTGGCGAAAAAAACCGCCAGATCTCGAGAGTAGCCACTCGTCGTCGGCCGACCGTCGTCGACTACCTCCGCCTTGAGAATCGATCCGGGAACGAGGAGCTCCGAAGGATCGAGGATTTTCACTTCCGGTACCAGGCCGTAATCCACCGGTACTCGGGACGCGGACCCGATGGTAACGAGCGTGCCGCCCGCCTCGACGAACGACCCGAGGTTTTCTACTCCCTCGAGACCCATCCCTCCCGTAATGTCTTCGGAGGAATCGTAGTCGCCCATAAAGCGAAAACGTACGGTCTTGGTATAGGCGAGCGGCCCATACTTTCGGTCTAAGCCTTGTACGATGGCTTGGCCGTCGCCTCTCCCGGCAGGGCTCGCGGGGCCGAAAACGAGCACATCGAAATCATCGGCCAGAGAACCCCTTCGCAGCCTGTCTTCGTTGACGAGCTCATAGGGAATACCCAGCGTGTCCAGCGTGAACCTCAGCCAGCCGGTGTCCTGTGTATATCTCCACGTGTAGACGAGTCCGATGCGCGGCGAACCAGCTTCCTCGAAGCGACGCTCCAAGGCTTTCGTCTCCGTGTAGCTATTCGGTACGTCGGTCACCACCGGTTCCATCGCAGCGTTCAAGACGGCTTTGTCCCGCACTTCTATCGTGCGGACGCCGAACATGAGGCCGAGTGTCCAGGCCGTGTCGTCATAGGAAGGGGGAGCGTTCTCCGGATATTCCTGAATCTCGAAAAGGGTCTGGATGAAGTTACGATAGGGTTGATCCATACGGACGACGTAGGAGCCTCGAGGCACACGTGCCCCACCCTCGCCGCCTCCCGTAGCACCATCGACATCGCTCGTATCCACTACCGACGCCAGTGTCATATCGGAAGTCAGTCGGTGAACTTCTATCCCGTGGCGACGAACGAGGTTGATCAGCGACCGAGCTCTCGCGTCCGCGTCTCGGTGCCCAACTTTCCCCTGCCCCGAGGGGACGACCCATGCGTGAGGGGGCTCGGTCCTTCCTCGACGAAGGGAGTTGAAGCCCTTTTTCCAAAAGTTTTCGAGAAACGTATCCGGATGACGGGAGACCAGGTCCAACGCGCTCAACACCGCCGTCTGCTGGTAATTGATGTTGTTCCGATGGGACCAATCGACTTCCTGGTAGGGTGGGACGGGACGAAACCACTCCCGGCTAAGACGGTTTGCGTACGTTCGTGTGTGATTGTAGATAGACAGAATCGGTTCGGTGAGCTCCCGTCTCATCGTGCTGGCGCCTGCATTGCCGAAGGACTGATGAAAGCGCCCCACCGCATTTCGATTCACCGCGATCCATGCCACGTATCCCGGGTACCAAGCCTGCGCGAAGTCGTGCACCCAAACGCCTGGCATTCCCCAGCGATTCATTTGCGCCAGCTCGTAGTGAGCCAACCACGATAACTCCGTTTCGTAGATGGGGTCGTAGTTAGGGTAGTTGGGCCCGGTGCCGGTGAATATGTAGAGGAACGGCAGGGATTCATGGAAGTCGTCGATCACCTGGGGGTGGAAGCGATCGAAAAGCTCGAGGAGGGCGCGGGTCGTTGGCTGAGAAAGAACGAGCCCGTCCCGGTTGGTGTCGTGGTAGAGATACTTGCTCCAGTAGGGCGAGGCCGGCCTCCACTGTGCCTGGTCGGTAATATCGACGAGGTATCGAGAGTACCAATCAGTGTATCGGTCCCGCCCGTCGGGCTCGAAGACCGGCAGAATGAGAACGATGACTTCGTTGCGAATCCGCTCGATCATCGGAGCGCTACTGACTGCCAACCGGTACGCGAGCTCCATCATCATTTCGGGGCTCGCCGTCTCCGCCCCCTGAACCGCTCCCATCACGGCATAAATGGGTTTGCCTTCCCGAACGATGACCGCGGCTTGGGCTTCGGAGGTTTGTCTCGGGTCGGCGAGGGCCAACGTCATGGACTTGTATTTCTCGATTTGCCGGATGTTCTCTTCGGAGCTTACGGCGAGCGCGATGATGCGGCGACCTTCGCTCGATGTCCCGATGAAGAACGAATCGACTCGCGAAGATTTTTCAGCCAGCGCTTCCACGTACCGAACGACATCGGTGTAGTAAGTCATCTTGCCAGGTTTGCCTATGGTGTAGCCGAGAACCTCCCGGGGAGGCGGAACCCCGTCGATCGAAGCGGGTAGGTGATCGACAAGAGGCGAAAGGAATTCAGGGCGGGTCGTATAGCTGCGAATCGCCCTCGTGCCTTCCTCGTCGACGCCCGCACCCTGGGAGAACGCGGGCGCTGCCGCCAACGCCAAAGTCACCGAGACCAGAAATGCGATTGTTTTGCATTGCACCAAGTTTCCCATGTCCGAACCGTATATCATGGCGGGAAGCGGCTTGCGATCTTAGGAGCTCGTTTGGCAAAGAGTCGCCGAATTGAGGTAGATTCACGCCGGGATGAAAACAACACTAAAATCGACGGTTCACATCGCCGAGGGAGGCTTCCTCGGTCGCCCCGAAAAGAAGGTCGATTCGGACAAGCGAGATGAGGAGATAAAACCCTACGCCGCCCAACAGCCCGGCTTCCTCGAAACCTATGGCGGTCCGATTACTGGCACCGACTGGGGCTTTTTCACCGCCAAGTTTCGGAGCCTGGAAGAGATGGAGAAATGGCAGGCGGACCGAACGCACAACGACGTGCAAGACGAAGCCAGGGACTCGTTTTGGTACGCCTACTACGTTCGCAAAGGACGCTTGCTGGCAGCGACCGAGGCCGCCGAGGGCAAGCTCCTGTGCGAGTCGGTGCTGCTCCGAGACGAGCCGCTGAGCCCGGAGGAGCATGAAGTTGCCATCGCGGCCGCCGCGGAAGGCTCTCGATTCGGGGTACTACCCTACGAGACGCTAAGAGGCTCCCCCATCCCCACGCCCTATGTGTTCACCGGACCGGTGGGTGTCTTGCCCCAGGCCGCGCCTGTGCAATACGTCTTGCTTACCTACTGGGAAACGACCGAGGACGCTGCCGCATGGCAAGAGTCCCAGGCATTCCACGGCTTCGAACATCTCGGCAAGGCCGCAACGTCCCTCTACGTACTTATTCCCGAGAGACAACCTCGCATGGGACTTCTCCCCGACCGTCTGCAGCGGGAGTGGGTGGCGCCGGATGCGCCCATGGGTCGCGAGGGACGCCGAGCTAGCTCTTGACTAGCAGGACCAACAAGATTGTCGGGGTCGACGTCGGCGGTACGTTCACCGATCTCGTTTGGATGGATGAGGGCGGTGAGGGCGTCCGCATCGCCAAGGTTCCCACCACCGTCCAAAACCAGGCTATCGGTGTGTTGGCGGCGCTCGAGGCGGCCGGCGCCGATCTGAGCGAAGTCATATCCATCGTCCACGGGACGACGACTACCACGAACGCATTGCTCGAGCGCAAAGTGTCTCGGTGCGGCTTGATCACGACGAAAGGCTTCCGAGATGTCCTCGAGCTGGGCCGCCGTACTCGTCCCAATCCGTACGGCATGGTCGGCCACTTCGAACCGTTGATCCCGCGCGAGCTGCGGCTCGAGGTGCACGAGCGCATGGACGCGGACGGAAACGTGGTGATGCCCCTCGATAAGGAAGGGGCGGCGGCGGCCGTCAAGAAACTCCTGGACTTGGGCTGCGAATCTTTGGTCATCCATTTCCTGCACGCCTACATCAACCCGGAGCACGAGCGCCAAGTCGCAGAAATCGCGAGCGAGCTCTGGCCCAATTCCTATATCACCATGGGCCATGCGATTCTGAGCGAGTACCGCGAGTACGAGCGCGGTACAACGGCCGCCGTCAACGCCGCGATTCAACCGGTCCTTCACCGGTACCTCTCCCGCCTTCAAAAGGAGCTGCAAGGACGTTCCTACGCCCACGACCTTCTAGTGATGCAGGGCAACGGTGGAACGGTATCCTCGAAGATCGTGTCCGAGGCCGCGGTCAACACCGTGATGTCCGGGCCGGCCTCCGGTGTCATGGCGGCTGCCTACACCACGAAGACTTCCGGTTATCCGAACGTCATTACCTACGACATGGGCGGTACAAGTTGTGATGTAGGCCTGATCCAAGGCGGTATCCCCCAAGTCAGTGCTGAGCTCGAGCTCGAGTACGCCATGCCGATTCATGTGCCGATGGTCGACGTTCACAGCATCGGCGCCGGAGGGGGTTCTGTCGCCTTCATCAATGACGCCGGCATGTTGCAAGTCGGTCCGGAAAGTGCCGGAGCCGATCCCGGCCCGATTTGCTACGGGCGCGGCGGGGACCGTCCTACGATAACCGACGCGAATTTGGTTCTAGGTCGTCTCAACCCAGAAACGTTGCTCGCCGTCGACAATCCGGTATCACTCAATGAATTAAATGGCATCATCGACCGCGACGTCGGCACGCCCCTCGGAATGACCGCAAAAGAAGCGGCGGCGGCGATTCTACAGATCGCCAACGTCCGAATGGCGGGTGCCCTGCGCATGGTCTCCTTGGCCCGTGGTCACGATCCGCGCGACTTCGCTCTCTTTGCATTCGGCGGGGCGGGACCCCTTCACGCCGTCGCCCTCGCTCGTGAGCTTGCGGTTCCGACGGTCATCGTTCCCGCCCGGCCTGGCATCACCAATGCGGTCGGTTGCATCGCCGCCGATGTGCGTCACGACTACGTCAATACGCTCAACCGTCCGGTGCCGACGCTGGACATGGATCAAGTGCGCAAGATCCTCAAATCTCAAATCGAAGAAGGAAAACAGACCATCGAGCGCGAAGGCATCGAAATCGAGAAACTCACGGTCATTCACTCCGCGGATATGCAGTTTCAAGGTCAGACGCATATTCTGACCGTACCCGTCGCGGATATCGACGTCACCCGTCGTCGGCTGCAGGAAGCGTTCGAAAAAGCCTACTGGAACCGATTCGAAGTCGAGCTCCCCGAGATCCGTGCCGTGTTGGTGAATCTACACACCGCCGTCGTCGGCTCCCGCAGGCCGGTGCCTTTGAAGGCGCTCGCCTCGATGGATGGCCAGCGCGGCGCTTCCGCGTCGCAGCGGAGCGTGTGGTTCGAGGAAGGCTGGCTCGACACCTCTATTCACGAACGGCAACATTTGCTGCCCGGCACTCGGCTCGAGGGACCCGCGATCATCGAACAGCTCGACACAACCATCGTCGTCGAACCGCGCAATCATGTGGTCGTCGATGACCTTGGCAATCTGATCATCACCAGGGGGGCAAGGGTTGAGCACGCTGGATCCAGTAACCCTCGCAGTCATTCACAATGGGCTCCAACAGGTGTGCAACGAAATGGATCTAGCCTTCGTGCGCGCGGCTTTCAGTCCTGTGATCTCCGAAGCACTGGATCGCTCCGACGGAATCTACCACCGGGAGACCGGCGAGCTCATCGCACAAGGTGAGTTAGGCCTACCTGTTTTCGTGGGCACGATGCAATTCGGAACACAGGAAGTCATAAAGCGCGCCAAAGATCTTCGACCCGGCGATTTGTTTATCGTGAACGATCCCTACCTCGGTGGCACTCACCTGATGGACGTGCGATTCACGAAGCCCTTCTTCTATCGAGGAACACTTTTTTGTTGGCTCGCCAACACTGGCCATTGGCCGGATACGGGCGGTGCGGTACCCGGCGGCTTCTCCGCAACCGCGACCGAAGTCGAGCAAGAGGGTCTGCGTCTGCCACCGGTGAAGCTTTTCAAGCAAGGGAAGATGGACGAGGAGATCCTCTCCATCATCCTTTCGAATATACGCATCGCCGATCAGCGCATCGGTGACATCAAGGCGCAGGCGGCCGCTCTCACGGTTGGCGAAAGACGGCTCACGATCTTACTGGACCGCTACGGCAAGGACATCGTCGAGGAGTCCATCATTGAATTGAAGAAGCGTGCCGCGCAGCAGATGCGCGCCAAAATCGCTCCCATCCCGGACGGCGTCTACCAGGGCGAATCCTTCGTGGACTCGGACGGTGTCGTCGACGAGCCGCTTCGAATCGCGATGAAGATTACGAAGCAAGGCAACGAGCTCACGTTCGACATGTCCGGCTCGAGTAAGCCCTGTCTCGGACCGATGAACAGCGTCATTGCCACGACGAAATCCTCGATCTATCTCGCGATCAAACATATCTTCCCGGAAGTGCCGATCAACGCGGGCACTTTCGAACCGCTCAAGATCATCGAGCCCCACGGTACTTTCCTCTATGCCAAGTACCCGCGGCCGGTTTCTGGCTGCGCGGCGGAAGTGAGCCAGCGCATCGCAGAGGCGGTTTTCGTGGCTTTGGTCAAGGCTATCCCCGACCGACTCTTCGCGGCTCCAGCCGGAACGAGCGGCAACTTCGCTTTAGGTGGCTACGACCCCGAGAAAAAACGTGCCTATGTGATGTATCTGATCTCCGGAGGCGGCTATGGCGGCAGTTTTCAAGGCTCCGGTCTCTCGAACGGATGTTCGACCATAGGCATCTCCAAGACCACACCCATCGAGGTCATCGAACAGCGCTACCCGGTGCTTTTCGATGAATACTCGTTGCACGAAGGCTCAGGAGGTGCCGGCAAGGCTCGTGGGGGTTTCGGCGTCAACTATGCGGTAACGCTCCGACGCGGAGATGCGCGGGCGTCTTTCGTCATGGACCACGGTCGCTACGGGCCGCCAGGCGTGTTGGGGGGAGGCGACGGCGGCGTCAACAAGGTCGTCGTGCGGCGAAACGGCGAGGAGTACATTCCACCTCACCTCTCGAAAGATCAAGACATCCTCATCGGCCCTGGTGATCAGGTACGCGTTTCCACGCCGGGTGGTGGTGGCTACGGGAATCCTTTCGAACGAGATCCGCAGCTGGTGGCGCGAGACGTCGAGCGCGGGTACTACCGTCCGGACGAAGCTGCAGAGCTTTTTGGGGTTGTGCTGAACCCGAACTCGTGCGACATCGATGTCGCCGCCACAAGAAACCTGCGAAACCAACATCGGTAGTTATTTCCCTACTGGTCTCACCAAAAATACTCACTTTGTGATTTGGCGCACATGCGTGCGTCAAACGGATCTCCTAGCAAACCCCTCTACTGTTTGCTCTTCCTAGACCGAGCCGACCGTCGCTGCACTCGGCGAGCCTGGCAAGTTTCTTGCGATCACTTCTGTCAGAGGTAACGATGTACCGAAGGGTAGCTGTTGGGTTTTTCCTGCTCATGTGTGCTTTCCCCAACAATGCTGTCGCACAATGGGCCGATCCTAGTTTGGTTGCCAGCCAAGTCGGCTTCGGTATCGCTACCAGTTTTCTAGGTAAACTTCTCATTGCGCGTACGCCCGCTAGCGACGCGTTCAAGGAAGCGCTTATCGAGGGTAGTGCGTGGGGCATGGTCGCACACACCGGGTACTACGTGACCGGAAGGAATCCGAAACTGGCACTCGTCGGTAAAACCATCGCGCAAAAATCTACTCTCATGGGCCACCGTTCCATCCGGGGCGAACCGGTCTTCGATGAGAGCCTTTACTCCCATTGGGCATTGACCCACTCCTTTGTTTACCTCGAGTTCCATGGAAAGAAACCGAGCGTCCAATTGGACGTGGTGAACGCCGGTTTCTCGGCGTACTACCTGTTCTCCGATCGGTACGACATGGACGTTGGTCGCACGCTGTATGGCGGGAGTCTGGTATTTCAGAAAACGGAACCGGATCCCTATGTGCGAGGCCTGTATGTCCCCGGCGTTATTTGGATCGATGCTTCCGATATCGATGATGAGACCGTCTTCACTCATGAACTGATTCACAGCCTGCAGGCCGAAAGAGGGTCGACGTTCAAGGATTGGCACTACAAGAGTTTCCGCTTCAACCTTCTCGTCTTCGCAAACGGCGCACCCGCCTTGCTCGAAGGGTGGCCTGATCATGACGAACGCCCGCACGAGCGCGAGGCCAATCTATACGCCGGACGCTAAATAGCCTGGTCCTCCTCAACTTCTCACCCTGCTCCCACCCGATCTGCATTATGCTTCCGGGTTGGAGGGCTCACATGAATCAGAACGAGAAGTCGACACGATGGTCCAGGCGCGAGTTTCTGGGCACTTCCGTTGCCGCAGGAGCGCTGGGACTCGGAAGCTCGTCGCGCGAGCAGGGACCGGCGACCCCAGCAGAGCTCGAGCGTTTGGAATCCGCCTATCGCGACAATATCTACACGCAACTACTTGGTGTACGCCCGCATCTGGGAGCTCATGAGCATCTCACGAGACTGGGCGGGTCGCGGATGCCTCGCGAAGTTACGGAAGCGATGGTCGAAGCCAACGACTATTTCGTCGACATGCACGAGCTTACCGAAGCCGCCGGCAAGCGGGTTGCCGAGCTCATGGGAGCTGAGGCAGCTCTCGTAACGTCTGGGGCTTTCTCGGCCATGATCTTAGGCGCCGCAGCGTGCCTGACTGGCGCCGATCCAGAAAAAATCGAAGCGCTGCCCCAAGCAACGTGGCCAAAGCGAGATTGCCTCATTCAGACCGCACATCGTTTCGAGTACGACCGCGCCTACCGAGCGGCTGGTATGAGCATCGTCGAGGCGACGACTCGGGAGGAGTTCATCGCCAAGATCAACGACCGCACCGCCATGATCGCCGTCTTGACCGCGGTCGAAAAGCAACGTGAGTTCGGTCCGCCTCTCCCGCGCGAACTAGCTCATCCTCATAGTCCCGAGGTGATGATGCCCGAGGAGCTCATTGCGATTGGTAGACGAACCGGTGTCCCCGTACTGATCGACATGGCTTCCGATCTACCGCCGGCTGCCAACCTCACTCGCTTCATCGACGCCGGAGCGGATCTCGTCGTGATCAGCGGCGGCAAGGGAATCCGCGGCCCTCAGTCGACGGGCATTTTGGCCGGTCGTCGCGACTTGATCGAAGCCGCCCGCCTCCACGCTGCCCCCAACGGTAACCTCGGCCGCGGCATGAAAGTCGGCAAAGAAGAAATCGTCGGCCCCATCGTCGCCCTCAATCGCTGGATCGAGCTCGACCACGACAAGGTCGAAGAGCGCTGGAACGCCAAGGCCAGATGGCTCACGGATCAGATACAAGGCATCCACGGCCTGACTGCCACCTACGCCACCAACACCGTCGGCTACGCTGACGTCTACATACAATGGGACGAAAAAATCATCCCTCTCACCCCCGACGAGGCCAAAGAAAAGCTAATGCAGGGGGAACCTCGCCTGGCTTATGACGGCGTCACAGTTCGAACCCGTTGTCTGAGAGACGGTGAAGAGGTACTCGTAGCCCGAAGGCTCCGCGAGTTCTTCGAGAAAGAGGGGCGCAGGCGAGCCTGACACTACCAAGTGGGTGGCACTTGTAACCGGCAGCCCGCCTCCTACTCAATCCGAATCCGCTTCCAGGGACCTGCATCTAGCCAAGGCTGGCCGAAGTTCTCGATGCGGAACACCTGGAATTCGATGAACGTCTTCCTGACCACGACCTTCATGAAGCTCTTGTAGTATGGTGGCCGATCCTTGTTGAGCAAAGCGGCGGGCATCCTCCACTTGATGACATCAGGGAGGAAGCTCATGTTGCCGGAATCGAAGAACTCGCGGGAAGCCTCGCGGTCCGGATACAAATCGAAGTCGCTGACGCGTACGTCATCTGGAACCTTCATCGCCGACGGCTCCGGAATATGGTCGGTGCGGCTCAAGAAAGCACCTCCTCCCCCGTTCACGAAATACCAAACGTCTCGCTTCGATCCGGCCGCGGTCAACGTCACCCGGTACTGCTGGTAGTTGTGGGTATCTCCTCCAATGACCGCCAGGTAACCGTAATTTCTGACGATCTCGTCTAACTCGGCCAGTCGCTTTTCATATCTTCCATTGGCATAGATGGGGTCTCCGGTGATCAGGATCTTGCGCTTATCCGTTTCAGAAACTCTCCGCAGCCATGCCATCTGCTCGTCATCGATGTGGGTCCTGATGCCGGTATCGACGCACACGATCCGCAGGGAGGCGGTGTCCAAGCAGAAATACATGTTCGGCTGGTAAATCTCGTTCCTCCGGATGGCGCGCATGTCCCTCAGCTTCGATTCGTCCACCGTTCGTTTACTTCTTTTTCTCCGATGGAACTGATTGTCGCAGAAGTGGATCATGAAGCCGGTTAGCACGTCATACCAGTCGTGATTGCCCGGGACCGCGTAGATGTCTTTCAGGTAGTTCCGATAGGGCATGTAAAAGTTCGCAAGATAGTGGTGGGATCGACCGGCCGGGTAGACGACGTCGCTTCCTATGATCGCAAACTCGGTCGACTTCCCTTCCTTCAGGAGTTTGTCGACTAACACGAGCTGCGATTGATCGCCCTCGCCCGTGTCCGCCAGTAAGAGGAAGCTGAATTTTCCGAGATCCGTCCGATCGACTAGGAAATCATCCCCATGTCGCTCCCTCTGAGCTCGAACCCACTCCTTCCGCTTCTTGTCCGTATTGTCCCAAATGTAAGCGGACAGATGCCGGTAGGATCGAAACCAATTAAGAGGATTTCCCCAAGAGAATGCCACGCGCTCGCCCCCCTCATGGCGGTGGGAACATTCTAAGCCAAACCCATGGGTATTTTCCCGGTCTCTCTCAGGAGTACAACGTGATAGCATTCGGTCGCGAAGGAGGCTAGCGGATGAGCAAGCGCTATTCGAGGCTAACCGAGCCGTTGGTCCGAGAAAACGGCAAACTCCGGAACGCAAGCTGGGAGGAGGCTCTCGAACGAGCATCCTCAGGATTCCGTGACGTCGTCGCTCGGCAGGGGGGCTCGTCGTTCGGCATGTTCAGCTGCTCGAAGGCAACCAACGAGATGAACTTCATCGCTCAGAAGTTCGCTCGCTCGGTGATCGGTAGCAACAACATCGATAGCTGCAACCGTACGTGACACGCGCCGAGCGTCGTCGGTCTGGCGACGGTATTCGGCGCCGGGGGCGGGACGAGCTCCTATCAGGAGGTCGAGGAAACCGATTTCATCGTTCTCTGGGGCTCGAACGCACGCGAGACCCATCCCATTTTTTTTCACCACGTTCTCAAGGGAGTGCGGCACGGAGCGCAGCTCTACGTCGTGGACCCAAGACGCACTTCCTCGGCCCGCTGGGCCGACGTTTGGCTGGGTCTGGACGTTGGCTCGGACATCGCTCTGGCCAACGCCGTAGGCCGCGAGATCATCGCCGCCGGTCTCGTCAACCGAACGTTTATCGATCGGGCCACGACGGGGTTCGAAGACTATCGGCACGAGGTCGAACCTTACACGGTGGAGCACGCGGAGAAGATTTCGGGCGTACCGGCCCAGGCGATCCGTGAGCTGGCCCACGCCTACGCCAAAGCGCCCACCGCTCAGATCTGCTGGACCCTCGGAATCACCGAGCACCACAACGCGGTCGACAACGTCTTGGCTCTTATCAACCTCGCCCTTCTGACCGGCCACGTCGGCCGCTATGGATCCGGCTTGAATCCGCTCCGGGGACAAAACAACGTCCAAGGCGGAGGCGACATGGGTGCCATTCCGAACAAGCTCCCCGGGTTTCAGGACGTCGAAGACGACAAGGTGCGGGGCAAGTTCGAAAAGCGATGGGGTTGCAAAATCCCACCGAAGAAAGGCTGGCACCTCTCACAGATGTTCGAGGCGATGGAGAAGGGCGAGCTGCACACTCTCTACATCATCGGGGAAAATCCGGCGCAGTCCGAGGCGGACGTCCAGCGGGCGCGACGACTCTTGGAAGGCCTCGAGCATCTGGTCGTCCAGGACACAGTTCTCACCAAGACCGCCGAGATGGCCGACGTCGTGCTTCCCGCCTCGGCCGGCTGGGCGGAGTCCGAAGGTACGGTGACCAGCAGCGAGCGGAGGGTGCAGCGCGTTCGAAAGGCACTCGACTCTCCGGGCAACGCTCGCGACGACGACGAGATCCTCTGCGAAATCGCAAAGCGCTTGGGTCACGACTGGGGCCAACCGACCGCCGAGCAGATTTGGGACGAGCTGCGAAGCCTCTCTCCCATGCACGCCGGCATGAGCTACCGCCGCCTCGAGGAGCTCGGTGGCATTCAGTGGCCCTGTGTCGACGAGAAACACCCAGGCAGCCAATTCCTTCATGGCCGACTTTGGGAGAAACCTATTGGTGGTCGGCCGGCTCCTTTCTGCCCGGTGAAATTTGTGCCGCCGGTGGACGAGCTGACCGACGAGTTCCCGGTCCGTCTCACGACCGGGCGGCGATTGGACTCCTTTAACACGGGCGTCCAAAGCGGTGGATTCCGTTCGCCTATCCGGGACGGAGAGACGCTGGATATCTGCCCGGAAGATGGCGAGCGGATGGACATTGCCGAGGGAGAACGAGTTCGCGTGACTTCGCGGCGTGGATCCTTGGAAGCACCAGTTCGGTACGACGACGGACTGCGACCGGGTCTCGTGTTCATGACCATCCACTTTCCCGACGAGGTGGATACTAACGTACTCACCATCGACGCTTGGGATCCAAAATCGGGAACCGCCGAGTTCAAGGCGACCGCGATCCGGATCGACAAAATCGCGGTGGCGACTCTCAAGACGACCTAGGTTCAGGAAATCGCGATGGATTTGAAACTGCTGCCGGAAGCTCCGACCACTGAAGAAAAAAGTGCGGTCGACGGAGCGATCCGCTCAATGAGCGGTGCCGGCAGCGTGGGAGCTCAATGGGCGCACGGCGGCCGTGCCTCGACGCTGGGGAAACGCCACTTACTCCTCCCTGCCCTCCACGCGGTGCAAGGCCGGGTGGGCTGGGTCAGCAAGGGCGCGCTCAATTACATCTGCGAACGCCTCACGGTTCCACCGGCGGAAGCCTTCGGAGTCGCGAGCTTTTACGCCCTGTTCTCGATGGAGAAGCGTCCGCCGCGCGTAGCGCATGTCTGTGACGACATTGCTTGCAAGACGGCCGGCGCGGATGCGCTTTGTGCCGAGCTCAAACAAAAGCTGGGTCCGCCCGGCACACCCAGCAAGTCCGCGAAAGCCAATGGCCGAGGCGACTGCACGTGGCTTCGAAGTCCGTGCTTGGGACTCTGCGAGCGTGGACCGGCAGTGCTGTTTCAACAAGCGGGTAATGAAGAAGACGACGTCCTGGCGCCCGCCGATGCCGCTACCATCGCGGGCTTCCTCCACGGGGAGTCATTGCCTTCTCAGACCAGAGTCGCCGCTCCTCAAACGGTAGAGCCGCGAGAGCCTAATTTGCGCCTTCTTCGACGAGTCGGTGTCGCCAACCCGGAGAGCTTGTCCGACTACCGGGCCCATGGTGGTTATCGGGCGCTCCAGCAGGCGAGCGCGATAGGTCCGGAGGGCGTGCTACGCGAGCTACTCGACTCCAAGTTGTTGGGACGGGGTGGAGCCGCCTTTCCTTTGGGTCGCAAGTGGGACGCGGTGGCGAAAAATCCGGTACGTCCCCATTACATCCTCTGCAACGCCGACGAGTCCGAACCTGGCACGTTCAAAGATCGTGTGTTGATGGAAGAGGATCCGTTCGCGATCATCGAAGCGATGACTATCGCCGGCTACGCCACCGGAGCCGAGCAGGGATTCGTCTACATCCGCGCCGAGTACCCATTGGCCACTAAGAGGCTGGCCAACGCGATCTCCAGCGCCAAGCGGGCCGGCTTCTTGGGCGACAAGGTGATGGGCTCGGGCCTTCGCTTCGAGATCGAGCTACGCCGAGGAGCCGGGGCCTATATCTGCGGTGAGGAGACCGCTTTGTTCAACTCGATTGAGGGATTCCGCGGCGAGCCGAGAAGCAAGCCGCCTTTCCCCACTCAATCCGGTCTCTTCGGCAAGCCCACGATCGTTAACAACGTAGAGACTTTGGTCAACACTCTCGACGTTCTTCTCGAGGGCGGACCGGCATTCGCTCGGATCGGCACCAACGACTCGACTGGGCACAAACTCTTTTGCGTATCGGGATCTGTGAAACGTCCGGGACTCTACGAAGTCCCTTTTGGTGCCACACTGCGGCAGCTACTCGAGCTGGCGGGTGGCCCACTCGATGGCCACTCGTGGAAAACCTTCTTGCTGGGCGGCGCGGCGGGCATGTTCGTCGACCCCAAGCACCTCGACACTCCGATGACATTCGAGGGCACCCGGGCCATCGGTGCGACCTTAGGTTCCGGTGTGGTCATGGCCTTCGACGACACGATCGATCTCACCGATATCATTCTCCGCATCGCGGCATTCTTCCGTGACGAGTCCTGCGGCCAGTGCGTTCCCTGTCGTGTGGGCACAGTGCGGCAGGAGGAGGTTCTGCATCGTCTGACCCGGAACGGCGGGGCGGGAAACCACGAGACGCTACTCAAAGACCTCGCCCAGGTCATGCAGGATGCCTCGATCTGCGGACTTGGACAAACCGCCGCGAGCGCTGTGCAATCGGCGGTCGGACTCGGGCTCTTGAACAGAAAAGGGCAAAAGAAGTGACGGACACCTTGACCGGCCCTCCCAAGCGTGAGATCGAAATGACGATCGATGGTGAGAAGACTCTGGTGCCCGAAGGATCGACGATTCTCGACGCCTGCCGGTCGAAGGGCATCGAGACGCCGACTCTTTGCTACCTCGAGACCTTGACGCCGGTCAACGCCTGCCGGGTGTGCGTGGTCGAGCTCGAGGGCGCACGAACCTTGGTCCCCGCTTGCTCGCGGAAGGCCGAGCCGGGAGCGACTGTTCTCACCGACACCGAACGCGTTCGCCTGAGCCGGAAGCTGGTGCTCGAGCTCTTGGCTTCCTCGGTCGACCTCTCCCTGGTCGACAAGGAAACACAGCAATGGATGGAGCGTTATGAGGTGGATCCGGAGCGGTTTGGCCCTCCGTCTCCCCCGTCCGCCGACCGAGAACGAGAGGCACGACACCCCGGACACCACCATCTGCCCGACGGAGACCAAACCGAGACCGTCGCCCAGCCGGTGAAGATTCACGACGAGCTTTATATTCGTGACTACGGGCGTTGCATCCTCTGCTACAAGTGCGTAGAAGCCTGTGGTGAGGACGCCCAGAATACTTTCGCGATCTCGGTGGCCGGACGTGGCTTCGACGCACGCATTTCGACGGAGTTCGACCGCCGTCTCGATCAGTCCGCATGCGTCTATTGTGGTAACTGCATCGGGGTCTGTCCCACCGGAGCGCTCATGTTCAAGTCGGAGTTCGATATGCGCGCCGCCGGCACCTGGGACGAGAGCGAACAAAGTGTCACGCGAACGATTTGCCCCTACTGTGGCGTGGGTTGTAACCTCGAGCTGCACGTCCAGGACAACCAAATCGTAAAAGTGACGTCACCCCTCGATCACAGCGTGACCAGCGGACACCTTTGCATCAAAGGCCGATTCGGCTGGCAGTTCGTTCAGAACCGGGACGAATAAGCCCGCTCACTGCGTCGTCGCCGGCGCCACCGGAGAGCGGCCGGGAGTCCACCGAACTCCCGCCTCGTCCAGCTTCCGATTGAATGCCGGTATCGATCCGTTCACCAACCGATCGAGCGTTGCGACCTCCTCCTTCAACCGCTGCCCTGTTTCTTGGGTAATGCGGAGCTGATCGTCGGTGGGGCGCGCGGTGGACGCCTCTGCGGAAAAATAGGTTTCGCGGATCCGGCGCGCAATGGGCGGAGTCTTGGGTTGCTCGGCAATGTCCCGGCGTCCACTACCACGCAATTTCTCCAAGACGCCGTCGACGGCCGCTTGAAGGCCGCGGAGCTCCTCGCGCAGAGTCGCGGAAGGGTCCGGGTTGGACGCCATGGCTTTCTCGACTTCCTCCAGCTGCTCCCAGGCGCGTTCGGCGGTGGCGACGGAAGCTCGCGCCGCCGCATCCAACTCTGCGAGCTGAAGCAACGTGTCATGCCACAGCCGCCGGTCCTCGGTCGAAATCGCGACTTCCGGATCGCCTCGCACGGTCAGCGACTGTACTGTTTCCTTGTCTCCGACCCTCAGGCGGACACGGTAGTCGCCGGGAATGACAAAAGCGCCGCGCGGTGGAGGGCGCCAGCTGTTCCGTGCTTCCTCGGCGCTAATCTCATACGGCAGCGGGTGTCGCACATCCCAGACCACGCGTTGGATGCCGGCTCCTTTTCGTCCTTGCGGAGCGTCCAAGCGGCGAACGAAGGCACCGCCCGTATCCAGGATGTCGACCTCCACACGTGTCGTGGCGGGTGCGTCTCCTTCCAGTAACGTGGGGTTGACGTAGTAGGTAATGATCGCGCCGTCGGGTGGATTGGGAGCCATAAAGTGATCCGCCCCGATCGAGCGTTGAGTGCGCGCGTAGCGATGTAGCTGGGTCGCAGGACGGACCGCGGCAATATGGAGGTCCTTACCGAGAGCCGGCCCCAGATCTTCGAGGATTCCAATGTCGTCCATAATCCAAAACCCTCGACCATGGGTCGCCATGACGAGATCGTTCTCTCTGGGATGGATCAAAAGATCGTAGACGTTTACCGTGGGCAAATTATTCTTGAGTTGAACCCAACGACCTCCGCCATCTATTGAAATGAAGACGCCGAACTCGGTCCCCACGAAGAGAAGGTTCGGATTCTGTGGATGCTCGGCGATCGTTCGGGCGTGCCCAAACTCCGGCAAGTTGCTCGCGATGGACTTCCACGTGCGTCCCAAGTCGGTGCTCTTGACGACGTAGGGCTTGAGGTCGTTATCTCGATGGGCGTCAATGGTGGCATAGAGCGTTTGCTCGTCGTGTTCGGACAACAAAACGCGTGTCACCCAAGCTCGGTTGGAAACACCGGGAATGGTTTCGATGCGAAACCAATTCTCTCCATCATCGGTCGTCACCTGAATCAAGCCGTCGTCGGTACCCACCGCGAGCACGCCCGCTCGAAGCGGTGACTCGGCGATCGTGGAAATGCTTCCGTAATCGGCAGTCCCAGCATGATAGGCCACCGCATCCTTCGGCCATACTTTGCCCATCAGGGGCAGCTCGAGGGGATTCAGTGCGCGCGTGAGATCGGGGCCGATGGTGTCCCAACTATCTCCTCGGTTCCGGCTCCGGAAGAGATAGTTCGCTCCAAAATAGAGAGTATTGCGATCATGCTGCGAAAGGACGACCGGCGCCGACCAGTTCCACCGATAGTTTTCCCCGTCTTTAGGTTGCGGCTGAATGAAGTGCCGCTCGCCGGTTCTGGTGTCGAACCGGTTGAGAAAACCATACTGCCACTCGCTATAGACGATCGTCGGATCTTCGGGGTCGATTTGAACGTAGAAGCCATCGCCGCCCGTCGTCAGCGTCCAATCTGCGTTGGTGATGCCGTCGGCGTAGCGCGTCCCGCTCGGTCCCCCGAAAGTGCCGTTATCTTGAAGGCCGCCGTAGACGTAGTAGAACGGCTCCTGCATATCCACCGCCACGTCGTAGAACTGGGACACGGGAAGGTTCCCGATGAAGCTCCAGTTCCGCCCGCGGTCGTAGGAGAGGTACACGCCACCATCGCTCCCCGAAATGAGATGATCGGAGTTCGATGGGTTGATCCACATGGTGCGCCAATCGCCGTGCCCTCCCGGGCCGATCACGTCGGTCCGAAACGTCTCTCCCCCATCATCCGAGCGCGAAAGCCGTACATGCATCAAGTACACGCTCTCCGGATTGTTGGGATCGCAATTCAACTTCCCGTAGTCGAGCCGGGTGTTCCACTTTCCCGTGCGCCGCTCCCAGCTGGCGCCGCGGTCGTCGGAGCGAAAGATACCTCCGGCTTGTCCTTGCGCTTCGGCCGCTACGTAGATGGTGTTGGGTTGGCTTCGACAGATCGAGAGCCCGATGCGACCCATATCCACGTCGGGAAGCCCGTTGGTGAGTTCGTCCCAGGTCTCGCCGCCATCGGTCGATTTGAAGAGACCGTTCTCCGGACCACCTCCCACGAAGTTCCAGGCCCTTCGCTCCCGAAGGTACGTCGCCGCGTAGACGGTATCGGGACGCGTGGGGTCCAACGCAACCTCCACCACGCCGGTGTGTGGGTTCTTATAGAGCATCTTGGTCCACGACTTACCGCCGTCGGTGGTTTTGAAGAGCCCTCGTTCCTCGTTGGGCCCCCACAGTGAACCCAGGGCGGCGACGTAAACCGTGTTCTCGTCTTCTGGATGCACGACGATACGACCGATGTACTGGGTCTCTCGCAGCCCCATGTGATGCCAGGTCTTGCCACCGTCTTCGGACTTGTAGACACCATCGCCGTAGGACGAGACCCGCGCGCTCCAAGCTTCGCCCGTACCTACCCAGACCACGTCTGGATTGGAGGGAGCGAGAGCAATGGCGCCCAAAGAAATGCTCCCCTCGCTATCCCACACCGGGGTCCACGTCGTGCCGTTGGTGGTTGTCTTCCAGGCCCCCCCGGTGGCGGTCGCCGCGTAGAAGGTACTCGGTCTCGTCGGGAGCACCGCCAAATCGGTCACGCGGCCACTCGGACGGGCGGGACCGATGTTCCGCCACAGAAGGTTGGAAAGATCGGCGCTCTCCACCTGCCGCGCGCCACTTTGTGCAGACGCAGTAGGCGCACCGGCCCCGGCAATTAAAAAGATAGCGAAGTAGACGAATAGCAAAACAATCCTCCTCATCGTGAAGTCCTCCTGAAATCCATCGCGGTCAAGCGCGAGCTCAAGCTAGTACATGCGGGTAGGTCAGTTTGCGGCCGCCATTCGGTCGCGAAGTAGAATCCAAGCCCCTATCCCCATCATAGGCAACCCCAGTACGCCAACCACGAGCGCACCCCCCCACCAAGGTTGGGCCAATTGCCGAGGGAGGGCAGCGCGCGAAGGGTCTTGCGGATCGTAGACGAGGTCGATGACATCGCCTACCTCTAGCGTCTCGAAGTGATGCTGATTCTTCGCCTCAGTCACGTGCTCGTGCTCGTATCCATAGGGCCCAGTGAAGACGACTCGCAGTTTGTAATGCAGATTACCGCTTTCTCCGGGGTGGACTCGACTCGTATACTTCTCGACCAAACTCGCATGCGTAAGGACACCTCGCACTTGAAGCTCATTCGTACTGAGGCCCCCCAGGATACCAATGGCGACGAATGGCATCCCGGTGAACAAGAATATCTTCCCGCGGGTAGACGGCTTTATGCCTTTGCTCCACATGGCGAGGGCACCTCTCTACTCTGCCGAGTATGCTCTAGCTTCCCGAAGCTCCGGGAGATCGAGATCGGCGTCTTTCCAGAATTCGAGAAAGCGGCGATACTCATCGCGTGCCGCTTCTTTCTGCCCCAATTGGGCAAGGACGCGGGCGGACTCTAACACGTATCGAGGCTCGAATAGCCCGGTGTATTTGGCTTCGAGGCCCGGCGTGTTGAGGCGACGATTTTACTTTGAAGATCGCTACATCTTCAACTTGGCTGGCGGCAAATCACGTAGTCGCCGGGAGGCTCGGTGAACGGAATGGCCAACATTCGAGGCAGTCTCTGCCGACCCAACCCCTGTAAGTGCGACAGGCCAATGGTCATGTCCTGATGCCCTTCGACGGGCTGAGCCGTATAGGTGCCCAAGAGCCGATCCCACCACGGCAGGTTGAAGCCAAAGTTACTATTCGTTTCCTCTCGGACCACCGAGTGGTGGACCCGATGCATGTCCGGCGTCACCACCAACAACCTCAGTATTCGGTCCAGACCTAGGGGGATACGGACGTTGCTGTGATTGAACATCGCAGTCGCGTTCAGAACGATCTCGAAAATCAGTACTCCCAAAACCGGGGGGCCCAAGGCAGCGACGGCGGCAAACTTAATTAGCATCGAGAGAACAATTTCGATGGGGTGAAATCGGGTGCCGGTGGTTACATCGAAGTCCACGTCGGCGGGGTGCGTCATGTGAAGCTGCCAAAGTGCGGGGATGGCGTGAAAGAGAACATGTTGCACGTAGATGACGAAGTCGAGCGCAACGACTGACAGAACGACGGATAGGACGTACGGCAGCTCCACGTTGTTCAACAGGCCCCATCCGCGCTCGCTCGCCAACCAGGCTAGGCCCACGGCGCCGACCGGCAGGACCAGTCTCAGGGTAACGAGGTTAAGCAAAACGATCCCGAGGTTGCTGAACCAGCGCACCGGTTTGGAGTCGGTCAGCGGACGCCGAGGTGCGACGATCTCCCACAGCGCCATAGGGATGAGGACGGCGATGAAAACGGCGCCGCGGATGATCAGCTCGTTGCGCAGGATCCACTCGTTCATGGTTCCCTCCGATAAAAGCTAGGCCCCGCCGCTAGGATAGCTCATTAGCGTCGGTCTCCGGTCCCGCCTGCTTGGGCACCACACCGAACCATAGTGAAAACTCCAGCATGAGCCTCTCGACCACATTCATTTCATCGAGCCGTTCGAGCACCTCTCGTGCCAGAGCCGGCTCGTCGGTGATGATGCCATCGACGCCACGGCCCACCATCGTCGCCATCTGCACCTGGTCGTTGACCGTCCACACGAAGACGTCCTTTCCCCGAGCGTGTGCCGACTTGATAAAGCGGGGTGTCGCCAGCCCGGCGTGAACGGCGAGAAAGTCGGCGTCCAGCCTCGTAAGGTCCCCCACCGCCTTAGCGGTCAAGAGTCCGAGCGTCCAGCCCGGTCTCAGCCCGCGCACCTTCTGGATCGCATCGTACTTCAAAGACATGGCGACGATTTGCGACTCCATCCCCGTCCGCTCGACGATTTCCACCACCCGTTCCTCGAGACGTTCGTCGTGTCCGTAATATTTGAGCTCGATGTCAACGCGAGCCCTCCCCTTGCAAAGCTCGAGCACTTGCTCGAGGCTAGGCACCCGCTCGTCGCTGAACTGCGGAGCAAACCAGCTCCCGACGTCGATTTCCTGAAGCCGCTCATAAGTGGCGTCCCAGATCGCTAGATTTACGCCTGCGACCTTCATGAGATCGCTGTCATGGATGACGACGACTTCCCCATCGGCGGTTTCCTGGACGTCTATCTCGACCAAATCCGTACCATCGAGGATCGCCCGCTCGATCGAGGCCAGTGTGTTCTCGGGCGCCGCTCCCGCCGCGCCGCGGTGCGCAATAACGAGTACGTCGGTGTCCCATCGAATGCTGTCTACCAAGAAGGCACCAATGAGTCCGGCCATGGCTGCCCCGACGGCCAAGCCTGCGACGAGAGCCCTCATCGAGACTCGCCACTCGCGCCGGCTCCCCAGGGGATCAGCTCCTTCCCAGTCGATGCTCTTCTCCGGTGCCTCCGCGAAACGTTCGTACAAGCGGATCACCAATAGAGCGAAAGTGGCCGCGACCACGAGGCTCAGGACGAGGTTGGCACCATTCAAAAGGAGAAGAACTGCTCCCATGACGAGAATCAGAAGAGCCATGGAGCCGGCCACGGTCGGCACGATGAGACGTCCCAGTAGTCCCCCTGCGCCGAACACAAAACCAGAAAGAAGAATCGAGGCCACCGCCCATCCCACGAGCAGGACGGTGATGGTCCACCGATGGCCCGTGACCCGTTGTTGGCTTACGGATAGAGCTCGGCGGGTGGGGATATCCTCGAAGAGGAGGAGCGGAAGAGCAAAGGCCCAACCGATGAGCCGCGGAACGAGCACCGTCGCCAACACTAACAAGATCCCACCGATCAATAGGGCCGCAACCCAAAAGGCCGGCGGTTTCTCGTTTAAATAGTAGTTGATGTCGAAATCCGTCAGAAGCACTAGGTAAACGAGGCCCCCTGCGAGGAGGAACGGCGATGCAATCAGAAGTGCCTTGACGACGATGCGGACCGTAAGGTCGAGGACCCGGGGGACGCGCCGCGCGCCGTAGCGAAGCGCGTCGGAATACCGAATGCGCTTGTCATGAACCGCACCGAAGCCGATGGTCATCAAGCACGCCTGCTCCAACGACACGATCGCGAGACCCACCGCTCCGACGACGATCAACGTCACCACGCCGATGGGGCTCAAGACGAAGAAGAGAATGTCGGTATCGGCCAGCACGGAGGTCCCCGACGTACTGACGAGCAGACGAAGCGCAAGCCCGACGAGCGGCGTTAGGAGAACGAAAGCCAGGGCTTTGTACAGGACGTCCGTCGCGATGAGTGCGGGCCACGTGCGCCGGAAATCACTCCACGCTCCGGCGACGAGCAGTCTTATCTCTTTCACTCCGGTGCCGGTCCAGGGAAGCGCTCTATCAACGTGTGCTTTTGAATCTTCCCGGTGGGCGTCCGGGGGATCTCGTCGGTGAGCTCGAGGATTCGGGGGATCTTGTAACCCGCTAGCTTCTCCCGACAATATTCCACGATTTCCTCAGATGTGATTTCCTTTCCCTCTTCGGGGACATGATCGCGCCTCGCCTAAGAAGACGCCGGCGGAACCGATGACACCCACGAAGAAAACGGCCACCGAGGGCGACCGAAACTTGCTATGAACCGAAGCGAAGGCCGGCGGAATGATAGAGGCCCGGCCCAGCGCGAACAACACTCGGGAAGCGGCCAGGAAGACCGCGTTCCAGGTGGTGACGATCCCAAAGAAGGCGGCCAACAGAACCAAGTGCGCGAGCGCGGGAGAGTCGAGCGCCGCTTCGAAGGCCCCGGCAGCGGGAAGCTCGAGCTCGAGCATCTCCTGCCACGGCATACTCATGGAAGCGGAGAGTATGATCAAGCAGTAAAAGAGTCCCGCAAAGAACAGCGACAGGAGGATCATCCGGCCCACCATCTTGACCGAGGTGCCAGGAGCCATTTCCTCGATCGCTTGCGGGATGACATTGAAGCCGCCATACCAGAACGGCGCTGTGACCAGGACTCCCACAATACCCATGCCTGCCGAGCTCGTCTGCTGAAACAAGGGCTCCAAGTTTGCAGTTTTGCCCCAAACGAGTCCCGCGGTAATGAAAATCAGCGAGAGGCCGAGAACGCCGTACGTGAGAACGTCTTGAAATCGAGTGGCGGCCTTGGCGCCGCGATAATTCAGGTAGGTGAGAAGCGCCATCCCCCCGAGACCGAGCGCGAGGCTCCCCAGATAAACCGGATCACCCCGCACGGTGTAGAGAATCCGACCTTCGAAGCCTTCGAGCAGCGCGCCTGCCACCCACCCCACCGACAGTGCCTCGAACGTCGTGGTGGCGATGTAAATCAAGGCCATTGCCCAACCGATGGCGAAGCTCACGTTGACGCCGTAGAGCTCGTAGGCGTAGGCCACTTCCCCACCCGCCACGGGTAGCTGGCCAGACATCTCTGCGTAACAGAGCGCGACCAGCATCATGATCAAGCCGCCCCCCGCAAAACCCAAGATCGCGCCAAGGGGTCCAGCCTTCGATAGCCATTGCCCCAACACCACCACCCAACCGACTCCGATAATGGTTCCGAAGCCGAGAGTAAAAAACTGGAGGGCACTGATGTCCTTCTTCAGCTCGGGGCGCGCTTCGCTCATGACTGCTTTCTATACAAACGGGTCGACGTACTCGAGCTCGTCGCGCTCGAAGTCGGCGAGCCAGAGCGCATTCCCATCCGGATCCACTTTCTCAACCGCCAGCGGCCCCCTCGGATCCTCCGGATCGTACTCATGAACGATGATCCCAACGTCGCCCACTGCTGGCGCCCGGCGTACTCCGTCGGTTCCGTCGTAGTGCCGGTTCTCCTTCAAAAGACGGACGATACGGACGTTGTCGTATTCCTTGAGAGCACGCATGTTCACAAGTCCTGGGGGTCTGATCCAGAATTATCGCAGGGGTCTGATCTAAAAATGTGCACAAGTCTGACCCGGATGCACATTTTTAGATCAGACCCCTGTCATATTCCCTGTCATATTCTTGGATCAGACCCCCTCACTAGGCGCTTCGCGCGTTGCCGAAGCGCTTCTCGACCCGGGCCCGTGCCTTCTCCGCTTCCTCTTCCCGGTTGCGTGTCGGTGAGGTCGTGACGAGAGCACCGATCAACTCACTGGCGACTGCCGCAACGTCTTCGACCGCGCGGTCGAACGCGGCCTCGTTGACCTTGGAGGGTTTGGTAAACCCGCTCAACTTCCGAACGAATTGAACGGATGCCGATCGAACCTCTGCATCGGTGGCGGGAGGAGCGAAGTTAAAGAGCGTCTTGATGTTTCTGCACATCGGTCACCTGCTATCACCAGAGTTGGGAGACTTGGGGTCTTCTGGCCATGGCATCGCTCGGCCGGTCTCCAGAAGCGTCTTGAGTCTCGAGAGGGATTTCAGCCATCCCACGGGGCTGATTATCTCGCATGTCTTGGGAGCCTCGGTGCAATCGTGGCGGATCGCAACCAGCACGGTTTCGCCGCGCTCGAAGATATCGATCTCTACCGAAGTGGGAGGCTCTTCGAAGCCGAAGCCCACGAACTGAAACGTATGGGTCAAACCCACACCCTTTTCTATTCTCTCCAGCGCCCCACGGTAGAGAACCCGTTCCTCGTTCCCCCAGACGACAGGGTCTCCGGGGTGAGCTCCGAACTCCCGACATGGTGACGAGTACCACGCTTCGTACGCCTCGGCTTTGGTAAATCTCTCCCAAACCGCCTCATAGCTCGCCTCGATGAATGCGCTTGCGGTCAGGACCGTAGCAGACGGCGCCTCCGAGGCCGTGGGCGGGGGCCCCGCCGCGAGACTTGTGGTGAAGACGGCTATCAGAGCTCTCATCGGAACACCTCCAAACGGCCAGGGCCCGGATATTCTAATCGGCCTGAGGGGAATGCAAAAACCCCACCTATCGGCGTTCGAGCCGCTCTAGAAAAAGACGCGCGTAGTTCGTCGAGAACCGGCACTCGATCATGCCGGACCAATCTTCGTGGAATGCAGACGAATCGAAGGATACCGAGAGTGTCTTCTCGCGTCGGACCGAGCAATCCAGCTCGTTGAGCCACTTCTCCTCGAGAGGCACGTTGATGATCGGCTTGGAGTACTGAAAACCAGCGAAACGTATCCCGGTTAGGACCAGCGAGCCGGTAAACCAATTGCTGCGGTAGCTATAGCGCTTTCCGGGGGCTCGGAAGTTCCGAAAGATGATACTCCCCCCGATGCCTTCGTCGAGGAGCACGATGCCCTCTTGCTGCAAGATGGGCAACATCGCCTTGGGAATGCGACCCGCTCCAAAGAGTCGGTGGAGGAGCGTCTTTCCCAAAAGCCTTCAGTATCCTTTCCGGCGACCGGGAGTTCAGCCGCAGCAAAGTCCCGAGGTCACTGTTCTATTTGAACATTGGTGGTGGCTGGACTGCAGCAATCCGAGTCCCGCACGCAGCGGCACGCGCCGACTGCGATAAACGCGCCGATCACCGGCGCCGTCAAGTAAATCCAAAGCGCCTGCACCTGTCCGCTCACGAGGGCGGGTCCTAGGGATCGCGCCGGATTCATCGACGCACCGGAGACCGGACCTCCGCAAAGAGCGCCCAGGGCGACGGCTCCACCTACGGCCATGCCAGCCATGAGACCCTTTTCTTTGGCACCGGTGGAAACGCCGAGAATCACAAACATCAGGATGGAAGTTAGGAGCACTTCGAGAAGGAAGGATTGCGAGACCCGACCGGCTGGAAGGGTGGCGCCGAGAGTCTGACTCTCGAAAAACAATGCGCGTACGACGAGGCTGGCAACCAGGGCGCCCGCCGACTGACTCACCACGTACGGCAGAACGTCGCGTCCTGACATGCGGCCCGAAGCCCAGAACCCCAGCGTCACGGCGGGGTTCAGATGCGCACCGGAAACATCTCCGACCGAATAGATCATTGCCATGACCACCAGGCCAAACGTCATGGCCACCCCGACGTGGGAAATGACGCCGCCGTTCAGTTCGTTAATGACAATGGCCGCCGTACCCGCGAATACGAGCGCAAACGTTCCGATGGATTCTGCGATGTAGCGTTTCATGCGAAGTGATTATAAACCGTTTTGATAACTCGTCCATGCTCCCGGTTCGTCACATTTGATCCCAGCCCCAGATTGCGTAGGCGGTCGCGTTGTCGAGCGAATGACCGCGCTCCTTCAACGTCAGCAAGATGCTACCGCGATGGTGACTCTCGTGGGCAACGAAGTAAGAGAGCGTGGTGAAAAGCCCTTTCTTGAACCCGCGCCGCCGCGGCTTTCCAGAAAGCACGTCTCCGAGGAAGGTCTCGACCGCCCGGCCAGACGCGGTAAGGGCCTTCTTGAGCTCGGTTTTCTTGGGGCTCACCTTGCTCTCGAACGTCGCAAGTCCCTTCGACAAATCCTTCGCTCGCTTCTCGAGGTGCCAAACGCGTACGTTGTGGATATGTGCAAACTGAAGGGCCACATCCCGCCCACCTCGCTTCGAGAGAGTGCATTTCATCCCTGCGGCACTGATACGCTGGATGAGAAACAGGTTGATTCGATTGTTGGTCCGCCACGCTTCTATTAGTTCGCTTTGCATGCGGTTCCTCTTAGCGATTGATGGCGCCAGCCTCGATGCCCTTCCCGCTCACGAACTTGGTCCCGATGGCACCCACCAGCGCCCTGTCGCGGCCCATCGAGCCGAGCTCCCGAATACGATACACGCTCTCGAAACCGGTGCAGTGCGAGCCCAAGAAATAGCCGAGCCCGAGTTTCTCGAGCTCCTTGCTGGTCCAGATCAGAACGTCGTCTGATGCAGCAAAGAGATGAAACCCACCGATCGCTGCCTGCGGTGACGCGTCGGAAACTTTGCTCCGGACGTGTTCGAGCGTATCGATCAGGCCGGCATGACCGCACCCGGACACGACGACCGGACCGCCATCTGCTACCACCACCAGCGACTGGCTCTCAGGGACGATATCCGGCACGTTGGAACCGCCTTGCTTCATAACCCATTGGGGACCGACCGGATAGACTTTTTCGTCGTGCGGCCTTGGAACCGGACCCGTGATCCACACTCCATCAGCAAGCTCGGTTGCCCGATCATAGATAATGAAGGTGGCACCGGATTCCTCGAGCCGTTTGCGCAACGCCACCATGGGGTTTCTTTCGCTCCCATCCAGGGACGGTCGCGCGGTGAAAATCCCCTCTGCCGCGTGAATCCGGGAAAGCGCCTTGGGGTTCCGCTTCGACAACTCCGTCCTCAGAGTTTCGAGGCCCCCGGTATGATCGCCGTGATGATGGCTGAGGACCAGATCCTCGGCAACGGAAAGATCGATCCCGAGCGCCCCGGCGTTCGAGAGAACGTTCCCAGGCGACCAGCCCGTGTCGAACAGGAAAGCGCGACCATCCACCTCGACCCAAGCGGCGAAACTCCATTCGCCTTGCCCAACGGTGTCCGCGGCATTGGTGGTCAGAATCGTGACGGTGACATTGTGTTCCTTCTGCGCCGCTTCAGTCGCCGCGCCTGCAATTAAGAGGAACATTCCGCAAAGGACAACCTTCTGCATATATCACCTTCTATTAGAACTAATTGGATACCGCGTTCGTCACGGCGTCGTAGAACCGACACGCCGTTTCGAGAAGGAGTTGATACTCCTTGTGTTCGCCCAGCGTGCCGGTGACGGCATAGATCAGCTTATCGTCGTAGTTGCGAACATCCTCGATCTGATTTTCCTTTTCCTGCTCCGCCCATGACAGGAGATCCACCCGCACTCGCTCTGATAGCACAGACTCCATTTGGGTCTCATCGTTCGTATAGATGGCCAGCCGCTCTCCCAGCCGACCCGGTAGCTGAGGCATCGGCTTCTTGATCCCGAGGGCGGCGTCCCCGATGGTCTGTAGCGATCGAGGGCGAATTCGAAACTCGAATGGTCTACAGTCCAGCCCGGAGAAGAGCACGTAAGTATAGCGCCCCGACTGTCCCTCCGATCCCGAGGATGCGCTGGAGACTTCGACCGCGGCGCCGGCGTGCGAAAAAAGCAACTTCGGCATCGAGACGAGGCTAGGCGATTCCACGACTCCATCCCGCTCCAGGGCCAGGCGCCTCAAGGCTGGCGTCATACGGCGCACCGAATGCCGGTGCATTACCCAACCGAGCCCAAGCCCACTCACGATCACGAGAAAGATAAGCAGACCGACGCTCATCGGTCCGCTAAACCGCGCACTCCATCACAGCCTGAATCACCAGCACGCGACCCTCTTCCAGGTTGCGAAGTACGTTTCCGAATTTAGTCGAGGCGTCGTCCCCCATCAACAAATGTAGCCCGACCGGAAGCCAACCCTTGGTTCGTATCCGCTTTTGCGAAGTCTTGAAAAAAACTATAGAGGCCTTGCTCTTGTCCTCCCAGCACAACGCCGATAAACCCAGATCAGTGAGAAGAGTCTTTAGCTCTTCGACGGAGATCAAATGGCTAATCGAGGCATCCGATGCCCATGGAACCGGGAAATGGACGCCCTCGTTGGCGCCCGCGAAGATATCGTGAAACGCGAGTCGTCCGTGGGGTTTTAAAACTCGGCGAAGCTCGCGGTAAAAGCCGGCTTTATCCGGGATGTTCATCTGAACGTGCTCCGTCCAAACGACATCGAATTGACCATCTGGAAACGGTAGACCGAGAGCGCTCCCTTGCCGAAAGACGGTTCGATCGGCGAGTCCAACTCGCGCCGACAGCTTTTCGGCGACGCGACAATACTCCTCGGTCAAGTCCACGCCCACGGCGTTACAACCGAACGTGCTCGCCAGATAGCGGCTCGTTCCACCCAAACCACAGCCGACGTCGAGCAACGCCTGCCCCGGCTGGATCTCCGCCAGCTTCGCCAGCTCCTCGGTCGCCGTCCTCCCGCGAATGTGAAACTCATCCACTGGTGCCAAGTCGTCGACGGAGAGCGAATCGAGATCCTTCCCAGCTTCCTCGAGCGCCGACAGAATGCGCTGTTCGAGGTCACCCTGGGTGTAGTGTTCGGATACATTCTTGCGAGCGTCACTCATATCGACTATCTCTCGGCCCACCGCAGGGTGGGCCCCACCCACTCCTCATAAGGTTTGTAAACCATTCCATGACCATTCCCTACGCTCGTGGCAATTTCTTCATGCGCGGCGAGCTCGGACGAACAGCGGCTGAATAGACCCTTGCAAGATCGACCGAGTTCGTCGCTGATCTCGTACACCGACAGAACATCGCCGATGAGCCGATTCGTTTCTTCAGCTGTTGTGTCATTGCCAACCGAACCAAGAACCTAGAGAAGAGCCGCGACCATCTTTAGCGAGACGTGTGGCGTGCGCTGGATCGTCGGCTTCATAGTAATTCTCCCTTGTGAATCAATTGCACCCGTACGAACATTAGGGTCAAACCGATCCCCTCAGGCGTGGTCCGCTTAGGACGTTGGTTCTTGCCATGAGCCTGTCCAACCATCGCTGCCAGAAAGTAACCGCAGTTCTTCCAACGCCATCTCCTTTGCCCTTTCCATCGTGTCACACAGTTTCACCGGTGAGCTCCTATTCGGAGACCAGTACGGTTCGCTGACTTCACCGTACCCTTCGACGAGCTCACGACGCCAAGAAGCGGGTATGATTTCGAGTAGCCGATCCGAACGCCGCACGATCTCGACTCTATGCCAACCGTCCTCCGAGTAGTAGGTGTCCACCACTTCTTTGTTCATCGTTAGCTGCACCAACAAATGGCGTCTGCCGACCCTCGTTCCCTGCCCCCTCGATATAGAACAAGATGCCATCGACCGTCGGGGAAGCATTCACAAAGTAAAGTTCTCTTTGCCCTGGCTGCTCCGAGCGCCCGTCCGGCGAGGCACTATCCCCGCTTGTCCAGGTACTCCTTCAGCGCGGCGACATTGTTGAGACGTTCCTCCTTCGACCCGTAAACGAACGTCACCTTCCCGCTGCCGACGTAGTCGAGGAGAGCCTGAACCGCGGCGGCTTTGGACTTCAACTCCTTGAAGTACCGCCGCTTGAATTCGGGCCACTTATCCGGCTCGTGGCCATACCACTTGCGAAGCTCGGTCGACGGGGCGATTTCCTTGGGCCAGTAGTCGATCTTCGCGCCCGCCTTTGACAAACCTCGCGGCCAAAGCCGATCCACCAGAACCCGCCGCCCGTCGCTTTTCGATGGTGGCTCGTAGACTCGTTTGACTCGAATGTCCATGGGCTTCCTCCGGATCACCCTCGCCATCAATCATCAATGGGAGACGGTATCGCCTCTCAACTCCAACAGGTCCCACTTGTTACCATAGAGGTCTTCAAAGACAGCAACCTTGCCGTAGGCTTCGTCCCGCGGCGCTTCCAAGAATTGGACGCCGCGGTCCGTCATCTCCGCGTAGTCCCGGGCGAAGTCATCGGTGTGCAGGAAAAGAAACACCCGACCTCCGGTCTGGTTGCCAATGCGAGACTCCTGTTCCGGCGTCGACGCTCGGGCAAGAAGTAGACTCGGGCCCGTTGAGTTGGGAGGAGCGACCAGGACCCACCGCTTGCCCTCCTGCGCGAGATCCTCGATCAGCCTGAAGCGGAGCTTTTGTGTGAAGAACTCGATGGCCTCGTCGTAGTCTCTAACGACAAGAGCAACGTGGCCAATGGTTTGTTTCATGGTGGGGGCCGAGCACAGACCTCCGTACCATATCAGAATCGGAAGCTCCCGCCGAAAAATCCCATACTGTTGAAAATCCAGTCGTTGGGGGTATCGAATGACAAACTCCGCTTAGCCCCGAACCCACGCACCTCGAGTCGAACATCTATCCTCGATGAGAGCTGAACCCCGAGAGCAAAACGCCGGCTTTCCGTGTCCGCCGTGCACCTCTCATTCCCTTGGTCCACGGTCGAGACGCCCAACGAGCTTGTCTACGACGTCTTTGGCTTCCTTGAGTCCGACGCTGTGAATCTCCCGGTATAGCTTAATGGCGTCAATGCGACGTCCCGCCACGACGAGGCGCTCCACATCTGTCTCGGTCCCCTCGCCAGAAGGAGGAGAAACATCCCGCCTTAGCAATCGCTCACCGGTCGAGCGATTCAATTTGGCCCAAATAAGGACCAACCCCACTACTATGGCGAGGGCGTAGAGAATATCTAAAACACGCGGTCTCTAGCCGCAATCAAGCGGGCTATCGCATCGTCGTTGAGCTCTTCGCGACTGACCACCCCTGCCTTCAGTCCAGCTCGACGATACCGACGATCGACTCCAAGGGTATCGGGCCGAAATGGCGACTGTCCATAGAATTTTCCCAATTGTCACCGATGACGAAAACCGTGCCTGCCGGGACTGCTACCGGCGCCTGCGTCGACCCGGTCGGTGAAGAGCGGTATTTCTCTCCGTTCGGAGGGTCGCGTTCTGCAGGATGTCTGCCATACTCCGCTAGCACAACTTCTCCGTTAACGAACATACGATCCTCTCGTATCTCGACGACGTCTCCCTCAAGGGCCACCACTCTCTTGAGCCATTCGTTTCTCTTCGTCTCGAGCGGCGGTTTAACAACAACTACTTCGCCACGCCGGACGGCACCGGCGTTGTCTTCGGAAAGGAGTTCATAGCGAACAACCGCTCCGTTCTCGATCGTGGGTTCCATTGAAGATGCTCGCATTGTGGCGGTTCGACGCTGGGACAAACCTTGGCAACCCCAGCCAGCGACGGAGAGGATGTTCGCCACAACCAACACCACGTACGCCGCGCCTGATCTCACTGCATTCTCCATTCCCACTCGTCCGGCCACGATTCGTAAATGCCTAACAGGCCGTTGAACGGCTGGCGCCGCCACGACACATTAGCGGTAGCCGTGTGTAGCATGCGCGGGTTAGACATCGTCTTCCTCCCCTTCCTCTTCGATCGCCGCTAGAAGCACACGCGCTTCCTCCGACCTAGAAGGCTCCACCAACACGACGGGTGGACCCGTGATTGGGTTGAAGCCGGCGCCGAGCTGACCGAAAGCAATAAGATCTTGAACCCGTTCACCCTTAATGAAAAACCGGATTCCTACCGATTGAAGCAACGATTTCACAAAAGAAACCATCGCGGCGCCCTGCAACTCGAGTACCGGCACGAACTCTTCATACTCCAGCTCGGATTGCTGCCGACCCTCTTCCGGCTTCCACGCCACAAGGCCCGAGCCGCAATCGTTACACCGGACAACACCCTCCCGATACTCCGCAGGCTCTCCCGCTGTTTGAGCGTGGGGGCACTCCGGATTGGGGCAATACATTTCGTTTCGCCTATTTTCAAGCTTCAGAGTCTTTATTGTCGATCCGTGGAGTAGGTTCTCCGAACAGCGCTCGGTAAATGAGCGACGGGATGCAAATGTCCGTAGTGCTAACGAGGACCGCTACCAAACTCAGGAGAAACCCCAGCGTGTATCCTAAAGGGGCCCGCCCGGTCTGAAACGCCCAGGCCGTTGCCACTAGCCAGACCACGCCGATCCCGCATGCGAAACGGGAGGGAGCGCCACGTCGTGGCAACCGGGGCGTGCCAGTCGCATGACGGATGCCATAGTTGTAAATCAAATCGAATGGATGGACCGGCGACAGCGTTGCAGCCAATGCAATAACTGCCAAGGTCAGGAGGATCTTCGGCGAGCCAAGGGCTGTCCCCAGCACGGCAAGCGCGGCACACAGCCCGAAGGCCAACCGCAGCCATGGCGCGATTTGGGCCAGGCGCTCCTCGTCCACTCGCTCAAAGCCTTGGATGTCCAATCGGCGCAGAGTCTTCGGCGACAGGTCCTTCATCAGGCGTTCTCTCCTTGACACGATTCTCCGACGGCTAACATGCCAGTGCGAGCGGCGCCATTCAACCGGAATTCAACATCCCTGCGCCGATCGTCTGACAAAGAGAGTAGCTAGACGGCTCCCCGTGTTGCAACCAAGTCCAAACTCCACCCTCCCGCCCCCCGCCAAAGGATGTACCCGCTCGCCGCAATGACGACGATCGGGATAATGGGCTCGCTCGGCTGGAGCGGAAACAACAAGGGATCATCGACTACCAAGTGCACGTACGTCGCAACGACCATAATGCATGTGACCACGAGGACCGCAACTCTCGCAAATGCCCCCAACAACAGCGCTACACCCAGAAACATTTCCAGGAATGGCACCATCCACCTCGTCAGGGAATAGAATGGAAGCCCGGCGGCCAGAAGTTGCCCAGACCACGCCTCCGCGAGCACGGGAACGACCAACTTCATGGCCCCCGTCATCAGAAAGAGCAGACCCAATAGCAGTCTAATAGTTCCTGCCAGCTTGTCGGGTGAAGTCTTGCGGACATCTTGTAGTGTCATGCTCCGGCCTCACTTTCTCCTCACGATTCGCCGCGGCCTCAGCTCAGGGTCGGGAGTTCGTGTCGCTGCTGTCGACCGGGACCACCCTTCGTAGGAGCCACAGTGAGTGCTCACTCCTGTAGTCCCCGAACCAGTATGACAATGCCAAATAAGATCGGAAGAACTGAGTAGGCTACAATGTGAATCGCGTTTCCCGCCGAGTCACCAAAGCGTTCCTTCATCGCCTGTAGCTTGCCAAACTTGCTAGGGTTGGTGGCACGGATGGACAAAGTATAGACACCAAAAACGATTGCGAAGATTCCGATGACCGTATTCACGCCCATTGGTCCCCTCCTTCACACTATCCCTTTGACTGTTGTGGTTGACTGCCTGTCTTGACAACAGTAATTACGCGGGCCATTGCTTCACGCCAACATCTTATATCTGTAGACCCGATACCCTTTTTCCTGATCAAACCCATCAGGCTCCCACCCTTTTGAGAGAGCAACGTCAGTCAGAATCGCCATGTTCATGCCCATCGGATCGTTCAACTCGTCGGAAATGGAAAGTAGAAACTCTTTCGGGGCACCGTTGTACGAGTTAATTGCCTCTCTCGCACTCTCGATGTTTGTATGTGGATTCATCACACCGCCAGACGCTTAACAGTTGAGTTGAGCGGCAGCACGGCGACGCAACTGCCGAAAACATCGGCTCATCTTGAAGTATCGCACGCCTTCTCGAAGTCTTGGTGCCGTCCGCTCCAACTCATAGTTAACCAGCACCCTTGGCCCACCCGTGTGGGGTCAGGCCGAAATCATCGATCTGTGTGGGGTCAGGCTCGAAATCATCGATCTGACCACCGACCGAACTGGCCCCGTGACCGCCAACTCGTTACCGCTCGGATCGGTGAAGTGAAAGCGTCTCCACCCGGAAACTCGAATGTCTCTCGGACGATCTGCCCCCCGTTCTCACTGACTCGGGTTTCAATCTCTGCCAAGTTCGTGGAATAGAGCACGACTAATGGACCGCCTGCCCGCACCTCCGTCGCTACACTAAAACCCCCGGCTAATCGACCGTCGGTGAAACTCGTGTAATCCGGGCCATAGTCAGTGAACTCCCAACCGAAGACCTCCGAGTAAAAACTCTTGGTCTCCTCAATGTCTGTGCTCAGAAACTCTATGTAGTCCACACGACGGTCCTGTTCCGCTTGGCTCATTCGTTCGTCTCCCCTTGAGTTCTCCGCAGCCTCGCCCGGCATGGTGTTCCGACCACTGCCAGAGCCTTCACCACCGCCAGAAAAGCCAGCATCGTACACGTTAGCGCATAACGAACGGTGATTGTTGCTGCCATGTTCGGGAACATCCTTCAACAATAGGGTGTTGTGACGCCGCGCTGTCTGGCTATCAAGCGAGGCCCCATTCTAGCCGTGCCTCGTCGGTTTCAACGCATCGTAATCCGGCTCGTTCCAAACTGCTAGAGGCGCGGCCTACAGACATCGGACTTCCGGATCGCCACGCGTCGCGGCCATATGTATGATGTGAGGAAGCAGGTGCGCTTCGAGCTTGACCAGTGCATCCTGCACAGCTGCCTGGACTCGAACCGCTAGATCCGCTGGCAACGGCTGGGGGCGCATCAGCTCTTCGACGTACGCCACGGGGTCCGAGACAAGCCGGTCCGGATCGGGGCCCGGCACTACGGTCCACCAGTAGTCCCCGCGGGGATCCCAAAGCTCACCCACGCGGAAGCAGCCTCTTTCCACTGTCGCTGACTCCTCGGGCGTCACGAATGGAAAGGTGGGTGGCTCGTCGCCTTCTTGAGCCCAAGCGAACTGCAGAGTGAAGGCGTCCTCGTTTTTGTGACGCTGGAACGTTAGCCACACGGTCAGGCGCGATGAGATTCGCCAGACCCAGTCCCATGTGAACCCGGGCACTCGCTGGCCCTTGACGCGCTTGAAACACGGGAAGCGAGACGCTACTCCTCGGAAGAACTCGTCCCGTACGGGTTTACCGACTTCCTTTCGCATCACAGGTCCGGATAACGACAAGCATCACCTGCGGCTCAAGGCCGTCAGGTACATGCACCTTTAGGCACTCTGCAGAATTCGCTGTAGCACCTTGAGGTTGTTGATGTACTCGCCGGCGTGTGTCCAATCCGGTTGAGCCTGACTCCAGAGTATCTGACGCTCCAAGGCTAGAGAGATCGGTGGCTTAGCATCGGGATCGATCCTACCGAGATCCACGAGTTGGCCAAACCCGGTGGCGATGACCGAGACATCGACGGTGTACACGTACTGCTGATCGTTGAACGCGGGATCAGACACCTGATTCGCGACAGTTGTCGGCGACAGTATTGCGCTGCTGTACTCGGAGAACTCGATCTCGCCAACACTCTCGATGGTCCAGCTCAGACACTCGACGAGCGGAGCCTCAGGATTCTCCTGACGCCATTCGCGGTACTCGGCAAAAGCAGTATCACCTTCATCGGAGCCGAAGGGTGCCAATTCATCCGAACAGTCCCAGAAGAACTCCTCGGGCGCAAGCTCGCGAGCTCTTGGGTGAGCATGCTCTTTGTCGATGCCGTACTTGTCTTCCATGGTGGCCTCGGACGGTGTGCTTCCTGTGCCCAACAGGGCCGCTCAGCGGCGATCGGTGGCACCACTGATTCCTTCAAAACGCCGGTGCCGATCGTCCATGATCTGGCACTGCCGGCGGGTTATGTCGCATGGCGCCTACCAAGTGCGGCTACATAGTTGCGCAGAGACTCCAGAGCATCTGCCACCTCTGATCCAGGAGAGGCACCTTCACTTTCATCATTGAGAGCGGCCTCGATGAGTTTATGAGTAAGGTCTCGGCTTCGGTGGATGTCCCGCAAGCTGACGTTCTCCATGGCCTGAACTGCACGCTCGACAGCGTCCTCAACATCTGTTGCCGTCAACCGCGCCGCCCGAAAGTTTTCGAGGACGGCCAAAACATCGTCTGCGATCGATTGGTTAGACATCCACCGGTCTTGTTGCCAGATAACGCCGAGATTGACCTGCGGGCGAGCGCTCCGGGTCTGTGGTCATGCGCTCGGCCGTCAGCTCAAATCTCTTGTCATACATCTCTGGCTGCCAATATAGCCTTGCACCACTTCTCATGCGCCTCGAGATCGTCGGCAAAGCCTGCGTTCACCAACAGGTCTCGCGCGTCGACACGAAAGAGCTCCGCCGCCACGCGTAACATCTGTGGTCCCTGAAGCGCTAGCTTGATCACGGCGAAGCGCACACGCTCCAACACCTCCACCCTCGGAGGACCATAGAGCGCGGCCTCGGTCTCGAACAACGCTGTGACTTGAGCCCGAACATCGGGACTATCGATCAACGCGATCAGTCTCTGCGTTCGCTCTGTGAGTTCCTTGCCCATGTGCCGTCAGATATGCAACGAAGAGGTCAGCTGCGAACGGCGTCAGAGTATTCAAGAAGCACAAGGTGACGCCGTTCGCAGGCTGCACCGATTGTTGTTGTTATTCAGCGCACGTGCTAGAAGAACGCAGCGCGTCGACGAATCCAGTCGGGCCGATTCGAACCCAGAACGTGCTACTTGATCACGCCGAGCTGCTTCATGAACGAGAGCATGTCGAAGTAGTGGCGGCTCTGTTTGTGCTTCGGCCCATCGAATTCCATCACCCAGCTCGCCCGCGTAGTCTGGCTCTTTCCGGTAGCCGGGATCGACCCCTCGGGACCGGCCAAGGGACCCGTGTGGGTGCCCCTCCAGGTCACTTCGAGGACGACTCCGTTCCCCGTGGACGCGGCGCTGTCCACGGTACCCTTTACGTCGGGCATCGCGTCCTTCCACGCTTTCATGGCTTCGATAATGGTGTTGACCCCCTTGATCGTCCGAGACGTTCCGACCTCGTCGTAGACCGCATCTTCCGTCATCAGGTTCTGGAAGCCGTCCCAATCGCTGGCGTTGAACGCGTCGACGATCCCACGTGCGGTGCCAATCAATTCATCTGACATCGTGCTACCTCCTATGACCCGCGGCCTGACCGTCGCCCGCGGATGAGGGAAAATTATAGGTCACTCTATGGGCGCAATGCGAATTGTTGTTATCCCGATCGGCTGTGCCTGGCTGGTTTCCGCGGCGTCTTTCAACGCAAGTTCGGCGCCGCGCCCGTGGAAGCGTGGAACCGGCGTTGACGTGGGATGCTCCGATGAAGCTTCAACCCGTTACGGAAGCAATCGCCTGAATAGCGAATCGCCCGTCAGCCGCGAAGGCGCTGGTCAGACGGTGCCGACCGTCTGCTTCAGCGAATGTTCGACGGCCCTAAAGCAGCCCCTGGCGCAGCTCTCCCGCAACGTCCTGTCCAAAGGTACGCTTGTCCACGCAGGATTGAAGCATCGGTCGAGCCCGTCCCTCTTGATGCCGGACACCCAGTACTCTTCTCCGGTCTCGAGGTCGAAGTGATTGCCTGAGATCATTCCGGCACTGGCTCTCTTGAGGGCCTTTCCATTGACATAGACGGTTCGTCCGGAGCGAGACAGCGTGACGCGAGCGATCCACGCGGGTCCGTTGTCGGAATAGCCAGACTTGAGTTCGATGTACTTCAGCATATGCACGGACCAGACGCCGGCGTCGTGTCCGGCGAACAGGGTGCATCAGCTGCGGGCGGCCAACAACCACCACCACCCAACAGAATTCTACGACTGAAATGACGGTGGCCGACCGACTGCTGCATGCACGCGTTATCCGGTATTCACATTTGACCTACGCGCTCAGCGCTTCGGCAACCGCTTTGGGGTTCTCCAAAGCAACCTTCAATAACGCTCGCGCCGGACCGTCGGGCTGACGTCGACCTTGCTCCCAGTTTTGGAGCGTCGACACGCTTACGCCGATCATTAGGGCAAACTCCGACTGTGAAACACCGAGCTTCTCGCGCACCGCCTTGATGTCTGCGGGCTTGAAATCAACAATGCGCGAGGCTTTGAGCTTTCCTCGCTTGATCTTGCCCGCCTGTTTGACACTTGCGACCAGTTTCTCAAAATCCTTCTTCTTCACTTCAGTTCCTCTCTCACTAATTTGCTCAAGACCCGGAGTTGTGAAGCTGTCAGGTCTTCTTTTTCACTCTTTGGGTAGGCAAACAGCATATAAACGGTGTCCGCCTCCTTGGCCCAGTAGTAAATCACTCTCAGGCCACCTCGCTTGCCTCCGCCGCGTCGTCCCCAGCGAAGCTTTCGCAGGCCACCGCTCTTGGGGATTAGCGGACCTTGCTCGGGCCGAAATAGAAGGGCCAACTGGAGGCCACGATACTCCTCATCTGAGAGTAGCCCCGTTACCTCCAGGGTGAAGATAGGAGTTTCAACGAAGCGCACATCTAACTATACGCCATTGGCGTATAGCATGCAACTGGCACCGTCGCGTCCTACCAGGTATCCGGATAACGCGTTGGCGTTCAGTGGCGCGGGGAAGCCGCGTCCGTCTGCATCGCCTGGTTAGGCTGCTGAATCCCCATCAACTTCCCATCCGGCGACCACCAGAACAGCCTGCTAGTCGTTGGTCAAATGTCCATCCCTTTGCGTCAAGTCCTCCTATCATTTGCGGCGCTGCGACACGACGGGTGCTGCGAGGACAAACTCATTGGCCGCAGCTTCCTCCAGCATCCACCGACCCATGGCTTGATACGAAACGGCCCACCAGGAGTTGAGAGCGCTGTCAAACTCCGCCGACGCCCCGGGGCGCTCGTCCTTACCGCGAGAGTTGACCGATGCCCGGACGAGTGTCCAGCGAAGCGAGGGGAACGCCCCGCGGCCAAGGGCATTAACCACGGCTTGTAGCTCCTTCGCCCCACGGCCAATGTTACCGGGCACCCACGAAAGGAAGCGCACCGCCCGGCGCGCAGCCTTGCCTGGCGGTGAGGTTAGAAACGTGTTGATGACAACGATGCGGTCGACGCCGGCAGCTGTCATTGAAGCCTCTACGGTGGCCAAGTTGGCAGAGAGCAGGGCTGAGCGGTCGCTGCTCGACGACGTCACCCCCATGGCCGTGATAACAGCGTCTGCCCCTGAAAACGCCTCAGTGAGGGCAGCGCGGTCGGCGAGAGAGGTGACAACGACGACGCGAGAGCCATCTGGCACGTCTGTGATGCGCTCCGGCCGCGAGCGGACAATGGCGGTGAACGCGATGTTCTCTGCTCGGCACACGCTGAGAATGCCCCGGCCGAGACCGCCGGCGGCGCCGATGATGGCCACCTGACGAGGCAGCGGGCGAGATGTGGTAACAGGAGATGTCATCACAATAGTTCAATCATGGGCTGGCGGCCCCGCCGACGACGGTTGGCAGACGCAGCCTAACCAGGGCCGTTCAGCGGCGAACGCTGCCAACCCCACTATCTTTTCCAATGATGCCGGCGCCGGTCGTCCGCTGCCACGGCGGGTTATGCCGCGCCCTCCTGGTCTCCGAGAGTCACTACAACTCGGCCCGACGCTTTGTGCTCCTCGACCACCTCGTGAGCCTTCGCGATCGACTCCAAGGGAAACCGCTCTTCAATCTCGAAGCCTGGCCACTCGCCCTCTAACGTCTCGTTCAGTGCGCGGGCCGCGGCAGTCTTGGCCGCGGCAGGAAAGTCGTCGCTCCCAAGGAAGAACAGGCGAACATTCTTGAACACAAGCGGCCAGAAAGGAATTGCTGGCGTCGGGTCGCCTGTGGCGTACGTCGCAATCGAGCCACCTAGTTTCAGCAACCGCTCGTCCACGGAAACGTTCGAGTGGAAAGCGACCTCAACAATGTGATCGATTCCATCGGGCACGTGGTCAAGAATGCGTTCCACGATTTCCTCGGCAGGGAGTCCACCGGTAACTAATACGTGGTGAGCGCCGGCCCGCTGTGCGGTTGCCACATCGCGTTCGGAGCGCACCGATGCGAGCACATGCGCTCCGGCATGCCGGGCGAGGCCGATGGCGCACTGCCCAACGGCCCCAGCTCCACCCTGCACAAGGACGGCCCGCCCGTGCACCGAGCCCCCCACATGTACAGCGCGATCCGCAGTGATGCCCGGGATTCCCAAGCACGCCCCCTGCTCGAACGAGATCCCATCCGGCAGGGGGATCGCGTGCTCAACTGGGACCACGACACACTCCGCCGCGGTCCCGAAGGGACGATAACTCTGCGCACCGAAGCACCACGCGCGCTCGCCTATGCGCGATGACGACACCTGTTTGCCGACCTCCTCGATCACACCAGCTCCGTCGCTATGGGGAATCACACGCGGAAAAAGCATTCCAACACCGAACGTGTCCTGACGCTTCTTCACGTCACCAGGATTAACACCCGAGGCGACAACGCGGATGCGAACCTCGCCCGGGCCAGGCGCAGGCGTTGTCATCTCCCCTACTATGAGGACGTCGGACGGAGAGCCCTGTTGCTCATACCAAGCAGCCTTCATGATCGCGTCTCAAGTACCCACTTGAAAGTCGGCATAACACTGGGCATAACCTGCGAAGACCGCACGATTGAGATGCGCTGCGGGCTTCGTCTGGTTCATTCCCTTGTCAGGCGGCGCGAATTCATAAAGTAAGTGCAACACAGCTCCCGGATGAGGTGACCTGGAATGTGCCACGATTCCTCAAACAACCAAGAATGGGGACTCGCTAATGACTTATTACCAGATCACCTCGGAAGAACGCTACACCATCGCGGCGCTGCGACGGGAGGGATTTTGCTCGGCCGAGATCGCGCGGCGCCTGGGGCGCCACCGGAGCACCATCTCGAGAGAGGTCAGGAGGAACAGCTCACCTAGTGATGGATGCTACCGGCCGAGCAAGGCCATCGAGAGAACGAACGGACGACGCTCGCGGTCTCGCCGGAACCAGTACTTCACAAAGGCCGACTTTGCCCTGGTGGAGAAGAAGCTTAAGGCCGACTGGAGCCCAGAGCAGATCTCCGGCCACCTGCGCCTTCACGGCGAGCTCTCGATCAGCCACGAGACGATCTACACCCACGTTTGGCGGGACAAGGAGGCCGGAGGACATCTATACCGCCACCTTCGATGCTCGCCCAAACTTAGACGCAAGCGCCACAACAGCTACGACAGCCGAGGCCGCCTGGCCGGGAAGCGTCACATCTCCGAGCGGCCGTCTTGTATCGACAAGCGCCGTGCCGTTGGCCACTGGGAGATTGACACCGTGGTAGGAAAAGACGCGCCGGACTGCGTCACCACGCTCGTGGAACGAAAGACGGGCTATGCGCTGATCGGCAAACTGTCCGACCGCAGCATGTTCGGCACTAGCCAGCGAACGAAGATGTTGCTCCGGCGGGTGCCGGATCAGGTCAAGACCATCACCGCGGACAATGGCACGGAGTTCCACGACTACGAATCCGTCGAGGAAGCGACCGGCGTCAAGTTCTACTTTGCAACTCCCTATCACTCATGGGAGAGAGGCAGCAACGAGAACTTCAATGGATTGCTACGACAATACCTGCCGAAGCGCACCAGCCAAGCAGCGCTCACGCAACGCCACTGCGATGGTATCGCAAAGAAGCTCAACACACGGCCCCGCAAGAGGCTCGGTTACCGCACACCGGAGGAACGTTTCCATGGGAACTAACGAATGGTGCGCTTCAAACTTGAAGTCACACGGCACGTCCCAGGTGGGAATCGCGCGGTTCCGAATCAAGTCATCGCGCCAGTGCAAGTGGGTCGATACCCGTCTCCAACGAGAACGAGGCACCAACCGCCCCAACGACCGCCATTTCCCTAGTCAGTCCCGTTGCCCCCCTAAGCTGGAACACGGCTTCGATACCTGTGCAATGAGCTCCGAGAAAATGTTCCAAACGCATCGCGCGAAGCTCCTCTGCGGTCCACGCAAGATGGTCGTCGCTCGCCCGGAACAGGTGGAAGCCGCCCAAGGCAGCGTGGACAGACGTTTGGCGGACTATCGTGCGCGCATACTCCAGCGTGTTGATAATGCCAGCATGACCACAGCCCGAGATCACAACGAGGCCCCGCTTCGTGTTGATGACCAGCGACTGGCTTTCCGGAATGGTGTCTTCAACAAGACCGTCCGGTGCCTGGACCCGACCTGTCGCGCCGTAATTGCGCTCGGGGTGGGTGCGAGGTACGGGTCCGGTAATCCAGACGCCGGGGTGTATCTCGGCGGGTCTACTGTGCTCAATGAAGCGTCCACCCAGCTCCTCGTACGCGTCCTTCACGGCCGGCATACTTCGCTCGCTGGTATTGCGCGGTCTCTTCCAGAAGATTCCCCGGCCCACGTGTGTACGGGAAAGAGCATCCGGGTCGTCCTTTGCAAGCTCGCGCCGCAAGGTCAACAGCCCGCCAGTGTGATCGCCGTGGTTGTGGGTCAGAATGACGTCCCGGATGCCAGTCAGCGCCACTCCCAGCTCCTTGGCATTCTCGAGCACCGTGTCGGGTCGTCTACCCGTGTCGAAGAGAATTCTTTGCCCGTCCGCTTCGACTAGCGCCGCGAAGCCCCACTCACCGATGCCGCGATCGGCAAGCATCGTAGACAATATGGTGACCTTGAGCGACTCGACCACTCCTCCTTCTTTCTGTGGGGAGGCGACTCCCGCCCAAGCGATGGGTTGACTATTCCAAACGAGCAGAAGGACGCTGGCAATAGTAGTCACACGGTACTTCATTAGTCTCTCCCTTTCGGTAAGGCTCATGCCGCCTAACAGGGCCGTTCAGCGGCGGCACGGTGATGTCGTTGCCGAAGCTGAAGCCCTTCTTCCAGGAGTCTCATGCCTTCACGAAGGCTTTGTGCCGTCCGCTGCAACGCCAGGTTAGGCCTCGACCGGTTAGGCCTCCGACATGGGTGACGGTAAAACCGGGGTACATAGGTTACAGGTGTCCGGGCACATGGGTGACACTTTCTCCATCCCTAAAGGAGGAGGATGGATGCCCTGGCTGGAGACCAACCCTATGCTCGAAAGACGTCACTTTATCCACGATTTTAGCAGCGAACACTGGACGATGACGGAGCTGTGCCTCCGCTACAGTATCAGCCGGAACACCGGCTACAAGTGGCTTAATCGGTACCGCCAGAGCGGAGCCAGCGGGCTCCACGACCACAGTAGGGCACCGCGCTCGTGTCCCCATCAGACTCCGGACGAGCTCGTGGAATTGATTCTGGAGGAGAACCGTCGCTATGGATGGGGCGCCCGAAAGGTGCTGAAACGACTCCGGAAGCGTTTTCCGGACCGGGCCTGGCCCGCCCGCAGCACGGTCTTCGACATTCTCGAGCGGCATGGCCGCGTCCGCTCTCGGCGGCACCACCGACGATGGAAACATCCCGGCGCCGCTCCCTTCAACACCACCGCACCCAACCAGATTTGGACCGTCGATTTCAAGGGCCAGTTCCGTATGCGCAACGGCCTCTACTGCTACCCCTTGACCATCGTCGACCACTTCAGCCGCTATCTGCTCTGCTGCTACGGACTCCCCGACGTGCGCGGAAAAGCTGTCAAGAGCCAGTTCCTGTCCTTGTTTCGTCAACATGGACTTCCCGATGCCATCCGCAGTGACAACGGCTCCCCGTTTGCCTCCACAGGTATTCACGGCCTCAGTCGGTTGAACGTTTGGTGGCTCCAGCTCGGGATCACCCATCAGAGAATCAATCCAGGCAATCCTCAGCAGAATGGTGCTCATGAACGCATGCACAGAACTCTCAAAGCGCGCGCCACCAAACCACCCGCTGCCAATTTCAACATCCAGCAGCGCGTGTTTAACGACTTCCGCAAAACCTACAACGACATTCGACCTCACGAGGCTATCGATGACGAAACACCCGCTTCACGTTGGACTCCATCAACACGCCTCTATCCAGAACAGATCACACCACCTGAGTATCCCGGCCATGTTGAAGTCCGACGCGTCAGCAACGCCGGTACCTTCCGACTCCACTCAGGGCAACATTTCCTCTCACAGGCGCTCAACGGCGAATACATCGCGCTCGAGGAAGTACAAGACGCCATCTGGAACATCCTCTACTACGACACTCTACTCGGACGTTTCGACGAACGAAACAAAACCATCACCGGGGCACCCTCTCTCCGTGGAAAGTGTTAACCATGTCCCCGGACGTTCTGTTAGCTATGTTCCCGGTTGCTCACACAAAGTTGACCTAACTACCATTCAAGAAAGTGGATACCACCTCAACAAACTTTTCAGGCTCCTCATAGAATGGCAGATGCCCGCTGCTTTCAAAGAACACCAACTTCGACTTTGGGATCTTCTGGTGAATCCGATAGGACACAAGCGGGGCGACGTTGATGTCGTATCGCCCCGCAATGATGAGGGCAGGAAACTCGAACCGCTCCAACTGCGGAGTAAGGTCGAATTGGCGCAAATCCTCATTCACAAGTCGGTTTACATGGAGGTTGAACCTGCAATCCTTACACCCGGAGATAAAATCATCTCTTTTCTCTTCCGACAAAAAGAGCATCGAAAAGTAGGCAGACATACGCTCGTCAAGGGCGTTTGCATCGCCGAGCGCAACGTGGAATGCGAGCCGCGACCGTTTCTCGACGACCTCGGGGAAGATGTACTTGAACAAGTACCACAGTTCACCGTTACTGTCTGGAATCTCCTCCCATTTTGGCCCTGCCGTACCGACGAGTATCAATTTCTTTAATCGTTTCGGATAGCGGGCAGCGTACGCCATTGATAAGTACCCACCCCACGAATGCCCCACCAGAATCACTTTTTCGTAATCGAGATGCCGACGAAGCGCGTCGAGATCTTCAATATTGTCCTGCAGCGTACAGCTCTGGCCCTCTGACAGCACGCTTGACCGTCCGTTTCCGCGCTGGTCGTAGAACACGACGGGGCCCCCACGGGCGAGTTCCTCCCATACGCCGGACAGGCGTAGGTACGTGTGATCGAAGCCCGGCCCGCCGTTGATCACGATAAGCGGCGTCCGCGTCCCCTCGCCAATGACCTCAAAATAAAGCTTCGCCTCTCCCGACTCGAATGTCCGCCCGTCCAACTCTTCCTGAGCAAGGGAGAGAGGCGACAACGCAAAGAGAATGTACATGAGGGGCATCGTGACTCGCAGTCCTCGTATCATCCAGACACGGAAGATTTCGTTAGTCATGGCTCTCGTCTCCTGGAATAGTAGAGTTGTTCGGGTTTGTCAATTTGGGGCCTAACAGGGCCGTTCAGCGGCGAGCGGTACCAACCGTTGACTCCCCCACAATGCCGGCGCCGATCGTCCGCTGCAACGGCGGGTTAGGCATTCAGTGCTGTTCACTGGCCAAGAAACGGCTAATCGTATTGCCCACCCGTTCAGCTTCACAAAAAACGGCCAGGTGTCCACAGTCACTTGTCAGCTTCAAGACCTTGGCGTCCACTAGGCGCGCGAACTCAAGGGCAGGAGTCGGTGTTACCACATGGTCCTCCTCACTAACAATTATCAACAAATCGGACCGTACGCGTCCTGCCGCTTCGTTCATGTCGTCTCCGTACGGACCAGCTACATTGTGGTTCACCATCGCGTAAAGCTGGCTGCTTCGATTGTCCACCTGGTCCTCGGATAGCCGCCGATCCTCAATCTGCGCCTGAACTGCTTCCAGCTTGTCTCTTGAGTTCACCCGTGAGTGATACTGGGGAGTCCTACCCACAAGTAATCGCAGCCCCGCGAACGCTTGAACTGCTTCTTCGCAATGACAGCTCCGATACAATGAAAGCAGATCGAGCTCTGTCTCCCATCCGAGGATATCGTAAACCGCAAGACGCGGTGAGCCGGTAATCGGAATCACCTTGTCGGCAAAACCTGGATAGGAGACAGCCCACTCAAAAGCTTGCATTCCGCCCATCGAGATGCCGATCACCGCTTTTACGGAATCGAGACCGAACTTCTCGGTCAGCAACCTGTACTGGTGTCTGACCATGTCCCTAATGCTCACTTGAGGAAATGACGTGCCTGACTGCCGACTACTGTTCGACGGCGAAGTTGAGATACCATTCCCGAAAGCATCAACCATGATGACGAAATACTTCGAGCTGTCCACATAGCCATCAGCTCCGACGACCTGCGTCAGATTCTCAGTGGTACCCGTATACCATGTTGGGAACAACACGGCGTTAGAGCGTTCTCCATTGAGCTGCCCCGCCGTGCGATAGGCGATGCGGCAATCCTGCAGGACTACACCAGCTTCCAACTCACAATTGCCCATGTCTGCAATGTGAAGCTCCTGAGCGACAAGCGGTGCCGCCAATCCAGAGGGTGATGTCTTAAGATTCCTGTCAAAGAAAAACGATGTATGGTTCCCCAAGCTCAAACCCGTCCCCGTCATGGGGACAGAAAAGGAGAACCATACATCATGGGAAAGGTACTACCGAGTCAGCGATTGCTCAAGCAGTTCGAGGAACAACTGGTATTTGGGGAGATGAATCTCTCGGAGATCGTCCGGTCGGGAGCTCAGATGATGCTTCAATATGCGTTGGAGCGCGAGGTGACGGAGGCGTTGGGTCGAAACTACTATGAGAACGCTCCGGCAACGACGAAGGAGAAGGGACGACGCAACGGGTATGAGTCGCATCGGGTCCTCACGGGCGAGGGAGCGGTGACGGTGCAAGTGCCGCGGGTACGAGAAACAGAGAAGGTGTTTCAGTCAAAGATTCTCGACGCCTACGTGAGCCGGACCGAGAAACTCGATGAACTGATCGCGCGGATGTACGTCCACGGGATGTCGACGCGTGACATTGAGGCGACGTTCGCGGACGTGCTGAGCGGCACGGGTGTCTCGAAGTCGGTGGTGAGCCGGGTCACACGGTGTCTGTCGGAGGATTTCGAGGCGTTTCGAAAACGGGATCTCTCGAACGAGAAGCTGTTGTATCTCGAGCTCGACGGCACGTACCTGCGCTACCACCAAGGAGCGGAGAGGAAAGAGCCCATCCTCGTTGCGACCGGCTATCGCGCTGATGGGACGCGAGTTCTTCTTCATATCGGTGTCGGCAACCGAGAATCCTACGAGAACTGGAAGGGGTTCTTGCAGGAGATGGTGGCCCGAGGAATGAGGGAGCCGTTGCTCATCGTGACGGACGGGAATCCTGGAGTGCTCAAAGCGATCGCAGAGGTCTTCCCTCGAAGCCTCAAGCAACGTTGCCAGAAGCACCGCCTCGAGAACATCCTGGGCAAGGCTCCGAAGGAAGTGCGCGACGAACTCAAGGCGGCCATCCTTGAGTCGTTCCATGCGAACAGCTACGAGCAAGGGCTGAAGAAGGGTCGGGAGGTGATCGCTCGGTACCGTCAACGATTCCCGAGCGCGATGAAGTGCATGGAAGAGACCCTCGAAGCGTGTCTTCAGGCGCTACGCCTTCCTGCGGCGCATCACAAAAGGCTTCGCACGTCGAATCTACTTGAGCGCACGTTCGGAGAGCACAAACGTCGCACAAAGGTCATTCCTCACTTCTTCACCGAGGAGGCCGCGATGAAACTCTCGTTCGCTGTGCTCTTGGCCGTCGCAAACAAATGGCGCGGCGTGAGGATGGATGTCTTCGCCGCTAGGAAAGTCGAGGAGCTTCGCAACGAGCTTCTCCCGCAAGGCACGTCGGAGGAATCAGCAGCTTAACCGAGCGCGGGGAACCGTACGGAGATTTGACAGGAAAATTAAGACTTGACCATCCAGAGAGAATCACCACTTTGAAAAGACCAATGCGAATCATATGTACTCCCCTGGATTCCTTAGAATCATCGGGTCTGATATGCCTAACGTGCTGCTGAGCTGCGGCCGGCTTCATTGGAGACAAGGTAGATCTGATTCGTTGGTCGAATCGTACGGTGCCGGCCGTCTGCTCCAGCCGAAGTTATGCAGCTCCACGCGTCACATTCATCTACCTCTGACGACAGCGGCGACGGTTCCACCTAGTGCGGTTTAGTCAGAGACTTGTTACCGGAGGCTCCGACCGAGGCCACGTAGTCTAGCTTACTATTAATAATGTTGGCCCCCGGGGCGAAAACAACCCGGCCACTCGGAAAAACGGTCGCTCCACGAGGCCGGCTGAGGCCCTTTCTCGAGTCAAGATAACTCCGAACCTACCAGGAAGCGATACAAGTTGAAAGGGGGACTTTCAGATTGTAATCTCCGACGTTCCGCCGAGTGGACAGCTCTCTGCCGAGATTGTGGCCCCTGCTGCCGCTGGGCTTGTGCTGAACAACTTCCCATTGCACCCACACACCTAATTGTTATTTCTGTGCTACTGAACTTACAGCGGCACCAAGTTTTCATCTAATTCTGGAGATGTTCCCGAAAGAAAGTCGTTATTGCCGCCTGTGAATAGTCATTATTATTTTTCTTTCGAAAACCATGACCTTCATCATCAAACAATACGTCCCAGACATCACCACCATTCGCTTGAACCGCGTCAACGATTTGTTCCGACTCTGAGGGAGGCACTCTAGGATCATTTGCTCCCTGCAGCACAAACAGAGGCTTGGTGATCTTATCCACATTGTTCATTGGTGCTGTCCTGGTTAAATACTGATTGATTTCGGGCAAGCGTTCATCACCGTATTCTTGACGGCGGTGGTCACGGCGATAATCGCTTGTATTTTGCAGAAAGCTGACAAAATTGCTGATACCGAAAAATTCTACGGCAGCACGAATTCGATCATTGTAATGAGTCATGCTAGCCAGCACCATATAACCACCGTAGGAACCACCAATAACACCGACCCGATTGGCATCCATGTCGTCCTGGGTTTCAATCCAGTCCAGCAATGCTCCAATATCGCGAACAGAATCCTCACGCCTAAAGGTATTGTCGAGGTCCAGGTAGGTCTTACCATAACCCGCAGAGCCTCTTACGTTTGGCGTGATATAAATTACACCTAGCTCGTTCACCATTTGTTGCACGCGGGATGAAAAACCGGGCCTTACCTGACCTTCAGGTCCCCCGTGGATACCTATCACAACCGGAAGTTTGCCGGTTGTGCCTTTTGGCTTGTATACGAACGCGGGGATTTGTCGAGGTCTACCTTTCACCATATCGAAAGTGGGATAGTGAACTAACTCACTTTCGGCAAATTGCTCTGCATTCAAACCACCGATTTCACTCTTGGTCCAACGTGTAAGGCTGGATTCGCGAGGATTATAAACATAGACATCAGGTGCAGAAGTAGCGGCGCTCAGCGTAATGGCGATGCGATCATTCTCCGGCGCAAAAAGAATGCCTGATATAATCCCGGTTGGAATCTCGTCCACCTGTCGATAAACGTTGGTTTGACTATTTAATAGATAGAGCCTCGAGATGCCGTCCTCATTTGTAGTGAACGCCAACGTTCTACCATCGCTCGAAAGATCCATGGATTCAACACCCCATGGAATGTCCGCAGAGAGGTTAGTAATTGCCCCTGCCCGAAGATCAACATACCTCAACTGGGTAAATTCAGACCCTAGATCGGAGGCGATGTAGATGCCGTTGCCATCGTTTGTGAATCTGCCACCGGTGTATGCCGCCTTTTCATCAGGTGGTCCGACTCGTGTCATGCGGCCACTAGCTACATCGACGATATGGGGTCGCGTGTCCACAGCAGAAACTACTTGCATAACCAATAACTGACTGTCGTCTTCAGACCAGGCTATGGGCCGCCAATAAAAACCTGTTCCCTGCACTAACATGCGGGCCGACTCCGGTGAATCGGCAGGGGCAACCCAAACGTCGAATCGCGACAGATCGTCACGATTACTCATGTACGCGACCTGCTTACCATCGTGTGACCAGAGCAGACCGCTGTTCCTGGTGTTGGCTACCGTTAATTGATTAACACGACCAGAATCGAGATCAAGCATAAATCCCTGGTAGCCTTCGTCGCCACCTGTGTCTCTCTCGAAAACAAGTCGGTTTGCCGTGGGAGAAAATGATGCTATGGATACGGTTTCCTCGTAAAAGGTCAACTGGTTTCTAATGCCCATCGGTTGTGACACGAGATGCAACTGCGCAGTAGCAGCGAATCGAGTACTGATGAGGAGTGAGTCGCCAGAGGGGTGCCATGACAACACGGACGCTCTACGTATACTGTTGTATTGTGCCGCACGTTCAATTTCCTGAGCGCTAATTGGTGGAATATTCTCTGTCGTTCTGTTTCCTTCCACCAGGCGCTCGGCCGCCTGACTAACTGAACAGAGCAAAATAAATATTGCGGGAACGATAATAGCTTTCATGGGTTTTCCTCCAGGAAAAAGGAGCACAACTTACTCCATAGTACTGTAAGGGTGCAATGGAAGTTGGTTCGGACCTGTGGACCCCAAACGCGCGCAGCGGAGACTTCCAGGAAGCTGCGACGCGTCCCAATAAAATCGTCTGAATAACAGTGGGCTTCAGCGGCGTGGCCGGCCGCATGGCAGCAGCACTGAGCGGCCCGAAGGCAGCCACGCCGACTACCCGCAGAGCTGCGATTAGAAAGAGACGGCCACGACCGCTGCAAGCCCATGTTAGGTGACCTGTCCTTGGGATGATCGCGACCGAAACTTGAAAGTGAGCGTATCGTCGGTGGTCGCGGGCTTACTTCGCCCGCCCCGCTGGCTCCGATGGCGGCGACGATCTTGCAGGGCCTGAGCTTGGTTCCGGCGTCGAGTGGCATCGGTCGGCTACTCGGAAGCGTACGGCAGGATGTGGACCGTAGGCAAGCGTCCAAGATCCATTCTACTCGGTTACCTCTTCCATCTGTTCCGCGGCCGTCGCCCTGACCTACGGATGGGGGGCTTGCTCTTGTTGCAACCACGCATCGAGCTCGGCCGCCTCTTGCGCGTATCGCTCGGAAACCATCCGCATCGAGGCGTCGAGCTCCTCGATGGGGGGCAGGACGTCCGGCCACATCGGGAGCTCGGAGAGATCCTCGCCGGCCAGCGCCTTTTCCGCGAACCGGGTGGCGCGCTCGATGAAATTCTGCATTAGGTCGGAGCCCATCGCGGCAGTCGCGCGCGACGGATCGCTCATGTAGCCGAGAAAGCCCTCTCTTTCGTAGATTCGGCCGAGTTCGAAAGGATCTCCGACGAAAAAGAGCGGTAGCGCTTTGTACTCTGGCTTCACGAGATCGTGGAGATGAAGGTTCGTGGACGTCTCGGCCGTGCCCGCGTGTCCCGTCATGCCGATCTCTGCGACCCCCTCCTCTCCGAGATGTTTCGTCAAAACGGACTGGCTGTGGAGCTCCTCCCCGAGCATCAAGCTTGAGATGTTGACCATCCGGGCGTCATACCGCTCGCTGACGAATCCAGCCGCCTGGGTGAACGCAACACTGTGAAACGGACTCCCGTGAAAATGAACGATAAATATGTTCTTGAAGCCCTTCCGAGCAATGGCCGCGCCGAAATCCACCGTCAGGTCGCGAAGGGTCTCGAAGCGAATGCCGAAAGCTCCCGGGTGCTCGAACTGGCGGGCCATGTCGTTGAAGCCTCCCTCTCCCAGCGGGAAAACGGGCGCGTTGACGAAAGTGTAGTCGGGATGTCGCTGGCTGAGCTCCTCGACGAGGCCGTCCCGCAACGCGATAGCCTGATAGTAGTCGGAGCCGATAGGTAAATGGGGTCCGTGCTCTTCGAGGTTCCCGAATGTGAGCAAGAAAACCGTCCTCTCGCGATCGAGCGCATCGATGTCCGTGTAAGTCAGCTCCTCTAGCCGCAGTGCCGGGTCGTCGTCCGTCGTGCTCGGTTCAGGCGGAGTTGGCGGCTGACATCCCGCGAGCAGAGCGAAAACCATGGGGAAGACGAAAAGGCGGATCGGTGGAAATTGGTTCCGCATTGCAATCCCTCCTTAAAAACGCGCAGAAACTACGCCATACGTTTGAAGAGTCAATCGGCCGACTGGCCTCGGTCGACGACGTGATTGAGGTAGTACGAGAGGACGCGCCATTGTTTCCGAAAGTGGTCGCCTAACAGGGCCGTTCAGCGGCGAACGGTGCCATCCCCATATTGGTTATCCAACAAATGCCGGCGCCGATCGTCCGCTGCAACGGCGCGTTAGATGGCTCCTCACTTCAATACTCCGTTTCTACGAAGGGACTCCGCAAAGCTAGTTTTCATTTCGTCAAACCAACGAATACACTGCTCCGGATTAACCTCAAGACCAGCCTGCGCTACATCGATGAACTGAGGCGGGACCCAAGCCACGAGGTGGGACGGCAAGATGCTACTTCCGCAGGCATACCAAACCCACGTGTCCCACGGCGGAATATTGTCGACATCAAAATAGCCCTCGGATGAATACTCGGCGGCCCCATCGCACAAGTTGACCTCGGGCATGTAGGCAACCAGCCGTCCTCCCGCCAAACCGCCGATTGGGCGTCGCTTGCCTTTAGGCAACTTCGCCCGGCGCTTTTCTGCGACGGACCACACGGCTCCCCATCCATTTACAGCAAAAGGGTCGGGAGCCAATTCTGGCGACCGGAAAACCCTTAGGGCGTCCGAGCTAGGTTCGCGAGAGGAACACCAGGCCATCGCCTCGCCCAATCGCTCACGAAAACCAGAGAGCTCCTGTGCCTCAGTGAATTCGGGTCGCTCTCGTTCCCGTTCAAGTTCTGACATATGTCCATCTAACAGTAAGTATCTAGATCTCGGTTATTCGATAGCACACGCTACCCGGCCTGTGTATTGGATAGCGCAGCGTGGGTGTGTTTGTTCATGTGGCTGACCCCATTCGTGTTGGACATGATGCGTTGTCTCCCGTCCGGGATATGCCGCGTCCGGTGGGTCTGGATATGTGGATATCGCCGCGAGGCTCCGTTTGGCGATTGTATGTCGCGGGCGTCGTCTTTTCAAATCGTCGCGTCGAGAGGACTTCGTACACCCAAGCTGCCTCGGTTGAGGACATGGGTGTAGATCATGGTGACGCTCACGTCGGCGTGCCCGAGGAGCTCCTGGATCGTCCGGATGTCGTATCCGGATTCGAGCAGGTGAGTGGCGAAGGAGTGTCGGAGGGTATGGCACTTCGCCGGTTTGGAGATCCCCGAGGCGCGCACCGCGCCTTGCACGGCCCTTTGGAGAACCGACTCGTGGAGATGGTGTCGGCGACGCTCACCTGTTTGAGGGTCCCGATAGAAGCGCGTGGCCGGGAAGACCCATTGCCAGGGCCAGTCACGAGCCGCGCGGGGGTACTTCCGGCGGAGAGCGTAGGGCAACTCGACGTATCCGGCCTCTTCTTCAATGTCCTTCCGGTGTTGGAGGCGGACTCGCTCGATGTGAGCGGCGAGGGGTGCTTTCACCTTATTAGGAAAAACGGTGACTCGGTCCTTTCTTCCCTTTCCGTCTCGAACCAAGATCTTATTCCGGCGGAAATCGACATCCTGAACCCGCAGGCGCGCACACTCCAGCACTCGCAGTCCGGCCCCATAGAGAAGCGACGCCATGAGCCATGGCGTCCCGTGAAGCTGTTGGAGGACTGCATCAACCTCGTCACGCGAGAGCACTAATGGAACCCTTAAGCGACGTTTAGCTCGCACGACGCGATCGAGCCAATCGAGCTCGCGACCGAGCACGTTTTGGTACAAGAAAAGAAGAGCGCTCAAGGCCTGGTTTTGGCTGGAGGGGCTGAGGTTGTTCTTCGTGGCGAGGCTCGAGAGGAATTCCGTAACCTCATGCTCTCCCATCTCGTCGGGATGGCGTTTGTCGTGAAAGAAGATGAACCTCTTGATCCACCCGACATATGCCTTTTCGGTACGGCGGCTATAGTGGCGGACTCGAATGGCAGACCGAACCCGGTCGAGTAGCTTGGGTGGTTTAGAATGAATCTGGATGGTGCCCCTCCCCTACTTACTGTGACGAAATAGGAGCGGGAAACCCTCCCTGGAAAAACTAGGCTTTCATGACCTGGCCGATCGCTTCGCAGGCGGTGAGGCAGTCCTTCTGTGAAACGTCGTGGTGGGTGAGCATGCGGACGCGGGACTCGTCGACGATATTGCCCAGAATCCCGCGTTCCTTCAGGGCGGCGAGAAGCTTGCTGGTGTTCATCTGGGGGCGGGTAATCTCGAAGATGACGACGTTGGTTCGTACCTTGCCGGCGTCGATCTCGATGCCGTCGATGCCGGCGAGATTCTCGGCGATCAGGTGGGCGTTTTCGTGATCCTCTGACAGTCGAGGGATCATCTCCTCGAGGCCGACGATGCCGGGCGCGGCGAGGACACCGGCCTGCCTCCAAGCTCCGCCGAAGAGGCGCCGGATGCCGTGTCCCTCCTCGATGAAGTCCTTGTTTCCACAAAGGAGTGAGCCGACCGGTGCGCAGAGTCCTTTGGAAAGGCAGAAGGAAACGGAGTCGAACCCTTCGGCAAGCTCCTTGGCTTCGCAGCCAAGGGCGGTCGCGGCGTTGAAGATGCGGGCGCCGTCGAGGTGTACGGGAATACCGTTCTCGTGAGCGAGTTCGACGATCTCCCGGCTTCGCTCGATGGAGCACACGGTTCCACCGGCGTAGTTGTGAGTGTTTTCGAGGGTGATGAGTCCGGTTTGGGCCCGGGTGTAACTTTTCGGACGGATGGCGTTTTTGATCGAATGGGCGTCCGGGAATCCGTCTTCGGTCCGAATCGTTCGGGCGAGGGTCCCGGAGATGGCCGCCATCCCTGCCATTTCGAAATTGAAAATGTGACCGCGTTCCTCGGTGACGACCTCCTGGCCCGGTGCGGTATGGAGGCTGATAGCAATCTGGTTGCTCATCGTACCGGTGGGAACGAAGAGTGCCGCCTCTTTCCCCATGAGCGCGGCCGCCTTCTCTTGTAATCGATTCACCGTTGGGTCTTCGCCGTAGTTGTCGTCCCCCACCACGGCCTCGGCCATCGCCTTGCGCATCGCCGGTGTCGGCCGGGTGACGGTGTCGCTCCGGAGATCGATGAAACTGTGCTCGTTCATAAGAAGACTTCAAATACCTCGTTAGAAACAAGAAAGCCTCTTTCGGTGAGCTTGAGAACTTCGTCCGTCACGTGGAGCAGGCCGAGATCCACGTATGGCTGAAGCTTCTCACCGTAGGTTTCCATGACCGAGACGCCGTACCTTTTTTTAACTTCTCGCAACGAGACGCCCTGCGCACGTCGGAGTCCGGTGAAGAGATGCTCCGCTGCTCGCCGGCCAGCGTTGAAACGATCCCGGGTTTCGACCGCACTTCCCAAATCGTCCATCTTTTCGACGTAGCGTGCGTGGCTCCTCACGTTCCAGAATCGCGAGCCGCCCAAATACGAGTGCGCGGAAGCGCCAAAGCCGAGGTAAGGGCGATCGGTCCAGTACTTCAAGTTGTGCCGGCTTTCGAAGCCGGGCTGCGCGAAATTCGAGATCTCGTAGTGTTCGAGGCCTAGAGACCCGAGCCCGTCCCGGGCGCGGCAGTAGGAGTCCAGTGTGTTCTCGTCGCTCGGCAGCTCGAGGTGGCCGCGGCTTTCTTCCTTCGCCATGGGCACGTCGCTCGCGAGCTCGAGGATGTAGACCGATGCGTGCTCGGGTCGAAGGTCGTCGAGCCCCTCGAAGTCCTTCTCCGGAATCTCTCCCGGCAAACCAACCATGAGGTCGAGATTGATATTGGTAAGTCCCGCCGCGCGGGCAGCTCGAAACGTCTTCCTGATCTCGTCGGCATCGTGCTGGCGCCCGATGCGTTTCAGTACCTTGTCATTGAAGCTTTGCCCGCCGACTGATAAGCGGTTCACGCCGACCGCCACGTAGCCTGCAAGGGTATCTCGATCCGCGGTCCCAGGATCGAGCTCCAAGGACACCTCGGGATCGGCCGCGACCTCGAATCGCCAATGAACCGCTTCTAGAATCTCACGAATCTGTTCAGAGCTCAGGACCGATGGCGTCCCGCCCCCGAAGTAGATGGAGTCGACGCGAAGAGTCTCCTTTCTTCCCCTCGCCCCCGGCGGACGGTAACCGACGATCTCCCGTTTGAGAGCTCGAAGGTAATCTGCCTCGGATTCTTGTTGGCGCGGTGCGGTGGCAAAGTTACAGAAAGGACAAATGGAGCGACAAAACGGAATGTGGATATAGATTCCGACCGGCTCAGATGGTTTCGACATCGGCCTCTTTCACCCATCCGGTGAGGCCGTTGGGAAGTCGAACCTGGAGCCAGTCCTCTCGCTCACCGAGGACCGTGAGCTTGAGTCCCTCGTGAATCTCCGCCAGCTGAGGGTTGGTATCGCCGGGTCCACTGCGGACATCCAAGACTTGAGCGACCACGATCGCCTCCTCCCGTTCGCCGGACGATTGAACCTTGGCGATGAGCACGGTTGCAGAGAGTATCCCCACTGCCACCACGGTCGCAAGCGTATAGATCGCGGGAGTACGGAGTTGAGGCCGAATGCCGAGAAGCAGAATCGAGACCGCCACGCCGCCGACTAGAAAGCAGAGGCTGAGCAGGGCCGCCAGAAAACTGGGGTCGAGGGAGTGGTATAGATCCACCACCCACGCAACGTAGGAAGGCATGGGCGGCCTTTGTACGACGTCGACGATGAGCTCGTTGGCGAACTCGAGGTTGGCCCGGGAGTCTTGGTCGCCAGGCATCTGCTCGAGCGCGCGCTCGTAATTGAGGATGGCAAGGCCCAACCGACCGCTCTTGAAGTACGCGTTGCCCAGGTTGTAACAGAGCGCTCCGTCGACCACGCCTTGCGAGCGAAGCGCTTCGTATTGCTCGACCGCTTGGTCGTACTCGCCTGCGCGGTAGAGCTCCTCACCGCGCTCGAACACCTCTTGAGGGGAGACGAACTGCGCCTGAAGAAGGAAGGTAAGGAGGAACCAGGAAGTCATTCGTGATACTTGTCGAGGGATACGATGGCTTGCTCCGCTCGCGCCAGGAGCGCTTCCATCTCTGGGCGGGTTCTGTCTCCGGGCGTGAATCGAGCGAACTCACACGCCTCGATGATCTTTAGAAATTCGACACGCGCCGACTCGGGTACTTGCCGCTCGGTCAGGAGCGATTCGATCTGCTGCGTGGTGAGGCCCCAATGGCTAACCTCGTTCTTGTCGGCTACATAGCGGTATAAGGCCGCGGCCGTCACCTCATAGAAATCCTTCGCTTCATCGTGCGCCTTCGTCGCGGCTTGCTTGAGCCGCGCATGGGCTTCCTTGCGCGCTCGGCGTCGACGCCACAGCCCGACTTGAGAAGCCTCACTCTCACGTTTCAACCGGTAAGCCACCAGGCCGAGATTCCAGAGCATGGGAAGTGCGAGCGTGGCATAGAACAAGCCACTTCGGTAAAAAGGTGCCTTCGCGACACCGAGCTCCTTGGGCGCCGGCTTGAGGTAACGCACGTCACGCCTCAGGAGCTTCACTTCCGAACGGGGAGCCGCGAAGGGTACTCCGGTAACGGCCGTCGCCCCGCCGACGTCGAGTGTCAGCGGGCCGGCCTTGGCGGTCACATAGCTCTTCTTTTCCGGGTCGAAGTAAGACAAGCTCAGCGGGCCGAGCTTGTACTTTCCAGGGGCACTCGGCACGAGCACGAACTCCCAGCGTTTTTCCCCTCCGAAACCAGATCCACCGGCGCTAAATTTCTCTTCGGTTTTAGGATCGTAGGTTCGAAAGCTGTCCGGGGTCGGGAGGTCCGGGACCTCCACCGTCTTGAGATTCCCCTTCCCCTTTACGACCACGTCCACGGTCAGTGGCTCTCCCGCGGCAATGGTTTCGCTGCCCCCGTTGTCTAGCTCGAGGGCTAAATCGAACTTCCCCACCGCCCCGGAGAAGTCTTGGGGTCTACCTGCTGAGGGAAGCGCCTTGACTTCGAGCGAAACGGGCTTCGTGGCTCGGCGGACCGTGTTGGTCGTCCGGAAGAAGAACCGATCAAACGGATCAGAGGAGCCCCGAATCGCCATGGAAAAGGTCGCGGGTTCGATGGTCGTGGTGCCAACCTTTGTAGGAAAGAGGATGCTCTTCTTTATTTCGAAAACGTAGAACTTCTTTCCCTTGATGGTGGTTTCTTTCCACTCAGGCTCCTTGGGCATCTGGACTTCTTCGACCCAAAATCCGGTCAACTTGGGCTGCTGGTCCACTTCAAGGCCCATGATCGGCACTTGTGTGTAGAGCTTGTAGGTAAGAATGACTTGCTGGCCTACATACGTAGAGGATCGAGACAGCGCGGCCTCCACGTAGACCTCGCCGGCCACCTTGGCGCGCCTTTGTTGCCGAGGCGGAGCGAACGCGTCAAAGGGATCAGACCGTCGGCCTGCCTGCGCCTGAACCGAGCCAGCGACGATCTCTACTTCGATGGGCTCGGTAAGGTATTGCGTCCCTTGATAGGTCACCGAGACACGATCGATCGTGTGCTTGCCCTCCGTCGATGGCACCAGGCGATAGGTAATGGCTCGGGTGGCGGACATCCTGCCATTGATCCATTGGATGCTGGTCGATTGAGAGGAACCACCCAGGCGAAACCCTTCGAGCTTGGGAAGCACTAGGGCGCTGGCCCGTCCGAGGCTGTCGCCGAGTATGGAGACCGTGAACTGAAGATCGTCGTCCATCCCGATGCGGTTGGCGTTTACGGAAGCTTCGACGCGGAAGTCTTGGGCTGGAGCTTCTCGGGCAAGGAAGATCGTGAGGCCAAGCGTCCCAAGGGTTATGGCTCCTACAAGTCGGCTGGAGTTTCTATTCATTGCAAAACCGCTCTAGTTTAGCGCAACTCCAAACCGTCACCGCCTCACCAGTCCTTGCCGCTGGCCGATGCCTTGATTTTCTTGTTTTGCTGTTGCTTGCGTTGCTCGGTCTTCTCCATCTCAGCGAGGGCCGCCAGGATCCGTTCCGCCTCCTCCTTAGTCATCCCTTGGGGCTGGGCTTCGCCCCCCTGGTCGCTCGAATCCATCGCCTGGTCCTGGGGCTGCGGCTGATCCTGGGGTTGTTCCTGATCCTGTTGGTTCTGAGGCTGTGATTGATCTTCCTGGTTCTCGTCGCTTTCTCCGGAGTCGCCTCCGCCGTCTTGTTGTTGTTCTTGCTCTTCTTGCTTCTTCAAGGACAGCTCGAGATTTTGTCGCGCTTCGATGTCTTGGTCGTCGATCTTGAGGGCCTCTTTGTAGGCGGCGACCGCGTCGGGAAACTTCTCACCCTTATGAAAGGCGTTGCCGGTATTGAAATGAGAGCGTCGTTGCACTTCGTCAGAACCGCTCTGGGACGCCCGGTAACCATCCAAAGCCTTGTCTACTTCTTCTTTGCGGTAGTGGACGTTGGCAATGTTGTACTGGATCTCCGACGCGTCCGGAGACTCCTCTTGTGCCTGGGTGTAGGCGACGAGGGCCTCGTCCAGTTTTCCCTCGTCATAGAGCTCCGCCCCTTCCTTGTTTTTCTTGTTGACGCTCGGCCCAAACAGCTGGAGCACGATGACGGCAATCCACCACGTCCTCATGCCAGCTCCTCCTTACGCCGTCGGCCCCGCGGAACGGCCGTGTCAGCGATCAGGAAAACGATCGCAAACCCGAGTGGCCAATAGAAACGTTCTTCGTAGCGCGTGAACAACTGCGATTTCAGCTCTTTGCTCTCCATGGATGCGATGAGCTCGCCGATCTCCTCGACTTCGGTCTCTCGGTCGGTGGCCCGGAAGTACTTTCCGCCGGTTGCCAGCGCCACACGACCGAGCGACTGCTCATCCAGCCGGCTCAAAACAGGCCGCCCCGCGGCATCGCGCTTGTAATCGGTAACCTCTCCTTTAGAGTTGCGGATCGGAATCGGATCGCCCGCCGCGGTTCCCACGCCAACGGTGTGGATCACAACGCCTTCCTCCCGGGCCTTCCGAGCAACGTCGGCAGGATCTCCTTCGTGTTGCTCCCCATCGGTCAAAAGGATGACGACCTTATACTTCGATTCTTTGGAGACGAAGCCACGACGAGCCGCGTCGATGGCACTCGCGACGTTGGTTCCCGCCTCCGGAACCACGCCGGTGCCTACCGCATCCAAGAAAATCCTGACCGCGCCATCGTCGAGGGTGAGCGGACACTGCACGAAGGCCGAACCCGCGAAGACGATGAGGCCGACTCGATTGCCCTGCAGTCGCTCGGTGAGGGCGGCGGCAAGGTGACGGGCCTTTTCCATTCGGGAAGGTACGATATCCGTGGCCGCCATGCTGAGGGAAGTATCGACGGCGATGAAGACGTCTACACCGCTCCGAACGACTTCCTCTGTTTTTTCTCCCCACTGCGGTCGCGCGATGGCAAGCACCAAGAAGAAGACCGTGGCGAGGATGAGCCCGCCCTTGAGTCGGTCGAGAACAGGACTGACCGCCTGAGAGAGCTTCGAGACGAGATCCGCATCACCAAAGACGGCGATGGCCCGTCGTTTCCGTCGCCCGGACCAAATGGAGAGTGCAACCAGGGCCGGCACCAGCCACAGCAAATAAAGCGCAGAGAGGTTGGCGAATTGCATAAGGTTAAGGAATGCTCAGCAAACGGGTGCGTGAGAGAACGGACTCCGCCAGAAGCAGCCCTAGCGCAGCCATCATGAAATAGGGAGCCAGCTCGGTGTAGCGCACATATTCTTTTTGCTCGATCTTGGTCTTTTCGAGCTCGTCGATCTCCTCGTAGACCTTGGCGAGAGACTCTTCGTCGGTGGCCCGAAAGTACTTCCCTTCCGTCAACGTGGCGATGTCCTCCAGTGTCTTTTCGTCGATCTCGACGAGCACTTCTTGGTAAACGGTTCCGTAGACAGGATCCTCGAAGGGATATGGCGCATAACCTTCGCGACCTGCCCCGACGGCGTAGATCTTGATTCCGAACGTCTTCGCCAACTCGGCGGCCGTAAGAGGGTCGATCTCGCCTCGGTTGTTCACGCCATCGGTGAGAAGAATGATGATGCGGCTCTTGGCCTTGGAGTCCTTGAGCCGGTTTACGCTGGTGGCGATGGCGGTGCCGATGGCGGTGCCATCTTCGATGCTTCCGATGCGTACGTCTTCGAGAAGCGCGAGCAGGATGTCGTGGTCGATTGTCAGCGGACACTTCGTGAGCGCCCGCGCAGCAAATGCCACCATCCCGATGCGATCATGGGGACGCGACCGTATGAACTCCGCCACCACCTGTTTCGCAACGTAGAGGCGGTTTCGCGGCTTGAAGTCCTCGGTCTTCATGCTGCTCGACACGTCGACGGCGAGAAGGATATCGACGCCTTCGGTGATGACCTCTTCGCTTCGCGCACCGGCTTGGGGGCGCGCGATAGCGGTCAGCACCAGCGAGAGCGCCAGCATGCGCAAGACGAAGAGCATCGGTGAGAGACGCACCCAAATCGAAGGCCTGAGCACATGGAGCGGACGGAGGTCGGAATAAAGGAGTGTCGGCCGGCTCTCTCGAAGCTTCCAGTGAAGGTAGATGAGCGCCGGGATCAGCAGCAACCCAAGCGCCAACCAGGGATAGGCGAGTCGTGTCACGGCTGCGCCTCCGCCGGCACCACCTCCGGTGCCACTACCTTCGGCTTGGTCTCATCGACAAAACGGAAGCCTTCGGGAACCATCCGGTTGGACTCATCGTCCGGAGGCGCGATGCGGGCGAACTTCACAAGGTCGGACGTCACCAGGATCTTGTCCAGCATTAGCTGCTTCTGATGCTTGATGCCGGCGACTCTCAGATCTCTTTGAATCTCTGAGGTCGTGCGCTCGAGGTACGGGACCGCGTACCGCCGGCCGGCATAACGCTTCATGATGTCGGAGAGCTCGATATAGAACTGGAGAACCTTTCCCGTCTCGAGGAGCCTCGCGTCGACGAGTCTTCGCAAGGCCTCTTCGGCCTCGACTTCCGGCGGAGCAAGGGGTGGTGGCAGGGGCTCCCCTAGGAGCTCGGCGCCCGTCTTCCGAAAGCGCCTATAAAGAAGATAGGCCAACGCCGCGACCACAAGCGCAGCCAATAGCCACCAGAGTCTCCCCCATCGGCTGGGAACCGGGAGGTCGGCCATGGGGCCCTTGATGTCGTGAATTTCCGCCACTTCGGGAGTCAGTGAAGTGACGAGCGCGATGTGAATAGGCTGGGTCTCGACGGATGCGAGCTCTCCCGACTCGTTCTGGTACTCCACCTTGATGGGTGGGATGGCCACCTCTCCGGGCAGGCGATAGGCGGCGATACGGAGCTTCACACGGCTCTCCGTCGGCGCGGTCGAGTCTGGTTCGATCTGCTCAACCAGCTCGAAGGGAGTCAGCTTGTCTCCTCCCGTTGCGAGCAAGAACTCGGCGCCGGCAGGGTGTCTTATGGCGACATCGAGGGTCAGCGTTTCTCCGACTTCGATTTCGGTCTTGTCAGCCCGTGCGGCGACGGCCCACTCTCCGGGTCCTTCGGGAACCGGCACCGACTCTTTTTGCGCCGGTTCATCGGCGCACCCAGCGAAAGCAATAAGGAGTCCGAGTACCAGCCAGCGTTTCATTGCGATCGATGTGGTCTTCAACGTCTTAGGCGCCGCGCTCGTCTTCGGAAGAAACGTTGCAGCGGCCGATCGTAGGGCTCACCGGTGTTGACATCGATGATGTCGACGCCCATGGCGGTCAAAGCATCCATCTGTCCCTGCACGCGAGCATTCGCGTGCTCGGTGAACGCGGCCAGGGCGCGCCGATCGGCGGTATCCAACAACATCCGCTGCCCGGTCTCTGCGTCCTCGAGCTCGATCATGCCTGCCTTCGGAATCTCGCGCTCTCGAGGGTCGGAAATAAAAATCGAAATGACGTCATGCTTCTTCGCGGCCACTCGGAAAGGCTTCTCGAACCCGAAGGTCAAAAAATCGGAAAGCACGAAGACCACGGCGCGCTTGCGGGTGACTCTGTTGAGATAGTCCATCGCGGCGGCGAGATTGGTCTTCCTACCCTTCGGTGCAAAATAAAGTAGATCGCGGATGACCCTCAGTACATGGGGCCGGCCCTTGCGCGGCGGAATGAACATCTCGACTTCGTCGGTAAAAACGATAGCACCGACGCGATCGTTGTTCTTGATGGCGCTGAAAGCCAAGAGCGCACCCATTTCTGCAGCAACCTCGCGCTTGAAACGAGATGTGGTCCCGAAGTCGGCGGATCCACTGGCATCGAGCATGAGCAGTACGGTCAGCTCACGTTCCTCTACGAATTTCTTTATGTGGAGGGTTCCAGTGCGGGAGGTGACGTTCCAATCGATGGTACGGATGTCGTCCCCCATCATGTACTCTCGCACGTCGGAGAATTCCATACCCCGACCCTTGAAGATGCTGTGGTACTCGCCGGCCAGGACATCGGTCACCATGCGGCGCGTGGTGATCTCGATACGACGAACCTTCTGGATGACTTCTCTTGGGAGCATGAGTTGGACTAGAGGCCTAGGGCACTTCTACGATGTCGAATATACGTTGGATGATTTCCTCTGGTTTTACGTCTTCCGCTTCCGCCTCGTAGGAGAGGATGACGCGATGGCGAAGCACATCGGGGCCGACGGACTTCACGTCTTCGGGGGTCACATAACCGCGCCCACGAATGAATGCGTGCGCACGGGCCGCCTGGACCAGGTACAGCGTGGCCCGCGGTGAGCCTCCGTACTCGATGAGTTCACCGATATCGAGCCCGAACTCGCTCGGCTCACGGGTGGCGAAGACGATCGAGATGATGTACTCCTTGATCCGGTCGTCTATATAAACCTCTTCGACAACCTTGCGAGCCTTCAAGATGTTGTCTGGACCGACGACTTTGCTCGCCTTGGGTACGTTCTCGGTGGACATGCGATCGAGAATCTCACGCTCTTCCTTGCGGTTGGGATAATCGAGCTTGAGCTTCAGCATGAAGCGATCCACTTGCGCTTCCGGCAGGGGGTAGGTTCCCTCCTGCTCGATCGGGTTCTGCGTTGCCAGAACCAAGAACGGCTCCGCGAGCGGGTACGTCGTATCGCCGATCGTCACCTGACGTTCCTGCATCGCCTCGAGGAGAGCGCTCTGAACCTTGGCAGGAGCTCGGTTGATCTCGTCCGCCAAGAGTAGGCTCGTAAAGATGGGGCCCTTCTTCGGAACGAAAACACCTTCTTTTTGGTTGTAGATGAGCGTCCCCACGAGGTCGGCGGGCAGGAGGTCGGGCGTAAACTGAATGCGCTGGAACTTGCAGTCGATGGCATCGGCCAGGCTGCTGACGGCCAGTGTCTTGGCCAGCCCGGGTACCCCTTCGAGGAGGATGTGTCCGCGGCTCAAAAGGCCGATCAGCAGCCGGTCCAGCATGTCCGGTTGGCCGACGATGACCTTGCGCAGTTCGGCGAGGAGTGTCTCGACGAATACCGCTTCTTTTTGAACTCTTTCGTTAATCTCTTGAATGCTAGCTTCCATTAGTACTTCGCTCCTCCGGGTATTCTCACGCGAATTATAGCAAAACGTGTGGCTGCCGCCTTTTCGAGGCGTGGTGGCGCGCCAGGGGGGAGGCTGTCTGCCGTCTTTTGCCGGCTTTGCCTTCCGGGGGGGCCATCGGGTAGCTTATAGGCGGTCGTTGACGTACTCAAGGGAAGTTTTTGAGCGTCATTAAGTCAGTGACGACCGAAAGAGAGGCCTGAGTGAAGATCCGAAAAGCGATTCTGGCGGTCATGATTTGTGGGGTCTTCGCGGCAATCGTCACCCTGGTTAGCCCGGCTTCCGCGCAGGAGGAGACGGACCTGGGAACCATCCAGTTCCCGACTTCCGGCTCGCCGGAGGCCCAGGCGGACTTCATCCGCGGAGTGTCGGCGTTACACAGCTTCTGGTACGAAGAGGCTGCCGAGGCCTTCCAGATGGCCTACCAGACCGATCCCGACTTCGCCATGGCGTATTGGGGCGAGGCCATGTCCTACAACCACCCGCTTTGGGGAAATGAACAGGACATCGCCGCCGCCCGCAAGGCACTGCACGAGTTGGCCCCGTCACGGAGTCAACGAATCGCGAAAGCCAACACCGCCAAAGAGAAGGCCTTCCTGGAGGCGCTCGAGATTCTGTACGGAGAGGGAGAGAAGCACGACCGCGATCGGGCTTATTCGCAAGCGATGGCAAATCTCTACGAGAAGTATCCGGACGATCACGAAATCGCCTGTTTCTACGCATTGTCGATCCTTGGCACGAAGAAGCCGGGAGAGAAGGGCTTTGGGCGCCAGATGAAATCGGCCGCCATCCTGAACCAGGTCTTCGCGGAGAACCCGAACCACCCCGGCGCCGCTCACTACATCATCCACTCGTTCGACGATCCGGTGCACGCCCCCTTGGCGCTTCCCGCGGCCAATAGATACGCCGAGATTGCCCCCGCAGCTCCCCACGCTCTTCACATGCCATCCCACATCTTCGTGCAGCACGGCATGTGGGACCGCGTCGCGGCCTCCAACAAAGCGGCGTATGAAGCCTCGGATGCATGGGTGAAACGTAAATCGCTTTCCATAACCAAGCGGGACTACCACGCTTACTCGTGGTGGCAGTACTCCGACCTGCAACTCGGTCGCTACGAAGATGCTTGGGCGGGCGTTGAGCTTGTAGAGGGCGTCGCTGAAGAGACGCAGGCGGACTATATGCGGCGGGTGCACGGCACCATGGCGTCGCGGTACATCATCGAGACCGAGAAGTGGCAGGACCTACCGTTGCCCGAGGCAACCTCGTTCAGCGGACGGCGCTCCAGTGCTACGGGAAGCCTGCTCCTCGCGGCGGGGATGAGTGCCGCAAAGATGGGCAACTTCGCCAAGGCACAAGAAGCCGCGGACAAGCTCAAGAAGCTTCGTGAGCAGAAAGAATCAGAGGATGATAGCTACGAAGCCAAGCCCCTCGCCATCATGGAAAAAGAAATCACCGCCCTCATTCTTCTTGGCCAGGGGAAGAGCAACGACGCTCTCCATGTGATGAAAGAGGCGGTCGCCATCGAGGGAAGTTTGGACCCTCCATCGGGACCTGCTTACCCGCTGAAGCCATCGCACGAGCTCTATGGCGAGATGCTTCTGGAAACGGATTGGGCAGACGAAGCGATCAAGCAGTTCGCGGTAGCCCTCGTGCGGATGCCCCTAAGGACTCGATCGCTACTCGGGTGGGCGCGAGCCTCTTCGAAAGCGGGCGACGTCGAGACGGCCAGGAAGGCCTACGACTTATTGCTCAAGAACTGGCAGCACGCGGACGCGGGGCTTCCAGAGCTTGCCGAGGCGCAAAAGTACGAAGCGGCAACCGACGGTCGTTAATTAAGGTGGGCTTCCATCCTTTAATCCCTCTCCCTCCGGGAGATTTCGGGCGTCAAAACATGGCGTGCCACTAACGAAGTGGACAGACGCCGGGTGAGGGTGCACGCGTTGGCTTCCTTCCTTTAAACCCTCTCCCTCTGGGAGAGGGTGAGGGCTACCTCGGCCAGAGCCAGCCGAACACTCCGCCGGTGAGCAATCCGTAGGCGAGCGTATCGACTAAGTGTTTCGCGATGGCGCCCCACGGTCGTCCGAACCAAATACCATCGGTCATGACTCCCCACCCATGAGCGAGCCATGCGACGGTGCCCGCGATCTGGAACACCTTGAGATAAGGGGTCGCCGAGCTCAGAGTCCGACCAGCGATATAGGCGACGACAACACCGACTGCCAGGTAGTAGAGGAACGACAGCACCATGCTCTTCCCCATGTTGGGCACGCCTCTCGGGACGACGGTGAGAAAACCGGTCGGTCCTCCCTCGAACCTCTTGATGACTTCCGGCTTCTTGACGTCTTCCATGGCTGTAAGGTGAGGAAGGTTGTACAGACCGGGCGGGATATCGCCCAATGACTTGACCGTGGCATCTTCGTCCGGGACGCCCTTGTACTCGGATTTGTGGTGCGGCAGAACGACCCAAACGAGAAAACTGGCGAACCAAACGATGATGGCGGAGACGAGGATGGGGATCCAAAGAGAACCGATCGTAACCATGGAACCTCCTTCGGCGCTTGGACTAGCGCCAGCGCCGAAAGGCTACAATAAATACTCGAGGACTAAAACCAGCATCCCAACCCCTGCGAAATGGAAGCCAACAGTTATTAGCGCACGCGGATGACGTCGCTCTGGGCGAACAACGGTCCCACGTCGAGTCCGAGCACGGGCTCGGCGTAGAGACCGGGCGGGACGCTGATGTCTGCAAGGTAGAGCTCCCCGACACGTTCCTCGACGTCGGGCGCCCGGAGACCCTCTTTGGGAAGGGCGAGCGTCATGGTGGCCGTTGCTCGAATAGCTGGATCGAAAACCCTACCGGTCGACGTATCGACGCCGGAGGGAGCGTCCAGTGCCAGAATCGGGGCTTCCTGCGCGTTTGCCCAACGAATCAGATCACTCGCCGAGCCTCGCGGAGCGCCCTTCAGGCTGTAACCGATGACACCGTCAAGGATGACATCGGGCGGCCGCTCTTCGACAACACTCGCCGCCTGGCTCACCGTGACCTTCATGCGCGCAAGAATGTCGAGCTGGTGTGCGGGGACGGGAGTGAAGTCCGACGCCGGTTTGGTCGCGAAGATATGAACATGCGCTCCCCAGTTGTGAAGTCGGCGCGCCGCCACCAACACCCCACCTCCGTTCCCACCGGTACCCGCCAGTACGACGACTCGTTTGCCAATAGGCTCCCCGTCCAGGAATCGCTCCCGTGCCAGGCTCGCTAAGTTGCGCCCGGCGTTCTCCATCATTTGGATGAGCTCGATCTTGAAATCTTCGATCATCGCTCGATCGACCTCTATCATCTGTTCAGTCGTGAGGAAGGGGATGTCTTCCGGCTTACACTTTTCGATCATTTGGAGACACTCCTCAGTCGGAGGCGGGAATGTAGTCGACCCAGGCGGCCGGTGAGGACGCGCGAAGAACACTCCCCCGCGGAAGCCGCAGGGGGTGCACAAAAATATATTTCGCGTTCCAGGCGGGATCGAACGCGCGGATCCTAATGAGCGGCGTGCGATGTCCGTCGGGGTAGCGTGCCTCGAGCTCGAACGAACCGGCGGCGGGTGGTGAGGCATAGACCGCAAGGACCATGAAGTCGGTCGGCAACTCATAGTCCTTTCCGTCCATTTTCAGAGATCTCACCGTGGCGGCATCCGGCTCGAAGTAAAGACCCAGTCGACTCTTGTCGGTCATCGCCTTGCCGTCGTCGCGCCAGGTCTTGCGGTAGTGGATGTCGACCGCCAGCCTGGCACCGGCGGGCAACTCTTCCGCTGGAGCGCCGGGTAAGACGGACAGACGTTGACCGGGAAGCCATGTTGCCACTGGCCGCGTTCCCGCGTCACAACGGTCTCCCATGCGGATCGTCACGTCGTGTACCATCGCGATGTTGTCGGGTTGGAACTCGAAAGCGGCAACTCGGCGCGCCTCGGAGAACTGCGTCGGTAGGACAAGACATACATTTTTTTCGAACTCATCGGCTCCGACCGTAATCGCGCCTTCCGGCTCCAAGACTAAGTCCGGCGCGCCATGTTTTGTCTCCGCACCAACCTCGGACGGGGCTGTCTCTCGTTTCACCGGTTGGCCCTCCGGCGTTCCTCCGCTCGCCCAATCGACCAGCGTATCGATCTCTTCGGCGGTCAGAGTGCGGGCGTTGCGAAACTCGCCATACCCATCCTCAGGAAGCCAAGGGGGCATCCGCCCCTCGAGGACCTCCGTCTTAATAGATGATGCCCATGGGAACGCCTGCTGATAGCTGAGTAACGACATGGGAGCTATCCCGCCGCCGCGATGGCAGTCACCGCAATGCTTCTCGAGGATGGGGAGAACGTCTCTCTCGTACGTGAACCTCGAGGGCTCCACCTCGTGAGCCAGCAACAGCGCCGCGGAGCCTAGCGCGGAAGCGATGGCGCCCAGGGTCCTAACGCGCATGAATCCGTTCAAGCTCGCGCATCCCCTCTTCGAAAAGCCCGTACGCCGACTCGATTTTCAGGCGATTGCCCAAATCACCGTACATATCCAATAGCCAGGCGGCGCGCACGATTTTTTTGACGGGAAGATCGACCGCTTCGCCCTCCTGGGCGCCGAGAGCCAAAGCCAGCTCTTTGGCCTCCATCGCTGGTATATAAAGGTCGGTCCAGCCCCCGACTCGCATCAAATCCTGGATCCGCGTGTCGCGGCGAAAAATCTCTTGGGCGATCCGCTCCGCCCCCTCTGGGAGCACGAATGGAGATACGTCTGGGCTGATGGCGGCGCGCGCGTCGGCGAAGATGAAATCGAACCGGTCTTCTTTATCTGAATTCTCGAACCGCACAAAGAGGGTCATTTCGACCGGAAAGTCGATCGGTCCCTCGAGACTCAACTGCCCATGCTCTCCCTCGCTGGCAGGTGTCAAGAATCGATCTCCAATGCGGGCTTTGACCCGCCCGGCGTCGATGGGCCGCGTGAAGTCATCATAGAGGTAGAACTCGAAGATCCCGGCGTCCGACAAGGTTCCCTCTAAGTGATTGAATCCGTTCGGAGCCATAAAGAGAATGCCACCATGTCGGGGATTGTGATCGCCGTGTGGCATCGCGACTGCCCCTCTGTCGAGGGGGCGTCCTCCGATCGGACAGTTACCGGGCTCCGATTGACTCACGTCTGGATGCCTTGGACACCGCCATTGAATCTCTTGAGTCGTGCGCGCCAGGTCCATGTTGCAGATCGAGCAGGTCTCCCCTTCCTCACCGATCACTTCACTGTGCATCGGGCAAGACCAAGCGGGAACGAACCTGCGTTTTTCAAGCTCTCGTTCGCAAATGTTGCACTGGCCGGATTCCACGGACTGCACGTCGCGATGCACGGGACAGAGCCAGACTTCCGTCTCCTGAAATGTGAGCAACAGCCAAAGAAGGAGAAACATCCTGGTTACTCAAACGGCTTGTTGCGGTCGGTCAGATTGACGACGGCGGCTCGACTCGCTGCAACAAGGTCTCGTGGCGCGATCAGGATTTCGTGGCCCCACACCCCCGCGCCGACGCCCAAGACGGCTTCTTCCATGAGCGAGGCGTCGACGAACGAGCGAAAACCTTCTGGCTGCCAGTGAAACGGCGGCACCGAGCCCACCTCGTAACCGGTCGTTTCCTTGACCGCTTCCAGGCTGGCGAGCTTGATGTTGCGCGACCCGATCGCCTTCTTGAGGTATCCAGATACGGCGTTTTGATCGCCGCCCACCATGACCAAGACGCGCTCTCCCTTGTCGCTCTCGAACACCAGCGTCTTGACCATCTGGCTGGCTTTGTAACCGAGGGCCTCGGCTACCTGCGCTGCGCCTTTCTCTGTGGAAGACGGAAACTCGAGCCTCTGGTAAGGGATCTTGTTTTCGTCAAGGTACTCATGGGCGGGGAGTTTTTCTTGCAGGTCAGGCTCCTTGGGTGTTAGTGCTCGCTCGGCTCTTCAAGTAATGCCTCGCCGCTCCTCGCGGCGCGGCGGCTGAAGGCTCCGCCTCGCTCGCGGGCCTCGCTCTTCGCTCGGCCCCTTTTTATCGGCCGGGTTCCCTGCGCAGTGAAATTCGTGAGCGCATTCCTCCCGGCCGGCGGCCCGAACGGGCCGTTAGCCTAGCGCGCTCTGCCACACCACATGCCCAACAAAGAACGGGCCCATCGATTGGATGTACTTCGAGGTTTGTTGGGTCTTCCTCATTCTTTGAACGAGGTGGGATAGTGGGAACAGATCCTTACCCACCAGGCCAATCAAGAACTCGTTGTCGTTGGTATCGATTCCGTGGCAGGCCAACCGGATGTCGTGGGCCAAATCGTCCTCGGCATAACTGCGTCCGATCATGCCGTGCTCTCTAAGAATGCCCTTTTGTTCCTCCGCAGGAAGCGCGGCGAACTCGCCCTTGCGGCGAAGAGGGTACCAGATTGCCCACGGCCAGTCGGGATTGAGAGCAGTCTTCCGGGGCTTCGAGACGAGCCAGTCCTCGAGGTTGGGCTCGTAACCGGACGAGTAGGAGCGCCCAAACATCGTGAACTCCGACTTCATGGGAAGTAATTCGAAAGGCGGTGAATTGAATAGCTCTGCTGCTTTGGTCGCGAAGAAAGTGGGGTCCTCGCCCATTGTCAAAATGCCGACACCACGTGGATCGTTGACATCTTGGTAGACGACTCCCTCGACAGACTGACGCTCGAGCTCTTGAACGAGGGCCTTCTTGTCGGTGCACTCGCCAAACACCTGAAGCTGCATGAAGAGTCGGCGGTCGGTAGAGGTCTTGGTGCCATCCCGATCCATGCCATGCTCTTGGATGTCTACTCTGGCCTTCGTCTTCTCCGTCATGGGTGTGGTCCTCTGCCGTAAATGTCTCTCTCTCAACTAGACTTCATCGAGGCCCGTATACTGCCGAATGAGTTGAATCGAGCCGTCGCCCAGTTCCTCGGTGAGCGCTTCGATTATTCTTTGCGAAAGCAAGAACGGATCCTCTTCCCCATCCCAATGATCGAGAATAACCGCATGGTCATCTAACGCCTCTCTCAGCTTCAGGACGGCTAGGGAGCACACGTAAACATCGTCCACGTATCCCTCTGCACCCACCGCCTCATCCTCTCCGAAGTCAAAAGGAGAGATGAAGTACGCGAGTGCCGAGTTGACGACGGATCTCAGTTCGGCGGGGAAACGTGAATCGTCCAGCACGCCGGTCAATAGGGCGAAGTAGACTGGAACCGTGGCGATGATATCCTGATATTCCCCATGGTAGTCCTTCACCTGCTCATTGAGGAACTCCAAGTAGTCTCCCATCGCCTGTGCCATCGCTATTCCTCTCGGCCCGGCCCCCTTACCGGGCGGTTCACCCTTAAGACGTCCCTCCGTCCTCCGCCTCGGCACGTTGACGGCTCGTGTATCGAGCTATATATTAGCGCCCCTCGGACACAAAGGATACAGAGGATACGCCATGGAGTACATCAATTATGTCATAGACAACGCAGACGCCTTCGCCACTCCGTTTTTCGTTTTCGTCGGTGTCTTCATTATTGCCGTGGGCATCCGCGGGTTCGTATATCGCTTGCTCGCTCGATGGGCTCGAAAAACCGTCACGCGTGTCGATGACGCGACCATCAAGTCCACGCGAGGTCCCTCACTGCTTTGGTGCGCTGTTGTCGGCATCCAGATCGCCGTGGGCACTTCCCAGCTCAATCCGCAGATCATCTCGTACTCCCACAAACTCCTTGGTGCTCTGATCGCCGTCTCGGTCAGCCTGGTTCTCGCGAACGTCGCGGCGTACATCGTGCGACATTACTCGGGCAAATCGATCTGCCCGCAACCGGACTTACCGAGACTATTCTCAAGATTGTCATTATTGCACTCGGTGTAACCCTGGCGCTCGGCATCCTGGGGATCGACGTCACTCCCTTGGTTGCGGCTCTTGGTGTGGGTGGTTTGGCGGTCGCCCTAGGACTTCAGGACACCCTCTCCAACCTTTTCGCCGGCGTCTTCGTTTTGTTGTCCAAGCCGGTGCGAGTCGGCGACTACGTCAAGCTCGAGTCGGGACAGGAAGGTTACGTCGAGGACATAGGCTGGCGAAGCACGAGGATTCGGCAGATTCCGAACAACATGGTGGTCGTACCCAACAGTCAGATGGTGTCCACCATCATCACCAACTACTACATGCCGGAACACGAAATGTCGGTGCCGGTGCAGGTCGGTGTTCACTATGACAGCGATTTGGAGGAAGTGGAAAAAGTGACCTGTGAGGTCGCCCAGGAAATCATGAACACTGTATGAGGTGGCGTCCCATCTTTCCAGCCCTTGATTCGCTACCACACGTTCGGAAACTCCAGCATCAACTTCACGGTGATCATGCGGACGAATGAGTTCGCCGCGCAATACTTGATCAAGCACGAGTTCATCAAGAAGCTCGACGCGCGCTACAAGAAGGAGGGCATCGTCATCCCCTATCCGATCCGTACCCTGGACCTTCCCGAGGAAACCCTGCGGCAGATCAAGGGCTCTTCCTAGTCGGTCGTCCCTGTGGCCTGCTCGAGCCTGCTGAGTAGCGACTGAAGCTCTTCGTTCAGCTTCCCCCACCGATCGATGGCATCACGACTCGGTCGCTGATCGGCGCGCTGCAAGTTCTCGTATAGGTAGGACAGTTGGTCCACGAGCATCGGCTGCGAATAACGGATGGGAGCGGTGACGAGCTCGTCCTTGATAGCGACCAGGGCCCCCTTCTCGTCGTCGGTCGCTTCCTCGATCGCCCGTTCAAGATTGGCCGCGGCGAGCCGGGCGTCGCTGAGTGCGTCGCGAACCTCGAGCGCTAGCTCAACCTGAGCCACCACGTCCGCCTCGCTGACCTCCCCTTCTCGCGCGACACGCGGATCCATCTTCACTTCGAAGGACACCGTCCGGCTCCAATCCCCCGCCGACAGGCGGGCACGATAGGTTCCTGGTGCCGCTAACGATCCCTTGCGGCCGGAACGTTCCGTCTCTTCATGCCACGGCCCCGCATAACGTAGGTCCCACAGGAAGCGATGCATGCCAGCGTCACTGGAGAGCTTGGGGGTCCCGACAATCTCGAGACTCCAATCCCGCATGCTTGCTTCTTTCGGGAGAAGGTTCTTCTCTCCCAGATCCTCGCTGGAAAATATACGGACAACGTTTCCGTCGCGGTCGAGGATTTCGAGCCGCAGTTCGCTGGAAGGCTCGCTCTCCAAGTAGTAGTCGATGTTGGCGCCCGGGCTCGGGTAGTGAGGCTCATGGGACGCCCGGTCACCACCAAACCCGCGCGTGGCGTGCATGCGATAAGGAGGTTTCACTTGGAAGAGATGGTTCGCCTTCGCCGTCTCGGCGTTCATTTCGTGAAACGGCGCCAGGTCGTACAGGATCCAAAAACCCCTACCCATGGTCGACAACACCAGGTCTTGGTCGACAACCTTGATGTCGGTCACCGGCGTGACCGGAAGGTTGAGTTGCAAAGGTTGCCACTCCCCCCCATCGTCGAACGAGATGAACATGCCGAACTCGGTGCCCGCGTAGAGCAGTCCCTTCCGATCGGGGTCCTCTCTCACCACCCGAACGGGGTAATCATCTGGAACACCGTTGTCGCCCGTCGTGATCCGCGTCCAGCTCTTCCCATAATCCTCGGTCTTGAACACATAGGGTGCGAAATCTCCGAGTTGGTAGCGCAAGATCGTGGCATAGGCCTTCGCCGGATCGTGGGGTGATACCTCGATATTCTGCACGCGCCCGAAAGGCCCGAGCTCGCGAGGGGTCACGTTCTCCCAATTCTTCCCGTTGTCCCTCGTGACGTGAATCGGCCCGTCGTTGGCCCCAACCCAGATGACGCCCCGCTCGTGTGGCGACTCTTGAATTTCATAGATGACGCTGAAGTGTTCCTCACCGGTAACGTCGCGCGTGATCGGACTACCTGACACGACCTGCGTCTCCGGATCGAAGGCGGTGAGATCCGGGGAGATGGTCTCCCACGATCGTCCCCCATCCTCGGTCACGTGGACGAACTGCGAGGTGTGATAGACGCGGCTCGGGTCGTGGGGCGACGCATGAATCGGCGACACTCGCTGAAACCGGAACGCAAGGTCCTGGGGATTGTGTCCATAGAGGTTCCAGAAGCCGACGTAGTTATGTTGCTCTTGGCCGGTCCGGCGATTGAAGACTCCGAAGCGTCCCTTGCAGTTCGCATAGACGATGTCGGGATCTCCCGGTTTCGGCACCACCGGGCCGGTCTCACACCCGCCGTGAGCTTCCCATAAAGACGTGTGCCCTCCGGGCATGTAGCGCGGCGGAAGACTCGGAAGTGAAATCGTGCTGTTGTCCTGCTGTCCCGCAAAGAGCCGATAAGGGAACTCGTCGCTGATGTCGACTTGGTAGAGCTCCGCAGTAGGCTGATTCAATTGGGTCGACCACGTCTCGCCTCCGTCGAGCGTGATGTTCGCGCCGCCATCGTTCGACTGGATAAAGATGTGCGGAAGATCGGGATTGATCCACATATCGTGATTGTCACCGTGAGGCACGGGGCGACTCTCCCAAGTCTTCCCTCCGTCCTCAGATTTCCAATGGCCTTCCGCCATGCCCCACAAAGTGTCGGGGTTCCTGGGATGCGCCTCGAGGTTGCAGTAATAGAAGGGTCGATTGCGGATGGGTTGATAGTCCGTCACTTGCTCCCAGGTCGCACCTCGATCGTCCGACCGGTAAACCCCGCCTTCTTCGTCGGGAGCCTCGATGAGCACGTAAACGCGATCGGGGTCTCCCGCAGACACGGCGAGGTCGGCCTTACCGCGAAGGCCCTGCGGCAAACCGTTCGTCAGCTCGGACCAAGTATCGCCGCCATCCGAGGACTTGTAGACACCACCCTCCTCCCCACCACTGATGATCGTCCACGGCTTCCGCTCTGCCCGCCAGAGCGTGGCATAGATCTCTTGGGGGTTATCCGGCGCGAACTCCAGATCGACGGCTCCCGTTTTCTCCGACACGAAGAGCACTTTCTCCCACGTCGACCCGCCGTCCTTGGTACGGTAGACACCGCGTTGTGGACTCGATGCGAACGGATTTCCGATCGCCGCTAGGTATACGAGATCGGGGTTCTCCGGGTGAATCAAAAGAGCTCCGCTGTTGCCCGTCTCTTCGAGACCGACGTGCTCCCATGTCTCGCCGGCGTCTGACGACTTGTAAACACCCTTCCCAATGATGACGTTGCTTCTGAGACCGTCCGATCCGGTGGCAACATAAACGATGTTCGGATCCGAATCCGCGACGCGAATGGCTCCGATCGATCCTGTGGCAAAGTAGCCGTCGGAAACAGGCAACCAATTCTGACCGTAGTCGGTGGTCTTGAAGACGCCACCGCCAGACGCTCCGAGGTAGAACGTCGACGGCTGGTCCTTGTGGCCGGCGACGGCCGTAACGCGACCTCCCCGCGACGGGCCTATCATTCGATAGCTGAGTCCCGAGAAGAGATCGGGAGAGTAAGTCTCAGCAGAGACGAGCCCGGGCGCGGTTAACGTCAGGAGCCCAACAAGGACGGCGCGTTTCGTACACATCTTTAGTCGGTCTCCGGCTTCTGCCCGGTCACGATGCGTGGCAGCTCGCGTTCGTCGAGCGTCTTATTGAATGCAGCCAGTTCATTCTTCACGAGGGTCTCTAACTCCTCTTGGTACTGATGGAGTCGTCCCCTCAAAACCTCGTGCACTTGGCGGTGTTGATCGGTGGGTGGAAAATCGGCGACGGCGACGGTGCTCGCCAAGTAGGCGATCTTCCCCGCCAGCATCGACGGCCACCGGACGCGATCCTGACCGGTCCCGGTGGCTTTGATCTGTGTGAGCTTTTCCTCCAAAACCACGAAGGTTCCATCGAGCTCTTCGGCACCGGACTCCAGTGCTTCCGTGTCACCGAGCTCCTTCACCACCGCCTGTAGGTCGCCGAGTTGGCGCCGGATCCACTCGATGCGATTGATCGCCGCCGCCGCCTGGTTCATCTCTTCCCGCAGTGCGACCAGCATTTCGGTTTGCTCTCGGATGTCGGCCTCGGTCCCCTCGGAGTGGGGATCCTTGCGGACCTCGAGATCCTTCGAGTGCTCCTTACCTTCGACCTCAAGGCTAATGGTGTACTCACCGGGAGGGACTAGGACCGCGATGCGGTCGACCCCCGACTTCCGCCAACGCTCGTCGCCGAGATCGACCCAATCGGCGTGAAGAGGTTTCGTTCGAAGTTTGATCTCGTTCGATTCCTCGCCCTTGAGATCCCACCAGATTCGATTGATGCCGGCCTTCTTCGTACCCTCGAGCTCTCGGATCGTCTCCCCCGCCGCGTCCTTGATCTTCACCTTGACCTCGGTGTCTTCATCATTGTCCTCGGCATCCTCGGGTGCTTTCGCCAACCAGTAACTGATGGACGCTCCATAAGGCGGGTCGTCGCCAGCCGACGCGTCCGTCAGCGTGTACATGAGCGGTGTGATCGGTCGGAAGCGGTAGGCCGGCCGGGGCTCGAAGAGGTGGGCGTCAGAAGCGGTCACCTCGTCCGTGAGCTGCTGGAGCGGCGTGATGTCGTCGAGAATCCAGAAGCCGCGACCGTAGGTTCCGACGACGAGGTCATTGAAGTGCTCCTGCACCACGAGCCAGTACATGGGCGCTGCGGGTAGATTGCTCTTGAGCGGTTGCCAGCCGCCGCCGTCATCGAAAGATACATAGAGCGCGTTCTCGGTGCCCAAGTACAAGAGGCCCGGACGCACGGGATCCTCGCGGACGTTGCGAGCGTAGCTGAGCGGACCGTCGGCGATGCCGTTCGTGATCTTGATCCAGCTCTTGCCCAAGTCTTCCGTCTTGTAAACGTAGGGCGCGAAGTTGCCAACCTGGTGGAAATCGACGGTCAAATACGCTTTGCCGACATCCCACTTGGACGCGTCGATATTGCGTACGGTTCCAAGGTCAGGAAGCCCGGGGATGTTTTGAGTCACGTTGGTCCAGTTCGCTCCACCGTCTTCGCTGACATGCACCAGGCCATCGTTCGAGCCCGTCCAGAGGACACCCTGTCGCACCGGTGACTCTTCGAAGGCGTAGAGGACGCAACAGTACTCGACACCGATGTTGTCGGGGGTGAGACCACCCGATATGCCCTGCTTGCTCTCGTCGTTGGTCGTCAAATCGGGGCTGATCACCTCCCAGCTTTGACCGCCGTTTCGGGTTCGATGGACGAACTGACTGGTCACGTAAACGGTGTCGCGATCGTGAGGAGAGATGAGCAACGGAAACGTCCACTGGAACCGATACTTGAGACCCCCTGCCGGCCATCCAAAAGTCGCCTCCGGCCAAACCTCGACCTGCCGGAACTGCCGAGTCAGCTCGTTGTAGCGAACCACGATCCCTCCGGCAGCACCCGCCCCGGAAGCCGTCGACCAAACGATGTTCGGATCCACGGGGTCGGGAGTCGCGAAACCGCTTTCACCACCGCCAACGCCGTGCCACATACCTCGCGGAATACCACCACCAAAGAAACCGCCGCCGGTGCGGCTGTTGCTCGGGCCGCGAGTCGAGGGGCCGTCCTGCCGGTTTCCGTAAACATAGTAGGGAATCTGATTGTCGACGGTGACGTGATACATCTGAGCGACCGGCAGCTGAACCCGGTGCCAAGATTTTCCCCGGTTCTCGGAGATCGAGATCCCACCGTCATGGCCGACGATCATGCGGCCGGCATCGGTTGGATCGATCCACATGTCGTGATGGTCCCAACCGGGAGACTCGAATCCCCCTTCACCGATACGCTCCGCCTTTTCGGCTGTCTTACCGCCATCCTTGGTGCGACTGTAAGATGCCGAGAGAAAGTAGACTTCGTCCGCGTCGTTCGTCGACACCGCGCAGCGTGAGTAGTAAGCACTCCGACCCGCGAGGTCCCGATTATGGGTCGTGAGCTCCCAGTTCTCCCCACCGTCGTCCGAACGCCAGAGCTCGCCGCTTTCGGTATCCTCGCCATGCCAAGGGACTCCGTCGCCGGTCTCGATGAGAGCATAAATCCGGTCGGAGCTTTCCGGGCTCATGCAAACCGCGATCTTGCCCACCGGCAGCTTCGGCAAGCCCTTCCCCTCCAGACGGGTCCAATTGTCACCGCCGTCTCGTGACATGAAGAGTCCACTCCCCGGACCGCCACTCTCGCGGCCCCAAGTCTTGATATCGATCTGCCACATCCCCGCGATCAAGATCCGAGGGTTTCCAGGATCCATCACCAAATCGGAGGCACCGGTCTTCTCGTCGACGAAGAGGACTTTCTCCCAGTGCTTGCCTCCATCAAGCGTGCGGTAAACCCCTCGCTCCGGCTGTTCGCTGTATCCATGACCTAGCGCCGCAATGTAGACGATGTCGGGGTCGGTCGGATGGATGACGATACGTCCAATGCGGCCCGTCCCCTCGAGCCCGCGGTGTTCCCAGTTGGAACCTGCGTCGGTCGACTTCCAGACCCCGTTTCCGATGGACACGTTCGATCGGATGAAGGATTCACCGGTGCCAGCCCAAACGACGTTCGGATCGGAGGGAGCCACGGCGAGAGACCCGATCGAATGCACTGGTTGATCGTCGAACACTGGCTCCCAGTTGAGCCCGCCGTCAGTCGTTTTCCATACACCTCCCGAGGCTGCACCTGCAAAGTAAGTCATTCTGTCGCCGGCCACACCGGCAACCGAGCTCACTCGGTTACCCACCGGTCCGATATGCCGGTAGCTCAACGACTCGTACTGTTCGGGAGCCACTTGCTGTACCGCGGCTGCTCCGGTCGTGACTACCAAGGAGAGGAGAGTCACGAAATAGGTCACCAAGAAGAAAGGTCGACTCGGGCTCGACATGATTACGCCTCCGTTTGCCGTGGGTTCGACACAAATAAGTCGGGCGCAGTTTATGCGGCCACACGTCTCTTGGCCAGCGAGATTCCTGGATGCGCAGGTTTCCCCCGTCGTGATAGTCTCCGTCCCCGAGGAACCCTGATGCGAATGCGATATTCCCACATTTTGGTTGGCGCGATGCTGACAACGCTCGTCGTCACGGAAAGCAATCCCGAGTCTGCGGAAGAGCTCGAACGCAACCGCGAGCTCTACGGTTACGCCACCATCGATCCGGAAGGCGAGTTCGTCGCCGGCTCGTGGGGAACCTGGACGCTCACGTATCACGTGGGCCGTCTGGGCATCGATGACGGAGGACGCATCTTCGTCCTCACCCAGGCCGGCACTGATTGGGGCCCGTTCCAAGTCGACGATCCTAAGAAAGCCGAGTACATGACGGTGCACACAACCGGAAACGCGAGCCTCGACGCTCGCTTCGAGCCGCGCCACGCGAGTCCGCGGCCCTTTTGGCGAGGCGCGGTGATTACGGTGAGCAACGGCGCCCTCGAGGAGGGTGACACGGTCATCGTCACATTCGGGGATCGCTCCAGCGGCGGGCCGGGCAGTCAGTTTCAGACGTTCGATCAGGCGACCGACTTTCAGTTTCGTGTGTTGGTGGATGTCTTCAACGCAGTACGGCAGGTGCGCGTCCTCGACTCCCCCACCCTCCGCGTCGTCGGCGGACCGGAGAGCGATCTCGATGTCATCTGGCCGACCGGCGTGCGGGCCGGCGAGCCAACTTGGCTCCAAGTACGAGTTAAAGATTCCTGGGGCAATCCTTCGCCTTCTTATCGCGGTACCGTTCGTTTCGAGACGCCTCCGAGTGTATCGGGGCTCCCGTCTAGTTACACCTTCACCGAGGTAGACCGCGGCTTCCACCGTTTCGAGAGCGTGGTCGTCGGCAACACAGATACCGTGCGGGTTCGCGTGGTCGATGATTCGCAACCGGGGCTCGCCGCAGGAAGTAACGCTCTCGTGTCTTCGCCCGAAACGCTTCAGCCCTATTGGGGAGACCTTCATGGGCAGAGCGAGGAGACCGGCGGCATCGGCAGGGTCGTCGACTATCTCTCGTACGGTCGGGGCTTTGCCGGCATCGACTTCATCTCCTGGGCGGGTAACGACGTCCACATCACGCCCGACGGTTGGCAATACGTCCAGAAATCCATCAAAGAATTCAACGAGACGGGTCGTTTCGTCACCTATCTGGGTTATGAATGGTCGGGGAACACCCCCAACGGTGGCGACCACAACGTCATCTACTTGGACGACGACCGTCCGGTTCACCGCAGCGCCTATGTCGAAGCAGAAGTTCCTCATGACGCTTCCACCGATCGCAACACCATCGCGACGTTACTCGAGACCATCGGCTCCGACCGCGTCATGCTCATGCCTCACGTCGGTGGCCGACGCGCGAACTTCGATTTCTTCGATCCGTCTTTCATGCCCATCATCGAGGTCTACTCGAACCATGGGCAATTCGAGTGGATCATCGAAGAAGCCATCGAGCGAGGGCTCAAGGTTGGCTTCGTCGCCAGCAGCGATGATGTCTATTCGAAGCCGGGCGAATCTATTCCCGGTATCGGCCTGTTTGCGGTGCACAGCGGGCTCACTTGCGTGTACGCCCGCGGCCTGGATCGCGAATCCCTTTGGGCGGCCTTTTTCGATCGGCGCGTCTATGGCACAACCGGCGAGCGCATCGCGCTACGGTTCAAGGCCGGGGAGCACTGGATGGGCGAGGAAATGGAAGCCCGAGGGCCAGTCACCTTCTCGGCCCAGGTCGGCGGAACAGACGGAATAGAGCGCATCGATTTGTTCCGAGGTTTGGAACGAGCCTACCGACACGTGGGTCGGGCCAAGGGGCCGTTGAATCGGGTCAAAGTCATCTGGCATGGAGCCCGCAGCAAACACCGCCGCCGGCAGGTCGTTTGGAGTGGGTCGATTCAGTTGAGCGAAGGAAAATTCGGAGAGGCTCGGCCGTACCGGTTCGACTACCCCAACGAAGAGCTCGAACGCGAAGGGGCTCGCACGCTCCGCTTTCGCACGCTGACTTCAGGGGACGAGGACGGCGTCGTGTTCGACTTGGTCGACGCCGATGAGGCCGACCTGGTGCTCGACGCCGAGACTTCTTTCCGCAACCAATTCGGTTCGGGCGGTGCCACCTCCGAGCCATTTCGTGTATCGATTCCGATCAAGGATTTGAGCGCCGAGGACTGGGTCCATGAAGTGGGTCCCCTCGATCGAGAGGTCGTCATTCGAAGAGTCGCCGAGTCTTACGAGCGGGACGCCAGCTTCACGTGGACCGAGAAGGAAGTACCGTTCGGGACGACCGCATACTGGGTTCGAGTCCTCCAACAAGACGGGGCAATCGCGTGGTCGAGTCCTATCTTCGTGACTCGGAAGTAAGTCCCAGTAAGAGAGTCTAGGCGTCGGACTCGAGGACCTGGCGGACCCTTCGCATCTGATCACTGATAGCGTCCGGTGCCACCCCGCCGCGAGAGTCTCTCCGCTCGACCGACGCCCGGTAATCCCACACTTGAGCAACGTCTTCCTCGAACACATCCGAGAACTCACGTAGCGACGACAGGTCCATCTCGGCAGGGTCGGTTCCCCGCTCCGCGGCGCTCGATAGGACTTCACCTACGATCTGGTGCGCCCTTCGGAAATCGACCCCCTTCCCCACTAGATAGTCGGCGAGGTCGGTGGCGAGGAGATCGGATGAAAGCGCCGCCTTCATCGCATCGGCGTGGACAGCGATCGTCTCGACCGTTCCCCGGACCACGGAGAGCGTCGCGGCCAGCGTATCGATGGCATCGAAGACGGGTTCTTTGTCTTCTTGAAGGTCTCTCTGATAGCCGGTAGGAAGCCCTTTGACCGTAGTGAGAAGGGCCATCAAATCCCCGACCACCCGACCGCACTTGCCTCGCGTCAGCTCGAGACCATCGGGGTTTCTCTTTTGCGGCATCAGGCTGCTGCCGGTGGCATAGGCCTCGTCTACCTCGATGAAGCCGAACTCGCGGGTGGACCACAAAATGAGATCCTCCGCCATCCGCGACAGGTTCGTTGCCAGAATGGATGCGGCGGACAAGAATTCGAGGGCGAAATCTCGGGAGGAGATGGCGTCGATGCTGTTTTCGAGTATCGAAACGAAACCCAACTCTTCGGCAAGTGTCTCGCGGTCGATACCCATGGGGTTTCCGGCCAGCGCGCCCGCCCCGAGCGGAAGCTGGAGAATCCGGGTGCGTGCCTCGGCGAAACGTTCCCGGTCCCTTTGCAGAGTCCAGAAATAGGAAAGCAAGTAGTGCGCGAATACCACCGGTTGCCCCCGGCGCATGTGCGTATAGCCGGGCATGAGGACGTCGCGCGTCTCTTCGGCGCGGACGACGAGCGTTTCTTGAAGGCTTCGGATGTCGTCCCGCAGCGTTGGAATGACGGCTCCCAAGTGGAGACGGAATCCGGTCACCGCCAAATCGTTCCGACTTCTTCCCGCCGGGAGTTTTCCGGCCAGCTCCTGTCCAACGACTTCGCCTAGCAATCGCTCGGCGGCGGTATGAATATCCTCATCGGTTTCGACGAAAGCGGCGGGCTCTTGTTGCAACCAGCGGCCGACGCGATCCAATCCCTGCTCGATAGAGCGGCACTCGGAACCGGAGAGTATGCCGGTCCGCTGGAGTGCTCGTGCGTAGACTCGGTTGATGCGGATTTCTTCCGCCCAAAGACGGCGATCGAATTCGATGGAGCGACCGAGATCCTCTAAGGACTTTGCGGTCGGTTTTCGGAAGCGGCCTCCCCAGAGCTTCGACGGCGGACGACCCGCCGGGGCCTTCATCCCTTCTTCCCCTCCCGGGATGTGGCCATCTCCGGAGCGCGCCGGACGGGAGTTCCGTTGTTTTTTTCTTTCTCTTCCCATCGTCGGATCGATGCTGACGGAGACGGCAAGGCCGACTTCAAAGCTATACGACGGATCTTCTGTGGCAGGCCGAACAGATGAATGAACCCTTCGGCGTCCGCCTGACTATATACTTCGTCGTGACCGAACGTCGCAAACTCTTCGCGATACAGACTGAAGGCGGAGCTCCGGCCGGTTACTCGCACCGACCCTTTGTAAAGCTCCAGCCGGACTCGACCGCTCACGGTCTCCTGAGTCGACTCCACGAAGGCGTCGAGCGCTTCACGGAGTGGTGAGAACCATTGTCCATTGTAGACCAGCTCCGAATAGCGAAGCGCGACGCCCGCCTTGAAGTGAGAGGTGTCCCGGTCGAGACAAATGCTCTCGAGAGCCTCGTGAGCCTCGCGAAGGATGGTTCCTCCGGGAGTCTCATAGACGCCGCGTGATTTCATCCCCACTAACCGGTTCTCGATGATGTCGATTCGACCCACCCCGTGCCGAGCCCCGATCTCGTTGAGCCGTTCGAGAAGCTGGACCGGCTCGAGCGGTTGGCCGTCCACCGCGATCGGATAGCCGCGGCGAAACTCGACCTCGACGGACTCCGGCGTGGCAGGTGCATCGACGGGGTGTTTCGTCATCAGGTACATGTCGTCATCGGGAGCCGCCCACGGGTCCTCTAGGATGCCCCCCTCGTGACTCAGGTGCAGCAAGTTCCCGTCGCGGCTGTACAGATTCTCAGTAGTTTGAGCAACGGGAATCCCGCGTGCCTCGGCGTACGCCAGCGCGTCCTCACGGGAGCGGATCTTCCACTCACGCCAAGGAGCGATTACTTTCAGATCAGGTGCAAGCGCCAAATAGGTCAGCTCGAAGCGAACCTGGTCGTTACCTTTGCCGGTGCAACCATGGGCCAACGCCGTGGCACCCTCCCGCTCGGCGATCTCGACTTGGCGACGAGCGATGACCGGACGCGCTAGCGAAGTACCGAGGAGGTACTTCCCTTCGTAGCGGGCTCCGGCGCGGAGCGATCGAAAAAAGTAGTCGCGGACGAACTCGGTCCGCAGGTCTTCGATGAAGGCCTGACAAGCACCGATGGCGAGGGCTTTTTCCGCCGCCGCTTCGAGGTCCTCGCCTTGACCGACGTCCGCCAACATGGCGATGACCTCGCAATCGTAGTTCTCCTTGAGCCAGGGGACCGCCACCGAGGTGTCGAGCCCTCCCGAGTAGGCTAGAACGACCTTCGTTGGTTTCATGGTCAGCGCCTCCAGTTAGCCGGGCCGGTCATCCCAAGTAATCCCAAGTGCCACAGAGCGTCGATTACCGGTCCGTGAATATATATGCATGCCAAGTGTATAAAGTCGCACACCCTAAGTCAACCCGGACTGGTTCAAGACGGGTCGGGCCACGCCGGAAGCGGTCAAAACGGTCCCGCCATCCGGGACGCCGATGCCGCCTGCCCCCACGATGCGGACCCGCGACACACCCGACCGCAGTGCCCAAATGGCGGTCTCGAGCTTGGGCCGCATCCCATCGGTGGCGATTCCCTCCGAGATCAGACGCCGGGTCCCGGCGAGGTCGAGGTCCTGAATGACGGAGTCGTTCACTTCCCTCACCCCGCCACTGTCCGTGACCTGAATCAACTCGTGGGCACCGAGCTCGGCCGCTACCCAGGCGGCGACGGTATCCGCGTTAACGTTGAAAAGCGCTCCATCTTTTCCACCCGCAATCGACGGAAGGATGGGGATGTCTCCTCTCTCCAGTACCGCGCGGATCGGTCCCACCTCGACGTGCTCGATTTCACCCACCAGCCCGAAGTCGACGGTCTCGCCGTCGATCTCGATGGGCGGTCGGCGTCGTGCCCGGAACACGGACGGTCCGGCGATTCCGACTGCCGGCACCCCGGAGGCGACGAGAGTGCCGACCACGCGGTTGTGAACCAGGCCGGCCAGAACCATCAACACGACGTCCAGAGTTGCTTCATCCGTGACGCGCCGGCCCGCGACCTTCTGAGTGGGGATACCGAGACGAGAAGCCATGGCCGACACCTGCGGTCCTCCGCCGTGCACGATGACGCGAGGCGAGTCGGTAGCGGCAAGCACCGATGCGATCTGCGGCAGATTCTCTTCGAGCGACGCCCCGCCTAGCTTGATCACCTGTAGTGATTGCATCGGTTTCCTAGCAGGGTGCTGACGACTAAACTGCACCCTGCGCGAGCGGAGCGAGCCCGGCCCGCATGGGCCGACGACAGGTCGCCGAGCGGGGAGCGAGGCGCCGAGCGCGCGAACGAGGAGTGAGCGCGCATTGAGGCACTCAAGGAAGCACTCCGACGGGCCACGCGAGCCCCGTCTCTTCGGGTATGTCGAAAACGAGATTCATGCACTGGATGGCCTGCGAGGCTGCGCCCTTGAGCAAATTATCGATGGCCACGAAGACTGTCGCCTGCCCCGAACGCACCGACACGGAAACCGCCGCCCGCGGTGTCCCTATGACGTCGGTGAGCTGTGGCGGTTGCTCTTGGACTCGAACGAACGATTCTTCCTGACAATAACGGCGGCGATAGATCTCGGGAAGGTCGACCGACGGCTCGGTTGTAAAGAAAATGGTTGCGTAGATACCGCGTACCAGCGGTGCGGAATGAACTTGCAGCTCGATCGGAAACTTATTCGAGTTCAACCGCGCCAGCGCCGATTCGATCTCCGGCTGATGGCGGTGGCCGTTCGGTTGGTAGGCGTAGAAATTGAGTGCACGGTCCGGATGATGCGTCTTCGCCGTCGCCCGATGACCGGAGCCCGAAGAGCCGGTGACCGCGGAGATCCAAGGAGGTCCGAGCAACGCATTGGCTTCCAACGCCGGGATGAGACCGACCGAGGCCGCGGTGGCAAAGCAACCTGGCACCGCGATGCGGTGGGCTTCCCGGATGCGGGAACGATTCAACTCCGGAAGTCCGTAAACAAACTCTTGTTGAAAATCCCAGGCCACGTGCGGCCCGTAGGTCGCCTCGGCGCGTTCCCGATCGTCGATCCGAAAGTCTGCGGACAAGTCAATGACGCGGAGCTCTTTGGAGATCGACGCGATGCGTTTCGACGACTCGCCGTGAGGAAGAGCAAGGAAAAGGAGATCGAGGTCTTCGAGTTGGTCTGGCTCGAGCTCTTTCAGCAATCGCAACGAGCTGGCTCCGAAACGCGGCCGAAGCTCGGATAGCTCCTCGCCGCCCGCTTGTCCCGCGGTAGCGGCCACGACCTCCACTTCGGGGTGATGAAACAATAGGCTCAAGAGCTCGCCACCGACGTAGCCCGATGCGCCTTCGACCGCGACACGGATCATAGTCGCTTCAGCGCCGACAGCCTCGACTGGATGACATCGAAGAGTTGATGGCCGTTGGTGCACGCGTTGACCGCCGGCACACCCAAGGTTTGCTCGAGGAATTGGCTCGAGGCGGTGCTATCCGTCACCGGGCCGGTGATGACGTCGGTGGAAAGGCCCCAGCGTCGCAGGAGCTCAACCCCGCCCCACGCGCCCACATGGTCCGATGCGCTGAGAACCAGGACCCGGATCGCACGATTTAGAGACGGTTCTTGAAGAAGTCGATCCACGCCGTAGGGCCCCAGGATGCCGTCGCCCAGCTCGGCAACGATAAGGTCGGGGCTCATCTCGTTGAGATGATGCAAAAGCCCTTTGGCAACGGAAGTAAGCTCAAGTGCATCCACCGTAGACGGCAAGCCAGAGTCGAGGAACGAGACGGCTTCGAACGCTCCTCGTTCCCGCATGCGGAGAACGTCTCTCAGACACGCGACTCCAGTGAGCTTCACCGCCGCGACACGGAAGCCAGCGGCGGCGGCGCCGGCAACGAGCTCGGTGGCGGCCCGGGTCTTACCGGCGCTCATCGACGTACCCACGACGGCGACCACCGGACAGATCGAGCCCAGCTCCCCCCGCCGAGGAATCGCGTTGTCGGTCATACAAAGCGGCCGCCCGTGTTGCCCGAGTCGATCGACGACCTCGACCGACGTCGGGACGCCGAGATCCAAAAGACCTCCCGTGAAGCGCCCAACGATGCCACCCAAGCTAAGGATTGAAAGCCGGTCGCCCGGTCGCGCACTCTCTGGGGGACTCCCTACGAAGCCGCGGAGTGCCTGTCGGCTCCCGGCGACGGCTACGAATTGGTCGCCGCTTCGAAGACCCACGGTGTCACCGCTCGCCAGCTCGAGATTGTCGTAGGCATGGTTGGGCTCCAGGACCCGGACCAGCAAGGCCTCACCGGCCTGCACTCGACCTGGCCCGAGACCGTCGGTTCGCTGGGCAAGCGGCAGGCGACTTGCCGCCGACGACACGTAGTCCCAGCGGATCACGGCCCCAGCCCTCACCGTTGCGGCTGCATAATTATGCATCTCCATAGTATAATTATCTACACCGGGCGGGCCTGGGTCAAGTAAATTAGTAAAAAAGATGATGGTGGGGAGTCTACGAACGCGCGATGAGCTTCAGCCGCCGCTCCACGCGCGTCGCCTGTGGCTGGTTCCGGCAGATAAGGAGGATGGTGTCGTCGCCGGCGATGGTCCCCAAGACCTCGGACCACTCCGCTTGATCGATCCCGCGCGCCACACCCTGGGCGTTCCCGGGGGGCGTCTTAACGACTAGAAGGTTGTTGCTTCGCTCGACGCTTCTGACGAACGCGGCGACCGCGGGCACCGGCCCCTGCCCGGAAAGCCCCGAACCGGGGGCACCCGCAACATAGCGATAGCCTCCCCGTCCGTCCGGTCCCTTCGCTACCCCGAGCGACTTGAGCTCGCGGGAGAGAGTTGCTTGAGTCAATTCCACGCCGTGTCGGCGTAGTTCTTTGAGGAACTCGTGTTGGGTACGCACGGGTTTCCGCCCGATGAGCTCGAGGATCGTCTCCTGGCGGTGACTGCGTTCTGCCATGGTTGTTGCTCGACCGGCAAGGCTACCACGACGAAAATCGTTGTGGAAACCACTCGAGGCGATGCGCCCTTCTCGCCGCTCTACGAACTCATGGAGAAGCTAGGCCCCAGGCAATGAGGTAGGTAGGTTGTCTTGCGAAAAACCGGCTAGGAATCCCGCCGTCGGCGCTCCCCGGCAGACTCGGAACTTGGTGTTTTCGACTACTCGGCACATGTAGGCGAACCCCAAGTTGGGTATAGCGAAAAATGTGCCAAATGAAAACACGCAGCCACCCAAAAAAGACCTATCCCGTAACGATCTTATTTAACAAGCGTTTACGGTTCAGCGTTCCGCACCGGTCGGGCGCAGAACAGTGATGGAAACGGAAAAAATCCGTAAGCCGTGGCGACACCATTCCACAAGAACACAATAAACCCCTGTAAAATGAGTCGCTTAGGTTAAATTCGAAGGCGTAAGGAGGACCGACAGTAGCCCGACCTCGGTTACTTGTTCAAATGCACATTGGTCAAATGGACTGGCTCTATCGTCGCACTTTGTAGGAGTAGCCGTTGTTTCTCTTTGTCATAACCGACCTTGAGTGCCACGTAAACGATACCGGTCCCCTTCCCTTCCTCGCTAAGCTCGAGTCGAAGCGCGGAGACGTTGTATTTCTTGTACTCCGGATCTTCCTTGCCACGCATCGGTCGATCGGTAACCAAGGTAATAGTCGTTGTGCCGTTCTCGGTAACCTTGCGCGCGTAGCGCGTGACGATGCGCGGCAATCCGCCAACGGTGTCGGTCGCTGCTTGTGAGCGCACGAATCCTGTTTCTTTTTGGCCCTGTAGAACTTTCACGAACCCTTCGTGGCCGTTCTCGACCAGCGCATTGATTAGCGCGGACCTCTCTTCATCGGTCGACCACCGCTCGATGGCGATTCTAACCGTGGCGGAGTTGTTTATGGCGCTGCGGCTCTTATTGATCACGAAGCCGCTGTACTCCTCCCTCTGATCTTCTGCCGTCGCGTTTACGGCTACCGAACAAATCAGAATTGCCAGTACTGAAATGACGTATGAAAACCTACTCTCGTGTCGCACGAAGATGCTCCTCCTTCAAACGCCGCCGAGCTCAAAAGCCGAGAAGTTCCGGAAGCTCATCCTCCAAAGCACTCTCCGCCTGTTGCGGCGTTTCACCGATGGCGATGACGTCGATTTTGCCCGAGCCGGCCAACGGGCCCACATTATAGACGATAAACCGGCCGCGACGAGTTTCCGCATCATAGAGCGAGTCGCCGACGCGATCGAGGACATCCTGGAAAGCGCTGCCGACCAAATCCGAGTGGACGAAATCCTGCGCGCGGTACGGCGGCCGAGGAGTCCCCACCAGGCGGTCCACGAGGTGCATGGGGATGCTCGTGCCCCCCCAGCGGCCGTTACACTCGACAAACCGCACTCGGCAATCGCCCTCGGGATCACCCACAACTAGTAGATCGAAGGAGCACCTTCCCACATACCCCAGGTCTTGGAAGGCTGTCGCGATCTCGAGCGACGCATTCCCGATGCGGCGATTGAGCGCCGTCGAAAGGGTCGACGGCCGACTGCCCATGAATACACTCGTCCCGGGTGCCAGAATTTGTTCGTAGATTCCATCTAGCTGCGGCGCGCCATCGCCAACCGGCGGAAGCCACAACTGCGTCGAGGGCGTGACGTTCGTTTGTTCCCAACCGACTGCGAGCACCGTTTCCTCGCCATCCCATTGCGTGCGCTCTAGGAAAGAACGCACGTCCTTCTCCACGGCGGAGGCGCTCCTCCCGGTAAGGGCGCGCGCCTCCAAAACCAAGTTCCCCATTCCGGAAGCGCACCGGGCACGTTTGAGAGCGACGAGCCGATGAGTTTCCGCGAGTTCGAGGAGATGGTTCGCAAGCTTGGTGGGGTTCGTCGTCATGCGCGTATCGACTAACCACTGCTCGCCGAGCACGGCGACGACGACTTCGCTGAAGAGCGCCTTGTCATTAGCCAGTTCTGTTATCGGTGGGGGCGGCCCGATAACGGTCACGGCATTTCCCGTTTCATCTCGAATGCGGCCGGCTAATTCCCAGACCGGCTCGATGCTCATGTACGGATGGATGACAAGCCCGGCCGAACGAGCAGATTCGACGAGACGTTGAAAGGCCGCACCCTCGCTGCACGCCCGGGTCACGGCGATGGGACTCGTCACGACATCGGCCACGATCCCCTCTGGAGCGCCAAGCTGAAGCCGCTCACGGCAATACTCCTCATAGCCGGCGACCGGCTGACTGACGGTCGCAAATAGGTCGCCTTCCCCGGCCCGTGCCCGAGCACGGTGCTGGTATTCTTCAACTCCTGAAATCTCATCTAAGAACGGAATTTCGGATACGTCATCGAGGTAAAGCGTGGGTCGATTCTCTAACTCCCCGGTCCAGGTGCGATCCCAGTAGGGCGCGAGCTTCTCTTCTAGGCCGAGCCTCTCCCCGATCGGCCGAATGGCGGCGCGTGCATGAGCCCAGCGAACGGTCATCGACTCTAGTCTTCACTCCGAAAAAGCGCAGCGATGATTCCCATGACGAAAAGCGAGCCAAAGATCAAAAGGATTGGCCCGACCACGACAAATAGGTAGTAGTACCAAGGGAATCCGTTCGTGAAGATATAGAGAAGGCCCGCCGCCACCAGACCGAACAACACCAACGCGACTGGAAGTTCGATGGGAGAAAAACCCGATTGCCGCTTCTTCTTTTCCTGGCTGCGTTGGAACGAGGACAACTTGTTCCGGTACATCACATACCGAATTGGGTAGCCGAGCCCGTCGAACACCAACGAGACAATCGCCCCGCTCAAAGCGCCCGCAGGTAGAAAAAGAAGCAAGGCCACCCAAGGCGGCCATCCGTAGTGACGCATTCCCAACAATACGCAACCCATCCCTAGTATGAATCCCAGCGGACAGCCACATCCATGATCCACGCGGCCTGCGAAAACAGGCGGCACTGGCTTCCGCTGATTCTCGTGAGTCATCTGAACGTACCGCCCCCTTGCTTGCCTAGCCGTCTTCACCAACGGGTCAGGGGTTCAACGATTCTTCGTATTCTCGCAGATAGTGCTCTAGTGCTCTATTGAGTATGCCGTCCCTCCGCGTTTATCATGGGCTCAAAATCGGCCCGCAACTCCCAACTGGCTGAAAATAGCCAGAAGCCCCGCCGCAAGAAGAATTACCGAAAAGCCCACCATCGCCGAGCGAACGAGCGCCTGCCGGAGCGACCAACCTCGACGCCAGAGAACCAAGGCGCTCACCGCGAACACCAATGACCAGAGAAGCCACGGGAACATCCAGAGCAGATCCTTCTCCCCTCCTCCAAGGTTTACGAAGCCTTCGGCAATGAGATACCCGAATACCGGTGCCAGGGCCAACGGAGTGAACGCAGTCGCGATGCGCAACAACGCCTTCATGATTGTGGTCTCCGCCCTCTGTCTGCCATCGGCTAGCTGCCGCCTGCGCGGAGTCTAACGACCGAGACCTCGGGCGGCACCAGAAACCTAACCGGAAGAATACTCGTGCCGACCCCCGAGCTGACAAAGAGGTGCCGACTGTTTTCGACGATGTGGCCGCTCGCAAAACGCTCCCCAAACTTGGAAGGGACGATCGGCCGTCCAATTCCGGGGATGTAGACCTGCCCGCCATGGGTATGCCCCGCGACCGTGAGCGAAACTCTGGATGGCACGTCCGGGAAGAGGTCGGGGTTGTGAGTGAAAAGGATCGTCGGATCGCCCGCGGGAATCCCGGACAGCGCCGCACCGATGTCGTGGGCCCCTTCCCATAGATCGCCGACGCCGGCGAGCCAGAAACGACAGCCAGCTACGCCGATCTCTCGAGACGCGTCTTCGAGAACAGGAATTCCCTCGGCTTCAAGCGCATTACGAACCCGCGCCGCATCGAACCACCAGTCATGATTGCCAAGGACCGCGAACACGCCAGCCGGAGCCGCCAACCGCGCCAATTCGCGAGCCGAGTCTTCCGGCGAGACGAAGCTGCCCCCAATGACCCCGTGAATGACGAAGTCCCCCAAAAGGAGAACGAGATCCGGGTCCGCGCGCTGAGTCAGCTCTACGATCTCAGCAAGCTTAACGAGCCCGTTGTAGGGAGACCCGACGTGGAGGTCGGCGAGGATGGCGATGCGAAAATCATCACATTGTTCCGGCCATGCCGGGAGACCGATCTCGTGGTCTTCGTTGCGAAGACTGGAAGGCTCGAGCCAGAACGCCCACGAGCCCAGTCCGAGCGACGCCAGCATTAGGAATGCAACGATCCGTGTTGCTAATTTCATCTCCGATGCCGTTGCCCAACGAGGGCGTCGGAAAACCGCCGGGCGCCGATGCTAGCGATGGCCGCCCCGACAACGCCCAACAGGCCGGCCGCCATACCTAGTGAAATGATTTTGGGGTGCCGCTCCCCGTATGGGATGACCGGGTACGTCAGTCCCTCCGTGTCGCAAACCTCGTTCACGTAGTTGTAAACGTGACCCGAGTCTAGACACGAGTCGATCCGTTCGAAGTCTCGCAACCAATGGGCACTCGTGCCAAGAAAGGCCGCCACCGAGATAACCACCCAAGCGGGTGGCCTACTCAAAATTTCCCGGAAACTCATGTCTAGCCGTTAAACCTCAGCCATGCGCCGCGACTCAGCTTCAGCGTGTTGTTGGACGGCTCGATTGCCACAAGACCGACGTCACCACGTCTTCCCGGGCGTGGATGTTTCCTCACAGTCGAGGACCTCGGAGATAACGAGTTCTCGATTGCATATTCCCCTGTGGCCAAATGACCCCTTTGGACCGAGTCGGCCACGAACACGCATCCGGAAGTACCGCGCCGGGCCTCGGGGTTCCACGACTTCGCCTGCTTTCTCGGGCAAGACGAACGTTTCTGGGAACGACGGGCACCATTTTTCGATCCGCTGCCATAACCCAAATAGGCCTTTCCCAGCTTGCACAATGAACCGCGATACCTCCCAATGCGCCACGTAGACGCCTTCGAACTCCTGTTCCTCCTTCAAAAAATCACGCTAGCCTTTGCGTCCGTTCAACCGTAATTAGCCGGCAAGCCGACTCACTCCGGTGCCACGTACCCAAGAGACCGAAGCAACTCCATTTTATTCTTCCATTCTTCCTCCGACCACCCGACCGGCCGTGACGAGCGTCGCCGCACCTCATCTTGAGAACCTGATCCCGGTTCGCTGGCGTCCTGCCCAGCTCCGCTGGCCGGCAGTGAATCAGGTGCAACAATCTGGGCTGGCGCTTGCAACTCTTTGGTCTCATCCGAGCAACCTGACAGCACAGACGCTAGGACGACTGCTGCCATTCCTCCCTTGGGGACTGAGGCCAATCGGCGACCCGACGAACCGGGTACGACGAAACCTTCGCCTCGAGGCCTCACGAACGTTCCGCAGAAACCGTCCGGATGCTCCTTCAAAAGGACCTGAACCTCTGAGACAGACATTGCGTCAAGATCGTGGACGACTGTTTTACACCGATCGCAGTAACGAGCGCCTTCGTCTCCTGGAAGATCGTCCCAATCCAAAGAACATCGTCGCTGAACTCTCAACGTGCGCCCATGGTCCACAATCGTCTCCTCGGTGTCTAAGACCTAAGCCGGCGAGCAGCGCGCATCAGCTGCGGCCCGAGCACCAAGCATGACCGCGAAGCGAACTGCTGATTCCATAAACCCGGCCGTCTGCTGCATGTAGTCGTTAGACGGCCCTGTGTAAAACCCAAGGACATAGGTGACACACTAGTCTTCTTTTAAGCGCTACAGAGAGGCAGTGCAACTATGAAGAAGACGGAACGACAGCGACTGGTAAATTGGCGGATGAAGGTCATTCGTCACGCAGGCGAAACAACTCACAATGTCTCAAAAACTTGTAGATATTTCGGGATCTCGCGGACGACTTTCTACAAATGGCTTTCTCGGTACGCGGCCCATGGTGAAGCAAGCCTCTGTGATAGACCAAGAAGGCCCAAGAATTGCCCCCACGAGACTCCCAAAGAGACGGTCAGCAAGATTCTCTACTTGCGGCAGAACTACCACTTTGGGCCGGCGAGAATCGCTTCCTATCTGCATCGATATCATCAGATAAAAATCGCCGGCTCCACGGTTCACCGAGTCCTGGAACGCAATGGCCTAAGTCGATTGCCCGCAAACCAGAAGCATCGCGCTCACACCAAGCGCTGGAAGCGGTACGAGAAACGCCAGCCTGGCCATAGGCTGCAGGTCGATGTAAAGTTCCTGGAGAGAATACCAGGCACCCGGAGAAGGCTCTATCAGTTCACGGCCGTAGACGACTGTACAAGGATACGGGTCTTGAAGATATTCGATGCCTGCAGTCAAAAGACGGCCATTCAGTTCATCGATGAAGTCATCCACCGATTACCCTTCAGAATTCACGTCATACAAACCGACAACGGTGCTGAATTCCAGTCGAGGTTTCACTGGCACCTTCAGGACAAAGACATATCCCACGTATACATCACGCCCCGGACCCCTCGATTGAACGGCAAGGTCGAACGCTCTCATCGCACCGACGACCAAGAGTTTTACCAGCTTCTAGACAAGGACGGGGTCAGCGACGACATTCACCTATTCAATGCAAAACTGAGCGAGTGGGAGAAGTACTATAACTACCATCGACCTCATGGAGGCTTAGACGGCCAGACCCCGTATGAACGCCTTAGACAGAAAACAGGACTCAGTGTGTAACCAAAGACTCAGGACACTACAGCGCCAGACTTCCGCGTCACACAAGCTTAGAACGCGCCTTAACGCGAACTCTCGACTGAGGTGAGCCCGGTGTACCTGGCGCAACAGAAAGCCAAGGGATGTCAGTGAGGCGATAGGGTTCAAAACTCCATCCCTCCGTGTTGATCTCGCTCTTGATGTCGAAGGGCGAAGCAAATCCCGCTCGGATTGGACCTGGATCGATTTCGCTGCTCGCAAACACTACGTCGATCGCGTGGGCGGCCAAGAGCTGTTGATCTTATCGACATCATCCTCGGTCGCTGTGGTGGCGCCGACATGAACGCCCTCGTCCGCGTAAATCCACACCGCTTCTGCGTCGAACGGCATGATAAACGCAAGAGTGCGAGCGCCGGTCGTGCCAATAAAACAGGGGACCACCGGTGAGTCCGTGTAGATGAAGGAGCTGCCGGCAGCGGCGCGAACTTCATGCAGTGACCAGCGACGCTGAATCTCGTCCTGACGCTCGCGGCGGATTTCCTCGGAAACACCCTCCTTAATTGCTTCCGCGTACTCTGCGGCTACCAGAACGCTGACTGCCTCGTATCGGGCTGCTACGCGATTCCGCTCCTCCGGGAGGACACCCGTGTGTCGGTGAACCGGGTTGCGTGCGAAGAGCGCCAGCACGGTGAGCGCAAGGTTGTAGACCTCTTCTTCGGTAAGAGAAGCGAAGCCTTGCTGGTAGACCTTCTCGCTCCACTTCGCGTAGTCGTCTTCGATGACTTGGAGCTCCTTCTCGCTCTTTTCGCGATCAGCCGCTGAGTAGAAGTCGGAGGCCCAGCACTGCTTCTCCGCACGAACCGGTCCGGTCCAACAGGCATCAGCCTTGGAGAACTTGTAGACCTTCGAGCTGCGATTCCTCTTTGCACGATCGGTCGAGAAGCTGCGCTGATAGCTAACCGGAACGGTGTGCTGGCGCTTGTATGTTGTCATCGTTCCCTAAGATTAGAGCTAGAGCGACAGCTTGCGCAACGACCGTCCTCGCCAAACAACAAGTCTGCAGATTTCCGTCGGCCTAACGAGTCTGTAGGAAAACCCTGAAGCCCTGCTCTAGATGGCCTGATCTCGCACTCGAAGGCGGCCTCTCGTGACGAAATAGGGTCATCTATTCACCCCCTTTGAGGTTTTCCTACAGACTCAACAGGGCCGTTGAGCGGCGAGCGGTGCCACCCTTAGCCCTTCCTTTAATAACATGCTACGACAATACCTGCCGAAGCGCACCAGCCAAGCAGCGCTGGCGCCGATCGTCCGCTCCAACGGCGTGTTGGGCGGTGGCCTCATTTGAACCGCCCGAGCCGAAGAACTTCCGCGCGCGGCGACTCGATACGTCCCAGCAACACGTTCATATCCTCAAACGCCTCCACGACACGTTGAAAGTAGCTCAGCACTGTGGTGGCGGTCGGCAGCTTTGCAGAAAGAGCTGCGTAGTTGACGTGCAGGAAATCGTTACGTAACTCGCAAACTTGAGCCACAGCTTGGTGAGGACCAGCGGTCGAGTCAAGTTGAGCGCTGGAACCCGCGAGCGCTGGGAGGAGGAACCACCTCTCTCTTGGTGGCAACCAACGCGCTGCCCGCCCAGTATCTTTGGATATCTTACCAGCCTCGATTAGTTCCTCGATCAGGTGATTGGCGCGCGCTTCGATCGCTAGGGTACAGAACACGACCACCGCCAATACTTCCGGCTCGCCATCGGGAAGCGTGCCACCCCAGGGCCTGAAGGTGTCCTTACTTGAGTGACCGGTCGATAACTCGTGCACCGCCTTGGCCTGCTCCCAGGCGAGCTTGAAGTAGGTGTTCCAAATCGCAACACGGCTGTCAGGGCCTACCACCTAAGACCTCACGAATCCGCCCAACAGTAAGTATCTAGATCTGGATTATTCGATAGCACATCCAAGCCGGCTCGTGTATTGGATAATGCAGCGTGGGTGTCGTTGTTCATGTAGCTGACCCCATTCGTGTTGGACATGATGCGTTGTCTCCCGTCCGGGATACTCCGCGTCCGGTGGGTCTGGATATGTGGATATCGCCGCGAGACCCCTTTGGGCGATTGTAGGGCGCGGGCGTCGGCTTTTCAAATCGTCAGGTCGAAGAGACTTCGGACGACCAAGCCGCTTCCACTGAGAACACATCTCTTCCCGGTGTTTTGACAGGCCGATTCGCCTGCCCTAGGATGACGACAGCACCGTTTTCCCTTTAGCAGAGGCCAGCACATGAAGCCTTACGCGATCGGCGCCTTCGTATTCGTCTTCTTTGCCGCTGTGGCTGCGTTCAGTTTCAAGGTAAAGACCGACGTGAGGCAGGTCGAAGCACTTCAAGGCTTCCAAGACTCCCTCCCTCGTGGAGAGGCTCCTCCTGATTTCGCGCTGCCGGAGCTCGATGGCGGCGAGGTCGCGCTTGCGAAAGAGGTCTCCGATCATGTGGTCATCGTCGTCAACTACTGGGCAACCTGGTTTACGCCCTGCCGTATGGAGCTGCTGCAGCTTCAAAGACTCTATGAGGAATATCAGGACGAGGGGGTCCAGATTCTCGCGGTCAACGTGGGAGACACCGAAGATACCATCCGGGATTTTCTTAACGAAAGACCGGTGTCGTTTCCGGTCCTCCTCGACCCCGACGGTGTCGTTGCGGCGCGCCATCGTGTGCACGTCGTCCCCACTACGATCCTCCTCAACGCCGATGGGGTGGTGACCGCGGTGCTCGAAGGCATCGACCCCTATCTCGCCTATCGCGTCGAATCGCTTCTGGACGAAGAGTTCGAGACCGGGATGGTCGAGTATTGAGCTCTCCGGTCCTGGAAATCGAGGGGCTCACCAAGAGCTACCGTTCGGGTTTTCGAAGACCGGTGGTGCGCGCCGTCAATGAGCTCTCGCTTCAAGTGCATCGAGGCTCGGTGGTGGCATTCGTCGGGCCCAACGGAGCCGGCAAGACGACAACCATTCTTTCCATCCTCGGTTTCCTGAAACCGGATGAGGGCCGTATTGCGGTCTTCGGGGAGCCCGCGGGGTCCAAGGCAGCCCGGGGGAGACTCGGGTTCCAATCCGAAATCTTCCATACTTACCCGTTCCATACCGCTCGGCGCTCGTTGGCCTTCTACGCGAAGCTCTCGGGCATACCGGACGGCGAGCGGGCGACTCGCATCGATCAACAGCTCGCCCGGTTGGGGCTTATGGAAGCGGCGGACCGAAAGGTCGGAACGTTCTCCAAAGGGATGATGCAGCGATTGGGGCTCGCGCAGGCGCTCTTGCACGAGCCCGAGTTCCTAGTCCTAGACGAGCCGACCACCGGGCTCGATCCCGAGGGCCGGAAGCTGGTCGCCGAGATCATCTTGGAGGAAAAAGCACAAGAACGAACCGTTTTCTTGAGTAGTCACATTCTCTCCGACGTTGAAAGGACCTGCGATCGGGTGGTGATGATCCGCAATGGCGAGGTCGTTCTTGCGGAGGACATCGAACGGCTCACCGGGGATCAAGAGCTGTGGGAAGTCGAAGTGCTGGGCGAAGACGCCTCGTCGGATTCCCTGGTCGCTGCCGGATTCAATCGGGTGAACCGGCAACCGGGTAAAGCCACGTTTGTTTGTTCGTTGGACGAGAAGCGGAGGCTCTTGCAGCAGATGACCGAAGCGGGGTTGGAAGTGGGCACGTTGAAACGGCGCTCCCAATCGCTCGAGGATCTTTACATGAAGCACGTAGGAGGTTCCTCCGATGGCTAGCGTTTGGACGATCGCCCTCAATACGTGGGAAGAGGCGCTCCGCCGCAAGATCACCTACATCCTTCTCTTCGTCGCTTTGCTCTTCGGGGCCCAGGCCCTTTACGGCATGGTTTATATGGACATGGCGGACGCGCCCGGGGAGATCGAGGCACGCGCTCAGTTTCACAGTCAGTTGATCCTCGGGCTCTTCGGAATCATGGAATTCTGGAGCACAGTGCTCGCCGTATTCCTGGGCTCGGTCGCGATTTCTTCGGAAATCAAGAACCGCACCATCGTCTCCGTGCTCAGTCGACCGGTCGAGCGGTGGCACTTCTTCTTGGCGAAGTGGCTGGGGACCCTCGGGTTCCTAGCCATGTTCCTCGGCGCAGGCACCTTGGTGGGGATCGGGCTGTGCTGGTACTGGGAGCTTTATCCCTCGACCGTCTTCGCAATCGGTATCGCGGAGCTCTTGCTGCGACTAGCTATCGTGAGCGCCGTCTGCATGGCCCTTTCGAGCGTTTTCAATCCCGTGTTGGCGGGCGGTTTTGCACTCGTCTTGTTTTACCTACGAAGCTTTACCTGGGTATTCACGGAGTATTCTCGCGGGGCCTGGAAGATCATCGCTGACGCTGGGTATTTCCTGGCACCCGCTCGTATTCCGGATGGTCTCTTGGAAGGAGGCCTGGTCACCGGGATCCTTTCACCGAACTACGGCCTGTACGGTGCAGTGTTCTTGGAGAACACACTCTATGCGCTCGCTGCGGTGATCGCGGGTACTCTCGTCTTCCAGCGAAAAGAGATCGCCCTCAAGTAGAGAGACCCCGACATGACGAAGAGAAGTCTCGTCGGGATAATCCTCTTGCTCGTCCTCGGGGGCGTGCTCGGATTCTACGTCTACGATCGCGTCGGCTCGCGCATGGGGGGTACGCCCGCCTCGCTCAAGTCTCGTTTTGCGACCGAAGAGGATTGGCTCCTCGATGAGATCGTGCGCGACATCGTCGAGATGGCTGCGTATTCGCAGCAGGGCAATATTAATGATGTCTCGATTTCTGTCGAGCGTGTCGCGGTAGACAACGAACCGCTCCCGCTCGTGCGCGTTGAGGTTTCTGTTCGAGGCAGCTCTGATTCGGTTTCGCGAGAGCTTGTCCTCGAGGGCTCTCTCTGGAATCCGCAGAACTACGCGGAGCTGGCCCGCGCCCTACTGGGATCGAATGCACAGAGCCCTTCAGCCTCCACGAGTGTCGAGGACTCCTCGCTGCTCGAAAGACTCCTCGAGCCCCTTCCGAGCGTCATCGAGACCGAGAACCAGCGGGTCTCGTCGCGACTCGCGTCGAACATGCTAGATGCCGAGGCCCACGAAGAGGCGGCTCTTCTTCTCGGTGCCTTCGCACTACGGGAGGCTTCGTATCGGTTCGGGGACTTGCGGCAGGTGCGTTGCCGGATCACGGCCCATCTCGCCATGGCGCGCGCTCTGTCGGGTCCGGTGCCCCGCAGCCTCACCGGAGAGTTCGCTGAGGCGACGCACCTCGTGATTCTCGGTCGCCAGGAGGAAGCGCTTGCAGCGCTCGGTCGGCTCTCCGAAAACGCAACGCCAGTATCCGCATCATGGGTCAATGGGCTGTACATGCATTCCACGTACGATTGGCGGCGGTCCACCGACGAGCCGGACACTCTATTCGAGAGCATGAAACGGTTTCGCGCATTGACCGTCACCGTCGACTCCACCACGGCTGCCAAGAGAATGGGCGCCGAGGTTCGCGGGGGCCAGGCGGATTGGAGCCGGATCGTGAGCTGGAGGTACAGCGGTGCAGCCAGCGATAACCGCTTCATCAGCTCTCAACTGGAACGGGAGCTCGCAGAGTTCGAGGAGGTGTGGACTCTTTCGCGTGAGCGCCCCATGACACCCGGCGCCATCATCGATGGATTGAACGAGCCGGCGGAACGCTGCGTCACCTCGGAGGGACCGCGGGTCATAGGATGGGGTACCTGGGCCGCTTTCTTCCAACGGCACATCTGTGGGCTGTTGGCGCTCTCGGACGAGCATATGCGAAGTGTGGTGGGGCGCCCGGACTGGGCGGAGGGTCACGGGGCGCAGGCGGATAACCTCTTCGAAGGACTAACGCTTTACCCCATCGTGCGGGTACACCGAACCCGTCGGACCGGTGCCTATGTCGAAGACATCGAGGGGATGGACGGCACGATTAATCTCACGCGCAGAAAGCCCGAGCTCGTCAACGCCAACAACTGGCAGTACATGGCCGACACCACTTCCCTCATGGTGAGAAGGTTGAGCATGCCGCGAGGGGATGCCTGGTTTTCCCGAGGCATCCTAGTGACGACGGTTTTCGATACGTGGGCGCGTTTGCGTGCCATCGGACCGTCCGTCAAGCAAGACCAGGCCCTCGAGGCTCTCCGCGAGGTTGCGCCGCGTCACCGTTCCTTCCTCTACGTGTTGATGCAACGGCTGGAGCGGAAGAAACCGACGGCCGAACAGATCGAGGGAGAGCTCGGTGACCGGGTCGATTTCGATCTCGGCGCTCTCTATTGGATGCGCGATGCCCTCGGCGACGAGGCCGAAGACGAGACACTGCTTTACGAGAAAATGTGCACTCTCGATGCTAACGAGTGCATCGGCTTCGGATGGTCACTCGTGCGGGCCGGGCGGGATGACGAGGCTGCAGCCGCGTTCGAACAGGCCGTACGCGAAGCCCCCGACCGCATCTATCTGTGCAACAGCTGCGAATGGCTGGTCCATTATTACTTCGACCAAGGTCGCCGAACCGAGGCGATGAAGACCGCGGAGATGGTCGCCGAGACCTACTGCTCGGGCGGGTTGACGACGCTGGCGAGTTTGTACGAACGCCTGGGTCGACCCGCCCAAGCGGAATCCTGGTACAGGAAAAACGGAGAGCGATACGACTCCGAGGACCCGGCGTCCTATCCACTTCTCGGGTTCTACTATCGGATGACCCATGGGGAAGGTCGTGAAGCCTATCGAGAGAAACTCGAGCGACTGGCAGGAAAAGTCTTCCCGACGGGTCTCGAGCCGCTCCCGGAGGAGCATGACGCCGAGCCTCCTCGAGGCGGACTACTGCTCGACGGGAAGAGCTCGGCGATCGACAAAGCCGGCCTGCGTGGCGGCGACGTGATTGTCGGGCTCGATGGCTGGCGCGTGCGGTCGATGGAGCAATACGACGCGATCCGGGCGTTTCGCCGACGGGTTCACGATATGAAGCTACGTATTTGGCGACAAACCCAGTACTTGGATCTCGATACGGAACTCTTCAACCGGCACTTGCACGTCCGCGCACGCACTTACGGCACGCCCGGGCCCACCGTGTACTTTCGGTGAGGTCGATTCACCTGCCGCGGGCGAGCTCGAATTGCACGGTCACGGTCATCACGATTGGAACGGACACGCCGTTTAGCAGGGTCGGCTCATAGTGCCATTGCTGGACCGCGCTCAAAGCGGCATCGTCGAGCAGCGGTACGGATCGCAACACCCTAAGGTTACTGACCTGGCCGCTTGGATCGATGATGGCTTCCAAGATGACGATGCCTTCGACGCGGGCCTTCTTGGCTAGCTCAGGATAGATCGGCACGACGTATTTGATTCTCCTCGGCGGTTTGATGTCCCCGCCCGGTCTCACCGGCTTGCTGGGTTCCTGTCTTCCCGGTGGTAGGCGAAACACGATCTCGGCTCCCAGACCGACGGGAAGACCACCCTCGACACCCAGTCCTTCTGGTTCGCCGCCGATCTCGTCGGGGATGCCGAGCGGGATGTCGGCCGGTGCCAAGAATCGCCGGCTTCCGTGCGCCGAAATCGTGGGGATCTTCTCTCGTTCTCGTGGTGCCGACTCCCGAGCCGCCGGAGGCGGTGCCGGCTTCACGAAGAGTATGAACGGGGGAGGAGACCGATGGGGCTCGGGAAGCGCAGGTGCACCTAGCAAGGGCAGAACGACGAGCAACGCGCCGGCAACGGTTTGAAGTAAGCCGGCCGTCAAGAGGCTGGCCAGGGACGCTCCGCGGGAGCGATTGGGGCGAAGGGTTTCCGCTGACAGACAAAATGTTACGGCCATGGACTCTCCTGTCCTCTCCGAAGGAGTTACGAGCTCGAGCGAGTGTGGCTCGCCCGAAAATCAAGAGGCCGCGGCCAGTTTGGCGGTGAGCGAATCCTTCAACTCCGCTCTATTCTATGGACACCGCACGAGCGCAGAAGTTCCCAGGAACAACGGGCAGGAGGTGTTCGAGCAGTTGAGTTAGACGACCGGTGGACTGTAACAATGAAGTCGATACTGAACCTCATCGCCGCTATCCACGAGCCCCTCACCCGCCCGCCTTCGGCGGACGACCTCTCCCCCGCGGTCGGGGGAGAGGTAACAGAGGTGGTACCAACTTCGTTGGTACAGCTTACTGGTCGAGGAACTCTCCGGCCCAACGCTCGAAGACCATCAACGGGAATAGCTGGTGGGCGTGATTGGCTCGACCCGCTAGATGCTCCGCGATGCGGCGTTCGATGGCGGGCCAGCGGAAGAGACCGCGACGACGAACTCTTTCTTCGGAGAGTAGCTCCTGCATCAGTGGGCGAAGCTCTCGCCGCAGCCAGTTCTTCATCGGGATGCTGAAGCCTTCCTTGCGGCGATGAAGAATGGATTCGGGCAAGATACCCTTCATGGCTTCCTTGAGAATGTGCTTTCTCGTATTGCCACGAAGCTTCAAGCTGCCCGGCATTCGAAAGGCCAGCTCGATGACGTCCCGATCCAAGAAAGGAGCCCTCGCCTCGAGCGAGGTGGCCATGCTCATGCGATCGACCTTCACCAAAATGTCGTCGGCCAGAAAAATCTTGAAGTCGGCATAGAGCTGCCGATTGAGCAAGTCTTCCCGCGGGGAGCCGAGGCTGCGAAGAACGGGAGCAGCGGGATCGAATGACGCCAAGCCGGCGATGAACTCATCGGTATAAATCTCTTGCTTCTCATCGGCACCGAGGTGCGTCATCCAGCGATAATGTTCAAGGCTCGCGGGCGCCGTCGCGCCAGCAAGGAAACGTTTTGCCTTGTTGATGAAGCCCTTCTTCTTCTCGGTCGGAGGAAGGAGCTCGCTGACCGCCGCCAACGCGCGGAGACCGGCCTGGCCAGAGTAACGCTCCAGCGTTCGAGCGATACGATCGGCTTGATACCAGTCGTAACCGGCGAAGAGCTCATCGCCGCCGTCGCCGGACAATACGACCTTCACGTCTTGGGTAGCAACTTCGCTGACTAGGAAAGTCGGAAAGAGCGATACATCAGCGAACGGCTCGTCCAGATGCACCACGAGCTTGTCGAAGAGATCTTCCACGCGTGGCTCGATCCGCTCTTCACGATGCTCGGTCTTGAAAAGTCGTGCAATCTCCCTCGAATATCTTGTCTCGTCGTAGCTTCCTTCCGCGAAACCGATCGAGAACGTCTTGACCGGTCGCTCGGAAGCCTGCGCCATGAACGCCACGACAGCGCTGCTATCGATTCCACCCGACAAGAACGCACCGAGCGGCACGTCGCTCATCATTTGAGACTCGACCGCCCGCCCGAGCGTTGCCCGGAGCTCTTCCGCCCATTCTGCCTCGGTCTGATCATCCTTGGTTGCCGTGGGCACATCCCAGTACGGTTCGATTGCGACCTTTCCTCTCTCAACCGTCAGTAGATGTGCGGCGGGAAGCTTCTTGATTCCTTGGAAAATCGTGTGAGGAGCGACGATGAACTCGTAAGTAAGGAACGTATCCAGGCCCTCGAGATCCAACTGCCGGGGAATGTCGGTCCTGGTGAGAATCGCCTTGATCTCGGACGCAAAGACGATGTCATCGACACCTTCGAAGTAGTAAAGGGGTTTCTCACCCGCGCGGTCCCGTGCCGCCAGCAGTCGCTGCCGGGGTCCGTCCCAAAGGGCGAAGGCAAACTGGCCGTTGAGACGGTTGACCACGCCGTCACCCCACAACTCGTAGCCGTGCACGATGACTTCCATGTCGGAGCCAGTGGCAAAGCGATGGCCCTGGGCGATGAGCTCTTCGCGAAGAGAACGGTAGTTATAAATCTCGCCGTTGCCGACGAAGGCAACGGAGCCGTCTTCGTTCTTGAGGGGTTGACGTCCACCCGCGACGTCAATGATGGACAGTCGTTTCAGCCCGAGACCCACCCCCGGCAAAGTGACGACGCCCACGTCGTCCGGTCCGCGGTGGTGGAGTCGCTCGACCATACGGTCGATCTCCTGACGATCGGGAAGTTTGGCCGGGTCGCGTGGGATGACCCCGGCGATGCCACACATTTAGCTATGGAGAAGCGCTGGACTTGGCGGGATTGCTGAAACGAGAGGCAATCTTCTCTCCCCCCAACTCCACCAGGAACTTGAGGTAGGGGAAGACTTGCTTCATCGCCGCGGCGTTCACGAAGCACGGGCTAGCACAAGACGGGCAGATCTTGTCGATGACCATCTGCCTCTGAGCAAGGTTGGAGGCATCGTAGTAGGACTTGGCCGGATCGTCGGTGCGCACGTTACCGATCTTGGAGCTGTTCTCGCAGTAGTGGAGGTCCCCGTTCGGATTGAGAAGAACGCCTTGATCCATGGACGGGCAGGGCATCGTGCGGCGCATTCCGTTGCTGAACATCTTGGCGTAGGCCTGGTAGAGCAGCGCATCTCCATCCAGCGGCCCCGACTCTCGAACCCGCTCCCGGAAAAACTTGGTGAGCCGCGGGAAGTCCCCTGGCTTGAGCTCGGTGGACTCCACGAGATCCATGTTGCCGAAGGCCAGCTCCGAGTAACGGGCGATTGAGAAAACGACGTCCAGGTCTTCCTTCTTGCAAAAATCGTAGATCTTGTCCCCTTCGTCCATGTTCTGGGAGGTGAACGTGTACGAGATGCCGAAGTTGAAAAACTTCTTCTTCTGAAGCTCTTGCATCGCTCGAACCGTCTTCATCGAGCGATCGAAGGCGTTCCAGACCCGGCGAATGTTCTCGTGGGCATCACCCACACCATCGAGGCTGACCCGGGTGCCGAACAGGAAGTCGCGCTCGTTAGCAACGTCGATGATTCCCTCGAGAACGGGGACGACTCTCTCGGTGACGAAGCCGTTCGTATTGAGGGTCATCTTGCGGAGCCGAGGCATGTTGTCGCTCATGATGCGAACCAGATCCACCATGTCTCGCCGAAGGGTCGGTTCGCCACCGGTGATACCTACGTACTCGATGGAACGAAAGAGGTCGCTCGCGAAGGCCTTGCGGTAGTCGTCGGTAGTCAGGTCGTCGTGATACGGCATTTTCCAAGAATTGCACATCACGCACTTGGAGTCACACTTGTAGGACACGTTTAGGATCAAGACCACGGGAGGGATCGGCTTGAAACGCCCCACCACTTGCGTCTTCACGAAGTCCATGGGCACCGAGGGCACACTGCGCCTCAGAAGCTTGCCGACGTAATTCTTGGTTCCGAACATTTGATTAGCGATTAACTGGCGTCGTCCGCAGAGGCGTCCCGGCGATCCCGAAGGAGCCGCGTCGGTACTCCACCTGCAATGTGGTAATCGGGAACGTCCTCGAGAACTACACCGCCGGCCCCAATAATAGCATGTTTACCAATTCGAACCCCGTCGGCAACGACAACGTGGGCCCCGACCCAGGCGCCATCCTCAATTGCCAGTCCCTGTGCGGTTCGGCCTTGCTCGGCTACCGGGACATCCGTTCTCTCGTGCAGGTGGTCGCCACCGACGATATAGACATAGGCCGCCAGGAGCACCTGTTTCCCGATGCGAACGTCGCCCGCGGCGGCGATTTCGCAATTGAAACCGACGTTGGCCTTCTCCCCGAGGCGAATGTTGCCGTTCTTGCAGGAAAGGATCGTATTGCGACCGACCCAGACACCATCTTCCAGGTCGATGCCGCGATTATCGAGCCCTTTCGCATCCAGCAGACAATTGTCGTCCACCACGACGTTCGAGCCGATGCGGATCTTGTGAGGATGGCGCAGGACGACGTTTTGCCCGAAAGTCACGTTGCGCCCGCACGACCCGAGTAGCAGCGGGTAGAGTTTGCTTCTCAAGAACAACCCTAAGGCTCCCGGAACCCACGACGACATCATCGTCACGAATTCGTAGCCCAGGAGGGGCAGAACACCGCTCCTTCCGACGACGAACTCGCTGTATTTCGTGACTTTGCTCTTGTTCTCGTCGAACAGCTCTTGCTGCGCAACGCCGATCCGTGGATCGTTCTTCCGATCGGAGCTCGCAGGCGACGCCATGACACTCATTCTAACGGTCTAAAGCCAGCCCTGCGAGCGGTAGGTGTCAAGCGTCTGGCGAACCCCCTGCTCCAAGTCGACCTCCGGATTCCACCCTAGCTCGTCCCGAGCCTTGTCGATCTTGAAGGCCCGATGCTTCAGGAAAAAATCCAGGCGGCGACGGTAAAGCGGTGGCTCAATACCGAGAGGGCGGCAAATGCCTTCGCAGACGACCGCGGCGGCATACATCGGTCCGGCGGGAAGCCGCAATCTGGGCGGAGAGACATTGGCGGCACCAGCGATGATCTCGATCAACTCGTTGATGGTCGTGTAGCGCGCACCCGCGATGATAAAGGCCTTCCCATTCGCGGATGAGACTTCGGCGGCACGCATGAAACCCCGGGCCACGTCCTCGACATGCGTGAGGTGGTAGAAGACGTCACCCTTTCCAATCATGGGAAAGTGGCCGCGGGCGATCCCGCGAAACAGTTTTAGCAAGCGCCGGTCTCCCGGTCCATAGATTCCAACCGGTCGCAGGATGACGACGTGAAGTCCCCGCTCCCGATTCATCGAAAGGAGCAGCTTTTCCGCCTCCACCTTGGTTTCTTGATAGATATCCCCAGGATTGTAAGGGGCTTCCTCGTCTGCGGGAGGCTCGGCCACTTCCCCGTGCACTCCGCAAGTGCTGCAATAGATGAGCGGCACGCCGCCTTCCAAGAGAGCCGCCTCGGCTAGACGCCGCGTCCCTTCGACGTTGACGTTGTAGTAAACCCGATCCGGGAGCTTGGCCTCACGGTACAACGCGGCGAGGTGAAAGATGCGCTCGGTGCCCGCGACGGCGCGGCGGATGCCTTCTGCATCGGTAAGATCCCCCTGAATCTGCTCCGTCGCGAGCCCCTCCAACAAGTCCAGCCGACTCGAAGGACGAACGAGTACACGAACCTGGTGGCCGGCCTCGGTCAAGAGCCTGACGAGGTGACTACCCGTAAACCCGCTTGCTCCCGTAACCAGGACCTTCACCGCCTCATCCTCCAGGGCGTCATCGCGCCCTTTTGGGGTGTCGACCACCCCCGGAACCCCTTAGGGCCCTGTGTTTTGAGAGCTCTGGACTTCTCCCTTGCCACGTGGTAGTCTACCTTCTTTTGTGGCCGCCTGGGGCTCCCTATTGGGATTCCCAACTACCACCCCGTCGGCGCGCCGAATTACCAACCATTTAGGAGGAAGCACCAGAATGAAAGCCGAACGATCAAGCTGGGGCGTCGCTTCGTCCGTTCTGCTCGCGGGAGCTGCTTTGCTCGCCGCGTGCGGGAGCGACGAAAGCAACACTGGTACGACATCAGTCAGCGTTACGATCAGCGCGCCAACGGTTGTAGGCCCGGATGGCGCCAGCGTCGGAGATCGACCCACTTTGGTCGTCGCGAACGTGACGGTAAGCGACGGAAGTGGCGCAACCTACACATTTCAAGTGGCCACCGATTCCAACTTCGCCGATATTGTAGCCGAGAGTGGCGGTGTGGAAGAGGATGGCAGCGGTGAGACGTCCTGGCGAGTGAGGTCGGCACTGAGCGGGGGTGACCACTTCTGGCGAGCTCGCGCGGTGGCGAGTGGTACGGAAGGGCCGTTTTCCTCGGTGGCGGACTTCCAGGTCAACGTCAATGTGAAGGACCCCGAAGGACGAGAGATCCTCTTCGACCCGCTCACCAACGGCAGGACCGAAGCCACCCGGCGAGGTGGAGGAAGGCTCACTCCGGAAGGTTGGCTGGTCACGACCCGCTTCGATTTCCTCCGCTACGAAATTCGAACGCTGGTAGCCGGTTCCGTTGAGTGGCAGATGACCGGGCTCAAGGTGGAGAACAACCGGTCCAACGAGTTCATGGTGATGGGGATGTGGGACCCCAGAGACGGTGCCTTCCGAGAAAACGCTTACCGCGTTCACGTCTTGAAGATCCACCCTCCACAGCACAACCCTCCATTTCTCCGAATGCGGTGGATCTCGCAGGGGGACTTGGGCGAGGAAGGAACCAACTTTCTACGATGGGATCCGAACCAGATCTACACCTGGCTTCTGGAGTGGGGTCCAGTCAGCGACGACTCGAATTTCGCATTCTTGTACCTCGACGGCCGCTTGATGCTCGAGATCGAGTACGATCCGCCTTATAATCCGAGTAATCACACTGTAGAGATGGGGGTCGCGGCGCGAGCGGAATCTATCACCGACGCCGTCTATTCGAACGTCAGAATTTTTGAGAAGTAGAATACAAACAGGGCTGGGCTCCCTCCATGCGGGAGCTCAGCCCACTTGCTATTAGAGGGACGGATGAATCAACTGGCAAACAACAGACTTTTCTTTCTAACAGCGCTGACTCTTGCCGCGGGATTTTTCAACGGCTGCGGCGATGATTCACCTTCCGGGCCTAGCACCACGCTTGGCGCCCCGGGCATCGTAAGTCCAGCAGCGGGTAGCGAAACCAGCGAGACAAAACCCACACTGACTGTCACCAACGTAACGGTGAGTGACGGTGGCTCGGCCTCATACACGTTCCAAGTGGCCACCGATTCCGGGTTCACCAATATCGTCGCCCAGATCGATGGCGTAGGGCAGGATGCTAGCGGTCAGACTTCGTGGAAGGTCACGGTAAACCTCGGCAACGGGGAACACTTCTGGCGTGCGCGAGCCAGAGCCTCGGGTATCGATGGGCCCTTTTCTGCAGTGGCGGATTTCGATGTACTCACCGCCTTCAAATCCAATGAGCCCCGAGGCGGCGTCCTGGTCTTCGATCCACTTACCAACGGATCGACGGTTGGGACACGTCGCGGTGGGGTCTTCACCGACCAAGGCTGGTTGGTGCAGGCGCGCTCCAATCACATTATCTACAACCTGGACACGCTCGCGGCTGGTTACATAGAGTGGGACATGACGGGTTTGGCTATCGGCAATATCGGTTCCGGAGCCCGTCATCTCGTGGTCATGTGGGACCCCAGCGCTGGCAGCGACTTCACCACGAATCCCTTTCGCGCCAGCATTCAGAAGCAAGATCGAACTTCGACCAGCACTCTGAGATACCTACGCATCCGCTGGATCTCGAACGGGAAACAGATCGACGGGTTCAGTGCGTTTCTCGGGTGGAAGGCCGACCAAATCCATCACTTCCGTTGGCAATGGGGACCGGAAGGATCAGAGAACCGTACCTTTGTTCGGCTGTTCATCGATGACGTCGAGCGTATCTTCTTCGAGTACCGCCAGCCTTATACGCCACAGGTCCATCGCATCGAGCTAGGAGCCAGCATGCGCTTCGAAACACCCGAGGGGGCGATCTATTCGAACGTGGAAATCGGAGTGACGGAGTAATCGGCGGGAGCTCAGTCCTGAGCCGACAGCATCTCTCGAATCGCATAGGGGGGGCGCGAGCGCGTCTCGTGATAGAGGCGCGCTAGTAGCTCGCCTAGCAATCCCAAACTCACCAGCTGAAGTCCGCTGAACATCAGCAAGATCGCCAGCAAAAGCAGGGGCCGGCCCGAGATCGCCTGGCCGAGCCCGTACTTCACCCAGGTCAAGTAGCAGCCTAGAACGAAGCCCGTTCCTCCCAATAAGAAACCCACCGAGCCGAAGATTTGCAAGGGTCGGCTGGAGTAGTTCAGGAGGAACTTGACCGTGAGCAGATCTAGCAGGACACGAAATGTGCGCGTGATGCCGTACTTAGATTGCCCTGCTTGGCGAGGACGATGAGAAACGACGACCTCGTCGATGTCTACCCCCATCCAACTCGCGACGGCGGGGATGAAACGGTGCATCTCTCCATAAAGCTGAATGTTCTTTGCCACCTCCGACCTCATGACTTTCAGAGTACAACCGTAGTCATGGAGGTGGACGCCGGTGGTGAACGATATGAGGCGGTTTGCGATCTGCGACGGAATTCGACGCGAGAGTAACGGGTCTTGCCGCTGCTTCCGCCAGCCGCAGACCATATCGAAGCCCTTTTCCAGCCTCTCTATCATGGCGGGAATGTCCGACGGATCGTTCTGCCGGTCGCCGTCGAGCGTAACCACGATCGATCCCTTGGCATGATCGAATCCGGCCGCCAGAGCGGCAGTCTGGCCGAAGTTTCGCCGAAAGCGGATCACCCGAACACGGGGATCATTGCTGTGCAGCGAGCTCAAGATGGCGAAACTAGCATCGGTGCTACCGTCGTCCACGAAAAGCATCTCGTAAGAACGGCCGTAGGATTCGAGCACATCCGTGAGCTCTCGGAAGAGCGGAGACAGGTTCCCTTCTTCGTTAAAGACTGGGACGACGACGGAGATTTCCGGGTCCTTCGAGGACGTCGCGGAACCTTTAGTAGCGGCCGAAGCGGTAGCAGCTTCGGTATCTCGGGTCATCTCTGTGCCCATAGACGGACAGTATATACTACCGGATCGAGACCTAGACCATGGCAAGAATCACCCAGAAGGACGTCGAGAACATCGCGGCGCTCGCGCATCTCGAGCTAACAGTGGAGGAGAAGCAGAAGTTCGCCACGCAGCTGGAAGCGATTCTGGCCTACGCGGAGGGTATCGACACCCTCGACACCGACGGCGTCGAGCCCACGTCTCATGCGCTGCTTCGAGACGACGCCTTCCGTGAGGACGAAGAAACGCCGTGCCTACCTCAGGACGAGGTGCTCCGCCTCGCACCCAGCTCATCTAAACAGCCCGCCAAACCCGCCAAAAACGACGGGCTAATCAAAGTCCCTAGAGTGATTCCGTGAATCCGACGGACCTCACAGCCGCCGAGATTCGCGAGCAGATTGCCAGTGGCTCGTTATCGTCTCACGACGTGACCCGCGCTTTCGTGGAACGCACCGATCGGCTCGAGCCAAAGGTGCGCGCGTTCTTGAGTCGGACTTCCGAAAAGGCCCTGACGCGTGCCAAGGAGCTCGACGAGCGTCAAGCACGAGGTGAATCGGCTGGCAAACTCCACGGCGTACCCCTGGCCATCAAAGACATCATCTCGATGAGGGGAACTCCGTGCACCTGCGGGTCACGCATCCTCGAAGGCTACGTCCCACCCTATAACGCCACGGCCATCGATCGGCTTTTGGCGGAGGGAGCGGTTCTCGTCGGCAAGTGCAACCTTGACGAATTCGCGATGGGGTCGTCGACGGAGAATTCCGCGTTCCATCCCACCAGCAATCCCTGGGACCTGGGACGCGTCCCCGGCGGGTCGAGTGGCGGATCGGCAGCCGCCGTCGCGGCAAGTGAAGTACCCGCCGCCTTGGGAACGGATACCGGCGGATCGGTCCGGCAACCAGCGGCGCTCTGCGGCGTTACCGGACTCAAGCCAACGTACGGACGTGTGTCTCGTTATGGGCTGGTGGCCTTCGCATCCTCGCTCGATCAAATCGGCCCCCTGACCCGCTCGGTCGAAGACGCCGCATTGCTCCTCGGGGTCATGGCCGGTCACGACCCACTCGATGCCACTAGCGCCGCGGAGCCCACCGAAGACTATCTCGAGCAACTGAACCGAGGCGTCTCTAAACTTCGGATCGGCGTCCCGCGTGAGCTTCCTACCGAGGGCCTCGATTCCGACGTGCTGGATTGCTACCGCTCGGCGATCGTGACTCTCGAAGAGATGGGGGTCGAGGCAGTAGAAATCGATCTGCCCGCTTCCGCGCATGCGGTCGCCTGCTACTACTTGATCTCGACCTCCGAGGCGAGCTCCAACTTGGCTCGGTACGATGGGGTTCGATACGGCCTGCAAGCCAGCGACGCGCAAGACCTTCAACAAATGTACCGGCAGACGAGGGAAGAAGGCTTCGGCGCCGAAGTGAAACGCCGTATCATGCTGGGAACTTATGTTCTCTCGGCGGGATACTACGATGCGTACTACGTCAAGGCCCAGAAGGTGCGGACGCTGATTGCCCGTGATTTTCAACAAGCATTCGAGAAAGTGGACGCGGTTGCACTCCCCACCACGCCGACGCCAGCCTTCAAGTTGGGAGAGAAACTCGAAGACCCATTACAGATGTATCTGTCCGACGTTTTTACAATCACCGCAAACTTGGTCGGCATTCCGGCGATCAGCGTTCCCGCCGGGTTCAGTGGAGGCGGGCTACCCATCGGCCTGCAGCTTCTGGGGAAGCACTTCGCGGAAGGGACGATCCTCCGCATCGCCCACGCATTCGAGCAGGCTACCGATTTCGCGAAGAAGCGTCCTCCGCTGGACTAAGAGCCTCACGCTGGACTCCATGGCGGATCAGGATCCCCCTCAAAACCCAGTAGGCGAGCACTGCGGCGCCCACGGAAAGAATTAGATTTCCGACGAAGAACGGCAAGAGCAAGTTGTTGACATCTGAGAACATCTCCTTCCAAAACGACCCAGTCAGCATCGTATTCCACGAGACATCGGCAAACTTGTTTTCCGTACCTAGGATGTAGAAGCCAAGGGCCGTACCGAGCGACGCCACCGGGGCCATAGTCCAGGGGTTATTGACATAGACGCCGATCAATAAAGCCAGCCGGTTGAGCTTGAACAGGAAAGCGGTGGCCAATCCCATAACGGTGTGCAGTCCGACGAACGGCGAGAAACTGAAAAAGACCCCGATCGAGAACGCCAACGCAGTGCGCTCGGGGCTATCCCCGAGATGAAGTAGTTGGCCCAGGAATGCGCGCAGCCGGCCTAGCTTCGAGTCACTCATGTGACGCGGCCACCGGCCCGACGCGTACGGAAGTGGTCCCACCCGGCGGGCTCGAGGGCACGTCTTTCTCCGTCCAACGTGACCAGCAGGACGCCCTCGCTAGCCTTCGTGACCTCGCCGATCCGTGTCAGGGGAGTTTCGAACTCCGCCCTCCATTTCTCGAGCCGCTCCTCCTTTCGCGTAGTGAATAAGAGCTCGTAGTCTTCCCCGCCCGACAAGGCTACTTCCAGCGGCGATTTCTTTCTCAACCGTTCCCAGGCTAGAACGCCGGGGTGGATTGGCAGGGCCGCCTCGTTGATCCGCGAGCCCACATCGCTGGCCGCGCAAAGGCGATTTAGATCCCGGGCCAAGCCATCCGAGAGATCGATGCAGGCACTCGCGATTCCTCGCTCGCAAAGAAACTTGCCAAGCTCCACGCGTGGTTCCGGTTCCATGTGCGCGTTCAAACACTGTTCCGCCAACGGGAGCGGCCCCCCTCGTAGCGCGCTGGGAACAACCAGCCCACCCGATGCCGAAAAGACCATTCCGTCATTGAGAAGGCTGAGGCCGGCAGCCGAAGCGCCCAGCTTTCCGGATACATAGATCGCGTCACCGGCTCGAGCGCCGGTTCGGGGCAATAGCCTCCCCTTGCGTGTCGCGCCGACAACCGTCACGTCGAGCACGATGGGACCAAGTGAGGAGGAGAGGTTTCCTCCTACCAGATCGAGACCGAGTTCACCGGCCCGCGCAATCAGACCATCGAAGAGCTCCAAGAGCTCCCCGACCCCGGTGTCCAGCGGAGTCGCCAGAGACAGCAGCACCGCCACCGGTTGCCCTCCCATGGCAGCGATGTCGCTGGCATTGATGGCGACGGCCTTTCGACCAACGAATCGAGGGGGCAGGGTGCGACGTGTAAAGTGCACCCCCTCGACCATCACGTCGGTAGAGACCAAGGCCTGTTCGCCGCTGGGGATCACGAGCGCCGCCGCGTCATCGCCGATTCCGAGCTTCACCTGCGGCCCGGGCCTCGGCATTCGTGCGCGGACGCGCTCCAAGAAACGGTCTTCACCAAGGTCGGAGAGCTTCATAGGACGAAGGGGGCTCGATGGCGAGATTCAAGGAGGAGTTGCGTCACTTCGCGAAGTCGACCGAGCGGGTTTCACCGATGACGGTGAGCTTGCTCCGTCCCGGGTGAAGACGCGCTTCTCAAGTATTCACGACCCGGCTTGATCCGAATGGAGCGGCTTCAAAAAACGTATGTCTTGGAGGGAGACGGGTTTTGAAGTAGCCCCGCTTTGCCGTGTGGAAATCCTATTTGAACCTCGTTTCTAGGTGGGTCATCTCCCCCTCACTTAAGGCTTCCTCGCGAGGAGGCTTGCGCATGGTGAGAGTTCGACAACCCGTTCAAATAGATGTTGGCTCAAAATATATGTTCCCATCACGAACAAAGCAGGGCCAACTCGATTCTATGCCTCTCCCCAGAAAGTTTCAAGAAACAACACCCGATTGGTCTTCCCGGAGAACCTCGTCCAGAACCTCGGTTAACTCATTTGCCTGCTCGGCCACAAGTGCCCGCGAATCCTCGTGTTTGCCTTGCAGTTTGAAGTACTCATCGGCGATATTCAGGGCCGCCAAGATCGCGACTCTCAGCGAGTCGCCGGTAACACTCGACTCGGTGATGCTCTTCATCTTGGAGTCCACGTAGCGGGCCAGATCCGCGATGTAACCTCGGTCTTCGTCACCTCGGACTTTGTAGGTTTCACCAAAAATCTCAACCGAGATCAACTTGGAGTCCGTCTTTTCTTGCATAGCAGTTAGCGGTCGGTTTGGCCGACCGACTCAAGGCTCATTCTAGGCGAGTAGGCGCGGCAATTCAAGATGGACAGCGGGGGTTTGAATCTGACGCGCTTGGTGTTAATCAGCCCGCCGAACTGGAGGTCGAGTCCCCTCCCAACTTCTGAAGGAGGTGAGAGATCTTTTCGCGGATCTCCTTGCGCTCGCGCCGCAGCAGCTCTAGCTGTGCCGATTGAGCCGACTTGGATTGTCGGCGAGGTGGGCTGGTCTTCTTTTGGCCTTCCCCCGCCTCCTCACCATCGAGGCGGCTTTTTAGCTCGGCCACCTCGGCAGTAAGGGCCCGGTTGCTCTCCTTTAACCGACCGATGAACTCCTTGGCCTGGCGAACCTTTTCGCCGAGGAGCTCCAGCTCCCGCGGTGGGTCGGCGTTGTTTGCCATGACGTCAGTGCCAAGGATCGGGGTGGCGATGAAAACAACCCTCGAAAATGCCTCAGGCGGCGAGCGCCTGGCGCGCGACATTGGCCAGCTCGCGAAAAGCGGCTTCGTCCCGCACCGCGAGCTCGGCCAACTGCTTTCGGTTGAGCCCGACATCCGCTTTAGCCAGCCCATTCATGAACGTGCTGTAGGACAAATCACACGAGCGGGCGGCAGCACCGATCCGAATGATCCAAAGTCTCCGGAAATCGCGTTTCCGTGCGCGCCGGTCTCGATACGCGTAGCTGAGCGCCTTGTCCACCGACTCCTTCGCAGAGCGGTACAACTTGCTCTTGGTACCGCGATAGCCCTTGGCTAGTTTCAGGACCTTTTTCCGACGTTGTCGGCGATTGTTTCCACGTTTGACTCTAGGCATTTACTTATGACTCCGATGTTGTTCTCGGCCGCTTACCCTGTCCAGAGAAAAGCAGGCGTGATCTCGAACGTTTTGGTGTTGACTCTCCTAGTACGGAGCTTAGCGAGGCAAGCGGTGGATCAGGCGTCGCGCATCACCCTTGAAGACCAACCCTCCCTTGCGAAGCTTGCGCTTTCGCCCCGTGGTCTTCTTGGTAAGGATGTGGCTGCGATAAGCGTGTCCACGCTTAATCTTGCCGCTAGCTGTCTTGCGGAACCGCTTTGCGGCTCCGCGATGTGATTTCATCTTCAAGAGTGCTTCTCCATTATTTAATGCTCGCTCGCTCTTCGCTCGCTCGCGGCTTCCATTTATTCGCCTGGGGCCCCACCCCCAGGCGAGTCACTCCGGTGGCAAGCACCTGCGTGACGGCTGAGGGCTCTCGCCCCGCTGTCGTCCTGCTCAGGCTTCGGCTTCCGCGGCTGGCGCGACCTCCTCCTTCTGAGTCTTGAGCTTTTCCATGACGGCTTTGCTCGGTGCCAAAATGAGGTATTTCTGATTGCCTTCCATCCTGGACCTCATTTCGACCGTAGCCATTTCTTGTAACTCCCCGATGAGCCGATTCAGGATTTTGTCCCCGAGCTCACCGTGTGAGCGCTCGCGCCCGCGAAACATGACCGTCGCTTTGACCTTGTTACCCTCTTGGAGGAAGCGGATGATATGATTTTTCTTAAACTCATAATCGTGGTGATCGATCTTCACCCTGAACTTTACCTCCTTGACTTGTATCTGCCGCTGGTGCTTCTTGGCCTCGTGCGCGCGCTTGTTTCTTTGGTAGAGGAACTTGCCGAAGTTCATGATCCGGCAAACGGGCGGGCGGGCTGTCGCCACGATCTCAACCAAATCCAAATCCTTCTCCCGAGCCATCTTGAGAGCTTCCTCGGGAGGCATGATGCCAATTTGTGTTCCGTCCTCGTCGATTAACCGAATCTCACGTACCCGGATCCGTTCGTTAACCCGGACCGATTTTTCGATGGCTCACCTCCGCCTGAATGAAAAATATGACTCGCGACTACAGGGCTCCCCTTGAAACGGGAAGGTAGTCCATGGACTTAACCTTATTATGCCTTTCATAGCCAGGCAATTCTACTGCCTAAATCGACTCCTGTCACGGACTAGTTAGTGCCTAGAGGGTAAGAGCCCGGCGCTCGACGAGGTCTTTCCCCTGGTGGACGAACTCCTGGAGGCTCATCGCCCCCTTGTCACCCTCAGTCCGATTCCGGACCGATAGGTTCTGAGCCTCCACTTCGCGATCCCCGAGCACCAGCATGAAGGGAATTTTCTTCAACTGGGCATCCCGGATTTTGTAGCCGGTCTTCTCGCTGCGGGCGTCGAGTTTGACCCTAATGCCCTCTCTACGAAGGGCTTCCGTCACTTGCTGGGCATATTCGGTATGGCGTTCGGCAATCGGGAGCACTACCGCCTGGACCGGTGCCAGCCAATACGGAAAGGCTCCGCCCGTGTGCTCGATCAGAATGGCGACGAATCGCTCGAACGAGCCGAATATGGCCCTATGAATGACGACCGGACGCTGCCTGGTACCGTCTTCAGCCGCGTAATGCAGATCGAACCTCTCGGCCTGAAAGAAATCCAGTTGGATGGTTGCACACTGGTGCGAGCGGCCCAGGGCGTCTTTGACGTGAAAATCTATCTTGGGCCCGTAAAACGCCCCATCACCCGGATTCATCCCGAACTCGCAACCCTTTCCCTCGAGTGCCTTCTGGAGAGCGGCCTCCGCCTCTTCCCACTGCTCTGCCGTTCCGATGGAGCTTTCGGGCCGGCTCGAAAGCTCGACTCGAGTCCCTTCGAACCCCAATTCGCGGTAGACCTCGAAGACCAAATCGATGAGGTCCTCGACCTCCGACTGGACCTGCGCCATGGTGCAGTAAATATGGGCATCGTCCATAAGGAAGGCGCGTACCCGGGTGAGGCCGGAAAGCACGCCGGAGCGCTCGAGCCGATGGCAATGTCCGAACTCTGCGAGCCGCAGGGGCAGATCTCGGTACGATCGCAACTCGCTTTCGTAAACGATGGCTGCGCCCGGGCAATTCATCGGCTTGATGCCGAATCGAGTCGATTCATTCTCTTCATTCTCGACAAAGTACATATTGTCCTGGTAGTGATCCAGGTGGCCGGTCCGGCGCCAAAGTTCTTCATCCAAGATGAGGGGGGTACGGATCTCGAGGTAGTCGCGCCGCTCGAGCTTCTCTCGCATGTAGTCCATTAGCAAATTCACGATGCGCCATCCGTTGGGTAGCCAGAACACTTGCCCGGGTGCCTCGCTCACGATGGTGAAGAGCCCCAACTCGCGCCCGAGCTTCCGATGATCGCGGCGCTTGGCTTCTTCGACCCGATGAAGATGCTCGTCTAGCTCTTTTTGATTGAAGAAGCTAGTCGCATGGATCCGCTGCATCGGCGCATTACTCTCATCGCCCTTCCAATAGGCCCCGGAGCAACCGAGGACTTTTAGCGCCTTGACCTGGCTGCTCGAAGGAATATGGGGTCCTCGGCAAAAATCGAAAAACTCCCCCAACCAATAGCAGGAAACGACGGGTTCGCCTTTTTCCTCGACCAGCTCCAACTTTAAGTCTTGCCCCAGCTCACGGAATTTTTCGATGGCTTCCGCTTTCGGCATCTCCACGCGCCGATAAGGAACATTCCGACCGACGATCTCCTTCATTCTTTTTTCGATGGCCTCGAGATCTTCGGGCGTGAAGGGCCGCGGCATCTGGAAATCGTAAAAGAATCCCTCCTCGGTGGGCGGGCCCACGCCGCACTTGGCCTCCGGGAAGAGCTCTAGGACCGCCGCCGCTAACAAATGAGCCGAACTGTGCCGGTAGATTTCGAGCACCTCGGGATCTTTGGCCGTCAGAATTTCGAGCTTTGCGTCGGACTTCATTGGATGAGACAGATCAACTTGCAAGCCGTCAACCTTGGCGGCGAGCGCACGCTTAGACAGACCGCGCGAGATCTCATCCGCGATCTCCTTCACCGTCGTGCCGGCGGAAACCTCCCTCCTGTTCCCGTCGGGCAACGTTATCGAGATGACGCCTTGATCACTCATAGTTCGAAGATGGCTTGGCCCACAAAAAAATCCGCGGCGGATCGCTAGGATCCTCGCAGATGGCAAGATATCCAGCAAATGGTAGGCGCGGAGGGATTTGAACCCCCGACATCTACCACGTCAAGGTAGCGCTCTCCCACTGAGCTACGCGCCTACAAAACACCAACGTGGCCCGGGAGTATAGCAAGACGCAAGAACCGTGTCAACCCCTCAAGCCTTTTTTTTACAGGAAGATAGCCGCGAAAGGGCGGATTCGAAGGGCCGATCTCGTCATTGACTTCATATCAGGAGGACGGGATAATGAATGTTCCGCTAGGAATTCGAATGGCCTCCACGCGACGCCCCGCAGCGACCGCTGCTTCGACGAACATCCCCGAACTTCTGGATATTCTGTCCACACAGGGGCTCCTGACCGCGGAGCAGGTCGAGAAGGTCAGGCGCGCGCGCAAGCTGAACCCTGGCCCCGAAGCCGATATCATCTTACAGCTGGGTGTTCTGAGCGAAATCGAAATCGCTCAGGCCGTTGCGCAACACGCAAAGCTCCCGTTCTTGAAGATCAATCCTCTGGACCTCGACCTCGATGTCGTCACTAGCGCTCTGCCCGCCCCTTTCGCGCGCAAGCACACCATGTGTGCGATCTCGAAGCACCAGAACGGCATCACCGTGGCGATAGCCAATCCTTTCAACCTCGCTCCGTTACGGGATCTTCAGCAATTCGCGGGGCTCGAGGTCAAGCTGGTGGTCGCCACTCGCACCGATATCGAAACCGTCAACAAAGGCTTCTACGACCTCAAGACCTCCCTCCAAGCCGCGGAAAGCCAGCTTACCGAAGGGCGCATCTCCTCCATCGACGTAACCAACCAAGAGTTCCTGTCCGGTCCCTCGGAGGAGATGGACCCCTCGATGCAGCCGGTCGTCACCGCTTTGGACAGCCTGCTGGATCACGCGTTTGAGCAGCGAGCCTCCGACATACACCTGGAGCCCAAGCGGAACATCGCACTGGTGCGCTTGCGCATCGACGGCGTGCTCCACGACGTGCACGTCATTCCCAAGATCGTTTATCAAGCGGTGGCGAGTCGTATCAAGATGCTGAGCGGGCTCAACATCGCCGAGAAACGGCGCCCGCAGGATGGACGAATCAAGCGGGATCGAGGTGGCAAGGAGATAGAGATTCGGGTGTCGACGATGCCTACCGTCTTTGGCGAGAAATGCGTGCTCCGCATATTCGATCCCGACATTTTGCTCCAGTCGCTGGACGAGCTCGGCTTCTCGGAAAAGGACTTCCCGAAATTCCAATCATTTCTCTCTCACAAGGAAGGCATCATCCTCGTTACCGGTCCCACCGGAAGCGGAAAAACCACGACGCTTTACTCCGCACTCCGCCATCTTTCACGACCCGAGATCAATATCGTCAACGTCGAAGACCCGGTCGAGTTGATCCATGAGGACTTCAACCAAGTGCAGATCATGCCTCAGATCGGGGTCACCTTCGCCAACGCCATCCGCACCGTGCTTCGCCAGGACCCTGATGTGGTGATGGTGGGGGAGATTCGAGACCATGAAACAGCGGACATGGCCGTGCAGGCCGCACTCACCGGTCACCTTGTACTTTCCACGCTACACACTAACGACGCCCCTTCGGCTATCACGCGCCTTTTGGACCTCAAGATACAGCCCTTCCTCATCACATCTACGCTGGTCGGGGTCTTGGCGCAGCGGTTAGTGCGAACCATCTGCTCGAAGTGCATCGAGGAGTGCAAACCCACCGAGGAGGAAGCTTTGGCTCTCCAGGTCCCCTACGAGAAAATCTCCGGGCTGCATTTCCGACGCGGTAAGGGCTGCATCCACTGCCGGCAGACCGGCTACGTAGGCCGCAGCGGCGTGTACGAAGTCATGCCGGTCTCTTCCAAGATCCGTAAGCTGATCGTCGGGAAGGCCGAAGCGCCGGCAATCGTCCGCACCGCCCGCGAGGAAGGGATGCGGTCTCTACGTGAGTCCGCCATAGAAAAACTGGTGCGGGGAGTGTCGACGGTTTCTGAGGTCCTCAGAGTTACGCCGTATTAAGGTTTTATTAATACGCGCGGGGACGCAGTCTTTCAGTTTCACGGGGCCCCACCCCCGTGCTCGTCGCTTCGTCAACCGGTGCCTGCGCGACGGCTGAAGGCTCCCCCCGTTCGCTGCTCGCTCCGCGACTCGCGTCTTGGTTCAACTGCACCCTCGCTCCTCGCTCGGGCGCGGCCTACGCTCGACTGGCTTCGCTGCGGCCGCCAGCGCCGCTCCGCGTGGGCTCAGGGCTTAGCTCGAGGCAGCCGTCTCTTGCTGCTTCTTGGGAATCTCATTCTCGTCGTAGTAGTCGATCTTGTGGAGCGGCATCACCACGGCGGACAAAATATTGAGCGCGTGGCCACCGATGCGCTTGTAATAGCGCGAGCAAAGAACCAATACCGTGGTCGTAGCAGCATCGTGGCTTGCGCTGGCAACACGTTGAATCAGTGAATCACACCGGTGGGCAAGGTCTCGGCCCTGGTGAATGTATTGCATGGCGCGCTCAGTGTCGGACGTCGCAAAGATGTCCAGGGTGGACTGGAAGGCGTCTTCGACACCCCGGCGGATCTCCTTGAGCTCGTTGACAATCTCATCTTCCGGTAGCGACCCGGGGCGAAAGTCGACGAGCTCCGCAAGATTCTTGGCGTAGTCCCCGATCCGCTCCACGTCTTTCACCAGACTCATCAAAAGCAGTGAGTATGGAACGTCTTGAGTGTTCCCCGGAATCGACAAATGGGCTACGACCCTCTTACGAATCGAACGCTCCAGCTGATTGACCCGTACATCCTGTTCGTAGATCCGGGTCCGCTCTTCGGGAGAGTTTTGGTTATCGAAAAAGATGTCGCCGGCGCGGGTCGTCATTTCGAGGGTCAGCTGCAGCATCTTGGCGAACTTTTTGCCCATCGCATTGAGCGGATTCTCGGAACGAAATATGGTGAGCAATTCACGAAGCATGGGTGTCTCCCCTAATTATCACCTAAGGATCTTATTCAAGACTATCAAGAGAGCCGGGACGCCGTAAAACAGCCCGACCACATAGGCTAGAGCCACTTTGCGGGACTGCACCGCGCGATCGGCCAGACCGCGGGCCACCCTCAAGGGAATATTGCGGATCGCGGGCACGGGATAAATGAGCAGTGTCCCAGTGAGGTTGAATAGCAGGTGAACCAAACCGATCTCGACACCGGCCGCGGCGTTGGGTCCTGACACCGCCAGCGACGCCAGAAGCGCGGTGACGGTGGTGCCGATGTTCGCCCCCAGAGTGATTGGAAACGCCTGCTTGAGGGTCAACAACCCCGCTCCCGCCAACGGCACCAGCAACGACGTGGTGATGGAGCTCGACTGGACCATGACCGTCACGATGACGCCGATCAACATCGACAAAAGTGTGCTCGAACCGAGGACACTGCCCACGTAACTCTCCACCCTGGTCTGCATGACCAACCTCATCACCTTCACCAATAACGCCAAGGCGGTGAAGATCAATAAGGCGCTCACAAAGATGACCACAACTGCTTGGCCCCGCTCGCTTTCAAACAGCAGCTTGGCGAAATTTTTGACCGGGGCGAGACCAGCCTTGAGCGCATCTTTGAGCGGACTCTCGTATTTGATACCCCCGACTCCCTCGAGCGGGGCAACCAGGAAGGCGGCCGCCCTTTGCAGGAAGCCCGTCGTCAGCTCCAACGGAATCAGGATCGCGACACTCATGTAGTTGAAGAAGTCATGGCAGGTGGCGACCGCAAAGGCTCGACGGAACTCCTCTGGACGCCCCATGTGGGCCAACGCCACGATGGTGTTGGTAACCGTCGTGCCGATATTCGCACCCATCACCATGGGCACCGCGTTGGCGAGAGGCAATGGGTTTTCCGGTGCCGCGACCAGACCGACAATCATGGAGGTCGTCACCGAGGAGCTCTGGACGAGCGTCGTTGTCAGAATCCCTACCATCAGGCCGATAAAGGGATTTTCGGTGGCGGTAAAGAAGCCCGCCAGAAGATCTCGGCCCAGCATCTTGAAGCCGTCCCCGAGCCCCTTCACTCCAATCAGGAAAACGAAAAGCAACAATAGGATCGAAGCGAGGCGCAGCAGAAGGTGCCCCGGCGATGCCGGGCTAGGAGCGGTTTCTCGGCAGGACGGGTTCATTCAGCTAGTCGGAAGTTCTATTATCTTGATTCACCGCGGCGGGTCAACCCGTGAGGGTTAATTTGGTGTGAACAATTTGTTGACGTCAGGTTAATAGACGTTGGCCTCCTCCTCGTCCTCATTCTAGCCCTCGCCAAAAGCGGTTGGGACTACGTTTTCGTTACGGCCTGCATCCCAACCGCGACCTCGTTTTCACCTTCAGAAAAATTCTCGGTCTGGAAACCGAATATCTCGAGTCGTCCCGTCCGCCAGGCGGAGTCCGGCAATCCGGCTTTCCGACAGACACCATCTAGAAAACCTTCTCGGTCCCACCCCTGCTCAGGAGCAACCTGGGGAAGTAGAAGCCCCCGGCATTCCGAATCGACGACGAGCAGGCCGTCCCGCCCGACGATGATGTTCTCGAGGTTGTCGACTTTCTCCAACGGCGAGAGGACGGAAATCGATACTCTCAGTTCCGATAACTGGTCGCGTTGAACCGGCGGGAAGCGATAATCCTCGCTGGCAGCCGATCTCGCGCAACGGGAGATCATTTGGTGGAGCGGATAGAGTGGATCGCTGTATCCCACGCACCCGCGGAGGTCTCCCTTGCGGGTGAGAGTAACGAAGGCGGCGGCCGGTTTTTCGAGCTCAGGATCTCTCAGTCGGTAGGACGCCTCGGACCCATCGTTGACGAACGTCTCGAGAGCCCAGCGCGCTATGTTCAAAAGTGCTTGGCGCTGAACGGGGCTCAAACTCGAATCTACGTCCTCGTGTGGCACCGCTGTGGCTCCGAACTGTAAACCGCCGCCGACAAATAACCAACCACCTCCGATTTGTCCCCGCTGATGTCGCCCGAATCCCCAGACCTCAGAATCTGTGCCGATCGACCACCGAGGGCCCGAGCCGCTCGCATCACGGCTACCAGCGGCCCGCCGCCGCAGGCATGTTCATGATTCGTCTCCAGAAGCTCCATGAGACCGTCCGGATCGAACCGATCGACGAGTGCGGAGACCTTTCCATCCATAGCCTGAGCAACCTCTGCGGACTTGTAGTGGGATAGATCTGAACTTGCGATCAAGAGGACCCGTCTGCCGTTGCGGATCAGAGTCGAGGCGATGGCATCGGCCACCGCCTCGACGTTCTGACGACTCTGGTCTCCCATGATGATCGGGACGATTTTCATCTCGGGGTTCAGAACCTGCAGAAAGGGTAGCTGCATCTCGAGACAGTGTTCTTGATCATGAGCCTCGAAAAAAACGCGCATACAGGGGCTGCTGTCGTGAACAGCCCTGGCAAGCTCTTCATCTATCTGGATGCGCCCCAGAGGCGTCTCGAAGGCGCCGCGATCATAGACAGAAGCTCCCTGAAAGTAGACGTGGTGGGAAGGCCCCAACACCAATGCGGTATCGAAGGGTCTCTGCTCCAAGAGGCGATAACCGGCAGCGGCCACTCCGCCCGAGTACCGCAGACCCGCATGGGGACAAAGGAGTGCTACGAGCTCTCCGTTAATATCGACCGGCTCGACCGCCTCCAAGAGATCGAGCACCGCGCGCTCTAGAGTGTCCGGCTGGCCGGGATACCAGGTACCGGCGATCGGTGAGGCTCGAATCCGGGAGCCGGAGAGCTTGCTATCCTCCATTGTGGTGCACCGAAACTCTGGGATTCAAACTAACTCATTAGTGCCCTGCGGAGGCCTGTTTGTCAAAACCCTCCTCCGGGAGCATGCAACTCCGGGGGGAGCGCTCTAAAGGTTGGGCTCGGGAGCCTCGTCGGAAGTCGCTCGATGTCTCTTCTTGAGCGCCGTGACCACGAGGTAGATCACAATGGAAGTCAGGGTCAGGGCACAAGCGACCATTGCCAATTGCATATAGTTCGCGTGCAAATAGGCCATGGCTCGCTCCCCATATCGCACCGCGAGCCACGCTTCGCAAGAGTATCGGAAACCGCGTCCCAATAGGATGGCGACTAGAAACCTACCGAACGGGATCTTAAAGACTCCGGCGGACAAAACGAAGATCTTGAACGGGAAGGGCGGCGGTAGCAAAGCCGGGCCGATGAGCGCAAACATTCCGTAGCGCCGAAAAAAACCAAGAGCCGATTTGAGCCTCTCTTCCGAGTAGCGCTTCTCTAGGAATCCATAGCCTTTCGATCTCCCGAGCCAATAAAGCACCGTGCAACCAGCCGCCGAACCGAGCGCAGCCATGACCGCGTAATAGAACGCATGGCCTTTGAAGCGCATGCAAAAATAGATAACGAGGAGGTCATTGATCTCGGGTAGCGAGATGAACGAAGAGTCGAAAAACGCTATGAAAAAGAGACCGACTCCCCCGCCAATGCTACCGAGACCGATGATCGATGCACGTAGGTAATCTGCGAAACTTTGCATGATGATAGTTATCAGTAATCAGCGAGTAGTAATCAGTACATTGCTGTTGTACTGATTACTGTGAATTGATTACTTTTGCTGTCTAAGGATTACTATCCACGGAATGAGGAGGCAGCCCGTCCCTAATCGAGCTCCACCGGAATCCAGAGGAAGCTCGACTGCCCGCGCACGACGCGCTCTACCCGAAGCAGCAGGTCGCCGCCTGCGTCGACCTTTGTTATCTCCCGTTCCAAGTCATCAACGGTAGCGACCGGCTCGCGGTTCGCCTCGAGGATAATGTCTCCACGCCGGAGTCCGACATCGGCCGCCGGCCCCGCCGCATCGATCCCGAGAATCACGACGCCGGCGCGTGTGGCAGTACCTAGCTGTGAGGCTAGCTGAGGAGTGAGATTCTGAACCGAGACCCCGAGTCGACCGCGCTCGGTCTCTTCACTTCGTTCCGCGCGTGCAGCGAGGTTCTTGGCGCGCGTCCCAAGCGTGATGCTCGTGGCTTTCAGCTTGCCATCACGAAAGAACTTGATCTCGACCGTCTCCCCGGGGCGTACATCGGCCACCCTCTGCACAAGCGCTGTATCCGAGTCCACTTCTTTCCCGTCCAGTTCGACGATAACGTCCCCCGCCTGAAGACCTCCCTCAGCCGCTGGCGAGTCGTCACCGAGAATTTCACTGACCACGGCTCCCTTCTCGTTCTCCAACTTAAAGCTCCGTGCCAACTCGGGCGTCAACTTCTGGATACCTACCCCCAGCCAGCCGCGAGTGACCGAGCCATACTCCACGAGCTGGTCGTAGATCTTTCGGCCCAGGTTCGAAGGAATGGCGAAACCGATCCCCATGCTGCCACCGCTCGCGGAAATGATGTTGGAGTTGATCCCGACCACCTGCCCCTTCATGTTGACGAGAGGTCCTCCCGAGTTACCTGGGTTGATCGCGGCATCGGTCTGGATGAAGTCATCGTAGGGACCCTGTTGGATGATCCTTCCTTTGGCGCTCACGATGCCGGCCGTGACCGTGTGCCCGAAACCAAAGGGATTTCCGATCGCCAGCACCCACTCCCCGACCACGAGATCGTTCGAATCGCCCAACAAGGCAAACGGAAATTCTTCATCCGATTCAATCCGAATGACCGCAAGATCCGTCTCTGGGTCGGTCCCCACGACCTCCGCCGCAAAACTGCTTTCATCGGAGAGCTGCACTTCGATCTCGTCAGCTTGCTCGACCACGTGGTTGTTGGTCAATATGTAGCCACGAGAATCCACGATCACTCCAGACCCTAGGCTGCGGCGCCGCTGCTCACCCTGGGGACCGCCGAAGAAACGCTCGAAGAAGTCGTCGAACGGTCCTCCCGGCTCCGGTTGCCGAAAGGGTGAATCCGACGAGACCTTCTCCGTCGAGATATTCACCACCGCCGGCTTTACTTTGGCGGCGACACCGACAAAGACGCGCGACAGCGCTTCGGGATCTGGAAGTTTCTCATCATCGTCGCGAACGGGGGCCGTCGAGTTTCGTTCTGGTATGGCCGGTACGGAAGGTGCCGGTCTCGGCTCCCTCTCGCTCTCGGACTCGAGAGAAGCCGCAGGGATCGGAAGTTGGGCCGCTGGGCCCTTCGTCAACGGTCCGGAGACTCCTAGAGCCATCGACAGACCCAAAGCGACCGCCGCGGCACCGGCCGACAGCACGAAGAACCGACCCCACCCAGGGGCCCGACGAACGATAGGCCCGTCTGGTTCGGGATTCATTTCAATCACACTCCTAAATTAAGAATCTTGTGCCCGGACCGCCGAGCCAGACGAATCATACCATTATAGCAAGGTGGAGCTCGCGGGGCCTCGCACGCTGGACCTTCAGAATCGAAACGTAATCCCGAAGCTCAGTTGAGTTGCATCCAGATCGAGGTCGCCGAAACTCGCGAAGTCGCGGCCATGCTCGGCACGGACAAAGTGGCGCCGTAGCTCCCCGAAGACGAGAAAGCCCGGGGTGAGCGACGCCTCAAGACCCGCGGCTGCGTATAGGCCAACGGCTACACCGCGGTCGTAGAAGGCCGCCCCGAAGATCTCGGAAGTCGAGAAGTCGATGAACTCACCCTCCTCTCGGTACTCATATACGTACAGGCCCAGCCCCCCCGAGACGTAAGGCAGTAATACATGGAACTTCCCGGCTGGAAAGAAGCGAGTTCCGACAATAATCGGCGCCACCCGTAACCGTACATCCTGGAGGATCTCGGTGCCGTCCACGCCCATCGCAACGTCCACGTCCCGGAACACGAAATCGTCCCGATTCTCCGCGAGTGGCCAGTGTGCGGCTGTAGCCGTCCACGCCCATCGCAACGTCCACGTACTCGTTTAGCTCGACATGGAACTCAACTCCAGCGAAGAGCGAGTTGAAATCGTCGACTGCGTAATCGAAAGTCTCTACGTTCTCCGCCCAGAGTCGACTATCGCCCCGCGGGGAGAACAAGCCGAGCCGGATAGAAAAGGAGTTCGCCTCGGTGGGAACAGTCACCAACAAGGTCCCAAGGATCAACGCTGCGGTTCTCATGAAGCCCCCTCGTCTCGTGCCGGACGCCAAAACACGCGCTATTCGATGCTGGCTACCGTCCTTTATCCCTCTCCCCCTGGGAGAGGGTAGGGTGAGGGTTCACTAGCGGAACTCGCCAGGCGTCTCCCTCGTCTTGCATTCTTTGCGTTCCGGAGGGGGCTCGAACGTTGCTTCTTGGAGTAAGTGCAGATCGTGTGCCAACCGCGCCAAAGACCGCCAGGCAGGTTAGCTCTTGAGCGTGTGTCGATTAGAGCGTGCGACGAGCGAGGGGGCAAACACCGGTGTCCTCAAAACCGGATAGGTGTCACTGAGGCGCAGGGTCCTTGAGGACGGCCAACATCTCTCCGTGTAGGACGCCGTTCGAAGCAAGCACTTGTTTCCCATGACAACTGAAGGCTTCTCCCGAAAAGTCGCTCACTTGACCTCCCGCCTCTGCGACGATGATCAAGCCCGCCGCAGTATCCCACGGCCCAAGCTTCTCTTCCCAAAACCCATCGTAGCGACCAGCCGCCACATAGCACATGTCCAAAGCCGCCGAGCCATCCCGACGAATGGCTCGCACTTCCGCCATGAGGCGAGTGAACAGTCGCAAATTGCCGGTGAGGTCCTGGAGCAAATCGTAGGGGAAACCGGTGACCACTAACGCGTTGCGAAGCTCGCCCGTCCGAGAAACCTGGAGCCTTCTTCCGTTCAGGAACGCGCCAACACCCTTCTCGGCGACGAACAGCTCTTCCCGCATGGGGTCGTAAACGACGCCGGCTTGTATCTCACCGCCCTCTTCGTAGCCAATCGATACCGCGAAGACAGGATAGCCGTGAGCGAAGTTCGTCGTCCCGTCCAAGGGATCTACGATGAACCGCCGGTCACTCGTCCCTCCGCTCTCGCCGCTCTCTTCAGCGAGGATCGCAACTCCTGGCACGCGCTTCCTAAGAAGGGAAACGATGGTTCGCTCCGATTGGGTGTCCGCCTCGGTAACGAGGTTGACGTCACCTTTGAACGAGACTTCGAACGTGCCCCCATAGAAGCCACGGATCACATCGCCCCCGGCGAGCGCGGCCTCGATAGCGGCGGCGACCGCTCTCATGACGAGGCTTGTTCCCTGCTGGGTCTGCGGGCGATAACGGGCAAGTTGGTTGCCATGGATTATCATTATAATGCGTTCCGATGCGCCTTACCGTGGCTCTTATCGTCCTTGGAGCCATTTCTTTCTTTTATCGCCTGGGGGGCGTGGGTCTAGTCGGCCCGGATGAGTCTCGCTACGCCGAAGTGTCGCGAGGGATGTTGGAACGAGGCGATTGGGTAACTCCAGAGCTTCGCGGTCAGCCCTGGCTTCACAAGCCCCCGTTTTTCTATTGGGTCGCCGCCACGAGCATGTGGGCGTTGGGGGAGACGGAGGCTGCGGTGCGGCTACCGTCGGCAGTCGCCGCACTCGCTACCTGCCTATCGATTGGCTTCCTGGGGGCTCGGCTCTTCGGTTCCGCTAGCGGCCTACGATCCGCGGTGGTGCTAGCGAGCTCCCTTGGCATGGTCCTCTACGGGCGCGCGGCGATCATGGACTCGGTTCTAACCTTTTTCCTTACGCTGGGGTTAGGAGCCTACCTGTTCTACGCGACGGTACGGCCGTCGCAGAAATGGCTTGCCGTCGCCTTCGCGGCGTTTGGAGCCTCCGTCCTCACCAAAGGCCCAGTCGGCATTGTGCTCCCCCTCGTCATCATAGTTTTCTTCGAGGTCGTGAGTCATCGCCGCGTCCTGCCAAAACCGGCGAGCTTGCTGACATCTACCGTTTCGTTTCTGGCGGTGGTCGCCCCCTGGCACGTAGCGATCCTCAACGCGCAAGGTTGGGAATACGTGGAGTCCTTCGTGTTCCAACATAACCTCGATCGATTCCTAACCACGGTCCACCGCCACGATGGTCCTTTCTACTACTATCTTCCGATTCTCGTCGTAGCTCTCGTCCCGTGGACCGCCTTCATTCCCGGAGCAGTCTGGAGCGCGTTTCGGAAAAGGGATCCACGTCGACTGTTTTTGTTCTTGTGGATCGGTATTCCTCTAGTCTTCTTCTCGCTCGCGGGCTCAAAGCTGCCCGGATACATCTTGCCGATCCTGCCCCCCCTTTCCCTTCTCGTCGGAACGTTCTGGACCGACGAGTCCAGAACCGAAGAACCGGGAGCTCGCTGGGTGAGCCGGCCTCTGGCAATTCAGCTCGGCCTTTCGATCGTCCTTGGAGCCGCCGCCGTCTATGGCTTCTCCAGTCGACTCCCCGCCATCGTCGAAGGCGGCTGGGTTTTGGGGTCTTTGGTGATCGTTCTCAGCGTCGCAACTTACCTGCTTGGGCGAAGGCACCCTCGGGTGGCGTTCCAGAGCCTGGTGGCGAGCTCGGTGACATTGACCCTTACACTCGTTCTTTATCTGGCGCCGTTGATCGAACCCTACAAATCGCTCAAGACGCTCGCATCGATAGGATTCGCTGAGCTCGCTCCCCATGAAAAGGTGATCTGCTACAAGAATTTCTATCCCCAAGCTCACTTCTACACACAAGACCATTTGGGAGAAATCTGGACTCTCGAGGAGTTTCGAATCCGCGTGCTCGAGTGGGGCCGTATCGTAACTCTGACCGAACCTCATCGTTTCCAGGAGCTGGTAGACGAACCCTCTCTGCGTACCCGTGTCATGGCGGAGTCCGGGGGAAAGATCCTTGCTGAGGCCAGCCCCGCCCCTACGTCTCGAGATGCCGCGAGACCGTAGCGCGCGGTGTGCATGAGTTCTTGACTGACCTAAGCACCTTGACTATAGTCCTGACGCCATGGCGAAGAAGAAAAAGGCAACAACCTCACGGAAGCCCCCTCGCAAAGACCCCAGCAAACAGAAGCCGCAAGCGAGCGGTTCGCCTCCGCTGAAACCCAAGGCCAAGACCGTAGCCCCAAAAAAACTCCCCTCCCCACCCGCACCTTCTCCGCCGTCCACGCCGCCGGCTCCGACGTTGCCAAGCCCATCGCCGACAACTCCCGATCCAGGGAAATCCACCGAGCTACATCCGGCGGTTCCAATGGTCGTTAGTCTGCTCGCGCCTGGTCTCGGACTCTTGCTGCTGAAGAATAGAGATCACGTGAAAGATGCGCTTCTAATCTTCGGCGTTTGGTTCTCGTACATTGCCATAGCTTTCGTGCTGACCTTTCTCATCGTTGGCGTCTGTTGTTGGTTACCTCTCCCTTTGCTGAACGTCGCGGCAGGGATTCATTCGTTCGACGAAGCCACGCTGGAGCAGGGCGGAACGCCTCTGCTTTTCCAAAAAGGCTTCCGCATTTTCAAGGATTGAAAGGATGGCGGGCTCGGCCTACGCGACGCTGTTCCAATTCATGGGCATCTTCTGCCACCAAATGCCGGAGCGAAGTTGGTTCGTTTACGACACACAACTGCCGCTGTGTGTCCGGTGTACGGCGATCACGTTGGGAGTTCTGCTGGCCGCGGCGTACATCCTGACTCGCCGCCCCATCCCTCGGACAGAGGTCTGCCTCCTCGGTGCTGCCCCCCTTGGGCTGGACATAGTACTGCAGGCTTTGGAAGCGTATGAGGGGAGCAATGGCCTTCGGGCCGTGACCGGCCTCAGCTTCGGCTTCTTTTCCTTGACCGGGTCGCTGAGTTTTCTCGCTGCGCGGGGCGGGACTAGTCTGGCTTCGCCGTCGAGACCTTCTTCACCATCTTGACTTGTGTACCGCAATTGGGCGGGAAGCGGTACACCACTTCGTCCATAAAGTTCTTCATGAAGAAGATGCCCCTCCCGTTGGCGCGCAGCAAGTTTTCCTCTGCCAAGGGGTCACGGAGCTTCTCCAGATCGAAACCCTCTCCTTCGTCCTCGACGTAGATCCGGAACTCCTGACCGTGCAGCTCGAAACGCACCACGACGCGCTTCGTGGAGTCCATCTTGTTCCCGTGACGCACCGCGTTGGTCACCGACTCGCGGATGGCTACGCTCATCCAATGGGAGGAATCCTGATCGAAGCCGATCTGAGTCGAGATGGACTCGAAGACGGTCTGAACCAAATCCACCATCTCGAAACTACTCTGAATGTCGATTTGAACGACCTTACTAGCGGATCCCATTCAGTGTCTTCCTCGCGTCTCGATGAATCGCTTACCGCTAATGCCTCGGCAGATTGAGGCTTAGTAACACAAAGCCGCCGCCGCAATCAAGGCGGCCCCAGGACTCGCCCCCTTGGACCGGGGCATGGTACCATTTCAAAATGAAGCAAGCAGCCGGGATACACCTGCGCGGGACCGTGGCGCTACCCGGCGATAAGTCGATTGCGCATCGGGCGGCGCTTTTCGCGTCTATCGCGCAAGGCACCTCCGTTATCGAGCGCTATCCCGCGGGCGGAGACTGCCAACGCACGCTAGACCTTCTCGAGGCCATCGGCGTCCGCGTGGAGCGCCAGCACGATCGAGTCTCCGTCTCGGGCAAGGGCTATCTCGGCTTTCGTGCACCCTCTTCGACTCTCTATGCGGGAAATTCGGGGACCACGCTCCGCATGGCTTGTGGTCTCCTTGCGCCCCAAGCGTTCGACAGCCACTTGACCGGCGACGAAAGCTTGGAGCGCAGACCGATGCGACGAGTCATCGATCCGTTGGAGCGGATGGGCGCGCGCATCGAATCGACCGAGGGGCGAGCACCACTTCACATTCGCGGTGGCAGGAGCCTCAAAGGCATACTCTATCGGTCTCCGGTCGCGAGTGCTCAAGTAAAAACCGCCGTCTTGCTTGCGGGACTCCACGCCGAGGGCGACACCTGTGTTCAGGAGCCGCTTCCCTCCCGCAACCATACCGAGCTCGCTCTCATGCGGTTCGGAGTGCCGGTTTCCCTCGATGAGGACGGCGTCCGCATCACCGGCGGAAGCAAGCTGCAATCGACAAGGATAAGGATTCCGGGCGATATCTCCTCCGCAGCTTTTTTCATTGTGGGGGCCGCGGTTCTTCCTGGATCCAGTCTCCTCGTAACCGACGTTGGATTGAACCCGACCCGCACTGCCTTCATCGAAGTCCTCCAGTCCATGGGTGCTCGGATAATCATCGAGGAAGAGCACGAGCAAGACGGGGAGGTCATCGGTAGCGTGCGCGTCGAGGGCGCGGAGCTAGCCGGCGTGGAGGTGCCCGCCGAACGCGTGCCCGGACTCATCGACGAGATCCCCGCCCTCGCGGTGGCCGCCTCGTTCGCACATGGGGAAACAACCATTCGCGGGGCCTCCGAGCTCCGGGTGAAAGAGTCCGACCGGATACATGCTTTGGTGACGGGACTGCGTGCCTTGAACGTCGACGTGGAAGAACTGACGGACGGGCTACGGGTAAGAGGGGGAAGGCCGATGCGCGCGGCCAGTCTCGACAGCTTCGGTGATCACCGCATCGCGATGGCGTGGGGAGTGGCAGCACTCGGTGTCGACGGAACATGCCAGATCAAAGGAAAAAGTGCAGCGAGCGTTTCCTTCCCGGAGTTCTGGGAGACTTTGGACCAAGCAGTTGCATGACAAAGAACGTTGTCGACGGGACACGGTTCTTCATCGTCGGTTTCATGGGGGTCGGCAAAAGCACGGTAGGGCGGGGAGTTGCCAAGCGTCTCGGTGTGCCGTTTTATGATTTGGATGAAGAGATCGAGCAAGACATTGGGAAGAAGATCCACGAAATCTTCGCCGCGGTTGGAGAAGGCTCGTTCCGCGCGATCGAGACCGAGCGCCTTCGTGAAATTGTGAAACGAGAGCCAGGAGTCATCGCCACCGGTGGGGGGACCTTCACTCGAGCCGAGAACCGGGAGATTATTGGTTCTAGTGGCGTAAGCGTTTGGCTGGATGCGCCGACCGAACTCGTGATCGAGCGCGGCGCGAGAGGACGGCATCGACCCTTGTGGCACAGCACGGAGCAAGTCAGGGCGCTTCTAGATGAGCGCTTGCTCGACTATAGTAAAGCCGATATTCGCTTCAACATGAATGCGTTGCCGTTGGCGAAAGTCACCGCACGACTCGCCATCGTGCTGCAAACGTACTGCGAGAGCTGATGAGATACCTGATACTGAGCGACATCCACTCGAACCGTGAGGCGCTTACCGCCGTCCTCCGTTTCGTCCGGAGAAAACGGTTTGACCGAACCGTGATTTTGGGAGACCTTGTCGGCTACGGGGCAGAGCCCAACCCCATCGTCGACATGGTCCGCTCCCTCAAGCGCGCGGTCATCATCCGGGGGAACCACGATAAGGTATGTAGCGGGCTGGAATCGGGTGAGATGTTCAACCGCATCGCCCTCGTCTCCGCCAAGTGGACCCAGAAAAAACTCCTTCCCGGCAACCGCAAGTGGCTTGCTGGTCTCCCGCAGGGGCCGGTCCACGTGGACGAGACGTTTTCGATCTCTCATGGCACCCCACTCGATGAAGACGCCTACATCTTCGGAGAGATCGAAGCACTCAACATGTTCCGCTTCCTCAAGTTCCCGATATGTTTCTTTGGGCACAGTCATTTCCCGGTCGCTTTCTGCCTGGACTCGGAATCGTTGACAACTTATGTCCCCACCAGCCCCACGTTCCGGCTGCAGCTCCGAAAGGATGCCTTTTACCTCATCAATCCGGGCTCGATCGGTCAGCCGCGGGATGGAGACAAACGTGCCAGCTTCGGAATTTTCGACTCCACCAAGATGACCATGACCATCCACCGCGTGGAATACCGATACGACCGTACGCAGAGAAAAATACGTGCCGCTGGCTTGCCGCCTCCCCTCGCGGATCGGCTGGCGTTAGGCAGGTAGTAGCTCTCTTAACTTAGAGAGAAAAAAATGGAGGCGCGGTGGTCCGCGCCTCGCTCTTCCTTCGATACTTAGTTTTAGTCGGGCCTAGTGGGACTGAGTCGGGTGACTAAAGCTACTCGACTATTCCCAGCTTATTCGTTGACTGCCCGATCGATCGCCCTGCGCAAGCGATCGTCACCGGTGCCACGACCCTCATCTGAGGGAGTGGTTCCGAACCGCAGGACGAACCGGCCCCCAGTGGACAAAGAAAGGGAGTCGATAAGCTTGCGGGTCAGCTCCTTCCAACTCCACCAGCGCTGCTTCCCGACGATCCGGCGAAGCGACCGGCGAAGCTCGGGCTCCTCGGCGGTGTAGCCCACCTCGCCTTCGATGGCCCGAATGCCGATTTGAAAACGGACCTTGCCAACTCTTACGGAACCTTGGTAGATCCCGATAGCGAACTGTTGCGTGTCAACAGATTGAAGCATCGAATTTCACTCCTTGCTAAGCCCCAGGAAATTTGGTGCCCCCGGGGGCCAATTGGCTCTGATGCGAGCCCTTTTAGCAAGTTGCATGCCTAACAGCGGCCGTTACTTCATCTTCTACCTAGCGCCCAGACAGACACTATCAGTGGTGTGATGGTGCCCTTCCGGAGCCCTAAGACCTCAAGTACTATATCATGTTTTCGCACGAAACGTAGGCAATTCCCTACGTTACTGTGTAGGGGTTTCCCCCTTTTTGGTAGCGGGGTGGAGCCTACATTCTGCGGTCAGTGCACGCTCACTCTTCCAGAAAGTGGCGCGGGGCCCCACCCCCACGCCTCATGCTCCGTCGACTGGCGACTCCGATGGGCTCATGGCTGCGTTCGCGTGCTCGGCGCATCCGTCGTCGGCCCACTCGGGCCGCGCTCGCTCTTTCATCAATGCGGTGGGGTTTCACCCCCACCGCCGTCCCTTCGCCGGCTACCGGCTTCGGGACAGCTGAGGGCTCCTCGCGCAGGGTGCAGCTGAATTCTTGAGCACTCTGCTACCTGGCTAACCGCTGGGCCGCCTCCCAGACCGCCTCGTCAGAGGAGGTCTGGGGCAGAATCTCGACGGATGGACCGAGAGGAGCCCACACCGCGGGATCGGTGGGACCAAAAAGGGCGATCGTTGGGGCCCCCGAGGCGGCGGCGAGGTGCGAGACTCCCGAATCGTTTCCCACGAAAACACCAGCTTGGAACAGGACGGCGCCAAGAACCGGGAGACTTAGCCCCGCCGCAGTTGGGGGACGCCAAGAAAGCGTTCCCCTAAGAGCCACCGCGGCTTCCCGGTCCGCCTCCCCTTCGATGATCAAGACTTGTTGACCGGCGGCTCGCGCCCGGGTCGCGAGACTGCCGAACCTCTTGGGCTCCCAGTTCTTGAGGGCGCTTCCGCTGCCAGAGTGAATGGCGAGAAAACAGCCCTGCTTGAGACCGGCTTGGGTGAGAAACTCCTGAGCGGCTCGTGACGCATCGATCGGAAACTCCAGCTTGGGAGGCGACAGCGGGTCTCGGATACCCAAAGGTGAAAGGCTCTGCAACAAATGAAGACTCGCGTGTACTCCCGCTCCCGGTGGAGGGTACGGATTCGTCTGAATACAGGGCATCTCAGCCCGGTCGAGCTTCTGCCGGAGATCCACGGATTCTTCACGGACCCACGCAACGATTAGGTCGAACGAGCGGAGAAAGCCTTGGAGTTCGGCGGGGAGCCCATCGGAGAATAGGCCGGTGAAAAGAGCACGGTCAACGGAGTGGATCGCGTGAACTGGAATAGCGAGGCGGGCCACCTGCAGCACCGAGGGGTAGCCGGCTAGATCAAGTGGACCTCCCTGGTTCCACTCATGGAGAGCCCGAAGGGCCGGCAAGGCGAGAATCGTGTCTCCAAGTGCTCCGGCTCGGATAACCAGGATGCGTCCGCCTTTTACTCGCCGTGCCCCTGTGCTAGAATTTCTCGAAAAAATGTCCAGACTATTTCTGTCGTTTGCCGCGTTCCTGTTACTCCTCTCGGTCGCTCGAGGTTCCGAACGTTGGGCGGAGGCCGATGAGCTAGAGGATGCCGACATAGCCGTTTTCTTCACCGGAGAGCTCCGCGGCTACGTTGAGCCCTGTGGCTGAAGCCGCAACCCCCTCGGGGGCTTTGCCCGGCGGGCGAGGTACCTAGAACAGTTCGAGAAGATCTTCTCCCGCACACCATGGATATTGGTCGATGCGGGCGACTTCTCGGCCGATGTAGCCCTCGAGGCGGAGGTTAGAAACCGGTGGGTCCTGGAAGGGATGCTCCGCATGAACTACTCCGCTATCAACATCGGGGAGCTGGAAGTCATACCAGAGACCGACCGCTGGACCGAGCTGGGAAATACGAAGTTGCCCTTCGTCTCCGCCAATGCCATCCTCGGATCCGAGTCGAGCCTAGAGATCCCCCCGTACGTGATCCAAGAAGTCGAGACCGCTGAGGGACGCACGATTCGTTTTGGTTTCATGGGCCTCACCGACCCGGCCTCCGATTCACTCGCCATCGACTTCGCCGACCCGGTAGAAAGAGCGCGGGCACTCGTCGGCGAGCTTCGCGGGAAATGTGACGTTGTCGTGGTCCTAGCACAATTGCCTCTGCCAGCGGCCAAGGAGCTCGCCAGGGCAGTCCCAGGGATCGACATACTGGTGGGCGCCGCGAATGACACACATCTCGATCATCCGGCGTTCGAAGGAGACACTCTCATTTCTTACCCGTACCCCCAGGGAATGACGCTCGGCGAGTTGAGGCTTTTCTTCGACGCCGAGTCGCGGGCCACCCGTTTCTTTTATCGCTTGGTCCCACTCTCTTCTAGGCTTCCGGACCATCCGGATTTCATCGAGTTCCAGCAGAAGGCCGAAGCCGAGATCATCCAGGCCAAATCCCAGTGATTCGTTTCATGCTACTATGGGAACCGAGATTTCCAGCGCGCCACAACTGAATACAGGAGATAGCCCCATGAAGCCCTTGAGCGCTCTGTCGAGGATGCCGGCCAACCTGGCCAACTTGCTAAACCTGCTAAACCCGCTAAACCCACTAAACCCACTAAAAACGATACGCTTGCTCACTGCCTTTTCGGTTGCCACTCTGCTCGGTGCGCCGTTGACACTCGGACAGGAAGAAACGCGCCAAGAACCCCCGACCGCATCGATGCCAGCCGAGGCGCCACCGCCGCCCGAGCCACTCTCGCAAAACACCGACACGGCATCAACGGAAGCCTACGCACGGGGACTGCGGCACTACCGGAATCGCAACTTCACCGAAGCCCTTCAGGAACTCGGCCATGTCTCGCAGACGGAACCCGACCGGGCCGACGTCTTTTACTTGATGGGATACTGCCACTACGTCCTAAAGCACTTCGAGGACTCGCTGGACGCGTTCCGCCGGACCTTCGAAGTGGACCCGGATTTCGACCCGCGCGGAATCTATCAGGCACGATATCGTCCGGAAGGTCCGTAGCAAGCCAGTAGGCCCCCTCCCCCGGGGGAATGCCGGGGAGTTCAACGTCTACGGCCGAGGGTTTAGGAGCCCGCTGATGACGGGGCTTGCCCTTCGCTACTACCTTCGTCGACTCGTTCGGGCGGTCCAGGCTGTTGACTCTGTTCAGCCTCTTCAGCCTCTTCAGCCTCTTCAGGCGGCTTAGTCTGTTCAGCCCTATTCACGCTTTCAGGCGTGTGCGCCTTTTCTTGCCTCGGGGAAGCCCCTCGCCCCCCGCGTCTTTCCTGATTGCCTTGCTTGGCAGATCTGGCGGGGGAGACCCGCCGGTTGGAGCCCCTCGACGGTCGTTCGGGTCTCCGCTGTCTTCCCGATTCCTTTCGAGCCAGGACCTCGAACTGCTCGTGGTGGAAACCGGTCATCGGCTTGATCTCGGTTCTTGCGCCTAGGATGGACCTGATCTCGTCGAGCACGGGCGCCTCGCCCTTCTGAAGGGCACGGCCCACATCCGGATGGACTTTTATCATCGCCCCGTCTTGGGGAAGCTCCGACGCCTTCCTTCGAACATGGTCGAGAATCTCATAGCCGATCGTTGTCGCCGACTTGACGCGGGCACTCCCCTGACAATAAGGACAGGCTTGGCTCAGCGTACGCTCGAGGGATTTCTTCACCCGTTTGCGAGTGAGGATCATCAGGCCGAACTCGTTAATCTGAATCGCTTTCGTGGGAGACCGATCGTTCGCGAGCTCTTCTTCGAGGTCGGTGAAGACTTTCTGTTGATTGCGCCTCTCCTCCATGTCGATGAAATCGATGACGATGATGCCCCCCAGATCCCTGAGCCGAATTTGATGCGCGATCTCTTTGATGGCTTCTAGATTGATTCGTGTGATCGTATCCTCAAGGCGCTTGCTGCCCGTGTAGCGACCGGTATTGACGTCGATCGCGACCAAAGCCTCGGTCTGATTGATCACGATGTATCCGCCCGACTTGAGCCAAACTTTGCTCTTGAGGGCACGATCGATCTCGGCCTGCACTCCGTACTCGTCGAAAATCGGGTAGTTCTTGGAGTAGAGCTTGACGCGATGCAACATCTGGGGCTGAATCTGCTTCACGAACTCCACGACTTCGTCGTATAACTTTTCGGAATCGATGCGGATAGCACTGAAATCCAGTGAAAGCATGTCCCGAATGAGCTTGAACACCAGACCGAGATCACGATGGATGACTGCGGGGGCCTTGGCAGACTCGGCCTTGCGCCGAATCTCGGTCCATTGGCTTTCGAGAAAACGCATGTCGGCCAAAATCGCCTCGTCGTCTTTGCCAATCACCGCGGTCCGGACAATGTACCCGCCTCCAACCGTGCGGTTCTGCTGAATCAACTGTCGAAGCCGGGCCCTTTCCTCCGAGGTTTCAATCTTCCTGGAGACCCCGATGTGGTCGACAGTCGGCATGAAAACTAGCAGTCGCCCCGGAAGACTGACGTAGGAGGTGATGCGAGCGCCTTTCGTTCCGATGGGCTCCTTGGCGACCTGGACTAAAACTTCCTGCCCTTCGGTGAGAAGCTCATCGATGGAGTGGTTCTTGGCCTTGGCGCGGACGATCTCTCGCTCCGTCTCAGCTATCTTCTCCTCTTCCACGGTTTGGAAGGCGTCGAACTCCTCCTCCAATACGTCGGAGACATACAGGAAGGCGTCGCGCTCCAAGCCAGCATCGACGAAGGCCGACTGCATCCCGGGGAGGACGCGGTTGACACGGCCCTTATACAGGTTCCCTACAACGCTTCGACTACTCTCTCTCTCGACTGAGACTTCTGTAACGACGCCATCCTCGACGAGGGCGACTTTGGTTTCCTGGGGGTGGTGACTGACGATCAACTCCTTGGACATTTGTGACACCAGTACCCGCAAATGGGGAGAAAAGCCGGTTGTTTGGGGAGAGCCCTTCTCGTAGTCGGGCCGCGGCGGCGTAGCATCTCGCAATGCGGCCGGAGGCCGGAAGAAGAGTTAAGCACCGGCCAAGAGCAGCCGGGGAAGTGACCGGGGTCGGGATAGAACTCCCAACCACAGGAGGTGACGGCGGCGCCACAACCTCACCGCGGGGCGATGGCGCCCCCGGTCTTTGGTTGGCCAACATCACTTTGACTTCGATTCTCCCAATGTTCTGAAGCAGAGACGGAACCGGTACCTGATCCGCTTCAGGTTCGAGGCGATCTTCCGGTGAGCACCCGCGGCAATAATCTCATCACACCGCACCGACGATCGGCGCGGCAGGTATCGCCACCGCTGGTGGTCAAGAAAACGAAGACCATCTCGAACGACTTCATGCAATCTTGTTTGCTGATCCGTCTGCTTGCTCTCGAGGCGGTCGCACCTGACTGTGCTGTCACGGCCGGCGCTGTATCGGGGCTTTCCGCCCTCCAACACCTGGCTCGCCTCCTTGGCTCGCAAGATCTTAATGGCGCGGAATCCATGTTCCGCTCCAAGTCATTGAATTTACCACGAGTAGCTCCACCCCCACAAGTAGGGCGACTGGGTGGGGCGTCTGGAGGCTGCTGCTGAGGACCGACCTAAGGGGTGTCGCCTCAGGGATTCAGAATGTAGTACTGCGATGTGGCGTTGAGCAGATTGCGCAGGCTCATCGTCGTGGCGTAGGTCCTACGAATGTGAGTATCCTCGGGTGACGCGGCGTTCACCGTCGTCCCTCCTTCGAGGTCGGTGCTCTCGCTCCTCGCCCTTATCGACAGGTTCACCCTCGTTATCCAGGTCTCCGGGTCGTCGGGGTCGGTCGGGCCCGGCGAATCCACCCAGTTGGCCGCGCTCCCAACGCCGTATTGAAGCTGAAAGTCTTCGATGTTCGCGGCGAGGGGGGTCCAGTCCTCTCCCGCGCCTAGATCACGGCGTTCCAAGGTGGGGTTGTCCGCTGGCGGCAGCGGGTTGACCCGATACTGGATGATATTGAAGAAGCCTACAATGGCGCAATTTGGTTCTACTGCGTCGTTGAAGCCTTGTGGCAAGTTCATGCTACTCTGACCTGGATTGTGCTTAAGCTTGAGCTTGCCGCCAACCATCTGAGGATCCTGAGTCAACTCGAACGGAACGACACCCATCTCCATGTCGCCGTTGCAATCGCTGGTCTCCAGGATAACGAGGGGCGTCCCATCGGAATAGGCCAACTCGGGATCGCCTTGTGCTGGCTCGAAGGAATCGTGATCGACGAAAAGAACCGAGGAGTTACCGATTGTATTACAGGGCCCACCGCCTTGTTCTGAGCATGGGAGCGACTCAACCGTAGGAAGTAGCGGATCGCCGTAAATAATGGTGATCTCATCCGGAGTCGTGCCGCCTCCGTCCGCCCACTGGATCGCAATGTTGGGAGGCGTCCGGTAGCCCGCCGTGGTCAAGTCTCTGGCGACCGCGTCGAGGCCGGCTCGTGCGTTTTGTTGCAGCTCGGCGATCTCGGGCTCACGTTCGAAGCTCCGTTGCCCCTTCGTCAGCAGACTGAAGACACTGCTCATCACGATCAAAGTGATGGTGAGGGCTACTAGGACCTCGATGAGTGAAAAACCCTGGGCTGAGGTTTTCCTGCTACGAGCTGTCCTGCGCATGGCGCACGCTCCTGTTTGAAACTCTGGCACTGCTGGGGGACAGCCACCTATCGTAGGAAGCAATTGCCGTTCCAAAACGAGGGATTTCGACCTCACCAATCCGCGCGAGGTTTATTTTAATAAGATATTTGTTTGCAGCAGCTTATAGCAAATCAAGTGTGGGGTATTGGATGTTGGAAGTTCCCCCCAGGAGCGGGGCCTTACCCCCAGGAGCATGGGTTTCCACCGACAGGCGCGGGAATAAGTTGACGTTGGCAAGTCTGTCGGTCAGTTGACGAAGCGACGCATCCTCACGTTCAGAATCAAACCGAAGCCGACGAGCGTGGTCATCATCGACGACCCGCCATAGCTCACCAACGGCAACGGAAATCCCTTTATGGGTACCAATCCTCCCACCATCGCCATGTTGTAGATCGCCTGAAAAACGAACATGGCCAATATGCCGGCGACCAGATAGATGCCCAACCTGTCCCGTGCTCGGCGTCCCGCGTCGAGGCACCGTATCGTGATCATTAAGTACAGAAGAACCACCGCAACGACTCCAACGAACCCGAACTCCTCCCCGATGACCGCGAACACGAAATCTGTGTGGGGAGCGGGCAAGAATTGTAGCTGACTCTGCGAGCCTTTCAGCCACCCCTTGCCCGTCAGTCCGCCCGAACCCACCGAGATCGTCGATTGGATGCTTTGATAGCCGGCTCCTCGTGGATCGAGATTCGGATCCAGGAACGCCAGCACGCGCTCTTTCTGGTAATCCTTGAGAACGAAACTCCAACCGAGAGGAAGAGCCAGGGCGAAGATGACTGAGGCGACCAACACCAGTCGGCCTCGCAGTCCGGCGAGAAGACAAAGGACGGCGTACGCAAAGACGAGCGTTGCGGCCGTACCGAGGTCCGGTTGCAAAATAACCAGAAGCGTCGGAACGCCGACCAGCGCGCCGGTCACCGCCACCTCGGCCGTACCCAATCGGTTCTTGCGCACCGCCGCGAAGTACTTCGCCAGCAAAACCACCGCGGCGAGCTTCGCAAGCTCACCGGAATGCATTGTAAAGGCGCCGAGCTCGAGCCAGCGATTCGTTCCCGCACGCAATGACCCGAAGAAAAGCAAATACACCAGAAGTCCGGTCACCGCGACGTAGAAAAGCTCCGCGTGGTCCAGAAGGGAATGGTAATCGATGGCCAGGACGAGCAACATCAAAACCAACCCCAGCACGATCCAAAGAATCTGCCTCTTGTAGTAGTCCGGAGTTGGCCCTCCCTGCGTGGCGCTGTAGATGATCGCCACACCCAGTCCGGCGGCTAGAAGGAGCCCCAGAACCAGCAGCCAATCAATTCCGAACCAAAAACGCCTGTCGAGCATCATCGGCTTCGCGCCTTTTTTGTCCCTCGAAATAAGCTTGGAAGATCTTCTGGGCAATCGGAGCCGCGGCACGCCCCCCTTGCCCCCCGTGTTCGACCAAGACCGCTAGTGCGAGCTCCGGATTCTCGCGGGGAGCGTACCCGACGAACCAGGCGTGATTTCTAAGGTGCTCAGGACGATCTTCGTCCGCACGCTCACTCAGGTTCGACATCGAGGCAACCTGCGCCGTCCCCGTCTTGCCGGAGACGGCCACGCCTTGCACGCGGGCTCGCCATCCCGTTCCACTCTCGTTGACGACGCCCCACATCGCCTGCTGTAGGGCACGCCAAGTCGATTCATTAAGCGCCACTCGCCGGATAGGCTCTCCGACCGGGGTCGGGGGAGCCGGCTCGGCGACCGTCCCGGCCGGAAGGGGTCGCAAAAAAACGTGTGGTCTGAAGACTTCTCCCGAGCTCCCCACGATGGCGGCTATCTGAGCCATCTGCATTACGGTCACCAGTACCGCGCCCTGCCCCACCGAGACCGAGACAGTTTCCCCCGCGTACCACGGTTCCTTCCGCGCGCGCCGCTTCCACTCCGGATCCGGCACTAAGCCCGAGACTTCGAAAGGCAAGTCGATACCGGTTGGACTCCCGAGGCCGAAAGCGCGAGCGTACCGGGCGATCGACTCGATCTCCAGCTCCACACCAACTTGGTAGAAATACGAATTGCACGATTGCACCAAAGCCTGATGGAGGTTCACGAACCCGTGCCCCGAAGCACGATGACAAGGAAACCAATTACGATAGAGTCGTACCCCGCCGCCGCAGTAAAGACGCGTTGCAGGTGAGATTTTCTCCTCTTCCAGCGCCGACGCCGCGACGATCAACTTGAAGACCGAGCCCGGCGCATAGCGACCCTGGAGAGCGCGGTTTTGAAGACGGTGATCTTCGTCGTTCATCAACGCCTGCCACGCGTCCGCGTCGAAACGCCCGGAAAAAACGTTGGGGTCAAAGGAAGGCGAGCTGGCGAGCGCCATCACCTCACCGTTGCGCGGATCGAGTACCACCACCGCTCCCGCTTTGTCTTCGAATTCCTTTTCGGTCAGGCGCTGGAGCTCTAGGTCCAAAGAGAGTTGAACGGAGTTGCCCCAAGTCGGCGGTCTCTCTTCGAGAATCCTTTCCCGCCTTCCGTGGCTATTCACCGCCACGACTTGGACTCCGTTTTGTCCCATGAGTTTTAGGTTGTAGCCAAATTCGATGCCCGATTGCCCCACGTATTCGTTAGCGATCGCCCCATCGAAACGAGCCTCCGCGAGTTGGTCCTCGGTAATCCTGCCGACGTATCCGAGCGCGTGGGCGCCGATGCTGCCCAGCGGATAGAACCGCCGCGGAACGAATTGAATCATGGCCCCGGGGAGCTCGAGCTTGCGGGACTCCACCAGCGCCACTTCTTCCAGCGGGATGTCTTCTTTGACCAAGGCGGGTGCGGCACCCGACATCCGTTTGCGTTGCTTCGCCAACTCCTCGAGCTCCGAGTCGGAGAACGGCAAGAGCGCGAGTAGCTCTCCCATTACCGCCTCGTCCCAATCCGTCTTCTCCATCGTGAGATTAAATGAGGGGCGGTTCTCGGCGAGGATCTGACCGGAACGGTCGAGGATGAGTCCCCGGGGAGCGTTCTCCGGAATCTGTCGCACGTGGTTGGAGCGTGCCAACTCTTGATACTGCGGGGCTCGAACGATCTGAAGCTGCCAGAATCGAGCGCAAAGACCCACGAAGAGGGTGACCACTAGGATGCGCCACCACTTCAACCTCGACTGCAGCGGTCTCAGGTCTTCGTAGATATTCACGACAGTTTCAGCGAGTCACGGTGAACCGATCTACCAAATTCAGTACTAGAGCGCCCGTGAAGCCGTTCGCGGCACAAAGGTACAACAGATCGGCCGGCCCTCCAACGACGGTCGGCTGCTCCAGCACCTGGCCGATGGCCCCCACAATAGCTAGATCGGCTGCCGTGGCCACGGCGAAAAAGACGAAGCGTCCCGCCCAGCCGCGCACGACCAATCGGTGCCCCGCGATACCGGCGAGGTAGCCGATAGTCGTCTTGGAGACGCCGTTCAGGCCGGGAGGTGCTCCCGAGAACACATCTTGGACCAAACCGGCGGCCGTTCCGGAAAACATCCCGACCCGCCTCCCCTGGGTCAAACCGAATCCGGCGGCGGTCAGGAGAAACAGATCCAAGTAGCTTTGAATGGGCGAGAAGTATCGTCCTCCTAGAGTCTGAACCAGGAAGGCGCCGACGATGGCGAGAACGACCGCGAGCGCCTTCACTCAACCTTCTTGGTCAATTCGAGGTTTGCTCCGACCGGCTCGAGGATGAAGACCTCCTCTAGCCGATTGAGGCTTGCTGCAGGCTCGATTGCGATTTCTTTGAACAAGCGGGGCCCATTTTGGACGGAAGCCACGCGCCCTATGGCGATCCCCTTTGGATAAAACCCGTCGATCCCCGAAGTCACGACCAAGTCCCCCACCGCCACGTCTTCGAGATTGCTAACGTACTTCAGCTGAAGCTCGGCACCTCCTTGGCCGGAAACGATTCCCCGGGTCCTCGTGCGGACCAGGAGAGACCCCACCGAGCAATCGCTATCTGATAGCAACTGGACCTGCGCAACATACGGCCCCACGGCGATAACCCGTCCGACCAACCCACCAGGACCGACGACGGGCGCATTGAGCTCCACACCGCGATCTTCCCCTCGATTCACAGTGATGCTACGGAACCAAGAGCTCGCATCGACGCCAGTCACTTCGGCAACCACCGACTCGAAGGGGATACGTTCGGCCAGTTGCAGAACGCCGCTCAATCGATCGTAACGAGCCACTGCCTCTTTCTCCATCCACAAGGCTTGTTCGAGTCGCGTCGCCTTCTCTCGAAGCTGGCGGTTCTCCTCTCGAACCGCTCTCAGGTCGACGTATCCGTACCATGCCGAGCGAAGGCCGTTCACGACCGCCCCGCACCCACGTTGCAGCGGAGCGAAAACCGTGAGGATCCCGCCTTGGAGGGCGGAATGGCCTTTGGGGGTAGTGACCTGAGAAGACAGGAGCAGACCGTGACCGACGATGAGGGCGATGAAAACGACGTGGCTCCCCCGCGTGCGGATGGCCATCCCGTTAGAGACCACTGGTCTTTATCCCCCACCCCGTTTCGTCACCGGCGCAGCCGATGCTGCCGCGTAACAGATTCTCAATCCAGACAGATCTTCCTAAGGAACTTCAAATCGGCGAGCATCTTGCCCGTCCCCAGCACGACCGACGAGAGCGGGTCCTCGCTCATGGAAACCGGAAGCCCGGTCTCCTCGCGCAGCCTCCTGTCCAGATTCTTCAGAAGAGCACCGCCTCCGGTCAGTACGATGCCGCGATCGACGATGTCCGCCGAAAGCTCGGGGGGAGTCCGTTCGAGCGCGACCCTCACCGCGTTCACGATGACCGCGAGCGTCTCTTCCAACGCCTCCCGTATCTCCTCATCCGTTACTACCAGCGTTTTCGGAACACCCTCGATCAGGTTCCGCCCTTTGATCTCCATGGTCATCGGCTTGTCCAATGGATATGCGGAACCGATCTCGATCTTGACTTGCTCGGCGCTTCGTTCTCCGATGAGAAGGTTGTACTTCTTGCGGAGGTGCTTGATGACCGCCTCATCCATTTCATTGCCGGCCACGCGCACCGAGCTGCTGTAGACGATGCCGGCCATCGAAATAACGGCAATATCCGTGGTCCCACCGCCGATATCGACGACCATGTTGCCCGACGGTTCGGTGACGGGAAGACCAGCCCCGATGGCGGCCGCCATCGCCTGATCCACCAGGAAGACCTCGCTGGCCTTCGCACGCAGGGCACTGTCCTTCACCGCGCGTTTCTCCACCTGCGTGATCTCGGAGGGGATCCCGATCACGATCCGGGGCGCGACCCATACCTTTCGGTTGTGCGCCTTTTGAATGAAGTACGCCAGCATCTTCTCAGTGATCTCGAAGTCGGCGATCACCCCGTCCTTCATCGGCCGAATCGCGGTGATATTGCCCGGCGTGCGACCGAGCATTTCCTTCGCTTCCCTCCCGACCGCCTCGACTCTCCCAGTAACCTGGTTAATGGCAACGATCGAGGGCTCGGAGACTACGATTCCCTTTCCCTCGATGAAGACCAGAGTGTTCGCCGTCCCGAGGTCGATGGCGAGATCGTTAGAAAAAACGCTAAAAACAGAACGCAGATTCATTTTTGCCTTTCGGCAGTATTTGAGTGGTTACCAAGTGCCTCACCGGCCCCGTCGCTGGGGTCTCGAGGCGAAAACCTCACTGTGTCAGACCGGTTGTGGCACCGACGAGTTTCAACAGCGAGCTAAAGGATATCACGGCTCGGTTAGGCTTCCAGCTAGCGCAACTGCGTCTTTCCCCCTTTCTTTGACACTATACATCGCCTGGTCTGCCTTTTGAATGAGATCCTGCGGCGTCCGGCCGTGCTGCGGAAAGCTGCTAATCCCAAAGCTGGCAGATAAATGCACCGCGAGGCCGAATTCTCCCAAGAAGGCATGATCCTTGAGACCCTTTCGGATGCGGCGGGCGATCGAGAGCGCCCCCTGGCTGTCGGTGTTCGGGAGCACTACCACAAACTCGTCTCCCCCGTAGCGGCTCACAACGTCCTCTCCTCTGACCGCTTGCCTAAGGATTGAACCCACTTCGAACAGGGTCCGGCTCCCACAGAGGTGTCCATGCTGATCGTTGACCCCCTTGAACCCATCGAGGTCCAGAAAAATCAACGCGAAGCACATTCGTTCGCGGCTGGACCGTTCGATCTCTCTCCCAAGACAGGTGTTCAAGTAGTGGGAGTTGTAGAGTTTCGTTAGGTCATCGGTGATGGCTAATTTTTCGGCCCGTTGAAAGAGGAGCGCATTCTCCAAGGCGATGGCGGCCGGCTCGACCAACGTGAGAAGCAAATCGAGATCCTGTTTGGTGAATCGGCTTCCCGAGGAGCGATTTAGAATCTCCACCACCCCAATTGTTGCGCCTCTCGAAACCAACGGGGCACAGAGAATGGAGCGCGTCTGGAACTGGGTCTGCGCGTCGCACCTCCCCTGAAAGCGAGGGTCGCTGGCGACGTTGTTCACGATCGCCGGTTTGCCGGTCTCGGCCACCCAACCCGCAATGCCCTCCCCAATCTTCAGGCGGATCTCGCTGAAGTCCTGTCCCTTCTCCCCCAACGCCATTTCAAAGGTGAGCTCTTTTTTCGTCTCATCGACGAGCAAGATCGACCAAGCTTCGGACGGTATGAGCCGCTGGATGTGGGACATGATCACGGCAACGACGCGCTGAGGTTCCAGCACCGAGTTGGCGGTTGCAACTATGTCACCGAGCACTTGCAGGCGTCGGGTTGTTTCCTTCAGCCGCCGAGTAAGCAAGGCCGATTTCCGACTCAAACGATGAATCCGTTGCGCATCGATCAGAATCAAGGGCAGAGCGTCGGTCGTCGGTAGTTCCGTCAGGTGAAGGGATACGCCAGGGTGTTCCTTGGGAGCGACCGGCGACCCGTAGGCAAGGATGGGAGTTTCGGGAACGGCCTTGCGTAACCAACGCACAAGTTTTTCGTAGCTGCGGGAGGATTGCTCGACGATGATGGCTTCGAATCGCTGGCCCTTTTTCCAACTCTTATGCGGCGTGTCGACGCGACCGCGGTCCTTTCCGGTACCTAGGGCGAACCGAGAGATCTCGAACGCGACTAACTCGACGCCTCCGCTCGAAAGCGACTGAAACGAGTCCCAGACTTCGGGGTTGGAGTAGAACAGGGCAAGGCGGCCTTCGCTCGCCCTACTAGCGGTATGGGCGCGCCCAGCGTCAGTATCGGGGGTATCGGGAGTACCAGGGGTAACGGCGTGCTTCTGCATGGGCACGACGGACCCTTGCCGAGCTTGCCGCTCGGACTTAACAAGCCGCCAGGAATCGGGCCGTGTGGCCTTCAAAGTCGCTTCTTCCTAATTACTCGGACGCGCGTGGCACTAGTAACCGGGGGAACCGAGAACTCGGACGGGATTCGCCACCGTGCCCTCGTTCAAGGCCCTTCGGAGCCTATGGTTACCTGAAAGACCTTCTCCGCGGTGCCCCCACTACGCTTGAACGCCTTGACGATGATCTCGTGGCGACCGGGTCTTCCGATGATGAAATAGTGCTGAAAGGAACCGTCGGGCCGGACGGAGACCCGCTCGTTGTTCACGGTTACCACAGCGTCAGGATCGGTCGTCCCATTGAACGTAACAACACCGTCGAGGGTCGCGGTCGGATTGGACACCAGCAGTTTTGGTGGTGTGTTCGTCTTTGCCCGCGTACTAATGCTGAACTTCGCGAAGTCGCTGTAGCCGCCCTGCCGATTTTCGCCGTCCTCGGCGCTGACTTTCCAATAGTAGGCCCCCGGCGCTAGTCCGGGGACGACCGCGCTGAGCCCTTTAACCTTGCTATCCCACAAGGGATCGGAGAAGTTTGGAGTGCGATCGAGCATCACGTGGTATCGGCGAGCTCCCTCCACGACGCCCCACTTCAACTCGGTGTTGGAACGTACCGGGTCTCGGTGGACAACAGTCGAGAGATGGGCGGGCGACTCGGGGGATGGGATGCCCGGAAGTCGGACTATTTCCGAGAAACTATTCGCCGCCGAAACCTCCACTTCCTGGCTAGAACCGAGTTTCACTCTCTTGCCTCCCGCTTTCAGATCCGACGCACCCCGGAAGATCGTGAAACCAGACACTCGATTCGATTGATCGTACCGAACATCCGCAACCGTCCGCTCGTCGAAGCTCGCCTCGGTGTTCGGCGTTGCCAACTCGGAACTGGATCCTTCGACGTTCCTGGTCGGCGTCTGGAGATTCACTTGTCCTGCGGTCAGCTTCACCGCCACGCGCCTTACGTTGGTTTGCGGGTCTTCGTACGTTTCTTCGATCACCAAAATCGTGTCCTGCTTCACCAAGTATTCCGTCCCATCGAAGAAGCGGATCCGAGCCGTCGCGTTACTATCGGTCCTCACGTGGTCATCCCGGGATAGAGCGATTCCCCTTCGCGCGTCGATCCACGCATACGTCCCGGCCTTGCGAACTTTGACGCTTCCCGAGATTTCTATGAAGCTTGCGCTGGTGTTGAGCGCAACCTCTGCCTCGGAGTCAGTGCCGACATCGGGGGGCGCATGGTAAGCGAAGTAGTAGAACGCGGCAGCACCGCCACCCACGAGGACAGCGAGGGCGACCAAAAGGTAGACGGTCCTATGCCGAATAGTCACCCACTCGACGTGGAGGCCGGAGCGTTCACCGTACTGATTTCGTTGCGACATTTGGCGCCTAAAGGTATGCGACACATGAGTTTAACATACCGCCTCTTAGTTTTCAAAGGCTACCGGCAGCATCCCCGACGCCAATCTCGTTGAAAAAACTGGGGTTATCGCTCCACGCCGGCCACATCGCATCGCACCGCCCTGTTGATCGAGCTTGATCGAGTGTGCACGATTCGTTAGCATGGTTGGTTTGGAGTCAACTAAATGCTGAAGTACTTTCGAGATCGCAAGAGAATGGGTTACATGGTGGGCGTAATCCTGCTGGGGCTTGTCATCTTTGCCTTCATCGCTTTCTATATTCCTGATTTCCTCGCACCGGCGGGTGGAGCTGGGTTAACCGGTGAGATCGCGCGCGTCGAGGGCGTACGGATCTCCGCGCAACAGTTCCAGCAACGCTACCGTCTTCAAGAGCAGGTCTATCGAGCCCAACTCGGTCAGCAGTACTCGCATGCGCTGATGCGGCAATTGGGGCTAGAGGACCTCGTTTTGCTAGGACTCATTCAGGACGCCCTGCTCGTTGTGGAGGCAGAACGACAGGGCCTAACGATCAGTGATGAGGAATTGGCCAGCCGCATCTTTAGAGATCCCTCCTTCCAGAGTAACGGGCAATTCATCGGAAGAGCCGCCTATCTGCAGACACTATCGCAGAATGGATGGAAGGCGGGGCAGTTCGAGGCCGAGCTTCGCAACCAAGCCCTACGCCAGAAGCTGCAGACGTTGGTCACCGATGGCGTGCTCGTTAGTTCCGAAGAAGTCGAGCGCGAGTATCGCAATCGCAACGAGATGGCCAAGCTAGAGTACGTTTACCTGCCTAAAGAACCGATCGACGAAAGCAAGGAAGTTGCCGACGAAGAGCTCTCCGCTTTCTTCGAGGAAAAGAAGGAACAGTATCGGCTGCCCCTGCAACGCAGGATCCGATACCTACCGATTACCTCTCAGCCCTTCCTCGCTTCGGTTACCGTTACCGAGCGCGAAATAGAACGCGACTACAATCAGAATCTTCCTCTTTACGAAACACCCCTGCAGGTAAAAGCCAGCCACATTCTCTTCAAGACCGCGGACGCGGACGAAGAGGAAGTGCGGCGCCAAGCCGAGGCGGTCCTAGCTGAGGTGAACTCGGGTGGCGATTTCGCAGCGTTGGCAAAGAAACACTCCGGGGATACATCGGCGGAGCAGGGTGGGGATCTTGGCTTCTTCGGGCGAGGAGAAATGGTGCCCGAGTTTGAACAAATGGCATTTTCGTTGAGTATCGGAGACACGTCCGAACTCGTAAAGAGCGCATACGGCTTCCACATCATCAAAGTGACCGAACGGCAAGAGCCACTGACCCGGCCGCTCGACAGCGTGCGCGACGAGATACGGGGTCGCCTGAATCAGGAAAAAGCCGTCGACCTGATGGGCGAGGCTGTGACCCAGGCCAGCGAATACCTGCGTAGCACAGAGAACTTGGAAGGATTGGCACAACAGTACGATCTCCTGACCACGCAAGAGACCGACTTCTTCGGGCACCAGGACCCCGTGCCGCAGCTTGGTGGCTCGCAAGAGCTCAGAAGCTTGGTCTTCGAGCTCCCGATCGGCAAGGTATCGCCGCCGCTCCGCCAGGGGCAAGATTACGTTTTCTTCGAAGTGCTGGAAGAAAGTCCAGCCCACCTTCCTCGGTTCGAAGACGTTCGGAAGCAGGTGAAGAAAGACTTGCTAGATCAGGCGGCCATGAGCGCCGCACGCGCGAAAGCCGAAGAGATTCGCCTCAAGCTGAAGGACGCCCTAGCTGCGGCCGACGCCGCCAAGACCGCGGGCACGGAGCTCAAGACCGCGGAGAGCTTCTACCGAGGAACGCAGCTACCCGAGGCCGGTCGCTCCCCGGCGGTACAAGATGCAGCATTTACTGGTGAAACCGGCACCTTTTCCGCGCCACTTCCCTCGCCCGGCGGTTTCGTCGTGCTACGTGTGGTCGAGCGAACCGGATACGATGCCGAAAAGTTCGCTTCCGAGAAAAACACCTTCACCGAACAGGTGCTCGCCCAAAAGCGACAGCAATTCTGGGCCGCCTATCTGCAGGCTCTCCAGCAACGTTCCTCCGTCGAGGTAAACCGGGAAACGCTTCGGGATCTGACAGGATGACCGGCTCCCCATGAAATTCGACCTGCGCGAGAAAAAAGGTGTGGCTATCCTCGAAGTCGTGGGACAAGTCACCTCGGGAGGCGGCGAAGCGATGCTTCAGGAAGCCATCGACACGCTGGTGGCATCCGGGATGACGAAGATCCTGATCAACCTATCCAAAGTCGATTTCATGGACAGCGCAGGAGTGGGCGAGCTCGTAGCCAGCCATCGCATGGTGGAGCGGTTCGGCGGCAAGCTGAAAATCTTGAGCGCCTCCCCCAAGTTACGGAGCTCTCTCGCCACTGCGAAACTCCTCCCGATCTTCGAAGTCTTCGAGGACGAGGCGGAGGCTATCGGGAGCTTCGGCAGCAGCAAATCCTGACCTCACTCGTGTCTTAAAGCCTCAACCGGGTTCTTCTTCGCCGCCTCCCACGCAGGGTAGATCCCAAAGCTCACTCCGGTTGTTCCCGCCAAGACCAAGGCGGCGAGCAGTGCGGCGCCGCTGGTGGCGATCGGCCAGCCTGCAAACCGGGATACCGCGAACGAGGCCAAGACGCCGAGAAGGATCCCGGCTGCGCCTCCGGCTCCCGTCAGCAGCACCGCTTCCGCCAAAAACTGCTGGACGATGTCAACGCGGCTGGCTCCCAGCGACCGTCGCACCCCGATCTCCCGCGTTCGTTCGCTGACATTGGCCAGCATGATGTTCATGATGCCGATTCCGCCGACGAGGAGAGAGATGGCGGCCACCGTCCCCACCACGACATTGAACTGAAACCGCGCCCGTTCGTACCCGGCGAGCAGATCCCTTGGCACAACCACCTCGAAGTCGATCGCCCCCCGATGGCGTCTTCGCAAAACGGAATCGATCAACCGTGCCGAACCGCTCACTTCGTCAGAATTGACGATCGTGATCGCGATCTCGTCAACCCCGCCCCGCGGCATAGGTAGAGAGGTCAACGGAGTCAATGCGGAACGATTGATGTCTCGCCCTCCTATTCGAGCACCTCGCTTCGATCTTTCGCGGGCATCGAGTGTTCCGACAACCAAGTACCACTGCTCCCCCACCCGCACTCTCTTCCCCATGGCATCCTGATACGGAAACAAACCCCTGGACAGATCGTATCCCAACACAATGACTCGCTTTGCGTCTCTCAGATCGGCGTCGGAGAGGAATCGTCCGCTCGCGATCACCATATCCTCGGTACTCGCGAACGAAGGAGTCGTTGCAACTAAAAACGCCTCCACTCTGCGACCGGATGCGACGAGTTGAACCGGGCGTTGCCGCAACGGTGCTAGGCTCGCCACCGTGGGACAAACCTGCGAGATCGCGTCCGCATCTCGAAGGGTGAGTCCGGGCGATTGAAGAGCAACCGATTCGCTTTCCGCTTCTCCGGAGAGCCTCCCCGCCCGGACCGAAATTTTCGTCAAACCTAACCGTCCGATCTCGGCGAGAATTTCGCGGCGCGCTCCTTCCCCGACCGACATCATCGCAACCACCGCCGTAACGCCGAAGACGATTCCGATCGCCGACAAAGTGGAACGCAGTTTGTGCAAGGCGAGACCCTGCCATGCCAGTGGACAGAGCACTCGCGGGTTCATGACGCAACCGAACCCGGGGTTCGAGTTCCCACCCACTTTCCATCGTTCAGCTCTATGATGCGCTCGGCCCGGTGGGCAACCGTATCGTCATGCGTGATCAGAACGATTGTCCGCCCCTGGTCACGGAGCTCGAGAAGCAGGTCGAGAACATTGCCGCCGGCTCGGGAATCAAGGTTTCCCGTCGGCTCGTCGGCCAAGAGAATATCCGGCTCGTTGACCAAGGCCCTGGCCAGCGCGACGCGTTGGGCCTCTCCGCCCGAAAGCTCTCCCGGCCGGTGGGATGCCCTCTCGAGGAGCTCGAGCCTTTCAAGGCCCGCCAAGGCCCTCGCTCGCCACTCGCGCTGCGGTCGATTGCTATAGAGAAGAGCCGCCTCGATGTTCTCCACGACGTTCATCTGGGGGATCAGGTTGAACGACTGAAAGAGAAAACCGATGCGGCGATTACGGAGACGGCTGGCGATACGATCGTCGAGCCCCGCGACGTCTTCGCCGTCGAGGAGGATGCGCCCCGAGGTCGGGGTGTCGAGACAACCCAAAAGATTAAGGAGCGTCGATTTCCCGGAGCCGGACGGCCCCATGATTGCCAAGAAACTCCCGCGCTCGACGCACAGACTCACACCGGCCAGCGCAATGACATCGTTTCGCGGACGAGGGTAGATCTTGCTGACGTCGATGGCCTCAAGCAAAGGTGAAGCCCCCATCGGCGACGGGATTTGCCCTAGTGCCCTGAATTCGTGGGCGAGACGATGTCCAAGAAGCCGGCGCCTTCGTTGCCGACTGGACCGCCATGATCAGTGGGGTCACGGAGAAGCACCCTTTCTCCCCGCTCCAGGCCGGCTTCGATCACGATGTGGTTCTCGTTGCTTGGACCGGTCAAGACTTCCTGCACCAGCGCCTTTCCTTTCCGAAGCACATAGCAGTAACGGCGACCACCCTTTTCGAACACCGACTCTAACGGAACGTACCGGGCGTTCTCAATTTGTTCGACTAGAAGCTCGACGCGTGCACTCATACCGGGGCGAAGACGGGGATCGACCCTCTTAACCAGAATCGTCACCTGGAAATACTTCCCCGATGGACCACCCTGCTCCTGCTGAGCGAGCGTTCCAATGAAACTGACTTCGCCCGCCAATTGGAGCTGTGGGTACGCCTCCACGAAAATGAGTACGCGTTGGTTCTTCTCGACTTTGTGAATGTCGGTTTCACGGATCTGGGTTTCGGTCACCATTTGAGAGAGATCCGGCACCATCACGATGGGCTGATTCGGCCAAACCTGGTCCCCGACCTGCACCTTGCGCTTCTCGCTTCCGAAAAACACTTCCTTGTATATGACCATCCCGGTGACGGTGGCGCGGACCTCGCTGTTCTGGACGTTCTCCTTCTGGAGCTCCAGCTTGGCAGTCAGCTCCGATGCTTTGCTCTCGGCGAGGACGAGTGCCGCTTCGGCTTGGGATAGACGATATGAAACCGCCTGCTCAAGTTGACGGAGCCCCTCCTTGCGATTGTGGAGCATGGCGCGTGCTCCTTCGATTTCGGCGGGGCGCGTGTATTCCATGTAGGTTTGGTGCTTGACCTCCAGAAGCTCTAGGTCTTCCCTCGCCTTATCTACCGCGTGGCGGGCTCTGTCCAATTCCAGCTTGGTGATGAAACCTTCTTCGAGAAAAGGCTTCAGATCTTCGTAGTTGGATAGAGCTCTTTCCAACTCGCGGCGGGATTGCCCCAACTTCGTACTGAACTCCGCCTCTGCCAACTTGCCTTTCCCGTCGGTCACGCTCGCAAGCTCGAGCTCCGCCGATCTCACTTTGTCGTGCGCCTCGGCCAGCTCTTCCATGTTGCGAAGACGCATGAGTTTCAGGTCTTGTTCCGTTTTGATTAGCTCGGCTCGCGACTGGGCCAACCGAGCATTCGTTCGTCGGACCTCTTCTTCGAACGGGTTCGAATCGAATCGAATGAGAACATCGCCGGGCTCGACGTTTACACCCTCGGGGGCGAGGAAAAGGATTTTCGCTTGATTGCCGGGAATAGAAGAGGAGTAGCTGACCGAACGAAGGGCATGAAGTGTTGCGTTCTCGACGATGGTAACCTCGAATGGCCCTTCTTGCACTGCCGCAACCAGGAGTGAACCGTCGTCGTCGCTTGCGAACGGCAGCATGGTTAGTCCGACGAGCATCGCCACGGAGCCGCCAGCACCAACCAGCGCGCGGCGAGGGTTCGCGTGCGCCCACCCGGACGCCTTCACTAGTGTCTGAGGTAACGCCGCCGGATGCGGAATGCGGATGCCGTCCTTCATCCACCTTCTCCATTTGCCAAGGGCTGCCGCGCCGTTTCGGACCGCCTCCCGCGCACCGGCTAACACTGAAGTAGGAGCTAATGACATGAGTTACACTTTCACGGATGATGTCGAGCCGGAGCCGTGTGGCGGCCGGGCGCAAAATCTTTTTGAAGATCCAAGGTGCCAGTGACGCGTTTTAGCTCTACGAGCGCAACATTGTACTCCGCGATGAAGGACACATAGTTGCTGCGCGCAGAGATCAAATTGTTCTCGGCATCAATAATGTCGAAATTGCTCGCGAGCCCGCGCTGATAGCGTAAGCTGGCCAGCCGGAGCTGTTTTTCGGCAAACTCAATATTCCTTTCCTGCAACACGATGCTCTTGCCGACACGCTCCACGCTTCTGACCGCCGCGCGGACCTCTCTAGTCACGTTGTACTCCAGCAAGCGCACCGCTCGACGCTTCGCTGCTAGATCGATGTTCGATTGCGCCACCGAGGCTCGCTCTGCGGATTGGTCAATGGGATAGCTGGTGCTCAAGAAAACCCCGACTCCCCCGTCATTGAGATCTAGGCTCTGCCGGAAGCTCTCTCCCAGGCCCGACTGTTGGTAACGAACGTTCAGGTCGAGCTGCGGCAGTAGATTTTGGCGAGAGACGGACAGGCTCCGCCGCGCGTCGCCGATGCGATCTTTTTCCTCCCGGATCTCCAGGCGATGACTGAGTGCGAGCCTGGTCTCCGCTTCGAGATCCAATACGACTGGTTGATAGTCCGGCTCAACCATTTCGAGATAAACCTCGTCCTGGGGGTTCAGGCCGAGGTTGAACTTGAAGGTGTCCATGGCGAGCTCGAGCGCTTCCTCCCAATTAATCAAACTCTGTTCGGCTTGCGAGAGCTGCAGCTCGGCTCGGAAAACGTCTAGCTTCGAAGCGAGTCCGACCTTGAGCCGCGCCTCCGAAGCGCGGAGCAACTCCCTACTACGCTCTGCCGACTTGTCCGCGACATCGACCAGGCCCTGCTGCCTGACGATGTTGTAGTAGCTGGCGACGACCTCTACCGCCAAACGTTGGCGGCTTATCTCGAGGTTTCGCCCCGAACTCTGCAAATTCCGCTTGGCGTTCGTCAAATCGAACTGGGTCGTCTTCAAGCCGAAACCACGTAACAGCGGCTGAGTCACGGTGAACGTCAAATGGGAGCCGGTCACTTCGCCAAATTGGTTGCGTGTGAAGTCACTCTGGGCGCTCGCAGTCACTGTCGCTCCATAGGGCAGTAGCTTGGCTGCTTCGAAACCGAAGACGCGGTCTCGCCCGATCTCCGAGCCGAAGCCTCCGGCGAAGGAAGGGGTCAGTTTGAAGTCAAAGCGGGACTCGGCAAGTCCTTTACTTATCTGAGAACTGGATACGTTGTCGATTGTCGTCTGGAGGCCCAGGTTGTCCGCGAGGGCCATGTTAACGGCCTCCTCGAGAGAGAGAACTCGCGCATCGAGCTCCCCAGACGATGGGTAAGGCTGCTGCTCCGCAAAAGAGAGCTTCACACAGACGAGCACCAGGGCGGGGAGAATGATGTTGGCTCGCGGTAGCATGAACACCTCCTCGCCCCCCCTCTACGGTGAAGATCTGGTAGGGGGAGATTCTACCCGTTTTCGGGGTGCTTAGATCAACCGCCACCGGGGAACAGCCTTGAGCCCGAGCGGAGGTGGGGTCCCCGCGCCACTGACGGGCTCGAGACCCGACGGCCGGGAGGAATTAAGCCAGGGGAGTAGCTTCGAAGTGATACTGGCTCATTTGATTCCTTCGAAGGAGCCCCAAGGCGGACGATTGGCTCATGGAGTGCGGGCGCCAAGGGCACCGGCCGTGGTTTTCGGCCCGAGCGCAGCGTTGAGCCCGAGCGGAGCGCGAACGAAGTGAGTCGCGAAGCGAGTAGCGAGCGGGGGTGGGGTCCCCGCGAGCGCTGACGGGCCGGAGGCCCCGACGGCGAGCTTGTTACAGAGAAGTTAGAAGCGGAAAAACTACTCCTTCTGCCCTACCGCCACGTAGCGGACAATGCCCTTTTCGCTGAAGTCGGAGATGGAGTTGCCTTGTTTGGGCGAGGTGGCGTTGACGACGAGGTTGGAGCTTCGCTCCGGATCATCGTCGAAGACTGGATACTCGCAGGGAACCTCGGGGACCAGAGACATCTTGTGGGTACGGGTTCGCCGAGACTGGAAGCTATCGTCGATGGCCCAGATGTAGTACTCGACGCCTTTCACGTTGTTCTTGGCAACCGGGAGGGTCGCACAGTATTGGATGCCGTCGAACGCCATTTCGCTCCAATAGAAGTATTCCTTGCCCCTGGCTCGGAAATACGAGCGGACTCTCTTTATTTCACCGTCATCGGCAACGTACGCGCATACTCGGGGGTTCTTGCCGGGATGGGTTGATGATCTAACAAGGGCTCCTCGGACTCGGGGGTTCTTGCCGGGAAGCGAACAAACGATGGGTTGATGATCTAACAAGGGCTCCTCGGAAAAAACAGGTGCGGCGGAGAAAGCGAAGGCGAGGAACGCAGTTAGGGCTCTTACCATTTGATCGTTTTAGTCAGGGAGCCACCACCCATCAGCGAAACATGGGCAACGATCTGGCCCTTGTTCTGCTCCTCCGACCAGGTGCCGGAAACCTCGAGCAACATGGCGGTGGCCCTAGGGTTGACTCGCGCTGTGCGGACCGGAATCTGTTGTCCCTTGCCGGTCGTGCTACCGCTGTACGTGCTTACCAACTCGATAGTCTTGGCGTGAATGGGCTTGTTTCCTTCGTTGTGCATCCTGACTCGTAGCACATACGGTTGCCCCGGCTGAGCGTTGGGCGGATTCACTTCGATGATGACCTGGGCCGGGAAGGTAGGCGCACCGGTGGCCTTCTTCACTTGGACTCCGCCGCTCTCGAAGCCCTTCGGCCCCTCTGGCCCACCCGGCGCCGTGTATTCGGTTTTACCCTCGGCGATGCGCCGGGTAGGGGCGATGGCGGTCTTCTGCTGGAACTCCTCCTGACGCTTACGATCCAGTTCCACTCGCTGCTTCAGACCCGTGGCCTGCACCTTTCCACTGAGTGCTGCAGCGTTGGTCGGGTCCTCACTAAGAACGACGTCGTAAGCGGCAATCGCGCTGTCGTAGTCCCCGACTTCGACATGCTTCGTCGCTTGCTGCAGATGTCCAGACAGCAGCTCCACCTTTTTTCTCTGAGTCTCCTGGGCTTGGCGCTGTCTGGCGCGATCCTGAACCTGTCGGCTCAATTGATCCCAACGCGGGTTGGATGGATCCACCTCGCGCCCTTGGGCGATGAGGGACCTGGCCTGTTCCAGTTGCCCGCCCGCAATCGCCATAGAAGCGTCTGCGGACAAAGACTGAGCGGCCGAGTTACCTCCCCGCTGGGTCGTAGCCGACCCGTCGGCACCCTTCTTCGCGGATGCTTCTTGAATGCGGGCCTGAAGCTCCAAGGCACGCTCGTTGTCGGGGGCGATCGTAAGGATGTTCTGAACGACCTCGAACGCTTGTGCCACTTGTCCTTTTTCTAGCAAGCCCTCTGCGAAATCGAAGCGGCTGTTCAGGACTTCGGGAGAGGGCGTGGTCGTTGTTGCGGCATTCGTTCCCGATGCCGTATTCCCCGCTCCCGGTACGGGCTGGTTGAAGTACCAGTACGCCGCTCCCGCACCGATCGCCGCGACCGCCGTCACCGCGACAAGGAGCCCCGCCGAGCTCTTACGAGGGGCGGGCCTGGCGACGACGCGTGTCGCAGGACTTATCGAGGTCCTGCCCGCGATCGCCGTGTGCTGGGTCTGGCCGGTAACCGTCTGCCCTGCGCCTCCCATAGCGGTGGGCGGAACCGAGGTTCCGCGCGCCGTTCGGGAACCGCGACCGGTGCTGCCGGGAGAAGTTCGTCCCCCGCGACCCGTGCTACCGGGGCGCATGGTGCCCCGTCTTCCACTTCCCACCCCGGAGGGAGTGTCCCGCGGGGGCGCCGCCTCCGGATCGAAAGCCGTATCGAAAAGAGTATCTTCGGAAAGGGCGCCTTCGAAGACACGGAGAAACTCCTTGATGTCATCCGCCATTTCCTCGGCGGACCCGTATCGCTCGTCGGCGTCTTTCGCTAAGGCGCGGTCGACGATGTCTTGGAGCTGGTCGACCTGTTGTCCATCAGGTAGAACGAGCAGCGGGTGATCGTTTGTCAGGATCTTATAGAAGGTCGCTTGAATGTTCTCGCCGGTGAAGGGCTTCTTGTTCGTCAGTAGCCGATAGAGAATGATGCCAACGCTGAAAATGTCGGACCGACCGTCTACTTTTTGACCGCGGATTTGCTCCGGGGACATGTAGTCGGCAGTGCCGAGGACGGCGCCGGTTTGTGTCTGCGAGGACTGCATCCACCGCGCCACGCCGAAGTCCATGATCTTGACTCCACCACCCTCCAGAACGAAGACGTTGGCGGGCTTGACGTCGCGGTGCACGATCCCGTTGCCGTGGGCATGCGCCAAACCCCGACACACCTGAGCTACGATTTCCAAACGCTGCCCGAACGAAGGGGGGTTCTTGCGAATTCTTCGCTCGAGGTCGGTTCCCTTGAGGAGCTCCATCGCGATGAAGGGAGACCCGGCATCGTCGTACCCAAGGTCGTAGATGGTGACAATATTGGCATGCTGGAGCCTGGCGACTGCCTTGGCCTCACGCGCGAAACGCTCTCGCAAGTCATCATCGGATACGATGGTGCTGGCCATGACCTTGAGCGCCACTTCGCGCTCGAGGACCGGATCCCAGGCGAGATACACAACACCCATAGCACCTTTGCCAAGATCCTTTCGGATCTCGTACTTGCCGAGTTTGCCGATGGGTGTTTGAGACATGTGTCCTTGGCTATATTCAGACCTGTAGCTATTTTAGCAAACAAATGCGAAGTTGTTGACCCTCACGCCGGACCACGAAAACGGGCACTCCCCCGGGCCCATTGGGTGCTGTAACTGCGGCACTCCCCCCAATCCCGGCGATTACCGCCCCCGACCGGCCCGAGAGGTTGACTGCAAGCCACACATCCATTAGATTAGCGCGGCCGTCACGACCGCCGTAGGCAGGATTCCAACCCCGCCGGCTAAAGCAGGACGGGAACTAAACTTGCATACAGTCGTTCTACGAGGACGAAACGGTCCCAGAATCGTCACCGCTCACGTCCGATAACATCCGAAGGGCCAGTTGACACCCACCGCGGAGGAGAATAATGGCCACCACCCAAGTCAAGGAAGACCTGAATCCGTTTCACATCGCCTCGCAACAATTCGACTGCGCGGCCGATATCCTGAATCTGAACCCGGGGATGCGCGAGGTGCTCCGAAGCCCGAAGAGGCAGCTCATCGTCTCGATTCCCACGAAGATGGACAATGGTCAAGTCAAAGTATTCGAAGGCTATCGTGTGCAACATAACGTTGCGCGAGGCCCGGCCAAGGGCGGCATCCGATACCATCCCGACGTCACTTTGGACGAGGTGAAGGCCCTCGCGGCTTGGATGACCTGGAAGACCGCCACCGTGAACGTCCCGTACGGCGGTGGAAAAGGCGGAGTGATCTGCGACCCAAAGAACATGTCCCAACAAGAGCTCGAGAATATGACGCGGCGTTTCGCTGCTGAGCTTTCGATCATTATCGGCCCCGATCGAGACATCCCCGCTCCGGACGTTTACACGAATGCTCAAACCATGGCCTGGATCATGGACACCTATAGCATGATCCAAGGACACTCGACTCTTGCCGTCGTCACCGGCAAACCGATCGAGCTAGGCGGATCGCGGGGCCGGCACGAAGCGACTGCCCGGGGTTGTCTCTTTGCCATCCGCGAAGCGTGCAGGGAAAAAGGGATCAACCTCTCCGGTGCCACCGCGGCAGTGCAGGGCTACGGGAACGCCGGGTACATCAGCGCAAACTTGCTAGCCGAAGATGGTGCGAAGATCATTGCGGTATCCGATTCCCGCGCTGGCATATTGAACACCAATGGGCTCGACCCCAAGAAGGTTCTCGCTCACAAGCAGGAGACCGGTTCGGTCGCAGGTTTCCCGGGCGCCGACGCCATCACGAACCAAGAGATCCTCCAACTGGAGTGTGATGTTCTGGTCCCGGCCGCCCTCGAGAACCAAATCACGCTGGAGAACGCCGCTTCGGTCAACGCTAAGATCGTTGCGGAGGCGGCGAACGGGCCGACCACGCCAGGCGCCGACGACATTCTCCACGACAAAGGTGTCTTCGTGATCCCCGACATCTTGGCGAACGCCGGCGGCGTCACGGTTTCCTACTTCGAGTGGGTCCAGGATTTGCAGGGCTTTTTCTGGGACGAGGACGAGGTGAATCGACGGCTCGAAAAAATTATGATCCGCGCGTTTCATGAAGTAGGTCAGTCCGCGGAAAAGCACAAAGTTAACAATCGCATTGGTGCGTACGTTTTGGCCGTCGGCCGCGTCGCCGAAGCCACGAAGGTCCGGGGCTTGTTCCCGTAGGGTCGGAGACCCCCGGTAAGAACTTGTCGGTTCTGAAAAAGGAGCCCTCAGCCCGCGCGCAGTCGCTTGCCGACGGAGCGCGAGGTCTGGGGGTGGGGCCCCAGACCATTGATGATTGACGAGCCCTCAGCCCGCGCGCAGTCGCTTGCCGACGGAGCGCGAGGTCTGGGGGTGGGGCCCCAGACCATTGATGATTGACGAGCCCTCAGCCCGCGCGCAGTCGCTTGCCGACGGAGCGCGAGGTCTGGGGGTGGGGCCCCAGACCATTGATGATTGACGAACCCTCAGCCCGCGCGCAGTCGCTTGCTAGGAGACTCCACGCGCCCTGCCGGCCGCCAAAATACGTGGTTGCTTCGACCGGAGTGAGCCGAGCGGCGGGGGTGGGGCCCCAGACCACTGATGAAAGCCCTCAGCGCGCGCCGACTAGCGGGCCGGGAGGTCCGTCGGCCGTTAGGAGCTCGTGACCCGCCTCCTTCCAATAATTCTCGTTCTTTTCGGAGGCTGGTTAGGCGCTCTCCTACCATTCGCCGACGGCGGCTATCTAGACCTGGCCCAGGGACGTCAGATAAGCGTTACCGGCCGGCCTGCACCACCCGACACGGTCCTCTCGCCAGGAATTGCCGAGAAGACGGGCGGTTGGCTGGGAAGTTGGCTTCTCTTTCAGGTCCATCGTCTCGGCGGCGAGCTTGGTCTGCGCGTTCTGGCCGCAGCCTGCCTGGGTGGCGGAGCCTTACTGTTGTTCCTCTGTCGGCCGAGCAGCGGTGGATTCGTAACCGCGTGCGGCGCGGTTTCATTAGTCGCCACCACACTTGATCTATCCACCTTCCTCTTTTCTTGGCCGCTCCTATCGACGGTCGTCCTCTGTTTGACCACACTCCGAGAAAAGAACAAGTGGTGGCTACTACTGCTTCTCGTTCCTCTGAGCGCCTGGTCCTTCCTCAATCGCGATGCGTTGCTAGGATTGACCTTGGCGGGCCTGGCGATGTTCACGTTTCTAATTCGTGCGATCAGGCTGGCACGGGGTGCAGAGCCGGAAAAACGCTGGGTGGTCTTCCAAGAGCCGCTGATCTTGATCGGCGTAGGGGTGGTGGCGGCGATACTCATCAGCGCGAGTCCGCAAGGATGGCAGAACATCGACAACCCGTTCACCGAGATAGCACTCTTGCAAGAAGCGGGGATCTCCTCCTGGAACCCGGTGTCGGTTCGAGAAGACACATTGTTCTTCGTGCTGGCCACGATCACTGGCCTGCTAGCCCTCGCGGCTCCACCTCTCGCGATGCCGTTCGAGACCTTGGCGATGGGCTCTTTTCTGATCTCCTCGCTCTTTTCCAGGCATTTCGTCCTGTTCTTCGCTGCGGTCGCGATGCCACCCAGCAGCCGGTCCCTAACCAAACTCGCAGAGAAAGTCCCACCGACTCCACGTCGGTTGCTCGGGGCACTCACAAACCCTGCGGCCGCCCTCATCGTGGGCCTTGTACTCGTGTTCCCCAATGCGACGACAACACCGCAAGAACACCCTTTCCAAACCGTGATGAGCTTTATCACCGAGCACGGCCTAGAGCGCCCGATCTTCAACGTTCCAAGCGCAGGCGGACTTGCCAGCTGGCGGGGTGGCTCTGAGTTGACGCCGCTCGCGTACTTGCGTTCCACGTCCCTCGAGGCATTCGAGCGCGAGACTGTTTCGCGTCGACTCACTGAGACGCTCGAGCACCATGATCTTGAATTCGTTCTAGTCGATCGCGATTTCGCGCGCCGGGAAAAAGCACAGCTGGCCGAGACCCCAGAGCTGACGTTACTGTTCTTCGACGACACCGCCCTTCTCTTCGCGCAAGAAGCGGATGGCTCGGGGCGACTCACCGATCTAGCCTTTCGTTATTTCGATCCTCTCGGGGAGCCGTGGGATTACACGCCGGCGACGGTGCCTTTGGTGATCCAGGAGCTTTTCGAGCACTACGAGCGCTATCCTCCCTCGGCGACGACCCTGTGGAAGTTAGGAAGTTTGCTTCTTCGAGTCGAGCGGCGAGAAGAAGCCTTGGAAGCCTTCGAGGCGGCGCACCGTCTCGACCCAGACGCGCTCCGAACGTTAAGGGCGCTTTCCCGTCTCTACATCGATAAGGGGATGTACCGCCTCGCGGAGACCACCGCCCGCCAGGCGCTTCGCTTAACTCGAGACGAAGAATTTACTTACAACCTTGCGCTAGCTCTCTACGGTCAGGGGCGCGATGCAGACGCTTCCCGACAGTTCGAGCGCGTTCTCGAGTTGAATGGGGAGAACCTCAAGGCCCGAAGAGCGCTCGTCGATCTGTACGGTCAGCTTGGTCTACTCGAGAAGTCATACTTGCAGAAAGAAACGCTGACCGCCATGGAAGAGACGAAAATCAGCGCCCTTCTAAGCAAGGCCCAGGAGCGGTACGAAGTGCTCGACTTCGAAGGCGCGGCCGACTTACACGAAAGAGCTCTCGAGGTACGCCGAGATCAACCGGAGGTCCTCTGGAACCTCGCCATGCTCCTCCTCACCGACGAACGCATCGAAACGGCTACCGCGGTATTGCGAGAGCTTCTCGAAGTGGCGCCGCGGCATAGCGACGCCCGGCTCACCTTCGGAGTGCTCTGCGCCAGAGAGACGAACTGCACCGCCGAGGAAAGTAAGACTCACTTGGAGGCTTTCCTTCTCCTTGCACCCGATGACCTCAATGCGGAGATGGCGAAACAGGAGCTCGAGAACCTCCAATAGCTCCTACCCAGAATCTCCATGAAGTCCTCCCAAACGGCTCTCCGAGAACCCTTTACACTCCAGAACCGCGTCTCTTTGACTTCGAGATTCGCTTTCCCTAAAATGCCCCCGAGGCTCGAGCCCGATCAACAAGAGAGAGAAAAACGCCTTGAGTAACCGACGAACCTTCCGGGTCGACGAGTTAGCGAAGCAGGTTGGAGGGGACCTGGTCGGTAACGGTAGCGTCGAAATCACCGGGGTAGCCTCGCTTGCAGACGCGGGACCGACCGACGTCAGCTTCGTTGCCAGCGCTAAGTACGCCGACGCGTTGGCCCACACGCGCGCGGGAGCCATCCTCTCGGTCGACAACGTTCCTGAGCTCGCCATCCCGCAAATCCTGGTGTCCGATCCGTTTCTGAGCATCAATCGACTCGTCGATCTCTTTAACCCTCCAGATCAATTGAGGCCTCCCCCCGGAATAGATCCTCAGGCGAAGATCTCGGGCTCTGCGGAGATCGGGGCAGGAGTTTCAATCGGCCCCTTCGTCTGCATCGGAGCCGAAGCATCGATCGGTGCGAGAACCGTGCTTCACCCCGGCGTGTACGTCGGTGAGGGAGTTCGATTGGGAGTAGATGTGACGGTATGGCCGAACGTGGTGATCCGCGAAGGCACTTCGATCGGTTCTCGCGTAATCATTCACCCGGGGGCGGTGATTGGCGCCGACGGTTTCGGGTTCGCTCGACGAAACGGCCACTTCTTCAAGATCCGTCACGTGGGCACAGTGGTCATGGAGGACGACGTCGAGATTGGCGCCAACGCAACGATCGACCGCGCCACCTTCGGTCGAACGTTGATACGACGCGGTGTGCGCCTCGACAATCAAGTCCACATCGGCCACAACGTCGAGATAGGTGAGGATACGGTCATGGCCGCGCAGTGTGGCATATCCGGTAGCACCGTCATCGGAAGACGAGTCATGATGGGCGGTCAAGTCGGCATGGCCGATCACGTGAAGGTGGGCGACGATGCTATCCTCATCGGCCAGGCAGGCGTGATCGGCGACATTCCAGCTGGGACCAAGGTCTCTGGATATCCCGCCCGCCCCCATGGCGAAGTCCTGCGCGCGCTGGCAGAGATGCGAGCCCTCCCTCGGTTGAAGGCGAAACTCCGTGAACTGGAGGAGAAAATCCAGCGGCTTTTGAGCTGAGCGAGACCCATCGATATTTTTTGACACTCGATCCACGTTTGGATACGATGGGCGCTCTCCAGGAGCCGCATTTGATCCCCGTCCAAAAAGCACTCGAAATCGTTCTCGACAACGCGCGCGCGCTTCCGACGGAAAACGTCGACTTTCAAGACGCGCCGGGGCGCCTGCTTGCCGAAGACATCGTTTCCGATCTCGATCTGCCTCCCTTTCCTCGGTCTGCCGTAGACGGTTTTGCACTGCGTTCTGCAGATGTGAAATCACCACCATCCCAGCTTCGCGTCGTCGGTGTTGTCCCCGCTGGAGCTTCACCCGCATTCCATGTCAACGGTGGCGAGGCCGCTCAAGTGATGACCGGCGCTCCCGTACCCGAAGGAACAGACGCGGTACAGATGGTTGAGAAAACGCGCCTCGAGGGAGAGCTCGTCGAGATCATTGAGACCGTACGTTCGGGGCAAAACATCGCGCCCCGCGGTGATGAAGTCAAGGAGGGTGACGTCGTTCTCTGGAAGGGTACTCGCTTGGATGCGGCCTCGGTGGCGGTCGCGGCAACGGTCGGCAGAGTCAAGGTATCGGTAGGCCGTCGCCCTCGCCTCGCCGTCATCGCGACCGGCGACGAGCTCGTCGATCCTGCTTCCAAACCCGGGCCGGGCAAGATTCGAAACAGCAACGGTTTTTCTCTAGTCGCCCAGGCACGCTCCGCCGGAGCGGAGGTGCAGTATCTAGGTGTGGCGAAAGACACGGAAGAATCGCTTCGAGAGTTGATCCGAGACGGACTGCGTGCAGACGTGCTCCTGCTGTCCGGCGGTGTCTCGATGGGCCGCTTCGATTTGGTGGAGGGCGTTCTCGGCGAGCTCGGCGTGCGCACGCTTTTCGATCGTGTGGCCCTTAAACCAGGAAAACCACTCGTTTTCGGGATCTCGGCCGACGCCGGCGGACTGGTGTTCGGCCTTCCCGGCAATCCCGTATCAACCATGGTGACGTTCGAGCTTTTCGTTCGTCCCGCTCTGGCCAAGATGGAGGGCTGCAGCGAGCCACACCGCCCTCTCCTGTCGGCCACGCTCCGAGATTCTCTATCGAGTAGGGGAGCCCGACGCGCGTTCCTACCGGGGTGGATCGAACCCGAGGGCGAGGGCATTGCGGCCCATCCGATCTCGACACGCGGGTCCGCCGACATCGTCGCTTTCTCTAAAGCAAACGCGTTGTTGATCGTACCCGAGGACGAGGATCGGCTCGCCGCGGGACAGACAGTCCAGGTGTATCCTCTGGACCGATTTCTTTACCTGGCAGGGTGCTGAAGAATGCACGGCACCCTGCGCCAAGAGCCGTCAGCTGTCCCGCAGCCGAATGCCGGCGAAGGGACGGCGGTGTGGGGGTGGGGGTGGGGCCCCGCGCCACCTATCGACGAGTGAGCGCGCATTGAGGCACTAGAGAGGACCGATGGCACGCCGCACAACCAAGCTAACCCACGTTTCCCCGAGCGGGAGCGTCCGAATGGTGGACGTAGGGGATAAAGCCGTTTCCCGGCGGGAGGCGGTGGCGGCGGGCACCGTCCGCATATCTCCCGAAGCGATGGACAAAGTGAGAGACGGGCAAATCGCCAAAGGCAACGTCGAGGAAACCGCTCGCCTGGCCGGCATCATGGCGGCGAAGAAGACTTCGGAGTTGATTCCGCTCTGCCATGCGCTTCCGCTGGAGCACGTGGGGATCGAGATTCGAGATATCGGGACCGGCTTCGAGATCGAGGCCTCCGTGCGCACGAACGCGAAGACAGGAGTCGAGATGGAAGCACTCACTGCCGTTTCCGTCGCCGCGCTTGCGATTTACGACATGGTGAAAGCGGTCGATCGGGCGGTCGTCATCGACGACGTCCGCCTTCTCTCAAAGTCGGGTGGACGAAGCGGACCCTATGTACGACAGGAAGCAAAGTGAGACCGCGAATGAAACCTGCCGGACGACCTCGAAGCATCGTCGGCCGGGGCCCCCGACCACCTCGCCCACCCGGTGGATCGAAAAAGCTTCCGCCACCTCGCAAACCGGGCGCGCCGAAGCGCCCTCCCGCGGCACTTCCATCACGAAAGCCACCCCGTAAAAAGGCCCCTCCCCGTCCCAAGCAACCCCGGGGACCTATGGCGCTGTGGCTGAAGATCCTATTCTTGACCCTCGTGCTCGTTATCTTCGGCAGTGGTGGCTACCTGTATTACCGTGCCCAAGCATCACTACCTCAGCTCGACGGCTCGCTGAAACTGACCGGTCTTTCCGCTCCCGTCGAGGTGCTTCGCGATCCTTTCGGCGTCCCTCACATATTCGGGACCAGTGTCGAAGACGTTGCCCGCGCCACCGGTTTCGTTCATGCGCAAGATCGTCTGTTCCAGATGGAGCTCTCGCGCCGCATGGGCACGGGAACGCTGGCCGAAGTTCTGGGAGAGCCCGGGCTATCACTCGACCGTAGAGTTCGTCGGCTCGGCCTGGGTCTGGCCGCCCGCACGGAGCTGGAACGAACGGATCCGGAGGCCCGTGCCGTACTAGATGCATACGCGCAGGGGGTGAACGCGTACTTGACCGCACAAAAGGGCAGCCTTCCGCCGGAGTTCCAGATCCTCGGTTTCCAACCGCGCCCCTGGGAACCGGCCGACAGTCTGGCCATCGTTAAATGGATGTCGCTTCTGCTCTCCGAGAACGCATCGGTCGAACTATTGCGCTCACAACTGACAGAAACGGTGGGGATCGAAGCGGCTTACCTCCTAACCGGACTCGCACCACCGCCCACCGACAGCGCGAACAACACGGAAGCGGGCCAGGGCCTGGGAAAGCTGGCGTCTCTGTCCGCTCCCTCCGGTCATCGCTTTCTGCGGGCGGGCGCTAGCAATGCTTGGGTCGTATCAGGTGCACGCTCGACGACCGGTGCACCCCTCCTTGCATCCGATCCGCACTTGCGACTCGGTATTCCCTCGACGTGGTATGAAATTCATCTCTCTGGCGCAGGTCTCAACGTGGCGGGAGCAAGTCTCCCCGGTCTCCCCATGGTGATCATCGGACACAACGATCGCATCGCTTGGGGAGTCACCGCGCTCTATGCGGACGTCCAAGACCATTACGTCGAGAGGATCAACCCGTCCGACCCGGGGCAATACGCGGTGGGTGATGTATGGGAAAGCTTTCAGAGCTTTCAGGAGACAATCTCGGTGGCAGGAGGGACTCCCGTCACCCTACCGATCCAGCATAGTCGACACGGTGTGGTCGTTTCCGAGCAACCGCAGAACGGCCAAATGCTCGCCCTCCGCTGGGACGCCCCGTGGAACGGTGATAGTGCGCTCGCTCTGCTAAGGTTGAATCGCGCTAGCGGCTGGTTCGAATTCACCGAGGCGCTTCGGACATTGACGAGCCCGGCGCTCGCCTTCGTCTACGCCGACGTCGAAGGCAACATCGGTTTCTTCCCCGCGGGCGAGGTGCCGGTTCGAACGGGTTTCGACTGGACGACCACACCCGTCGACGGTGCGTCGGGGCAATTCGAGTGGCAAGGTTATATCCCGCATGAGTTGAAGCCCGTGCGTCCTGAACCCCGAAGAAGGCTTCATCATTTCAGCAAACCACAAGATGGTGCTGGACGAAACGGACTATCCCTTGGGCCGGGATCAACTGGCCCCGTTCCGAGCCAACCGTATCGCGGCGCTCGTCGGATCCCGTGCCCAGCTGGGAGCCGCCGACTTCCAAGCCATCCAGGCGGATCGATACGACATCTCAACCGAGTCGCTACTCCGTTACGTGGTGGCATTGAACGTAGATCCCGGTGATGCGAGCGACGCACAGAGTTTATTGAGAACCTGGGACGGAAGAATGGGAGGGGGTGCCGCTCCCGCGCTCTATCAAGCATTCTACGCGCGGCTGCTGGCGAACACCTTTCAAGACGACATTTCAGACGCCCTCTATTCAGATTTCTTGGACTTCGTCGAAATGGGGCATCCGGGTGGCATCTATGCGATCGTCGACGACCCCAACTCTGAATGGTGGGACAACCGCACCACGCCGGCAGTGGAAGATCGCAACGCGATTTTCATGCAAAGTTTTGCGGAAGCCATCGCACTCCTGGGCACTCGGCAAGGCCAAGATCCCTCGGGATGGGACTGGGCGGCACTGCACGGTGTTTTGTTCGAGCACCCGCTGGGACAGAGCCCCCTGCTCGGGTGGATTTTCAATCGCGGCCCCTCACCTTTTGGCGGCTCGACCTACACCATCGCGAACGCAATGGTTTCACTCAGCGATCCGTTCGCCGCCCCCGCCGGGACGTCCCTGCGTTTAGTGATGGACGTCGCCAATTGGAATGCAACCAGCTCTGTAGTCCCCACCGGAGCATCGGGCCACCCTTTGAGTCCCCACTATTTCGACCAGAACGGAGACTGGCAAGCGGGTCGCAACCATCCTCTGCTTTTCGACCGCGTACAGATCGACGGAGCCGTGGAAAGCCGCCTTCTCCTAAACCCCTAGCAGAGGCAGGCACCCACCTGCCCTGCTTGCCGCCAAAACAGGTTGTAGCCAATCTGGAGCTAGCCAGGCGGGCACTCAGTTCCTGCTGGCCGTCAAATTAGGAGGTTGCTTTGACCGGAGCTAGCCAGACGGCGGTGGGGCCCAGCGGCATTAATGAGAGCCCTCAGCCCGAGCGCAGCGAGACGCGAAGCGAGAGCCGGAGCCATCAGCCCAGTTGTAGCTCGTGGGGGTGGGGCCCCCGCGAGCGCTGATGAAAAACTGAGCGCGCACTGCCCCCTTAAGGCTGGCGTCGGTCCGAGGCGTGATGGTGGACTCTCAACCACCGTCCCTCGCGAAGAACCATCACGTCGGTAACCCATCCCTCCCAGGCGAACTCGATGTCATGAACGTTGCTGTGTATTTTCTTTTTGTAGTCGATGATGGCCACGTCGCCGAAAAGCGATACCTCGGGTTCATGCACGGTTGTCTTCGAGTGCTGGAATTCGCCGAGCAAGGTCTCCAATCGGTCTCGAACTGCTTCCCAGCCGCTTGCCCGAGTGCTCACTCCGGCGGGAATCATACTCGACTCGGATCCCTGGTAGTGGGCGGCAATCAAGCTGTCGAGATCTCTGCGATCGAAGGCAGAAACGATTTGAAGAACGGCATCCAACACGCTCCGCGCCTGGTCGTCTAACTCGGTCAACCTCTCCCCCCTTCGGACCGTCGAACTAAAGGTTTGATTCTAAATAGTATCGAGGATTATGGCAAGCTTGCGATGGCATTTCGAGAGTTGCTATAATTCTGCTCCGGAACGAGTAGCAGAGATCCACAACGAGCTCTTGACGCTCAATCTCAGTTCGTGAAGGCTCGAGAACGACAGCGGAAGTGAAATTTATTGACCCAATACTGTCTCATAGTACTTTACGGAAGAGGCTATGCATCCTGATTGTCCAGAATGTGAGTCCGAGATCGAAATTGATGATCTGGATGTAGACCAAGGCGAAGTGATCAGCTGCCCGGAGTGCGGCGTGGATCTCCGAGTGTTGAGCGTCGGCCCGATTGAACTAGAGCTGGCACCGATTGAAGGCGGAGAATGGGGTGAAATTTGAGAGAACAGGACACCAAGACGGAAGGAGCTGGATCGGGAGAGACTTTGATCGAGAGGGCGGAGAAGAAGCGCGCGACGCTGGAGTCGATCCTGAAGGAGATGGGCTCTGTTGTGGTGGCGTTCAGCGGCGGAGTGGATAGCGCGTACTTGGCCTATGCGGCCCACCGTTCACTCGGCAAAGCGGCGCTCGCGGTCACCGGCGAAAGCCCGAGCTACCCTGACTATCAAAGGCAAATGGCGAAGCGAATCAGTGCCCAATTCGGCATTCCCCACGTTTTCGTCCCAACGAGCGAGGTCGAAATCGAGGCCTATCGTGCAAACGGAAGCGACCGATGCTTTCACTGTAAGAACGAGTTGTACACCCGGCTCGCAAGCTTGGCCGACGAGCGAGGTTTCGACTGCGTCGCTGACGGCTCGAACGCCGACGATTTGGGGGACTTCCGCCCCGGACGACGGGCGGCCAAAGCCTTGAGCGTGAGGAGCCCACTCGAGGAAGCGGGTTTAACGAAGTCGGAGATACGTTACCTCTCTCACCAAGTCTCTCTTCCCACCGCCGACGAGCCCGCATCGGCGTGCTTGTCCTCGCGCATCGCTTATGAAAGTCCCGTAACACCCGAAAAGCTCAAAACGGTGGAAGACGGTGAGAGCGCGCTGCGTGAGCTGGGATTTCGTCATTTTAGAGTACGCCACCACGACCAGCTCGTACGGCTCGAGTTCGCACCCGAGGAAATCGCCCGCGCTTTGTCGGCAAACATGGTTCCAAAGTTGCTGACGACGTTCAAAGAGCTCGGCTTCACGTACGTGACCGTCGACCTCCAAGGTTACCGGACTGGAAGCCTGAACGAGGTGCTTCCAGCCTTGAAGCTCCCGGTGGTATAATCCCTCCTTCCGAGACGATAAACCGGTTCTCCGTTTCAGACGAAGGACGTTATGGCCATCGAGATCCGCATCGAAAGCTCCTGGCAGACTGACGATGGCGAAGGCCGCCGCATCGAGGTATCGACCTCCGAGCGCAGCCACCCGGGGGAGGATCCGAGCGAGGATTCGCAGTGGTTCGCGGGTGGAGACCTCGCCGCACTCAAGCGCTATCTCGGCGACTTGGTGGACCGCAAAGCGGAGCATTTCCTGGGACGCGATCGTAGGGAATGCGCTCGTTGTTCCCGCGTCGTCAACACCGACAGCCCCAAATCGAGGTTCCTGTGCGGGGACTGCGCCCCTTCACCCCCTTGATCATGACCCGGCTTGTCCAGTCCTTCCTATCTTGGCCCGTGGGCCTCGCCGCCGTTTGTCTTGCCATTTGGAGCTTTCCGGACGCTTACGGATCGTCTCCGCTCGATAAGAGAACCGAAGAGCTCCTCGCACCGGGGCTCCGACACACGCGAATCCTTCGGGGTAGCACTTCTTCATCCGTTCGTTACCGGATCCTGGTCGGCTCGTTCGACTCTCAAACCCAGGCCGATGCGATGCTTACCCGCGTGAAAAACGAAGGAGTAGCCGCCGCGCCTCACTACCGTGGCCTTCGTTATCGAATCTGCGTAGAGGCCCTGCCCGATCGGCAAACCGCGGAGACACAACGACAGATGCTGAGCGCCTCGGGCTTCACCGCGGACATGACCATTGAAGAATACGGTCAGGACGTGACCAACCCGGACGGCCCTTGGGAGATCCACATCCTCGAGGCGGACCCCATTCAAACTCGGGTGCAGGTTGCCCACGCCTACGACGCGGCTATCGGACTCGAGACAACGAGCGGTCTTGCCCGCCGACGCGGTGCCATCGCCGCCATTAACGGTGGTTACTACCTGCGGACCGGCATCCTCCAAGGCGACGCTCTAGGTGTGCTTCGAGTGGAAGGCGCGCTCCTCTCCGAGCCGGATCGGGGGCGTGCCGCCCTGGGCATTCTGGATAGCGCGGGAAGGACACACTTCCTGTTTGGGAGACTTCACTTTCGAGGAGAGCTGGTCTTCGAAAACGGCACACGCCAAAAACTCGACGGCGTCAATCGCCGCCGAGGGCGGAAGGAAATCGTCCTCTACACGCCGGAGTTCCATAGAACAACTCTTACCCCACCGGGTGGTGCAGAAATCGTGGTGCGCGAAAACCGCATCGACGAGATCAGGTCGGAGAGCGGAAGCTCTGTCATACCTCGCGAGGGGTTTGTCATTTCCATTTCGACTTCGCGAGCTGTGGAGTTGCTCCCCCGATTCCAGGTCGGTCACAACTTGAGTCTCGACCTCTCCGTCGTGCCATCCCGATCCGAGTACCGGGGAAACTGGAGTGAGGCCACGTCGATAGTCGGAGGCGGACCTCTGCTTCTTTCCGAGGGGAGGCGGATCGAGGACCCAGAGACTGAATCTATATCCCAAGCCTTCTACCACTCTCGTCACCCGCGAACTGGAATCGGAGTAGGAGCCGACGGCACGTTGCTGTTTGTCACCGTCGACGGCCGCCAACCCCGAACGAGCGTCGGGATGTCGCTCGCCGAGTTGACCGATCTATTCATCGAGCTCGGTGCGGTTTCTGCGATGAACCTAGATGGTGGCGGGTCTACCGCAATGGCAGTGCGCAACCGGCTGGTGAACTCGCCTTCCGATCCAACCGGCGAGCGACAAAATGGAGACTCAATCCTCCTTTTCCCTCGCAACTCGAAACCCCCGTCCTAAATCGGAAGCGGAACGCCAAACATTGAAGGTCCTCTTCCTCGGAACGGGAAATGCTTTCGGGAGTGGCGGCCGAAATCCCATCTCCATCCTCGTTCAGTCAGAGGAGATGGGCATGCTCCTCGACTGCGGCCCTTCCGCTCTTCGAATGATGAAACATTTGAATGAGTCACCGGTCTGTATCGATATGGTATTCATCAGCCATCATCACGGGGACCACTTCTCGGGGGTGCCGTTCCTCTTGCTGGAGTTCCAGTACCAGCAGGCCCGTGATCGCGGGCTGACGATCGTAGGGCCCGACGGCACCAAAGACAAGATTGCACAAGCCGTGTCCCTGCTCTTTCCGGGACTCGAGGCGAAGCCACGAAATTTCGATTTGGTCTTTCGCGAGATGAAGGCAGGAGAAACCGGTCGGTGGGGTGGTCTAGAGGCGACGGCGTTCCCGGTACGCCATTTCCCGCAGGGTATCGCGTTCGGCTACCGACTGAGCTTGAACGGACGCACCGTGGTCTACTCCGGCGACACCGAGTGGACGGATGAACTTGCCCATCAAACCCAGGGGGCAGACCTCTTCATTTGCGAGTGCTCGTCCTACGAGGAAAAAATCGAATTTCACATGTCCTACAAGGAACTGGAGGAGCACCGCAGTGAGATCGGCGCGAAGCGGACGCTCCTGTTACATGCGGGAGAGGATGTTCTCAGCCGACGCTCCCAGCTTGGTTTCGAATTGGCGGACGACGGCCAAGAGGTGAACTTGTGACGTCGACGGTGCTCTTGAGCCTGCTACTCTTACAGTCGCCCAACGTCCCTGCAGAACGGAGTTCACAACCCGGAGAGACTTCGGAAACTCTCATCGACCTTGACGTTAAAGACGCAAACGTCTTGGACATCCTCCGGCTCCTCGCTGAGGTGGGCGACTTCAATTTGGTCGCGGATCCGGAAGTGCAGTGCCAATTCACGTTGGCTGTAAAGAGCGTAACCTGGCGTCAAGTGATGGAACTAACGCTTAGAAACTGCCGGCTCGTTGAAGACCGCATGGGTGAAAACTTGATCCGTGTGGCAACTTTGGCGCGATTGACTCAAGAGCAAGCGGAGCGGAGGAAGTACGAAGAGGAAAAGCGTCAATCCGGTCCGCTCCAGACGAGCTATCGTCGACTCTCTTACGCCCGCGCGCGCGATCTAGCCCCGGTTCTTCAGCGAACCCTGTCTCCTCGCGGGGAGGTTGCGTTCGACGAACGCACCAACACACTCATCATTACGGACATTGCGCGGTAAGCGAAGCGTCGATACAGCCGACACCGACTCAGGGGGGAAACGGTTAATCTTCTTTTTCGTCGGAGCTCTTGCCGGGCAGCTCTTCGCCATCGCCCTTGATGGATTTCTTGAAGTTTTTAATCCCCTCTCCCAATCCAGCACCAAGTTGGGGAAGCTTGTTCGCACCGAAGATCAGAAAGACGATGAAGAGGATAATTAGGAGCTCGGGAATACCGAGCGGTCCAAATACCAATGGTAAAAGCATCTTAGTCTCCGCTAAGCTGTTAGGCCTACTCGGGTGCCGCTTTGGAACACCCAGGGCATCCTATCACGAGCGCCCACGGACGTAAATCAAGGGCAGGCTCATCACGGTCACCACCATCTTGACGATGAAGTTGCCGATGACGAGAGGCAGTAGGGGAAAGCGACCGTAGAAAGCGAGTGTGATGAAAAGGACGCTGTCCAAGAAAGTCGCCGCGGCGTTGCTGCTCAAGACCCAGAGCCAACGATGGCCACGAATTTTCCGCTTGAACCATGCGTAGACTTCGGCATCGAGCAGCGAGGCCAGGAGGAACGCGGTGAGGCTAGCCGCTACGATGCGAGGGGTCGCCCCGAGCACCTGCCGATAACTCTCCTGGCCTTCGTAGAAGGACGGGTAAGGCAGTAGGACGGTAAGATGCACGTAGGCGGCGAGAAGCAAATTGGCAGCGAAGGTGGCTATAACCAGTTTCTGTGCCCCTTTTTTCCCCTGCTTCTCGTGGAATAGGTCGAGCAAAGTGAAGGTGAGGGCATAGATGAGCGTTCCGCCATCGACAGTGAGTCCCCACAAATGGACGGGCTTGGCCTCCGTCACGTTGGCGGCCAGCTCTGCCCCAATGTAGAGACCCATCAGAACGGTGTCGCTGAGCGAAAGAGGCACCGCTATAAGTGAATTCTTGCTCGTCACGTGCCTCCTGGAAATATTGACTCCGTCGGGGCCCCCCGCCTACGCCCACAACCGGACCCTGCGGGCTACGGCGCGGTCTCGCCAAAGCTCGCGAAGGCCAATCCTCAACGCGAGCGGAGGCGGACACCCCCCAACGGGTCGCGCTTCGTCGACCTCAAGTACTCGGGGCCTCACTCTTCGTTCGGCCCCTGGCCTCCGCTCGGCAAGCGTCGCTTATCAATGCGACGGGGACCCCACCCCCGTCGCCAGCCTCTCCGCAACCTCGGGCTACGAGGCGGCTGAAGGCTCCGCGGCCGGCGGCGACTTCGCGCTGGCTCAAGGCTGTTCATAACATATCAACTGGAGTGAAACGTTGTCTTTGTCGGACGAAATTCTTTCGCGCCCCGGAGCCATAGCGCCGATTCGCGAGGTGCTCGCCGACCTGGTGTCGCAGCTCGGTGCGCGCTCGGCCTTCTTGGTAGATGAGGCGGGAACTCCCTTTGGCGCGTTCGGGAACGTCGACCTCCCGCTCCCTTACCCTCTTGCGTCCATGACCCCGTTACTGGGGGCACTCCTCGGTGAAGGAAAGGAAGATCCGTATCCGACCGTATTGGTGCGCCAGGTGAACTCACGGGCGCTGGTAACCGTCGTCCTCAACGAAGCGCTGACCGGCCGGCGGCGCCAAAAGGCCATCGAGCACGTCGAATCAGCGACGGCCCGGCTCCTGCCGCTTCTCGAGACGTCGTTGAATTCCGACACCCCCCGGACATAGGATAGGGCCCCCATGAGGAATGGAGGAAGCATCCTCATCGAACACAGCACCAAGATTGCGCGGCCCATCAACGAGGTCTTTGCCTTCTACAACACTCCGGAGAATCTTCGGCTCGTGACACCAAGCACATCGGGCGTCGAGCTAGAACGACTTCCGAAAGATCTTCGGCCCGGGGCGATCTTCGGGTATCGTCTTCGCGGCTGGCCGCTAGAACTCAGCTGGGAGGCGTTGGTATCTGAATACCGACCACCCGAGCGCTTCATCAACGTTCAGAGCCGCGGTCGATTTCTTCAATGGAGCCATGAGCATCATTTCGCTCCGGAAGGAACGTCGACTCGCGTTCAAGAGCTCTTGAGGTATCGGATGCCTAAAGGACTGGTCAGTTCTGTCGCCCACAGACTCTATGTACGAGAGAAGCTCGAAGAACTAGTCAGCACCGGACTGGAAAACGTGAGGGCAGCACTGGAACGAGGGGAGGCAGATCGGCCATGAGCCGAGTCGAGCGTACAACCCTAATCAATGGCTCGACCGAGCTGGTCTTTCAATTCCATGACAATCCACGTAATCTGCTCAAGATCCTTCCTCCTTATCTTCGCGTTGACATCGTCGAGGTGCCGAAGTACCTGAAGCAAGGTGCGGTTTTGAAGTACGCGATGCACGTTGGCCCCTTACGGTTCGACTGGACCGGTGAGGTCGTGGAGTACGAAGCCCCTTCGCAGTTCGTGGACGTTCAGGCAGAGGGGCCTTTTCAGAATTACCGCCACACTCACCTGTTCGTCCCCGAAGGGGCAGGGACGCGAATGACCGACATTATCGAGTACGAGCTTCCACTCGGGCCACTGGCGGAGCTGGCCAACCGCATCCACTTTCAAAGCCGTCTGGAGGAAGTGCTTGAGCACGGGCAGCAGGTTACCCGCACCCTGTTGGAGGGAGGTCCGAAGTCAAAAGGGTAGAACTTCGCCCACCCCCCGCTCCCGTCCCAGCTCGACGATCCTACGCGCGACCGCGACGTCCTCGATGGCGATTCCTTGCGATTCGAAAAGCGTGATGTCCTCGTCCGTCCTGCGACCCAACGCTTTTCCGCACACCAGCTGACCCAACTCCGAAACGTTGTCCCACGCGAGCTCGCCCTCCGATTCTGGAGTAATGAGGTCGCCACACTCCAGGAGTGCCTGCTCCTTGGAGTCAACTACGATGCACGACGACCGTCGCACTACCCCGCCGTCCACTTCCCTCTTGTACGCAAAGTTCGCGCCGATGGCGTTGATGTGCTGCCCGGGGCGCAACCAATCTCCGCGCAAGACCGGCTCTCGCGACGTCGTTGCAGTTATGAGAATGTCAGCGCCCACAGGAATATCCTCTGGTACCTCTGTCGGTTGCACGTCAAGGCCCAAGGACTCGCTCATTTCCTCGCAAAATCGGCGCCGGCGTTCTCGGTCTCGGCCAAAGACGCGCGCCCGGCTCAACGGTCGGACCCTTGCCACCGCCTCCAGCTGAGAGCGAGCCTGCCAGCCAGTTCCATACAGACCAACCGTCGCCGCATCTTCCCGAGCCATGAATCGAGTTGCGACTCCGCTCGCGGCACCCGTCCGCATCTGTCCCAAGCGATCGGCCTCTATCACCGCCTGGAGAGCTCCACTCGTACCGTATAAGTAGAATAGGAATCGAGCCCCGGTACGCTTCGCGATGTAGGCTTTGAGGCCCAGCAGCCCCCACTCGGCGCTTCCAGCGGGCATCACATGCAGCATGGTGCCGGGAAGTCCAACCCGCGCCCGGGGACAATTGACGGCGCTTCCTTCGCCAAGCTGACGAAACGCATCTTCGACTGCGGATACCGCGTCATCCATGGTGAGGAGGCGTGTTACATCTTCTTCGGTGAAGAACAGAGCCATGGGACTTCGTCCTTTCTCGACCTGACAGGGGGCGTGGATTCGTTGACACTCGCGGAACGGGAGTGATACATTCGCGGCTTCATCATCGGTGAATCAAATCGTTTCCTCCAACTGGCGAAGGGACGATCGTTGGCGGGCGAAGAGTACAAGTTTTGTCCCCGCTGTGGCGGGCAACTAGAATCCAGACTCCTCAAGTTGGGAGAACCTGAGCGTCTGGTTTGCTCGAAGTGTGAGTTCGTTTTCTTTCTTGACCCCAAAGTCGCCGCCGGAACGATCTTCGCGCTCGACGGAAAGATTATACTCGCTCGACGCGCGATCGAACCGTCATACGGCAAGTGGGTGTTTCCTGGTGGATTCGTGGATAGGGGCGAAACCATCGAAGCGGCGGCCCTCAGAGAGACGAAAGAGGAGATGAACGTAGAGGTCCAGCTCTCCGAGTTGCTCAACGTCTACTCCTACGCCAACACCCCGGTTGTGGTATTGGTCTTTGCCGCGGAAGTCATCGGAGGCAAGCTCATGGCGGCCGATGAGTGCCTGGAAGTGCGAGGCTACGAGCCAGAAAGGATCCCTTGGGACGAGCTGGCCTTCACTAGTACGAGAGACGCGATCCGTGATTATATTCGGCGCTTCATGCCCGGCGCGTAAGCCGCCAGGCGGAGAGCCTTCAGCTGCCGCGCAGCCGCGAAGGCGGCGTAGCGGCTAGCGCCCGAACGTGGAGTGCGGGCGCGACTAATAGAAGCCTGGGCCCCGCGCCATTAATTGAAGAGCGAGCACTAAATTATGAAACGTTTTATGGGAAGAGTCGCACTCGTCACCGGCGCCAGCCGCGGCATCGGTCGCGCGATAGCCGAAGCTTTCGCCTCTGAGGGAGCCCATGTGGCGTTGGCGGCACGGAACGTACAGCAGATCGAAGAGTTGGCGGAGTCCCTCAATCGAGAGGAAAGGCGCGCCATTGCGCTTCGTTGTGACGTTCGGGTCAAGTCGGAGGTCGAAGAGGCGATATCCGAGATCGGCCGCACGTGGGGAAAGCTGCATGTGGTCGTGAACAACGCCGGCGTGTCGGGCCGCACTCCGATCGACGATCCCTCCGATGACCGTTGGCACCAAATATTGGACACCAATTTAACCGGAGCCTACTTCATCACCAAGGCGTCGCTCGATCTCATGAGCTCGGGATGGGGGCGCATCATCAATATCTCCTCCGTCCTGGGACGGTTCGGCGTTCCTGCCTACGCCGCCTACTGCGCCTCCAAGCATGGTCTGCTCGGTTTTACACGCGCCTTGGCGTTGGAGCTCGCGTCCCGGCAGATCACGGCCAACGCCATTTGTCCCGGCTGGGTCACAACGGACATGGCGGAACAGGGCATTCAGGAAACGGCGGAGGCTCTAGGGATCTCCGCGGAGGCGTTTCGGGAGGAAGCGATCGCGGGGGTCCCTCTGAAACGGTTTATAGAGCCGGACGAAGTGGCGAAGCTCGTGCTCTACTTGGCATCGGACGACGCATCGATGATCACCGGCCAGACGTACAACCTTTGCGGCGGCCAAACCATGGACTAGGAGCACCACTCACTGACTCTTCGCGCCTGATACAATGGAACTATGGAGAACGCAGTCATCATCTTCGGCAAAGCGGGCTGACCCTACACCTCGGCGGCCCGTGAGGAATTCGCCAAGAAGAACACCCCGGTCGACTACGTCGACGTCAAGAAGGCTCCCGAAGGGATGAAGCGAATGCTCGAATTCTCGGACGGCAGGCGAAGCGTCCCGGTTATCGTCGAAGACGATAAAGTAACCGTCGGCTGGGGCGGAACCTGAGCCGTCTGATCCCTGCAGGTCGTAGGGTCGCTCACCGCTCCCCCGAAATCCCCTCTCTTTAAAACCATCTACCCTGGCGCCTCGGAGGTACGGGTGTGATAGGATGGCGCCCTCAGGAATTCAATCGAGGATGGTTACGGAACCCGCCCAAAAACTCGTTAAGCAGTCGCCCCGGATTCGGCTCCTCTCCTTCTTCAGCGATCCCTTCGACCTCTCGATGGCCGCCGCTCGTACGTGCTATTCGCCGCGGGTCGTGGAAAGCTCGGAGATCACCGACCGGCAGCGAGATTCCATCAGCAGGGCCACCTACGACGGCGGGCATCATACCGTCTATCAGCACGCGCACTTCGCATTCGGGATGGAGAATATCTCCCGCCAGTTCGTTTGGAGCTTCCTGCACAGCTATCCGTTCTACAACTCCGAACAGTCGAGCCAACGTTACGTCCGCCTGGATGAAGTGCAGGCCTTCGTCCCCCCCCTAGACGGTGAGGCTGGGGCGGTTTACGAATCGGCCATCGTCGGAGCCTGGGAAAACTATCGGCGACTCACAGAGATCTTAAAGAGCGACACCTGGAAGATCATGGCCGACCTCCGCCACTTCCACGAGAACGGCTCGACGAAGAACGAAAAGCGGCGAAAGCGAATTGCCCGGGAAGCAGAGAAAAAGGCTATCGAGACGGCGCGCTACGTCATCCCGATCGCTGCTTTCACGTCCATGATTCACACCATTTCCGGGATCACCCTCCACCGGCTCCGACGAATGCAGCAGGCCAGCGATGTTCCATACGAAGCAGGCCTGGTGATCGACGCCATGGTCAATGCCGTCCGCGATATCGATCCCCTGTTTTTTGAAAAGATCGGCGAGCCGCCACTTGGCAGGGACGAGCTTCCGGAATTCGGCTTCCCACAGCCGCAGCAAAACGCCGACTCTTTCTGCGAGGAGTTCGACCGCAAACTCGATGGACGCACCGCCAAACTCATCGACTATTCCGATGAGGCGGAAACCGTCGTCGCCGACGCCTTGCGCGCGGTTCTCGGACAATCAAGCGAGCAGCTCACGACCGAGGAGGCACTCGGTCGCATTTTGGATCCGCATCTCAATCCCCTCCGAACCGACACCCTGAACGTCGCGGTGCACTCACCCATCATGCGCGCTCTCTACCATGCAAGCTACGCCTTCTCGAAGAAGATCAGCCATACCGCGGATTCTCAGGATCAACGGCACCGCATGGTTCCCGGCTCGCGACCGCTCATGACCTTGGCCGACACCACACAGCCCGACTACATCGTCCCGATGTTGATCGAAGCCAACCCCACTGCTTTGTCTCTCTATCGCGAGGCTATGGACGAGGCTTGGGACACCAAGAATCGTCTGCTGAAGTTAGGCGTGCCGCTCGAATGGGCGCTTTACGTGTTACCCAATGCGAAGTCGGTCCGTTTCGTAGAGTCCGGCGCGCTCATCTACCTCATGCACAAATGGACAATGCGGACGTGTTTCAACGCCCAGGAGGAAATCTATCGAGCCTCCATCGACGAGCTGGAACAAGTGCGCCGAGTGCATCCTGGCATTGCTCGTTACATGGGACCGCCGTGTGTGATACGAAACGGCGTCGCCTCACCGCGCTGCACGGAAGGCGATCGGTTTTGCGGAGTCCCCGTGTGGCAGAATTTCCCGGAAGTTGAACGACGGATATAGCTCCCGTCAGTTGCGGCTCACCTTCTCCCGATATGCCCCGAGCAGCGCGAGCGTCACCGATCCTGGACGGCCGTCCCTTATTTGCTTGTCATCGACGGTTACGACCGGAAGGATCTCCTTCGTACTGCTGGTAAGGAATACCTCGTCCGCGTGAACAAGCTCGTCGGGTAATAGGATGCCCTCCCGCGTCTCGAACCCTAATTCTTTAGCCAAGTTGAGCACCAACTCGCGAGTGATGCCGGCCAAGATGCCAACCTCCACGGAAGGAGTCCGCACCACACCATCCTTGACCAAGAAGATGTTCGTCAGCGAGCCTTCCGCGACCTCCCCACGGTGATTTAACATCACCGCTTCCTCGGCACCACGAGACTGTGCTTCCCGCATCGCGAACATGTTGTTGAGTAAGCTCGAGGATTTGATACGAGGGCTCACGCTCTGGGGGTGGTTTCTAACCACTCCCACCATTGCAACACCGACACCTTCCTTGTAGAGCCGGGGTGGAACTATGGGAAGAGGCTTCACTAGAATCACGACCGTAGGGTGCGGCGCCTCTCCCTCACCTCGCCGGTACTCGATCGCACCTACCCCCCCGGACACGATGATGCGGACGTAGGACTCCGCATTGGATGCTACTGCGATGGTCTCTTCGATACGACCGGAGAGCTCCTCGTTGGTCACATCGATTGAGATGTGAATGCTCGATGCTGACTCCCTAAGCCGCTTCAGATGCCGCTCCAAAAGGAACGGGCGGCCGTTATAGGTGCGGATCGTCTCATAAACGCTGGCGCCAAAGACGAACCCCAGATCCAGCGGAGACAGCATGAGATCGTGCTCGCTGCCTAACTTTCCGTTCACGTTGATCCGAATGGCCATGGAATCTCCCAGACATCTCGCAGAAGCGCTTAAGCCTAAACTGCGCTGCAGAGTGCGTCAAGACGTCGTGACCGTCAACTAAGCGGCGATATATACTGTTGATCATGCGAGTGTTCACGGCTTCCGAGATGCGTGAGGCGGATCGACGCACTATCGAGGAAATCGGTATCCCAGGCCGGGCTCTCATGGAGAGCGCGGGGCGGGCGGTGGTTCGGACGATCGAGCGAACGCTACCCAACCTTAGCTCGCGAAGGGTCGCCGTCTTATGTGGAAAGGGCAACAACGGAGGCGACGGGCTAGTGGTTTTGAGATATCTCGCGACTCACGGCATCGCCGCCCGTGCTTGGCTGCTCTGCCGATTCGAAGAGCTGAAAGGCGATGCGAAAGACAACCTCGACGCGGCTCAGAAACTGGGCCTCTCCGTCGAGGCAGTGCCCGATGAGTCGAAATGGCGCGCCGTCCTCCCCGAGGTCGCTCGCTCCGACGTCGTCGTCGACGCCCTGTTGGGAACCGGTTTGACCAAGGAAGCACGTGGCCTGCTCCAGGCGGCGATCCATGACGTCAACAGGATTTCCAGCTTCAAGGTCTCGGTGGATGTGCCGTCCGGTCTTTCTTCGGATACAGGAGAGATACCCGGCGAGGCTATCCGATCCGACCTCACGGTAGCCCTGGCGGCTCCGAAGGTCTGCCACATGCTCCCTCCCGCCTCTACTCGCGTGGGTCGGCTCGAGGTCGTGGACATCGGAATCCCAGAACCAGTGCTAGAAACCGTCGGCAGTCGTCTTCAAACCGTCGAGGCCGAGTCTTTGGTAGCCTTCCTGCCCAAACGTAAGTCCGATGCGCACAAAGGTGACTTCGGCCACCTCTTGATCGTCGGTGGGTCGGTAGGGAAACCGGGAGCCGCAGTGATGGCGGCGAATGCGGCGCTCCGTTCAGGGGTCGGTATCGTAACCGTGGCCTCAGCGAGCGGGGCTCTTCCCCTCATGGCTCCTACTCTGCCAGAATCCATGTGGGAGCCTCTCGAGCAAACGACGAACGGCGCTATCTCCCAAGCCGCATACGCTCGCTTGCAAGAGCTCCTCGTCGGCAAAACCGCTCTGGCGATCGGCCCCGGGCTCGGTCGGGATCCCGACACCATAGCTTTGGTGAAGAAGCTGGTGCAGGAAACGGAACTCCCAGTAGTGGTCGACGCTGATGGCCTAAACGCTTTCGAGGGAGACGCTGCCGCTTTCCCACCGAACAGGCCACTCGGCCTCACTCCGCATCCCGGCGAAGCCGCCCGACTACTCGGGTGCACCCCGAGTGAAATTCAAGCGAACCGGCTCGAGTCTGTGCGTAAACTCTCGTCGTTGACAAAGGCATTCGTTGTGCTCAAGGGTTCTCGCAGTCTCATTTCTGATCCCGCCGGCGAGGTTTACATTAACCTGACCGGGAATCCCGGGATGGCAACCGGAGGCACCGGGGATGTCTTGACCGGTATCGTGGGAGCGCTTCTCTCGAGACAACCGGTCGATGTTGCTCTGCGCCTTGGAGTCTTTCTGCACGGCCGTGCCGGTGATCTTGCGGCCGAAGAAGTCGGGGAAACGTCCCTCATCGCAACCGATTTGATTCGTAAGCTGCCGAACAGTATTCGCAGCTTGGAAGACGATTGAAGACCTCATCCGCCTCGAAGGAGACCCTCCATCGCAGCGGTTCGCCCGAGGAGACCATGGCCATCGGGAAGGCGCTCGCAGACCTTCATCCCGACGGAGCTTGTTTTTATCTCGACGGGGATCTCGGCGCCGGGAAGACACTACTCGCCAAGGGAATCGCTTCCGGCTACAGGGTGGAGCCCGACCGCGTCGTCAGCCCGACCTTTGCCTTGGTGAATCGATACAGCGGCGGAAGTCACGTCGTCTATCACATCGACCTCTACCGTATCGAAAACGAGCGTGAGCTCGACGAACTGGGACTGGAGGAGCTGGAAGACGAAGTCGAGGAACGGCGTGCGGCCATAGTGGTAGAGTGGCCGAGTAAACTCGCCCAGCTGGGGCGCGGTTTTCGCTCCGCAGCAGTGTGGATCCACTTGAAAGCTCTGGACGAACAAACACGCGAGATTCGGGTCTCCCAACCCGAGACGAGAGGAGCCTGAAGTGAAAGAGTTAAAGGGCATCGTTGCACCCATCCCGACCGCCTTCGATGACAACGAAGAGTTGGCGCTCGATCGCCTGGCCGACAACATCAAGCGTTGGAGTAAGACGAGGCTCGCCGGTTTCGCGGTGCTCGGCTCAACCGGTGAATTCGTCTACCTCACCGAAGAAGAGAAGAAGAGAGTGCTAGGACGAGCACGACAAGAAATCGGGAGCGACAAAATCATGTTGGCGGGAACCGGCTGTGAGTCGACCCGGCAAACCGTTGCTCTTACTCGTTGGGCGGGAGAAACGGGAGCAGACTTCGCAATGGTAGTCACTCCCGCCTACTACAAACGGGCCATGTCATCGGATGCGTTGCGAGCCCACTATGTGGAGGTTGCAGAGCAAAGTCCGATACCGATCGTACTCTATAACGTACCCATCTTTACGATGCTCAACATGGGCGCCGAATTGGCGGTGGAGCTCGCCTCTCATCCGAACATCGTGGGGATCAAAGATAGCGCAGGAGACATGCTCCAAGTTCAAGAGATCTGTCGCCTCGCCCCCGCAGATTTTTCGGTCTTGACCGGCTCGGGCAGCCTTCTGCTGGCCGCGTTGACCGTGGGCGCCCAGGGAGCCATCCTGGCGGTGGCCAATACCGCCTACGATCTCGCAGTCGATCTCATGGAGGCCTTCGAGCGCGGAGATTTGGAGCGTGCGCGCAAGCTGCAGCACGCGCTGGTGCCCATCAACAACGCGGTGACGATCAATTTCGGCGTTGCGGGCCTCAAATTCCTCCTCGATCAAACCGGCTTCTACGGCGGCCCTGCACGAGCACCACTTCGCAGCCCGGAGCACGATGCGCAACAGAAACTCATCGAAATCCATTCGAGGGCCGCGAAGGCGGAAGTGAACCGTTGATGAGAAGTTGGGGGGCAACCCTCATTGTTGCTCAACTTTTTACTGTGCTCATTCTGGCCGGCTGTCGGCGTGAACCTGAGAAAGTCGAGCCTGTAGTGACCAACGCCGGCATCAATGTATTGCTCCTCACTATCGATACGCTTCGCGCCGATCACGTGAGCTCCTACGGTTACCCTCGGCAGACGAGCCCGGCGATAGATGGTTTGGCAGCCCGCGGCGTTCTCTTCGATAATGCGTTTACCTACTGGCCGAAGACGCGCGGAAGTTTTGCAGCGATGTTCACGTCACTCTATGCCGCGCAGAACGGCCTCACCGTCCGCGACCGTGATTTGCCGGACTACAACCAAACTCTGGCCGAAACGCTGAGAGACGCCGGGTATTCGACAGCCGCGGCGGTGGACAATGGCAACCTGGATCGAGCACTAGGGTTTGCTCAAGGATTCGACCGCTACGAACAGGTCTGGCTCACCGGGGAAACCGAGGCGGAAAAAACCGAGGACCTCACGAGCTTCGCGCTCGACTTTCTAGCAAACCACGACGAGGCGAAGCCGTTTTTCCTTTGGATCCACTACGTGAATCCACATACCCCCTACGACCCGCCCGAGGACTTCTTGAAGTCCTTCGAGGACGACGACGTCGTGCCGCGTGGCCCGAAGCTTGAACAAGTGGTCGGCTATCACGGTGGAATCAATCGCCGTCTCCCTGTTGCCGGGGAGTCTCGCTGGGGAGACTACGTCGACCACTACGACGCGGAGATCGCTTTCGCCGATCGTCAAATCGGGCGCATTCTGGATGCCCTCGACGAAAGCGCTCACCGCGACTCAACCCTGGTCGTCCTCACTTCCGATCACGGCGAGAGCCTTGGCGAGCACGATTACTTCTTCGATCACGGAAACGATCTCTTCGATCCGTCGCTGCGCATTCCGCTGATCTTGTCGTTTCCGGGAATCCTTCCTCGAGGCGAGGTTGTTCAGGCCGCCGTTTCGACCTTGGATATCTTCCCTACCGTCTTGGATCTCGCTCAGGTCACTTTTCCGCCTGGCTTGCAGGGCCGATCCTTACTAGCCCCGGTGCGACGCAGCCAAGATCGGCTGCACGATCAGTTCTTCTTTCAAAACGATCAGCATCAAGTGGGAATCAGCAATGGCCGACTCAAATTGATCCACTATCCAGAAAAGCCGGAGGGAAAAGGCCGCTACGAGCTCTACGATACATGGCGGGATCCGGACGAGTTGCAAGACCGCTACCAGAGCTCTCAGGCATCCATCGCTCGCCTTCAGGCGGAACTCGGGAGCTTCAAGACTCGAACGGTGGCGTGGCAACAGGAGACGGATCGCAATCGCGGTGGAACCCCCGCCCGACAGGATGAGCAGCTGTCGCAGGAAACCCTTCGAAACCTAGAAGCCCTCGGCTACTTGAGCAAGGGAAGCAAAAAGGAGACGGAACGATAGAAACGCTTCGAGCGCGTAGGAGAGCCCTCAGCCCGCGCGCCCGCCGGCCGCAGCGAGCTGCCGAGCGGAGGCCAGGGGCCGAACGCAGCCATGAGCCCATGCGGAGTCGCGTAGTCGGCGAAGCATGAGGCGTGGGGGTGGGGCCCCGCGCCATTAATTGAGGAGTGAGGGCCGGCGCCTGGGGGTGGGGCCCCCTTACACAGAAATCTGAACCAACTTCGGAGCTTCCACGCCTTTACAGACGCGGCAGGTCTCGTTCTCGAGGACGTCGTTCCACATTTGTTCCCGCATGTGACGCCATCCGGGGCCGTTCCAAATCTCCTCGATGGTTTGCTTCTTGATATCCCCCACCGATAGCCGGCCCTCGTAGTCGGTGCAGCACACCGTCACCCGACCGTCCCATAAGATGACGAACTGCTCGTTCGGTGCCGGACAATAGCCATCAACGGTCTTTCGGACTTCCTCCGGTTGGATGACATTGCCCCAGGTATGGAGGCGTTTCCAGATGAGGTCTACTCCCGGCAACAGGGTGTAGCGACCAGTGTCCTCGTCATGGTCGAGGAAACGAAAGCCCCCCTGAACGGAGTCGAGGTTATGCGAGGTGAGAGGCAAGTTGTACTTTCTCTCGAGCGAACGGGCGAATGCTATCCATTCGAGTAGAACGCGACTAGCGCGGGTCTCCTCGTTGACGATTTGGATCTCGTGGGAGCCGGCCGTATTCATGACATCGATTTCGAGATAGGTAGAGGCGGAGAGCGTCACCTTACGCTCCACTGCCATCCGGACCTTTTCCATATAGATATCGAACGTCAGATTCTTGTTGATTACCTTCCGCGTCTTGAAGGACTCTTCATCCGGCGTCTGGTAACTCAGAATGAAATTGGTTAGGCCGGCCCGGTAGAGACCGTCCACTAGCTCCGGGGTCAGCATGCTGCAATTGGTGTTGAGCTCGATAGGAACACCTTGCGATTCCGCGTGGGCAACGATCTCGACCAGATTCGGATGAAGGGTCGGTTCGCCCATTTGGTGCAGTTTGACCGGATACAGTGGTCCTATTCTTTGCTTTTCCCTCGCGATCATGTCGAAGAGGCGTCGCGCCTCGGCGAAATCCATCATTCCGCGCTTGCGCTCCATGATTTCATCTGGACAGAACGTGCAGTGGAAATTGCAGACATTGGTGAGCTCCACGAAGAGCCACCAGATGGGGTAGACCCGATTGGGCGACTTGCGCAGCGAAGGAAGCGGCGCCTTAACGGAGAACGTAGCGGCGTCTTCGGGCAGCTCGGGTGACACCACAACCTGCGACACGTAGAAGTCTTGCCTCAGTTCGAGCCGGAAGCTCGCGTCCAGGTTTTGAGAACCGTCCGCGTCGAAATCGTCAACGACGAAAAGGCACTTCTTCCATGTCGGCTCAGCCGTTTCCGCTCCGATCCAAAACTGCTCTGCTTCTTTGTATCGGCCGTCGTGCGGTGCGGACCGATCCGTCGAGCTGTACTGCAACCTAAAGGTTCCGAATGACTTTCCGTAGTATTCAATCTCGATAACCAGACGTTCGGCCAGCTTGGCCTTCAACTCTGGTGATAGCAAAAGGTACAGGTACTGGGACTGCCGGTCGGGAGTGGCACCGAGGCGGTCCTCAAGCTCGACGAGTTCGTATCGACCATCGCCCTCGTTGGCAAGACGAAGCGATCCGTCCGCGCTTTTTACCACCGAGTTCACTGGGTCAGGCTCGACGGACAGAACCGTTCGGGCCTCGGACTTTCGACCTAGCAGTGCGCCCACTCTATCGAACACGGTAGCCATAGAATTGCCAACCAGTATATCTCACATCAATGTCCGTTCTCAACGAGGCTCGGCGGCCTCGGAAGCAGGGGGAAACGATTTGGCGATCTCCTCGATCCAGGGCTCGATCTGGGTGTAGACCACGTTTTGAACGATGAACTTGTAGACAAGGCTGTTACCGTCATGCACAAAATAGAACGTCCTTTCCAGGTAGCTGGCGAGCTGCGTCTCGGTCCCGTAGAGATTGGAAATACCCTTTCCGCCCGCCCACTGCTCGTGACGAACCAGACGGTAATTGTCGCCCAACGCTTCCGTCCGCTCCGTGTAGAACGCCTCCAATGTTGTTCCTGGAGAGAGAGTGTTCACGCTGACTTCCAGCGTCGCGTGGATGCTGGTCCCTGCTTCTTCTTTGGCCAAAGCCGGGCTGCGGAAACCAACAAAAAAGGATTTACCAGGCTCCCCAAGGGATATAGTCTTATTCCAGGAACGAGGATGGCGGAACTGCAACGATAGCTCCGGCCGAGAGTAGGTTTCGAAAAACGGCTCCCGCTCTACCGAGAATTGGTCCCACATCGCGTCCAGTACCGAACCGTAGGACTCGACGGTCCCCGCTTCGCCGTGGGCGTAGATGCCGTACAGTATCCCCTCGATCGGGGTCAACATGAGACGGGACTGCTCGGCACCATCCTGGGACGAGAAGTACCAACTCTTGCCGGCGAAACCATGCAAAGAATGTCCGCGCGCGAGGGACACCTCTTGCCCTTCGACGTACCGCTCTGCAATCTCGTCCACCGTCACCCCGTCTGGTATCGGGCCGGTCATGACTTGGACTCGGATACCCGGCCGCTCGGGCACATCGACCGAGGGCCCAGTGAAAATCTGCATCTTGAATCCCGCCTGGGAACCGATCTCGGTACTCCAGCCGGCTGGGATGGGTATGGATATCGCCAGCAGAGGGCTGTAGGCGGTGACGAGCGTCTGCGAAACCCCGGCGCACGCGGAGATCCAGGCGGTTGTCACCGCCGCTGCGAGAAGCCGAAACCGGAGCCAAGCGAACATTTGGAAAGTTCTCAGGATGATTTCGAAACGGTGAGAAGTTCTCACCGTGAGGTTCGTTTCTTAATCGAGCTGGTAGTTGGGGGCTTCCTTGGTGATGATGACATCATGGACGTGGCCTTCCCGGTGCCCCGCTTGCGTCACGCGCACGAACTTGGCGCGCGTTTGCAACTCTTTGATGTTCCGGCAGCCGCAATAGCCCATGCCCGCCTGTAGCCCTCCTACCAGCTGGGTCACTACGCCGGACAGACTCCCCTTGGATGGAACCCGCCCCTCGATCCCCTCCGGGACCAACTTCGAAGCATCCACGTCTTGCTGGAAATAGCGATCTCGAGTGGCATCGCTCATGGCGCCCAGTGACCCCATTCCCCGATAGGTCTTGAACGTCCGTCCCTGGTACAGGATCATCTCGCCGGGGCTCTCATCGGTGCCGGCAAAAAGGCCACCGACCATGACCGCGTCGGCTCCCGCGGCAATGGCCTTGGTGATATCTCCGCTGAACTTGATTCCGCCGTCCGCAATCAGTGGCACGTCGAACTGGCTCGCAGCGTCGGCACAATCGAGCACGGCGGTGATCTGAGGAACACCGGCGCCCGAAATCACACGCGTCGTGCAGATCGAGCCCGGCCCCATACCGATCTTCACCGCGTCGGCTCCCGCTTGAATCAAATCGCGGGCCGCCTCCCCGGTGCCAACGTTTCCCGCTACCACATCGACGTCGGGATGGTTTCTCTTGAGTTTCTCGACCGTCTCCAACACTTTCGTGCTGTGACCGTGTGCGGTGTCCACTACCAGGGCATCCGCCTGGGCATCAATGAGTGTTTTGGCTCTCTCCAGAGCCTCCTCCCCTACTCCGATTGCGGCGGCGCATCGCAGACGGCCCAGCGTGTCTTTGCAGGCAAGCGGGTACTTTATGGCCTTCTGAATATCCTTGACGGTGATCAACCCTTTCAGGTTGTACTCCTCGTCCACGACCAGGAGTTTTTCCACCCTGTGCTCGTGCAGAATCTCCTTGGCTTCGGCAAGATTGGTTCCAACCGGAACGGTGATCAAGTTTTCCTTCGTCATAACGTCGGAGATTCGAAGATCCATTCGAGTCTCGAATCTGAGGTCGCGATTGGTGAGAATGCCGACGAGTTTGCCGTCCACTACCACCGGGACACCGGAGAACCGATACTTGGCCATGACCGCCTGCGCCTCCGCGATGGACCGGTCGGGGGTCATGGTGATGGGATCAACAATCATACCGCTCTCCGAGCGTTTTACCTTGTCGACCTCGTCTGCTTGTTGCTGTGGAGTCATGTTGCGGTGAATGACGCCCAATCCGCCGAGCTGCGCGATCGCGATGGCCAAGCGTGACTCGGTAACGGTATCCATTCCCGAACTGACGATGGGAATATTGAGTTGAATGCGGCGGCTGAACTTGGTCTTGGTATCGACTTGGGACGGCAGGACGTCGGACTTCTGGGGAACTAAGAGGACATCTTCAAAGGTGAGAGCGATTGGAAATTTGTCGTCATTGTTCAAGGCTCACGCTCCCTGCTGCAATTTGCGGCGGACGAGTGCCGTTCCAACTAAATCGGCTCGAACAGGTTGGAACAACACTAGGCACCGCAGCACTTTTTGAATTTCTTTCCGCTTCCACAAGGACAGAGTTGGTTCCTACCGACTTTTGCCGCTGCTCTCTTGACGGTCTTCACTGCGGCGTTCGCACCGCCCTGTGATTCGCGTCTAGCGAAAGCGGATGACGACACCCCGGGATCGTTGAACTGCAGTCGCGTAGGGCGGCGTGTCGGTGCCGGCTCGCTGACACGCTCACGAACTGGCTGCAGAAGGAACAGGTAACGAACGATCTCTTCCTCGATGCGATCCCACGTCGCTTCGAACATCTGGAAACTTTCCTTCTTGTACTCGATGAGTGGATCGCGCTGTGCGTAGCCCCTGAGCCCGATACCTTCCTTCAGGTGGTCCATCGCGTAGAGGTGGTCCTTCCACTGCGAGTCCACGATCTGGAGCATCACGATGCGCTCGTGAGTACGCATCAGGTCGGGGCCGATAAGCGTTTCTTTCTCTTCGTACTTGGCCTTGATCTTGGTGCGAAGAGTTTCTCGAATCTCGTCGCGATTGAGCCCGTCCCAATCCAGGTCCTGTATCCCCGAGCTGTCCAAACCGTACTGCCGCGCTAGTTCTCTTTTGAAACCGTCCAGATCCCACTCGCTGGGGTCGTTCTCCTCATGCAAGAAGCGGTCGACGCTAAAGTCGAGCAGCGCGTCGGCCAGCTCCAAGACGTACTCCCGCTCGTCTTTCCCTTCCAGGATCTCGCGTCGCAGTCGATATACGGCCACCCGCTGCTTGTTCATGACGTCGTCGTATTCGAGCAGGTGCTTCCGGATGGAGAAGTGCTGGCCTTCCACCTGTTTTTGAGCGCGCTCGATGGCCCGCGTCACCATGTTGTGCTCGATGGGCACTCCTTCCTCCATGCCCAATCTCTGCATGAGCCCGCTGATGCGCTCGCTTCCGAAGATCCGCATCAAGTCATCTTCCAGCGAGAGAAAGAACCTAGAGCTGCCTGGGTCGCCTTGCCGACCGGCCCGACCACGGAGCTGGTTGTCGATGCGACGCGCCTCGTGTCGCTCGGTAGCCAAAATGTGAAGCCCGCCTACCCCCACGACCTTATCGTGGGCCTCCGCGACTTGCTTCGTGGCCTTCTTGAACTCTTCCTCCCAAACTCCCTCTTCTGCCTCGCGGTAGTCCACACCTTTGTCCTTGAGTGCGGTTCGTGCCATGTAGTCCGGGTTGCCTCCCAAGAGAATGTCGGTGCCGCGCCCCGCCATGTTGGTGGCGATGGTAACCGCGCCGATCCGGCCTGCTTGCGCCACGATTTCGGCTTCCATCTCGTGGTACTTCGCGTTCAGCACGACATGTTTCACACCGGAGCGTTTGAGGAGTTGGGACACCTTTTCACTCTTGCCGATGGACGTGGTACCTACCAAAATGGGGCGGCCCGCCCCGCTGAGCTCCTTGATCTCGTCGACCACGGCATTGAGCTTCTCTCGTTCCGTACGGTAGACGAGATCGGCGTATTCATCACGAATCAAATTTCGATTGGTTGGCACCACGATGACTTCCAAGTCGTAAATCTTCTCGAACTCGGGAGCCTCGGTTTCTGCGGTTCCCGTCATGCCTGCCAATTTCTCGTACATCCGGAAGTAGTTTTGGAAAGTGATCGTGGCGAGAGTCTGGTTCTCTCTTTCGATCTTGACGTGCTCTTTCGCTTCGATCGCCTGGTGGAGCCCGTCAGACCAACGTCGCCCCGGCATCAACCTACCCGTGAACTCGTCGACGATGACGACCTGCCCATCTTTCACCATGTAGTCGACGTCCCGCTTGTACAACGAGTGCGCCCGGAGGGCTTGGTAGACGTGATGAAGAATGTGCATCTGAGACGGATCGTAGAGGTTATCCACTCCCAACAACGATTCGCAGTGAGGCACGCCGTCCTCGGTCAAGGTCACGGTGCGTGACTTCTCGTCAACTGTGAAATCGAAATCCCTTCTAAATTTGGGAATGACGCGGTCGATCTGGTAGTAGAGGTCGGTGGACTCCTCCGCAGGTCCGCTGATAATCAGCGGGGTGCGAGCCTCGTCGATGAGAATCGAATCCACTTCGTCCACAATGGCGAAGTTGAAGAGTTTTTCGACCTCTTTGCCGTCTCTGTCCTTCGTGGTGCGAGGAAAGATTCGATGCACGAAGAGCGAAGGGTCGAACTTCATGTTGTCGCGTAGGTAGTCGAACCCGAACTCGTTGTTGGTGCCGTAAGTCACATCCGCCCGGTAGGCGCGTTGCCGATCGGCATCTGTGAAGTCGTGTTGGATGGTATCCACCGTCAAGCCGAGAAACTGGTAGAGCCTACCCATCCACTCCGCGTCCCGCCGAGCGAGGTAGTCGTTCACCGTTACCACGTGCACTCCCTTGCCGGCCAGGGAGTTGAGGTAGACCGGGAGCGTAGCGACAAGGGTCTTACCCTCGCCGGTCTTCATCTCGGCTATCTTCCCTTGATGGAGCACCATCCCACCGATGAGCTGGACGTCGAAGTGACGCATGTTGAGCGCGCGACGGCCGCCTTCCCGGCATACTGCGAAGACCTCGGGCAAGAGATCGTCGAGAGATTCGCCGCGACTCAACCTCTCCCGAAACTGGGGAGTCTTCGCCGCCAAATCCGAATCGGAGAGGGCCTGCATCTGCGGTTCGAGCTCGTTGATGACAGCGACCCGGGGTCGGACCCGCTTGAGCTCGCGCTCGTTCTTGCTCCCGATTACTTTTGTGAGAATGGTGTTAAACATCAGAAGTAATTGACCTTTTGCTCCGATTGATAATCCGCCAGTCTAGCAAATGGCCGTAGGCTAATCAACATCTGCCGTCCTGGCGGACGGCATGGCCTAGTGAACAGTGAACAGTTAACAGTCATCAGTGATCAGGAATAACTGAAGACTGATTACTAGTCTTTCGGAGGGTAATCAGAAGTCCAGGTCTTTCACAACCTCGAACCACGTCTCGGCGATGAGCTGGTAGCCGTTGTCGTTAGGGTGAAGGCCGTCGCTCCCCAGAAACGAGGCTGGGTCGTTGCGGAAAGCGATCTCGTGTCCCGCAATCGGAACCCGCTCCGCGTTCGCTTCCTGACGAATGATGGTATTGAGGCGTTCCACATTCTCCGGGGCCAGGGCGCGAAACCCTTCAGGATCCATGGGAGGATAGGTTCCGATCACCACCGCCGCTCCCTCGCGCTGAATCATTCGCATCATCGCGACGAGGTTTTCGCGTAGCTGAGTGAACCGAGCCTTATCGTTGGTGTTGATATCGACGACGCCCAGCCATAACAGAACCAGGTCGGGGTTGTGGATGCGGAGATCGTTAGGAAGTCGCGCGAGCCCCTCGTTGGTATCCCCTCCCCCACGGCTAGAGTTGACCATGTTCAGCTGCCCATCCAGCTCGTCTTCCAACAGATGCTGTAGCTTGGGGACGTAGCCTTCAATCATCGATAGAGTCGCGAATCCGGGCGCCGCCCGGCTAGTCGTACCGAAAGTCAAGCTATCGCCGAAACACAGGATCGTTCTCTTGGCACCGTCCCGAGCAGGTATGGCGGAGATTGAGCCGAGCGAGTCTGAACTGCCTGAACTGGATGCCTCGGACCCCACCGGAGACGGGGACAGGGGCGCGGCACTGGAGCCGCATCCCACAGCTGCGAGGGCATAGATGGTGCCAAGCCCCAGGATCGTGGGAGCAGTGGCAAGCTTCATGAAGTGTCTGCTAGGTGCAGTGAACGCCGAAGCAATGTAGTGAAAGACGATGGCAGTTTTTTCTGGGCCTGCTAGAGCTATGGTCCGCCAGCAGATCTGCTGCCGCGGCCTGAAACCGTGAAGGTCTTATTATACTCGAGAATGTAGTTGAGCGGGTGCGCCGGGCGATCGGCCACCCAAACTTCGTAATGGAGATGCGGGCCGTTGCTCCTACCGGTACTTCCAACGTAACCGACGACATCCCCCCTCTTCACTCTCTTGCCGGGGCCCACATTGAAACGAGAAAGATGCGCATAACGGGTCATCGTCCCGAACTTGTGGTCGATGACGATGACGTTACCGTAGCTTCCACGCTTGCCTGCGTACAGCACAACTCCGTCGGCGGGGGCCACGACCGACCGTCCAATAGGCGTCGAGACATCGATTCCATGATGAAACTCGCGCTCACCCGTGAACGGATCGCGACGACGACCGTACGACGAAGATAAATAACCGCGTACCGGCCATATCGACGGCGTGGAGGCAAGCATGAGCGAATGCTCCTCGTAGAATCTTTCCAGGACGCGCCCTTTTGCGTCGAGAGCGGTCAAGTCGCTGGCCATTTGATGAAGACTGCCCTTGACTTGCTCGTAGGCGCTCGCGGGGGAGACGCCGTCATCGTCGCGAAATCCTCCCATACCGGCACCGGATTCGTCCGGTAGCTCGGTCCCGAGCCCGGCCATGACCGAGAGCTTCTTGACAAAATCCTGGAGTGAAGTGACTCGATTGTTCAGATGCTCGACTGAAACCTCATAGTCCAGGTTTTGTCGTCGTAGCTCGGCGTTAACCATTCTCAGTCGCCGGAGCTCGTGCATGTCCCCGTAGAACTCTACGTAGTGGAAAGTCAACGTTCCGGCCATGACAGCCACCAACCCAAGGAAGGAAATTAAAAGAATGGCGATACGTTTGGACAAATGAATCTTGCGGAACTTCGCTTCTGCATGAGGAACTAAGATAAATGTATAAAATCGTTTAGCCATACCACCGACCTCTCGCGGTTGGCTCCATCAAGAGGAAAACCGACCCAAAATGCACAAAAAGCGCCCTTTTTCTTACTACAGCCGTGAGACAACTGTCAAGCCAAAAAGAAGAACCCGATTTTTTCAAAGGTTCCGACCAGGTTTCTTCCTTAGATCCCTGCAAAGCGCGTGCCCTCTCAAGACACGTATCCGAGGGTTTGCAGTTCTTTCAAAATATCCTTGTCGATGGGGCTTCGGCGAGGCTTTCCTCCCCGCATGCCGCTGTCGTGAGTAGGAGTCCACTCGACGGGTCTTTCCGCAAGTAGTTCAGGGGCAAGGGCTTCGACCAGAACCCTCCCGTCCATGTCCTCCCCGACCGGCAGCCCTAGAAGATACAGGGCGGTTGGCGAAACATCGAACACCGTCGCGTGGGTGAGCTTGGTGCCGCCCCGGATCGGCGGACCCCATAGGAAAATTACCCCAGGGGGGGCCAAAGTTTCCACACTTCCTGGCGCTCTCGCCCCCGGCGGACCTAGAGCGTAGTGATAAAAGCCATAGTTCCGGAACTGAAACCCATGATCGGAAACCACGATCACCACCGTGTCCGGCCCGGCCATCGCCATCAGCCGCCCCAGTCGGCGGTCTTCATGAATGTACACCGCCTGCAAGACCGCGGCGTAGGCTTCGTTCATCGCCTGCTCGATCTCTGAAGTGAGCGGCAACTTATCCTCGTTGAGGTGGTCGTACACTTGCTTGGCTAAGCGCACATCGATGAATCGCCACAGGAAGTGTGTAAAAATGTCCGCGTTCCGGAAGATCACTCCAAAGAGATCCCTTTGCCCGCGGGTCTCCATGAGGTGACTCGCAACTTTCTCGACGAGCATATCCTCGGCGAATAGCTCTACCGACGCCTCGAAACGCCTCCTGAAATTCTCGGAAGGACGAAAGACACTCTCCGCGAGCTCGTCCGAATACACCGGGATTCCCGCCGCACGCATCTCCTCGTGAACTCCGGCGTCTCCGAAGGCGGCGAGTGGTTCCAACTCGTCATTGAGAGTCGCTGGATATGTCGCTTCATCGATGCGAGTCTTGCGTGTTTTTGTGAAATGATTCGAGACCATCTCACCATTCACGTGTTCCGCAGGCCAAGTCGCCCACCAGTTGATCAGTTGCACGCTTTTCCCGGCTGCTGTCGCAATATTCCATAGCGCCTCGGTGCGCCTTTGGTTTCCCGTTGTCAGAAGCCTTTCCTGGCCATCATCGGAGAGCACCATCCAATCGATGATGCCGTGTTTTTCCATTCGCTTGCCCGTCGCTATGGAAGTCCAAATCACATTCGACTTCGTCGGTTTGAACGTGCGGCAAGGGCCATAGGCTCCTTCCCGATGGAGCCGCTCGAAGTTCGGCAGCTTGCCCTGCGACATCAAGGAGTGGAGAAACTCGGGATCCGTTCCATCGAAGCCGAGGATCATGACCCTATACGCCGACCCCGCCGCGACATCGTTTCGATCGGCCTTTCGATCGGCTCGCTGAACGGCGACATCCAGATATAGAAACAGGCCGGCGAGGAGGACCAGTGCTACGACATACGCCTTCTTCATTGGTGTCTCAATTATTCTTGGACATTCTGGGCCTGGCGTCGAACCGGGCGGAATGCCGATCCTACACCAATCGGCGGTAATTCATCCTCGGAATGTCCTCCGCGGTCCAATCCGGGAAGGCATCGTTCTCGAACTTCTCGAGACACCGCGCGGCGCCGATGATGAGGCGCTCCACATCGAGTCCTTCGCGGTCCGGGCGAAACGGCTGGAGTGCGCGCACTCCTTGCTCGAGCTGACTCACCGCTCCTCTCTGGTTTCCCCCCGCCACGTGGTACATGCCGACGGCGATGTGTATCAACGCTTGGAGGAAATCGCGTTCCGGGCCGCGAGCACCGGCCCAAGCATCCTCTAGGATGTCATGACATTCGAAATACAGCTTTCGGTTGAAAAGCTCCGACGCCTTCGCCAGAACGTCGTTCAAACCCACCGCAACCCTAAGCCTCGCCGGTGCTCGCGGCGGCATCTCTCAATGGCATGGGGCCCCACCCCCATGCCTGTCGCTCCGGTGACGGCGCACCTGCGCGACGGCTGACGGCTCCCGCACCGGCCCAAGCATCCTCTAGGATGTCATGACATTCGAAATACAGCTTTCGGTTGAAAAGCTCCGACGCCTTCGCCAGAACGTCGTTCAAACCCACCGCAACCCCTAAGCCTCGCCGGTGCTCGCGGCGGCATCTCTCAATGGCATGGGGCCCCACCCCCATGCCTGTCGCTCCGGTGACGGCGCACCTGCGCGACGGCTGACGGCTCCCGCACCGGCCCATGCATCTTCAAGCAAGTCGTGACATTCGAAGTAAAGCTTACGGTTGAAGAGGTCTGATGCCTTGGCGAGGACATTCTTGTCCGACATTGGCAGATGCTAACACCTGCTACGCTTGCTGACTCTCCAGGATACGGTACTGGATGGCCTCGTGAAGGTGTGCGTCCTCGATGCTTCCCCCCCCGTCCAAATCGGCCATCGTTCGCGCCACCTTGAGTATCCGGTCGAACGCGCGCGCCGAAAGACCCAAGCTATCCACAGCTTGGCGTAGGGATTCCTTTCCGGCGGGGCTCAACTCGCAGAATCGCATCACTTCCGGGGGCGACATCGCAGCGTTGAGACGATGACCGGAGCCGGCAAAGCGTTCCTTCTGCAACTCCCTGGCACTCATCACTCGGTCGCGTACGACCGAGCTTCGCTCGGATGAAGGCGAGGCGAGCATTTGCTCGCCGGTCAAGGCGCGGACGTAGACCTGCAGGTCGATGCGATCGATCAAGGGCCCAGAGACCCGCGACTGGTACCGACTCACAACCGCGGGCGAGCAGATGCATCCACGAGCCTCGGCTCCGGAGTATCCGCACGGACAGGGATTCATCGCGGCAACTAGAACGAACTCGGTAGGCAATCGAGCCGATCGACCGACGCGGCTCACAAGAATGCTTCCTTCTTCCAAAGGTTGGCGAAGCGCCTCGAGCGCGTTACGGGGAAACTCGGCGAGCTCGTCCAGGAACAAGACGCCTCGATGCGCCAAGCTTACTTCGCCAGGCATCGGCCCCTATGCCTCCGCCGGCCATCGCCGCCCAAGAAATCGTGTGGTGCGGGGCCCTAAACGGCGGATCGGTTAACAAACCGACACTAGGAGGCAGTCTCCCGGCAACGGAATGAACCTTCGTTACCTCGATCGCTTCATCGAAGCTCAACGGGGGCAGCAGCGAGGGCAGGCAACGTGCGAGTAACGTCTTGCCCGCGCCGGGAGGTCCATAGAAGAGTAGGTTGTGACCCCCGGCGGCGACCAACTCGAGAGCCCGTTTTGCTTGGTACTGAGCCTTTACGTCCGCGAGGTCGCGCAACGGCTTCCGCCTCGACAGATAGGTCCTGTTCGTTGGCAGGGGCGCTGGAAGGTTCTCCGCGGACAAGAGATCTACCGCCTCTCGGAGAGAACCGACCGAATACACTGCCAGACCATCCACCATGGCCGCCTCCACTCCGTTTGCTTGCGGAACCACCGCCATCCGAACGCCTTCCGATCGAGCCTCGACCGCCACCGGAAGTACCCCTCTCACTGGACGAAGCGTCCCGTCGAGCGCCAGCTCGCCCATCAAGAGCGTGCTGCTCAGCCTGTCAGTGGGCACGTGGTCCCGCGCCGCCAGCAGACCGATAGCGACCGCCAGGTCGAATCCCGCGCCCTGTTTGGGGACCTCCGCTGGAGCGAGGCTGAGCGTAATCCTCCCAGCCGGATATTCGAAACCATTCGTACGGAGCGCGGCTCGAACCCTTTCGCGCGCCTCCCGCACCGATGCGTCGGGTAGTCCCACCGTGCGGAACGACGGAACGCCGTCACTCAGGTAGACTTCCACCCGCACGAGGAGTCCTTCGATGCCCCGAGTCGCCCCGGTTACCGTACGCGCGAACACATTCGAAGAGACGAAAAAAACGGGAAGAAGCCTCCCCTCGAAGCGCACTCCGACCCGGCTTTCGGCTCGATTAGGGATGGGCGATCGGGAAAAGAGCTATTACGCAGTCTCGATATCTAGCGTGGCAACCACTGGGTAGCCGTTCCGGCACTGGAACACCTCGAGAAAGATGCGGTTTGCCAGCTCGGCACCCAAGTTGGTATCGGTGCCTACTTTAAGCAGGTAAGAGGTCTCGGTCTCGGAAACCGCCTCCATTCCTTCGAGGCCGATGAGTTTTTGTTGCTCCTCGGCAGACAGGCTCACCCGTGGCAGGTCGAACGTGAGGCCTTCCCCCATGTTGTAGGTGAGCTGGAGAAACTTGCCCCCGTCGGTCTCAAAGATGACGAAGCCTTCTTCAGCCCCTGCGGCACCGGCGCTGGTCAACTCGTCCATGGCGGACTTCAGGTGCTTTTCGTGCTCGGTCTTGAACTCTTTCACCGCTTCCATGCCTCACCAACTCTTCAGTCCTTGGGGGAGTGAAGGCACAAGGGACTACCTTGAGCATTGAGGGGATCGTACCTTTTCAGTCGAGGACCTTCACACGAATTCACAGCGAATGTACCACCGTAGCAGGGGCGTGTCAAGACCCGTGTTCTTCCGCCCCATCGAGAACCGCCTAGCTTCATGCGTTGTCGCCTAGACTCGGACGAAGACGCCGTTTTCGTTCCCGAACTCGCGGGCCGACGGCGTCACGATGGTGTCCGGTCCGACGGGAAGCTTCCGCCCATCGTCGAGCGCTTGGCGCACATCTTCCTCGGAAACGAAGTCCAGGGCCGTGGTAGGGGTAGCAGGTACCGACGGGGGCTGCGGGTTGGGGTTTGTTGTGGCTTGGGATAGGTTCGCGGGACTGCCAGCCGCACCGTCGGGAAAGGTGGAGCCGCTCGGCGAGCCTGACGTGCCTGACGTACTTAGGAGGCCACGACTAGCCAAGTAACCCGCAACCCGTTCCTCAACCGACTGGCCCGACGAGGTGGCAGCGGCCGCCCTCGTCCTAGGCGCGCTCGTCGAACGACCTCCAGTTTCGAATCCATACTCCGCCAACGCCGCTTGCAGATCGACTGGGCGAATCTCGAACGCCAGCCGTTTGATGTTGATCAGATGCAACGGAGTGATGTTGTCCGAGGTGATATTGCCACCGTAAGCACCGCAGCCGAGGGTCATCGCCGGCGCCAGGCCGGTGCTGAAGCCCACCGCTCCGTGCGTTGCGGGAGAGTTGACAATGATGCGGAAGGCCGGTTTCTGAAGACCGAACTCCATGATGATGTCCCGGTTCTGGGAGTGAATGGATAACGTGTGTCCCATTCCACCGTAGCCGAGTATTTCCTTGGCCCGCTCGCAGCCGTCCCGCCAATCTTTGACCACGTAAAACGCCAGAATAGGTGAGAGCTTCTCAATCGACAACGGGTAGTCTCGGCCCACACCTTCTAGCTCCGCCACCAAAACCTTTGTCCCCACCGGGACCTTGACTCCCGCCTTCTCGGCAATGAACGTCGCGCTCTTGCCAACAATTTGAGGGTTGGCGAGGCGAGTCGGCATGATCGCGACTCTTTCCACGGCACGCATTTGATCCACGGTCAAAAACGCACCGCCCTCCGCTACCACGCGTTCCCTGACTTGCTGAGAGATCGCCTCGTCGCAGAGAAGCGCCTGTTCGGAACAACACAGCGTTCCGTTGTCGTAGCTTTTTCCGGTAATGACGTCCCTCACCGCCTTGACCACGTCCGCCGAGGACTCTATGTACGCGGGAACGTTTCCTGGACCTACCCCAAAGGCAGGCTTTCCCGAGCTGTAGGCGGCGCGCACCAGACCCATTCCACCTGTGGCCAGAATGACCGACGTCTCGCGATTCCGCATGAGCTCCTGCGTGCCTTCGATGGAAACGTGCTCCATACACTCGATGGAGCCTTGAGGTGCGCCGGCAGCGAGCGCCGCCTCGCGCATGATTTCTGCAGTGGCCAAGATGCACCGCTTGGCCGCCGGGTGAGGGGACAACACGATCGTGTTGCGTGCCTTAAGGCTGATCAGGATCTTGTAGATCGCCGTCGAAGTTGGATTGGTCGAGGGAATGACCGCTGCCACTACACCGACCGGCTCCGCAATCTCGTAGAGTTTCTTCTCGGGAACCTCACGGATCACGCCCACGGTCTTCATGTCTTTGATGGAAGAGTAAACTTCAACCGCGGCGAACTTATTTTTTAAGAACTTGTGCTCGAGGACACCGTACCCGGTTTCTTCGACCGCGAGCTTGGCCAGCTCCAGGGAAGCGTCGGAAGCCGCCTCCGCTGCGGCGGCAACGATGCCATCGATTTTTTCTTGGGAAAAGTGAGCGAGCGTATTCCAGGCCTCGCGCGCCCGGCGCAGTAAGGTCCGAGCCTCCTGTAAGGAGAGGAGGTCTTCATCTTTCACGCTCATCGCCACGGGTCAGCCTCCCGAAGAAGAGTCAATTTAGTCTCTCGATCGCCTCAGGGCTCGCTCCGTCATCAGTGCGGCGGGGCCCCACCGCCGTCTGGCCACGTCGTTCGATGGCACAACCTAGTTTGACGGCCACCATGATCTGAAAGCCCGTCTGGCGATGTCGATTAGTAGCACCGACCTCTTTTAGCGCCCGGCACGATCTGACCCCACCGTCCAGCTGATGGCTCCTCGCGCAGGGTGCCCTGCATTCTCAGCACCCTGCTACCCTTGCAGCGTTGGGAGAATCTGTTCCACTTCAGCGTCCGGGCTTGGAATGATGTGGACCGAGACGAGCTCGCCGACTCGGCGCGCCGCACCGGCACCAGCGTCCACGGCGGCTTTGACTGCCCCCACATCTCCCCGCACGAATACGGTCACTAGCCCGTGCTCGATGTACTCGCGGCCGACAAGAGTGACGTTGGCAGTCTTGACCATAGCATCCGCCGCCTCGATCGAGCCCACGAGCCCCTTGGTTTCGACCATGCCCAAGGCTAAGCCGTTTGCTTTCATCGTCTCTCCCTATTCAGACCGGCGCCCGACAAGGTACCTCGTGGCAACTTCCTACTTTGGTGCCAAACCCGACCTGCAAGGCTCAGCCTGCCTCGGCGGGTTCGGCCTGGGTGAGCATGAACGGCGCCTTTTTTGATCCTGTTGGGCGCCAAAATATCGCGTTGCGATCATCCGACTAGCCAGGCGCCCCTTTTCAGCTCCTACCGAGCGCGAAAACATCGAGCTTGCTATTATCGACGACGTCAGGCGCCCGCTGCGAGGGTCGCAATATAGCATCGTGTGGAAGAGCTGGTCAAGGCAAGACTTAGCCGCGGCCTCCGGGACGCGGCGTGTACGTCGAAGAATTGACTCGGGGCCCTGATTGTGACATAGTGATTGGCTTGCTCAGCCCCCCGGAGCCCCTCCGGGGCCGCCGAAACACAGAACCCAAATTATTCGTATCAACGAGGTGAGCGCAAGAATGAAGGTATTTCAGCAGCGGGTTACTCAAATCGTTCTCGCGGGGATAGCTACCCTGGCTGCCGGCTCCATTCAAGGTTGTCAGGGTAACGGAGCCGCCGATGTCACCCCGGTGACTCCAGCCGTCGAGCTCAACAAGCCGCGAGCGCCGATTGGCAGTCCAATCGAAGTGACGTATCGCTTCGACGTGGGCTCGGACTTCGAATCCTTCCCGCGGGATTACGTTGCTTTTGTGCATTTTCTCGATTCTCATGATGAGCTTCTTTTCACCGACGATCACCAACCTGTGGAGCCGACCAGCTCGTGGAAGCCAGGATCCACCGTCCAATACTCCCGAACCGTCTTCGTTCCTCTCTACCCCTACTTGGGAACCGCTACTATCGAAATGGGACTCTACGATCCCGAAACCGGCGAACGCGTGGGGCTGAGCGGAGCCGATACCGGTCAATCGGCCTACCAGGTAGGAGAGCTCACTCTTCTCGACCAGAAGGAGAACATCTTCTTGGTCTACAAGGAGGGTTGGCATCCCCTTGAGTCCTCACCTGAGAACCCCGCCATCGAGTGGCAATGGACGAAGCAGGAAGCGGTATGTTCTTTCAAGAACCCGAAAGTTGACGCTCTCCTCTATCTGAAGGCGGACACCAATATCGAGGCATTCCCGGAGCCGCTCCAGGTCCAAATATTCGTGGGAGACACGGAGCTCACTCAGATCACTGTGGAAGACAGGTATCCCTTTCTAGTCAAGATTCCCATCCCCGCGGCTGCACTGAGTTCTGAGGATTGGGTCGACCTCAGAATCGTAAACAACCAGTCGTTTGTTCCTTCGGAACTTGGAACGGGCGGAGATCCCAGGCAGCTCGGTCTACGGGTCTACCATCTCTATATCGATCCGCAGCCCGGAACTTAAACTTCAACGAGGACGGGGAACAGCCGTGATGTTCCCTGTCTCGTACTACCCTCACACTTCCGTGGTGTTTCCACTACACGAGTGGCAGAGAGTGCTAGCACTGCATGTCACCATGTTTGATCCCAGATTGAGCTGCTAGACCGCGCACCCCCCAGTGATCCATTAGTCGTCCGAGTTTAGGAACACGACCTGAACTACCGCTTCACCCGCACAGATTCTTTTTTCTTTGGCACCCTTCTTGCAATTTCTAATTAGCAAGGCGACACCAAGTTGAACTCACCAGGGTTCGGCGGGCCGAGAAAGAATCGCGCCGCACCCAACGATCACAAGCCTTCGTCTTCTTTCTAAGGTTTCCTCTACACAAAACAAGGGAACTCGGGAGGATCCGAAGGACTCCCGCGATTTCCTGAATGTGGACCCTTCGGATCAAGGGGAGAGTCTTGCCATGAAGACGAGAATCGGACGCTACGGCGCAGCGGGTTTGCTTCTGATGATGATGGTGATGGTGCTCGTCTCTAACGGCCCGGTGAAAGCCGAGCAGGGCAAGTTGTTGAATCGGAGCCTCTACATACCCGTTTCCCTCAGGGTGTGCGAGCACCTTACCGCGGCAACCCTGTACGTCGAGGATCAACGCGTGGGGGATCTTCCCATCGAGCGGATCTTCCTCTTCACCTATTATCCCGACCTCAAGCGACTCTTACCGAAAGTCACTGAGCTGCGAGTGGAGGGAGTTCGAACCGATGACGACAGCCCGTTCATCGGCCGTCTCGCCGTCGATCCCACGGCAATCTATACAGCCGGAGAGCGGAGCTGGATTTTGAGCGGGCGAAGAAGCAACTGTCCTTCCGGAACGATAGCAGGTACGAAAAGGTAAGCCTTCTCATGCGATGCCATCGGGCGAAGAAGCAACTGTCCTTCCGGAACGATAGCAGGTACGAAAAGGTAAGCCTTCTCATGCGATGCCACACGGAGTGTGGTCGGAGCAACACGGCGCTCAGCACGGCGTCGTTGAATACAGCGCACCCCGCGCGGTCCGAAGCAGACGAAAAGCCATAGCCGTTAAGCTACTAAGAAAAGAAGGCAAGACGGGCTCGATTCAGGAATCGTCTTCCTCGATATCGAGTGTAATCCTGAGGCGCTTTTTCTTTCCAGTCATTTCGCTTAGGCGCTCCGGTAAGTCAATTTGGAACGACTCGGCAACATCACCGCTAGCCCCCGAGCCCGCCAGGCTCAAATCCAGGCAGAGTTGATTGGCGTTCTCAAGAGCGGCTTTCGGCACGGTCACCTTCAACTCCCGGCACTCTTCTTCCTGGCGCTGGACAAGCTGCTGGGTTGGCTGGACACGTTGGGCAGCCGGAGCCCGCTTCTTCTTCGCGACTCCGGAAGAGTGCCCCAATGCCACCCGGCGGAGCTTTTCGAGCTCCCGTTCCACGTGGTGCGATGACTTGGTCGCGATCCTACGCACAGAACTCGCCGAACTCGCCGAACTCGATTGACCTGCCGGAATGGGAGCCGGGGTCGCGTCCAGGCTCGCTGCAAATTCTACCCGAACCTCGTCGGTTCCGCTCTTGAGCGGCGGTGCTGGTCGAGTAAGACGAAGCCGTTGTTTGCACTATGGATTTGGGAGCGGGCTCGTCCGCTAAATCGAAAACCCCGCCGGTTGGCACCACCACCTGTGGTTTTTCCGCCGGTCCATCGCCAGAAATCCTTCGGTGCACGGCGGCGAGTGTCTTCCGTGAGATAGCCTTAAGAGTCTCGAACACACCGATGCCGTGAAGTGCAGCGGCACCAAAAAACTCGTATCCGTTCGCGTTCAGACACCGGTTCAGCATGTCGACGGAGTGGATGTTGCGGATGTCACGTTTATTGAATTGGAATATGAACGGAATGCTGTCGAGAGGTTGGTTCAGCTCCTCGAGGTTTTGCTTGAGGTTCTCAAAACTCTCCAAGTTGGCATCGAGCGCCGGCACCTGAGAATCCACGACGAATACCATGCCGTCGACTCCCTTGAGAACCAGTTTGCGCGTCGTGTTGTAGAAGACCTGCCCGGGTACGGTATAGAGCTGCACACGTACCCGCATGCCGCCGATCTTCCCAACCTCGAGGGGCAGCAGATCGAAGAAGAGGGTTCGATCGGCTTCCGTCTCCAAACTGACCATCTCCCCCCGAGAATGAGGGTCGGTCTTACTGTGAATGTGCTGCAGGTTGGTGGTCTTACCACACAAGCCGGCACCGTAGTAGACGATCTTCGCCGAAACCTGCATCGTCGTGTAGTTGAAGAAAACCACCGAGTGCTACTCCTTACCCCTTAGATTTCAAATAGATAAAGACATCTTACCCGCTCCGGCAACCGCACGTCAAGCGGCTCGGTTGACGGTTTCCCGCGTGCAAAATTCCCGCGCCGGCAGTCAGTACTGCGGTTGTCCAATCCGGGCCGTGCCAGTAACCGGCCGTGGCAGGACGCCCTTAAAAGCGCAGCGTGAGCCCGCTGTAGAACCGCTTCTGGCCCTCTTGGAGGGGATCTCCTTGGAGTTGGATGGTCCGATAGTCGACGCGCAGGTTGGTAGGTCCGGTGAGGTGTAAATAGACTCCAAACCCCTGTGAAGTAGTTAGCGAAGTCTCCTGAACCTGCATGAAGGATTGGCGGTACATGCCGAGCCCCATAACGAGATACGGGCGCAGACGCAGGACCGATACCGGAGAGACGAGCAATAGATTGCCGCTCCAAATGGTTAAGGACGGTGAACGGTCTTCCTCACTTGCTCGCGAATATTCTCCTTCGATGGAGATGATCTCCGTGAAGACCGACAGGGACAAACCCAAGCCGATCCCGGGCCGACCGTTGGGTGAGGCTCGTTGTATGAAACCGGTTACGCCACCAGCCTCCGCCGCTGGAACCGCTAAGATCGTTGCGAACAAGCTCACGAGGCTGACGAGCCTGACGAGCATGAGGAGGCCAAAGAGTCCGATTCGGCTGCGCCGCAGAGTACTTGGAGAACCCAGTATCACAGTCCAAGGATCCATGAGTCTCATGCTCGGCTGAGCAAAACGGTCGCGATTGCTAGGTCCCGAGAGACGGTTACGGAAACGGCATAACGCTCGACTCCTTTTCGGTGCGCCACCTCGAGGGCGCGACCGGAAAGAAGAGCATCGACCGGCCCTTCCGTCGCCCCGTCGGTTCGAATCTCCTTCCATCCGACACCGCGCATCCCTGTCCCGAGAGCCTTCATGACTGCCTCTTTAATTGCGAAAACCTGTGAGAGCTTCGTGACCGGCTGAGAATTTCGCAGCACCGCTTCCGACTCTGTTGGCAGGCAAACTCGACGTACCAGCCGTTCGCCGCGCCGAGAATAGGCGTCTGACATACGTGACGTTTCGACCAAATCGACTCCCACCCCACAAATCAACGCCCGTTACCTCCTGGTCCAGAGGCCACATTGTACCCTGGCGGCCCACAAAGTTTATATGTGAGCGGGCTCATGCAAGGTTAATCACTTCGAGGTAAAATGGAGCATCGAACCGAAGGGGTAGAGGCGAATGGAAAATGTAAGCCTGGTCACAGCGTTCCTAGCAGGCATCATCTCTTTCATCTCCCCTTGTGTTCTCCCCATCGTTCCCGGCTACATCTCGTTCGTATCCGGCGTGTCGCTTCAAGATCTCGAAAGCAACCGTGATATGGACGAAGAAAAGCGACGGCGCCTTCTTCGGCAGGTCGGCCTCAACAGCGTGTTCTTCGTTCTCGGCTTCTCGGTCGTCTTCGTCGTCATGGGAGCATCGGCGACGTACATCGGGAACTGGTTCGCCGCGAACCGCACGGTATTGGCGCCGGTGGCAGGCGCCGTGATCATACTCTTCGGCCTCCACACCATGGGGCTCACCCCCATCAAATGGCTCAACTACGAAAAACGCTTTCAGACACAAAAGAAGCCGATGGGGTTCGCCGGCTCTTTCGTGATCGGACTCGCATTCGCCTTCGGCTGGTCGCCGTGCATCGGCCCCATTTTGGCGGGCGTCCTCGCCCTAGCGGCTACGCAAGATACTGTCGCCCAAGGAGTGGGACTGCTAGTCGCTTACTCGCTCGGCCTCGGCGTGCCCTTCATCGCTACCGGCCTTGCCACGAACCGCTTCCTCGACCTCTTCGGCCGCGTGAAGAAACACATGAGATACGTCGAAATTACGGCGGGAGTCCTGTTGGTCGTCGTGGGGGTCCTAGTGGCTACGGATAAGCTTCAAGCCCTGTCGCGCTACTTCACCTTCCTCCCTGTGCTCGGATAGACAGAGCGGGCTCTTCCCAGTGCTCCCCATGTTATGATCCGCTCACTCAACGACACTCTCGCACGGGTTGGGCCCGTTCGGTTTTTTCGTCGGGGGAAAGGTTCTTACATGCGTGTTGGTCTCCCCATTTCCTTCATCGTGCTAGCGAGCGTTGGAACGTTGGCCCACACCGGCCAGCAGGAGGAAGGCGATCACGGCACGAGTTGGGAAGTACCGGAGGAAGCCAAAGCCAAACCGAACCCGTTGCCATCTACCTCGGAAGTGCTCGCCGAGGGCTCGGATCTCTATAAGAAGAACTGCGAGATGTGTCACGGTGCTACCGGCAAAGGCGACGGCCCGGCGACACAGTTCGTCAAGCCGGCGCCACACGACATCAGCACAGCCGCAGTGCAATCGAAAATGGCGGACGGGGGTATATTCTGGAAGTTGACAGTCGGGAAAAAACCGATGCCTCCCTTCGGCAAGAAACTCTCCGACAACGAGCGGTGGGCGCTCGTTCACTATGTGAGAGGTCTGAAAGTCGATTGATGTTGATACGATGCTTCTTAGCCGATCACTTTGCCGGTGCGGCCCCACCGCGTGTCTCGGAAGAAGCGCGTGAATATGCCGCCCAGGCGGTCGGTGAAGCCGATGGGCAAATGCTCTCCCCTGGCCACGTCGATCGACCACCACACAAAGAGTGGTTTGCCAACGATCTTGTCTCGCGCGAGGAACCCCCAGAAGCGACTATCGTAACTTCGATCCCGATTGTCTCCGAGAACGAAAAAGTGACCCCCAGGAACGGTGACCGCGCCGTAGTTATCGCGCGGACTCAGATCTCTTCTGGTCGGTTCTTTGAAAACCGCATAAGGCTCATCAAGCGGCGCCCCATCGATGAAGACTTGTTTCTCCAAGATCTCGACGGTTTCACCGGGCAAAGCTACCACCCGTTTGACGTAGTAGGCGGGTTCGGAAGCGGCCTCCCAGTGTTTGAACACGACGACGTCCTTCCGTACGACTTCGGCGAAGGGAAGGAACCGAACGGGCTCTTGGCCTCCGTACCAGCGAAACGCGAATTTGTTGATGAGGAGGTGGTCGCCCGGCAACAGGGTATCCTCCATGCTTCCGGTCGGGATCTGCACCGCCTCCCCCAAGAAGACCCTAATGAAAAGAACCACCACGACCGAGAGAAGAAGCGACTCGAGGTACTGGCGGAGGGTCGACTTGCGGGGCATCAATCTGCGGAGAGCCTAGCCCTTCGCCCCTCGGAAATCAACGCTACGGAGGAGCGCAAATATGCGAGCGCTTAGTTGGCTGGCGGCAGTTGGACTAGTCGCGGGGGCCTGTCAGTCCTGTCAGGCCCCCCCGGTCGATGAGAAACCCCGGCCGGCCCCTGATCTCGTCTTGGAGAGGCTCAACGACACAGGGACGCTATCGTTGGCAGATCATAAGGGGGCGGTGGTGTTAGTAGACCTTTGGGCCACATGGTGCGCTCCCTGTCTAGCCGAGCTGCCCCATCTGCAAGAGCTCGCCGATTCCTTCGATCCGAACGAGTTCCTCATGTTGGGGATCGTGCTGGAATCAGGAGATAGGAAAGACATCGAGGAGTTCATTAGGGAGCAGAGCGTTACCTACCCCAACCTACTCGGCGAGGAGGGTACCAAGGAGGCGTTCGGACCCTTTCTCGGCTATCCCACCAAGTACTTGATCGGCAAGGATGGTTACATCGTCAAGAAGTACTTCGGCGCCGTGGGCGATCGACTCAGCGAGGACGTGGAGCGTTTCGTACGCACCGGCTCACTGGAGTCGAGCGACTGAGTTCCGTTCAAGAAAACCTGCCGAGGGAACTCTCGCGACACCGAGACGCCCGAACGCACGAATTGACACGTTTTCGAGGGCAAGGTATCATTTTTCTTCATAGCGCTCGCAAGGCGCGCAATGATATCCATCGAGTTTTGGACCCTATTCTCTCGTGAAGGGACTCTGTTGACCGACCCTTCCGGAGTGTACCCGTGGACGACGATAAAGAAACCATTCTCGACCGCAACGCCCGCTTCGAGGGCAAGCTCGAGGGTAGTAACATCACGATCCGCGGACGATTCAAAGGAAATCTGCGAGCCTCGGGTGTGCTACGTATCGTGGACGGCTCCGACATCGACGCCAAGATCAAGGCCAACCGGGTCGAAATCGATGGCCGCTTTCAGGGAGAGGTGCAAGCCGATTCACTCCAACTCTTGGAACAGGGACGTGCTTCCGGCACCTTTCGCGCCAAGACGCTCACCGTCAAAGAAGGAGCGACCCTGGACGGTGACGTGGAGATTGGTGAGTCGAACACCAAGGAGAGCTAGGGGCGGGTTTTCGGGAGAAACCGTCGCGCCCCTTGTGCTTGCGGTCAAGAGCTCCTACCCTGACCGAGCGTCTGCAACCGGAGCAACAGGGGATCAACATCCGCGAGAAAGGTGAATCGTGGCGAGGAAAACGAAGAAAGCGACCCGTAGCAAAACGAGCCGTAAGAGCAAACCTGCGGCACAGCCGAACCGTGCCAAGTCCGTGGAAATAGTGTTTTCCTACGGCGAGGTCGATTTTCTCAGAAAGATTACCAAGCGAGAATTCGAACCATCCTCCGTCAAGGAACGCGCTGCGCGGCTCTCGCTCCGAGATAAATTGCTGGACATCGACTTCAGCCGTCCCACCGCGGGCGGCGGTGGCCTCATCGTCCTCGAGGTAGACCAACCGGAGGTTGCACTGCTTCAGCACGTAACTAAAGAAGTCTACAGCTTCATCACCGGCGAGGAGAGACGCGCCCGCCTAATTCTTCGAGAAAAGATACTGATCGCCGCCGAAAAAGCGGGCGCCGGGAAAAAAGGCCGCCGCGAAAAGACTTCCTAGTTCCGTTCCAACTAGACTGAGGCCTCGCTCCTGCCAGGCAAGAGCGGTGGTTGCTGAACTCATGGAGTGCCGCGTTGGAAATCCAAAACGTTAGACTAGAGTTCCCTTCCGACACGAACATCATCCTCGGACAATCGCACTTCATCAAGACCGTAGAAGATCTCTACGAGATCATGGTGACGACGGTGCCGGGAGCTCCGTTCGGAGTCGCCTTTAGCGAAGCCTCCGGCCCCCGCCTAGTACGAGCCGAAGGGAATGACGAAGAGCTCAAGCAGCTCGCGATCAAAAACGTGATGGCGCTTGCCGCCGGGCATTGCTTTCTCTTGATCATGAGGAAGGCCTATCCGATCAACGTCCTGCCACGCATTCGTGAATGTCCAGAAGTGTGCGGAATCTATTGTGCGACGGCTAACCCGGTTACGGTTCTCGTTGCACCGGCCGGCGAGGGGCGAGCCATCCTCGGTGTGGTTGACGGAGCATCCCCCCTAGGCATCGAGAGAGATGAAGACGTCGAGAAGAGGAAGGAATTCCTCCGCGACATCGGCTACAAACGCTAGTTGCCGGACCGCGACTCTTTCGACGAGGAATGTTGAGCGGAGGGACAAAGTTCGCATGGCGGTTCCGACGCACAGCATTTCGCGACCGGTCGCTCCAGCAGCCGCCGTATCGCGTCCCAATCGGGCTCCCGGCGCAGGAACTTGCCGGGACTCAAAGGACGAACGGGCTTCATCAACGAACCTCAAGGAAACGTTGGGAGTAGAATCAGATTAGCAGGGAACATCGTGTGGCACAATTGGCAGCCGGAGTGGGGCGAACTAATCGAGAGCAAGCTCGCCGTCGGGGACGAACCGGTCGTGAGTTTCGACGCAACTAGATCTAAGCACTTCCTCGGGAAAGACGGCCCATGAAGTGAAGCCTCCGCCTCCGCGCCCTCTCATCGCTGCCGCTCGACCGGTCGAGATCCCGGACCATCATCGAGAAGGCAAGCTCCGCTTGGACATGAACGAAAACCAATGGGGCCCCTCGCCTCGGGTTCTCGCCGCCCTCTTGCCTTTGTTGGAAGATGATGGCCGAGCCTTGTCGCTTTATGGGTTCCATGAACAGCTGCTCGACCTGCTCTCCGAGCGTTTGCACATTCCGACCGACGAAATCCTGATCACCGCAGGGGCAGATGAAGGCATTTCTCTCCTGTTCGAAGTGTTTAGAGAGCCGCACGATACGGTGGTGCTTCCCGATCCGACCTTTGTGACGTTTCTGAGCGAAGCCGAAACGACCGGGGAGACCATCCAGCGCGTTCCATACCGGCAAGACCTGCAGTTCCCCCGGAAAGAGTTCTTGGAAGCGATGGCGGCACGACCACGGATGGCGATCATCGTGAACCCTAATAACCCCACCGGCACGGCGGTGGAGATCGATTGGATCGCCAAGCTTTGCAGCGCGGCCCCCGACACGCTCGTCGTTTGCGACGAGGCCTACGTGGAGTACCACGGCGAGACGACCCTCTCTATTCGCTCCCGGCCGGCAAACCTCGCCGTCGTGCGCACCTTCTCCAAAGCATATGGCCTCGCAGGTTTACGAGTAGCCTTCGTGGTCGCGCACGCAGAGGTCGTCGCCTCGCTGCTAAAGGTCCGAACGCCATTTTCAGTGAGCACGCCCGCCTTGGTGGCAGCGTGTGCCGCGCTAGAGGACCCAGACTTCCTTCGCGCACATGTCCAGCTGGTGCGGAAGGAGATGTCGTCGCTGGTGGGGGCACTGCGGGGCTTGGGATTCGACGCGATGTCCACCCGTACCAACTTCTTTCTGCTGCGCGCCGGGCATGACAGCCCCGAACTGGCCGCTACGCTTGCTAAGCAGGGGATCATCGTAAGCGATCGCAGTCATGACACGGGGTTGGAAGGTGTGTTGCGAATCGCAATTGGCCGCCCCGACCAGAACGAACGTCTGGTAAATGCGTTGATCCGCGCTGCCCGAAAAGACCAACGTTGAGTGACGCCGGCAGGAACTACTACTTACTCCGATCAATAAAACGATGGAGGCTTGGTAGGTATTCGAATGACAAAAGCTGTGGTTCACTTTCGCCAGCCGCTAGCAGTTCGAATGTCATCATTCCGCCCTTGCCGTCGCGCAGCACCCCAGCAAAGTCTATAGAAGGATCGGTCAAGGGCTCGGCCCCCTTGGCCCCTGCGATCACCACCACGTCCATCGATTCGCTGAGCTCTTTTAGACCTTTCGCGCAAGAAGTAACCGTCTCTCCATTTTTGCCTAGGGACTCGATGCCGTCCACGAACAGAGCGCAGATAGCACCCCCGCTCGACTCCAAAAGCTGCCGGCACATCTTGCGGATCAGGCCGATGTTCGTCTCGCTGCCGGCCTCGACCACGAAGACCCGCTTCATCCAAGGAGAGGCTTGTTTTCCGCTTGTCTCGATCTTTTTCCACTCGGACGAGTCCTTCTTGAGGCGGCCCTTCTCGATGTCCCGAGCAGAAACTCCGGACAAACGCGCCAACGTACGGACTCGCAACACATCCTTGGAAAGGCGGAAAGACACATAAAGGCAGGGCACGCGAGCGCCTTCGGCGATCTGATCGGTGAGCTGCTTGAGAAAACCAGAGAGCCGATCGGGCTCGTCATCGACAACCAGCATGACCCCGGGGCCCAGCCCCTCCGTCGCCTCATCCAGAGAAGCAAATCCGCTTTCAAGCGTCTTTCCTTGTTTCGATCCCAGCTCTTCCAGATAGTTGCCGAGCTCGGTGCCTTCTGACGCCAGAACGAGAGGGCTGCTCTTGGCCAAGGGGGGTCTACTCTTGGGCCTGCCTATCCCCGGATCACTTTTGGCCCTACTTACAGCGGGATCGCTTTTAGGATCACTTTTGGCCCTACTTACAGCGGGATCGCTTTTAGCGAGGGCGGGCGCAGCTCTCTTTGCGTTCGTCAACGATGGGTCGCGCTGCACATCGGGCTCTTTGTTCTTTCTCGCAGCGTTCGCGCCAATATTGACCTGAGTCTGACTGGGGTCGGGCTTCGGGTCCTTAGGCGCTTGGGCCGTGACCGACGGTTTAGCAGGACGCCGCTCCGCGACCGTGAACCTCGGATTCGTCTCCGCCTCCGCCTCCGCCTCCGCCTCATCGGGCCGCGGCGGAAGATCCAAGGACGAACGTTCCTTTACCTTCGAGACACTTTGCTCCAGTTCTTGAATCGGGGGAAGCTCGCCGTTGAACAGATCCTCCAAGTAGAAGCCTTCCGGATAGTCGACCGATCGCCCCCGGAGCTCCTCGTCCAAATTGCTATGGACGATGTAGTCTCCCTTACGATGCATGTCCTCCAAGGCCTCGAAGATCGACCCGTTCACTGGAAAATAGAAGTCGTGGCTGGTAAGGACGTCCAGGATCTTGTACTTGATCTCGGAGCCCGCCGTGTTGACGGTCAGACACAGTGTCTGGAGAACCGACGTCTCGAGTTCCAGCAGCTCGCCCAGCCCAACTTCGGCGAAGGCCTCAGCGTTGGTAGCCATCTCCTCCCTCCGATGGCGCAGGTGCCCGCCACCCAAGTTATCCCTATTTAGTTGTAGGTCTATCGTTCCATGCTACCAAGGGAGCGACCATTTGCGCAAGAGGCTTGGCTGCTCAGGTGGGTGTCCGACGGGCCTACCCCCGACACGGTTGACGCACCGTCCCATAGAGGCCCGCCTTCGAGTGGCCGAATCCCGCCTCCTTACTGTATACTTCGAGTAAGCGCGTCCAAAAAATCGAATAGCAAGAACAAATGGGAGTCGGCCGTACAACGCAAGTGACCGTCGGCTCCGATGCCCTCAGCGTTTCCACCAAGCTGCGCACCGGAGACCACCCGACGATTGAGACCCTGGTCTCGAATCAGGGGCAGGTCGTCTTCCGCACCGCTGTACCCATCGAAGATTTGAAGCCTATTTTCGCCCATAGCCAGGAAATCGTTCGTCGCGTGGAAGTTCAACACTCGACGATTCTTGGAGAAATCCAGGAAGGAGGCCTTGAGCCCACGCCCCAAGAACAGGCGGGTCCGCCTTCGGGAGATCCTCAGCCGCAAGTTCCCGGTTTGGAAAAGAAGCTGCAGAGAGCGCTCGCCTACTTGGGCAAAAAGGATTTTGCATTAGCCGAGCGCGAGCTTCGCGAGATCTTAGACAGAGATCCCAATTTTACAGAAGCGCAAGAGCTCCTCGAGATCGTGCACGCCTCCGGCACGGAAAAGGCTCCTCCAGCCGCCAGCAGGTCCGATCGCTTGCGGGCCGGTGCTGAAGCGTTGACAAGAGGATGGAAGAGCTCAGCCATCCAGAACTGGGCTCGGGGACTATCTGCCGAGCCGTCGAACCGCATCTTCCAGCTACTGGTGCTTCTAACGACCTCGCGGTCGGCAGAAAGAAGAACGAACTACCTCCAAGAGCTCCTAACCATGGGTCAACAATTGCTTGCGAGCAACCGCTCCGAAGAGGCCCACGCTTTGCTCCTCGCTCTCCAGGCTATTGAAGACCCGGAAAATATCTCCCCTCAGCTCTCCGGAACAACGATCGGCCCGACCTTTTCTTCCGATCCGTCGGGTCCGCCGAATTTGAAACCGACCGATACGCAACCCACTCTTAAGAATCCTCCCGCTTCCTTGTTAACGCTGATGGAGAGTGGAACCACGTCTCGCCCCGCTTCGCCTTCCGCTGGACTCCTCGTCGACCAGTCACTCGACGAACAGCCAGAGCGAGAGGCCGCACTGGTGGAGGCCAGCGAGGCAGAAGGGGAGGCGGCCCGTAAACATCCGGTGCCACGCCACAGCTCGTCGCGACGTCACTTTGCTGGAGGCGCGTTTTGGGAACAGCTAGGACTCCCTCCCACGATCGTTCTCGGTGGAGTAGGTGCACTGATTCTTGTCGCGGTGGGCATGGTCTTTTTCTTGGGCCGGGGCAAGGACCCCGGGAATGAACAACTGCAAAAGGCGGCCAGTCTAGCGGCGACCGGCCAATTCGATCGCGCCATCGCAGCCTACGACCAGATCCTTGGGTCTGGCCAGTTCGAAGTGCTCGCCTACCTCGGGCGGGGTCGGGCGCGGCTGGCGGCTGGACGCGAGGAGGGGCTGGACGATCTAACTCGCGCCGCAGAGCTCGCTCCTGATTCTCCCGAGATACTCGAGGAGATGGCGGACGGACTCTACGCACGCGGCCGATTCGTTGAGGCGGCAACCGTCTATAGCAAATCGATATCGCTCGGCAAAGACAGCGCGAACGCCCGTTACCGCCTGGCCACGAGCCTGGTACAACTCGACCGCCGAGAAGAGGCGGTCTCCCACCTCGAGGCGGCGCTGAGTCTCGACGCATCGCACGGAGAAGCGCGCTACCTCTACGGAGCGTTACTCAACTCCATAGGCCGGTTCGCGGAAGCCGAAAACGAGATCCGCGGAGCGAGGGCGCGTTTCGATCCGGGTGCCGATTACTTCGTCGAGCTCGGACTCGCTCTCCTAGGCCAAGGGAAGCTGGACGGAGCGGAAGAGATCGCGAGGAACTTCGAGCGCTACGATCCTGGCGACGCTCGAGCACACACGTTGCTGGGAGAAGTCTACTTGGAGCGACGGCGTTTCGAAGCCGCTCGTAAAGAGCTCATCACCGCTTTGCAAGCAAATGCCGATCAACCCCGTGCGCAATTGGCCCTCGGCCGAGTCTGGTTGGCAATCGGCCGGTCCAGGGGAGATCGAGGAGACTTCGCCAAGGCGAGACAGATTTTGCAGGACGCTAGTGAAATTCCGAGGGGCGATCTCTTGTTGACTCTCGGACAGATCTCCCTGGCGGAGGGAGACGCGTTCAACGCAATCAACTTCTTCGAGAACTCCATCGCCCAAGGTGGAAATCGCCTTTCGGCTCGGCTCGGCCTCGCCGAAGCTCGTTTTGGGACGCAGGATTTCGCAGGAGCGGCCAAGGAGCTCGAGTCCGCCGAACTCCTCGCTCCTACCGACCCCGCTATCGCGCTATCGCTGGGGCTCGTTCACTCCCAAATGAAGGACTTTCCGAAAGCGGCTCAGGAATACCTTAAAGCTATTCACCGAGTCGGGCTGACGAAGCCAGCGGGAGAAGAAAGCGGGCCGGTTGTCCTACCCATGCCTTACGTCAACGTGTCCACCTCGTTCGACGTCAACCGGGTCATCCGAGATGCTTACCGACGAGCACTCGCCTCGGATCAAGAGAACAAAGTAGCGAGTGCGCTCAAGGAAATCGCCCAGTCCACCTCATTCGTCATTTCCCGACCGGCCTGACGAAAACGACGAAACCGTTGCGTCGGCGCGATGGCCTCCGGAATCGACGAAATGGACTTCGCCACCGCGTATCTGAAAGCGGGCCCCCTTCTGTAACTGCAGACAAAGCTCGACTTCAGGGTCTGATCGCCCGGTGCGCAGGAGGCGGGCACGGAGGAGCACCCACCAGCACACCAACGCGTCAACCGTTCTTCGGATGACCGAGGGATGCCGTTGTGCCCCTTCGGCCGGCTCGGCCGGTTCAGCCGGCTCAGCCTGCTCAGGATGTCGACCCGCACCAACCATGTGCATGCCAGACATGCTATCGCGTGCAAATTGCTCTGCCTGTTAAGCAGCCAACAAAGCGGAGGGGTTTCTCAGGAGGGGTCAACGACGCGTGCGTCGATCTCCACAGATTCCACGTTTACTAGCCCGGATGAACTCCGCAAGTCGATTGCTGGGCTCGGCACCCAGACTCTGAATGCGACGAAGGGCTTCCTCCCTTTGGAGATTCATTCGATACAAAAGGCGATACGCCTCCTTGAGAACCCGTATGTCATCCGGGCTGAACCCAGCTCGTCGCAAACCAACCAAGTTGAGGCCCACCGCGCGACCGGGCACACCGTCAACCGTAAAAAAGGGCGGCACGTCCAAGTTGATCTTCGATCCTCCGCCGACCATCGCGAGCTCTCCAATTCGAGAAAACTGATGTACCACCACGCCGCCCGAGATGAACGCCTTCGCTCCCACGTGAATGTGTCCGGCCAATGCAACGTAGCTTGCAACGATGGCCCCGTCCCCAATGTCACAATCGTGAGCGACGTGGCCATAGGCCATGAGGAAACAATCTCGACCCAGTCTGGTAACACCGCCCTCTTGTCCACTGCGATGCACTGTAGCGTACTCGCGAATCACGGTCTGGTCGCCGACTTCCGCGAAACTCTCGACCGATCGATATTTCAGATCCTGGGGTTCACCTCCGAGAACGGCTCCCTCGAAGATCCTTACGTCCTTCCCTAAACGCAGGCCTCGCTTGAGCACCGCGCGAGCCCCGATCCGACATCCGTCGCCTATTACAACTCCGGGCTCGACGATGACGAGTGGACCGATCTCGATTCTTGAGCCGATCTCGCTATCGGAACTCACGATCGCAGTGGAATGGACGGACATGGTGTGAGGGGATGCCTCCGTGGGATCGGTCTGGCTCAGTCGATGTATTGTCGGACGACGGCCTCGACCTCGGAGTCCTCGAGCACTCGCTCGGATTTTTTCGCTGCTTGAAAGATGGCCTGGACCAGTTCGTCTTTCACCGGCAGACCTCGTGAGGCCAGCCAGAATTGCACGTTCGACACACCGCACATCGGGCCGACCTCGATCTTCTGCCGTAGGCCGAACTCTCCTGCCGGCACGCCCGAGTACACGCGGTCGGCTAGCCAGGTATCCTTCTTCTTGAAAGCCTTGATGACGGCCGCGGCGTGAACGCCCGTACCGGTGCGAAATGCATCGGAACCGACGACCGGGTAGCCGACGGGGATAGGGATCCCGGTCGCCTCGGAAACGGTCCGGCAGTAATCGGGAAGCCGCCTAAGATCGTTGTCGATAATGCCCATCAGCTTGAGGTTCACCAGAAGGAGATCCATCGAAGTGTTACCACATCGCTCACCGAGTCCGAGGGCGCATCCGTGCACGCGATCCACGCCGGCCTCGATGGCGGCCAGGGTGTTCGGTATGTCCAGCCCGCGGTCCCGATGCCCGTGCCAGTCGATCTTGACGGGCTCACCAGTGTCAGCGACAACTCCCTTGATGAAATTGACGAGGTTGCACGCACCTTCCGGAGTAGCGTGCCCGACCGTATCGCAGAGACAAATACGCCGAGCGCCACACTCGATAGCAGTCGTGTAGAGCTTTCGCAGCGTCTCCGGGCGGGCGCGAGTCGTGTCCTCTGTGACATACATAACAGAGAGATTGTTCTCAACGACGTAGGTCACCGCATCCCGAGTGTGCTTGAGTAACCGATCGAGCTCCCAATCTTCAGCGTACTGTCGAATCGGACTGGAGCCAATGAACGTGCCGCACTCGATCGGCAACCCAACCCTTTGCGAGATCTCGATGATGGGTTCGATATCAGACTTTAGAGTGCGCGCTGCGCAGTTAGGTGCGACCGAAAGCTTCTGATCCGCGATCTCTTTCGCCAAACGCAGGACTTGCTCTTGAACATGCGGACCGGCGCCGGGAAGACCGATGTCGGCAGAGTGGATCCCGAGCTCGTTAATGAGATGGAGGATCTCGAGTTTCTTCTCGATGGGAGGAGAAATGACCGAAGGGCTCTGGAGCCCATCCCTCAGGGTTTCATCATCGAATTCGATCGTTTTCGACAACTCGGGGGGCGCCGTCCCCTCGCGGTTCCAGTCATAGATGAGATTTCTCTCCCGCGCCCCCATTGATGTGTCCTCGCCCCATTGTAGATCGATCCACTCGCTGGAAACGAATTGGCTGAAGGATTCTCAGGAAGCCTTGTATACAATCCGGTAGATAACACCGGCTTCGTCATCAGAAACGAGAAGCGCCCCATCCGGCATGACTAGGACATCGACTGGTCGGCCCCAGGCCTCTTCGCCCTGCAGCCAGCCTTCGGCGAAGGTTTCGTAGCTTACCGGCTGATCTCCATCCAGCTCCACGCGCATCACCCGGTAACCGATCTTGTTGCTTCGATTCCACGACCCGTGCTCGGCGAAGAAAATCTGGCCTCGATATGTCTCAGGAAACATCGACCCGGTGTAGAAACGCATGCCAAGCGCCGCGACGTGAGGGCCGAGCGCCTTCGCCGGCGGCACGAACTCATCGCAGGCTCGATCGCCTCCGAACTTTGGGTCGAGAAATTTGCCGCCATGACAATAGGGAAAGCCAAAATGTAGCCCTGGAGCAGGGGCGTGGTTGAGCTCGTCGGGAGGAATATCATCTCCCAACTGGTCTCGGCCATTGTCAGTGAACCACAGCTCTTCGGTCTCGGGGTGCCAGGAGAATCCGACGGTGTTCCGCACGCCCCGCGCATAGACTTGCAGGTCCGTCCCGTCAGGATTCATCTGAAGAATCGAGGCATAGCGTTCATCGTCTCGCTCGCAGATGTTACAGGGTGCGCCTACCGGCACGTAGAGTTTGCCGTCCGGCCCGAAAGCGATGAACTTCCAACCATGGGACTCGTCTTGAGGCAAATCGTCGCGAATCACAACCGGAGTGGGAAGATCTTCCAGATGTGACTCGATGTTATCGAAACGGACGACCCGATTCACTGCCGCGACATACAGCGCCCCCTCCCGAATCGCCACCCCGTTGGGCATGTTCCACTCTTCGATGAGAGTGATGATCTTGTCGGCGCTGCCGTCTTGGTCTTGGTCGAGGACCGCATAGACATTGCCTTCGTCCATCGTGCCCACGAACAGGGTGCCGTTGGGCCCAAGAGCCATCGAGCGGGCATTGGGAACCCCTGTCGCGTAGAGATGAATCTCGAATCCGGGCGGGAGCTTGATTCGATCGAGAGAGAGTTCCTCCGCGGCCGTGCATCCGACGGAGAGAAGAGCCGCGACCAGAGCGGCGACTCGCATTAGTGTTCCCCAACCGATTCCGTGAATTCCCGAGCTTCACCAAAACCTAGGGATGGGCCAAGACCGAGCGAGGACCAGAGTAGGAGCAACCCAACGAGTGCCCCCCCGATCCGGTAGTTCATTAACTCCCCGAGCGAGGAGGGCCCGCGCCGTCGACCTCTTCGATGAGCGCTTCCGACGGACCGCGTTCCCGTTGCAGCCGTTCGGCAACACCTTCCACGCTACGCATCACTCTAAGGACATTGAGTCCGAGTACCTTCATGACGTCCTGATCCGAGTAACCTCTTTCCAAGAGCTCCGCGGTAAGTGTCGGCAACTTTGAAACATCCTCGAGGCCTTCCGCCACATAGGTCGTGCCATCGTAATCAGAACCGATTCCGATGTGATCGATGCCTGCTACCTCGCGTATGTGGTCTATATGATCCGCCACCAGGGAAACCGTCCCTCGCGGAGCAGGGTTGGCCTCGGTCCATTGCTCCATCGCTACCCGTACCAAGTCTTCCGTGCTTCCCGGCAAGCCGCGCAACCGCCCCCGCTCCGCGTCACCGGCACGACGATGCTCGAACGCTTCCACCGAAATGAAGCTCGATACGAAGGTAACCATGACCACGCCACCATTGTCCGGAAGCCGACTCAGGACATCATCGGGCACGTTTCGAGGATGACCGGTGATCGCGCGCGCCGAAGAATGACTATAGATGATAGGCGCCTCGGAGACGTCCAACGCGTCATGCATGGTGGCCGGCGAAACGTGAGAGAGGTCTACCAGCATCCCCAACCAGTTCATCTCCCGGACTACTTCCCTGCCAAAGGCCGAGAGTCCGTCCAGGCGCGCCTCATCGGTGGCCGAGTCTGCCCAAGGCGTGTTCGCGCTGTGGGCCAGCGTCATGTAACGCGCCCCGAGTTTGTGGAACATGCGAAGCGCGGCCAAAGAGTTGTTAATGGAATGACCACCCTCCATTCCGATCAACGAGGCGATTTTCCCGTCACGGAACGCTGCTTCTACTTCATTCGCGGTCAAGGCGAGCTCGAAAGTATCCGGGTAACGGAGAATCATTTGGTAGACCACGTCGATCTGCTCGAGGGTCGCGAGCACCGCATCCCCTCCGTCCAGGCTAGTCGGTACATAAACCGACCAGAACTGCGCCCCGACTCCGCCTTCACGCAATCGCGGGATATCCGTCATCAGTTGGGGTTGAGGCTGTGCGATATCGAGCCGTGCCACCGCTCGTTGGAACTGCTGACGGTATTGCCATGGCAAATCGTTGTGCCCGTCGATGAGAGGCACCCGACCGTGTAAAGCTCGGGCCCGCTCGAGCGGGGTTGAAGGCGAGGCAGCGTCGCCCCCTGTACACGCTCCGAGGGCGATGGGCCCCGAAACACAAGCGACCAGTAGGAAACTTGTCGTACGGGTTGACATCATTGCTCCCCTTTCCGAATCAAGACTGCGAGCGCCCGAGGTCGGTCATTGCCATGATATGAAATCCACCATCCACGTACAGCACGTCGCCGGTGACGCCACGCGATAGCTCTGACACCAAAAAAACCGCCGCGTCCCCTACTTCACCCTGCTCGGTGTTCTTCCGCATCGGAGCATGACTCCGATGGTACTCGAGCATCTTCGAAACACCGTGCACCCCCGAGGCGGCGATCGTCTTGACCGGGCCCGCGGAGATAGCGTTCACACGAACACCGCGAGGCCCCAAGTCGGCGGCCAGATAGCGCACCGACGCCTCGAGCGCCGCCTTCGCCACCCCCATAACGTTGTAATGGGGGACAACGCGCGGCCCTCCCAAATAGGTCAGGGTTACGATGCTCCCCCCTCGACCTTCCGTCTCCATCAAGGGCGCCATGCGGCGCGCGAGAGCGACGAGAGAATAGGCCGAGACGTCTTGTGCGACGCGGTAGCCTTCCCGTGACGTGTCGAGATACTCCCCGTCCAACTCCTCCCGCAACGCAAACGCCACCGCGTGGATGACGAAATCCAAACCACCCCACTCGTTTTTTATGGTCGCCGCCAGGGAGTCCATTTCCTCATCCCGCGTGACGTCGCAAGGGAGGATGACCGGTTCGTTCAGTTCTTCTGCCAACTTGCGAACGTTCTTTTCCAACCTTTCGCCTTGGTAAGTGACTGCCAAGCGGGCCCCCTCTCGCGAAGCCGACTTGGCAATCCCCCAAGCGAGAGACCTTTTGTTCGCGATCCCAACTACCAGACCTTTTTTGCCCTCAAGGAGCATCTTCACCTCCAGCCGCGAAGCTTATCACCGCAACCCGGGCTGCGTCTTCTCGATAGGCTCGTCCTAGCTCGAGCCCGGATGCCTATCCACCCATGGATGCGACTTCTCGTAGGCGTAAGCAACTTGTAGCAAGCGCTTCTCGTGAAATGGGCGGGCCGCCAACTGGAGGCCTACCGGTAGGCCTTCCGCTGTGAAGCCGCAGGGAACCGAAATGGCGGGAAAGCCAGTCGTATTGAACGGAGTTGGTAACCGTAGAAGCCCGGGGCGCAGCTTCTCGCCATTTGCTAGTAGCTCCTCCCCGATCCGAGGCGCCGGAACAGGAACGGTTGGAGAGACGAGGACATCGAATCCCTGAAACGCCTCGCTGAACGCTTCGACGATTCGCCTGCGCGCACGTTGCGCGGTCAGATACTCAGTGGCCCGCACCAGCAAGCCGATCTCCAGCAACTCTCTCGTGGCCGGCCCGTAATCCTCGGGCCGCCCTCGAAGCGACGGCTCATGGTACGAAGCCGCCTCTGCAAAGGTAATAACATTTCGACAAGTGCCCTGGTGCTCGATTTCCGGAATCGAAACTTCGACGCGCTCGAGCCCCAACTTCTCGAGATCCTCGACCGCGGCTTCGACCAGCTTCCGCACTCGAGGGTCCAGGTCTTCGAAGAAGTAACCGGGGTGTATGGCCATTAGAAGTCCCGAAGGGATTTCATCGAGCCCGCTACTTACCGAGGCGAGCTTTCCCTTTCGCGAGGTGGGGTCCTTCGGATCGTACCCAGCGAGAACGTCGAAGAGGATCGCGACATCCCTCACGCTGCGAGCCATGGGTCCGACATGGTCTAGGCTCCACGCGAGCGGCGTTACGCCGTAACGACTCACCAACCCGTAAGTAGGCTTCAGCCCTACCGTCCCGCAAAGCGATGAGGGTATGCGTATCGAACCACCGGTGTCGGTCCCGACCGATCCATAGCCGATTCCCGCCGCGAGGCTGGCCGCCGAACCGCCGCTCGAGCCCCCGCTGATGCGTTCCTCGTCCCACGGATTGTGCACTGGACCGAAGTGAGGGTTGACGTTCGAGATGCCGTAGGCAAACTCGTGTAAGTTGGTCTTACCCAAGAACACGGCGCCCGCTTCGCGCAGCCGAGCCACGGTAGTGGCGTCCTCTTGGGGTACGAAGTCGGCGGAAACCTTGGAGCCTGATGTCGTGGGGACCCCCCGTGTCCAAAGAAGATCCTTGAGGGTCATGGGGACTCCATGCAGGGGCCCCGCCGGTTCACCACGCGCCAGTTTTCGATCGGCGTCCTTGGCAGCGCCGCGGGCTTCCTCCTCGGTCACGGTGATGAATGCGTTCAAACGCGGTTCCAGGGACTTGAGCCGGGTCAGCTGTTGGTCCACTAGTTCCTGAACCGAGACTTCCTTGCGGCGAATGAGTGCGCTTATCTCAGAAAGCGAGCAAAATGATAGCTCATCGGCTACCATTGCTACTCGTCCTCGGGCAGTGTCACGGTCGGAAACGGCTCGAGGGCTGGCTCGACGAGTTCCTCTAACACATCGAGAGCCTCGCTCAATGAATGCAACCGGCGAAACAAGGCTTCCAAGGCTTTCGAGTCGAGCTTCAGCCCGAGCTCCGTAGTGCTTCGTGCGAGACCTTCCCGTGTGTGTTTCAGAACCCTCACCCGCCGTCTGGCCACCAATTGATAGCTTATCCCTTTTTGGCCTCTGTCATCGCTACCCTCCCCCAAGTGGTTCACTCCCCTCAAGGGGCCCGTCGCAAGTGATAGGATGGGGAATCGAATCGGAGGTTTGAGAAATGCGCACCTTGACCACCTTGGTCTGCCTTTCCCTCGGCGTCATCGCCGTCGCTTGTCAAGAATCCCCCCAAGAGTCGCATCCCGATGCGATCAACGCCGAGTCCCTTATGAACCGGATCCAGCTCCTCTCCTCGGATGCGTTCGAGGGGCGAGCTCCCGGCTCGCCGGGTGAGGAGAAGACCGTCGAGTATCTCATCGACAGCTTTCGCTCATTCGGTCTAGGTCCCGGCAATCCCAATGGCGCCTTCATTCAGCAAGTCCCGCTGGTGAGCTTGACTCCAACCGAGTTGAACCCTGTCGTGGTGAAGAAGGGAACCTCAGTGTTTGAGCTCGAACAGAAGGTAGACATTGCCGCCCGCACTCGACGCGTGGAAGAGCGTGTCGAAGTGGAAGGCGAGCTCGTCTTCGTGGGCTACGGCGTCTCGGCTCCCGAGTACCAGTGGGACGACTTCAAGGGCTTCGACGTGCGCGGCAAGATCCTCATCGCGTTGGTCAATGACCCGCCCGGCGAAGATATCTTTGGCGGTAAGGCAATGACCTATTACGGTCGCTGGACCTACAAGCTCGAGACCGCAGCGGAGCTCGGTGCGGCCGGAGCTTTCGTGATCCACGAGACCGAACCCGCCGGCTATCCCTGGGAGGTGATTTCCGGCTGGGGTGCCGAGCAGCAATTCGTTCTGGCAACCTCGGGCGAGGAAAGACACCTACTAGGTGCAGAAGGGTGGATCCGCATCGATGCCATTCGACGGATCTTTGAAATGGCGGGACTGGATTTCGACGAGATGAAGCAGGCGGCCATGGATCGTTCCTTTGAGCCGGTCCCGCTAGGAGCGATCATGAGCGCTGCGCTGGAGAATTCGATCCGGGAGATCGAGTCTGCCAACGTCGTGGCGAAGCTTCAAGGCCAGCGGTCGCCCGACGAATGGATCATCTACACCGCCCACTGGGATCACATGGGGATCGATCCCGAGCTCGACGGTGACAACATCTTTAACGGTGCCCACGATAACGCCAGCGGAACCGCGGGCCTACTGGAGATCGCCCAGGCGTTCGGAAGACTCGACGAGCCCCCTGCTCGGAGCGTCCTCTTTCTGGCGGTGACCGCGGAAGAACGGGGCCTCCTTGGCTCGCTATACTACGGTCGCAATCCGCTTTATCCGCCCAAGGACACGGTCGCGGTCATCAACATGGATGGCCTCAACCTGCTGGGACCGACACGGGATGTAACCGTCGTGGGAATGGGGCAATCGGCGCTGGACGGCCTCGCGACCAAGCTCGCTTCACAACAGGGCCGCATCTTGCGACCGGACCCGGAGCCGGAAAAGGGCTCTTACTACCGGTCCGATCACTTCGAGCTCGCGAAAGTCGGGATCCCCTCTTTTTACCCTAACGCAGGCATCGAGTTTATCAACCAGCCGGAGGGCTGGGGCATCGAGATGAGGAAGAAGTACACAAACGAGGACTACCACAAGCCCTCGGACGAGGTGAAGGACTACTGGGATCTGTCCGGAGCGGTCGAAGATCTGGAGCTCTTCTACCTCATGGGATACGAGCTGGCCACCGGCACGGAGTGGCCGGAGTGGAGCGAGAAGAGCGAGTTCCGAGCGACGAGAGAAAAACAACGCACACCGTAGGTATGGTTGGGCCCTCACCCAGGCCCTCTCCCAAGCGAGAGGGATTGAAGGATGAAGAGCTTCTAATACGTCCACTCGTCGGCGACGCCGGCAAGGCGAGACCATCGAAGCTGTTGCGCCGTCAAATCCTCCTCGTAGACCAGACGAACGTCCACGATCTCCTTCCCGTCTTTCCCGCCCGCAACGGGAATCAGTTGTGGGAATACGAACGCCGTCCCGTTGGGCAGCTTCAACTTGGCAGCGCGGGCCTTGACATTGTCCCGCCATTCCACGTCGAGCTTCGTCCCGAAGCGATCGAAGAGCCAGTTGGCCCCCTCACTATCGCCTCTCGACTTGATCACCTGGAGGCGGCCGAGAAGCTCTCCGACACCCTTCCGGGCAGCGTCGATGTCTGAGATCTTTACGAAGAAATCCCCGCCACGCTCCACGACTCTCACACCGAAGTCGCGGTCTCCCGATTCACCACCCGAGTGTAAGTACATCAGCACCAGCTGCCGACCTTTGTCGTGTGCCTCTCGCACCGTGTCGTCTTCGTAGCGTCGATAACCGTTCAAATGTCTCTGAAGGTAGCCTTGATACATGGCGAGAGCGACATCCCGCTGCTCTTCAGCGGTGAACGCTCCGATCTCGACGAGCTTGGGATCGAGGACATGATACAGAGCGACTAGATCGGCGCGGCATTCTTCCAGCGCCGAATACGCACGGCCGAGCACCGTACGGGGGTCCTCAGACAAGGACGGATCCGGTTTGCCCGAGCCGTGACCGATCACTTCGTGCATATAAACTTCCCAAGCTCGACCCACGGCACCATATTTTCGATACACGTCTTGTACTTCAGGCAGGTAGAAGCCCTCGATAGTCGCCTCGCGGATACCTTGGGAATCAGCGGTCTCGATGTTGAGCAGGATGATATTCTTGCTTCCGTGGTCGCGGCGGATGTCAGCATAGTTTGGAAGGTTATAAGCAGCGGGACTGTACGGCCCGCTGTCCCCCGTCTCGACGATCACCTTCACCACGTTGGCCACCGGCGGATGGACTTTCTCGCGTCTGTACTCGTCGGGCCACGGCATGCGGTCCTCGAAATACTGCGCGCTGACGGCCAACCTCCCTATCAGCTCCGAGTCGGCTAAGAAGCTTACATTCGCCTCGAAGGCGCCGATGATTCCGCGAGGATCGGTGTACTGTTCGACGAAACCGTTCAAATAGTCGACGACTGTCTCCGACTTCAACCAGTGGACGCTGTACTCGCGGAAGAGAGCCTCGTCGCCGGTCTGGTAGTAGCCCAACAGAGCCTTCAGACCCGATCTTTGCTTCTCACTCTCCGCGAGAGGCAGAGCCTTGCGGAGAAAGTAGCTGATGGTTTGGAGATCCCGGTCGAAGAGACCTCCAATCCGATACTCCTGGGGCGCGACTCTTCCGTCCTCTTCCATCGCGAAACGCACGTTGAGCTTCTTTTTCCAGAAGTCGAGAACGGGTTCCATGTCTTTGGACGTAATGTCTGGATCCCAGAAGTTCACCGCACTCTCGGCGATGATGTCCTTACCATGACCCTGCTCGGTGAGAACGGGCTCATAGCTCGCATCAAAGATGGAACGCTCAAGCCGCGCTAGCTTGCCTCGAAGTGTCTCTTCGCGCGGGAAATGGAGCGTCGCGCCTAGGTCCTGAGCGTACTCCGCCGCCCGGGAGAGCATCTCCGGAGTGAGCTCATTAGGAACAACCTTCGTACCTTCGATTGCATCGTACTGACCGTGGTTGATCCAGATGTACTTCAAATAATCATGGATCCAGATGTACTTCAAATAATCATGGACCGCATAGGCAGCTTCTGCGTCAAGGCCCGCTGAATACAGGTGGAGCGCTTCCAACAGATCTTTGATCTCGAGGGCGTACCGATGGTTTTGCCGATAGAAAATGTCGTTACCCGCAATCGCCGCCCGATAAAGGTAATAAGCGAGCTTCTTCTGCTCGAGGCTCAGATCGTCAAAACCGCCCGCTTCGGCACCCAAAACTAACCAATCCCGGCCGTCCTTGCCGAGACGCTCTAGCTCTCCGATCATCTTCTTGTTCGACAACGCTTCTACTCGGCCCCCTGCACATGAGACTCCAATTAGGACGATCATCCCTACTACGGTTTTCCCTGTCATAAGGAAGTCTCTGTTATTGCTTTCTATTCAACGTCGGGCGCATCGCAAGATCGCGAGCATTTCTCAGTGTATAAGCACCTGTGTCGTTGTTGAAATAAGCATACACGGAGAGACCATCGCGGATCCACGGGCGTCAGAGGACACTATTTCACAAGGGCGAGGAATTCTTCTTCGGCGAGCACTTTGACGCCGTGCTTTTTTGCTAGATCAAGCTTCGAGCCCGGCGAATCACCTACTACCACCAGGTCCGTTTTCTTGCTAACCGAGGAAGTAACGCGCCCACCTCGCTCCTCCACGAACCGCTTGGCTTCGTCGCGGCTTATCTTGCTCAAAGCACCGGTGAACACGATTTTCATCCCGGCGAGCGAAGCAGAGGCGCCCGTCATTTCCCAACTCGGCTGGACCCCAACGTCGAGAAGCTTCAGGACCACGCCACGATTGCCCTCATCCCGAAAGAATGTCGTGACCGCCCGAGCGACTTCATCACCCACCTCATGGACGGCAATCAACTCTTCCTCGCTTGCCACCATCACTGCTTCGAGGCTTCCGAAGTGCTGAGCCAGTACCTTCGAAACGTGTTGACCGACATTGGAAATGCCGAGCGCATAGAGAAAACGATCGAGACTGGTTTGTTTGCTCGCCTCGATGGCCGCCAGGAGATTTTCTGCAGATTTGTCCGCGAAGCCTTCGAGTTCAAGAAGATCCGTCTTCTTGAACAGGTAGAGGTCGGCCAAGTTCTTCACCAAGCCTCGTTCGAACAACTGCACAACTGTCTTTCCCCCTAGATGCTCGATCTCCATCGCTCCTTTACTTGCGAAATGCTCGATCCGACCCATCTGCTGGGCAGCGCAGACAAGCCCCCCGGAGCACACGTGGTAGGCACCTTGCTGCACCACCGGTGAATCGCAAACCGGGCATCGGTCTGGCATCATGAACTTCCGAGTCCCGGTCTTCCTCTCATCTAGCAGGACCTCGACGACTACGGGTATGACATCTCCCGCCCGTCGGACTCTCACCGTGTCACCGACCCGAACGTCCTTTCGATCCACCTCGTCTTGATTGTGGAGAGTCGCACGACCGACGGTAACGCCCCCGACGTCCACTGGACGTAAGAGCGCTACCGGCGTCAGTTTTCCGGTACGGCCCACTTGCACCACGATATCCATGACCTCCGTCACCTCCTCTCGGGGCGCGAACTTGAATGCCACCGCCCAACGCGGACTCCTCGATCGCTCACCGAGCTCTGCTTGTTGATCGCGACGGTTGACCTTGATCACAACTCCATCCATCTCGTAGTCGAGGAGGTCCCTCTTCGACTCGCGCTCATCGTGATAAACGATCGCCTCATCGATGTCAGCACAGAGGCGCACGCTGGGGTCGATTCGGAAGCCCCACTCCGCCAGAATCGCAAGCACTTCCTCCTGCGAGGCGGGTCGGATTTCATCGGAATACATAATCTCGTACGCGAAAAGGTCGAGGGGGCGTTCGGCGGTCATTCGCGTATCGAGCTGTCGAAGCGATCCGGCCGCAGCATTGCGCGGGTTGGCGAAGAAATCTTTACCGGCTTCCGCCATGCGCCGGTTGAGAGCATCGAAGTCGCTGAGGCGCATGATCGCCTCGGCCCGAATGGCGACGGTCCCGGGTGCGGAACGCACGGTCGTGAGAAGGCGGAGGGGAAGGCTGTGAATCGTCTTCACATTCTGGGTGACATCCTCTCCTACCGTCCCGTCTCCTCGCGTGGAGGCGCGCTCGAACTTCCCGTCGACGAATACCAGCTCGACCGAGAGCCCATCGAACTTGGGCTCCGCCACATATTCGAATGGAAGGTCGGCGCCCAACCCTTTCTTGACGCGCTTGTCGAACTCACCAACTTCTTCGGCGTCCATAGCGGATTCAAGCGAGAGCATGGGCGCCAAGTGTTCGATCTCCCCAAACTCCTCCTGCACTTTGCCCGCTACCCGCTGCGAGGGAGAGTCGGAAGTAACGAGAGAGGGGTTCTCTCGTTCGAGCGCGACAAGCTCGCGCATGAGCCGATCGTAACTAGCGTCCGAGACCTCGGGCGCACTCTTCACATAGTAGAGGTAGTCGTGTTGACGGATTTCCCGACGGAGCTCCTCAAGTCGTTTCGCGGCTTGATTCTTCGTCACCGGAGGCCTCTTTTTCTGAGCGAGCTCCTCGCTTCACATGTAGCAACTGAGACAGTCGATTCTTCATCGCTTCTGCCCGTTTCCAAAGCCGGGGATAGCGTCGCCGCAATCTGACCATGACCCCCCGAACCCGTCGACTCTCGGTCGACAAGAGCGCGAGCCCCAGGAAGAGAAAGAGGACGCCCTGCAATATGGGAAGAAACAGGCCAACGACACCGAGTCCCAAAAGAGCTATTCCGACGACGACTTTCGTCATCCTCCACACGGGGTGGGCAGGTTTCAGAGGGGCTGGCACCCTATTCTCTCGACGCCGGCTTGTCAGTCAATACGCGACGCGCCTTCTCAACGATCTTGCGCTCGTTGGCGAAAGCCACTTTCTTAACAGCCTTGGAAATCGGGAACCAGCGGGCCTCGTCGACTTCTTCATCGTGCAGCGACGTGTCGCCGCCCGTGTGGCGCATCAAAAAAAAATGTACCAGCTTGTGATGGCGAACGGAACGCCCGTCGGCTTCCTTCCAGACAAACCAGTATTCGATCTTTTCGAGTTCCCCTTCAACTTCCCCTTCCAGACCCGTTTCCTCTCTGACCTCTCGCGCCGCCGCGGCGACCACCGGCTCGCCCTTTTTTCGGTAGCTGCCACCGGGTAGGCCTTTCGGTAGCTGCCACCGGGTACCACCCTGTGTAGCGATCAGACACACCTGTAGTGAGGAGGCCTCTTCCCGGTAGATGACTCCCCCCGCCGAGACCTCGAACTTGATCTTGCCCGCTGAAGCCTTGGAGCGCGCCATCTGGACGGCTTAGTGCCCCCGGAGCGTGGGCTCAGCCCGAACCATCAGGCCGCGGGTGACCGCCGCGCCCGCCAGCGCAGCGACGCCCGCGAGGGGGCCGAAGCGATGAAGGAGAATGCCGAGCACCAGCGCGAACACCGCGAGGCGTAAGACCATCGCGACGAAGCCTCGCCGGGCGAGCGGTGTCCTTTGGAATTGTACAAATCCCCTAGCCTGACGTGCCCATGCGAAGTACAGGTAGCCCAAGAGCATCCCTAGGCCGGCAAACGCCACCAAGCGCATGGCTCATCATATCCGCGGGCAGAGGGTCACGCGAACCACGGATCTTATGGAATTCAGTCCCCGAAATTCACTGCCGGTCTGTCAGGGTGCGGCGCGAAACCTGGGAAGGGTTGAATCGATCATGGTTCGCAGACCTGGCCGCAAACCCAAGACACTAGGAGCCATGTTGAGCAACATCCCAACCGTGGCTTCATCTCCGGCGACGCCGCCTTCGACCAGAATGTCGAGCGAAGGATTCCCGCGAATCGAGATCTTGTCGAATGGCTTCTTCGCGCCGACAAACATTTGTAGTTCGAGCTTGAGAGCTTCCTTACCGTTCCGAAGCCCACGGCAAACGTGATGAATCCCAGCAACCTGTCCGGCTTTTACGGTCAGGTACGGGGTTCGCACCGATTTCTTGGCCAGCACCGGAGTGAGTTTCTCGCTCACACCCTCGAGAGCCCAACCAAGCCCCTGCGCCACAAGATGCAAGGACTCCAACAGGCCGACGTGTCCCAACTGACCTTTCTTGGCACCGCGCCGGAACTCCGCCGGGGTCATGCCAGCGCCTACCTTTCTTTGGAGCGGCTGACGTCGCGTCGCCGCGTCGACGACTCTCTCCACCAGAATCGATCGAACTTCCAGGCAGGGGGAGGTCGAAACCAGCGCCATCGTATCCATCACGAAGCCCGGGTTCACGCCCGTTCCCAAGACAACCACTTCTTTCGAGCGCGCCAAAGCGTCAAGCTCTCTCGCTATTCTCGGGTGTCGTACCGAAGGTAAGAGTAGCTCTTCGCACGTGCTCACCACACTGGCCTTGGCTTCCAGACAGATTCGCAACTGGGGCAGCACTTCATTGAGATGGGACTGTGTTGAGTGCAGAACGACATCGGGCTGCTTGGTGCCGAGCACCTCCTCGGGTCGATCGGACACACGGATGCCACTGGGCTGTTTGAGCCCAGCGAGATCGGCCACATCGCGCTGCTGCTTGTCGGGATCGATATCGATGGCTCCGACCAGTTCCAGATCTGAGCGGGCAAGAATTGCGCGGATGGCAGCGAGGCCGATGGGACCGACCCCGTATTGCACGACCCGGAGCTTCTCGGGAGAGGCCATAAGAACGAACCTCCTTGGGTTATTGCACCACCAAAGCGGGCGCAAACAATCGGCGGAAGCAAAATGCTATCCCAGGTAGCGAGCCCGAACAACACTTATTTTGCTGGAGGTCGTCTCGAACAAAAGACTTCGCACCGGCGCAGATCTTGCTCATCGTTAGGTTTTCCGACCGATTCCGGATACGATCGCACCCCAAATCGCCTTGCGGCAGGAGCCCCATGGTCGCCCGCCGGGCAACGACTGGCAGTACATTATATGAAACCGAAAGTTCCGACTCCTGGCTGGGCGCTCCTTCTATTCCTGACCGTCCTTGTCCTGAACACCGTCATCAATGGCATTCTGCTGGTCACCGTACCGAACCTAGGAATTCTCCTTGGCGAGCTCTTGGCGATTCTGATCCCCACCGTCCTGGCAGTCCGTATTCTTGGAGCGGACGTGAGGACAACCCTGCGACTACGACTCCCGTCCACGACGGATCTTCTTCTCGCCATACCCCTGGCAGTGTCCCTCGCCGTACTCAACGATCAGGTTTCCAACCTCACCAGCCTGGTCTTCCCCATTCCTGAGGAGTTCAGGGAAGGCATCGTCGGCCTCCTCAAAGCAGAGACCGCGTACGAATGGATCGTCAGAATCTTGGGATTGGCGATCGGCGCAGCTGTAGCAGAGGAGGTCCTTTTCCGTGGTTTCATTCAAAAGAGTCTCGAACGGAGCTCGCTGGGCCGTGTCGGAGCTATTCTGCTCACCTCTTTTCTATTCGCAGTGATGCACTTCATACCCCAAGGGCTAGCCAGCTACACCTTGGCGGGCTTGGTTTTGGGTATCACCGCCATCGCGACCGAGAGCATCTTGATACCAATTCTCATCCACGTGGCAAATAACGCGGCGGCGATCATGCTTCTCAACATGGCGGGACTGGAGAGCCTCGGCCAACCGGTATGGATTCCTCCGGGCATCTTGATCCCCGCCGCTCTCATCTTCACTCTCACTCTCACCCACTATGTGAGACGCGCCACGGAAACAGACGCGGCCGAGACACCGGCGACGCCACCCGCCCTGTCACGTCCGTCGCTCGAGCCGCTCCGCGCAGAGCCACCCATCGAACGCCGCAGCCTCGGATGGTTCACCGTGGGTTGCGCGGTGGTGGGAGGAGCCACCGTCGTGCTCGGCCTGTTTTCCTTTTCACTCCTCTACGCCCCTCAAGTTAGACACCAACCGATACTCGAAATGAAGGAGACACTACGGGAGGCGGCGGGGCAAGGCGCTCTGAGGGCCCGAATCACCGACGAGTTCGACGCCCTTCTCGAATTCAATGAGGAGAACCAACTGAGCGTCCCGGAATTCTTTAAGTTGATGTGGGTCTACAGCGAGGCGCGAGCCGACGGCGTGGTGACAGAAGAGGAGATCGAAACGGTTCTGGCGGAAGTCGGGCGCATCCTCAAAGAAAACGCTCGGGTGAGACGGCTCTAGCGCCCTCACCGCCGTCTTGCCACATTTGGTATCGGCACTCCCATATGTTGGCGGCCGAAATGGCACAATGTATTTTGACGGCCACAGTCTCCCCTACAAAGGGAGAGGGATTAATGGACGAAGAGACCATCTTAATCGGCTGCCTCGAGAGCTTCATCGAGTGCCCGAATGACATCGTGCACGGTGTAATTGATCTGAACCGGCACCCCCTCGTAAACGTTTCCCCAAAAGGGCGTACGAATAACTCGTAACTTGGCGTCCAGGAGCCAAATCGTGGGAGTGCCGTATCGCTGTTCGTCCTCGAACCACTTGAAATGCCCCTGCCAGGGATGGATCGTTCCGTACGCCGGGACATGCTCGTGCTCACTGGGATTGTCGAGCAAGCGAAAGCGCGGATCGTAGAAGACCGCGTCAAAAGGAAGAGTCCCGTCTTGCTTCAACGCCTCCGTCTTTTCGATGAACTCCGCAAGCGCACTCTGATAAGCTGCGGAGTTCTCCGGCTCGACTAAGAAGACATCCTCCTTGAAACCATAACCGGTGCTGTAAACGGGAGGCGTGGCGACAGGAACGAACGTCACCCCCTCGCCGGCATAGTTAAAATACACGGTTCGATGTACCGCCATATCGTCCGAGCTGTCCCCACACCAGAGGCGGCCACGTTTGTCCGGCTTCTTCTTCGCGTAGGCGCCTCCAAAGATGATGAGATACAGGACCTTGGTGGATCCGTCTATTTGGTCGGCCAAGGTAACCGCCCGCCCCTCGGGATCCAGAAAAGAGACGCTAGAGTCGACCTCGTCGCCGGGTCGATAAGAACGTTGCTTCGCCTCGCCACGCGAACAGAGCCAAAGCGGCGGCGTCGCGAGCATCCCACCGACAGCAGTCGAATTCTTCAGAAACTCTCTGCGATTCATCTAGCCCCCCGGAAAACTTGTCACTCCGTCAGTATAACTTTCCACTTCAAGACGCAGGCACGGGACGCGAAACCAAGAATATGGGAAGAATAAAAACTATGAACGCTAGGAAGATGACCGTGCCCCCCACCAGCGGTCGCGGATCCCATAGAGTTATACCCGCCATCAACAGGTGGACGAAGAAGTTGACGTAGACGGCCATGCTGACGCTGGTTTTCGGGTTGGCCGTGCCGACAGCGTTGAAAGTCAGCCCCTCGATGCCGCTAGACAAGAAGAAGCTCGCGATGAGAGCCGGCCATAGTCCACCCAACGCGGCAAGCGGAAATCCCAATCCGATGAGCTCCGAGGACGAGTTGGCTGCCAGAGCGCTCCGGTAGGGGCGAGCTCCGCCGAGGAATCGAATCAGGGCCCCCTTGATCGGCCAAAAAACCAGAATCTGGATTACCACTCGGAGAACCACATCCATCGAAGGCTCTCCAGTGAGAAACCGAGACACCGAGACAACCACCGCCATCACGACGAGAGCTAGCGCCGCCCATCGGGTGTTGCTCACGACTCTTCCCCGAGCTCACGCGCCAGAAGATCCTCCGTGCTCTCGGCATCGCGAACGATGCGGAACTCGCCACCGTCGACCAACACTTCCGCCGGACGCGGGCGCAAATTGTAATTGGAGCTCATTGCGTAGCCGTAGGCGCCGGCGTCCAAGACCGCCAGTAGATCGCCGGGGCGAGGATCGACCAGTAGCCGATCGCGCCCAAACGTGTCCGAGGTCTCGCAGACCGCCCCAACGATATCGACCGTTTCTCGCGCACCCTCGCGCGGTTCGATTGGCACAATGCGGTGATAAGCATCGTAGAGTGCCGGCCGCAGCAGATCGTTCATGCCCGCGTCGACCACGACAAAACTTCGGTCATGAACCCGCTTCACGTAGAGGACCTTGACAACGAACGCGCCCGCCGGACCCAGGAGAGCACGTCCCGGCTCGACGATCACGCGAGCCCCGGTGCCGGTGAGCCAGGGAAGCACTTCGTGCGCATACGCGCTGAACTCGGGTGCGGGCTCCTCGCCATAGGCGATTCCGAGCCCTCCCCCGATGTCGACCTGTGTAATCGTGACCCCTTGGGTCTTCAGCTCGCCGATCGCCTTCGCCAATGTCCGCGCGGCTTCACCCAAAGGATGCAAGGAGGTAATTTGCGACCCGATGTGGGTGTGGATCCCGCAAAATTCGAGGTTTGGAAACTCCTCATGTCGGCCATAGAGCGCCATCGCCGTATCCAAATCCAGCCCGAATTTGGCGGTTTGGACGCCGGTCGCGATGTGGGGATGCGTACCAGCATCGATGTCGGGATTTATGCGAATGCTCACCCGCGCGCGGCGCTCGGCCTGATGCGCCAAACGATCGAGAAGAATCACCTCACCTTCGGACTCGGCGTGAAAAAGTAGGATGTCAGCTTGGAGCCCGGCCTGAAGCTCCCATTCCGCCTTGCCGACGCCAGAGAACACGATCCGCTCGGCGGGGAACCCCACCTTGAGAGCAAGCGCAAGCTCCGCGCCGGATACGACTTCAGCCCCTGCCCCTTCGGCGACCAGCAATCGAAGCAAGGCTGGTTGAGAGTTCGCCTTCAGAGCGTAGCAAAGGAGATGAGGGTGAGCGGCGAAGGCCCTATCGAGGCGTCGAAACCTCTCGACCACTTCGCGGGTGCTGTAAACATAAAAGGGCGTGGTCACCGACGATGGGATCCGCTCCAACGAGCAGTCCTCGCAATGGAGTTTGCCCTCGCGAAGGTAGAACGGTTGACTCGACATGCTCGATGCTTGTTCCTTTCTCCCCGGAAGGGCAAGACGCAAGAGACGCTCGCGGCATTATATAGCGCCCCCGCCCCGAGCCCCCTCTCCCTCCGGGAGAGGACGGTGGTTGCCCAGAGCGGGCACGATCGCCTGACGGCAACGGAGTGAAAGTGAAAAGGAAGACCCGAAATCGCGCGAAATGATCTCGAGGTTGAGCCTAGTCAGGCCTCGGAGCGGGGCATAAACTTTTTCAGTAAGGTCTGGCCCTCGTTCACGACCACAACCGCTCCACTAGCAAGATCGTCATCGAAGAGGGCGAGCAATTTGGTTAGAAGGCGGCTCATTGAGTCCGAGCTTCCCCCTTTGAGCTTCAAAAGGACAACCGACGGCCACGAACCCGGCTTGGACTCCACCAATCGAGCCAACCGTTGATTTTTCGTAAGGACGACGCGATTCTCCAAAAGGGCCAGCTTCAATATCTCGGTCAGAGGGAGATCTCCCGCGCCGATCTCGACGGCGTGCACCGCGTCGTGGCCGGCTCGCTTAAGCTTCTTGACGACCAAAACCGGGAATAACGGGTCACCAATTAGCTTCAAGAGTCCTAGTCGACTTTCTTCAGGCGTGCGGTAGGCCCGCTCTCGGGATTCTTTACTTGGATACTTTCGCGGTTGTGGCGACTTTCTCGAGCGCTTCGGTAAAGACTTTCACTTCTTCGAGCGTGTTGTAATGGACGAGTGAGGCGCGAACCGCACCCTCCTCTTCGGAAAGACGCAGCGCCCTCATAAGGCGCGGGCAGTACAAATGCCCATCGCGGACCGAGATCCCTTGCTGGGCGAGTTGGCGAGACACGTCAGCGGGGGCCACTCCTTTCACGCTGAAGCAGAGTGTCGGGGTTCGTAGCGCGTCGTGATTCGGTCCTTCGATTCCGTGGACGGTCAACCCGGGAACTTCAGCGACTTTCGTTAGAAGGCGCGCGGTAAGCGTGCGCTCGTAGTGACGGATGGCCTGCATGCCCCGCCGGAGATCCCCGCGCCTACCCACGTCATCGGCGGGAGCCAGAGGCATGTCTTTGGAACGCCGACCCAGTTCTTCAACGTAGCTAATGGCGGCATTCATGCCGGCAACGGCTTCATAGCTAAAGGTCCCGACTTCAAACTTGTCGGGAGCCTTGTCCGCAACGAAGTACTCGCGAAAGGTGGGAAGCGAGTCCAAAAGCTCTTGCCGGCCCCAAAGAAAGCCCATGTGGGGACCAAAGATCTTGTAGCCGGAGCACACTAGAAAATCACAACCAAAGAAACGCACATCGAGTGGACCGTGTGGTGCAAACTGAACGGCGTCTACAAAAAGGTAGCCTTTGAGGGCATGGATCCGCTCCGCGATCGGGATGAGCTCAACGATGGAGCCGGTGGCGTTCGACGCCTTGGTGACCGCAACCACGCGTGTGCGATCGGTCAGGAGGGCCTCGAGCTTCTCGATATCCAAGCGCGTATCCGCCTCCACCGGCCAATACTTGATCTTGATGCCTCGCGATTCTTGCAATCCTAACCAGGGAGCAATGTTCGCTTCGTGATCGAGTTCGGTGACGACGATCTCGTCGCCGGGTTTCAGCAGCTCCCCAAGGGCGAGGCTGACGAGTCGAATGAATCCTGTCGCGTTGAGGCCAAAAACTACTTCGTCGGTTTCATAGGCGTTCAGGAATGCGGCGACACTCTCACGCGCCTGGCGCACGCCCTCGTCCACTTCTTCGGAGAAGCGATAGCGGCCACCGCGTTGCACATTGTGGCTGGTAAGATGACCGGCCACCGCATCGACGACGGTCTGCGGTACTTGGGCACCGGCGGCGTTGTCAAAAAAAACGAAGTCTGAGCTGGCAACGGCCGGAAAACATCCGCGTACGTAATCAATAGGAAATTCCATCTACGAGCTCCTACTCCACCCATTCCATCGAAGCCGTCCCGCAAAAAGAGGAGAGTATAACACGGCCGCCTGGCTAGGTCCGCTAGTGGCCGCAGCCTATTTGGGCGCCAGGCAGGAGACGCGCCACTAGCCGCGCAGGAGATCGACCAGCTGAGCGCTGAACTCCGAGCGAGCCATGACCCTCTCACACCCCGCTTGACGGGCCTGCTCCGCGCGGTCCGGGTCAGTGTGCCGTACGAAAGCCAGCATCCGGAGGTTGGATGTCTCCGGGGCCGATCGTAGCTTCTTGATCGCTTCCACCGCGTCCATTTCCTGATCTCCGAGGTCGAGCACAACCAATTCCGCACCCTCTCGCGCTTTCTCCAGCAGGTCGTCCTCCGACGAGGCGAACGTCAACTCGACGGACGCCTGTTTGGCCGCAGACTGCAGCTTTCCCACGAAAAACAGATTGTTAACCGCGGCCAGTACTTTGCGAGACATGGCAGTCTCCATCCGAGACCATTATAATAGTTCACACAAACAGAGGATACTATTGCCAATCAAGTCCAAACCATCGCCGATGCGGGATGCTCTCGCTGCCGCCGGCGCACGATTTGCCGACCACCGAGGAAACGAGGTTGCGGAGGAGTTCTCGGGTATCGACCAGGAGTATCGTGCGGCGTGCGAGGCCGTCGTCGTCGGGGACCGCTCGTATCGTGCGCAGCTGCGTGTCACCGGAACCGATCGAGTGAAGTTCCTACACAATATGCTGACTAACGATGTGAAGAGCCTCGGGCCCGGAGATGGATTGCACGCAGCCTTGCTGACCCGGCTCGGCAAAATAGTGTCGGACTTGTTCGTTTACCAACTCGACGATGCCACCTTGCTGGAAATGGAGCCCCAGGCTCTCACTCCGGTAACCGAAGCCCTCTCCCACTACATCATCTCCGAGGACGTCGACTTGAAGGATAGCAGCGACGAGGAGGCTCTCTTTTCGGTCCAAGGGCCTCGCTCGTCAGAGCTACTCTCACGCGTATCCGACGATGGGTGGAGCGAGTTGGCAGCGTTCCACTTCATTCAGACGACCCTCGCGGGACGGAAGGCCCGGGTCAGCGCAACACCGCACGGTCCGGGCCAGAGTTTCGACATCGCACTACCACCAAAGGATGCCGCTGGGCTGCTAGAGAAGCTGCTTGCCGCTGGCGAGCCGCTCGGTCTTCGACCCGCAGGGTGGCAAACGATGGAGATCCGTCGAATCGAATCCGGAATTCCACTGTTCGGCGTGGACATGGACCCGTCGCACTTCCCTATCGAGGCCGGCTTGGACGAGGCTATCAGTTTCACCAAGGGTTGTTACCTCGGCCAGGAGTACGTGGTGCGGCTCGCCCATCGCGGCCACTTGAATCGGAAGCTCGTCGGCTTCCAGGTGACCGATTCACGCGTCCCTCGGCCGGGTGACGGAATCTCTGGATCAGAAGACAACGTTGGGCAAAATAGACAAATCGGACAGGTGACGAGCGCGGCATTTTCCGCCAGTTTGGGGCATCCAATCGCCCTCGGCTACGTCCATCGCGATAGTTTCGCTCCCGGAACACCGGTCCGCATCCATCGCGCAGATCAAGTCTTCAACGCTCAAGTGACCGAGCTTCCTTTTATCGCCTCGCCATGAAGATCTACACGAGGACTGGGGACGCCGGAGACACGGGTTTGCTCGGAGGCGTGCGAGTCTCCAAGAGCAATCTACGAGTCGACGCCTACGGGGAGGTGGACGAGTTGAACGCTTCCCTGGGAACCGTAGCGGCGAACGTATCCAATACGGAGATCGGCCCGGTGTTGGAACAAATCCAACGGGATCTCTTCTCGGTCGGAGCGTTGCTCGCGAATCCGACCGGAGCCGGAAAGAGGAACGACAAGATTTCCCTTGGTTCCGAGGACGTGCGGCGAATGGAAGACGCTATCGATAGATTCGATTCTCGACTTCCGGACCTCACGCAGTTCATCCTTCCCGGAGGCAGCCCGGGTGGATCGCTCCTCCACCAGGCACGTTCCGTTTGCCGGCGCGCCGAGCGTAAAGTCGTGTCGTTGGCGTCCTCGGAGCCCGTCGCAGAGTCGGTGATTCCCTATCTCAACCGGCTCTCCGATCTCCTGTTCGTCTTGGCTCGTTTCGAGAACCAAGATCGCGGCATGGAGGAGAAGCCGTGGTAGAAAGCGGTAACTCGATGTTCGCGGTCGTCCACTACCACGAGATTGCGTTGAAAGGTAGGAATCGACCGTTCTTCATCAACCGGCTCGTGCGCAACATCGAAAAAGCGGGCGCGGACTTGCCTTTGAAGCGAGTGGTGGCCCTTCCAGGCCGGTTGATGGTCGAGCTCACCGACGAGACGGCTTGGCCCCGCCTCAAAGAACGGCTTGCCCAAGTGGTAGGGATCGCCAACTTCTCGCCCACCCATCGAGTGGAGCTCGACATAGAGACCCTCGCCAACCAAGTAGTAGAGGCGCTTGCCAACAAGAGTTTCGAGTCGTTCCGCATTACGGCTCGCCGGGCGTACAAGGGCTTCAGCCTCAACTCTATGGAAATCGATCGGGTAGTCGGCGCTCGGGTCAAGGAGGCTAGCGGGGCGCGGGTCGACTTGAAGTCACCCGAGCTGACGGTCTACATCGAGATCCTTTCCCGCGAAGCGCTGTTCCATGTCGAAAAAATCGTGGGGCTGCAAGGCGTTCCAGTTGGAACGGCAGGTCGGGTTTCCGCACTCCTGTCCGGCGGCATCGACTCGCCGGTGGCGGCCTACCGAATGATGAAAAGAGGCTGCGAGGTGGATTTCATTCACTTCCACAGCGTGCCTTTCCTTTCGAGAGCCTCGCAGCAAAAAGTGAATGAGATTCTCGATGTTCTGACACGCTATCAGTACCGGTCGCGACTTTACCTCGTCGCCTTCGGGAACCTGCAGCGCCAGATCATGCTCGCTGCCCCCGCTCCGTTGCGAGTCGTGCTCTACCGCCGGTTTATGATGAGGATCGCGACCACGCTAGCGAAACATCGACGTGCTCGCTCCCTGGTCACAGGCGAAAGCCTCGGCCAGGTCGCGTCGCAAACCCTGGAGAACTTGGCCGTCATCGAAGAGGCCGCGGGTCTGCCGATACTACGCCCCCTAATCGGAATGGACAAGGCCGAGATCACGACCCAGGCGAGAGGGGTCGGCACCTACGAGATCTCCATCCTTCCGGAGCAGGATTGTTGCCAGCTCTTCATTCCTGCTCATCCTGCGACACGGAGTCGACTGGATGAGGTGATTGCAGCCGAGCAAAAGTTGGACGCAGAGGAACTGGTCCAAACCGCGGTGCGAGAGGCCGAGGAGACCCGCTTCAGTTTCCCCACTGCCGCTCAAGCGCTGCAAGCGTCGTGATGAGGTCCCCCGAATCAGGCGATGCCGCGAGTGATGCTACAAGGAGCTCAAGAAATCTTCCCAGGCCAGCCAATAGTCTTCGCCACCAGCCAGAAAAGTGTCGTTGTGATCGGCGCCGGCAATCGCCCAGAAGCGCTTGGGTTCTGGGGCCGCCCTAAAGAGGCTCTCTCCCTGGGCGAAGGGTACTATGCGATCGCGCGTCCCATGCAAGATAAGGAGCGGAACCTCGATGGACGGGATCTTGGCCAGATTGTCGTATCGCGTGCGTACGAGCCGGCCGAGGGGAAGAAAAGGATAGGCTGCCGCGGCCATGTCGCGGATCGAAGAAAAAGGGGCCTCCAAGACCAGGGCCGCGGCCGGTCTTTCGAGGGCCAACTGGACCGCGATCGCCGCACCCAGCGACTCACCAAAAAGAACGATCTGGTCGGGAGCCAGCCCACGGTCGGCCAGGTATTGGTACGCGGCCCGGCCGTCCGAGTAGGTACCTTCTTCGTTGGGGCTGCCCTCACTCTTCCCGTATCCGCGATAGTCGAAAAGAAAGACGCTCAGTCCAAGTTTGGCCTGCAAGAGAAGCACTCGATCGAGCCGATGCGAAATGTTGCCGGCGTTCCCATGACAGACCAGCACCGTGCGGCGCGCATCCCGAACCGGCAAGAACCAACCGTGCAGTCGCACACCGTCCCCGGTTTGAAGCGTAACCTCTTCGAACGCGAGCCCGAGGTCGGCGGGCGTCATCTCGTGCGCGCGATACGGAAAGTAAATGAGCTTTTCTTCGAAGATCAATGGAGCCACCTGCAGGCCGAGGATCGCGAGAACCGCCATCAGCAGCGCGCGCTTCCCCGCGGCCGTCTTCATCGTAGTCTCATTATGTCAAAAACCGGCGCTCCGGCCGCGGAGATTCGTCGGCGATGAGTGCTCGGGGCGCCTTCGCACGCATCGTTTCGGGCGGTGACAAGGCGATCGAGATCGATCGGACTGCCTTGCTCATCGCCGCCGAGGAGTACCCGGATCTGATGGTGGACGACTACCTTGGGAAGCTCGATGACATGGCGGAGCAGGTTCGCCAGCGTCTCTATGCAGACGCCGGACCGCATGAAACCGTGGCCAGGCTCAACCAAGTATTGTTCGACGAAGAGGGGTTCCGCGGCGATGACAAGGAGTACTACGACCCGCGCAACAGTTATCTCAATGAGGTGATCGACCGACGAATCGGGATTCCTATTACCTTGTCCGCGGTCTACGGAGAGGTGGCGAGACGAGTCGGCTTCGAGCTACAAGGGATCGGATTTCCCGGCCACTTTTTGTTGAAACACGTGACGGAAGAAGGAGAGATCCTGATCGACGTTTTTTATCGTGGCAAGATCCTGACTCACGACGATTGTCGGGAACGGCTGAAGCAGAACTTCAAAGACAAATTGGAGTTCCACCCCAGGCAGCTGCAGAGCACCACACCCCGTCTGATGCTATTCCGAATACTCAATAACCTGAAGGGGATCTATGTGAATCGCCGCGAACATGCTAGAGCCCTGGCGGCCGTCGAACGAATGCTGTTGCTCGTCCCCGACTCGCCGTCCGAAGTCCGTGATAGAGGCATTCTCCTTTCCGGCGTCGGCCGTCCTCTCGAAGGGGTTGGGGAGCTTGCCAGATACCTGAAGCTAAAACCGGATGCCCCGGATCGGGAACGGGTAGAAGGGATCATCGATCGGTTGCGACTGCAGATCGGGATGGCCAATTAAGCGCCGAGAATCGACTCGGTCCGCCTCGACCCTTTACCGGATGCCAGGCTTGACACGCCCAAGCCGGAGGAAATAGAGTGGCCCAGCGCTCAATCCTCCCCCCAAACAGGACGGCGCCTTTCAGCAGGGAGAAAAGTCTGAGGGAAGTCGCGTCGGCATTTTAGTTTTCATGGTCTCCACCGCCCTCCGCCAAGCTCGATAAGCTCAGCAGGAAGGTGGCGGGGCTTTAATTGCCGTTTTCGGGGCCCGCTCCCCAACCCTTGGCCTCGGAACTCCTTTCCTGGAGCTTGTCTGTCTCCCTGCTTTCGGGGGTTCCTGCCGGTCCCCCTGCCGGCGGTGCCTTCGATGGCCTGGCCATCACTTTTATGAGGAGGCAGTCATGCGAAACACCATCTTCGTTCTCGCCCTGGGAATCGGGGCCGTCGTCCATTTCACCCACCGGCTCTTCCCTTCCCTAGCCTCCGTCTCACCCTCGGCGAACCTCGAGGCCCCGCACCACCCGGCCATTCGGCCGCACTACCTTGGAAGCACCAAGTCGGGCCCCTCGCTTAGACCCGCGGTTTGGACGGAGGACTACCCGAGCAACTCCCTACGCTGTCTAGTCCGGCGAACTCTCGGAGCTGTCGATTTGGAAGTACCTCCGTCCTGCCAACATCTCGGAGAAGCGTCCTCGCTACCCGAAATCGGCACCGCTTCTTGCCACGAACTCGAGTCCGTCCCAGGACGCTACTGCCGCTTTTAGCGCCCTTTTAGTTCCAGAACGGAGTAGACGTGATATGTTTATGGGCGAAAAGGAGGTGCTCGTGGATCAAGGTGATCCCACCCTTGCCGGGCTTCCTGAACCGGGCGAGCCTGTTTTTTATCCAAAAGTCGGACATTGCGTCTATCGGGGACTCACCGAGGACCGGGCCGCCCCTGGGAAGAGGCTCGTCGAACTGGAGGACCTCGAGGAGGGCAGCCGGATTCTTATCCCTACGGAGCGTGTACCTAAGCTTGGACTCCGGCCCGCCGGCAGGAAACTCGAAGAGATTGAAGCCGAGCTCGCTGCCGAGTTCGAGCAGCCTCTGGAGGAGGAAAAAGAGCTGGAGGGCCTGATCGAAAATCTCGTGAGTGAGGGGTCCCCACGCGCCTTGGCGAAAGGATTGAAACGACTTCATCTCCTTAGGCAAACAACTGGGCTGAGTCGAGAAGACGAGCAGAGTCGCCGAAAGATCCGTAGCTGGCTGGCCGCGGAGGTTGCGCTTTCCAAGGACTGCACGCGGGCCGAGGCACAGGCTCTTATCACCCGAATCCTACAAGAGGCGATGAACACCCATCGCCGCAAGGAACGGGAAGAGGCGAAGGAGAGAAGGCGCCAGGTCAAGGCGCAAAAGGCAGCCGAAGACGCGGCTTTGAACGCGAAGGAAGAAGAGGAGGAAGCTTCCTCGACCGCCGCGGCAGGAGTGAGCGAGGACGAAGGCGGAACTCCGGTAATGCCGGCGCCGATCGAGAACGCTGCCATTACTCCCGGCACCCCCGTTGCCCCCGTTATTATTGAGACGCCTGTTTTAACACTCCCAGTCGAACAAACAAATCAAGATGCAGTGGGAGATGTGGCGACGGAGCCAGTACCAGAGCCAAAACCAGAAGAAGAACAGCCTGCGGCACATCAAGCCGCAGATGAAATTGCGGGGCCCGCTACTCCCGATACGCCTACTCTTGACGTCACTGAAGATGGTGAGGACGCGCCGCAGACCCCCGAAGTCGAGACGGCTCCCAATTCTCCAGAGCCTTCCGCGACGGACCTATCGACGCCACCAGTTGGTGAACCAACAAGTGACGAATCGCCCGGACCGCCTGCAGAGCCTGCAGAGCCTGCAGAGAAAGAACCGACGGAAAACATAACACCAGAGCCAACCCCGGAATTGACCCCCGAGCTGAGCGGCGACTCAACTGAAAGTGAGCCGACGTCACCCAAGTCTTCCTGAAGTCGTTCCCTCCAAGCGGTCGGCCCACAACACCCCTTCACTCTCCCGCCCGATTCTGCGGCATTAGGCTCAGCGGAGTGCGCGGCTACGCCCAAATGCCAAAGGAGCCAGATCTCCCCTTCTCTAAGTTGCGGGCGAAAACCCTTTGTTATCAATAAAACGTGACGGGTCACTTGACGGATCTTCCTGGAACAGCCTTTGCCTCTCATGTGAGGCGAAGGGAAGCTGAGCGACTGCCGGCAGCGATGCCGGTGGAAAGTCGGCAAGCTCGGGGGAGACCTGGGGTCCTACCTCCGGATAGAAACTGGCCGCTCCCGATCGTGGGACGCTGAGCCCTCTCAGAGGCATCCGCTGGCCCTCCACTGAGAGGCTGCGATGGCCAAGCCAGGTCTCTCTTGGGCTCCTTTTCACGGCACGATAATAGTGGACTCTTGTTCCTTTAATCCCTCTCCCTCCGGGAGAGGGTCACTAGGCGGAGATTCGTGCAGGACGGGGGTTTATTCTTAAGGGAAACACATGGCCATCAATAGGGGACGCCAAGGTTTCGGCATTCTCCCTATCCCGCTTCATCATCCACGCACCCTAAAATCCCACCGCAACCTAAAGCCAGGAAGAGAGTAAGCCCCCACCTGCTCCACGGTCTGCACCACCTGTACTGATCGACGGCCGCTCCCTTCCGAGCGCCGGCTCACCACGCCCATCGAGCACTCGGGTTAACCATCTGGAATTGCAGCGTCTTGACAGCAACCGAAGGCCAGTGTTACTTATAATTGTTTCTGGCCATTCATTGACTCAATGAATCAATGACTGCGTGGCTCAATAGCCCGACCTTCGAGAGAGTAGCCTTATTGGTGACAAAAAAATTCCCCGAGTTGCGGGTTCGTCCCCTGCACGGGGAGCCGTTTACCGTGCCCCTTAACAAGCCGGTCCTCACAATAGGCCGCTCAAAGCGTAACGACCTCGTCTTGCCCGACCAGTGGCTGTCGCGCCACCACGCCGAGATTCGCGAAGAAAGCGACGCGTACTCCATCCACGACCTGGAGAGCCGGAATGGCACGCTGGTCAACGGTAGTCGTATCGCCGACAAGGCGCGGCTCGACGACGAAGACACCATCACCCTAGGCGATCACCAATTGACCTTTATGCAGGAGCCTTCGGGCAGCGTCCGGCTCGAAGAAAGCCCGAGCAGTGACCTCGACCTCGATGGCACCGTAGTGGTTCCGACCGAACACCTGTTGGCTCAGGCCCGCGGGCAAGAGGACACCTGGGATAACGTCGCCGGACCCACCAAGCGGTCGGGGCCCAAAACGGGCTCCACCGATTCGTCCGCAATCATCAAACAGAACCAGATCTTGGCCGCCCTCAGCGAAGCCAGTATGGCCCTCATCAGCGACCGACCGGTCAACGAGCTGCTAGATTTCATCTTGGAGCTTGCCTTCAAGGTCGTGAAACCGGAACGCGGAGCGTTGATGTTAACCAAGGACGACGGCGGCGGTCTAGAAGTCAAGTCGGTCCGCACGAACTCCGACAAGCCCGAAGAAACCAGGGAGGAGATCACTTTCAGCCGCACCATCGCCGACAAAGTAATTGGAGAAAAGGTCTCCATCCTAACCAGCAGCGCGCTGAGCGACCCCAGATTCAAATCGCAAGATTCGATCGTCTCCGTCGGTATCCGCTCCGCGATGTGCGTACCACTTTGGAACAACAAGGCGGTCACCGGCCTCATCTATGTCGACCGCTTGATTCAAGAAAGCATTTTCACTCAAGACGACCTCTCGCTTCTTACTTCCTTGGCCAACGTCGCGGCAATCAAGTTGGAGAACGCCCAGCTGGTCGAGCAAATGATCGAGAAGAAGCGGATGGAGCATGAGCTCGCTCTCGCTGGCGACATCCAGCAAAACCTCCTTCCCAGCAAAGCTCCACTAATCGAAGGTTGGGATATCGCGGGAACGAATACGCCCTGCTATACGATCGGCGGCGACTACTTCGATTACATCCCGAAGCCCTCTGGCCGCCTCGCTTTCGCGCTCGGCGACGTCTCGGGGAAAGGCGCCGGGGCAGCTCTAATGATGATGGTTTTGAGGGCCACCGTTCATTCCGCATGCCAGCAGGAAGAGAACGACATGGCGTCTATCATGTCTCACACCAACCAAGTGATGTTCCACAACACGCCAGAACATGCATATGTGACGTTCTTCCTCGGCGATCTCGACCCCAAGACCGGCGAACTACTTTACGTCAATGCAGGCCACATACCGCCCATTGTCTATCGGGCGAAGTCTGGCGAGGCCGACCGGCTGGAAGTAGGCGGCACCGTTGTCGAGATGTTCGAGAGCGTACCGTACGAGCAAGGCGAGACCACGCTCGAACCCGGCGACATACTAGTGGTTTTCACCGACGGCATCAGTGAAAGCTGGGGAGAAGACGGCGAGGAATACGGTGAGGACCGCTTAGCGGAGGTGTTGAAAAACCACGCCAAGCTCTCAGCGCCGGAGATGATGGTAACCATCCAGCAAGAAGTCGATGCCTATGCAACGGGTCGTCCCACCGACGACCGAACGCTGATCGTCGTGCGACGCGTCTGATTCCGGTTCGCCCCCTCTTTATCTTCATCGAAAGTACGCTCGATCGCGGTAAACTCCCGTTTCTTGACCGGTTGTAGCCGATGTGTTAAGGTCGTTCATTCGAAAGTTATTATTTTTCAGAGGGATCCATGGTTGAAAGACGGGACGCCTTCCCGGAGATGACGGCGCTCCAGAAGGAGATTAGCAGGCTCTTCGAGCAGCTCACGCACTTCGAGCGCAGCGAAGCCGGAGTAGGTCTGGGCGAGTGGCTTCCCAGCTTCGACGTATTCGAGACCAAAGACTCGTTGGTCATCAAGGTGGAAGCTCCCGGCATGACCAAGAGAGACCTCACGGCCGCTTTTCAAGGGCACAAGTTGATTGTCTCCGGGGAAAAGAAAGAACCGAAGACCGAGCAACGGAACAACGGCTACCTGTGCATGGAAAGAAGCTTTGGCAAGTTCACACGCTCCATCTACATCGATCAAGCGGTGGACCTTGCCAAAGCCGACGCGGAGCTAGGCCAGGGAGTGCTCACGATAACCATACCCAAGCTCAAAGATCGACGCGGCAGCAAGATTCGGCTGAAAATCAAGGAACAAGGCTAACGCAACGCCAACTGTCTCACTGGCCTAGCCGTGATGTCAGTGAAGAAGCTCGGCAGATCTGACTATGACTGAAGACCCAGACCGACCTGACAGTTCCGAGAAACCCGACAACCAAGAAGAGCAGGAACCGCTCCAAGAGCAAGAGCTGGATCTCGTTCAAATCCCCGATTTGCTCCCGGTGTTACCCCTGCGTGACATCGTGATCTTCCCTTTCATGATCGTCCCGCTCTACGTGAGCCGTGACAAATCGATCAAGGCCGTCGACTCCGCCTTAGCCGAAAACCGCATGATCCTGCTCCTCGCCCAGAGAGATCAGGAAAAAGAAGACCCCGAGCCCGACGACTTGTACCGAATGGGTACGGTGGCGGTCATCATGCGCATGCTCAAGCTGCCCGACGGGCGCATCCGCGTCCTCGTGCAGGGCATGCACCGAGCGGTCGTCGAAGAGTTCTCGCACGCCGACCCTTTCTTTCAAGCTCGGCTCTCTACGGTAAAAGAATCCGAGTGGGAGTCCGAATCCCTCGAGCTCGAGGCGCTCATGCGAAACGTCAAGGGCGCGCTCGAGAAATCCGCCAATCTCGGTAAGGCCATCTCGCCCGAGGTCATGGTTATTGCGGCCAACTTAGAGGACCCCGGACGGTTGGCCGATCTAGCCGTATCGAATCTAGACCTCAAGGTCGACGGTGCCCAGGAAGTGCTGGATACGATCGACCCCGCGGAAAGACTGCGCAAAGTCTACGAGCTCGTCACCAAGGAGCTCGAGGTCCTAACGATGCAGCAGCAGATCAGCTCGCAGGCCAAAGGCGAGATGGACCGCACGCAGCGCGAGTTCTTTTTGCGGCAGCAGCTGAAGGCTATTCAAACCGAGCTTGGCGAAGGAAACGAACTGTCCGAGGAGGTCCGCCAGCTGCGAGACAAGGCGCGGCGGGCGAAGATGCCGAAAGACATCTATACCGAAGTGAACCGGCAAATCGGAAAACTCGAGCGCATGCACCCCGACTCCGCCGAGACCGCCACGTTGCGAAACCATCTCGAGGTCATGGTCACCCTTCCCTGGAGTCGCGAAACCAAAGACAACCTGGACATGAAACAGGTGAAGGCGATTCTCGACGAGGACCACTACGGGCTAGAAAAGGTCAAGGAGCGGATCTTGGAGTATTTGGCGGTCCGCAAGCTCAAGAAGAAAATGAAGGGACCGATCCTCTGCTTCGTCGGCCCCCCGGGAGTGGGCAAGACGTCTCTCGGGCGTTCCATCGCCCGGGCGATAGGCCGGAAGTTCCATCGGGTGTCGCTCGGGGGCGTGCGCGATGAGGCGGAAATCCGCGGTCACCGCCGCACCTACGTCGGCTCCATGCCCGGTAGAATCATTCAGGGCATTCAGCAGGCTGGCTCCAATAACCCGGTCTTCATGCTGGACGAGGTGGACAAAGTGGGCGCCGACTACCGTGGCGACCCCAGCTCCGCCTTGCTGGAAGTTCTCGATCCTGAGCAGAACAACGCCTTCCGGGACAACTACCTCGGCACGACGTTCGATCTTTCCAACGTCATGTTCATCACAACGGCGAATCAGCTCGATCCCATCCAGCCGGCGTTTCTCGACCGAATGGAGCTCCTCGAGCTGTCGGGCTATACCGAGGAGGAAAAACTTCAAATCACGAAACGGCACCTCATACCCAAACAGCTCGACGAAAACGGGCTCACCACAAAAGAGTTGACCATCGCCGATCCCGCCATTCGGCAGATCATCGCTCTATACACACGCGAGGCGGGTCTGAGAAACTTGGAACGCGAGGTCGCCCGAGTTTGCCGTAAGGTAGCCAAGCAGGTCGCGGAAGGCAGGCAGGAGCTGACTAAAGTAACGGCCAAGAACCTGTCCAACTTTCTCGGCTCACCGAAGGTACTGCCCGACGAAATGCTCAAGAAGGACCGGATCGGTATCGCAACCGGGCTGGCGTGGACCCCGACTGGTGGAGACGTCTTGTTCGTCGAGGCGACGGCAATGAAAGGAAAAGGAAATCTGATACTCACCGGCAAGCTCGGAGAGGTGATGAAAGAGTCGGCACAGGCGGCTCTCTCCTACGCCCGTTCGCGAGCGCGCCAGTTCCAAATCGACGAAGAAATTTTCTCCACGCACGATCTGCATATCCACGTACCCGAGGGCGCGATCCCCAAGGACGGTCCCTCCGCTGGCATCACGATCGCGGTGGCGATGGTGTCGGTTCTGACCAACACGCCGGTCCGCAGGAACATGGCACTTACCGGAGAGATCACCCTCCGGGGCAACCTGCTCCCCATCGGAGGCATCAAGGAGAAGGTCCTGGCGGCTCGACGCGCCAAGCTAGACACGGTCGTCTTGCCGCGACTCAACCGCAAAGAGGTCGAAGACATTCCCGACTATGTCAAGAAGGATATGAAGCTCGAGCTCGTTGATCAAGTCGAAGAAGTGCTCAAACTCGTGTTGGTAGGGCAGCGCAGCGGCAGCCAACGCTCTCGCTCCTCACGAACGGCTCGCCCCAAGCTCGCTCCTTCCGTTCGCACCCGTCGGCCGGTAGCGACGTGAAGATCCTTTTCGCCGGAGACGTCGTTGGTAAGGCTGGTAGACAGATCCTCAAGCGGGGCCTAGAGAAGCTACGCGAGGATCAGGAATTCGATCTGGTCATTGCCAATGTCGAAAACGCAGCAGCCGGGTTCGGGGTCACACCTGATATCGCTGACCAATTTTTTGCGAGCGGGATCGACGTGCTCACTTCGGGAAACCACATCTGGGACAAGAAAGAGATCATCAGTTACTTGGGCCGGGAGCCTCGACTCATTCGTCCCATCAACTACCCGCCGAATTCCCCAGGAACGGGCCGCTACGTTGCCCACACCGCATCCGGCACACCGGTGGCCGTACTCAACGTCCAGGGTAGAGTCTTCATGCCGGTTACCGACTGCCCGTTTCGGGCCGCCGAGCAGGAAGTGGCTCGTTTAGCAAAGGAGTCCCGTGTCATCTTCGTGGACATGCACGGCGAAGCCACGTCGGAAAAAATGGCCATGGGTTGGTTTCTGGATGGCAAGGTTTCGGCGGTGGTCGGAACGCACACTCACATCCCTACTGCGGATGAGCGAGTGCTTCCCGGAGGAACTGCGTACATCACCGACGTCGGGATGTGTGGCCCCTTCGACTCGGTCATCGGGATCGAACGCGAACCCTCTCTAGCTCGCTTTCTCAAAGGCATACCGTCCAAGTTCGAGACCGCCACGAAAAACCCGTGGCTGAATGCGGTGGTGGTTGACATCGACGAATCGACCGGCAAGGCCCGCTCCATCGCCCGCACCCGTGTAACCGAACAAGACCTCGCATAGAGACCGCCGTCTGACGGGCATCTCGCCCTTTTGATGCCTGCTTTCCACCTGGAGTATTAGCAACGAGGCATTTTGACGCCCCAAATCCACCTCGATGCGTGGCGACCACCCATTCGGTCGCGGCATCGGAAAGTGCCCACAGTCCATATCCTGGATGTCGCGTTAATCCCGTCTAATGTATAGTCTTAGGTACGATGAAGCCGCAGCCCACCGAACAAAGCAGGATCTACTCGGTCAGCCAACTGACGCGAGAAATCAAGCTTCATTTGGAGGGAGAGTTCTACGACATTTGGGTGGTAGGAGAGCTCAGCAACTTCAAGCAGCCCTCCTCGGGCCACCTGTACTTCACTCTCAGGGACGCTCGCACCCAACTCTCCGGCGTCATGTTTCGTAGTGCCCAGCGGTTTCTCAAGTTTCGACCGGCCGACGGCATGGCAGTCCTCGCGCGGGGGCACATCACGCTCTACGAACCTCGCGGGTCCTATCAACTCCAAGTCGACTGGATGGAACCTCGAGGGAAAGGGGCCCTGCAGCTCGCCTTCGAGCAGCTCAAGGAAAAGTTGGCCAAAGAGGGTCTCTTCGCCCCGGAACGAAAACGGACACTTCCTCTTCTTCCACAAAAGATCGGTGTCGTCACATCCCCCACTGGCGCTGCTATTCGGGACATCTGTCGCATCCTTCATCGCCGTTACCCCAATATCGAGGTCCTGCTCTACCCTGCACAGGTGCAGGGAGATCTTGCGGCGGCCGAGATCACGAAGGGCATACAAGTGCTCAACCGCATCGGCGGATTCGACGCCCTCATCATCGGTCGCGGCGGCGGCTCGATCGAGGACCTTTGGCCGTTCAACGAGGAACCGGTGGCCCGGGCAATCGCTGCGTCGGCGATTCCCGTGATCAGCGCCGTGGGGCACGAAGTGGACTTCACCATAGCGGACTTCGTCGCCGATGTGAGAGCCGCGACGCCTTCCGCAGCGGCCGAAATCGTCGTTTCTCGAAAAGAAGACTTTCTAGAGCAGGTCGGACGACTCGCACAACGTGCCGACCAGAGCCTCTTGCATCGAATGAGCCGGCTTCGCAGCAGTGTCGAGCGACTCGCGGCGCACCAGGCCTTCTTAGCGGTCCGGCACGCCGTCCAGTCCGGTTCTCAACGTCTTGACGAGATCACCTTCCGCACTCAAGCTTGTATCGATCGCTTCGTCCAGAATCGAAAAGCGCAGCTCGACAGCTTGACCCGCCAACTCGAGGCTTTCAAGTTGGATCGTCAAGTGAGTCAATCCCGAACCAAACTCGCTCACTTAAGCTCGTTGCTGCTCTCGGCCCAACGCGAACGGCTGAGCCGGGCCGGGCAACTGCTCGCTCGTTCGACCGCCCAACTCGAAGCCTTGTCACCTTTGGCAGTTTTGGGGCGGGGCTACAGCCTGACTTGGGACGAAGCCGGAAATTTGCTCCGGGAGGCGAGCGGAGTGGAGCCGGGTGACGCGGTGCGCGTCACCCTCGAACAAGGTGAGCTCGATTGTCGGGTCGAGAGAAGCCGTCCGACCCCGGAGAGTCTTCTTCAATGACAGTGAAACCTAAAGATTTCGAGACCGCCCTCAAGAAGCTCGAAGAGATCGTCAAGGACCTGGAGGAAGGCGAGCTCAGCCTCGAGAAGTCCTTGGAGCGATACGAGCAGGGCGTGCGTTTGGCACGCTTCTGCAACGCGAAGCTGAACGAAGCCGAAGCACGGATAGAGATGCTGCAGAAAAACGAAAGCGGCGAGCCCGTCCAAGACGCGGAAGGAAACATTCGACAAACGCCGCTCGAATTCGACGACAAAGAGTAGCCAACGTGCTCGACTTCGATCGGTATCTGGCGGAGCGGGCGAGAGAGGTCGAATCGTTTCTCGATCGTAACTTACCGACCGAGGACGCCTTTCCACCCAGTATCCACCGCGCTATCCGCTACAGCCTGTTCGCGGGCGGGAAACGCCTGCGCCCGGTCTTGGCACTGGCCTCCGCCGAAGCGGTCGGTGGTCGCGGAGAGGATGCGCTTCCCGCCGCGGCGGCGCTCGAGATGATCCACACATACTCACTCATCCATGATGACCTGCCCGCGATGGACAATGACGACCTTCGACGTGGGAAGCCGACATCACACGTCGTTTTCGGAGAAGCGATCGCCATCCTCGCTGGCGATGCGTTGCTAACCCACGCCTTTCACGTATTGGCTACGGCTGCCAGCACCAACGGTACTCCGGGAACGTCTGAAGGAGAGAGGCGGTTGCAGGCCGTCTCGCTTCTTGCCGAGGCTGCCGGAATGAATGGAATGATCGGCGGGCAGGTGATAGACCTAGAATCTGAAGGCCAAGGAGTCGATGAAGAGACCCTCGACCAGATCCACCAAAAAAAGACGGGCGCTCTCATGGAGGTTGCGGCTCGGCTCGGTGCGGTCATGGGCGGCGGAGAGGACGACCAGATCGAGACGCTGGGCCGCTTCGGTCGAGAAGTCGGGCTCGCCTTTCAAATCGTGGATGACCTTTTGGACGTCGAAGGGGACGCGGCGACACTGGGCAAGTCGGCAGGAAAGGATCTGAAGGCCGGCAAGGCAACCTATCCGGGCGTGCACGGGATCGAAAATGCTCGTTCCCGCGCGAGGGCGTTGGCGCAGCAAGCGAGCGACCTGGTAGCTCCATTCGGTCCGGCGGGTGAACCCCTCGTCTGCTTGGCCCGGCGCATCGTCGATCGCAGCTCGTAGCATGTTGCAACATCTCGCGCACTAATTTATGCCAAAACTACGAATCGACAGGCTAGTCGTCGAACAGGGACTAGCTCCCACACGGGAAAAGGCAAGGAGGCTAGTTCTGGCTGGAGAGGTCTTGGTAAACGACTCTCCGGTGGCCAAACCCGGGACGCTAGTCGAGCGAGACGCGACCATGCGACTCCGCCACCCGCCCTCGCCCTACGTGGGCCGAGGAGGTGAAAAACTGGCGGGAGCCCTCACCGACCTGAGGTTGGACGTATCCGGCCTGCGCGCTCTCGACGTTGGCGCCTCCACCGGGGGTTTCACCGACTGTCTCCTTCAACAAGGTGCCGCCCACGTCACCGCGTTGGACGTCGGCAAGGCCCAGCTCGACTGGAAGCTACGTACCGATTCCCGAGTCAGGCTGATGGAAGGCGTCAACGCCCGTAACATCGAACCAAGGGATTTTCCCGACCGTTTCGATCTCATAACCGTCGATGTCGCGTTCATATCACTCGCCAAGATCCTTCCCGCCGTGAGAAAGCTGGTACATGAGAACAAGCGGATACTTGCTTTGGTCAAGCCGCAGTTCGAGCTCACGAGGGAAGACGTGGAGTCTGGCGGTGTCGTGCGAGACCCAGACAAACATCTTCGCGCCATCACCCAGGTCATCGAGGCGGCGCGACGCTGTGGGCTGGCAGTCGAGGACTTGGCCGCCTCTCGCCTTCGGGGTGTTGAAGGTAATCGCGAGTTTTTTCTCTCGCTGCGACTCGGACCGACAAGCGATGCGAGTTTCGAAGAGCTACAACATCGGGCGAAAAAAGCCTGCGAGCCGGAGTAGACCAACGTGACAACAACACGAGCGAAAGTACGCAAGGCGGCGATCATTGCCAAACCTCATATCGACGAAGCCTCTTCAGTCGTTCGCGGTCTAGTCGATTGGCTCAGGAGCCATCGGGTGGAACCGTGTGTGGAGACGAGGATCGGCGAACTCTTCGACGGACAGTGTCCTAGCTTCGCGCTAACCAAACCGCCGCGCGATGTCGAGCTCATGATCGTTTTGGGTGGCGATGGGACTCTCCTGTCGGCAGTCCGAGCGATGGGAGCCCGACAGATTCCGATCCTGGGCGTCAACTTAGGAAGCCTCGGATTCCTCACCGATGTCGCCTTGCCCCAGCTCTACCCGGCATTGGAGTCGATCCTAGCGGGCAATTACTCAATCCAATCGCGGATGATGCTGGATGCGGTACTCAGCCGAAACGGGAAGGAGATTACTCGCCAGACGGTTCTGAACGACGTCGTGATCACCAAGGGCGCTATCGCTCGAATCATCGAAGTGAGCGTTCAAATCGACGACCACTCGGTTGCTCTGGTTCGAGCCGACGGAATCATCGTCTCCACCCCAACCGGTTCCACAGCCTACTCGCTTGCCGCCGGAGGCCCCATTCTCCATCCGGGCCTCGGCTCGATGCTCCTCACTCCAATTTGTCCCCATACTCTGACGTATCGGCCGGTCGTCATTTCCGATCGCTCGATCGCGGAGTTAACTCTAAGGGGCGAATCCGATGAGGTTTACGCCACCTTCGACGGCCAGGCCGCCGAACCGATGGAGATCGGTGATACGGTAAGGGTTCGCAAGAGTCGTAATTCCGTAAAACTGGTGAATCTTCCGGAGCAGGATTACTTCAAGGTGCTCCGCAACAAGCTGCGGTGGGCCGAGCGTCCACGAGCCAGGAAGAGTCAAAGTTCAGGTTCCCGGAAGAAGCGACCGACGCGCCGATAGGAATGGTAGAAAAGCGAATCAAGACAACCGCCCAGGACGTCGAGTCCCAGCAGCTCGCGGATGACCGGGAATCCGTCCCCCGTCGACGCATCGTTATCGTGGGCGCTGGGCAAACCGGCAGGGCTCTAGTCCGTCTCTTGTCTGCCGCCTGGGAGATCGCGGTCCTGGACACGGATCAAGAGAAACTGGATACGCTCAGCAAAGAGGTTCCAGATCGCCCGCTAAAAATCTACAACAAAGACGGGACCAGCCTCATTAACCTGCGCGAAGCCGGCGTGGAAGGAGCGGAGTTCGTGGCCGCCCTTACGGATGTAGACGAAGTGAACATCGAGGCGTGTCGTGTCGCTCTCTCAGTCGAGACACCGCCAACCGCCATCGGGATCCTGCGTCAACCCAAGGCGATAGAAAAGCTGAAGGCGGTGGGAGCAGTCGCTCTTACGCGGCCGGCCGCAATAGCAGGCCTGGTGTTCAACCAAATCGAACGAGGACAACAAGTAGCGATCAACGTGGGGCTCGGGCGCGGGGAAATCATGGAGATTCCGATCTTACCCACGTCCCCTGCGGTCGATGTGCGGGTCGCCGACCTACGAGCGGGCCGGTGGTTAGTGGCCGCGATCTACCGAGGTGACAAGTTCATGGTTCCTCACGGCAATGTCGTGATCCGAAACGGGGACCGCTTGTTACTGACCGGGGATCCAGACATCCTCCCCCATATCGGCGACTATCTTCGGGCCGGCGTCGCGCGATTCCCGTCGCAATATGGTATTCGAGTGGTGGCGGTGGGCGGAGATCGACTGCCAGAGAGGTACCGAAGCGAACTGGAGTACTTTGTCACTCGTACTCGCACTCGAGCTCTGCGCCTTCTGCTTCCCCAGAGTGCGCCTGGCCCGGATATGAGCATGGATCGGATCCGAGTCGAGGTCGCGACCTTCTCAGAGATCGAAGGTGCCGAAGCGGCGATCCGACGTGACCTTCCATCACTCGATTGCGGATGCTTGGTCATCCGCAAGAAGAAAGCCGGTTGGTTGAGTCGACACGGATTCCTGCGACCGTCGTTCACCAAACTGATGGAATTGATGCCCTGCCCGACCCTCCTTGCGGCCGGGACTCACCCCTATAGACGAATTCTCCTCCCAGTCAGTGATTCGGAGGGCTCGCTTTTGGCCGCAGAGCTAGCCATCGATCTCTCTCGTCAGCTCGATCTTCAAATTACCGCGGTGCTCGTCACCCCACCGAGCTTCATCACCGGACACGAAGCGGTTGAGGAACAGAAACGGGCTCTCAAGACGGTCATGGACATGGCGTCCCTGTACCATATGAAAATCGAGCAGATTCACCGGGAAGGAAACCCGGTGACCGAGATCACCGCGTTGGCGGGCGAGGGAGACTTGCTGATCGCGTTTCGCCGCGCGCACCGTCGTTCATCTTTCTTCAATCCTGACACCGGGATGCACATCATTAATCGCGCTGCCTGCTCGGTACTCGCACTTTCCTATCACGAGAAAGTACGAGGAGCAGGATAACGGGAACGTGTAGCAATCACTGCTAACCGCGGGTTTCAAAATGGCTAGTTGCCACTTTGTCAAAGTTAGCCAAAGTTAGCTAAGGCGCCCAGACAAACTATTGGGACATTGCCCGCCGCCATGTAGGTAAACTGCCACACTGCCTGCCACTGCCGACTCGGCCGTACGGGCCTTGGGGCGCCAACTCCGTTTCCGGTCAATCACTTCCCCCCACGCCGGGAGGCCGTCAACCCGCCAACCGTTGGTACAGAGATTGCTTCCCCTCGAAGCGGTGGCCTGTAACCAGGTCCAGGGAGACCACTATGCTTCAGAAGAAGGGTCCTGAGCCCTCCCCAGCCTCACGAAGGGTTTCTGAACCCACCCGTAGAAACGAGAACACGGTGATTGCCGCCGGGGTTCAAATAAAGGGTGAGTTCAAGGCCAGGTCCAACGTCGAGCTTCGAGGAACGATAGAGGGGAGCCTCGATGTAGACGGTGTCCTCGCGATCCGGGAATCGGGCCGACTCATTGGGAACATAACCGCCAGGGACATCGTAGTCGAAGGCGAGATCGAGGGTGAGGTTACGGCGACGGAGAAAGTCGAGATCTACTCAACGGGTCGGGTCCGGGGCGATATCCAAGCGAGAGTGGTGTCCATTGCGGATGGCGCTTTCTTCCAAGGGAAAGTGCAGATGGCTAACAGCGAGTCCACCGCCTGTAAGAATGAAGAGGAGGTGGCCTACGCCACGCCGGGCTCAGCGCTTGCATAACAGTTTAGCCACCTCCGAGGGTTTCTTCGCCCTAGACACTGGCTTTGACTCGGACCGGGTTGGGGAGTTAAAATACGTACAACTAAAGACTTCCGCTCTAACAACTGTTAATCGTTCTTGCGAGGACTGGCCGAAAGGCTGGAGGCGCGAATCCATGGGTGTGGTCGAGTCGTTCAGGAGGGGAAACGATGCTGGTTTTCTTCCTTTATTCCCTCTCCCTGTGGGAGAGGGGGCGTCAGGCAATGCCGTGCTGCTATCGACGACGCCAGACGCCGGGTGAGGGTTAGATGACCACGAGCCCATTGCGTGTCGCTGTCGCGCTCATTTGCGCAGCTTCCCTGTTGGCGATCGGAATTCCTGTGCCTGCCCTGTCACAGAGCGCACCGATCATGGGGTCCATAACGGGCAAGGTCTTCGACACCGATAGCCGGACACCTCTCTCAAACGTCACAGTTCAAGCACACGCCATAACCAACAACCAATCGCTGCGCGGCTCGATTACCGACGGTCATGGTAGCTTCTTCGTATCGGATGCCCCCGCCGCCATTTACGGCTTCACGCTCCTGCATCAAGGCGTAGAGTACCCAGTGACCGAGCGTTTGGATGCGCGAGCCGGAATGACTTTCCTTTTGGAGAGTTGTTTTCGTCTCGATAAAAGCGCCAAGACCGCGTCGGTGATACTCGGCAATTGTAGCTCCGAGCTGCTCGCACAAGCCCAGGTCGTCACTATCGGGCCGCATCGCTTCCTAACCCAACAATCACCGATCGGCAAGCCTCTCTCTCCGTTTCCAGAGTCACCTCAAACGAACGAACCGGACACTCCGTCTACGGGAGAGGAAGCAGAAGGAGTCGAGGGGACCGAACAGCAGCCGGAGCTAGACCCCCAGACGACAAACGATGCGCTCGGTCCGACTTCGCCGGATGCGGGAGAGCCTCATATGCCCGACATGGTGGAGGCCAACCCGAACGGACCCACCATCCACCATTCGGAGCTCGAGTGTCTCAACCACGATCAGTTCCCGCTGGTTGATTCGAAAATCATTCCCGGAGCCAACGTGGAAGTCTCTCGAGTCTACTTCCGATCCGATAAGTACCCCGACTTCTATTACGTCGAGGCGGCCGGTTTGGGATTGGAGACGCCTGACGATTTCCGAGCGATTCTCCCAAAGCCGAGCCCAGAGACCGAGCGTATCATTTACTACGTCGAAGCCGTCGACCGGTTGTACAACACGGCCCAAACCGCGGAACACGATCCGCCGATCAACGACGACGCCTGCGAGCGCGATCCCGCCGCCTATTACGACGGCACCCCAGAGATTGCGGTCGGTGCAACTTCCGCAGGTGCCGGAGCCGTTCCACCCGGCTTTCAAGCACTCGGCATTACCAGCTTTATCAGCGCGGCCGGTGTCACCACCGCGGTCACCGCTGCTGCGGTAGGGGGTGGCGCGGCAGCGGGTGCTGGCCTGACGACCGGGTTGGTCATCGTCGTGTCGGGGGCAGCTGTCGCGACTGGCGGAGCCGTGGTCGTGACCACCACCGGCGGCGACGAAGCCAGCCCACCAGAGTAAGAGGAAGACTAGGAGAAGTCGAGGCAATGACCCGCCTCGGGGTGAGTGGCTAGAAGAAGCTTTCCTTGACCACGACGACATCCCCCTCTTGAAGGACCACATCCGGATCCTTGCCGGAAAGAACATCCCCGAGATCTACTTTCAAAATCGTTTCCTCTCCGGATGGGTCCCGCCGTTTGATATGAATGCCTCCTTTCGAGGCTCGATCGTCGAGACCGCCCGCACGTGCGATCGCATTCAGAATGGATGCACCGTCCCCCATCGGCAACTTGTAGACACCGGGGCTTCGTACCGCACCGAGTACGGAAACACTGAGCGCCGCCTCGGGCGGAACGCTGACAATGTCTCCCGGCCGCAGCCAAATGTTCCACTGCGGGTCGCCAAGGATCAAAAGATCGTGCAACGGGACGGAAAGGCGAGCGCTTCGCCCGTCGTCCGCTTGGCGAAACACGAACAGTACTTTGCCCGCGTCGCCGCTCAAGCCGCCCGCGTCTGCCAGAATCTGCAGTATGTTTCGACGACCCACCAGGGGATAGGTAGCCGGGTTCTTGATCGCTCCGAGCAGCGATACGTTCTGAGAATGAAACTCCTTGACGAAAACGCTCACTTGGGGATTCTGAACAAATCGGTTCCGAAGTCGATCCGCAACCCGGCTCGCAACATCGTCCGGAGTCAATCCATTTACCTGAAACGAGCCAATCAAAGGAAGCTCCATATTGCCATCACCCGATACGCGCAGGGTTCGATTGAGTTGATCCAACTCGAATACCCGGACCTCTATGACGTCCTCGGGACCGAGACGGTACCCGTCTGACGAAGCGCCACCTTGATTGAAAAACAGCGCCGGGTCGATATCCGGGGGTTCGATGTTTGGATTGACTGCCGCGTCTTCCTCAGCGGGCTCGGCGACATCGGCAACCTCGTCTTCCTCGGCGGCATCGTCGGCCTCCGCAACCTCGTCGATGACAGTCGTTAAATCGGTGTCGAGGTCATTGCCAGTCGGCCCATTGGTGATTTGGTCGTTCGTCGCCAGACTGTCGGTGTTCGAGTCGTCCGAGGTCTCCGCCGCGTCGGACACCGCCGAGGGTTCGTCCTCGTCAAACGTTTTGCGAATGAGATCGACAGTCAGTTGCCGCTCCTCGGTGAGGATCCGGTACTCAACAGCGGCTTTTAGATCAAACGTAATTCGGCCAAATGTCTTCTCGTACTCGCCCCGAACGTAGGCGCTCATGGGTAACTCTTGCGAGGAAACACGCTCCAATAACGGATTGGACTCCTGCAGCTCTTCAATCTGGAGCGGATTCGTGACGTTCAGGATGTCCAGCACCAACCTCAGGGGCTCGTCCTGAACATAAACGCGATGCTCCATCGCCCCATCGGCCTCGACGATGGCGACTATGCCTTCCTCGCTACGCTCTAGCTTCAACCCGAGGAGGTGCTCCGCCGGTCCCAACTTGATCTCTTTTTCGGGGCCGGCCAGCGCGCCAACACCGTGGAACGGCAAGGTCCAAAGCGCGAACGCGAAGCCCACACGGCTGGCCGTAGAAAAACTACCGCCTTTTTTCATGACGCCTCGTTAGATTTTGGATTCGGTGAAAACAGTTAACCCAATATATCGAGTAGTTTGCCGAATGTCAAAGCGGGTTCAGGTGCGAGCGGCCGGCGAGAGCCTTCAGCCGTCCCGAAGCCGCTTGCCGGCGGAGGGACAGCCGTGGGGGTGGGGCCCCGCGGCATTGATGAGAAGGCCCGGGCTGAAGGCTCTCGTCGGTCTTCTTGACTAGGCTGTTTCGAAAAGGTGCTCTTGGCCGGGACCAAAGGCCAAGAGGCCTGTGAGTTTGGGCTTGGAGCGGTTGAAAACCGGTACCTCCCCCCCGAGCGTCTTCACGACGCCGCCCGAAGCGACGACGAGTGCCGCTCCAGCGGCTACGTCCCACTCATGCTTGGGAACCAGCGTCCACGTCGCATTGGCTAGTCCTGCCGCCACTCGAGCCAACTTATAGGCCACCGAGCCCATCGGTTGAATCGTGAACCCTCGACTCTCGTAGGCGGCCCATTCCCCGCGCTTAATCTCACTGCGACTCGCAAGAACCAATTGGTCCTGGGTGTCCCGTCGCACGGGAACCTCCAACGCCTCGCCGTTAAAGCTGATGCCTGTCTCCACCGAGCCAAGGAAGACCTCGCCGGCGGCGGGATTGCAAATCCCCCCCGCCACTGCCCGCCCGTCCTCCACGAGCCCAATCGAGACACACCATTCGGGGATTCCTTCTACGAACTCCAACGTGCCGTCGATGGGATCGACAACCCAAACCCTCCGCCGATCCAGACGGCTGGGCTCATCGACGGTTTCCTCCGAGAGCCAACCGTCCCCGTCGCGAGGAAGTGTCTCCAGTAGAAACTCGTTCACCGCACGGTCAGCTGCCGTGACGGGACCACGAGACCCCTTCTGCTCGGTCTCGAATCTGTCCGGCGTAAAAGAACTAGCGATTCGCGCCGACTCGTCTAGCGCCTTCTTGATGCGCTCGAGATCCTCTCTCCGCGCCTCCACATCATGGTTGCTCACAACAAAGTCACCTGTTCCTCAATGAAATCTCGATTTGCTCACGGGAGAGCCGAAGAACATTCTAACCTACCCGGCCGTTCCACCCGCCGCGGAAGCTGTTGCGAATGTGAGGATGGTTTTGAACGCCGGCCACGAAGACGACCGTTGCCCTCACCCGCCGTCTGGCAACGTTTTTCTTTGGCACAGCGTATCTTGACGGCCGCAGTCTACCGTGAGGGGTTAGGCATTAACGGATGAAGAGCGTTCCACCCTCACCCAGGCCCTCTCCCAAAGGGAGAGGGATTAGCGGAAGAAGAGACCATCTTGCGGGTCAACGCTTGGAGGGACGGCACGACGTGCCGCCCCTCCAAGCACTGGTTGGGAAAAGGCTCAGAAAGGAGCCACACCGCACTCCCGGCTAAGGGAGCCCGGACTCTTTGCGACCAATAACTTCGGACAGGCCGCAGAACTTATTTGCTTGTGAACTTGTCGATGATACGGGAAAAGCGCCTGAATGGCAACCCATTGCGTGCAAGTTCGACGACCGACCTAGCTCGTGACGCCTATATAGCCCTGCCGTTCCAGGTGCAGCATGATCTGGTTGGCCGCTTCCTCCGGGCTCATGTCCGTGGTGTTGACGGTCACCTCCGACGCCGGAGGTGCTTCATAGGGATCCGATATTCCTGTGAACTCTTTAATGATGCCCGCTCGAGCCTTGGCGTACATGCCCTTTCGATCCCGCTGCTCACAAACTTCGAGAGGCGTCGCGATGTGGACCAGGCAGAACCCGCCGACCTTCTCGATCATGCTACGCACTTCGCGACGTACGTTCTCATACGGAGCGATGGGAGCGCAGATGGCTATGCCGCCGTTTTGTGATATCTCGGACGCCACATAACCGATACGGAGGATGTTGATGTCTCGATGCTCTTTCGAAAAACCCAGCTCAGACGACAAGTTTTTGCGGACAATGTCTCCGTCCAGAAGCGTTACCGGACGGCCACCCAGCTCCAGAAACTTGACCAGGAGCACGTTGGCGATAGTGGACTTTCCAGCGCCGGAGAGCCCGGTAAAGAAAACGGTGAATCCCTGCTTGTGTCGTGGGGGATGGGTACGCTGTAACTCTTGCGCCACGTCGGGGAAGGTAAACCAGCCGGGAATCTCTCTACCTCCGGCGAGTCGCTCTCTCAACTCGGTTCCCGAAATATTGAGGGTCCGCGTTCCTTCCGAAACCTCGTCGACCGGAAAATAGGTATCTTGCTCCTCGACGTATACGACCATCTTGAAAGGAACCATTTCGACGCCGATTTCTGACTCGTGCTTCTTCAGAAGCTCCTGAGCGTCGTAGGGTCCATAGAAGGGCTTCCCCTTCGAGTCGCTACCCGGACCGGCATGGTCTCGTCCGACGATGAGATGGGTGCACCCGTAGTTCTTGCGGATGATCGCGTGCCAGACCGCTTCTCTCGGCCCCCCCATACGCATGGCCAACGGCAGCAGAGAAAGCTTGACAGTGTTCTTCGGGTAGTGAGGCAGTAGTGCTTGATAACAGCGAACGCGGGTGTAGTGATCCAAATCGCCCGGCTTGGTCATTCCAACGACCGGATGGATCAAGAGGTTGGTCTCCGCCTCTTTGGCGGCTCGCAGGGTCAGCTCGAAGTGTGCGCGATGCATCGGGTTACGAGTTTGAAACGCAACCACCCGTCGCCAGCCGAGCCGGGAGAAATTGGCCCGAAGCTCTTCGGGCGTTAGCCGAAGCGAACCGAAATCGTAATGAATCGGGAGCTGAAGACCCTCGAGTCTTCCACCCACATAGTACGGATTCGTCCTCTCGAGTACGTGCGCGACGCCTGGGTGCTCGCGGTTTTCCGTCCCGTATACGGACTTCACTTCGGCAGTGCGATCGGGTTGCCATACGTCATCTACGTGCAACGCCGCCAGCATGACGCCTTCTGGATCCCGGAGCGCCAAGGTGGAGCCGGACTCGAGGCCTTTCGCCACATCTTCCGTCACGTCGAGCACGATCGGAATGGGCCAGAGCAAGCCGTTGGCTAGTCGCATGGACTCGCAGACTTTTTCGTAATCGGCCCGCCCCATGAACCCCTTCAAAGGTGAAAAGGCACCGTTGAGCAGCAACTCGAGGTCACAGAGCTGCCGACCCGTGAGATCCCAGGAAGGCCAATCGCGGGACGCGGCTTGGATCTCGGCACCCCGCCCGTCGGAAACCATTAAATTCTGTAGTGAGCCCCCATGGGGCTCGACAACGTGAGTGGACACGAAAATCTCCTCGATAGTGAAATAGTTGGTGGGATGGGCCGACAGTCGGCTAGAGACGCCGCCTGGGCTCCTCCGGGCGGCTCCGCGCCACCTCTTCCTACGCAGGAAAGCGGCCCGCACCCCATTCTTTGGTGTTGGGCCGCTCCTGCAATCGCTCAATATATTCAATGAGTTCGAGTAAGTCAATGTCCACCCGGGCCCCCATGGCTCGGGCGGTGTGACAGTTGCCTCGTGTTGCCTTTTCCCGACACCCATGGCACAATTTTAGAAGTTCCTTTTCCCAGTCAGAACAAAAACTCAACGAAGCGGGAGCCCTCGGGATCTCTCTTGACCCGGACGTTCCTATCTTCCACGCGGGTGACCAAATGCGCCAAGTGCGCCAAGTACGATTGACCACGAAACCCATCCTCGTTGGCAGTCTAGCGGCGGCATTGCTAGTCATTCTCAATGCATGGCCGGTTCTCGCGCAGAGCGAGCACCTGACGCAGGCTGAAATCGACTCGGCGATCGAGGAAAGCCTCTGGACGCTCGGCCCTTTCCGCATGAGACCGCAGATCCGTATCGGGGCCGGCTACGACTCGAACAGCCTCTCCTCGGCCTCCGCAACCGAACAGATCGACGACTTTGCCGCCAGGATCGCCCCTGGGATCCGCGTCGTGACTCCATTGAAAAACCACGCGCTCCTCGAGGTCTATGAGGAAGTGAATTTCGTCTACTACAACCAGGTCGCAGGCTTGCGCGATATTTTCAACGTGACGCGCCTGGGAGGCGCAGTGGGAGGCAGGAAGATCCTCTTCCGGGTTTACGACGAGTTTCGGAACGGAAAGACGAGGCCCTCCAGCGAGTTCGACATTCCTGCCGACCGTCGACAAAACACGCTCCTGGCAGAGATGGACCTATCCCTCGGAACACGCCATCTACTGACTTTGGGCTACCGTCACAATCGCCTCCAATATCAAGACGTGTTCGCGAGTCCGCTCCGTTCAACGGAGCTGCTGAACCGAACCGAGCACAGTTACGCCCTTCGCTTTACGCGACACCTCAGCTCGAAGACCTCCGCGGTCATCGAGGGGTCGTATCAGCTCATGGATTTCGATGAGGCCGCATCGCTACGAGACGGACAGGCCTACCGAGCGGAGGGCGGTTTCGAATTCAGGCCGCAATCCAACGTGAGCGGGCAGGCGCTGATAGGCTACAAGCACATGGTCCCCAAGTTCGTGCTACAACCCGAGTACTCGGGACTCGTCGGGTCCGTGGATGTGCTCACACAGATGGGTGAGCGGTTCGATGTCAGGACGATCTACTCCCGCGACACCTTTCCGTCAGTGGTAGCAGGGAATTGGTACTTCATCGAGCACCGCTTCGGAGGTGAGGTCGACGTTTGGGTTACCCGCTCCTTTTACTTCACGCCCGGCGTGATCATTGGTCGAAACAACTATCCGCGGCCCACGGAGATCATCAACAACGAAGGAGAGCTGGTCGAGCAAGCCATCGAGGATCGGTTCGATATCTACTCCCTGAGCATCAACCATAGTATTGGAGGATTCTGGAGGGCGTACGTGTCGGCCGACTATCTGGATCGCCAGTCGAACTTCTTCCTGTTTACCAAGAATCGGCTCGTCTTTGGCTTCGGAGTCTCGACCGACTTCCCGACACGATAATCCGAAGCCTAACGCGGATATGGTGCAAAGTCTCCCCGTAAGACGCACCGAATACACGACTTGCTATTGACCGCCAAAGCGGATAGAATATTGCGTTACTGTCCGCCTATTCAGAAAGAGCCCAATGAAATCGATGCCAGTTACGTCGAGAGTGAACCACCAGAAATACGGCCTGGGTGTCATCACCGAGGTCGACCCACAATACACAACGATCGAGTTTGACGAGCACGGGAAGAAAAAATTCGTTACCGACATCGTCAGCCTCGCGTCTAGCGACGAGCCCCCTCCGAAACGCCGAAGGGGAGGTCGCAAGAAGGCTGCGACAAGCACGACATCGAAAACTACGACCAAGGCGGCAGCCAAAACTACGACCAAAGCGGCAGCCAAAACTACGACCAAAGCGGCAGCCAAAACTACGACCAAAGCGGCAGCCAAAACTACGACCAAAGCGGCAGCCAAAACTACGACCAAAGCGGCAGCCAAAACTGACCTTAGCCCCCGCCGGGGCATCGCCTAGGTCAGACAGAATGCCCTTAGAGTTCAGGTGAGCGCCCCCCTTTCGACCCAAGCGGGCGCGCCTTAGACCTGGCCGACGCCGAAACGTCGCGTTACCATTATCGATGTCGGCAGGCGCCCTCTTCCCGAACAGGGGCAGTCGGCGACGCATCGGACGCTGCACACTGGGTTTTCAAGCTTCGTCGACGTCTTCGTCTTCCGCAAGACTCAGCTCGCCCGACTCCGCGACGGCCAGAAGCTCGCGTGCCTGCTCCACGAACGCCTCGGGCACGTGGATTTCCACCATGCCTAGACCGTCCACGGTGAAGCCGTGAGTCTTCCGCAGCGCTTCACCCTGAAACGAGCATGGGATCTCATTGGCCTCCAAGAAGGCACGGATCTGCTGCGCTTGAGCCTCCCCGCTCGCGTTGTAGACGCAGTTCCTTTTATCGGTCATCTTCCACGTCTCCCCGCGTATTTTGGACGCCCTGCTGCCCAACCAGCCGGTCGGGCGCCTCTAGCGAACCGTCCAGCCCTCGAGCACCATGTCCCAACCGTATTCGAAGTTCTTCACGAATTCCTCTTGTGAAGTCATTCCGTCCGGCTCCCGGAACCGCGACGTGATCTTGAACCGGACGGTGCCACCCCATGGCTGGGATTCGTCCTTGTTCAGCTTGCGAACTTGAACGTCCTCGATCTCCCAGTTGGCCGTGACCCCGTACGATGGGTCCAGGTTCTCTCCTTCTATCTTCAGCTTCTGGGCCTCATCGCGAAGAAGTGATAGCACCGTCTCCTCAGGAGGCGCCTTCTTGCCGGCAACCCCACAGGAGATCGCAAAAACAACCATCGCTGAAAGCAGCCATAACCATCGCATGAATCGAGGCTAACAGGCTCAGAAGCCCAAAGCAACCAACCTGAGCGCGCCGATAGGACACTTGACACAACCCCCGCCATAGAACTAGAATTAATATTCTAATTCTAGATTAGAAAGTAATGGCAACCGATTCAATGACATACGGAGTCAACCCAGCTTTACAGGAACGGAGTCAACACACTCTGGACCGGATCGTGAGCGCCGCCGAGGCGCTCATCTGCGAGAGAGGCCTCGATGGCATCTCCATCTCCGAGATCGTCTCGCGGGCCGACGTTTCGGTCGGCTCCTTCTATGCACGCTTTCGCAGCAAGGAATCACTACTTCAGTGCCTCGATGAGCGCATCTGGAAGGAGGGTAGGCAGAAATGGGACGAGCTACTCTCCCCCGCCCGATGGGAAGGTGCCCACGTGGAGGACGTTGTACGGGAGGTCGTTCGCGTCATGGTGCGTGGACATCGCAAGTACGGGCAACGCCTCCGTGCCCTGGGACTTCATGCCTGTACGCATCCCGAAGCAACGACGACGAAGCGCACCGCGGAGCTCAACGCCTATGTGTTCGAGAAAGTTCGGGACCTACTTCTATGCTTCCGGGCTGCCATAACCCATCCCGATCCGGTACTAGCTACGGAGTTCGGCTTCCAGCTCGTTCTCGCGACATTGCACGACTGGATTCTTCTCGGCCAGACCGGCTGGAATCCGATGAAGCGAACAGACAAACAACTCATCGACGAGCTCAGCCGAGCCTACCTAGCCTATTTGGGCGTTGAGCTCAAGAATACTTCTTCGTGAATCGAAAGGAGACCTGGATGTTCGAGCTGGATTCGGGAGTCGAGACCATGTACTCCATCGCCGGCTTAGTTGTGCTCGCTGCCGGCATCACGCTTTCCTCGGACACCCGCGCCGTCTTCGACTCCTTTGCCCGCGCCCTTCAAAGCCATGATGTTGAGGCAGCCATGTCGCACTTGGCCGAGGACTTCGTCATCCGCGACCAACACGCAAGCTACAGCGGCGACCGCGAGGCGTTTCGCGCTATGGTCGGTTGGGACGTCGCGGTCGACGGACTTCATGCGATCGGTCAACATAGCGCTACAACCCGTCATTGAGTGGGCGACTGCTCACCGCCTGGAGGACCTCGCTAAGGTCTACTCCGACGGACAGTTGATCTACACCGACGAAACGGGTCGTTTGTGGATTGCGCTCCTGGAAAAGTGGAGGGCCGAGGGAGTAGGTCACAAAAAAACAAATGGGACCGGCCGCTACCTCCGAAGAGGAAGGTAGCCAGCCGGTCCCTGGTCTTGCGTTCGAGCTATCGACCTAATGCCACTTGAGGGCCGTGTTCATCTCGGCGATAGCCTTCTCCATTGCGTTCGGCTTACCCGTCCCGTATTTGTTACCGATGGGGTCAGCGGCCCGAAAGTCGATGGAGCCGACACGCCGGCTTCCGGTCTCCCGAACGTAGATCTTCCCGGCCGGGAAATTGTGCGGAACGGCGACCGCCTCCAGAACCGCAATCGGGGCGAACTCTTTGAATTCGTCGACAGGCATGGTCAGGCTGATCTCGGCGTCCGCCTTGTCCGGGTAGTCGGCGGAGTCGGTCATTCTCACTTCGCACTTCCACCGATCCTTCTTCTTGAGCTTCCCGCCCTCCTCGCTTAGCTGTGCGGCATACGCGGTCATGTTCTCCCCAAGCATGGAGTCCAACTTACTTTGCAGTTTCTTCTGGTAGTCTTCCTGGCGCCCTTTCCGCTGCGCATGGGCGTTCGCTGCAACCATCAACCCTGCGATCGCAGCCAGCGCCAGCGACCAATTCATGACTCGTTTCATTCACCCACCTCCATCGTGGTTTCTAGAAATGTTCTATCGAAGGTTTTGCCAACGGCATTTGTGGCCAAGCCGATCGTTGAGAAAATTCTTTGTTGAAGGATGGCTCAATTGTAGCACAGCAAAGAGATCGGACCAATATGCCGTGGCGCTACCGACAGATTTCAAATGGAAACACGGCTGGTGCTCACAAAAGCAGTCGGGTGCGCGGTAGCCTCGGAGGGCTCGAACGGTACACCGTCGCGAAGCCGGAGGTCCTCGCCCGATAACGCACTCAGTCGAGAACCGGGCAGGACGATACCGAGAAGATTGAGAGGGTCGGCGGCGGCGAGCCGAATCTCTTCGCCGTCCTTGCTGGACTTACGCACCGACCGTAGGAGCTCGAGGGACTCCGGAAGCGCGAACTGCTCCCCCAGGAAGCCACTCACGAAGCGACCACCTCGGATCTCCCCTCTCGCCTCGAGACGACGGAAAACGACCAGCAAATCTCGCCATGCGGGAGCTAGGGTCTCGCGGGCCAATAGATCTCGAAAAACAACTCCCCAACGCCGCAACAATTGCCTAGCGAAACGTTCGACAGGATCGGCGGCGACTGTTTCCTCGACGTCCCCTACTCTGGGGATGGCTCGCAATAGCGCCCACCGTCCGGCGGCGTGACGGGGGCGGCCCAATCGACCACGGCCTTCGCCTCGCCGCCGCTTAGCGTCGACAAGGGAACGGAGGTTCTCGAAACCGTCCGCCGATACCAAACCTGCCGCCAGAAGCTCCCATAACGAATCTTCCACTTCGCTCGCCAAACGACCCGTTCCCCGCCTCAGCTCCTCGAAAAAAGAGGCTCCGCGGCGTTCCAACTCGCCCAACACCTCGCGCGCGGGATGCGATAGCGCCGCTGTTTCCAGCTCACCGGGACCGGCGGCTTTCGCAACGCCTAGCAACCACTCCGCGTCTTCGCGGAGGAAGATCGAGAGCGGAGCGACGCGAGTCGGTCGAACCCGCCGGCCGTTGCCGCCGTTAGTGTCACCGGATGCGCTGAAAGCGGGATGCCGCGATAATCTTCCCCACATGACTTCTCCGGAAAGGCAGAGCCGATCCAAGAGATCCGATTCGTATCGGCCCAGCCGAGCGGAAAGAATACGAGACTCCCAAGCCGCCGCTGAAAGCTCGTAACCCTGTAGCTGGCGGATGATCTCGAACGTTCCGTCGACGCCGTGTAAGCGATTCCGCGAGCTCACATGCTGCCACCGCAAAAGGAAACGCATGAAGTCCTGCGTCGTGACCGGCTCGATCTCCTTTCGCAGGCGCCCCAATGTGAGACGGTGGATGCGAGCCAAGAGCCGTCGATTGCACCACTCCATCTCTCGATCGGGCGTCGTACGACGTGTGAAGCTCCCGCGAAGAACCTGTCCCTCTCCCTCGAGCCGCAAGAGCCCTACATCGACGAGCTCCTTCGGTATGGCGAGCCGTTCGCCTAATCCTGTAGCGGTCTGCGGGCCGGTGGACTCCAGCCAACCTCTAAGAACCTCCGCAACCGCCGCCTCCCGACTCTCGGGCACACCACCGACTGGAGGTACCGAGTCGATGGCCGGCGAGAAGGCCGCTTGCGGATAAGCTGCCTTCACCAGATCCATTCGTTCTGCCGCGACCCAAAATGTCGTCTGGTCCAGTTCCAACTTGGTCGCGCGACGATCAGTCTCGAGCTCGCCCAAGAAAGGCTCCCACTCGGCGTTGGGTTCTGCGATCGCGAGCGTGAGCATGGCATCGTGAAGCTCGTCGGCATCACGCACCACCGGCCACGATTCCGATTGCACTTGCGAAATGGCGGCGGGATCCAAGGCACCCGCCTCCTCCACGAGCTCACCCGGAAGCGTCCGACGCAATTGAACCGCGCGGGCTCGCCGCTCTTCGAGAGGCGCGTCATCGAGAAACGCGTAAGGATTCGCATTCAAGATTTCGTGCGAAAAAGGCGACGGCTCCGCGGTATCGATGGCAACCGTCTTAACCTCACCTGCCGAAATCGCTTCAAGCAACTCCGTCAAGCGGGTGAGATCCATGGCCTCGTGAAGACAATCGCCGATCGTTTCCTTGACCAAGGGGTGGTCCGGAACGTCGATCTCGCCGGCGAGATTCTCGGCGCAGGCCGCTTGATCGGGAAACACCGCCGCCAGCAAGTCGTCCGACCTCATCCTTTGAAGGGCCGGAAAGACTTTCTTGCCGCCAGAAAAACGAAGCACCGCCAGGGCCCGCGAAACGTTCCACCTCCAGCGAGCAGTGAACATCGGTGTCGGCAAGAGCGCCTGCGTGAGAACGTGCTCGACGGTGTTGGTATTCAGAAATCCAAAGATGATCTCGAGAGGAAATGCGTGCTGCTCCCCGAGGGAGATCACGATGCCGTTATCGGTCGCCGCGGCCTGGAGCTCGAAATTGAAGGAACGACAGAAACGCTTCCGAAGCGCCAGCCCCCAGGCGCGGTTGATGCGGGATCCGAACGGCGCGTGGAGCACCAGCTGCATGCCGCCCGCCTCGTCGAAAAATCGCTCCGCCACTACTGTGTCGTGGCTCGGCAGCGCACCGAGTGCGGTCCGGCCGGCCCTCACGTAATCGATCGCCTGCTCCGCTCCCCGCCGATCCAAGCCGCATTCGTCCTTTAGAAAAGCGAGCGCCTCGTCCCGTCCGCGATCGGAGCGGCTCGCGATCTCCTCCCGAATGCTCGAAATCTCCTGAGAGAGCTCGACTGTGCGGCCGGGCGCTTCGCCTCTCCAAAAAGGAATCGTCGGGGCGGCGCCGTGCGCATCTTCGACACGCACTCGACCCGTTTCGACGCGGCGGATGCGCCAGGAACTCGCGCCGAGCAAGAAGATGTCGCCGGAGATACTCTCGACCGCGAAATCTTCATCCAGTGTGCCGACGACCTTGCCCTCCGGCTCCGCAACGACGAGATAGTTGGCGTTGTCGGGAATCGCGCCCCCCGAGGTGATGGCGGCCAATCGAGCGCCGCGTCGACCCCGAAGTCGATGGTTGACCCGATCACGATGGAGATAGGCCCTTCCCCGTCCGCGCTTGGTTGCGATTCCCTCAGAGAGCATCTCGAGTACCGCGTCGTAGTCGGCACGGTCGAGATTCCGGTAGGAATAGGTTCCGCGGAGGAGTTGGAACAAATCTTCTTCCGACCAGTCCTCGCATGCCGCGGCGGCGACGATCTGTTGCGCCATGACGTCCAAGGGCGCGTCCGGGATCTCGAGACGGTCGAGCTCCCCGGAGCGAATCGCACGAATCAAGGCCGCACACTCTAAGAGCTCGTCCCGCGTCGTCGCAAACAAGCGTCCCTTGGGCGTCGCCCCCATCCAGTGCCCGGAGCGTCCAACCCTCTGCAGCGCAACTCCGATTGCGCGGGGAGAGCCAATCTGACAAACGAGGTCGACCGAACCGATGTCGATACCGAGCTCGAGAGACGCCGTCGCTACAACCGCGCGGAGCTTGCCTTCCTTCAGTTTCTCTTCGGCTTTCAAGCGTAGGGTTCGCGAAAGGCTCCCGTGGTGCGCCATCACCGCTTCTCCGCCCAGGCGTTCGGTCAGGTGATGGGAAATTCTCTCCGACAAACGTCGGGTGTTGACGAAGATGAGCGTCGTGCGATGGGCCTCGATCAGCTGAGCCAGTCGATCGTAGATCTCACCCCACATCTCGTTAGTGGCGACGACGCCGAGCTCATCCTCGGGCACCGCGACCGCAAGATCCATCTCACGACGGTATCCGATGTCGACGATGGTGACCTTGTCGCTCAAGAATCCAGCGACTTCTTCGATCGGCTTGACCGTCGCCGAAAGCCCGACCCGTTGAGGTCTAGAGCCACCGTTCTTGACGACCAAATCCTCGAGCCGTGCCAGAGACAAAGCCAGATGCGATCCCCGTTTGTCGTCGGCGACGGCGTGGATCTCGTCAACAATGATCGTCCCTACCCGACGAAGAATCTGACGACTCTTCTCTGCGGTAAGCAGAATGAAGAGTGACTCCGGCGTGGTGACAAGAATATGCGGAGGCTTGCGCAGCATTCTCTGGCGCTCCCAGGCCGGTGTGTCCCCGGTCCGGACAGCTGCGCGTATCGGTGTCATGACCTCACCGCGGCTCGCCGCCAGGGCTGAAATCTCCGCCAGGGGCCGCTCGAGGTTCTTGTGGATGTCGTTGCTCAGTGCTTTGAGCGGCGACACGTAGAGCGCGTAAGTACGGTCCTCTAACGTCCCATCCTTCGCCGAGCGAACTAGCCCATCCAAGCAAAGGAGAAACGCTGCCAGTGTCTTGCCCGAGCCGGTCGGTGCCGAGATCAGCACATCCTGGCCGGAGCGGATCTCGGGCCACCCCTGCAGTTGGGGTTCCGTCGCCGCCTCGAACCTTTCGTTGAACCAAGCGGAAATCAGAGGATGGAACTTGGATAGCGGCATGGGTAGGCTTATTCTAGCCCGATTCGAGGAGGAGTGATGGGAGTTCTAGACTCCCAACACCTGGAAACCCTCGCGCCGGGCAGCCCCTCCGAGTCGGTCGTCCAAACAAACGAACTCTAGAGTCGATGGCCGGTTCTCAGCAGCCATGAATGCTGCCGCTAGCTGCAAAGAGTCACCTGCTCTCAAGCTGTGTAGCCGGAGCACTCGACGAGCGGCCTCCCGAAGAACATCTACTGGCTGAACCTCGTGCCAGAGGGAGGAGATCGCGTCGAGACGACGGAAGGCCTCATCGGTACTCTTCGGTGACAGCTTGCGCTCCCGCTCCAAGCGAGCGATCGCTGAATCGCATTCGACCCTTGTTGCCCACCAAACGATGAGACCGGGGTCTTCTCGGAAATACGCCTCGACTGCCGGCGACGCACTCTGCTGAACCAATAGCGGAACCACCGCAGAGCTGTCCCAGAACTTCACCGTCCCTCCTCGCGATCGGCCAGAAGCGCTTGAAGAATGTCGCCATCTTTCACGGCCTTCGGCGGGCGGTTTTTCAAAACCTCCTGGCCCGCCGAGCCACGGCCGCGGCGAATCAAACCCGCCCGTTCCAATCGAGATAGACGTCCGTCTTCGTCGCCTTCCTCGGCTGTTACGACAGGTTCTAACCGAGCTACCGGACGGTCGCGGTCCACAATGAGGATGGTTTCTCCGTGACGAACCCGGTCCAGCAAAGCACTGAGCTGATTTTTCGTTTGGGATATTGTAGCTACTTTCATAAAGCTATAATAGCCTTTTTAAAACAGTCGATCAAGCCATAGTCCATATGTCTTCCGAGAGCAACTCTCCCCCACTGACAAGATGCGTGTAAGTACTTGTGTTCAGGGACGTTCGGTGAAGCAACCACGAAACTTGATTGAAGACGCCGCGCGACTGCGCTACGAACATTGCATCTTCGTCGTGGATCGCAACGGCAAGATGGTCGAGGCGTGGACCCAGCACGGCCAGCTCTTCGATGTGCCGGGCGGGCGCGGGCCGCACAAGATCAAGATGAGCCCCTACGATCCCGACAAGCACGTCTGGGTGATCGACGACAACCTGCACCTCATCCACAAGTTCACGAATGACGGCGATCTGGTAATGACGCTCGGCGAGAGGGGTGTAGCGGGGAGGGATGGTAATCACTTCTCGCGGCCGACCGACATCGATTGGCGTGACCCAGAAGATCCTCACTTACGACCTGAACGGCAAGCTCCTCTACGGTTGGGGCACCTCGGGCGGAGGCCTTGGATACCTGAATGGTGAGCACCAGCTTTTCAGCTGATGAGGAGGGGAACTTGTACTCCGCCTCGGTCTTCAACGGCCGCGTGACGAAGTTTCGTCCGAAGCCCGGCGCCATCCGGCGCACCTGGTGGGCGCGGAGCTCCACTATCCACTCACGGATTAATCAACGACGGACAGCGGCGTTGAGCCAGACGTCATGCCATGAACAATCATGGTCAGAACTTCTACCGGCGCAGTGCCGACCGAAGTCGGTGGCACGTCACTGGGATTAACTCGCGAATAGGAACTGAAGCTGTATTCGCAAGGTCCAGTCCGCGTGCGGCCGGGCCTCCGGATGGACGACGTTGTAGAAGGCGGAAACTTGAAGGTCGATGCCACGCCTGCCCACTTTGACCAGCTTGCCGGCGCCCCCGCCGATGGGGACCGTTCACAAAAATTGTCTTGTAATTCTCTCATCAAGCTTGCTCCGGGGCCTTAGTGAATATTTTGATATAGGAAAAACAACTACTCTTGAGGCTAAGAACCCCAGAAGGTAACGACTAACGAAAGCTTCAACGACATGTCGAGCTTTTCGCGTTGGATGAGAACCGTGCCGTCCGCCACGCCTCCTTGATCCGGAGGAACGCTGTAGAGCGATATCTCTTCGAGCGACGGCTGGTTAAAGTAGAAGAGCTGCAGACTTCCCCTTAGCGAGAAGATGTTGGTCAGGCTGGCGGTGACTGAGTTGCTAAGGGTGAACCGATAGTCGGCGGCTTCCCCGATGTGGGTGTGAAAAATGAAGTTGCTATTGAACTTGGCATGTTTGCCGAATCCGATAACGTATTCCATGGCGAATCGAGCCTCAGGATAGCGCTCTTCCTTTGCCGGATCGGGGATGTCTTCTACTCGATGCGTGAATGCGATCGCGTAATCGGTGCGAAGATTGTGCTCGGAGCGATCGAGCCAGACGTTGCCCACTCCTCCATATAGGCTGAGAAGGTTCTCGATTCCTGCGTTCTGATCGCGGCTCCAGCCACCGCCGCCTACACCGAAAAAGTTCTTCTTTATTTTCCTCTCAAAGCGAGAAGCGATGTAGTACCGCGCGGCCGCCACGAAACGCGACGGCTCGACGACAGCGAAACCATCGACGGTGCCGACCGCAATGGGTCTCTGCGCCGGCTCGATCTTGAGACCACCTGCCCAGAGCGTCCACTCCTGTTTCTCCGTTCGGTACCGGAGCTTGTTATCGATCTGAAACGTAATCGACGAAGTATTCCCTGCTAGCGCCACGACCCCCACGTCGGCCACGTTGGACCAGCCGGGGTCCTTTTTTTCCGGCTCTTCCGTCTTCTGCTCCGGTTCTTGCTCTTGCCCGCGGGCCAAGGATACTGGAATCAAGGTGTTAACCGTGAGCACCATCCAGCACAGGCATGCGCAACTCATCGAGGACCTCCATCTTGCTTCGCGTTTTCTTCTTCCCGCAATGTCCAATCGGTGCGGCACTATATCAGGGTAATACAGTCAGCAGAGTCACAGGAGCGCGAACGGTAGACCCGACCGTCCGGCGTGCGCGCTGCCCCACCGACAGCAAGTCAGAACTCGAAGCCGAATCCGATGAGGGCCCCCTGCGATGTCGCGTCATATTCGAAGAAATTGCGGTTGAAACGGGTCTCGCCTTGTGTGTAATCGATGTCCATCCAGCGGTACTGAAAGACAAGAAGGAATTTTTCTTTCAATGTAATCGCGACACCACCCTGAAGATTCGTCGTCAGTTCTGCACCGACCCCGAAGCCACCGAAGTCCGCTCGAGCCGTCACACGCACTTTCGGATGCACCTGGCCGATAAAACGCCCACCCACGATGGGGTCCACCCAGTCGACCGATAGGTCCTGGGTCGGACCGCCAATTTGACTAAAGTCGAGGGTGTTCGTGATGCGGTAGTAACGAATGCCACCGATCACGTCGAAGACGTTTTTCCCCCCGCCAAGTCGGTAGTAGGGCCACGATTCCCAGAACAGAAGCTTGAGACCGAGTACCGGCCGTGTCAACGATCCAAAGGTAGGGAACGGCAACAAAATGCCACTCATCGTCCTCCGGCATGGGCTTCGCCTGAACGAAGGCGAGCGCCTCGGGGCTCGACTCGACACTCTCAACCTCGCTCGTCTCGACACGAGACTCTTCGCTCAGAACCTCCTCCTCGTCTGCCAAAGCAAGTGTGCTAGCCGTTAGAAGAAAAAACGTGGCCGCTAACGCTCTACATCCAGTGACCGTAAACATTGTCCGACTCCTTTATTGGACGGAGTTCTCCGTCGTGGTGGGACGATTTGTGTCGTTCGCTTCGATTTTCCGTCTACTCGGACTGCTTGGGCTTCACAACGAGCTCATTCTTGAGCGACTTCACCATGCCCCCCACGGAATTGTTGACGGCCTTGGACGCTTCCTCTTTGTCTTCCTCGGAGTGCACGTAACCCCTGAGGGTAACATCGCCCTTCAAGACGAGGATGTGGATAGGGTGAGGACCTCGCGGCAGCGCCGTCTGCGCACCCGCGGCGAAATACATCGCTTCCTTGCCGTAGGACTGGAGGTAAGTGACATAGTTAGCCTTATAGATCCCGCGCCGTAGTTGTTCGTCTGACTTTGGTCCCCGAGTATACTCAATCTCGCTCTTGACTTCCTTGACGCCTCCCACTTTTTTAACTGCATCTGGGGCATTGCTACGAAGGCGAGTCGTGGTGGAGAACCCACTCAATGTAACGACGCCGTCAGCGATTGAGAAGGTGAGCCAGTCATACGCGGTATAGTCCGGCAAGTTGGCGATCGTATTCACGACCTCCCCGGTCATCTTCTTGAGCTCTTCGTTCTGAGCCCCCCGAGCCGTGGCCGTGTAGGGTAGCCCTGCCGCTATGGCTAGCGCCCCGATAAGAATAGCACTGCGAAACGATTTACAATTCTTCATCTTTTGCTGCTTCCATGAAATTAGCAAGACCCACTGCCCGTCACGATAAACTCTCTCCAACTTGCGGTCGAGTTTCCACTTGTACCTAGCCGCCGGCCGAACGTCGGGCGCCTCCAGCGATGCCGGTTCTTGCGTTCTTCATCGCGGCTCCGTCGAGGCAGCCATGCTATCGCGGACGTCGATCATGGGCTGCTGACTCACCTGAAACATTCCTTGCTCGGGACGATCCAGATCGATGACCATCAAGAAAACCGTGGCGTATGTCACAACCAGCAGCGAGGTCGAAAAAACGTGACGGCGACCAGCCAGGCCCAGCACGTACCCCACTAACGCCATGACTAGCATGGATAGCAAGGCAAGCGTAGCGAAAATCATGGGCGGGATGCGGGTCCAAAGGGTCACGGATATTCGTTTGGTGTGAAGGTCGAACATATCGTTTAGCGACTGGATGAAGAGCGAGACGATAGGGGTGGGATGCGCTTGGGCCACCGCCGTCGCCTCGGCCCAGAGTCGCTGCTGCAGTTGTTTGGAACGTGCCGCCAGTTGCTCCACGGTCTCAATATTGACAACGTGCCGGTCGGCGACGTACTCGCGCAACCAATTACGGATTTTCGAGCGATGGGGTTCCGGCAGCGGCCCCGCGCGTAAATACGTGGTACCAATGGCGTTGGCATCCTCGATCACCAATCGTCTGCGAGCATCGTACTGCGTTCCGGCCATTCCAAATGTAAAGGCGAGTAAGAATCCAACGAGCGCGAACATGGCGCCTAGGGCGATACCGCTTTGCGACGCGTCGGAGCCCGGCCGCCGCCGCCCTAATTGATAGGCGGCCTCGACCGAAAAAAGGAAAAGCAGAACGGCGCCGACATACACCGCCCCAATGGGAACGTCGTCAAGGATGTGATCGTACAACATCTTCGTTCTGCCCTGGCCGGCTCACTCCCAGTTGGCCCAGTTGGCCCAGTTGGCGCTAATGATGAGTTCCCTTCCACGTTGGCGTTCGACTGGTCACAGTAGCCGGCACACTTCCCTTGAGCTCGCTCAAGCCTGCTTACTGGGATCCTCAACCACCATGTAGACGGTGTCGCCATCGCTCGCGAAGGCGCGATAGTACGTATCACTGTAGACGAAGTACTTCTTCCCGCCTACGGTTTTCTCCTTCGCCTCTTCCGGAAGGTAGGGCACGGTAGCACCCACCGGTGCAGCAATGACCTCGTAGTTCTGATCTTCGCCCCCCTCCTTCATCGTAATCTCGGAAGGATCCTTCGCCTCCTCTGGCGAAGCGGCTGTCTGGGTCGCGTTGGGATCGGGCGGGGGAGGCTGTTCCGCCGGCTTCGTGGTCGGGACGTAGTACGCTCCGCTGACGTAGACGTACTCGGTGGTCCCGACATAGACCACGGTTGAATACGTCGGCACCGAGTACACGACCGCGCCTGGCGGAGGCGCGACGACGACGTAGCCGCTCCCCGATGACATGTAGTAGACCCCGCCCGAGTAGTAGTAAGTCGATCCGGTCACGACCACCGTCGTCGACTGCTTGGGTCGGGTCGCCGCATAGACGCCCAACTTGAACAGACCGGTCACGGTGCGCCACCGCCAGTAGTTATTCCTGGCATTGTGCCAACCGTGGTAGCTCCCGTGCCGATACCCGGTACGAGCGCCGGCGCGATAGCCGGCGCGGGCGGACGACCGGGTTGCAGGCGCCCGAGCTGTGCCTCGGCCTCGGCTCGTCGTTCGGGTCGTGCTGGTCCGCGTGTTGCCTTTCGGGCCGGTTTTGCTGGAATGACGAACGCTCCCGTTTCTCCTCTGCGCAGAGGCTAGCTCCGGAAGCAACGCGCCCCCAACCATCAGGGCCGCGAACACGAACACCAAGGGGCGGCGGACTCTCGTGGTCTTTTGTCTCTTCTTCATGGCTTGTCCTCCTCGCTAGGCTCAATAGGCTCACTTGGCTGAATACGTTCTTGAGATGGCAGGAATTCGATCTCGTCCGATCCCGCGGGTGGACGAAACGTGAAGTAATGATCCGATAGCCGAGGGTGGAAGTCCCAGCCCGAGAGCTCGGCGATGTATTGTGGCGAGCCCGGCTCGTCCTTGTACGTGATGACCAGCTTCCTTGGCACTGGTCGCGGTCCGACCTCGATCCAGATCTGCCAGTCGATCCCCTCCTGCCAAAAGGCCAGGTGATGGCACAGGATCCCGTTCACCGGGTGTTGGCCCACCACGAATCCGTCTTCGACGTTCTCGATGAGCGTGCGATAGGGGTCCGCATAGACGAGATCCGCTATCGGGACGGAAGAACCGTACACCTCGAAGAAGCGGTCGAGCGCGGCGTCGATCTCGGGTGGGGCTTCCGCCACCGCGTACACGTTCTTGGCAACGTTGTGGAGCGTCACCGTCTTACCGTCGAAGACGACTCGACTCTGCCGTTCGTCACCCTTGAACTCGACGTTCAATCGGTTGGGGCGACGGATGGCTATGTGCGCGACGCCACCAAATAGGATCTTCTGCCCTCCCTCAATCTCGTCGTAGGCAACGTCAGCCTTGAAGCTGAACTCTTCGGCCGACTTCAAGTAGTCGCCCATCTCGCGCAGGATGCGATCTGCGTCTGCGTCCACCTCCTCGGTATCTCCAACGCCAGCCTGAGAAGTAGCGCCGGGCGGGGCGGGAAACGGCTGCGCGTTGCCGTTGAACAGCACCATCGCTGCCAGGACCGCACTCCAAATGAAGATTGTTCGGCTCGTCATATAGGGAACCTCCTTTTCCATGTAACCTCAGTGCTTGCGGCCGGAGATCGGACGCGCGTAGGCGACTGGTTGATTGGGTCGGATGATACCATTGGCCTCGGCATAACCTTCCCAGGCCCGAGCGAGCTCGTTGACTAGTTGGGGATTCTCTCCCGACAAGTCGTTCACCTCACCAGGATCTTCCGCTAGGTTGTAGAGCTGCCATTGGCCGTTGCCGTAGGGCTCCGGCAGTCTGAGTACTTTCCAGTCACCGCGGCGGTAGGCGTCCATCCCATACGCCTCCCAGCCCAATCCCCGTTGGGTGAAGGCCGCGTCCGAATCTCCTGTCAGCAATGGTATCAGCGAAACGCCCAGCAGAGGTGCGATCGAATTGCCCATGAATGTCTCCGGATGGGTCTGCCCGGCGACCTCGAGAAACGTCGGCATGAGATCCATGACGTGGGTCGGTACGCCGATCCTCGTGGAGGCCTTTTCCATCGAGCCCGGCAACTTGACGACAGCCGGCACCTGGATACCACCCTGCGCCACGTAGCCTTTGAACAAACGAAACGGAGCCGCCGCGGCGTACGCCCATCCGGGCCCGATGTCGGTGGAAGAGTTCGGCAGTCCCTTGTTGTCGAGACTATTGTCGAACCGTGCGAAGAACTCGGCGGTTTCCCCACCGAAAGCCAAGTAATCCAGGATCGTTGTGCGACTCGGTCCGTTGTCGGAGATAAAGACGATGAGCGTATCGTCGTAAGCACCGATCTCGCGTAGGTAATCGAGAACCCTTCCGACGCTCTGGTCCATGTAGTCGATCATGGCAGCATAGACTTCCATGTCGCGGGCTCGCCCTGCTCGCTGTTCTGCCGTCAACTCGTCCCAGGCCGAGATCCACTCCGGCCGAGGATGCGGCGTGTCTGATTCATCCAGTAGGCCAAGCTCCCGCTGGCGCGCGACCCGCTCCTGGGCTAGTACGTCCCACCCGCCATCGTATCGCCCACGGTGTTTCTCGATATGCTCGGCCGGTACGTGCAGTGGGTTGTGCGGTGCGGTGTACGCCAGGTACCCAAAGAACGGTGTCCCGTCGCCTGCGTTCTCATCGATGAACTCGATCATCCGATTCGTGTAGGCCGTCGTGGAGTAGAAATCGTCTGGCAACTCCGAGACCGGCTGGCCATTGTGCATGTACCGCGTAACACTGCCCGGGATGAGAGCTGCCTGGTCGGACCAATGGCTCGCTCCACCGTTCATCAAAGCGAACGATTGCTCAAAGCCGCGCCCGCTTGGACGATTCCGTTCGTCACTCCCCAAGTGCCACTTCCCCGTCATATAGGTGTGGTACCCCCCGTGACGAAGGAGCTCCGCCATGGTGACCACATCATCCCTCAAGTAGCCCTGATACGCAGGTTGCCCACGCTGATTCTCGGCGGCTACTTCGACGTTACCGCCGAGACCAGCCCGGTGATAGTCGACCCCGGTCAGCATGGCGCCGCGCGTGGGGCCGCAGTTGGGCGCCACGTGGAACTCGGTGAACTGAACGCCGGATTGCGCCAAAGCGTCGATGTTCGGCGTTGCAATCTCGCCGCCGTAGGCGCCAAGGTCGGAGTAGCCCATGTCGTCGGCAACGATCAGCAGGATGTTGGGACGCTTCGAAACGGGCTGCTCTGACGAAACGCAACCGACAAAGACAGCCAGGCCGGCAGAAGCTAGGGTTCGCCCGCGCATGTTATTGGAGCACCTCAACCAAGACAGTACCCTGAGATGACGCGGGAGGGGTCATCCCTAGCAAGGCAGCAATAGTAGGAGCCACATCTGCAGGCTGCACGCGGCGGTGAACCACCCGGGTCGGGATCCCGTCACCGACGAAGATCACTGGCACATGAGTGTCGTAGTTCCACGGTGAGCCATGCGCGGCGACCACCGCGCCCTTGTCGAAATTGAACCAATAGGGGTCCTGGACGACGTAGATATCGCCGGCGCGAACCTCGTGGTAGTTGTTTCGGATCTGTCCAAGAAGTTTCGAGTTCGGCAGCGTGTTGAGGCCTCGCCGCCGGGTGACGGCTAGGTGGATGCCGGGCTCGAGCGTCAGCGCATCGGCCACTCGTTCCCGAACCGCCTGCGGATCCAGCTCAGCGGCTACGATGCGATCGTTATCGAGATAAAGGTACGGCCGGTAGTAGAACTTCACGAGGCCGTCGAGTCCAAACAGCCCGTCAGTGATTCGATCCACCGCGGCCTGGATGACATCGGGCGTCAGTCGCCCTGCATCGAAGCCACGCTCGGCCATGTACTCCGGCATCTCCGCCATGCCGTGATCGGCCGACAAGACGATTAGGGTTTTGTCCAGGCCGATATGGCGGTCGATGAAGCCGAGGAAGTCGACCAGCGTGCGATCTAGCTGAAGCACCATGTCCTCGTTCTCCAAACTGGAGGGACCGAAGAAGTGATTTACGGCGTCCACGCCGGAGAAGCTGACCGATAAGTAGTCCGGGATTGTGTCCTTTCCCAACCCTTCGTTAACGATCAAGACCTCGGCAAAATCCGCCAAGAGACTGTCGCCCGTCGGACTCGCGATGACTTGCGTATAAAGCAGCTTGTTCCCCGCCGCGCCGAACTGGTGCGGAAAGATTCGACCGTAACCACGCAGGTCGGCTTCGTACGGACGACCGTCCTGGTGCGCGAGTCGATAGGCCGTGGGATCGTTCAGCAGGGACCAAGTTGCTTCGGCGCTACGGTCCGCCTTGCGTTCCGCATTCCACCCGGCAACCCAGTCCGGGTACGTGTCGTAATACCAAGTGGAGGTGACGAAGTCACCGCTGTCGGTCGAGAACCAAAAGGCCTTACCGCCCTGGCCGGCCATGGCGACGGCGCTCCGATCCTTGCCCGAGACGCCGTACACCTTCGCACGACCGCCGGTGTAGGAAAGGAGCTTGTCGGCTAGTGTTTCGGCGAGCAGCGCCCGCGGGGATCGACCCTGCGTCCGAGCCAACCTCTGCGCCGGGTCTACCTGGTCGCCCGTCATCTGCTCTTTGCGAACCGGCAGCAAAAGATGGTCCGCGTCCTCGATGTTGTAGGTCAGTTCACCCGCTTCCGCGTCATACCAGACGTTGCCGGTCATGCCATGGACCGATGGCTGCGCACCGGTCGCCAGTGTTGCGTGCCCAACGATCGTCTCCGTGTTAGCGTGCTGGTAATGCGCGTTGGCAAATACCGTTCCCTTTTCGAGGAGGAAACGGAATCCACCCTCGCCGAAGCGGTCGGCATTGCGTGCCAGCAAGTCGGCCCGAAGCCCGTCCACCGTTAGCTGCAGAACGAGGCGGACAGCGCCGCCTTTGTCTTCTGCGAGCACGGTTGACGCTGGCGCCGCAGCCAGCAGCAACAGCAATACCCGACGAACGAAAGCAGTCGTAATCATCGTAGTCAACAGGGTATTATCGGTTTGCAGGTGACTCCAAGCGACCTGTAAACGATTTCGAGCCTCCCCTCCCCCCGCCTCGCCGGGCCGGCACTAGAGAGCCTCAGCGAGGCTCCTGACGATTCCAAAAGCTCGATCGAGGTCAAACCTTTCGAAATCTTTCGCCCGCAAGACAGGCTTCAGCCTCCCCTCCCCCCGCCTCGCCGGGCCGGCACTCTGACTCTAGTTGCCTGGTCAGAACGTCTAGCTTCTGTTGAGAAGAGTCGATCGCAGAATTTCCGGGCACAACGAGCTTCTTGCGCACAAGCTTCAGTAGGCCGGTATCGGCTGGACCTAGCTTTTGGGTGCGAACGGCATGATCAATGTCGTAGAAGTCACGGATTGCGGGCGTTCTTCGCGTCAACGCGGCCCGACACTTTTCAGCGTACGCTTCTAGAAACGACAACACGTGGACGGAAAACGCCGTAACGGCAGGCTCGTTTCTCAGAGGGTCCTCGAGCAAAGTACGCGCAGGCTTTCGTTCCACCGGATCGAGAATTGGCTCTCTGACGCTAAGTTCAACCTTGATGAACTCATCTTGCCCGGTTACACCGGAGCGATAACAATACCGCCCGATGTACTGCTTATTAAGATTGAATCCACGCAGCGCCTCGACAGTTCGAAAACAAGGAAGCCGCGTCGGCAATCCGTCAAACTCTCGCTTTAGCGGTGCAACACTGGCCCGTCGCTTGGCGCGCGACGTGTTCGAGGATACTGGAATGGCGAAATCGAGGTCCTCACTCATGCGATAAAAGCCCGCGTGGACCTTGCTCAGACAAGTGCCACCTTTGAAAACTAGCCCTCTTTCGAAGGCCCTGCCCAGATCGCGGAGTAGGATCGAGCAGTAGTAGTCTTTTTCGATCAACCGCGCGCTAAAGCCGGTGTCCGATTCGGTATAGGTCAACGCTTCCCGGAACAGATCATTGTCTTCGTGGTAATTTGCCATTTGGCTATCACCACGCGTCGTTCAAAATGACGCCCCAACGGCGATCTGCCCCTCCCCGTTTCGGGAGAGTCGGGACCCACGGAATGAGACTGGACGATGGTCGGAGCTGTTGTTCCAACTTCCGCAGCAGCGACTCTGGCGCAGCCTGCGTTTCGAGGAGTTTCCCGATACGCCGCAGCGTTCCCTGATTGCCGTAGCGAAGGCCTGCGCTTACCAATTCGCTTGCGATCTTACTGTCCTTGGCCAGCTCCGCGCGCATCCATTCGTATGCTCGCGGTAGACTATTGAATCGGGACCAGTCATAAACCGCGTCTATCAGCGAGCGAGGCTTGGACGAATAAACTACGTCGATCCCTTCGGGCGTTCTCGCGACCTCAGTCGCGCCGAGGCGTTCGTCCGAGACCCTTACTAAAGTCAGCGCGACGGGACCGATGCTACGTTCTCCAGAGAGCCGATTGTTATAGGCATAGACACGGTTGAGTACTTGCTCGTCCCAACCATACCGGTAGAACGCATTCGGTCCACAGATCTGATAGCGGCCGCCTTGGTCCCCGATGAGCGTGGTCAACGCCAGAAATTCGCCCGGGCTCCACTTTCCGCCAGACGGGAGCCGGGGCGGCACCAAATAGAGCCCGCGACGAACGCGGGCAATCAAGCCCGCCTGTGACAAACGACTCAACAGTTTCCGTTCCTGGGTTGGTGACAGGCCGAGGGCTCTCGTCAGGTCGCCAATCTCCACCGATTTGAGTTTTCGCAGCTGGATATATGCGAAAAACCGCGTCTCTAGTGCGCCTAGCGTTTTGCCCATTGTATTCTATTTCGGATAAATCCCCCCGTAAGGGATTATCTCGAAACAAAGTATGTATTGCAAGGGAGCATAGCCGCGGCGAGCCATAAGCACAGCTCGCTAACAGACCGGGCCTCGGAATCTCAAGGAGATCCCTCAGTCCTGAGAAGCGTTCTCGACGAGCCGACCGTACTTCCGCATCACGGCCCGCACCTCGTCATGTGGGAGAGCGACCACCTTGTGGTCGTCCCTTCCCACGATGGTCTCCGAGGCCATCATTGCATTAATGATGGCCTCCTCGGTGGCTTCGACGGTCGCCTGGAAGACAGGCCCCAATCGTCCGTTAGGAAGCATTTTCAACTGAGCCAGGTCCTTCGCGCCCGCCGCGCCGGGATTGGCTGTCGAAAAAGCCATGAAGATGTCGCCCGATCCGTTACCGGAGATGCTCCCGGTTCTCGCTAGTCCGAGAGCGGCGCGCCGGCCGAGACGCTTCACTTGGTGCGCAAGCAGGGGAGCATCCGTCGCGACGACAATAATGATGGAGCCCTCCCGCTGGGGCCGGGGTCGTCCCCATGAGGGACAGGGCACTTCGTCGCACCCCAGCTCTCGACCGACCGGAACTCCGGCGACGCGCAGTAAGGGTCGGGATCCAAAATTCGACTGAACCAAGACGCCGACCGTGTATCCGCCTTGTTCTGCACTCAGCCTGCGCGACGACGTCCCGATGCCACCTTTGAATCCGTAGGTAATCATGCCCGTGCCGCCGCCGACGTTGCCCTCCGCGACCGGCCCCGACGCCGCAACGCTAAGCGCCTCGAAAACATGCTCGGCTTTGACGTGGAACCCGTTGATATCGTTGAGCCAGCCGTCGTAAGTCTCCGCCACAACCGGCAGAGACCATGGTTGAAAGAGTGTGTCTTCCTTCGCCTGCCATTGGATGATCGCGTCCCGAACGACTCCCACGCTATGAGTGTTGGTGATCGCGATGGGTCCTTCGAGAAACCCGGACTCTTCCACCCAGGTCGTCCCGGTCATCTCACCATTGCCGTTGAGTGAAAACCAGCCGGCAAAGACGGGATCCTTGGAACTCTCCCCTCTCGGAAGAATGACCGTCACACCGGTGCGCACGTCCTCACCTTCGATAAGCGTCGTGTGGCCGACCTCCACGCCGGCCACATCGGTGATGGCGTTCAAAGCGCCGGGCGTGCCTTCGAACGGGATCCCCAAGTCGCGGGCCCGCGGTTTTGGCTCGGCCCAAGTCGATGGCGCATAGAAAAATACTAGAAAAAGACAAACCATGGATTTCATCTTCGTTCTCCCGTTCAGGAAACGAGGTTTTTGTGCTGGTAGAGACGGCGGTCGTGGAAACCGAGGCGCCGGTAGTACTCCTTGGTGCCAACGCTCGAGATGACGGCCAGGCTCGCAAAGCCAGCCTCGCGAGCCAGCTCTTCCGCGCGAAGGATGAGACTCCGACCCAAACCGATGTGCTGCGTCTTGAGCTCATCCTTCTCGCCAAGGCGAGCGGTCGCACCATAGACGTGCACTTCCCGGATCATGGCGCTCTCGCGGATCTCATCGATGAAGGCTTCTCGTGTGGGCAGAGCGAGCCGCAGGAACCCGGCGATGCGGCGATGGTCGTCGATGTATTGCAGAAAGACTTCTTCTCCAATGGAGCTCTCGTAGCGAATCTCGTCCAGCTGAAGGTCCTCGGCTGGGACCCGCTCGCCGCGGATCTCGCGACTCCGAATGTCTTCGCACTGGAGTCCCCTTGCCACCAACTCCGCTTCGGCAATACCTCGGAAGTTCGATGTTTTGTTGCCATCCAAGATGTCGTCGCCCGGGATGTCCCGGATCACCCGACTCACGCGGCAATAACTCGGTACTCGCCGGAGGCATTCGACCAAGACATGCAGAAGCTCGTCATGAGTGTAGGGCTTCCACTTCCCTGCTTCGTAGGGAACCATCAGCTCGGCGCTTTCGATCAAACTACACGGATAGATCTTGAGCTCGTCGGGTCGAAAGTCTGGATCGCTAAAGAGGCGTTCGAAATCTTCGACATCAAGCTCCGGGGTTGAGCCGTAGAGGTTCGGCATCCAGTGAGCCTGGATCTTGAAACCGGCCTCCCTCAGCATTCGAACCGCTCTGCGAGTGGTCGCTACGTCGTGGCCTCGCTTGTTGAGCGAGAGGACTTCGTCCGAAAGGCTTTGGATACCGATCTGCACCCTCGTTGCGCCTAGCGTTCGAATCCGCTCGACCTCCTCTTCGGAAACATAGTCCGGCCGTGTCTCGACGGAAAGCCCAATACATCTATGGCGGGCCGTTTCGTTCACCCGTTGTGCCTCCTCGAGCGCTTCGATAGTCGAGAACTCCGATTCGTGCACCAGCTCGCCGTTTTCCTTGGAGCGCAGGAATCCGGAAACGATGTCGTTGTAGGGATTGGTCTCGAACCGACCGTCTACTTGCTCGCGGAGCTCTTCGTAGTCGACAGGATGACGCACGGAGCCGTTCGACGAGTCACCCTCACCGAAGTCGTTCATCGCTTCGAAACATCGACGAATGAACCATCGCTGGTAGCCTTCGGGATAGAAAGACCAAGTCCCTCCCAGGATGATGAGCTCGATCTTCTCCAACCGGTGCCCCATTCGCCGAAGAGCGCTGAGCCGGGAGTGCGTCTGCTCATAGGGATCGAACTGGTGCTGAGCAGCTCGCTGCGCACCCGGCTCCAAGGACAGGTAGCTCTTGGGCATCCGCACATCGTTAGGACAGAAAATGCATTGGCCAGGACAAGGAAACGGTTTGGTCAGCACCGTTACTGGGGTGACGCCGCTCAGCGTGCGCACCGGCTTCATCTTGAGCTTTTCGATGAAAAGATCAGCATCGCCCGACCATCCGTCGCGCTCGGCCAGGTGGCGATACCCCTGGATGATCTCGCTCTTGGAAAAAAAAGCCTTTCCGCCCTTGGGGTATTTTCGGAGAATACGGTCGAGCGTCTTCCCTTGAACATCGGGACAGTCTTCGACCTCTTGAATGATGGCGCGGAGCTCCCGCTCATGGAGCTCGGGTGAAAAATGATACGGTGCCAACCATGTCGCTTTTTTCATACACTCAACCGATGGATCGGGCCACCATTTTAGCACTCAACCAGATCAACCGGGACTTCTACACCCAACGTGCGGACGAGTTTAGCGCGACGCGTCGGAGGCCGTGGCGGGGCTGGCTCCGACTGCTGCCATTCATTGGGGAGAAACAAACCCTCTCCGTTCTCGATGTGGGATGTGGCAACGGGCGATTCGCCGTCTTTCTCAGCGAGCATCTAGAATCGCCGTTCAGCTACATGGGTGTCGAATTCAGTCCAACTGCGCTCGAGCACGCTCGCGCGAAACTATCCGACCTTCCCACCATCACGCTGAAAGATCACGACGTGATGACGGGAATCGACGAACCAGCCGGGTCGTTTTCGCTGATCACGCTCTTTGGCTTTCTCCATCATGTGCCAGGCTTCGACACGCGGCGCTCATTGCTCATCGAGCTCGGCCGTCTACTCGAGCCCGACGGGATCCTCGCTTTCTCGATCTGGCAATTCGGCCGCTTCGAGAGATTTAGAAAGAAGCTCATCCCTTGGGACACGTTCCTCGCCTCGACTGGGGCCGAGATCGATTCATCCCAGCTCGAGCCGGGCGATCACATCCTCTCTTGGGGAGATGCGGAGCCGGCGTATCGCTACTGTCATTTCACTGACAGCGACGAAAGCGCGCGGCTGGTGTCCTCCCAACCCTTGGAGTGCTTCGAGGTCTTTACCGCGGACGGGCGGACGAATGATCTCAATCAGTACTTCCTTTTGAAGCGCCCAGGCTAGCCTCGTGAATCGCCCGCACCGCGTCCACGGTGTCGGCTTCTTTCGGTGATTTGTCGGGGCGGTAGCCCTTTACGCGCGCGAAACGAAGCGCCAGGCCCGCCGGATACTGCGGGCTGGCCTGGATATTGTTGAACGCGATTTCCACCACAAGCTCCGGGCGGACGTAGATCGTGAAGCGGTCGCGCGATGTTTCCAACTCCTGAAGTCGTTTCGTTTGCCACTCCAGTATCTCGTCCGTCATTCCTTTGAAGGTCTTCCCTAACATCACCGGTTCGCCGGTAGCTGGGTCACGTGCTCCGAGGTGCAGGTTGCTGAGCCATCCGCGGCGGCGACCGCTCCCCCACTCCGCGGCCATGACGATGAGGTCGAGCGTGTGCGCTCGTTTTACTTTGAGCCAACTTCGACCGCGTCCGCCCGCCTCATAGGGTGCGTCCAACGCTTTCGCCATGAGCCCTTCGTGTCCCGCTTCGAGCGCCTGACGTTCGAAGGAGGCAGCCTCGTCCGGCTGGGCCGTCACTCGGCGCGGGACCAATTGGTCCGAAGAAACGACACTCGAGAGGGCCTCGTAACGCTCTTCGGCCGGTCGGTCGACCCAACTCGCTCCATCTAGGTACAGACAGTCGAAGAAAAATGTCGTGAGAGGCAGTTCTTCGCGCATCGCCGCGACATCGAGTCGGCGCCCGAACCGTCGCATCGTGATTTGAAACGGCTGCGGCGAGCCGTCCGAGCGGAGCGCCAGCGTCTCCCCATCTAGAATGATCTCCTCCGCCGCCAGGGCACGCACCCTCTCGACGATCTCGGGCACCGCGGGCGTGACGTCGTTCAAACGACGGGTGAAGAGTCGAACGTCCTCTCCCCTCTTATGAGCCTGGACCCGAGCGCCGTCCAATTTGAACTCGAACGCGGCGGTTTCCAAACGCTCGAGCGCTTCGCTGACAGACTCGGCGGTCTGCGCCAGCATCGGTTTGATGGGACGGAAGAGCTGGATACCGATGCGCTCTAGACCCTCGGCTCCCTCGTTGACAGCGGTTTGAGCGACCGCGCCGAGATCCCCGGCGAACATGAACGCCCTTCGCACCGCTCGTGCCGGAACTTCAGAGGCCTTGGCCACTGCCTCTACCATCACGCCTTCCAGAGCGCCTTGACGGAGCTCACCCATGATGAGCCGCGTCAGGAATATCTGCTCTTCCTGCGTGCCGCGCGCGAGCAAACGATAGAGAATGAGAGCGCGGTCCGCCGCGGAGCCACGTCCGGTCGTACCGGCGATGGCATCGAAGGAACGGTCCACGTCGAGAAGCTTCAGGCTTGGTGTATCGGCTGCGGTCTTCGGGGTTGCATTCCGTACTGCGGACCAACCGACACCGATCCGACCTTGGGGAAGCTCTCCCGTGAGATAGAGCGTGCCGATGGCCATCTCTTCCTCTGCAAAGCGCTTCAGAAGCTCCGCGAGCAGCCCGATTTTTGCGAGCCGACCGCTCGTCTCCGAAACCCGCCTAGAAGTCTCAACCAAATCCTTTAGTTGCACCGCTATCAAGTGTAGCGCTTTCGGGTGGACGAGAGACTGCGGCTTCCTTCATACTGACTCGCCCATGGGACTCGCCACCAGACCTTCGCTCGACGACATCCGGCAGGCCGCCGATCGTATACGGAACGTCATCGTCGAGACGCCGTTGGTGCCGCTTCATTCCTTCGAGTCGACGAGCGACATTCTCCTAAAGCCCGAGATTCATCAGGCGGTGACTTCGTTCAAGCTACGTGGAGTGTTCAATGCCGTCGCTTGTCTCAGCGACGACGAACGCCAAAAAGGCTTGAGTACGGTCAGTGCCGGCAACACCGCACAGGCACTCGCGTGGGCGGCACGCTATTTCGGGGTTTCCGCGAGGAGTCTGATGCCTGAAGGCGCCCCGCGCTCCAAGATCGAAGCGGTCCGCGCCTACGGTGCGACGCCGGTCCTGGTGCCGGTCGACGAGCTCTTCCGCTATCTTCGCGAGCACGGGTGGGAATCGGAACCATACGCCTACGTTCATCCATGGACCAACCAAAACGTCATGATCGGTCACGCGAGTATCGGGCTCGAGATTCTTGCGGATTGCCCCGACGTCCACTCAGTTTTCGTCTCGGTGGGCGGGGGCGGTTTGATCGCGGGAGTGGCAAGCGCGCTCAAAGCCCTCAAGCCTTCGGTGCAGGTGATCGCTGTGGAGCCGCAAGGCTGCCCGTCACTTCATGCGAGCTTCGAAGCCGGGAAACCCACGTCGGTTGATTGCGATACGATTTGTGACGGCGTCGCAGTCCCCTACATCACGGAAGAGATGTTTCCCCTCCTGCGGGAGCTCGTGGACGATGTCGTGCTCGTCTCCGAGACCGACGTCAAGCGGATGATTCGCCATCTGGCGCTCGGCAACAAGATGATCGTCGAAGGCGCCGGCGCGCTTTCTGCCGCGGCGGCGATAGCCATGCCTCAGGAGAAGAGAGGCAAGTGTGTGGCGGTGATCTCGGGCGGAAGCATCGATAGCGACAAACTCACCGCGATCCTCAACGACCCGTCCCTAGAGTAAGAGGAGGGGCGCCAAAATACTAAGGTGCTACTTATCAGCGTAGCCAGGCGCCGGTCTGATCCAAAAGTGTGCACACGCCGCCCGCATGCACGCTTTTGGATCAGACCCCTGTGATAAGACTGGATCTGACCCCGTGACCCCGGTTACCTGATCAATGGAGCAATCACGAGAGACACTACCGACATCAGCTTGAGCAGAATGTTGATGCTCGGGCCAGCGGTGTCCTTGAAGGGGTCACCTACTGTATCGCCTACCACCGCGGCCTTGTGAGAATCGGAGCCCTTGCCTCCGAAGGCACCACCCTCGATGTGTTTCTTGGCATTGTCCCAAGCCCCTCCGGCGTTGGCCATGAAGATCGCGAGTAAGACTCCTGACACGATCGCGCCGCCCAAAACGCCGGCGAGCAAGTTTTTGTCGATGAATCCCGCGACTACGGGGATCACAATCGCCATCAAGCCTGGCATGATCATCCGCTTGAGCGCCGCTGCGGTGGCGATGTCGACGCACCGAGCATGGTCGGCGCGGACGCCTTTCTTGCCTTCCAATAGTCCTGGAATTTCTCTGAATTGCCGGCGCACCTCCTCGATCATGTCGAAAGCGGCTTCCCCCACTGCCTTCATCGCCATCGAGGAGAACAGAAACGGCACCATCCCACCAAGCAATAGACCGGCGAGTACGGTCGGGTTCAGAATAGATAGCTCCTCGGGCTTCAGCCGTGCCTGTTCCTGAAAAGCGGCCATCAACGCCAGCGCCGCCAGCGCGGCCGAGCCGATCGCAAAACCCTTTCCAATGGCGGCGGTGGTGTTCCCGACCGCATCCAGTTTGTCGGTGCGCGCCCGCACTTCTTTCGGAAGCTCGCTCATCTCCGCGATACCTCCCGCATTGTCGGCGATGGGCCCGTAAGCGTCGACGGCAAGCTGGATTCCCACTGTGCAGAGCATTCCGAGTCCGGCGAGCGCGATGCCGTAAACTCCTGCCAGGTGATACGTCGCCGGGATCGCGGCGGCAATGAGAAAAAGAGGCCAGCCTGTCGACTTCATGCCCAGGGCCAGGCCAGCGATGATGTTGGTAGCCGCTCCGGTCTGGGACGCCGCGGCGATCTCTCGCGCCGGACTCCGCGCTTCTGAAGTGTAGTACTCCGTGATGAAACCAATCGCGATGCCGAGGGCAAGTCCGATGACCATCGCGCCGTAGAGATTGGCCCATGCCTCTGGGCAGAGCGTGCGGATCACGGGGATCGCGACGATGAGCATGACCACCCCTGCCCCGATCGTCCCGGCATTGAGAGCGGTCTGCGGGTTCTTACCTTCGCCGGTTCTCACCGCGAAAGTGCCAGCAATGGAGCAAAGAATCCCAACCGCGGCGAGGACGAGGGGCAGAACGACATAGTTCAAGGGATTCGTCACCGACGTCCCGGCAGCTTCCATGTCACGGACGAATACCAATCCCAACACCATGCCGCCGATGATCGCTCCCGCATAAGACTCGAACAAGTCGGCTCCCATCCCGGCCACGTCACCGACGTTATCACCGACAAGGTCGGCAATCACCGCAGGATTCCGTGGATCATCTTCGGGAATTCCCGCTTCGACCTTCCCAACCAGATCGGCTCCGACATCGGCCGACTTCGTGTAAATCCCTCCTCCTACACGAGCGAATAGGGCGATGGAAGACGCGCCTAAACTGAACCCGGACAGAACCTGTAGCACCTTGTTTTGCATGACATCGAGTCCGGTGCCGAAGAGATTCGTATAGAGGATGAAGAGAAGTGAGAGGCCCAACACGCCCAGTCCCACCACCGACATGCCCATTACCACGCCACCGGAGAACGCCACGTTGAGCGCGCGAGCCATCGACTCGCGGGCCGCGTTGGTCGTCCGGACATTCGCTTTTGTCGCCACCCGCATTCCGAAGAAGCCGGCCAGCGCCGAGCATGAAGCCCCCACGATGTAGGAGACCCCGACCAGCTGGGTTCCGTTCGAGTAGTTCGCCAGGAAGAGCGCCACTGCCACAAAGAGGGCAAAAACCGCCAGGACCGAGTACTCTCGGCGCAGGAAGGCCATCGCGCCTTGGCTGATGAAGGACGCAATTTCCTTCATGCGATCGGTTCCCTGGTCCTGACGGGAAACGAAGCCGGCCTTGTACCAAGCGAAAAGGAGCGCCACTACGCCGAGCACGGGCGTCCACTGAACCAGGCTATTCACCCTCTACCTCCTCGTGTACTTATATAAGGTGAGACTCACGACACAGAAGCTGGCATTCTACCGGAAGCAAGCCCGTACCCCAAGCGCTATTTCGGCCCGGAAGCCCTTTGAATTCAACCAGGCCAGCGCATAGAATGGCGCAACCCCGCGCCAGCCGCAGACGTGGGGAAATGAGGCAACATTCATGGAGGTTGACGAAGCGTGCGAATAACGCTTGCCCTACTCTTCTCCTTCTTTTCTTTTTTAGCAGGCTTAGCTGGCCTCGCAGTAGCGCAAAACCTAGACTACCCCGTCGACGTGGCCGTCGACTCAAAGGGTGGGATTTATGTGGCCGATAACCAGGCTCACGCCCTCTTCAAGCTCGAAAGTGGCGCCGTGAAGGTCGTCGCCAAAGGGGAGGGACTTCCCCGTACACCGCTCTTCGGCATCCGGCACATCGCTCCGGATAAGAACGAGGGTGTCTGGGTGGCGAGCGATCCGGCCACGATGAAGCTCTACCGCATCGACGCGGCAGGAAACATCGACCCCGTCGCCGACGATGAGCGCTTCGTGACCCCTTGGGGAATTTTGGTCGAGCCATCGGGAGACATCCTGGTAGTGGACCGAGTGACTCAACGTCTGCGTCGAATCACGGCGGATGGAGTCACCGATGTTGCCGAGGTGCAAGCGCCGCGCACCATTCTCTTCGATAAGGAGGGCGCCATCGTCATACTCACCGATCGCAATCTTGAGAAGGTCGGAGGCGACGGCAAGACCGAGCCTCTTCTCGACTCACCACCCTTCGAGTTCCCCCACGACGCCGTCCTGCACCCCAACGGGAACTATTACGTCAGCGACGGTTACGCGCGAGCCATCTGGCGAGTGACGCCCGCTGGTGAAGTGAGTGCGCTCGTTCAGGGCGACCCCCTGAAGAGTCCTCAAGGTCTCGCGCTGGACGGCAAGGGAAACATTCTGGTCGCCGATCCGCACGCCCAAAACATATTTCAGGTGAGCATCAAGGGAGAGGTCAAAACGCTGGTGGCGCCCTAAGAGGGTTTCGCACACTCGCTGTGGTACACTTCGAAAGTTTTTTTGAACGTTTGAGCGAATAGTCCGGAGGGAGATCGATGGCATCGCCTAACGAGCGCGGAAGCTGGGGCTCTCGCACCGGATTCATTCTCGCCGCCGCAGGCTCCGCCGTGGGACTCGGCAACATCTGGAGCTTTCCGACGCGAGTCGGCCAAGCAGGCGGCGCTGCGTTCGTCGTCGTCTACTTGTTGTGCGTCTTTCTCATTTGTGCTCCCATCATAATTGCGGAGCTCGTTTTGGGACGAGGTTCGCAGAAAGACCCGGTTGGCGCTTACCGATTCTACCAGCCCAATTCCAAATGGTGGATGGTGGGCGCGCTCGGCGTCATCGCCGGCGTGGGCATCCTGTCCTTCTACTCCGTCATTGCCGGCTGGACGGTAGCCTACATTTGGTTCACCGCCACCGGCAGCATCAGCGGCAACGCCGAGGAGATCCAGACGGCCTTTGCAGCCTTCGCCGCCAACGGCCCGCTCTGCGTTTTTCTCACCTTCCTCTTCCTCGCGATGACGGCGGCATGCATCATCACCGGCGTTCGATCCGGCATCGAGCGCGTCACCAAGGCGTTGATGCCGACGCTCATCATCCTGCTCATTCTTCTAGGTTTTCGGGCTCTTACTCTACCGGGAGCGGCCGAGGGGCTCGCCTATTACCTTCGACCCGACTTCAGCAAAATCCTGGACGTCGGCGTGCTGAGCGGTGCACTCGGCCAGGCCTTCTTTTCTTTGAGCTTGGGCATGGGATGCATGATCACCTATGGGAGCTACATAAAGAAGACCGAAGGCATTGCGCGCGCCGCACTCTTCGTCGTCTGCCTGGACACGGCGATCGCACTTCTCGCCGGGTTCATCATCTTTCCCGCAGGCTTTTCTATCGAAGGCTTCGACCCCAGCGCTTCCGGCCCCGGCCTCATCTTCAACGTCCTCCCACAATTGTTTTCCACCCTGCCTGGTGGCACCCTTTTTGGTACCGCGTTCTTCATCCTACTAGCTATGGCGGCCCTGACTTCGACGATCTCTTTGCTCGAGGTACCGGTCTCGCACTTCATCGACGAATACGGATGGAACCGCAAGAAAGCAGTATTGGTCATCACCGCCGCCACGTTCCTGCTCGCCATACCCTCCGCGCTCGGCAACGGAGCGGTGGCCGGGCTTAGCAATTTCTCTAGCGTGTTGGGAGGCAACTTCCTAGGCATGATGAACATGGTGTGGAACAACTATGCGCTCCCCATCGGCGGCTTTCTGACCGCCATCTTCGTCGGCTATGTCTGGACGTCGGAAGCAGCGATCAAGGAACTGGTTTCCAACAAAGCATGGTTTCCGTATCCCAAACTCTGGAGCGTTTTGATACGGTTCGTCTCTCCTATAGCCATCGCGATCATTATTCTCGTGACGGTGTGGCCCATGTTCTCTTGGTAGGCCCGCCGACTATCCTGGGAGAATTTCATGGATGGTTCATTCGTCGCTAACCTGACCAACCAGATCAACGCTCTCTCCAATCTCATCTACCAGTGGTACGCCATACCGTTCCTCTTGGTCGTCGTTGGCGGCTGGCTGACGGTGCGGACGGGCTTCGTACAGATACGTCGGTTCCCAGCAGCTCTACGATTCGTGAGGCAGGGCGCCTTCAAACATGACGTCGAGGGCGAAGGAACCATCACTCCCTTCCAGGCGCTTTCCACCGCACTCGCTTCGACCGTCGGCAATGGCAACATCGGAGGAGTGGCCACCGCCATCCTGATCGGAGGACCGGGCGCTATCTTCTGGATGTGGGTCACCGCGGCCGTCGGAATGGCGACCAAGTACTCGGAGGCGGTTCTAGGCGTTCACTACCGGGTAACCACGGAGACCGGCGAGTACGCCAGCGGACCGATGTACTACATCACGCGTGGACTCCCATGGCCCCGTCTCGCCAAGGTCCTGGCCTATATGTTTTGCTTTTTCGGCGCGGCCACTGCGCTGGTCGGTACCGGCAACATGGCGCAGTCCAACACCATTGCCCGGACGTTCGTAAAAGCCGCGAGCTCCGTCTTTGGCGTTGACGTACCTCTTTGGGTACCCGGGGTGCTCATCACCGTGGTGGTCGGACTGGTGCTTCTCGGTGGTATTCAGCGCATCGCCTCGGTGGCCGAGAAGCTCGTTCCCGCGATGATTGTCCTTTATCTCGTCGCGGGTCTCTCGTATATGGCGATCAACATCTCCCAAGTCCCGACCGTGCTTGGTCTTATCTTCGAGCGCGCCTTCACACCGATGGCCGCATTGGGAGGCTTCGTCGGTGTAAGCGTTGCCAACGCCATCGCGGCTGGAATCAGCCGCGGCGTTTTGTCCAACGAAGCTGGAATGGGAAGTGCTCCTATTGCCCACGGTATCGCCAAGGTCAAACATCCGGTGGAGCAAGGTGTTGTAGGGATATTCGAAGTCTTCACCGACACTATCGTGGTGTGCTCCATCACCGCTTTCGTGATCCTCTCGTCTGGACTCTGGACGGAGGCGTCGTACCAGAATGCGAGCGGCGATCTCACCGCGGGAGCGCTCGCCACTACGATCCCAGGAGCAACCCTCATCGTCGCTCTTTGCTCGTTCCTGTTCGGGTTGTCGACCCTCATTGGTTGGTACTACTACGGCGAAAAGTGCATAGAGTTCCTGTTCGGCACGAAGGTGATCATGCCCTATCGATACCTCTTCACCGCACTCGTGATGGTGGGCTCGGTGGCTAGCGTACCTTTGGTATGGGCTTTGGGAACTCTGCTCAACGGGTTTATGGCGTTTCCGAATCTGCTCGCGCTTCTGGCCTTGTCGGGCGTGGTCAGAAAACTGACCCTCGAGTATTTCAATAAAGGCCGCACCTAGGCGGAAGCACCGCGGTCGAGCCAGGATAAGAAGTCCACGACCGCTTCCGCCCAGCCCCGGGGCGCGGGTGCTACCCTGCGCGCTTCGGGAAGCGCTTCGATCAAAGTTGGGTCATGCCCCTTGACACCGGCGACGATGTAGGGTCGATCCACTTCACGAAGAAAAGGCAGATCATTTTGGGCGTCGCCGAGTCCGGCCGACACCCAAGACTTGCCCGAACCTCGATAGAACCGCAACAGCTCTCTCACCGCTTTCCCTTTGTCGCAGCCACCCATCGCGTGATAGAAACGGCCGCCACGAGTCACGGTGAGGCCCTTTGCCTCGAGTATCTCCAGTGCTTTTTTGCTACGCTGGTCTTCCTCACCATCGACCAAGAAAGGCTCGTCGAACTCTCTTTCCTTCGCACGCCGGGCTTCGTAGAGGGAAAGCCCGGTAAGTGCGGCCACGTCTTCCGCTTCCATCTCGTGGAAGCCTCGTAGTGATGCCCCGGTGGCTTCCTTCGCTTCGTCTAACACCGCAACGACTTCATCGTACGGAGTTCCCCATCGCACGACGTCGTATCGACCCGAAGCGTCGAGGGCCCCTATCTCCTCGTTAAAAGTCCCGCGAGGAACGTACGCCGCGCCTCCGTTTTCGACGACGAAAGGATCTTCCAGCTCCAGAGCTTCACGAAGGGGCTCGATCTCGGCGCGCGTCTTGCTGCTTACGAGAATGACCGGGACCTGACCTTCACGCAAGGCGGCGAGAGCGGGTCGCGCATCGTCGAAGGAATAATTCTCGCTATCAAGGAGGGTGCCGTCGAGATCGCTGACCACAACGCCGGATGTTTTGCCGCGCGGAGCTGTCACGAGTAGAGATCCTTCGGGCTCGAGTCGACCCGAAGTATAACAGGCGCCCGTGTGCGCTAGATCACAAGAGGTGCCCGGGAACACCTCCTTGGCGTCGATGCTTAACTCCCCCGATCGGAAGCCAAGCGTTGTGTTCATGCCACAACGGAATGGTTAGGCTCGACGTTAAAGAAGACGACCCAAACTGGGGGGAAATTCCCCTCAATGGGCGGCTCGAGCCCCTCAGCGCAGGTGCTAAAGAATAAGCCTCCCTCACCGTAAACAACCGCATAAAAGAGGGTTGAGCCTCTGTCTCGAAACAGAGACTGCGGCACGGCCCTTGCTAATACGTGGCTTGGGCAGGAGAGGTACGACAAGCGCCGCCCCCTGACATTGATGATTCGTTGCCATGATTGAGACCACCGAGTTCTCCGCAGATTTGTCGAACGCGACGTTCTCTTTGTTGCGGCATCCTCGTCTTCCTATCTCGGAGTGGAAGCAGAGAGTTCTACAGCTGGAGAAGCGGTACGGCCTCGAAACATACGCCAGCCTTCTCTTCCTCTTGACTCACCAGGCCTTCGAGACCGAAGAAGCCAAGCAGCACTGGGGAAAGATTCTCGATGTGTGGGAAGCCTTGAGCCGAGCCGTGACCTGGGAGATGGATCTTCGGGTAGCGGTGCTTCACTATTTCCTCGAGGTTCAAAAAACTCTCGAGAATCCGACGATCGTCGAGATTCGGCTCCTACAAAAAGTCCAGGACTCGGTTATCCTCGACGAACTCACACAGCTCTACAACTACCGCTACTTTAAAGACCGAATCGATCAGGAGGTAAAGAGAGCAGTCCGCTACAATTCCTCCGTTTCGCTGTTAATGGTCGACGCCGACGACTTCAAGCTGTTCAACGATCGGAACGGCCACGACCGCGGGAACATCGCGCTCCAGCAATTGGCTCACGTGCTGAAGGAGGCGGTTCGAGAGGTGGACGTCATCACCCGATACGGCGGAGAAGAGTTCGCCGTCATCTTGCCCGCCACGCTGAAACAGGGCGCTCTGGTCGCGGGCGAGAAGATCCGTCTCAAGATGGAAGAAACCAGGATTCAGGGTGAGTCCAACCTGCCGAGCAAGAATCTAACCGTCAGCATTGGTGCCGCCTGTGTACCTACCGATGCCAACACCACGACCGATTTGATTCGACAGGCCGATTCCGCGCTGTACAAAGCCAAACGCATGGGCAAGAATCGTGTCGAAGCTTGCTCCGAGGAACGACGCTCGTTCCGCCGGCGCGACGCAGCCTTGTTGGGACGTCTACGGCTTCCCGACGGCAACACGCTGCCCTTTACGACTTCCAACGTCAGTCCCGGCGGACTCCTCATCAATACAGAAGAGAGCTTGGAGGAGGGGAGCGTCGTCCGGGTTGAGCTCGATTTCGCACCCAATGAACGGACCATTACCTTCACCGGCAGCGTAGCCTGGGCATCGGGTCAGGCGCCACATTGTCACGCCGGTATCAAGCTCCTTCACGTGGAGCCGGCCGAGTTTTATCACTTCAAGGAATACCTCGCCCAAAACAGTCTTGAGGAACGACGCTCGTTCCGCCGGCGCGACGCAGCCTTGTTGGGACGTCTACGGCTTCCCGACGGCAACACGCTGCCCTTTACGACTTCCAACGTCAGTCCCGGCGGACTCCTCATCAATACAGAAGAGAGCTTGGAGGAGGGGAGCGTCGTCCGGGTTGAGCTCGATTTCGCACCCAATGAACGGACCATTACCTTCACCGGCAGCGTAGCCTGGGCATCGGGTCAGGCGCCACATTGTCACGCCGGTATCAAGCTCCTTCACGTGGAGCCGGCCGAGTTTTATCACTTCAAGGAATACCTCGCCCAAAACAGTCTTGAATTCAGTCAGTAAGGTCACCGACCTCTAGCTCCTGAACAGCAGCCGGCCGCGAGACGGACCGTGCTGGACTCGCTCCCGTGCCTCTCTGTACACTCACTTGTGAGCGGGAATAGCCCCGCCCCTTCATCCCCGACGAGCAACGTCGCGCCCTAACGGCGTCGAAAGGAAAGGAGCGAAAGAACGTGGCAGATGCGACAAACCAAGGAGGCACCGCTCCACCGCAAGCCGTGGTCATGCAGATGGTCATGGGCGCGTGGGTTTCACAGACCATCTCCGCAATCACCCGTCTCGATGTCCCCGATCTGCTCAAGCAGCATGGCCCGCGTACGGCCGGCCAGCTGACCCAAGAGCACGGCGTCGATGCGGTACCGGAGTTTCTGGAACGGGCACTCCGAGCCTGTGCCAGCCTCGAGATCGTGACGGAGGACGCTGAGGGGACTCCATGCAGGGTGTGTTGAAGCACTGCAATCTTTCGGGCGTTGATAAGATCGCCGATATTGGGGGAGGTTTTGGTCACCTCGCGGTCGGGCTGCTCAGAAAATACGAAGGCTTGAGCGCTCTGGTGGTTGACGTGCCCGAGCTGGTTCCCATAGCGAAAGAGCGTCTTGGCCAAAGGGTCAAACCGTCGTCTCTAGACTCGAGTTCGTCGGTGGCAACATGTTCGACGACGTCCCGGCCGCCAACGTGTATGTGATGAAGCACATCATCCGCGACTGGGACGACGCCCGGTGTATCCAGCTCCTCAAGAACTGCCACAAGAAAATGGACGGCGATGGCTCAGTGATCTGTGTAGATGCGGTCCCGACACCGATGGGGGATGTGGGCGGCGCTCCCGCCAAGCTCCTAGACATTGACATGCTGGTCTTTATTCCGGGTAAGGAGCGAACGCTGGAACAGTGGGAGGTTTTGTACAAGTCGGCAGGCTTCGAGATAACGTCGACCACACCGCTCCACGACAACTTCGGCACGAGCATCGTAGAGGGCAAGAAAATCTGATCAACTGAGCCATCGATGACTCTCAACGGTGGCTGGTGGGGCAAGCGGAGCCGATCGATGCAAACCAATGCAAACCAGCCCGTACGAAGAATACGTTTCTCGTGATGCTCCCGACCTCGACACTCGGGTAGAGCTCATCCGCGACCATCATGTCGTGGGTAGTGAGAAACCTCGTGACGCCGCGCGGCCCCAAGAGGCCAAACACTTCACCGGCCTCAATTTCGAAATCGAGATTTCGGGCCGCGGGTTTCCGGCCCTCGGTGTAGGTGAAACTCAGATTCTTGACTTCGATCAAAGCCATCTCACTTCCTGGGAGCGGCGATAACCGTATCCGGCTTCACGTGTACATCGCGCTGAGGAAACGGTATTTGGATGGCATTCCGCCGAAACGCCGCGTCAATGGCGTAGTTGAGACGGCTCCTCAATTGAAGGTGACGGGGTGGGTTGTCGCTCCAGACCAGGAGATCGAAGTTCAGTGAGGAGTCCCCGAACTCGGTGAATCTCACCTCCGGAGGTGGCTGCTGGAGCACACCCTTGTCGGCCGCCGCGACCTCTTGAAGGGTGCGCTCCACGAGCTCCACATCAGAGCCATACGCCACGCCAACCGGAACGTGGATCCTGATCGTCGGATCCCCGTGGGACCAGTTGATGACCGACTGGTTGATGAACTGCGAATTCGGGACGATGATGGAAATGTTGTCATTGGTCACTATAGTCGTCGAGCGGAAGTGGATATCGACGACGTTGCCCTCGACGTTCTCGATGGTAACTCGATCGTTGATTCGAATCGGCTGTTCCAGAAGGAGCACCAGGCCGGAGACGAAATTGGAGACCACGCTCTGGAGGCCGAATCCGATGCCGACGCCTAGTGCACCGGCCACCACCGTCAGCGCCGTCAGGTCGATGCCGAGAAACTCGAGGGCAATGAAGAGCCCTACCACCCAAACCCCGTACTGAACGACTCGGATGATGACGAATCGCGGCGCCGGGTCGAGTTTGGCCAGAATGTGATCGCCCAATAACCTGCGCACCGAGCGGGCGAGGTAGCGGGTCATGAAGAGGGCGATCGCAAACATCACGATGTGCTGGACGGTAATGGTATTGACCCCGACCTGCACGACTTGAATGTTGAGAATTTGGTTCCATCGTTCAATCCATTCCATAGCGTTCCTCGTTTTAGCCAGTGGGATGGCGCTATTCTACAGTTTCCAGCGCCAGGAGTGGCCCTAGACCGATCTGGGTAAGTGGATCTGGAAAAGGCAGCGCGAACGCACTAATTTTGGGAACATGCATCTGGAGGGGCAAGGGGAGATCCTATATGAAACGACCGCAGGCGTCCGAGCACCACGAGTACTATGGGAGGTACATCGAGAAGGTTCCAGACGGCGACATCATTCGCGTGCTCGACGATCAAGTAGAGGAAACACTGTCCCTGCTGGCGGGAATTCCGCCGGAGCAGGCGGATCACCGCTACGCGCCCGAGAAGTGGAGCATCAAGGAAGTGGTAGGCCACGTCATCGACACCGAAAGAACCTTCGCCTATCGCGCTCTTTGCTTCGCGAGGAAGGACCCCGCGCAACTGCCTTCGTTCGAGCAGGACCAGTACGCAGAATTCTCAAATGCCGCGGACCGTCCTTTACCGGACCTCGCCGATGAGCTGCGCGTGGTGAGGAAATCTCATGTAGTGCTCTTCAAGAGCTTCGACGAGGCGAGTTGGACGAGAAAGGGCGTCGCCAGCGGGTTCGAGTTCAGCGTGCGCGCCCTGCCGTACATCATTGCCGGTCACGAGATCCACCACCGGCAGGTTCTCGAGGAACGCTATTTGCCGATTTCCTAACTAGTGGCACGCAACAATGAAATCAGCACTTGAGTATTCACAACCACCCTCACCCCGACCCTCTCCCTGAGGGAGAGGGAGTAACTGAAGGAAGCCATCTTTCAATACCACCCTCGCCGGCGCGCCTTCGGTAATGAGAGTCTCGACCCGGTACGATCGCTCGAGGACCTCCGAGGCTTTCTTGAGGAGTTCCTTCCCTTCCTGCTCGGCGGCGGCTCGAAGACTCTCAATGGCTTTACTAACTTCTGGCGGAACCCCTGTATCTCCCCGCTCGTATAGATCTAGAGAGGGGATGGTGGGCCCTCACCCGGCGTCTGACCACGTTCACCACGGGCACACCATTTCTTGACGCCTAACTCTCCCAAAGGGAGAGGGATAAAGGAAGAGGAGACGTTACTTGGAGCTAGTACTCTTGAGCGTGGTTGCATTCGCGGTGGTTGTCACCCTAGCCGCGATTGCGTCTGGGCTGCTTTGGGTGGGCTTCAAACTCCTGTTCGCCTTGCTTCTGTTACCGGCGAAGCTTCTGGGGGCACTCGCTTCCGGGTTGGCAGAGCTGGTGCTTTTTCCGGTCAAGTTGCTGTTGCTGCTTTTCCTTCTAACGTGCCTCGCTATCGGCCTCGTGGTGTTGCCTCTTTTCTTACCGATCCTTTTGATTTGCGCCGCGGTCTACGTGCTTGCCGCGTGCCTCTAGGACGGCAGCTCCATTCGCAATTTGAGCCGTCTCATCAAGTCCGGGCGCGTCACCAGCCCAACCAACGTTTCACCATCCATGACCGGAATCAAGGTATCGTCGCTTACAACCATGGAAAGCAGCAGAGTGGCATCGTCCTCTGGCGACACGACCTGCGCAAGAGAATCTCGCCGCATGATCTCCCTCGCCCGCACCTGACTCCACCGAGAGCGCTCGACGGCTTGGATCTCTCGAAGCCCGAGTAGCCCCACCAGCCTGCTGTCTTCGAGGACGGGGAGATTCGTCACCCCAGACGGCAAGACCACACGCTCTACGATCTCCTCGAGAGTCGCATCCGGCGACACCGAGAGTACTTCCCGGCTCATGAGGTCGGCGGCCTTGACACCCTTTAGGACGTCCCTCACCAACATCTGCTGGTAACTCGCGCGCGCCGCGTTGCGAAGAAAAAGTCCGATGAAGAGATACCAGATTCCGCCGATGAGATTTCCAAAGGGTACGACGTAGACGACGCCCAACAACATAATGAGAACACCAAACCCGGAACCCACGACGCTGGCGGTGCGGGTCGCGACCCGGAGATTCCCCCAGATTCCCCATAGCAAGGCCCGCAAGACTCTTCCGCCGTCCAACGGGAAGCCCGGCACCAGGTTGAAGGCCACCAGGATCGCATTCATAAGGGCCAGGTGTTTAACAACCCCTAGCACCGACTCGTGAAACCATCCCAGGCCAACCGAGTACAAGCCGCCGAAACCAACAGCCAGCGCAAGACTCATCGCTGGACCCGCAACGGCGACCTTGAGCTCCGCCTTCGCGCTCGGTGGCTCATCGATCATCTCCGCTGCACCGCCGAAGATGAACAGCGTAATCCCCCGCATGCCAATCCCCTCGCGGAGCGCAACCAAGGCATGTGACAGCTCGTGGGCAAGCACCGAGCCGAAGAGAAGCATCGCAGAAGCGAGGCCCATCAAGACCCACGACGGCCATCCCAAGGCTTGGTGGTCACGCGAAAACGCGACGGCCAGCGTTGCCGTCAGCAGCACGACCATCACCAACCAGGAAAGGTCGACCTTGATGGGGATCCCGAAAATGGTCGCGACCCGGAAGGAACGCCCGATCACGGTCGGTTCGATCTGCCGGGTTTACGGCTGAGGGGTGGGTCGACGATCTTGAGGAGCGTTCCCGCCTCGACGCGCGAGTCCGGCTGAAGGTTGTTGAGCAAGGTTAACTCGTCGATCGATTCGTCCTTGGCTCCCGAATCCAGAAAGGCCTTCCTTGCAGTCGTCGTGCGCGGGGCGGAGTAGAGGGCGATGCGGTGGGGCTGGATGTCGAGCGCTCGACCATCGGTGAGACGAGCAAAGCTCTCGATGACGGTATGGAAGGTCTTCCGGTAACTTCGGTAGCGTTGTTCGTAGGTATAGCCCAAGATTTCGTAGGCTGTTTCCCCGTCCACGACGAAGCCAGCCTCCCCGGTCAGCACACCTTGCGACGACTGAAAACGAAAAGGAGCCCGGTAAGCCGGAAACCCGCCGACTCGAATCCGCTCGCCGGTTCCGAATTCGATCTTGTTCTGCTGGAAAAAGCGCGTGGCGTACTGTTCCGGACGCGTTCCTTCCTCTACGCTGCTCCCGGTAAGCTGAAGAGCGGCGTCACGCTCGGGAGGCGCGGCGTAAACGGCCCGGGGCGTGTTTTGCACGTTCCAACCCGTCGGGAGATCCAGCTGGAAGCGCAAATCAGGGTGTTTGAATCGGTTTCCGTCCATAAACCCCTCGCGAGGGTTCTCCCCGAAGGTCGTTCCCTCGAGCTGTCGCTTGAACTCTTCTCCCCTCACTGCGAGCGAGCGGTCCGGCGCCTTCTCCTGCACCAACTGGAGTATCCGTTCCTCCCGATCCTCGGGATTGGGGTGAGTGGAGAGCCAGCCCGGTAGGTCGTTGCCCGACCGCTCACCCATTCGGTCGAGAACCTGGAAGAAGGCCGCCATCTCCCTTGCGTCGTATCCCGCTGCCAGCGAATAACGTACTCCGAGCTTGTCGGCCTCCCGCTCGTCATCTCGGCTGAACTTCATGAACAACAGCCCCACTCCAGTCTGCAGCAAGTCCCCGAAGGGGCGCACCTCGGGTACCACGATCGACCCCACCCCGAGGCCTATTCCCGCTAACTGAGCTCGAGAAATCTGCTGCACGCTATGTCGAGCCGTGATGTGTCCGATCTCGTGTCCAAGAATCCCCACCATGGCCGCTTCGCTGTTCATGTAGGCCAGAATGCCGCGCGTCAAGTAGACGTACCCGCCCGGAATCGCAAAGGCATTGACCACCGGCGAGTCGATCACCTGGACTTTCCAGGGCAGGTCCGGCCTTTCGGTGTTTCGGGCGAGCCGGAGCCCGATGTCGGAGACATAGGAAGCCAAGTGTTCATCGTCATAGAGACCCATGCTCTGGGTCACCTGACGATCGCCGGACGCGCCCATCTCGATTTCTTGGGCTTCACTGACCAGGACGAGGTCTTTCTTACCGGTCGCCGGGTTCGTCGCGCAGGCAAGCGCGGAGAGGAAAATGAGGCTGAGGAACGAGCTATGCTGGAAAGGGTAGACAGCTCGGGCTAAGCAGTGCGCCTTTCGGCAAGATCTAGACATTCTTGGTCAGCGTGAGCCGGTCTAGTCTGCAGGTCCCCGTCCCGACTTCAACCCAGTTCCTTTTACGAGCGCCGAGAAGAGCATCGGGGCACCCCAGCCGGCGATCTGCCCGAGAGCTCGGGCGAACATGGCAGGGCGCCTTACGATGAAGATGCCAAGCACCGCCCCTGCTCCAGCCATCAGGGCCGGATGGCGACGCACGACGTTCACCGGATTCAAGCTCTCGTTGACGCGACTTTCCATCGCGGAAAGATCGGCTTCGATCCGAGCCCGATTGTTGGCGAGAGCCTCCCGGAGCTCCCGAGCGGTCCTTCTATCCCCGTTCTCCCCGCTCACGCGTCATCCCCTTTAGCGCTGCTGACGTGCAAGAGCCAGAACCCGGCTACCAAATAGACGCCACCCATCACCAACAGCACGGGTGACCACGAGCCGATCCATCGGTGTAGCAGCAAAGCAACACCGGCCGTGGCAAGCCCACCGCCGGTGGCCAACAAGGCGACGGCGATGAGGGTGCGAACCGCGCCTTCCCGGAATCGGCCGAGCTCCTCCCTGAGGGAAGCACCGACCAGATTGGCTCCGTCCTCGATCGCTTGCACCACACCGACGAGAATCCGCCGCGCTAATTCGAAGGTGGACGGGGCTTCGGAATCGGGGGGACTCGGAGGTGCCCCGGTTTGAGCTTCCGGTGTCGTCTGCTCTAATTCAGGCACGTCATTCACGTCAGGCACGTCAGGCACGTCAGGCACGTCAGCCACCGTGGGGCCGGGTTCCCGCATAAGTTCAGTTTTTGGAGAAGCTGCGGGCCGCCTTCTTCACGCCTTCCGCCGCCTCACCATAGGCCGATTCGCCGGTACGCGACGCCTTCGCGACGCCTTCCGCCGCCTCGCCGTAGGCCGCCTGACCTTGACCGTACAGTTCTTCCCCACGCTCGCGCAGCTCGGACAATGTGCTCTCCGCCTTGTCCCTGAGCTTCTTACCTTCCTCCGCCAAAGTGTCCTGTAGCTCTTTGCGAGCCTTAGGTGCCAAAAGGAGTGCTCCCATGACTCCGATGGCGGCGCCGACAAAAAAGCCAACCAAAAAATTGTCTCCACTGTTGTTCGACATCACGTCACCTCTTGCTTCAGCAAGGTTACCGCCGACTAACGAAAGCTCTCCGAAAAGAAATGCCTCCACCGAATCCCATCATACCACGGCCCGCAGCCGGCCCCGGGCGGGGCGGCTCGGTCACGAATGACGTCTTGGCCTGACGAAAGGATTCGAGGAGGCTTTATTGGGTTGAGTCGTTCTGCAGAACCCTACTTAGCGAAGTAGGCAGCGTTCTTCTCGACGTAATCCTTCCACTTGTCGGGCAACTCTTCTTCGGGAAAGATGGCGGTCACCGGGCAGACCGGTTCACAAGCCCCGCAGTCGATGCAGGTCTCGTTATCGATGTAGAGCTGTTCTGCGGCCTCGAACCCCTCCGCATCCTTCATGGGGTGAATGCAATCAACCGGGCATACCTCCACGCAGGCGGTGTCCTTCGTCCCGATGCAAGGCTCAGCGATGATGTAAGCCATTGTCCTTATCCTCCTTACAGATTAGAAGGTTTCCAAGACCTTCGTCGAGTATTCAGTTATTCGATCCAAGTAGCCCCATAATATGAGGCCGAATACATTAGGCACTAGCAAGACAAAGAGCAACCCAGTATATATCGGATGAAGCTCCAGTTGGCGGGAATCGCCGCTCGGGTCGACTTCGATGACCATGGTCGCGATTATCTTCATGTAGTAATAGGCAGCGATTGCGGCATTCAAGACGCCGACCACCGCGAACCAACCGAGTCCGGCCCGGATTACCGCCGCGAATATGTAGAACTTCGCCAGAAAGCCGGCAAACGGCGGGATTCCCATCAACGACAAGAGGAAGATAGCCATCGCAATGGTCAACATCGGCGAGCGTTTCCAAATGCCCGCGTAGTCCTTGATGTCGAAGCTCCCCACGTTTTCGTGGACGACGATCACGACTAGAAAAGCTCCCAGGTTCATGAACAAGTAGATGACCATGTAGGCCAGCATGGCCTGGATGCCGTCCTCGGAAAGAACCACCGCCCCCATCAAAATGTACCCCGCGTGAGCAATGCTCGAGTACGCCAGCAGTCGTTTGATGTTCGATTGGAGAAGCGCTGCCACATTCCCCAGCGTCATGGTGATGACCGACATGCCGATTAGAATCACCTGCCAATTGACCGGACCAACCATCTGGACCATCTCGGCAGTGCCCTCTACAGGCTGCGCGAAGCCACCGAAGAAGAACCGAATGAGCACCGCGAACCCAGCCACCTTGGGCCCGACCGACAGGAACGCCGTCACCGCCGTCGGAGCGCCCGTATAAACATCCGGACACCAAAAATGAAACGGCACTACGGCGGTCTTGAAACCGATCCCGGCGAGCACCAGAATCACGATGAACAGCAGCGCCGGTCCTGCCTCGCTTGCCGTCCCTTGGCCCACAAGGGCGGCACGGATCTCATAAAGATCAAGCGTTCCAGTGAGTCCGTAGAGTAGCGACAGACCGTAGAGCATAGTTCCGGTCGCGATCGCGCCGAACAAGATGTACTTGAGCGACGCCTCGTTCGAGAGTCGTTCCCCCTTCAAGTAACCGACCATGATGTATGAGCAAACGGATACCATCTCCAGCGACAGGTAAATCATGAGGAGATTGATGGAGTTTGCCATCCACATCATGGATACGGTCACCGCCAGAAGCAGCGCGAAGAATTCTCCTTGGTTCAACTTCGACAGCTCGCGCGACGGAAGGGACAGTAGCAGGACTAGGATGGCGGTCAGGATGAACAAAGCGCGGAGCAGCACGCCAAAGTGGTCGAGGACGACCATCCTAGTGAAGAGCGTGCCTTGGGGCGCATCACCCAATGTGATCGTATAGAACCCCGCTAGAACCAAACCTGCTAGGGCGATCAGCGCCGTACCCCACCGCCGATCCTGTCGCCCCTTAAGGGCGAGATCGACTACGATTACGACGGCAAGAGCCCACACCAAGATCAGCTCCGGCAGAAAGTATTTGAGACTGTCAATCGTTCCGAGCGCCATCGTGCCTATCCTCTGAGGGCCGTGGCCTCATCCAGGTTCACGCTCTTCATGATCCGGTAGAGAGAGAGAACGATAGCCAATGCCACCGCCGCCTCGGCGGCTGCAATGACCATGACGAACACCGCAAATACCTGACCGGAGAGATCGGAAGATGAAAAGCGTGAAAAAGCGACCAAATTGATGTTGGCGGAGTTGAAAATCAACTCGATGGACATCAAGACGTGGACCGCATTTTTCCGCGTCAGCACGCCTAGCAAACCAAGTGAGAAGAGGGCCGCCGAGACCATCAAGTAGTGTTCGAGAGGGATCACAGGTCGGACCTCCGCCGAACCATCATCGCGGCGCCTATCAGGGCTATCAACAGCAACACCGATGCCGCTTCGAAAGGCAGGATGTACTTGGTCATGAACAGTTCGCCGATACTCGCCGTCGTGGGTCCCTCGAAGGCCCCGAATCCCAACTGTCTCCAAGGCGTCCGGTAGATGAGGTAAGCGATCGTCAAGAATACCGCGGTAGCAACGCCCAACCCCGGCCAAAACTGGATGGTCGCCGCCTGAAGACTCATCCCGTAGACCCGGTGGGTCAGCATGACACCGAAGAGCAACAAGATGAGGATTCCGCCGACGTATATAAGTACTTGTGCGCCGGCAAGAAGATCGGCGCCCAGCAAAACGTAGAAGACCGCAACGCCGAAAAACGTAGCCAGCAGAGCGAAGGCGGAATGAACCAGGTTTCGACCCAGGACGACGAGCGCCGCCGAGCCCACGACAAGGGTCGCGAACGTGTAAAAAACGATTTGGGTCGCGAGCTCTCCCATGGCCAGCTACTACTCTCCTCCCGCCGCCGCGGGCACCGGCCCCTTCTCGGGCGCGGGCGGGTTAGGTTCATCTTTGGCGTACCGATAGAGCAGATTCCCCTTTACGCTCTCGGCAAACTCATACTCCGGTGTCATCACGATGCAATCCGTGGGGCAAGGGTAGACACAGAGCGCACAGTAGCAGCAGAGCGACATATCGATGTCGAATTGCGGCACGTTGAGCTTAATGGCCGTTCCGTCGGTAGCAAAGATCGGCGCCGCGTCCTTTTCCCGCTTTTCGGCGGTAATGTAGATACAATCGACCGGACAAGCTCTCTCGCACTGCTTGCAGCCGATGCAATCCTCGATCTTGACGTGGAGTCTCATCCGGGAGCGCTCATTGAGCAGTCCCTCGGGTACCAAGAGAGACTTCCAGCGCTCCTCCGGTTTTTCGTCGGCCGCGTACTGCTGCGTTACAGAAGGCTTGAAGAGATGTTTCAGAGTTACTGCCATGCCCTTGGCCACCGAAACGACGGCCTCGTACATGTCGGTGAAATACGTTTTCATCGGTCTCCTAGGCCTCGAACTCTAGAGAAAAGAAAGCCGCCACGATCAGGAGCACGAATCCGATCGGGATCAAATACTTCCAGCACATGGCCATCAGCTGGTCGACTCGCAGGCGCGGCAGCGTCCAACGAACCCACATCTGAACGAATACCAAGAACATCGTTTTCGTCACGAACAGCAGCGAGCCGGGTATCAGCGGCTCGGCGAGAAACCCTTGCCATCCGCCGAGAAAGAGCACCGCGGTCAGCGCGCTGACCAAGAACATCGCGCCGTACTCGGCAAGAAAGAAAAACGCGAATCGCATTCCGCTGTATTCCGTATGGAAACCGGCCACCAACTCCGATTCTGCTTCCGGCAGGTCGAACGGAGTGCGGTTCGCCTCTGCTAGCCCGCAAATAAAGAACACGACGAAGGCGATGAGGTTGACCGGAAACATTCGGAACAGAAACCAGTTGAAAACGCCTCCCTGTTGGGCGACCACCACATCTTGGAGGCTCAGGCTCCCCACTTGCACGATCACGACGAGAAGCGTGAGCACCGTCGGGATTTCGTAACTGATGAGTTGCGCCGCCGAACGCATGCCACCAAAGAGCGAGTACTTGTTGTTGGATGCCCAACCCGCCATCAAGATGCCGATCGTATTGAACGAGCCGATGGCTACGATATACAGAAGACCGATGTTGAGGTCCGAGACCACCAGACCGTCTGCCCAGGGAATCACTGCAAAGGCGGCGAAAGTGCCGGCCACCACCAGGTAGGGCGCCAAACGGAAGAGCGGTTTGTCACCTTCTGCAGGGATGATGTCTTCCTTGAAGAGTAGCTTGATGCCGTCGGCAAAGCTCTGCAGCACGCCGTGCCAACCGACCCGCATCGGCCCGAGTCGATCTTGAGTGTGGGCGGCCACCTTTCGTTCGAACCAGATGGCAAAGATGGGAAACTGCGACAGGAATCCCACGATCGCGGCGACGCCAAGCCCCCTCCCTACGGCCGGGCGCAACTCCTCTGGTACGTAGGACTCGATCACACCGGCTACCAAACCTGCGATGGCCGGGAGCGCCCCGATGGCGATGACAAGCCCCGCAGCGCCAATGACGACGACGGCCGAGACCACCGGCAGAATCTTCATCTCGATCTGCCGCTGGCGCGTAATCATTAGCGATCGATCTCCCCGAGGACGATATCCAAACTCCCGATAATGGCCACCATGTCCGCGATCATCTCGCCACGGGCGATCTCCTCGAAAACACTCATCGCCACGAAACAGGGCGAGCGCCCCTTGACGCGAGACGGAATGAGGCCACCTTCACTCACCACGTAGTAGGCGAGCTCCCCGCGGGGCGTCTCGGTTCGGAAATAGGCCTCACCCTTCGCGGGCTTGACCCGCTTCGGAACGTGCTCGTGCACATCGCCTTCCGGCAGCCGATCCAGCGCCTGCAGAATGATCTTGCAGCTCTCGCGCATTTCGAGAACGCGGACGTAGTACCGGTCCCAGCACGAGCCGATGGGCCCATGCTCTGCGGTGCCGATCGGGACCTCGAAATCGTAGTTCTCGTACCCGCAGTAGGGCTCTTCCTTGCGGATATCCCATTTTATGCCCGAGCCGCGAAGATTGGGGCCGCTAATCGCATAGTTCACGGCCAGGTCGGGAGGGAGAATGCCGACGGTTGCGGTGCGTTTGGTGAAAATCTTGTTGAAACTCAACAGCTGATCTACTTCGTCAATCGTGTGTCCGAACTGATCGACGAAGTGTCGGCATTTTGCTACCCAGCCATCGGGTAGGTCGTGAGAAACACCACCTACCCAGTTGTAGTTGTAAAGGAGCCGTGCGCCACAAAGCCATTCGAAGAGATCGAGTACCATCTCTCGATCCCGAAAACAGTGAAGAAAGGGTGTAAAGGCACCGATATCGATTCCGTATGTCCCCACCGAGAGCAGATGACTCGCGATCCTCTGGAGCTCCGCCATTAACACCCTGATGGTGTTGACGCGGTCATTGACTTGGATGCCCATCAACTTTTCGATGGTCAGAGCAAAAGTAAGGCTATTGGCCATCGAGGCGACGTAATCCATCCGATCGGTGAAAGGAATGATACCGGGGTAATCGATATTCTCGGCGTGCTTCTCGAAATTACGATGTAGGTAGCCAATGTGCGGGCGAGCCTCCTTGACCACCTCGCCATCCGTGAGAAGCTCTAACCGAAGCACACCATGGGTAGACGGATGCTGCGGACCCATGTTGAGGATCATGTCGTCCCCCTGGTACGCCTCGATGCTGAAGGTCGGCGTCTCCTCTGACCAGGGGATCTGCTTTTCTACTGTCACGATTGCTAGTCCATCTCTTTGTTCAGTGGCCTGGGGCCCCACCCCCAAGCCGTCGCGCTTCGTCGGCAAGCGACTTCGCGCGGGCTTAAGGCTCTCCGGCCGGTCGGGCCGTGACTCGGCTTAATCAAAGGGACCCACTCCGAGTTTCTCGCCCTCCTTAACTCTTTGGACCATTTGCTTCCCGGGTTTGACGGGAATGCCGTGCCACTCTTCCGGCCACTCCCAATCCTTCTTGAGGGGGTGTCCTTCCCAGTCATCGGGCAGCAAAATGCGGCGAGGGTCGCTGTGGCCGTCGAACCAGACACCGTAGAGGTCGTATGCCTCACGCTCGTGCCAGTTGGCCGTCTTCCACACGTTCTCGACCGTCGGCACCTTGGCTCCTTCGCGAGGAACCTCTATCTTGAGAACGATCCAGTGTCGATGCTTCAGGGAGAAGAGGTGATAGACCACCTCCATCTTCTCTTCCTTGGGGTAGTCGGCGCCCGAAAGGCAGTGAAGCGTATCGAAGGCCATCCCCGGATCGTGGCGAAGCCACCCACAAATTTCGGCGATGGCGGTGCCCTCCACGACAATGAAGGGATCGACGACCTCGAGCTCGGATCGTTTGATCTTTCCGGGAAACTTCTGCTCGAGTCTTTGCTGGATGTCGGAAGCCGTCATGCTTTTGTCGCCGCCTCGACCGGCTCGTCATGCGTTCCTTGTCTTCCTTCGCGGGGATCGTCCATGAGCGAACGCTCTCGAATGACATCTTGAAGCTTCATCACACCGTACAAGAGCGCTTCGGGCCGTGGCGGGCAACCGGGGACGTAGATATCGACCGGGATGACGAGGTCAACACCCTTGACCACGTGATATCCGTACTGCCAGTACGGTCCCCCGTTGTTGGAGCAGCTCCCCATGGAGATCACGTACTTCGGCTCGGCCATTTGCTCGTAGAGTCTCTTGATTCGGATCGCCATCTTATGGGTGACGGTCCCGGCCACAATCATCAAATCGGATTGACGCGGTGTTGCCCGGGGAATCATGCCCAATCGGTCCCAATCGAAACGACTGGCACCGGCAGCCATCATCTCGATGGCGCAGCACGCGAGACCGAAAGTCATCGGCCATAGGGCGGAGAGCCGAGCCCAGTTGACCACTTGATCCACCGTTGTCAGGGCGATGCGACTCGCACCTATGGTCTTGATAAGGTCCATGATGGGTTCTCTCTACGCCGCTTTATCGGCCTCGGAAATGCTCGTCGTTTGGTGATGGGGAGCGCGGTCCTCGGTACGAACCCACTCCAGGTCTCCCTTGACCCAAAGGTAGGCGAGGCCTAGGGCGAGAATCCCAATAAAGATGACGCCCTCGACGAAAGCGAAGAGGCCCAAATCTTGGTAGACGACTGCCCAAGGGAACAAGAACACCGCTTCTACATCGAAAATGATGAAAACCAAGGCGAAGACGTAGAACCGGATGTTGAACTGGACCCAAGGTGAGCCCACCGGATTCTCACCACATTCATAGGGGATGTATTTCTCAGCCGTGAACTTGCTCGGCCGGACCAGAGACGCAACAGTGAGGGTCACACCGACGAAGAGTATGGCGGCCACCAAGAAAAACAGTACGGCGAGGAAGTCGACCATCACCATCGGTTTACCTCACAAAAGTCTTCAAACAACCATTATTTCAATCGTTTCTTGAAGCCGCAACTCAAGCATGCGACTCAAGGGGCACAAGGACCACGATATAAAAAACTTGCGGCCGACCTCGCCGACCGCACAGGCGCGGCTATTATATTCAGAGGCTTCGGGGCGGGCAACAACAAAAAGTGGGGGAAATTCCCCAACCACCTCCCACTATCCTCTATATATAGGCCGCCTAGCTCAGTTCCCCCGACACCGCATCGGCGTACTCGCTCGTCGACGAGCTCCCCCCCAGATCGGGCGTCCGCACGTCCCCTTTCTCGAGTACACGAAAACAAGCGGCCAGGACTCGATCTGCGGCGTCGTTCTCGCCGAGGTGCCTCAGCATCAGCACTCCGGAAAAGATCAGAGCTGTCGGGTTGGCAACTCCCTTCCCGGCAATGTCCGGCGCGCTGCCATGGACCGCCTCGAAGACCGCGTGAGTCTCCCCGATATTGGCAGCGGGGACCAGGCCCAGCCCACCCACTAGGCCGGCGGCCAAATCCGAAACGATGTCCCCATAGAGGTTGGACAGCAGGAGGATATCGAATTGATCGGGATCCAACACCAACTGCATGCAAAGGTTGTCGACGATCTTGTCGTCGAAGTCGACTTCCGCAAACCCCTTGGCTACTCCCCGCGCGCTTTCCAAGAAGAGCCCGTCGGTGAGCTTCATGATGTTGGCTTTGTGGACGGCGGTGACCAAATGTCGTTGTCGGCGGCGCGTACTCGAAGGCGAATTGCGCAATGCGCGTGGATGCGAAAGATGTGATCACCTTCAACCCCTGGGTCACACCGGGCATGATCATGTGCTCGATGCCGGAGTAGAGGTCTTCGGTGTTCTCCCTGACGATGACCAGGTTTACATTCTCGTAGCGGCTTTTCACTCCTGGCACGCTCTTAACGGGCCGCAGGTTCGCGTAGAGATCGAGTTGTTTTCTGAGAGCCACGTTGGCGCTTGGGTAACCTTCCCCGACTAGCGTGGTGAGTGGGCCCTTCAGGGCCAACCCGTTGCGCCGAATCGATTCCAAGAGCTCTTCAGATAGGGGGTTTCCAGTTTTTTCGAAAGATCGAATACCTGCCTCGTGCCTTTCCCACTCGAACCGCACGCCGGTGGCATCGAGCACGCGCACCGTCGCATCCATGATCTCGGGGCCGATCCCGTCACCGGGAATGAGTGTAATGGTATGCGCCATTTTTGAGGTCCGGAATGAAGATCTTAACATGGATAAGCCTCATCCTGATGCTAAGATGGCGGGAGCCCCATGAAGCTCTCAGTGGTTGTTCCAACCTTGAACGAGGAGCGCTGTCTTGCGCGCGCGCTCGCGTCGATTCCCCCAGGAGCGGAGATCGTCGTCGCGGATGGTCAAAGCGAGGATCGCACGCGGGAGATCGCCGCACAGCGGGGTGCCCGTGTGGTCGAAGGCGCGATCGGGCGAGGAGCCCAGATGAATCTTGGCGCCAAGACGGCCGGCGGCGACACACTCCTGTTTCTCCATGCGGACTGCGAGCTTGGCCCGGGCGCGAACGAGGCCATCCGGGAAGCTCTCGACGACAAGGATATTGTGGGAGGCTCGTTTACTCTCCGGGTCGAGCCGACGAGCCCAGGGTTGGGTCTGGTGTCGCTGGGCTCGAATCTTCGAGCTCGCTTCCTGGGTTTCCCGTACGGAGACCAGGCCCTCTTCGTCCGTCGCTCAGAGTTCGAACGAATCGGGGGCTATCGTGATATCCCCATTATGGAGGACGTCGACCTCGCGAAGCGGCTTCGGGCGAGGGGCCGGATGGTCACACTCAAGGTCCCAGTGACGACCACCCCCCGCCACTGGGAGAGGTTGGGACCGCTCGCCACCACGCTCGCGAACTGGGTCGCGGTGACCGCATTCTTTTTGGGTGTTTCGCCCCACCGCCTAGCTCCCGTGTATCACCGGCTGAGGGGAAGCCAACCGTCCAACCCTCCGTCCGGAGAACCCCTGGCGGCGTCGAACGAGTAAGTGCGGGGCGCACCGCGGTGAGGTCACCGGAGCCTTGACAGCGCCTCGCGAAACTGTCACCATTTTTAGTATCCCGGGTCTTTAGCAGGAGGTAAAGTCGCAATGGGCGTGCCGTGTCCCCACTGCGAAACCGAGCTCCACGAGGACATCGTCCGGCAGCTTGCAGCAGCACGGGCACTTTGTCCTCACTGCCAAGGGTCCCTCGACGTAGCATTCATGGCAATGTCAGACGCGGATGAAAAAGCGGCGGCCCACGACGTGAGTAGTAGCCCTTCTGCCATCTCCCTCTCAGATGACAAGACGTACTCGCTCGAGGTCTTGGATGGCAACGAGCCGGGTCAGATCTTCCCGATCGAAAAATCAGAGATCATCATCGGGCGTCGCGGATGTGATTTAAACCTGGACGATCCAGAAATCTCACGCCAGCACGTGAGCATCGAGGTTCACGGAGATAGCGCGACGCTCAGGGACATGGGAAGCACTAACGGGACATACGTCCAAGGGGCGCGCGTCAAGGAAGCACAACTAGAAGACAATTCCGAGTTCCGCCTTGGAACCCATCAACTCGTCTTCCGCGTAACCTTTCGCGTTCCATCCGCCAGCTAGAGCCGTTTCACAGCACGGGGTGTTTCGCCGACCGGCGTCAGCTTCGCTAGCATACTCCCCCTCACCCGGCGTCCGATTTCATGGATAACGATGGATAACGACACGACATCCCTTGACGCCGCCCTCTCCCCCAAAAGGGGGAGAGGAATAAAGGAACAAGAGCCCGTATTAGACTTCCTGAGCCTCTACCACGGCGATCGCCGCCATATTCACTATCTCATCCACTTCCGCCCCCCGCTGCAACACATGCACCGGCTTGCGCAAGCCCATGAGGATAGGCCCGATCGCTTCCGCCTCACCCAACCGCTGCATGAGCTTGTAGGCGGCATTGCCCGCCTCCAGGCTGGGAAAAATGAGGACGTTCGCTTCCGAGCTTAGAGTGCTGAAAGGGTAGGTCTCGGTCAAAATCTCAGGCACCACGGCGGTGTCGGCCTGCATCTCACCGTCGACCTCGAGCTCCGGGGCTCGCTGGCGCACGAGCTCGGTGGCAAGGCGAACCTTGTCGGACAACGGATGGCGGGTACTTCCGAAGTTCGAGAATGACAACATCGCGACACGGGGATCGATGCCGAAGCGCCGAGCAACTTCTGCGGTGCCGATCGCGATCTCCGCTAGGTCTTCGGCGGTGGGCTCGATGTTGACCGTGGTGTCTGCGAAAAACTTGACGTCGTCTTTGAAAATCATCATGTAAACGCCAGCCACTTTCTTGACACCGCTCTTGATGCGAATGACTTGAAGCGCCGGTCGAATCGTATCCGGATAGTGTTGGGTGAGGCCGGCGACCATCGCGTCGGCGTCGCCGACGTTCACCATCATCGACCCGAAAACGTTGTGATTGTTCATGAGCTCCTGAGCCTCGCTGCGCGTGACGCCTCGGCGGTTGCGTAGCTTGTAGAGCTCTTCCACATAACGATCGAACTCGGGCGAGCTCCGGGGCAGAATGACCGAGGCACCGTGGAACTCGAGACCCAGCTCTTTCATTTTCCCTCGTACGACATCCGGGCGCCCCAATAGGATCGGCTGCGCGACGTGCTCGTCGATGAGAACATGAGCGGCGCGCAGAATCTTGTCCTCTTCACCTTCGGGAAAAACGATGCGCTTCGCCTCTTTCTTCGCCCGCGAGATGATGGTTCGCATCACTTCCCGGCCCCGCCCGAGCTTGGCCTCCAGTCGGTCGCGGTACTCATCGATGTCGATCTGAACTCGAGCCACCCCGGTCTCCATCGCGGCTCGAGCCACCGCCGGTGCTACCCAGGTGAGAACGCGGGGATCGAACGGCTTGGGAATAATGTAGTCGGGGCCGAAACGCATCTTGTCGACGCCGTACGCTCGCATGACGGAGTCCGGCACGTCCTCCTTTGCCAGATCCGCCAGTGCGCGCACCGCAGCCGCCTTCATTTCCTCGTTGACTGCCTTCGCCCTTACATCGAGCGCCCCTCGGAAGATAAACGGAAAGCCCAGAACGTTGTTCACTTGGTTGGGATAGTCGGTGCGGCCGGTGGCCATGATCAGGTCGGTGCGAACCGAGGTTGCGTCCTCGTATGTAATCTCGGGATCAGGGTTTGCCATCGCCATGATGATGGGCTTGTCATTCATCGATGCGACCATCTCCTTGGTGACCGCATCCTTGACCGACACGCCCACGAATAGATCCGCACCGTCCATCGCCTCCGCCAACGTCCGCTTCTTTGTGTCCAACGCAAAGCGCGCCTTGTAGGGATTCATTCCCTCCGTCCGCCCTTTGTAGATGACGCCTTTGGAGTCGCACATGATCGTGTTCTCTGCCTTGACTCCCAATCCCATCATCAGTTGAGCGCAGGCGATCCCCGCCGCGCCGGCACCGTTGAAGACCGCCTTCAACTCCGAGATGCGCTTACCGGTTAGCTCCAAGGCGTTGAGGAGAGCGGCACCAGAAATGATAGCGGTGCCGTGTTGGTCATCGTGAAAGACCGGTATGTTCATCGTCTTCTTGAGCTCTTCTTCGACATAGAAACAATCGGGTGCCTTGATGTCCTCGAGGTTGATGCCTCCGAAGGTCGGCTCGAGTAGCTTGACGACCTTGACGATTTCGTCGGGATCCTCCGTTGCTAACTCGATGTCGAACACGTCGATGTCCGCGAAGCGCTTGAATAGAACGCCTTTACCTTCCATCACCGGTTTGGCCGCCATGGGACCGATGTTTCCGAGTCCCAGGACCGCCGTACCGTTGGTGATGACCGCCACCAAGTTGCCTCGGGCGGTGTATTTGAAGACGTCTTCCGGGTTCGCCTTGATCTCGAGACAAGGCTCTGCGACGCCCGGTGTGTATGCCAAGGACAGATCTCTCTGCGTCCGGCACGGCTTGGTAGGACTGACCTCGATCTTACCCTTGCGCCCGCCGGAGTGATAATCGAGGGCCTCTTGCTTTCCAATCACTTTTTCACCTCACGCTGGCTTCTGAACCTGGCATCATAACAGATGATGCGGCTCCTTAGCGGTACGATAACCCCAGCGAAAGCGGTAAAATGGGAGCAAATCCACTATGAAACATTGAGAGGTAAACCATGTGGAGGAAGTTTTTGTTAGCAATGAGTCTGGCTGGCCTCGGAGCCGGGGCAACCCCACCTCAGAAAAATCCAGCAGTGTTCCCATACGCAATCGATCAGAAGGAGTTCCCAAACGGCCTCCGACTGGTCGGCGTGCACTTCGATAGCCCGGGGCTAGTCTCCTACTACTCCATTGTGCGCGTGGGCTCGAGACACGAAGTGGAACCCGGCAGGAGCGGCTTCGCTCACTTCTTCGAACACATGATGTTCCGAGGAACAGATACCTACAGCGAGGACGAATACAATGCGGCACTCACCGCGGTGGGCGCCGACCACAACGCCAACACCAGCTTCGATTACACGCGCTATCACATCCTGGCGAGCTCGGATTCTCTACCGAAGATCGTCGAACTCGAGGCCGACCGCTTTCAAAACCTCCGCTACAGTGAAGAGCAGTTCAAGAAAGAAGCGGGTGCCGTACTCGGCGAGTACAACAAGAATGCCGCGAGCCCCGTCCAAGGTCTGCAGGTCGAGCTCTACCAGAAGGCGTTTCAGGTCCACCCTTACCGTCATTTGGTCATCGGGTTCGTGGAAGACATCAAGGCCATGCCTACGATGTACGAATACAGCCTAGAGTTCTTCGACCGTTTCTACCGGCCCGAGTACACGACGATTCTCGTCGTCGGTGACTTCAACTGGGAAGAACTTAGCAACCTGGTCGAGAAGCACTATGGCAACTGGAAGCGTGGCACCTACAACGCGAAGATACCGGCCGAGCCCCCTCAAGCGGAATCGCAAGAATCGAAAGTGGAGTGGCCGGCACCGACCCTCCCCTGGCTCATGATTAGCTACCAGGCGCCCGCCTTCAATACCGACAACGCCGAGATCCCAACACTGGACGTGTTGTCTCAGCTCGCTTTCGGTAGCACGTCTCCACTTTATAGGAAGCTTGTACTCGAAGAGCAGTGGGTCGATTTCATCGGTGCCGGAGCGTTCGACCAGGCGGATCCGACTCTTTACACAATCCTGACCCGCGTGCGCCGCCCCGACAAGCTGCCCGAGGTTCGCACCGCCATTTTGGATCAGGTCGCGCGCCTTAGCACCGAGCGTTTCGACGCCGAGAGTCTCTTGTCAACGAAGAGCCACATGAAGTACCAATTCTTGATGAACATGAACACCGCCAACGCGGTGGGGAGTACCTTGTCGCACTACATTGCGCTTACCAGTAATCCGCAGACTGTGAACCGCGTCTATGAGCTCTACGAGGCAGTCACACCCGACGCCATGATCGAAGTTGCGCGTAAGTACTTTAGGCCCGAAACGCGAACGATTGTGACGCTCACTCAGTCGGCGGACGTCAAAGGAGAGGAGTAGAAGCGATGTCCGCACCAGCCCTGCAATCGACGATTGGATGTGCCCTACTCCTACTCGTAGCGGGTTCTTCCCTTGCTTCTGCGTTTCTACCAGCCGAACACCCGTCGGTTATCGTCTCAAGCCCGGGGAATCCACTCGTCAGCTTTCGACTCATGTTCCACACCGGTTCGTCCAACGATCCTGCCGGGAAGGAAGGGCTCAACACTCTCACCGCGATGATGCTCTCTAGCGGCGGAACCGAAACGCTCTCGCTCTTCGAGGTGAATCAGAAGCTCTACCCGATGGCGGGGCTCGTCTCGGCGGAAGCGGACAAAGAGGTCACCACCCTGGTGGGTAGAGTGCACCGCGATTTCATGGAAGATTTCTACACCGTCTATCGCGATCTGTTGCTCCACCCCCGATTCGAGCCCGCGGATTTCGAAAGAAACCGCGACCAACTGTTGTCGTACGTGACCAAGACCCTACGCGGAAGCGACGACGAGCAACTGGGTAAGACCATGCTCGAGGACATGATTTATGCGGAACATCCGTTTGGTCACCCGACGCAGGGGACGGCCGCCGGCCTTCGGAGCATCACACTCGAGGACGTGAAGGCGTTTTACCGCACGCACTATAACTTTTCGGCATTGCGTATCGGACTTGCCGGAGATCTCCCCACTGGATTCGAGGAACGAGTCCGCGAAGATTTCCGAAAAGGCCTTTCAACGGGATCGGTTGCGGGGACCGAGATCTCTCAACCGTCACGCGGGGAAGGCCTCGAAATTCGGATCGCAAAAAAAGCAGCCGACTCTACCGCGATCAGCCTGGGCTTCGCGTATGGCGTCACGCGCTCCGACGCTGATTTCTATGCCCTACTAGTCGCGAACACGTACCTCGGTGACCATCGCTCTTTCCACGGTGTGCTCATGAACAAACTCCGCGCCGAACGGGGCCTGAACTACGGGGACTATTCCTACATCGAAAAATTCATTCAGGACGGCTCGAGCACCTTCCCGCTACCAAACATCGTTCGGCATCAGCAGTCTTTCAGTATCTGGCTCCGTCCGGTTGTTCCGACCAACGCGCACTTTGCGCTGCGCGCGGCGATCTGGGAGCTCCGGAAGTTCGTCGAGAACGGAATGAGCGAAGAAGATTTTCTGGCGACCCGGAACTATCTGCTCAACTACTCCAAACTGTGGGTGCAAAGCCTGGATCGCCGGCTCGGATACCACCTCGATTCACGGTTCTACGGAACCGAGTACTACATGGACGAGATCGCGACGCGCTTGAAGTCCATGACCGTCGAGGATGTGAACCGGGCGGTGAAGAAACATCTCGACCGCTGGGATATCCGTGTGGCCATCGTGAGCTCAGACGCCCATGAGCTCGCCGCTGCCCTCCAGGAGAATCGAGTGAGCCCTATCACCTACCAAACAGAGGGAACGTCCCCGGAGGTGCTCGAGGAGGACAAAAAGATCGAGCGTTTCCAGCTACCTGTCAAAGCCGTCGACGTTGTCCCGGTGGAGCAGTTGTTCGAGCAGTGACCAGCGATCCTTGAACGGGGCCGAGTCTCGGGGACCCGGCCCCGATTTGATCAAAGCAAGCCGAGATGGACGAAGGCGGGCAACACGGGCTGAAGCCGAGCCGCCTGCCGTAGCCTCGCGAGACGGTGTCGCTGCGTATCAGTCAAGTGCCCCTGGAAGTTAACCAGAAACTCTGCTTGTATCATTTCGATGACCTGACGGCGCTCGTGAATATTGAGCACAGTCAAGCCAATGGCCGCCGGGTTTTCGCCCGTTGCGATGAGCCCCTCGAGCTGTTTCTCGAGAACGGCGACTTCCTCACGTATCGGTGTCGTGGCCATCTGCCGCTCCTGGAGCAGGTTTTGGAACACTCCGACCTGCCCCGGACTCAAGTGAAGAAAACGTGTCACGGCCTCGACGTTCGATTCGATGCTGCCGCCGTGGGCGTAGCTCGCCGCGGATCCGGTCAGGAGTAGGAGGACGGCCGCTGCATAAATGGAGTAGGGTTTGTGATATCTCATCATGAACTCTCTCTTTCTGCCCTTTCAGGGCATTTGTGGTTTCACTGTTCATGACATCGCGAGAAGGGCTGTTGTTCAGGGGAAGGTGCCAGGCTAGCGAAGAAAAGTCGGGATCTATGTCGGCCGACCGAAACGGAAAGATAGAACCTTTATAAACACTGTTGTTTACAGCTTGACCCGTCCAGGCGACTCTTCGCGGCCAGCGATTCGCAGATAATGAATTGAACGTCTCCTGTTTCGGCGGTGTCTTTAAAGTGAGCGGCAAGCCCAGGATTCACGCATCCGAGATGAGTAGCTTTGTGGAACGCAGCGCCCCAGAGCCGAGCGCCGCCCTCGACCGTGAAAGGGACTTCGTGCGTCTGCTGGCCGAGAACCAACACCGAGTCGTCGCCATCGCACGCGGCGTGCTAAGAAACCCGCAGGATGCCGAAGAGATTGCACAAGATGCCTTCATCCGCGCCTACCGGTTCTTCGGGAGTTTGCGCGAGGCGGACAAGTTTCGGGCGTGGGTCAATCGAATCGTGTTTACGCTCGCACTCAATCGAAAGCGCGCCGCGCGAAGACGGCTCGACCGCGATACCGCGTGGCACCACAGTCTCGGGGATATGCCACAGCAGCAAGGCCGGGCGGCGGTCGATAAAATTTTTCTAAGTGATGTCCGTGCTCAAATCGATTCGCTGCCCGATAAACTTCGCATCGTTCTCGTGCTCTGTGCGATTGAGGACATGGAGGCCTCCGAAGTGGCTGCGGTTCTTCGGATCCCAACGGGTACGGTGCGCTCGCGCCTTCACTCTGCGCGTAAGCAACTTCTTTCGAGGATCTCACGATGAGAACGTGCGACGACAAGTGGAGTGATGCGTTGATGGATGTCGCGCTTGGCGTGAAAAGCCCCGAGGTCGAACGGCACGTCGGTGATTGCGCCAACTGTGCGGCGGCGCTCTCGAGCCTGCGTGCCGACGCTTCCGCTCTCGACGAGGCGGTCGGTGTGCTCTCGAACGCAAAACCCTCACCGTCGTTCCGGGCTCAGGTCCTGGCCGAAGTTCCCAATGCGCCCGCCAGACCCCTGGGACGCTGGCCTTGGCTCGGAGCTGCGTCGGCGGCGTTGGTTGGGATCGCTGTCATCATCGTTATCGTCGTCACAATGACACCGATCCCGGAAACAGAACTCAAGCCCGATCCGGATCTTGCCAACTGGCGTTCGCCCACCGCGGAGCTTCTCTACTCCGCCTCCTACAAACAACTCCAGCAGGTCCCGCGTCTGGGTGGCTTCCAATTTGATTTACCCGAAACTTTATACGAGGAGAACAACGATGAAGAAAACGATGACAGTTAGCACCGCGTTGGGTATCGGCCTCCTCATGCTGTCGCCCGTCGCTTCCGCGCAGAAACCAAAAAGAGATGCGATCGCGGAGCACCTGTTTCCTCCCGAGCTCATCATGTCGAACCAGAACGCGATTGGGCTCGACGACAAGCAAAAAAAAGCGATCCGCGCGGAAGTGCAGCGCGCACAAACGCGCTTCAGCGAAGTCCAGTGGCGGCTCCATGACGCGATGGAAATCCTCGCCTCATTGCTGGACCAGGAGCCGACCGACGAAGCCGCCGTTATGGAGCACCTGGACGAGGTCCTCGATGCCGAACGGGAAGTCAAACGCATGCAGCTGACCCTGATGATACGGATCAAAAACGAGCTCAACGCGGAACAACGGGCGCGCTTGAGCGAGCTGCGCGCAGAGAAACCTCGAGGGCGAGCTCGCGAGTAGCCGCGCGAGACCGACGGCATCGCCGAACTACTGTCTTGAAATAAACGTAACGCCGCCGTCACGAGAGCTACCGATTTCAAATTAGTGAACACTAATCAGCGGTCAGCGTTTTCTTCCTCTTGATCAAAGATGATCTTCCCACCGAGGATCGTCATCACCACATCCACGTCCTTGATCTCCATGGACGGGATGGAAGTGATGTCCTTCGACAGCACGGCGAAGTCGGCGAGCTTTCCGGGCGTGATACTGCCCTTGTCTTCTTCTTCATAGGCCGCCCAGGCCGAGCCCATCGTGTAGGCCTCGATCGCCTCCGGCACGGTTAGAATCTGATCGGGAAACCAACCTCCGGAAGGCTCTCCGGTAAGAGTCTTGCGAGTCACCGCTGCGTAGATTCCGAGGAGCGGATTCGCGGGATAGTAGGCGGCATTGGTTCCCGGCCAGTCGGTCCCGAAACAAAGCCGTGCCCCGCCCATCTGGAGCGACTTGAAGGCATACGCTCCCTTGGATCTTTCCTTACCAATGCGCTCCTCCATCCAACGCATATCATCGATGGCGTGATAGGGCTGCACCTCTGCAACGATCCCCAACTTTCCGTAGCTCGAGAAATCGTCCGGCCCCACCACTTGGGAGTGAATAATCCTAAAACGTCGGTCCCACCTAGGGTTCTCTTCGATGACCGTCTCGTACATTTCGAGGAGCATGGCTATCGCCTTGTCGCCGATGGCGTGAACGTTGGGCACGAGATGCGCTCGATCCGCTTCCCGGATCAAGCGCAACATGTTCCCTTCCGGGTACATCATGTCGCGAAGCTTGCCGGAGTTCTCGGGATCGTGGTCGTACGGTTCATAGAAGAGCGCGGAACTATTCCCCATGGTGCCGTCAACAAACCCCTTCAGGCCCCCGATTTTCAACAGGTCGTTGCCGAAACCGGTCTCGATTCCGACCGCGGCGAGATGCTCCACCATATCGAGTGTCGGGCGAGCCCACACCCGAACCGACAACTCGCCGTTGCGCAAGAGCTCCTGGTAGACCCGCATTTGATCCCGCCGCGTGATGTCGTGGATGCTGGTCACGCCGTAGCGACGTAACTCCGCGAGCGCCCTGCGACTTTCGGCAAGCCGTTGCTCCCAGGGTTTCTCTCCAATGACCGCCTCCACCAATTCGACTGCGGTGCCGGTGAGGATCCCGGTCGGACTTCCGTTAGCGTCCCGCGCGATGACTCCGTCGACAGGGTTGGGCGTCTCGGCGTCGATCCCAGCCTTCTGAAGAGCAAGACCGTTGGCCAAATAGATGCTTCGGTCGAAGCGCCGAATCAATAGAGGATGTGAGCCGCTGACGTCGTCGACCATCTTGCGTGTGGGGACGAATGGTTCCGCGGGCTTCGACTCACTCGCCTCGCCGGAGGACCCTTCCTCCCACGCCTCGTACGCACCCCAGTCTCCTCCGACGATCCAACTATCGCCGGGGAGTCGCTCCGCCACCAACGCGATCTGCGCCCTGAGTTCTTGCTCGTCGTGAACACGAAGCAAGTTCGCGCCGAGCAACAAAGCTCCCGCCTGGGCGAAATGCGTATGATCGTCGACGAAGCCGGGAACCACGAAACGACCTTCGAGGTCGACGATGCGCGTCGACCGGCCGATGCGCGAACGGACCTCGGAGTTGGTGCCCACCGCCACAATCCGATCGCGAAAGATGGCCACCGCCCCGGCTCGGGGACGATCCGGATCCACGGTATAAACGGTTCCGTTCAGAAGAACGAGATCGGCTGGCGGTTCCTGCGCCGAGAGCGGCACGCACAGAAACCAACCGATCGCGAACAGCCAGTACATTGGAAGCCTTGGCATGAGCGACTCCTATTCTCGAATGGGCTTACTAGTCTGGGTAGAGGAGGTAGCGGGCGCGGAGCTTTTCGAAACGAGCGAGATCGGCCTGCCATCCCTCTTCGATATCGGCCAGAGGTACATCGGCGTCGATTTGTTTTCGGATGCGGCTATTCCCCGCCAGGATATCGATGGCCGGTTTTTCTGTTTCGTACTCGTAAGTCTCATCCCGCCAGGCGAACTCATCCGGCCAGAGCCTCCGCGAGACCTTGATGATCGCCAATCCGGTTCTCAACGGGCGATACGTCTCTCGATCGATGACATGTTGTTGAACGCCGCCGCAGAGCTCGCCCGCAAATTTGTGGAACGCGGGTTCGAAGGAGGTGGGCCTCATGAAAACCCCCGGTAGATCTTCCTTTTCCAGTTCCGTCGCAAACCGATTAGCATCGACCCACGGGGCCCCAACCAGCTCGAAGGGCCGCGTTGTCCCTCGCCCCTCCGATAGGTTGGTACCTTCGAAGAGACAACCTCCCGGATAAACCGTCGCGGTATCCAAGGTCGGCATGTTCGGTGAGGGCATCACCCACGGAAGTCCCGTCTCATCAAACCAGCTCGAGCGAACCCAACCCTTCATGGGAACGACCGTCAACTCACAGCCGATCCCGAACTCTTGGTTGAACAGCTCAGCGAGCTCCCCCACCGTCATTCCATGTCGATTGGCGATCGGATAGAGGCCTACGAAAGAAACGTGACTCTCCTCGATGAGATTTCCCTCCAGGTGCACGCCCCCGATGGGATTCGGGCGATCCAACACGATCACCTCTCTCCCATCCCGCGCCGACGCCTGCATCGCGTGAGCCAGGGTCCAAATGAACGTGTAGTAGCGGGAACCGATGTCTTGGACATCGAAGACGAGCGCGTCTAGACCTTCCAGCATCTCGGGTGTGGGAATGCGGGTCGCGCCGTACAGGCTATGAACCGGGATCCCCACGTCGCTTCCGTCATCGACCTCGATGTGATCTTGCGCGTGGCCGGCGATCCCGTGCTCGGGGCCGAAGAGCGCTTTCAGCTGTCCCGTCTCCCGCAGTCGATCGGCGGCGTGGCGCATTGCGGAGTCGATGGTGGCGGGGTTCGCGATGAGGCCTAAACGCTTTCCTCGAATAGCGTCGGTTCGATCTTCGAACAACCGCTCCAAGCCCGTCGTGACGGGAGGAGTCTCGATCGGCGGTTTGGGCGGAGAAGGACTCACTTCGGCGGCTATCTTGGCGGAAAAACAGGAGCCTTTCAAGCTTGCAGGCTTGCAGGCTTTCAGGCTCCCCACGTATTTCCCTCCGCAAAATTCCGTGTCACAATAAATGCAATGAGTGCCCTCGCCGATCCCGAATCAGGGTTGCCGGATCCCCGGCTCTTCGCTGGTCGACTTCATCTCGCGGAACCCGATTACACACGCCCTTTGCTCGAACTGAGCCCCAGGCAACGCCAGGACATCACGCGCAAGCTCGTCTTCCTTTACGGGAAGGAGCGCGCCGAGGCCTGCTTCGAGGACCTCGAACGGATCATGAGGGTCTACTACGCGCACAAGACGCCTGAGACGCTGGAGGCGGAAAAAAACCTCGATCCCGCCGAGCGTTTCACGGAAAAAGACATGATCTTGATCACCTACGGAGATCTGATCACGAGTCCGCAGAAAAAACCTCTTCGCGCCCTATCCGATTTCCTCACCGTCTTCATGGGCTCGGTCATTAATACCGTTCATATCCTGCCGTTTTTCCCATCGTCGTCCGATCGAGGCTTTTCGATCATAGCCTATGAAGAGGTCGACCCACGTTTAGGTAGTTGGGACGACATCGAGGAGCTCAGCCTGCGTTTTCGCCTCATGTTCGACGGGGTCTTCAATCATGTTTCGGCTTCGAGCCGCTGGTTTCAGGAATTCCTGAACGGCAACTCCAATTTTCAGGACTTCTTCATTCGGTTCTCGACGCGCGAGGAGATCAGTGGAGACCACCTGCGCTTGATCGTACGGCCACGGGTGACCGATCTCTTGACGGGTTTCAACACGATCGCCGGGAGGCAATACGTCTGGACGACGTTCGGTCCCGATCAGATCGATCTGAATTTCAAGAACGAGAAGGTATTGGCCCGCATCGTAGAAATACTCCTCTACTACGTGCGGCGGGGTGCCGACATCATCCGGCTGGATGCGATCACCTACCTTTGGTCAGAGCTCGGAACCAGCTGTGCCCATCTTCAACAAACACACTCGGTCGTACAGCTCTTCCGCTGTATCCTCGACGTGGTTGCCCCCCATGTCGGTCTGGTCACCGAAACGAATGTGCCCCATGAGGAGCTCATCACCTACTTCGGCAAAGGAACTGACGAAGCACAGATGGTTTACAACTTTGCCCTGCCGCCGTTGGTCCTTCTTTCGTTTCAGGAGGCCAACTGCGAGCTGCTCTCGCAATGGGCCGAGACGTTGGATAACCCCTCCGATAGCGCGACCTACTTCAACTTTCTCGACTCCCATGACGGCATCGGACTCCTACCGGTAAGGAACATCGTTAGCACCGAAAGACTCGATGGCATGGTGAGGAAGGCGCTTTCCCGCGGGGGAATCATTTCCTATCGCGAAGATGCCGACGGGAAGATGAGTCCGTACGAGATCAACACCACCTGGTATAGCGCGCTCAACGGGACAGGGGACGAAGACGTGGATCTACAGGTCGACCGTTTCCTCGCTTCGAGGGCTATCGCCCTAGTTCTCCGGGGCGTGCCGGGCACGTACCTCCCCAGTCTGCTCGGTGCCCAAAACGATCTGGAATCGGTGCTGGAAAGCGGTGAACCGCGAAGCATCAACCGGAAGAGTATCGATGAAGAAGCTCTCATCGAAAAGCTGGGCGATCGGACATCCTCCACCTACAAAGTCGCCAGCGGTTTCCGGAAGCTCATCGAAAAACGCACCGAGACGACGGCGTTTCATCCGAATGGTGCTCAGCGGATCTTGATGAGGAATCCTTCCGTCTTTTCCGTCGTCCGCGTTTCAACGGATGGTAAGCAGCGCGTGTTAGCCTTGACCAACGTCAGCGCCGACGCTCAAGAGGTCTCCTTCTCCGAGGCGGAGGTTGGAGTACTGAGCGAGGTTTGGAGAGACATTCTGACCGGACGCCGAGAGAATTGCTCTTCGGGCGTCGTGCAAATCACGTTGGAGCCCTACCAGAACCTCTGGCTAGCGCCCGCCTGACCACTCCGCCAAGTCGGCCAGTGTTGAAAACTCTTTGTCGGGGCGGGCCTCACCAGACGGAGCCTCTCCCTTGCGATTGATCCAAGCCACTGGAATACCGAGCGCCGCAGCTGGCACGACGTCGTGGAAATAGCTCTGTGCCGCGTGAAGCCAGCCGGTCATACCGGCCGCGTCGAGACGCTTTCGGGCTTCTTGAAAATGCTCGAAGGCGGGTTTGTAGGACCTCACTTGTTGGGCAGTAACAACAAGTTCGAAGTCGACGGTGAAGCGTTTCAACGTACCTGCCAGCAGATCATCGTCGACATTCGACAAGATACCGAACTTCAAGCCGGAAGCGGCAAGGCGCTCGAGCGCGGCGTTGGTGTCGGGAAAAGGGCGCCAGCCGGAGAGACTCTCGGCGAGAAAGCTCGCTCGGTTCTTAGTGATGGGCCAACCGAATCTTTCCGCGATCCGGCGAGCCGTCTCTCCGAGTACCTCGCGGTAGCTTCGGTACGTCTCCGCCTCGACGATGGGCTCGATCTCTCCGTAGGCCTGGAGCACGGCCTGCCTCTCGAGCTTCAAACCATCCTGGGCGGCGGCCTCCAGGAAGGCTCCGCTGATCCCACCCTCCCAGTCGACCAACGTTCCATAGCAATCGAAAGTGATGATTTCATAGGGTCCGGGCACGAACGTTCCTCCTTCGCTTCCCTCGAGACTCTAGTGGACTGTAACACCGGAGGCCGCGAGTTTTGCCGTGAGCAGCCCTTCGGGGGGGCCGGCGATCGCACATAAGATGCACCAGTCCCACGAATCTTCCGCCACGGAACAAGTTAGCAATGTCGCTTTGGTGCGTTAGGCCAACGTTCCAGGTTCACGGGGAAGCTTGAACGAGGGCGCGAGAATTGAACAGTTCGAGTCTTTTCGGTTCCACCGTTACTTTGTAATTTCCCTTAGACAGGGCGCGAGCGGAGTCTAGCGAGGTTCGTACACGACCTCGCCCTTGAAGATCGTCTTCTGGACCTCTGTGTTGTGGATCTCGGTCTCCGGGATCTCCAGCAGGTCTCGATCCAGGACGATCATGTCGGCGGACTTGCCAGCCTCGATCGACCCGAACTGCTCGGAGTAGTCGGCGCCCAGCGCTTCAGCACCACCCAGCGTGAAGCCTCGAATGGCCTGTTCCACGCTGATCGCCTGATCCGCGTTGACGGTTCCATACTCGTCGGTCCCGGGCATCTGCCGGGTTACCCAGCCCTCCATGTAGAAGAACGAATCCGGTTCGGGAACCAGGCTCGATGGGAAATCGCTGCCGAAGCCGACCGTGATGCCCTTCTCGATCGCGGCTCTGACGGGAAAGACCTGCTGATGGCGCTCTTCGCCCAGAGGTGTCTTGAGGAACAGATCCATCTGCGGATGTCCCACCGCCAGCATGGGCGAGAAGGACGCGGTCACCTTCTTCAAGGCTGCGAGCCGGTCCAGATCTTCGTAATCGGTCGACTGGTTGTGGGAGAGATGGAGGACAGCGTCGGAATCGGGGTACGTTGCTTCTGCTTCCTCGAAGATGTCGATGATTCGGGCTGCTGTGGCGTCCCCAAGAACGTGCACGTGCACCGTGATTCCCTTTGCGTAAAAGTCGAGTATGGCTGCCCTGTACTCGTCGAAAGGGAGAAACATCGATCCGAGGTTTTCAGGGGAATCGGCGAAGGGCTCCTTCATTAGAACGGTGTGGGAATCGGCGCCGCCATCTCCGAAAATCTTGACGTAGTGGGGCCTGATCAGTTCGGTCTGGTAGCTCTCCCAGTCCTCGATAAACGCCACCGATTCGTCGTCGTCGAGTGCCCTAAGCTGAGATGTCAGCCAATCGAGCGCCGGAAAAAGCCGAACGTCCAACCGGTCTTCCTTCTCCAGCAGAGCGGCTCCCTGCAGCCAGGTAATGCTTCCCTCGGCTGGCTGGATCGCGGTGACGCCATACCTGCTGTACCGCTGAATTTCCTTCTCAAAGAAAGGTGCAAAATCCTCAGGGGCGAGGTAGTGCAGTGCGTTCATGATCAGGACCATTCCGTTATCGCGGGCGGTGCCAGAGGGCTCGTTCGTGCCTTCGTAGCGATCGAAAATATAGGAACCTTCGTTGTCAACGGACTCGTCGATGCCTGCCATCTCAAGTGCCTTCGAATTTACCCAGGCCGAGTGACCGCTCTGGCTAAGAAGGAAGACCGGAACATCGGGCACGATCTCGTCCAGCACCTTCTTGTCCGCGCTGTCGTTTTCGAACAACGCGCCGCCGATGCTCCAGTTGCCGCCGAGAAAAACGTCTCTGTCGGGGTGTTCGGCGACAAACTGCTTAATGTCAGCCAGAACCGCTTCCAAATCGCCCGGCGAACTGAGATTGATGCCGCCGATGCCCATGTCCACACCAGTGAACGGGTGGGCGTGCATATCGACGATTCCAGGCATGACGAACTGACCTGTCAGATCGACGACCTCGGTTCCGTCACCGGTCACGGTCTCCACGTCAGCGTTCGACCCTACGACGAGGAACTTGCCGTCTTTGATCGCCACCGCCTCGGCCCAGGGCTGGGCCTCATTGACGGTGTAGATCTTGCCGTTGGTGTAGACGGTGTCGGCGACCTCGCTCGGCAACTGCGAAGTACAGGCCGAGGTCAGTGTCATTATCGAAGTGATAACGAATAGGTACGCGACGAGTTCGTGATTGGGTTTCAATTTGTGTCTCCGGATTTCCGAAACGTTACGGGGAGGGCACAGGACACTTACACATCGTGCTGGCCAGGCTCCCAACACTATGGGATCTAGCAGAGCGACAACCTGGATTCAACTACCCCGCGAGGTTTCGTGCTGCTAGGGGCAACTGTGCAGTAACGGAGCGGCGAAGCTCACAGGGACAAAAAATCGTCCAGACAAGCGAAGTCGCCGGCTGTGGCCGATCCCATCAGGCGGGGAACTACCTGTTCGTCAAGACTCGAAAAAAATGTTCATGTAAAACCCCAGGACAGAGGTGACACACTAGTCTTCTTTTAAGTGCTGCAGGGAGGTAGTGCAACATGAAGAAGACGGAACGACAGCGGCTAGTGAATTGGCGAATGAAGATCATTCGTCACGCAGCCGAAACAACTCATAATGTCTCAAGAACTTGTAGATATTTCGGGATCTCGCGGAAGACTTTCTACAAGTGGCTGGCTCGGTACGAGGCCCATGGCGAGGCCAGCCTCTGTGATAGACCAAGGAGGCCCAAGAATTGCCCCCGTGAGACTCCCAAACAGACGGTCAGCAAGATTCTCTACTTGCGGCAAAACTACCACTTTGGTCCGGCGAGAATCGCTTCCTACCTGCATCGATATCATCAGATAAAAATCGCCGCTTCCACGGTTCACCGAGTCCTGGAGCGCAATGGCCTGAGTCGATTGCCCGCAAGTCAAAAACATCGAGCCCACAAGAAGCGCTGGAAGCGGTACGAGAGACGCCAGCCTGGTCATAGGCTGCAGGTAGATGTAAAGTTCCTGGAGAGAATACCAGGCACCCGGAGAAGGTTCTATCAGTTCACGGCCGTAGACGACTGTACAAGGATACGGGTCTTGAAGATATTCGATGCCTGCAGTCACAAGACGGCCATTCAGTTCATCGATGAAGTCATCCACCGATTACCCTTCAGAATTCACGTCATACAAACCGACAACGGTGCTGAATTCCAGTCGAGGTTTCACTGGCACCTTCAGGACAAAGACATATCCCACGTATACATCACGCCCCGGACCCCTCGATTGAACGGCAAGGTCGAACGCTCTCATCGCACCGACGACCAAGAGTTTTACCAGCTTCTAGACAAGGACGGGGTCAGCGACGACATTCACCTATTCAATGCAAAACTGAGCGAGTGGGAGAAGTACTATAACTACCATCGACCTCATGGAGGCTTAGACGGCCAGACCCCGTATGAACGCCTTAGACAGAAAACAGGACTCAGTGTGTAACCAAAGACTCAGGACACTACACAAAAAAAGCTTGACAGCTTTCGTGCGACAAATTGCATCGTGACGACGACGCCTTCAAAAACATCGCTCACGTTTGCTACGTAGCGTCCTGCTGTATTCACCGCGCCTTTTGGATTTTTGTTTCACGTCGATCGGTTGTCGCCTTCCTGTCACCGACTGCGGGCGTTCTAAAACGCCGGAGTATAATTTGGTTACTAACTCTTTGGGGGAAGACGATGCTCGAAAGATTCAAGAACTACTTCGGAAAGCTCGAACGCCTGTCTGACGGCGAGCTGGATCGGTCGGCGGAGAAATTGGTCTGCGCCGAGAAACAAAACGTTGCCAAGCTCATCGCCCATATCGCCGAGATGTCGAGGAGGAAGGTCGCGCTCGAGCTCGGTTACAAGAGCACGTTTCACTATTGCGTCGAGAGGCTTCGTCTGAGCGAAGGCTCGGTCGCATCGCGAATACACGTCGCCAATGTTTCGATTCGCTTCCCTCAGCTCCTCGTCGCGCTGGCCGAGAACCGTATCAGTCTCACGGTTGCGGGACTTCCATAAGTGCCGCGGGGCCCCACCCCCACGGCTTCTCGCTTCGGGACTCGGCAATGGCCTCGCCCTACGCTCGGGCTGAGGGCTCCTCGCGCCCGTCCTGACAGAGAGCAATGTCGATAAGCTCCTTGCGGATTGCGCCGGGATGACCCAGAAAGCGGTACTAGAGTATCTCGTTCGCATCGAGCCCAAACCGGTGTTCGAGCCTTCGATTCGAAAAAGCCCCGCCCGGCCGCTGCCCGTGGAGGCAGTTCCAGCGGAAAGACCAACGACCTCTCCGCGCGAGTTGACGATGAGCGAGCGCCAGCGGTCAGCTCGCCCAACATCCTCCAGCCAGCCCGACCCGCCGTGTTCAATTTCAGGTTCTCGGCCAACCGGAGCTTCAAAGAGAAGTTCGAGCGACTGGCCGAGGTCATGGGCGTCGAGAATGCTCAGAAACATATGGCGGAGATCTTGGAGCAGGCTCTGGACGTTGCCCTCGATAAGAAAGACCCAAAAAGGAAGCTCGAGCGGCGGAAGGTGAGGCAAAAGGCCACCAAAACCACACCTCGTCCGGAGGAGATGTCGGATGATGTCGGGCCGGGCGTGCCGGACGTGCCGGACGTGGAAGACGAGCCGGCCAGGTCGCGACACATTCCTTCCGAGGCGATCGAGCGGGTCCATGCCCGTGGGAACCACCAATGCGAATACAAAAGCGCTGATGGGAGGCGATGTCGGTCGCGGACCGGTCTTCAGGTGGAACACGAGCGGCCGTTTGCCATCTTTCGCAGCCACGATGAGCGGTTCCTTCGTCTTTTGTGCCCTCCCCATAATCGCTTGGCGGCCGAACATGTCTACGGGGCGGAATTCATCCAACAGAAGATCGATAAGAGGCGGAAGATCGATGAAAGGCGGGGACGTCGGGAAGTGCCGGAGCCCAGGTCACCGCTGCCTCGAACTCCATAGCGGCTCGCAAGCGCGTCCCCGAGTTCGCCCGCACAGTCCACTAGCAGCTCCGAGTTGTACCGCAAGCCCGCCCTCGGCTACATTGAGGCAGATTTTTCTGGGAGGAACTTCATGACACAACTCAGATGGGCCGCGACCCTTTCCCTGTTGGCTGCGCCTCTTTCATTGTTGACTGCGACGGCGCTCGCATCACCATCGTTGGCCCAAAGTCGTGGTTTTCAGAGCCAAGACCTTTACCAGATGCGCTCGGTCGGCGAAGTCCAATGCTCTCCCGACGGGAGTCGCGTCGTTTACACCGTCCAGTATCGCGACCGTCCGGGCCGTGCTTACTCTCTTGCCTGGATCCGGGATCTCGCTGCCGACGAACCCGCCAAACTAGGCGACGGCCGTGCCTCTCACCCCCGATGGTCACCCGATGGAGAGTGGATCGCCTACATCGGTAGTCAAGACGACCAGCGCGGACTCATGGTCGCTCGTTCAGATGGCAGCCAGGCCAACTTCCTCGCTCCGGTCCAATGGACCAACCATCCGCTACCCTCATCGGGAGAAAGATTGACGTGGTCCCCCGGCGGCAAGTCGATCGCGTTCGTTTCCGCAACCCCGGGCCCGGAAACGGACGACGCCAGCGCAGATCCGGTGGTGATCACACGCTACCTTTACAAACCGACGGCGTCGGAAGGATTGACGAGGTTCAACGACAACCGCCGGGTGCACATTTTTGTCGTGGGGGTCGAATCGAAAAAAGTGCGCCAATTGACGCACGGTGACTACTACGAACACTCCATCGATTGGTCACCCGCCGGTGACGAGATACTGTTCGTTTCCAATCGGGAGCCCAACCCGGATCAGTTTTTCAACTACGACATCTTCGCTGTAAACGTCGACCAGGGGTCGATTCGAAGGCTCACCCGAACCGAGAGCGCCGAGTATCGGCCACGATGGTCTCCTGGCGGCCAGTCCATCGCTTATCAAGGTACGCGACGAGGGCTGACCTCTTCCGAGACAACGATGGAGGATACCCACATCTGGCTCATGGACGCCGATGGCGGGAATCGTAAGGATCTCGGAGCCGGCATCGACAACCGTCAGGGTGCCCCGGGCTGGTCATCGGATGGGAGATCCGTTTACACGACCGTGCAGGAACGGGGCAACATTCGACTCTACCGGCTCCCCGTTTCGGGAGGCGCGCCGGAGGTCGTCGTTGGCGAACCCGGAACGGTTCGCTCGTGGTCCTTGGCGACGGATGGTGCGGTCACATATGGCCTGGACTCACCGGGCGACATGCGCCAGCTTTATCTCAAGAAGAACAACACGATGGAAAAACTGACCGACCTCAACCGCGAGATCTTGGCCGGGCGCCAAGTCGCCGAGGTCGAGGCCATGCAGTTCTTGAGCTTCGATGGCGTAGAGGTCGAGGCCTATGTCGTCCATCCGTTCGGTCGAACCACAGGTTCGAAGCACCCGCTCATCGCCATGATCAAAGGCGGGCCTCACAGCCAGAGCGGACCGCGCTTCCATTTCAAAGCACAGACTTACGCTAGCCACGGATGGGGCGTGATCATGGTGAACTATCGCGGCTCCTCGGGCTACGGGCAAGCCTTCGCCGATGCCATATTCGGTGACCAAAACGGGGGCGAAGCGAAGGACGTGATTTACGGTGTGCAGGCGGCCGCCCGCCGCTACGACTGGGTCGACTCGGACCGGCTCGGCATCGAGGGTGGAAGCTACGGGGGACAGCTCAGCAACTGGATCATTACCCAGACATCTATGTTCAAAGCCGCCATCCCCATCGCCAGCATCTCGAACCTGATCAGCTTCAACTACATGGCCTATTACCATGACTATTTGGCGGTCGAGTTCGGCGCGCTACCCCATCAAGATAATTTGATGGATGTATTGTGGGAACGCTCGGCGCTGAAGCATGTCGGCAAGGTCAAGACCCCGACGATGTTGGTCCACGGAGAAAACGATAACGACGTTCCGATCGCGGAAGCGGAACAGTATTACATCGCCCTAAAAGATGTCGGTGTCGAGACCATCATGGTGCGATATCCGCGGGAAGGCCACGGAGTTCGAGAAATCGGACACCAGGTCGATCTCATCGATCGCAGCATGGATTGGTATGCGAAGCACTTCCCTTCGCACACATCGACGGCAACCCCGACCGCGTCGAAATAAGGGAGCGGGCTCAGGGTAATCTGTCATGGGCTTTTACGACACCGAAGACGGCGTCCAAGAATATGTCGAGGCGGCCGAGGGCTATGACGGAGCCGAGCTCGTCGAAGTCCTGAACAAGCATCTACCCCAAGGTTCTACCGTTCTCGAGCTGGGGATTGGGGCCCGGAAAGGATTTGGAACTCCTCGGCCGGACATACCAAGTCACGGGCTCGGATAACTCCGCGGCTTTTCTCGATTCTTATCGAAAGAAGAATCGCAAGGCGGACCTGCTCCTTCTCGACGCCAGGGCCATGGAGACCGACCGAAGGTTCGACTGCATATACTCCAATAAGGTGCTGCACCACCTTACAAAGGACGAGTTGACCACATCCCTTCAGAAGCAGAGAGAGGTGTTGAACACCGATGGTCTGTTAATGCATTCTTTCTGGTACGGAACGAAGGAGGAGGAGCATGAGGGTCTCCGGTTCGTTCATTACACTGAGCAGGCACTCGGTGAGCTCGCAGCAGAGGGCTACGAAGTCCTGGATATGAAGCGCTACGAAGAAATGGCCCAAGACGATTCCATTTATCTGGTCGTGATAAGGACTGAATGACCAGCCGTGACTAAATTAAGGAGGCAAGAAAATGCCAGTCAAGCCAGTTCCTGAGGGTTACCACACTGCCACCCCGTACTTGATCATCAAGGGCGCGGCCAAAGCCATCGAGTTCTACAAGAAGGCCTTCGGTGCCACCGAGCTTTTCCGGCTGGCCGCTCCGGAAGGAAAGATCGGACACGCCGAAATCAAGATCGGTGACTCACCCATCATGATGGCGGACGAGGATCCGGAGATAATGGCCCTCAGCCCGGAGTCACTCGGTGGCTCCCCCATCTCCATGCTCCTTTACGTGGAGGACGTGGACGCCATGTTCAAACAGGCCATCGCCGCCGGAGCCACCGAGGTCAGGCCGGTTGCGGACCAGTTCTACGGGGATCGGTCAGGGATCGTGAAAGACCCCTTTGGGCACAAGTGGTCCATCGCGACGCACGTGGAAGACGTACCCCCGGAGGAGATGGACAAGAGGCTCTCCGAAATGATGAAACAACAGGGCGAGGGGTGAGCCCTCGGGTGCTATGCTGCTGGGACGATCGGTGAGGGAGCGCCATGAGTCATAGGAGCAGGTATGAACCTTCTGCGCTCGCTTGCATGGTCCGCACTGGCTTTTTCCCTAATCGCCGGACTCCCTAGTCATCTTCTAGCCCAAAACGACTCCGCAGATGCCGTGGTCGGTGTCTGGGAAGGTACAAAGCTTGACGGCCGCAACGACCAGTGGGACCTGTTCGGGCCCTTCGAAATTGAGAAGGACCCTAGCGGGATCGGTGTGACCTACTTGGGAAGCCGAGTCGGCGACCGCGACCACCAAATGCACGAGCCCACCTTCAAAGCATCACGCCTCAGCATGCAATGGGGTAGTTGGGGTGGGTGGATCTTCGAAGCCAAACTCGTCGACGATTCGCTCCGCGGTCATCTTCGCCACCACGGGATGTCGGGGTCGACGGAACGTAAGCTCTAAAGCCCGTGACAGTTCCCGCAAACGGTGGCCTGCTTAAGGGGAGCGGTCCGATGGCGGTCTTCTTCGTAGGGAAAGAGCTCCCCGTGACACTGGACACACTCCGCCTTACGTTCCAAGACCACGCCATGAGCCAGCTCGAAGTGAAGATAGCCCGGCCGTTTCGACCCAACGAGTGTCGCGAGGTCATGGCACTTCGTACACTGAGCGCTGTCCACCGCATAAACCCCGACCTCTGGCATGGCGTCGGTTGCAGGGGTTGCAGGCAGCGGTGGGGCGGGCTCCGTTCGTCCAAGTGCCTTCGCTTCAAGCTGCGCCAAAGCCGTTCGGCCCGCCATGCGCCCAGTCACGATGGATGGGCCAAGAAAAGTTCCTTCCAAGCCGGCCTTGCCGTTGATGCCGGCGAGTCCCGAGGCTTCCCCCGCGGCATAGAGGCCGGGAATTACCTCGCCCTTCTTGTCCACGACGCGGGAGGCGTTGTCGACGGCGATCCCTCCCATGCTCTTGCGCGCGAGCGGGTACATCCGGATGGCGTAGAAGGGCGGAACCTCTAACGCTTTGACGTCGCGGCAGCGTGGATCGTTACCTTGAGCGATGCGATCGAAATCGGTGTCGTCTTGCTGCTTCACCATCTGGTTGAACCGTGTCACGGTTCGTTTCAAAACGCCTTCTGGAAGGTCGGTGGCAGCCGCGAGACCTTCGAGGCTATCCGAACTCTTGGTGAGCTCTTCGTTTTGGAAAACGAGATGCTCCACCTTCTCATCGCTCCAGCCGGAGCCGGTCACCATGTAGTCATTCTTGCCTTCCGAATCGAAGACCGCCCAATAACTGCCCGTGGGCTGCTTCAAGAGAGCAGGAAGCGTGTACTTGGCGGAGAGGCACTCGTTAACGAAACGCTCCCCTTCCATGTTGACGTAGATGGAATCGTAGGCGATTGCATTGACACCCCGAATTCCCTCCTCGTAGCGAGGATCCGGGAGCCCTGTCACATAGTTCCAATGGAATTGGGCGCCTACTTTCTCGGCAAGATCCAAACCGTATCCCTCTTCCATCCCGAGCCACGAGAATCCGCTCCGGAAAAGGCATGTCTTTGTTCCAAAACTCTCTGACCTTTTCCAGAGTTGCTTTGAAAACCTCCGGTGGCGATCACGACCCCGTCCGCGCGGCGCTCGATCGTTTCACCGCGAACCCCCCGAACTCCCGCTACGCTGCCATCTTCCACGATCAAATCGTCGACGCGGGTATTCCATCGGAAGCTCACGTTCCCGCTCTTCAAGAGATAAATCGGCGTTACCAGCCCGAGCCCGCGGCCTACTTCATTGTGAAACCGCAACACGCTATTGCCGGGATGGAACATCAGGCCTTGGAACTCCACGCCCAACTCGGTGAGCCAGTCGAAAATCTCCTCCCGCGAGTGCTCGACGTAGTAACGCACCCAGTGGATCCGCATCCTCACCCCAGTTCATGAAGTCGCTGTAGGCGAGCTCGATGCTGTCTTCGATCCCGCCTGCTGAATCGGGCTGCCGACGATGGCGAGGCCGCCATGAGCCACAACAGCATGGCCGCCGAAGACGGAGCTCATGTCGATGACTTCGACCCTGGCACCACCCGCCGCCGCTTCGAGAGCGGCCGAAAGCCCGGAGATACCCGCCCCGACGACGATGAGGTCGGGCGGGGCTTCGCGCTGACATGATGGAGATAGCGCCAGAGTCGCGAGAAGAGCGAACAAAGGCTTCCGGCTGAAGTTCATGTCGACTCCTTCATTGTTGCCACCAGACGGGCGTTTTCGCGGGCTATCTTATCTCGGAGTAGGGCACCTGGTCGCTCGAATTATTTGCTTGACACGGCCCTTTTCAAGATACATACTGGTTGGTATGAACAAGAGGAACCCGGACGGAACCCGCCAGAAGATCCTCGACGCCGCATACCGGGAGGTCTACGCAAAGGGTTTCCGCGCAGCGAGCCTGGAGCAGATACTCTCTGACACAGGACTTACAAAGGGTGCTCTCTATCATCATTTTCCGAACAAAAATGCGCTCGGATACGCGATTGTCGAGGAAATCATCCCAGGGATGATCGCGGAGATGTGGCTTCGGCCCATCGAGAGCGCAACCGACCCCATCGATGGCCTCATTGGAATGCTCCAAGGGTTGCAACCAGAGCACATCGAGATGGCTTGCACCTGCGGCTGCCCGCTGGCCAATCTCGCCCAGGAAATGTCCCCTATCGATGAGGGTTTCCGAGTCCGCATCGAAGCGGCCCTCGACTCCTGGCGCGACGGGATCACCGACGCGCTCCTCCGAGGACAGGGCGCGAATCAGGTTCGTACCGACATCGACAGTCACAAGTCGGCCGCCTTTATCGTGGCCTCCATCGAAGGGATGGCTGGCATGGCCAAGAATTCCCGGGATCCGTCGATGGTGGAAGCCTGCATCGAGGGCCTCGTCCTCTATCTCGAAACGCTACGGGTCCTCGCCCCAGTAGCCGCCGCCTAATCACACCGCAATGACCTCTTTTCACGCTGCTAACTCACTTAACATACCGACCGGTATGAATGTTACTGATCCATCGGAGGATAAATATGAAGACGGATACAAGTGCCACCCACTTGGTGTCAGCTGAACGCTACGCCCGCTGGGTGGTGAAGCGGCGTTGGCCAGTCCTGTTTGCGGTGCTAGTGCTCTCATTTCTGGCTATCGGCGGTGCCAGTCGGTTGGGGTTCATCGACGAGTACCGCGTGTTCTTCGGTCCGGATAACCCACAGTTAATCGCCTTCGACGCCGTCGAGGCTATCTACACCAAGAACGACAACATCCTCATGATCCTGGAGCCGCCCAACGGCGAAACCTTCACCAACCAAACCTTGGCAATCGTCGAAGAGATGACCTCGGAAGCCTGGAAGATCCCCTTCGCCATCCGCGTGGACTCCCTCTCGAACTTCCAGCACTCCTGGGCCGAGGGCGACAATCTGATCGTAGAGGATCTCGTTCGAGATGCCGAGGCTCTCACACCGGAGGAACTATCGGCGAAACGGGAGATCGCACTGAGCGAGCCGATGCTATTGAATCGCATCGTTCCCAGCCGCACTCACGTCGTCGGACTCAACATCACCCTTCAGCTTCCCAGAAAGGAAACCGACGAGACCGCAAGGTCGGTCGCCTTCGCTCGCGAGCTCGCGGCACGGGTCGAGGAGGAAAACCCCGGTTTCAAGACGCACATCACTGGGATGGCGATGCTCAATAACGCCTTCCAGGAATCGGCGATGAAGGACATGGCCACACTCGTGCCGGCGATGTACCTCGTGATCACTCTCACGATCGTGCTTCTTCTCCGTTCGGTCTCAGCGACCATCGCGACTCTGGGCGTCATAGCACTTTCGGTGACCAGCGCGCTCGGACTCGCCGGCTGGGCCGGCCTCTCGTTGACGCCTCCGTCGACGGCGGCGTTGACGATCATCATGACTCTCGCGGTGGCGGATGCCATTCACATCTTGGTGACGATGCTCAAAGAAATGCGCCACGGAGCAACCAAGCACCAAGCCATCGTGGAAAGTCTTCGGGTCAACATGCAGCCGGTGTTTCTTACCAGCCTGACGACGGCGATCGGATTTCTCAGCATGAACTTCAGCGAAGTGCCGCCTTTCCACGACCTCGGTAACATCAGCGCGACGGGAGTCGCGGCGGCGTGGGTGTTATCGATAACCTTCCTCCCTGCCTTGATGGCAATTCTTCCGGTGAGAGTGAAACTTCGCGCCGAGCGCTCCGAGTCTCCGATGGACAAGGTGGCGGGATTCGTTGTCTCGCGCCGGCGGCCCCTGCTCTGGGGCGGCGGGCTCGCCGCGTTCCTGATGGCGGCTCTGCTCCCTCTCAACTCGCTGAACGACCAGTTCGTCAATTACTTCGACGAGTCCATGGCTTTCCGCCAGGATTCCGACTTCGCGATGGAGCACTTGAGCGGGATTTACCAAATCGATTTTTCACTGGGCGCGGATTCGAGCGGCGGGATCAGCGAGCCTGCCTACTTGGAGAAGCTCGAGGAGTTCGCCAATTGGTACCGCAGCCAGCCAGGCGTCGTGCATGTCGCCTCCCTCAGTGACGTCTTCAAGAAGCTCAACAAAAACCTGAACGCCGACGATCCTAGCTACTACCGCCTGCCGGACAACCGCGAGCTCGCAGCGCAATACCTACTCCTTTACGAGATGTCGCTTCCCTACGGGCTCGACCTCAACAACCAAATCAACGTCGATAAGTCGGCCGCCAAGCTGTCGGTCACCGTCCAGAACATCACATCCAAGGAGCTCATCGGTCTTGTGGAAGAAGGAGAAGAATGGCTGCGCGCCAACGCTCCGGAGCACATGTTCGCGCGCGGCGTTGGCCCGGGTGTGATGTTCTCCTACATCTCTAGCCGAAACGTAAGGAGCATGCTCATCGGCACCCTCTTGGCGATCGGCCTCATCGGTTTAACCCTCGTGCTCGCCCTGAGGAGTTTGAAGTACGGCCTCATCAGCTTCCTCCCCAACCTACTTCCGGCAGCGATGGCGTTCGGCCTTTGGGGGCTGTTCGTGGGGCAAATTAATCTCGGGCTCTCGATCGTCAGCGGCATGTGTCTCGGCATCGTCGTAGACGACACCGTCCACTTCCTTAGCAAATATCTTCGAGCGCGACGCGAAAAAAAGCTCAGTTCCGAAGAAGCCGTTCGCTACGCCTTCTCGACTGTCGGCGCCGCCCTCGTCGTGACCTCGATCATCTTGGCGGCCGGATTCTCGATCCTGGCCCAGTCCACTTTCAGCTTCAACGGAGACATGGGAAGAATGTCGGCGCTCATCATCGCCATCGCACTCGCCACCGACCTACTTCTCCTACCCCCAATTCTCATGGAAATCGATGGTCGTAGAGACACACGAGCTTCCAAAATGGAGGAACTAAAAGATGAATACCAAGCAGCCAGCTAAGACCCAAACCCGTGCCGCAGCCCTCACAAGACATGACTGGAAGCCCCTCTTCTATCTCGTCGCGTTGGCATTCCTCATCGCCGCCTTCGCAACCGGTCTTTCAGCCACGAGCGCCCCCCCCAGTGCGCCCAGTGCGGACGAAGAGCGCGGCCGCGAAATAGCGCTCGAGTGGGACCAGCGCGACTCCGGTTGGAGCGACCAGCGAAACGGGCTCCGGATGGTTCTCCGGAACCGACACGGCGAGGAGAGCACCCGGGAGCTTCGTAGTCGACTCCTCGAGGTCGATGGCGACGGCGACAAGCTGCTGGTGATCTTCGACCAGCCCCGGGACGTCAAGGGAACTGCTTTCCTCACCTACACGCATCGCACCGGCGCCGACGACCAATGGCTCTATCTTCCCGCACTGAAGCGCGTGAAGCGCATCTCGTCCAATAACAAGTCGGGTCCTTTCATGGGGAGCGAGTTCGCCTACGAAGACCTCGCCTCGCAAGAGGTGGATAAGTACAGCTATCGCTACCTGCGAGAGGACACTGCGAATGAGCGCGACTGTTTCGTAGTCGAGCGCATTCCCCTCGACCAAAATTCGGGCTACACGCGCCACGTCGTTTGGTACGACAAAGACGAGTACCGGCCGGAGAAGGTCGAGTTCTATGACCGGAAGGACGAGCTCCTCAAGACGCTGACCTACTCCAAGTACGTGCACTACCTCGACCAGTACTGGCGGGCCGACGATCTCTTCATGGAAAATCATCAGACCGGAAAGAGCACATTGCTGTCGTGGAGCGGGTACGAGTTTCGTACCGGTCTTTCCGAACGTGACTTCGACCGCAACAGTCTCAAGCGAGCGAGGTAAGAGCCATGAAACGCTTTCCGACGAGCAGCGTCATCCTCGGGATGGCGCTTCTGATGCTCACCCTGGCCGGCATCCCGGCCAGGGCCGGCGAGTGGAACGGCAAGGTGTCTTTGGAAGGCCGGCTCTTTCCACAGAGCGCGCTCAGCACAGACTTGTCAGGAAGCAACCTGTCTCTTGCCTTCGAGCCGGAGTGGTACCAGGAATGGCAGGACGGACGCCAGCTCTTCCTCTTCGTGCCCTTCGTCCGCCTGGATCAGAACGATCCACAACGCACGCATTGGGACATTCGAGAGCTCACCTGGCAATTGAACGCCCGCGATTGGGAGCTCCGGACCGGTATTCGTCGAGTGTTTTGGGGAGTGTCGGAGTCGAATCATCTCGTCGACATCATCAACCAAACCGACTTGACCGAGAACATCGACGGTGAGGCCAAGCTCGGCCAACCAATGGTAAATTTCGCCCTGATTCGCTCCTGGGGGACCATCGACTTTTTCACCCTACTCGGCTTTCGCGAACGGAGATTCTTCGGAAGCGATAGTCGGCCCGGCCTAGCGTTTCCCGTCGATTCAGAGAGATCCGTCTACCAATCAGGTGCCGGCCAGCGCCATATCGACGCGGCGGTCCGCTGGTCCCACGCGCTGGGACCGTGGGACGTAGGCGTTTCCCACTTTCATGGTACTAGCCGCGATCCCCGCTTCCTGCCAGAAGACCGAGACAACGAGACCGTTCTCGTCCCGGTCTACGACCTCATCGATCAAACCGGATTGGATCTGCAAATGACCCAAGGCGGTTGGCTGTGGAAGGTCGAAGCCATCAACCGATACGGACAGGGCGATCGGTTCTACGCATTCGCCGGAGGCTTCGAGTACACCTTCGTCAACGTCAAGACCACCGGGCTCGACATCGGTGTTTTGGCTGAATACTCCTTCGACGAGCGAGGTAAGTTGGCGCTCACACCATTCGACGATGACATCTTTTTCGGAGCGCGCCTCGCCTTCAACGACGTGCAGAGCACTCAGATTCTCGCCGGAGCGACCGTCGACCGAGACACCGGTGCCAGCTTCATCAACGTCGAGGCGAGCCGGCGCTTTGGAAACAGCTGGACGCTGGACGTCGAAGCGAGGACGTTCGTCGGCGTCCCGCGCGAGGACATCTTTCTCCACGGAATTCGAAAGGACAGTTACATACAGCTCAATTGGTCATGGCATTTTTGAGAACCGAGGCTGAAGTAGGTACCCTCTCATCGAGACGGAGGAAGACATGAGCCTGCCTGACAAGCCTGACAAGCCTGACAAGAACGACAGGCGGTTTCCCAACGAGTCCGACGATTACCGTGGCGCGCGCGATGAACTTTTAAAGGCCGAGGCTGACCTTCGTACCCATATTGAGAAGGTCGCGGAGCAAAGGCGCAAGCTGCCCTTAAGCGGCAAGGTCAAGGAGGACTACGTCTTCGAGAGAGTCGGAAAGACCGGCTCCACAGGATCCGTCAGACTATCCGACCTTTTCTCGCCAGGTAAGAACACGCTCGCCGTCTACAGCTACATGTACGGCCCTACGATGGAAGCGCCGTGCCCGATGTGCACATCGATCATCGACGGCTTCGACGCGGAGGCGCCTCACGTCCGCGATCGAATCAACATGGTCGTCGTGGCCAAGTCCCCTATCGAGAGGATCATGGACTTTGCGCAAGGCCGGCACTGGAATAGGATTCCGCTCCTCTCGTCCAACAAGAATAGCTATAACGCCGACTACTGGGCCGAGGACGCCGAGGGAAACCAGATGCCCATGCTCAATGTCTTCGTGAAAAAAGACGACGACATCTATCATTTCTGGGGCTCCGAGCTCCTTTATGGTCCGACCGGAGGCGAAACGCGCCACGTCGATGCCCTTTGGCCGCTCTGGAACCTCTTCGATCTGACGCCGGAGGGTCGCGGCACCGACTGGTATCCCAAGCTGTCCTACGAGTAGACTCCTCCTCGATGGAGGTCGAAACTCACGGAAACGATCCCGTTCCTCGAGAATCTCGCCGGCAGGGTTGGTTCGCGTTCTTCGCGCTTTATTCCGGGGTTAATATTTGCCTGCCGATGATGCTGGTAGGTGGTGCGTTCGTTCCTGGCTTGTCGCTCACCCAGGCCGTTCTCGCCGGACTCCTGGGCAACGTCATCGCCTTCGGGATTTCCGCCACCGCCGCGTACCCGGGGACCGACCATGGCCTCCCCACACCGGTCCTGACGAGAGCTTCCCTGGGGTATCCGTGGGGAACCTGGCTCCCCTCGCTCGCGATCCTGGTTTCGTCGACCGGCTGGTTTGCGGTTCACACCGAGTTGGCCGCGATGGCCCTAGACGGCGGGCTCCGCACTCTAACCGGCCGGTCGGGGCCATCCATCATCGTTCCCATCGTGCTCATGGGAGCAGCAAACGCTTTCGTCGCCATCATCGGCTTCAACTGGATCCGAAAGCTGGCCGCTGTGGCGGTTCCCCTTCTACTCGCGCTGTCGACCTTGCTGCTCTACAAGATCGCAGCCGATCATTCGTTGCCCGACCTCCTGTCTAGACCGGGACTCGGACCGCTATCGTTTCTGGGTGCGGTCAATCTCGTGGTGTCCGCCCAAATGGGAAGCGCGTTCACCGCGGCGGACTTTGCACGCTACTCCCGAGACCACCGCGCAGTCTGGATAGGCTCGCTCGGAGTTGCCCCGGTCGCAGCGTTCATGATGGCGCTCGGCGCGATCTCGGCGCTCGCAACCGGGGAGCCGAACCCGGTCTTGGGCGTCCAATCACTCGGCTTGGGCGTCGGGGCGCTCGTCGTCATCGCGCTCGCGACTTGGACCACGAGTGACAAGGTCCTTTATTCCGGCGGGCTGGCCTTGACCAACATATTCCCGAGGTGGCCTCGCTGGCTGAATACGTTGGTGCTCGGTTCGGTCGGAACCGGCCTCGCCTGTTTTCGATTGACCCAGTACTTCACGCAGTGGTTGAGCCTCCTGGGGGCGATCTTCGCACCCTTGGTCGGCCTTCTGATCGCGGACTACTTTGTGCTTCGACGACGAAGGCTAGAGGGAACGGGCGAGTCGGTCGTGAACTGGGTGGCCATTGTGGCACTCGCCACTGGACTCGTCGCCGGGCGGCTGGCACCGCCGGAAACGATCCAACCGCTGACGTCGATCGTTGTTACCGGTTTGGTGTACGTCGTCGGCATGGGTTGGCGGCCGCGCAGCCTCAGGACGACTCCATGAAGTCGATGAGGAGCTCATTGAACTTTTCGGCGTTCTGCACCGGCATGGAGTGGCCCTCATCCTCGAACGTGACGACACGACCCTTGGGTGCGGTGTTCGCAATATACTCGCCGAGCGCGGGTGGATAGAAATCGTGGCCGGTATAGACGGCAAGACATGGAATCTGCAGGGTCTTCAACACGCTTCGATGGTCGAGCTTCAGCTGATTGCGCACTGCTTTCATCGCAACGTCGAGGGGGGTCTGAAGTGAGATCTGATAGACGCTTTGAACCTCGGCTTCGCTCGGATTGAGGAGACAAGCCTCGGCAAACCGCCAACGCCCGTTGAGAGGGTCATTGGCAACGCCGTCGATGTAGTTCATGCATTCCTCTTCTTCTATGCCGAGGTCCCAATCCGACGAGTTCGTTAACTTGATGGGACCAGTGATCAGGACGACTCTCGACACGTCACTGTCGTCTTGGAACTGCTCGAGGTAGCTAAGCGAAACACTGACGCCCATCGAACGACCCACCAGCGTTACGTCCTTCAAGCCAAGACTCTTTATGACGTGGCGGACGTCGGAGCCGAACTCTTCGAAACTGTACGCCCAGTCGCCTTTCTCGGACTGCCCCATCCCACGAAGATCGAGCGCCACACACTGATAACGCTCCTGAAGCGCGTAGATCTGGCGATCCCAGGTCCGATGATTACTCATCCAGCCGTGCACGAAAAGGATGGGCGGTCCTGCACCGCGCGTCACGTAATAGAGCTCGGCTCCGTCGGGCGTTACCGTTCTCGCCATCTTCCTCCCTCCACCCGCGTCACACTAGGGCGGGCAGCGACGTGTAGATCCTCGGAGAGAAAGTATCCCACTTCATGGGAAGCTCGCTGCTCGTGTCGAGGCGCAGTTTCGGGAACCTGTGAAAAAGGGTCTGGAAGGCGATTTCGAGCTCCGCGCTCGCAAGCGCCGAGCCGGTACACGCATGACGCCCCAAACCAAAAGCGAGGTGCCGTTGCAAGTTCTCGCGTTGGATATCGAAGCGGTGCGGATCCTCGAACACGCGAGCATCGCGATTCGCGGAGGCCAAACCAATGTAGACGATCTGTTCGGGCTCGACCGTCCTTCCGGCGATCACCGTCCGCTCGGTCGCAACCTTGAAAATGAACCCGCCGGCTGCGTAACGGAGGACCTCTTTTGCTGCGCCTTTAATGAGTGAGTCGTCGAGCTGCATCGCATGTATTTCCGACGGATGGCTCAGGAAGCAGTATGCACCGTTGCCGAGCTGCTCCGCGGTGGTAACGATACCGGCGGCCAGGAAAGAGACGCACTGGGCCGACAACTCCTCCTCACTCATCTCACCGGCCTCTACCCTTCCGATCAAGAACGAAACGAGATCTCTGCCGCGTTGCCGGCGCCGTTTCGGTATCAGCTCGAGAAAATAGCGCTCCAGTGCAAGCGTCCCATCATTGGCCGCCTTTGCCTTGGCTTCGATGTCTTGAGTCGGGGACCTAAAAAGGGTTGCCACCGCGACTCCACTCTCGCAGAAGAGTTGCTGATCCGACGTGGGCACGTCGAACATCTCTCCCAAGACAGTTGCCGGAATCACCTCCGCGAAATCCTTGACAAGGTCGACGCGTCCCAAAGCTTCCGCTCGATCCAAACACTCATCGACTACCCTCTGGATCGCGGGGCGCCACCGCTCGACGGCAGCGGGAGTGAAAGCTTCCCAAGACTGCCGACGCAAGCGCGTGTGCTCGGGCGGATCGGTCATGAACAAGGCCTTGCTCAACACACGTCGATAGTCTTTGAAAAGGTCGGGGTCAATCGCCTTGAGACGGTCGGGAACGCGGGAGGTCCGGGCGTTGCTCAGGTGAGGATTGAGCAGCGCCGCCGACACTTCTGGGTAGCCGGTGGCGAACCATGCTTGAAACTCCTCCGACCAGTGAACGGGATCCTCCTCGCGCATCCTCTGATACAAGGGATGAGGATCGGCGAGCCGATCCAGCTGTTTCAAATCGAACGTGACAGTCCGGGACATCGTGTTTCCGCTCAAGCAGTGAAGCTTCCCTATACCCCGGTGCGGAAGTTGTTGTCAAAACCGCCGGCGAACAAAGCTGTCCGTTTTCGGGAGCCGGTCGTCCCGATGGCGGGCATCGACCAGAGTTGGTGACGGGTCGACCGCGATTCTCGGCGGTTCACGAGGGTTCCGCGCGGTATAGTTATTGCAAATCGACAGTGACATGGTGAGATTCCTCTCGAACGACATTCGCTACGCTTGGCGAAGGCTCCGCAGGGCACCCGGCTTCGCTCTAGGAGTGGTCTCGGTCCTGACCCTCGGTATCTCCGCCACCACCTTGGTCTTCAAGCATCGTCTACTCCATCTTGCTGCGCCCACTCCCCTACATAGATCCGGATCGGCTGGTGCGCATCCTCTCCCTCAACGAGGCCGAAGGCCATCTCGATTGGACATCCGTCTCGGAGGCCCGCGCGTGGCGGCGGGAGGGCGAAGGCTTCTCCGATCTCGCGTTCTCGACCTATTTCGGTGTCATGTGGCGCACCAGCCAGTGGAACGAGCAAGTCAACCACGGAGTCGTATCCGCCAACTACTTCGACGTGTTCGGCGTTCGACCGGCCGCCGGGAGATTCTTTGGCAAGGAAGACGAGGCCGCGGATAGTCTGCCGCTCACCGTGGTGAGCCACCGGTTCTGGCTCGAGCGACTGGGCGGCGATGCCGGCGCGCTGGGTCAAGTGCTCAACCTCGGTGGAATCGATCACACCATGATCGGGGTTGCTCCTCCGGAGATCTACGGCCACGATCTGGGAAGCGAGGCGAGTCCCGAGCTATGGGTCGCCTTGCGAGCGGGAGAAAATCCCAGCAATCCCCACTTTCGGATCTACACCGCTTTCGGCCGACTCGAGCCCGGTGTATCCATTGGGGCAGCAACGACCCACCTTCAAGTGGTAAGCCATCGGCTGGCGCAAGACTTCCCTGAGACCTACGCCGGGTGGAAAGTGTCGGTAGAACCGGTACTCGATTCTTTCGTCGGCCAAACGAGGCCGGGACTCTACCTGCTCCAGGCCGCGGTGGGGTTCGTCCTCCTCATCGCCTGCGCCAACATCGCCAACCTCATGCTCTCTCGCATCATGAGCGATCGGCGGGAGATCGCGATTCGGTTGGCGCTGGGAGGCGGCCGGGGTGATCTGGTGCGCCAAGTGTTGGCAGAGAGCCTGTTGCTCGCTCTCGCCGGAGCCGCGCTGGCCCTGACCATCGTGCTCTGGGTACTTCCGGCGCTATCCACCTTGCTACCGCCAGGTCTCCCGCGCGCGGAGGGGCTCGGCGTGGACCATGCGGTTCTGAGCTTCACTATGGTGCTGGCCCTCGGGTCGACCGTCGTCTTTGGCCTCTTACCAAGCTTCCTGATGTTGAGGGGAGATATTGCCGCCGGCTTCCTCAGAGAGGCGGGAAAAAACACCAGCTCGGCGGGTAGTCGATTCAAGGATCTATTCGTCGTGGGTCAAGTCACCATCGCACTACCGCTACTGATCGGCGCCGGCCTGTTGATCCACAGCTTCATTTTCCTCCAGCAGAAAGATCCCGGCTTCGAGCCCGAGGAAGTCGTTTCTCTGCGCGTCTCGTTGCCCTTCCGCCAGTACCCCGAACCGGCGCGGAGGGCCGCGTTCTTCGAGAATCTCTTACGAGATGTGAGACGGCTCCCGGGAGTGAGCTCCGTTGGCGCGACCCTGCAGGTGCCTTACGTAGTGTGACTTCAAGTTTGAAGCGCACCATTCGTTAGTTCCCATGGAAACGTTCCTCCGGTGTGCGGTAACCGAGCCTCTTGCCCATGGAAACGTTCCTCCGGTGTGCGGTAACCGAGCCTCTTGCGGGGCCGTGTGTTGAGCTTCTTTGCGATACCATCGCAGTGGCGTTGCGTGAGCGCTGCTTGGCTGGTGCGCTTCGGCAGGTATTGTCGTAGCAATCCATTGAAGTTCTCGTTGCTGCCTCTCTCCCATGAGTGATAGGGAGTTGCAAAGTAGAACTTGACGCCGGTCGCTTCCTCGACGGATTCGTAGTCGTGGAACTCCGTGCCATTGTCCGCGGTGATGGTCTTGACCTGATCCGGCACCCGCCGGAGCAACATCTTCGTTCGCTGGCTAGTGCCGAACATGCTGCGGTCGGACAGTTTGCCGATCAGCGCATAGCCCGTCTTTCGTTCCACGAGCGTGGTGACGCAGTCCGGCGCGTCTTTTCCTACCACGGTGTCAATCTCCCAGTGGCCAACGGCACGGCGCTTGTCGATACAAGACGGCCGCTCGGAGATGTGACGCTTCCCGGCCAGGCGGCCTCGGCTGTCGTAGCTGTTGTGGCGCTTGCGTCTAAGTTTGGGCGAGCATCGAAGGTGGCGGTATAGATGTCCTCCGGCCTCCTTGTCCCGCCAAACGTGGGTGTAGATCGTCTCGTGGCTGATCGAGAGCTCGCCGTGAAGGCGCAGGTGGCCGGAGATCTGCTCTGGGCTCCAGTCGGCCTTAAGCTTCTTCTCCACCAGGGCAAAGTCGGCCTTTGTGAAGTACTGGTTCCGGCGAGACCGCGAGCGTCGTCCGTTCGTTCTCTCGATGGCCTTGCTCGGCCGGTAGCATCCATCACTAGGTGAGCTGTTCCTCCTGACCTCTCTCGAGATGGTGCTCCGGTGGCGCCCCAGGCGCCGCGCGATCTCGGCCGAGCAAAATCCCTCCCGTCGCAGCGCCGCGATGGTGTAGCGTTCTTCCGAGGTGATCTGGTAATAAGTCATTAGCGAGTCCCCATTCTTGGTTGTTTGAGGAATCGTGGCACATTCCAGGTCACCTCATCCGGGAGCTGTGTTGCACTTACTTTATGAATTCGCGTAGCCAAACAAGCCGACCGAGCAGACTATGCGGTGGAGGGAGATCCGACACCACCGGCGTCGGAAACCCCAAGAGCGTTAACGCACGTCATTAGCCCGGGGTTCTTCGAAACGCTGGGGGCGCGGCTCATCGAAGGACGATGGTTCGACAATCGTGACTCGGCCGATTCGACACCGGCGGTGATCGTCAGCCGTGAGCTCGCGCGCCGGCACTGCGCCGACCGGGATCCGATCGGACGCCGCATCGTCTTCGACATCACGTTCACCGGAGACGAGCTACTTGCCCGCGAGATCGTCGGTGTGGTCGATGATATCAGCCACTTCGGACCAGCCGCGATCGTTGAGCCTCAGGTCTACGTACCTCACGCGCAATTTCCTTGGAGCTCGATGGGCTTGGTAGTTAGGGGCTCCGTCGAGCCGGAAACCCTCACCGTTCAAGTTGGCAAGGCCTCGAGAGAATTGGAGTCCCGCGTGGTTCACGAGGTCGCCTCGTTGGACACCGCATTCTCGACCATCGTCGCACGCCCTCGGCTCTACGCTTCGGTGCTCGCGTGCTTCGCGTTTTTCGGTCTTCTCCTGGCCGGCCTCGGTCTCTACGGAGTTCTCTCTTACGTAGTGAAACAGAGAACACATGAGCTCGGGATCCGAATGGCCCTTGGCGCGCCGCGTTCCTCCCTGCTTTCTGGAGTCATGCGCAGAGAATTGGCTCTGACCGTCGCCGGTTTGGCCCTCGGAGCGCCAATGACTTTCATCTTGGCGCGAGTCTTGGCAACCCTACTCTACGGAGTCCAACCCATCGACCCCATGGCGTTTGCGGTGACGCCGCTTGCGTTGCTGCTGGTCGCCGGCTTAGCTTCCTATTTGCCGGCACGTCGGGCAACGAGGGTCGATCCGGTGATGACGCTGAGAAATTAGTGCGTGATTGCGCACAGCGTGCCCTGAATCGTCCAGCGCACCTGGCTAGCCCTTAATGACACGTCGGGCAACGAGGGTCGATCCGGTGATGACGCTGAGAAATTAGTGCGTGATTGCGCACAGCGTGCCCTGAATCGTCCAGCGCACCTGGCTAGCCCTTAATGACTCCCATCGGCCGGAGTTGCGCAACCTTCCGACTGATGCCTGCTCCCTCGACCACATCCACGACTTCTGCAACATCTTTATAAGCCTCCGGAATCTCCTCCACCAACGTGGCTCTCCCGGAGGCTCGGACGATAATCCCTTGCTCTGCCATCTCGCGAACGATGGCGCGTTTGCCGGCGGTCTTCCGCGCCTGGCGACGGCTCATGCGCCGTCCGGCACCGTGGCACGTACTTCCAAATGTCTCCTGATAGGCGCGCTCCGTGCCTACCAACACATAGGAGTAGCGTCCCATGTCCCCAGGGATGAGGACCGGTTGACCGACGGCGCGGTAGGCGGAGGGAATCTCGGGATGGCCAGGCGGAAAGGCTCGCGTCGCTCCCTTACGGTGGACGCATAGTTTTTTCTTTCTGCCTCCGACCTGGTGCTCCTCGAACTTGGCGATATTGTGGCAAACGTCGTAAACCAAACCGAGGTCAAGTTTCCCGCGGCCAATCCCCAGCACACTCTCGAAACTCTCGCGCACCAAGTGCGTGATCATTTGCCGGTTAGCGAAAGCGTAGTTGGCCGCCGCCGACATGGCACCAAGATAACGCTTCGCTTCTGGAGAGGTCAGAGGTGCAGCGCAAAGCTGGCGATCGGGAAGCTCGATGCCGTACTTGGCGGAAGCGCGCAGCATGATCTTCAAGAAGTCGTCACACACCTGATAGCCGAGCCCGCGGGAACCGGTGTGGATCGAGACCGTCACCTGTCCGGGGAATAAACCCAGCGCATCGGCAAGCTTTTGGTCGTAGATTTCCGCGACGTACTGGACCTCGCCAAAGTGATTCCCCGAACCGAGGGTCCCCAATTGCGGACGCCCGCGTTCGATGGCGCGGGGACTGACTTCGTCTGGATCCGCACCTTCGAGGCAGCCTCCTTCTTCGATGTACTCGAGGTCGGTGTCGGTACCGTAGCCGTTGGCTACTGCCCAACCCGCACCTCGCGTGAGAACTCGTCGCAACTCAGACTGAGGGAGCTTTAGGTCGCGACGGTGCGCCCCGACGCCGGTTGGGATATTGGCAAAGAGAGTGTCGACCAACTCCGGTAGTTTTCCTTCCACGTCCTTGCGACTCAGACCTGAGCGCAGCAGCCGGACGCCTCAGTTGATGTCGAAACCCACCCCCCCTGGCGAAACCACGCCGTCGTCTTCCGGCGAGAAAGCGGCGACGCCCCCGATAGCGAAACCGTAGCCCCAGTGAATATCCGGCATCGCGATGGACCGGCCAACGATACCGGGGAGCTCGGCGACGTTGGCGACTTGCTCGAGGGCGGGATCTCCGCGAAGGGTGGAGACGAAAGCCTCGCTCGCGAAGACCAAACCCTCGACGCGCATCTTCCCTTCCCTCGGGATACGCCAACGGTTGTCGTCGATTTTCTGAATCTTGACTTTGCTTGTCATCGCGTATCCTTTCGAACGCTTCAGAGATCGAAAACGATCGTCGTCTTGAGGAGTTTTCCCTGCCTCACCAATGCCATACGATGGTACGTCACCCCCTTCACCTCTCGATCAATGGGATGGCGCTCGGGATCGAGCTTCTCACCCCACGCCTCGGCTTCGAACCGATGATCTCCCACTAGCCTTGGATCGAATCGAGAAAACAACCATCCTTGGTCCTCATACAGAAAGAGAAGCTCGGTGAGCCATGACACTAGGAGCTCTTCGCTGCTTTCGGCTTCGACGCTGAGCGAGACCGATTCCCGCGGTTCTACCGTTTCCAAATCGGTGATGATGTCGAAAAGGGCTCTCGCGGCCTCGGAGAAGAGCTCCGGCTTTCCTTCCGCCGCGACCTCGACCATATAGTCGGCCGTGTGGTCCAGCACTCGGTAGGGCACCGAAACAGACTATGGGCTAGGTGAAGCTAGCTGTCAATGAGGCTCGGTTCCCCAGCCAGAAAACCGACCTGTTGCCACGCCAATTATGTCCTTTACTATCAGTAGAATAGCTCGAAAAGGGGCGCTCCTGATCTAAATCAAAGCCACTAAGCTTTTTGCTTGACAACGGCTAAGGCAGTCGCTACGATACGGCCTGTTAGCACTCGCACACCGCGAGTGCTAACCCAATAACCAAAATAAGCAACGCGATAATTATGCCCGTCGCCCACTGGGATCCGTTTCGTGAGCTAGTTGCGCTCCAAGAGCGTATGAACCGGTTGTTCGATCAGACCTTCTCTCGCACTCGCTCCCAAACGGAAGTGTCCGGAGTTGGTACCTGGTCTCCCCCGGTCGATCTTTACGAGTCCCAGGAGAGCCTGGTGTTGAAGGCCGAGCTGCCAGATGTCGATCAAAGTGACATCGAGCTTCGTATCGACAGCAACCGGATCTCGCTCAAGGGCGAGCGGCGCATGAAAGAGGCGATCCATCAGGAACAGTTCCATCGAATGGAACGAGCCTTCGGCCCGTTCAACCGGACCTTTACGCTACCCACAACAATTGACTCCGAGAAGGTCAAGGCCGAGTTCAAGGACGGCATCCTGATGGTCATCATGCCCAAGCAGGTCGACAAAAACAGCAAGCACATTCCCATCGGCGGCTGAGCCGCAAGAAAACCCTGCAGGGCCGTTCGCATTTCACTGCAAAAGGAGGAAGAACTAGACAATGAAGATCACACCCATCAAAGAAAACATCGTTGTTAAGCGTCTCGAGGATAAGGAAGAGAAAAAAGTGGGATCCATCATCATCCCCGACAGCGCCAAGGAAAAGCCCTTGACTGCGGAAGTTATCGCGGTGGGCTCAGGCCGGGTGCTGAAAGACGGACAAAAGGTTCCGCTGGAAGTCAAAGTTGGCGACAAAGTTCTAGTCGGAAAGTATTCCGGCTCTGAAATTAAACTGGAAGATGTCGAGTATCTTATCGTCAGAGAAGACGAGGTACTCGGAATTCTCGAGTAACCGGCGGGTCCTCGCGCACCCTTCGGGCGCGCCAACCCACCATCACATATATCAGGAGGTAGTTTAGGAAAATGGCAAAACAGATTCTTTACCACGAGGACGCCAGGCAGGCGATCTTGAGAGGCGTGAACCAGCTAGCCACCGCAGTGCGGGTGACGCTGGGCCCCAAGGGTCGCAATGTTGTTTTAGAGAAGAAGTTCGGTCCGCCAGTCGTCACCAAGGACGGCGTGACGGTCGCCAAGGAGATCGACCTCGAGAACCCCGTCGAGAACCTCGGCGCCAAGATGGTTCGGGAAGTCGCGTCGAAGACTTCCGACGTTGCCGGCGACGGTACGACTACCGCGACCGTGCTAGCCCAGGCTATCTTCCGTGAGGGGCTGAGGAACGTGGCTGCTGGCAGCAACCCCATGGAGCTCAAGCGCGGCATCGAGATCGCTGTCGAGGCCGTGGTCGAGGAGATCCAGAATTTCTCGAAACCCGTCAAGGGGAAGATGATCGGTCAGGTCGGTACCATCTCCGCAAACGGCGACTTGCCGATCGGCAGCATCATCGCCGAGGCCATGGAGAAGGTTGGCAAGGACGGCGTCATTCAGGTGGAGGAAGCCCGCACGCTTGAGACGAGTCTCGAGATCGTCGAGGGAATGCAATTCGATCGCGGCTACCTCTCTCCTTATTTCGTCACCGATCCTGAGCGGATGGAGACGGTTCTCGAGGACTGTTACATCCTTATCCACGAGAAGAAGATCGCGAACATGAAGGACCTTCTTCCCGTCCTGGAGAAAGTCGCTCAATCCGGTAAACCCCTGCTGATCATCGCCGAGGACATCGAAGGAGAGGCTCTCGCAACGCTCGTCGTGAACAAGCTACGCGGAACTCTGAAGACCGCGGCCGTCAAGGCTCCCGGATTCGGAGACCGCCGCAAGGCCATGATGGAAGACATCGCCATCCTGACCGGCGGAACCGCCATCTTCGAGGACCTCGGCATCAAGCTCGAGAACCTCAAGGCCGAGGAGCTCGGACGAGCCAAGAAGGTCATCATCACCAAGGAAGAGACCACCATTGTCGAGGGCGCGGGTACCAAGAGCGGCATCGAGGGACGTATCAAGCAGATCCGCAACCAGATTGAGGAGACGACGTCCGATTACGACCGAGAGAAGCTCCAAGAGCGGTTGGCCAAGTTGGTCGGCGGCGTGGCGCTCATCAAGGTGGGTGCGGCTACCGAGACCGAGATGAAGGAGAAGAAGGCTCGGGTCGAGGACGCCATGCACGCTACCAAAGCGGCTGCCGAAGAGGGGATCGTCCCCGGCGGCGGCGTTGCGTTGTTGCGCGGCGGCGTTGCACTCGAGAAGTTCAAGAAAGACAAGAAGCTCAGCGATGACGAGCGCATCGGTGTGGGAATTGTCGCTCGATCAATCGAGGAGCCGATGCGCTGGATCGCCCAGAACGCTGGGCAGGAAGGCTCCATCGTCGTCTCCAAGGTCCAGGAGTTGGGGCCCGAATCCGGCTACAACGCGGCAAGCGACAAGTACGAGAACCTGGTCAATGCCGGCGTTATCGACCCGACCAAGGTCGTCCGGTTCGCGCTTCAGAACGCGGCGTCCATCGCCGGGCTCATGCTAACCACCGAGGCCTTGGTATCCGATCTTCCCGAGAAGGAGAAGGATTCCCCGGGCGGCCCTCCGGGGGGCATGGGGGGCGGGGGCATGCCGCCTGGAATGGGCGACTTCTAAAGGTCCAGTCTCGACGTATCACCCTTAGCCCCGACCCGCTCTGGAAGGAGCCGGTCGGGGCTCTTTTTTTTTGGGGGGGGGTGGCAGCATGAAACTAGAGAATCGCGTAGCGCTGGTTACTGGGGGCGGTTCGGGTATCGGCCGAGCCATCTCGATAGCATTCGCTCGAGAAGGAGCCATCGTCGTCGTGAACGATTTGCGTTTGGCTGACGCGGAACGGACTCTCGATGAGATCGAGCAATCTCGAGGACACGCTCTAGCCGCCGACGTATCGAACAGTGACGAGGTTGCGCGCATGTTCGAGGAAGTGGCGAGACGCTTGGGTAGACTGGACATCCTGGTCAACAACGCTGGAATCGCCGAACCGCCCGAGAGATGGCCCGAGCTCAATCGCATTGCCGAGTCTCGTCTCGCAGAGCTCGCCGCTGGCAAAGAGATCGAGACTCACTGGAACGTCACCGCAGAGATGAGTGACAACACCTGGCGACGGATGATGCAGGTGCACCTCGATGGGGCCTTCTTCTGCACGCGCGCAACACTAGAGCCGATGAAACGCCAAAACGGAGGAGCGATCATCAACATGTCCAGCACCGCGGCAATCGTGGGGCTCCCCGATGCACCTCACTACTCGGCCGCTAAAGCCGGGGTCTTGGGCTTGACGCGCTCCGTGGCTCGGGAAGTCGGCGCTTGGAACATTCGAGTGAACGCCATCGCTCCCGGTTTCGTGGAGACCCCCATGACCGCCCACATCTCGGCTCCGGTCAAAGCAAGCTCCCTCAGACGCATACCGATGGGACGCTGGGCGACCGCAGAGGACATCGCCGCCAGCGCGCTTTTTCTGGCGTCGGACGACGCCGCCTACATCACCGGGCAGTGTCTTTCGCCGAACGGCGGGATGGTCTAGATTTATGGAGCACTTTCGGAAACATGTGCCCGTCTCTCGGCCGGCGGGGTCGTCGACTCACTCATGACCATGGTCTTCCCCTTCGCCTCTCGTTGCTGAAGCTCCCAGAGCTTCGCGTACTTGCTGAAGGCGTAGAAGGCGGCGATCGCAGTCACGATGATTCCTGTCTTGCCATCGAGTATTCCCAACCGGAGGAAGAGGTCTCGAAACACCACCGCGGGCATGATGAACAAGAGCTGCCAGAAACTCACCCGGCGACCGGCCTGGAAACGCACGCGCGAGATGATGTTCGAGTACTCGTCGTCCTTTCGAACGCGGGCGGTCACGGAGTCGGTAGTGTAGTGATGCAGGGCCCCTTTTAGACGTCCCACCGGTCCATCGATGATGACGTGCTCGTGGACGACGTCTTCCGAGACTACACCGCGCCCGTTCTGAAACAGTCGCGGGATGTGAACAGGCCGTGATCCACCGAATCTGAGTCGGACTCCGCAAAAATAGTTAACGCGTTCCATGGTGTATCCGGTCGTTTCTCCAAGAGTCCTCGTTACCCGCTGGATCTCTCCCGCCAGCGTCGGATCCACCACCTCATCGGCATCGAGGAGAAGGATCCAGACCCCGTTGGCGTGAGCAAGCGCGAAGTTCTTTTGGTAACCGAAGCCCTTCCACTCGGGCTGTAGAAGGACAGTGACACCCAACCGCGTCGCGAGCTCGCGGGTGTGATCCGTCGAGCCTGAATCTACAACCAGAATCTCATCGGCCCAGGACACCGCCGCGACGGTTCGTTCGAGAAGCGCCGCTGCATTGTGGGTGATGAGAACGACACTCAGCGCTGGACGGGACGACGGTGGGCCGTTTTCCTTCGAAAGGACCGCTGGAGACATGGACCATGATGGTAGGCCTAAGGAATGACGAACGCAAATCTGGAGTTTTGGGCGTCAATCGGCAGAGTTGCCGTTATGAAGCGGGTAAGACGCTACCTTCCTCGTAACCCATTCCTCGCTCGAGAAGATGCGCGGGGCCACCTCGATGACGCGCGGCAAGAGAGCAAAAACCGACGGCTGGGTCCATTCAGAACCGCGGCGGGTCTTGAGACTCCGTCGATTCAACTCATCCGCGACTTCCGACATTGTTTTGTCCTCGACGATCATCTCCAGGACGAGCAGGAGGGTCTCCGTTTCAGTCGGATCTTCCTCCAGATGGAGACAATCTTTGGAAACTTTGAGACCGAAGGGTATCTCTTCCCTGACGTGCCTGACGCGATTGACGCCGCCGGTCTCTTGCTCGCTTTCTAGAGCCTCGCGTTCCCACTCGACCCCTACAAGCCTCCAACCTTCCTCTGCTTTTTCGGTCACGTACTCCGGGCTTGGAAGTCCCGCGACCACATCCCGCACACGCTCCGGTTTGCCCATGGGAACCTCCTCGTCACCTACTGCTACCGTTCGCAGAAGAGCAAACTATGTGCCACGCAAACTCCGCCTATTCGCAGCAAAACAGCCCTTCTGCCGCAAAGCGCTGTCCGCCCCTGGGAACTCTATCCTTCGAAAGCGGACACTCGATTCTCCCCTATGCGCGTTTGGGTCTATACTCCGGCCGGAGGCGGAGGAAGACCATGTCCAGGCGAGAAAAAGAAACCCAAGAACTGAATGACAAACTGTCAGCGCACATGAAAATCATCTTGAAGAGTACAGCGCCCTCCGAGAAATATGGCCGACTGTTATTGGCATCCCCTCCAGAGACCCGCTACCCGTACGTCTACCCACGGGACACGAGTTGTGCTGTGCAACTCTTCCGCCGACTCGTAGGCTCACCGGCCGGTTACGATGCCGCCGACGATGCCTTCGAGCTCATGAAGTCCATGGCACATTTCATGAAGGACGTCCAAGAAGAAGACGGGAGCTGGGGCCAGCGTTACCACACGGACGGGGAAAGCCGTCACATTTACGCGCAGGAAGACAACATCGCTCACGGGGTATCTATTATCGGGAACTATCTCTTGGCCGCGAACCGACTGGAGAAGAACGTCCCGGAGCTCGATGAATTCCTCGAGAGTATCCGCCACGCCTTGACTTATAGCATCGAGAAGCTTTATCACAAGGAGCTCAACCTATTTCACTCGACGACCTCGATTCATGAGTCCGCACTGGAAAGTGGCTACACGTGTTGGGTCAATTTCGCGTTTCTTTATGCCTTTTCGCTCGCCCATGAGCTCGCCACTCTGTACGACGAGCAGAAGGCAATATCACCCGCCTACCTGAATTTCCGCAAGCAGTTCCTCCATTCCGTTAGTGAGCTCTTCATGACCGGCGACCGCTACATCCGTCGCATCAATCCAGAGGGAACGATGGATCTACGTCCCGATTTCACTCTCCTCAGCCCCTTTTATTTCGGGTTCTTGCACTACAAGGAACAGATGAAGACGAGCGTGAGCTACATGGAGAAACAATTGACCGATCCCGAGTTCGGGATGATCATGCGGTATCTTCCTTTCTACGATGATTTCGCGGTCCACGTGCATGCAGGAAACGGGCCCTGGCTCCAGTACACCGCGGTGCTGGCGCAGTACCATTTTTGGAGCGGCAACAAGAAACGGGGAGACGAGCTCCTAAGCGCGATCGATCGCTACAGGAACGATAAAGGAGAGATCCCAGAGCATCTGTCCACCTGCAAACGATTCGAGTGGTTCATGGAAAAAGAGTGGGATCCGGGTGAGGATTTCGCAAAAGAATTCCATAAACCCATCCTCAGAAAGGACGTCAACTTCGACTGCATCCTGGAAGAGGCGAACAACATGGCTCGCTCCTACAAAGAGACGGGCTCCAAATGCATGATCCCCGACCGAAAGCATCCGGAGGGCGGTTACATTCAGTTCGCCTTACCGCTCATGTGGTCCCACGCCGAATATGCTCGCGCTTTGCTTATGCGCGAAAGGGATTGGTGGAAGTCGAAACGAGAGGAATAACAGTTGCCCACAGCCACTTCCCCGGCTTGAACTGCCTCTTCCCCTCCCCTACAATCGCGAGCCAAGGCGTGTTAACCAGGCAGGCTTCACATCGAAAGGAGTCCCGGAATGAAAACGGCTGTGTTCGTGGCGCTCATATTGGTTGCCATCCCCATGACCCCCATGCTCATGTTCGGAGGTGACCGCGTAATCGGAAAGCCGTTCGCCACGCGATCGGAAGTGATCGCCAGGCACGGGATGGCGGCAACGAGCCAACCGTTGGCAACGCAAGTTGCGATCGACATCTTGAAGCTGGGAGGCAATGCGATCGATGCCGCGATTGCTGCCAACGCGATGCTCGGCCTCGTCGAGCCGACCGGAAACGGCATCGGTGGGGACCTGTTCGCCATCGTCTGGGATGCGAAAACCAAACAACTCTACGGGCTCAACGCCAGCGGTCGTTCCCCCGCTTCGCTCACGCTCGAGCATTTCAAGAAACTCGGTTTGACTCACGTTCCTCCCTACGGACCGCTCCCGGTCTCGGTACCCGGCGCGGTGGACGGTTGGTTCGAGCTACACGGGAAGTTCGGAAAACTTCCCATGAAGGCCATACTCGCCCCGACCATTCAATACGCGCGAGAAGGCTTCCCGGTTTCGGAGGTCATTGCCAATGCCTGGCAAGCGAGTGTTCCCGTTCTCCAAGAGTGGCCGGGGTTCAAAGAGACGTTCATGCCGAATGGCCGCGCTCCCAACAAAGGTGAGGTCTTCCAGAACCGGTACCTCGCGAACACACTAGAAAAGATCGCGAACGGCGGGCGGGACGTGTTTTATAAGGGAGAGATCGCTAAGACCATCGACGCCTTCATGAAGAGAAACGAGGGCTTCCTTTCCTACGAAGACATGGCAAGTCACACATCAGATTGGGTCGAGCCCGTCTCGACGAACTATCGGGGCTACGACGTCTGGGAGCTCCCGCCCAACGGTCAAGGCATTGCCGCGCTTCAGATTCTCAATATCTTGGAAGCCTATGACATCCGGGGCATGGGCTTCGGAAGCAAGGAGTACATCCATCATTTCACGGAAGCCAAGAAGCTCGCCTTCGAGGACCGCGCCCGCTTCTATGCCGACCCGGACTTCAACGAGATTCCCGTCGAGCAGTTGATCTCGAAAGAATACGCCGCGGAAAGGCGCAAGCTCCTCGACCCGAACCGCGCCGGAAGAAGCTACCCGCCGGGGAATCCGGCTTTGGATGCGGGAGACACCATCTATCTGAGCGTTGCCGATGACGAAGGCAACATGGTCTCACTGATCCAGAGCAACTATCGCGGACTGGGCTCCGGCCTCTCTCCTGATGGACTGGGATTCATCTTTCAGGACCGCGGGGAGCTCTTCAACTTAGAAGAGGGACACTTCAACTCGTACGCGCCGCGCAAACGCCCATTTCACACCATCATCCCAGCCTTCATCACAAAAGATGGACAGCCCTTCATGAGCTTCGGCGTCATGGGAGGAGACGTTCAACCGCAAGGCCATGCGCAGATCGTCATTAATATTGTGGACTTCGGCATGAACCTGCAAGAGGCCGGCGACGCCCCCAGAATCCGCCACTACGGCTCGTCTCAACCCACAGGAGAAAGAATGAGAGATGGCGGCGCGCTTTCGTTGGAAAGCGGCGTCGAAGCCGAGGTGCTTAGGGACCTCGTGCAGATGGGCCATCGAATCGAAGAAAGACCCGGCGGGTTCGGAGGTTACCAGGGCATTCGGTTCGATCCCGAGAACAAGGTCTACTATGGAGCTTCGGAGTCACGGAAGGACGGCCACGCCGCCGGCTATTGATCGTGCCTTTCCTCCTTTACTCCCTCTCCCTTTGGGAGAGGGCCGGGGTGAGGGCGCTACCGTGCCTTTTTCCGTTATTCCCTCTCCCTCTGGGTGAGGGTAGGGTGAGGGCTCCAGTTCGTCGATGACGCCCTTCTACGCACTCGACGCCAAGCCCAATCTCGCCACGACGCTCCTCTGCGGACTCCAGCACGTACTGGCCATGTTCGTGGGCATCGTCACACCACCCCTGATCATCGCGGGTGCGCTCGAGCTCACCCTAGCAGAGACTGCCTTTTTTGTTAGCATGGCGCTCTTCACCTCGGGCGTCACAACGTTCATTCAAGTCAAGCGGCTCGGCCCGCTCGGGTCCGGACTGTTGAGCGTACAGGGCACGAGCTTCACGTTCGTTCCTCTCGCGATCCAGTCCGGACAAGCAGGAGGGCTTCCGCTGATTCTCGGCCTGACCCTGGCGGCGGCTCCCGTCGAGATGGTGTTGAGCCGATTCATTGGCTTGGCGCGCCGACTCTTCCCGCCCGTCGTCACCGGGTCGGTCGTGATGCTCATTGGATTGAGCCTGATTGCAGTGGGCATCACCGATCTCGCCGGCGGCATCGGCGCTCCCGATCTCGGGAGCGGTGCAAATTTGGCCCTCGGAGCCTTCGTCGCGGCGACGATACTTTTGTTACACCGGTTCGGCGGTGGTTTCGTACGAACGAGCTCGATCGCTCTCGGACTGGTGGCGGGATATCTGCTCGCGCTAGCGCTCGGCCGAGTGGATCTTTCCGCGGCGGAAACCGCTCCATGGACGATGCTGCCGATGCCCTTTCGGTTCGGCCTTGCCTTCGATCCCGTTTACTTGTTCCCGTGGATCATCGGCTACTTCGTGACTACCATCGAATCGATCGGAGATCTTTCCGCCACCTCGGCCGTGTCGCGTGAGCCGGTTCAAGGCCCGGTCTTCATTCGAAGGCTGGAGGGAGGAATACTGGCCGATGGTTTCGGAAGTCTGCTCGCCGGCATCTTCAACTCCATGCCCAACACCACGTTCTCACAGAACAACGGCGTCATCGGCTTGACCGGGGTCGCGGCACGTCGAGTAGGCTTTGCGGTGGCCGGGATCTTGATTTCCCTCGGGCTCTTCCCTAAACTGGCGGCTCTAGTCGGCTTGATGCCGAGACCGGTGTTGGGCGGCGCAACCATCGTGCTCTTCGCAACGGTGACGCTCGCTGGTCTCAGAATCGTCGGCTCGGGTGGCTGGACGAGGCGGAACGAGCTCATCCTTGCCATTACACTTTCGCTCGGTTTAGGAGTCAGTATGGTGCCCGAATGGGCCGGGAACTTGGATCAGTCTATCGACCAACCCGTCGTGGCCATGCTCCTATCATCCATCAAGGTCGTTCTGGAGTCTGGTCTCGCGATCGGCGCCATTACTGCTACACTGATGAATCTGATGCTTCCCGAAGATACCGCAAGGTACCCTCACCCAGGCCCTCTCCCAGAGGGAGAGGGATTAAAGGATGAAGAAACCTCTTCAGCAAAGAATGAATCACGTTAGAAAACCCCGCCCTTTATTCCTTCTCGCCGCCCTTTTTATCAGCCTTATCGGGGGATGCGCGAACACGGATTCAGAGCCAATCGTTGCACCGGTTGACAAGGTCCTTCTGATTTCCATTGACACGCTACGGCCCGACTTCTTGGGCTCCTACAACCCGGAGCTCGATACGAGTCCCAACATCGATCGCTTCGCTTCCGAAAGCACGATCTTTACCGATGTGTTGTCCCACGCGTCCTCCACCGCTCGGTCCCACAAATCCATCCTGTACTCGCTCTATCCGAGCGTCCACAAGACGAGTAAATCGACTGTTCCAGAAGAAACCTTGGTCTCACCGCTAGAAACCCTACAGCAGGCCGGATTCACCACCACCGGAATCGTGGGCGGTGGACAATTGAAGGCCGAGTTCGGCTTCTCGAAGGGCTTTGACGAGTACATCGAGCTTCCACCCATCACGCGGGCCAATCAAATCGAAGCCTTCGAAAAGGAATCGTTCCGTTGGTTAGGCGAGCACCACGACGATAAGTTCTTCCTTTTCCTCCATACCTACGAGCCCCACTGCCCTTATTCCCCGCCCGAGGAATACGCGGCCAAACGTGCCGGGTGGTACGAAGGCCACGTCGATCCGGGCAAATGTGGGGCGCGATACTACAACAAGGTTGTGATGGGAGACGAGGACTACCAATTCGTACGCGATCTCTATGCGGCTGAGGTCGAGTACGTCGATTCTGCTTTAGGACGGCTCTTCGACGAGCTGAAGCGCCTCGGGCTCTACGATGAGATGATGATCATCTTCACGTCCGATCATGGAGAGAGCCTTGGAGAGCGTCGCTACGTGGGTCACAATCGGCCCTACAACGTGCAGCTGCAAGTGCCTCTCATCATCAAGCTCCCCGGTATGGCGCCATCGAGAGTCGACGTTCCGTTGGAGTCCATCGATGTGATGCCCACCGTCTTCTCAGCGATCGGCTTGGAGCCACCCTATCGCTTCCAGGGAGTGAACCTTATCCCGCTGATGAAGGGCGAAGGTGAGATAGACGAAGAGCGTGTTCGGATCGCCACTCACCCCAACCAGGTGTCAGTCCACCGCGGACCCTGGCATCTGATCTACAACCCCGACGCCAAGCGCGTGGAGCTCTACAATCTGAGCGTGGATCCTGAGGAGCTCAAGAGTGTCGCCGAAGCAAATAGGCACATCGCCAGAGAGCTTCGAGACTACTACGATGAGATGAATCGGGAGAACCTGGAGCTTGCTGCCACATTCACGCTCCGCGACGGTGGGGCGCCCATCCTCGACGAGCAGGCTCGAGAGGAGTTAAAGGCGCTGGGATATATTCAGTAGCGTTTTAGTGCCCCCCTCACCCTACCCTCTCCCCCAAAGGGGGCGAGGGAATAAAGGAACAAGAGCTTACTCGTCTCTGAATATGCCCTTCGGCATATGCATACTCACCAGAACGTGCGGCACGTCGACCACCTCGGAGATCTTGAGATCCCCTGCCAAGGAGCATAGGACGTAGGCGTCTTCTCGCGATAGGCCACGCTCTTCCACCAAGTAGCCGATCATGTAGAGCGTAGCTTTCTTGGCCGCCTCGTCGAGGTCTTCCGCGTATGCCGTCACCGCGTAATAAGCGTCCGTCTCGTACTGGGGCTCGGCCAAAGATCGCCCGCCTTTGATCACATCCAACTGGAAGACGATTCGCATCGGGGCCTCGACACCCGTACCGCAAACCTCTCCGTCCCCCTGCGCGGCGTGCGTATCTCCGATGGAAAAGAGCGCTCCTTCTACCAGGACAGGAAAATAGACCGTCGTGCCCGCGACCAAATGCTTGTTGTCCATGTTCCCGCCGTTGGCCCGGGGCGGGATGGTCGTGAGCATCTCTTCAGTTTCCGGAGCCACTCCCATCACGCCAGCAAAGGGACGAATCGGCAAGGAGATGCCGTCGGTGAACGCGACTTCGGTCGCGCCTTTCTCGATGCGAAACGTCTTGAGGTAGGGATCGGGAAAATCTTCGGCTAGGAACCCGAACCCTGGTATTATCGCGCTCCAGCCCCAATCGCCGACCTCAATTTCGTGAAGTGTAACGGCGAGCACGTCCCCAGGCTCGGCCGCCTCGACGTAGATGGGCCCCGTCAAGGGGTGGATGGGATCGAAATCGAGCTTCGAGATATCGCCGGCCACAGAATCCGACGTGAGTTGGCCGTCTGTCGCCTCCTTGGTCTGCACCTCGATGACAGATCCAGAAGGTACTTCCAGCGCCGGGGGGATGAGGCTGCTGAAACGATTGTGAGTCTTGTCGGCTCCGAGAAAATACTGCGGCTCCACCCGAGACGCCGGCGCGTCCTCTTCGGAGTCCACGGGCATCGGGCTCGAGCAGGCGGTGAAAGATAGAAGAAAGAGTAAGACACCTATTACGCCAAGAATCCAAACAGAAGTTATAATTTTCTCACTATTCACAATTTAGCCTCCCGATCTTGAGAGCACTAGCGCCGCCAGCCGGGCTGGCAAGCGGGGGGATAATACGTGAGGCGGCCAGCGGGGTCAACAAAAAGCTTCAAACTAGAAGCCGATGCCGGGGTTCGCTTAGAATGACGTCTCGGGGGAGGACCTGTCGATGATGATACGTTCAAAGTTATTGCTCTTGAGCATGTTGGGAGTCCTGCCGTTGCTATCTTGCTCGGACTTTTGGCCGACGGGTGAACCGGAGGTCCCGGCCGGGAGGCGGTTCCAACAGCTCGAGAGGAGACTGCTCCAGGCGGAGACGATCCATATAGAGGGTGGTGCCGGCTCGACGGGGACGGTCGAATCCGCCTTCGAAGGCAAAGCTATCCTGGCGAAAGGGAATCGTGCTCGTATCCAGTTTACCGGCCAGTTCGCATCGAACAATGTCCTCGTCGCTCTCGTTTCCGACGGGACCAAGATGTGGGTCGGGAACGGAACGGACTCGTTCGAAGAAGAAGCGCCCGCTGCTTTGAACGAGGGAATTGTCGTCGGGCTGACTCGAATGGGCATCCTCCATAACCTGGCGGTTCTTAGTGGTGCCTCGGCCCCCGAGGGAACCGACGGCGACGTTCACACCTGGCTCACCGTAACGAACTTTGCTTGGGATGACGAGGAAACGATCGACGGAGTCATCACCGAGACGATGACGTTCGACGTCAATGTTAATGGAAAGCCTTCCGCGAAGGCCAAGTTGTGGCTCAACAAGGAAACCGGCTTTCCCGTTCAACGCCAACAGGTGGTCCAGTCCCCGGATGGCCTGAATGGAGAGATGACGGCCGTCGAAGTCTACGAGACCTTCTTGATCGACGTTCCGTTTGAGCCCGAGGAGTTCGTGATCCCCTAGTGCCCTGTATCATTAGCTCGTCACGTCGCGTTAGAATGGCGGCAAGCGAGGTAGAGATGCATTACATACTTTTCTACGATTACGTCGACGATATACTCGACCGCCGAGGTCCGTTCCGAGAAGGGCATTTGGGCATGGCTAAGGAGTGCCACGCACGAGGGGAGCTCGTCTTCGGAGGAGCGCTAGCTGATCCCGTCGATCAGGCGGTGATCGTTTTCAAAGTCGACGACCCCAAGAAGATCGAAGAGTTTGTCGCCGCCGATCCGTACGTGCAAAACGGGCTGGTCAAGGAATGGCGGATTCGACCGTGGAACGTGGTCATCGGCACGTAAGCGTCTTGTTAGATCTCTAACTCGACGCCGAGAGAGTGTTTTCTCGCCTCTTCTAATGCCTTGCCTGCGACGGCAACGTCCTGCACCGCGTTGCCCACCGACTTGAAGATCGTGACCTCGTCGTCATTTCCCCGCCCCGCCCTGGCACCGGCCAAGATCTCGCCGAGCTCCGCGCGAATGTGGTCCTTGGAAATGAGCCCCTTCTGCAAGGGAATCAGCAGATCTCCGGCCTCTTCCCAGCAAGCCTCTCGGGAATCAACGACCACCTGCCCCCTCCTCATCGTCTCTTCGGGAACCTCCTGCATCTCAGGAGTAAAGCTTCCGACCGCGTTGATGTGCGCGCCAACTTCGAGATGGGCATCCTCGAACACCGGTGCTCTCGCCGTTGTGGCGGTGCAGACGATGTCCGCGCCTCGCAACGCTTCTCTCGCCGAGGAGACGGCCCTAACGTTCTTCGGTATCCGGCCGCCGGCATCTTGCATTTCCTCCGCGAACTTCGCCGCCGAATCGGGGCGAAGACTGTAGATCCTTGCCTCTTCTATATCTCGGACTTCACAGACACCTTCTAGTTGCGTGCGAGCCTGCCCCCCGGCCCCGATGATGGCAGCGACCCTCGCGTCCCTACGCGCGAGGAGATCGGTGGCGGCTCCCGTCGCGGCGCCCGTTCGCAGAGCCGTCAGATAGGTTCCGTCGACAATCGCGGTCGGACGGCCGGTCTTCGAATCGATCACCGCAACCAACGCGTGGATGGTGGGAAGAGCCCGCTTCACATTGTCCGGGAAGACGGACGCTATTTTCACACCGAGCTGATCGCTCTCCCGTAAGAAGGCGGGCATGAATAAGCTGACCCCGTTATGCTGGGGAACCTTGACGCCGGTACGAACGGGTACATCCGCTTTGCCCGTCGAAAGCTCGGCGAAAGCCGGCTTCACAGCCTCAATGGCTTGCGCCATGGATACGGCGCGGCGAATCTCGTCCCCAGAAAGCAATCGCAGTTTCATGACACAACACTTATCACATGCGGATCGGGCGAGTCTTGATCGAAAGCGCCGGGTTGGCTAACCTGATAGGCTGTGCGAGCGCGACACCTGCTTCTGACCGGATTGCCTCTCATTGGCCTATCCCCCGGCTCATCTATGACCACCACCGCGCAAAAGGCTACCGTCCCGTCCGGTACTCACGCTGAGGAGCAAATCGAGTTCAATGTAGCAGTAGATGCGGTCTACTTGAACGCCGTCGTCACCTCAGGAAGAAAAATGATCCCGGGACTGAAGGCCGAGGACTTCGAGATAAGTGAGAACGGGATCACCCAAGAGCTGAGCTTCTTTGCTTCCGGAAACACTCCCGTCACCGTTATCCTCCTACTCGACGCCTCGTCGAGTATCCAGCCGAACGCCAACGGCGTTAAGTCGGCGGCCATGAACTTCGTCCGTCAGTTGCGTCCGGGCGATCGGGCCATGATCGGCTTCTTCAACCAGGACCTATTCTTCCCAACCAACTTCACGGGTGACGTGGGCACTTTGGAGCGAGCCATCGACGGCTTCCGACCGGGAGGCGCGACCGCCCTCTATGACGCGGTGCGGATATCGCTCGAAAAACTCGCGGCCCTCAACGGTCGTACCGCACTCTTGGTTCTCACCGATGGCACCGACTCTTGGCCGTCGGCGGAGGGAAGTGACATTACCCAGGACGAAGCGGTCGAGCGCGGCAAGCTCTCCGATGTGAGTATCTACACGGTCGGCTTCGAAGGTCGACCCGGACTCGGTTCCGGGGTCAGGGTGGTCAACCGACACTTCCTCGGTAGTCTCGCCAAAGAGACCGGTGGCCGCGCCTTCTACCCCCACGATTTGGAACAGCTCAACTACCATTTCTCCCAGGTCATGGAAGAGCTACACAGTCAATACCGGATCGCCTACGTTCCCAAAGACGCCACCCGAGACGGGTCCTGGCGTCGCATACAGGTTCGGGTCAAATACTACGATCACCTCGACGTCCGCACTCGGCAGGGATACTACGCCGTTCAGAAGATGGCACCCAAGACGGAGCCTTGAGAGGAACCTTTTAAATGAGAAACCTGGCAACCCTGGTAATTTTGTCCGGCATCATGGTCCTTGCCCCGATTAGCGCCAACGCCCAGAACATCAGCGTCGACTATGACGACCGAGTCGATTTCGGCAAGTACGAAACGTTTGCCTGGCGAGATGGCACGCCGGTCGAGAACGACCTCTCCGACCATCGGATCACGAGCGCCGTCGAGAGCGAGCTCGGCATCAAGGGTTACTGGCTGGATGAGCAAGAACCCGACCTGTACCTCGTCTACCACGCGTCGGCGAAAGAAGAGGTTGATTTGGCCGGCGCCGGCTATCGCGCGACATGGACATCCCCCGCAACTCTCAAGGTAGAAAAACACATCGCGGGAACGCTCGTTCTCGATATCCTCGACTCAAAGAAGGGACGGTTATTGTGGCGAGGCATCGCAACCGCGACTGTGGATCCTAAACCTCAGAAGAACCAGACCCTCATCAACAAGGCCGTGAGAAAACTGCTCGAGGGGTTTCCGCCGTAGAATCAGCTGGCACTCTTATCGATCTACTGAAAGCCCGGTAGGACAAGCGACCCCTGTACCTCCATGGCCACAGTAACCGTTCGGGTTCTTGGCCAGGTACTGCTGATGGTAATCCTCGGCGTAGTAGAGCTCGGGGGCATCTTCGATCTCGGTGGTGATGGGATCGTAGCCCGAAGCTCCCAACACTTCTTCATAGGCTTCTCGCGAAGCAAGCGCAGCCTTCTTCTGCTCATCGTTATAGGTATAGATTTCGGATCGGTACTGCGTCCCGACGTCACCACCCTGGCGCATCCCTTGTGTCGGGTCGTGAGCCTCCCAAAAGATCTTGAGTAGCTTCTCGTACGAGACGACCTGCGGGTCGAACACCACGAGCACGACTTCGGTGTGGCCGGTCATGCCGCTGCATACCTCCTGGTAAGTCGCGTTTGGAGTGTACCCTCCCGCGTAGCCGACGGCGGTCGTGTAGACGCCATCGGTCTCCCAAAAGGTCTTCTCGGCTCCCCAGAAACATCCGAGCGCGAACATCGCCATCTCCATTCCCTCGGGAAATGGCGGCTTCAACGGATGCCCATTCACGAAATGGGTCTCCGGAACAGACATGGGATCGGCCCGCCCCGGAAGTGAACTTTCCTTCTCGGGTACTTCAGTTTTCTTGATGAACATAGCGACTCCTCGAATCCTCGAATTAAGAACACCGCTAGTTTCTCTCGATTCTCCACCAGGTGCCACCCTTTTGGTAAGCCGTTTAAAATCAACATCTTGAAACCTCGGTCACCAGGTGCCACCCTTTTGGGGAACCCTTAGCTGGCCGCCAACGTTTATAACAGTGGCGGTCGGGCACTAGACTCCGACCGCCGGACGATAGGAGGCTCAGCGTGCCCACGACCCATACACTAGGCAGGAACGGGAACGGTGATTCGTTCCTGGCCACGGTCTGGCGAAACCTCGCCTATGCAACCCGGAGGTTGAGACAAAACCCGGGCTTCACGTTGATCGCCATCTTGTCCCTGGCGCTGGGAATTGGCGCCAACACCGCCATCTTCACCCTCATCAATGCCGTGTTGTTGAAAGAGTCCCCCCTCGAGGCTCCCGAAGAGCTCGTCAATCTCTACATCGACACGCCCGACTTCCATTACAACGTCTTCTCGTACCCGGACTACGAGGACATTCGAGACGGAACCCGAGACGTGTTCGAAGGCGTCAGCGCGACAAGGATCAACCTCGCGCAGGTCGATCGGGATGGCTCCGTCGAGATGATCTCGAGCGAGGTGGTTAGCGGAAACTACTTCTCTCTGCTCGGAGTTGAAGCGCTGGTGGGCCGAACGATCCTGACGGAGGACGACGTCAATCCAGGCGCCCATCCCGTCGTCGTGTTGTCCCACAAGTATTGGCAAAGCGCGTTCGGCGGGGACCCAAACGTGGTCGGCCGCGAAATGCGTTTGAGCGGCCGCCCCTACACGATCCTCGGCGTCGCATCGCCGGAGTTCATGGGTAGCTTTCGCGGAATGGAACCAGCGGTCTACACGCCGATGATGATGCTCAACGAGCTCCTCGCGGCCACCAGCGATCAGTTCGAGGCGCGGGGCAATCACTCCATGTTCCTCAAGGCGCGGCTCAAACCCGGTGTATCCATCCCTCAAGTTCAGGTCGCGATGGACGCGGTTGCCGCGCGCCTGACGGAAGACGACACCGACAATTGGGATCCCCACGGAAAATTCATTTCCGTACCGACGGAAAGTGTCATCCTTTTCCCTCCGGTCGACCGGTTTGTTCGCGCTGCCGCCTGGCTGCTCACCGTCGCCGTCGGCCTCGTGCTGCTCATCGCCTGCATGAACCTGGCGAGCTTTCTGCTCGCCCAGGCTCTGGATCGCAAGAAAGAGATCGCTCTTCGCCTTGCTCTGGGCGCCACCCGCCGCGACTTGGCGGGGCAGCTTCTGAGTGAGACGGTCCTCCTCGGAGTCTTGGCCGGTGGTGCCGGGTTCGCGCTTTCGGTTTGGCTTCTGAAGCTCCTCGTCTCCGCCGACCTGCCACTCCCGCTTCCCATTACGTTGGATTTGACCCCTGACACCAACGTGCTCGGGTTCAGCCTCTCAGTTTCCCTGGTGGCGGGGGTCCTGCTCGGATTGGTTCCTGCGCTTCAGAGCACGAACCCCGATCTTGCCTCTACCCTCAAGGACGAAACGGCGGGGGGCGGGCAGCACGGCAAACTCACGGTAAGGAATTTGCTGGTCGTGGCTCAGGTGGTGATCTCTTTGGTCCTGCTTGTGGGAGCGGGGCTCTTCTTACGAAGCTTCGAGCGGATCCAATCCGTCGATCCGGGATTCGGCCGGGATCCATCGGCGATTCTCACTGTCATGGTTCCGACGACTCGATTCACCGAAGAAGAGGGCAGAGTCTTCACCCGCAACTTGCTGGATCGATTCCGAGAACTACCGGGTGTCGAATCGGTAGGAATGATCGACAACCTGCATCTCAACACCACGAGCACACAAACCATGGACTTTAATGTGGACGGGGTCGAGCCGCCGCCGGAACGCGATGCCCACGCCGCCGATCGCGCCACAGTCGACGCGGAGTTTTTCGACGCAGCGGGGGTCCGCATCTTGAGAGGCCGCAACTTCAACGACCGAGATCTCGCCGACAGCCCGCCGGTTGCCATTGTCAGCGAAGCCCTGGCCAAGAAGTTTTGGTCCTCTGCCGAGAAGGCGGTTGGCCAAATGCTGCGCGACGACGATGACCCCGACCTTCAGATCATCGGGGTAGCGAGCGACACCAAAGTACGTTCACTGGGCGAGGCGCCGCGATCCTTCATTTATATCCCCTACAGCCAGAACTACGAGACCTTCCACACCGTGGTGGCTCGAACGACCCTCGACCCAGAGCGCCTGGCGCTCGACTTGTTGGCCACCGGCCGACGAGTCGATCCGGACCTATGGGTATGGGAAGCCAAGAGCATGGACAAACACTTGGGGATCGTGCTACTCCCCGCTCGCTTGTCTGCGTTGTTGCTCTCCGTCTTCGCGGTGCTCGCCCTCGCGTTGGCCAGCGTGGGCCTCTACGGCATCGTGAGCTACGCGGTTGCTCAGAGAACCCGGGAAGTGGGAATTAGGATGTCTCTCGGCGCCGACGGGGGCTCCGTGATCCGAATGCTGATGCTGAGCGGGCTAAAACTTGTGGTCGTCGGTGGTGTGATCGGTCTCCTGCTGTCTCTCGGGTTGAGCCAGTTGCTGAGTGGACTCCTCTTCGGAGTCGAGGCCTTCGACCCCTTCACGTTCTTCGCGGTCCCGACTGTCCTCGTCGGTGCGGCCGCCCTTGCCGCCTACGTTCCGGCCCGCCGGGCGAGTCGAATCGACCCCGTCGTCGCACTTCGAACCGAGTAGGAACCCTGGCAGGACCTCCCGTCTTCCGATAAGGTGAGACCGGCTTCGCCACTCCCGGAGAGGCCGCCACCGCGGAGGACGTTTATGGCTAACGGTCATATGTACCGTCGTGAAGTAACTCGTTCGGGCGTCAGCATGGGCGCAGCACTCGCGATTGCGATCTCCTGGTCCAAGAACGGATCGATACTATGGGCCATGCTGCACGGCGTATTCTCCTGGTTCTACGTGATCTATTACGCTCTAGCCGGCTAGATAGCAGCGGCTCTCTCTCGAGCCCCGGATTTGTTCGAGTACCGCCTCTTTGATATAAACAGCGTTAAGAGAGGTAGTTTCAACTTGGAAGTCTTCGATCGCACTATCGCCCTCCGACAAGCGAACGGCAACGCCGAGCTCGCCAAGGAGCGCTGTGAGTCTTTTTCGAAGTCAGCCGACCGAGCTCTCACATCGCTCGAGCGGGCCCTCGGGAACCAGGACTCCGAATCGCTCGCCCGCCTAGCGCGCGAGCTCAAAGCCAGTTCCACCGAAGTCGGCGCAGCCGGATTGGAGGATCTGGCCACCCAGCTCGTCGAGGCTCTTCCGGCAAGAGACTGGAACGAAATGAGTGCGCTGCTAACGAAGCTGGCAATGGAGCTCGGTTGGTTTCAGCGGATCATCGACGAGCGAGTCTGCTCCGGCAACCTGTGACCGCCCTCCCCCTCTCAGATACCGAGCGGGCCAAAATGGAGGCTCGCTGGAACCGTCACCCTGGCTTACTTCACATGGGCGCGCGCTTGGATCTTTCCTCACCGGATGTCGTCCGCTTGTCCATCGACCCCATCGAGCCGCACCATCGGGGGGGCTAGGAACCGATGCCGTCAATGGAGCGATCATTTCGGCCGCTTTCGACTTCACGATTGGCTTGGTGGGCCATTTCTGCGCACCGGGACGCCGCGTCGGCACCGCGCAACTCAATGTGCATTTCATTCGGCCCGTTCACGGCGATCGCTTCGAAGTGCTCGGTCGAATCGTCCGGGCTGGTCGCTCGATGATATTCGCGAGCGCCGAGCTTCGCGATCAAGAGGGGCAAATCTGCGCCTCGAGTGACGGTATCGTCTCCGTCTCGGAAGAGGCAGCCACCGCGGACGAGATGGCGCTTTAGGAACTACTCCAGTCACAGGGCCACGACCGGGTCGGCTCTCGTGGCGCGTCGAGGAAAACTGATTCAGTAATTGATGGAAGGGTTGTCGCCCGGGTAGATGACTCCCACCACCAGCATCCCGTCGTCATCGGTACATTGGAGTGAATGAAGCTGTTTGCGAGGCAAGAAGATGATGTCGCCCGCTTTGACCGGTGCTTTTTTCGACTCGGTCCACATGCAACCCTCGCCTTTGAGGATGACGAGCGTCTCTTCATATAGGTGGCGGTGCGGACTGGCCTTGGAGACGGGAATTTCGCCTATGAACTGGGTCACCACGTCGGAGCCGATCTTCTTGTCTACAAGAAGTTGAAAGAATCGATCTGCCATGGATTGGCGCTCTTCCGGATCGACGCTGACCACACGCTTCGGAAGTGAGGCCTCGAAGTTCTGTGGCATCTCTTCTAAGAACGCGGGTTGTTCGGCTTGAGGACAGACGGCGGCGAAGAGCTTCATCGTGTCCGGCCCAAGGTTCTGCAGCGAAAAAGCCTCGCCCCCCCGAACGTAGACGCCGTCGGTTTCCTTCACCTCGAACGATTGTCCAGAGATCACCACCGTCCCCTTCCCTTCCGCCAGGAGTAGGACCACATGACGGTCTCCAAAACTGATCACCGGAGACTCTCCCTGCGTCGCTTCTAGATAGAACTGCGACTGATACTTGGCACCGTCGGAAGAAGCAATGGTGGGCGCGAAACCGAGCGTGCCGTTTCGATCGAGGGCTAGCGCCGGGATGCTGCAGACGTAGCACCCCCCGTCCAAACGGGCCTTCCCCTCTCCACCCGCCTCGACCTGAGGAATAGATAGGTTCTCCCGGCTTTGGGGATCGTCTTCGTCGTACTTGTCTTTCAGGCTGTTGTGCGTCCCGTCGCAAAACGGCTTCTCCGACGAGCGCTTGCAGGCGCAGAACAAGACTTCTTCGCCTTCTTCCTTCGCGACGTACTGGACCGGCCGAAAGGACGTGCCGCGGTGAGAGCTATCGCAAAAGGGTTGATTCTTACTCCGCCCACAGGCACACCATAGGTAGGTCTTCCCTCTCTCGAGCTCCACGTAGCACGGCTTGTAGCCGGCAATCACCGGGCTTTCAGGGTTGGACTCGGTCATTTCGATGCTCCACGTTGGCTGGCCTGGCTATTCTAACTCACGCCTGGTTGGCGAGACGCCGTGCCGGCTAGAGTTGATCGAGGACTTGGCGCATCGCCCGACGCCCCTCATCGGCCGCGGATCCCCAATGTTGGTTGCCTCGGAGCTCCGAGTGACCGAAGGCGATCCGGCCGTGGGGTTCCCGGATAACATCTCGAGCCGCCGGTTCCCCGTCGCGACCGAAGAAGAAGCCCGGCTCGGGCACCACGTACGCGTGCCCCCAGCGATTGAGAATGATACCCGCCACGTCACGCTTCGGATCGAAGCTCGTTCCAAAAAGCTCCGAGAGCTGCGTCACGATCAGTGACTCGTAGTCCGCATAGCTCGTGGTGAGGAGATCCATGCGACCTCTCATACACTGGGCCCTCACCGGGAGTCCCGGGTAGATGAGTGGCACGTAGAACGTCAAAACGGTGGGCTCGTCCGGGTCGAGTGTCGGCTGATATTCCCCCACCGACATGGGCAGCCGGATGTTGCAACTGAAACCGAAGCGACCGTTGTAGCGGCACGCCGTAATACCCAAGTCGTACATGAAGCGCCAGTTTGTCAGAGCGACGTTTGCCACCAAGAAAGCCGAATGCTGGAACGATCCGAAGGCGTCATGATGAGCGGCCGGCAAGTCGCGAACGACATGCTTGTTCATCCAACCGCCTGTGGCCATCACGACGCCGCGAGCCCTGACGCGGTACAGATTGGAACCCTTAGCGTAGGTCACCACAACGTGCTCGGACCTGTCGGGCTCGCCCCCCTCAGCTTGATGCTCGACACCCACCACCGTCGCGCCCACGCGCATCCGAATGCGCTGGTCGTCCTTATCCAAGGCGGCGAAATTCACGCTTCCGTTCATGATTTGTTCGAAGGAATCGTCGCCGCCTATCGCCGCCGGAATGATTTTCTTCACGAAGTGCCGTGCAAAACCGTCATTCCCTCCTGGAAACGAGTGCCGCTCGAGCTGCGACAGATCCCTCACCTCGGGAGGATAGAAGTTGATCACGCCCGGAAAAAGAATGGAATACGCGGCATACGCTGAAACCGCGTCACATCCCAAACCCACGGCGCTCGCCAATAGAGGATCCGCAAAGGCCGTTACGTTCGGATTGAGGCCCATGACCTTCTCGATGTAATCGGCGTAGCTCATGCTGTCCAACCATTGCTCGTAGTCTTTCCTCTCGGAAGGCCGCCCGCTTGCGTTTCGCCACTTGAGTAACTGCTCGCGCTCGAGCTGGGAAAAAGAGGTTCCTTTCAATTCAGACTGCCAGGGGTCTTTCGCGACCCTCTTCTGGTCGCCGCCGGAGAAATATCCGACACTAACCTTGTTCTCCAACCAATAAAGAAAACCGTAATTGTCGGTACCGAATCGCAAGTCCCCATCGCCTTCCAGACGCTGGTAGGAAAAACGCCGAGGGATGCCTAGTTCCTGGTAGTAGCGGGCGTCGCTAGATGCATGCTCCCCCTTATCCTCGCCCGGCACAGAGAAACCGTTCGAGCCCTGTGGCGCGATCAAGCGACGGCCTTTCACCCGAAACTCGTTGCGCTTCGATTCACCACCGAAGATGGGGTGGTTCTCGATAATCAGGCACGTGTGATTGGTTGAGGCCTTCTTGAGCTCGTAGGCCGCACCGAGCCCGGCAATTCCACCGCCGATGACCACGACGTCGTAGACTTCTTCGGTATCAATGGCCCGGCCGCCCGCACTCTCGTACAGGCCATCACGCAGGTGGTGTGCGTGAGCCAGCACCTCCGGTGTGTTCCCGTGGGAGGGCGCATAGTCTCCGATGCCGCCATAGCCGTACCAGTCGGGACCCGGCGCCTGCAGAGGAGTCTGCCCTGCGAGGAGTACCGGTTGTTGGCGCAAAAGCGCCGCGCCAGAACCCAGCAAAACGCCGTTCAAGAAATCCCGCCGCGTAATACCCAAGGAAGCTCGGCGGCGATGGAGTGGTTTCATATCGTAGACCCTCCCGTGCGCGTAATCATCTCGGCTTTACGAGCCGCTGGCAACAGGAGAACGAGTCCCAGTAGCCAGGGGAGCAAAGCAAACCAACCAAGGAGTGCGTATTCCTGATCGGCCAAAACGAGTCCACCGTACGACGGCCCCAGGGATGTTCCACCCACGGCAAATGCCAGTCCCATGCCGTTCAACTTCCCGCTCGGATCCAGGCTCGCGAACAAACCGTTCGTCACCACGCTATAGAAAAGGAAGAACGTCTTGATGACGATGACCGCCGCTCCATACATCAAGACCGATGAAGCGTGAGTGAGTAGGAGCCCAAACGTCGCCATGACCACGATGGCCGTCGCCGCGGGTAGGCGCCTCCCAAATGTGCGAACCACCCATGGAGCGACCGCCGGCCCAGCGAGAGCGGTTATGAAAGCCACCGACAAGATGGGACCAACTGTATCCATCGAGAGCTGGAGTGCGGAACCGATGCGCTCGACAAAGGTCCAAAAGCTGAACATCGCCACGAACACAAGTCCGTGTCCGCAAATACCGCGCCACTCGATTGCCCCGAGCCGGCCCGGTACGTCGGTCGGCCGGGCATCGGCGAATTTCTCGGTAGGAAGGAAAATGAAGAACGGAACGCAGATGAGAAGAACTACCACCAGCGTACCGAAGACGCCGCTAACGCCGTAGCTTTCGGTGGGACCTGCAACGGCGTAGTAGAAAACCGAAGCCATGAGCGCGAGTGAGATTTCCATGATGGAAAAGGTCCGCTGAGCGCGGGACGTCCCGGCCGCTGTCGAAAGAGCGCACGTAATGACCGCTCCCAGTGAGAGACCCACCAGCGCGCGCATTGCGATCACGATCGAGAGCGGCTCCACTAGGGCTGCGACCAGATTGCCGCCAATCGCGAAGACCGCGGCGATCAGGCTGAGCAAGCGTTTATTCACGAGATGGATGTATCGGGAGGAAAGGAGCATCGAGATCGCCACGCTACTCAGCTCCAACGATCCAATGAATCCGCCGATTCTCTCGCTTAGCGAATAGCTTTCGACCAGGGCACCGACCCAAATCGGCAGGCTGAGAATGAACGTGGCTCCAAAGAAGTAGGAGAAGACGATCGCCGAAAGCTTCTTCAATGGAAGCGCTCAGCCTCTTTCGGCGCCGACGAGAACGGCAAGAAGAACGCAAGGCGCGTCGGAGCGGTTCACCCAAGTGTGATTGACGCCGCCCTGCACAACGACATCGCCCTGCTTCACCAATAATTCTCTGTCATCGACGACCAGCCAAATCTCGCCAAGCAGAATCACCACATAGTCGATGGTGTTGGTGCGATGCATACCCGGATACTTCTGCCCGTCCTGTTGGGACAAGGCGTCGGGTGCCTTGATGGAATCGAACATTTCCTTGGCCTTCGCGGGATCGAAGGGATCTTTGTCGGGCCAGGCCACCTCGACAACGAGTTTGTTGCCGGTACGGGTGGGCTCCAATGTCGCGGGCGGCCCCGAGATGACGTCGTTGGTTAGGGGTATTCGCGCAGGCGACTCGTCCGAAGACCATAGCTCGGTGATTTCGAGAACTCCGGGAATGCCGGTGGTGGAATCGACCTCGCCGTCGCTCAAGATGTAGGAGCTCCCGTCCTCACGTTCCGCGGTCACGATGCGTCTCGCCTTGTAGGTCACTCCAAGTTCTCGCTCAGCTTGCTATGCAGGTTGATGTTCATCCTCTTCCAATGCGGTCCATTGAGGTCGCGCTCCATTTCGTAGACGTCACCGGGCGGGCCGGTGAGGCGAGACTGCACTGCTCTAATCGCGGCATAGTCCTCGTCGTCGAGATCGAAAGAAAAGAGGCGGAGAGTATCCTCCAGGTGATCGACGTTTCGAGCGCCCAAAATGATGGATGCGACTTGTGGCCTTTCTAGTACGTATCTCGTCGCCACGTTGGTAATGCTGACCTCGTGTTTCACGGCGATCCGCTTGAGAGTCTGAAGCATCTCCTGAAAGAGCGCCCAGCCTCCGATCTCGTCAATGACCAGCTTGTACTTCTCCACGGAGCGGTTTTCCATAGGTAGAGTTGGCTCTTCCGCGCCCAACCACTTCTCGCTCAAAAGACCACCTGCGACGGTCGCGTAACAGAGCAGGCCAATCCCGTGTTTCTCGCAGAGCTCGGCCACGCCTCGTTCCGGTCGATTGTCGAGGACGGAATAAGGAGCCTGTGCGGTCGTAACCTCTATCCCCGACTCTAGGATCTCCAAAGTTCGCTTCACATCGATGTTGACGAGCCCGATCTTGTGGATCTTCCCGGCCTGCCGTAGCTCATCCACCCAGTGGATGGCATTGATGTAGCCTGGCACGTCGTAGGACCACCAGAAGAACTGCAGCACGTCGAGCCGCTCCAGGCGCAATCGGCGCAAGGACTGGTCGACCACGCGCTGAACGTAACTCTTGTCCACGGTCGGGAGCGCATCGAAGTCCGGAATGAATTTGGTCAGTACCTTGATGTCCGATGCGTCTCCCAAGCGCTGACGCCGAGCTTCGATGAATTGGCCGATGAGATCCTCGACCCCCGCGTAGACGTCACCGCAGTCGAAGGCGAAGACCCCCGCCTCGGCAAATCGAAACATGTCTTCGATGGGCTCCTGCAGAGGCACGCTCCCGTGCCCTTGCGCGATCTGCCATGCCCCCTTCAGGATCCTGGGAATGCGAAAGTCTTCAGCGAGCTCGACCGTCTCAATTGCCATGGGTTCACACCCCGGACATTACTAATACACGTCTCGTTCCTGCGCGTCTACAGCCTTCCCTTTCCAGCCATAGTGCTCTATCTCCTCGAGCAATTGATTCGGATTGTCGGTAAAATTCTGGACGTGGTACATAACAAGGAGGCTTGGCTTCACGATGTTTGCAATCTCAGCAAGCTTCTTGGTTGAAGTATGGTATAACTCAGCGCGAGACATTTCGTAAGGAAAAGAGTCCAAATCATCTATACCGAACACCTCATGAAGAAGTATGTCTACCTCAACGCCCTTCGCAGCTTCCAGAACTCCCAGGTCTAAATTGGTGTCGCTATATCCCTCATCTCTATATCCGGTGTCACCGGAAATGATAATAACCCGATCAGGTGTTTCGAAGCGGTAGGCGAAAGTTGCCGGAGCGGTTCCATGCTGGGTTTTAAACGCGGATACTTTGACGTTCTCGTCTTTGTAAACAAATCCCGGCTTAAAGATTTCATGGGCAACCGCTCTCCAACCCGTGTCGTTGTTGGCTTCGTCGCCGTACACACGGAAGGCAATGTCATGCCGATAGGCAGATAATATTCCGTCTACCAGGTCTTTCGTACCTGGGGGACCATAGATGTGCGGCGGCTCTTCGCGACGCCACGACCAGGGCAACAGAATTAGGCTAGGCAAACCAATGGTATGGTCGCTGTGCAGGTGTGTGAGAAACACGCGCTCCCAAACAGCTTTGTGCAACTCAAACCCTTTAACTTTACTGGGCTTACGATCTTGCCATCCGGGCATTGGCACATCTGGCATTTCTTCGCCCATGGCTCTCCAGATACCCGCACCAGCGTCAACAATGTAGGGGATACCCTTAACAATAACTGCAATACTTGTGCCGCGCTTTTCTGGGTTTGGTACCGGAGTACCCGTGCCTAACATTAGTACCTTAGTGATATCTGAAGATGAAAAATCACGTTGTTCTCGTTCCGCCGCGACAGCCAAGTCCGTCAACAGTATGTTTGTTATGAAGCACGTCAGAAACGTTGCAAGAGTTATCCGGTTCTTGTTTATCATTTAAAATATTGTCCTGAATTGAGTTCGTTCATCCTAACTAGAAAAGATACAATATTCGGTTCGACAACATGTCTTCGATCGGGTCCTGCAACGGCACGTTCCCGTGCCCCTGCGCGATCTACTACGCCCCTTCAAGATTCTAGGAATGCGAAAGTCTGGTGCGAGCTCGACTGTCTCAATTCCCATGAGCCTCCCTCCTGACACGACGAAAGGGAGTCTATACTCTGGCGCCGGAGCGGGCCAGCTTTCGGGGGTCTACTCGAGGGGTACTAGGCCTTCGGTCGGGGTCAACAGGATGCTCTTCCAGCTCGAGCCTTTCACGTTATCGACGTTCGACTCGATATAGAAGAGCCCCACACTTTCAAGGACGAGGGTCACTCGGGGCACATTCAGGCGGAAATTCTCGTCCTTCTGGGAGAAGGCAAAGATCTCAGTCTTCGAATCGGCGTCCCAATCATGGGTAACCTTTTGGAAGCGCGCACTGAGGCGGGTCTGAATGACTTCGATGCGCTCTTTGTAACGACTAAGGTCGCTGTCGGAATCAAATTTAGGTTTGGCCATGTGTCCCTCGGTCCTGCCGGCCCCGGATAGAGCTCATGCTCAGAGTGCCATACCATGAGACGGAGCACAATTGCCTTTCGGCGTGTCGGAGCCCTCGGCAGCCCCCTGAAACCCTCCTGACAGAACGGTGTCAGGAGGGGGGTTCTAGGATGTCTCAGGTTCGGATAGGCCGGGCCGGAACGCCCAGGAGTGGGTTCGGGATTACCGGAATGTCGGAACCGACGCGACGCTCCACCAACGTGAACCCTGGCCCAGGGCAAAAGCGCGAAGCTGTTGATAGGCAGACGCTCAGGTGGTAAGCCCCTCCCCGCTCACCCGCACCGGGATGAGGGACTCATGGGAAGGCAGCTCCGGGGCTCCATGCTTCTGAAACGAGAGCTCCGTTTGGATCCGGTAAGCGTTAAGGCTCGCGGTGTCGGCTCTCGCCCGAGCCCTATTTCACAGAGTGTGCATTCGAATATCATTTGGAAGTGTTGCGGGGAGCAAACGCGCTAATGAGGCCAAAGGCAAGCGCCGCGCCCATCAGAATGACAACGATCCACTTGTTCGCCCGAGTTAGGTCCGAAAGCCGAGCGATGGTGCTATGCGCTACGGGAGCTGGTTGCTCGTCCCGCTCTGTTATCGTCGGGCTGCCCGAGTACACGCCGCCACCGAAGAGCGTCAGATCGATGTGACTTCCCGCGGCCACATCAGGTATCAGGAACGGCTGTAGTTTCAGGCTCGCTTCTTCAGCCTCGCCACGGGTTCATCATTGAGGCCTCGCACCCATACTTGAGGCATGAATGAAGTAGGACGTCAATCCTCTTCGGCACCGCTCCCAAACGTAGCGAGGAGCCTCTGCGCTAGGGCGTAGATATCCGCATCCTGTCCCGCTGCTCTCTCACCGACTAGCAAAACGGACACGACCCTCGCGCGTGTGTCAACCCTGTAAAGGATTCGGAAACGATCGCGAGCCGCGCGCACACTCCGCACCCCTTCGAGTGGTCCCAGGAGCGCCTTCCCTTGCTCCTCGGGAGCACGCGCCAACCCATCGATGACTTTGGCGATCTCGCGACGAAGCTTCTTGCCTTTGAGGGTCTTGAGTGATCGATATCCCGTCGGAGCGATCTCGATCTCGTAGCGGCCAGGCAAGCCCTACTCCGACAACCCCAGTTCCTTCCGAGCATCGCTCCAGGACATGCCTTTTCCCGCCTCGATCTCTTTTACGGCCCGGCGCAGTTTGGTGAAGGCTGCCTCGTCCGCCACAACCTCCAGCGTCTCGACGATAGCCTCGTAGACCTCGGCAGACAATAAGGTCATGACCTTCTTGCCTCTTTTGACGACTTCCACGACCTGGTCCGGCCTCCGTTCCATTTCCTCCGCCACCTTCAAGAGCTGATTTCGTGCCTCAGTCAGCGTCATTGTTTTCATGGCTAGCTCCGTACAGCTAAGTGTACAGCGATCTGCTCATTTGCGCCACCGGACTCTACAGCATCGCAAGGGGCTGGTCGAGCAAAGGTCGGTGTGACTCGGTCGCGCTTCTCGAGGTTGCGGCGCTGAAAAGGAAGTAGCTACCGGATTCTCAGTCCAGGATCCCCCAGCAGGTGGTAGATGCGGAGTAGCTCGGGGAAGGCCCCCGTGTGCGCATAGCCACGTTCGTAAACAGTATATTTGCTATGAAGCATGTCAGAAACATCATCCGATTTTTGTTTATCATCAGTATTTTCCAGAATTGAGTTCATTCATCCTAACCAAAAAAGATAGAATTCTATCGTTCCGTACCAGCCTTGAACAGTTTCGTGGCCGCTTCCAGCGCCTCCCTATCCCCCACCAGGACGACGGCATCCCCCGGCCTGAAAGCAAACTTCGGGTCCGGGCGATAGAGCGCCTTGCCCTCGCGAACCACGGCGATCACGATGGCACCTGTCACTCGCCTCAAGTCCAGGGAGGTAGGGCTTTCGCCGAGTGCCGAAGCTCCGTCCTCCACCTCGACCAGATCGAGCGCTCCGTGAATGCCCAAATGCCGAAGGGCGTCCAGCTTCAGGTCGGTGAGCGAGCCCTCGCGCAGTCCCTTGTAATGCTCGTTCCGAACCGCATCGAGCTCCCGTTGAATGGTATTGGTCGGTATCTCGTAGCATTCGAGAACGCGGGCAAACAGCTCGAGGGTTGCCTCGAACTCTTCGACCACCACCTCGGTCGCACCCAGGCGCATCAGTTCGTCGATGGATCGGACGTAGCGTGTCCTTACCAAGATGTGGGCCGCGGGGTTGAGACCGTGCGCGATCGCTACCCCGCGCCTCTCGTCTGTCGGAGAGGCGATGGCGAACACCACGACGCGGGCCCTGGTGATGCCTACCTCCTCCAAAAGCTCCTCTCGCGAGCCATCGCCGAAAAGCACACGAACCCCTTCCTCTCGTCCCCGATGGACCAGCTGTCCGTTTTGCTCTAGCACCACGTAGTCGAGGCCCGCAGCTCGCAAGACTCGAACGAGATGTTGTCCGCTCAAACCGTAGCCCACGATGATGGCGTGGTCGCTCATCTTAGCGACCTCGGCTTGCTTGAGAGGTTCCATGGAGACGGCTCGGATCCCTAAGTACGGGCATAGCCACTCCGCCACCGGACGGGCCGAGACGATCAGGAACGGCGTCAATATCATCGTGACCACCGAGGATGCGATAAAGAGCTGGTAGTCGTTACCGGCGAAGAGTCCGAGCGGCGCGGCAACGCTCGCTAGAACGAACGAGAACTCTCCTACCTGAGCGAGCCCGATCCCGCTTACCATGCTGGTCTGGAAACCACGCTTCAAAAAGAGCACTGCCCCGGTTGTGATCACAACCTTGAGTAGCAAAATAGCGCCGGTCGCAGCCGCCACGAGAGCCAGTGACGTCCCTACGAAGCCTATGTCGAGAAGCATTCCGACCGAGATGAAAAAAATCCCACTAAACACATCCCGAAAAGGCCGGACGTCCGAGATGGCTTGAAGCCCATAGTCCGACTCGGACACCACGAGACCGGCGAGGAAAGTGCCGAGGGCCAAAGACAATCCAAAACTCGCGGTAACGAAGGCGGCTCCCACCGCAAAGAAGGCGATGCACAATGTAAACAGCTCGCGGTTTTTCAGAAGCACGACCCGATCCAAGATCCGCGGCACTACCAACCGTCCCGTCAGCATCAGCCCGCCAACAACGAGCAGGCTCGTGCCGATCGCGGTCCAAGTTCCAGTGACCAGGCCCGGACCCGCGTGAGCGAAGACCGGAATAAGAAGCATCAAGGGAACCACGCAGAGGTCCTGGAAAAGAAGGATCGACACCACGACACGACCCGGCGGACTGTCCAGCTCCACGCGATCGGAGTAGATCTTCAAGACGATCGCCGTCGAGGACAGGGCGACCAGCGATCCGTAGAACAACGCTTGGTTCCAGGGCACTTCCAACCCGATGTTGGCAACCGCCGCGGCTGCGACGATGGTGCCCACCACCTGGAGCCCGCCACCTTGGAGTACAAGACGCCCCATCCGTACGATGCGAGTCAGGGAAAACTCGAGGCCGATGGTGAAAAGGAGGAGCATGACGCCGAGCTCCGCCAATTCCGTCACTGTGTCGGGCTCTGAGATGAGCGCGAAGCTATGCGGACCGATGACGACTCCTGCGACGAGGAAGCCGGCGACGGTGGGCAGCCGGGCGCGGTTGGCGAGGGCGGCGACGGGGATCGCCACCGCTAGAATGATGACGAGATCCTTAAGAATGACGAGCGCGTGCATGAGGAGCCTATCCGTGCTGCTAACGGAGTGTCACGAAGCTATAGCATAACCAAGTTGGGGGTGCTCCGTCGCTCGGGCCGCAGTTGTGGTGGGCGACGGATGCGAGCCGTCTTGGGGCGACTACTCGAGGGGAACGAGTCCCTCGGTGGGCGTTAGTAGGATGCTCTTCCAGCTCGAGCCCTTCACGCTATCGACGCTGGACTCGATATAGAAAAGGCCGACACTTTCATCGACCAGCGTCGCCCTGGGCACATTCAGGCGGAAATTCTCATCCTTTTGGGAGAATGCAAAGACCTCCGTCTGCGAATCGGCGTCCCATTTGTGCGTAACAGACTGAAAACGTGCACTAAGGCGGGTTTGGATGACTTCGAGGCGTTCTTTGTAACGGCTGCGGTCGCTGTCGGAGTCGAATTTAGGTTTGGCCATGGGTCCCTCGGCTCATGCCGGTCCAGATACAGCTCATCTTCAGAGTGCCACACCAGCGGCGGTAGCACAATACCCTTTCGGAGGACGGGGACGCTCACCGGCCCTGAAACACTCCTGACAGAACGGTGTCAGGAGGGGGATTCTAGGATGTCCTCGGTTCGGATGGGCCGAGCCACTAACCTTTGGAGATATCGATGAATCCCAAGAAATTGTTCCCCATGGTCGTTACCGACCAATTGGCCGAGACCAAAGAGTTCTACGCTGAGAAGGCAGATTTCGAGATCATCCACGACATGCCTGACTATCTTGCGGTTCGCTACGGTGGCGAATCGGGTCCCGAGTTGTCCTTCCTGACGACCCAGGAGGGCCCTCTCGGTAAGCTGCCCGCCTTCAACGGCAAGGGCCTTCTGATCAGCATTCCAACCGCGGATGCAGACAAGAAAGCCACCGACATGGAGAAGCGCGGTGTGAAGTTGATGAGTCAGCCGGCGGTCAAGCCGTGGGGGTGGAAGAGCTTTTTGACCCAGGATCCCAACGGCGTCCTCCTGGATTTCTTTCACGTGCCGGCCGACAATGCCCGCCAGGATGCGGCGAGCTGACCGGCTTTTTCAGATAGTCCAGATGCTGCGCCGTCGGCGGCTAACGACGGCGGCGCAGCTTGCTGAACGCTTGGAGGTCTCGGAGCGAACCGTCTATCGGGACATCCGTGATCTGGGCGCCTCCGGTGTGCCCATACTCGGCGAGGCGGGGTCGGGTACCGTCTCGGCAAGGACTTCGACCTTCCACCTCTGATGTTCAACGGCGAGGAAGTTCAGGCTCTCGTCCTCGGCGCACGCATGGTCGAAAGCTGGGGGGACTCCGAGCTCCGTCAAGCCGCCCGTAGCGTCCTTACAAAAGTGGAGGCGGTCCTGCCTCCGTCAAAACGACACCAGGTACACGATACCGCACTCTTCTCGCTGTCGTTCCGGGTATCGCCAGAGGTCCGAGCGAATGTCGGGGCTTTGCGCAAGGCGATCGATGCCCGGTCGAAGATACACCTCGACTATAAAGACCGGGAGGGCGTTGCCAGCGGTCGCGTCGTTTGCCCACTAGGACTCTATTTCTGGGGTAATGTGTGGACGCTCGGAGCCTGGTGCGAGCTCCGCAAAGACTTTAGAAACTTCCGGCTCGATCGCATCGAGAAGACCGCGTCCACCAAGGAGACGTTTCGCTCTGAGCCCCCGCTGACGTTAGAAAACTATGTCCGGGCCATGACTCGAGACGCACCTTAGTGCTATTTGTCTCTTAGTAGTCTATGATGGCAGGGCCATCCCTTCGAGAAAGGAGGCTTTCATGAAACGTGCGTTCTTTTTTCTCACCATTCTTCTTTTTGCAGGGCTATCCATTCATTGTGGTTCATCGACAGAACTTGCAGGAGTTACCATCAACAAGATCCAGTTAGAAGGTGACCATGCCGAAGACCTGAACGCGAACCTGGAAAAGGCGCTCGCTGCAGCCGGAGCCACGTTGAATCAATCGGGCCAACCGGATCTCACCGGCACCGTAACCTGGGAGTGGGCGGGAGATAACGACAACCCTTACCCAACGCAGGTCCGTGTCTTCATACAATCAGAGCCCAAAGAAGAGAATCTCACGCTAACGGCGAGGTACAGCGTGGCGAAAGGCGGTCAACCTCAGAACCTGGCTCACTATAAAAGAACGATCGTCGAGCGCGTTGTGACTCGACTTGCTGCCCAGAATCGAAACCCCGGATAGGCTCGAAGCCGACCTCTGGCCGGCGTTACCGTGGGCCCGAATCCCGCCTGGACAAGATTCTCGCTGGCTCCCGGCACACATGGGAGCACCGCTTCGGTGTTGTACGATGAATGGCGGGGCCGACGCGACTTTCACTGGTTTACATTCCGGGCCCACTGGAATAACTTTGTCTCGCCAAACAGGAACTCTGCATGATTGGCCGAACCCTTGCCCACTACAAGATCGTGGACAAGCTCGGAAGCGGCGGCATGGGAGAGGTTTACCTCGCGGAGGACACCGAGCTAGGCCGGAAGATTGCCCTCAAGGTTTTACCTCCTGACTTAGCCGAGAGCGAGGAACGTCGGGAGCGTTTCAGGCGAGAGGCCAAGGCCCTCGCGGCGCTGAACCATCCCAACATCGTGACCGTTTTCTCTGTCGAGGAAGCGGAAGGCGTCCACTTCATTACCATGGAGTTGGTGCTGGGGGAGGCCCTCTCCAAATCCATCCCGAAGAACGGTCTGCCACTGAATGAGTTTTTCAAGATCGCGATTCCCCTTGCCGATGGCGTGAGCTCTGCTCACCAACGAGGGGTCGTTCACCGGGATCTGAAGCCGGACAACCTCATGCGGGACGACGAGGGGCGGCTCAAGATTCTCGACTTCGGTTTGGCCAAATGGAGGCAAGAGGTCGCCGGACCCGAAAGGAGCGAGCTACCTACACAATTGCAGACCCGGGAGGGCGTCATCGTTGGGACGGTGGCCTACATGTCTCCCGAGCAGGCGGAAGGCAAGTCCGTCGACAAGCGCTCGGACAACTTCTCCTTGGGGATCGTACTCTTCGAGCTGGTGACCGGTGAGCGGCCCTTTCGCGGAGATTCACCTGCCGCGGTCCTTTCATCCATCCTCAGACAAGACCCGCCGCCGGTTAGCGACTTTGCGCCCAACAAGCCCAGACAGCTCGCGCGGATCATCCGGAAATGTTTGGCGAAGGAGCCCGCCCGCCGATACCAGAACGCCTTGGATATCCGCAACGACTTGGAGGCACTGAAGGAAGAGCTGGACTCCGGTGATCTAGAGTCTCACGAGGAGCCAAGGGCCCGAGGTGACCAAGGAAGTAGAATCCGCGAGCGGAGCGCATGGGCTCTATCGGCGTTACTCGTGGCAAGCTTGCTCGCCGTCGTCAGCCATTTTCCTCGAAACCGAGACGAGCTCATCCGGTTCCAAATAGATAGACCGGGGCCGGAGACCGTTGGGTGGGGCGGCATTCCAGCGCTATCACCTGACGGCACGAGAGTAGCCTTCACCGGCCAGGACGACGCGGGCAGCCGGGTTCTCTGGATTCGAGTCCTGGATTCACTGGCGGTCCGAGCGCTTCCTGGAACTGAAGGTGCCACCCGTCCGTTCTGGTCGCCCGAGGGCAATTTCATCGGTTTTTTCGCCGGTGGCGAACTCAAGAAGATTGCGGCCAATGGAGGACCTATAGAAACGATCGGAGATGCCGGTGACCTTGGCGGGACGTGGAACCGTGACGGGGACATCGTCTTCGCCAATGGCAACCGGCGTCCGCTCCATCGAATATCGGCCGCGGGCGGCGTTTCCGAGCCCATCACCACTCTCGATACGTCGCGCGGAGAGAACTCTCATCGGCATCCGCAGTTTCTTCCCGACGGCCGTCACTTCCTCTACCTTGCTCGGTCGAGTCAGCCCGAGCACACGGCGATTTACGTGGGATCACTCGACTCCAACGACGTCAAACGCGTCATGACGGCGCAAACGAATGCGTTCTACTCGCCACCGGGCCACCTGCTTTTCGTGCGCGACGGGACACTCTTGGCGCAACCTTTCGACGCCGACACACATCTGCTCAGTGGCAACCCCCATTTGGTCGCTGAGGGCGTGAGTTACACCGCCACGAGCGCATCGGCACGTTTTGGGGTTTCCACCAACGGCCGCATCCTGACTTTTGTCGAAGGTAGCACTGCCGACCGCCAGTTGGGGTGGTTCAATCGAAAAGGTGAGCAGCTCGGGAGGGTCGGCCCGACTGGTGAATACATCCAGCCACGCATCTCCCGGGACGGAAAGCGGATCGCCGTCAGTCAACCGGACCCAAGGACTGGAAACCGGGATCTTTATCTCATGGAAGTCTCCCAGGGAATCCCCTCCAGATTCACCCTCGGTGCTTCGAACGACTGGTGTCCAGTCTGGTCCCCGGACGGGAGAGAAGTTCTATTCAGCTCCGATCCGGGAGGTGTTTCGTGTCTTTTTACAAGGGATGCGTCGGGAACCGACGAGTCGAATTTGCTTCACTGCACGGACTCGCCCATCTTCGTTCACGATTGGTCATCCGACGGTCGGCTCGTCGTGTATGGAGGAGCTGGAGGTCTGTTTCTTTGGTCCATCGAAGGCGAAGAAGAGCCAGAATCCATCGTACCACCGGAATTCCGAGGAGGTGCCGCCGAATTCTCGCCCGACGCAAACTGGATAGCCTACACGTCGGACGAGTCCGGTCAGTGGGAGGTTTGGGTACGCTCCATCCCGCTCGCGTCGAAGGGAGTCGCCCCCGGCTCTGCCGGAAAATGGCAGGTGTCCTCGAACGGCGGTACCGATCCCAGGTGGAGAGGGGATGGCAAGGAGCTTTTCTACCTGGCCCCAGACAACAGCATGATGGCGGTGGAAATCGGGGGAGCCGGGACGTTCGCACCAACGGCCCCCAAGGTCCTCTTCCGGTCGCTCGCTACCGGTACAGCTTGGGCGGGCTCTCGGCAGGTTTATGATGTGACTGCCGACGGCGAGCGATTTCTTATCGTGGCCCCGGCGGCCGAGGCAGCTCAATCGCGCCTAACGGTGGTCGTCAACTGGGCAGCCGGGCTCGAATCATGAGTCTGATGGCTGGCCCACTAGGCTCAATCGTCCGCATCGGAACCCTTCGTGGGAATGAACGGAGACGGTGATGCACTATCCAAACCGGCGAGAGTTTCTGGCAAGCGTCGGCGCGCTCGGTCTGTTTCCGTTCGAGCACACCGAAGCCGAGCTCATCCTGCACAACGGCAACATTATTACTATTGACGACAGGCAGCCGAAGGCGCAGGCCGTCGCGATTGTTCGAGGCCGGTTCCTCGCCGTTGGCTCGGACGACGACGTGCTCAATCTGGCCACCGCGCGGACGAGGCGTATCGATTTAGAGGGGAAGACCGTTGTTCCAGGTTTCATCGACGCTCATACTCACCTGGGCTATTCGGGCATACGCCATTTGACGCGCATAGACTGCGATTTGCGTTCCATCGAGGCGATCAAAGGCGCGATTCGTACTTATGCCGAGGAAACGCCGGCCGGGAAGTGGGTGGCTGGGTTCAAGTACGACGACACGAAGACCGCCGAAGGCCGTCCACTGACGCGCGCCGACCTGGACGAGGTGGCACCGGAGCATCCCGTCTTGATCGAGCACCGCGGAGGCCATACGGCGTACCTGAACTCGCTCGCGTTGGAAAAAGTGGGTTTCCGCGAAGATGCAGTCGATCCCCCCGGTGGGCACCTGGGTCGTGACGCGGACGGGCGTTTGAACGGCAAGCTCGAGGAATCCGCGGCGTTCGCCGTGATAGAAGCTCTGCCGTCGGATTTCACACGCGAGGACGCTCGAAAGGGTGTCAAGCTCATCTCCCGGATGATGGCGGCTTCCGGCGTGACCTCGGCCCACGATGCGTTCGGCACGCCCGACGACCTGATGGCTTACCAGGATGCGCGCGACGCCTCTGAGTTGGCGCTCCGGGTCTACGCGCTGATCGATTATCAGTATCTCGACAAGATGCTCGAGGCGGGCATTCGTACGGGGCTCGGGGACGAGTGGGTCAAGGTCGGACCGGTCAAGCTGATATGCGATGGGTCTATCTCAGAGAGGACCGCGCGCCTGAGCGAGCCTTTCGTGGGGCGGCCCGACGACTACGGCATCATCGTGACCCAGGAAGAGGATCTGTTCCAGCGGGCGCGCAAAGCGCACGAGGCCGGGTGGCAGTTGGGCGTCCATGCGAACGGCGACGTCGGCATCGACATCACTCTGCGCGTCTACGAAAAGCTCCAGGAAGAGCTTCCGCGCCACGATCCTCGCTTCCGGCTCGAGCACTGCACGCTCATCAACGAAGACCTCGTCCGGCGCATCAAAGCGCTTGGCGCCATACCGAACCCGTTCTCGACATACGTCTACTACCACGGCGAAAAGATGGTTTATTACGGGGCCGAGCGGCTGGAGAGAATGTTCGCCGTTCGTAGCTTTCTCGATGCCGGCATCAAAGTGACGCAGACGTCTGATTATCCTCCCGGCCCATTCGAGCCGATGATGGCGCTGCAATCGAGCGTGACCCGCACCGACAGTCGAGGCAACGTATGGGGCGCGCGACAGAAGGTCAGCGTGATGGAGGCCATCCGCGTCGGGACGCTCCACGGCGCCTACGCTTCCTACGAAGAGAACGAAAAGGGCTCCATCGAATCCGGCAAGCTGGCAGACCTCGTCGTCCTCGGCCAGGATCCGACCCGAGTCGATCCATCGACGCTCATCGACGTACCGGTCGAACGCACGATGGTCGATGGCCAGTGGGTACATGAAGCTTGAATCCTTGTGAATGGCGGTTCCGGGCTAGACTCGCTTACCTTCAGCGACTTAGCTATTCACCCTTTGGGGCTGAGTAACCCAACGCCCCATTGACTTTTCAGTCTGTGCGGGGCTATTTTCACGCAACAAGGAGCCCTTCGATGGTCGGGCGGACACTCTCCCACTACAAAGTTCTCGAAGAAATCAGCCGCGGCGGCATGGGGATCGTCTACCGTGCGCTCGATACCAAACTAAACCGTGAAGTGGCGATCAAAGTACTTCCGCCCGAGCTCGTAGCCGACCAGGAACGCAAGCGCCGTTTCGTCCAAGAAGCCCAAGCGGCCGCTTCACTCAAACACCCGAACATCGCAGTCGTTTACGGGATCGACGAATCAGATGGCACGACCTTCATCGCGATGGAATTGATAGAGGGTGAAAAGCTGGGAGATCTAATCGCCACGGAGCGCCTGTCCACCGCGCGGGTTTTTGACATCGCCGTTGAAGTCGCGGAAGGGCTTACTCGTGCCCATGAGAAGGGCATCGTTCATAGAGACCTCAAGCCCGCCAACATTATGATCAGCGAGGACGGCCACCCAAAGATTATCGATTTCGGACTCGCGAAGCTCCTAGAGCCGCTCGCACCGGTGGGCAGCGATGTAGCGACCGCGCTTCGCGGAGAAACGCAATCTGGCCAGATGCTGGGTACCATTTCCTACATGTCTCCCGAGCAGGCCGGAGGCGCTTCGGTCGACCACCGTAGTGACGTCTTTAGCTTCGGAGTGGTTCTCTACGAGATGCTCACCGGAGAACATCCCTTCCAAGGCGCAACCAACGTCGACACCCTCCACGGCATTCTCAGAGAGCCAGCGCCTCGGCTTGAGGATGCGGAGTCCGACCTCCAGCAGTTTCTAGACAAATGTCTGGCTAAGGATCCGGCGAACCGGCACCAAGAGGCCCACGAGCTCTTGGTGAACCTCAAGGACTTGAGGCGCGAGAGCGGGTCGAGCCCGTCGGTGCAACGCGTCTCGCGGAAGAAAAGCCCACTACCCCTGTGGCTCGGGACAGCCGCCGTCGTCGTTTTGGCTGTCCTCGGTGTGTACCGTTTTCTGCCGTCCGATGGCATCGACTCTGTCGCGGTCCTTCCTTTCGAGAACGGAAGCGCGAACCCGGACTCGGAGTATCTGAGCGACGGGATTACAGGAAGCATCATTGTCAGTTTGTCGCAGCTTCCGAACGTGAAAGTGATTTCCCGGAGCTCCGCCTTCCGCTACAAGGGCAAGGCGATCGATCCCGAAACGGTGGGCGCCGAGCTCGAAGTGGATGCCGTGGTCCTCGGCCGCGTCGTGCAGCGGGGCGACGATCTTTCCCTCACTGCGGAGCTGGTCGATACGCGCGATGGCAGCCTTGTGTGGAGCGAGCAGTACTCGCGCAAGCTGGCCGACGTTCTCGTGCTTCAAGAAGACCTGGCGAAGGAGATATCGAGAGAGCTTCTTGGCCGGCTCACTGCGGAAGACGAGCGACGATTGTCGCGCCGCTATACGGAGGATGCCGAGGCTTACCAGGCCTACCTCCAGGGAAGCTATCACATCCAGACCCGCACGGAGGAGGGCTTCGAGCTCGCTATCGAGTACTTTCGGGAGTCCATCGACAAAGATCCGAGCTACGCGCTAGCCTACGCGGGGCTAGCTGACGGCTTGAGTTTGCTCGGGCATTACACCTACTTACCTCCGGCCGAGGCTTATCGACAGGCTCGCGAGGCCGCTCTGAAGTCTCTCGATCTCGATGACTCGCTGGCCGAAGCCTACACTTCGCTTGGCTGGATCGAGCTCAACGAGCGTCGATGGCGCGAAGCGGAAGAAGCCTTCCAGAAGGCCCTCGAGCTCGACCCGGATTACGCGGCGGCACATTTTTGGTATGGGGTTCTCCTGACATCAACGGGAAGACACGACGAGTCCATTCGTACCATACGCCGCACGCTCACGTTCGACCCGTTGTCGCCTTTCTTCAGAATGGGTGTCGGCTGGAGCCTCGTCAATGCTGGCTGGGTCGAAGAAGCCATCGAGCAGTTACGCCGATCAGTGGAGCTCGATCCCAACTACGTTCAAGGGCACCGCTACCTCGGCCAGGCTTTCGAAAAAAACGCCCAGTATGAGGAGGCGATTGCCGAGTACCAGAAAGCCATCGAGCTCTCCGACGGCGGGCTCGGGATGGGAGACCTGGGGTACGCCTACGCTCGATCGGGTCGAGAGGACGAGGCGAGAGAGATTCTCCGACGACTACAAGATCCCTCCGAGCGCCGCTACCTGGCGCCGTTGGAGATGGTGCGCTTGTACGCCGGGCTCGGCGAGCGCGAGAAGCTTTACGAGTGGCTCGAGAAAGCCGATGCCGAGCGCGGCGGCGAGTTTCTCTTTCTCCGTTGGACCCCAGTAGGCGAATCCCTGAAAGGAGACCCAAAGTTCGAGGAGATCCTGAAACGAATGGGGCTCGAGTAAAAAAGTGAAATTTTCTCTTGACAAGATTCCACAACAGGTTTTGTAGACCTTACGAGTGCCTTCGCGGTACCATCACTGACGCGTACGTTGACGCCCTAGTCAACGCCTAGAAGCTTCGAGACGAAAACTTCATCGAAGCACGTTCCTCCCAACTCTAAGTCGTCTCAAGACCAAGAAAAGAGCGTTGTTATATTGGTCTTGAGGGGGGAGGAGAAATGTTTAACAAGCTATTGAAATCGATTTCGACTATTTCGGATGATGAGCTACTTCGCCGCCTATCGGGGTTGGTGCAAGAATCACGACGCGTCGAATCGGAGTTGGTCGCACACATTGCCGAGGTAGACGAGCGGCGCCTCTACGCACGGGAAGCGTGCTCGTCGATGTTTACCTATTGCACCGACGTATTACACATGTCGGAGGCCGAAACTTATCTCCGCATCCGAGTTGCCCGCGCATCGCGAAAACACCCGGGGCTCCTCCGAATGCTGAAGGACGGGCGTATCCACCTGACCGGCGCCGCCAAACTTTCTCCGCATCTCACGGAGGCGAATCGGGAAGCGGTTCTCCCGCGCGCTGCGCATAAGTCCAAGGCAAAGATCGAAGAGCTGGTGGCGGAGATTGCGCCGAAGCCCGATGTTGCGCCGGCGATACGCAAGCTCCCCGCGCCCGCCCAACTGCGTCCAGACGCAGTAGTGTTACCAAAAGCTACGGTGCCAAGGCCCGTGGAGCCGCTCGCACCCGCGCGCTACAAGATCCAGTTCACGGCCAGCGCCGAGTTCAAGGACAAGATCGAGCGGCTTCGTAGCCTCGTGCCGAAAGCCGACCTCGCCGCGATCATTGAAGAAGCCGTGACTGAGAAGCTTGAGAGGTTGGAGTCGAGGCGCTACGGCAAGACGCGGGCGCCGAGACGCGATCTCGAAGAAACCGACACATCGCCGTCGTCACGCTATATCCCGACCCCGGTGAGGCGCGCGGTGAGCGAGCGGGACGACAATCAGTGCACCTTCGAAGACGCACAAGGTAGACGCTGCAAAGAGCGGCAGGGGCTTCAGTTCCATCACCACGATCCCTATGCCCGCGGCGGAGACCACAGCCCAAAGAACATTCAGCTCATGTGTCCCACGCACAATCAGTATCTAGCCGAGCGCGATTACGGGAAAGAGTTGATGGAACGATTCCGAGGCTCGGGCAGTCTCGCCCGCGAGCCGGGGCCTGTCTACTCGTTGACTTTTCAGCCTGTGTGAGGCTATTTTCACCACAACTTGGGAGAGGGCAGGGTGAGGGGCTCCCACGTCACTCGATCCCAGCACTAGCTTCGAAGGAAACCTAGTCTATGAAAAAGGGAGTTGATCACGAGCGGCGCAAGTTCATTCGACAGACGAGCCATGTGCTGGCGGCGGGATTGATTCTGCCCAACAGCACCGGCGCGCTTGCATCGGCGATCAGAATCGGCGAGCGAGAAGCCACAGAATTACAGCGCCGTATCGAAGGCACGGTCGTTCTTCGCGACACGACGAACTATGAGCCGTGGCGCCATTCCATGATCTGGAACTACCGTAAGTTTGATCGGCGCCCGGAATTGATTGTGCAGGCCGACTCTCCCGAAGACGTTGTTACGACGGTCAACTTCGCAAGACAGAATGGGATGCGAATCAAAACGCGCACCGGTGGCCATAGCTGGAGCGGTTGTTACCTGCGCGACAGCGGTATCCTACTTGACTTGTCCCGCTTCCAGTCCGTCGAGATCAACGCCACCGCCAAGCAAGCGGTCGTTGGGGCCGGCGTCCTCGGCCGCGACCTGGTGACGCGACTCGGCGAGCACGGACTCGCGTTTCCCACCGCACATTGCGGCATGGTGCCGCTCAGCGGATATTTGCTCGGGGGAGGCCTTGGATTGAATGGTGTCGCCTGGGGCGGCATGCATCGCCGCAAGATAAGAGCGGCTGCGTGGAAGATGGACCCACGACCATTGATCGCGGCGCTGGAAACGAGATCCTGAAGCGCCCTGTTGCCACTTTTTCCGCAAGTGGCCGCGTCCAAAACCGATCAAACTACGTCGCCAGCATAACAGATAACCCCTGGGGCACCCGAAAAATCGGCCCAGGAGCGGCGTGGTACATACCGTTGCAGCCCTCGTCACCAGTGCGCGGTACCGTCATTGAGACCGTCAAGGATTCACCATGCTTGATTTCCAAGTCAGTCCCTGTTGATAGTGCCGAGTTGAGCCGGGTCGTTTGCTTGTACAAAAGACCACCCCATAGCCGGACCTAACAGCGCCGTTAGTTTGCCGGCCGGATGGCTTTGCCGAGCACGAAGTGGAGCGGGCAGAAACCCGTAAAAGCGCTGCCGATCATGACGACACCAATAGCACCCGCGAGCCAGAACCACGCAGGATTGAACATTGAACCGGCAACCACACTCAACAGCGTGACTGCTCCGATGATACCGTCATGAACCTTGAGCTCGAGATCATGGCCGGGGCGACATATATTAAAACTCATGGTTTTCTCCATAGTTAACTACGACGTTGTTGGGTGCGATAAACTGTACGCGCCTAATCGGACGCGTACGGTTGGATGGGAGGAAACTAGGGAATTACATATTCCGTTCCATCCTTGCCGAGAATAATATTACCTTTGAAATACTTTGCGACTTCATCTCTGAAAACCCGATTCATATAGTCCTCATCGTCAGTAGAGGGAATAAGGTGTGTCAATAATAGAGTCTTGACCTCTGCTTCGGCAGCGATTTTCCCGACGTCATCCGTACTCAAATGATAATTACGAATATCGAAGAATATTTTTGCTCTACCAGGATGCCCCAATTCTCTGTGAAAATTCTCCATCTGCTCTTCGACTTTCTTATTCATCACCTCAGCGACGAGAACATCAGCCCCCTTGCTGAATTTGTGAAGGTTTGGCATATCGCTAGAATCTCCACTGATCACTACAGATTTACCGTCGTAATCCACCCTGTAACCCAAAGCGGGATGAATCGGATCGTGAGTCACCGTGAAAGCTGTCACTACGACTCCGTCTTGCGCATAGACTATATGGCCGTCATCCGGTGCATGGAGGTGGCCAATACCGTGGCCTAGACCGTGGCCTTCGCCGTGTTCCGAACCATCGAAGCGAATAGTCATGCCCTTAAATGCATGGCCAAGATTGGAGGGCATATATTTCTCTCCGTGATGACCCGTCCTGTAGCTGAAATCCGGTGCATAAAATTTGTGGATCGCCTCCACAATTTCTTCAATACCTTCTCCACCGAAAATGGGCAGGAAGGTTCGACGACTATAGCTCCTTTGTACGATTGCTCCTAAGTCGTCTATATGATCCGATAAAATGTGTGACGAATACTTCTCCACCGAAAATGGGCAGGAAGGTTCGACGACCCAAAATATAGCTCCTTTGTACGATTGCTCCTAAGTCGTCTATATGATCCGAATGAAAATGTGTGACGAACCGCGTCGACCTCCGGTAACGGAAGCCCCATCTGCTCCATCTTTTCCACCGTCCCGTCGCCTGCGTCAAACAAGAAAAATTTTCCGTTTGCAAATACCGCAGTGCCCGACATAAGCCGGTTACGATTGGTAGGGGATCCTGTACCCGCCAGGAAGACAGTAAACTTGTCTTTGTCCAACAATGTCTTTTGTCTTTCGGCCTCATAATCCCAGCGTGCTGCCACCCTGGCCTCGAGTGCATTGGTGAAATCATTGTCCTGAGCGTGGCTGTAGCTGGCCGTTAGACCAAGGATCGCAAGAAATACAAAATGGGAGGTCACCTTGGGTTTTATAAATTGCGTCGGAAATGGCTTCATAACTTTCTCCTTCAACTTTCGTTATCGTTAAATGACTTTATTCGCATTAAAAACTCTGGTTGCTGTAATTTTCTCTGTCAATCGCCTGCCTGGGTACTGACAAATTAACTTCTCGGCTCGTGCTATTTTCCGTGTATGCACGACTTATGTTGCCGCCGCACGATTCCAAGACGCAAAGACACGTTGTCGGAAAACTCGATAGTGTTTGGCCGATATCAAGTGCCGCCCCAAATAGAAAAGATTGTAGACAGCAGCGTGCGTGCTCAGAAACCGTTGGGCCTGATGCGTTGACTTGAAGCGCCGCATGCCTCGCTCCCTAACCCTGGTTGGCTGATGTGAAAGCTCGGCTCGATTATTGGCGTATTGGGAGGTGTCATGGATCGTATCCGGGATGAGTTCGCGGTGAGCGACACCGTAGCTCCTCAGCTTGTCGGTGACGATTCCTCTGGGTTCACAGCCACTCGTTCGTAGCAACCGCTTGAAGAAACGCTTTGCTGCCTTTCCATCTCTGCGGCGCTGTAAAAACACATCCACAACCTCGCCGTCCTGGTCAACTGCCCGCCAAAGATAGTGTTGCCTGCCCTGAATCTTGACGAAGACCTCGTCAATAAAGAAAGTATCACCGTAACCCTGATGCCGGCGCCGAAGTCGCCTGGCGTACTTGGGACCAAACTTGATACACCACAATCGGATCGACTCGTAACTCATCGCGATGCCACGCTCGGCCATAAGATCCTCGATATCGCGGCTGCTCAGATTGAAGCGATGATAGAGCCAGACAACGTGCTGAATGATCTCGGGTGGAAAACGGTGCCGTTCGTACATCGATGCAGGTCTATTCATCCGTCGATTGTGGCTCATACGCGATTAAATTGTCAGTACCGCTTCGGCTGTCGGTAGGTCCGGAAAATAGCACATTCGAGCTAATGGGGAAAGGGTATGTGCTGGTACCGATGCCTGGTCCTCGAGGAGATACACGACGGGCGTCGAATTGGCAGATGTCGTGTGGGGCCTAGGCCCTGAGGGAGAGGGGTGGTTGCTGAGGTGGGGCCCGGTTATGGCGGTTACGCTTTTTGAGATGGTCGAGGATCTTTCGGATGACTCGCGGCTCGGTGATGAAGGCCACGACGCGGAGTGGTCCCGCGCATTGGGGGCAAACGAGCGGGTCGACTTCAAACACCCGTCGGATGAGATGGGCCCATCGGCGTCGAAGGGCAGCCTTGCGCTGCGGGCTCAAAGTTGACTCGTATGGGTGAGAAGCAAGGCCCTGGTCCAGAACTTGTCTTTGCGTTTGGCTCTTTCGACGCCTTCCTCGCACGACGTGGGCGTAGTGGCCGTAGTAACAAACCAAATGTCTCCTCGGCTCTGGGATCTGCGCGATCACTCGAGCTAGAAACTCCAGTGTATCGAGACGTTGTCCTTCTATAGATGGGTGCTCGGGATCGTCGTGGGCTCGCTTTGCGGCATAGAAGACTTCACCGTCGCCTCGAGCCCATCGGAGTCGCGACAAGCTCACTGGAGCTCGCAGCATGTACCGAGCGACGCGCTCCAGCATGGGTTGTTCACCGGCTGGGATGCGAACCGAATCGTCAATGCTGAAACCACTTTTCCTCCAGGAAAGGAGCAGCTTGATGCGCTGCTCGCTCAATAAGCCTTTGTCCCTGAGCGAGCCCATCACGCGATGACGAAATAACTGCTCTGCCTTTTGGGTATCGATGTACGGCACTGGGATCCACTCCCCGCGGGCATTCCAACCTCCTCGAGAACAAAGACCATGCACATGCGGGTGGAATCGTGCCGCTTCCCCAAACGTCTGCACGACTGAGACCATCCCCGGGCGGAAGGAGTCGTCTTCGAAGCAGGCCGTTGCCATCAGCTCTTGGACGGTTTCATACGCGATACGAGATAGCTCGCCCAAAAGCTCCCGATGGTGAAGAAAGTAAACTCTCAGCATCCTGGGGATCGTGAACACCCACATCTGATGAGGCACGTCCTCGAGCACCTCATCGTGAAGCAGAGCCGCAAACGCTGCGGCTCGCTTCGCGTCGCACGACGGGCAGATCCCTCTTGGACGGCAGGAGAACGTCAAAAGTCGCTCGAGATGACACTCCTCGCAGCGAAGCCGAGCGAAGCCTCCTTCTCCGGTGCCACAATCCAGGTAGCGGGCCACCACCTTGTCGATGAAGCCTCGCCAAAAGCCGTACGCCTTTTCAAAGCGCTCCTCCCAAAGCGCCTTCACCTCCTCGTAGTGTGCCTCGAAAAGCTGATACAGGGGGCTCGCCCGGGCTTGGCGAGGTCGATACAGCGCCAGACTCGCCTTGGGTTGGGATGTCGCGGCCGGCTCCATACGAACTGGTCAAGACGAGTTTGGGGTGGTAATGCCTCAAGCGATTTCCGCTTTTGGGGGGAGGAGACGGTCTTTTTTTTCGTCTCTAAGGGCAAGGTGTCGTCCGCGTCCGAGCCCATGTGTTCCCCGGCCCAAGCGTCCTCCTAAGACACGACGGCGTTTCCGTACGAGTTCTTTGCGCGACGCTCCACCAACGTGAACCCTGGCCCAGGGCAAAAGCGCGAAGCTGTTGATGGGCAGACGCTCAGGAGGTGAGCCCCTCCGCGCTCACCCGCACCGGTATGAGGGACTCATGGGAAGGCAGCTCCGGGGCTCCATGCTTCTGAAACGAGAGCTCCGTTTCGATCCGGTAAGCGTTAAGGCTCTTCGAACGAAACTGCAGACCTAGCCGATCGCTTCGACCTGTTTACTCATTGAGTCACTGATGAATGGCGGGCCCGACGAATTACCTGGCGCGAAACACTAAAATAACAGCCATGAACGATCTGCTGAGACCGCTCATCGACGACAAGGGCTATGTACTGCTCGATGGCGCGCTCGCCACTGAGCTCGAGCGGCGCGGAGAGGATTTGAACGACCCCCTCTGGTCGGCGAAGCTCCTCTTCGAGGCACCGGAGAAGATCGAGGCCCTGCACTACGACTATTTCCGAGCGGGCGCCGACGTGGCTACGAGCGCGAGCTATCAGGCAAGCTTCGAGGGTTTCGCGGCCCGAGGGCTGGACGAGGCAGAAGCTCGACGGCTGCTACGGCTGTCGGTCGAGCTCGCCCAGCGTGCCAGGGACCGCCACGGACGCGGCCTGGTCGCCGCATCGATCGGATGCTACGGCGCGGTGCTGCACGACGGCTCCGAATACCGGGGCGACTATGAGCTCGATCGCGAAGAGCTCATCCGTTTCCATCGGCCTCGAATGGAGGCGCTGCTGAGCGCGGAGCCCGACCTTCTCGCCTTCGAGACGGTTCCGTGCCTCCTGGAAGCGGAAGCGATCGTCGCACTGCTCGAGGAGGCCCCGGATACCGCCGCATGGATTACTTTCAGCTGCCGGAACGAAACGGAGGTCTGCCACGGCGAGTCATTCGCCGATTGCGTGCGGCTGGTGAGTGGCTTGGACAAGGTTGTCGCGACGGGAATCAACTGCACCGCGCCCCAACACGTCTCGGGTCTCCTCGATTCGGCGCGCGGCGCGACGGAGAAGCTCCTCGCCGTCTACCCAAACAGGGGGGAGACGTGGGACGCCGCTCGGCATCGCTGGCTTCCGGCCGAAGGGTCCCCCCCGATCGTCGCGTGCGCCCCCGAGTGGTACGCGGCCGGTGCGCGCCTCATCGGCGGGTGCTGCCGCACGACGCCCGAGACGATCGGTGCCATCGCACTCGCCCTCGAAGGCCAATCCCCAGAATAGCGATGCACGCTTGAACGGCCTCGCACGCAAGCCGGGGCCTGTCTACTCGTTGACTTTACAGCACGTAGAAGGCTATTTTTCACGCTCAAAGGGGCTGGCCACCTCACTCGATCCCAGCACCAAGCTTCGAAGGAAACGTAGTCCATGAAAAAGGGAGTTGATCACGAGCGCCGCAAGTTCATTCGACAGACGAGCCATGTGCTGGCGGCGGGATTGATTCTGCCCAACAGTACCGGCGTGCTTGCATCGGCAATCAAAATCGGCGAACGAGAAGCCACCGAATTACAGCGCCGTATCGAAGGAACGGTCGTTCTTCGCGACACGACGAACTATGAGCCGTGGCGCCATTCCATGATCTGGAACTACCGTAAGTTCGATCGGCGCCCGGAATTGATTGTGCAGGCCGACTCTCCTGAAGACGTTGTTACGACCGTCAACTTCGCAAGACAGAACGGGATGCGAATCAAAACCCGCACGGGTGGCCATAGCTGGAGCGGTTGTTACCTGCGCGACAGCGGTATCCTACTTGACTTGTCCCGCTTCCAGTCCGTCGAGATCAACGCCACCGCCAAGCAAGCGGTCGTTGGGGCCGGCGTCCTCGGCCGCGACCTGGTGACGCGACTCGGCGAGCACGGCCTCGCGTTTCCCACCGCACATTGCGGCATGGTGCCGCTCAGCGGATATTTGCTCGGGGGAGGCCTTGGATTGAATGGGGTCGCCTGGGGCGGCATGAGCACGTTCAACATCGAGGCGCTCGACGCGGTCACCGCGGACGGCGAGCTGATTCATATCAACGCCCAGGAGAACCCGGAGCTCTTCTGGGCAGCACGCGGTGGCGGCCCGGGTTTGTTCTTCGTCGTGACTCGTTTCTATCTCCGCTGTTACTCTTTGCCCAAGGCGATCACGGTCGATACGTACATCCTTCCCTACGAGGAATTGATACCGACGGTAGAGATGATGGACCGAATTGGCCCCGGGATGAATCCATCGGTTGAGATGCTGGGCGCTGTCATACCGGCCGATGATGAATGTTCGGCAGACCGTTGTGAAAGAGTCGTGCTGTTGAACGCAACGGCCTTCGTTGATACCCAGGCAGAAGCGAAAGAAATGCTCGCGCCTATTCGCGCGGAAAAAGTCGCGAGAAGAGCCATTGATACGATCCTGGACCGGCCCGCGACCTTTGAAATGCTATACCAGGAGAATGAAGGACCGTTTCCGCAAAGCCGGGCCAGTGCCGACAATATCTTTACAGAACGTGCCGTCGAAGCGGCTGAGGTCGTCGAACGTCACATGAGGCTGGCACCATCGCCAAGTGACACTCCGGTCATCCTTTATCGTGGTGCGTTGGAGTTCCCCGATGCGGCTTATTCGTTGACCGGGAAGTTCTACATGTCGGCTTACGCACAATGGGGAAATGCTGCGGACGACAAAGCGAATCTGGCCTGGTTGAAGGACTTTTACGACGATATGCAGGCGTTTGCCGTTGGCCATTATCTCAACGAGTTTAGTCAGGAAACCAGAGAGAGTCGCCTTTGTTTCTCGGCGGACAACTGGAAGCGCCTGCAGCGGCTCCGACAGCAATACGACCCCCACGGTGTGTTTCACTCTTTCCTAGGAACGTCATAGTGACGTTCTCGGGTTTTCGACCAACGATAGCCTTGCTAGGCGTGGCAGTCATCCTGCCGTCCTGCTCCGATACTGCCCCGCCTAACGACGCGCTAAGTCCTGCTCCCGAGGCTCGTGGCGATATTGATCGTGGTAAGGCCTACTTCACGACATGCGTGGCCTGCCACGGAGTCTACGGCGAAGGCAACGTCGGAATGAATGCGCCAAATTTGACGCAGTTGGATCGAGACTATCTGGAGCGACACTTGCGCTACTATCGCGAGCAGATTCGTGGCGGCGTAGAGGATTTCTACGGCTGGCAGATGAACGGGCGGGCCAATGCGTTACCGGACGACCAATCCGTTGACGACGTTGTGGCCTTCATTCTGACATTGCCAACGGCGGATTCGGAAGAGACGCTTCGACACCCGGTCGCCGACGGTAGGGAAATCTACTCAAAGGAGTGTGCAAACTGCCACGGAAATGTCGGCGAAGGCAATCTCGAGTTGCAGTCTCCGGCCTTGGCCGGGTTACAGGATTGGTATGTTCTGAGGCAGCTCGAAAGCTATCGAAGCGGGATGCGGGGCTCGCATGAAAAAGATAAGCCAGGTATGCAAATGAAACCGTTCGCTGCGGCACTCGACAATGACCATTCACTTCGAAGCGTGGCGGCATACATTGGAACGTTTAAAAGCACAGAACGATAACTGGGGCGGTGCATGGTGGATACTGACCAGAAGAATATAGAAATCGCCAAGAGAATGTACGAGACACTTGTCGGCGGCGATATGGACGGGGCGCTGACCCTCATGTCGGACGACATTCAATGGATCTATTACGGCGATGCCACGACGATTCCGTTTTCAGGCGTGTACACCGGGCACGACGGCGTCATTCAATTTTTTGCGGATTACGGCGAAGTCGCCGAACCTCTTGGTATGGACCTCGACCACTTCTACCCATCGGGTGACACGGTTCTCGTCACCGGCAGTGAAAAAAGCAAGGTCAAATCGACGGGCAAGACATACACCGCTCCCTTTGTGCATGTCCTCAAAATAGTTGAAGGAAAAATCGTGAGTTACGAAGAGTATATAAACTCCGCCGAAGTCGCTAATGCGTTTCGGTAGCCTGTTGGGGAGGACCAAAATGAAAATTGCGACTCGCTTGCTACCCGTCTATTTCGCCTTGTTCGTCGCCTTCGACGTTAACGCTGCGCAGAAGGAGTTCGAAGATCCGGACATTACGTTCCTGTATACCGGTGATTTGCACGACTTTGTCGAGGATGCCGGGCCGGACGTACCGATTTTCGTCGAGGGTGGCACACTAATCGACGGCACCGGCAGAGGAGCAGCGGCGAATCCTGGAATCTTTATCCAGAACGGTAGATTCGCCGAACTTGGCGCTTCCGAAATTCCGGAGAATGCCATTCGCATCAGTGCGGACGGCAAGTGGGTCACTCCGGGTCTTATCGACCTGCATGCTCACATAACTTATTTCGTGCCGACGGGCTGGAATGTCGAAGACGACGTCATGAACGCAGTCCGGGCAGAACGATTTCTGGAGAAGTATCAGGAAATCGGTGTCACGACGGTTGCTGACGTTGGTTCCCGTTTCAACGTCGGTTATTCGCTCAAGCGCGCTCAGAGGATGGGATTGATCGGCGGCTCGAGGCTGTACGTCTCAGGACCAGTAATCACGACGCCCGCTGGCCACGCGACAGAATTTATTCCATACGAAAAACCCGTCTACGCAGCGGTAGCGACGGGGCCATGGGAATTTCGCGAGCGTGTACGCGAAGCGGTTATGTACGGCGCTGATTTCATTAAGGTGACGCCGCCCTACACGGTGGAAGAGCTCAAAGCCGTCGTAGAAGAGGCCAACGATTGGAAGATTTTCGTTACGGCCCACATCGGCGGCTTACCGGATCGGAACCTGGTTTCAGGGCGGGTCGCCGCCGACGCAGGGGTCCATAGCGTGCAACACCTGTACCCCTACGGCCCGGACAGGGAAAGCATACTCAGGGACATGGCCCGCCAGGGGATCTACGTCGTCCCAACGATAGGCTATCATCTGCGAGAGCTGGCCGGGAACGCGCACGTCAAAGGTAATTGGATGGAAATCAATCAGGGTCATACTCACCAAAACGCGATGTCTCTGTTCGAGTCCATGCAGACTGTTGGCTTGAAATTTGGCGTGGGCACCGATTCGAATCCGATGGACATGCTGAAGATCGACGATATCTATGCGCAGGAATTGGAAGGATTGGCCCGTGGCGGTTTGTCACCGATGAGCATCCTGCAGGCGGCGACGCAACACGCGGCCGAAGCGCTACAGCGAGGCGATGAGATCGGCAGCATCGAAACGGCAAAGAAAGCGGACTTGATCATCGTATCTGACAATCCCTTGGAGAATCTCCGGGCACTCGTCCATCCTGAAGTTGTTATTCAGGACGGTCGGGTCGTGCACGAGCGAGACTAGAACCATATTAAGCAAGGAGTACGAATGACTACGAATCTGATAATCACTGGATTTTTGTTATTCACAGTGGCTAACAATGCTTTCGCACAGCAAGATGCTGACATCGTTTACAAGAACGGACAAATCTATACCGTAAACTATAGACTTCCTTGGGCACAGTCCGTTGCCATCAAGAGTGACCGCTTTCTGTATGTTGGCACGGATAAAGACGTCGCATCATTTATTGGTCCAAAAACGCGTGTCGTTGATCTAAAAGGTAAGATGGCAATGCCTGGTATTCACGATGCACACCAGCATTTTGGGGTTTCGATGCGTGAAATTGGGGGCAATTGTAGGCTGCGACCCGCCAGTTATGCTGACCCTGCGGCTGGCACTGTAGACAAGATTATTGAAGGCCTGAAACTTTGCCAGGAGCAGGGTCATACCCGGGGCGAATGGATTGTGGCCTCTGTCTACCGCGGAGGCTCGTTTCCCGGTGGCCAAGCGCACCGGCGCTATATCGATGCCGCATTTCCTGATACACCAGTTTATATCAGCGCATGGGCCCAGGGCGGACTTGCCAATAGCAGGGCACTCGAGATCGCCGGAATCGATCGGAATACGCCCGATCCCGACAGCGGAAAAATAGTGCGCGATGAAAAAGGTGAGCCTACTGGTGAACTAGTGCATGGAGCTGCCTCGCTGGTAAGGAAAAACATACCACCTTTACCCTCTGAAGCGCTCCGCGATGCAGTGCTGCGAACGGCAAGACTCTGTCATCAATTTGGTATTACCTCAGCGCAGAACGCTGCATCGACTGAAGCTCTGTTGAGCGAAATCAAGAAACTGGATGAGCAGGGGCAGTGGGCTTTGCGCGTGATGACCCATCTCCGCGTAAACCGGTCGGGAGGGGGTCATATGCCCCTTGCTGAGGTGGAGCGTGTCACGGCAAGTTACAAATCACCGCATTTAGATACGGATGCCGTAAAGATTTTTGTGGACGGCTCTCCACTACAGCCACATAACGCCGATGTGGATATAGATGCTGCTGGAAATATCCCTGTTGAACGTTTGCGCCAGAGCCCGGAGACATTAAACAGATTGGTGACGGATTTCGACAGGATGGGGTTTAAGGTGAAGATGCACGCCGTCGGTACCGCCGCCACCCGGACGGCAGTGAATGCCATCGCCGCGGCACGCAAGGCAAATGGGGACTCCGGTATATACCACGAGATCACCCATAGTATTCGCTATAAAGCGGTGGATATTCCCCGACTAAGTAAGCTCAATGCCGTTGCGGAAATGTCACCGGGAATCTGGCAAATTAGAGGTCCGCTCACGGCCAATCTGCTCACAGCCAATCTGCCCAAGGCCTACCAGTTCAGGACTGTGCTCGATCACAATACCCTGATGACTATCGGTAGTGATTGGGTGATATTGCCCGAACCGAATCTCTTTCCAGCACTTTCTGGTCTAGTCGATCACGGTGACGAATCAATCAACCTGCATGAAGCTATCAAGGCAATGACGTTGAATGGTGCTATCGCTGTGGGTAAACAGAAAACCTATGGTTCCATTGAAGTGGGGAAATCTGCCGATATGATTGTGCTCGATCGTAATCTGTTCGAGATACCACCGGCGCAAATAGCAGACACCCTCGTCCTGGAAACCGTATTCGAAGGCCAAGTTGTATATCAGGCTGAACAATATGAACAATAGGCCTGCCGGGATATCTTGCTTCCGCTCGTAGGCCCTGAAAGTCGCGGGCCCTGAGAAGGACCAAAAAATGAATACCAATCTGATAATCCTTGGATTCTTGTTACTCACAGTGGCGAACAATGCTTTCGCACAGCAAGATGCTGACATCGTTTACAAGAACGGCAAAATCTATACCGTAAATTCAAGTCTTCCGTGGGCACAGTCCGTTGCGATCAAGAGCGATCGCTTTCTGTATGTCGGCAAGGATGAAGATATCGGTGCGTTTGTTGGTCCAAAAACGCGTATCGTCGATCTAAAAGGCAAAATGGCAATGCCCGGTCTTCACGATGCGCATCAGCATTTGTTGAAGGCACAGATGCGTGAAATCGATTGTAAGCTGCCACCCAACGGTAATGTAGACCAGATTATTGAAGGCCTGAAACTTTGCCAGGAGCAGGGGTTTACCCGGGGCGAATGGATTGTGGCCTTTGTCTACCGCGGAGATTTGTTTCCCGGTGGCAAGGCGCACCGGCGTCGCATTGATGCGGCATTTCCTGATACACCGATCTATATTCGCGAATGGTCCTTTCATCATGGACTTGCCAATAGCAAGGCACTTGAGATCGCCGGAATCGATCGGAGTACGCCCGATCCCGACAGAGGAACAATATTGCACGATGGGATGGGTGAGCCTACTGGTGAACTATTGTCTAAAGCTACTTGGCTGGTGATGAAGTACATACCACCCTTACCTTCCGAAACGATTCGAGATGCGGTGTTGCGAACGGCGAAACTCTGTAATCAATTTGGTATTACCTCAGCGCAGGACGCTGCATCGAATGAAGCTATGTTGATCGCAATCAAGAAACTGGATGAGCAAGGGAAATGGCCTTTGCGCTTGTCGACTCATCTCGTTGTAAACCACCCGGGAAGCAGCAACATGTCCCCCGCCGATATGGAGCGCGTAATTAGAGACCGGGCAAGATACAAATCACCGCATCTGGATACGGATGCCGTTAAGATCTATGTGGACGGCTCTCCACTACAGCCACATGCTACCGACGTGAATATGGATGCTGATGGAAATATTCCTGTTGAACGTTTGTACGACAGCCCGGAAACATTAAACAAGTTAGTGACGCATTTCGACAAGATGGGGCTTAAGGTAAAGATGCACGCTGTCGGTACCGGTGCCACGCGGACGGCATTGAATGCCATCGCCACGGCGCGCAAGGCAAATGGGGACTCCGGTATATACCACGACATCGCCCATAGTCTTCGATATGAATCGGTGGATCTTGGCCGACCAAGTGAACTTAATGCGGTCACGGAAATGTCACCGGCAATCTGGCAAATTAAAGGTCCACTCACCGCCAATCTGGCAGGGGCCTGGCAGTTCAGAAGTTTGCTCGATCACAATACCCTGATGACCATCGGTAGTGACTGGGTGGTGTTGCCCGAACCAAATCTCTTTCCAGCACTTTCTGGTTTGCTCGATCACGGTGACGAATCAATCGACCTGCATGAAGCTATCAAGGCAATGACGTTGAATGGTGCTATCTCTATGGGTAAACAGAAAACCAACGGTTCCATTGAAATGGGGAAAATGGCCGATATGATTGTGCTCGATCGCAACCTGTTTGAAATACCTTCGGCGGAAATAGCAAACACCCGAGTTCTAGAAACGGTATTCGAAGGCCGAGTTGTCTATGAGGCTGAACAATAGGCCTGTCGGGCTATTTACTTTGGCGCCGAGTGTTTGATGACCGCAGCCGCTCTCGGAGGAGAAGTCCAAATGAGAAACACTATCAAGCATCTAATTACATTATTAGTAGTAGGGTGCGCGTTTACTCAGGGTCCGGCCCTTCTTGCATCGGACGCCAAACCGATCATTCAAGTCCAGACGATCGATACCCATGGCAATACGACTGAGTACTTACGTCTCGTGAAGGCCGTCATTGAGCGACAGAATGAAGTCATTCCGGGCTTGCCGACAAGAGTCTACCGCGCCGATTGGGCTGGTCCCAACGCGGGCTTGGTCTATGTCGTTGTTGAGTTTAAGGGGCTTGCCCACATGGAGGAAGCAATCGCCCAGCTCGGCGCTGACGCCGAGTGGAAGCGTAGAGTCGCGGAGATGACTGAGAAGACCGGCCGAACGATTGTGTCAAGCTCGTTGCTGCGCGACGTCACGCCGTAAGGTCTGAAGACCTCGCCAACGCTACCCAATCCTTGGCTAGCTACATCGATGAACAGCCGACCGTGGTCCACTTTTCTCGCAAAACACGGACAATTTGGCCGAACCGGCACGCCGAAACACACGCAAGTTATTGATTTGAATGGCGGATGGTGCAGTTTGGAGCTATCCGGTCTCGGCTGGCAACCCTGAAAAACAGGGAGTTAACAGAGAATAATGGACACAAAGTGACCCCCGAACGCAAAAAAACCATCCGGGAGTGCGTTCTGGCTAAGGATGCCGGGGGTAGGTCGCAGACGTCGCAGGCGTCAATAAGGCCACGTTCTACGCCTGTTTCGCGCGTGGAGAGCAGGCCAAGAGCAGCATATATCGTCAATTTTATCAAGAACGAAACCTATGGTAAAATTCCCCGACAAATGGCTGGGCGGAAAACCAAACTCACCCCCGAGCGCCAAGAGAAGATCCTCAAGTGCGTTCGAGCAGGGATGACCTATAAGGCGGCAGCGGAGCCCGCTGGCATAGCCCTAGCAGCCCGGTGAAAAAGTCCCGATTCTGCTCACGGAGAAAGTTTGGTGGGCAAGTTCAAGGAAGATGTGATTCGGCGGAACGGCCAAGTTGAGACGCCCAATGGATTGCAGCGGGGCAAAACGTGCGCCTATGGTCGAGACGAAGCGCAATAAAGCAGCGATCAGACTGGCGTTGAGCTCCGCGTATTCCTTCGGCGTGGCCTTGCCGATGAGATTGCGCATCAGAATCCCGAGATTGAATCCGGCCACGTGCGTGAGGAGGCGCTTGAGTATATTTTCGTGTCTTCGCAAATGCGTTCGTCGCATGCCTCCCGCTTCGAGGTAGTGCGCGAAAGGTCGTTCGAGTAACTCGCCGCGACGGCGTATTAATCGCTTACCTCGAGTCCCGCGAATGCGACGTCGGTTCGCGTAGGTGGCGGCTTGCTCGGCCTGTTTGTCCTTCCATTTGCGGCCACCTCGCTCTGGCTCCGAAATGTAGCTCCGGTATTCTTGTTCGACCAGCTCAACCAGGATGTCGTTGCCGTGATAGCCCTTGTCCCCGACCACTTCGCGACCCGCGTCTTCATGTATTCGTTCACAATATTCCGCGTTGTTCGCGAGCTCTTGCAGATTTGACTGCGCTTTTTCCAGCGTATCCGGTAGGCTCTTTGTGTCACCCTTCGCGCCTCCGTGAAGCGTCACGGCAATTACCGCACCTTCCCCGCTCATGTCCACAGCATGCTCGGCTTTGTGCGCCATATCCGTGCCCCCGCTCTTCATTTTCATGATCTCCGCATCCGGCTCGTTCGGATTCACCCACTCCTTGTTCGACCCTTTCTTTGGCCGCTTCTTGTCCAACTTCGCAATGTCCGCTCGGCTCGGCTCTTCGATACCACTCTTGCGCGCAAGCTCCTTCAAATACGATTCGTAGCTTTCCCCCGTGTCTCGACGAACGATTGACCGAAGCGCCGCATTCGCTTCCAGCGTCGTCGCGTCCACACCCAGTGTCTTGCCATCTATCATCCCTCTCGACGCTAGAATTTCTAGCACCCATCCAAATACAGATTCGTGAACTTCCAGCGGAAGTCGATTCCGTATCCGAGACAGCGACGAATGGTCCGGCGTTCGCTCTTCCATTCCAAGGCCAAGAAACTGGCGCAAAGACAGTGAGTCCGAACACCGCCAGCAGATCCCGCGCTCTGAATCGATGCGCTCAAAGTAGCCGATCAACAGCATTCGAAAATACACACCCGGCGGTATGCTCGGCCGACCTTGCTTCTTCGCGTAATACGGCGAGCATTTCGACTCCACAAACGAGTCAAACTCTTCCTCTCGAAGTACCCGCTCGAGTTCCTCATAAAAAGGGTGACCAGGACTCGACGCAACCGCATCGTGTGGAATCCATAAAGTCTCTTGGCGACTTTTCTTTTTCTTCTTCATCGACATGCGATGCAATTTTACATCGTCATCGAATGAGTCTTCAGAGAAATATCGCGGCCGAATACGACTTTTTCAACGGGCTGCTAGAGACGCTTTGTAGGTGGATCGCACGTGGGGAGAAGGCGGAGAGCGGCCTATTTCATGAATTTTACGAGTCCGTCCAGGAGGCCCTGGCACACTTCGAATGGGTTCACCTCGAGAACATCGAGCGGAGCGCCCTCAAGGAGAGCAAGATCACCCGGCAGACGGAAAGATACGAGGTCGGCGAAATCCTAAACGGCCAGTTGAAAGACGGGAAGGTCAAGTACGCTACGACCGTGACGGAGTCTCGCCCGCGGAACTGGAAGAGGTCGGCGTGGCTGCTCGCGCGGCGGTTCCCCGATAGGTGGGGGCCACGAGCAAGAGGAGAAGCTCACGAAGGAGAGGCTCGCGATAGACAACCCACCCTCATTTACCTGATACCGGATAATGGACGTATGCGCCGAATGGGGGAGAATAAGACTGCGCAATTGCCAGGAAAGAGGCCAAGAGCGGACAATTCCGTGAATTTTAAGATTCCTCCAAACATGGCTGGACGGAAAACTAAACTCACCCCCGAGCGCCAAGAGAAGGTCCTCAGGTGCGTTCGAGCAGGGATGAGCTATAAGGATGCAGCGCAGTCCGCTGGCATAACCCCAGAGACACTTTGCAGGTGGCTCGCACGTGGGAAGGTAGAGGGCGGTCTATTTCATGAATTTTACGAGTCCGTCCAGAAGGCCCTGGCACACTTCGAATGGGTTCACCTCGATAACATCGAGCGGAGCGCCCTTGGGGAGAGCAAGATTATCCGGCAGACGGTGAAATACAAGGGCGGCGAAATCCTAAACGGCCAGTTGAAAGACGGGAAGGTCAAGTCCGCCGAGATCGTGTCGAAGTTTCGCCCGCCGAAGGCGGAGGCTTCGATGTGGCTGCTCGCGCGGCGGTTCCCCGAGAGGTGGGGGCCACAAGCAAAAGGAGCAGCTCACGAAGGAAAGGCTCCCGATAGACGAGCCACTGTCATATTCTACAAACTGGATAAAAATGGACGTGTATGTGACTTGGTGCTCCCCTCCGATCCTCACTTTAGTAGCGAAATGCTGAAAGCACCCGATGTTCTGCAGAGAGTTCAGAAGGCGCTATTGGCGGCGGGGCATCCGCATCCGACTGCATAGAGTTCGTGTCCGCCCCGCCTATCGCGGAGCACCCGTGGCCGAATCACGGCGGAGGACAACGATGGAGCCTGACCAGAAGCCCGCTGCGCCGGACGGTTCCCCCGCTGATGCTCAGGGTGCCGATAATCAATGATGATGAAGGACACGCAACCGATGCACCGATGGGTGCTTCCGCAGTCAAGTGTTGGCGGCCGCCGCGTAACCTGTTCGCGTGCTAGAGTCTTAGCCTGATTTCGAGAGGCGCAGTTCTTTCGTCGATGCCGGCTGGGCTGAGTTTTGGCACAGGACGGGCTGTGCCCTGCTCGAGATCTCCGGGGGCGCGGAGCAAATAACAGCCCGTGAGGTCTACTTCACCCGTGACATGCGCAACCACCACAGCAGCTCCGTTCTGGTCGGCGATACGCTCTATGGTTTCTCGAGCAGCCGTCTCCACGCTCTGAACTTCTGGACGGGCGAGCTGGTGTGGCGTGACCGCAGCATCGGGAAGGGCTCTCTGGTCTTTGCGGACGGGCATTTGTACATCTTCAGCGAGAACGGAGTGGTGGGGCTCGTAGAGGCGACGCCGGTGGGGTACCGAGAGAAAGGTCGCTTCGAGATCCGAACCTCCAACAAGCCCACGTGGGCACATCCGGTCGTGGCAAACGGCACACTCTACCTGCGCGACCAGGATACGCTCTACGCCTACGCCATCCGCAAGTGACTTGCTGGCACGGGTCGATATTCCTAAAGGTCGGTGGTCTCCATCATCATCACACTCGACGCGCTGCTTGAGTCTGATCCGCTCGGAACGGCTGCGGGACTCCGCACCAGCTTACACCTCTACCCCTGAGTAGAGCCGACGCCGGCTCTTAAAACGTCCTACATGAAGACGACCAAAGCATCCTGGTTGCAGGCAGTTCGCCAATCTCATACAGATCGAGTTTATGGAAGGGACCATCGGTAATCGTGATGGAGTGCACCAGGGATCGGCCTCGAGGCAACGGTGCACTAGGCAGCGTTTTGGTCTACCCGGATCGTCTCCGATCACCCCGGGCTGCGGCGCCTCGGCCGCTGAGTTCACGGGGTGAGACAAGGAAGGCTAGCCATGAAAATGGTTGTGACGGTATCTCTGTTGTTTCTTCTCGTTGCTGATGCGTTGATTGCCCAAGCTCAATCCAAAGGGGACGAGACGGACCCCTTCGTGGGGGCAACCATCATCGGTGAGAAGCAAGTGACCGCAGAGATCAGAATTACCGACATTCCCGAGGATCTCGCTCCGTTCAAGGAGGGTGGTTTTTCCAAGTACGTGAGTGTGTTCGGCGTGCACATCTTTGCCACGCCCGACGCACGAGACGAGAAGTTGCTACATGCGGCCAAGGTCATGGCCGAGTACTTAGATAACGACTCCGACGGTGTGCCAGAAAACATGCTGGTGCTAAGCCATCTGGTAAGCCGCAACTCGTTCATCGTGTTTCCGAAAACGCCGGAAGAGCTGGAGAACATGGATCACGATGCCTGGCGGAGCGCGGGATTCAACGCCGGGCAGTTGCTTTGGGACGAAGAAACGCACCCCGGATTCATGACCGACGGCGTGGTCAATCGGGAGGTCGAGCAGGACGCAGCCCTCGAAGAAATCTGGCACCTTCTTTGCGATGCCGGTTGGTCGCCGGCCTACCCTGAAGCCTTTGCTCCGGAACCTGGGAGCGCGCTCGCCAACTGCATGGACAAGGCGCGCGGAGGGCGCTTCATGGAAATACCTACCGGGGGACCTAAGGCGGGATATCCCGAAGAGGCCTGGTATCACTACGACGACGAGACCTGTGATTACGGCTGTATGGCGGTCGAGTACATGTATTGGGGCACCACGTCCATCCTCGGAGCGCAGGAGTTCAACTTCGCCAACCGTCCCGAGAGCGGTGAAGGCCCGAGTCAAGAGTGGGGGGCCTATACGCCGGAGTTGATGCGCACGGTGGACCCATGTCTCTACGGATTGCTCACCGATCCCAGGTACATGATCGCGACCAAGGCTCCCGAGGGGCGCTACACGCCGTCCGCGACGCCGACTATAATCGTCCCGCTCATCGCGGTGGACGAACGATAGATAGGGGAATCGAGATGTACAAATCCATATGCGTTGTCTTGCTGTGCCTCGTGGCCTCCAGCTCGAGCCTGTCGTTGCTGGTCCGCGCATCGACGATCGACGATGCACGCTCGCTTTGGGAGATCTCATGCATGATCCGCAAGGATAAATTCGACTACGTGCTTCCCACCGCCATGCGCCGCAACCGCATCGACACGTGGATCGTGCTGGATCGTGGTCGCGGCACCGAGCCGATGGCGCGTGACTTCGGCATCGATACCGTCAACGGCCAAGGGATCTACATTTTCTTCGACCCAGGTGAAGGGCGTGTGGAGCGCATCCAGCTGGGACCGGAGACGGATATGGCGGAAGACTGTGGCGCGTACGACTCGTTCGGGAGAAGTACGGAGCTTCGCTCCATCGTCGAAGAGCGCGATCCCAAAACGATCGCTTTGAACTTTCTCGCCGTGCCCAATACGCGTGAGGGTATTCACGTTGCCGACGGACTGTCTCACACCGACTACCAGTTCCTTGAGAACGAGCTAGGCGAAAAGTACGCCTCCCGCTTCACCTCGGCACAGCATCTCATCGCGGACTATCACGGGGAGCGCGTCGCGGGTGAGATCTCCAAGATTGGAGATCTCACCCGTAGGGGCATCGAGCGCGCGCTTAGTAATGAAGTGATCACGCCGGGGCAGACGACTCTACAGGACGTTTCCTTGTGGTTGGAGGAGCGGCGGGAGGAATGGGGGCTCCAAAGAGCTTGGTATCCGTCGGTCTGGCTTAGCCGCCCGGGCGGTTCGAGGGCGCGATCGGTGTACGAGGTTATTCGACGAGGCGATATCGTGCAGATCGATTGGGGAGGAGTGCGCAATAACTTCGGCACTGACATCAAGCGCTTTGCCTACGTCCTGAAAGAAGAGGAGAGCGAGGCGCCCCACGACGTCGTCGTCGCCTTCGAAGAAGCAAGAAAGGTGGCGGAGATCATTCGCAAGAACGTCCGGTCGGGACGCACCGGTAGAGAGCAGCTGGACGAGCTCAAGCAAATCATTCGGGACGCCGGTTATGTCTACACCGAGGTGGAGCGTCCCAGCGACGTGCCCGGTATCGAGGTCAACGTCGGTATGCATGCCGCAGGCAACATCGGCCATGATGTGTCGGCTGGTCTCTTCGAGATTTTCCCGGAGCGGACCAAATACGAAGTTCGCCCCAACACTATCATTTCGCTGGAATATCGGATCTTCCGGCCAGCCAAGGAATGGGGAGGAGCGAAGATAGGCGTCAATGTCGAGGAAAACGCACTCATCACCGAGCGCGGTATCGAATGGTTGTACCCGCCTCAGGAGAAAGTTCTCCTCATCCGTTGACGGCGTACACCGGCATTGGATTCCGAGTTCAGCGATAAGCCGGGCAGTTAGCGATGCGCTCTTCGATCTCCGCTGCGATGTGCTGGTATTGGTGCTTGCGCTGTTTGCTGTTGGTGATGTGTACGTATCCCGTTGCAAAAGAGTCGCTTACGCTCTATTTAGCGCGCAGCGAAGGTCACGAGCGCTATTTTGGCTGTAACTTAATGCACCGTAAAGTCTTAGCGTCATCTCACCAACACTTAATGGCGGAAGCACCCCATCGCGCCCAATAAAGGATGTCATCGCGCACACTTGACGTACTATTTTCAAAGCCATCACATTATACTTCTTGGGTCCATGCACCAAAGCCCTCTTCTGTTGCTCATGACACTGAGCCTGTCAGGTGCCATCGGCTGCACTTGGCAGAGCGCGACGACCATCGACGCATCCCCGGGGCTGACGCTGGAGATGTTCCGAAGCGACGACGCTCCGTGCTACGACCGCTCCGTGCAGCCTCAGACCTCAGTGGTCGACACCCACGTGCACTTCCGTCCGTTCGGCGGCCCCGCCATCCCGTTCGAGGAAGTCCTGCAGTACTTCGAGGAGACCGGTGTCTTGTTCGCCAACGTCTATGGCATCGGCCAGATGCTCCCAGTAACCTCCTCCTGCACCTACTACCTGGACTGCCCCGGCACGCCGGTGACGCCGACGCTGAAGAACGACTTCGTCAACGCCGCCAACTACATGACGAAGGCACCGGCTGACACTCACCTGACGCTCTCGATGACGTTCCCGGACCTGTCGCAGCCTGCGTCGGTCCTCTCCGGGATGCAACTCCTGGAGCAAGAATACCCCGGCGCCTTCACGTGGATGGGTGAAGTCAACCTCGTGAAGCAGGCGCTGTTCGACAGCGGGCACGAGCCGGTCCCGCCAGCCACCATCAGCGACTGGGCTCCCTTCATGGAGGCGTTGCGGGCGCGCGGCATGCCGCTCGCCATCCATGCAGACCTAGGAAACGACGACGCCCCGACCCGATACCTGCCGCTGATGGAGGAGGTGCTGCGCCTGTATCCCGAGAACGCGATCGTCTGGGTCCACATGGGACTGTCGCGTGAACTCACCGCCATGGACGCCGCTTGGCACGTTGAGCTGATGATGTCGATGCTGGAACGCTATTCGAACCTGATGCTGGACCTGTCCTGGCGGGTGATTGACGACGCCTACTTCGCGACCCCGGAAGATCGGGCGGTGTATGTGCCTTTCCTGAACGCCTACTCCGACCGGATTCTACCTGGAACGGACTTCCTGGCGTCGCGGGACAAGGCTCTCGACGTCTACCGAAGGGAGCTGGAGGTCACGAGTCGCATCAATCGCCATCTGAGCGACGCTGCCTTCCGGAACATCGCCCTCGGCGAGAACTACTTCCGGCTGCTCGCGCTAGAGTATGAGGCGCCGCTTGTGTGCTCGAATTGAACCCGTCATGTGCTGCTCGTGGCTGTACCTTCTATTTATTCATCCGCGCGCCCCGAACTTGATCGGTCTCCAGTCTCCCGGGACCATGTCTGCATGATCTCGTCGTTTGTTCGCGCTCGGCCCTTGGCACGGCCGCAAACACAGACACTAAGTTGCTGATTTATGGGCTATTTCAAAAGGGCCGAGTTTTGGCACAGGACGGGGTGGCGGGGCCGACGAGATTCGAACTCGCGACCTCCGGCGTGACAGGCCGGGGAAGGCGTCCAACCAGAACAAAGGGAGGAAGAAGGAGCCCAAGAAATCAGCCAGTTAGACTCTCGGGTTTAGGCTCCTTTGGTACCTGTTCGGACAGCTTCACTGCACAATTACTGCACAGGGCGAGGACCCCAGGCTTTTCCCTTGGACACTTTGTCTTTGCCGGACTAGAATCTCACTTCTCGGCATGTGCTGACTCCCGAAAGCCAAACGATGCCCTTAGAACCTGGAACCAAGCTTGGGCCATACGAGATTGTTGCGCCCATCGGCGCGGGTGGAATGGGTGAAGTCTACAAAGCCAAGGACACTCGCCTCGATCGCACCGTCGCCATCAAGGTCCTTCCCGCTCACGTAGCCAGCCATCCCGAAGTCCGGCAGAGATTCGAGCGCGAAGCCCGTGCCGTCTCCAGTTTGAATCATCCGAACATATGCACGCTTTACGATATTGGCAGCGAAAACGGCATCGACTTCATGGTCATGGAGCACATCCAAGGCCAAACCCTCGCCGACAGATTGAAGAAAGGAGCACTCCCCTTCGACGACGCGCTCCAACATGGGATCGAGATCGCCGATGCCCTCAACAAAGCCCACCGTCAAGGCGTGGTGCACCGGGATCTAAAGCCCGGGAACATTATGTTGACGAAGTCCGGTTCGAAGCTCCTGGATTTTGGCCTCGCCAAGATGTCGGTAGCCGGTTCTGGACCCGATCTATCGGCGGCACCCACCGAGCAAAAATCTCTAACTCAACCAGGTGCCATTTTGGGAACGTTCCAGTACATGGCTCCCGAGCAGCTCGAAGGCAAAGAGGCCGACACGCGGACCGACATCTTCGCCTTTGGCGCCGTGGTCTACGAGATGGTGACGGGACGCCGAGCATTCGAGGGTAAAAGCCAGGCGAGTCTTATTGGAGCAATTCTCAAGGACGAGCCCCCGCCCATTAGTACTGTTCAGACGACGACACCTCCGGCGTTGGATCACGTGATCCAACGCTGCCTTTCGAAAGACCCTGACGACCGCTGGCAATCGGCGGGCGATGTGACCAGAGAGTTGGAGTGGATCGTCGAAGGCGCATCACCGGCGAGCGAGTCACCGCATCGTGCTCGTGCCACGGGGATCTCGCCGCGCAAGGCATTGTTATTGACGGCGGTCGGCGTGTTGGCGGGCGCGCTGATCTCGGCGCTCGTGATGAAGGATCCTAACTCGGTGCCAACTCCATCCCTAATGCGATTCGAGATACCGCTGCGTGACCAGGTACTGAGTGGCGCAATGGGAGCTCACCTCGTAGCTGCGTCCCCGGATGGAAAGCACGTAGCCTACGTCGCCAACAATCAACTGCACCTGCGTGCGCTGGACCGGCTCGGGACGACGCCGATCGCCGGCACCGAAGGGGTAGGACTGCTCTCCGGAAGGAATCCTTTCTTCTCCCCGGACGGACAGTGGTTAGGCTTTTGGGCGGACGGGAAACTAAGGAAGGTGTCAGTAAGTGGCGGGGCGCCTGTGACCCTTTGCGACTTCCCCCAACTCTTCTTTGGCGCCACTTGGGGACCGGACAATCGTATTCTCCTGGGCGCAGGGTTCGGCGGCATTTACAGTGTATCCGGTTCCGGCGGCGCACCGGAGCAACTGGTAGCGCCGGTGGGAGAATCCGATGCGTTCCACCGGCCAGAGTTGCTTCCCGGAGGCGAGCACGTGCTATTTACACTCAACTCCGGTGGCTCCTCGTGGGATGACTCCAGCATTGTTGTCCAATCCCTCGAAAGCGGTGAGAGGCGCGTCTTGATCGAGGGCGGTACGGATGCTCGCTACTCGTCCACCGGACATATTGTCTACGCAAGAGGGACAACCATCCTGGCAGTGCCGTTCGATGAATCACGGCTCCAGGTGTCCGGTGGCCCGGTTCCGATCCTCGAGGGCGTAATGCGGGTCCCAGTCCGCGGTGCTTCCAATTTCGCGATTACCCCCAGAGGTTCACTCATATACATACCGGGCGGCGTAGGCATGACGGGCAACGCATCGCTAGTTTGGGTCGACCGGAACGGTGGGACGAGTCCGCTGACCGAAACCCTGCTGACCTATTCGAATCCTCGCCTTTCACCGGACGGCGAACGTCTAGCCGTCGGCGTTCGTGGCGAGCAAGGTCTCAGAGACCTTTGGGTTTACGAAATACGACGCGGCACGATGACACGGTTAACGTTCGACCGCGGCGCTTATGCCGCCTGGACGCCGGGCGGAGACCAAGTGGCCTTCGCATCGGGTAGGGGTAAGGAGGTCTCGGTTTCTGACATCTTTCTAAAGGCTGCCGATGGTAGCGGCACAAAGATAGAGGTCCTGAAGGCAAAGGGCGACAACAACGCGGTGTGGCCCTCAAGTATCTCCCCTGATGGACGATATTTAATCTTTGCCCGACTAGTCGCGAGCGCTGGCGGAGATATTGGGGTGCTTCCGCTTACGGGAGAAGGCCAGGCTGAGTTTGTCATTGACACGCCCTTCGAGGAAAGGCATCCGGCACTCTCGCCCGACGGCCGTTGGTTGGCCTATACATCGGATGAATCTGGCCGGATCGAGGTGTACGTGCAACCGTTTCCCGACCTCGATGGCAAATGGCAACTATCCACGGAGGGGGGTACCGAGCCGGTGTGGTCACCCAAAGGGCACGAGCTCTTCTACCGGAACGGAGACAAAATGATGGCTGTCGGTTACGAAGCGGACCCCACGTTCAGTCCGTCCCGCCCTCTACTACTGTTCGAGGGAACTTACCTTTCCAATCCCTGGGATGCGAACTACAGCGTGACCCCTGACGGTCAGCGATTCGTGATGATTCAGGTCGAGCAGCAACAAGGGCGGAATCAAATCAACGTGGTCCTCAATTGGTTCGAAGAGCTGAAGCGGCTCGTGCCAACGAACTAGAGCACGGACCCGCCTCTCGGACCACCGGCCTAACGCACCAAAGCGACATTGCTAACTTGTTTTGCGGCAGAAGATTAGTGGGGCTCGTGCATTTTTTGTGCGAGCAGTCGTTGGATGTACATGGAGCCGGCGAGAGGACTTGAACCTCCGACCTGCTGATTACGAATCCTCTCAGGGGAAAGCTGAGAAGACCGAGCAGAACCAAGAGCGCCAAAAACGGAGAAAAAGCAAGGACTACGCGTAGTGTTTATGTCTTCCCGGTTCAGCACCTTCAGCCACGTTGGTGACCAATTGGTGACCAAACCCATCGGAGTCGGCGCGAGGGATTTTCTGGGGACAGTGGCTTCATCAGATACTTGCCCAAAAGAAGCGCGGAGGATTTTAAGTCCCCCCGCGTCGCCTATTAATAATGTCACTCCTGATCAAACATGGCGTAAAATCAGGTACTTAGGACGGTCGGCCCCGAGAGGGAAGTGCCGTTTTTGTCCCTGAGTGTCACCAGTTCGGGGTCAGTACGGGGACAGTCAAAAAGTCACTTTTCCGGGTAGGTGCAAGCCGCGATTCTCTCTGATGAGGACCGAGGGAGCCCCAGCGAACAGCCTCCAGCAGCAACCTTCAAGAAATCGCGTTTCTCCCTTCCTGAAGCCAACTCTGAGCCGAAGCTGTCCTCCAAAAAGCGTGCCGCGCTCAGAAAAAGATGGGCCCAGCTCATCAAGCGCGTTCATCAGACCGATCCTCTCCAGTGCGACTGTGGGGACACCCACCGCGTCGTCGCCTTCATCACCAAGCAGAAGGTGATTCGGAAAATCTTGGGTCATTTGGAGAAGCGAAAGGCCGACTCCCGCGCTCCTCCTCAGCATTAGCCTCGGTTTCTCCGCGACTCCTCCCCTGTGCCCTCCCTCTGGCACCGGAAGGCATACCTGTGGCTTTATGCCCAAACTCCCCCGCCCAAAACTGCCCAAACTCCTTTTGCCTTCCCCGTGCACTTTCTGCTACTTTCACCAACGCGCAATGAGGTGCCACCATCACTACCAAAACGGGAAAATGGCAGCCGAGCGCAGTCAGTCAGGTTATGAATTCTCCTATCCTTCTGAGCGGGCAGCGAAGTAGATACCTGCAAAGCATGGCTTAGACTCCGGTAGTCGCTCATTTGAACTCCCTTTCGTGATGCTTTGGCGGCTCACGGAAGGGAGTTCTTCTGGGCGACTCCCGGAAATGTCAAACTCTGGGTGCCTCCCCGGCAAAGCCGGGGGGACTCCTCACTACGCTAGCTGTGTCTTCAAGTGATTGTCTGCTTGACGTTGGCCGGAGCCCCGGCGTAGTATGTTTGCCATGCGGCCCCGAACGGGCACTGCATCTGCCACAGGCGTCAATACCGCCCCATGCGACCCTGGGCGACCGTGTTAGCAGCCCGTCACAGCCCCTGGGTCGGAGGGAGCTGCGGATTCAAACCCAATGGGTTTTCGCACGGAGGGAATACCATGAGACGATTCTCGTTCCTTTTCCTCATCGCAATACTCTCGAGCTGCCAGCCCGCCGAGGAACCGACGAGTGTGGAGCCATCGGAGGAGTCGAGCGCCGCGGCGAGCTCGGACGCAATGCGGGCCCAGGACGGCGAAACGGTGGTGATGTTCTTTACTCACGTCCAGGGAGAGAAGCGTCAGGAATTCGAAGGGTTCCTGAGCTTCTTCGACGACACGCTACGCACCATCGTCGCCGAAGATGCCGAGTTCGCGCACAACCAGTCGGCCTTCCGAGCGCTCTTTCCGAGCGAAGCGAACGAGGACGGCACACTCACCTACGTGTTCATGGGCGATCCGCTTCGCGAGGGCGCCGAGACCAGTATCAGTACGATTCTCGCCCGAGTCTATTCCGAGGATGAGATCCCCGAGCTTCGAAAGCCGTGGGACGACGCGATGGCGCGGCCACAGGACTCCTACGGTTTCGTGCAAGCCAAGAACATGAACCAGGGTCCGGGCAGCAAGGCCGTGGAGGGTGAGACGGTGGTCATGTTCTTCACGTATGTTCGGGCAGACAAACAGCAGGAGTTCGAGACGTTCGTGGACTTCCTGATCGACACCCTCGCGAGAATCAGCGCTGAGGATGAGGAGTTCGCTCGCGGGGGCTCGTTCCGCGCTCTGTATCCGTCCGACCCGGACGAAGATGGCACGCTCACCTACGTCTTCATGGGCGATCCGCTGCTCGAGGGGACCGAGACCGACATCAGCGCCATTCTCTCTCGCGTCTACTCCGAGGAAGAGGTCGCCGAGCACATGAAGCCGTGGGACGACGCGATGGCTCGACCGCAGGACGGCTATCAGTTCGTGCAGTCCAAGCTCCTTTCCACTCAGTAAAGAAAGGCTCCGAGACGACGGCCTGCGGCCCGGGGATTCGCGTGCCTCGGCCCTGGCCGGTCGCAACACGCCGGGCAGCGGCAGCGTGTGACCCCCTGCCCGATCGTCCGCGAGGCTACGGCAGCGACACGACGAGAAGCGACCGCTCACGGTGCTGCCAAGGAAGAGCGTACGCCAAGCCGAAGAGGCAAACCGTTGACCACTCCTGCACTTGGGAACGAAGCTGCTCTCTGTCTCCAAGTATTACCTCTATAAGAATGCGAAGAAGCTTCCCTTCACTGTCAAAGTAGGAAGTGCTCTCCGATTCTCCTATCTCGGGATGCAGCAATACATCCGGGCGCGACGGGGCCTATCGTGAAGCCGAAGGGACGAGTCTATCGTCGCGGTAGCATCTGGTGGATTGGCTACGGCTATAGAGGCAAGTACTTGCGGGAAAGCTCTGCGTCTACTAGGGAGGTCGACGCGGAACGACTACTAAAGAGAAGGCTAGGAGAAATCTACTCCCAGAAATTCATCGGCCCGGTGCAAGAAAAACTGACCTATGAAGACATCGAAGCTGGCTATCTCCGTTCCTATGACCGTCTGGGGCTGCGCTCCAAGTCCACTGCTGAACTCCGGACGAAGCATCTTCGCCGCTTCTTCTGCGACCAGCGCGCTTTGAACATCACGGCGGACACAATTGAGCGGTACCAAGAGTATCGACTGGACGAGGGTGCCGCCCCATCGACGGTTAACCGAGAGACAGCAGCTCTTCAGAGGATGTTTACGCTTGCTGTCCGAGCCCAGCGCATGAGTCAGTCTCCTATCTTTCCGGAGAAACTAGAAGAAGCCGAACCCAGACAGGGTTTCTTCGAACATGCGGAATACTTAGCGATCCGAGAGCACCTTCATCCGGACTATCAAGACGTTCTCGACTTCGGCTACTACTCAGGCTGGCGGAAGAGTGAGATCACAGGCCTGGCGTGGGCGGAAGTAGATTTGTCCGGCAATGAAATCCGTTTACGCCCATCGCGCTCAAAGACCAAACAGGCCAGAACTCTTCCTATCATCGCTCCGCTAAGGGAAGTTCTTGATCGCCGTGCGGCGCTCCGGAGCATGGACTCCCCTTTTGTTTTTCACCACAAAGACCGATCAATCGGAGACTGGCGCAAGAGTTGGAAGAACGCGTGTCGGGCGGCGGGGCTCCATAGCAAGCTATTCCATGATCTCAGACGGAGTGTCGCAAGAAATCTAGTCCGAGCTGGAGTCACTGAGACTGTGGCGATGAGGATTACCGGACACCGATCGCGCTCCGTGTTCAAGCGGTACAACATCACGACGGACGACGACCTTCTGGAAGCGGGCCGGGCCCTCGCCAACTACGCCCTAACCCAAGCGTCGGAAAACACTCTGCGAACTGTCACCGAGGCACGAAGAGAGGAAGAAAACCGCACAATCACCGCACAGTTGGGTGGATCTAGGTTGGATCTCGACGAAAGGAAAACAGCACAAGCTGTTGATCCTGCTGTGCTTTTGAATGGCGGGGCCGACGAGATTCGAACTCGCGACCTCCGGCGTGACAGGCCGGCGTTCTAACCAACTGAACTACGACCCCGCATGGTCGTTGGCAGACATCCTGACGGGTTTTTGGGAACCCCCGGTTTGAAGCGAAACGGAGTATAGCGGTCACCCTGCGGCTTGTCAATCTGAGGCCACCTTCCTCGTAGACCCCCAAAAGCGCCAAATCGGCTCCTATCAACAAGCTAAGTTCCACAAGACAAAGGCTGCAAGACCTCAGGTTTCTCTTGAAGTCTCTGCGGGCCATGTGATATTTTGCAATGTTTACATTAAGTTTGAGACGATATGAGGCTGACCCGTAACCAAGTTGAGTTCATCGCCCACCGGATCGCCAAGGATCTCATCGAGCAGGGGCACATCGAATCCGACGATCCGGCCAAGCTGATCTCGGGATTCGTCGACCTCATCACTCAAGAGCTCATGGTCGAAGACCAACTGAATGATGAGGTCCGAGACATCCTAACCGACCACGCCGAGGAGATGCGGCGCACGAACGTCGAGTATCGCGAGATGTTCAAGATGATCAAGAAGAAGCTGGCTCGAGAGAGGAAGATTATCCTTTAAGGATCAAGACGATGCGGCTCTCGCACGGAAAAGTCAACCACATCACCAACCTTCTGATGGACCATCTGCGCACCAACCCCGAGGTGGAGTTCTTCAGCGATGACGGTGAGATTCGCATGGATATCGTGCGCGTCATCAACGAAGAGCTCAAGGACGACGAGATCATCGACGTCGAAGCTAGGCGGAAGATCGAAAGCCAGCAGCGCGATATCCCCGAAGGCAGTGAGGAGTGGGACATCCTCTACCGGAGGTATTACGACGAGGAAATGACCAAGCGGCGCAAAGTGATTCCCTGACAGACCGTCAGACCGACCCAACCTCAAACCATTCTCCACCACAGCAACAAGCCCACGGCAAGACACCCCAGAACCGTTACGTGCTCCCGGTTCTCCCTCACTTTTTCCCACGAGAACGCACCTCCTTGAACCGAGCTCGCCCTGCGGCCAGGAACGGGCAGCAGCAGAGGCACTTCGCGGGCGTAGTCGGGGTAGGCGTCCGGATGAGCCTCGGTGAGCCTAGCCGCCTCGGCCGTCATCACGTGGGGGTAGACACCGAACAATAGAGCAACCAGCAACAGCCCAACTTCCCACCGCGCGGTGGCTACTGCGAAACCGATCCCGACCAAAAAGCTGCCTAGGTAAAGAGGATTGCGGGTCCGTCGGTAAGGGCCGCTCCGCGTGAGTCCCTTCCACTTCACCAGATGGCCCGACGCCCAGATTCGAATCGACTCCCCGACCGCAGCACACGTCAACCCGGTAACCAGAGAGGTCGGGGTAGGCCGGGCGAGCCATACCGCCACAAGACCCACTAGCCAGCCAAACGGCACCCTCAGACGAACCAGCAGCCCCGAAAGTCTACTTTCTAACAAGTGCCACCCACTTGGTCAAGGAGTCTATCATAGGCCTATTTCGAGGCTAAACAGCGTATCCACTGAAGTTTCAGTGAGTTAAATATTATACAATAAATATCATATTTAACGTTAATATCTTCGTTTAATAACTAATATTTATTGATTATATATAAATCAGATGCTATACTACTCCTAGAGATTGGAAGAGGAGCGGGCCCCGAAGCCCAATCCCCAGATTCTTGAGGAGGATAGACAATGACTACACTAGTTCGATGGAATCCCTGGAGTAACTTTGGTCCTTTGGCGCGGACGTTCGAGCGAAGTTTCGATCGCAGTGAGGATTTCTCCGGCATCTGGTCTCCGCCAGTCGACATTTTCGACAACGAAGGCGAGATCGTGCTGAAGGCTGAACTCCCTGGGCTCGAGAAGGAAGAGATCGACATCAACGTCGAGGACAACCTTCTGACCGTAAGCGGCGAGAGAAAGCGCGAGAAGGAAGTCAACGGTAAGAACGATAAGGGCGTCTTCAGGTCCGAAAGGGTCTATGGCTCGTTCAACCGGTCCTTCACGTTGCCAAGCAGTGTGGCGGCGGACAAGATCAACGCCAGCTACAAGGACGGCGTCTTGACCCTCACTCTACCCAAGGCCGAAGAGGCCAAGCCGCGACAGATCACTATCGAAGCTGCGTAAAGCCTACCGAGCGTTTTTCGAGAAGAGCTACCCGCGAGGTAGCTCTTTTTTTTTGCTCGCTACGTCCGGTTCAGGCCCGTTCAGTTGAAGCCGGACGGCGTCCATCACCTCGGGGACCGACATCGAGCGTAGACATACGGTGTCGAACCCTGGGCAGCGCCTCTTGTAGCAAGGACTACAAGGTACCGATTTCCAAACCACCCTATCCCCTTCCCCAAACGGACCGTTTCGCGCCGGGTCGGTCGGGCCGAAAACTCCCACGACCGAAACTCCAAGCGCGCACGCGATGTGAAGCGGCCCCGTATCGCCACCCACGAAAAAGCGCGCGCCCTCGAGATAGGGGATCATTTCTTTGAGCCTAGTTGCAGGAGCCCGCCGCGCCGAGCCTGAAGAGGACGCGACGATCCGCTCCGCCAAATCCTCTTCACCAGGACCCCATAGCACGAGACTAGGAAGATTCCATTCGCGTTGGATTTCCTCCGCCAGTTTCCCGTACCTCTCCGGACTCCACCGCTTTGTCGGCCAACCTCCACCGGGATTGAGGGCCACGTAGTCGGAAATGCCGTAAGAAGCCAGTCCTTCCTCGGCGCGGCGGCGAACGTCTTCTGGCACCGCGATGGGAAAAACGCGCTCCGATGTCTCGATCCCAACGGCGCGAAGTAGATAGAGATTCCTGTCGATAACGTGCCGCACGTCCTCCGGAGGCGAAAGGCGCTGATTGGTGAAGACGCTTGCCCCCGATTCCCGGAGATGTTCGCGAGCAAAACCAATGCGTTTCGGACTTCGAGCAAGCCGGCTCAAGACCCCGGACTTCAGCAGTCCTTGGAAGTCGAAGACGGCATCGTAGCGCCGCGCCCGCAATGCACGGAGGCGTTCTCCGATTTGGCCCCAGGTCGCAGGAGAGTACAGTCGCCTTCTCCAAGCCAGTGTGTCGACTTCCAGCAAGCCGTCGATGCAGGGATTTCCTATCAGGATCTCCTTCGAGCGCGACTCTACGAGCCAGTCGATGTGGGCCTCGGGGAACGCCTGACGGAGCGCGGCCAGCGCGGGAAGCGTGTGAACGATGTCTCCGATCGAGCCGAGCCGAACAATGAGAAAGTTCACGATTTCGAGAACCGTTCTCTCAAAAGCGCAGTGAGATCCCGCGTCGAATGATCTTTCGGATCACCTACGATCTTGGTGCTACCTCCGATCCGCTTCATCTCCTCGCGCTCGGGAACACTCCCCTCCGTGTAGTCAGTGCCCTTGCAATGGACGTCCGGCCGGAAAGTATCGATGAGGGAGGCCACCGTCTCCTCTTCGAAGATCACCACCAAGTCTACCGCCTCCATCGCGGCGAGGAGCTCGGCGCGAGCATCGGCGTTGAGAAAGGGACGCCCGGGGCCTTTGAGCGTTGCCACGGAACGATCGCCGTTCACCGCGACGATGAGCAGATCGCCTTCGGCCTTGGCACCTTGGAGGTAACGTACGTGACCGACGTGGATGAGGTCGAAGCAGCCGTTGGCAAGAACGACCCGCTGTCCCGCATTACGGGCTTCCGCTGCGAGACGACTGGCCGTCTCGAGATCGACTCGCCGACCCAAATCAGTCCTTCTTGTACGTGTCCACGGCTGCTGCCAGCTCATCCTGAGAGACCGTCGCGGTCCCTCTCTTCATGACGACGATGCCACCGGCATAGTTAGCGAGTAGTGCGGCTTCATGGAAAGTGGCACCCGCCCCAAGCGCCAAGGTGAAGGTGCTGATGACGGTGTCGCCTGCACCGGTCACGTCCGCGACCTCGTCGGTGCCGAAGACCGAAATGTGTTTCGTCTGCCGGCGGGGCTCGAAGAGCATCATGCCTTGGCTGCCCCGCGTCATCAAGATCGCCTGGCCACGAAGGCGCCGAAGCATCTGGCGGCCCGACTGCTCGAGGGCTTCTGCATCGTCTCCGATGTTCAGGCCGAGGGCCGCCTCTACTTCCGGTTCGTTGGGCGTCGCGGCAGCAAAGCCAGGGTAGTCGAGAATATTGTAACGGGAGTCGAGAATTGCGAACTTGCGAAGCGAGCTCGCCCGGGTCGCGAGCGAGCGAGCCATCTCCGGCGTGACGAGCCCGTATCCATAGTCGGAGACCATCACGACGTCCGCCCTCGGAAGGAGCTCTGTGATGGAGCGCTGAAGCTCGCGACGGAAACCACCGGCGGAGTTCACGTGACTGTCTCGATCGATCCGCACAACTTGCTGCTTGGTCGAATGAACGCCTCCGGCGAGGATGCGCGTCTTGGTCGGTGTCTCGTAGCGAGGCCGGCTCAAGATCGCCGAAGTGTTGATACGAGAGCGGCGGAAACCGGCTAGCAGCTCTTTCCCGGGACCGTCCTTTCCCACCAGCCCCACCGTCATGGGTCGCCCGCCTAGAGAAGCGATGTTGGCGACAGCATTCGCGCCGCCCCCCGGAACCACCTGCGTGCGATCGTGGTTCAAGATAAGAACGGGGGCTTCACGGCTGACGCGGGAGATACGACCGTAGACGTACTCATCGGCAACCAGATCGACGACCGCCAACACTTTGACCCGACCAAATTGATTGACGAGCTCGAGGAGCCGCCCACGTTTTGGTTCGTTCTTCACGCGTTCGCCTCCGAGAAAATGTCCATCAGCACCGAGAAGAGATTCGGCGCTACCCAATCGGGTTGGCGTGCCCAGCCGCTTCGCTGATGCTCGTAGTTCCCCTGGCCGAAACCGGTGAGAACCAAGGCTGAGCGTGCTCCAACGCTCCAGCCCAATTCCAAATCGGAGTAGGCGTCGCCGATCACGACTGAACGGGTGAGATCGATGTCGAGATCGGCTTGTGCTCGATGCAGCATGCCCGGTTTGGGCTTGCGGCAGTCGCACTCGTTTTGCGTAGGTCCATGGGGGCAATAGTAGATGCCGTCGAGATGTACCCCGGCGTCGGCCAGGGTTTTCTCGAATCGTCCGTGAACTTCATCCACTAATTCTTCCGTGTAGAGCCCGCGCGCAACTCCCGACTGGTTCGTTACTACGATCGCCAGATACCCCTCACGGTTGATCAACCGAATTGCGTCCACCGTCCAGGGGAACAAACGAAACAGGCTTGCGTGATTAACGAATCCCACCGGCTCATTGAGGGTACCGTCGCGATCCAAAAAAATCGCGGGCTTGCCGGGCTGTTTAGTCATTTATGGTCACTAGTAGGCTGTACCAACGAAGTTGGTACCACCTCTTTTACCTCTCCCCCGACCGCGGGGGAGAGGTCGTTCGCCGAAGGCGGGCGGGTGAGGGGGCTCGTGGATAACGGCGATGATGTCCAGTATCGATTTCATTGTTACAGTCCACTAGTACTTAGGGCGAAGTCATTCGCGCTCTCTCTCGAGAGCCGGTTCCTTCGAGAAGTTCCACCGACGCGCCGTAGACGTCTTCGACCGTAACGCGGTCCATGCACCGGTGGTCGATGGGACACTCTTTGAGCAGGCAGGGGCTACACTCCACGTGGTGTCTCACGACGCGTGCTTTCGGACTCAGTGGGCCGGTTTCGCGTTCATCGGTCGGACCAAAAACCGCGATCGTGGGTACACCGAGGGCGGACGCCACGTGCATCGGCCCCGAGTCGTTGCTGAGCAGAATGGAAAGTGAGCCCACGAGTCCCATGAGCTCACCCAACGAAGTCTTTCCTGCGAGGTTGACGGACGGCGTTTTCAGATGAGATCGAATCTCTTCAGCGATACCTTGCTCGCTCGGTCCGCCGAGCAGAACGATGCGAGCGTTGTGGGAAGCCGCCAAACGGTCTCCAACCTCGGCGTAACGCTCGGGCATCCATCGCTTCGCTCGACTATTGGTGGCACCGGGGTGGATCCCAACCAACGCCCGCCCATCATCATCATGGCCGTTTGAGTTCCCTAAGAGCTCAAGGGCCTTGGCTCGCATGGGCTCGGTCAGATTCAAGTGCGTATCAGGCTGGCCGGTCTCGACGCCTAGATGACGCAGCAAATCCAAATAGTAATAAGCCTGGTGACGCCCGAAGGGCCTTGCTGGCGGAGGGACGGGTTTTGTCAGCAGAAGCCCCCGACCATCGTGCGCGTATCCCCAACGCTCGGGGATCCTGGCCGCCCAAACGATCGCCGCGGCGCGAAATGCATTCGGAAACAGCACCGCCAAATCGAACTTGGCTTCGCGAAGCATGCCGGCGGTTCGGAGCAAACCACGGACGCCGCGCGACTTTCCAGGATCGTACTGCAGCGTTTCATCCACCGCCTCACAACACGCGTAGAGCTCTTTGACCCATGGCTTCGCGAGCACGGCGAGACGTGAATCGGGATAGGCACGTCTCAAGCTCCGCAAAGCGCCTAGCGACATCACGGCGTCTCCGATCCAGCTTGGTGCGTAGACGAGGATGGAGCGTTTCAACTCGCTGCCCCTTCTCGAATCTGCGCGTCTCTCGCCTCTCGCTCTTCCGGTGGCCTGGTCTTCCAACGCCGGTGCATCCAAAGCCAGTACTCAGGGTTCCGACGCACGTAACCTTCGAGAACTCCCACGCACTGCTGCGTCAGATCTTGTATGACTCGACGGCGCTCGGACCCCCGGTAGGAAACATAGGGGCTGGGATCGATCGGCGTTTCGTAGATCAACCGGTACCGCCCGTCCGTTAGCGGCAACGTGAAAACCGGCACCAAGGCCGCTCCGGTCTTGGCCGCGAGCCAGGCAACTACGGGCGTCGTCGCCGCCTGCCGGCCGAAGAAGTCGACAAAGATGGCGTCTTCTGTGGAAACGTTCTGATCGACGAGCACCGCGACGGTCTCACCGTCTCTCAGCATGCGGAGCATTCGGGCCAACGCCCTCTGCTTGTAAAGCACGGTATTCGAGGAAACGGTTCGGATGTCCTCGAGCCATCGGTTGTAATGAGGATTGTCTTGTAGCCGCGCCACCACCGCTATCGGCCCCAGGCGGTAGGCGTGCGCGATGGCGTGAATCTCCCAATTCCCGAAGTGCGCCGCCACGAGAAGGACTCCCCTGCCTGCCGCACGAGCACGTTCGTAGTTCTCGAGCCCTTCGAACTCGACGATTTTCTCGATCTTGCGCCGGGACGGTTTTCCTAGGGCGAGGAGCTCGAAGAGCATGGCACCGAAGTGACGGAAGGTTCCGCGCGCGATCGCGTATTTTTCCTCCGCGGACTTCGTCGAATCGAACGCGGTATTCAAGTTCTTGATGGTGACCGCTTGGTGCTTCTTGTCGACGGAGAAAACAATGCTGCCGAGCGTCCTTCCGAGCGCCAAGCGGGACCGGCGAGGAAGCGGCCGCATCGCATAGCCTAAAGCAAGCACGGTCAGGTACTCCACGTGGTGCCGAAACGTTGTCATCTATAGGTTTATCCCCAGGCTCCTTCGTCGGAAGGGCCCGGGCCCGAGTCCAACCTGCAGGGCCCGGTAGGGGCGCCTTGATTTTACAACGAGAAAGCTAGGCGTGAAAGCATAACTTTATGAAGGACACGCCTTTACGCGGTGTCGTCGTTGAGGGAGTGGGGGCCTTCGAACCCCGGCATCGTATCTAGCAGAACTTCAAAGGCTTCCGACTCGAGGATCCGCGTCTCCAATGTCGCCTGGTAGAGGGGCACCGCCACATCTCCGACCAAAGACATTTTCACGGCGTCCTTTCCGGTCGTCACCACCGCCTTGGCTCCGCTGGATTGCGCGGCTCGGAGAAGCTGCCTGACCTCGTCAGGCTGCCACGCGTGGTGATCCCTCTTGGAGCACGACCACACCACACGAGCCCCGCACGCCTCGACATCCTGCCGAAGCCGCTCGGGCCGGGCGATGGCAGCCAAGACACCCACGTCCTGACCGCGAAGACTATCGGGCGGGAGCGTCTTCTTTGGATTCCCGAGTGGATGCAGCGCCGAGACGCTGTTGATCGACCGAAAGATGGGCCGGTCGTAGCTAAGGGATCGCAGGACCCGCGACTCCAAGGATTTGGAAGGGCTCCCCTCTCGCCAACGCGTCCACACCAACGCTCCAGCTCTCTCCAGATTGGCGAGCGGCTCGCGCAGCCTTCCCGCCGGAAGCATACGAAGAGTCTCCACCGGCTCCTCGGCATCGATGCACACGATGTCGAGATTACGAGCAAGACGTCGATGCTGGAATCCATCGTCGAGGATGAAGATTTGCGGGCCTCGTTTCCGATAGAGCTCCATCCCCACCTCGTAGCGGTTGGCCCCGACGGCAACCGCGAGTCCGGGAACTTGCTGGGCCAGCTCCATGGGCTCATCACCTGCCTCGTCCACCCCGGCGAGAATGGACCGGCCGTCCGACACCACCAAGTGGGTGGCACCTGAAGAAGCCCTCCGGTAACCCCTCGAGAGAACCGTCACCGGGCGACCCTGGGAAAGAAAGTGGCGGGCAATATGGGCCACCAGCGGCGTCTTGCCGCTCCCGCCGACCGTCAGATTTCCGACGCTGATCACAGCCGCGGGAAGCTTTTTCACCGAGAGAGCCTCGTGCTCGTAAAGCCAGTTCCGCGCTCCCACGACCGCGCCATAGGCCCATGAAATCGGAACAGTGGCTGGTAGTGCGATCGTCTCCAAAACAGATCCGCTCATGTCGCAGCGCCGACCGCTCGGCGAGCGCTCTCCATTGTCTTTCGGCCCGCGCCTCGGTTCGCCTCCACGTGCTCGCGCGCCCGCGCGCCCAAGCCACCGCGCCAAGTCTCATCTTTCAGCAAGCGCGACAACACCTCTCGAAGCTCATCGCGCCCGTTCACCTGCACCGCTGCGTCCGCACCGAGAAAAGAGGACGCGATCTCTTGGAAGTTGCTCATGTGCGGGCCGAAAACGACCGGCTTTCCTTCCGCGGCGGGTTCGATGAGGTTATGGCCTCCCCATGTCGCGAGGCTTCCGCCAATGAAGACCACATCGGTCGCGCGATAGATGGACGCCAGCTCACCCAGCGTATCGAGCACCATGACGTTCGCGTCCGTATCGGGACCAGCGAGCGAAGAACGCCGGACAACATCGAGGCTACGCGATTCTGCAAGCTTCGTGACCTCATCGAAACGCTCCGGATGCCGAGGCGCGATGATCAAAAACAAGTGAGGATACTCTCCACGCAGTGACTCAAACGTGTCGAGCAAAATCTCCTCTTCTGGTGCGAGCGTGCTCCCGGCGACCAACACGACCCGCCCCGGAGGTATCAACTGCGCGGCGTCTGACGGCGGTCCCTGGGTAGGCACGACCGCATCGAATTTGAGGCTTCCCGTGATGTGGACCTTTTCCGGAGCGGCTCCCAGGTCGATGATGCGCTCCGCGTAACGGGCGGTCTGCATGCAGAAGGAGTCGACGGGCTTCAGAAAGCGGCGTAGAAAAAACCGGATGAGTCGGTAGCGGCCGTACGAATGATCGGAGATCCGACCATTGACCAACATCGTCGCCGCCCCAGCGTCGTGACACGCCTTGAGCATGTTTGGCCAAATCTCGGTCTCCATGAGCATCAACGCGCGAGGGCGAATCCGAGCAACCACTCGACGCACCGCGAAACACCAGTCGAAGGGACAAAAAAACACGCCATCGGCCTCTCGCAGTTGTCGGTCGGCGATTTGTTTTCCGGTGAGCGTGGTCACCGATACGAAGACCGGCGTGTCGGGAAACGATTCGCGGATCAACGGGAGTAGCGAGCGCGTCGCGATCACTTCGCCAACCGAGACCGCGTGCACCCAAATCGAAGACTGCCGCTCGGAGTTCAAGGAAGCGGGCAGAAAACCCAGACGTTCCTTGAGTGATGGCCAGTATTTGCCCGTGACGAGGCCGCGATAGATGAAATACGGTAGGCTGAGTATTGCTCCCACCGTTAAGACCAGACTATAGAAAAGATACATGAAACGGCCGACTATAGCGGGGCCCGCAAGGCCCTGTCAATGAAGCCTTTTTAACCCACTTTGACAGCCCCGGAGCCACAATCTTATACTCTGCTCCTCGACTCGCATATTTGAAGGAGTAATCGATGGCAATCAAGGTTGGGATCAACGGGTTCGGACGCATCGGCAGGAATATCCTCCGCGCCACGCTGGAAGACAAGGACATCGAGTACGTGGCGGTCAACGACATCACCGACGCTAGAACGTTGGCCCACTTGTTGAAGTACGACTCGGTCCTCGGGAACCTAGAAACGGATGTGAAGGCAGAAGGCAACGAGATCCACGTCGGCTCTCGACGGCTGAAAGTCCTGAAGGTACGAGATCCGGGAGAGTTACCGTGGAAGTCACTGGGCGTCGACGTGGTCGTCGAGTCGACCGGTCTCTTCACCAAGCGAGACGACGCGGCGAAACACCTGAGCGCCGGAGCGAAGAAGGTCATCATCACCGCTCCCGCGACAGGCGAAGACTTCACGGTTGTCATGGGTGTCAATCACGAGAAATACGCGCCGGATAAACACCACATCATCTCCAACGCATCCTGCACCACCAACTGTCTCGCGCCCATTGCGAAGGTGCTCCACGAACAGTTCGGACTCAACAGCGGGATCATGAACACCATCCACTCGTATACCAACGATCAGCGCTTGCTGGACCTGCCCCACCAGGACATGCGCCGAGCTCGCGCCGCGGCACTTTCCATGATCCCCACCACGACCGGAGCCGCCATTGCGGTTACCCGTGTGCTGCCCGAGCTCGAGGGGAGGCTGGACGGAATCTCGGTGCGTGTGCCGACCCCCAACGTCTCGCTCACAGACCTCACAGCGGTGGTCGAGAAAACGGTCACTGCCGACACGGTCAATCAGGCGATGGAACAAGCTGCTGGTGGGGCGCTCAAGGGTATCTTGCAGGTTTCCCATGAGCCCCTGGTCTCGATCGACTTCCGGGGAAACCCACATTCCTCGATCGTGGACGCACCTTTTACTAAGGTCGTGGGCGACAACACGGTTAAAATTCTCTCGTGGTACGACAATGAGTGGGGCTTCTCCTGCCGAGTGAGAGACCTGATCAAGTACATCTCCAGCAAGGGGTAGATCCGGCAACGCTCACGCGTTCGGCCGAACAAATGACCGAGGAAGGCTTCGAGCGACTTCGAGTTACTGGGCAACCTCGGACAGGACGTTCACCAGCACTTTGAGTGCATCAATCTCGGTGAAAATCCCGACCAGTTCTTTACCATCAACCACCGGTAGTCCGCCGACCTTCTTGTCGACGAGAATCTGAACCGCATCTTTGAGTTCCATCTCTGTCGTCGCGGTGAACGGCTCCCGCGTCATGATGCGGGAAACCGGAGTGTTGCTCAGCACTTCTTCGTACTCGCTCATGTCCACGCCCGACAAAAGTGAGGGTGATGCTTTCCGGATGTCTCGATCGGTCACGATGCCTACCAAGATCGTACCCTCGGTGATGGGGAGATGGCGTATGTGATGCTGACGCATCAATACCATCGCCTCTTTCATGCTGGCGTCTTCATGGACGAAGTGCGGGTCTTTGGTCATGCAGTCGCCGACCTTCATGTTGTGACCCTCCGGGGCTCAATTTTCAGGAACTATTTCATTGTACCTGTAAAACCCTTCGCTGCCAAGGAGCCGCGGGGGTCGGGCTCGGGCGGAGGCTAATCCCACAGGATAACTATTGTTTGATCAATGTCTTACGAGTACAATGGCGAGCGCCAGACCCCCGAGCCATCCGCCGCGTTGTTGCGCCCGCGCGAATCGCGTTGATGTAAGATGCCCCTATCGAAGGAGGTCCGAAATGGTCCCAGAGACGTCCCGTCGTTCCTTCCTCAAGCGCCTAGCCGGCGGTGCGGCGTTACTGCCCGCGGCAAAGGCCCTCGGTGAATCGCACTCCCCGCTGCCCGCTCCCGATGAGGGCGAAGCCTATTGGGAGATGGTGCGAGAGCAATTTCCTTTTCGCGAAGAGAAGGTTCCGATGAACGCGGCCAACTTGTGTCCGGCGCCTCGGGTCGTGACCGATCGCGTGGTCGCGCTCACGCGCGACATCAACATGGACTGCTCGTTCAACAATCGTGCGAAGTTCGCCCAGCTTCGAGAAGAATCGCGAAGCAAAGTCGCCCAGCACCTCGGCGTGAGCGCCGACGAAATCGCGCTGGTGCGCAATACCAGCGAGGCCAACAACACCATCAACAACGGGCTTCCACTCAAGGAAGGCGACGAAGTAGTACTCTGGGATCAGAACCATCCCACAAATAACGTTGCCTGGGAGGTGAGAGCCGCTCGCTTCGGTCTGACCACCAAGCGGGTGACCACACCACGGCACCCGTCGAGTGTGGACGAGCTCATCTCGGTCTTCGAAAACGCCCTCGGCCCTCGAACCCGCGTGCTCACGATCACGCACGTTTCCAACGTCACCGGCATTCGACTGCCGGTTAAGGAGCTCTGTGATGTAGCGCATCGAAGCGGGATCCATGTCCACGTCGACGCGGCGCAAGCATGGGGCGCACTGAAAGTCGACCTACGTGAGCTTGGCTGCGACTCCTACGCCGCGAGCACCCACAAATGGTTAGTCGGCCCACTCGAGGCCGGCATGCTTTACGTAAAGGAAGACCACGTCTCCAAGATCTGGCCGAATGTCGTGGCGCCAGGATGGGGCGACGGCGTCCACACCGAGCTCAAAGGGGCTAGAAAGTTCGAGTCGCTCGGTCAACGTGATGACCCCTGCTTGGCAGCGGTGGGTACGGCCGTGGACTTTCACCAGAGGGTCGATCCCACGCGCATCGAAGCCCGCGTCTACGAGCTGGCGGGCACCTTGAAGGCCGGCCTGCAAGAAATGGGCGCCAGACTAGTCACACCGATGGACCCCAATCTCAGCGGCGGTGTGTGCATCGTCGAGATGACGCAAGAGAACCGTAAGAAAGCCTTCGACGCGCTCTACGAAGAGCAAGGCATCGCCGCGGCGCAAACGGGCGGTCTGCGCCTTTGCCCTCACCTCTACAATACTCAAGCACACATCGACCGCGCGCTTGCGGGCATGAAGACACACCGGGCGCTGCTTGCTTAGGTAGCGAGGTCTTCTACTGGATGTTGCTGTAGATCTCGGTGTCTCGATTAAAGCCGGCCCAGGCGAACCAAAAGGAAATATCGGGATGGGCCCTGGCTTCCCCGTTCAACACGATGCCCAAAACGAGATCGCCCGCGAACATGAACTCGTCCCCCGCGGCAGCCTCGACCACCTCGGGTGATGTCAGCGACGGGATGCCATCCGGTCCTACCGAAGTTCCGATGACCTGCTCCTTGGGAACGATGCACTCGGTCGCCTCCTGAGCCGACGTAGAAACGGACCAGAAAAGCGCATGCCTAAGAACCACTTAGGCCAGCTGCCCACGCCTCTAAGGGGCACGCCTCCGACGTGCCACGATATATAATCCCGCAATGCTCCGACCCTCGGCCCTGCCCTTTTTGGCCTTTGCAGTCTTGCTGATCGGCCCTTCATCCACCGCGAGCGAGAGCGAAACCGACGCTACCAACGTGGTCTACGACCCGAGCCTCTACGAGGCATTGGAATACCGCCTCATCGGACCCTATCGCGGAGGACGTGTCACGGCGGTCGCCGGAGTCCCCATGCGACCGTTCACCTTCTACATGGGAACGACGGGCGGCGGTGTGTGGGAAACACACGATGCCGGCGAAACGTGGGAAAACATCTCCGACGACTTCTTGGAGGTCGCTTCGATCGGCGCAATCGATGTATCGCTTTCCGACCCCAACGTCATCTATGTAGGGACGGGCTCCGCCTGTCCGCGGGGCAACATCTCCGTCGGAGATGGAGTCTACAAATCCACCGACGCCGGGAAGACTTGGACTCACGTGGGTCTTCGCGAGGCAGGACAGATTGGGCGAGTTCGCATCCACCCAAGCAATCCAGATTTGGTTTACGTGGCTGCGCTCGGGCATATTTTTGGGCCGAACCCGGAGCGTGGCGTCTTCCGCACAAAGGACGGCGGCAAGAGCTGGGAGAAGGTGCTCTTCATTTCCGAGGAAACCGGCGCCGTCGATCTCTCGATGAATCCGGCGAACCCGCGCCAAATCTACGCTGCGATGTGGCGAGCCGAGCGGAAACCTTGGACTCTGATCGATGGAGCCGAAGAAGGTGGCCTTTACAAGACGACCGACGGCGGAGACGAGTGGGAAAAATTGAACGGCGGACTTCCGGCCGGACTCATCGGCCGCATCGGCGTATCGGTCTCACTGGAGAATCCCAACCGCGTGTGGGCCCTGGTTACCGCGAGAGATGGCGAAGGCGGCGTCTATCGCTCCGACGATGACGGAGATACATGGAAACAAATCAATAAGGATCGAAGACTGCAGGTACGCGGCTGGTACTACTCTCACATCTATGCCCACCCGCGCGACGAGAACACCGTCTACATCATGAACGGCGGCTACTACAAATCCATCGGCGGTGGAAAGACGTTTACATCGATCCGTGTCCCCCACGGCGACAACCACGATATGTGGATCAACCCAGAGCAACCGAAGATCATGATTCAGGCCAACGATGGAGGTGCCAACGTTTCGCTGGACGACGCCAAGTCGTGGTCCACCCAGCTCAATCAACCCACCGCGGAGTTTTATCGCGTGACCGTTGACGACCGTTTCCCTTACCGCGTGTACGGAGCACAGCAAGACAACTCCACGATTAGCGTGCCGTCTCGGAACCCGGGAGGTGTGACACCGAAGCAGTATTGGTACGACGTCGCCGGCGGAGAGTCGGGACACATCGCGGTCAGCGCCGAAGACCCAGATCTTTCATACGCCGGCAACTACATCGGGAGAATCGACCGGTACGACCACCGTACCGGTCATCGACGCAACGTCATCATTTATCCCCAACTCGCAGATGGCGTCCCGGCCAGAGACCTCAAGTACCGATTTCAATGGAATGCGCCCATTGTCTTCTCGCCCCACGATCCCGAGGTGCTCTACCACACGTCCAATTACGTGCACCGGACCCGGGACCGCGGCATGAGTTGGGAGACGATCAGCGGCGATCTCACGAGAAACGACCCCGAAAAACAGGAGCTCCCCGGAGGGCCGCTCCAGCACGACGATTCTGGAGTCGAGGTGTACGACACGATCTTCGCGTTTCTCGAGTCGCCACACACCCCGGGAGTGTTGTGGGCGGGAACGGACGATGGCCTCGTCCACATCTCCCGTGACAATGGCGAGAGCTGGACCAGCATTACTCCGGCGGCCATGCCCGAATGGGGCACGGTCAACACAATCGAGGTATCGACCCATGAAGCGGGCCGCGCATTCATCGCGGTCTACAAGTACCGCTGGGACGATTTTTCTCCCTATATTTTTCGCACCGACGATCATGGAAACAGCTGGAAGCTCCTCACCAACGGTCGTAACGGAATCCCGCCCGACCATCCGGTGCGCGTCGTAAGAGAGGATCCTGATCGGAAGGGGCTGCTCTATGCCGGGACCGAGTTTGGCATGTTCGTCTCTTTCGACGATGGCCAACACTGGCAATCGCTTCAACTCAACCTGCCGGTAGTCCAGATCGCTGACATGAAAGTGCACGAGAAGGATCTCGTGGTTGCCACGCATGGTCGCTCGTTTTGGATACTCGACGACCTGACACCGCTACATCAAATCACCGACCAAGTAGCAACCGCTCCATCGCACCTGTTCAAGCCCCGCGACGCCCACCGCGTCAGAACGGGGCGCTTCCGCGGTTCCCGAGCGCGCGAGGCCACCCCTGCCGGTGCCATCATTTATTGCTACCTGGCGGAGAAGCCTGAAGAGAAAGCATTGAGGCTCGAGATCCTGGATCGCGATGGGAACGTGATTCAAACTCACACGAACCGGAAGAAGGAGGACGACGCGACAGGAGAAGGTGATAGCAATTCCCGCCCGCGCGACCGAAAAGACGAGCCTGCTCCTGCCGAGGAGGGGATGAATCGCTTCGTCTGGGACCTCAAGTATCCTGGGCCGGACATTGTCAAAGGCTCCGTCATGTCGTTGGGCTATACCGGCGGCGCCTACGCGGCTCCGGGCATGTACCAGGTTCGCCTCAGCATCGGCGACTGGAGCCACACGGAATCGTTTGAAGTGTTGAAAGATCCGCGGCTCGAGCACGTCACGCAACAGGATCTGGCTAAGAACTTCGAGCTGGTGATGGCCATTAGGGACCGCATCGGTAAGATTCACGATGGCATTCGCACGATCCGCTCCGTGCGGACCCAGCTCGAAGAGGTCGCCAAGCGGGCGGAAGAAGCGGGCTACGAAGGGGATTTCAGCGAGACGTCAAAATCAATAGGGGAACAATTGACCGCGATCGAAGATGAGCTCATCCAAACAAAGAACGAAGTATCACAGGATCCACTCAACTTCCCCCCCAAGATCGACAACCAGTTCGTGTACCTCTACGGACACGTGAACAGCGCATATGGACGCCCGACCGAGGGCTCTTACCGGCGATTCGAAGACTTGAACACCGAGCTTGCCCCTCACATGGATGCTCTCAGGCAACTTCTCGAGAGCGAGGTCAATCAATTCAACGATTCCATGCGAGACAAGGGCGTACCGGGGGTTATTTCACCCAAGGTAACACGCTGAATCGAACAACACGCTTCGATGTCTCTGCTGGACGAGGACACCGCTCTCCGCACGATCTTCCGCCGAGACCGGCGAGCCCTTTTTCGCCACACTGGTAAAGAACCTCGCCACGGCCCTCGGAACAAACCGGGCCAGGGTCACGGAGCTTCAAGAAGACTGCCACAAGACCTCAAGCGGCGCTTAGTAGTTCACCCTTCGGATAGATCCCTATCCAATCGGTTAGTCCCTTATCTCCCTCCCCAAGACACTTCTAACGGCTAACTACAAGCAACTCCAGCTCTTGATCGACCTCCCGCAGGGTGGAACGCCCCTTGCAGTAGGACACCCTCTGAAAGAAAGCAATTTCAGAAAGGAGCAACAACGAATGACGAAACGGATCGGAATTCTTCCTGTCTTGCTGGTGATGGCAGCTATCGCCGCTTCACCGGCCATCGCGCAAGAAACACCCAAGTTCGAGATCGGTGTCAACTATTCAATTTTGAGTGAACAGACGATCGACGAGACGCTTCCCGTCGGCTGGACCGTTCCCGTCGCCTACAACTTCAACCATTGGCTGGCCGTAGCTGGCGAAGTCGGGGCCAACTACCGAAGCGATACTTTCCTAGGCCAAGGCATCGACATCAACGTGTCGACATACATGGCTGGTCCCAAGTTCACGAAACGAGGAAAGAACGTGACGTTCTTTTTTCAGATGCTGGGCGGAGCTGCCCGGGGTGCTGCTAACCTCGATCTAAACTTGCCGAACTTCAACCTACCTAACTTTAACTTACCCAACATACCCAACCTACCTAACCTCCCTAGCCTCCCTAACCAGGCTCTCGATTTGCTCGACCGCGATTTCAGCCGGTCGGCGACCCAGTTCGCCCTTCAACCGGGTGGTGGAATCGACGTCAGTGTTTCAGACAACGTAGCCATCCGTTTGCAGGGCGATTATCGAGCGATTCTCGCCGACACCACGCTCAATCAATTTCGACTAGGTGCGGGAGTCGTCTTCAAGTTGGGCAGGCACCAGTAGGACTGCTGGCGCCGGCGGAGGGCCGACGACGACTAAAAGGCACCGGTCGTCGTTGTCCCTCCCCCCTTCTATCTCGGCCACCGATCGAGACCGTAGACCACCCAGCCTACGAGAGGGTCACCGCCCAAGCTAACCGGCCACGGCAGCTAGGACTTAGCCCGATCACGGGCGGACGCCTCGAAACGGCCGCAGGGCGTGCCGGCAGAGAACTGGCTGCCGGCACGCCCTGCGAGGATCTGAACCTGGATGTCATCATGCGAGTCTACGCGCCAGACCTGGCGAAGATGAAGACCTGGAAGGCGCCGAAAGCAGAAATGCTCAGAAGAACGGAGAGCGGTCGACTCGGCAGGCTGTCCGCAATAGCAGACGAATGAAGCATCGAGCTCGACTTGGTCGTGATGCTGGGCGGCAAGCGCCACGGGTTCGAGTTCCAGTATCAGGATGCTCCCCGAAGAAAGCGACCCATGCTGATCGCTTTAGAAGATCTCGGACTCGAGAGACTGTGGGTCGGCTACCCGGGATCGAAAGAGTACGCCTTACACGATTCGATCGACGTCGTTCCTCCCACTGCGATTCCTGGACTGGCCGACGAGATAAGAACGTAGATTCGTAACTTAGACTCCAATTACCAACGAAGCCCTCGGCCAAAAAAAGCTCTTCGAGAAGACCCGTAGTTGTTACTTTTGGTTACTTGGTCCGGACCAAGGACGTGAGAAAAAATTGGGCTTTACTCACGTTGCAGCTATGTTGCAAGATTGCGGTCATGGGATACGTGACGAATCGTAGGAGGAAGTGGGGTAAGCGTGGGCGATAAGCAAGCGTCGTTGCCGGGCTTGCCCGTGCCTGGCGATGGTGGTGACGGCGATGAGTGCGAGCGGGCGGGAGAGGCTCGGTTGAAGGTGGTCGATCGCGCGCAGATGCTGCTGCGGACGGTCGACGTGGAGCGGTTGATCCCCAGGGATCACCCAGCGCGTGCGATCTGGGAGTTCGTGGGGCAGCTGGATCTTAGTCGCTATAGGGAGCAGGTCCGCTCGGTCGCCGGTGCCGCAGGCCGGCCTGCGTTTGACCCGCAGCTTCTGGTGAGCCTTTGGGTCTACAGCTACAGCCGGGGAGAGAGTTCGGCCCGCGCGATTGAGCGACTGTGCGAGCATGAGCCGGGGTATCAATGGCTGACGGGGATGGAAGGCATCAGTGCGCACACGCTGTCGGACTTTCGGGTCGCGCATGCGGACGCCTTGCACGAGTTGTTTGTGCAAACGTTAGGGCTGCTGAGTGCGGAAGGATTGATCCCACTCGAGCGGGTCATGCAGGATGGGACGAAGGTGCGCGCGAACGCATCGTCGAATAGATTTCGCCGTAAGCCTCGAGTCGAGGCGTATCTGGAGCAGGCGCGTGAGGCGGTCGAGGCCCTCGAGGCACAGACGGAGGAGGAATCGAGCCGGCAGATGCAGGCAGCGCAGCAACGCGCCAAGCGTGAGAGACGCCAGCGGCTAGAATCAGCGTTGAAGGAATTCGACAAGCTGAAAGCGGCGAAAAGCCGCATGGAGCGCGTGAGCACGACCGACCCCGACGCGCGGGTGATGAAGCAAGCCGAGGGCGGTTCCGCGCCCAGCTACAACGTCCAGATCTTAACGGATGCCGCGCACGGCTTGATTGTCGACATCGATGCCACGCAGGCCGGCAGCGATTATCAGCAGCTGACGCCGGCGATGGAACGGATCGAACAGACGCTGCAGCGCACGCCCGATCAGGTGGTCGTAGATGGGGGCTACATCAGTAGCCACAACATCGTGGAGATGGCGAAGCGCGGCATCGACCTCGTCGGCCCTGAGCCCCGGGGCAAGTCGGCAGAGGCCAATCGGCGCAAGTCCTATCAGCGCTACGGCATTATTTCGGCTTTCGAAGCATCGAGCTTTGTGCACGATGAGGCGAGCAACACGTACGTATGCCCGCAGGGCAAGCGTTTACGCTACGACGCAAAGTTCGAACGCGATGGCATGATGCGCTATCGATACAAGGCCTCGGCGAAAGATTGCGACACGTGCTCGGTCAAGGAGTTCTGCTGTCCTCGCGCGTCGAGCGGTCGGTCGATCGAAAGGCTCGAACCCTTGCCGGAGATAGCCGCATTCCGGCAGAAGATGCAGACCGACGAAGCCAAGGCCATCTATAAGACACGCTCGCAGGTGGCCGAGTTTCCGAATCTTTGGATCAAAGCCAAGTTCGGCCTGCGGCAGTTTAGCGTGCGCGGAATCGCCAAAGTGCGCACCGAATCTCTCTGGGCCGCCCTCACCTACGATATCCAGCAGTGGATTCGCCTCCGATGGAGGCCGAACTTGGTATCGGAGCCCGTGCCGGCGTGAGCGCCACCCGACCGGCGATTGTGCACACGCAGCCGGGCGAGTTTCAGCGTGTCAGAAGGCATCATCGAAACTCCAGCGCCGATAACGGCGTGAATCCGCGGGATGCCGGCCCGATCGCCGTGATCGTCAGAACTGTGGACCAACCATCCCCATCTCCCCGCAATCCGAATTTTTCTCACGTCCCGAGTTATTTGGGTAGATTCGAAACGGCGAATTTAACATAATCTTGGAAAACGTTTGCCAATTCGGGATTTGTGGAGATAGGTAACACCTCCAAGCCGCACCGCCCAGTGGGCCCGGGCTCCTGACAAAAGCTAGGACCCTTCTCTTTCCTCGAGCATCAAATCAGCGGGTCTCGTCAAGGGCTCGCCGGCCCAGCCTCCCACGACATCGGTAAAGAAGTCTTCAGGCCAGTTATCCGCGATTTGGCGTTGAACCAGCTCCGCAAGATAACTCGAGACGCTCATCCCCCTGGCTCGCGCGCGGCGTTTCACTGCCTCCTCAATCGCCTTCGATACCTGCAAATGTAGTCGTGCCATGCGTCAACTCTAGCACGGTTACCACCGCACAACGCTTTGACTTTTCGCTTCGTGCCGGGCTATTTTCCTCAGTAAGAAAGGCCAGCTATGTCCTTGAATCCCGGCACGAAACTGGGACCGACTATTCTAGGTTTGACGAGGCCATTGAGTGCACGTGCCTCGTCACTCGATCTAACCCTCTCCCCCTTGGGGAGAGGGATTGGGTGAGGGGTCATGGCTCTTAGCGCTGGCCATCGTCTGGGAAATTACGAGATTCTCTCCGCGCTCGGTGCGGGTGGCATGGGCGAAGTCTACCGCGCGCGTGACCCGAAGCTCGACAGGGAGATCGCCGTCAAAGTTCTGCCGTCTGATATGACGGCTAACGCGGAGCGGAGGGAGCGATTCGAGCGTGAAGCCAAAGCGGTCGCGGCGCTCAATCACCCGAACATCGTCACCATCCACTCCATCGAAGAATCGGACGGGGTCCACTTCATTACCATGGAGCTCGTCCAAGGGAAGACTCTCACCGACCTCATTGAATCGAAAGATCTCGGGCTGAAACGCTTTTTTGAGATCGCGGTTCCGGTCGCGGACGCGGTGAGCTCCGCGCACGGGCACGGCATCACGCATCGAGATCTGAAGCCCGACAACATCATGGTGAGCGACGAGGGGCAGCTCAAGATCCTGGACTTCGGCCTCGCCAAGCTGCGGCCCGAGGCGGGAGATGCATCCGACAGCGCGCTCCCGACTGCGGCCATGACCGAGGCGGGGCGCATCGTGGGGACGGCTGCGTACATGTCGCCGGAGCAGGCCGAGGGCAAGCCGCTCGATCACCGTACCGACATCTTCTCCCTCGGCATCGTCTTCTATGAAATGCTCGCCGGCGAGCGTCCCTTCAAGGGAGACGGGCCGGGCTCGTTTCTCTCCGCAATTCTTCGCGACACTCCCACATCCGTGACGACGCTCAATCCCACCTGCCCTCCGGAGCTCGCGCGGATCGTGAAGCGCGCGCTGGTGAAAGATCCGGAACGCCGCTATCAATCGGCCAAGGACCTGAGGAACGAGCTCGACGAGCTCAAGCAGGAGCTGGACTCGGGTGTTCTCGAGACTGGGCAGGCCGCTGCCCCGGCTCGAAAGAACTGGACCGTCTGGGCCGCGGTTGGCGCGGTGGCGGTCGTGGCCGCGCTGGTTGGGTACTTTCTCCGACCGGACGATTCCGCATCGACGAGCCAAAACGGACAGGGGGTCGCGGGTAGATTCACCCAGCTCACGACCGATCCCGCCCGAGAATTGTTTCCTACCCTCTCGCCCGATGGAAACTGGGTGGTCTACGCGAGCGACACCTCCGGGAATTGGGACATCTATCTCCAAAGCGTGGGCGGTGAGCGAGCCATCAACCTCACCGAGGGCGTCGAGGCCGATGACACCCAGCCCGCCTTCTCGCCGGACGGGGGGCAGATCGTGTTTCGCTCCGAGCGAGACGGAGGCGGGCTTTCTTTGATGGGACGCACCGGAGAGTCGGTGACGCGGGTGGCCGACTTCGGGTACAACCCCGCCTGGTCGCCGGATGGAAAGCGGATCGTCTGCGCGACCGGCGTGACTTCAAATATCCGCGACCGGCCACCGAGTGAGCTCTGGATCATCGACACCACGAGCGGCGAAAAAAAGCTTCTCACGGATGACGACGCTGCTCAGCCTCATTGGTCTCCGCGCGGTCACCGCATCGCCTTCTGGTCGCTCGTCGAAGGCGCCGAGATCTGGACGATACCTGCAGACGGTGGTGAGCCCGTTCGTGTGACCGAAGACGGTCACTTCGACTGGAACCCGGTTTGGTCACCGGATGGCAAATACCTCTACTTTTCGAGTGACCGGGGTGGCGCCATGAACCTGTGGCGCGTCGCCATCAGAGAGGAAACCGGTGAGGTTCTTGGAAACCCGGAGCCAGTCACAAGCGGGGTGGCTGCGGAAGCTCTGCACCTCAGCCTTTCCGGAGATGGCCGGAAAGTAGCCTACGTAACTCAATCGGTGGCTTGGAATATCCATAAAGTGGGCTTCGACCCTTCGGCTGGCGAGGCAGTCGGCAGCCCTGTCGCTGTCACGCGGGGATCTAATCGCTTCAACGTGACCGATACTTCCCGCGACGGCGAGTGGCTGACCTACTGGACGGCAGGCCAACAGCTGGACGTGTTCGTGATGCGATCCGATGGAAGCGCTCGCAGACAGCTCACCGACGACCTCGCCAAGGACAGAAATCCCCGGTGGTCACCCGATAGTGAGCGGATCGCTTTCCATTCCGATCGAACGGGTAACTATGAGATTTGGACCGTCCGTCCGGACGGCAGCGGGCTTCGCCAGCTCACCGATACCAGCGGTTACGCGAACATCGCAGTGTGGTCGCCGGATGGATCTTTAATGGCTTATACCGTCTTTCCACAGATCGAGCCCGCCATTTTTCGCCTCGACACCAGCTTCAGTGAACAGAAGCCGGAAGTCTTGCCACCTTTAGAGGATGCCTCTGACAGATTCTTTCCGACAGACTGGTCGGCGGACGGTCGTCGCTTGGCGGGCGGGCAGGTAACATCTGGGAGGTTCAGTGGCGTGGCCGTTTATGACCTCGAGTCGCAGCGGTATACGAAGCTGAGCGATGCCGGGCTGAACGCTAGGTGGGTTGCCGACACGGATACACTGCTGACGAGCACCGGCCAGGCCATCGTTCTCATCGATAGCCGAACCCTGGAAGAGCGGGAAGTGCTCTCTGTGGAGCCTCACAAGGTTGATGGATTTTTTGCGCTGACTCCCGACGGGCGGACCCTCTACTTCACGATGATCACCTCGGAAGCCGACATCTGGCTCTTAACCCTCGACGACGAGACGTAGTTATCCCAAGATGAGGTATGTAGATGAAACGCGAAACGATCACACTCTCCGATGAGTTAGCGAAGCTCGTCGAGCGCGAGGCTCAGCGCCGGGAGGTGTCGTTCTCCGAAGTGATTCACCAGCTTATCACGGAGAAACTTGTCGCAACGGCGGAGCACTCCCGTACTATTCCATGGGCGGGCATCGTGAACGACCCAGGTCTGGTTTACGGAGAAAGGATCGACGAGCAGCTCCGGCAGGAATGGAGCGATGATATCGCTCGAGATCGCGGGTGAGCGGTCCCCGAGTCCTCCCAGCAAGAACTGCCGACCCATAGGATAGACATCCTCCCGGCCGACCGCCGGTCACCGGTCAAGCATGCGACGCTTTTCGTCGCCCTCGCCTCCAGGGCTATAATGCCCCTCCATGACGGCAGTTGGAATCGATATTGGCGGTACGTTTACCGACGTCGTGGTCATGCGCGACGATGGCTCCCTCCGTGCGACCAAAGCGCCCACGACACCCGGCCGGCTTCTGGATGGTTTGATGGTCGGCCTCACGGAAGCCGCGGTCCTTGAAGGGTTAGATCCCGATACCATGCTGGCGAGCCTGGACCGAATCGCTCACGGAACGACCGCAGCCACCAACGCCTACATCGAACGTCGCGGTGCCAAGGTGGCACTAATCACGACGCGGGGTTTCGAAGACACCATCATCATGCAGCGTATGCAAGGCATGACGGCTGGATTGTCGACCTCCGAGCTGACCGACTATTCCAAGCGGAAGGTGCCAGAACCCCTGGTTCCTCGCTCGCGCATTTTCGGGATTCGCGAGCGTGTGGACTATGCCGGCGATGTGATTGGTCCACTGGTGGAAGAAGATGTACGCACGGCCGCGGCCAAAATCCGCGAACTAGAGGTCGAATCGGTTGCGGTGGTCTATCTCTGGTCTTTCAAGAATCCCGCGCACGAAGCGCGGACCGCGCAAATCCTCGCCGAAGAGCTACCGGAGCTCTATGTTTCGGTATCCCATGAGCTCGTGCCCCGGCTCGGCGAGTATGAGCGCACCGCGACCACCGTGGTCAATGCCTATCTCGGCCCCATGGTGCGTCGCTATACGGACGTGCTCCAGGATCACCTCGGCACCAAGCGCCTGTTCCTCTTGGACTCTTCCGGCGGGGTGATGACGCCAGCCGAAGCGGGTCGTGCTCCGGTGCGGCTGCTTCTATCTGGGCCGTCGGGCGGCGTCACCGCGGCCCGCTTTCTGGGCGCAGACCGCGGGCAATCGAATGTGATTACTTTCGACATGGGTGGCACATCCACCGATGTCGCCTTGATCGATCAGGGCGAGGCGTTGCAACGACGGGACACCGTCGCCGAAAAGTACCATCTACTGTTGCCAATGGTTGACGTCCGCGTCATAGGTGCGGGAGGGGGCTCGATAGCACGCGTCGAGGACGGTGGGTATCTTCGAGTGGGTCCCGAGAGCGCCGGCGCGGACCCGGGACCGGCGTGCTACGGTCGTGGAGGGCAGCAGCCGACCGTTACGGATGCCGACGTGGTGTTGGGCATTATCGATCCCGAACGATTCCTCGGAGGTAAGCTTGACATTGATGTCGAGCTCGCCCGACAGGCCATTCATACCCATGTGGCCACACCACTCAACATCAGCATTGACGAGGCGGCAGCCGGAATCAAACGCATCGTGGATACTCGGATGGCAGACCTTCTGAGAACGGTGACCGTCGAGCAGGGTTACGATCCACGAGACTTCGTTCTCTATGCCTTTGGCGGGGCCGGGGGAACCCATGCGCCGGCGTTTGCACTCGATGTCGTCGACGAGATCTACGTGCCCTCAAACCAATCTGTTTTCTGCGCGGTGGGTGCAGTAGCGTCTGACGTCGCTCTCGCAGCGGAGTTGGCGGTACCCATGCGGCTTTCCCGTAAGGCTCACGGAACCGATGTGGATCCTGACAAGCTCGAAAAGATCTTCCAAGGCTTGGAAGATCGCGCCAACAATGCCCTCGAAATGCAGGGCGTCCCTCCTGCGGGCCGGAAGCTGCGGCGGCTGGTCGAAGTGCGTTTCATCCGCCAGCTGAAAACCGTCTCCGTCGGGTTCTCCGGGACCGTTGGTAAGTTGCTGGATGATTTCTTGGCTGCCTATGCCCGCAGGTACGGTGAGGAGTCGGTGCCGGAGACCGCCGGGTTCGAGTTGGTGACCTTTGTGGTTGAAGCCGTCGGTTCGTTGCCGCGACCGGCGCTCGCCCGTTATCCGATTGAGGGTGACGGCGAGCAAGCAGAAGGTGCCCGCTGCGGTACGCGCCGCGCCTATGATGCAGGCCGACAGGCCTTCGTCGAGACGGCGGTTTACTCTGGTCCCGATCTTCGGCCCGGCAATGGCCTCACCGGGCCAGCCATCATTGAATACGATGGCACCACGCTCGCGCTGCTATCCGGACAGACTGCGAGCGTGGATGAGCTGCTCGGCATCTCGATTCGGAAAGTCGACTCCGCGAGTTCACCTTCGAAATGACAGACCCTAGCGACTTCGTACTGGGACCGAGCGTTGCCGACTGGCAAGAGCTGGAACGACCGTTGAGCGTCGATCCGGTAACCTTTGAAATCATCCGGCACAAGCTCGAAGCAACCAACGCCGAACAAGGATTGGCTCTCAAAGAAGTGTCGGTATCGCCGATCGTGGCTGAAGCCGGGGACTTCAACAATGCCCTCTTCACACCCGACGGCCGTCTGGCATCGATGGGTCCGCAGGTCGTTTTTCATTCCGGTGCCATGCCTATCATCTTGCGAAATATTCGCGAAGACTTTCCGGACGAAGACATTGCCGATGGCGACATGTTCATCGTCAACGATCCTTATCGGGGTGCGGTGCACCATCCTGATGTGACGCTGATGGCACCCATCTTTTTCGATGGACGGCTCGTCTCTTGGGCGGGAGTCACCGCGCATCAGGTGGACATGGGTGGCATGACCGTCGGCTCGGTCTCGGTGCGCGCACGGGAAAAGCAACAAGAAGGTCTGATGATGCCCCCAATAAAGCTCATCGACCGGGGCAAGCTTCGTCGTGACGTCTGGCGGTTGATTCTCAATATGACGCGCCAACCGCAAATGATTGCGCTGGATCTCCGCGGCTTCATCGCCTCCAACGTGGTGGCCCGTGAACGACTCGGCGAGCTCATGAAACGCTACAGCGTCGATACCGTCCTCACGGTGATGAACGAATCGATCCGCTACTCGGAACGGCGGATGCGCGAACGGGTGCGAGCGTTACCCGACGGTGAAGTGCGCACGCGGGGATTCCTGGACCATGACGGCACAAACAATCATGTCTACCGAACCGACGTGCGTATCATCAAGGACGGCGATCGGCTGCGGATCGATATGTCGGAGTCCTCCCCCCAGGCGCCCGGTTACATCAATTGCACCGAGGGGTGCCTGGTCGGGGCGATTTTTGGTGGTGTGGCACCGCTCCTCGGGGCTGGTATTCCCTGGAATCATGGCATCCTGAATGCGATCGAGGTCATCGCCCCCAAGGGATTGATCTGCAATGCGAATCCACCTGCCGCGACCGGCGCCGCAACCATTGGTCAGGGTTGGGTCATCACATCCACCACCGCCCATGCCATTTCAAAATTGCTTGCCCTATCGAAAGACGAATGCGTTCATTCGCAAGCGGTCACCCATGGCACGATGGCCGCCTTTTTCACCGGCGATCGAAATCAACATGGCGAGCCGTTCGGAAATCAGCTCATCGACGCGCAGATCGGTGGAGGCGGTGCGACGGCTCTCGTGGACGGTATCGATCAATCCGGCTGCTTCGTGTCGCCGAAACCGCACATCGCCAACATCGAGGGCAACGAAGTACATGGACCGATGCTGTTTCTCTATCGCTCCTTTTTCCCAGATACAGGAGGTGACGGGGAGCATCGTGGTGGACGGGCCGCGGGCACGGCCTGGACACCGCATGGGGTGGAACGGCTGCGCAGCTCGCTGACCTCCCACGGCGTCGAGGTGCCGGTGTCGTTCGGGCAGTTTGGCGGCTGGCCAGGTGTCTGCAGCGCTGCCATGATCGTGCACCGGACCGAGGTGCGGGCCCGGTGGGCCGAAGGCAAGTTGCCACTCCAGCTAGAGCAGATTTCTGCGCCCCTCGACCTCGAGGCCCTTGGCGGCGAGGTCCAGGTACTCCAGGCGAAACAGGACGAGCTGCCGATCTTTCCCGGGGATGTCGTGCAATACACCTGGCAGGGTGGCGGCGGCTACGGAGATCCCCTGGAACGGGAACCCGAGCTGGTCACCCAGGACGTGGAGTTGGGAATTATCTCGACCGCGCGCGCCAAAGAGGCGTACGGTGTCGTACCCGGTGAGCCGGCGGCGGCAACCAAGACCCGGCGGGAGACGATGCGCCGCGCGCGACTGGACCGGGCAGAGTCGCCGCATCGGGACGAGGTAACGCGAGAAGAAGCGGACCAGGTGCTGGCGCGATTCGGGTCCGGACTCGTGCTTGCACGCGACGATGGCGGACCGATGTATTTTGCGTGCTGTTGCGGCTATCGGTTCGGTGCTGCCTCTGAAAACTGGAAGGCGCGGGCAGCACGTCATTGTCTCGAGGCGGACGAACGGCCCGCCGGTATCAACGTGCACGAGACGCTGAAATTAGTGGAGTATTTGTGTCCGTCCTGCGGCCGCCGGCACGCCATGGACGTCGAAGAACGCGATCAAGGACCACTGCATGACTTGAAGATTACCCGTTGGCCATCTGAGCCACTGCAGCACTGAGGCCATCCTTCCTCTGCCGGCAGACTTTTTTAAAGAGACGCTAGATAACCCGGCAACCGGATAGCTGCCAGCACCAGACCCAGCAGTAGACCCGCCACGAGAAAAAGATTTCGCACCCAACCCGCCCGGTGCGCGCCCATCAGGGTCGACGAGTTGATCAGGTAGAGGATGATGGCGAGAGCCAAAGGTGCCACCACCACATTGACTCCCATGATCAAAAGCACCTTGAGAAGCGCGGGGAAATCCCAAAAAGGAGCCAAAATAGAAGGAACCACGATCCAAGCGGCCAGTAGACCCGAGAAGAGCCGATTGTCTTGTGTGTGCCTCCAGTTTTTTCCCAGCACATCCAGAGTTAGATAGGCCATCACTTGAGCGATCACGACCAAGGTGGTCAGGCCGCAGACAAAGAGACCCAGCGCAAAGATGCGAGGGGCCAGGAAGGAAATGTTTCCGGGCAACGCCCGCGTTAGAACCTGACCGGCCTGATGGATCTGTTCGATGGCTGCGTTCTCTGAAAGAGGGTAGAGAGCATACCCGCCCGCGATGAGTACAAAGAGAGAGTAACAACCGAAGATGAGTCCGAGGTTAATGATGGCCATCCACAAGTTTCGCCCGAACTGAGAGACCGAAGATTGGCTGTCCTTCGTCAGATACGACATGCCGAGAAGACTTGCGGGGGCCAACACTCCTCCGGCGATCGCGATGATGGATACACCGGCACTCCTCGCCACCGAGCTACCCGGAACGGGCAGGGCCTCGGGAATCGATGGAATCAGGCCTCGCAAGATGAGCAAGATGTCGCTAAAACCCCGAAAGGCCACCACCAGAAAGCAGGCCAGCATCAACAGAAGGAGTCCGGTCAGCATCTTTTGCACGCGTGGATACCCGCCTCTGAGAAGCAGCGCCAAAAGAGAAAACGAGACCAAGGCGATGCAAAGGACTTCCGCCATGCGATAACTAGGGTCAGGAGCGCCTCCTGAAGGCGGATCGATTCCAATTGCACTTAGGAGGGCGGCTGACATGACTGAAATCTGTCCCATCGCCACCAGGATGTGAACCAGGGTCATGATCACCAAAATGATCCAGGAGACTCCCGGATGGAGTCGTTCCGAAATCAGCGACATCATCCCCTTGGCCCCACAGATTCCGATCCGAGAGGCTGAATCTAGAGCTACGACGAAGGGAGGGATCACCAGCAATATCACCCAGCCGAGGGAATACTGGAACCAGGCACCGGCGAGGACCAAAGAGGCCGTGGATCCAGTCCCCATAGAACCGGCTGCCATCACGGCCGCCGGCCCCGCAATGGAAAAGAGGCTCACCCATATGCGCTTCAAACCTTCCCCCTCACATGAATCCCGGTCGTTGGTCCAGTTTGTTAATCTGAGGCATTGCTGCACCCGAGTTTAAACGCGGCTCTCGGGATGAGGAAATCCGAACCGAGTTTCCTCAGTCCCGCCTCGTCTGATTGCCCGCCTCGTCTGAATGACAGATGAGGACTATAATGCCTCCGCAATGCGTGACCGAGTGGCCACCGATATCGGGGGCACCTTCACCGATTTCGTCGCCCTGGAAGAAGGTACCGGCCGACTCACGCTCACCAAAGTCTCGAGCACCCCGGACGCACCCGAAAGGGCAATTCGCGAGTGCGTCGAGAAGGTCGAGCACGATCTCTCCGACACACAGTACCTGATCCACGGTACGACCATCGCCATCAATACTCTCCTCGAGCTCAAGGGAGCCAAGACCGCTCTTCTCACCACCAAGGGTTTCCGCGATGTCTACGAGATCGGCCGGGCGAATCGGCTTGATATGTACGACTGCCTCTACAACAAACCCAAGCCGCTCGTTCCTCGGGAGCTCCGCTTCGAAGTAACGGAGCGCATCCGATCCTCGGGTGACATCCTCGAAGCGCTCGACCGGGATGAGGCGGCGTCCGTCATGGAAGAGCTCAAACGGCGGGGTGTCGCTTCCCTAGCGGTGTGCCTCATCAATTCCTACGTGAACCCCGAACACGAGAAAAAGCTGGGGGAGATCGCCAGGAAGATCTGCCCCGACATCCCCGTCACGCTCTCGCATGAAGTGTTGAGGGAATACAGGGAGTACGAGCGAACGAGCACGACGTGTGTCAACGCGTATGTCGCGCCTCGCGTGACCAAGTACCTTCGGGATCTGGAAACAGAGATTCGAAGGAAGGACTTTCGGGGCTCTTTGCTAATCATGCAGTCGAATGGTGGCGTCATGAGCCCGGAGCTCGCCACTCAGAAACCGGTGACGCTGATGGAGTCCGGTCCCGCCGGGGGCGTCGTCGGCGCCATCAGAATCGGAGAGCTTCTCGGCCACCGCAACGTGATCTCCTTCGATATGGGAGGCACGACCGCCAAGGCTTGCCTCATCGAGGACGGCCGGGCCCAAGTCACCAACCAATACCGCGTGGGGGGTAAGAAGGGACACCCCATCGTCATGCCGGTTACGGATCTCGTGGAAGTGGGAGCGGGTGGTGGAAGCCTCGCTTGGATCGATGACGCGGGAGCTCTCATGGTAGGGCCCCGAAGTGCGGGCTCCGATCCCGGACCGGCTTGCTATGGGTGGGGCGGCCTCGAACCGACGGTGACCGATGCCAATCTCCTCACTGGCCGGCTCAACCCCAAGAACTTTCTCGGCGGAGAGATGCCGCTCAACCCTGAGGCAGCAGAAAAGGCGATCTCGCAGGTCGCAGCTCGGTTTGATTTCACTTCCTCGGAGATGGCACTCGGCATCCTCAAGATCGTGAACACCAACATGCTTCATGCGTTGAGGGCCGTCACGGTCGAGCGAGGACACGATCCCAGAGATTTTGTCCTGGTCGCCTTCGGAGGCGCCGGCCCGGTCCACGCCATCGCGCTGGCGCGGGAGCTCGAGATCCCCAAAGTCATCGTCCCTCTCTATCCGGGCAATTTCTCCGCACTCGCCATGCTCCTCACAGACTTGAAGCACGACTACGTACGAACGCTCGCGGTGGACTTCGCGGTAGCAGAACCGTCTGAAGTCGAGCGCGTGTTCGCCTCCATGGAGTCCGAAGGGAAAGAACACTTGACCGCCGACGGCGTGGCCGACCGATCGGTGTCGGTGCTTCGATTCATGGACATGAGGTACGTGGGCCAGGAACACAGCGTCTCGGTTCCCATTCCTTCAAAACAATTCAGCGAAGACCTGAAACCTCCAATCAAAGCAAGCTTCGACCAGCTCCACCAGACGCATTACGGGGTCTCGGAGCCGGACTCCCCGGCGCAGATCGTAAACCTCCGCGTTACCGTGGTCGGCACGGTGGAACGCCCACAATTCCCAAAATTGGAAGCTGGAAAAAAGACCGTGCGCCGGGAGGCGATGGCTGGAGCTCGCAAGGTCCTGCTGGAAGACGGCGCAGATTGGGTCGAGTGTCCCATCTATCTCCGCTCCGAGCTGCGAGCGGGTAACAGATTCACCGGACCGGCCATCGTAGAGGAATATGCATCGACCATCGTGCTTCACGAAGGTGACGAGGCCACCGTCACCGAGCACGGTCATATCGTGATCGAGATAGGAGCCTAGAGATGGCGAAGAAACCCGACCCGATCACTCAAGAGATTCTCCGCTCGAGCCTGAACGCGGCGGCCGAAGAGATGAAGCTCAACCTGATCCGGACGTCTCACAGTACGCTGATCTACGAGGTCCTGGACTTCGCGGTCGGGCTCTTCGACGCCGAAGGTCGGACACTCGCTCAGGCCTCAGGGCTTCCCATCTTCCTCGGTAACCTGGGGGCTTCCATCACCGACGGGATCAAGACGTACGGGCTAGACGGAATCGAGCCCGGTGACTTGCTCATCACGAACGACCCCTACACCACCGGAACCCATCTCGGCGATATGAGCGTCTGCTCTCCCATCTTCTTCGAAGGAAAGCTAGTCGCCTTTGCGGCCGGACGAGGCCACCTCATCGACCTAGGGGGGAAGGCCCCTGGGGGAGGTTGGTTCTTCGACACCACCGACGTTCACCAGGAAGGCATCCGCTTCAAGTCACTCAAGCTCTTCAAAGCGGGCGAAGTGAACCAAGACATTATCTCCTTCTTCCGCACCAACACACGTTTTACCGACATCGTCTTGGGAGACCTCTTCGCCTTGGTCGCGGCTTGCCGGACGGGAGAAAAACGCTTCTCGGAGATCTTGTCCAAGCTGGGCGTCGAGGAGACCTTTGCCTACGTCGAGCGGCTCATGGATCACAACGAGCGGATCGCGCGGGCGGCGATCGAAAAAATCCCCGATGGAGAATACGAGGCGAGCGCCTTTCTCGACAACGACGGCATCGAGATGGATAAGAACGTACCGATCAAGCTCAAGATCCTGGTCTCCGGAGATGAAATGACGTTCGATTTCTCCAAGATGCCCCCGATGGTCAAGGGTCCCATCAACTGCGGGGCGCCGTGCGCGGTGTCGGTCGCTCGGGTGGCCTCGGTTTCCCTCACTGCGCCCTTTCTCTTGGTCAACGAAGGAAACTTCCGGCCCATCAAGACGATTATTCCGCCGGGAACTCTCGTGAGTGCGATCGAGCCCGCGCCGGTAGCCGCCTACGCGATGCCGCTCGTCGTCCTCGTGGATTTGGCCTACAAGGCACTATCCGAAGCGATTCCCGATAGAGTCCCTGCCGGCCACTACGGTGCCGTTTCCTCGATCATCGCTTACGGCGAGGACGAAAGAACCGGCAAGAAATTCATCCACATCGAAGGGATCCAGGGGGGATGGGGTGGACGCTCGTTCGAAGACGGAGAGAGTGTCGTTACGTCCCTCATGAACGGCGACACGCGGAACGTACCGGTCGAAGTTCTCGAGGCCAAGTCACCGCTAGTGATGGAGAGCTTCGGTCTACGACAGGACTCGGCGGGGCCGGGGAAGTATCGCGGTGGACTGGGGTATGAGAGGGTTCATCGCGTCCTCGACCAAGAAGCTCAGGTCAACATTTTCTTTGAGAGAAACCAGTGCCCGCCATGGGGTTTGTTTGGCGGAAAACCTGGCAAAACCAACAGTTGCACCGTCTCGACCGAAGAGGGTGTACCTGAAGACGTTTTACTCAAGACGGTGGGATTGAAACTCAAACCCGGAGCTCGGATAAGAATGCTGACTGGCGGGGGCGGGGGCAACGGCGATCCGTTGGAGCGGGATCCGGTGCTCGTGGAGCAGGACGTCGCGAGAGGTTACGTGTCGGCCGAAGCCGCCCTTAGGGACTACGGAGCGGTGTTCGACGCGACGACTGGGAACCTCGATGCGAAGCGGACGGAAGAGGAGCGCAAGAGGCGCAGGCCGACGCCATGAACCGCCGCGACTTCATGCAGGCAAGTTTGCTAGGAGTACCCGCGGCCGCCTTGGGGAGCCTTGGCAGTAGGTTTGGCCCTGGGCCGCAGTCTACACGTTCCCAATTCGAGATTACGACGGAAGAAGCCTTCGACGCGTCGGAGATTTCGGCGTACGAAGGAAACCATCCTGCCGTTTATGAGTACATCGACCAGCATCGAGACGCTCATCTGGAGCACGTCCGCCGCTGGTTACGACAACCCTCGGACAGTGCCCACGGCACTGGGATCGAGGAAATGGCAACGATGGTCCGTAATGATTTCCGGCGGCTGGGATTCAAGGAAGCCGAGCTGGTGCCGACCACCGGGCATCCTGGTGTCTGGGGCTATTACGACGCCGGTGCGGAGACCACGCTGGCCGTTTACATGATGTATGACGTCGTCCCCGCGGTAGACGATAAATGGCGGGTCGCTCCTTTTGCCGGCGAGCTCGTCGAAATGGAGGAGCTCGGCACGGCGATCATGGCGCGGGGAGCGGCGAACCAGAAAGGACCGGAGCGCGCCTTCTTGAACGCGGTGGAATCCATTATCGCGGCGGAGGGCAATCTTCCCATCAATCTAATGATCGCTGCCGAAGGCGAGGAGGAGATCGGTTCCCGTAGCTATGCGCAGGTAATCGATCGTTACGGAGAGCGGTTGCGTGAAGCGGTCGGTGTCATTTGCCCTCATAATTCCCAAAACGCAGAAGGCGCCGCCACGTTGAGTTTGGGGATGAAAGGATGGCTCTACCTCGAGCTCGAAGCGACCGGTAGCGCTCAGGGCGGCCCCACCGTGGATGACATCGGCGGTTGGTTCAAATCGATTGTCGACTCCCCTGCCTGGCGACTCGTACAAGCGCTCTCGACTCTGACGTCACCCGACGGGAACACCATTACCGTCCCTGGCTATAGTGACTCGATCCAGCCTCCCAATGCAGAGCAACAGCGCCTGATCAACAGTCCTCAACTGGAGGGATTCTTCGGCCCAAATGGCGAGTTTACTCAGTACACCGACTTGGGCGTGAAGAGATGGATCGGAGGGAGCCGGGGCAAAGATACGTTCACGCAGTTTCTCTTCGACACCACGCTCAACATCGACGGTATCTCCTCCGGCTACGTAGGCCCGGGCGCCAACTGCATCTTGCCCAGCCGAGCGGTGGCCAAGATCGATTCGATGCTCGTGCCGAATCAACGTCCGGAGACCGCCTTGAAGATGATCCGTCAACACCTCGATGATAGCGGCTTCGAGGACATCGAGATCAGAACCCTCGCCTCGTACCCGCCGTCGCAGACGACGGTCGAAGCTCCCCTCGTGCAAAAAGCGATCTCGGTCTATAACAAATACGGCATCACTCCTGCGGTGTGGCCTCGTTTCGGAGCAAATGCGCCGTTCTATCAGTTCACCGAAAGACTCGACCTACCTCTCATCTTGGTGGGACTGGGACACGGTGGCAACCTGCACGCGCCGAACGAGTACATGTTGGTCGACCCGAAGCCTTCGTCGGCCTCCTCGCCGTCTGCCGTGGTCGGACTGCCAGGAATCGAAAAGTGCTATGCCGACTTGCTCTATGCGCTGAGCGCCGCGTAGAGACTCATTCCTTATCTGGCCAGAAGGGACGCCACTTCTCTTCCGGTGAGGGAGACGTTGCTAGACTCACCGCCACCAGACAAACGACCGACGCGGTCACCGCTGGATAAATGATGTAGCTGTATCCCATGTTCGTGACCCCGAACGCATTGAGCACGGCGTAACCCATGGTTACCGTCATACCCGCCGCGATCGATACCGTGCCCCCCAAAGCCGTCACCCGTCGCCAAAGGAAAGCCGCCAGGAGTGCCGGGGTGACCGCGGCACCCACCATCGTATAGGCGTAAAGAGCCATATCCAGGATGCTGTCGAAAAAAGACGCGATCGAGAAAGAGATGACCGCGAGCACGACGATGATCAGCCGCTGCACGAGAACCATCCGCCGCTGGCTCGCCTGCGGGTTCACGAACCTCTGATAGACATCCCGCGTTAGGTTCGTCGAGGGGATCATCAGCATCGTGTTGGCGGTCGAAAAAATGATAGCGGCGGCGGCACAGAGGAGAGCGACACCAAGCACGACCGGCAAGTCGAAGCGCCCCACCTGAAGCACGATAGTCTCCGTCGCTGCAGCGTCGAAGCCACCGCCCGAACCGACGAAAGCGGGATCGCTCCAGTAGATGGCGGCCCCGATCACGCCGATGGCGGCCAAAGCCGTCTGGATCGGAATCACCCCCGCCAGCATCCCCAGTACGCCCCGCCGTGCCGAGTCGGGGTCCTTCGCGGACATGAGTTTTTGGTACATGCCGCTGTCCCCGACGATCTGGAGAAACAAGGGAAAGAACAAGCCGAGGGTGGAGAGCAGCCCCAGGGACCCGAACGCGTAGAAGTGGGACTCGGGCAGCGTTGTCTGCATCGAGCCCCAACCGCCCGCCGCCTTCAGCACGAAGGGGACTGCAATCAACGCGGTACCTGCGATCAAAACTCCGTTGAAGATGTCGAGCGCGACGATGGAAAGCATTCCGGCGAGGCCGGTATAAAGCGCTGCCAAGACGCAGGTGATGACTTGCCCGTAAATGGGGTCGAGCCCGGTCAGGACGTGCAGAAGACGACCTCCCCCTCTGAACTGATAGCTCGCGATGGTCAGGTAGGCCATGATCACGGCACCGGTACCCAGTAGTCGGGCCGTCGCGGTGTATCGCATTTCGAGGATGTCGGGAGCGGTGTACTGTTTTATCCGCTGAACGCGGTGGGCCAAGAAATAAACTCCCAACATGCCTGCCCAGCCACCTAGGTTCATCCACATCGCGGAGAAGCCGTCTCGAAAGGCGCGGCCCGCACCGCCGAACAAGATGCCGGAACCCACCGAAGTACAGATGAGTGTGCTGGCCAGGAATAAGGCCGAAACGCTTCGGCTGGCCACCATGAAGTCGTCTTGCGTCTTGACGGCGCGACTCTTGTAGACTCCGATGCCGATCAGGAAAACGAGGTATAGAGCGATGCCAACGATATAGATCATGGCGGGGTCATCCGCGGTCAGGGCGACGTCCTCACCCGTGGAAACGGATCAAGCGTTCTCTATCGTTTCCTCGTACTCCCCTAGGATGGTAGCGAACTCTCCGGGGAAGCTGAGGCAGTCGTAGTGAAGGCCTAGGACGAGTGCGTCCATGGGTGCCTCGATCACTTGAACGTCGTCACCAAAGAGATCGGTGAGACGCCCCAGAACGGTGCCCTTCTTGACCGAATCTTCGATTTCGACTTCGGGAACAAAGAGCCCACCCGCCTTGAGTCGAACATAGGAGAGTGGTGGCTCGGCAACGGTGCGGGTGACGATCTGCTTGGTCGGCAATTTGGGCTTGCCGTCGAGCATGTCCAGCTGTTTCATGACACCCAGGGTACCGTTCACGAGGGCATCGACGTTTCCCCAAAAAGTCTTCTTGCTTCGATCGACTCCCCCTGCTTCCGGGTTGAGGGTGACGATGCCTCGCTTCCACGTCTCCTTGACCAGGGCCCCATCGAAGGGGGTCCAGCGAGTCAGGTATTTCGTGCCGAAGGCGCGCGCGAGCTCCCGGGACTTTTTTCCCAGCTCGTCCCCATCGTCCTGGAACGCCACCAGGGGAGGATGCTGGAGGTCCCTCCCTCCGCTGTGATGAGTCACGACGTAGTTCGCCTTTTCTACAACCTCCCGAAAATAGTGGAAGGCGAGCTGGTAGGAGATGGTTCGAGTTTCATCACCCGGCCAAATGCGGTTGATGTTGACACCGTCGATCGATGATTCCCGTCTACCCTCTTCAAACGAGGGCAGGTTTACGACGGGGACCGCGATCACGGTGCCTCGAAGCTTCGTGGGATCCAGAGACCGAGCCAGCTTGATGACGGCGGGTGGTCCTTCGTACTCGCTCCCGTGATTACACGCGTCCACGAGCAGTACGGGGCCTTCCTTGGCACCTTGGATGAGGAAAAACGGAATCTCTAGAGGTGCTCCGGCCGGTCTCGTTCCGACCTGGAGCCATCCTCTTAATGTCCGCCCGGGCTGAGAGGTTAGATCGCCAATCTTGAGAGGTGACACGAGGGCCCTCAGGGTGTTGGAGTAAACTGCTTCACGGCCTGGCCCAGGAAAATAGCATATCCACTCCGCCCGCGAAACTTCATTTGTTTCAGGGGAGATGGAACTATCAGCACCAAATCCCCTGGACCGGATCTAGAAACTAGGAACCCACTCACTCCTCGGCCATTCCCTCGACGACGACGGGATCACTCTGTTCCATCAGATGCGGTTTGCCGGCAAAATCGATCCAGTGACCCGAGCGATTCGCCTTGGTCTCCAGGTAGAAGCGGTTGTGCTCATTGGGGGGTATGACGTGAGGTAAACGCTGGCTGACCTTGACGCCATGCTGGGTGAGCTGTTCGATCTTGCGAGGGTTGTTGGTCATGAGGTGTATGGACTTCACGTTCAGACTGTGGATCATGTGGGCCGCGATCGCATAGTCGCGTTCGTCATCCCGGAATCCGAGCGCCTCATTGGCGTCGACGGTGTCGAGCCCCTCGTCTTGAAGCGCGTAGGCGCGCACTTTGTTGATGAGGCCGATGCCTCTGCCCTCCTGGCGCAAGTAAAGAATGAGCCCCTTTTCGTAGGTGCCAATCTTCCGTAAGGCAATTTCTAATTGATCCCGGCAGTCGCAGCGGAGTGAGCCGACGACGTCACCGGTCACGCACTCCGAGTGAAGCCGCGTGGGAACGTCCTCGGAGCCGAGGATGTTACCTCGCACGATGGCGACATGCTCTTTAGCGTCTCGGTTGTTCCAGAACGCTACGATCCGAAATTGTCCGAACCGGGTGGGCAGGTCGGCAACTCCCACGACCTTGACGCAAACCTTCGCCGGGCCTATACCCTCACAATCGTGGTCGCGATCCCTCTCAACAAGCGCCTCGAGCTTTTCGCTGACTTCGGTCATCTCTTCGATTCTCCCGTTACTCGTTCACCTAAGCGAGGCCGCATAGCGATGCATCCATCTGCAGACCGGGCGAGCCCCCAGCTTACCTCAGGCGCGGGGATCGGATGGGGCGTCGAATAACCTACGAAGCTACATCCAGTTGGTTCTGAGCCAGCGGACCGTCTTGGTGAGATCCGACCCCATCTGGTTCTCGCCGATATCTACCAGCCGGTCTCTCTCCTGATATTCGTCGAGCTCGATCTCTTGACCCGGGGGGAAAGTATAGTTCAGGCGCTGATATTGCTTTCCCAGTATCTGCTTGCACTGGTAGTCGGGGACGCCCAGCGTGCCATCGAGCATCAGCTTCACTAAGGGTTGGGCCCATTGGGCGAAACCCCAGTCATGACGCTTGCCAGGCACGAAGGAGAGCACTTCGCCGGTCCCGACAGAGAGCAAGACGATCTCATCGATCGACGGGCGCCCCGGAATACGCGCGCGCTTGTCCTGAGTTTGAGCCACGGCGGCCATGCTCGGGTTGTTCGCGACGACACCCCCGTCGATGTATCCGTCGACGGACGGGAAATAGGTCGGCGCAGCACTCGTGTAAAGGGCGACGTCCGAGGCGCGACGGCCGCCATCGCTGTCCTGGCCCGGGTAATTGTGGAAGAACTTGGGCTTCCAACGCCGTTTCATCGGGTCCTTATCTTCGTTATCGAGATCGAACGAGGAGATCAACACCCGCGTCCTGAGGTCCTGCAATCTTGTCTTCCCGAAGATGGCTTCCAGGTTCTTTCGGAGGCTCCTAAGGCTGTACTCCGCCCCGGTAATCCCTCCCAAGTCACGCAAATCATCCCAAAAGGAATCTCCGAATATCTCGGGAGATTTGTAGTAGTAGAAGTCGCGGAGCTCGGTTGGGCTCAACCCTTTCCCAAGGCCGAGAGCGATGATGCCACCGGTGGAAGTACCTGCGAGCAGATCGACTTTGTCGCGCCATCCGGGAACACGAGAGTCGAGCTGCTCGAGCAGGACGGCAGATAGAAGGCCGCGGACCCCTCCGCCGTCCAAGCTCAGGATACGAAACGTCCCCATCAGTCCACTCCACCGCCGGCCGGCCATCCCTCGACTGGGGGGGGCTTGACTTGCACTAGCGTTTTCGACCGGCCGATGCTATACTCGGTCCCGTAAAGTGTAGTTGTTCTCTTGCTTAGGAAACGAAAGACGAGCCACGGGAAGAACCAAAATCCCCGTGGCTTTTTTGTTTTGCCATTGCAGAGTCTACACCTTACCCCGACCACAGTTGGGAGAATCTTGAAGGAAAGGAGGTAGACCCGGCATGGCAACTGGTTCCGTAAAGTGGTTCAACGACAGCAAGGGTTTCGGCTTCATCCAGCGTGAAGACGGTCCCGACGTGTTTGTCCATTTTTCAGCGATCGCGGGCGACGGTTTCCGTTCGCTCCAAGAAGGTCAAAAGGTCGAGTTCGAGGTGACGCAGGGCCCGAAAGGCCCCCAGGCTTCGAACGTAAAACCTGTCTAACTGACTGACCCTCTTTAGTATCGAGACCCCGCCTGTCCGGCTTGCCGGGCCGGCGGGGTTTTTTTCGTGGCATACCGACTCCCTTTTGCATGAATGGGTCGACCCATTTGACCAACCGTAGTCGATTCTGCTAATCTTCTTCTCATAATTTCCCTGCCTCCCCCAGGCACTTAATAAGGGAGTTTCAATGCTTGCCATCCTTCGAACCGCCTGGTTGACGTGTATCCAGATGGCCAACGGCTTGGTTTCCGGTACGGCTGCCGCGTTTCTTCTGCTCTTGTTCTATCCGGCCCCGGAGACCCTGTTGCCGCTCGTCTTCCCTGGATTCCTGCTGTTCGCCTTGGTTGCGATAGTGGTGGCGATGGTTGGTGCCCGCATGGCATCGGACCTTCCCGCCCAGCGCCGCCAATCCTCCTAGCCCTTCTAGGGGCCCGAGGCAGGAGTCATACAAATGAAGACGTGTGCATTAATTCATCTGTCGATATTTCTATGGGCGCTAGGCGTTCTGCCAGTTCTCGCGAACGGCGTCGACGTCCGCGCCTCTGTGGTCAAGGTCTACGTTGTCAAGAGCGAGCCGGACTATTTCAGTCCCTGGGATTCTTACTTTCCCGGTCAGTCGACCGGCTCGGGTTTCGTCATCGAAGGCCACCGCATTCTGACTAACGCCCATGTGGTAGCCGACCAAACTTTTCTTCAAGTGCGGCTCAACGGGCGAGAGGAAAAGCATGTTGCGCGGGTCTTGTTCGTATCGCACGAGGCCGATCTCGCTCTTTTGACGGTCAAGACACCATCCTTTTTCGAGGGCATCACTCCACTTCCCTTCGGAGAGCTTCCGGGACTAGGTGAAGACGTGGTGATCTATGGATTTCCAGGAGGAGAGGACTCGCTGAGCGCCACGCGCGGAGCCGTGACCGCGATCGAGGAACAAACCTACGCCCACAGCAATACCGCTCTACAAGCCGTCAAGTTGAACGGTGCGATACGCAAGGGAAACAGCGGCGGGGCGGCGGTGGTCGATGGGCAAGTTATGGGAGTTGCGATGCAGTCGCAGATGAACGGAGACCTCGGCCATATCGTGCCCATGCCCATCGTGAGGCAGTTCCTAACCGATGTTGAAGACGGCCACTTCGAGGGCATCCCCTCGCTCGGGATTCGCTGGCAGCCTCTGAAGAACGGCGGACTCCGTAAGATGTGCGGTCTCGAAGCGACCCAGTCTGGCGTGATCATCGCATCGGTCGTGCCCGGTATGCCTGCCGACGGCCACCTTCGTGCGCGGGATGTGGTGCTTACGATGAACGACCTGCCCTTGGACGACGACGGCACCATCGTGATGCGGGGCGGTGAACGTGCTCCCTTGAACCACTTTGTTCGCCTTCACCAAATGGGTGACGAGATCCGTGTCGGGATCCTGCGTGAAGGGGAATCCCTTCAAGTTTCCGTGACGCTAGACCAACCCATGAACCATCAGAGGCTCGTTCCGGCTGGCCACGAGGCCCCGCCGGCCTACTACATCTACGGCGGGCTGGTGTTCAGTGGATTGACCCTTAATCACCTCAAGGCCTGGGGTAAGCAGTGGCAAAACGACGCACCCCAACGCCTCCTTGCCTTTCGTCACGAGTACCGGAGCTCGGAAGAAGAGCAAGTCGTAATCCTGGACCACGTTCTCCCCTCCGACGTGAACGTGGGTTACCAGCGTGTTGGGGACCGGCGAATCATCGAGGTAGACGACAAGAAGGTGAACAATCTAGCCGAGCTGATCCGGTTCGTGGAGGCCGGTGCGGACAATCCGTTCGTCGTCTTCAAGGACGATCGAGACGGGCTCATTGTTCTCGACCGGCAGCAGGTCGAGTTGGAGAACGGAGACATCCTGAAGGATTACGGCGTTCCGGCGGACCGGTCTGAGGGCCTGAGATGAGGACTGTCGGCCCTATGAAGTAGCTCGTTCAGGGGCTTGTGGGCGGCTTGGCGTCCACCCGCTTTTCTCCCGGAAGGAGCTTTCTGAGCTCCACCTCCGCGCCGGACCTGTCGACGGAGATCTCCAGGTCCTCGGGCTTTGTCTCCGGAGAAAGCTCCGTCAGGAATGATACCCGGTACGCCGGCTGCAACTCTTCTTCCGCGACACGCGTCAGAGCGTTACCGATCGCGTTGGCAGACAAGATCCGCTTCAGCGATCCGCCGGTCTCTCTGCTCAAGTCATCCAGAACGTTATCGACCTTCGCGCGTTGTGAAGGGTTGCCTCCCTGGCCGCTCGCGTCATAAATAACGACATGGTACACCGCACCAGACCGCTTGCCCGCGTTCTCGGCGGCCCGATCGCTAGTGTGTGATAGTTCGGGGCCGGAGGCGGTGAAGATCACGACGATGACCGGCGGTATATCTTCTTCGCGCTCGGTGTCGCGTATCTCCTTGCTGGTCTCAGAGATCGCATCTAGAACGTAAGCCCCCTCACCCGCCTGGGCCACGAGCTTCGACACCGCGCTCGAAAGAGCAGCTCGGTCGTTGGTAGGCCCGGCCAGCTTTCTCGGCCTCATTCCGACCTCATAGAGGGTGACCTCGAAACGGCTGCCAATGGCGTCGATGAATTGCTTGACGCCGGTCCTCAGCTGCTGGACGTAGCGCCGCATAGCCACGCTGGTGTCGACCAAGAGATAGAGCTCGGCGCCTTTTTCCTCATCCATCACTGCCGTGATGTCTCGCTCGACACCGCGCTCGACGAGCTTGAAGTCGTCCTCGGCAAGCTCTTCGATGCGGGCGCCACTCGAGTCGGTCACCGACACCAGCGCGGTGCGAATGGCGAACGCGTCTTGAGAATAAGCTCTTTGATTCGCGAGGCCAAGGAGCAACACGGAGGTCAAGATAAACAACGTGGGTGTTCTCATGATATTCACTTAGAGAGTACGATTATTGGCCTTCTTGAGTAGGTTGGGAGACGGTAACGCGCCTCTCGTACGGGAGCAACTGAATGAGAAGTGTCCTGGCGTGTTCTCGGAAAACGGTGATGTTCAGGTCTTCCATCAAGGTTTGTGGTTCGACTTCGGTCAAGAAAGATATTCGATATCGGGGCTGCAATAGCTGCGTTGCCAGTGCGCCGAGCGTCTTCTCCAACGCACCGGCAGCCAGGACCCTGGTGAATGCGCCGCCACTTCGTTCACAAAGACCCCGCAAAACATCCTCCACTCGTTCAGAATTGAAGGAGCCTCGGAACCCACGATCGTACCGCACGACATAGAACTCGGCTCTCGATTGAACGGCGAGATCGTAGGCTTCATTGAATCGTCGTGACGAGAAGTCCGATGAGAGAGAAGCCACGATGACAATCATTGGCGGTTCGGTCTCGACTTGCTTGGCGGCGGTAATCCCGCTGGTAACGTCGGCGATCGCATCCGCCAGGTAAGCGCCTTCGCTACGAGCGATGACCTTCCTTGCCGCTCGGTCTAGCTGGTAGCGGTCGCTCGTTGGCCCGGCCAGGTGCTTGGGCCGCCCACCGAATTCCACCAACATGATCTCGTGAGGCTCCCGGAGCGCCGCAGCGAATGCCTGGAGCCCTTTTCGCAACGAAGGGATCTCCCCCTGAAAGGCCGCGCTCGTATCGACAAGCAAGAAAATCTCCCGTCCGTCCTCGTCTCCGAGGACCTCGACGATATCGCGCGAGACTTCCACCTCCAACACCTCGAAGTCATTGGCCACCAATCCGGTCAGGGGAAATCCGTTCTCGTTGGTGACCGTCACCAGGGCAGTACGGATGGCAAACACATCTTCTTCCGGAGAAGTGACTGGCTCGTCGACCGCGGGGGATTGATTTTGCACGCCCATAAAGAGCGGCAGGACCAGAGTCATGAGAAGGAGCCTCTTCACGATACTAGACTACCCGGGCGGGGCAGAGTTCGTCAAAGCGATCGCCACGGTTTCTGCGAAGGACCTGTCAGCTGAACTAGGCAGCATCTCACATCGACACCCTCTATCACTTGACGGGCCCGGCTTCTTGACAACCGAGAGGGCGGAGGGGTATAAAGACGGTCTTATTCTCCCCTCCCCCAGGGGAAAGCGGGTAGGAGCATTAATCTCATGATAGCCACCCCCGCGAGAGCGCTATTTTTCTCACTCCTCGCGACCGTAACGCTGGAACTGTCGGTCCCCGACCCCTCGGGCGGGGCAGCCGACAAACAAGATACCTGGATCGAGGTCCGTAGCCCTCACTTCACCGTTGTCAGCAACGCCGGCGAAAAAATGGCTCGCCGCACCGCGGGCGACCTCGAGCGGATTCGTGCCGTCTTCCTGACTGCCCTTCCCAAAGCCAGGGACGATGGTTCCCCCATCGTTGTCCTTGCCACCAAAGACCAGGATGGACTGAAAGAACTCCTTCCCCAATACTGGGAACGGAAAGGCCAGCGGCCGGCTGGAGTCTTCCAAAGAGGCTTCGATAAACACTTCGTCGTGCTTCGGTTGGATGGACGAGCCAACGAACGCTACCGACTGATCTACCACGAATACTTTCATCTCCTCGCGAGTTTGAACGAGGAGAAAATCCCGATGTGGATGAACGAAGGATTGGCCGAGGTCTGGGAACGCACGCGGATTCAGGGCAAGACCGTCGATATGGGCATCCCCATCGGCCGAAAGATCTTCGAACGCAACAGAATGCTGCCGCTCGAGGAGCTCATCGGGATGAAGGAGAACCCACACGACACCGATCCCGATAGGGTCTCCATCTTCTACGCGCAATCAGGGGCACTCATCCACTATCTCTTGCTCGGCGACGAGAACGCGAGGACCAGGCCCGCCTTGTCCGCGTACCTACGACTGGTGCAGGCAGACGTGGATTCGGTCGAGGCGGCTAGACGATCCTTCGGCGATCTCGACGAGCTCCAAGAAAAACTCGAGGGTTACGTGAGCTCGAGCAAGATGGGGCGGGGCCCTCGAATGGATGCCCCGGCAGAGATCGACGACAAGGCATACTCCGCGAGAGAGCTTTCACCAGCGGATTCTGCTGCGGTGCGGGGAAGCTTCTTGGTGGCCAGCAACCGCCCGTATGAAGCCCAAGCCCTTCTGGAAGAGGCCCTGCGGCTGGATCCGAAAAATGCCCTGGCGCATGAGAGCATGGGTTATTTGGAGTTCCGGCGCGACAAACGGGAGCTCGCCAAACGCTGGTTCGAGGACGCAGTGGCGTTGGGTACCGGGAGCTATATTTCTCATTACTACTACGCTGTACTCGCAACGGAGAACGTAGAAGATACGGACGCGTGGGCAAGAGCCGAAAGCTCCTTGAAGCGGGCCATCGACATCAATCCCTTATTTGGACCGGGGTACGGCCAGCTCGCGTACGAGTACGTGCGTCGAGGGGAAAATTTGGAAGAGGCTATCGGTATCGCTCAACGATCGGTGGAGCTCGAACCGCAGAACGTGATCTATTTAGTCAACACTGGTGAGCTCTTGTTGCGATTGAACCGCGTGGACGAAGCGCGGGAAATCGGTGAGCGCGTCGTGACCGTCGCGACGGCGGCCGCGGAACGCCAGATGGCGAAGGCGTTCCTTACAGATCTCAACGCCTACGGGCCAGCGGTTCGTCTGTCCAACAGCATCTACTACGATGCTAAGGGGGCCGACCTCCAACCCTGGGTCCACCAAATGGTCACAGAAGTGCAACGGCGGTGGAAGGTTCCCGGTTCGGATACGCACACTGTAGGCCACGCCTCGGTCGAAGCTTCGATCAACCGCCGCGGACAGATCCTTGAGGTTCGAGTCAAGAAGGGCTCCAATAACTCGACACTAGACGAAGCGGCGGCGCGGGCTCTTCGTCAGGCGGCTCTCGCTGCTTTACCGGACGACTACCCGGACGACGTCTTCGAGTTCATTTTGGTGTTCTGGTACAACCAGAAGCCCACGACATAGATTGGTCCCCCATCTGCGAGTTCTTGCCTCCGTCCTGGCTCTGCCTTTCATGGTCCTCGTGGTGGTGCCGAGTCTCATCGTCGTATTCCTGGACGAGATCGATACTCGCTGGCCCTTCTCGGTACCAATTTATTTCGCGTCGCGTGGAGTGGGAGTTCTGCTGATCGGAACTGGGTTGTGGCTCCTTGTGAAGACGGTGCGGCTTTTCGCGGTCGTCGGAGAGGGCACGTTGGCCCCCCGGGATCCGACACAGAAGCTCGTAGTCGAGGGACCCTATCGATTCGTAAGAAACCCCATGATCACCGGCGTCATCACGATTCTTCTCGGGGAAGCCGTTTTTCTGGGCTCTCTCGCCATCGCCGAGCTCGCGGTCGTCTTTTTCATCATTAATTACGTCTATTTCATCGTTTCGGAAGAACCTGGTCTGGTTCGAAGGTTCGGTGAAGACTACGAGAGCTACAAGCAGCACGTGCCGCGATGGATTCCGAGAACGACTCCTTGGAACGGACCCTGAGGGGGGTCTGCCCCTTTCGTTTGCGCGACTAGAGCTCTCGAAGCGCCGTCGCCACCGGCATGCGGGCGGCGCGTATGGCGGGCAAGAGACCTCGCTCACCGTCCGAGCAGCTCGAGCGGCCACAAGGTGAAAGCGGGAACATAAGTAATCAGCAAGACCGCCGCCAGCAAAATGAGAACATACGGGCCTGTAGATAGATAGACCCGAGTGAGCGACTGCTTGAACCGATAAGAGGAAAGAAACAGGTTCTCTCCCATGGGCGGCATCAAGTAGCCCAGCTCCATGTTGGCGAGGAAGACGATACCGAGATGCACCGGGTGAATGCCGTAAGCGATCCCCATCGGAGCGATGAGCGGAACAATAACGAAGATCGCCGAATAGATGTCCATCAGCGCTCCGACGATGAGCAGAAACACGTTGAGCGTCAACAAGAAGACGAGCGGTGATTCGATGTAAGTCTGTACCCAATGGAGCGCGCGGATCGGTACTTCGGCGTGAATCAGATAGTTGGTGAAGCCGAGTGCCGTACCCAGAATGATGAGGAACCCGCCAACGAGGGTAGCGCTCTCTACGGCTATCGAAGCGAGATCGCGCCCGATCCGGATGTCTTTGTAGACGACGCACTCCACAACGAAGGCGTAGAGCACGGTAAGGGCGGCTGCTTCTACAATCGTAGCGAACCCACCGAAGATGCCCACGAGGATGACGACAGGAAGAAGGAACTCCCACTTTGCCTCCCACAGGGCCGCGAGAGCTTCGCGTTTATCGAAGGAGCTCCGTTGGGCCCCGGCAAGGAAGCCGCGGCTCGCACCCCATCCAGCAATCAGCACCACGAGCAACAGCCCGGGCATCAACCCACCGATGAATAGCTCGTCGATCGGCGTATTCGAGTAAACGCCGTATAGGATGACGGGCAGACTCGGTGCAAAGAGGAGACCAATCGATCCAGAAACCGTAACCAAACCCACCGAGGATTTCTCCGGATACCGGGCCTTCACTAGCATCGGCAGCAGGAGACCTCCCATCGAAAGAATGGTGACCCCCGATGCACCGGTGAGAGGCGTGAAGAATGCGAGAACCAAAGTGGTCACGATGGCGAGGCCTCCCGGCATCCAACCGACGATGGCGGTAAAACTGCGAAGCAGCCGGCGACTCGCACCTCCCTCCGCGAGTAAGTAGCCCGCGAGCGTAAATAGAGGAATCGCAGGCAACATGGGCTGCGCGGTCAAACGATAGGTCTCGACCGGGACCGCAGCCACAGGAATTCCCGATGTCCAAAACAAGAGCAGTGCCGCGCCTCCGAGAACCGCAAAGATAGGAAGCCCCAGGGCCGTCGCGACGAGTAGAAGCAAGACTCCGGGACCGAGCAGCCCCGCGTCCTGTAGACCCGCAAACTGCCCGAGGACGGCGGGAACCAAGAGCCCCGACGCGACCAGGACTCTTCCCCATGCACGATCGGACGCGTGCCAGATCAATCGGCCCGCGATCAAGGCGAAGCCGATGGGCATGACGGCGAGTGCGAACCATACCGGTACTCCGAACGCTACCCTCTCACCCGCCGCCAGCTCGACCCGAATGAGATCGAGGCTTGCCAAGAGAAGAGACGCCGACACCGCGACACCGACCGCCGAAGTAAAGATCCGAACCGGCCGGCGCCAGCGTTGGGGGAGGACGTCCGCCGTCGAAAGAGCGAGGAGCCGATCGGAGCGGGCCGCAAGCCCCGCTCCTAGAAACGCAATCCAAAGCGTCAGATGCTGGACAATCGGGATGGCTCCCGGCAAACCTCTCCCCGCGAGCTCACGACCCGCCACCTCAATGAGGGGAATCAATACCATCAGAGCCAGTACGCCGATCGATAGAGAGTCTTCGATTCGGAAAGCGCGTACTTTCGGTAACGTCGTTTCCCCGCAGATAGGGACTACGGTAGCTTGCACACCACTCATGGCCGCGTACGCGCCGGATCGCGTTCCACTCCGTTGACCTGATCGGCCGTCCCCCGCCGTTTTTTGAACTCACTGCTGAGGCGCGTCACTTGGTCGAAGAGGTCTTCCGGAACCATCGTTCCGCGGAGACGGGGATAAGCCTGCTCGGCTTCCCGATGCCAGGAAACGAGCGCCGCCTCATCGAGCTCGACGACCTTCAAACCCCTCCTTTGCATCTCGTCGATGGCACGTTCACCCATTCGCCGAATCTCGTCGCGCCGTTTCTCGGCGGCGGCGCGCGCAGCCAGGATCATCTCTTCACGCCACGCGGCCGGTATTCCCTGCCACGCCCTCTCGCTTATCACGGTCGCCGCGGTCAGCGGAGCCCATTTCACCGGCGTCATGTGGCTCGCAAGAGCGAACGTCTGCTGGAGCAGCGCGAACAGCGGAGGCACGTCTATTGCGTCGATCATGCCGGTTTGCAGCGCTGGGAGAAGATCGGTCAGGGCGAGCGGAATCGGTCGGAAGCCGAACTCCTTGTAGAGCTTCTCTGTCTCCGGATCACCGGCAGAGGTGAAGAGCTTCATCTCACGGATGTCGTCGAGCGTCCTCGCCGGCTTCTTGGTGAAAAAGTGCACCCACCCAACGTCGCCCCAATGCAAAACGACGAAGCCTTTCTCGGCAAGCTTCGTTTCCAGCGTGGGCGTCACTCGTTCGACCACGTAGTCGAGCTCTTCGTAGGTTTCGATGAGCATTGGGACCTGAAGGCAAGAGACACTCGAGTCGATGCGAGAAAGCCCCGCACCAGAAAGTGCGACCGCGTGGAGCTGGCCGATACGAACCTTTCGAAGCATCTCGCTTTCGTCACCCTGAATGCCGCTAGGATAGATACGGAGCGTGACTTCGCCTCCGGAGATTTGCTCCCATTGCTGGCGCACGTCGAGAAGGATCTCGTGCCAGATCGATCCCTCGGGTGCCACCGTCCCCAAATTGATACGTATTTTTTGGGAAAGAGCCGGCCGGGCCGACCCAAGTAGGACTAGACAAACCAGTGCTCGAACCGCATACATGGAGTACCTCATTGGCTCTCTCCTTCCGACCCCATCGATTCGACGGGAAGAATCAGATCGTCGACCCTTGATAGCAGCCAGCGCGCTCGTCGCTGAGCGACGAGGTTTACTAAGCGATTGTCCTTGTGCTTGTCGGGATCGATAGCGAATGCGCTTTCGAGAAGCGTCTCGAACTGAGAGCGATCCTGGTTGGGTATGGCCACGGCCTCCGCGTAAGAAACGAAAAGGCCCGCGCGCGCCCCGTTCGATAGCTCGAGGGCGCGGCGGAAGTGGACGTCCATCCCTTCGAAATCCAACGCCCCGGGCCTAGCGCGTGCGAAGATCACTTCGAACTCGTGGAGCGCTCCCTCGTCCCAACTCTCGTCTAGCCGCATCGCCTGTCCGACGAGGGCGTCGACCTCAGGCAAGCGCGCAAGCATCGCGGGATCGTTGCGGGAGACAGAGATCGCCAACCCCAGCGCCGCCCCCGTCCAATAGAGCAGGGGCACGTTCTTCTTATCGGTGATGCGAGAGACCGCCTGTTCGGGATCGAGGAAAATAGGGAGTTGATCGATTTCTAGCTCCGAAAGCTCAAGGTCCCGCATCGCGCGCGCGACGAAGGGCTCCGGCGGCAGTTCGGGATCCGACGTGAGTGCGAAACCGATACCCGGGTAGGAAAGCTCGAGGCCACGAATTCCGTAGCGATAAGCTCGTAGATAAAGATTTCGGGCCCGCGCGCGAAGCTCCGTGGCCCTGGCTAGATCCTCCACGGCGACGACATCGGCTTCGCCATGCACGAAGATGTAGGAGTAGGATGTAAACCCTTTGGAAGCGGCGAGCAGCAATCCCCGATGACGCGGCGACTCCGCCAGCAGGCTCTCCACCAGCTTGAGTGAGAACGGGAACGCGTCACCAACCAGCTCGAGGTCGTCGTCGCTCTCGTAAACCGAGCCGCCGGAAGCGAGACTGTCACCGACCTTGTTGATCGCGTACTTCTTCATGGAGCAGCCGGTGGCAGCGACCATGAGAACTAGGGAGACCAAAAGGATGCGGAGTGATCGGCAATGAAACACGTAAGCCATTGGAACCCTCCTTTGCAGCCTTGTGCGGGCGGCTACGACTCGAGTTAGCAAGTTCGATGCCACTCTAGAAAGCTGAGAAAGAGGGCGGTTAGCCCATCTAGCGGACAGAAACGCGTTTCGAGTTCCGAACGGTTTCCGATTTTCGAAACCTAAGTTAGGAAGGATCGGCGGTTGGATTATCCCCGAAGATAATATTAATCCACGAAAACGTCATGGCGCCACCCGCGACCACCGCGCAGGTCGCTACCGTCCGCCAAAGCACGTCCGTTCCTGTGAACTTCCATATGGCGAGAAGGCTCGCCACCACCGCAACTAGAATGCACATGCTCGCCGTGAAGAACGAAAGCCCTCGGACCATCCTCGCGTTCAAGAATCCACGTCGGTCTCGGGGACGTGTGACTTCAACGGAGACGTTCTGTGCGTTCATGGATCGACTCGAAGAGCAAGTTCGATGCCAATCGAAAAGGCCGAAAAAGAAGGCTCTTCGGAATGCTCGTGGGACAAATGCGTTTCGAACTCCGAACGGGTTTCGATTCTCGAGGTATTCTTGGTAAAGAGGATGTCAGGGCGTGAAGCGGAACGTTACCTTCAGATCCATCTTGTACGGCACGGCGACGCCGTCCCTCAGGGCGGGCTCGTACTTCCATTGGCGAGCCGCCTCGATCGCCGCCCCATCCAGGTGAGGAAGGGAACGGACGACCTCGATATCCGTGACGTTCCCCTGTGAAGTGATCATGGCCTTCAAGATGACGTCGCCCTGGATTCTGAGCCTCTTCGCCATGTCTGTGTAGACCGGCTCCTTCTGGAATACAAGCCGTGGCTGTATCACGGTTGTCGCCGTCTTCGGTTGCGGCCCCGGCGGTGCCGGAGCGGGGGGTTGAGGACGCTCGCTCGGGCCCTCGGCCATCTTGTCATCGATCGGGTTGGGATGCTTCGGCTCCGCGGCGGGCGGCTCGCCGGGAGTGGAGTCCACTCCAGCTTCTTCTACCCGGTTTCTCTCGTCCTCCATTGGTACAGCGATTTGCACCGGGCCGGCTTGCGCGTCCTCTCTTTCCCGGGAGGGCTCTGTCTCGATCGGCGCGACAACCGAACGCGAAGGCTCCGGAGCGAGTTCGGTCGCAACCTCTTCCCTCTGTGGCAACTCGGCGATGGCTGGCTCCGCGAGACCAACAGTCTCGTCAGGAAAAGCCTGTCGCCCCTTTGCGGAAGGCTCACCGATCTTCACAGGAGTTCGGATCACGTCGCGCGTCGTCGTCGTCACCGCGACCGCAATCGCGACTATGGCTGCGGCAACGGCCGACGCGAAGAGCACACCCCGCCATCGCGGTGCTCCCGCTTCCGGTTGCTGGATGCTACTCCCCTCCGAGCCCATTGCCTTCGCCGCCTTCTTTATCTCCTCGGCGAACGCGTTGGTGGTCGCTGGTCGCGCCTCACGGTCGCGGGCCAAGGCTCGTGAGAGCGGCGCCCGCCAGGGTTCGGGCAAACTCTCGAGATAACGGGCCTTGATCTCTGACTCTGGAGCGATGATCAGATCGTGGACGAAGACTTGCAAACTCGCGGTGCGAAACGGCGATTCACCCGTGAGCATCGTATATGCGACGGCGGCAAGTGAGAAGACGTCGGTACGACCGTCGAGGAGCTCGTCGTCTTGGAGAAGACCCATCTGCTCCGGGGAGGCATAGCCGATCTTGCCAAATAACATGCTGGCATCGGCTGGAGTTTCTCCAGGGATCCCTCCGCCTTTGGCCACTCCGAAGTCGAGAAGCTTGACGTTGCTGCTACCTCTAGCATCGGTGCAGATCATGATGTTGTCCGGCGACACGTCTCGATGAAGGATGCCCTTTTCGTGCACTGCCGACAGTCCGTCGGCCACCTGTTCGACGAAATTCACTACTTCGGAACTGGTGAAGACGTTTCCCTTGGTGAGAAGCTGCGCTAGTGTGTTTCCCTCGACGTACTCCCAGACGATGTAGGAGGTGCCGTCGTCAAGAGTAGAAAAGTCGTAGACCGACACGACGTTCGGGTGTCGCACTCCCTCGGCAAGGAGCGGCTCGTTCCGAAAGCGCCGGACGAAGGAAGCGTCTTGGGCGAGCTCTCGGCGCATGATCTTGATGGCTCGCGGCGAACCGAGCTCCACGTGCCGGGCACGATAAACAGCGCCCATACCTCCCCGACCGATGAGCTCCTCGATGATGTACTTGCCATCGAGGATGTCGCCGAGTGCAAGCTCCTCATTGCCGGACATCAAATCTCCCAGAAGGCAGAGGTTGGAATGTTAACTGGGGTGCAAGGTGCCGCCCACCTTAGAGAATAGTAGGGACGTTTCGTGGTGTCAAAAACGGCCTTCCCCGCGGTCTGCTGCGGCGTCTTGCGTTGCGCAGCGACCGTCTTATCAGACGGGAAACTCTCCCTTTTCACCGGATTGACTCCGAGGCCGGGACCGAGTAGCTTCCGTAGCAACGAAAACTGCCTATGTTGGTCTGGTGTGTAACCCCCCTGCTCGCCACCTTCCTGTCGCTTCCTTTTCCGCTCACTGAGGACGGACAAGACCAGGAACAGGATAAGGAGGACCTTCCCCCCTACCAGGAAGTGATCGTGGTGAGCGTCTCCAAGCTTCAGGAGGAGCTCGTCAATGCGCCCGCCACCGTGAGCGTCTTGCCTTATCGTGTCATTGAGAGCTCTCCGGCGCAAAACTACGGCGATCTCCTGCGCGTCGTCCCCGGCCTCAACGTGATTCAGATGTCGGCTCGCGACATCAATCTCAGGAGCCGCGCCTCGACCTCGACCCTCGTCACATCGCAGCTCGCCTTGCTCGACGGACGAACCATCTACCAGGATTTCTTTGGTTTCGTTTTCTGGGACCTGCTTCCCATCAACACCGACGAGATCAAACAGATTGAAATCATCCGCGGGCCTGCTTCCGCAGTTTGGGGAGCCAACGCAATGACTGGCGTCGTCAACGTCATCACCAAGCCTCCTCGAGAAATGTTGGGTACTACCCTGGCGATCGACTTCGGAGGGTTCGACCGTTCTGTCGAAGGGAACGAGCAGGATAGCGGAAATCTGTTCGCCTTGAATGGCACCTATGGACAGGCAGTCAGCGAGCGGCTCGCATTCAAGATCTCGGCTGGGATCTACGCCCAGCACGCCCTCCCTCGCCCCACCGGCACGATTCCCAACGAATTCCAAACCCCCTATCCGCCGTACGCTAACCAGGGGACAAGGCAGCCCCAGTTCGATGTCCGTTTCGATTACGACTTTCCTAGCGATCGGCAAGATCTGAGCCGGCCGCAAAAGTTCGTCTTCGCGGGCGGCTACGCGGGCACCGGAGGAATCGTTCACTCCGGCCTCGGTCCCTTCGCGATCAAGCCAGAGACTTTTCTCGCCTACGGAACGGTCCGGTATCAGCGCGGCGATTTCAGTCTGAGATTTTTCACCAACATCACCGATAGCGAGGCACCTGCGCTTCTTGCCATCGGCGCCGATGGCCAACCCATCAATTTCACTTTCAAGAACCAGACCTACGACATCGAGCTCGGAAACTTGAATGTAATCGGAGGCAAGCATTTGCTGTCATACGGGGGGAACGTGCGTCACAACAGGTTCGATATCTCCCTGGCACCCGTTAGGGACAACCGCGACGAGGTTGGGCTCTATATCCAAGACGAGATCTTCCTCTCCGAGCATTTTCGCTGGGTGGTGGGCGGACGTATCGATAAGTTCGATGTATTGGAAGACGTTGTTTTTTCACCACGAACCAGTTTCATGGTGAAACCCAACCCGGACCAAACGTTCCGTATCTCCTTCAACCGCGCCTTCCGCGCACCATCCTTGGTGAACAACTTTCTGGATACGGTCATCTTAGACGCGGTAGACCTCGAATCGATCGTCCCATCGCTCCCCGGGGATCCGTTCGTTTTTCCCGTTGCCGCCGTCGGAAACGCAGCGCTACGAGAGGAATCCCTTACCTCTTATGAGCTCGGTTACACCGGGGTCATCGAGGGCCGCACCATCGTCAGCGCGGCCTTCTATATCAACGAAATCGACGACATCATCCAATTCACTCAAACCGACACCTACGACAGCACGAACCCACCCCCAGGTTGGCCGCTGCCACCGAGCGTTTTGGACGAGCTAGACCGGGCCGGCTTGGGGCTTCCCGCCGAGCTCTCGTTTCGGAATCTTGAGCGCGTTCGGGACAAGGGGATAGAGCTTTCCGTTGATACGAGCATCAACCCATTCTTCGGCGTTTTTGCGAACTATTCGTGGCAAGACGAGCCGGAGCCGACGGGATTCGATCTCAGCGAGCTCAACCTGCCACCGACGCACCGTTTCAACGCTGGCTTCAGCTTTAACTATGGCCGATACTTCGGCAACGTATCGGTGAACTTCGCCGACGATGCGTTTTGGTCGTTTTGGCAGGACGTCTTGGACGCTCGCTTTCACGGGCCTAGCGACGCCTACACGCTCGTCAACGCCGGATTCGGAATCCGGTGGGAGGACGGGAAGCTGAGCACCATCATAGAGATCACCAATCTGATGAATTCAGAGATCCAACAACACGTCTTTGGCGACATCCTCACTAGGCTCATCGTAGGAAAGTTGCGCTTCCGTTTTTGAGACCGCGTAGAACCTCTCCGTAAATCGAAACGCGTTCGAAATCTGAACTACTCCCGTATCACTAGCTGCGCATAAACACTGCCTGGTTCACGCCTCCCTGTTGGCATCGCATTTGCTGTACCTAGCACGCCAGGAAAGAAAGGCATGGAGTCGAAGGATGCCCCTAGCGGGTCGAGACAGCTGCCAATCCACAGCCGTGGATGTCACGGATTCTTCGACTCCATGCCCTACCTGCGCGAAAGGAGCTATCGAATGACACGGAGAATGACTCGCTGGATGTCCTTTGTTCTCGTACTTCTGACGACGCCGCTCGTTCTGGGGCACGACGGCGTGAACCGCCGTTCTGGAAGCGTCAAAGTGATGACGCGCAACCTCTACTTTGGGGCCGACGTCTTCCGCGTTCTGGAAGCGCAGTCACCGTTCGATCTCTCTATTAAAGTCGCCGAAATCCTCAAAATCATACGCCAGAGCAATCCACCCGAGCGGATGGAGGCCATTGCGGACGAGATCGCGAGAAAAAGGCCCGAGCTCATCGGACTTCAGGAGGCCTTCTTGATCCGGACGCAGTTTCCGGGTGATTTGAACGCCACCCCTGCGGTGGATGTTGAATTCGACTATCTGGATCTCCTGCTCGCGGCTCTCGACCGTCGGGGTTTGGATTACCGCGTCGCGTCACTCGTTCAGAATGTCGATGTTGAGCTGCCTGGGTTTGATGGATTCGATTCGAATGGGATTCCGCTGTTCTTCGATGGGCGAGTGACCGATCGGGACGTGATCCTCGTTCGCGGAGACGTCGGGACTGCGAACGCCATGTCGCAAAACTACACTTTCAACGTTCCCGTCTCCATAGCCGGAGCCGAGCTCGAGTTCCTGCGGGGTTTCACGTCGGTCGACGCGTGGGTTCGTGGACGGAAATACCACTTCGTCAACACGCATTTGGAGGTGGATTTTCAGGGACCGGCCCTCGCTTTTCAGGCGCTACAGGCGCAGGAACTCCTCGGCATCCTGGCGGCAGCGGACGACCCAGTGATCGTCGTCGGGGACTTCAACTCGGATCCAGACGATCCGGTTGTCGACGACATCGTGCCACCTTACCTGCAGTTCGCCTGGGCGGGCTACGTCGACGCATGGGCGGCGAAAAGAGGGCGGGCCAGGCCAGGCGACACCTGTTGTCACGCCGAGCTACTCGACAATCCGGAGCCGCAACTGAATCGGCGGATCGATCTGATTTGGGCCCGAAACACCGCCAACGGACATGGTCCGCCAATCGGCCCCATCCAGGCAGTCGTGGTGGGCGAGGAGGTGAGGGATCTTACGTCATCGGGCCGATGGCCATCAGATCATGCTGGGGGCATCGCGCGGATGCGGCTCTCGGTTCCGCGTTAGGACTTTTTCTTGTGAAGGCCGAACTCCTCGAGCCTATTATAAAAGGTTTCCGAGGATATGCCGAGGAGCTTGATCGCTTTGCGTTTATTGCCGCCGGTGAGCTCGAGGGTCTGTGTGATATGCGCGCGTTCCGCCTCGTCGATGACGTCTTTCAAGGGCCGAGAGCCGCGATCTCCGCTCCCGAGCCCACCCGAGGTGGGCCCTGGCAGTTCCGCGCCGAGGCGGACGAAATCGGGCAAGTCTTCGGGGAGTATGGTCTCGCGATCGACGAGACACACCACATGCTCCACGACCTGCTGAAGCTGGCGTACGTTGAACTCCCAGGGGTAACGCTTCATCAGCTCCATACTCTCCGGCGCAAAGGTCTTCCGCTTCGGTCCCCGGCAGTAAACTTCATTGAAGTGGTTCACCAAAATCGGGATGTCCCCGGTGCGCTCGCGCAAAGGTGGGATCTCGATCGGGTGTCCCAGGCGCGCCAGGAGATCGGAACGAAAACGTCCTTCTTCTACGAGCTTTTCCAAATTGCGATTCGTAGCCGAGACAACGAGCGTGTCGACGTGTCGTGGGTCGGTGTCTCCGACCCGGTGAAGCTCCCCGGAGTCCAGAAAGCGAAGCAGTTTCACCTGGGTCGCCGGTTCGATATCGCCGATCTCGTCCAAAAACAAGACCCCGCCGTGCGCGACCTCGAGATAACCTTTTTTGTCGCGAGAGGCCTCAGTGAAAGCCCCTTTTACGTGCCCGAAGAGCTCCGACTCGACGAGATTAGGGGCAAGGGCCGGGATGGGAACTGGCACGTAAGGCTTCCCTCGCTCGGTGGCGGCGGCGTAGGCACGGGCGAAGAGCTCCTTGCCAGTGCCTGTTTCTCCCCTAAGCAGAACCCGCGCGCCGGCCCCTGCTAATCGACGCAAGTGGTCATACGACTCTAGTAGGCGAGGCGACTTTCCCACGATCTCATAACGGAGAATCTCCCTTTCGAGTAGCTCCAGCCGTTCGTCCCTACGTTTGAGCGCCTCCGAAGTTCGGAGATACTCCTCGGCGCGCTCCAGCACTAGGCCGGTGTAGACCGAGATGGCGGTGAGAAACTCGAGGTCTTCCCGGGTGAACGCATCGCGCTTGTTGCGGCGGTCGGCATAAATCAGACCGCGCACCGGGTCCTTTCCCAGCGGAACACACAGGACCGACCCAATACTGAACTTGTGGACGCTCTGAGAGCCGCCGAACTGTGGATCTTGCAGAACGTCTTTCGCAAGAAGCGCGAGGCCCGTCTCTTGAGCTTGCCGCAAAGCGGTCCGGCTGATAGGCCAGGCGTCCTCGGGTTTGTCGAGATCCAGGTCGTGCGCCGTCACCGCGTGCAGAGAGCCGTTCCCGCCGACGCTCAGGACGCACGCATGATCGGGCTTGAGGTGGTCGACGAGGGCTTTGTGAATCGTCAGTATGATTTGGCGCGGCTCGCGCTGCTCCAACAGCAATCGGCCTACTTCGTAGATAGCAAGAAGTCGATGCGACGGTCCTGTCCCAGTCTCTGACAGCGGGCTGTTCGGATCGAGCGTTGTCTCAGGGGACCAATCGTCCACGAGGTACCTCTGCAGCTATGTTACAGCCAGAAAACCACCGAGTGAAGCGGTGTGAAGCCTCGTACGCCATGGTGGAACCTGCTTGGTGAACTGCCAGATTCATGCCGTCGCGGAAACACAGTTCAACAGAATCGACAGTTTAGAAGCAAGGACTTAGCGAGCTGGTGAGGCTAGGGCGTGTTTCGATACACGAACACCGTTTCGATATCCGAAGCGATACGAGGCGTTCTGTCCACGGTATGTTGCCACCGATGAGTCTCTGCGCGTTGGCACCGTCCTTGCTCTTCTTCCCGTCTAGAGGAGGCGAAGAAGATGGAAAGACTCAATCAGATTGGAAATCGCAATGAATTATTCACGGTGGTCAGTCTTCTGGCACTTATTCTGTGCGTTTCCGCTTGCCTACCCTCCCGACCCTCGTGGAGTCCCGACGGCTCTAAGCTGCTCTACTCCTATTACGACCCGACGGCGAAGGAGTCTGGTGTCGTGCTGTTGGATCGCGCCAGCGGAGCGACGCGTTCTATCTTTCTAGTGTCCGAACCCGACGAAGATGCGGGCGTCATCGATGCACAATGGGAGGCGGGCGGCGAGCGGGTGATCGTGTTGTCAACGAGCGGGATACTACTACTACCTCTCAACTCTCCTGAACCGCGCGAGAGGATCGAGCTCCCGCGCGGCGCGGCTACGATAGCAACGGCATCACCGATTCCGGAAATCGCAGGGAGCCTTTACTTCGGCGGCGAAACGCTGAACAAAGTCGATCTCCGCACTGGCGAAGTGACGTCCGGCGAAACCGAGGAAACCGTCATGCTTTACGACGCTGGCGACACCGTCTATTACCGGGCAACACGATTCGAGCCGACGAGCGATCCAAAGAGCAAACGCGTATTCCGGGCTGAAGAATTCGGAAAACTGAATTTGGAGGACCTCACTCTCTTGCCACTCTTCGAGCTGACCAAGAGAGAACTAGAGGAACATGGGATCGACGAGCTCTCCCCTTTCATGGCGCCCTATCGAAATGGGGAGCGAATGGCCGTCGCCGGCGGCGGGCCGACAGGGGCGCTCATCCTTATCTTCTCAGAGGCCGGACTCCAAGAGACCTTGGTGCCGAAGCTCCCTGTCGAACAGTACGTATTGGGACATCTCGATTGGTCGCCGGATGGCGAGACCCTCTATGCGGCGGTATTCAGTCCCGCCAAATCTTCGGGCTTCTGGATCTTCCGAGGGGACAGGATGATGTTCTCTATCGCCGAAATACCGATGGGCACTGCCCCACCACGGCTTACCACGGTCGCGCGGATGTCGGGGAAGTTCGATGATTGGCCTCATCCTTATGGCACGCGAATTGCGGCCTCACCCGATGGCTCCGCCCTAGCCGCCTCCACCGTGGTTTTCGAACTCGGGGATGTCAAAGAGAAGGACCGTGCTCCTTACTTGGTGGACTTGAAGGACCCCATGCGACCGGTGACCAAGTTCCCTCTGCATTTCCGGCCTAACGAGCCTATTGTCGCAGTCGGACCGCCCATGAATTAGGATTCGTCGGCGGAAGGCCCGTACATGGCAGGAAGGGGGACGTCGTTCAGGCGGAGGTAAACCGATAGCTGTCCGCGATGGTGGATGGTGTGGTTCAGAACGAAACCTCGAAGCGCCGCGATGCGCGGTACGTCGACGGCAACATGGTCGCCGTGCTTGAGCTGCCACTTCGCGAGCATCAACGAGTCGTCCTTCCCCTTCACGATCTCCGCAAACTGCGCCAGGTTCTTCTGGAGAAGATCTAAAACCTCTTGTCGACTCCCGAGCTCGAGGGGTTTGTAATCGACGCTGGCCATGTCGAAGCTCTCGTGCTGCACGATGGTCTCCCCCCATTCGGGGATCTGAGCAATGTGGGTCGCGAGCCGACTGAGCGTCATCGACTTCTGGTGGGGCGTCCAAGAGAGCTTGTCTTCGGGAAGCCGGTCCATCAGCTTCTTCGTCGTTTCAGACTCGAAGGCAAACTCTGCGGTCAGAGTATCGGATAGCAGCATCTGTCTGTCTCCTTAGGGGAAGGTGTAGTCAGGATCTCGAAAAACAACTTGGCCCCCTACCATGGTGAGCAGAGGGCGGATGTCTTTGATCTCGTCCTCCTCGACGCCGAGGTAGTCGTTGTCGAGCACGGCAAGATCGGCGAATTTCCCGGGCTCGAGCGAACCCTTCCGATCTTCCTCGAAAGTCGAATAGGCGGCCCAGACGGTATGGAAGCGAAGCGCTTCCTCGCGGGTCAGGGCTTGATCGGGACCTACCACTTCTCCGTCGAGCGTCTTCCGCGTGATGGCGACCCACATGAAGAAGAAGTAATCGTACGGAGCGACTCTCCAATCCATCCCGCCGGCGATGGGGATCCCCTGATCCACCAGATCGCGGTAAGGATGCGACATATCGGCATACTCTTGTCCGTAGTTGTCGAGGAAGTTTCTTCTCAAGTGATAGAGATGCCAGGTCTGTGGGTGAATGATGAGCCCGAGGCGCTTCATCCGCGGGTACTGCTCCGGTTGAATGAGGTAACCGTGCTCGATGGACCAACGCTTGTCCACTATCGAGTCTTCCGCGTCGGCCGCTTCGTAGGCGTCGAGGGTAAAATCGATGGCCGCGTCACCGAGCGCGTGAATCCCGACTCTCCTCCCGTATTGGTTGCATAGAGAAACCGCGGTCGTGAAGTCTTCCAGCGATCCGCCCAACTGGCCCCTAAATCCCGGTCGATTCGCGTAGTCGCGGCGGAGGTACGCGAGATCCGAGCCACCGTCGGCAGTCATCTTCACTCCCCAGACATGGAACATGTCGCCCGACCGGGAAGCCGGGGGTAGTCGCTGGAGCCACGCCTCGATCTGCTCAGCGGATTGATTGGGATTCAGGTAGGCGGTGACACCCGTGCGAAGCGGCAGCTCACCGCGATCGTTGAGCTCGACGTAAGCGGCGATGCTTTCAATGGGACTTCCTGCAGAACGCACACTGGTCGCGCCGGCCGCTGCCATTTCTTTGTACGTTTGGAGAATGGCACCCATCCTCTGTTCATGAGTCGGCTTGGGAACGGCTTCTTCCAACGGATCGAGGGCCCTCTCGTACAAACGGCCGGTGATACGACCTTGCTCATCCCGTTCTATCGTCCCGCCCGGAGGGTTAGGCGTGTCTTCGTCCATACCCAGGGCTTCCATCGCCTTCGTATTAATGATGCCCAGATGCCCGCGGCCTAGGTATACCGGGTTTTCGGGAGAGATCGGATCGATGTCGAAGCGTGTCGGGTTACGGCGCTCCTCGAGCTTGGTCTCGTTCCAGAAGCCGGAATTGGTGATCCATTCTCCTGGCTGGCTTTGTTTAACTTTGGCTTCGACGACGGACATCATCTCCGCGACGCTACCCACCTTCGAAAGATCGGCGCGGTAAATGTGCATCCCGTAGCCATCCTGGTGGGAGTGCGCATCGACGATGCCGGGGATTACGGTTCTGCCTTCGAGATCAAACACCGTCGTGTCCGTCCCCGCCAGAGGCTGGATCTCCGCATCGGTTCCGACGGCGGCGATGTTTCCGTCGGCAATCGCGAGTGCCTCCGCGATCTCGAATCCGTCATTCACCGTGAGGATCTTGCCCGAATGCAGGATGAGGTCTGGTGCGTCGGCCGAAGGGCTGGCGCAACCGACAACCGACAATACGGCGATACCGAACGTAGCCTTCAGAACCACTTCGAACAAACGTTTTCTAGTCGTCACTTTTGTCTCCTGCCACCCAACTGGGCTTTCGCTTCTCGATCAGCGCCGCCAGTCCCTCTCGGCCTTCATCCGTCTCGCGCAGTCTCGCCACGATTTCGACCAGTTCCTTTCTCAGAGCCTCCGAGCCATGCTGTACGATGTCCGGCAATCGCTTCGCAACGGCCATTGCTCTCGGACCTCCCATGAGACAAGAATCGATCGTTTCCTCCACCACCGCGTCGAGGTCGGCCTTGGGAGCTACCCGATGAACCAGCCCGATCTCGCTAGCTCTTCGTGCGGAGAATTTCTCGCAGCTGATAAAGGCGGCGCGCGCGAACGAGGGACCGACCTTTCGAACGAAGTATGGCGCGACGACGGTGGGTGCTATGCCGACGCGAACGTCGGAGAATCCAAACCGAGCTTCCTCGACGGCGATGGCGATGTCACAGGTCGTGGTTAGGCCTGTTCCGCCCCCGATGGCGTCACCATTGATGCGTCCAATTAGCGGTTTGGGGAGCCCGGAGAGCGTGGCGTACATACGATCGAGCCGCCCGCCTAGGCTGATGTTCTTCGCAAAGCTGAAGCTTCTGAGCTTCTCGAGAAAAGCCGGCTTGCCGCCGGCACAGAAGACGTTTCCCTCCCCCGTCAAGACGACGACCCGCACGCTGTCGTCTTCGCCGAGCCGTTCGGCGACGAGAGTCATTTCGCGGATCGACTCCTCGTCCATCGGGTTGCCGTCGGCGGGCCGGTCCATGGTGATCGTCGCTACGCCACGCTCGTCTCGGTCGAGACGAATCGTCTCGAAGCCACTTTCCTTACCCATTGGTTTCGTCTCCCGTAACTTTCGTGTCGGATTCAGGATTCCCGCCGGCGGCCCAGAGTGTACCAGCAGGGTCTCTCCCGTCAAATTCTCGATCCGGTCCTGTCGGTTGACCCTGGAACCCTAGGCCATTTAGAATCCCAACATTCCAATGTTGGAGGTACGCGGGCATGAAAAACTTCGACGGGTCGAGCTCCTCAAACTATTACACCGTTACGCACCCAGAAGAGTTCCACATCAACTGGAAAGCTTTCTATGAGAAGGCGGATGAACTAACTACCGCGATTCGGGAGTCCGTACCGAATGAACTGGACATACCCTATGGCGACCACCCCAAGCAGAGGCTCGACCTATACGCCCCCAAAGAAAAATCTTCAGGATGGCCTGTTTTCGTCTTTTTTCATGGTGGTGGGTTCCGGGAAGGCGACCGCGCCGAATACGGCTTCGTTGCCTCGCCGTTCGTTCATCACAACATCCTGACCGTCGCAGCAGGCTATCGACTCACGCCCAGCTTTCGTTACCCCGACGCGCATGATGACGCACGGCATGCGTTGGCCTGGGTTTTCCGGAACATTGCCGCCCATGGGGGCGATCCTGACCGAATCTATGTGGGCGGCCATTCGTCGGGAGCCAATCTTTCTGCCTTCGTTAGCGTCAAAACCGACTGGCTCGAACAGATGTCTCTACCGACAGACATGATCAAGGGCTGTGCCCCGGTCAGCACGTCCTACGATCTCCGGGTCCCGACCTGGGTGCGCGAATACCTTCCGGACCCGGAGCTTCGGGGCGAGGCCAGCCCAATCTTGAATATCGAGACGGTCCCTCGCAAGACGGTCGTCGGCGTCGGCTCTCTCGAAGAGAAAGCAGGGCGGGTGAAGTCATCGAAGGAGTTCGTTCGGACGTTGAAGGAGAGAGGCGGAGAGGCGGAGCTCGTGCTGTTAGAAGGATGCGAACACGATGTCACTGCCCTCGCCACGGGCGACGAGGGTAGCGAGCTGTTTCAGACGATTCGGAGGATGTTCGATTCTTGAGAAGAGTCTCTAGAGAGCTCCGACGACGCCGTTGAGGTTTGTGTCGATGAAGCGACTCGCCGCACTTTCCCTCCTCATCCTCATTGCCCTCGTGATTTTCTGGCGTGGATCGCCACAACCCAAGAACACCCTGACGGTCGCTGTGACCACCGACATGAAGGGATTGTCTCCGCTACTGGCATTCAACGTGACCGGCATCATGATGCAGCGGCACGTGTACGACAGTCTCGTTCACTTCGGCCCCGACGGTAAGATCAACCCTCGTCTGGCAGTTTCCTGGGAGTTACTCGACGACAAGACCTGGCGTTTCCATCTTCGGCAGGGAGTGAAGTTCCACAACGGTTATCCGTTTACCGCAACCGACGTCAAGTTCACGCTCGAGTGGCTACTGGATCCGCGTAACAGGTGGAACTTTGGATCCTATTTCGCCAGCTACGACACCATAGAAGTCATCGACAGCCACACCATAGACATCAAGACGAAAATCCCGGATCCGCTCCTACCCAATGTGCTGGCAGCCTTCGTGGGGATCGTTTCGAAAGAGACCTTCGAAGAAAACGAAAAGCAAGGCGTTCGACATCATGCCGTCGGGACGGGACCCTTCGAGTTCGTTTCCTGGGAACCCAACGATCGCTTGACGCTGACGGCAGTTTCCGACTGGTATCTCCCTCCCCCAAAGGTCGAGACGCTGGTCTTTCGAATCATTCCGGAAATGGGGACCCGGGTCGCTGAGCTGCAGACCGGGGGCGTGGACATCATTACCGACGTGCCACCTTTCATGGTGGCGACGCTCGAAGACGATGACGATATAGATGTCCAATCGATCGAGAGTCTACGTGCGATGCATATCATTATGGATACGACCAACGTCGCCGCCCTCCGGGACAAACGAGTACGCCAGGCCCTCAACTACGCCGTCGACAAGGAGGCAATCGTCGAGGGCGTGCTCGGCGGGATGGGTACGCCTCTCGGAACACACGTCCCTCTACGGATCGCCGAACGCAGTGGCCCACTGTTAGAACCCTACCCGTACGATCTCGAGAAAGCGCGAGCCCTTCTGACCGAGGCCGGCTATTCGGACGGGTTTCCGCTGAACCTCTACACTCCGAACGGGCGTTACCCGATGGACCGACAAGTGGTCCTGGCGGTCGCGGACCAACTCGGAAAGGCGGGCATCGACACTAAAGTTCATGTCATGGAGAGCGGCACTTACATCAGTAAGCTCATCGGTCGTGAGTTCGAGGGAATTTACCTCATCGGGATGGCCTCGAGGGATTGGGATATCTCGCATTCTCTGAACGAGCTGGACCCGAGCTCTTTTCTTTCCTTCCATCCGGACCAATCGCTGTGGGAGACCGTCAAGAGAACTAAGGCCACGATGGATGCCGGCAAGAGAAGTGAAGCGGCATACGAAATCCGTAAGATCGTTCATGAGGATGCGATTTATCTGTTCCTCTACAACGTGAAGGGGATCTATGCCGTTTCCAAGGAGGTGGTCGGCTTCCGAGCTCCCAGTGATGAAATGATGGATTTGTGGACGGTCAGCGTAAGGCAATAGCCAGGCGTGCCGACATTCATACTGAGACGGTTCTTCCATTCCCTCCTGATGATCGTGGGAATCACGATCATCGTTTTTCTCATAACGAACGTTCTCGGCGATCCGGTAGCGCTTCTGCTGGATCCCATGGCCACCAGAGAAGAAGCCGACCTACTGAGGAAGGAGCTCGGACTCGACCGCCCCTTTTACATTCAATACCTGGCCTTCTTTGGCGACATTCTTCGGGGAGATTTTGGCGAATCTCTTCAGGCAAGAGTTCCGGCGATGGGTTTGGTGCTTCAACACTTGCCGGCAACGATCGAGCTGACGGTGGCATCCATGATCTTCATGCTTTTGGTGGGGTTACCGGTCGGAATCATCTCGGCGACGAGACCTTTATCCTTAGTAGATCGAGCGGGACAGATGATTGCGTTGGTCGGGCAGGCAGCGCCCAATTACTGGCTGGGTGTCATGGCGATACTCGTCTTCGGGGTCAAGCTCAAGATGCTGCCCATTTCTGGGCGAGGAGGTCTGGAGCACCTGGTACTGCCGGCGGTGACCTTAGGGACCTTCGGGATGGCCGCGGTGATGCGTCTCACGCGCTCGGCGATGCTCGATGTCTTGGGAAAGGAATACGTCAGCGCAGCCCGCACGAGAGGATTTCCGGAACAGATCGTGGTCTTGAAGCACGCTCTCAGAAACGCCCTCATCCCGGTCGTGACCTACGTGGGCCAGCTGTTCGCTACTTTGTTAGGTGGCGCGGTCATCACAGAAACCATATTCGCGTGGCCGGGTGTGGGTCGTCTTGCCGTACAGGCCATCTCATCCAATGACTTCCGTGTCGTGCAGGCGGTGGTCGTCGTCGCGTCCGTCATATTCATCGCGGTCAATCTGCTGGTCGAGATTTTCTACTCTTGGCTCGACCCGAGAATAAGTCACAACTGAATCGATACGATGGGCGCACTCCGGAAGCTTCCGATCTTGAGCGGCGGCATCTTGTTGCTGTTCTCGCTGACCGCGATCGGTGCGCCTTTCGTTACGAGTCATGACCCCATCCGACAGGATCTCGCGAGTACTTTGCTGCCGCCTGCCTGGGAGGACGGAGGCGTGTCGGACCATCTCTTGGGAACTGACAGTTTGGGCCGGGATGTGCTTAGCCGCTTGGTCTACGGCTCGAGAGTCTCTCTTTTGGTCGGCTTCTTTTCTGTGTTCCTCGGGCTTGCCTTTGGAACGTTGTTGGGATTGCTAGCAGGATTTGTCGGCGGTTGGTTAGAGACGTTGATTATGAGATTCGCCGATATGCAGCTCGCGATGCCGTTCATGTTGATGGCCATTGCTGCCATTGGAGCCTTCGGCCCGAGCATGATGAGCGTTGTCATCGTCCTTGCTCTTGGCATTTGGCCTGGCTACGCCCGGATGGTCCGGGGCGAAGTACTGAGCGTCAAGCAGAGCGAGTTTATCGACGCGGCGCGCGTCGCGGGATGCCGACCTCTGCGATTGATGCTGCGGCACATCCTCCCCAACATCCTCAACACAATCGTTGTCATGGCTACCCTCAACTTCGGCATGATGATCATTTTCGAAGGGGGCCTCAGTTTCTTGGGGATCGGAGTTCAGCCGCCCACCCCTTCCTGGGGCGGAATGCTCGCGGACGGACGGGCCTACGTGACCGTGGCTTGGCACCTCGCGGTCTTTCCGGGACTTGCCATCATGCTGGTGGTTCTGGGGACGAACGTTTTCGGTGACTGGCTGCGGGACGCCTTGGACCCCAAGCGGAAGATTTCCTCACTCCGCGGATAGCACGGTCAGCGCTTTCCTCCGCCTACATCGTGAGCTCGGCGAGACATTATTAGGAAGCGACCCTTCTCGCCACGCCTGCGAAAACCAAGGAGATGAAAAAGCTCCATCGCATGCCATCGGGCCGTCCCTTGGTCCACAACGAATGCTCCGCGAATGTCGGCGTGTCGTCGAACCCCTGGCAGCCAGTGCAGGAATCGCTCGAACCCTAACTGTCTGAGCTTTGCGGATAATGCGACCCAAAACGCGCGGACCGGACGCACGATGAAAAAACCGTCTTGACCCTGGTCTTGATAGCGCGGCATGAGGAGAAAACCGCCGGTCGCGGCCTTGATCGGACCTTCGCGATCGTGGGCCATGAGCTGCCCCTCCTCTATCGTTTGAAAGCTTTCAAATCCGGGAGCCATTTGAAACTGGTCGTCGGGATCGACCGGTTTTCGATAACGCATCTCGACCATGCGGGGAAGCGACCGGCTCGACTCGGTCAGGGTTCGACGAGCTTCGGCGACCTCGGGGCGAGTGCCCGGCTCTACGATTCCCGCTGCTTCCATCGCGATCCAGATCGCGGCTTCCGCTCTGTCGACCGAGGCCGGATCCCGGTGCTGTCCGGCTTCGAATCCGAGCGTGGTCACGCCGAGATCACACAAATACTGGACGAGTGTGCCGGGGAGCTCTTCTTCGGCTCCCAACACGATGGGTACCGGGAACTGGAACGCAAACTGGCGATTCGGGAGCGTATCTTCGAGAAATGCGAAGGCCGGCCCGGGCCCCGACGTGGTGTGGAGGTCCAGAAAGTAAGCGCGACCGGTGCAGGTCGCCAAAACGGCCCGGATCTCCTGCGCAATCTCGTGTAGCTCGGCCTGCTCCGCACCAGGGCTCTCGCTCGTGATCTGTTGCGGGATCCAGATGCGGTTTAGATCCTGATCGACGAAACGGCGATTCTTGGCCAGGGCACCGCGGTTCCCCGATAATCCGATGACACGACCCCCAAACCCGTCCCGCGCCGCGACTCGTTGGAAGAACCGACGGAGGGCTAGAAAGCCCGCCGGCTCGTTGCCGTGGATGCCGCCGAGGCAGAGGAGAGTCGGTCCTTCGGGCCTGCCGATGCTGCCGAGTAATCGGGGGATTTCACTGAGGTCGCCCTCCAAAGATGTCTGTTCCGTGCTCATGCTTATTCGATCGAGGGTAGAGACTATAGCAAATTTGACCGCGCAGTCGCAGCTCATCTTGAGACGGAGGCCGCCGCACCATAGAATCACTCTACCCAATGGGACGCCCTATTCCTCTCAAACGTCGATTTTTCCGGCGGGACCCGGTGACACTGGCTCGCGCGCTCCTCGGACGAAAGCTGGTGCGCCGGCTCGGGAACGGTGTGGTGCTCTCGGGCCGCATCGTCGAGACCGAAGCCTATCTTGGCATTCCGGACCGGGCAGCTCACAGCTTCGGAGGTCGGCGCACCAAGCGCACCGAAACCATGTGGCTCGACGCTGGCCACGCGTACGTTTATTTCACTTACGGCATCCATTGGCTCTTGAACGTCGTCGCTGAGCGGGAAGGTCAACCCACGGCTTGCTTAATCCGGGCGCTCGAGCCCATGGATGGGATCGAGATCATGCGACGCCATCGAGGTGGCCAGGTGGCGCGCAGCCGCTTGAAGGACACCGACCTTTGCTCGGGACCCGCCAAGCTCACCCAGGCGCTCCGGATCGACGGCAACCTCGACCGGCTGGATCTCGTCGATGGCAAGGAGCTCTACCTCGAGCGAGGGAGATCCATCCCCGAACGACGCATCGTGACCGCTACCCGTATCGGCGTCGACTACGCGCGACAGTGGGCGAAGAAACCCTTGCGCTTCTACGAACGCGACAATCCCCATGTGAGCGTACAGAAATAGCCGTCCGACGGTACCTGCGTGGGGACTGGTCATTGAATCCCTGATTGTCTCACCGTAGAATCGTCGTACTGGCGTCTGACCTCGTTTCAAAGCGGCAACCATGCTAGGTGACGCCCGAACTAAAAACGTGATCGGCACAACGCTTTCGCACTATAAGATCCTGGCGGAACTCAGCCGCGGGGGCATGGGGATCGTGTACCGCGCGATGGACACCAAGCTCGATCGGGAAGTCGCCATCAAAGTACTTCCGCCGGAGCTAGTTTCTGACGCCGAACGCCGGCGTCGCTTCGTGCAGGAGGCTAAGGCCGCGGCGTCGCTCCACCACCCTCACATCGCGGTGATCCATGAGATCGACGAAGCAGACGGCGTGACGTTCATCGCGATGGAGCTCATCGAAGGTGACAAGCTCGGCGACGTCTTGGCTCGGGAGCGGCTACCGTTGGCTCGGTCATTGGAGCTTGCCACCGAGGTCGCCGAAGGCCTTGCCCGCGCCCATGCGAAAGGCATCGTGCATCGCGACCTCAAACCCGCCAACATCATGCTCACCGAAGATGGTCACGCCAAGGTCATCGACTTTGGCCTGGCCAAGTTGGTGGAGCCCCTGGGCGGTGATGACAGCCAAGCGTCCACCGCGTTTCGCGAAGGCGGGACCGACCCAGGTAAAGTCATGGGGACTATCTCCTACATGTCACCCGAACAAGCTCGAGGCCACGAGGTCGATCACCGCACCGACATCTTTACTCTAGGCACCATCATCTACGAGATGACGGCCGGACAGGCTCCCTTCCGCGGCGCCACCGGGGCCGACACGATGAGCGCGATTTTGGGCAAGCCGGCTCCCCCTCTCCCGGCTCTGGGCCAAGACGTCTCGACCGAAGCATCGACGGATCTGCAGCGTCTGATCGAAAAGTGTCTCGCGAAGGATCCGACGAACCGCTACCAAGGAATGAAGGATCTGGTCGTGGATCTTAGGGCGATACGCCGTCGGCTCGAGTCGGCGTCGGTGGCACCCGCGGCCAAGCCGGCGGCCACGAAGAAAGTGTTCGCTCTTGCCGCTGCCGCTGTGTTGGTCCTGATCGTCGGCTACGCTCTCCTCAACCGGGCACCCGCGCCTCCACAAGAAGAGGAGGCGCCGGCCGTGGAGAGGAAGAAGATCGCGGTCCTGCCGTTCGAAAACCTGGGCCCACCCGAAGACGAGTACTTCGCCGACGGCATGGCTGAAGAGATCACGAGTCGCCTAGCGGGTGTCAGCGGGCTCGGGGTTATCTCGCGTAACAGCTCTTCCCAGTACAAGGACACGGACAAACCGACTCGTCAGATAGGAGAAGAGCTCGGCGTTCAGTACTTATTGGAAGGGACAGTCCGTTGGCAGAAAGGCTCCTCCGATAGCATGTCTGGACGCGTGAAAGTGACTCCCAAGCTGATCCAGGTCTCCGATGACACGCAACTATGGTCCAGCGTCTACGACCGTGTTACCGATGATCTCTTTGACGTTCAGTCGGAAATCGCCCAAGAGGTGATCCAACAAATGAACGTCACGCTGTTGGCGCCGGAACAGGAGGCGCTGACGTCGAAGCCCACGGAGAACATGGAGGCTCTTCAAGCTTACCAGCGAGGCCGAAGCCACTTGTTTCGTAGGGCTGTTTCGTCGAAGGAAGACTTTGATCTCGCGGAGCGCATGTTCGAGCGGGCGGTGAGGCTGGACCCGACCTTCGCTGAGGCCCACGCCAGTCTCGCTACGACACACCTTTGGATTTGGCGCGACTTCGACCGCTCCGAGGAGCGCCTGGAGCGCGCAACAGCGGCTCTGGACCGCGCTCGTGAGCTCGAGCCGGATCTCCCATTGGTACACCAAAGTGTCGGGCTCTACGCCTACATGGTGGATAGAGCCTGGGACCGCGCCCTTAGCGAGCTCTCTATCGCCGCCAAGGGTCTCCCGAATGATGCCTTCGCGGCCGCTTTCGTCGCTTCGGTCTACCGGCGACGAGGTGACTGGGATGGCGCGGTGACCCATTTCGAAAAAGCGGTCGAGCTCGACCCGAGAAACGGCCTCGTAGCGGGACTGCTCGGGGGGACGTACTGGATGGTAGGAGAGTACGAAAAAGCGGATCGCATCTTGAGCGTCGCTCTTACCCTGGCCCCCGATCAGCCTGTCTCGTACTGGGCGAGGGCGAGTAACTATTGGAGCTGGAGAGGTGAAACAGCCGAGGCGCGGCAGATACTCGAGGAGATGCCGTACCAGGCAGATGACCGATTCGCGGTCTTTATGTGGTTTCTGCAGGAAACTCTCGAGCGAAACTTCGACGACGCGCTGAGCAGGCTGCGGTCGACACCGCTCGCGGCGTTCGAGGACCAACTCAATTCCTATCCGAAGGCGCTACTCGTGGCCCTCAGCCTGCGCGAGCTCGACCGTGCCGAAGAGGCAAGAGCCGCGTTCGAAGACGCTCGCGTCATACTCGAGGAGCGACTAGGGCAAAGTCCCGAAGACCATCGTTTCCACTCCTCTCTCGGCATCACGTACGCCGGCCTTGGACGCAAAGAAGAAGCGGTCGCCGCCGGAAAACGAGGTGTAGAGCTCATGCCGGTTTCGAAGGACGCATTCCTTGGGCCGTCGCGGATCCATGATCTAGCGCGTATCTGCACGATGGTGGGAGAACGCGATGCGGCATTGGAGCAGATCGATCGACTCCTCTCCGTTCCCTCTTTCTGGTCAGCCCGCTCGATCAAGCTCGACCCTGCGTGGGATCCGCTCCGCGACCACCCGCGCTATCAAGAGATCATCCAAAAACACCGCTAGCAAGCCATCTGTTACCATTCAACCCAGATTCGGTTTTGGAAAACGTTTTCCAAACCGGCGTCCGGCGAAGTTGAATCGTGAGACGCCGCACTTTGACGCCGGCAGCCGGTCGCCGTCCACGCCCCTTGACCACGTACACCGGACCCGGCTCCCGAGCTAGTCCACAACCGCCCTCGGCACACATGCCGTAGCCGCGCTGCAGCGCCTTCTCCATCAGCGCCGGCCGACGCCACTCGAGCTCGGAGGGAGCCCGACCCTTCAGGCCGATCGTCGCGGCATGAATACTGCGATGATGAAAAACGCAGACCGAGATCAGATTCGGGGGCGAGTTGCTTTCGGCACGACCCTTTCGCCCGCTGCGGCTCCGGAACCGGATGTGGTGCACCTGTAGAAGCGCGCGGGCACTGCAGTCAGGGTACTGGCACCGATAGTCGTCCCTCTCCAACACGCCGCTCCAGGTCTTGCCGTAGCCCCCGGCGATCGGCGAGGGAAGCGCGTCGCTGTCGGGGCAGATCCGCGCCTCCGCCGCCGCACTCTCTTCGTCCGAGATGGGGGGCTGCTCGTCGACGCAGTCGGAGACGCGGTCTTCTTCTTGCTGCGGCCCTAGGTGTGCGTATGTCCCAATCAACTCTGCGGCCATGAACTCGATGCAGCGGGCGATATCAATATCGGCTCCCGCTACGCGGCGGCAGACCTCGACGGCGTGGTCAAACACCACCGCTTGATCTTGCGTCAGCCACGCTCGGACCTTGACCCCTGCCGCGTCCCTTTCCCCCTCGATCTTCCGATCGAGTTCGCGGACCGATAGGGAAAGCGCCGAGTCGAGCCACATCGCTTCGTCCTCGCTCGTGGCGACCCGTGCGACACGGCTCGCCTTGGTCCAACCGAGCCTCCCTTCCTCTAGTGCCTTCTTGAGCTGCGGAAGTCTCTCGAGGTTCTGACCCAGCTGAAGAAGATAACGAGTCTTGCGCGGAGAGAAGCCGAAGCGCTCTTCCGCATAGTAATAAATGTCGACGAACCCGAATTTCTCGTACCCGCGTCGCTCGCGCATGGCGATCAGGTATTCGCAAATAAGCCTCTCCGAGCCCTCGTGCACTCGCACGATCCGCTCGAGTTTGAGATCGAGCTCTTCGATGGAAAGTTCGACGTCGGGCGATCCGACCTCCCTTATGTCTTGCGTTAGAGTCGAAGTCAACGTTTCCGTCATAGCGGACACCTCCAGCACCCAGTTTTTTTCAGGATTTCTTAACTCGGCCTATATGTATAAGTTAAGTGAAAGTAGCCTGTTTGTCAAGTTTCGCGCACCCGTAAGACCCTATCTATCAATAGGTTAAGGGAAATTTTCGGCGGGCCGCTCTCCTGTTAGGGGTCCTATCTTGCTGCAAACAAAGGGAATGCTCGGACCATTTTGGGACGCCACCTAGTTTTTTTCAGACGTTCCAGGTAGTATGGCGCACTCTCATGACCGCTCTCACCGCAACGAAACGTGCCTCGGTCTCAGCCCTACTGCTATTTGTCTGCGGGATCGCGACCGCCCAGACTGATCCCCCAGAACGAAAGCGCGTCGGGCTCGCTCTCGGAGGAGGCAGCGCTCGCGGCATCGCCCACGTCGGGGTCCTAGAATGGCTCGAGGAGAACCGCATCCCGGTCGACTACATCGCGGGCACGAGCATGGGTGGGCTCATCGGAGGCAGCTACGCCAGCGGTATGACCGCGGCGGACATTCGAGAACTCTTGCACAACGCCGATTGGGATCTCATCTTCTCCGGGGGGGCACCCTATTCACTCAAGGAGTTTCGCCGTAAGCAAGACAGCCGGCAATATCAGGTCAAGCTCGAGCTCGGCTTGCGCCATGGGTTCAGCTTGCCGAGCAGCCTGGACTCCGGGCACTTCGTCGGATTGATGCTAAGCCGGATCGCCTTACCCTATTCGACGCTTCCGAGCTTCGATGCGCTTCCCATTCCCTTTCGTTGCATGGCGACCGATTTGGAGGAGGGCGAGCTGGTCACGCTCGACCATGGCTCTCTCGGCCTCGCGATGCGGGCCACCATGGCGATTCCAGGCGTCTTCGCGCCAGTCGACTGGCAAGGACGGCTCTTGGTCGACGGTGGGCTATTAAATAATGTCCCGGGCGATATCGTGCGAGCGATGGGTGCCGATGTCGTGATCGCGGTGGATGTCGGCGAGGCCTTGAAGAATCGCGACCAGCTCCGCTCCGCTTTGGATCAAGCGTCCCAATCCCTCACGGTGATGATCCAGCATGGTGCCACTCACGGGTTGAACGACGCGGACATCATCATCCGGCCGGATCTTCAAAGTGTCGGCTCCACCGACTGGCGAAAGAGTGACGCGATTGCCGACCGTGGTGCCGCAGCCGCAGCCGAACATGCCTCCGAGCTGATGACGCTAGCACTGAGCGAGGAAGACTGGCAAGCGCACCTCGAAGAGATACGCGCGCGCGAACGTTCACGCAATCTCACACCCGAGTTCGTCGAGGTGGTCGGCGCCGGCCCCGAAGACAGAGAGGCGATCAGCCGGCGGCTTCAGGATTTCATCGGAACGCCACTCGCGACCGACGACCTTGATTTCGCCCTCACCGCACTGACCGGGACCAACCGTTACGAGAGCCTGAGCTACGAGACGACGCAACAAGATGAAGAAAAAGGACTCCTCGTTCGGATCAAGGAGAAAGATCATGGACCACCTTTCCTCAACTTCTCGCTAGGGCTTTCGAATCAAGCCGAAGAGATTCTTTTCGATTTCGGGGCCAGGTTCACCGCCTACGACGTCGGCCGCTATGGCGCGGAAGTAAGGATAGATGGAGCGCTAGGTACCACACTCGGCCTAGCGGCTGAGTACTATCGACCGCTCGGGAACACTCGCGTGTTCGTTGCCCCGCGTGGAATGCTGTTCCGAACCTCCGACAACTTCTTTCAAGAGGAAGAGCTCGTCGCGACCTATACGACGGTGCGGACCTCCGCGGGCGCGGATATTGGGCTCGCCCTCGGCTTGGACAATGAGATTCGTCTCGGCTACGACATCGGAGAAGTGAATTTCAACCGCCGCGTCGGAGCTCCCATCTTTCAGGAAGTTCAGGGAAAGGAAGAGCGGGTGCGGCTCCGCTGGCTCTATGAAGGGCAGGATCGCGCGCTCATCCCCACGCGAGGTCTTCGCATTCTTTCAAACACCCGGTGGTTCCGGGACGCGCCTACAGCAACGACCGATTTCGGCTCGTCGGAAGCGAGGGGGTCAGTCTTCTGGCCGATTGCCAAGACGCATCGCATCGCTTTCGTCGCAGCCGGCGGGACTTCATTCAATCGACCGATCCCGACCCTCTATGACTTCACGCTGGGCGGGCCGCTCCAGCTGACCGCGTATGACAACGATGAGTTTCGCGGAGATAAATTCCTTCTCGGAAGCGTGGCTTACTTGAAGCAAATCTCTCGGCTTCCTGATTTCGTCGGCGCAGCGGTTTATGTGACGGGACTGGCGGAGTTCGGGAGCGCGTTCGACGATTTCGATGACGCCGATATGCGGAGCAGCTATAGCGGTGGCCTGCTGATGGAGACCGGCGTTGGGCTCGTGGCGGCGGTGATAGCGGTGGGCGACGACGGCTCGGCTAGGTTGGTGTTTTCTCTGGGCCGGAGTTTTCGCTAGCCCGATACGTCAGTGGAAACTCCTTCAAGAGCTGTGCTAGGAACAACCGCGTGAGCAACGTTTACCTCTGGGCCATCGCCAGCTACTTCCTTCTGCTCGTCCTCGTCGCCGTGCGTGGAAGCCGCGGTGTCTCCACTCAAGAAGATTTCTCGGTCGCCGGCCGAAGCCTGGGAACCTTCGTTCTCTCCTTCACCATGATCGCGACCTGGATCGGGAGCGGGAGCTTCTTCGGGAACTCCGAAAAGACGTACGAAGTCGGCCTCGCGGCTTGGATTCTTCCGGTCGCGTCCATCATGTCTATCTTTTTTCTGAGCCTGGTAGCCGGCCGGGCACGGGCGCTCCGGCAGATTACGATTCCCGACTTGCTAGAACGCCGGTACAACTTGACTGCCCGACTCTTCGGAACTCTCGCGCTCCTCATGGCCTACAGCACGATCCTTTCTTATCAGTTCCGGGCGGCGGGAGCCGTCTTGAACCTCGCCCTTCCTGAGCTTCCCTACCAACCGGCGGTCGTCTTGACCGCGATCTTCATCGTGCTCTACACGACGTTTGGAGGCATGGTCTCCGTTGCCCACATCGGTGTCGTCTCCGGCATCACGATGATCGCCGGCATGTCGATCACATTCGTCATGTTGTTCATGCGAGCTGGCGGCATCGAAGGGATGCGCGAAGTCCTGGAGCCGTCGCACTTCCAACTCATCGGTCCCATCGGATTCGTAGAAGCCATCGGCTTGTCGCTCCCCACCGGCCTTCTCATCTTGGCCGAGGCGAATCTCTACCAGAGATTTTTCTCGGCTCGAACGGCGCTCGTCGCGAAGAAGGCGGCGCTTTGGACCGCCTTGGGTGTGACCTTCTTGGAGGCGATGATCATCTTGAACGCGTGGGTCGGCTCCTCGCTGATTCCCGAAATGGATATTCCCGGCCGGGTCATCCCCTACGCAGCCCGCGATTTCTTGCCGGTGGGCCTCGGCGCTCTCATGCTCACCACCGTGATGGCCATCGTCTTGTCGACCGCAACGAGCTGCTTGCTAGTACCGGCTACGACCTTGGTGCGGGATATCTACCAAAGATTTTTCAATCCGCAGGCGACCGGCCAGATGTTGGTCGTTCGCTTGAGAATGGCGACAATCCTTCTGGGGCTAGTGGCGTATTTCTTGTCGACGCTATCGGATAGGTTCTTATCCGTTGCGCTCTTGGCGTATACGATATGGGGGACATCGATCGCTCCAGCCCTGATCGCGACGTTTTTTTGGAGGCGAGCCACAGGTGCCGGTGCGGTCGCATCGATCGCCACCGGTACGACGACGACACTGCTGTGGAATCTCCTCTACACGGGCTCGGTGAAAGCCGTCATCCCGGCCATCACTCTTTCGGTGACCGCCCTCGTCATTGTCTCGCTTCTCACCGAACCAACCCCACCCGAGAAAGTGGAGCCTTTCTTTAATAAGGAAGCGCTTGACTCTTGAATGTGGAAATGTTCGCAGACCCTCCAACTCGGTCTAGACCAAGTTGCTATATAATCGTGGAACTTGCGCCTGGGAAAGTCACCCTCTCCCCGTTTCCGGGGATGGGGTGAGGGGTCCAATACTCCGAAACCGCCTGAGCCCATGAACAAGAAACTCGGCGCTTACGAAGTCCTCGAACTTATCGGGGCCGGCGGGATGGGCGAGGTGTATCGCGCCCGCGACACCAAGCTCGGTCGTGAAGTCGCGATCAAGGTCCTTCCGGAAGCACTCTCCCAAGACAAAGAACGTCTCGCTCGTTTTGAACGTGAAGCAAAGCTCCTCGCGTCACTGAATCATCCCGGTATCGCGACGCTTTATGGATTGGAAGAAGACGCCGGCAAGCCATTCTTAGTGATGGAGCTCGTCGAAGGTGAGACGCTTGCGGAGCAGATCGCACGCGGCCCGATTTCGGTCGACGAAGCGCTACCTTTATTTATACAGATCGCCGAGGGTCTCGAGGCAGCTCATGAGAAGGGCATCATCCACCGCGATCTCAAGCCCGCGAACATCAAGATCACGCCGGACAACAATGTCAAGATTCTCGACTTCGGCCTCGCGAAGGCTTTCCTTCCCGAGGACGACGTTTCCGCGGAAACGTCGCAGTCTCCAACACTGACCAGAGGTACCGCGCTCGGTGCCATCATGGGGACGGCGTCTTACATGTCGCCCGAGCAAGCACGCGGCAAGCCCGTCGACAAACGAACCGATGTCTGGGCGTTCGGATGCTGTCTCTATGAAACGCTGAACGCAAAGCGGCCATTCGATGGCGAGAACATAACGGACATTCTCGCCGCGGTGGTTCGGGCCGAGCCGGAGCTCGAGAAACTTCCCTCCGATACACCGGCGGCCGTTCAAAGGATGATCCGTAGATGTCTCACGAAGGACCGAAGGCAGAGGCTCCGTGATATTGGAGATGCTCGCATCGAGCTCATAGAGCTGCCCGAGGACGAGACGAGCCGCCACAAAACGCCGGCACGTTCGAGCATGTCGACTCTGGGCCTCGGTGCGCTCCTGGGTGCTTCGGTGACGGCAGCTTTGTTCTGGTTTTTATTTCGTTCCGCGAACGAGGACTCCCGACCCGTCGTGAGGTCGTCCATCCCGGTCGCCCCCGCGGAGTATCTCGAATCGGGCAAGGTCGGAGCTGCCATTCTCGCCATCTCGCCGGACGGGACTCACGTTGCGTACACCGCGGAAACGAATGGGGAGATTCTCCTTCACGTCCGGGCTCTGGAACGGCCCGAGGCCGTTGCGCTCGCCGGCACTCAGGGGGCACACCGCCCATTCTTCTCACCGGATGGGCAATGGGTCGGCTTCTTCAGCGGACAAAAGTTGAAGAAGATTTCCGTCGCGGGGGGAAACCCGCAGGTGCTCGCCGACGCCGAGCATGGTCAGGGCGGGGCCTGGAGTCAGGACGGCACGATCATCTATGCACCGATACCCGGCGGGGGCCTTGCACGGGTCGCAGCGAACGGTGGGCCGATCGAGGTCTTGACGACGCCCGACGCCGATCGCGACGAAGCCGGTCATTTGCTGCCCTCGTTCCTCCCCGGCGAGCGCGATGTGCTGTTCTCGATCGAGCTCCCCGGAAAATCGAACGCCGAGGCCAAGATAGCGGTCTTGTCACTCGACGCCGGAAGCTTCAAAGTCCTCGTCGACGGCGCCCCTTTTGCTCGCTACGCGCCGTCCGGTCATCTGGTTTATGGACGTGAGGGGACGATATTAGCAGCGCCTTTTGATCTCTCCTCCCTGGAGCTGACCGGACCGGCCGTACGGGTAGTGGACGACATCACCTGGACGCGGGAAGACGGCGTGAAGTTCGATTTTTCTAGAAATGGCTCGCTCGTCTACGTTCGTGGCGGCGAAACGTCCGTGGACTCGAACCTGGCCTGGGTCGACCGTAAAGGTGTTTCGGAAGTGCTTCCCGCGCCGGCAAGACGTTACACCCAGCCAAGCCTTTCGCCGGACGGCAGCCGGGTTGCGGTCGCAATTCAGGGGGCGAACGACCACGTTTGGCTTCTAGACCTGGCGCGAGGCACGTTGACGCGCCAGAGCTTCGACAACGAGAACCTCATACCGGTGTGGCGTCCAGATGGCCGAGCCGTCGCGATAGGTTTTCACGCCGTCGGCCGCCCCCCTACTCTCCACCTCCTGTTCATGGATGGGAGCGGCAGGAGGGAACGACTTCTCGAGAGCGAGCTGACCCAGTCCCTCACGTCCTGGTTTACTCAGTTCCCCACGTCCTGGTCTCTTGACGGGAATCGGTTAGCGTATATCGAGCGAAGTCTCGAAACCGGGCGAGACATCTGGATACTGCAGCTCGAAGACGACAAGCAGCCGATTCCTTTTCAGGCGACGCCCTTCGAGGAGACACACGCCATGTTCTCACCCGATGGAGAATGGTTGGCCTACGTTTCCGACGAGACGGGACGCTCTGAGGTTTACGTCCGGGCCTTGAACGGCACCGAGAAACATCAGATTTCGTCCGAAGGAGGGACGGAGCCGGTGTGGTCGAGGAATGGAAAAGAACTTTTCTATCGCAACGGCAACCGGATGATGGCTGTTGCCGTTGAAACGCAGCCGACGTTCCGGCCGGGGGCCACCTCGTTGCTCTTCCAGAAAGCGAGTGCGGGAAGATACTTTAGCGACTTGAACGCCAACTACGACGTTTCCCTCGACGGACGGCGTTTCTTGATAGTCGAGCCGGTCGATCCCTTTCGGCCGACTGAAATCACGCTGGTGCAGAATTGGTTCGAAGAGCTGAAGCGGCTCGTCCCAACGGAATGAATGAGGGCTCATCGCCAATCCTCCGGCAGAGGGAATCGAAGGGGAAGTGTTACTTTCGGTTACTCGGTCCAGACCAAGGACGTGAGAAAAAATTGGGCTTTACTCACGTTGCAGCTATGTTGCAAGATTGCGGTCATGGGATACGTGACGAATCGTAGGAGGAAGTGGGGTAAGCGTGGGCGATAAGCAAGCGTCGTTGCCGGGCTTGCCCGTGCCTGGCGATGGTGGTGACGGCGATGAGTGCGAGCGGGCGGGAGAGGCTCGGTTGAAGGTGGTCGATCGCGCGCAGATGCTGCACGGTCGACGTGGAGCGGTTGATCCCCAGGGATCACCCAGCGCGTGCGATCTGGGAGTTCGTGGGGCAGCTGGATCTTAGTCGCTATAGGGAGCAGGTCCGCTCGGTCGCCGGTGCCGCAGGCCGGCCTGCGTTTGACCCGCAGCTTCTGGTGAGCCTTTGGGTCTACAGCTACAGCCGGGGAGAGAGTTCGGCCCGCGCGATTGAGCGACTGTGCGAGCATGAGCCGGGGTATCAATGGCTGACGGGGATGGAAGGCATCAGTGCGCACACGCTGTCGGACTTTCGGGTCGCGCATGCGGACGCCTTGCACGAGTTGTTTGTGCAAACGTTAGGGCTGCTGAGTGCGGAAGGATTGATCCCACTCGAGCGGGTCATGCAGGATGGGACGAAGGTGCGCGCGAACGCATCGTCGAATAGATTTCGCCGTAAGCCTCGAGTCGAGGCGTATCTGGAGCAGGCGCGTGAGGCGGTCGAGGCCCTCGAGGCACAGACGGAGGAGGAATCGAGCCGGCAGATGCAGGCAGCGCAGCAACGCGCCAAGCGTGAGAGACGCCAGCGGCTAGAATCAGCGTTGAAGGAATTCGACAAGCTGAAAGCGGCGAAAAGCCGCATGGAGCGCGTGAGCACGACCGACCCCGACGCGCGGGTGATGAAGCAAGCCGAGGGCGGTTCCGCGCCCAGCTACAACGTCCAGATCTTAACGGATGCCGCGCACGGCTTGATTGTCGACATCGATGCCACGCAGGCCGGCAGCGATTATCAGCAGCTGACGCCGGCGATGGAACGGATCGAACAGACGCTGCAGCGCACGCCCGATCAGGTGGTCGTAGATGGGGGCTACATCAGTAGCCACAACATCGTGGAGATGGCGAAGCGCGGCATCGACCTCGTCGGCCCTGAGCCCCGGGGCAAGTCGGCAGAGGCCAATCGGCGCAAGTCCTATCAGCGCTACGGCATTATTTCGGCTTTCGAAGCATCGAGCTTTGTGCACGATGAGGCGAGCAACACGTACGTATGCCCGCAGGGCAAGCGTTTACGCTACGACGCAAAGTTCGAACGCGATGGCATGATGCGCTATCGATACAAGGCCTCGGCGAAAGATTGCGACACGTGCTCGGTCAAGGAGTTCTGCTGTCCTCGCGCGTCGAGCGGTCGGTCGATCGAAAGGCTCGAACCCTTGCCGGAGATAGCCGCATTCCGGCAGAAGATGCAGACCGACGAAGCCAAGGCCATCTATAAGACACGCTCGCAGGTGGCCGAGTTTCCGAATCTTTGGATCAAAGCCAAGTTCGGCCTGCGGCAGTTTAGCGTGCGCGGAATCGCCAAAGTGCGCACCGAATCTCTCTGGGCCGCCCTCACCTACGATATCCAGCAGTGGATTCGCCTCCGATGGAGGCCGAACTTGGTATCGGAGCCCGTGCCGGCGTGAGCGCCACCCGACCGGCGATTGTGCACACGCAGCCGGGCGAGTTTCAGCGTGTCAGAAGGCATCATCGAAACTCCAGCGCCGATAACGGCGTGAATCCGCGGGATGCCGGCCCGATCGCCGTGATCGTCAGAACTGTGGACCAACCATCCCCATCTCCCCGCAATCCGAATTTTTCTCACGTCCCAAGTAACCAAAAGTAACACGGTCGATGAAGTGATCGAAGGACCGGTCGCGCCTCTTACGCCGCGGCACGACGGGATCCTACACCTGCTTGCCGGGGACGAGACGGCCAAGAAAATCACCCGTCTTCTCTTCCTCGTCATAGGCGCGCACGGTGAGGTCCACGAGCACGAGATGCGGTGGTCTCCAGACGTCCAGAAACCGATTTCGTCCACCTCGCGATCCGAAAAGGATCGAGCGCGCAGAATTGATATGTTAGTCGTCGCCAAAACCCGGTATTGAGGAAGGTACCGTGCCGAAAAACGGCGTATCCTATGAACCGTTTCTTGGATGGGATCGATGAGCTTCACGACAGTTATATGGTCGATGACAGCCGCCGCCTGCTGAGCGCGTGGGATATGCGAGCCGTCACCTACCCCTCTGCGGAAGCCTTTATCGGGGACGTTCACCGCCCGCCGTTCGACTGTCTGATCTTGGATATTCAGCTCGGCGGCATGTCCGGCTTCGATATCCAGGAACAACTTCGAAAAACCGACTCCCCAGTGCCGGTTGTCTTCATTACCGCTCATGACGCCGCGGAGACCCGCGAGCGCGCGCTCGACACCGGTGTCGCCTACATTCCCAAGGCAGAGCCCGGAGTCGTGTTGCGCGAAGCCATTCTTCGGGCGGCGCGGCGACCGGAGTGAAGGAAATGAGCTCAAGAAGGTCGAGAAGATGGTGAAGAAGGTGTTGGAGAAGTGCTAGGCTGCCGATGGTCCGTCTCACGAATATCACGCGAGAGGAATAGCACTTCCAATTTGAAGGAGAAAGGAAAGAAGATGAAACGTTTGGGACCCTTGAAGTATGTGGCACTTATGTCGATATCCCTGATCGCTTTCGGCGGCCTGGCGGCCGCAATGCAAACGATGAGCGATCAGCTCAAGCAGAAAGCGGCCGAAGCCAAAGAGGCGGCGGCGCGAAACCAGCAGGCCCTCAAGGCCTACTCGTGGATTCAGAAGACCGATCTCAGCGTCAAGGGTGACGTGAAAAACAGCAAGATCGAATCCTGCAGGTACGGTCCGGATGGCAAGGTGCAAAAGACCGAGCTCAGCGATCCGCCGAAGCAGAAGAAGAAACGCGGCCTCAGAGGGAAAATCATCGCAAAGAAGACGGCCGAGATGAAGGAGGAGCTCGAGGCCTCCGCCGCCCTCGTCCAGAAATATGTCCCGCCCACTCCGGAAAAGCTCCAGGCAGTCATTGCCGCCGGCAACGTGACGATCTCTCCCGGAGGCGGCGCCGCCGCCCTTCGATTCGCAGACTACGAGAAGACCGGCGACGCCCTGACGCTCACCCTTGACGTCGAGTCGAAGTCGATGCGCCAGATCAGCGTTGACACCTGGCTCGACGAAGCCGACAACAAGGTCACGCTTCAGGTGAGCTTCCAGTCGCTACCGGATGGTACGAATTACGCCGCATCGACGGTGATGACGATTCCCGAAAGCAAACTCGAGGTTACTATCGAGAACAGCAACTACCAGAAGGTGGCTCCGTAGGGACGGGGCCACGCGCGAAACGGAAGGACAAAAAAAGTGAATTCCAAGCGAAGTAAGTTCCTACTGTATCTCCTGCCGGTGTATCTCGGCTTCTCGGTTGCCTCAACCATTTCAGCACAACAAGTTCCCGCGGCCGTACAGGAGCGAGTTGCGGCAGTCAAGCAAACGCTTCAGACGAGCGCGGAGGCCCTCAAAAAGTTGGAATGGGTCGAAACCACCACCGTTACCGAAAAAGGAAAGCAAAAAGCACGGATCATGAACAAGTGCTACTACGGATTGGATGGCAAGGTCCAAAAAGTGCCGGTTCTTCCTCCCGGCGAGGACAAGAACGAGAAGCTCCAGAACTACGTCGAAGACGCGGTAGCGTTGCTTCACAAATACGTTCCGCCCGACCCGACACTGATCCAGCGTTGTGTGGATCGTGGAACCATCTCGATCAAATTGCTCGACCCCGGGCGCACCGTAGGTCTCGTGTTCAACGACTACATCCTCACCGGAGACAGCCTAACCCTCACCGTGGACCTGACCAAAAACACTGTCACGAATGCCTCGGTCGCCACGTATCTGGACGAGCCAAAGAACTCGATGACGCTGCAGTTCGATTTCGGATCGCTGCTCGATGGCACGACCTACCCAGCCAATGTCACGCTCACCGCGCCGTCCAAGCACTTGCAGGTCGCGGTCGAATACTCGGGCTTTCGCGAGCCGACTCGCTAGCATATCCACGTGAGAGATCAAACTCGTCTACTTTCCGTGTCTCGATAACGACAATAGGATGTGAGAAATGACGAAATCGACGGCTTTCAAACTGATAGGCGCAGTGCTCGTAGCTCTTGTCGCGATCGCCGCTTACGAACTGTTGCGGACGGCCATCGAACCGAGGGTCGAGCGACGCATCGCCGAGATAGGACTGACATCAAACGAAAAGGCCGCCCAAGGCCCGCTACCGGGGGACGTTAGCCTTTATGCGAGAGAGCTGGCCTGCCAGCAGAAGATCCCTACGCCGGGCTACTACTCTTCGCTCAACGGTGCGGAGATTTCCGACAGCGAGCGCAGCGGCCTGTTCCCTTGTGCCACGTACACCGGCTCCTACGACGGCCCAAACCAGGTGTTCGCGTGGGGCAGTGCCGACACCTACCCCGGCATCTCCTACATCAACAACCGCAAGCCTGGCGAGCTGTACATCGTCGGCGGTGAGTTTCCGACCCAGGAAGCTCCCCTGCCCGCGGGGCCGTTCGTCGCCAAGGCCAATGCGACCACTGGCGAGCAAATCTGGCGCACCTACCTCGACAACGCCAACGCCTCCGGCTGGATGATGGGAAACAACAACCTCAACATCCTCGACAACGGCAGGATCCCTTTCGCCTGGTCGAACCAAATCGTGCTCCTCGATGCCGAGACCGGCGAGATCCTGAGGCACAACACGCTGCCCACTGGAGAGGCGCCCGTGGTGGCTGCGAACTTCAAGCACTTGACCATTGCGCCCGATCGCACACTCATCCTCAAGGATCAGACGCGGCCGCCCGAGTGCAAGGTCCAGGGGACCCTCGGGCTCATCAAGTGCGTGCAGGAGGGAATGAAGCAGCCCAACTCGGTACTGGTGGCGGTTCATCCTGACTCGCTGGAAGTCCTCGACGAGCTTCAGTTGCCGGAGCCGGCCTCTTCGCCGCACATCGTCACGACTTTCGGGGACAGGATTGCTATCTACATCGGCATGAACACCAGCGCGCGGCGCTACTTTTGGGATCCGGCGACCAAGAAGCTTTCGGCGGACGAGTCGTGGGTGGTTTACCCCATTGAGAAGGGCCAGACAACCGCTACGGCGCCGAGTGTGATCGGCGAGTGGATCGCGTTTCAGCTGAATGGCGCCGGCAGTAAGACGGTCGCTTCTAGCATCACAGCCGTCCACCGGAACGACGCAAAGAAAGTGAAGACCATCTTCCCGTTCGGCGAGCTGAAGCCCGGCGAGTTCAGCTTTGCTCCGCCCAAGGCGGGTGCCGATCCCGAGAACGACATGGTCTACTCGGCCGACATGGGCCTGGGCAAGGTGGCGGGCATCAAGCTCGATCAGGCCACGGGCGAGATGAACGTGGAGTTCGTCGTCGATGCCGTGACCAGCACCTTCCAGCCCTTGATCGGTCCAAAAGATCGGCGGGTGCTACTGCTTACCAAGGTGAAGTTCAACGTAGCCAGGGAGCCGTTGATGGCCGCCATCTTCACCGAAAACTACAAGGAGCAGCTCACCTGGCGTGACGCCGCCACCGGGCGGATCCTCGCCGAGTCGGATTTCTTCGAGCCGCTGACCCTCAACTCGCTTACTCCTCCAGGCTTCGGCGGCCGGGTCTACTTCCCGACGGCGGTAGGACAGCGGTTTTATGTGTTGCAGGTCATGCCCAAGGCATCGCCATCCGGCAAGTAGCGGGAGAACCTCATGTCGACCAACAAAACGAGGGAGCTGGGAGGAAGGACCATGAAACAGGAACGACCCATACAGTGGACGATGCTGAGACGGGCAGCGACCGCGATCGCGCTGGTCGCCTCGGTGGGAGCCCTACCGTCTGCGGCTCAGGAGAAACCTGATACGCAGGAGCTTCAGGCGATTGCGGAGGAAGCCTACCTCTACGGTTTCCCCATGATCGTCGGCTACAGCGTCATGCACAGCTTCTTCCTCGACCCTACGTCGAAACAGTTCAAGGCGCCGATCAACCAGATCTCGAACGCGGCGCGCGTGTTCACACCCAAAGACACCGGCGTCAGCACACCCAACAGCGACACGCCTTACTCCATGCTACTACTGGATCTGCGCGCCGAGCCAATCGTGCTGTGCATGCCTGAGATCGACAAGGCGCGCTATTACGATGTACAGCTCGTGGACCTGTACACCAACAACTACGGGTACATGGGCAGCCGCACCACCGGCAGCGGAGCCGGTTGCTACCTCGTGGCGGGGCCGGACTGGAAAGGGGCAACGCCGGCCCGCATCGCCCACGTCTTCCGGAGCGAGACTGAGCTCACCCTTGTCGTCTATCGGACGCAGCTCTTCAACGCCGCCGACATGGACAACGTGAAGAAGATCCAGGCCGGCTACAAGGTGCAGCCGCTGTCAGCGTTTCTCGGCCAGTCCGCGCCGCCCGCCGCGCCGGCGATCGACTGGCCGAAGTTCACCAAGGAAGCGTTCTCGACGCGCTGGGTCGAGTATCTCGATTTTCTGCTGCAGTTCTGCCCGCCAGTGGGGACCGCCGCGGTGGAGAAGCCGTTGCGCGAGCGATTCGCCAAGATCGGGATCGGCGACGGTAAGACAGCCGGGGGCCAAGAGCCTTCGCCGGAAGTGAAAGCGGCGTTCGGGGCAGGAACAAAAGCCGCCCTGGCGAAGATCGAGCAGACCGCGGGGACGATCGGCACGCGTGTCAACGGGTGGCAGATCGGCTCGGCGGCAGGAAGCCGCGAGTTCTACAACGGCAATTGGGCGCTCCGCGCTACCGCTGCAAAGCTCGGCATCTACGGCAACAGCAAGGCCGAGGCCGTCTATCCCTTCACGACGCAGGACCCGAATGGCATCCCGCTCGACGGCAGCAAGGATGCTTACCAGATGACCTTCCCCGCGGGACATCTCCCTCCGGTCAACGCGTTTTGGTCCATCACGATGTACCACGATGACACCAAGTTCCTGGTTGACAACCCGATCAACCGCTATCTCGTCAACTCGCCGATGCTTCCGGAGCTGAAGAAGAACGCCGACGGCTCGCTCTCCATCTACATCCAGAAGGACTCGCCGGGCAAGGACAAGGAGTCCAACTGGCTGCCGGCGCCGGATGGTCCGATGTTCGTGGTGATGCGTCTCTACTGGCCGAAGACCGACGCGCCGTCTGTGTATCCACTGGGCAAAGGAAGTTGGAGCCCGCCGCCCATCGTGCCGGTACGGTTCTTCAACGCGCTCGGGGTGAAACGCTTCGGCGACAAGTCGGTGGAAAACATCGTCCGCACCGACACGCGATACGGCCACGACGGTCTGTTCTTCGGACCGCGCGGCTGGGTCTACTGGAATCACCTCGAGTACCCCAGGCCGATTCAGAACCCGAATCTCTGGCCGGATGGACAGTCGACCTACTTTCTTGGCCAACTGGCGATGCCGGCGGGCGCCAGCCTGACGCTGCACTACACTTATCCCCACTCGCGCTACTTCCAGTTCGCGCTCTACACGTGGAACGGTCAGACGTTCGTTTCCACCGGCGAAGCGGTTGCCGGGAAGGACATCGATCCGGATCCGGGTTCCACCAATCCGTTCCGGGTCGGCGCCAATCGGCTCGCCGAGCGGCGCGAATTCACTCTGCGGATCCTAGCCGCGAAACCCCCGGCCGATCCGAGTCAGAGAGCGCGAAACACGCTTTACGGAGGCGATAAAGGCGAAAAGCTTCAGTTCGTGAATCGCATCTACCTCGCCGATCAGGGATGGGACGGGGCGGGATGGGCCCCGGCGTCATCGCCATCCGCCGAAACCGGTTTTCCGACTTATGAAGGAACGCTGGCCGACGGGACAAAGCTCTCGGCGGCGGAAGTGGTCGAGCGGTTCGGGCGACCCATGGCGGCCACCAAGCAGCCCGTCAACGCCGAGCAGTGGAGTAAGCTGGTGCACGCGCCGAACAACGATCCTGCGCTCGATCCGGCGACCGCGCCCGCGCGTAAAGTTCCCAAGTGGGAGAAGTACTGGAACTTCCGGTACTCGATCGTCGGCGCGTTCAAGACCGCGGAAGAGCGCGCCACGATTCCCTATCACGCTGCCATGGACGGCGGTGGGGATCCGACGACCCAGTACCTGTTTATCAACTTGTCGCGCAAGTTCGGCCCGGTCTACGTGATGCGCGGCAAGATGCCGACTTTCCCCAATACCTACGCCGGCGCGGGCGGCAGGGGTCTCGAGGTGATGCCGGAGGCGCAGACCCGGTACTGGTCGCTCGTCAGCTGCGAGGCCGCGCCGTCCGGGCACATCGTGGACAGCCTGACCGACATGCAGGTGCCACTGGACAAGGACGGCAACTACACGATCGTGTCCAGCCACCGTGAAGACCGGCCGAAGAACGCGACGCTCGAAAACGGCGTGGCATGGATCGAATGGAGCCCCCGCGGCGAGGGAATTGGGGGCCCGAAGAACCGCGCCGACTTCGGCATGTTGATGCTCCGCATCATGGCCACCAACCCGAGCTGGGCAGAGAGACCCGACAACGTAACCAAGCCCGGAACGGAAGAAGCCGTGATGGGGGCCTACTACCCGCGCGGCGAGTACACAACCAAGGCTGAGTTCGAGGCGAGTGGGCTGAACAAGTAGCTTTTGGAAAAAAGAAGGGGAGCGTGAGTCGATCCAAGAACTGGAAACTGGCTGGCTTGGCTTTAGTTGCTCTGCTTGCGGTTGCCGCCTACCGCCTGCTGTGGACGGTCGTTGAGCCGAAGATCGAGCAGCGCATCGACCGGATCGGCCTGACCCCGAACGAGGTCGCGGCGAACGGCCCGCTGCCCGGCGACCTCAGTCTCTACGAGCAGGAGTTGGCCTGCAGCCAGGCGCTGCCGACGCCCGGCTACTACTCGTCGCTCAACGGTGCGGAAATCGCCGACAGCGAGCGCAGCGGCGTCTTCCCGTGCGCGACGTTCACCGGCTCCTTCGACGGTCCCAATCAGGTATACGCCTGGCGGAGCGCCGACGACTACCAGGCCACGGCCTACATCAACAACCGCAAGCCCGGCGAGCTCTACGTCGGGGGCGGCGCCAATCCCCCGCTCAAGGGGCTGGTGCCCCCGGGCCCGTTTATCGCCAAGGCCGACGCGACCACCGGCAAGGAGATCTGGCGCACCTACTTCGATAACGCGAACGCCTCGCGCAATTGGCTTTCCGCCATCAACCTGAACATCATGGCGAACAGCAAGATCGCCTTCGCGTGGGAGAACAACGTCGCGCTGATCGATCCGGACACCGGCCTCATCCTCAAGCGGAACTCCCTTCCGTCCGGGGACACGCCGCGTTCTCAGTCTGGCTTCAAGCACCTGACGATCGCGCCGGACGGGACGCTCATCCTGAAGAACCAGACCCTCCCCAACGACGTCAGCTACCAGGGCACGATGGGCATCATCAAAGGCGTGCTCGAGGGCCACAAACAGCCCCCGTCGCATCTGGTCGCCGTCGACCCCGACACGCTCGAAGTCCTCGATCACCTTTCGCTGCCGGAGCCGGCCACCGTGCCGCACTCGATCACGATGTTCGAGGGCAGGATCGCGATCTACGTCGGCGTGGACAGTGGGGCACTGCGCTACTTTTGGGACCCGACGGCGAAGAAGCTCTCCCAGGACACGTCATGGGCCGTCAAGCCGATGCAGAAGGGCCAGTCCACTGCCGACGCGCCGGCGGTGATGGGGGAGTGGATGATCCTGCAAACCAACGGCCTCGGCAGCGAGACCGTCGCCTCAAGCATCGTCGCCGCGCACCTGAAGGACGCGACGAGAACGAAGGTGATCTTCCCGTTCGGGCCGCTAGAGCCCGGCGAGTGGAGCTTCGCTCCGCCCAAGCCCACGACCGATCACGAGAACAACATGATCTACTCGGCGGACATGGGCATCGGCAAGCTGGCGGGCATCAAGCTCGACCCGGACACCGGGGACATGGAAACCGTCTTCGTGGTGGACGACATGACCACCGCCTTCATGCCGCTGTTCGGCCCGAAGGACAAGCGGGTCCTGGTGGTGTCTAACATGAAGCGCAATGTGGAATTGGAACCCATTCAGGACGCCATGTTCACCGGCAACTACAAGGAGCAGGTCGTCTGGCGCGACGCCGCCACCGGTCGGATCTTGGCCGAGTCCGACTTCTTCGAGCCGATGACCTTCGGCTCGCTCATCACGCCCGGCTACGGCGGCCGTGTGTACTTCTCGACGGGTAAGGGATTCATCACGATGCAGGTCATGCCCAAGACCCCGGCGCCATCGAGCAAGTAGCGGAATAGGGCGGATCATTGCCAGAAACCTGAACGGGGCGCAGAGCCTCGCCAAGGCAACATTCGAGGCCGCGGCGTCGTCGTTAGCAAGAAGGATCCAAAGAACAGGATGCCTCTCAAGACCCGAGCCAATAGACATCTAAGATGAGAATACTTATATCCAGAGACACGGTTTTCGACCATTCAGTGAGTGGTCTGCACATGCGGCGGAAGTGGGTGCCACCACCGTTGACTGGTATGAAATGGGAAGCGGGATCAAGCGCTACAGAATCCGCCAGGAGCCAGGGCCTTACTCACTCCCCATCTGCCGCTAGGGCTCAATGATAGCTTCAAACTTCCGCGATCGGCGGGCCACGTCCGGTCCCGTCGGCGTGTACCAGATCGGACTGGTCCAGACGCGCTCCTGGATCGTCGCCGGCACCACATCCAGCGGTTTCATGCCGACCGCAATCGCGTCGCGGGTGCTCCAGCGGCACACGGGATTTTCGAGAACCCGAACGTAGTAGAACGCTGGCACTGTCATATCGAAATCCGGGTCGGTCCACGTCGCGGCCAGCTGCGCATCGCCCTTGTCGGTAGAGATTTCGCAGGTCTTGATATTGACAGTGGCGCCGTTGTCCGGGCACCGGTGGGTTTTCGGATCGACTTCGCCGCCGTCCGAGCAGGCAACATCGTAGACCTGTTCCATCATCTCGCCGCCCTTGGTCCAGCCCTTGATGATCTGAATGCGCTGCAATGGCGCGCTGTTCGGATCGCGGATCGCCGACACGGCGAAAACCGGCCCCTTGGCCTTCGGCGTGCCAGACGGATTGAGACTCAAATCACCGCCCATCGGCACCCCGCCCGCATAGGCCGTCTTTACCCAGTCCTTGTGCGTCACCAAGTCGGCCGGATAGTCCCAGCCTGCAAAAAAGCGCGGTTGGATGCGAACCCCGGACGAGCCGAATGTTTCCTTGCGGCGCATGGCATCGAAGATGGAGTCGCGCGTGTTTTCTTCGGCCCAGACCCCAGTGATGCCACCGGCGCTAAGTTGTGCATTGAGATTGTTGGCGGCACCGGGCATTGGTATTGTGCCGGTCATCCGGTTCCTAGGCGTGGTATCCAGCGCTGCGTGGCCACCGTGATAGTTAAACTCCTCCCATGTGTGGGCCGAGCCATGATCATCACCACCACCTTCCAGGCCATACTTGAACGGGTTGGCGCCGATGGTCTGCTGGAATCGCAGGCCGAATTTGTAGGCCTCGCGAATATACGAAGTCTGCTGCTGCTCGACGCGCTGCCAGGTGTCCATGTTGACCGGCAGGAGTTCAAAACTGGCGAACTCGTCCTCGGGTGCGAAACTCGGGTGAGTTTCCGACACGCCCTTCAGTTGCATGATCTCGAACAGCGGTTCGTTCTTCATCCTTCGTTCCGCATATTCCGCGGTGATCGGTGCGCCCCAGGAATCCACGAGCCGGAACATCCGCCCGTTGCTAAGGTTGCCGTTATGCGGAATTGCCAGATTGTCGTTACCTTTTTCGCGTTCCGCTTCGAGGTAGGTCCACAGGTCTTCCGGCTTCGCCGAATCCATCGCCGAAAACGGAATGTCCGGTACCTTTTTCGAGTCGCGGAAGATCACGTTGCGGTGCAGGTTGGCGCCGTCGGGCATCGAACTCCACTCGAAGGCAGCGAAGGTCGTGAATTTACCCGGGTTGTAATACTTGTCCGCGACGTCGACGAGCATTTTCCAAACTGTCTTGGTGGAATCAGCTGCATAGCCCTCTGGAAAGACGCCGCTTTCAGATGCTGCCACCATTGCGGTAACGAACCGCGCGCTGCCAGCCTTCTGATCCTTATCGCGGAGATCCTTCCCCAGGTCCGTGTTGTACATGACACTTTTCGGGTCCGACGCGATCAGCGCAATGCCGAGCATCTCCGCATGATCGGTGATCATGAAGAAATCGAGCGGCGCCTTGAGTTTGACCTTGTAACCGCCGACATGGTCTGCCTCATCACCGCGCGCCAGTTTGTAGGCATTCTCCGGCATCAGGCGATTGCCGAATCCGAACGCATCTCCCGACAGCATCGAATGGGCGTGGGTGTCGCCGAAAAAGACATTGCGCTCCGGGTTCGCTGCGGCTGCCGGCAATAAATTCAGACCGGCGATCGTCGTGCCGATAACAATCTGCCGCAGTTTTTTCAGCAGGATTGCCGCTTTTGTCATGACTGTTCTCCAAGCTCCTCGATGCTGCACTTCGATTAAGGGTTCCTCCACTAGTGTTTGTTTCAGACGAATCGGCCTGATGAATGTGGCGGTGACCTTGAGGACGTATACATTGTCGCTTGCTCCGTGAGGATGGTCTTCATCATTCTTCCTCCAACGGGTGTCAGCGGCCGAAAGCGCTGGTTTCATCGAGTGGCATGAACGTAATGGGCTGAGCGCCCTCCGGCGGCACGAACCTGAACAAAGCATCGGTGACCGCCGGAGCGACGTTCCAGTCGCTCATGACAGTCACCGTGCTCACCAACTCCGCGGTGCTCGCGTCGGTGACGACGTATTTGCATGGCAGGGCTGGTCGCCTTCGGCCACCCAGACCTGAAAATCCACGTTCGGACGGCTGAAAGCCAGGTGATCGCACCTGACGCCCCGATCACCGCCTTCCCGACGACAAACGCAGAGCGTACCTCCTCGATCAGAACCGCAAAGGTAGAACGTCAGGGTTTTGCCGTCGTAATAAAACACCTGATCAATCAGTTCGCCCACGGGTTCGGCATGAGTCTTGTTGGGCCGGCGTACAATCACGCTCGCCGCGACGTCGAGACCGACCCGCTGGCCGGTGTCGAGCAAATCCTCAAGAGTGCATCTCCGTGTGCACGCTGAACTGTTGCAGCTTGCTGATCTAGTTCGGTCATCCGCCGCAGCGTTTCCCACTGCAGCCGGATCCACACCCGACGCCTGTGCCCGGAAACCCGTGGGGGCGGTTACGGACAGCGCGATCGTCCCGAGCGCGCATAACATTGCAGTCATTCTGAGATTCATCGCGGTCATCCTCGTCTCGTTCCTTGTCAACCACCCTGCTAGTGATGGCGCAGCTCGATTCTGGACTGTGAAGTCACCCCCCTTTCTTTACGGGAGCTCCGGCGGCCGAGGTCACTGGAGTCGAAGCATAGCAAACCGCGCGCGTCGAGCAAAACAGTTTTCAAAGGCGGCCAGACCGAGACGTGGCGGCGTGGCGGCCTTGGAACGCCGAGCTTCTGACAGACTTTTCCAATCGTGAAGCCCGAAAAAAAACCAGTCTTCACTCGTCTTTCTTCAGTAGTATAATCAATTGCTCGGTAACAGTAGTCGTTGAATGTATATCTCAGGAGGAAAGTGTCATATGTTCAGCATTAAATTAGGTAAGCGATCTCAGGAGGAAAGTGTCATATGTTCAGCATTAAATTAGGTAATCGTGTCAACGGCGCATATTCGACTGCATGCACTGCTGAGCAACGCCGACCTTGGACGATCTCCGAGTGTCAACCAGGCGCTATTCGGACTGCTTGCGTTTTTACTGCTGGCAACGCCGGCCTTGGCGCAGTCAAGGCCGTTGTACGTCCCGGGATTCGCCGCGACAAACTCTGGAATGTTGCCGGCTCCAGGATTGACGTACATGAACTATTTTGATTACTTCTCTTTTGACAAGCTGAAGGGTCCTGGAGGCGATACCATCAACAGTGAGCTTGATTCGGCAGTTTTCATTGACATGAATGTTTTTCTTTATGTAACCAAAACGAAGCTTCTGGGTGCAACCCTGGCATTCAATGCAGCGTTTCCGTTTGCTAACACCTCGATCACCTTAGCCGATCAACCCGTCCTGGGGCTCGCCGGTTATTCGGAGACCTGGGTTCAACCTTTCCTATTGGGCTGGCAGAAAGAGCGCTGGGCTGTCAACACTGGTTACGGTTTCATGGCTAACACGGGGAACTCAGGCGCCGGTTACTGGGGACATGCTCTCACGCTCGGCGATACGTTCTATTTAACTAAGAATAAGGCTCTTACCTTTTCCTCCTACCAGCTCCTGGAATTCCACACTGAAAACAAAGATACCGGCATTACTCCCGGAACGGCCTTTAATCTCGACTATTCCCTGATGATGTTTCTTCCGTTGCAGAAGGAAGAGACGCTCATGCAGGTCGGTCTCGTTGGCTACAACCAATGGCAAGTCTCTGACGATGGCGGTTCCAGCGAACATCCGATCCTGAGTCAGGTTCGTTATAAAGTGCATGCGCTTGGATTTGCTGTAAATTTTATTCTTCCTCCCAAGGGAGTTAGTGTAGGCATGAAGTACTTTAAGGAATTTGGCGCGGAGGCGACGGTGGAAGGCCAGAACCTCCAGATTTTTGGCTCGGTCACTTTCTAATTGGCTGCATAGATGAAGCAGTTCTTCCTCCATGGAGGTTGAAGTAAGGAAGAGGCTAAGCAGGCTCTTCGTTGTAGTTGCTCTTACCGTAGTTGCTCTTACCGCGGTCGCGACCCCGACGTCGGCTCAATTGCCCGCGCCGCCCGACGCAGAGAAGGTACTGTCGAACGCCTATTCGGGCAAGACCTATTCCCCCTACGCCAAGCGCAGGTTCGCGAGCCGCCCGTATTGGGGCGACTCGCATCTTCACACTTCCCTCTCGATGGACGCCGGGGCATTCGGGAACCGGCTCGGCCTTCGTGATGCGTATCGATTCGCACGCGGCGACGAGGTGGTCGCTTCAGCCGGCCTGCCGGTGAGGCTGTCCCGCCCATTGGACTGGCTGGTCATCGCCGATCATTCCGACAACATGGGATTCTTTCCAGATCTGTACGCGGGCAAGCCGAACATCCTGGCCGATCCTTTAGGTCAGGACTGGTATAACCGGATTCAGGCCGGCGAGGGGGTCGGCGTCGCGCTCGAGCTTATCGGCATGTTCTCACAGGGCGATTTCCCGGAAGCACTGATGTATGGACCCGATACCCTGATGTACAAGTCGGCGTGGGACGACACCATCGCAGCGGCTGAGGAGTTTAACGATCCCGGAAAATTCACCGCCTTCATCGGCTTCGAATGGACCTCGCTGATCAACGGCGGCAACATGCACCGGGTCGTCATCTATCGTGACGATGCCGCGAAGGCTTCGCAGATGGTTGCTTACACGACCTATCCGCCGTTAGGCAGTCCCGATCCGCGCGACCTGTGGAAGTGGCTGGCGAACTTCGAAGATAAGACCGGCGGCGACGTCCTCGCTATCGCCCACAACGGCAATCTCTCCAACGGCATCATGTTCCCGATGGACGCTCAGTGGAACGGGAGGGCGTTCGACGAGGATTACGTCACCGAGCGTCGCCGTTGGGAGCCGCTCTACGAGACGACCCAGATCAAGGGTGACGGCGAGACACACTCCTTCCTATCGCCCGACGACGAGTTCGCGGACTACGAGACGTGGGATGTCGGTAATCTCGACCTCTCCGAGATCAAGACCGACGCCATGCTCGCCGGGGAGTACGCCCGCGAGGCACTGAAGCGTGGCCTGGTGATCGAATCGCGCCTCGGCACGAACCCGTACAAATTCGGCCAGATCGGCTCGACCGACAGCCACACTTCTCTCGCTACCGCCCAGGAAGAGTACCCATGGGCGGCGATCTGCTGGCGCGCGCGGGTAGCGGAGCGCCGAGCTTCATGGTCTACGCCATCAAGGACCCGATCGGTGGCAACCTGGACCGCATCCAGATCGTGAAGGGTTGGATGGACAGAGGTGGGAACACCCACGAAAAAGTCTACGACGTCGCCTGGTCCGGCGACCGCAAGCCGGGCAAGAACGGGAAGCTGCCGGCGGTCGGGAATACCGTCGACGCCGCCACGGCAAATTTCACCAATACGATCGGAGCGTCCGACCTCAGTGCCATCTGGACCGATCCCGACTTCGATGCGTCTCAAAAGGCCGTCTACTACGCCCGCGTCATCGAGATTCCAACCCCGCGCTGGTCGACCTACGACGCGTTCCGGTTCGGTATTCCGATTCCCGAGGGTGCTCCGGTTTCAACGCAAGAGCGCGCCTACACGTCGCCGATCTGGTACACGCCGTAGAAGGCGGACTGTTAAGCCCGGCGACTTCGAGCTCGTGGAATAGGGCCCGAGCGAGTCACCAACACATTCGGCTCGCTCTCGGCGCCTCCCCATACTCCGGTCAATTATTACCAAAAGTGTAGCCGACCCCGGAGCTGGCGCCGTAGTCGCTTCCGGACAAGCCCGCGGGCGGCCGGTTATCCCAGTTGCCATAGAACGAGATATTCCAGGACAGGTTGCCGAAGAGCTTGATGTAATAGGCGGCGTTCGTGCCGAAGAAGACTCGACCGGGTTCGGAAAGGGCCGGCAAAAGGGTGGCGCTGACGCTCAGATTGGTTTTGTCGAACTTGAAGAGGTAGAGGTCGGCACCGATCAGAGCCGCCAGAATGTTTTGCGGATCCAGGGGGACGACGGATCGTTCATAATACGTCCTCTGAACGGTGAGGCCACCTAGCAGCGCGATGCGCGCAGCGTTGTTATCCTTCAGGTAATGTCCGATGCCACCACTGAGGCTGGCTAGAAGGTCGATTCCCTGCTCAACGCTTTGCAGGAAACCACCGCGGCCAAAGTAGAAGTAGTTTTTCCAGCGCAAGCGGCGCTGAGAGCCGAGAGCGATCTGGTTTCGGGTGGAGGTAGTCGCGCCGGTGCTGGCGGACAATGTGGAGTTGAAGCTAGCCTGACCGCCCCAGCCTTCTCGCTTATACTCGACCTGCGCGCTAAGATTGTACTGGGTCGACTGATTTCCTTTGGAGTAAGTGGTCCCGGAGTTCAGGCTGCCGTTGAATCGTTGCCAGAATTTCTTGGACGTCTCGTCCATCCGGACGATCTGGGGTCCGTCGATGACTACTTTTTCCTCCGGACTCTCCGCCACCTGAATCTTGACCGGCCGGCCGTCAGGCGTTTCAACGGTGGAGAGTGTCCCCTCATAGACCGAGCCGTCCTCCGTTTGGACGATGAACAACTGATTGCTTTCCAAGTGCGCCACTTCCGACCACTGAACCGAAATCGTGCCGAGCACGTAATCGAGGCTGACGTAGAGCACACCGGCGTCGAGCTCCTTGACCTGGCACGTCAGACGGTCCCCATTCTTCATGACGATCACGTCGGTCTTTTCTCGTGCGAAGAGAGGCGCGGTAAGAAGAAGTGCGGAGCAGAGGATAACGGCGCGAATATTCATGACGACTCCTGTTCGAAGGGCTGCCGGGAGGTAGCCAGAGCGTTTTGATTGGGGTCGATGAGCGGCGTCCAACCAGAGCAGGTCTCGATCCAAGCGCGCAGGCCGCTTCGAACGATAACGCGCCGAATCCTAAGGGACGCGGACCGCTCCACGGCTCCGCCGAAGGCTGGGGAGGGTGCAGGCACCCCCGCTTGCGCAGGAGCTGGCGCTTGGCCTGAGTTGGCTTGGAGCGGCTCATCGAGTATCCACTGCAGATTAGATGTAAGTCACACTAATGTATCTATTTGTTTCCCATTGTTCCTGTCAAGACTTTTTGGTCTTGTCGTGCCGGAATAGCTTCTATAGTACTCTCGAATATGAAATTAAGTCGCTCTCTACTATGCCCACAAGGATGTGTCAGGCGAAAAGGAAAAGATCGTCATCGTCACCGATCGGCCTATCGGGTTCGCCGAAGCCCTCAATCAGGGATGGTCGACGGACTACGATATCTCCGCCATCTCCTACGAAATGCCCGTGCAAGCCGAAGAGGGGAAGAAGAAAGAGAAGGGGAAGGGTCAGTTGCTCGTGGGAGTCAAGCTAAGTTACGACAAGGCTAAGAACCAGCTCACCGTTGAGCGGTACGGCCAGGACCCGGTTCGCCTGACCAACATCGAACTCCACGAGAAGCATAAGAAGGAAAAGACAACCGACCGGTAAGCGCTCAGCTCTCATCATTGCGGGCACCACGCTCTCTGCAGTAACATTCGCCGGTTCGATCAAGAAGGAGGAGAAACGATGAAACAGGTTTTCTTACTCGTGTGCGTGACGTGTGTCCTCGCCCTGCCGGCGCTGCCGGTGCAGGGGCAGGAGTGGTCAGCAGAGCAGCTTGAAGTCTGGCAGATCATCTCCAAGCAGTGGGACCTGGAGAAGGCCGGGGACGAGGCGTGGATGGAGTTGCTCCATCCTTCGTTCCAGGCCTGGCCGAACGAATCGCCGATGCCGCTTGACAAGACGGACGCCGCGCGCTTCATCGCTGCCGAGGCCGGCCGTTTCAAAATTGTGGCGCAGGACCTCGCGCCGGTCGGGATCGTCGTTACGGGGGACACCGCGGTCATCCACTACTTCCACACGACCATCACCGAATACAGCGACGGCGAGCGGGAGACCGCGGTCGGTCGCTCCACCGACGTCCTGACCCGGACCGAAGACGGCTGGCGGTTCGTCAGTTTCGTAGGTGACGAGAAAGTGTTGGACTGACTCGGATCCGTGACGTACCTGACGTAGAGAGACGGAGAGGCGCCGGAATGAGGTCGAAGTAATCGGCGTAGCTCAGGGCCAGGTTCATCCACCTGCCCGCGCGGCCCCTTTTCCGCAGCGCAGAGATAACGCCGCCACGCCACAAACGTCAGCACGAAGAAAACCACGGAGAAGGTCGTTATAGGAATCGCTGCCAAGGGTCTTCCTCCCGTGCTCGCGCCCTCTGGACCCCCGAGTCAAAGCGAAGTGACACCTTGAACTCGACTCTGGGTCCTTCACCCTGGTCGGTTCCGAATCCCTGTCGCGGTTCATCGGGCCCATATCCAAAGGCACGACTCAAACGAGCTCGGTGATGTACTTATCCTTGACCAGCCGCCACAAAGAGGCGAGAAATGCGGTGAGAGGAATGGCGAGGATCATTCCCAGTATTCCGCCGAGCGCCGTGCCCCAAAAGAAAATGGCGATGATGATGGCGATGGCGGGAAGCCCGGTGCGGTCGCCCATGATTCTTGGGGTAAGGACGTAGCCCTCGATGAGCTGCACGACGACATAAACTACGACAACTCCGAGCAGCGTCTGCGTGCCGCCTCCCGGCTGGAAAAGCGAGAGGGGAAGAGTAATGCTCAGCCCGATGATACTTCCCAGATAAGGTATGACGTTCAGCAAGCCCAACATCAATCCCAAAACGAAGCCGTACTTCAGGCCGACGATGCTGAACCCGAGCGCGAAGAGCAAGCCCTGGAGGAACGCGATAAGGAGCTGCCCTCGAAAGAATGCCACGACGATGTCGACGAACTCCTTGATGAGATAGACAACGTCTTTTCGGGTCTCCTCTTTCAAAAACGGCAGAAGCTGCGCCGCGTCGAAACGAGTCGGCGTCATCAGAAAGAAAGCGAAGTAGACAGGCAACACAGCCCAGCCGAAGAGAGCTCCCACCCCACGAACCAAGCCACGGCCGGCGGTGATCGCACCCTGGCCGAAGATTTGAAGCCCCTCCAAAACGTTCTCCTCTTGTCCTTCTAGAGCTTCTCGGATCCGCTGTCCCCAGGGATTGTTCTCCATGAATCCCACCACGCGGGGCCAACGCTCTTTCACAAAAACCTGAAACTGCGCCCACCAATCTGGCAGCTGCTCCACCAATCCGACCAACTGCTCGACCGCGATGGCCCCGAAGAACCACAGAAATGCACCCACCGGAACCAGCCATGACAGGAGGATGGCTACCAAGGCGACGGCACCGGGAAGACGCAGACGCTGGCGAAGCCAGTCGTAGTAGGGTCGGCACACCAGCGCCGCAATGCCTCCCACCGCTAAGGGAAGGAAAACGACCGAGAATGAGCGAAGAAACCAGGAGACCAGCCAGAAGAAAGCGCCGACCGCAACGAGGATGACAACCACCGAGAGGATGGTGATGGCGGCGGCGACGGTCTTGGCTTGTCGATCAGTGAGACTCAGTGCCATAGACACGACCCATCAACCGTTTCACGATACTCCAATCTTGCCGCGGCGAGCGTGCTCTAAAGATGGGAGCCGGTAACGAATGTCCTTCAGGAGCTCGAAATCGATATCACAGACGAGCGCAGTCTCTTTGTCTTGACATTGGCCTAGAATCTGTCCCCAGGGATCGACGACCATCGTCCGCCCGAAGCTGGCACGGCGTTCACTGTGCTGACCGAACTGAGCGGGAGCCACGACGTAACACTGGTTCTCGATGGCTCGCGCGCGAAGCAGCGTTTCCCAGTGGTCCTTACCCGTGGGAACGGTGAACGCAGCGGGGACGAAAAGAATCTCCGCCCCGCGGAGCGCCAGTGCTCGATAGAGCTCGGGGAATCGAAGATCGTAACAGATCGTTAACCCCACGACGTGGTTGAACACTTCGACGGTCACGATGGATTTCCCCGCTTCGACGTAGCTAGACTCCCTGAAGTTGTGCTGCTTGTCGACGCTCACATCGAACAAGTGCATCTTGTCGTAGCGGGCTACCAAGTCCCCTTCCGGGTTATAAACCAGACAGGTGTTGGTAACTTTGGATGGGTTTTCCGTCCTGAGTGACACGCTACCCCCGACCACGTGCACACGATGTTCGGCGGCGAAGACTCTCAAGAACTGGACGCTCGGGCCCGAATCGTCTTCGGCGACGCGAACCTGTTCGCCCTCGTCACCGATAAAGGAGAAATTCTCAGGAAGCGCAACCACCTGGGCGCCGGCAAGAACGGCTTCTTCCATCAAGCCGCGCGCCTTCTCGAGATTCGCCTCTCGATTGTTGGTGGAGCACATTTGGACAGCAGCGACACGCATGACTGGAGTTTGGACCTCCCCCGTTGCAGAGGAAGACTACATCACCAGGCACTACAAATCGAGCCGCAGATCGGAGTATGGTACCTGCCTGTCGTCCGGAGGTATCGGTGAACGATTTAGAAAAGTTGGGTGCGTTCTACCTGGGTCGCCGTTACGACGTGGAGGAAAAGGCGTCGAGCGACGAACCGCTCCTCCCACTACTTTATGACACCAAGGACCTAACGACCCATGGCCTTATCGTGGGCATGACCGGCAGCGGCAAGACCGGGTTATCGGTGGTGCTCCTCGAAGAAGCCGCGATCGACGGTATCCCCGCCCTCATCATCGACCCCAAGGGCGACATGGGTAATCTGTTACTCAGTTTCCCCAAGCTTCGACCTGCCGACTTCAGGCCCTGGATCGACGAGAGCGAGGCCAGCCGCAAGGGAGTCGACCCAGATACCTACGCCGCGCAGACGGCCGAGAAATGGCAGAGCGGCCTAGCGGACTGGGGGCAAAATCGAAATCGCATCAAGAAATTCCGCGGCTCCGTCGACCTCGCCATCTACACTCCCGGCAGCGAGGCGGGCCTGCCCCTTTCGATGCTCCGTTCCTTCACCGCCCCACCCGCGGACCAAGTGAAGGATTCCGATGCGCTTCGGGAACGCATCCTCACCGCCGTCTCGGGCCTGCTCGGCTTGCTCGGGCTGACCGGCGCGAAAGCCGACCCGATCCGCAGCCGCGAGCATATTCTCTTGTCGAAGCTCCTCGAAGAAGCGTGGCGCCAAGGCCGTGACATGGATGTCGCGAGCCTCATCCGCAGCATCCAGGAGCCGCCGTTCGAAAAAATGGGGGTGATGGATCTGGAGTCATTCTTCCCCTCGAAAGATCGGCGCGAGCTCGCGATGCAGCTCAACAACCTTCTGGCTTCACCGGCCTTCGAGGTCTGGAGAAAAGGCGAGCCGCTCGACATACATCGTCTGCTCTACACGTCGGAGGGACACCCACGGCATTCGATCTTTTCGATCGCCCACTTGTCGGACGCGGAACGTATGTTTTTCGTAAGCATGCTGCTGAACGAAGTGATCGCATGGATGAGGACCCTCCCTGGGACGGGTAGCCTCCGAGCCATTCTTTATATGGACGAGATCTTCGGCTACTTCCCGCCGACCGCCGTTCCACCCTCCAAGCTCCCCATGCTCACCCTTCTCAAGCAGGCGCGAGCGTACGGTCTCGGCGTGCTTCTTGCGACCCAGAACCCCGTCGATCTGGACTACAAGGGACTATCGAACATCGGAACCTGGTTCCTCGGAAGGCTTCAGACGGAGCGTGACAAAGAACGCGTCATCAATGGGCTCGAAGGGGCATCGGGTGGCAAACGATTCGATCGGAGGAAGACGGAACAGCTTTTGGCTGGTTTAGGAAAGAGGGTGTTCCTGATGCACAACGTGCACGAAGACGAGCCCACTCTTTTTCAGACGCGCTGGGCACTGTCGTACTTGAGGGGACCTCTAACCAGGACTCAGATCGAAGCGCTGATGGCGCGGCGCAAGAAAGCCGAGCTGGCCGGCGAACCAAAACCGCGAAAACAACGCCCGGGGACCGTTCGGGCCGAGAGTCCCATTGTCCCGCGCGAAATCCCCCAGGGGTTCCTCCCTCTCCGCGAGGGCACCGCAGAAGCGAGCCGTCTCATCTATCGGCCGGCCTTGCGGGCAACCACGCGCCTCCATTACGTCAGCGCTCGGAGCAAAATCGACCACTGGGAGACACTCTCGGCGCTCCTCCCGCTTTCAAGCAGCAAGTCCGATTTGGATTGGGACCAGGGGGCACTGCAAAAAGGCCAGCAACCTTCTCTTCAGAAAACGGGCGTCGAGGGTGTGCGCTTCGCGAAGCTACCTGCCACCGCCATGCAAACCAAGAACTACATCCGCTGGAGCACGTCCCTTCGCAATTACTTCTACCAGAACCGAACGCTCACCTTGTGGAAGAGCGCAGAGCTGCGAACGATGTCGCGGGTCGGCGAGGATCAGGCTGCGTTTAGAACGCGACTATCGCAGGCCCTCCGCGAGAAAAGAGATAAGGAAATCGAGAAACTCCGAAAGCGCTACGCCCCCAAGCTGGCTCGCCTCCAAGAAAGGATCCGGAAGGCCGAAGAACGCGTGGACAGAGAGAAGGGGCAATACACCGAACGGAAATACCAGGCCGCAGTCTCTTTCGGCGCGACGCTTCTTGGAGCTCTCCTCGGCCGCAAGGTGACGAGCACTGGCAACGTGGGCCGCGCCACGACTACGGCTCGCTCCGCGGGCCGGGCGGCGCGAGAAAAAGGAGACATCTCGCGGGCGGAAAAAGAAGTCGAGCGTCAACAGATGAAACTGCAGGAGCTGGAGGAGGCCTTCGAGGAAGAGGTCGAAGCGCTTCGAGAGCTCCCCGACCCCGCGGCGCTAGAGTTGGAAGAGATTCTGATTCGACCTCGGAAGTCCGATATTGCCGTCAGCCGACTGGCTCTGGCTTGGACCCCTTGGGAGCGAACCGAGGACGGCGATCTCGAGCCAGCGTATTAGCGAACGCATCTACTCCTTGAGCCACTGGAAGACTTCGAGGGTGTACCCCTCGGGGTCCTTGAATCCAAAGGAGCGCACGTTGACCTTGGTGCTGTCCTTGGGCGCATTCGGCACATCGACGCCCTGCTTTTTCAAGTAGGCGTGCCAAGCGTCGGCGTCCTCGACGACGAGACTCACCATCACCGGCTTATCCTCTGACGGGCGGTGCGCGCCTCCGGTAGCACTGACCAGCCCTACGATAGAGCCGGGTGAGGTTTCGTACATCTTGACCCAATCGAGGTCGAGCGTGACTTTCAAACCCAGGGTCTCGCCATAGAACTTTCCCGCGCGCTCGAGGTCCTCGTAGTAAAGAAAGGTGACTTGCCCAGAAACCGGCGGAGCTTCACCCGAAAACGACGGGACGGCCGCCATCAAGATACACGCCATCGCTAGGATTATGGTTATGACTAGAATTTTCATTGCGTCTACTCCTTAGAAAGTTTGACCGAGGAGCGCCTGGAGCTTCTCCCGGTAACTGCGGCTCAAACTCAGGCGCGCGCCGTCCTGTAGTATCACGATGTAGTCTCTATGAAAAGTCGCCTTTTCACCCTCGCCGGGAGTATTGTAAGTTAGGCATCTATGAAAGAGCTCGTCCTCATTCGACACGGTCAAAGCACATGGAACTTGGAAAACCGCTTCACCGGCTGGACGGATGTCGGATTGACGGAGAAGGGCACTCAGGAGGCGATCGAAGCCGGACGGCTCTTGCGGAACGAAGGCTACGTTTTCGATGTCGCCTTTACATCTCTGCAGAAGCGAGCCATCAAAACGTTGTGGCTTGCCCTGGAAGAGATGGACCTCATGTGGATCCCGGTGCACCGCAGCTGGCGGCTCAACGAGCGTCACTATGGCGCGCTTCAGGGTCTCAACAAGACGGAGACTGCAGAAAAGCACGGGATCGAACAGACCAATGTGTGGCGCCGCAGCTACGACGTGCCGCCGCCGGCGCTAACTCCTGACGACGAGCGCTTCCCGGGCAAAGATCCTCGGTACGCCGATCTCTCGGCTGATGAGCTTCCCTTGACGGAGTGCCTCAAGGACACGGTCGAGCGATTTCTCCCCTACTGGCACGATACGATCGCTCCGAGCGTGCGAGCCGGTCAGCGAGTCATTATTTCCGCGCACGGCAACAGCCTTCGCGCGCTGGTGAAGTATCTAGACCATGTCTCGGATGAGGAAATCGCCGGGCTCAACATCCCCACTGGCATCCCTCTCGTTTACGAGCTAGAAGATGATTTGACGGCGATCCGAAGTTTCTACCTCGGAGACCCGGAAGCCGTGAAGCGGGCCACCGAGGCGGTGGCCGGTCAATTGAAACAGAAAAAGTGAAGCCGCAGCCGGCGGGCGCATGATCACTTCACACACCGACGTCATCGGAAGTCTCCTTCGCCCACCAGAGCTTCTTCGCGCTCGTGAGGATCTCGCCGCGGGCCGCATCGGCCCGTCGAGCTTCAAAGATATAGAAGACCACGCGGTGGACGCCGCAATCGACCTGCAAGAAGAGGCAGGACTGGACGTCGTCACCGACGGCGAGATGCGAAGACTTTCCTTTCAAAGCCAGATGACCGACGCGGTCGAGGGTTTCGCCGCGCACGATATCGACGTCTTCCTCTGGGGTAAATGGCACAGCCAGAAGCTCGGTGATTGGTCCGTCGAGCGCCCGCCTTCTATCGGTGTCGTGTCGAAGCTCAAACGCCACCGCCATCTTTCCGCGGACGAATTCACTTACCTCCGCAGCCGGACTACGCGCATCCCGAAGGTTACCCTTCCCAGCCCGACGCTCTTTACCAACTTTTGGTCCGAGCACTCTGCCAAGGTTTACTCGAACGTCGATGCGTTCTTGGGAGATGTCGTCGAGATCTTGCAGGAAGAGGTGGCCGAGCTCGTTCGGCTGGGAGCTACTTACATTCAGCTCGACGCCCCGCACTACACGCAGCTCCTCGACCCGAGAACCCGGCCTTTCTATGAGGAGCGTGGCGGGGGTCTAGAGTACTGGATCGCTCGAGGCGTCGAGCTCGAGAACGCGGTGATAGGGGATTTTGCCGACGTCACGTTCGGGTTTCACCTCTGAAGAGGCAACCAGAACAGCCGGTGGCTGTCGGAAGGTGACTATGAGCCCATTGCGAAGCAACTTTTCGGCTCTATCCAAGCACAGCGGCTTCTTCTCGAGTATGACGATGAGCGCTCCGGTTCCTTCGCAGCTTTGAGGCACGTACCCGACGACAAGACGGTGGTGCTCGGTCTCGTCAATACCAAGCTTCCGGCACTGGAAAAACAGGAAGATCTCGAAGCCCGCATTCGCGAGGCCAGCAAATTCGTGCCCGCTGGGCGCCTCGCCATCTCACCTCAATGCGGATTCTCCACGTCTGTCGTGGGGAACCGCATCTCGGTGGAAGACCAGAAATCGAAACTAAAACTCCTCGTCGATACCGCGACGAGTTTTTGGGGATAACCGTGATGTCGAAATACTGCTTCCTCCTGTTCCTCGCCTTCGCTTTCGTCTCCGAAGCCATTCAGGAACCCCCCGCACTCGATCTCGTGCTGGCAGGAGGCCGGGTGATGGATCCCGAATCAGGGCTCGACGCGATTCGTTACGTGGGTCTTCGTGATGGAAAGATCTCTGCAATTTCCGCTCAACCACTCGAAGGCGAAGAGTTCGTAGACGTTCGGGGATTGGTGGTGGCGCCCGGCTTCATCGACCTGCACGCCCACGGGCAAAATATCGAAAGCAACCGGTTCCAAGCAATGGATGGCGTCACTACCGCTCTAGAGATGGAAGGTGGAGCCTTTCCGGTGTTGGAATGGTACCAGACGCGGGCAGGCCAGGCCTTGCTACATTACGGCGCGACCGTCAGTCACAGCGAGGCGCGAGCGAACGTCTTACCTGGCCGCTCTGAAAAAGGTCAGGACGTCTCGTACCGAACCGCAACCTCGGACGAGATCGGCGAGATCGGAAGGCTTATCCAAAGGGGCCTGGACGAAGGCGCTCTCGGTGTGGGCTACGGAATCCAGTACACCCCGGCGGCAAGTCGAGGAGAGATCATTCGCATGTTCCAGGTGGCTCAAAACCATGGGGTGACCAACTTCGTTCACATCCGGCACGCCGGCGCCGTCGAGCCGGGAAGCAGTGTCGAAGCCGTCCAAGAGATGATCGCGAACGCTGCCTCACTGGGCGCTTCGGTTCATATCGTTCATATTGGGAGCAGTGGTCTTCGCCAAGTGCCGACCGCGCTCGATATGATCGAGGGAGCTCGAGGTCGCGGCGTCGATGTCACCACTGAGGTTTACCCTTATACCGCGGTTTCGACGGCCATCGAATCGGCCATCTTCAATGACGGTTGGCGGAAGAGAGTCGAAGCCGATTATGGAGACATCGAGTGGGTCGCAACCGGCGAACGGCTGGACGAGGAGAGTTTTGCGCTCTATCGGGAGAGGGGCGGAATGATCATCGGCCATATCATTCCCGAGGAGATGGTCGACTTGGCGGTGGGTCATCCTTTGGTCATGATCGCCAGCGACGGTGTGCCCTTCGTCAACGGCCGGGCTCACCCGCGGGGTGCCGGCACGTTTGCGCGAATACTCGGGCGCTACGTTAGGACTAGAAAAATATTGACGCTTATGGAGGCTCTGCGGAAGATGAGCCTCATGCCGGCGCGGCGCCTGGAAGATTCGGTGCCCGTGTTCAAGAACAAGGGGCGGATCCGCGTGGGAGCCGACGCGGACTTAGCCATCTTCGACCCCGAAAGCGTCATCGATCGAGCGACGTTCGAAGAACCCGCTCAGTACTCCGAGGGGTTCGTGCACGTGTTGGTGGGGGGAGTGTTCGTGGTCCGCGATTCCGAGCTCGTGGATGGAGTCACTCCGGGCTGCGCAATTAGGCGGTAGAGGGAGGAGACCGGCTCCTCCCTCCCCCGAACTTCTAGTCGGTCGTCGACCCAGCGCTCTTCGTTCGGCTGAGATCGGGGCGCGTCCTTAGGATGAAAATATCACTGCCCGTGACGCTGGACCTCACTGTGTCTAGAAGCTTCGCAGTCTCGGCCTCACCGTGAGTCTTGTTCATCATCTCCATGAAAGTGGGACCGGTTGAATCACGTTCCGACCACTTGTCGAACCCTATGGCGGTCGAATACGTCCAAACCGGCCCTACGGCCGTGCTCCGCCGAATCCGAGTCAGACCGTCGCCCACCTGTTCTTCAGCCTCCTTTAATTTCGAGATGAAGAATCGAAAATCCTCTACCCCTGATGGCTTCACATGGTCTCGCCGAACCGAGTAAAAGGCCTTATCGGCTGCACGGTCGAGGTTGACGCTAAGCTCGGGGAGGGTTTGCAACACGATCGTGTCCAGACTCTGGATCGTAGCTTCTCCGGCTCTCATGATCTTCGCCGCTTCCGAATCACCGAATGCCTCTGCAAGGTACTCGGGATAGGGAGTCCAAGCGTCCCTCTCCGCCCACTTGTCGAATTGGAGCGTGACGCTGTAGGTATTCCCATGGAGACCGAGCTCGACTTGATAGGTAGTCCAAGTGTCCGCTACCCCAACCTTGTTGGCCGCCTCGACGATCTTCTTGACGTAGTCCTCGAATTGCGGCACCGCCCCGGGTCTGACGCTAATCGTGACGACTTCGAGATACTTGAGAGGCTGCGATGACGCAGAGGGTGCGGTGACAACTAGACACACAACTGCTAAAGCCAGGAACTTAAAGCCTTTCATGAGGTCCTCCTTTTGTTTATTGAAGAACGAGTGCCGGCATCCTAGGGCGACGCGTGCGCAATTGTCAAATTGAAATCACATAGAATAGCCGCAATGAGGATCTGCTCTCTCCGGCCCTCGGCCACCGAGATCCTCCACGACCGAAGGTTCACCAAGTGGGTGGCACCTGGTTGGGAGGGAGGATTCGGGGCGGGAAATTCGTCTCTTCCCAAGAACGAGGGGTTGCGTGCGACCTTGGACGTTGCTAAAATCAACTAGTTGTTTAGACTGGTTTGAGAGACTTGCCATGGCCCTTGAGATCGGCGCTTTTGAAGCGAAAACGAAGCTTTCTCAACTGCTAGAGCTGGTGCGTCAGGGAGAACGAGTGACCATCACGAAACACGGTGTTCCGGTCGCCGTGCTCGTCCCCGTTCAAGAAACCCACAGAGAGCGAGTGGAAGACATCATCCAAGAAGTGGAAGAACTCCGGCGCCGCACCAAGAAAGGTCGGGAGAGCCTGCGCAAGCTGCGCGAAGAAGGACGGCGGTTTTGAACCGTTTCGTGCTGGACTGCTCGGTGTCCGCTGCCTGGTTTCTTGAGGACAAAACGAGCGCTCGAGCAACGAATATCTTCAAGAGATTGAGATCGGACGAAGCTTTAGTACCAACGTTGTGGCCCGTAGAGATGGCAAATGTGCTGGCCGTGGCCGAGCGGAGAGGGCGGATCAGCCTCGCCGACTCCCAAAGGGCAGTCGAGCTCATCCTAGCGCTACCCATCGTCATCGAATCCGACGGTCGAGCCATTCTGAAACGACTCGGGCCCGTCGCTCGCGAACACGGCGTGAGTGCTTACGACGCGTGCTATCTCGAGCTGGCGCAAAGACAAGGTCTGCCGCTGGCGACACTCGATCGCAGCCTTACGAAAGCGGCCAAGAGAAGTGGGATACCGCTGCTACTGTAGCGAGACGCTTCCTCGATTATGGCTCGTAAGGGCTTCTCAAGTGCCTCGTCGCAGCCTGGTGTGAGTCCTCGTACTGGGGAAGTTCTTGAACTTCCTCATACTGCGTGATCGCTTCATCGCGTTTGCCCAAGAGATCTAGGAGCTCGCCCGCCCTGAGGTGGGACAAGGCTCTTTCGCGCTCCGGCGTCGCGGCGTCTCGAGTGGCACCGATGAAGAGCTGGAGCGCCCGTTCCTTGGCGCCGAGCTCGGCCAGCCTGCTTCCCACGGTATAGCGAAACGTTCCCAGCGGCACCTTCTGATAGTTCTTCCTGCCTTCTTCTGCGAGCCGCACGACATCGAGGTAAGTTTGTATCGCGCGCTCTCTTTCGTTCATCCGTTCCAGAAGTTGCGCCTCGTTCAAGTGGAGCAAGAAGTTCTCCGGATACTTCTTTCGAAGGTGCCCGACCACTTCGAGTGCATAGGCGTAGGATTTTTCCCTCACGTAGAGGACGGTGAGCAATACGCGCGCCTCGTTGTGAACGAACATCCCTTTGTCGGCAGCCATGATCAAATACTCGAAACCACGCTCGGCGCTACCTTGATATCCGGCGATGGTCGTGATCCATTTCAGATACCACGGAATGTTTCCCAAAACGTACTCATAGGTGCCGACCGTCATGTAAGAATCCCAGAACTCTGGATCCTCGTTCACCAGTTCACGCTGAATCTGATACGCCTTCTTGCCGTGACGCAGCGCGCTCAAGTAGCTGCGCTCAATCGTAAGGGCGAAACCTCCTAGGGCACCTTCACAAGCGCCCAGGTAGTAACGGGAGTCTTGATCTCCGGGATGCTCGGCTAGATATTTCGCTGCTAATTCCTGGCTCTTGGCGATGCCGTCCAAGAAGGCTTGGCGATCGGCCTCCGGCATTTTTCTCTCTGAGGGGCGCGTGAAATATCCGGGAGAGATGAACTCGTCCAAGTCGAGCTCTTGGCGCGCGAAGAGCTCACGGAGCCAGACGGCGACAGCGCCCGCCAGCCGCGGACCGGGATGATCGGGCCGCTCCTTGGCTATGTCAGAGAAGAACTGAATGGCCTTATCGTGCTCCAGCTGAAAGAGGTGGTCGACGCCCTGCTCACTGGCCGCCTGATACTCCTCCGTCCGGAAGCTCTGCGCGAGAACAGGACTCGAGAACATCGCCAATAGCAGAAGCGACGTGACTGGGCGCTTGACGTTCCCTTTCATAGATTTATCCCGCTCGAACTCACCTTTCCCACGGAATGGTATCCAGTCGCCGAATCGACGCGACTGGCAGCAGAACCACTTTGGCGGAAGCCCTATTCTAGCGCAGGAAGGAACCCGTGCGCTCGTCCTTGAGAACAAGGGGTAGACCGGACACCATCAGGACGACGTACGCCGCCTCACGGGCAAGATGCTGGTTGGCGGCGCCCTGTAAGTCCCGGAAGTGACGTCCGGAAGGATGCTCCGGCACGATCCCGCTTCCCACTTCATTACTGACCGCAACGACCTCGCGCCCCTTGGCCACCTCCGCCAATGACGCCACCTCTTCAATCACGAGGTTTTGGAGCTCCGTTGCCGAAAGCGATCGGTGCTCCCACGCGAGATTCGCAACCCACGTGGTCACGCAGTCCAGAAGTACCGTGGCCAATGGCTCCGACTCGCGAACCACCCGGACGACCGCCTGCGGCTCTTCAATCGTTTTCCACCGATCAAATCGTCCAGACCGTTCGGCACGGTGCCGGTCAATGCGAGCGCGCATCTCGGGATCGTCTTGCTCGCACGCGGTGGCGAGGAAGACGACGCTCTGGGAATCGGCACAGAGCGACTGGGCATAACGGCTCTTGCCGCTCCTCGCACCCCCTAGAACAAGCGTCAGCATTCCGGTCGGCGGTCGAACTTATCGAGCTCGACATTGACGAATCGAACGACCGGCGCGTCCTCATAGTAGTCGACCAGACTTATCGCAGCGTAGGACTGGTCTAGGCGGAAGATACTCGTCTTCGGCATCCCCAGCGCTTCACGGAGTAGAACGCGATTCACCCCACCATGAGTCACGATGGCCACCACTTGCCCTCGGTGGCGTAACCGCAGATCCGCGGCTGCGGAAAGGACCCGCCTCTCCATAATGTCGAAACTCTCGCCGCCGGGAAACTCGACCTCGGTCGGTCGCTCCATCCACGCACGATAGAGCTCTGGATACGTCTTGGCCGCATCGTCATAGGACATTCCCTCCAGTTGACCGAAATCGATCTCTCCAAGTCTTTCGTCCACTGACGGTGAAAGCTCGTGCAACCGGGCAACGATTTCGGCGCTCTCGCGCGCTCGGCGGCGCGGGCTCGTGTACACTTCGGCGAGCGGTGCTTGCCGAAGACAATGAGCAACCAAATCGATCTGCTCCCTGCCTGAAGCGGACAGCCCCACGTCGAGCCTGCCGTAACATCGCCCGCGCGCGGAGGCCTCGGGTTCCCCGTGCCGCACCAAGAAGAAGCGCGTGCTCACCCCAGAGGGTGTTTCCCAGGCTCTACGAGCCAACGACACCAGCAACTCGCATTTAAGTCGTCATCCCCACCGCAACGACCAGCACCGCCGTTTCGGCGAGCTCCGTATTCGCCCCCATGGTGTCGCCGGTAACACCACCGATCCGTCCGCGGAACCATCGACCCATCACCAACGTAACGACGACAACCGCTATCCAACTCGACGCGCCAACCATGCCGCTGACAAGAGAAGTAACAACTGCCGCGATGACGGTCGCACCGATTAGCTCGTGCCATCCCACATGCTCGGTCACCGCCCTCCCCAGCCCGCCACGCTGTTCGTGCGCATAGGGAAGAAATCGCCCTAGCGCCACGGTGGCCCAGCGCCCGAGGGTCGGTGCAAGGATGAGAAACGGCACGGCAGCCCCCCGTGCGATCAGGGTACTCGACGCCGTTACTTTGATAGCGAGCAAGAGAATGAGGGTCACCACCCCGTAAGAGCCCACCTTTGGGTCTCGCATAATCCGCAACCGATCCTCGCGGGTTCGTCCGCCGCCGAGTCCGTCGGCGGTGTCCGCCAGTCCATCGAGATGAATGGCACCCGTTAGCCATGCGGAAAACGCTACGACGAGAAGCGCCACCAGCGGCGCCGGCAACCAGGGCGCGCCGAAGTGCAGACTTCCCCCTCCGACGTGGATGGAAAATAACTTCAACACCGCAACCGCGGCAGTACCGATCGCCGCACCGACAAGTGGAAAAAAGAGTGTGGCCCGGCCCACGTCGACCGAATGGAACTCCCCGGCTCCGGGCACCGGAACTCGGGTCAGGAAAGAGACCGCGGCCGCGACCCTCCTCATTGCCTCACCGTCCCAACTCGAGCCAACCTAGAACTGCTTCCACGTCCATCGCGTCACGGACACAGGCGGCGAGACGATCGAAGCGAGATTCTCGCTCAGCGGAGAAAAAGACGACCTCAGACGGAGAATTGAGCCCCGAGGCGGCGCGGGCCGCGCTTATGAACGCATGCCGAAAACGATCAGAATCAAATAGACCATGGAGGTAGGTGCCGATTGTCAGTCCATCGAGGCTCGCCGCCCCGTCGCGTCTTTCCTCCGATTGGCCCTCACGACGGAGTGCGAAGAGAGGAGCGGCCCCCTCGCGGAACTCCGTCCGTCCGAGGTGGATCTCGTAGCCTTCGAGCTCATAGCCATCCATGGCCTTTCCAAAGAGGTCCGGCTTCATGAGCCGGGCATGTGACCTCACCGTGATCTTTTCGGGCACCAGGAAAGTTTCGACCGGCAGAAGCCCAAGCCCCTCCACGGTGCCGCCCCCCTCGATTCCATCCGGATCGCGAAGCTCCTTTCCCAACATCTGCATGCCGCCACAGATCCCAACCGTGATCCCGCCGTGGCTCGCGTGGGCGCGAACCGCAGCGTCCCAACCATTGCATCTCAGCCAAGCCAAATCGCCGCTCGTTTGTTTGGACCCGGGCAGGATCAGAACGTCGGCGGGTTCGATATCACCGGGTCGGGTCAAGTAGGTCAGAGCGACTGCCGGCTCGGCGGCGAGCGCGTCGAAGTCGGTGAAGTTGGCCATATAGGGATAGGAGACGACGCCGATCTTGAGTCGGCGCTCCGAACCGACGGCCTCTAGCCAGCCAGAGGGCACGCCGTTTCGACCCTCGATCGCAACACTGTCTTCTTCTTCCAGGCCGACATCTTCAAGGAAAGGCACGACGCCCATGCATGGCTTTCCGATACGCTTCTCGATGAAATCGATGCCAGGCTGCAGGAGCTCCCGGTCACCGCGGAACTTATTGATCAAGAAACCCCACACGCGGGATCGCTCGTCCGCGTCGAGTAGCTCGATCGTTCCGACAAGCGCCGCGAAAACCCCTCCGCGATCGATATCACCCACAAGTAGACACGCGGCGTCCGCCAGCTCCGCCATCCGAAGATTCACGATGTCGTGCTGCTTGAGGTTGATCTCGGCGGGAGAGCCCGCGCCCTCGAGCACGATGACATCATAGTCGTTGGAGAGACGCTGGTAGCACTCGGCCACCGTCGGAAATAGCGTCTCCACGCGCCCCTGATGATAGTCCGCCGCGGAGAACTGGCCCCACACCCGGCCGCGGACGATCACCTGCGCCGATGTATCGGAGGACGGTTTGATGAGAACCGGATTCATGTCCACACTAGACGGCACGCCTGCGGCATCGGCCTGCATGGCCTGCGCACGTCCGATCTCGAATCCGTCTGGCGTGGCCGCCGAATTGAGTGCCATGTTCTGGGCCTTGAACGGGGCTACCCGGTAGCCCTCCTGCGCCAAGATCCGACACAGCGCCGCGGTCATTAAAGATTTGCCCGCGTGGGATCCCGTCCCCAGTACCATCAATGCCTTCGCCATTTGCGCTTCTTCTCTGAATCACCAAGCTCTCGACCATCGAGCCCCGGAATGCTTCTCGTCACGCAGCCGCCCATCGACCCCTGCATCCTTCTCCAACCGTCTCCCAAACAACCAAAGGAGATCGGAGAGTCGATTGAGGTAGGAGACGACTTTCGGATCGACCTCCTCGCCGGACTCCATTAACCGAACCACGTCTCGCTCTGCACGGCGACACGTCGTGCGGGCCACATCGAAAGCCGCGGCGCCCGGATGCTCTCCCGGGAGCACCCAATCGTCGAGGAGGCCCTCCAGCTTCTCGATGCGGTTAACATCCTGCGTCAATGCCACGACACTCTCTTTTGTTACCGCAGGTGTCTCTTTCTTCTTGGCATCCGGACTCGTCGCAACGGAGGAGCTCACCACGAACAACTCGCGCTGGATCCCCTTCGTCCGCTCTCGCACTTCGGCGTTGTCGCAAATCGAACGCGCGAATCCCATGACCGAAATCAACTCATCGATGGCGCCGTACGCTGCCACCCGATCTGCACCTTTGGACACACGCCGACCGCCGATCAAACTCGTCTGCCCGTCGTCACCGCGCTTCGTCGAGATACTCATGGCATCCTCACATCCTCACATCCTCACATCGTTACGTCGTTACGTCGTTACGTCGTTAAAGGGCCGAATATCGTTGCCGTCGTCTCAGCAGCCATAGAAAGGTTGGTCCTCCGGCGAGCGCCGTCACCGCACCCACCGGTAGCTCACTCCCGCCGAGCACCGTGCGCGCCACAGCATCGGCCAACACGAGAAAGGACGCCCCAAGAAGTAAAGAACAAGGCAAAACGATGCGTACATCTTCTCCAAACAGGACACGCACCGCATGGGGAACAATGAGCCCAACGAATCCGATGGGCCCCGCCACGGCAACCGTGGCTCCCACTACCAAGCAAGAGGCGGCGTATACCATTTTCTCCACGCGGCGAACGTCGACCCCCAGACTGATCGCGGTTTCCTCGTCCACCGCCAACAGATGCAGGTCGCGCGCAGAGACCACCAACATGACCAGGCCCGGCAGAACGAAGAGGGCCATTCGCCACACCAAGCTGAATCCGACCACGTCCAGACTGCCGATCATCCACCGAAGGATCTGCAAGGCTCGGGTATAGTCCGCAAGGAACTGGATCACCAGTACACCTGAGGCGGCGATTAGGTTCAGGACGATCCCGGCGAGGAGTAATGCACCAGGTAACACGATGGCTCCCGTCGAAGCCAACCGATACACAACGAAGACCGCCGCTCCCGCTCCAATGAAGGCGGCGACGAAGACCAGCGGGATGCCGCCAACTTGCGCACCAAGACCCAGCGCGATCGCTACGCTGGCGCCGAACGCCCCGCCGCCCGAGACCCCGAGTGTGAACGGATCGGCCAATGGGTTGCGAAACAGCGCCTGTAAAGCGGCGCCAACCACGGCTAGAGACGCTCCGACCAGGACGCCGAGTGCGACACGAGGAAGCCGTATTTGGAAGAAGATCATCCGTGTCGTTTCATCTAAGCGAAGTGCCGTCCAATCGACTCGCTGATGACCCGACAACAGGGCGATCCATATCGCGACACCGAGAACTCCAAGCAAGAGGACAAGCGGCCCCTTCAAGCTCCGCGAGGCGGGTCGGGTCACGACCGGCGTCGATACAAGACCCGCCGCTTGCTGAAGCCTCACCACTCCGACCATACGAATGTGCGTCCGTCCATCTGCCGCGAACGGACACGTGGGTCCCCGTAGATCTCCACCAACTTACTCTGGTGCAACACCGCGGAAGGGCTGCCCTCCGCCACGATCTCGCCGGCACGCATGGCGAATGCATGGTCGAGTCCCGGATCTAACAGTTGGAGGTCGTGAGTAACCATCACCGTCGTCAGGCCTCGTTCGTCGCGGAGACGCCGCAGCGTGGCGATGAGACGTGCGCGGTGTTTCAGATCCAGCGACGCGGAGGGCTCATCGAGCAGCATGCAATCGGCGTCCTGTGCGAGGACCCGCGCTACCGCCACCAGTTGCCGCTCTCCGGCCGAGAGCTCTGTGACTGGACGCGACTCCAGGTCCAGAGCATCCACCGTGGCCAGGGCTCGACGGGCCACTTCTCGGTCGGCCTCGTTCTCGAAACGGAACCAAGGAGTGTAAGGGCTGCGCCCGGTCAGCACGACTTCGAGAGCCGTAAAGGGAAAGACCGTGCTGTGCGATTGGGAGACGTACCCGACGCGGGTCGCCAAGCGACGACGATCGACCGCCGCAAGTGACCTTCCTTCGAAGCGGATCTCGCCCTCGCGAGGCGCCAGGATGCCGGCCAGCAGACGTAACAGGGTTGATTTTCCCGACCCGTTGGGTCCGATGAGCGCACAAAAGCTTCCCTGCCGGATTGACAGCGAAACGCCACGCACCGCTTCGACGCTTCGCGAGTAGCCGAAACGAACGTTGCAGGCTTCTAACAATGGCAACAATGGCAGGTCCACGTTTAGGCTCAGTCTTCGAACGCTTCGGGGTGCAGAAACTCGGCAATCCGGCGCGCTGTTTTTCCGACAAACTGGGAGGGATGGATCAGTTGCGCATCCCGCAACGGATAGACTCGCCCCTCCTCCACGGCGCGGACACCGCCGAGCGCTCGCCACACGCCGCTCGGATCTTCTGCGAGGCTCGTATTTCCCGCGATGAGGGTCAACGGAGCGGCCACGGCTTGCACCATGTCGAGAATCACATCGGGGTTCAGCGATACCACGGCTTCGGCGGTTATCTTGACGTAGTTGTGGCTCGCGGTTGGCAACAGCGGCTGACCGCCTGCAATCACGATGAGATCGGCAAAATAGCTTCCTTTGGTCGCCACGTATAAGTCCCGGAGCGTCCCCGGTAGGCGATCGACGACACAAAGAACCCGCGGTCGAGGTAGATCAGCGGTCCGTCGGCGAACGTCTTCAAGCTCAGCTCGAACCCGCTCAGCGAGTCGCTCACCTTCCGCGCGCCGCCCCACTGCACGGCCGATCTCCGTTATGGAAGAAAAAACGTCCTCGAGAGACTGACTGCCAACGACCAAGCTCCGGATGCCAAGCGCCTGGAGGTGGTCGTGGACGAACGGCGCCTGGGCATCGGTCATAATCACCAAATCCGGCTCGAGCGATGCGACCCGCTCCAAACTCGTGTTTTGCCAACCCCCAACCCTCGGCAGCTCTTTTGCCTGTGGCGGATACTCGCAAAAGCTGGAAACCGCTACCACCCGGTCGAACGCGCCGACGCCATGGAGAATCTCCGTGACGCTGGGCGAGAGCGAAATGATGGCTCGGGGGATCTTCGGCTCACCCCTAGCCCCAATCACCCCGGCCATGAGCACGATCAACCCGACCGAGGTTGCGGTCCGACATATTCGAAGGCGGGACATTTTCTTCTCCGGTCCCGGCTAGAACTGGAAGGCCGCCCCGGCCACAACCGTTCGGCCTGGCGTGCGAAAACCGCTTTCGAAGTTCTCTCGGTCGAAGAGATTCTCTACTTTGCCGAAGAGCCGGACGCCCTTGGCTCCCGCGAGCGGCCACGTGTAGCTAGCACCCAAGTCGGCCTTCAGGATGCCTCCGAAGCGGTAAGTCCGGCTCACGAACGTGACGGGGTCGAAAACCGGCGCGAAGTAGCTATCGGACGCGTTGAGCTCGAAGTTCACGTAAAGATCGCGAGCGAGATACTGCGTCGCTACCAGCGAAAACTGATGCTTCGGAATGACGAACGCCTGCGTTAGCGCCTCGTCACCTGCGGCGGGCGGCTCGGTGTCGGTGTAAGTGTAGGCGACAGCAAGGTGTAGGGACTCGGTGGGAGTCGCCGCAGAGCTCAGCTCCAGCCCTCTGGCGTTTCCGCCGTCGACTCTGCGGTAACCGCCGAAGCGCCCGAACGGATCGGTGACAGGATCAATGGCGCCGGTGAAGTCGAAAACGATGACTTGCTGGAGTCGGGTGTCGAAGAAGGTCGCCGAAAGGTTCAACCGTTGGCGAAACATCGCCTGGTCCACTCCGATATCGTAACCAAGCGAGCGCTCCGGCTCGAGCCGCGGATCCCCGAAAACTGAGTATCCGAATGTGCTGAAAAAGGTGCCGAACCGCTCGAACAACGAAGGTGCGCGGTACGCATTCCCAACGTGTGCTCGCAGCTTGGTGCCCGAGCTCCGAAAGAAATACGCGAGGGAACCGTCTCCGGTCAGGGCACGCGGTGGATCTTCTACTTGCACTCCGGCATAGGGCGCGTTCTCTACCGGGGCGAAGATGGGGTCATCCAGGGAGAAAAACTGGGCGCGAAATGCACCGGAGATCTGTAGCGAGCCTTCAAGGAAATTCATCTGATCTTGTACGAAAAACGTATTGCTGCTTTGCGTCACATCGACTGAAGAGTTCTCTGCGGGATTCTCAGGGAACGAGGAGTTAATAAAGGTTTCGCTCTCGAGCTCGTACCCGGCGGTGAGGAAATTCCAGGAACCGAGGTCGAGATTAGCCAGTGCGTAAAACGTGTGGACGCGGCCGTCGAATTCCGAGAGCGTGTCGCGGCTCGGCTCAAACGATACACCTTGCGGTCCGTCTCTGAACGCGCGGTCGGTCATCAAGCCATGATAGGCCAGAGAGTAGCTAAAGGTCTCAGAAGGCCTCTGCTCAAAGCTCACCGCCGCCGAGACGAACCGCGCGTGTCGAGTGTTGTCCGGATCGTTCGCGGAAGGAATGACATTCGCGTCTCCGAGAACGAGCTCCGAGGACGGTACGCCACCCTCGAAGCGGTTGACCTCCGATGGCGAGAGCGGTACCGCCTCTATGATTCCTGTGGCCGGAATCGATCCAATTGATTGTGGCGTTTCGTTGATCTTGGAGAAGGAGTCTGCGGTGTAGAGCCTCGCGGAAAGCGTCGCCGTAGCGGAGGGGCGCCAGCGAATCTGTCCTTGCACACTGGTGTTCTTCACGTCGTCGTCACCGTCCAACCCTTCACCGACGTTCAGGTGCGTAAGGCCGATGCTATAGGTCACGCGGTCTTCTTTGAACCCTCCCGCGATCCGCGCTCGCCCGCGAAAAAGATCGAGCGAGCCGCCCTCGAGAAGCAAGCTTCCCCGGGCGGGTCCACCCCCCTCGGCGGTCACTATATTGATGACTCCGCCTACTGCGTTCGTCCCATAGAGCGACGAACCGGAGCCGCGCAACACTTCGATCCGATCCAGATCGGTGACCACCAAGCTCTCCATCAACGCGGAAGCATCTCCCTGCGTCGACGCGGCGTCTCGAAGCCGGAAGCCGTCCAATAAGACCGCGGTATCCTCGCTGCGCAACCCTCGCATCTTGATGGAAACGAAAGCCCCCGGGCCGCCCAGCTGCTGAACACGTAAACCGGGAACAGTGCGGAGAACCTCCGGGATCGAGTACTCATTACGAGCCTCGATCTCTTTATCTTCCACGACCGTGATGGCCTTAGAAACCTGGTCGACGGTCTGTGCGCTGCCGGACGCGGTGACCACGACGTTCTCCTGAAGAGCGGCCAGTTTCAGCTTGAAGTCGGCGATCACCGAGTCGCCACTGGGTAAAGTAAGAGTTCGCACTTCGGCTCCAGAAAACCCGGGCGCCTCCGCAGTGATCAAGTACTCACCGGCGAGAAGACGCTCGAACCGATACTCACCCGACTCATCGGTGAGCACGGAAAGCCGCACGCGGTTGTCGCGCGTAAAAAGAGATACCTTGGCACGGGCGATCATCGCGCCCTGCGGATCCTGGATGCGCACGGTGATGGTGCCAACCGTTTGTTGTGCTGCGAACGGTGTTGCGACACCGAAAGTCCAAAAAACGACCGCAAGTAAGAGTTTCGCCCTCATCAGTAGACCTCCCAATCTGGCGCCCGAGGCGCCGTTGAAGATCCGGACGAGCGGAGTGGGGTCTCGCGGCAGGCTGGGAGAGCGAGGAGGCAAATAGAAAAAGCTCCTCACTCTTCCAGGGAAGAACAAGGAGCTTGATGAAACCTGCCCTCAAAACCGGACTCTTCCCATCGAAGAGTGCCCCGACTTCTAGGCTCAGGCAGGTTTCCTGACTTGAGGATCGATCGCCGCCGCCTGCCTTCCCTCCCTTCCGGAAGTGGCTGTCCGCTCCTTACTAATAAGGTTTGGACCAAGGCGGCCGGCTTTCCTACTCACAGTGGCGTGGGCCGTTGGGGCATCTCACCCCATTCCCTTTTACCCCGCGATTCGGGCACCTGAGACTGTCCGTATTCAGTTGTCGCCCCGGAGTATAGGTGATGGCACCATTCACGACAAGAAGAAAATCGCCGACGCTCGCATCACTTTCCCTCCCACCGCTAAGACGCCGCGAAATTGGCAGATACGGTGGACGCTTCCCCTCGCGCTATAATTGGGCGGCGAGCAAATGACTCATGTCAGGAGGTGCTCATTGAACAGGCGAGACTTCTTCAAGGCCGCGGGTGTTGGGCTTGTGCTCCCCGCATGGTTGGTACAAACGAAAGAAGGCATACCCATGGGATCCTCTCAAGAGGAAATCAAGAAGCTCGAGAAATCGAAGGACGAGTGGCGCGAGCTCCTCGACGAAGATGCCTATCGAGTGCTCTTCAAAGACGGCACGGAGCGGGCCTTCACAAGCCCCTTGGACAAAGAGAAACGCAAGGGAACCTTCATTTGCGCCGCCTGCTACCTCCCTCTGTTTGCGTGGAAAACGAAGTTCGATAGTGGCACCGGCTGGCCCAGCTTCTTCCGTCCGATCGACGGCCGCACCGGTACGAAGAAAGATTTCAAACTCGTCCTGCCACGGACGGAATATCACTGCATTCGCTGTGGTGGCCATCAGGGTCACATATTTAATGACGGTCCCCAACCGACCGGCCAAAGGTGGTGCAATAACGGCGTGGCGCTGAAGTTCGTCCCCGAGGGCGAAGAGCTTCCGCCGCTGCGGAAATAGAGTTGCGCCCCACTCGTGAAGTCTGACGGCAAGCCTTCCGTCGGGTCAGAAACTTCTCGTTATACTCCAAGAAGCTGATGGAGACATTTCTCAAGGAATGCCTAGAGGCGGTGCGCAAGGCGGGCCTCTACAGGACCTTCCGCATCGTGCACGGGCCTCAGGGGCCGTCGGTTCAGTTGGAAGATCCGGACACCGGGGAGCGCCGAAACGTCTTGCTTCTCTGCTCCAACAACTACTTGGGCCTTGCCGACGATCCACGTCTGCGCAGCGCCGCCGCTGAAGCGTCCCTCGAGCTGGGAACGAGCGCCAGTGCATCACGCCACGTCTCCGGCACGATGGCGTTGCATGAACAGCTCGAGCAACGTCTCGCACGCCTAACGGGCTGTGAGCGCGCCGTCATCTTCAACACCGGGTATGTAGCCAACGTCGGCACGATCGTCTCGCTCGTCGGTCCGACCGACGCCGTTTTCTCCGACGAGCTGAACCACGCTTCGATCATCGATGCCTGCCGGTTCTCCCGCGCCGATACTCACGTTTTCCGGCACCGGGACCTGAAACATCTCGACCAGCTCCTGCGGGCGAGTACCGCTCACAACAAGCTCATCGTGACGGACAGCCTATTCTCGATGGCCGGCGATCTGGCTCCCCTTCCGGATATCGTGGCCCTAGCTCGCCGCTACCGAGCTTGGACGATGGTCGACGAGGCGCACGCCATCGGGTGCCTCGGTCCTGGAGGAGGTGGCGCGATCGAGCACTTCGGTCTTGGTGGACAGGTGGACGTCACCATGGGCACGATGGGAAAAGCCTTGGGAAGCTTTGGTGCGTTCGTCGCCGGCTCCGACACGCTCATCGAGTATCTCGTCAACCAATCTCGCATGCTGATGTTCACGACCGCCCTTCCTCCGGCCGTGGCCGCCGCCTCTCTAGCCGCCCTGGATATCGTAGAGAGCGAGCCGGAGCGGCGCAGGGCACTCCGCAGAAATGCAGAGGCGCTGCGAGCGGGGTTTCGTGACCTCGGGCTCTCCACGCTTGAATCGGAGGCCCATATCGTTCCCGTCGTCATCGGCGACGGCGACGGCGGTCGTACGATGACCTTCGCGCAACGACTCCTGGAGGAAGGCGTCTTTATTAATGGCATCCGACCACCCACAGTGCCTCGGGGAACCAGCCGGTTGCGGGTGACGGCCATGGCGACGCACTCGGCGGAGCAGATCACAGAAGCGCTGCAAGTCTTCGAAATCGCCCAGCGCAACGTCGAGCTCGGCTCGACCCTCCGATAGCGGACTGGCCAGGGGAAGGCCGGCACCGACCCTCTGGCCCAAACGTTGACACCACAATAGATACGCCTATATACTGGTGTGTTTTCGCTTTTATGAGGAAGCTTTCTATAAAAGAGCTAGACCTAAAGGGCCGTCGCGTTTTCATGCGAGTCGATTTCAATGTTCCACTCGAAGACGGGAAAGTCGCAGACGACACGCGGATCCGCGCAACGCTGCCCACGCTGCGGTATGCCTGCGGCGCCGGCGCGCGCCTGATTCTTGGTTCACACCTGGGCCGCCCCAAAGGCAAGGCAAACCAGGCCTTGAGCTTGGCACCGGTGGCCGCCCGCTTGTCGCAGCTTCTAGAAATGCCGGTTGGCTTTGCGTCACAGACTCCCGGTTTCGGAACGAAAGAGCAGGCCGACGATCTTTCGGAAAGCGTCGTACTTCTCGAGAACTTGCGTTTCTCGCCGGGCGAGGAGAAAAACGATGCGACCTTCGCGAGCGAGTTGGCGACGCTGGGAGAGTTCTATGTTAACGATGCCTTCGGAACCGCGCATCGTGCGCACGCTTCAACGGTCGGGATGGTAAAGCACTTTCCTAAGGCGGCGGCCGGGTTCCTGATGGAGAACGAGCTTCGCTATCTCGATATGTGTCTGACATCGGCACCGCGTCCCTTCATCGCACTCTTGGGGGGCGCAAAGGTATCCGACAAGATCGAAGTGGTGAAGAACTTGCTCACTAAGGTCGACCGACTTCTTATTGGCGGAGGTATGGCCTACACGTTCCTGAGAGCCAAGGGCCTCGCCACGGGTAACTCTCTCGTCGAAGAAGACAAGATCGGACTGGCTGAGGAGTTATTGCGGCAGGCGGGCGACAAACTGGAGCTTCCGCGCGATCACGTGGTAGCCGAGTCCTTCGCTGCGGTCGCGTCGGTGAGGACCGTCCCAAGCGGGGAGATTCCCGACGGATGGATGGGACTCGACATCGGTCCCGAAACGGTTCGCGATTACGAGCGAATCCTCGGCGACGCGAGAATGATAGTCTGGAACGGTCCGATGGGAGTGTTTGAGAAAAAGCCCTTTGCGAACGGAACCCTCAAAATAGCCCATGCGGTCGCGTCGAGTGAAGCCACGAGCCTCGTTGGCGGCGGCGACTCCATTCTGGCTGTACACCGCGCTGGTGTTGCGGACCAAATCACACACATCTCTACGGGAGGCGGGGCGTCGTTGGATTTCTTGGCTGGAGAAAAGTTACCCGGTGTTGAGGTCTTGACCGATGCGTAAGCCGTTCATCGCGGGTAACTGGAAGATGCACATGACGACGTCCGAGGCATCCCGGTTGGCCTCGGAGCTCGTCGCATCTTGTCGCGAGGTCGATGGGGTCGATATCGCCGTGGCTCCAACGTTCACTGCGCTCGCCGCGGTCGGAAAAGTACTTGCCGGAAGCTCGATCGGACTCGGTGCCCAAAATATGCACTGGGAGGATAAAGGAGCCTTCACGGGCGAGATTGCGCCGGCGATGCTAACGGACGTTGGTTGCCGCTATGTCATCCTCGGCCACTCCGAGCGTCGACAGTTGTTCGGAGAGACCGACGAGGGCGTCAACCGCAAGGTCCTCGCCGCGTTCAAGCACAACCTGGTTCCCATTGTGTGCGTGGGAGAATCGGAAGAAGAAAGAGACCGGGGAGTAACCTTCGTTGTCGTCGACCGCCAGGTGACCGGCGCCCTGAAAGACGTAGCCGCGAGCCAGATGGCAAAAGTGGTCGTGGCGTATGAACCCATCTGGGCTATTGGGACCGGACGAACCGCGACCCCCGCACAAGCGCAAGAGGTACACCAAACCATTCGTGCCAAGTTGGCAGAGCTTTTTGGAAACGAGGCGGCCGCCGGGGTACGCATCCTCTACGGCGGCAGCGTCAAGCCCGATAATGTTGATTCACTCATGGCCGAGGCAGACATCGACGGCGCCTTGGTAGGCGGGGCAAGCCTCAAGGCAGCTTCGTACGTGCGTATTTGCAGATTCGAGAGGAATTAGAAAGGAAGAACATGACCATCCTGCTCACCATCCTTCACATTGTCGTCAGCTCGCTTCTGATCCTGGTTGTGCTCGCGCAACAAGGTAAGGGCCAGGATCTGGCAAGCGCTTTCGGTGGCGGCGGATCCTCGGCGGCCTTCGGCGCACGGGGCGCGGCCACATTCCTTGCGAAGGTCACGACCATCTGTGCGGTCCTCTTCATGATGACCTCGCTGGGACTATCGTATCTCCGACCGGCTGTTTCCGGCGGGTCCGTCGTTCCATTGGGCACGCCTCCCGCCGAAACCGTCCCGACCGATGTCGGTCCCGGAGAAACGCCTCCTCCCCAGGGCACTGGCGCGCCTGGAGAAGAGGCCGCGTCACCCGAGGGCGAGGCCGAATCGAGTAACGAGCCAACTGAACCATTCCCAAACCCGGAGTAAAGTTTCCCTCTCCCCTCGGGGAAGCTCTTCTTTCTTTTACCCTCTCCCCTCGGGGAGAGGGTAGGGTGAGGGGTTCTGCTTCTGCTATAATTCAAATCTTTCGGCGTCCCGCTCGGGGCGACCGAAGATCCAGGTTGCCGAAGTGGTGGAACTGGCAGACACGTGCGCTTGAGGGGCGTATGGGGCAACTCGTGGGGGTTCGAATCCCCCCTTCGGCACCAACAGACTCCGGACATCCAGCTCAGCAACGAACCGGCAACCCGTTCAAGGTTTCTACTGGCCGCTTTCGGTGAGGTGTGCTGCGTGTCGACGCTGGTGGAGATCGTCTCTCCCGCGGGCAGTGAAAACCGCCTACCATTAGTTTGCACAGGTGGCCGAGACAAACGCTCTCGGTGGCACCTTTCGCCAGGAAAGATGTCACGCGCGTCGCCCTTGCACTCCCCAACGAGTGAAGACGCTGCGGGTCGAAGGCTCGTCTCGCCGACGTGGCTCAGTTGCGGTTCGCGTCGTGGACCAGGCGACCGTTGAAGTATGTCTGCAGGACCTCGGTTTCGCTGAGGTCCGCCGGTGGGATCTCGAACAGGTTGTGGTTCAGCACGATGAAGGTCGCCCGCTTGCCGGCTTCCAGGGAGCCGAACTCGTCTTCCATGTAGAGCCCGTATGCGCCCGTCAGGGTCGCCGCCTCGAGCGCCTCTTCCAGGCTGATCGCGGAGTGGGCCCCCAACGTGCCCGGCGCCTCTCCCCAGGGGTTCATGCGAGTGGTCCAGACCTCGATGTTGGACCAGGGATTGTCCGGGCCGACCGGGAAGTCCGAGGCCACCATGAACTTCGCCCCGGCATCGATCAGTCCACGGGACGGGAAGAACTGCTCGTGGCGGTCACCGTAGTGATGCTTGTAGGCATCGTGAAACGCCATCGGCGCGGCGACGGTCGGCGACACGTCGACCACCATGTCCAACGGCTTCACGCGACCCAGATCGGAAGGATCCACCATCACCGTGTGGCTCATGTGGTGGCGCACGCCATTCTTGCCGTGCCTTTCCTGCGCGGCCTCGACCGCCTCGAGAACAGCCCGAGCGGCCGCATCGCCGGTGACGTGTGTCATCGTCGTGATGCCGTTCTCGGTCCAGAACGCGAACTCCTCAAGGAACAGGTCCGGTTCCATCTGTAGCTGGCTGCGATTCCCGGGATCATTCTCGTAGTCCTCGAGCAAGAAGGAGGTCTTGCTCGCCGGCGCCCCGTCGGCGTAGTACTTCAGCGCGCCGGCGGATACGTTCTCGGTGGCGATGTTCTTTGAATCGAGGATCTGTTGGCGAATCAGGTCCAGGTCCGGGTCTCTCTGCGCAATGTAGGAGGTACGCCAGTGAAAGGCCAAGCTGTGGTACGCATTGAGCTCCCCAGCCTCATCCGCCGCCAGCGTCATGTCCAAGTGGTCCTGCGTGATGCCGGCGATGCGCACGGCGGTCACGCCGAGTCCATTGATTCGCGCCACGTGATGCCTGATCCCGGTTGCGATCGAGTCCTTGCTCGGCCTGTTCTTCAGGGCCCATAAGAGCTGCATGGCGCTCTCGTGCACGCCACCGATGGGCTCACGCGATCCGGGCTTTCGGCCGATGACGCCGTACTCGGGGTCCGGCGTATCGGCGGTGATCCCGGCGGCCTCGAACGCCTTGGAGTTCCCCCAGAATGCGTGACCGCCGGAGCTCAGGATCATGATCGGGCGATCTCGGCTCGCTTCGTCCAGCAGTTCCTTGGGTCCGTTGTTGCCGGGGAACATGCCGTCTGGAAAGTCCTCCGCGTAGATCAACGGCAGATCGGGATGGGCATCCGCGAATTCCTTGACGGCAGCGACGATGGCTTCCGGACTCGCTTTCGCCTCCTCGGCAATCGCCAACGCGTCGGGATCCATGGCTGTGGTCGAGATGTCGATCCCGTGATTATGCAGGTCGTTGATACCGGGCATCACGAACCTGCCGCCCAGATCGACAACCTCCGTACCGTCGCCGGTCACGGCCTCGACGTCGGCGCTGGAGCCGACGACAAGGAGCCTGCCGTCCTTCACCGCCAGGGCCTCAGCCCAGGGCTGGGCTTCGTTGACGGTGTAGATCTTGCCGTTGGTGTAGACGGTGTCAGCGACTTCGCCGCCAGGCTGTGGGGCCGCACAGCCGAAGGCGATAATCAGGGCCAGCATAGTGGCAAGGAACGTGCGCTTCGGCATAGCAAGCTTCCTCCTTAGCTATGGGAAATCTGCTCAGCAGACTTCCTGTGGGTAGGGCGGTGATTATACGTGTCCGTGGCGGCCTGACAAGTTCCACCGGAAAACGTGACACGCCGAGATCCTCGAGCGGCCTGAGATCCTGATCCCACGGCCTCCCTCACCGGGAGGAAGGCGACATCATGACACCTTCCGGGGCAAGAGACGCCCCTTCTGATCCACAACTCTTGACAATTGTTTCCAAGACGCAAAGAAGAAAAAGAGCTCCGGTCACCTCTTGGTGACGAGCGAGGCAGGCCACTCGTCGCGCCAATCAGTTTGGCGTCAAGTAGAGCCCGATATGCGCCAGCGGTGGCGCGGCCAGGGCCTCGAACGACTGATAGCGTATCAGTAGGTCAGCGATTCGGCGATGCCTCTCTGTATGCAGTCACCAATCAATGCAGCCCTGGTTCTGCTGCTGCCCGTTCTCGGGACTGCCAGTGTTTGCTACGGCGGCAGATCACGCGGGATGCCGATATACACCGGCTGGCGATGATAGAGGGCCAAACAGCTAACAAATAGCTAACGAACTCCCCAACAGGAGACGGTTAGACCGCTTCCAGAATTCTCCTTGTTCACACCATGTTCACGAACTTGGCACCACGAGACGATATGAGGCAATGCCACACGAGCGCAGGCTCCGCGTAAGGCACTGAGAAACAACGCCAGGCGTGAAAGGCGGCACGAGGCGATAAACTCCTGGCAGAATCCCCCCTTCGGCACCAACAGTAACTAAGTCCTTCTAGTCCTTAGCATTCACTTTCGCACCGGTTGCCGTCTCCAAAACGTCTCCAAATTGATTTTTTGTTTCCACCGACCTGCCGTGAATCAACCGACTTGAATCCGCTCGCGTCCTGAGGCATGGTTTACTCCTGAACGAGGAGGAGGCGAGAATGGCGAAAGGCAACAAAAAACCTGGCTTCGGAATCAGTCGGCGAGAATTCATCAAAACAGGCGCTGCCGGTGGCGCACTGGCACTGGGCCCTCATATGGTCGAGGGCGGTACCAGCTTCGCTCCACAAGCGGGCGCGGAGGCCAGCCAACCTTACAACATTCTTTTCATACTGACGGATCAGGAACGGTATTTCGATCCGGCAACTTTGCCGGACGACTATTCACTGCCAGGCCGCGAACGCCTGCAGCGCGAAGGCGTGATCTTCACGAACCACCAGATCGCCACTTCGGTCTGCAGTTCCTCGCGCTCGGTGATCTATACGGGCCAGCATATCCAGCACACGAAGGTGTTCGACAACTTGGGCTTACCTTGGTCGAGTGAGCTGTCGTCAGACATCCCGACCGTCGGCAATTACCTGCGGGACGCAGGCTTTTGGCCTGCATACCTCGGCAAGTGCCATTTCGTCAAAGCGCTCGAAGATATCGAGGTTGAGCAGGCGCCCGACGTCAACATGGCGACGCTGAACGCCGTGATGCAGGAGTACGGATTCGAGGACTATGTCGGCGTAGGCGACATCATCGGTATGACAATGGGCGGCTACAGGACGGATGAGTTCACCACGTCCACCGCGGTGCGCTGGCTGAGGGCGGAGGCACCCCAGCTCGAGCAACAGGGAAAACCTTGGTTCCTGGCGCTGAACCTCGTCAATCCGCACGACGTGATGTTTTACAACACCGACGCGCCGGGCGCGCGACCCGTGCAGGATTCCCGCCACCTGATGCCCCTCAATCGCGCACCGGAGCATTCCATCTACCAGCGAAGCTGGAACATGGCTCTGCCCGAAAGCCGCAATGAGGCTTGGGATTATGATGGCCGACCGCGAGCGCACTATGAGTACCAGTTTGCGCGCAGTACGCTGGTCGGCCAGTTTCCAAATGAGGACGCACGCTGGAAGCGATTGCAGGACTACTACTTGAACTGCATCGCCGACTGCGATCGGCATGTGGAACGAATCCTCCAGGAGCTGGACGAGCTTGGGCTGGCGGACAACACCATCGTCGTCATGACATCGGACCACGGCGAGTTGGCGGGAGCCCACCAAATGCATGGAAAGGGCGCTACGGCATACAAGGAGCAGCTTCACGTGCCGCTGGTGGTGCGGCACCCTGGCCATGCCGGAAGCGCTGGAAAAGAATGCCCGGCCCTCACGTCACATCTCGATATCACACCGACCATCCTAGCGCTTGCGGGCGTCGGCGAGGACCAGCGCCAGGCGATGGCGCCAAAACTGCGAGGGCACGACCTGAGTGGCCTGTTGGCATCGCCTGAATCCGCCGGCGCGAATGCGGTCAGGGGCGGCGCGCTCTATAACTTCAATATGTGGTTGTACCAGGACGCCGACTTCATGCAGCAGGTATATGACGCCAAGTCGCGCGGGCAGGATGTCGCAAGCCTCGGCCTGAAACTGGACCTGACCAAACGGGGAGCGATACGCAGCATCACGGACGGCCGTTATCGCTACAGCCGCTATTTCTCGCCGCAACAACACAACCTTCCGGGAACGATCGAGCAGATATTCGATTACAACGACGTCGAGTTGTACGATCTCGAGGCGGATCCGGACGAGATGCGAAACCTGGCAGTCGATAGAAGGGCAAACGGCGAACTGTTGCTTGCGATGAATCAAAAGCTGACCGACGCCATCGACGCGGAGGTTAGCAGCGATGACGGAGAATTTCTGCCCGAAAACAAGGCCGGGTGGGCGGTCACGCGTTTCGATCCCTGATGCGCTCGGGCCATCGGCAGTACGCAAGTGCGGCCGGCCATGACACGCCGCCGACCGGGAGGTCGGGGTGACCTTCCGAGAGCCTCTGCATCTGGGAATTCTGTCGCCTCGACGAATGTGCGGAACTGGGCGACCACGACGTGATATGAGGCACGACTAGGCGGGCTCCGTCTCAGCGTAAGCCACTGAGAAACAACGCCAGGCGTGAAAGGCGGCACGAGGCGATAACGTCCTGGTAGAATCTCCCCTTCGGCACCACCACGGCCCTTCCCGAGCTGCAAGGTCATTGGGCATGAGAAAATCCGTTGCTTGAAGCTTCCCAGCTGTCTTAAAATCTCGCGACAACGCTTTCACTCGTCACTCGGGGAGTGGAGCGGGGTCCTGACACACGAGGCAGGACGATATGAGCGCTATTACCCTGACGGTCAACGGTAGCTCACACTCTCTGGATGTGGACCCCTCTACACCGCTCCTCTACATCCTTAGTGACGACCTCGAGCTACGTGGACCGAAGTTCGGCTGTGGGCTGGCACAGTGCGGAGCCTGCACGGTGATCGCGGGAGGTCGGGCAATCCGCGCCTGCGTCACACCCGTGGAGACAATGGATGGTGCGGACATAACCACACTAGAAGGCTTGGGTACTGCGCAGAGCCCGCACCCGATTCAACGAATCTTCATCGAAGAGCAGGCGACGCAATGCGGATTCTGTCTCAGCGGCGTGATCTTGACCGCAAAAGCTCTCCTTGATGAGAACCCGAAGGCGAGCGACGAACAGATGCAGCAGGCCCTGTCGACGGTTCTGTGCCGTTGCTTTGCACACGTTCGGATGCTTCGAGCCATCAAGCGATATGCACGAGAGGTGGCGGGTTGAGGAAGCAGCCGGGTGGAGCGGTGGATGCGAAGTCTTTGACCCCGGACGCCGGTGCCGCCTTGGACGGGCTTCAATTGTCCCGCCGGGATTGGCTGAAGGGAGCCGGTTGCTTGATCGTCGGCTTCAGCGCGGCGGGAAGGATTCTCGCTTCAGGGCTCGCAGCGGCCCAGGATTCGGGAGTGCCGGGAGACCAGCTCGACTCGTGGATTGCTATTGACCCGCAGGGACGGGTGACCGCCTACACCGGCAAGTGTGAGCTTGGACAGGGTCTCTACACCGCACAAAGTCAACTGATCGCCGAAGAACTGGCCATACCTATCGATCGCGTCACGCTGATTCAGTGCGATACTGCACGAACTCCCGATCAGGGCACCACGTCCGGTAGCCAATCACACCCTGCCAATTTCAACAACACCAACCTGGCCCAGGCCGCGGCGACTGCCCGCGAAGAATTGTTCCGTATGGCGGCGGCACGCCTCCAGGTGCCCGTCGAGAAGCTGGCCGTCGAAAATGGCGTGATCCAGGTAACGACCGATCCAACGGCGCGCGCGGAGTATGGGCAATTGATTGGGGGGAAGACGTTCGCCCTTCGGCTTGACGGCCGCGCCAAACGCCGGCACCCGAGCGAGTGGCGCGTGCTGGGAAAGCCAGTACCGCGGTCGGAGATCCCAGAGCTGGTCACCGGCCGCTTCGAGTTCGTGCACAATGTGAGTGTCCCCGGCATGCTGCATGGCCGAGTGGTCAGACCGCCGGTGGTTGGCGCGAAGCTCATGAGCGTCAACGAGCGTTCCGTGCAAGACGTGCCCGGTCTGGTGAAGGTCGTCGTCAAGAACGACTTCGTCGGAGTGGTCGCCGACAAGCCCTGGCAGGCCATCCAGGCCGCCGACAAACTGAGCTGTACATGGAGCCCGGGCGTCGAGCTGCCGAGCCATCGCGACTTCTACGACTACCTGCGACATCAGAACCCGACCAGCGACAGGCTGGTCGTGGATTCCAAAGATGTGGACGCCACGCTCGCGGGAGCGGCGATCACCGTCAGCGCCACCTATCGCCATCCCTATCAGATGCACGGATCGGTGGGCAGCTCCTGCGCGGTTGCCGATGTGCAGGGCAGGAAGGCCACGATTTGGTCGGCTACCCAGGCGGTGCATCCGTTGAAGCAGACGGTGGCCATGATCCTCGGCGTTTCCCCGGAAGAGGTGCGCGTGATCTTCAGGATGGGTTCCGGCTGCTACGGACTGAACGGGGCCGATACGGTCTCCTACGACGCCGCGCTGCTGTCGCAAGCGGTGGGTCGACCGGTCCGGGTGCAGCTCTCGCGACAGGACGAAATGGCGTGGGAGAACTTCGGATACGCCTACGTCATCGATCAGAGCATAGGACTCGACGCCGAGGGACGGATTCTCGCGTGGGACTACGAGGCCTGGTTCCCGGTCTTGGGGAGCCGACCACGCAGCGGAACTCCTGGGAATGTGATCACTGGTTTTCTAGCCGGTTTCGAGCCGGCGGCCTTCACTCCGCGAACCCCGGCATCGGATCCCCGCACTTACAGAAACGGCAGCAACGCCGCGCCTTCGTACGTTGCGGGGTGTGTCGGCGGCCGTTGTGGCGGCACCGGAACCGTCAAGAGCGAGCGGGTGCTGATACACAACGTCAAATCGGCATTCTTCACCGGGCCCCTCAGATCTCCGTCACGGCTCCAGAATACGTTTGCGCACGAGTCCATCATGGATGAGGCGGCGGCGCAGGCGAGAGTCGATCCGATGGCCTTCCGACTGGATCATGTGAGAGACGAGCGGATGATCGAGATCGTGCGGGCGGTGGCGCGGAAGGCCAATTGGGATCCTCGTCCCTCGCCGAAGCGCGGCGTCTCGCGGAGTGGGGTTGCGACGGGTCGCGGGATGGCCTGCGTGCTGTATGAAGGCGACAACGGGTATTGCGCGTTGGTGGCGCACGTCGAGGTGGATCAGGACACTGGATCCGTAGCAGTGAAGCGTCTGGTAGCCGGTGTCGACTGCGGCCCGGTCTCGAACCCGGATGGGCTGCGGAATCAGATCGAAGGGGGCACGCTCCAGGGAATGAGCCGCGCGCTCCTCGAAGAGGTCACGTGGGACGAGAAGAAGGTGACCTCGGTGGACTGGGGAACGTACCGAAGCCTTCCGGTCGGCTTCGACGTGCCCCAGGTGGAAACGGTCATCATCGATCGCGCTGACGTGGAGGCGTTGGGTGCCGGCGAGACCACCATCACGCTCGCCGCCGCAGCCATCGGAAACGCCATCTTCGACGCTACCGGTGCCCGTATCAGAGAGGTGCCGTTTACGCACGGGCGAGTGAAGGCGGCGCTCGATGCCCGAACCAGGCAGGCTGCTCATTCTCGAGAATCGAGAGCGAATGAGAAAACACTACACGGACAGGGCGGCACTAGAGGGCACTAGTTTTTCCAGAATCTCCTCTTCGGCACCAAAGTCCAACCTAGCCTCAAGAACCCGTTTCGGTTCGCCCGGTGGCACGCGCACGCGCGGCGGTCCCGATCGCCGAAGCCGCTACCTGTCGATACAGATCGGACTTTGGATAACGTTTTCGAGGCGGTCTGCTACCTTTTGACACAGATTTGGCTTTGGAAAACGTTTGCCAAACGAGAACCGCGGTGTGCCGCCGGCCATAAACTGGTCCAGGCTCTCGAGCGAGCTCGCCACCATAATCGCCGCGCGCGCTATCTCGCGGAGGGAGGGCGTTCTCCATCAGCACCGGGCGGCGCCACTCGAGCTCATTGGGCGCCTGCCCCATAACTCCGATCGTTCCGGCGTGAACCGTCCGGTGGTGGAAGACGCATAGCGTCACCAGATTTTGAGGCGAGTTGCTTCGGCGCCGACCTTTCTTACCACTGCGGCTCCGAAACACGATGTGATGCACTTGGAGCTCACTCCGCACGCCGCAGTCCGGGTACTGACAGCGGTAGGCGTCACGCTCCAGCACGTATCGCCACGTCTTGCCGTACTCGGAGGGAGTCATTGGAGCAGGAAGGTCCTCGTTGTCCGGACATATCTTCAGCTCTACCGCCGCGGCCTCCTCGTCGGAAGGTCCGTCCTCTACTTGGTGCCGCTCCTTGACGGTCGTTCCTTCACAGCCCTCGTCCCCCTCTTTCCGGTACGTGAGGTAGGCATAAGTGGCGAGGAAATCTCCGGCGATGTACTCGAGGCAGCGGCCGACATCCAGATCCTCCCCGCTCAAGCGACGGCAGACTTCGAGTGCCTGGTCCCACACCGAAGCTTGTTCCTGGGTTAGCCACGCGCGGATTTTCACTCCCATGGCGTCCCTTTGCTCGTTGAGCTTTTGGTCGAGCTCTCGAACAGATAAGGATAGGGCGGAATCGAGCCACATGGACTCGTCGTCGATGGTCGCGACTCGTGCGATACGACTGGCCTTCGTCCAGCCAAGGCGGCCCTCGCCGAGAGCTTCTTTGATCCGGGGAAGCTTCCGGAGCTGCTGGGAGAGGCGGAGCAGGTAACGGGTCTTGCGGGCTGAAAAGCCGAACCGCCCTTCCGCGTAGTAGTAGATGTCGGCGAAGCCGAACTTTTCGTACCCCCGACGTTCGACCATCGCCAAGAGATAGTCGCAAATGAGACGTTCGGATCGCTCATTTTCTTGGACCGCTTGCTCGAGCCGTTGGTCAAGGTCGGCGATTGAAAGATCCTCGCTCCCGGAATGTGTATTGGATGACTCTTGTATCGAGTCAGTAAGTAACGCTTGCATTCGAAACCTCCCTGTTTCCATGGGCTTAAGGCAAGAAGGGCTATTGAATTCCCCAAAACCTGGTAGGTGTATATTAGGTAAATGTTATTGATTTGTCAAGTTTCGATGGCTTGTAACCTATTGCAATTAAATGGATTACTTGAATTTTTGCAACGCACCAGCCTTTTCTCGAGACCGTATGTTGTTGATACAAAAGAAATTGGCCGCGCTCGAACACTTGAGGTTTAAAATGCCGCTCAAGATGCGATTATCGACGCTATCCCTATCGCTGGTGCTCGCGCTTGCGAGTTGCGCTGCCGACACCGAGCGAGAACCGGCCGCCGAAACCCAAACTGAAACCGAGGGACCCGCGTCCCTGAAGCTCTACGTTTTCGACTGCGGGCGCATGCGCTTCGATGACGAGACGTTCGACGCGCTCGACTTCGGCTTCACGAGCGCGGAAACCGACGTGCGCGAGCTCGTCGTGCCGTGCTACGTCATCGAGCACGAGCGAGGCCGGCTGCTCTGGGATGGCGGCCTTGCTTCGGAAATCGCCGACGCGGAGAGCTGGCAGGACGCGGGGGGAATGCAGATGCGTCTCGACAGAACTCTCGGAGAGCAGCTCGCCGAGATCGGCCTCGATTACACCTCGGTCGACTACATGGCGTTCTCCCACATGCACCCCGACCACGTCGGGGTCGCGAACGAGATCGAAGGCGCGACGCTCCTCATCCAACGAGCGGAATACGATGCCGCCTTCGCTGATGAAGTTTCAGTAGTTGGTTTTGATCCCACAACCTACCAAGGCCTGCACGACGCCGACCGCCAGATCCTCGACGGCGAGCACGACGTCTTCGGCGATGGACGCGTCCGGATCCTCTCGGCACCCGGCCACACTCCCGGCCATCAGGTCCTTTTCGTCGACCTCGAAAAAACAGGGCCTGTCGTCCTATCCGGCGATCTATTTATCTTCCAGCTCAATCGCCGGGAGCGGCGCGTCCCCGCGTTCAACTTCGACGCGGAAGCGACTCTCGCTTCGATGGAGCGTATCGAGAAGTTCCTCGAGGAGACCGGTGCGGAGCTTTGGATCGAGCACGAACTGGCGCGCTTCGAACAGGTTAAGCAGGCGCCTGCCTACAACGAGTAGACAATTCCCTTGGTACCCTTTCTCGCCAACCGGCTCGGAATTCATCGCCTTCACATCTAGCGCTCCAGATAGGATTCAGGGTAAAGTGCCGCGGATCCCGCGATGAAGAAAAAGACGCATTCACAGCCTGAAATTGATAGACTAGGCGCTCAGGTTCGTCCGATTCGAAACATACGGGCGGTCGGAGGCGCCAGCAGCCCCCAGGAGGATACGAGTGAAATCTGAATGAGAGTGCATCTAGTCAACCCCAGCCATATCTCCTTTGGAATAGGCGTTATAACCCCCCGATGGCTCTTCGTACTTGCCGGCGCGACCCCCCGAGAGTACGGAGACCCGGTGATTGTCGACGAAACGCTAGAGCAAATCGACCCCTCCGACATTCAGCACGGCGATGTGGTCGGCATCAGCATCCATACCGGCAACGCGCTGCGCGGGTACGAGGTCGGCCGCATGGCGCAGGAGCGAGGGGCCCATGTGATCTATGGAGGCATTCACGCCACGCTTTACCCCGAGGAAGCATTCGATTTGGGCGGCGCAAACGGCGTCGTCAAGGGCGACGGGGACGTCGTTTGGGCCACCGTCCTGGCCGACTGCGCGAAAGGAAAGCCCGAAAGATTGTACGACGCGGGAAAGATCGAGGCCGACCAGTTCAAGCCCGCCCGTTGGGAACTGATTCCTCCCAACAGCTATATGTGGGCCTCCGTTCAAACGGTGCGCGGATGCCCCAAGCATTGCTCTTTTTGCTCCGTCTGGCGCACGGACGGCCAAAAACCCCGCCAGCGCCCGTCCGACGCCGTCATCGAAGAAATTGTCGAGCTCCGACGGCTCGGATTTCGATTTATCGCCCTGGCGGACGACAATTTCTACCCGGTTACGTTAGAGGACTTGAGGCTTGCCGAAAGTCGCAACGATGTGCACCGGCTCCAAGAGCTCAAATCAATACGCGAAGATCGGTTCCAGTTGATGGCGCAAATGGCCAAGTTGCCCGCCAATATGGTGTTCTTTACTCAGATCACGATGGAAGTCGCCGACGATCCCGATTTTCTGGATGCCATGCGCAAAGCCAACATCAAAGGAGCTCTCGTCGGAGTCGAGTCTGTTACTGCCGAAGGGCTGAAAGCGGTCTACAAGAATTTCAACACCTCGGGCGCAGACTTAGTGCTGCAGCTTCGCAAGTTTCGTAAGCACGGAGTGCACGTCTTGGGCTCGTTCATCTTTGGTCTGCCCACGGACCGCGCGGAGACCTTCGACGCTACCGCGGCCCTCGCGCAGGAGGCCGATCTGACTTTTGCGCAGTTCGTGATGATGACCCCGTTCCCGGGGACGGTAGATTTCAACAATTGGGAAGCTTCGATGAAGGATGACCCGACGCGCATTGGGGGTATCCCATTGACCCGCCACTGGTTGATTCCTCAAAATCTTCGGCCGAAAATCTACAGCGACCATCCAGTGCTGTCGGCCGAGGAGATCAGGTCGCGCACGCAGTCGGTCTGGGATCGTTTCTATAGCTTGGGCCCAGTCTGGAAGCGCTCTCGATGTACTCCAACGTTGCGCGCACGTCTCGCCTTCGTCTTGCTTTCCAAGCTCTACCGGCAAATGTACGCCAGCACAGGGATTGCGACGGACAGTGCCCGTGTGAACCGGGCGACGACGGTGGCCAGGTGGATAGCGAAGCCCTGCCGGCGCTTGTTTCACACTGCACCGATGCCGGAATTGCAGGTACCCAGCGGCGCCTAGCCTACGGTTCCGGTACTCACGGAATTCTTGAGTGGATTGCCAGCTCGGGAAAGCACAGAGGAGCTTTGCCGAATCTCCCTTTTCGGCACCAAGCGACAAACCCTCCAATTTGAACCGTTTACATTCGCCCCCCAGAAATAGCTAGCAAGCCTCGATTGTTGTAAAAAAGGGCTTGACCCTGTACCCGAGTCAAAGGTTTACAATGGCGCCAAGAGCAATCGAATGAAGAACGACTCGCTTCTCATCGGTGAATTAGCTCTGCGGGCCGGTGTGAACCGCGAAACCCTCCGGTACTACGAGCGGCGCGGCATTCTCAAACCCAGCCGGCGTTCCAGATCAGGCTACCGCCTTTATGGGCCCAAAGCTGAGCAGCGTCTGAGTTTCATCAAACGCGCGCAGGGTTTTGGTTTCGGACGAGATCTCGGTACTCCTGGGCCTCCGGCCGGACAACCCCGGGAGCTTCGCGTGTTGGGCATCCTCGACAAGAAAATAGTCGAGATCGCCCAGCAGGGTAAAGAAATGAAGCGGCGTTCCAGATCAGGCTCTCCGCCTTTATGGGCCCAAAGCTGAGCAGCGTCTGAGTTTCATCAAACGCGCGCAGGGTTTTGGTTTCGCTCTCGACGAGATCTCGGTACTCCTGGGCCTCCGGCCGGACAACCCCGGGAGCTGCCGTCGCGTGTTGGGCATCCTCGACAAGAAAATAGTCGAGATCGCCCAGCAGGGTAAAGAAATGAAGCGCTTCCATCGACAAATGTCTAACTACCGGGACCAATGCGCTCAGGCGATTGACCAGGGTTCGAGATGCCCGGTGATTGCCGACGTATCCGACGAGAAAGCCTGAGGAGATGTCATGTCCAAATGGAGCGGTTTCGGAGCCGTCGCCGCCGGCTTCGGTGTGACGCCGACGCTGCCGAATCGCGCATCCATGCACACGTGGAAGCTGGGCGCTCGGCTTGCGAGTTGCGAAACCCTGAGGGTAGGTGTTGTTTGGGTAACCTCTGGCCGGGTAACTAGACTTACGCCGTGCGACTAATCTGTCTCCGATTTGTCCTGGCGTCCGTTTTGTTGCTTCAGCACTTGCCCCTATCTGGGCAAATCAACTCCCCCGGGGCTAGAACTTTGTTCGTCCGCAACTTTCTCTATCGGTCTGATTGGCGAGTCCTGAAACGATCTCCTCCGTCGCTAGATGTCACGGACGGTCGCCCCGAGCGTGACCGAGACCACACGGTGATGGCCTGGGAAAACACGTTCGTCTTCGGTCTACCACGCCACCTCATGTGGGTCGCTATGGTACCCGTAGTCAGCGGCTCACCGGGCGGCCAACCAAGAGACACGAGCTTGGCGGACCCAATGTTTTTCGTGCAGTACGACGGGCTCTATGCGAAAAACCGGCCTGGTGGTTTTTCTCGGCTGGCGGGTTTCTTGGGAGTGAAGGTACCTTGGGGCCAAGAGGGTTTCTCGACCGGAGCGACGGACCTTCTTCAGGGGCTTATTTTTACCCACGCAACGACTAGTTGGTTCGTCAACACCGATTTCCAGTGGACAGCAACGACGAAAGAGAGCGGGTTCAAGGCGGGGAACCTTCTGCAGCTGGACGCATCCGTCATGTATCGCCTCCTCCGGTACCCGGAGCGAAACGACCTATTCGTCGTGTTGGAAGTCAACTCCTTCATTGAGAGCCGGTCGAACCGTGACGGGACGGAGATCCTTGCAACGGGTGGCGAGTCCGTTTTTGTCTCGCCGGGAGTTGAAGTCTTCTTGCGGCGCAACTTGATATTGGAGTTGTCTGTCCAACTCCCCGTGTACCAGGAGTTGAACGGTCATCGGTTGAATAAAGACTGGGTGTTCGTAACAGGGTTTCGATACCTTCACTAGCAAAAGAGAGGACCTAACGACATGAAAGTGAGAACGCTCCTATCACTAAGTACAATTATTCTCTGCCACGCATTGTCGGGAGTAGCCTTTGCCCAAGTCCAAGAAGCCCGAACCTGGATTCAGGGCATGACGTGAGGGTTGTGAGCACACGGGGCCGAGACGGCTCTGGAACGCCTGGATGGCGTTCAGGACGCTGAAGTGATGAGTCTCGACACGGGCGAGACCGTGATCCTTGCCGAACCGGACCACTCTTTCGATCCGGCACAGATTGCCAAGGCCGTCGAGGCCGCTGGCTTCTCAGCGGGCAAAGTGAAGGTTGACGTTAAGGGCACATTGGAGAGGGTGGAGAATGCCCTAGCGCTCCGAGTCGGGTATGAGTCCAGTCTGGATATGCTAATCCTCCTGGAGGGTGATAAGGCCTCGGACGAGCTTGAGAAGCTGGACAACGACACTGAGGTGAGCGTGTCAGGAGTTTTCCACGCCCCGGAGGGAGACAAAGCCCCTCGCCTAACAGTTGACGACGTGCGTTAGGGGTTCTTGGGGAGTAATCGGGAGACACCCGCAACTCCTCTGCCGTTAAGCGGACAGCTTTGCCTCGACCACACCAAGCATCGCTGGGCGGGACTCAGTGACCGCATAGCGACCCGGTCCGGCCCTAGCAAGTATTCAGCGGCCTCGACTAAGAAGCTGGTCGATCCGCGACACCGCCGCTTCCAATCGCTCACCCCTTGCCCCACCTATCTCGGCATAGGTCAGGCGGCGATCGACCAGGGCGCTCCGGAATAGCTCGTGCATCTCTTCGCGCCGGTCTCCGCGGTCGCGTTGCTCCCCTTCGGGTACCCAGGGAACGTCAATGCCGGCTAGAAGGTATAGGCCGGCGGCTCGTTTCTCGAAAGCCTCCTCGATCCAGTGGGGGCAATCACCGAAGTAGTGGCGGCTATAGACGATGGTGCTGAGTAGATCGGTATCTTGAAGAAGTAGGCTGGATGCCTCGCCGGCTTTGTGGTCCTCTAGGGCGATTTGGCCGCGGGCGATGGTCTCGACATCTTCGTACACGGGAGCGGCGCCTTTGTCGATCACGAACTGGCGAGCGAACTCCGGGACCCAGACGGTCTCGTAGTGTGTGGCAATCGCCTCGGCGAGCTTCGTCTTGCCGGTGCATTCGGAGCCGGTCACCACGACGCGGATCATCGCGCGCCTCGCATCGAGCGTCGCCACTCGGTGAAACCCATTACAGCGAGGACAAGAAAGGCGGCGTACAGTCCCGCCGTCGGGTAGAGCCCCTTGTACAAGAACATGCCGACGTAAAAAACATCAACGGCAAGCCACACCAGCCAGGATTCTAGTAGCTTTCGGGTCTGCATCCACTGGGCCGCGATGCTAAACGAGGTGAGCATCGAATCCATGAATGGCAGCGACGCGTTGGTGAAGCGCATCAGGATCTGACCCAGCAAAATCCCGCCGAGTGTCGCGACCACCACCAGCACCACCCGCGTCCGGCTCGAGGTCAGGGAAACCTCGAGCTCGCCATGATCCTCACCGCCGCGCAGCCACGCCCACCAGCCGTAGGCGGCCAGCCCAAAGTACAGACCCTGTAGCCCCATATCGGCGTACAGTCGGACGTCGTAGAAGACCGCTGCGTACAGGACGACGCTGACCATGGCGAGCGGCCAGCACCAGATGATCTGGCGCGCCGTCAGGTAGACGGCCACCAGTGTGAGGACGACGGCGACCAGCTCGAGGGAAAACACGACTTAGAAGTAGCGGACTTAAAAACCTAGCTCCAGCGAGACGACGAAGTTGCGAGTGGCCAAGGGATAGTAAAAGGGGATGCCGTCGAGCGTATCCATGCCGGCGCCATCCCGAACGAGGAATTGATAACTGTAGCCGCTGGGCAACTGATCGAGATTATCTAACAGGTTGTTGACGAACAAAGTGATGCGCGCATCGGCTCCTCGCCACCAGCGACCCAGGGTCTGCGAGGCCCGCAAGTCCAAGTTGGCGAAAGAGGGTGTCCGGAATCGGGAGAGCCCGGTGTTGTCGAGCTGGGATGCGGCCACGTAGCGACCCATGAGGCCAACGCTGGTGTCGCGGCGTGCCCATTCCACACCGAGATTGAACACCAGCTCGGGCGACAGAAGCGGCCGCACGTTTTGGTAAGCGATCGGCTCGCTCCCGGCCCATGCTCCTTCTTCGTCAAAGACGTCGTAGAACTGGATCCATTCTTTGATACGGTTGCGGCTCACGTTGAGGCTGTGCAATACCGACCAATTCGGCACCGGCATCCACTTGAGGTCGATTTCGGCGCCACGGCGGTACGAGCGATCGACATTGCGCCTTAGCGGCAGGCCGACCTCGGACAGCTCTCCTGTCAAAGCGATCTCGTTCCGGAACTCCATCAGGTAGACGTTGGCCTGCAAGCCGAGCCGGGGCGTGTTGAGATTGACCCCGCCCTCGAAGTTCACCACCGACTCGCGTTTCACCGCTTCGAGGTCGTGCGGAAGGCTGGCGTTGTCCTCACCCAGCAACAGATCGAGCCGGGCCGGCTCGCGCTGTGCCCTGCCGATCGAGCCGTAGAGACTCAGCCCAGGAGCAAGGGTTTGCCGGATGCCGATCTTGGGATCGAGAAAGTTCCAGTCGACCGAGCCCAAATCGACATCGCCTTCGTACGAGAAACCGGCCCAACGCCAATGGAGGTCGCCGAACAGCAGCGTTTCGCCAAGCCGGTACTCGAGCTTGCCAAAGGCATTCGCCGTCTCCTTGAAACCAGTGTTCTTGTAGACCCGACCGCCGGCATCGCTGTCTAGGAAATGGTCGCCGCTGAAATCGTTGTAATGCACACCCAGAGTGGCCGTCAGATTGTCGGCGCGGGTGCTGATGGTTACCATACTGCCGAAGAAACCCTGGTCGATGCCGAATCGCAGCAGGTCGTTTTGCGCCACCGGGTCGTCCCAGAGCTGGAACCATCCATCGGCGCCGTTGTAATAGAACGACGCGGTCAGCAATGTCTCACTGCCCAGGTCGCGCATGTACTTGAGCTGTGCGAAGTCTTGGCCGAAGTTGTCGCGGTCTTCCTCGGTGAGCGGGTTGAAGCGCCGGTTTTCGCTCAGGGTGTCCGGATCGACGGCGAGATAGGCGAGCTCCGTCTTCTCGTCGCCCGAGAACGCGACCAGCGTTAACGAAGAACGCTCCCCCTGCCATCCCGTGTTCAGAAAGAAGGTGTGATGCTCGGTGCCGGAACGCTCGCGATAGCCGTCTGATTTGGCGTAGGAAAACCGTCCCGAGGCGTAGAGCCCGTTGTCGAAGATACCGGACTCGTACCCGATAGAGGCGCGCGCGGTATCGTAGGAGCCCAGTACCAACCGGGCCTCGCCGCGGTTGTCTTGAGCCGGTGGCGAGCTCGCGAAGTTCACCGAGCCCCCGTACGCGGGCGAGCCGACCGACGAGGTGCCCACGCCGCGTTGGATTTGAATGCTGTCGATGCCGCTCAGAAAGTCGTGGAAGTTGTTGAAGAACAGGGCGTGCTCCGCAGGATCGTTGAGCGGCGCGCCGTCGTAAGTCATGCTGATGCGCGTCTGTTGGATACCGCGCAGGCTGAAGTAGGAGTAGTTGCTCCCGATGCCCGAGTCCGAGTACCAGTTCATCGACGGCGTGTGCTCCAGCAGCTCCGTAACATCCTGCCCATAGCTGAGTTTTTCGATCTCCTCACGATCGATGTTCCGCTTGGTCACCGGAACTTCTTCTCCGGCCCGAATCCCGATTACCGTAATCGATTCCTCGACCGAACTTACCCATTCGAGGCGGAGCTCGAGATCGACACTTGGAGCCGCAGTTTTCACGCGGTGGCGCAACAGCCGATAGGCGGGATGTGAAACGCGCAGCTCCCACTCACCCGACGGCAGCGAGAGCTGGAAGTTTCCATTCTCGTCGGTAGTAACGGGGGTAACGGGCTCGCGGCCATCGATGTCGATACGGGCCGCCGCAACTCCCTCGCCGGTAGGGGCGACGACCAGGCCCTGCACGCGAATCGGCGTTTGAGACCCCGCCTTGGGCGCAACCACCGCGACTAGCAACATCGTGAGAAGGAGCCGGTGAATTTGGGTCGCGAGCATCGTCATTCTCCCTTGTAGATTGACGCTAGAGATGACCGACTCGTTCGAGATTGCCGCTCTTCTATGATGCCAGAAGAGCCAGCTGCCGTTCCCTACGCCGGTATCAACCGGATCAGGTTCCGAGGGTTTGCTCTCAGGCCGAGCGGCCACCCCTAGGCGTATCGTTCGGTGCTAGTCTCTCGCTTTAGGCGGGACAAGTCAAGCGGTCAGCGCTGCCGCGCCCACCGACCAGCGCTACCCCAGCGCGGCGGCCGGATCTCGGTAGAACTCCTGAACGCGCTCGACGAGCTTCCCCATCGCCGCGCCGTCGATGAAGATGTGATTGACCTGCATACCTACCGGCACGGAGAGACGACCGTCGCGTTCGGAATGCTGGCCGAAAGCAATTTTGGGCTCCTGCTCCATCGGACTCTTCACAGGGTGCGTGACTCCGGTGAAGCGCAGCTGGGGTGCGGCGGTGAAGAAGATGTAGTTGTGGTCGTTAGGAGGTCCCGTCTGGAGAGCGCTCTTAGCTTGCTGCAGGACGGGCTTGGCGCGTTCGTTGAAACGCCACACATCGGGGTCGTTGCGGAAATGAGCGAAGCTAAACATGCCACCCGGAGCCGGCACCGTCAGCCCGAGTTGAAGCTCGTCGTAGAGCACGATCCGATCGTCGACGAGGCGATAGCGAAAGTCTTCGATCTCCTGCATGGCTCGGGCAAAGAAGTAGCAAGAGTTGAGGTAGATCGGGAGTTCGTGCTTGCGGGTAAAATCTCTCAAGCCAGTGATGTCGAGCTCGACGGTGACACTGTAGATGGGGAGTTGAAACGTACGGAAGAAGTCGAACAGCTGTTGACGGTAGTAGGCATCCACCGCGCGATAGCCCATGGCCCGTCCCTTCCGGCTAGCTCGTTAGTGCGCGCAAGTCGAGCTTTCCATCACCCACCGGCGGGCACCAGTAGTACCCTCCTGATACCGGGCGGGAGAAGCGGAAGAGACCGTCGACGATGCCGTCTTCGAGGCCAACCATTCGCTTGAGTTGTGCCTCGAATGCATCGAGTGTCCGCCCGAATGAAACGAAGACGAGGCCTTCCCCGTCGGGATCGGCCCATGGCATCGATTGACGGACAACAAACGCCTCTGGCTCGAAACTCTCTTGCGCGGTTCTCTTGACGTGCGCGGAGTCCGGTGCGTCCTCGATCTCCTCGTTGTCACGTAAGCGCCGTCCAATGATGTTGTCCCGCTCGTCCTGAGTCATCGCCTGGAATCCGACGAGATCGTGTTGCCACGTCTGCACGGCGACGAAGCTCGAGCCATCGAGCCCTGGGCCTCCTCCCGACGCGATGGCGGCCGCGATTGCCTTGTCGCCGGTCGGATTCTCTGTACCGTCTTCGTACCCGGATAGGTCTCTTCCCGTCCGGACGGCGTCGGGTCGTGCTTGAAACTGTCGACGATGCTGGACAACATGAGTGGTTCCAGCAGTTGTTCGAGCACGAGCGATCGGTGAACCAATTGACCGCGGTCGCCTTCGCCTCTGAGCCAACACCAAGCGGCAGCCTGCGTGGACGGAACTTCGATCCCGGGACCGGTAAGGCTAGGGAAAGCCCGAAGGCCATCAATACGGCCACCCGTCGCGAGCACGAGTGAGCTTCCGAACCCAACAACGATATCCTCGTCCACGTCCAGTCCCTGGATTGCTTTCACCGCGGCGCGCGGGTCGTCGCCGGGCGCGAGCTGGAAGAAGAGAAACCGGCCCAGGCTTGGACCGGGCGCTAGAATGCCGATTTGATGTAGGCTCATTGTCAGACTCCGAAACGCTATCGATGCGAACCTATCACGAAAGGGAGAAAAATCCATGAGCGCTAAACCAGCAGCAGCAGATGTAGAGAACGCTTTGCGGGCCGCCGGGCAAGCCCATCACGATTATGAGGGCAACTTCCTGAACGGGGAAGCCGACAAGCAGTGGGCCGGTTGGTACGCCGGGTATGTGCTTGGAAGGCTCGGCGATTTCACATCGCCGACTTCACTCGCCCGCATGCTGGCCGATGCCCCATCCTCGGACGATGGGCCTCCGCGGCGGCACGGTATGTAACAGAAAAGCTCTAGTGCCGGGTGGCAGCCATTAGGCCCAACAAGCACTTGACAAGATCCCCGTCGTGATGCAACACTGCATCCGGATATACGGATGAAAGCCACCGAAGCGATTCTCGATCACTTGTCGGCGCTGACCGATCCCGCTCGCTGCCGCATCCTGCTCCTGCTCGAACAACATGAGCTCACGGTTGGCGAGCTCTGCTCGGTGGTTCAACTTCCCCAGTCGACGGTCAGCCGCCACCTGAAGACGCTCGGCGAGTCGGGTTGGGTTGTGTCCCGGCGCGACGGCACGAGTCATTATTACTATCTTCCAGACGGCGGCGACGGGTCCGCTTTGCCGCAGTTGTGGAACATCGTCCGAGGAGAAATCGCGGAGACCCCGGCTGCCATACAGGATTTCAAGCGGCTCGAGAGCACCTGGGTCGCGCGGCGGACGAAATCACAGGAGTTCTTCGCTTCTGCGGCCGGGGAATGGGACCGACTCCGTACCGAGCTTTTCGGAGAACACTTTTACTCTCACTCGCTCTTGGCGCTCCTCGATCGCAGTTGGGTAGTGGGAGACTTGGGCTGTGGCACAGGGCAAGTGACGGAACTCTTAGCCCCATTCGTCGAACGCGTAGTGGCCGTCGATGGTTCCGCCGAAATGCTGAGTGCGGCGCGGGCACGCTTGCGAAAACACAAGAACGTGCTCCTTCGCAAAGGCGTTTTGGAGAAGCTCCCCATTCAGGACGCTTCGCTCGATGCCGCCGTGCTCATGTTGGTTTTGCATCACCTGCCGGCTCCGATCGCCGTTCTCAGCGAGGCACGGCGCGTGTTGCGCCCGGGAGGCAAGTTGATGATCGTCGACATGTACCCCCACCAGCGGGAGGAGTATAAGCAGCAAATGGGACATGTCTGGCTCGGCTTTTCGGAACAGACGATGAAGAAACACCTTGCCGCGGCCGGTTTCGACCTCGGCGCCATCCATTCGCTTTCACCCGATGTGGACGCGATGGGTCCGACCCTCTTTGCTACCGTCGCATACAAAGATGTGCGTGGCCTCAAAGGGCGGACTCGCTCTCGAAAGACGGAAGAACTCGCCAAAGAAACGGCGTGATGATAAACACGTACCACTTGAACCCTTTAATCTGGAGGAATTAGCTCATGAGCACAACGGCAACTCAGGGATTGCACGCTTTCAAGGCCGCCGAGAAGGCTGGCCGCGTCCCTCACAAGGTCAAGGACTTGAGCCTGGCCGATTTTGGACGGAAGGAAATTAGACTCGCCGAGCATGAGATGCCCGGACTGATGGCACTTCGGAAGCGCTACGGTGCCGACAAACCACTCGCTGGAGCCCGCATCATGGGTAGCCTGCACATGACCGTTCAGACCGCCGTGCTCATCGAGACGCTCGCCGAGCTGGGCGCCGACATTCGCTGGGTATCGTGCAATATCTTTTCGACTCAGGACCATGCGGCTGCCGCGGTTGTCGTTGGTCGCCCGGAAACCGATGGCACGCCGGACGACCCCAAGGGCATCCCCGTCTTCGCCTGGAAGGGAGAGACGCTCGAAGAGTACTGGTGGGCCACTAACGAAGCGCTCAAGTGGACGGACGGAAACGGTCCCCATCTCATTGTGGATGACGGTGGGGATGCCACCCTCTTGGTGCACAAAGGCGTCGAGTTCGAGAAAGCTGGCGCCGTCCCCTCCTTCGACCCCGACAAAGATCCAGAAGAGTGGGGTGTCATTCTGAACCTTCTCAGCGAAGAGCAGGCCAAGGACAAAAAACACTTCACTAACCTTGCGTCCAGCATCCGCGGAGTCAGCGAGGAGACCACCACCGGCGTGCATCGCCTGTATCAGATGATGGAAGAGGGGAAATTGCTCTTCCCCGCCATCAACGTCAATGATTCGGTCACCAAGAGTAAATTCGATAACGTGTACGGATGCCGGCACTCGCTCCCCGACGGACTCAACCGCGCCACCGACGTCATGATCGGAGGCAAGGTCGCGCTGGTCTTCGGTTACGGCGAGGTCGGTAAGGGCTGTGCGCAATCGCTGCGCGGGCAAGGCAGCCGCGTCATCATTACCGAGATCGACCCCATTTGCGCCCTTCAAGCCGCTATGGATGGGTATGAAGTGAACACACTCGAGAATGTGATTGAGGAAGCCGATATCTTCATCACCACCACGGGCAACTTCAACATCATCACCGCCGATAGCATGGCAAAGATGAAGGACAAGGCCATCGTCGGCAACATCGGTCACTTCGACAACGAGATCGACATGGCCGGCCTCAAGAAGGTCCCGGGCATCGAGCGCATCAACATCAAGCCACAGTACGACGAGTGGCGGTTCCCCGATGGCCATAGCGTGATGATTCTTGCCGAGGGTCGGCTGTTGAACCTCGGCTGCGCCACCGGGCACCCGAGCTTTGTCATGTCGGCGTCTTTCACCAATCAGGTATTGGCCCAGCTCGAGCTCCATCAGAACGAGGCCTCTTATGAAAAGAAGGTCTACATGCTTCCGAAGAGGCTCGACGAGGAAGTCGCTCGCCTACACTTGGAACAGTTAGGCGTGAAGCTGACCAAGCTGACGAAAGAGCAATCCGACTACATCGGAGTGCCGATCGAGGGGCCCTACAAGCCGGACCACTACCGGTATTAGAGTCTCGTCCCGTTCCCAGTCCGTTTGCCCGGGCTGGGAACGGGTTTCCTTCCCCCCCCGCGAAATCAAGATCCGCTGCATCCCGTATAATGACCGCCCTATGACAAAGCCCGCGAAACTTGGAATCACCGTGGCCTTCCTCGGCCTCATAGCCTACGTCGTACTCTCCACGCTCGCGCTCAGCAAGGCGAGCTGCGAGGTCTGCATGGAGTTCAAGGGGCGTGAATCCTGCCGCACCGCGCGAGCCCCAGCCAAAGAAGAAGCGATCGTGGCCGCCCGCAACAACGCCTGCGCCCGCATTACAAATGGCAGAACGGAGAACATCCTCTGCGGCGGTAGCGAACCAAAGAGTGTTCGCTGCTCCGACTAAGAAGCCTACCAACGAAGTTGGTACCACCTCTCTCGCCTCTCCCCCGACCGCGGGGGAGAGGTCGCCCGCCGAAGGCGGGCGGGTGAGGGGGTTGGTGGATAGCGGCGAGGACAATCTCGTATCGATTCCATCTCCCGCCTCGAGCGCGGGCCTCTTGGACCCACGCTCTTCCGTCCTTGCTTGCCTCCTTCACGCAGATCGGCAGACCGGCGAATTAGGCGGCGGCCCTCAAGGAACGGAGTACCTCGTCCGTGGTGAGGACGGCGCTGGCAAGGAATCCGAAGTTGGTCAGGGCTGACGCGTACCCGTCTCCGAGCTCCGGATGCCGCGCGGCGGCGGTAGCGTCCTTGACCACGGAGACCTCGAAGCCCTGCTCCAGGAGCTCGCGTAGATGGCTCTCCAGGCACAAGTTGGCCGACATCCCGGCGAGTAGCACCTTCGAGATGCCACGCTTTCGTAGCTGCAACACGAGGTCGTTGCTCTCGGGGCCATAAACCTTGTGAGGACTCACGACAACGGTCTCGCCGTCTTCGATGTAGGGCTTGTAGACGTCGAGCCAATCGGCTCCCGAATCAGCGAAACCATCCATCGTAAGGGCTCCGGTGCGGTCGAACATCTTGATCTCGTGCATCATCTTTTCGACGGTCCCGCCGAACTTCCAGCGGTGGTCGGTGGGATAGTAGTAGTGGGGCGATACGAAAACCGGGCAGCCCGCCTGCTTCGCGGCTTTCAGAAGCTCCTCGATATGCTCGACCGTCCGGTTCTCTTTCACGCTGTCGCCAACGAGCCCCCATGTCACGCCTGTGGGGCTCAGAAAATCGTTCTGCGGATCCGTGATGACGAGGCCAGTGTCCCGACTTGTAATATCCATGACGCTCCTCCTACCTGGTTTAGGGTTGGGTTCGTTTCTTATCGTCTTCAACCATGATGTAAGTGTGCCATCCTGGATGTGCGATTGGGTCCGGATGAGGTGCTAAATCGTCTCGAAACTCTGGGATGAGGCGGCCTGCGTGGAAATGCCATCCATTTACGAATTGAAGCGCAAAGCCCGCATGAACTAAGATGCCTCGTGCTCATCGAACGACTCTTCGAGAACCTGGCACTCAATGTCGAGCCTTTCGCGACCTGCCGTGTGGCCCCGGGATGGCGGCTACAGCTTCCGATCCGAGACTGGGTGATCTTCCATTTCATCTTGCAGGGTGAGGGCGGGCTTCGAGTCGGCTCCGGCGAAGTCCTCCCGCTAAGGCCCGACTGCCTCGGAATCATGCCGCCGCGCCTAACTCATTCCATCGAGAGCGGCACTGATGTACACCATGAGAGCTCGGTGCGGGGTGACGAGCCCGGTGCTCCGATTTGCCAGCTCGGCGCGGGTCCTTCCGAGGATGTAGGGGTCGTGGTGGCCTGCGGCCGTATCCAAGTGACGTACGGCGGGGGCGGACCGGGTTTGTTTGACCACCTCGAGGAGGCGATCGTCCTCGATTTCTCCGACTCGCCACCCATGCGCACCACGTTCGAGTCTCTGGTCGCGGAGTTTGGAGCCGGCGAGCCTGGCAGCAGCGCTATGATGACTGCGCTCATGAACCAATGCCTGATCTCGGTATTCCGGCGACTGAGCGATCATTCGGACCAGTTGCCGTGGCTTTCCGCACTCGAGGACCCTAGCCTGGCTCCGGTTCTCGACGAGCTCCTCGCGAGGCCCGAGCGCCCCCACTCTTTGGAATCACTTGCCGAGCTCGCGAACATGAGCCGGTCGGTCTTCGCCAAGCGGTTCCACGAGTGTTTCGAGCGCACGCCGATGGACTACCTACGCGACGTCCGGCTGAGACGCGCCGCCCGTCTGTTGCATCGCGCCGATCTGTCGGTGAACGACGTCGCCGGCAAAGTCGGTTTCGCCAGCCGGAGCCACTTCTCCCGAGCCTTCCGTGATCACTTTGGCTGCGCACCGGCCGACTTTCGCGAAGCGTCGCCGTAATCCGAGCCAATCGACCCGAGCACCGTCTTACTGCTAGAAACCGCCCCGCCCCTGGTATGAAACCTACTTCCTAGGAAGGGAGAGAATGAAACCACTTCGGAAAATGTTCCCTCTTCTATTGGCGGCTCTACTGTGGAGCCCAAGCGTTGCACGCGCCCAGTCGACCGAGCCGCTCGACCTCGTGATTTCGGGCGGACGGGTCATGGATCCCGAAACCGGACTCGATGCGGTGCGAAACGTGGGCATCGCGAACGGTTCGATCGTCGCGATTACCGAAGACGTGCTCGAAGCGCCGGAGAAGATTGACGCAACGGGACTCGTCGTCGCTCCCGGCTTCATCGACCTTCATGCCCATGGCCAGGACCCGGTCAGTAATCGTCTTCAAGCCGCGGATGGTGTGACGACGGCCTTAGAAATGGAAGTCGGAGTCTATCCGGTGGGAGAGTGGCTGGCCTCACGTGAAGGCGACGCGCTCATTCACTACGGAGCGACCGCAGGACATTGGCCGGCTCGAGCCAAGCTCATGGACGGGATCAACCTCAGACACATCCCCACCCTTCCACCCGAGGAGCAAGCCGAGCTCAATAAGGGCGACCACGCCTATAAGGAAGCGTCCGCCGAGGAGCTCGACAAGCTAGTTGCGATGCTTACAAAGGGACTCGACGAAGGCGGGCTCGGACTAGGCTTCGGGATTACGTATACACCGGGCGCTTCGCGCTTCGAAATCCTCCGGCTGTTCGAGTTGGCGGCCGATCACAGTGTCGCCGTCTATCTCCACCTTCGCGGCGAAAATTCTGGCGGGACGCTCGGAAAGTTCCAAGAGGCAATCTCCAATGCCGCCTCAACCGGAGTCTCCGTCCATATCGTTCATATGAACAGCAGCGCCGATGAAGCTGCGAAAGTCACTCTGGGGATGATCCGCGGTGCGCGCGAAAGAGGGCTCGACGTGACCACCGAGTCTTATCCTTACACCGCGGGATCCACATTGATTCAGTCGGCTCTCTTCGACCCCTGGGAGGGACTCACCGATGAGGACTACCGGCAGCTTCAATGGCCTGAAACGGGTGAGCGTTTGACCGCAGCAACCTTTCGGAAGTACCGAGAGCAAGGGGGTTGGGTCATCATCCATGGACGCACGGAGAAGACCAATGAGTGGATCGTCGCCCAGCCAGACGTCATGGTGGCAAGCGACGGAATCCCCTACCTCCACGGACCTGCCCACCCGCGCGGCGCCGGCACTTTCTCGCGCGTTCTCGGTCACTATGTGCGCGAGCGCAAATCGTTGAGTCTGATGGACGCTCTCCGCAAAATGACCCTACTGCCGGCACAGCGAGTGGAGGGAGCCTCCGCGCAAATGAAGAAGAAGGGTCGCGTTCAGGAAGGTGCCGACGCCGATCTAACCATCTTCGATCCGGAAAAGATCATCGACCGAGCCAATTACACGCGCGGAGACGCGCCTTCGGGCGGCATCATTCACGTTTTGGTCGGTGGAATGTTCGTGGTGCGTGATTCCGAAATCGTCGAGGGTGTTTCGCCGGGCGTGGCGATCCGCGGCCTCCAATAATATGACGCCCTCAAAGCCGCTAACTAAAAGGTCCCGCCGTATCTTCTTCGGTGTCTCGCTACTCGTACTTTTGGTGGTGTTCATCGTGACCTGGCGCAACGTCAGCCCCGCCGCACCGCGCGAGATCGTTATCTTCGCGGGACGATCGGAACGGGCTACTACGAGTACGGAAAGCAGTACGTTGGGTTCCTCGGCGCGAAGGGTCTCACGGCTCGCTTGATCCAAACCGAAGGCTCCCTCGACAACCTGCGGCGTCTTTCGTCGGAGGACCGACCGGCGGTGGGTTTCGTGGAGTCTTGCATCGAGCGGGAGCTCGATGATCAAGACTTGGTTTCGGATCTTGTCTCGTTGGGTAGTCTTAGCTTCGAGCCTTTTTGGGTGTTCGTTCGCAAGGAAGACGCCATCACTTCCATCAGCGACCTAGCCGGACGGCGCGTGCTCCTCGGACCCAAGGGCAGCGGTTCCCGTGCCACAGCCCTCCTGTTGATAGAAGATAACGGCATCGAAGACGACGTCGAGCTCGTACCGTACGAGCATCCTTCGCCAGAAGCCTTGGCCGCGGAGCTCTCGTCGGGACGGATGGACGCCACCTGCCTGGTTGGCCAGCCTAGTGCTCCGTTTATTTCCCAACTCCTCCAAACCGAGGGCTTGGTGCCATTGTCCTTGGTTCGGACGGCTGCCTATGCTCGACGCCATCCCGAGCTGGAAGAGTTGGTACTTCCCATGGGGGCGTACGACTTGGCCCGAAATATCCCTTCCGCGGATCTGGATCTGGTGGCCCCGGCCACGAATCTCGTCGCGGGGGCCGAGCTACACCCGGCGGCGGTCGCCGTTCTTCTGGAGGCTGCGAAGGAAATTCATCGCTCCCCCACTCTATTCGCAGCACAAGGCATGTTTCCTAGCAGCAAGTATGTTTCCCTCCCGCTCAGCCCGGCGGCGACACAGTACTTCTCCCAAGGCCAGGGATTTGTCTACAAGCTGCTGCCCTTCTGGCTGGCGTCGCTAGCCACATGGCTGGTCACGCTTCTGACCCCCGTTGCGACCGTCGCCTTCTTTGTGTTCAAAGCCGTCCCTGGGGTGTTCAAACTCCGGTTCTCTATGCACCTTCAGAAGTTTTACCGCCGCCTCCAACAGCTGGAGCAGAAGGCCATGGGACCGGGTGTCGAGACAGAAGAGCTATTGCGCGAGCTCGATGCGTTGCGTGAGGAAAGTGCCGACCTCCGGGTTCCTCGATCTCTCGTATCTTCCTATCTAGAATTCCGGCAGAACATACACGATTCACGCGAGCGTTTCGAGGTGGCTCGGCGAAACCGGGGCGAGACCGAGAACTAGTAGAACGAATCGCTGTGGCCCCAGTGCTCGACGACTTTACCCTCGGCGATCCGGAAGATCGCCGTCGCGCGAATGGTTTTTTCCCGGTCGCGCTGCTTTGGACTCCCGGTGTAGGTGGCACGAATTCGGGCCGCCACCCTATTGCCTTCCGCGACAACGTCCTCTACGACGAACTCGATGTCCGGGTAAGCGGTCTTGAACTGCGCGAGCATGCGTCTTAGCCCGTCGCGATCGCCCCACCGACTGTGGTCTACGTATGTCTCAGCCACAAACTCATCCAAACGCGTGAGCTCCCCTCCGTAGATGTTCTCGACCAACTCACGGACCAACTTCTTGTTTTGCTCCGACATCGTCACTGTGACCTCCCAAGCGAATCTCCGTTCGAACCGAGCCAAGTAAACTGAACCCCCGCACCACTTGGGGCCAGCATCGGACTGATCGCGAAGCGATTGTCCGCGATGCCGATGGTCACGGTGCGACCCACCATGATCCCGATTGCGGCACCGAAGATGACGTCACTCAGGTAGTGACGACCCTCGTTCATGCGTGAGCCCGCGACGTAGCCGGCCACCGCGTACGCCGGAATCCCCACTTTCCATCCGTATCGTCGCTGCAGTACCGTTGCCGTCGCGAATGTGCTCGAGGTATGGCCCGAAGGAAAAGAGGTTTGGCTCGAGCCATCGGGGCGCTCTCGCCCGACCGCTTCCTTGAGCGCGAAGGTGATGGTTGCGGTGACGATCTGAGCCCGCACGAGATCCCGCCCCAAAGACGCCACCTCGGGCGCCTTGAACAATTTCCCTAGTCCGTAAGTGGCAAAAGCAGCTGCGGCTTGAACTCGACCATCCCCGAGAATTTCGCCGGACTCGAAGAAGCCGTCGAGTGATCCACTTTGGCTCAGCTCGGCGTTGAAACTGCTCGCCGCGATGTCCTCGTCGAAGTGACTCGCGCCCCACGCCGCACCGAGACCCGCACCCATGATCACAAGGTTTTCCTTGGTTGTGAAAACGTTCTTGAAATCAACACCGATCTGAAGAAAGAGGTTTCGTGAATCCTGTTCTTGCCTTTCAAGGCTGGGCGCCGGGGCAAGCATCGCCCCATGCGACTCGTAACGTGGAACGAAGAACGGATCGACGCTGTCGTCGCCCATCGTGGGTGAGCTCGTCAAGCCTAGCAGGCTCAGCAGGCCCAGCAGGACCAAGCTCCGGTGCAGGTGATGTGTCCGATTCATGATGCCCCCTTTCCCCCTCTTCACGACTTGACGCTCGGCTGAAAAAGCACGGTGAACTCGGTCCCTCCACCCACGTCACTGCTGACCGATAGCTCCGCCTCATGCAGCTCTGCAATACGCTTGGCGATGGAAAGTCCCAGCCCGAGGTTCCCACCCTCACGAGCCCTCGACGAATCCACTCGATAGAGGCGATCGAAGACAAATCCGATGGCCTCCTCGGGAATTCCCTCCCCGGTATCCCTCACGCCCAGCCGAATACCGTCTGGATCCTTCTGGAGTGAGACCGTAATACGCCCCTCGTCGGTGTGGGCCAGAGCGTTCTCGAGAAGCGAGGCGAGCATTCGGCGGAGGGACGGTTCGTTCCCTGTCACCGTCGTCTCTGCCTCGGGTACAGTGACCTCGAGCTCTAACCCCTTTGACTCGACCTCCCTCTCGAACTGGTGGCAGACTTCGACCACGAGCCAGGAGAGGTCCATATCGGACATCGAGACCGGACGACTTTGTGCACCTTCGCGCGAAAGCGACAGGAGCACGCCGATGAGCTCGGTGAGACGGTTCGCCTCGGCTTCGATGTCTTTGAGGTCCGAACGATACTCTTCTTCGGTTCTTCCATGCCTCACCGCTAACTCAGCGGTGGTGCGGATGACCGAGATCGGGGTTCGCAGCTCATGCGAGGCGTCCGCGCTGAACTGTTCGATCTTCGCGACGGAGCTCTCGAGACGGTCGAGCATCGCGTTAAAGGCTCGCGAAAGTCGTTCGAGCGCGTCGCCCGTCTCGCGCACCGTAATGCGCTTGGAAAGGTTTCCAACGGAAATAACCGCCGCAGTTTCGCTGATTTCGTTAACCGGGTCCAGAGCCTTGCGAGCGATGTAGAACCCTCCGCCGCAACTAAGTAGAAGCGCCGCCGGCGCCGCAACGAGAAGTGACATTAGCATCCGGCCACGAATCGCGCTCAAACTCTCCAGTGAGCTAGCCAGAAGAACCGCGTACGACTCGCTCCCCAATGTCACCTCTTTAATAAGCACACGATGTGGCACGGACGAGACGTGGGTCGTATATAAGAGCGGCTCGGCTCCCCCACGCCGCCAGGGAATCTGCGGAGGATCGGTCCCGTCCGGCGGGAAAACCTGCTCGCCTTCTTCGTCTTGGATTTGAGTCAAGCGACCTTCGGGAAGCGCCAGAACATATTCAGCAAGCTCCTCTTCAACCTCGCCCTGGAGCTCTTCGAGCTCGTCGTTACTCTCCTCGGGCTCGTCCGGCTCGTCATCGAGCTGCTCGGCGAGCTCCTCCTCCATTTCCATAGATACGACGACTACCATTCGCTCGATTCGCTCTAGGAGTCGATCGTCGACCGCCGCTCGAACGGCATATCGCACCGCCATCCACAGAACGAGAGACAAAGCCAGGAAACCCACGAAGAGCATCGCCGCATACCAGGCGGTGAGTCGAAACTCGAGTGAACGCCAGGGCTTCATGGTCCGGCTTCTTTCAAGCAGAAACCGACACCTCGGATGGTCTGAATCAAAGGTGGGTCGTTGGGACGGTCGATCTTGCGACGCAAGGTACTCATGAAGACGTCGACCGTATTCCACTCGACGTCGGATTCATGCCCCCAAACGTTTTCGATCATCGCTTCACGCGTCAACACGAGCCCCGCACGGCGGGTCAAAAGCTCCAGGATCTGAAACTCTCGGGGCGTTAGGCTCAGCTCGCGCTCGCCCCGCCAAGCCTTGTGAGAGGCAGGATCCACACGCAAGTCGCCGACGCTCAAGATCGCCGGACGTGGCGCGGGACCGCGACGCGCGACGGCTCGCACCCGAGCCAGAAGCTCATCGAACGAGAAGGGTTTAGTCAAGTAATCGTCGGCTCCGGTATCGAGTCCGGTGACGATGTCGGTCGGCGCGTCGCGTGCCGTCAGCATGAGGATCGGCGTTTGGTACCCCGTCTCCCGAAGCTTCCGGGCGACCTTAAACCCATCCATTACCGGCAGCATCACATCCAGAATGACCACGTCGAAGGGGTGCGACAGTGCCATGTCGAGCCCTTCCGATCCGTCCGCCGCCAGCGTGATGATGTGTCCCTCCCGCTTCAAACCTCGCTCCAAGAGCGCCGCCAAGCGATCGTCATCCTCGACAATGAGAATCTGCACGTCTACAGTCTATAGAAATGAGGCGTGAGTCAGATAGCGTCCTTCCAAACTCTGAAACATCCTATTGGGACAATCTGAAGAAATACTGAAGATGGTTGGGGCGGGACCCTACGTCACAATCTAAAGAGACGCGCTTCTCACAAAGTCTCGCTTCATCCAAGGGTCCATCGCCGTCGTTTGGGGAGACTACAACTTCTGGATCGACGGGAGGTTCTCTCACTCCGGAGTCGACAACATTGCTCTCGCAAAAGTAAACGGCAGTGGAAGATCGCGAACTTCATCTGGACGGTCGAGGGGGTGGGGTGGGACGGGTGTCCCAGCGCCCCGGGGAATGGCTGACTGAGAGCCCTAGCGGCCGTGGCCGGAAGTCGTCGTGCCGGCCTCGCCTTGTTTCCCGACACAGTATAAATGGCCGTCGGTGCGGATAAAGATCTGGCCGTTCGCCAGGGCCGGGGACGCCACGCTTCTTTCGCCGACGGCGTTTCGAGCCAAAACATTCAGCTTTCGCCCTGCGGCGAGCACAAAGGTCTCGCCGCTCTCCGCCAAGAAGAACACCTTCCCATCTCCGGCTACCGGAGACGCCGAGAAGATGACATCCATGCGCTCCTGCCAGACGCGCTGGCCGGTTTTTCCATCGACGCACGTCACGATGCCTGCTCCGTTCGCCATGTAAACCAGCCCATCGTAATACAGAATCGAGGACACATACGGGGCCCCCGTCTCCACACGCCAAACCACGTGGGAGGAGGAGACGTCACCACTTCCCCCGATGCGCACCGCCATATAGGGTCCACTTCGGGAACCCCGGTTCATGTATAAAACTCCATCCCCGTACGACGGAACAGGGACAGGAAATCGATTCGACTCCCCCGTGTACCAAAGCAGTTCACCCGTCGCCGGGTTGAAGGCCTCGACGCGCTTGTTCGAGCTCACGATGAGCTCGTCTCGCTCGGTCCCACGAACCACGAAGGGTGTGCTGTAGGACCTCCTGCCTTCACCGCGATCGTTCTTCCATTTTTGTTTGCCTGTCCGTTTGTCCAATGCCAACAAGTACGATTCGTTGTCGTGATCACAAAGCAAGAAGAGCGTGTCGCCGTAGAGGGTCGGAGAGCTCGAGTGGCCCCAGAGGATCTCGAAAGGTGCGATCTCCTTGCCTAGGTGTCGCTTCCAAGCAAGTTCCCCATTCATGTCGAGCGCCACGAGTTGTCCGGTTCCGAACCAGGCGTAAACATGATCTCCGTCGGTGACTGGGCTCGGGCTAGCCAGATTATGCTTGCTGTGAACGGGAGGCAGCTCCCCCGCAACCTCTTCGGCGGGCAAACGGTACTCCCAGACCCGGCGGCCATCGGCGCGATCGAAGGCTTCTACCAGGAAGACGACTTCATCGATCTCCCCTTTCCCATTTTCTCTGGCGTCGCCCAGCGGGCGTTCTGCCGAGGGTTGTTCCCCGCGTACCAGACTCGGATGGCCGCCTTCCCTAAGCGCTCCGATCCCAAGTTGCGAGGTCACGAAGATGCGATCTCCCCAAACAATGGGCCCTGAAACGCCCAACCCTTGAAGCGGTGCTCGCCAAGCGATGTTCTCCTCGGCACTCCATCGCGTGGGCAAGGGATGGTCGTCGCTAATCCCCGTCCCGTGAGTACCCCGCCAATTGGGCCAGTTCTCCGCTGAGAAGGCCGCCCCGCCGGACATTAGACCCAACATCACGATTAGAGCCCGCATCGAAACCTCCGGAACAAAACATTCGCGCTTAGCATTCAAGATCACACTTCCCGAGAAACTACCTTACGAGCAGCTTGTTCACGATTCGCACTTTTTTCCCCGTAAACCGACTGTGTCGGGATTCTACTTGCGGCATGATTGCAGAGCAAACAGAGAGCGGGCTATTTCTTTTGGAGGTAATGAAGTGGAAGCTCAGTCCACATTTTGACCTGGACTCTACCGTGGGTCGCCGGGATGAATCGCGCTTGGCGGGCTACTTGGACGGCTGATTCGTCGAAGCCGTTTCCGACTGGTTTGTCTAGTTTCGCTTCCAGTACTTTGCCGTTCTCGTCGACGAGAACGCGAAGGCGAACCACCATTTCCTGAATTTTCTGCTTCTTGGCGGCCTTCGGAAACTTCAGCTTGGGATGCTCGATGAGAACCGGGTCGATGACCTCTGGGCCAGGCTGGACCAGATCCCCCACTTTCACGGCGTTAGCTTCGGGAGCCGCCGGCTTGCTCGTCACAACGGTAGCCCTCGTGGGCGCGAAAACAGCGTTGTCCCACCCCGCTTCGCTCGGTTCCGCTTTCGCTTCCGCGGCCGGTGGGTTAGCCGACTCGCTAGCAGTCTTCGTAGTCGTGGTTGCGGCCGGCGCCGTCTTTGCCGCGGGTGGTGGAGTCGACCCCGCGCTCCCCGTTACAGGTGGAGGATTCGGAACGACGTTTTGCGCTGTCTTCACCGAAGCCTGCCGCGTAGCAGTTGGAGCCTCTTGTTTCTTGACCGGCGCCTCTTGCTTCTTGACGGGTGTTGACGGAGCTGGCTTGGGAGCAGTGGTCGCCGGCGCTTTTTCCCTCTTGGGCGGCGCCTGCCGTTGTTTCGGTGCCGGTGCTTCAGCGGTCTTTTTCGGTAGGGACGTTGATTGGGACTGGGGCTGGGTCTGAGGCTGAGTCGGCGCGGTCTCTATCGTAGGCACTTCGAGGCGCGTGCCCGTCGCCGGCTCTTCCGAATCACCACCGAGAAACAACCAGGAACCCCCTCCGAGAATCACGACAGCTGCGACCGCCGCGGCACCAATGAGAGGCGTGTTGCTTTTCGGTTTGTCGTGTACGCCGGTATGGGGGCGGGCATGACTTCCGGTAGTCGGTCTGGGATAGCTCCCAGTAGTTGGTCTCGCATAACTGCCTGTCGCCGGCTTCGCATAGCTCCCGGTACTCGGCTTCGACTCCGGCTCACTTGGCTCTGGCTCCGCGTTGACGAGTGTCGGCGCAGGCTCAGTGTAGGACGGTGTTGTTTCACGGATCGTGGGCTCCGACTCTTCATAGGCCGTCCCACCCGTCAGGGTCGACTCGGTCCCGCTCAACGTCGGCTCCGAGGCAGCCGAATCAGAAGAAGCAGACGAATCGCCTCCGAGGTGGAAGTCGGCAAACATCTCGAGCATTTTGTTCACCTTCGGGTCGCGACGATCGGGCTCCAAAGAATCGCGTCGGTCCGATGTCGCTGGATCGCGCCGGTCGGGAGACCCCTCGCTCAGATCCTTGGTGCTAGCGATGTCCCGACGATCGGGAACCTCCGGGTCACGACGATCGGAGACATCGGGGTCGCGTCGGTCGACAAGCGTCGATTCGGAGTCGGAGCCGGACAGCGTCGGTTCGGAGCCGGAGTCGGACAGCGTCGGTTCGGAGCCAGAGCCGGACAGCGTCGGTTCGGAGCCAGAGCCGGACAGCGTCGGTTCGGGCTCTTCTGGCATCGCGCTCGCCGGCATCGCGCTCGCCGGCTCGCTCGGATGTTCGGAGGGTTCAGTCGTCGAAGGCTGTCCCTCTTGGAGAACCTTCGCTCCCCCCATCAACTCGCCCGGATCGAGAAACACCGGCACCTTGTCCTTCGTTGGCAGTCGATCGTCAGTGAACTCGTACTGACCGCCGGGGACGGCAAGTATTTCGGTGAGAGTGTCCCGGACTTTCAATCGAACAGCATTCCGAACATCGTCCTCGGACAAGGCACCCACTTCCACCAATCGGCTTCCGAGCAGCGAGTCCTGGTTGGTACCGAGTTCCTTGGCGTTGGCGAGATTGTGCTGTTTGATGATCGCCCGCTCGACCAAAACGTGTCCGAACGATTCGTCCGCGGCGCTCGACGACGCGGCGACAATAGCTCCGCCCTCGAAGTAGAGTTTTCTCTCGACGTCCTCTGAAGTCACCACGAGACAGCCGGTCTTCCGCGCCACCCCGAGCGCCCCCAGGACGCCGGCGAACTGCCCTTTATTGTTTACCTTGCCTTTGACTCTGATATTCATCGGGCCGATGCGCGTCCCCGTGTTTCCGGACTGCCGAGGGGCAGCCCGGGCAAGCCTCGAACGGCCCGCCAGGAACACAATCTACCGAACGACGGTCGTTCTAATGAGTCGACTTGGGTGCTTAAATAGATGATAGCACCCTCTTGAGGGCCTGTCAGGCGGAGCGAACGCGTAGAACACGCCGTTTTCGGCGACGCATGGCGGCTAGTCCTAAACCATTAGGAATGAACAACTAAGACGCCACTCTTGCCATCCATGCCGCTGACGATGTTGAATTATCCACTCGCAATGGGGGAAACTCCGCCTCGAAGCCAGCGGCTCGCAGGAGGAAGTCATGATTCATAGGATCGGGGTTCTGTCTCTTTGGGGCGTTTTACTCTTCGTTCCCGCGGCCTCACCGGACGAACCCACAATCCTGAAAGAAGTGAAACAGGATGAGCTCCAAGCACACGCCCGCGAGATCATCCAGCACGTTCGGCCAGGAGGAAGTTCCGGAGAGTTCGCCGCCATCGACTACATCGTCGAGACACTCGAGGCGGATGGAATTCCGTTCGAGGTCATGGAGTTCTCCGCATACGTCAGCGACCCCGTGCGGTGCGAGGCCAGATTGAGAGCTAGAGACGGTGTGCCCATCACTTGTCTCACCCAAGCCCTAGCCAAGCCAACGGACGATGGAGGCTTGAGTGGCCGGGTCGTCGATTGCGGAAAAGGTACGGTTGCAGATTACCGGCGGGTCGATGTGAAAGGAAAGATCGCTTTGGTCGAAGCACTAGCCTACCCCTGGAGCATCGACGCCGCGGAAAAGGCCGGCGCCGCGGCGGTTGTTTTCTCCTCGCCCACAGACAAGCTTCATGAGCTCACGGTGAGTACGATTTGGGGCACTCCCACACACAAGAACTACCAGCGCCTTCCCGCCATCCCGAGCATCGCGATCAGCAAGAAGGACGGCAACGATCTTAGAGCCAAGCTCGCCTTGGAACCGGTGGAGCTCTGGCTCGAGACCGAGGTGGACGCGGGCTTCAAGCCGCTGAGGCTACCGATTGCCACGATCGCGAGCGAGAGAGATCCCGAAGGCTTTATTCTCTTGGGAGGCCATATTGACGCATGGCATCACGGCGCGAACGACGAGGGCGCGTCCAACGCGGCCATGTTGGAGCTTGCACGGATCTTCTACCGCCATCGCGACGAGCTCGAGCGCGGTCTCAAAGTCGCCTGGTGGCCCGCACACTCGAACGGACGTTACGCTGGCTCCACTTGGTATGCCGATTCGGCAAGGTTCGATCTCAGACAAAACGCCCTCGCCTATATGAACGTCGACGGACTAGGTCAAATGGGAACGACTCGCTATGAAGTCTGGAGCACCGCGGAGATGGACCGGCTGGCTCGAGCCGTCCTCGAAGATGTGGCGAACGTTGAGCTGGAACCGGACCGGCCCGCTCGGAACTCGGACCAAAGTTTTTATGCAGTGGGGCTTCCGCTTCTGCAGTTTCATCAACGGCGCAGCGAGGGAGGCGCGGGGTATTGGTGGTGGCACACGCCGGAGGATACGATCGACAAGGTCGACTTCGAGGTCTTGACCGAAGCGAGCCGCGTCTACGCATCGGCGCTTTGGCGCCTGATGAGCTCGCCAACTCCCCCCATCGACCTACCCGCCGTCACGCGAGAGCTGCGAGCCCTCCTCGAGGAAAGACAACGGCTCGCCGGCGATCACTTGGACTTGAGTCGCGCCTTGGAGCGCAACGAAGAACTACACGAGCTCCTGCTGTTACTGCAGCGGAACCTTCGCTCGAAGGCACCGAGCATTCCTCAGCCCGAGGTTGCACGGTCCTTGGTTCGCATCGTGCGCCCCCTCATCCGGGTGCGCTATCAAGAGCGAGGTCCTTATCATCAGGATCCGGCTGTATCTATTCCGACTCTGCCTGGACTTGCCGCACTCGAGTCCATTGGGGATCTCGATCCCACGAGCGATCTTGACGGATTTACCAGAACCTATTTGAATCACGAGCTCAACCGGCTGCTAGATCATATCGATCAATCCATGGCCGAGGCCGCGGCGTTAAGGCGAAGGCTTCCGTAAGCGAACCTCAGTTTTTCTTGCGAAGGAGGCCGCGAAGTGCGTCGGTGGCGGCTTCGGTGGCTTCGCGTTTCAACCCCTGGCCGGCCTGCGCCAATAAAGCCTTGGAATCGGGACGCACCTTGGGGTCTTCGAGCGTCCCGGTCACGCTCATGGGAACCGGAACCCACCCTTCGTCGTCTGAGAGAAGGTCCAAAACGTCCGACCCAACTCCCTCGATCGCAATCCCCTCGCGCGGTGTGGCGACGACGAAACCGAGTTCGATCGGACCCGTGAGGTTTACCCAACCCTCGAGATCCAACCTTGCGATCTCGCTCGTGAATTGAAACGGTGAAAGCTTCACCACGTTGTTCTCGAGTCGAAACTGCGCTTCCGTGGCTTGGTATTGCGCCCCGACCAAAACCGTCTTCCCCAAAGCCTTGTCCACGCCGGTGAACATCTCGGCGGCCGGAAACTCGCCGGCAGCCAGAAGCACATTGCCGGAGGCTTTCACATCCTTGGTGTCCGAGCCGACGCCTTCTGCTTCGAGTTTGACGCTGCCCGGACCGAACCCGTCGCTCGCTCCAACCATGCTGTTGAGATCGAGCGGATCGGCCTGAGCGTTCAACTTATAAGCGTGGGGCACCGGATTGAAGTCGACCTGCATCTCGCCTGCGAACTTGCCGTGTGGAGTCGTGAACGTTAGCGAGACCAGATCGAAAACAGCGCTCGTCAAGGTGAATTGGCTTTCGACGGCGGTAATGGTGGACGTGTCGAGCAGAATCTGGCCTATCGACAGCTCGCCATCTGCGGAGAGTGCGGCAAGCGATCCGGCAGTGGGATCGAACTTCAACTTCTGCATCTCGAAGTCTAGTTCTTCGATGCGCGTTTCTCCGTCCTGGCCCGTTTTCTTCATTACGAACGTGCCGTCGTGGATCACGATTTGCTGCACATCGAGCGCAAAGCCGTCGCCATCATCGGTAACGGTCGGAGTCCCCTCTTCGCGGGGCTCCTTCTCTTTGGTTTTTTTCGGCTCTTCCTTCCCCGCAGGCTTGTCTGCCGACTCCACCAGCTCGAACTGAGGTCGCTCGAAGACGATGCGGTCGATGGCCACGGTGCCCGAAAGAAGCGGCAGCAGGCGATGCTCGAAGATGAGGCGGTCGAGGGTAAAGCTGAACTCCCGCCCCTCATCCTTTTGCGAGGCCTGGACACCTGAAAGTTCTACTCCCTTAAGCAAATTGAATCGGAACCCGGTGGCGGTCATTTGGATCCCCGTCCGCTCGCCGGCCTTGTCGAGAAGCGCCTGCCCGAGCCCCGGCGAGTCCCAATCGCGGGCGGCCAGGAAAAGGACAATCGCTAGCAGGACGACGACGACGATCAGCAGTTTCTTCAGCATAAAGACCCTCCCTCCGAACCCGTGCCGTAGGCTAGCACAATAGCGGGAGCAAACAGTACTCAGATTGGAGATTGCCAACTCGGAGAATGCCCATTATTATTGTTATTAGTTCCAGGAAAAATAGTTGGCTTCCTTCCCTTATACCCTCTCCCCCTGGGGAGAGGGTAGGGTGAGGGGCCTACGGAGGCGGCTCCATGGGTATCTGGACCAAAGTCCGCTCCCTCTGGGAAAACGAGGAAGCGCTAAAGTCGGCGGCCGAGGCGCTGTTGTCGACCACGAAGCGAATACGCGTCCAGTACCCAGAGCGTGACCCCAACGCTTGGCTCGCCTGGGCCCTCTCGTCGCGAACGAAATGGGGCCACCTGGAGAAACAAGAGCTCTGTTTGCAGACTGCCCCGTGCTCGATTCTAGATGACGAACAAGCCACGGATCTACTCGCGCTTACGGTGGTTTCGCGGGAGTATCCCGAGATGAACCGGGTGATCGCCGAGACCCAGCAGAAGCTTTATCTACCGATCGATTTCGCAATCCGGAACGGGACTTTTCTCACCCGCTGGAAACAAAAGAACCCATGGACCGACGAGAACTTCCCCGCGGTCGAACAGGACCTCAAACAAGGACTCCTCGCCGGGGCGGGGTCCAAGGCAGCGAAAAAAGTGCACATCACCTGCCCCAAGTGCAAGCTCGAGCTTCGCATCCCCAGCTTCACCGGCGGGAAGAAGATCCGCTGCCCCAAGTGCAAGACGATCTTCTCGGTCGACGCCTAATTGATTAACCGGGGAACCGTGTGCGGAACTTGGCGTGACGGTTCGTAGAATCGTCCCGCTACACGGTCGTTTTGATGTTCGCGTTCAGGCGGAAGAAGTTCGTCGGATCGTACGTGTTCTTCAAGGCGAGCAACCGTTCGTAGTTGGGACCGTAGGCCTCCCGCACCCGTTGTTCACCCTCCTCCAGAACGTCCTCCAGCGCGTTCACATCCAGCGCCTCGACGAACGGCTGCATCGCCTGCCAGCATTCCCGCGCCCAGCGGATCATCTTCTCGGAATCGTCTGGGTTCTCCGTTGCTGGGTGGGGGCCAAATAGGAAGTGATCGTAGCGATGCGGGAACGCACTGTCGCTCGCGGCGAGGCGGCTGGCAGCGCCATGAAACTGCTGGAAGTAGATGGACGATAGGGCGGTGGGCATGGTCTCGGCGTATGCCACAAGGGTTTCAATCGCGGCGTCGCTCAATGCGCGAATGTTGTTCGCTTTGTGGTAATAAAATCGTCCGGGTGCCCAGGCTTCATCGAACAAGCTCTGCATCTCCACGTAGGGCCGTGCCGCGATGAGGTCTGCCAGCGGCGAAGAAAACGTTCTGAGCGGCTTCAGGATTTTCTCTCCTTGATCAGTAGGCCCGCAGTAGCAAGCAGCAATCCCCACGGCCAGGTTGCCGTCCGGAGCCGTCATCAGTAGTCCAACTGTGCTCGCCTCATCGGGGCATGTGCTCGAGAACTCGCTAAAGAACCGAAGCGCTTCTTTAGCCTTACTCATCGGGTAAAGCACCATGCCCCCCAGCACCGGGCCTACCGGATGCAGGCGGTACTCGAACGACGTGACAATCCCAAAATTGGCCCCCGCGCCCCGCACGCCCCAGAACAAATCTTCATGCTCGCTCTCGCTCGCGGTCACCAGCTCGCCATCGGCCGTGACAACGTCCACCGACAGCAGGTTGTCGCAGGCGAGCCCATATTTGCCCCCTAGCCAGCCATTGCCGCCGCCCAGGGTCAGGCCCGCAATCCCGGTGTCGGTATTTACCCCGAGCGTGGTGGCCAGGCCGAATGCTTGCGTCTCGATATCAAATTCGCCCAGCCTCAGTCCCGGCTGAGCCCGCGCTGTCTGCCGGGCGGGATCGACGCGGATGCCCTTCATCGGCGACAAGTCGATCATCAGCCCATCATCGCAAACGGCCATGCCGGCATAGTTGTGCCCGCCGCCGCGTACGGAGACGAGCAGGTCATGCTCGCGCGCAAACCGCACGCACTGGATGACATCCGCCGTTCCTGCGCAGCGCGCAATCAAGGCCGGCCGCTTGTCGACCATTGCATTCCAAACTGTACGGGCGGTGTCGTAGCTCTCGTCATCGGGCAGCAGCAACGGGCCACGCAGCGTCGCCCTGAATTGCTCAATGACCTGTTCTGTTATGACTGTGACCGCACCGTTGCTCGAGGTCGCTCGTAGTTCTTTCATAACATCCTCCCAACCGAAGAACTGTTTCCTGTGGCAACAGGTGCCTCCGGGAGTCTTGCGAGCTACACAGTACCGGTACTCGATTGACAAGTCGTTGAGAGAAATGTGAAAATTCCTGAAAATTCCTGAAGGCAACCAGTGCCCAAGCCAGGTGTTCGTTTCTACGAGTTCGAGCGGTTTCGCGTAGACCCACTCAAGCGCCTGTTGCTACGTGATGGTGAGGTTGTGCCGCTCACCCCGAAAGCCTTTGGAATCCTGTTCGCCCTTATCGAGTGCCGCGGCCAGGTTTTGGAAAAAGATGACCTCATGAAAGCGGTCTGGCACGACACGGTCGTGGAGGAGAATAACCTGACGCGCAACATCTCCTCGCTGAGGAAGGCGTTGGGCGAACGCCCTGCCGAGCACCGGTACGTGGCGACTGTGCCTGGGCGTGGTTACAGCTTCGTTGCCGAAGTGACCGAGGTACGAGGGACAGCATCGCGTACACACCCAATGGCTAAAACCATTGATTCTCTTGCGGTATTGCCTTTTGGCAATGTCGGTGGGGACCCCAAAACGGAATACCTGAGCGACGGTATCACCGAGAGCCTGATCAACAACCTCTCACAACTGCCCGGGCTGCGCGTTATGGCGCGCAGCACGGTGTTTCGCTTCAAAGGACGAGAAACGGATCCCCAAACAGTCGGGATGGAGTTGAATGTCCGCGCGGTACTGGTGGGGCGAGTCGTTCAACACGGGCAAACTCTGATCGTGGGTGTGGAGTTAGTGGACGCCACCACCGGGTGGCAGCTTTGGGGGGAGCAATACGATCGGCCGCTCTCCGACATCCTTGCAGTGCAAGCGGAAATCTCCAAGGAGATCGCCGGGCGGCTGTCGTTTAAGTTGAGTGGGGCGCAGAAAAGGAAGCTTGCCAAACGACAAGCGGAAAATACGGACGCGTACCGGCTCTACCTGGAGGGACGCTACCACTGGAACAAAAGGACGGAAGAAGGCATTCAGAAGGCTATTGAATGTTATCAGCAGGCAATCGAAAAAGATCCGAGCTGCGCCCAAGCATACGCAGGCCTGGCCGATTCTTACACCCTGGCCGGTTCGGCAGGGTACGGCCGCCTGACACCGCGGGAGGCGGTGGGCAAAGCGCGGGCCGCGGCGTTGGAGGCGTTGCGAATAGACCCAAAGTTGCCCGAGCCGCACACATCGCTCGCATTCATAAAGTTCCGATACGATTGGGACTGGAGCGGCGCTGAGCGCTCATTTCGGCGTGCCCTAAAGTTGAACGTCAACCATGCCACCACCCACCATTGGTATGCGATTTACTTGGGTGCCATGGGGCGTCACGAAGAGGCGTTGGCGACGATCAATCGTGCTCAGGAGCTCGATCCCCTGTCACTCATTATCAACGCCGCTCTCGCACGGCTGTTGCACTTCGCGGGTCAGTACGAGCAAGCCATCCAACAGTATCGAAGGACGTTGGAGCTGGATCCGAACTTCGGCGAGGCACACTTTGGTCTGAGCATAACTTATCTGGAGCAGTCGCGACTCGATGAGGCCATCGCGCAGCTCGAAAAAGCGATCGATCTAGCAGGGCGTCGCGGCCCCCTCATCGGGACGCTCGGATATTATTATGCGCGAGTAGGAAGGAAGAAAGAAAGAAAGAAAGAAAGAAAGAGGCGCGGGAGATTCTGGAGAAGCTCACTCGGCCAGCAGCTGAGATCGCCATGATCCATTTGGCCCTGGGAGATACGGATCGGTGCTTCACGTGGTTGGAAAAGGCTTATCGGGAGCGCGATGGCGCTCTGGTCTACCTCAAGGTTGCTGAGCTACGCATGTTGCGCGCAGATCCGCGCTTTCAAGATCTGATGCGGCGCGTCGGCCTGCCTGCCTGAGTCCCCGTCAAACGTCGCCTACGCGCGGTACCGTGTGAGGGACCTTCTCCTCGGCTTTCCTGCGATCCCATTCTCCTAGCACCCGTATCGTTTCGAGGCCAGTTGCGATCAAGCTGTCCTCCCCGTCGGGGCGCGCGCTGATGGCACCGGCGCGAAATCCGTAGATCGCCGACTGGACAAAAACGGTGGCCTCTTCCCCACTTCCACCTTGAACACCTGCCTGACGAATCGCTTCACGCATCGGCTTGGTCCGCTCGTCGAGAATGGAGTGGACCATTTGCGCGCCGTCCTCTCGTGACCTTGGCGTCGATGCAAGCGATGCGACGATCCCGACTCGATAGGCTTGATGGAGATGTTCCGCCGCCGCGATCGCGGCCATGACGACTTCGAAATGTGCGAGCGCCGGGAACTCGGGGCGCACGTAGTCGTTGCTCGTCCCGTCGAAACGAGCCGCCCCCTTGGCAATCATCAAACCTCCGGTTGGAGGCTCATCCGGTAGCGGCTCTGCCAACCCCACTTGCAATAAGGTCCGGGCTCCGAGCCGAGCCAGTTCCTCGATGGCAATGGAAACGGACATCCCTCCCATCCCGGTTGAGCAGACAGACAGGGGAACCCCCGCGTACTCGCCGGTATAGACCAGAAACTCATAGTGATGGGTCAGCTTGCGCGCGTTTTCCATGTCGGCCACAGCTTTTTCGACCTGATGCACCGCGGTCGGCAAGAGAACGTACGGAGCAATGTCACCCGGCTGGCATTCGCCGCCGAAGTTGTAGTGGACGTGCTCTCTGGGGTCCGTCAAGATGACTCGTCCTTCCTTAGAGGGTAATCGGGCAACGCGTACCGAGTCTTCGTTCTCTTTTTCTCCTCATCCCAGGCGGCGAGAATCAAGATCGCCTCGAGAGCCGTCTTGACCGCCCTCTCTTCCCCGATCGGATTGTAGTTGCCGGTCTCGGGATCATCGACCACCGCGTTCACGCGTCCGGCGCGAAGACCGTAGAGACCCGCCAGAGTAAGGAGTGTCGCGGTCTCAGTATCCCAGTCGTAGACCTTAGCCGCCGTTAGATCCGAGGCGATCGAATCCATTCCAGAATGACGGTACTCGCCGTAACCAGAGGTTCCTTCCCCGCAGTAAAAAGATGATGAAGTGGCCGCGACACCGACGTGATAGGGGAAGCCGTGCTTCTGTGCCGCCGCGATCAAGGCCGCAACGACCTCGAAGTCCGCGACGGCCGGATATTCGAGGAACACGTAGTGTTCGCTGGTCTTGTCCATTCGCACCGCCCCGGAAGCGATGATGAGATCGCCGGCAGCAACGCCAGGTTGCATCGACCCCGTGACGCCCGCTCGAAGAAGCGTGCGCGCCCCCAGTGCGGCGAGCTCATCGACCGCGATGCTGACCGAACGACCGCCAATCCCCGTACAGCATGCGGACAAGGGGACGCCCGCCATCTCGCCGGTATAAACGAGAAACTCGAAGTGCTCAGCCACTTTACGAGACGTGTCCCACGCGGACGCGAACCTCTCGACGCGGGCCTGACTCCCCGGCACCAACACGTAGGAGGCGATGTCATCAGGCATGCATTGCCCGCCGAATCTTTCGTGAATGGATTTGGTCATGAGTTTTCCAATAACGCGTCGACGTCCCTCGTGTCAAAAACACTGGAGAGCGAGCCAGGGCCGCGGCATGCGAGGGCTCCCGCCGCACTCCCCCGCTTCGCCGCCGCAGAAAGCGTTCCGCCTTGGCACAAGTGCAGAAGCGCCGCGGCAGCGTAGGCATCACCCGCTGCAACAGTGTCGACGACATCGACTGCATAGGCCGGCACGCGGCCAAGTCGCTCCGACGTCACGACCCACGAGCCTTCCTGGCCCAGCTTCAAGAAAGAAAGTCGCGGCCCCATGGACGGAAAGGCCGCCGCTGCGTCTTCCGGTGTTTTCGCCTTGCTAGCCGCCAATGCTTCCGACCGGTTCGCAAACACGATATCACTCATGCCGAAAAACTGCGTCAGTCGTGCCGGCCGCGAATTCGCCACTGGGGTCGCGCCGTCGGTCGAGATCAAACAACCCGCCTCACGTGCTTTCGAAACGACGCTCTCCAGATCGGGGTGATCCTGCCCCAAGTAGAAGCCTTCGATGTGAAGAATCTTCGCGCTCCCGAGAGCCTCCTTACCCGGCAAATCCTCCGGTCGAACCTCGAGCGTCGCATCGACATAACTCAATACTGTCCAGTCGCCATCGGGATTGGTGAGAATAACGAGAAGACTTCCCTCGGTGCCCCCGACGCGTTTGACGTAGCGCGTTTCGACCCCGGATCGACGGAGCTCGTCCCAGACGGGCTCACTATCTCTCCCGTCGCCCACGCGACTCACCAAAGCGGCTCGACCTCCCAGGCGCGCCGTGAAACACGCGACATTGGCCCCACATCCGCCGGCGGTGTAGATCGGCCTTTCGATACGAAGGTCTTTTTGTCCCCCGACGGCGGACCAACCGGGAACTTGCACTCCATCTCGAGCCGTGAGTTTCCCAGCACCATCACGTCCACCGGCCGACCCAGAAGCTCGTCAGGCAGCTTGAACTCTGGGAATGCGTCGTTTGTCATGGGCGTTCGGATGATAGCATCGCTCGCTCAGGCCTGGGCGGTCCTTAGACGGCTGGCCAAGAACAGTGCTCCCAGCGTCACGAGATAAGGGATCATCTGGACGAAATGGGTAGGGAGCCCCACTCCCTCGAGGCGGATGGCCACGCTACCGAAGAAGGCAAAGAGAAGAGCGGCCCCCACCGTACCGGGAATGTTTCCGCTGGCAAAGGCGGCCGCCGCGAACGCGATGAACCCGCGGCCGGCGGTCATCCCTTCGGAGAAGATTCCCAAGTGCGACAAAGAAAGTGCCATCCCTGCCTGACCACAACGTCGTAGCCGGCGTTGCTAACCTGACGGACGGTCGTCTCGAACTCGGTCGGGTCTTTCATCTCCACCATCTTGACCCGCGACGCGTCGCCATCCTCTTCGGCTCGCTGGATGGCCTCCCAGATCTCCACCTCGAAAGGGCTGAGGGCTTGAACCAGCAGGAACGCGACGCTTGGTGCCTCGGAAGCCGCTCGATCCATGTCCGCGTCGGGCCCGGAACCGCAGGCCCAGGACAGTACCAGCGAGAGCAGCAGAGAATGACGCATGTCCGCGGCGTCATTCTACCTCTAATAGACTCAAAATAAGTAACTTAAAGCGCGGTCCTCTCTTTTACCGACATATTATTTTGTCTTGACAAATTTATTAATCGGAACTATCTTCTAACCATGAGGAGGGAGAACCCATGAGCCCCGTTACCGAACAACTTCAGGTGGCGACCCTCGACATGGTCGAGCAGGTGGATCGCGCGGCCGTTCTAATGGATCCGTTACGGCTCCGTATCGTCGAAGAGCTCCAGGAGCCCGACTCGGCTTCGGGACTCGCCCGTAAGCTCTCCCTCCCCCGGCAGAAGCTGAACTATCACCTCAGGGAGCTCGAGGGCTCAGGATTTGTCGAGCTCGTCGAGGAACGACGCAAGGGCAATTGCACGGAGCGGATCTTGAGAACCGCAGCGAGGGCTTTCGTGGTGGCACCGCGGGCTCTTGGGGGAGTGGCGGCGGATCCCGACCGCATCGGGGATCGTTTTTCGTCGGCCTATCTGGTGGCGCTCGCTGCTCGCGTCATCCGCCACGTCGGGCTGCTGCGGGAACACGCTGCCAAAGCACGAAAAAAACTCCCCACGCTCTCCATGCAAACGCAGGTTCGTTTCGCATCCGCAAAAGAGAGGAACGGATTCGCTGAGGAGCTCACTGAGGCAGTGGAGCAGCTCGTCGCGAAGTACCACGACGAGAAGGCTGCGGGAGGCCGAAGCTTTGAGGTTTTCCTGGGTTCCTATCCCGCAAGTGACGGGCCGGAGGCCCGCCGGCCGGGAGGAATTGGCTCATGGAGTGCGGGCGCCAAGGGAACCGGCCGTGTCTGAGGCCCGAGCGAAGAGCGAGGGCCAGCGCGTGGGGGTGGGGCCCCGCGCGCATTGATTAAAGGAGATCAATCATGAGAACCTTTGAGACAGAAATCGAAATCGACGCACCCGTAGAGAGCGTCTGGAAAGCGCTCACCGACGCCGACGAGCTCATGGGCTGGTTTCCTCTCGAGGCGACGGTGAATCCGGGGGTGGGCGGCAACGTCGAGTTGAGCTGGACCAAGCAGTATTCGGTGTGGGATTCGCGCATCGAGATCTGGGAGCCGAACCATCGCCTCCGTTCCGTCGGTGCCCCCAAATTCACGAGTGGCTCCGCGAAGGAAGTAACACCGCTCATCCTGGACTACTTCTTGGAGGCGAAGGGAGGAACCACCGTTCTTCGCGTCGTCCACTCCGGATTTCGCTACGGCGACGACTGGGACAACGAGTATTTCGAATCCTTTCATCGCGGCTGGGACTTCGAGCTTCGAGGCCTCAGGCACTACCTCGAAAAACACGCCGGAGAGCGTCGGCTGGTGGCGTGGGCCCTGGCAACCTTTCGAATCCCCTTCGATGACGCCTGGTCTCGCCTCGTGGGACCGAGTGCCGTCGTGAAGCAAGGCACGCTCGAGGGCCTGCAAGAGGGAGACCGTTACTCCATTACATCCGCGACAGGCGAAGTCTTTCGTGGCGTGGTTCAAGTCAACACACCTGGAAAGCAATTCAGTGGAACGGTTGAGGATCGAAACGACTCCTTGCTTCGCGTGAAGCTCGATCCGTCGTCACAGGGTGGTAGTGCCACCGTCTGGCTATCCACCTACGGCATACCGCAGCACGAAGTCACCGAGTTCGAGAAGCGCTGGAACGACGTACTCCAAGAGCTCTTCGCATGACTCCCGGTCTTACTCGCGCTGTCAGTCTTATCGCCGCCGGCCGTCGCGACCCCACGCTCGGTGTTCAAGGTTCCCCGGACCGACGAGGCGCCTCAGCTGACCGACTTTCTCGACATGTCCGAGTCCGGCGAAACCGCCATGGCGAAAGTTCGTGGCTTCGTTCAGCGCACTCCGAGAGACGGGGCCGAGTCCACGCAGCGGACTGACGTCTATCTGTCTTACGATGACACCAACCTTTACGTGGTCTTCGTATGCTTCGATGACGACCCGGCAAAGATCCGAGCCCGTATGGTGGCGCGGGGAGAGCAGGTCCTCGACGACGACTTCATTTCCATTCAAATCGATACGTTTCGGGATCAACGGCGTGCCTACGCCTTTGCGGCGAATCCTCTCGGGATTCAGAACACCGGCGTCTGGATCGAAGGCCAAGGCTGGGATTACTCCTTCGACACGGTGTGGCATTCGAAAGGCCAAAGGACTGAGCGCGGTTACGTGGTCTGGATGTCTGTCCCCTTCCGCAGTCTCCGGTTCTCCCCGGCTTCGCAGCAATCGTGGGGACTGATGCTGCAGCGCAACATTCCCCGAAACAACGAGGAGTCATATTGGCCGACCTACTCCAGCCGCGTTGAAGGGCGGTTGAACCAGGCGGGGCTAATGACCGGAATCGAGAACGTATCTCCCGGACGAAACGTGCATCTGATTCCTTATGCCTTTTATCGGGCGTTCCGCGCGCTGGACGCCCGCAACTTCGATCGAGCCAAGTGGAGTCCGACGAACCCCAAGTGACCGTCAACCAGCGCTTTGAGGTCTTCTTTCCCGAGAAGCGACCGTTCTTCCTCGAGAATGCCAGTTTCTTTCAGACTCCGATCAATCTCGTCTTCACTCGGCGGATTCAAGATCCTTCCGCCGGCGTCCGGATGACGGGCAAACTAGGGCCTTACGCAATCGGTGCCCTCGTCACCGACGATCGATCGTCGAGCCGCGCGATTCCAGGGGTCATTTCGGACGAGCGTGCTCTTTTCGGCATTTTCCGACTCAGCCGAGACATCGGCAATCAATCCAGCATCGGAGCGATCTATACCGACCGCGAGTTTGCACAGAGCAGCAACCGTGTCGCGGGAGTCGACGGTCGCTTCAAGCTCAATCAGAACTGGACCGCGGCTTTCCAAGCCGCGACCAGCGCGACGACGTTTCTCGACGGCGCCACGCTTCATGGCCCTGCCTATGAGGCGAGTCTCAACCGCTCCGGCCGGCAGTTCAACTACAACCTGAACTATCGAGATCGAAGCCCGGGCTTCCGCACCGCCGTGGGCTTCGATCCTCGCCCGGACATTCGCTCCGTGGATCAACTTGCCGGCTACCGTTTTCGTCCGGAGGGAGAGCGCTTCGTATCCTGGGGTCCGGACTTCAAGATTGTGCAGACCACGGACCACGACGGTACCGAGCTCGAGCTCACCTACGGCCCGGCGATTCACTGGGAATGGACGCGCCAAACGAGACTGGGCGCCTATTACCTCGACATTAACGAAACCCTTAGGCCGCAGGATTTCCCAGGGCTCTCGACCAACGAACGCTTCTCGCAATCGATTGGAGGCTTGATGTTCTCAACGGCCTTCGTCCCACAAGTCAACTTCAACACCCATTTCGTCACCGGAACCGGGATCAACTTCCAACCGCCCCGGGGCGAGAAACCGACTTTGGAGAACCTCACGTCCGCGGATCTCGGAATTGTCTTGCGGCCGGTAACCTCGCTGACACTCGACACTCGGTATCTGCTGACCCGCCTGACGGATCGCGAGGGCGACGGCTGCGTCTTCAACAATCACATCGTCCAATCCAAACTGAACTATCAAGTCACACGGGCCTTGTCGGTTCGCGCCATCCTTCAGTACAACGCCGTCCTGGCTAATGCGGCGAGAACGAGCCTCCCCAACACCAAGAATTTCAACGCCGATTTCTTGTTCACCTATTTCCTGCACCACGGCACCGCTTTGTACGTGGGCTATAACGGTAACCTGCAAAACATCGACCCTAGGCTTCAGACAACGGCGAGCGGCTTGGCCCGAACCCGAAACGTATTCATGAACGATGCGAGCCAGTTCTTCGTCAAGTTCTCGTACTTGGTTCGTTTTTGACCACAACCCTGCAATGAAGTACTAAGCCAACAAAGGAGATATTGATGAAGCGATTAACCCTACTGTCAGCACTATCGGCGGCCATCTTTGTCCTAGCGATCAGTGCCAGTGCAACGGCCGGAGATTCCAAAGGTCAGATCGGTTTCGACAAACTCAAGACGCTGGTCGGTGAGTGGGAAGGACAGGCCGAAGATGGCACTTCACGCGAAGCCTCCTACGAGCTCATCTCCGGAGGGACCGCACTCATGGAGACGCTCGGGTCCGAAGCCGAAGCTCCTATGGTGACGATCTACAATCTGGATTACGATCGCGTGGCGCTCACCCACTACTGCACCGGGAACAATCAACCGCGGATGCAGACCGAACCCATTACAGGTGATCCCAAGGTTCTCGATTTCACTTTCACCGGAGGGACGAACCTAAACAGTACGAACCACGCTCATATCAGCGGATTGGTCGTGACCTTCCAAGACGAGAATCACTTCACGCAGAAATGGACCTGGAAGGAAACAGGCAAGGATCATTTCACGACGGTTCAGTTCACGCGGAAGAAGTGAACTGAGAGAGTCAAGACGAACCATCGGCGGCCCGGCCGTAGACTTCGCCATCGACTGGCTCGACCCGATCGTCGGTGCCCGCTGGATCGGCCAGGTGCACCCGAAAATCCGTTTGTCGGCAAGGGCCGACTTCGGTGGCTTCGGTGCAGGGTCGGAGCTAACGACAAATCTTCAGGGTGGTGTCGCATTTCTCTTGCGCGAGAAGATCCTGCTCGTGGTTCAGTACCGGTGGATGGATGTCGAGTACGAGCAAGGGACGGACCGCCTTCCAGACTTTTATCGGTACGAAGCCACCTCGCAGGGGCCGCTCATCGGCATTGGTTTCGAATTCTGGCCGGGAGGAAGACATGCCGAGGACGTGGAGAAGACAAACAACAATAAGCGGCGCCCAACTGAAGCTTTCAACGAGCTCGGGGCTGAGCACGTCGGTCGCTTGCGACAGCAAATGAGGTCAAACGGACCGAAGGGAGTGTTCTGATGATCAAACGAACGAGCTACTTTTTTACCTTTCTCGCGGGTTTCGCGGCCTGCCTCGCGGCCGTCTTGTTGATCGCCGCGCAACCACAATCCTCACCAGTCGACGCTCTTCCGGAGCACGACGTCTACTACCCGGGCACGGAGGCGCTCGGTCCGGATGAGATGCGGGTGACGGCCTGCGGTACGGGAATGCCCAACGCCCGACCGAAACAGGCGGCCGCCTGTTGGCTCGTCGAGCTCGGAAACGGTGACAGATTCATTTTCGACATCGGGACCGGTTCGGCGGAGCGCATCTCGGCTATGAAGATCCCATACGACTATCTCGACAAGGTCTTTATTGGGCACCTACACTCCGATCACTTCGGGGACATGGACGCGCTCTGGGTGGGTGGTGTGATTGGGAACCGGGTCAACACGATGCGGGTCTGGGGGCCTTCCGGACACGCGCCAGAGTACGGTATCGCCTATGCTATCGAGCACATGGAGAAAATGCTGACTTGGGACAAAGGGTCTCGCCTCGGGAACGTGGACATTCGAGGCTTGGAGATCGAGGTCAACGAGTTCGACTACAGGGCGGTCAACAAAGCGATCTACAGCGAGAACGGCGTCACTATCCGCTCGATTCCGGCCATTCATGCTCTGGACGGCCCGGTGAGTTTCATTCTCGAGTGGAACGGTCTCAAGTTCGCTTACAGCAGTGACACGTTTCCGAACAAGTGGTGGATGGAGCACACCAAGGACGCAGACATCGCGACCCACGAGTGCTTCGCGCCACCCTCCGTCCTGATCGAGAAGCAGAGATTCACACCCCAGACGGCTCTCAACGTCGGGACCCAGGTTCACACCTCGCCGGCGCAGTTCGGCAAAGTGATGGCAGGAATCAAGCCGCGGATGGCCGTGGGGTATCACTTTTTCAACGACTTCGATACCGCGCCGACGGTTCTCGCCGACATTCGCAAGACCTATGACGGTCCGCTCGCTCTGGGCACCGATTATATGGTCTTCAACGTGACGCGGGATGACGTTCGGGTGCGGATGGCTGCAATCGATGAAGACATCTGGCCCCAGCCTGCGACGCAGCCAAAATTGCCGCCCGACTTCAGCCAGCAGATTGGATTCTCGGATCTCATTGTGGGTGGACGAGTGCCCTTCCCCGACGTGGTGCAGCAAATCTACGACGAAATCAACGAACGATACGGCACCAAAGTGTCACCTCCCGGCCCGCGGAGCGAGGAGTGAAGCAATTGCGGCGCCCGTCGCGAGGCGGGCGCCGCATGACAGCGCCCCCAGAAAAAGTCGGCGCCGGTGATGGCGAGACGATTCTCATTGTGGTGGAAGATCCGCGGAAGCAAGCCTGATAACGAAGGCTCTTGTGCGGATGCTGCAAAACGTCAGTCCATAAGATCCTTCTCAGAAAGGAAGGAGTACGGCACGAACTTCGAAATGCGAATGAAGTAGCGCTTCGAAAGAAGGCCAATGACAGACAAGGAGAAGACGGGAGGTGGTCCACACGTTCACCACAGGCGGCAGCGATAGAAACTTCACCGTCGCCGCCAAACCTCCCCATCCCACTCCCAGGTGTCTCCAAAGATCTCGCCGCGCGGTGCGGGGATGTAGCCACCGAAGAGCACCACCCTGCTTCGAGAGGGATCGAAGGCCATGTCGTGATCGACGCGTGCGTCGGGGCCGTTCACATGCAACTCGGTCCACTTCCCTTCCCTAAACCTCCACGTCCGACCGCGAGGCACTCGCTTCGAATCGCCTCCTCCGAATCGGAGGAGACACTCACATCCCGGATCGACGCTCATGGAGTGGTGGGAACGCCCATTCTCATGTCCCTCGTCGAGCTGCTCCCACTCACCATCCCAAGCCCAGGTGTCGCCAAGAACCACTGTCTTGCGATCGGCGTCGAGATAGATCCCTCCGTAAAGAACAGAACGAGAATGAGCGTGATCGTAGATGAGCTGGTGAGCGTCCCGCTCGCCCACGACTCCAGACGAGACGCGAGCCCACGCCCGACCGTTCCACTCCCAGGTATCGTCGAACGAGATCGTCCCGTTATAGCCCCCTTGCAACACCACGCGAGCTCGGGCCGGGTCGTAAACCATCGCGTGGTGGTCCCGCGGTTCCGGACCGGCCTCGGCGACCAACGTCCATTGCGTTCCTCTCAATTCCCACGTGTCGGCGCGGGGCTCGCCGCTAGCATCGCGCCCTCCAAAAAGGACGAGAACCTCACGGGACGTGTCGTAGGCCAAGCCGAACCAGGCGCTCGGGCCGGGTCGTAAACCATCGCGTGGTGGTCCCGCGGTTCCGGACCGGCCTCGGCGACCAACGTCCATTGCGTTCCTCTCAATTCCCACGTGTCGGCGCGGGGCTCGCCGCTAGCATCGCGCCCTCCAAAAAGGACGAGAACCTCACGGGACGTGTCGTAGGCCAAGCCGAACCAGGCGCGCGGCCCGGGTCCGGCAGCGGCAACTTGCGTCCACGTTTCACCGTCCCAACTCCAGATATCTCCCAGATAGTTCTTGTCGTGGGTCCGGCCGCCGAACATCACCACGGCTTTTCGGGAACTGTCGTAGACCATACGATGCCCGTGCCGCGGCAATGGTTCCTCGGCGGCCGCCGATACCCCGAGGGCCAATGCGAGTAGAAGAACGACCGTCGCGACCTTCATGAATGTGATATTAGCACTGAGAGAACGACTCAGATTCAGAGGAGAGAAAACCAATGGACATGACCGACCCCCACTGTCACACCTCCAGCATCGCGGTGAGTTGTGCGGCCGAGGCCGCGTTCGCCTATGTCTCCGACGGCGTCAAGCACAGCGACTGGACTCTGGGAAGCATGGACCGCAAGGCACTTGGCGACAACCTGTTCACCGGAACTTCGATGTTCGACCGGTCCCAAGGCTATATCCGGCTCCGAACCGATCCGGAAAATCTCATGGTCTACGCCGATATTGGTCCTTCTCCCGATCGCCTGGTTCCGAAGAACGTCATACGGGTCACTCCAGGGACCAACGTGGGTCGAGGGCCGAAAGAGTGTTTGGTTACTCTGATGACGTGGCGGGCGAAGGGGACGTCCGACCAGACTTGGCTCCAAACTTGCTCTTCCCACGACACGGAAATGTTCATCATCAAGAACCGCCTAGAGCAGGGATAACGAAACTTCTTCATCTGCCTAGGCCGAGCGCCTTGTAATACAATTGATGGCCCGATGGCCCTTAATGACGACGGCCTCCTTAGCGAGGAAACATCCCGGCGAGTCGCTGAGCTAGGGAGAGTCGACATCCTGGTGGGCATCCCCAGTTTCAACAACGCAAGGACGATTGCTCATGTGGTCCAGGCGGTCAGTGCAGGACTCACCAAGCACTTCCCCGAGTCCCGCTCGGTCATTGTCAACTCCGACGGTGGCTCAACCGACGGCACCCGCGAGGTGGTGGCGTCCACGGAGTTCACCGCCCTCGACAAGTTAATGGTGCGACACCGTCTGCACCCGGTTCATAAGATTGTCACGCCCTACCATGGACTTCCGGGCAAAGGCAGCGCGTTTCGAACCATCTTCAAGATCGCCGAGCTCCTGGGAGTAAAGGCCTGCGCGGTCGTCGATTCCGATTTACGGAGTATCACACCCGAGTGGGTGGAACTTTTGGTAGGGCCCATTCTCGAGGAAGGCTACGACTATACCGCACCCCTTTACCGGCGACACAAGTACGACGGAACCATCACGAATAGCATCGTGTATCCGCTGACTCGGGCGCTTTACGGCACGAGGGTCCGGCAACCCATCGGAGGCGACTTCGGATTTTCTCAGGCGCTCGCGAAGTGCTATCTCTCGAAAGACGTCTGGGACACCAACGTCGCCCGCTTCGGTATCGACATCTGGATGACCACGACCGCTTTGGCGGAGGGATTCAAAGTGTGTGAGGCCTACTTGGGGGCGAAAATCCACGATGCCAAAGACCCCGGGGCCGACCTCTCTGCCATGTTGGTTCAGGTTGTCTCCTCCGTGTTCGAGCTCATGGGCACGTATTCAGAATTGTGGCCTGGCATCGAAGGGTCCGAGCCGATACCCTATTTTGGCTTCGAGTATTCGGTAGGGCTGGAGCCGATCGCGGTCAACACGCAGAGAATGATCGACAACTTCCATCAAGGTGTTCGAGATTTGGGACCCGTTTGGAAAGATGCCATCCGACCGCAGAACCTACAACGGGTCCAAGAGATCGCCGGCGGGGCAACCCACGCTTTCCCAGACGATCTCTGGGCCTCGGTCGTCTACGACTTTGCGCTCGCCTATCGTCGCCGCGTCATGAGCCTGGAACATCTACTGAAGTCGCTAACCCCTCTGTACCTCGGACGCACCGCGGCCTTCGTCCTGGACACCGCGGAGTCGGACTCGGATGAAGTCGAGGAAAAAATCGAAGCTCTCGCAAAAGCCTACGAGTCGGAAAAGGCTCATTTCGTCGGCCGCTGGCAAGCCGCAAACGAGGGGAGGTAAACCATGCCCGATTGGTACAACCATCCTGTGATGGAACCCATACGACTCTTCGTGGATCGGGTGCTCGAGTTCCTCCCTAACGTTCTTCTCATGTTCGCGGTTTTGCTCTTCGGGGCAATCTTTGCGCGGTTGGTGCGGGCGTTCTTGCGGAGATTTCTCCGGTTTGCCGGTTTCAATACCTTTAGTCAACGCTCGGGTCTCGGAGAGGTCCTGACCCGGGGAGGAGTTCGGCTGTCCCCTTCCGATTTGGTCGCGAAAGTCGTGTACTATCTCCTAGCGCTGATTTTCTTTTTTATGGCGCTTTCCGCTTTGAATCTGAAGGCAACGACCGAGCTCATTTCCAGCTTCTTCGGATACCTTCCAAACATTCTGGTAGCCTTGGCTATTTTGGCGGTTAGCTACTTGTTGGCTCGATTCCTACACCGAAGCGTGCTTATCGCGTTGGTCAACGCTAGCGTTCCGCGTGCGAGCCTGGTCGCCCGATCGGTTCAAGCCGCAATACTCATCCTCGGTTTTGCCGTGGCATTGGAGCATCTTTCGATCGGACGGACGGTGGTGCTCGCCGCATTCTCCATCACCTTCGGCGGCATCGTGTTGGCCTTGGCGTTGTCGTTCGGCCTGGCGGGCAAGGACATCGCGCGAGACGTGTTGGAGAGGCACCTGCGGGATGGAAAAACCAAACAGGAACCACCGGACGAAATACACCACGTGTAGAAGGACGGGAGGATTGGAACCACTAGGCTCTAGAGCGCCGACACCCAATGGCAGATCCGGTCCAATGCCTCTAATACGGGACGGCAATGCTCCCGGGCGAAAGCCTCGCCCAGGGGTTGATCCGGAGTCGTGCCCGTGGCAGCGATGAGTGCCGCAGTGCCATCGAAATCGACATAGGCCATACGCAACGTCAACTCGGCCGCGCGCCGGCCGAAGGCCGAGCCGGGGAGCATGGCAACGCCGGTCTCTTCGAGCAGTCTATCGCACAGATCGGCGCTGGTGCGGATGCCGACCTTCCGCAGCTTCCCTCTGAAGACGCGGAAGTCGGGAAAGAGGTAGAAGGCTCCATCGGGCGGAGTCAACTCAATCCGCGCTTTCTTTAGGCGGTCAAAACAGCATTGGCCCAAGGCACGGAGTATTCGCCGGCACTGGAAGAGATAGCTTTCGATCTCCTCCCCGCCCTCGAAGGCTCGGACCGCTGCGTATTGGATGGGAGCGCTGGTCGACGTGAAGGTCTCGCTGGCGACCACCGCCACGGATTGCTGAAGCCACGCCAAGCTGTCAGGAAAAGTAAACGTGCCGAGCCTCCACCCTCCAGCGCCGCACCATTTGCTCAGGCCGGAGCTGATAATCGTCCCTTCGGGGTAAAACTCGGCCATCGAGTTATGACGACCGTCATGATGAATCTCGCCGTAGATTTCGTCGGATAGCATGACCACGCGGTAGCGCCGGGCGACTTCTGCGAGCTCCTTTAAAGTGTCGACCGGATAGGTGCAACCGGTAGGATTGTTCGGGTAGTTGAGAATCACCAGTCGGGGTCGATCGGGATCATCGTGACAGAGCTCCTCGAGCTCCTCGGGCCGCAGCTCCCAATGCGAGCTGCGCTGAGTGTTGAGCCAGCGGACGTGGCGACCAATGATCTGGGCCTGCGGGGCGTATGTGACCCATGACGGCGTGGGGATAACGAGATCGCCGTAATAAACGAGCTGGATCAGGAACATCAGCTCTTTCGAGCCCGGTCCGACCAGCACGTTGTCTCCTGTTCGCTCTATACCGTGTTTGCGGGCGTGATAGGCCGCGACCGACTCCCGGAGGGCACCCAGCCCCCTCACCGGAAGGTAGTCTTTTTGATGAGCGTTCTCCCGGAGCGCCTCGACCACGACCCGGGGGACGGGGAAAGGAGACTGCCCCAGTCCCAGCTTGAAGACCTCCCGGCCCTGCTGAAGAAGCTCCGTGCTTCGCTCGTTGATGGCGAGGGTCGCCGAGGGGGTCAGGCCCCGGACGTTGAGATTGAGGTTCACGGTTGGGTACGCGGTCACGGGGCGCTGCTTGGTCTGGATCAAGCTACTCATGTGGTCTCACCTGTGCGGAAAAGCAGCTTCAAATTATCCGGTCTATGGGATGGGCGGAGGTTATCCAATCGTGCCTCGTTCCGGGCAGAAAAAGGCTGCCCAGTTCAGATCAGCTTTCCTGGCTATCCTCCTGTAGGGCTTTCCTTAGTTTAACAGAAGGTCGAAGAATGGCATAACGCGTCGTCTCCCAGTCTCCGTCTTGTGAGGTTGGAAGACGGGCTCAGAAACTCTGCTCGCACCACTGTCGAAGCGCTGCGAGAACACCCTGGCGTTTCTCGATGTTCGTCATGAAAGCGGCGCGGGAAAGCTCTACTTGCAACCACGGTAACTCGGTTGAATGGGAGCGGGCGATGAAGCCTCCCTTGAAAGGATCGTTAAGACGGACGTTCGTGCCGAAACTTTCTTCGAAACAAGCTTTCAAAGATTCGATCCATTCTTGGGGACAGGTAGTTCCCTCCCCGTTGCTCAAACATACCCAAGGTCGTTCGACTCCAGGATCGGGCCCCACCGGTGGCCCATGAGAAGCCATTGTGTGTAGGTCGACCCCTAACTTAACGCCTGACTGCGGCAGTTCTCGAAGTCGCGCGTGATAGGGACGGTAAACGACAGCGATCTTCATTCCCAGCTTTCCGCCCTTGATCGATGGCCACGGTTCTCCTGATGGCTCGGCTACGGTTGGCCCTGTAGTTTACCGCGTAAACTGACGTCCTCCACCTATATTAGGGAAGCGATGACATCTTCGGAGAGCGTCCGGAGGAGTGCTCGAGGCTGGCTACTGGTAATGGGTATGACGAAGCCATCGACGCCGAGGCGTACGATCTCTTGAAAACGTGAGACGGCTTCCTCGGGCGTTCCGGCGATAGCAATTGAGTCGAGGATGCGATCCGTCACCAGCTCATTGTGTACGGCGTCTGAGCTCCCGTGCTGGTAGTAGTCGTACCGATCCTTCATTTCCTTTAGCTCCAACCACAGGCGCTCTGGAAAAACCTCCTTGGGGACCGAGCTGAACACGGTGCCCGCCGCCACCGCTCCATAACCTTTGACCTCTTCTCTCGCACGGACGCGGTCTCGCCCAACGTTGCAGGCGAGCCTCACGAACAATTGGATCTCGTCGAAATTCCGGCCGGCGGCGGCGGCTCCCTTTCGTACGTTCTCGAGAGCGTACTCGATCAAGGAAGTCTCGGAGCCCACTTGGAAGAGGACTCCATCGGCAACCTTCCCTGCCGATTGGAGCGCCTTCGGACCGGATGCGGCAAAGAAGATGGGGACCGGCGAGACCGGCCAGGCCATCCGAATCTCCCGACCTTGATACGTGGTCGTACCTCCTTGAAGGAGAGCTCTAATCGTCAGAGCGCGGTCTTCCCACTGTCGGATCGTCGCTGGCTTCAATCCCAGGTTGTAAACGGCACTTTCACCACGCCCCACTCCGAGAATCGCTCTCCCACCGGAGAGCTCGTTCAAAGTCGCGATGTTGCCGGCCAGCACGGCGGGGTGACGGGTGATCGGATTTGTAACCCCGGTGGCCAAACGGATCTTCTGCGTCCGATCGGCGCACAGGGCGAGGGTTGCCCAGGCATCGCGAAACACGGATTGCGAATCGGCGACCCAAACACCGCCAAATCCCGCCTCCTCGGCGACAACGGCAAGTTCTGCCACCTCGCCAACGGGCCGAGTCGGCAGAAGTCCTATGTCGAACCGGACTTTCTTCTCGGGCTTTTTCGCCATCACGACCGGCCGATTTGGTGTGTTGAGTGAATCATGCTATGAACTATATCCCCGATGGCCCAATATCGATCCCTTCGAATAGGCGCGACCTTCCTAGCGGCAACGTTCGCGGGGGGCGCGTTTTCTGCCGCGCCGGCGGCCCCGCAGCCCGACCAAGTCCCTCCCAACATCCTCGTCATCTACGCCGACGATCTCGGCTACGGGGACTTAGGAAGCTACGGTCACCACACGCTCCGGACCCCGACACTCGATCGGCTAGCTCAGGACGGCATGCGCCTGACTTCATACTACGCGCCCTCTCCTCTTTGCTCGCCCTCCCGCGCATCGCTACTCACCGGCAGGACTCACTACCGGACCGGTATCGAAAGCTGGATTCCACCCGACACGGATGTGCAGCTCGGGCCTCGCGAGATCACGATCGCCACGTTGCTCAAAGAAAAGGGCTATCAAACCTTCATGGCCGGGAAGTGGCATCTGAATGGCGGTCTGGATCGCCAAGACCACACGCAGCCCGGCGATCACGGATTCGATCGCTGGCTCGCGCTCCACGCCTGGCCAATTCCGCACAATCAGAATCCCGTAAACTTCTATCGAAACGGCGAGCCGCTCGGTCCGATGCAAGGGTTCACCGCGCAGATCGTCGTTGACGAGGCGATGGAGTGGCTTGGCCAGCGGACCGCGGATACTCCATTTTTTATGTACCTGCCGTTGATCGAGCCACATTCCACGATCGCGAACCCTAGTTGGGTGAACCAGATCTATGCGGATCTCACCTCCGGACAGCCCGATCCCATCGCCAATACGCTCGATATCCCGCACAATCTCGCTGCCCGCGGTCCGGGCGAATACTACGCCAACATTACTTATATGGATTACCAGATCGGTCGGCTGCTGCGTCGCATCGACCGCCTCGGTTTACGGGACAACACGTTCTTGTTCTTTGCGAGCGATAACGGGCCGGTCACGACCGACTGGAGGCATTGGTGGGAGATCAACCTCTACGGCAGTACAGGAGGGTTCCGCGGACGCAAAGCCGATCTTTACGAGGGCGGCATCCGGGTGCCGGCGATCGTTCGATGGCCGGGACATGTGACGCCGGGATCCGAGTCCAACGCACCGCTCATCGGTTACGACTTACTGCCGACACTCGCTTCCCTCGCACGGTTTTCGGTCCCCGACGACCGGCCCATCGATGGCGAGGATTTTTCAGCGGTTCTCCGGGGCGAACCATTCGCCCGAGAGCAGCCGCTCTATTGGGAATTCGACGATGACCAGGGTTTCCACTTCGCCTTGCGGGACGGGAATTGGAAGTTACTGTCCGACGAAACGCTCAAAGATGTTCGACTATACGACTTCGGCGACAACCGTTTCGAAGTTGTCGACGTGGCTTCCGAAAGACCCGAGGTCCTGTCCGAACTATTGGTCAAGCTGAAGACGATCCGCGACGACGTCGCGGGTGACCCTCTGAGACCTCGTTTGAATTCTCGCTAGCCCGCCCGGCGCCCCGGCTCACTCGCAGCAAGTGGACCGTTCATCAGCTCGTCAATGGAAGCCACTCCGCCAAAGTGGAAGGCGAAGTTACTGAGGAACACCCGCTGTAGCGTCTCGAAATCGATCTCACCCCACCCTTGATCGGGCAGAGAGTTCGCGGAAGTGCCGTCGCTCAACATGATGGTATGGAAGTCGCGGGCCACGGCATCCCTAGCCGTACACTCCACGCACGCTCCCACCGAAACGCCACTCACAATAACGTTGCGAACACCGAGCTCCCGCAACGTGGCCTCGAGGCCGGTATAGACGAAGCCCGACTGCCGGATCTTCTCTACGATGATGTCGCCTTCCTTGGGAGCGATCTTCTCCCACATTTCGACACCGCGACTGCCGGCCCGGAGTACTTTGCCCTGACCGATGTTCGGGAAACGCTCCGCCAGAGTACCAATGTTTCGTGTTTCGGGATGATGGACATGATTGACGTAAATGATCGGCAAGCCGACCGCGCGGCACCGATCCATCAACTCCGACAGGTGATCCGCCATTTCACGACCGGCGGAATTCTCCAGGGGAGCCCCCGGAGCGAGAAAGTCCCTGCTCATATCGATGACGAGAAGAGCGCTGTTTTCGGGTTTGACGTCTTGAAGGGAAGATTTCTTCTGTGACATGTCCAATCTCCTTGTGACCCAAGTGTATTACGCTTCCTGGGGCTCCTCGAGCGGGACCTCGAGCACGACACCTTCGGGTCCAAAATCGTGCCCCTCGGTGGCCTGGTGATACTGGTTCCCTTGTGTATTTTCGTACTCCTGACTCCCCTCGACTGGAAGAGGAGATGTGTGCCAAACATCGGGGAACATGCTCATCCCCAGCGAGCCATCGGAGTAGAACCCGACGAAGTCCTCTGGGCGCGGGTTCTTGGTGGGTTTCGCCAGAAGGAACACGGTCGGTTTCCGATCGGCACCGATAAAGGCCTGGGTGGCGTCCCCGTGGAAATTGACGTAGCTGATGCGGGCTGCGCCGTCCACTAGCTTAGCGACAACCCCTTCGTCATCCACCGCGTGGTTCTTGAAGTAAAGCTCGTCTCCCTGGCGGCGCACTTCCATCCGCTCCTTAACCATCTCACCCTTCCGAATGATGGGGTCCAACTCATCGAGACTCCGGATGACCTTGCCGAAACCTTCGGCCGCCTCTGGCGTCAACCGCTTTACAGGAACGCGCACTACTCGCTCCATTTCTCTCGTCCTCCGTTTACTTGCGGTCGTACATGAGAGGCTCGCTAGCGAAGAGCCGCCGAACCATGGGCTCGAAGAACGTTAACGGCAGGCTTTCGTACGCTGGATCGAAGGCAGGCATGTCCCACTTGTGGCAAAAATCCACTGCGGCCTGGTAGTGGGGATGATCGCGGTAGCGCTCGCGGGCGTTGCGGTCGCCGCTCTCCAAATGAGCGTAGTAATACGCCTGGAAGATGCCGTGGTGCTTGACGATCCAGTATGTTTTCTCGGATACGTAAGGTCTCAGTATTGCTGCCGCGAGCTCGCAATGGTTGTACGGTGCGAGCATGTCGCCGATGTCGTGCAGGAGGGCCGCTACCACCGTCTCCTCATTGGCTCCGTCCTGCTGAGCCCGGGTCGCCGTCTGTAAAGAGTGCTCGAGGCGGTCGACCTGAAGAGGCGTCGGCTCGGCTTCCAAGCTCTTCAGGTGAGCGAGCACCCGGTCCGCGACTCCCGCCGCGAATTTGCTCTCGACCCCCTCGATCAGAGCAATGTCCTCGGCGGTGCAATCTTCCATCTTGGCGAAGCTTACTGTCGTCATTGAAGTCTCCACAGGTCCCTGACGCCCTCCTCTCCCCAAAGGGAGAGGGAGTAAAGGAAGAAGAGACAATTCTTGGTCGGCGTCTCTGGTTTGTCAATCCCCGGCCGGAGGTTATGATTGCCGCCCATGGCCGCGACGAAATACGACTGGACCCGATGGCGCGTCGTCCCGCTGCTCATGGGGATCACCTTCATCAGCCATCTCAACCGAGTGAGCATGTCCGTGGCCGGCGACGAGCGGATCATGGATCAGTTCGCCATCTCCCCTACCCAAATGGGTATGTTTATTCCGCATTCCTATTCACCTACACGCTGTGCATGACGCCAGCGGGTATCTTCGCCGATAGATTCGGCGTTTGGTTGGCACTCGGCCTGATGGCGTTGGGCACCGCCGTTTTCGGAGCTCTGACCGGATTGCTCGGATTGGGACTCGTGGCCGGCAGTCAGATGTGGATCTCGCTTCTAGTCGTTCGCTCCATCATGGGTGGCTTGAACGCGCCGCTTCACCCGTCGAGCGCCAGAACGGTTGCGAATTGGATCCCAACGAGCCAACGGGGCACGGCGAATGGCTTGGCAGTCAGCGCGGCGGCGTTGGGCATCGCGAGCACGTACTACGTTTTCGGAGCTTTGATCGATTGGGTGGATTGGCCCGCCGCCTTCTTGATTACGGGTGGAGTGACTGCTTGTCTCGGAATACTCTGGGTTGCGCTGGCAGGAGATTCCCCTACCGCGCGGCGCGTATCACCGGCAACCACGCAAAAGACAGAACGGGGCCAAACGAGTTCCGACTGGAGTCGGCTGATCCGAAAGCCAGGACTCGCTCTGCTCACGCTCTCTTACGCCGCCGTGAATTATTTCGAGTACCTGTTCTTTTACTGGATGCTCTATTACTTCGGCTCCGTACTGGGCCTGGGATCCGACACGAGCCGGCTCTACTCGACCATCGTCGGGCTCGCCATGGCAGCAGGAATGTTGTCGGGTGGTTTCATCACCGATCGGCTCGAGCGGATCATGGGACACCGACGAGGCCGGGTCGCGGTTCCCATCACCGGAATGATCACCGGTGCGATCATGCTCGGTGTTGGCGTCCTGGCAAAAGACCCGATTTGGGTCGTCCTTTGGTTCAGTCTCGCCTTGGGCTCGGTCACCGCCGCGGAGGCGGCTTTTTGGACCACGGCTATCGAGCTCGGCGGTCGGAAAGGAACCACTGCGGCAGGAAATACTCAACACCGGTGGGAATGTGGGCGGGATGGCTGCACCGGTCGTGACGCCGTGGGTGGGCACAGTGTTCGGCTGGCAGTGGGCTCTGGCGCTAGGTGCGTTGGTCGCGGTTCTCGGTGCGTTGCAGTGGAGGTGGATCGTCCCGGAGCGAGAATCTCAGTCTTAGCCGGGAGCGGCCGTAAACGAGCACGACCAGCGACATCATCGTCCCCCCGGGTAGTGTGCCAGGGACCCAAGGCCCCGTCAGCACTAGGAGCGCGAAAACGCCCAGGTATGCTACGCCCGAGCCCCACAATAGGAACGGGGCCAGATAGCCAAGGTTGCCGAGTTTGGGACACCGTGCTCCTGTGAGGAGATTGGGAGGGACCAGTTAGTATACCTGCCATACCACGTCGATTTCGACTCATCGACAGTCCACCTGGATTCAGCCGTTCGCTCTCCCCGCGCTATACTCTTACAATGTCTGGCGTTGGAAGGAGCGAAATCCGATATAGGACGAAGGGATGTTGGAGATGCGATTCGACCGATGGCTGGCGGGTGCGACCCTGTTGTTAATGACGACCGCACCTCTGTCTTGGGGACAGGGACGGGCAGAGCTCATACCTTTATCGAAGAACGACCGCGAGGTCACGACGGGTCCGGAGGTTGGAGACAAGATCCCCGACTTCCAGGCTGTGGATCGGAGCCGCAAGACTCGAAACTTCGATAACCTAAAGGGACCCGCCGGCCTCGTCTTCCTGGTGGTGCGCTCCGCCGACTGGTGACCGTACTGCAAAACCCAGCTCGTGGAGCTGGAAGAGAAGAAGCAAGACTTCGCCGAGCGTGGCCTGAACATCGCGGCGCTCACGTACGATAGCGTGGCGATCCTGCGTCACTTCGGCGACCGCAAGGGAATCACATACCCCCTCCTGTCCGATCCCGACTCAGAAGTCATCAGAGCCTTCGGGATATTGAATACCAACTACGCTCCCGATCACGAGAGTTATGGCCTCCCCTTCCCCGGGATGTTCATCATCGATGAAAACGGGATCGTCGAGGCTAAGTTCTTCGAAATAGACCACCGTGAGCGATATACGGCGTCCAACGTGCTGGTGCGTCATTTCGAAGACCCCGCGGGGAACACCGCCACCGAGGCAACGAACAACCAGTTGAAATTGACGGCGTCTGCAAGCGACGACGTGGTGCGACCCGGAAATCGCTTGACTCTCATACTAGACGTCGAGCTCCCTCCTAAGATGCATCTCTACGCGCCGGGCGTCGAGGGCTACATCCCCATCGAGTGGCAGATACCGGAGTCGGAGATATGGTGGGCTTTTGACCCGGAGTACCCGGAGTCGCGTACGCTCCATCTCCCCGCCATCGACGAGACGGTGCCGGTCTACGAAGACAGGTTCCGCATCATGCGGGACGTGGTCATCGGCCCTCATCAGGCCATCGAGCACCTATACGACAAGACTCTGACCCTCGAAGGATCGTTTCAGTACCAAGCCTGTGACGACAATATCTGCTATCGACCAGACTCGATCCCCCTAACGTGGGTCTTCCGGGTCCAGGAGCACGACGTTGAAAATGTGCCGCCGCCTGATTAGCTCGAGTTAGGCACAGCGAATCCACGGTGCATCCACCAACGAAATCCAGCGATGCTAAGATCGCCTAGCGGAACAGAAAGAAAACTATACGACCAGACAAGGAGATATTAGGTATGGGCAAGACCTATCAATCCATCGTCATCAAAGCACCGGTCGAGAAGGCTTGGGAGAAGCTGACCGACTTTCATGACATGTCTTGGGCAGCCGGGGTGATCGACAAGTGCGAGAAAGTAGGAGAGTCTCAAGGCAATCAGGCCGGTGCCAAGCGCATCTTGAACGATGCATTCCACGAGACCCTTCTCGAGGTCAACCAGATCGACAGGAAGATCCGCTACAGCATCGACCAGGGGCCGTCGCCCATCTCTCAGGACGAGATCAAAGGGTATATTAGCGTGATTCGAGTCTCCCCCGCTACCGCGGACAACGCGACCTTCGTCGAGTGGTCGTCTAGCTGGACCGGCAACGATGCTGCCGCCGAGGAGTTCCTCCACCCGATCTACATGGCCCTTCTCGACGCATTGAAAAAATCTTTATCGTGATTCCAACTGCCGGTGACGGCGGTCATCCTCCTTGGATGACCACCCTGTGGTCGACCACGAGATCCTTGCGAAGCGTGTGAAAGACACTGCAATACTTGTCGAATGACAGGCTGATCGCTCGTTCGACCTTCTCTTGTGGAATGTTACCGGTTACCGTGAACTCAAAGTCTATCTTTCGATAAAATTTCGGCGGCTGCGGATTGCGCTCGCCGCGTATGCTTATCTTCAGACCCCGCAGATCTGCCCGCATCTTTTCAAGAATCATCGCGACGTCGATCCCCATGCAAGTCGCGAGAGAGCCGAGCAAGTTTTCCATGGGGGAAAGGCCGGCCTCTCGGTCACCATCGAAAACCGCCTCGACACCTAGGCTGGATTCGATCCGAAAGCGAGAGTCTGCCAACCACTCAGCCTGAATTTCCCTTGTATCACTCATTGAGCCACGCTCCCTACCGTGACGGGGAATCCTCCGCCTGGTACACTGCCTTCAGGCGGGCCTTCATGAGCCCCATGTTCTTCTCCATTCCATCTTTTGTTCGGCCCTCAACGATTCGACGCCGCAACCCGCTAAAACTCCCTGCGAGGTCCAAGGTCCGCGATCGGTTCAAGTAGACGAGGTAGTTCGTCGGCGCACCCCCGGCATCCTCATCTTCCACGGCGGCCGTTAGTCCGAGCGACGAATCGAAGTAGTGACTGGCGTACGCCTGCTTCGACGCTATGAATGCTTGCAACCGCCCCTCGATTGTGCGCTGGTAGATGGTTACGTGCGTGATGCTGACAACATCTTTCAATCCGAACTTTTCCTTGGATCAATAGACGAAATTCTTAGCGCCCGGGAGCTCGGCATTTGGAAAATCTCTCAGATACTGAATAAGCTCAGGCGCTACCGCGGCGACCGGCGCCGACTGGTCGAGGATATCTTCGAAGTCCTTCCTCAAAGGTATCGCCCTCTTCTTGTCGTGGTATTCCGCGAGGGCTTGGTTGCCTCCGGTGAGGTAGGCCGTGATGTACTCCACCATCATCTCTTTCGCCAGCTGAAACGCCCGCGCATCGGCGTCGGATGACGACCAGTCGATGCTTCCTTGAAAGCGCTCCATAGCTTCGTCGGACAGCCTAACTTTGCAATTGCCCGGCTTGCACTTCTTGAGATCTTCGAGATCCTGCTGGGGAAAGGTCAACCCCGCCAGGTCTTCGATCTGCGGTGGCGTGCTGAAGACCCCGATTTCGGAAACCGCTTCGCTCTTCTTGAAATTGACGATGTCTTCGAATTGGCGCATGTAGAAATCCGGAGGGATGGCGACTCGAGTGACGGTGAAAGCGACGACCTCCCGTTTCTCGTCGGTAGGGAGCGTCTTGGCAACCACTCCTCCGCGCTGCAGTAGCCCGTAATCGTCGTCATCGAACTCGGCATACTCGTCGAGAATGGCTTTAAACCTGGCGGTTTGCCCCGCCGCCTGGTCAACTAGTAATAGTGCGGCGGCCAGAATCCCTATCAAGCCGCAAATCGTCATCCCCCGGCCCCGTCGCGTCATTACTCCTCCTAGGCACCCTTCGCCTGAAGAGTGCTGGGCCATGGTAAGGGCCCAAGCTCGCTTTAGTCTAGGGAGAAGACGGAGGTCTACTCAAGAGCCCGTCCCGCATTTGGACACAACGAAGCGCCACGACTAAACTATGCCTGAGGAAGAGGGAGTCTTGCGAGGAGACAATATGAGTTGGACCGTTGCGATGCCCATCGACGAGCTTCGACAGAAGGGCCCCTCTTTGCTCAGGGACGGAAAGAAACAGATCGCGGTGTTCGAGGTTGACGACAAAATTTTCGCCACCGATAACCGCTGTCCGCATGAGGGCTACCCGTTGCGGGAAGGTGCGGTCGACGAGAACTGTGTGCTGACCTGTAACTGGCATAACTGGAAGTTCGACCTGAAGTCCGGGGAGAACCTCCTCGGCCTGGATAACGTCCGTAGCTACCCCACGAAGCTGGAAGAGGGACAGGTGTGGATCGATCTGACCGACCCTCCCCAGTCGGTGATCGAGCGAGACATCATTCGGGCCCTCAAGGGCGCGTTCGACGACCGAGACTACGGGCGGATCAGCCGACAGATCGCCAAGCTTCATTTCCACGGGGTCGACCCTCTAGTCGCGGTACGACAGGCTATCGAGTGGTCCCATGAAAAGTACGAGTTCGGAATGACCCACGCGTACGCCGCTACCGCAGATTGGATCGATCTCTACGACGAGTTGGAGGGCAAGACCGGAGAGCGGCTGACGTGTCTCGTGGAGGCCATCGATCACATGGCCCACGACAGCCTCCGGCAAGGCGATTACCCGTATTCGTCAGGGGAACGGCCCTATTCGGAGGAAGGCTTTGTCACCGCGATCGAACAAGAGAAAGAGGAGGAGGCCATCCGGTACCTAAACGGCGCCCTGTCGAGCGGAATCGAGTTCCGCGATCTCGATCGTGCCTTCACACGGGCCGCGCTGGCGCACTTCAATGACTTTGGGCATTCGCTGATCTACGTTTCCAAAGTGGCGGCTTTGGCGGAGCGGTTGGGCCCAGAGGTCCTTCCTTTCCTGACGAGGAATCTCGTTCGCTCGATTATCTATGCCACTCGTGAGGACCTGCTTCCGGAGTTTCAGAAGCTAGAGCAACATATCGAGCTGTATCCGGAAGAACACGGGACCGGCATTTTGAACGGCGTTACCCCTTACGGCATGACCGTCAACAAGACCCTGGAATGGGTCGTGTCGCGTGCGCGGGATGCAGCCGTCCCTGCTGCTCTCTACGAAACGTTGCTGACGACCTGCGCCCGGAACCTGCTTCACTACGACACGAAGTTCGACGATACCACCCAGCAGCCGGTGGCAAAGAATGCGGGTTGGCTCTTCGGTACCCACCCACTCACCTTCGCAAATGCAGCGCGTAAACAGTGCGGAAAGTTTCCCGAGTTTTGGAAGCTGGCGTTGTTACAAATGGGGTGTTTCGTCGGGCGGCTTCGCCCCTTCGTCGATCTCGAAATCGATGAGACACCATGGCTCGTGGAGGAGGAATCGACGTTTCTCGAGGAATGCCAGGCCACGGTTCTCGATCACGGACTGGATCCTCCGATCTACTCGAGTCATTTGCTCAAGACTTTTTGGGCACTCCGCGAGGAGCTCCAGAGCGAGACTCTCGACAAGAAGTACGTGCTCGCCGGGCTCAATCGCTTCTTTCATTCGCGGCTCCGGCAAAAACACCCGCAGCGAACGATGCACCAGTCGCTGGCGCTCGTGGGCAAGGACTTCTAGGCCTGCTTGGCATCCGTGGGAAGCGAGATCGTAAAAACGGCACCCTTCCCCAGCTCGCTCTCGACCGACAGCGTGCCGCCGTGACGCTCCACAATCCGCCGGCCGAGCGGCAAGCCGAGCGCCATCGAGATCCGGCCTTTGCTGGCTCCGAAACCGATTTCGAAGAGCCCCTCCAATTGGTCCGAGGAGATCCCGGAGCCGGTGTCGGCTATCTTGACCAAAATCTGACTGTCGCTCAGTGAAGTGAAGACGCGGAGGGTGCCCTCACCCGCCATAGCTTCGAAAGCATTAACCAGCACCGTCATGAAGACTTGATTCAGCTCCTTCGGCCGGCACAGAATCTCTGGAACGTCCGAATACTCCTTGACGACCTAGATTCCGGCTTTCTTGTTGGGCTCGATCAGGGCAAGTGCCGTATCGAGGCCCTCCCGAATGTCCGTTCGCTGCAGCTCCGCTTGGTCGAGGCTTGCGAAATCCTTCAACGAGCCCACGACCTTGGCAATGCGTGCGACAGCCTGTCGAGCGACCCGCCCGTTTTCTTTCATCACTTGAACGATCCGCTCAATCGCGGCGTTTCCCGAAGGAACAGCCTCCGCCAGCTTCGAGGTCGCCGCTTCCGAGGTATCGAGATTGCTTCTCACGACGCCGAGGGGCGTGTTCACTTCGTGCGCCACGCCAGCGACAAGTTCGCTCATGGCCGCCATCTTGCCTTCCATCAAGAGCTCGGCCTGCCGTTCCTTGATCTCGAAGTTCGACACCTCGAGCTCGACCGCGTCGCGAATCGTTCTTCGCGCCGTCTTGGCGAGCAACCAGAGGAACGCTCCCTCGAGCGCCAAAATGAGAATCCGGAGATTGAATACCCCCGGGTTCACCGCCGGGGTCGAGAAGTGCTCCATATATCCGGAAACGAAAACCACCCGCGGATCCAACGTCACGATGACAATGATCGCAACATGAATCAGGATGGAGCCGGCCGCGATCAGTGCCGGGTACAGCGGCGTGAGCGTCAGAGTGTTGACGACGAGCATCGTCGAGGCGAGGGTGAATAGCTCACCCTTCATCAGGAATCCCAACGATGCGTAGGTCGGGGTCGTCTGGAGCCAGATGAACGGCAAGGAAGCCATGAAGGCGAGATCCAGGAAGACCGCTCCCAAACCGACCCGGCGGAGCTGCTCTCCGCGCCGCGCGAGAACGAGGCCGTAGACGACCGCCGCGCCGCACGCCATCGACAGGAACAATACAATCACCGCGTCAGCGTCGGTGTCGGCGACGATACCTCGGACGACGCCCAGAAGTTGCAGGAGGGAAAACACGGTCACGATGGAAAAAGCGATGAGCCTTGCGACAAGCGACCACGCGAGGACACGCGCTTCGCGCGCCTGCAACAACTCGTCGACGCGTGAATAGTTGTGAGCGGGTGTCTCGCCGGTCGAGCTGTTCAAACTCGCTCCTGCAACTCCGGAGGGGAGCCCACTACTTTTTCGAGGCTTAGACAGACAGGAATATTAGTGCTGGGCCACACCGAAATCAACCCGGCCCGACTGCTGGTTTGACGGTCCCCGTCGAGGCCCGTACACTGGGTAGAAATCCAAACAATCCAACGGAAAAGGGGAACGCCATGAGGTACTGTTCTCAGTGCGGCGCGTCTGCCGAAGAAAAGGCTGCTTTTTGCTCGAGTTGCGGCGGGTCCCTCCAGGCGGCCGCCAAACGAGGTGGCGGCTTTGGAAAGGGTGTCGCGGCCACCCTAGCGGCGGCCATACTGGCCGTCGGTGTCTTGTGGATGACGGCCGGGAGAACTCCCGCCAACGAAGCCACTAATAATGACTCTGACCCGGGGACGACTTCCGCCGTCATCACCGAAAACGTGGGCTTCCTGGCAGAACTCCTTGGTCGAGAGCCGCGCGTCCTTCTAACCATCCCTGTCGGCGAGAAGCTCGTCGTGGAGCTCGAAACCCCTATTTCGAGCGTGGATTCAAAAACCGGCGACCGCTTCACGGCTCGCACGAGCCAGGCCATCACCGTCGAAGGACGGGCGGCGCTCCCGGCCGGCACTCAGGTCCTGGGGCACGTCGCACATGCAAAGCGTTCCGACAAGGTCAAGGGACGCGCCGAGCTGACTCTCGAGTTCGATCGTGTTGTTACCTTCGACGATGAAGAGATCTCGATCGAGGCGGAAGCCCTTCGCCTAGAGGCGAGGTCCACTCAGAAGAAAGATGCAGCGAAGATTGGCATCGGTGCGGGCGCAGGCGCTTTGGTTGGCGCGATCGTTGGAGGCAAGAAAGGAGCCGCCATAGGCACCGCGGTAGGAGGGGGCGCGGGTACCGGAGCGGTCTTGGCCACCCGGGGGGAGGAGTTGATCCTTCCCGAGGGAACTCCGATCACGACCCGGCTTCTCGCGAGCGTGACCGTCGAGGCCCCCAAGCCCGCCACGACCCAATAGGTCGAGCTACCTGACGATTCCGAGTCGTTTGAGATCGGTGACGACGACGCGGACGACATCGTCCACGACACTCTTAGCCGAGCTCGGATTCATACTCTCGCTGACACCCGACCAGATCAGTTTCTCGGTGGCCATGGAGTAGACCGCAGTCTCGACACGCACGACCTGCTCCGATGTCACGTAGCTGGTGTCGTACACGAAGGGAGAGGCATAGCCATAGTATCCCCAAAACGAATACATGATCGTGCCTGGGTTGTAGGTCACTTGGTTGTCCGTTCCCACGAGCCGCAAAACCGCGGCGCCGTCGAAATTGGCCTTCTCGAGCCGGGCTCTTACCTTTGCCTCGTCTTTGAGCTCGTCGTCCGGAATCAGATTGTAAGACTGGACCCCCTGCGTGTTCTTGGGAAGGCTGTTCACAAACTCGTCCTCGGCGACACGCCGCATGATCTTGTCCTTGGCCAGAGTAAGAACGATCACTTTCTTAAACGGCACCCCCGCCATGTTCGGATCTTGCCAAGTACCCGAGAGCTTCGTACCACCGCAGGCGACTACAGCAATGAGTCCAACGGCTAGAACAATTTTCTGCGTGAGTCGTATCATCTAAGAGTCCTTCCGAATCAGTTTGAGCCGCCAGAGAATGTGCGGCGGAGATCGTCGAACCAGTTGGTTACCAACGTGATATGTGGATGCTCTGCCTGCCCAGAAGCTTCGGCAGCCGGAAACATCACGAACCGTTGGCCGTCGCTGGAGACGTCGTAGTCGGCGAAACTGTTTCCGGCGAAGCCCACGCCTCCGATCCCGCCGCGAAAGACCCCTTCAAACAACTGTCGAGGCTTCCCTGCCCGAAACGTGTCTCCCGCCGTCTCTACGGAGGCGACCATCATCCCGCTGTCGGTCCGGTAGAAGAGCTGGCGGCCGTCTTGTGACCACCGGGGAAAATCGCCCCCACCGTCCGAAACCTGCCACTTCCCCCCCCTCGATGGGAAGGGTCGTACATACACCTCGAAACGGTCCGATTCATTGGAGACGTAGGCAAGCCAGCGGCCGTCAGGGGAGAATTCCCCAGCGTATTCCCTAAAGGGCGTGCTCAGAAAAAGCTCGGGCTTGCGATCACCCTCGAGAGGAAGCACCCACACATCGAAAGCGTTTGCGGCTGACATGTAAGCGATGTGGCGGCCGTCGGGAGACCAGGAGCTCGCCCACTGGTCCGTCTCGTCCTCTGTCAGCCGCTCCAACTCTCCCGATCCGTCGGCGCGCTTCCGATACAGGTTTTCCGCTCCTCCATGACGGTCCGAACTGAACACAATGAATTCTCCGTCGGGAGACCACACCTGTTCCGTGTCGACGGCTTCATCGAAGGTCAGACGTGTAGAGACACCTCGCTCCAGATCGTAAACCCAAATGTCCCAGTTGCCATCGCGGAGAACCGTCAGCGAGAGACGTTTGCCGTCGGGTGATAACCGAGGGTTGCCATAACTCCCGAGCTCATCGAAGAGAGGAGCGCTTCCGCCGTTTCGTTCCACCCATGCCACCGGGTACTCGGGAACGGTGTTATCCCCTGCTATGTAGGCAAGCCTCCCGGTCTCGGACACGCTGAACTGAGCCCCACCGTGGGCGACGCCCCATGAGACATCCTGCACGACCGGAGCGGGCGAGCCGGTCACTTCAAGTTTTCTCAAGTCGAAGGGCATCGCGAAAAGAGTCGCCTGGTTCACATACACCAAGTGCCCCGACGGCAAGTAACGACCGTAGGAGCCGCCCCGACGCAGCACCTTCCGCTCCCCGGTCGCGATCAGGAGCACTTCGACGTTGGCGCTGTCGAAACCTCCGCCCGCCTGACTATGAGAAGTAAACAAAACCGCCTCGCCTCCAGGTAGCACCTGAGGCCAACGATGGCTCGCCTCCCCGTTGGACTCGTCGAGGGTGGTCAGAGGCTTGGGCTCTCCTCCCGCCGCGGGTACCTGAAGCAAGGCACTGTTGGGGCTGGGAGCGAAAATAATCATGTCATCGGGCCCCCAGCTGGCGCCGCGGCTGCGCTCGACCTCGCACAGGGTCATCGCTGTTCCTCCGCTGAGCGGAACCTTTTGCATTTCGCTGGGCGTCACGTATCCGATCCACTGGCCGTCGGGCGAAAAGAAGGGATGGTATGGAGCTCCCGTTGCGACGGTCAACCCTTCCAACTGATCCAGCGAGCGGACGCGGACTTCCCTCTGGTTACCGTCGCCCACGATGTAGGCGATGCGGGTTCCGTCCGGCGAGAGGACGACGCTGGAACCGAGAACGTTCCAAATGGGTTCGGCGCCAACCTCGACACTCAGCTTCAGAGGAGGCTCGGGTGCCGGGCCAGGAGAAAGAGCAACGAGGGCTGCGACCAGAGCCGCCACGCCGAACAGTGCCCAAGGGAGCACGCGCGTCGCCAGAGGCGGGGTCGTTGCAGCCGCCGGCCCCGCAATTACCGTCGACTCGGCGGCCGGGTTGGACAGATACTCGTCGATGACGATGCGCGCGTCGCCCATCGACTGGAGACGCTGCCTCACATTTTTCTCGAAGCATCGTCGAAGAAGACGCTGAGTGCTCGCTGGCGTGTCCTTAGGCAACGAGTCCCAATCCGGCTCCCGCTCTAGAACTTTTGCCAGAACGTCGGACACCGTCTCGCCGGAGTACACCGATCTACCGGTGAGCATCTCGTAGAGCACGACACCGAAAGACCAGATATCCGCGCGCCGATCTACCTTCTGCCCGCGCGCCTGCTCCGGGCTCATGTAGGCCGCGGTGCCAAGAATGACGCCGGCCGCAGTCGCAGCCGCACTGAGAGTCGGTGACTGACTGAGGTCGGGAGAAGACCCGGAGCTCGACTCGCCTTCCATGGCCTTGGCTAAGCCAAAATCGAGAACCTTCACCATGCCGTTCGAGGTGATCTTGATATTGGCCGGTTTCAGATCCCGATGAATGAAACCGTGCTCATGTGCCTCTTCGAGCGCTTCGGCAATCTGCTTCGCGTACTTGAGAGCCTCTTCGACCGGGACCGCGCCTCGCTTGATACGCTCCTGCAGGGTCTCGCCATCGACGAGCTCCATGACCAGAGCCCGCTTCCCTTCTGACTCCTCCAGCCCATGAATCGCGGCGATGTTGGGGTGGTTCAGCGAGGCGAGTACCTGCGCCTCACGGCTGAACCGTGCCATCCGATCGGGATCCTTGGCGAAGAGATCGGGAATGACCTTGATCGCTACGTCGCGATTCAGCTTGGTGTCGGTCGCGCGGTAGACCTCACCCATGCCGCCCTTTCCGATTCTTTCGGCGATCTTGTAATGTTGGATGGTTTGGCCTTCCATGAAGTCACCTCACAACGAATGTGATGAAAACTGAGGACCGAGCCGAGATGGGAACGTATTATTGATGATAGGGCGGTCCAAAAGCAAGGAGCCACTAAGGGCTCCAAGACCCTCGATTACACTTATAATTGAGCCATAACCCTCACAAAGGAGAGCGGAGACATGGTGATTGCGGCAACCTTGCGAAAGGCGAGGAAAAGCGCGACAGCGATTGGCAAAAAGATCAAGAAGAGTGCTGCGGGATGGAGTAAGAAGGCGAAGAAGAGCGCCGCCTCGGCAAACAGTGCCGTGAAGAAAGAGCTTCGCGCTATCGACCGGGAGATTGCGGCCTTGAAGCGGGATGCCGCGAAGCTAAGAAAGCAAGCCAAGAAGACTTCCCAAAAGAAGCCCAAGAAGAAGGCCAAAGCGCGGAAGAAGTAGCCTGACAGCCTGACAGCCTGACAGCCTGACAGGCGGTTAAGCCCAAACGAAGTAGTGCTGGAACTCCCAATCGGTCACGTCTTCGGTGGAGAGCGGGACACCCTTGTCCTCGGTCCACTTGGTGAAGTCCTTCCATTCGTCGTTCTTGAGCGCCGCGAAATGGTCGACAAACGCTTCTCCGAGCATGGCGCGCGTGTGCCTCGATTCCTGGAAGGCTTTGATGGAATCGGGAAGTGTCTTCGGCAGAAGCTGAAACCGATCGTATTTCATGGGATCGCCATCCGCGTACGCCCCAGGGTCGAGATCGTTTTGGATTCCGTAGAGCCCCCCTAGCAGCATCACCGCTAGACTGAGGTACGGGTTCACGTCGGATCCGGGCGTCCGGTGCTCCAGCCGGGTCTGCTGTGCTGGTACCGCGCCATGTACGACACGAATCGCCGTGGTGTGATTGTCGAGACCCCACGAGGTGTTCTCCGGGTTCCACTGCAGGTAGTTCATCCGGCGGTAGGAGTTAACCCACGGCCGAAACACAAGATGGAAATCGGTCATGGTGTCCATCATGCCGGCGGCGACCTTTCGCGTCACCGCGCCGAGCGTCTTCTTGTCCGGATCCCAGCTGATGTTCTTCCCGTCACGCCAGAAACTCAGATGATGGTGCGCACCGCTCGCTGAATCACCCGTACCCACGTAGATAGCCGGCATGAAAGACACGACCAGACCTTGCTCGGCGCACAGTTGCTTGAAATAGAGCTTGGTCCGCACTGCGTCATCGGCCGCTTTCACCGGTGATTCGTGCCCCATGGTGAACTCGAGCATCCCGTGGCCCAGCTCGGTGTGGAACGCTTCGACATCGATCCCGATCCCCTCCATGCGGGTAAGGAACTCTTTGGCCAGAGGCTGGAAAGTCGGGAACCGAGCCACGCTGTAGCAATCCCAACCTCGTCCGAAGGTCTTGAGCTCCCGGTATCGACCCTCGCGCATTAGCGTGTCGTCGGCTTCGTACACGTAGAACTCGTACTCGATGGCCGCTCGCGGCTCGAGATCCAGCTTGTGGTACTCGGCGACGACGTTCTTCAGAATCTGGCGGGCATCCATGGGACAAGGTGATCCGTCTTCCATATAAAGGTCACAGAGAACCGCCCCCATGTCCCGGCTCCACGGCCAGCTCACCACGGTCGACGTGTCGGGAACCGCCACGAATTTCGGGAACGCGTTGTCGAAGTTGCTGAAGGGCGTCAGACTGACTTCGTCACGGCTCCGGAAAGAGACCATCAACGTCGACAAGGCCGTTCCGGCCGGGGAGAGTGCCTTCTTGATGCCCGCGATCTTGCCGCGCACCGTCCCGTTGATGTCGGGGACTTCGATTTGCACAAACTTGGCACCCCGCTCCGCTAAGGCGGCGGCGGGTCCCTTCGCCGCCTCGGCGCGCGCTTTCATCTCGCTCGGACTGAACATCTTACCGATCGACCTGGGATACCTGTTGCCGACGGCCAGCCCCGAATGAAGAGGAGAAGTGAGGTGCGACCTCGGTGGCGAATCTTCGAGTCCATTGGCGCCGCGGCTCGACCGGCACGTCTGGCGTCGCAGTGTGGATGAGGAACGTGTTGAATCCCGCGTCGATATAGGCCTGCACTCTCTCTCGCACGGTCTCCGGCGTCCCGACAAACTGCCACTTCGTCCAAGCTGGGATGTTCTCGGGATCACATCTCGACTTGAGACCGGAGAATATCCTCTTCCAAGCCTCGTAGCTCTTGATGTTCTCCCAATCGGTCTCATCGACCGTGTAGTGATCCACTTGGGCCTGCATGAACCGCGGCATGTAAAGCTGGGCTTCCTCGACAGCCTCTTCATCGGTATCGGCGATGACGCAGTTGACCATGATCGGAAATTTCACGTCGGTCGAAGCCCCTTTCGAGCGGGCCTCGTCCTTCCACGCATCCAACGTGCGTTTTTGTGCTTCATAGTCACCGATGGTTGTGCACATTGGCGGGATCCCGAGCTCTGCCATGATCGCCGCCGAGCCCGGGCTCCCGATGGCGCCATAGAAGTGGATCTTCTCCGCATTGGTGCGCGGACGAACCCTGGTCTCCTTCGTCATCTGAAAGATCTTGCCCTGGTACGTAAACGGCTCTCCGCGAAGCGCGAGGCGAAGGATATCCAACGTCTCCTTGAACCGTGGGCGTGACGCTTCCATGTCACGACCGAAGCGATCGTACTCGTACTTTGCCGCCCCCCGCCCCAAACCCAGGTGGAGCTCACGTTCGGTGAACGTATTGAGCTGTGCGATGGCTCCTGCCAACCGCAGGGGTTCGTACCATGGCGTCACGATGACGCACGTGCCCAAATTGAGTTTTGGAAACCGGGCTCCGATGAAGTGGAGCAAGGCTACCGGGTCCGGCGTGGGGAAATAGTCCGAGAAGTGGTGCTCGAGGACCCAGGCCGTACTGTAACCCAGCGCAGAGTATTCCTCGCAGTCACCGAGTATATTCTCATACGTCTCGGAATCCGAGGCGCCGGGTGCGCCGGCCGCGGAGGCTACGAAACCGAAGTCGATGTTCCTTCCGTCTCTTGCCATGACAGCGTCTCCCGTCGATGCTGGCCGAGCGCAGTGGACTGTAGCAATGAAATCGATAGTGGACTTCATCGCCACTATCAACGCACCCCCTCACCCGCCCGCCTTCGGCGGACGACCTCTCCCCCGCTTTCGGGGGAGAGGTGATAGAGGTGGTACCAACTTCGTTGGTACAGCCTACTGGTCGGCGGCTATTAAAACACAAGCCGCGGATCCGCGCCAAGTGCGCTAGTCGAATGCCTCGCGGAGGGAAGCTGCACACGCCTGTAAGGCCCTTTCTCCCTCATCCACGATGCCGCGAATGGAGATGAAGCCATGAATCATGGACTCATAGCAATCGTACTTCGCAGCGACTCCAGCTTCCCGAAGCCTGGTTGCATACTCTTTTCCTTCGTCTCGGAGCGGATCGTGGCCCGCAGTTACGATATACGCAGGTGGTAAACCGGAAAAATTCTCCGCCCGTAGTGGCGACGCTAACGGGTTGGTTTTGTCCCCTTCCTTAGCAACGTAGCTCTGAATCAAGAACTCCAGGGTGTCCAACCAATACCCTTTGGAGAACTTCTGTTTCGATTCCGTGTCGCTGGCAAGGTCCGTCACCGGATATAAGAGTAGTTGAAAGGCGATTGGCGTCGATCCTTCATCACGGGCTTTGAGCGAGATCGCCGCCGCCAGGTTGCCACCGGCGCTGTCACCGCCTACTGCCAGCCGGCCGGGATCGCCACCGAACTTGGCGGCGTTTTGGTGGGCCCACTTCGTCGCGGCGTAGCTGTCGTTCAAGGGAACGGGAAACTTGTTCTCGGGAGCGAGGCGATAGTCCACCGAGCAGACCAGACTCCGCCCATCGTGAGCCAACACGCGGCACATCGAGTCATGAGTCGCGATGTTGCCCTGAATCCAACCCCCTCCATGAAAAAACACGAGGACTGGATTGCCGCTTTCCGCTGAAAGCGTGCTCGGGATGTACCATCGAACCTGGATCTCCGCGTCGCCAACGTCGACGGCCCGATCTAGGATGTCTTTCATTTCCGGGCCGGGTTTGTCGATGGCCGCGATCTCCTCGTTGAATTGGCGTCGAATCTCCTCGATGGGGATCTCCTCGATCGGCTTCGCATTCGGATCGGCTGGCTGATCCAGCAATTCTTTTAGTTTCGGGTGTAAGGGCATGTCCCGTCCACTCTTCCGTCGTAACGCGTCGCGAAGTCTCTAATCAGTGCGCCCTCACTCCTCAATAAATGGCGCGGGGCCCCACCCCCACGCCTCATGCTTCGCCGGCAAGCGGCTGCGCTCGGGCCTAAAACCACGGCCGGGTTCCCTTGCCGTTCAATTCGTGAGCAATTCCTCCCGGCCGGGCGGCCCTTACGGGCCGCCATACTTTTCGGTGAATGCCTCGTGGGCCATCTCGAAACAGTCTCTGGGCGCGCTGACGACGCCAGCTCCGATCTGTCCGCCGTCGCGGCCAGGAATGCCAGCATCGATCACCGGATAGATCCGTTTCTCTAGCACTCTTCGAATGTCGATTCCAGTTGGCGTTCCTCGATACGCGAGGAACGGTATCTTGTAGTCGGTGTGCTCTCCAACCGTGATCTCGTACATCGCCTTGTTGTTTTCGACCATGGCTTCAGGAGATCCGCCCTGGTAAGCCTGTAAGGCGAATGCGGCCGCTTGCGCGAACCCGCCCAGCCCCACCGTCTCCGCCATCAGGCTCTCCCCCCCCATCCAGGTGATCTCATCTTCGGTGTGACCGTCGAAGAGCTTCGCCTCCACCGAGGCGTGAGATCCCAAGAACCATTGATCCCCCAAACCGCTTACCCGGATGGCGAATCCCCGACAGTTGATGGCCATGCCGGTGACGACACTGGAGCCCTCGATGCCCCCGGCCGCATCGGCGGTACTCTTGGCGGCCGCCATTGAAAGCCGCAGAAAAAAATAGTTATCTTCGGTGAGCGCAGCCAGGACATCTTTAATAGTCTGCCGCGAGAACCTGTCTTCATCCACCAAATCCAGCAAGTAGGAAAACAGGAGATCGGAGAACATAAAGGACGCCGCGGTATTGCGGCTATGCAGCTCGTCGCCCATGTGGAGGGCCCGTTTCATGATCGGCTTGAGCTCAATTCCCCCCGACCGCCGTACCGCCTCGCCGAGGACGGGGCCCAAAACGTTCTGGATGATGCCTAAACGGCGCACCACTTCTGCGTTATAGACACCGTAGCAAAGGCGGTCTTTCGTCTTGCCTTCGTAGAAATTGCAGAAACCGGTATTCCCATACGTTCGATTCTCTACAACGAAGACCGGCATCGTGGCGGTGTAGATCCCGGCGACAGACCCGACGCAACCGTAGGCCTGGCAGCCTCCAACTTTAATCGCGCCGTTCGCGAATTTCCCGTCGGCTTCCTCATCGCTCTGGGCCAAACCCTCATACAAGGCGCCACCGATCAGTGCCGCTCTCTGCCCCCCCACATAGTCCCCCCACGCCATCAGCGGCCCGGAAGTCAGAACGGTTTCCTTCGTCATGCCGGGGACGACCTCAATGGCCGGGCGCACGTCGACGAGAATCGGCTCCGACTTGCACAAACAGTCGAATGCCTCCTGGTTCGCTTGGTCGATGTCGACGGACGGTTTCGCCTGGGCCATTAGAATTCTCTGCAGCAACGGTCTATGATCCGAGCGATTATATATTGACTTCGAGAACCGAGACATAACGCGAGAAATGCGAGCTAGTGTAGCGCTGGTCACGGGAGGCCAAGGCGGTATCGGCAGAGCCATCAACCGGCGACTGCTCGATGCCGGTTATATCGTTTTGTCCGGAGACACCTCCATCGACCCCGCGAGAAACGGGACTAGGGAAGCCGGCGAGGCCGAGATTTACTTGCATCACCTCGATGTGACCTCCCTCGAAAGCGTGCAGGAAGCCGTCGAAAGCGCTACGCGGTTGGGTCCATTGACCGCCATCGTCAACTGTGCGGGAATATTGATTGCCTCGGAAGCCGGGAGCTGGGACGATGAGCACACCAAACGCATGTTCGACATCAACGTCTTTGGTGCGGCGCGGGTTACCGCCGCGGCCATCGGGCACATGAAAGCCGGCGGGGCGATCGTGAACGTGAGCAGCATCAGTTGCCGCCTCAACGAGCAGGGAGACCTCGCTTTGTACGGGGCAACCAAAGCGGCACTCGAAAGCCTCACGCGGAACAACGCCCACCAGCTCGGCCCGCGCGGGATTCGTATCAATGCCATCGCCCCCGGGATCATCGATGTCGCGATGTCCGACGACATGCGGAAAGTCGCAACCTCTGAAAAATCACCGCTCAAGCGTTGTCCCTTGGGTCGCATGGGAACAGCCGAGGAGATCGCGGAATGCGTCGAGTTCCTGCTCTCCAACCGAGCGTCCTACGTGAACGGTACGACCCTGATCGCGGATGGCGGCATCTCGGGCTACTGAGGAGATCACGAAGATGAGCTTCGAGGCGAAAACCGCATTTGTAACGGGAGCGGGCGGGGGCATGGGCCTGGCCATTTCCCGCGAGCTCGTTCGGCGCGGTACGCACGTCTTGATGGTCGATATCAAAGCACAGCCTTCGGAAGTCGCGGACTGGCAGGGTTCATTTCACTACGTTCAAGGAGACGTAACCTCGGAAGACACGGTCGCCCACTCGATGCGAGACGCCTTCGAAAAACGAGGACGGCTGGATTATCTAGCCAACGCCGCCGGTGTCCTATGGCTGGGGCGAGACAAGTCCGCGGTGGAGATTGACCTCAACGTCTGGGATCAAGTCCTCGCGATAAACTTAAAGTCGATGGTTCATACAGCACGACATGCCGTCCCCCTAATGAAGAAGACGGGCAGCGGCGCGATGGTGCACATCTCGAGCATTCAATGCCTTCGCGGAGACAGCGTGCCCCAAGACGCCTATCAGGCCTCGAAGGGTGCCGTCCTGTCGCTCTCCAAGTCTTTGGCGATTCAGTTCGGTCCGGACCGGATTCGATCGAACGCACTATTACCCGGACCGACCTTGACACCGATGCAACAGCGCTGGGAGGGAGACGAGGAGGCCCAAAAAGCCATTGCCACCACCGTCCCCCTCAAACGCGTCGGTACGCCGCAGGACATGGCGAACGCCTGCGTGTTCCTTCTCTCCGACGACGCTAGTTTCATTACTGGAACCGAGCTCGTCGTCGACGGCGGCTTGATGGCAAGGCCCTAACTTCCGAGATCGCGCATGCACCCGGTCACCGCCACGCTATCCACACTCATACTGTTCTTGGCGCCCGGCCTAGTCCTGGTCGCGGCGCTCAACGCACGCAAGAAGACGTTGGAACTGACTTTCGGCGAACAAATCTATCTGGTGCTCGCGGGAAGTCTCGTGCTCTCGGGCTGGGCGGGATTGCTAGTCGCCGAGCTAGGTCATTTCTCCGCCGTCAGAGTGGCTACCGCTGTGGGTGGTCTCACTCTGTTCCTTCTGGTTGGAGCGTTGCTCACCCGCAAGCACCTGTCGCTACGCCCCGGTGCACTGAGACGGGACGAGCTCGCGGTCCTGGTATGCCTCATCGGCTTCGGCGTGGCCGTTTATTTTCCACCTTACGAGTACATTCTCGGAGGGCGGGATCCCGGAGTCTATGTCAACACAGGATTCCATCTCGCTCGTGAGGGTAACCTCACCTACGTCGATCCCGTCGTGTTGAGCGTTCCCGAAGAGGAGCGAGATCTCTTCTTTCGCGTCGACAAGGATCTTCCGCCCTGGAGCCAACCAAGGTTTCTCGGATTCCACATGGATAGCCCCGACAGCGGGCACATCTCACCACAGGGATTGCATCTCTATCCGGTTTGGATCGGAATCGCGTCACAGCTCTTCGAGATGAAGGCCGGTCTCTACGCGACGCCATTCTTCGCCCTCATGGGGGTGGCCGGATTCTTCTTCGCACTACGACGACTCTTCAACACCGAGGTCGCCCTCTGGGCATCGGGAATGATGGCCGTTTTCCAGATCCAAATCTGGTTTGCCCGGTTTCCGAACGCTGAGATTTTGGTCCAGTTTCTTTACGTGACCGGACTCCTGACCTTCTATTTCATGGATGAAAAGCGCTCGAGCGTGGCCGGGCTTCTCAGCGGAGCGGCCTTCGGGGCCACGCTGCTGGTGCGCATGGAAAATCTTCTTTTCCTTCTGCCGCTCGGCCTTTATCTCGGCTGGCGAAGGCTGCGCAGAGATCTGGGCACGCCCGAGCTCGCCTTCCTTGGCGCGTTCTCGCTCATCGCACTCCACGCCGCGTTCCACGGCCGGTTTTTCGCCTGGCCCTATGTGTCGAACGTTCTTGGTCGACACTACTGGCGCATCTTTTTCGAGAACATCGCGGTCTTCGCATCGTCCTCGGCGGTGGTTTTCTTGCTCATCGACCGGCTGGGGACAAAGGTGGTTCCACGCATTGCCCCACTGATCGAGAGTAAGAAGGCTCGCATTGCAGCCGCGATGTCGATCTTCGTGCTGGCACTCTACGCGTATTTCATCCGCCCGATTTGGCATGGCCTGCGCACCGCACCGCATGATGCCGAAGCGTTTCTTCGCATGGGGTGGTACCTCTACCCGGTGGGGCTCGCGCTCGTCGTGGCAGGCGCGATGTTCCTCCTGGCACGCAGCGAACGCCGTCAAGCCCTCTTCGTCCTCGTCGGTCTGACGTTCTCGCTCTTCTTTTTCTACAAGGTCCGCGTCTGGCACGATCACTACTTCGCGATGCGGCGCTTCATCCCAGTAATCCTTCCGACCCTTTTTGCTTGCATCGCGGTTTTCTTGGTCAGTTTGCGGGGCACCAAAGGATGGATCGGGAGTTGGGCACCGCGCATCATTGGATCGCTCCTTCTTGTTTCCTACTTTGTCGCCGGACGGCCCCTCTGGGGACACGAGGAGTTCCCCGGTAGCCTCCATTTTGTAAGGGAGCTGGCTCGGCACATCGGCGATCGCGACATCGTCATCTTTCCCCGTAAAGAGGGCCTACACCTTTTGGAGCTTCCACTTTCCCAGCTCGAGGGAAAAAACGTCCTGGAGTTCTACGGACTGAAGCCGGACCGCGGCTCGCTGGAGAGCCTCATCGCAAAATGGCGCGATGAGTACGAGGACATCTACTTCGTGACCAATTATAAGATCTCACTTTCCGGACTCTTCACCGAACACGTCAAGGACTTTTCTTTCGGCACGCAGCACTACGAGTTCGCCTACACGCACCCACCGACCGGCCCGAAACCCTTCCATCTCCGGTTCACGCTATCCAAAGCGGTCGATGTCGCGGAGCTGGCCGAGCGGATGCCCAAACTCAATCTGGTCGACGTCGGCGGGAGCGATGATCAACTGGTGGCGTGGTTCTTCGAAAAGGAGCTCGGACCGGACGGAATCAGTTACCGGTGGAGTCAAAAAACGTCGAGCGTCTTCCTCCCGTCGGTCGGTCCAAACAGCAGAGAGATTCTGCTAAGGGTAGCGGGGCCCGAGCAGACGGAAGCACCACTTTATCCGGTCACCGTCTCCCTGGATGATGAGACTCTTGCGACGTTTCAACCGGCACGCCAGTTCCAGACGTATCACGTGGAGCTCCCGCCAGAGTTAACGGCGGGCCGAGACGACTCCTATGCGATTCTCCGATTGGACACCAAGCTCTGGCGCCCCGCCAACTTGATTCCGGGGTCATCCGACATCCGCGACCTAGGCGTGAGGGTCGACTGGATCGAAGTGCGCTGACCCATCAGAACTACCGCAGATAGCCGAGCGCCCGAAGTTTCTCCTCGAGTGACTCGTCGATCGTCGCCGGCACCGGGACTCGCGTCCCGGACAAACTTCTCGAATGTGCGAGAAGCCTCGCCAGAAAGGATGCTGGAAGGGGTCGCTCAGGCGCCAGGTCTCGGGACTCCGCTCCATCCGAGGCGAGATCGAAAACCTGGAGGGGCGACCGCGGCCGATCGAAGGAAAGATACCGGATGAGCTTCTGGTCTCGGTAGACGACGCTTTCCAGCTCGCGTCCATCCAGATTGAGGTAGCTGAACACTGCGGGGCTGGTCTGCCGGCTCCAAAGACTTCGTCCGTGAAGATCGCTAGTCGACTCCCCGCCAATGTGCCGCATCAACGTCGGCAACAAATCGACGTGCTGAGCAACGTCCTCACGGCGAACGCCTACATCATGCCCTCCCGGCCACTTCACGATGAGTGGGATCTCGAGCTGCTCCCGGTAGAGCGTCTTGCCATGACGCCACCAACCGTGGTCGTCGAACTCTTCGCCGTGGTCGGAGACGAGCACAATAAGCGTTGGTTCGTACAGGCCGACGCGCTTCAACCAATCCAGCAGCTCGCCGAAGTGTTGATCGTTGAACGCGATCTCTGAATCATACAGTTCCATCAGCCTCGTATGGATCTCTGCAGAAGAATCGATTCGCCCATCCTCGAGAGCAGTCATAAATGCCATCGTGCCGATCCCGTCCGCCGGCTCTGCTCGGGAAGCCCCAGAAAGATAGGGATCATGAGGATCCATCGAATGCATATAGAGGAAGAATGGCTCGGTCGTGCTGCGGTTCTCGAGCCATTCGATGGCGCGGCGGTTAAGTGCATCCGAACGGACGTAGCCTCGCTGTGGGTCTTCCTCGACAAGAAGCTCGTATGTCTCGAACCCTTGATCGAAACCAAAGGCCGACGCGAGGTTCGGGTTGGTAACGAAACCGGCTCTGGCGTATCCCGATCGATCCAGCCGCTCAGCCAGCGTGTCGATTCCAGGAGGCAAGGCATCCTCGCGCCGGTTGGCGGCGTGCGCGCGCGGCAGAAGCCCCGACATGATCGAAGCCACCGATGACTTGGTCCAAGACGATTGCGCATACGCCGTCTCGAAGAGCGTCGCCTGCCCCGCGAAGGCATCGATCCGCGGCGTCGGACTCGAAGACCTGTGACTTCAAGTTTGAAGCGCACCATTCGTTAGTTCCCATGGAAACGTTCCTCCGGTGTGCGGTAACCGAGCCTCTTGCGGGGCCGTGTGTTGAGCTTCTTTGCGATACCATCGCAGTGGCGTTGCGTGAGCGCTGCTTGGCTGGTGCGCTTCGGCAGGTATTGTCGTAGCAATCCATTGAAGTTCTCGTTGCTGCCTCTCTCCCATGAGTGATAGGGAGTTGCAAAGTAGAACTTGACGCCGGTCGCTTCCTCGACGGATTCGTAGTCGTGGAACTCCGTGCCATTGTCCGCGGTGATGGTCTTGACCTGATCCGGCACCCGCCGGAGCAACATCTTCGTTCGCTGGCTAGTGCCGAACATGCTGCGGTCGGACAGTTTGCCGATCAGCGCATAGCCCGTCTTTCGTTCCACGAGCGTGGTGACGCAGTCCGGCGCGTCTTTTCCTACCACGGTGTCAATCTCCCAGTGGCCAACGGCACGGCGCTTGTCGATACAAGACGGCCGCTCGGAGATGTGACGCTTCCCGGCCAGGCGGCCTCGGCTGTCGTAGCTGTTGTGGCGCTTGCGTCTAAGTTTGGGCGAGCATCGAAGGTGGCGGTATAGATGTCCTCCGGCCTCCTTGTCCCGCCAAACGTGGGTGTAGATCGTCTCGTGGCTGATCGAGAGCTCGCCGTGAAGGCGCAGGTGGCCGGAGATCTGCTCTGGGCTCCAGTCGGCCTTAAGCTTCTTCTCCACCAGGGCAAAGTCGGCCTTTGTGAAGTACTGGTTCCGGCGAGACCGCGAGCGTCGTCCGTTCGTTCTCTCGATGGCCTTGCTCGGCCGGTAGCATCCATCACTAGGTGAGCTGTTCCTCCTGACCTCTCTCGAGATGGTGCTCCGGTGGCGCCCCAGGCGCCGCGCGATCTCGGCCGAGCAAAATCCCTCCCGTCGCAGCGCCGCGATGGTGTAGCGTTCTTCCGAGGTGATCTGGTAATAAGTCATTAGCGAGTCCCCATTCTTGGTTGTTTGAGGAATCGTGGCACATTCCAGGTCACCTCATCCGGGAGCTGTGTTGCACTTACTTTATGAATTCGCGACCCGTAACAACCCAAATGGTCCGCACGCAGGGTATCGATTACATAAAGCAGAATGTTCGGCCGCCCGGACGGGCGGAGAGGGGTTTCACTCGACTCCGGCCACGACGCAGAACGGATGGTCGGCCGCAGGAGACGAATGCCGGCATCGGCTCCGGGTGCTCCCGGCTCTCCGCGGGTCTGAAAGGACAAGACCAGGCGCTGCGACGATGCTACCGATATCGGAAGGTCCACATGCCCGGGAATTTCGAAGTGCTCCTCCGTCCGCGCGTTCATTGTTTGAACGGTGACCTGAAGGTTGGTCGTTTCCGCTTCCTCGTTGGAGCCCCAAAACCCCACGCTTTCGATAACCAACGAGCTTTCGGCGGGGACATCCAATTGGTACTCGAGTCGCAGATGGTTTGGAAGCATCACCGATGCGATTCGCCCATCGCCTCTGGCGAACGGCGCGCGCGCGGGAGCCGCTTCTCCAATGCGAAGCCAATCCCAACCAACTGCAAGACCTCGATCGTCAGTGGCCCCAGGAAGCACTTCGCTCGGAGAGCGGTGATGGCCGTACGCAATCTCGAGCTGGTTGGTGCCAGAAATGAGGTCTGCCGCGTGGACTTCGATCCTATACTCCAAGGCCGTCGCTCCGAGCTCCAGACCGCCGACATCGTGGCCATTGATCCACAAAGTCAGTGTCTGGGAAGGTGCGCCCGGATACGAAAAGGGCCAACAACGGAAAGTCAGAGCAAGGTCGCGTGGCTCGGCCAGAAAAAAGTTTAGAGACGACCCCTCCCCTACCCCCCAAACAAACGTCGTTCCGTCGGCGGCGACCTCATCCCGGGACCAGCCCGCGTAAAGGAGAGCCCGACTCGAGCCTGAGCCGAAGTCCAGAAGAGGGCTCTCTCTAATGACAACGGCGCTTGGGAGATGCTCGACAAGGTCATATGCGATGTGAGCATCTTGCGATCCGCACCCGGCGAGGATTACTTCGCCAACGAGAAAGAAACCAAGTAAGAAACCGTTGAAGGAAAGATTGTTCGGCAAAACCCAACTTTACGGAACGAGACGATAGAATCGAAAGAAAAGACTCTCGATCGGCAAGATTTCTACACTCTTAAAACCGGCCTCCTCGGCATAACGCCTGAAAACCGGTGGGCGCATGACCGTCCCGGTCTCGGCGGATGGCTCATCCACTTTTCCAACCGGAAGGCAGTGAAAAATGCTCCAGCCGTACATCATCCAGTCGATCCCATTATCCTTTGTAGAGAATTCTTCCCCGACCCGTTCGTCGACGACCAAAACCGTCCCGTCGTCTCCAGCGAGACTGCGCATCGCCTTGAGACCCTCCACCGGTCGAGACATGTCATGGATGCACTCGAAAGCGGTCACCAAGTCGTAGCGACCGGCGAGATGTGGATCCGCGGCATCGCGGACATGAAACTGCACGCGATCGGAGAGACCCGCCTCCCGCCCGTTGGCACGAGCGATTTCGACCGATGCCTCGTCCAGGTCGAACCCGTCCACCCGTACCTTCGGATAACTTTGCGCAATGCCGATCGCGGACCACCCGGTACCGCAACCGACATCGGCGACCCGCCCCGGGGGGTCTGATTCCAAGCGCTGGTGGAGGTCGGTGATGGCAGGTAACCAAACTTTACCGAGTTCCTGCAGGAACATCGTGCGGTTGATGCCTTCCTGCCCCTTCACCATATCGTCGCCGTAGTCCGCATACGGCACTCCCCCGCCCTTGCGATACGCTTCGAGCAATCGCCTTAGTGGGCTAACCGCGCCGACCAAGAGCTGCGGAAGGGGCGCGAGGTAGTTCAAGCTCTCGCGATCGACGAGAACCTCGGCATGTGCCTCCGGAAGACTGAACCGCCGTGCAGTTGCCGCCGCTTTCTCGTCATCGACATCGAGGATTCCTGTGACGGCCTGTTGCTCCAGCCATTCGCGGATGTAGCGTTCGTGCGTGGAGGTTCGAGACGCAAGCTCGACGGAAGTCGACGGCCCTGCCTCGGCGAGAGACTCGTATAGACCGAGCTTCACGCCGATGTAGGCGCTGAAGATATCGAACGTGCCCCTCAACGATTCGACCAGTCGCTCGATGAACGCGTCTCGCTTACTGGAAAGGTCCGACTCTGCCATCATCATCTCCTCAATCGATTCGCTGGCGTCTCCAAAACACGTAATCCGTTCCGGCCGGCTTGCCTCCCAACAACCGGACCAGTGCGGCGATTTGCCCTCGATGATACCAAGAGTGGCCGAAGAGCTGCGTCAGAAGATCCTCGATAGTATTTCGAAACCGCGGCCCCTCCATGCTCTGATACTCGAATTCTCTCTCGAGCTCCGTCGAGTCCAGACGGCTGAGATACGCAGTCCAAACGATATGCATCTCGTCAACGAGCGAGTCCAACTCCTCGAGAGCGACATCCGCTGGAAAGAGCTGGGTTGGGACACTCTCAACGACGCCGAACCGATTGAGCCATAGCCACCGCGCCGCGACGATGTGTCCCACCAGTTCTAGAGCCTTTTGGAACTCCGGCGCGTCGCGATGAGAGGCGGGCACGGAGTGCAGCGACCGCAGCACCTTTTCATGGGCCCGGGCCTCGTAATCGAACCAGCTGCGGTAGCGATCACAGAGCGTGTCTGTAGACATCTAACCCCTCCCGACTCGCTATTTCCGCCTACTCTACCACGCCGCCCAGAGGTTACAATTCAGACGCGGTAAACAGCCTTGAGCCCACGCGCAGCGGCGAGCGACCCAGGTTGCGAAGCCGAAAGCGAGGCCGCGGAGCGTGAGCGCGTGGGGGTGGGGCCCCGCGCGCACTGACTAAAAAAGATGGCCACTCTCGACTTCCTCGTTCTCGCAATCTACACCATCGGCATCGTCACGCTCGGAAGTGTGCTCTACCGCCGCAGCCGGACTGCGCACGAATTTACCGCTGCCGGTGGGGCCTTGCCGGGTTGGGCGGTCGGTCTTTCTCTTTTTGGAACCTATCTCAGCAGCAACACGTTTCTCGGAGTTCCCGGGAAAGCCTATGCCTCGAACTGGAACTCCTTCGTCTTCAGCCTATCTCTACCGTTCGCGGCATGGGTCGCAACGAAATATTTCGTTCCCTTCTATCGAGACACCGGCGAAATCTCCGCCTACACGCATCTCGAACGACGCTTTGGGCGATGGGCTCGCGTCTACGCGATGCTCTGCTACCTACTGACCCAACTCGCCAGGATGGGAGCGATCCTGTTCGGCGGCGGAATCGCCGTCGCGGCTCTCACCGGGTGGTCGATCGAAACGATTATCGTGGCCACCGGCGCGCTTGTGACGCTTTACACGCTTCTCGGTGGGATCGAGGCCGTCATCTGGACCGACGTCGCACAGAGCCTGGTGCTCTCGCTCGGTGCCCTGCTCGTGGTGGCGATGCTGCTTTTCGGTATGCCCGAAGGCCCTGGCCAACTGTTCGAGATCGCTTCGCGGGAAGGCAAGTTCGGCCTCGGTAGCTTGGCCTTCGACTTCACGACCTCGACATTCTGGGTCGTGCTCCTCTATGGAGTCTTCATCAACCTCAGCAATTTCGGTATCGATCAGAGCTTCGTGCAGCGCTACCACACCGCACGCAGCGATCGAGAGGCGGCTCGCGCGGTGTGGCTGGCCGCTCTCTTGTACGTCCCGATCTCTTTGGTGTTCTTTCTTATTGGGTCTGGCCTCTTCGCCTACTACGAGGCCCGCCCGGATCTGAAAGAACAACTACGGCACGAGGTCGTGACGCAGTCCGACACGCTTAACGAGGAACCGGCAGAGTTAACAGAGTTGACTAAAGAGGGGCTCGGCGACCGTGTCTTTCCTCACTTCATCGCTCGAGAACTCCCACCCGGTTTGGCGGGTCTGCTGATCGCGGCTCTCCTAGCGGCAGCGATGAGCAGCATCGACACCAGCCTGAATAGCTCGGCGACAGTCATTCTGTCCGATCTTTATCGAGGGTGGCTTCAGCGCACCGTGAGCGAACGAGAGGCGATGCGTGTCCTTTACGCCGCTACGGTGGTGATGGGCGTGTTGGGAGTCGGTGTCGCGCTCGCGATGATCGGCGTGAAGAGTCTCCTTGATGCTTGGTGGACTCTCTCCGGCATTTTCGCCGGAGGTGTGCTCGGACTGTTCCTCCTGGGGTTCATCTCTCGTCGGGCCGATCGGCCAGCGGCGGTCACGGCGGTTGTCGCCGGAGTGCTCGTCATCTTCTGGATGACGTTCTCGCCACATCTTCCAGACGAGTCCTACCTCCGGAGCCCCTTCCACGCGAACATGATCATCGTGGTGGGAACGCTGACCATTTTCCTCGTCGGCGTCTTCGTCACGAGTTGGCGCTCTCGAAACTGAACCGCCCCCTATTCTATTTCGATCCCATCGACGTCATCGAACCTGGCTTTGATTCCCCAGCCACCAAAGCTCTCGGTAACCGCCATCCAAAGCTCGTTCTCACCCTCCTCGAGTGGCAGATACAATGCGTCGAAATCCCCGAGCGAGCCCAAGAAGCGGTAGTCGCGTGACCGGTAAGGATCCGTTCCCGCGAAGATCAAGCGACCGTTGAGATAACGTCTGCGGGTCGGCGAGGTCGTATTCGCCTTCGAGATCGCTCTCGGCGAACGAGCTCGAGACAGACCAGGCCATGACGGTGCCTTCGGGGGCCGGTTCCGGGTGCTTGGGGCGACCCTTCAGGGACGGATTCTCTACGGCTTGGAAGCTGAAGTTGGCGAAGTGAGTGACGGCCCGATTTCCTGCTCTCAGTCCCACCTTACCTGACGCAACCCGACGTTTGAGCTCGTGCATCACGAGAGCCGGCTCGCCCCCTTCACCAATGTAGATCTCGCCCTGGCTTCCGGAGATCACAATCTTCACGTGAATCCACTCGTCGAACCGATACTCGACCGGCGCGGCGTAGCCTTCCCCGTGATAGAGCTGCCAACCGGAAATGCCATTGAAGACCGGCGTATACTGAGTCGCGTCCGGATTACCGGACTGATGAGGCCTTATGTAGAAGTCCTCGAAGTTCTCCTCGCCCTGAAAACGCCACATGGCTCCCACGAAGTTCCGATCTTCCGGGAACGCGATGTCGAACTCGATAATACCGTCCGTGAAGACCGAATCTTTGATGGCCGCAACGCCACCCTTCAAAAATAGACTCGACTCACCGAGATGCTCCTCGATGCGCCATTCCTCGGCCTCGATTTCCCAACGATCGGAATCCAAAGGCACTTTCTCGTTATCGGCAAATGTCGCGAATGCAAACAGTAAAAGCCCAAGCGTAAGACCCGCACAACGTTTCATGCTGCTCTCCTTGCCCTCCCAAATGCCAACATAGCTCAACGATGTGGCAGGGGCCAGAGCACGGGTGAGTAGATAGGCAGCATGTCGAGCGTCGAGAGAAGACAAGACCGACGCCAGTTCCTCAACTTGGTCCAGACCAAGTGGCCATGATGTCGCTCTGCCCCTAGCCTACTTAACTGGTTCGAGGAGCTGAAGCGGCTCGTTCCTAACTAAGAAAAGTGATCTTTTCTCTTGACAAGATTTCACAACAGAATTTCCGATCTCATTGATCACCTTCGAACTGCCATCTCTAAAGCTTGCGATGACGTTCTAGTCAACGCCTAGCAGCTTCGAGACAAAAAACTTCGTCGAAGCACATTCGTACCGGCTCACGTCGCCTCAAGGCCAAAAAAAGTACGTTGTTATATTACTCTTGAGGGGGACGAATCATGTCTAGCAAGTTACTAAAATCAATTTCGGATGATGAGCTACTCCGCCGCTTAACAGGGCTGGTGCAGAACTCACGACGCATCGAGTCAGAGCTTGTCGCACATATTGCCGAGGTAGACGAGCGGCGGCTCTATGCGAGAGGGGCATTCTCCTCTATGTTTGCCTACTGCACGGAGGAGTTGCACTTGTCGGAGCACGAGGCCTATTTGCGCATCGCAGTGGGTCGTGCGTCTCGGAAGCATCCGATGCTGCTCGCGATGCTGGGTGACGGCCGGCTTCACTTAAGCGGCATCGCCAAGCTCGCTCTGCACCTGACCGAAGCCAATCGAGAAACGCTTCTGGCTCGTGCGGCGCATAGATCCAAACGAGAGATCGAGGAGTTGGTGATCGAAATCACCCCGAAGCCGGATGTTCCAACCGTGATGCGAAAGCTACCCCAGCGACCGAAGAAAGCAGCCTCGCAACTCGGTCCGGACCAAGTTGCGATCGAGTTACCCGCTCCTGCGAAGACCAAGCCCGCTTTGGTCGAGCCCCTGGCGCCTGCCCGTTACAAGGTCCAGTTCACGGCCAACGCCGAGTTCCACGCCAAGTTAGAGCGGCTCCAGGCGCTCATGCGTTCATCGGTTCCAGACGGCGACCTGGCTGCGATCATCGAAGAAGCCGTGAGCGAGAAGCTCGAAAGACTCGAGGCGAAGCGCTTCGGCAAGACGACAGCCCCTAGGAAGAGCGTCGAAGAGACCGACACATCGCCGTCGTCACGTTACATCCCGGCCGCAGTGCGGCGCACGGTCAGCGAGCGCGACGGGAACCGTTGTACCTTTGTGGACGGACGCGGCAGACGGTGCCGGAGTCGCAATGCGCTGCAGTTTCACCACGACGAGGCATTTGCCCTGGGCGGCGACCACAGCCCTGACAACGTTCAAATGATGTGTCCAGCGCACAACCAATATCTGGCTGAACGCACGTACGGAAAGGAAGTGATGGGGCGATTCCGGCGCTCCGACAGCCGTGCACGCGAGCCAGGGCCAGTCTACTCAGGCTGCCAACTGGCCTCGACCGGGTGAGTCGAACCGGCCGTCGCCCTCACCAGGCCCGCGGGTGCTTATCGAAACGGACCAGTCGAATCTCGAGCAGACCGTCGGGTGTTTCTCGCTCGGTGCGGATAGGGAAGCCGCTTGGATCCAACCAAAGCCGGTAACTGGATTCCGATTGGGTCACATCATAAATGGAGGCCACAACCTCGCCTTGCACATCGGCTTGAACCCCTTCGTCCGGTAGCCGGGTGTAGGTTCGCTCGATGCGTGCCACCTTCGGCTTCGGCGCTTCGAGCACGATCACTTCAACGTCTTTCTTTTCCCCTTCTGCAAGCTTGAGGTGTCGAAAAGTAATCCACTGGAACAAAGGTGATCCGAAATCGATCTCCGCAGACTGCCTCAGGCCCATGTCTTCCTTGACCTTCTTGACGTTTTTTCCTTTGACCTCGCTCCGCCAGTTCTTGCCTTTTTTCCTCAGCTCGACGGTGATCACCTTGCCACCTTCTCTTAGATCGTGGTCCAGCTTGTCCGGCTGAAGAGATCGATCCAGCTTCCACTCGTAATGTTGAGCGCTCGGCTTCGGCCAATAGAAGGTCGTGGTGGACTCGATGCGATAGTCCTTCTTATCCTTGAAGACCCGAAACCGCTCCTCGCCGATACGTTTTCCCACCAGCAGGAACTGAAACTCGCCTGTCGCCACGGGAGGCTTATCCTTGGCCACCGCGACCGCACCGGTGATGAGGCCGGTCGTCAAAAAAGCAGCGAGGACAAGCCCATTTAGTTTCTGGCTCATCGCCAAACTCCTCCTAGCGCACGTTTTACTGATTTAGAGACATTATGCGCCCGAAGACCCGTACCCGCAAACCCGTTACATCTGGACTTTGAACGTGTTCCTGAGGGCGAATGCGAAGGCGATGGCTAGCACGAAGTAGATGATCATCCAGTGCAGTGACCATCCGAAAACGAAAGTATTCACCGCCGCCTCCGGGTAGTTCACGGTGATCGATTTGATGGGACTGTCCGCCAGTAGGGGGGGCTCGGCCGGAAAAAGGAGTTGGTTCAAGAAGCCCTTTTCCAAACGCGAGGGCGATCGAAGCACGACGTCGTTCGAGACTCGCACCGTTTTCGAGTGAGACTGACCATCGAGTTTCACTTCGACTACGTAGTCCCCGCTCCCTTCACCGACTATTCGCCAATCCATTTCCCGAAGCGAAGGAATCCACAGACCAGGTGTCTCGATCCGTATACCGGAGGGAGCGGCCAGGGTGAGCTCCGGCCGGGGCGCTTCTTCCCACGAAGCGTTGTTCCCGCTGTCTTGGAGCTCGACTTTGAGGAGAACCGGATTAGTGGGATCGAGTCCAGCGTAGCCGTAGTGAAATTGAAGTTGAGCGATGATCAAGATCAATGGCGGCAAGGTCCACAACATGGGAACCGCGGACAGGCGAAGATAGGTCAGGTTGTGACGGAGGATCTCGGTTTGCGAACGCAGTATGGCTCGTAGATCGTCGTTAAAGAGGCGGATCTCGAAAAGGTTGGCGTGAATGCGCCGCTTCACAGCCGCAATGGCATCCTGGTTCGAAGTCTTCTTGAAGACTAGGAGCATCCCGATGGCCGTGATCAGCGACACCACCGCCAGCCCCACGATGGCAGGAAGCCCGCTAAAGGGCGAAAGAAGAAGCTCGAAGACAGGCCTCAATATAGCGTTGATGTACGACATACGATTCGCGACCGGCGGCTAGGAGATGTAACCCAACCCCTGAAGTCTTTTACGGATCTCCTCTTCGGAGCCAGCGTCCTCGAGCTTGGCCAGCTCTTTTTCGAGAGCATGGGTGATGAACTCCTCGGGCGAGGAGTATCCGGCGATGTCCGAATACTTCTTGACCTTGGCCACCAAATCTGTATCCAACTTCACTTTCGTCGACCCAAACATCAACTTCCTCCCTTACCGGCCTCCACGTCTTCGCCAACTCGCGAGGGAAACTCTCCCTCGATGCCGAATTCCGCTAGGACTGCGGCTGCCAGGTCTTGTAATCGAGTGGCATCTCTCTTTAGAGGACGACTCGCGAATAGAACGCCGGGAACCGCTTCGTGGTCCATAGCGTGGTCGCCGCTCCAAATGCTGGTGTTGTCGCTAAACACCTCTTTGCCGACCGCGCCCAATGCCGACTCGTTGGAGCCTCGGGTTCCTTTGGTGTAACCGATGACTAAATCGGGACCGATCTCGAGCTCGCCGCGGTCCTTGTAGAACTCTTCTCGTTTGTAGACTTTGGTCACGGCTTGCTCACCGGTCTCGGGATCAATGGTCGCCAGAAGCTTCTCGGCGATCGCGTCCATAATCGCTTCTCTCTCGACAGGGTTCACGATTCCCCACTTTTCACGCCCGCGGAGATTGATATACAACGAATTGATGCCGACCGCGTAGGCCTGCGTCCCCGTCCAATCCACGTTGGCGAAAATCCCGGGGTCGTCTTCCATATTCGGATCCCGTACGGCGAGGAATCCATTCTGGTGAAGCCAGGCGTTCAAGTGAAAGGACCGCCGCCACGAAGTGAATCCATGGTCCGACATCACGACTAGCAGGTCGTCTTCGTTCATTCTGTCGAGCGTATAGCCCACAATTCGGTCCAATCCCTGATAGAGCTCGTCGATGAGGCCGGCAAAACCGGCGTCTTGATCCGCATCGTAGGCCGGGTGTCCCGGGTCTCGACCCCGCCACATCATGTGACTGATTTGATCCACGTTGCCGAAGTAGTAGAAAAGGAGGCCGTTCGTGAATTGGTCGAGCACCCATTTGTACTGCTCGACGTTTTCTTCTCCCGCTATCTTGGACTGAGTTAGAAACTCTTCGGGCGTGAACACGTCCTCCATGAGGGCGGCGGTGTCCTCCGGCATTCCTTGGGTGTAGAAGCGACCAGATGCTTCGGCCACCTCCGCGGCATAAGAAGCGGGTGTCGAGATGGGCTGCGCCGGCTCATAGGGATCGAGATTGATCGGAGTGACGTAGAGCTCGAAGTCGGGCTCTATCTGTTTGAGATAGAAACGGGCCATTCCGGGCAAACTCTGAGTCGGAATGAGATCGAATTCTATGGGCACCCAGTCGCTCCACTCTCCTACCGCGAGAACGACTTCTTCGGTGTCGACGACGATCTTGGCAAGCGACTCTTCGGGATCGAGATACGCGGTAAACGGCGAGGTGACTTTTTTCGGCTCCACGAGAAAAGGATTGTCGGGCCCGTAGAGTTCGGCCTCCACGACGCTGTCGAAAACATCGACTTCGTAGACCTTCCCACCGGAAATGTCTTCACCGGCGAAGGCGAAGAGCTCCGAGGTATAGAACGAAAACGTCCCGTACGAGCCGATGATGTCGACGGTTCCCATGCCGCTCAGCTCACGAGTGGCGGTCCCCGACGGGGGGTAGTTCGCCGGCATCCGGATGATCGTCGTCTCCACGCCGTTTTCCTCGAGCACCTCCCAGAAGGCCTTCCCTCGACGCAGCAGCTCGACGGAGCCACCAGAAAGCGGGATCTGCCATTTCCCGACCTTGATCGTTGTCCCTCCGGCATGGGTCTCGGCCGACGATAGGAAGGGGAACATCGTTTCCGGATCCCGATGTACGAAATCGAAGATACCGTGGCCACCCGAGTCCATGCCGGTGATGAAGTTGGACCACGCCACTGGGCTCTGCGGTGGCACGGAAGTCGCTAGCGGAGAGAAATGTCCCTGCTCGGCTACGCGCGAGAGGTTCGGGAGCTTTCCCTCCGACATGAACTTGGCGGCGAGCCCATGGTCCATGCCGTCGAACCCCAGAATGATGACCCGCGGTCCGGTCGGCTCACTGGTCTTGTCGCTCCCGCAGGAGACTCCTACCAGGCTTACACCGAGCACCAAAGCCAGGCCGATGGCTCGCGTTGGGCCCATCGTCAGCTCCCCGCGCCTTGAAACGTTTCCTTGGTAAACAAGGATTTGCCATCCATATGTTTCGGTGGCTCGAGACCGAACATCCGGAGCGCACTCGGCGCGATATCGATGAGGGCCGGATCTTCGGAATCGATCTCGCGATTGCAAAACAGCACGCCGGGGACCAACCGTGGATCGATGCAGTGATCGCCGCTCCACGCTTTTGTGTTGTCCTCGAAAACAGGTCCGGAGACCATGCCGGTGGCGCAGTCCCAGGAAATTCGGTAGCCGCCGTTGTAACCGATGATCAGGTCCGGGGCATTTCCGATATAAGGACCGCCGTATACGTTGGCGGTATCGAAGACTTCATTGATTCCCACCGCACCCTTTTCGTCGTCCTTCAGTCCGTTGAGCTTGGAGATGAGCTCCGCCTTCAACACCTCCGCCTCCGCTCCTTGCTCGACGATCCCCTGTCCCTCTCGGTTCTTCACATTGAGAAACATTCCAGTGAGACCGAGGCAGTATGCTTTCGTTTTCGACCAATCGACGTCACGCAGCCACTCCGCTGACCCGTCGGCACCGTCTTTGAGTGTCAAATAGCCGTTGGCCTGTAGCCAGGCATTCAGGTTCACGCCTCGGCGGAAAGAACTGAAGCCGTGGTCCGAGATCACGAAGAGCACGTCTCCGTCCTCGAGTTGATCGAGCACCTTGCCCACCAGCTTGTCGTTATGGATATAGATCTCATCGATTGTGTCGCGGTACTTGCCCACTAGATCCGCTTTTCCATTTTGGGTGGCGGGATGTCCGTCCTCGGTATAGTGCCAGAACATGTGCTGGATACGATCCGTCGCGTCGAAGACGCAGACCAGGCTCCCACGACGAAGCCGATCCATCGCAGCGAAAAACATCTCCTGGCGCTCACCATCGATGTCATAAGCCTGCTGGAGGAACGTGCCATCATCGGTCACGCCTTCATTGAGAGCCCAGGTGTCCTCCGCGAGCCCAAGCGTTGAGTAGGGACCGATCTTCTTGGCAAGATAAGTCGAGTAGTACGATGGGTGGGAAATCGGCATGGCGGGTTTTTCGGGATCGATGTTGATGGGAGTCACGTAGAGCGAAAAATACTCCTCCATCTCGGTCACCATCATGCGGCAAATGCCCGAGACCTTGATCCCCGGAGCGGCCTTGAAGGTCAGCGTGACCCAGTCGCTCAAATGCCCCTTCTGAAGCTCCACCTCGTCACTGCCAATCGAAACCCGCACCCGATTTGCGGCTCGATCCAGAGCAATCGTAAACGGAACCTGGAGCTTCGCGTTGTCTTCCCTGAACAGATTCTCGGGCCCCTCGAACTTGGTCTCGAATCGGTCCCCGTTTGGCGTGAGAGATATCCGAATGCCACCTTCCTTGAATTTTTCGGTGGCGGGCCGAGTCGTGAAAAGTTGAAACGTTCCTTGCGTGCCCAAGAGGTCCGGCACACACATCGCACTGAGTTGCGCTCCGTAAAAGTGATCGGGGGGAAAGGTAATCGGAACCCGAATGATCGAGCTCCAGATGTTGTACTCGCCCAGGATCGACCAGAAGGGTTTGGACTTGCGGAGCAGCCGGACTTCCGGCTTGCGCAGGGGAACCCGATAACGTCCGATCTTCAGGAACTTCTCGAGCCCGCCGATGTGTGTCGAAGAAAGTACCGGCAAATACGTCCGGAGATCACGGTCAAGAAAATCATAGATGTTGTGGCGCGCCGGATTGGTGCCGGTACTGAAGGAAGACCAGGCCACCGGCGAGATCGAAGGAAAGGTGGTACGGAGGCGGCTATAACTTCCCATCTCGGCCAGGCGCTTGAAGTTCGGAAGCTTTCCCTTCTTCAAGAGCCGCTCGGTGATCTTAGGATCTTGCCCGTCGAATCCCACAACGATCATACGTTTGATCCACGGCTTCGGCCGCGTCTTGCGCAAGATGAGCCGGAAGAGCGCACGGAAAGGAAGAATGAGCAGGGAAAAAATCGCGAGGATAATGGTGGTAAAGAGAACAAGGAAAGAGGATAGGAGCGCGAAGCCAGCGCCCGGGCCGATGTAGGCGAAGGCCGGCTCCGCCGAGCCAAGAATGGCCGCCAGGAAAATCACCACTGGGGCGGCCCTCGAAACCCTCTTCCCCATCGAACTAGATCGCATCAACGGATGTCTTCCTTTCAAGAAGGCGCAAGTTGGGCCGCTCTTCCGCATGCGGGGAAAGCGGTTGGCTGGTCTGCGCCGCGGCAACGGGCCAGAATCACGTAGTTTATTGAGAAGCGGCTGGCATTTCAAGCTCTAGAGCGTTATCTTACTAGGTTTTGACGCCGGCCCCCAAACCCGGGAGGAGTCGGGAGCCCACGGATGACATCCACTTTAGTCAGGACTTATAGAAGAATCCGGTTCGGTGAGCCGCTGATTGTCGTCTCGGGCCTCCCCCGCTCCGGGACGTCCATGACCATGCAGATGCTGGAGGCCGCCGGGCTCAGCATCGCCACCGACGGAATCCGAAAGGCCGGCGAGGACAACCCCAAAGGGTATTACGAGTACGAACGGGTCAAGGAGCTGGAGAAAGAGCCGGACAAGTCCTACCTCAAGGAGTTCCGGGGAAAGACGATCAAGATCATCTCTTTCTTGTTAAAAGATCTCCCGGAGACGAACAACTACAAGGTGGTGTTCATGCGCCGTAACCTGGACGAGGTTCTGGCCTCCCAAACGAAAATGCTGAAGAATCGGGCTGAGGCTTCCGAAACCTCGGACGAGGAGATGTTAGAGGTCTACAAGAATCATCTCTGGAAAGTGAACTACCTGATGAAACATCGTCCTTGTTTCGAGCTGCTGGAAGTGAACTACAAGGACGTCGTGGCGAATCCGCGACGCGAGGCCGAGCGTATTAGTGAATTCTTGGGGAATCTCGACGTGGACAAGATGACCAGCGCCGTGGACGAGAAGCTCTATCGAAACCGCCGCTAATAGGCCGTGCCAACGAAGTTGGTACCACCTCTATTACCTCTCCCCCGACTCCGGGGGAGAGGTCGCCCGCCTTCGGCGGGCGGGTGAGGGGGGCGCGTGGATAGCGGCGATGAAGTCCAGTATCGATTTCATTATTACCGTCCACTAGTCGCGCCTAGAACTTCCGCCCCTTCTTTTTGCCAAGCCCTAGTGCATCGCGCAGCATGATCTCGATCTCGGTATAGCCCTCCCGCCGGGCCATCATTAAAGGAGTGAGTCCCCTTCTCTCGATCCTCGGGTTGGCGCCGGCGTCCAGAAGTGCTCTAACGATCTCGGGACGGCGTTCCATCGTGGCAAGCATCAGTGCCGAGGATTCGTCCTCGTTCTTGAGGTTCTTCTGCGCACCCGCCTCTAGCAAGACTTGGAGCGCGTCGAGATGCCCCCAAAGGGCCGCCATCATTAAAGAGGTCGTGCCGGAGCTGGTCCTGCTATTAACGTCGGCACCTAGTTCGAGCAGCGTGCGTACCACCGCCGCATCGCCGGTTCCGGCCGCGACGTGCAATGCTGTCGATCCGTTTTCGATCGTCGCTTGAGGCTCGGCTCCGCCTTCGAGCAAGGCACGCACGGCGTCGTGCTTGCCAGAAACAACCGCCAACATGAGCACCGAAGACCCATCCTCGTCTCGAAGGTTCGGGTCGGCGCCGGCCTCCAAGAGGTCCGGTATCTGGTCGGCGTCACCTTGTTTCGAGGCCTCGACCAAGGCCACGTTGGGATCTCCCTGACACGCCGCGAGCGACGTTATGAGACAGGCGATGAACGCCTTTCGGTGCATGTCTTTAGTGTACAGGTCTCCGTGCGGCCGCCAAAATCCCCTTTGCCATGATTGAGCTGACACGCGGTCAGCAGGCTCACGAGATACAAGTTCCGATCCGTCCCCTTACCCGCTTTCGGGCGGGTCGTTGCGACTGCTGACAGGTACGTACACACGCATCTCGGTACGACCAGGCCTCGAGCGAACGTCAATGCGGCCCCGGTGGGTCCTGACGATGCGCAGCGCGATGTCTAGACCTAGCCCCGTGCCCTCGCCGACTGCCTTCGTCGTGAAGAAAGGGTCGAAGATACGGTTGCGTAGATCGTCCGGAATACCGGGACCGTCGTCGATCACGTTCACCACGACGCCCGTGTCTTTTTGTTTCGCCTCGATGCGAAGTTCACCGCCCTCCTCCATGACGTCCACTGCGTTGTCGATAAGGTTGGTCCAGACCTGGTTGAGCTCACCGGCATTGCCAGTGAGCCTCGGCAGGTCCTCCTGGTAGTCACGCGCCAGTCGGATGTTCTTCTTCTCGATCTTGTGGCGGAGCATCGTGAGCGTGTTGTCGAGCCCCTCCCGGACGTCGGTGAGTTTGTGCTCGCCCGAGCGATCCATGTGCGAGTACGTCTTGACGGAAGCAATTAGCGCGGAGATCCGCCCCGAAGAGGATGCGATCTCGGCTACCACCCGCTCTGCTGCGAGCCCGCACTCGAGCCAGACGAGCGCATCGCCGAGGGCATTCGGCGGAACTTTGCCTCTGAAAGTCTCCAAATCCTCGACGGTCAGGTCGGCATCGGCGAACGTCCCAGCGATGTGCCAGCCGTCGGCGACTCCACAATCTTCCAGCGAAGAGGCGAGATCCTCTTCCCGCTCGGCCCGCTCGAGCGGTGAAAGCACGACGGCTTCACGCTCCCGGAGCAGCGCCGGGAGTTGCTGGATGGCGCCGATCGCTACCTCATCCAGGTGCGCGCCCGCCAGCCCGGAGAGACAAGCCGGCAGTTTCGCGAGGTGCTCGGAGAGCGAGGCGGCCGCGCGCCGCACGGCGGCGGCCGGGTTGTTGAGCTCGTGCGCCAGACCAGCGGAGAGCTTGCCCAAGGCCATCAGCTTTTCCTGCTGCTGCTCGAGACGAACATCTCCGCGCACGCGATCCGACATCTGCGCGACAAGCCGCTGGACGACGTCCCAGCCGACGTCCAACATTTCGCGGAAGTCGCTCTTCTTAACGCGAAGCACCTGGGAAGGCTCGGCCGCGACGGCGTAGCGGGGATAATGGGTCATCCGCGAAAAGGGGAGCATGCCCGTTACCTGCCCCCGTTCCGTTGTGGCTACGAGCAGCCACTGCCCTCCGACCTCCTCATAGCCTTCGATGCAACCCGTGACGACAACGAACATGAAATCGGCGGGTTGACCTCGTTCGAGCATGCGATCGCCGGGAACGAGCTCTAGCTTCGCGCCGTGCTCGCCGAACCAGGCGAGCTGATTGTCGGACAACCCTTCGAAAATCTTCAGTGGACGCAATTCGTCTACTGTGAACTTCATGGGAACGTCAGCGGGCAGCCAGAAACTCGTGCATGAAATAGACAGCGACCGAACCTTCGCCCACCGCCGACGCCACACGCTTCACGGAATTGTGTCGCGCGTCCCCGCTGGCGAATATCCCGGGCATGTTCGTCTCTAGGAGATAGGGCGATCTTTCGAGGGGCCAGTCACGAAGGTGCGTGGCGGCGTCCAGATCGGGACCGGTGAGAATGAACCCGCGCGCGTCGCAGGCCACGTTGCCGTCGCACCATCCGGTACGGGGCGTGGCTCCAAGAAATGCAAACAGATAGCCGGTCGCCAGAACCTCGGTATTCCCGGTCTGGTTGTCCCGGAGCTCCAGAGCTTCCAACCGTTCACCCCCGTGGCAGGCTCGTATCTCGGTGTTCAGTCGCACCTGGATATTCTCGGTAGACTCGATCCGGTTGACGAGGTAATGCGACATCTTCGCGCCCAGAGAACTGCCGCGGAGGATCATCACGATTTCGTCGGCGTAATCTTTGAAGTACATCGCGGCCTGGCCGGCGGAATTTCCTCCACCGACGATGCAGATGGTCTGCCCCTTGACGTGGGGAGCCTCAATCATCGCCGCGCCATAGAAGATTCCCACACCAGTGAAACGGTCCGCGCGGGCGGCGGTGAGCAGGTTCCATGACACCCCCATGGAGAGCATGAGGACGTGGCAGGAAATCTCGGATCCGTCGGAAAGCGTCAAGTGCTTGTAAGGTCCCTCGACTCTGAGAGCGGTGGTCTCCTGCGGCGTCAGGATCTCGACACCGAATCTGCGTGCCTGATCGACCGCGCGCCGGGCGAGATCGCCGCCCGAGATCCCCGACGGAAAACCAAGGTAGTTCTCGATCTTGCTGCTGGTCCCAGCCTGTCCTCCCGGAGCCTCTCGCTCGATGAGCACCGTGCGCAGTCCCTCCGAGCCGCCGTAGACCGCCGATGCCAAACCTGCGGGACCGGCACCGACGATGGCGAGATCGTAGAAGTTTTCTTTGGCCTTCGTCTTCAGGCCGATATGTTCCGCAATCTCTGCTAGCTCGGGCCGAGCGAGTCTCACCCCGCCCGGCAGCACGACAAACGGCAGGTTAGACGCATCGCCGCCTTGATCCGACACGAGCTCGCCCGCCTCTAGCGAGGATTCCACGTCAAGGAAGCGGTACGGAACCTGATTGCGCGCAAGAAAGTCGCGAATGCGGTGGCACCGTGCCGACCATCGTTCCCCGACGACGCGAACGCCGCCGTAGCCAGGTCGAAAGCCTGCACGCCACCCGTCGAGCATTTCGTCGAGCACGGGGTAGAGTTTTTCGTCCGGGGGGTCCCATGGCTTCAATAGGTAGTAATCCACTTGCGATTCGTTGATCGCTCCAATCGCCGCCTCGGTGTCGGCATAGGCTGTAAGCAACGCCCGCTTGCTCTTGGGGTACAACTTCTTCGCCTCGGACAAGAATGCCACCCCGTCCATTTTCGGCATGCGTTGGTCCGAGAGCATGAGCGCAACTGGCTCCCCCCGCTCCTTCAGTTCGCCGAGGAGCTCGAGAGCGCCAATCCCAGAGTCCGCCCGCAGGATGCGGTAGTCCCGGCCGTAGCGCGTACGCAGGTCCCGCGCGACGGCGGCGAGCACATCGACATCGTCATCGACGGTGAGCAGAACCGGCTTTGTCATGGGCTTCTACCGTTAGATTTCTAATCTGTTACCCGTCTTTGTGCAGATAGCGACCGATCGTACCGGCTGTTCGGGTGGACTTAAAATGCGGCGTGCCATTAACTAGCCCAGTGTCCGTGCGGACACCAAAATGGGAAGTAGCCACTAATCAAAGTGGCATAAGCGTCGGACCTAGGCGACTTCCTCGCCAAGACCGGCAACAATATAGGTACCGCTCTTCTGGTCTTTGCTGATCTTGATGAGGTCCAACCGCGCCGCGTCTTCGAGCAGACTATTGAACCGACTATAGCCGTAGTAGGACTCGCTGAAGGATGGATTCTTTCGCTTGATGGTCTGCTTGACCATCGACCCCCAGATCACTTCCTTGTTTTCGCGCTCCAGAGCTTCGATAGCGTCCAAGACCAGCTTGAAGCATTCTTGCTTCTTCTTGGGGAGCTTGGCCATGCGGGGGAGTTCGCGAGGCGTTTGCCTTACCAAATCGTCGTAATAAATGAACTCGTCACAGTTCGAAGCCAAGAGCTCGGACGTAGAGTTCTTAACTCCCACGCCGATCACCGTCTTGTCGTTTTCCTTGAGCTTGGACACCAAGGGGACGAAGTCGCTGTCTCCCGAGGCGATCACGAAGTAGTTAACGTGCTCCTTTGAGTATGACAGGTCGATGGCGTCGACCACCATTTTGATGTCAGCGCTGTTCTTGCCGCTGTAGCGTCGTTGCGGGATGTCGATGAGCTCGATGCCAGCTTCGTGAAAGGGACGCTTGAAATCTCGGTAGCTTCCCCAGTCGGCATAGGCCTTCTTGACGATGATCTTGCCCTTTTCGACGAGCCGCTCCAGAATTCGATGGATCTCGAAGCCTTTGCCCTTGGGCGTCGCGTCCCTCACACCGAGGGCGATGTTCTCGAGGTCGACGAACAGGGCGAGCTTGGGTTCTTCTGCCATGGGAAACCGTGAGGCCTACTTTATTACAGGGAGCCCTACGGAGCTAGCGTCAAGAAAGGGAGCGTCAGGTTGTCAGCCTGTCAGCCTCTCAGGCTGTCAGGCGGTCCCGAGCTCGTCGCGGGACTTGTCATGGCGCCGCTTTAGCTCGCCGTTCCAGGGTGGCGTCACAACAGTGACGTCTCCCAGGCACTGACTTTGACACGCAAGGCGAATCAGAGGCTTCGAGTCGTCGGCACCGTTGACCGCGTCGTATCCGAAGTAGTTCAACCGCCCTTTTTCGAAGTCGGAGATGTCGGACAAGTTGCTGTTCCCCTGGATCACGCCGATCCAACAATATCCGCAAGATGCAACCCGGCACTCCACGGGGATCGGCCCGTCGACGCAGCGGTAATCCATCGCCCGGTAGTCGCGCGTATCGGTCGCGGCGGCCATAGCCAAGTCTTGTCCGTGTCGGGCTTGAAAGAACCCGTCTCCCTTGCTCTCGTCCCAAACCACCCGATAGCTCTGCCCCAACCCCTTCAGGAATCCGATCAACCCTCCCCCACGCTTCTTTTCGCGCTTCTTAACGACTTCGTCAGGCGTGCGGGATGCCCAAGTTTTGCGAGCGGGGGGAGCGGGCTTTTCGGCAACTGCGGCAAAGGACTCCATCCCTACTTGCTGCAAGATCATGAACGCAACCGCAGTAACGCCTAGAACGGTCGATTCCTTGGTCTTTTCCTGGGACGCTACACGGCTCGCGACTTCTCGAATGCGCTGTTCGAGGCTCTTGCCCTCCGGCTTGTCGTAACCTTCGGCCTGAGCGAGAACCGCCTTCTTGACAGCCGCCCAATACCGCGAGCCGTAGAGAAAGTCCACGGACGCGTCGACCTGTTCTTCGAGTTGCCACTTCCCTTCCAGATCCATCGCTCGCGCCATCTCCTCAGGTCCGGCAGACTCGCCGAGCGATTCCTGGAGCTCGAGGGGCCAGAAGCCGAACCAGATGCGGGCGGCGGTCCGGTCGACGGGATGAATAGAAGGAACGAGGCTACTCAATGCTTCGTTCCAAGTCTGTTGGTTGTGTTCTTGCAGAAAGGAAACGAACCGACTCTTTTCTTTGACGCTCATCGACTTCTTTTGAAAACTCCTTAGGGGGAAACCTCCCCGCCTACCGAGGACGCCCCCATCCTAGCACAACGGATTCTCGACCTCCCGCCAGTGGCAGCGCCTGTGGAACGAGCGCTGCCCGCGCTCGGCGTCAATCGAGGCGGTTGCCGCTATCGACCTAGCCAGACGCGATGCAAGCGCTTTCGGACGCCAAAATAGGACGGTGCTACAACCGGATGTAGCCAGGCGTCGGTGTTGCGGCCAGCACCTAATAATGTACAGTATGGGGTCGGCTGCAAGCCTCGCGGCAAGCTGGCGGCAAGCCGGCGACCAACCGAGAGCCCCGACAAGGAGAACGCTTTATCATGAACATGCATCTCAAAATCTTAGCCCACCCGGTGTTTACCGATCTCGGCTTCCACATGCCCATGATCGTGGACCTGTCTCATCCTCTGATCCTCCTCCAGGGAGAGAACGCATCCGGGAAATCGACACTCCTCCACTCTTTGTATTTGGCTTTCAAGGGGGAACAGGCCGACGGGTATGTCTACAAAGCCGAGCTCGAGGGCATCAATGCCACGAAGACTTTTTTGTTCGATGCTGAGCAGCACAACCCGCGCAACCAACTCGGCTTCTTCGAAGACCAGCCGGAAATGAAAGAGTTTCTTGAAATGGCCAGCCATGGCCAAGTGATGTTGACCCTGTTCAAGGAGAGCTTTCCCAAATTGCCGGATGGCACGGTGCTCCTCCTCGACGAACCAGAAATGGCGCTTTCGACGTCCAATCAGAGGCGCGTGCTCAAGATGCTCTTGGAGCTCGTGGACCAGAAGAACTTCCGGATCATCGCCGCCACCCACTCCCCGACCCTAATTGAGGCCAAAGAGACGTACGTGATCAATCTGGATAACCACATCAATAGGAACGTGATCCCCAGCGACATGGGAGTCGAAGGACATAGCACCCTACATTAGCTGCACCCATAACTCGAATCGATACAGGCAGTTGCGGACTGACCGCCCGGTCGCGGGGAATTCCCGACGGCTCTAAAGGCAGGCAAACAAAGCACTTCTTGGCCCGAGACGCGCGCTTCCCGGCCTTTGGGGACCGTTCAATGGCCCCCGAGGCCCTTACAATCCGGATTCCGGCTAGTTCGTTCATTTCTGGTAGCTTGCACGGCTCGACTCCCCTATTCTGTATCGCGTGTCACTTCATATGTTCGTTTATGTTGGTGGGGGGAAACAACTTATTTCCCAGACGCCCCCAACCATAACCGCCCTATAACCAAAAGAGGTGGAGTTTCTCATGCATCGACCGGTCAAGTACGTTGAAAAAGCTGTCAGCCTCGTCGCAAACGGTGCCTGGTTCGTCTTCGAAAGACTGAACCGCGTCCGTCCCCGGGCCTCGTTCACACCGAAGTGGTCGGACAAACCGCTGCAGAAGTCGTGGCAGAAGACGAAGCCAACTCTGGGCTGGCCCCGGACGACGGACTCGTTGTGTCCGAAGTGCATCCCGGAGGCGCGGGACCAGATCATCAACGGCGACGGCGACGTCGACTATAAAGTTTTCATCAACGAGAAGGTCGGAGAGATCAAAGCTCAGATCATCCAGCGTGACGGGAACATCATGATGGTCAAGGACTGCCCGCGGCACGGGCACTTCGAGGACCTCATGGCCATCGATACCGATTTCTTCGCGCACCTCGAGAAGATGTTCCCCGGTCGGGATATCCGCGCCCACAACGACTCCAAGCTTCACGATCACGGCAGCAGCACCATCAAGCACGGCCGGGGGTCGATACTCACTATCGACCTCACCAACCGCTGCAACATGATGTGTGATCCTTGCTTCATGGATGCCAATCAGGTCGGCTTTGTCCACGAGCTCACATGGGATGACGTGAAACAGCTCCTCGACAATGCCATGATCATCAAGCCGAAGCGCCAGATGTCGGTGCAGTTCTCGGGCGGCGAGCCTACGATGTCCCCTTATTTCCTCGATGCGGTTCGTTACGCAAGGAAAGTAGGCTACATCAGCACGCAGGCAGCGACCAACGGGATCGAGTTCGCCAAGAGCACGACGTTTTGCCGTGAAGCGGCGTCTGCCGGCTTGCGCTACGCGTACCTGCAATTCGACGGTATCGGAAACGCCGCCAACTCGCACCGTCGCGTCGGCAACCTCTTCGACGTGAAGCTGCAGGCGATCGAGAACCTCTACTCCAACGGTGTCGACATCGTCCCGGTCATCACCCTCATCAACGGTATCAACAACGAGCAGGTCGGATCGGTGGTCCGCTTTGCGCTGGATAACCCCAAGAAAATCCCGTTCCTCTCGTTCCAACCGGTCTCCTTTACCGGTCGCGATGAGGAGATCACCCCGGAGCGGCGCATGGCGCAACGCTACACGCTGTCTCACCTGGCGCACGACGTGAAGAACCAGACCGGACTCGGCGAGCCGGCTCGGGATTGGTTCCCGATTTCGTTCCTAGGAACCTTCTCCGACTGGGCCGACCTCGTTCACGGTCCGGACAAGGATTGGGGCCAGTTCAGCTGCGGCTGCCACCCGAACTGCGGCGTAGGCATGGCGGTCATGGTCGACAAGGAAACCAAGGAGAGTGTACCGGTCACGGCGTTCTTGAATGCCGATCGGCTATCCACGGATATTGCCACGCTGAATGACGCGGCGCGAGGAAAGTTCTGGTCGGCTTTCGGTATGGCCTTATCGGTGACGCGCTCGACTCGAGCTACGTGCTCGAACTACAATTCGTTCAAGTCCCCGACCCACTTCACGCTCAAGGCCTTCCTCGAGAAGTTCGACAAGACCTACAACGTGACCGGAAAGAACTACGGCAAGGTCACCGGCGACCGCACCATGGCGGACATCGAGAAGCGGCGTGCCGACCGGTGGAACTTCCTGTTCATCGCCGGCATGTGGTTCCAGGATCTGTTCAACTACGACTTCCGTCGCACCGAGCAGTGCATCATCCCTTACGCCACGCAAGAAGGCGAGATCTCCTTCTGCGCATACAACACCGGGGTTGGCTGGCGTCAGATCATCGAGAAGATGCATCAGACAGCAACCATCCACAAGTGGTATGAGGAGCGCGGCCGACATCTCATCTATGCCGGCAACAAGGAAGTCGATCTGCCAACCGAGGAGCACTCTCTCGTGCTGAACCAGGCCGACGTCAATCACGGAGTGCAGACCGATCTCGACGACAAGGGTATCGCCAAGAATGCTCGCGACGAAAAGCGGAAAGCCCGTGACGCGCAGTTGGTCAAAACCCCCGAGGACGAGCGGATGGCAAAGCTCTACGAGGAGGTCGTTCTCGGGCAGACGCCGAGCACACCGCAACAAGACATCGTGAAGCTCGATCAGATCGACGTCTAGACCAAAGGATTCTCTAGTCCGAAGAGCCCGCCGGAAACGGTGGGCTCTTTTTTTTCGCCCTGTGTTAACTTCTCATTACAGGAACGGGAAAGCCCTTCCCAAACGATATGCAAATCGACCACTCTTGAATCGACTGTCATTGGCCTAGAGGTGCTTGAACCACATTTGAACACGTCGTGAGGGTGATGGCTAAGAAAACCAAACTGTCAGAAGCAATGACCGAAGTCCAATTCGACAACGGATATTGGTACGCAATAGAACTGAAGAGATTTGCTGCCAATTTGGGCATTCCGTCTTCGAGCAAGCTTCGAAAGGATGAACTCGAAAAAACTATCAAGACTTTCCTCCGCACAGGCAAACTCAAATCTCCCCGCAAACAAAGCTCACGCAGTCTGGGCTCCAGAGACACCAAAAAAAGACTGAAGCTCAATCGTCGAATTGAGAACTACACCAACGACAAGGAGACAAAAGAGTTTCTTTTGAAGCAAGCCAAGAAGATGGACCCCAGTTTTACGCTGCAATCGGGTACTCGCTATCCACTCAACCGATGGCGAGAAGAGCAAATTGCCAAGGGGAACAAGATAACGTACGGCGACCTGGTCAAACACTTCGTCAAACTCAATAAGGGGCCGAGAAAGCCTCTTCGCACAACACATGGCCGATACAACAACTTCGTTGCGGATTTCCTGAAGGCAAACAAGAAGGCGGACAGGAAACAGATGATTGAGGCCTGGAATGAGTTGAAGGAGATCGATGCCCCGAAGACCTACCAGGCGTGGGCAAAATATATTAATCAACGAGTGGGGAGAGCAAGATGATTGACCATCTGACCATGCGTGTAAACGACATCGAAAAGAGCGTTCTACTCCAAGGCCTTGGAGCCTATTGGCTACAAGTTGGCTTTCGAGGAGACCTTCGGAGGCACTCGTGTCATTGGCTTCTCTCACAACGAGAAGATCGACGTCTAGACAAAAGGATTCTCTAGCCCGAAGAGCCCGCCGGAAACGGTGGGCTCTTTTTTTTGCTTTTGCCCTATGTTAACTTCTCATTCGCACGCATGAGCCTCTTCGATCGCCTCATCGCATCTTCCCTTCCCCTGGTCCCGAAACCGTTGGTTGGACATTTCGCTCGCTCTTATATCGCGGGCGAAACGCTCGAGGACCAGGTACGTGTGGTGCATTCATTAAACAGCGAGGGCTTCATGGCGGCCAGCGGCATGCTCGGTGAGTTCGTGGAGCGTCGCGAAGAGCCGAAGCGGCGGCCAAGGACTACCAGGACGTTCTTACCCGGATCGGCCAAGACAAACTGGACAGCAACATCCACGTCAAGCCGACTCATCTCGGGCTCAAGATCGACAAAGAGTTCTGCTACCAGAATATCCGCCGCCTGGCTGCCTTCGCGCATGAGCACTCGAATTTCGTCCGCATCGACATGGAGGACTCGGGCCAGGAACTCGAAGACATCGAGGGTCTCGCCTTGCGGATGAGAAGCGAGGGGGTCGTCATGGGAGCCTTTCGCTTCATAGAAGAGGGTCTTAGAGCCCGGTGTCCAGTGGATGCAAGACAGGCTGAGGGGCAGCGAAGTAGGTACCGGCAGAGGCGCTCGAGCCCTTCGGTGTCCTGAGGCCAAACGGTCACGGATGGGTCGACGGAAAAGCCGCTATGTCGAAACGAATTGAGCCGAGCGATGCGTTCGTCACTCAAAAAGGTCTTTGCTCTTCACGCAAATATACATAGGTCCGCTTTGGGTCAGTAGCAGCCAGTCAGCATCTTACACCCTGGGCGGCTGCTTTCGAGTGTATAGCGGGTCGTTCGTTGGTGAGTTTTCGAGAACTTGGATTCTGAACGTCTGCTTTCACCAGTAGCAGTCACTCAAGGATCAAGGCCCGACCGGCGGCTAACGGCCAAGAGCGGTTATTCGCTGGCTGAGAATAACGCTGCTAGAGAACGGGATTCTCAATTCTCGCTTGGGTAGGCGTTAGCGGGGTTATCTATGGCGTATACCAGATCGGCGACGTATAGGCCCGATCCTGAACTGTCATCGTTACCTTATCCGGCATCGTGATGCCAAAGCGCTCGGCATCATAAGCCGTCCAGCGCGGCGTTGGGATTTCGATTACGCGAACGTAGTAAAAGGCGTGCAAATCTGCATCGAATTCCGGATCTTTCCAGTGGCCCATCAGCAAAGCATCGCCGATCGAGTTCGTATAGTCTGCGTTGGCAACATTCACAGTACTTCCGACCGGCGTTTTACAGCGGCCATTGGGACCGATGGTCCGTCCGTCTGAAACCGCGATATCATATATTTTCTCTCGCGGTAGGCCATTGGCATCGATCCAGCCCTTGATGACCTGGAGGCGGTCGAGGTTGGCCCCGTCGACGTCGCGCAGAGCCCGTACCATGAAGGTCGGCGTCTTACCGGCTGGCGCTGCAGTAAGGTCGCCACCCATGGGTACCCCGCGACTGTAGCCCTGCTTGGCAAAATCCGGGCGTTCTACTTCATCTGCTTCGAAATCCCATCCGGCAAAAACGCGGACAGTGATGCGGGTACCGGTGGTGGCGTAAACTTCCTTACGAGCCATGGCATCCCACAAGGACTCGCGAGTGTTTTCCTGCGCCCAGACGCCGGTAAGGCCGGACGCACTTGTCTCCCATGACTCCACCGCGGGTGTACCGTCCGCTTTCATCACCATGGCTTCTCCGGTTCGGTCTGGACCTGGCAGCAAGGCTGGCAGTTTTCCGAAAACATTCTCTTCTCTGGTTGTTGACAGGCTAGTGTGGGTGTCAGTGCCGCCGACCATGCCGAATTTGAAGGGATTTACGCCCAATTTCAATTTATGTTTCATACCCCATTGCAGAGCCGAGCGAGCGTATTCATATTGCAGCATATCGTTCTCTTTCGGCTTCATTGGCGATCCGGCATTGCCGAAATCCCATGTTTCAAAATCTGCAAACTCGTCCTCGGTAGATAAGAAAGGATGGGCTTCGCTGTCCCCTTTTGCTTGGGTGACTTCCAGCAGCGGTTCCCACAAGGCGCGCTTCTCAGCGTATTCCCGGGTAAGTCGTTTTCCATTGCTCATGGTCTCTGCAAACGTTATACCGTTGCTGATATTCGGGTTGTGGGGAATTGCCAGTACTTGTCCTCCCGTCTTCGCTTCGTAAGCGGCCATAAACTCCCAAAGGGGTTCAGGGTCGGGGCTATCAAATGCCGAGAACGGTACGATTTGCTTCACACGAATCGGGCCGTCACGAAAGATCACGTTGCGGTGCAAGTTGTTTCCGGTAGGCGCAGATGTCCACTCGTAGCCATTGAAAGCGGTAAAAAATCCGGGTTCATTGTATTCGGAGGCAATATCCACCACACGCTCCCAAACGCTCCGGCTGAGGTCGGGGTCTTCGAGACGGGGCTTACCGATGTCGAAATCCTTCATCATGCTTACCACTAACAACCAGGCTTCTTCACCGCCGGCCTGGTAACCCTCGACCATCTCTCGGCCGCCCTTGGTGGCCATCAAACGGGGATCGGAATTGGCCATTAACTCAGTAAATCCAAGGTATGAAGCATGATCGGTGACCGCCAGAAAATCCAGCGGTCGAATGAGTTTGGCTTTCATTCCATTGGTCGCAACGACTACGTCACCCCGGGCGAAACGGAACGATTCCTCCGGCCCAAGTGTGTTTCCGAACATGCCGGAATCGAAGGAATAGGATGAATGGTGATGTGTATCGCCAAAGTACACTCGCATTGGGAAATGCTGTTCGACGTACGGTGAATATTCGTGCTTTTTTTCCGGCACCTGGTCTTGCTGGGGCGTGTAATCCTGAGCAAGGACATAATTGGGCGCTATTAATACGAGCCATGTGATGGCGGCGGTTGATAGAGCTTTCATCATTCTTCTCCACATTCTTTTTATAGATTTGTTGTCTTTGCCGGTGTTGCGATCACGCAAATAAAAAACCTACATGTCCGTTGGGCGTGCAATCACCCTCCGTGGATGCCAGTACCAGCAAACCCCTGCCAGGACAAAAAGAACCGGGTACGTCGGTCCAAAGATGCGCGTGTTCGTTGGGAAGGATAGGAATTTCATACCTCTCCGGCCCCGGTCCGCACGAAATTTCCCCACCAGGATAGGGCTGTGCAGTCCGAGTGAGTCCTGGTGAGGGTAGCAGAACGCGAGCAAACGATGCAAGGCGGTTGAGAAGTGTCTCGCGCCGGGGGAGTTGGGTCTTGAAGAAACACTCCGGCCGTCTGGCGTCGGGGTATCGGACAAGTGGCGTGGTGTGAAGCCAGTGGCTAGGGCTCGGGTGGCAAACGCGAGTCGCTTTTTCTTTCTTCGAGATGAGCCAAGATTTTCCGAATCGTCCGCATTCGGGCTCCTTCGAGGGAATCAGATGTTGCCGGGCTGCTTCGAAGGGCTACTCTCGGCAAAATCACCTTCTGCTCGGTGATGAAGGCGCTGACGCGATAGGTGCCTCCGCAGTCGCACCGGAGAGGGTCACAGTCTAATGAACGCGCCTGATGAGCTTGATGAGCCTGATGAGCCTTGATGAGCTGTGCCCATCTTTTCCTGAGCGCGGCGCGCTTTTTTGGGGACCGTTTCGGCTCAGGCTTGGCTTTGGGGTCCTGTTGGCTGGGGAGCGATTGCAGGGGGAGGTTTTTCCTTTTTCGAAAGGCGCGCGCTCTCGAGGAGTAGGCGCCCATGTAGTGGACGCCGTGTTGCCGAGGCTTGGGGATTTGGGTGAGGACTCGGGCCAGGAACTCGAAGACATCGAGCGTCTCGCCTTGCGGATGAGAAGCGAGGGGGTCGTCATGGGAGCCTTTCGCTTCATAGAAGAGGGTCTTAGAGCCCGGTGTCCAGTGAATGCGAGACAGGCTGAGAGGGCAGCGAAGTAGGTACCGGCAGCTTCGGCCATCAACTCCTTGATGGTCTCATAAGCAAGGCGGGCCAGATCACCTAGAAGCTCTCGCTGGCGCATGAAATAGGGTCCGAGCATCCTTGGAAGGGTAAATGTCCAGAGACTATGGCCAACGTTTTCCAGCAGCTCGTCTTTGAGGAAGGCGGCGGCTCGTTTGGCGTCGCAGGACGGGCAGATACCTCTTTGTTACCTTGCCACCATTTTTCGGCTTCTTCCACTTGAAGGACTAAGCACAGATTTATAAAATACGTTAAAGTACTAGATCTCCACATGATTTTCTCGAGAGTCTTGTGAAACACTATCCGAAATTCAACACCGCTCGTCACCTTGATGACTCTGTTTTTGATTGGTAGCCTGCCATTGCGCAGACTTCATCGATCTCTGAAGACGGTTGGGGTTACGGTGGCTCCTTATCTGTTGTTCCCCCACATGAACGGTATGTGACCGTGCGAGCCGTTTCAGCCAGTGTTGACGTTGGTCCCGGCGACAACTTTAAGAGCCTCGATTTCGGGGGGATGCTTTATCTGGAGATGACAAACCACAACTGGGCCATCGAGAGGAATTAAAAATGATCAGAACCTCAAAACTCAGAAGTTCAGCCCTGACGGCTCTAGTGGCAATTTGTTTTGCCGTCGGGCTCACTCTGGCGCCGCCTGCGCGGGCGCAGGAGACACTGCCCCGCGCGGAGGACGCTCCTGCCAAGAAAGTCGAGTACTCGCCCTACGTGGATCAGCATTTTCCCAATCGTGTGTTCTGGGGCGATACGCACCACCACTCCAACTTGTCCTACGACGATGGATTCATGGGCACTAGGCTTGGGCCGGAAGACTCTTACCGCTTCGCGCGAGGTGAGGAGGTACTGTCGAACACCGGCTTGCGCGTGAGGCTCAATCGGCCGTTCGATTTCCTGGTCGTGTCTGACCACGCGGAGATGATGGGCCTAGCGGACCTGATCTTAGGAGCTGATCCCGCCATGCTGGCCACGCCTGAGGGTAAGCGGTGGTATGAAGCGGTCCAGGCCGGGGGCGAGAAAGCTCTCATGGCAGCGTTCGACGTTGCCAAAGCGGTCATCTATCCGGGCACGGGAAAGGAATTGGGCCCAAAGACGAGGCGCTCCATCTGGGAACGAGTAACGGCCATCGCCACCAATTACAACGAGCCCGGGAAGTTCACCGCTTTCAACGGCTTTGAGTGGACCAGCTTTCCCGGTGCCAATAACCTCCACCGCGTCGTGATCTTCCGTGACGGCCCGGGCCGAGTGAACCAGGTCCTGCCGTTTTCCGCCATCGACAGTGCCGATCCCGAAGACCTGTGGAAATACATGGCTGCCTACGAGCAGAAGACGGACGGGCAGGTGCTCGCGATCCCGCACAACGGGAACATGAGTAATGGGCGCATGTTCCAGGGAGAGACGTATACGGGCAAAGCCTTTACCCGCGCTTACGCCGAAGAGCGGGCGCGGCGCGAGCCGTTGCTCGAAATCACACAAAGCAAGGGCGACGGTGAGACTCATCCGTTCCTGTCTACCGACGACGAGTTCGCTGACTTCGAGACTTGGGATTTCGGCAACTTCAACTCGCCGAGCGACCCGAAGGAAAATGAGATGCTGCGGACCGAATATGCGCGCTCGGCCCTGAAGCTCGGGCTGCAGTGGACGCAGAAACTCGGCGCCAACCCGTTCAAGTTCGGCATGATCGGCTCGACCGACACGCACACTTCGATGTCAACCGTCGAGGAAGACAACTTTTTCGGCAAATGGGCGTCCGACGAGCCGAGCCCGATTCGCTGGAAACACGTCTTCATGCGCGGCCAGGACGGCGAGGTTGTCGCGTCCACCTGGAATGTCCAGGCTGGGGGCCTGCTCGGTATCTGGTCCCGCGAGAACACACGGGAGTCGCTCTTTGACGCGATGGCGCGCAAAGAAGTCTATGGCACGACTGGCACGCGCATCACAGTGCGGGTCTTTGCCGGCTGGGACTTCCAGCCGGAGGAAGTCGAACGGCCCGACTTCGCGGCGCAGGGCTACAGGCGTGGCGTGCCCATGGGGGGCGACCTGAGAGAAGCTCCTGCCGGTAAAGCGCCAACGTTAATGGTACGGACGCTGCGCGATGTTGACGGCGCGAACCTCGACCGGGTGCAGATCATTAAGGGTTGGCTCGACAGCGAAGGCGAAGTGCACGAGCGCGTCTACGACACGGCCGTGTCTGACGGCCGCAAGATCGGTACCGACGGGCGCTGCAAGACCCCTGTTGGCTCGACGGTTGACGTCCCGAACGCGACGTATCGCAACTCGATAGGCGACCCGCTGATGATGGCCTACTGGAAGGACCCGGACTTCGACCCGAAACAGCGCGCCTTCTATTATGTGCGCGTGCTTGAGATTCCAACGCCACGCTGGACGGCGTACGACTCCAAGCGTTTTGGCGTGACGATGCCGAAAGACCGATGACACTCCAGGAGCGCGCCTATACCTCGCCGATCGATGACACTCCAGGAGCGCGCCTATACCTCGCCGATCTGGTATACGCCATAGTTAATACCGGTCGATTCTCTACTGCAATTGGAATGACCGCTCCTCTAGTGGTGCGATAATGCGCTGGGCGGTGCGTAGTGAGAACGAGGAGAAAGCGATATAGCGCGGAGTTCAAGCGCGAAGCCGTGAAGCGGGCCAGCGAAGAAGGCATGACTGCTGTTCGGGTCAGCGAGGAATTGCGTGTCAGTACTCGGCAACTGCGTTACATGGTTTTTTCTGATCGCATTTGCGGTTAATGTCACCGTCGGTTTCATCATGCCGACCTGGTTACGGGACAAAATGGCGGCAGCTTTGATATTTGAGGAATAAGGATGAGTCAAGATTTGGCCTTTACAGTTCTAGTGAGCGCTTCACCTGATGATGCGATCGGCAAGGTCACTGAAGCGTTACAAACTTAAGGCTTTGGAGTATTAACGCGAATCGATATCGACCAGTGGTTCCGCAAAAAACTCGCGCTAAGTTTCGTCCCCACACCATCCTTGTCGCTTGCAATCCACAGTTGGCACACGCCACGCTGCACGCGTCGGGAGCACACTGCCGGAACTGTCCGAAATCAGGCCAGTGGTGGAGCGCGAATGGGCCAATGAAAAACGTCTCGAAACCCGACGGATGGTCAACGAGCAACTGCTGAAAGACTACGAGGTCGAGATCGAGTGGCCGGCCGCCCAGGCGTCCAAAACGCCGTGAAGCTGGTTCGAAGGATAAAGGATAGGAAATTTCATACCTCTCCGGCACCGGGGTTGCAATGCCTAGGGTTGCGAACGGATAACGACCTGTCTCGGGAAACTAGATGTCACCCGGGGTGGACGCAAAGACAGGCGGAGGAGACAAATGAAACGCTGGATCGCAAGCTTCTTGCTTCTTCTTGTAGCCTCCGGGGCCTCTGCCGACAATCTGGCTCGAGGGATCAAGCTCTATCATCATCCGTTACGCCACGCAGGAGGGCGAGATCTCCTTCTCTCTAGTCCGAAGAGCCCGCCGGAAACGGTGGGCTCTTCTTTTTGCTTTTGCCCTATGTTAACTTCTCATTCGCACGCATGAGCCTCTTCGATCGCCTCATCGCATCTTCCCTTCCCCTGGTCCCGAAACCGTTGGTCGGACATTTCGCTCGCTCTTATATCGCGGGTGAGACGCTCGAGGACCAGGTACGGGTGGTGCGTTCATTAAACAGCGAGGGCTTCATGGCGGCCAGCGGCATGCTCGGTGAGTTCGTGGAGCGTCGCGAAGAAGCCGAAGCGGCGGCCAAGGACTACCAGGACGTTCTTACCCGGATCGGCCAAGACAAACTGGACAGCAACATCCACGTCAAGCCGACGCATCTCGGGCTCAAGATCGACAAAGAGTTCTGCTACCAAACTATCCGCCGCCTGGCTGTCTTCGCGCGTGAGCACTCGAATTTCGTCCGCATCGACATGGAGGACTCGGGCTGCACCGACGATACGCTCGACATCTTCTTCCGGCTCCGCGAGGAGTTCGACAACGTGGGTGCGGTCCTTCAAGCCTATATGAGACGCAGCGTGGCCGATGCGCGCCGGCTCGCTAAAGTGAAGGCGAACGTTCGTGTATGTAAGGGCATCTATATCGAGCCTCACGATGTCGCGTACCAAGACAAGGAGATTGTGCGTTCCAACTTCACGCGGTTGCTGGAGGAGTTGTTGGGCGAGGGCTGCTACGTCGGCATTGCCACTCACGACGAGAGGCTAGTGTGGGAAGGGTTCCGCATCGTCGACCGTTTCGGCCTCGATGCTTCACAGTACGAGTTTCAAATGTTGCTCGGAGTAGGAGCACCCTTGCGACAAATCATTCGAGATGCCGGACACCGACTTCGGGTAGCGGTTCCGTTCGGCCCCGCGTGGTATCCCTACTCTCTGAGGCGGTTTAGAGAAAACCCGGCCGTCGCCGGCTACGTCTTCAAGGCTTTGTTTCAGTAGTTCTACTTGCAGGGGAGGAACCGGACGGTTGTTTCCATCTCCTCGAGCACGTGCTCCAAAGCCGATATCGTCTCGCCGATATCTTCCTCCGTCACGTCGTGAGATAAAGACAACCTTACCGCGCAGTGCGCCTCCTCCTCGGTTCGCCCCATAGCCATCAGCACATGAGTCGGTTTGGGTGAGCCCGATTTGCACGCCGAGCCCGATGACAGCGAGATCCCGTGTTGGTCGAGTGCCACCACCAGCGATTCACCGCGCAGCGCCGGCAAGGTCAAGTTGAGGGTGTTGGGAAGCCGGTTTTCGGCAGGGCCGTTCAATTTGGCTTTCGGCACGAGCTTCCTGATTCCAGCCTCCAGTTTGTCTCTGAGAGCCCTGAGTTTCTCGCCGTCCTTGACGGCCTGAGCCGCTAGCTCTGCCGCCTTGCCCAAGCCCACGATCGCGGGGACGTTCTCGGTCCCTGCCCGGATACCGTTCTCCTGTTTGCCACCGTGGATGAGCGGCTCGAGTCGGACGCCGCTCTTGACGTAGAGCACACCAATCCCCTTGGGTCCGTGGAACTTGTGGCCCGACATGCTGAGCAAGTCTACGCCGAGGTCCTCGACATCGACCTTGATTTTGCCAACCGCCTGAACCGCGTCGGTGTGGAACAAAACGCCCCTATCGTGCGCGATAGCACACAACTCCTTGATCGGGAGAATGGTCCCCACCTCGTTGTTGGCCATCATGATGGAGACCAGGATGGTGTCGTCTCGGATGGCCTTCGTCAGTTTCTCTGGAGATAGGCAACCGTCCTCGTCCACGTCCAGGTACGTTACTTCGTAACCGAGCTTCTGCAAGAAGCTGCCGGCTCCGAGAATGGCGGGATGCTCGATCGACGTCGTGATGATGTGCTTGCCTTTGTCCTGATGCGCGAAGGCAATCCCTTTGAACGCCAAATTGTCCGCTTCCGATCCCCCGCCCGTGAATATGATCCGCCGCGGCCGCGTGTTGATGAGCTTGGCCACTTGCCGACGTGCATTATCGACGGCCTCCCGTGCATCGCGACCCACCCCATGGATACTCGAAGGGTTGCCATGGACGGCTTCCAAGAAGGGAAGCATGGCTTCGCGCACTTCATCGGCGACCCGTGTGGTCGCGTTGTTGTCGAGATAGATTCTCCTCTCCGGCCCTTTCCTTTCGTGGGGCGAAAACAGTAGCGGCTCGCAAACGCTCCCCGACCGCACCGCAGTGCGTCGCGTGGCCTCGGTACCCTCTTCGGTCCGAACCACGTCACAAAGAAGCGCCTTATAGACCGGAAACCCGGAAATCTCGTCGTAGTTTGCAATGTCCGTCAGCTCGTTGACGTTCCACTCCTGCCATGCCTTCGGTCCTACGGGTCCGCCGCCGCCCATATTGCATTCGACGGCACCCTTGACGATGTCTTTGGTGACCCGAGCGCGGAAAGGAACCGCGCCTCTCGGCGAGCGCACTTCCACGAGGTCGCCGGTCTTGATGCCCCTCTCCTCCGCATCCTCGAGGTTGATCTCTACGGTGGGCTCGGGATTGTCCTTGGCGAGTCCCTCGACGCCGTGATGCTGGGAGCGGAAATCGGTATGGGGTCGTGCGCCGGAGTTGAAAACGAGGGGGAAACTCGCCGCCACGTCGGGACTGGCAATGGGTCCTTCTTTGGGCTCAACGTACTTCGGTAGCGGCTCGTACCCGTAGTCCTCGAGAACAGTGGACCAGATCTCGAACTTACCGGTTGGGGTATCGAAGCCCGGCTTCCCGTCCGGTCGTAGAGCCCCTTTCTCCCATTTCCTGTACTCCATCATCGAAGTGGGAATCTTAACCCAACCACCCTGAGCCTTGACGTCCTCGAGCGTGTAGCCAGAACCGTCTAGGGCAAGGCGGATCATCTCTTCTTCGGTCTGAGGGTAAAGATGTCCGTAGCCAAGTCGCTTGGCAAGCTCCGCCATAATCAGATAGTCGTTTCGGGACTCCCCGACCGGCTCGATTACTTTTTCCCTCAGCCTGAAGATGGGACCGTAGGTGAGGTAGGAGTCGATCTCGAACATCGTGGTCGCAGGCAGAACGACGTCGGCATAGGCGGAATCGGCGGTGAGCTGGCGGTCGATGCAAACGACAAAATCCAACTTGGAAAGAGTCTCGCGCCAGGTAGGCGTCGCCGGCCAAGAAGTCAAAAGCGATGCGCCGTGAATCAGCAGGCCTCGAATACGATAAGGCTCTCCCTTCAAAACGGAATCCAGAAGCCCGCTAGCGTGGGACTCCTCGCGATAGTGCGTGTAGAGGGGGAACTTATCCCGCGCCACCGCCAGGTCGGTGTCCGGGTTTTCTTGATTCGCAGAGCGGTTGATGGGGAAACTGCCGTCGAGCATCCCGAGCCCGATGCCGCCGGGCACATCCAGTTGACCGGCCAAGGCGAACAAAGTGTGCACGGCACGAATCGCCTGAATTCCGGTGTTGGAATACTCGAGTCCGGTGTACATCACCGGGCAGGCCCCGGTCGCGTAACAAAGTCGTCGCGCCAGTTCCCGGATCGTCTCCGCCGGAACACCGGTAATGGACTCTGCGACCTCGGGACGGAAGTGCTGTACGTAGGTCTTCAGCTCGTCGAACCCATGACACCAGTTCTCTGCAAAATCCTCGTCGTAAAGCTCCTCGTCGATCATGACCTCGATCATGCTAAGAGCGAGAGCGCCGTCGGTACCAGGTCGGATCGGAACCCATTTGGCGTTGGTCCGTGTTGCGGTTCTCGGTATTACGCGGATCGATGACCACGATCTCAGCCCCGCGTTTCGCCGCAGCTTCCAGTCGGTGCATGTCGAGGGGAGGAGAATCGGTAGCCGGGTTTGCCCCCCACACTATCAACATCTCGGCATTTTCCATGTCGGTGAACATGTTGACGAGCATCCGTCCCATGGTCACGTGGGGAGCGATGACGGCGAAGGACACGTAGCAGAGAGCCCCGACTCCCATTGTGTTCGGCGAACCGAATGGGAACAGCACGTTCGAGGCGGAGGACACTCCAACCCCTTTAGGCTGGAACATGTCGCAGAGGGACAACTCGAAGGTGCCGCGACCGGTGTAAATCGCGACCGCTTCTGGCCCTGATTCTTCTTTGATTTTGGTTAGGTTCTTGGTGATGAGGTCGTAGGCTTCGTCCCAGGTGATGCGCTCAAACTCATGGCTGCCTTTTGGGCCCACCCGCCGCATCGGGTATTTGAGGCGATTTTCGGAGTAGATGATCTCGGGAGAGTGCTGACCACGGCGGCAAATCATGCCGAGGGGATGAGAGGTGTCCTGCTTGATGTTCACCAACTGCTCGCCGTCTAGCCCCACTTCCACCCAACAACCGGCGGGACAGATTCCGCAGATGGCGCTTTTCCACTCGAGCTCCTTCTTCTGTTCTTCGATTGGGTCTAGAACGGTTTCGGTTTCGCTTTGGCTCATGGAAATCCCCTCGTAGCAACGGCCAAACCGCCGCACGGCCGAATATTTCCCCGATTAGGTAAATTCATTCAGGTTGTCGTCTTCGTAACGCCAGGATTCAAAGCCGTTAGGCTCTAGGCGATCCTAGTGGGAAAAGAAGGGCGACGCAAGTTGGTTGAGTGCCTTGCACTCATATTCAAAAGTGTGGTTGATGTACTTCTCCCCTTCCGGGGAGAGGTCGGCCGCCAAAGGCGGCCGGGTGAGGGGGATATCACTTGTCATACCAGTGGTCCTGCAAGATGAGCGCCTCGCCGCGCAGCTCTGTACCACCAACCAAAAGCTCGATAGTGTATGCGCCTGGCGGAACGCGGAAATAGGCGTACTCGCGCTCGGTGATACCGGCCTCGGCGTGAACCCTCGTCTCGAGCGATCGCCCCCACTTGTCCACCTCTTCGTCGGGAGCGCCGTAAAAGTCCACCGTGTCGTAGTAATCGAAAAACTCTTCCTCTTCCGCCGACTCATCGTTCCGCTCGTCCCAACGCCCGATTTCCTCAGACGTTCGGGGTCTTCGCTTAGTCATGCCCCACTCGACGGTGTTGAGCCCGACCGATCCTGACACGCTTATCTCATTGATGAGCCGCGTCCCATCGTAGATCCGGATCGACACGTCGCCCGGGGGTTCCTTCTTCAAGTAATAGTTGATCACCACACCGTGAGGCTCGTTATCGCCCTCGAAGTTCTGAGCGCTCACCGACGGCTGGCTCGGCATGACCCATTGCACCTTGGGCTCGATCTCGAACAAGTGCACTTCGGACGCCAATACCTCTTGGGTGAGCTCCTGCAGAGGAGAGATGTCGGTGATGTAGAATCCCCGGCCGTGAGTCCCCACCACGAGATCATTCTCCCGTGGGTGTATTACGAGATCACGAACCGCCACGGTGGGTAGGTTGTTTGTCATGCGGACCCAATTCCGACCCCCATTTAGGCTCGCGTAGACTCCCCTGTCGGTTCCGACAAAAAGCAAATTGGGATTCTTTCGATCTTCTTTGATGACGTTGACGGACTCAGGGGGCAAGTTGGAGGCAATCGAACTTCAGGACTTCCCGAAGTCGGTAGTCCGGTAGACGAAAGAGCGGAAGTCGTCGCGGCGCAGACCCGTGTAGCTCAAGTAGGCAGTTCCCACGTCGTGATGAGAGGCGGTGATTCGGGTCACCCAGTATCCGGGATTGCCGGTGACATTCTCGCTCAGGTCCGTCCACGTTTCACCGCCGTCTCGAGAGAGCTGCACGTTGCCATCGTCGGTCCCCACCCAGAGAACCCCCTGTTCAATAGGCGATTCGTCGACGGTGGTGATGGTGCCGTAGCTCACCGCACCAACACCCTTGAACTTGCTAGCGTCGCTCTTCGTCAGATCGGGACTCACTGTCTCCCAACGCTCGCCTCGAAACGGAGACCGGAGCAAAACGTTGGCCCCCACGTATAGGACGTCGCTGTTATGCGGCGAGATCAGAAGCGGCGTATTCCAATTGAACCGCTGGTCGGAGTCACGGTCACCGAGAATCGTCTTTCGAACGCCGGTCTTCTGATCGATCCGCTGGATGTGCCCGAACTGAGAGCCGCTGTAGAGCCACCGACTGTCGGTTGGATCTACCTGGTTGTAGAACCCATCCCCTCCGTTCATGTGCTCCCAATCTTCGAACCGAATCGGAAAACGACCCTTTTTCGTGCTCGGCCCTTTCCAGGAGCCGAAGTCCTGCGTTCCGCCGTAGACGTTATAGGGGTAATCCATATCGACGCCCACCGCGTAAAGCTGCGCCATCGAAAGCTCATCGGGGTGGTACCAGCGCGCCCCCGCGTCGTAGGTGATCGCCATTCCATAGTCATAACCCATGATCATGTGCCGGGAGTCCGCCGGATCGATCCACAGGACGTGATTATCGCCTCCGTAACGAAGCGGATGGGTCCAGGTCTTGCCACCGTCCACAGACACATCCACCCTCGAGCTCAGTACGTAAAGGTGGTTCTCGTCATTGGGGTCGATGATGATCTGGCCATAGTAGTTGGACCGATTGCCGATGCTTTCGCCTGGCGGGCTGACTTGACGCCACGAGTCTCCGGCGTCGTCCGAGCGATAGATCGCATGGCCAACCGTCGGCTTACTGGCCCGCTTTTCGTCGAAGAACTCGCGCCGCCTGGCGTCGTCGGAAACTCCGGGCGAGTTGGCGTTATCGATCGTCGCATAGAGAATACGGGGATTCCTCGAATAGATGTCGATGCCGATCTTCCCGAGCATACCGCCGGGCAAGCCGTTCTCGACTCTTCGCCAAGACTTCCCGCCGTCGTCGGGACCGCCATTCTCCTGGGCGTGATCGCAGCGAGTATGTCCGCGGCCGCCGGAGTGGTCCTCGATCTAGCCAACGTCATCACCCGGAATCTCGTACAGCGCTACACGAAATCGACCTGGGGCGATGACACGATGCTGCGCTTCTCTCGCTTCATCGCACTCCCTACGATGGCCGCTTCGATCGCCTTCGCCTACTTCCAGGCCAGAGCCTGGTATCCTGCTGATTCTCGCGTTCGACGTCGTTCTCGCCGGATGCTTTGTACCGATGGCGCTGGGCATCTATTGGAGACGTTCCAACACTCCGGGGGCGATTGCCGCCATCGTCGTCGGCACCCTAACGCGAGTCGTTCTGTACTTCTTGATTCCGGAACCGTACGCGGGCCTCGACACACTAATTCCACCGGTGGTAAGCCTCATTACTTTCGTCACGGTTTCGCTCGTGACTCAGGGAACTTCGAAGCCAAAGCATGATGCGTTGAACTACGTTCCCACCGATGAAGAGCTGGTGAAGGGAATCTACTAGCGAAAGGTGATTTGATGTCAACGAACCGGATGCTACTCATGCTGGCGTTCTTGGTTGCGACATGTCAAGGGGCGCGGGCCACCGAAGAGACCGCCGAGGAGTTCATCACGCGCGTCAATCGGGAGCTCGAGGAGCTCGAGAAAGAGGCGGCCGCCGCCGCTTGGGTCCGCGCAACCTATATAACGCCGGACACCGCAATTCTCGCAGCTAAAGCACAGTAGCGCTTCCTCGAGTATCAGAATCAAGTGGTAGCCGAATCGAGGCGTTACCTGGACCAAGACTTGGGGGCCGACGTCGCACGTTCGCTCAAGCTGCTAAAGCTACAGGACACGCGGCGCCCGGCGCCCGCGGATGCCAGAAATCGCGAGGAGCTCACCAGCCTGTACCAGGAGCTCACCGGCGCTTACGGCGAAGGCAAGTACTGTTCCGGCGGGGAGGAGACCTGCAAGAATTTGCCTGAGCTCGAGCGAGTACTAGCTGAAAGCCGTGATTATGGCGAGCTCTTGGACGCTTGGAGAGGCTGGCGGACCGTCTCACCGCCCATGCGTTCGGCCTACAAGCGGTTCGCGGAGCTGGCGAACGAGGGCGCGCGAAACCTTGGCTTTGGGGATCTCGGCCAGATGTGGCGTTCCGCCTACGACATGACTCCCGATGAGTTTGCGCAAGAAACGGAGCGGCTTTGGAGCCAGGTGGAGCCTCTGTACGAGCAGCTGCACTGCTACGTCAGAGCGCGACTCGGCGAGCATTACGGAGAGGACAAAGTCCCTTCCGATGGACCCATCCCCGCGCATCTCCTCGGAAACATGTGGGCGCAAGAGTGGGCCAACATCTACGACTTGGTGGAGCCTTATCCCGGCGTGGCCGAGCTAGATGTCGGCAAAGCCCTCGTCGATCAGGGCTACGATCCGATTCGCATGACCGAGCTCGCGGAGGGCTTCTTCGTCTCCTTAGGGATGCCCAAGCTTCCGGAGTCTTTCTGGGAACGCTCCATGCTCACCAAACCACAAGACCGCGAGGTGGTATGCCACGCCAGTGCCTGGAACATGGATTCCGGCAAGGACGTGCGCATCAAGCAATGCATCGAACCCACTGCGGACCAGCTGGTGACCGTGCATCACGAGCTGGGGCACGTCTATTACTACCTGCACTACGGCCACCTGCCGGCGCTTTATCAAACGAGTGCCAATCCGGGATTCCATGAGGGTATCGGCGACACAATCAATCTATCGATGACACCGGCCTACCTTCACCAGGTCGGCCTCACAGATGGCGTCGAGACTAGCCGCGAGGCGGTGATCAACCAGCAGATGAACTTGGCTCTAGACAAGATCGGATTCCTACCGTTTGGCAAACTCATTGATCAATGGCGTTGGCTGGTATTCGCGGGCGAAATCGCTCCTGAGCATTACAACGCGTCCTGGTGGGAGCTTCGTGAGCGTTATCAAGGCATTGCTCCTCCTATTGAGCGCACTGAAGCCGACTTCGATCCGGGCGCCAAGTACCACATACCGGCAAACGTCTCCTACACACGCTACTTCATTGCCCGCATACTTCAGTTCCAGTTCCACCGAGCCGCCTGCAAGGCTGCGGGCGAGCAAGGTCCACTCCACGAGTGCTCCATCTATGGCAGCCAGGAAGCCGGTGAGCGATTGGCAGCCATGCTGGAGAAAGGAACGTCCCAGCCCTGGCAAGACACCATGGAGGAGTTCACGGGCGGACGCGAAATGGATGCGAGCGCCATCATCGACTACTTCGCGCCCCTGATGGCGTGGCTGGAGGATCAGAACAAGGGACGAACTTGCGGCTGGTGACGCCGCGTTTTTGCCCTCGAGCGGCGATGGCGTGTCAAGCCACCGAACGAAACTAACAGCTTGGTTCTGAGAAACTCACTCCTGAGTTGCGGCGGTGAACTCGTAGTTAATCGGCGTCCCCTTGGGGAGCTCCCCGGCTCCGCCCACGACGATCTTGTCGATCTCGAGGACCGCTTCCTGGAATAAAGCAGCACCAATAAATCTCCCCGTCGCCACGACGCTGACTCCCTTGTGACCAGCGATTGGCCCTTCTCCCCGGATCGTGAAGCGACCCGAAGCGTCGATCGGCCCGCTCAAACGAGGTAGCGAGGAAGGAGCAAAGGCTGGTCCTTGGATCACAAGAGTGTCGACGGAACCGCCCATCCGGTACGTAACTTTTACGTCACGACCGTCTCCGGCACTGAAGACAAAGGGGTCGTGGGTCCGATCCCCTCCGCTGAAACGAAGCGTGCCGGCGAACGTGCCAGAGTGCCCTGGGCACTTGATATTTACCGTTTTGACCTGCCCCTCGAACGCGAACTCGACCACGGTCCCTCCGGTGCATTCGAGACTGTCGAGCATAGTGGCCCCGGCCTCGATCGCGAATACGCCTGATTCTAAATCGGAGAAACCAAACTCTCCTCCCGGCCCCGTCATCGTCGATCGAGCCGGAGTACCCCCTCTCGGACCAAAGAGGTCGGGCGTCGCCGCGACCTCGACACCGGGCATGGGTCTGCCGTCCACTTCGACAGTTCCAACCACCGATCCCACGGCGCCCTGCTCAGAAGGGCCCACGTCCGAGCTCGCTGTGCTAGGTTCGGAAGCTTCAGAGGACATCGCCTCCTCTTCCATGTCCTCCGGCCCCTGGATGTTAGCTCCCTTGCAATGCAGTGCCGTGGCGACAAGTAGGAGCAATACTCCGAGCTTCAGGTGCTTCGCTATTCCCGAAAGCGGACGATGCCATGACATCACGAACCTCCCTGGTGACGGTTTCGATCGGTGGATCTAGACGGAATTCGCCGGACGTACGGGCAGCAGTAGCAAGGGACGTGCCGGCACGCCGGGTGACCAGCTGCGGGTCTATCCGTTTTGTTTTCTTAGGGTTGGCTTATCGAGGCTATCTTGCACGCGTTAGGTACCGGGGGGAAAGTCCTCCGGGTTGAATAATTAGCGTGCCGCCGGGATTAGATCGCCCTTGGGAATCGGCCCGATCCACCGCAGTACGGTCAACCCCCCGCCACTTCCGTCGGTAACGTAGAGGAGTTCGGTATCGGGATCCTGAAAAACCTCCCGAGTGTGCCGGTCAACTCTACCGGGAGCCGCGTAGCGCGGCGACAGATAAAAACCGATTTCCCGCGGAAGGAATGGGTTTGAGATATCCCAGACCCGCACGCCCTGGTCATACCATGCTTGATAGAGAAGGCTCGGCGCACGGAAGTCGAACCACGGCAAGTGAACCGATTGTTCACCCGGCGGGCATTCAAACTCTCCTTCCATTGAATTGAAGTCGTCGTCTACGTGAGGAATACGGTAACTCGAAACTACTTGCGGATTAGACAAGTCCGAGATATCGACAAGGCGACCAAAACCAGGCGGGCAGTCAAAGATCTCGTCGGTGAGTACGAGCAAGCTTGGATGTTCGTCCGGATCAGTGACGACCGGAGCGGACGTGTGAGCGGCTCCAATCGAACCGCCACTAAAGGGGGGCACGTAATCGAGCCTCGAGATAATCGTTGGCTCGAAGGGGTTACTCACATCCACGATCACAAGGCCTGCGTCCCGCCACGCGATGTAGAGTCGCTTCTTGTGAAGCGTTACCTCGTGGCACCAGACTTTCTGTTCGGTTCCGTCAGGATTGAACCGATCGGGTTCTTCAAACTCCTCCCCTTGATGTTGCCCCGCGATGTGTAATGAGCTGGCGAGCGTGGGAGATGCCGAATCTCGATAGTCGATGATGAGCAGCTCCTGGTTTCCTCCGGGAGCGCCCACTTTGCTGTCCGGCGTATTCGCACAGGCATAGACAAAACTTTCGTCGATCTCGAACCCGTGCGTCCTCCCACTCTCTCGAGTCTGGAAGAATGCCAAAGGCTGCGGGTCCCGCGGATCGGAAACATCATGGAAGCTTATGCCAGCCCTGACCGGTTCGCCTGGGCGTGGCTGGGTGGGGTTCGTCGCCCGCGTATCCTGTGTCGCTACCAAGATCTGCCGACTCGCGTTCAGTCGAATGTAGTTGCAACGCGTTCCCGGATTGCACGGGATGAAGCTCAACGCCTCCATTTTCTTCGGATTGGACACGTCGGCGATGAGAATTCCGAAGAGCGTTGGCGGGCTATCGTAGCCGCCCAAGAAGGCGATGCCCTCGTGAATCCGCGGCGTATTGAAGCCGGCCCCCAGGCCGTTCTGTCGTGCGAACAGAGTCAGCCAAGGGCCTTTGAAGTAGCTATGACCCACTAACTCGAAATTCTTTGAACTCGAAAAAGCTGCCGTTTCGCTGAGAGTTAGATCGAAAACGTCTTTACCCTCGGGCAACGATTTCTGCTCCACCTTCCTTCCTGCCCCCTGCCCGAACAAGCACTTCAAAGGGAACGCAAACGCTACCGATAACAATAGCAACAGGCTCGCGACTGCCCGAAAAGAGCTCGATTTCATTTCGTTTCCCCTTCGAGCGGCGTCCACACGACATGGAAAACCTCGTCCGGACGAGTTTTTATTCTGCGACGCGGCGTCTTCCTCAATCCAAGAAATACAGTTTCCAGAAACTCGTCTGTCCTTCATCTTCCGTGAGATTAACGAGCTTGCCGTCCTTGATGACCATCGACAACGTCCGAAGGTTGGAGATGTTCTCGAGTGGGTTCTTCTCGAGGACAATGAGGTCGGCCAGCTTGCCGGCTTCGACGGTTCCCAAATCGTCCAGTTTTCCAACCATCTCCGCGGAGTTTCTCGTCGCCGCCATGATGGCGGCCATTTCGCTGAGGCCGGAAAATACCAACTGTTCAATCTCCAACATGCCAATCTCGTCGATGGGATTGGAGTCGCTTCCGGTGATGATCTTGACACCGGCTTCGAAGGCTTTGTTCAAAACCACACGGGCACTGCGAGCCATCTCGGGAGATCTTTCATCGGCGTAGGCCACCAAGATCCTCCCCTCGACCACGTCGTCGGGGGCTGCGAAACCTGCATCCTCTATGAGTTGTTCCCGTTCGGCAATGTATTCCGCGCTCAGGTTGCAAACGATCGTGGGATCCAGGAAGACATTCTTTTCGGCCATCAAGCGAATCGTCTCATCGGTCAATTGATTCCCATGCTCTATGCCGTCCACCCCGTGCACGACGGCTATGCGGGCCGTTTCGCCCCCCGAATGGGCGGTGATTGGAACCCCTTGTGTGTGAGCCTCGTCGATGGCGGCGAAGATCTCCTGGGAGTTCATCCGACTGGCGATGATCTTGATGATTTCGGCACCGTTTTGGACGTGGCTCCTGACTATCTGTCGGATTTCCTCTGGACCGCTCGCCGAGACGACCAACCAGTCATCATCGACTCCAACCGAAATGGGATTGCCAGAGGGAACGATGCGTGGTCCTGCGAAAACACCTGCATCGAAGGCTTCCTTCCACGCAACGTCGACAAAGTCGCGTTCGCCCGTCATCCTCAGGGATGTGAACCCGCCCTTCAAAGCGTCCATGGCGTTGCGGCCCGCCCGTATCGTCGCACGCAGGAGCGGTTCATCGACCAGCAGACCCTTGGGGTCCGGTAGGAGGTCGGCCAAGTGAGAATGGTTGTTCCACAGACCAGGCAAAACGTAACCGCCTCCTAGATCTAGGACGCGTGTGTTCTCGCCTGCGCGAGAGCCCGCATAAGGAGTTTGGAGTATTTCTGATATTCGATTGCCTTCGATAATGACGGTGGCATTTTCAATGGGGGGTTGCCCGGTGGCGTCGATCACCGTGACATTGGTTAAGACGGTAGTTTGCGCGACTTCTTGAGCAAACCCTAGCCTAGCTGATGTGAGCATCAGTACGAACAATGCGGTTTTGCATAGTCTCATTGCCATCACCCTCTAAACTCAAAGGTTTTCATTGAAACAGCCCGAGAGAGCGGCTCATTCGGGCACGGAGGTCTTCATCCAGCACGCGGTATTGTGGAAATTGGCGACAACGCTACCCGGTGGCACCAAGCGATCACAGGCGGCGCGCGTCTCATCGTCCAGCTTCATTTCGGCGACCGGCAGGAGGTGCTCGAGATGCTCTAGCGTTCTCGTCCCCAGAAGGGGCGCCGTAATCCCAGGTTGGTCCTTACACCAGAGGACCGCCAATTGGGCGGCAGAGATGCCGACCTGGTCGGCGAGAATCGGTCCCGCCGAGCCCCGCGAGCGTCGGCGATCCCGCGCAGCGGAGTGACGCTGGAGGAACGCCGCCTGCAGTCGGATCTTCCCCTCGGTGCCCGCCGACCAAGCCGCGGGGTAGCCGATGATGGGCATGTACGTCGGAGCGACCATGTGGAACGACGAGTACAGGTTCTCCCAACCGCGACCGAACTCGAACGGCTCCAACCGGGCGTTCGAGAGCCCGGTAGTCCTCTAGTTTTTGGCGAGCCCACTTCGACGCCGCAACGTAGCCGCTCGACTTCGAGTTTCGCGGCCCGTAGACGTCGGTCAACCAGCCGGCGTTCGACATGACCTCGGATCGTTCGAACGCCTCGTCGAGGATCTGCTCGAATACGTCCCAATGGACCGGTTCTTGTGCCGACGTGAAACTGCCCACCAGACAAATAGCGGCACAACCAATCGCGACAAGCCAGACTTTCTTTCTCATGGGCTACACCTCCCACCCGTCAACATGTCAGGCGCCGCTCACGCTGGCGTATCCCCCTCGTACGGCACTCGGAAGAGGATCGTATAGAGCACCGGTACGACGACGAGCGTCAATACCGTAGCCACCAGCAATCCGACCATGATCGTCACCGCCATCGCGACAAAGAACGCATCCGTCAATAGTGGAATCATGCCAAGAATGGTCGTCGCCGCCGCCATCATGACCGGGCGCATGCGACTAACGCCGGCATCGACAACCGCCCAGAACTGCCGTTTCCCCTTACTCCGATTCAAGTTGATCTCGTCCATCAACACGATGGCGTTCTTGATGAGCATTCCGGTCAGGCTCATGAGCCCGAGAAGAGCCATGAACCCGAATGGCTGGCTGAATGTGAGAAGCCCAAAGGTAACGCCGATGATCGAGAGTGGGACGGTCAGCCAAATGATGAGAGGCTCACGGACCGAGTTGAAAAGGGCCACCACGATGACGATCATGATGGCGATGAAGATCGGGAACGAGGTCGCGAGATAGCTCAGCGCCTTCGCGGAATCCTCGTCCTCACCGCCCCAGGCCATGTAGTAACCAGGCAAGTTCTTGATCGGGATCAGGTCCGAAAAGCGGATGGGGATGGTGCTCGCGGTGTGATTGGCAAACGGATCCTCGCCGAGCGAGCGCCCGAAGTAGGCGTCCAGATCCACGTTCAATGCCTCTTCGATCCGCGGTTTGATCCGCACCATGAGCTCACTCGGAAGCTCCTGCGCCGCGTCGGCATGGATTCGCACCGTGGTCCGGCGGTCGCGGCGCCAAATATTGGCGTCCTCGTACACGGTCTCGAACCCGGTCAGCACCTGACGCATCGGAACCATCTGGCCAGCGGCATCGCTCCAGATCTGGAGCGCCCGGATGTTGTCCACGTTGTCGCGCTCGAACTCGGGAGAGCGGGCAACAATAGGCAACAGCTCATCCCCCTCGCGATAGACGCTGGTCTGGGTGCCGTCAAAGGCGCTTTGAAGTGCCCGGGCGAGCTGCGGTCGGTCGATACCGAGCTGCCGTGCCTGGGCTTCGGCAAGCTGGGGCCGCACCACTTTGACCTGCTCTCGCCATTCGTCACGAACACCTTGCCCACCCTCTTCCTTGATGATGTCCTTGACCCTCTCGGACATCTCGCGCAACAGCGCCGGATCCGTTCCGCTGACACGGAGTTGAATCCGGCCGCCTTCGCCCGGTCCCAGGCGGAATTGGCGTACGTTCACCACCGCCTCGGGCACGAGCTCCTCGATGTCGGCCTGCACCTGCGGGGCAAGCGCTGCGATCATCCCGTACTCCTCCACCGACGCGAAAACACTGGCGTTGGCGCTCGACGCGCCTAACGGCTCGTAGGTTAGAAGGAAGCGCAGGTCGCCTCCGCCAATCGCGGTGGTCACGTCGGTCACACCTTCCAAAGCCTTCAGGTATTCCTCGACCCGCCCCATGCGCTTCTCGGTATCGAAGATGTGGGTTCCCTCGGGAAAATAGAACTCGACGAAGAACTGCGGCCGTGTGGAGTCTGGGAAGAACAGCTGCTTCACCGATCCAAAGCCGACGAGAGAAGCGACAAAGATACCCAAAACGATTGCCATAGTCACGCCGCGGAAGCGAATCGCCGTCATGAGACCGGTTTTGTAAAGCCGGAACATCCCGCCGCTGTAGGCGTCTTCCGCATCACCGCCGCCACCTTCCTTCGGTTTGAACAACAAGTAGGAGACGAGCGGTGTAACGGTTACGGCGGTGAGCCAACTCAAGCCAAGTGAGATCAGAATAACGGTGAAGAGCGATCGGCAATACTCGCCCGTACTGTCATCCGACGTTCCGATGGCGGCGAAAGCGGTGATGGCCACCGCGGTGCCACCGAGAAGTGGTATGGCGTTTTGATTGACAACCTCCGTAGCGGCCTTGAGACGCTCCATGCCGGCCTCGATGCGTACCTTCATACCCTCGACGATCACAATCGCATTGTCGACCAGCATGCCGAGCGCGATGATCAGTGCTCCGAGTGAGATGCGTTCCAGCGTGACCTCGTAGAGGCCCATGAAGAGAAACGTCCCGAATATAGTAAGAACGAGAATGCCGCCGATGATCAATCCACTCTTCACGCCCATGAACAGAAAGAGCACCACCAGGACGATGATGATCGCCTCGACCAGGTTGACGAGAAAGCTGTTGATGGAGTCGGTCACCGATTGCGATTGCAGGGACATGACGTTCAGCTTCATCCCGAGAGGAATTTGGGTCTCGAGCTGGTAGAGCTTGTCTTCAATCGCCTGGCCCATCACCACCACGTTGCCTCCTTGCACCGTGGAGATGCCGAGACCGATGCCTCGTTCTCCGTTGAACCGCACGATGTTCCGCGGCGGCTCGACGTAGCCGCGCCGGATCGTCGCGACGTCCCGAAGGAAAACCTGCTGCCCTCCTTCGCGGGTGGTGAGTAGGAGGTCTCCGAACTGCTGTTCCGAGGTGAACTCTCCGGTCGGGTTGATGGGAATATACTCGGGCGGCAACCGCACCCTTCCCGCATCAGCGGGAAGGTTCTTGGCGCTGAGTTTGTTGTAAATCTCTTCTTGCGAGATGCCGAGAGCCGCCATTTTCGGTCGTGACATCTCGACGTAGACGGCCTCTTGCCACACGCCCCAGAGGACGATGCGCTTCACATCTTCCGCCTGTAGCAGATCGCGCCTCATAAGTTTCGCGGTCTCGTTGAGCTCCGCGTAGGAGTAGCCCGGACCGGTCAGTACCAGGTAGATGCCGTAGACATCGCCGAAGTCGTCATTGACGGTCGACGGCCCAGCGCCGGGTGGAAGCCGGCTCTGGTAATCGTTGACCTTTCTTCGCAGCTCGTCCCACACCTGAGGCAACCCGTTCTTGTCGTACTGATCTTTGATAGTGACCTTGACGCTGGACACGCCGCGGGAGGAAGTCGACTCGACCCGAAGGAGCTGGCCGAGCTCCTGGACGGCCCGCTCGATGACGTCGGTGACTTCCTGTTCGACTTCGACCGCCGAGGCACCGGGATAGGGTGTCGTAATGATGGCGTTCTTGATCGTGAACTCGGGGTCTTCTAGTCGCGCGAGGTTTTGGAACGAAATCCAACCTGCGACGAGAAGTACGAGCGTGAACGTCCACGTGATAACGCTCTTTTCTATGGCGAACTTAGCAAGCATCAGCGTCCCCCGCTAATTGCGGCGCGCCATCAGCCGGATCTTTGAGCCATTTTGTAGCTGGTGCACGGCCGCGACTGCAATCGTTTCTCCCCGTTCCAACCCCTCGAGGACGCGGATGGAGTTTTCTCCGGTTACCGGACCCACCCGTACCTCTCGTTGGTGAACAGTGAGATCGCCCGTGTCTACCACCCACACTTGAGGATCGCCGCCCGGGGAAGCGAAAAGCGCCTCGGCGGGGATGAGGAACTCCGCAGGACCGCCGGCCTCGTCGACGGGGGCTTCAACGTAGGCGTTCACTTCCGCGGTCATCCCCGGGAGCACACGAAGCTCTTCGGGTTGCGGCATCGAGAACGTCACCCGGAACGTCTGGGTCTGAATGTCGGCCTCGGCGGCGGCCTCCTTGAAGCTGAGTTCGAACTCGACTCCGGGTGCGGAGGTAAAGCTCGCGGTGAACCGCCGGTCGCTACGATCTCGGAAGGTGGCCATCACGTACTCGGGAACATCGATGACGGCCTCGACCCGGTTGATGTCATGAAGCGTGAGAATTCGTTCCTTCGCGACCACGTCTTCGAAGTTCTCGACGAACTTCCGGCCCACGCGGCCGCTGAAGGGTGCCAACAACCTCGTATCGCGAAGGTTCGCCTGCGCCTGATCGAACCCAGCCGCCGAAACGTCGCGCTGCGCCCGGCGAAGCTCTAGTTCCGCCAGAGGCACCGCATTCCGTTCGTAGAGGTTCTTGTAGCGATTGTAATCGGCTTCGCCTTTCTCGAAAGCGGCTCGTGATTCTGCCAGCGCAATCTCGAAATCGCGAGGATCGATGCGAGCCAGAAGTTGTCCTCGGCGAACCTCGTCGCCCTCGTTCACCGGGAGCTCGACGAGCGGCCCCGCGACGCGAAACGAGAGCTCGGCCCGGTCGGCAGCTTGAACGGTACCCGGGAAGGAAAGACTTTCACCTTGTCCCCCTCCCACTACCATCGTTTTGACAGGTCTTACGGTACCCGGGAAGGAAAGACTTTCACCTTGTCCCCCTCCCACTACCATCGTTTTGACAGGTCTTACCACCGGCTCGCGCTCGACGATCTGGTCGGAACCGCAGCCGGGCAGTGTCAATGCCGCGGCAAACAGCGAGACCCAAATTGTGCTGTTCGTTCTGAACCCCTTCATGGCTTCCTCCCCGAGAAAACGCTCTCAACTCCGGCCCGCGCTCGATTCGGTGCGGGCCCACTAGGCGCTACCAGGTCGAAAACCCTAGCCGCATCGCCCTCTGGAGGCGGAGGCGTCGGACTGTCGACATAGGCTCGTGCCTGTTCCAGAAGTTGATCCCGTTCTTCTTTGGTTTTCATATCTTCGAACCACGCGATGGCTCGCTGGAGCGCGACCAAATCGAGCAGGAACGCGTACTGCGCACCGCGTGCGGTCCGCTCGGTAATGAAACGATCGTTCTGAGCGTCCAGGAGGTCGGTCACGTTGACCAGCCCCTCAGTGTACCGGTCTTGGACGATCTCGAAGTTCCGCCGCGCCGCCTCCGCCGCCGCGTTCAGATAGCCGATACTGGGAAAGGAACCCTCGATGGCGCGCACCGAAGTGCGCACCCGACGCTCGACGATCTGACGGGCATCGATGATCTCCTTCTCGAGCCGCGCTACCTCGGAGACATTGAGCTTCTCGTCTTCAGCACGCGCGCCCCCTTCGAAAATGGGATAGGCGGCCTGAATGTCCCACATCCAGTCGCTCCGATCCAAGTCAGGCAGATCTGGAGTGCGAGCGATGTCGTAGCCCCACTGGAAGCCGGTGTCGAAGACGGGCAGCCACCACCGCCGCCCACGCTGGTCGCGCTGAAGCTGCCGAGCTTCGAGGGCTTTCTGCAGCACGGAAAGCTCCGGCGTGTTCTCGAACGCGAACTGTACCAAGAACTGACGAAAGCTGTCCAATTTTTGCGGATCCTTCAGGTAACCGCTCAGGCCGCCGCCCAGAAAGGGAAACACTTTCGGATCGACGTCGATCTCCTCGGGCCGCCAGCGTAGGTACTGGTGGAGCCCGAGAATCTGGTTGAGCGCGATCCGCTCCTGTTCGATATTCGATCGGCTCCTAAAGAGGATGCTCTGGCGCGAGTTGAGCTCCGACTCCCACCGATACACTTCGTCGAGCCCCGAATAGCCTGCGTCCAGTCGAACCTTTGAAAGCTCGAGATTGTCGCGGGTGAGCCGGAGGTTGTCGGCGTCGACACGGAACAGAATCTCCGAGAGCACCAAGCTCAGAAATGCGTTACCCGCGTCCGCCAATACATCCAGCCGATCGACTTCGAACCCTTCCTGACTCCCCTCATAGAGGCGGCCCTCGGACTTGTAGTCGGTGACGCGGGCGTCATCGTAGATCATCTGGCGCACGCTAAAGCCGCCATTCAAGATTTTGTCCGGAATCAACCCCTCGAGTCCGCGGACGTTACGACCGGACGCTGCCAGTCCGGCAAATGCTTGAGGGAGAAGCGGGCTCTTGGCGAGCTTCCACGAGTGATAGGACGTTTGCACTGCTTGCTCGGAAGCTCGGAGGAACGGGTTGCCTTCGTTCGCTTGGGTGAGTGCTTCCGGGAAACTCAGGGGCTGTTCATCCTTGCGCATCACGTCCTCGAAAAGAAACCGAGCGGTGACGAGTGCTTCATAGGTCGGCACATAGTCTAGTGCCGTCGCCGTTTTTCCATTGACCAAGAGCACCGGATCGACGTCGAGCATGACCGGGAGAACGTCGGTGGAGCTACCTCGAATGAGCTCGTTCAAGTTGAGTGCTGCGCGCCGCGCGACGAGCTGAGAAATATCGGGCGTCCTTCCGGCGAGAGCGCCTATCTCGACGTCGGCGTGGCCGACGAGACCATAGGTTGGGATACCGCGGGCGGTCAGCGCCTCGAAGAGCGCGCGTCGATCGGAGGCCGCCCACTCTGGAGTGCGTCCAACGAATGCGACGACGGCATCAGCTGGCATTGTCGCCATCGATTCGGAGACGCTCGCCCCGAGAGGGACCAGCTGGATTCGAACTCCGACACCCTCTTCGAGGGCCTGTATTTCCGAGCTGAGATTCTCGTTGGCACCGATATACGATTCCGGCAAGAGCAGGTGAGCCGCTTCGGGAAACGGGAAGATACTCCGCAGCGAGCCTAAATCGGTTTCTAGTAGTTGCGGTATCGCCATGAACGCGAGGTTCTCGGTTTGCGAGCGATTGTTTTCGTGCTCATGGATGACGCCAAAGTCGGGCCGCTGGGCCCACGTCGCGACGACCGGCTTCGACAGGGGCACTTCGGCGGCCGCGGCGCTAACACCGGCTCCAAGTGCCAGGACGAAGTCAATGTCCGGGTTATCGAGTGCGGCGCGAAGCGCTTCTCGAGCGCTCGCGGGATCCCACTGCCCGTCGAGCTCCGGAGTCCTCACGAAATGGAGCTCGGTGTCGGGAGCCGCCACTTCCCGTAGCTCGCTTTCGACGCGCGTCGAGAAGTCTTCTGGCATCGGCCCGTCGCGAACGACGGCGATGGTAATGCTTCTGCCAGCACCCGGGTCGGTCGGCCGCACTTGGGCCCCTGCCAAGCTTGTCAAACTAGCCAAACCCGCCGTGATCATAAAGAGCGCGGGCGATGCTAAGAGGATCCGCATGATGTCTCCTTGAATCCGTGGAAGAACGTTGGTTCTCGAGGTACGCCACTCAGGGGTGGCAGCAGATGTTACCACGGTGGGGGCGCGACACGCCGCAGCTTCTCAACCCTCATCGCGCACTTGACCTGCCACCGGGAAACGGCAACGATCGTGCCAACGCCGATATGGCGGCCACGACACAAAGCTGGGGAGACTCATGAACCAAGAGAGAAATATCTCGAGACGAACGTTCCTTAAGACATCCGCTGTACTCGGTGTTTCCCAGGCCGCTCCGATGGGCATGGCGAAATCAAGCCGTCCCACACCAGATGGCGACGTGACCCGCCAGCTCGCCCGATATGTGGTGGCCTCGAAATGGTCCGACGTTCCCGAACCGGCGCGAAAGGAGGCGACCCGATCCGTCCTGAACTGGGTCGGCTGCGCCGTGGGCGGCTCTCACCAAGAGACGGTCGAGCGAGCCTTGGCAGCTTTGTCGGAGTTCTCCGGGCCCCGGGTGGCGACCGTCATCGGCCGGGGGGAGCGCCTCGACGTCTTGCACGCCTCCCTCGTGAATGGGATCAGCTCGCACGTCCTGGACTTCGACGACACCGATCTCGAAACAATCATTCACCCGGCTGGACCGGTGGCTTCGGCGATCCTAGCCCTCGCGGAAAAACGACCGGTGAGCGGCGAACAGTTCCTTCACGCCTTCACCCTCGGCGTGGATGTAGAGTGCCGCATCGGTCGATCCGTTTATCCATGGCACTACGACCGGGGGTACCACATCACTGGAACCGCGGGTGTGTTCGGAGCGGCCGCCGCGGCAGGCAAGCTAATCGGGCTCGATGAGCGGCAGATGACTTGGGCTCTCGGGATTGCGGGCACTCAATCGGCGGGACTTCGGGAGATGTTCGGCACGATGTGCAAATCCTTCCACCCTGGCCGGGCTGCCCAGAACGGACTCACCTCGGCCTTGCTGGCGTCCAAGGACTTCACCAGCTCCGAACGAGTTCTCGAAGCGCCTCGTGGTTTCGCCTATGTTCTATCCGAGGAACGTGATTTCTCAGCAATCACCGAAGGCTTGGGAGAAAACTTCGAGATCACCCGCAACACCTACAAGCCGTTCGCCTGCGGCATCGTGATACATCCCGTGATCGACGGCTGCATTCAATTGCGTCGCGAGCACCAACTCGTGGCCGAGAGTATCGAGCGGGTGGAGCTCCGTGTACACCCTTTGGTTTTGGAGCTTACTGGCAAGAAGTCCCCCTCTACTGGTCTAGAGGGAAAGTTCAGCGTCTACCACTCGAGCGCCGTGGCCATCCTTCGCGGCGCCGCCGGACAAAAGGAATTCACCGACGCCACCGTCCAGGCTCCCGAGGTCATCGCCTTGCGCGATCGCGTCACTGCCGTGACTGAAAGTGGCATACGCGAGGACGAAGCTTACGTGACGATCGTGCTCAGCGACGGACGCAAGCTGACAGAGCATATCGAACACGCCATCGGAAGTCTGAAACGCCCCATGACGGACGCCGACTTGGAGGCCAAGTTTCGAGGTCAAGCCGAGGGAATCTTGAGCTCCAAACAGACGGAGAAGCTCATCTCCCTCTGCTGGTCTGTCGGCTCATTGGAAGCCGCGGCCGAGATCGCTCGAGCATCCGCGACTGCATAGTCGGTTTCGTTCACTATTGTCGTAAATCCCCGACGGTGAGGAACCGATAGATCGCAAGGTCATGGTCACTCTGAGGAGGGGATCCGCTTGACGCGAGAGTGGATACGAGACGGCGCGATTGGGCCGGTACGGGAAGTCCACGGTTGGAGTAGCTCGGGAGGACTCTCTTGGCTGGAAACGGACCGGAGACCGCGGGAGGCGGAACCGGTACCGGAGGGGATGAACTGGGATCTCTGGCTCGGCCCCGCCTCGGAACGGCCCTATCACTCTGCCTACGCACCGTACAATTGGCGCGGTTGGTGGGAGTTCGGCACCAGCGCGATCGGCGACATGGCCTGTCACAATCTGGATCCCGCCTTTTGGGCCCTGGACTTGAGTCCTCCTACTAATGTAGAAGCAACCTCCACCCGATTCAGTGATGACACCGTGCCCGCTGGCGCGCTCTATCATTATGAGTTCCCGGCCCGCGGCAACATGTCGCCGGTAACTATGAAATGGTACGACGGCGGCTTGATGCCCCCACGCCCCAGCGAGTTGGAGAGGGTCGCAGAATGGGAGAGAACGGAATCTATTTTGTAGGCGACCACGGCGTCATTATGTGCGGTGGTTGGGCTGGCTCCCCCCGGATTATTCCTGAGTCCAAGATGAAGGCCTACCAGCGACCACCCAAAACGATCCTCCGGGTTCCCGGCCACCATCGAGGCTGGATAGACGCCTGCAAGAGCGGCGATCCCGTGCACGGCAACTTCGACTACTCCGGGCCCATGACCGAAACAATCTTGCTAGGCAATGTCGCGCTGCGGACGGGCAAGAAGATCTACTGGGATGGCCCGAACATGAAGGCCACCGATGCACCGGAAGCCGACCAGTCCATCAAACCCGCGTTCAGAGAAGGCTGGGGACTATGAGATCGCGGATTGGCGTAATCGCGACGCTCGCCTGTGTTGTGGTGCTGTCTGTCGACGGTTCGGTTCTACTTGCGCAGCAAGTGGCATTCACTAAGAAAGTGAATGTATTGGGCGTGCCGATCTATGCAACCAACACGACGGGCGACGACAAACTGATGCATGCGGCTGGTGTTCTCGCTCAGTACATCGATAACGACGAGGATGGGAAGCCCGACAACCCGAAGATCCTGGAAGCTATCATCGAGGCAAAGGGCGCCATCGTCATGACGAAGACGCAGGAAGAACGTAGGAACATACCCAGAGACTCGCGTCCAAATGGACAGGGCCTGTATGACGAGGAAACACGTCCCAATGCAAAAGCAAAGGGCGTTTTCGATACGGCGCTCGAGGAGATCTTGCACATGGTCTCGGACTACGGATGGGGAGGTGCCTATTTTACTTCCTTCCTCGGGGCGCAGGACATTCCCGGACGTTTGGAGCAGATTGGGCACGAATGGAAACTCAATACGAGAGAGCTTCTGAAGGAAAGAGACCCCGCCGTGTTTGAGATACTAAGTCGACCTGAGTACAAATTTCCCTCCGTGGCTCCAGATGGGAACTACACAGGAACGAAGCTCACGATAGAGCCCTATACCCACCAGCCATAAGAGCTTCTTGGAACGCGCTATCGGCGGACGGCCGTCAGCTCTCGGATCCGCGCGCGAACTGCCTCGGCCTTTCCCGCCCGCTCCAGCGCCGCCCACAATCGCTCGACGGTCTCCTCATCGACTAAGCCCGGCGGTGAGCCGAGGTCGGAAGTCGAAAGTCCCTCCGCTTCCCTAAAGGCGTCGACTGCCTCCACCGCTTCGAGGGTATAGACGTTCGCTTCGTTCCCAGGCCCACGCCCAGGCCCAGGCTCCGGCATCGGCTCGTCGGCCCGGTAACGGCCTAGAGCGTGCAGGATCAGCTTGAGTTGCCAGACGTCGTTTCCCGAGAATTGCTCCAGAGTACGATAGCCGAGCGTCCGGGAAATGGAGTCGTAGATCCGGCGGAGCTCCGCCACCGGCTCGGGGTTCTCGCATACATTAATGTTGGTTGTCTGTCCGTCGGGTCGCCTCGAACGCCCCGGCCTGGGATCGGCGACGATGACAGCGGCGGATTGCAAGCGACCCTTTCGAGCATCCCCTCCCGCGAGCTGGCCGGCGGCGAGCGCTTCAACCAGCCGGTCGGCCAGATGACGACCGCTCCCTTCCGTGCTTTCGAACGACGCGGCAACCGCTTCCACGACTTGGGGACCGACGAGAAGGTTCCCCTGCGCGACATAATTCGATCCCGCGCGATGCCCCGCCCAATCGTAAGTCTCGTCTCCAGTGTGTTGCGCGCCACCTCCTTGAAGACCGATGACCCCAACCTGTCGATGGGCGGCCTCTTCATCCGCGGCGACGGCCTTGGCCAACGCTTCTTTCGCGCTCATACCGGCGGCCAGCGAATCCAGAAGCTCGATACCGTACTCCACTCTAGTGTTGGCCTGGGTGGCGACCGCACCGACTCCAGCTCTCACCCAAGGAACACCGTTTCCCACACATGGCACGCGGGTAGTAACGGCAACACCTGATTCTCCCGTGATGGGATCCACGGCAGCGATGGAGAAAGTGTGGAAGTACAGTCCATCGCTCCATTCCGCCGGTTCTTGAGCGAAACCCGTCACCGCCAGAAAAAGGAAGGAGAGCGAGTGGATTATTGATTGTTTGTTCACGACGTTTTCTCCATACGGGCCGTTACGGGACCTGTCCCACCCACTCGTCCCTCTGTCTCCTACGCTCGTCCACGCCGGCCAGGAATTCCAGAGAAAGACGATTAAACTCTTCGGGCGCCTCGAGCATCAGCAGATGATCCGTTCCGGGAATCACGTGGTAACGAGAGTTCGGCCAAAGCTTGTGCGCCTCCTTGGAGCCTTCTGCAAAGAGAGGATCGGTCAGCTCGCCAACCAGCAAGAGCATTGGCTGATACATCTTCGTCATCTCCGGAAAGTCGCGATGGTTCCAAGGACCGATGTCTAGAGTAGACGTAATGTCGGACCTCTGCGGTGTGAGGTAGATGCGAGGACTGTACTGATCTACCATTCGATCCAAGATTTCTCGCACATGCGGCATAGACCTTGCCACTTTCAACCCCGGTAGATGCTTCCGAGCCTCGCGTCGCTTCAGAACCTCTTCCAGAGACGGAACCGGTTCCGTCAATCGCCGGTCGATGATGTGTTGCCAGAGCGGTGGGAGCTTCACGAGAGGTGTCATCGCGTCTGCAAAAATAATGCTTCGCACCTTCTCCGGGTAGTGCTTGAGGAATATGAGGATGATCATTCCGCTCCGGGAAGTCGCGACGAAGTGTGCGTCGCGGAGGCCGAGAAAATTCATCAGCTGATTTAGGTCCTCGGCGTGAGCACGGGGCGAATAACTGTAGACCGGCGCTTCGGACGAACCGTTGCCGCGGCGGTCATAGCTGATGAAGAGGTACTCTTGACTAAAGGCCTCCATCTGGGAGCTCCACTGCTCATGCGACCCGGGCTCGGCATGGAGAAAAATGACCGGAACGCCAGCCCCTTCGATACGGTAAGCAAGTCTGACGCCATTGACGCGAGTGAACTGCAGTTCCTCGGCGTCCCCAGCGGGTCCTCGATGCTCCTCGCCGTCTTGGGCCGCAACGAATGAAGTTGACATGAGTGCAAGAACGAAACTGAAGCAAATCGTTACCCGCGCGTATTTGCTCTTCAACATCGCAAACTACCTCCTATGGTTCGGTTTCTGCTACGGAAAGTCTGTCGAACGTACCGTGGACAGGTTCGCCTCCGACCACGGTAACCAAAACCTCGATGTCCCTGATCGCATCTTCGGGCACATTCAGGTAATCATCCGAGAGGACCACGAGATCCGCGTACTTGCCCGGTTCAATCGAGCCGAGCTCCTCTTCCCAGAATGAAGCATAGGCAGCATTGATGGTCAGTGTGCGGAGCGCCTGTTCCCGATCCAACCCTTCCTCTGGCCCCAACACCCCACCCCACAACGTCCCACGCGTCACCGACCCCCAGAGAATCAGCATCGGATCGGAATGGTAGGAGATCGGACCGTCGGAGCCGCCAGCCAATGTGATGCCGTGCTCCATCCAGCTCTTGAACGGTAAGCACATATTCGCCATCCGCTCGCCCCAGGAGCGAATCATCATGGAACCGAGCTGGGCGTTGTGCGGGTACTGTGAGTTGACCGTCAGCCTCAACCGACTCGCACGATCGAAGTGCTCCGGCCTGACCAGAAACGCATGTTCGATGCCCCAGCGCTTGCCCACAATGCTGGAGTCTTCGTTCGCCGCTTCGTAGGCGTTCAGAAGCACGTCGATGGCCGCATCCCCGACTGCGTGGGCTGTGACCGGCCAGCCCATGCGATTGAGCCGGATGGAAACTCGTGTGAGTTGTTCCTCGGGAATAAACAGGACACCGTGATAGCCCGGCTGGCCCGGATATTCCTCTCTCAAGAAAGCCTTACGCTCGGCGCCGTCGAGGATCATTTTGATGCCGCCGATACGGATCATGCCGTCGCCGAAGATCGTCCCCGGGCTCAGTAGCGAGTTAGCTTCTTCCTCTATTTCGCCCATCGTCTTTAGGGCGCTCGGGTCGGCCGGTTCGAGGGTCGGCAGTCCGGGCACATGGCCATCGCTTCCCGGTTTCTTGCTCAAGGGGTCGAGCCGATACCAGAGATCGACGCGCTGCGTTAATCGTCCTGCGTCGAGGAGGGCCCTGTAAGCGTCGACCGCGACCGGGCCCACACCGGCCTCGCGAATGGATGTAATGCCATGGGAGTGCTGGCGATCGATGATTTGGCGAAGCCCTTCGAGCTCTTCTTCTGCGCTAAGCGAAGGCGGCGGCTCGCCCTGAACCAACGCTCCGGCACGATCGAAGAGCACGCCGGTCGGTTCTCCGGTCTTTTCGTCTCGTTCGATAATCCCGCCGTACGGGTCTGGAGTATCCCGGTCTATTTCAGAGAGAGTCAGCGCCATCGTGTTAGCAATGACGTAGTGAGACGGCCCCGGGATCACCACCGGATTGCGCGGAGCGGCTTCGTCGAGATCCAGACGATTCGGAAGGCGCTGCTCGGCCAAACGGTATTCCCACCATCCCCGTGAGCCGTAGATCCACACACCGGGTTCGGTGTCCCGCGCCCGCTCGGCGATAGCCGCCTGGATCTCCTTGACGGACTGAACCTGCGAGAGATCCACATGTCGCACGTGCGACGCGTTCGAAAGCTCGCGAGCCACTCGGCTGTACTGGTGATTGTGCGAATCCCAGAGGCCCGGTACGACGGTCAGATCGCCGAGATCGACTTGCCTAGTCCGAGCCCCGGCTAGTGCGCGCACCTCCTCGGATGCGCCGACGGCAACGAACCGTCCACCGGCGATCGCAACCGCCTCGGCAATCGCGAACGTTTCGTTCACGGTGAGAATCTTGCCGTTGAACAGAATGAGATCCGGCGCAGGATCCGCCGACGGCGCGCACGATAGCAGCGGCACCAAAATCAAGCCGACCGCTACCCGCGTTCGCCATTTCGACTCCACGAACCTCAGTTTCATAATCGCCTCCTGCCGCTTTGTGCGCGCGGTTCGCAAGATAAAGCAAAAACGAAAGTATTGATAGTACCTGGTCGGGATTTCCGAACGGGCCCTTCGCTGGGATTTGATTGAACTGATGGAGACAGGCTAGGATCCAAGCCCATGAAAACTACTGTCACTATCATCGGGATCATCCTGGGGTGGAACGCCGCGGCGGCTGCCCAACCTCGAATCTTGACGGTGGACGACATCTCGAAATGGGATTCCCCGCCCGCCGATGTGCGGATCCCCTATGGTGACGACGAGCTCCAGTTCGGCGATCTGAGACTTCCCGAAGGACCGGGACCCTATCCGGTCGCAATCTTGATCCACGGCGGCTGCTTCCTCTCGATGTACAACATCGAGCACAACGCGCGATTCGCCGAGGCCCTTGCTGACAGCGGCATCGCCGTCTGGAACCTCGAGTACCGCAGAGTCGGCAACGAGGGCGGCGGGTGGCCGGGGACCTTCGAGGACATTGCACGCGGCGCCGACCATCTCCGGATCCTAGCGAAGGACTACCCGCTCGACCTCGAGCACGTCATTTCGATCGGCCATTCGGCGGGCGGCCACCTCGCGTTGTGGGTCGCGGCTCGACACCGCCTGACCGACGATAGCCCCATCCGTTTCGGAAATCCGATCCCGCTGAAGGGAGTCCTTGCGCTTGCCTCGGTTCCCGACCTTGCCTACCTTCATGAGAAACGTCCCTGTGAAGGAGCGGTCGACAGACTGGTGGGAGGATCACCAGAAGACGTTCCGGACCACTATGCCCAGGCTTCCCTCGTGGAGCTCGTGCCCCTCGGCTTGCCTCAGATCCTCATCAACGGTAAGTACGACTACGACTGGGCCCCCATCGGCGTTCGCTACTTCGAGGCAGCGAAAGCGGCCGGCGATGACGTGCGACTCATCGAAGCGCCGGAGTCCGGGCACTTCGAGCTGATCGATCCAGCTTCATCGACCTGGCCTCTCGTTCGTGATGCTGCCCTCGAGCTTCTGGGCTCGGGGTTAGTGTCGGAACGCTAAGGATATCGACGACGGAGCATCTACACCTCAGCCGAACGGCCAAGCGCACGCTTGACACTTCCACCGACCTCGTAACATTTATTTAACTACGGTTTCGATGACGGTATGCCAGCAACCACGCAGCAAATACTCGAGCACCATTTGAAGTCCTTCGGAGAAGGCGACTTGGACGGCATTCTCGAAGACTATACCGAAGAGTCCGTTCTCTTTACGTCCGACGGAATCTTGCGGGGTCCGGGCGAGATGCGATCGTTGTTCGAAGCTTTCTTTGCGGAGTTCGCAAAACCGGGAGCTTCGTTCGAGATGAAGACCCAAATCGTCGACGGCGAGACCGCAGACAATGTCTACGAGCTCGCCACCGACACGTTCGTCATTCGCGACGGCAAGATCGTCACCCAAACGCTTGCCGGGAAGATCGTTCCTAAGGGCTGAACGCGTCGCGTGAGCGGAATTCTCTTCGCCCTTTTGCTCGTGGCTCCCTCACCCTGTGATGACGGGCATTCTGACGAAGCGCCCCGAGTTCCTCCGCCACTCGACGCCAACACCTCCTTCGGCTCGCTTTACGATTGGGCCGGCGGCTACACCGAGTCGCCGTTGGGTATCGGCCATTTGACTCTAAATGGCCGCGAGGACATCTGGGACTGGTGGTTGAAGGTCGCCCTCCCCCTCTACGAGAACCCGAGAGGTGAGCCTTTTGCTTGGTTCATCAACGGGTGGCTCGTGGATGCAGATGAGTCGACTGAGTCCGTCGCAGCAGGCACCGCCGGAATGGTCGAGACCGGCTACGAGTCGATGAGCTTTGTCGTCCTGGAGCAAAGCGACGGATGGATACGGTTTAGGTACGGGAAGCCAGCGGGCGATCAGGACGGAACGGCGTGGCTCCACACTTGTCACTTACAGGATCAAAGACTGCGGCTCGAGGGCTGGGAGGAGCGCTTCACGAGTGGCGAAATCTCGCCGCTCCATTTCCGGACCGAGGTGCCCCACGCTCTGCGATCCGGTCCCGACGAGACCGCTGAACGCCTTCATTGGATCGCTGGCGACCACCATCTCGAGCCCATCGAGTTTCGAGGTGACTGGATGAAGGCTCGCGTCACCCAGCCTTCGGATTACTGCGCCGGCGAGGCGATCGAGACGAAAGTTACCGAAGGGTGGATACGCTGGCGCTCGCAGGACAAGGGTCCCTGGGTGTGGTACTTCACGCGAGGTTGCTGATCGCGCCCACGGCCCGCTGGTTTGAGTCGAAACGGCGGCTTACTCGCACCTTCCACGCCGACTCCGGATCTCGAGGGGCGTCGCCCCGAGGCTTCGCCGCAGTGCGCGTCCCATGTGGCTCTGGTCGTAGAACCCCGAAGAGAGCGCAATCTCCGTAAGCGGCAGATCGGTGTCGGTGAGCGCCCGCACCGCCGTTTCGATTCGCAGCGCGCGAACGTACTCGCCAATCGAACACCCGCGCCACTTGCGAAACGCGCGAGCGAGATGCGCGGGATGGACGCCGCATTCCTTCGCCACCTCGTCGAGGACGACGGTTCCTCGGTAGGTGTCGCTGATGAGTTCGTCGGCTCGCGTCAACCATCTCGGTGGCCTGCCGCGCGAACGGTTTCGTGGCCGGGATCCACGTGCGAGACTCACGACGAGCTCGAGCAATCCCGCTTCGAGCGCAAGGGACGTCAGCTCGTCCCTCATCCGCCACTCGCGGGCAGTGCGCCGCACGAGATGGCGCACACGCGGGTCGGAGACAACCCGCGGCTCGGAGAGAGAGCTCACGAATCTCTCCATCTCCAGGTCGTGACCGGTCGATAGAGCGACCAACAGGGAACGTGCACCCCCGTCACCCACCTGATCGGAGTGGCGTTCGCCTCCCGGCTTCAACACCAGGTCGAACGGCCCGCAGTTGAAGTGACGGTGGGGGTACACCTCCTCGTACCGACCTTCCAGAACGAGGCTCAACAGCGGCGCATCGTGGGTGTGCCATGGAAGCACTTGCCCCGCCCCATGCGTCTGATCGTCGATTCGAAATCGCGTCAGTTGAAGCAAATCCTGTCCCATCCTCAGCCCCATCCTATACTTCCGTTCTTGCCGTTGACAAAATGGAGGCATGGCTCGAGCGAAACATCTGGCGCAAGCCAACCTGGCCTGGATGCTTCATCCACTTCAAGATGCAAGCATGTTCGAATTTCGGGAAGGCCTCGCGCGGGTGAATGCCACCGCGGAGCAGGCCCCGGGCTTCGTCTGGAGGTTTCAAACCGAAGTGGGGGACGCCACCGACGTGCGGGTGCTCGGCGATCCGCTTGTTCTCTTCAACATGTCGGTGTGGCAATCCATTGAAGACCTCAAGCGCTACACGTACCGAGAGCTGCATGGAGATTTCTTTCGCAAGCGACGCGAGTGGTTTCATTCGGCCGAGCGCCCATCGCTGGTGCTGTGGTGGATCGAAGCGGGCCAGCTTCCGACGGTAGAGCAGGCTTTGGGACGGTTTGACCGGCTGTGGGAGGCTGGACCGTCTCCGCGAGCCTTCACTCTCAAGAACGCTTTCGACGCCGCGGGAAACCTGCTCATCAAAAACCGGGAGATTCGCATGTGATTCCGTGCCGTTCTCATCGGGCGAGTTAGCACGGCGCGGACCTGCCTTCGTCGTTTGCTCGTTTCTGTAGGACGCCTGGCCGGCCATTCTTATTGATGATCAGTCTTCCAGGCGGCACCGACCTGCGGGGGCAGCAGGTCGTAATCAGGTGCGTTGCCGACCACGATTGGCATGCTTACCAAATGGGTGGCACCTGGTAGATCCGTGGCGAACGGCTACAACCCATTGTAAAACATAGCCTTGTCCAGTTGTAACGGACCCAAGAAGTTAGTCATTGACTTTAACGCGGGGCGCCGTATATTAGTCGCCTACCGGCGCGACAGCGGACCGGGCTTCTCGCCTTCGAGAGATGTAATCCGTTATGCCGGCCACGACGTACTACAAGGTGTGAGGGCCCGGATGTGAGCGTTGAGCCGGGGGAGGAGGACTGATGGATAGGAGAGATTTTAACAAGCTGATGGGCGCCACGGTTGCGGGCATGCTCGTCGGCTCCAAGGCCTTTGGGCAGGAAAAGAAGGCCGAGGAGGAGAAAGAGGCCAAGCATATCTGTAAGGGCCACAACGAGTGTAAGGGGCAAGGTGGCTGCAAAACCGATAACAACGAGTGCGCGGGGAAGAACGACTGTAAAGGCAAGGGCGGCTGCGCCTCTGCCGCCGCCAAGCACGATTGCAAGGGCAAGAACGAGTGCAAGGGCCAGGGCGGTTGCGGTGGCAAAGAAGGCAAGAACGACTGCAAGGGTCAGGGCGGTTGCGAAGTTCCTCTGAAGCCCGAGCACCAGAAGAAAAAGTAGTCGCTGTGTTCTGATAGGAGGTCACGGGCGTCCCCGTGACCTCCCTCGTTCCCTGTTGGTGTGGCTACACGAACGTCCTTCCTATGACTGCCAATCGTTGGAACTTCCCCGATCTCGGGCTGGGGGTTGGCCTGCGTACTGTCCACTTTGGGCACATCCTCGCCAATCATCCCGACGTGGATTGGTTCGAGATCCTATCCGAGAATTTCATGGACACGGGAGGAAGGCCGCTCTACATCCTCGACCAGGTGGCGGAGCGCTATCCCATCGCCATGCACGGCGTGTCCATGAATATCGGCAGCGGCGACCCTCTCGACTGGGATTACCTGCGCAAGCTGAAGGAGCTGGCGGCGCGCGCCAAGGCGCATTGGATCTCCGATCACCTGTGTTGGACGGGAGTCGCGGGCCAGAACGTCCACGATCTCCTGCCGATGCCGTATACAGAAGAGGCGCTCCGGCACACAGTATCGCGGGTCAAAGAAGTCTCGGACTTTTTGGAACGACCGCTGATTTTGGAGAACGCGTCGACTTACCTGGAGTTTGAGTCCTCCGCGATGACGGAGTGGGACTTTCTCGTGCGGCTCCTCGAAGAGGCTGACTGCGGGATCTTGTTCGACGTGAACAACGTCTACGTCAGCTCTTTCAACCACGGATTCGACTCGCGCGTCTACATCGATGCCATCCCCGCCGATCGCGTGGTCCAATATCACCTCGCGGGACACACCAACAAGGGGACTCACATCATCGACACGCACAATGACCATGTGATCGACGAGGTCTGGGAGCTCTACCGACAGAGCTGTCAGCGAACAGGCGGTGTGGCTACGCTTCTCGAATGGGACGCCGACATTCCGGAGTTCGGCGTCGTGCACGACGAAGTCTTGAAAGCCAGCGCCTATCGTGAGACCGTGATCAAACCATTGGCGGCGAACACCCATGGCAACTGAGATCCAGCTGGAACAATTCCAGCGGTGGATGCAGACGTTCATCGTCCACCCGGGTAGCGAGGAGGACGCGCTCGACGCGGCGGCATCGGAAGGAATTCCCGCCGACGAGGTCACGAGGATCATCCTGCCCTCCTCGACGCTGACATCGCTCGAGCGCCTGGACGTCTATCGCGGAATGTATCTCGTTCGCCTCGCGGAAGCCCTGGAGACGGACTACCCCGCCCTCGCCCATTTCTTGGGTGACGAGGCGTTCAACGAGCTTGTCGCCGCGTACGTCGAGGCCTTCCCCTCGCGGAGCTATACCCTCAATCGTCTGGGAGATCATTTGCCGGAGTACATCCGTGCCGCCTCGGGGATCGCGCGACGAGGGTTTCTCCATGATCTGGCGCGACTAGAGCTCGCCGTGAGTCAGGTTTTCGATGCACCCGAGTCCCCTGTTCTCACCACGGAACAAATCGCTCAGGTTCCGACGGAGGCTTGGGCGGACGCGCGGCTCCGGCCTATCGAAGCCTTTCAATTGCTGTCCTTTCAGTACCCGGTTAACGCCTACCTGACATCGGTGAAGGAAGACGACCACGATCATCCGAACGCCCGGAAGAAGGACACGAGGGTCGCCGTCTTCCGCCGCAACTACGCTTGTTGGCGCCTCGAGCTATCCCGGTCAGCGCACGACCTGCTCCAAGCTCTCGCCGAGGGGACCGCCCTGGGCGATGCGGTGGCTGCAACTCGGAAAATGCGAGGACGAGGGGTGGTGGGCGAGGAGCAGCTCTTTCGCTGGTTCCGGGATTGGGTTCGCGAAGGCATCTTCCAGGCCGTCGAATAGTCGACCACCAGGTGCAGTCGACCACCAGCTGCAGTCGACCACCAGCTGCAGTCGACCACCAGGTGCCACCCACCTGGTAAGCCCCTTGTTAGCCTCACTTGGGTTTCTCCCCCCTCGCGATAGCTTCGTCTGGACGAGGCGTTCCCGGGGGGCGCAATCTCGCCTCTTCAAAGGGGTTCCTACCTTTTTCACGCACCACTCGGTGCCCCAACCAGTTAACCCCTTTGTTCATAACTGTTATAACGCTATCGAGACTTGTATTGATGAGAGCGTTTGAGTAGAATCGGACGTTCCTACCATTTGGGCTTGGGGGGCGCTCGGAACGAACTCAGCCGACAGAGCCCCGCAAACTCACACTAATTAAGGAGGTACACGTTCCATGGAAACCGCTTCCTCGAAACCGATGATCGAGGCGCAGGGTCTGACGAAGTACTACGGGCCCTTCGTCGCCACAGAGAACATCAGCTTTTCCATTCCGGAAGGGCAGATCGTCGCTTTCCTGGGACCAAATGGTGCCGGCAAGACCACGACGATGAAGATGCTAACGGGCTATCTCGCCCCGAGCGCCGGGGCCGCGCGCATCGCCGGGCTCGATGTACACAAGGAGCGCATCGAGGCGTCCAAGAAGCTCGGCTATCTTCCGGAGAACGGTCCGCTCTACCCGGACATGACACCGAAGGAGCTCCTCGAGTTCTTCGGCGAAGCGCGTGAGATGAGTCCGCAGCAGTTGAAAGACCGCCTCGATTTCGTTCGCAGTTTTTGTGCACTCCACCAAGTGATGGAGAAGCCCATAGGCAAACTCTCGAGAGGACTCAAGCAGAGAGTGGGGCTCGCGCAGGCGCTCCTCCACGATCCGGAGGTCCTCATCATGGATGAGCCCACCGCCGGTCTGGACCCCAATCAGATCCGACAGTTCCGCGAGAACATCCGCAATCTCGGCAGCAATAAGACCATCCTCATCTCGACCCACATTCTGCAAGAAGTAGACGCAGTCGCGGACTACGTGCTTTTCGTCCACAACGGACGGCTCGTGTTCGAAGGTACGCCTCGAGAGCTCGAAGAAGGGGGATCTCTCGAGAAGCCCTTCTACCGGCTGACCTCCACTATGGCGCCCCCTTCGGAACGTCCCGAGCCTGCCGCGGGAGAGCTGTCGTGATGCCGAAGAACGTGAACTTCAACATCGTGCGCGCCATCGCGAAACGCGACCTGCGAATGTATTTCAGCAGTCCTACCGGCTACGTCTTCATCACGCTCTTCATTTTCTTGAGCGCGGCTGCCGCCTTTTGGCAGGATCGCTTCTTCCTGAACAACCTCGCAAACCTGGACCAACTCTACGCGATCTTCCCCTACCTCCTCGTTTTCTTCGTCCCGGCACTGACGATGTCCGTCTGGGCGGAGGAGAAGAAGCAAGGCACGGACGAGCTCCTATTCACGCTACCCGCCACCGACCTCGAGATCGTTCTCGGAAAGTACTTCGCCACCTTGTCCATCTACACGGCGTCGCTCGCCCTCTCGCTGAGCCACGTGCTGGTCCTGCTGTTTCTCGGTAGTCCCGACCTCGGACTGATGGTCGCGAACTACTTTGGCTTCTGGCTTATTGGTGTGGCGCTCATCGCAGTTGGCATGCTCGCTTCCCAACTCTCGTCGAACGTGACGATCGCCTTCATCTTGGGTGCCGTCTTTTGCGGGATCGGCGTCTTCATTGAGCCGGCGGCGGCAATCCTGAGCACGGGTCTTGCGCGACTCCTCGAGCCTTTGGGTGTCTTTCTGCACTTCGAGGACTTCGGCCGCGGAATCGTGAGTTTTACAGGACTCCTGTATTTTCTCTCGGTCGCAGGCCTCTTCTTGTATCTAAACGTGCTCCTGGTGAGCCGGAGACACTGGCCGCGCGAGGCAGAGGGAATGCGTATGTCGACGCACCAGATCATTCGCGTCGTCTCCATCGTCGTCATCCTCGTGAGCGCGATCGCCATCATCGGTCGTCTTGGTCTTCGTGCCGATACGACGGCGGAGAGGCTCCACTCACTCAGCCGAGAAACGAAGGGCCTCTTACGACAAATCAACGAAGACAGGCCAGTGTTCGTCCAGGCCTACATCAGCCCAGAGGTGCCCGAGCAATATGTCCAGACCCGCGCCAACGTGCTCGGACTTCTCAAGGAAATGTCCTCTGCCAGTGGCGGCCGCGTGCAGGTCGCCATCCATGACACAGAGCCTTTCAGTGAGGAGTCTCGGGAAGCGCGCGAGAAATTCGGCATCCAGCCCCGTGAAATCCCTAACCTCCAGAGCGCGCGGGCGGGCTTCAAGGAAGTCTTCCTTGGGCTCGCGTTCACTTGTGGCGGCAAGGAACAAGTCATCCAGTTCTTCGACCGCGGTTTGCCAGCGGAGTACGAGATCGCTCGCAGCATCCGGGTTGTCGCCGACACGGAACGCAAGAAAGTCGGAGTCATCACGACTCAGCTCCGTCTCTTTGGAGGTCTCGACTTCAACACGATGCGGCCGTCACCGTCTTGGTCTGTCGTCGACGAGCTGAAGAAGCAGTACGAAGTCGTACAGATCGCCCCCGCCAGCGCGATCGCGGAGGAAGTCGACGGCCTCCTCGTCCCACTCCCCTCCTCTCTTACTCAAGGAGAGATGGACAACGTCCTGGCCTTCATCAAGCAAGGAGTACCGACACTTCTCCTCGTCGATCCTCTGCCGATCGTGAACCTGGGTCTGGCACCTTCGGAGCAGCCGGGTGCCACCATGAATCCCCTCATGCGCCAGGGTCAGCCGCCGCCGCAACCCAAGGGCGATATTCGGACATTCATGAGCGAGCTCGGCTTCCGCTGGGACCCCGCGATGATTACTTGGGACGGCTACAATCCCCATCCCGATCTCGCACACCTACCTCCCGAAGTGGTTTTCCTCGGTAGGGGCAACGAGAACGAAGAAGTGTTCAGCTCGAGCCACGCTGCGGCGTCGGAGCTTCAGCAGCTCGTCCTCCTCTACCCGGGCCAAATCGACTCGGCTTCCAAAGAGGGACTCACCTATAGCCCACTCCTGCAATCCGGCACGTTCTCGGGAAGCTTTCACTTCTCCCAGATAGTGCAACGAAACTTTCTCGGGGCCAGTTTGAACCGCAACCTGCCGCACCGTCCCGATTCGATGGTTTATACGCTCGCCGCGGAAATTCGAGAAGGCGCAAAGAGCACGGAAAATAACGCCGAACAGAAAGAGGATGACACGGAAGGTGAGGAAAGTTCCGGGAAGGCGACACCGCTCCACGTCATCACCATCACCGATCTCGACTTCATCTCCGAGCAGTTCTTCGAGATCCGCCGTGTGGGCCCGGCCAACCTGAACTTCGACAACGTGACTTTATTCCTGAACGCCATTGACACGCTCGTCGGCGACGAGTCGTTCATCGCCCTTCGGAACCGGCGCGTCCGACACCGGACACTCGCGCGCGTGGAGGATCAAACGCAGGCGTTCATCGAGCAGCGCACCCAGGAAGAGGGCGAAGCGGAGCAAAAAGCCGAGCAGGCGCTCGCCGAGGCCCAGGGACGTCTCGACGAACGCATCGCGGAAGTACAGAATCGGGCCGACCTCGACGCGCAAACGAAACAGATCATGGCGCGCAATCTACAAGAGGTAGAGAACCGCCGATTCGAAGTCTTGAAGACCAATATCGAGTCCGAAAAGGAAGTCGAGATTCGAGCCAGCGAGGAGCGAATGGAATCCCAGATTCGCCGCATCCAGAGCGGCATTCGCACGTCCGCCGTCCTCTTACCGCCCATTCCCGTATTCCTGCTTGGGGTCTACATTTTTGTACGCCGGCAGAGGAACGCGCGCGAAGGAGCGGCGGCGGCCCGAAGGCTAAGGGAGGGAGCATAATGGCGATGAAGAGTGAGCTAAAGCTTACCAGGCATCTGGCGGGGGCTGCCGTGCTTCTCGCCATCGTGGCCGTCATCACCGCCCCAAAGAACATCACTCCCGACGCCTTCCTCGATCAGGGTGAGCCGTTTTTCCCCGCTTTCCAAGACCCCAACACGGCGCGCACGCTGGAGGTCATCGAGTTCGACGATGCGACCGCTGCGGCGCGGCCCTTCAAAGTCACGAACCAGAACGGTCTGTGGACGATCCCGTCGCATCACGACTACCCCGCGGACGGTGAGGACCGGCTGGCGGAGACGGCCGCCGGCGTCATCAGCATCGTGAAGGACGACTTCCGCTCCGACAACGTGTCGGATCACGAGGCATTGGGAGTCGTCGATCCTCTCGACGAGACAACGGCCGGCCTTCAGGGCCGTGGAAAACGCATCACCATCAAGGGAGACAACGAAGTCGTCCTAGCCGATCTGATCGTCGGCAACGCTCTCGAAGGACGCGAAGGCTTTCACTTCGTCCGCGTCCCCGATCAGAAGCGCGTCTATGCCGCGAAGATCGACACCGAGATCTCGACGAGGTTCGAGGACTGGATCGAAAAGGATCTCTTGCAGGTCGATCAGGGCCAGATCGATAAAGTAGTTCTCAAAGACTACTCCATCAACGAGCGCACGCTTATGGTCGACACGAATGACACGGTCGATCTCGCCAAAGACGGTGACTGGACCATGGCCCGCACGCCGGGAGGTCAGGAGCTAGACACGACAAAGATGAACTCCCTGTTGGGAGGAGTCGACAACCTCGAGATCGTCGGCGTGCGACCGAAGCCGGAGGGAATCGACGAGCGTCTATCCGGCCTCACGATCTCTCGCACGGACGCTCTGTCTCTTCAGAGTCGCGGATACTACTTGACCCGGAGTGGTGAGCTCCTATCGAACGAGGGCGAGCTTCAGGCGCGCACCAACGAGGGGCTTCTTTACACGCTCAGGTTCGGGGAGGTTCTCTTCGGAAGCGGCGAAGCCATCAGTGCCGGAGCGGAGAGCTCGTCGGAGGAGGCGAGCGGGCCGGGCGAGAACCGCTACTTATTCATCACGGCGGATTTCGATTCCACCGCCGTTCCCGAACCACCGAAGCCGTCCAGTACGGACTTCGAAGACAAGGAAGAAAGCGAGCTCACCGACGCCGACAAGGAGAACAAGAAGCTGGCCGACGATCATAAAAGGTGGGAAGAGGACGTAGCCAAAGGGAAAGAGAAGGCGGAAGCGCTCTCGAAGCGTTTCGCCCCTTGGTACTACGTGATCGCCTCCGACAGCTTCGACAAGATCCATCTGCAGCGAAAGGACCTGCTGAAGAAAGCGGAACAGACTTGAGCTTGTACCTCTCCCTTTCGGGGAGAGTGGCCGGTGAAACTTGAGCTTGTACCTCTCCCCCCCTTCAAAAAGAACCACCAGCGACCGCCACCGGCGGCCGGGTGAGGGGTAATTATGTACCTCTCCCCCCCTTCAATAAAAGTCGGAGAGGTCAGAGCCGCAGGCGGCCGGGTGAGGGGTGGACCTTAATCATGAACCTCTCTCCAAAAGGGAAGACGTACATAATTAACTAATTGGCAAAGATAACGTCGATGCGCCAGATCAAGGATCGCGTCGCGGCGTTCATCGCATCGCCGCGAATCGTAATGATCGCAGCAGGCATCGCGGTCGTTCTGAACCTCCCCGCAATTCCTACCGGTTGGTACCTAGACGATCTCGTACATCGAGCCAATTTTCTAGAAGTCGGCCCCCTGTCCGATTCATCGGATATGACCAACGGTATGTTCGACTTCCTGTCCGGTGAGCCCGAGGAAATCTTGGCGTACAAGGACCTGGGTGTCTTGCCCTGGTGGGCCGAAGACCAACTGAGGATCCGCTTCTGGCGGCCCCTCTCTTCGTTCACGCACGTCGTCGATTATCACCTTTGGCCGAGCAGCGGTGCCTGGATGCACCTACACAGCCTTGCGTGGCTGGTGAGCCTCATCGTCGCGACCGCCCTGCTCTACCGCCGCCTGATTGTGGCTCCCCTAGTGGCCGGACTCGCCGCGCTCCTCTATGCGCTCGACGACGCACATGGGATGCCAACCGCCTTCCTCGCCAACCGCAACGCGATGGTGGCGGCCACCTTCGGGGTGCTCAGCCTTTGGTGGCACGATCGTCATCGGCGGGACGGATGGACTCCCGGTGCCATCTTGAGCCCCCTCGCCTTCCTGGCGGCGCTTTTGGGTGGCGAGAGTGGGCTCGGTATCGCGCCCTACTTGCTAGGGTACGCGCTCTTTCTGGAGCGAAAAACCGGCTCGGCACGCTTCGCGAGCATCGCCCCTCACGCCGTGGTCGGAATCTCCTGGCTCGTCTTCTACAAGTTAGGCGGGTATGGAACCTTCGGAAGTGGCTTCTATCTGGACCCCATCGGCCAACCAACGGAATGGTTCCCGCAGTTTCTCATCCGGGCTCCGCTATTGTTGTTAGGCCAGTGGTTTCTGCCCCCGGCGAGCTTTGCCTTCTCATGGACGCCGGAACAAACGATCGCGGTCTCGATCTTCGGAGTCGTGTTCCTGACACTGGTCTTCATGCTTTTGCGACCCATCCTGAAAAACGATCCGACGGCGCGCTTTTTCGCCTTCGGAATGCTGCTCGCGGTCGTTCCAATAACGGCTGGATTCCCTCATGATCGGCTTTCGTTCTTCGTCGGTATCGGAGCCATGGCCCTGCTCGCGATGTTGCTGGTCCGGCTTTTCGACCGTTCGATAACGCCCGGCTTCAGCCGCCGCCTCTTTGCCTGGGTGTTGGTCGTGGTTCACGTCTTCATAGCGGCGCCGTTCCAGATAGTGATGAACACGGCCGTCGCTTCCCAAGAGCCCTTTTACGCCGATGCGCCTCGAAGTCTCCCAGACGATCCCAAGCTCGAGAACCAGAGACTGCTCATCGTCAACACTCCCAATGCCTTCTACGCGCAGTACACGTTGATCGTCCGCCTGTTCGATTCGAAGCCAACCCCCGAGAGCATCCTGCTGATGGCGCCTGGAGCGACTACCCTAACCGTAGCCCGCATCTCCCAACGCATGCTGTCCATCGAGGCGGAGAATGGCTGGCTCGCCTCGCCCTTCGACATCGTCTACCGCGACCCAGCGCGCAAACTACCGGATGACTACCAAATCAGGCTCTCAGGTGTTTCGATCCAGGTGGCAACCGTGACCCCGGACGGTCGGCCCGAGAAAGTGAACTTCGCGTTCGAAGAAGTCCTCGAGGCTGAGGCTCTCAGGTGGGTGCGCTACCAGGACGGACGCTACGTTCCGTTTGAGCTCCCTGCCATTGGCCAGAGTACCGTTATCGACCCGGTTCCCTTCGATCTCTTCTCCCGACCCGATTGAAGGTTACCAGAGTCCTAGCCACGCCCCGCTAATCCCTCGGCGGCGGTCGCCAGTCAACACTATTCACGTACTTTTGCATCCAACGGATCTCTTCCACGTATCGGGCCCGCTCCCCCAGGGGTCGAATCGCTCGTGCCCTCGCCCCGGGTAGCTGATGAATCGAACCGGTGCCTTACCGATGTCGCGCAGGCCAGTAAAGAAGATGAGGCTTTGGTTGTAGCTACTGAACCAGTCCTGGTCGCCATGAAAGATCAATGTCGGCGTAGTCACGTTTTGAACGTAGGTCAGCGAGGACACGTTTCGCCACGCTTCCGGGTCGTCCCAGTGGGACTTCTCCATGTACCATTCCGTAAGATCCCAGTTGAACCCAGGGCCCATTTCCGAGAGCAAGCTCATAACCCCCGCGCCAACGGAGGCAGCCTTGAACCGATCGGTCTGAGTGATTGCCCACCTCGACAGGACACCGCCCCAGCTCCAGCCTCGGATTGCGAGACGCTCCGGGTCCGCGATGCCCATATCAATGACATGATCCACGCCGGTCATGATATCCTCGTACTCACCGCCTCCGAGATCACCGATCAACGCTCTTACGAAATCATCGCCGTATCCACTGCTCCCCCTCACATTGGGAGCCAAGACCGCATAGCCTAGGCCGGCATAGAGGTTAGATTCATAGTAGAACTCGTTTCCCCACTGTTGGGGCGGGTCACCATGGATCAGCACGAGCAGCGGCACCCGTTCGTCCTCTTCGTAGCCCGCCGGAACGGTAAGAATTCCTTCGATCTCGAGGTCATCGCTGCTCGTCCATCGAATGACCCGACTCTGACCGAGCTCAATATCCGACTCGAGCCATGGGTTGACGCGCGTCAGCTAACCGGCGACGGTGGCCCACACGGAGCAGGTTCTTGATTAACCTTCGCCGGGTGTTGTAGAGTTTTTCGCGCAGAAGGAACATGAGAGGACTGGACGCAGACGCTGAACTCACCCTCACTCGCGCGGACTTCGACAAAGCCCGCGAGAACGTGGCACCTCACGTTTACCACACACCGCTGCTCACCTCTCGCTCGCTCAGCGAGGCCACCGGATTCGACATTCGCTTGAAGGCCGAGATGTTCCAGAAGGGCGGGTCGTACAAGGTTCGAGGGCCGACGCACAAAATCGCCCTACTCACGGAGGCTGAGCGCACACGGGGCGTCATTTGTTCTTCGGCCGGCAACCATTCGCAGGGGGTCGCGATCGCGGCCCGGCAATACGGCGTCAAGGCGATCGTGGTGATGGCGAAAAACGCCACTCCTTCCAAGATCGCGGCCACCAAGGGGTACGGAGCCGAGGTCGTGCTCCATGGGAGCATATGGGACGAGGCCAACGAGAAGGCGCTCGAGCTGGTCGCGGAGCGGGGCCTCACCTACATCCACCCCTTCGACGATCCGGACTTGATTGCCGGGCAGGGTACGGTCGGGCTGGAGATCCTCGAGGACTTTCCCGACGTGGAGCTCGTGATCGTCCCGATCGGCGGCGGTGGTTTGATCTCCGGCGTTTCCATGGCACTGAAGAGTAGCAAGCCGGAAGTCCGCGTGATCGGAGTCGAGTCGTCCGGCGCACCGGCCATGAAACGGAGCGTCGAAGCAGGCCAACTCATCACGTTGAGCCAGGTTGATTGCATCATCGATGGTCTGCGCGTGAAGACGGTCGGTGAGAACACAATGTCGGTGGTCTCCCGGTTTGTGGACGAGATCGTTACACTACCAGATGCCCAGATTTTCGAGGCGGTGCTCTGGTTGATGTCCCGGACGAAGCTGGTCGCCGAGGGGGCAGCGGCGGCTCCGGTCGGGGCACTCCTCCAGGGATTGATCGAGGCCCCTGCCGGGACCAAGGTCGTTTGCGTTCTGAGCGGTGGCAATCTCGACGTCGAGCAGCTCCGCGGGCTGAGTTGGAACTGAGGTAGACATGAGTAAAGTGCTGAGGTGGACTGGACGACTGGCTGCATTTCTCTTCATGGTGGGCGCGGGACTGGTCGCCTTCGTCCACTTCGGTCACCCACCCACTTTCGACCCGCCGGCGCTCGATCTCCGAATCGAAGCGAGTCCAGAAAGAGTCGCCAGAGGGAAGGTACTTGCCACCGCGATCTGCGTAGGTTGTCACATGGATCCAGTGACCATGAAGGTCACTGGAAAGCACATGTCCGATGCCCCACCGGAGTTCGGCCCGATCTTTTCCAAGAACATCACCCGGCACTCCGAAAAGGGAATCGGTAGCTGGTCGGACGGAGAGCTCGCCTACCTTCTTCGAACCGGAATCACTCGCGACGGCTCATACATCCCGCCATACATGATCAAGCTGCCTCACATGTCGGATGAAGACCTCGCGTCGATCATCGCTTTCCTGCGCTCGGACGATCCTCTGGTAGCGGCGGAAGCGGTCGATCCGCCGGGAGTCACCGAGCCGACTCTTCTTACCAAGCTCCTTACTCGTTTCGTCTTCGCGCCACTTCCCTACCCGGACGAGCCTGTCACGGGCCCTCCGGCTGGCGACGAGGTTGCCTTGGGCCGATATCTATTGGTGACCCTCGACTGCTACGGCTGCCATTCCGAAGACTTCAAGACGCAGAATGTGGCTGAGCCGGAAAAGACGCCAGGCTACCTGGGCGGCGGCAACCGGTTGATTGGCCTCACCGGGGAGAACGTTTATTCGGCGAATCTAACGCCGCATAAGAACACCGGCATTGGCCTTTGGACGAGAGACGAATTCGTGCGCGCAGTACGCGAAGGATTCCGCCCGGACGATACGCCGGTTCTGTATCCGATGGCGCCCATGCCCGAGCTCAGTGAGGCGGAGGTCGGCGCCATGTACGCTTACCTTCGAACCGTCCCCGAGATCGACCGCGCCGTACCGCGACGAGAGCGGCCGAGCCTAGCAGCAAGAAATGAGGGCCAGGAGCAGTACTACCATTATGGTTGCTACGCCTGTCACGGCGACGATGGACTCGGCATTGCGGACCTGCGCAAGGCATCAACGAAGTATCCTACGGATGCAGAGTTGAGGCGATGGATCGAGGATCCATCTGCGGTCAAACCGGGGACGAAGATGCCGACGTGGCGCGGCGTCATCCAAGACGAGCACTACCAGCCGCTCATGGCTTACATTCGCCATCTCGGGGAGCAAGCGGCGGTCGCCAAACCGAACTAGTCCGCCATAGTCATGGGTCCGGCGTAACCCCTCTCGCCGCGGCATCAATGTGTTCCGCCAACCGCACCGCGAGAGCGCCTAGCGTCAACGTCGGGTTCACTCCCGTGACGTTGGGATAAACGGCATTCGAGCACACATACAGGTTGTCGGTGCCGTGAACCCGTAGCTCTCTGTCGACTACACCGTCCGCGTCGGAGCCGCTCATACGACAAGTTGAGGTAGCGTGAGCACCATCGGGTTTGATGAACTCGACGTTGATGCTGTCCTCTTTGCAGCCTGCCGCTTTCAAAATCTCAACCATGTTCTGCGCATGGGTTTGGTTGGCTTTCTTGGTAATTTCGTTCATACCGAAATCCAACTCCGTGCTACGTAATCCAAACCGGTCGGTGTCCGCGCCGAGGCCCACCCTGTTCTCTGGGCTCTCAAACTGTTCGATCGAGGCCTCCAGGGCTAGATGAATACCTGACGCCATCTTCGCCTCGATATCCGATCTCGAGGTGTTGCCCAATATCTCGCTTTTTAGAGAGGTCAGGGTGCCACCCCCAACCCCGGCAATCAACATCTTGCCTTCCCTCTGGTACTCCGGTGTATCGAAATGCCGGCTTGCCAACGTGATGAAGCCGAGCTCCCGCGCCATTTTTTCCGGATTGCCAGGCCGGATACCTTCGACATAAACAAGCGGATGGCCTACCAGGTGCCTGCCGAGGTGCCCTGAATCGTTACCAATGCCCTCCTTCCAATCCGTACTAGCGGAGGCCAGGAGGAGCTTGGTGGATTCAACCGTGCCGCTGCAAACCGCGACGCAGTCCCCCTCCATCGATTCCGTGACGCCGGTCTTGCGATTCAAGAAGCTGACCCCTCTGGCTCTCTTCTTGCCATCCTTCTTCGTTTCGAGGAGCCGTCTCGCCAATAACGCACCGACCACGCCGGACACCATTATTAAGGATGGATTTCATGACGCGATCTCTAGCTGCCTCATGCGGTGCCAATATGCTCCGCCAACCGCACCGCAAGAGCGCCCACGGTCAGCGTCGGGTTCGTGGCAGTAACGTTAGGATAGACGGCGTTCGAGCAGACATAAAGATTATCCGTACCATGTACCCGTAAGTTCCCGTCGACCACACCGTCGGTGTCCGAACTGCTCATGCGACAGGCCGATGCGGCGTGGGCACCGGTTGGCCCGTCAATTTCGACGCTGATGCTGTCTTCTTTGCAGCCCGCCGCTTTCAGAATCTCGACCAGGTTCTGTGCATAGGATTGGTGGGTCCTTTCAGTTGTTTCGTTGAGGCCAAAGTCTATTTCCGTACCCCGCAGCCCAAACTTGCCCGTATCAGCGCCGAGACTGACCCTGTTTTCGGGGCTTTCGAACTGTTCGATAGAGGCGCCCGGTCCGTAAAAATATGATAGCCATAACGCTCCCATACTCTGTACTCGAACCACCCGCCCAGGTCCAGAGCGAGAGGATCGCGGTTTCCGCTCTGCACCATATGAATCCACATGTCGACGTTGTTGTCCCGCATGGCGCCGGGAAGAAATGAGATCCATTTTTTAATGGCGGATGAGTCGCATGATCTCGTAGAGCTGTTTTGATTTCTGCGCGTCTGCCCGTTCGGGCGGGAGGACGAGAATGACGAGGAACGCCCGAATGCCCAACGTTTGGCAATCACGGGCCCAAGACCTCCTCTGCTGGTGGCCTATGTTACACTGCCGTCCCGTTTCGAGACAGTCTCGTGAGGAAACGAAAATGAAGAGAGCTTGGCTCGCACTGTTTGTAGTCGCGGAAGTCCTCTCCGCGCAGACGCCTCCCGATCAGATTCCTTTCAAGCTCGGTACCTTCGAGCTCGACGGTCGTCAGTTCGTGGGTGCGGTGGTTCAGGACTCAACGGTCGTCGATCTCTCGAAAGCCAACGAACTCTTCATGGCCCTCGACATGAAGGAGTTGATCGGACGCTACGAGCTCGACGGCTTGAAGCAGCGAGTTTACCAGATCGTAAACGAGGTCGATCGGGCTTCCCGAGCCGGGGACGCGCCGGTCTATGTCCACGATCTCCAGTCACTCGTGATTCGGCCACCGATCGTGTATCCGGAGACCATGCTCAACGCTGCCCAGAACTACAAGGCGCATCAGGAAGAAATGTCTTCGCCCGCCGAGAGAGAGGCTGCCGAAACCGCTGAGCCGCCTGAATCCATTCCGTATATCTGGGAACGGAAGCCCGGAGACATACGACACAATCCTTATTTATTCCCGAAGCCGAGAACGGCCATCATCGCCGATGGCGAGGCCATCCGCATGGCTCCGGGGCGCGACGAGCTGGACTGGGAGTGCGAGCTCGCCATCGTTATCGGCCGCCCGGCTAGCCGCGTGAGCATCGAAGATGCCAACGACTACATCTTCGGCTACACCATCGAGAACGACGTCTCCGATCGAGCGGGTCGTGGAGATGACCGGTATGGCTCCGATTGGCTGATCGGAAAAGGACGTGACACCTATGCCCCCATGGGTCCCTTCATCGTTCCCAAGGAGTTCACTAAGGATCCGATGAACCTAGCGATCAAGTTCACCTTGAACGGCCAGGTAATGCAGGACTCGAATACGTCCTACATGTGGCATAACGTCTACGAGTTAGTCCACTACGCCTCCAACATACTAATGTTGCGGCCGGGTGACGTGATCGCCACCGGAAGCCCCTCGGGAGTGGGAGCGGGTCGCAATCCTCCGGTCTTCATGAAGAAGGGCGACGTCGCGGTCAGCTGGATTGAGGGTATTGGCACCCTCACGAACAAGGTTCAGTGAGGAAGCAGTTTACGCTTCGATGAATTTCGCGGCGAATTGAGGGAAGCGATAGACGTCGGCGAAGTTCGTCACCAGCCCGGTCGACACTCTCACCGCTCCGGTGCTCTTGCCATCGATACACAAGCGAAAGTCGTTGAGCGTGAGGTTGGTGTGTTCCGCGAAGCAGGCGGTCAGCTCCGGCTTCGAAAGCTCGAGCGCCGTCTCCCCCGCCCCCGGATTGCAGAAGCAGCCAGTGCGGAGCGAGATCCCTTCCTTGGCCGCTTCGGCCTCGATGACGAGATGGTCGATGACCTGCCCGTCGGCATGGTAGAAGTTCATGGTGACCGTACCACCCCTCCATTCGGTCGACGGCGCGCCGTAGAGGCGAATCGGTGAGGCGCCGTTTCCGTGCCGCAGGGCCACGAGGCTATCGATGAGCCAAGCCGTCAGACAACGCACCCGTTGGTGGATGGTATCGAGTCCGATGGAAGACAGGTGTTGGAGCCCGATGTCTACGGCGGGAAGGGAGAGGTAGTTCACCGTCCCGTCTTCGAAAGCGGCTTCCCCCTCCGCCAGGTTGTACCGGTCCGCCTGGACCGACGCCACGGTAATGGTTCCCCCTGCGAACCAGGGGCGCCGAAGCTGAAACTCCGCGTAGAGTCCCCCGCCGGTGTAGTCGAGATAGATCTGATCGTTGGCGTCGAGCCGGCAGCTGACACGCGTAGAAAAGCAATGGTGCTGCCGCGAGCCATTTCCATCTACGAAACATCTTTCGCTCCTCCGCAGGTCTCGATCAAATTGACGTTCTAGCGGCCGATGTCGAACTGCTTCGTGTACTTGATGATGAGCTGCCGGCCCTTCGGGCCTCTATCGAATCCGGTGCGATCGAAAACGCCGAAGTGTTGGATGTCGTTGTACACGACGTACAGGCCGGTGCCGGCGGTGTTCAGCCATCCGAAGCGGATATTGCTGCCCACATCCTCGCTCTCGTTGTCGTACTGAATCGTGGCCTGAAGAAAGATCCGTGGCGTGAACGTGTACGATGCCTTGAGGGCCACGAGCGACGTCGCAAAGTCACCCTCCTTCAGGTTCACGTCGAAGTAGCTCACCCGCAGCGAGGTGATGAACTTATCCTGGTAGCGGTAGTTGAGCGTGGTGGTGGTTCCGACCCGTCGACCCGAGAAGAAGCTGCCCGCGTCGATGCTGCTCTCCAGCGAAAACGGGGCGCTCTCGTTGGTCTTGGCCCGGAATCCCCAATTGAAGTTATCGTACCTTCCGGGTGGAATGAAGATTCCTTCTCTGATCTCGAACGGCTCCTTGAGTCCTTCGCCGACGAAGTTCAACGCCGGGAGCTGGAAGAAGGCCCCGTTCGAGAACTCGAAGTGGCTGTCGATATGGACCATGTAGGTCTCGGTGAACCCCTCGAGGTCCCAGAAATGGGACCACGAAGCATGCGGCCTCATCTCCCTGAACCATTCGACGTTCGGAAAACGGTAATTGCGCCGGACACTGGCATTGACGTGGCGGTAGTCTTCCCGGGTCAGGAACCCGACCTCGGGGTTGAACCCCGCTCCGATCTCCCGATAGCGCGCGGACAGACGCCAGTCGCGAGTGTCGTACGCGCTGTTGAAGTTGAACCCGTATTGTCCGCTCTCCACCCCTGGCGTCGTCGTCCCCGCGGCCCAGCCGGTGAAATTGACGGCCTCACCGATTCCGTACGTACCATCGACGGCGTAGGTAAGGTTGTAGTCGCTCGAATTGTCGGTGTTCACTCGCGAAACGAAGATTCCGCCGACACGGGTGCGGTTCTCGAACTCCTGGAACAGTCGCACCACACCGAAGTTGTTGGGTGGCTCGTGAAGATCCTCACCGATTGCGTCGTCGAAGACATCGAGGAAATCGGCCTGGATGGCCAAGAGTGCAACCTGCATCCCGGCCATCTTTCCGGTCAAGCGGGCACCTCCCTGTATCGGAACCGATTCGCCTTCGAAGAGGCCGATGCGCCTACTGAAAAATAGCTCAGCGGATCGCGGCGTACCCACTGAGAACGACCCCGCGTTCTCGAGAAAGAACAACCGCTTCTCCGGAAAGAACAATGGGAATCGGGTGAGGTTGATCTGTAGATCATCCACCTCGACCTGAGCGAAGTCGGTGTTGATCGTCAAATCCAGCGCCAGGCTCTGCGTCAGTCCGATCTTGGCCTCTCCGCCGATTGCACCGTCGGCCGTCGCCGAAGAGTCGAGCGTATAGTCCCGAGAAACATCACCGAGGACATAAGGTGTTATGGTGAAGATCTTCCGGTGGGGCGCCTCGAACTCGGTGAGGGTTCCCGCAAGCGATACTCGGTACAGATTGAAATTTCGCGGGATTGGCGACCATACCGCCTCTTCATTGCGGATGCGGATGTTTCGTGCAAAGTTGACACCCCAGGTCTGCTCACCTCCTTTGCGGTAGCGCAGAGTATCGAAGGGGATGCGAAGCTCGGCATACCAGCCGTCGGCGTCGGTGGAGGTTGCGACGTCCCAGGCGCCATCCCAATTCAGGTTGAATCCGCCGCCGGACCCACCCTGCTGACGGCCGCCTCTCCCGCCGCCGCCCCGACCGTCGCGGGTAACCTGGCCGTCGTACTCGATGCCCGCGGGTGTGGTGCCGAACGCGAACGCGTTCTGCCGGTCCAAATAGGTGTCGATCACCATCAAGAAGGCGTCGGTGTTCTCGAGCGACGCATCGCGACGGGTCTCCCCTACGATAATCGTGGACGGGTCGTCGACGAACATCCACGCGCCGACGTATAGCGCCGAGTCGTCATATAGCAGACGGATCTCGGTCCGCTGTGAGACCGGTTCTCCCTCGTGCGGCTCCCGCTGCACGAAGTTGGCAAGGATCGGCGCCTCGTTCCAGGCGGCGTCGTTGAGACGTCCGTCGATGACCGGCGGCTCCGCCACCAACGCGGCCGAGCCCACTGGTACCCCGGCTTGCTTTGCGGTGGCGGGATCCTGGGCTTCTAGGGCCGGTACCGAAAGCGATAGGGCGATGAGAGGAGTGATCAGGTTACGCACGGCTGCTCGTTGCGGTCGAGTTCGATTAGTTTAGGGCGAACTCGAGCTCCTGGGTGAGCGTTTCCTCCTTAACCCGATCGATCACTTTGATTTGGACTCGGTAATTTCCGGGCTCGAAATGGGAAAGGGCGATGTCGACGTTGCCGACGGCGTTCCGGTCGTCAGCCGGAAGCGGCTGCACCGCGGTTTGAGTCAATCGCTTCCCATCCTTGAAGAAGACGTATTGTTCCGTTAGGGCCGGCTGGCTAGTCTCTTGATCGACGCCATATCCGTAAACGAAGTAAAAAAGCCCCAGGTTGTCGCTCGTCTTGTACGTGAGCGTATCACTCGTGATGGGGACCAGATGCGTCGATCCGAACTGAAAGGCGTGTCCCGGCGTTCCGGCCACATCCGCAACCTGACGGGCTTCACTGTAAACGATCACCGATGACAGCCCCAGCGTATCTCCAAAGGCTGGAACAACGACGGGAAAGACCTTGGTCCCTACAGCGTTGGATTTGTCGTCGAGGACTCCAAAGTGGAATGTGTACTCGCCCGAGGCTACTTGGAGCGGCAACTCATAGCTCACGGTCCCATCTTCGTTCTTCACGAGATCCACTGCCTGCTCGAAGGGGTGAAGGACGAGACCTTCGGAATTCTGGACGGCCCCAAATAGCGTCACCTGGGCCGTGTCCTCGTTCCAGCTCAACGCGTCCGCCTGAATCTCGAACAGGGTGGGGACGTAGACACTCCCCTCTTCTGCTTGGAAGAAGCATTCCCACGTTTCGAAGGGTATCGCTGGGTTTTCGATTTTGGTGTCGAGCAACTCGCCGAGCAGCGTCTTGGTGCGACCGCCTATGTAGGACCGGTAGTTAGGCTCCAGCAGGCGACCCTCCTCGTCCGCTCGCTTGATCCTCCTCTTCAGCTCCTCCCGGAACTCGTTGTCGGGTGTCCTGGGATCCGGATCCCGGCGGGCCCAGAAGAGCTCCCTAAAGAGCTCTCGGTCTTTCGAAGAAAGGTCATGGAAGATCTCGACCTCCTCGACGGTTATGAAGGCGGCGACCTCTTGCTCGAGCCACTTCTTGTCGTTCTTGCTCAGCTTGTCGCCTTCCGTCGCGGGTTCGGCGAACCCAAGCAATAAAGCGGGCGCGAGGGAGACAAACAGCTTATCGATATAGAACCTTGGCATGTCGATCCATTTTTCGCTGGGATAACTTTATGCCGTTCGCCAGGGAAGATCCAGTCGCCGATCCTAGTGCTTATTGAAGCTTCGCCAATAGGCTTAGACTCGAGGACGCTCGACCCACATATTTTGGACCTCATTCGGCGAGGATGGCTATGACGAAGAAGCTCAACATTGCAATGATGAGTTACCAGTTCATGGGCCGTGCCCACAGCAACGCCTGGCGCCACGTGAACAAGTTTTTCGACCCTCCCTTCGAGCCGGTCCGTCGTAGGTGTGACGGCCGCATTCCACTTGTCTTCACGCCGGTTCGTTCAGGCTGCGGTAGTCGTCGTGCTCGTCCCGGCCGGCATCCATCTCACCCGACAGTCCTACCTGTCCAACTATGAGTACTACGCCGACCCGGGCAATCCGTATGTCTACGCCCATCCCAACGAAGATGTCATACGGATTGCTCGGAGGGTCCAAAGCGTAGCGGAATCCCATCCGAACGGAAACAACATCTTTATTGAAGTGATTGCTCCGGAACACGAATACTGGCCCCTGCCCTGGTATTTGAGGTCCTTTCCGAACACCGGATGGTGGAGTGAAGTCAGTATGGATGTACCGGCGGCCCCGGTTATCATCGCCTCGGCGAGCGTTGAGCCAGACGTCGTAGCAAAGCTCCATGAGCTCCCGCCGCCCGGTGAAAGACATCTATACGTACCGCTCTTCGACTCCTACACCGCATTGCGACCGACGGTAGAAGTCCGCGGCTACGTTATCACCGAGCTCTGGGATAGGTATCAGCGAAGTCTGCCGCCGCACTCGGAAGGGATCAACTGATGATGTTGCTGAAGCCGCAAAACGCCATTCGGTTTTCCCATCCGGCGATGGCGACCGCTTTCGAGATCGCGTTGATCCACGAGGACGCCCGCTATGCGGAACAGTGTGCCCATGAAGCGTTTCGGGAGCTCGACCGAGTCGAACAGAACTTGAGCCGTTTCATCGAGAACAGCGATGTCTCCCGCATCAATCGTGCCGGCATGGACCAGCCGGTTCGAGTGGGCCTGGATGCATTCGAATCGCTAGAACACTGTGCGCGTTTGAGCAGCGATACAAAAGGAGCGTTCGACGTCACCATCGGCCCGCTGTTGGAGTACTGGGGTCGACACACCTCGCCGGACGAAGAGCTCTCGCGCATTCACAAGACGACGGGGATGCACCTTGTGCACTTGGACCGGGCGCAACACACAGTGACGTTAAGGTCGGAAGGGATGAGCATCGACCTGGGAGGTTATGGAAAAGGATATGCCTTGGATCGCATGGCCGAGGTTTTGAAGGAATGGGAGATCGGTTGTGCGGTGATTCACGGCGGACAAAGCTCGATCTTGGCCCTCGGTGGTCCGCCCGGGGAAGGAGGCTGTGAAGCAACGCTGCGACATCCTTCGGGCGACGGACGCGGTATCAAACGCGTAAGGCTACAGCACCAGGGCCTAAGCAGCTCCGGAATCCGTAAGGGGCGTCATATCGTCGATCCCCGAACGGCCTATCCGGTCACCGAGACCCAGGCGTCCTGGGCGATGACTTCGACCGCCGCCGAGGGCGATGCCCTCTCGACAGCATTCATGATCATGTCCCCCGAAGAGATTCTTCAGTATTGCGAGGACCATCGTGATAGAAAGGCCATCGTCATTCGCAAAGAAGCTCTGGATGCGGAGAAGGTCCTTCGATTTGGTTAACTCAAGTGAAATAACCAATCGGGTCCTAGCGCTTCGAGGTTATATCAACCTGGTGAGAATCCGTAGCCGCCGGCCGAGCCGAGAGTCCATTGATATGTTCTTAACCGCCATGGATCTCGCCACCGAACCCAGTGAGAAGAGGATGGTGCTCGCCGGGCTGGGAGACCTGTGGTCGGTTGAGGCTATCAACGTGGTTGCCCCTTATCTCGACGATCCAGCACTCAGGCACGAGGCCGAAGCGGCCGCCTTTAGGTTGCTCGACGAGAACTACGATGAAGTGCGCGACACTTTGGAGAAAGAGTCGGACGGCGAGCTAAAACAAAGCTTGAGCAAGATACTCGAGAGCTCGGAGAACCCCCGACTGCGCACATGGATATCTGAGCTCCCGGAAGAAAGTCAAACAGACTAATAACCCGGTCCCGGTGCATAGCGCGTACTGCGCGACGCCAGCGAGAGCCGACTCCGGATCGCCCTTCGCCAAGTCCCTACCCACCGTTGGTCAGCGGTCGGCCTCCGGATTCATGGTAAAGTGACACTCTCGCTGGCCTGAGATAGTTGCACCAACCCATTCTCAAGGGTAAGAGCCCCTTTACGCCAGCGGGGGCACATGCCGCTACTGCTACGGTATGCCCCGACTTCGGAGAAGCAACGTGATGTTTCTCATCCCTCTTGTTTGCCCACCGTCCGACCATCGAACAGCACGCGATCACGACTTTTCTCGCCCTCGCGCTTCCTGCCTCAGCTGGAGAGCCTTCTTCGGCGTCCTTTCTAGTCATGAGCACGGGCGATCTTGTTAGACCGTTTTTTCGAACAGAGAGAAAAGGGAGAAATCGGATGTGGAGCCCCTTGAACCGACTGGCACTATTGTTGTCTTTTCTTTTCGTGAACGGGGTCAGTGCGGGTGGCCTCGGAGCGTCCCACTACTACCACAGTCAGTCAGCGCCCTCCCTGTCTTTTCCCGCAAACACTTCGGGCGCTCCAGCAAAACAGACGACTCCCTTCCAAGGGCAATCAGAGTTAGAAATTGACGCACTTCGTCGAGAAGTACTGCGACGAAATCCAACCTTAGCAGCGATGGAAAGTGCCTGTCGCGCGGCGAGCTCCCGCTACCCCCAAGTGTCCGCCCTCGATGATCCCGTGTTCTCTTATGGCCTTGCTCCCGCCACCATAGGAGTGGACCGTCTGGACCTCGGTCAAAGGTTTGAGTTGTCTCAGACTTTCCCCTGGCCGGGTAAGCTCCGCCTAAAAGGCGAGGCGGCCAAGAGCGAAGCACGAGCCGTCAGCGAGGATACCGAGGCGGGGCGCCTACAGCTAATCCAGACAACTGAACAAGCGTTCTACGATTACTACTTTTTCCACCGTGCCATAGAAATCATTTCGCTACCGCGCCAACCAGGAGTTGCTCCAAGAGTTCAAGCGCATTACGCAATTCTCGCTACGGGGCGGGGCTCGTCCCGAAGCAGGATGCCCTGCAAGCAGAAGTCGACGCAACAGAACCTTGGATCCACCACGGGATTGTCTTGGAGCGGAAGCGTGCCGTCACCGACGGCGCGATTGCAATACCTTGCTCGAACGTCTCTCCACAGACCTTCCTTCCGCCACCCCTTTTTCAACGAGCTTGCTTCGAGGTAGTTCCCTTGAGAATCCGTCCCGTGAGTCTTTGTACTAACGCAGCGTTAAGGATCTCGGCCCGAACTTCATGCCTTGACGGCAAGAGTCCATGGCGCGCGCCGCCTCCATCGAGCTGGCCCGTCGGTGAGTATTACCCCAACCTGACCATCTCAGGAGGCTATAACAGCACTCTGGCACGAGGAGAAACTGCGGCCGTTTGTCGGAGTTGGCGTTAACGTCCCCCTCGATCGACGTGGCTGACTCTTAGTGAGGCTCGGGCCTGGGAGCTAAGGAGCAGACAAAATCGCGCCTCGAAGTCCAGCGGGCCCAGATTCTATTTGAAGTAAGCAGCGCCTTTGACGAGGTTCGGGAGAGTGAGCATGTGGTACGACTCTACTCTTCGTCGATCGTGCCGGCGGCTGAAGATAATCTCGCTGCGGCGCACTCCGGCTACGAAGCAAGCACGATTGATTTCTTAGCTCTGATCACGGCAGAGAAAACACTCATGCTCGCAGAGCTCAGTTACCATCAGGCCCTCGCGGAGTACCATAAGGGCTTGGCCAACCTCAAGGGAGCCGTTGGGCTCCCCCTCGAAGCGGTGGAGGAGTTGCCATGAAGGCGTTACGGGTTCGTACGGTTACTGTCGGCGTTGCTGCTCTGCTCGTTCTCGGAGCCGGCTGGCTCTGCCGAAACGAGCTGACCGGTTGGTTGGCAGCGGTTGGAGGGGGATCCCATGAGGCAGACCGCGCGAACAATGGAGATGTCGACGGTATTGAGTACACGTGCTCGATGCACCCGTCGGTTCGCTTGCACGACCCCGGCACTTGTCCGATTTGCTCCATGGATCTTGTCCCGGTTGCTCAGGAGAAGGTCGACAGCGCAGAGGCTGGAGATGTCGACGGCATCGAGCACTACAGCTGTTCCATGCACCCGTCCGTTCGCTCGGCCGACGCCGGTACTTGCCCGATCTGTTCCATGGATCTTGTCCCGGTTACGCGGGCGGAGGTGGAAACCGGGACGGTGGTGGTCGACGTCGGACGGCGGCAACTGATCGGCGTGAAGACCGCTCCGGTGGTACGGAAAAATCTCGTCCTGGAAGTTCGCGCTGTCGGATCGGTCACCTACGCCGAGAACCGACTTACCGATATCACGCTAAGGTTTCGCGGCTGGGTAGGTAAAGTCCTGGCCGATTACACGGGTATCACGGTCCAAAAGGATCATCCCCTCTTTACCATTTACAGTCCCGAGCTGCTGTCGGCGCAAGAAGAGTTTCTGGAGGAGACCAGGCGAGAAGGTCAAGGGAGGGGTGGTTCATTGCTTGAGGCTGCCCGGCGCCGCCTACAGCTGTGGAACTTCAGCGACAGCCAGATCGCCGAGCTCGCGGAAAGGGCGGAAGCAGCTGAATATGTCCCTATTCTTTCGCCGGTAACCGGAACGGTTATTGAGAAGCATGTGGTCGATGGGAGCGCGGTCGAGCCGGGAATGCTGCTCTATCGGATTGCTGATCTCTCGACCGTTTGGGTCGCGGCCGACATCTACGAGGCCGACATTCCCCTGGTCCGAGTTGGTCAAGCGGCGCACATAAGCCTGTCCTATCTCCCCGGGGAAACGTTCTCGGGCAGAGTCTCTTACGTCTACCCGTACCTCGAAGCGGCGAGCCGCACCGCGAGGATTCGTATAGAAGTTCCTAACCCCTCCGGCAAGTTAAAGCCCGACATGTACGTCAATGCGGAGCTACAGATCCCGCAGGGGGAACATCTCATAGTGCCCGAGGGGGCCGTGCTCATGTCCGGTAAGACGAATCTGGTCTTTATCGACCGTGGCGAAGGACGCCTGCAACCGCAAAAAATCACGCTCGGTCGAAAGGGTTCGGAAGGATTCGTGGTGCTCGACGGCCTGCGGGAGGGAGACATTGTGGTGACCTCAGGAAACTTCCTCATTGCCGCCGAGAGCAAGCTCAAGGCAGGCGTAGATAAATGGTAGGCGATGCCGCTGCGCCAGAGGGCGCTATTCAGCGGCTCATCGGCGCCTCGGCAAAGAATCCGTTTCTGACGATTCTCCTAGTTGCCGTCGCTGCGCTATGGGGTTACTACTCACTTCGTCAAATCCCCCTCGATGCCATCCCCGATCTTTCCGACCCCCAGGTCATCGTCTTCACCGAATGGCCTGGGCGCAGCCCCGACCTCGTCGAGGATCAAATCACCTATCCCCTCTCGACGACCCTACTGGCGGCTCCGAATGTCAAGTTCGTTCGCGGTCAATCGTTCATGGGCCTTTCCTTTATCTTCGTCATCTTCGAGGACGGTACGGACATCTATTGGGCACGGTCCCGCGTACTCGAATATTTGAACACCGCGCAGGGGAGGCTACCCGAGGGCGTCACGTCGACCTTGGGTCCGGACGCGACCGGGGTGGGGTGGGTTTTCCAGTACGCCCTAGTCGACAAGACCGGTGAGAACGACCTATCTGATCTGCGCACCCTACAGGATTGGTACGTCCGCTACTGGTTGGAGAGCGTAGAGGGCGTGGCCGAGGTCGCCTCGGTCGGCGGTTTCGTCAAGCAGTACCAAGTCAACCTCGATCCCAACAAGCTCCTTGCCTTCGGGATTTCCGTAAATCAGGTCGTAAAGGCGGTTCGCCGCTCCAATAATGACGTCGGGGGGCGGGTGCTGGAGATCGCCGGGCACGAGCACTTCATCCGCGGCCGCGGCTACATCCAGTCGACGGAGGATCTGGAGAACATTCCGCTGCGAGTCAGCGGCCGCGGTGTACCCGTCCTCCTGAGGGAGGTGGCGACGGTGCAGCTGGGCCCGGACATGCGACGGGGTCTAGCTGAGCTCAACGGTGAGGGAGAAGCCGTCGGGGGAATCGTCGTGATGCGCTACGGCGAGAATGCGCTCTCGGTCATAAATGCGGTGAAGAAGCGAATTGCCGAAATCGAACATTCGCTCCCCGAAGGCGTGGAACTCGTCATCACATACGATCGCTCCGAGTTTATTTTGCGGGCCATCGACACGCTTCGCAAAACGCTGATCGAGGAGATGATCGTGGTCAGCTTGGTTATCTCGCTCTTTCTCCTCCATGCCCGCTCGGCGCTAGTCGCCATCATTACCTTGCCAGTGGCTGTGCTGCTGGCTTTTATCCCGATGCTCGGGCAGAACCTGACTGCCAACATCATGTCCCTCGGCGGCATCGCGGTGGCCATCGGCGCAATGGTCGACGCCTCGATCATCATCATCGAGAACGTCCACCGCCAACTCGCGGCGTGGGAAGAGGGAGGGCGCCAGGGTGGGCGTACCGACGTGGTGATTGGCGCTATGAAGGAGGTCGGACCAAGCATCTTTTTTTCGCTCTTGGTTATTACGGTTTCTTTCCTGCCGGTCTTCACGTTGCAAGTAACCGAGGGGCGGCTCTTTAGCCCCTTGGCTTTCACCAAGACCTACTCTATAGGTTTTGCCGCCCTCCTGGCGGTGACATTAACGCCGGCGCTCGCGGTGCTTCTTGTCCGAGGCCGCATCCGAGCCGAGGAGGCCAACCCGCTCAACCGCTGGCTCATTGCCGCTTACACGCCGGTGGTACGTCAGGTGGTCCGACATCGATTCCTCGTCATTATCGCTGCGATTCTCGCAATGGTTACCACGGTTCCCATCTTTTTCCGCCTGGGCAGCGAGTTCATGCCCCCGCTGAACGAAGGGACCATCCTCTACATGCCCACGGCGCTCCCCGGCATGTCCATTACCGAGGCCTCTTCGGTCCTGCAATCCATGAACCGCGAGCTGCGGAAGTTCCCCGAGGTCCAGTCGGTATTCGGCAAAATCGGTCGAGCCCGCACCGCCACCGATCCCGCGCCTCTATCGATGGTCGAAACCGTGATCGTGCTCAAGCCCAAATCGGAGTGGCGGCCGGGAATGACCTGGGACGGCATCATCGCCGAGATGGACCAGACACTGCGCTACCCCGGCATGCCCAACATTTGGTGGATGCCGATTCAAACACGCACTGAGATGCTTTCCACCGGAATTCGCAGCGCCCTCGGTATCAAGGTATTCGGACCCGACCTGGCGACGATTGAGGAAGTTGGCGTCCAGATCGAGCGGGTCCTCCTGGACGATCCGCGGACGAAACCGAATACCCGCAGCGCCTTTGCCGAACGGGTAACAGGTGGGTACTTCATCGACTTTCACATCAACCGCTTGGAAGCCGCACGGCACGGCCTGACGGTGGGCGATGTGGGGGACGTTATCATGTTGGCCATCGGCGGCACCAACATCGATCAGACCGTTGAGGGCCGTGAGCGTTATCCCATCAACGTTCGCTACGCCCGCGAGTTTCGTGACGATCTCGAGATGCTCAAACGGATCTTGGTCTCCACTCCGACGGGCGCACGGATTCCAATTAGCCAGGTGGCAGATCTGGAGATGACGAACGGCCCGCCGATGATCCGTAGCGAAGATGGCCAGCTTGTCGGTTTCGTCTTCGTGGATGTTGCGGGCCGTGGCATTGCCGATTACGTGGACGACGCGAGAACGGTGGTGGCCGAGCAGATCACTTTGCCCGCTGGATATCGACTCGAGTGGGCAGGACAGTTCCAATACTTCGAGCGGGCCAAAGCTCGGCTCAAGCTCGTTGTGCCGGTGACGCTGCTCATCGTCGTCTTCCTCATCTACTTCAACACCAAGTCAGCCACCGAGGTGGGCATCGTGTTGTTGGCCGTTCCGTTCTCGCTCATCGGCGCGGTGTGGTTGCTGTACCTCCTCGACTATAACCTCAGTGTGGCGGTCTGGATGGGCATGATCGCATTAGGAGGCCTGGATGCCGAGACGGGTATCGTGATGCTCCTCTACCTGAAGCTCGCTCACGAGAAGCGGCGGAAGGAAGGTCGCCTGCGCACCGCAGGAGATCTTGAAGAGGCCATCGTCGACGGTGCAGCGAGGCGCATTCGGCCAAAGCTCATGACGGTGCTCACAACGTTTATTGGCCTACTACCCCTCATGTGGAGTACCGGCACGGGTGCGGACGTGATGAGCCGCATCGCCGCGCCCATGGTCGGTGGGCTCACCACCTCGTTTCTGTTAGAGCTCACGGTCTATCCCGCCGTCTTTGCGGTTTGGAAAGGGCGTTTGTTGAAAGAGTGAGGGACCCCGATGCGACTTGGCCCACGATTGGGTGAACGGACATCACCATGAAAGTTTCCTTAGAGATGCTGATGGCTCTAGCGATCATCGTGCTCCTGTCTGCTTGCGCGGGACAGAGTCAGGATGACGAAGGTGAAAATAGCTTTGAACCCTTTCCTACCGTCCACACCGGCGACACGGTTATCGAGCCGCCCCAAGGGGTTCATCCGTTTTATAGGAAATACGTCAACGCAGATGGCATTGTCATTGTCGGTTCGGAAAACGTAGCCGATGCCGCGTTGCTTACGGCCCGGAGTACCATCCTCCGTTTTGACCAGCAAGCGTCCCGACGTCCACCAGGCCATCGTGGCGAATAACGCGAGAATCTCGATCATGGCGTTCTCCGAAACCGCATCCGATCTTCCTGAGTTCGGCTCGGGGAGCGACGGTGAATGGGGTCTTGGACAGATGCCCGAAGACCCTACATCACTCGTTTCTGAAAAAGGTATTCGCTACGAGCGGAACACGGAGTATGTTGCCAACTTTCTCCTGCACGAATTCGTGCATGTCGTTCACAATCTCGGCATGCCGACAACCGATCCTGAAATCGTGGATGAAATCTATGCGGCATATCTAAACGCGGTTGAAGAGGGGCGTTTCATGAAAGCCCCGAACGACGCCCCGGAAGAAGCAACCGCTTTCGACGAATTTAGGGATGATGAGTACTTCACCCACAGCGTGAACGCGTACTATGATTTGAACGAATCACTGCCCGGGCCATGGGTGGACATCGAAATAGGTGACTGGGGGCAACGTTCCGGAACACGCGAGGAATTGAGGCAGAACGACCCGGTGGTCTATGGGATCATCGAGCAGTTCTTCCCGACTCTCTGGAAGATCAATAAAGTCTGTACCCTTCGGATTCGTCCTGGGTTTTTCGCACTTGGGCACGCTGCCTAATTATGGCGAGCCGATAGCAATGGGTCGTACCGGAGACCCGGAGCTGCCTTTCGAGCGCAATGGCAAGATGATCGTGCATGAAGTCCATACCTGATCCTTGGCTAGCTCGGCGAGATTCGCATTTTGTATGTTGTGGATTCCCGACTGAGTCAGGTTGTGATGGTGGACCGAAACCGGCAACTCGGGGAGCACTCAAACCGAGCTCTGAGGCTGCACTTCTCGTAAGCTCTCCATGTACGGAGAAGGTCGGCACGATATCGGGAACGAGTGCGGGATCGATTCCATAGTGCTCGAGCAGAAATCCAGCGACTTCGTTGTTAGTAAAATCCCAGAGTATCCCTTCGGACAACCCCGACGACGTCGTGTTGATGTCGCCGGTCAGACGCATCGCTACGTAGTCACCGGGAAGCATTAACTTGTGGATAAGGCCATACGTGTCTGGTCCATTCTCTTTGACCCACCGGAGCTTCGAAGCAGTAAAGTTTCCTGGTGAATTGAGGAGACTTTCGAGGCACGTTTCCGGGCCGATCTCCTCAAAAGCGTTGTCACCGATCTCGACTGCCCGGCTGTCACATCAGATGATGGCGGGCCTCAGCACGTTTCGGTCGCGGTCCACCACCACCAGGCCGTGCATTTGATAGGAAATGCCGATCGAACCGATGTCTTCGGGACGAACGGGAGCGCTCGTCAGAACCTCACTGACCGCGAGCTTCAGGTGCTTCCACCATTGATCCGGATCTTGCTCCGCCCAACCAGGTTGGGGCGCATCGATCTTCATCTCCGTTTTCGGCGAGAAGGCAGATGCCACCGAAGCCCCCGACGAAACATCCAGAAGGGATGCCTTGACGGAAGAACTTCCGATATCTAGCCCCAATGAGTGCATGTCTTCCTCACGTCAGGACGCTAGCACACCCGTACTGGCGAGGGAAAGGCTCGAGTACAGGACACTAGAACGTACGGTGTGAAACCGGTTGGTAGCGGCGGTTGGAGGTGTTATTACCGGCGGCGTTCAGAAACCTGCTCGGTCAGCAAGTCCTGGTCGGTGACCAGAAGCTCAGGCTCGTTGCCGCTCAGGTACTCCCGCCGAGCCGGCAAGACTCGGTTTCGGCCTTGGCCCTTAGCCGCATAAAGGGCCGCGTCGGCGGCCTGTAGTAGATTGGTGGTGTCGAGGCCATGCGCGGGGTAGGCTGCCACTCCACCGCTGACACTCAAGACACCGAGGGGCTGGCGGTCGGCGAATGGCAAGTTCCCCTGCGCGATCGCGTTTCGGATTTTTTCCGCCACCACGACCGCCTCCATCAGTTCGGTCTCCGGCAGTACCAACAAGAATTCTTCTCCACCAAACCGCCCGAAGATGTCATCCTCTCGAATATTTTTCACGACGAGTTGCGCCAGCTCCCGGAGCAGGTGATCCCCGGCGACGTGCCCATTCACGTCGTTGTAGTTCTTGAAGTTGTCGATGTCGAAGAGAAAGACAGTGAACCCCGACACACGCTCGCGCGCGTCCTGCATCAGATCCCCGAGAATTTGGATGAGATGAGTTTTGTTGAAAATTTTGGTGAGTCCGTCCACGTCAGCAGAGAATTTCGTGCGCCGATAGACAGCGGCATTGCGAGCCGTGAGAGCACCGATTTGAGCGATGACTCGGAGCGCCGCTTTGGCGTCGGAGACTTCGTAGGGTCCATAGGACAAACCCGATAGCGCGATGACCCCGGCCGTCTCACCATCGATCACCATCGGCGCCGCAAGCTCGGGCTTGAAATCGACCACCGGCTCGCCGGTGATTGTCGCTGGTTCGAAATGCCTCTCTCGATCGAAGTCGTAGCGGCTCATGGTGATCTGCGTCTCCGCAACCAATCCGATCTCGCCCCGACCGATCGGGATGGCATTCCCCTTCTGGATTCGAGATTGTTCTGGATGGACGACCGCCACGACCAAGTCGCCGGCCTTCGATGCCCCCTCACCTCGACGTAGCAAGACCACTGCCTCCTGCGGCTTCAAAGCTTGCCGCACGATGTGCAGGAGAATCTCGGCCAAGCGACGGGTACTGACCTGGCTGTGAAGCTCCTTGGTGAGCGAGGGGAGGTCGCGAAGGAACCCGCTGAGAAATTGCTTGTGCTCTTCGACCGACCGTAGACCTTGTTGAACTTCGGAAGGGAGGCAGCCAAACTCGCGTTCACTTTCAAGCTCGCCGACGGCCTGCTTGAGCTTGTCGCGCAGTCGAAGATTGGAGCGCACTAGCAGGCACAATGCTAGACACGCAGCGATAGTCATGACGGCGCTTAGATCTGGCAAAGGCTACTCCTCCTCGGAGTGATACAAGAACGATGCCGAACACCCCAACCGACAGTCACTCGGCGAACGGACGCAACCTATTCATGCGTTGGGTTTTGCCGACATCGGTCTCAAACCCGACCGCATGGATTCCGCTACGACACGGGGAGTTTTACCCGGGTGGTGGGGGTAAATGGCAACACTCCCTCAAAGGAAACCTGGGGTCCGGAAACACCCACCCGGGAAACTAGCGCCGTTACCGCAAGAGTAACGGCATATGGGCGTGGCGCGCCCCGCCATCGATGAAAACCCCCTCCACGTCGCTCTGGCACGCAACTTGAATCCCCATATCACTAGTAGCAGGAGCTTCGTGCGTTTCGACGCCGGAAGGAACTGGGGATCTCGAAATGGAAGATATGGATCGGGAGTCGAAGGAATGGGTCGGCTCATTATCTTCGGTGCCGCTCGCGGAAGTCATCAAGCGGATCGCGGCGGAAGAGCAGACCGGAGACCTGCAAGTCATTTTCGGGCAAGCCGCGAAGACGATCTATTTCGACCGAGGGTTCGTCGTCTTCGCCGCTAGCAGTCTCGAAGTGGACCGCCTGGGTTATCGTTTGATCCACTCCGGTCAGATCTCGCGCGATGATTTCACCCTTGCCGCCCAGATGGCGAGGCGTGACCAACAGCGACTAGGACAGGCCTTGGTGCAGGCCGGTGTCATGCGGGAGGAGGACATCGGTCATCAGGTTGCCATGCAAGTCAATGGGATCGTCGTTTCTCTTTTCGAGGTCGAACAGGGCATCTACAGCTTCGATGAGAGGGCGTGCAGTATCCCGGTCGATCTGATGGTGAGCCTATCCATTCACCGGATTCTACTAGACGGCATCCGAACGATGCCCAACCCCGATGGTATTCTGGAGTGCTTACCTCCTCTCGACACTTCGGTGCGAGTCGCCGAGCGGCCTCCCTTCACCTGCGACGTCGACCAGCTGACCCCGATGGAGCGGGACGTGCTGCGATGCGTGGGAGCGGGTTCGATTTTCGACGAAGTCCTTGGCCTGTTCCCCGAGGATCGCGACCTTGCCCTGCTTGCCTATTACGGTCTCTATACATCGGGAATCCTCGAGTCCGGAGACGGTGAAGCAGACGAGTGCCTGCTCAAAGTTCAGGAAGAGACCAAGACGTTTCGTCTCTCCGAGCTCGAACGGTGCCTAGGCAAGACGCAGGCAACGAGCATCCAACAAGAGATCCGCGTGATGCACGAGAGCCTGGATCAAACCTCAGACGACCAACTTCTCCAGATCGATTCTCGTTCCACCGACGAAGAGATCGAGGAGGCTTACCGGGAACGGTGCAGTGAATGGTCGTGGGTACGAAGCCTCGCTCAAGACGAGCCCTCCCTTGCCGGTAAGATCAACGAGATAGAAACTCGCTTGGAGACGGCTTGTCAGCGAGTCCTGACCCAAAGAAAATTGTCGGCGCAGCCTGGAGACGACGTGAATTCGAAGGTCCGAACAAATACTCGATCCGTGCCCGAAGAATCGACGGCTCCGCGCGAGGCGGCGGCCGCGAGGCCCGATCGCACCAAGCGGGAGGGCCCGACCGTGATCTCCCACCGTGCCCTCGGGGACGCGATCCGGGGCGAGATCCGGAGCCGGGTGGAGCAGATCCTCGCGGACGTCGAGCGACACTCCAAAGCACAGGATTGGCAGGGCGCCATCGCGTTGCTTTTCGAGCTCGTCGAGCTCGCTCCCCAAAACGCTTCGTACCGGGCGAAGCTAGCCCACACGATGTCCAAACATCCGCTCCAACGCAGACGGGCGGAGCGGCACTTCATCGAGGCACTTCGGCTGGCGCCGCAGGACGCGGAACTTCACGTATCGTTGGGACTCTATTACAAGTCGTTTCGACTGAAGACCCGCGCCGAGATCGAGTTCCGTACTGCACTCCGGATCGATCCGAGGCACGCGGAGGCCCTCAAACAAGTAGCCGCAGAACAGAATTCGAAGGCCTCTTGGGGCGAGCTACTGAACCGGATGCTGTCCTCGGCTGCCGGCTAGCAAGTGACGGCTAGGGCCCTTAGAGGTCTATCTTCGCCGACGCTCGGATGTCACGGGAAGAACTGCCCAAAATGATCTCGAACGTCCCCGGCTCGACCACCCAAGTCTTCGTCTTCTCGTCATAGAAGGCGAAAGCCCGTCCACCTTCGACTCGGCCGCTTCTGGGTTCGACTCCGCCCTCCAAGGCCGTTCGAAATTCGCCCCACCAAAGGGATCGGACCCGGTCCCTCTGAATGTGTGCTAAAAGCAAACCGCGAACCCAAATCGTCGAGGTCCAAGCTTTCCAGCGTCTCGGGGCGGGTCCAGGGTTAGCGGACTTTTCCTTTGGCCAGTTCAGATGTTTTGTGCTCCGGCAACGCTGGACGCACGAGAGCAAGCTCGAAGCTATCGAGAAGTGCCTGGGAGCTTGCTTCGATGATGTTCTCCGAGCAACCGACGGTGCTCCAACGATCGATGCCTCGACTCGCTTCGATGAGAACCCTTGTCGTCGCCTGGGTAGCTTTTTCCGGATCGAGAATGCGCACCTTGTAGTCGACCAATCTCATTTCCTCTAGCGCAGGATAACGAGGGACGAGCGCCTTGCGGAGTGCAACGTCGAGGGCGTGAACGGGACCTACTGCCTCGGCCGACGTAAGCATCACCTCCTCGTCCACCCGAAGCGCCACGGTGACCTCGGTCCGCATTCCATTGCCGCTCTCGGCTGCGGCAACCACGATCACGTCGAGCAATTCGAAGGGGCGGGTATAATCGTCCTGGCTTCGCCGGATGAGCAGCTCGAGCGAACCTTCAGCGGCCTCGAATTGAAAACCCCGACTCTCGAGCTCCTTGATCTTTTGCAAAAGGGCATGCTCGTTTCCCTGGATCCGGAGCCCGAGATCCGCCGCGCCGACGCGGAGACTCGCGCGACCCGAAAGCTCCGACACGACGAAACGACGCCGGTTCCCAACCTGCTCGGGCGCGAGATGTTCGTAGCTCGACTTAACCCGCTCGACCGCTGAACCATGGATGCCGCCTTTGTGAGCGAAGGCCGAATAACCGACGTAGGGCGCATAAGGATCCGGACTCTGGTTCGCAATCTCGGCAACCGTGCGAGAGAGATCGGTCAGACCGGCCAGTTTGTCTTCGGGGACGCAGCTTCGTTCCATCTTGAGCTGCAGGGTGGGCAGGATCGAAACCAGATTGGTGTTACCGCAGCGCTCGCCGTAACCGTTGATGGTCCCCTGAACTTGAGTACAGCCGGCCTCGACCGCTGCCAGGGCATTGGCCACCGCAAGCTCACCGTCGTTGTGAGTGTGAATGCCGAGCGGAGCAACAACCTGCGCGCCCACGGCGGCAATGACTTCGCCGATCCAGCTCGGGAGGCTGCCTCCGTTGGTGTCGCAAAGGACGATCCAGTCGGCGCCCGCGTCCGCCGCGACCCTGACGGTCTCGAGGGCATACTCGGGGTCGGCTTTGTAACCGTCGAAGAAGTGCTCGGCGTCGTAAACGACCTCACGACCGTGCTCTTTCATCAAACGGACGCTATCGGCAATCATGGCCAGGTTTTCGTCTAACGTCGTCCTCAAGACATCTGTTACGTGGAGTGTCGACGACTTGCCAACGAGTGCGACCGTCGAAGTAGCGGCCGCGAGCAAGGCCTGAAGATTGGCGTCTCCGTCGGGCTTGAGCCCCGCCCGTCGCGTACTCCCGAAGGCCACGACTTTGGCTTGATTGAGACTGATCCCCCGCATCCGGCGGAAGAACTCGACGTCTTTCGGGTTCGAACCGGGCCAGCCACCCTCGATGTAGTGAATGCCGAAATCGTCCAACAGCCGCGCGATAGCCAGCTTGTCGTCAGCGGAGAGGCTGATCCCTTCGCCCTGCGTGCCGTCGCGTAATGTGGTGTCGTAGAGATGGACCTGGTTGTCCTTCATTGTGTTCTCCGAGCAAAAAAAAAGGCCCCGCACCCCATCGTGGGGTGCGGGGCCTTTGATTCCAACTACTTGGGTGGCCCGCACCCGTCGGTAATGACGATGATGCTGATGTGCGGGCTACCGAAAATGCGCAAACCGGTCGGCGCAGGGCTGGAAGTGGGCCGCTGGCTCGTCATGGAGCAAGACTACGCAGAATTAGTCCTGCTGTCAAATCCTTAGGGTCATTCGACGCCCGCGCGGTAGCTACCATCGGGAAGCACGGTCGGCATTTTGTACTTGGGGTCGGTGAGAAGAGCCTAGATTGCCGGCCCATCTCTTTTGCCGCTAGACCGACTCGTGCTACGCTCATCGCCTTGGACGAAAGGACAGTCGACGTGAATCTCAACTTCCTAGAAACCTTGCGATCTTCTCGCTCGTGCAGTAAGCGCGGCGAACCCCAGGACTACCGTCTGCCGGCCTCCCAGGAATACGAGCTTGACGAGTACTACCTGGTCAAATGAGAGGGGACAGCAAATGAAGAGGCGTTCGAAGATGGCCCTGGTGATGGCAATCGCATGCTCGATCAGCCTGCCCGTGTTCGCGGGACAAGAGTCCAGCCTTTTGATCGGGAACGTGACCCTGATCGACGGCACCGGAAAGTCTCCCCAGGCTGGCACATCCGTGTTGGTACGAGGTAGTCGAATCGAGCGCATCCGAAACGGCGCCATCAAGGCCCCTTCCGGCGCCCGACGTATCGACGGCACCGGAAAGTATTTGATTCCGGGTCTGATGGATATGCACGTCCACATCCGAGGAGTGCCAGACGGAAACCTGTACGTTGGATCGCAGACAGGCGATTACGAACGTGTCGGAATCCAAGTCCTCCAGTCGTACCTCTACTCAGGGGTGACCTCCGTCTTCGACTCCGGTAATCATCCGGACTTCATCATGGGTCTACGCGAGAAGGAGCGATCGGGTGCGATCACGAGCCCCCGCCTCTTCGCCGCCGGCGGCATCGTAACCGCCCCGGGAGGCCATGGCGGTTTCGAGGGAGCGACATTGGTGAACGACTGGCCGGAGGCGATCGCCCAGTTGGACGAGCACATCGCGCGCAAACCGGACATGGTCAAGTTGACTTACGAAGAACGTGGCTGGGGAAGCCGTCCCCAGATACCCATGCTCGACTTAGATCTAATGCAGCGCATCATCGAGTACTACAACGACCACGGCATCCGCGCGACCGTCCATGCTTCAAACGAGATTAGAACGCGAGAGGCCATCTTCGCCGGGGTGGATGCTCTTTCTCACCCCATGTCGATCCGCGGGCCAATTACGGAAGAATTCGCTCGGCTCATGGGCGCCAAGAAAATTCCCACCGTCTCCACGTTGACGATCGGAGAGAATTACAGTCGATTAGTGGACAGCCCGGAGTTTCTAGATCAACCCCTCTATGAGGCCACTTTGGAGCCGTCCGAAATCGAGCGCCTCAAAACCGATGAAAGGAACAGGCAGAAAGAGCGCCCTTGGACTTGGTGGATGAAAATCATGACCCCCATCGCGCAAGAAAACCTTCGGATGGTACACGAGTACGGCGGCATCGTGGTCACCGGCACCGATCAATCCCTCGGCCCCGCGCTGCACCGTGAGATGGAACTGCTAGTTGCGGCGGGATTCTCCCCCTCCGCCGTCATTCGTTGTGCCACTCTCAATGCAGCTATATTCCTCGGCAAGTCGGACGACCTGGGCTCGGTCGAGGAGGGTAAGCTCGCCGATCTCGTCCTGCTGAACGCCGACCCCTCAGAAGATATCGACAATGCGAAGCGCATCGCGCTGGTGGTGAAGGATGGTCAAGTGATCGACCGATCCAAGTTGGACCTACCCGTCAATCGGAGGTGACATCGAGTATCGGCGCCCAGCTACGTTGATCCAGAGCACGCCGTGTCTTAACCCGACAACAGGAGTAAGACGGATGCGACTTCAGAGCATGATCAACGCCGTGGATCTCCACTGTGGCGGTGAACCCGGTCGAGTCATCGTGGGGGGCGTGCGCGACGTCCCCGGCAAGACGATGTTCGAGAAAATGAAATACCTCGAGACGCAGCAGGACGACCTCCGTAAGCGCATGCTTCGCGAACCGCGGGGGTTTCCCGCGGCGAACTGCAACCTCATCCTGCCTCCGACGTTGCCGGAAGCGGATGCGGGATTCGTCATCATGGAGCAGACCGAATACCCGGTTATGTCCGGCACCAACACGATCTGCGTCACTACGACTCTCATCGAAACAGGAATGGTGCCGGTGGAAGAGCCGATCACCAAACTGCTTCTGGAATCGCCGGCTGGCCTGGTGCCGGTAACCGCCGAAGTCAAGAACGGTAAGGTCAGGCGAGTGACGTTCGAGAACCTACCCGGATTCGCCGTTCACTTGGATGCCCCGGTCGAAGTACCTGAATTGGGCACGGTCAAGGTGGACATTTCGTATGGTGGAATGTTCTACGTCATCGCCGATGCCACACAGTTCGGGCTTCGACTCACTGCGGACGAAGGACGAGACATCGTTCGGATCGGCGAAATGATCAAGGCGGCGACGGCAGAGAAATTCAAGGTCGTCCATCCCGAGAACCCCGGGATCAACGGCATCACGATCGCCCAGCTATCGGGACCTCCCGCCCACCCCGAGGCAACGGTCAAAAATGCGGTGATCGTCTCGACCGGCGTCCTCGACTGGGACAAACCCTCGTCTTGGACAGGAGCCCTGGATCGTTCACCGTGCGGTACCGGGACCTGCGCCAAGATGGCAGCGCTCCACGCCAAGGGCGAGCTACCGCTGGATCAAGATTTTCGCCACGAGGGACCACTGGGCACGATCTTTACCGGTCGGTTGGTGCGGGAGACCAAAGTTGGAGACTACAAGGCAGTGGTCCCCACTTTGAGTGGCCAGGCATGGATTACGGGGTTCGCTCAGTACGTTGTGGATCCGGAAGATCCTTTTCCCAATGGCTTCACCGTCGGTGACATCTGGGGAAAGGTCGACGACTAGGAACTAGACTCCCGGCGGCTATGAGATTCGCGGTCACTACCCTACTCGCTTTCCTCGCACTAATCGGGTGCGAACGGCAAGAGCCTGCCCCCATCGCACTTGTCGAAGCAACAATTGCGGACATCCAGGCGGCGATCCTCTCGGGTCGCACAACCTGTCGCCTGGTCGTCGGAGGCTACCTCGCGCGCATCGAGGATTACGACAAAACGACGGGGCTGAACGCCATCACCGAGGTGAATCCGAACGCGCTCGCACGTGCGGACGAAATCGACCAGGCCGTCGCGAGAGGGGGGCAGCTCGGACCCCTCTTTTGCGCGCCCATCCTCGTCAAAGACAACTTCGACACGCATGATTTGCCGACGACCGGAGGATCGATCGCTCTCAAAGACAGCATTCCACCCGACGATGCCTTCATGGTCCGGAAGCTCCGAGAAGCGGATGCGATCGTCCTCGCCAAGACGAACATGGCGGAGTGGGCTTTCAGCGCGCGGCAAACGGTGAGCTCGTCCTACGGAACCACAGCGAACGCTTACGCGCTCGACCGCGTACCCGCAGGCTCGAGCGGCGGGACGGCGTCGGGAGTTGCTTCGAGCTTCGGCGTGGCCGGGCTCGGCTCCGATACCGGAAACTCTATTCGCGGCCCCTCTTCGCACCTCGCGCTTTTCGGGATTCGCTCGACCATCGGTCTCACAAGCAGGGACGGGGTCATCCCGCTCGCGTTCGACCACGATATCGCCGGTCCCATGACCCGGACGGTCGAGGACGGTGCCCGTCTGTTCGACGTCCTGGCCGGCTACGACCCGGCGGATCCCTACACCGCCCTCGGGAGGGGAAAGCGCGAGCCGGACTACCGAGCGTTTCTCGGCCCCGACGGCCTGAACGGAGCTCGCCTGGGTGTCTTACGGGCGCTCGTCGATACCGAAGATGCCGATCCCGAGGTGACCGCGCTCTTCGAGAAAGCGCTGGCGGACCTAAGAGCGGCGGGCGCGACCCTCGTCGATCCCATCATCGTGGACGACTTCGAAGAGCATTCGAACGCAGACAACGATTGTGGTCGCTTTCGCTACGACATGTACGTCTACCTCCAATCGCTGGGACCGGGGGCGCCCATTAAGGATGTCAAGGAGGCGTACGAATCGGGAGCCTATTCGCCCTATGTCGAGAGCCGCCTCGCGCGCCACCAGAACACGCCGCTCGATGTGGCGCCCGAGGACCGGAATCCGCCCTGCGCCGTTTACGCGGAGCACCCGGTCCGGCAAGCCTACCTCGCCGACGTGGTCGCGGCCATGGATCACGAGCGGGTCGACGCGCTCCTGTACCCAACATGGACCAACCCGCCGGCGCACCTCGACAAACCCATCGAAGAGTACAAGGGGGACAACAGCCAGCTGGTCGCACCTTCAACCGGCATGCCAGCGGTCACGGTGTCGATGGGCTTCACCTACGGCAACCTCCCCGCCGGGCTACAGATCCTCGGCCGCCCCTACTCGGAAGGAGCCTTGATTCGACTGGCTTACGCCTACGAGCAGGCGACCCGTCACCGACGACCACCGGAAGGCTTTCCCGAAATTGAAGACGAAAGCCTCCGTTGATCGAGGTTGCGGATTGAGTAGAGTACGAGCTAGGGCAGACTCCGGTAGATGTTCTCGATCCAACCCTCTGCGTTCATGTAACCCTTGCCCCAGTCGTCGTACTTGGGTGGGAAACCTTCGGACTTGATTTTCTCGAGGCTCATCCCCTCTTCTTTCTTTCGCCGCACGATGCCAATCGTCTCCTCGAGCATCTCGCGATAGGACCCCAATTCCCTCAGATCGGAAACTGGCCTGGGTTGCGTGTCTACCCGATTACTGCCGTCGTAGTAGATGCTCAACAAATTTGGCGTCCAAATCACCGTCGAACTGGTATGCACCGACTTGCTCCGTTATCGTGTTAGGGTCGCAGGCCGGCGCCGGGTACGTTTTTTGAGCTGCGCCGACACTCGGCAGACAAACGCTCAGAATACACGTGGAAAGTGACGCAAACAGCCTCCTCATTAGCTTGTCCCCACGATCGCCCTGATCTTCTCAAGATCTTTGTAACGACTCGGGATGTCGTCCCGATCGGCAGCCCGGCGAAGATCACGGAGTTTCTCTAGCGCGCTCACCACGACTGGCAACGGGGGACCGCTCGCGGTAATGCCTTCGAGATTCTCCTCGGGAAGCGTTTCCGCCGGCTGCTCGATGAATTTTTTTACGAGCTTGTCATGGTGTTGCGCGGCGGCGGCGCCGTGCGCATCGCAGACTCTGAGGAAGACGGCGGCGTTTTTCCTAAACCACATGCTCGCGCCCGACGCTTCCGCCTGCTCCAGCAGGCTATCCAACAAACTTTGCTGCCGCATGGCATCACGAAGCCGTGCCTGGTCTTCCGGCACAATGTAGAGAAACTTGTCCACCAGCAGCTGGGAATAGGATGAATGGTCTGCTTGGCACAGCCCGAGCAACAAATCGATTTCATTGATGCCGGCGAAATCGCCGGCATTGGCGCCACGGTACTCGTGGAGACCCACGCGGTACGGTTTGTAGTAGGGTCGTACGCAATAAAAGAACCGATCGGTGTCTAGATTTTGATACAGCTCTTCATTGGAGCGGGCGACATCCTGAAGGGCCTGTTCCGCTGTGAGCAGCAGATCGTAGGCCAGGGGGTGCGAGATACCCATGGGCAGGATTCGCACCAGCGCATCCGCCGCACGTTTGTATGCCAAGATTCCTCGACCGTTGTATTCGAGAAACAGATACTCCGACTCCAGGCTGGTGAAGCTCTTGTAGACGCCATCAATGGCCTGATTATGGGTCACCAGATGGCTGGTAGCGAACCGAGGCGTAACGCCGAGAGACGCTCCTAGCTGAAGTGCGAGCGCGGAAGCTTCTATGAGCGGCGAGGTTCTCTCGCGGGACGGTTCGGTGATCTCATGACGACGGCAGGCACCCATGTAAAAACCCACGTTGCCGAGAAGCTCGAAACCTCTATCGAAGCCTTCATCGGTGTTGCCCTCCTTTAGCAACCGGACAATGAAACTTCGGCCCTCGTCAACCAGCTCTTCCTTGAGCGTATCGCCGATTCCCTCCACCGAGGCGCGGTTCGACTGCGCGAAGTACAGCTCTTCGAGCTCGGTATTGAGCTCGACGAATCGGGTACGGATCCATTCGTCGAATACGCGGACGTTCTCCGTCATCGGCCTGCGCTTATAGCTGTCTGGCATGATTTCCTTACCTCCGCCGGCCCAGGAGAGACCGAAGGGTACTAAGGAGCCCTGCGTAAGTAGCGGTCATTCTGTGTCGTACTTGAGGGCCAGGCCCAGTTCAACGAATGATGTGCCATCGGTCACCAGGTTGCGCCCGATCCAGGTATTTCAAACCTTCCTCGGTGAACACCGCAATCTGTCCGATGCCGAGCTCCACACCATTTCACCGCATGACTGACATCTAACCTTCCTCTCTCTTCGACGTAACCGGCGTGACCGGCGTGACTACTAGGCGAAAGCCGTCCGCGACGTCGCGCCCCGATGGTGGCACACCATCACGGAACGTGCTCCGGGCGCGCTCTGGCTCGACCGGGAAGGCACCACCGCGCATTCCTCGCAGAACTTCGGGCGCGGCATCCAAGTTCTCTCGACCGTCACTCGGATCGTAGGGATATCCGAACTCCAACTCCTTCAAGTCTCTCCCCATCAAACTCCGCATCCAGTTCCAGGTGTTGCCACTCATATCCGCCACACCATAAGGACTGAGCCCGGCGGGAAAACAGCCGACCGGGCTAGTGGTACCGATTCCAGTGTCACGGTAGTTCGCTCTGCCCGAATCGATCTCGTCGCCCCACGGGTAGGTGCTACCATCTTCTCCTCGTGCCGCCTTTTCCCATTCGGCCTCCGAGGGAAGCGTCACAACAGCGGATCCACGACGCAATAGCTGCCAAAACAACCGCTCTCGCTCAGTCAGGTCGTCTTTCAGAGAGAGCCCGGTCAGTTTTCGAGTGAGCCATTCGCAATACTTTCGGGCCTCGTACCAACTCACCCACACGACAGGATGATTAGCCCGGCCTCGCAGAGTGTCGGGGGTCCCAGGCTCTACCCCGGACTCTTCCACGAAGGCGCGAAACTGGGCCACCGTAACGTGATAGCGGCCGATATAGAAAGTGGGCAGAGTCACTTCATGACGCTGCTTACCCTCGCCCATCATGAAAGAACCTTCGGGAATCTCTACGAATCCAAGGAGCGGTTCGTCGGGAAAATAGAAGGCATCGGCCCGAAAGCGCGGATCCCCGATCTCCGCAAGAATGTTCCCTGCCTCGACCCGCTCGCTACTGCTCAGGGCTCCTGACCTAAGGAGAGCTACGAGCCAGCCTTGCGTCTCTCGCAACAGAGTCCCGACATCCGGTCCGCTCTCGAGCAATGATTTGCCCGCCGCGACGGCTTCGCGCCACGTCTCGTCAGAAATCAATCCGGCATGGGTAAGGCCGTCTGGCGGTGAACTCTTCACGGTTTCCGTACCTCGGTCGACGAATCCTTCATTATTAATAGCGAAAAGGGAAAGATCAAGACAAGCGAACCATTAGATTGGTAAGTATATGGATTCGCTACGGTACTGTCGACCCATCGGAGCGTCGGCACAACACGCATGCACAGTTCATGAAGCTGTTTAGGGACCGCGCAAACCAGCTTGGTGACGATTTCGTCCTGAAGGAGTTTATGGATGAATTCTACGACTCGGGGTCCATTCCGATGTCACTCATTCGGTGGGAAATGACCGGCTACGACGACGAGATAGAGAAATTGTGGCAACCCACGGATACATCTATTATCTCTGGCATCGAGCTCGGGATAACCAACACGTGGGGTTACTCCGACGAGTTTCCGGCCACCACGACATCTTTTGGGCCGTTCGACTATTCCCCTGGCACGTGGGGGTTCGAGTTGTCGGTCGGCGTCCAGCGCGAGGGCAAGGTGGATGGAGCGAGCTTCTCGATTTCCAAAGGAACGGTCTGGACCACCGATCAAATAGTGACGGAACGTTAGGACAAAGGACCAACTACCTGAGAAGGAGCCGGTGATGACTCGTAGCAGACTACTCTATTCAGCTTGACTCTCGGCGTATCGTCGCCTCGACCTTACCGGCCACGGTCCTCGCGCAGGCGCTCACCAATACCAAGATCGCATTTCAGGGCGAACGCGACGGCAATTCCGAGATCTACACCCGCCTGACCGACTCTCCGGAACAGGACACCTACCCGTCCATGTCTCCCGACAGTCAGTTCATCGTCTTCGAGTCCTACCGAGACGGCCATGCTGAGATCTATCGCATGAACGCGGATGGTTCTGGCGTGATGCGCCTGACGACCCTCGAAGGAGGCATAGCCCGCACGAACGATGGAGCCCCTGCCGCCGGCAACGGGAATCCATCCTGGTCGCCACTCTTGCACGGTGACCGTTAGCGACTCCAGAACCAGCCGGAAGACGATTGCAGACCAGGACCGGTTCGTTGTATATAGATCACCCGACCAATAGAATACAGCTATTCTCATGAGTGTCAGCCGCAAGACCGAGCTCACCGTGGGCTCGGACGATTTCAGTATACGTACCGAGCTACTCGGCGACGATATCCCCATCATCGAGACCCGCGTTTTGCAAGGCGTCGAGGAAATTTACCGGACAAAGACGGACGTGCATGAGTTCGCGCCCCTATCCAAGCACCGCGTGGAAATCTCTCACTGGGTGGACACGCAGCACGAAACCGTTGTGGAAAGGCTGAGAGAGGGCAGCCTCTCCGTCGAAACGGTTACTCATCAGAGTGAAGAGGCACTCGAAGCTCGCCTGCAGCTCGCCCTAACGTCGCTGGCCGCTAACGATTTCACAGCAGCGGCGCGGGAGTTGCGTGAGATGGCGGACCAGTTCCCAGACATGCAAGAGGCCCGCGAGCTTTTGGAGGTAGCGCGAGCCGGTGAATCGGGCGAGGCTGCGGAAGCGAACGCGCTCCGCAAGCTCAAGGCCGGAGCCCAAGCCTTCGCCAAAGGGAGCACTAGAAGAGCGATCGAGTTTTGGAAGATCTGTCTCGCTAGCGACCCCGCCAGCCGAACTTACCAGTGCCTCATTCTCCTCGCCGCAACCAAGTCCCAGGAGCGGCGCGATAAATGTGCCCAAGAGATCATCTCCCTTGGAGGTCAGCTCCTCAGCGAAGGATTCGCCGAGGAGGCGCACGCTCTGCTGCTGGTCGCCCAGACCGTCGAGCAATCGGATGTCATGAGGCAGAACGAGACCCGGTTGGCTGAACAAGCCCATGCACAACATGGTGAATCTGCAAGGCCTATTCAAGCCGCACAGGCCGCACAGGCCGTGCAGGCCGTGCAGGCCGAATCGCAATTAGCGAAGGACCTCGATTTTCAAGAGCCAGAAACGGATCGGGGCGCTGCGGCCCCCGACACTAATCCGCGTTCACCGGGAGCCCCTGAAATCGACCACGAGATCCTGGGCATTTCGGGATCCGCACCCCTGCGGACACTTGACTTCAGGCGGCTGCCGCTGCCGCCCAACGTTTTGCTCGGAGGGGCGGCCGCGGTTGTCGCACTTCTGCTCGTCGCTTTCTCGTTGTCTTCGCTGATTGGAAGACGGGTACCGGTCGAACTTCTCGACCAGGCATCGGCATCTTTCAACGCCGGCCAGTACACGGAGGCTACGCAGGCCTATTCAAAGATTCTCACCGACTGGAAGGATGTGGCTCCTGCGCACCTGGGCCGGGGTCGGGCCCGATTGGCGTTGGGTGACGAGGCAGGAGGGCTTGCCGATCTGACGCGGGCCGTGGAGCTCGAGCCAGATGCCCCAACGTCTGCGGAAGAGCTAGGCGATGTGCTTTACGTGCGGGGCAGGTATAGAGAAGCGGCGGAGTACTATCTCCAGGCCGTCGATTCCGGGAGTCAGGATTCCGGTGCCCGGTACCGCTTAGCCTCCAGTTTGGTTCAGTTGAATCGGCCGGACGAAGCACTCGACCATCTCGAGGCGGCGCTCGAGATCGATCCGTCCGACGGAGAGGCGCGGTTGTTGCTAGGAACCCTCCTCAATGCGGAGGGACGACACGTGCTTGCCGAGCGCGAGCTACGTGCCGCGAGAGCGCACATCGACGCCGACGGAGACTTTTTCACCGAGCTTGGATACGCGCTCCTCAAGCAAGACAAGCTCGACGAAGCCGAGCAAGTGGCACGGGAGTTCGTTCGCTTCGACACCGGAGACGCTCGTTCGCACAGGTTGCTCGGTGACGTCTTCCTTCAGCAAAAACAATACGAGCCAGCCCGCGTCGAGTTGATCCAAGCACTGCAAACCCAGCCCAACGACCCGCGAGCCCAAGTTTCACTGGGTCAAACCTGGCTCGCGATCGGAAAGCATCGAGGAGACAGAAGAGATCTAACGAAGGCGCGGCAGATTTTGGAATCTGCGCAAGGAATCCCAGAAGCCGAACGGGTCATGGTCCTGGGCCAGGTCGCACTCGCGGAGGGCAAACTTCGCGAAGCGGTGACCCTCTTGGAACAGTCCTTGGGAATCGGCGCCGAAGAGCTTCCGGCCCGGCTAACCCTTGCGGACGCCAAGTATCGCGCCAAGGACTTTGCGGGTGCCGCCACCGAGCTCCAGCGTGCGAGACTCTTTGCATCGAAGGATGCGGCCATTCCGCTTTCCCTGGGGATTACATATTCGCAGGCGAGAGATCCTCTTCGCGCGTCGGCGGAGTACTTGAAAGCCATTCAATTGATCGGCCCGAGCGGCACCGAGACGGTTGTTCTTCCTGCTCCGTACGTCTCCGTCCCGCGTGGCTTCGACATCAATCGTTCGATCCGATCTGCATACCGAGGTGGAATCGATCAAAACGAGGACGACCCAGACGCCGCGGCATTGAAGACGCTCGCCGAATCGACCTCGTTTACCATCTCCCAAGACTGACGCGCACCTTAGTGTCCTAGTGCCGTCGCGACGAAAACTCACCGTTTTCTTTTCATGCGTTTCTCTCTTTTCGTCTTTGGTTGCACACTCGTCCGAAGTCCCCCTCCCTACACCGCTTGCGCATTACGAGACCTATGACCCCGAGCTCGCCGGGCTAGCCATCGCGACCGCCATCCTTCCACAGCTCGACCCTGATGTGCGGGCCCAAGTTCTTGCCGCATTGCAGACACCCGATGCCGTGGACTCATCGGCGATCTCGGAAACAGAGATCCTCGCCGTCATGGAAAAGGTCGAGTGGGACAGATGGCGTCCCGAGATCGTCGAGCTCTTTCTCCACCAGTCTCGAGTATTGGAAGTTATCCCAGCGTCCGCCGAAGATTGGGTTCCCCTCGTCCATGATTCTCTACTCCTGTTTCTGAACCGCCTTGGCGAAGAGCGATTCGTCGAGCGTTTGATGGAGCAGGCTCGGCTTCCGCGCGACGCGGATCGGGGAGATTTGCTGCTGGCTTTCGTTGCCAAGACCCCGAGCCTACAAAAGTTGGGGCAAATCCTGGCGAGAAACCCCGCCATTGCCCCTGACATCAGGAAGGCACTCCAAACACTCGAAAACAGCATTGCCACAACTTCCGGCGATGAAGTCGTAGAAGCAGTCGTGGATGCCCTGGGCGAGGATGTCGTTTCCCGCTACCAGCTTCATTTCGCGGAAGACGTCCTCGCCGAGGCCAGCGTGGGCGCCGTCATCCGCGCTACTGTGATCGAACCGGGCGAGCAAATCACCCAGCAGGCCGTTTGCAAGGTCTTGAAGCCGTACGCCACGACCGGCCTCCAAGAAGAGCTCGAAATTCTGCAAGCGGCTATCCAAAACCTGCAGGACCACGGGGACTTTTATGACATCGGGGCGGCACCGGTGGTCGAGCTCTTTCAGGAGGTGCGCGACGCGCTAGCGAAGGAAATACAGGTTCCGGAGGAGCAGCGAAACCTCGCCCGGGCCGCCGAGTACTACAAGGGTCAAAAGGATATCTTGGTTCCCGAGATATACGCGTTCTCCACACCCACCGTGACCTGCATGCAATTCGTGAACGGCGTCAAAATCACCGATGCCTACCCCGGCGATCCCAAGGCGCGGGCCAAGCTCGCACGACGATTGAGTGACGCGTTGACCTTCGATGTCATTTTCTCGGGCCAGGAAGACGCTCTCTTCCACGGGGATCCGCACGCCGGCAACGTCCTTCACGTCATCGACGATCCCACGGCGCCCTACCGTATTGCGCTCATCGACTGGGGCTTGAGCGAGGTGTTCCCCAAGCCGCAACGGAAACAACTCATCCAACTCTTGGTCGGACTCACCCTCGGAGATCCCAAGCGCCTGGTGAACAACTTGGGCGCATTGGTGGAGCTCGAAGAGACGTCCCCCTCGCAAAAACAGGCGCTTAGCGATCTGGTGGACCGCGTGTTGACCTACAAGGACCGGGATTCTTTTCAGCGATTGAACAATCTCATTACCGAGTTGGGCCGGCAAGGGTTCTCGATCCGATTCAACGCCGCCAACTTCATAAAGTCCCAACTTACCATCGCCGGCATCTTGGTCGAGCTCGATCCCGAGTTCAAGCAAGGCGATTACCTGATGAGCCGAGTCTCCGGCCAAGTGTTCAAGGAGACACCCACTCGCCTACTTCGAACCGTCTATTTCCCCGCGTGGAACTCCCACAACTACAAGACCCTGATGTCCAACGAAGACGTCAAGGATGTGCAAGGGCAGCGCTTCGGTCGGGCCTTCAAGAAGGTCGGAAAGGGAATATGGGCGGTCATCAGCGCGCCAGCGAAACTATTCCAGTAGAGCCCCCTATGTAGCTAGTCAGGTGCGCCCTCGAGCCCATGCGCTACGGCCAACTCCCGTTCGGCGTCCTGCGGCTGCCCCAGACGATTGTAAACATCGGCGAGAATGTAGTGTCCGAATGGTGCCATTGAGGGCTCGGGGCCGAGCTCGATGCCTCGTTTGGCGAGATCCAAAGAACGTTCCAGGTCTCCGACGTCGAGATAATGCTTCGAGAGATACAAGTGGCCAATAGCGAATTTTTCGTTGAGCTCGATCGATCTTTCGAAATGCTCCACCATTTTCTTGGGCCGCCCGGTTTGCCCATACAACTTGGCGACATTGAAATGGGTCCGGAAGTTCTTGGGAGAGACCTCGAGATCTCTGTCGTAGGCGGCGATGGCGCCCGGGATATCCTTCTTCTCCTCTAATATCAACGCCAGATTGTAATTGACGCTCGGCAGATCCGGCTTCATCTCCAAGGCGATTCCCACTTCCTTTTCCGCCTCATCGAATTGCTCGAGACCGATGTAGCACTCCGCCATGAGATTGTGGAATACCGGTCGTTCGCTACCGCTCTCCACGTTGTCTTGGAGAAGCTCCAACGCCTCGGCGAACTCTTTCCGTGCGGTATGAATCCCGGCAAGCCGGAAATGCGCCCCGCTGTCTCGGGGATCGATTTCGATGATGCGGCGGAACCCCGCGGCCGCGGCGTCCAACTCACCTCTCTCTTCGTAAATGTTGGCCAAGCCGAAAAGCGCCGGTTTGAACTCCGAATCCCTGGTGAGAGCATCCTGATAGGCCTGGATCGCCTGGTCATCCTCGTCCTTTTTGGCGTAGAGATTGCCTAGAACGCTATAGGCTTCCAAAATGTCCGGATCCTCCGTAAGGACCCTTTGTATCTTGGCCAGAGCATCGTCGACCCTGCCCTCACTAGAATCGCTGCCAGCCCGCTTGATGAGGTTGAACAACTTGATCTTATCCTTCGGATCCGCAAGTGATTTGTCGGGATCGACTTTGATCTTGGACGGGCCCCCGAGGTATCCGAGTGCGGCAAGTTGGGCGGTGGTCTCCGCATCAAGCGTAAGCGGCGCTTGATCCTCGATGCCTTCCGCGCTGTACCGTTCCATCATCTCTTCGAGCTTGGCCTGATACTGGCTTACCGTCCGCGAGCGCTTCAGTGCGAGATTATTTTGTTGCAGAGGATCCTTTGCCAGGTCGAAGAGCTCCGGTCGGGGAGCGGCGATATAGTGAAACTCCGCGTCACGAAGCGACCTCAGCTCGCTCCACCCGTAATGGTTACGCGGGTAGTATGACTCGCTGTAAGCGAGCACATTCAAATCGTCCACGTTGCCGGTCACGAGCTCGAGCAAACTCTGACCCTGAACCGCTTCCGGGATTTCGACCGCCGCCAGGTCCAGCAGGGTCGGCATCAAATCAATCACGCTTACCTGAGCCGCGACCCGTTGCCCGCTAGATTCCACGGATGGGGACTTCAAGATGAAGGGTACGTGTGTCGTGGCGTCGTATATGAAGAACGAGTGACTCGTCTCCTGATGCTGACCGAGGCTTTCTCCATGATCACCCATGAAGGCGACGATTGTGGTTTCTGCGAGTCCCTTGGTCTCGAGCCAACTCGTCAGCTCACCGATTAGGCTGTCGACGTAGGCGACCTCACCATCGTAACGCTGGAACGGGCCCGGCCCGTACTGGCTGAGATAAGGCTCGGGGGGCTCGTAGGGCGTATGGGCATCATAAAGATGGATCCACGAAAAAAACGGTCCCTCGCGAGCGGAGTCCATCCAGTCGAGCGCCTCTGCCAGCACTTCGTCACCCCGGCGCTGCACCGAATCGAGACTCACCGTCTCGTACTTCGCGAAATCGAAATCATCGAAGTAACGGTCGAAGCCCTGACTCAGACCCCACTTGGAATCCAGAACGAAGGCCGCCACGAAACCTCCCGTGGCGTAGCCTTTCTCTTTGAGAGACTCGGCCAACGTGACGTGCTTCGAATCCAGGTAATAGCCACTGTTGTCCCGCACGCCGTGGTACATGGGATAGGTGCCCGTGAAGATCGACGAGTGGACGGGTAGTGTAAGAGGAACGACGGTCGTGGCATTCTCGAAGAGCACCCCCTCTTCCGCCATCCGGTCGATGTTGGGAGTCCTGATACGGGTGTTCCCGTAGCAACCCAGCTTGTCGGCTCGCAGTGTATCCGCCGTCACCAGCACGATGTTGAGAGGAGCACCGCTCTTGGTGGTGCCAATATCGCTCCGGGGTCCCCAGAGCCAGAGCCCGGCCCACACAAAAGCTATCGCGGCGACCACGATTGGCCACACGATACGACGGCCCTTTCCCGGGGTGGCAGGGGTAGACACGGAAGGCAAAGCTTTCGGGGGCTTCTGCTTGTTGCGTTTCTTCTTGTCTCGCCCGCGACTCACGGTGACGATTGTAGCCCGCACGCGCCGGGCGAGAAAGCCCCGCTGAGAAACTCCGACCGGAGCGTGTGCGCTGGCAGAGTGTTTGCTATCCTGGGAGGAGTCCAACAGGCTCCAAACGAGGCTATTTGCAAAAATCCACGCCAATGCGGCTGAATGACCGAGACCGCGCCCTTCTAGAGGGTAAGCACGGAGCCGGAGCTCGGATGGCCATGACCATCCTGATGCGTATGGCGGAGGTCTATGGGGCCGAGGAGATGATGAATATCACCCAGGCCCACATCGATAGCGCGATCTATATCGGCGATGCGGGACTCGAATTCGCGGAACGCTTGGTGAGCCTCGGAGCGAAGGTCTCGGTGCCAACAACGCTCAACGTCAGCGGGCTCGATGAGCATCAGTGGCGGGAATGGAATGTGCCAGCCGATTGGGCAGAAAAAGCCCACCGCCAGATGGTCGCCTACGAAGAGATGGGCTGTCAGCCGACCTGGACCTGCGCACCCTATCAGACCGATGCGGCACCCAAGCTGGGCCAACAAATAGCCTGGGGCGAATCGAACGCGATCGCCTTCGCGAACTCAGTTCTCGGAGCCCGCACCGAGCGCTACCCAGATTTTCTGGACATCTGCGCCGCGGTCACCGGCCGGGTACCCGCGAGCGGGCTCCACCTAGTTGAAAACCGCGCCGGCCAGCTGCTGATGCGCCTCGTCGACGTCCCTCACCAGTTGCAGGAAGACGATTCGTTCTACGCGGTACTAGGGCACCTCATGGGCGAAGTTGCCGGAGACCGGATCCCGGTCGTCACAGGCATCGAAGTCACGCCGGGCGAAGACCAGCTCAAAGCACTCTGCGCCGCGGCATCCTCGTCGGGAGCGGTGGCTCTCTTCCATATCGTCGGCGTAACGCCCGAGGCGCCTACGCTCGACGCTGCCCTTCAAGGCAAAGACCCAGAGCAAGTCATCGAGATCACTCCCCAACGGCTTCGCGCCACCTGGGAACAGCTGTCGACCACAAAAGGCGAGAAGTTGGACATGATCGTGCTCGGCAGTCCTCATTTCTCCTTCGCCGAGTTCGAGCGGCTAGCGCCTCTTGTCGAAGGCCAGCGGCGTCACCCCGATGTGGAGTTCCTCGTGACATCCAGCCGCGCCATGCGAGGCCTAGCAAAACAACGGGGAGTTCTCCAGCCACTCGAGAACTTCGGCGGTCGGGTAACGGTGGACACCTGCATTCTAGCCACACCGATGCTTCCCGAGTCCGTGAAAGTTTTGATGACCAATTCCGCGAAGTACGCTTACTACGCCCCGGGAATGCTGGACACCCAAATGGTCTTCGGTAGCCTCGTGGATTGCGTTCAATCCGCTGTCGCCGGCTACGTGGTGAGAGACGAGTCGCTATGGAAAGAGTGATCCAAGCGAAGCCGCTGGTCGCTGGAGCGGCATCCGGTGAGGCGCTCATTAGTTCCGAGCCCCTGAGCTTCTGGGGCGGATACGATCATCGCGACGGCTCCATTATCGATCGACGTCATCCATTGAACGGAAAAGTCGCGGCAGGAAAAATCCTCGGAATTCCTTTCACTCGCGGCTCGAGCACCACGACCGCCGTTCTAGTAGAATCGGTCAAGGCGAATACCGCTCCCGCTGCGATCATATGTAATCGTATCGAGGCGTTTTTGTCTCTGGCCGCCATCGTGGCGGATGAGTTGTACGGGCAACGAGTTCCCATCGTTTTCATCGAGCCGGAGGAGTTCGACACATTGAAGACGGGTCAGCGAATCGCTATACGCGGCGACGGAAGTATCCTGATCGCAGAGGCCCAGTAATCGCCAAAGGAGAGACATGAAGATAGAACACGATTCGCTTCTGGTCGTGGCAAGCCTGACAGCCCTGACAACCCTGACAACTTGGACAAGCTGCTCTCAGGGCCAACCTGCCCCCTCGGCCCAGGCCGCTTCCTCCGAAACGCCGGACGTCTTGGCCACGATCGATGGCTCCCCGGTGACTCAGGCGGACCTCGAAGAGCGCGTCGGGGACCGACTTGGCGGTATGGAGGCTCAGTATCAAGGTCAGCGTTATCAAATCATCGAGTCCACGGTAGAGGAAATCGTATCTGGCCGCCTGATGGAGGACGAAGCGAAAAAGCGGGGGATCACCCCGAGAGATCTCTTCGCGGCAGAGGTTCAACCCAATGCGCAAGTAAGCGCCGACGATGTCAGCGCGTGGCACCAGGAAAACCAGGCGCGGCTGGGTGGGAAAGCCTTGCAGGATGTGTTCCCCCAAATCCACAAGTTTCTAACCGAACAAAAGACGGTCCGAGCGCAACAAGAGTTCGTGCGGAAGCTGGCGGAGCAACGGGACGTGGAGTATCTGATCCAGCCTTATCGCGTGAATCTGAACAGCGAAGGGTTCCCGAGTATGGGCCCGAGTGACGCACCCATCACCCTCGTCGAGTTCTCGGACTTCGAGTGCCCCTTCTGCAGTCAATTCGTAGCAACCCTCGACGAGGTCAAGAAAAAATATGGCGACCAAGTGCGTCTCGTCTTCCGCCAGTTTCCTTTGAGCATCCACGCCAACGCTCCGAAAGCCGCAGAGGCCTCCCTGTGCGCGGGTGACCAAGACAAATTCTGGCCGATGCACGATCTGCTATTCGAGGACCAATCCCGCCTCGACGTCGCGGCGCTCAAGGAGAAGGCCGGTCGACTGGAGCTCGATCGAACGGAGTTCGACCACTGCCTGGATTCTGGGAAACACGCCGAGCAAGTGCAGAAGGATATGCGGGCGGGCGGAATGGTGGGGGTCACCGGAACGCCGGCCCTTTTCGTTAACGGAATTCCCGCTCCTAGCGGGGCCCTTCCCTACGAAGCCGTTTCGGCCTTTGTCGAAGACGAGCTGCGACGGCTCGATTAATTTTCGACAAATTAAGGAGTTTGCCCATGGAATACTTTCAACTACTCGACAACCTGGATTTCCGCAAAGGCAGCGAACACGCAGAGGCACGGGCGGTCTACGCCGATGACGAGAGTAGGACGCTCCGCTTTGCGTTGATCAAAGGACAGAAGATCAAACCCCACCTCGCACACTCTCCCGTCCATGTGGTGGTGCTTAAGGGAGAGGGGGTCTTCACGGGACGGGACGGCACGCAACAAAGTGCCGGTCCCAATAGCATGTTGATCTTCGGAAGGGGCGAAGAGCATTCGGTCCTCGCCGTGACGGACGAACTGGTCTTCGTGGCCGTATTGCACGGCGCACCCGGCGCTAGCCACGAGCCGGTAGCCGGATAGAGAGACTTCTTAGAATATCCCGCGCTGTCAGAGAGCAGCTGTTTCCATCCCAATACTGGTAGCGGATTCACACCGGCTTGCTTTCGTGCCATACTGAAATGTAACTTTTCCATGAGCGCGCTGCGCCACGCGGATCGATGGCGGGACCGGACGCAATGAGCCACTTCACTCCGTCGGAAAAAGTCCGGAAACTCGAACAGATTCTAAGCCGACTCAAGGATCGCGCCCCGGACACCAACCCGGAGCTGCTGGACTCCTTTTCTCGCGTGGTCTATGCGGCCCTTCCCGACTGGATGGCCCAGAGCGTCGCGGCTTCGGAGCTCGCCGATCGGCTAATCGACAATTACCGATTCTTCGTCGAGGAGCTTCCTCCTCCGAACCAACTCTATCGAGGCGTGCCGGGACTGCACGTTATGGCACGAAGCTCGGGCGAAAATGAAGTTTTACACACGGTCCGTGGCAAGGAAATGCCGATGGATACGACCATCGTCGAGACCCATACGCCCGATGCCCCCTTCGTCTTCGATGGTTTGAAGAACTACTTCCGGAAGGCCGGACTCCGGGTCTTCTCTGCCATCCATCCGATCGTCACCGTTCGGCGCCAGTGGGAGCGGATCGTTTGGATTGGCGATGCTCAAGCCGAGGGTGACAAAGAGCTCCTCTGTCGTTTTCGCATCGAACATATTGAGTCGAAAGAACGCCTGCGCCACCTCCAACACGAGATCTTTTGCGTGCTCAAGTGCGTTTTCCTCGCCCTCGAGGACTTTCAAGAAATGTTGCGGCACGTGCATTCCGTGTCGGAGCGGCTCCACACCCGCCGAGGCGAAGGCCCGAACGCCAACCTCGAGCCGGCCCGAGATTTCCTAAATTGGCTGCTCGACGAGAACTTCATCCTGATGGGGATGGCCAGCTATCGGATTGGGCCCGACGCGCTACCGCACCGCACGCCGGAAGGAGCGTTTGGAGTATTTCGCGACCCGACGCTCTTGCCGGTGGTCTTCCCTGGATTGGTCGAGGAAGTCGAGCGTAGGCTCCTGCCCATGCAACAGGATGAGCGGATCATAGAGATCGACTTCTGCAGTAACGCATCCGCGATCTACCATCTCGAACCCATCGATTACCTCGTGGTCCGACACTGGGATGAGAACGGCGGGCTGGAGAAGTCCACACTCATTCTTGGTCGCTTCTCCCAAGGGTCTTTTGCCCAGCGAGCCACGCTGGTACCGATTCTCCGACAGAAGCAAGCACAGATCCTGGAGCAGAGTGGCGCGGTGACCATGTCCAATGCCTTCCGTCAAATCCGCTCGCTCTTCAATCGCCTACCGCGTCGCGAGCTTTTCTACGCTCCCGTCGAAGAGCTCCTTCCGTTCCTGAATCGTATCATTCAGATCACAGGTGATGACGAAATCGCGGTTCACCATCGCATCGGCACGGGTTACGTCGCGCTTTACCTCGCGTTCTCGAAGCTGCGTTACTCTTACGAGCTCGAAGAGAATCTGCGGCGCGCGCTAAGCCAGAGATTCGGCCCCATTACGTTCACCACGTCCGAAGATACCGAGTCTGTGCAGGTGGTGTTCTTCTACTTCGATCTCAACCGAATGGACCGAGCTCTCAATGAAGATGAAATCCTTCAGATCACCGAGCAGTTGCTCACCACCTGGCCGGAGGCCGTTTCCCGACACCTCACCGCGGCATTCGGCGAAAGGGAGGGACGCCGGCTTCTGCAACGCTGGGTGACGCGCGAAACGCGCAGCGGCCTCTATCGTGAGGCTACGCCGCCGCACGAAGTCCCCTTCGACGTGAAGCACCTCGACGCCCTCGAGGGGAGGCTCGAGGTCGCCGTCGTTCCTCGCAGCCCGGAGCACGCCACGCTCAAGGTTTATGCTCTGAAACCCTTGGGGTTCATCGAGATCCTCACCACGCTCGGTAACCTGGGACTGAAGGTCACGGGCGAGCTCCACATCCCCATCCAGCTGCCTGACGGGCAGACCGCGCACCTATACCGATACGAAATCGAGGACGATGCCAAGGACATCCAAGCGCTGATCGAGGGATGCGATCGCGTCACAGATGCCCTGCGGGCTCTGGACGAGGAGCGTGCCAGCGACGGCACGCTCAACATTCTCGTCTTGCGTGCAGAACTCAACTGGCGCCAAGTCGAGGTGCTGCGCACTTATAGAAACCATCTGCAGCAGATACGGCCGCATTACAACGTTGAGACCGTAAACGGCGTCCTTCTTCGGAACGCGGACGTGGCACGGGCTTTGTTTCACGTTTTCGAAGCCTGCTTCGACCCCCAGATTGAAGGCGGGCGGAGCAAGGGTACCGAACGGGCCGAGGCAGAGCTCCAGACGGCCCTCGATGCCGTACGGAGTCTCGTTGAGGACGAGGTTCTCCGCGCACTCGGAAGCCTTATCTCGGCAACCGTTCGAACCAACTTCTACCAAAGCCCCGAGCGTCTGGTGGTGAGCATCAAGGTGGACAGCCACAAAGTAGAAGGCATGCCCTCCCCGAAACCCATGTACGAGATTTACGTTCACTCCCGGCGACTCGAGGGGATCCATCTTCGCGGCGGGCGGATTGCCCGGGGCGGTATTCGATGGAGCGATCGGCACGATGACTTCCGTACCGAGGTCTTGGGCCTCATGAAGACCCAGATGGTAAAGAACTCGATCATCGTACCTGTCGGCTCGAAGGGTGGATTCGTCCTTAAAGGGTCACTCCCGCCACGCCCCGGCCTCGACGGTTACCTCGCCGAGCGTTACCGTGAGTTTATCTCCGGGCTCCTCGACGTAACGGACAACGTGGTTGACAGTGAAATGTGTCATCCGCCCGAGGTGGTCCGACATGATGACGACGACCCTTACTTGGTCGTTGCCGCCGACAAGGGCACGGCGCATCTATCCGATACGGCCAACGCGGTGGCCAAGCACTACGGCTTCTGGTTGGGAGACGCCTTTGCATCGGGAGGAAGTATCGGCTACGACCACAAGAAAGTTGCCATCACCGCTCGGGGTGTCTGGGAGTGCATCAAGCATCACTTCGCCAACCTCGGCGTCGACGTCAACAAGGATTCTTTCACCACCGCCGCGATAGGGGACATGGCCGGTGATGTCTTCGGCAACGGCATGCTCTTGTCTCGAACCATGAAGCTGGTCGCCGCCTTCAATCACATGCACATCTTCATCGATCCAAATCCGGACCCCGACCGGAGTCATGCTGAGCGAGAGCGGCTGTTTCGATTGCCGCGTTCGAGCTGGCGCGATTACGACTCCTCCCTCATCAGTCCGGGGGGTGGTGTGTTCGATCGGTCTGATAAGAGCATTCCGGCAAGTCCCGAGATGAAGTCACTCCTCGGGATCTCGCACGATCGGATGAGTGGCGAGCAGATGATCCGCAAGATACTGACGTCGCGCGTCGATCTCTTGTACAACGGCGGTATCGGGACGTATGTCAAAGCCTCGAGTGAAGACAACATCAGTGTGGGGGACCGCACCAACGACCGCCTCCGTGTCGACGGCTGCGACATTCGGGCCCGGGTGGTCGGCGAAGGCGGAAATTTGGGCTTCACTCAAAAGGCTCGGCTCGAGTACTGGACGAAAGGAGGAGGGCTCATCAACACCGACGCCGTTGATAACTCCGGCGGAGTCGACCTATCCGATCACGAAGTGAACATAAAGATCCTGATGGACATGCTGGTCAAGAAGGGTGTCATCGAGAATCGGGCCGAACGGGATCGCTTGTTTTTGGAGATGACAGAGGACGTGGCAAGGCTGGTCTTGATCGATAACGCTCGACAGGCACTCACTCTGACTCTCGACGGAATACGCAGCGCTGCCCGATACGAAGATTTTACGGCACTCATCGAAGAGCTCGTCACCGCCGGTATTCTCAACCGCCAGGACGATGCCGTGCCGCGACGGAGACACCTCCTCGACAGTGCGCAGAGGCATCGCGGTCTGCCGCGACCATTGCTTGCGCTCGTGCTTGGCCACGTCAAGATCTGGGCGTACAGGCAGATCGTCGAGACGGATTTCCCCGATACCCCGGAGGGCGCGCCGTTCCTGGAAGGTTACTTCCCCGCCCCCTTGCGGGAGGCCTTCGCGGAGCACTTCACCGAGCATCCACTGCGCCGTGAGATCATCAGCACCGCCGCGGTCAATCATCTTGTCAACCGCGCCGGCGTCGATTTCTTGTCACGCATGACGAGGCAGACTGGAGCCGAGATCGGAGACGTGTTGAAGGCTTACATGAACGTCTCGCTTCAATCAAAGGCGCAAGAAACTCGACAGGGAATTCTCGATGCAACGATGGACGCAACAAGAGCCTATGCGGCCCTTCTGCAGCTCGAGGACATCGTCGAGCAGGCGACCAGGGCTGCTCTCGAGGGACAGAATCCAGCCCCCGTCGTTCAGGAGCTACAAAAGAAGTTGAGTCTCTAGTGTCCTGTGGACGCGTGAGCGACCGAGTTTTGCTAGTCAGAACATCCCGAGTGAAGTCGGGCGGCCTCGAGGGCGCTTACTCGAGTTCCTTACCCCGCGTTTCGGGAAGGAAGGCGGCGAGTGCGGCGGAGAAGAGAAAGGCCGCCGCGGTCACATTGAACGCCATCCCGAGCCCATACGTCTCGGCCAGTGTGCCCACCACAAAAGGAGCGGCAGCGCTTGCCACCCTTCCAATGTTATAGGTTAACCCCTGCGCCGTTGCCCGGATGCGGGTCGGAAAGAGCTCGGCGCTGATCACGCCAAAGCCGGACAAGTAGCCGGTGCCAAAGAACGCCCCAAAAAGCTCCAGGGGCGCTTGCTTTGTGACAATAATCGTTCTATAATCATTCTGTAAATATGATGTTTAAAAAATAATTAAGCCATTTAACTATTTATTTATATATAGTTATAATCATATTTAATCATTCTAAAATCATTCCAAAAATGAGCGCCCTCACCGATCAGCTTCAGCGAGGAGTCGTCCCGGCCGGACGCCTCACCGACGCCCTTGGAATTTCGCCGCAAACGTTGATGAGCCGTGTCCGCGCCGAGGGCGACAAGATCGTCCGCATCGGCCGCGGACGAGCCACTCGCTATGGGCTACGGCGTGAAATCTCTGGGCTCGCGGGATCTGACGTCCCGCTTTTCCGAATCGACGACACCGGCAGACCGCATCCGGTGGGCCGGCTTTTCGTTTTGGCGCGCCACGAAACAGCGTGGTTGCCATCTGGAGTGATCTTTTTTGGGCTCCCGCCAGAAGTTGGTGATATGCGGCCCTCCGGGTTCATGGGTCGCGCCTTTTCGAACCAGCATCCGGACCTGCGCGTTCCCCCACGCATCAGCGACTGGTCGGATGATCATACCGTGGTGGCCTTGGCTCGGCGTGGTGAAAACCTTCCCGGAAACCTTCTCCTCGGCGACGAATCCATGGAACGATGGTCTTCCAACCCGCCTTCGCCGGTGACCCGGGATGATTACCGCGAACTCGCTGAGGCCGCTACGGCAGGCGACCCGCCGGGCTCCTCCGCCGGCGGCGAAAGACCGAAGTTCGGTGCCTATGTGGAAGGTCGGCATTACCTGGTCAAGTTCACCGCCCAAGGGGAGTCCGCACTCGCGCAGCGTTGGCTGGACCTGTTGAGCCTCGAGGCACTCGCGTTGGAAGTTCTGCGGGGTGGTGGTGTAGCGGCTGCGAACGCGCGGCTCATAGAAACGGGCACCTATCGGTTCTTGGAAGTCGAGCGTTTCGACCGAATCGGCGAACGCGGCAGGTGCGCCATAATGACCCTTGCCGCGGCGCACGACGATCTGACAGACACGTGGGCTCGCATCGCCACTCGACTCGCCCAGGTTCGGGGGCTTTCGACCGAGGATGCGCGGCGGCTACAGCTTTATGAAGCCTTCGCACGACTGATCGCGAACGAAGACCGCCATCACTACAACATCGCGCTGTTTCCGGCACACAAGGGTGAAGGCGAAAACATGACGGTGGAGCCGAGGCGCTACACGCTCGCACCTGCCTTCGACCAATTGCCTACGCTCTATGCACCTACGGGCGACGGGCAACTACCGAACCGGGAGTTCGTACGCCCAACGCCTACCGCCGAAACTTGGGACGTCTGGAGTCAAGCGAGCTCCCTCGCCGCAACGTTTTGGCGAAGGGGTAGCGAGAACGACAGCCTCTCCGCTTCTATGAGAGAGATCGCCGCTAGCAACCTGGAGGCGCTCTCGTAGCGACCTATATGATCCGGCCGCAGCTAGCCAAACACTCTAGGCACCGCGAGCTGAAAGCCGCGCGGCGCAGAGCGGACTACTCGAGTTCCTTACCCCGCGTTTCGGGAAGGAAGGCGGCGAGTGCGGCGGAGAAGAGAAAGGCCGCCGCAGTCACATTGAACGCCATCCCGAGCCCATACTTCTCGGCCAGTGTGCCCACCACAAAAGGAGCGGCAGCGCTTGCCACCCTTCCAATGTTATAGGTTAACCCCTGCGCCGATGCGCGGATGCGGGTCGGAAAGAGCTCGGCGCTGATCACGCCAAAACCGGAGAAGTAGCCGGTGCCGAAGAACGCCAAGAAGGGCCCCAGCACCAAAAGCGCAGTAGGGTCGCGAGTGCTGCCGTAGACAGGTACCAGCGCTGCGGCTACTAGAAGGTATAGAAGGTAGGCCTTCTTGCGACCCAGTGAGTCGGCGATGAAGCCGAAGGATATATAGCCAAACCACTGACCAACGGTCAGCACAATGATCCAGACGGACGAGCCGACAACGGTGAGGCCGGCGCCACCTTGCTCGGGGGGAAGTCTCAGATAAGTAGGAACCCATGTGAAGAGCCCCCACCAGGCGAACATGGTTCCGGCATTCATGAACGTGATCAAAAGAGTGTTCCGGAGGTAGCGCGGAGAAAAGATGGTCCAGATACTGATGGGCTCGGCGTTCGATTGTTCGCGCGAGCGAACCCAGATCTCCGGTTCGGCCACCCTTCTCCGGATCCACAGCGTCAGCAAGGCGGGGAGAATCCCGACGAAGAAGACGGCGCGCCAGCCGAGAGTTGGAAGGATCAAAGCGGTAACGCCTGCCGCCGACGCATAACCAACAGCCCAAGAGCTCTGCATGATGCCCATGGCCTTGCCTCGGTGTTTAGCTGGCCACGTCTCCGCGACGAGAGCGGCGCCAGAGGCCCACTCCCCTCCCATCCCGAAACCGAGTAGCACGCGAAACATCGCGAGTTGAAAGACCGTCTGGGAGAAACCGCATGCTGCCGTAAACACGGAGTAGATGAGAATGCTGAGCATGAGCGCCCGAGTGCGCCCGATTCGATCGGCCAGAATCCCGAAGAGAACGCCGCCCGCAGCCGAGGAGAGCAAAGTAAGCGACGCCAGGAAACCCCCGGTGCCCTTGTCCATCTCCAAGTCCCGCATCACTTCGAGCAGAATCAACGCATAGAGCTGCACGTCCATGCTGTCGAGCATCCAGCCAAGCGATGCGGCGAGAAGGCTCCGGCGTTGAACGGATGTGATTTCCCCGTACCAGCGAGTCGAAGAGGAAGTGGATGGCATCGTCTTACAGGAACTCCGTAAGGCCTTCTACTAGAAAGAAGCTGCGGATGTCAAGAACAGAAAGGACGGGTACATTCGGTCCAAGACGCTCTGGGGTTCTCTTGACTTCATAGTCTGAATCGGGGTCGATCTCCGAGGACTTGGATCTACATACAGATTCATGGATTTTTCAGGCTCGCCAGGGGCTTTCCTCGAGACACCAACTTCTCCACGTACTTGAAAATGAAGCAGTTAAGATTCTCCCCTTTCTTTTGAAAAGTTGGCGCTTTGCTTGCATTTCCAACTCTAATGGATTATATACCAATCATTGGCTCGTCAAGGAGCCAAGAAACAGCGGCCAAAGAGGCCGGGGAGGTATGAGCAATGATTTACAGATCAGGGCTTTTCCCAAAATTACCCAATGCTCGAGGCTGGCTGGTGCTATGTATGGCTGCACTACTCATCTTTCATCTCGCACCCGCTACCGCCGAGGCTCAGAGCACCGCTGCGGCCGTGTTCGGAACGGTCCAGGACCCCTCTGGTGGGGTTGTCCCTGGCGCGACCATCACGGCCACGAACGAAGAAACCGGATTCAGCCGCTCTGCCGTCACCGGCCCAGCGGGCCGCTACCGCATTCCTGCGCTGCAACCGGGCACGTACTCATTGGTCATGGTGCTGGATGGGTTCAAGACGATGACGATGACCGGCATCATTTTGCAGATTGGGCAGGAGGCGCCCATCGGCTTCCAAGCGGAGCTGGCGACCGTCGCCGAGAGTGTTACCGTCACCGGAGAGTCGCCCTTGGTGGAGATCACCAAGGCCGAGATCTCGGGAGTGGTCGCCCAGGACCAAATCGACAACTTGCCGCTGAACTCGCGCCAGTACCTGAACCTGGCCCTGCTCATGCCCGGCACTAGCCAGGATGGTGCCCGTCCGTACTACAACAACGTTAATATTTCCTCAGGAGCCACGTTTTATTCGACTGCCTTTGTCGCCGATGGGATGGTGAATACTTGGGCGGAGCAGGGAGAGCCTCGACAGGACCTGCCCCAAGATGCCGTGGAGGAGTTCAAGGTCATCAACACTCAGGCCAAAGCCGAGTACGGACTGGCCACTGCCGGGGTCATCACGGTGGTGACCAAGTCGGGGACGAACAATCTCCAGGGCAACGCATTCTGGTACTACCGGAACCAGGCGTCGAATCAAAATAACCACTTCAACCAAGAGCTCGGTATCGCGGAGCCCGACTTCTACCGTCACCAGTTTGGCGCTAGCGCGGGAGGAGCTATCGTAAAGGACAAGAGTCATATTTACGTGGCTTTCGAAAGGACCGACCAGGAGGCGGCCTTTACGGTTAACACGGGTGGAGTGTTCCCGGAGTTTGACGGAGCCTTTCCCAGAGAGTTCTATCGGAACCTCTTCTCGGTTCGATGGGATCAAACCATCTCGGACACGCATAACCTCTTCGCCCGCTACGCACAGCAGGATGAATTGACGGGCTGCTTCCGCTGTGGCGGCTTTCGAAGGGAAAATGCAGGTTTCGACAACCAAGTCCCTCGGAAGGCGCTGGTCGTCGGACTGACTTCGATCTTGAATGCGTCGGCCCTCAACGAGTTCAAGTTCCAGTGGGCCTACTCCGAGTACCAGATCGCTCCCTCCGGAACTCCGGTCTTTACCAAGGTGAACGAGTTTCCTCCGGAACGGCTAGCCAACATCCAGCGCGTCACCATCCGTCCCAATGTCGTCGACGGCGGTAACTTCGACGAGCTTGGACCCGAGTATCGCCGGGAGTTCCGCGACGACTTTACCTACTTCAAGAGCGACTGGGGAGGGGACCACAATTTCAAGGTGGGTGTCGACTACAGCAACATACCCTTCGAGGACAGCTCGGCACAGAATTTTGACGGAGGAAACTATACCTTCGCCACCAACGATCCCTACGATCCGAACGATCCCAGCACCTTTCCGATTGTGTTTACCAACAGCTTGCCGCCATCCTATACGCGGGTCGACTCATCGCACTTGGCCATTTATTTCCAGGATGACTGGTCGCCGAACGAAAAATTGACCTTCAACCTGGGTATCCGTTACGATCGGCAGTATGGCTCCTTCAACGAGAACCTGAACATCGACGACTATCCCATCCTCGACGGCCAAATCCCCGCCGTCGCACCCGATGTCGTAGCCGCGCTGAAAAGCATCGTCCTTCCGATTCCCGGCCAGCCAAACCCATCGGACAGGGGAGATGGGAACAACATCGGCCCTCGTTTTGGCTTCGCCTATGACCCTGCGGGTGACGCCAAGACGGTGATCCGTGGCGGATACGGCATCTACTACGACAACATCCGCACCTTGGCGAACTTCTTCGAGTATCGAAACTTTGGCCGATTAAGTCTCCGGATCAGCAATCCACCCTTTCCCGATCCCTACGGGGGCCGGGACCAGCTGGAATTTATAACCTCAGGAGTACAGAACGTCGGCTTCTTGGCCGAAGACTTTCACAATCCCCAGTCGCAACAGGTGAACTTCGGTTTCGAGAGAGAGGTCGTACCAGGATTTTCGTTCAACGCGGACTTCCTTTATACCCGTACCCGGGACGACCGAAAGCGGGTCGACCTAAACCCAAGGGACCCAATCACCGGCCTGCGGCCCGATCCCACGTTCGGCCGAATCGACGAAAGGCAGTCCATCTCCAAGACCGATTACAGGGGCCTATACGTAAAGCTCGACAGGCGCCTCAAGGACAACTACCAGTACCTCGTGAGCTACACCTGGCAGAAGGGGAACGATAACAACCCGGGTCGGCGTTTCGTGAATCAGTTGCAGCGCGAGGATGATTACGGGAACTTCACCATTGACCGTCGGCACATGCTCGTGACCTCCGGCTTCGTGATTCTCCCGTACGAGATCGGGCTTTCCGGAATCTGGACCTTCCGCACGTCGATGCCCTTCAGTGCGAAAGCAGGTAGGGATCTCAATGGGGACGGCTTCGCCAGCGGCGCCGATGGCGACTACGTGCCGGGCACCACCCGCAACCAGGGGAACCGCGATCTCGACATGTCCTTGGTGAACGATTGGAGGGCCCAGAACGGATTGGCCGCGCTCTCTGAAGACCAGATCGATAGCACCCGCTACCTCAACTTGGATTTGCGCGTGAGCAAGCAGATTCAGGTGGGTGGCGGCGCGGCCGTCGAGCTCATGTTTCAGGTGTTCAACGTCCTCAACAACGTCAATCTAGGTGCGCGCTTCCTCACCCCCCCGAACGTACAAAATTCTCTTTCCCCATCGTTCGGACAGATCCTAAGCGCCCAGGATGCGAGGCAGGCCGAGATAGCGTTTCGTTTCCTCTGGTAGCGAGTCGTTGACCACAGGGGAAGAGGAGATTGACTCTCCTCTTCCCCTTTTTTTGTTTACTAAAGTGATCCGGCGCTTCGTTTGTGGTTGCGACCGGCTTCTAGCTCCTCGCGTCTCCTGAGCGAGGACGGTTTTGTTCTGGCCAGGAGATCAGATGTTGAAAACCGTTCACCTCCTTCTGGCGGCGGTGCTCTCTCTAGCCGTGGGAATGGGCGAGTCCTTTCCCGTCGAGGGGAGTTACCAACTCGTCGTGGATCTACTTTCAAAGGACGGCGCTGTTCGCAGGAAGGCGGGCGAGCGGCTTGTCGCTTCGGGAGACAAGACCCTTCTCGCCGCACTCAATGATGTCCTCGCCTTCTACTATGTGATTGAGGACGGCGGCCGGGCGGAGGAAGTCGTCGCCATCATGGAGCACATTGCTAGCGACCAAGTCCAGGACAACCCGAAGCTGGGCTGGACGAAATGGATCGGCGGTCACGAAGAGATCAAACCCAAGCCGGGCTATCTCGCCTTTAAGAGATCGGTCTTCGGCCTTTACGATCCCGCTTTCCGTCGATTCCTGGATCCAGGCTTTACCTTCCGCATCCGTCCCGAAGAAATTGAGTGGGGTGGAGTCAAGAAGGACGGCATTCCGGCTCTTCAGAACCCATCCGTTGTCCGCGCCGCGGATGCAGCGTACCTCCGCCCCAAAGACCTGGTCTTTGGGGTCTACATAGACGGCGTTGCGAGAGCCTACCCTCACCGGATCCTCGATTGGCACGAAATGACGAATGACGTAGTAGGAGAGACCCCGATAAGCCTTTCATATTGCACGCTCTGTGGCTCGGGAATTCTCTATGACGGTCGGGTCGAGACGCAACAATTTACCTTTGGCTCGTCGGGGCTGCTCTACCGGTCGAACAAGCTCATGTACGATCACCAGACACAAAGCCTTTGGAGCAATCTAACCGGTGAACCGATCTCGGGGAAGCTAGCCAACTCGGGGATCAAGCTGAAGATGCTGCCAGCTGTGGTGACGACATGGAAGGAATGGGTGAGGCTTCATCCCGATACCGAAGTGCTCGATCCAGATACGGGATACGAACTGGATTACCGCAAGAGTCCCTATGAGGAGTACTTCCGTTCTGACGACACCATGTTTCCAGTTTGGCTTCAAAGCGACCGCTTGAAAAAGAAGGACTGGGTCTTTGCCCTTATCGTGAATGGCAAACCCAAGGCGTACCCGCTGAAAACGCTGAAGAAGAAGCGCATCGTCCACGATCGCCTGGGTGGTAAGGAGTTGGTGCTGATGGTCGAGAAGAGCTCGGGGGCGGTGCGAGCCTACGAATCAGACGGCCGTCGGTTCAAACGAGGCAGTAAGGATGGCGAGCTGATCGAGGAGGGCTCGGGCTCTGCCTGGAAGGTGACCGAGGACTCTCTGCTCGATGAGTCCGGCAGCCTTCAGCTTCCCCGACTGCCGGGTCACAATGCGTATTGGTTTGGCTGGTACGCCTTCTATCCCACAACCGATCTCTACGAGCCTCGCTGAGAAAACCTCGTGAGCCTGGCACCGGAGCTGGATCGATGACGTATCGCGTCGGCGCCGACATCGGTGGTACTTTCACCGACCTGGTCCTGGTCGATGACGCCGGATCTCTTTTCCAGATAGGCAAGGTTCTGACCACACCCGATCAACCGGAGGACGCGGTGGAACAGGGTGTGAAAGAGCTACTCGCTGCCGCCCGAGTGCCAGCGGCGGAGGTGTCTCATGCGATTCACGGTACCACGTTGCTCACCAACGCCCTCATCGAACGCAAGGGTGCCAAGACGGCCCTGATCACCACCAAGGGGTACCGCGATGCCATAGAGATCGGGAGAGAGCATCGCTACGACATGTACGACCTGCTCATGGAACGTCCGGCTCCCCTGGCGCCCCGCTATCTCCGCTTCGAGCTCGATGAGCGCATCCTCGCCGACGGTACCGTCCACCGGCCGGTCGATCGAGACGCGGTGGTGCGGCTCATCGACACACTTCGCACCGAAGGGGTCGAAGCCGTCGCGGTCTCCCTCCTCCACAGCTATCGCAATCCCACGCACGAGCGGGCGGTGGGGGAGCTCATCCGCAAGCATGCCCCCGAGATGGCCTGTTCGCTTTCCTGCGAAGTGGTGCCGGAGATTCGGGAGTACGACCGTACCTCCACCGCGCTGGTCAACGTCTACGTTCAGGGGCTGGCCGACCGGTACCTCCTGAGCCTCCAGGCGCGGCTGAGAGCGCTCGGGCTCGAGGGGGCCCTGTTCATCATGCAGTCGAACGGCGGCGTGTGCGACGTAGACACCGCGCGTCGATTCCCGGTCCGGCTCATTGAGTCGGGGCCAGCCGCGGGTGCGCTGGCTGCCGCGCACTACGGCCGGCTGATGCGGTACCCCGATCTTCTCTCCTTCGACATGGGAGGTACCACCGCCAAGGCCTGCATCATCGACAAAGGTGAGCCGCTTATCGCGCCCGAGTTCGAGGTGGATCGCAAGTACCGGTTCAAAAAGGGAAGCGGGCTGCCGGTCAAGGTGCCGGTTGTCGAGATGATCGAGATCGGCGCGGGCGGTGGGAGCATCGCTCGGATCGACAGGTTGCGGCGGCTCACGGTGGGACCCGACAGTGCCGGGGCGAGTCCGGGACCCGCCTGCTACGGGCGAGGGGGCACCGAACCCACGGTCACGGATGCGGATCTGGTGCTCGGCTATCTAGACCCGGCGTTTTTTCTCGGGGGGCGGCTCCAGCTCGATCGGGAAGCCGCGCTCGGTACCATCGGGAAGCAGATCGCCCAGCCGTTGGGACTCGACCCGGTGGCGGCGGCGTGGGGAATCCATCAGGTGGTCAACGAGAACATGGCCTCGGCGGCCCGGATTCACGCCGTGGAACGTGGAAAGGACCCCGCGCGGTTGCCGCTCTTCGCCTTCGGGGGAGCGGGCCCGGTCCATGCTTACCGGGTGGCGAGGATCCTGCGGTGCCCGTCGGTGGTCTTCCCGCTCGGGGCCGGGGTCACCTCCGCGGTCGGCTTTCTCACCGCGCCGTTGGCTTTTGACTTTGTGCGCACGCTCCCCGGAAAGTTGGAGGCCATGGAGTGGGCGAAGGCAAACCGCGCCCTCGACGAGATGGAACAGCAGGGTCTCGAGGTCCTAGGCCGAACGATTCCTGCGAGTCAGATCACGTTCCGGCGTTTCGGCGATCTGCGCTACCGGCGCCAGGGATACGACATCCGGGTGCCCATTCCCGACGGCGAGCTCGGGCCCCAGAGCGAGGCTGCGATTCGGCAGGCCTTCGAGCAATGCTACGAGGTCCTTTACGGTCACCTGCCATCCGACCTCACCATCGACGTCATGAGTTGGCGCGTGATCGCCGAGGGCCCTCGTCCCGATCTCCACTTGCCGAGGACCGGAGGAGAGTCGCCGGCGGACCGGCAGGAGCCGGACACCTTGAAAGGGCATCGTTCCGTCTACATGCCCGAATCCAATGGGTTCGTAGACGCGCCGGTGTACGACCGTTACCGACTCGTGGCCGGTCAGGCCTTCCCGGGACCGGCCATCGTGGAGGAGCGAGAATCTACCGTCGTGATCGGACCCGGGGCGCAGGCGCGAGTCGACGCGTGGTTCAATCTCATCGTCGATATGGACCTGGAGTGATAGGCCCGGGGGTCTAAGGAGGCGCGATGGATCAGCTCACCCTTGAAGTGCTCTGGAACCGCATGATCAGCGTGGTGAACGAGCAAGCCGCGGCGCTCATCCGAACCTCTTTCACTTCTATCGTTCGCGAGGCGGGCGACCTGTCCGCCGGCGTCTTCGATCGGCGAGGCCGCATGATCGCCCAGGCGGTGACCGGGACGCCCGGTCACATCAACTCCATGGCCACCGGCATGCGCCACTTCCTCGCGGCCTTCCCGCCCGACGCGCTGCGGCCTGGTGACGTCCTGGTGACCAACGACCCATGGAAGACGGCGTCGCAGCTCAACGATATCACCGTCGCCACCCCCATCTTCCGAGATGGGCGGGTGGTGGCGTTCTTCGCCAACACCTGTCATGCCCTGGACATCGGCGGCCGCGGTCTCTCGGCCGACTCCCGGGAGGTCTATGAGGAAGGTCTTCTCATTCCGGTGATGAAGCTCTATGACGAGGGGCGACCGGTCACCCCCTTCTTCGATCTCCTGCGATCGAATGTCCGCGCCCCCGTGGAGGTCCTTGGAGACCTCCACTCCCAGGTGGTGGGAAATGAAGTGGGGGGGCGGGAGCTCCTCTCGTTCCTCGACGAGTTCGACCTCGGCGACATCGAGGCCCTGGCGGATCTGATCCTGGACCGGTCCGAGGCCGGGATGCGCGAACGTATCGCGGCAATCCCGGACGACGCTTACCCCTTCGAGCTTTGGATCGACGGTTTCGATGATCCGGTGCGGATCAAGGTCTCGGTGATGGTGAGCGGCGACAGTATCACGGTGGACTATGCCGGTTCGTCCGGCCCGGTCGACCAAGGCATTAACGTGGCCATGAACTACACCACCGCCTACACCACCTACGGCCTCAAGTGCGCCATCTCCCCGGACGTCCCCAACAACGAGGGTAGCTTCCGCCCGGTGACGGTCACCGCGCCCAAGGACTCCATCTTGAACGCTCAGTTCCCCGCCGCGGTCGGTGGACGCCACCTGGTGGGTCATTTTCTTCCCGCCGCGATCTTCGGCGCCTTGGCGGAAGCCTTGCCGGATCGGGTGATGGCTCCCGGAGCCGACGGGTTGTGGGATACGCAGATCTTCGGCCACGATCCCAAGACCGGAAACCGTTTCACGTACGTGTGGTTCTCCTCCGGGGGCACCGGCGCTCTCTCGACGAAGGACGGGCTCTCGGCCACGGCGTTCCCCAGCGGCATCGCCGGGGTGCCGGCGGAGGTCATCGAAACGCTCTCGCCCATCCTGTTGAAGCGACGAGAGCTCCGCGCGGATTCGGGCGGAGCCGGCACGTACCGAGGCGGGCTCGGCCAGGTGATGGAGTTCGCGGTGCGCTCGGACCAACCCTTTATCTTCTCGGGGCTCTACGAGCGCATCCAGTGTCCCGCCCCCGGTCTGAGCGGCGGGAGGCCGGGTGCCGCCGGCAACCTGCGGGCTAGTGATCCCAACGTATCGCTCCGCGCCAAGACCCGAACCCCACTCCCCGCCGGGTTGGAGATAACGCTCGAGCTGCCGGGTGGTGGGGGCTACGGACCGCCGTGGGAACGGGATCCCGCTAGGGTTCTCGAGGACGTGCGAAACGGCTACGTCTCGCTGGAGCGGGCGCGCACCGATTACTCGGTAGCGATCGATCCTGAGCGCCTCGTGATACTGGAGGACGAGACCGAGGCGCTCCGCGCGGAGATGCGTTCGGACCGTCCGAGCTGAGTCGTGGCGCCGCCGGTTTCCGTACTTCACGTCTCGTAGACTTAGGAAGCGGTCTCGCGAACATGAACTCAGTTAGTATTTGCTCACGCGGCCACGCTCAAATTTCCTATGATTCTCGCAGGGGGGGAAGCTGGCACTGCTCTCAGAGCCCGCCGTCTTATTGCTGACTGAGTGACATCATGAGCAAATACTCCCACTACTCCCAACACTCATTGTTCAGCTTGGTTCGAAACGGCTTGAGCTACCACGAGAATTGGGCTCGACAATGGCGCAGCCCGGCGCCGAAGTCGGAGTATGACGTGATCATCGTCGGTGCCGGCGGCCATGGTCTGGCCACCGCCTATTACCTGGCCAAGGAGCACGGGATCACCAATGTGGCGGTGCTCGAAAAGGGTTGGCTGGGCGGTGGCAGCATCGGTCGAAACACAACCATCGTGCGCTCCAATTATCTGTGGGACGAGACCTCACACCTGTACGAGATGTCCTTGAAGCTGTGGGAAAACCTCAGCCAAGAGCTCAACTACAATCTCATGTTTAGTCAGCGGGGGGTCCTCAATCTCGGCCATAGCTTGGGTGATATGCGCGGCATCTCTCGAAGGGTGCATGCCAATCAACTGAATGGAATCGACGCGGAGATCCTGAATGCCGAGCAAGTCAAGGCGATGGTGCCGATCATGAACACCTCCCCCCATGCGCGGCACCCAGTACTTGGAGCTTCCCTCCAGCGGCGAGGGGGTACGGCCCGTCACGATGCCGTTGCCTGGGGTTTCGCTCGTGCCGCGGATGCCCGCGGGGTGGACATCATCCAGGAATGTGGAGTCACTGGCATCCGGCGCGACAACGGCCAAGTCGTTGGGGTGGACACGGTAAAGGGATTCATCAGGGCCAAGAAGGTGGGGGTCGTGGTGGCGGGTCACACCAGCGTGCTCGCGGAGATGGCCGGGCTTCGTCTACCTATCACCAGCCATCCGTTGCAGGCGCTTGTTTCGGAGCCCCTGAAGCCGGTACTGGATACGGTCGTGATGTCCAATGCCGTCCACGCTTACATCTCACAAACGGACAAGGGAGAGCTCGTGTTGGGGGCGGGAATCGACTCCTACAACGGCTACGGTCTTCGCGGGAGCCTCTCCGTGATCGAGCACAACTTGGCGGCCGTCGTCGAGTTGTTCCCGATTTTCAGCCGCGTTCGCATGTTGCGACAATGGGCCGGTACGGTCGACACCTGCCCCGATGCCAGCCCGATCCTCAGCAAAACCCCGATCCGAGGCTTATATATCAACGCCGGGTGGGGCACCGGTGGCTTCAAAGCCACGCCGGGCTCGGGCTGGGTGTTTGCCCATACGATTGCCCAGGATCGGCCCCATCCTCTCAACGAACCGTTCTCACTCGAGCGCTTTACCACCGGCCACCTGATCGATGAGCATGGCGCCGCCGGCGTCGCACACTGAGGAAATGTCATGTTGTTGATCGATTGCCCATGGTGCGGGCCGCGAGAAGAGACCGAGTTCTCGTATGGCGGGGAGGCCCACATCGTCCGGCCCAAGGACCCGAACGTGCTCACGGATGCCGACTGGGCGGACTATCTCTTCATGCGCAAGAACCCGCAAGGTCGCCACCGCGAGCAATGGCTGCACTCGGCGGGATGCCGGCGGTGGTTCAACGTCGAGCGCGACACGGTCACTTACAAGATCATCTCGGTCTACAAGGTAGGTGAGCGGGTTCCTAGAGGTGTCGAGTGACCGAGCGGCATCGTCTCGCCACGGGTGGCCGAATCGCCCGTGACAAGCCGCTGGAGTTCACATTCAATGGTGAGCGTTGTCGAGGCTATCAGGGGGACACGCTCGCATCGGCTTTGCTGGCGAACGGCATCCATTTAGTCGGACGGAGCTTCAAGTATCACCGCCCCCGCGGCATCGTGGGAAGCGGTACCGAAGAGCCGAATGCCGTTCTTCAAATAGGGAGCGGCGGCCACACGCTGCCCAATCAAGTCGCGACTCAGGTCGAGCTCTATCAGGGACTTCGCGCGGCAAGCGTCAATTGCTGGCCAAGCCTCCATTGGGACGCTTATGCGTTTATCGGCCTTTTTTCTCGTTTTCTGCCTTCCGGCTTTTACTACAAGACCTTCATGCGGCCGAAGCGCATGTGGATGAAGTACGAGTCCTTTATTCGCCGTGCGGCGGGCTTGGGACTCTCGCCGAGAGAACCCGACCCCGATCGTTACGACAAAGTCCATACCCACTGTGACGTTTTGGTCCTCGGAAGCGGCCCCGCCGGACTCGCAGCGGCGGTCGAGGCCGGTCGCACGGGTGCGCGGGTCATTCTCGCCGACGAGCAGTCCGAGCTGGGCGGCAGCGCTCTAAGTAGCCGCCAGCTTATCGATGGCGCTCCCGCTATGGAATGGGCGACGGCGGCCATTGAGGAACTGCGTGGGATGGAGGAGGTGCGCCTCCTTCCGCGCAGCACCGTGTTCGGCTACTACGACCACAATTTCCTGGGAATCCTCGAGCGAGTGACGGCCCACTTGCCCCCCGCTGCCCAGTCGAGACCCCGTGAAAGGCTCTGGGGAGTCCGAGCCAAGCAGGTGGTTCTCGCCGCTGGTGCCATCGAGCGCCCTCTGGTGTTTCCTAATAATGACCGTCCCGGCATCCTGTTGGCGTCGGCCGTCTCTACGTATGTGAACCGATATGCCGTGGCGCCCGGGTCGCGGGCGCTAGTGTTCACGAACAACGACAGCGCCTATCAAACGGCGCTAGACCTCGCCGAGGCGGGAACGGCGGTGGCCGCGGTGGTGGATGTGCGAGGAGAGCCGCGTGGTGCTCTGCCCTCCCTGGTGCGGCAACGGGGTATCGAGGTGATCGGCGGCCATGCCGTGGTGGACGTGCTCGGTAAGAAGAGGGTGAGCGGCGTCGAGGTCATGCGCCTCGACGCCGAGGGAGGGTCCGTCGAGGGCAAGGTCCGTGAGATCGAGAGCGATCTGGTTGCCGTTTCCGGAGGGTGGACTCCCACCGTACACCTGCACTCCCAATCCGGGGGCAAGTTGCGCTGGGACACGCTCAAGGCCTGCTTTGTGCCTGGCGAGTCCGTCCAGGCGGAGCGCTCGGCGGGCTCCTGTAACGGCGACTTCACCCTACGTGAATCTTTGGCCGAAGGCTCGGCCGCGGGCGCCGCCGCTGCTCACGACGCCGGCTTCGGCGGCGGACGAGCCAAGGCAAAGGTACCCGATATCCCCGAAGAGGCCGAGGAGCCGCTCTGTCCAATGTGGGTCGTTCCGTCCCGCGAACCGATCTCGCGGGAGCACAAGCAGTTCGTGGACATGCAAGAGGACGTGAGTGCGGCGGACATCGTGCTGGCCGTGCGCGAGGGCTTCGAGTCGATCGAGCTGGTCAAGCGCTATACCACCCTGGCGATGGGCACGGATCAGGGGAAGCTCGGCAGCATCAACGGCATGGGAATCGTAGCCAAGACGTTGGGTGTCGATCTCCCCTCCGTCGGCACCACCAAGTTCCGTCCTTCCTACACGCCTATCAGCTTCGGAGCCCTCGCCGGGCGCGACCTGGGGCCGCTCTTCGATCCGGTGCGTAAGACCGCGATACACGCGTGGCATGCGGAGATGGGAGCGGAGTTCGAGAACGTCGGGCAGTGGAAACGCCCCTGGTACTACCCGCGTCCCGGCGAGACGATGCACGATACCGTGAACCGAGAATGTCTCGCGGCCCGCACCGGCGTTTGCCTCGTCGATCAATCGACTCTGGGGAAGATCGATTTACAGGGGCCAGATGTCGCCGAGTTTCTCAATCGTGTGTACACCAACGGCTGGAGCAAGCTCGGCGTCGGTCGCTGTCGCTACGGTCTGATGCTGGGTGAAGACGGCATGGTGATGGACGACGGGGTCACCGCCCGACTCGCCGAGCATCATTATTTAATGCACACCACTACCGGCGGGGCGGCGAACGTGATGTCTTGGCTCGAGCGGTGGTTGCAGACGGAATGGCCGGAGCTCAAGGTCTACTTGACGTCGGTCACCGATCACTGGGCAACCATCGCCGTGGTAGGAGCCTATAGTCGAAAGATGATCACGAAGCTATGCGACGATATCGACTTTTCTCGCGAGGCCTTCCCCTTCATGTCCGTTCGCCACGGAACGGTGGCCGGCGTGCCGGCCCGGGTTTTTCGCATCAGCTTTAGCGGAGAGCTGACTTACGAGGTCAATGTTTCGGCCAACTATGGCCGGGGAGTCTGGGAAGCCTTGATGGAAGCGGGGAAGGAATACGATATCACCCCCTACGGCACGGAAGCCTTGCATATCTTGCGCGCCGAGAAAGGCTTCATCATCGTGGGTCAGGAGACCGACGGTTCGGTCACTCCCGGGGATCTAGGCATGGATTGGGTTCTCAGCAAACAAAAGGACTTCCTCGGCAAGCGCTCCCTCGCTCGACCGGATTGTGTACGTGAAGATCGTAAACAACTGGTTGGTTTGTTGACCGAAACGCCGTCGGAGGTTTTGCCAGAAGGCGGGCAAATCGTCGAGTCTCTCTCGGCTTCCATTCCGGTGCCGATGATAGGTCACGTCACCTCCAGCTATTTCAGTGCCCACCTTGGCCGCTCTTTTGCGCTGGCCCTGGTAAAGTCTGGACGCTCCCGTATGAACCAGAGGGTGCACATACCGTTGTTGAAGGGCCGAACGGTGAGTGCGGTGATTACCCAACCGGTGTTCTACGATCCGGAGGGAGCGAGACAAAATGTCTGAACGGGCCCGTCGAGAGTCTCCTTTGGCAGAGTTTTACGCGGCCGAACCGAGCGCTAGGCTTTACGGTCAGGCCGGTCAGGCCGGTCAGGCTGGTCAGGCCGGTGTCCAACTGCAGGAGCGCCCTTTCCTCGGCCATCTGAATCTGCGCGGCGAGCCGACCGACACCGCGTTTCTCGAAGCCGTTGAGGCAGTGGTTGGATTCGGTTTGCCCTTGGACCCCAACACCGTCACGGACGGCCGCGAGCTGACCGCTCTCTGGCTCGGACCCAATGAATGGCTGCTCTTGACCCCGGAGGACCAGCAAGACCGAATCGCCAAAGCCCTGCGGACCGCCTTGGGCAACGTATTCTCCGCCGTCACCGATTTGAGCGGTGGTCAAACGGTCATCAACATTCGGGGCGCTCATGCCCGTGACGTGCTGAGCAAAGGGAGCCCCGTGGATCTTCACGCACGGGTCTTCGGTCCCGGGCGCTGCACTCAGACCCACCTCGCAAAAGCCGGGGTCCTCATCCGGCACCGGGGTGATTTGCCGTCATTCGATCTCATGGTGCGCCGTAGCTTTGCCGATTACGTCGCCACCTGGCTCAAAGATGCCGCAGAGGAATACGGCGTCGCGGTCATCTCTCAACCCACCGACTCGGCTGCGGTCCCCGCGTCTGACGCGCCACCTCGCGGTCTCAAGAGCGCCACATGATTGGGCTTGTTTGTCCTTACGCTCAGGCCGGCGAGGGGGTCAATTGCGATCAAGATAATGAGACGGAAGGAGGTTCTTATGCTGTGGCTCATCAATATTAATCCGAACGGCCCCGAACGGCCCCGGTCGCCACACCTCGTTGTCGGACATGGAAGCAGCGATGCGGACGGCACGCCACGTCGCATGTTGGAGCCTTGCGAGGACGTCTGTCGGTGTCGAGAGTTCACGGAGTTCGAGGACGGAGGCCCCACCGCCCATCTAGCTCGCTTGAGCTGTCTGCTCAAGCAGCCTCGCGCCATTCGTACCGGTGGTGCAGTCCACCCACTCGCGGCAGCGCGACGACTTTCGCCGTCGGTGACGCTCGCGGCGCCATTGCTCTTGCGTTCGGCGTGTCTTTGCTGAGTCCCAAGTGACAGCGGTCCTCGTGATAGTAGCTGATGTAAGACCGTACCAGGCGAATGAAATGACGCTCGCTGAGGACGACGACGTGCTCAAGGAGCTCTCGATGGCAGCTGCCGATCCAGCGCTCGGCCCTTCCGTTCTGCCAAGGACTGCGAAAAGAGATCCGAACAGGCTTCGTGCCCATCGCCTTGATGAACTCGACCACCGCGGAGCTGAAGATCGAGTCCCTTTCAAAAATGAGGTATCTCGGCGCGGTGTCGTAGGGAAACGCCTCACGTAGTTGCCGGATCACCCACGCCGCCGTCGGGTGGAACGTGGCGCCAAAGTGCAGGATATGACGACGGTCATGCTCGATGACAAAGAAGCCGTACAGCAACCGGAGCGACGCCGTCGGTACGGTGAACAAATCCATCGCCGCGATGTCGTCTTTGTGGTTTCGCAAGAAAGCTACCCAGCGCTTCACCTCATCGGGTTCGCCAGGCCGGCGCGGCAGGTAACGCGACACCGTCATTTCGGAGACAGAGAATCCGAGCTTCGTGAGCTCCGCGTGGATACGCGGTGCACTCCAGCCGTCTTGCGCCATCATCCGGATGAGCCGAAGAATCTCCGCGTCGACGCGAGGCCGTCCTGGATGGCGTTGCTGCGAGATCTTCGCCCAGTATCCTCGGAATCGAGCCCGATTCCACCGCGCGACGGTGTCGGCGTTAACGATGAGTAAGCGGCTCGCCCACCCCGGCCACGATTTGCGTAGTGCCACCCAAAAGGCTCGCTCCGTGTCCTCGAGTGGTGGCCGGGGGCGCTCCTTCTTGAGCGCCGTAACTTGCTGACGCAAGGCAAGATTTTCTATCATAAGATCGGCTCGGCGCTGACACATCGCCCTGATCGCACGGGCGCCGAGAGAGACGAGGAAGACGAGAACACGGAGCATAGCGCCGGAGTGTGCCTCCTTCACCGCAATCTCAAGCGGGAAAATCAGTCTGTGGCGGAGGAGACAACGCCGCGTAAGTTTCTGATTTCACACGCGGACGGATTTTGATGAGGCACAGCTCCGCGCGGAGATGCGCTCGGATGGCTCGAGCTGAACTTCACTCAAGGAACCATTTTCCAAAAGTCGATCCCCGAAGCCTGCTTGCCCACGTCGATGGCGGCGCGCCGCTCGAACGTCTCGAGATCGAAGACCTCCACCGTCCCCGGCTGACCCCCGCGTCCCTCGACCGAGATAAAGGCCAATCGGCTGTCGGGACTCACCGTTACGCCGTGGGTGATGGGTCGGGTACTGGGTACGCTCGCCAGCTCCTTGCCGGAATCGATGTCCCAAAAGGCCGTGGAATGGTTCGACTTCTCGGTAGCGATCAGAATTTTGCCGTTGGGGGTAATGGCCAAGTTGTACGGCCCTTCGTGAGTGTGAAAGCGGCGGGTAATCGCCCAAGCGTCCAAGTCGACTTCCACGACCTGGCTCGCACCGTTCAACGCAACATACGCGAAGCGTTTCTCCGGATGAGGCTGCACCCAGGTGGGCTTCACCGAAGCGCCAGCACCCTTATGGGGTCGGTGCCCCGCCGCCTCTTCGGTGTCGTCCTTGGTAAGCGCGAGGGTGCGTTTCACCTCGAAGGTCATGGTGTCGATTTCGTAGAGCTCGCCGGACATCATGGCAACCGAGTAGCTGTACTTCGCGTCCGGGCTGAGCCGCGAACCGTGGGGCATGATGCCCTGCTCGATCTGTGCGATTTCCGACATTGACACGGTGTCCACCACCGATAGCGAGCCCGGCTCGTGATCGCCGTGCAGATTGAAATTCACGACGAAGAGAAAACCCGTGGTCGGGCTGATGTCCATGGTGGCCGGGAACAAACCCGCCTGTGATTCCCCCACCTGCAGATCGCTGCCGGTTTCGTACTTATAGATGTAGCCGTAAGGCATGCCGTGCGCTATGGAAACGAACCAATGCCGTCCGTTGGGAGCCACGCGGACCCCGTGCGGCCCCTCGATCTCATTGGGAAAGATCCCGACCGGGATCCTCTTCTCGAGCACGCCGCCGTCGGGTCCGAACTTGACGAGATCCACCGTGTCGTCGGACTCGGCCGCCACGTAGACGTAATAAGTCGCGGTGATCGGGTTCGGCGGCTCGCCCGCCCAAGAGAGACTAGAGAAAACAAAAGAGAGCGCCAGTAGACTCACCTTCGGTTTCATGGAGTGGACTCCTTCTCCCCTTCATCGGCAGGATGAGGAGCAACCAGGCGAACCGCCCAGAGGCCGCTGTGGAAATCGGAAAAGAAAATATGTCCTTTGTGCGGCTGGGCACCCCAGACGAAAGGCGCGTTCGGCACGAACCCTTCGCTGTCGTCGGAGTAGAACTTCGCGATTTGGCGTCCCTGGCGGTACAGATCGCCCATGAGCTCGCCGGAAATGTCCACCACCCGGAGACCGGCGTTGAAGTAACCCACGTACATGATCTCTTGCTCGTAGTCGATCCAGTAGTTGTGCGGCCCGGCCTCTGGGACCCGGTAGCGGGCAACTTCCTTTGGATTGTCGCGATCGTCGAACTCCACGAAGTGGATCCACCCCATGGCGCGGCTTGGCATGCGCTCCTTCCAGGAGATGATCTCGCCGGGTACTCGGGGATTGAGAGGATGCGCTTCGTCACCTCCAACGACATAGAACTTCCCTGCCGACTTGCTGAGAAACGGCGAGACCGAATGGTTCCACCCGGTCAGCTGAGGCATCCGGGCCATCTCCACGGGGCGAGCCGGGGAGCCACCCTGACCGCCTCCTCCGACGTCGATCAAGATGAGCGCATCGGTGTTTCCGGCCTGGTAGGCGATGCCGTCTTGGACCCACACGTCATGCACCGCGCGGCCCGGGGTCTGAGTCTCGAATCGACCCACCCGCACCGGCTTGGCCGGATCTTCGATGTTGATGGCGTCCCAACGCCGCCCGTTGTTCACCGCATAGACGTGGTTGTCGTGGATGAAGACGTTGTGCACGCCGCCGGTCAACTGATCGTCGAACCGGGAGAGAATTTTGACGTTCCGCGGATCGCTGACGTCGAGGATGACCAAACCGTTCCGCCGATTCGACGCACCTTCGCGGCTGATGACGCAGATCCGGCCGTCCTCGGAGACTTTGACGTCGTTCACGGTGCGCGCGTCGACCTGCACGATGTCGATGCGTTGCATGTTGGACGGATCGGTGACATCATAGAAGTACGCATGTCCATCGGCGTTCCAGGTGCCATGCACAGCGTAGTCGCGGCCGTCGATCCCCTCCCATACCCAGAGGTCCGAGGTCACCCGGTCCCGCACCGGCGCGTGCCCCACGAGCTCGATCGTTCGTTCCACGTTGCGCGGCGTGACCCGCACGCTCCGCTCGGCCATTTGAGCTCCGGAGGTCGCCACCACGGTGTAAACACCCGGCTGCTCAGCCACGAAACGACCGTCGGGCGCCAACTGGCCCGCGGCTCCCGCGCCGACCGTTCTGGCGCGACTCGGATCGGGCCAGCTCTGGAGCGCGAAGCGAACCGGTGCGTCCACGATCGTCTGACCTCCGGAATCTCGGGCGGTCGCTTTGAAGTGAACGACGTCGCCGGTGCGCGCTTCATCGCGGGAAGCGGTCAGCTCGAGTGTGCCTACCGGGCTGGGTTTGACCGTCAGTTGTCGATCGACCCGGACGCCGTCGGCGGTGGAAGCTGTTAGGGTCAACGTGCCCGGGCGGACCGCGGTAAGGATTCCGGCGGCCTCTCCCGGGTAGAGCTCGGGTCGCGGCCGGTAGTAGAACGGGTGAGAGTCGGATGAACCTTGGAACTCCGGCCCGAACATAGAAACAGCGGCCATCTCCGGGTCACTCACACGAAGTTCCGCCCGTACGTCCCGCTCTCGCTGTCCCGCGTCCGCCCCTGTCACCCTCACCGGCACTGTCATGCCAACGTAGAGACTCGCTGGGAGATCTTTGAACTCGAGCCGGGCGACCGGAGACGGCAGCACTTTCACCGGGATTCGGATCCGGACACCGGGATCCCCTTCGCGGTACAGATCGGAATCCGCTCGAATGCCCGAGGGCGAGAGCGCCACGACATCGTTCTCTCCCGTCCGATGCCCGGTCACGATGCCTGCCGGAGTAGCCGTGATCGAAGATGACATCCCGGTGGCGAAAAAAATCACCGGGGCGTCCTCGAGCACCGTACCAGCCTGATTCTTCACCACCGCCTCGAGAGTAGCTTTCTCCCCGACTCTCAACGTGAGCGAGGCAGGACGCACTTCTATCGATGCCGGCTCATCGGCGTTTTGAAGCCCGGCGGAGATCACCACGAGCAAGGAGCCCACAATCACGGCTTTCATCGGTCTCCTCCCTTAAGGCGTTTCTGCCTCGGTTTCTTCGGGGGGCACCAATCGAACCGCCCAAAGCCCGCTATAAAGATCGGCGAAGAAAATATGCCCCTTATGGGGCTGCGGTCCCCAAGCGAAGGGCGCATTGGGAATAAACCCTTTGGTGTCGTCGGAGTAAAACTTGGCGATCTCGCGCCCCTGCCGGTACAGGTCGCCCATGAGCTCCCCGGAAATGTCCACCACCCGGAGGCCTGCTTCGAAGTGAGCCACGTACATCACCTCGTTCTCCCAATCGATCCAGAGGTTGTGCGGCCCCGATTCCGGCACCTGGTAACGGGCCACCTCCCGCGGATACTTCGGATCGTCGAACTCCACGAAATGAAGCCATCCCATGGCGTACGACGGAACCCGTTCCTTCCAACTGATCCCGACGCCGGGTGCGAGCGGGTTGTCCCAAAAGGCCTCGTCGCCGCCGACCACGTAGAACTTGCCGGCCGATTTGCTCTGGAACGGCCATACCGCATGGTTCCAGTCGGTCAACTGCTCCATCCGTCCCATTTCCACCGGACGTGCCGGCGAGCCCCCTTGGCCACCTCCCCCGACATCCACCATGATGAGACCATCGGTACGACCGGCCTGGTAGGCGACGCCGTCACGGACCCAGACATCGTGCACCGAGCGGCCCGGGGTGGCGCTCTCGAATCGGCCCACCCGAACCGGCTTGGCCGGATCCTCGATGTTGATCACGTCCCAACGCCGCCCGTTGTTCACCGCATAGACGTGTTGGTCGTGAACGAAGATGTTGTGCACCCCTCCCGTTAGTTGATCGTCGAACTGGGAAAGAATTCTGACGTTTCGCGGATCGCTCACGTCCAGGATCACGATGCCGTTCCGCCGGTTCGAGGCGCCTTCACGACTGATCACGCAGATCCGACCGTCCTCCGACACTTTGACGTCGTTGACCGTCCGCGCGTCCACCTGCACGATGTCGATCTTTTGCATGTTGGACGGATCGGTCACGTCGTAGAAATACGCGTGGCCGTCCGCGTTCCACGTGCCGTGCACCGCATAGTCACGGCCATCGACGCCTTCCCACACCCAGAGGTCCGAGGTCACCCGATCCCGAACCGGCGCGTGCCCCACCAGCTCGATCTTTCGCCTCACGTTGCGGGGTGTAATCTGAATGCTCCGGCGGGCCATCTCCTTGCCGGACCAGGCGACGACGGTGTAGATACCGGGCTGCTCGGCAACGAAGCGACCATCGGGAGCCACCTGGGCGGAAGCGCCCGCGCCGATCGACTCGGCAAGGTTGGGATCGGGCCGAGCCTGAAGCGAGAAACTAAGAGGAGCGTCGGCTACGATCTTTCCTCGAGCGTCTTTCGCGGTGGCTCGGAAGTGAACGACGTCGCCGGTGCGCGCCTTGTCGAGCGAAGCCGTCAGCTCGACGGAGCGAATCGGGTTCTCTTTGATCGTCAATTCGAGGTCCGCCTCGGCGGCCTCGGCGGACGCGGTCAGTGTCACCTTGCCCGGTTTCAGGCCGGTGACTTCGCCGAACCCATCCGTCGCGGCCACCGTCCCATCGTCGACCTTTAGTGTCGGACGAGCGTCCCGGCGTATCGCTCCACTGGTGTCGGTCGCCGTCAGACGGACCGGAACGCTCGCGCCGGTGTAGAGAACGGCCGGTACGTTCACGAACTCCAAGCGGGCCAGCGGCGGTAACGGTACGGTCACCACCACCGTGGCTCGGATGCCTGGTTCGCCTCGACTGTAACTGTCGGCGTCACCCTCGAACGGATTCAGGGGAGAGAGGGCAGTGAGCTTGTGCTTTCCCGGACGGTAGGCCTGGACGAGCCCGGCCGGTGTGACACCGACCGAGTCCCTCGCGCCGGAGAAAAAGATCACTTGGGCGTCAGGAAGAACCGTACCATCCGCATCTTTGACGACCGCTTTCAATTGCGCCTTGTCGCCGACCTCCAATACGAGTAGTGAAGGCTCGATCTCGATCGACCCCGGCCGCCCCTCCGGTTCGGAAGATGCCATCTGCGCGGACGACGCGCTGTCCGTGAGCAGGGTTCCGACGACCAACACCGCGGAAAGCACCCCGAGCCGGGGTCCTCTCATGCCTTTCATGCCTATCATGCCTATCATGTTCGGTTCCTCCGGTTTGGTGGATCTAGCAGTCTCAATGGAAGCGTGTCAAACGCTCTCGACCTGCCTCATCGAGCGAGCTCTTCGAGCCTCTCCCGCGTGGCCGCGAATCTCTCCCTGATTCTGGGGATTGGCGTGTCGCCATAATTTTCGGCCAGCCGGGCGTCGGCAACGTCCATCCACCGCAGCAGGTCGCTCGCTGCACGGCGGGCGGCATCGGCATCACGGCTGCCGACGTTGCCGAACCAGATCGGCGCGCTGTGCGCATATGGCATCCCGTCCATGATCGGCCAGGCGGTCGGTCCTCCGTAGGCGCGCGCCGCGATCCATCCGCCGGCGGGCGTTTTCACTCGGCCGCCGAAACTCTTCTCGCCAGCGGCCGTAAAGCCGGATCCCTCCCAGACGACATCGCCATTCACCAGAACCTCAATCTTCTCGACCGGCGCCGGAGACCACATCTTTAGCGCCCAATCCACCTCGCTACTCGGTTGCACGACGCCTCCCGCCTCCTGCCCATCCACAACGAACTGCATCAGCGGACCGTTGGTAACGAACGTTCTGCCGGCCCTGAGCGCCGCCATGTAGCTACCGAGGTTCAAAGGCCCGTCGACCCGTGCATAGACCCGGGCCGAGCCCACGCTCATGCTGCGGTACCAATCGAGGAGAGCGTCGCTCCCTCCGGTGGGCACGATGTTCAACCCTAGGTTCAGCAGGCGGTGCCATGCTGCGCTCGTGCCGAGTGAGTCGCTCCACAGGCACACGATCTCGAGCCCGTCGAGATCGCCGAGGACGGCATCGGGCACGAGTTCCATAGGTATTCCAGTAGGGCTGGCATCTTTCGGGAACGGATTGGCGGTGGAAACCGGGTGCACGTAGTAGCTGAAGCCCCCCTGTTTGTGGGCATGGTCATGCGCGTCCGCCTTGAGGATATCCGCGTTTCGATAGACCGGATACCTGGGCCCCCAATAGTTCGGCCAGAAACGCGACGCGATACCGATGAACGCGGTGTGTCCGAAAAAATGCGGACGGACCTCCTGACCGAATACGATCAAGGGAGTACCCGCGTCGAGCCTGCTCCAACCCCACCATTCGAGATCCTTGATGCGTACATCCAGGCTCGCCGCCACCGGCGTCGCCACGTCGACGTCCTCCGCCTGAAGAGGGATCACGAAATCTTCGGGAACCAACTTGTAAGTTCCACCCCAATCCAGATGGATGTGATGATCGCCCGAGTACCAGCCCGCGGACGACGGATCCCACATGCGCGTAAGTTCTAGCTCCACCGCTGTCGTTTCGCCGGCGCCGACGGTGCGGGTTACCGATACCGGCGGTGCAGTAAAGCCGTGCGTCGCGGTCACCCGCACCTCCCCAGGAGGAACGTCGACGGTCGTAACACCTGAAGAGTAGCTGTAAACAATGCCGTTCTGGAGATCGAATCGCGCTTGGCCCTGCTCCGGAAGCACCGGATGCCCATCTCGATCGAATATCGCCAGGCGTGCGGGAACGGCCCCCGCCTCGCCTGCCAGGCGTGTCGTGATGGTAAGGCGGCCTACCTCTTCTCCCCAGTTCCACGCGATCGGTGACACGTCGCGGACCTCTCCGCCCGACGCGGCGATCTCGTACACATGGAAGCGCTGGCGCTCGTCGGCCTCGACGAAATAGATATCGGCCCCGTCGGCGCTCCAAGCGGGCGTCAACGCCAGATGGGTCTCCGGCGCCAAGTGGATCTTCGACCCACCCTCTAGGTCTCTCAGCCAAAGATTCCAGCTACCGGCACCGGGCAAGTTCACGACGAGACTCCGTCCATCCGGGCTCAAGGCGGGCCGGGTCTGGGACGCGATGCCCGCCTCCTCCAGAACCCGCGTGCTGCCATCCCGCGTGTCCAGAAGACAGACCGCGTCCTGAGCGCCGCGTTTCTTTCTCAAGTAGACGAGCCGGAGATCGTCCGGAAGCGGCGACGGCTTGAGCTCCAGCCCCTTCTCGGTCGTCAAACGGGTCTTCGCGCCCGTCGCCAGCTCGAGGCGCCACAGATCGAGATCACCTGCTTCGGCGGAGCTGTACAACAGAGAGCGCCCATCCCGAGAGAATGTGGGATCGAGGTCGAGCCCAGCCGTGTCGACGAGGACTGTCTCTGTGCCGTTGCGCAAATCCAACCCAACGATGGAAGTGTCACTTCCGTCGTCCCTGACGAACGCCAGGTGCTCCCCGTCTGGCGACCAGGCCGGTCTCGAGTCCATGCCCTGGCCCTTTGTCACGCGGCGGGCCTCCCGCGACGACAGGTCGAGGAGCCAGATCCATCCCCGCGCTGAAATCGCCAGGCTCCTAGTGTCCGGCGACGGCGCCGGATCGCTCGGTCCGGCGCCCATCACGGGTAGCTCGTAACCTGCCATGTAGAGATGGCTTCTGTAACCCGCAAGCTTCGGATAGCGATTCGTCCACTGCGCGTACGAGGACGTCACCGATCCGGCGAGGGCGAACATCAGGCAACACGCGACACGGCACTTCACGGCTCGCATCATTTCGTATCCGCTCCTTTCACGGAGACGTTATCCAGGCCAGTGTAGCCTTTGCCCGTCAGACCCAAGAAAATGATCAAGGTATTGGATGAGGTGGCAGTAAACTTGAACGAGAAGCTCTCCCACACGTCAAGATCTGTCAGATTCGTCGAGGTGAAGATGGCAGATTCAACACCCGCAATGACCGTAATGGAGACTGGCACTTTCCATTGAGTTGAACTGCCCAGATCGAACGTTATCTCGTAGTCTTCACCGGCCGTCGTTGGAATGGACTGAGAAACACCGCCAAGCTCTTTTGCCCTGTATTCGGTGAAGTCAACGAACCGGTTGCCGTCGCTCGCCGAGAGCTTCCATGGATTATCCAGATCTATCCAGGTCAGATCATTGATGACAATCCAGCCGGTCAGATCTGTTGCGCCCGCATGCAGCAGCATATCCCCATTCTTATTGGGCACCAGCTTTCCACTCTCAAAGCTACCGTTCTTAATCAAGTTCCCATGTGCGTTTGCGGTCAGCACACAGAAAACAAGCAGCCATACCAGACTCGAGATTTTCTTCATCGTAATTCTCCTAAGAGAGTTTACTCAGGGCTTCCTCGACTCGCTTCCGGTCCATGTCGCCGTCTTTCCAGAAGTCTGAGAAGCGCCGGTAGTACTCGCGGGATTTGTCCCACTCGCCACGGTTCTCGTGGATCTTGCCGAGGAAGTAGAAGCTGCGCACGTAGGGGATGGGCCAGAAGATATGCTCGGTGGTGCTCTCGGTGATGTGATAGAACCGCTCGGCCGCCTTCTCCTCCTCGCCGGCCGCGAGATAGGCCGTGGCCAGGGAAAACCAGACCGGAACATGTTGAGGCTGAGGCGCGACGAGAAACAATGGCATTGGCCCCCGAGCGGGGAGCATCGACTGAGCCTGTTCGAGCTCCTTGATGGCAACCCTCGCGTCGCCACGGCCGAGGGCTAGTTCGCCGGCAAGATGGTGGTAGCGCCTTTTCTCCTTCTCGGTGGGAAGCGATTCTGTGTTCCGCCGAAGTGCCTCTGCGGTGGTCTCGGCATCTTCCCGGTGTCCGAGCCGCGCCTGAGCGAGAGCAGCGAGGAAGAGGCCCTCCCACTCGGGGTAGTTTCCCTTACCCTCGCGCTGCGCCTGTTGCGCTCGTTCGAGGGCTCGGGCCGCCTGGCCTTCCTCGAGAAGAAGACGAGCGGCATCAGTGTCGGCTTGGGCCTTCCTCGTTCCAGATTCGGCGTAGGCACGCGCCCTCCCGAGGAAGGTGAGCCCCTCTCGGGATCGACCCTGGTAAAGCCGAGTCACCGCCAGGAGGTGCGAGCCCCTGTACTTCCAGACTGACTCAGGCAACTCTTCCAGGCTCTGAGCCGCCGCCTGGGCCCGCTTCCACTCCTCGCGTAGGATAAACACCCTCCACATTCCCACGAGGGGAGATGGGTCACCCGGGCTTAGCGACTGCGCCTTCTCGAAGGCCGCGAGTGCCTCATCGAGCTTTCCCCAGTCGGTGAAATGGTCACCGAGGTTGAAATGGCCTTGCGAGGTATCCGGGTTGCGCGCGATGTAATCCTGAAGTGCCTCATATCCCCTGTCAAACTGCGCTCGCTGGGCAGAGTAGGCACGTGCCAGTAGCCAAGGCGTGCCCACGAAGGAATACCTGCGCCGAGTCAGCTCCTCCAAGTGGACAATGGCCTCGTCAAAGCGCTCGAGACTGTAATAGACGAAAGCCAAGTTGAATCGCGCCGCGTTGTCTGGGTCCAGCTCCAGCACTTTCTCGTAGGCCTCGATGGAGCGGCCGCGCGTCCCCTCCTTCCGCTGGTAGTACACGCCCTCGATGTAATAGCGCTCGCGTGCGGTGAGCCGATCCGCCTGCTCGAGCGCTCGCCTCACGTATTCTTCGGCTTCCTTCATGTGGCCTTGATTGCCATGGACCTCGGCGAGCCGCAGGAGAGCCATGGCAAAGCCAGAATCCACAGCTAGGGCCTTCTCATAAGGAAGAACCGCCTCTTTAAACTTGCCGAGCAGGTGGTATCTTCGCCCCTCCTCATAGTAGCGGTAGGCCTCGACGGAGGATGTGACCAGGTCCTTTATGTCGCGGTCCAACTCCACCTTTGCTACCGCAGAGGTCTCGAAGTTCGCCCTGATGCGGCGGGTCAGATCGTCTACCATCGGGAAGATGCTCGACTCCCCAACCCCCTCGACTCTTTCGGTGGTCAGGATCTCACCGCTACTCGCCTCTTGAAGTCGGACACTAATGCGGATCGTATCGCCCGCCTTGACGAAGTTCCCCAGAACCACGATGTCCACGTCGCCACGCTCGGCGACCTCTTGAACCACTTCCAGTGACGTGACCCGATCGTCCAGTCGTCGCATTTCTTTCAGGATCTGGTAGAGCGTCTCGGTGCCCAGAACCCTGACCTGCGGCGACTGGGAGAGATCCGTGACCAGCATGTTGGTGATGGCGGTGCGAAGCCAGTCGAGCGAAGGGTCTCCGGTATTGTTCTCGAAATAGAGCACGGCGAGCGAAGGTTTCGACGGCGTTCCGGAAGGTACCTCCTCGGTGCTCGGCCGCCAGAAAAACAAGATAGCGGCAACCAAGAAGATGACCGCCGCAACGCCCCCTAGGATGGTCCAGGGCCGGCGGCCTTCCTTGCTCTCCACCACCGGAGCGTGCACCCCCGAGACGGCGGACATCGTGCCTGACTCCAGGCGGCGACGCGCGGTGCGCATATCCACCACCGCGTCTTTCATCGTCTGGTAACGCTCACCGGGCTCTTTGGCCAGGCACTTGTCGAGGACACGACGGATCTCGCGGCCCGCTTCTTCCGGAACTTCACCGCCGAGCGTGGCGAGGGGTGGTGCCGGCTCCTTCATGATCGCGTGAAGCGTGTCCATCCCCGTGGCACCTTGAAAAGGAGGCTTCCCGCTTAGCATCTCGTAGAGGACGATGCCGTAGCTGAAGACGTCGCTCCGGTGATCCACCTTGATGCCTCGTGCTTGCTCGGGCGACATATAGGTTACCGTCCCCATGATCTTTCCGGGATCGGTCTCCCTCCGTGTGACGGTCTTCGCCTCGCTCGGCCCACCGGTGAGGGGTTCCACCAGCTTCGCCAAACCGAAGTCGATGATCTTGGCGTGGCCATCCTCGGTGAGCATGATGTTGCCGGGCTTCAGATCCCGGTGGGCGATGCCTTTGTCGTGCGCCCGGGCGAGTCCTTCCGCCACTTCGATTCCGAGATCCAGTGCGCGCGAAACGGAAAGCCTTTCCTTTTGGATCACGTCGCCCAGCTTGTCGCCACGAATGAGCTCCATGGCGATGAAGGTCACGCCTTCGGCTTCATCGATCTCGTAGATCACGCCGATATGAGGATGCTCGAGAGCCGCGGCCGCTTTCGCTTCTTGCACGAAACGACGCTTTCGTTCTTCGTCTTCCACCAGCTCTGGCGGGAGAACCTTGAGGGCCACTTCGCGGTCGAGCTTGACGTCTACCGCACGGTAGACGACACCCATTCCGCCGCGGCTAAGCTCGTCGAGGATCTTGTAATGGGAGAGCGTTCGGCCAATCATCGGACTCGGAGGCCCTCACCCCGGCCCTCTCCCAAAGGGAGAGGGGGTAACGGAAGAAGAGACCATCATTTGCGAGGCATTCTACGGTACCCTTCCGGTCCCTTCAAGCGCCGCCGGAATCGCCGCTGGGTATGCGCTTACGATCTGTCTTTGAATAAGAAGTGCTCATGAGTTGCGGTTCTATCGCACAGGCTGCGGCTGTGGAGCCATGAGCTGCGGTTCTGTGGAATAGGCTGGGGAACACCTCTATGTGCTTGGCCAGGAAGGCAGCCGTCCGGAGGTATTGGTCGCGGAGCGACCCGGTGTAGCGGAACCGGTGACCCCCTTGAGTTGGTCCCCGCGGTCGGTGCGCCAAGTTCGATTCTCCTAAGAGAGTTTACCCAGGGCTTCCTCGACTCGCTTCCGGTCCATATCGCCATCTTGCCAGAAGTCCACGAAGCGCCGGTAGTACTCGCGGGATTTGTCCAACTCGCCACGGTTCTCGTGGATCTTGCCGAGGAAGTAGAAGCTGCGCACGTAAGGGATGGGCCAGAAGATATGCTCGGTGGTGCTTTCGGTGATGCGATAGAACCCTTCGGCCGCCTTCTCCTCCTCGCCGGCCGTTAGATAGGCCGTGGCCAGGGAAAACCAGACCGGAACATGTTGAGGCTGAGGCGCGACGAGAAACAATGGCATTGGCCCCCGAGCGGGGAGCATCGACTGAGCCTGTTCGAGCTCCTTGATGGCAACCCTCGCGTCGCCACGGCCGAGGGCTAGTTCGCCGGCAAGGTGGTGGTAGCGCCTTTTCTCCTTCTCGGTGGGAAGCGATTCTGTTGTCCGCCGAAGTGCCTCTGCGGTGGTCTCGGCATCTTCCCTGCGTCCGAGCCGCGCCTGAGCGAGAGCAGCGAGGAAGAGGCCCTCCCACTCGGGGAGGTCCCCCTTACCCTCGCGCTGCGCCTGTTGCGCTCGTTCGAGGGCTCGAGCCGCCTGGCCTTTCTCGAGAAGAACACGAGCGGCATCATTGTCGGCTTGGGCCTTCCTCGTTCCTGATTCGGCGTAGGCACGCGCCCTCTCGAGGAAGGTGAGCCCCTCTCGGGATCGACCCTGGTAAAGCCGAGTCACCGCAAGGAAGCGCGAGCCCCTGTACTTCCAGACTGACTCAGGCAACTCTTCCAGGCTCTGAGCCGCCGCCTGGGCCCGCTCCCACTCCTCGCGTAGGATAAACACCCTCCACATTCCCACGAGGGGAGATGGGTCACCCGGGCTTAGCGACTGCGCCTTCTCGAAGGCCGCGAGTGCCTCATCGAGCTTTCCCCAGTCGGTGAAATGGTCACCGAGGTTGAGATGGCCTTGCGAGGTATCCGGGTTGCGCGCGATGTAATCCTGAAGTGCCTCATATCCCCTGTCAAACTGCGCTCGCTGGGCAGAGTAGGCAAGTGCCAGTAGCCAAGGCGTGCCCACGAAGGAATACCTGCGCCGAGTCAGCTCCTCCAAGTGGACAATGGCCTCGTCAAAGCGCTCGAGACCGAAATAGGCCAAAGTTAAGTTGATTCGCGCCGCGCCGTCGTCTGGGTCCAGCTCCAGCACTTTCTCGTAGGCCTCGATGGAGCGGCCGCGCGTCCCCTCCTTCCGCTGGTAGTACACGCACTCGATGTAATAGCGCTCGCGTGCGGTGAGCCGATCCGCCTGCTCGAGCGCTCGCCTCGCGTATTCGTCGCCTTCCTTCCTGAGGCCTTGGATGTTATGGACTTCGGAGAGCCGCAGGAGGGCCATGGCAAAGCCAGGATCCACCTCTAAGGCCTTCTCATAAGGAAGAACGGCCTCTTTCGCCTTGCCGAGCAGGTGGTATCTTCGCCCCTCCTCATAGTAGCGGTAGGCCTCGACGGAGGAGGTGACCAGGTCCTTTATGTCGCGGTCCAACTCGTCCTTTGCTACGGCAGATGTCTCGAAGTTCGCCCTGATGCGGCGGGTCAGATCGTCCACCATCGGGAAGATGCTCGACTCCCCAACCCCCTCGACTCTTTCGGTCGACAGGATCTCACCGCTACTCGCGTCTTGAAGTCGGACACTAATGCGGATCGTATCGCCCGCCTTGACGAAGCTCCCCAAAACCACGGTGTCCACGTCGCCGCGCTCGGCGACCTCTTGAACCACTTCCAGTGACGTGACCCGCGCGTCCAGTCGTCGCATTTCTTTCAGAATCTGGTAGAGCGTCTCGGTGCCCAGAACCTTGACCTGCGGCGACTGGGAGAGATCCGTGACCAGCATGTCGGTGAGAGCCATGCGTAGCCAGTCGAGCGAAGGGTCTCCGGTGTTGTTTTCGAAGTAAAGCACCGCGATCGAGGGCTTGGAGCGGGCGGCGGGAGTCTCCTGCTGAATGGGCTGGCGGAGAAAGAGCACCAGCGTCATGGCCAGTAAAAGAGCGGCGGCGGCAGCCCCCACGAAGAGCCAGGCCTTGCGGCTACCCCTCACCGGAAGCGCTAGGAGGGAGGCTGACTCGAGCCGGCGGCGCGCCCCTCGTAGGTCTACCGCCAGGTCCCTCACCGTCTGATAGCGCTCGCCCGGATCCTTCGCTAGGCACTTGTCCAAGACGCGCTGAAGCTCGGAAGTCAGATCACCCGCCAGCGAAGCATCCAGCCGAGGAGTGGGTTCGTGAATAATCGCGTTCAGGGTCTCAGGCGCGCTTAAAGCCTTGAAAGGAAGCTCACCGGTGAGCATCTCGTAGAGGACGATGCCGAAGCTGAATACATCACTGCGCTCATCGACCTCGCCCGTTCGCGCCTGCTCAGGAGACATGTAAGCCACCGTGCCCAATCGGACCTCGGCCTGGGTCTTTCCCCGAATCGCCGTCTCCACGTCGCTGTCTTCACTTCCAATGGGCTCCAGGAGCTTGGCGAGGCCGAAGTCGATGATCTTGGCGTGGCCATCCTCGGTGACCATGAGGTTCGCGGGTTTCACGTCGCGATGAACGATGCCTTTGTCATGGGCGCGGGAGAGGCCCTCCGCTACCTCTACCGCTAGTTGAAGCGACCGAGCCACGGGGAGCCGTTCCCGCTGCATGAGGTCGCCGAGCTTTTCCCCCTCGATGAGCTCCATCGCGATGAAGGTCTCGCCTTCGACTTCGTCGATCTCGTAGACATGGGCGATGTTGGGGTGCTTGAGGGCGGCCGCCGCCTTCGCCTCCTGGACGAAGCGCCGCTTGCGCTCCGGGTCGGAGACGAGCTCGGGAGGCAGCACCTTGAGGGCAACCTCGCGGTTGAGCTTCAGGTCGAGCGCCTTGTAGACGATGCCCATGCCGCCTCGGCTCAGCTCCTCGAGGACTTTGTAGTGGGAGAGCGTGCGCCCGATCATGGGAAAATCCTAGGAAATTTGACCGTGGCCCCGTGAGCAAAAACCACTGAGTTCATGTTGGCGAGACCCGGTTCGGGCTGTCGTCACGCCCGGAAAATAGCACATCCGACGCAATGCGGGAAAGGCGCGACCACCCGCAGCGGGTCCCTCATTTCCCTTCCCTCACGGCTTCGCTTGATAGCCCGAGCGAGCACGGAGCTGCGTCCCTCTTTTTCCCGGGAGACGTACCTCTAAGCGGTGCCATCCGGAATCGGAGACGCCCTGCGGCTCGAAGGCCAGGAGGTAACGCGTTTTCATCTCGGCCAGGATTTCGAGGTAGTCCTCCCCCAAGTTCTTCGTCGAGTCGAGTCGGATGAGGCGCCCTCCTGTGGCTCGGGTCAGATCCGAGAGGAACTGCTCCGTTCCCTCCGGTTTGGAGCTCGGGGCGGAAAGCGGTGAGCGAATCGTCCCCCGGCCGAGCGGAGTTACGAACAACGCGTAGACCACGGCTTCGGAGGAGCGAGCCATCTGCAAGACACTTTCCGCGGAAAGCCAGCTCGCGTTGTCGATGCCATCCGTAAGGATGAGCGCGAGCGGTCTTCCTTCCCTGCTTTCGAGTACATTCAGGCCGAAAAACAGTGCCTCGTTCAGTGCCGTAGGCCCGCGCTCTCCTCTATCGGCGACGGCGGCATACAAAGCATCCCCTCCCTCCTCGCCGAACCCCATCCGCAGACTGGCACGCCGGGAGAAAGTCAACAAGGCGGTTTCGTCCTCACCCCCCAGCTCCCTCGTAAAGGCCACCGCTGCCTCCCCGAGCTGGTTCCACCCGGAGCCGGTAATGCTTCCGCTGGTGTCCAGCAAGAGCAGGACGCTTAGCGCCAGACCCTCGGTATCTGCGAGCTGGACCGTTTGCTTGACCCCGTTGTCGTAGACCTCGAAGTCCTCGGCACCAAGCCCGGTCACTTGCTTGCCGTTTCGGGTCACGAAGACGTCGATGTAGACCGTCCGAACGTCGACGCGAAACGTTATGACGTCCTGTCGCGTGGGCGCGGTGACCATTAGCGACAAGCTACAGAGCAGGGGAAGAACCGTCATCATCTCAGGGGGCGGACTTCTTCCTGGAGCTCCTGAAACATCTTGTCGTAATCCACGGCCCTGCTCAATAAGTAGCGCCACCAGCCATCGTCTCGAACGGAGGCGCCTTCCTTCGATTCCAGCAAACGTTTCGTGACCGTCAAGGCGTCTCGCCGTTCCCCAGCTCGATGAAGCGCCATTCCAAGGGCCGCCGATGCGGCCTGACAGTCCGGGTCGACCGCGAGGGCGGCCCGAAAGTTGAGCAAGGCTTCCTCCATTTCGTCACGACCATCGTAGATCTCACCGAGAACGAGATGAGCAACCAGCCGAGTCGGTCCTTCGACCGCCGAAACATTTCTGCGAAGCTCGTCGAGAGACTCCGACACCCTACCGCGACGCCACAGCACGTGTCCCAGTCGTATGTGGAGCTCCGGCTCCTCGGCACGCTCTCGTAGCATCGCCCGGTAATCCGATTCGGCCGCCTGAAAGAGACTTGGGTCCCTTCGCGTGAACGCAAACGCCTCACGCAGAGTCGCCAGGGCGTATCGGAGCTCCCAATCTCCAGGTGTAAGATCGAAGGCGGCCTGGAGCACGGCCTCCCCATCGGAAAAGCGGAGGACGTAGTAGTAGAAATAGCCGAGGGCCAGACCCCATCTCTTCTGAAAGCTCGTTCGCCGGTCGGCATCTTTCATCGCCTGCGTGTGCTGTATCGCCAACTCGATGTGCGTGGCCCTGCCCTTCGCGAACCGACGCGCGATCTCGATGTGAAGGAGAGCTGCGGCTTGGAGCTGGAGGTCGGGAGGAGCACTCGCGCGGAACTCTGCTGCCGTCGAGCGAGCGCTTTCTTGGGGAAGCTCCGACAGCGCCCGGGCCGCGGAGAAGCGGAGCCCTTGGCGATAGCGCTCCACGAGCTCGTTGTACTCCTTCAAATCGAGCTCGACACCGCTAGCGGGAGCGGCCAGCATCAGGCAGGCAGCGATCGTGCCACGGGCAATGGAGGCGCGATCGATCACAGGCAGGGGGAGAGAGATCATAGGAAAATCAAATCATAGGAAGTTGGACCGTGGCCGCGTGAGCAAGAACCACTGAGTTCATGTTCGCGAGAGCGCTTCGGCTCTCGGTACGTCCGGAAAATAGCACATTCGAGGTAATGGGGAAAGGGCACGACCACCCGCAGCGGGTCCCTCCCTCTCCGGCAATCGCACCTTCCTCTTCACAGGCTTTTTCAGTGCCATTGGAGGGACAGGGTGTCCGCCCGCAATTCCACGCGGGTGTCGAGCTTTCGAGATTCTCGGTCCAGCGTGTCTCGTAGCCATCTCGCGTCCTCTTTCGATGCGTGATTCAGGCGGAAGCGCCGGATCTGGAGAGGCGTCATCTCCAAACCGGAAAGCGTGCCCGTCGACGGGTCCATCCGGACGAAGTACATCAGACACAGATCGCTTCGATACTCTTCATGCCCGTGGATCCCTTCATAGTCATTGATGAAATCACCGCATCCGTAGAGGATTGGCTTTTCTTTGTAGACCTCGATTCCCTTGGCATGGTGCGACGAGTGGCCATGCACCACGTCCACGTATGCCTCTTCGATGGAGCTTGTGCGCGAACGTCCGCTGCTCACGCGGAATGTGGAAGCCCCAATTACTACCCCAATGAATCGAAGCCACCACGACGTCTCCCGGCTGCTTCAGAGCCTCGACCTTCCTAGCAATGTGCCGGATGGTTCCGCCGGAGAGGTTTGGGAACAGATTGACACCGGGAGTGCCCCTGGTGGCGGCCCACTGCCGCGGTATCCCGGCAGTGACCGATCCAAAAGACAAGACCAGGACTCGTCTCTCGCCGTCGAGCTCCAAAATCGCCGGCGCCTCCGCTTCTTCGATATCTCGTCCCGCTCCCGCGGTTTTCAAGCCGGCCTTCCGCAGAGTCGCCAATGTCTCGGAAAGGCTGGAGTGGCCCCAATCTAGAATGTGATTGTTGCCGAGCACGCAGCAGTCTATTCCTGCCGCCGTCAGGCAAGAAACGTTTGCAGGATGCATCCGATAGTTGATCCCCTTGGCCAACCAATCGTCACTTTTCGTCACGGTTGTCTCGAGATTGATGATCCTGGCGTCGAGTGTCCCGGTCCAACTCTTCGAGCGCCGCTCCCCATGTGTAGTCGTAGTCGACCGGTCGAGCGATGGGGCCGTTGGCGGCTTCGGCGAGTTGCACATAGCCGAGGGCCGATTTAAGGGTGCGCTCGTGAATACGCGAGTCGCTCGGGTGGGGGAGCGCCTGATCGATGCCCCTGCCGGTCATGACGTCGCCACATAGAAAGAGGGTAACGGCACCAGAATGGCGAGGCGGCGAGGCGCGCGCCGGCGCCTTGCCTGCTAGCGCGAGCACTGCACTCGCCGCATTGAACAGAAAACCCCGGCGGTTCATCGTCTAAGCGATTTTAAGACCGATCGCCTCCCGAAGCTCGCGAGTGCCGGTCGTCTCGCTATCGCGGCAGCAACGGTTCAGCAACCGAATTCGCTTTTCAGTTGAAAGGCATTCGCGACATCAGCACGACTGCGCCACCTGACCGGCGTCACGTTCAAATGCTTGTTACGCGGCGCCCCTCGCCGGCAAAGGACGCTCGAAGGTGGCGGTGTAATTCCACCGCGGGCCGCAGCATTGGCGAAACCGAAAACCGCACGCTTCCACCATCGGTCGAAGTTCTACCAGGGGGATCCGGTCGGGATCGGGTACGTGCTCGTGGATAGCGAGCACTCCACCACCCCGCATCACGCGAAACAGTTCGTGCAGACAGGACTCTGAATTCGGAACCTCGCCGAGGACGGCGACCAGAACCGCAACGTCGAAGGACTCGTCCGGGAAGGGGAAGCGCTCACTCGCATCGTGCGTCGTGTAGCTCACGTTCCGATGCCCCCTCGCCTGCAGCTTCCGCCTCGCCTTCGCGAGCATTTCCGGTTGCAGATCGAGAAGCTCGAGCCGGCCCTGCGGGACGCGGCGCGCTAGCTCCGCACTGAAGTATCCGGAGCCTGGACCAACTTCCAGCACGTGACTAGACTCTGTTAGAGGCAGCCGGTTCGCCAGTTGTGCCGGGGTGAGCAAGAGTCGGCGCAACGGGTTGTCGATTAGGCACGATAGCTGATGGGGGAAGTAGCCTCGACCCAACGCTCGAGCCCGTACGCCGCGATCTCCGACCAGGCTCATGAAATCATCCGGCATGCATGGGGCGCCGTCCGGCGTGACTGGTTAGTCGTCACTTGCGATGGCTCTTCCGAATGACAAGTTTCAGTCCCGACCAGGTATCGTCAACCGCGCAGACTTTTACGTCAACCAAACCGAGTGGTAACGCGAGCTCACGGATAGTGTCCTCTGTAATGTCTGTCTCTACGGCTGATGATTTTTTCGGCCAGGATACCCAGATCATACCGTCCTGCCGGATCTGAACTAAACAGCTCTTAAGTTGACGTGAGAGTTCCGAGCGTGACTTGGTGAAAAGGTGCCAAAGGTCGATCTCACTGCGGAGACCGGCGGAAATCAGCACCTCATTCGGCAGTGGAGCCAACAGCCGCCGGTAGTTCGCTGGAGCGTTCTTGATCTTCACTCGGAATCCCGGCTTGATGCCGAGCTTCGTTGCAAGTGGAGTTCCCGAATAGCCCGCCACTTGGAATGCTCCCCCGCGTTCTCTAGAGTGTGCTCATTAGTCGCATCAGGCTGCCAGCAGCTCCCAGTCGCGTTTGACCTGCCACGCAGTAGCGAACGATCCATAGGTTTGACGCGCAAGCTCAGAGGGTGACAGCGTCGGGTCTAGTTCGAGTGCGGCCCACATGTCTGCCCGGTAGCTCGGACCCATCAGCACGCGGTAACGATACGTCCGATGGTGCTTCGCGAGCTCGGCCGCCGAGAGCACATCGCTTACGCGATCACGAAGGACTCCTGCAGGGGCTCGTAGCGGTCCACCAACGAATCGCTCGTCCTCGCCTCTGCGGCGCATCTGAAAACCCGTCCCTGTCCTGAGAAGATCGATGCGCGGGCCATCGTACAGCTCGACGAGACGCACAAGGCGCCGATCGCGGTGCAGCCAACGCGCTACCGCAGCCCAGAAGCACCGTACTCGCGAGCTTGTCTGAGTGCGAACCGCCCGGATGAGACGATCCGCGTTGATCCACGGATGGTGGATTCCCAGCCACGTGACGAGAACGGCAAGCACCCGTAGATCATCTCGCTCCATCCCTTCCACCGAGGCATCAAGAAGCGTGTCTTCCATGTTCGGCTCAGCGGTCGCGGAAGCAGCGAAGTTCAAGCCAACGCCCACCATCGCAGCTGTGAGCTCTTCGCCGCGGAGAGGCTCGGAGGACACGTCGACACGTTTATACGCCACGGCCCAGCCTCCGTTGCAGGTCTTCGAGTGTGGCACGGACAGGAGCGGGCCAATCGACGTTCGCATCCGGCGCCTCTATCCATGGTGCGACGACGACCTTCAGCTCCTCGTGATTCGGGGCGAGTGCGACGCAGTCCTGAAGATCGATCCCCAGAAAAGCGGCGAACCTTGCGAGAGTTTCCTTCGGTTTCATGGTATCATTTTAACTGATACCCACTTTGCTGTCAACTTCGAAAAGGTGCCGCCGTGGGGGAGTTGGTCAACCATGGTTGACTTTTTAAACCATACATCATATAATCCTCTCTAGGTAAGTCCCTTATGCCATTGAACATAAAGAATCCTGAGGTTGAACGGCTCGTTCGGGAGGTCGCCCGGTTGGCCGGGGAGAGCAAGACTGAAGCCGTCCGGAAGGCGCTGGAGGAGCGCCGGGAAAGACTCACTTTCCTGGTATCAAGCGCGAACCGTGAGGCCAGACTCCGACGGTTTCTCGAGCAGGAGGTCTGGCCGACGGTACCCGCGGAGGAGATCGGCCGGAGACTGAGTCGTGCAGAAGAGGAGGCCATACTAGGGTATGGCAAAGCGGGAGTGTGATTCTCGACAGCTCGGCAGTTGTTGCGATCGCCCTGAAAGAACCCGGCTTTGAAAGCCTGTTGGAGAAACTGCTCCGGGAGCCTAACGCTGGTATCGGAGTGCCGACCTTGACCGAGACCGCCATTGTCTTGTCTGCCCGGTTGCGTCAGGATGCCCGCAGTCTCCTCTCGCGCTTCCTCATAGAAGCCTCCATCGCAACCGTTCCCTTTGGCGAGGCGCACTATGGAACCGCCGTTGAAGCCTGGCTCCGGTTTGGGAAGGGCCGTCATCCGGCAGCCTTGAACTTCGGCGATTGCATGTCCTACGCGACCGCACACCTGGCGGGCCGACCCTTGCTGGCTGCGGGTGACGATTTCCCGAAGACTGACCTCGAGCTTGCTTGACCTTCGCCGCTTACTTCCCAGCGTGACTTTTCGTGCCGGCTACGGCCCGCCAAGCTTGCATTAAGGATAGGAAATTTCAAGCCCGCCCGGCGAGTGGAAGCGTCAGTCCGTCGAATCCGTGTGCACACCATTGTGCTCGGTGAGGAAGGCAACCATCCGGTTGTATTGGTCGCGGAGCGACCCGGTGTGGGTGAAGCCGTGCCCCTCCCCGATGTAGGCAACGTACTCCACCGTCTTCCCCTCTTTGATCATGGCGTCGTAGAGAGTCTCCCCCTGCTCCGGCACCACGCCGGGATCGTCCTGTCCCTGAAGGATGAGGAGCGGGGAGCGGGCTTCGGCCGCGTAGCGGATCGGTGCGGCGCGTTGCCAAATCTCCGGGTTCTCGGCCGGGTCGCCGAGCTTGGCGAGGACGCGGACGTTGTAGAGCTTCCTGTCGGGCTGCTCGAGCATCAGCTCCCAGTCGGACACGCCCACGCGAGAGATCCCGGCGCTACAGACCTCAGGGGCCTTGGTGATAGCCAACATCGTCATGTACCCGCCGTAGCTGCTTCCCCAACAGGCAATCCTCGTTGGATCCACTCCCACTTCTTTGTCGAGGAACTCGGCGCCCGCCACCACGTCGTCGAGCTCGCCGCCAGCGTAGTCCCGGTAGTTGGCGCGCTCGAAGTCGGCACCGTACCCGATATGAGTGCCGCGCCAGTTGATGAAGAGCACGCTGTAACCCTGCTGCACCAGGTACTGGTGGAAGGCGTAGTAGCGCAGGCCTCCCCAGCCCTTGAGGTTGATGCCGCCCTTGCCGTGGAAAAACAACAGCCCGGGGCCCGACCGCTCGTTCCCGCGGGGCCGCAGGAGAATGGCCGGAACCTCGGTACCGTCGCGGCTGGGATAGCGGACGGCCTCGGGCTCGACGAAGCCCGCGGTGACCACGGGATCCGGCCTTGACTCCGTCAGGCGAAAAACGGGAGACCCCGGCGTAGCCTCCTGGACGACGATCTCCGGCGGTTCGGTAGTGCTCGATCGTCGGTATGCCACGCGGCTGCCGTCCGGCGACCATGCTGGATTCGTGCAGAAACCATCAGGCGAGACCCGCACCGGCTCGCCGCCATCAGCGTCCACCACCCATACGTGTCTTTCCTCGACGTCGCCGGCACGACTCCCGATGAAGACGATTCGATCCTCGGTGGGGGACCACCGGGGGTGGTAGTCGACGTACGGTCCGGTGGTGATCTCAACCGGGTCGCCTCCCGCGACGGGTGCGACCCAAAGGTGGTTGTAACCGGTTCGACTGGAGAGATACACGATGCGCTTCCCATCCGGGGAGAAGTGGTGGTTGCCGTCGAATCGGAACTCCTCTACACCTCGCTCGTAGGTTTCGGTCACCAACCGTCGCTGCTCCGAGCCGTCGAGGTTGGTGATCCACATCTCGTAGCCCTTCCAGTCCTCGAACCGTCTTAAGAAAACCAGGCGATCCGACGCGGGCGTCCAAATGGGTGAGTCCTCGTCCCTGGTGGTGCTGGCGATCATCTTCGGCTCGCCTCCGGAAGCGGCTACGATGCCGACGTCGGTCTGGTAGCCGAACCCCGCCGGTGAGCCCGGTCGCGCCAGCGAGTCTTCGCGCTGGACGAAGAACGCGATGTGTTTTCCGTCCGGCGACCAGTTGAGGACCATCCCCCTCGAAGGGTAACTGCCCTCCTCGGTGGTCAAGCGAACCGGCCGGCCGCCTTCCAACGGGATCTTCCAAATGTGATCCTTCGAGACGTACGCGAGATACTTCCCATCCGGGGAAATCGTGGGAACCGACCGGTCCGAAAGGGGCGCCAGCTGCCTGAGCGTCGGGGCTCCTGGTTGCCCTCTCTCGGTCGCAGCCGCGTCCGCCGCCCATAGCTCGCTTTCCCCACCCCGGCTCCAGGAGAAAGACACCTCCCGGCCCCCAGGCAACCACGCGGGTGCCCCGGTGTCCTTGATCTCGAGGGCATCTTCGATCGTGATCTTGCGTGGCTCACTAGGCCCACTGGCAGTGCAAGCACAGGTCGCCCCGGCAAGGACCAGGAAGAGAACACAATTAATCCGTTTCCATACGAGCATCTGAAGCCTCCCTCTCGGCCAAGGGTGGGGACGCTCTGGGGAGCGCCGGTCACGTTGACGCGCCTGCCCGTGGAGAGTACCTTGTTGCCGGCTCGACATCCACAAGCTCGTGGGAATACCGACTCGATGAATTAGGAGGAGGTACGCTTTGACGTTTCGGCAGTTCGCGATCGCCGCGGCCCTAGCTTGCTTCCTGACCTCCTGTGGGCCCTCCGATCCCTCGTCGCATTTCGAGATAACTTTTCCGAAGGCACTCCATGCAGGGCCGATCACGGGGCGCGTCTACCTAATCCTCTCGCCCGAGCCGAACAGCAACGCCCTTCGGCAGCGGAGTCTCGGGCACCAACCGGTCACCAACGCGCGGGGCGTCCCGTTCTTCGCCGTCGACATCGATCGACTCCAACCCGGACAGGCCGCGGTAATCGATTCGTCGACCTTGGGTTACCCCCTTGAAAGCCTCAGCGATCTCCCACCCGGCGAATACTACGCGCAAGCCCTCCTCAACGTATACACCGAATTCCACCGAGCCGATGGGCACGTGATCTGGGCCCACATGGATCAATGGGAGGGCCAGCACTTCAATTGGGCGCCCGGAAACCTCTTTAGCAATGAACGGCTAGTTCACCTGAATCCCGACGCGGGCTACGCGGTTGAGATCGAAGTGACCGAGAAGCTCCCACCGATCGAAGTGCCCGAGGACGACCCATGGGTCCAGCGAGTGAAGTTCGAGAGCAGACTGCTAACCGAGTTTTGGGGTCGCCCGATATTCATCGGCGCCACCGTCCTCCTGCCACGGGGCTACGACACACACCCCGACGTCTACTACCCAACCGTCTACCAGCAAGGGCACTTCAGTCTCAATCCCGCGTTCGGTTTCCAAACCGAGCCGGCCGACGAGTCGCCGGCAGCCAAGGCGGCGCGGCTCGAGCGCGGTGTCGAGAACGGATTCGAGTTCTATCGGTCGTGGATAGCCGACGACTTCCCACGAATGATCGCGATCACCTTCCAACATCCCACGCCCTATTTCGATGATTCCTACGCGGTGAACTCGGCGAACAACGGGCCGTACGCGGACGCGATCCTGACGGAACTGATTCCGTATCTCGAGGAACGCTACAGGATGATCCCTCATTCATACGCCCGCATGCTCACCGGGGGCTCCACCGGCGGGTACGAAGCGCTGGCGCTCCAAGCCCACCATCCCACGTCTTTCGGCGGCGCCTGGGTATACTATCCAGACCCCATCGATTTTCGACGGCACTTCCTCATCAATATCTACGAGGACGACAACGCATTCGAAGCGCCGGGATGGAACCTCAGTCAGCTCTCCCCGGAGCGTTATGCATTCCGTGCCGCCGACGGGCAGCCGATTCAGAGTATCCGGGACCTCAGCCGACTCGCCTCGGTTCTCGGAAGCCGAGGGCGATCCACCGACTACCTGGAAGCGTGGGAGGCCTCGTTTGGACCCGTGGGCGATGACGGTTACCCCAAGCCGCTGTGGAACAAGCGGACCGGAGAGATCGATCGCGAAGTCGCCCTCTACTGGAGAGACAATGGGTACGACCTCCGATACTACCTCGAGCAAAACTGGCCCCGCATCGGACGAGACTTGGTGGGCAAGCTGCACTTTATCTGCGGAGACATGGACAACTACTATTTCAATCAGCCGGTCGACCTCATGGAAGAGTTTCTCGAAAACACGTCCGCGCCCTACTACGCCGGCTCGTTCCGGTTTGGGCGGCCGAGCAAAGGACACGGGTGGACCCCTATCACCAACGCGGAGCTCCTGAAGGAAATGGCGGCTCATATCACAAAGAATGCCGCGCCCAACGAAAGCACCAAGTTGTAGAAATACCAACTGGGGCGATCAGAAAACACGCCTTTCATTCTTGATAACAGGAGCAATATAGAAATGAATAATCTCAGTAACACGGACCACACAGAAGAAGAAAGGGCCAATATTGACCTAGTGAGAACCCATATAGAAGGCTTCGCAGAACACGATATCGAGCGGTCCCTTTCTGTCGTTTCAGATGACGTCGTGGATGAAGATTTTGGAGAACCTCCAAAAAACGGCCGAGGGGAGCTTGAAGAGGAGATACGGGGATACCTTGCTTCGTTTCCAGATCTGAAATGGAGTATTGACAATATATTTGCTCATGACGATCAGGTTTTGGTAGAAATCTCGGGAATAGGCACAAGGAGCACGAAGGCCATAGGCGGAGGGAAACCTGGAACGAGGGTGCAATTCTGGGTCGCATCGGTGGAACATGTGCGCGAAGGTAAGATCGATCGTATGCGTGCCTACATTGTCCAAGAGGAGCTTGATAAGTAACCGGTCAGCGGGAAATTACTCGCTATTACCAGAGCCGATGATGAGCGATGTGGGGACCGGAGCCCTCTAGCCGATTTCATAGGCACCGGCTATTCCTGACGGTACTGCTGTTCATCGGGTACGTCGGCTACTATTTCTGCCGCGTGACGCTCCCGGTCGCGCTACCGGTCATCGGCGACATCTTCCAGTATTCCCATACCGAAACCGGCCTCATCCTTTCCGCGTACTACACCTTCTATGCCGTCGCGAAACTCGCCAACGGATTCCTGGGTGATCGAATCGGCGGCAAGGTCATGCTACTCGTCGGCATCGCCGGCTCCGTCGCCTGCAACATCGCGTTCGGCTTTGGGCGCGAGCTGACGTTCTTCGTCTTGATTTGGGCAACCAACGCGTACTTCCAGTCGATGGGTTGGCTTTCCATCGTGCCCATCATGGCCCGGTGGTACACGAGTAGAGAGACTGGGCGAGCGATGGGAGTCATGTCGCTGAGCTATCAAATCGGAGATTTCGTCGCCAGGACCTCCGCGGCGTTTTTGATCGTCGCCATCGGCTGGTCGGGCTTGTTTTGGACCCACGCGGCTTTCTTAGCATTGGTCGGAATCGCGCTCGCAACGCTCGTCAAACCGTCGCCGGCATTGCAGGGGCTTTCCGATATCGACGAGTACACGGCCGGCGTCGCCTCGGGGGATCCACCAGAACTCGGTGTCGCTTCCGGTCGGCACGAGGAGACGCCAACTCGGATCGAGGCGAACCGCTGGCTGCGCGGGATGCTTTCCAACAAGTGGTTCTGGGTCGTTTGCCTAAGCTATCTCTTCCTCTCGATCATCCGGTATATCTTCTGGGGCTGGTCGGTGGACTACCTGATGCAGAGCGGCATGGGAATCGGAACCGCCGCCCTCACGTCCGCGATCTTCCCCCTCCTGGGCTCGGCGGGCTCGATCACGACGGGTTGGATTTCGGACAGAATGGGCGCGCGACGAGGTCCGGTCTTGGCCATCATGGGTGTACTCTTGACCGGTTCCCTCTACTTGTTCAGCCAAGTACCGGGGGATGAGACGATGTGGCTGATGATCTCCTTGGGTCTGGTCGGTTTTACACTTTACGGGCCGTACTCTTTGTTGGCCGGCGCGGTTGCGATGGATTTCGGGTGGAAGTACTCATCGGCCACCGCGGCGGGGATCATCGACGCGGTCGGGTCGGTGGGGGCGATCCTTACCGGAGTTGGGATGGGCTTCCTCATCGACGCGTACGGCTGGCAGGACGCGTTCAACATCATCTTGGTCATGGCGGTGGTGTCGAGCTTCTTGAATTTCACGCTATGGAACCTTCGGCCGCTCCGCGATGGGCGAGACTAGCCGAGGCATGTAACGATGCAGGCTTCGCGATGGATCACCGCGGTGGACACGCACACCGAGGGAGAGCCGACTCGAATCGTCACCGGAGGGATCGCGCACATCGCCGGGAGCACCATGGCCGAGAAGCTAGCGTACTTTCGGAAGCACATGGACGGCCTCCGCACGGCGCTCGTCGCCGAGCCGAGGGGCCACAAGGATATGTACGGGTGCGTCCTGACCGAGCCGCTCTCTCCCGACGCTGCTTGGGGTGCGTTCTTCATGGACAACGGTGGCTACATGAGCATGTGTGGGCACGCCACCATCGGGGTCTCGACGGCGCTCGTCGAGCTCGGAATGGTTCCTGTCGAAGAGCCGCGGACGCGATTCAAACTGGAAACGCCGGCCGGCCTCGTCGAATCGATCGTCAGCGTGAAGGACGGGAGAGCGGAGAGCGTCTCTTTCCGCAACGTGCCAGCATACGCCGAACAACTAGATGTGTCGTTGGCAGTGCCCGGCATCGGCAAAGTAACGGTGGATATCGCCTACGGAGGCAACTGGTTCGTGTTCTTCGACGCCCGAGCCGTCGGAGTGGAGGTATCGCTGCAAAACGTCAAAAACGTCGTCGACGTCGGGATGCGGGTCATGGAAGCAGCCAACGAGCATCTTTCGGTCCAACATCCTGAGATCGAGCAGAGCAACCGCATCAACATCGCCACCATCCTTACCGAGCCTAAGGATCCTAAAAGGACGTACCGGAACGTGCACGTCTTCGGTCCGCGACAATTCGACCGGTCGCCGGGCGGCACCGGAACGTGCGCCCGGATGGCGGTGCTCCACGCCAAGGGTCAATTAAAAGTGAGCGAGGAGGTGTGGGTCGAAAGCGTTACCGACGGTGTCTTCCGGGGTCGGATCCTCGAAGAAACCGACGTCGCGGGCCGGAAGGCGGTGGTACCCGAGATAACGGGCTCGGCCCACATCACCGGGTTCCATCAGTTCGTTTTGGATCCCCACGATCGGTTGAGATCGGGATTTCGGACAGAGTGGGCTTAACGGCTCAATAGGTTACCGCACCACCCGAGCCCCACAGGGCACCGCTCCGAGGATCGATGAGGATGACGTTGAGCGCTCGGCCCGGCCGCTCGGAGTCGATGATGCGGTGTCCCCGGGCCTCCAGCTCCTTTTTCACATCACTCGAGATCCCGCTATCCACACTCATATCGGTACCGGGTACGTAGGGAATCGAGTTTCGAAGATAACGGAGTATGAATCGCGGCCCGGAGGCCGCTTTTTCCACGTCCATGCGAAAATCCAACACGTTGAGGAGCGTCTGAAGGATCGTCTGAGGAATCGTCCATCCGCCGGCCGCACCGAGTGCCAGATACGGCCTTTCGCCCCGGAAGACGATGGTCGGACTCATCACGAAGCGGGGCCGTTTTCCTCCCAGGATCTCGTCCGGGTGGCCCGGTTCGAGACTGAAATAGCACATCCCGTTGTTGAAGAAGACACCGGTCTCCGGAACGACCACACCCGAGGCGTACATTAGAGTCTGCGTGATGGTGACGATGTTGTGGTCCTTGTCGACGACGGTGTGGTGACTGGTGTGCTCGCCGAGCTTCGAGACGGAGTCGGGACGGGCCGCGGGGTAAAACTGCGCCTCCGCCTTGTTGATTCGCTCTCGTTGCTGCGCGGCGTATTCCTTGGAGATGAGTTTCTCGAGCGGTAGTTCCGGTCGCGGCCTCCCCGAGTTGTAGACATCGTCGTCCAAAAACCCGAGCTTTGCTACCTCGGCCACCAAATGGATGTACTCGAGGCTGTTGCGCTCCAGGGCCTCGAGATCGTAGCCCTCGAGAACGTTTAGCCACTGGAGGATCGTCATCCCAGAAGAGCCCGGGCCATGGGTCAGAACGCGATAGTCCCGGTAGGTCGTCGCGATCGGTTCGCTCCACCGAACCCGATAGGCCGCCAGGTCGGCCGCGGTCATGAGGCCCCCGTTGGCTTGGAAGTGCTCCGCGATTTTCTTCGCGATCGCTCCTTCGTAGAACTCGCCCGGCCCGTTCGCCGCGATCGCTTTGAGGGTTTCGGCGAGATCCTTCTGCACCCAGACCTCTCCGGGTTTCCACGGGTCCTTGCCGTTTTTGAAGATACCGCGCCCGTAAGGGTAGCGCTTGACCACCGACATCTCGCCCGTGGTCATCGAACGTTGCACGCGCGGTGTGAGTGCGAATCCATTTTCGGCGTACTCAATGGCGGGAGCGAAAATTTGGGCCCAGCTCAACGATCCATAGCGCTCGTGGATGGCGGCCCAGCCCGCAACATTGCCCGGCACCAGGGGCGCGAGATATCCGGTGGTGGCGCGTTTCGCGAAATCCCAGAGCTTATCGCCCTGGTACATTTCCACGGTGGCCGACTGAGGCGCGGTGCCTATGAAGTCGAGAGCTACCGTCTCCTTGGACTCGGAATCATAGAGCAGGGCGTATCCGCCCACACCTCCCATTCCCGCCATGAACGGGTTGACCACCGCAAGAACCGCCGCCGAAGCAACGGCCGCGTCGAAGGCGTTCCCTCCCTCTTGGAGAATGCGGAGACCGGTGTGCGAGGCGAGATGGTGAGACGTCGTGACCAAACCATTGCGCCCGATGATGGACTGCGCCGATGTCTCGCCACCGGTCTGAGCCGTTAGCAGCGACGCAGTAAGAATAAGAACAGCTAACGGCGACCTTCGCGTCCTCGCGTTTCGATCATCCATGAGCTTTTCACCGCTCCTGATTCCCGCCGCTCTCCGCGGTCGGCTCGGGCTGGCCACTTTCGTCAGGCTCGCTATCTTCGTCAGGCTCGTCGGGCTTGGGCGGTCGCGGTCGATCCATGCTGAGGCTCACCCCACCCCAAAAGGACTTCCCTTTGCGATCGACCTTGTGTTTCCCGTCGACCAAGTAGTTGAGGATTGCGGTGTCCCACTGCAACCCTGCCGTGGCTACGATCTTCATCCAATCCCCATAGGCGGTCTCATCGGGCGCTTCGGTGCCCCCGCTCCAGATGGTGACCTTGGGGTTATAGCCCCGCGGCCGCCGCCGGCCGGCTGCCGGTGCGCCCCCGTCGCGGGATGGCCCCTTCGCCCCCTTGAGAGGCATATAGATGAGCACGTCATCGACCATATCCAACTTGAAGTCCTTGGGGTCGAACTCGGCGCCGTACCGGCGGTATCGATCGTAATTCCGCTGGTTCATCGCGTAGACGTCGGGCGCGGCGTTGATGGCTTCGGTAATGTAGTCGCGGATCTTGAACGCCGCCTCTTTGTGACGTGGATAGCGGGGATCGTCGAGATAGCGGAAGCCAGGAATGAACCACCCCTTGTTCATGCTCCAATTGCGCTCGGTGACTCGACCGCGGCGCACCAGGCCGGTGTACTCGGAAAAGAGCTGTACCACCTGATGAGAAGGGTACCCGTGGGGGTTCAGGAAAATGTCCGGTAGCCAAGTGGCCCAGAGCCGTGGCCGAACCTTGGCCTCAGGGTAGATGGGCATCGGCTCACGACTCCCGGAAGATGGTCCCATGCCCAGCGAAGCCAAGTATCCGGCGTGCAGGATGAGGTCGGGTGTGATCTTGTAGAGATCGTACGCAAGCTGGGCGCCGTCGGCGTTGGTGATCGGATGGATCACGACATTGACTTTGTTGAGTTTCTCTCGATACTCAGGCTCGGTCAGCAGGCGCTCCCCTAGCTTCAGCACATGAGACGTCGATGAAACCTCGTTGGCATGCTCGCGTGCCGAGTAGATCACCGTGGGCTTGAGCGTCGTCGCCTTGGCTTGGGACCAATGGGAGGCCTCGATCGGCGGCATGAGGTCCATGGCCCAGAGCTCCTTGCCGAGATAGCTCTGCCCGACTTTGTACACGGTCGCTTCCGCGAACGTGGACATCTTGGCCAGAATGTCGAACGCCTCGGGAGGAGGAATGGGAGTGTCCCACTGAACGATCGGTGAGCCGTCGTATTGGTAGCCGGCCGGCAACCGGTCTTTGATATCGGGATAAGGGGCGGCGCTGCCGTTCGGCTCGAGGCTGGCAACCACCTGTGTTTCGGGGTCGACATCGTGCTCCCAGCCGGCGGTCATTCTAAGCTCGGCCAGGTCGGTATACGCCAGCGCTTCACGGTACATCCCGCGGGCGCGAAGTAGGCCCAAGTTCGCTACTGTCGCCGTGACCTGCTCGGCGGAGAGCATCTGCTCGTCGACCTGCTCCTCCCTCGCGCGCAAGATGAGTGCGGCGCGCTCGTCCGTTTCTGTATCGACCTTGATACGGACGTCCAGCCGCTCGAGCCCGGCGTTTCCATCTCTAACGAGCGCCCCCATGGACTTCGGTCTATCCATCGTAATCTTGGGCACGTCCAGTCGCACCTCGCCAGGCTCGCCGCCGCGCTCCTCGAACCGGACGACGACGGCAGGACGGTGGGTGGCGAAGCCGGTGAAGGTGATCTTCGCTGTCCCCGAGTCGCCGTCGCTTTTCGGACGCATGATGGGAATGATCCGGCCCGGATAGATGATCTCCTGTCCTCGAGAGTTCCGGCCCAGCAACTGGAAGAACTCGATGGTGGTGAAATAAATCTCCTCGTGCAGAGCGTCCATCGGAGCGATGAGCTCCTTGTCCAAGTTCAGCAAGTAATGAGGCTCGCTCAAGCTCAGCTCCACGGTGAGCTCTCCGAAAAGCGGCGCATCCTGGCCTCCACCCCGGGGGATTCCGTTGTGGAGCTCCATCACGTAGTCGTAGATGGCGGGAAGCGTTTTTTGCTGGTAATGATCCCAGAATTTCTCCGCGTCGGTCGCGATGCGCTGGGAGACCAAGGTATCGCCACCGCTGGTCGCTTCGATCCACCCGGTCGTCACCCGCACCAACTCGTAGTCGCGGAAACGATCGAAGTAGGGTCGCAGCACGTACCGTGGCTCGAAAGTCTCGCGGAACACTTCTCGACCATCGGGACCGGTGGCAACGGCTTGGTAGATGGGAGAGCCGGGTGGCTCCATTTCGAAACGGATCTTCGCTCGATCCATCTTTAGATCCCGCGCGAGAATCTCGTCGACGGGGAAAATTTCGTGCAGCCAGCGGATGGGGGTGTGAATCGCCTGTTGCTTCCATTCGTCTGGCGGATCGTTCTTGGCAAACTGGATGGTCAACTGTTCGACCGCCTGATCGGAGAGAGCCGGCCCTACGACCTCGGTTAGCCAGCTAAACCCTTGCTTGAAGGCGGAGAGAACTTTGACCCGGGTGCCGCTTTCCGAGGCGCCGGCTTCGACCAGCTCCGCTCGGGCCTGCCTCTCGATGTCGGCGCGGATCGCTGGAGGCTCGCTGATACGCACCTCCATCTCCACCGGCTGACCCGGCCGGACCTTCGGCAATACTTGCGATCGAAAGATGCTCCAAAACTCGTCGACCTCGGAAGGGATTTGAAACCCGTCGTCGAAGATGACGTTCGCTTTCTGGACGTCCCGGTTATCGATCGTCACGTCCAGAGAGTCGGCACCGAGAGCGGCGGCATGCTCACGGATCATTTCGTCGAACCCGTCGGCTGGTTTTTCTACTGAGACCAGCACTTCGGCCGAAACGAGATTCTTCTCCGAGAGGTCCGCGACGATCCGGTCGAGCTTGTAGAGAGCGATGGCCGCCTGCCCAGCCGGGGAGCGTCCGGAAAAAAAGTGCCACATGTCGTTCTCGATGGCGTCGATGGTGGTGCGGTCCTTACCCCTTTCCCATAAATTGGGGAGCCGCTCTGCCACTTGCTCGAGGGCACGCGCCACACCGGCTTCATCCCCACCGGTGATCACAAGCGCACTCTTTTCGCCGAACGCCTTAGGTATCACTTGAATAAGACCTTGGCCGGGCTCGAGGGAATCGACGTCCAACTTGCCGTCCTCGACGAGCTTTTCGATCAAAGGATGTTCACGACCAATGAGGACGAGAGTCGGCTGTTTTTTCGGATCGTCGATTTCGTCGGGCGTCAGAGCCGCGGGAATGCTGATGCCGGCCGACTCCAGCCCGAGACGGGCCGCCAGATCGACCGTGCCCTCGGTACCGCTTCCGGAGGGGCTCAGCATCGCATCCACCCGATCCGGGATTTGATTTTCGTCGGAGTCGCCCAGCAGGCCCTTAGGGGTGAAGAGATTGGAAAGACCCAGTTCTCTCTTCGCACCCGATCCGGGCCGCGCAGGAATGGGCCCACCCTTCGAGTCCGGCTCGGCCTGCGGCACCTCGATCTCGCTCTGCTCGACGCCGGGAGCGGAGAGCACGACCCGGAGAACCCGGGCGCCGGAGTAGGAAAGCGGAGGCTCGTCCTCGGAAGCGGAAGCGGCCTCACCTCGGTCACGACCCAGTGTTTCCAGAGCCGATTGCGCCAGTCCAACCTGGTCGGCCGAGCCGAGATGGGCCTCGACAACCAGACTCTCGAGGGCCGTGCCACCCTCTTTCACTTTAATAGTAGGGATCCGCATCGAGCCTGCTTCCGCACCTTGTTCGGTGAGGAACTCTCGGACTTCCCCGACCACGTCTTCGAGCGTCGTGCCCTTGGGCTCCCACAAATGAGGCAGGCGCCCCGCGAACGCCTCGGCCGCCGCGCGCGTACCGGCCTCGTCGGCTCCGGCGATCACCAACCACTCACGTCCATTAGCGGCTGCAAGCGTGATGATGCCCTCGCCGCTTTCCAAGCCCGCGAGGCCGACATCGGCGGCGGCGACGCCGGCCCGCGCAAGCGCCGCGGAGCCGACGAGGATCGCCGGACCGGACGATTCCTCCGTGGAGCCGAGAGGAATGTCCATGGCCATCGTTTCGTAGCCGAGCCGAGCCGCGACGTCGGCCGCCGCGGCAATGTCACCAACCGTGGGCGACTCCCCCACAACGATGGCGGCGTCGATGAAATCGATGACCCCGTCCCCGTTGCGATCTTGAAGAATCAGACCCGGCGAGAACACCGCCTCCAGTCCGGAGGTTTCAGGTTCTTGGGCGGTCGCGCCCGTCCCTAACACGACTAAGAGCAGCGCAGCGGCGAACCGCAGGCCGGTGGCGAGACTTCGGTCCTGTTCCATAGCCAACTCCTCAATTCAAAGGGTTGAATGTTCTTGTCGTTTTTCTCGTTCCTTCAGGCCGAGGCCGGTCTGCTGGGTGGAGTCCAAGAAAGGCAAGACTTCATGGGGCGACGACCCACGGCAAGTCCGTAGGTAACACGGTTGCGGCTCGAAAACAATCAGGCTTCGGGCGTTCTACCGACTCACCACGAAGCGGCGTGACCCTCCCGTCGTGCATCGGCGCCTCCGGAGAGAACCCCGCTCTGCGGGTAAATCTTGATGGCGTGGAGCGTCCCCAACCGCTCGGCCGGCTCCCGTAAGCGGTGCCCCATCGAAGACAAAGCCTCCCGTACCTCGCTCGAGAACGGGCGCTCCAACACCAGGTCGGTTCCTTCCATATAGGGGATCGAGTTCCGCAGGTAGCGAAGCACGAAGCGTGGAGCCTTCACCGCCGCGTGGGCGTCCATGTCGAAATCCATTGCACGCACTGCAACCTGCAGAACCGTTTGTTGGATCGTCCACCCACCGGCGGCCCCGAGCGCGAAGTAAGGCTCGCCGTGCCGCATGATGAGGGTCGGGCTCATGACGAAGCGAGGGCGCTTTCCTCCTTCGATGTAGTTGGCGTCCTCAGGATCGGTGCTGAAGTACGACATCCCGTTATTGAAAATGACGCCGGTGTCCGGAACCACGACGCCTGCCGGAAGCATCAGCGTTTGAGTAATCGATACCACGTTGTGATCTCGGTCAACCACGGTGTGATGGGTGGTGTGATCGATGGCGCTGGTGGTCGTCGTCGACCGACGGACCGGCGGATAGAACGACGCTCGTTTTAGATCGATGCGCGCTGCCTGCTCCCTAGCATATTCCTTCGAGAGCAATCGCGTAAGCGGAACCTCGGCACCCGCTTTGCCGACATTGTAGGCATCGTCATCGACGAAGGCCAGCTTCATCGCCTCTGCCGCTAGATGGATGAACTCCGGCGAGTTGTGACCGAGAGCGGAAATCTCGAACTGTTCGAGAATATTGAGCGTTTGTAGGACCGTCATCCCCGACCCACCGGGGGGCTGGCTGTGAACGTCATAACCCCGATAGGTGATCGAGAGCGGATCCGCCCACCGCACGCGATAGCTGGCGAAGTCCTCGACGGTAACGATGCCACCGTTTGCTTGAAAGAACGCTGCGAACTTCTCGGCGAGAGACCCACCGTAAAAAGCCGCTGGGCCCTCCGCGGCGATGGTCTTGAAGCTCGCCGCGAGGTCGGGCTGTTGCAGCACCTCGCCTACCGGCCAGGGCTTACCGTTCTTGAAGAAAATGCTTGCGCCGTAAGGGTAGCGTCCCACCGCGCCCCCAAAACTCCCATTGCCGAAGGGATTGCTGACCGACGGGGTCATCGCGAAGCCGGCCTCCGCGTACTCGATGGCGGGTGCCAACACTTGCGGCCAGCTCATCGAGCCGTACTCCTCGAGCAGGGCGGCCCAACCTGCGAGGTTCCCTGGAACGAGAGGCGCGATGAAGCCGTCTCGGGCGGGGTGGGTACGATCCCAGAGCCGCGCGCCGGCCTCGTACATTTCGGGCGTCGCCGCAGCGGGCGCGTCGCCGACGAAGTCCACCGAGCGAACCCGTTTCTCTTTGGCGTCATAGATCAGCGCGTAGCCACCAACACCGCCGAGCCCGGACATCAGCGGTTCGGTGACGGCGAGCACCGCGGCGGTTGCCACCGCGGCATCGAAGGCGTTCCCGCCTTGTTGCAACATTCTCAGACCCGCCTGCCCCGCCATTGGGTGTGAGGTCACCACCATGCCGTTGATGGCCATGTTCTGAGCCTCAATGGGTATGACGCTCCACATGCTCAGCAGGACGATAGTCCCCGCCAGCACACACGCGGCAGCCATTGCTCGGTAACGTTTCCATGCTCGCATCATTCGAACCTCCTTGGACATAAGACAAAAGAAGCTAGCCCGCCCGATCCTAAACCGAAGGAAACTCCTTATACCTCGATGTAGCCTTCCAGTCGACGCTGTCGAATGCGGCGGCGTTCTTTCGGGATTTGGAGGTGTTGGACGTGGTAGACTCGGGTCCTCCAGAGGCCAAAGCGCCCGTTCCACCGCCAGGACAATTCAACGGAGACAAAATTCTTGATGTCGGATCCGACGTACTCCCGGTTGTTTGTTGGGGGGAGTTAAGGAGAGAACCATGAGACAGGCAGAGTATCGAGTGCCCCGAGGGGCCACGTTGTTGGTCGTGATAATCCTTCTGGCAGTGTCGGGTGCCGCCGTGCCGGTGTCGCAGACGACGCCGCAAGAGTCCGATACCGGCCTCGAGGGGATTTTTTCGACGGGAGCCATCCTGCAGGATCGAAATGGCGATGAGGTAGTCGATTTCGTCGAGGCGGCCATCGTTTTGGGTGAGGCGCCGACGCCTCAGGAAGTCGCCGCCGCGGCCGATATCGCGGCTCGAATGGGCCACGAAACCATGGCCATGAACGTGCCGGTGGCTTCGGAGCCCGGGGCTGCCACCACCGGAATCCTCATTGGTAAAGGGGCCGTGGCACGGGCTGGCCTCCGTGCCGCCGATGCCGGGCTTCAGGGCCTTTCGCCTGGCGAGGGCGTGGTCCGGATGGTCTCCGGAAGCGGGCCCCGCTGGGTCGTGGTGGCAGGCTCCGACGATGCCGGCACCCGGGCGGCGGCGGACGCGTTCGCACAACGCCTTCCCCATGTGTGGGATCCAAAGGGCCCGGAGCTGAAGGACGTAACTCAGGACGTGGAGGCTTTCTTGGTCGAGCACGGGGTTCGGGCGCAAGGCTCCGAGGTGGCCGGCCTTCGTGTGAAAGCAGGCGAGCAGGGGTTTCGGCTCCTGGAGGTGAAGGTGCAGCTAGGCTCGGCGTCTGACCTCAGCCGCGCTCGAGGAGCCCTCGAGGAGCTGGTCGGGGCGCGTCGTGGCTTAGCAAGCGGCGCCGAGGCGCCTCTCTCCTACCCGGGTGCGCGCGTGCTGCGTGTGGCGCTCTTGGCACAAGGGGCCGACGCGGCGGAGGTGGAGGTGCCAAAAGTGAATTCCGTCCCCAAGGCAGGGCCGATCCCTCCGCGGCCAGGCTCTAAGGCAAAGGTAAAGTTGGATCTTTCTAGTATTTACACCAACGATGGCTTCCTCGGCGATTCGGACGAGAACCTGATCCCCGACCGGATCGACGTGCTCCTCAGTCCCTTTGGCCAGGGGATCGAGGGGACGGTGGATCTTGCCGCCCGCATCGGGCTGGAGTCGGCCGGAGTCCAGATCCCCATAGCCCGCGCGCCGGAGGCCATCGAGGATCCGGAAGCGGCGCCGTCGCTGGTGCTCATCGGCACCGACCATCCTCTCGTGCAGCAACTGGAGCAGAAGGGAAAGCTACAGCTGCCTTCCCTCGAGCCGGGCCAGGGTCTCATCCAAGTGGTACCCAAAGCGTTCAAGGACAAGAGTGCGGTGGTGATCACAGGAGGTGACGGGGCCGGTGTCGCCCGGGCGCTTCGGCAAATTGCCGAGCGGTTTCCCAATGTCTGGGAGCGCGGCAAGGATCGCACGACCATCGAGGGCGTCGAGGAGAACCTGTACCGGTTCCTTTCGGGTCGCTCCCCCGCCGGGCAGGCGGCCACCGCCCTGTACAAACTGGATAGCCTCGTTCAGGAGTTGTCCGGAAAAGACCTGGAGTCCGCGCGCGTTCTGGTTTCGGTGGAGAAGCCGGCGGACGGACTGGAGGGGATCGTGCGGGAGCATGCGGAAGCCCTGGGTGCCGGCTCCCTCGAGGTAAGCATCGATAACCGGGACGTAGAGAACGCCGCGATCCTCTTCGAAGAAGAGTTCGACGTTGCCTCGGAGGTTGCGGAGTTCTGGGAGATCTTTCGCTTGGAGGTTGTGCCGGAAGTCCGGAGTGGGCAGCCCGTGGTGATAGAGGCGCGCCTGAGCGAGCCGCCGGAAGTCCGGACGGAGATCGAAGGAAAGGCAAGGGCGGAGCTGATCGCCGCGGGCGCGGCGGAATCGGGCACCAACGTCACTGTGCTTTCGGCCTACAAACAAGGCTACAGCTGGCTGCACGACGTAGTAGGCCCGGAGCTCAAAGGCCAGAAGGTGGGTAAGCTGACCATCCGCTTTGCGGAGAACGGCCCGCCGCCGGAGTGGAAGCAGCAGGCCATGTACGCCAAGAGTCGCTGGCTGATGGAGACCTACCCCATCGACGAGGTGCTGGCTCGGGAGCTGGGCCTCGAGTTGGATCAGATCGGCTTCGAGATGATGCCGATCGGTGCACCGACGTACGAGGCCATCGCCACGGCGCCCGACGGCCGCGAGTTGCTCCGGCAGACCTTCGAGCCTAAGTACGTGTTGAGGTCGTATTTCGATCCCCTTCCCGATTACGAGAAGGTCCGGGTAACCACCGGATGGCTCAACGCCCGGGTGGGCGGCGATACGGTTGTGGACCGTAGGATCATCACCGACGTCGAGCGCTTCTGGGACCACTATCAGGAAAAGACCCTGCAAGGGATGTACGACTACGTGATGGAGCTTACCGAGGGCAACCCCCGGGCGGAGGACGCACCCCACTTCGGGAAACTCGTCGTGGACTTGACCCTCAGCGAGCCCAATTACTTGCTGGGCGTCGACCGGGAGCTCATCGCTTCCATGGAGTCGATGCACGAGGATCTCTACTTCACCACCCTGCATTTCTTCGACGTGCTGGGCCAATTCGCCCAGGGCGACAAGCTGCGCTTTCCGGGCCGGGTGATCCCCATCATGCGTCCCAAGGGAGACGGCAAGGCGGGACGGGCGAAGATCTCTTTCAGCGGCTTCGCCTCCCCTCGTCCGGCGGTGGTGGTGGAGTACACGGAGCGAGGGGGCGGGCAAGGCAAGGTGCGCCGGGACATACGGCGCGTGGATCTGGAACGCCCCCAGGCCCTGGCGGCAACCGTACGAGACGGACTCGACGGGATCGAGCGCCTGGAACTGCGGGTGAAGGTGGATACCGAAACGGATCAGCGCACCGAGCTCCTGACGCGAGCGCGTGTTGAAGAGGTGGACCGACGGATCATGTCCGCCCAGCAAATCACGGCACTGGTGGAGAACCTGTCCCGGCTGCGGCAGGCTGGTCTCTATCGTGACACTCTCGCGTACCACGACTTAGGCGAGCTCAAAATCACCGCCGGGTGGGAGTACGAGGTGGACCCGGCAACTCAGGCGGTGGCGTCACTCGGAAGCAACGGCGCTCCCCCATCATTCCCCGACATCACCGAGCGCCTGCCCGCAGGTTGGCAATACAACGGCCAGACCCTCGTGCAGTGGGACACTCCCATCCCTCCCGACGAAGCGTTCGAAATCCTCGCCAAGATGTCCACCTTCCCCGAGACGACCGTCTACAAGCTCGGCGAGAGTTATTTAGGCAAGGAAATCTGGGCGATGGATCTGATGCCGCCGATAGAGGCCTCCCACTGGTCTCACGCGAAGGCGACCACGCTCAAGCCCACTATCATTTACTCCGCGCGGGAGCACGCCAACGAGATCTCCTCCACCAGCCACGTGCTGAAGCTCACCGAGCGTCTGCTCACCGACGAGCAGTTCCGCCAGAAGCTCAACAAGGCCAACGTAGTGGTCCATCCCATCACCAACCCGGACGGTGCGCAGCTCGCCTACGATCTCTACGAGATCACCCCCGAATACATGCTCCACGCCGGGTACTTGGGGGCCCTGGGCGTGGGGGTGCAGGAGTCCCACTGGGATCCCGATCCTATCTACCCAGAGTCCCACAATCGCCCGAAACTCTGGAGGAAGTGGCTCCCCGATATCTACCTCAGCCCGCACGGCTACCCCCACCACGAATGGGTCCAGATGTTCTCCGAGTACGCGGCATGGGTTCGCAAACGAACGACCGAGTCCCACGACTGGTGGGCGACGCGAGGCTGGTACGCCAGCATCCGCTACCTCGAGGACCCGGAGTACCCCCGACACAAGGAGGCGGCCTTCGAGATCCGCGAGAAGGTCACCCAGTACATCAGCGCCGAGCCGGAGGTGATGGCCATGAACCGGCGAGCCTACGACCGCTACCGCCGCTGGGGCGTCGCGTTCGACCCCGAAAGCTTCAGGCTCGACTTCACCAACGGCGTGCTCGCCTACACCGCCATCAAGGGTGAGAAAGCCGGCGAGGGCAACGACTTCATGAGCAAGAACCCCAAGGTCACCATCTATCGGGGTGGCACCGAGGGTCCTGACGAGACCGCCTACGGCGATTGGCTGAAGGTCGTGGCCACCGCGGGCTTCCAGTTCGACCGGGCCAACCTCGACTACCTCGTGGAGGGTAACCACGTAGTCGAGCGAAAAAGCAAAATCTTCTTCCGCGGTGTCCACTTCAGCATGCATCGCGCACGACCGCCAGAGAAAAAGGAGGAGCCGTCGCCCACGACGAGCGATCGCCCATAAGGAGGCGCACCGAGGAGGAGGCTTCAGATGCTGGTACGGAACATCGATCGCGTGAACCCCTGCCCCCCCGATGGCCGAGCCGGAGCCGAAAGTGGGTGGGGGCGGCCACGCTCTGGTCTCGGGCCCATGCTGCTCGTGGGGGCCCTTGCCGGGGTGGTCTGCGCCTGCGCCACCGATGGGCCGAGTGCGCCACGCAACATCACCATCGAGGAGATCCTCGAGATCCGGGATACGGGTTCGCCCTCCTGGTTGCCCGGTGGCCGGGAGGTGGCCTTTTCCTGGAGCCAGGGAGGCGAAAAAGAGCTGTGGGCCGCCGACGCCGCAGCCGCCGAACCCGGGCAGCCAGGAGTGCCAACCCTGAGGCAACTTTCGCCCCTCGTGGACCGGGCCGTTACCACGATTTCTCCGGATGGGCGGCACCTCGCGTACGTCTCGAAGGATCACATCTGGAAGATTCCCCTGGAAGGCGGCCAGCCGGTCCGTCTGACCACCGAGGAGGGCAGTTACGCCCCGAGGGGCATGGTCCTCAACTGGTCGCCAGACGGGAGCCACATCGCCTTCTTCGTTCAGCGCGAGGACGCGCTGTCTCGACCCGGCTCGCCGGCTGGGTTCGGCCATCAGACGGACGTCGGTATCGTGCCCGCCTCGGGAGGCGAGGTGAAGATGATCGCAGAGACGGCGCGGGATGAGGACTCTCCTATCTGGTCGCCCTCGTCGGATCGCCTGGCCTTCATCCGGCGATTCGAAGACTGGAAGGGCTACGAGATATGGATCAGCAACCTCGACGGCTCGGAGCAAAGGCAACTGGTCACCGAAACCTACGAGCGGGGTGTGGAGGAGTTCCGCTTCGACGGCAACCACCACTTCTCCCCCGACGGAACGCGCATCGTGTATCTCGCAAGCCGCACCGGTTACAACCACCTTTGGATCGCACCCGTCGCGGGAGGCGATCCGGTGGAGATCACCACCGGACCGTACGTCGACTACAGCCCCCGGTGGTCCCCCACCGACGATCGGATCGTGTTCATCGGCAGTCGTGCCGGCGACGTGGAAGAGCGACATGTCTGGGTGGTGGACGCCTCCGGAGACGAGCCGGTGCGGGTCTCACCCGATGGTTTCTGCACCGATCCGGCGTGGTCGCCGGATGGTAGCCGGCTGGCCTACCGACGATCCAGCGCCACCGAGCCGCCGGAGGTGGTGGTCCAGGAAGCGGCCCCGGGAGCTCCCGTGCTTCGTCTGACCGAATCCAGGCCCGATCCCGTCATCACCGCGGGCTTCGTCGAGCCCGAGGCGGTCCGCTATCCCAGCCGCGACGGCACCCAGGTCCCGGCCATCCTCCTACGACCACGGGAGAGCCTCCCGTCGGGCCCCGGACTGCTGTTCTTCCACGGCAAGGGCGGCATCAACCTGAAGGGCTGGGGAGGGCTGCGCTACTACACCTTTCACCAGTACCTAGTGCAGCAGGGCTACACCGTGCTTTCCATCAACTGGCGGGGCACCCACATCGGCTACGGCACCGAGTTCGAGCGGGCCAACTATCGGGACTACGCCGGGGGCGAGCTGGACGACGTGGTGGCGGGCGCCGAGTTCCTTGAGAAAGAGGTGGGCGTGGATCCCGAGCGGATCGCCTGTTGGGGGGGCAGCTACGGGGGCTATATGACGATGTTGGCGATCACCAAGGCTCCGGAGGTCTGCAGCGCGGGGATCTCTGAGTTTGGCGTCTCGGACTGGGAGCTCATGCTCAAGCAGCCCGATAGGAAGCTCTACAACGTCCGCGTCCTGGCCAAACTCGGCGACCCGGCAGAGAACCCGGAGCTCTGGCATCGGGCGGCACCGATCCGCTTCGTGGCCCAGGCCCGCTCCCCGTTGCTCATCCTCCAGGGACAGGACGACCCCGGCGTCGTCCCGGAGCAGGGGGAGTCGCTCTACGAGGCCATGCGCAAGGCGGGCAAGACCGTGCAGTACGTCGCCTACGTCGGGGAGGGTCACGGGTTCAGCCACACCGGTTCGTTCCGCGACGTATACGTCCGGACGGCTGCCTTCCTGGCCAAGCACAATCGTGTGCACACGGATTCGACGGAGTGACGCTTCCACTCGCCGGGCGGGCTTGAAATTTCCTATACTTCCTAAGAAGGGTCTTGGCAACCCCCTTTCATCCGAAAAACGTTCGCGGACTCAGTTTCTTCAAGGGACAGGTCGGTGACGATAACCGGTGCCACATCGCTCTGCAGAATCAGCGTGTTGAACGCAGGCAGTTCGGTTTCGATGACTTCCTGCAATCGCGCGACACGCTTCGCCAGCTCGGGCTTTAGGTCCTCGAAGCGTTCATGAGAACCGTCTGTAGGCTTGGCGTCCGCGCTACCTACGAAGTTATAAAGGAATGTAAACCGGTTGAGCAGCTTCGGCGGGAAGTCGAGCCGATCCATCCGGTAGTCATCCTCGGTCGGCACCAGTTCCCACTCGATTGCTGTGAGCTTCTCGATCAGGGCGTTTCCTGCCTTCTCAACCTCGTCCGCTCGAGCAGTCTTCTTTAACCGCACCACCAGCTGGCTTACCTGCTCACGCACGTCCCGAATCTGGCTGACCGCATGGTGGAGTTCGCCGATCTGGTTGCGGATCTGGGTGAGCAGGTCGAATTGCTGCCGGTAATCCGCGAGGGTCGTATCCAGTCTCGGGTCCTTCAGCACCTCGAAACTCTGCGTCTGACTCCACTCACCGGCCGCCAACCTCACCTGGTAAGTACCGGGAACTGCCTTGGGTCCAATAGTCTCGGGCGCACCCAAATCTCGGGTAAGCCTGCTGAGAGTCCCATTTTCAACCACCTCCGCACCGGAATAGCGCAGATCCCACACGAAGCGGTTCAACCCGGCTTTGGAATAGGTGCTTTCGTCCTTCAGCCAGGGCGGCTCCGGCCTTGCCACCACGGACTTGTCCTTGGGCTCGTCCTTGCTGGAGAAGCTGCGGATTACGTTGCCACTGAGGTCCAGAATCTCCACGGTGACCTCCTCCTCAGGCTTCTTGGCAAAGTAGGAGTAGATGATCGCCCCGTCCGGAGCCTCCGTACCCATACGATGCCGTTCAATTCTCGCGCCCCCTATAGGATCCCTCGGGTTAGTAACATTCTCTCGCCCGGCAACGTAGGCTTGGTCCGCCTCCTCCTCCGAGGTCCTCACCCGGTAGGCATCGCGAGGTTTGAACAGGTAGGCTTCAGACTTGGCCACCTGGTCGGTAATCTGGTGCAACGGCGTCAAGTCATCGAGGATCCAGAACGAGCGCCCCTGGGTCGACATCACCAGGTCCTTCTGGTGCACCACCATATCGGTGATCGGCGTCACCGGCAGGTTGAGCTGGAACGACTGCCAGTGCGTCCCATCATCGAAGGAGATGTACATGCCGAACTCCGTGCCCGCGTACAGCAGGCCCTTTCGATCCGGGTCCTCTCGAGCCACCCGCACGAAGTGGTTCGCGGGAATACCGTTGCTGCCGTCGGTGAGCAGCTTCCAGCTCTTGCCGTAATCGTTGGTGCGAAAGATATACGGCTTGAAGTCATCGAGACGGTAACGGTGTACCGCAACAAACGCCCTTCCCGGGTCGTGGGCCGAAAGGTCGATCGTATTGACGGTGCCCCACTCGGGCAGGCCCTCGGGCGTGACGTTGTCCCAGCTGGCACCGCCGTTCTGGGAGATGTGCATCAGGCCGTCGTCGCTCCCGGCCCAAAGTAACCCAGGCTTTTTCGGCGACTCCTCGAAGGCGAAAATGGTGGTGTAGATCTCGGCGCTGCCTCCGCCCCGCGTGATGGGGCCGGTGGAGTAGTCCTGCTTGGCCTTGTCGTTGGTGGTTAAGTCCCGGCTGATAAGCTCCCAGCTCTGGCCCCCGTTGGTGGATTTATGCACATATTGCGACGTGTGGTACAGGATGTTCGGGTCGTGCGGGGAGAGCCGGATGGGCGCGCTCCACGGGAACCGGTAGCGCAGGTTCTTCGCCGCCGTTCCCCGCGACCAGCCCTCCGGGTACCCCTTGATCTGGCGGATCTGGCCCGTGGATCGGTCGTACCTACTGATAATTCCGGAGGGCCCCCCTCCATAGACGATGTTGGGGTTGTCGGGATGTACGGCAACGTGTCCGCCCTCAAAGCCGCCCACTCCATACCAGTACTGCAGCTGGAGTTTGGCGCCGAAATTTGCCGAGCGACTCGGCAGCGAGATGGCCTCATACTGGTCCTGCTGTGCACCGTACACCCGGTACGGAAACTGGTTGTCAACGGTGACTCGGTACATCTCCGCCGTCGGTTGGTTCAGCTGCGTCGACCAGCTCTTGCCGCCGTTGAAAGAGATGTTAGCCCCACCGTCGTTCGCCTCGATCATGACGTTCGGGTCATGCGGATTGATCCAAAGATCATGCTGGTCCCCGTGTGGAACATTGATGGGCTCGAACGTTTTCCCTCCGTCGACCGACTTGACGAAGTGCCGGGTCGCAATGTAGACGGTGTTCTCGTCCTTCGGGTCGGCAAAGATGTGCATGTAGTACCAGGGCCGTCTCTGGAGACCGCGCTCCTTGTTGACCCGGCGGAACGTGGTGCCGGCATCGTCGGAACGGAATACCCCACCTTCCTCGGCTTCGACGAGCGCCCACACTCGCTCTGATTGGGCCGGAGAAACCGTGACCCCAATCCTTCCCGTGATACCCGTCGGTAACCCGTTTGTCAGCTCGGTCCAGGTGTCGCCCCCGTCAGTGGTCTTGTAGAGACCACCCTCCTCACTGCCGGAGAGGATCGCCCAGGGCTTCCGCTCCCCGGTCCACATGGCGGCGTACAGCACCCGCGGGTTGTTCGTGTCCATCGCAAGGTCGATCGCCCCGGTCTTCTCGCTGATATAAAGAACTTTCTCCCAGGTTCGCCCACCATCCTTCGAACGGAACACCCCCCGCTGTTCGTTCGGCCCAAACGCATGCCCCAACACCGCCACATACACCAGGTCGGAATTGTTTGGATGCACTCGAATCCGGCCGATCTGCCCGGCATCTTCTAACCCCACATGCTTCCAACTCTTGCCAGCATCCGTCGACTTGTACATCCCGATGCCCGGCGACACATTGCCGCGGATGCAAGCAGAGCCCGTGCCTACGTAGATTACGTTGGGGTCAGAGTCGGCCACCGTAATGGCTCCCATCGACCCCGCCTCAAAATATCCGTCTGAGACGCTTTCCCATATTTCCCCACCGTCGATCGTCTTCCAGACCCCACCACCCGTCGGAGCCATGTAGAAGGTTTCACGCTGGCTGGCAACACCACTTACCGCGGTGACCCGAGACCCTCGATGCGGTCCGATCATCCGGTACTTGAGTGCCTGGTAGAGAGCGGGGTGGTAGACAACATGACTCTTGGTCACGGGATCCTGGGCATGGGTTGCAGCAGGCAGGCTCGTTAACAGACAAAGCGGGGTGGCGAACATCGAGACATGCGTAATGATTTTCCACAGTCCCTTCATGAATCCCTCCTAAATGCGGACAAGAAAAATTAGGAGCATTCAATACCTATCCGACTCCGGTCCGCGTCGAGTTTCCCAGCTCTGGCGAGGTTGTGAGGCCGTTTGTATCGCGGCGAGGATAGCAGAAGCCTGGGTAGAGAGGCAAAGACGTTGCGAAAAGCGGTAAGTGGGGAGGTTTTTGGACGTGAAGGCACACGTCGGCCGTCCTCCTCAAATTTTACGGTCGAGGATTATGATTGAGCGATCTTCCGCAACGACTCAGTCTAGTGGCGATCGAGTATTGGCGAACCACAGGTAGCCTGGGAGGGCCGATCGTACAGGACAAGAGTCACTTTTATGTGGCTGTCGAAAGGACGGACCAGGAGGAAGCCTTTACGGTGAACACGGGTGGAGTGTTCCCGCATTTCGACGGAGCCTTTCCCAGAGAGTTCTGGCGGAACCTCTTCTCGATTCGATGGGATCAAACGATCTCGGAGAACCATAACCTCTTCGCCCGCTACGCACAGCAGGATGAATTCGCGGGCTGCTTTAACTGTGGCGGCACGCGAAGGGAAAATGCAGGCTCCGACCTCCAGATCCCTCGGAAGGCGCTGGTCGTCGGACTGACTTCGATCCTCAGTGCGCAGGCCCTGAACGAGTTCAAGTTCCAGCGGGCCTTCTCCATGTACCAGCTCGCTCCCTCCGGAACTCCGATCTTTACCAAGGTGGCCGAGTTTCCTCAGCAACGGTTAGACAACATCCAGGGCCAGATCGTGCGTCCCAATGTCGTCGACGGTACCAACTTCGACGAGCTTGGACCCGAGCATCGCTGGGAGTTCCGCGACGACTTTACCTACTTCCAGAGCGACTGGGGAGGCGAGCACAACTTCAAGATGGGTGTCGACTTCAGCCATATTCCCTTTGAGGACAGCGTCGCACTGACTCCTGACGGAGGAACGTACATCTTCGCCACCAACCGGCCCTTCGATCCGGACGATCCCACCACTCATCCGATCTTGTACGTCAACTTTTTGCCGGAAATCTATACCCGGGTCGACTCACAGCACTTGGCCTTTTATTTCCAGGACGACTGGTCGCCGAACTCAAAACTGACCTTCAACCTCGGGATCCGCTACGACCGGCAGTATGGCTCCTTCAATGAGCGGCTGGATGTCAACGACTATCCCCTCGTCGAAGGCCGAGACCCCCCCGTCCCACCCGATGTCGTCGCCGCGCTTTCCGCCAACGTCCGCCCCATTCCCTTCCAGCCCAATCCAAAAGACAGGGGAGACAAGAACAACTTTGGGCCCCGCTTTGGCTTCGCCTATGACCCAGTCGGTGACGCCAAGACGGTGATCCGTGGCGGATACGGCATCTACTACGACAACATCCGCACCTTGGCCAACTTCCAAGAGTGGCGAAACTTTGGCGTTTTGTCTCTCCGGATCAGTAATCCAGGCTTTCCCGATCCCTACCGGGACCAGGACCCTCTGTTGTTTGCGGTCTCGAGTCCACCCAACGTCAGCTTTTTGGCCGAAGACTTTCACAATCCCTGGTCGCAGCAGCTGAACCTGGGTTTCGAGAAGGAGCTCTCGCCAGGATTTTCGTTCAACGCGGACTTCCTGCACACACGTGTCCGGGACCACCGAAAGAGGGTCGACCTGAACCCAAGGGATCCGATCACCCGCCGGCGGCCCATTCCCGAGTTCGGCCGAATCGACCAGCACGAGTCCATCTCCGAGAGCGACTACAAGGGCCTATACATAAGGCTCGAGAGGCGCTACCGGGACAACTATCAGTACCTGCTGAGCTACACCTTCCAGAAGGGACACGATAACAAGCCGAGTGGACGTTTCGTGAATCAGCTGGATCGGGACGCGGATTACGGGCCCTTCGATATTGACCGTCGGCACATGCTAGTGGCCTCCGGCTTCGTGGATCTCCCTTACGACATCGGGCTGTCGGGAATCTTCACCTGGCGCACGACGATGCCCTTTAGTGCGAAAGCAGGCAGGGATCTCAATGGGGACGGCTTTGCCACCGGCAGGGCTGGCGACTACGTGCCGGGCACCACCCGCAACCAGGGGAACCGCGATCTCGACCTTTCCTTGGTGAATGCTTGGAGGGCCGAGAACGGATTGGGGCCGGTCTCTCCCGACCAGATCGATAGCAGCCGGTTTCTCAACCTGGATTTGCGCGTGAGTAAACAGATTCCAACCGGTCGTGGGACAGCCTTAGAGGTCATCTTTCAGGTGTTTAATGTCTTCAGCAACGTCAATCTAGGTACGCGCCAAGGACTTAACGTTGCAACCCCGAACATAGAAAACTCTCTTTCCCCATCGTTCGGACAGATCCTGACCGCCAAGCCTGGGAGGCAAGCCGAGATAGCGTTTCGTTTCATCTGGTAGCGAGCCGCTGCCCACCTGGCGAAAAGGGGACACTCGCGCTCTGCTTCGATAGGCGAGTATTTAGTGGACGGTAACAGGCGAATCGGCACTGAATCGCTTGTTCTCAATCGCTTCCTTCACGGCTCGGGTGAGGGGCGGCAGGTTGTTGGCTACGATGAGTCGGCACGGGCATTCGGCGAGGGCTTCCGCCGAGAGGCATCGATCTTCTCCTGGATGAACGCGACCCCGAAAACCCTTTCTGCGCTCAAACGGTTGTGCGGAGGGCAGTGAAGCCGGAGGAATCTCTCGTCGTGGCTTCGATACAAAGCAAAGGGCCGCACGTGCTCGATCTGGAGTCTCGTTCGCGAGCGACAACGGGTCCCGTCCCGAGCTTGGAATTCGCATTGATGGCCAGCCCGCTCGTGGACGCGCTCGCGGACCGCTGACGGGATGTAGCGGGAGACTGGTTTCTGCTCCCTCGCAGAAACCTTGTCCAGACAAGATTCTTCCTGGGTCGGCTCCGTGGTCCGCTCCTCCTCCCTTTGGAGCCGCCGTGCGCGCTTTCTCTTGAGGTCCTTCTTGTCGAGCGCGATGTCCAGGGCCTGCTCCATGATCGCGGTCATATGTTGTAGAGGGTTTTCGATCCCGAGGACTTCCGCCAGGCGCTCGAACTTCTCCTTGAACTTTCGATCAGCGGCAAAGCGGAAGTTGTAGAGCTCCGGTCTTGCCGGCTCGAGGATGCTCGGCGACGTTCGGAAATCCGGGCGCGCGCCCCTGGTCTCCTGGACCGCGGGAGACTTCGGGGGAGACGTGACTAGCAACTTCGGTGGCGACGTGAAAGGCGGCCGAGAGGGTGTTTTTCGAATCGAGGGCGCGAAGATGGGCTTGGGCCGGAGCGCGACGAGGTATTCCTCGGCCTCCCGCTTGGTCATTCCGTCGCAATCCGCGAGAAGCTTCGCGACGTTGCTCTCTGTGAGGACGGGCGCGAGGAGACCCGCCACGGTTAGACTCATCCGGTTCTCAGCCAGCGCCAGGAGTATCTGAGGGAAACGTAATGCGACGTTGGCCACCTGAATCCGCAAGGCGACCGAGCCTTCGCTCAGATGCAGCCGCCTCGTGCAATAGTCGAAAAGATTCTTGTAGCCGCGCTCGAGGTGGCCCTTTCTTCTCGACATCTCCGCGATGTGAGCGATGACCAGGGCTACGTTTCGTTTCTCGGCACGGACCAGCTTTTCGGCGGAGCGGTCGAGCTCTTCGGTGGAGAGACCTTCGAGCGTTCCAAAGTAGGTCTTGATTTTTTCGATGATCACCGTTGCCCCCTCTTTCGATTCTCTATTCCCCAACTATAGCAACGGGTTTTTCTGGATCCTCAGCCGTCGTCAGACGGGCGCAAACGACTAAAATTAAGAAGGTGCTCAAATCTTGGAGAAAGGAGGGGGAGAGGGCGTGTGGGCGTTCCAGGAAGGCGTTTACGCGGACGACGTATCGCTTTTCGAAAGGGCCTCCGAAAACCTGTCAAGTCTTTTTTCGATCTTTTTTTCCAAAACAGTACACCCGGCAATCGAGCCAAATGTTAATGAGCATATTCTGACGACCCAGAAGGACCGGCGCGCCCGAACCTCGCCCGAATGTCGGATGACCCGAATGCTCGGCCTACTGGATCCCCTCCTCCTTCGGCTTCGGTGGCCGGGGACGGTGCATGCTGAGGCTTATCCCACCAAAGAACGTCTTCGCCTTTCTTTCCACCGCGTGGTCACCTTCAACCAGGTAGTCCAGGTTGGCCTTGTCCCACTGTAGACCCGCCGTCGCGACGAGCGTCATCCAGTCACCATAGGCCGTTTCGTCGGGCGCTTCGGTCGCTCCGTAAAAAATCGTCACCTTCGGGTTTCTGACCATGAAGTTGTCGCCCACCGTGTCCCTTGTACCCGGATCGGCTTCCCATCCCTTGATCGCGCTGTAGATCAGCACTTCATTGGTGAAATCCAACTTGAAGTTTTCTGGGTCGTGCGCGAAGCCATAGCGCTGGTACCGAGCGTAGTTGCGCTGGTTGAGGGCCCTGACATCGGGGACGGCGTTGATGTACTCGGTGATCCGCTCGCGAATCTGGAACGCCGCCTCCTTGTGCCGAGGATACTTGGCGTCATCGAGGTAATTGAAACTTGGGATGAACCAGCCACGAGTTCCCCACCAGTCACGCGATTCAGTGGCTCGATTACGCACCCATGCGGCATACTCGGAGAAGAGCTGTACCCATTCGTGCGAAGGGTACCCATGAGGATTGAGAAAGATGTCCGGGAGCCACGTCTGCCACAAGTGTACGCGGTGCTTCGATTCCGGATAAATCGGATCGGGGTCCCAGCGGGTGACCAGGCTGACCCCCAGCGGACCCAAGTACCCGGCATGAAGCATGTAATCAGGAGTGATCTTGTAGAGATCGTAGGCGAGCTGGGCACCACCCGGGTTGGTGATGGGGTGCACCACCACGTTCACCCGGTCGAGCTTCTTCCTGAACTCCGGCTCGGTCAAGAGCATCTCGGAGAGCTTCAAGAGGTGGCTCGTCGACGATACCTCGTTGGCGTCTTGGCGACCGGAGTAAACGATCGTGGGTTTGAGCGTGGTGGCCTTGGCGTGGGACCAGTGAGACGCCTCGATGGGCGGCATGAGGTCCATGGCCCAGATGTCCGTGCCCAGGTAGCTCTCGCCGAGTTTGTAAGCGTTGACTTCGTCGAACGTGGACAATTTGGCTACCAGCTCGGCCGCCTCCCCCGGAGGAATGGGTGTATCCCACTGCACGATGGGCCCGCCTTCGTATCTGTATCCGGTAGGCAGCACGGCACGGATGTCAGGGAAGGGTTCCGGCACACCGCTCCGATCGAGTGAGAACCGTACTTCTGTTGCCGGGTCCACCTCGTGTTCCCAGCTAGCGGCCATCGTTAGGACGCCGAGGTCGTGGTACGCCAAGGCGTCCCGGTAAAGACCCGCCCCACGCAGCCGCTCCAGGTTGGCCAGGATCGCCCCCACCTGCTCGGCCGAAATGATCTGTTCATCCACCTGTTCTGCACGCGCTCGTTTCACGAGCTCGTCGCGTTCGTCCGTCTCGGTGTCGACTTTGACGCGCAGATCGAGACGCTCGAGACCGGGCTGGCCGGCCCGGACCAGGGCGGCAAGCGCCTGGGGCTTTTTCACCTTTACTTTGGGGACGTCGAGGCGCGCCTCACCGCGCTGGCCGCCGCGCTCCGTATATTCGATGACCACCGCTGGGCGGTTGGTACGGAAGCCAGAGAAGGTGATCTTGGCCTGCCCCGCCTTGCCATCTCCCTTGGGACGCATGATGGGGATGACTCGCCCGATGTAGTCGAGCGCTTCGCCGCGCGTAAAACGGCCCAGCACATCAAAGAAGTGGAGGGTGTGGAAGTAGATTTCCTCGTGCATCGCCTCCATGGAGGCGATGATCTCCCGATCGATGTCGATCAAGTAGTCGGGCTCGCTGAGAGTCAGCTCCACGACGAGCTTTCCAAAATGGGGTGCGTCGGCCTTCCTAGGCTTGCCCTTGGAATTCTTCATTATGTAGTCGTAGACGGCCGGCAGGGTCTTTGCCTGGTAGTGGTCCCAGAAGCGCTCGACGTCGGTGACGATCCTGCGATCCACGATCGTGTCGTTTCCCACCCGAGCGGTGATCCATCCGGTGGTCACCCGGACTTTCTCGTAATCGGGGAAGCGGTCGAAGAACGACCGCAGCACGAACTTGGGCTCGAACGTCGACCGCAGGATCTCGGTCCCATCCGGCGCGGTGGCAATCGCCTCATAGGTGGGGGCGTCAATGGGCATCATCTCGAAGCCGATCTGATCCAAATCGAGCTTCAGCTCCCTGGCCAATATCTCGTCGATGGGGTAGAGCTCCAACAGCCACCGTGACGGGGTGTACATTGCCTGTTGTTTCCACTCCGGCGGCGGTCCGGACTCGGCAAAGCGAATGGTCAAATGATCGATCGTTTTACCTTCGAGCGCCGGACGCACCACGTCGTACAGCCAGCTGTAGCCTTGTTTGTAGGCGGAAAGAACAGTGACCTCGGTCCCCACCTCCGCGGCACCGGCGAGGATCAGCTCCGCCCTCGCCTGTCCTTCGAGCTTCGCCCGGACCTCCGGCGACTCGCTCAGCCGCACTTCCACCACCACCGGCTGCCCCCTCCGGACCTTCGAAACGACCTCCGAACGGAAGACCCCCCAGAACGCCTCTACCTCCGAGGCCACCTCGAACTCCTCCTCGAAGATGATCGCGGCCTTCTCGACATCCCGGTTATCGACGGTCACCTCCAGGGAGTCCGCCCCGAGCGCTTCCGCTTGCTCGCGCACCACCTGCTCGAAACCGTCTGCGGGCTTCTCGACAGAGACCACGACGTGGGCCGACTCCAGATCCTTCCCTGACAGTTTCTGCACCAACTTCTCCAGCTTGTACAAAGCGGTAGCCGCCTGCCCGGAAGGGGATCGACCCGACAGGAAGCGCCGCGCGTCCTCCTCGACGCTATCGATCGTGGTCCGATCCTTGCCCCGCTCCCAGACGTTGGGGAACCGCTCGGCAACTTGTTCGAGCGCCCGGGCCACACCGGCCCCGTCACCCCCGGTCACCACCACTGCACTCTTGTCGCCAAATGCTTTGGGTACCACTTGAATGAGACCCTGGCCCGCCTCAAGGGTAGGTAGCTGGAGCTTTCCCTCTTGCACCAATTGCTGCACGAGGGGATGGTCCGTGCCGATAAGAACCAGCGTCGGATGCTCTTCGGCCTCTTCGATGGCCTCCGGGTCGCGAGCGATGGGAATAGGGATCCCAGCCGACTCGAGCCCGATGCGCGCGGCAAGGTCGACCGTCCCTTCGATTCCCTCCCCAGAAGGACTCAGCAACACGTCCACCCGGTCGGCGATCAGGTCTTCGTTGGAATCGCCCAGGAACCCCTTAGGCGTGTAAAAGTTTGAAAGATCGAGGTCGGCCTTCGCATCCGATCCGGGTCGAGGCGGCGTGGGCTTGCGGGTAGGAATCGCCCGAGCACCCGGCACCTCCACCTCCACCGTCTCGGTGTCGGGAGCGGAGAGCACCACCCGCAGAACCCGAGTGCCAGCGTAGGAAAGCGGTGCCTCCTCGTCGGCACTCGCTTCGGCCGGGCGGCGAGCCAGCGCGCGCAACGCGGACTCGGCCTTGCCGACGTCGGTGGCCGATCCCAGCTTCGCCGTCACGACAAGCCTGGTCAGTGTTTCCTCGCCGCTTTTCACATGAACCGAGGGGACCTGTACCGCGCTGACCGAAACCTCTTGAGCGGTCAGGAAGGCACCTAGCTCCTCAACCACCTTTTCAAGAGTGGGCCCCTCGGGGTCCCAGACATACGGTAGACGCCCCGCCAGCACTTCGGCCGCGGTCCGTGTACCCGCCTCGTCGGCACCCGCAATCACCAACCACTCACGTCCATTGGCGGTTAACAGCGCGATGATGCCCTCGCCGGTCTCCAATTCCGCGAGGCCGACCTCGGTGGCCGCAAGCCCGGCTCGCGTGAGGGCGGCCGACCCGACGAGGATCGCAACCCCGGACGACTCCTCGGTGGAAGCGAGCGGGATATCCATCGCCATCGTCTCGTAGCCGAGCCGCGCCGCGATGTCGGCCGCGGCGGCTATGTCACCAACCGTGGGCGACTCCCCCACAACGATGGCGGCGTCGACGAAGTCGATGACCCCGTCGCCGTTGCGATCTTGAAGAATGAGACCCGGCGAGAACACCGCCTCCAGTCCGGAGGTTTCAGGCTCTTGGGCAGTCGCGCTCGTACTCACTACGCTTAGGAGAAGGACTGCGGCCAACCGCGCGCATATCGAGAAATTTCGATCCTGGATTGGTTCCATACCATACACCTCAGTTCATTACTCGAAACTTGGGCCCACTAGACTCGGAACAGGTAAGTCCACTTGACGATGAAGCTCCGTTCATTGAGAAACCAGACACCCCCCGGCTGAGTCATCCGTTCGTTGAAGACGATATAAAAGTCGCTTCCTGGACGGTACATGTATCGCAAGCGAACATTGACTCCGAATTCCCGGCTTACGCTATTCCACTGGACCAGTGCTGCACCAAACAGGCGGGTGTTGAGGGCAACGCTGCTGCGCAGAGCCACCAGGTGGGTGCGGAGGTCTCCCGCCAACACACGTATATCACTGGTCGAGTAGTCGAGGTCAAGGAATAAATGCCGGTTGACCTTGAGCAGCGTGGCGGCACTGAGGTCTCGACGGCTGCCGTCGAAGAAGCCCCCGCCCCTCAGGTCCACCGTTGCCGAGACCTTGCGGTGCTGGGCCGACACGAAACGAGTGTTCCAATGGTCGAAACGGTACTCGCCCGGGGCGATCTCGAGCCCGACGACCCGGAAAGGTCGTTCCAGAGCCTCGTAAGAGCGTAGCCAAGCGAAGGAGAGCACATCGGCGCTGTCGAATTCGACCTCGACGTCTGTCGCCAGGTGACGGGTTTCCAGCAGCCCCCGGAGGTTCTGGACATAGTCCAGCGACGAGCGGAAGTAGACCTTGCGGATGCCCATCTGGCCGGGCCGCGGACTCACTTGTAGGCGAAGGAAGCGACGGTCCATGTCGTCTCTCTGCACGAACCCCACTTCCGGACGAAACGTATCGCCCACCCGCATCCAGTCCGTTTCCAAACCCAGCAGATCGCTTTCCAATAGAAGATGCGCGCGGTAGGACGTGGGGCTCGTGCCCGGAGTGTCCTGACTGCTACGGGCCCAGAACAGATCCACCTTGCTCTTGGAAAAGAAGGCGAAATTGGCGTCGAGTCCCGCCACCTGGTTGGCGGAGGAATTGACGGGTCCGGTCGGGCGACGATCGGTAAAGAGTACACCGACGCTCGATCTCTGAAAAACATCTCGTTTGAGCCGCAAGACGGAGAACGACGTCGCGGGGTAGAGGCTCACGTCTTTGGTACGCATCCCGAGAAATCCCACACTGTAGTGCCCCATCTTTCCGGTTAGCCGGGCCCCGCCACGAATAGGCACTGGGCGGCCATCCTCCAGTCCGATTCTTCGACTGAAGAAAGGCAGCACACGGTAACTCCCCCGTCTCACGCCGAAGTCGAAGATCCCGCGGCCTTCCTGAAAGAAGTCGCGCTTTTCCGGAAAAAAGAGTCCGAAGCGAGTGAGGTTGATCTGTTGTTGGTCCACCTCGACGTCCGAGAAGTCGGTATTCACGGTCAGATCGAGGTTCACGTTGGGCGTGAACCCGTACTTGATGTCGATCCCCGGCTGAAAGGCGTCCCTGGTGGGCACATCTCCGGTAACCTCGGCCCGAGACTCGACCGCCGCCGCGGTCACGAAAGGTTTGAACTCGAGGTTGCGGCTTACGGTGATACCGTCCAGCCCTTCCAGTACGCCGGCCGAGGACAGCTTCCCGATTCCCGCGGTCGAGTACGACGCCGGGATGGCGGTCGCGTAAGTCCATTCGTTCTTGTGGAGGACCACGCGGCGGAAGTTGATGCCCCACTCAACATCCTCGCCGCTATAGCGAAGGCTCTTGAAAGGAATTTCCACTTCCGCCGACCACCCTTCGGGTCCGACGCGGGTCGCCACATCCCACACCGGATCCCAATATCGGTTCCAGTGGCGCCCTTCATCGGTGCAAGCCCAATCGTCACGCGCCCCGAGGGCGTTGAAGGTGAAGAGATAACCGTTGCGATGGTCGTGGAATGTATCGAGGATGATGGAGAACGTATCGTCTCGAACATGCATACGGCCGGGGGAATCACGACGCAGCTCGTCGGCAATGATCTTCTGTGGATCGCTATAAAAGACCGTGACCCCGAAATACAGATTGTCGCGGGTGTAAACAATCCGGACTTCCGTTCTTTCTGTGGCCGGCTTCCCCTCGTCCGGAACTTGCTGGAGAAATCTGTCGAAGAGAGGAGCGTCCTTCCAGAGAGGCTCGTCCAGAACCCCATCGAGTCTGGGAGCCTCGGATACCGGAACCGCGCTGAGTACCGTTTCGGGTTCCGCGGCGGCCTGGTGAAGAAGAGGAGGGCGCGCCGCAAGCCCCTCCGGCCCGACCAAGAGGAGGGTGGTGAAGACGAGGAGAATCGGCACCGGTCGCAAAGACCCTTTTCCTCGCATCAACGTTTGTCGGTTAGAGTTGGCGTCGCGTCCAATTGAGGGTCTTGTGGGCGTGAACGCCTGCCGAGATTCTCGGCATTTAAGCACGATCCAGTGCCGTGGCGCCATTCCCACCGAGGCGGGGGTACTGAATGATGGTCAGGCAGTCGCGGCGTGAGCGACGGGGGCGTCTTTGATGAGGCCAAACACCCAGGACAGCAAACCATCCGCCCGCGCGGCGTGGCCGCCATAAGATGCAAGCATCCGAAACTTTTCTTCGAGCTCGGCTCGGGTGAGTGGCGATTCGGGGTCTCCCCGGGGGTGAGTTACCGCGCCGTCCAACTTCTCGCCGCCCTCCAACACGAGACGGATACGAGCCGGCCACTCGAGCGGATAGCGCGCCTCGAGATCCGGTCGGGCCGCAGCGGTGATTCGAGGCAGCAGGTCGCCGACAGCCGGGTCGGTCATACTCGCGGGCGTGAAATCCTCGAGCGTGACATGACCTCGCTCGAGGGCTAAGGAGACGCAGTACTGCAAGCTGAACTGCGCGGCATAAGGTGTTTGAGGACCGGGGTCGTCGCAGAGATCGAGCGCCGCCTGGTAGGTGTCGATCTCGACACGATCGACCGAGCGGCCTTCGAGTCGGCTCCGAAGCGTCAATGCCAAATCGATGGCGGCGTGCGTGTGACGACAAGACGCGTGGGGTTTGATGGAGACGCCACCGATCTTAAAGATCGGCGAACGAGCGTCGAGTCCGTCGACAACCCGCTCGGGAGCGGCGTCCGGAGCCGTAGCGGCGAAAAGTCCCCGCTCTCCGTCCAGGATGCGGCGCGGGCCGGTGAAGCCTCTCGCCGCCAGGTCAGCGGCGAGAACACCACTAGCCGCTGCGCGCCCGGTATGCAGGTGCTTCGTCATCGCGCCGTCCGCCTTGAACTCCCAAAGGCCGGACGATTGAGTACCCGCGTTCCCCAAAGCCCATACCAGCTGGTCTTCCGTCAGTCCCAGAAGCCAGCCCACCGCCGCCGCGGCACCGAAAACACCACACGTCCCCGTGTTGTGGAAGTAGTAGTAGTGTCGCTTACCGACCGCCTCGCCCACACGAATGGCCACCTCGTAACCCGCCACCACCGCCGAAAGGAAGTCTCTGCCGTTCAGGTCCTCCCGCTGCGCCACGGCCAAGGCAGCCGGAATGACGACGGCGGCCGGGTGCACCACCGATCCACGATCCACGTCGTCCATCTCGACAATGTGCGAGAGACCGCCGTTCACAAGAGCGGCAACCTCCGCCGACCGGGACAAATCGCTCCCGACCAGACCGCAAGGTCCGGGCGGCTGAGCCTGCGCATAGTCAAGCAGCTTGGCTCCGGGTCCGGTGGCCGTCCCGGCGAGCGCGGAGCCCAACCAATCGAGGAGATAACCTTGAGAAGTTTCCAGAACCGCTTGCGGTAACCCCGCCTCGCGCCATCTAGTCAGCCAGCGCGCAAGACGTTCGGTAACGGATGCTTCAACCATCATCCGACCTCCAGATTGACGTAAGAACGCGAGATTTCCGCACCCGTCTTGATGTTCCGACAGGTTGTGCCTGGTATAGTACCGCAAGTGTGTTGCCTTTCAAGAAACCGGCTCACCGGAGACGGAGGGCTGATGATGGTGGCGGCGGAGCTGCGGCCGCAGCTACCATACCCGGCATGGCAGCCCCGCTGAAGCGCTCACTTCTATACACCCCGGGATCCTCTGAGAAGATGATCCGGAAGGCCGGACGCCGGGGCGCCGATGTCCTGATCCTGGATCTCGAGGACGGCGTCCATCCCGACGCCAAGGACCAGGCTCGCGAGCAAGTCGCCCGGCTCATTCCAGAAGTCGATTTTGGAGGGGCCGAGGTCTTCGTCCGTGCCAATTCTCTCTCCTCTCCCTGGGGAGCCCGAGACATCGAGGCCATCGCCGGCATTCGCCCCGACGGCGTGGTGCTTCCCAAGGTAAGCGATGAAGATGACGTGACCCCGGTGGACGAGAAGCTTGGCGAGGCGACGCCCTTGTTCCTGATGATTGAGACGGCGGCGGGAGTGCTGAACGTCGCTTCGCTGGCACGGTGCTCGCCGCGGGTCGCCGGGCTCGTCCTTGGCGCCGCGGACTACCGGGAAAGCATGCGGATGCAACCGGACGCCGAGGAGCGCGAGATTTTCTTCGCCCGGAGTCAAGTGGTCCACGCGGCTCGAGCCGCCGGCACGGATGTATTCGCCTTCGACACACCCACCTTCGAGTACCTCGACGACGAGGCGCTCGACCGCAGCGCTCGCCGCGCTCGCTTGCTAGGCTTCGACGGCAAGACCGCGGTCCATCCGGCCCAGGTTGCTACCATTAATGAGATCTTCTCGCCCACGCCGTCCGAGGTGGCCCGTGCAACGAAAGTCGCGGCGGCGATGGAAAAAGCCATGAAACAGGGCAGCTCGGTGACGAGCTTGGACGGGGAGCTGATTGAAGAGCTCCACCTCAAAGGAGCCAAGCGAACACTGGATCAGGCGAAAGCGCTGGGATTGTTGCCGGAAGCTTAGACCTGAAACAGGTAAGTCCATTTGACGGTGAGGCTTCTTTCGTTCAAAAACCAGAGATCGCCCGGGCGCGTCATGCGTTCGTTGAAGACGATGTAAAAGTCACTCCCCGGGCGATACGTGTAGCGCAGTCGAACATTCACTCCGAACTCCCGGCTCACGCTATTCCACTGCACCACTGCGGCACCAAACAGCCGAGTGTTCAGAGCCACACTGCTTCTGAGACCCGCCAGATGGGTTCGGAGATCTCCCGCCAAGAGCCGTATATCACTGGTCGAGTAGTCGAGGTCAAAGAATAAATGCTGGTTGACCTTGAGCTTCGTAGCCGCACCGAGGTCTCGACGAGTGCCGTCGAAGAAGCCCCCGCCCCTCAGGTCGACCGTTGCCGAAACGTTGCGGTGTTGGGAAGACACGAAACGAGCGTTCCAATGGTCGAAACGATACTCGCCCGGTGCGACCGCCAAAAGCCCCGCGACTAAGAAGGGTTGTTCGAGGGCCTCGTAAGAGCGCACCCAATTGCCGGAGAGCTCATCGGCGTTGTCGAACTCGATCTCGATGCCGCTCGCCAGGTGACGGGTCTCGAGTAGCCCCCGAAGGTTTTCAACATAGTCCACAGAGGAGCGAAAGTAGACCTTGCGCATGCCCCACCGGCCCGGCCGCGGACTCACCTGCAGCCCGAGGTAGCGCCGGTCCATATCGTCTCTCTGGACGAAACCCACTTCCGGACTAAAGGTGTCGCCCACCTGCATCCAGTCCGTTTCTAAACCCAGCAGATCGCTCTCCAGAAGTAGGTGGGCGCGGTAAGAAGTGGAGCTCTGACCGGGTGCGTCCTGATTGCTTCGGGCCCAGAACAGATCCACCTTGCTCTTGGCAAAGAAGGCGAAATTGGCGTCGAGCCCCGCCACCTGGTTGGCTGAGGAATTGACGGGTCCGGTCGGCCGGCGATCGGTAAAAAGAAGACCGAGGCTCGACCTCTGGAGAACGTCTCGCTTGAGCCGGAGGGCGGAGAACGATGTGGCGGGGTAGAGGCCCGCGTCCTTGGTCCGCATCCCGAGCAAACCCAAACTATAGGGGCCGAGCTTTCCGGTGAGCCGGGCTCCGGCGCGAATAGGTACCGGTCGGCCGTCCTCTAGTCCGATTCTTCGACTAAAGAAGGGCAGCACGCGGTAGTTCCCTCGCCCCTGGCCGAAGTCGAAGATTCCTTGGCCCTCTTGAAAAAACGCACGTTTCTCCGGAAAGAAGAGTCCGAAACGAGTGAGGTTGATTTGCTGCTGGTCCACCTCGACGTGGGAAAAGTCGGTGTTGACGGTCAGGTCGAGGTTCAGGTTGGGCGTAAACCCGTACTTGATGTCGATCCCCGGCTGGATGTCGCTGCTTGGAACAACTCCGGGGATTTCGACGTCAGTCTCGACTGCCGCGGCAGTTACAAACGGTTTGAACTCGAGGTTCCGGCTTTCGGTGATGCCGTCCAGCCCCTCGAGCACCGCCGCCGAAGACAGCTTCCCGATTCCTTGAGAGGGGTGGTTATACCCAGGCGGAATGAGGGTCGCGTGAACCCACTCGTTCTTATACAGAATCGCCCGACGGAGGTTGATGCCCCACTCGCCACTCTCACCGTCATAGCGAAGGCTCTTGAAAGGAATTTCCACCTCCGCCGACCACCCGTCGGGCCCCACCCGGGTCGCCACGTCCCACACCGGATCCCAGTATCGGTTCCAGTGACGCCCTTCCTCGGTGCAGGCCCATTCGTTGCGCGTCCCTAGTGCGTTGATGAGGAACAGATAGCCGTTACGATGGTCGTGAAAGGTGTCCAGCATGATGGAGAAGGTGTCATCCTGGGCATACATGCGAGCCTGATCGTAGCGAAGCTCGTTGGCAATCATCTTGTTCGGATCGCTGTAAAACACCATGACCCCGAAATACAGCTTGTCACGAGTGTAAACGATCCGGACTTCCGTTCTTTCCGTGGCCGGCTTCCCCTCGTCCGGAACTTGCTGGAGGAACCTGTCGAACAGAGGAGCGTCCTGCCAGAGCGGCTCGTCCAGAACCCCATCTAGTCTCGGAGGCTCAGACACCGGGATCGCGCGCAGGACGGTTTCGTGTTCGGCGGCCGCCTGAACCTGACGAGGGCTCGCGGCAAGTTCCTCCGTCCCGACCAAGAGGAGCGTGGTGAGGACGAGAAGAGCCCGGACCGGCCGGAGCGGGCCTCCTCCCACCAGCAGAGGACGATGGGCCATCAGTTTCTTACACCGTTTCAATTGTCAGTGTGAGCCAGACGTTCTCTTTCTCCGTGCACCCTTTGTTACGGTTCGGATGTGGGCTTCTCTTCAGTACTCGACGTACTCGACTTACCCGGCCGAGGCGGCCTCGGCCTAATTGTCGCAAACCGTACCGTTTCCCCAAGACGCTCGTGGGTTCTTTTCACTTCATAGGTGGAATCGTAGAGATATTTCAGGTTGGCCAAGTCGAACTGAAACCCGGCGGAGGCAACCAGCTTCATCCAATCTCCATAGGCGGTTTCGTCGGGAGCCTCCGTGCCCCATGATTTGACCGTGACGTTCGGGTAGCGCGTGCCAAAATCGCTCGATTTCGGGTCCGGCTTCCCTCCCTTGAGCGCCTCATAAATGCGGACACGCTCATAGTAGTCGCGTTTGAAGTTCTCGGGATCGAACCTCCCCCCGTACCGGTCATAGCGGGAGTACATGCGCTCGTTCATTGCCATCACCGCCGGCTCGCTGAGGATACCTTTGACGACGTAGTCACGCAGGGCGAAAGCAACCTCCTTGTGGTGCGGGTACTTGGGGTCGTCCACATAGCGTACGCTGGTGTACCAGCCCCGAGGGCCGGCCCACGCGTGGTTCGTGGGGAAGCGGGCCCGCACCCAGGCCGCGTAGCCGGCGAAGTACTGCACCCACTCGTGCTTGGGGTAGCCGTGCGGATTGAGGAAGATGTCCGGAAGCCAGGTTCTCCACAGCTCGGTACGGACCTTCGCCTCCGGGTAGATAGGATCCTTCTCCCACATCTGGGTGGTCATATCGATTCCGAGCGAGCCGAGATAGCCCGCATGTAGGATGAAGTCGGGGGTGATCTGGTAAAACTCATAGGCAAGCGCGGCGCCGTCCGGGTTGGTAATCGGGTGGATGACCACGTTGACCCGCTCGAGATAACGCTTGTACTCCTCCTTGGTGGCCACTAGCTCGGCGAGACGGAGTATGTGGCTGGTGCTCGAAACCTCGTTGGCGTGTTGGCGGCCCGAGATAATGAGGACCGGCTTGACGGTGCTGGCCTTGGCCTGGGACCAGTGACTGGCTTCCACCGGCAGCATCACATCCATCGCCCAGATGTCCTGGCCCAGAAACGACCGGCCGGCGTGATAGGCCGTGAACTCGGGGAAAGTGTCTAGCTTCGCCACCATTTGCTCGGCTTCCTTGGGGCTGATCGGAGCATCCCAATGAACGATACGCTCCCCCCGGTGTTGATAGCCTTTCGCTACAGTCTTGATATCCTGTTGTGGTTTCTTCCCGCTGGACCGCAGTGAGGCGGCTGCCTCTTTTTCTCCCACTTGAAAGACGAAATCGAGCTCCTCGAGAGCCGGATACCCAAACGCCTCGGTGTAAAGCCCCCTCTGCTGCAGCTCCGCTAACGCCTCCACCATCGCCACCGCCTGCTCCTGGGAGAGGATCAAACGGTCCACCTGCTCCTCTCGCGCCCGGAGCAAGAGAGCCTCCCTCTCATCCCGCTCGGTGTCGACCTTGCATTCCAGGAATAGCTTCTCCAGACGATTGGAGCCCCCACGCACCCTCACCGCTGCCGCCCGAGGGGGGTCGATCTCCATCGGCGCGATCTCCAGCTTGCGCTCCGTCGTCTCACCGCCTCGCTCCTGGAAACGAACCACCACTCGAGGGTAACCGGCCGGCTTGCCGGTGAAACGGATCACTGCTTTCCCCGGCCCTCCTTTCTCGGTCGGGCGCATATAGGGCAGAATCCGGCCCGGATGCCAGAGCTTTTCCTCCGACGTCCGCATGCCCATCACGTCGAAAAAGGCGATGGTATCGAAATAGATGTCCTCGTGGACGGCGTCCAGCGAGGAGATGATCTCCTCGTCGATCCCGATGCGAAAGTTGGGCTCGCTCATCGTCAGATCGACCCGCAGCTCTCCGAAGTAAGGCGCGTATCGCGCCCGCGGCTTGCCTTCGTACAGGTCCATGATATGGCTGTAAGCGCGAGGAAGCGTTTCTTTTTGATAGTGATCCCAGAATTTCTCGATGTCGGTCACGATGCGCTCATCGACCACCGGCTTACCGTCCACCTTGGCCGTGACCCAACCCGTTGTCACATGCACTTTGTCGTAATCCGGAAACTGGTCGAACATTGGACGAATAACGTATTTCGCGTCGAAGCTTCCCCGGTAGAGCTCTCCTCCTTGCTTGTCGGTCACCAGGACCTCGTAGGTCGGGGAGTCTTCGTCCTTCATCTCAAACTCGACCGACCCCAGCGGTATCCCCAGATCCCGAGCCAGCACTTCATCGACCGGGTAAAGCTCCAGCAACCAGCGGATCTTCGAGTAGATCTCCTGCCACTTTTCAGGCTTGAGCTCGGCAAAGCTGACGCGGATCTTCCCGATGTCCTTTCCCTGAATGGCCGGAGCGACGACTTCCGTCAGCCAGCTGTAGCCCGCCTTGTACGAGGACAGCACTTGAACCTCCACCGTGCCCCTCTTGGCCTTCTGCTTCAGCTCGGAGCGGATCTGCTTCACGAGCTCCCGCCGGATCTCGGGAGACTCGCCGAGCCGCACCTCGAGCTCCACCTTCGAGCGCGACTTCACGCGACGGAGAAGCTTCTCCCGGAAGACCTTCCAGAAATCATCCACCTCCCAAGGGAACTCCACCGTCTCTTCATGCAAGGTGACCGAGTCGTGGATATTGAGGCTGGCTACTTCAACCTCTAGCTCGTCGGCACGGACTTTCGAGCCAAGCCGTTGCTCGAGGAAGCCCTTCAACTCAGGGCTCGCCTTATCGATGAAAACCTTCGCCTCGAGACGCTCTAAATCTTTGCCCTCGAGGTCCGACACCATCTGGTCGAGCTTGTAAATCGCGGTGGCCGCTTGGCCGGAAGCGTTGCGGGCGCCGAGAAATCTCCTTCCTTCCTCGACCACATCGCCCAGGGTGGGCCGATCCTTGCCCCGCTCGTCGAGGTGCGGCAGCCGCTGGCTCACGTAGTCCAGCGCCGCGTCCAAGCCCGCCTCGTCCCCGCCGGTCACCACCACCGCGGCAGAGTCGTCAATCGCCTTACGGACCACCTGCACGAGCCCTTCCCCGGCACCCAGCTCCCCGCCTCGGAGTTTTCCCTGCTCTCGCAGAGGGTCGATCAAATCTCCCTGGGTTCCGATCAAGATGGGATGTCCCTCCTTGGGAACCTCTTCAAGGTTGGAAACGCTCTCGCTGAGAGGCAGACGGATTCCAGCCGATTCCAGTCCCAGCCGTGTGGCCAGCCAGCCCACCGCGGGCCGCGCGCTTCCCTCCCCCAGAATGAGAGCAGTGACGCTCGCGTCCGGGATCAGGTCGTTGTTGGTGTCTTCAAACAGACCCTCGATGCTGTAAAGATTCGAGAGATCGAACTGTTTGCTCCCCGGCTTACCCGGAGGAGCCGCCATCGTCATCTCCACAGCCGCCGCACCCGGGATGACCACCGACCTTCGGAGACCCTCCGCAGAAAGCTCCACTTCGAGACTCGTAAGCCCCGGGTAGCTCAAAACCTCCCCGCTTCGACCCTGCCGGTGCGCCCCCGCCAGCGACCGAAGGGCCGCCTGCGCCGCTCGGACTTGCTGTTGACTCGAGAGCCGCACGTCGACCGAAACCCTAACGGTATTCGGGCTCGAATCCGTGACCATTCGCGTCGACCGCGGAGGGGAGGCTGGTCGGATGTCCTTTTCGGAAAGGAAGTTTTCGACATCCGTTTCTACCGTCGCGAACGTGGCCCCGCCGATCTTTCCTACAAACGGAACGCGGCTCGCGACCGCTCGAGCCGCTGCCAAGCTCCCTGCTTCATCCGCCCCGAAGACCATCAGAGCATCGTTCGAGCCGAAAGCCGAGCCAACCAGAACAGCGGCGCCCTGGCCCGCCGCTAGCTGGCCCGAACCGAGTTTCTTCTCGTCCACCCATTTATTGTTCCGGCCCACGAGGATGAGCGGTTGGCCGGCCGAGGCCGGCTCGATGCCGGTGTCGGCTACAACCAGCGGTATGTCCGTTGCCGTGGTCTCGTAGCCGAGCCGGGCGGCGATTTCTGCCGCTCCCGAGATGTCGGATGGCGAGGCCGCCTCCGGAACCACGATCCGGACGTTGACGAAGTCGGCAATGCCATCCCCATTGCGATCTTCCAGGACGGCACCTAGATTGAATAAAGAATCGAAAGCCAGCTCGGCGGTCTCTCCTTGAAGATGCGGAGCTTGAGAGGCCAACGCCATCCCGGCAATAACGAGCGTCAATGTCCGTACCCTCATGATCGTTCTCCTTTCTCACGCCTAGGCAACTTAAGCCCTGGCGTCAGGCGTGTCGTGACCTCACATGAGCAAGCACGCCAATTGCATTACTCTGCGAGAGAAAACCATCAGGAATGATCACAGTGAAGCGGAGGTGAGCCTTTGCGAAGAGCGGGCGAGCGTTCCAGCGATTTAGGGATAGGGCTCCACTGGGATGCATGCACCTATCCCATATACCCCCAGCGTGCACAAAGCAACAGGGAGCCGGTCACTACTCGGGAGGACCGAAGCCGCCACCCCCTGGGGTTTCGATGACGAAGACATCTCCTGGATTCATTTCGGTCTGGTCGGTGCCTTCGAGCTCTTCTACCGTTCCGTCCGTCCGCTCGACCCGGTTGCGGCCTAACGCTCCGGTCTCCCCACCGTCAACGCCGAAGGGAGGCACCTTCCGGTGGCTGGAAAGGATGGCCGCCGTCATCGCCTCGCGGAAGACGATCCGTCGGCGCGCTCCGTCGCCTCCCCGATGCCGGCCAGACCCTCCGGAGCCGCGACGGATCTCGAAGCACTCCAGGAGCACGGGGAACCGCCACTCGAGCACCTCTGGATCCGTCAAACGTGAGTTCGTCATGTGGGTGTGGACGGCGTCAGTGCCGTCGAAGTCCGGCCCGGCGCCGGCGCCGCCGGCAACGGTCTCATAGTACTGATGTCGATCGTTGCCGAAGGTGAAGTTGTTCATGGTGCCTTGGGAAGCGGCGAGGACTCCCAAAGCTCCATAGAGCGTGTCGGTGATGATTTGGCTAGTCTCCACGTTGCCTGCGACCACGGCGGCGGGATAGCGAGGGCTCAGCATCGAGCCTTCGGGGATGGTGATTTCAAGCGGTTTGAGGCAGCCTTCGTTCATCGGGATCTCGTCATCGACCAGAGTACGGAAAACGTAGAGCACGGCGGCACGGCACACCGCACTGGGCGCGTTGAAGTTCGTCGGCTGCTGGGGGCTGGTCTCGGAGAAGTCGATGAGTGCGCTCCGGCTTTCTTTGTCGATGCGGATCTGGACCGCCACGACAGCACCGTCGTCGAGAGGATAGCGGAAGCGACCGTCCTTGAGCACGTCGAGCACGCGGCGTACATGCTCCTCGGCGTTGTCCTGCACATGCTTCATGTAAGCGTGCACGACGTTCAGGCCGTAGTGCTCGATCATCTTTCCGATCTCCTGAACTCCCTTCTCGTTGGCGGCAATCTGGGCCTTCAAATCAGCGATGTTTTGGTCCGGATTTCTCGCCGGGTAACGTCCCGAGGTTAGTAGTTGGCGCATGGCCGCCTCGCGGAATCGACCGCCATCGACCAGCTTGAAGTTGTCGATGAGCACACCCTCCTCGTCCACGCTGCGGCTGTCAGGCGGCATGGAGCCCGGTGTCACGCCTCCAATATCGGCATGGTGACCACGACTCGCCACGAAGAACCGGAGCTCGTTACCGCCGGCGTCGAAGACCGGCGTCACCACGGTGACGTCCGGCAAGTGAGTCCCGCCGTTGTAAGGTGCGTTCAACACATAAACGTTTCCGGGAGCTAGTTGCTCCCGGTTCTCGCGGATCACAGTACGGATGCTCTCGCTCATGGACCCCAAGTGAACCGGCATGTGAGGGGCGTTGGCGACGAGGTTCCCGTGCGGATCGAAAATGGCGCAGGAGAAGTCGAGTCGTTCCTTGATGTTCACAGAGTAGGCGGTCTTCTCGAGGGTCGAGCCCATTTGCTCGGCAATGGACATGAAGAGGTTATTGAAGATCTCGAGCATCACCGGGTCGGCCTCGGTGCCCACCACTTTGCGACGGGGAAGCGGGACCACGCGCTTCAACACGAGGTGGTTACGCTCGGTAAGCCGCGATTGCCAGCCGAGCTCGACGACCGTGGTGCTCCCCGCTTCCGTGATGATGGCCGGGCCGTCGATCGTGTCGCCACGGACGAGATCTTCTCGCTCGTAAACGGGTGTGTCATGCCAATCGCCCCCCACATACATGGGAACGTGGGTACTAGGCTCGATCGGTTGTTTGCGGACCACGGCCTCCAGAAGTGGCTCTTCGACCGTGGTCGTCCGGCCAATCACCTCGACCGAGACCGCCTCCACCATGAAACCCTTGTCTTCCATTGTGAACCCAAAGCGCTGACGGTGGGCGGCCTCGAACCGGGTGGTGACGGAAGCTAGATCTCCGTAGTCGATGACGAGGGCCGAGTCGGTACCCATATAGCGCAGATGCACCTTCTGAAGCACCTCGATGTGCTCCTCCGCGACACCCTGGTGACGAAGCTCCTTCCGCCCCGCCTCCGCCAAACGCTCCAAGGTGTCCGAGAGCGAGGCGAGCATCTCTTCGTCTAGCTCGGCTTCGACCGCCTGCTCCCTAAGCGCCCTAACGTCGGCCAGCCCCATACCGTAGGCGGAGAGAACGCCTGCCAGGGGGTGCAGAAAGATCGTGGTCATCCCCAGGGTATCGGCGATGTCGCACGCATGTTGCCCACCCGCGCCGCCGAAGCAACTCAGCGTGTACTCGGTTACGTCGTAGCCACGCTCGAGCGAGATCTTCTTGATGGCGTTGGCCATGTTCTCGATGGCGATCCGGCGGAAACCCTCGGCCACCTCCTCGGGGCGGCGCACATCGTCGGTGGCCTCGCCGATCGTCTTCGCCAACTCGGCGAAACCCCTGGAAACGACTTCCGCGTCTAGGGGCGAGTTGCCCTCGGGGCCAAAGACATGGGGGAAGAACTCCGGAACGATGCGGCCCAGCATGAGGTTGGCATCGGTAAGAGCCAGCGGCCCCTCACGCCGGTAGCAGGCGGGGCCCGGGTCGGCGCCTGCCGATTCGGGGCCCACGCGATAACGCGCGCCGTCGAACCTCACGATGGACCCACCGCCAGCGGCAACGGTATGGATCTCGATCATCGGCGCCCGCATACGAACGCCCGCCACCCGCGTCTCGAAGACCCGTGGGTACTCACCGTCGTAGTGGGCCACATCCGTGGAAGTGCCGCCCATGTCGAGGGTAATGATCTTCTCGAAGCCGCCCATGGCCGATGTCTCCACCGCGCCCACCAGACCCCCTGCCGGCCCGGAGAGGATGGCGTCCTTGCCACGAAAGAGGTGGGCGTCGGTAAGGCCGCCGCTGGACTGCATGAACATCAAGCGAGTAGTGCCCAGCTCACCCGAGACGCCGTCCACATAGCGGCGAAGGATCGGCGAGAGATAGGCGTCGACGACCGTGGTGTCGCCGCGCGAGACGAGCTTCATGAGTGGGCTTACCTCTGAGCTCGCCGAGATCTGCGTAAACCCGATCTCCCGCGCCAGCGCCGCTACTTGCTTCTCGTGATTCGGGTAGCGATACCCGTGCATGAAGACGATGGCCAAGGAACGGATGCCGGCTGCGAAAGCCACTTCCAAGTCGCGACGGACCGCCTCGATCGAGAGGGGATGCAACACCTCGCCCTGGGCACTCATTCGCTCATCAACCTCGAGCACCCGCTCGTAGAGCATCCCGGGAAGCTCGATCCGGTGGACGAAGAGCCGGGGCCGATTCTGGTAAGCGATGCGCAGCGCGTCTCGGAACCCCTTGGTGATGGCGAGCGCCACGGGGACTCCCCTTCGCTCCAGGAGCGCATTGGTGGCCACGGTCGTTCCCATCTTGACCACCTCGATCTCGGAGGCGGGGATCGCGGCCGCGATCGGAACATCGAGTAGCCGCCGGATACCTTCAATCGCCGCGTCGGTGTAGCGGCCCGGGTTTTCCGAAAGGAGTTTTTGCGATACGACGGCGCCGTCGGGACGCCGGCCCACCACATCGGTAAAGGTGCCACCCCTGTCGATCCAGAAATGCCACCTCATCCGAGATTGTCGATCCGCTCAGTAGACCGGCGGCGGGCCCTCACCACTGAGGCAGGCGAGAACATCAAAAAAACACTTTGCCGTGCCGCGGCCGGAACCTCCCTGGGTGACAGTGTGCTTGGCCTTGAGCTTGTACAAGCCGGTGACGTAATCCCGAGAATCGCCCTCACACATGAGCAGCCACAAGCCAGGGAGATTGACATCGAAGGAACAAGTGGTCGACTGTTTTCGCGCTTTGGAGAGATTGTAGGTTACCTCGACGTCGATGGAATTTGCGGAGTTGAAGATCAGACTGGCAAAGAAGAACGAATTGTATTGGTCGCCGCAGATTTGGTAAGCGTGGCCCTTCAGGCTGAGGTTGCTCTTGATCTGGGGTTCCTGAAAGCTAGTCCAGACATTGTAGACTTCGATTGCGCCGCTGGCCGCGTTTTGCTCTAGCGCGCGCTGTCCTAACGCGCCGTCGTCCAAAACCCGCCCTAGATAGATGGCCCGACTGCTAAGCGGCTGGAAGGTCTGCACTTCGGGTTCCTGCGCGGCCTCGGACGCCGCCATTGAAAGAACCAGCGGGGCCAAGACCACGCCCATCCAGAAGTTTCTCATGTCATCCTCCTTGAAGTGACGTCGGCGAGAGACGCCCATTATCGCACGATTATCCCCGTCTTCAATAAGCTTAAGGGGTCGTAAGGCCGAAGCTGTAGAGAGCGCTCATCGTGCGAATGTAGATTCGACCGTCAGCGACGGCGGGTGTGGCGAAGCACAGATCGTCGAGGTCGTTCACGGCCAATACCTCGAGGCTACCGTCAGACTCCATCACCACGACCTTGCCCGACTCACTAACCATGAAAATCTTGTCGTCCGCGGCCACCGGAGCCGCGCGGAAGTTGTCGATCGCACCTTTCAGTCTACCTTGGTTGATGACCTTGCCCGTTGACGGCTCGAAGGATGTCACGATGCCGGTGTCACTCAACATGTGAAGGACGCCCTTGTAGAGCAAGGAAGATGGGAGCTGGGGAACAGACTTGCCGTAGTGCCAGCGAAAGTTGGCCTCCGTCATGTCGCCGCGACCGCCGAGTGTGAAGCCGTACATCCCGCCCCGTGTCGCGCTAGCCGCCTGGTAATAGGCCCATTCCTCGGCATCGAGAAAGCCGCTCCCGTCCAGGTCCATCAACCCGAACCACTTGACTCTCCCGTCCTTTGTCTCTTCGCGGGAGAAGAGCCCATCACCGTCCTCGTCATATGCAGGCAACACTTTCTCGAATGGTGGAATGCTGGCCTGGGCGCCGCTGGTACCGTTGATGAAAACCATGTCCCGGTCGAAGACCGGGGTAGCCTTCATCTCGAAGGCCAGACCCGTCACCCACCAAACCGGCTCGCCAGTATCGACGGTGTACGCGGTCAGGCGAAAAGATCCCGGGACGAGGAGCAGCACGTCGCCCCGCTCCGTGCGGTACTCAATTGGGGTGGAGTGTCCGGTCTTGTACTCCGCGCGATCCACTTTCCACCTAGGCTGGCCGTCATCCCTTCCCACCGCGATCATGAACGACCCGGTGGCCTGGTCGCACACCAGAACCACCTTGTCCTCGACGATGATCGGAGATGCCGCCATCCCATACGCGTTGTCAAAGGGTCCGAGCGGCAGCCTCCAGCGCTCGTTGCCGGCAGAGTCATAGGAGAGCATCCCAAAGTCCCCGAAGAAGACGTAGACATTTTCGCCATCGGTCACCGGGGTTGGAGAAGCAGGCGAATTCCGTCGATCCAGCTTTTCGCTACGGTCCCGGGGAGCCACCCGGCGCCACAGGATTTCTCCGGTCTCACGGTCCAGACAGAACGTCAGGAGAATCTCGTCCTCGAAGGCGGTGAGGAAGATCCGATCTTCGGTTAAGACGGGAGAGGAGTGCCCGGGAGGCAGCTTCGTTTTCCACACCAGGTGCTTCGCAGGCCCGAACACGATGGGAAGGCCGACCGCGTCTGAGATCCCTGACCCGTTCGGCCCTCGATAGCGCGACCACTCGGCTGCTTCTGAGATTGCTGTCCCTACACTCAGCAGGGCCAACAGAATCACGATGCGACGCGGAACTACGCTACGATTGGGTTTCTTCACCCGGCTGCTCCTTTCGTGGAGGCCGACCCCATGCGGCGCTCAAATCGATGCGACACGGCGTTGAACCGACCGCCGAGAATTCGGACATTTAAGCACAATCAAGGCTGTCGAGCCATCCCCTGGTCCGCCCGTTCATGGTGGTCTCCCCCGCGAATTCATAAAGTAAGTGCAACACAGCTCCCGGATGAGGTGACCTGGAATGTACCACGATTCCTCAAACGACCAAGAATGGGGACTCGCTAATGACTTATTACCAGATCACCTCGGAAGAACGCTACACCATCGCGGCGCTGCGACGGGAGGGATTTTGCTCGGCCGAGATCGCGCGGCGCCTGGGGCGCCACCGGAGCACCATCTCGAGAGAGGTCAGGAGGAACAGCTCACCTAGTGATGGATGCTACCGGCCGAGCAAGGCCATCGAGAGAACGAACGGACGACGCTCGCGGTCTCGCCGAAACCAGTACTTCACAAAGGCCGACTTTGCCCTGGTGGAGAAGAAGCTTAAGGCCGACTGGAGCCCAGAGCAGATCTCCGGCCTGTCCCTTGTCATTATTGATCCGGCGGGGATCGAACAGCCACGCGAAGCGAGAAGCGACGACGAAACGAGGTTCAAAGCCTGAGAGATGGCCCCGAGTTGACGCGGAGAGCGGATTCAGGAGCGCCGGGGATGTCAAGACTCGGGACCCCGGATGCAGCCGAAAACGTTGCTACGCAGCCTCGCGCCACTCGTACCGATGGTGCAGTCCACCGACGCGCGGCAGTGCCACGACCTTCGCCGCGGGTGACGGTCGTGGCGTGACCGTTCTCTCGTTCGGAGTGTCGTTGTCGAGACCCAAGTGGCAGCGGTCCTCGTGGTAATAGCTGATGTACAAGCCCACGAGCCGGACGAGATGCCGTTCGCTGAGGACGACGACGTGCTCGAGGAGCTCGCGACGACAGGTCCCAATCCAGCGCTCGGCGGTTCCGTTTTGCCAAGGACTGCGATAGGAGATGCGAACAGGCTTTGTGCCCATGGCCCTTATGAACTCGACCACCGCGGGGCTGAATATAGAGTCGCGGTCGAAGACCAGGTATCGCGGCGCGGTGTCGTACGGAAACGCCTCACGCAGTTGCTGCATCACCCAGGCCGACGTCGGATGGAACGTGGCGTTGAAGTGAACGATGTGTCGCCGGCCGTGCTCGATGACGAAGAAGCCATACAGAAGTCGAAGCGACACGGTCGGGCCGGAGCAAGCTGCCACAGGTACATCGCGGAGGGATCTCGGAGATGACGAAGCCGAGCTTCATGAGCTCGGCGTGGATACGAGGTGCACCCCAACCGTCTTGCGCCATGAGCCGTATGAGTCGACGAATCTCGGCCTCGACGCGAGGTCGCCCGGGATAGAGGCGCTTCGAGATCTTCGCCCAGTATCGCCGGAATCGATCCCGATGCCACCGGACAACTGTATCGGCGTTGACGATGACCAAGCGGCTCGCCCACGCGGGCCACGAGCTTCGCAGCGCGACCCAGAAGGCCCGATCGATATCGTCTCGAGCGCTGGCCGCGGCCGCTCCTTCTTGAGCGCCGTCACCTGCTGCCGAGAGCGAGATTTTCTATCACAAGGTCGGCTCGGCGCCGACAGATCACTCGGATCACGCGGGCGCCGAGAGAGACGAGGAAGACGAGAACACGAAGCATGGCGGCGGAGTTTCGCCTTGTTCCTGTGCCTCGTCATTATAGATCCGGTTGGGACGAACAGCCGTTCGAAGCGAGAAGGGACGATGAAACGGGGTTCAAACGCGTGAGAGATGGCGCCGGGTTGAAGCGGGAGCGCGGATTCAGGAGGGCCGGGGATGTCAAGACTCGGGGCCCCGGATGCGGCCGAAAACGTTGCTACGCAGCCTCGCTCCACTCGTAGCGGTGGTGCAGTCCACCGACGCGCGGCAGTGCGACAACTTTCGCCGTGGGTGACGGTCGCGGCGTGATTCGTCTCTCGTTCGGCGTGTCGTTTTCGAGCCCCAAGTGACAACGATCTTCATGGTAGTAACTGAGATACAAGCGCATGAGCCGCACGAGATGGCGCTCGCCGAGGACTACGACATGTTCAAGGAGCTCGCCCCGGCAGTTTCCGATCCAGCGCTCAGCGGTGCCATTTTGCCAAGGGCTCCGATACGAAATGCGAACAGGCTTTGTGCCCATGGCCCTTATGAACCCGACCACCGCGGGGCTGAATATGGAGTCGCGGTCCAAGATGAGGTATCGCGGCGCGGTGTCGTACGGAAATGCCTCACGCAGTTGCTGCATCACCCAGGCCGAGGTCGGATGGAATGTGGCGTTGAAGTGCAAGATATGGCGGCGGCCGTGCTCGATGACGAAGAAGCCGTACAGCAGCCGAAGCGACGCGGTCGGCGCGGTGAACAGATCCATGGCGGCAATGTCGTCCTTGTGGTTCCGCAAGAACACTACCCAACGCTTGACCTGATTGGGCTCCGCTGGGAGCCGCGGCATGTATCGCGACACCGTCTTCTCCGAGATGATGAAGCCGAGCTTCATGAGCTCGGCGTGGATACGAGGTGCGCCCCAGCCGTCTTGCGACATCGTGCGGACGAGTCGGCGAATCTCGGCGTCAATCCGAGGTCGGCCTGGATAGCGTCTGCGTGAGATCCGAGTCCAGTATCGTCGGAATCGTTCCCGATTCCACTGCTTGACTGTGTCTGCGTTGACGATGACCAAGCGGCTCGCCCACGCCGGCCACGAGCTTCGGAGCGCAACCCAGAATGCGCGGTCCGTGTCGTCGAGGGGTGGCCGGGGTCGCTCTTTCTTGAACGCCGTCACTGCTGCCTCAGAGCGAGGTTTTCCATCACCAGGTCGGCCCGCCGCCGACACATCGCCCGCAACGCACGGGCGCCGAGAGAGACGAAGAAAATGAGTACACGGAGCATGGCGGCGGAGTTTCGCTTTCTTCGGCCCGGAACTCAAGCGGGTGGTAAGACCTTGATTGCACAGGCTGACGAGTTTTGACGATGGACAACCGGAACGTGACCACCGAGAGGTCTGGGAAAGGACCGACCTCGAATCCGTCCATGGACTGAATCTTCTCGTAGAAGTAGCGAGCCAAAAGCATTTTCTCCTCTAGAGCCGCTCGGAAGGGCCGCACTCCGAAAAGCTTCAGCGGCAACCAAAGTCTGAGGGCGCGGAAATGCTTGCTGAACTCGGGGGAGAGATCGGCGGCTGGCGATCTCGCCTATGTTTCCGAGCGGATCCACCGCCCCGGTGTCGGCGGTTCCCGCGGAGGCGATGACGAGCCAGGGGCTCAGTCCGGCGGCCTTGTCTTTCTGGATCGCCTCCTCAAGGGCCTCGGGGTCCATTCGACGACGTGCGTCCACAGGTACGATCGTCCGAGCCGACTCACCGAGGCCAGCGATGCGGATCGCCTTATCCACCGAGTGGTGGACGTGATCGGTCAAGTAGATCACCGAGCGCTCGAAATCCCTGGCCTTCAAACCGTGGGCATCCCGTGCGGCGACGATCCCGCCAAGGTTGGCGATACTGCCTCCCGAGCTCAAGCTCCCCGCGGCGCTCTCAGGGTATCCCACCAGATCGGCCATCCAATCGAGGAGCATGTTCTCCATGCGCACCGCCCCGGGGCCTTGGAAGAAAACGCCGGCATGCACACTAATGGCAAAGATCCTTATTTTAAGTAGGATAGCCAATATATTCGCATGTATTATAATATAAAATACTTGCAATCCGGGCGGGAATCTGTCTATACTACTCCTGAGGAGAGAAGCCATGAAAAATGCAGATAAGCTAAAAAAATCTATGCGCCCTGGACGGGTCTATCGGCGCCAACACCTCAAAGGCTTCTCGACGGCCGTGGACCGGGATCTTAGGTCGCTTGTTGCCAGTAGAGACGTCAAGAAACTGGCCGGGGGACTCTACTATCGTCCTCGTAAGAATCGTTTCGGCAACACTCCGCCGGACGACCGGGATCTCGTGCGTGCTTTTCTTAAAACAGCCGACTTCCTGCTGACCTCCTGCAATTACTACAACCAACTTGGCCTTGGCCTGACCCAGGTCTATAACACCTATCTGGTCTACAACCACAAGCGGTCAGGCGATTTCTCTCTGGGCGGGAAGCACTTCAAGTTCCGGGTGGTTCCAGCCTATCCTGAAAAACTGAGTAAGGAGTATCTACTCGTCGACATGCTCAACAATCTCAAGCACCTGCCCGATAATACGGGTCTTGTGCTTCGGAATTTGAAGTCCCGCTTGAACCAGTTCGACCAGGCAGGTGTGAGAAAACACCTAGAGCGATACGGACGCCCCGCTGCACGAAGAGCCCTGCAAGAGGCGCTTGCCTAAATTGGTCCACGAATTGCCCGACGCCAAGGCGTTGTTCGAGACCCTCGGTGCGGAGAAGAACCTCCTTCCCATCGTGATTGAGAAAGACTACTGGGTCATGCATTGCCTTTGGGGATTGAAGCAGAAAGGTTTTGAGTTTGAAATGAAAGGCGGCACCTCGCTCTCGAAAGGATGGCGCTGCATTGATCGTTTCTCGGAAGACATCGACATCCGCTTTGAGCCCCCGGAAGGATTGAACCTCAAAGGAGAGAAGCCTGCCCACATCGAAGCTCGATGCGAGTTTTATGACGGTCTCGCCAAAGAGTTCGAAATTCCAGGGATTGCTGTGGAAAGGAACCGAGCCTACGACGATGAGAAGGCTCGGAACGGAGGGATCAGCCTCAAGTTCGACTCATACTTCAAGGCGTTGCCTGAGCTGAAACCCGAGGTACTCCTCGAGATTGGGTTCGCACGGACAGCTCCGAATGAGCCAAGGGATTTCACCAGCTGGGCTCTGGAGAAGGCTCTTCAGGCGAATATTGATGTCGTTGATAACCGGGCTACGGCAGTCAAATGCTTCAATCCCGAGTACACGGTCGTTGATAAACTCCAAACGATTTGCAAAAGGTTCCGGCAGTATCGGGATCGGAATGAAGAAAGAGATCGTCCTCGCCAGTTTATGCGGCATTACTATGATCTCTACAAGCTGCTGGAGCTCGAGCGGGTCAAGAAGTTTATCGGGACGACAGACTACCAAACCTACAAGCAAGAAAAGCTCCGTGGAGAGGATGCGAAGGAGTTTGCGGCCCGGAGCGCCTTTACGATCACCGATGACAAGACCTACCGCTTGTTCGAGAAGGAGTTTGAGTCAATAAACAGCTTGCTACTCTCTCCGGGACCAACGTTCAAAGAGGTCTTGGATAGAATCAGGACGCACTCCGGAGAATTCTAGCCGGGGACCCGCATGGCGTTAAATCATAGGAAATTTGACTGTGGCCGCGCGAGCCAAGACTAGTGAGTTCGTGTTCGTGAGATTGCTTCGGCTGTCGGTGGGTCCGGAAAATAGCACATTCGAGGTAATGGGGAAGATGACTCGCGGCTCGGTGATGAAGGCCACGACGCGGAGTTGTCCCGCGCATTGGGTGCAAACGAGGGGGTCGACTTCAAACACCCGTCGGATGAGATGGGCCCATCGGCGTTGAAGGGCTGTGCCTCGTCATTATAGATCCGGTTGGGACGAACAGCCGTTCGAAGCGAGAAGGGACGATGAAACGGGGTTCAAACGCGTGAGAGATGGCGCCGGGTTGAAGCGGGAGCGCGGATTCAGGAGGGCCGGGGATGTCAAGACTCGGGGCCCCGGATGCGGCCGAAAACGTTGCTACGCAGCCTCGCTCCACTCGTAGCGGTGGTGCAGTCCACCGACGCGCGGCAGTGCGACAACTTTCGCCGTGGGTGACGGTCGCGGCGTGATTCGTCTCTCGTTCGGCGTGTCGTTTTCGAGCCCCAAGTGACAACGATCTTCATGGTAGTAACTGAGATACAAGCGCATGAGCCGCACGAGATGGCGCTCGCCGAGGACTACGACATGTTCAAGGAGCTCGCCCCGGCAGTTTCCGATCCAGCGCTCAGCGGTGCCATTTTGCCAAGGGCTCCGATACGAAATGCGAACAGGCTTTGTGCCCATGGCCCTTATGAACCCGACCACCGCGGGGCTGAATATGGAGTCGCGGTCCAAGATGAGGTATCGCGGCGCGGTGTCGTACGGAAATGCCTCACGCAGTTGCTGCATCACCCAGGCCGAGGTCGGATGGAATGTGGCGTTGAAGTGCAAGATATGGCGGCGGCCGTGCTCGATGACGAAGAAGCCGTACAGCAGCCGAAGCGACGCGGTCGGCGCGGTGAACAGATCCATGGCGGCAATGTCGTCCTTGTGGTTCCGCAAGAACACTACCCAACGCTTGACCTGATTGGGCTCCGCTGGGAGCCGCGGCATGTATCGCGACACCGTCTTCTCCGAGATGATGAAGCCGAGCTTCATGAGCTCGGCGTGGATACGAGGTGCGCCCCAGCCGTCTTGCGACATCGTGCGGACGAGTCGGCGAATCTCGGCGTCAATCCGAGGTCGGCCTGGATAGCGTCTGCGTGAGATCCGAGTCCAGTATCGTCGGAATCGTTCCCGATTCCACTGCTTGACTGTGTCTGCGTTGACGATGACCAAGCGGCTCGCCCACGCCGGCCACGAGCTTCGGAGCGCAACCCAGAATGCGCGGTCCGTGTCGTCGAGGGGTGGCCGGGGTCGCTCTTTCTTGAACGCCGTCACTGCTGCCTCAGAGCGAGGTTTTCCATCACCAGGTCGGCCCGCCGCCGACACATCGCCCGCAACGCACGGGCGCCGAGAGAGACGAAGAAAATGAGTACACGGAGCATGGCGGCGGAGTTTCGCTTTCTTCGGCCCGGAACTCAAGCGGGTGGTAAGACCTTGATTGCACAGGCTGACGAGTATTGACGAGGGACAGGCCTATCCGCCGCCTTATAGGGGGCGGCGAAGAACCCCCGCTCTCCGTCCAGATTGACGAAGAGCGCGAGATCTCCGCACCCGTGTGATGTTCCCAGAGGTGGTGCCTGGTATAGAATCGCAGGGTGTTCCGCTTCGAGAACATGGGAATCGCGAGAGCTCAATGCCGTTTCAGCATACCCCTGAGCAAGAACAGATAAGAAAGGGCGTCCGCGAGATCTGCAGCGGCTTCCCGGGAGAGTATTGGCGCGATTTGGATCGTCGGGGGGGGTACCCGGCGGCCTTCGTCGAAGCCCTCACCGAAGGAGGCTGGCTGGCAGCACTCATCCCCGAAGAACACGGCGGCATCGGATTGGGCGTCCTGGAAGCGAGCCTGATCCTGGAGGAGATCAACCACTCCGAGGGTAATGCCGCCGTTTGCCACGCACAAATGTACATCATGGGGACGCTGCTTCGACACGGATCGGATCGCCAGAAGAAACAGTACCTGCCGGCCGTTGCCCGCGGCGAGGTACGCTTGCAAGCCTTCGGCGTGACCGAGCCCACGACCGGCTCGGATACGACCCAGCTCAAGACGACGGCGGTGCGGAAGGGTGACAAGTATGTGGTCAACGGCCAAAAGGTGTTCATCTCGCGGGCCGAACATTCGGACTTGCTTCTCCTCCTGGCTCGCACCACGCCGGCTGAGCAAGTTGAGAAACGAACCGATGGACTGTCCATCTTGTTGGTTGACCTGCGCCAGGCGGTCGGCAACGGCATCACCATTCGGCCTATTCGCACCATGATGAACCATCATTCAACGGAGCTCTTCATCGAGGAGCTCGAAGTTCCGGTCGAGAACTTGATCGGCGCCGAGGGCAAGGGTTTTCGCTACCTTCTCGACGGCTTGAACGCCGAGCGGATTCTCATCGCTGCCGAGTGCATCGGTGACGGGCGCTGGTTCCTCGATCGGTCCTGCCGTTATGCCAAAGAACGCGTGGTCTTCGGCCGGCCCATCGGCCAGAACCAAGGCGTTCAGTTCCCCATTGCGCGCGCCCATATTAATGTAGAAGCTGCGGACCTCATGCGTTTCGAGTCTGCGGCGCTTTTCGATCGCGGCAAGCCCTGTGGGGCTGAAGCCAACATGGCCAAGCTCTTGGCGGCAGACGCCTCCTGGGAGGCGGCCAACGTCGCCGTTCAGACCCACGGCGGCTTCGGCTTCGCCGAAGAGTACGACATCGAGCGCAAGTTTCGAGAGACGAGGCTCTATCAGGTCGCTCCGATCTCGACGAACCTCATTCTGGCGTATGTGGCCGAGCACACGCTGGGACTCCCCCGGTCTTATTAATGCTTCCACTGGACGGGATCACCGTCGTCGCCGTCGAGCAAGCCGTGGCGGGCCCCTTTGCCAGTCGCCAGCTCGCCGATCTCGGCGCGCGGGTGATCAAGATCGAGCGCCCGAAGATCGGCGACTTCGCTCGCTCCTACGACACGACCGTCAAGGGCTTGTCCAGTCATTTCGTCTGGCTCAACCGGTCGAAGGAATCCCTCACCCTCGACCTCAAACAAGAAGAAGCTCGTTCCATCGTGGACCAGCTTCTGGCCAAGGCGGACGTGTTCATTCACAACCTGGCGCCGGGTGCCGTGGACCGGCTCGGACTGGGGTCGCTGGACTTGAGAAAAAGGCACCCCCGTCTCATTATCTGCACGATTTCCGGCTACGGCTCGTCGGGTCCATTGCGAGAGGAGAAAGCTTACGATCTGCTCGTCCAGGCAGAGACGGGACTCATCTCCATCACCGGAACCGAGGAGACTCCTTCCAAGGTGGGGATCTCCGTCGCCGACATCGCGGCCGGTACGTATGCCTACGCGGGGGTTCTGTCAGCACTTCTTTGTCGGGCCAAAACCGGTGAGGGACTGGCCATCGAAGTCTCTCTTCTCGACGCGCTGGGAGAGTGGATGGGCTATCCGGCGCTTTACACCGGCTATGGAGGCTCGGCCCCACCTCGAACCGGACCGAGCCACGCCGCGATTGCCCCTTACGGACCTTTTGCGAGCGGTGGGGGTGACGTCGTGTATCTCGCCGTCCAGAACGAGACGGAGTGGAAGCGCTTTTGCAAGCATGTCTTGAAGCGTCCCGAGCTGGCGGAGGACCCCCGCTTCGACTCCAACTCGAAGCGTGTTCGGAATCGTGAGGCTCTCCATGCCCTGATCGAGTCGTCGTTTCAGGAACTCAGCTCTCGGCAGGTTGTGGAGCGCCTCGGGCAGGCGCAGATTGCCCATGGTCGTATGAGAAGCGTTCAGGAGTTTTTGGAGCACCCGCAGCTTGCCGCCCGCGAACGCTGGCAGGAAGTGGACTCCCCTGCGGGCCCAGTGCGGGTTCTCCTTCCTCCCGTGATCATGGAGGGGGTCGAGCCCTTGATGGAAGCCGTTCCGGCCCTGGGCCAGCACACCGAGGCCATCCTCCGGGAGCTGGGATTCGATTCGAGCACTTTCGAAACGCTCCGACGGGCGGGAGTGATCTAATCCTGAAGCGAATTTCTACAAGATTATTCTCAATGGTGGCCCGTTGACCAGGTGAGGTTAAGACCATGGCAATCAAAGAAGGGTGGACCGGGCGAGTTTACGAAGACTTCGAGGTCGGTGACATCTATCGCCACCCACTCGGAAGGACCGTCATTGCCGCCGACAACATCTGGTTTACCCTATTGACGCAAAACACCAACCCGCTACATTTCGATCACGCCTACGCCGGCAAGACCGAGATAGGAAAGCCGCTGGTGGATTCCACGTTTACGCTGGCTCTAGTGACCGGCCAGTCGGTGACGGACACCTCCCAGAACGCCATGGCGAACCTGGGTTGGGACGAGGTGCGCTTGCCGCATCCTCTCTTCGAAGGAGACACCGTTTACTCGCAGAGCGAGGTCCTCGAAAAGCGCGAGTCCAAGTCACGACCCAACGTCGGCATCGTCAAGGTGAAAACGACCGGCCTCAATCAGGACGGGAAGGTGATTATCGAGTTCAAGCGGACCATGATGATTTACAAGCGTGGTCACGTCCCGCAGACATGGCCTCCGAGTACAGGACGCCAAGATCCGACACCGAGGTAGACGGTGTCCTCGGTAGCGGAAGTACTGCTTAGCGGTCTCAAGAACGCGGGAGCGGCGCGGTTGTTCGGAGTTCCCGGTGGCGGCTCCAGCCTGGAGCTCCTGGAGGCGGCCCGCCGCTGCGGTCTGCCCTTCGTCTTGTGTCACCAGGAAACGGCCGCCTGTATCATGGCCGCGGTCACCGGAGAGCTCACAGGAAAACCCGGTGCCGCCCTCGTCGCCCTGGGACCGGGAGCGGCGAGCGCGGTCAACGGGGTCGCCTACGCGCGGCTGGACCGGGCGCCCCTGGTCGTCTTCACCGACCGCCACCCCGAGGAAACGCGTGCCTTTACGACCCACCAAGCTCTCGACCACCGAGGTCTCCTCGGCACCGCTGCCAAAGCGAGCACGATCGTCCGTCCAACCACGGCGCATGCTCAGATCGCCGAAGCAGTTGAGCTCGCCTTGACCGACCCCCGGGGGCCGGTGCATCTGGAGCTACCGGCGGACGTAGCGTCCGAGCCGGCCGCCGTGTCGGCTCTCGTGGGGGAGCCCGGGCCAGAGCCTCTCACGGAGATTTCCGGGATGAACCGGGCCGCCGAGAGGATTCGCTCGTCCCGACGACCCGTGCTGCTTGTGGGATTAGAGTGCCGAGATGATGAGGATACCCGACATGTCCGAGAGCTGGCCACGCGTCTCGGCGCTCCCGTCCTCACGACCTACAAGGCGAAAGGCGTCGTGCCGGACGATCACCCGCTGCACGCGGGGATCTTCACGGGAGCCGCCATCGAGCAGGGCGTCGTCGGGGCCGCCGACGTGATCGTGGCCGTCGGGCTCGACCATGTGGAGTTGATCCCCAAGCGGTGGGCCTACAAGAGCCCCGTCATCCACATCAGCCGCGAGCCGTCCTCGGCTCATTACTACCGCCCCGATGTCGCCCTCACCGGTCAGCCGGGACAGATCCTTCAGGAGCTGATGGCACAACTCGGCCGCGATGTGCTTACCGAGTGGAAAAGAGAGACGCTGGCCGAGCTCAAGCGCTCCGTGGTCGAAAGACTGGCGGTTCCGACGGAGGGTTTGGCACCCCACCGCGTCGTACAGATGTCCAGGGAAATGGCACCGGAACCAAGTATCGCCGTTGTCGATTCCGGGGCCCACATGTTCCCCCTGACCCACTTCTGGACGGCGCGAGCGCCTCAGAGCTTCCTCATTAGCAACGGGTTGGCCACGATGGGCTTCGCGCTTCCCGCCGCCATCGCCGCCCAGCTCGCTCGTCCCGACTGGCCCGTCATCTGCTTCACTGGAGACGGCGGGCTGATGATGGTGGCGGCGGAGCTGGAAACCGTGAAGCGCCTCGGCTTGCCGATCGTCATCGTCGTGTTCAACGACCGAACTCTCTCCCTCATCAAAGTCAAGCAGGAGCAGAAGGGCTATGGGGACCGAGACATGAGCTACTGCGGACCGGACTTCCCGACGCTCGCTCGCGGTTTCGGATTCGAGGCCTTTGCCGCGGTCACGGAGACTGAGTTCAAAGAGGCGTTTGCCACGGCCTTGGCGACGGAAGGACCCGTGCTGATCGACGCGCGGGTCGACCCTTCGGGCTATCGCTCGATGCTAGAGACGATTCGCGGAGCACCTTCAGCCTAACGAATAACAAACGGATTCGGAACCTCGGTCGAGGTAGAGATCCACACACTCTTGATCTGCATGTACTCCTTGATCATTTCCTGGCCGTTTTCGCGCCCGAGCCCGCTGCGCTTGTATCCGCCGAAGGGCGACATGAAACTCACCGCGCGGTAGGTGTTCACCCATACGGTGCCTGCCTGCAAACGTTCCGCCATCGTGATGGCACGACGAATGCTCTGCGTCCACACTCCAGCGGCGAGACCGAAGACGATGTCATTACCGACCGCGACTGCTTCGTCTTCGTCTTTGAATGGTATGACAGAAAGGACCGGACCGAACACTTCTTCCTGGGCGATGCGCATCGAGTTTTTTACGTGCGTAAAGATCGTCGGCTCGACAAACCAGCCATCGCCGCACTCGGGACGCGTTGCCTTGCCCCCCCCAAGCAAGGTTTCCACTCCCTCGCTTTTGGCGATGTCGATGTAGTCGAGCACTTTTTGGTACTGCGGCTTGTTCGTGACCGGTCCGACCTGGGTGTCGAGGCTCATCGGATCGCCCATCTTCGCAGTCTTAGCGAAACCGAGCAACTTATCGACAAACTCATCGTGGATGCTTTGTTGCACAAGCAGCCTCGATCCGGCAATGCAGGTTTGGCCGGTGGCGGCGAAGATCCCCGATATGACACCTTTCACCGCATTGTCTATGTCGGCGTCGTCGAACACGATATTGGGAGATTTGCCACCAAGCTCGAGGCTTACGCGCTTGAGTCCGCGCGCCGCCGTTTCATAGATCAGCTGCCCGGTCTTGTCGGATCCGGTAAAGGCCACCTTGCGCACGAGTGGGTGCTCAACCAGTGGGGTACCCACATCCGGACCGAAACCCGTAACCACGTTCACCACACCGGGCGGCAACCCCGCTTGCTCGAGCAGCTTCACAAACTCGAGCGTGGAGGCCGAGGTGTACTCGGACGGCTTGATCACGACGGTGTTGCCCGCCGCGAGTGCCGGGGCAAGCTTCCAGGTCGTGAGTAGCAGTGGCGAGTTCCACGGAACGATCGCGCCTATCACACCCAGCGGCTCGTAGCGCGTATAGTTGAAATTCCCGGGCTTATCGATGGGTATAACCGCCCCCTCGATCTTGTCGGCTAGGCCGCCATAGTAGTAATACCACTGGGGTGCGTATTTGAGCTGCGCACCCATCTCGGCGATCAGCTTGCCGTTGTCGCGCACCTCGATCTCCGCAAGCTGCTCCGCATGTTCGGCGAGGGCGTCGCCAAGCTTGCGCAGCAGTGCGCCGCGCTCGGTCGCCGTCAGCTTCGGCCACTTGCCGGTTGTGAAAGCCTTGTGGGCGGCCTGCACGGCGCGGTCGACATCCTCGGCATTGCCTTTCGGAATTCGCGCCCACGGACGACCCGTGTACGGGTTCTCGCTCTCAAAGTAGTCGCCGGAAGCAGACTCCACCCACTTCCCGTCGATGTACATCTTGTACGTTTCAAGCGGTTGCCGTGCCGTGTTCATACACCCCTCCATGAAACTTGTAGATTCGACCACCTTTACTCATTCGCTTGCCCGCCAAGTACGGCCTCGCGGAAACGATTCTTAAGATACGCACCATCGCGTGCCGGCAGCACCGTAGGCGGTGATACGGCTTTGACCTTGATGGCGGCAAAAGTTGGGCCATCGCCGCTGTAAAGCGTCGGAACGAGGGCGTCAAGCTCGCCTTGATCGTACACCGTCGCGCTGTGCACGAAACCTGCAGCGCTAGCGATGCCTGCCAGATCAACGCCGAAGCGGGTGTGTGAGTCCTGCATGCCGGTCTCGCCGTAGCGCTCGTTGTCGATAACAACCACCGACAGGTTTTGCGGCCGTTGCACGGCGATAGTCGCGAGCCCGCCGAGCCCCATAAGTAACTCGCCATCCCCGGTGATCACGAGCACGCGTCGATTCGGTTGCGCCAGCGCAAGCCCAAGGCCGATCATGGCCGCACCGCCCATTGCGCCCCACAGGTAGAAGTTATCGGGGTGGTCGCCTGCGGCTGCCGCGTCCCATGCCGTACTCCCAAGACCTGCGATGAGTAAGGCATCACCGCGATCCTCAAGAATCCGTGGGACCACCTCGTGGCGGTCAAGTGTAATTTCCTTGCTACGTGTCATGGCTGGAAGAGTCCGGCATCGTGCTGGATATCGACGAAGATGGGCTACTTACATTCCCAATTTTTGAAACCAACGATCCGTTGTGAAACCAAAACGGCTACTGCGTGGTTGGCGTTGAAAGCCAATCGCGCCGCAGCCTCGACTGTCTCAGCCAGCCGCTCGGCCACGTCCACATGATGGACGATTACGCCGACCTCCTGAAGTAAGCGTCGGGCCGCTTGTCCCATCGGTACCTGCCATGGATTGAACTCTCCCCACTCACCGCGCATGGTCACTAGCATGAGTAAGGGAAAGCGACACTCCTGGACCATCGCCAGCATGTTGATGCAGTTACCGACGCCACTCGATTGCGTCAGCAATACGCCGCGCTCGCCGCCAAGCCAGGCGCCCGCGAGCAAAGCGATGCCTTCCTCTTCTGTGGTCAGGGGAATGGCTTTGATGTGCTCGTCGGCATGACAAAGCTCGATCAAGCGCGTATGGCCCGCATCCGGTACATATACCGCCTGGCGAATCGCCATGTCCTGTAGCACCGCAAAAAGCTCCTCGGGCCAGCTAGCTTGTTGTGCGCTCTTGATGTTTACCATTCAACTCGACCGAGATTCTCTAGCGGCAACACTGCGATGGAATCGATGCGAGGTGGCCGGGCGGGAAAACGTCGGGCGGGTTCAGAACATCCCGAGCTGTAACCGAGCGGCCTCAGTCATTTTTTCCGGTGTCCAGGGAGGCTCCCAGATAACCTCCACCTTGGCCGCGCTGACCCCTTCGACATTTTTAACCTTGTTCTCTACTTCCGGCGGAAGCGACCCGGCCACCGGGCAGGCCGGCGAGGTCAAGGTCATCTGGATCGCGACCGAGCCCGCGTCGTCGATGTCGATGTCGTAAATGAGTCCCAGCTCGTAAATATTGACGGGGATCTCGGGATCGAAACACGTCTCGAGCACCTCGACCACCTTGCTCTTGAGATCCTTCGAGACCCCGGCCTCGTTGGTGGTGTTTTTCTCGGCGCTGTCGTTACTGTCGTTACTGTCAGGCCCGTCGTTACTGTCAGGGCTGCCGGTCACCTTGGGTTCGTTCGTTTCCGTCATTCTTTCTACTCCCCCTACTCTGTGGATACAGCCTCGTCGGTCTTGTCCAACGCGGCCCGCAACGTATGCCACGCCAGTGTGGCGCACTTCACGCGAATCGGAAACTCTTGGACGCCGGCGAAGACCGTAAGTTTACCGAGACCTTCGGTTCCGCCTCCCGGCTCGAGCTTGCCGGTCACCAGACCGTGAAACTGTCCGAAAAGCGCCTCCGCGTCTTCCAGGGTCTTCCCTTTCAGACTCTCGGTCATCAGCGACGCCGACGCCGTCGAGATCGCGCAGCCTGCTCCTTGAAAACCGAGGTCTTGGATCTTGCCGTCTTCCACGGTGATGAAGACGGTGACCTTGTCTCCGCACAAGGGATTGTGCCCCTTGGCCTGATGCCTGGCGTTTTCGATTTCGCGGAAATTGCGGGGTTTTTTGCTATGGTCCAGGATGACTTCTTGATAAAGCTCGCGCAGTCCCTCCATCAACGAAACACCTCGATGACCTTATGAATTCCTTCGACCAAGATATCGATCTCTTCCTTCGTATTATAGAGCGCGAGCGAGGCGCGGGCGGTGGCGGGGAGTCCGAATCGGTCCATTACCGGCTGTGCGCAGTGGTGTCCGGTTCGAACCGCGATACCGCCCTGATCCAAGACCGTGCCGACGTCGTGGGGGTGGATCCCCTCCAAGGCGAAAGAAAGAACCGACGCCTTTTCCTTCGCCTGGCCGATGATGGTGAGCCCCGAAATCTTCGAGAGCGCTTGAGTTCCGTACTCCAGTAGCTCCTGTTCGTAAACTTCCATGGCATCCATCCCGATCTCTTCGACGTAGTCGATGGCGGCGCCCAGTCCCACCACGTCGGCAATGTTCGGCGTTCCTGCCTCGAATTTGTAGGGAAGCTGGTTGTAGGTCGTCTTCTCGAAGGTGACCGAGCTGATCATATCTCCCCCACCCTGGTAGGGCGGCATCGCCTCGAGGAGCGCTTCCTTGCCATAGAGAACACCGACCCCCGATGGGCCGAACATCTTATGGCTCGAGAAGGCGTAGAAGTCGACGTCCAGCTCCTGCACATCGACGGCCATGTGCGGTACGGCCTGCGCTGCATCGAGGAGGACTGGAATGTCACCCGCGTGCGCCATGCGAATAATCTCCCGCACGGGGTTGATGGTGCCGAGCGCGTTCGAAACATGGGCCAAGGCCACCAATTTGGTCTTCGGGCTAAGGAGTTTTTCGAGCTCGTCCAGGATCACTTCGCCCCGGTCATTAATAGGGGCGACTCTCAGGTAAGCGCCTTTTTCCTCGCAAAGCATCTGCCATGGAACGATGTTGGAATGATGCTCCATGGTCGTGATCAAGACTTCGTCGCCAGCACCTACCTGAGCCCGTCCATAGGTTTCGGCTACCAGGTTGATGGCCTCGGTGGTGCCGCGTACGAAGATGATCTCCCGCTCGCTGGCCGCCTTGATGAAACGCTGCACCTTGAGCCGAGCGTCTTCGTAGCCTTTGGTGGCCCGCTGGCTCAGCTCGTGGACGCCGCGATGGATGTTGGAATAATCTTCGGAGTAAAAGCGCGAGATAGCATCGATCACTTTCCTCGGCTTCTGCGAGCTAGCCGCATTGTCTAGGTAGACGAGAGGCTTGCCTCGAACTTTTTGCTTCAGAATGGGGAAGTCTTCTCGGAGCCGGTAGACGTCGTACGGCTTCTTCGCTGCGACCGGTGGAGTAGCCGAAGGCTTGCTGCCAACACTCATCGGGCGCTCATCGGGGTGTCCCGTCGCTCACATTCACTGGTGCGGGCAAACCGGCGAACAATGTCCTTTCGAGCTCCGACCGAATCGCATCGACCTTGATCCTGGAGTTGATGTCACTCATGAACCCGAAGGTCAGGAGATGCCGGGCGGTTTCGATGTCGATCCCGCGAGAACGAAGGTAGAAGAGAACGTCGGCGTCTAGCTGACCAATGGTCGCGCCGTGCGCGCACTTCACGTCGTCGGCGTTGATCTCGAGCTGGGGGATAGTATTTACCAAGGCCTCGTCCGAAAGCAGGAGGTTCTTGTTGGTTTGCTGGGCATCGGTCTTCTGGGCGTCGGGACGCACGATGACCCGGCCGTTGAAGACGGCTTGAGCACGCTCGTTCAAGATCCCTTTGTAGAGCTCCCGGCTCGTACAGTGCGGCTTAGCATGGTCGATCACCGTATGGTGGTCGACATGCTGTTCGCCTCCCACGACATAGAGCCCGTTTAGCGTAAGATCGCCGCCCTCCCCGTCCAAGACGGCGTTGATGTCGTTCCGAACGAGCCCACCACCTAACGAGATCGAGTGAGTAGAAACCGTCGCGCTCCGCTCGAGCTGAAAATGAAGCGTGGCGACGTGGAACGCCTGAGCGCTTTCGCGTTGGAGCTTGTAGTGATCGAGGTTGGCGCTTTCCCCGGCCACAACCTCGGTGGTCGCATTGGTGAAATAGCCGATCCCGTCCGTCCCCGCGTAGCTTTCCACAATCCTTGCCTGGCTTCCCGACTCCGCAACAATAAGGTTATGCGGGTGCGAGACCGTGGCCGTATCGCCAGGAGCAGAGAGGAACACGAGGTGAATGGGTTCCTCGACGACTCCTCCCTTGGGCAAGAAAACGAAGGCTCCATCCCCGAGGAAAGCTGTATTCAATGCGGCGAAGCTATTCTCTCGGTAGTCAGCATAGCCTGCTAGGTGCGGTTCGACGAGGTCGCGTTTCGTCTCCAAGGCTTCACTCAGGCTCCCCACAAACGCTCCTTGGGGTAAAGAACGTATGGACGAGAGCGCCGGCGAAAACCATCCGTTAACGAAGACCAGCTCGCTCCGGTTCCACTCGCCGAGACCGAGTCGGGCGATATGGGCAGGGGCATCGGGTGAAACAGTTGTGGGCGTGGCGAGCTCGAACGCGTTGCGCGTGATCGGGGCGACGCTCGTGAAACGCCATTCTTCATCGTGGGTGGTCGGGAAGCCGCGCTCCGCGAAGCGTTGCATGGCTGCCTGCCGCAGAGAATGAACCCAGGATGGCTTGCCCCCGAGGGCCTTCTCGAAGCGCGAAAACTCCTCGAGGTAATTTCCCAGTTGCTTGGTCGCTTCTAACATGGGAGGCATGGTGGCATGACGGCTCAAACAGCCTCGGCGGTCTGACTCGGCGCCGGTACCTTCTCGATCCAACCGTACCCCTTCTCCTCGAGCTCGAGGGCCAACTCTTTGCCTCCCGAGCGCACGATGCGTCCGTCATCTATCACGTGAACGAAATCGGGCACGATGTAATTCAGCAGTCTCTGATAGTGCGTGATCACGACAAAGGCGCGCTCTTCGCTGCGAAGCGTGTTGACGCCATTGGCCACGACCTTCAGAGCGTCGATATCGAGCCCGGAGTCCGTCTCGTCGAGGATAGCAAGCGCCGGCTCCAGGACCGCAAGTTGAAACACTTCGTTTCGCTTCTTCTCGCCGCCGGAGAATCCTTCGTTGACGGGACGGTTGATGAGCCCTTCATCCATTTCCACCAGCTTCATCTTCTTGCGAACCAAGGCCAGGAAGTCCATGGCGTCGAGCTCTTCTTCGCCGCGATGCTTCCGGATCGCGTTGGCCGCCGCCTTCAAGAAATAGGTATTGTTGACGCCGGGAATCTCCACCGGGTATTGAAAAGCCAGAAAGATGCCTTCACAGGCACGGACCTCGGGAGGCATTTCCAGCAAGTTCTCTCCTCGATACAACACCTCTCCCCGGGTAACAACGTACGTCTCTCTTCCCGCAAGTACTTGAGACAAGGTGCTCTTGCCGGAACCATTGGGCCCCATGATGGCGTGCACCTCGCCGGCATTTACCTTGAGGTTGATTCCCTTCAGAATCTCCACACAGCCGGCCTTGGCGTGAAGATCGTTGATTTCGAGCATCGCTGATTTTCCCTTTGCCATCGCTTCTAACCTACGCTCCCTTCCAAACTGACGCCGAGGAGCTTTTGCGCCTCGACCGCGAATTCCATGGGGAGCTCACGAAGAACTTGCTTGCAGAACCCGTTGACGATCATCGTCATCGCATCTTCGGTGGAAATGCCCCGCTGATTACAGTAGAAGAGTTGATCCTCTCCGATCTTCGATGTGGTTGCCTCGTGCTCCATCTGCGCGGTGGGGTTCTTCACCTCGATATACGGAAACGTGTGAGCGCCACACTTGTCTCCGATCAACAGTGAGTCACATTGTGAAAAATTCCGCGCCCCGACCGCGCTCTTCTGGATTTTCACCTGCCCCCGGTAGGTGTTCTGTCCGTGACCGGCGGAGATCCCCTTGGAAATGATGGTACTGCGCGTGTTTCGACCGATATGGAGCATCTTGGTCCCGGTGTCCGCCTGCTGATAGTTGTTGGTCAGGGCCACCGAGTAGAACTCGCCCACCGAGTTCTCGCCTAGCAGAATGCAGCTCGGATACTTCCAGGTGATCGCCGAGCCGGTCTCCACCTGGGTCCAGGAGATTTTCGAGTTGACTCCGGCGCACTTGCCGCGCTTGGTCACGAAATTGTAAATCCCCCCCTTGCCCTCTTTGTCGCCCGGATACCAGTTCTGGATCGTCGAGTACTTGATCTCGGCGCTATCGAGAGCCACCAGCTCGACCACCGCGGCGTGGAGCTGATTCTCATCCCGCATCGGCGCGGTGCAACCTTCGAGATAGCTCACATGGGCGCCCTCGTCGGCAACGATGAGCGTCCGCTCGAACTGACCCGTGGCGGAGGCATTGATTCGAAAATAGGTGGAAAGCTCCATCGGAGAACGAACGCCCTTGGGAATGTACACGAACGAGCCGTCAGTAAAGACCGCCGAGTTCAGCGTGGCGAAAAAGTTATCCGTGTAGGGCACCACCGAGCCCAGGTACTTCCGAACCAAATCGGGATGTTCCTTCACCGCCTCCGAGAAGCTGGAGAAGATGATCCCGAGCTCGGAAAGTTTCTCCTTGAAGGTCGTAGCCACCGAGACGCTGTCGAAAACCGCGTCCACTGCAACGCCAGCCAGCCGCCCTTGCTCTTCGAGTGAGATACCCAGCTTGGCGTATGTTTCGAGGAGCTGGGGGTCGACCTCATCGAGACTCTTCGGTCCGTCCTTCTGCTTCGGAGCCGAGTAGTAAATGATGTCCTGATAATTGATGGGTGGGTAGTGAACGTTCGGCCATTTCGGCTCGACCATCGTGAGCCAGTGCCGGTAGGCCTTGAGTCGCCACTCCAGCAACCACTCCGGTTCTTCCTTCTTCTCCGAGATCACCCGAATGACGTCCTCGTTCAATCCAGGGGGGACCGCATCCGTTTCGATATCGGTAACGAACCCGTACTTGTACTCTTTGTTGACGAGTTCTTCTATGTTGCTGGACGGTTTGGTCATCTATACTCCCCTTGTCGAGTTCTTCTGGACCGATTCACTTCGGTCCGAATTTCCTATTGGAGGACCGGCAGCTCATCAATAACGTCAGGAACGTCAGGAACGTCAGGACTTTCAGGATTGCCGGCTGGGCGAATCTCGGACTCTTGCGCGACCATCTGAGCGATGGTCAGAGTGGACAACATCCCGACGACGCGATCGTGGAGTCTTTGTAGAGGGCTCTTCACATTGCAGTTCTCGAATTGCAGGCAGTTCCCATCGACCGACGAACATTCGGTCAAGGACAGCGTCCCATCGATCGCTCGCACGATCTCCGCCACGCTGATCTGGCTGGCGGGACGTGCGAGTGTATAGCCGCCCTTCTGGCCATGTTGGGATGCGACGAAGCCATCTTGTGCCAGCTTTTGAAGAACCTTCGCCAGAAGCCCCCCCGGGATGTCGTAGGTTTCCGCCATCTTGCGAGCACTCCAGGACGAGGCATCGTCATATCGAGCCAGATGCATGAGTGCCATCAGCCCGTAGTCCACTTTCTTGGAGAGTCTCAGCATGATTACTATATACGACCAGTTTGGTCGGATATATCATAGTCTAAATGTTCGATGGATGTCAAAGCATTAATTGGAGGGTGAGGCTGACTCGTAAGCGACTTATCTGCAATACTTTACAAGTAGAGCTGCGCCGGCTCGCGCGCGAGGTTGCCTGATCGCCGGAACCGTTGCATCACGTCTTTAGCGAAACGCGCGAGTACGGAATGCCGCGACTCTACAACCTGCTTACAGACCCACAAGAGCGTGAGAACGTGCTCTTCCCCCACACGTGGGTACCGAAGGCCGCGTTGGGCCAGTTGGGGGAGCACATGCAAATCGCTTGCGGCCGAACCGCCCATCAAACGGGGACCAAAGACCCCTAGGAGGCACGCGAGATGAGTGATGCGCATTCGGATCTGCCGCCCGATCGGCTGTGGCAACCCACCACAGGGAAGTGGTTTGCCGTCGTGTTTGGAGCTTCGCTCGCCTACGCGATCGTCCGTTATCACCTCGCCGGGGACGTTGCTTGGCGGCACCTCCCGCTCTTCATCCTCAACAAGGCGACATCCTTGGCGGCGGTGGTGTTCGTCGCGTGCTCGTATCTCATCGGCAAGATCATCCACTGGCACGATCACGACAAGGCGCTGCGCCTGGTGGTGATCAAATTCTGCGGTTTGACCGGTTTCTTCATGGCCGGGGTGCACGCTTTTTTTTCGCTCGCGCTCTTGCGACCGGCGTACTACGCCAAGTATTTCGACTCCGATGGCGGCTTGAATCTCGACGGCGAGCTGGCGATGTCGGTGGGTGTCCTCGCTCTGTTCTTTCTCCTGTCGCCGGCGATCTCCACGCTTCCGATGATGCCGAGAGAGCTTGGAGGCAAGCGCTGGAAGCGAACCCAGCGTGTGGGCTACCTCGCTCTAGCTCTCGTGCTCGTTCACCTCGTGTTCCTCGGCGTGAAAGGCTGGTTGGCGCCATCGGGGTGGCACGGAGGCCTTCCGCCGATTAGCCTGCTCGCGGCGGTGGCTGCGCTAATCCCTCTTCTCGTCAAGCGCAAGCTGGAACAGGAAAAGCGGGAGCAGTCCAGTGCAGACAGATGAATGGCAGCTTCGCGATGCCGCTCGTTCGCACCGCGGTCGTACAAGCACCGACTTCCCCCTCACCCGACGGCGCAAACGCCGTCGACCTCTCCCCCAAGGGGGAGAGGTAAGCTTTTCGCCCTTAGACACAGATGACGAGCGGTGCGTCCCTGAGCATCGAGAATGCTCAAGCCAGGAGCACGGACGCTTACGCGTTCGCCAACGTTTTCTCACCGTGGCCGGCAGCGGGATCCTGTGACTCTAGGGAACTTATATGTCAATACACATGTATTGACATATAAGGACTTCGGCGCTATCCTAGGTTGATGAACAGGACCGAGCAGCTGCAGATCCGGGTAACCCGCGAGGAGAAAGCTGCGCTCAAACGCCTGGCACGACGCGCCGGACAGAGCATCTCCGCTTATGTCCTGTCTCGCGCATTGCCGGAGAACCAAGTTCGATTCGCCGAGCTGCTCCGAGCGCTGCAGGATGAGGGCGAACGGCGTTTCGCCCTGGCCGAATTGAACGACCTTCTTGCCGGTCTCACGCGCTCGGAGTTCCGAGAATCCGTCGGCGAGGCTCCGGATGAAGCGCTATCGCCCTACCTTCGGAACTACGTAGCTGCGATGGTGGAGCAAGCATCGCAGCAAAAAGGAGTCTCGCCGCCGGCCTGGGTCGGCGGCGTCGAGCCTCTGCCGGAGCCTCGTTTTGCCGCGCCCCTCGCGAGCCTCCGTCCACACTTGCTGAGGGCGTCTCCGGTGCCGTTCAGAAAGCGAAACATATTCGTCGATTCGGGAATCGGCGAGCGCGTCTAACAGGATGTCCACATCGCGGCTCACCAAATCGGACATCATCCAGTTGTTCGATCTACTCGATTCAGAACTCGCGAAAGAAGAAAGCCTGGGCGAGCTCTACGTCGTCGGCGGTGCGGTCATGTGCCTCGTTCTGGATGCCCGTGATGCGACACGCGATGTCGACGCATTCTTCAAACCGGCCAAACTGGTCCGCGAAGCAGCAGGGCGCGTCGCCGCCCAAGCAAACGTTTCGAGCACCTGGTTGAACGATGCCGTGAAGGGTTTCCTCAGCCCTCGAGGAGAGTTCGCTCCCTATCTCGAGCGCCCGCACCTTCGCGTCTACGTCGCAGAGCCGCACTACCTACTCGCCATGAAATGTGCAGCGATGCGGCTGGGCGAAGAGTTCCACGACTTGGATGACGTACGATATCTGCTTCGACATCTCGATATTTCGACCGTCGACGAAGCGCTCGCTGTCGTCGGCCGCTACTTCGACGACGCGCAGCTTCACCCCAAGACGCGCCTTGCCCTCGAGGAGCTTCTGGGGAAATAAAGAGGATTCGATAATTCGAAAGCTTCGATAAACGTTGCCGGCGTATTTCCGACGTCTCCCTGAGTTCACCTTAGGCTGTCGGCAACGCCTTTCACGGTCTCCGCGAGTGACCGGAGTCGAGCCTGGTCGCGTCGGCCCGCCCCAGCGCTATCGCGCTCGAGCTCGGTTGCGAACGCGTCGAGCTGCCCCGAAGTTCGGCCTTTGTCTGAAGTACCGCTGGCGAGGATTTGCTCGGCGCGGTCGAGCGCTTCCGTCAAAGCCTCGGCCCTCTCCGAGGTAAGCGCCCGGCTCCGCCCCAGCTGGTCCAGATACGCCCTCGCTACAACGGGCTTCGCCGGCCAATCGACCCGCCGTTGCTGCTGCGCATTGACGACCTCCGGGGTGATCAGTGACGCAGCACCGAGCTCGTTCTGCGACAGGAACTCACTCGGCTCGAGTTTCAGCACGTCGAGGCCCCGAGCTATCTCCGTACCGTAGATGAATCCCTTGTACCAGTACGCCGACCAATGGCCCCCCATGACGAGCTTACTCCCATCGATCGGGCCGCGGTCGAAGAACGCAATCTCGACCGGTCTAGAGGAATCGGTGAAATCGAATACAGAGACGCCGCCCTGATACCAAGCCTGAACCATGATGTCGCGCCCCGGGACAGGGACGAGAGACCCGTTGTGGGCCACGCAGTTCTCCTCCTCGGTTTGCGGCGCCGGCAACTTGAAGTAGCTTCGGAACTGCAACTTGCGATCGACGATGTCAAAAATCGCATTGGCGCCCCACTGCTTGGGATCGGAGGCTCGACATCGAGGGCGCATGCCGCCGCCCCATTCGTCGGTGAATATCACTTTGGTACCGTCGTTGTTGAACGTCGCCGAGTGCCAGTAGGCAAAGCTCGGGTCGACTACCTGATCGAGCCGGACCGGATTCACCGGATCGGAGATATCGAGGAGGATGCCGTTGCCGGAGCACGCCCCCGCTGCGAGGCCCATCTCGGGAAACACCGTGATGTCGTGGCACTGGTTGGTCTCGGAAGTCTTCTGTGTGCCCGGACCATGATCGCCTCCCTTCCACAAGCCTGCGATCACGCCAGAATTCGGATCCGCAAAGATGCGCGGCCGGTTCACAATGCGCGCTTCTTCCGGTTTCGCCAACGGGATTTGGATGACGTCGATGCTGAATAGAGCCGTGTTCTCATCCGCGCCCGGACCCGCGTCCGAACACCCGGCGAGCTCTTCTCCAGAGCGCACCGAGCCCGTGCCGGAACCAAAGACATAGACGTTGCCCTCGTCATCGACGTCGGTCACTACGGTGTGCGTGTGTGAGCCTCGGCACGTTTGAACCGCGGCCACCTGTTTCGGGATCCGCACATCGCTGATATCGAAGATCCGGATTCCACGGAACCGTGCGCCGCTGACTGGCTCCGCAACACCCTGAAGGCCGCAGTCGAGTCGGCCCCGTGTCTGCTCGACCGACATTATTAAGAGGTTGCCAATGATGGACACATCGCCTTGACCACCCGGGCACACCACAGAACCCAGAAGCCGTGGCACCATCGGATCCTCGACGTTGTACGTATTGAAGCCGTGGAAATTGCCCTCGAACACGACGTCTCCCGCGAATGCGAGATCCGAGTTCGCGAAGTTCAAAAGACCAGGCCTTCCCGTCTCCGGGGCAGATTCTTCAGCCTCCTCTCCCTCATCCTCTGTCTCGCCGTCAGCATCGCCCTCTGGCTCCTCACTTTCCTCGTCTCCTGGCTCGGGCGGTACGGGCAAACCCGCCGGCGCGTGGGGATCGAAGAAACCCTCCGGCTTTGGAAGCGTCGCGACGAGCTCCAGATTCAACGCAGCCTCACCGGCATCCCGAAAGCCAGCTTTGAGATGGACCCGAGGATCGGAGGAGAGCTCCGCCAGCATGCCCCCCATACGATCGATCTCCATGCTCTGATCGGCGACGATGTCGGAAGTGAACCCGTAGATGGCCGAGTCCTGTGCCGCGCCCTGCTGGGCGAGGAGATTCTCGACCATGATCAAGGCGCCTTGGTGATGCTTGATCATGAGCTCGAGGAAAGCTTGGTCGAACTCGATCGCGCGCGCTTGTTCAAGACGGCCCATCTGCTCGGCGGTCAGCATGCCCGGCATCAGGACCGCGCCATGCGCGTGATGAGCCTCCACGGCAGTGACCTCCTGGTCGTGTGACCGGAGCCATTCCTGCATCATCTTGATCTCGTCCTCTTGGGAGAGCTCCATGCGTTTCGCAAGCGTGTGCATGACCTCGCGCTCACTCCGCGACGCGAGGAGCTCGGTCATTTCGAGCGCCTGGGCATGGTGAGAGATCATTCCTTGCATAAACTTCACGTCGGCTTCGGTATACAGGATACCAGCGAGATCCGAGGCTTCCTCCGCGGAGATCTGCCGACTAGGCTCTCCGGGAGCGCCCGGCTGGACGATCGGGGGCTCGGTCTGCGCCTCCACCGTGCCGAACGGTATGAACGTCGCCAAAAACATGATGGTCGCGGCGAGCCGCGGGAATGCGGGTCTCTGTAGACTCAACGGGGTGACCTCCTCTTGATTCCGGGCGCCTGTGGCGCTTCGGGAGCGGTACTCTCTCACTAAATGGGAATTAGTGGAATGGTGCTGTCGGCTGATGAGTGCTTCCCCGATACTTGCCTATCGCGGGTGTGATACCATAGGCAGCACGAATTAAACTTAGCGGGGACCTCTCCTTGACATCCGGCTAATTTCGGCCGGCACGATCCGGTCGCCTCCTCTGAGCTCAACTCGAGGAGCGACGATGTCCACAGCCCCATTCTCCCCTTCGGTGAACGCACCCGTTGCCGATCATACCCTTACCGCCGGAAACGAGGCGACGATATCCACGCAACTACCATCCAGCCGTAAACGGCGACCAGTTGCAACTGCCATCGTCTATTGCGAAGCGAACTTCGGTGCCGTCGACGGCAAGACCGCCAACGGGCTCGTTCGTCACTCGGAGGTCTACAAGATCCTCTCGGTCATCGACAGCGAGAAGGCAGGTCTCGATGCCGGGGTGTCGCTCGGCGAGGGGCCGCTCGCGATCCCCATCTGCCGCGACCTCGACGACGCACTGGCGCACGCTGGAGGTGTACCCGATTACTTCATCTTCGGGATGGCGCCGGCGAGTGGCATGTTGTCGAAGTCCGAGCGGGGCCTCGTCCTCGAGGCCTTACGTCGCGGGATGAACGTCGTGAACGGTCTCCATGAGTTCTTGAACGACGACCCCGAGTTCGTAGCGGCGAGCGCAGCGAGCAACGTAGAGATCCTCGACGTCCGAAGACCCCGCGCCAAGAAGGACCTACGGAGCTTCAGCGATCGCATCACCCAGGTCACATGCCCACGAATCACCGTGCTCGGCACCGACTGCGCCATTGGCAAACGCACCACCGCCACCATCCTCACCCGCGCCCTCAACGATCGCGGAGTGAAAGCGGTTCTCGTCGGGACCGGCCAGACCGGCCTGATCCAAGGAGCCCGCTACGGCGTTGCGCTCGATGCCGTCCCGTCGCAGTTCTGCTCGGGTGAGTTGGAAGCCACCATCATCGAAGCGTTCGAAGGCGAGAAGCCCGACGTGATCATCATTGAAGGCCAGGGCGCACTGAGTCACCCCGCCTACTCGACCTCTGCCTTGGTCCTCCGAGGCAGCCGCCCCGACGCCGTCGTGCTGCAGCACGCACCGGGACGGACCCATCGCTGCGACTTCGAACAGATGGCGATGCCGACACCGGCCACCGAGATCAACCTCATCCAGACCTTCTCCGACACGAAAGTCATCGGCCTCACAATCAACCACGAGAACATGACCGAGGCTGAGGTCGACGCGGCCATCACGCTGTATGAGTGCGAACTCGGCATCCCCGCCACCGATGCGCTGACCCGCTCACCCGAACGTCTGGTGGAGATGATCCTTGCGGCGTTCCCGGAACTCGAGGAGAAACTGACCGACGGCGCACGGTGACCGCGCCGCGATTAGAGATCGACCTCGACAAGATCCACCACAACGCCCGAACACTGGTCGAACGGCTAGCCGATCGTGGCATCTCCGTCACGGGCGTGACGAAGGCGTTCCTCGGCTCCCCCGAGATCGCCGGCACGTTGCTCCGGGCAGGCGTGAGTGCGCTCGGCGACTCACGCATCGAGAACATCGAAGGGATGCGCCGTTCGCGCGTACCGGCAGCGATGACACTCATCCGCTCGCCGATGCTCAGTCAGGCGGAACGGGTGGTAACGCACGCCGACGTGAGCTTCAACACCGAGCTCGATGTCATCAGCAAGCTCTCGTCGGCCGCGCAGGCTGCGAGTCGGACGCACGGGATCGTGCTCATGGTCGAACTTGGAGACCTCCGCGAAGGCATCATGCCCGGCGACCTCGAGAAAACCGTGCGCGAAACGCTTCGCTTCCCGAACATCGAGCTCAAAGGCATCGGCACCAACCTCGCCTGCCAGAGCGGAGTGTCACCCGACGCCAAGAACATGGCGGAGTTGTCCGCCTTGGCCGATTCGATCGACGCGACGTTCGGCCCAATGCTCGGCATCGTCTCCGGGGGCAACTCCGGCAACCTTCAATGGGCACTTAGCGGCGCGGACACCGGGCGGATCAACAATCTCCGCTTAGGTGAATCGCTATTGCTCGGTCGGGAGACCCTCCATCGTCAACCGATCGACGGGCTGCACACCGACGCCATCCAGCTCATCGCCGAAGTGATCGAGTCGAAGGTCAAGCCATCACAGCCCTGGGGCGAGATCGCACAAACCGCCTTTGGGGAGAAGCCGCCCGCCACCGATCGGGGCAACGTCTCGCAGACGATCCTCGCCGTTGGACGCCAGGACACCGATCCGTGCGGCCTCCACCCGCCTCCCGGAATCGAGATTCTCGGGGCCAGCAGCGACCACCTCGTCGCGGACTCCAGCCACTCCCCCTTGTCCGTCGGCGCCGAGGTCACATTCCAGCTCAACTACAGCGCGCTCCTCCGCGCTATGACCTCACCCTTTGTCGCGAAGGTCGTGAAGGTCCAGAGCGGCCCCGTCCCCGTCTGACGCACGCGGTGTTGGATTGGGCGTTTTGTGGTGGCTTAGCCCTGCTGATTTCTGGAGTCTCTAACCGGCGCGACTCTCGATCAACATCCCCGCAACCAGCAGCGGCCGACTTTAGCGAGAAGCTCATCCGCCTCGGGTGGACCCGGACCGTTGACATCCTACAAACGATCAAGCTAGCGTGCGGTTCAACCGCATCAAGAAAGGGACGGAAAGAGATGACGGACCTCGAAACACTACTGGATCGCAACCGGAGCTTTGCCGAGCAGTTCGAGGGTAGAGAGCTCAACATTCGACCCCGCCTGTCGGCGATTATCGTGACCTGCCTCGACGCCCGCGTCGACCCTGCACATGTCTTGGGCCTCGGGCTCGGCGACGCAGTCGTTATCCGCAACGCTGGCGGCAGAATCACCCCTGCCGTGATGGGAGACCTCGCTGTCCTCAGCGTTCTCGCCGCCAACTTGCCGGGACCTGGCGCCGGGCAGCTGCAGCTCGTCGTTATCCACCACACCGACTGCGGAATGGGGCGCCTCGCCAAGCCGCCCTTCCGGCAACAGGTGGCGAAACGGCTCAGCCTGAGTGACGACGAGGTCGCGGCGATGGCGGTCACCGACCCCGCCCGGACGGTGCAAGCCGATCTCGAGCGACTCCGCCACACACCTGGAACACCAGACGCACTCATCGTCACCGGCCTCGTCTACGACGTAGAAACCGGCAGGATAGACCAGGTCGCGCCTCCGGCCCCACTCCGCGTCACCACCTGAACTTGAGCAAGGCGGGAAGGCTAATGAAGTTTGAGGTAGACAAAGAACTGTTTCCATTTGAGAACCACTTCTTGAGACCGACAGTGGAGCGGTAGTGCACTACGTCGACGAAGGGAAGGGCCCGGTCGTACTAGTGCTTCATGGCAATCCCACTTGGTCTTTTCGAGGCGAGCCACTTCTGGCAGGACGAACAGGGCGAGGTCGCTTCGGATTACATCATCGACTGGGCGCGGCAGAAAAATTGGCAATGACCGAGTGGTCTCATCCGCCTCGGTAGGGGCCAGAGCTCCCCTTTTTCCCTCCAGACGCCCTGCTAACCCCGTTCAACAGCCGCGCAACCAGCAGCGGCCGTCTCTGTCGAGAAGCTCATCCGCCTCGGTGGGGCCCCAACTCCCGCGCTCGTAGATGGAGAGGGGAGGTTTTCCCGACTCCACCCATTCCTGAAGAATGGGATCGATGAGCTTCCAAGAGATTTCGATGGCGTCACTCCTCGTGAACAAGGATGCGTCGCCTTGTAACGCGTCGAGCAACAGACGTTCGTAGGCTTCGGGGATGGAGTCTTTACCGAAGTCATCGGCATAATGGAACTCCATGTCGACGGCCCGCATCTCTGCGACCGTGTCCGGCACTTTGGCTTCGAAGCGAAGGTGCATGCCCTCGTCCGGTTGAATGAAGAGCGCCAGATAGTTGGGACGGATCGACGACCCAGGCTCCATGGAAAACATGTTATGCGGCGGGCGGCGGAACTGGATGATGATCTCGGAGGTCTTCGTGGTAAGCGCTTTGCCAGAACGTAGATAAAACGGAACACCTTGCCAACGCCAATTGTCGATGAAGAGTCTCATCGCCGCGTAGGTCTCGGTTTGAGAGCCGGGCGCGGCTCCTTCGGCATCGCAGTAGCCTCGATACTGCCCGCGGACCGTTTCCTCGATGATTTCGGGGCCTGGAATCGCACGGATCGCCGAAAGAACCTTGGCCTTCTCGTTCCGCACTTCATCGGCACGGAACGACGCCGGCGGCTCCATCGTGACGAGCGTCAGCAACTGGAGTAGATGGTTCTGAAACATGTCCCGAACCACCCCGGTTGCATCGTAGAAGGCCGCGCGGTGCCCCACATCCACGCTCTCGGCGACCGTCAACTGAACATGATCGACGTAGTTGCGGTTCCAGATCGGCTCGAAGACCGTGTTCGCGAAACGGAAGAAGAGAATGTTCTGAGAAGTCTCTTTACCGAGATAGTGGTCGATACGGAAAATTTGATGTTCTTCGAAAACCGCGTGGAGGGCGCGGTTGAGTGACTGGGCGGAAGCGAGGTCGTGGCCGAAGGGCTTCTCCACGATGATGCGGCGCCATCCTTGTTCTTCGCGGCCCATTCCCGACGAGCCCAATTGCTCCACCAGTGGCTGGTAGAACTGCGGGGCGATCGACAGATAGTAGAGTCGATTGCAGTGTTGGCTCTCCCTCTCGCGAAGAAATTCGTCCAATCCCGACAGCGGCTCATTGACGTTGCCGCGCACGTAAAAAAGGCTCGGAGCGAACTCGTTCCAGGCGGATTCATCGTACCCATCGGGCGTAAATTCCTTGATCGCCGCCTCCATGAGCTCCCTGAACTTCTCATGACTATAATCGCGTCGCGCGAAACCCACGATTCGGAGGTTCTTCGGAAGACGACCCTTGCGAAACTGGTTGTAGAGCGCCGGCACGAGCTTGCGCCGCGTCAAGTCACCGGAAGCTCCAAAGATGATAATACTCGTCGATTCCGCCATTTAGGGCTCCTCCCCTAGCTCGGCGACTGGTGGGCTTTGATACATTCTCTTAGGGTCTCAGGTAGTTTGCTAGGCTCGTCAACGACGAAGCGGCTGGCCAGTATGTCGCGCTCTTTGAAGGCCTGTCGCGTAAACGGCGTGGTCACGGCGATGACCCCCATGCCAGCAGATTTCGCCGCCTGCACGCCGGCCGGAGAGTCCTCGATGACCAGGCATTCGCCTGGAAGAACCTGGAGCGCGCGGGCTACCAAGAAATAGATCTCAGGATGCGGTTTGGGATGCTCGACGTCGTCTCGAGTAGCCACGAAGTCGAATTCGTTGGTAAGGTTCAAGACTCTAAGAACACGTCGCGCCTGCGCGCAATGGGACATCGTGGCCAGGCCGGTGCGGCATTTGCTTTTCCGCGCGTCATGGAGGAGATCCAAGTTATGTGGCCATTGGTGGTCCACCAATACCTGCGGATCGGCCAACATCTTGTCGTAGATTCGGAGACGCACTTGAGCGAATGCTTGCCAGGGTGTGGTCACGCCGAACTCATTCATCAGAGACCCGGCGGCTTTCTCCAATTCGAACCGGTCGAGCAAGAACTGGGACACCTCTTGTCGAGAGCTCCCGACGACCTCCTTGAAGGCTTCGATAACCTCATCCTCGTCAATATTACGGGAGCTCCGAGGGCAAAGCTCGACGGCCGCTCGTGCATAAGAAGTCGCCTTGAGCTTCTCCGTTTGCACCAGCGTTCCATCCAGATCGAAAATAACCGCTTGATACATTCTGGTCACCGCACACAAAAGAGGCTAGCACAGGAGCGTCCCTCCTCGAAAGGAATCTAAATATGGAGAACCCTGAGAACTATAAAGCGATCGTGATCGGTACCGGACAGGGTGGAAAACCACTGGCCGGGAGCCTGGCACGGGCAGGTTGGAAGACCGCCATCATCGAGCGGGAGGACAAAGTGGGTGGCACCTGCGTCATTAAAGGCTGCACCCCCACCAAAACCATGGTCGCCAGTGCCCGGGTTGCCCACGTGGCCCGGCGGGCCGCGGATTATGGTGTGGGTACGTCGCCCGTGACGGTAGACATGGTTCGCGTCCGCGAGCGCAAACGCAATATCGTCGATCTGTTCAGTGGCGGAGGTCGTCGAGGGCTCGAGAAACTGGAGAACGTCGAACTCATTTTCGGCCAAGCCAGCTTCACCGGTCCAAATGAGATCGAAGTCGCCCCCCCAGGTGGAAGCCCCCGGCGACTCTCGGCGGAGAAGATATTCATTAATACTGGCCTCCGGCCGCTAATCCCCGATATTCCTGGCTTGAAGGACCTCCCCTATCTCGACTCGACGTCGATCATGGAATTGGATTCCGTTCCCGAGCATCTACTCGTCCTCGGAGGCGGCTACATCGCGCTCGAGTTCGGACAGATGTTCCGACGCTTCGGAAGCAAGGTGACGGTCCTCCAGCGATCGGGGCAGCTGCTTTCGCGTGAAGACCCTGACGTCGCGGAGGAGATCGCGAAAATCCTCGGCGAGGAAGGCGTTGACGTCAGGCTGAAAACTACGGCGACACGGTTCGAGCAAGACGGCGACGGTCAAATCCTCGCGGCGGTAGACAGCGCGCAAGGAACGGATACGATTCGGGCAACCCAATTACTCGTCGCGGTGGGGCGGGTCCCCGTAAATGATCACTTGAATCTCGAGGCGGCCGGGATCCGCACCGACGAGCGAGGCTATATCCTCGTTAACGAGCGCTTGGAACCCAATTACTCGTCGCGGTGGGGCGGGTCCCCGTAAATGATCACTTGAATCTCGAGGCGGCCGGGATCCGCACCGACGAGCGAGGCTATATCCTCGTTAACGAGCGCTTGGAGACCAACGTGCCGGGAGTGTACTGCTTGGGTGACGCCAACGGAGGTCCCGCGTTCACCCATATCTCTTACGATGACTATCGCATCATTCGGGACAACCTTCTCGAAGGAGCGGACGTGACCACCAAAGGACGTTTCGTACCCTATACCGTTTTTATCGATCCGGAGTTGGGTCGCGTCGGCCTGACGGAGGAACAGGCGAAATCTCAGAAGCTCAACATACGGGTGGCGAAACTACCCATGACGCGAGTTGCGCGGGCGCTCGAATCCGACGAGACCCGTGGATTCATGAAGGCTCTCGTGGATCCGAAAAGCCAACAGATTCTGGGGTGCGCGATCCTAGGCGTTCACGGTGGCGAGGTCATGGCCGTCTTGCAAGTGGCCATGATGGGAAAGTTGCCGTACACGGCTATCAAGGACGGCACCTTCGCTCATCCGACGCTAGCCGAGTCCCTGAACAACCTCTTTACGACACTAGATAGCTAGTGCCCTAGGTTGCTCTGCTAGCGGCTCCACCACCATTTCGGAGGACGGCGTGTGCCGCCGACCAAGATCGAATCGAGCAAAAGCATGGGTCTTCTCAGAGATGAACCCATGAGCCGGAAGCGCAATCGGTTAACCCAACGCGGGTAGTCTAGATTGTAGGGGCAGACCCTCAGGCAGATGGAGCAATCGGTGACCTGCTTCACCCAAAAACTGAAACACTTCTCCGCGTCGGTCGTCCACTTTCTAACGCCCCGGATATTGGATCGGTTGAAAATCCGATCCGAAGGTTCGTCCTTTGCAATCGCCTGAGGGGGACAGTCATTGCTGCATCGACGGCAAACGCTGCAAAATTCCTCCACTCCGAACCTGGTCGGCTTGTCATGAGCGAGTGGCAAATCCGTAAACACCTTGCCAATTCGGAGACGCGGTCCGAGCTCCTGAGTGATCAGCAGACCGTGGCGGCCGTACTCTCCGAGCCCCGCCTTGATCGCATAGGGAATACTGGCTGCGGTGTCGTTCATGCTCGCGTAGGCTTGGCATCCCAGATTGCGAATGTATTGAGCGAGCGCGAGCAAGGTCACCGCGTCCTTCGAATAACCGACTCCGGTGGCGGTTCCACTGAGAGCCGAGGGGACCGTCTTAAGAACGTCGTGATCCATCTCATGCACGACAACGATGACCGATGTCATTCCCTCCGGTAGATCCATCTCCACCTCGTCCTCGGTGGCCCGGCTATATTTGTGGGTGTAGACCCACCGTTCGTCATAGTGGGTAATGCCGCTCAAGTCGGCCCCCAAAAGTTTGGCGACTTTCTTGATCTCCTTGCTCATCTGAGCCGACGAATCGATCTCTCGCTTCTCGCTCGCACCTTGACGGTGTGCCGTCAGATAATCTAGGAAACCCTCCCGGCGATCCTCATTTTGCAACCTCTCGGCAAAGAAGTCGGCGACGTGCCAGCCCGCGTTACGGAGCGCGAAGTCTTTTTGGTGATAGCCGTCCACATGACGCCATTCGTCAAGGGGCAGGCGGTAAGACTCGTAGAACTTGTCGGAGTCCTTCGAGCGAATGGTGGAGTCCCAGAAGGAGCGGCTGAAGATGTCACCCTTCTGGTTGAAGCGGCGGAATTCTTTGGTCACCTGGAAGCGAGCCTCCTCGTCGGTGGTACAAGTGGGGCTGCACGTGCCGCGCTCCGAGCCATGCTTTGTCATGTCAATGGTCAGTGATCGAGCCCGGTCTCGGGCCGCTCCTGGTCGAGGATGGTCGTCACCGTGTCGCCGCCGCAATGACGCTGGATCAGCTCGGCGAGATCATCGACGGCTCGTTGGAGCTCGATGCTTCCTACCGCGGCGACCGGGTCGACCGGTGGCAGCGACTCGATAACCAGAACCGCCCTCCGAGTATCCTCCGTCAGCTTGGTTCGGTCGGCTTCCTTCCAGTTCCACCGCCGGCAAATCGCGCCGCGATCATCCTTGTAAATGACCTCGCCGTTCGACGGCGATCGCTCCTCCGCCTCTCCGAGGAGCCTCACGGGAGCCTCGTTATCGCTGGCACGGACAAGGACGATGTCTCCCTCGATCCGGTCGAGATCCTCGCCGCCTACGGGAACGATATGCCGGAGCGATACGACATTGTAAATGTCGACGAGCTTATTGATCGACCTCAACGTATCACCCTTGATGGCGCGCCGGGCAAGGCTTTCGATCGAGGAAAGGTGCTTCTTCGGCTTGGCCCCGAACTTTCGGTAAGCCTCGCGCCAAGGGGCGATTCGCGGGTGCTCGGTGACATTGCCATCTCGAAAGGACTCGACCAAGGCGGTCTCCGCCTCGCGCACTTGTGATGTGATGGCGGGATCGCTGCCGTGATTGTCCAACCCATGCGCAGTCACTACACCGATCCGCACTTCCTGGAAAACTTCGAAAATCGTGGGAGCGATACGAAACTGCAAGGCGGGATCCCGCGCGCGCTAGCGCGCTCGGCCCCTTTCCAGATGTCGCTGCAACCGATCAGTCTTTTTGGCTTCGCGCACGTCGCATGGCGGAGTCGACACCGGCGCTCTCGTCAAGAGAGAGATGCTGGTCCTCGGTGCCGTAGAGATAGGAGTTGTCTCTCAACGACTCGATCGCGACGAGCAGATCGCGACGAGTGACCAGTCCAACGACATGCCCCCCACCATCCAAGACTGGCATTCTCCGAAAGGCTCTCTCCAGGAAACGAGTCACGATGTCGTAGATGCTGGTCTCCATCTTCACGGTCTCGACCGGGCTCGTCATATAACCGGCCACCGTGCCCAAAGGCAGGCCATCGAAGGCCTCGGCGGTCAGAATTCTAAGACAGTCTTTTTCGGACAGCATTCCGACGAGAGTGCCTTCGCGATCGATCACCGGCGCACCAGAGAGCCTTTTCTTCAACAAGGTGCGCATGGCGGAATAGATGTCCTCTTCCGGCGTGAGCGTCACGACCAGAGGACTCATGATGTCTGCGGCAGTGGGTCCCGGCATAATCGCCCCCCTTTTTCGGGTAGTGGTTAGGGAGACATCGATGGTAATTCGAGGAGGGGTTCTGTGGCAAGCGGGTTTTCAGACTGGCCCACCCACCGTCATAACCAATTGACGGCATTAGCGTTAACTCGCAGCCTTCGCCAGGTTGCTTTGCACCGCCCAAGGATTGGACTAGACTGACGGGCATCGAGAGGCACCCACACCTCAGCCACCTCATTCTCCATTCTCGATACCAAGAGTGATATGGGAGGAATACTAATGAAGAGAATCAGCCTGCTCAGCTTTCTTGCCCTCGCCCTGCTCGTCGTCGCGCTCGCTTCAAACGCCGCGCTGTACTCCGAGGCCGACGTCGATAAGGCCGCGGTCGAGGCTTTGATCGAAGGCGCATACATCAACGGCGCCTTCAACGACCTAGATACCGAGACCATGCGTGCCGGGTTCCACCCGGTCTTCAAGATCCATGGAGTCAACGACGGCGCCCTCAGTGAATACCCCATCGATGACTGGATCGTAGGCATCGAGGAACGGAAATCGGCGCCGAACTTCGACCCCGCCGATCAAAAGTGGGATCACAAGTTCGTTTTCGTCGACGTCACCGAAAACGCTGCGGTCGCGAAGATCGAGCTCTTCAAGGACTCGAAGCACGTCTATACCGACTACCTTTCGCTGCTGAAATTTAACGACGGCTGGAAGATTACCGATAAGGTCTACTTCCGCCACGGGGATACGTAGACTTCGTCCTCACGCACGTCGCCAGAAAAAACAGAACTCGGTCAGAATGCGCGAATCGACTCCACCTCTGAGGCCGAGAGTTTCTCGATCATCGCCACCACGAGTCTGACGGTGTTGTCGTAATCCGCTCGGTCGATTACGCCTGATTGGCTATGCCCGTATCGTGTCGGAATACCGATGGTGACGGCGGGAATACCCTGCGCCGATTTCTGTAGCATCGCGGCATCCTCGCCGTAGCCGGTGACCGACTCGAACTGGTAGGGAATGTTGTTCTCCTTGGCTACCTGGATGATCCAGTCCACGTACTTATTGTTGGGGATCATGCTCCCGTCGAACACGAAAATGCCCGGACCTTTACCCAAGGCTTCCTGAGACATTGTTGGCGACGTGAGCAATGGAAAATCGCTCGCGATCCCGATTTCGAGATTGATCACGATGTCGGGTCGCGTACTTGCTTGCACCACCGAGGCACCTCTCAGGCCGACTTCTTCTTGCACGGTCGCGGCGACTTGAACGTTGTTCGGATGCTCTCGGCTCCTCAGCTGCCGTAGCGCCTCGATAATCACGGCGAGGCCTACGCGGTCGTCCCAAGCCCGCGCCAGATAGCGGCTCGTCCCATTCAGGACTTGGAACTCGGTCGCATAGGTAATTGGAAGCCCCGGCCGGATGCCCATCCCTTCAACTTCCTCCCGGCTGCGGGCTCCCACGTCGATGAACATGTCCTCCAGGGGAACCATCGTCATGCGATTCTCGCGGGGGAGGATGTGTCCCGATTTCATGCCGGTGTATCCAAGGACCGGCCCGTTCGGAGTCAGTATAGAGAGGCGCTGGGTCAGCACACTTTGAGAAAAATAGCCGCCGACGTTATTGAAGTAGATGAAGCCGTCCTCATCGATGTATCTAACCAAGAAACCGACTTCGTCCATGTGAGCCATCAGCAAGACCCGGGGCGACTCCGACTGTCCCTCTAGTGTGCCAAACAGATTCCCGATTCCGTCGGTGTGTAGATCAGTCAGTAACCCTCCCCACTCTCGCCGCAGAATGTCCCGGACCTCCCCTTCGAATCCCACGACGCCGTGCGCATTGGTCAACTCGGCGAGTAGGTCTACTGCGGCATCCCGCCCCTGAGAGCCCGACTCCGGGGGGCGCAGCAATAAGATCGACGCTGTGACCACGAGAATGAAGAGCGTGGACCTCACATTGGGGGTCTCTCTGTTCGTCTTCCCGTCCATCCGTTTCCTCCCCTTTGTCTTTTGGGCTGACTATTTTGGCAAGTATTTTTTCGGAAACTTTGCCAGCACGGTGTAGGCAGGATCCACGATGTTCGCCACGCTACTCTCCGCCAGCTCTCCCAGTAGAAGATAGGCGTCCAAACGGCCGAACCCGTAGTCCTCTTCCAACCACTCGATGAGCTCCACGTGCGCGAGGCGAAACGCGTCGATGAGCGGTCGGGCGCTGCCCGCCACCATGATGTAATGGTCGTCCTCGAGCCTCGGCCAATCGATCTTCTGACCCTTGATCAGATCGATCTCGAGAATGACGTCCATCGAAGTCTCGAGTCCGGTGCCACTCACCTCGCCTTGGCCTTGCCGAGCGTGCCCGTCTCCGAAATAGAAGTAGGCTCCGTCATGAAAAATAGGTAAGTAGACCGTCGTGCCAGGCCGCACCTCGGGAGCATCCAGGTTGCCTCCGAAGTCGCCCGGCCAGAGGCCCGCGAAGGCCTCCTCGCCTCTCGGTGCGACAGCCACTCGACCCAACATCGGCTGCAGCTCGATCTCGATCTCCTTCATCTTGCTGTCCGGAAGCTGGGTCGTCCCGGTCATCTTCTCCCGATCCAAACGCCAAAGATAGCGACGCGGCTCGATGCGCGGGTTCAAGAGCACCACCGTTTTATCCATCGCCAAGCCTCCGAAGTCGGAGTAAAGTCCGGATACGGCGAGGTCGTGATTGGGCTCGACCTTGATCACGCGAACCACCAAGGTGTCCTCAGTGGTCGCGCCGTCGATATAGAACGGGCCCACTTCTCCCGGGAAATCTCCGCCCTCTTCGGTGTAATAAGCACCGAAGTTGGTGCTCGAGACGAGTCTCGTTCCCGGCTTCAAATGCAGGACCGGCTCACGCACCGCGTAGGTCGGGTACCCAACCGTGGGAGTGAAGTGAACGGTGTTTTCCTGCGCCGACGCCGGCGCAACCAACACGACAAGACTCATGATGGACCCGAAAAACGACCATTTGAAGCGCATGAGAGAACTCCTTTCTCGACCCTCTACTGCGAGTATTTGATGACTTCCCCGTCTTTCATCACGAAGTGCACATCGCGCAACGTGTGAATGTTTTCCAAGGGATTCACCGGTGTAGCGACAATGTCCGCGGCGAAGCCGGCTTTCACCGCTCCCCGTTCGTCGTCAATCCACAAGAGCTCGGCCACGTTGGTGGTCATGCATTTCAGAATCTTCGGCGCTGGGATCCCGGCCGTGATCCACACGTCCAGATAATCCAGCATCTTATCGAGCCGAGTCCGACCCGGAGTATCCACCACCACGTCTGTCCCGAAGGCCATCTTCACACCAACCCGGTGGGCTCGTCGCAGCCGATCGAGGATGGTGTTGGCGGTCTCCTTCTCATCGCGGGGTAACGTCTGGCCCGCTTGCATCAGATGCTCATACGGAAAGTCGGTCCCGACCAACACCGTGCCTTTTTCCTTCATGAGCTCAAGGACTTCATCAGACAATCGAAACCCATGTTCTATGGAGTCGGCGCCGCCGAGGATGACGCTCCGGGCGGCATCGTCGACATAGACGTGGACTCCGACCGTGAGTCCGGCTCCGTGTGCCTCCTCGACTCCGGCACGGATCTCCTCCTCGGAGTAGTGAAAAGCGCTATTGTCCGCAACCATCTTGATCGCGTTGGCGCCGTAGTAGATGTTCTGCCGCACCGCCTTGCGGATCTCGTCCGGGGTGTCGGCATCGAAATACTCGTAATGCCAAAAGGGCCCCTGCTCCGGCGCGATCCGGTAGGACTGTCCTCCGAACGGGGCGATGATCTTCCCCACACTGAAGATGGTCGGTCCACTTACCCAACCCTTGGCCTGAGCCTGTCGCACTGCGGTCATGGCGAAGTTGCCTTCGTTACCGATGTCCCTCACGGTGGTAAAACCACCCTCGAGCAGAACCCGGGCGTGATGAATAGCGCGCGCCGTACGAAAGGCAGTGCTTTCTTTGAGCAGGTAGATCTCCCAGAGGGACTCACCCGGAGGCGCAGGCGGCAGCCCCATGGCGAGATGGGTGTGTGCATCCATCAAGCCCGGAAACACCCATGCGTTGCTCAGGTCGACGACTTCGGCGCCTTCAGTGATCTTGACCGACGGTCCCACCTCAACGATCTTTCCCTCTCGAACCAAAACAATTTGGTCGTCGGTCACCAGGCCGGTAGTCGGATCAACCAAGTGGCCAGCGCGAATGGCCACCGTCTCGGCGAGAACCGGGGCGGAAAGAAGCAGGAGTAACGTAACGAGCCTTGCGAGCATTCATCTCCTCCCAGAAAGAGGCACGGCGCGGAGTCTAGCACAGCCGCGAACGCTGTCGGAACTCAGGAGTTGAGGTAATCTGAACACTATATGCGGTCACTGGGCGCTCACTTACGGACACCGGCACTGGTTGGCATCAGCGTTTGCGCCACGCTAGTCGGGGCCGGTGCCTGCCATCGCGCCGGGGACGGCCCTAACGCTTACACCTTCGAAGGCTCGACCATGGGAACGACCTTTACGGTAAAGGTCGTGGCGGAGAGTCTGACCGACGCCAACCAGATCCGACTCCAAGGTTTGATCGAAGACGAGCTCCGGGCCGTCAACGACAAGATGTCGCACTATCTCGAGGATTCCGAGCTCTCGCAATTCAATCGCTCGCAGGAAACGACACCCTTCGTCGTTTCTCAATCAACGCTCGAAGTATTTCGTCATGCGGCAGAGGTGAGCGCCCTGACGGGAGGCGCTTTCGACATCACGGCTGGCCTACTGGTCAACGTCTGGGGCTTCGGTCCCGAAGGGCATGCGGAGACGCCGCCTTCGGATGCCGAGATCGCCCGAGCACTCGAGCGAACCGGCTATGACAAGCTCGAAATCGATGAGAACAGATCGACCCTCCGTAAGACTCAGCCCGATCTTTATTGTGACCTTTCCGCCATCGCCAAGGGATATGGCGTCGATCGCGTGGCCGTGGGTCTAGACCGTGGCGGGTTCATTAACTATATGGTCGAAGTCGGCGGTGAAGTTCGAACGAGCGGCGCCAACGCCACTGGAAATGCTTGGCGCATCGCTATCGAACAGCCGGTCGCTGGAAAGCGAGCCATTCAAAGCATCGTCTCTTTGAGCGGCCTGGCCATGGCCACCTCCGGTGGTTACCGGAACTCCTACGAAGTCGATGGCGCTCGCTTCTCCCACACCATCGATCCTCGAACCGGTCGGCCCATTACGCACCGTTTGGCTTCAGTGAGCGTCGTGCATGAGCTCGGCGTCAGCGCCGATGCCTTGGCTACGGGACTCCTCGTCCTCGGCCCGGCAGAGGGTTACAGCCTCGCCGTGGACCAGAACATTGCTGCTCTCTTCCTGATCGAGGAAGAAGGAGGCGAGCTCCAAGAGCTAGCCACCCCGGCTTTCCAACGCCTCCTCGACGCGGGACTGCACTGAAACCGCTCCTCTCCCTGTCGTACCGCCCAGCTTTCCTGACTCACCGCACATGCAGCCGAGGATCGAGATCGGGCAACCCGGTCGCGGTGATGTCATATTTGTAGCAAGTCTCATCGGCGTTCTTCTTGACCACCACCGCGATGATCCCCGTCCCTGGCTCGCCATTTTCGGCCCCCTCTACTTTCCGGTCCTCCAGTCGTCCACGAAGGGGAGGTTGGTTCATTCTCTTGAGGTCTATGCAGTCATCGCCCGACGTTGTGCCAATTTGAAAGTTGGTCAGTTCTACTGCCTTCTCGTCTGGGTAGTGGTTTTCGATCCACCACACCACCGCCTGCCTTCTCGATGTGCTCACGTCACGCTTATCGATTTCGATCTTGCCACCCTCCAGCGTGATCTTGGCGAGCGGTGGAGGCGGCACCAGAGCCGGTAATCCTGGAGCCCACGCGAGGACAAATCCTGCACAGAAAACGATTGCCATCAGCCTCAAAATCCTCAGTATCTTCATAGAGCGGTCCCTCCTCCTTTAACCAGTTGTTTCGCCATCCACCAGATCTTTGAACGCTGGCAGCTCCCAGAGCGCGGCCAGATCCTCATCCTCACGCACTTCTGCGAGGCTGTATCCATGAGCGAGCGCGTCTCTCAAGGCGACCATCGCTTCCTCTGTCTGACCGTTCAGCGCGTGCACAACGGCTTTGCTGTAAAGCACCTGGCCATCCTCGGGTGCCAGTTTGACAGCTTCGGCGGCAAGACGTAACGCCTCGCTGGTTCGACCCAGTTTCGCTTCTACGACGGCAAGCATTTCCATCGCTCGCGCATCATTTGGATTCACTTCAAGCCGGTTACGATCGAGCTCCGCCGATGTGAGGTATGACTTGCGGGCATCCTCCGGGCGATTCAATTTCTGGAAAGCGTCTCCCAGATTGCGATGGTGATTCGACGAGCTGGGATCCAGCTTTATCGCCTCCTCATAGGACTGCGCCGCCTTCGAGAACTTGCCTTGGCGATAGTAGATCGTCCCCAAGTTGGAGTGAGCCGCCCAGGCAGGCCCCTGCTCGATGGCCTTCAAGTAATTCGGCACCGCTCGATCGAGGTCCCCCATCATGTGATAGGTGACTCCGAGTGTTTGAAATCCAACCGGCAAGTCGGGCTGGAGCTCGGTCACGCGTTGAAAGGCAAGCGCGGCATCTGCCAGTTTTCCAGCATTGAAGTACGCGCGGCCAAGCGAGTAATAGTGTCCCCAGAAGCTGGGTCGGATCGCGATGGCTCGACGAAACTCCTCTGCGGCATCGTCGATTCGGCCACTCTCGGCAAGAATCTCTCCGAGCAACCGGTACGAATCGTCGCTGTTGGGCTGCAGGGTGAGGGTTCGGCGAAGCTCCTCCACCGCTTCATCAGTTCTCCCCGAGCCCTCGTAGATGACTGCCAAAGTATAAGTCACCGAGGGATGATCGGGGTCCAAGCGACGCGCCTCTTCGGCGGCGATACGAGCCTTGTCCGTCCAGCGTGAGTCGGTCGTCCGTTCGAATCGAGCCCAATAGGCCTCCCCCAATGCGGCATGCGCTTGGACGAAGTTGGGATCCTTAGCCAGAGCGCTCTCGAAAAGTGCAACGGCCCGATCGAGGTTATCGGGATCGTGGGGCCGGTCCAGGAAATCACGGCCCTGAGAAAACTCTGCAAAGGCGTCTATGTTCGACGTGGGAGGGGCCTCGAACCGTCGCGCCTCGGCGGGCGTCAGGTTTAGATGAAGTGCCCGAGTGATTCCACTGGCTAGCTTCCGCTGAAGCTCGAAGAGCTCGCTCAGTTTTCCGTCGTACTCCCCGCCCCAAACCACCGAATCGTCAGAGCGAACGAGGTTGACGGTGATGTGAAGCAAGTCATCCAAACGCTGCACCGAGCCGTTCACGACAAAGGAGGCGCCGAGATCTTTGGCGACCTTTCGTGTGTCCTGGCTCTGTCCACTGTACTCGAGTGTAGCGGACCTGGAGATCATCGTGACCGACGGTATGGCCGACAGCTTGGTGATGAGCGTGTGCGCGATCCCAACCCCAACGTGCTCGATCGTCGGATCTCCGCTAACGTTAGCCAAAGGGAGCACCGCAATCACCGGAGGTCCATCGCCCCCAGGATCGTGCGTCGGTATCTTCCCCGCCACTAGCAACCACACCGCCACTGCCGCGCTTAATAGGCCGGCAACCACCGCGACCTTGCGGTAGGGTACGGCCGTTCGCGATCGAGACTTCTTGATTCCCGGAAGCGGTTCCATACTGGAAGTGAAACGGCCCAAAGTCGGTTGCTCGGGAAGCGCGCCCGCTAGTCTCTCGAGCTCCTCTCCAAGCTCCCTCGCGGACTGTTGACGCTGCCCAGGTTCCGGAGACATCGATCGGAAAACGACCGCGCTGAGCTCCAGCGGGATATTCGCGTCGAATTCCGCGGCCCGGGGAGTGTGCTCTTTCATTTCCGCAAGGGTCAAAGCCTGCGAATCCCGGTCCTCGAAGGGCCAGCGGCCGGTTAGGAGCTGGAACAAGACGACTCCCAAGCTGAAGAGGTCGGCGCGGTGGTCGGCCCGGTAGCCCAGCATTTGTTCCGGCGCCATATAGGCGGGTGTTCCGACGACCCGTCCGTCGGTGGTTGCCGAGGCATCCGGCGTAGGGGGAGCCTTGGCGAGGCCGAAATCCAGAATCTTAGCCTTACCGTCAGGCGTCAGCAGGATGTTCGCCGGCTTGAGATCCCGATGAATGATCTCGTGCTCGTGCGCTTCTGCCAGCGCGCTAGCGAGTTGGATGCCGATGTCGATGACTTGATGGGGAGAAAGTCGACCGCGACGCACTAGTTGTGCCAGCGTCTCCCCCGCCACGTATTCCATGACGATAATGGACTGGTTACCGTCGTCTATCACGTCGTAGACGACAGCAATGTTGGGATGATTCAAAATGGCGGCCGCTCGCGCCTCGCGAAGGAGCTGGTTTCGTGCCTCCGGGGTCGTGAGGCGTGAACCGGTGAGACGCTTGAGAGCAACTCGGCGATGGAGCCGAGTGTCCTCGGCAAGATAGACCTCACCCATACCGCCACTCCCCAACCTTTGAAGAACGCGGTATGGCCCAATGGTCGTGAATTCCATCGCCGATCTCCCGCCAGGAATGTAACAGTACCGGTCTACCCGGTCAAAGTAGGAATCCTTTCCTCCCCCAGTTGGAGGTCGGCAGTTTCCGCGGAAAGTCGGTAAAATGGACTTAGCTATGGGCGTCTTCCTTATCACCGTTCTGATCATCAGCCTGGCGATGCTGGTCATGGCGGTAGGAGTGCTTTTCAGCGGCCGCTGCCTCCGCGGCTCTTGTGGAGGAGAAGCGGCCGTCGGTCCCGACGGCGATTCCTTGTCCTGTGAAACCTGCCCGGTGCGCAAGGAAAGCAAAGCTTCATAGGGGTGCAATCGTGGGAAAAACGATTGGCGAGATTATCGAAGGGCGGTCAGACTATTACTTCGCGCTGGCAAGCGATTCGGTCGGAAAGGTATGCGAATACATGACCGACCACAAAGTCGGAGCGGTTGCCGTCCAAGAAGACGACGGGAGTTGCTGTGGAGTCTTCTCGGAGCGCGACCTACTCAATCGGGTCGTGGCTAAAGGGGTCAATCCCAAATCCACATCCGTGAGGGAAGTGATGAGCCCCGATCTGGTGACCGCGCGTCCGGAAGAGAGATGTCTGGTGGCGGCGGAGCGGATGAAGGATCACGAGACCCGACACCTCCTGGTGCTGGACGGAAATAACTACTTGGGTATGGTGACTCAATCCGACCTCACTCGCGCGTTCTTCGATGAAATGAGGGAGGAAAGAGACCTACTGAAGCATTACGCCTTCCCGGAGCTCCCGAGCTAGCCTGTCGAGGCTACACCTTGACCGTCTCTGCACGGTCGCCCCTCACGTAGCGGACGACATCGACGACGTCGATGACCACCGAAACCGCGTTGACTACCATCAAAAACCGAATCCAAATACCGAACGGCTCATCCGGCCCATGCTGTCCGAGTCTCGTCCATAGGTAGAAGATCAAGGGGATCCATAGGACGTGTCCTAACCCCAGGATCCGCGCGAACCCGAACTTGCCGGTCAGCGCCATCATGAGCGCGGCGCTGAGGATCATGGTGACTAGAACCACCCGGGCTTCGATCCGGTCGATAAAGAAAAACGGCACGATCAGGTTCACCGCCATCAACAACATCAGCCACATACGCCACTCGAGGGGCATCTTGAAGACGGCCCGATTGAACTTGACGATCCCGTCGATCACTTTACGAACCCCTGGCGTACCGCGTGAATGAAATCCTCGGTCTTTGTTTCGTCCAGTTTGTCGTCGGTGCGCACGCCACTGCAGACGTCGACCCCGAAGGGAGCAACTTCCTCAATCGCGTCGCGTACGTTGGCTGCGGTGAGGCCACCGGCCAGAAAAACCGGATTCGGCACGGCGTCACGAATCTTCCGGCTGAGGGTCCAGTCATGCGTTCGACCGGTACCTCCAAGCTCTTTCACGGCGAGCCTGGGATTTCCAGAATCCAGAAGAAGCGCATCGACATGGGGAGCAACGGAGGTCGCCTCCTCCACCGAGCCCTCGTCCATAACGTGAATCACTTGGACGACTCGAATCCCGGGCAGCGCTTTACGAAGCTGTTCATGCAAGCCGGGAGGAAGCTCGTCGACGAGCTGGATCGTGCTCACACCCGTCTGTTTCTGCTGGGCGACGATGGAGTCAACGTCTTGACGGCTGGTCAGAAGGAACGAAGAGACGCCAGGTGGAACGCCCTTGGCGATCTGGCGGATCGTCGCTTCGGCGATGACCCCGGGCCCGCTCGGCATTTCCGAGACCAGTCCCAGCGCGGACGCCCCGAGACGAACCGCTAGAGCGGCTTCGGCTTCGCTCGCGATACAACAGATTTTGACTCGCGGCACCATCGTTCGGCCCGAGTATACCGCGAGACCTGGGACGATCTATCGGGCGGCTTACCCTTCGGAGGGAAGGTCGGGATTGAAAATGAACACGTACTCCTGTAGCCCGTTTCGCAGTAAGAACGTGTTTTCCACCTCGAAGCCGGGCATCAGCCGACAAAGGTCGGGCTCCTTGTGGCGAGGAGAGGGCCGAGGTCGGTCCGTTGTCGAATCGTAGTCGAAAGACGCCGCGTCCACGATCTTGAAACCGCACGGCCGCGCCGGGATCGATTGGTGGATGGCGATCATGGCGAAGATGGTGGTCCCTTCCTTCGAGAAACTCGCGAGGCGACGACTCATCGCCTCGATCTGCTCGGGCCGTAGGTAGTTCAGGAGATCCCACGCCAAGATGAGATCGAAACGCGTGTCTTCGGTGTAGGGAAGCAACTCCTCGAAGATTTGGGAGAGCCGGGACCCGTCGTCATCTTCTTCGGCAGGCGCCAGGGTATAGGACTGCAGCGCGCGGTAAAGGTCGGCGACGTAGTACGTGCACGAGAATTGCGAGAAAAACTCGACGTTGGGACCGTGCGCCCGCCCGAGATCGAGGATCTGATACTTCTGATCCTCGGCGAACTTTTCCACCACGCCGGGAAAGGCGAGTGAATGATACTCGCCGTTATCCGCGGCAGGTGTTTGGTTCCAGTAACGTTCTTTTGTCCAGGGTGAAGTGAGCTGCAACATTAGACGTCCTTACGCCGGGGCGGAGCTCCCGCTGCGCAGCGACGAGCCCTGCCTGGCGAAGCCGCCGTTGTCTGGAGATTTCGCCGACTTGGATACGTCGTCGTCCGTCGTACGCTCCTTGTCGCGTTCCTTGTCTTCCGACTTGGGCTCCATGTCGATACTTCCCTTGAACTTGGACCCGTTCTCCAGTGTCACCCGAGAGGCCTTGATGTCCCCTTCCACACGGCCGGACCGCGAAATCACGACCTCATCGTCGCCGAAAAGGTTCCCCTTTACGTCTCCGCCAATCTGGATGCTCTTCGCATGAATGTCGGCTTTGACACGACCGTTCTCACCGACCGAGACGCTGTGCTTCTTGAGCGAGATAGTACCCTCAACCTTTCCCTGGACCTCGAGATCCTCTTTGCCGAAGAGCTCACCCTTGACCGTAATCGACGGGCCGATGATGGACAGCTCCTTCTTGCTCCGTTCCGGCTGGTTCACCGGAGCCGGAGCCGGAGTCGGGGTCTGAGGAGTATACGTCCTCGCTTCGTTCTTCTTCCACATGTCTTTTCTCCTAACGGCTGACCTGCACCAGGTAGATCACGGCAGCCAGGCCGAAAAAGGCAATCGCGAAAATCTCTTGCATGGGCTCGACAAACCTCCGCAGTTACTGCTCTGCCTTATGGTTATACCCTAGCCGCCGGGGAATTGAAGTGAGCGCATGTGATGGGTTTTCCCCCCAGGGAAGATGTAGGATAAACCACCCAGTCGATGGATTTCCCAAGGGCGGGCCGAAGGCGAACTCGTTCGGCACCTATGGCTTAACGGCCGAGTACACGACCGCTTGCATCGGGATCTCCCAGGTGCCACGCACTTGGTAGGACGAGGTTCCTTCGCGCACAGCCTGGCGAATGGCTTCGAGAGCTTCCGGGGTCTGGGCCCGAAGAAGCCCGCCGGTTCGTGCGGTTCCTCCCAGCATGAATTCAAAGGGAGCTTCCGGTGTGGGGACCCGCCAAACGAGTCGGAGCTCGAGCCGGTCCGGATTCTCGAACTCCGCTTCACGTAGCGCCTTCGTGGCCTCCGCAGGATCGCGGTAGCGAAAAAAGGGGGGCCCGGGAGGAAGCGGCACATTCATATCCCCCCACTTTTCGACGGCATCGAGAACGATCTTGAAGCCGACGGCCACGCTTGGATCGTCCCAGACCGTGAACGCGACTCGTCCCTTCGGGCGAAGCACTCGATGCACCTCAGAAAGGGCCCGTTCCGGTCTCTCGAGGTGGAGCAAACCGAAATTCATGACCACTGAGTCGAACCGAGCGGCGGGGAAAGAAAGCTCTTCGGCGTCCCCCGCCTGATACTCCACATCCGGGTATCGCCTTCTCGCCTCCTTCACCATCGCATTCGAAAAATCGACACCGATGACGTGGGCACCCCGCGCCGCGGCCGCCGCCGCCACGTACCCCGGCCCGGAAGCGACGTCGAGCACTTGGACACCCGCTCTTACCTCTGCCGCGTCGAGGAGTGGCTCGATGGTCTGAGATGTGAGCTCCCCGAAACCCGTGTGGTAAACGGAAACGACTCTCTCCCACGCTTCGCGCTCGAAGGCATGAAACGAAAGATCCTTTTCGGAACCAGTCACCAGCTCACTCCGACAACAACCGCGCGGAAATCCGCGCGAAGACTTGCTCGTAGGGCTCGGTGGTCAGCTCGAGCTTCATGTCCCCCGCCAGGCACTCGAACGTGCTGTCGTGAAACGCGAAAAGAAAGTGCCGCGTGCTCGTGTCCTCGGGCGTATCCGGAAAGCGATACCGATTCAGTCGAACGATCTCGGGAATCCACTCCGAGTTCTTAACCTCGTAGATTCCGTACGACGTCACTTGGTAGCGCGGTATGCCCCAGCGTGCCTCGTCGTTTGGATAACCAAACTTCGTGATGGAACAATGGTGGAACTCGACGACGGCGTGCCCTAAGCTCACGAGGCCCGGCCCATCTTCGTTAAGTCTAACGGCGTTGAACGTCAAAAACGTCGAGTACTCGGAGGACACCAGCACGGCACCGGAAACAGCCGGCTCCGGTCGACACCCGAGATCGAGCTCGATGACTCGCTCAGACATGTTTCCGGCGTCTCCTCGAGCTAGCGCTCACCCACGGCCAGAGAACGACAACGAGAAGCGCCATGGCCGGACCAAAAATGGATTTTCCCATTCCGCCGCTCCTATCACTCGCTCGCCTGGAGTTCCTCCGCCCTCCGCTCCACTTCGGACCACACGCGCAGCACGTTTCCGGAGCAGATCTTCGCGATGTCCTCTTCGGAGTACCCCTTCTTCAGGAGCTCATAAATAAGGTTGGGATAGAAGGAGACATCCTTGAGACCCGTTGGGAGGGAGTCCCCCACCCCGTCGAAGTCCGAGCCCAGCCCCACATGGTCGATTCCTGCGAGCTTGACGGCGCGATCGACATGAGCCATCACATCGCTGACGTCGGCGTAGCCGAGACCCGTCTTCTCCCGATACCTTTGGACGTACTCTTTCCCTTCATCGGAATCCGGGCGCACTTTGTTCTCCTGGAAGTATTTCCGAATCCCCATCTCACCCTGCCGAATCGAATCGACGAGGAACGAAGACCCGAAATTGATATCGATGCTCCCACCATTCTCGCCTAGTTTCTGGATCATCGCATCGCTCATGTTGCGCTCGAAACCTGGCGTGAAGTGTCGACTCGAAGAATGAGAAGCGATCACCGGAGCCGTCGAGAGCTCCATCACCTGATAGAAGGCCTCGTCGGAAATATGCGAGACGTCGACGATGATACCGAGGCGGTTCATTTCCGCGACGACTTCCTTGCCGAACGGGCTCAATCCATTCCACTGGCGATTGACGTCAAAAGAAGAATCGGAGAGCTGGTTGACCCTAGAGTGCGTGAGTGTGATGTACCGAATCCCCCGGTTGTAGAAATGAAGGAGATCTTCGATGGTTTCTATGGGTGCGCCGTTTTCCATACCTAACGCGAGCGAAATCTTACCCTGAGCAAACTGTTGTCTGACGTCGGCCACCGAGGTCGCGATCGCGAACTTGTCGGGCCAGTCGGCGGCGAATTTCTCGACCATATCGATGAGCCGATCCGCGACACCTTTGGCGTCACCGGTCCCCTGATGGTCGGCGGGCACGTAGATGGACATGAAGGCGAGATCGAGACCACCCTCTTTGGCCCTGGGGTAGTCGAAGTCACCTCCCTCGGTTCTGGTGGAGATGTCTTCCATCTTCTCGGCCAATCGGTACGGTACGTCGATGTGCGTATCGGCGATGATGATTTCCTGAGCGAGCTGTCCCGCTCTCTCTTTCTGACTGAGCGGCGGGGCCACCTCGGTAGTCGAGATCTCCATCTCGCTCGCCTCGTCGCAGGCCCCCAATCCCATACCAAGCGCGGTGAACAGCAGGACGAATCGACACCAAGATGGTCGAAGAGGCGCTGGATTGTTCATGCTCGAATCCCCTTTCAATAGTCGGTAGTGATCGTTAGGTGATGAGGCCAATGGGTCTCGTGATAGTGAGTCCAAAGCCGTCCGTCGACGACCGGCCCGATGACTTGCAGCTCTGGCGGACGGCGTTTGTTGATCTCCTGGGTCAATCGATGTGCTCCCCAAAGCGTGAAGGCTCGGATCTCGATTTCCTCTTCACTGTCAGCGGGAATAATCTTTCGCGCGTTGATCGCCGCCTCTAGCTCCGGCGAGTACGACATCATGCCAAAAACGCGAAACGCCACCGGGACGATGTAGTCTGCGAAGATGGTCAGCTCCTCGGGATCCTCCAGTTTGAAGAAGCCGCTCTTCCGAAACCGTCCGTGTAACTGCCACCACAAGAGCTGTGCCCGCTTCTGGAAGGCGACCTCGGAACCACGGTACATGCTGGTATCACGGAATGACGGGAACTCGGCCAACAAGCGCTCCAGCAACCCGTTACCGTCTGCGTACAAACGGGGCGGACCGGCCTCCACAAAGTTGTAGAAACGCCCGTCGTAGCGCTCATCCAACACTTTGCCCACTTCACGAAAGATATCCAAGCGCTCACCCAACATTGGAATAGGGATGTTGCCGCTGAAGATCCTTTCGAGATCCACCCGCTTCACCTTTGCCAGGTAGCTTCCCTCCAAGATCGGAATCCCATCGTCGTAGGCACGCTTCACGCCGGCCGCCATACCCAAAGAGTCCCACTGCTCTCCACCGGCGTAGTCGACCTTGTAAATAGTGTGGGTCTCGAAATCTGTGAACGCGAAATTGATGGTCGACGTAAGGAAGATGAAGTCCATCGTGTCCTGATCATTTCCCTCAGGATTGAGTGGGGATCGGAAATCAGGCCATGGAAGGGACTCGTACGCCATCCAGTCGGCGACCTGACTCACTTTGTCCTCATGAAAGCTGACATGATTGGATCCGGTGATCACCGGCTCCAGAGTGTCGAGTACGGGATTGCCGGTTCGAACGAACTCGCTTTCACGAACCATAGTTCTACGTAGTGGGCCGGCGATGGCGGGAGCCGCCAGCAACCCTATGAAGCTTCTGCGGGAAGGCATCTTCGGTCGAATCTCCTTATTAAAGATAACGGCCGATCCTATCAGGGCTTGGCTTCATCCCCAACTGAGGAGTAACATGACCCGCCATGGACCTCCTCCAAACGATATTCGGTGACATTCGTGAGGTGGTTCCCGCTCCGTTCTCGGAGTTCATTTTGGTGATCGTTTCCATCGTCTGCGGAACGATTGTCGGCGCGGAGAGAGAACGGGCCGACAAGCCCGCCGGGCTGCGTACCTTGACCCTCATCTGCTTGGGCTCGGCGGTCTTTACGTTGATGTCCATCGACGAGGCCTTCGGAGCCCTCGACCGCTCACGCATCGCGGCGCAGATCGTAACCGGGGTCGGCTTCTTGGGCGCGGGCGCCATCCTTCGGGAAAGGGGCAGCATCACCGGTTTGACCACCGCAGCCTCCATATGGGTGATTGCCGCGGTGGGAATGGTCGTAGGAGTTGGATACGCAACCAGTGGTCTGGCCCTGGCCGGTGCCATTTTCCTCACCCTCACGCTCTGGCATAGACTGGAGGTACGGTATCTCGGCACCTGTGATCTGGAAGAGCTCCGCGTCGTCTTTCGCTCCGGCCAGGGGAAGAACCGCGCTCAGATTCAGAGCATCATCGACCGCTACGCGATGCCGGTCGAGTTTGCGGAAGACCGGGAGCTGGCCGATGGTCAGAGAGAGCTGATAATCCGCTACTGCCAAGCCCACAAGACCCATCGGGCGTTTCAAGGGGATCTCGCATCACTCGACTGGATCGAGCTCATGGAGGCGCGGTCGAAATGATCTGGATCCGCCTGGGGAGCGTCCTCATGTTTTTCGCTGTCGGGCTGGGGGCGTTCGGAGCGCACGCTCTGCGCGCGCGTCTATCGGCCGATATGCTCCAAGTCTTCGAGACCGGCGTCCGGTATCATTTCTATCACTCGCTCGGCCTCTTCGTTGTGGCGTGGCTTTCCGAATCACACCCGAGCCAATGGGTCACGGGCGCCGGCGTTGCGTTCACTTTCGGGGTGCTCGTATTCTCCGGCAGTCTCTACGTGCTCGCGATATCCGGCGTCAAGTGGTGGGGTGCGGTGACACCCATCGGTGGTCTCGGTTTCCTGGTAGGTTGGCTGCTTCTCGCGGTCGGCTCGTTTCGCTCCTGACGGAAGAGACATTGTCCGGTACCGAATTCGTCTACGTCGCGCACCCCATGTGCTCATGGTGTTGGGGTTCACTGGCGGACTTCCGCAGCGCTTTAGAGATGGGTGCGCGTGGATTCCCCTCCACCCTCCTCCGCGAGGACGCCCGGTTTACCACGGTAAGCCGAGGGTGGCTCCCACTCGAGGAGCTCGAGCGCACGCTGGAGCCTTGGCTCGATGCAAACGCTCGTCGAACTCTTCCCTGAGATTAAGCGCCTCGGCAGCCGCGAGGCCATCCGGTATTACAACGGTTTCCGAACCTGGACGCTCTCCTACCGGGCACTCTACCGTCACATTTCTGGATTCGTACATTTTCTCGACAGCCAAGAAGCACGCAAGGGCGATCGCCTGCTCCTGTGGGGCGAGAACCGGCCCGAGTGGGTCGCCGTTTTTTGGGCCGCGATCGCCCGGGGTGTGGAGGTGGTCCCTCTGGATTTCCGATCCTCTCCCGAGCTGATGACCCGGATTCAAGAAACGGTCAACGCACGGTGGCTCGTGCATGGCGCTCAGGTCACGGCGAATGGGGCGAAAAATGAGAAACTTCGGAGACTTTCCTTCGAGGACGTGGCGGCCTTGGCTGATCACGACGTCATCGACGTCAGACCCTCGATACCCTCGAAAGATGACGTCGTTCAGATCGTTTTCACCTCAGGTACAACGGGCGTGCCAAAAGGTGTCGTTCACCGACAGCGACACCTTTGCGCCAACCTGACGCCGATCGCTAGAGAGATCGACAAATACAAGAAACTCGCCCGTCCCTTTCAACCGATTCGCATTCTCGACCTGCTTCCCCTGAGCCATCTCTTCGGACAGTCGCTCGGGCTCTTCATTCCCGTCCTCCTCGGTGGATCGGCGGTATTCGTAAAGGAGCTTCAACCGGGCGCGATCATAGAGACTCTGCGCCGCGAGCGAGTCTCTGTGTTGGTCGGCGTCCCCCAAGTCCTAAAGAATCTGCGGCACCAGATAGAGCCGCGACTCCCATCGCCTCCGAAAGAGGGCTGGTGGAGCAACCGGCCGCTCCACCGTGACCTCGGCTGGAAATTTTGGGCGCTTGTCGTAGGAGGGGCGCGGCTGTCCACTGAAGACGAATCTTTTTGGCGGCGATTGGGTTTCGTTGTCGTGCAAGGCTACGGGCTCACCGAGACGAGTCCGGTGGTTACCGTGAATCACCCGTTCCACACGAGCGCAGGCTCGCTCGGAAAAGTCGTAGGCGATCAAGAAGTCGCGATTGCGCCGGACGGCGAGATCCTGGTTCGGGGAGCAAGCGTGGTCTCGGAATACTTGGGGCAAACACCGACGCGGCGAGGCGATCAGGACACTTTCGTCGACGATGAAGGGTGGTTACACACGGGGGATCTCGGCCGCATCGACGAGGATCGACGGCTCTACTTCCTGGGCAGAAAGAAAGATGTGATCGTCACAGCCGACGGCCTCAATATCTTCCCACAAGACGTCGAGTCGATCCTCAACCAGTTCGCGGAAGTGAGAGAGAGCGTCGTACTGGCTTTACCCAGCCAGGGGGACGAACAAGTACATGCCGTCTTTCTCTTGAGTGATCCCAAAAGAGACGTCGAAAGCCTCGTTCGCCGGGCCAACGAGTCTCTGGAACCTCACCAGCGCATTCGTTCGTGGAGCGTTTGGCCCGATGTAGACTTCCCGCGCACCGCCTCGACCTTGAAGATCCAACGTCGCGAAGTGCTGAACCGCCTCCAGGCTGTCGAGCCCGCACCGTCGGAGCCGAGACCGGCTACCGAAGTCATGGGAATCTTGGCTCAGATCTCGAGTCGCGAGGCTGCAACCCTGCGGGACGACCTCCGCCTCTCCGAGGACCTCGGTCTATCCTCGCTGGAACAGCTCGATTTGTTGTCGCAGTTGGAGGAGGCCTACGGGGTCGCCCTAGACGAGGAGGTTCTCTCCGAGTCGAAAACTGTCGGCGCTTTGAGGGCCAGGCTCGAACGAGAGCGGCCCACAGCCACCCAATCGCCTTTCGAGACTCTTTCACGCGAAGCATTGCCTCGCTGGGACCGTTCGCGGCCCGTAAGGTGGGCGAGCGCCGCGATCTCGGAGCTCTTGTTCTGGCCTCTGCTCCGCCACTACATCGAGCTTTCTGTCGACGGGCTCGAGAATTTGCGAGGCCAACCGCGGCCCGTGCTTTTCGCGGCCAACCACAACAGCCATCTCGATACGCCGGTCATCATGGCTTCCCTGCCAATGCCATGGCGCCATCGGGTCGCACCGGCCATGATGCAGGAACGGTTCCGTGCCTACTTCGACCCGAGCGGCCACCCGTTGAAAACTCGATGGCGAAATATGATCGAGTATTATCTGGCCACTTGTCTCTTCAACGCCTACCCCCTTCCTCACGAGATGACCGGTGTGCGAAGGGCACTCCGATTCACGGGCGAGCTCGTCGACCGAGGCTTTTGCCCCCTGGTTTACCCCGAGGGTGAACGTTCCCCGGACGGCACACTAAAGCCGTTCAAGAACGGTATCGGACTCATGGCGGTTCGACTCCGACTTCCGGTGATCCCCATCCACCACCAAGGGATGTTCGAAATCTACTCGCTGCACGATAGTTGGCCACGAACCGGCGCGGTGCATATTCGAATGGGCCCTGCACTACATTTCGCGGAGAGCGAGGACTACCAGAGCGCCACGCACGCCATAAGAGAGGCGATTGAAGATCTGGGCCAAGAGTGAATCTAGGTTACTCTTGTCCCCAAATCCCGAATTCGTTCAGGGCACTCCACTCCTTGCCTCGTCGCGAACGCCCCTTGAGGTTGCGAGAGAAAGGAACCGTAGAAACGGCTTCACTGAAACTGAGCGCCGTCGGGTCTCGTGGATCGCGGCCATCGAGCGTGTAATAGACTCTTTCCGCTCCCTCCGGGCGGCTGATGGTAATGCCATCAGGAGTTCGCTCGAACACAGGAGGGTCGATCGAAGGGTAATAAGAGTGTCGGCGAAGCGCTTGAATAAACCTTTCGACGTTTCCGTCCATCAATTCGAGGACGTAGTCCCTCGATCTTTTCCAATGCACGTCTCGCGTTCGAGGTTTGTTTTTTCTGCCGGGACTGGAGTCGCCCCATCGGGCCGACTCACAAAGCATCGCCGGCTCCACATAATCCGCGAGCCTTCGGAAATTGGCCTTGCTTACGCTGTCTGTGAGCGGGCCGCCGTCGTAGCAGGCGCGGTAGACGCGATCCGCGAACTCCAATCTGAATTCCGGGCTGTCAGCCAACGCCATCCACAGTTTGTGCAACGGGGTCGTCCCGCCCGATACGAACTTAGGCGGAACCCATGCCCCCGCGTGGCCGTAATTGGCAAGGAGCCCGTAGGTGATCTCCGAATCCCAGCAGAAATACAATCCTGAACCGGGAGGGTGAATCCGAATTCCTCCATACCAATTCTTGTCACCCCAGTCCCCCATGCCGGCCAACCAATTGAGCAAGATGTAGTCACTAAACTGGGCGGTATCCAATAAGGTTTTCATCTCCTCGTACTTCGCCGGATCCGAGAGGACATTGTCACGCGCATAACGGTGCATGCCGTGCCACCGGGGGTTCGGGTTCCCAACCGCGCCGGACTGGTTGATGGCAAACCAGTCGGCGGCCGGATCGCCACCATAATAGGAAGCGAGGAATCGAGGATCCGGACGCTCCACCGCGTTGTACACCCCCCAGTAAACCCCGTTCAGATAGAGATGCACAAAAATTCCGTGCGCGGCGTTACCGCTCAAAGAAAGTTGCGCGTCGCGAGCGTGTTGGTCGCGGACATAGACCGCCAACTCGCTGATATGGCCGGCTCTCGACCAATTTGCTTGTCCCCCGGCCCGTAGCACGATCGTGTTGAACTCTTGCACCGCAGACTCGGCGTGGTGCACGGCGCTCTCGAAAAAAGGGTATCTCAGCATGCCCGGACCGAAATCTTTATTGAAAATAAGGCGAAACGAACGTTTTTCACTCGCTCGTGTCACGCTGTGGGCTCTAATTCCACAATCGACCTGGAAACCTTCGAAATCGGGAAACGTCCCGGGATAAAGGAGCTCAACCGATGCGGGACGGGTTAGTGCGCCCTCCTGAAAGTAGAGTCCTTGGCTCTCACCAAAAAGATGCTCCGCGTCCATGACGACGGAGAGTGTGGGGATCGAGGTTAATCCTTCCACGAACTCCAGTTCGTTGCTCGTGTTCACGACATCGGGATCGATTTCGAGGTCGAGATCTGCGCGCGGAGCCATATTGAAAGAGCGGAAGGGCGCTGGATAATCGAATGGCAAAGTCGCCTGCTTCTTTACCGTCGTGGGAAATAAATAGGTATGCGTGTCGACGTTGGTGCTCCTCGCACCGGGCTTGTACGCCATGGCTCGAAGGACGGTCGTTTTTTCCACAACAACCTTGTCGCCGACGATGCCATTGCTCGCGCTCGGCTCACTGCCGTCCGTCGTATAGACGATGGTCGCGCCGGGAGTGGCGGTGGCGATAGTAACTTCCAGGGGGTCCTCATAGAAGCCACGGTCGTGGCTGAACTTTGTATCGCCTACCGCGCGCGTTCGGCCGGCTCGGCGATGCCACTCATTGAAGAGCGCCACCGCTTGCCCAACCGGTTGCGCATGGACACTCGCTAAGACCGGCTCTCCCCAAACCGGAACTAGTGACTGCCGATGCTCCCCACCCGAGGTGTCCGGCAAAGATCTCGCGGTGAATCTCAGCGAGACCACTCTCCCCTCCCATGGGTTGAGGTCAACCATGCGATCGTTCCAATGATTTTCCCCATGTGCAGCAAGGGTTTCGCGAAACGCGCGGCTCCGCCTGCCATCGACTTCGATCTCGATCAGAAACTCTGTCTCAGGCAGACCGGGGCTGGGTGTGCCCAACACGGCCATCGAGAACTGGAGTACGGCGTTCTGCGGCACCTTGAGCGGGAACACCCGCTTCGAGCCGTCAAACGCAGTTCGGGACTCTCCTTCCAACACCACTTCCCTGGAAGGCAGAGAAGGATCGAGAAGCGAAACAGGCTGCTTTCTCGGCAACTCGCTGCAGGCCGCCGCGAGCGCCAGCAGCATTGGGAGAAGCGTTACCTTTCTTCCACGCATGGTAATGGTGCAAGCCTATCAAACGCCGTCAAGATTCGTCTTCACCGCCGAAAAAGCGGCGCTCGCCGAGCCCGATGAAGGAGTGCCGGAGGACGCTCCCGAAGATCTCATCAAGGCAATTCTCGCCGCCAAAAAGAAACAGGATTAGCGCTCCGGCACTCTCGTGCTGTCCGATGGACCCGCTGAGGTTTGGCGACGCACCGCCAGGGCCGATGGTCCAGATCGAAGCTTAGGTTAGGCTTCAGCTTCGCCGGGCAGGCGGCCCGCCAACAAGCCCGCGACCGGCCGGGTCGTCTCGAAGCGATCGAAAACGATTCGCAGGACGGCGGTGATCGGCGCGGCCAAAAACATTCCCACCACGCCCCAGATCAATCCCCAGAACACCAAGGCGAGGAGAATCGTCACCGGATGGAGGTCGAGGCCCTCACCCATCAGCACGGGCTCAATTCCGTTTCCGATCGTCATCTGGACCGCACCGGGAACTAGGATGATGCCCGCGATCATCCAGGAACTCTCGAATTGAACCATCGCCATCGGAATCGGAAGCAAGGTCGCGATGATGGAACCGACAGATGGGATGAAATTCAGAAAGAACGCCAGCACACCGAAGACTAAGGCAAGGTCGAGACCGAACAGACTTAGAATGATCCCGGTTAGAAGTCCCGTCGCCGCGGACGTCGACACCTTAGTAAGTAGATAACGGCGGATCTTCTGATCCGCCTCGGCGTAGAACCCGGTTCTCTGCTCGTGCGGTTGTCTTCCCGCCAGCAGATAGATCACAAAGATGAGTACCAGAATGCCGTTCGATACCAGCCCCAGGACACCGCCCGCCGTTTGCCGCACCATGTCCAACACCGGCAGCTCCCTGATCGTCGTCAACACCTGATCTTGGCTCAGATCGACGCCAAAGCGATCGAGTACGGACACAAAGCTCTGGGCGAGGCTGGTCAACCTCTCCCGATAGATGGGTGCGCTCGCCGCCAAACCCCGCACCGAAGTCGTGATTAGCAGACTCAAGAGCGTCAAGAGCCCCACCACCACGAGGAGCGCGGCGAGAATGGAAATCGCCTTGGGAACCCGGAGACGAGCCCGAAGAAAGTCCACAATCGGCGCGACGAGGTACATGATGAAGATCGAGAGAACGAAAGGCACCATCACCTTGCGTGTGTAGATCAACGCCACCGCGATGGCGACGGCCGCCAGAACCATGAGCGAAGCGGTCATCAACCAGGATTGCTCGTCTTTCAGCGTGCGCATTTGGGCGACAGTATAACCGACGATTCGAGATGCAGGTGAGGCGACTCAGTGAACGAAGCAGAATCTCGCCCGGGCGAGATTCTGGCGAGTTAGGGCGATGGCTGTGCTGCTCCGACCGTCGAGAAGGCGGCCTATGTCAAAAACGAAACAGGTAGGAAAACTTCACGAAGATCTGCCACGCGTCGTTCTCGAAGGAACTGCGAGGGCGGATGAGGCGACGTCCGTTAGGTGTATCGATGAGGTCGATGTTTTGCGCGTTCCCGTTGTAACCGACATAGAGCGCCGTCCACGGGTTCACCAAATAAGTTACCAGCGCGTCGAAATTGAGATTCTTGACGGTGGGAAGCGACGTCAAACTCTCGTTGCTCAGCAGGGCGTCGTACTGACCGATGAGGCGCAGTGATAGCTCGCGATTGAATTGCCAGTTCCACCGGAGCCGGAAGATGTGGTTGTCGAAGATCCTCGCCCCGTCGGAGGGCTCGGTGAGCTGCGTGAGAAGATAGGTCGTGTCGATCCGGTGCGCGTTGGCCGGCCGAATCGTAAGCTCGAGCTCCACGCCCTTCTGATTTGCCTTCTCCGGCTCCTCGCCGGCCGGAGGGTTGAAGTTAATCGTCGTCCCGCCGGTATACTCCACGTCGACGGAAAGAGCAGGGAGCAGGCTGCTTCTGAAGCTGATGCTCGGATGCTCCTGAGGAAAGACACGGTTTTCGATAAGCACCGGGAAGTCCTTGGGGCGAAGCGTTTCGTCCTTCTTCCAGAATTCCAGCTCGATGCTCGTCTGTCTCATGAAATTCCATACGAGACCCGGGTTGTAAATCTCGTCCAAGAGAACCCCGTTGTGGTCCCAAACGCTTTCGACGAAAAACGTCGGACCCCAGGAGATGAGCGTGCCTTCCGGCCGAAACAGATAACGAAACGAGTAGCTAAGCTCGCGGATGTCCCGCCGGGTCACAAAACCGGGCACCGAACGGAAATCGTCGCTGATGTCGGTGTATCCGAAAAACATACGCAAGTGCCTTCCGGAACGATCTAGCGTAACGTCGTAGGCCGGTCCGGTAACGCTGAGCTCGCCGAGCTCGCCCTGGAAAGTGGTCGAGCTGGCTACCGCCTGCCCCTTCAACGACAAGTTAGGTGTGAGCTTGAAGCGAAAATCGGCACCCCCCACTCGGTTCGAGCTCCCGTCGAAGCTCCAGTCGGTGTACATCGCCCCCACCGAGCCCTGCTCGAAGACATCGCGGCTGGCCCGGAAGATCCCGTAGAACGCGTTCTGTCCGCGGAGCGGCGAGCCCGGAAGGGCGCGCTTCCCCGGTGCTTCGTCGTCGGTGACTAGGGCGCCGATCGCCCACGGCCCGATCTTACCAGTGAGGCGAGCACCGAGTGATGGATCAGCGATGCGCCGAGAAAAAAACAGATTAATTGGCGTTTCGAAATACTGCGCATTCTCGATGAAAAAGGGCCGCTTCTCAGGGAAAAAGACCTCGAACCGTTGGTTCGCCGTAACCTGCGGCTCGTCGGACTCGACTTGATTGAAATCCGGATTGACGGTCGCATCGACCGTCACGCTGTCCTTGATCACCATTTTGGCGTCTAGCCCAATGTTCACGTCCGTGAAATCTTCGACGAAAGCGGGACCTTCAGGAAGTTCCGTATCGAGAGCGCGGAACCCGCGCGCCGCGGCATACGGAATGAGCTGCACGTTGCGTCCGGGCGAGATGTTCTCCATCTTGATCCTCGCTGTTTGATTCAGGAACCCTTGAACGCGAGTGGATGCCTGAGGCCAAAAGGACCAATCACTCGTATGAGGACTCCAACGCTCGAAAAGAATTCCCCAGGTCTGCTCCGCGGTCGCCGGGAAGCGAAGGCTCTTGAAAGGCAAGGCGAACCACACCACGAACCCTTGGTCGGTTCGCTCACCGCGGGAATACCAAAGCGTATCGAACGATCGATCGGGGGACGAGCCCTCAGCGAACAGGGAGTCGAACTGGATGCCGTAAGCATTGGTTCCGAACTCGTAGCCCCGCCGTTCGTCATTGTAGGTGTCGATATTGATATAGACGAGGTCGTCGTCTCGATCCACGCTTTCGCGACGGGCCATGCGCGCCCTCACCTTTTCCGGCTGGTCGTCGAAGGCAACATAGACGACGTAGAGGTTCTTGTCGTCATACCCCATGTAAACGTCGGTGGCCAGAGTCGACGGCGCCCCATCAATCGGGTCTCGTTGCGTGAAGCCCGAGATCTTCGTCATCTCCGCTTCGATCTGCGGGCTGGGCTTCATGCCGAGAAAATCCTCGAGCGTAGGCGCCTGGGATACTCGCTTGATGGTGATCGTAGGGCGAAAGGGAACGAATTCTTCCTGCGCGGCAAGTACAGAAGGCGCCACAATGGCGGCGACGGCGCAGAGTGCAGCTATGTAGACAGGGCTACGTTTCATCCTGCGGTTTTAGAAAGGGGGGGAACTCAGACGATCGATCCATCTCCCAAGACCACGTACACCCTCCTAAGGACGCCGGCGTAGCGATTCTAGTGCGCAGAAAGACGGGAAGCAAGTTTTCTCAATTGATAGGACCGGCCAATGTGTCATGGTGCTCGGCCATCAAGCGACGGAGATACGTGCCGATTCGATCCGCACCCTCGAAACCGGCAGCCTTGGCCGCCGCCTCTTGGTCTTCGGCCGACAGATCCGCACTCTCGGCGTAGTGCTTGAGATCTCGATAGAAACCGATGGAGAACACATCCCACGCCGCGCCCTCCCGATGCAATAGGGTGAGGTTCTGCGGGCGGCCCAACTTCTCGAGATACATATTTTCCATCTCCCGCTCCCGGAGAAGCTCTTTCTGCTTTCCAGGAAGGGCCCGGAATATCTCGACATGGAAAAAACCGGCACCATCGAACGCCTGTTTGACCGCGCTCAGTGGCGGCCCGTCCACGAAAATGTCCTCGTGCCAAGCGAACAGGGCGTGAAAGCGGCGATCGACGTCTTGCGACATGCCGGCATCCTTGACCGCTTTAGCACGGCGGACGACCCGCTCAGCAGAATAAAAGTCGGTGAAACTCCCCACCGGATACAAGAGGAGCAGATCCCATTGATCGCCTTGGCTGTGCCGCATCCAAAACGGACGCTCATCGGGAGGGATGGCCGGCATCGTTTCCTTAAAGAGATCGATGAGCTAGACTAGCCCGCCCGGCGCCGCGCGAACCATCATGATCCGATAGAGGTCGGCCGCCTCCGCCAAAGGCGCCATGAAAGCCAAGACTAAAGTCAGAACAATACTGCGCATACTCGTCTCCTCCGCGGCGGACTATATCAGGCGAGCCAGCTCAAGGGAACAAATGCCCGAGGATTTACGTACTACTAAATGAGGAGGTTAAACTGTTGAAATTCATGCTTTGGCTTATTCTTTTCGTGCTTTGCTGGCCCGTGGCTTTGTTGGCCCTAATTGCCTATCCTTTCGTTTGGCTTCTACTTCTACCGTTCCGACTGATTGGTATCACGGTGGACGCGGTGTTCGACCTGCTGAAGGCGCTTCTTCATTTACCGGCTCGACTACTCGGAGGCCGACCCGTCCGAGCTTAGCGGTAGGGTAAAATGCCGATTCGATGGATCGGCGAAGCATATTCCTAACTCTCGCGCTTCTTCTGACCGCCGGCTGTGCGGAGCGACAGCGGCTCCCCAATGTCATCCTCATTTCTCTGGACACGGTGCGAGCGGACCACCTTAGTGTCTACGGTTACCACCGTCCCACCACGCCCAATTTGGCCCGACTCGCCGAAGAGGGTGTGGTCTTCGAGCAGGCCTTCACGCCGACTCCGTGGACGGTGCCCGCCCACATGAGCCTCTTCACTTCTCTTTATCCGTCGGTGCATTCGATCTCCCACCTCACACCGCAAAGCGACATGAGCAGGATGCTTCCCGAAATGCTCGAGGACGCCGGCTATCAAACGGCGGCGTTCGTGGCGCCGGTCCTCAGCGAGGACTACGGGTTCTCCAAAGGCTACGATCAGTACTACCGGGCCGAACGCGTGCGGCCGGCCGACATCATGGTGGATCGTGCCCTCGAATGGCTGGCCCAGGATCCGGGTCGGCCGGCGGTTCTCCCCCGACCGTTCTTCTTGTTCTTGCACTTGTTCGACGCCCATCATCCTTACGAACCGCCCTGGCCGTTCGACACCGCCTACGTTCCCGCTTATCGACCCAACATCCGAGATATCAGTCGCTCCCATCCCTACGAGCAGGACAAAGAGCTCTCCACGGAAGAGCTTTCCGAAGTCGTTGCGCTTTACGATGGCGAGATTGCGTATGCCGATTTTGCGATCGGACGTTTCCTCGATGAGCTCGCGGCACTGGGCCTCTACGACTCGTCGCTCATTGTCGTGTTCGGCGACCACGGAGAAGGATTCTTGGAGCACGGGTTGATGAACCACGGCAATTCGGTCTACGACGAGCTCATTCGCATTCCCCTTCTGATCCGATTCCCAAGAGCGCGCCATGCGGGCCGAAGAGTCGAGGAACCGGTGCAGCTGATCGACGTGACCCCGACGATCCTCCGGGAGGTTGGAGTGGAACCGCTGCCCGCCATGCAGGGTTCGTTGTTACTGGATCCGCTTCCCGCGACAGGCTCTCGGCGTTTCGCCTACGCCTCGGAAGCGTTTGCCGCCTGCCTGCGCACGAGCTCTTGGAAGCTCATCGAGAACCCGCCCAGTCGTTTCGAAAAAATTCCCAGAGCAATACGGATGGAGTACGAGCTCTACGATCTGAAAGAGGACCCAAAGGAGCAGAACAACTTGGCGGCCGCACTTCCCGATCGCGTCGAATCGATGGCTCGCACCCTAGGAGTCATTGCTGAAGACAACCGAGCGCTACGGATGCGCATGAGGAAAGCGCTGAACGTCAGGGAGCTCGAGCTCACGGAAGATCAAGTAAGGGAGCTCAAGGCACTCGGCTACATTCAATAGGCGGGGCTCGTCGGCCCGATTCTGGTCAAGATCCACTCGGCGGGAGGCCGGGCACCCGTTTGCGAGTTCTCGAGAGAAAACCGCTTCATCGTCAGGAAAAACGCTCCGTCATCACCCCGCGGGGATCGAATCTCCACTTCGACCTCGGACACCTCGACCGTCCCTTCGAACTCATCGATTGGCGACCAGGTGCGGAGCGACTTGCGCGCCGCTTCTCTTTGCTCGCCTAGCTCGGCCCGGAGCCGGTCGACGCGAGTCTGGATGCGAAGCCGTTCGGTCTCGTCATTCGCGGCCAAGGCGGCATCTCGCGCAGCTCTGGCCTGGCTCAATTTTCGTTGGATTTCTTCGAGGTTGAAGGGCTCTTCGCGCGGTGTCGCAGTTCGCGTGATCCGCCACGACGCAATCTCGAAAGGGAGAGGAACGATCGATACTTTGGCAAGAGTCGCCAAGTCCTGATTCTTAGAGGCGCTCACAAACTCATTGACGACATCCTGCTGCGATCTGCCACACGCCAAAACCATCAACACGATGGCCGCGACGACCGGCCAGGGTCTATGCCTCGGCTGGAACACTAGCAACTCTACTCGGCGCGGAGAACCGCGAGCGGCTTCTTTCGAAGGATATCCATCGTTGTCACCATGCCAACGATGCTGACTCCGAGCGCGGTGATTGGAATTCCGGCAAGGCTTAGCCAGAAGTTGGGCTGCCAGGGGATCTCGAACAAGTGACGGCACAAGACCCAGGTCAGCAAAGGAGCACCTAGGCCGCCGACCGCACCAGCCAGAGCACCGAGCGTTCCGTACTCGAGAAGGACCATGGTCCTTATGGTTTTTCCACTCGCCCCCAGCGTCCTCAGGATCGAAGACTCGTACTCGCGTTGGAACTTGGTCATGGCCACCGATCCAACGAGGATCATGGCCCCGCTGATCAGGGCGATGGCGCCAACTAGCGTGATGGCGAGCGCCAATTTCTCGACTACCCCGTGAAGAGTCAGCAAGATGTCCCGGAGATCGACGATCGATACGTTTTTGAACTCGGAGATCACATCACGCTGCATACGCGCCCGGGCCAAGGTATCGAAAGGCGCCTTCACGAACCCGAGGAACGTATGCGGCGCATTCGCAAGTGCCCCCGGCCTGAACACAAACATAAAGCCGCCGTTGCGCGCATCGTTCCAATCCACTTCGCGAATGCTGGTCACCCGGGCACTGAGCGCCCGCCCCAGGATGTCGAAACGCATCGTGTCGCCGACCTGAATGCCGAAGTCCTCTTGCAAACCCGGCTCGATCGACACTTCGGCTTCGGTGGATGGACTGGCGTCCCAAAACCGGCCTTCCACGACGTGCTCGTTGGGGTCCAGGTGATCTCGATAGGTGACGGTAAATTCGCGTCCCAACCAACGGTGCTCGCGAACCTCCTGGTACCCCTCCAGGTTGAGCTCGGCACCCTGGACCGCAGTCACTCGGGCCCGCAGAACTGGAACCATGCGGACCTCACGTGCACCGAGAGACATCAGCAGTTGCTCCGCCGGCTCAGCTTGATCGGGTTGAACATCTATCAGAAACATGTCCGGCGCATCGTCTCGGAGCTCCAACGTGAATTGCTCGAGGAGGTTTGTTTCTGTGCCCCGCGTGCCGAGGATGAAGAACGTACCGAGCCCGACCGCGAGCAACACCATGCGAGTTTGGTTGCCCGGCCGACTCAGACTAAGGACCGCATGGCGTAAGGGAAACCAACCCTTCCGGCCAAGAGGTTTCACCAACCCCACCAGCAATGTGCCGGCAAGATGGAGAACGAGGGCCACCGCCGCGAAACCGACGGTCACGAAAGCCCCCACCCGAATGGATCCCGCCTGCCAGCTGGCGAGCGTGAGCAGTGCGATCAGCACGGTTGCCGCAGCCGCCACTTCCCATCGATCGACCGCTTCCCACCGGCTTCTCCCCTGGATAACCGAACGATCCACTTCCTGTCGAAGAAGAAGCAACGGTTTGATGTGTCTCGATTCCATCAACGGGATGAGCGAGAAGAGAACCGACACGAGAATGCCGATACCGATCCCCTGGAGCGTGGCCGAGCCGGTGAGACCGTAGTCGTCCATCCTTAGTCCCGCCACTACGCCGGGCGGAACCGCCTCTACCGCGAAGTGCGCGATGACCAGCCCGAGAACACTGCCGCCCAACCCGAGGAACAAGACCTGAAGCATATAGATGCCGAAGATCTGCTTGGTGCTCGCCCCGAGGCACTTCAGGATAGCGATGCTTTTGAGCTTGCGACGCATGAAGACGCCGACGACACTCCAGATGCCGATCCCACCGAGAATCACGATCACAAAACCCACCAAGCTCAGATAGTTCTCGGCACGCTTCAGGCGCCGTCCAATCCGATCGCCGGTCTCCCGGTAAGAGCGCACCCACGCGTACTCGCTTTCTAGTGTCTGCTCCAGGGTTTCGACCAAGGGCTCGATGCTCGCCTCGTAGGTGCGAAGGAGAATCTGATACCGGACGCGGCCACCGACACCGAAGAGCTCGGAGTTCGTAAAGTCATCGTAGTCGACAAGAACTCGCGGCCCGAATCTAAAAATGCCCAGTCGTTGCCCAGGTTCCTTCGTGATCACGTCGCGGACGGTGTAAGCCTGGCCGCCGATCGTCATCTCGTCGCCGACTTCGATACCGAGTCGCGTCAATAGCTCGGGCCGCACCACCGCGCCCCGGTCTCTCAGTAGCTCGTGAGAGTAGGGCCGACCGCTTTCGAGCAGGAGGTCCCCGTAAAGCGGGAACTCCGACTGCAGAGCCCGCAGCTCGATCATGGTCGCAACCGCTTTCCCATCGTCCGCAGGGCGAGCCATGGTCGCCGTCTCGATGGATTCGGTCCGCGCCAGGATGGTGGTGGTCGAGAGCCGTTCATCAATGAGTGCTCTGGTGTCGTCCGGCCAGGGTTGGTTGCTTTGAACAATAATATCGGCGGCGGTGAGTGTTTTCGCCTCTTTCACCAGTGTCGTGCGGATGTTTTGGATTACCGAGCGGAGTGCGACGATGGCGGCAACACCAATGGCCACGCAGATAAAGAAGAAAAGCAGGCGCCTCCAGGAGGCGCGCATCTCCCGGGCCGCCATGCGGAAAACGAACTTCACGACGAGCTGCTCGTGGTCACGCTTTTCGAAAGCTCCCGGCGGTTTTCTACTCGCCCGCCGCGCAGCGTCAGGATGACGTCCCCTTGATCGGCGAGCTCGGCGTCGTGAGTGGCGAGGACGATGGTGGATTTTCGCGTCCGGTGCACTCCCACCAGAAGATCGATGATATGGCGTCCATTGGCGCTATCCAGGTTGCCGGTGGGCTCATCGGCCAGGAGTATCGGCGGATCGTTGGCCAACGCGCGTGCGATCGCAACCCGCTGCTGCTCACCGCCGGACAACTGGGCAGGGTAATGATGGCCGCGGTCGGACAAGCCCATCTCCTCCAAGAGCCGGTTCGCCTTATCCGCCGGGCTCGAAGCCTCGGCCAACTCCATAGGCACCAGAACGTTCTCGTAAGCGGTCAGCGAGGGGATGAGGTGAAAGAATTGAAAAACGAACCCAATCTTGTCCCCGCGCAGACGGGCCAAGCGATCCTCGTCGAGGGCGGTGATGTCGTCTCCATCGATGAGAACGTTGCCCACGGACGGTGAATCCAAGCCCGCGATCAATCCCAGCAGTGTCGATTTTCCGCTTCCCGAGGGGCCGACCACCGATAGAAATTGACCGGAAGGAACATGGAGATCGAGAGCATGAAGTATGGTGAGCTGCTCGGAGCCGCTGGTGACGGTTTTGGAAACGTTCTTGAGCTCGATCATGGGTTGGAGACGGTCGCCAGCATCGGCTCGAGGATCGTCCAGACGTTATCGGCAAGCACACGTGCGCCTTTCGGATTGGGATGGATGCCGTCCGGCTGGTTCAAGGTGCGCTCGCCGGCGACGTCCTCCAATAGGAACGGAAGAGCAGCAACGTCATACTCCGCCTCCAGCTCGCGGAACACTTGTCTAAATTCGGCGGTGTAGGACGCTCCCAAGTTAGGAGGCGCTTCCATGCCGGCCAGGAGCACCGCAATCCCTCGCGACTGAGCGCGTTCGATCATCGTGGCCAAGTTGCGCTTCATCTCCGCTGCCGGCAAACCCCGAAGTCCATCGTTGCCACCCAGGGCGAGTATCAAAATCCGCACGTCGCCTTCGAGGACCCAATCGAGTCGTCGGAGACCACCTGCCGTCGTATCCCCGGAAACACCTGCGTTGACAACTTCGAACTGATAACCTCGTTCGTCCAATCGCTCTTGTAGAACGGCGGGATAGGCCTCATCTACCGCAAGGCCGTGGCCGGCGGTGAGGCTGTCACCCAATGTCACGATTTTCGGCTGCCCGGGTGCCGCGGCAACCGAGACATCTCGTCCGGGGTCGTCTCTTTGATCTGGACTCTGGCCGGACTCGCTCGCCTGACATCCAATACAGGCACTGGACGCGAGACCAATAAAGATGAGAACGAGGTTGAGCCACGGTAACGCCGGCCGCATGCGCCAGCTTAGCACAGCGGTATGTTACACTAGGATCAATCGACGTCTCCGTAAAGACTGACTCGCAAAGACTTGAAGCCATTCCGACAAAACCTGACCAAGGAGGTACATCGTGATCCTGAGTAACACGGAAACCATCCCCGGCAAGACGATCCGGGAGTTTTATGGAGTCGTCACCGGAAGCACGGTTCGAGCGAAACACGTCGGCCGCGACATCATGGCCGGCCTCAAGAACATCGTGGGTGGAGAGCTCACCGGCTACACCGAGCTCCTCAACGAGGCTCGCACGGAAGCGTTGGACCGAATGAAACAGCAGGCGCAGTCGGTCGGTGCCAACGCCGTCGTGAACATACGTTTTTCCACTAGCTCCGTTGCCCAAGGCGCCGCAGAGCTTTTCGCCTATGGCACGGCCGTCACGGTGGAATAGCAATGGAAGCGTGGATCCAGCTAGTCTTCAATCTGGGGCTCCCGCTCCTCGTGCTAATCGGAGCGTATTTCATTGGAACGGCCATCGAGCGGCGCCATTTCCGGAGTCTCAGAGTTCGTGAGAACGCGTCCCGACACTTCCTCGCCGTCACGTTTCCCTACGTTCCCGAGGACCGCAAGGTCGTGGCGTCGGAGCTCGTCACGGGAAGCGTCGTTGTCTCTATCGACCACTTCAAGCGTTTTCTCGCCGGCCTGCGTATGTTATTCGGCGGGCGCATCACGGCCTATGAAACGCTACTCGATCGAGGGCGGCGCGAGGCCATGATGCGCCTCAAAGAAAGTAGCAGAGAGCGCGGCTTTCAGGCGGTAATCAACGTGAGGCTGGAGACTTCGCGGCTCGCAAGCTCCCGAGGCGATCGAGGAGTCGCCGGAGTCGAAGTCCTCGCGTTCGGAACCGCATTGAGATTCGCTAGGTAATGTTTTGGACCACGCGCCTCGCCTGCCCCGAGAAGACGTCAACACCTCGCGCACGAGCTTGGGCCGCGAGACGGTTCTTCTCGTCGGCGGCTTGATCGGGGCGGCTGGTGTATTCGTCATCCTTATCGCTCTCGTTGTGGATCTCATCGTTCCGCTCCTCCCGATTTCTTGGGAAGCGAGAGTCTTCACCGGTTTCTCGACGCTTTTCGCACCCGAGGTAACGGACGAAAATCGTGAGCGTCGTGAGAGACTGCAAGAGCTGGTGGACCGGATCGCATCCCACTGGTCGGACAACCCCTACGATGTCCGTACCCACGTGATGGACGAGGCACAGGACAATGCCTTCGCCTTTCCCGGCGGACTAGTGTTCGTTACGTCCGGAATGCTGGACCATGTACAAAGTGAGAACGAGCTAGCCTTTATCGTGGGCCATGAGCTTGGACACTTCCGCAACCGCGACCACCTGCGCCACCTGGGTCGGGGCGTGGCCCTTGGTTTCTTGGTCGCGGTGATACGGGGAACAGGTGGAGGTGAGTCGGCTACCGCTCTTGTCGTTCTCGCCGGGAGCTTTACCACTCGGAGTTTCGGAAGGGCTCAGGAAGAAGCGGCCGATGCATTTGGACTGGAGCTCGTCCATGAAGAGTACGGCACCGTCGCCGGCGCGTGGGACTTTTTCGAGAGGCTCCCTCTGCCGAAGTCGAGCGTCGGGCGCCATGTCGCGAGCTACCTCTCGACCCACCCTCTCAACAACGATCGGATCGAGGCGATGGACCAGCTTGCCTCCGAGCGCGGTTGGTCCACAGAGGGCGAAGTGCAACCACTGAACTAGTGCTCAGCCTCGAGCTTGGCCGCTTTCTCGAAGTGCTCTCGCGCGTCTGGTCTTCCCAAAAACGAGGAAGCAACTCGGCCATGCCGCTTTCCTCCTGGAGCGCGTAGATGAAGATCGGTTCCGCTGGGTCGACCGGAGAATGGCCGAAAGCCTGCTGGAAGACGACGCGAATCAGCTCAAACTCTCGGGCAAGACGACGACCGCTTCCCTCACCCGCGTCGGTGAGAACTGTGAAGTGCCGCGACTTTACTTCGAGCCATTGTTGGCGGGCCTCGCCGACGGCGGGCGGTACCGAGCCGAGACCCGCGGCGAGGACAATCAACCAACGCAGTGAGATCATGGCGTCTCGCCGGACGATACTACGTCTGACGCTTGCTTTCCTCGGCTGACCCGAATGTGCTAAATCTAGTTTCCTGAGATCGAGGTAACTGGTGGCCAAAGCGGCGAAGAAGAAAAAGACTAGGTCGAAGAAGAAAAAGGCAGGGGCGTCCCGAAAACGCCTCACACCTCGCAAGGAAAAGCGTGGCCTGGCTGGCGACGAGGTCTTGCTGGGTGTCGACGATCCGTCTCTGACTGCTCTCTCCGAGCGCATCCGCGAGGTAGGGGGAACGCCGGTCGGCGCCTACCGGGAGCCTTTTTCCGGCAAACCTCTTCTGATCGCAGTCGTGCCATTGAAAGCCGTCGAGCCAACACCGTTTCAGCGGGATCTCTCGCCGACACATACGAAACGCCTCGCGCAGAAAATTGAAGAGGCCGGCGTCTTTCTGGATCCTCTCATCGTCGTTCAGGCGCCGGATGGACGCCTGTGGACCCCGAACGGCCGCCATCGGCATGCGGCGGCCAAGGTGCTGGGTCTTCAAGCGGTGACCGCGCTCGTCTCCCCGGACGAGGAGCTCGCGTTCAAGATCCTCGCCCTCAATACGGAGAAGGCTCACAATCTGAAAGACCGGAGCCTCGAGGTCATACGGATGGCGCGCGAGCTAGCGGCGAGGAAGCCGCGCTCTAAGGAGAAAGACTACGGCGCGGAGTTCGAAGAACCCGCACTTTTGACCCTGGGTATCATCTATGAGGACCAGCGACGCTTCGCGGGGAGTCCCTACTTCTCGTTTCTGCGCAAAGTCGATCGTTTCGCCACCGGCACACTTCCCAAGAGTCTCCAGCAACGAGAGGGCTTGGCCGCCCGCCTGGCGCAGATCGATGAGCGGGTCAAGGAGATCGTGAACGAGCTGAAGGAACGCGGGTTCAAATCGCCGTACTTGCGCAACTACGTCGTGGCTCGTATCAATCCCGTGCGCTTTCATCGCGCGAAGAAAGGCAAGACCGAGCCGCCAATGCCAATCGGGGCGGCACTCACTCGCATGGCAGCGTCGGCCCGCAAGTTCGACACCCACACGGTACGAGAACAAGATCTCGCGCTGGTGGCTGCCCTCTCGAGTGACTGAGGAAGAGTCTGATGGCCAAAGAGGAACCGAGAACCCATCCTTTCGAAAAAGCGCGTTACCTCGCGATGATCGTAGTAGTCTTTTCTCTTCTCGAGGCACTGTTGATGTTTTTGAACGGTGCTTGGAAATCGATTAAGGCGTTCCAGGCTTTTTTTCTCGCAAAACCTTTGGTCATGGATGCGCCGGTTCACCTCGACCTCGCCGACCAAGCCATGATCTCCGTGCTGCAGTCGATGGATGCGTTCCTCATCGGACTCGTCCTCCTCATCTTCTCGTTCGGCGTCTACAATCTGTTCATCGCTGAGATCAAGGCGCCCAAGACCCTGGCAGGAGCGCCGTGGGCCCAAATCACTAGTATCGAGCGTCTCAAACAGGTGCTGGTGGAAGTCATTATTGTAGTATTGGCGGTGTTGTTCTTGTGGGAAGTGCTCCTACTAGAAGAGAACGCGACGTGGAACGTCCTGGTCGTTCCGATCGGAATCGTGCTTCTTGCCGCCGCGCTCAAGCTGATGGATTGGCGCCGTTCGGACTAACCCTCAGGGGGATAGCACCGCATCGACTCGAAGCTCTGCAATCGACCAAGGTTTGGTTCGCTGGCCGGTTTGAAAGACACGAAGGCCACGAACTGTCGTCGGCTCCGTGAGCAGAAGCTGGCTCGGCCCCTCGTCGTCGACCACTTGCCTTTGGAGCCCCGGCCTCCCCATAACGTAGGGGATCTCTCTCCAGACTTCGTCCTCGGTTAGACCTTCGAGGCGGAGCCGCCGTGCGCTGCGAAGCGGGCGGTTTCCGGAACTGAGCTCAATGCGTCCGAGGACCATCGGTGTCGGGAACCGGACTTGGATCCAGTTGCCAGGCCGTTGGCCTCCTTCGGTCTCCCAATAAGAAGCGAGGCGACCATCGATGAGGTTAGGTATTCGTTCCAGAGCCTCCGAAGCCGAAAGCCAGGAAAGCTCGAGCGGGATCTTCTGGTACTCAGGGCGGAATCGGTCGGGGACCGCGTAGAGTCGCAGCGGCGGGCCGGAATAGATGCTCTCTGGCTCGATCGCGACGGTGAGCGGAAGCTCGACGCTATACCTTTCCTCGTCGGCGGGCCGGAGCATCACCAGCCCGGTGTTCGCCGACTGCAGGTGGAACTGCTCTGGCAGGTTGCTCGCCTTCAGAATCTCGAATTGGTTTTCGTGGCCTCCCACGTCAGTAAGCGGGCTCAACACACGAGACCCCGGTGCGAGATTAGCCTCCATCCAGCCGAGCGCCTGATCCCGCGTGCTGGGCCGCGATACGTCGCGCACGTAGGAGAGCGATGAATAAAAAGGAAACGCCAACGCAATCAGAATCAGCGCAATCGTCGCCGGGGCCTGCCTCCGGTAAAGGTGCGCCGCGGCCCGACCGACGAGCAGGGTCAGGACACCGAGCGTCGGCACTAGAAAACGATCGTGGCGAACCTCGGCGGTCGAGAACGCAGCCACCACTACAACCGGGAAAAGCAACAGCGGGATCCACTTCCGCCATTCTCTCAACGCGGGGAACACTCCCACCAGCATGAGCAGCACGCCAAGATTCCCCAATGCCTTGCGAAGAGTACCTTCGGGATGCCCCAAGTAAATCCAAAGCATCCCAAGATAGTCCGTGGCGCCTTCGGAGCGGTCGACATAGTGGTAGTCGAATTGAGTGAAGACACCGTCCAAGAACCCCCGGACGTTGAGCAGCGTATATGGAGACAAGACCAAAAACGTAAGGAGGGAGAGCCCTCCCGCCAAAAACATCCGACCAAGACGAGGCCCGGGAGCGAGAAGGCGATAGACGATATAGGAAGGGACCAAGAGGATTCCCGAAAACTTCACCGCGGTCGCGGCGCCCAAGGCCATTCCCGACAAAGCGTCCTGCCGCCTAGTTTCACCCACAGCGCGGAATACGAGAAAGGCGAGAAGGACGAAGGTTTCGAGCACCACGTCGGGTCGTACGCTGTGGGCGGTGTGGACTTCAACCGGCGACACGGCTAGGAATAACGCTGCCACGAGCCCCGTTATTGGACCGCCGAGCCGCAGGCCGAGAAGGTAGACGAGGGCGACGCTCGCCACACCGAACGCGGCCACCACACCGCGAGCCGCCAAGTAGGCCTCCGGACCAGCCGGCACGTCCGTGTCCACGGCGGCAAGAACCGGATATAGAAGGTAGAAGAACAGTCCGGGGTATTCGTAGAAACGGTAGTCGAGGTCCCCTTCCGCCAGCATCACCGCGACGTTTTCGACGAAATAGCGTTCGTCTACATGGGGAGTGTGTTGAAGACCCCAGGATAAGCCGGTGAATCGGAGGGCGGCGGCCAGAAAAAGAACCATCCCCAAAGCGAGGCGGAGACGCATTCGAAGGGGATTCTAGGATGCGCCGTATGATGGTGTCAAAGACCGAGGATGTTCTTGTACTGAGCAGCCAACCGTTCCGCTTCTCGCTTATCTTTGATTTGTTCGCCGGCCACTACGTCGCGACCCGAGCTCCGCACCAGACGAATCAAATAGTACGCGGTCCCATTTCGTCCACCCGACTGCATGCTAATCTTCTTTCTGACGTCGGCGAACTCCGAAGGGAGGTACCGGCGGGTGCTACCCAGGCCGAGAACGGCGTTTTTGACGCGCACCTGGTCTGCGTCCATGACTACCCGAGTCGACCCGAACCATAGATCCAGGACGAACCACAATATCAACGCACCAAAGATGCTGAACACGATGGGAAAAAACATCGGTGCCCCAAGGTGAACTTGGAACCAGATAGCGCCGACCCAGATCAGCAGAAAGACGCTGAGCGATCCCGCAGCAGATGGATTCCGGCCGGCAGGAAAATAGAACTCCGTGCCTCCTAATGGCGTCGTTCGGACTCGAATCTTGGATCGGGCGGCAGGATTCCCGAGCTCGCTGGGCTCCAGACTCCGTCCTGGCGGCGACGGAACTGGCTCGGGTGAGCTTTCTTCGGTACGGAAGACCGGAAGCTCGAACTCCGCTTGGTAGTCCACACCGGGAACGCTCGCCTGAGCGTGAGAATCCAGAGGACGCGATTGTCGGACTCTTCATCGGTCGTTTCTTGACAATCGAATGCACATGAAACGAGAAGGGTACCGCGGCCCCCATCATCCCGACGGAAAGCCGCTCTCTCGAGATTGGAAGGTGCTCCTCCCATACGATCCTTTCTCTCACGTCCCGCTTGCGATGCTTTCTCCTGACGCTACGGTTGATCGATCGGAGGCTCATTCGTATGCCTTCGACTGTCTCCCTATTCAAGCTGGTATGGATGATGCCAGCCACCGTTCCTCCGATCACCCCTGGCACGCGCGAAAGCTCCAGAACCGACTTACCGAACCGCAACCACCGGATGGTGAGTCGAATCGCGTGAATCAGCAGACCGATTCCCAGGACCGGAAAAACGAGACCCGCCAGCGCAGGGTAGTTCTTCTTCTCGAGGATCTCTTCGCGTAAACGGTAGAGCAGGGGTGAGGACATCAGGAGGACGAGCAGCGCCATCAACCAAACACCGACCATACTCCCTTTGCTGGAGTATTCGATTCTTCCCGCCGTCCAGTCGGGACGCCGGGACCACGGCTGCTCTCGGTTCTGCACCGTCATCTTCCTATCTAGATTGTTGGAGTTTGCGGCCGAAGCCGCTCAACAAATACTAGCACGGTGGCCGCACGGGATTGAAAAGGTTCCGGCAGAGCGCTATGATCCGACGGCCTTCGCCAAGGCCAACCAAAAAGAGAAAGGATATGCCGTGCCGACTGAACTAAGAGAGATCGAAGACCTGCGGGCCCAGCACCAAGTGAGGATCGTGACGGAGGAAGAAGACGGGACCGGTATCGACCGACTCCCCAAGGGTGTCTACGGATTCACCTACTCCCCTGCCGCCGACAACTTTCCGCTGTTCTACAAAAACAATTTGAATTGCTACGAGGCACACAAGCTGCCCGACGGGAGCGCGTTTTTGGTCGGATACTTGAATAAAGAAGAGGCGAGTCAGCTCGCGTCTAGTGACAAAACAAGACTCCTTCACTTGTTTCCCAATCCGAACGAGAATGCCACCGAGTTGGCGATTGTCCCGATGGCTCGGGTGGTCGGACATGAAGAGAACTCCCACCGCAAGGGTAAGGGGTTCGAGATCCAGGTGGCACCGGGGAAGTAGCTCGCTCAGGCGGTCAGAGCCAATTTGAGGCGTTCGAGAGAGCTCGCCATGGTCGGCTCGATCTCGTCGAGCCGATTTTTTTCTGCCCACGTCACGACGTCGATACACAGCACCTTTTGCGGCCCCAGGGAGAACGCCTTCAAGGCCACCGCGCCCTCGATCTCGGTCCAACTCAACTGCACCTCGGTTCCGGTATCCGCCAAGACCTCTCCGACCATCTTGTCTCCGGTCATAAGAGTGAGCTCGTAGTGGCCCCCGGCTCGCCAACCGCACCGTCCCTAGTGAGCCACTTCGCCAGGCTGCGCTCTTCACGGTAAAAGGGCCGTAGCTGCGAAGACGAGTACTCGAAGGGAACCATGACCAGCGCGTGATGGCGCGGCCGTCCGAAGTAGTTTTCTAGATAGTGCTTCAAGATCGCGAGCGCCATGTCCCATCCGGAGTTGATCCCTTGATACTCGTCGTCCCACTCCGCGCCCTCGCCGAATCCGGATTGGACTAGCTTCAAGACGGTGCGGCCGCCCGCCTGTTCGATGTCGATCTCTAGGAGCCACGGCGACGACCTACCGGGCGGTGTTACGGTCAAGACTAATCTTTCCTCAGGTCGTGCTTCCAAGACGTCGTAGGTAAACCGGTAGCCGAACTTGTCGAAAATCCACGTCATGCTGCCACCCGCCTTGGCCTCGCCTTCGGCGCCATCGGTGAACCACTGGGCCAGCTTCGCTGGATCCGCCCAGGCCTCCCACACTTCCCGAGGCGCGGCGCGAGTCGTCATTTCTTTCCGCATCACGCGCCCCTTGCGCTCTTGCGTTTGTTTCTTGTCAACCATCGTCCTCCTCCTTCGGCATCGGATAACATCCCATCACCAATCGGTATGGCCGGCCGGGACCGGAGCCTCCATCGGAAAGAAGTGCAGGTGAACTGTGCTCGGCAATGACCTTTACCAGAGCCTCACGCATGACATCGACGAATGACTCCCGCTGCTCTGCACTCTCGAAGCGGAGCTCAGAAGTCATCGACAGAGTCGCAAGCCTCTTCCCCTGCTTCTGAGCGTCGCGGCTTACGTGCGAGAGCTCCCGTTGCACCAAGGAACCCAGGGCGATCAAGTACTGGGCGCTCATGGTGTCTTCAATTCGTCGCCAATCAGCGGCCAGCGGACCGAGAACTTCGGGAGCTAGGACGTAGGACCGCGCGCTGGCCTGGTAACACCGTTCGATCAGATTGCGTTTGCGACGCTGCCCGGCCCGACGCAGAAACCGGGCTCCCGCAAGCTCTCGCACGTGATAGTTCACTCTCTGCCGAGGAAGCTGAAGCCGGCCCGCCAGCTCCGTGGCCGACGCGGGGCTCTTCGCGAGGCTCAAGATTCTGAGCCGCAGTGGATGCATCAACACCGTGACCCGTTGAGGATCGCGAATGCTCTCGAGCTCGACGGGTGGAGTGCGTTCCTGCTTCATATGACAATTATTATTGTACGTACAAATATATTTGTTAATAAAAACAACAAAACATCCTTACCCATGCTAAATCAGTTGCTTACAGGTCAGTCGACCTGGATTTTCACTGGGAGATCTTGCCTACGGAAAAGGCATGCGCCGTTCACATCTTCGCAGACATAGTAGAGAACATAGGGCGTCATCATGGTGATACTCGAAGCATTAGCCGGGCTCTTGAGCTCGAACTCGACCCTTCGTACTTCCTGGCTAACCGGCTCGGGTGGGATGGAGACGGTCAAATAGCGTTGGTCGACCTCCCACCCCTCCGGCACATCCACCCAAAAGACCAGATCGTCGGCTTCGTTGTTCCAATGCGCCTTGATATCAGGGTTGGGACGGAAGACGACGTGAACCCGAACCGACTCTCCGGCAGCCATAACTGCGGGCACGACGATTGTCTCCGCCCGGATCAAGCCTTCCTCGTCTCGGCGTATGCGGCCTCGAGGATCTGGCTCCTTCCCCAACGAGTCGGTGGTCGTAAAGCTCTCCGCCGGGTAGGCAAACTCCGCCCCGCCCGGCTCGGCGTCGAGCGGCACAGATGCCTCCCCTCTCGCCTCGATCTCCTGCCGCGCGTCCGAGACCCAATCGTAGAAGGAATAAGGTTTAGTGAGCCGCGGTCCATACTGCTGAATGCGGCGCCGCCAGATGTACTGATTCGGATCGATAGCGAGCGCCTTGCCCCAATGCTCGACCGCCCTCGCGAAATCCCCGTCGCGCCGATAGGCCGAGTCGTGGCGCCGCCGATAGGCAACTCCCAAACGAAAGTGGATGGAGCCGTCTCTTTCCCTTGCCAGAGCCTGACGGTACGCGTCGATCGCTTCGCCAACTTGGGCGACGTCTTCCCACAAAAATGTCGCGTCTCCCGGTAGTTCGGCGATGGCTTGCTGCCTCGCTTCGCTCGTTGGGTACGAACGTCCTAGGAAGTCTTGAAAATCCTCGTCACTCGGTTGGACGGCCTGGATGACACCGTGCTCGTCGATAAGCAGCGTGATCGGAACTGCCGCGACCCCCAATAGGTTCAAGGAGTCGATCATGATCGGCCAGTCCATTCCCTTCCACTGCATGAAGAGACGGGCTCGATCCGGATGCTGCTCCTGGATGATCCCCGCTACCTGCACCTCACCACGCTCGGCGAGCTGTTTCGTTCTCGAGTGCCACCCGGGCACGTGCTTACGGCAACCCGCTCACCAGGAGGCCCAGATATGAAGAACGACCTTCTTGCCTCGAAAGCTCGCCACGGAGAGGGGGCTTCCATCCTCGAGTGACGGCAACCGCAGACGCGGGAAGGGCTCGCCGATCCGCGGCTCGTATTCCTCTGCACCCGCGACAGTCGCACCGATCAAAAGGATTGCCGAAAGGAAGACACTCTGTCGGGCCATGGTTCGTCCTGTTTTTACTTCACCGATCGGTATTCTCTTTCTCTGCGTGGCCAATTCCGCGCGCAGCCAAATGGCCGAGGGATTGGCTCGGGCGGTTCCGCCAAAGGGTCGTGAGATCTACAGCGCCGGCTCGGCGCCCACCCATCTCCATCCATTTGCCCGAGAAGTGATGCAGGAACTGGGCATCGATATTTCCTCGCACCGATCGAAGGCGATCGACGAAAGCCCGAGCATCCCGCAAAGACTCCGTCGCGCCCGTGCATAATTAATCAGAGGTTCCTTAAAGCCACACCGGCGCCTCGACCTGCAATTCATTGGCCAATTCGCGCAGCGATTTGCGAGTCCCCTGGTCAAGCGGTATCCCGTCGCGCTGGCGCTGCCGACGCGTTTCGCTCAATCGGTCGCCGGGCAGCCGGATGCGGTCCACGCTGGGTTTGGGCTTCGCGGCGCGTACCAATTCGATCAGCTTGTCGGCCTCACCGGAGAAGTGCAATGGCCCGACAAACCGCTCGGGATTCCAGGCGACCAGCAGTACGCTGTTGGTCATTTTGGTGCCGGGGTCCGTCGGCGGACACAGTCCCCCCGACAATCCGGCGGTCAGTACATTCATCAAAATCGCCAGTCCGAAACCTTTGTAGCCCTGTTCGCCCCCCATCGGGAGAATCGTTCCCTTCGGCTCGGTGAAGCGAACAGCGGGATCGCGCGTGGGGTTGCCATCGGCATCCTGCAGCCAGCCCGGCGGACATTGTTGCCCCGCGAAGTGTGCGACGCGAATCTTTCCATTGGCTACCGCGGATGTGGAGATGTCGAGCGTCAAGGGTTCGCCGCCGGTGGGGACGCTGATAGCAATCGGGTTCGTGCCGATGCAGGGTGTGATTCCATCGGGAGGAGCGACGCTGCGCTGCACGCCGCCGTCGGTGACCATCATCATCGCAGCCAACCCGCTGGTCGCTATCTGTTCGACCCACGCACCCAACCGCCCAACGTGGCTGCAGTTTTTCATAGTGGCACAGGCGATGCCTTGCTCACGCGCCATGGGAAGAAGCTTGTCGATGATGCGGTTGCACTGTGTCGGCCCGAAGCCGAAATGGGCGTCGGCTGCAAAGATCGCCGCCGTCTCGCTAACAATCTCCAACGACGCACCGGCCGCCAACTCACCCTTCCGCAGCAGTTTCACATAAGCGGGAATATGAATCACGCCATGCGAATCGTGCCCGCAAAGGTTCGAATCGACGAGCCATTCGGCAACGACGCGCGATTCTTCATCGTCCACCCCCACGGCAGAAAGTATCGCACGTGAAAATGCGTTCAGTTGCTCGTTGCTTATTGCGGGTAATTCAGCCATATCAGTCCTTTCCGCTATTGAACAAATTTCTTAGTTTTGGCATCCCATACTTCCGTTGTTCCAAAGATGCTTGCCAGGTAGGCATAGACTCCATCTATGGAAAATGTAATCCAATGCACATTTCCAGGAGCAACTATACCAGCAGCAACTTGAGCGTCTATAGAAGGGCTCGACTCTCCCGGTTCCGATGAACTGGAGGTGTAGGTCATTTCATGGGTTTGTCGTGGTTTGAGAGGATTACTCATATCGAATACATAGGCTTTATTGCCTTCAGCCACCCAGGCCTCCTGTTCGTCGGGGCTCCAGGCCAAACCGTGGTTGTATCTTTTTGTGCCATCCGGATCCGGAGCGTCGAACCCCTCTATAATGGAAACCTCGTCGTTTGGTTGAGAGATCGTGTTCATGTTGTCAGGTTCCCCCTTAAGTGTGTTTGATATCCTGCATTCAGGAACCCTTTTAAAAGCGGCAAAAACTTGGAAAATGACGAGCGGCGAACTATTGTGTAAGTGCGCCTGCTGCTCTCCCGGCTTGTAGCATTGCTTTTGGTTAATCGCATAAGGCTCTTTGGCGCCAAGCAAGTTGGTTGCTGCTCATCAACGTGGCCAGGCGCCGGTCCGGACCGAGTCGGGTGGTTTTGGTCACCGAAAGCTTCCATCGTTGACGATTCCCTCTTCCCCGGTGTACAGTCTCTCTTATCCAACCTGAAATGTCCCTGACGGGGAGACGTACAGCTATGCCGATGCCTGTAAGTCTGGGGGAGTTACTCATCGAACAGGAATACCTCTCTCGACAACAGCTCGATGAAGCGCTGGAGCATCAGAGGGCCAACCGTGGAGCCCTCGGCCAGATCCTCGTGAAGCTGAGGTTTCTCGCGGAGAATCAGCTTACCGAGGTCCTTGCCCACAAGTATGGAGTCGAGGGAGTGGACCTTTCGGAACTTAGTATTCCGCAGTGGGTGATCGGCCTCGTTCCTCGAGAAACGGCCGAGCGTTACTGCATCATCCCAATTTTCCGCCACGGGTCGGTGAGCATTGCGATGGAGGATCCGACCAACCTTTTCGTCCTGGACGACATCAAGTTCATGATCGGAGGCCACATCGAGCCCGTGTTTGCGCCTCGAGCGGCCATAGGGCAGGCGATCGAGAGGTGTTACGGCGTGGCAAACACTACGCGAGATCGCCAAGGGGGAAGGGAGGAGAACGTGGAGACTAATGAGGTGTCTGGTGACATCGACATGGATCTTGAAGAGTTGGAACGGTCTACCAACCAAAAACCCGTCGTGAAACTTTGCAATCTCCTTCTGGCAGACTCACTGCGACGCGGAGCGAGCGAAATACACGTCGAGCCATATGAGCGGGAATACCAAGTCCGTTTCCGTATCGACGGTGTGCTCTACATCGTGTTGAATCCGCCGATGAGGCTAAGAGACGCGATCGCCAATCGGTTCAAGGTCATGGCCAAGATGGATATTGCCGAGAAGCGGATTCCCCAAGGGGGGCGCATTCGTATTCGGATCAACACAAGCGGCGCAATGAGCGCTCACGACTTCGAGCTGCATACCCTGCCGACTCCTTGGGGAGAGAAGCTCTTCCTTCGCGTTCACGATCTGACCCCCAAGAAGCTAGCCGAACTGGGATTGGAGGAAGGGCCTCGGGAAATGCTGGAGAACGCCATGAGCGACTCCCACGGCTTGATTCTGGTATGCGGTCCGAGACGGAGCGGTAAAACACAGACCCTTTACTCCGCCGCTCGTTCGCTGCCTGTAGAAAACCTGTATGTCGCTGTCGTCGAAGAGCAAATGGAGCTCGACTTGCCAGGGGTCACCCAAGTCCAAGCCGATCGAAGCGTCGGCGACAAGGCCAGCGTCCTTCGGACCGTTCTGGCTCAGGACCCCGATGTGGTTGTGGCTGGGAGCTTGGGATACCCGGACGCGGTCGCTGTCGTTCTCGAAGCCGCCAGGCGACACGTCATCCGTAGGCGACTTGACGGCACGGGACACCGCCGCCGGGATCAGCTACTTGATGCACCCAGAGCAGGGTCCAGAGGCTCAGCTAGGCGCCTATGGAAACGCACACCACTCGCTCAGCCGAAGTCTACGTTTGGTCGTGAATCAACGCCTCGTGCGGCGGATCTGCGAGGAGTGCCGGCAGGAAGTCGAATTCGGGACAAAATATCTGCTCCGCGCGGGGTTAACGGAGGAGGAAACGCGGCAAGTGACCGCGTTCTCCGCTGAAGGCTGCGCGGCTTGCAATAGCACCGGATACCGCGGGCGCATCGGCCTCTTCGAAGTGATGGAGATCGACACCGAGATCAAGGAACTGCTCGTTGCCGGGGCCAGCGACGAGACGTTGCGGCAGAAAGCAGGAGCCAAGGTGGGTTGGAGTCTCCGCGAGAGCGCCCTGCAAAAACTGCGCGATGGCGTAACGACGCTCGATGAAATCGCGAGAGAGATCAAGCTGTGACGCGTCCGCGGAACGGAGCCTGAGAAATGGACAGATAGGCATTTCTATCCCGAGGAGCGTCCGTGGGACGGCTAGATTGAAGCAAATTCTTTGCACGCGGAACGTTTCGAATTTGGTCAAACACATTGTGAGGCAAAAAAGCAGTCGCTGACACGCGGTGCTGACGAACAAACGCGGTTGGCATAGGCGCCATAGAATGGGTGGACAGCCGTCCTTTGGTGGGACGCGGCCAGTAGACGCCGCCACGGTGTCCATAGGGGATAGGGACGAAATCCCTCATTGAAAACCTCCCTTGCGAGCGATATGTGGGCAAAGATCGAGCCCCTGACAGGTATGCAGTCTTTGGCGGGGCTCGTCGTGGATTGCAGCCGCCGACGCCTTCATCAAGCCCTGAGTGCTTTCGTTTAGAATACGGCCATGGGGGAATCGCGGGCGGGCGTCCTCTTTCTTTGTGTGGCCAATTCCGCGCGCAGCCAAATGGCGGAGGGACTCGCTCGAGCGGTTGCGCCCAAGGATCGAGAAATCTACAGCGCCGGCTCGGCACCCACCCACCTCAATCCATTTGCCCGAGAAGTGATGCAGGAACTGGGCATCGAGATTTCCTCGCACCGATCGAAGGCGATCGACGAGATCCCTTCGGATCGAATCGGGACGGTGATCACGCTCTGTGCCGAGGAAGTGTGCCCGGTATACCCGGGGAACGTGCAACGGTTTCACTGGCCCTTCGAAGATCCGGCGGCGGCCACCGGCTCCGACGAAGAGATTCGCCAGGAGTTCCGGCGCATCCGCGATCAGATCCGGGGCAAGATCGGGGAATTCTTCGACGCCGCTTAACGCCTATTCCGATTCGCTTTCGATGAGGTCCCCCGGCAAGCCTTCTTCTTGGCTTCCACCCAGCCCGTAGCGAACCAAGTGATCCCCCATCTCGATCGCTTCGCGCGGACTATGGGTAACGAAAACCATTGGGATCCCGCTGCTCTCTTGAACTTCCCGCACCACGCGGCGCATCTCGCGCCGAGTCGTGAGATCGAGACTGGCGAAGGGCTCGTCGAGTAGTAGCAGGCGTGGCTCTGGTGCCAAGGCGCGGGCGAGCGAGACGCGTTGCGATTCCCCTCCCGACAGGCGATGCGGCATACGATCCGCCAAGTTCTCCACCCCGAGTCGCGCCAGCCATTCCTCGGCGAGTGGCCGCGAGCCGGTTCCGTTTCCACGCGCCCGCAAGCCAAACGCCACGTTGTCACGAACATTGAGATGTGGGAAGAGCGCCACGTGTTGGGGCACATAACCAACACGGCGATGTTCCGGGGCAACGTTTCGTTGCGCTTCGCTGTCGAGAAGAGTCTCGCCGCCCACGCGAATCGCGCCAATAGCGGGTCGTAGGCCGGCCACGGCGCGAACCGTCAGGGTCTTGCCGGTCGCGGAAGGGCCGAAGATGACCAGGATTCCCTTCGTCAGCGCAAACCGGGCCGCGACGGTGGTGCGCTCACGCCCTGAGCCCAGAGAGATCGTCACATTCACGTCGAGAACCTTCGGCGTTTCCGTCACCATCGCCCTCTTTCCAACCGCGAGAACGCCAGTACCACCGCGACGGAGACGACGGTTAGCGTCGCGACAAGCATCACCGCCCGCGCATCATCTCCGGCCTGGTACGCCGGGCCGATTGGTTTACCTACGTTCGTCATCACGTTGGAATCCAGTCGGAGAGCGATGCGCGCGCACTCCCCGTATCGTCCTTAAATCGAACAACCTGTGGCATCGGACGAAGCCGCGCCGCGCCGGCTCACGGAGCCTCCCGCGTTCTATTTGCGACCGGCACCAACATCGCCTCGTAGGCATAGCTCAGTAGGCGTGAGAAAGTCCGCTGGTATCTGATGGGCTCGACAAACTTTGAGGTGCACGCGACTCGCTGTCACGGGAACACGGTCGTCGAGAATGGCGTGCGCTCGGACGTGCTGTCTCTACTCACCATGGGAATGATGATCGCCGACATGACACCGCGACGGGCTCTTTCAAGGCGCGCATTTCACCGCGGGGATGATAGGACGGTAGAGGGTCGATAGGGAATAGCTCGGCGCGTACCCGACGGCGCGCTTCCAGGCGATCGTGGTGACGAACTCATGGAGGCATGGTCACGGCTGCATGAATGGGTTGCCTTGCCAGAGTGACAACATTGCGAAGGATCCGCCTCAAGATGCGCTAATCGACTTGGCAAGGTCGAGGTTGCGGCGATCGAGCAATTCGTTCGTGGCGTATCGATGAAGGATGCTCCCAATTAGCGTCTGATAAGGAATTCCTAGCCGATCGGCCTCGGTCTTTATTGCCGCCAAAACAGATCCGTCCAACCGAAGTGAGACCGGAAGCTTTACCGCATCCTTGTCGGTTTTTACCGGTCCCGGTCTCTTCTTCAGCTTCTTCAGATCATATTCCTTCTTCATATTGCCACCTCTCCTTTGCAGAAGCCTGTCGCGCAGAAATCACCCGGATAACATCGCCGCCGGCACGTTCGCAGAAAACCACCAGCAGTAAGCGGGGAACGCTCGAATAGCCAATCCGAATGTACCGATCCTCGTTCTCGCTGTGTTCGGGATCGAAGAACTCGGAGCTCGATTCGTCGGACCATAAAGTTTGGGCCTCTTCGAACCAGATTCCATGTTTGCGAAAGTTCGAGAGGTTCTTTTCTTCATTCCACTCAAACTTCATTAACGGTAGTGTATTGCATTGTATGTACGACGTCAAACAACGCCTAGCCGCTCCGGCAGGGTAGGGGCTCCTCGTCCGCGAAGCTGTACTCCGAGAAGTCGGGCGCCGCCGCGAGTAGGAACTCTAGCTACTCGCGTCTCTTTACGGTCCTAAACAGGCGCTCGGCGATCGTTCCCCGGATGATGGGTAGCAAGGTGTCGTTGTCCCCGTTCTTGCGCCAAGGGTTGATGAGCGATCCAAGGCGGTCGAATCGACCGATCCGCTCGATCTGGGCATCGCGGTGTAGCCTCCGTCCACGGCCACATCCGTCCCGGTGATGAACGAAGTGTTGTCTACCCTTTGGGCGGGCCGTGGTTCCGGGCCACACGGTTCGCCTCACCGCTGAGCCAAACGTTCTCGAGAAAGCTCCCGCGTAACGCTGATGACGAGAGCTGATTGCAGTGGACCGATACGAGCGTCTATGAGACCTTTGGGGACTTATGAATAACATCGCACTAGCTGCCGTCGTTCTATCCGTATGCCTCACATCTCCCGCTGGCGCTCAGCAGTCGCTCAAGGTCTACATATCGGCAGACCTCGAAGGCATCGCTGGCGTTAGCACGAGAATGCAGACGTCTCCCAGTGGTCGGAATATGAGAAGTTCCGGCGCCTGATGACCCTCGAAGTCAACGCTGCTGTGACTTCAAGTTTGAAGCGCACCATTCGTTAGTTCCCATGGAAACGTTCCTCCGGTGTGCGGTAACCGAGCCTCTTGCGGGGCCGTGTGTTGAGCTTCTTTGCGATACCATCGCAGTGGCGTTGCGTGAGCGCTGCTTGGCTGGTGCGCTTCGGCAGGTATTGTCGTAGCAGGCCATTGAAGTTCTCGTTGCTGCCTCTCTCCCATGAGTGATAGGGAGTTGCAAAGTAGAACTTGACGCCGGTCGCTTCCTCGACGGATTCGTAGTCGTGGAACTCCGTGCCATTGTCCGCGGTGATGGTCTTTGACCTGATCCGGCACCCGCCGGAGCAACATCTTCGTTCGCTGGCTAGTGCCGAACATGCTGCGGTCGGACAGTTTGCCGATCAGCGCATAGCCCGTCTTTCGTTCCACGAGCGTGGTGACGCAGTCCGGCGCGTCTTTTCCTACCACGGTGTCAATCTCCCAGTGGCCAACGGCACGGCGCTTGTCGATACAAGACGGCCGCTCGGAGATGTGACGCTTCCCGGCCAGGCGGCCTCGGCTGTCGTAGCTGTTGTGGCGCTTGCGTCTAAGTTTGGGCGAGCATCGAAGGTGGCGGTATAGATGTCCTCCGGCCTCCTTGTCCCGCCAAACGTGGGTGTAGATCGTCTCGTGGCTGATCGAGAGCTCGCCGTGAAGGCGCAGGTGGCCGGAGATCTGCTCTGGGCTCCAGTCGGCCTTAAGCTTCTTCTCCACCAGGGCAAAGTCGGCCTTTGTGAAGTACTGGTTCCGGCGAGACCGCGAGCGTCGTCCGTTCGTTCTCTCGATGGCCTTGCTCGGCCGGTAGCATCCATCACTAGGTGAGCTGTTCCTCCTGACCTCTCTCGAGATGTCGCAGCGCCGCGATGAGGTGATCTGGTAATAAGTCTCGAGTCCCCATTCTTGGTGGCGCTCCTGACCTCGCCGCGCGATCTCGGCCGAGCAAAATCCCTCCCGTCGCAGCGCCGCGATGGTGTAGCGTTCTTCCGAGGTGATCTGGTAATAAGTCATTAGCGAGTCCCCATTCTTGGTCGTTTGAGGAATCGTGGCACATTCCAGGTCACCTCATCCGGGAGCTGTGTTGCACTTACTTTATGAATTCGCGCCGTCTAACTCGGAATTCGAGCGGACGGCACCGAGGCTTCGTGAAGCTATGAGACACTGGGAAAGAGAGTGCCCGCTTCGGCGACAACATCGCCATGCCGCCGCTCAATTATACGGAATGAGGTGCGGCTTTTCGTGATTGGTGCAAACTCAGCAGCCCTAGCTCTCGTGTGGGGTCTGGTGTACACAGCGCAAGGCGCCAGCGAGAAAGTCAAGTTTGTGCCTGTGCCCATATCCAGGGCGACAAGTACTTGCATAACTAACAGAGGACCCGTTCCAAGCTGGAATGGCACCCCCCATCCGGACTGTCAGGTCAGTTGGGCCGAGCTCGGCCAATCGGGGTCCCGTACATTGTATGAAGCTCGCCACCTCTGGCCCAGTCCCGAGTTTTCCCGCTATAAAGTTGTTAACGTGATCGTTTACGAACGAACCAAAGTGACGTTGTCACGCCCCTGTTGTTTCTCAGCGAAGACGAGACCTACGTGTTCTTGGAGGAAGTGCACCTCCGGACAGTCGAGAGTGAGCATTTTTTGGAAGTAGCTCAGTGTCTCAATGGCACCGGCGGCTGCGGGCAAGAATTCCATAAGTGGTCACCGGGAGAATTGAGGAACGTTACTCAGTCAATCACAAAGCAAATCCGCAGTCACGTTCCGTACGGTTACCAAATAAGCAAGGGAGCCCGTATTGATTTAGGCGCAATGGCTGGTGAAGTCGGTCTAACTGGAATCGGACCCGAACTGTTGTCCATCAGCACGGATGAGATTCAGCCTGTCTTGGACGCCCGATGGGTTCATCATCACTAGCTCAGAGGTGCGAAGCTCGCAATAATGAAGTCTCCGTATAACGACTCGCTGGAGCGGACGCCGCCTGATGAAATTCGCCGTGGCGCCGCCGCTCAGCGCGACTGTTGGACGGTACTGCTCGACGCCCGGCGGCGGCGTTTTCCCCTCCTCTAGAAGCGGAAGAATAGTAACTTGGAGTCTGAGAGGGAAAGTTCCTGGCGCGCTCAAGGACTCGTGACGAGTTCTCCTCGTTTCGTTGGTCCGTGAGACCGGCTAACTGGCAGTTGGCGACGGGTGACCTCAGCTGCAGTAGCGACGAGACCGACCAATCGGTCGACGTGTGCACGACGTGCACCTGGGTCATCACCCCCGAGGACTTCTCCATTCGAGTTGCAGCCAATCTGAAGAGATCATAGACTTCGTTCGGCAATCTTCCTCTTTGCACGGCCTTCTTGCCTGGAAAGCACCATAGATGTCGTTTTTGACCTTCCTCCTCGCCGTCGGCCTTCTCATTTGGTATCGAACTCTTTCCCGCCGCGTGCGCGAGATCGAAACGAAGCACACCAAGGAGCTCGACTCACTCGGCAACAGGGTCGAGGCCCTAGGGCGAAGGGTGGTGGTGGAGCTAAGGGCCAGGCGGACATTAGGCGACACCCCTGAGACGAGGGTTGTCACGGAGGATGCCACCAAGACACCCTCACCACCCACAATCGAGCCGCCTGCCGCTCCCGACGCACCATCCACGCCATCGCCGCCCGAGCCCTCGCCGCCGGCCGAAGCCCCACCGCTCCCGAGGCCCACCGAGACTCCCGCCGCAACTACAAAGCCCGTCGTACAGGTGCCGGCGCCCGTTAGAGGGACGCCCGTTCTTGCGCAGCCCACGGCCGCCGAGCGCCAGCGGTCCAGGGTGGCGCGGAGACAGCAGCTGCTCGACTTGGAAGAGACCCTTGGGGCGAACTGGCTGCTCAAGATCGGCATGGCCATCCTCATCATTGGTGTTGCGCTCTTCCTTGGTTACACCGTCCAGAAAATGGGACCGTGGGGCAAGGTGCTCCTAGGCTTGGTCATCAGCGTGGCGGCCGTTGCCGGTGGCTCGAACTTGGAGCGCCGATCCCGGTACCAGGCGTTTGGCCGGGTGCTGCTGAGTGGAGGCTGGGGGCTCGCTTACTTCCTCGCGTACGCAATGTACAGCGTCGAGGCCACCAAGGTCGTCCAGGACGAGAGTTTGGGCTTTGCTTTGTTGCTTGGTGTGGCGGCGGGTATCGTCATTCACTCGCTCCGATACCGGTCGCAGTTCGTTACCGGCTTTGCCGTTGCCCTCGGGTACTTCACCATCATCTTTTACGGTGTGGAATCGTACACACTCCTTGCGACCCTGGTGCTTTCGCTGGCGGTGGTCATCGTGCTCTGGAAAATGGATTGGTACGGGTTGGAGAGCATCGCCGTCGTCGGCACATACGCCAATCACTATGCTTGGCTACGGCCCATCATCGAGCCCATGGGTGCGGAAAAAGGAGCTTTCGCCGAGTACTCGATGAGCACGGCGCTGCTAACTTGCTACTGGGTACTCTTCACGGTTTCCCATTTTCTACGACGAGGTAAGAACGAACAGCAAGACGCGTTTCTTGGACTGGCGGTCATTCTCAATGTACTCGGCTACTTGGCGCTCTCGGGATACCAATCCTACCATCCAGAATGGCGGTTCTGGTTCCTTTTCATCCTCGGGAGTCTTTACTTCGCTCTGGCCTTTCTCGGTCAGCGATTGGCCCGGAGGTCCAGCTACCTTCTCCTCAGCACCACTGGAGGGTTTCTGGTAGTCGCCGCCGCACCCTACTTGTCCACGTACTACGCCGCAGCGGCGGACCATTGGGTAGTGATGTGGCTACTCGAGTGCCAGATCTTTCTGATCGTGGGCTATCGCCTCGAGGAGATTCACTTTCGGAGGCTGGCCTGGCTCACAACGGTTCCACTCACTGCTTACCTTATCTTGGATCGGGTGATACCGAGGCTCGGCCAGAAAGGGTTTCTCGAGCTCGAGGACGGAATCCTCCTCGTGGTCACGGCGGCGGCCTTCTTTTTCAATACGTTGTATCTCGGTCGAAAGTACGCCTCCCAGATTCGAACCGAACCCGAAAGGGCCTCGACAACGATTTACGTGTACCTTGGATGGTTGATGGCCCTGGCGGGCACTTGGTTGCTCACTCCTTCCGAATGGCTGGTAATCATTTGGCTCTCCCTCGGTTTTCTCCTCTATTCGGGCTACCGAAAATGGGGCCAAACCCACTTGAGCCGCATCTCGCACTTTACTTTGATCTCGGCAGTGGCTCGAATCGCCATCATTAGTTATCCACAACTTTGGGACGAGCTGTACCGAGAACCAACCTGGAACACCTCGGCCGGGGTCCTGATCGCCGCATCCGTCATGCTGTACGTCTTTTGCGAGAATCGGCGCGGAGCGCAGCCCACAGTGGAAGTGGGCGAGATCCGAATGACTCCTCCTGTTCTGTTCACCTTTTATAGCTATGCGGCTTGGGCCATCGTCATCGGTACGAGTTGGTTGATTTTGCCTCGGGCCTGGTGGTCGGTGGGCTTGGCGGCGGGGGTTTCCATGGGTCTTCAGGCGCAGCTCACGTCTTCCATGCGCTAGGACTTTGGCGTCACGATTTCCACCTGGGTCTTCAGGCGCAGCTCACGGCGCTTCTGGCCGCGGCGAGGGTTGTCTTCGTCGACTTGCCGAGCGAAGGGGACGCGCCGCGCACTCTCGTGGCCGGGGCAGTCGCGGTGGTCCTGTACCTCTACGGTGAGGCGGCGAGACGGGCCCCGTTGAGTCGCGGCGCCGATGGTCAGCTGCAACACTGGCTGAACGCGCCTGCCGCCACTCTCATCTTGGCGCTGCTGATGTGGTACGAGCTCTCGCCCCTCGGCGTCGCCATCGGGTGGGCTATCTTGACGCTCGCTCTCGTCGAAATCGGCCGAGCCTCTGGACGATCGGACTTTCGTTGGCAGGGGCATCTCCTAGCGGGAGCCACGTTCGTCCGGCTGCTGGTTGCCAACCTAAACACGGTGGATCAGTTCGGGCCTGTGTCGGCGAGGCTAGCGAGCACCGCGCCTTTAGTAGTTCTCTTTTATTACCTTTTTGCGGTGCTGCGCAGCGACGCGCTGGCTGGAAAGTTGACCTCGGGGGAATCTTCCCGGGACGTTCCGGCTTTTTACTCTTCGCTTGGACTGATCGCGTTGCTCGCCATCCTGCGGTTCGAGCTAACCCCGGCGTGGGTGGCCATCGCTTGGGCCGTCGTCGCGGTGCTCATGACAGGCTTCGGGCGACGGAGTCAGGTCGGAGAGTTCCGGATTCAGGGGGTGCTGGTCGCGCTCTTGGTGTTGTTCCGAGCGGTGTTGGAGAACTTCTATATCGTCGGCTCCCTGCGGGCGGTAACAGTCGGTGTCGTGGCCGCGGTCTTGTTGGCAGGCTATGCCTTCGCCACCGCCTTCCCCGATGAACGGAAAGGCGAGGCTCTTTCGGGAAGCCAGTGGTTTCGCCGGCTCGTTCGGACCTGCGATCTGTCCGCCCGACATTTCTTTTTTTTCTCGGCGGCCGGGCTCGTCACCGTTTTGCTCGCGCTCGAATTCCGGCTGGGAGCGAGTCTCACTGCCGGCTGGGCGGTCGAAGCACTGGCGATCTTCGTGTTCGGAATGCTGGTAAAGGAGCGCTCTTACCGTCTCTTTGCCTTGGCACTTCTTCTCTTGAGTACTGCCAAGATCCTCGTTCTGGACGTGTGGAGACTAGAGACCTTGGAGCGTATCGTCGCCTTTATCGTCCTGGGATCGGTCTTGGTGTTGGTTTCTTTCTTCTACGCCCGCTACCGGGAGGCGTGGAGAAGGCTCGTCTTGGATCGGTAGATGCGCAAAGTCGCGATGGCGCTTGTTCTGGCGGCACTGCTGGGCGGTGTCTATCTCACCGAGCGTGGGCAGGGGGATACAGTGGTCGGGCTTGGTGCGGTGATGCGCCTGGTGGCGGACTTTCAGCGTCAAGCAGAGAGATTGCCACTAACCGCAACCCGCGTCAGCGATCAGGAGGAAGAAGAGGTTGGCCGCCGCTTGGCACAGCGGTACGGCCTGAAAAGGAGCGCAGGGACGGAAAACGACCGCGCGCTCGAGGCTTACGCTCGGCAAGTTGGGAAGCGCCTTGCGGCGCAAGTAGACAGAAACCGCATCCCTTATCACTTCCATGTTCAGGCGAGGTCTGCGATGAACGCCTTCGCCCTGCCGGGCGGTCAGGTGATCATACTCAGAGGACTCTACGACGCAATGGAATCGGAGGACGAGATGGCAGCCGTCCTAGGTCATGAGATCGCGCATGTGGACCGTCGTCACGCCATCGAAAGGCTCCAGTATGCGCTTGCTGCGCGCAAGCTCGGTTTGTCTTTGCCACATGCGATTGCTTCGATTCCGATAACTCTCTTTCAAGCGGGGTACAACAAGGAAAAAGAGCTGGAGGCGGACCTCGTGGGGTTGGGCTATGCGGTGGCGGCGGGCTATTCCCCGCAGGGAGCCATCGATCTCTACCGGCGCCTCGGCGAGAACGAGGGTCGACCCAACCAACCTGCTTCGACGCCAGTGGATGAGATGGGAAGGGTCGTGGCGGAAGGACCGAGGGAATACTTTCGCTCGCACCCCCCGGCGAACCTCCGGATTGCGGAGCTCGAAAAGGCGATGCGATCCCGCGGCTGGAATTCTTCTCCGGTGCGACCCCTGGCGGTTACCACGAACGGTGAGAGCCCGGCAAAGCCGTAACAGGAACCGAGACTTTTGCCGTCCGGACTGTCTACTTGCCATTTACCGTCGAGAAAGGCGACGTCTGGTCTCAGAAAACGAATGGTGATGTCAGCGTGAAACGGTTGAGCCGATGGATTTGCTGTGCGATTGGCAAAGATCGTCTCGTACTGCTTCTGTACCTCGGATCGTCCATGGGCAACATCACCCTGCGGATTGATCCGATTGACCTGTAACCAATGCGGGGGCCGGATGCGTATCGTCGCCTTCATCACCGAGAACACCTTGATTCGCAAAATCTTGGACCCGGACGCACGTCGTCGGATGGACCCCGAGGCCCTCGTGAAGACGATCCAGAAGGACAAGGCCGCCGGACTGAGCCCCTGGCTCGTCATCGCTTCCGCGGGAAGCGCCGACACCGGCGCGGTGGATCCCCTCGGGGACATAGGTGAAATCGCCGGCCGGCATTCTCTCTGGTTCCACATCGACGGCGCCTACGGAGCGCTTTTCGCGCTATGCGAAGAAGGAAAATAAGATCCTCCTCGGCATGGATCGCTCTCACTCGATAGTGATAGATCCTCACAAGGGTCTCTTCCTACCCTACGGGTCTGGAGCGGTGCTGGTGAAGGAAGGGGAACACCTCTCAAACGCTCATTACTATGATGCCCATGCCCACTACATGCAGGATGCCGCGAAGAGTAGAGACGAGCTCGCTCGATGCGCTCTTCGGAAATTAGGTCCCGGTCTCGTAGAAATCGGAGAAGCTTATGGCGAAAGACAAGCTCGGCTTTGTGCGTATCGACGTAAGGGATGGGATGCCACTGTCCGTTAGAGAGGAAAACCCCACGCGTGACGATGGCATGAATATGAGGGTTGAATTTTAGAGAAGACGAAAACGTTTGGATGACGGCGACCATACCAGGGCGTGCGTCAGGCCCATCGACGGCAGCAGCCATCATCTCCCGGACGGTTTCGTAGGCGAGTCTTGCGAGATCACCTAGAAGCTCTCGATGGTACAAAAAATATGGTCTCAACATTTTCGGGATCGAGAACACCCATTGAGCGTGAGGCACATCCGCGAGAATCCTGTGTTGGAGCAACTCGGCGAAAATCGCGGCTCGCTTCGCGCCACAAGACGGACAGAGTCCCCGACACCTGCATGAGAAAGCGACGAGGAACTCGAATTTGCAGCTCGGGCACCTGACGCGAGCGAAACCGGATTCGAACAAACCGCAGTCTTGGTAGGTGGCCACGGCGGAATCCCAGTGGCCTCGCCAAAACCCGTACTGGCGCTCGAATCGCTCTTCCCACACGGCCTTGACGGTTTCGTAATGTGAGTCGAAGAGTTGGTAAAGAGAGCTTGCGCGTGGGTTTCGCGGGCGATAAACGGGTGGACAGTCGTCCTTTGGCGGGACGATGGCAGGAGTTGCCGCCACGGTGTCCATAGAGGATGGAGACGAAGTCCGTCATCGAAAACCTCCCTGGGGAGCGATATGACATCCACGAGGCTCGCTGGAACCGAGCTTCTGCCGGTCAGCTTTCCCTTGGGGAAATAGAAGATTAGCGGGACTCGCACAACGGACTGGTAAGCGTACGTGCCATGCCAGAAGAAAAAATCATGCTCGGTCATGCTTTCGCCGTGGTCCGCCGTCACGACGAAGAAAAGCAACCAGAAGATCGGGGGAACAGGCGATGGCCATGGCGATCAAGACCCGTTGCTTCATCCCCCCGCTCATTGGGTGGGGGTAGTCGTCCACCCGCGACTCTGCGTCGGGGATGCGCACCGCGCGAAAGAGCTCGACCGCCCTCTCCAAAGCCTGTCGTCGATTCAGGCCTTGGTGGACGCGAAGAGGCTCCGCGACTTGATCGCCCACGGTGAGGACGGGGTTCAGCGCCGCGGAACAGATAGCGAGAGCTTCTCGGTGATCCGGCCCGCCTTGCTTATGAGACCATCAAGGAGTTGATGGCCGAAGCCGTCGGCGGTCCCCACGCCCGTCCCGGAGTCGTTGTGGTCCCACAGACGTTTGGGAGTGTTGTGAACCAACACCCCCATGCTCCTCGCCTCTCGTGGGGTTTGGGATGCACAAGGACAATGGACTCCTGTCAATCCCCTTCTCATGCGCAGCTTCCAGCCCCTCCGCGAACAGATAGGCATTTCTATCCCGAGGAGCAGTCGGTGGGACGGCTAGATTGAAGCAAATTCTTCGCACGCGGAGCGTTTCGAATTTGGTCAAACATATGGTGAGGCAAAAAAGCATCGCCGCCGGGACGGCATCGAGGCGTCGATGACCGTCATGGCCGGCAGGTTAAGGGGTCGACCTCGTAGATTTTGTAGATAAGCTCGGGCCATCGTTTTCGCAATCGGCGCCGCTCAGGAGAAGGTTCATCTTCTCCCTGCTTCTCCGCAGAGTCGCTGACACGCGGTGCTGACGAACGAACGCGGTTGGCATAGGCGCCATAGAAATGAACCAGATGCTTGTTGGGCTCTGGGATGTGGATGAGCACTCGGGCGAGAAACTCGAGCCGGTCGATAGGCTCGCTGTTCGCTTCGCGCCACAAGATGGATAAAGTCCCCTACACTTGCACGAGAAGCCTACGAGGAAGCTTCGACGATTTCGTGACGATTGCTCTATCCAACAGCATTGAATTTTTTACGGCGTGTTATGCCACCTGGAAACTGGGCGGCACACCACAGCCGGTTTCCGCCAAACTGCCCAAATTCGAACTCGACCAGATCGTAGAAATCGGCGCCCCAAAACTCATTGTCGGCGTGAATCCCGGCGAGTATGGTGAAATAACAACCGTTCCACCCCAGTACGAACCCGACGTATCCATTGCGGACGATCCTCTGGAAGAACTCACCGCCACTTCCTACAAAGCAATGACTTCCGGCGGCAGCACTGGACGCCCCAAACTCATCGTTTCGAAACATCCGGCCACCACTGATCCCGATGCCGAAATTCTGAATTTCCGGAAAGAAGGCTCCGTGTTGATTCCCGGTCCGCTGTATCACAACGGGCCATTCATGTGGGCGATGGGGGCACTGGGCAAAGGTAACCAGGTAGCCATCACAACTCGTTTTGATGCGGAGCAAACATTACAACTCATCGAAACTCTGAGTGTGGACACGATCTACATGGTGCCCACAATGATGCAGCGTGTCTGGAATCTACCGACGGACGTGCGGTTACGCTATGACCTATCTTCCCTACGAACGTTATGGCATCTCGCTGCACCCTGCCCGATCTGGCTGAAGGAAGCCTTCATCGACTGGTTGGGTCCCGAAGTCATTTGGGAACTCTACGGCGGCACGGAAGGCACTGGATCTACGATTCTGGACGGCGTCGAATGGCTTGCACACCGCGGTTCTGTTGGGAAACCCACGGCGATGTGCGAAATGAAAATCGTCGACGAAAACGGCAAAACTTTACCCCCAGGTGAAATCGGCGAGGTGTTCATCCGACCGAAAAGTGGTGCCGGCACCACCTATCGTTACATCGGCGCGGAAGCAAAAGTCATGGAAGGCGGTTGGGAGAGTCTCGGGGACATCGGGCATATGGACATCGACGGTTACCTGTTTCTATCGGATCGCCTCACCGACATGATTCTTTCCGGTGGGGCAAACGTCTACCCGGCAGAGGTTGAGGCAGCGATTGATTCCTGTACCGGCGTACGCTCGTCTGCCGTCATTGGCCTACCAAGTGATGATCTCGGAGCCACAGTGCATGCAATAGTCGATGCGCCTGATGGAAAACTGACTGAAGACAACCACCTCAATCATCTTGCCGAGCGCCTGGTACGATACAAAATTCCGCGAACAATAGAATTTGTCAGTCAACCGTTGCGGGATGATGCGGGCAAGTTGCGTCGCAAAGCGCTCAGAGAAGAACGTTTGAAAAGTTAATGAATTGCAATTGGGTTTATGATCATTTGAACCGCGCCGCGCACTTTCGCTTGACCCAGGACAAAAAGAAACTCGTAAGCTTCATCCCGAACCAGCGGTCCGGTATTCATGGTTTCCAGAATGTAGATTCCGTTTTCTTTCAGCAGAATCACGTGACCCTGATACGGGCGAGCAGCCACCTGAGGCGGCACGACGTCAACTCCCCAGGTATCAGCCCCCACGGCAACCACGTTTAAGTCCGCAAGATATTGGGCAACTTCCTCGGATTGCCCTGGCTCGGCAGCAACCCAGGTCGCAGGATCCGAATCCAGGTATGCGTCTGTCCATCCCGTGTGAAACAACACCACATCCCCTTCGCGAATCGGTGTTTTTTGTTTCCGGGCTACCGCTTTAACGTCTTCTACCGAGAAGTACTTTCCAGCTTCCATAACATCGACGCCAAAATGGCTCGCCATATCCAGCACGACCCCGCGAGCAACGATGGGTGGGACGTTTTCGATTCCCAGCTTCGTCAATCCGGTCAACTGCGCAAAATCTTCGGACCGGTTACAGTTGTAATAGTCGCCGTCGTAACCCAGATGACCCAGGCCATCGATCTGCGATCCAATACCAAACCAGCCAAAAAATATGTCGTCATTGTAGGTGTTGATTCCGAATGGCCGGGCACCTTCCTGTTGTCCTGGCTGCACGACCATCAACGACAAGCTGCGAGGTGCAAAAGCGGGCGTGTTGCTGTCGATGGTTATTCCAAGGCCGTACGTTTTGCCAGTTTTAATGAGACTGGAGGCTTTCAGCACAGATTCCGGGGAGATGAGGTTAGCGTTACCCATTTGGTCGTCTGGTCCCCACCTCGATGGTTCACAGGATTCCTCCGCAAACGCACTCGCAGCACTGATAAAAACAAGAATGCCCACGAATCTCATCAACATGGTGACCCCCTATCCAATTTGTTAGTTATACCGGTAGTGCGCAAGCCCGAGCGATATCTCACTTCGCGAGATGCTCCGCTGCAAGGAGCACCTCGGCGTCCAGTGTAGACGAACCATCCAACAGATAGCCATTTCTATCCCGAGAGCAACCTGCGGGAGGGCTAGATTGAAGGAAAATCCTCGTACGCGGGATGGTTTGAAATAAATCGAAGGCGTTGCGAGAGAGAAAGGCCTCGCGAGGTGGCCGGCGTCGGGAGGACGAAGGCCGTTGGCTGGTTCAAGACACAGGGAGAGTGTGTCCTGACGGGGTAGGCGTTTAGTGGAGGTTGAGGGTTGGCTGGGGAGGAGCTCTTTGTCGGGAGGCTTTGTATTTGCGGTGAGCCAAAATACGACAAATGACGGCGGGCTCAGTGATGAAAGCGACGATCTTCATCTGATTCCCGCATTGCCGACAGGTCAAAGGGTCGACTTCGTAGATTTTGTAAATAAGCTCTGACCATCTTTTTCGTAAAGCGCGGCGGGGAGGGGAAGGTTCATCCTCTGCCTGCTTCTGCGCGGAGTCGCAAACACTGGGTGTCGACGAACGAACGCGGTTGGCGTAGGTCCGGTAGAAATGAACCAGATGCTTTTTCGGCTCCGGTATGTGGATGAGCACGCGCGCGATAAACTCAAGTGGGTCGATAGGCTCGCTGTCGTCGACATCGTGGCCGGCCTTGGGCTCATAAATAAGGAGCCCCGATTCCGGATGATAACGAAGTCGAGACAGATTCACTACCAGGGCGTGCGTCAGGCTCATCGACGGCAGCGGCCATCATCTCCCGGACGGTTTCGTAGGCGAGTCTTGCGAGATCACCTAGAAGCTCTCGATGGTACAAAAAATATGGTCTCAACATTTTCGGGATCGAGAACACCCATTGAGCGTGAGGCACATCCGCGAGAATCCTGTGTTGGAGCAACTCGGCGAAAATCGCGGCTCGCTTCGCGCCACAAGACGGACAGAGTCCCCGACACCTGCATGAGAAAGCGACGAGGAACTACAGATAACAGATAGCCATTTCTATCCCGAGAGCAACCTGCGGGAGGGCTAGATTGAAGGAAAATCCTCGTACGCGGGATGGTTTGAAATAAATCGAAGGCGTTGCGAGAGAGAAAGGCCTCGCGAGGTGGCCGGCGTCGGGAGGACGAAGGCCGTTTTCCAAATGCAGGTCGAGGATGTCGAGATAGCTCCGTGGTGGTCACCGCGCAAGCGCGGTAGCGTCGAGCATCAAAGAGGCGCCGATATCTACGAAGTGAACATGGACAAGGAAGTGGTCTGGGAGTGGCATGCGCATAACCATCTCGACCTGAACCGGTTTTCACCCGTAACGCCCGAAGGCGACTGGCTCCATATGAACTCCATCCAGCCTCTTCCGGAGAACAAGTGGTACGACGCGGGCGACGAACGATTCAAGCCGGGCAATATCCTCATCAATCCCCGAAACATCGACATGCTTTTCATCGTCGACCGGGACACAAAGAAGGTCGTGTGGGAGTGGACCCACGACTACAAAGGCGGGTTGTCGCACTGCCACGAGCCCGAGATGATCGAAAAAGGGCTCCCCGGAGCGGGCAACATCATCTTGTTCGACAACGGTCTTTTTCCGAAGCACCGGAGCCACAACGGACAGACCTTCATCATCGAGTTCGACCCGACCACGAAGGACATTGTTTGGAAGTACGAAACGGAAGGCTACGCCAATCTAAAGTTTTTTAGCAAGACCATGGGAACCCAGCGCAGGCTTCCCAACGGCAACACGTTCATCGTCGAGGACAATACGGGGAGGCTCTTTCAAGTGAAGCCCGACGGCGAGATCGTTTGGGAATATGTGAACCGAGGCGGCACAACGCGGCCTTTTCCCGTTCCTTATGATTTCACCCCGCAGCTGAGGGAGCTCGCCCAACCTGAGGAGCTCGCGGTCACACCGCCCAACAACCTCGAGTGGCACCTCGAGCCCGATGTATTACGAAACAGAAATTGAACCGGCTAGGTCATAGCTCGGCAGCTACAGGTGCTGGCTGTGGGTCGAGAGGTCGCAGGTCTCGTCCGGCGAGCGCCGCCGCGTCGGGTGCGAATCTTGTAGCGCGGAAAACAGCGTAGGAGTTACCCGCGACGAAATGTGGATGTGAGCCGTCGGGATTACGCACGTTGCCGGAATAGGGGCTCCAGTACTCCCAAACGATCTCGCCCGTTTCCGTGACCTCCATAAAGCGTCCTTGCGCGCCGGAGCAGATGAGGGTGTTCCCGTTCGCGAGCCGATGCGCGCCGGACATGAAGTCTGAATAAAAGGACGTCTTGTCGGGAGCTTCGTAGGTCCATGTCGGCTCGGCGGGTCCCAAAGGCCCGCTCGCCGGAAAGACGTAGCGCCCTTCGCTATCTATCGGCGGCGCGATCTCCACGACGGCCGAGTAATTGCCTGCCGGGCTGCTCGGGTCGTTGTTGAAGACGAGCATGTTCCCGCCTCCCGGCAAGCTCTCGGGAATCCAGCGAACGTCGTGCTGTCCGAATAATTGCCGCGCCGACTCGTCGCCGCGCCCATAAGTCCTCGGGTTTCCCCAGCGATACAAGAGATCGCCTCCCTTCCCCCAACGCCCGCCCGAGTGCCCCGCGGCTTCCTCCGTCGTGGTGCTGTGGTCGAGGACCCAGATCTCGTGGAACCGCGGTGTGCTCACAGCGATTTGGTCGAGCGCGGCGTTATAGGCGATGGCGTTGGTATGAAGATAATCGGAGAGCAAGTCCTGGGAGCTCGTATCGGCGGCCATGTAGCCGAGAGCCTTGAGCCGTTCGAGCTCCTCCGCGGGAAACTCCGTGCGCTCGCCATCGCCGTGGATGTTGATGAGCTCCGGATGCGAACGCGGGTCACCGTAGCCGTCCAAATTCGGATCGTGATCTTGAACGAGGTGATCCCATGCATGCCACTCCCAGACGATGCGGGCCCCATCGGGCCGTACGGGCTCGAGCTCGAGCACCATATCGGGCCAAAGCCCCGCCTCGGGTATCGCGTCCGGCCGGCGACCGGCGCGAAGAACTTCTTCCGGGGATTTCCTCTCCCAAGCGATGGCGAGGACGTTTCCGTTCGGGAGCGGCTCGATGTCGTGATGCATGAGGCGCTGTTCGTTGGCGAGCTTGAAGTCCCAGACGAGCTCGCCGTCCCACGTGAATTCTTGAATGCGGCCGCCATGCCCTCCAATAGAGAACAAGGGCACTTCAGGCTCGCGGCCGGTTCGTAGAAGATGGCCGTTATCCAGCAAGTAGGCGCTGACCCCAGGCGCGTAGTCGCTCTCCCATGTGTGAACGACCTGGCCGTCGTTATCGATGAGATAAGTGACGTCGGAAAGGAGTGGCGAGAAGAGAACGTAGCCGGGCGGAAACGGACGCCTCTTTGATGAGAAGACCTCGAGGCGGCTCGGCAATATCTTCATCTTCGGTCGTCTCGGATACTGTGGTTGCCGTGTTGGAGGATGTAGGCAAGCTCCCGAGCGGAACGGGCATGATGTTCCATGTGAACCGACCGAGATCATCCTCGAACTTCCACAAGGTCTCGCGCTGCCAGCCTTCGTCAGAAAGAACGTAACGCCTCAGCTCGGCCTGGTCGTCGCTCGCGACATAAAGCTCGTCGCGACCGTCCTCATCCAAATCGAGAAGAATCGAGGCGTGCTCGAAACCCGAGGAGTCCGCATCGATGAGCTCTTTCTTCCACATGCCCTCGCCTGGTCGCAAAAGCCAGAGGCCGGCTTTGTGCGTCGCCGCCACCATTTCCTTCTTGCCGTCGCCATCAACGTCACCCGCGGTGAGAAAACGACACAACTTGTCGTCGAGTGTGGCCACGATATTGACTGCGGTCGGATCCGTGTCTTGTTCGTAGCGGCGAATCTCCACCTTCCCTCCGGAGATCGCCTCCACGGACACGTAGAGCTCGTCGCGCCCGTCACCATCGACGTCGTCGACGAGGATCTCCTTGGCGTGGCGGTCTCCGAGATCGACGACATCCACCCTGCCTTCGCCGGACGCGGGGACGTAGCGTGCGACTTTGCCGGGCTGCGGTGTTCCATCCAGCTTGTTGGGTGCGGTAGGCGTGGCGTAGATCTCGACGATGCCGTCGCCGTTCAAGTCGCCGAGCTCGACCTCGTGGACGACGGTATCGGGCGTCCGGTCGAGCTCCTCGACGGAAAATCCACCCGCGCCGTCCGGCCGCAAGACCGCGACCACGCCTTGGTCATGCGTCGCGACCGCGATGGTTTGGGAGCCGTCGCCGTAGATGTCTCCGACCTCGGCGTCTCGCATGCGGCTGAACTTTCCTCCGAAATCCACGTCCCAGAGCGTGTCCAAGCTGCCATCGGTGCCCCATAGCTTCACGGCCGCCCGGGTGCCGCCGAGGGTCAACAAGCTTGATCGATAAGCCATCGCCTTGTGGAAGACGTTGCTGTCAGGGTCCTCGATGAAACGGTAGTGCCACGCCCCACCCTCGCGCGTGAGAATCCCAATGCGCGCGGGGAGCGGGTTGGGCGAGCCGTCCGCGTTCTCGCCGAGCGCGGCCATGCTCAGAACCAGCGCCTGATCGAGGTCGGGACCACCCCCGTCGCCGCAAGCACCCAGAAACAAAGCGCCCGTTACCAGCGAAGCCGGAGCCCACCATTTCGCGTGTCTATTCATGCGCCAGAGCATACAATACATCCCCAATTTAGGAGGCTGAGCCATGAATCGACCTGTCCTGGCCCTTTCGTTTCTTTTGGTCCTCTCTGCAAACGCTCGGAATTCTTGACGTCGGCCGAGTTTTGGCACAATACGGGCTCCAGAGCCTCCGGCAATCCCCACCAGCGTCGAAGCCAGAGCGCCAAAACGTCACGTCTCCTCCAACGCCTTCACGCTCATTCCCTCATTGCCAAGGTCCCTCGTACCCGTCGGTGGCGAGTCACCAATAAGGGCTTCGCTATTATGTCCGCCGCAACTCAGCTTGCAGACGAATACTTCCCGGAGGTATACATGACTGCCGTTGCTTAGCTCTTGATCTTCTACGTAACTTGCAGAGAAGTCTTAAAAGAATCTATCAGTCGCAGAAGGGGGAAGACTTTGGCAGTTTCTACGTTTTACTCGAGAGTTATTGTAGCCTTGTCTTTGGCAACAGCGACGGTGGGCTGTAGCGAGCCTCCGCCGAACCCGCCAAGCCAACCTGAATCTCAGGAGGCGATCGACCCTGTTCAGCAGGAGAGAGATGAGATCTTCGCCCTTCTCGCTTATGCGGTGATCCTCAAAGACTGGCAGGACGAAAGTTCCTCTGGGCGCGGCTACAACATCGGTTCAGTCCTGGTCGATTCCCAGCATCAGGTGCGGTGCTGGGCCAGAAACTCAGTCAATGTGACCGGCAACGAGTCTCAGCATGGCGAAGTCCGTCTGATCACGAACTACCTCCACAACACCGAGCAGTTTGATCTGAAGGGCTACCGGCTGTACACGACTCTGGAGCCCTGTGCCATGTGTGGTGGAATGATGACGCTGACCGAGCTTCCCGCGACCGTCTACGGTCAGACCGATCCCACATATGGCAAGGCCATCCAACGGCTCGAAATCAACTCCACCTCAATCGGCGGCTATCCCCCTTACCCGAGGCCGGTAGATTCCATCATGTCGACCACGGCTATACGGGAGGAACTGGACGCTGCGTTTGCGCGTGCCCCCAGCGGTACCGATGTAACGGTGTTTCTGGCGTCGGAAGAGGCGAAACAGATCTACGAAGACGCCCTGAGACAATTCAACGGATTTCAGGTCGAGTTTCCCGAGAATGAGGCCGTGCTCGAGGCCGCGCAAGCGTTCCTGATGCGAGTTCCCGATCAGTACACCGAGACACCGTATCTGACGAACTGCGTCAGCGCGAACTGACGAAACAAACGGACGCGGCGTAACTCCGGAACGATCCAACAGGTCTTGCCACGAAAAGGAGAGAGTCTGGTGCATGCTTACATAGCTGGTCCCCTGTTTAATGAAGGAGAACGTTGGTGGAACACGGAAATCGACGCTCGGGTGCAGCGAGCCGGCTTCACGACATACCTGCCACAGCGGGACGGTACGCCGCTGAAGGGTCCCGCTGACGTTCCCAAAATCTTTGAGGAGGACAGAGAGGCGATCTCCAATGCCGACCTGGTCGTGGCTAACCTGAATGGCCTCTGCGTCGACAGTGGCACGGCCTGGGAACTCGGCTATGCTCACGGTATCGGCAAACCCTGTGTCGGTCTCTACACCGACTGGAGACTGCACTACAAATACCAGATCGTAAATCTCATGATTCAGTGCGGCCTGCAGAAACTGGTCACGTCGCTGGATATGCTCGAAGAGTACTTGAAGGGGACCTACGGAGGCTCAGCCCAGGGTTAGGACAGCTGCTTCCCGTTTACTGCCTTTCCGCGAATTCCCGGATCCAGTTTTCGACCACCATCACCCGACCGCCGCCCGGAGACTGCACCACGACAAAGCGGTCCGCCCCCGGTCCGACATCGTAGAGAAACGATAGGAGATTTCGCGACAGGTCCGTGTCGACGTCCGCAGAGCGGAAAAGCGGCACCGCCCGTCCCAGTGTTGCCGTCTCAGCATCGAAGCTGACCGCTACCAGGTTGTTGGCGGGATCAACATAGAATAGTTCGTCACCGTCAGGGCTCCAGCGAGCATGAGTTCCTCCGGCGATCGACACTTGCCTCTTGTTACCTCCGCCCGGAAACTCCACCAAAAACACATCCGGAAGGTAGTTCCCGGCTTCGCTGGACTGGTAGAGGACGTGCCGTCCATCTGGGGAAATTTGCGGAAGCGTCTGGTCTCCCGGACTCCTTACCAGAGGCATGGGTTGTGCGTTGTCGAAAAGGGAGACCTGCCAGATGTCGCGATGACTCTGATCCCTGGGCATGTAGTGGAAAATCAGATGTTCCCCGTCCTGGCTCCAGTCCAGATAGATCTCTTCGACTGCGTCGACCGAGATCAGTTTCTCCGGTTGGGCACCACTGGAGACGTCACACAAAAACACGCTCCCGGCAGAACCAAACGCAATCCGGTGACCGTCTGGTGCCCACACCGGTTGGCGATTCTCCGAGAGATCCGAGGTCAGACGCTGCTTGGTCCCCCGCGAATCGTCGTGAATCCAGATGTCAAAGCCGCTCGTGTCCACGCCCTCGACCGCTACCCTGCTTCCGTCCGGTGCAATGCTCGGGTTCCGGATCAGGTCTTGCGGCCGTCCTATGGTTTGCCGAACAACTCCATCGCGATTGACCCAGACGAGGCTGTTCTGCGTCGTGGGACGGGACCGATAAGTGAGCATGCCGGTCGACGATACTGTCGGAGAGGTTCCCTCGGGGACGATTTGAAAAGGCTCTCCGATTCGGGTCAGTTCATTGCCGTCGAAAGGAAGAGCCCAGATACTCACGGAGGCCACTCCGCGAGGTGTCGAGGCTCCACGTTCGTAGACGATGTGTCCAGTGGCAGCAAAGCTGGGCCAGCTCAGAAACTCCGGGTGCTGGACGACCGAGATGCGATCTCCCGATGAAACAACTGCGATTTCCGAGGTGCCGTCTTCCTTGAGACTGACAAACATCAGGCTGTGCCCATCTGGAAGCAGCCGCGGCCAGTAGAGCCATTTGTCTCCGTACTCAGCCGCCGGCTCCAGCACAAGTCTCGGCACCTCGCCATGTTCAGCCACCTCGAAGATCCCCTTCGGCCCCTGGCCGATCAGGATTCTGCCGTTATCCGTCCAGAAAGCACCTCCCCAGAAGTCTGCCGGCAAGCGGCACAGAGTCGTACTTGGCCCACCCGTTGTCGGTACTTTGTGCAGATGACGGTTGGTGAAGTAACCGATGGAGTTGCCGTCAGGTGACCAGAAGGGCTGGCCACCCCCCTCTGTTCCCTCGAGTTTTCGGGGTCGCGTATCGTCCAGATCGCGAATCCACAGCATTCCCGAGTTTCTGTAGACCACCATCGTGCCGTCGGAAGAAACGGCGGGACCGTCCCAGGGGCGAAGATGCCCCTGCCACGCAAAGTCGAACTTCAGCAGGCGTGTCGGTTGCGAGTTAGACGTTGGATAAAATCCCAGGAAGGCGGTTAGAGCCGCGCCGGCAACCAGGGCAGTCGCCGTCCAGACATAGGCTCGTCGAGGCATGCGAGCGTCCGCCGGTGAGGACGGGACGTTTTCGTTCGTGCCATCGGCTCGAATCTGCGCCAACTCCAATCGCACATCGGCAATGTGGTGCCAGCGTTGTCGCGGCTCCTTGGCGAGGCAACGTGCAAGCAGCCGACTGAGCCTCACCGTCACACCTGTCAACAGGTCCCACTGGGGATCCGCCCTGACGACGGCGGTGAAGTCGCTCCCCGAAAAAGCCTTCTCACCTGCAAGCATCTCAAAAAGAACACAGCCAAAGGCCCAGACATCGGTCTGCCGATCGACCGGGGCGCCTCGTACCTGTTCGGGGCTCATGTAAGCTGCCGTCCCCAGAATCACACCTACCTGGGTGGCTGCCAGACTCAGTGTCGGCGACTCTGACATGTCAGGAGACGGCTTTGGGTCATCTTCCATTGCCTTAGCCAGCCCGAAGTCGAGCACCTTGACCTGACCCTCGGGGGTGATCTTGATGTTGGCCGGTTTGAGGTCGCGGTGGATGACGCCTTTTTCATGCGCTGCTTCGAGGGCCTCGGCGATCTGAAGCGCTATCGGCAGCGCCTCTTCCATGGGAATCGGGCCATGGGCAATCCGATCCGCCAGCGTAGGACCTTCGATGAGTTGCAGGACCAAAGCCTTTGTTTTGCCGACATCTTCGATTCCGTAAATAGCGCCGATGTTGGAGTGATCCAGTGAAGCGAGAATCTCTGCCTCCCGCTGGAATCTGGTCATGCGCTGGCTGTCTGCGGCGAACTGCTCCGGCAGGATCTTGAGGGCGACGTCCCGGATGAGCTTGGTGTCTGTGGCGCGATACACCTCACCCATGCCGCCCTCGCCGATTTTCTCCGTAATGCGATAGTGGGCGATCGTAGTACCGATCATGTTTCTTCTTGACGAAACCCAGAATGCCGGCCTGGCGGCCGGCTGAATTCAGAAGTCAGAATCGGCGACAACCTCCCCCGTCGAGACTTCTGACTTCTGGACTCTGAGTTTTTTGTCGTGCCGATCATCTCCTGGGTTCGAATCGTAGAGCAGCCTGAGGTGGATCGCAATCCGTCTTCCGGTCACCTTGACCACTTGAGGGCGTTCTGCCCCACCGAAGATGGCGCCCACAGCGGCGACGTGGGCTCCTTTCAAGCCGAGGACAAGCCAGCGCCGGACGTGGATGCGCTCATCATAGAAGACAGATAACAGATAGCCATTTCTATCCCGAGAGCAACCTGCGGGAGGGCTAGATTGAAGGAAAATCCTCGTACGCGGGATGGTTTGAAATAAATCGAACGTGTTGCGAGAGAGAAAGGCCTCGCGAGGTGGCCGGCGTCGCGAGGACGAAGGCCGTTGGCTGGTTCAAGACACAGGGAGAGTGTGTCCTGACGGGGTAGGCGTTTAGTGGAGGTTGAGGGTTGGCTGGGGAGGAGCTCTTTGTCGGGAGGCTTTGTATTTGCGGTGAGCCAAAATACGACAAATGACGGCGGGCTCAGTGATGAAAGCGACGATCTTCATCTGATTCCCGCATTGCCGACAGGTCAAAGGGTCGACTTCGTAGATTTTGTAAATAAGCTCTGACCATCTTTTTCGTAAAGCACGGCGGGGAGGGGAAGGTTCATCCTCTGCCTGCTTCTGCGCGGAGTCGCAAACACTGGGTGTCGACGAACGAACGCGGTTGGCGTAGGTCCGGTAGAAATGAACCAGATGCTTTTTCGGCTCCGGTATGTGGATGAGCACGCGCGCGATAAACTCAAGTGGGTCGATAGGCTCGCTGTCGTCGACATCGTGGCCGGCCTTGGGCTCATAAATAAGGAGCCCCGATTCCGGATGATAACGAAGTCGAGACAGATTCACTGGCGCGCGTTGCAAGTAGCAAGCGAGGCGATGGAGCCCTTCGGTGTCGCTGGGATAAACGGTGGTGTGATTGTGAACGCTGAAACCGGAATGTTGCCAAGAAAGGAGCAGGTCGATGCGCTCTTCGGAAATTAGGTCCCGGTCTCGTAGAAATCGGAGAAGCTTATGGCGAAAGACAAGCTCGGCTTTGTGCGTATCGACGTAAGGGATGGGATGCCACTGTCCGTTAGAGAGGAAAACCCCACGCGTGACGATGGCATGAATATGAGGGTTCCAGCCCTACGACGATTGGATGAGGCAAGTGGCCAGAAACCTGACCGACGCCATTGACGGTTTTCTTCGAGACGCGCGGTTTCTCATTCACGACCGGGACCCGCTCTTTTCAGCATCATTCTGCGCCACACTCGGTGCTGTCGGCGTGGAGACGGTGAAGCTGCCGGCGAGGAGTCCGAATTTGAACGCCTACGCCGAACGCTTTGTGCGGTCCATGAAAAGCGAGTGCCTTAGTCGGATGATTCCCTTGGGAGAGAATCATCTCCGCGTGAGTATCCGCGCTTTCGTCGCCCATTATCATCTGGAGAGGAATCATCAAGGTCTCGATAACGAACTCATCTGCTCGGCGCAGGATTCGCTGGGGTCCGACGGTCGCATCCGATGTCGGGAGCGCCTCGGCGGAACGCTCCGATATTACTATCGAGACGCGGCGTGAGCGGACTTTAACGCCAATATAGTTTCCCAAGCAGTTTGCCGACGGCTGGCACCCTATCAGAGCTCGCCTCGTTTCCCGACAGCCGTCTCCGCATTCTCAACGCCGAGAATGGCTTTCTAATAATGATGGAGTCGCTCGATCGGGTTTTGGCACACTACACGCTGAAAAGTCAAAGGATTTGGCGGCGAGCCCACGAGCCCTCTGCGCGGGAATTGCGCAGTGTCTCGCTAGCTTAGCTAGAGATCACGGGCCAACACCGGACAGAGTACTTTCGGCGCAATCTCCGCCATCAGCACTAGGAGCTCGCGCTTGTTAGTACCGCACGAGCTCGTTGCTTCCCTCCGTCAAGAGCCTCAGGAGTTTCGGATGGACGAATAGTTTCTGTCGCCCCGAAACCTCTTCGCGCAGAACCCCGGTCTTGACGAGTGCCTTGAGATAACGAGAGGCCGCTTGACGCTTCGCGACGCCGGCGGCGACGAGGTTGCCAATTCGGCAATAGGGCTGTTCAAAAATGACGTCGATGAGCTCGCGTGTGTAGATCTTCGGTAGCGCCTGACGCACGTAGTCGCTCGTGTGACTTGCGAGCTCTCGGACGGCCGCGATCTTGGCGACGGTCCACTCGGCGGTTTCTTCGACTGCACGTAACAAATACAGGAGCCACGGCTCCCAGGTGTCGTTTCGCGTGACCTGCAGAAGCAGGCGTTGGTATTCAGCCTTCCGTTCGATGATGTATCGACTCAGGTAGAGAATGGGAAGTCCGAGCAGCTCATTCTCGACGAGAAACAGACTGTTCAACACGCGACCGGTACGGCCGTTGCCATCCGTGAAAGGATGGATGGCTTCGAACTGATAATGGGCCACCGCCATGCGAACGAGAGGATCGAGTGAGCTCTCGTCGTGCACGAAGCGCTCCCAGTTGGCCATCAGGTTCCGTAACAAGTGTTCGCCCTCGGGTGGCGTATAAATGACCTCGCCAGTGGCGACGTTTGCGAGCGCCGTGCCGGGCACCCTACGAACCCTCATCTCGACACCCCGGATGCGAGTGCAGATGGATTCGGCCGTTCGGGTGGACAATGGGCGAGTCTTCATCGACGCAAAGGCGTTCAGTAGTGCCTCCCGGTACCGCAGGGCTTCCCGCGTCGCTCGGTCCATCGGCCCCTCACCGTGAAGGTGCCGGAACAGTGCGTCAGCGGTAGTGACGATGTTCTCGATTTCTGTGCTGGCCTGGGCCTCCAATATCGGCAACGTGTTGATGAGCATGCTCGGATTCGGGATCAGCTCCGCCGCATGGCGCAGCCCGGCGAGCGCAGCCCGGGCCGTAATACACTGTCTAAGAACGGCTTTTGTCTCTAGCTCTATCGCGGGTGGAAGGTGGGGTAACCTATTGTAAGGCCGGTCAGGACGCCAACGATTCAGGTCGCTCGAATTCGGTTCTTGCGACATATCCGAAGCTTATGTCGCTCCGAGCGACATATCAACAATATATGTCGCCAAAATCTATTTTTATCGACATATATCGGCCAGGCGGACGTGCGCGCCCAGAAGTTCAGGCCATCAGTTCACCCGAACGCGTTGTCCATCATCAAAACTCGTCCGCGAGTGAAACCAAGGACCTACGAGTTCTTCTTGTGCCGACCGGACGGCGGATTTCCCGCTTGAGATCACGCGCGGGAGAGGGCAAACTCCGCCGCATCATGCTCCGTGTTCTCATCGTCCTCGTGTCTCTTGGCGCCCGCGCGATCCGGGCGATGTGTCGGCGGCGAGCCGACCTCGTGATTGAAAACCTCGCGCTACGGCAACAGGTTGCTATGCTCAAGAAGGAGCGACCCCGGCCTCTCCTCGACAACGCCGACCGCGAATTCTGGGTGGCGCTCCGCCAATCGTGGCCCGGGTGGGCTAGTCGCTTGGTCATCGTCAACGCGGACACGGTCGCGCGGTGAAATCGGGATCGATTCCGACGATACTGGGCAAAGATCTCGCGGAGGCGTTATCTGGGACGACCTCGAGTGGATGGCGAGATTCGCCGGCTCATCCGGACGATGGCTCAGGATGGTTGGGGCGCACCGCGCATCCACGCGGAGCTCACGAAGCTCGGTTTCATCGTCTCCGAGATGACGGTGTCGCGATACTTGCCGCGGCGTCCAACCGAGCCCGACCAGGTGAAGCGATGGGTAGCGTTCTTGCATAACCACAAGGACGACATCGTTGCGATGGATCTGTTCACAGTCCCGACCGCGTCTCTTCGGCTGCTGTACGGGTTCTTCGTCATCGAGCACGGCCGTCGCCATATCTTGCACTTCAACCCGACCTTCAACCCGACGTCGGCGTGGGTGATTCAGCAACTTCGTAACGCGCTTCCATACGACACGGCACCGCGATATCTGGTCTTCGATCGCGATTCGATCTTCAGCGAGGCCGTCGTCGAAGTCATCAAGTCGATGGGAACGAGTCCGGTTCGCACGTCTTTTCTCAGCCCCTGGCAAAACGGAACCGCTGAGCGCTGGATCGGTAGTTGTCGTCGAGAGATGCTCGAACGCGTCGTCGTCCTGAGCGAGCGGCACCTCGTCCGACTCGCCCGGTCCTACATCGACTATTATCACGAGGATCGTTGTCACCTGGGACTCGACAAAGACTCGCCGAACGAGAGATCGGTCACGCCGCGACCGTCACCGACCGCAAAAGTCGTTGCGCTTCCGAGAGTGGGCGGGCTGCACCATCGCTACGAATGGCACGAGGCAGCTTAGAGCAGTTTTCGGCGGCCAGATGGTGCGTGACCGGACCTCTTGAGGTATACGTTGTCCAGCGGATGAACCCATTCGCGGTGCGATCCCTGAAGCCTTCCGGGTGCGTCGACCACGCTTTCAGTCCCCACTCGTCGAGCCGAACGGCCTCCGGTTCCGGCGGCTTAATAATGATGAACGACAGCCATAGAAATGAACCAGATGCTTGTTGGGCTCTGGGATGTGGATGAGCACTCGGGCGAGAAACTCGAGCCGGTCGATAGGCTCGCTGTTCGCTTCGCGCCACAAGATGGATAAAGTCCCCTACACTTGCACGAGAAGCCTACGAGGAACTCGGCTTTGCAGTTCGGCACATGACGCGAACGAAACCTGATTCGAAAAGGCTACAATCGAGATACTTGGCGACGGAGGCATCTGAGAGCCCTCGCCAGAAACCGTAGGTGCGCTCGAAGCGCTCTTCCCACACGCCCTTTACGGTTTCGTAGGTCCATAGGGGATGGAGACGAGAACCGCCATCGAAAACCTCCCTTGCTGAGCGATAGGTGGGCAAAGATCGAGCCCTGACAGGTATGCAGACTTTGGCGGGGCTCGTCGTGGATTGCCGCCGCCGACGCCTTCATCAAGCCCTGAGTGTTTTCGTTTAGAATACCGCCATGGCAGATTCACCGACGGGTGTCCTCTTTCTCTGTGTGGCCAATTCCGCCCGCAGCCAGATGGCGGAGGGACTCGCTCGAGCGGTTGCGCCCAAGGATCGAGAAATCTACAGCGCCGGCTCGGCACCCACCCACCTCAATCCATTTGCCCGAGAAGTGATGCAGGAACTGGGCATCGAGATTTCCTCGCACCGATCGAAGGCGATCGACGAGATCCCTTCGGATCGAATCGGGACGGTGATCACGCTCTGTGCCGAGGAAGTGTGCCCGGTATACCCGGGGAACGTGCAACGGTTTCACTGGCCCTTCGAAGATCCGGCGGCGGCCACCGGCTCCGACGAAGAGATTCGCCAGGAGTTCCGGCGCATCCGCGATCAGATCCGGGGCAAGATCGGGGAATTCTTCGACGCCGCTTAACGCCTATTCCGATTCGCTTTCGATGAGGTCCCCCGGCAAGCCTTCTTCTTGGCTTCCACCCAGCCCGTAGCGAACCAAGTGATCCCCCATCTCGATCGCTTCGCGCGGACTATGGGTAACGAAAACCATTGGGATCCCGCTGCTCTCTTGAACTTCCCGCACCACGCGGCGCATCTCGCGCCGAGTCGTGAGATCGAGACTGGCGAAGGGCTCGTCGAGTAGTAGCAGGCGTGGCTCTGGTGCCAAGGCGCGGGCGAGCGAGACGCGTTGCGATTCCCCTCCCGACAGGCGATGCGGCATACGATCCGCCAAGTTCTCCACCCCGAGTCGCGCCAGCCATTCCTCGGCGAGTGGCCGCGAGCCGGTTCCGTTTCCACGCGCCCGCAAGCCAAACGCCACGTTGTCACGAACATTGAGATGTGGGAAGAGCGCCACGTGTTGGGGCACATAACCAACACGGCGATGTTCCGGGGCAACGTTTCGTTGCGCTTCGCTGTCGAGAAGAGTCTCGCCGCCCACGCGAATCGCGCCAATAGCGGGTCGTAGGCCGGCCACGGCGCGAACCGTCAGGGTCTTGCCGGTCGCGGAAGGGCCGAAGATGACCAGGATTCCCTTCGTCAGCGCAAACCGGGCCGCGACGGTGGTGCGCTCACGCCCTGAGCCCAGAGGGATCGTCACATTCACGTCGAGAACCTTCGGCGTTTCCGTCACCATCGCCCTCTTTCCAACCGCGAGAACGCCAGTACCACCGCGACGGAGACGACGGTTAGCGTCGCGACAAGCATCACCGCCCGCGCGTCATCTCCGGCCTGGTACGAGCTCCAGATCTCGAGCGTCATGGTGTTGGTCTTCCCGGGTATGTTGCCTGCGAACATGAGCGTCGCACCGAACTCGCCCAGGGCCCGAGCGAAGCAAAGCACCGCTCCCGCTACTAATCCGCGCCAGGCCACGGGGACCGTCACTCGAAAAAAAGTTGCGATCGGCCCAGCGCCCAGCGTTCTCGCCACCGCTTCCAACTCCGGATCCACTCCGTTGAATGCAGCTTGCGCAAACTTGATGAAGAGCGGCAAAGCAACGACTACCGCGGCAATAACGGCAGCCCAGAAGGTGAATATGATCGAGACGCCCAAGAGCTCATAGAGCGGCCCGCCGATGACCCCGTTCCGGCCCAGAAGCAAGATCAAATAGTAGCCGGTCACCGACGGCGGCAGGACGATGGGGAGCACGATCAAGACGTCCACCAGTGCACGACCTGGGTAATCGCGACGCGCCTGAAGATATCCGAGCACGAGCCCGATGGGTACGATCACCGCGAGCGCGGCGAAAGCCACCCGCAAAGACAACCAAAGAGGGAAACCGACGCTCACGGCGCGCTGAACCCCCCGGCCTCGAGCTCGCGAATGACGGTTTCGGAGCCGAGGAAATCGAAGAATCGTTGCGCTTGCGCCCGACTCCCCTCCCTACGGTTTACGATCGCTACTTCGTAGACGACTTCCGGTGCCGGTGGGCTTGCGGCGATCAAGATCGGTTCCAGCGCCAAGAGCTTTGCGTCCGTCGCGTAGACGATTCCCGCATCGACTTCTCCTCTCGCCACGTAACTCAAGACCTGTCGTACATCCCCCGTGAGCACGGCTTTTGTTTGGACCTCGGACCACAAGCCCGACGTTTCGAGCCACTCGCTGGCATACTTCCCGGCGGGTACCGAGCGGGGATCTCCGATTGCCACACGCTCGACCCTCTTCGAAGTCAGGTCGTCGAGAGATTGGACCACGTCTCGGTCTCCGATGAGGACGAGGCGGTTGCGGGCGAAGATCCGGCGCTTGTCCTCGACCACCAACCCGGCATCGGCGAGCCGATCGATATGCTCCGAAGCCGCAGAGACAAAAACCTCGACCGGCGCCCCCATCTCGATCTGTTGGCGTAGGGCACCCGAACCCGCGAAATTGAGCTGCAATGCGATGTCGACGTGCTCCCGCTCGAAAACGCTAGAGACTTCGGTGATCACTTCGCGCAGGCTGGCGGCCGCAGAGATCGTCAGCTCGACTCGATGGGGCGGCGATCCGCGGGCGCCGCATGCCAGGACACTCAGCGTAAAGAGACATGGCCATAGCCGATGCAGCATCGGAGACATTATGCCTCAATGCGCGCTCAGTCTTTGATGAGTGCCGCGGGGCCCCACCCCCACGGCTCTCGCTTCGCGGCTCGCTTCGCTCACGCTGCGCTCGGGCTGAGGGCTCTCATCAATGCCGCGGGGCCCCACCCCCACGGCTCGTCCCTTCGCCGACAAGCGGCTGCGAGACAGCTGACGGCTCCGCTCGGCGCACCTGTTGTCGGCCCGCCGCCTGGCCACGTCGAGCTTCAGCAACCACCTAGTTTGGCGGCCACCACGCGGGCTCGCTCCTTACTTAGTGCGGCGGGGCCCCACCCCCACCGCCGTCCAGCTGATGGCTCTTCGCGCAGGGTGCCGTGAAATCCTGTGCACCCTGCTTACTAGACCTTCCGCGCCTTTTCCTCTGCCCGCCGGACCGCTCGCAGAGCCTCCACCGCCTGCTCGAGATCGACCGCTTCGAAACGTAGTCGTTCGCCGGGCATGAGCTGCGCCAGGCGCGGTATGTCGGCACCGATGACGGTCCCGATTTTGGGATAGCCCCCCGCGGTGGCACGGTCGGCGAGCATGACGATCGGTCGTCCGTCCGCCGGAACCTGTATCGCTCCCTGCACCATCCCGTCGGACACGATCTCGCTCGCTTTTTTGTGGCGAAGGCTCGGACCGTCCAATCGGCAACCCATTCGATCCGAGGACGCGGCTATGGTGTATTCCGAGGAGGTTAGGGTTTCTTTCGTCTTCTTATGGAAGTAGTCCTCCTGCAGTCCGAATACCACACGCACCACCGTTTCCGCGGCGGTCGGAGTGACGTCACCCTGCCAACGGCGACCCGGGCTCGGGTCGCTCTCGGATGGAAGCACGGTGAGAACATCGCCGCGCTCGAGCGCCCGGCCCTGAAGACCACCCAGGGCGGACGTCAGATAGGTCGACCGCGAACCAAGTACTTGTGGTACTCCCCATCCCCCCACTACCGACAAATAGCAACGATAGCCGGCTTGCCGGGCACCGAATCGCAACACGTTTCCCGCGCGAGCGAGAAACGATAGGTTCGGGGGAACTTCCCAAGGTCCAAGGTCGCCGCGCTCAAGAACCGGCCCGAGACTCGCCCCGCAGATTGCGACGATGGTCGTTCGCAAGAATCGTAGGGATGGTCCCATGGCAGTGCACTCGAGTGCGGCGGCTCCGGGCTCGTTGCCTACCAAGAAGTTTGCGGCCCGTAACGATGCGGCGTCCGCGGCCCCCGCGACCGGAACTCCGTACCGTTGGTAGCCAACGCGTCCTAGGTCCTGAACCGTTGTGAGCAGTCCTCCATCCAACACTTCGAGCGTCGGCTCGCCCGGTTCCTGGTTTTTCGTCGCGCTCCGTTGGGCGCCATCGGGCCTTTCAGTGCGGTCAGGCAAATCCGGAACGGATACGAAGCGCACCCGATCGCCGGAAACGAAAAAAGTCGGAGGACTCGACTCGGGATCGAACAAAGGGAGCGAGGCACGTCCGATGAGATTCCAACCACCGGGGGTCGCGGAAGGATAGACGCCGGTCTGCCTACCGGCGATGGCAACCGAGCCGGCCGGCACTCGTGTGCGTGGTGTCGCCTTGCGCGGTCGCGCGATCGCTTCCGGGAGCAGGCCCATGTAGGCGAAACCCGGTGAAAAGCCGAGCATGTAGACGCGGTATTCCGTTCCAGTGTGAAGAGCGACGACTTCAGCGCGGCTCAGCCCTGCGTCACGCGCAACCGCATCCAGATCTTCACCATCGTAGACCGTGGGAACTTCTTTGACGGGTGGTCGGCCTGGTTTTGCGCGTGTGGCCTTCCCGGTGAGCCGTGTGAGATAGTCGGCGACGTCGTCGAACTCCGCCCGCAACGGATCGAAATGGACGAGCAGGGAACGATAAGTCGGCACCGCCTCCACGAATCCCGGGAAAGGCTTGGATAGCAGTGATTCGTCGAGGGCTCGCACCTTCGCATTCAGCTCGAGATCGATCGCGTCGCCGAACTCCACCGACATCGCCGCTTCACCGGCATTCAAGATTCGGGGAGAAGTCATCTCGATCCGAGACGGGCCTCGAGCCGTCTCTCTCTACCGGCTCGCGAGAGAACGCACTTCGACTCCCACGTCTGCGAGAGCTTGGCGAATGGCCTGTGCGTTCTGGACGGCACTAGGATTGTCTCCGTGGAGACACAGCGTCTCCGCCTGGAGCGCGACTACACCACCATCGTGCGACATGACCTTCCGATCGTGGGCGATCGCAACTGCCTGGGCGACAGCCCTGGTCGAGTCGGTGATGACCGAGCCTTCGATGCGTCGCGATTGTAGCGTACCGTCGGCATTGTAGACGCGATCGGCGAATGCCTCGCCGGCATAGCGGAGACCCTCCGCTTCCGCCGCCTCGCGCATCGCTGCCGACGTGGCGAGCCCGACGAAGATGAGCTCCCGACTGAAGCGGGCGACACCGCGTGCTATCGCTCGGGCGAGCTCGCTGTCGCTAACGGCTTGATTGTAGAGCGCGCCGTGGGGCTTGACGTGAACGAGCTCGACGCTGTGAGAGCGCGCGAAACCCGCCACCGCACCGACCTGGTAGAGAACGTCCGCTTCGACTTCCTTCGGGCTGGCCTGGATGGGCCGGCGTCCGAACCCCCGGAGATCGAGATATCCCGGGTGTGCACCAACGGCGACCCCGTTCTTGGAAGCGAGGGCGATGGTCCGGTCCAGAGTCTGGGGATCCCCGGCGTGAAAGCCGCAGGCGACATTGGCCGAACTGATGAGCGGCATCAGCGCCTCATCGGCTCCTATCTGGTAGATGCCGAAGCCCTCGCCGATATCGCAGTTCAGATCGATCTGCATCGTTTTCCGCATTCTATAACAGGCCGACTAATCGATGCCACTTCCGGCCGTCGCCAGGCGGAGTTGCCACGAGCCAGCTCGCCAGACGGTCAGCACTTCGTTCGGACCGTCAATGGGCGCGGTTGCCACGAGCCAGCTCGCCAGACGGCGGGTTTGCATCACCTTGAGGAAACCAATAACCTGTCTGCGCATTATACTCGAACTCTTTCCATGAAGGCCCCAGAAGGTTTCGATTTGATCGCCCACCACATCGTGGCGGTCAAGAACCTCGGGGGAGCGGATCGTCTGTTCGGCGGCACCATGCTCGCCTGGCTGGACGACGCCGGTGCTAGCTACGCGATGATCAAAGCGCGCGCCTCCGGTATGGTGACCCGACACATCGAGGCGATGGACTTCCTGGCGCCGGGTCGATTGGGCGACGTGCTAGGCATCTATGGACGAGTGTCCAAGACGGGCAGGACTTCTATCTCGGTCGAAATGCGCGTGGTCGCCGAGGATCCAGCCAGCGGAGCGGCTCGAGAGATCGTCCACACTAAGTTCGTCTTCGTCGCCGTCGACAAGTGGGGCAAGAAGACACCCATCAAAGTACCGCTCGAAACCTGATCTTCCAGGTAAGAGTTTCAAGGGAGGCAGTCATGAAGTTAGGCAAGGTTGTTTTTCTTTCTTTACTGGCCTTTTCGTTCGTTTTTTCATGTGCACCACCGAGCCAGCCCGAAAGCGCGCCACCGAAAGTCGACCCCGCTCAGGTGCGAGCGGCGATCGACCAAGGGAACGCGAAGTTCGAAGAAGCCGTTCAGAACCAGGATGCTGCGGCGCTCGGAGCTCTCTACACCTCGGACGCTACTTTGTTGCCCCCCGGTGGCGGGATCGTTCGCGGCCGAGCGGGCGCCGAGGAGTTATGGGGCTCAGTGTTGAGCGGAATGGGGCTCAAGGCCGTGGACCTCTCGACGGTAGAGTTCGAAATTTCCGGCGATACGGCGTTCGAGATCGGAGAGGCAACCCTGAACCTCGAGCCCGAGGGCGGAGAGCCCACGACTCAGTTCGCCAAGTACGTCGTCGTTTGGAAGAAAGAGGACGGCACCTGGAAGCTCTACTGGGACATCTGGAACGACAGACCCGCTCCTAAGGAAGAAGGCACCGACTAGACTTCGAGGCGGGAGGACGCCCGCTTCTCGATGAGTTGATCGAGCTCTTCACGAAGGCGCGGAAGGATCTCTTCGTAAGAAAAAGCGCCGACAACCTCGGTGCGTCGCTTCAGGTTCACGAGTCGAGGACCGCACCAAAGCCCCAGATCGGCGTCGTCGGTCTCGCCCGGTCCGTTCACGCGGCATCCCATTACCGCGATGGTGAGCGCATGCTCTTGTGCGTACACCGTTAGGTCGCGAACTTTTTCCGCAAGCTCGACGAACTGCTCGTTCTCCACCCGTGAGCAAGACGGGCAAGAGATGATATTGAGGCGATCGTTACCGAAGTCCGGCACCGAGCGAAAACGCCCCGCGTCGATGTCGTTCAAGATTTGATGCCCCACTTCGACTTCCTCGGGCTTTCGCGGGTTGGGAAGCGTCAAGGAGACGCGAATGGTGTCTCCGATCCCTTGACTCAGGAGCTGTTCGAATGCGATACGGGTCTTGATCACTCCGTCCGGCGGTAGCCCCGCCTCGGTGACGCCAAGGTGGAGCGGTATCTCGGGACGTTCCTCGGCGAAGCGCGTGTTGGCGTCCACGACTTTGGCAGGGTCCGAGTCCTTGAGCGATACGCAGTAACGAGTGAACCCGAACTCTTCCAGTAGGTTCACGTGCTCGATGGCCGAGGCCACCATCGCGCCGACCGAATCGTCACCGAACTTCTCGGCAATCGCCGGATCGACCGAGCCGCAATTGACGCCGACCCGCAGCGCGCAATCGTTCTCCGCTGCAACATCCGCGAGATAGCGGACTTTGTCTCGAACCGGCCTCGACTTCTCGTGATGGTAGAGGTGACCCGGGTTGTAGCGGATCTTGTCGACGAATGGAGCCACCTCCTCCGCCAAACGGTAACTTTCTTGGAGATCTACGGAGAGATTGGCCTCGGTCCGCTCCCGAATGGCCTTGAGGGCATCGGCGTCCTTGGAGCTGTCCACCGCGACTCGAACGACCGCAGCACCGGCTTTCCGCAAGGCCTCTGCCTGGGCGGTGGTCGCCTCGACATCCTGAGTCTTGGTGGCGCACATGCTTTGGACAGCGATTGGCTCGCCTCCACCGATGCTGATCGAGCCGATGCGAACGCTACGAGTCGGTTTTCGCGTCACCATTTTGTCCACCGCTTGGTATTCTATCTCCTCGGCGCGCCGCTTTCGACTCTTCGTCTCCTTCGACGAGACGCACAAGGGTGTCAAGATCTTGATAGTTGAGGAGTAATTCCCCAATCGTCCCGTCCGATTTCACCCAGAACATCGCCGGGAAGATGTTGACGTTTCCGAATGCAGCACGCGTTTCCGAGTCCAGGATGGCCACCGGGTACTCGATTTTTCGCTCGGCGATGAACTGGGCCCGCTCCTCGCCGGACACGTCGAGGCCTAGCGCCACGTCGACGTTCAATCCCAGGATCTCGAAGTCGCTCCCGGCATATTTCTGATAGAGCTCGACCATGTTCGGCGTGATCCTTTGACAAACGGGGCAGTGCGTCAGCCAGAAGAATATCAAGGTGTTCTTTCCCGCTATGTCTTTTTCGGTGATCGTCTCCCCTTCCAAAGTGGTCACTTCGAAGGTGGGAACCGGCTTCCCGATCCAGCCACTGACCTTGACCTCGGAGCCCTTCGTTTCGACGAACTTGTCGATCTTTTCCATATCCGTCGACGCAATCTCACCAGATGCTTCTTCGAGCGTGATAAGGGTCGGCATCCGTGAGTCCGAGGTCATGACGGTCAGGAGAAGTCGCACCGCCGATGGATGAATCCGGTAGTCGTGCGCGATCGCGGCAACCTTCGGGATTCTGCCGGCGGACCGCGATTCGCTCTGAAAATACGCGGGCAGGGCGAAGAAGACTTCATAGAGACGATCCAGGTAATTCCGCTCCTCCGCGGAGAGCTCCTTGCTGTTGTGAAGGTCGGAAAAAACGACGTTACCTTCTTCCTCCTTCATCATCTCGTCGACTCGCTGATGGACTCGCGTTTCAACATCGCTTGGCTCGGACGGGTCACTTGGGGCGGGGCTGCAAGCGGCGAGCCCGACCGCAAGAACGAGCAAGACCGAATTCTTCATGGAACCCTCCTGGAACTTGGCATCTAGTGTTAGAGCCGTGGGACCCCACCCCCACGGCTTGTCTTTCGTCGGCGCGCAGGCGAGTGCTTTTTGTTCAGACTGTTAGTGTCGCGCGGTCCTGGCCCTGCCGCAAGTGAGCGTCGACTCTTCAGATTACGGTTGTACAAACATGGCGTCTCCGGATAGCATGTTAGGAAGGGTTATGGAAAAGCGGTCGCAGGCACGGCTCGTCCCGGAAGGTTCGCTGAAGTGTACCGTCGAGTGGGAAAAGGGACGGGAGGACGGCCGGGTCCACAACATCTCCCCCCAAGGCGCCCTGCTAGAATCCAAGACCGATTTCGGTATCAGTAAGATCAAGCTCATCTTAAACTTCGAGGGAAGCGGCGAATCCATTACGCTGGACGCCGCGATTCGTTGGCATGCGGTTTCTCCACAGGATCAGACCGACCACTACGGATTGGTTTTTCGAACCGTGGACGAAGTAACCCAGCAGCGACTCGCCGAAGCCATCAGAATCTTGATGGAGCAACAACCCCAGTAATCACCGCGTTCCTGCAGCAGCTTCCGTCTCCCCAAGCCGACCCTCGCGCTGTATAATGCCTCGCCTAAACAGAGGATAAAACCCATGCGATTAGAAACCTTCGAGATGGAAAGGATGCAGTCCACCTGGGAGAACCGGGTACGCTACAACCTTTCCGAAAGCGGTGTGAAACCGATCAACTTGGGTGAGCTCGTCGATCCCGTGACCTTGAAAGACACGGCGTTGGGCTATCCGCAGACCAATGGCTCGATCGAACTTCGGGAGCTGATCAGCGATCTCTATCCTGGCTCCGACACCGAGAACATCGTGGTAACCAACGGGACGGCGGAGGCCAACTTCGTGAGCGTCTTGAACTTGGTCGAGCCGGGTGACCACGTGGTCGTCATGCTCCCCAACTACATGCAGATCTGGGGTCTGGCCCGTTCGCTGGGAGCCAATGTCGACCCCCTGTGGCTTCGGGAAGAGACGAAGTGGGCCCCGGATCTAGATGAGCTGGCGCACATCGTCACTGACAAGACCAAGCTCATCGCCGTCTGCAACCCGAACAACCCCACCGGGGCGGTGCTCAGCGAAAACGATATGCGGCAAATCTGCAAAATCGGAGGGAAGGTCGGTGCCTGGATTCTCTCCGATGAGGTCTACCAAGGTGCGGAACATCGCGAAGAGCCCTCGCCCACGCTTTGGGGCTGGTACGACCGACTGCTGGTTACCTGCGGGTTGTCCAAAGCCTATGGCCTGCCGGGGCTTCGCATCGGGTGGGTGGCCGGTCCGCCGGACAAGGTGGAAGAGCTTTGGTCCTACAAAGACTACACATCCATCGGCCCGGGAGCACTCTCCGAAACGCTCGCGCGAGTCGCATTGGCGCCGACTCGTCGCCAGCAAATCCTGGAGCGGACCCGGTCCATCATAAAAAAGCAGTTTCCCGTCCTAGAGAAGTGGGTTTCCGAACAGAACGGACTGTTCACGATGGTCCCTCCACAAGCCGCCGCCATCGCCTGTTTGCGGTACGACTTGGACATTGGTTCGGGCGAGCTCATTACCCGCGCGCGAGAGGAGAAGAGTGTCCTTTTGGTGCCGGGGGACCAGTTCAACATGGACCGCTACATCCGCGTGGGTTTCGGTTATGACGCCGAGATACTGGAGAAGGGGTTGGGGCTTTTCTCCGAACTCTTGGAGACGGTTCGCTCCGAGGTCCACTCGTGATTAGTTATCAGTAATCAGTTATCAGTACTGACTGCTGATTACTGTCCACTGATCACTCTCACTCACGCATGGAAGTAACTCTCGCGCTGGTTGGCTTCGGCAACGCGGGTCGAGCTTTTGTCCGCCTTCTCCTCGAAAAACGGCGGGAGCTCCTCTCCAAATACGGTCTCACCTGCCGGGTAACCGGCATTGCCACTCGGTCTCACGGTTCGGCGATCGATCCGAAGGGCCTCGACTGTCGCAAGGCTCTACGGCGCGTGGAATCCGGCAAATCCATCGAAGAGATCCACGTTGGAATTCCTGTTCGCGACACGATGGACTTCATCCGCCGACGACCATCTCAGATCCTATTCGAGATCACGACTCTCAATCCTTGGAGCGGTCTGCCGGCCATCGATCATGTCCGGAACGCCTTGCGGAAGGGCATGCACGTCGTGACGGCAAATAAGGGACCGGTGGCTCTAGCCTACCGCGAGCTCGACAAGCTCGCTCGTGAAACGAAGCTCGCCTTTCGTTTCGAGGGCACGGTGCTCGATGGGACCCCGGTCTTCAACCTCGTAGAGAAGACTCTCCCCGGCACAAAGATTCTCGGGTTTCACGGAATTCTCAACAGTACCTGCAACCTCGTTCTCTCCGAGATGGAGAAGGGCAAGAGCCGAGACGGTGCGCTCGAAAAGGCCCGCGCAATGGGAGTAGCGGAGGCCGATACGAGCCACGATATCGAAGGATGGGACACCGCGACCAAAACGGCGGTCCTGGCGAACGTTCTGCTGGGTGCCAACATCCGTCCGGTGGAGGTAAGTCGGATGGGCATCGATGCGGTTCGCCCTCAGGACGTCCAGCGAGCCCTCCGTCAGGGGAAGGCACTGCGGCTCATAGGCAGGGGTCGAGGCACGGGTCGGAAAGTGACGGCCCGGGTTGCCCCGGAGCTACTCGAGCGAAGCGATCCGATGTCCACCGCCGTCGGAACCACCAACGTCCTCGCAATCGAGACCGATACCATGAAGGAACTGATGTTGGTCGAAAAGGACCCCGGCGTCGAGCAAACCGCCTATGCACTCCTTTCCGACCTGATCACCATTGCATCCCGTTGGTAGAAGGAGAGGGATTAAAGGATGAAGAGTCCATCGACCCTCACCCAGGCCCTCTCCCAAAGGGAGAGGGATTAACGGTCGAAGAGTCCATCATTAGCGACGCGCGCGCTCGATGTGATATCCTTTATTAATCCCGCTTCACACAGATAGTCCCGAAAGGAGGTCCCCGTGGCGTTAAAGGACTTCATGAAGTCTCAATTCATCGAGGTCATAGAATGGCTCGACGGTTCGGGCGACACGATGGTCTCCCGGTTCCCTGTCCAAGGTCAGGAGATCAAGATGGGGGCCCAACTGACGGTACGGGAAGGACAGTCCGCGATCTTCGTCAACGAGGGAAAGATCGCCGACGTCTTCGCGCCGGGGCGTCACAAACTATCGACTCGCAACATGCCAATTCTCACCAAGCTCAGGGCGTGGAAGCACGGCTTCAATTCCCCGTTCAAGGCAGAAGTCTACTTCGTGTCGACCCGACAGTTCACCGATCAGAAGTGGGGCACTTCGAATCCGGTCATGCTTCGTGACCCGGAGCTAGGTGCCATTCGGTTGCGCGCCTTCGGAATCTTCTCGTTCAAGGTGAACGACCCCGCCCTGTTCATGAGAGAGATCGTGGGGACGGATGGGCACTTCACGACCGATGAGATCAACGGTCAGTTAAAACGCTTGACCATCTCTGGATTCAGCGATCTTTTGGCGGAGTCCAAGATCCCGGCGTTCGACCTGGCGTCAAAGTATGACGAGCTCTCGAGCGAGGCCAAGGCCAAGCTCGCACACGAGTTCAGGAGCCACGGTCTGGAGCTCGCCAAGTTCTACGTGGAAAACATCTCGTTCCCCGCCGAAGTCGAGGAGATGCTCGACAAGCGCGCCAGCATGGGCGTTGTCGGAGACATGGGCCGCTTCACCCAGTTCCAAACCGCCAAAGCCATCGAGTCGGCGGCCGATAACCCCGGAGGCGTTGCCGGAGCGGGTGTCGGGATCGGCGCCGGTGTCGCCATGGGGCAATCCATGATGGGAGCAATGGGCGGAGCTCAAACGTCTTCCACGCCGGCGGCGACATCGACCTGCGTCAAGTGCTCGAAGGCGATCGCAGCGGGATCCGGCTTCTGCAGCCACTGCGGCGCACCGCAGGGTCAAACCTGTGGCAAGTGCCAAAGCCTAGTCGCCGCAGACGCCAAGTTCTGTTCCAACTGCGGCGCAACCCAAGGCGCGAGTTGCAGCAAGTGCAAGGCGGCCCTGACCGGGGGCGCGAAGTTCTGCGCTTCTTGTGGAACGCCTGTCGGTTAGTCTGCTACCAGGAAAACGAGCTCCTCGCCCGGTGCGCTCAGTACCAGCGATGCGCCGGACCGCTGCCAGGTCTGGGCGTTCAGAAGACCCTGCAGATACTGGTTAGACAACGACCCCGGCAGGCACGCGGCAAGGGTGCACCGCAAGAGCGGGTCAATGGTAATGGCGTCGCCTTCCGTCGTGTAACTCCCCGAGCAACCATTGCAGTCGACCTGAAAATTTACGGTTCCGTCGGGTTCGAAGCGTGCCGTGTATCTCGCGGGAACGGGTACGTTGACGACACCTCCGTCACCGATTTGGAACCTCTGAAGCCGCCACTCACCTTGCATCGCAGCAAGCTCTTCCACACTGGTCGCGGTGCTGCAGGAAACGCATAGCATCGGAATCAACAGGGAAAACAACAGTCGCTTCATATCGGACCTCTTGTCAGCTTGAGCGCAGGCGCTTCGGATCGCAGTGTAAGACCTATCCGCGTTTCTCTATTGGAACGAAGTTTCTCTCTCCAGAGCCTAGGTAAACCTGGCGGGGCCGAGCGATCCTCTGCTCGGGATCGGTAAGCATCTCCTCCCACTGCGCGAGCCACCCGGAGGTGCGAGGAATCGCGAAGAGGACCGGGAACATGTCCAACGGAAAACCCATCGCCTGATAGATGATTCCCGAGTAGAAATCGACGTTCGGGTACAGCCTTCTCTTGACGAAGTAGTCGTCCTCGAGAGCGATCCGCTCGAGCTCCATGGCAATGTCGAGTTGTGGATTGCGTCCGGTGACCTCGAAAACTTGATCGGCAACTTTCTTAATAATTTTTGCTCGCGGATCGTAGCTCTTGTAGACACGGTGGCCAAAACCCATCAAACGGACGTCACCGTCCTTCACTTTCTTGATGTAGGCCGGGATTTTGTCGACGCTCTCGATTTCCGCCAGCATGCGCAGCACTGCTTCGTTGGCCCCGCCATGAAGCGGACCGTAAAGTGCCGCGGCCGCTGCCGCCGTGGCTGAATAGGCATCGACCTGCGAGCTGCCCACGGCTCGCATCGCGCTAGTGCTGCAGTTTTGCTCGTGGTCGGCATGGAGAATGAACAAAACGTCCAACGCCCTTTCCAGAACCGGGTTCGGCTTGTACTTCGGCTCCGTCATGCGAAACATCATGTTCAACAAGTTCCCAGAATACGAAAGTTCGTTGTCGGGCGGCGTGTAGGGCATACCCACGCTGTGCCGGTAGGCGTAGGCTGCGAGCGTGGGCGTCTTGGCGATGAGGCGATAGGTCTGCTTGCGGCGGTTATCGGCGTCCAGGACCCGACGGGCGTTAGGATAGAAAGTGGACAGCGCCGCCACCGTGCTCACTAACATCCCCATCGGGTGGGCGTCATGATGGAACCCATCCAACACCTTCTTCATGTTCTCGTGAATGATGGTGTGGTGAGTGATGTTGAAAACCCACTCCTTGTACTGCTGCTTCGTGGGAAGCTCGCCGTTGATGATGAGATAAGAGACTTCCATGTAGTTCGATTTTTCCGCTAACTGCTCGATGGGATATCCGCGGTAACGGAGAATACCCTTGTCACCGTCGATGAAGGTGATACGGCTCTTGCAAGACGCGGTGTTCAGGAACGCCGGGTCATAGCTCATCATTCCAAAGTCGCCGTCTGCGACCTTGATATTTCGGAGATCTATGGCCCGTATCGTGTCGTTCTCGATGGGAACTTCGTAGGTCTTGCCGGTCCGATTGTCGGTAATCGTGAGAGAATCACTGCTCATCCGCCCATTTCCTCCGCTTTTTCGTCCCCGTCCGGGATTCCATATTCTACCCCTTTCCAACCGAAAGTACGTCGGTGATTTGGATGGTACGCTTCGCGTCGCTTGGATCCTGACACAATCGGGTCTAGCATCGCCGGCATGACTCCCAGCCCGATGGAGCTCATGGTCACGGTCGCAGCCCGCGCGATCCGCGATCAAGAGCTCGTCTTCGTGGGCATGCGGCTGCCCCTACTGTCTTTTCTGCTAGCTCAAGCCACTCACGCGCCCAGAGCGGTGGGACTCTACGAGAACGGGCTGATCCGGACTAAGGCTGCCGCCGAGATGCTCTACACCATGAGCGACCCTCCGAACGTTTTGGGGGCAACCCGAGCGACGGATCTGATGGAGGTCATGGGTCTGCTTCAGTCGGGTCGAGTAGGACTGGGGTTCGTGGGCGCCGCGCAGGTTGACCGCTTCGGGAATCTCAACTCAACCCGAGCGCAGGACGCCAATGGAAAGTGGACGCGCCTGCCGGGGAGCGGCGGCGCCTCGGATATCGCGTCGCTCGCCGAACGGCTGGTGGTGGTAGTGGCTCACCAGCGCCGACGATTCCCCGAGCGGGTGGATCATCTGACGTCACCGGGCTACGGCACGGGTGGGCGGTGGAGGGAAAACGTCGGACTCCCCCGCGGAGGGCCCGCGGCCGTCATCACCGACCGCGCGGTCTTGAGATTCCATCCAGAAACCAAGGAGGCGGAGCTTCAGTCCTATCATCCCGGATTCTCAACCGACGAGATCGCATCCTTGACAGGTTGGCCGCTTCGATTCGCGGACGATCTCCACGAGACACCGCTCCCGAGCGAAGAAGAGCTCTCGGTATTGAGAAGTTTCGATCCTGACGGATTTTGGTTACGTAAAAAGGAAGGCTGAACCCGTGCCCGAAAGCAAAGCCAACCAATCCAAGCTCGTCACGATGCGCGAGGCGGTGGAACGCTGGATTCCGAATGGCTCCACGGTCCTCATGGGTGCGGCTCTCGAGGCGCAGATCCCTTTCTCGGCAGGACACGAGGTCATCCGGCAGAAGCGACGCGAGCTCACCTTAGTGGCGCCGATTTCCGACGTGCTCTTCGATCAGCTCGTCGGGGCAGGAGTCGCGCGAAAGTTGGTCGCCGCCTGGATCGGCAACGTCTCGTCTGGCTCCGGGTACAACCTGCGTCGCGCGGCGGAAGAGTCGATACCTGCCGCCATTGAAATCGTGGACCACTCGAACTTCACGCTGGCCCTCGCGCTGCACGCGGCCGCTCTCGGCGTACCATTCCTTCCGACCTTTTCGACATTGGGCACGGAGATCGCGAACGCGAACGCCGGATTGGAGCCGATCGTTTGTCCCTTCACCGGGGACCGCATGGTGGCGGTCCAGGCGCTGGCACCAGATGTCGCGATTCTACCGGTGCAACGTGCGGACCGGGATGGCAACGCTCACCTCTGGGGCAACCTCGGCGTCGTTCCGGATGCGGCACGCGCGGCAAAGACGGCCGTTGTGGTCGCCGAGGAAATCGTCTCTTCGGATGTTATCGCCAGTGACCCGAACCGAACTATCATCCCCGGGTTCCTTGTCGGCGCGGTCGTGCACGAACCAATGGGCTCTCACCCGTCTCCGTGTCAAGGCTATTACGGCCGAGACCACGCCCACTATACCGAGTACCATGAGGAGAGCCGGACGCGGGAAGAGTTTCTGTCCTGGCTCGAAAAATGGGTGCTGTCGGTCAAAGACCGCAGAGACTACTCGACGTTACTCGGCGGCAAAAGAACAAATGGACTGCGCGTGAAACGCCCCGCCCCCTCTGCCATCGCTGACTTCGGGATGTAGCGCGCCTTGGTTGAAAACGCGGCTCCTTTTAGTTAAGAAACCTTCAGATATGAGCTCCGTCAAAGATAAAGTTGCCGTCGTCACCGGCTCGAGCCGTGGCATTGGAAGAGCGATCGCCGAATCTCTAGCTCGCGAAGGTGCCCGGGTAGTCGTCTCGGCACGGACCGCCACTGATGTCGAGAGGGCGGTCGGGGAAATGACACACGCCGGTCTCGAAGCTCGCGGCACGGCGTGCGACGTCCGAAGGTATGCCGATGCGGAGTCCCTAATGCGTTTTGCCGAGGAGAGTTGGGGAGGACTGGACATCCTCGTCAATAACGCCGGCGTCGGAATCTTTGGGCACGTCGCTGACCTGCCACCAGAACAATGGGATCAAGTCATTGACACCAACCTGACCGGGGTTTTCTATTGCTGTCACGCCGCCATTCCGCATCTACGGAAGCGGGGCGGAGGATACATCCTCAATATTAGTAGTCTCGCCGGCAAGAACGCCTTCAATCACGGCACCGCCTACAACGCTTCGAAGTTCGGGCTCGAAGGTTTCAGCGAAGCCTTGATGCTCGACCTCCGCTACGAGAACATCAAAGTCAGCTACATCATGCCCGGAAGCGTCGCCACCGAGTTCGCGGGGCGAGAGCCCTCCGAGCAAGACAGCTGGAAGCTGGCCTCGGACGACGTGGCCCGAGTCGTGATGGATCTACTGGCCCACGAGAAACGTTCCCTCCCCAGCCGTGTGGAGCTCAGGCCTTTCCAGCCGCCCCGGAAGAAGTGAGCCTCGAATAAACAGACATCACCGCGCTCCCGAGGAGCAGCGTGAGAAGCGGCTCCACCTCCCAACGCATTCGATCGTTCTCTCCGATCTCGATGAGATTCGAAGTCAATGTCACCCACAAGATCGTCATCACGGCGTAGGCGAAGGCGGGACGTTGCGAGGCTTCACCCCGGAAGACGCGGTAAAGACCGAAGCCGACTAACGCAGGGAAGATCAACAACCAAAGGTTGACCGGAGGCGCGAGCATGCGGATGGGCCTCTGGATCGGCCCACCTAGAAATAACGTTCGAGTCAGAGCATCCCGCAAACGATGAACCCGAGAGAAGTCATAGTCGACCAAGAAATCCACGGCGTTGGGTCCGGGCTGGAGATAAAGAAGGAACGCAGTGACGCTGCGCTGCAAGTACCGTCCCGGATAATGAAGAATGAGAAAGGCGTCGGCGCGCTGCATCTCTTGGGAAATTGCGGCGTAGTCTCGATGATTGAAGTTGGGTTCGCCGTTCGTTTTGTATGGCTCATCGAGCGCCGGGTGGACCATGTTTCCGGGTGCGAAATAGCCAAGGTGTCGAAGATCGTCCGGCTCCCGGAACGGACGCCGGTGCCAGACCGGTGGCAGATGCCCCTGCCCTCGTAGTGTCGCCATCTTGGCCTGCGAGAGCGGCCACCGCTTCGCCAAGTTCATCCCTAACCAGGAGCTACCGCCATAGCTCCCGACTTGGACATAGTTCTTGAGGTACACAAGATTCACTACCAGCAGCGGCGCGATCGCCGAGACTAGGAGCGCTTTTCGTTTCTCGCCTTGCAGCAAAAGGGAAACTCCGACCACCATCGCGACGAACCACAACGGGTGGTAGAGCGCGCGGGTCAGCATCAGCACCGCCGCGGTCCAAGAGAAGAGATGGACCAGCCACTGCTTCCCGGAGTCGATGTACGCCATCAACAAGGCCGCCATCCCGAGGACGAGCAGGGAAACCGGAAGGGTATAGAAGACCCAATGACTATAAACCAGGAAGTTCGGTGTCCATGCGAACAAGGGGATGAGGATGGCGATCAACAGATCTGACATGCCCAAGCGTCGCATCAGCCAGACTAGAGTCACAAGCAAACCAAGGGACATCGCCACGTAGAGGACGGCGAACGCCGAGGATGTCGCTTCGGGAAACAACTTCATAACGACGCCCAGGAAAAGATTGAAGAGCGGCGGCTGCGCGTGGAGGTAGTACAGGCCGCGCAAGAGATCCTCACGGAGGATCTGTGGATCGAGATATTGGTACAAAAATTCGATCCCGTTGGCGGCAAAACGAATCCCCAACAATCTGGCGATGAACAGGCTAACGAAGAAAACTGCAGCAGCCCACAAATAAACCCAGGAGCTTCGCTTAGGCGCGACGTCTAGCATGGAAACGAATTCGAGGATAGCATAAGCTGCGCCCGCACTAGGGCGGGCGAAGGCTCTCCGCCCGGAGAGCCTTCAGCTCGCGCCGAGTCGCTTGCCGACGAAGCGCGACGCCTGGGGGTGGGGCCCCGCGCGCACCAAATTATGACGATAAAAGCCATCCGGTTTCATGAACACGGGGGGCCGAGAGCCTTCAGCCCGCGCGCAGTCGGTTGCCGACGAAGCGCGGCGCCTGGGGGTGGGGCCCCAGGCGATTAATTAAATGAGTGAGGCCCCCAAAGACTTGGACCCCAAGCGAAGTGAGCTATGACGATAAAAGCCATCCGGTTTCACGAACACGGGGGGCCGAACGTCCTACAACTCGACGAGATCGATCCACCTCAACCTCGCGCCGGAGAAGTCACCATCGACGTCCAGGCCTGCGCCTTGAACCGGCTCGATATTTGGAACCGGGAAGGGTTACGAGTGAAGGTCCCGCTCCCTCACATCTTGGGCGCAGACGTCTCCGGCGTCGTCACCGAAGCAGGAGACGGCGTTTCCGAGGAATGGGTTGGCCGGGAAGTGGTGTTGCAGCCCGGGCTCTCCTGCGGTGACCGGTGTCTCCGGTGCCTCCAGGGTCGAGACAACGAGTGCAGGGAGTACAACGTCCTCGGCTATCAGGTGGACGGCGGCTATACGGAGCGTCTAAGGATCCCGGCCGGGAACCTTCTTCCGAAACCGAAGAATCTCACGTTCGAAGAGGCGGCTTCCGTGCCTTTGGTCTTTTTAACCGCCTGGCACATGTTGGTGGAGCGTGCGCAACTCCGTCCCGGTGAGAGCGTACTCGTTTTGGCGGCCGGGAGCGGAGTGGGGATCGCCGCGGTGCAGGTCGCGAAGCTTTGGGGAGCTCGCGTCATTGCTACCGCGTCCACCAATGCCAAGCTCGAAAAGGCGCGAGAGCTCGGCGCCGACGAGGTCATCAACTACAAGGAGAAGGACTTCGCCGAGGAAGTACGGCGACTGACCGGCAAACACGGAGTGGACGTGGTCATCGAGCATGTGGGCCGGGATACGTTCGAGAAGAGCCTGCACAGCCTCGCGCGCGGAGGGCGACTCGTCACGTGCGGTGCAACGGCGGGCCCCAACGTGGAAATAGATCTCCGTTACATCTTCGCCCGCCACGTCTCGATCATGGGGTCTTATATGGGCGGGAAACCGGAGCTGGCCGAATTACTTCCCTTCTTCGACGACGGACGGCTGAGACCGGTCGTGGATCGGATCTTTCCGCTAGAGCAAGCGGCAGACGCGCATCGACACATGGAGAGCCGGGCCCAGTTCGGCAAGATCGTGCTTCGGATGCCCGCCCGCCGCGGGACTTGATATACCGCGGCGTTAAAACCGTGGCCCTCGAAGACGACTAATGGCAACCGAAAAGATCCCAGAGGCCGCCGTTTCGTCGAGACTCGAAGCCGGCAATCCCCTGCCCGTTCGCCAGCGCACGGCCGTCACCATCGGCATCATCATGGGGCTCTTTCTCGCTGCCATCGAGCAGACGGTGGTCGCTACCGCCATGCCCACGGTCGTGTCGAGCTTGGGTGGATTGGACATCTATAGCTGGGTCTTCTCTGTCTACCTTCTTACGTTCACAGTCACCGTACCGATCTGGGGAAAACTCTCGGACCTGCATGGCCGACGAAACACCTACCTCATCAGTATCGGGCTGTTCATTTTGGGCTCCGCACTCTGCGGGCAAGCTCGCTCGATGACGTTTCTTATTTTTGCCCGGGCAGTTCAAGGACTTGGCAGCGGAGGTGTCTTCCCGATCGGATTCACCGTCATCGGTGAGATCTATTCGCTTCGACAGCGCGCGAAGATGCAAGGGATCTTCAGCGCCGTTTGGGGGGTCGCGAGTATCGCTGGCCCGCTGGCGGGCGGGATTATCACCGACCTGCTGTCATGGCGCTGGGTTTTCTATCTCAATATACCGTTCGGCATCGCCGCGGCAGCTCTCATCGGCGCCAACCTGACCGAGCCGCCACACCTGCGATCCAGCCACTCCATCGACTACCGGGGAGTGGGCCTGCTTTCCGCCTCGGTGACTTCACTACTGCTCGCGCTGATTCAGGCTGGAAGGCGCGGCTCCATCCTCGAGACCGATCTGTTGGTGCTACTCGCGGTCTCGGTCGGATTGTTCTTTGCGTTCGTGAGGTGCGAGCGGCAAGCGAAAGAACCGGTGCTGCCGATAGCCCTGTTCCGGAACAAAGTATTTCGCGTCAGCTCGGTGGTCGGACTTCTCGCCGGTATGGGGTTCTTCGGCTCCATCTCATTCATTCCCCTGTTCGTGCAAGGAGTCATGTTCGGTTCGGCAACGCGTGCCGGCTCTGCCCTGTCCCCTCTCATGCTCGCCTGGGTCATCCTGTCCACCATTGCCGGCCCCGTCATCCTTCGACTGGGTTACCGGCCGCTCATCATCACCGGTATGGGTTTTTTCGCCGCGGGTTTTCTTTGGCTGACCCAGCTCGGAATCGAGAGCTCCTACGTGGAGCTCTTGCCGTCAATGGCGGTGCTTGGAGTCGGCATGGGGCTCTCGATGGTAACGATGATGCTCGCCGTCCAGAATACCGTTCCACGAGCACTTCTCGGGATCGCGACATCCGCCCAGCTGTTTTTTCGCACCATCGGTGGCGCAATCGGTGTGGCCATCATGGGATCGATGATGAGTTATCGGATGAACGCCAACCTCGAAGGCACGAGCGACCCGACTCTGGTCAACCTCGCAGCCCACCCGGACTCCATCGTCAACGAAGCGACCCGGCAGGCCCTATCACCGGAAGCGACCCTCTGGCTGCGTGGTGCACTAAGCGATTCGTTGCAAGGAGTCTTCGTCATCGGCGTCGTGATTGCCTCCCTCGCGTTCTTCATTTCCCTCGCCTTTCCTCATGGCTCACCGCAAGAGCTCGCCGATCGGCAAGAGAGCCTGGAGAGATATAATGAGCGCCCAGCTGAGGAACCTGACAGACCGGACATAGAAGAGGAGCAGGGGCCATGATTGTCACCGTTGTGGGTACGGGAACGATGGGAAGCGGCATCGCCTACGCCTCCGCGGTTGCCGGCCTCGACACCGTCATCAACGACATCTCGACCGAATTCCTGGATCGGGCGCTACGCACCATCACCGACTTCTTGGACGCCGGCATCGAGCGGGGTAAGATCCAAGCCGAAGATAAGAAGGCCGTCATCGGGCGACTCGAGTTGGAGCAAGACTTGACCGTGGCGGTGGAGGGGGCGGGATTGGTGATCGAGGCGGTCCCGGAAGACATCGCCCTCAAATGCAAGATCTTCGGTCGACTCGACAAGGCCACTTCGCCCGAAACCGTCCTGGCGACAAATAGCTCCTCGCTGAGCATTACCGAGATCGCCGCTGCAACCAACGATCCGTCTCGGGTCGTCGGGATGCACTTCTTCAACCCGGTACCCAAAATGAAGCTCGTGGAAATCGTCCGCGGCCTCGAGACGGGAGAGAAGGCCTTCAAGGTCGTGGAAGACGTCGCTCACAAGATGGGCAAGGAAACGGTCGATATCCGTGAGTCACCGGGTTTCGTGACCAGCCGCGTCAACGCTCTCATCGGCAACGAAGCGTTCTATATGTTGGAAGACGGCGTGGCAAGTGCGGAGGACATCGATAAAGCACTCAAGCTTGGACTCAATCATCCGATGGGCCCATTCGAGATGGTGGACCTGGTTGGTCTCGACGTCCGGCTGGGTGTGCTGAGCTACCTCCACGAACGACTGGGAGAGAAGTATCGCCCCGCCCCTCTTTTGGTTCAGTACGTAAAGGCCGGTCGGCTCGGCCGCAAGGTAGGCAAAGGCGTCTACGAGTATGGCGACGCCAAGCCTACCAAGCCACAGCGCTGAAGTGTCTCATGCATATTATTCGGCTTGGCCGGTGGCTGGCAGGGATCTCCATCCTAGTTATTCTTCACGGCGCTTGCGATCCTGAAGTCATCACGAGCCCGCCCCGGTTTTTTGCCGGTGATCCTGAAGTCATCACGAGCCCGCTGCCCGCTGTTTTTTGCCGCCGAGCTGCCCAACATAGATGCAACGTTCACTCGGGCTCAACTTGGCAAACTGAGGTCGGAACCCAACAGCACCGCCTCGGTCACCTTTGGAGACGAGACAGTGCGCGCCTTCGCGACGACGCTGCCTTCCGAGCTCGGCTTCGCAGTCAACGTTCCCGCCGAGCCCAGCATGCAGGTGACCCTCGCGGTCGGAACTCTCGACAACGAGAACTGGTCTCCTGTTCAATTCCGAATTCTCGCCGATACCGGGTCCGAGCCCGAAATCGTTTTTTCGGAGACCATCAAGCGGCCGGAGCGGAACCGTTGGCTCGCTCGGGACGTCGACCTAAGCCGGTGGGCGGGGCAGAAGCTAAGCGTCACGTTCCAGACCCGGGTTCGCTCGGCGGACGCCGCAGGCGCGATGACGGACACCCTCGTCCCACTCTGGGGCAGCCCGATTTTGAGCGGCGCCGGTTGTTGCGAAAAAAGGTCGAGTGTCGTCTTGATCTCCATCGATTGTCTTCGCGCCGATCATGTCGGCGCCTACGGCTACCATCGTGACACGACCCCCCACATCGACGCTTTCGCGAAGGACGCCGTGTTGTTCGAGACGGCGGTGTCGACGGCTCCGATGACACTTCCCTCCCACCTATCGATCTTCACCGGTCTGTTCCCTTCTCGTCATGACGGCAGCAAATGGGCGAAGCTCGCACCGTCTATTCCTTATGCCCCACAGATGCTGTCAGAGGCGGGTTACCAAACCGACGCGGTGGTAACCGGTGCCTACCTTTCACAAACGTACGGCTTCGAAAGAGGGTTCGACCTCTATCGGTTGGATCACCGCGCTCCCGCCGAGAAGACCGTGGAACAGGCCATCGAGCTATTGCAACGCAGTGCGGGGCGAGACCAGTTTCTCTTCGTTCACTTCATCGATGCCCACTGGCCATACGAGCCGCCCGAGGAATTCGTCGAACGCTTCGGTCCCCGGCCCGCCGATCTCGCCGGCTTGCTGCGCAAAGTCGTCGACAACAACCCGCCCAGTAACGCAGAGGAGACGGAACGCGTGGCGGCGCTCTACGATGCCGAGATCGCTTCTGCCGACGAGGCAGTGGGTCGACTCTTGGAAGATCTGAAAGCCAGAGGGGTCTATGACCGATCGCTCATTATCTTGACTGCGGATCACGGTGAAGCGTTCTTCGACCACGGGCATTGGCAACACAGCAAAACACTTTATGAAGAACTGATCCGTATTCCTCTGATCGTGAAATGGCCTGGACAATCTCCCAAGGGTCGAGTGAGCGCTCAGGTCAGCCAAGTCGACATCTTCCCCACTGTTTTGGCCGCGGCCGGGGTCGAGCCTCCTCCTACCGATGGCATCAACCTCATCCAGTTCGTGAACGATACAAAAGCGTCCAGAACAAGGCGAAGGCTCATCAGCGAGAACGCCTGGAGAGGCCCATCGGAGTGGTCGAGGAAGGTGTCGATCCGCACCGAGAAGCTGAAATACCTCGTCACCATAGCCGGCCCTCCAGGAAGAGAGCCCGAGGAAAGCGACGTTCGAAGCGAAGAGCTTTACGACTTGATGGAGGATCCGATGGAGCGAACGAACCTCGCGTCGGGATCGAGCTCTGATATCGAGGCCTTTCGCCGGGAGCTGGCCAACTACCTCGGCGAAGCCCGCCAAGGGCGCGCCAGTCGTCGTACCGAGGACATCCTAGAAGACGAGACCACCCGGGAGCGGCTCCGGAGCCTGGGCTACATCAATTAGTACACGCACTGCTGGGTATAATGAGTCGGGGGTAAAGATGAAGGTTTCAGTGGGACAGCGAAACGGGCGTGCGACTTCCAGACCGGTAACGCGCTTGAGGCAACAGGGACGAGAAGACTGCGAAGATCGAGTCGCCGTCGAAGAACCCCTCGAAATCCGGCTCGGCGGCAAGAGTGTGGCGGTGGTGATGCGCAGCCCCGGGGAGGATCACGAGCTTGCGGCTGGCTTCTTGTTCACTGAAGGGATCCTGAAGGGTAAGGAGGAAGTTTCTCGCGTCGGGCATCGCAAAGACCCGAAAAATCCGAAGCTCTGTAATGTCATCAACATCACGACGAAGACGGGAGTGGACATATCCGAGAGGGGCTGGCAGCGAAACTTTGTCTCGTCATCGAGCTGCGGGCTTTGCGGAAAGCTCACCATCGAGTCGATCCACCTTCACGCCCCCGCCGTGGACGATGATTTCCGCATATCTACTCGGGTTCTCTTGACCCTCCCGGACCAACTCCGTTCGGGCCAGGCAGGCTTCGATGAAACGGGCGGGCTCCACGCCGCCGGTCTATTCGACCAAGACGGTCGACTCCTCCTTCTTCGCGAGGATATCGGTCGACACAATGCCGTGGACAAGATCATAGGGGCGGCGCTCTTGAACGGATCGCTTCCGCTCCGCAACCGCATTCTGATGGTCAGCGGGCGGACAAGTTTCGAGATCGTTCAAAAGGCACTCATGGCCCGGATTCCGTTCGTGGCCGCCGTTTCGGCGGCCTCGAGCCTGGCGGTGGAGCTGGCGGAAAGCTCGAACCTGTGTCTGGTTGGATTTTTGCGTGGAGAGTCCATGAACGTGTATGCCGGCTCTCACCGGATCGTGCCCTGATTCACCCGCGCCACAATTGGCCAAAGTGACTCCAAGTAACGCCCTGCGAGCGGTCGCGTTCTTACCCTGTTTGATCTCCGCGCATGGTTGCGGCAGTTTCAACGACGGACCGTTCCCTCCTTTGTTTCTGGTCGAGCAGGTACCCTCCGATGTGAGCTTTGGCGTCGTCCGGGAGGACCTTCCGGCCCTGCGCGACAAAGGAGTCCCCTCCGCACCGGTTACGCTTTACGATGACACCCGTCGCGCCCTCACTCCTCCCCTGCCCTCCCGCTTGTCCTTCGTTGCCGAGCTCCCTCCTCGACCCGTCCTCCAGTTCGCCATCTCGGTGGCAACGCTTGGAAAGCCCGCACGCTGGTCTCCCGTACGATTCAAGATCACGGTCAAGTCGGGCCACGAGGAGGAAGTGATCTTTAGAGAGACCATCGAGCTGCCGCAACGGAATCAGTGGCTCGATCGAAGCGTTGACCTCGCGTCGTGGTCAGAGACGGAAGCCCAGCTCCTCTTCGAGGTCCTCACCGATGACGACCCGGCGGCGCCTATGGCAAACGACCCCGTCTTTCCGTTGTGGGGCAATCCGGTGGTCTTCAGCAAGCACAATCCCATCGAGCGCCCCCCTATCATTCTGATCTCGGTAGACTGTTTGAGACCGGATCACATGGGGCTCTACGGTTACCAACGCAACACGACTCCCCGACTCGACGAGTTCGCGGAGGAAGCCTTCGTTTTCGAGGCGGCCACTGCCGCTTCCTCTTGGACGCTTCCCTCCCACATGTCGATGATGACCGGTCTCACACCCTCTTTTCACGCAGTGAGCAGGGAACGAAAGCTCGGCCCGTCGATTGGATACCTACCGGAGCTCTTGTCGGAAGGCGGTTACGAAGCGATTGGTGTCGTCTCGGGTGCGTACCTCTCACCCAGTTTCGGCTTCGAGCGAGGCTTCCACAAATACCGGGTCCTCAAACGCTCCCGCGCCGCTCAGACCATCGATGTGGCCACCGCTTGGCTTTCAGAGGCACAGGGGCGGGACGTCTTTCTTTTCCTTCATCTATTCGATCCACACTGGCGTTATCTACCGCCGGACGATTTCGTAGAGCTCTTTGGGCCGCGGCCTGAGAACGTCGATGCTCTGCTGAGCACAATAATCGACCGGGCACCACCCTCTGGACCAAAGGACATCGAACAGCTGGAGAATCTCTACGACGGCGAGATCGCCTATGTCGATCAGGAGCTGGGTCGTCTCCTCGACTGGCTCAAAGAACGAGGACTCTATGAGGCCTCTATGATCATCATTACTTCGGATCACGGTGAAGCCTTCTACGAGCACGAACACTGGCAGCACAGCGACACTCTCTACGAGGAGATGATCCGGGTGCCGCTCCTGGTAAAGTGGCCCTATAGCTCGGCCCGCACTAGTGTGGAAACTGCCGTGAGTCACGTAGATCTCTTCTCGACGATTCTCGAAGCGGCCGGTCTACCACCTACTGAGACCGGAGGAACCAGCTTTGGCCGCTACCGGAAAGGGACCTCGCCCGCCGGTAGCAAGCCGACGGTTAGCGAGGTGATCTGGTGGGCCGGCGATCCGGTGGTGAAAAAAGTCTCACTTCGCTCACGGGAGCTCAAATACATCGCTACCTTCGAGGCGAGCGCGGACGACGACCTGACGATCGACAAAATGAGGAAAGAAGAGCTCTACGATCTGGTGTTGGACCCGGGTGAAAAGAACAACTTGCAAACGCCCAGCCACATGGAAGCGTTTCGAAGACAGCTTCAGGCGCATCTCGAAAGCGCCCGCGAGTTCCGAGCCGATCGCGACCAGGGCGGTCAGGTCGTTATCGACGAAGACGTACTGGAGCAACTGAGGGCGCTGGGATACCTCCAATGAGGAGGCTGGCCGGGGGACTCTTGCTGCTGTCAAGCATCGTTTCCAGTTGCGCGTCACCTCCCCCGTCGCTTCCGGCAACGGTTCTCTTCGCCCGGCAAGTCGACGAAGCGGAAAAAGACTACGATCGGAATCTTTTTCTTTCCTACCGCAAGGACGGCCTTCTTTCTGCTCCAGTAACGCTCGAGAAAGAGACACGGCTGTCCCTGACGCCCCCGTTGCCCTCACGCTTCACGTTCACCGTCCAGGTTCCGAGCGAGGCTCTCCTCAAATTCGCGATCGGTGTGTCCACACTTGGAGAAGAGACTTTCAGCAACCCCGTCCAATTCGCGATCTACGTAGACGAGGAGCTTCGCTTCGAGCAGGCGGTTCGACGCGGCCAACCGAACGTGTGGCTCCGGCAAACCGTAGACCTGTCCGAATGGGCCGGAAAAACGGTTCGACTGGGATTCGAAACCGCTGCACGCGGAATGAGTCCCGAGGGCGGTGGCAGCGCGTTTCTTCCCGCTTGGGGAAATCCCGTACTGGACGGCTTGATGGCGGACACGTCGGGCAGGGAGGAAACGAACCTCGTCTTGATCTCAGTAGATTGTCTGAGGGCGGACCACGTGAGTGCCTACGGATACGAGAGGAAGACCACCCCCCACATCGATCGATTCGCGACCGACGGAGTCCTCTATAGAAACGCGGCGAGCGTTTCCTCGTGGACGCTACCGACCCACATGTCGATGATGACCGGCCTGATGCCCTCCCTACACGGAGCCAGTCGAGCGTACAAGCTCAGCTCGTCCGTCCCCTACCTTCCCGAGATACTCGCTGAGAACGGGTACCAAACGCTCGGCGTCGCTTCGGGAGGCTACGTATCGCAGGCTTGGGGTTTCGAGCGAGGCTTCGATGTTTACCGTATGCTGACCGACCGCCGCGCTCGCGAGGTCGTCGACGCGGCGCTCGAGCTGGGCACCGCTTCAAGGGCCTCACGGACGTCGAGACAATTCTTGTTCGTACACCTATTCGATGCCCACTGGCCCTATCTTCCGCCGGGCGAGTTCCTGGATCGGTTCGCCCCGCGCCCTCCGGACATCTCCGATATCATGCCCAAGGTGATCCATCGGAAGCCGCCTACCGGACTCGAGGAGATTCAGCACTTCGTGAACCTCTACGACGGCGAGATCGCGTATCTCGATCAAGAACTAGGAAGATTCTTCGCGGGCCTGAAAGAGGCAGGGCTCTACGACCGATCCTTGATCATCCTCACCGCCGACCATGGAGAGTCATTCTACGAGCACGACGTCTGGCAGCACAGCGAATCGCTCTTCGAGGAAGTGACCCACATCCCGTTGATCGTGAAATGGCCCCGCAACTCGATCACCGGTGACGTGGAGAGCTTGGTGAGCCAACTCAACATCTTCCCGACGATGCTCGAGCAAGCGGAGCTCGTTCCTCCCTACGACTCTGTATCGCTCGGTCGATTCCTGGGCGACAATCCAGCCCCGCCCATAAACGCCTTGAGCGAGATCACCTGGGACGCCAAAGAGGGGCAGGGCGCCGCCATGAGGATTGCAGTGAGGAACGGCAGGCTCAAATACCTGCTGACTCTCGCCGGGGAGATCGGAGACGAGCGGTTCGTCTCGGAAGTCGTGAAGGAGGAGCTCTACGATCTAGCGAAAGACAGAGGAGAGCAGACTAACCTCCTCGCGGAGGGCGCTTCTGACATCGGTGCGTTACGCCGCGACGCCCGAGAGCTACTCGAAAGGGCGAGAGCCCTCCAAGCAAATCGCGGTGGTCAGGAAGTGATCCTCGACGAGGAGCTGACCGAGCACCTCAAGGCCCTGGGCTACATCAACTAGGCAATGACCCGTTCGGCACTACCCTATTCCGTCCCCTTGATCGCACTTTCCTTTTTCGCCCACGCCTGCTCACAACCCGCTTCAGATAAAACGACTAGCTACCCGTTCGTTGACCATGTGGATCGGGCAGAGGCCACCTTCGATCGCGTTCAGTTCCGTTCGGCTCGAAAGGATGCTCGACTTTGGTCCCCGGTGACCCTAGGCGGCGAGACCCAGTCCTCCCTGACGCCGCCCCTTCCTTCGCGGCTGGTCTACGAGGTCGAGATACCCTCCGACCCGGCGCTTCACTTTTCCATCGGCGCTAGCCCGTTGGGCGAAGGGCCCCTCGACGCGAAAGTAGACTTCCTTCTCCATGTCGATTCCGGGGGTGGCGAAGAGCTGATCTTCTCGGAAACGATCGAGCGTCACGAGCCGAACGAGTGGAGGGAGGCGACAGCCGACTTGCGCCCTTGGTCGGGAAAGAGAGTGAAGCTCGTCTTCGAGACCAAGCCGCGCCTCGAGGAGCTCCCGTCGGTGCAAATCCCGGTCTTGGCGGCGTGGGGGAATCCAGTACTCGCGAGCACCTCCGCCCAACCGGAGCGGCCGAACCTCATCCTCATATCCATCGACTGCCTTCGCCCCGACCACATGGGTGCCTATGGCTACCAGCGTGACACCACGCCCAACATCGACCGTTTCGCCGAAGACGGTGTCGTGTTCGAGACCGCGGTCGCCACGTCGTCGTGGACGCTCCCGACTCATATGTCGATGCTCACCGGCTTGGTGCCGTCATTTCATCGAGCGACCAAATGGGAAAAACTGGATACGTCGGTCCCCTATCTCCCGGAGCTTCTCTCCTCGAACGGTTATCGAACGAGCGGTGTGGCTTCCTGGGTTTATGTTTCTCAAATCTACGGTTTCGAAAGAGGCTTCCATCTCTACGACGTCATGGAGAATCCGATTGCCAGCGACGTCGTTGACGCCGCGCTCTCGCAATTGGTCAAAAACAGGGGGCAGAACCATTTTTTGTTCATGCACTTGTTGGACCCGCATTGGCCGTATCTCCCGCCGCGCGAGTTCATCGAGCGGTTCGGCCCCCGCCCGAGGGACATCTCCGACCTACAGGACCTGATCGCTCGCTCCAAGCCTCCACCAAGCGATAGGGAAACCCACGAGATCATTCAGCTCTACGATGGCGAGATTGCATATACCGACCAGGAGCTGGGGCGTTTCTTCGCGGAGCTCAAGATGCTCGGACTCTACGAGGATTCGATGATCATCGTCACCGCCGACCATGGGGAAGCTTTCTACGAGCATGGCCACTGGCAACACAGCCAAACCCTTTATGACGAAGTGGTTCGAATTCCACTGATCGTCAAATGGCCGGGCGGTAGTGCCGGCTCGCGCGTCGCGAGCCTGGTGAGTCAGGTGGATATCTTCCCGTCGTTACTCGAAGCGGCCGGAATCGAACCGCCGCCGACCGAGGCGGTTGACCTTGCGCTGAGGCTCGATGGAGATGCGGAACCGGAGGACCGAACCGCGATCAGTGAAGTGACCTGGAGGTCGCCGCGGGAAACATCTATGAAGATTGCGTTTCGGACCACGAGCTCGAAGTTCATCGTCACCCTCTCGGGCCCGGCTTCGTTGGACGGGGGCGATGACCTCGGTGTGTCCGAGCTCGAAGAAGAGGAGCTCTACGATCTCCTGAAGGATCCGCACGAACAAAACAACCTGCTCACCAAGACTTCGCGGGATCTCGCTGAGTTTCACCGCAAGATGCGCTCCTTTCTGGACACCGCGCGAGGGATCCGAACCACCCGCCAAGGACAGCAAGTCGAGCTCGATGAAGAGGTACTGGAACGGTTGCGCTCACTTGGGTACGTCGACCACTAGAACACCACATTTAGCTCATCGGATTGCAACATTGATACGGGATTTCCCCTACAAGACTTTGGATCGAGCTCCAAAAATTCTCGACTGGAATCAAGGGATTCGAGGACACATCTGCCCGTATATACTTGAGCAGTGATGAGTTATGCCGAACCCCATTCACGCTTGCGGGACTTCCGGCGAGGTGATAACCTGTTGACTTAGCCTTTTTAAAGCTAGGAATGAGCAAAGATAGGCTAATGTCGCTCGTTGTGCATGCCCCCGGGCAGCGTGACGGCGCAGTGACGTTGGCGATCGCCAACGACAAAAAGTCCCACCCCGACAAAAACATATCGGTGCCGATACAACTTGGAGGTCTTTCAAGCATGATGAAGCGGAGCACTTTCTTATGGTTGTTCACCCTAGCTCTGGTGGCTCAACACGTGAGCCCGGGAAGCTTGTTCGCACAGGAGATTGCTCCCGGACACATCCTCAACCCAACCGGCTCCCAAAAATCTTCGGGTGTTGCATGGAACTCGATACGCAAAGAGTACATGCTGATTTTTCACGGCAACGATGTACGCGTCAGGCGCATGGATACTGACGGAATCCTCCTCGGCGACAACATCAGTCTTTCGGGCAACGTCGGTATCAATTCCGTCGGGATCGAATACAACCCCGTGGAAGACGGCTACATCGTCGGGTACCGAGATAGCAACGATAATATCTACATTCGGCACCTCTCATGGGACGGTCAGCCCCTTAGCGGTCCCTTCTTCGTAGGAAGCGGTGGCTCGTTCGGCGGCGGCGGCGGCGGCGCCCTAAGCGTGACCAGTCAAAGGGTCCTGATCGTCTGGCGGGTAGGCCCGGCGCCTATCAAAGTCAAGTACGCGCTCATGGACGCCGACCCAACTACCGCCAATGCCCGACTCGCAACGGGCCAGCTTGTAACTGGAGACGGCCCCGCCGTCGACTGGAACCCCACCAACGACACGTTCTTAGTTGCTTATGTGGTTGATGGAGGAGCCGCCAAAGAGCAGATCAGCGGGAACATTGTGAACATCGTCAACGACAACGTTAGTGGTGGCGGAAATTTTGCCATTGCTCACGGCAATAAGTCCCAAACGAAACCCGAGGTCGCCTACTCGTCCTCCACGAATAGCTTCCTCGTCACCATGGAAGACCGTCGCAACAACTCTTCCCAAAACGCCAATGTGACCGGCCAGCGGGTCAGCGCAACGGGAGTCAAGATCGGCAGCCGATTCAACATCGTCGCCAATGGCTCCAATATATGGGACGTACCGGGCCCCATCGACTATAGCGAAGTGACCGGGAAATTCATCGTCACCGCCTTTTATGCCACAAAAGGTGTGGCGGTAGAAGTCGACCCTGTGACCGCAGACGTCGGACCTCAAATCGTCTTTGGGTTCAACCAACACAACCCGGTTGGCATCACGACGAATGACGACTTCGGTGACCCGCAGGCAGTGGTCCTGTCAAAAGTGAACTTGGGAGGAGACGGAGTCCACGCCCACATCATCGATCTCCCCACCGCGCCTCCGACCTTTACTACCAACAATATGGTGGACGGTTTCTTCGGCGTGTTCTACGACGAGATGCTGCCGGTAGCGGGCGGGACGCCTCCTCTCTTTTTCGAGAAGCTGAGCGGTAGCTACGCACCAGGAATCACCACTTTGAATAGCGCGACCGGCCATGTCTCAGGCACACCGACAACCGTCGGTCCTTTCGGCCCTATTCGATTCAGGGTAACCGACGACGAGGGCCGCGTGGCGGAGGCCGACCTGTTTCACAACATCACGCTCGGCGTGCCTGGAATGGTAGCTCCCTTGGCTGGAGCCACTAGCGACACCACACCGACATTCGACTGGGATGACGTGCCCGGCGCCACCACCTACCGGCTAGTGGTGGACAACATTACCAGCGGAGGCACACCCATCGACATGGAGATCGCGGATCCCCAGACTGAACACACACCAGGGGCAAACCTACCGGCGGGAAATCTGTACCAGTGGAAGGTTCAGGCCAAGAACGGAGCCATCGTGGGCGCTTTCTCGAACACCGCGACGTTCGAGATCGACACCCTGATCCCACCCCCGGTCGCAATGGGGGGGCTGGTTCCTTCGGGCCTCGCCGTGATCCCGGGTCTCACCGCTATCGAAGCCTCCAGCGAGTGGACCAGCAACGGAGGAGCCAAAGAGAACATCGTAGATGGTGTCCCTGAAACCAAGTGGCAAAGCACTTCCAAAAATAGCGTCACTACCGAGTTCGTCACCATCGACCTCGGAGGCACGTTCCCGGTGGCCCGGGTCCGCCTCTATATGCCGTTCAACTCGAACGTGCTGCTGTTCCCCAAGGGTTTCTCGATCCAAGTCAGCGATCAACCGGACGCCAACTTCACGACGGTTCACACCGAACCGAACTTCGTCGCGCAACAGGGCATGTGGTACGAATTCGTTGCGGCCCCGGTCTTGACTCGCCGATACGTGAGGATCTGGATCACCGACACCAACTTCTACGTCAACAAGTATCCTTTCAATGCTCTGATCGGTGAAGTGGAAGTACTCGAAGACAACCCGGTTTTCGGCACCATTCAGTACAACTGGCAAGCTCCCGCGGACGACGCAGGTGCCGGCACGGAGCCGGTATTTGCTTACGATCTCCGCGTTATGGCAGGCGGACCGGGGGCGTACAACTACTTTTCGGCCCAAGCACTCGTTATCGTTACGAATGAGCCCGCCCCGGTGCTCAACGCAATCCAATCGGTGGTTGTGGACACCTTGAACGACGAGACCACGTACTCGGCAGCACTCACAAGTGTCGATGACGCGGGCAACCGCTCGGCCGTGTCCAACATCGTGACCCTCGCGACCCGCGGGGTTCCGCCCGCCGCCATCGCGAATCTACGCGCATTCAGTCCCACCAAAACGAGCATGGAGTTGGATTGGGACGCCCCGACAGAAGATGGACCCGCCGGCGGGAAGGTCACTTCGTATGAAGTGCGCTATTCGGAAACTCCCATTACTTCCTCGAACCTCGGCTCGCTGGTGACGGACGAGACGCCACCCGCCCCCGCGAACCCGGGGACGACGCAGACGATGACCGTCAATGCTCTCGACCCGACCACCCATTACTATTTCTCCATCATCAGTCGGGACGAGGTGGGACAAGCATCTCCCCTTTCCAACATCGCCGAATTGGCAACGCTCGACGGAACCCCGCCGGCAGGGATCAACGACTTACAGGGGATTTCTGGCGGCGGAGTGTACACCGAGATCACTCCCCTGACCGCGGCTAACTCCTCGGGATTCATACCCGGTTTCGCTGGAAACAAGGCGGTAGACGACGATGAGAGCACCTATTGGTCTTCACCGGGTGTCAAGCCAACAAGAATCGAGTACATCACGGTCAACGCCGGCTCCGAGACCAATGTAGGACGTGTCCGTCTCCTTGCAAGCAACCAGAGTCCGCTCCTTTTCGCGAAATCCTTCGAGATTCTGGTGGGTAATGATCCGAACAACAACTTCACGACCGGCCTTACCGTCTCGAATTTCGTAGCCGAATCCTCCAACTGGTACACGTTTGACCTCCCGGTTCCCATCTCCGGACAGTACGTGAGAATTCGCATCACCGAGATGAACGCGTATTCGAACGGCAAGTTCTACAGCCAGTTCGCGGAGATCGAGGTCTTCGACTTGGCGGCGGCGGCAGACGGCGTCATGCTTCTATGGACGGCACCGGGAAACAATGGAAACCAAGGGCAGGCCACCAAGTACCACGTCAGGTACTCAACGACGGAGATCGTGGACGACGATGATTACGATAACGCGACCCAGGTTCCCGACGGGATGGTCCCGGCACCTCAACCGGCCGGCTTTCCCGAGAGCTTGACCCTCACCGGCCTAGGGCCGGAACAGGTGATTTGGGCTGCCATCAAGACCGTAGACGGCAACTCGAACGTCTCGGTTCTGTCCAACATCGTCAAGGTGTCCACGCCAGGCAACCCACCAGGCACGGTGACCAACCTTACGGTCTTGCCCGTCGAGGCCACCGGTAGCTCCATCAGGATTCAATTCACGGAACCGGCCGACGATGCCGGCGACAATGGCTCCGGTCCAGTCGATCATTACGAAGTCGGATGCTCTACCGGCGCTATCAACGGTCTCGGTGACTTCGTGGGACTCACGTTCGCCGATCCTGGTCCGACACCGGTCGGTCCCGGCAATACCCTGCAGTTCGACATTCCCGGACTGGCCAACCAAACGGCCTACAACTGCGCGGTTCGGGCGGTGGACGATGCCGACCTGACGTCTCCTCTTTCCACCGTTGTATCGGGAAGCACGATCGATGATGAGCCTCCCGCTCAAGTGTCGAATCTCAGCGTAGATGTCGTCGTTATGTCTCTGAACGTGACCGTAGAGAACTCTTCGGGGGCTTTGACACCCGCGTCCAACGCCTTGGACGGCGATCCGGCGACCGCGTGGATCTCACCCGGGGTCAAGCCCCACCGTGAGGAATGGATCACCGTCGACCTAGGCTCTTCGGTGACGGTGGGCCAAGTGCGCTTGCAATCGAACAACCAGAGCCCCCTCCACTTTCCCGCCGATTTCAAAATCCAGGTGGGCAATAACCCCAACGGTCCATTTACCGACGCGCTTGTCGTCACCGACTTCGTGGCCACACTCTCCACGTTCTACACCTTCAACGTGACTCCAACCGCGGGTCGTTACGTTAGGATCCGTGCCACCAAGGTGAACGAATATACGAACGGGAAGTTCTATGCATCGTTCGCCGAGATCGAGGTGTCGGAGCAGAGTGGTCCGGCCATCGAAGCCACGCTCACCTGGAACGCTCCCGCCGACGATGGATCGGTAGGCGATCCGGCGACGTCTTACGAGATCCGCATGGACACGTCGTTGATCAACGCGGGTAATTTCGGAGGAGCGGACCTGGTGGCAACTGGTTTGGTGCCGCAGGCTCCCGGCTCGCCAGAGGTCTTCGTCATCACTAGCGGCATCGTCTCTGGACAGACGAACTGGTTCGCCATCGAGACCAAAGATGAAGCCGGGCTCAGGTCGGTTAGCGTAATATCGGCCGCCGTACCCTAGGCGTCACAAGAACGCGCGGGCTCTTGCGGATTATCGTCCGCAGGGGCCCGCTTATTTCTAGGGCGACTCACGATCCGATTGAACCTTCTATTTCGCCCACCAAACGACCCGCCAGGCGCTCGAGACTATGGTCTCGCTTTACCCTTTCGTAGAGCAGATCCTGGTCCTCCTGAAGAACTCTTCTGGGGCATTTCATCAATGACCTCAAGCGTGCGCGAACACTTTTTACGCTGACCTCCTCGAGAAAAGTCCTCTCCAAGGTCCCCGCCAACAGATCTCTAAACGCCTCATTGCTCGTAAGAACCGTGCAGCCCACGGCGAGTGCTTCCAGTACCCCTTTATCCAGCGACCCAGTATCCGAAAGGTTGATGAACGCATCGGCTTCGCCGAGCAACTGCGGCATATCTCCGTGGGGCACCGCTCCATGCACTCGAACCCGGCTCCCCAAGGAACGCGCCAGCTCGAGGACTCGGCCCTCGTATGGCCGCTGAGACTCCAGAGGAGCACCGCCGGCTAAATGTAGAGTCCAATCTCCCTCGAGGCCCGTGAGGGCTTCTAGAAGCACGTCGACTCTCTTCACAGGCGACAGGCGCGACGCGGACAGCAACCGCAACGGCCCCTCTCGGCCTCCAACCAGGTTCGGACGCCGTGAGAACCGTTGCGTATCGATGCCGTGCCCGATCACTCTTTTCTTTGCGGACGCTAGGCGAAACGAAGCGTCGCTGGCAGTGAAGCACAGTCGGGAGCACTTCTCGGCCAATCTGAGCATCGCCGAGACGTGTCGGTGGGTGTACCAGGTGAATATCGGAACCCTCCCGATGAACGCGAAGGGTGCGGAGACCACGGAATACACCGGTGCCATGTGGGCTAGAACCGCGTCGACCTTCCCGCCGAGAATTTCTCGGCCTAGGTGACTCGCCAAACGCAGCGTTTGCACCGACCTCGAGGCCCCGTCCTCCTTGCCCAGGCTGATCACTCGGGCGTTCTCGGCGATGTCGAAAGAACGTGTTTCCAGCGAAACGATGACAAGCTCGTCCACCTCCCGGGAAAGCGCACGCGCCCACTGGACGATGAACCCAAGGTTGGCATCATCCGGATCCAGCATTTGCACGAAAAAAAGTAGTCGCATGGTTCGTGCCTATGCCGGGACGTCCTTCTTCGTTGAGCTCGAGGACTTTCTCGTCACGCGATCAGGGCCGAGGCGCACACGTGTCAACCGGTAGCGTAGGTCTTGAAGAAGACCCTCATGATGGCATCGATGACTCTCGGCTTCACATGCACGTTGTCCGGTACGAAGGGATTCCCTCTCCAGGTCTGAACGATCTCGTAGCTCGGAAAATACATCACTTCGTCGGGCCGCGACTGAACGAAGCGAGAGATGGCCACCCTGAGCATCGACTTGTTGAGGAGAGACTGCACGACGACATTTTCGTCATGGAAGGTAGCCACCGATGGTACCGGCGATAAGGTCAGAAGAAGGCGGACCCTCGGATTCAATTTTTTCAGAACTCCATGAAAGTTCTCCAAATAGCGTACGTTGTCCTCGACCGACAACTGCACGAGACGCGCCTCACCCGAGTCGACCAGCGGTGACGGTGGTCGTCTGGCATAGAAGTGACCGCTGGATTTGCTTTGCCAAAGTTCGTTCTGGCCTACCGTTAGGATAAACAACTCGCATTGTTCGATGGCGGCCCGTGAAGCGGAGATATGCGCTCGAATGTCTGTCTCGGCATCCTCCAGAGCTTGGTACGTGATCTTGTTCCTCCAGAGGTCAAAGTATTGCCCCTTGTACGGGTAGATTCTCTCCGGATGGAGCTCGCCGGAATCTGTATAGTCGAGGATCTGGCTGGCGTTGGCACTCGCATAGACTCGCTCCCATGCGCAGGACGCATGGTGGCTCCAAGCGTTGTGCTCCGTCTGCACATAGTTGTAGTCCTTATCGACGAGTCGCAGCTTGATCTCACGAGCGAAACAAGACCCCATGGATGCGACCGGCGTTTGCTTCTTCAAAATGAAGTCTTGCCCAGTGGGCGTCGAGAGAAACTCGGGCCTTAGTTTCGACCCTTCTGGATAAATCTGGTGAGGGCGCAGCGGCAGGACATCCAGCGCTCCGCGTCGGAAGCGGTGAAATCTACGTCTTAATGAGTATAAGAACACGCGACGATCTCTTCTCGGCTTTTCTCGGGCGACTGCCTGCGCGCCGCAGGCAATGCAAATTATTGTACACTCAACGAGCGCATGAAGACCATTCTGGTCCTCTCTTGGTTCTATCACCCGTTCATCGGCGGGGCAGAGCTCTTCGCGCGCGCCATCGCGGAGAGGCTTTCCGGTAGATACCGATTCGTTGTCGTGACCGCGCGGATGGACAGACGGTTGCCGAGCAGCGAGAGCGGCGACGGCGCCACTATCTTCCGCGTGGGTGGCGGGCGCCGCAGTGACAAGTTCACTTACCCACTCCTCGCTCTCAAGAAAGCCCTGCAACTGGAATCGGTGGATCTGGTTCACAACATCATGGTCAATGCTTCCGCGGTGGCCGCCTACCTCTATCTCAAGCTCCGTTCCAAACCCTCGCTGCTCACGTTGCAGGAAGGAGACAGCGAAGAATACGTCAGAGATTATCTCGGCCCATTCTTCCCCATTTACCCGCTGCTCCACCGCCCGTTCGATCGAATCCATGCCATCAGCTCGTTCTTGCGAGACGAGGCGGTGCGTCACGGGGCCGATGCCGAGAGCGTCACCGTCGTGCCCAACGGCGTCGACCTTCGAGCGTTTGACCGCGGAGCCTATCCCTCCGAGGAGATCATCGATCTCCGTAGCCGCTTGGGCCTAGTCGGTAAGCGGACCATCGTCTCTGTATCACGGCTCGTTTCCAAAAACGCTATTGACGACTTGCTCCGGGCCATGCCGGCCATACTCGAGCGCCACCCCGACGCGGCCCTTCTCTTGGTGGGAGATGGGAATCAGCGCCTTCGGCTGGAAAATCTGGCGAGCGAGTTAGGCGTTCGGGACCAAGTCCGGTTCGCAGGCTCGGTAGAGCACCACGAAACAGCGAAACATCTTCTCCTCTCCGAGGTCTTCGTGCGTCCTTCTACCAGCGAGGGACTGGGTAGCGCCTTTCTCGAAGCAATGGCCTGTGGTGTCCCGGTGGTGGGCACTCCGGTCGGGGGCATCCCGGATTTCCTGCATGATCGCGAGACGGGGCTCTTCTGCGAACCGCGCCAACCGTCGAGCGTCGCCGCCGTGGTGGACCGCGTGCTGAGCGATCGGGCGTTGGCTGGGCGTTTGTCCGGACAAGGTCAGGATTTGGTCCGTCGTGACTACGATTGGAACAAGATAGCCGAGAGCATCGCCACGATGTACGAGGAGCTCCTCGCCAAATGAGCATAACCTTCGCGACGGGAATTTACCCGCCCGACATCGGCGGCCCCGCTACCTATGTGAGTCACCTGGCCCGCGATCTCTTCAACAAGGCATGGCAGGTGAGCGTCGTGACGTATGCAGGAGGCGCAGAAGGCGGAGAAGGCGGAGAAGGGACCGAGAGCGAGTCAAGCTTTCCCATCCAACGCGTCTCTCGTTCCGCGCCGCTGCCAGTTCGTTACCTTTCCTTTGCCGCCGCGGTGCGGCGAGCGTCTCGCGCCGCGGATGTAATCTACGCACAGGATCCTTTGAGCTCTGGACTTCCGGCCCTAGTAGCCGCTCGCACTCTGCGGCGACCGTTCGTGGTCAAGATCGTGGGAGATCTCGCCTGGGAGATCGGCTCGGAGCAGGGCCGCGTAAAAGACGACATCCTGACATTTCAAGAAAAGAATTACGGTCCGGTCATCGACGGCGCACGACGAGCTCAGAGATTCGTGGCTCGGAGCGCCGAGCGCATCATTGTGCCTAGCGAATTCCTGAAGAGCCTGGTCGTAGGGTGGGGTGTCCGTGACGACCGGATCGATGTCGTTTACAACAGCCTCCCCGATGACGAAATCGGCACGACCAGGGAGACGGCGCGTCAGGAGCTTTCGTTTGGCCCATTCGATCGAGACACGGTACTCGTCTCTGCCGGACGCCTGGTCCCTTGGAAGCGGTTCGATCACCTGATCCGCTTAATGCCCGCGATACGCTCTGTTGTATCCTCGGCTCGGCTTCTGATCATTGGCACCGGTCCGTGCGAGAAGGAGCTCAAGGAACTGGTGTCGGGGTTGAAGCTCGACGAAGCGGTTACCCTTGTCGGTCGGTTGGATGCGGACCGCATGAAGCTTCACCTGATGGCCAGCGACATCCTGGTTCTCGCATCGAGCTACGAGGGCTTTTCTCACTTGCTCCTCGAATCTATGCGAGCCGGACTTCCCGTAGTGGCTACTGACGTCGGTGGAAACCGTGAACTGATTCAAAACGGAAGCAACGGGATCCTCGTGCCCATTGAAAATCCGGACCGACTCATTTCCGTATTGATCGAGCTGTGCAAGAGCCCTGCTTCTCGCGCCCGCCTCGCGGCCGCGGGAATAAAACGCTCCAAGGAGTTCACTTGGGACAATATGGTTAATGCGACGGTAGCTGCCCTCGGTCGGGCTCCGGTATCGGCCCACGAACGCTCCGCGACCATCTAGGCCTTCGAACTCACTCGGTGGCGATGCGATAGACCGTCACCCCTCTGGCCTGGAACACTCTTTCCAGAAACGGGTTTTGGTTCAATTGCCTCTCCGTAATCACGTGCTCGGCCAAGAACGTCGGACTCGATACGATATAGGACACACCGAGTCGTGCCACCGCCGCTTTCAACTCATTCAGGTCGGTCGGCTCGAGGAGAGCGCACTCGTCCCAATAGTCTTCGGTGCCGAACGAGGGTTTTAGAAGCCGGCGGACCCGCCTCCCCGACACGGCGGGTATCCACGCCCCCGCGTCCACCGCAGCAAGAAGAACGTCACTCCCTCTGGTGTTGTCGCGGATCCATTCTCCCATAGCTAGGTAGCGTTTCGGGATTGGGGTCAAGCCGAGTCGGAAGTGGTCGTCCATTACCTCTGGCTTCCACCACGAGGGGAGCGTCGTAGGCAGCAACAGCAGAAGCACCACCGCAGTCAGTCGACTCGAGTTACCCAACCAATCGAGGGACGAGCCTAATTTTGGGGCAAGCCTTCGCCCGCCTCGCTCGACGAGATCGTAGACGCCCAGACCCGAGAATATGGCCATCACCACAACCAGGAGGGTGTAGACGTGAATCGCTCCCCGAGACCGAGCTGCTGCATAAAGGACGGCACTGCCAGCCCATGCCGCATAAAGTGCGGTGAGCAATCCGAGCCACATCAGCTCGTATCGGTTTCTTCTTCGCCAGACGGTCCAGGCACCATAAAGGCCAAGATAGAACGTCAGTCCTAAGTCGAAGGTGGCGAGAAAGAGCAGCGAGCTACCGCGCGGAGGACCTTGGTCCCACGGGCTCCGAAGGTCCGCCGCCGTGCCCGCTGAGAGGCTGACCGCGGGCGGGAAGTTCACCTTCAAGTAATAGACGTAGGGAAGGACGATGGCGAGCGACACTAGCAGAATCGCCCCGAGACGAAGTTGCTGTCGCCCCAAGCCCTTCACCGACGCAATCAGTATGCCGCCGAAGACCAGCCCCAGGCAGAAGAGAATCCAATACATGATGAAGGCCCACCCGAGAACGCCCAAAAGCAACCCGGTCACCGCAGATCTCAGGAAGCTGAAGGGCTTGGAGATGGTCCGCACCACAAGCCAAAGGCAGACCGGCACCAAGGCAAGTGCGATGACATGATTGGGCTTGTGCAGAAAAATCTTGGCCACCGAGCCGTTGTAGGCACCGAGGAAGTCGAGCGGCGGCGCCGCAACGAGAAGCGCAAAAAAAATCACAAAGAGTGCGCGCAGTTCGTTTCGCGTCGACTCGCTCTCACCCGAAGCAACGCCCTCCGGTTCCACCGCAAAAGAGAATCTAAGGCTCAATCCAAACAAGACAATTACCAGCGCCGGCAAAAAAGGGTAGAGCCGCAGCACCCATTCCGGGTCACGCAAGGACAGTAGCGAGACGATGGCCGCCCACAAGGGCTCCAAGTGAAACTGGCCTATTACGCCGCTCTCCCAAGGGGAGTTGCCCGCCGCCGCGGTGGCGCACGCCCATAGATTCCTCATTCGATCTGTAATGGGCGCTAGTCCCCAGATCCCCAGAAGTGGAAAGGTGGTCCAAAACCAAGCCATCAAAGCCAGGAAGATGGGAGCCCACGCCCACCGGATGGCGCTCTGCCGCCAAATCAACGCCACCCAGCAAAGGTATGCCGCGACAAAAGCGAGAGTCCCCGCTGCGAAGAAAGCAGGCAAGTTGAGCTCGAGGACGTCGATTTCCAGGAAATTCAATCTGCGCTTCCGCGAGCCGGAACCCGTACCCTGAGGGCGAAGGCAAGCGAGAAAAGCTGTGGCCGAAGGCGTCCCAACAAGCGGAAGGGCGGCCCCAAGAGAGGACTTTGATACTTGAACGTGTGGAATCGCTCCGATACCAACTCGAGACCGAGCGAGGCGATCAGCTTCTTCAAACCCGCGTAGTTGAACCAGTACGCATGCCGCTTGCGGGGGGTGTTATTCTCGGGCACTCCCCCCCCGAGAACCTGGTAACGTGCAGTGACCGAGTTGAAATTCGGAACCACCAGCACGATCTCCCTGGCTACGCGCGCCGCTTCCGCCAAGACGCGCTCGGGCTCGAACGTATGTTCCAGGACATCGATTAGGGCAACGGCGGCGAAGTGGCGGTCGGGAAACGGCAATGGACGCTCCGCATCGCAGCACAACGCGGGGAGCCCCCTCGCAGACAAGGCTTTGGCGCTGGAAAGCGCAAGGTCGCAGCCCACCAACTCCTCCAAGCCTCTCTGCCGGAGCGCGTCGAGGAAGTGCCCCGCTCCACATCCGATGTCGAGCACCGGCTGGTGCTCGACGAGCGCCGCGGCGGCCCGGTGCTTCCACTGGACGCCTAAATCCGGCCCCTGCCAAAGGCTATTCCAATAGTCGATCTCCCGGTTTTTCATGGGGACTCAATTCGCGCGACTCACGAGACCGACACCATCAAAAGCGGCATCGCCTACGACCCGGGAGAAAAGGAGGCGGAGAGGTTCAGTTTCGGGGCCTCGTGAACAAAAATGACGTCTACGGAGAACGGAGGTATTCTAGAGCGGCCTCGTCGCGGTGGCAAGCCCGGATGTTCCCGCACGTTTCCCACATAGGGCACCATGTCGCTAGGATCTAGTCCGCTGCGTGAGAAGCTAGCCTCGAATGAACCACGGTCACGCCCAACGCGAATCCCGCCGAGATTGGATCGCCTTCGTTGTCGCGTGGATCCCCTACTCGTTGTTGACCTATAGATTCTGGTACAACAACGACGACGCCTTCATCAGTTTCCGCTACGCAAAGAACTGGGCCATGGGATACGGCCTGCGCTACAACGTAGGGTATCAGCAGCCCGAAGAGGGAGACAGCAACTTTCTTTGGGTCGCGGTGTGCGCACTTGTCGAGTACCTGCGACTTGACGTCACTTTCTGGGCACCGATGCTCAGTTTCGCTTGTGGCTCTTTACTCCTGTACCTCGTTTTTCGAACGCTCCGGCAAGATTTCGGCATGGCGATGGGCGTGGCTTTCTCCATCACGCTGGGGCTCGGCCTTTTCCCACCCTACGCGTTGTGGTCGACCGGTGGCATGGCCACCATGGCGTTCGCACTCTCGGCTACGTGGCCTGGAGGCAGGCACCAAAGCCTCTGGCGCTGGCCCTCGGCACCTTGAGCCTCGCATTTCCCGCCTACGGGGTAGTGGTCGGCGGGGATTGGATGCCGATGGGACGGTTTCTCGTACCGGGGCTCGCCTTCGGAGCGCTCTTAATGGGATGGTTGGTGACTCGACTGCAGGACCGTCTGACATCGCGTTTTGCAATCACCGCGGTAGTGATTGCCACCATCGCGGTGGGACTTCTTCCCGCTTGGAACGTGCAGCTCGTTCCCGCGTCGGTGCGGCGCGCGTTTCATTTTCGTTACTACGGGGCGGGCTTCCGCAGCGAGTACGAGGTGTGGAGAGACGGACTCGACAATCTCGCCGACAGAAAGGAAATTGCTCTGGCACTGAAGGCCCGCTTCGAGCCCAGAGATAGCATCGTGGGTGGCGCGATTGGCGTACTCGGCTACTACTCCGAGCTACGCATCTACGACCGTTACGGCCTAGTCGATCGGCGCGTGGCGATGCGCCCCCATCAGCGTAGCCAGCTCCGCTCTCCGGGGCATGACAGCAAGGTCTCGACCGGGTTCTTTTTCTCGGACGAGCCCACCGTCCTGCTTCACGAAAGAGTGAACGGGCCTCCACCCGACCGCGAGAATCCAGAATACCCGTAATACCCGTTGGATCGGCGAGTTTGGACGAAGGCCGAGTCTTGGCGAAACTTGTCGATCTGGCGACGCTACGTGCCCGAGGTCCTACCGCTGGAACCGTTGCCGGAAGGTAGTCCTAGCGTGCTCATGGTCCTGCGGTTGATCGAGGAAGAACGACGACCTGGTATCGCCACACGTCCGCGTCCCCAGCGCCGCGCCGCCCGCGCGAAGCGAGCCGAAAAAGCGTGGGATGATTTTTTCACGGGGTTGGATTCTTCTCTCCCGTGACGCGAGTGGCCTCTTCGAATAGACGACGGTAAGCGTCGACATATGACTCTGTCGAGAAGAATCGTTCCGCGAAAGCGCGGGCGCGTTCTCCCATCCGATCGGACTTCTCGGGGTTTTCCAGAAGCCAACGCAGTCGCTCCGCAACGGCCTCGCTATCGTCAGTAGGAACTAGGAATCCGTTGTCCCCATCCACGATCATTTCACCGATACCACCAACTCGACTCCCTATAACCGGAGTGCCGCAGGCCATCGCTTCGAAGACGACCCGTCCCAACCCCTCGGATCGGGAAGGGAGAACCAGAGCCTCGGCCTGAGCCATCTGCCTGGCCAGCTCGCGCTGAGGGAGCGGATCCTTGAAAACCACTCGTGAGACCAGACCAAGCTCTTCCGTCTGTTCGGCGAGGGACTGAGCGCACCGGCGATCCTCGGCCTTTCCAATGATCAGGAGTTGCGCCTCGGGAAAATCCTCGGCGATCGAGGCGAAGGCTCGAATGAGAAGATCGACGCCTTTGAGAGGGATCAGCAGACCGACGTAGAGAAGTCTGCCTCGAGTCGTTTTCTGCTTCTTTTGCCCAGCGTCCAAGAAGGCGTCCATATCAGTCCATGTTGGAAACTGCTCGATAGGCTTTCCCCTTGCCCACTCGTTGAGCTGCTCCCGCGTCGCGTCCGATATGGCGCGAAACGCGTCGGCATGTCGTAATGCGAACTGCGAGAAACGGACCGAGAAAAACCGTCCGAGGCCCGGCCAGGAGAAACGATGCTGCAAGAAAGGTGCCTTCTCGAAATCACCATGACTCTCTACGATGAGCGCCACCCGTCGGCCAAAAATTCCACCCAGCAGCTTCACCCAGGCTCCCGCGACCCCTTCGTAAGGACTCTGCGCTACCAAGATCCCCACACGACGACGTAAAACGAGGCTCAACGCAACGAGAGAGCCGATACTCAGCAGGGTAAGGTAGCGCAACATCGGCCCCGGGAGCCGCGGCAGGAGAATGAAATTTGCGCTCTCATCGTGTCGCCGGCCCTTCCAACTGGTCGAAAACCCGATGACGAATATCGTCCCCACGGCGGCGAGGGCGCGAAACTTCTTCTCGCTGGTTGGGTCCAAGGGGATTTGGTAGGCCGTGCTGCTGATGAAGCAGACACTGGGCGGGCTCATGGCGGCCGGGTGATCCCCCGCGGCGGGCGTCCGCTTAGCGACCCGAGCTCTCCAAGTGCTTTCCCACGACATGCGCCGCGCACGCGGTGAGTTTCTTGGCGTACCCGACGTGCAAGAACTCGTTGGGGCCGTGGGCGTTGCTCTGGGGACCCAATACCCCGGTGATTACAAACTGGGCCTCGGGAAATTTCTCGCCCAGCATCCCCATGAAAGGTATCGAGCCTCCCTCGCCCATGTGCAAGGCGGGTTTTCCATAGAAGGTCTCCGAGGCCTCCTTGATCGCTCGATCGAGCCATGGCGAAAGCTCGGGTGCGCTCCAACCTTGTGCCGACTCATTGAACTGGACGGATACATGGGCCCCGTATGGCGGATCCTTTTCCAGAAGTTCTTTCACGACCGCTTGCGCCTTCTCGGTTGCGAGAGTGGGCGGGAGCCGAAGGGACAGCTTGAGGGTGGTGTACGGCCTCAGACCATTGCCCGCCTTTTGAACGGGGGGGATACCGTCCTGACCGGTGATCTCGAGTTGGGCTCGCCAGGTGCGATTCAAAATGAGCTCGGTCGTATCTTCTTCCACCGGCGTCATCCCATCCGCCCACGGAAACTTGCTATGGACTTCGTCTTTCAGAACTTCGGCGACCCGGCGCGCTTGTTCGACCCGCTGGGCGGGGATATCGACACGAAGCGCGTCCGGCAAAATCCGCCCCGTCGCGGCATCTTCCAAACGATCCAGCAACGGTCGAAGCAGTCGGAAGGAGGACGGGACGATGCCGCTCGCATCGCCGGAATGGACGCCTTCCCGAAGCACCTGCACTTTCAATGTGCCGCCCACCAGCCCTCGGAGCGAAGTCGTGGACCAGAACTGATCGTAATTGCCGGCTCCCGAGTCCAGGCAAACGACCAGCTCGGGCTGTCCGAGCAGTTCCTCGAAATGTTCCACGTAAGAAGGAAGGTCGGGAGAGCCGCTCTCCTCGGAGAACTCGATGATGGCGACCACCCGCGCGTGGTCCAGATTCTGGTCACGAAGCGCCTGTAGGGCACAGACCGAGGCGAATACTGCATAGCCGTCATCGGCGCCGCCACGACCATAGAGTTTCTCGCCGTCCAGCACCGGGTCCCAGGGGCCGAGCCCATCGCGCCACCCGGTCATTTCCGGCTGTTTGTCGAGATGGCCATACATGACGACGGTCCGGTCGCTCTTTCCCGGAACCTCAAGCAACAGGAGCGGGGTGCGACCGGGCAGCCGCCCAACATGAAGCGTCGAGCCTTCGGGTTTATGCGTCTCCACCCAGCTTCTCGCAAGCTCGAGCGCCTTATCCATGTGCCCGTTTTTTTCCCAGTCGGGATCGAACACCGGGGATACGTTGGGAACACGAATGTAGTCCTGGATGGTGGGGAGAATCTCGTCGTCCCAGAATCCGTCAACAAACGCCTGCAATTTCTCCTGGCTTGCCATCGCGGTCCTTTCCTGAAAGCCGTTGCCGGTCCTGCCCGCTATCTTAACCTGATCCGCGCCATCTCGGTCCAGCATGCAGTTCCGCTATACTCCGGATCGATGAGGAAACAAGCGGTGGTGGGTCGAATCTCAGCGGTGGTGCTCAGTGCGATACTCGCTCTTTTCGCCACCGAACTGTTGGCCCGGTATTACTTCCCCTGCTATCGAGAGGTCGACTGCTCCTTGCATCAAGCGGAGATGATGCTCCTCAACTCGAACGTCGTCTTCGATCCCTCGCTCGACGCGTACAGCGAGCGGTTTGGATTCCGGCTCTCTCCGAACAGAGAGCAGATAGTCGAGAAACCCGAATACCGACACACCGTTCGAACGAACTCCCTTGGCTTTCGAACCAAGGAGATTGCCCCTCGGGGCGACGACGAGTTGAGAGTTCTGTTGCTCGGTGACTCGTTTTTCTACGGGACCGGCGTCGAAGAAGAAGACATGATCTCGACCTGGTTGGAACGGTTGAACGCCGAAGACGAGTCGGCTCAGTACTCGCTGACCGCCTATAATTTCGCGGTGTTCGGATACAACACGGTGCAACAACTCATCGTGGCACGGGAATTCGTCCAAGACGTCGGCCCGCAGGAGACTGTGCTCGGACTGTTCATTGGCAACGACGTTCTCCCCAACGCCGTCGCATACATAAACGGGGAAGGCAATTACGCTTTCTCCGAGGACAGGCTCGCGAGCATGAGAAACGAACTCGAGAGCTACTATCCTCCCCTACTCGGAGCAAGCGTTATCTATCGCATGGCGGCCCGGCTCGCCTTGGTCCCGCGTCTCCGCTACCAAATGGCTTCGCGACCCGAAATCCTCGAAGAGACCTATTCGCTGCTGGAGGAGCTCCGTAGCATCTCGCTAGCCAACGAGAGTGGCTTTTCGGTGGTGATCATCTATCCGCGAGACGCCGTGATGGGCGGATTCGCGCAATGGTGGACGAGGAGTCGCCTAGTCGGAGAGCGGATTCGCGTGTTCTGCGAGGAAAACGACATCCGGGTCATCGATCTACTGGATTTCATCGAGGGGCCGGATGACATGAAACGATACCTGTACGCATCCGACGGCCACTTCAATCCGGAAGGAAATCGCCTCGTGGCCCAGCTTATCCGCGGCCACATCTTGGCTCGGCGATGAGCTGACCAGGCTTACGAAGACCCATCACTTCTTGGCCACAACGAGGTATCCGCTGGTCATGAAATCTGACGGGATAAGCCTCGAGGCGAGCAGGGCGAACGGCGCCAACAAGAAGGCGATCAAGACGATCAGCGGTGCGAGTAGCTTCGCCACCAGGCGATTCTCCATGATCAGCCGGACGATGAGCACATTGACCGCTTCCCCCCAAGAGTTTCTTTCCTTGATGACGACCATCGTGAACTCACGCAAGAGATGCTCCAACCCGAATGATGTAAAGCGAAAGTAGTCGTTCGGGCGGCTGTGAATCGGGAAGATGAAGGGCACCGTCAGCGTCAGCTTACCTTCCTTTTTCAGCACCCTACGAATGCGATCGATGGCCTGCTGAGGCGAATGTAGGTGCTCGAGGACTTCCGCCAGGACGACATGGTCATAGACCTCGTCTTTCTCGAACTCATACGTACAGATATCACCTACGATCTCCTGCGACTTGTGAACGGTCGCGACATCGAAAAAATCGACGTCGAACTCTCGCCTTTGGCCGAACTCTCGGACCATCGCCGCGATCGGCCCGCCGGCGCCGACTGAAAGAACGCTTGCCCCGGGCTCTATCTCGGACAACTGCTTGGTGAGGAAGGGATAGATCCCCTTGCGAGTTAGAATCTTGGAGGCGTCGATTAGGAGTTGATACATTTTCGCCAACATGACCACCTCACTCCGCGCTCCGTTGGTGCAGTCCCAGGTACGTTGGTCGAGGCCGAGGAGAGTCGTCGACTAGCTCAGCGCCTGGCGAAAACCGCGATCAATCGCGCCCCGTTCGTCGCTCTCGCGGGCTCCACCCATCTGCGATACGCGGTCCGGAGGATCCTCAACCACGGTGCCCAATTCGCTACGAAGAACCGGTTCACCGCCATCCCCTCGACGAGCATCGGCGCCAAGCCGACGCGATGGATGTAGCGAGAAGAAACGAGCTTGAAGTGGGATCCGAGAAGTGCTGCGAGCTCAGTCGCGTCGAAGTGACGGAAATGCTTTCGGCTCACCCGAATATTGTGGGTAGGCACCGTCACGACCACAGCGCCGGATGGAGAGACGAGTTCACCAAGCGCGGAAACGATCGGCGAGCACTCTTCGGGTGGAATATGCTCCATCACCTCGCTTGCGACGATGACGTCAAAGCGTTTTCCCCTGAGCTCTTTGAGACTTCTGGCGAACAGGACCTTCGCCTCGTCGTTGAAACCACCCGCGAAACGGAGCGATCGCTCGTCGACATCGACCCCCCACAACTTGCTCACCGGGACGCGCGACGCCAGCTCGGAGAGCAGCCGGCCATCGCCGCATCCGAAGTCCAAAACAGATTGGGGATCGAGTTTCTCGACCTCGCTCACCACGCTTTCCAATAGGGAAAGGTACCGGAAGCCCCAGTGCAAGTGGCGGCCAACGTACCAGACCCCGTTGGCAGCGTGCGGCAGATGATGATAGGGAAAACCATACTTCGCCGCTTGGACGTTCCGGGGATCAATGGCTTCCATTTTCGGAGAGGGTATCAAGCGTCGACGAGAAAGTGCAAGACGGGACGACGAAGACCGAACTCAACGAACCGCATCGCCAAACTGCCGCAAGCCATCGATACCCTTTCAGCCAAGTTCCCGTTCCGCGCTCAAGAGACGCTTGAGATGAAATCCGATATCCTGATGGCTCTGTCTGTCCAGGAGTGATTTTTGACGTCGATGAACGCTTGCTCGGCGAGCGACTGGCAGGCTTCCGGATCGTTCAGGAGCAGACTTACATTCGCGGCGATGCTCTTCGGGTTTCCCGGTTCTCCGAGCAGGGCGTTTCTCCCATGAGCGAGAATTTCTTCAATGGCGGGCAATCGTGAAGCGACGATCGGCCGCTTCGATGCCATGTACTCGAACATCTTCAAGGGAGAAACATAGAACGAATAGAAGGTGTTCTTTGGATGGGGCATCAAGAGCACGTCGCTGGCCTTCATCCACATAGGCACGTCCCCGATGGCTTGTTTCTCAAGGAAGATGAATCGGTCCAGAGGCAAACCTTCCGCCTCTAGAAAATTCCTGTATTTCCTCGCTCGCTCCATGGGCCCGCCCACAAAGTAGAAGAAGAGATCCTCGAATTCTCCAAAAAGGTACTTGGCGGACGCGAGGATCTCCGGAATTCCCTTTTCCATGTCCATGGTGTGAAAGGTCCCGATGAACGCCGCAATCTTGATATCGGACGTAAGGCCGAGTTTCTCCCTCGCCTCGTCCTTCGTCACCTGAATGTCGAAGTGACCGAGGTCCACGGCATCCGGCGCGACCATCACTCTGGCTTCTTCCACGCCCGCCCGAACGTACCGCTCTTGTAACTGGCTGGTCACCACCACCAGGCCATCCAACCTCTTCGCCAACTTGCTTCTGAGACTCGTCCCTTCGCGGGGAAAATCATGGGTCTCATAGACTAGAGGCAGTTCGACGAATCTCTTGACCGTGCGTAGGAGGTATAGGGCAATCGGATCTCGGGAATAGACAACGTCGATCTCTTGCCGGTGGTTCAAGATCCAAATCAAGACCATGAAAGAATGAGACGCGACGCGCGTCAGAAACCTCAGCCGCGCACTGATCTTCCCCAGGAACGGAAGATCCAAACTGGGAAGGCTCTTTATCTCAAAATTTTTCTTGACCGAGTAGTAGGCGTAGATGTCCTCGGCTTTCGGCGGCAGTTCCGTCCTTCTCGTGGCCGGAGCCAGCAGCAGCACTTCGTGCCGATCGGCGAAAGCCTCGCACATCTTCATGATCTGATAACCATGCGCCTTCTCGGTCGGCAATCTTGCGGCCGATACGTATAAGAGCCTCATACTGCTGCGGTTATTGACACGTCCCCAACATACTGCGGCACGCGCATTCGACCCTCCTCCCGGCGAACGAATTCTTTCGAATCAGTATAATGTAGCGTTCATGGACATTCGCCCCATCTTCGTCGTCGGTGTCGAGCACTCGGGAACTACCATCCTATATAGGATGCTGGCTCGACACCCCCATCTCGCTTGGCTATCTCAATACTCGATGCGAGGGGGAGAGATCCCGGAACGGACCCGAGTCCCCTTCTCGCCGCTTATCAAACGATTGGGAACAAGATTCCTTAGAACGAGCTGGCGTAAGAACTTTGGCATTTTCACCATGATCGTCCCCAACCCGGACGAAGGGCGCCAAATTTGGGACCACTATCTCCCCACCACCAAGAGGTTCTTGACGGAAGAGGACTACACCGAAGCCCTGGCCCAGCGAGTCGTGTCCTTCTGCGAGCAGGAATGTCGATCATGGCGAAAGAACAGGCTGGTGGTCAAACTTCCCTGGCTCTCCCGTGCGGTTTTACTTTTGAACCGAGTGTTTCCCACTGCCAACTTCATCCACATCATTCGCGATGGGAAAGCGGTGGCTCTATCCAACGAGCACAAGTTCGCCAGAAGCCCCTGGGGGCCGGCGGTCGCGTTGCGAGAGTCTGCCGAATATTGGAAGGATACGGTGCTTCACCTCAAGGACGCCAACACGAGAATCGGTGGCAGATTCACGGTCATCAAATACGAGAGCCTGTGCAAAGATGTCAGGGGCATCATGTCATCGACTATGAAATCTAGCGGCCTCGCCGAAATCGGTGAGGTCCTCGGAGAACTACCCGCCACCTTGTCGATTACAAACGAGCGGCAGTATGAAAGATGTTCCTCGGAAGGCATGAAGCTTCTCAATGAGATTTTGCAGCCCACCCTGGCCGAGTACGGATACTCTCCGTTTGATATCCCGTCGGTCGGGACGCGCGTCTAGCCAAGAATGTTGGGAGTCGCCAAGCGGGCGTTTTCTGGCAGACGAGAGTGCAGAAAATCAAGCCAACCGGTTCGAACCCCTAGAAGACTTTAGATGCTAATCGACGCACGAGCCGTCCCCAAAGACAAAACTTTCGAGGCCGACCTCTGCATCGTCGGTGCCGGTGCGGCCGGTATTACGATCGCGAGAGAGTTCGCCAATAAGGGCCAGTCGGTGATCTTGCTGGAGAGCGGTGGGTTCGAGTTCGAAGAAGATACGCAAGACCTGAACGCGGGCGAGACCGTGGGCCGTTTCATGCCCGCCAAACGGCACTATGTGTCCCGTGTGCAGGTCCGCTATTTCGGCGGCTCCACGAACCGTTGGGAAGGCTGGTGCCGACCCCTCGATGCGATCGACTTCGAAGAGCGTTCTTGGGTCCCGAACAGCGGCTGGCCTTTTCCGAAGTCCCACCTCGAGCCGTTTTATCGGAATGCCAACGAGATCTGCCAAATCAAACCGTTCGACTACGATCCGCAGGAGGCCCTTTCCCCCTCCCGTCCCCCCCTGACGATCGGCAAGAACGACGGGATCGTGACCAAAACGTACCACCTCAGCCCTCCGACGCGGTTTGGCCAGGTCTATCGAAAAGATGTCGTGGATGCACCCAACATTCGAGTACTGCTCCACGCAAACGTCGTGGACATCGTGACCAACTCGAGCGCGTCGGCTGTGCATCTTATGGAGGTGCAATGTCTCACCGACAACAAACTCTGGGTCCGTGCCAAGGCCTACGTACTGGCGGCCGGTGGCATGCAAAACTCACGCGTCCTGCTGTACTCGAACAAGGTGCTGAAGGCGGGCTTGGGAAACCAGCATGGCTTAGTGGGGCGGTACTTTTTCGAGCATCTGAATTGGGTCGCCGGTTCAGCGGTGGTAACCAAACCCAATGAGTCCATGGATCTGTATGAGAGCGCTACCATGGAACCGACACTCGGTAACCCCACGTTCGGGGCCTTGTCGTTGGCCGAAGATCTTCAGCGACGCCATCAACTTTTGAATACGGCGTTCATACTCTTCCCAAAGTACGATGTCCGGGGAATGCTCGCCGCCGTCGGAGAAGTGTCCTCCCTAATCGACCGTTTCGGCAAGCCGACACCCCCATCCCGCGGGCCCCATTACTCCATGCTCTATACGCGCACCGAACAAGTTCCGAACCCTAATAGCCGCATTACACTGTCTGGGGAGCAGGACGCCCTCGGAAAACCACGGGTAATCCTGAATTGGCAATTGAGCGATCGGGATACCGAGCAAATCCGGAAATCGATCAAGTTTCTCGGGCGCGAGCTCGGCCGAAACGGGTTCGGCAGGGTAGCACTCAGAGTTACCGACCATAACCCATGGCCAGTGCGTGCGGCATCTCATCCGATGGGTGGCACGCGAATGCACTCGGATGCCAAGAAAGGTGTTGTGGATGCCAACTGCCGGGTCCACGGTATCGCTAATTTATACGTTGCCGGCAGCTCGGTGTTTCCGACCGGGGGCTTCTCTAACCCCACGCTAACGCTGGTTGCGCTCGCCCTTCGGCTCGCAAGTCATCTAACGGAAGTTCTCGAGTCCCAGGACCGATGAGCACGATTTCAAGACGCGGTTTTCTTGTCTCGGTTGTCGGCGGGGGTGCGGCTCTAGCCATCGTCGTGTTTCGCGGAGGTAGGAACAAGAGAATTGTTCTGGAATTGAAAGAGGTTCTGGACTTCGGACCTTCCACCGAGCTGATCGGGAGGCAGTACTTGAGAAAGACTCCGTCGGAGAAGGATCCGGCGCTTCTAACGGAGTCGATCTTTTCGAGCTTCGAATGGAGTGCCTTCCTGGAGACCGACGTCCGCATTCTGATTCGCGACCGGGTGAAGCAAGACTTCGCCGAAGAACGGGTGGTGCGCCTCGGGCACTGGATGCTCTCCCAAACGGAAGCCCGGCTATGTGCCCTCACTCTCCTCGCCAAGAGCTCCTAGATCCGCCGGCGCTCAAGACCGGATCTCCAGGGAAGGCGACTATTGCTTAGGAAGCCCGGCGCCCGGAAAGAAACTTGGTCTTCCTTTGACCTGATATAATCAGCGGCTGGTGCAAGAGACCCGCGCCTCAGAATCGGTTTTGGTCATCGTGGCTACACCCCACCTCGAGGCCAAGGAGCTCCATCTCGTTCGCGAGCTTGCCTCTCGAGGCGCCAAGCTCGTCGCCTGGCAACACGCGCCCATCGTTCAGGAGCGCTTCCCCAGTCCAGACGTGAACGGGGCTCTCGCCAATGCAGACCTACGTTCGATCCCCTTGGCGAAGGCTCTCGGTGAGGCGGGCAACGTGGCAGTCGACGACGCGGTCATCGACTGGATGAAGGCGTTGGGGCGAGCGTCATTGAGCCCCGACGGAAGCTTTCGATCACTCTTCCGCTACCGGAATCTTTCGCTTTGGTGGTGGGCGGAGCTCTTTCTCTACCACGACACGCCCTTACGCCTTTTCGTCCGTGATGTGGAAGCCATGGCGAGGCTTTTGGAAAAGGAGCGACCCGAACGCGTCGTCGTCATCGGTCCGGTTCGTGACCTCGGCAACATCGCGGCCCGATTGGCCGGGAACGTGGAGATCCACGGCACCCAGCGGGCGGGCCCGATCCGTCCGGGCAACACATCTATCCACTTCGCGAGCGCCCTAGTCAAAATGATGGGCACAAGTTTGAAGGCACTGTTTCGAAGGCTTCGCAAATCTGTGGAAACCCCTAGCAAGGCTGGGCGACGCCTGTTGTTCGTAACTCATGCCTCCATGTGGAAGGAAAAACCGGGCGAAGAGTTCGCCGAGATGTATCTAGACCCGATCCTGAAGGCACTTGGCTCGGATGGAGAAGAGGTCAAAGTCGTGGCGGTCGGCCCGCTGGTACCCTTCAGGCAAAGGAGCCTCCGCGACAAGCTGCGCGATGTGCTGGAGCTCGAAGACGGGCGCCGGCCCTATGTGGCTATTCGACGCTACTTTTCATTCTCACTGGGGCTGCGCCTGACCGGCGCTTCCCTGGGCTGTTGGCGAATGTGGCGCCGCATGCGGCGTCAACCCTTTCTTGACCGGGCTCTGCAACATCGGGAAGTCCCGTTGCCGAAAAACGTACTGACATCGTTCCGTGACACTTTTCTCCTGCAGCTCCCGTGGGCGATCCGATCGTACTGCGAGATCGAGGCCACTCTTCTCCAAGAGCAACCCCATGCTCTCGTGCTCTATGCCGAGTACAGTGGGTTGGGCCGCGCCGCGGTGGCGGCGGCATGCAGTCAGGAAACACCGTCGTTCGCCGTCCAGCATGGGATCCTCTATCCCCGCCTGTACGCCAACGAGCACGCGACGGACGAGATTGGCCCGAAGCTGGATGGGGTGGACTCCGTTCCTATCCCCACGAAAACCGCCGTCTTCGGCAGTCTGGCCCGACAACTGCTCATCGAACGAGGCAGGTATCCTCCCGACCGGGTCGTGATTACCGGAAGCCCAAAGTTCGATGCCCTCGTGGAGGCGGGACGCCACTTCAACAGAGCAGAAACGCGCCAGAGGCTCGACTTGAGCGAGGGCGCACCGATGGTGGTGGTGGCTTCCCGTTTCGTCGCCCTCGGCTCCGCGTTCGCCGAATTAGTCCGGGCGGCGGAGGCCATCGACGACCTATGGCTCCTGGTGAAACCCCATCAGGCGGAGCGCTCCGACCCCTACGAGGAAATCGGTGCGCGAGAGGGTGCTTCACGATTGCGAGTCGTTCCACCCGGAGAGAACCTCATCGAGCTGCTTTTTGCTTCAGACGGCTTGATAACGGTAGACTCCTTTGCCTCTTCCGAGGCTCTCGTGCTCGGCCGGCCGGTTCTGGTGGTCAACTTGCCCAGCAACCTCAGTGCGCTCGTGGAGCGTGGGGTTGCGGTCGGCGTGCGACGAGGTGAGCCTATGGAAACACTACTACGTCGCCTACTCTTCGATCGAGAGCTTGGCCAGGAGCTCGAGGTGAGAAGAAAAAAGTACATCGAAGAGTTCGCTTTTGGAGCCGACGGCTGCTCGACGGCCCGAATCGTAAGCGCCATCCGGGAGATGGCGGACGAACGACGGACAGGGCAGTAGCAGGGTGCTGAAGAATACCCGGCACCCTGCGCGAGCGGAGCGAGCCCGGCCCGAGTGGGCCGACGAAAGGAGCGCCGAGCGAAGAGCGAGGCGCCAGCGCGCGAACGCAGCCATGAGCCCACGCGGAGTCGCCAGTCGACGGAGCATGAGGCGTGGGGGTGGGGCCCCGCGCCACTTATAGAGGAGTGAGCGCGCATTAAGCACACTATGTTGCCGGGCTTCGAATGAAGATCACGAATCCGGTGAACGGTTGCGTTCGCCTGGAAGCACGAGACCACGTGATCCTCTGCGACCCGTGGCTGAAGCCAGGAATCTTCGACGGCGCTTGGGCACCCTACCCCCCGGTCCGCGATATGGCTGCTGTCTTGACGGGCGCGACGCATTGCTTCATTTCTCATATCCACGAAGACCACTACGATGTCGCGACCCTCGAGCACGTGGATCGTTCCGCTATGATGCTAGTGCCCGACGTTTACCCCAATCACGTCATCGCGTTACGATTGAAGCAGATGGGCTTCGACAAGGTCCGAATGCTCAAACCCAAGGTGCCGGTCGAGGTGTCTCGAGACCTCACGGTGGAAGTGGTCCCCCGAATGAACGCCTTCGGTCAAGAGCTCGAGCACTATGAATCGCATGACCTCGAGTCGCTGGTCATCGACAATGGAGTCATCTTCTCCTCGGAGGGACTCAAAGTCGTCCTGCTGGCCGATAACGTTCCGTATTGCCCCGAGGATGCGGGCTCCTCGCTCGAGCATATGAGGGACTGCGACCTCCTCGCCTTTTCCTACAACGGAGCGGCGTCCGATTATCCCCTTTGCTACGAAAACCTCAGTGACCAAGACAAACGCGCCATTGCCGACGACCGTGAGGACAAGCGTGAGAAAATCAATCAAGCTCTGTTCGATCAACTGCGACCCAAGGCTTTGATGCCGTATTCATCGGAATTCGCTTTGGTTGGACCGATGGCCAAGAAGTTCGCGGCGTGGTGCGGAGACGCCTGGTGGGCAAACAAGGATAAGGTGGTCGAGAGATATACCGGTAGCACCGGGCTCCCTACCTTCGGCCTCTACGAAAGCGACGAGCTCAACATCATCCCCGAAGCGGGGTACGAGTTCATCAAGCGAAGCTCGGAGCCTCCCAAGCTCGAAGAGATTGCCCAACAACTATATTCTCCGGTGCCGAACACTCATGATCGTTACCCTCAAGTTCGGGATCCTGGGGAACTCGATGGGCTCGTCGAACGGGCCGCTTCTCACATGTTCGAAAAGATGGAGCAGTATAGAATCGCGACGGATTGGGTGCTGTGTCTCGCCCCCGAGGATCTCGATTCCAGCCCGCTCTACGTCGACTTCCGCGAGCGACGGTGGACCCGACATAAGCCCGAGGCGAGATCGATGCTCACCTGCATTTGTGAAGCAAACTATCTCGCCGGCCTCTTACGCGGTAAATGTCATTGGAACAACGCGATGATCTCCTTCAACCTGAAGTGGACGCGAGTACCTAACGAATTCGATCGCCTGCTGTTCGACGCGTTGAACTACTTCCATGTGCCACGTGAGGTCCGGCCTGCCGCGTCATCCACCGAGAAGGCTCGAGTCTGAGCGACGCAGTATGAAGGGACCGCGCTATCGCGAAGCTCGAGGAAACGGACGCTCCTCGAAGATTGGAGTGGTCGCGACTTCTGTCTCGGAAATGATGTCAGGGCCATCGTTTTAGGTGACTGGAAGTCTCTACACATCGACGATCCACTCCACCTCGACTTGGTCCGGGCTGTCGTGCGCGGAGCCGGGGGAGTCGAAAAGCAGAACTGAAATTGTCCGCTGGCGGCGTGCCTCAGAGGTGAGGCTCGGCAGCTGAGACTGATACAATGTCTATCGACCGATGGCGGCCGCTGCTCAACTCGTGATCGTCCCCGCTTGGAACGAATCTGGCACCATCCGCCAGGTCGTGGACGGGCTGCGCAAGAGCCTGCCCACCGCCGACGTCGTAGTTATCGACGACGGTTCGACCGACGCGACCGCGCAAAACGTACCGCCTTGGGCAACCGTCTTGAGTCTACCCTTTAACCTCGGCATCGGGGGTGCGATGCAGACCGGCTACCGCTACGCGGCGCTGAACGGATACGAGGTGGCGATTCAGGTCGACGCAGATGGCCAGCACGCCGCCGAAGAGGTCGCCAAGATACTCGAGCCCGTTTGTAACGACGAAGCCGACATCGTGGTCGGCTCGAGATTTCTCGACCAACGCGACGAGACCTATCCCCTATCTTTCCCTCGCCGGATGGGAACACTTTGGCTCAGTTTGCTTCTCAAGGCCTTGACCGGCCGGCGTTTCACCGACTGCACGAGCGGCTTTCGGGCCGCGAATCGCCGGGTCATCGAAGCCTACGCGCGCTGGTATCCCGATGACTATCCCGAGCCGGAAGTCATCCTGCTGCTTCTGCGAGCCAAGTTTCGAGTCACCGAAGTACCGGTGCGCATGCACGAACGCGCGGGTGGGCGGACCAGTATTCCGCTCTGGAAAGGCATTTACTATGTCATCAAGGTGTCCGTCGCCCTCGTCCTGGACATGATTCGCGAGCCCTGGCGGGAAAGCGATAAACTCCATGGCGACTGGAATACCTAAGGCGACACAGGCCGCAACATGATCCGTTCACTAATTCTCCTACTCTACGGCGGTACGCTCCTTTTTCTCGCCCTCCGCAGCCTGCGAGCGCAGCGACTCAAAGAGCGCTACGTGGTAGTGCTTATTCTGACCGGCCTACCGTTTCTGGCTCTCGCCGTTTGGCCCAACGCCATCTCGCGACTCGCCGGTCTCATGAGCATGCCCTATCACACCGTCATGATCCTGCTCGTCACGGGCTTTCTTCTAGTCCAGCTATTCGAGCTTCTTTCAATCATCAGTATCCAAGAGCGAAGGATTGCCAGCCTAGCCCAAATGGTGAGCATCCTCATGGAGCAACATCGGAGGACGGAACTAGGGGGCGACCCCCCACCCAGCGACGCTGAATCGGCCGCGAAAGAACAACGCCGGCCACATTGAAAATCCTCATGGTCTGCCCCGATTGGTTTCCTATCCGGGGTGGTCTGTCCCAAACCTGTTACGAGCTCTGCAGCGAGCTCCTCAATCACGGCCATGAGCTTCGCGTCGTGGTGGCCGGCGATGAATCGGTGGAGAGCAAAGGGCTGGACGTATTTCCAGTTCCTCATCTGGGCCGCGTCCTCGGGCGGAATCCTATTACCTATCGCCTCTGGCATCACATTCGGAAACACGTGGATTGGTGCGATGTGATCGTATTGTTCAGTTACATGTTCGAAATGAACAGCCGCGTCGTCCGGCTTCGCCGGAAAGGCAAGTTCGGGAAGCCCTTGATTCTTTTCTACGTCGGCAGCCTGGACGAGGACGTCCTAGCTCACCTGTCCCTGCCGACCCGGCTTGGGAAGATCTTGTACGATCGGACCTTTGGCAAGGGGCTGTTCAGACAAGTAGACCGGGTGATTGCCAACGCCGACATCGGCCCGGAGCTTCGGCGGAGAGGCTATGAAACGTCCCGCGAAGGCTTGGTGGTGGTCCACGGTGCCATCCACGTCGCGGACTACCCTCATGAGCTGGAAAAGCAACGGCAGGTCGTCTTCGTGGGCCGGTTAGTCGAGAACAAAGGGGTTCGGTTTTTTCCCGACATCACGCGCACGCTCCCGCCCGACTGGTCCTTCGTCATCGTCGGAAACGGACCCGATCGGAAAAGTGTCGAGACTTGGAGCGCGACCGAACCCCAGGTGAAGATCTTGGGGACTCTGTCGCACGAGGAGACCAAACAGGTCATCGGTTCCTCTGCAGTCCTGGTCCTTCCGACTTTCGCAGAGGGCTCGCCGCGGGTGGTTATGGAAGCGTCGGCGTGTGGGGTGCCGTCCATCGCCTTCGCCGTAGGTGACGTCAAAAACATGATCCCGGCGGAATGCGGGTATGCGATTGAACCCTTCGACATCGAGGAGTTCTGCGCACGCCTCCGACATCTGGTCACCCATCCAGTGGAGCGGCACGCTATGGGAAGAAAGGCTCGTGACCTTGTGAAAGCTCAATTCGATTGGTCAGCCGTTTATCCGAACATCGATGACACGTTGACGGAAGAGCAGCACCGCGGTATCCACAAGCACCGGCCGCATTGAATTAAGAACCGCTCAAGTTACCGCTTTCGAGGACCCGAGCGCTCATCCAGCCGAGAGAGAGCCAGGGTTCGGCGTCCCCTCGCGTGCGCGATGACGCGATAGATCGGAAGACGATGTTCCGTCACCGCGATGGAGCATCGAAGGCTCGACCTGGAACTTGAGCACCGACCCCTCGGGCGGCACCAAGAAACGGCCCAAGGCCATTCCGACGCCATACTCGACCTCGAGGGCCTCTTGCTCCCGATCCGGGGATGGGAGCGATTCCACGCGAAGCCGAACCTGGAGAGACTCTGGGACGAGGACCGGCAAGATGACGCGAACCCGGCGTTGTTCGGCGAGAGCTAGGCCCGATTGGCGGGCTGCGGGTCCGTCCGCCCAACCACCGCGCAATAGCCAGTTCTCATTAGGCTGGACGCGATAGGTACCGGTATCCTGAAGCTCGCGCGCCCGCCTGATGGTGGCGCGGAAGTACTGGTGGCGATCCAGACCGTAACCGTACCGTAGAGGCGGTCGCCGGTAGGGGTCGAGGCCCGCCACTAGTGCCAACAAGATTCCGAAACACGCAACCCACGAAAGCCATTCGACGACCGTCTTCCGATTCACTTCGCGGCTCCCCACGATCGTCGCTCCATGATGATCCTCGCCACGATCACAAGGGCAATCGGCGCCACGAGCTGGTTCGGCAAGAAGAGGTAACAAAAGATCAGCAATGTCGCTATCAAGGGGAACCACTCGGGAAGCTCATCGCCTATCCTCTGGAACTCTGCCAAGGCGAGCGGAATGATGACGGGAAATGCAGAGAATAGAAGGCGCTCCGAGTTTTGCGGCACCAGCATTTGTGCGACAACTAGAGCCGCGTACGGTGAATAGCGACGCGCGAAATCACGCCAGCGTGCGGAGAAAGCGTTGGCGATGGCGAGCACCGCGAGGTAGCCGAATAGACCACCCCAGATCGCTTGGTAGGCTTCCAAACTACCGAACCATGGTTGGCGCTGCCCACCCCAGGGACTGAGGTACGGAAAAGCCTGGAAAGCCCCACCCCACCCGAATCTCAGGATGAGCGCCGCGGTGACCGCCGGCGCGCTAACAACGAGGACCCTCCAAACCGCCGACCGGTCCACGAGCCTGGGCGAAGCAAGTCGTAGGTACATCACCGGCAGGACGAAGAAGGCGGTCTCTTTGAACAGACTCGCAACCAGCAGCAGCAGGGCCATCGGCCCTGCCGAGACCCGCCGCTCGATGGCAATGAACAGCGCAACCGTGAAGGCCAGACCGAGTGGGTCGATCAAGAAGTGATTCCTCAGGAAGACGGTCACCTCTGGCGCGGCAGCCATAAAAATCAGACCGAGCAACGCAAGGCCGTGACTGTAGCCGAGCTCCCGGAAGAAAACGTACCCAAGCACCAAAGTTGCAAGCAGGCCGAGTAGTGAAAGCAGGAAAAAATTAATCTCCACCGGAAAAGGAAGTACGAACGCGAGGAAAGGGCCCCCCAGTCGATAAGCGAAGGGCGGCATCGTGAAAATGGCGGGGGCTTCCGCCATCGCGACGTAGATGTGGGCATCGAGACCGCGCGCGTCATCGGCTGGAACGACCCCGGGGAGCGGCAGCAACGTCACCGAGAGCCATATGCCGGCGACGAGCAGAGCGATCAGAACCTGACCAAGGGTGATGGTCTGGCGGGATTGTGATTCTTCGGAGCTAGGGGGCATGCGTAGCGACCAGGCAGGAATTATGTGCATGGGTATGAGTGCCCGTCAACAAAAGAGTCGTCCGGTGTGGCCGCCCCGCTTCACCCCTCACCCGGGGTGTGTTAACTTCGCCTCGGTGACGATCTCCCCAAATGCTACGTGAGCCTGCGCGGCAATATCTCATAGCGTTCTCGCTCCTCGCGCTGAACGCTACCGGTTGTGGCGATGGAAGCGCGAAACCGCCTCCCCCCTTTTACTTCATCGATCATTTGAATGAGGCGGAGGCGACTTTCAACCGGAAACTGTTTCTCTCGAGCCGAAACGACGCGAGGCTGTCGTTGCCGATCACGCTCGAGGATGAGTCCCGACTGGCGCTCGCTCCTCCTCTCCCGTCGCGATTCGCGTTCGGGGTCAGGGTGCCGTCGAATCCGATCCTGCGGTTCGCCATCGCCCTCAATCCGATCGGCGATGCCAAGGTATTCCCCCGGTCGAATTCCGATTGCTGGCCGAAGCCGACGGCGTCAGCAAGTCTCTCTTCACGGAAAGCCTCCGCCGCAACCAGGCGGGACGTTGGCTAGATCGGGAAATCGATCTATCGGAATGGGAGGGACGCCGACTGCGACTGACATTCGAGACCCGAGTCGACCGTCCTCGGGACCGCGTGCAATGGACTGCCCAGCGAGTGATGCCAGTCTGGGGCAGCCCGACGGTGTCGAGCAAGACTTATCGCGGCGACCGGCCCCCGGTGGTTCTAATTTCCATCGACTGCCTGCGAGCCGATCACGTCGGAGCGTATGGCTACACGAGAGACACGACCCGCCACATCGATGCCCTGGCCGAGAATGGGACGGTTTTCGAGGCGGCCTTCAGCACGTCGTCATGGACCCTGCCCACTCATTTCTCCATGCTGACCGGCCTTCTACCTTCTTTCCACGGGGTCACCCGTCAGCGGAAGCTGAGCGATGATGTCGCTTACTTGCCCGAGCTCCTCTCTCGCGCTGGCTATCAAGTCGTCGGAGTGGCTTCCTGGTACTTCGTCTCGCAACACTTCAACTTTTATCGCGGTTTTCACAACTACCGGTTAATGGTAGGTAGCACAGCGGACAAAACAATAGACGCCGCCATCGATTTGCTCGGTCGCGGCGAAGGAACAGAGCAATTCCTCTTCGTTCACCTAATCGACGCGCACTGGCCATACCTATCGCCGAAAACATGGCGCGAGCGATTCGGACCGCGCCCCCCGGACATCTCGGACTTGCTCGACAAGGTGTTCGACGGAGGCAAGCCGAAGGACCAAGTCGAGATAGACGACGTAATCCGTTTATACGACGCCGAGGTTGGATTTGTGGACGAGCAGATTGGACGACTTCTCGATGAGCTCAAGGCGCGAGACCTCTACGATGACACGCTCATCATCGTGACCGCCGACCACGGCGAAGCCTTCTACGAACACGGGCACTGGCAACATACGGTTAGCCTGTACGATGAAATCATCCGCATACCCCTCGTAGTGAAGTGGCCGGGGAATCTACCGACCGGACGGGCGAAGACGCTGGCCAGCCAAACCGACATATTCCCCACGGTATTGCGAGCCGCGGGTATCGATCCGCCGCCAACCGGAGCTTTGGACTTGGCAGAATGGCAGAGCCACGCTTTCGACGAAAGAAGCGTCATCAGCGAGGTGTCACAGGGCTCACTCGGCTGTGCGGAAGGCGATAGCTGCGTGAAGATCGCGATGAGAATTCGAGATCTGAAATACGTCGTGACGCTCTCCAACCCCGAGGGCCGAACGCAGGTCGTGCAACAAGAGCTCTACGATTTGGCAGATGATCCCGAAGAGCAAAACGACCTCAGTCGGTCCAAAGAGACGGAAACCAAAATGTTATTAGCCAACGTGCGAACATTCTTAGCCAAGGCAAAAGGAGATCGCGTATCAGGTGCGGGTGTGATTCTGGACGAACAAACCAAGGAAACGCTACGCGCTTTGGGTTACATTAATTAGTCTCAAGAGACTTCTCTGAGGCGCTATGCTCCATCCCGAAGAAGACAACGATTACCCTACCGCTCGGCAGACCGACGGGGCAGCCTTCGGCGACGGCGTTTGGGCAGGCTTCTGGCGGCTGCTGAGCCACCCGATGGTCAGTGGCGCCGGGGCTCTTGCGGCGTCTCAGTACGTGGGGGCGAGCGTCAATTTGCTCACCTCCATCGCCGCCGCCCGTCTGCTGGGACCGTCTTCCTACGGCGTTGCTGCACTGATCATGGCGTATCCAAACCTGGTCTGGTCCCTCACGTCGGTCAAATCGGCGTCCGTGACCACACGCTACCTAGCCGGGTTCGTTTCGACGCGAAAGGTTTCCGAGTTCGAAAGCATGTGCAAGCTCGGCTACGTGGTCGATCTCCTAGCTTCGTTCGTGGCGTTTGCAGTGATCGGCCTGAGTGCCATTTGGTTGACGCCCCACGTCGTTGATCGACCGGGAGCGACAACGGTCATCGTTGCCTACAGCTCGTCGTTCGTTTTCTCCTCTCTGAGAGGAACGGGGACCGCAGTGCTGACTTCATTGCAAGAGTTTCGCTCGCTGGCGGGTTTGCAACTATGCGAACGAGTTATCCAATTCGTCCTCGTTGTCGGCTTGCTGTTGGGTGGTCTCGACGTTGCGGGAATGGTTTTAGGGACGGCGGTTGCCCAAGCGACCGGTGGTCTTCTGCTCATGGCCTTTGCCACATGGACTTCGAAGAACGCAGGCATCGGCGCCTGGTGGTCCGCGCCCCTCGGTCAGTTGAGACATTCGTGGAGAGAGCTCGGCTCGTTCTTCGGATGGAACTATCTCATCGTCTCCTTTGGCGGATTGATGGCCCAGGGTCCGTTGATTCTACTCGGTTGGCTTCGCGGCCCGGAGACCGCGGGCTATTACCGTCTGGCCAGCAGTCTCGTGCTTGCCGCTTCACAGATCGGCCAGGCGCTAGGCCGTGTGGCGTATCCAATTTTTTCTGGTCGCTGGGCCAAAGGAGAAATAGAGTCGCTGAAGAAGAGCATCGAGCGATGGACTCTTCAGGGTGGTCTTCCTATTTGTCTGCTGTTGCTGCTGAGCATACCCATCCTGCCGGTCTTGGTCCCATGGGCTTTCGGCGAGATCTACCGACCCATGGTGGTCGGCCTTCAGTTCATGATGGCCGGTGCCGCGGTGGAGGCGGCATTCTTCGCGGTCAAGCCGCTCTACTACGCCTCAGGGCGGGCCCGCCAATACGCGCAAGGAGTCGGCGTGCACACCGCGTTCGTGCTCGGGCTCTCCTGGATTTTCATTCAACAGTGGGGTTTTTCCGGAATGGCTGGTCTCCTCGCAGTGGGAAAGATCCTGTTTATCCTCGCCATGGCGGGCCTGGCCTTCCTCGCCTTGTGGCGCCGACCCAATGAGCAGACGACCCCTTAGACATTGGTCGCGGCTCGGAGTCGCCTGCATCGCACTGCTCGTTTTCAGCGAAACGCTGCTCTTGCTGGCGAGTCGTGCTGGGGGTCCGGTGGACGTCGACATCGGCCCCTCCACCGAAGACTACCTTTCGGGATTCGCTGAGAGTGAGGAACGCCCTGGCGTCAGCTTTCGGTGGACGCACGAGACGGCCTCTGTGTCCACTTTCCTCCTGAGCTCGCAGGGCGAAGGTGCCGTAGTCCTCCGCTACGGGCGTTTTCTCGATGGAATGGCGCGAGTACGTCTCTTCGTGGATGGTCAACCGGCCGGTTCGTTCGAAGCGCGCCCGGGGAGATTTCGTATCCAGAGGCTTCCGGTTCGCTTCAACGGAAATCCTGTACGGGTAGAGCTACTGACCGAAGATCCCGCGCCCGAAAGGCTTGGAATCGCCGTCGACTGGATCCGCTTCGAAGGAACGAGAGCTAGACTACCGCTCGACTTCTGGCCACCGCGCCTGCTGGTCGCAGGTCTCTTCCTAGTTTGCCTTCTTTCCGGCCTTCGCTTGTCGCATGCTTTCACCGCCGCCTTCATTCTGTCCGCCATTCAGGCTACCTGGTTCGCGGTGGATCCCTTTGGGGTGGCGCACGTGAGTGACAAGATCGCCTCGCGCGCGGTGTTGCTCGGCGGAGTCACCATCGTCCTCAGCCGCTTCATCTCCGAAGCCGAGGACCGACGTTGGCTTCCGTTGTTATTCATGGTGGGCTATCTACTGAAAGGCGCAGCCATTTTTTACCCCAGCTTCTTCTCCCCCGACGTGCTGACGCACGGACGATATGTCCTAGCATTCCCGTCTGAAGGAGTTAGCCTCGAGGCACGGGGAGTGGCGGCTCAAGAAAAGAGCAACATCGCCTACCCTCGCAACGTGGGAGGCAAACGCTACGCCTTTCCCTACTCGCCGCTTTTCTATCTACCCTTCACCGGACTGCGCGATCGTGCGCAGGTCGACGAGGCGCTCAAATACGCGGCTCTCGCCGCGGCGGCGGCGCAGACCATCGTCGTTTACTGGCTGGCTACGATCTGGCTGGGATCTGGCAATGGGATACTGGCTGCGCTTCTAGCGGCTTTTCTTCCCGTCATGTACAACCGCCTCTTCCTTGCGATGTGGCCGACCACATGGGGTCACCTTCTCGACGTGCTGACGATCACATCGGCGGCGCTGCTCGCCCGATCGCCCTCCAGCCTTCGTGGACTCCTCGTGTTTGGCGGGCTCTCTCTCGCTTCTTTCCTCACCTATGTCTCGAGCCTATTTACCTTGGCCCCGTTCACTTCTCTTTTCGCGGCGCTACAGCGACGGCTGGGGCCGCTCCTCGTCGGCGCAGTTGCCGCCATCATTGCCATCGCAGTGCTTTACTCGTCTTTCACATGGACGTTTCTGACCGAGATAGTGCCCACCCTCGGAAACTCCGGTCTGCCAACCCTGGAGGGCGGGGCAAGCGCTGGCTTTGCGGCAGCCTTACGCCGGCCACTCATCTTCTACGACGTCGGATACTGGGCTCTTGCCGTGGTAGGAATGATCCTCGTGTATCGTCGGCGCGAACCTAGCGTCTTCCGTCCCATGCTCGCCTACTTCTTGACCTTTGTCTTCCTCCTGGGCTTGAGGGGTCTATCGGGCGGCCTGTTCAAAGACTTAAAGGAGATACTCTTTGTGGGTCCCCTGATTGCGATCTCCGCGAGCGCCAGCATCCTCGAGCTCGCAAAACGAAATCGAGCCGGCAAGATCGCCGCGGTGATGATTGTCGCCGGGTTGATAATTGTCTGGGCGGTGAGGTACCGCGCCGACCTGCAGACTTTTTGTTCCCTGGCCGGCCTCTCGCGCTAGCGCTGGTATTTGAAGACCCGAATCCAACGCCCTTGCTGCCAAACCAGCGAGAAGTCCCGACTTTCTTCGAAGAACGTGTGGTCCACTTGTAGCTGCGCGTCTTTGTCGAGGCGGCCCCCTGCCAGGTGCGTCAGGCTCCACCGAGACGCGGCGCCGCGAATTCTGGCCGGATCCTCTGATTCGGCGAACCAGGACTCGGCTTGCCGCCGCTCGTCCAGATCCGACGGAGGGACAACGGCCCGTTCGACGATTAAGACTCGCCTTCCGCTCAGCGCCGGTATCCAAGATGAGTAGCTAGGTCCGGCAACGAAAACGGCATCGGGCTCGGTTTCCGTTCCGATCCAAGAGACCAGGGGGCCGAACTGCGGAGCGACCGGCTCAACACTCCGAACATAGACTGGATCCATCAGTACCGGATGCCACCAGTATGGGAAAGCCCACGGCAGCGAGAAAACCACCACCGCAGTCATTCCCAAGGCGTGAAGCGAAACGTTTTTGAAATACCTCGTGCCGATCGGACCGCCCCCGAGGCTTTGCTCCAGCCATTCCACGAGACAGCAAGCACCTCGCCCCGCTGCCATCGCGAGCAAGAGATTCAACGTAGCACCGACAATCCGGATGTCGGTCCATGAAGCGACGCTCGGGGTCAGAAACGATACCGTTGCCAGAACCAACACCGTTCCAACCTGACTCACGAAAAGGACTTCCGTAGCCCTGCCGCCACGGACCATACGGACTAGGGCGAACACCGCGAGATAAAAAACCAGCCCTTTGTCCATTGTAAGACCAAGAAAGTGGTCGAACGCGAAGTACAAGGCGCCCGTCTCGAGGGGAGCCCCGGCTGGCTCGAGAACTTTGGACCACGGAAGAAACAAGAGGGCTCCAACCGTCAGAGTCACTCCGGTCTTCCAGCCTGCGGTCGAAATCCCGCGGCTCACCACCACCCACGCGATAGCGCCGAGAACGGCTGGTGCCGCGACGCGGGGCTCCATCCACGCGATGAGTCCAAGCAGAGCGCCTGCTCCCAGAAAGGACGGAAGCCGACGAGCTCCCCCGAGCAGCTTGAGCCATATGACGAGCAGCCCCAGAGCGAAGGCCAAGTGCGGCCGCTGGCCAAAGACGTCGAGCCAAAATGGCCCGGGAGTTTCAAGAAAGCTCAACCGTGTCGAGCTGAGGAATAGAACGAAGAATACTGCGAGCCCTCTCGCAAGCCCAGTCGATTCCTCGTCGTCAAACGCACCCATGAACCAGAAAACGGCCGAGGCGAGGAAGATCATCCCCACCAATGGAATGAAGTCGTAAAAAGAAAAGAGCCGCCCGGGATCGAAGCCCGACGCAAAGGCCAGAACGAGGCTCCAAAGTGGTTGCGGGTTCGGCTGATGGACCATCCATCCATCTGCGGCCGTCCCTCGAGCGGCCGCCACCATCGGCTGCGCTAGGGCGGAAAGCCCTTGCTCACCTTCGACGACGCCGTAAGGGCGTCCCAGAGGGAGCTCTAAGACAGTCCACGCCAACGCAGCGAGCAAGAGCGAACCGCCGAACAGCCACCATCGATTCGGCCATCGGAGAATGCCGATCGCCCAGCAAAGGAAAGCGACGGTGAAAACATACTTGAAGGTAACGAAGTAGCTGGCAAAGGTCATGGCCGGACCGCCCGGCCAGAGTGTCACCAGCTCTCTCAACATGAGCCCCTCACCCGTCGTCTGGCCACGTTTATCTTTGGCATCGCGTATTTTGACGGCCGTAGTCTCGCTACGGGGAGAAGGAAGCCAGCATCAAATCGATGGCGAGTATAACGCAGGGAAAGCCGAGTCTAGGAGGATCCCCCACCAGTGGACAAATGGCTCATCGATGATGCGGCAGAGCCTCGAAGACTTGGACCTCCGGGATGCGCCAAACAGGTCCGACGTCGCTCGGATCTGCCTCGCGTATGAAGAGCCGTAATCTCTCCAATAGTTGGGGCTCTCGCAGTACGACATCCATCGTCGCCTCTTTGGGGTTCTCAACCAGACGTCGCACTAAACGTGCGCTCTGCCATGGATCTTCCTCGAGCTCGAGACGCCTCCATCGATGTGACGGATGAAAGCCATTGACCGCGAGCGAGCGCGGAAAATGCCCGTAAGGAAAACTGAATCCTAGCGAGATCTTGGACACTCGATACTCTCCCTCGAGATCGATCTCGAAGAATTGCCCTTTTTCCTGCCCCTTGCCGCTGCTCCAACTCGTTTCCAGACTGCCGTCCACGGCTAGGCGTGCATCCGATTGTGAGGACGTCTTGAACTCCCACGCGTCTCGCGGTATCGCCCGAAGCCGCTCTTCGACTTGTGGGGGTGGTGAAAGGGGCTCGGAAGCGGGGAGCACGCGGAACACCATCTCTTCGCCATAACGTAGCCGCCTGGCGATTCGCATCGCTCGAGGAAATTGGCGAACGAATTCGAAGTTCGGATCCTGCCGGAGTCGCCGATTAACTCTGGCGGCGTTGGGATCGCGACGGGGATGATAAATGATGTAGCGAACCCCCAACGACTGCAGAAGACGTGTGCCTTCGCTCGAAGGAAAATCGCGCCAGGTCCAAAGCATGTACTCCATGGCGGGCGGTTTGAAACTCGGTTTCCCGAACGGAACGCGTTTCCAGTGAACCGTGGAGAAATAGGTCTCGTAGCCGTAGAAACGTAAGAACCTTCGGTCGTACACCGGGAACTCGACCACCGGAAAATCTTCCGGGAGCTCGGCCAGCCAATGGTAGACGGCAGGGATTTCGTCTTCGGTGGGGATCCGCGCATACACGTTACGGCGTGCATGCTCCAACGGAATCAAAGCCAGGAGTATCAACGGCAGAACGGTCTTTGCCCGGGGCCAGCGGACCAGTCGTTTCGAAAGCACCGAAGCTCCTGCACCGGCGAGCAATGCGAGGCCGAACGTGAAATAGACGGATAGCCGCTCCGGAACTCGCGTGTATTGGAAAAACGGAACGTAGTCGAAGAGTAGGCCGAATGGACCCGGGCCGAGACCCCGTCCCATGAACTTCACCTCGGCTCCAGCGGAAAGAATGAGGAAGAAGACTCCCCAAGACGCGATCCAAGCAATCAACCACCGATAACTGCGAGGTCCAGCGTCGTTTCTCCTTCTTAGGAGGAATGCGGCGCCGAGCACAGCCAGTACCATCGTCAAGTATCCGATGAAATGGTGATTGCCCGGCAAATCCTTAAACATCCCCTTGGTGAGCCAGCCGTACAGGAAATTATCGGGCGGAGGCAAGAGATGGTAAGCAAGGTCCGGGCCTTCGGACAGGGCGCGCTCGAACCCGTAGTGGTGAAATATCTTCAGGTATGGGAGCTCTACAGGAACCAAAAGTAGGCAGCCGAAGAACAATGGCACCCCGAGCCGGAATGCGTCCCGAAGATTTCGCCGGTCTGGAAACAAATAGACGTACCCGGCAACCACCGGAACTAAGAAGAGGGGAAACGAAATGAGGTAGTACTGACACGAAAGCCCCAGCAAGACGAAACAAGCGGCGAAAGCTGCGGCATCCAACCAACGACCTCTCCTGAAAAACCGGTGAAGGAAAAAAAGGCATAGGGGGATCCACTGCATCGACAAGATCTGGACGCGAGACGCTTGAAGAAGCGTGAACGTACTGAGCGCACAAACGACCCCCGCCACCGCGGCTCCCGTTTCGCCAACTCCGAGCTCACGGGCCCACAACCTGACGAAAAGCGCGATCATGAGCAGCGTGAGCGCCAGCACCAGGTTGTTCGCTAATATGAGATTGGCCCCCAGTTTCATCAGAAGCGCGACTACCAGCCCCTGAGGGATCAGATGCTCCGAGTAGACTAGGCCGGTGGGATGGGGGTAGTAGAAGTTGCTATCGAAGATTTCTAACGGCGCCTTCGGAAACTGGTGAGCCACCCACGATTGCACATAAAGCCCCTGCAGCGCGTCCCCGTCGTCGGGCAGAAAAGTCGTCGGATTAGAAGAGAGCGGAAAGAAAAGCAGGAAAATGCAGACGCACACCCAAAACGCGTAGAGGACCGTGCGATGAGAAGGGATCAGCAATGGCTTGTTGCCGAGCGCGAAGTATAGCACAATTGTTTGCGGTGAAACGAAGATTTCGGGTGGAGCGGCGCCTCCTCGTGTGCATTTCGTAACGACAACCGCACACATCCAGAGTGGACGGGAGCCCTCACCGTGAACTCCAAGCCTGACTATGACACTATTGTCGTGGGGGGCGGCTTCTACGGCTGCGTCTTGGCCCAACACCTTCGACATGCCCTCGGACAGCGAACGCTGCTCGTAGAAGCGAGCACCAAGCTCCTCGCCCGGGCGTCTTATGTCAATCAGGCGCGCGTGCACCACGGGTACCACTATCCGCGGAGCCTATTGACCGGCTACCGCTCTCGCGTGAACTTCGAGCGATTCCTCGGAGACTATCGAGATTGTATCGATGATCGTTTCACCAGCTACTACGCCATCGGGCGGTTGTTCTCGAAAGTCACCGCGACGCAGTTCAAACTCTTCTGCCAACGTATCGGGGCGCCGATCGATACCGCCCCGGTCGAAATCCGGAGATTGTTCAACTCCAATCTAATCGAGGACGTTTTCGAAGTCTGCGAAGTTGCTTTCGACGCGGTGAAGCTGAGGAAGCGTTTGACCGACAAGCTGGACGCGAGTGGCGTGGAGGTCCGACTAGGAACCGCGGCCGAGCGGGTTGAGCGACTTCCGAGCGGTTGGCTGGCGGTCAGCCTATCCTCGGGCGGGACGCTCTCGAAGACGACGTCTGGGCGGGTCTTCAACTGCACCTATTCCCGAATGAACCGGCTCCTTGCCGCGTCCGACCTGCCTCCTCTTGCGCTCAAATACGAGCTGGCAGAGTTAGCCTTGGTCGAGGTTCCCGAGCCGTTGCGCAAAACGGGAGTCACCGTCATGTGCGGGCCTTTCTTTTCGGTCATCCCGTTTCCTCCTCGCGGATTGCATTCGTTCAGCCACGTTCGGTATACGCCACATTGCGAGTGGCACGACGGTCCCGAGAAGTTCGATAGAGATCCTTACGAACTATTCGACCGAATGCAGAAAGAAACCCATTTCGTCGAGATGGTAAAGGACGCGAGCCGATACCTGCCGCTCCTCAAGGAATCTCGCTACGTCGATTCGATTTGGGAGCTCAAGGCGGTCTTGCCGCGCAGCGAGGTCGACGACAGCCGGCCGATTCTGTTCAAGGAAAACTACGGGTTGAAGGGCTTGACCTGCATCATGGGCTCCAAGATCGACAACGTGTACGATATGATCGACTTCACCAACGACACGATCGCGGCGGGGGGAGGATAACCGATAACCGATGACCGATCCGGACTGTGTCATCTCGGCAATCGTTCCCCTACACAACGATTCCGATATCATCGACTCCTTCGTTGGCGAGTTGGCGGATGCTCTCAAAAGCAATTTTGCCGTTTACGAGATGGTGCTCGTCGATGATGGATCGACCGACGAGACGGTGGCCAAAGTCAATGCCCTGCTCTCAAAACATCCACGGATCCGCCTCATCCGATTGTCACGACGATTCGGCCAGGAGATCGCGATATCCGCCGGCCTCGATTCCGTGATCGGCGACTTCGTTGTGGTGATGCTTCCCGACACCGACCCGCCGAGCCTGGTATCCGAAATGGTCAACCAAGCACGGAGTGGAGCGGAGATGGTCTTCGGTATCCGGAAGTCACGGGCCACCGATCCATGGTTCTTGAAAGCAGGAGCTTCCCTCTTCTACGGGTTTTGCAACGCCGTTCTGCGGCTCAACCTTCAAAAGAATTCCACTCACTTTCGGGTATTGAGCCGCCGGGTCGTGAACGCACTCATCCAAATAAGAGACCGCGGCAGGTACCTCCGCACCCTCAGCCAGCAGGTTGGTTTCGAGAACCGAAGCTTCGAATACGAGCTCATCGAGAGACGCTCGCCCCCAAGGACAAAGAGCCTCGGGGAGGCGATCGGGCTCGCGATCAACATCATCGTTGCCAACACCCGAAAGCCGCTCCGCGTGGCGAGCTGGGCAGGACTCGCGATCGCGGCCCTGAACGCGGCCTACATCCTCTACCTAACGGCTTCGTATCTGCTCCACGGGAACGGGTACGGCATCGCAACCTCCCTCCAGGGCGCGGTGATGTTCCTGTTTCTTTTTCTGATATTGGCAGTGCTTTGTGAGTACGTTGGACGCATCGTCGACGAAAGCCAGGGACGCCCTCTCTACTACGTCATGGATGAGAACAACAGCTCGGTGCTCCCGCTAGACGAGCACGCCAAGAACATCGTCACCGAATCGACCGAGAATTGACGTGACCGGAGAGCTCAACGAGCAAGGCTGGGAGGTACCGGACCATCGAGTCGAGGAGCTGCGCCCCAAGGGCCATCGGTTTTGCGTCGCAGTCTTCGTTATCAACGAGGGAGAGAAACTGCTCGCCCAACTCGACAAGATGCGCCCCCTTACAGACGAGATCGACGTCATCGTCGTGGACGGAGGCAGCATCGATGGATCCGTCGAGCGAGAGAATTTGGCGTCTCGCAACGTGCGTTCCCTCCTCGTCAAGACGGGCCCTGGAAGGCTCGGGGCGCAGATGCGGATGGCCTTTCGATACGCACTTCGCGAAGGGTACCAGGGCGTGGTAGCCATGGACGGGAACAACAAGGACGACCCAAGCGCCCTCCCATCATTCGTCGACGCTTTGAAGGAAGGGTCCGACTACCTTCAAGGTTCCCGCTTCATCGAAGGAGGCCAGGCGGTCCGTACCCCTTTGATGCGCCTGGTGGCGATTAGAGTCATTCACGCGCCTCTCATCTCGTTCGCGGCGGGTTTCAAGTACACCGACACGACCAACGGCTTCCGGGGCTATAGTCGTCAACTGCTCGAGGACCCTCGGGTGGCGGTATTTAGAAACGTCTTTTCCGGTTACGAGTTACACTACTACCTCGCCATCCGCGCAGCGCGATTGGGCTACCGCGTCAAGGAAATCCCCGTTACCCGGACCTATCCCGAGAAAGGCCCGACTCCAACCAAGATCCGAGGGTTGGGCGGCTACTGGGCGGTCCTACGGGATCTCTTTCGCGCCTGCGGACATCGCTACGATCCGACGCCCTCTCCCTTGGGAGAGGGAAGAAAAGCCATCGAGCCGCATAGCAAGGGGGGGCCTAATGCATAACGCCCTCATTGGGCACACGGGCTTCGTCGGCGGGAATCTCCTTAGCCAGGCTCGCTTCGACGACGTCTACAATTCTTCGAACATCGGCGACATAGGCGGCAAGCACTACAACCTGATCGTCTGCGCGGGGGCACCGGGCGCAAAATGGAAGGCCAATCAGGAGCCGGCGGTAGATCGCGCGAGCCTCGAGCTATTGACCGCCTCGCTCAAGAAGGCCGCTGCCGATCACGTCATCCTGCTCTCCACCATCGACGTCTACCCCCGTCCCATCCAAGTCGATGAAGATACAAAAATAGACGATGCGGGATCCTCTTATGGAAAGCACCGCCTCGAGTTGGAGGAGTTCATCCGTGACCGGTTCGAGAGCACGGTGATAAGACTACCGGGACTCTTTGGCCCAGGACTCAGGAAGAACGTCATTTACGATCTGCTGAACAACCATCGCGTCGACAAGATTTGCCCGGATAGCGTCTTCCAGTTCTATCCCCTCGTCCGGGCTTGGCAAGACATCGACGTGGTGCGAAGGAACCGACTCCCCCTCATCAACTTCGCGACCGAGCCCACTAGCGTAGGAGAGATCGCCCAGGAAATATTCGGCTTCGAGCTCGAGAGTCCCGACGTTGAGAATGCCGCGCGATACGACATGAAAACCAAATACGCCAACCTGTTCGGCAAATCGGGGCCGTATTTGTACGACCGACAAGAGATCCTGGCGGCTCTTGGCGAGTTCGTTTCGAACCGCGGGCCCGGCGCGAGATGAACGCGAGATGAACCTCTGCATTTCCAACATCGCCTGGGCGAGCGAAGACGAGCCGATGGCGGCAGAGATTGTCCGCGAGTCCAGCCTTACCCGCGTGGAAGTCGCTCCCACAAAGATTTGGGCCGAGCCCCTTCGCGCTACCGCGGACGATCTCGAGCGGTATCGCGAGTTTTGGAGTCAGCGAGGGATCGAGATCGTCGCTTTGCAAGCCCTACTGTTCGGGCGGCCCGACCTCACCGTTTTCGGAAGCCCAGAGGCTCGCGCCGAGACGCTCGACTACCTGCGGGGTATCGTGCGTTTGGGAAGCAAGCTCGGAGCACGAGTCCTCGTTTTCGGCTCTCCCAAGAACCGTCGTGTAAACGGCCGCCCCCCGCAGGAGGTGGAAGACATCGCAGTGTCCTTCTTCGGGGCTGCGGGCGACGCGGCGCGAGCGGAAGGCATGATCTTGTGCATCGAGCCTAACCCACGGGAATACGGTTGCGACTTCGTAACCACTTCGGCGGAGGGTCTAGAGCTGGTGCGAAGGGTAAATAGTGCGGGTTTCGGGCTCCACCTCGACGCCGCCGCCATGACCCTTAGTGGCGAGTCGCTGGAGCCCGCCTTCACGAGCGCCGCGGGATCGATTTGTCACTTCCACGCCAGCGAACCGAACCTCGGTGCGCTCGGCAAGGGTGGCGTCGATCATGAGACCCTGGCATCTCTCCTGAGCCAAATCGAGTACTCCGAATGCGTCTCCGTCGAGATGAGGCACGACCCGAACGCGGAGACTGCGGCCGAGCTGCGGCGCGTCTTGACCTACCTGAAGGAGACCTACGCCGGCTAGGCCAACCTGGAGGCGAACCCCTCGACACTCAGTTGTCGAGGTATCCGAGTGCCTCCAACCTCTCCCGCAAAAGCTCGTCCACGACGACGTGCTCACCGCCGTCTCGAACAGAACGCCGTCCCCGGCCAAGGCATCGATACTCGGGGTCGTGTTCCGGGAGTAACCGTAGCTCCCGAGATGATCGGAGCGCAGACAGTCGATGGATATCAGGATGACGTTCGGACGCTCGGAACGTTCGCTCCGACTCGAAAGAACCGGATTGCCCCAAAGCGCAAGCGCTGGACGCTCTCCCGAAGCCTCACCCGATCCCCTTTGCTTCGTTTCGAGGATCAAACGTACGCTCGAGCCTTGCCATGTCGATAGATCCACTTCCTGGTCGAACCAAAGATTGGGCCGGGCTCGCCCCACAACGCCTGCGAAAACTTCCTCCGGGTTGCCACCCGCGTCGAGATACAGATGGAACTCCACCGCTGCCCCCAGGCCGGGCGCGTCGAACGTGAACACGCCGATTCCGAATCGCAGCACCGGATCGTTCGGGACCTCGACATCGAACGCGAGGCGGGAAGGGATCGGAGGCACCAAGCTCCGGCGCGTCTCGTCCGCCATAGTAATCGACGTCGCTAGCTGCAACCCCTTACGCAGCGGCAACTCACGTCCTACTTCTTCCGCGTGGTCCACGAAAAAGTACCGCGAAGAGCTCGGAGGCTCACCCTCCCCACAGCCGCTCTCGAAAAAGAGCGCCAGGGCGGCGGCGCAAGCAAGCCATCGGATGGCGACCAGCTCTTTCATCATGCGACGGGCGAGTATAGCGCACGGCCTCGACGGCCTAGCAGTTCTGAACAACTGTTGACTTCGCTTTGCCGGAAGGGCACGCTAAGAGGCCGCTGAGGAAGCTTCGTTTGCCACGACTGGTCACATCCCCTCTTCCTGCCTCTTTTCTCCTGGTCGCCGCCGTAGTGATCGGGACGATGGCGGGTACACCGAGTGTCACCCTCCATCCGAACGACCTCTGGGGTCATGAGGGCTTCTACCCCTCAGAGACGAATGGGACGGTCGGGTTTCGATGGAGTCGGCCCCGCGCCGTCGTCCATTTTCGCGGCATCGATCGCTCTCGCGGCGTGCGGCTAGAGCTCGATGTCAGAGGATGGCGCCCGCCCAATTTCCCGCCCCCTCGCTTGGTCATCGAGACCGATGAGCGAGAGATTTGGAATCGAGACATGGAGGCGGATTGGCAAACGGTAAAGATCGGGACCGGACCGGAAGAAGGCGCTCATCTAGATTTGCTTCTCGACAGCGAACCTTTTCAGCCGTCGGCGCACGACGCAGCATCGGGCGATCGGAGGGTCTTGGGCTTGCAGCTGAGAACGGTGCGGCTCGAGGTCCCCACTCATCGCTTACTCTGGATAGGGCTGGCGGTGGCCGTCGCCGGAGTGTGTTGGTTCATCCTCGGCTTGGCCCGCGTCGTGGCGCCGATCCGTTTTTGCTGGTCTCTTGCCGCCATGACCGCAGCGATGTGGATCGGTCTCCACTCGGCGAGGCCCTACGTTTTCGACGCCCTCCCCGCATGGAGTGTCCCGTTCCTCCGTGTTTTCGTGCTCGGGTTGATCGTGGCGCCACCCTTGCTGACCTCTCGCCTTTCGGCGCGCGGACGCAGGCTCCCGAGATGGGCGGTCGCCACGACGCTGGCCGGAAGTATCTTCACCGTCTATGCACCGGCCCTGCAAAGCGGTTTTTTCTGGGACGATTTCGATTTTGCTCGCCCCATTACGCTCGGTGAGTGGCTCTTCACCTTTTACGGCACTTGGAATTGGACCGGCATCGGGAACGACTATTACCGCCCGCTCATCGTGACGCTCTTTCAGGTCGACTATCATCTCTACGGCTTGCGCCCGCCAGGCTTCCACCTGACCAACATCCTTCTCCACATTCTGAACTCCACTTTGGTTGCGTGGTTCCTAGCCCGCTGGGTGCGATGGAAATGGGCGCTCGCCGGAGCGACATTCTTCGCCCTTCATCCCATGGCCGCTACGGGTTTGGCTTGGATCAGCGAGCGCACCGACGTCCTGGCCACCACGTTCTTCCTCCTGGCCCTTATGGCGGTGGCGCGCTACTTGCGTCCGGGCAGCACATCGGGGCTCGTCCCGATTGGAGTTGGCTACGCCGGAGCGCTCGCATCCAAGGAGGTTGCCATCACGTTTCCCGCGGTGGCTCTCGGTTTTGCCGCTTGCCGTCGGCGCCTGACTCGCAAGAGTCTCCGGATGCTGGTGCTCCTCGTCGGGGTGAGTGTCATCTATGCCGTCTGTTGGGTCGCGCTCTTCCACGAGAAACTGAGTGCGGTCACCATCAAGACCGTCGCTTCCGAGGGGTCCTTGATGCAGTTTTGGCATTCTCTGCTGCGACTGCTGAGCTTTGCGTTCATCCCGACCTATTACCCGTCCTATGATTTCGAGTTTCTAGGCGCCGAGTCTCTACTGTATTTGTACGCTGGCAGTGCATTTTTCTTGACGGTTGGGCTCATGCTATTAATCCGCGGTCGGGCCCGAGAGAGATCGCTTTTCGTTTTCGCGACGTTCTGGCTCATCGTCACCGTCATTCCTCTGTTCAACATCCGTTACCCCGACTACATCCGTTTGGGTTATCTTCCGGCGGTAGCCTGCGGCATGGCAGCGGCGGCGCTCTTCGCTTTCCTCTCTCGCCAGTGGACGCGCCCCGGTGCATGGCTCTCGGTCGCGCTTGTTCTTCTCTCGGCCGCCCGAATGGCCCCCACTGATCAACGCATCATCGAGGATTGGGCTCATTGGGGCCGAATCGCGGAAATGATCAATCGGGACAAGGCCACCAATCAGAAGTGGCTCGAGCGTCTCGGCCCCGAACGTCGAGCCATCTTCTGGGAACAAATGGAACGCGCTCGCGAAGAAAAAGAACACGTGGAGCGGCTCCTCGCCAGAAGTGGAAGGGAAACCGGCCCGAACCCGTAAAGACCGCAAGGCTTGCGTTTCAATCCTGGCCCGGACTATTCTGGTTCCTCGGTAGGAGACGACGCAAGAAACCGACATCACACCGAAGAAGCATGATCGCACCCGACCCCGAGCCTCCATTTTCAGCTTCCCTCTCCCGGCGGGAACTCTTGCAGCTCGTTGCAGCACTTTCGGGCTTCCTCTCTGCTGCCGGTGCCTGTACCGATGGTCGCGGTGGCCCCGACGACGTGCCCAGGCCGCAACCCAATCTCGTTCTCGTCACCGTCGATACGCTGCGAGCCGATCATCTTAGCTGCTACGGTCACTATCGTCCGTCCTCGCCCCGCATCGATCGCCTCGCGGCATCGGGAGTCCTTTTCGAGCGCGCGATCTCGTCGGCTCCATGGACCCTTCCCAGTATCGCGTCGATCCACACCTCTCTTTATCCCCGAGAGCACGGGGCAACCGGCGCCCAGCTCCCTCTAAGAAACGAGTTGACGACCCTCGCGGAGTCACTCCAGGACGTTGGCTACGACACCACCGCCGTGGTAACGCACACCTTCGTCAGTCGGCGCTACAACTTCGATCAAGGCTTCGCCACCTTCGACGACACACTGGTCCAGGGCCACGAGGCGGTCACTTCGCCCGAGGTGACGAGGACGGCGATGAAGTATCTCCGCAGGAAAGCGAAAGAGCCCTTCTTCCTATGGGTACACTATTTCGATCCCCATCTAACCTATGTGCGTCATCCGGAGTTTCGCTTCGCCCATGGCCCGCCGAAGCAGGTACCCGATCGCCTCCGCGCCGGCGAGCTCCGAAGAGCCGCCGAAGCCTTGGGGGACGACACCGTCCCCGATCCTTTCTCGCTGACAACGGTCACCGCGGTGTATGACGAGGAGATCGCGTTTACAGACGAGTCCATCGGCCGCCTCTTCCGAGCTATTGGAAACTTACCGTTGCGGCGACCGACGATCGCTGCCTTGACCGCCGATCACGGCGAGTACTTCATGGAGCGAGGCCGTTTCGGCCACGGGAGAGACGTCTATGACGAGCTCGTTCACGTCCCGCTGATCATATGGGGAGACATCGATCGTGAGCTCCAGGGACGGCGTTACTCGGAGGCGGTAGAGCCCGCCAGCCTGGCCCACACCTTTGCCCGACTGGCCCAGGTCGACACCAACCCGTTCCAAGGGGAGGACCTGCTGGTACTCGCCGCGAAAGGCAGTAGCGGGCGACCGATCTTCAGTGAGGGCAGCTTCGCCTGGGGGACGAAGGATCGCAAGATCATGGTGGAGTGGGAGCAGCGCAAGCTCATCTACAACCTCGATACCGGCCGATATGAGCTGTACAACTTGGAAAACGATCCCGAAGAACGAGAGAATCTCTGGGATGGCCAGAAACGCTCGGTAGAAGTCGCCAGGCTTCAGGAAGCGCTCGAACGTTTCTCTGAACGACAATCCGTCAGTGGCCCGAACATCGTCCTCTCTCCAGAGGAGATCGAACGCCTCGAATCCCTTGGTTATGTGCAGTGACGATATTTCCTAGAAGCTTTCTAGCGATCGGGCTCATCACGTTCACCGGGCTCACCGTGTCTTGCGCCGGGCGCCCGGAGCAACAGCCGGTCAACATTCTTCTCATCTCGATCGACTCATTGCGAGCCGATCACGTCCACTCCTATGACTATCCGAGAGAAACGACGCCCACATTGGATCGCCTGGCTCAGGAAGGAACGCTCTTCGAGAATGTGATTGCGGAAAGCTCCTGGACCTTGCCGACGCACATGACGATGCTTACCGGGTTGCCAGCCCAGACCCACGGTGTCGAGTACTTCTCGGGCTCGACGCTCAGCGCCGACTACTCGACCCTTGCTCAAATCCTGAGCGAGCGAGGCTATCGCACCTACGGTGTGTTCAGCGGGCCTTACCTGCATCCCATCTTCGGCTTCGGCCGCGGGTTCGATAGCTACGAGAGCGCGATGGGCAAGACGGTCTACGACGAGGTGGATTTCGATCCCACCATTCCAGGAACCGACAGCAAAGTCAAGAAGACGAATTTCATGTCGCACCGCATCGTCACCAGCCACCTCATCACCGAAAAGGCGATCGAGTTTCTAGGTACAGTGTCCGATCAGCGTTTCTTTCTCTTCCTGCATTACTTCGATGTGCATTTCGACTACATGGCCCCCGAAGAGCTTTGGCGCAAATTCGACGCTGACTATCAGGGAACGATGACCGGTGAGTACTTTCAAGAGAACGAAGCAATCAACGCCAACATGGATCCGAGAGACCTAGACCACTTAGTCGCCCTGTACGATGCTGAGATCCTCTATACCGATCGCGAAATCGGCTATTTGATCGACGCGCTGGACCGCAACGGCTTGCGTGAGAACACGCTGATCGTGGTGACTTCTGACCACGGTGTGGAGTTCTTCGAGCATGGCGACAAGGGTCACTACCGCACGCTTTTCGATGAAGTTATCCAGATCCCGATGATCGTAAGGCTACCGGGAGAAGTACAAGCAGGAGTCCGCATTTCGGAGCAGGTGAGCCATCTCGACATCCTGCCGACTCTACTTGCCTTCGCAGGCATCGAAGAACCGGGCGACCCGTTGAACGGCGTCGGGGGCAGAAACTTGGGAGACACCCTCAAGGGTAAAGCTTCTCTCCAGCGCGCCGGGGCGATCTCGAGCTTGCGACGGAGCGGTGACTGGACCTCGCTGCGCACCCCTCACTTCAAGTACATCGTGAACCGTGACGCAGAGACCGAGCTCTTGTTCGATCTAGGTAACGACCCCGGTGAGCATAGGCCGCTCCAGTGGAAAGACGAACGAACTTTGAGCCCGGGAGCGCGCCAAAAGTTCGACGAACTCAGGTCGGCCTTGCTCCAACGAGAATCGAAAGCATTTTCGGTCCGCGCCACGCCGGAAGGAGCAGAAAGCGTCGACCTTCCGCCGCGCGTCCGGGAAGAGCTGCGCTCCCTGGGCTACATCCAATAGAGGCCAGCTTAACGATGAAACGGATTCTGCTCCTTTTGAGCGTCGCCTGCCTGAACGCCGCCTGCAGCATCGAGACCAAGGTCAAGGATGAGACTCCCGAGGAGAGCGCAAGGAAGCTCAGGGCACTTCCCTACACGTCGTGGAGTCCGATTGAGCACAAGGAAAAGGAGGGTGTCGTCGTCCATCGTCCCCAGCGCGCGTACCCTGGGCTCAACCTGTTCAACTCTCTCGTTGCGACCCGAGCGGCCCTAATTGATATGGACGGAAAGGAGCTGCATTCTTGGTCGCTGGACACGGGCAAGAAGTGGGAGCACGTGAAACCGCTTCCGAACGGTGACCTTCTGGTGCTAAACGAACTGCCCCGCAAACTAATTCGATTGGATTGGAATTCCAGCATGTTGTGGACCCAGGAAGTTTACGTTCACCACGACATGGACATCTCCAACGAAGGCGAGATCTACGTGCTGTCCGCGTCGGAGGAGTATACGAACTACAATGGTCTAGATATTCCAGTTCGGAACCACAGCATTCTCGTTCTTTCGCCGGAAGGGCAAATCACCCACACGATTTCCTTTCTCCCTCTGCTGAGCCACCTCCTCGACATGGACAAACTTCAAAAGTTCATTGCAACCGGTGGCGAGATAGACTACGGGTTCCGTTTCGAAGGAGATTTCGTCGACGTTTTTCACATCAACACACTTTCCATTATCGACCGTACGGTCAATGAATTCTTCCAAGAAGGCTTCGTACTCTTTGCAGCCCGAAGCCTGAATCTCATCGGCGTGCTCGATGTCGAAAGAGAAAAACTCATTTGGACTTGGGGTGAGGGAGACCTCGATTGGCCCCACCAACCAGTCCTTCTAGAGAACGGGAACATCTTGATTTTCGACAACGGCACGCACCGCCAGTATTCTCGCGTTATTGAACTGAATCCATCGGCCGGCAAGATCGTTTGGCAGTACACGGCCGAGCCTCCCGAATCTTTCTTCTCGGTAATGATGGGGGGAGTTCAGGAGCTACCGAACGGTAATATCTTGATTACCGAATCGACGAAAGGCCACGCTTTTGAGATCACGCGCGAGGGAGAGGTTGCTTGGGAATTCTACAACCCTGACGTGAACGAAGTTCGGGACAAGAGGGCCTCGATCTACCGCATGACGAGAATAGCTGCGGATTTTTCTCAGCCGGGTCTGCTTCCCGAGCATGAATAACTCGAGGGTGTCAGTTGACATAGCCCAGTGAGCGCAGCTCCCTCAACATCTCCTCGTCCAAGGGCAGTGCCTCCGCCTCAACTCCCTGTCGTGCCGCCTGCATCGTGCTACGGAGCTCATTCGACAAATACTCGACCGCACGCTCTTCCTCGGGCGCCAAATCGGCTTGCTCTCCGGGATCGGTTTCGAGGTTGTAGAGCCGGCGGCGGCCGACACCCGTCTCGAGTGTCAACTTCAACGGCCATCGGATGATGGCGCGGCGCTCCGGCCCGTAGAGCGTCGCTTCGGCCAGGATCGGCCGCTCGGGGATCGCATCGCCCTTCGTGACCGCCGGCCAGAGAGACTGCCCCGCGGTCCCCCCCGTGGGAGTCGCCCCGACCGACTCAAGGATCGTGTCGTACAGATCGACCAAGGAGACTGGTGCGGTGTGCCGGCCGGGCAGCACATCGGGTCCCCAGACCAGAAGCGGGATCCGCAGGAGCTCTTGATACATTCCGTGCCCATGCTCGAAGTCTCCATGATCGAAAAGCTCTTCGCCGTGGTCGGAAGTCAAAACGATCACCAAACGTTCGAAGAGACCCACTTCTTCGAGCGCCGTGAACAAACGCCCGAGCTCTTGGTCCACGTAGGCAATTTCCTCGTCATAGGCAGCGGTGATGAACTGGCGTTCACCGTCTGCAATGGATTGCGCCCGCTTCCGAATCTTTCGCGGCTCGATCACGGGTAGCTCGAACCCACCGGGCATACCAGACGTGAAACGCCCACGGACGGGTGCGGGCGCATCGTAGGTCATGTGAGGATCCAAGATGTGCATCATGAAAAAGAATGGACTCTCTGAGCTCTCCGCAATCCATTTCAAGGAGAGATCTACGACCTCTGCGGCGCGCCGATGATTCTGTTCATCCGGACTTTGGTAGTCGTATGTATCGAACCCTCTTTCCAATCCGACACCGCGAGGAAGCCAAGGATTGTTGATGATCGCGCCAGTAACGAACCCCGACGCGGCGAGAGTCTCAGGTAGCGTGGGGAGCGCGTCGTTCAAACGGGTGGAGACAGTCCAGTTGGACTCCCGCACCCGGCTACCGGCAGCATGTCGAGCTGGCAATTCTCCGGTCAACATCGATCCGAACGAGGGTAGCGTCCAAGGTGACGTCGTAAAGGCCCGCTCGAACACCGCCGCTTGCTCCGCCCACTTGTCTAGATGGGGTGAGGTCGCACGCTCGTACCCGTACACACCGAGGTGATCGGGACGCAAGGCATCGACCACAATCAACAGAACGCCATCGGGAGCGTTTGGAGCCTCTAGGGCTTCCGGAGGATGCCCGGCGCATCCTAGGAACACTTGAGCCATCAAGAGAACCCAGCGGAACCGGACGTTCATGCTCACTGAACCTGGGCCCACAAACGGGGGTTCAGAAAATCGGGCGCGATTCTGGTCATGCAATAGATAGTAGCTCTCTTGCTCCGCCTTTTCGGCCTTTCATAGATATCCGGGTTGTAGAAATCCCAAACGATCATTCCCTCGTGCGTGATTTCGAAAGCACGACCCCGACGTGATTCAGTGACCAGGATGTTTCCGTTGGTTAACTTCTGGATGCCTCCCCTCAACGCGGTGTAAAAAGACTTCGGCGGATCGCCCTTGTACTCCCAGACGATCTCGGCCGTCGTCGGATCGAGCTCGATCACCCGGGAGTATTTGCGGTGGGTCCCGTTGTCGAAGATGAGTAGGTTCCCGTTCCCTAGGAGCACGGGCTGGTGAGGCCAGTCGAGATCGTTCTCTCCCCAGCTCCAAACGAGCTCTTCTGCCTCCAGATCTATGACCGCGACCCGGTTGAGGCTCCGGGCGGCTACCAATACGAAGCCCTTCCGGAGAAAATCGTTGTGTGTCCGGTCGATGATGGAGAGAGTATTGACATGAAAAATGTCGACCGCATCCCCTTCGAAACGCATCCCCTCGCCCACCTCGCCGTTCGTTTCTACGAACCTTTTTATCTGGTCGAAGTCGAGGAGATGTCGGAAAATAGGTAAGAATGAAAGGCGACGCTTCTTTCGCCCATCCGGCGTCAGGATCAAGATGAACTCGTTTCTAATCGGGATTTCGACTCCATCGTGATCGACCCGCTCATCCTTCCCGGTCAACACATAAAGGTCACCGTTGTCGGCGATGTCGATGTCGTGGTGGGCCTCGATCTCCTCTTCCCAGATGACGTTGGACTCCCAATCCAGTCGAAGGAGCTTCCGGGGGATTTCACTAAGCACCAGGAGATCACCGTTTGGCCGCAGCATGACGTGTGCCCATTCTTTTGCGGCGTCAAGGGACCACTCATGCAGCGTCTTCCCCTCCATGTCCATGAGTGTCGCTCTGGCCCGGGGGAGAGAATTGAAAAGGTTGAGAGCTGGATAAGCCCGGCTCCGGTCATGGCCTACGACACCGGCTCTACCTGCGTGCTCGAGCGGGCTCCAGGCGGTGTAGGAGAGGGACTGTAAGTTCTCAGCAACGTCCTCGGCCGTCGGGTCGGGCTCCCTCTCTGCGATACACGACATGATGGAGCTGGCGAGCATGCACGAAATAGCGAATCGATTAACGGAATGACTCGACCTCGCTCGGCGTGAGTGCGGCGAAAGCATCAATCCGGCAGGATAAAGTCTCCTTGATTCAAAGGCAACCACTCCTGTCGAACTGTTGACCTCAATCAGCCATTTCATTAGCGTAGACTCCACATGGGGAACCGAAAAACGATCCTCGGGGTGGCTCTCCTCGCCGCCCTGCCCTGGCTTTGTTTTTGGGAGGTGTTGCGGGGCGATCTCCTCTTACCCACCGATTGGCTCCACCAAGATCTCGAACCATGGCGACAACTCACCCCCGACCATCCGGTCGTGAACTCACGCATCAAGGACGCGATCCTCGACGGCTACGCGCTCGACGTCGTTTCGGCCCGCGCCGCGAAGGAAGGCCGCATTGCCCTTTGGAACCCCTACGCGGGAGGAGGGGTTCCCCATCTAGCTGCCGGTTTCAGCCGCATGCTCTATCCGCCGTTTTGGATTTACGCCGTCCTCGATACCGAGCTTGCCCACAACATTGAAATCCTGCTCCATCTTTTCCTGGCACAGCTTTTCGCTTTTATCTTCCTGCGCCGGCTCGGGTTGAGCCTCACCGGTTCGATCCTGGGCGCCATCGTTTACGGTTTCACCCCCAGCATCACGCACCGCGCCGAGATTTCGTTCATCTTGCCCTCCCTCGTTTGGTTCCCTCTTCTTCTGACGTTCGTCGAAGACCTGGTGACCACCGGCCGGCCTCGCGCGTACGTCGGTCTTGCCGTTGCGGTGGCGTTTCAATTACTCGCCGGTCACTATCCGGACATCTTTATCAATTTTCTCGGAGCCACGATCTACGGGATCACTCGTCTCATTTCTCTATCGAACTTCGCGACATCACTTCGCCGTGCCTCTCTCGCTGCGGGGGCGGTCGTGCTCGGAGCCTCTTTGGCCGCCCCGTTCCTATTTCCTTCCTTGGAGTTCCTGAGCCGCGCGAACCGTGCCGTGCTGAGCGCAACCGAGCTCGCCGCAACGGGGCTGGGCTCTCAAGTTTTTCTCACCGCTTTTTCGCCGGAGCTGCAAAGGAGCCAACTTTACATCGGTCTGCTGCCTCTCATCTTCGTCCCCGCCGCCTTTCGCCGTATTCCACGAGGTCCTTCCATCGCGCTTCTTGCAACCGTCGTCGTAGGAATCGGGCTGGCGACCGGCAGTCCGCTGTTCACACTGCTGCACTCGCTCGTTCCGGGTGTCGAGCGGCTGCGCTACCTACAGACGCACGTTGCCCTGGCGTCGTTCGGCCTGGCGCTCCTCGCGGGCATCGGATTTTCGGTAAGTTTGGAAAGTCGTATGCGGTGGGAGCGTGTGCTCGCACTTCTCTTGCTTGGGTTGGGCGTGGCGGCGGCGGCTACCGGCTGGTTTTCCGGCCGGGATGACGTTCTCACTGTCTTCCGTCTGCCCTTCGGCTTGGCGCTCCTCGGCTTTGCGCTGCTCGCGATGGAGCTCAAGGTTCGACAGAAAATTGCGGCGACGACATTCGCCGCCATGGTGGGCGCCGTCATCCTCGTCGATCTCTTTTCCTACGCTCGCGCTTTCAACCCTCGGGTCGATACCGACATCTACCCACCTTTTCCGGAGTTTCCGGCGATCGAGTTTCTCCGGAATGATCCCGACACGTTTCGTGTCGCCACTTTACTCGGGAACTACCACACTCCCTTTTGGCCCAATACCCTCGGCGCCTACCAGGTGCAGGATGTGGGTGCCTACCACTCCTTGCTGCCAAAGAACCTAGGGAGCTACGTCGATCGCATACGCCGGTACGCGCGCGGCTCCACCGGCGAGTCGTTGCTGGAAGTCAAAGACGCTTCGGGTAACTGGGCATGGCTCTCTTCCTTTCGCCCCACGCACCTGTTGCGCAACTGGAACATCAAATACTTCGCCCTGCCCGCAGGATGGCCGAACCCAGACCCGGTGCACCTCGAGCTCGTCTACGACGACGAAGTACGTCTCTTCCTTTATCAATCGCGAATGCCGCGTGCCTGGTTAGCAGAACGAGCGATGGTCCTTCCGGGGGAACGAGGTATCAACGCGAGGCTCCTCGATCCCAAGCTGCGCCCGGAGCGTACCGTTCTACTGAGCACTGAACCGGCCTGCTACTTCCCGGAACCGGCAGGGATGCGCGCCGAGCCTGCTGACATCGACGCGTCACCCCTCGCGGAAATCGTCGAATATCGCGCAGAGCACATCGTCGTCGAAACGCGATCGGCGAAGCCTTCTTACCTCGTGATGTCGGAAAGCTTCGACCCTGGCTGGCACGCGCGGGTCGACGGCAAGGCGGCGACCATCCTCGAGGCCAATCTCTACTTCCGGGCGGTCCCTTTGCCCGCCGGATCACACCGGGTCGAGCTCTTCTACCTACCGGCGTCTTACACCTGGGGATGGCGAATCTTCGGACTCGCGCTGTTAGTTGTCGTCTTAGTCATCTGGCTTTCACGGACCCAGCTCTCCGAACGATCGCTCACCGCCGTCCTCGTAGCGGCGAGCGTGGGAGCGCCACTGATTGGACTACTCGGTTGGCGGAGCGCAAGAGAAGTCATAGACCCCGAGGGTTGCGGTCAGCTGCGAGTTGCGGAGCGTTTCGTTCCTCACACCAGTGCCGGCTCTCTTCGGATGGGTCCCCTCGCCGTCGAGGCGGTCGACGTGACGCCAGACTCGGAGGCAGCCTGGCCCATCGATAGTTCCTCCAACCGGATCGTGCGAGCCTTCGCTACCGCACGATCTAGCGTGGTGGAGGCTCGTGTCGCCATCGACGGCATGGGTACCGACCCAATTCCCCTCGCCGATCTGAGATCAGCCCGACGCAGCAAGCGGTGGTCGGCGTTGGAAGCGCCGGTGCCCGCGGAAGCGAAGAAGCTCCTTCTGCAGGTGAAGCCGGGAACTCATGGCACCGTATCCTGGGGGAACCCCTTGGTCTTCGAACCGCGAGCTCGGCAACCGAGCAAGGTATGCTTCGTCATGCCGGAGAGGACGTCCGACCTGACAGGCTTACTGTCGGGAGGTGCCGACGACCGCTTGATGATTCTGCTCACCATGAGAACCGCGGCCATCGAAGACGGTTACGACGAGATCCACTTTGCCTCAGACCGGCAGGACTTCAGCGCGAGAATGCTGTCGCTGGCACGAACACTCTACCGAAGAGGTACCTTTCTAGTCCTCGACCCCGCGGAGAGCGATTTCGTCCAGCGTCAACGAACTCTGCTGGAGCGAGAGCTGAAGCGACTCGATCTCGAAGACCACGTCCTGGTCGAGACTTGCGAGCATCGCGAGAACGGTTCATGACCCTCAGCCGACTCCTTGCAATCCTTGCTGCCATCTTGGTCTCGAATTGCGCGCGAGCACCGGAGAGGCTCGTGACGTACCAACGGCTGCTGGATGTGAGCGAGATGGACGAACAGCGCCCGGGCTCGCTCCGAAACGCCGTCGTGCGCAGCAACTCACCCTTTGAGGTACACGATGCGGAGATCCATGGCGATCGCCGACCGTCATTGGTTCTCGAGAGTCCGTCGAAGTTGTTTTTTCGAAGCGACGTTCCTCGTGGCGGCGAGCTTCGCTTCGGGCTCGCGGTGCGGAAGCCGGAGGTCCCGGTCGAGATCCGTCTCACGGTCGTGGATGGCGAAGTCGTCAATCAAGAGATTTGGCAAGAAGTGTGGCAAGAAGAGAGAGATTGGGTCGAGCGTCGCATCGACCTCAGCCGCTTCGCCGGACGGAGTCTCGAGCTCGAGCTCTCGGTTGACGGTCCACAAGCGATGGTGATTCTAGGCAACCCCGAGGTCGTGGGCGTCGCGTCGCGGGCGGAGGCGAAAAGACCCAACGTTCTCGTCTACGTGGTCGACTGTCTTCGAGCCGACCACGTCGGCGCCTACGGCTACCCGCTCCCCGCAACTCCAACACTCGACGCGCTAGCCGAGGACGGCGTCGTCCTCGAGGAGCTCATGTCGTGTGCCCCTTGGACCAAGCCGTCCACCGGCTGCCTGTTCACTTCACTACTTCCGATGTACCACCAAGCGCGCACCATCGACGACGCACTGCCCTACGAACGCTTGACCCTCGCCGAAGCATTCCGGGCGTCCGGATATACGACCGCGGCCTGGGTAGCCAATCCGGTCATCAAGCCCCGCGTTTTCTTTTTCAACCAGGGATTCGACCGGTGGGTGGATCTTCGGACTTTCAAGGCGCGCTCCGCAGGGCAACACATCAATGCCCTCGAGAGTGACGCGGCCGACATTACCAACGGGGTCCTCCCGTGGCTCGAGGAAAATCGTGGCCGGAGCTTCTTCTTGTATCTGCACTCCCTCGATCTCCACTTCGGCTATCGACCTCGACCTCCCTTCGATGAAATTTTTGTGAAGACTGCTGAAGAGGGACTAACTCGGGACCGGGAGCTCTACGACAACGAGCTCGCCTACAATGACCGCGAGATCGGGAGGCTGGTCGAGGCCTTGAAGGCACTCGAGCTGTACGATGAGACCCTACTGCTCGTGACCGCCGATCACGGCGAAGAATTTGGCGAACATGACTTCACGCGGCACGGCAAGACTCTCTTCCGCGAAGCGTTGCATATTCCCGGTATTCTGAAATTGCCGCATTCCGAGAAGGCGGGCAGGCGGATACCCTCGCTGGTCGGGAACATCGACTTGGCTCCCAGCCTGCTGGAGCTAGCTGGGTTGCCGGTTCCCTCGGTCTTTCAGGGCCGCAGCATCGCGCCGTTACTCGAAGGGGGCGAGACGAGCGAAAGGCGGCTCCTTGCCGAGCTGGTGGCCCCGAAGTTCGTGAGCTACGCCGTTTACGATGAAGATCACAAATATATCCGGGAGCTCGTCCCGACGCCAAAAGAGTATCTGTTCGACGTCAAGAAGGACCGCGCCGAGCGGAAGAACCTACTGCCTTCGGTTCCGCCCCAGGCGCGCGAGCTCGTTGCTGAGCTCGAGCGTTTCGTCCAGCTCGGACAGCACGGCCTCCACTTTTCTATTCGAGGCGACAAAGCGGGCACCCGCGTTGTGGTTCATGCTGAGTCGGAAGTCGAAATCATAAACGCGTTCCGGTTTCCCATCGTTACCGGGGACCTCTTCGACGTGGATTCGAAGCGCAAGAAATTGACGCTCACCTTCACCGCCGACGATAGAAGACGACACCTCGTCATCCAGACGAGGACCGGAGGTTCGCCGGTTCGCTTCGCCCTTGTGCGCGACGGCCATACGGTCGAAACGGTGAGAGCGAGATTGGGCTCGGAGCGTGTTGAGACAATCGCGTTCCCCTTCGACGCAAACCCGAAAGAGCTCCAGGTTTCTCTTTCTGAGATAGACGACCTCCTTCACCGGGAGGATGAGCTGGCTCGGGTGTGGCACCTCCCGTTGGGGTCGGCTCGCAATCAAGTGGAGCTGGATCGAGAGATGCAAGACACACTCCGGGCATTAGGCTACATCCAATGAGACTGCTCTACCTCGCCGACATCCGTTTTCCGATGGAGCGGGCCAACGGTATCCAGACCGTGCAAACGTGCCACGCGCTGGCTCGACAAGGGGTGCAGGTAGATCTCGTGGTGCGCCGGAGTGATTCCCGATCCGATGAAGCCTGCCTGGAATTCTTCGGGCTCACCCCGCATCCCAATCTCGAGCTGCGGCGTCTTTCCACCGCGGCTCCCGGGTCGGTTTGGGGACAATTGACCTTTGCGGCGAGAGCCATCCCTTTCTTGGCGAACGGCCGGTACGACGCGGTGTACACGCGAGACCTCGTCCTGGCCGATCTTGCCTTGCGCACAAAGTGGTACCACCGACGTCTGGTGATCTACGAGGCCCACACTGCGGCCGCGCTCTTTTCAGAGGAAACCCGTCGTCTCTACCAAGGTCCGGACTCTCGCCCCCCGAGTGCTCGCAAGTTGAAGAGGCTCAGCCGACGTGAGCACCGCGTCTGCCAAGGAGCGGCTGCGGTGGTCGCAATTACCCATGGCCTTCTAAAGTCTCTTTCCGAGCTCCATGCACCGCTTGCTCCGGCGCGAGTTATCCCGGATGGCACCGAGGTTCCGACGAAACCGCAACCACCCCGAGAACGATCCGCCGACAAACCCCTTCAGGTGTACTACGTCGGACAGCTCTACCCGTGGAAGGGCGTCGATATTCTCATCGAATCGATGAAAAACATACTTGGAGTCGAGTTGGTGGTGATCGGTGGACTTCCACCGGAACCCGACCTCGATCGAGTCCGTCGCCTCGCGGAACGACTCGGCCTCACCGACCGCGTGCGATTTCGAGGTTTTCTTCCACCTCCCGAGGTAGCCAAAGAGAGAACGAGCGCCGACGTGTTCGTGATCCCGTTGCTCGATTCGATGACGGCCCGCGTTTTCACATCGCCCCTCAAACTCTTCGAAGCCATGGCATCCGGTCGAGCCATCGTGGCATCGGACCTTCCATCGTTGCGAGAGGTTCTGACGAACGATGAGAACGCGCTTCTCGTTCCACCCGGAGACCCCGATGCCCTCGCCGCCGCCATACAAAGGTTGGCCGGCGATCCGGAAATGGCGCACCGGCTCGCCGCGAAGGCGACGGAAGACGCCAAGGGTTATTCGTGGGAGGAAAGAGGCCGTAAGCTCAGCGAGCTCCTGACGAGTGTGGTCGATTAGGACAAACGCTCGGAGTTCAACTTCAATTTTCGCGGGCGGGCGGTGACTAGATAATTTTTGAGAGCTTCATCCCACCGGGAAACGCGACTGCCCGTTGCTTTTTCGAACTTGTCAACGTCGAGGGCGGAATAGTGCGGCCTCGGGGCTGGCCGACTCAGCTCGGCCATCGCCGTGCCTGAAAGCCGTGACCGCTCCACGCCGAGGTAATCCGCGATCACCCAAGCCGCTCCTAGCCAATGGGTCTCGCCCTTGTTCACGTAGTGGAAGGTGCCGGTCAATCGTTCCTCCGCTAGCAGCAGGATCGCCTTGGCAAGATCTGAGATCCATGTTGGGCTGCCGATGTGATCGTCGACTACACGCAGCGTTTTGCTAGCGTCAGACGCATCAGGCACATCAGCCCCATCAGGCGCATCAGGCGTCTCGAGCCGCCCCAGCATCCAGTCAACGAAACCCTTGCCTGGACCGTAAAGCCACGCGCTTCGCACAATGGTGTGATTATCGGCGCAGACCTCCCGCACTTTGGCCTCCCCTTCGAGTTTAGAACGGCCGTACTGGGATAGCGGGTTCACGGCTTCTCCTTCGGTATAGGGTGTCTTCTTTTCACCATCGAAGACGTAATCCGTACTGACGTAGACCATCTGTGCGTCGGCTTCCCGCGCCGCGCGCGCGACCCACTCGGTGCCTTGCACATTGACGGCGAAGGCCTGATCCGGATTCCGCTCCGACTCATCCACGTCGGTATAGGCAGCGCAGTGAATGACCGCATCCGGTTCAAAGCGATGGATAACTTCCCGAACCGAGGACCGGTCCGTCACATCGAGTTCCTTCCGAGGCAAGCCGATACAATCATGTTCTTGGGAGGCGAGGCTCACCGAGGCCCTGCCTAGCAAGCCGCCGGCACCCGTCACCAAAACCTTCATCGGATCCGTTGGCGGTGCCTAGTGCCTAGCGATCCTTCCTCGTCCAATCGTAGGGGATTTCGTCGGTGTGGGCATCCAGGCGCACTTCGTCAGGTTTTTCGTAATTGTATAGCTCGGTCGGGCAATTGATGACCACGGCGGTTTCCGGGGAGATGCATTTCCAACCGTGATAGACCCCCGCCGGCACTTGGACCAGCAAAGGATTCCGACTGCCAATGAAAAACTCATTGACCTCGTTGCGGGTTGGAGATTCCTCTCGGGGGTCGAACAATACGAGCTTTACCATTCCGGCGACACACGTGAAATTATCCACCTGCTCCCGATGGAAATGCCAACCCTTGACCACGCCCGGATAGGTCGCGGTGGCGTAGATCTGTCCGAACTTGGTGAACAGCTGGTCGTCACTGCGCAGCATCTCCATGAGCCACCCCCGCTCATCTGGAACCAGCTTGAGGCTCTTGGTCCGCGCGCCCTCGATCATCATTCACCTCCGGGTTTTGTTCTTCTCGACGAGACTTGCACTAGAACCCCCTCAGGTTAGCATATTCGCCCCGGTCGAATGAAAGCTCGACGAGTGCGAGCTTGGCCGGTCTATCCTTGGCGACTCAAAGCCCTTTGGGCTATAATTTCAGTCGACCTGGCAGTGTCAAGGAGTGCTTTTGCTCAGACAAAACCTCAAGAAGCTCAAGAATCGCGTATCGGGCACCGTTCGTCGGCTCCACACCCAGCAGTTCACAAAGCGGGGTGATGGGGTCGCCCCGAGCGTCCCGCATTTCGTGGTCTATGAACCCACCCTGCTCTGCAACCTGCACTGCAGCTTCTGCTATGTCGCCGATATCCTGAACCCGGAGGACTGGCGTTCCAAGGAGCTCAGTCTCGAGGAGCTCGACCAGATCTTCGTTAAGGGGGGCGTGAAATCCGTCAACATCACCGGTGGAGAGCCTTTCGTTCGCAAGAATCTGATTGACGTGTTCCATCGCCTCCAAAACAATGGCATGCATTGCAAGTACATCACGACCAACGGAACGGTGATCGGGGAGGACAAGGCCAATGCTCTAGCGGAACTAGCGGCCACGGGATTCTTGCGTCACATCAGCGTGTCCATCGATGGGCCGAAGCGTTTCCACGACGAGATTCGCGGACAGAAGGGAGCGTTCGATAAATCTTCGAGCAACATCCGTCTCCTTCGCAAGGTCTTCGCGGCGCGCGGGCTCAGCTTGCCGCTTTCTATCAACACAACGCTCACCTCCGGCAATCTACACTTGCTCTCGGAGATCGTGGACGCGGCATCGGAGCTCGAAGTGGAGCTCATCGGTCTGAATCAGCTCATGTTCGCAACGCACAAGGAAGTCGAGCAGACGCTTCAGATCATTGGCGAGACCGATCCTTCCCTCATCACCACGTACGTGACCGACGATCCCGGAATCGATCCCCGAGACGTGGCGCCGGTCCTGAGGAAAGCCGTCGACTACGCCGAGAGCAAGGGCATTACGATCAACTGGAGGCCTGCGCAATCCTACGAGCACTTGGAGAAGTACTACACGCCGGACGAGCCACTCAAAGGCCAATGCTTTTATCCGTACTTCGGAGGGCGCATCACCTACGACGGCAAGGTCCACTTCTGCCCGTTCATCCGGGTCGAGATGGGTGATGTGAGGAAACAAAGCCTGGAAGAGATTTGGAACGGCCCGAAATTCGTCGGACTAAGGAAGAAGCTTCTGGAGCACGGGATCTTCCCGGTTTGCCGGCGATGTTGTAAAGTCGAGCTCACCGACGCTCGCGCACCGAGACCCAAAGAGGCCGTCTTCGAACCCGTTCAAGTCTAGTTCGCGCCGCGTTCGAACCGAATGCGGTCCACCGCGAGGAACGGCGCGCTGGAAACCTCCTCCCCGGGTCGGAACTCCAGCAAATTGAGTCGCCGCCACCAACGCTCTGGCACGAGCAGCTCGTGCTCTTTCATCTCGTTCCCAGGGCGGAATCCTCCTAGCCGGTCACCGTTCAACCAAACCTCGATCCACTGCGGGTCCGAGCCAGCAGGCGTCGCACACTCCACAAAAATGCGTAGCGTCTCGGCGCGGTCGGTGGGTACGAAGACTCCTGCTGGGGCGGAGATCGCGAGGCGCACACCGCGCGGTCTTCCTTCCCAATCGGTCAATGAGCTCCAACCGTTGCCCAGAAACGGCGGGTCCTTCTCTCCAAAATCGATGACCCCAGCGAGGTTGTTGTGCCAATGAAACAGATACTTTCCGATCAAAATATCGTACTGCGTCTTGGGTCGCCCGTACCGAAGCGCGAACGCCCAGTTGGCTGGAAAAGAGAAGGGATAGCCGACGCCATCGAAGAAGTCTTCTAGCATCCCGGCGGATGCCACCTCCCACGAAATCGTGTCGTCGACAGGTACGCGTCCCTTGCGGTACTGCTCCATGAGCAGCAGGTTCATAAAAATGAAACCCAAGAGAAGGCAACCCACGACTATCGCGGGGCGACGCCGGACTATAGCGACGAGCGCATTCGTGGTGGTAGCTAGCCCGATGGCGAAGATGGGGATCGCGGAGTCGAAACGCCGGGCGCCGAACGATCCCCCCGCCCACCAGTCGGCGACGCTGCTGTTGACGTAGGTGAGAGCGGCGAGAAGTAACGCGAGAGGAATGCCTACGCGCGGCTCGCGACGAAGGAAGAAAAGGAATCCGATTGCTGCGAAGATCAAGACCGGGGCTCCAAGAGAATAGCCCGTGACGCGAGGAGAACAACATTTCAGTGATAAATGGCTGCGACCACCGCATGTAGTCTGCGCCCACAGGGACACCCAGGTAGAGCCGGCCGAAGATCACTTTCCAAGCTAGAAGCTGTGGAGCCAAGCCAACGAGAAAGGTTCCGGCTAACACACCGATGTTGCGTAACCCTAGGCGTGGCCGTTCGAGCGAGGTCCCGACGATGGACCACAAAGGAAGAAAAACGAAGATGGCGTTCTGCCATCTGACGCACGCCGCGGCGCCGACCAGTAGGCCAAGCACGGCGAAATCCCTCGTGCTTTTCGGTCCACTCACCCAGCGCTCGATGATCACAGTCGCCAGGAGAAAGCTGGGTGCATGTGTGTAGATCGGTTGGTATCCGATATACCAGAACATGAAACTTCCGAGCATCGTGCCGACCGAGGCAGCGAAGGCGACGCCGGGAGAGAACCACCTTCGCAAGAGGCGGTCCAAAACTAGGAGTCCCAACCATCCGATGAGCAGACCGCCGAAAGCGACCGCGTGGAGATAGGGATCGGAAAAACCGTCATAGGCGGTGGGTTGGCCGTAGACGTTGCGGAGTCCCGCTCCGATGTGTCCGAGGATGAAAAACGGCATCCATAGGAGTCCGGCGCCAATCGGAAACGTGTTGCGTGGAAGCCCGGTCTCACGAACAGGCTGCGAACCGCGAAAATGATCCACGCCCAAGCGACGGTACTCGTTCGTGAAGTCGAGGTCTCGATCGAAGGCCAGCGAGCGTGCATACGCGTAGTACCACATGCCGTCTCCCCGCAGCCGATAGCCACGGAGATGCACGAGGGACAGAGCGACGAGCAAGATGGCCAGGTAGCCATACCAGCGAGCGTTCGCCACGCTACCCGTCAGTCCTGTCAGGCGATACCTCAGGACGAGGAGCAAGAGGGAGGCCGCTATCCGAAGCAAGAACCCGGAAGCCCCCACCGAGCCGAGGACCGAGAAGCCACCGCTCAGCAAGATGAGAATCAGATCGAGGGCAAGCAGGCCAAGCGCTGCGTCGACGAACCGTTTCATGAGACTATCTGGTTACTTCAATCCGGGGAACAACACAAGCCGTCCTATTGCCCACGCAAGGTAGAGCATCTTCCAAGGTCGTTTGACTGCGAAGTTCACGGCGGCGAAGATCCAGTTGGCTCGCCAAGGCGGGACACCCTACCCTGGTAGCAGACCATCAGCCTTTGCGGGAAGATTATCCTTTTTCCGTGGTCTGGAGTACATGAGTGAAAAGTTCGGCAACGACGCAAAAACCTCGAGTCCGGTTCGGCGCCCGCGCGTTGAACCTGGCGCTGGGCCTCGTCTTGATCCTGTTGGGGCTGGTGCTTCTGGAGGGTATCTCGAGCACGGTGCTCTTCTTGCGGGACATCGCACGGGCTTCGCGCGGACCGCTGGCGGAAAGGAAGCATACCCGCTACGACGAGCTTCTCGGTTGGGCGAACGTAGAGAACATCGAGATCGAAGACCTTTACGGCGAGGGGCTCTCCCTCAGAACGAACTCCCAGGGGTTTCGCGCCAATCAGGACTACGACGTGACACCACCGGACGGAAAGCTACGGATCATCTGTTCGGGAGATTCCTTCACCCTCGGCTACGGGGTCGACAATGACCACACGTGGTGCCAGCTCCTGACCACCCTCGATGATCGTCTTCAGACCATCAACATGGGACAAGGGGGTTATGGGATCGATCAGGCGTACTTGTGGTACGAGCGCGACGGGCTCCCCCTTCAGCCTGGCGTTCATCTCTTCACTTTTATCACCGCAGACTTCTGGCGCATGCGGCAGCGTTCATTCCACGGCTATGGGAAACCGCTCCTGACACTCCGTGACGGCGAGCTGGTCGTCGAAAACGTTCCGGTCCCCCGCGCGGCGTTCTACGCGCCTTGGGTCGCGCAAAACATCCGGTCCTTCGAGCACCTGAGGACCGTGCAGTTGTTGCGTGGCGTGCTACCGGCGTTGGCAGAACGGGATTTGCCAAACCCAAGGGAACAAAGAAGGATTCTCCTAAGGGTTATCGAACAGTTGAGCGAGCTCAATCGCTCACAGAGGAGTCTTCTGGTGGTCGTGCTGTTGCCGACCGAGGCCGACGCCGCCCCGGACCCATCGCATCCCCTCAGACGATTTCTTGAACGAGAGCTGGCGGAGAGGGAGATTGTCTTCTTGGATCTGATCGCGGGGATCCAGAGTCTGCCACCCCGAAAGCTAGCCGAACTGTTCATTCAAAAAGGATCGGGCGTCCATGAGTTCGCCGGCGGGCACTACTCGGTCGAGGGAAACCAGTACATTGCCGGTCTGCTCCACGAGGCGCTGGCGACGATTCCGGAAATCTCGACCACCCGACGCGAGCTCAGTCCACAGGGCGAAGCGGTGCCGTAAAACATAGGATCGATTTGTCGAGAAAGATAGTCTTGGGACGTTTGGCGGCGATCGGCGTCTGTATTGCCGGCGCGCTCTGGGTGACGTCACTATCTCCATCCGTCTCGACGGTCGACAGGCCTTTTTCTGCACCGGACGCCACGAGCGGGTTCCGCATCGAAAACCAGTACCTCTATCGCATGCAGACCATGTTTCAATCGACGCTCGAGGCCAACCGAAAAGGTTTTGCGGGGCGGTTGGGACCGGTCAAGGGCTTCGGAGCCGGTGATGTTTACCCTCAGATCTGGTTGAGAGACAGCGCCACTCTGCTCCCGGTTTCCCGATTCTACTTCCCGATCGCGTACCTCACCACTTGGCTCGAGGAACACTTAGCGCACCAAGATCGCAACGGTCGCTTATTCGGTTGGATCGCGGCCGGCCCGGCGTCTCACTTCATCCCTTACGCCCCGAAAACCAAGGAGATCTATGGATCAGGGGACGACGTCTTGTCGGCCGACAAGAATACCGTCGAGGCCGACCAAGAGAGCAGCGCCGTGGTCGCCGCGGCTCGAATCTACAGCGTCACAGGGGACGAAGACTGGCTGAGGAAGGAAATTGAAGGTCGAGCCTTGATCGAACGTCTCGACGCAGGACTTCGATACCTACTGAGCGATCGCCGCGACCAGGAATCGGGGTTGATCGTTAGCGGGTTCAGCGCCGACTGGGGAGACGTCAGTCCTATCCATCCCGACCCGAAGGCCATCTATCTAGACGATGAGACTCCACGAGTGATTGGGCTTTATACGAACAGCCTGTTCTACTTCGCAGCATCGAAGCTGTCCGAACTGTACGCACTTCTCGAGGAAGACTCCCAAGCGGAGTTTTGGAGTCGCACCGCAGAACAGACCAAGGAGAGCATCAACCGGCATCTGTGGCAGGAAGACAGGGGCTTTTATCGCATGCACACCGTCCTCACCCCGGCTCTAACCGGCGGCTGGCAAGACGACACGGACATCTTCGCCATGGGTGGTAATGCGCTGGCGGTTCTTCATGGGGTCGCCGATCAGAATCAGGCCAAGAGCATTTTTGAACGAGCCGCGGAGCGCAGGTCCCAAGTAGGCATGTCCACCATCTCGGGGTCGCTTCTGCCCGCTTTCCCGCTGGGTTTCTTTGCGCATCCGATGCTGAAGGAGCCCTACGCCTACCAGAATGGGGGACAGTGGGATTGGTTCGGCGGGAGGTTCGTCCTCGCGGAGTTCGAGAATGGTTTCTCGGAGCGAGCGCGACGGCATCTCTCGGAAATCGCTCGCAAGGTGACTTCCGCGGGCGGCCTGTACGAGTGGCAGACCAAAAACGGCCAGGGTCGGGGTAGTCGAAACTACGCGGGAAGTGCCGGCGCCTTGGGTGCCGCATCCTTCCGAGGGTTGTTCGGAGTCTACCTCCACGGAGGCGAGCTGGAGCTCAAGGTACGCTTGGGAGATCAGCCGGCGCAAATCCAGTTGAACCAGCCCGCCACCGAGACGTTCATCCGCTATCGCTACCGCTACGATGAGGAGAAACAGCAGATCCGTTTGTTCTATGAGTCCAACCTCGCAGGCGAAGGGGATTTGAGCGTTTTGTTACCAAGAGGCAAGAAGGTAAGCACGCTGTTGGTCGACGAGGAAGCACGTAGTTTCTCCATGGAAACGATCGGCGAGGATCGATACGTCGAGCTCGTGACGGATTGGGCCGCTCACGAATTGCAAGTGCAACTGAAATGAAAGCGAGCATCTCCCGATTTCTGCTGCCGTCTGCGATCGTAGCTTTCTTCATAGTTCTGACCGTCTACCTGACCTGGCCACTCGCGGTTCGCATGGGAGACGGCATCAGCCCGAACCCGGACTCCCTCCTGAATCTGTGGGCGCTCGCCTGGAACTATCACATCCTGCCGAGCGACCCGTTATCGTACTTCGACGCGAACATCTTCTTCCCTCGCCACGACACGCTCGCGTACTCGGAGCATCTCTTCGGCGTGGCGCTCATCGCCGCACCGGCCTACCTCGTGAGCGGCAACATCATCTTCACCTATAACTTCGCCATCTTTGTCTCGTTTTTTCTTTCCGGAATCGGCATGTACCTCCTCGTCCATGAGTTAACAGGAAACCGATGGGCGGCCATCGCGTCCGGCGTGATCTACGCAGCCGTTCCCTTCCGTTTTCTCCAACTCTTCCACGTGCAGCTTCTGAGCTACCAGTGGTTTCCTTTCGTCTTCCTGTACCTTTTCCGTTTCCTGCGCGACGGCCGGCCGCGTCAAATAGTTCTCGCAGCCATTTTTGCCATCCTCCAGATCCTCTCCTGCAACTACTACGCGATGTACCTCGCTCTCGCGCTCGCTTTATTTGGGATGGTGTTGCTCATCATGCTGAAGAGCACCCGCCCACTCTTCGATCGTCGGAAGCTGGTGCTAATGGGTGTCGGAGTGGCAGGGGTTGCTCTCGCCGCGCTCCCCTTCTTCCTCCCCTACGAGAGGAATCGTGTGGAGCAGGGTTATTACCGACGCTACGAAGACGTCTTGCAATTCTCCGCCGAGCCGATGGACTACCTCCGACCCAGCGCCGCGAACAAGGTCTTCTACGTCGACTATCTTCCTCGTCAACTTCGCTCCGAGAAAGCTCTCTTTCCGGGAATACTTGCCATCGTCTTGGGAGGCGTGGGCTACTTCGGAAGTCGCCGTAGGAAGACCGCAGAACAAGGCGACGAGGAACGGTTGCACCGCGTAATGCGGGCCTTTTTCCTGATCCTCATGATCTCGGGATTCGTTCTGTCACTCGGTCCTCGTCTCGAGATCGGAGAAACTACCATCTTTCTCCCCTACCGTGTCCTCTACCGGAGCGTCCCCGGCTTTCAGGGTCTGAGGGTACCGGCCCGTATCACGGTGTTGTTCCTGCTAGGGCTTGCCGTTTTGGCCGGCTGGGGAGCTGCGTGGTTGCTGGCGAAGACGAGCCGATGGAAGAGCGGTTGGCAGCATGGACTAGGGGCCGCCTTTGTCCTCCTGCTGGTCTTCGAGTACCAGAGCTATTCCCTTGCCCGGTTCCTACCTCCGGCGCCATCGATCCCGCCGGTGTACCAATGGCTCGCCACACAGTCGGGGGATTTCGGCGTGCTAGAGCTTCCCATTCACGAGGGCGAAGACATCACGCGCGAGTCCATGTACATGTACTACTCCACCATTCACTGGAAACGGCTCGCCAACGGTTTCAGCGGTTGGTGGCCCAATGACTATTGGGTTCTGGTGGACCGCATGCGATACTTCCCCACCTCGGGAATCCTTCGCTTCATCCAGCGAGATGTCCCGGTTCGGTTGATCGTCATCCATTACGATAAGCTCCCCGAGCGCAGAAGGGAGAAGTTGAAGCATGATATGAATCGTTATCGCGATCGTATGCCCATTCGAGCTCGTTTCGGTGAGGACGTCGTCTATGAACTGTTGCAGGAAAGCAGCGTAGAGGACCCGTCATGATCCCGGTCGCCAATCTCAGCGCGCAATACCGAAGCCTCAAGAAAGAGATCGACGTCGCCGTTGAAGAGGTCCTGCGAGAAGGTGCCTTCGTCCAAGGCGAGGCCTGCCGCTCGTTCGAGAAGGAGTTCGCCGCGTTTTGCGGGACCTCCGCGGCCTGTGGTGTGGCCAACGGCAGCGACGCCCTCTTTCTTGCTCTCAAGGCACTCGGGCTCGGACCGGGCGACGAAGTGGTCACGACACCTTTCAGCTTCATAGCTACCGCCGAGGCCATATCGCGTAACGGGGCGCGTGTGGTCTTCGCCGACATCGAAGAAGAAACTATGAATCTCGATCCGAAGGCGGTGGAATCGCATCTCAGCGAGAAAACCAAGGCCGTCATTCCCGTTCACCTTTACGGTCATCCGGCCGACATGAACGGCTTGGCACGCGTATCTCGCCAGTTGACGATCGTCGAAGATGCGGCGCAGGCCCACGGAGCCGAGTTCGAGGGCAAGCGAGCCGGCGCCGTCGGTGCCATCGGGTGCTTCAGCTTCTACCCCACCAAGAATCTCGGCGCTGCCGGAGATGCGGGAATGCTCGTTTCGAACGACACCAACCTCATCGAGCGTGTTCGACTTCTCAGCAACCATGGCAAGCACGCCAAATACGAGCACGCCCTCGAGGGAGTCAGCAGTCGTCTCGATAATCTTCAGGCCGCCCTCCTCCGCGTGAAACTACGCCATTTGGAGGGATGGAACGAAAAACGGCGACACCTCGCGACGATCTACTCGCAGGAGCTACATGGGATCGCCGATCTGCGCCTTCCAAAGGAAGCACCCGGCTGTCGAGCGGTGTATCACCAGTACACTGTGCGCTCGACGCGGCGGGACGCACTCCGCCTTCATCTCGAGGAAAGAGGAGTCGCATCGGCCATTCATTACCCCCACCCGATTCATCTCCAACCCGTATACCAACACTTGGGATTGAAGACGGGAAGTTTCCCGATTGCCGAGAGAGCGGCCGCCGAGGTGCTATGCCTCCCGATCTATCCGGAGCTCGGCGAGGAAGATGCGCACCGGGTGGCGGACGAAGTGAAAAACTTCTTTTCGACGTAGAAGCATGAGGGTCGCCCTGTTCTCGCCTTTGCCACCTTCACCCACAGGTGTCGCAGACTACAGTCGCCTCCTTCTCGAAGGACTCGCGGCAAAGTTTCCCGTCGAGGCCTACACCAACGGTGCCATCGACTCAACGCTCGACGTTCCATGCTATCCCTGGAAAACATTCGAGCAGCGCCAAACCGTCGAACCGAAAGCGATCCCTGTCTACCAGATAGGCAACAGCCTTCACCACGACTTCATCTACTCGATCGCATTCCGTCACCCCGGCGTGGTAGTCCTCCACGACCTCGTGCTCCACCACTCACGTCTCGCCATGTACATGAAAAGCCCCGAGGTCGTCGAGTACCGAGCCGACATGGGCAATACCGCGAAACGCGACCGGGCGTTCGATAAACTATCCGAGTACACCTCGGAAGTAGAAGCCTCGTACCCCCTTGAAGGCACCGAGGTTGCCGAGATCGCCATACGGATGGGAGGCGGAAGACTTCTCTACGAGTACCCGCTCCATGAGCTCCTCGTCAACGCGAGCAAAATGGTTCTCGTTCATAGCGGTGCGGCGCGCGATAAGCTCCTCGAAAGTTGTCCGGGAAGCAATGTACGGGTCGTTCGCATGGGCATCGCGGCCCCGGAGGGGGTCTCGCGCGAGGAGGCGCGCCAGCGTCTCGGACTCGGAAAGAAGATCATCCTAGCGTCCTTCGGCTTAGTCACTCCGGAAAAACGCATCTCCATTGCTCTTCGCTCGCTCCGGCGCTTGTTGAACGAGGGCATCGACGCGCAGTACATCCTCGTCGGGGGCACCGTGCCCCACTACGACGTTCGCGAGGAAGCCGAGCAGCTGGGCGTCGCCGAGCACGTGGAGCTGACCGAAAGAGTCGAAGAGCAGAGATTCTGGCTCTACGCGGCAGCAGCGGATCTTTGTTTGAATCTGCGTTACCCGACCGCGGGAGAGACTTCCGCCACGCTTCTTCGTCTCTTAGCGGCCGGGAGAGCAGTGGTGGTGACGGATCAGGTGCAGGCACTCGATTTCCCCGACGACGTCCTGGCACGAGCGAGCCTGGACGGCGATGAAGACGGTCTTTTCTGCGATGTGCTCGATCTTGTCAGAGCCCCGGATCGCCGAAGACGGCTAGAGAGAAAGGCGAGAGAGTATATCGAGGCGGAGCATAGTCCTAACGTAATGTTCGAGGATTACGCCCGATGTCTGGAGGAAGTTGAGGGATTCCCGTCGCCGTCGATCGAACTGCCCCGGCATCTTTCTTGATCGAGGTTCTTGAGCGGTCGTTTCTGCGCATTCGGCAAGCCGAGTAAATTGACGGGCGGACATCACGATTGTTACGATCGCGCACTGCGGGTGTAGGAGCCCGACCGTTTGACGAAAAAAATAGCCATTCCGAGCGAAGATTCGGATCGCCCATGGTTTCCTCACGAGCCTCGGGGCCATCGCATCGAATGGCTCCTGTTGCTCTTTTCGACGTTCACGATTCTCACCAACGCCTACTTCTTGCGATTCGCTGAAGACGCTGTCTCCAGGCAGCTCTTGGCATGGAGCGCAGTCGCGGTTACCGGGCTGTGGATGTTGATCCGCCGCTACGGTGCGCCGCGCTCGCTCGCGCAAATCACGCGTCTCCTCCGCCGCTACTCAACTGCCATCCTTCTGTCGCTCATCGTAGCCATCGCTTTTGCCCTCCGCCTCAGTGGTATCAGCTATGGGCTGCCTCAAAGTTACATCCCAGACGAGTACGACTTCGTCCACGCCTACCTCCAGATGCTCAAGCGCGGCGATCTCAACCCACACTGGTGGTTCCATCCCAGCTTGAAGTCGTACGTCAATGTCGTCACCTATATCGTCGTATACCTGCTAAGTGTGCCGAAGGGAATCTGGTCGAGTGTTCACCAACTCACAGTCGAGGACATGTTGTACTGGGGGCGATTTGCCGCCGGGGTCATTCCGGGCACGGCTGTCGTGCTGGTCAGCTTCTTCATGGGCCGAAGGCTCTTCGGCATCGGAGTGGGATTGACCGCTGCGGCTTTGCTCGCGGTGTTTCCTGGAACGGTCGAAGTTTCACAGTACAACAAGCCAGACGCCTTGCTAACCCTGATGACCGCGGTCAGCGTGCTCCTCGGCCTGAGTTATCTGGACAAAGGTGGAAGAGTCCTCGCGTTTTCTTGCGGGGTAGCCATCGGTCTGACCGTGGCTGCGAAGTACAACGGGGCGGTGGTTCTTTTACCCTTCGTGCTGGCGGTCGTTTTTCGGCGCGGCCCTAGATTCCTCACTACCCCCGACCTCTATCTCGGCGCAGCGGGCTCGGTCGCTGGATTCTTCATGGGCTGTCCCTACTTCATGACCGATCTCCCTCGGTTTCTCAACAACATTTCGGAGCCCATGTTTACTTACGGATTCGGCGGTCGCCTCGGCGCGGAGGGCGTCGACAACTGGTACACGCATGCGCGCTACGCAGCCCTCTATGGTACGGGCATCCTTGCTTTGTTGGCGGGTTTGGGTGGGCTGGGAATGGCTCTTTATCGACTCGAACGGGCGACCGCGGTTTTCTTGACCTTCCCCATTCTCTATTACTCCTTTTTTTCCTCCCAGAAAGTCATTTTCCCTGGCAACCTCATTCCGGTCTATCCATTTATAGCCATACTGGCCGCATACGCCATCCACCAGCTGGCTTCGGCCTCGGACAACCTTCTCCAAGACAAGATCAAACTGTCTGCTCAACCAATCCTGCTCACCGGCCTCCTTGTTGCAACGTTCTGGTTCCCAATCGACATGTCTCTCCAGCACAACCGTGCCGTCAACATGCTCGACACAGGAACACATGCTGCCCGATGGATCGAAGAAGAGTTTCCACCTGGGACACGCTTCGCAGTGGAACGGAGCACGGTGGTGCTGGACGACGATCGTTATCAAATCACCAACGAAGCCCGCATTATCAATCGGGCGGTGCGCGACTACCGCGCCGATGGCGTCGAGTACCTGATCGTCTCTTCCATTCAGTACCAAAGGTATGGTCCCGACCACCGCCAAACGCAAAACTATCAAAAGCTCTTTAACATCTGTCCTCAAGTCGCCGAGTTCAAACCAGAAGACGGAAAGCTGGTTGGCCCGACCCTGCGCATCCTGCGCGTACCGCCAGAACCCGCCACGGAAAACTAGTGCCCACCAGCCCGCTCCCGACCACCCCCGGGTGCGCATGGATCGAATTACGATAGGATAACCCTCTCGTGAAGCTCACAATCGTTCTACCGGTTTGGAACGAAGCGAAAAATCTTTCCCTCCTGCTCCCTGAGCTCAAACGGGTCGCCGATGCTTTGCAAGTGACTTACGAGATCCTAGTCGTCGATGGCGGTTCTTCCGACGGCAGCCAGGACGTCGCCAGACAGCATGGCGTCTCCGTCATCACACAAGAACGACCCGGCTACGGTGGAGCGCTTCATGCCGGGTTCTCGGCGGCCCAGGGGAAGCACATCCTGACGATGGACGCCGACTATTCTCACCCACCGTCTTTCGTGGCCGATCTTTTCCACAAGAGAGAGACTTCCGACCTTCTCATCGCCTCTCGCTACGTCGAGGGCGGTACCGCGGACATGTCGCAATTCCGTCTACTGTTGAGCCGCGTCCTCAATACCGTTTACGGACTGGTGCTGGACCTTCCTTATCGAGACCTTTCAACCGGCTTTCGTCTCTACCGTCGGGCGGCGCTCCAGGGGATCGAGTTCCGCTCCGAGAAATTCGATGTACTTCCCGAGATCCTGGTTCTCCTCTACGCGAAGGGTTGTAACATCTCCGAAACTCCCTTCAACTACCAGCCCCGCAAGAGCGGACGCTCCCACGCCCGCCTCATACCGTTCGGGTGGGCCTTCCTAACCACCCTCTATCGCATGTCGCGGCTCCGCCGTCTCGTTCACGAAGAGCGGCGGGCGGACACACCATGAAATGAGCCCCCAGGTAAACCACCGCTTCACCGCGCTTCGCTGGGCGTTCGCCGCGTTGCTTGTCTGTCTCGCCTCCTACGTCCTTCTCCTTGGCAGTCTTCGACACGAGCGGCTAAACATGGACATTGGTCCGGGAGATGCCGACTACGTCCAGGGTCTTTCCGACTACTGGCGCTATGACGCGAGCGCACCTGGCGGCAGATGGGAAGGCGCGCTCGGCTTCAACTTCCGGTCACGGTTCAGGGACCGGGAAGCGTCGTGCTCGCCGTCACACAACCCGCTTCTGAAGCGGTCGTTCTCAAGATCGAATTGGACGACGGGACGACCCGCCAGATGACGATCCCGCCTTTCTCGGATTTTCGAGAGATCGTCGTCGAGCTCCCCGAGACCCGCGCGAGGGCGAGCATTCGCCTCAGGTCGGAGACGCAAGACGGCTCGCCCGGCACACTGAGAATCGATAGGGTCGAATGGAAAGGGCACAGGGCGAGGCCTCAGGCGCGACTCGCACAGCAAGGCGCGATTCTTCTCGTGCTTTCCTTCCTCGTTCTCGGCTTGGGCGGGCTCTCCATTTCCGCGTCTCTCATCGCATCGCTGGTTCTCGCGACGATCCTCTGGGCCCTTAGCTTTCAGGATCCGTTTGCCACCGTTCATCTCGTGCGGCGTGGGGCGGCGTTGGCGATGCTGGGGCTTCCCGTGATCGGAGTAGCGAGACTGCTTGCCCCACGGCTGAGCCCCTGGTTCTTGGCTTTGCTTTACGTGGCACTCCTCCTCAAAGGCTTCCTGGTCTTTCATCCGAGCTTCTTCTTCACAGACGTTTCCATTCACCAGACTCTTTTGGAGTTGGTCTACCACCGGGGCGTTCTCGATTTTTGGAATCGACTCCCCGAGTACCAAATGCATCACAACCTTGGAGTTGCCCCGGTAGGAGGTGTGTACCAAGCGTTCCCTTACCCGGTAGCTTTCTATCTACTCGCTCATCTCGGAAACTCGTTCTATCACGCCCCCGTCCTTTGGTTGAAGCTCGGCGGCGCCGTCCTCAGCGCACTCGCACTGCTGCCGGTGGGGTATCTTGCCAGGCGGCTCAGCGGCGCGCCGCAGGCCGACTTGTTCGCCGGAGTTATCTATCTCTTCACTCCCGCCTACACTCGCAGTCTCCTCCTCTTGGAGCTATCGGCGCTGCTGGGTCATCTATTGGATTTGATCGTCATCGCCTACCTGGCTCGTATTTCGCTTTCGCTCTTCCCGGCTCGCCGTATCGTCACGACGATGGTGCTCATCGCGGCAAGCCTGGCCGTCTACACGTCCGGATTCATTCATCAAGGCCTCTTCGTCGGATCCTTGCTGATTCTCGCGCCTCTCCTCGGTGGGCTCGGTCGAGCAGGAGCGCTTCGGTTGGCCGGGGCCGGGCTGACCGGGGCCGCCCTTGGACTCATGACCTACCATCCCGAAACGGTGTCGAATGTCTTCGCGGCGATTCTTCCGGCGGGCGTGGAAGTCCCGAACGCGACCGAGCTCCCTCTGGGGTCACGATTGACCTCAGCGATGGCGCGCGCCATCGAGTTCCTCGGGGGCTCGGTCATCGTGCTCGGGACCGCCGGAGTGGCCTATGCCCTTAAGCGAGCGAGCTCGGCGCCACTCCGATTAATTGTTGCCGCTTGGGCTTTGTCCGGGGCCGTCGCCTACGCGCTCCGTTACTACTGGTTACAACTCTTTCACTTTCAGAAGGAGCTCTACTGGGTGGGCGCGATGTTGGCTGTCGGCGCCGGCGTCATGATGGCGGGGGTGGCAGGTTTTCGGAAGAAGGGCCGAGTCGGACTCCTTGCAGCGATCGCCCTCTTACTGGCGGTCGTTATCGGAGGGCTCCTCGCGTTCTCCGAGATGGCACCGCGTTTCTACGAACGCTACGTGTTCTTGTGATGATGCGCACGACTCATTGACAGCCCGACCTTCCCGACAATACAATCTCTCGACCGTTCGCCCGTCTGTTCGAGAAAGAACCATCCGGGAGCAACAATGAGTACAATAACTGCGCAAGATCTGGCCGAGCGAAGGCTCGGCGCGACCGTTCGGCGAGATGCCTGGTGGGTTCAGCCGCTCGTAACCGCGATGGTCTTGGGTTCGTTCGGGATCTACTCGACCTGGGCCGCCTGGATCGGCGAGTATTTCGAGTGGGGCCCCTACCTCTCACCGTTCTACTCACCACTCTTGCAGTTCGACTGGTGGCCACTCTCACCTGCGTTTTTGATTCTAGGCGCGCCGCTGGGTTTCCGAGCCACGTGCTACTACTACCGCAAGGCGTACTATCGGGCCTTCTTCCTCGACCCGGTGGCTTGCGCGGTTGGAGAGGCCCGGCACAGCTATAGCGGGGAGACGAAACTCTTTCTTTTCCAGAACCTCCACCGCTTCTTCATGTACTTGGCCATCCTTTTCATCTTCATCCTGGGCTACGACGCCTTTCTGGCCATGAGCTGGCCGGTAAACGGAGTTGGTGCGAACGGCGAAATGCTCGCCGGCGCGCACGAGTTCGGGGTCGGCGTCGGCACACTGGTCATGACCCTCAACGTCATTCTCCTCGGAGGGTACACGTTCGGGTGCCACTCGTTTCGTCATTTGGTGGGCGGAAACGTAGATTGCTTTTCCTGCACGTCGTTCGGCAAGGCGCGTTTCAAGGCCTGGAGCGTAGTGAGCTTTCTGAATCGGAATCACATGGTATGGGCGTGGTGCTCGCTGATCTGGGTCGCGCTGACCGACGTCTACATCCGACTCTGCGCGATGGGCATCATCAACGACCCGAGGCTTTTCTAATGGCTGACATACAACGCCGAGATTTCGACGTCATCGTGATAGGAGCGGGCGGGGCGGGATTACGCGCCGCCATCGAAGCAAGCGCGAAAGGCGCGAAGGTCGGCCTGATCTGTAAGTCGCTGCTCGGCAAGGCTCACACGGTGATGGCGGAAGGCGGTGCGGCGGCGGCCCTTGCCAACGTGCGTTCCGAAGACAACTGGAAGGTTCACTTCCGCGACACGATGCGCGGCGGCAAGATGCACAATAACTGGCGCATGGCACAAATCCACGCGCAGGAATCTCCAGACCGGGTCCGCGAGCTGGAGTCGTGGGGAGCGCTCTTCGACCGCACCGACGACGGACGCATCAACCAACGGCCGTTCGGTGGGCATACTTACTCGCGGCTCGCTCACGTTGGTGACCGAACCGGACTCGAGATGATCCGGGTGCTCCAAGACAAGGGCGTCCACAGCGGGATCGACGTCTCCATGGAGTGCGCCGTCACGGCGCTCTCAACCGTTGGGGGCCGCGTGGCGGGAGCCATCGCCTATTGGCGGGAGACCGGCCGCTTTGTTTTCTTCAGCGCGAAAGCGGTGGTGCTCGCGACCGGCGGTATCGGCAAGGCGTGGCAGATCACCTCGAACTCCTGGGAGTACACGGGTGATGGGCACGCTCTTGCTTACGAAGCGGGAGCCGAGCTCATCGATATGGAGTTCGTTCAGTTCCATCCCACCGGAATGGTCTCGCCCCCGAGCGTGAAGGGAATCTTGGTGACCGAGGGTGTCCGCGGAGAAGGAGGCGTCCTCAGGAACTCCGAGGGCAGGCGGTTTATGTTCGACAACGTTCCGGACATGTTCAAGGGAGACTACGCCGAGACCGAGGCCGAAGCCGATGGGTGGGTCGCCGGCGATCGGGTGAACAATCGCAGACCACCGGAGCTCCTGACCCGCGACGTGGTGGCGCGCGCGATCCTCGCCGAGGTGGAAGCGGGAAGAGGAAGTCCACGCGGCGGCGCCTTCCTGGACATCGCGTCGAAGCAGAATGCGGAGTACATCAAGAAGAAACTTCCCAGCATGTACCACCAGTTCAGAGAGCTGGCGGGCGTGGACATTACGAAAGAGCCAATGGAAGTTGGGCCCACGACCCACTACGTCATGGGTGGCATCAAGGTGGATGCAGAGACACAAGAGTCCACCGTCCCTGGTCTTTTTGCTGCGGGCGAGGTCACGGGAGGAATGCACGGCGCCAACCGTCTGGGAGGCAACTCTTTGAGCGATCTCTTGGTGTTTGGGCGGCGGGCCGGGGCCGGCGCGGCAGATTTCGCCAAGAAGAACGGGACCGCACCCGAGGTCCCCGAAGCGGAGATCGACCGCGGCATCGCCCAAGCCCTGGCTCCTTTCGATCGCGACTCCGAAGAGAATCCCTTCCAGGTACAAGCCGCGCTCCAGAAAGTCATGCAAAACGAAGCCGGCATCATCCGTGAGGCGTCGACCTTGAAGCGAGCGATCGATGATCTCGGAAAGATCAAGGAACGAGTGGCCAAAGTTGGTGTCACCGGCAACCGTGAGTACAACCCGGGGTGGAACACCGCGATCGATTTGAAGTCGCTGATGATCGTATCCGAAGCGGTGGCGCGAGCCGGGCTCGAGCGAACGGAGAGCCGGGGCGCTCACTCGCGTTTGGATTATCAGGCCAGCGATCCCAAGCAGGAGCGGATCGAGCTCGCGATCAAACAAGAAGGAAACGAGATGGCCATAATGAGCCGAGAGCAACCGGAATTGCCAGACGAACTCAAGAAGATCATCGAGGAAGGAGCTTAAGATGGCGGTGCGTTCGATCGGGGTGTTCCGCGGGACGCGTGAGAATGGCGAAATCCAACAGTTTGCGGTGAACGCCGAGGAAGGCATGGTCGTACTCGACGTCGTCCTTCGCATTCAGGCCGAGCACGCGCCAGACCTCGCCTGCCGGTGGAACTGCAAGGCCGGGAAGTGCGGGAGTTGCAGTGCAGAGGTCAACGGCCATCCCAGGCTCATGTGCATGACTCGCATGTCGGACTATCCCGAAGATGAACCGATCACGATTACGCCCATGCGAGCGTTTCCGGTCATCAAGGACCTCGTCACCAACGTTTCCCGCGGCTATGAAATCAATCGCCGCCTGCCCTACTTCCAACCACGAAAGCCGGATTTCCCCGACGGCTCCTGGCGTATGTACCAGTACGAGGTCGAAAGGCCCCAGGAGTTCAGGAAGTGCATCGAGTGCTTCCTCTGCCAGGACGTGTGTCATGTGCTCCGTACCCACGAGAAGGAACAGGAGTTCATCGGCCCCGCCTTCCTGGTTCGAGCCGCGGTTTACGAAATGCACCCGCTCGATACTGCAGACCGCTCGTCGTACCTTCGAGAAGAGGGGGGCATCGGCTATTGCAACATCACGAAATGCTGCACCGAAGTCTGCCCCGAATCGATCACCATCACCGACAACGCGATCATTCCTCTGAAGGAACGGGTAGCGGACAGGCGCTACGACCCCATACGAATGCTTTGGCGTTTCGTGACCGGGGCGAAATAGCCAGTTAACCATCTGATACAAAAGGGATTAACTCCCTCCAGCGGAGAAGCTCGTCTACTGGTATAATCCGCGTGACGTCCAGCGCGCACAGATTGAGGAGTGAATCGATGGCACCCAAGAAAACCAAGTTTGCGGCGGGCATCCTCTTGATTCTCGGAGGCATTCTTTGGCTGGCGATCTCCGGTTTCGAGGAAGGAAAGGCCTATTACCAAACGGTTTCCGAACTGAAGGAGATGGGCTCGAGCGCGGACGGCGTCAGGATGCGGGTCGGGGGCAACGTGGTACCAGGTTCCATCGTGAGACGTGATGGGGGCGTCGAGTTTCAGATCAGTCAGGACGATGACGTGCTCACCGTCCGCTACGTCGGCAAGGATCCTCTGCCTGACACCCTCGTCGATCGCGCTCAAGCACTGGCCGAGGGGCACTACCGGAACGGCTCCTTCGAGGCCTCGATGATTCAAGCGAAGTGCGCGTCCAAGTATGAGGCGGCGTACGGTGAGAGCACCCAAGAAGGCAGCCCGGAAAGTTACTAACCGCGGCGCGTCCGGAAACCCATGCAACACTTAGGAAACTTTTCCTTGATGGCCATCTTCGTGTTGGCCGTATACGCCATCGTGGCGTCGCTGCTCGGAGCCCGCAAGGGCCGCCCGGGACTCGTGGCAAGCGCCGAGCGTTCCCTTCTCGCTTGTGCCGGACTGTCCACGGCTTCGGTCTTTGCGCTCGTTACCCTGCTCTTCAATAGCGATTTTAGATTCGAGTACGTCGCCAACTACTCAAACCGCGAACTGCCGATGTTTTATAAGGTCGCTTCGCTTTGGGCCGGCAACGATGGCTCGCTTCTCTTCTGGAGCTGGTTGCTCATCGTTTTCAGCGCCGTCGCGGTGTGGACCAACCGCAGCAAGAATCGCGAGTTGATGCCCTATGTGGTGGCGACCCTCGGGGTCATCATCCTCTTCTTCACCTACATGAACTACTGGGTGACAAATCCCTTCCACCAGCTCGGGGTCGTGACCGCCTCGGGCGCGACGGAAGTCTTTGCTCCGCCGGACGGACGTGGACTGAACCCGTTGCTGCAGCATCCCATCATGGTGATCCACCCACCGATTCTCTATATCGGCTACGTGAGCTTCGCCATACCGTTCGCGTTCTGCGTGGCGGCGCTTCTCTCCCGGCAGCTCGGGTCGGCGTGGATAACCTCCACCCGGCGGTGGACGCTTTTCTCCTGGTTCTTCTTGGGCACTGGGATCATTCTCGGTGGACGCTGGGCGTACGTCGAGCTCGGCTGGGGCGGGTACTGGGCGTGGGATCCTGTGGAAAACGCGTCACTGATGCCCTACCTAACCGCCACCGCATATCTGCACTCGGTGATGATCCAGGAACGAAAAGGGATGCTCAAGGTCTGGAACGTGTCCCTCGTGCTCACGACCTATCTGCTGTGCATCTTGGGCACCTACTTGACGCGAAGCGGCATCGTTTCCTCGGTGCACGCGTTCGCCGAGTCTGAGTTTGCCCAGATTTTCCTCATATTCATTATCGTGGCAGCGGTCTTCTGCATATGGCTCATTATTTCTCGACTACCCCTGCTCAAAAGCGAGAACGAACTGGACTCTTTGGTTTCGCGAGAGTCGAGTTTCCTCTTCAACAACCTTCTCTTCTTGGCAGCTTGCTTCGCGGTGCTATGGGGTACGCTATTTCCGGTCTTCTCGGAGGCGATCCAGGGCGAGAGGGTGAGCGTGGGACCGCCGTTCTTCAACAAGATCAACGTGCCGATTGGGCTGCTTCTGCTTTTCTTGACCGGGGTCGGCCCGTTGCTCGCCTGGCGCAAGAGCTCGCTCGACGGCTTGAGGCGCAACTTCCTAGCTCCCTCTATTGCGGGACTCGTGGCGGGCGCAATCTTGTTTGCCTTCGGAATGCGGCACTTCTACGCGCTCGTTTGTTACATTTTGTCGGTTTTCGTCATCGGCACCGTCGTGCAGGAGTTTCACAAGGGGACGGTTGCGCGCCAACGCCATCGCGGCGGCAGTTATGCTTCGGCGATAGTGGATCTGACCCTGGTCAATACCCGCCGTTGGGGTGGATACATCGTGCACTTGGGGATGGTGCTGATCTTCATCGGTATCGCAGGATCTGCTTTCAACGTAGACCGCCAGGCCGACCTCGTGCCGGGCGAGTCCATCAGCATCGGAGACTATACAGTCGAGCTCCTTCGTCTCGAAGACGGAACGACGCCCAACTACGATTGGATGTCGACCGTCCTCGCGGTCAGCAAGAGCGGAGAGCTCATCGGAGAGTACGACCCGCAGAAGCATTTCTACCGCGCCAGCGAACAACCTACTTCGGAGGTGCGGAGGTACTCTACTTTTCGTGAAGACCTCTACTTGGTGTTCAGTGGGGTGACGGAAGAGGACAAGGCCACCGTTCAGGTCTACTTGAATCCTCTGGTCCGCTGGGTCTGGGTCGGCGGCATCGTCATGTTCCTGGGTACCATCGTCATCATGATTCCCAACAAGCGTGAGCTAAAGCTAGCCCGCAAGGACAAAGCCGAGACCGCGCCCCGTGACGAAACCGAAGCCGACGTCGGTCGTCGTCACGAGGTAGCCTAGTGCCCCGCCTATGAGGTTGGTGAGCCTGGTAGGGTTGATGAGGTCGAAGAGCTCGAGGACATTCGTCAGCTCGCTCTTCTTGAGCGTCATGCTGATGTTGCTACTCGGCTCACCGGCACACACGACACAGCAATACACCGCCGAGGAGGCCCTCTTCAAGGAAGTCGCGGACTCCCTCATTTGCCAGTGCGGTTGTCACAAGATGCTCAGCACCTGTGAAATGCAAGGCTGTCACTCGGCAACTCCGATGCGTGCGGAGGTCAAGGAAAAGCTGGCCCAGGGCGAGGGCAAGAAAGCCATTCTGGCCGGCTTCGTCGATCGCTACGGGCTGATCGTTCTATCTGCGCCGCCGACCTCCGGTTTTCACCTTGCCGCTTGGATCATGCCCTTCGTGGTTCTGATCGCCGGGGCATGGGTTGCGAAGAGTGTCCTCGGTTCTTGGAAACGCCAAACCGCCGAGACCAGCAGTGAAGGCTCGGAGACGAAGGTCACCGCCGAGCAACAAGCTCGCATCGAGCGAGAGCTTCAGGACTTCTAGGATATTGACCCTTCTCTTTTTGGCGGCGCTCGCGGGTGGCGTCGTGTTGTTCGTACTCTTTCCCATCTTTGCTCGCGCGTCGGAAGTCAGCCAGCCTCCGACGGCAATCGCTCAAGAGCGAAAGAGCCTCGGCGAGAAGAAGGAGCGTTTTTACGAGGCGATCAAAGACGTCGACTTCGAATACCAAGCGGGGAAGCTGTCGGACGCTGACTACAAGTCGATTCGAGCCGACATTCTCGCTCAGGCCGCCGAGGTCATCGCCCGTCTCGATGAAATCTCTGCAGCCGACGCGGTGTCTGCGCCGACCTCACAGGAAAAGGACTCGGTAGCGGTCGGGCAATCCGGACAATCAGCCCCGCAATCAACCGAAATCGTGAGCGGAACGTCGTGTCCCTCCTGCGAGCAGCCGAACCCGGCCGGAGCACAGTTTTGCATGCACTGTGGGAACAAGATGACAGGCCCCGCAAACTGCCCTCAGTGTGACGCCCAACTCCAAGAGGAGGCCCGCTTTTGCAACTCGTGCGGCGTAGCTATACCAGCCTGACAGCAATGACCGGCCTCACTGTCGCGACGGCGATCGTATTGGGCTTTACGGTGTACTGGGGTGCGCCCTCTCTTCTCTCCGCTCAGCCTCGTGGCGGTGTCCTGCGCGGGACCATCGTCAACGGAACCACCGGAGGACCCGGCAGTGGCAAGAAGGTGACGCTCTTCAAGCTGAGCTCCGGGATGGAACCGATCAAAACGGCGGAGAACGTCTCCGGAACGTTCGTGCTCGAGAACATCGAGATCGCGGGGGAAGCTCCCTACCTTCTCCAGGTCACTTTCGGGGGCGTGAACTACAACCAAAGGGTGAGCTTCGGGCGAGGCTACGAGGCCAACGCTTCTTTCACCGTCTACGATGCCACCGACGAGTGGGAGGACGTCACCATAACAACGGCGCGCTACTTGCTACGACGCGACGGCGAACGGCTCCGTGTGGACAAGTTGTTCGTGGTCGAGAACAAGACTTCCCCGCCAAGGACCCTCTTCGATCCCGAGGGAACGTTTCGCTTTACTCTTCCTGCCGACGTGGTCGAGCTCCGCTCGGTCTCTGCAACCTCGAGCAGCGGAATGCCAGTGCCGCAGCCGGCCTCGCCCGCGCCCGATGGCCCCGGCTTTTTCACACGGACCGCGTTCAAGCCGGGCTCGACCGACTTCACGGTCTCGTACGACGTTGAGTACTCGGAGACGGAGGGACGTGAGTTTCGGGACACGGCGTTTTTTCCGCTGGCCGAGGCGATGATCCTCGTGGCGCCCGCCGACATTGAGGTCGACGCCGAAGGGTGGGAGAACAGGGGACCCGATCCGGACGGACGTTTCTTGGTTCTTTATCGCGAAAACGTCGCAGCCGGAACGCCGCTCGAGGTGGATCTCTGGGGCGGGAGTGAGCACGCTGCCAATTTGATTCCCTCCTCCTCTGAAGGGGGCGGCGAGCAACCACCTTCCGGCCCACGCATCACCGTCCTTCCCGACTCCACAAGCGCACAAAAATGGCTCATCGTTACCCTGATGGCAGCAGCCCTGGCGTACGGCCTTCTCGCCGCTTTGGTGCCGACACCCTCAAGCGGGGATGTCGCCGCCACCAAGACCGACCCAGTCAACACTCTCAGGCATTCGATAACTCGACTCGAAGAGCAGCACGCAACCGGAAAGATCTCTTCCAAGCGTTACAAGAAGGAAAAGCGGGAGCTCCAAGCTCTTCTGGCAAAGGGGGGGAAGCACTGAGCACTGCGCTCGAGGCTCGAGGTGTTACCAAACGCTTCGGACGCTTCGCGGCGGTAGTCAATCTCAATCTGCGAGTAGCAGCTGGAGAAGTACTGGCCCTCTTCGGTAGAAACGGCGCCGGAAAAACAACTTTCCTTCATTTAGCAGCGACGTTGATGAAGCCCACCGAGGGACGGCTTATCTACGGCGATGACGATGGATCCTCGGTGGCCGAAGAAGTCCGCCGCCGGATCGGGCTCGTTTCTCACGCTAGCTTTCTTTATCCGGATCTCACCGTGCGAGAAAACCTCGCGTTCTATGCTCAATTGTACGGGCTCTCAGATGCAGGTTCTGTGGTCGATGAGGCAATACGGCGCTCCGACCTGTCGGCCCGGGCCGACTCTCCGGTGAGGAGCCTATCGCGCGGAATGCATCAACGGCTCACCATCGCCCGCGCAGTACTGCACCGACCCTCTCTGCTACTACTCGACGAGCCTTACACCGGCCTCGACCCCGTGTCGGCGGACCGGCTGTCGGGTCTGCTTACCGACTTCCGAGAACAAGGGACCGCAGCCATTCTAACGACCCACGATCTCGAGCGCGGACTCGCAGCCGCCGACCGCGTCGCCATCCTGGAATCCGGACGAGTGGTTCACGAAGGAATGGGCAGGCAAGATCCAAAGGAATTTCGGAAGATCTTCACCGAAGTTACCCAAAAGACACGGTAGGGCAGTTTGAGTTATCTATCTGCTGTCGTCGCAATCATCAAGAAAGACATCCGCTCCGAGCTTCGCACCAAGGAGATGGTGTTATCGATGTTCGTCTTCTCGGTGCTGGTCCTATTGATCTTCAACTTCACACTCTCTCTAGATGGAGAGACCTCGCTCGCGCTGGCGCCGGGCATTCTTTGGGTTGCGTTCGTGTTCGCCGGGTCGCTCGGACTCAATCGCAGTTTCGCTTCCGAGCGCGAAAATCGCTCCATCCATGGACTGATGCTGGCGCCGGTGGATCGGAGCGCCCTTTACTTCGGAAAACTGGCATCCAACGTTATTTTCATGCTGGTTGCGGAAGTCTTTCTTTTGCCGCTCTTCATGGTCTTTTTCAACTTGAATCTATTCGCGGAGCTCGAGCCAGTCGCGTTCATGACCTTTCTGCTCGTGATAGGCCTCGGAACCCTAGGTTATGCGGCGGTTGGTACCACGCTAGCCGCCATCGCGGCGAACACGACGATGCGCGAGGTCCTGCTCCCGGTGTTGCTCTTCCCGGTCGCGGTGCCGGTGGTGATCGGCGCCGCCGAGTCTACGCGGCTCATCTTGCAACCCGACCTGTTCAATAGCCCCTGGCCTTGGATCCGGTTGCTGGCGGTCTTTGCCATGGTTTTCGTCGTGGTATCCTGGCTAACCTTCGAGTACGTTCTGGAAGAATAGCCCGTGTTAGGACATCTCGCCGCCACCGCGATCTCATTATCGACCATACTTTTTCCATCACCGCAGCCGAAAGAGATCACAGTTCGCGGGCGCACGGTTTGCCTCGACTCCTCGGGCAAGCCTTCGGACGAAGAGTCCTGCGACCTCGCAAACGGCTTTGCCTTTCGAGCGCATGACGAAAGGCTCTACCGCTTTTCACCGACCGATAAACGCGTCGAGATGCTGACCGACCCACGAGTGCGTTCCCAGGAGTTAGAGATCGAGGGTTGGTTGCGCGAAGAGAACGAGCTCGAGATCATCAAGCTCTACTCTGTCCACGACGGCAAGCTCTACGACATCTTTTATCGGTGTGACGTCTGCAACATCACCGCCCACACGCCGGGGCCATGTTGGTGCTGCTGGGAGGATTTCGAGCTCCGAGAAACGCCCCGGAAGTGAATAGAATCTATACATGAATATACAGGGGTCTGCCCCGGCGTCTGGGCCCCTAAAATTCCAGGTGTTTCTTAAGGAAAGCCACCGTGCGGGGCCAGGCCTTCTCGGTAGCCTTCAAGTTAGCTCCGTTCTGACCGTCCTGGGCTCGGAGGAAGCCATGGCCGGCGCCACCGAAAATCTCGAACTCGTACTGCCCGCCGAGGCGTTGCATCTCGTTCGCGGTGAGCTCGATGGTGGCGTTCACTCGATTGTCCTCACCGCCGTATAGGCCGAGGACTGGTGCTTGCACGTGATCAAGCGCCTCCTTCGAAGGAGCAGTTCCGTAGTAGACGACGGCGGCGCTCAAGTTCTTCTGCTGGGTGGCGTACGCGAAGCTGGTTCGTCCTCCCCAGCAGAAGCCGATGACCGCGAAGTCGTCGCTCGCCGCGGGCAAGCCGATCGCGTAGTCAGCGACTCCGTTCAGCCGGTTCACAACTTCCTCGTCAGCCAGCCCGCGAACCAATCTCCGTGCGCCGTCGTTATCGACCGAGTCCGAACCTCCACCGTCGGGCCCCTTTCCGCTCAAGAGATCGGGGGCGATGGCGATGAAACCCTCGGCGGCGAGTTGGTCGGCCACCGCTCGGATCCAATCCGTGAGGCCGTAGATCTCATGGATGACGACCACCACCGGCGCCTTGTCGTCCCGCTCCGGATAGACGAGCCAAGCGTTGACCACATCGCCCCCGCCCGTTTCCACCTTCACCCATTCGCCATGGCGCGGTGAGTTGTTGAGTCTGTCGTGTGCTCCGTCGGCGCCGACCGGCAGATTCTCTTGGGCGCTGGCGAAGGGGCTCAGCAGCACAACCAACAGACTGGCCGCAGCAAGATTCGTCCAGATCGTCATCTTTCTCACCTCTCCCGCTAGTATCGGGCTGCCAATTTAGCACAGCCTGATGATATGATGCTCTTCGAAAACGCAGAGATACGCAACATGCGCACGCTTAAGAAGACGCTCCCCATTCTAACTTTCATCACAGTCGGTTTGGCCCTCTATGGAGCGTTCCTCTACGCACCGCGAGAAAAAACGATGGGCGACTTGCAGCGCATATTCTATTTCCATGTCGCCAGCTGGTGGATCGCTTTTCTCGCCTTTGCGGTCGTCTTCTTGGCAAGCGTCGCCTACTTGGCAACCCGGCGCCGCCAATACGATACCTTGGCACTGGCCTCTGCGGAAATTGGGGTCGTCTTCACTAGCATGGGCCTTTTCACCGGCCCGCTCTGGGCGAAACCTGCCTGGGGAATCTATTGGACGTGGGACGCGCGACTAACGACGGCGCTAGTCCTGTGGCTCATTTATGTCTCCTATTTGATGCTCCGGCGCTATGTCCCCGACGAAGCCAGACGGGCCAACCTGGCAGCGGTGGCCGGAATCATCGGCTTCGTCGATGTTCCCATCGTTTTCTTCTCGATCCGCTGGTGGCGCACCCAACATCCTCAGCCGGTCGTCATGGGAGGTGCCGATTCGGGACTCGATCCGTTGATGTTCCGGGCATTCATGATGAGCTTGGTGGCGTTTTTCTTTTTGTATCTCTGGCTCCTGGATAGGCGATTCTCAATCGAACATGCGCAGCAGGAGATCGAGCACCTTCACCGAAGGCTCGAGGTCCTATGAGCTACTTGTTCGCCGCTTACATGGTCATTTGGACAGCACTCTTCTTTTATTTAGTGAGCCTATCTAAGAAACAACAGCGACTCGACCGCGAGATCGAGACCCTGAAGAAAATTCTGGAGGAGAAGAAATAGGCCGGCCGATCTCCCTCTTGCTTGCAGCCGCACTTGTCTCCAGCCTAGCATGGACCCAAGCGCCGTCGCGCGAGTCTCTGCGTCAGGTCGATGCTCCCGACATCCTGGAAATCGTTCGCCAGCATCGTGGCCAGGTCGTGCTCCTAAACTTTTGGGCCACGTGGTGCCCCCCGTGTATCGTCGAGTTTCCGGAGATCGTCTCCCTCGAGAAAACATACCGCGACCACGGTTTGGTGGTAGTCTCAGTTTCTGCCGATTTTCCTAAGGACATTGATTCGAAGCTCCTTCCCTTTCTGGATAAACATCGACCGCGCTTTCCTGTTTACCTCAAGCAAACCGACAACATCGACGCATTCATCCGCGTCATCGATTCCGAATGGACCGGTGCGATTCCGGCCACTTTTTTCTTCGCGGCTGATGGCGAAGTGGCGAATAAGACGTTCTCGGTCATGACGCGGGAGGAGATGGTCCAAGCTGTCGAAAGGCTCCTGGTCCCCCCCGAGCGGTGAGGTGCCTAACTCGTTCGGAGAGAGCCCGCCACGTTCAGAGATTCTTGAACCACATAGAGGGGCCGGCGCCTGACCTCCTCGGCGATTCCGGCGAGATACTGACCCAACACCCAAAGCCCCACCAACTGGACGCCGCCCAGGAAAAACAAGGCCGCGGTACCCGCCGACGCCCCCCATCCCCAGCCGACTAGCGACGCGGCGCAGACCGCCGCTCCCGCCAAACCGACGAGGGAGATGGGAAAGTTACTGAAGGATAGGGTTGCCGTCATCGCGAGCCGTATCATCGCTCCGAGTCGATAGGTACTCTCTCCCGCTTTTCGCGCCGGTCGGTCGTAGAGAACGTTTGTCTGGCGAAAACCGGTCCAGGCGACCAAACCCCGCAAGAATCGCTGCCGCTCGCGGAAACTGCGGAGTGCATCGGCGGCGCGGCGGGATAGCAATCGGAAGTCGCCGGTGTCGGGTGGTAGATCCAGGGGAGCGATGAGGCGAATCGCACGGTAGAAGGCGAAGGCGGTCGCCCGTTTGAAGCCGGATTCTCCTAGGCGGGCCTTTCGCTGAGCGTAGACGACGTCGAAGCCTTCCCGCCAGCGCACCACCAGCTCGGGGATGAGCTCCGGCGGATCCTGCAGGTCGGAATCAATGAGGACGACGCCGTCCCCGCTAGCGTGATCGAGTCCCGCCATCAAAGCGACCTCGTGTCCGAAATTGCGACTCAGAACCAAGAGACCCACTCGCGAATCCGACGTCGCCAACTTGGCGATAAGGTCGCGGGATCGATCGGAGCTTCCGTCATCGACGTAAATGACCTCGAACGCGAGCCCGAGGGGGGTCAAGACACCGACCAGACGCTGGTGAAGCTCCCCAATATTGGCCTCCTCATTGAACACGGGAAGCACCACACTTAGGTCGGGATTCGGCGCCATGCGTCAGAAGCTTAACCTGGACCGTCCCGGCGTAGCCAATTCGTCCAGTTCCTCCCAGTTCCGCCTTGATGCCTCGGACCACTGCTCATAGAATGCACCGGTCGTGAGTAAAAGACTCGAGGGCAAAGCGGCGTTGGTTACGGGCGCCAGCAAGGGAATCGGACGCGGGATCGCATCCGCCTTCCTGAAGGAAGGCGCCCGAGTCTTCCTGTGCGCGCGTGGAGAAAAGGACCTTGCGGATGCGGCCCGTGATCTTCAAGAGATTGGACCCGAGGTCGGTTTCGCGGCTGCGGACGTCGGCAACCCCGAGCAAGCTCGGCGTCTGGTCGAGTCCGCCCTCTCCCTTTTTCCAGACCTCAGCATCTTGGTCAACAACGCGAGCATCCTAGGCAGGAGGGCCCTTCTGGTCGATCTCGACATCGCCACCTGGGACGAGGTCCTGCGTATCAATACCGCGAGCCTCTTCTACGTGACCCGTCCCCTCTTGCCGGCACTCATTCGTCGAGGGAGCGGCTCGGTCATTAATGTCAGCTCGAGCGTGGGTCGAAAAGGGAAACCGAACTGGGGTCCCTATGCGGTGTCGAAGTTCGGCTTGGAGGGGTTCACCCAGGTACTGGCGGAGGAGCTCCGCCCAAACGGCATTCGCGTCAACAGCGTGAACCCCGGAGCGACACGTACCGCGATGCGGGGCGCCGCCTACCCCGACGAAGACCCCTTGACACTTCCCACTCCGGAGGACATCGCCGAGGCTTTCGTCTACCTCGCCTCGGATGAGTCGTCTTCGGTCACCGGACAAGCCTTCGAGGCCCGAGACTATCTGAAGCCGGCCTCGGCGTGAAAACACTGAAACCATGGACATCAGAACTCTTGTAAAAGCACGCCGTTTCTCATCCGAGAAGATGCAAAAGGTCGGCATCTTCGAAACGCCTCGGCTCTTCTGCGATCTCTATTGCCTGGAACCCAACCAAGCGCAGAAGACTCACATCCATGATGGCTCCGACAAAGTCTATGTCGCTCTCGAAGGTCGAGGAACCATTCAAGTCGGAGAGGAAAACGAAGAGATCGGACCCGGTCAGGCGGTGCTCGCACCCGCCGGCGAGCCACACGGTGTCCGTAACCCAAACGCGGAGCGTCTGATTCTTCTTGTCTTCATATCCCCACCGCCCTCCCATGCCTGAGCTCCCTCCTTCACCCGGCGCCACACGCGAAACCTTCACCTCTCGTTTCGGCTCGACCATGGCACTGATCGGAGTCGCGGTCGGCCTGGCCAACGTCTGGCGCTTCCCCTACATGGCGGGCACGTACGGTGGTGCCGCATTTGTCGCCGTCTACTTGGTCTTCGCATTCCTTCTCGGCATTCCCGCCATGATGGCGGAATGGACATTGGGTCGACACACGCGACAGGGACCGGCTGGCGCCTTCACGGCGACGGGAATGCCAGGCGGAAAAGGCGTCGGGATTCTGCTCTTTGTCACCGTATTCATGGCCAGCTCCTACTACATGCTCATCATCGGACAGGTGCTCTTCTACGCGGGGGCCACGCTCGCGGGAAGTTTCTTGGGCCAGGACCCCGCTGAATTCTTCAGCCAACACCTCGAAGGCATTACGGTCGAGAACATCTTGAGCACCCTCGCCGTCTTCGTAGCCATCGCCGGCGTTTTGTACTTCGGCGTTCGTCGGGGCATCGAGTCCGTGTCTCGCATCGTCATGCCCATTGTTTTCGTTTCTCTACTCGTGGTGATCATCCGATCGGTCACTCTGCCCGGTGCGTGGGAGGGTGTACGCTTCTTCCTGGTTCCGGACCTCTCGAAGATCACGGCGCAGACTCTGCTCGCCGCGCTCGGCCAGGTCTTCTTCAGCATGTCCCTGGGCGGCACATTCTTCGTTCTCTACGGGAGTTACCTCCGCGCGGACGAAGATATCCCAAAAACGGCGGTGGCGACTGCGATCGGAGACCTGACAGCGGCGATGCTCGGTGGCCTCGCCGTCTTGCCCGCCGTTTTCGCTCTTGGGCTCGAACCCGGTAGCGGCCCCTCGCTCATCTTTATTACTCTCCCCGGAGTCTTCGCACAGATCCCCGGCGGTACTATCGTGGGAACCATCTTCTTCGCTGCCCTTTTCTTCGCCGCTTTCCTATCCGGAGTCGCCGCCATTGAAGTCCTCGTGGATGGGTTGCATTTGTACTTCGGGATGAGCCGGGCTCGCGCTCTGGTAGGCCTGGTTTGTGTCCAGGTGTTCCTGTCCCTGATCCCCATGTGGAGTAGCCAATACCTCATGTATAGCGACCTCATCTGGGGCTCCACCATGCAGCCCGTAGGGAGCGCCCTCACGCTGATCGCGCTGGGTTGGTTCGTGACGCGAGGTAAGGCCCTCGAAGAGGTGAACCGAGGCAGCTCGATCAAGATCGGGGATTTTTGGATCTTCTGGATCCGCTACGTGATCCCGAGCGTCATTGTGGTCATTCTCGTGTATGGATGGTGGGGTCCGTTACAAGGCCTGATCAGCAAGATCTTCAGCTAGCGAGAAAGGATATCCGAGAGTGAGCTTCGTAAAAAACATCGAGCGGGTTGCCATCGCGGTGCAGGATCTCGATCGGGCACAGGAGTTTTTCGAGAAGGCATTCGACGCCGAGTTCGAGGACACGGAAGACGTCAAGGACATGAAGTTCCGCTACCGGCCCTTTACCCTCGGCGGAAAAAAGCTGGAGCTTCTTTCACCGTATGACGACGATAGCCCCATCGCTCGTTTTCTGAAGAAACGCGGTGAAGGGGTCCATCACATTTCGTTCGAGGTCGACGACCTCGAACACGCCATCGCCGAGCTCAAGAAGAGAGGCGTAGAGATCGCATATCGACACCAGTACGCTCCCGACGTCAGCTTCGAGGGCTATCATTGGGACGAAGCCTTCGTCCATCCGCGAGACGCTTTCGGAGTACTCATCCATTTGGCCCAGAAGCGCAAGGTGTGAGCGGCCGATGTCTCTGCAAGGCAAGATCGCCGTGGTCACTGGCGCGAGTCGGGGCATCGGTCGAGCGATCGCTCTCGCCTTAGCGGGTGAGGGGGCGGCCGTCGCCCTTTGCTCCCGTTCGCTCGAAGAGCTCCGCCAGCTCGCTTCTACCATCGAATCCCACGGGGGCAGCGCGGTAACTGTTCCCCTCGACGTCACCGACAAAGCCTCCATCGAAGCCGCGATGAAGGAGACGACCGCTTCCTTGGGCGTGGCGGACATCCTGGTCAATAACGCCGGCATCGCCAAGAGCGCCAAAACCGTCGACATGGACGATGAGCTCTGGGATGAACACTTGCGCGTGAACCTCACGGGCGCCTATCACGTCACCAGGGCGTTTTTGCCAGGACTGATCGACAAGAACTGGGGGCGGATCATCAATATCGCTTCGACTGCGGGTAAGGTTGGGTTTCCCTATACGGCGGCGTACTGCGCGAGCAAACACGGCCTTCTCGGCTTCACCCGTGCGCTAGCGCTCGAAATGGTGCAGCACCACGTGACCGTCAATGCGATCTGTCCCGGCTATGTGGCAACGGACATGACGAAGCGGTCGATCGCAAAGATTTCGCAGAAGACCGGGATGAGTGAGGCGGACGCGCTCTCGCGACTGGAGAAACTCTCTCCACAGGATCGACTCATCGAGCCGGAAGAAGTGGCCCGCGTTGCGGTCATGCTGGCTTCAGATGAGGCGCTCGGCATCAATGGTCAGGCCATCAACATCGATGGCGGTGCCGTCTTTTACTAACTGAGGAGTCGCATGCCATACCAGAGCTTCGTCTACTCGGTGGACGACTCGATTGCCACGATACGGCTAAACCGCCCGGACACACTGAACTCCCTCACCTTCGAGGTCTATGAGGAGCTGGATAGAGCCTTCACCGACCTCCAACACGAGAGTGCCGTCCGCGCCGTGGTGCTGACCGGCGAAGGGCGCGGCTTTTGCTCCGGCGGCAGCGTCACGGACATTATCGAGAAACTTCTGGAAGAAGATGCTGATCGGAAGTACGAGTTCACTACTCTGACATGTAACGTCATCCGCAACATGAGGCGACTCCAAAAACCGATCATCGCGGCTGTGAACGGCATCGCGGCCGGAGCAGGCGCGGTGCTAGCGCTGGCGAGCGACATCCGCGTGTGCGCCGAGAGCGCCAAGTTCGCCTTTCTCTTCGTGAAAGTCGGCCTCGCAGGGGCGGACATGGGGGCAGCTTGGATGCTGCCGCGGCTCGTCGGCACCGGAATCGCCTCCGAGCTTCTCTTTACCGGACGCTCGGTAGACGCGGCAGAGGCGCTCCGCATCGGGCTGGCCAACCGCGTGGTACCGGCCGATGAGCTGATGCCGGAAACCTACAAGCTCGCCGAGAGGCTTGCCCAAGGACCGGTACACGCCATCGGTCTTACGAAAGAGTTGATCAACAGCGAGGCGTCGATGTCGTTCGAAGACGCCCTAGAGGCCGAGGCGCGAGCTCAGGCTACGCTCATGGAAAGGCCGGAGTTTCGCGAGGGCTACGACGCCTTCATCGAAAAACGCCCGCCTGACTTCAAGAAGCTAGACCCATGAGCGTCGATGTGTTCCTTACCGATGCTCAGCGCGAGCTTGCGCATCGGGCCCGATCGTGGGTCGAGCAGCACATTTACTCCGATCCGGGAAAAGAAGACGAGGATATCGACCAAGAGGGGCTGAGACTGCTGGCGAAGGTTACCGAAGGAGGCTGGACGTCATACGTCGTCCCTGCGCAGTTCGGTGGCATTGAGAAAACGGTCGAAACGCGCTCCCTGGCTGTCATTCGCGAAGAGCTTGCTCGTGGCTCGTCTCTGGCCGATTCGATGTTCGCACTCCAAGGCCTCGGTAGCTTTCCGATAACCCTGGCCGGAACGGACGCACAAAGAAAGCGCTATCTTCCTGCGGTCGGGGAGGGCGAGGCGGTGGCGGCATTCGCTCTCACCGAGCCCGAGGCAGGAAGTGACGTTGGCGCGATAACGACCCGAGCCCAGAAGAAAGCCGACCGCTACATTATTAATGGCACAAAATGCTTCATCTCGAACGCCGGGATCGCCGCAACCTATATCGTCTTCGCCTCTACGGATCCGGGAGCCGGGAGCAAAGGGCTCTCCGCGTTCGTTGTCGAGGGGTCCTCACCGGGACTCAAGCTCAAGGAAAAAACGGCATTGATAGCCCCGCACCCCAACGGCTCGATCGAGCTCAAAGACTGCGAAGTGGCGGAATCACAACGGCTCGGCGAGGAGGGACAGGGAATCAAGATCGCGTTGACGACTCTCGACAAATTCCGGCCAACCGTTGGAGCTGCCGCCTGCGGCTTGGCGGGACGTGCCTTGAAAGAATCGTTGCGCACCGCTCGGGAACGACGGCAATTCGGAAGCCCTATCGCAGAGTTTCAGGCGATTCAGTTCAAATTGGCCGACATGGCGACCGAGCTTGACGCCTCGCGGCTCCTCGTCTACCGTGCCGCGCACGCCAGAGACACGCAAGAAGGTCGCACGACACTAGAGTCGGCGATGGCCAAGCTTTTTTCCACTGAAGCCGCCCAACGGATCGTTGACCAAGCCGTTCAAATCCACGGCGGCCGGGGCATCACCAAAGGCTCGGTCGTCGAGCGGTTGTATCGGGAGGTCCGGGCCCTCCGGATTTACGAAGGCACTTCCGAGATCCAGCACTTGGTCATCGCTCGCGAGTTGCTCGAAAGAGCCTAATCCCTGACAAAATAAGCGTTTCGGCGAATCTTTACATGTTGAGCTCCACTGGGTTACAATTTTCAGCTCGACTAACGCAAGCCTAAATCTATGATCCCTCGCACCCTTGGCCGCTACCAGCTTCAGGCCGAAATCGCGCGCGGCGCCATGGGAAAGGTATACCGCGGCTACGATCCACTCTGTCGCCGGGTGGTAGCCATCAAGACCGTACGACCCGAATACCTGAGGCAAGCCCACGCGAAAGAATACATGCAGCGCTTCCAGCGTGAGGCGCGGGCGGCCGGTGCTCTATCCCATCCCAACATTGTGACCATCTACGACGTCAGCGACGACTACTTCGTGATGGAGTACCTGGAAGGCATGACGCTCTTGAGCCTGCTTGCCCAAAGAGGCGTGCTGCCACCGGACGAAGTGTTCGACATCGTCTCTCCGATCGCCGAGGCGCTCGACTTCGCGCACCAACATGGCATCATCCATCGGGACGTGAAGCCTTCGAACATTATGATCCTTCCCGACGGCCAGCCCAAGATCATGGACTTCGGTGTTGCGCACTTGGAATCGACCATCATGACGACGGACGGCGAGTCGCTGGGCTCGCCACCTTATATGTCACCCGAACAAGTTCTTAGCCAAGAACCGACCGCACAAGCGGATATCTTCTCGCTCGGCGTCGTGACGTATGAAATATTGACCGGAAGGAGACCCTTCTCGGGCGACAAAATCCCCTCCATCCTCTTTCGAGTCGTCAATCAAGATCCTGTATCACCGCGACAATGGAACGGTGCGCTGCCCGCTCGTTACGACCAGATCTTCCGCTCCGTCCTGGCCAAGAAGCCGGCTGATCGCTACGCAACCGCTGCCGAATTCGCACGCACGTTGTCTTTGACCAAGCTCGAAAAAATAGAGCTCGCGACGTCCGGGGCCAAACCACCTCCGAGACCAGAATTGTTTTCGTCTTCGGTGGGAAGCGATACCGTCAGGCTGCCCGGCATCGAGAAGGCGCCATACGTCATCGCACGTGATCCAGCCAGAAGGACCGCGGGCGGCAAACGGAGTCACCCCGTCGCCCTCACACTGCGCCTCCGGCGCGCAACCTTCATCGCGACATCATCTCTTCTCGCCGCAGCCGGGGCCGCGATTATCGCCGTTTTCGTAGGTGCCGGTGCCTCGACACCCGTCGCGCCAGCCGCAGTCGAAGGGCTTCGCGTAGAGACGACGCCTTCCGGGGCCACCGTTTGGCTCAACGGAAACGAAGTGGGTACTTCGCCCGTCGTCTTGAATCCGGTTCCCGATGGCCAACTAGAGCTTCGAGTCGCCAAGAAAGGGTTCTTGCCGGTCGAGAAAAACTTCGATGTTCAGGCCGGTATTCTACCCTCCACTACTTTTTTTGAAATGCTACCGGCTCGCACGAGCCTGTTTCTGAGCGCCGAACCGGAAGAAGCTCTGGTCAGAATAGACGGGGAATCCGTCGGGGCCTCGCCCATCGAAGACTTCCCTATCCATCCGGGAGCCCACGAGGTCGTCGTAGAGCGAGAAGGGTTCCGCCCGTGGAGTTTCGACATCGATGCGGAAGCCGGTGAAAGCCTTCACCTCCGAGCGCGCCTGACCGCTTTATCCTTGCGTCCCGTTTCCACGACCCGTAAGGGAGATCTCGTCGAGCTCGGCCCCGACATGACCCCACCCTGGCGAATCCGCGGGGAGTTCGCTTCCTATCCAGAAAACGCTATCCAGCAGGGAGAAGAAGGCACCGTCGTCGTCGAGATGATCATCACCGAGGGTGGCCATCCGGTGGATCTCCAGGTGATCGAATCGGCGGGCTCGGTCCTGGATGGGGCGGTTCTCGATGCTCTGTGGACGTGGCGCTTCCAGCCGGCGGAAAAAGATGGGGTTCGGGTCCGCGTGCGGTGGCGCGTGAGCCAAAGCTTCCGCCGCGGTCAGGAAGCCTCCGGGCGCTAACCCGCCAGGGCTTCCAACCTCTTAATAAGCTTACTCTCGATTCTCCTCCTTGCCCTAACTCGTTGAGCCCTATAGATGTAGGGAAATTACCTCAGTTTCACACCACTTCTGAAGCGCTACCGACGGTAACACTCGATCGCCCTGTGTGATCGCCCGCCGGCGGCACTGGGTCCAGATATCCCTTTTATTTTCAGTTACTTGGACAATCTTTCCATCTTGCTCGAGCGTTGGCTTGATGCTTGCAATGACTGGGGGTGTTCCCGACAACTAAAAACTAAAGATCCTCCAGTTTACGGAGGGGGTCTTCGATTCGCCGAAGGGGAAGGTCATGCTGAAAACAACGTTTAAGAGAGTCGCGTTGCTGGTGTTGGCGATCATGATATCGCTCAGTTGGATCCACAGCGGCCGGACCACCGCGGCATCATGCCTCATCGAACGAGGCATCGATCCGCTCGACATTCTCAAGATCGAGGTCAAACACAACGTTTTCATCGGGATCGACAACTCGGGCTCGATGTCCAACACGGTCGACGGAGACCCGTTCAGCAGAAGCCGTTTGGACGTTGCCAAGGACGCCTTGGAGCTCGTGATCAACGGAGTGGGCGAGGGGGTCAACTGGGGCTTCTTCTATACGGCTAAACAAGACGACGGCGATGTCGAGGACGATGACCCCGGGTGCGCCGTGCCGCAGCAGTTCAACCCCGACGGCTCGCTGATAACAGCCCAAGGTAACCCGTTCGACTTCGGGAACCCGCCAGGGGGTTCCAGGCAAGACAACTGTGTAGGTCTGGAGCTCGGCGATATGATCCTTCCCGTAGCTTGCGGCAACAACGACAACATGCAGAACATCCTGGACATGCTCCGACCGGAGAATCAAGGTGGAATAAAAAAGGGCGGAGGCACCGCGAACGCGCCTTCGCTCGACCAAATCGCCAACATGATCGCCAACAACTACATGGGAGCCTCGCGACCGCCAGGACAGAAGAACATCATCATCTATCTTTCTGACGGTGCGGAAGATTGCGCTTGCGAGGACAACGTCGTTCAACTGCCCCTCGGTGAGCCCGGTTACGTGGCGTCGCCGGATGAGGATGTTGAGACGCTGAGAGTGGACGACACACCGGGAGCCCCGGTCTTCGAGAATAAGGCTAGCTTCGGTGGCAGCTTCATAGAGACCTACAACACGGGCATCATGGCGCGGCATGCGCTGACCCGGATCGACCCTAATTTCGACGGCTCCGAGGGAGATATCTTCATCGCCTACGTGTTCGACGACAGCAACACGGCCACGAAGGCCGCCAACAACTGGGCCTGGGAGGCCTCCGGTGACCGTTGGACGAGCCGGCCGGAGTGCGGCCCCGAAGGTGGGATCGGCTGCTCTCGACCGGCGGTCTTTGCGACGGATGAGCAAAAGCTGGTGGACGCTTTGACCAACATGCTCGCCCAGATCGGTGTGCCCAGCGCCACCGTGAGCGCGGGAGGATCGGTGGTCGGTACGGTAAAAGAAATCGTAGCGAGTCACACCAACCCGTCTCTAACGTCCTCCGAGTTGGTGGCCGCCAACGGGGCCGACCTCGAGGCGCGCAACCTGAGAACAGTCCACCGCAACAACGTGTTGCTCACAACGTCGGTCGACACCCCGGAATTCAACGGGCATCTGCGAGCCTTCAACATCTACGAAGTGCAAGCGGACAACAGCCGAATCCCCGACTTCACGGAGGTCTGGGACGCCGGCGAAGAGCTCCAGACGCGCGATATCGGCGATGGCGCAGACCCGAGGCGAATCTACTACGATCTCCCGAATGGAACGCGCGGCCAGTTGAGTACCGTCATGGGAACAATCAGTCTGGCGGCGAGCGATCTGGGCGTCGCGGCCGGATTTCTGAAGAACTACGACCCTATCAATGTGGGAGCCAAGACCGACGACGATGCGGTCGAGATCGTGGAGAAGGTGATCCAGGGCTGGCGTCTCGTTCAAGACGTTACCTACGGATTCTACAAGTCAGACGGAGTCACCCTGAACTTCTCACAGTTCGAAACCGATGGCTTTACACGAACGTGGAAGCTACGCGATGCGACGAGGTCCGGTGCCGCCCTGGTGCTCAATCCGCCACGGTCGCCCGACGCGGACGCACCGGAGCCGGCAGTGGAATATGGGACCTTCTACGACGCTCAAGTCAATCGACTGACCGTCGCTTACCTGGGAGCCAACGGGGGCATGCTGCACGCCTTTCGGGCCGACAACGGCTATGAGCTCTACGGCTACGTCCCTCACGATCTCATCACCAAGCTGCCGAACCTGGTCGAGAACTTAGTAGCGGGCGCGAACGGCATCTTGAACCACGAGTTCTTCATTGCATCCGCGGCGATCGTCCAGGACGCCTATCTCCAAGATGCTCCGAGCGGCAGTCCGGAGTGGCGCACGACGCTCGGTTTCGGGCGCGGCATAGGTGGCAAGTTCCTGACCGGCCTGGATATCACGGATGTCGGAGATTGGGATGGGACGACACCGGCGCCGGGACCAGCGAGTATCCCTGCTGGATTCGCTGCGCCGGACCTGCTCTTCACAGTAGGGAATCGTGATGGAGTCGCGGATCCCGACGGCTCCGGCATCGCCGGCCACAACTACGATGGCTTAGGCGAGACTTGGTCGCTCCCGATGTTGGGAAGGGTCAACACGGGTAGCCCCGAGGGTCAGTGGGTGATGTTCGCAGGCTCCGGCTACGGCTGCGACGGAACGGACGAGGGGAGATACTTCTACGTTCTCAAGCTCGAGGACGGAACCATCTACAAGAAGATGGGACCGATCGCCGACAAGGTGGATGGCGGTGCGGGTGAACCCGGGGTCGACCAAAATGCCCTGGTCGCCACACCGGCTCTTCTCAACCCGCACGACCCGGGAGTCGCCGACGGGAGGGACTTCGTGACCCGCGCCTATATCGGCGACTTACAAGGCGTGGTCCACAAGTTGGATCTCACCGACGCCGATCCGGACAATTGGGAGTTCGGTGTCTTCTTCGAGTTAACGAGCGAGGCCGACCAAGCGGAGGCTCAAGGCTTCTACAATCAGCCCATCGCCACTCAAGCCGCGGTCATGAAACTCTCCGGCTCGGACCGAATCCTCGTCTTCGTTGGAACCGGTGATGACAGCCGAGTGGATCTCGTCGACCCGGAACGCTTCAAGATCGCGGGCATCGAAGACACCGACAGCTCCGGCACCATCTTAGCCAGTGACGTGGCCTTCAAGGGCACCCTGGCGCCCCTCGATAGCGGAGGTGAGTTCTTCTTCGACCTACCTGCCGAAGAACGGATGTCGGTGTCGCCGGTGATGGCTAGGAATACGCCTTCCAACGGGGTCGTTTTCTTCGCCACGCACCGTACCGATCTGGATCCAGTGCTCTGCGAGACGAACTTCTTCAGCACGTTGTTCGCCGCCGGCGTCTCGACGGGGTTAGGTTCCTTCGACCTCGACCCCAGCACGGCAGGCGTGCAGGACAGTGCCGATCTCGGTGAGGGAAAAATCACCGGGCTATTCCACCGCGACGGGCATCTCTACGTGAGCAAGAGCGGAGGTTTGAACGGCGCGTCGGAAACCCAGGTACGCGGGAGTGATGAATTTCCCCAGCCGATGGTCTCTGCCGGAACGATACAAGTTCTAGTGGATGCATTCCGGTTGTCTCCGTTCTAGGAACCAGGTAAGTCCAAGGCTGTCGGGGCGCCACCAAGGGGCTCCGGCAGCCTTTTTGTTTTTGTGGCGCCGGTCTCGGGACTTCGTAGGGGTTGCCCTACACCGCGTGGGTCTCCCCTCTCGCCAGCGCGATTAAGTCTTTCCCCGGTTTGGACTTACGCAGGCGCCCCCGGTCCCGTATCTAGGCACAGGGTTTGCTACGCATGGATATGGCGTCGTTCCAGCATCATTTTTATGTAAAGCCTGTATCGAGGTATCCAAGGTCCAGCCGGAAGTGGAGCTCAAAGAGTAGGACATGTCGAGATTTACGATAGATTTTTCGGATGAAGCCGAGAGAGACCTGCAAGGCCTGATCAAGGCCCTCGGCGTCAAGTCGAAGGCCGACGTTTTGCGAAAAGCCCTGAATCTCCTCAACTATGTAGTCCGCGCGCAGGAGGACGGGGGCAAACTCGTGGTCGAGAACAAAAAAGACAAGTCGAGGAAAGAAGTCGTCACCTTATGAAGTTTGCCTTGGTGGGCACCCCATAGAATGAGCCGAATCCTCTCTCTTTACGGGAACCTGGGCAAGGACCCCTTATCGGTAATCGTCCGCGCCATCTACCTTGGCGGTAAAAGCGGCGTTCTCTATCTTTCCAGCAAGAATGTATCCAAGCGGATCTATTTCAACAAAGGCTCAATCGTCTTTGCCGGGTCCGACGATGATGAGGATCGCCTAGGTGAGGTTCTAGTACGCGAAGGAAAGATCAAACGTAGCGATCTCGAGTTCGCCTGGCAGATCATGAAGAAGACCGGGCAAAGTCTCGTGGAGACCATCATTGAGATGGAGTTCATGTCGCCGCAAGAAATTGAGGCTCAGAGCGCCCGGCGCATGAAACACATTGTCTACTCGTCATTCGGCTGGGTATCCGGGAAGTACCGCTTCGAGGAGCTCGAGAATCCGGTCGCTGAGGACGTGGCGATGAACCTCTCCCCGGTCGACGTCATCCTGGAAGGCACCAGGGGTATTCAAGATCCGGAGACGATCAAAAGCTTGCTCGGTGATCTCAAGAGAGTTATCAGCAAACCGGACGTTGCGGCCCTTCCCCTTGAAGAGAATGCACTCTCTGCTCAAGAGCGAGTCGTGCTCGATCTCGCACAGAGTCGTGCGGACGGCTCATCTACCGTTTTCGACCTTGCCGGGATCTCTCCTTTGGATGCGGACGAAACTCTCCGTTGTCTTTGCAGCCTTGTTTCGGTGGGAGCACTGGCCATCGAAAATCCAGCAACCGCAGAGCCGGCCAAAGAAGCCGCAGACGGTAGCGAGTCTGCCGTCGTAACCGCCACATCCACCCATCTGCCTCAACGGCTGGGTAGGTACGAGGTCCAGGAACTTTTGGGACGTGGCTCCATGGGCGCGGTTTTCCTGGCAAGGGATCCCGCGATCGAGCGTGTTGTAGCCATCAAGCTGATCCAAGCGGCAACATTCTTGACCGCTCGGGAACAGGAACGATACAGAAACCGTTTTCGCCGGGAAGCGAAAGCCGCCGGGAAGCTCATCCACCCGGGCATCGTGACTGTCTTCGATGTGGGGCACGCGGACCAAGAAAGCCCGTTCATCGTCATGGAGTATGCAGAGGGGCCCACCCTCGCCGCCCTCACGCAGGAAAGAGAGCTCGAGGTAGAAGAAACTGTCCAGGTTGCACACGAAATTCTCGATGCGCTGAGCTACGCGCATTCCTTTGGAATCGTTCATCGCGACATCAAGCCAGCAAACATCCTCGTCACCCCCGGCCTGCACCCGAAAATCATGGATTTCGGTATCGCCCACGTCGTCGGTACTCAATTGACGCCCACCGAGCACAGTCTGGGAAGCCCGAATTACATGGCACCCGAACAGCTTTCGAAAGGGACCATCGATCAGCGGACCGATCTCTTCGCCTTCGGTGTCGTGATCTACCGTTTGCTTACCCGCAAGCTCCCATTTACCGGTGACTCTTTCGCCGCCGCCGCCCAAGCGATTCTCACCGAGAAGCCGGCGTCACCAGAGAGCATCAATCCGAACGTTTCCCCCGCGCTCGGCGGGATCGTCTTGCGCTGCCTAGCCAAGGATCCCGCGGATCGATTCGCCAGTGCCGAAGAGGTCAAAAAGGCTTTGGCCTCTCATGCGTTGGGCCTCCCGATGTCGAACCTGGCGAGGACCGGGGCGGCGGCGGAAACTGCCCAAACGCCGACCCGGGGTCCGGCCGGTGGAGTACACACGGATATGGACCTTTACGACGCGACGGCGATGGACGATTCGGGAGGTACCCGACCACTCGAGAGTGCCGTGCCCCCGGTCGAGCCCAAAGCGCCCAACTCCACGCCGAGGCGACTTCTCTACGCCGCGATAACTGTACCGGTCATCGCGGCAGCCGTCGTCTCCTTCTTAGTACTTCCGCGTTCGAGCATGCGTGGCGAAGAGCCACCGCCGCAAATTAGCGACTCCGCATCGCAAATCGAACTTCACGACGCCGTCCAGAAGGGGGAGCTCCAAGCGCCGACTTCATACGAGCAACTGGATGACAGTGAGCTCTTCTTCGCGGCCAACGAGGACCTGGAATCCGGAGCCGCGGCGGACGCCCAAGCCAAGTTGGAGGAGCTGCTTCGAAGGGACCCTGAGTTTGCGGGTGCCGCCGACCTACTGGCCAAGGCCGAACGCGACCCGGAGCGGGGAGTAGAGACGGTCGAAATGGTTCACGGGGAGGACGTAGAAATCTCGGATGAGACCAGTCCCCCGGTTTTCCGCACCGAGGCACAGCTCTATAGGGAGGCGAAACAAGCGCTCGAGCGGGGAGACAACGAGACCGGCAGGGTCAAGTTGGAGGAGCTGCTCGACAGGAACCCCAACTTTGCCGGAGCTCCTGAGCTGCTCGCTCGAGCCCGTGGCGAAACGAAAGCTCCCCCACGCACTGGCCGTGAGGCGGCCGCACTCAGCGAGCCACAGCTCTTCTACGAAGCGACGCTAGCACGAGAAAGCGGAGACTTCGAAACGAGCAAGGCGAGGCTGGAAGAGGCACTTCGACGGAACCCGACGTTCTCCGGTGCCTCAGAATTGCTCACCGAAGTCGACGACGAGATTTGGAAAAAAACGCTACCCGTTTCCTTCGAGGCGAGGCACCGACACCGCTTTGGCAGCTGCATAGGCTCCCTGAGCCTGGAGGGCGGCTCGATCGGTTTTAACTCCGATGCCCACGAATGGAAGTGGGAACTCTCTGCCATTCGTGTCATGGAGAGAACGGATGCCAAGAACGTCATTATCGAGACCTACGAAGCGGACGTTCTCGGAATGGGTAAGCCCAAACGTTACAAGTTCAGTCTCGATCAGCCGCTGGATCGGGAAACCTGGAGCCGGTACGAGAGAATAGCGAGAAGAGAAACGCTCTCCGAAGAGTCCTCTGAGCCCGAAAACGACGGGCCCGGTCAGTAGTCGGTTCTCGGTTCTCTGTTCACTGTTCACAGGCCACTAATCAGCGGCTTGCAGCTTCGTGACCACCTGAGGTTGGGCTTCTTCCGCCCCCTCCTCTTCGAATTCTTCCTTGCTACTCTCCGCAGCTTCTGGCTCCAACTCCATCGGGGCGACTGCGGAGCGTTCCAGTTCTGATCCCCATTCTGGCGCGGCCGCAGCAGCTGCCGGCTGCGAAGTCGCTATCTGCCGCACCTGAGCCTCCGGGTCTCGCGCAAACTTCGTCAATGCAGTCTTCGCCCAGGGATGACGTATCTGTGCCAATGCCAATGCCGCGGTCGCACGCACTTGCGGTGGCCACCATGGCGCCAGCCCCAGCCGGCGACGCCGCCCAAGCGCCTTCACCAGGGCCTTTACCGAAGCGGGATCTCCGATTTGACCGAGAGCCTGACAACACACAATCGCCAGCTCGGGATCCCCGGTCTTATCGAGAATTGCTGTGACCGCCTTGGCAGCGGCGATCGATCCCATGTGCGCCAAACTGCGAATCGTACCCTTGACCACCGCTAGGTCCTCACGATGAGCGAACGGAGCTACGACTTCCATGATTTCGTCGTCCTTCATTCGCTCGGCGAGACGAAAAGCGGCGCGACGGATCTTGGGGTTCGCGTCTCCCAGGCTGTAGGTTATTTCCGTCTTGAGATCCCGCGTGACGAGGTCGATAACCTCGAGAATGCGAAACCTCTGCTCCACTGTGATCTCTAGTGCAAGGGCTCGCTTCAGTTCACGCGCACCGGCCGGCCCCACGTCCGCGAGCATTCGTGCCGCTAACTGGCGGACCCGGAGGCTTTTCTCCTGCTTGATGGCCTCGATCGAGATTGGGACGCCGTGCTCACCCAAAATCCCAAGAAACTCCACCGCCCGTCGGTGACGGCTCACCGCATCGGAACAAAGGTCTTCCTGAACGATCGAGCCGGCATGAACATCGACATCCACGTGTAGCAGTTTATCGAGAACGCCGACCAACGCGGGCTCTTCCTCCCTCAGACGTTTTCGTCGCTCCCGAATCCCTTGCACGACCAACCCGGCTAACTGATAGTCGCCGAGCTGGACACTCTCCATCGACATCTGGTTAAGGACGGCAACCAGCTTCGGCAGGATCTTGGGGTCTTGCTCCGACCGCAGGCACTCGAGCAGGCTAGGGAGAGCGGCTTGTGCAAAGTGGCTGCGATTTGCCAGATTCGCGTGCTCGAACGCGTTCGCGACCGCCTTGATCGTGAGCTCCCTTTGCTCGATGCGACGTGACGCGTAATCCTCAAGCAGTCGACTGATAAGAAGCGCAAAAGCGCCCGATTGGCGGTCCTCCAGGAGCTTCCAAACGAGGATCGGGAAATCTTTCTGGATCTGCTCGTGAGGAGCATTCGCAATCGAATGCTCTATTTTGTTCGGGGCTTTCTTCTCTTCGAGCTCGACGACGTCACTCGCGGCGACCGGCTCCTGGGTATCGCCGGCTTGGCGCCAGGCGAGCTCGTAGCTCGCCTGATTGACGCTTACGTGGGCCAGCTCGTGTTTGTCGATGAGCTCATCCCAAGCGCTGTCACTGCCACTACGGGCACTAACCTGGCGAAGAGCATCGATGAACGACCCGACATCTTGCTCGGATAGCTCGGCACTGAACGAGATAGTGTTGAGCTGCATCCCGTCGACGAAGGCGAGGAAGCTCTCGGTGAGTTCGGAGTAGTCGTGGGTATTGACCTTGGCGCCGTTTACGATCAGGGCGTCGTCGGCACACGCTAGGTTCAGGATCGCTCGCTTGTTGAGGACGGCTCTCAGAGCTTCGTGGAGCTCCTTGACGGCTCTCGTCACCGGTTGGCTGTCAATGGGGTACAACCGTGCGTTCTTGGCCGCCCCGAGAAACGAGCGGAGGATGTTGGGTACCGCGGTCAGCTCGTCTTCTCGAAGCTCTTCCTCTGGACCAAATACGGGAGGGGCCGATGATCCCTTGCTCGTCCGTTTCGATTTTCCCTTATTGGCTTTCCGAATTTTGCGAACCGCCGCAGAAGGCAACTGCTGAGGCTCGACGTGTCGCAGATCTTTTTCCTCTCGCAGTTTCCGCCAAAATCGCCGCCCGATCTTCTTGGGCTCCAGCTCGGAAAGTGTTTGCAGCACGATGTCGAGCTCTTCCTCTGGAACCTGACTACGAAATCGAATGGCATCCAAATCTGACTCGTCCATGAGCGCGATGAAGGCCTTGGTGAGCGACCGATACTCTGCCACCTTCAGAGGTTGATCGTTGACTCGAAGGGTGCGCTGGGTGCGGGAAAGCCGTACCACTGGGTTCTGGTCCAGAAGCCGGTCCAGGACTTCCTTGACCTGACGTCGCGCGCGCGCAATCGCAGGACTCTCGGCAGGATACAGCTTGAGACTACGCACCGCGGACAGCACGGAGCGCAGGAGGTCATGGACGACCCGAAGACTTTCCTCGTCCAAAGGGAGTTCCGTTTGCGCATCGAGCTCCGGCAACTCGCCTGAATAATTGACGGCTTCCTCGCCGCTGAAGGTCGCTTCACCGTAGGCACGTCGCATCTGTTCGTATCGCCGCGCCTTCTCTTGGTTCGCAGAACGTTGGAAGTGGTAGGCCAGCACCGACGCGGATGACATCAGGTGTTGCTTGGCCAAGCCTTCCTGGTAATCACCAATACTCTCGTGGAGAGCCTTCCGCTTCTCTGGCTCAATGGCGCCGTAGCTGATCTCCAGCACTCGTTTTCCAAGAAAGCGCATGGTTTCGTCGTTCAACTGAAAATCGAGTTTCACGAGTCCAAGTGCCGCCGCCCGATCCACGAACTCCAGGACCGCGGTTTCCTGCTCTTGAGAGCTCCCCGTCAAGAGGCTCACCGGGACATCCTCGCCGAGGGTCGACGCTCGGGCGAGGAACTCGCGATCCGAATCGTTGAGGGCGGAGATCTTTTCCAGAACGACCTCCTCGAGAGACCGAGGAAGGTAACCGGCGCTAAGCGGCTGCAATATCCATTGTCGACCTACCAGCTTTATCTTGTCGTTGGCGACGAGCTTTCGTGCGATCTCCGTCAGAAAGAGCGGATTGCCATAGGTCAGCCGCTCGAGCTCCTCGGCGAACGACTCGGATAGATTCAACCCCGGAAAGGCTCCCTTGAGAAACTCGGCGATGTCCTTCGACTTCAGAGGCCGCAATTGAATCGCTTGGATGTCTAGCTCCTCGTGGTACGTTCCATAAAAACGGCGAAGCGGTGATTCGTCTTCCTCGCCAAGCGTGAGGAGCTTCATGGACGTGCCACAAACCAGCATTTTTAGGTTCGTGGAACGCACGAGCCACCGGAACAGCAGAAGCGTTGCCTCGTCCGCGGCGGTAAGATCATCCACCAGGAGCACCAGTGGTCTATTGTCCAAGGCGCGCGGAATGAACCGCGCCAGGGCGATGAAAATTCCCTCCCGCTGCGTGCGCTCGTCTTCCTCAATTTGGTCGGACGGTTGAGGAAGCTGCGGGAGCACATGGCGGAGGTATCCAATCTCTTTTCGTGCGAGCTCACGAAAGACCTTCCTGACAGTTGTGAATCGTATTGTTGTAGGCGTAGAGAGTGGATTCGGCGTCGTCCGCGAAGATACCGTTATTCCACATATCTCCACGGAAGTCATAAATGACGTTGTTGTTTACGTAGAGGTCCACCGTCCCAACGTTGAAAAACCCGGTTCCAGCGTGATTGGTTATGGCGATGTTGATGCCTCGGAGAATGTTGTTGGATACCCTACCCTCTCCGGCTCCGGTGATATTGAAATAATAGATAGCCGCTTGATCTGGAGCGTTGACGCTGTTGACGTAAACTTGCAGACCATCGATATCGACGTAGTTGTCCTGAACGAGAATCCCCGTGGCGTTGCCAACGATCATGTGGTAGGCGCTCGGATCCCACATCCCGTTATGCCGCTGACTCGCGCCGACTTCTGACGGTCCCACAGGAGTGTAAATGCGGATGTAGTTATCCGGACCCGTGTTGAAGTTCTGCATGGAAACCGGAGCGGTATCCGTACCGTCGCCGTAGCAGGCTACCAGCATCAAGGTCCGATCACCGAGAAGATCCTTCGACGTGTCGAAATTTTCGACGGAATCATCTAACGTGTTGTTCTCGTCCTGGATCTCCCAATTATTGAGAGACGTATAGGCGCGGTAGACGCCGACGGCGGTGCCTGCCGCGGCGGCCTGGGCCGTGCCACCCGCCGATGTTCCGACCGTGTAGACCGTGTTGGAGCTCCGGCCATGGATAAAAGCTAGGTAGAACGTGGAGGCCACTTGGTACTGGAGCACGTCGCCCACACCCACGTTGTCCGGCATCGGACCCGAAAAGACGGCGGTGTTACCCGAGATCTGCACCGTGCGGGCACTCGTATTGAGGTCGGTCGGGGTGATGCCTACCGAGCGGTGGAGCTCTGTCGCGGAGAACTCGTCCGCGCCGATATCGGGGGTCACCGCATCCCGAGCCTCCCCATCAATATCGTCGGTGACGGGAAGGTCAGGATCGCTATCGAGATCGGCGCCGAACGAGCCCCACAGGGTGTCGGAGTCGCTCTGCAAGTGTAGATTCTCGCTTCCGCCCGTAACATCGGCAAAATAGGCGGCGTAATTCGACTGGCCGGTCTGGCTTCCGGTGCCGGACGCGGTCCCGTCCGAGGAGACGTTGTAGTTGTCGCCCGCGGCGTTGAGGAAAGGGCCGTTATAACACTCGTTGGTCGTGGTGCTCGTCATCAGGCCGACGTAGTTGTTTCTGGCGTTGATCGTGATGTTGAAGTCAAAGATCCCCCGCACCGGCCGCTGGCCACCATCGAGGTTGTAGACCGTGTTGTTGTATACGTAGTGCGTCCTCCCGTTGGCGCCCGCGCTCTGGATGCCCGAGGTGTCGCTGTTGGCGTGGAGGGAGCCGTTGGTCAGGTTGTAGACGATGTTGTTCCAGACCGTGGCGTTGTCGACGTCCTCGATCCGCATTCCCATGAGGTCGGCCTGGCCCGCCCCGTCGTAGTCGGTGGTGTTGGTGATGTCGTGAATGAGGTTGTGGGAGATCCGGACGTCGGCCATGGGGTTGACGTCCTCGTTGACCATGATGCCCCGGATGTTCCCTGCGTTGGTGAGGCCCGAGCCGTCGATCTCGAGCCCCTCGATGCGCACGTTTCCCGTGCCGACGTAGATGAAGTTGAAGAAATTCACACCGGCGGGACCTGTGGGAGCGATCCGATACCCCGTGCCGGCCCGGCCATCGTGTCTCTGGGAGACTCCGACCTCGTTCGTGGTGGTGGGCGTGTAGATCCTGATGTAGCGGGTGGCGTCGGTGGTCCACGTTTCCGACCCCGACTCACGGACCTGCACCCTTGCGGAAGGGTCCGCCGCAGCGTCGTTGTAGCAAGGCCAGTTGAGTTGGATGTCGTTGGTGACAAGATCGTTGCCGCCCAGGTGGGTGCCATCGTCGGAGTTCCGGGTGGCGTCAGACAGCGTGTTGAAGGCCCGGAAAATCGTAATCGCGGTTGACGCGAAGCTAATGTTGGTATCCCCGGGCGTTCCACCGTTGGCCGCGGAGTTTTGAATCGTAAACACGGTCGTTGAGTTACGCCCTGTGATGTAGTAACGATTCAACCCTTCCCGTATCTCGTCACCCACCCCGATGCGGTCCGCAGCCGGGCTATTCAGGGTAAGCGTTCCGCTCGCGGCCGAAGCCGTATCTGAATAAAGCGACGTGTTGTCCGTCCCTACAGAGTAGTAGATGACCTCAGCTTCTACCCCCACCGCAAACAAAGAAAGCCCAATGACTACGGCGAGGGACGCCGCTCGACTCGCAAGGTCGCGCCACTGGCATAGAGGCTTCCTTATGAATGCGCGTGTGGGCACAGTTCTCGGGTCCATCGGGCAATGGAAGAGCAAGACCCGTGCCGGGAGGGGCGGCCGGGCCCATGGCGAAATAGTTTTAAATGCAATGGTTTAGAGGTTTATATCGGTTGAGGACCCCCCAGGAGAGGGGAGTTCCCTACGGTTCCGGAGGGTTTTCCCGCGGCTATCGGAGCGTCAAGGCTGGATCACCGAGAAGGTGGTAGATGCTCAGAAGCTCGGGGAAAGCTCCGGTGTGGGCGTAGACCGTTTGGCCGGAGAGTATCGCATCGCCCAGTCGCTCATGGTCGCTGTGCACGACCTGTTGGAGAAGCGCCTTGTGGAATCGATGTGCCGGGCTGTTCAGACTTAGCCCCGTCGGCGAGAACGCGGCGATGACACCCTTCCCTTCCGCTTTAAGGAGTTCCTCGGAAAGCGAGTTGTGGTACGGGAAGTGGAAGTAGCCGTTCAGGCAGTTCATCGTGAATAAGAGCGGTTGCTGCGACTGTGGTGCCAGGGAACCCACTTGCCAGATGTCGAGCAAGTTTTCCTGAGCCCACAAATGGATTGCGCCATGACCCAAGTAACTCACGATCGAGGCACCGTCGTCGAAAGCATTGAGGATGGCTCCGCGCGCGACAGCGGGTCCAAGCTGACTCAGGTAGACCTTCTCGACGCCTTGTTCGGTCAGCAACGTTGATGCTATCTCCTCAGCATCCGCGTCGAAGTTCCCTGCAACGTCCGGGTTATCCGTTATAAGAACGATCGGAGCCCCCGGGTCCCCTTCTCCAGACTCATAGTCGAGGATCTTCTGCACCAACGCTTGCACTTCGCCGACCGATGCAGCTGGAAGTCGCCCTATGGCGACGTCCGGTAGGATGTCATCTCCATTGATCGCGCCATACCAGGGATCCGACGCCGTCCACATGTAGCGAGTCTCCACGATCTTCACTGGGACATAGCTCGCAACGCCCGTCGCTAGGTAATCTTTGAAATCGTAGGTACCATCTCCTAGTAACACGACGTACCGCAGGGTCGGCTCACTCCAGTGGTGGTACACATAGCTCAGGAAGTCCTTGATCGATTCCGGTGTCGCTTCTCCATACCCGAACTCGTCGAAGATGTCTTCCGTTGCTATCGCTCCCGTTATCAAACCTTCGTTTCTCCGGTGATCCAGGAGAGGCTCCGCAGCCGCGAGGAACGCTCTCGGACCGATCACCAAGTACTCCGCACGGCTCCACGCCTTCTTGAGTCCTGCAGACGGTGCGGGTCTCACTTCCGGAGTCTTCACCGAACTAGTCGATAGATAACGACGACCAGACTCCGCACGGAAGCTTGTAATACTGTCGCCGACACTGACTCCCGTGAGTCGTCTCGGTGCCGCCTCCGTCACGTCGAATATCTCGGCCGCTGGGCCGGTGATGGTCGCCACTCCCGATTCGCTGAAGCTGCCCCTCAGCTCCCCGTCTTCCGCCACTAGCTGCGCCGGGTAGCTCACCTCGAAACGATCCAGCATCACCATCGAGTACTCGGCTTCGGTGTCCCCTACTTCCTCTATCTCTAGACTGTTCTCACCCTCGAGGAGAGGACCTGGGCCAAGCTGTGCTTCTACGAAGTGCGGGGTCTCGCCATCCCACCAGGTTTCATCAATGAGAATCCCATTGATGTAGAGCCGGACGTGGTGGTCCGGATCCTCAGGGAAATCGCTCGCTCCGTGCAGCCAGACTCTAAGTTTCGAGCTCTCCGGTACTGGAGACAGATTGGTGACTTCGAACGGGTAGCTGTTGGTCATCGGGCCGAAGAGCCAATCCCATTGCCAGATGTCCTCTTCGCCTTCGAATGCAGCTTGATAAAGCAGGTTCTCTTCCCGCTTCACCGTCTTCCAGTAGAAACTGGTCGGAGCTCCCACCGGGCTTCCGTTCAGGGGTTCCATCTGGAGACCTTGTTGGCTGGCTTCGAGCTCATAGACCGCTTCGTGACCGTACGGGTTCAAGGAAGCTCCCTCGCTCAGGAAGTACAACTTCGACTTCTTCTTGAACTTCTTACCGTTCGAGCTCACGAAAAACGCCACCGGTTCGCCCTGACGGCTCAGTCTCAAGGAGCTCGTCTTGATGGCTTTTCTCTTCTTACCGAATTGGCCGAATACCGATTCGTAGCTCACCTCGTACAGACCCGGCTCGGTCACCGCGATCCGAGCGTAGACGCTCCGGTTGGCGTGGCTCCCGACTTCTCGATGGCTCTTTCCGAGCTTCAGCTCGGCCTTGTCTTTACCCTTGAACGAAATACGCACCACCAGGCGACGCGCGAGGACCAGACGCTCGGCCGTGGCATCCCACCGAAGTGGGGCCATCTCGACCATGGCCTTCTTGGCGGCTCCTTGGAAGCCGACACTCATCAACTGCGCCCAGGACTCGGGGTAGTAAACGTGAGGCGGCTTGCGGCGTTTCTTACGTCGACGGCCCGCCTGCACCGTTCCGTCTCCCGAAGCAACGACGATCAGCTCTGAAGAGCTCGGCCGAAGGCTTGCGAACTCCGCCACTCCTTCGGTACTCACAGAATCGAGCGTCACGTTGCGGCCGGCCAGGACATCCTGCCAAGTGCGATAGACCGGCACGTCCGGCAGGTCCGAACCACCGAAGTCCTCGAAGCCTGGGACCTCGAGCAGCACCGAGCCATCCTCCTGAGGAATGGCATAAAAACCTTGCGTGATGAGCTCCAGCTCCATCCACTTCTTCCCACGGCGGCGCACCTTCAGCTCGTTCGACGACGGATCTCCGTACGTGATGCGCGAAGTTAGCTCGCCGAGATCTTCCTCGCCGGAAGAGACTCCGCCACTCGTTTCCTCTTCACCCTCGGAGCCACCTTCCGCGGTCGGGGTCGCCGACACGGGGCCGTGAAATTCTTTCTCGCCGGCAGTCTCGATGTCCTCCAGTTTGTAGTAGTACGTCAGGCCATTGGTGAGACCGGAATCACGGTAGCTATACGTAGCACCCTGCGGCGACGAGCCGAGCCCCGGGATCACGTTACCTGTGATCCGTTCACGTTACCTGTGATCCGTTCATAAAGACCGTCTGCGGTTGTCGACCTATACAGATGGAAGCCGAGATTGTTGAGCTCCGAACCTGTCTTCCATTCGAGCTCGACCGCACCGTCTTTGCCGTGAGCATCGAACGACACGAGCTCCACCGCTGTCGCCAAAGGCACAGGAATGTTGAACGTCTGTGCCGCCGCCGTGATGTCTCCGCACAACTGGAGTAACAGAATGTCCGTCTTGATCAGTGCCTCTTTCGGCATGGTCGTGTAATTCGAGCCGATTAGTGCATGCAACCGGACGTAGTAGAGCTCCGGACCGTCCGTCACGGCGTACGGCATCCAATTCGGTGGGTCTTCTTCCCAGTAAACGGTCCCATGTAGTTCGGTCAACGAATTAGTCTCGTCGACAAAGGTGCCTAGGGTATCCAGGTCGGCCCAAGCGCCGTTTACGCCATCCCAGTACTCCCATTTGAGGAGTGGCGTGCCGACGCCCGCTGTTTCCAGCGCGATATTGAGGCCGCGAAACTGGCTATCCGAACCGAAGTAAAAGTAGTCAGTGCGCCCGTTCGCGTCCGCAGGCCACAATGCGAAGGTGAGATTGTTCGTCGGGCTCGCCATGAACTCTTTCGGGTGACTCGTGAGACCGGCGTACGCGCGCAGCGCGGGCTGGTGGTCCCCCTCATAGAGGACGAACTCGTCGATTACGGCTATGGCGGGCGAGGTTCCTGCCTGAATGTTCCCTATGAAATTGCTCCCGACGGTCATACCGGTGGAGTTGTACATACCCACGTCGGTATGCGTGAGCTCCGATCCGTTGACGAAGAGTCGTAGTTGTTCACCTACGATGCCGGCCTCTGTCCAGATCGCACGGATGTGCACCCAGTCCCCGTTTCTCCAGCTAAAGTCGGTGGACAGGATTCTCACCAGAGTCGACGTACCATTGAAGACGCCGAACTCCAGGTTGTTCGCCGCCGTTTTTTCGAGGAGGAAGAAATCTCCCCCGGAACCCGAGTTGAACCAGAAGGTATGTCGCACCCCATCGGTGTGATCGAACTCTGGCTGGACCCAAAACTCCACGGTGCCTCGGGTGACATCCATCCCGGTGCTGCCGAACGTGATCACGTCGCTCACCCCATCAAACCGGGCACCCTGCCCGTACAGGGCAGGTACGTAGCTGATTGTTCCTTGGATGGTACCGCTGCTCCCGATATCGGGCGTTGATACGAAGGACGTTTCCTGAAGCGTCGAGTACCAAATCGGATCCTGCCCCGCGTAGACTCGCGACAGAGGCTTCACGTCGGCGCGGTAGTCGGCGTCGTTCGCGAGCGTCACGCCCTCGAGCGTTACTGTCGCGGGGTCTTGAAGTGAGCGCCACTGACGTATCTTGAAGAAGGGCGAATGCCGAACCGGCGGCGCGCCTAAGCCGCCGTCGATATCGAAATTGAGCCCGCTCGTCATGTCGAAGTCCAACGTGTAGACGCCTTCGGACTCATTGAAGAAGTCGGATGGGCTGGCCGTGTTTTCACTGGGATGAAACCAGCCGCTACCTGCTGTAGGAGCAACCGGTGTCGCCAAATCGTCGGGCCCGCGATAGTCGTCCCGCCTTCCCGTTACGGCGGCGTCGAGTCGGTCTACCAAGTTGGTCGGCTTGAAGAAACTCAGAAAGTTCCAGATCTGATCGGAATCCGCGGGCAGACCCGCGGCTCCGACCGCGCGCCAGTTGACGAACGCATACTCGAAGGCGCCGTTTTGCACGGAATCCGAGTAATCGGCGTCTTCCACGTGCGTCGGGGTTGTCCAATCTTGGTAGAGAACGTTAAGGAAATCGGTCCTTACGCCGACGGAGTCGTTTTTCATCATGACGAAATCATCGTCACCGAACGAAAGCCCTGGTCCAAAGGTAGTGCCCAACTCGCGGTGGGCCGTCCAATTGTTGAGTGGGTTGCCGCCTGCCGAACTATGGTGAACACCCAGTTCCATCCCCTGGGACTGATAGGCCACAGCGGTCGTCGACGTTAGGTTCCACTTTATAGCCATCTTCCCGCTAGGATAGATGCTGTAGTCCCCGAACCCCTTCACTCCGCCTAGAATCGTGGGGCCGCCTTGGTCTTGAAGGAACGTGTTTTGACGGACTCTTACACGTGTCGCCGTCACCTCGAGCACGTCCACCTGGGCGCCAGAATCATTCGTACTCGTCGTGAAAAAAGTGGCGCCATCGAACATGTTGACGTGAAAGAGCGTCTTGACCTCGTTGGTACCGCCAGCGAGATCGATCGTGCGACCGGGATCCTCGGCCAAGTCGTAGAAGAGGTCGATGCCACCACCGGTGGCCTCATTGAAGCGCATCTCGAAGCTTCCCGGAGCGGTGACCGTAAAGGTGCCCGACCCTTCCGTTACCTGAAGGTCCGGGCCACAACCTCCGGCTCCTCCCGCTCCGAACTCATCGGCGCCGATGTCCCAGTTTCCTATGCGCGGCCCTCCATCGATGTCACAACAAAACGACAAGGGAGTAGGATCGGCGACGTCGATAGCGTCGGCTCCCACCTTCAGGTGCAAGTCTTCTGACCCGAGCGCGATGGAAACGAACTGATTGGCAATCGTTGCACCGTGCACCGAGTTAGCCCCCGGTGCGGTGCCATCCTCGTCCAGATTGTAGTCTCCGGTGACTCCGGCGCTGAAATCAGAGCCCGTGCCGCTCGCCATGGCGATGGAGTTGGTGACTGAAAGCACACCACCGCCGGCCTGCTGGTATCCATCCTTGAGCACGTTATACGTCGTGCAGTTCTCCGCCGTCACCGAATCGCCGGCCTGATTGCCGCTCCGCACCCCGTAGTCTCCGTTGTAGAAGATGGAGTTGCGCACGGTGAAGCTGTCGTTCCCTCCAAGGTTGGTGTTGGGCCTGGCGCCGGCGTTGAAGTTTCCGGCGAGGTAATCGTAGACCAGCATGTACTCCAGCACGACATTCGTGACACTAACGGCTCCATTGCCTACATACAGGGATGAACTCCCGCCGTCCCCTACATCGTAGCCGTTCTTGACCTCGAACCACTCGACCCGCGTGTCGTTCTCGCTCACCTGAATGGGAAAAGCCGTCGTCGTTTGGCCGTCGACCACCGCTCCCGTTCCTGCCGTTCCGTTGTGCCGTTGACCCGCTGCGACGGTTAGGTCCCGATGACGCGTTGCATCCACCGTCGAGCCCAGAATTCGAACCACTCTTCCGTCCACGTCATCGTCGATGAACGGGCCACTCGCCACGTCGTTATAGGCAACCCCGATCTCGTAGCGATCGTCCGTGACCAGGTCGCCCCCTCGACCACCGCTAGAAGTAGGCAGACATCCGGGCACCGCGACGCAGTCGTCCTCCCAATCTTGGAGCGTGTTGTAGGCGCGGGTGATGGTATAGGCTTCGCCCGCGTGGTTCGAAACCGCGATCTCTTGAATCGTAACCTGCGTGTTCGAGTCTCGGGACAGAATGAAGAACGTCTCGCTTCCGATGACCAGCTTGTCGCCCTGGCCCACAGCGCCGATTGCCGTCGGAACCGGAAGGCTGGCGCCACCGCCGAAGGTTACGGCGTTCGAGCCCGCCAAGACCGAAGCGTTACCTGCCTGGTAGAGAACGCTGCTATTAGTACCAATGGAGCGATAGTTGATGGAGGGACTCATGCTCTGTGAGTGAAGGGCATTCGTGATCGATCCGGACTCACCCACCGACGCTTCCACCTCGTCGATGCCCGCGGCGTCCAACGAAAAGACGGTTGAATTACCGGCCACCAGATTGGAAACCGTCGCCCTGACGAAATAGTTTGTCCCACCGGCGCCCGGTGGGAAGTTGTTGTTGAAGGTCAGCACACCACCGGACGGCGTTACGCTTCCTTCGAGGAGCGTATCCCCTCCCCCACTGTCATCCCAGGTTCCGTTGCCGTTCGTATCCTCCCAGAGCTCGCCGTTCGTCACGTCCCCATTCAACACGCCAGTAAGGGTGGTGAACCCTACCCGGACGGTATCTACATTTACCGTCCCCGAAGGGGTCAGCCGGAACTGAAACAGCGTGTCGGTGACGGGAGACGCCCCGCTAAACTTATTCGTCGTCTGACCGGAGGGATGGTTTGCCAAGGAGAGCGAGCTGGCAGCGGCTCCCTCTTCGTCCGCCCCGATGTCCCATTGAGGGCCCGAGGGCCTCGTCCCGTTGTCGATGTCGGTTGTAAAAACGCCACTCAAGTCCGCGCCTACATTCCACGCAACGCTCGTCACCGGTTGGATGTGAAAATCCTCCATGTTGACCGTGAACGGATCTACGAAGTTGACGCCCCCGCCGCCGGTCAAGGGAACGTTATCCTGTCCTGTGCCCGGAGGATTGCTGTGTGTGGTGCCGGTCATGTCGCTCGCCAAGTTGTGGCTGCTCGCTGGGTTAAAACCGGCCACCTTAAAGTCATCCAGTCCACTGGTATGGGAGATATTGTTCCGAAGGAGCACATTCGGATAAACGCCCGCGAACGCGGCCTCGATGCCCTGGTTCGGATTGCTATACACCGTGTTGTTGAGAACCCGGATCGTCGCGGTCGGATTCCCAAGAATGGCAATCCCACGGGAACCGGTTTGGAAGACAAAGTTGTTGTAAACGTCGACGATCGGAGTGGTGCCCAATAACGAGATACCGCTCGACCCGGTATCATGTATCAACATGTTTCGGATCACGATCTGATTCGAGGCGCTTTGATTTTGAACCGAGACCCCGTCGGACGACCCGCCTCCTTTGAAGACCTCCAGCCATTCCACGGTGACGAAGTCGTCGTCGATACTGATCGTGTCAGCCCCGGAGGAGCCGTTGTCGATGAGGACCCCTTGTGTTTGCAGACCATAATGACGATTCCCGTCATCGGCGGTAAGCGTGATGTCATGACCGGCATCGGTCACCGAGCCGACCATCGAAACCGCGGCGGTGAAGTCGGCATCCGTGGGAACGATGGAATCGTTGTAAGCAATCCCCACTTCAGACCGATCGTCGGCAATGTAGCTGGCGCTGAAAACACCCTCACAAGATTGTGGGGCCGGGTTGAGACTAGCGGCCACGATGACCTGGCGATTGGCACCGGAAACATAGGTGGCAGTGGCAGTGTCTGTACCGGCGGCTCCGTAGGCACTCGACGTATTGGCGGTTCCCATCGTCATCGCAGGAATGCCGTCTTGCTGATCTGCCCCCTCTACCCAACCGGCTCCCCATGAACCGTCACTGAAGTTTCCGTCCTTCCCGCTTGCGGCGCTCGCAACCGCCATGCCTCCTTGGGCAACGTTGAACGCCGGGGTCGGACCGACCACATCACCCGAAGTAGTGGTTGCGGAATCAAAATCTAGGATGGGACTCACTTGATCGACCTTGGTAAAAAGCGCATAGCCGTGGAGCTCCGCCTCGTCCGGAGAAACATCGTACACGACGACAAAGGAGTTGCTTCCCGCCGGAATATCGGTGTCTTTCAGATACCAGATCTCGGAGTTATTGGCGGTTCCCACACTAACGACTTGTGCCTGGACCGCGCGCGTCATGGACACCCCGCCGAACGTCACGTCGCTGATGATTGGGTAGGTGGATACGTTATCCTCGTAGCTGGTTGCAAATACGAGGACCCTGTCGGTACCGGCGGGGACGGTATAGGCGCCCAACCCCGTGAACCACCCATCGCTCAGTGCAACGTTCGCCGCTGGTACGGTGCCGAAGGAGATGCAATCTTCCCACCCCTGCAGCGTCGAGAACTTGCGGCTGATCGTGTAGCTCTTGCCGGAGCCGGTCGCTCCGTTGAACGGAGCGGTCAACGTGAGCTGAGTCTCGGAGTCGACCGAGAGAACCGTGTAAGGTACGCCGTTTATCGTGATGCGGTCCCCACGACCGCGATTCGAAGACCTCCACGTTGTAGCCGCACCGGTAACGATCACCGAACCGTTGGTAGCGGTGACGCCGGTGCCGTCTGTGTAGTTTCCCGCGGTTCCTATCGAGCGGTAATTGACGACCCCGCACGACATGGCCACGCTGCCGTCCGGGTTGTATCGGGTCCACGAGAAGTCGAAATCGGTGCCGTTGTCGCTGAAACCTGCCACGATGAAACTGCCGTCCGGCAGAAGGGCCGATGCCTCGGAGTTGTCGTCTAGACCGCCAATCGGCGTCGTGACTTTGCCGCCGCTGCCAAAGGAGGTATCCAGACTGCCGTCGGAATTGTATCGGACGACCCCGTAGTCTTGATCAATCCCGTTATGGGCGTAGCCGGCCACCAATATCTTGCCGTCGGGCTGCAGTAGGAGATCGTCGGCATTGTCGTCGTTACCGTTAAAGTCGGTAATTACGATGCCGTCGGTGTCGAAGGACGTGTCCAAGCTGCCGTTGCTGTTGTAACGCACGACTGCGAAGTCCTCGTCCAGTCCATCGAAGTAGAAACCTGCCAACACAATCCTGCCGTCGGGATAGATATCCAGTGCTTCGCCGTTGTCAGCGTTTGCAGAGATCTGGGTGGTTACAACTCCGTCGACGTCGAAGGACGTGTCCAAGCTACCGTCGCCGTTGTAACGCACAGCCAAAAACGCCTTATCTCCAGCAAGGTTGGTATTGCCGCCCACCACGATCTTTCCGTCGGCCTGAATCTTGACGTCGTTGACGCGATCGCCGCTGCCAGCGTCCGTGCTCACGATCCCACCGCTGAAGCTCGGGTCCACGCTCCCATCGGTGTTGTAGCGCACCACGACAACGTCTTCGTCGCCAATCCCGCCAAAACCCACGACTACGATCTTCCCGTCGGCTTGAATCGCTATCGCAGCGGCACGGTCTTGGACCCCGGTAATCGCGGTCGTCACGATCCCGCCGCTGAAGCTCGGGTCCAAGCTCCCGTCGGTGTCGTACCGCGCGACGAACCAATCGTCGTTTCCCGCGTCATCGGTGAATCCGGCGACGACAATTTTCCCATCCGACTGGAGAGCCACGGCGCGGGCTCGCTCGTTGCTTCCTACTCCGATGTTGTCGATCCGAATGCCATCTGCGTCGAAACTGAGATCTAAACGCCCGTCCGGGTGGTAGCGAACTAAAGCGATATCCTCATCGACACCGGTTGTGTGACCCGCCAGAATGAACCTGCCGTCGGGCTGGACGGCCATGTCGAAGGCTTGATCAACACCAGTCCCGATCTGCGTCAACTTTGCGCACGACTGGGCATCGGAGGTTGCCGCCGCGAAAAGGTTCCAGATGAGGGTTAGCGCGAGGAGGCCAGACGTACTGAGGCCCCGTCGCCTGGATTTCGAGCTGCAATTGGTCATAGGAATTCCCACCGATCTTGCAAGAACGATGCCCGAAGTCGATGGTGGAAACTCACCTATATCACTGAAAGCAGGGAGCTTCTGGGGGGTACGACTGAGGGTGAATCGCCGAGCTTGGTGGGGATTTCCCCTCGACTTTTAATTTAACCCGACTAACGGAGTTTCAGACCAGGATCACCTAGTAGATGATAGATGGTGAGCAACTCGGGGAAGGCTCCCGTTTGTGCATAGCCTGTCTGGCCGGCGAGTATCGCATCGCCCAGTCGCTCATGCTCACTATGCACGACTTGCTGGAGAAGCGCTTTGTGGAATCGATGTGCCGGGCTATTCAGACTTAGCCCCGTTGGTGAGAACGCGGCGATAACGCCCTTGCCTTCCGCCTTCAGCAGCTCCTCCGACAGAGAGTTGAAGTACGGGAAGTGGAAGTAGCCGTTCAGGCAGTTCATCGTGAATAAGAGCGGTTGCTGCGACTGTGGTGCCAGGGAACCCACTTGCCAGATATCGAGCAAGTTTTCCTGAGCCCACAAGTGAATCGCTCCGTGACCCATGTAGCTCATCAGAGACGCACCTTGATCGAAGGCACTCAAGATCGCGCCTTGAGCTCCACTTGCCCCTAGCTCCGAGAGGTAGATTTTCTCGAGGTCTTCGTCCTTCAGTACGGTCGACGCGAGCTCCTCCGCGTCCGCGTCGAAGTTTCCCGCCACGTCCGGGTTATTATCCGTAATGAGCACGATGGGCGCTTCGGGATCTGCTTCGCCGGATTCATAGTCGAGGATCTTCTGCACCAACGCTTGCACTTCGCCGACCGATGCAGCTGGAAGTCGCCCTATGGCGACGTCCGGTAGGATGTCATCTCCATTGATCGCGCCATACCAGGGATCCGACGCCGTCCACATGTAGCGAGTCTCCACGATCTTCACTGGGACATAGCTCGCAACGCCCGTCGCTAGGTAATCTTTGAAATCGTAGGTACCATCTCCTAGTAAGACGACGTACCGCAGGGTCGGCTCACTCCAGTGGTGGTACACATAGCTCAGGAAGTCCTTGATCGATTCCGGTGTCGCTTCTCCATACCCGAACTCTTCGAAGATGTCTTCCGTCGCAATCGCTCCTGCGATCAAACCCTCGTTTCTCCGGTGGGCCAGCAGAGGCTCCGCAGCATCAAGGAACTCCCTTGGACCGATGACCAGGTACTCCGCTCGACTCCACGCCTTCTTCAGACCCGTCGACTGCGCCGGTCTTACCTCTGGAGTCAGCACCGAACTCGCCAACAGGTAGCGATGGGCCGACGCCGCACCGAAGCTCAATCCGTCTTGAGTTGCTTGCACTCCGCTCAAGCGTTTCGGTTGGGCCTCCGTCACGTCGAAAAGGTGTCCTGCTCCGCCGGAGATGATGGCTAACCCTGATTGGGTGAAGCTTCCGTCCAGTTCGTCGATTAGTTGCGATGGGTAGCTCACCTCGAAACGGTCCAGCATCACCATCGAGTACTGAGCTTCCGTGTCCCCCACTTCTTCTATTTCTAGAGTGTTCTCACCCTCTAGGAGCAATCCAGGACCCAGCTCCGCTTCGACGAAGTGAGGCGTCTCGCCGTCCCACCACGTGTCATTAACGAGAATCCCGTTTATGTAGAGTCTGACGTGGTGGTCCGGATCTTCGGGGAAATCGCTCGCTCCGTGGAGCCACACTCTCAGTTTCGAGTTTTCGGCCACCGGCGACAGGTTCGTGACTTCGAAGGGGTAGCCGTTCGTCATCGGGCCGAACAGCCAATCCCACTGCCAGATGTCTTCTTCGCCCTCAAAGGCAGCCTGGTAGAGCAGATTCTCTTCCCGCTCCACCGTCTTCCAGTAGAAGGTGGTCGGGGCTCCCACCGGAGCTCCGTTCAGGGATTCCATGTGGAGTCCTTGTTGGCTGGCTTCGAGCTCGTAGACCGCTTCATGGCCATAGGGGTTCAAGTCCGCACCATCGCTCAGGAAGTACAGCACCGACTTCTTCTTGAACTTCTTCGAGTTCGGGCTCACGAAAAACGCCACCGGCTCGCCCTGACGGCTCAGCCTCAAAGAGCTGGTCTTGATGGCCTTTCTCGTCTTACCTATTTGGCCGAATACCGACTCGTAGCTCACCCCATAGAGGCCAGGCCCCGTCACCGCTATCCGGGCGTAGACGCTCCGGTTCGCGTGGCTTCCCACTTCTCGGTGGCTCTTGCCGAGTTGCAGCTCCGCCTTGTCTTTTCCCTTGAACGCGATGCGGACCACGAGGCGCCGGGCCAGGACCAGTTTCTCAGCCGTCGCATCCCATCTAAGGGGAGCCATCTCGACTAAGGCTTTCTTCGCAGCACCTTGGAAGCCCACACTCATCAGCTTAGCCCAGGACTCGGGGTAGTAAACATGGGACGGCTTGCGCCGTTTCTTACGCCGACGGCCGGTCTGTACCGTGCCGTCTCCGGAAGCAATGACAATTAGTTCCGAAGAGCTGGGACGGAGGCTTGCAAACTCCGCCACCCCATCGGTCTTCACGGAGGCCAACTTCACGTCGCGGCCAGCTAGGACGTCTTGCCAGGTACGGTACGCGGGGACATCCGGCAAGTCCGGACCCCCGAAGTCTTCGAAGCCCGGGACCTCGAGGAGTACCGAGCCGTCTTCTTGAGGAATGGCGTAGAAGCCTTCGGTGATAAGCGTCAGCTCCATCCACTTCCTCCCGCGGTGGCGGACCAGGAGCTCGTTCGCTGAGGGATCTCCGTAGGTGATCCGGGACGAGAGCTCACCAAGTTCTTCCTCGCCGGACGTGCCGCCTCCCGCGGTTCCGTCTTCACCCTCAGGATCGTCCTCAATTGCAACTTCTCCCGTCGGTGTCGCTGACACCGGACCGTGAAACTCCTTCGCCCCCGTCGTTTCGATATCCTCAAGTTTGTAGTAGTAGGTCACGCCATTGGACAGCCCGGAGTCACGATAGTTGTACGTGGCTCCTTGCGGAGAGGAGCCCAGGCCGGGTATCACGCTCGTCGTGATTCGCGTGTACTGGCCTTCCTCAGATTCTGCCCGGTAAAGATGGAAGCCCAGGTTGTCGAGCTCCGAGCCGGTTTTCCACTCCAAGGCCACAGCGCCGTCGAGCGGCAGAGCCTCGAACGACACGAGCTCCACTGCCGTCGCGAGCGGCACGGCAAAGCTAAACGTCTGCGCGGCCTGAGTAATATCGCTGCAGTACTGGAACAACAAAATGTCGGTCTTTATCAAAGCCTCGGTTGGTGGCGTGCCGTAACTAGCTCCGTTCACCAGGTGAGCCCGTACATAGAAGAGGTCCGGACTTCCGTTCACCGAGTACTCTGCCCAGTTTGCGGGGTCATCCTCCCAGTACACCGTACCGTTCGACTTCGTCAGCGAATCCGTCTCGTCGGTGAAGTTCAACACCGCTTCCAGATCATCCCAGGCACCCGTCGTTCCGTTCCAGTACTCCCACACCAAATCGCCGGCACCCACACCCGTTCCCACTACACTCAGACCTATGTTCAGACCACGGAACTGCGAGTCCGCGCCAAAGTACGCGTACTCACCGCGCCGGTCCACGTCCACCCCATCGAACGCGAGCTGGAAGTTCTGGCTTGTGCTCGCCAAGTACTCGTTTGCGCTCGACGTCAGCCCCCCGTGAGCGAGTGGCGTCGGCGCATTCGCCGTGTTGTAGACTCGGAGCTCGTCGAGGATACCGGAAGCATGGTTCCCCCCACCTGAGTCCGTGCCGATGTAGTTCGGACCGACTGTTAGGCCAGCCCCGTTGAAGGGTCCGCCGGCGATCGACTGTGTGGGCGCCACTCCGTTCACGTAGATCATGAGCCGGTCGCTCGCCACGGGGGCCGTGGAGTCCCAGGTCACGCGCAGGTGCACCCAGTCCTCGGCCCTCCACCCGAAGTTCGCGAGCGCGACGGATTTGGTGGTTGTGATACCACTCGAGCTATTGCGCGTCTCGAACTGGAGCGTGTCGCCCGTCGTCTTGCGAAACGCAAAGTAGTCCGTCGGGACTTGCTCCATGTGCCAGAACACGTGCTTTGTACCGTCGCAGGTCCCCGGGGCTGGCTGGCACTCGTAGCTCGGGCGGTACCAGAACTCCAGCGTTCCCGCGCTCGCATTGAAATTCTGAGCCGCCGGGAACGTGATCGTGTCGCCGTTGGCGTCGATCGACGCGCCGCTGCCGTACCTGGCACCCACGAAGCTGATCGCGCCGGAGACACTCGTCGTCGTGCCCACCGCGGGCGCCGAAGTGGCCGCCGCGCTCTGGAGCGTCGAGTACCAGGTGAGGTCGCTCGCGAAGTGGGCGCGGGAGACGGGCTTGACGTCCGCCCTGAAGTCTACGTCATTGCTCAGTGTCGTCCCCTCGACGGTCACGGTCTCGGGATCTTGGAACGAGCGCCATTGACGGATCTTGAAGAACGGTGAGTACCGAACCGGCGGCGTGCCCAGCCCGCCATCGATGTCGAACGTCAACCCCGCCGCCATATCGAAGTCCAGGGTATACGCGGCCTCCGACTCGTTGAAAAAGTCACTCGGCCCGACCGTATTCTCACTCGCATGGAACCAGCCGGCTCCCGCGGTAGGGGCTGCAGGACTCGCCAGATCGTCGGGTCCGCAGGTCGGACAACCGGTGGTCACTCGGTAATCGTCTCGCCGTCCGGTAACCTCCGGGTCTTGCCATGGGTTCGGCGTACTTCCAAAATTCGTGGGTTTGAAGTACGTGAGCAAGCTCCAGGAATCGCTGTCGCCATTACTCAGCGAAAGCCCATCGGTCTCGGCCCACCACAAGACGACCCGCTCGTTCGCTCCGGATGAGGCCCAATCCACTTCGTCCGCGGTGTCCTGATGCCCATTTACAGTCGACCAGTCTTGAGAGATGATGTGCAGGAAGTCCGTTCGGACACCGACGACATCCTTCTTGGCGAGAACGAAGCTGTCGGTACCTGGGTTCGGATCGGTATCGTCGGTACTCGAGGAGTTCCCCCAGTTGTCCAGGGGCGCTACCGCCTCATGGACCACCAGCTCGTGGATCTCCGTCGCATAATTGACTGTTGCGGTATTCGTGCGATTCCAACGGAGAGCCAGGCGGCCCGAGGGGTAGATACTGTAGTCGCCCCGACCCTTCGCACCGACCAGAATAGTGGCAGTGTCGCCGTCCTCGTAGAACGAATCTTGGCGAATACGCACTCTTGTCGGTGTCGCCTCGAGCAATGAGAGCGTCGAACCAGCGTCGTTCTCCCCTAGGTTGTGAAAGTTCCCACCGACTTGCAGGCCGAGGTTGTGAAGGCTTCGGGGACTTGTCGTAGACTCGAGCGAACCGGCCAAGTCGTAGTTTCTGCCTGGATCCTCGGCGAGATCGTAAAACTTCTGAATCCCGCCCCCAGCCTGTAAGTCGAAGGTCATCTCGAAGCTATTCGGGGCGGTGACAGTGATCGAGCTCGCTGTTTCGGCCAGCTGAAGTTCGGGCCCACAACCTCCGGCTCCTCCCGCTCCGAACTCATCGGCCCCGATGTCCCAGCTCCCAATGCGCGGCCCTCCATCGATGTCACAGCAAAAGGACAAGGGCGTGGGATTCGCCGCGTCGATAGCATTAGCTGCCACTTTCAAATGCAAGTCCTCGGAGCCTAGCGTGATGGAGACAAACTGGCTAGCCGCCGTCATGCCGTGGAGCGAGTTCGCCCCTGGCGCCGAACTGCCGTCCTGGTCCAGATTGTAATCACCCGTGATTCCGGCCGAGAAGTCTGCGGTGCCACTGACAGTGGCGATGGAGTTGGTTACGGACATCACACCACCGCCACCTATGTGGTATCCAATGCTGCTCATGTTGTACGACGTGCAGTTCTCCACCGTCACCACGTCGCCGGCCTGCACGCTCCGCACCCCGTACTCTCCGTTATAGAAGATGGAGTTGCGCACAGTGAAGCTGTCGCTCCCTCCGCCGCTGTTGGGCCTGGCGCCGGCGTTGAAGTTCAGGGCGTAATCGTAGACCAGCATGTACTCCAGCACGACATTCGTGACACTACTGGCTCCATTGCCTATATACAGGGATGAGCTCCCGCCGTCTCCGACATCGTAGCCGTTCTTGACCTCGAGCCACTCGACGCGAGTGTCGTTCTCGCTCACCTGGATGGGAAAAGCAGTCGTCGTTTGGCCGTCGACCACCGCTCCCGTTCCTGCCGTTCCGTTGTGCCGCTGACCCACCGCGACGGTTAGGTCCCTATGATGGGTTGCATCCACCGTCGAGCCCAGAATTCGAACCACTCTTCCGTCCGCGTCATTATCGATGAAGGCACCGCTCGTCACGTCGTTATAGGCAACCCCGATCTCGTAGCGATCGTCCGTGACCAGGTCGCCCCCTCGACCACCGCTAGAAGTAGGCAGACATCCCGGCACCGCCACACAGTCGTCCTCCCAATCCTGCAATGTGTTGTAGGCGCGAGTGATGGTATAGGCTTCGCCCGCGTGGTTGGACACCGCGATCTCTTGAATCGTAACCTGCGTGTTCGAGTCTCGGGACAGAATGAAGAACGTCTCGCTTCCGATGACCAGCTTGTCGCCTTGGCCTACTGCACCGATCGCCGTCGGAACCGGTAGGCTGGCACCACCGCCGAAGGTTACGGCGTTCGAGCCCGCCGAAATAGAGGCTGTTCCCGCTTGATAGAGGATGGCGCTGTTGGTGCCAACAGAACGATAATTCACCGAGGGGCTCAGACTCTGCGAGTGAAGAGCGTTCGTGATTGAGCCGGACTCACCCACCGACGCTTCCACCTCGTCGATGCCCGCACTGTCCAACGAAAAGACGGTTGAATTACCGGCCACCAGATTGGCAACGCTCGCCCTCACGAAATAGTTCGTCCCGCCAGCGCCCGGCGGAAAGTTGTTGCTAAAAGTCAATATTCCCCCGGATGGCGTCACGCTCCCCTCCAGGAGGGTGTCGCCGCCGCCGGTGTCATCCCACGTACCGTTTCCGTTCGTATCCTCCCAGAGCTCACCGTTGGTAACATCCCCGTTCAACACACCGGTTAGGGTCGTGAATCCTACACGGACGGCATCCACGTTGACCGTCCCCGAGGAAGTCAGGCGGAACTGAAACCACGTGTCCGTGATGGGCGAAGCCCCGGTAAACTTATTCGTGACTTGGCCTGAAGCGTGATTTGCCAAGGAGAGTGAGCTCGCGGCAGCGCTCTCTTCGTCCGCCCCAATGTCCCATTGACCCGCCGGCCTCGTGCCCCCATCGATATCGAGCGAGAAGGAGCCGCTCAAATCGGCACCCGTGTTTTCGGCGCTGCTCGTGGGTTGAATGTGAAGATCCTCGGTGCCTAGGACATCGGAGACGAACATCACCGCGGCGACAGACGAGTTCACAGGGTTCGTGCCCTGAGCTGTCCCGTCGGAATCCAAGTTGTTATCCGAGCTCCCCCATGAGGCTGCGGGGCCGATCGTGGTGTAGTCGTTGTTCGTGTTCCCCACTGAAAGAACATTTTTAGCGTTGATTGTAGCGATCGCCCCCGCCTCTCCCCGGTTGGTCAAACCGCCTCGCTGAAAGTCGATCCCCACGAAGCCATTGTCGTAAAGCGTGACATTTTCCACGTTCAGCGTGAGACTCGGGCCAGCCATATGGTTCTGTAGGTGAATTCCCGCTCTTGGGACGCGGTAGACGATCGTGTTTCGAATCGTCGCAGTGTAACTGTTAGGATTGGAACCCACGTAAATCCCGTCTTGCTCGGAGTCGCTAGTCTCCGGACCCCCATGGATGAGCAAGAACTCGTACTCGGTTAAGTCCGCGTCGATGCGAACAGCCTCTGTGCTGTTCCCTTCCCAGCCGGTAATCTCGAGCCACTCGACGCGCGTGTAATCGGTCCACACCTCGATGGCATGGTCGTTCGTAGAGGAAGGATCGAGAACCACGCCGCCGTTCGCTATTCCGAGGTGACGATTACCTGCATCCGCGGTCAGCGTGATGAAGTGATCGGCATCCGTACTGGCACCTTGGATGAGGACGTGATCGACAAAATCGGTATCCGCGTAGGCGATACCAATCTCATTCCGATCGTCCGCCGTCAAGCTTGACGTATAGACGTCGTGACACGAGGGGAGGACCACCGTGGTGGCGTCGACGCACTCCTCCCATGCCGGAAGCGTCGTGAACTTGCGGGCGATGGTATAAGCCTTGCCCGAACCAGTCACTTCGGTGTAGGGCGAGGTCAGGGTGAGCTGGGTCTCGGAATCGACCGAGAGGACCGTGTAAGGCACACCGTCGATCGTGATCAGATCGCCACGACCGCGATTTGAGGTCTTCCAAGTTGCGGCGGCAATACCCGTAACGACAGTCGAACCGCTCGTCGCGGCGACGCCGGTGCCGTCAGTATAGTTTCCTGCGGTTCCGATCGAGCGGTAGTTGACCACACCACACCCGGTGGCGAGACTCCCATCCGGATTGTGCCGGGCCCAGGAGAAATCGGAATCGCTGCCGTTAGCGCTGAAACCCGCCACGATGAAGCTGCCGTCCGGCAGGAGGGCCGACGCTTCGGAGTTGTCGTCGAGACTGCCAATCGGTGTCGTGACTTTGCCGCCGGTGCCGAACGAAGTATCCAAACTGCCATCGGAGTTGTACCGGACGATTCCGTAGTCTTGATTCAGTCCGTTGTGAGCGTACCCCGCCACCAAGATCTTGCCGTCGGGTTGCAGCAGGAGATCGTCCGCGTCGTCGTCTCCACCGAGGATGTCGGTCGTCACGATGCCACCGGTGCCGAACGTCGAGTCCAATGTGCCATTGCTGTCATAACGCGCGACCATGAAGTCGCCCGTCAAGTTGTCGGTGAAGCCGCCAAGCACAATCTTTCCGTCAGGCTGGATATCGAGCCCCTCGCCGAATTCGTCGCTAAGCGGGACCTGGGTGGTTACGACTCCGCTCGCGCCGAAAGAATTATCCGGGCTGCCGTCGCTGTTGTAGCGGATGACTAGGAAGGCCCGGTCACCAGCAATCGTGGTAGTTCCGCCCACGACGATCTTTCCGTCGGATTGAATCTTGACATCATTGGCCCGGTCTGTGACCGCGACGTCAGTGGTCACGATTCCACCGCTAAAGGTCGGATCGACGCTCCCGTCGGTGTTATAGCGAACCACTGCCACGTCGTCGCCTCCAGCAACACCATAGCCGGAGACGACAATTTTTCCATCCGGCTGGATAGCCAAGGCTGCGGGTCGGTCCTGGAGGCCGCTAATAGCAGTGGTTACGATCCCGCCGCCGAAGCTCGGGTCAAGACTTCCGTCGGTATCGTACCGCGCCACGAACCAATCCTCGTTACCGGGGTCGTCCGTGTAACCGGCGACCACAATCTTCCCATCCGACTGGAGAGCCACCGCGCGAGCCCGCTCGTTACTCGTTCCAATGTCGTCGGTCCGGATGCCATCGCCGTCGAAGCTGAGGTCTAGTCGCCCGTCCGGGTGGTAACGGGCTAGGGCGATATCCTCGTCGCTGCCGTTGTTGCTGTAACCCACCAAAATGAACCTGCCGTCGGGCTGGACGATCATGTCGAAGGCCTGTTCGTCGCCCGCACCAATTGTCGTTATGCGGGCGCAGGACTGCGGGTCAGGGAAATTGCCGTCCTCGGCGAGAAAATCGTCAAGGTCCCAGGTCCCCCGTATATCGCCTCCAATTCCCGCGCCATTAAAATTTCCGAAATAGACTCCCCAAGTGCCGGCCGCAGTCAGAGAGTTGTCTGAGGAACTGATCCGTTCCACACCGTCCACGAAGACTTTCTTGGTTACGTCTCTTACTTCCAGCTTGATAACCGTCCCCACCGCGAGGATCGCATCGAAGGTTCCTAGAATCGTAGGAACGCCGCCCTCGAACTTGTAGAGGGTAATGCTCGGGTTAGTGTGAGCGTTCGGTAAGATCTGTACGTGATAGAAGTTGCTATTGTCCGCTCTCCGGGCGAATATTCCCACCGACCTGTCCGACGACGTGGTGTCCAAGACTTTTAGCGTTATGCTGACGTTTTGGTTGACAGTGGTGGGTGTGGGCTGCGCGGTGTAAGCTTGCCCCACATTGTTCTGAATCTGACTTGCTTGAAAGATATCCGTCGTTTCAGATATCTCGGCTTCAGTACCCCCCGTATCGTCGAACACTGTCGTCCACCCGGAACCCGTATCGGGTGTGTGAGCGGTGATGGGCGTATCGACTGTCTCGGTGAATGTATCGAAAACCGCGGTGGAATCCACCGCAATCTGCCACGACCGCGCCTCGACGAAATCGGCCAACTCGACTCCACCCAAGAGGTAGAATTCTGGAGACGTGTTGGGTGTATTGAACGTGTACGTGACCTCCAGTTCGTCACCAGGGGTTAGGGCGATGTCCTTCCACGTTAGAGCCATCCGGCCATCGCTGGTTTCGTGGTTCGACAAGGGTCGATCGATCGGTGCGAATTGCGCCCTTCCGTGACTCTTGACCCTGAGACGATGGTCCCGAATGACGAAACCGCTTGGAACGTACTCACGGAGTGTGCCCTGGTACCCCTGGTTGGCCTTGACTCGAAGTTGCATCCTGTAGTCGGCCACAGGATAGACTCGGGATGGGCCTATGCGCTCGATGTCAAAGGGCCTGTCTTCCCGAACTTCGAAACTATTTCGAGTTTCCTTGACGCCATCCAAAGTGCGGCTCGTTAGGGCAACGTCATACGTACCGGTAGTCCGCGTCGCGTAGTAGGCAAAGTAGTCCGGAGCTTCGATCACGTTGTCGGGACCGCATTCCGGATTTCTCCGAATCCGACCGTTCTCGGTGGAGAGGGTATCAACCTCGCCAGTGGGTGTCGTAACTGTGAGGTCGAGCTCGGCGTCGCAAATCGTACGCCCGTCTTCATCAACGACACCCATTTGAAGGTACGCGGTCTCGGTCGGCAAGTAGACCGATTTGTTCGCATTGAAGGCGAGTACACCGCGGGTAAGGTCCCGCTCCCCTGACGAGCTGACCAGGTCACCGGCGTGTGGGGACTCTGCCTCGGTCGTCACAGTGGCGAAAACGACGGCGAGAACGGAGATCATCACGAGGCGTGGCATCCCTGGCATCCGAGCGGTCGTTTTCATATTGATTCGCGGCATTGACCCTACAAGGGCGGACTTCTCCCTCTGGTCGGTTGGAGTAATGCAATGGTCGTGCCGAACCCTCGCAGTTGGGCCTCTTTGCAATCGTTTAATCGTCAACCACTTACAGCGTTAGCTGAAGGGGCGTATTGGATAGTGAGGGGTTTCGACTACAACGGGAAGGTTAGCGAAGCCTGAGGGCAGGATCACCTAATAGATGATAGATGCTCAGAAGCTCGGGGAAGGCTCCAGTGTGCGCGTAAACTCCTTGACCGGCAAGTATCGCGTCTCCCAATCGCTCATGGTCGCTGTGCACGACTTGTTGGAGAAGCGCCTTGTGGAAACGATGTGCCGGACTGTTCAAACTCAACCCGGTCGGCGAAAAGGCAGCGATAACGCCTTTCCCTTCTGCCTTCAAGAGCTCTTCCGAAAGCGAGTTGTGATACGGGAAGTGGAAGTACCCATTCAGGCAGTTCATCGTGAATAAGAGCGGTTGCTGCGACTGTGGTGCCAGGGAACCCACTTGCCAGATGTCGAGCAAGTTTTCCTGAGCCCACAAATGGATTGCGCCATGACCCAAGTAACTCACGATCGAGGCACCGTCGTCGAAAGCATTGAGGATGGCTCCGCGCGCGACAGCGGGTCCAAGCTGACTCAGGTAGACCTTCTCGACGCCTTGTTCGGTCAGCAACGTTGATGCTATCTCCTCAGCATCCGCGTCGAAGTTCCCTGCAACGTCCGGGTTATCCGTTATAAGAACGATCGGAGCCCCCGGGTCCCCTTCTCCAGACTCATAGTCGAGGATCTTCTGCACCAACGCTTGCACTTCGCCGACCGATGCAGCTGGAAGTCGCCCTATGGCGACGTCCGGTAGGATGTCATCTCCATTGATCGCGCCATACCAGGGATCCGACGCCGTCCACATGTAGCGAGTCTCCACGATCTTCACTGGGACATAGCTCGCAACGCCCGTCGCTAGGTAATCTTTGAAATCGTAGGTACCATCTCCTAGTAAGACGACGTACCGCAGGGTCGGCTCACTCCAGTGGTGGTACACATAGCTCAGGAAGTCCTTGATCGATTCCGGGGTCGACTCTCCATATCCAAACTCATCGAAGATGTCTTCCGTCGCAATCGCTCCTGCGATCAAGCCCTCGTTTCTCCGGTGGGCCAGCAGAGGCTCCGCAGCATCAAGGAACTCCCTTGGACCGATGACCAGGTACTCCGCTCGACTCCACGCCTTCTTCAGACCCGTCGACTGCGCCGGTCTTACCTCTGGAGTCAGCACCGAACTCGCCAATAGGTAGCGATGGGCCGACGCCGCACCGAAGCTCAATCCGTCTTGAGTTGCTTGCACTCCGCTCAAGCGTTTCGGTTGGGCCTCCGTCACGTCGAAAAGGTGTCCTGCTCCGCCGGAGATGATGGCTAACCCTGATTGGGTGAAGCTTCCGTCCAGTTCGTCGATTAGTTGCGATGGGTAGCTCACCTCGAAACGGTCCAGCATCACCATCGAGTACTGAGCTTCCGTGTCCCCCACTTCTTCTATTTCTAGAGTGTTCTCACCCTCTAGGAGCAATCCAGGACCCAGCTCCGCTTCGACGAAGTGAGGCGTCTCGCCGTCCCACCACGTGTCATTAACGAGAATCCCGTTTATGTAGAGTCTGACGTGGTGGTCCGGATCTTCGGGGAAATCGCTCGCTCCGTGGAGCCACACTCTCAGTTTCGAGTTTTCGGCCACCGGCGACAGGTTCGTGACTTCGAAGGGGTAGCCGTTCGTCATCGGGCCGAACAGCCAATCCCACTGCCAGATGTCTTCTTCGCCCTCAAAGGCAGCCTGGTAGAGCAGATTCTCTTCCCGCTCCACCGTCTTCCAGTAGAAGGTGGTCGGGGCTCCCACCGGAGCTCCGTTCAGGGATTCCATGTGGAGTCCTTGTTGGCTGGCTTCGAGCTCGTAGACCGCTTCATGGCCATAGGGGTTCAAGTCCGCACCATCGCTCAGGAAGTACAGCACCGACTTCTTCTTGAACTTCTTCGAGTTCGGGCTCACGAAAAACGCCACCGGCTCGCCCTGACGGCTCAGCCTCAAAGAGCTGGTCTTGATGGCCTTTCTCGTCTTACCTATTTGGCCGAATACCGACTCGTAGCTCACCCCATAGAGGCCAGGCCCCGTCACCGCTATCCGGGCGTAGACGCTCCGGTTGGCGTGGCTTCCTACTTCTCGGTGGCTCTTACCTAGCTTCAGCTCTGCCTTGTCCTTGCCCTTGAACGAGATCCGAACTACTACACGTCGAGCTAGTACCAGACGCTCCGCCGTCGCATCCCAACGCAGCGGGGCCATCTCGACCAGCGCCTTCTTCGCCGCTCCCTGGAAACCCACACTCATCAACTGGGCCCACTTCTCTGGGTAGTACACGTGCGGGGGCTTGCGGCGTTTCTTGCGGCGACGTCTGGTCTGGACCGTTCCATCTCCGCTGGCCACCACAATCAGCTCGGACGAGCTCGGGCGCAGGCTCGCAAACTCGGTGACGTCGAAAGTCTTCACCGAAACTAGAGTTACATTCCGGCCCGCCAGGACGTCTTGCCAGGTGCGGTAGGCAGGGACATCGGGCAAGTCTGGACCACCGAAGTCTTCGAACCCCGGGACCTCGAGCAGTACCGAGCCATCTTCTTGAGGGATCGCGTAGAAGCCTTCGGTGATGAGCGTTAGCTCCATCCACTTCTTACCGCGGCGGCGTACCTTCAGCTCGTTCGCAGATGGATCTCCAAAAGTGATGCGAGACGACAGCTCGCCGAGCTCGGCTCCAGACGAACCCTCCTCGCCGTCAGGGTCCCCTTCCACTACAACTTCTGTTGTGGGCGTCGCCGATACCGGGCCATTAAACTCTTTCTTCCCTGTGGTCTCGATGTCCTCCAGCTGGTAGTAGTAGGTCACGCCGTTGGTGAGCCCGGAATCCCTATAGCTATACGTGGCTCCTTGCGGGGAAGAACCGAGTCCGGGTATCACGCTCGCGGTGATCCGCGTGAACGGGCCTTCCTCCGATTCCGCTCGGTAGAGATGGAACCCGAGGTTGTCAAGCTCCGAGCCGGTCGTCCACTCCAAAGCCACGGCCCCATCGAGAGGCTGAGCGTCTTGGGGAGCGTCGAACGACACCAGCTCCACCGCTGTCGCGAGCGGTACCGCGAAGTTAAAAGTCTGCGCGGCCTGGGTAATATCGCTGCAGTACTGGAACAACAGAATGTCGGTTTTTATCAAAGCTTCAGTCGGCGGCGTACCGTAGCTCGCCCCGTTCACGAGATGCGCCCGTATGTAGTAGAGATCGGGGCTTCCGTTAACAGAGTACTCCGCCCAGTTCGGAGGGTCCTCTTCCCAGTACACCGTGCCGTTCGACTTCGTCAGCGAGTCCGTCTCGTCGGTGAAGTTCAACACCGCTTCCAGATCATCCCAGGCACCCGTCGTTCCGTTCCAGTACTCCCACACCAAATCGCCGGCACCCACACCCGTTCCCACTACACTCAGACCTATGTTCAGACCACGGAACTGCGAGTCCGCGCCAAAGTACGCGTACTCGCCTCGCCGGTCCACGTCCACCCCATCGAACGCGAGCTGGAAGTTCTGGCTTGTGCTCGCCAAGTACTCGTTTGCGCTCGACGTCAGCCCCCCGTGAGCGAGTGGCGTCGGCGCATTCGCCGTGCTGTAGACGCGGAACTCGTCGAGGATGCCGGAAGCATGATTGCCCCCGGACGAGGTCGTGCCGATGTAGTTCGGGCCGACTGTTAGGCCAGCCCCGTTGAAAGGTCCGCCGGCGATCGACTGCGTGGGCGCCATGCCGTTCACGTAGATCATGAGACGGTCGCTCGCCACCGGGGCCGAGCTGTCCCAGGTCACGCGCAGGTGCACCCAGTCCTCGGCCCTCCACCCGAAGTCTGCCAGCGCAACCGTCTTGGTCGTGGTGAGACCGCTCGAATTGTTGCGCGTCTCGAAATCGAGCGCGTTGCTGGCCGACTTGCGGAAGGCGAAGTAGTCCGTCGGGACTTGCTGCATATGCCAGAATACGTGGCTCGCGCCGTCGCAGGTCCCCGGGGCCGGCTGGCACTCGTAGCTCGGCCGGTACCAGAACTCCACCGTGCCCTCGCTCGCATTGAAGTTCTGAGCCGCCGGGAACGTGATGGTGTCGCCGTTTGCGTCGATCGACGCGCCGCTGCCGTACTTGGCACCCACGAAACTGATCCCGCCAGAGACAGCCGTCGTCGTGCCCACCGTGGGAGTCGAAGTGACCGCCGCGCTCTGGAGCGTCGAGTACCAGGTGAGTTCGTCCGCAAAGTGTGCGCGGGCAATCGGCTTGACATCCGCCTTGAAGTCGACGTCGTTGGTTAACGTTGTGCCCTCGAGCGTCACCGTTTCCGGATCCTGGAACGAACGCCAGTGGCGGATCTTCAGCACCGGCGAGTACCGTGTAGGAGGTGTTCCCGTGCCACCGTCGATGTCGAATTCAAGGCCCGCGGACATGTCGAATTCCAACGTGTAAACGGCTTCCGACTCATTGAAGAAATCGGACGGCCCGGTAGTATTCTCGCTTGGATGAAACCAGCCGCCGCCCGCGATGGGAACGGCGGGACTCGCCAGGTTGTCGGGCCCACAAGTCGGACAGGCGCCGGTGACCCGATAGTCATCTCGACGACCCTTGACTTCGGTGTCTTCCCACGGGTTTGGCGTTCTACCCAAATTCACCGGCTTGAAGTAAGTCAGGAAGTTCCAGAGATCACTTCGGTTGGCAGGCAGCGGGGTGCTTGTCAAATCATCCCAATAGGCGTTCAGACGTTCATTGGGGCCGTTCGTACCCCAGCCGGCTATGTCGGCGTCACCGAGGTAGCCGTTGCCCAAGATCCAGTCCTGATAAATGATGTCGAGAAAGTCAGTCCTCGCTCCGACCACCTCATTCTGATGCAGCAGAAAAGTATCCGTTCCCGCGTTATCTGGCGTATCGTCCGTATCGCTGGAAGAAGCCCAAGAGTCGAGTGGCGGAGTGGTCATGTAGTGGGCGACTAGCTCATGGTATTCGGTGTCGTATGTCCACGCGGTTGTGGTCCGTCGGTTCCAACGAAGCGCAAGCCTTCCGGACGGGTAAATACTGTAGTCACCACGGCCTTTGATGCCAGCGAGTATGACGCCGGCGTTGGACTCGTAAAACGCTTCCTGGCGAACCTTTACTCGCGTCGCAGTAGCCTCGAGCAGGTCCAGTTTCGCAGTACTGTTCTTCGAAGTGTTGTAATTGGTGCTGGAAAATCTCACCCCGGAGTTGTGGAGCCCCTGGACGGTATTCAAGTCACCTGCCAGATCGTTCACTCCTGAGGGTCCCTCTGCCAGGTCATAGAAAGTCTTGATGGCACCTCCCGCGGAGGTGTCGAAGGTCATCTCGAAGCTGTTGGGAGCGGTGACGGTGATGGTGTTCCCGGCATCGGCGACCGACAAGTCGGGACACTCGCCCACTGAAAAGGAGCCATTGGGGCCGCTCTGGTTGTTGTAAGACGTCCGGAGCCAGTCCGCGGAGCGCGCCTCACAGGAAATCCGGATCTCATCCATGAACCCATCGAAGAAACTCACGGTGACATCCGCATGAGCGCCCAGCTTCGCAGTAGTAGCATTGGCGGTCGGAAAGATTGTCATTGCCTGCCACCCGCCCGAATCTTGGACACCATCGATATAGAACGTGACGTCGGTCAGAGTTCTCACGACCGCCACGTGGTGCCATTCATCAAGGGCCACCGGATCGTTCGAATCGAGGGATTCCCAACCAACGCCTTGGCCACCGGGGCCTGACGCAACAAAATGTCTCAGGACATTAGTCGACGACACCATGGCGAACTGCCAAGGGGTAAGGGGCCCAGTGTTTTTTGATCCGATATGGTGAGTGTTGACAGTGCTTCGACGATACACCCACGCAGACATCGTCAGCGGCCCTGTGATATCCAGTGGATCATCGGCACCGGTGTCGATATAGTCACCCACGCCATCGAACTCTTGCCCACCGTTTACTTGCCCGTTTTGCCCGGTTGCCACGACATAGTCGTCACCGTCGTAAGAAGGGGAAGTCGAGTCGACATAAAGATCGAGGTTGCCGATCCCTGCCTGCTCCTCGGGGAGATGCCAGACACCCTTGTAGCATGCGTCCCACAGACCGGCGGGATTCTCCTGGGATGAGCTCACGCAGGCGCTGCCATAGAACATGTGAATGACGGTGTCGGCGGACTTCGAGAGAATCGGGATCCTCACCCAAGCCACTAGCTCACCCGTTACCGGATTGTAGGTCTCCACCTCGTGGTCGAGCTGCGTCATCATGTCCGCGGCCCGAAAAGTTATGTCGTAGCCGTTGATATCTTGGACGTCCCCTCCGTTGCCGGAGCTCTTGAGGTAGTCCCGCGTGAGACTGACCAGGAAGGGGAAATTGGGTATCGAGCCGGTGTTGTCCACGCCGACCTTGGTGTAGTCGATGGTAATCGGCCTCGAGAAGCTGAAGGGGCAATCCGACGTATGCGTGGCACTCGTAGCCGCAACACCTGCCACGGTGCCCGAAAGGAGCGTTACATCAGTAGTATCTAGATCGATGGTGACCGTGTCGTTGGAGACCAGATTGTTTGCGTCCCCGATGAGGATGTAGTTGACGGTTGAGCTGGCGGCTATCGGGAAATTCGCACCGAAAGTGATTGTCGTCACGCCCGCGTCGACGGAACCCGAGCCCCCCACCGTGCCGGTGACATCGGAGCCATCGATCGTTCCATCTCCGTTGTCATCTACGTAGAGAAGCAGATTGGCGAAATCCGTATCGGCAATTCCACTGACGGCGGACAGGGGCAGAACCACTTGGTCCACGGTGAGGGCGCCGGCTGTGTTGTTGGTGAGCTGAAAGGCAAAGAGCTCCGCTCCCGTGACCGAGGGGGCGGAGAAGAACTTGTCCGATTCCTGACCTACCGCATGATCGGCAAGGGTCACGTCCTCGGCACTTTCAATGGTGTAGAAAGAGGGTAAGCCCTGGTTGTAGGAGGTCAGAATCCAATCCTCCGAGCGAGCGCTAGGAGAAATGCGAACCTCGTCGATGATACCGTCAATCGACAGACCTCCGCTCCAAGTCGCCCCGATATTAAGTTCGAAATCGGAATCGAAGAGCGTCCCAGAAGTCGTCCCATTCGTCACGTTGACGTTACTTCCGTTGATATAGAGTTTGAGATCCGTTCCCGAATGCACACCAACCAGGTGGTACCAAGTCCCCATGCTCAATGCACCAGCAGTCTGGAACGTGACCCAGGCGGTCCCTGAACTATTTCTCCATTCAAAAAACGGCTTAAAGGTGCCTTGCGAGCTGCTCGCGTAGAGTTGATAAGAGAACCATGGCGCTGCCGAATGACGCTTGTAGACGATCGATCCGTCCGTCGATGCATCGAACTGCACCCAAGCCTCCAGGGTCATGTCGCCACTGGGCTCCAGACTCGCGTCGTCATTGACTGCCACTCGGTCGGCATTAACCTTGTAATCATTGGCGCCATCGAAATTGCCTACCGCGTCGGTCGATCCGCCGTCTCCATCTTCGAAGTCCTCTGGGGTTCCGTGGTTGTTGTTTGAGGTCGAATCTCGATGAGCATCGGTCGTTCCGTCTGCTGGTGTTTCCTTGGAGTGCCAGACTCCGTTGAAGGAAGTCCAAATATTGGCGACGTTCTCCTGAGACGAGAAGATGCAGGCGTTGCTATAAGAAAGGAAGATATCTCGGTCGGTCGCCTTGGACAGGTTGGGCACGCTCACCCACGCCACGAGGCGCCCAGTCGATCCATCGTATTTTTCGACCTCGTAGTCGAGCGGAGTCATCTGGTCGGAATCCAGGAAGATGATGTCATAGCCGTTGGCGTTTTGTATGTCGCCACCGTTTGCTGTCGTCTTCAGGTAATCCGCGGTGATATCGATGAAGACGGGAAAGTTGCCGGACAGGGAGCCCGTGTTATCCAGCCCGACTTTCGTGTGATCGATCGTGATCTTCTTGGTGAATTGCCAATCGCAGGCGCACCCATCCGTTTCGGCACCTAAGACGGCGGTCGGGTCGTTGCCATCCAGCCAGACCTGGTCGAGAGAGTCGTCGAAATAGAGAGTGTCGGGGAGCACGGCGCTAATCGTCTTATGAAATATGTTGTGGATCGTATGGTCGATGGGTCCACTGCCGGTGTTGACGCCGGTCAGGTCTATGGTCTTGACGTCGTCTTGCCACACCTCGGCGCGCCCGTTGACGGGATCGACCCAGATTTTCATCTCCAACTTGTGCCATGTATCCAAACTCAGCGCGGTACCGGTACCGAAATGAAACGTGGGTCCGGCCGGGTGAATGCCAAGGAGGGGCCTCATATCCCCAATAGGTGAGCGGATTGCCAAAGACGCCACCTTCGTCGTCCAGCCACCGGTGTAGGTATGAAGAACGGTGATGTCATCTTCTGCGGTGTAGCCGGTCGGAATGTAGACCCAGATCGTCGAGTGCAGACCCGGCTTGCCGGTGAAGTCCTCGTCGACGAACGCCCAGTCCGACTGAACCGCGTCGCCGTCCACGAAGGACTCCGAGGCGTAGGTGCCACTGTGAACGGGAGATGGCCCAGTGACGATAGTGTTGGTGTCTCCGGGCCCCGAGCTCTCACCGGTCCAGCCACCGTAGTCCCCACTCTCGTAGCCATCGTAATGGACGTATACGTATGCGGGGTCCGCGGGCGGATTGGTCGCGGCGGGGTTGCCATAATGAAGGTAGTAGTTGGTGTCCGAAGAAGAGGCAGCGATTCCGGCCGGTAGCTTGAACAAGATCGTGGTTGTGGCGCTGTTCCACGAGGACGCGGGATCGAGGATGCGGTTGAGCTCTTCCCAGGTAGCGCCATTCCAATAGACAACTCGGAGATCGTCGCCGTTCGCCAGGGATTTTCCCGCCGAGACCAGCGCCGCGTGGTCGAACGTCAAAGATTGCGTGTAGTCGGCCGGGACCGCGACGGATCCGGCCGAGACCGTCACCTGCTGACGGTGTAAGTAGCTTGGGTCCCAGCAAAGCGGGTTTTGACCGGCGTTGAAGGCGACGTAACCGTAGCTTTCGCCGGAGTTTCCGACGCGGCTGTCACCGGTCACGGTGAAACCATCGGGAAGAATCGCCGTGATGCGACCCGTAAGAACGGCCGAAGCAAAGTCCATCGTCTCGCCGGCCGCCATCTTGTCGCTCTTGAAATTCGCCTCCTTGGAGTCGGTCCAAGCCTGCGTCATCACGAATTCGGGTTGAAAACCGAGTCCAGTGATGTTTTGCGAGGACCCGATGCCTGCGTAGCCACCCACCTTGATCTTCCCAGGGACGTCATTGAGCGCGATGTAGTGGTAGGTCACGAGGTTCTCGTTTTGAAACTCGGAGGTACTTCCTGCATTTCCGACGGTGAAGCCGCCGACGTCGAGAGATGGAAGGCCGTTGTTGGGTGTTCCTCCGTTGCGCAGCCGACGAGATTCCACGGTTCCCTGATTGGTGCGGTTGTAAGGGTAGTGATTGGCGTCAGCCATCGTCATCACGTACTCGGGAGAGAAACCCACCCCGGTGACGGACTGCGTGGCGTTCCCGTCGCCAACGTAGGTGCCGAGTTTGATATCGCTATCGGCCTTGAGGGCAATCCAGTAGTAGACACAAGGGTCCGTCCCCAGCCCGCAGATATCCCTGCCATTGACTCGAATGTCGTTGCCCACGGTGAACCCCGTACCCGTGAGCGCTGTGATGTAACCAGCCTGGAGGGCGGAACTGCCCCAGGCTTCCTTCGTGTTGCCCATCGTGGAGGTTCTGATGACCCCCTGTGTTGGAGTGGAAATGCTTCCGTCGTCGACCTTAATAATGACGATGTCCGGCTGGAAGCCAACTGTGATCACACGGCCTGCGCTGTTGTCCCCGATGTAGGTACCGGTCGCGATCTGGGCATAGGAGGGCGAGGTCGTTCCGAATAGACAGGTGACAGCAAGCAGAGCAAGACCCAGGATCTTGTTACCGGGCGCACCACTCCCCATCGAACGCACTTCCATCACCCGAATTAAAGCAATTGTGATGCCGCCGATGAGTGCAACTTAGGGCTTTTGAATCAGGTATTTACCGGGATGACCGCCGTCAGAGTCGCGCGGCACGTGGGGAATCAGCCACGCTCGGGACTAACTTCCCCATGGGTAGGGGTTCGGCGCCCCAAGCGTGAGGCCTTGTCGAAGGCGATGGGACACACTGCCCTTGACGACACGTACGCTTTAGCGTACGATACATGAAATAGGAGGATTGATGAAGAGCATCACCGCAACCAAGGCAAGGCAAAACCTCTACCGCTTGCTGGATGAAGTGGCTGTTTCGAGCGAGGTCATCCAGATCAGTGGTAAGAGAGCCAATGCCATCCTCGTATCGGAAGATGACTGGCGCGCGCTCCAAGAAACGGTCTATCTCCTCTCGATTCCCAACATGCGGGAATCGATTCGTGAGGGTCTCGCTACCAGATTGGAAGACTGCGCTGAGGAATTGGACTGGTGACTGAGTGGCGGGTCGTCATGACCCGCCAGGCCCAGAAAGACGCGAAGAAAGTCTCAGCGTCAGGACTTCGGCCAAAGGTAGAGTTCCTACTCGCCATTTTGAAGAAAGATCCGTTCCGGAGCCCGCCACGTTTCGAAAAGCTCATGGGTGACCTGTCTGGCGCCTACTCGCGCCGAATTAACGTGCAACACCGTCTCGTTTATCAGGTCTACGAGAAGGAGCGCATCGTCAAAGTCATCCGGATGTGGACCCATTACGATTAGCTTTTTGTCCACCTCCCAGAAATGCTTCCTACTTGGCCGGTTTCAGCCGCGCAGGATGCTGATTCATCATGCGCACTGAATAGGCGTAACGAGTAGGTGCGTGGCCGGGGGACTGGATCTCTATCTCAACCGCAGGGCCGGATCGCCGAGGAGATGGTAGATGCGTAGAAGCTCGGGGAAAGTCCCGTCTGTGCGTAGGCACGCTGGCCGGCAAGGATCGCGTCGCCCAGACGCTCGTGGTTCTGATTCAGGACGTTTGCGAGTACAGCTTTGTGGAATCCGTGCGCCGGGCCGCCCGACACATCGATGAACATGCTAAAATTGTGCTGCGGGAGGCGGCGCACCGTCGTAAGGAGCTTAAGTGACCGATCCCGAACTGATAGCCAAGAAGTTGGCTCTCATCGAGACAGTGTTCGGGAGCTCCAAACCCTCAGCCGTCCGGCCGAAATCTCGCGTGATGTCCGTGAAGAGCGCTTTGTCGAGCACACGCTTCAAATTGCAATCCAAGCGGCACTCGACGTCGCTTCGCACATCGTTTCCGACGAGCGCCTCGGAGAACCTCGTACCAACCGCGAGTTATTCGACATCCTGGAACGTGCAGGCTTTCTGCCGGACCGCCTGGTGGCGAATCTCAAGAACATCGTGGGTTTCCGCAATATACTTGTTCACGGATACGAGATCGTCGATCTGGCCATCCTGAGAGAGGTGGTCGAGGACCACCTCGACGATTTGCTGGCGTTCGTCATGGCTATCCGCAAGCGATTCAACATCACCTGATACCGAACGGTCATAGCACTCTTGGTTCTAAACGCCGCCCGCGGAAGGAACCGAGCGCTGGATCAGGCGGTAGATGGTTTCTCTGGATAATAGCGTGCCCGAGGACTACCTGAGACTGAGCGCCCGGTCACCGAGTCAGATGGTAGATACGCAGAAGCCCGGAGAAGGCTCCGGGATCAGCATGCGCTCCCTGGCGACCTCTGATACTACCCCCTTTGCGCGCGGCGGTCAGCCTTAGCGTGTGCCACAGTGGCATGCGATAATAAGTTGTTAGATATGAACAGATGGCGTGACTGGCTGGAGCAAGGCGTGCGGGATCTCCGCCACGCGGAGCATTCCCTCGACGACGCGGATTACGAGTGGGCCGCCTTCGCCTCGCAACAAGCAGCTGAAAAGACGGTCAATGCCCTTAGTATGGTCCGGGGAGGAGAGCCGTGGGGCCATTTGGTCACCGGGCTAGTAGAGGCGTTGCCCAAGGACGCCGCAGCCCCTGAGGAGATCATCGAAACCGCCAGCCGCCTCGACAAGCATTACATTCCGACTCGTTACCCTAACGGCTTCGCCGAGGGATATCCCGGGAAGCTGTACACACGGGGAGAGGCTGAAGGAGCGATCTCCGATGCAAGAACGATCATCGATTTCTGCCGGCGCCATCTACCTCAACAAAGCGGAGAGAATTGAGCAACTTCGCCAGGCGGCGTTGCGTGCCCGGAAACGGGTTCCTGAGATTGAACGAGTGATCCTCTTCGGCTCTCTGACAACGGGGGTCCCGTCACCTCGCTCGGATGCCGATCTTCTAATCGTGGTAGAGAGCAGTCCCCACGATCAGTCTCGCGACCGGATCCCGTCCGCGCTTCGCGCGCTGGGACCGCTACCCTGCGCAGTCGATCTGTTCGTGTTGACGAATGAAGAAGTGGAACGTTTCCAACAAGAAGGGGAACCGCTACTCCGAACGGCCCTCACCACGGGTAAAGACCTCCTTTGAAGTGCGTGGCCGGGGGACTGGATCTCTAGCGCAACCTCAGGGCCGGATCGCCCAGCAGATGGTAGATACGCAAAAGCTCGGGGAAGGCTCCCGTCTGAGCATAAGCGGACTGACCGGCCAGGATCGCATCTCCCAATCGCTCGTGCTGCTGGTTCACCACATGATCTAGCAGAGCCTTGTGGAATCGGTGCGCGGGGCTGTTCAGACTGAATCCCGTCGGCGAGAAGGCCGCGATGATGCCCTTGCCCTCTGCCTTGAGTAGTTCCTCGGATAGCGAGTTGAAGTACGGGAAGTGGAAGTACCCGTTCAGGCAGTTCATGGTCAGGAGGAAAGGTTGCTGAGACTGTGGTGACAGTGAATCCACATCCCAGATGTTGAGCAAATTCTCATTGCCCCAAAGATGGATCGCGCCGTGGCCCATGTAGCTCATGAGAGACGCTCCGCTGTCGAATGCATCGAGGATCTCACTTCGCGTCGCCGCGGTTCCCAACTCGGAAAGATAGAGCTCGTCAATCTCTTGGCCAGACAGTACCGTCGTCGCAAGCTCCTCCGCGTTCGCCACGAAGTCTCCTCCATGGTCCGGGTTGTCCGCCACCAGGACAAAAGGTGCCTCCGGATCTCCCTCCCCGGATTCGTACTCGAGGATCTTCTGAACCAATCTCTCCGCTTCTTCTACCGAGGCCGCGGGTAGTCGTCCGATCGCCACGTCCGGCAAGATATCGTCGCCGTTGATGGCGCCGTACCACGGATCCGACGCCGTCCAGATGTAACGCGTCTTCAGGATCTTCACCGGCACCTGGCTCGTGACGCCGGTTGCTAGATAGTCCTTGGTGTCATACGTCCCGTCTCCTAGTAGGACGACGTACCTCAGGGTCGGCTCGCTCCAGTGGTGGTACACGTAGCTCAAGAAATCCCGGATCGACTCCGGTGTCGCCTCGCCATAGCCGAACTCGTCGAAGATGTCTTCCGTCGCAATCGCTCCCGCTATCAGACCCTCGTTCCTCCGGTGGGCCAGTAGCGGCACCGCGGCAGCCAGGAATTCTCTAGGTCCGATCACCAGATACTCAGCACGGCTCCATACTTGCTTGAGACCGGTCGACTGCGCGCGGCTCACTTCCGGAATCTTCACCGAGTCCGTCAATAAATAGTGACGGCCCGACTCCACGCCGAAGCTCAAGCCACCCGGAACGACGCTCGCTCCGCTGATTCGTCGCGGTTCGGTCTCCGTCACGTCGAATATCAATGCCTTGGGGCCCCACCCCCAAGGCTCACCCTCCGTCGACTGCGCGACTGCGGGTGGGCTGAGGGCTCCAATCTGTCCACGTGGGCCAGTGATAGTCGCCACTCCTGACTCGCTGAAGAGGCCCTTCAGTTCACCCTCTTCGGCTAGGAGCTGGGCAGGGTAGCTCACCTCGAAACGGTCCAGCATCACCATCGAGTACTGGGCTTCCGTGTCCCCCACTTCTTCGATCTCCAGAGTGTTCTCGCCCTCTTGGAGCAAGCCCGGACCAAGCTCCGCTTCCACGAAGTGAGGCGTCTCGCCATCCCACCAGGTGTCGGTGAGTAGGGTTCCATTCACGTAGAGTCTTACGTGGTGGTCGGGGTCCTCGGGGAAGTCACTCGCTCCGTGGAGCCACACTCTGAGCTTCGAGTTTTCGGCCACCGGCGATAGGTTCGTGACTTCGAACGGGTAGCCGTTGGTCATCGGGCCGAACAGCCAATCCCACTGCCAGATGTCCTCTTCGCCCTCGAAGGCCGCCTGGTACAAAAGGTTTTCTTCTCGCTCGAGTGTCTTCCAGTAAAAGCTCGTGGGCGCACCTACCGGGCTTCCGTCCACGGCTCCCATCTGCAAGCCTTCGGAGCTCGACTCGAGCTCGTAGACCGCTTCGTGACCATACGGGTTCAAAGCCGCCCCATCGCTCAGGAAGTACAGCACCGACTTCTTCTTGAACTTCTTGGCGTTCGGGCTCACGAAGAACGCCACCGGCACTCCCTGACGGCTCAGTCTCAAAGCGCTCGTCTTGATGGCCTTTCTCCTATTGCCGAAAACCGACTCGTAGCTGACCCCATAGAGACCCGGCTCCGTCACGGCTATCCGGGCGTAGACGCTCCGGTTCGCATGGCTTCCGACTTCTCGGTGGCTCTTGCCAAGTTTCAGCTCCGCCTTGTCTTTACCCTTGAACGCGATGCGGACCACGATGCGGCGGGCCAGGACCAGTTTCTCGGCCGTGGCATCCCACCGGAGCGGCGCCATCTCGACTAGTGCCTTCTTCGCCGGACCTTGGAAACCCACGTTCATTAGCTGGGCCCAGGACTCGGGGTAGTAAACATGAGGGGGTTGGCGTCGCTTTCTACGGCGACGGCCGGTCTGCACCGTGCCGTCTCCCGAAGCCACGACGATCAGCTCAGAGGAGCTCGGACGCAGACTTGCAAACTCGGCCATGCCGGAGGTCTTCACCGATGCCAGCTTCACCCTGCGACCCGCCAAGACGTCTTGCCAGGTACGGTAGGCCGGCACATCGGGCAAGTCCGGACCCCCGAAGTCTTCGAAGCCAGGGACCTCAAGGAGTACTGAGCCGTCGTCTTGCGGTATGGCGTAGAAACCTTCCGTAATCAGCTCCAGCTCCATCCACTTCTTCCCGCGGCGGCGTACGTTCAGCTCGTTCGCAGATGGGTCGCCGTACGTGATGCGGGAGGTCAGATCGCCGAGCTCGTCTCCGCTCGAATCGTCCTCGCCGCCGGTGTCGCCTTCGACGACAACTTCCGCGGTAGGTATCGCGGACACCGGTCCATGGAGCTCTGTTATCCCGGTCGTCTCGATGTCTTCCAGCTTGTAGAAGTACGTCACGCCATTGGTCAGGCCAGAGTCGCGATACGCGTACTTCGCACCCTCGGGCGACGAGCCCAAGCCTGGGATCACGCTCGCCGTGATCCGATCGTAGGGGCCTTCCTCCGTGTTTGACCGGTAGAGATGGAACCCCAGGTTACCGAGCTCCGAGCCGGTCTCCCACCTAAGCTCCACAGCACCGTCTGTACCCACAGCCTCGAACAACACCAGCTCCACCGCCGTGGTCGCCTCGACATCATCCGCCCCGATCTCCCAGAGAACCGTGCGTGCCCCGGCATCGATGTCCAAGTTGAAAACGGAGCTCAAATCGACGCCCCCATCTTCGGCACCGAGGAGACTTCCGCTCCGGATGTGAAGGTCGATAGGGCCAGCTGTGTTGACGAATTGAACATCCACCAGTGCAACGTTAGGCCGGTCGCCCCCGGCGGGACTACGGGCCGTTGCAGTCCCGTCACCGGAGAGGTTGTTACTGCTCGCGGGATTGACGGGTAGGGTAATGTTGAAATCGTTGCCAGTGCAGAAGGCAATGTTGTTTTGCAGTGTCACTGTGGAGTGATCGCCAACGGCAGAGGTGATTCCCTGGTCTGTACAATTGTAAATGGTATTGTTCAAGAGGCGGATCTGAGCCCCTGGGCCGAGAGTTTCGCCGATCTGGATGCCATCATCCGGTGTGGCGTAGATGATGTTGTTATACGCATCCATAACGAGGTCCGCCTCGAGAGTCGCGATTCCGTCTTCCCCTACCTCATGAATGAGATTGTTCCTCACGATGATCTTGTTCGGCACGTTCTGGTTGGCAACAAAAATGCCCCTTGGTTGGGACGGGATGTCCCCACCTTGGATCTCTAGCCATTCCACGGTCACGAAATCGTCCTCTATTCTAAGTGCGTCGTTGGTGTCAGTGCCGTTGTCGAGCAAAACGCCTTGACCGGCAATCCCGTAATGCCGGTTCCCTGGGTCGACCGTGAGGGTGATGGTGTGGTTGGCATCGGTTATGGAGCCATCGATCGTGACCCTGGCAAAGGAGGCTCCATCGTCGTAGGCGATCCCCACCTCGCTTCGGTTGTCGGTCACGAGGTCACCGCCACCGACGGGGAAATAGACACAACCTACTCCACTGGAGATGCAGGTCTCCCAGTCCTGAAGCGCCGCGAATTGCCGCGAGATCTTGTGGGTTCCCGTGAAGTTACCGCTCACCGGCGTCGTCAGGGTGAGCTGCGTGTTCGAGTCGACCGAGAGAACTGTGTAGTCCGTGCCGCCGGTGCAGGTTGGGGGGTCCGGGCACGGGAAGGTGATGACGTCGCCCCGCCCGCGATTCGCCGTCAGCCAAGTCGTGGCGGTTCCGGTCACCACATTGGAGCCGCCCGTGGCGTCGATAGTACCGGGGGCGGTGTAGTGCGGCGCGCCTCCGATAGAGCGGTAGTTGGTGGGTGAGGTCGCCGCCCCGTCGACCTCATCCGCACCGATATCCCAAGGAGCTTGCCGCGCGATCCACCCGTCGATGTCGTCGGTAAAGATGCCGCTCAGATCCGCCGCCGCCCCCACCGCGCGGCTAGCGCTGGTAATGTGAAGGTCCTCCGAGCCACTGACGGTAGAAACGAAGTTCACCCCGCCGGCACCAGATAGCGGGACCGAGTCGATGCCTCCTCCCGCCGGGCAGTGCGCAATACCGCTCGCGTCGCCGGCCAAGTTGTTACTGCTGGCCGGATCGAGGGTTCCAGTAATCGAGAAATCCAACCCCGGCGAATTACTGTGGGCGATGTTGTTTTGAAGCAACTTCCCGCTACCCGCATCGCTGGAGCGAATCCCCCTAAGGGCGTTGTTATAGACGGTGTTATTCAAGATGCGGATCACGCCGGTGTGGGGTGGAGTCACGGCGTTGATCCGAATGCCATTGAGCGCGCCCCCGTAAACGATGTTGTTATAGATATCGATATTGACGCCTTCGTAGGCGCTGACGATTCCGTCTCCATCGACATCGTGAACGATGTTATTCCGCAAAATGATTTGGTTAGAAGGGCTCTGAGCGCGGACATGGATGCCCTCCGCGCCTTGTGTTGGCTGTCCACCTGTGATTTCCAGCCATTCCACGGTCACGAAATCGTCTCTCACTCGCACCGCATCGATCGTGCCCAGAGGACCTAGGTCGACCACCACCCCTTGACCGGCAATCCCGTTATGCCGGTTTCCGGGATCCACCGTGAGGGTGATCGTGTGGTTGGCATCAGTGGTGGCGTCGTCGATCAAGAGCTCGGCGAAGGCGGCTCCGTCGTCGTAAGCGATACCCACTTCAACCCGGTTGTCGCCGACGAGATCCCCGCCGGTCACCGGGAAGTAAACACAGCCTACTCCAGCACTGATGCAGTCCTCCCACTCTTGGAGTGTGTCGAATTGCCGGGCGACGTTGTACGTTCCCGTGAAATTGCCGCTCACCGGTGCCGTTAGCGTGAGTTGCGTCTCGGAATCGACCGAGAGGATCGTGTAATCGGTGCCGCCAGTGCAGGTTGGAGGGTCCGGGCAGGGGAATGTAATGGCGTCGCCCCGCCCGCGATTCGCCGTCTGCCAACTCGTCCCGGTTCCCGTTACCACCGCGGAGCCGTTCGTGGCATCGATGGTACCGGTGGTGTAGTCCGGCGCCGGTCCGATGGAGCGGTAGTAGGTTTGACCAAATTCATCCGCACCCCTGTCCCAAGAAAGCCCGAACGGGCGGCCGTCCCCGTCGATGTCGTTCGAGAAGCTCGGTGAGAGGTCGACCGCAGTGTCGATGGCGACCGCGCCGCTTATGAGATGCAAGTTGGAGTTAGGAGCCACGAAAAGATCGACCGCGGCAGCGGTTTGGGCGCTGGCGCCCGGGGCCGTGCCATCAGAAGCGGTATTGTTGGTGCTGGCCCCTGAGTAACCACCTGAGCCGGTCGCGATGAAGTCTCCCGCCGGGTTGCTCGTAGCGATGGTGTTCCGGACGGTCACGTCGGTATTGATCGCGGCGATGCCGGTTCCGTTGCTCTCGACCGTACTATCCATGTTGTCAATCGAGCAGTTCTCGACAATGAGCGTATCCGTCGTCTCGTCCGCCTCGATACCTATTTGATCCCCGTCCCAGATCATGCAGTTGCGGACAGTCACGCTCTTGCCCGGGTCACCCGAAAGACGTATCCCGCTTACACGATTGACGCCGGGGTCCAAGAAATCGTGAATCAGAAGGTTCTGCAAGAGAATGTTCGTCGACGGTTCGCCGACTGGGCCGGCGACCCTTATCGCGGCTCGGTTGTCCGCGCCCCGGACCCGGATGAACTCCAGCCATTCGACGGTGACATTATTGTCCAGGATGAGCAGCTCGCGCGCGAAGTCTTGTCCATCCACGACGACTCCCGCGCCGGTGACTCCGTAGTGCCGGTTTACGCCATCCGCAGTGAGGGTGATGGTGTGGGTTGCGTCCGTGGTCGAGCCGTCGATAGTGACCGTGGACGTCAAGGCAAAGACGCCGTCGTCGTAAGCGATGCCCACTTCAACCCGGTCATCGGCGACGAGATCCCCGCCGGTGACCGGGAAATAGACACAGCCTACCCCGGCACTGATGCAATCCTCCCACTCTTGAAGCGTGTCGAATTGCCGGGAGATCGTGTACGCCTTTCCGGGGCCCGTCGCGCCGGTAAAGGGCTCGGTCAGCGTGAGCTGGGTGTTGGTATCCACCGACAAGATGGTGTAGTCGGTCGCGTCGATTTGGATCCGGTCCCCGCGACCGCGGTTGGCCGTCACCCAAGCGGTTGCGTTCCCGATAACGATGGGCGAGCCGTTAGTCGCAGTGACGTCGTTCGTCGTGTAGTCCGCTACCGGTCCGATGGAGCGATAGTTGGTTGTCGGATTGGAGCTGAACTCATCGGCGCCGATATCGGGAGTCGATGCATCCCGTGCATCGCCGTCGATGTCGTCGGTCACCGGAAGGTCCGGATCGCCGTCTAGATCGGCGCCAAACGAACCCCAAAGGGTATTGGAGTCGTTCCGTAGGTGAAGATTTTCGCTGCCGTCAGTGATGTCGATGAAATACGTAGCGTACGCCGTTTGGTTCTGGGGGCCGACCGCGGTGGCATCCGAGGACACGTTGTTGCTCTGCGTGGTGACCCCGTTGAAGCACTGCTCGTCATCGAGAGAGCTGATGACGTCGAACACGGCAACATTTCGTGCCGTAAGTGTCGGCCCGCCAAAATTGTCCACCCCACGACAGCTCCCGGTACCCACCGTGTCCTTTATGTTGTAGATGGTCACGTTGTGGACGTAGCTGGTCCCAGCTCCCTCGAACCGAATGGCGGCAATGCTGGAGGTCACGTTATTGTTGAATTGTTCGAAGTTATACAAAATGCTGTTGCTTATTTTCGCGCTTCCCTCTCTGACCGCAATGATGAACATGTCGCCGTCTTGCGTTGCCTGATTGACCGAAGAGTTGGCGAAATCATGTATGAGGAGGTAGTCGAACCGATAGTCCCCCGCAGGAGAAACAGAACTGCTCGTTCGTACGGCCATCAGATCCTGCCCGTTGGAGATATTGGACCCGTCGATTTCAATGCCCTCGATACGAACGTAGTCTTCGAACATGTAGATAACGACATACGCGCTAGGTGGAGAAGCGTTCGAGGGGACCAGGCGAAATCCGCTTCCGGCCACTCCATTATGGCGTTGTGTCGTGCCGACTTCGCTGCTATCCGTTGGGGTGTAGATACGGATGTAATTCGATACTCCCGTACTGGTCCAGCCGTCGATAACGATCTCCGCATCATTCATCGCGGTGTCGTCGTAACAAGTCCAGTTGAGCTGAAAGTTGCTGCCGACGAGGTCGGAGGTATTGAGATGGTTGCCATCCGGCGAATTTGCCTCGGCTAGCGTGAGAGTGTTGAACGCCCTGAAAATGGTAATCCCAGTCAGCGCGAAGTTAATATTCGCATCGCCCGGTGTGCCACCATTCGCAGCAGAATCCTGAATCGTAAACTCGGTCGTGGAGTTGCGCCCGGTGATGTAGTAACGATTCGCTCCCTCCCGTATCTCGTCACCAACCCCGATGTTGTTGGCTGCAGCGCTGTTCAGCGTGAGGACCCCTGCCGATGCCAAGGCGGTGTCCGAATAGAGGGCGGTGCTGTCCGTTCCCACCGAGTAGTAGATGACGGCGCCTACTTCTTGTGTGTGAACGGCGTTCGTGATCGCGCCGGACTCGGTAACGCCTCCCTCGACCTCATCGATATCGGCAGTCCCTACCGAGAAGGTGGTCGAGTCGCCGGCGGCCAGGTTCGCGACCGTCGCCCGCACCAGGTAGTTCGTCCCGCCGGTGCCGGGTGAGACGTTGTTGGTAAAGGTGAGCACCCCTCCTGACGGAGTGACGCTTCCCTGAATTAAGGTATCGCCGCCATCGATGACACCGTCGTTGTCGGTGTCGATCCAGAGCTCTCCGGCCGAGACATCTCCATTGACCACACCGGAGCCCGTGGTGAAGTTCACCTTGACGGTGTCGATCGTCACCGTGCCGGAGCGAGTGAGCTTGAAGCGGAAGAGTCCATCGGTGACCGGTGAAGTGGTGGTGAATCTGTCACCGACCTGGCTCGCATCGTGGTCGGCCAAGGTGAGCGATGCGGCACCCGCAAAGAGCTCATCGGCGCCCACGTCCCAGATTGCGGGACGGATCTCGCCATCGACGTCGTCCGCGAAACTGAAGGAGAGATTCGTTCCGGCATCGATGGCATCGTTCTCCACACTGTTCTGCAAATGGAAGCTCTTGCTGCCCGCGGTGAGGTTGTCGAAAATCACCCAGTCACCGGCACCGGGGCTGCCGTTGGCGGTGGCGGTACGGTTGATGAGCGAGCCGGCGCCGGAGGCGGTACCGTCGGAGGAGATATTGTTCGATTGATTCAGCGTCCCCGCCGAGGCCTTGAAGTCGGAGCCCGGCGGGTTGTTCATCGATATCGTGTTCCGAACCGTCATCGTTGAAAACACCGCGTCGACGCCGGCAAACAAATTGTTGTAGATCGTGCAATTGTCAATAAAGAATGTATCTCCCACCTCGTCGCCTTCGATACCCACGCCGTTGTTGTCGTAGATGATGGAGTTTCGGATCGTGAAACTATGGGGGGAAGCACCCGAGGCTCTTGCGCCATTTTCATTGCCGTGGAGGATTAAGTTGGAGAGGAGTATGTTCGCGCTAAAATTGCCCATCCGCACACCAGAGAAGGTGGCGTTACCCGTGACACCGGTCACCTCGAACCACTCGATGACAACATAGTCGTCAAAGGTTTCGAGCTCGCCTACCAGGGGATCGGGCTCGCCGCTCATATCGATCCGAACACCGGTCCCGGCCACGCCGGTATGTCGCTGGCCTTCAGCCACAGTGAGCCTCATGAAGTGGCACGAGTCGGTGACAGAGCCGCTGATGTCCACCCCATTGACGAACACACCATCGTTGTAGGCAACTCCTACCTCGCGTCGATTCAGGGCAACGAGGTCGCCTTGGCGAGCGGTCTCCCAATCCTGAATGGGGTCCACGCCCGAGAAGGCGCGCTTGATGGTGTAAGACACGCCACCGCTATGATCATTGGCCGTCGCGGTTTGCAGTGTGACCTGAGTAGCGGAATCCCGAGACAAGATGTAGAGAATCTCGTTGGCACCACCGATGTCGAGCGTCAACTCGTCGCCCTGGCCGATGTTCGTCGGTAGACTAACGCCGCTGAAGGTGACGATGGTAGCGCCGAGGCCCGCCGACGCCGTGCCCGTATCGGCGAGATTTGCGGTGCTGGTGCCGATGGATCGATAGATGATGGTCGGGCTGCACGGGGTAGCGCCAAACTCATCGGCTCCGATGTCCGGCTGCGTGGCATCACGGGCGCCAGCATCGATATCGTCAGTGACCGGAAGGTTTGGATCGCTGTCTAGATCCGCACCGAACGAGCCCCAAAGGGTGTTCGAGTCGTTCAGTAGGTGGAGGTCTTCGCTGCCGTCGGTGATGTTCTGGAAGTACGAGGCGTAGGCTGTTTGATTCTGGGGACCGACCGCGGTGGCATCCGAGGAGACATTGTTGCTCTGCGTCATCGCCCCATTGAAGCAGCCTTCAGTTCCGCTCGTCGCTTCGACATCCAAGACGACGGTGTTCTTGGCAGTGACCGTGCCGCCACCGCTGTGGATTCCCCAAGCGAAGCGAGTGGCGCCGGTGTTCTTGATATTGAAGATCGTATTGCTATGGAAATAGACGTTGTTGGCACCACCGGACGTGCGAATTCCTCGAGCATCGGCGTCAACGTGCGCGGTGGTCTGCACGATGTCATAGATGATCGAGTTGCTGAGCTTTACATTTCCTCCACCAATAGCGATGCCAATGGGATCGGCATCACTGCCGCTACCGTTCTCACTGTGAATATCGTGGACGATGAGTTTGGTGAATCGAACATCGGAGGCAGCGGTCAGCGTATTGGCGGTTGAAACTCCTTCGATCTCCTGGCCATCGGTAATACTAGAGCCATCGATCTCAATCCCAGTGATGCGGACATGATCGTCAGCGACACGGAGGACTCGCGTTATACCAACTGGTGAATTGATGACGGGTACCATGCGGAATCCCGTCCCCGCGGTTCCATCGTGACGTTGGGAGACGCCGACCTCGGTCGCGTCGGTGGGAGTGTAAATGTAAATGTAGTTGTTGGGCCCGGTCGTATACGAGTTAACGATGACGGTGTCGTCGAGGGCGGTATCGTTATAGCAGGTCCAGTTGAGTTGGAAATTGCTCACGACGAGGTTCGCAGTCCCGAGATGGCTGCCATCTAGGGAGCCCGCCTCGGCCGCGGTGAGGGTGTTGAAGGCCCGAAAAATCGTGATCGCGGTTAACCCGAAGGTAATATTCGTATCGCCCGGTGTGCCTCCATTCGCGGCGGAGTTCTGAATCGTAAACTGGGTGGCTGAGATGCGCCCGGTGATGTAGTAGCGGTTCGCTCCTTCCCGTATCTCGTCGCCCACTCCGATCTTGTCCACGGCAGCGCTGTTCAGGGTTAACGTACCGCTCGACGCGGACCCGGTGTCCGAGTAAAGGGCGGTGTTGTCCGTCCCCACCGAATAGAAAGTAACAATGACCGGATTACTGAACTCGTCGGCGCCGATATCCGGGGTCGACGCATCCCGAGCATCGGCGTCGATGTCATCGGTGACCGGCAGGTTGGGATCGGTGTCTAGATCGGCGCCGAACGAGCCCCAAAGCGTGTTGGAGTCGTTGATTAGATGGAGGTTCTCGCTACCACCCGTCGTGTCTACGAAGTAGGAGGCATAGGCCGACTGGTTGGTCTGGCTGTCGGTGCCGGCGGCGGTCGCGTCGGAGGACACATTGTTGTTCTCGTTTGCAAAAGGCCCCACGAAACAGGCCTCCAATCCCCCGACGCTGTCTACAAGTCCTACATAGTTGTTTTGGACGTCAAGCGTCGAACCAACACTATCCCAAATCCCGCGTGCCTGTTGGGTAGTTGCGGTGCTCTGAATATCGTAAAACGTATTGTTAAAGACATAATGTGTCGTTCCGCCTACCACACTGTCTAGTCCTGTCGTCTCGCTCGCCGCATTGGTCGAGACATTGAGGAGATGGTAGACGACATTATTCGAGATCTTTGTATTGTTGGTTTGGTCTACATAGAGAGCGAGGATTTTGCTCTGATCCGAATCATCGATCGTGGTATTGACTAAATCATGGATAAGGCTATGGGAAATCCGAACGTCTTCCCCTGTGCCTGGCGCAGGATCATTGATATAAATACCCCGGATGTTTTCGGCGTTGGTAAGCCCGGAGCCGTCAATTTCAATACCTTCCAATCGTACGTAACCGTTGTCGGTGCTGATGAACACGAAGTTGAAGTGACTTATACCAATGGCTGATCCCACGGGACGGATTCGATATCCGGTGCCAGCGGTGCCGGTGTGCCTCTGTGATACTCCCACTTGGCTTGGATCGGTGGGCGTGAATAATCGGATGTAGTTAGATGCTCCGGTAACCCAGGGCTCCTCGATGGCAGGCCTCCACGAGGGGTCCGGCCCGTCGTTGTAACAGGCCCAGTTGAGCTGGAAATCCCCCGCGACGAGGTCAGCGGTGTTGAGGTGGTTGGCGTCGGCAGAGCCGGTGGTCGCCGTGTCCAAGTCGTTGAAGGCCCGGAAAATCGTGATCGCGGTCGACGCGAAGTTAATGTTCGTATCGCCCGGGGTGCCTCCATTCGCAGCCGAGTTTTGAACCGTGAACTCGGTCGCCGAGTTGCGCCCGTTGATGTAGTACCGATTCGCCCCTTCCCGTATCTCGTCACCGACTCCGATACGGTCGGCGGCAGGACTGCTAAGTGTCAACGTTCCGCTCGACGCCGAGGCGTTCCCCGAGTAGAGCGCGGTATTGTCCGTCCCCACCGAGTAGAAGACGACACCCGCCCCCACGGCACCGGTGAACTCATCGGCACCGATGTCAGGGGTAGAGGCATCCCTAGCATCTCCATCGATATCATCGGTGACTGGCAGATTGGGATCAGCGTCCAAATCGGCACCGAACGAGCCCCAAAGTGTGGTGGAGTCGTTCCGCAGGTGAAGATTCTCGCTGCCATTGGTGATGTTCTGGAAATAGGTGGCGTAGGCCGTTTGGTTCTGGGGGCCGACCGCGGTGGTGTCGGAGGAAACGTTATTGAGTTGAGTGATCGTTCCATTGAAGCACCCTTCGGAACCAAGAGCAGAAACAACATCTAGAACGACCGTATTCCTGACGGTGACCGTGCCAGCTCCGACATTGATTCCATAGGCAGAATGTGTGTTGAGTGAGTTCTTGATATTGAAGAGCGTATTGTTATGAAGATAATGGTTGGAACCGCCCGTTATGTCGACTCCTCGAGTACGGGCATTGGCGTTCGCCGTGGTCTGTGCGATGTCATAGATGATCGAGTTGCTGAGTTTTAGGTTCCCATTAGCAATGTCGAGCGCATTAACGTCGGCATCGCCACCGGTCCCGTCCTGACTCTGAAGATCGTGCAGGATGATTTTGTTCAATTGAATATCACCCGAGGCAGAAACCGAAACGTCAACGCTAATTCCTGCCAGATTCTGGGCATTGGTAATACTGGAGCCATCGATCTCGATCCCGGTGAGGCGGACATCATCATCGAGGATGTCAATGATGTTGACCTGGCTGGGTGGAGTACTGGTGTTCGGTACCAAGCGAAATCCCGTTCCTGCTGTTCCGGTGTGACGTTGGGAGGTGCCGACTTCGCTTGTCGCTGTCGGTGTATAGATGTGGATGTAGTTGCTGGCTCCCGTCGTGTACCCGTTGATCAACACCATGTCATCGAGAGCAGCATCGTTGTAACAAGTCCAGTTGACTTGGAAGTTTCCGGCGACGAGGTCGGCGGTGTTGAGATGGTTTGTGTCGGTGGAGCCCGCTTCCGCGGACGTCAAGCTGTTGAAGGCTCGGAAAATCGTAATCGCAGTGGATGCGAAGCTAATATTCGTATCCCCCGGTGTGCCGCCGTTGGCGGCAGAGTTCTGAATCGTAAACTCGGTCGCCGAGTTGCGCCCAGTGATGTAATAGCGATTGGTTCCTTCCCGTATCTCGTCACCGACTCCGATTTTGTCGACGGCCGGGCTATTCAACGTGAGGGTCCCGGCCGACGCCGAGGCGGTGTCCGAATAAAGGGCGGTGTTGTCCGTCCCCACCGAGTAGAAGATGACGCCGCCAGACCCCGCCGAAAGTGTCGTCGTCCCAGAAATCGCCACCGGCGTTGCCGGCCCCACCGTGCCCGCACTCGCTGTGACTTCGGTCGAGGGGTCGTTGATGCTGATCTCGACGGTCTCTCCGCCGGAAGCACCCGCACCGACATCGAGGACGACATACATCACCAGCGTGGATGTCGTGTTGATCGCCACCGTGTCCGTGAAGCTCGATGTCCCGTTGGCAGCGCTGAAACCGGTCGTGTCCGTTACCCCGAACTGAGACTCCGTCCCGGCGTAGCTTTCGCTCGCCCCGTCATAGGGAGCGGTCGAATCGAGCTCATAGAAGAGCTTGATGTTATCCAGATTATTCAGGGCATCGACGGTCCCGCTCTCGGTAATCGTGATGCCCGTGATGTTCCGCGAGCCCGTGTTGTCGACGATGACGAACTTGCCTCCCACGTACTGGTTCGTACTGGGGATGGCCATACTCGCCGTCTGGGTACCTGACGCACTCACAGTAACCGCCGCGGTGAGCGTCGTGGTCCCAGGGATCGCAACCGGCGTAGCCGGGCCGACGGTTCCTGCGCTGGCGGTGACTTCGGTGGATGGGTCGTTGATGCTGATCTCGACCGTCTCACCAGGGGTGGCCCCCGCACCCACATCGAAGACCACGTACACAACCAGCGTAGAGGTCGTATCGATCGCCACCGTGTCGGTGAAACTGGACGTCCCGTTGGCGGCGCTGAAGCCGTCGGTGTCGGTCACTCCGAACTGGAGTTCCCCCCCGGCATAGCTTTCGCTCGCTCCGTCATAGGGAGCCGTCGTGTCGAGCTCGTAAAAAAGCTTGATGTTGTCCAGATTGTTCAGGGCATCCACCGTCCCGCTTTCGGTGATGGTGATCCCCGTAATGTTCCGAGAGCCCGTATTGTCGATAATGACGAACTTGCCACCCACATACTGGTCGGTACTGGGAATGAACATGCTGGCGGTTTGGGTGCCCGACGCACTCACCGTGACATCGGTGGGCGGGGCGCCCAGCTGGACCTCGGAGTAGACCGAGTAGGTATCGAGGACCTGACTGTTGGTTGCGTCGTAGAGGCGGAAACAGTAGTCACCGCCGTCGGTGGCAGCGGCTAGTGCTTGAACCGAGAACTCGATCTCGGTGAACGCGTCGGAGGCGAGGGTGATGCTGCCAGTCGTGTTGCCGGTGTCTTTCGACTCACCCGAAACAAACGTTGTCGCGCCATCCGTCAGGCCCGGATTGATGTTAAACGTGGGCTCGGCGTCGGTGATGAAGCCGGAATCGATGACTTGCCAGTGGCCGGTGGCGGCGGTGGGCACCGTGGTATAGGTGCCGGCGCTGCAGGTGGCGGTCTCGGCCACTTGCAGTTCGTAGGTCACAGCCCCCGAGCTCCCGGTGCCCCCATTCGAGACTTCCAAGCGAACCCTTTTGATCGTGCTCTTGGCGAGACCGGTGAGCTTGGTGTCCTCCGCCGCGGCCCAGGTCGCACCGCTGGGGTTCGTTACCCGTTGCACCACCAGGGTGCGCTCGTGCATGGTGGCGGTACCGCCCGATGTCTGCCATCGCACGTCGATGACGTCCGCTGCACCCACCCCCGTCACATACGCGTGAAGGGCGACGGGGAAGGATTGGAACGTATCGATGAGGGAGCTTTCCACCAAGAAGTTCCGCAAGGTGTAGGCTACCTGGATCCCATTGACATAGAGCGCCACATCTTGAACCGAGTTGGCCGTCGTCCCTTCCAACGAGCTGCTGAACCAAACGAGATAGTCCCCGGCGCCCGGGGTCAGCGCCATGCTGTCCACCGGAGTCCACGTCGCGCTTACCGTCGTGTCATCTAAGGTCGCACTGGCCTGGGCGCTGTCGGCCGCGTTGATCTGGTACACCGTCAACGTCCGCTCCGCCATCGTGGCCGTACCGCCCGTGGTCTGCCAACGCACGTCGATGGCTTCCGCCGCTCCCACTCCCGTCAAACGCGCGTGCAACGCCACCGGAAAATAAGTATTTGTCAAAGAGTCTTCCTGGTCTGCCCGTCGCTCGGTATGCGCCACCTGCACCCCGTTCACGAACAGAGAAACCTGTTGCTCCGTCGTATTGGTGTTGCCGTTCACCGAACCGCTGAACCACACCAAGTAATCACCCGCTCCCGGGGTGATGCTCATACCGGTGACCGCGGTGTAGGCGGCGCTGGTCGTCGTGTCGTTCGCCGTCGCACTGACCTGCGTGACATCCGCAGGGTTGACCCGGGTGACCGCCAGCGTGCGCTGGTGCATGGTAGCGGTGCCACCGGTCGTCCTCCAGCGCACATTGATCGCCTGGCCCGCCGTCACTCCCGGCAAAAACGCGTGGGTGACCGCGGTAAACGGAGTGTCGGGAATCGAGCCTTCGGTCAGTACCTCGCGTTCGGTATGGGTAATCTGGCCGGTGTCCACAAACAGAGAGACATGTTGAGTAGAGCCCCCCGTGGTGCTCTCCAGCGAGCCACTGAACCAGACTAAGTAGTCTCCGGCGCCCGGGGTGATCGTCATGCCCGATACCAGCTCGTAGCTCCCACCGGTGGTCATCGTATCGACGGTTTCGCTGACCTGAAAGTTATCGACGCTTCCTTCCCCTCCGTCGTCATTCCGCCACCGGTAGTGGCCCTGGGTCAGAACATCTGTCGCCAAGGTCACCTGGGCGTAGACGGTATAGGTATCGAGGACCTCGTTGTTCGTCGCGTCATAGAGTCGGAAACAATAGTCCCCGCCGGCCGTAGCATTGTTCGTAGCCTGGACCGCAAACTCGATCTCGGTGAACTCGTCCGGCGCCAAGGTGAAACCGCTGGTCGGGTTGCCAGTGTCCTTGGCCTCACCCGCCACGAAGGTGGTGGCGTCATCGGTCAGACCGCCGGCCACGTTCGAGGTCACCTCACCGTCGGTAATGAAGCTAGAGTTGATGACTTGCCAGTGACCGGTGGCCGCGATCGGCACCGCGGCATAGGCGCCCGCACTACACGTCGCGGTCTCGGCTACTTGCAGCTCGTAAGCCACGCCACCCGAGCTGGCTGTCCCTTCGTTCGACACCCCGAGGCGCACCCGTCGAATGGTGTTTTTTTCCAACGGGCTCAGAGCGGTGTCCTCGGCGGCTGCCCAGGTGGCGGCGACCTCTCCACCGTCATCGTTCCGCCACCGGTAGTGGCCCTGGGTCAGAACGTCCACCGCCAAACTGACTTCGGCGTAGACCGAATAGGCGTCGAGGACCTGATTGTTGGTCGCATCGTAGAGGCGGAAACAGTAGTCCCCCCCATTGGTGGCAGCGGCTAGTGCTTGTACCGCAAACTCGATCTCGGTGAACGCGTCCGAGGCTAGGGTGATGCTTCCGGTGGTGTTGCCGGTGTCTTTGGCCTCACCCGCCACAAAGGTGGTCGCTTCATCGGTCAGGCCATCGGTGACATTCGAGCTCGCCTCGCCGTCGGTAATGAAGCTGGAGTCGATGACTTGCCAGTGGCCGGTGGCTGCGGTGGGTACCGTGGTATAGGTGCCGGAGCTGCAGGTGGCGGTCTCGGCCACTTGGAGCTCATAGGCGACGGGGCCGGAGCCTCCCGCGCCCTCGTTCGAGACCTCGAAGCGAACTCGCTTGAGTGTGTTCTTGGTAAGAGCGGTGAGCTTGGTGTCTTCCGCCGCGGCAAAGGTCGCACCGCTGACGCTTTGCAATCGGTCTACCACCAGGGTGCGCTCGTGCATGGTGGCGGTGCCACCCGACGTCTGCCAACGCACGTCGATGACGTCCGCCGCCCCCACCCCCGTCACATAAGCGTGAAGGGCGACAGGAAAAGATTGGAACGTATCCGTCAGGGAGCTTTCCAACAGGAAACTCCGCACTGTGTGGGCTACCTGGATGCCATTGACATAGAGCGCCACATCTTGGACCGAGTTGGCCGTCGTCCCTTCCACCGAGCTGCTGAACCAGATGCGATAGTCCCCGACGCCCGGCGTCAGCGCCATGCTGTCCACCGGAGTCCACGTCGCGCTTACCGTGGTGTCATCCAACGTCGCACTGGCCTGGGAGCTGTCGGCCGGGTTGATCTGGTACACCGTCAACGTCCGCTCCGCCATGGTGGCGGTACCGCCCGTGGTCTGCCAACGCACGTCGATGGCTTCCGCCGCTCCCACTGACGTCAAACGCACATGCAACCCCACGGGAAAATAGGTATTGGTCAGAGAGTCTTCCTGGTCCGCCCGGCGCTCGGTATGCGCCACCTGGACCCCGTTCACGAACAGAGAAACCTGTTGCTCCGTCGTATTGGTGTCGCCGTTCACCGAACCGCTGAACCACACCAAGTAATCACCCGCTCCCGGGGTGATGCTCATCCCGGTGACCGCGGTGTAGGCGGCGCTGGTCGTCGTGTCGTTCGCCGTCGCACTGACCTGCGTGACATCCGCGGCGTTGACCTTGGTGAGCACCAGCGTGCGCTGGTGCATGGTGGCGGTGCCCCCACTCGTCCTCCAGCGCACATTGATCGCTTGGCCCGCCGTTACTCCCGGCAAGAAAGCGTGGGTGACCGCGGTAAAAGGAGTGTCGGGAATCGAGCCTTCGGTCAGTATCTCGCGCTCGGTATGGGTAATCTGGCCGCCGTCGACAAACAGAGAGACATTTTGGGTAGAACCTCCTGCGGTGCTCTCCAGCGACCCACTGAACCAGACCAAGTAGTCCCCGGCGCCCGGGGTGATGGTCATGCCCGATACCAGCTCGTACGTGCCGCTGACGGTAGTCGTATCGGCGGTGTCGCTGACCTGAACGGTATCGACGTCCCCCTCCCCCCCGTCATCGTTCCGCCACCGGTAATGGCCCTGGGTCAGAACGTCCTGCGCCTCTGCGGGGAGACTGGCTACCAGAAAAGGAACGGCGAGGGCTAGAGCACCGACGAATCGCCTCATCGGAGACACCCGTTTCCTGGAACGCCGGCCTTCATCGACACACTTCCCCCATTGCGTCCTGATTAAAGCAAGAGCAATGCCTGATAAGGCTGTCAAGATAAGTCTGCGAGAACCCGCTTAGAATCAGTCGCTTAGAGTGGGGGCATCTTTCCGGTTCAAGCCATGTGCGGGGAGTTGGCTACGCTCTCTGTAGAGGTTCCCATATGTGGTGGGATGCATCCTCAATCCAGCAAAACTGTACGTAATGACGGAGGCGGACAAACTGGAATTTTCTGGTTGTCTTAACGCAAACGAAGTGCCGGGTCGCCGAGGAGATGGTAGATGCGCAGCAACTCGGGGAAGGCTCCCGTCTCGGCATAAGCAGCCTGGCCCGCTAGGATGGCATCTCCCAATCGCTCGTGCTGCTGGTTCACGACATGATCGAGTAGAGCCTTGTGGAAACGATGCGCTGGGTTGTTGAGACTCAAGCCGGTCGGTGAGAATGCTGCGATGATCCCCTTCCCTTCCGCCTTCAGCAGTTCCTCAGACAATGAGTTGAAGTACGGGAAGTGGAAGTACCCGTTCAGGCAGTTCATGGTCAAAAGGAGAGGCTGTTGCTCTTGTGAGGACAGGGACTCCACTTGCCAGATGTTGAGCAAGTTCTCGTTGGCCCAAAGATGAATCGCTCCGTGGCCCATGTAGCTCATCAGAGACGCGCCTTCATCGAAGGCATTCAAGATCGCACTCTGCGCTCCAGCAGTCCCTAATTGGCTCAAGTAGATCTTCTCCACGCCCTCTTCCGAGAACACGGTCGACGCTATTTCTTCCGCATCCGCGTCGAAGTTCCCGGCGATGTCCGGATTATCTGTGACCAAGACGATGGGAGCCTCCGAATCTGGCGAGGCAGATTCATAGGCCAGGATCTTCTGGACCAGTGTCTGCACTTCTTCGATTGACGCCGCCGGAAGCCTTCCGATCGCCACATCCGGTAGGATGTCGTCTCCATTGATGGCTCCATACCATGGATCCGACGCCGTCCAGATGTAACGCGTCTTCAAGATCTTCACCGGCACTTGGCTCTTAACTCCCGTGGCCAGGTAATCCTTGTAGTCGTAGGTCCCATCTCCTAGGAGGACGACGTACCGCAGAGTCGGCTCGCTCCAGTGGTGGTACACGTAGCTCAAGAAGTCGCGGATCGATTCCGGCGTCGCTTCTCCGTATCCGAACTCGTCATAGATGTCTTCCGTCGCGATCGCTCCCGCTATCAGGCCTTCGTTTCTCCGGTGGGCCAGTAGCGGCACCGCGGCAGCCAGGAACTCTCTAGGTCCGATCACCAGATACTCAGCACGGCTCCATACTTGCTTGAGACCGGTCGACTGCGCGCGGCTCACTTCCGGAATCTTCACCGAGTCCGTCAATAGATAGTGACGGCCCGACTCCACGCCGAAGCTCAAGCCACCCGGAACGACGCTCGCTCCGCTGATTCGTCGCGGTTCGGTCTCCGTCACGTCGAATATCAATGCCTTGGGGCCCCACCCCCAAGGCTCACCCTCCGTCGACTGCGCGACTGCGGGTGGGCTGAGGGCTCCAATCTGTCCACGTGGGCCAGTGACGGTCGCCACTCCCGACTCGCTGAAGCTGCCTTCAAGCTCTCCCAACTGCGCTACTAATTGGCTCGGGTAGCTCACCTCGAATCGGTCCAGCATCACCATCGAGTACTGGGCTTCCGTGTCCCCCACTTCTTCGATCTCCAGAGTGTTCTCGCCCTCTTGGAGCAAGCCCGGACCAAGCTCCGCTTCCACGAAGTGAGGCGTCTCGCCATCCCACCAGGTGTCGGTGAGTAGGGTTCCATTCACGTAGAGTCTTACGTGGTGGTCGGGATCCTCGGGGAAGTCACTCGCTCCGTGGAGCCACACTCTGAGCTTCGAGTTTTCGGCCACCGGCGATAGGTTCGTGACTTCGAACGGGTAGCCGTTGGTCATCGGGCCGAACAGCCAATCCCACTGCCAGATGTCCTCTTCGCCTTCAAAGGCTGCTTGGTAGAGCAGGTTCTCTTCCCGCTTCACCGTCTTCCAGTAGAAGCTGGTGGGGGCGCCCTCCGGGGCTCCGTTCAGGGCTTCCATCCGGAGCCCTTGTTGGCTGGCTTCGAGCTCATAGACCGCTTCCTGGCCGTAGGGGTTCAAATCCGACCCATCGCTCAGGAAGTACAGCACCGACTTCTTCTTGAACTTCTTCGCGTTCGGGCTCACGAAGAACGCCACCGGCTCACCCTGACGGCTCAGTCTCAAGGAGCTGGTCTTGATGGCCTTTCGCCTCTTTCCGAATACCGACTCGTAGCTGACCCCATAGAGACCCGGCTCCGTCACGGCTATCCGGGCGTAGACGCTCCGGTTCGCATGGCTTCCGACTTCTCGGTGGCTCTTGCCAAGTTTCAGCTCCGCCTTGTCTTTACCCTTGAACGCGATGCGGACCACGATGCGGCGGGCCAGGACCAGTTTCTCGGCCGTCGCATCCCACCTAAGGGGGGCCATCTCGACCAAGGCCTTTTTGGCCGGACCTTGGAAACCCACGTTCATGAGCTGGGCCCAGGATTCGGGGTAGTAAACATGAGGCGCTTGGCGACGTTTCTTACGCCGACGGCCGGTCTGGACCGTGCCGTCTCCCGAAGCGACGACGATCAGTTCAGAGGAGCTTGGCCGCAAGCTTGCAAACTCTGCCACTCCACCGACCTTCACCGATGCCAGCTTCACGTTGCGTCCCGCCAAGACGTTTTGCCAGGTGCGGTAGGCCGGCACATCGGGTAGATCCGGACCGCCGAAGTCTTCGAAGCCAGGGACCTCGAGAAGCACCGAGCCGTCTTCTTGCGGTATGGCGTAGAAACCTTCCGTAATCAGCTCCAGCTCCATCCACTTCTTCCCGCGGCGGCGCACCTTCAGCTCGTTGGCCGCCGGATCCCCGTACGTGATGCGAGATGAAAGCTCGCCTAGCTCCTCCCCGGTCCCGTCTTCTTCATCCCCGGTGTCCCCTTCCACGATAACCTCTGCGGTAGGCGTTGCTGACACCGGACCATGGAGCTCCGTCACTCCGGTCGTTTCGATATCTTCCAGCCTGTAGTAGTACGTGACGCCGTTCGTGCGGCCTGAATCATGGTAAGCGTACTTCGCCCCCTCCGGCGAAGAACCCAAGCCAGGAATCACGCTGGCAGTAATCTGCTCGTACGCACCTTCTTCGGTTAGCGACCGATAGAGATGGAAGCCGAGATTATCGATCTCCGAGCCGGTCTCCCACGTGAGCTCTACCGCGCCGTCGATTCCGCGAGCCTCGAACGACACCAGCTCCACCGCGGTCGTCGCCGCGATGTCATCGGCACCGATGTCCCATGGAAGCACCCGGCCTCCAGAATCGATGTCGAAGTCAAAGGTAGAGCTCAGATCCGCGGCAAGGTTCTCGGCCGCACTACCGCTGGTAATGTGCAGGTCCTCTGAGCCTGGGGTCGTCGAAACGAAGTTCAGGTTGTTGACGTCCGCCTCCTGGATGCCGTTGGGGGAACCGGAATTCGGGCTGTGAGTAAGCGCCGTGCCATCACTAGAAAGATTGTTGCTGCTCGCGGCATTGACCACCACCGGGCTGCCAACGAGAAACGCGTCGCCCACGGTCGTGTGAGCGATATTGTTCTGGAGAGTAATCTCCGTGCTCCCCGCCGCGACTGCCCCGCTAGTACTAATCCCGTTATTGCCGATGTTGTACACCGTGTTGTTGAGGATGCGGATTTCGCTTGCCGCGGTGAGCGCCACCGCCGCGCCGATGCGTATGCCCGGATCGGGGGTGTTGTAGACGATGTTGTTATAGATGTCGATGACGAGTCCTTCATAATTCGTCACGATGCCGAGCTGGCCCACATCGTGGACGAGATTGTTCCGGACCACGACACGGTTCGACACGGCCTGGCTTCGAATCTGAATGCCGTCGGTGCCGGCCCCGCCGTTCTTGACCTCGAGCCACTCCACGGTGACAAAATCGTCGCGAACACCCATGGCATCAATGGTGTTGGTCGTGTTGTCGAGAACAACGCCTTGCCCGGCCCTCCCGTAGTGCCGGTTTCCCCCGTCGGCGGTGAGCGTGATGTCATGATCGGCGTCGGTCGTCGAATCGTCTATGAACAGGATTCGGTTGCCTAGTACTGACCAGGTGAAGTCAGTGTCCGCATAAGCAATCCCCACCTCGCGGCGGTTGTCGCCCACGAGATCCCCACCGGCGACCGGGAAGTAAACGCAGCCCACTCCAGTGCTGATGCAATCCTCCCACTCCTGAAGCGTGTCGAATTGTCGTGAGATGGTGTAGGCCTTCCCCACACCGGTCACGCCCGTAAACGGCCCGGTCAGCGTGAGTTGCGACTCGGTATCGACGGATAGGATCGTGTAGTCGGCGCCGTCGATGTCGATATGGTCGCCGCGTCCGCGGTTCGCCGTCACCCAGGCAGTACCATTCCCCACGACGACAGGGGAGCCATTGGTCGCCGCCACATCGAACGCCGAGTAAGGTCCAGCACTTCCAATCGAACGGTAGTTGGTGGTAGGAGCTGGTGCGCCGCAGGAGGCAAGCGTGTAACCGTGCATGTATAGATCCATGTCATCCCACTGGATCTTCTGTTCAAAGATATCGCTGCCATCTATCGCAGTGAACGCACCGTGGTGGCGCATCTCGTTGTAGTATCCGAGATCGTAGGTCTCACCATTCATTCGAACGGCGACGTTACGGGACGCGTTACCAACCTCGTTGAACTCGAGGAAAACGCCGTTGGCATCGTCTGCGCCGATGTCGCCGGTAATATCAACATCGACGTAAGTGGGCTCCAGGGTCGCGGTGGATTTGTTGAGGGGCGTCGTAAAAAAGACGGCTCCACTGGTGATGTAACCCGTGAGGTAGATGTCGAGCTGCGCGTTGCCAATCTTGGCTTCGGCGACTTCGCTACCGTCGACGCCCACCACCTGGGTGTGGAAAGACTCTGCGCGGGTCTCATTATAGATATCTAAGCCGGAGCTTGGATGTCGCAGCCCATATGCGGTGCCGGAGCTAAACAGGTTATTGATGTTGAAGATCGCACCTATCGCCGTATCCCCGCCAGTGTCCGCCGCGATGCTGATGGGCTGATACGAGTTGAGAGGAGCATCGAAGGACTTGTTGATCGCATTTAGAAAGAACGTCACACCATTGCCGGTATATCCGACGAGATAGGTCGTGATGGTGGCACTGTCCTGAAAGACCTCGAAGATACGGCCGGCGTCGACGCCCACCATATAGAAGCGTTGAATTGGCCCATTGCGCATGTTGTCGTCGTTGTCGACGATCATCCAGTCATCGCTAGACCCGTTCATGCGGACACCATAGTCGTAGTCCGTTGCCGCATCGCCAACAACTTGCAAAATGACGCCTGTCGAGCCGGCCGGAACCGTGGCCGAGACATCGACATCGACCCAAGCCCCCGTGCCTCCGGGGGACACGTCGAGGGGGGTGCCGAGCCAATTGAAAGAGGCCGAGCAGGAAGGAGGCGCGGGATCCTGGATGTGAAGCGCGTTCGAAACGCTTCCGCTCTCCGGGACCGCGACCGATTCGGTGATCTCGGCGGCGCTGAGGGAGAACGTCGTGAACTCGCCGTCTGCAAGGTTGTTGACGGTGGCACGCACGAGGTAATCGGTGCCCGCCCCGGTACCCGGAGTGAAGTCGGTCGTGAAGATCAATTGGCCGCCGGAGCCTGTAATGCCACCCTGAATCATTGTGTCCGCGCCATCGACGGCGCCGTTCCCGTTCAGGTCCCGCCACAGCTCGGCGCTTGTGACGTCCCCGCTGGCGATACCGTCGGTGGTGGTGAAGTTGACGCGCAGCTCGGTGACGTCGAAGGTCCCGACGCGGGTGAGCTTGAACTGGTACAGTACCTCGGTCACCGAAGCGGTTGTAGTGAAACGGTCGCCGACCTGCCCGACCCCGTGATCCGCCAAGGTGAGCGATACACTGCCTGCCACGACGACCGTGACGTTTACTCCGAACTCCGACGTATTGTCGTTCGTATCCATCGTGATGGCTGAGACGTCGTCCCCAGCTATCAGAGTGGTGATGCCGCCTACGGTCCAGTCGCCGAGTCCGTCGGCCGTCGTTGAACCTAAGAACTCGACTCCTTCCCCATAGTCGACAGTGGCCAAGGTATCGCCTGCGCCGGCGACCGCTCGGTAGACCTCCACATCACAGCTCGCACAGGTGGTGCCGGTTACCGTCGTCGTACCCGCGCTGATAGTGGCCGAGGTGATCACCGGGTAGTCCAGACCGATGTTGCCCGCCTGGGCGTCCGTACTGGCGTCGTTGACAGTGATCCCATCCCCCAAACTGGCGTCCCCGCCCAACGCCAGCAGGTCGATGGCGTTCGAACCGTTGCCGGAAAACCGGTTCTGGCTGATGTCGTTCTGGATCGAAGGCGATCCGGTTTGGCTGATGTCGCTGACGATCAAGACGCCGGGGCCAACGTTATCTTGAATGTCGTTCAGCCTGATGACGTTGTCGGCACCGAATATCCTCATCGCGGCGGGCTCGGTGCCAGCTTGACCATTTTGCGAGAACGTGTTGTTCTCGATGAGGTTATTGCCGAGACCCCGCCAGCTATCGACACCGCCACCATCGCTCAAAGCAAAGAGGTTTCCGCTAACGGTAGCGCCGCTGGAGCTATTGCCGATGTCCAAGCCGTCTTGGGCCGCATTGGTGAGCGCATTCGCCCGGATCTCGTTACCTTGAACGGTCCATCCCACTGCGGTATCGCTCAGGAAAACGCCGAAGCGGCCAGCGTAGCCGATGAGATTGCTCTGGATGGTGCCGCTGTCGGCGCCGAACACCGCGATGTCATTCACCGTGGACCGGTTGCCGGCACCGGGGTCGGTGAAACTGGCTGCGTTCGACCCGATGACGTTGTCCTCGATGAGAATGCCTGTGAAGTTCGTCGCCCCGCTGTTGATGCCGACGCGAATGTTGGCGTCCTGGAAAAGATTGCTGCTACCGAAACCATAGCTGGCGATTCGTCGCACCGTGAGATCGTTCGCTTGCAGATCGAGGCCAATGTCCACCACGTTCGTGGCACGATCGTTGACGATCTCGAGCTCGGGTCCTTGGACTCCGGATAGGGTCGGCTCATCGGCGGTGCCTGGCAGCGCATCGGCACCTAGGCCCACCGCACCGACGAATCCGAGCAGCGTCGCGTTGGTGTTGAGCACCGTGAAACCGTCGGATCGATCATAAGCAGTGCCGTCGATGGTTGTATTCACATCGGTGACGGCGGGCAGGACCAGTGTGACGTCGATGCTCCACCAATTGTTCCCACCCCCGTCGGTGGTATTCGTCGGACCGGAGGGCACGAAGCGCATGGCGTTCGCGCCAACGACCGCATTGGCGTTCTGGATAAACTGGCGCAGCGACCCTTGAACCGTCCGATTGGCGCTCCCGTCGTCATCCTGCGCGTCGCCGGCGAGGGTGTTGACTACCGGGACGAAGCTGAAACCAAAGTCCACGCCTGAGACATTGCTAGCCACTACAACAACCCGGGTCACATGCTCTGACGCGGCGAGTGTCGAAGCATCGTCAGAGACCGTGCTCACCTGACCGCCGAAGCAAGCACCAGTGGCACCGAGCTCCGTAGCCACGCCGGTACCGTCATCGCACCACGCTCCGATAGCGCCGTAAGTCTGTTCAGGCCACACGTCCCCCTGAACAAAGCTGCCGTTGAGACCTGCACTAGGTGTGACAGTTTTAGAATCGACGACGACCCAGTAGGTCCCGGCGCTCAAACTTGCAAAAGTGTAGTTGCCGCTAACATCGGTAGAGGTGACGGTAAGAAAGATGTCATCGCCGCCATCAGGCTGAACATCCCCGCCATCCTGGTAGAGTGACACGGTGGCGTTGTCTCGCACCGCGGCATCGGCAAGGCTGCCATCTCCGTTAACATCTTCCGAAATGGTACCGGCGATATCCGATCCGCTACCTACATCCTGAGTGTGGGTAGCATTGGCTATCGAGCCGGACTCGGCGACCCCTCCCTCCACCTCGTCGATGTCTGCGGCGCCAAGAGAGAAAGTTGTGGTATCGGCGGCGACGAGATTGGCCACTGTGGCTCGTACCAAGTAATGGGTCCCGGCTATTCCCGGATCCTCACCGAGCGAGTTGAAGGCGAGCGCGCCCGCCGAACCGGCGATTCCCGTCTGGACGGAGAAATCACCGCCATCGACCACGCCGTCGTTGTTTACGTCTCGCCACAGCTCTCCACTGGTGATGTCCGCGTCGATGACAGTGCCCGTGGTGTATTGGACACGTAGGTTGTCGACCGTTACCGTACCGGAGCGAGTCAACTTGAAACGGAACAGAACATCGGTGACCGGCGACGTCGTAGTGAACTTGTCGGCAACCTGACCGGAGTCGTGATTCGCTAAGGTCAGCGATGCGCCGCCCGCACCAGCAAGTTGGACCTCGGCATAGACGGTATAGGTATCTAGAACCTGGGTGTTGGCGGCATCGTAGAGACGGAAGCAGTAATCCCCCCCGTCCGTGGCCGCGGCCAGCGCCTGGACGGAAAACTCGATCTCCGTGAACTCGTCGGTGGCGAGCGTGATACTTCCGGTGGTGTTCCCCGTGTCTTTCAGCTCACCTGTGACAAACGTGGTCGCGTCATTGGTCAACCCTGGACTGATGTCCGAGGTCGCTTCACCGTCGGTGATGAAGGTCGAGCCGAAGACCTGCCAGTGACCACCGGCCGCGGTGGGCACGGTGGAATACGTCCCCGCGCTACACGTCGCCGTCTCTGCCACCTGGAGCTCGTAGGTTACCGGGCCCGAGGTCCCCGTCCCTTCGTTCGAAACCCCAAAACGAACCCGTTGGATGGTGCTCTTGGCAAGACCCGTCAGTTTTGTATCTTGTGCGATAGAAAACGTGGCGCCGCTTCCACTCACGATCTTCTGCACCGCCAACGTACGCTCGTGCATCGTGGCGTTACCCGTGCCGCTCGTCCTCACCCAGCGGACCTCGATGTCGTCCGTTGCTCCCACTCCCGTGATGTACGCGTGCGTGGCTACCGGGTACGATTGGAAAGGGCTGATGTCAATCGAGCCTTCATTCCATATCTCACGTGCGCTCTCCAGTACCTGACTGCCACCAGAGAACAACGACACGTGGAAGGTGTCGCCTGATTGACCGCTGGTAACTACCGACGAGCTGAACCAAACGAGATAATCACCCACCCCCGGCGTGAGCGTCATGCTGTTCACCTGGGTATAAGTACCGCCGGAGAACGGGCCATCATCCGTGTCGGACTGCGCTTGAAAGTTATCGGCTGGATTGATCTTGTAAACGGTCAGCGTACGCGCGTTCATCGTCGCCATGCCGGCGTCCACTCTCCAGCGCGCCTCAATCGCTTGCCCCGCTCCCACGCTGAGCACCCGGGCATGGCTGGCCACAGGGAAGAACGTATTGCCGAGCGATTCCTCTTGGTCGATCTCTCGCTCCGTGCCAACCACTTGGGTCCCGTTCACGTACAACGACACGTGATTCTTGGTAGGATCCAGTGTATTGGCGTTCGAACCGCTGAACCAAATCAGGTAGTCTCCCGCTCCCGGCGTCAGTGTCATGCCATCGATCAGAGTGTCGGTAACGGGCCCGGTAGATAGGGCGTTGGTCCGGATGACCTGCGTGACATCGGCCGCATTAACCTTCGTGACCGTCAACGTGTGCTCGAGCATCGTCGCAACACCCGCGCTCGTCTGCCACTGCACGTTGATCGCCTGACCTGCCGTCACCCCAGCAATATAGGTGTGCGTGGCGGTTACGAATCGAGCGTCGGGGATCGAGCTCTCCGTCGTGATCTCGCGCTCGGTGTGGGTTATCTGGCCGCCGTCGAGGAACAAGGAAACATGCTGCGTACCGGTTGTGTCATTCCTCAAGGTCCCGCTGAACCACACCAGATAGTCACCCGCTCCCGGAGTGATCGACATTCCTGTCAGCGCCTCGTAAGAACCCGTGCCCGTCGTCGTCGCCGGTCCCGTCGAACTCACCTCCGTCGTATCGCTGCCGCCGGACTCACCACCATCATCATTACGCCAACGGTAGTGCCCCTCGGTAAGATTCGGGATACCGTCCTGAGTATGAACGGCGCCGGTAATGGATCCGGACTCGGTGATGCCCCCCTGTACTTCATCGATATCCGCGGTGCCCATCGAGAACGTCGTAGTGTCGTTGGGAATCAGGTTAATGACCGTGGCACGGACGATGTAGTTGGTTCCCGCCCCCGGATCTTCGCTCAAGGAGTTAAAGGCCAGAACGCCGGCCACAGGCGTGACGCCGCCCAGTACGAGCGTGTCCGTGCCGCTATCGAAAATACCGTTGTTGTTAACGTCCCGATAGAGCTCGCCATTGCTGACATCGCCATTTGCAACGTCGCCGGTGGTGAAGTTGACTCTAATGTTATCGACGGTGACGGTACCCGAGCGGGTTAGTTTGAAGGCGAACAAGACATCCGTGACGGAGGGAGTTGACGTGAACTTGTCGGCGACCTGGCCGGCGTCGTGGTCGGCCAGTATCAGAGTCGGCCCGGCCACCCCTTGTTCGTCCGCACCGATCTCCCACCCAGCACCGATGGGCCTCGGATCGTTATCGATATCGTTTGTGAAGAAGGCGGACAAATCCGAGCCAATGTCCTTGGCATCCGCGGTGGACTTCAGGTGGAAGTTGGGAGGCGTTCCAAGGTGGTCGATGAATTGGTCAGCCGGCAGCTTGCTGCGGTTCGCGATGGGCAGAGCGCTCGTGTCGGAGGACATGTTGTTGGTCTGCGTTCCGGCAACGATGTTGAAGTCGAGACCGCTGTTTCCCATCGAGAGCGTGTTCCGGACGGTAAAGACAGGCCCGGTGCCCTCGTTAATCCCCGCACCGCTATTTCCGTAGATAGTGCAGTTCTCAACGGTCGCGGTCGGGCCCGCTCCGGTGCCACCGCTAAACCCGTGACTGCCACCGCCGTAGACGAAACAGTTGCGTGCGGTATAGCTCCAACTGGAGCCGCTGGTGTCAAAGCCACTCGGGCCAAAATCGCGAATGATGAGATTTGCGAAAAGAAGGTTGGCGCCGATGATTTCTAGCGCGTCTCCGACATTGGCAATTTCGAACCACTCGAGGACGGTGTAGTCATCATCAAAGGCGAGCCCGCCGCCGCCGTCTATGGCGACGCCCGTTCCCTCGATACCGGTGTGTCGCTGGCCAGCCGCCACGGTGAGTGTCCTGAAGTGGCAGGCGTCGGTAGTCGCTCCATTGATGCTAATCACACCGGGGTCGTTAAACACGGCGTCGTTGTAGGCGACTCCGGTCTCCCGACGATTCAGGCCGACGAGGTTTACTTGCGTTGCCACCTCCCAATCCCTAATCGGGGTAGCTCCGTTGTAGACGCGTTCGATGAGATAGGGGACACCGCCATGGCTATTTTGTGCTGGAGTCTGAAGTGTGACTCGAGTAGCGGAATCCCGTGAAAGGATGAATCGTTCCTCATTGACGCCACCCGTGTTCAGAAAAATCCGATCGCCCTGGCCCAGGTTGGCCGGTAACGAGACGCCGCTGAAGTTGACGACCGTTCCGTTCAGAGCGACCGACGCAGTGCCGGTGTTGGCAAGAGGGGTCGCCTGCGCGCCGATCGACCGGTAGTTGACGACGGGCCCGCACCCGGCCGCGGAGAGAATCGACGTCCCAGAAATCGAGACCGCGGTGCCTGGTCCCACCGTTCCCACGCTCGCAACGACTTCGCTGGATGCGTCTTCGATGGTGATCTGAACGGTCTCACCGGCTGACGCTCCGGCCCCCACATCGAACACCACGTACACCACCAGCGTCGACGTCGTGTCGATGGCGACGGAGTCGGTGAAACTGGACGTCCCGTTGGCGGCACTGAACCCGTCCGTATCGGTCGCTCCGAACTGGAGTTCCGACCCGGCGAAACTTTCGCTCGCCCCGTCATAAGGTGCCGTCGTATCCAGTTCGTAGAAGAGCTTGATGTTGTCCAGGTTATTCAGAGCATCCACTGCACCGCTCTCGGTGATGGTGATGCCCGTGATGTTTCGGGAGCCGGTGTTGTCGATGATGACGAATTTGCCGCCCACATACTGATTGGTGCTCGGGATGACGATGGTGGCCGTCTGAGCTCCCGAGGCGCTCACCGTGACATCTTGAGCCTGAGCGGGCGAAGCGGATCCGAGCAAAACCCCGAAGACCCAGAGGGAATAGAAGAGCGAAAGGATTTTTCGGGCGGATAGACGGAACTCGATCGACAAACGCGTACCTCCAGTCGAGCCTAATAAAGCAAGAGGCGTGCCTCCTGGGGGCGCACCGTGGACCCTTTAAAATCAATCGGTTAGGTGCGTTTCTACTCTGGCGCGCGTGACCGTTCTGTGGGGAACCGGCCACGATTTTGTCCGATTTCCCCATATGTGGTGGGATGCTCCCTCGCACCGACAAAACCTTACGTAGGTCGAGTTTACGGGACGAACGTGGGGAAACACCCGCAGAGTGAAGCGGGGTTGCTTACTGTCGCATTCGAAGGGCCGGATCCCCCAGCAGATGGTAGATGCTCAGAAGCTCCGGGAAGGCTCCCGTCTCGGCATAAGCGGCCTGGCCCGCCAGTACTGCATCTCCCAATCGCTCGTGCTGCTGATTGACGACATGGTCGAGTAGAGCCTTGTGGAATCGATGCGCCGGCCCGTTGAGACTCAAGCCGGTCGGCGAGAAGGCCGCGATGATGCCCTTCCCCTCCGCCTTCAGAAGCTCTTCCGACAAGGAGTTGAAGTACGGGAAGTGGAAGTACCCGTTCAGGCAGTTCATCGTTAGAAGGAACGGTTGCTGAGATTGTGGTGATAGTGAATCCACATCCCAGATGTTGAGCAAGTTCTCGTTCGCCCAGAGATGAATCGCCCCGTGCCCCATATAACTAATGAGGGATGCTCCGTCGTCGAAGGCCTGAAGCACGGCACTTCGGGCTCCCGCCGATCCGAGATCGGTCAAGTAGATCTTCCGGACATCCTCTCCAGAAAGCACCGTCGAGGACAGCGATTCGGCATCCGACACGAAGTTCCCGGCTGCATCCGGGTTGTCGGCAATCAGGACGATCGGACCAGTGAGTCTGCTTGCGTTACTCAATGGCGCCGGGGCCCCACCCCCAGCGCCCCCCGCTCCGTCGTCAGGCGACTGCGCGGGAGCTGAGGGCTCTCTCTCGTACTCAAGGATCTTCGCGACCAGTCGCTGCGCCTCTTCGAACGACGCCGCCGGAAGCCTCCCCACCGCCACATCCGGAAGTATGTCCTCGCCATTGATGGCTCCGTACCACGGATCCGATGCGGTCCACACGAACTGCGTCTTGAGAATCTTTACTGGGACCTGGCTCTTCACACCTGTGGCCAAATAGTCCTTGGTATCGTAGGTCCCGTCTCCGAGTAAGAGGACGTACCTTAATGTCGGCTCGCTCCAGTGGTGGTAGACGTAGCTCAGGAAGTCCTTGATCGACTCCGGCGTCGCCTCACCGTATCCGAACTCGTCATAGATGTCTTCCGTTGCAATCGCTCCCGATATCAGGCCCTCGTCTCGACGATGGAACAGCAGAGGCTCCGCGGCAGCCAGAAACTCTCGCGGACCGATGACTAGATACTCCGCTCGGCTCCACGCCTTTTTCAGACCTGCAGGCTGTGCGCGCCTCACTTCGGGAGTCTTCACCGAGCTCGTCAATAGATAGCGATGACCCGATTCGGCTTGATAGCTCAATCCTTCTTGGACCGCTTGGAATCCGGTGACCCGTTTCGGTTCTGGATCCGTCACGTCGAAAAGGTTCCCGGGCGGACTCGTGATAGTCGCCACTCCCGATTCGCTGAAACTGCCCTTGAGCTCGCCCGCTTCCGCTACCAGCTGGGCCGGGTAGCTCACCTCGAAACGGTCCAGCATCACCATCGAGTACTGAGCTTCCGTGTCCCCGACCTCTTCTATCTCGAGCGTGTTCTCGCCTTCTTGGAGTAGACCAGGACCTAGTTCGGTTTCCACGAAGTGCGGCGTCTCGCCGTCCCACCACGTCTCGGTCAGGAGCGTTCCGTTCACGTAGAGACGCACGTGATGATCCGGATCCTCCGGGAAGTCACTCGCTCCGTGGAGCCACACTCTCAGTTTCGAGTTTTCGGCCACGGGCGACAGATTTGTCACTTCGAACGGATAGCCGTTCGTCATCGGACCGAATAGCCAATCCCACTGCCAGATGTCTTCTTCTCCCTCGAAAGCAGCTTGGTAGAGCAGGTTCTCTTCCCGCTTCAACGTCTTCCAGTAGAAACTGGTGGGGGCTCCCACTGGGCTTCCATTCAAGGACTCCATCTGGAGGCCTTGTTGGCTGGCTTCGAGCTCATAGACCGCTTCGTGACCATACGGATTCAAAGCCGCCCCATCACTCAAGAAGTACAGCTTCGAGTTCTTCTTGAACTTCTTCGCGTTCGGACTCACGAAAAACGCCACCGGCTCACCCTGACGGCTCAGTCTCAAGGAGCTGGTCTTGATGGCCTTTCGCCTCTTTCCGAATACCGACTCGTAGCTCACCCCATAGAGTCCGGGCTCGGTCACCGCGATGCGGGCATAGACGCTCCGGTTCGCATGGCTTCCGACTTCTCGGTGACTCTTGCCGAGCTTCAGCTCTGCCTTGTCTTTGCCCTTGAACGAGATACGCACCACCACACGGCGGGCCAGCACCAATCGCTCGGCCGTAGCATCCCACCGAAGCGGGGCCATCTCGACCAACGCCTTTTTCGCAGGACCTTGGAAGCCCACGCTCATCAGCTTGGCCCACGACTCGGGGTAGTAAACATGAGGTGGCTGGCGGCGCTTCCTACGCCGGCGCCCGGTCGAAACCGTGCCGTCTCCCGAAGCCACGACGACGAGCTCCGAGGAGCTCGGGCGCAGGCTCGCAAACTCCGCCACTCCGCCGACCTTCACCGACGCCACCTTCACGTTGCGTCCCGCCAGGACATCCTGCCACGTGCGGTAGACCGGTACATCCGGTAGGTCCGGACCACCGAAGTCTTCGAAGCCAGGAACCTCCAGCAACACCGAGCCATCGTCTTGCGGGATGGCATAGAAGCCTTCGGTGATAAGCTCGAGCTCCATCCACTTCTTGCCGCGGCGGCGTACCTTCAGCTCATTCGCCAACGGATCCCCGTAGGTGATGCGAGACGTCAGGTCACCGAGGTCTTCTCCGGTCGAACCTTCCTCGCCTTCGGAGCCGCCTTCGACCACAACTTCCGAGCTCGGGGTTGCCGAGATCGGGCCATGGAGCTCTGTCACTCCCGTCGTCTCGATGTCTTCCAACTTGTAGTAGTAGGCCACGCCGTTGGTGAGGCCCGAATCGCGGTACGCGTACTTCGCTCCCTCAGGAGAAGAACCGAGCCCAGGAATCACGCTGGCCGTGATCTGCTCGTACGGACCCTCCACGGAAAGCGACCGGTACAGATGGAATCCCAGGTTATCCAGCTCCGAACCCGTCTCCCACTCCAGCGAAACCTCGCCGTCGAGACCGGTCGCCGTGAAGGAAACGAGCTCGACCGCCGTTGCGAGGTTCGGTATCGCGTTGAAGGCGGCATAAAAGTAATTGATTGAAGAGTCGTTGATGGTAGTGTCAGAGCCGATTTGGAAGCCGTCGGTGGTGAGGTCCTGGATGACATTGTTTACGAGGCCTCCCCGGAAGCTCATCGAAGCGTCGTCAGAGGCACCAATGGTCATGGTATCGCTCTTCATCCGGCCGTCCTTACTGTCGTCGTACGCCTGCACCATCACGAACTCGGGCTGAAAGCCAACGCCGTTGATATCTTTGTCGTCGCTGTCATCTCCCGGGTAGATGCCGACATCCATTTGCCCGGCCACCTCGTTCCAGACCGCGTAGTGGTAAGTCACGCCCGATTCGTTCGGGTGGTTTGCCGGTTCAGTGACGCTGTTCCCTAGACTGAAGCCGTCTGCGTCGAGTGAAGTAATGGCGTCTGCAGAAAAACCTCCCGGCCCGAACCTTGAACTCCAGGCACCTGTCAAGCTGTTACGATGGACGGGCCGGAGATTCGTCTCCGCCATGACGACTAGGTAATCGGGTGAAAAGCCGGCCCCGGTAATCGACTGTGTCGTGCCATTTCCGGTGTAGGTCCCGAGCTTCATGTCCGCGCCGGCTTTCCAGGCAATCCAGTGATATTCGCATGGGTCGCTTCCGGCACCGCAGCTGTTCAGAGCGTTGACATTGAGTGTGTTGTCAACTGTGAATCCATCGGCATCGAGCGACGTGATCAAGTCGGTTCGAAAGGTTTGTGCCGCATGGAGGGGCTTCGAGTTGGCGCCGCTCATGGTCGCCGTCTTCATGATCGCGGCCGAATCGTCCGCGGCCGCTGCCAGGTAGTCAACCTTGATGAGGACCACGTCCGGTTGGAAGCCGAGTCCCGTGATCTGCCGACCGGCACCACCGTCGCCCGTGTACTTGCCGGTAACCATCAACGTGGCCGCCAGCTCATCCGCTCCAATGTCCCAAGCTCCGCCGGGGCGCAGCTCGTTGTCGATGTCATTCGCAAAGAAGGAAGACAAGTCGGTACCGGCATCGATGGCATCATTTTCAGCACCGGTTTGGAGGTGGAGGTTTTCAACGCCCGCGGTGAGGCTTCGGAAGATGACCCAGTTACCCGCACCGGGGGTGGGATTGTCGGTCGCGGTGCGGCCCGTCAGCGGGCCCGTGCCCGCCGCGGTGCCGTCGGACGAAATGTTGTTGGTTTGCGTTAGAGTTCCAACCCCGACACTAAAGTCGGGCCCGGGAGCGTTGTTCACCGAGATCGTGTTGGTGACCGTCATGTCCGCATCTGTCGCAGCCACACCGCGCGACGGATTCTTGTAAACAGTACAGTTCTCGACGAGAACGGTGTCGCCGGCCTCATCGCCTTCGATACCAGCCTCCACATTGTCATAGATGATGGAGTTTCGGATGGTGAAGCTTTTAGTACCGGTGCCGGAGCCGCGCACTCCGTTCTGATTTCCGTGAACGATGAGATTGGAGAGGCTTATGTTGGTAGCGCTGGCGCTGACCCTGACGCCGGCATTGGTGCTATTTCCGTTGACTCCCGTAACCTCGAACCAGTCGACGACCGTGTAGGGGTCAAAAATCTCGATCTCACCGACGAGCGGATCGCCCTCACTGCTCGAGTCGATAAGAGCCCCAGTACCCGCGACACCGCTATGGCGGTCCCCCTCGGCCACGGTAAGCCACATGAAGTGGCACGCGTCGGTGGTCGAGCCCACAATATCCACGCCATTGGTGAGAACACCATCGTTATAGGCGACACCGATTTCCCTTCGGTTCTGAGCAACGAGATCTCCTTGGCGCGCCGTTTCCCAGGCCTGAATGGGGTCTGCGCCCGAGTAAGCACGCTCTATGCTGTAGGACACGCCACCGCTGTGGTCATTCTGTGCCGGCTGCTGCAACGTCACCTGCGTATCAGAGTTGCGAACCAGGATGAACCGCTCCTCGTTGACACCGCTGGTATCGAGCCAGATCCGATCCCCCCTGCCGATATTCGATGGCAAAGCCACGCTGAGGGTGACCACCGTGCCGCCTAGCGCCACCGAGGCCGTGCCCGTGTTGGCGAGCGGGTTGGTATCGATACCGATCGACCGGAAGTTAATGGTGGGAATGCAGGGTCCGCCGGCGCCAAACTCGTCTGCACCGATGTCCGGAGTCGAAGCGTCACGCGCCGCCCCGTCGATGTCATCCGTGACCGGAAGGTCGGGATCGCTATCCAGATCCGCCCCGAACGAGCCCCAAAGGGTGTTCGAGTCGTTTAGCAGGTGAAGATTTTCACTGCCGGCAATCGTGCTTACAAAGTAAGTAGCGTAGGAGAGCTGGTTGATCTGGCTACCCGCCCCCGTGGCGGTGGCATCCGAGGAGACGTTGTTGCTTTGGGTGATCGCGCCGTCAAAGCACGCTACGGTACCAAGTCCGGCAACATCTAGAACAACGGTGTTCTTGGCAGTGACCGTACCGCCGGATGCACTGACTCCGAAAGTAGTACCGTGCCAGTCCCGGTGTTCTTTATGTTGAAGATGGTATTGTTATGGAGATAGTGGCTCGATCCACCGGATGTCCTCACTCCAAGAGCGGAGGCATTGTTAAGCGCTGTGGTCTGCTCGAGGTCATAGATAATCGAATTGCTGATCCTCACATTTCCGTTAACGAGTCTGAAGCCATATATATCAGCGTCTGAGCCAGTTCCGTCCTGACTCTGAAGATCGTGAATGATGAGCTTGTTAAATCGAAGGTCACCGGAAGCAGCAACGGAAGCGTCGACCTCGATTCCCTTAATCGCCCTGCCATTCGTAATACCAGAACCATCGAACTCGATCCCGGTGATGCGGACATGATCATCGCGGATATCGATGATTTCTAGAGGATCGGCTGGAGCCGCGGTGATGGGCGCTATGCGAAATCCCGTTCCTGCGACCCCGATGTGACGTTGGGAGACACCGACTTCACTCGTCGCCGTCGGCGTATAGATGTGAATGTAGTTGCTGGCCCCCGTGGTATATCCGTCAATGATCGCCGTGTCATCCAGGGCAAGATCGTCATAGCAAGTCCAGTTGAGCTGGAAGTTGCCGGCGACGAGGTCGGAGGTATTGAGATGGTCAACGTCTGGAGAGTTCGCCTCGGCTAGCGTGAGAGTGTTGAACGCCCTGAAAATCGTAATCCCAGTCAGCGCGAAGTTAATATTCGAATCGCCCGGCGTGCCGCCATTCGCTGCCGAGTCCTGGATCGTGAACTCGGTCGCTGAAATGCGCCCAGTGATGTAGTAGCGATTCGCACCTTCTCGTATCTCGTCGCCCACCCCGATGTTGTCGGCGGCAGCGCTATTCAGGGTGAGGACCCCTGTCGATGCCGAAGCGGTGTCCGAGTAAAGGGCGGTGTTGTCCGTCCCCACCGAGTAATAGATGATGGCGCCAGCGTCCCGGGTGTGCACGGCGTTCGTGATCGAGCCCGATTCGAGGACTCCCCCCTGCACGAGATCGATGTCCGCCGTGCCGACCGATAACGTGGTCGTGTCGCCGGCATTAAGACTGTTGACGGTGGCGCGGACGATATAGTTCGTTCCGGCACCCGGGTCTTCGCTCAAACTGTTGAAGGCGAGGACACCGGCCACCGGCGTCACGCTGCCCAGAACGAGTGTGTCGGTCCCGCTGTCGAAGACGCCGTTGTTGTTCACGTCGCGGTACAGCTCACCGTTGCTGACATCGCCGTTCGCCACGCCTCCTGCGACGGTGAAATTGACGCGAATGTTGTCGACGGTCACCGTACCGGAGCGACTGAGGTTGAGACGGAACAAAACGTCGGTGACCGAAGCCTGGATAGTGAACTGGTCCCCAACTTGCGTGGCGCCGTGGTCGGCCAGCGTCAGTGACCCCGGGGCGGCACCAAATTCATCAGCCCCGATATCTGGGGTCGACGCATCCCGCACGCCGCCGTCGATATCGTCGGTGATAGGAAGGTTGGGATCGCTGTCGAGGTCGGCGCCGAAGGAACCCCAGAGGGAGTTCGAGTCGTTCAACAGGTGAAGGTCCTCCGTACCGTCGCTAACGTCTACGAAATAGTTGGTGTACGGGCCCGATTGATTCTGGGGCCCGACCGCAGTGGCGCCTGAAGAGACGTTGTTGCTTTGAGTGAGCGCGCCGCTGAAGCACGCTTGTGGTCCACCGGACGCCACGACATCTAAAACGACGGTACTCTTGACGGTCACCGTGCCAGCACTTGCGATCCCATAGGCATCTAGGGCGTTGCCGGTGTTCTTGATATTGAAGATCGTATTGTTGTGAAGGTAGTGGTTGCCGGAATTTATGCGCACTCCTCGTGGCCAGGCATCAACGTTCACCGTCGTCTGCACGATGTCATAGATGATCGAGTTACTGAGCCTTACATTTCCGTCACCAATATGGATGCCAATCGGATCAGCGTCGCCGCCGGTACCGTCCTGGCTTTGAATGTCGTGAATAATGAGTTTATCCAATCGAATATCGGACGAGGGTGAAACCGAACTGGAGATTGACACTCCAGTAATTTCTTGGGCGTTGGTAATGCTCGAGCCATCGATTTCGATGCCTGTGATACGGACATGATCATCATCGATACGGACAAAGTTCACGAGACTGGACGGAGTACTGGTTACCGGTACCATGCGAAATCCAGTTCCCGCCGTTCCGTCGTGGCGCTGAGAGGTCCCGACTTCGCTCGTCGTCGTGGGCGTGTAGATGTGAATGTAGTTGTTCGGCCCGGTCGTGTACCCGTTGATGAAGACGGTATCGTCGAGGGCAGTATCGTTATAGCAGGTCCAGTTGAGTTGGAAATTGCTCACGACGAGGTTCGCAGTCCCGAGATGGCTGCCATCTAGGGAGCCCGCCTCGGCCGCGGTGAGGGTGTTGAAGGCCCGAAAAATCGTGATCGCGGTTAACCCGAAGGTAATATTCGTATCGCCCGGTGTGCCTCCATTCGCGGCGGAGTTCTGAATCGTAAACTGGGTGGCTGAGATGCGCCCGGTGATGTAGTAGCGGTTCGCTCCTTCCCGTATCTCGTCGCCCACTCCGATCTTGTCCACGGCAGCGCTGTTCAGGGTTAACGTACCGCTCGACGCGGACCCGGTGTCCGAGTAAAGGGCGGTGTTGTCCGTCCCCACCGAATAGAAAGTAACAATGACCGGATTACTGAACTCGTCGGCGCCGATATCCGGGGTCGACGCATCCCGAGCATCGGCGTCGACGTCATCGGTGACCGGCAGGTTGGGATCGGTGTCTAGATCGGCGCCGAACGAGCCCCAAAGCGTGTTGGAGTCGTTGATTAGATGGAGGTTCTCGCTACCACCCGTCGTGTCTACGAAGTAGGAGGCATAGGCCGACTGGTTGGTCTGGCTGTCGGTGCCGGCGGCGGTCGCGTCGGAGGACACATTGTTGTTCTCGTTTGCAAAAGGCCCCACGAAACAGGCCTCCAATCCCCCGACGCTGTCTACAAGTCCTACATAGTTGTTTTGGACGTCAAGCGTCGAACCAACACTATCCCAAATCCCGCGTGCCTGTTGGGTAGTTGCGGTGCTCTGAATATCGTAAAACGTATTGTTAAAGACATAATGTGTCGTTCCGCCTACCACACTGTCTAGTCCTGTCGTCTCGCTCGCCGCATTGGTCGAGACATTGAGGAGATGGTAGACGACATTATTCGAGATCTTTGTATTGTTGGTTTGGTCTACATAGAGAGCGAGGATTTTGCTCTGATCCGAATCATCGATCGTGGTATTGACTAAATCATGGATAAGGCTATGGGAAATCCGAACGTCTTCCCCTGTGCCTGGCGCAGGATCATTGATATAAATACCCCGGATGTTTTCGGCGTTGGTAAGCCCGGAGCCGTCAATTTCAATACCTTCCAATCGTACGTAACCGTTGTCGGTGCTGATGAACACGAAGTTGAAGTGACTTATACCAATGGCTGATCCCACGGGACGGATTCGATATCCGGTGCCAGCGGTGCCGGTGTGCCTCTGTGATACTCCCACTTGGCTTGGATCGGTGGGCGTGAATAATCGGATGTAGTTAGATGCTCCGGTAACCCAGGGCTCCTCGATGGCAGGCCTCCACGAGGGGTCAGGGCCGTCGTTGTAACCGACCCAGTTGAGCTGGAAGTCGCCGGCAACGAGGTTACTGGTGTTGAGGTGGTTGGCGTCCGCGGAGCCGGTGGTCGCGGTGTCCAAGTCGTTGAAGGCTCGGAAGATCGTGATCGCGGTAGACGCGAAGTTGATATTCGTATCGCCCGGTGTGCCTCCATTGGCCGCGGAGTCTTGAAGCGTAAACTCGGTCGACGAGTTCCGGCCGGTGATGTAGTACCGATTCGCTCCTAGCCGTATCTCGTCGCCCACCCCGATCTTGTCGACCGCAGCGCTCGCCAGCGTCAACGTTCCGCTCGACGCCGAGGCGTTGCCCGAGTAGAGCGCGGTATTGTCCGTCCCCACCGAGTAGTAAATGACGCCCGCACCCACCGCGCCTGTGAACTCATCGGCGCCAATGTCAGGGGTGGAGGCATCTCTAACATCTCCATCTATATCATCGGTGATCGGCAGGTTGGGATCGCTGTCTAGATCGGCGCCGAACGAGCCCCAAAGGGTGTTGGAGTCATTGCGAAGGTGAAGATTCTCGCTGCCGGCAGTGATGTTCTGGAAGTAGGTCGCGTACGCCGCTTTGTTTACCTGGCTTCCAGCACCCGCCGCGGTGGCGTCTGAGGAGACGTTGTTGCTCTGGGTCGTGATACCGTTGAAATCCCACTCTGACCCCAATATAGAATTCACGTCTCCGACGTACGTGTTCTTGACGGTCGTGGCACCGGCGGCGGGCCATCGCACTATCCCGTACGCGTTTGCGCCACCGGCGCCGGCAGTTTGTTTGATGTTGTAGATAGTATTGTTGTGAATGTAGAAAGTTCCGGCCGCTTCGTTTAGCTCAACTCCTATCGCATAGTTAGTGGCCGTTGTTCCTACACTCGTTAATCCATAGATAATGGAATTGCTCAGCTTGAGATTGCCATCTTGAAGGGAGATTGCTCTGACGATACCGTCGGTCGTATTGGTGAGGCTGTGAATGAGCAGTTTGTCGAACCAGAGATCGCTCCCGGCCGTGGTAACGCCAAATGTGCCAATTGCTTGGACCCCCTGTCCGTTTGAAACACTAGAGCCATCGATCTCGATACCTTCGATGCGAAAGTGATCCGCTTGTACGTCCACGAGACTGAAGGTGACCTGAGGGGTGGCCGTACTGGGGACGTAACGGAATCCGGAGCCGGCTGTTCCGCTATGCCGTTGGGAGGTTCCCACTTCAGTCGCCGTGACCGGTGCGAACATTCGAATGTAGTTGCTCACCCCAGTCGTCCAACCGGTGATCGAAACGCCGTTCCAGTCGCTGAGAACGTCGCTCATAGGCCCGTCGTTGTAGCATGCCCAGTTGAGCTGAAAGTTGCCGGTAACGAGGTTAGACGTAGCGAGATGGTTGGCGTCGGACGAGCCAGCTTGGGTCGCCGAGAGGCCGTTGAAGGCCCGGAAAATAGTGATCGCGGTGGAGGCGAAGGTAATGCTGGTATCGCCCGGTGTGCCTCCGTTCGCGGCGGAGTTCTGGATCGTAAACTCGGTTGCCGAGGTTCGACCGGTGATGTAGTAGCGATTCGCCCCTTCCCGTATCTCGTCACCCACTCCGATTTTGTCGACGGCAGGACTGGTCAGCGTGAGAGTCCCGGCCGACGCCGACGCCGTGTCCGAATAAAGTGCGGTGTTGTCCGTCCCCACCGAGTAGTAAATGACGCCCGCCCCCACCGCGCCTGCGAACTCATCGGCGCCAATGTCAGGGGTGGAAACATCCCTGGCCTCTGCATCGACATCTTCGGTGACCGGCAGATTGGGGTCGGTGTCCAAATCGGCGCCGAACGAGCCCCAAAGGGCGTTCGAGTCATTGCGCAGGTGAAGATTCTCACTGCCGTTGGTGATGTTCTGGAAATACGTGGCGTACGACGTTTGGTTCTGGGGACCGACGGCGGTGGCATCCGAGGAGACATTATTGCTCTGCGTCATCGCCCCGTTGAAGCACGCTTCTCCCCCGCTCGTCGATTCCACATCCAATACGGCATTGTTCTTGGCAGTGACCGTACCGACACTGCGCTGGATTCCCCAAGCGGAGCGAGTGTTGCCGGTGTTCTTGATATTGAAGATCGTATTGTTATGGTAGAAGACGTTGTTGGCGACGCCGGACGTGCGACTTCCGTAAGCGTCGGCGTTAGCCTGGGCGGTGCTTTGCGCGATGTCATAGATGATCGAGTTGCTGAGCTTGACGTTTCCGCCACCGATATGAACGCCAATCGGATCGGCATCTCCGCCGCCGCCGTCCTCGCTGCGAATATCGTGGACAATGAGTTTGTCGAGTCGAATGTCGGATGCCCCAGTGAGTGAGTTAGAGGTTGAAACTCCCTCTAACTCTTGGCCATTTGTAATGCTGGAGCCATCGATCTCGATCCCGGTGACGCGGACGTGCTCATCTTGGATACGCAAAACCCGTATGAGACTTGGTGGGGTACTGGTTACCGGAACTAGGCGGAATCCCGTTCCTGCGACTCCGGTGTGACGTTGGGAGATTCCGACTTCGTTAGTCGCGGTCGGTGTATAGATGTGGATGTAGCTGCTGGCTCCCGTCGTGTACCCGTTGATTACGACAGTATCGTTCAGGGCAGCGTCGTCATAGCAGGTCCAGTTGAGCTGGAAGTTGCCGGTAACGAGGTTCGCCGTGTTGAGATGACTCGCGTTGGAGGAGCCTGCCTCGGCTGCCGTGAGCGTGTTGAACGCCCGGAAAACCGTGATGGCGGTAGACGCGAAGGTAATGTTCGCGTCACCCGGTGTACCTCCATTGGCGGCAGAGTTTTGGATCGTAAACTCGGTCGCCGAGTTGCGTCCGGTAATGTAGTAACGATTCACTCCCTCCCGTATCTCGTCACCGACTCCGATTTTGTCGACGGCAGGGCTGTTCAGCGTGAGGGTCCCGGCCGACGCCGAGGCTGTGTCCGAATAAAGCGCGGTGTTGTCCGTCCCCACCGAGTAGAAGGCGACGACGGCAGGGGCGGCCTCATCCGCTCCGATGTCCGGCTGGGTCGCGTCCCGCGCCTCGCCATCGACGTCGTCCGTAATTGGCAGATTGGCGTCGCTATCCAGGTCGGTACCGAAAGAGCCCCAAAGCGTGTTCGAGTCATTGAGTAGGTGGAGGTTTTCGCTACCGCCCGTGGTGTCCACGAAGTAGGAAGCATAAGCTGACTGGTTGATCTGACTCCCGGCGCCCCCCGCCGTGGCGTCCGAAGAGACGTTGTTGTTCTCGGAAAGGAACGTGCCGTTGAAGCAGAGTTGCGGGCCACCCATGAGGTGCTGGACGAGACCCACGTAATTGTTCTTCGCATGAACGCCGGTCACACCGTTGTCTTCGATACCGTTGGCGTCACCACCCGTGCCCGTCTTCCTGATGTCGTACACGGTGTTGTTGTAGACGTAGTAGGTAACCCCGGGCGCGCTCATCCTGATGCCCTTCGCGTCAGAGGCACCGTTGGTGCTCACGTTGGAGACGTCGTAGATGATGTTGTTCCAGATCTTCGTGTTGTCCGAGGGGCGCCCAACGAAGACGTTGATCCCTGCCACATCAAGGCCGCTCGCATCCGCGAGGCTCGAGTTGGTGATGTCGTGAATTAGGCAGTGGGAGATCCGAATGTCGTCGGAGCTCGCGCCGTCACTGTCACCCAGGTCGATACCGTATACACCGTCGCCACCGGTCACGTTCGAGCCGTCGAGCTCGATTCCCTCGATGCGGACGTGGCCGAAGTCCGTGCTGATCTGCAGCAGATTGAAATTGCCGGAGCCTGCGACGGTGGAAGGCGCAATTCGGTATCCGGTGCCGGCAACGCCGGTGTGTCGCTGAGATATTCCGACTTGGGTTGAGTCGGTGGGAGTGAAGACCCGGATGTAGTTCGCAGGCCCAGTGACCCATGGCTCCTGAATCACCACTTCGACCGACGGATCGGGACCGTCGTTGTAACACGCCCAGTTGAGCTGGAAGTTACCGGTTACGAGATCCGTAGTGTTGAGGTGGTTGGCGTCCGCAGAGCCGGTGGGTGCGGTGTCCAAGTCGTTGAAGGCGCGAAAAATCGTGATTGCGGTGAGCGCGAAGGTAATGTTCGTATCGCCCGGGGTACCACCATTCGCGGCAGAATTCTGAATCGCAAAAACGGTCGCTGAGGTGCGCCCGGTGATGTAGTAACGGTTCGCTCCTTCCCGGATCTCGTCACCCACTCCAATGTTGTTGGCAGCTGCGCTATTCAGGGTGAGCGTTCCGCTCGCGGCCGAAGCCGTATCCGAATAGAGCGCGGTGTTGTCCGTCCCCACCGAGTAGAAAATGACACCTGCAGGCGGCGCGGCAAGTGTCGTGGTCCCCGGGATCGCGACCGGTGTGGCCGGACCGACGGTTCCTGCACTGGCCGTGACTTCCGTCGAGGAGTCATTGATGCTGATCTCGACCGTCTCGCCCGGGGTGGCTCCCGCGCCTACATCGAACACCACGTACACCACCATCGTCGATGTCGTGTTGATCGCCACCGTGCCCGTGAAGCTCGATGTTCCGTTGGCAGCGCTGAAACCGGTCGTGTCCGTTACCCCGAACTGAGACTCTGTCCCAGCGTAGCTTTCGCTCGCTCCGTCATACGGAGCCGTGGTGTCGAGCTCGTAGAAGAGCTTGATGTTATCCAGGTTGTTCAGAGCGTCGACGGTCCCACTCTCGGTGATGGTGATACCGGTGATGTTTCGCGAGCCGGTGTTGTCGACGATGACGAACTTCCCGCCCACGTACTGGTTCGTGCTGGGGATTCCCATCGTCGCTGTCTGGGTGCCGGAGACAGTCACCGTGACATCGGTGGTCGGGGCGGCCAGCTGGACCTCGGCGTAGTTGATATAGGTATCGAGGACTTGGAGGCGGAAGCAATAATCACCGCCGTCGGTGGCCGCCGCCAGTGCCTGGACCGAAAACTCGACCTCGGTGAACTGGTCTACGCCTAGGGTGATGGTTCCGGTGGTGTTACCCAAGTCCTTCAGCTCACCCGACACAAACGTCGTCGCGTCGTCGGTAAGCCCGGGACTGATGTTCGCGGTCGGCTCACCATCAGTGATGAATGACGAGTCCGTAACTTGCCAATGCCCGCTCGTGTCCGTGGGAACGTTGTTGTAGCTGCCCGCACTGCAAGTGGCGGTCTCCGCCACCTGAAGCTGGTAGGTCACGGCGCCTGAGCTTGCGTTGCCCTCGTTCGATACCTCGAAGCGAACCCGTTTGATGGTGTTCTTGGCCAGGCCGGTCAGTTTCGTGTCCTCGGCGGCCGCAAAGGTCGCCAGGATCGGAGACGGTACTTTTTGCACCACCAAAGTGCGCTCGTGCATCGTGGCGGTACCACCACCCGTGAGCTGCCATCGCACCTCGATGGCATCGCTCCCACCTACTCCCGTGATATAGGCGTGCGTGGCCACCGGGAACGATTGAAAGGGAGCCGTATCGATCGAGCCTTCCACCCAAATCTCACGCTCGCTGTGGGGCACCTGGCTGCCCCCAGAGAACAAGGACACGTGCACCGTATCGCCAGAGTTATCGGCTACCAGGGAGGAGCTGAACCACACGAGATAGTCACCCGCTCCCGGGGTGAGCGTCATGCTGTTCACCTGGGTATAGCTGGCGGTGGAGAAGGGTCCATCGTCTATATCGGAACTCGCTTGGAAGTTTTCCGCGGGATTGATCTTGTAGACGGTCAACGTCCGGGCGTTCATGTTGGCGGTCCCGGCGCTAACTCTCCAGCGTGCTTCTATCGCGTCGGTCGCTCCCACTGCAAGCACTCGTGCATGTGAAGCCACGGGGAAGAAGGTATTCCCGAGGGACTCCTCTTGATCGATCTCCCGCTCCGTGTGAGTTACCTGAGATCCGTTCACATACAACGACACGTGGTTCTTCGAAGGGGCCGCGGTGTTGGCGTTCGAGCCGCTGAACCAGATGAGATAGTCACCCGCCCCCGGGGTGAGGGTCATACTGTTGATGAGTGTGTCGGTGACGCTTGTTTCGGTTGCAAGCGTGGTCGCCGTGGCCTGCGTAACATCTGCGGCATTCACCTTCGTTACGGTCAGCGTGCGCTCGAGCATCGTCGCCGTACCGGCGCTCGTCTTCCAACGCACGTTGATTGTTTGGCCCGCCGTCACTCCCGCAATGAAGGCATGCGTGGCGGTCACGTAACGCGTATTCGGTATCGAAGTCTCAGTTGTAATCTCGCGCTCGCTCTCGGCAATCTGACCCGCATCGAGGTAAAGAGACACGTGCTGGGTGCCCGTACTGCTGTTCCTCAGGGTCCCGCTGAACCACACCAGATAGTCACCCGCACCCGGCGTGATCGACATACCGGACAAGGCCTCGTAGGCCGCATTCGTTGTCGTGGTGGAGGCGGTCTCGCTCACCTCGTTGGTGTCTCCTAACTCAACACCGTCATCGTTGCGCCAGCGGTAGTGACCCTGGGTCAGGTCGACGACGTTGTCCTGGGTATGGACGGCGTTGGTGATAGAACCGGACTCGGTGACGCTTGGCTCGAGCGGGTCGATGTCGGCAGCGCCCACCGAAAAGGTCGTGGTGTCCGCGCCCAGGAGGTTTGCGACCGTGGCCCGTACCAGGTAATTGGTGCCGCTCACGGCGGGCGAGAAATCAGTGTTGAAGGTCAGGACGCCACCGGTGGGGGTGACGTTTCCACCTATCTGACTGTCGCCGCCGTCGATCGCACCGTCGTTGTTGACGTCCTCCCAAAGTTGACCCACCGGGACGTCCCCATTGACAACGCCTCCACCCGTGGTGAAGTTGACTCGCAAGACGTCCACGGTGATCGTTCCCGTCGCCGTCAGGTTGAAGCGGAAGAGCACATCGGTCACCGGCGTGACGGCGGTGAACCGGTCCGGGACCTGGCCGGAGCCATGATTGGCCAGTGTGAGGAACAAATCCTGGATATGGACGGCGTCGGTGATGGTGCCACATTCGTTGACACCGGCCTCCACGACGTCGATATCCGCGAAGTTGACCGAGAAGGTGGTGGTGTCGCCGTTGACCAGGTTATCGATCGTGGCGCGTACCAGATAGTTCGTTCCCCCTGCCGGATCTTCGCCCAAGCCGTTGAAGGCAAGCACGCCTCCTGCGGGTGTCACGCCGCCCAGCAGGAGCGTATCGCCGACGTCCCAGGCTCCGTCGTTGTTCTCGTCCCGGTAGAGCTGGCCGTTGGTGACGTCAGCGTTGACGATCCCGCCCCCGGTGGTGAAGTTGACCCGGATATTGTTCACGGTGACGGTGCCGGACCGAGCGAGGTTGAAGCGGTAGAAAACAACGTCCGTGACCGGCGAGCTGGTGGTGAGCGCGTCGCCGACCTGGGTGGCGGTTTGGTCGGTCAGTGTGAGAGACGGGGTAGACGAGGTGAGGTCGACGATGGTGTCGCCCAAGATATCCGACAGATCATCATTGAACCACACGGCATAGAGCCGCTCATCGCTCATCAGGTTGGGTCTAATCACGCGCAGGTCGTCGCCGGTGGTACTCACCTGCGTTTCCACTCCCCAGCTCGTCATTCCGTCGACAGATCTCTTGTAGTAAACGTGACTGCCGGTTCCGCCGCGTTGATAGACGACGTAAATATCACCGGTGTTCTCGTCGATGGATACCTTGACGTCTCGAACATTGGAGGTGTCGGCGCTCAAAACATTGGTTCTTTGCGACCAGGAACGCAGACTTTCATCGTAAAAGTAAGTCTCGATGCTGGAGTCAGGGGTGGGAAGACAACCCACCGGGTCAGCGGGGCAATCATTGACGGCAAGAAAGATATCGCCAGAGGTTTTGTCGATGGAAGTGCCCCAAGTGCTGGCCCAGGTATGGCTGGTGAAATTGATGTTGGTAGCAACCGTGGTGCTCGCTACATCCCAGACCAAGCCGTTGGTTAAGACGCGGGAAAAGGTTGTTGCAGCCGTCGCATCATACCAGGTGAGCAGAACGTCTCCCCCGGAGAGCGGCATCAGGTTTCCCTGATCGAGGTCGTCATCGAGAAAGGAAGCCGAAGTGGATACCCAGCTGGAGCCGTTGTCAATGGACCGCCAGACATCTTGAACGCCCGTGCTGGCGGCATAGATGAAGAGATCGCCGTCGGTAGCTTTGGTGATCGACGTGTGACCGTCATCTTGGTTGATATTGGTCATGTCGGCGACCAAGACCTCGCTACCCAGCGAGTTATCCGCGGTGTCCAGGCTTCGGTAGTAAGTGGTGTCGTCGGCCACACCGGAGTAATAGCTGATGTGGATCTTTGTCCCTGTCGTATCGCCCGGCGTCCAGCGGTCGTACCAAATGCCGCCGAGATCCTCGATGTCCGTCCGGGATGTGATGGCGACCGCCGGTCCCCAGGTGGTTCCCCCATCGGTCGTCTGCCGGTAGGTTGGAGTTCCCGAGGTGGCATCGAACGCTGCCAAGTAAAAGACGTAGCCGATCTGGTCGCAGGTAAAGATGACGGCCGCGCCCTGGCTTTCCCACACCTCGTGATTCACCTGAGCAGAGGATTCGATGGTCACTTCGGCGGAGAAAAGGGACGTGGGTAGACAGACGGCCAGAATAGAAAAGGCAAGAGCCTTCAATGCGTGCGATCTAAGTTTTGGATGCGCTGACTTAGTCAAAGTACCCCCGAGCCAAGACATAGAACGGGCGGACAGAGATCTCTCGATCGTGTGTGGTTAAAGCAAGACTAGTGCCGACGAAGCTACTTGCGAAGTCGCTTATGAACTAATCACTTAGAGGTGATCAACGAGTCTTGCCCGGGGAACAGGTGTAGGGAGTTGGCCACGGTTCCTCGGAACGTCCCCATATATGGTGACTTGCACCCCCAAGAGTGCAAAACTTGACCCTCTCTCCCTTTGACTTCTCCCGCATCCGCGGCTAGGATTTCGACACCCTCATGGCGGAAACTCTCTTTGTTCATCCCGGAAAACTCCACTACCTCGTTCGCGAGATCTTTAAGCGACTTCGGGTGCCGCCAAAAGATGCCTCGACGATCGCAGAAGCGATCGTGGCGGCCGATCTTGCGGGCGTAGAAAGCCAAGGCGTGGCGCGAATTCCCTTCTACGCCGATCGTTTGTCGGCGCGTTTGGTGAACCCGACGCCCGAAATCAAAGTCGTCCAGGAAATCGCGGCTGCGGCAACCATCGATGGTGACAACGGTCCCGGACCCGTCGTGGGAGCAAAAGCCATGGAGCTCGCCGTCACGAAGGCCTCGAGGAACGGTGTGGCTGCCGTTGCCGTCAGGAAGAGCAATCAGCTGGGCATGTTGAGCTATTACGCGCGGATGGCGTTTCCCGAGAAGATGGTAGGGATAGTGATGACAAACGACGTCCCCGTAGCCCCACCCGGTGGTTCCACACCGTTCCACGGTGCAAACCCAGCGGCCATCGCTATTCCAGCGCTGGAAGACGGCAGTCCCTTCGTTCTCGATTTCACGACTCGTGAAGTCGATTCGGGGCGGCAACAGGACGAGTTGAGTCTAGCCGTCGAGATCTTGTGCGGCATCCTGTCGGGAGGCTCCTTCGGCACCGAGCTCTCCGGTGCTAAAGGAGACGGCTCGGAGGCCGCACATATCGGCCATTTCTTCGCAGCGATCCAGATCGAAGCCTTTGGTCCCTGGCTGCGCTTTCGCAACCGGATCGGCGAGTTGCTCAAGAAGCTGAAGGCATCATCCGGCTCGAGCGGAGCGCGTATCTACTATCCAGGCGAACCAGAGTACGAAGCCGAGGAAGAACGGAGGGCGAACGGGATTCCGATACCGGGTCCGGTCGCATCGCGCCTCGAGGGTGTTGCTCGAGGGCTAGGCCTACGTGACGCGTGGGAACAACTGTTGGACACTCGCAAGCAGTAACACTAACGGTGAACGAACGAGGCCTTTGAACGGGGTCCGTTCTCGATGAAGTTGTCGACGCCGATCCGCATGTCCTCGAGCCCGCACCCTTCCCCGAAGCACCAGGACTCGAAACGCAAACCTTCCTCCAAAGACATCTTCGCTCCCTCGAGGACTGCCTTCTGAAGCACCGCGTCGACGGCGCGGGACAAGTGACCGAGCTCGACATCCGGTAGTTGGACCAGAAGTTCGATGGGTTCGCGCGCGATGCGCTTCAGTGCCTTCTGCCCGGAAGCGGCCCCCTTCGTAAGGGCGACTGCCGCTGCCACCAAATCACCTTCCACCTCTTCATCAATGAGGCCGATGTCTACGGCCTCTGCGCCCGAGATGGGGCGGCCGGTGCGCAACATCGGCCATGCGGTCTCGAAACCCACGAGCCGGGGGAGGCGCTGTGTTGCTCCGGAACCGGGGATGATTCCCAGGTTAGGCTCTGGCTGCGCGGCGAGGATTTTCAAGCCTTTCCGAGCGATTCGCCCATGACACGCCATGGCCAGCTCGTTGCCACCGCCGAAGGCAAGCCCGTTGTAGGCACAGATCACGGGCTTCGCAAAGTTCTCGATGTGATTCATGGTGGCATGGGAGCTTTGCGAAAGCTTCTCCCCTTCCTCGGGCGAACGGACGGCGGCGATCATGGAAATATCGGCGCCGGAGACGAAGGCTTTCTGTCCGAACCCGGTGATCACGACGCCCTCGATGCCGCCGTCTTCATCATCCGCGGCAATGGCGGCCAAGTGGCGGTCGAGTTGAGTGTAAACGTCTTGGTTGAGGGCGTTGAGGACTTGCGGCCTCCGGATGGTGAGAATGGCGACGCGTTGCTCGTCGCGTCGTAGCACGAATGGGATTTCCCAAGGCTCTCCCGATTCCGCCTGGCGCACAAGGGTTTCCGCCACCGGGAAATCTTCGTGGACCTCTTTATAGCTGCGCACCAACTCCAGCGCATTCGCTGGGCCCAGCTCGTTCATGAACTGAAACGGCGGCCGCATGACCAAGCCTATTTGAATCGCCATCTCGAGATCGGCGACGTTGGTGATACCGCTGTCGAGCACTTCACCCACCAAGCCGAAGAAAGCCCCCTGCAAGCGTGCAGTGATCTTGGCTGCCGCCTCCGGTGCTACATCCGGGATCTGACCCCGCGTGGCAGCATCCCAAGGGCGTCCCTCCTCTATGACCTGCCGCATGAGCTCCGGGGTCTTGAACCAGGGATTCACCCGCTCATGCATCTCGGTGAGCCCGTGTGCGGTGAGCGGATTACCGCCCGTCAGGTTCATGGCGGTGAAGGGCCCGACTCCGAGCCCCAGGGCCTTCGCGGCAACGTAGTCGACCTCTTCGACCGTACCGAGTCCTTCCTCGACTGAGAGCGCGGCCGCCTGGAAGATTCCCTCGAACACTGGATCCACCGCGTACCCGTAACGACTCCCCACACGAATCGGAACCTTGCCGATGGCTTCGTAGAATTGAAGCAGCCAATCGACGAGACTCTGGTCGGTCTTCGCGCCTGGAATGACTTCCACTAGTGGATTGCGCTCCGCCGGAAAGAAGTAATGAATGACCAGGGCTCGAGATGGGTCCTTGGACTTGGCAAAGACTCGCTCCGGCTCGAGGTGGGAGGAGTTGGAAGCGAGGATCGCATCGGGGGCGGCCAGCTCTTCGACGTGCGCGAAGATGCGTTGCTTCAGTCCCTCATCTTCCGAAGCCGCTTCAATAACCAAGCTAGCGCCGGCCAGCTCCTGGTAGTCTCCGGTGAAGGTGACGTTGGCCTTCATGGCCTCAGCCTGCTCCGGTTTGAAGGCCTTGGTCTCGACGCCTTTGTCTATTTTCTTGACGAGCTTGGCACGGCCGGCGGCAAGCGCATCGAGCGCGATATCCACCACCACCACAGGAACGTCGTGTTCATGAAGCACCTTGGTGAAGTGAAGGGCGATGTCGGGACCGATCTGGCCAGAGCCGACGATGCCGACCTTGGAAAGGCTTCTCGTTCCTAGGACGTAGGCCACTCTACTTTGTTCGTACCATGAGCTTGGGGTGTCGATCCAGGACATCGAAAATCGCATCGACATCTTCCGGCACGTTGTAATAGTGAAAGCTCAGGCGCAGGCCGTCGTGCCGGTTGGACGTGATGATTCCTTCTTTTTCCAGGACAGCCACCGCTTTGCTGGAGTCCGTTGAACGCAATACCACTAACGGACCGTGCTCGGCGGGATCGTCTGAAGTCAAGATCTCGATGCCCCTTTCACGCGCCTTTCGGATGGCCTCGGTAACCAACTTCTCGACGTGATCGCGGATACGCTCGAGGCCGACCTCCATCACTAACCGGATGCCGGCTTCCGCGGCGTAGAGGCTGGGCACGGGTGGTGTCCCCGTCTCGAATCGACGAGCCGTCGCGTGGTACGTCTGCCGCTCGATGTCGAAGGCAAATGGATTCTCTTGTGCGAACCACCCGGTCACCGTCGGTTCTAGCTTCTGGATGAGCTCCTCCCTCACATACAAAAACGCGAGCCCCGAGGAACCGAGGAGATACTTGTAGCAGCCGCTCAACAGGAAATCACAGTCCAGATCCTTCAGGTCAATGGGCCGGGTCCCGCAACACTGGTAGTCGTCGACCAGGGAATAGGCACCGGCTTCTCGGGCCGCCCGTGCCACGCCGCGAATGTCCACCCGGAAACCGTTCCGGAAGCACACATGCGTGGTGGGTACGAGCAACGTCTCCTCGTCGATGCCGCGAGCATACGCTTCGAGCGGTAGCTTGCTGCCCGCGCCGTCGGCACGAATTCGAGTGATCTGGGCTCCGCGCCGTTGCTGCGCAAACCAGATCTGTGCCGAAGTAGGAAACTCGAAATCGCCAACGATGATCTTGTTTCGTTGGCCGCTGAAATCCAAGGCGCTTGCGATCACGTTCATCGCGGTGGAGGCGCAATAAGTCAGCGCCAACTGGTCGGGGGCGCAGCCGAGAAACTCCGAGTAGGCGGAGCGGGTGCTCTCCAGAACGCCGACCCACTCGTCCCAGGGGGAACCGCCGGTTCGCCAAGAATGGAGGTAGCGGTCGTAGGCCTCCTCCACCTCTCCGGAAAGGGCACCCTTCGCGCAGCTATTGACGAGTATCTTGGACTCGAAGATGGGAAAACGTTTGCGGAACTCGGTCGGACTGAGTTTCGCCGCTTCCTGATTCACTGCCTTCGCCATGGGCTTTAGTTCTTGTCCTGTTCCACTTCCAGCGTTTGGAGAACCTCTCGCAGTTGATCCGGAAGCGGGACCGCTTTGAAGGTACTGCGGGAGACGGCCGCGGCCACGATGTAACCATCCGCGAGGTGTGTGCGCTCAGGGAGACGATGGACCTCATAGACCAACTTGAAGCTCGACCGACCCACGCGGCCGAGCTTCATCGCAATCGAAAGCAAATCACCGAACCGTGCCGGCGACTGATAGTCACAGTGAGCCGACACCCTCGGTAACCAAATCTTCTCTTTGTTTAGAAGGCCCTCGTAGTCGATCTTTTGCGCCCTCATCCACTCCACTTCCGCCAACTCGAAATAGCTCAAGAAGCGGGCGAAATAGACGACCCCAACGAGATCGACGTCGGGCCATGGCACGCGGTGCTCGATGCTAAACCGATCCACGCTCCTCCTATTTCTTGATGGAACCCAGCCAGCCGGAGAGCTGCTTGGCGGCGATATCTCTTCCGCCGAGCCCGAAGGCGAGGGCCGCGGCTACCGCGACGGAGCCCAGAAGGATGCCGAACGCGAGCTCGATGATCTCGTTGGCGAGTCCCATCTGTCGCAAGGCGATCGCGCCCGACAAGATGATGATGGAGATGCGCGCCACGATGGCGAACAACCCGGCCTGAGCCGACGAGCTCGCTTCGATGGTACTAGCAGCAAGGTTCGCGAGATAGAGACCGACTCCGAAAACGACCAACCCCAGAATCACCTGACCTGCGAAGACCACGAATCCGGACACCAAGGCCGCAAGACTCGCGAATCCGAGCAATCCTGCCGCTTCAATGGAGGCGAAGAGCATGATGCCGACTAGGAGGAGATACCCGACGATGGCGGACGGAGTACGGTCTGCCTTGGCAGACTTCGCCTTGGCGAGTCCGATCCGCTCCAGCACGTTGTCGAAACCGGCCCCCGCCAAGAGATTACTGACGAGACCCGAGACGAGCCGACCCACGACGTACGCCAGCGTCAAGAGGATCACGGCGGCGAAGATCGAGGGAATCGCACCCATGACACTCTCCAGCATGTTGCTGGCCGGCCGGGTGATGGCGTCGAGCGCCAAAGCATTGAGAGAAGAGATCAACACTGGGACCAGGATCAGAATGTAGACGATCAACCCCAGGAGGCCAGAAAGCGTACGAGTTCCCAGTGCCTTGCTGATCCCGACCTTCTCGCCCAAACGATCGGCACCGAGCGCGGCGAGTAGATTGGTGACGATTCGCTGAACGATCCGGGCGATAAACCAGCCGACCGCTAGAATGACGCCAGCCGCCAAAATGTTCGGCAAGAAGCCGAGAATCCGATCCACCAAGTTCTGTACCGGGGTCAACAACCCCTGCAAAGAGAGTGCTTCCAGGATCGCGGGAAGAAAAAGCAGAAAGACGAGCCAGTAAACGGCATCGGCCAACGTCTTGCTCAGCGGCGCGCCTTTCTCTTTCTTCAGCCCCGCCTCTCCGCCGAGGCGCTCATCGAGTTTGGCCATGTCCAACGCGCCACCCACAATTTTCCTTAGCAGCGTCGCCACAAGCCAGGCGGCTAGAACGAGAACCCCAGCCCCGATGAGGTTGTCTATGTACCCGAAGAGCTGGTTTAAAAAACCAGTGAGTGGCTGGCTAATCACGGTGAGCTGCAAGGCATTGAAAAACCCCACCACCGCGAAGACCAGAATCAGGTAATAGACGGCTTTGGCGACCCATTTCTCGATTTCGAAACCTTTGGCCGTCTTCTCGTCTAGAATCCACTCCGCCAGTCGATTATCTAACGTCGTGCGCTTGAGCGCCCCCTTTGTGATGGCCGCCGCCAAGAGGGCGATCAACCACCCCGCTACCAATATGACCAACGCGCCAACAATGCGAACGACTTGGGGGCCAAGTAGCTCCGCTAGTAGAACGGCGGTCTGCTGCATCATTCCTTGCATAGCTCTACCTCCTTTTAAATCGATTAATTAGCACGTACTTAACCCGGGGTCTAATCCAGTTTTGTGCATCGGTCCCGTGCCGTGCACATTTTTGGATCTGACCCTTGTGATATTTTGGGATCTGACCCCCGGTATGTGCACCACCTCAAGTGACCTTGGCCTTGGTTCCAGGTGCCAGCTCATGGCGCTCATAGGCCTTGGTCTCCAGAATCTTTCCGATCTCTTCAATCGTTAGATCTAGCTCCTCGTCTTTCGTGTAGAAATGCGGTGAAACTCGAATGCCCGCCTGCGGGCGATAGTCCACTAGGAACTCCCGTCTCAGGAGCTCGCGCGAGACCTCGTACGCATGAGGCATCATTATCGACACCGTGCCGCCGCGACGCGCCGGGTCGACGGGCGTTCGCGTTTCGTAGCCTTTCTCCCCAGCAAGCTCCATGAGCCGGGAAGTCTGCCGCTTGGACTTCTCCCGAATCTTCTCCACACCGATCTCGGATACGATGCGGCAGCCGGGCTCGACGGCATAAAGCGCGGGGACGCCCGGAGTTCCGTTCAAGAACCGGTAACCGTCCTCCCGGTACTGAATCGGGCCGATCTCGAAATCGAACGGATGGGCATGCCCCATCCACCCCGTCAATCGCGGCTCCAACTTCTGCACCAGATCGGGTCGCACATAGAGAAACGCTCCTCCCGGTCCTCCGCAAAGCCACTTGAGCACGCCGCCCACCGCAAAGTCGGCGTCGAGCTCCTTGATGTCGAACGGGACAATCCCGGCGGATTGGAAAACGTCTAGGATGACGTAAGCCCCCATCTGGTGGGCATGTTCGATGATGGCGCGAGCATCTTGTACGGAGGCGCTTTGGAATAGAACGTGTGAGATCGGAACCAGCAGCGTTCGCTCGTCGATGGCGGCGATAACCTTCTCGGTGGGGACACTGATGCCGTCGTCGGATTCCACCATGACGACTTCCGCTCCACGGCTCTTCTGCGCTTCGTGGAGGTACATCACCGAAGGAAAATTCATGTCGGTGTAAACGATCCGATTGCGGGGCGGCTCGAAGTCGAAGCACGACGTCACGATGGCTTCCGCGATGGTCACGTTTTGATGCATCGTCATTTCGCCGGGCGCGGCGCCAATGATTTCGCCGACGAGGTTCCCGACCGCAACCGGCATATCCATCCAGCCGTCGCCCCAGGCGCGGACACCGCGCGTCGCCCAGGTGTCCGCATACTCTCGCATGCGGTCATAGACCCCGCGGGGCATCGCACCCAGCGAGTTACTAATCATGTAGACGGTGTTCTCGAGAATGGGAAACTGGGGCCGCCAGCTGAGAAGCTCGTCCATCACGAAGGCTCAGTGCTTTTGGCAGTCTAGAAGCTGCGGGATTTTGAGGTACTTTTCGTAATCGTGCTTACCTTCACACAATAGAACAGATTGCGACTTGCTCATTGAAAAGTCTCCTGGGCAGGACCCGGCGAGAGTATATGCGGGCTCCGGGATCCGAACAACCACTCACGTTGTCATCGCTGCGAGAGGGTACTAAACTACGACCCGTTGCGTTACCGCTTCGCCGACTTCATCGTCTCTCCTTCGCGACGGACCCTTCTCCGCGAGGGCACAGAAGCTCCCCTCATCCCTCGCTATTTCGACCTGTTGTTGCTCCTCATTGCGAGGCGGAACGAGGCCGTCCACCGCCAGGAGATAATGGATGCAGTTTGGAACGATGTCATCGTCTCGGATGGCGCCCTCACCCAGGCCATCAGGACCCTGAGGCGCGCGCTGGGCGACGATTCAAAGGACCCCGTCTTTATCCGCACCGTATCGCGCCACGGTTATCGGTTCGTCTTTGCCGACGTCGTGGAAGAGGCCGACGACACTCCCCTAACGAACGGTCCGTCTGTGACAGAAGAGGCAAGCGGGTCCGAGCCTGCCACAAAAGCCGCCTGGGAATCCGCGTTCGAGCGCCTGCTCGCCCCGGACTCCGGTGCGGCGGAGCCCAGCGACGATGACGATCGGCGGGAAGCGGCCGAAGCACTTCATCTTCTTGGTACATCCGAGGCCCTTCGCCGGCTGGATCGAAGGAAAGGACATGCGCGAGCGCGCGCACTCCTCCGGGATACCCGCTGGGATGTGCCGGCCGCCGAGTCGGTGCCTCTGCTGGGTGAGCCGGGCGGTTTGACCGCCGCTTTCCATCTCGTCGTATTGCGACTCCGACGTGCGCTCCGTCTTGTGGGCAGTCGTTGGGTTGCCGCCGCTGCGGGTGGTGCGTTGGCAGGCCTAGTCGCGGGATTCGCGGGTGGGCTCGTGCTTCGGTTCGGTCCAGGTTCCGTCGCAAACGACGGCGTTCTCATCGCCTTGGCGATAGTGGGATTCGCGATCGGAGGCGTCGGAGCGGCCGGCGTGGGAGCGGGCCTAGCCGCGGCCGAAGCGCTCTTTCGATCGTTTCGTGGTCCCGCCCTCGTGGTCATGGGTGTGCTTGGCGGGGGAACGATTGGGGTCGCGGCACATCTTCTCGGCCGCTTGACGCTAGAAGGCCTTTTCGGTCGAGACCTCTCGCCCGTCGCGGGGGGGTTCGAAGGAATCGTACTTGGAGGCGCAGCCGGACTCGGTTACGGGCTTGGCACCCCGCGCGCGGAAGGCGGTATGGCGACTCCCCAGGGAAGTATGCGGCTCTTCGCCGCGCTTCTCACGGGAATCTGCTGCTCGCTCGGTGCCCTGTGGCTCGGCTGGAAAGGAAGTTACTTGGGCGCGATGAGCTTGGATTTCATGGCTCACTCTTTCCCCGGCTCTCAAGTGAGCTTGGATCCATTGGCGCGGCTTCTCGGCGAGGACACTGCGGGTCCGCTCACTCGAACCGTGATCAGCGCCAGCGAGGGGCTGATGTTCGGCTTCGGCCTCGCCCTGGGCCTGACCTATCGCCCGCGTCGCCCACGCCCGCGGCAAGCGTTCACTCCCCCGCTCACCTAAGCCTCACTCATCTGTCATATTCCCGTCATTTCTTACCGTCTTCGCTCTGCTACCTTTCCGAAAGCGCGTCGGGAAGGAGAAAAAATGTCGATCGATCTTTTTGTCAGCGAGACTGTCGGGTCCACTTTCAAGGTCTGTAACGACCTCGTTCATTTACAGACGGCGGAACGTTTTCAGTTCATCGATCTCACCGAGCTCGTAAAAGAGAGGGTGAGACGGTCGGGAGTGACCCACGGGCTCGTGAACGTCCACACCAAGCACACCACGACGGCGATTCTCGTCAACGAGAACGAGCCCCTACTGCTCGAAGACTTCCAGGAATTGGTGGAGCGATGGGCTCCGCAAGGTAGAACGTACCGCCACAACGACCTTCAGGCGCGACTCGAGGTACCACCGGGCGAGAGACCCAACGGCCACTCGCATGCCCGCGCCCTGCTGCTCGGCATGTCCGTGAGTCTCAACATTACTGAAGGAGAGATTCACCTTGGCGAGTTCCAGAACATCTTCCTCGTCGAGCTCGATGGGGCGAGGCGGAGAAGCGTATCGATTCTCGTGCTCGGCCTGGGCGAGGAGGAATCGCCATGAAGGTCAAAATGATCCTACCCGCGCTCACGGAAGCCAAGAGTCCGTTTTTTCGCCCCATCAAGTACTCTCTGTTCCCACCTCTCGGCCTAGCAACGCTCGCCGGCTACCTCAGCGCAGACGATCAGGTTGAGATGCAGGATGAACATGTCGAGACGTTGACACTTTCCGATGAGCCGGATCTGGTTGTGATCCAGGTTTACATTACCTCCGCGAACCGGGCCTACCGGCTCGCCGATCATTATCGAGCCAAGGGGGCGCATGTCGCCCTCGGAGGGTTGCACGTCACGTCTCTCCCTGAAGAGGCCGCCCAGCACGCGGACACGATCTTCCTAGGGCCGGGTGAAGACACTTGGCCCCAATTCTTGAAAGACTTTCGTGCTCGACGCCCGAAACCAATCTACCGATCTCGAGTCCGAACGCTGGACGGTCTCCCGGTCGTCCGGCGCGATCTGATTAAAAGACATCTCTACCTCGTTCCGAACTCGATCGTGGTCTCGCGCGGCTGCCCACACGTCTGCGATTTCTGTTACAAGGTCGCCTTCTTCCAGGGGGGGAAGGGTTTCTATACGCAGCGCGTGGACGCGGCTCTTGCGGAGATCGATCGCCTTCCGGGACGTCACCTTTATTTTCTCGACGACCATTTATTCGGAGACGTCAAGTTCGCGGCCGCCCTCTTCGACGGCATGCGCGGTATGGGTCGTCTGTGGCAAGCGGCGGGAACCGTCCAGTCGGTACTAAAACCGAAGCTTCTGGAGAAGGCCGTGCGCTGTGGCCTTCGCAGCCTATTTGTGGGCTTCGAGACTCTGAACGCTAAGAGTCTCCGAGAGCAGAGGAAGCACCAAAACGTGCACCAAGACTACGGCGCCGCAGTCCGGCGCCTGCACGATCTCGGCGTTATGGTGAACGCAAGCTTCGTCTTCGGAATGGACGACGACGACGGCTCCGCCATCTCGCGCACCGTGGAGTGGGCCATCGAACACGGAATCGAGACCGCGACGTTTCATATTTTGACTCCTTATCCGGGCACGGCTCTTTTCAAACGGATGGAGAGTCAAGGTCGCATGGTCCATCGACGATGGGATCTCTACGACACACGCCACGTCGTGTTCCGCCCGCGCGGTATCGGCGCCGAGGCACTAGAGGCTGGATACTGGGGCGCCTATCGAGATTTCTACCGGTGGGGATCCATCCTGCGTGGCGCTTCCCACAAGGAAACGTTTATGAGGCAGTTGCGTCACATTGGGTACGCTGGAGGATGGAAAAAGCTCGAACCGATGTGGGACTGGGTCATCCGGGCGCGCCAGTTGGGCAGGATGTTGCCGGTGCTCGAGGGAGTTCTCTCCGGCTTTCGCCCATGGCAAATCACCCACTCGATAGGGAGGAGAGCTCTTGGGAGGACAATCCAGCTGACACACTAATAAAGGTTAGTACCTCCACAACTACAGTCGCGTCTGGACGTGTGCTCCTACTTCTCTACCATTTGACGTGGGCGACACGCCCTGTTAGCCTGAAGTTACATCCAAACAATTTCGCGGAGCGGCTCGTCGCCTCGTTCACAAACGGGCGGAGACCCGGTTTGCAGAAAACAAGGAGAGCGCGATGAGGACTCGACTTCTCTGCCTCGTGCTTTTGACGACCAGTGTGGCCGCAAGCACGGCGCTCGGCCAAGAGCTCGGGGTTCGCTCCTACGGGTTGCGCGGTGGCGTCAACTTGAACCCGGACCAGTTCAATTTTGGTGCCCACATCGACGCCGGGAGATTGGCTTCACGCGTTCGCTTCCAGCCGAGCTTCGAGCTCGGCCTGGGAAACGGAGTCACCCTGGCCTCGACTAACTTCGACGCTCACTACCTCTTCAACGCGGGTCGCGTTCGGCCCTATGCGGGGGGCGGCTTGGGTATCAACTTTATCGATGTCACGAGTGGCATTGGACGCGGAGGAGGGCTGAACATCGAGCCCGTTTTGAACCTGGTGGCCGGGGCCGAATGGGGGGCTCCGCGTCGCGGCTCGCGAGCGTTTCGCCGCTACCTGCTGGAGGCACGCGTCGGGATGGGCGACACCCCAGAGCTCAAGTTGGTCCTCGGCTTTAGTTTTTAGTTTCTAGTTCCTGGCACCGCTGCGGAGAAATTATGTGGGGAGTGACCCACACCATCGAAATTTCCTCCTGTGATCTAGAACATATGCAGGCTCTTCAGACCTGCGATACTTGAACAATAGATTGAAAAACTTGTGTCCCCTTCTCCTCCCCCCCGGGAGCGAGGGTAGGAGGTTGGCGATGAACCGGAGAACAAGATATGCAGTCTGCCTTTTGGCGGTGTTGACACTCGCTTCGGCGGGGTGCGATTTCAGCCCCTCGTCGCCTTTCGCCGGCTTCGAAGAGGAGCAACAGCAAGGGGCGACCCTCCACGGTGAATTCCAGCAGAGCGGTGTCGCTGTCGGCTCGCAGCAATCGGTCGCGGCCGGCTACAACGCGCAGCGCACGCTCGCTACGGCGTCAAATACCGAGCTGACCGCGACCGCGGTGATCGTGTACGACGCGAACGGCTCCGAGCTCGGAAGCGTCGACATCGACGCGGACGGTTCCTTCACGCTCCGCGGGCTCCCCGAATACTTCACCTTGGTTTTCGTGGACGCGAACGGAGACCCGGTGGGAGAGCCCATGGAGTTCGACGGCGTCAAGCCTAACCAGGAGATCGATATCGTCGTGGCTATGGTAGACGGGAAGGTTGTCCTTCTCGAAGAGAGCCGCACCGGCATCGACCATGAGGGGGCGAGCGGCATCGAGATCGATGGGGCAGCCCAGAATATCGTCATCGATTCGCCCCCCAATATGATGACGGGCTCTCTCGATGTGAACGGGTACCACGTCCTCACACGCGCCGGCGAGACCTCGATCCGAAAGGGCAATCGATCCCTGACCCTCGAGCATCTCGAAAAAGGGGATCGGGTTCACGTCCGAGGCGTGTTCGAAGGTAAAGACGTCTTTGCCTTCGAGATCAAATTGCAGGAAGAGGAAGAGGAAGAAGAGGAAGTCACTCCTCGATCGTCCTGCGACGACCGCGATCCAGCGAAGCCGAACCATATCCTTATCTGCCACAAGGGTAAAACCAAGTCGGTCTCGCCGAATGCCTGGTCCGGCCACCACGGGCACGGGGATACGTGCGGGCCGTGCTAGCGCAGGGCGTTCGAAGAATTACAGGGGCAGTTCTGTCTGAACGATACGAACAGGAAGCGGATTACAGAAGGTGCGCTGCAGAGGCGAAGGAAATCATCTCACCGGCGGATTGGAAACGCTCCGACGGATCCTTGGCCATCGCATGCAGGACGAGCTCATCGAGCGCCGCAGGAACATCGAGGCCGCGCGATCGTAACGAGGGAACCGGCGCGAAGAGATGTTGCTGGATGAGATTGCCTTCGACGAACGGTGCTTCCCCGAGGAGTAGCTCATAGAGCGCGGCTCCTAACGAGTAGATATCGGAGCGTGCGTCGCTCGGCTCGCCTCGAGCCTGCTCGGGTGCAATGTATTTCGGTGTTCCGGCTACGATACCCGCTAAACCCTGGTCGATGGGCATGGACAAGCCAAAATCCACGATCTTGACACGGTCCTCGTTCGTCAAAAGAAGGTTGGACGGTTTCAAGTCTCGATGCACGATGCCTCGGTGGTGAGCATGGTCGAGGCCCTGACAAACCGAAACGAAAAGATGCATTGTTTCGAAGATGGTCAGTCGCTGCTTCTTCTTGAGCAGTGCGGAGTAGCTTTCACCCTCGATGAGCTCCATGCAGATGAAGGTGTTCCCATTGGCAAATCCGATATCGTGAACGGTAATGATGTTCGGGTGATTGAGTGACGCCGCGGCTCGCGCCTCATCGATGAGCTGACGCCGTGCTTCCGGTTCCCCGGCTAACCTCTCCGACAGGACTTTATAGGCCACGGCGCGTTTCAATAGGTTGTCGAAAGCCCGATAGACCGAGCCCATCCCGCCCTTACCCAAGAGGTTCTGAATCTCATACCTCTCGCCGTCTTGTATGCCATCGGCGCCGCGAAACGCACTCTCTCGTCGCTCTTGCTCCTTTATTTGCTCCAAGAGGGCGTGATGGCGAGTGCCGACGTCCCCATAGTTGTGCTTCACTGCGAGTACCTTGTGAAGCAAGTCGGCCGCCATTTTGAGATTGCCCTGCGACTCGTATGCCTGGGCGAGAAGATCCCACAGGTTCAAATCCTCGACCCGAATCTCCGTGCCGGCGAGAAGCGAATCGAGCTTGTCGACGGCTAGAGAGCCCCAACCTCTTGCGATGAAACTCTGAGCGAGCTCCTCGACCGCCATCCGATAGTTCTCGTGCCCCGGCTCGACTCGCTGCAAAAGCTCCAGTCTTTGATTTGCCGAGGACTTTCCTCCGAGCTGGGCGGCCTCGAAAAAGCGCCCCGATTCAGCAAAGAGACCCATCGCACGATCAGAGTCCCCAATGTCCTGATAGATTTCGGCGGCCTTTTCCAAGTCGTGGGCCTTTTCGAGGAAGGCGGCGGCGCGCGCCTTGGCGCCTGCCCGCATGGCGGCATCCGCGGCTTCGGAGTACGCCTCGACGGCTTCGTAGCAATCTGCCGCCCGTTCGAATTGTCCGACACCGAGAAATGTCTCTGCCGCCCGCACATGATCCCCGCTGCGGAGAAAAGCCTCGGCCGCCGACTGGTGATCCCCCTCATCAAGCGCCAGCTCTCCGCGGAGAGAATCCGCCGATCGATCATCCCCGGCCCGCTTGAACATCTCGATGGCTCGCGAGGCCTCCCCCGCCGCGTTGTAGAGCTCGGCAGCCCGCCGGTACTCCTCTAGCTTTTCTGCAATTTCGGCGGCGGCCCGGTAGTCACCGGCTTCCTCGAGCAATCTGGCGGCTTCCGGCAGTTCTCCCACCTTTTCGAAACATCGAGCGGCTCGGCTCGAAAGGTTCCGCCTCCGGTCTTTCGGTCCTTCGGCGAGATACCGCGCTTCGACGCCGGCGTCGGTAATTCGCGACTTGTAGGCCAAGGCCGCGAGCAAGAACTCCCCCGCCTTCTCGAACGCCTCGCCAGCATGGACGTGGCGACCACTTTGCTCGTAGATTTTTCCCGCGCGCACGAAGTCGCCCGTCTTTTCGAAAGCGGCCGCCGCCTTAGAATAGTGATGGCCTTTGCTATAGGCCTCGGCAGCCTCGGAGAGTTTTCCGGCGGTTTCCAGGACATCCCCCCCTTCCAAGAAATGACCGCCCTCCGCATAGAGCTCCGCTGCACGAACGTGATCACCGGCCTCCAAGAATGCCGCCGCCGCGTTGTCGAAGGCACCGATCTCAGCAAACAACTCGGCAGCGCGTTGGTGCTCGTTCAACTGCTTCAGCAAATCCGCCGCCTGTAGTTTGTCCCCTGCGAGCAAGAAATACTTCACTGCGAGGTCGCTACGGTCCATCCGCAACGCGAGATCGGCACACAATGGGTAATCTCGAGCCCTCTTGTACCGGTCGAGCGCACCCTGCAGGTCCCCGACCCGCTCGTAGCAAGTACCGGCCCGACGCCAATCGCCCTCCTCCTCGGCACGATTCGCTTCCCGGATGTGATCCGGCACTTGCTCTCCGAGTATGTGCTTGAGCCAAGCCATGGCTGTTTCCCGCCTCTCGACAGGGCGGGTCCATCCTCCTCGGGACGGCATGGCGCCCCGGAAAAGCCGAACTTCTATCGATTTTGAGGTATTTCGAGCTTGAGAATATCTTACCAGCCGAGGAACGCTAGTTCTAGCGTTGGCTGGGGCTGCCAGGATATAGGCTTCTTTGATGATCGAAGTTGAGCTGTTCCTTGACGAGATACGTCGGACGAGCCTTGGTCTCCTCGAAGAGTCGACCGATGTACTCACCGAGAATGCCCATGCCCACGAGCTGGGTGCCGGAAAGAAAGAAGATGGCGAGAACGAGGGAAGTCCACCCGGGAGCCTGCCGAGGGTTGTACCCCAGGATGGTCGTATCGGTCACATACTGCAGAAAAAACAGGAAGGCGGCCGCAAACGAAGCCGCGCCGATGAGAACACCGACGATAGCCACCACCCGAAGCGGCTTGAAGGAAAAGTTCACGATGCCGTCGAGGGCCAGGTTGAGAAGCGTTCGAACAGTGTATTTCGGTTGGCCCGCTTCGCGCGCGCCCCGCTCGTATTCGAGCCCCGCCTGGTGATAACCCACCCAGGTGCGCAGACCCCTCACGAAGCGGTTACGCTCCGGGAGCGCGTTCATGGTGTCGACGACGCGACGGCTCATCACACAGAAGTCGCCCGAGTCGAGGGGGATGTCGACGGAGGCGAGAGACCTCAACAAACGATAGTAAAACCAGTAGCTCATGCGCTTGAGCGGCCCTTCCTTGCGGTGGGTCCGGACGGCATAAACAACGTCGTAGCCCTCCCGGCATTTGTCGATGAACGCCTTGAGCTCCTCGGGAGGGTCCTGCAGATCGGCATCCATGACCGCGACGACGTCGCCCGAGGCGTAGCACAAGCCTGCGGTGACCGCGGATTGATGTCCGAAGTTTCGGGTGAAGCAGAGGACCTTGAAGCGCTTGTCTTTGCTTGCGATGTCGCGCATCAATTCGAGAGAACGGTCCGCGCTCCCATCATCTATGAGGATGCATTCGAATTCCTCGTTCCAGGAGGACGACGCGGCGACGAGGCGCTGGTGAAGAATGGGTAAGCAGTCGGACTCGTTGTAGACGGGAATGACGATCGAGATCACGGGGCTCTTCTACGCGATTCGCGGCTCGCAGGCAGGCGGGGCCGAGACGGATTCGTCAGCGAAACCGCTCTTCCTTCCACGGGTCGCCGCGCATGTGATAACCACCGCGCTCCCAGTAGCCGGCTTGGTCTTCCGCAAAGAGCTCGAAACCCTTGACCCACTTGGCGCTCTTCCAAGCGTAGAGCTGGGGTACGACTAACCGAACCGGTCCGCCGTGGTGCGAAGGTAGAGGTTGTCCGTCGTGGCAATACAAGGAGACCGGGGTTTGCACGAGCCCCTTGATCTCGAAACGCCAGGTCTCGCGATCGTCGCTGGGAACCCCAAAGGCGTCCAGGACCGGCCATTTCTTGGTTCGGGCCTGATTTGGGGGGATCCGATTCTGCCGAAGCGTGTCACTACTAATAATGACGCGCGGATCGTCACTCAGGGCGCCTTGAGGTACGGGGACGACCTCACCTTGGAGTTTGTCCTTATCGAGCATTATCGGCATTATCGACCGGGGGCTCGCGTCTCGCAGCTAACCTAGAACAGTGTGTAAATGAACGGCGCGACCGCAGACGACTCGGCAAACAAAATCAACATCCCGAAGAGCAGCAAGGTCAACACCATGGGCATCATCCACCAGAGCTTCCGCTCCCAAAGGAACGCCATCAGCTCCTGCATGATTCTCACCTTGCGTCCCGCTGACTCTATGGCCTTTCCCACCTACCTCACTCCTTTTCAACCATGTAGTTGCCCAACACCAGCCGGTCCATGCCGCTCCGGCTGAACGTCGAATAGGCCTGTTGCGGCGTATTCACTATCGGCTCACCGCGAAGATTGAACGAGGTGTTCATGATAATCGGCACGCCGGTGGCATCTCCGAAGCGTGCGATGACGTCATGGTACCGTGAATTGCCATCCCTAACCACAGTTTGTAGGCGACCGGTTCCATCCACGTGGGTGACGGCGGGGATGACGTCGTGCTTCGATGGCTTGATGTCGAAAACGAGCAACATGAACCGCCCCGGATACTGCTGCTCTAGGTTCTTGACCCCCGGCGCGTCGAAGTATTCGTCGACATGCCCGCTCAACACGGCGGGTGCGAACGGACGATAGGGCTCCCGAAACTTGATCTTGGTATTGACGGTGTCCTTCATGTCCGCCCGACGAGGATCCGCAATGATCGATCGATGCCCTAGGGCGCGCGGCCCCCACTCGAACCGACCCTGGTACCAACCGATGACCTCACCGGCCTGGAGCGCGTCGACGGTGCGGTCGATGAGGCGATCCTCCTCTAGCCGCTCGTACCGGATGCCCTCGTCGTCGAGGAAAGTCTTTACTTCGGAATCAGAGTATGACTTTCCCCAAAACGCGTGTTCGAGAACGAATTGGCGCGGTTTGCCCAAAAGCGTGTTGTAGGCCCAGAGCGCTGCGCCGAGAGCACCCCCTCCGTCCCCGGCGGACGGCTGAATGAAGAGCTCCTCGAAGGGCGTTTCTCGAAGGATGCGACCGTTGGCAACGCTGTTGAGCGCGACTCCGCCCGCCATGCAGAGTCTTCGAAGCCCCGTCTCTCGATGCAGATGATTCGCCATGTCGAGGAGAATTTCCTCCGTCACTCGCTGAATGCTAGCCGCGATGTCTGCATAGTGTTGGTTGGAAAGACAGAGCTCGTCGTAGTTTGCGGGCGGCTCTCCGAAGTAGCTCGGGAATCCCGAGTCCTTGGTAAAAAAGAGAAGATCGGAAGGACGCGGCTCGCCAAAGAGCTCAACGAAACGATGATTGAAGGACTTCTTGTCGGAGTAATGGAAGGAGAAGTACTTCATGTTGAGACGAAACGACCCGTCGCCGCTCTTCTGAATCAGTTTGTAGACCTTGTCGACGTATCGAGGCTCCCCGTAGGGAGCCATCCCCATCACCTTGTATTCCCCTTCGTTGACCTGAAACCCGAGGAAGGCAGTGAAGACGCTATAGAGCAATCCCAATGAGTGCGGAAACTCGATCTGACGATGGAGCTGGATGTCGTTTCCGCGACCGACTCCGTAGCTCGCGGTGGCCCACTCGCCGACCCCGTCGACGGTGAGAATGGCCGCTTCATCGAAAGGAGAGCAAAGATAGGCGCTCGCAGCGTGGGACAGGTGATGTTCGGAGAACAGAATCTTTTCCCGCGGCACACCGATCCTCTCGGTGATGAGCGCGCTCACCCACAGCTTATCCAACATCCAAGCGATCATCGCCTCGCGGAAGACAGGGAGCGCCCACGGAAACATCTGCAGCGACGTCATGAGAATCCGCTCGAACTTCTGGAAGGGCTTTTCGAAGAACGCGACGTAGTCCAGATCTCCCGGGCTGATGCCTTCAAAATCCAAAACGAACTGGATGGCGTTGGCCGGGAAATCGTAATCGTGCTTCTTTCGAGTAAACCGTTCCTCCTCCGCGGCCGCAACCAGGACTCCGTCTTTCAGGAGTGCCGCGGCAGAATCATGGAAAAAGCAAGAGAGACCCAGGACGTACATGCCAGCTAGAACTGCCTCCCGGCCGTGGACTCGTCCGGGTGAGGGGTCTTCCGCTCGAGCCAATAGGACTCACCCTCGCGCGACCGCAGATGGAGAGGATCCTTGAAGAGCTTTACGATGAGAGCGAACACCGGAACTATCAAGAGATAGAAGAGCGTCAAAATCACGCGACTCTGAAAGGCCCCAATCTTCTTGGCGATGACCTTCCATCGCTTCCAGGCGCGACGAGACCGACTCTGTGGCATATGAACGACTTTCAATGACTCGAGCCGATAACTATACGGAATAGACCACCTTTTTTCAATAGTTTAGAGACGCCCCCCCGGAGGCTTGCCTTTTCCGCTTGTCCCTCCGGTCGGATTTCACCTAAAATAGGTCGCCTCAGACACATCCCATTGCCGAAGCATGACTTGACGGAAGGGAACTCGGTGTCGGCGACAGAAGATACGGTCCGCTGTAAACGCTGCTCCCGTGAAATCCATTTGGATGCGGGGCGGTTTCCCTCGGGGATCCACTGCCCGGGGTGCGGCCTCACCTTCCGCCTCGCGCACCAGGGGTCGGACCAAGATCAACCTGGCGACGCCCGGCCGGTGCTCGACGCCACGCAAGAGCCTTCTGGCAAGGCGCTTGCCCTCAGGTCGGACCTCGTGATGCAGGAGGTCGAAGAAGAGGGAACGACGTACTTCGTCATCAAGGATCCGGTGCAACAACGGTTCTTCCGAGTGAAAGCGCTAGAGCATTTTCTGATCACACAATTCGACGGTCAGACGACCTTCGAGGACGTACGGCGCCGCGCTTCGGACACCCATAAGGTCCTCGTCGGACCGGAGGTTCTAGGCCGCTTCGCGCAGAAGTTCGTCGACCTCGGACTCCTCGTCGACCAAAACCGCTCCGCGGTCGGAGGGCACTTCGCGCCCCCGGCTGCCGGCCAGGAAAGGAGCTGGTGGTCGAAGGTTCTCTTCTTGAAGCTCCCCCTCGTTCACCCTGAGAAGTTTTTGGATTGGCTCTACCCGAAAGTCAGGTGGTGCCTGACCCCTGGTTTCGTTGCCTTGATGATTGGAACCGTCGCAGCTTCGGTCGGGGTCGCGTTTACGAATCGCGAAAGCTTGGTCTTTAGTCTCGAAACGATCTTCAGCGTCGAAAGCTTGCTGCTCATCTACATCAGCGTTTCCATCGTCACCGCGCTTCACGAGCTCGCTCATGCCGTCACCTGTCGCCACTTCGGCGGCCGAGTGCAAGACATGGGCTTTCTCTTGATGTACTTCGTGCCGTGCTTTTACTGCAACGTGAGCGACACCTACCTGTTCAAGGAGAAACGGCAACGGCTCTGGGTGATCTTCGCGGGCGGGTTTTTCGAGCTCTTCATCTGGGCATTAGCGGTTTTGGCGTGGCGGCTCGCGGCCCCGGAGGCTTTCCTGTCTCGAGTCTTTTTCATCATCGTGGGCGTGGGAGCGGTCAAGACGCTCTTCAATTTCAACCCGCTCATCAAGCTGGACGGCTACTACCTGCTGGCGGATTACCTGGGCATCGCCAACCTTCGCAAAGAGGCCCTCTCCGGTCTCGGCCGGTTCTTCCGACGCTTCGTTTTGAATCTCTCCACCGAGCCACCGCGACCCGAACTGGCGGGACGTAACATTCTTTCGCTCCGCGGGGATCGGTTCGTGACCCTCTTCGGCGCCGCGGCGCTCACCTATACCGCACTTCTCTTAGGATACATCGCGTTTTGGTCGGGTAGCTGGGCCTTCGAAGAGTTCGGCTCGAGCGGTCTGGGCTTTTTCGCCCTCGCGATGGTCGGCCTTCTGCACAAGCCGGCCTCGGAAGCCGCATCGAGCGCACACTCGGTCGGCAAGGAAAAGTGGGAAGACCTCGGCAAGAAGCGACGACGTTCCCGGTTCGTTCTCTTTTGGGGAGTCCTGCTATTGGCCATCGCATTTTGCCCTTGGCAGCTTCGCATCGCTAGCGAGCTCCATGTTTTGCCGGAAGGTCGCGCCACAGTGCGTGCCCCCGCCGACGGGCGGATTGCCCGCATCGCCTTCTCGGAAGGAGAGCAGGTAGAGAAAGGAGACCTCCTGCTCGAGTACGACTCGAGGTCTCTCGCCCTCGACAAAGAGACCAAGCAAGCCGAGCTCAACGGGGCGCAGGAAGAGCTCCGGCTTCTAGAAAAACTCAACCCCACCTGGAAGGAAGAAATTCGCGTCGAGGAACGTGCCCTAGAAACGGCGGAGGCTGAGACGGCGAAAGCCAAACAGGACTTCGAAAGGACGCAGCAGCTCTGGGCCAACGGCTTGGTGGCGCGGGAACAGTTCGACCAAGACCAGGCCGAACTTGAGCGGGCTTCGAGCGAACAGCGCCAACAAGAGGCCGAGTTGCAGTTGGCGCGGAAGACCCGTCGCGCGAGCCGTAACGAGCAGATCGAGGTCTTGCACCTGCGCGATGCAGACGCTCAGCGGGCGGTCATCCAACGGTTCGAAGCCGAGTTAGCTCAGTTAGAAGATCTCTTGAGCCGCAGCCGTGTTTTCGCACCCATTTCCGGCACCCTGACCACCTACCGTTTCCAGGAAAAACTGGGCGAATTCTTGGAGGAAGGCGACGTCGTTTGCGAGATCGTGAACGACGAGCACGTCATCCTCGAAATGCCGGTGCCGGAAAAGGAGATCGACGCCATTGAGATCGGTTATCCGGTCAAGTTTAAGGTGAGGGGTTACCCGCATCGAAGCTTTCACGCCGAAGTCGCGGAGATCGCTCCCATCGCTGCGGAAGGCGAAAAGACTTCGACGATCCTCATTCGTGCCAGCATGGACAATGAAGATCGCACACTGAAGCCGGGCATGACGGGTATTGCGAAGATCTACTGCGGCTGGACGGTCATCGCCCACGTCCTCAGTCGAGACATCATCCGCTTCATCCGCACCGAGTTCTGGCTATAACACGGACTCGACGACTTCCAGTATTTTCCTCTCCGGCAGAGACACCACCACAAACGACGGGAGGCCCAGCCGTCGCCAAAAGGGGAAGGGATCGACTCCAGCGTAGTCGGCCACCAAAAGGGTGATGACACGGCCATGGGAAATCAGGACGACGTTTTCGTCGGGGTGAGTCTCCAGGAAGCGATCCACCGCTTCGCGAAATCGAGTGAGCGCCTGTGTCGCCGTCTCGTCGCCGAAGACCAACTCCTCGGGCCGGGCGAATAGCTCCGCCACCGCGCTTTCGAACTCCCCACCAGGGAGAAGCTCCACGCTCCCTCGCTCCTGCTCGTGGAGGCCTTCGAAGACTTCGACGGACATTCCCAGGTGGCCCAGGTGGCCCAGGTGGCCCAGGTGGCCCAGGTGGCCCAGGTGGCCCAGGTGGCCCAGGTGGCCCAGGTGGCCCAGGTGGCCCAGGTGGCCCAGCCGGCCCAGCTCGCGCGCAATGATCTCCGCCGTTTCGGTGGCCTTGGGCTCGTTGCTAGCCCCGATCACAGCCGGTTCGTGGAGGGCAATTCGTCGGGCGATGGCGGCGGCCCGTTTGCGCCCCTCCTCGGTCAAGACCCATTCCGCCGCTCGGCGATCAGGCCGAATCTCGGGAAGCGAATGCTTGACCAAAACGAGCTTGCGCATGCTTCCTTCTCTGTCTGCCAATGATGATATAACCTCCCCGGGATATTTGGGAGGGACAAAAATGGAAAGACGGAGCTTTCTAGGGACGCTAGGCAAGGGATTCGGAGCGGCGACGGTAGGTACGTTCTTCGGGCCTGAGGCGATGCGCCGCGTCGAAGCCTCGTCGCGCCGCTTGGCGGGTATCAGCCCGGTCGAGGCGGCAAAAGACGAAGCCTACTGGCGGGATATCCAACAAGCGTTTACCGTGACCCGGAGTCTCATCAATCTTAACAGTGGTGGCGTTTGCCCCTCTCCACGCATCGTCACCGAGGCTCTGGTGCGCTACATCTGGGAGCAAGAAGAAGCACCCGTCTACACGATGTGGCAAATCCTAGAGCCCCGCCGGGAAGTCGTTCGAAGCGGATTAGCCGAGTTATTCGGGTGTGATCGTGAGGAAATCGCGCTGGTGCGTAACGCTTCAGAGGCACTCGAAATCTTGCTGAACGGATTCGACTTGCAGTCCGGGGACGAGGTCGTGACCTCGGAGCATGACTACCCTCGCATGCTGACCACCCTCGAGCAAAGGCGCCGGCGCGAAGGGATCGACATCAAGCTGTTTCCCGTCGCGACGCCAACCGAAGATACGGATGTCCTGGTGGAAGCGTTCGCCCGTGCCATCACTCCCCGGACCAAATTAATTCTGGTGAGTCATCAAGTAAACATCACCGGGCAAATCTTTCCCGTGAAGCAGATCGTCGAGCTCGCGAGCTCGCGCGGCATCGAGGTCATCGTCGACGGAGCGCACTCCTTCGCCCAGTTCGCCTTCACCCAATCCGATCTGGGTTGCGACTATTTCGGCACCAGCCTTCACAAGTGGCTTCTCGCTCCCAAAGGGACAGGGATGCTGTACGTGCGGCGGGACAAGATCAAGAAAATCTGGCCGCTCATGGCCGCACCGGAGAAAATGGCCGACGACATCCGGAAGTTCGAAGAGATCGGCACGCACCCCGCCGCCAACGAAGTCGCTACCGGCGAAGCGCTCACCTTCCATAATACGATCGGCTCGGAGCGGAAGGAGGCTCGGCTGCGCTATCTCCAGCACTACTGGGCGGAAAGGTTACAGCAACTCTCTAACGTACGCCTCCATACGTCATTGAAACCGGAAATGAGTTGCGCGATCGCTACGGTGGAGATCATCGGAGTCGATACCAAAGCCCTGGGCGAGTATCTTTGGGACAAGCACTACATCATCGTCGCCCCGATATTACGAGAGGACTTCCAGGGGCTTCGGGTCACGCCCAATCTCTTCTCCACGCTCGAGGAACTGGACTATTTCTGTAACGTCATGGAGCACGTTGCGAAGAAGGGGCTGCCCAAAAGCGCCTAGCCTAGCAACGCCAGGAGTGAGCTTGGCTCGTCTGACCCCTCACCCTACCCTCTCCCCAAAGGGGAGAGGGAAAAAAGGACCAAGATTCGCCCGTTACACTCCACTAGGAAGGCTCGTTCAAGCTGGGATCGAGCCGATGCGCTAGCTGAAACTCGCGCTCGGATTCCTCATCCTTGCCTTGCTTTTGGAGACACACACCCAAGCCGTGGTGCGCCTCGGCGTGCTTGGGTTGGAGATCGATGGCTCGCCGATAAGAAGAGACCGCTTCATCAACCCGATCGAGAGCGACCAGCACTACCGCGAGGTTGTTATGTGCCTCGGCGTCTTCTGGCTTGAGCGCTATGGCTCGACCGAATGCTTCCGCGGATTCGGCGGCTCGATCTTGTCGAGCCAAGCCAACACCGAGACCGAAGTGGGCGTCCGGCCGGTCCGGTCTGAGCTCGGCGGCGCGCTGGTAAACCAATAGAGCCTCATCGAAATCGGACTTTTGTATGAGCGCGAACCCGAGCAATAGGAGGACGTCCCCGGGGTCGGACGTAAGTTCAGCCGCCCTCCGAAACGACGTCACGGCTTCCCCTAGCTCGTCGCTTGCGAGGTGGGCAATTCCTAATCCGTGAAACGCGACGGCGTGATTCGGATCGCGCTCGAGGGCCTTGCGATAGGAATCAATGGCGGTGTCGAGATCCCCGGCTTGGAGAGCCTCAGCGCCTAACTCGCAGTGATAGCTGGCCTCTCCCGACCGATCGCTCTTGAACCAGCCGAACGGCATGGTGCCTACGGCAGAATCCCGAAAATTCGGCTACCGGCTCCACCGCCCCCCTGAAACTTCATGGGCGCCACAACCAACCACGCCCCGGCGGCGGGAAGCGTATCCAGGTTCGCGATCATCTCAATCTGATACTTTCCTGCCCGGTGCATTTCGATATGCACCTGGTGCGGCGGGTCGGTGCCCATCGATACACCGAGCGCGTCGGTGGCGAGGGAATCGGACGCGAGCGCGTTGATGTCACGGTTCTCCAAGAGCCATCTAGCGGCGTCCGGGGAGAATCCCGGGAAGTGTAGTCCTCCCCCCTCGTCGAGACCGAGAAACGCTTGGAGATCAGAATACTTGTCACCCCAGCCGCTGTTCATGATCACGATGGCGCCCGCAGGGATCTCACCGTGCGCCTGCTCCCACGCCTCGAGATCATCGACCGCTAGCGTATAGTCCGGATCCGCTGCGGCCTTGGCCTTCACATCTACGACGACCGCGGGGGCAACCAGGCGGTCGATGGGAATCTCGTCGATCGACTCTTTGTCTTTGCCGGAAAACCAATGGTTCGGAGCGTCGGTGTGGGTCCCAGCGTGCTCCGTCATCTGGTACCAGTTCCAGTACCAAGTGTTCGCTCCCCGCTCGTCCCACCTGGCGATTTCGGTCTTCTTGAAGAGAACTCCCTGCCCCAAACCCGGAGGAGCCACAAACTCAGGTGCACCTTCGTAATACGGGTGGGACAGATCGACTAGCGAATAATTTCCCGCCGCCAGTGCTTCCACGACCGACGGGGGAGGTGCGTCCCTCTGCGACGGCGCGCAGGAGACGAGCAACGCGATTCCCAGGACAAGCGTCGTAGACACGATAAACATTGGGGCCCTCATTTCTTTTCCTCCTCCGAGACCGTCGTTCAATCTCGGCGTCCCTTCTTGATTAGCCAACAATAGTAGAACATCGGGATCAAGACCAGGGTTGGCAACACAAAGAGCAGGATGAAACTACTGAGCGGTAGTCCTAGCATCAGGCTTTCAGGCTTTCTCCGGAAAGAACTTGTTGGTCGCTTCTTCTCTAACCGGTTGTGTGAAAAAGTTGACGACGAGCATCAGGCCGCCGCCGACAGCCAGCCCGACGATTCCCGGATGCACTCCTTGCACCCAGTCCGCACCGGCCAGGGTCCACCACGTCCAGATGGCGGTCGTGACGCCGCCGCCCACGGAGGATGCGGTCGCCGCCTCTTTGCTCACCCGGCGCGAAGTGAGCCCCACGATGAGCGGGAAGAAAAAAGTAGCACCGACGATGGCCACCGCGTAGGAGACGATCTGGAGTATCAAGGCGACATCCGGCAAGGAGCCTAGAAAAGCAATGACTCCAACCGCGACGATCGTGATGCGAGAGACACGCAAGTAATAGCCCTCGTCTTTGACCACGCCGCGGGGCTCGTGAATGCTCTTTCGCAGTATGTCGTGAGAGATCGCTGCCCCCGACATGAGAAGTAACGAGTCCGTTGTAGACATCGCGGCGCTGGCGATGCCGGTCAATGCGATCGCGGACAAGAAGGGTCCTAGCGTGGCTCCCACCAACGCCGGAAAGGCTTGATCGGGACTCGAGATTTGATCCCACACTAGAACGCGCGCCGCGGCGCCTAGGTAAAAATTCCCGTAGAGCAAAAAGCCTCCCACCAGCAACGCGGTGAAGGGTATCGAGAAACGAGCGATCTTGCTATCGCGAGCCGCAAACATCTTGGTGATCAGCTCGATTCGTGTGCAATACGCGACGAACCATACTACATACCAGGAGATCAAGAAGCTGGTCGTCCATGTCGTTCCGCGGACTGAGGTCCAGCCCGGTGCCACCTGTTCGACTTTCTCCAGCACCTCGAACCATCCCCCCGCCATCTGGTAGACGTAGGGAGCGAGAAACATGAGGCCCACCCACATGAAAACGAACTGGGCGATGTTGGTCCAGACGACGGCGAGAAGACCGCCGAGGGCGACATAAAAGACGAAGATGACGGTCCCGAGGACCAATCCCCAGAAGAACGGTATTCCGAGGAGCTTTTCCAGGATGAAGCCCATGCCTCGGATCTGGGCGACCACGTAGACGATGCTGGAGACGGCGACCATGATCGCGCTCCAGATGCGCAAGAAGCGGCTGTCGAACCGGTCTCCCATATAGTCCGGAAGGGTGAACCCCTTGGACTCCCGGAGTTTCTTCGCGAAAAAGAAAAAGATAACCGCGAAGCCCAGAGACATGGACAAATACGGCAGTATCGCCACGCCGCCGAACCGGCCGGCGAAAGCCATGCCGCTCAGGATAGAGCCGCCGTGCATGATGGCCGCCATGTTGGCAATGACCAACACCACGACACCAAACCGGCGGCTTGCCACCCAAAAATCTTCGGAAGTCTTTTGGTATCGAGCCGAAATGAGGCCGATAGCGACGACGGCTACTAGGTAGAGACCGAAAACGACGAGGCCGACGGAGGGAGGGCTCACGAGATCCTCATCACTTGAAGGCGGCCAGCTTCAAGCGGCGGATGCTAGCACGCAGTTTCTATAGCTGTCAACGACTCGGAGGTCCTCGGTGGCTTGACCGGCTCAAAAGGATTGCAATTTCAACCGGAAAATCAGTAGAATCTCCACCGTTCCCAAGGAGGGTCCATGAACGTGAAGAAAATCATGTTAGTTGGAATGTCTGTAGTGCTATGCCTGGTGGTGGTCGGCCTCGTACACGCGGAGAAGAGCAAGGCCGAGCTCATCACGGACGCGGAAAGCGCCGCTCCTGCGGCCGTCACGAAGAACGCTACGATCAAGTCCTCGGACGGTAAGGTGCTGAGGGAAGGGTCGAACGGCTGGACCTGCTACCCTGGGTCATCGGCCATCGGGCCGATGTGCAACCGACCCGATCCGTTGACCCGGAGACCGATGCTGACAACCGACTCCCAATGGGACGAGGTGCTCGGTGCCATGATGAACAAGAAGCCAGTCGACGTAAAAGAGTTCAGCATCTCCTACATGCTGGCCGGCGAGGGAGAAGCCCTGGGAGTCAGCAACAAGGATCCCTACGCGAGCAAACCCACTAGCGACAACGACTGGATCAAGGAAGGACCACATCTGATGATCCTGGTGCCGGATTCGGCTGCGTTGGAGGGGCTTTCCACCGACCCCAAGGACCCCGTCTACGTCATGTGGAAGGGCACCCCGTACGCCCACATCATGGTGAAGATCGCGCCGGAACACTAGACCCGTTTCGCGCAAAGCCGACGACCTCCGGCCCTCGGGCACGAACCTTGTTGCCCGAGGGTTCAGGTGGTTCGCTCAACCCAGGGCTTCGGACGCGCTTTCGGGATCGGGGCCGACCTCCGGCGGGTTTAGTTCAAGCCGAGCGACTCAGCATCGGGTGCTTCGTGAACCAGCTTGCCATCGACGAAAGTCGCCAGAGCTCGAATATCCCTTATCTTTTGCTCCGGGACGGTCAGAATGTCCTCGGAGAGAATCACGAAATCGGCGAGCTTACCGGACTCGATCGATCCCTTAATTTCTTCTTCGAACGTGAGGTACGCGTTGTTGATGGTCATAACGCGGAGAGCTTCCTCGCGGCTGATGCGTTGCTCGGGGCCAATCGCGTCCCATAACCGCGTTTCCCTTGTGACCCAAAAGTAAATCATCCAAAAAGGATTGGCCGGCACCAGAGACCAATCACTTCCTCCCCCCACGCGGATACCCGCATCCAGCCAATCGCGAAGGCGCATCGTCTGAGCGGCGCGCTCCGGCCCCCAGTGTCGGATCATCGTATTGGACGACATGTACGGGTGGAACTGGGTGGAGATAGATAACCCGAGCTCCTTGATCTTCTCGAACTGATCGGGGCGCGTGTAATGGCAGTGCTCGAGGATCCATCGGAGAGGCCCGATGTCTTTGGCCTCGTTGGCCTTCTCATAGGCCGCCAGCACGACGTCGAGCCCTTTGTCACCGACCACGTGAATGCTTCCCCGCCAGTTGAGACGGGCCATGCCCTCCATCACCTCTTCGAATTTCTCCGTCTCGATCCGCTGGAGGCCATAGTAGTCGGCCGGTGCAGGAGCTCCCGCCAACTCGTGATAGGGCTCGCTCATCAACGCTGCCTCGAATCCGCCATCGATCCCGAACTCGCCGATGCCGTCGAGACGCAGCCAGGGATCTCCGAAGCCGGTTGCCACTCCCCACTCCTCCAATTGCTGGATCAGTTCCTCTGCACTACGCCGGTTGTCGAGGCTAAGGTTCATACTCACACGTAGCGTCAGTCCCTCGCGAGCCCGCAGCTCGTTGTAGGCGCGCATTTTTTCCGGCGTGAGTCCTGGCTCGCGAATTCCGGTGACGCCGACCGCGTTTTGTTTACGTTGAGCTACTCTCAACGCCTCCATCCGGTCTTCATGGGTAGGCTTCGGAATGAGATGGCGCGCTAGCGCCATGGCGTTGTCCACGAGCAGCCCCGTCGGGACACCGCCCGGATCCTTGTGAACCAATCCGCCGCTCGGGGACGGCGTGGCCCGGTTGATCCCGACTAGCTCGAGCGCCGCCGAGTTCAGGTAATAAGTGTGCCCTCCCTGAACCAGGACCGGGTTGTTGGGCGCGGCCTGGTCGAGCGAATACCGATCCGGCGGCGTCTTTTCCGCGAGCTGATCCATCAACCATCCAGACGTCGTGTAGATCATCTCACCCGGGGGTGTGTCCTTCGCCTTGGCGCGTATCGCGTCCAGCATTTCCTCCAACGACTCGACCAAAGCTACTTCGACGCCCAAATATTGGTCGACCGCTTTGTCCTGTAGGTGGTTATGGTTGTCGATGAGCCCTGGGATAACCGTCCTTCCGCCCAAATCGACCACTCTCGTGGCCGGTCCGCGAGTACCGAGAACGTCCGCATCGTGGCCCACGCGAAGGAACTCGTTGGCCCGGATCGAAACCGCCTCGGCAATCCGGAAGTCCCCATCCACCGTCACGATCTTGCCGTTGTGAAGGATCCAGTCTGGAGGTTCGGGCCTGGGCTGCCCGCAGGCACCGAGAAACAGCACAAAGAGAAGGAGGTATCTGCTCACGGGGTCGGAGACTAACACGTCATAGCCTGCGTGGAAACCGGGCTCGGTTTAACCAGTCGAAGAGTTGGTTACACCACACCCCGGCGGGCCCTTTCGGACTAAGATTGTGGCTGGAATGTCCCAAACCGCCCGGCCCACACGCTCTTTCCAACCGAACGAGCAAGATGAGCGCTGGGCCCGACAGGTGGCCGCATACCAAAAAGACCCGTCTCCGCCGTTCGAGGAGCAATGGGCCATGTTCCAAGAGATATTTCGCGACCGAAAGCTCGAAAACGGGCCTCCCATTGCCTGGCGCCCGGACCCCGCCCGGATCGAGGCCTCCAACCTGGGACAAGTCATGGCTGGGCTCGGGTACTCAGACTACCGGGAGCTCCACACCTGGTCGATAGCGAACCGCGAGGACTTCTGGGCGAAAGTGATCGAGCGACTTTCGCTCGTCTTTGCGCGTCGGCCCGACGCAACCATCGATTCATCGGCCGGTCCACGCTCTCCCCAATGGTTACCGGGTGCGCGCCTCAACATCGCCGATAGCTGCTTCGGTGCTCCCCCGGAAGGTACCGCGATCGTCTCGGGGCGGGAAGGTTCAGCAGAGTTAGCACGAACTTCCTACCAAGGCCTCGAGGAGCTCGTTAGTCGGATGGCGAGATTCGTTCAGGATCGCACTGCGCCGGAAGCCGCGATCGGCCTCTATATGCCGATGACCCTCGAGTGCGTTGTCGCCTACCTTGGGATCGTGCGTGCGGGCAGACGGGTGGTGTCGATCGCGGATAGTTTTTCGCCCGAAGAATTAAAGAAACGAATGGAGATCGCGGAGGCGAGTCTCGTCGTCACGTCCGCCGGCTATCAATGGTCGGGCAAGATCATTCGGCCCTACGACAAGGTCCGCAAGGCAGAGATTCCAAGCGCCATAGTGATACCTCCTTCAGGAGAAGGTATCGGAGATTCACCGCCACTTCGGGATCAGGACACGCCGTGGAAAGAGGTGCTCGCCACTGCCAACGAGTTCACTAACTCGCCGGCCGACCCGTACGATGTCATCAACGTCCTCTTCTCTTCGGGAACGACCGGGGTTCCCAAGGCGATACCCTGGACTCATCTCACGCCGATCAAGTGCGCGATGGACGGTCACTTTCATCAAGACATCGGCTCCGAAGACACCGTGGCGTGGCCGACAAACATCGGCTGGATGATGGGTCCATGGTTAATCTACGCGACCCTCATGAACAAGGCGACCATGGCCCTTTACGAAGGAGCCCCCACTGGAGACGGCTTCGCCCGCTTCATCGACGAAGGCGGGGTTTCGATCCTCGGGGTCGTACCCTCGCTGGTCCGCGCGTGGCGACGCTCGTCCGCTCTGGAAGATGCCAACTGGAACGGCATCCGCGTCTTCAGCTCGACCGGAGAGCCATCGAACCAAGAGGATTATCTTTGGCTGATGAGTCGCACCGGTTATCGAGCTCCCGTTATCGAGTATCTCGGTGGCACCGAGATCGGCGGGGGGCACATTACCGGCACGGTGATCCAACACGCCTCTCCCTCTACCTTCACCACTCCAACATTAGGAACGGACTTCGTCATCCTCGACGAACAGGGTGCGCCAGTTCCTGAAGGTGGTGAGGGCGAGCTCTATCTTATTCCTCCCGCCATCGGGCTTTCTCAAACGCTACTCAACAAAAACCACGACGACGTCTACTACGTGGGTTCTCCGAGTGGGCCAAATGGCGAAGTACTCCGCCGTCACGGAGATCGCATCGCTCGACTGCATAAGGGTTTTTTCAAGGCAGCCGGTCGCGCCGATGACGCGATGAACCTGGGCGGTATCAAAGTCAGCTCGGCGGAGTTGGAGCAGGTGCTCGATCTTCATCCCTCAGTCTACGAGAGTGCCGCTATCGCCATTCAGCCGGAAGGGCAGGGCGCCGATAAGCTGGTTGTATACGCCGTGCTTCGCGATCCAGTGGAGCAGGCCGAGCTTAGACGAGAGCTTGGGTCCCTCATCGCGTCAAAGCTCAACCCTCTGTTCAAGCTGCACGATCTCGTCGTGATCGATGCCCTACCGCGGACGCCATCCAACAAGATCATTCGACGCGAGCTTCGCGCCCAGTACGGGAAAGGGTAACCCACCCATGTCGATTGCTTTGGAAAGTCACCTCCTCGAGGTATCGTCGCCTGCCAACCTGCGCATCAACGATCAGATCCGAGCCTTCCGCGAAGCCTGTCGGCGAGGTGGATGCAACCGGCCGTACCATCATTTCGCTTTCGGGCAATCACCCTTTCCGCCGCCACCGACAGTCGTCGAAGCGCTCGCGAAGTGCGCCGGCCACCATGACTACTACTCGACCGAGCCGTTGAGGGCTTGGACGGGAAACAGAAGATTCTCATCTTCAACCAACCGCACAATCCAACCGGAGTGCTTTACCGCGAGGACGAGTTAAGGTCGCTAGCCGACGTCTGTAGGCGCCATCGCATCGTCGTCATCGCGGATGAAATCTACGCGCGGACGAGCTTCGAGCCTCAAGCCTTCACGAGTATGGCCCGCATCCTACCGGAAGCGACCATCGTGACCGGCGGCCTTTCCAAGGACCGCTCCTGCGGCGGCTACCGCCTGGGAGTAGGTATTTTCCCTTGGGAACCCCGGGAGCTCGTCAAGAACGTCCTCAAGGTCGCGGGGTCGACATACTCCTGCGTTGCCGATCCGATACAGCAAGCCGCCTTGGTCGCGTACTCCACCGAGAACGACGTGGACGACTATGTCCGAGACGCAAGAGCAGTGAACGCTCTCATTGGCAGGAAGAGTGCATCTCTCTTCTCGAATATCCAGGGCGTCGAAACGACTGAGCCCGAGGGAGGTTTCTATCTCTACGTCGATTTCAATGCCTTTCGCGAGCGCCTCAATCGGGTCGGCATCGAGACGGCGGGGCGACTCGCCAAGGACCTACTGCAGCTAGAGCACGTAGCGCTCCTCCCGGGAGATGCGCTTTTGCTACCGGAGGACGACTTCTCCTTCCGATGCAGCTACGTCGACTACGACGGCCAGCAGGTGCTCCGGAACTGGCGGGAGAAGTCTCCTCGCACGCCAGAAGAAGAGGATGCCTTCATAGGTAGGCACTGTCCTTTGATCGTGGACGGAGTACGTTACATCGGCCGCTACCTGGAGCAGATCGAAGAAGGGCGCCGGCCACAGCACGCGGCATAAGTCGGAAATACGCGCGCCGAGATACGGTGAATCCCTCAGCCCGGGTCTGTCCACTTATTAGATCTGTCCACGTGCCGTGGACAGGAAAATATAGTGGACACATGTAGGCGAGAATGGCGTCATCTGCACCTATCGGATGGCGGAACAAACCGGAGGAGCTACTCGCGCGAATCCGGGCACTGAGGCTCGGGCTGTCGCGAAACATCAGGTAGGTCGGCGCTCGATCCAAGTCGCCAGGTCGTAGATCGCCCTCAGTTCACGGCTACTTCACGACGGTGACGTTCTTGTCCTTCCCCGCACTGCGGACGGTGTCAAAGAGCGCGCTCGGGCCGTTGAACGACTCGCTGATAATCACGCCCTCGGCCTGCAAAGCGTCCTGGAGCGCCGCAGAAACGGCATGGAGTGGTGCGCCACCGCCTTCACCCATGCCCTTCGCCCCGTTGTAGGAAAAGGGCGACGGGCTCTCGAGACTCCCGCACTCGATGTGCGGCATGTTCATCGCGGTGATCGGCACGTACTCCGCGAACTGGCTGGTGAGCATGTTGCCGTCGGCGTCGTAAACGCAGTTCTCCAAGAGTGCCGCACCGATGCCGTGCGCAGTCGCGCCGTGGACTTGTCCTTCCACGATGGTGGGATTGATCTTCTTCCCGCAATCGTCGACCGCGGCATAGGCGAGGATCTTTGGATGGAAAGTCTCCTTGTCGACCTCCATGACCGCGATGTGAAGCTGGGCGGCGTAGGTCAGCGTCAGGTTTCCGAACTTCTTCTCGACATCGGGAATTTCGAATGGAGGGTGGTAGATGTAACGACAATTAAGGCTAATGGTCTCGCGAAGCTCTTCGCTGAGCTCGAGGTTATTGGCGTTGACCAGATTGGAGAGCCTCCAATAGGCGACTGAACGATCGGTTCCCTTGACCCGCACTTCGGGACCCTGCTCCCCGATCCCGAACTCCAGATCACCTTCGTCTGCCTCCAGGGCGAACGCGGCAACCTTTTTCATCTCCGCCTTGAGCTTCTCCACTGCCCCGTGGACAGCGGAAAGCCCGGTGACCGCGAACTGGCTGGCGTAGGTTCCGGAGTGCCCGGTGTAGGTATTCCATTCGGTGTCGAAACCGGGTCGCACCGACACCATTTCCGGACTGATGCCTAGCTCGCTGGCGACCACCTGCGACGTCGTCGTCTCGTGCGACTGCCCTTGAGGGACCGTGCCGAGGGTGACGACCACCGTGCCATCGATGTCGAGCTTGATGTTCGCAACCTCGGAGTTACCCGAAAAGGGCAAATAGGGATTGATGATACGCGCCTGCCCGAAGTTGTTGGTCCCAGAGTCCAAGGTCGTTCCGATGCCGATCCCGAACCACCTTCCTTCTTTGCGGGCTGCCTCTTGTTTTTTCTTCCAGTCGTCCCAACCGACGAGCTTCTTGGCGATCTCCATCATCTTCGGGAAATCACCCGAATCGTAGACGCAGCCGTTGGGCGTTTCGTACGGGAAATCTCGGATGTAGTTCCGGAGGCGCATCTCGTCCCCCGGGATGCCCAGCTTGTGAGCACAGATATCGATGACCCGCTCCATGAACCACAGATGCTGAAGCCGGGAATAGCCCCGATTGGGCCCCACCGGACATTTGTTAGTCACGGCCTGATTGAAGTCGATGCGGAGATTCCGGATCTTGTATGTCGCGGGAACCACCTGTGACCAGATCACGCATCCGAGGGGCTCGTAACGAGGAAAGGCACCGGCGTCGTCGATGTGCTTGGAACGGATAGCGGTCATGACGCCGTCCTTGTCGAGGGCGACCTCGGTATTGCGGTAAGTTCGCTCGTTTCCGTGGGCGCTCCCCGTCAGATGCTCGCTGCGGGTCTCGGCCCACTTCACCGGAACACCACCCGCTTTGCGCGAAAGCAAAGCGCAAATCGCCATCGTTGGATAGTTCGTGATCTTGATCCCGAAACTGCCTCCGATGTCGTGCGTCTTGGCGCGGATCTGATCGATGGGAACTCTAAGCGCCGGAGCCAGGAATTGAATCGCGAACGCCGGGAAGGAACAATTTGTCCAGAAGTGAATTCTTCCTTCCTGCGCCCACTGCGCCACATGGGCGTTGGTCTCGAGCGGCGTACTCGTAAATCGATGGAAATGCATCTTGTCGATCTTGACGATGTGGGCCGCCTCGTCGAACGCCTTGTCGACCTCACCCCACTCGTAGACGCCGTGCCAAACCTTGTTAGTCCCCGCCGTCTCGTGGAGGATGGTTTTGTCTTCGAGTGCGACCTCGGTGTCCACCACCGTCTCGAGCATGTCGTAGTCGACTTCGATCAAAGCGGCGGCGTCCGAGGCAATGGCGGCCGTTTCCGCGGCGACCGCGACGACGGGCTCACCCTGGAAGCGCACCTTCCCCACTGCCATGCAGTAGTCCTGGATCTTGGCGCCGGGGTCGGGCGCGAGCTCGATGAATGGGTCAGTCTGCTCCGCGACTTCGGCTCCGGTCAGGGTGCAGACCACGCCCGGAATCGCCTCGGCCTCGGAAACGTCGATGCTGTTTATTTTGGCGTGAGCGTAGGGCGAAGTGACGAACTTCACGTGTAGCATGCCACCCATTTTGTAATCGTCCACGAAGAGGCCTTTGCCACGAATCAACCGATCGTCTTCCTTACGGTGAACGGTCTTACCTACCCAACTCATACCGCTCCTCCTGACGACAACTTGTCCCGCAATCCACCGATGAGGGTCTCGATGTTTTTCTTGGCGATCGGCTTCAAGAGCCCGCCAGCCAAAGACGCGAGCTTCCCCATAATGATCACCTCGCCCTTCCAGGTGACCTTGGTCTTTCCGGCGTCGCCATCGGTGAGGTCGAAACCCGCGGTTAGATTCATCGACCCGCCGGCCATCTTGCCCTTGCCGGTGTAGAGCGCGTGCTCGGGAGGCCGGTCTTCGTCAAGCCTAAGTTTCACCGTCGCCGATCCTGGAATCTGCGGGACACCGACCTTGAGCTTCACCGAGCAGGTCTTGTCACCCTCGACCTCCATGCTTTGAAAACCCGGCAGCAGCGGGCCGAACTCTTCTGGATTCGACAGGAACTTGTAGACTTCGTCCTTGTCTCGTTGGACTTCAAAATCACCTTCGAAGCTGATCGCCATGACGTGTCCTCACTGCGTGCCGGCGGCCGACTTGATGGCCGCCATGATGTTCTGATAACCGGTGCAACGGCAGATGTTCCCCGCAATGCCCTTGCGGATTTGTTTCTCGTCGGGCTTGGAATTTCTGGCGAGCAGATGCGTGACCGACATCAAGAAGCCCGGGGTGCAGTAGCCACACTGGAGACCGTGCTCATCGGAGAAGGCCTGCTGGACCGGATCGAGCTTGCCGTCCTTCTCGAGTCCTTCCACAGTAAGGATCTCTCCCCCATCAGCTTGAACGGCGAACATCGTGCAGGACTTCACGGCGAGCCCGTCGAGAATCACGGTACAGGCACCACAGTAGGTGGTCTCGCACCCGATGTGGGTTCCGGTCAGAGACAGCTCCTCGCGGATGAACTCAACGAGCAGCATCCGAGGCTCGACCTCGCGCCGGTAAGACCGTCCGTTCACCTTGACTTCCACGGGGATTTTTGGAATTTGCTCAGACATATTCGTGGCTCCCCTCGATCGTTTCCCCGCCGGCCCTGCGAACGGCTCGTTGGGCGGCCCGTTTCACCAGGGCCCGTACCAAAACCTTTTTGTAGTCGGACGAACCGCGAATGTCGGACAGCGGTTCGGCTGCCGCCATAGCTGCCTCGGCCACCGACTCTAGGTTCTCGGCGGTCGCCGCCTTGCCCTTCAGAAAGTCCTCGGCCTCTTTGGCGCGCACCGCAGTCAGCCCGACGGAGCCCATGACGATTTGCACATCCTCGCAGGTGTCGCCCTTAATCGTGAGTTGCACCGCCGCACTGGCGGTGGCATAGACCTGAGCGCTTCTTTTGAAAGCCAGGTAGGCGCCGCCGCTGCCCTTAGGAGGAATCTCCGCGCGGATCTCGCGGATGAGCTCGCCCGGCTTGAGGGCGTTCGAGTATGCGTCTAGGATGAAGTCTACCAACGGCAGGGTGCGCGACTCCTTGGGTCCCTGGCAAACGACTTGGGCACCCAGAGTCAGCAAGACCGGAGTCCAGTCGCCACTGGGATCGGCCTCAGCCACCGAGCCACCGAGTGTTCCCCGGTTCCGCACTTGGACGTCGGCGATACCTCCGGCGCAATCGGCCAGTATCGGGACGCGACCCGCGGCGGGAGACTCGGCAATGGCCCCATGTCGGGCCAGCGCGCCGAAGCGGACCTGGCCTTCGCTCTCTTCGATCCCGTCCAAGCCGGAAATGAAGTTGAGGTCGATCAGATCGGAAGGCGCCGCCAAACGCAGTTTCATGAGCGGAATCAGGCTCTGCCCTCCGGCCAGAAGCTTGGCCTCGTCTCCCAAATCGTTGAGCATCGAGGCCGCTTCCGTGAGGGAGCTTGCCCGGTGGTAGCGGAAGGCTGCAGGGTACATCGCGCTGTCTCCTTGACGGTTTCGGCTAGAGCGGCGGGTAGATTAACACAGGCCAAGCTCACCAGCGAAACCTGTTTTGCGGAAATCCCAGATTTGTCAATCTGTCAGGGGGGCTCGTCAGAGCCGGGCGAGCCACCGACCTCGCGGCTCTCCTTCCAGGTGGAGGGATCGTTGGGATCCTTCGCCGAATCGGCGTCGTAACGCACGAGTGAAGAGCCTCCCCCGTCCGTTCCCGCCGGCCAGCGCTCGCTATCATCGTACGACAACTCGAGAACGACATCGCCGTTCGGTGCGGTCAATTGGATCCGTTCACCGCCGTTGTTGAGTGCGCCCTCGTAAGCTCCTAGCGGCTCGAGCCCATAACGACGGATGAAGGCACTTTCGTTGGCGGCCAAAACGATCAAACCTCCGCCCGGCAGGACCGTTCCCGCGGGAAAGTTAAACCGGATGCCAGCGGTGAAGGACAACCCGCCCAGGTCGAGGGGCGCCGGCCCGGTGTTCTTGAGCTCGACGAATTCGTGAACCGACTCGTCCACTAGGAGCTCATCGTCTTTCGGGTGATACATGATCTCCGTCATGAGGAGCGACGACCAATCCTGCTCCATATAGAACTGCGCCTCGTTCAACGCACTCCAGTGCCCATCCGCGAAGACACGCGCCTTCAGTGCGGTCGCCGACTCCAATCGAAAGGACTCTCGACGGTACTCGCGAGCGGCACTGGATACGGTGCCCTCGAAAGGACGGCGGGGATCGCTCCCATCGATGGTGTAGTAGATCGTGCCGGCCGGTGCTTCGAGTGTAACTTCGAATCCCGGCTCGACCAGACCGCCGTGTTGGCTGAACCGCGGCGCCTCGAGCCGCGGATAGAGCCCCTCATCGCGGCATTGAGCGAGGAATTGTGCAGCACGTCGAGGAAGCCAGTCTTCCAAGATGCGGTCGCGCTCTTTGACCCACTCCTCGTCCCGGGTGAATGCAGGCGTTCGGCGCGTCGCTCCCCACCGGGCGGATTCTGCGATGATGGCTTGGTCGATGCGAGACGCCCATTTGTAGTAGCGGGCTGCGGGGCGGTTGCGTTCGGCGCGGCCCGGCTCCCAGTCGGGACGATCGGGATCGACGTAGAAGGTGCCGTCGTTATAGAAGTGCCGGTGTAGTCGATCACCAAACCGGAGCCGAAACTCGGCGTTGTCTCTTAGCTTCTGAAAGAGCCGACCCGGCGTCTTGTCCCCATCGCCGGTAGTCAAGCGCTTTTGGTAGTCCCCCGCGTTGGTCCATACCGGTCGGTAGTGCGGGAGCGTCCACTCGGCATCCCAAGTGAGAAAGCGGAACCGGGCTTCCGGGACTCGTTTTCGAATCGCCCTCCAATTACGGATCGGCCAGTCGTAGTTCGCGAAGAAGTTGTTGACGATGAGGTAATCGATGAAGTGGGTCAGATCCAGATAGGCGAGAAGCTTGCGAAGGTTCTCGTCGGACGACACGCCTCGGTTCGCAATGTCGAACATTGCGCCGAAAGCTGCGAAATCCCCCCGCTCGACCCGCCGATCCTGAATGACATCGAAATCATCCTCGTCACCGCCGAAGACCGCCGCCGCGAAGTCAGCATCCTGGCGGTCCTCCATGAAATAGAGCCCCCAATACAGCCCGTTCACATACAGATGAACGAAGCGTCCCGAACCGTTGAAGCTTCCCGTCGAGTTTTGAGCATCGCGCGTGAAAGCGTTCCTTAGATACTGGGCGTAGGCTTTCTCAGCGGTACCCGTCGTCCAACTGTGGTTGAATCCAGCACGGAGCACGAGGCTGTCGTAACGATCCATCGGCGAATCCGGAAACAGTCGATGCCGCAACTTACCGGGGCCAAACTTCCTCCGGAAGGCGATCCGGAAGCTGTGCTTGGGCGTGGCACGAGGTTCACGAGACCTCCCTCCTGAGATCCGCACCCCACAGTTGACTTGAAACTCTCTCTCGCCAGGCCGAAGAAGCTCGAGCGAAGCCAGCTTTTCCCAGGCGCGACCTTTTTCGGTCGTGTGGCGATAGATTCCATCGGGGCCGAACATGTCCTCGTGAGAGGTAGCGAGGGAGAGACTGGGTATCGCTCGGAGCGCACCGGCGATGCGATCCCGATAGACGGGGCTTTCCGCCACACCGGGATCCATCGTCGTGCTCCAGTGAGCATTCTTCGGGGCAACGTTCTGTTGATTCCGAACGTCATCAATAAAGATGAAAGTGCGGGTCTCGATTTCCGAAGGCACCGCATCGGGTCTGAAGGCGACGGCTCGGAGGACGGTTGTTTTTTCGATCCCGATCGGGCCTTTGTAAAGCTCTCCGTGAGTCAGTGAGGGCCAACTACCATCCGTGGTGTAGCGGATCGAGGCTTGTTGCGTCGGAGTTTGGATACTCAGCTCGAACGGCTCGTTGGGAAAGGGCTCCTCTTTCCCGAAGCGAATGCGCTCCACTTGTTCGATGGACCACGGAGACAGCCATCGCCTGGCGATGTCTCGCGGTGAGCTGTCGCCCGGGATCAACCACTCGACTTCCAGGAAGTCCTTACTCTCGCCTTCCTTGTGTAGGATTTCGAAGTAATACCGCTCTCCCTCGTCGAGCGTTACCGGCTCGGACAAGCCATCCGATCGCGAGTGCGACGTCGAGGGACGCGCGATCGAAGCGAGGCGGGTCTTATGCTCGGGCCGCGCGTCCGTGCTCAACCACAGTTCCGACGAGCCGCGACTCTCCAAAAGAAGCCGGTACTCCCCTGAAACGGGTGGGTGAAGGAAACCGCGGATTCTCGCTCCGTAGGAGTCTTCGAATTGCGCCGGAGACTCCAATTCATCGAGCAGTCGCCTACCCGCGGGGTGGTCGGGAAAATCGGGATGGTCGGTGAGAGCGGGGACGGAAACTCCTTCGATTCCCAACCAGTACTCCCACAGGACACCGCCGCCGGGTGGGGGGTCATTGGGCGAGCACGACGCGCAAACCAGGCAACCGACCGCAATCCAACCTCTGACTGAGCGCAGGTCAAATCTCCAAAAGGTCTTTACCGACGATCACTTCACCGCGAAAGTGTTTGCTCGCCCGCTCACGCCACAGGTCGTCGGTGATCGAAGGGTCGTCTCCGGGCACGAGGCGGGACAAGACCAGCGTGCGAACGCCCGCTTGGGATGCCAGCCGGCCGACGTCTTCCGCCTTGGTGTGGCTGGCCAGAACGTCCTCGACCAGCTGCGTGGCATTCCCCACCCTCTGCGAGAGGCGCTCGATGGCGGGTGCGTAAAGTGCTTCGTGGACCAGCACGTCCGCACCTCGCGACAACCTCACGAAATCGTCACACCAGGCAGTATTCCCCGAGATCACGATCGAGCGGTCGACGGTATCGAAACGGTACGCGAACGATGGCTCGACCAGAGGATGATTCACGAGAGCGGCCGTTACCTTGACCCGAGCGTCTTCCATCACCACGCCCCCCGTGTCCAACTCGTGCGCATGGATGAGTGGCGCCAGGGGAACCCGGCTTTTGTCGGCGCCCCGCGTCTCGATATCGTAGGCGTTCCTATCGAAGAACAGCTTCGTCATTCTCTCGATCGGTGGAGGACCATAGGCATCGACTCGGGTCGATAGACCGCTCGCCGAGGCCAGCAGAGTCAAGTTTCCATAGTCGACGTTGTGATCCGAGTGTTGGTGGGTGATGAAAATCTTCGCGAGGAGGCCGGGGTTGATGCGGGCCCGCACGAGTTGGCGTGCGACTCCTTCCCCGCAATCCACGACGTAAGGAACGCCGTCAACGAGAATGACGTGCGAGGGCCCTGCTCGCTCGGCCATTGGCCGCGGCCCCCCTCCGGTCCCCAACAAGATCAGTCGAGTTCCGCCCGTTCTCTTCGGGCCTGGCTCACCGGCTACGTCTCTGCCCAAACCCACCGCCAGTGCACCGGTACCCAACAGAAAGTTGCGCCGCGAGAACGCGGAAGACCGCATGGACACCCCCTTAGGACCCCGCGATTCTAGCCGCGCAGTGCTGGAGACATCAAGCAGACGCCCGTCAAACTGTGTGCGGCTGTGTCCGGCTGTGTCCGGCCGTGTCCGGCATCAATCAACGTTGTTGCCACTAGTCAACCGAGTCAGACACCGTTACAATCCCGGAGCAGTCGCGGACGGCGCAAAATGGGAGGTGCTCAATGCAGCTCGACGGTAAGACCGTACTCGTAACCGGAGGAAGCCGAGGCCTCGGCGGGTCCATCGCCAACGCCTGCGCCAAGGAGGGCGCCGACCTCGTCATCACTGGCCGCGACAAGGCGGCTCTCGATGCCACTGCCGATCGCATTCGCTCGCTCGGACGCTTGTGCATGGCGGTCGAGCTCGAAGTCACGGATTCGGCCGCGGTCGAGGAAGCGGCCAATAGAGTCTGGTCGGAAATGGGTACGGTCGACGTCGCCTTCAACAACGCGGGCACCAATTTCTTTGGCCCCACGCTCGATACCAGCGACGATGATTGGCACCGCGTCATCGAAGTCAACCTGAGCGGCGCCTTCTATTGTTGTCGCGCGTTCGGCAAGCGGATGCTCGAGCAGGGCCGAGGAAAAATCATTAATACGTCGACCGACCTCGGGATCCGAGGCTTCGCAAACGCCGCCGCCTATTCGGCCAGCAAGGGGGGCTTGATCGCCCTGTCGAAGAGCCTGGCTTGGGAATGGGCACCGACCGTCACCGTGAACGTTATCGCGCCCGGCCCCTTCTACACCGACCTCACGAAACCGGCGCTCGATCAACCCGAGATGGCGGCAGGGTTGAAGGCGGCTATCCCACTGGGTCGTTGGGGTCAGCCGAGCGAGCTCGGGCCACTCGCGGTTTTGATGGCCGGACAAGGATCCGATTTCATGACCGGCACTGTGATCGGGATCGACGGCGGTATTATGCGGGCCTGAGCAGCCTTGCTCCCTACTCGACCAGGCGGTTGTATTTCCTCAGCACCTCGCGAAGCCGTTGGTGAGGGATGGCGTAGACCGTATTTTCGTTCACACCGCTCATCGTCTCCGCCGCCACCATGGCATTGACCACTGCTTCTTCGGTAGCCTCGATTGTCGCTTCGAACAGCGGGTTGAGGCGCCGAGCATCCGGAGCTCGAAGAGCCCGCCGTCCTCGGTTCCGACCTCCGGGTGCGCGGTTGTGAACGCGATAAAGATGTCGCCGGAGCCGTTCCCGGCGATGCTACCGTTTCGACCCAAGCCCAAGCTGGCGCGTTTGGCGATTCGCTTCAGCTGATGCGGTAGGACAGGAGCGTCGGTCGCAACGACGATAATGATCGAACCTTCGTCTTCCGAGGATTGATCGAGTTCCGGCATCAAGTCGGTGATCTCCCGGCCCAACGGCACGCCGGAGATACGGAGCTGCTCGCGCTCGCCATAGTTGGCCTGAACGAGGACGCCGACGCGATACGTCCCGTGATCGGTCTCCGCGATGCGAGACGACGTACCGACGCCTCCCTTGAAATCATAGAGCACCATGCCCGTTCCGCCACCGACGTTGCCTTCGGCGACCGCTCCAACGCGGGCCGACTCGATGGCGCGGAAGACGTCCTCGCGCCGAACATGAAAGCCGTCGATGTCGTTCAAGTAACCGTCCCACGTCTCAGCCACGACGGGAAGACTCCATCTCAAACCGTGCACGTGGAGCACCGACCATTCGATGACCGCTTGATGCACCGTGCCCACGCTATGTGTATTGGTGATCGCTACCGGCCCTTCCAAAATCCCCGACTCCTCGATCCACGTCGTCCCGGTCATCTCACCGTTGGCGTTGAGCGTGAACCAGGCGGCGAAGACCTGGTTCTTTGCGGATCGTCCTTTGGGAAGTCTACCGTCACGCCAGTGCGCACTGGCCCCTCCCCCACTTCGAGTGCGCCCTCGCCAGAGATCAAGGTTGCGTGACCCACTTCCACCCCCTCGACGTCGGTCATCGCATTCAGCGGGCCCGGTGTTCCGTCGAATGGGATGCCGAGATCGCGGGCTCTTGGATTGGACTGCGCTCCCGCAACGACGGTTGAGAACGTAACTGCCAAAGCGAAGTTTAAGAATCCAAATAAATGTCGATGCATCACCGCATCTCCTTGCCTCTATTGGGCATCGGCTTTAAAACCTTGACATGACTGCCCTCTTGGACTTAAATAACATGACTTGCGAAGGAACCCATCACTCGTTTCACTCATCGGCCTTTTGGCTCTATTAGCCTGGGGCTGCAGCGGTTTCGATCTTCTCCAGTCCGTCGTCAACCCTGAGGATGAAACCACCCGACCCGATCTTCGATTCGCTCGGGTACCGTCGGACAACGACGCGCCGGGGGTATTTTGCGGTGCAGGGCCGACGGTCGTGGTAGCGGTTGAGAATCGCGGTCAAGAGAGAGCCGGCGCTTCGATAACCACTATCGTTTTCGTTCCCGGCGGTTCGTTCGACGTGCAGATCCCCGAGATCGGAGCCGACAGCTCGATCCAGCTCTCGCCAGTCGCGGTTCCCAGAGAGTGTTTCAATCCGGACTGCGATTTCACAATCCTTGCCGATTCACGATTCCAAGTCGATGAATCGGACGAAGACAATAACCGCGCCGACGGGAATTGTCCCGCCTCCGTAGCGCCCTAGCCGGCCTTCGCCGGTGATGCGCTGATAGAAAAATCGCCGGCTACGGCCAGGTCCCGCCGTAGCCGTAACGAAATCGATGGCGGAGGGGGACGCCAAGGCCTAGTTGATGTAGCCGAGGCTTCGCAGGCGCTCCCGGTATTCGTCTTGGTCGCTTGGCGGGACCTCGAACTCGACCAACTCGGGATTGAAAAATTCTTCGTAGGACGCGGTTCGAATTTTGTCATGACTCTTCAAGTAGGCTCGCTCGAAGAAGCGATCCTGAACGGTTCCATCCAACTCCGCTGAAATCGGTAGACCTTGCATGTAGAGGAGGGTCGGAAGAACATCCTCCACACCGACACCACCGTGAACGAGATTGTACACCGACCCACGGAGCGTCAATTGATTCCCCCCTTTCCGAACCCCGGGGCCCTTGACAATGAGAACACCGTAGCCGCTGTGGTCGGCCGGAGTTTTTCCATTCGGCGTCGCTCGGAAACCATGATCGGAGCAGATCACGACAGTCACTTCATCGCCGGCCGCGTCGAGAAGCTCACCGATATACGAGTCCACGACCGCGTAGTATCGGTCGACGACGCGTCGATGTAGATCGAAACCCTCGGGGAGCGATATCTGCGCCGCCCGGTCGGTGGAAGCCATATACTGCCAAAACTTGTGGCCGGCACCGTCCACGCCCTCGAAATAGGTTGCATAGATCGCAAGATCCTCGTTCCGTAGCAAGTGCTCGGTGATTCGCTGGTAGAGCCGATCTTGCCACATGACTTGGTAGAACTGATCCTTGTCGCGCCCCTTGAGAAACGGGTATTTCTCTAACGGGAAAATGTTTTCGTTGACGAACGCCTCCGAATCCTCGGGGAGCCCGATTTCGTCCAAGATCGTTCTAACGTAGCCTTCAGGATAAGTCAGCCGGTCGCGTTTCGTGAACCATGTCGCGACGTTGAGATCCCACGTGCCGGTGCGGCGACGCCCCCGCAAGCCGAGGTTCGAGGACACCAGAAACCCATCAACTTCTTCGGCGGGCCAAGAAGCCCACCAACCGACTAGCCCAACCGACTTGCCGTAGTTGCTGTAAATGTTCCAAAAGGCGGGCGCGCGTCGGTGCTGCGAGTTAGCCATCACTTTCAGCTTCCTTTTCCTTGGGGCGCGCTTCGTCATGGGGACTTTCTCCACGACTCGAGGAAGCTGAAAATCTATGATTCCGTGCTGTTCCGGGTACACGCCGGTCGCAATGGTGGTCCAAACCACCGGAGACCAAAACCCCCACTGCTCCACGTCGGCCCGATAAGATTTGTAGGAGTGAAGCACTCCATAGGCTCCCTCCTCCATGAGCCGCTCGATGTTCGGAAGCTTTCCTTGCCGCACGAGCGGCAGCACGCGATTCCACGACATCGCGTCGACACCGATCAACAACACTTTGCGGTTGTTGTCGACGGCCGCCGTGAGCTCGCCAAGCTCCACCGCGGCCGGCTGCGTCGGATAAAGGTAGCTCAGGAGGTAGATCACAACGGGAAGGAAGATGGCGAGAGCGATCCAGATTCCGCCCCGCGAAAGCTTGTTGCCGACAAAACCGATGAAGAATGTAGCGATTACCAGGCCGAGGGCGGCGAGCAGTTCCAGAGGGCTGCTCAGGTAGATCGCCCGTTCACCCAGCTCGATGCCGAGTGCCCCAAAGAGCCAGACGAAGACCGCGGCGCCCGCAAGGGCGACCGTTAGCGTCAATCCGATCGCCCACGCCAGTTTTCTCACGGCAGTCAACGTATCACACAGGACGATCGAGACTTGCCTGGCTTCCCCGTTAGGCGGAAGAGCGAGAATACGGTCCGTTGCCTTTCGGAGAAGTTGTTGTCGCTTACGACAAGAAGGCTACGACGTTGGTGCGCCAGTTCATTGGCAGCGGACTCGAAATCAGTACAAGTCCTTCTCGTAGTCTTCCTCTACGCGCCGCTCGACTTCCACGGCGGGCGTTTCGGGCATACGCTGGTCGTGAATGATTTGACCTAAAGTCGGGAAGTCCTTGCGGTCGATTTGTGAGCTCAGGTCCCACAGGTGTGCGCGTTTCAGCGCCTTCGCACAATGGAAGAAGACCGACTCGAGCTCGACCTTGATACCGAGCTTGGGTGTGTGCCCGCGGACCGTCATTTCAGAGAGAAGCCCCTCGTCGTCCACGATGCTGGCGCGGCCGTTGAGACGCAGCGTCTCCTCGACCCCGGGAACGAAGAAAATGATGCCGACCGAGGGATTCTCGACGATGTTCTCCATCGAGTCCACGCGTCGATTGCCCGGCCGATCGGGGATCAGAATCGTTCGATCGTCGAGCACGGTCACGAAACCCGGCGGATCGCCACGAGGACTCACGTCGGCCTTCCCGTCCACGCTCATCGTGCTCAGACAGAGAAAGGGCGACAGCGAGATGAAGTGCTTACAGTGCGGGTCGAGGCGAGGCATATCCTTCGTCGCCGCGATGGGGTGCGGGGTGCCCACCGAATCTCTCAAAGTCGTCGCGTCGGCGATCGTTTTTGCCGTGTCCTTGCTCATGGAGACCTCCCCCTAGAGTTCCGATTCCGTTCCGTCATAAAACCGCATCGGCACGCACGACAGACGCTCCCCCTTGTCCTTCCCGACGCGGTAGGTATCCTGCATATAAAAACAATGCTTGCGATCTTCGGTCATGACGTGCGGATGCATCGAGACAACCATGTTCTCCGGTAGAGGGAATTCCGACCCCTCGCCAATGCGGGGCGCTTCGATCATCGTCATCCCGATCGAATGTCCCGAGACATGCCCAAAGCGCAGGCCGAGCTTTGTAAAGGGTTTCACGGTTTCGGTGTGAACGTGCTCGGCGGTTGCGCCCTCCTTGAGGTGTGTCAACAGGAGCTCATCGTACTCCTGATAGGCTTCCAGCAAACGCTTGGTCATGTCGTCGAGCCCCTTCGGCGCGATCACACGAGAAAACTCGACCCAGTGACCGCCCTGACCCGCCCCCTCCAGACCATAGAGGAGGCCATCGCTATCCTGAACTTTGCGTTGCGGGTCGGCAAAGACCATCTGCGGATGGATCGACCCGTTGGGGCCGGTAAGAACCATGTTCATGGTCGATCGCGCCGTCCCTCGTTGCGCGAAGGCATGCTCGGCCACCGCCATCAGCTCGGCCTCGCTCTTGCCAGGCTGGTAGGCCTTGATGACGGCCAGGACCGCGCCCTTGTTGATATCCATCGAGTTGCGCACGGATTTGAGCTCCTCCTCGCTCTTCTGCGCCCGGGCGAGATCGAAAGGCTCGTCGAAGTCGACGACCTCGAGTCCGGTGTCGACCAGCGCGCGGTAGTCGCGAACGTTCATGATGAAGTTGTAGCCGAAGACGCCCACGCGCTTGATGCCTTTTCCCTTCAGGTGGTCCGCCATCCATTGCCCGCAGATGGCTGGAAACTCCCGGTTGTCCAGGAACGTTTTGGAGTGATCCCCCACCCAGGTGGCTTCCCGGGGAAACACACAAATGGGCTCGCCTTCAATGGGCACCAGCACATACGCGTATCGATGGAGAATGTGGAAACCGCACATATATTGAACGGCGCCTTCGAAACCGGTGTACTCACTCCCGCTCACGATCAGGGCTTCGAGGTCGGCGGCCTTCATCGCCGCGCGGACATTCTTGTAGCGGCGATCGATCTCTGCCTGGCTCGGCCGAAACGGGTTGCTCCTGTCGGTCATTTAGTCTCTCCTTTGTCGCGTGTCCATGCTTCCTCGAGCCCCAGAATGAGTGCCCTTATCGCTTCGTTGAGTGGGGTCGGCACACCGGTCTCGCGTCCAAACTCGACGATCCCGCCGTTCAAGGCTTCGATCTCGGTCTTGCGTCGTCCGAGCACGTCCTGCAACATGCTCGCCTTGTGATCGTAGGCGACCTCGCGCGCATGATCGATCAGCTTTTCCGGATCGCTGTCCAAGGTAATGCCTAGCTTGTCCGCAACCGCCACCGCCTCCTTGACCAGTCCGGTCACGAGGGCGCGCACGTCTTTCTGGTCGCAGACTTGACCGTGGGTCAGTTGCGTTAGCGCGCCGATCGGATTGGTCGACGCATTGAAGACCAGTTTGGTCCATTGCGCGCCCCGGGCATCCTTCATCGCCAGCGTTTCCATGCCGGAGCGCGTGAGCGCTTCTGCGAGGAGCTCCACCTCATCCATGGTGGCCGGTTTCGGCTCGAAAGGACCGATCCAGGTCTGACCGACCGCATCTTGCTGGATGTGCCCCGGCTCTAGGATGTGACCGGCCGGGAATGTCGTCCCTCGAATGACCCGCGGCACGTACTCGGCGATGATCTCTTCGCTGCCGACGCCGTTTTGAACCGAAGCGACCGCACCGTCCTTGAAGATGCTGGCGGTCGCCTCGATTGCGGTTCGCGTATGGTACGACTTGGTGGCGACGATGCCGTAATCACACGCGGGTATCTTGGAGGCATCGCTACTCGCTTGGAGCTTCGAAGTGAAATCGGCGAGACCGGACAAGCGCAAGCCTCCGGAATTGATCGCGCTGCAATGGCGTTCGTCCAAGTCATAGGCCCACACCTCGACGTCGTCGAGCCGTGCCAGATGAGCGGCGAATAGACTTCCCACCGCGCCACATCCAACGACACATACTTTCATTACCTTCTCCCTCGTTAATCCTGACGACCGGTTAGCTTCGGCGAGGCCCAGCCCATCTCCAGCGCCTTCACGAGCCGGTACAATGTCTCGTGGATCGGCACCGGAACTCCCGCCTTGTTGCCTGCCCGTACGATCGCCCCGGTGATCCAATCGATCTCGGTATTGCGACGGGCGCGTACGTCGCTGAGCATCGAGGGCACATGTGCGTAATCGTCTCCCCCGGTTTGTCCCTGTCCGACCGCCTGGACGTTCATCTCCCAGGGATCCTCGAATAGAGTCACGCCGCTCGCCTTGGCGACCTCTTTGCCTTCGTTCATCATCGCAAATACGAGATGTCCCAAGTCGGCAGGCTTGTCACGCACCGCGAACGGTTTCACATGTCCTAGATCCGTCAACGCAGAAATGCTGTTGACCACCGAGTTGAAGACCAGTTTCGACCATTGGGCTGGAAGAAGATCCGGAAACGCTTCGGCAATGAGTCCGGACTCGTTGATCAGCGAAGCAACCTGCTTCGCTTGCTCGTACGTCGCGCTACCCTGAGCCCAGGGTCCGGTCCAGGTGGCCGTATCGAGCTCGTACTCCACGTGGATATCGGAGTGACGAGTCCCGCTCATGAAAGTCACCGAGGACAGGATCGGCCAGTCGCCATTGGCGGCTACGAGGTCTTCGAATCCCAGGCCGTTTTGCACCGTCATGACGATGGCATGCGGGAAATGCCCCGACACTTGTTTCGCGCAATCCTCGACACCGGCCGCTTTGGCAGCAAGGATGACGAGGTCCGGATCACCGAGCTCCGCCGGATCGGTCGAGGCCTTCACCTTGGCCTTGAGCTCGCTCTTTCCACTAATACGGAGCCCTTCGGACCTCAGCGCCTCGGCATGGGACTTTCGCCGCGCAAGGACGGTTACCTCGACAATAGAGGCGAGATGCCCGGCGAAGAGGCTGCCGATGGCCCCGGCCCCGACGATGCATACCCTTTTGATGTCTTCCATTTCTTCTACGCCATATATGAAAACCGAACGCCGAAAATAACACACCCGAGCTACCCAGGGAAAGTCTGCATGCACAGACACCGGTGGCATTTTCGGATCCGGCCCCTTAAACTGCCCCTCACTGGCATGGCCTGGTACCGAAAGCTCCACTGGCAAATAATCGTTGGTCTCCTGTCGGGAGTCGTCTACGGTATCGTCGCTGCGGCAGCCGGTTGGTCCGAGTTCACCGCGGACTGGATCCAGCCGTTCGGTACCATCTTCATTAATAGCCTCCAGCTCATCGCCGTCCCGCTGGTCATCGCATCCCTGGTCACCGGCGTGGCCTCGCTGAGCGATCTCAAAAAGCTCTCCCGAATTGGCGGCAAGACCATCTTCATCTATGTGGCGACGACCGCAATCTCGGTGACCATCGGTCTTCTGATCGTCAACACCCTCCGACCGGGCGATCGAGTGCCGGCGGAGGTGCAAGCGCAGCTTCAAGGTGCGTTTGCCGCGGACGTTTCGGCAGGCGAGGCAGCGGCGGACGAAGCCAAGCAAAGAGGCCCTCTCCAGATCTTCGTCGACATGGTGCCGGCAAATTTCTTCGGCGCGGCGTCCAGCAACCGCAACATGCTCCAGGTCGTTTTCGTGTCGCTTTTTCTCGGCGTCGGGCTTATCCAAGTACCGTCGAAAACCGCGAAACCCTTGCTAGCCGTCTTCGAAGGCTTGAGCGCGGTCATCATACGCCTCGTCGACCTCATCATGTTGATCGCTCCGCTCGGAGTCTTTTCTTTGATCGCGAGCACGATTACGAGCGTCGCAGGCGACAACTTGAGCGGCGTCGTCGAGCTCCTGGGTGCCCTCGGTTTCTACGGATTTACAGTGATCGCCGGTCTCGCCATCCAAATGGGCGTCACCTACGCTGCCCTTTTGAGGCTTTTCACTCCCATGAAGATCCGCACGTTTTTCGCCGGCATCGCACCGGCCCAGCTCGTCGCCTTTTCCACGAGCTCGAGCGGGGCGACGATACCGGTCACGATGGAACGCTGCGAGGAGAAGCTCGGGATCTCGGAAGAAGTCTCCTCGTTCGTCATACCGCTCGGAGCGACGATCAATATGGATGGGACCGCGCTCTACCAGGCGGTGGCAGCGGTGTTCATCGCTCAAACACTGGGGATGGGACTCGACATCGGCCAACAACTGACGATCGTGCTGACCGCGGTGCTCGCCTCCATCGGAACCGCTGCCGTCCCGGGAGCGGGGATCATCATGTTGGTGATCATCCTCGAGGCTATTGGCGTGCCGATCGCCGGCATCGCATTGATTCTCGGCATCGATCGGATCCTAGATATGCTCCGCACCGCCACCAACGTCACCGGAGATTGTTTGGTCGCCACCATCGTTGCGGCATCCGAGGGTCAGCTAGGAAAAGCCGATCTAAGCGAGAAGGAAGACCGCATTCGCGTCCGCGCCTAGAGCACCGCCCTCTCTCCTTCAAGCCTTGGAACTCACGACTTGACTCCAGAAACACATTTCTATATCGTAGTATTACGATGATTAATCGTGGCCAGAAAGCACGCAAAAAACCGATCGTTCCAAGTCAATGCTGCACGCTCGATATCCGCGGGAGCCAGCAGGATGATCTCGTCGCGATGTTCAAGGCGCTCGGCAATCCGGTGCGGTTCGGGATCATGAAGTTCCTTCTAACCCACCCCGGATGCATCACCGGTGACATCGTCGACGAGGTCGGGCTCGCCCAATCAACGGTATCTCAGCACTTGAAGGTCTTGAGGGATGCCGGGTGGATCCAAGGCACCATCGACGGACCGGCGACGAATTACTGCCTGCACTCGGATCGCATCGCCTGGTTCCGGAAGAAAGTGGAGGACGTTTTCTAGAGTTTTTTTGTCTTTCATAATCGTAAAACCACGATAAAAAGAAACCCCATGGACACTTTCTCGAGAGATTTTAGATACGCGTGGCGCGGCATGCGAAGACGTCCGGTCTTCTCGTTGACCGTGGTCTCGATCCTCGCCCTCGGCATCGCGGCTACCGCTTGCATCTTCAGCGTCGTCAACGCGCTGGTTCTGGAGCCCTTGAACTACGAAAATCCCGATCGCCTGATCCATCTCCAGTCTTCCATCCCGACCCGCGGCATCCCAACCTTCGCCATCTCCACCGCCGAGTACCTGGACTATCGGGAGCAGAGCAGGCTCTTCGAGGACATCGCCGCCTACGGAGGCGCCACCGAAACGTTCAACTCGAGAGGGGACGATGAACCGGCGCGGATTCCCGGCCGGCGTGTGACGGCGAATCTCTTCGATGTCCTCGGCGTCAAGCCCTCACTCGGTCGTACTTTTGCGCCCGACGAGCAAGGTCCGAGCTCCCCACCGGTTCTCATCCTCAGCGATCGGCTATGGAAGCGGGAGTTTGGCGCCGACCGGCTCGTCGTCGGTCGCGCGATGCTCTTGGATGACGTGCCCTACACCGTCATCGGTGTCCTGCCGCCCGGTGTCACCTTTCCCTCTTCGGAGATCGATGTCTGGCTACCACTCGAGCTCGATCTCGCGGCGCAGTCGCGACGCATCCGACGATTCCGGGCGGTCGGTCGTCTAAAGCCCAAGGCCACCCTTGCCGAGGCACGCGCGGAGATGGCGGCGATAGCGTTGCGTCTCGAAGACCAGTACCCGGACTCGAACACAGATTTCGAAGCGCACGTCGTTCCCCTTTACGAGAGCCTCTTTGGAGAACACTTCGCTCGTACCTGGATGGTCGCGTTCGCGTCGGTCCTCAGTCTGCTCCTGATCTCATGCGCTAACGTGGCCAGCCTTTTTCTAACTCAGGCGACGGTGCGGCAGAGAGAGCTCGTCATCCGGTCGATCCTCGGTGCGAGTCGGCTACAAATACTCCGACAATTCTTGGCCGAGGCGACGAGCCTGGCGGCGCTCGGATGCCTCGTTGCACTCGCCCTTAGCCACTTCTGGGGAATCTCCTTGGTAACCGCTCTCATTCCGCCGGAGCTGCCTCGCGCCGACGCGGTGAGACTTGACCACTCGGTCGTCGCATTCACAGGATTCCTAACCATCCTTACCGCGATGCTCTCGGGATCGCTTCCCGCGATTCTCCTCACCGCCCGCCACAGCTTGGCGCCTGCACTCAACGACGGCGGCCGAACCAGCCCCAGTCGCGCGACCCAGGCAGCACGTACCGGACTCGTCGTCTTTCAGGTTGCGCTCGCCTTCTCACTGCTGGTCGCCGCCGGAGTGTTGATCCAAAGCTTCGGCAAGCTGCAAAACCTCGATCGCGGCATTCGAGCGGAGAACGTGCTCGCGGTCCGTTTGACGGTGCCCGAGAAGAAGTTTCCGGGGGAGGTCGAGCTGGTGACACACCTGGAGCAAATTGTCGAGGAGCTCCGTGCGCTACCGGGCGTCCGGTCCGCCGCGGTGATCAACGAGCTACCGGCCACCGGCTACATCAATTGGGCGGCGCAGTTCACCGTCGACGGTCGTCCACCGCCGCTGACCGGGCAAGAGTACATCTGCCAAGTCCGGACCATCGGCCCAGACTACTTCCACACGATGGGAATCGATCTCCTCGCGGGGCGAGACTTTTCGAGCGACGATCGAATCGACGAGCCCGACGTCATCGTCATCAACGAGACGCTCGCCGCTCAGCATTTCCCAACCGAGGATGCGGTGGGCAAGTTCCTGAGCGTCCGTGGTCGGGAAGGCTCCGCTCAGATCATCGCCGTGGTGGCGGACGTCAGGCAGGCGGGACCCCGCGAGCCGATCCGGCCGTCCATCTACTACTCCTACCGACAGCGGCCACCCTTAACGACCAGTCTGGCCGTGCGGACCGAAAAAAATCCTGCCGGCCTAGTGCCAGCAATACGGTCGGCCGTGGCCGCCGTCGACAACAGTCAGGCACTCTACTCCATCGAGACTGTGGCGCAGGCCTTGTCCGAGGACGTCGCGCAGGAGCGGGCCCTAGCTCGACTCTTCACCGCGCTCGTCGCCGCGGCGGTGCTCTTGTCTGCCGCCGGTCTCTACGGCGTCGTTGCTTATACGATGGCTCTGCGCACGAAAGAGATTGGGATCCGCGTGGCGCTCGGAGCAGGAAAGGGAGACGTCGCGCGGTTGGTCGTCCTCCGCGGCTTGAGCCTGACTTTCATCGGTCTCCTCGTCGGACTCGGCTGCACCGTCGCCGCGAACCCGATGCTAGCGCCGCTTCTATTCGAAGTCGACTCATTCGATCCGAGGACCATCGCGTTCGTCTCGTTGATTTTGGTGGGGGTCAGCCTGCTGGCCATGTTCTTTCCTGCACGTAGGGCGGCTTCCATCGATCCACTGGAAGCGCTCAGATTCGAATGAGGTGAAGGGATGCTGCCAGAAGAACAGAAAAACGCTTTCAACCAGTTCTATCGCTCGGCAAGGCGCAACAAGTTCTTAACGCCGAAAGAGACCGTGCTCATTCATTTCGCCTCCGCCTTGGCTCTTGGCTGCTATCCCTGAATGAAGCACTACTTTGGCGTCGCCAAAGACGAGGGGTTAACCGATGAAGAGATCGGTGCGGCGCAGTCGATTGTGATGGCGGTAGCCGCGGGACGGGTGCGCGCCCAATTCCGGGAAGCGCGTGACAAAGACTAGCAGGCTGATGAAAAACGGATCGGCCTGCGCGACCGGAGGGAGCCCGGCGCGTAGCGCCGACGAAACCGAGCCGTGGGGGTGGGGCCCCACGGCTTAACACCAATTTCCTACTTGACGATATGGCTCGTCAGCGTGCCGAGTCCCTCGACCACACCCTCGACGACGTCCCCAGGCTGCAGCCAACGTGGGCTCTCCATTCCGGCCGCAACTCCCGGAGGGCTCCCGCTCGTGATCACGTCTCCAGGCTCGAGAGTCGTGTTCGACCACCAGGAGACCATCTCCGCAAACTTGTACTGCATCTGCGAAGTGTTCGAATCCTGACGCACTTCGCCGTTCACGAATAACTTCATGCTGAGGTTCACGGGATCAGAAATCTCGTCCTTGGTCACGAGGTGCGGACCCAGCGGGCACGATCCGTTGAAGCTCTTGCCAAGATAAATCACGCGGTTAGAGTGCTCGCGCGCCTGGATATCGCGCGCCGACAGATCGTTGAAAACCGCGAAGCCGGCAACGTAGTCGAGGGCGTCTTCGACACTCACCCGGAACGCTTCCTTACCGATGATGGTAGCCACTTCGACTTCATAGTCGAGCTGCTTCGTGAAATGTGGCACCGGCACTTTGGCTCCCGAGGCCGAGACCGAGGAGGGAGCCTGCAGGAAACCCGTGGGGTGCTCGAAGCTAAAGGTCTTCCAATCGTGAGACTTCCATTCCGGCTCACTCCAGGTCGTCAGCTCTTTGAGGTGCGCGGGGAAATTACACGCGGTGTGGATGATCTTGCCGGGGCGCGGAACCGGAGCCATGAGCTCGATCTCGTCGGGACGGTACGCGTACCGCTTGCCGCTCGAGGTCGTGAGCGCATCCGGACTCCCCTTCTTGAGCTCTCCCCCCAGCCCCTCGAGTGCCGAACGCGCCTTACGCATCGCCGCGTCTCCTGCCCAGAGAAAATCCAACATTGCCGAGGGGATCTCACCGTCTGTCAACGCGGGCAGATCGATATAGAGATCTTCCAGAAAAGCACCGGTGGTCGGCTTGTCGTCGCCCTTCTTCTTGAATGTCGCTAACTTCATCTGACGTCCACTCCCCTATTTGAGCTTGGGGACCACTTCTTCGCCTAAGAGACGAATGGTCTCCAAGTTGTCTTCTTGGCTAGCGCCCACCACTTCCATGAGCGGCAAATTGAGCCCCGCATCAACGAGTTGCTGCAAGAGTTCCAGACAGTCGTCGGGTGTCCCGGCGATCACCGTAAACTTTCGCATCACGTCGTCGCTCACCAACGAGGTCACGTTGTCCTCAGTGCCGGCTTCGATGGCGGCTCGGAACGGTTTCCAGGTCTCATCCGGCAGTCCAGAGCTGCTCAGAATGACATCGTTCTGGATATTCCGAAGCTTGTTGATGATGTAGGTGCCGGTGTAGCTGCGCGCCGCATCACGAGCCTTGGCGCCATCCCGCGAGCAAGCCGCCAGGATCACGCCGCCCACCGGATAGTCCGGATCCGCTTTGCGGCCCGCTTTTTCGAAACCCTTGGCGAGGTTGTCTTTGGCGTAGCTGACGAATCCGGGATTGGTCAAACCGGGCAAGAGCAGGCCGTCCGCGATCTTGCCAGCAAGCTGCTGCAAGTACGGTCCGGTCGCTCCGATGTAAACCGGGATGTACGTCCGAAGCCCCCGGCCGGCCCGATCCATGGCCGGAACATCGGCCTGATAGAGATCTCCTTTGTAGGTGAACTTCTCGCCCTTCACGATGCCACGGAAGATCTCGATCGACTCTCGATGAACCTTGACCGGCGACTGCTTCTTGAGGTCGACCTCCAAATAAACGATCCCGACTTTACCGGCACCGAGACCCATGGTGAACCGTCCACCCGAAAGCTCGTCCAAAGCCACCGCCTCGGACGCCTGGGCGGTCGGATGCCGGACGTATGGGGAGGTGATACCGAGGCCGATGGGAATCTTCTTGGTCGCGGTAACCGCTGCCGCCAAGGTGGCCATACACCCGCGCGACTCGTGACCGTACTTACGAAACCAGTGGTAGGCCTCCGCGATCCAAAATCCGCCACTCAGGTTCGACTCCTCGGTTTGCCGGGCATACGCCTGGATGGCGGACATCGGCTCGTACGACTTGAAAATGATACCTACTTTCACGCTCATCATGACAGCTCTTGGACTACCTTTCTAAACTCGTCGTCCGTAATCAGTCGACCCTTTTGGGTTCCTTGGCTCTTGACCTCGGCCAAAATCGGGGCGATTTTATCCTCGGGGACATCGAGTCCCAGCTCCTTCACCTTCAGCTGGACGCTGGCGACGCCGCTCTTCTTGCCCAGTACGATCTTCCGATCTGCGGACACGATGTCGGACGAGTATGGCTCGATGGCTTCGGGGATATGGAACTGGCTGGCCACCGCCCCGCTTTCACGCACAAAGAGATTCTCGCCGACCGCCGGCTTCCAACTATCGACACGATAACCTCCGGCCTTCTGCACGACTTGCGAGACTTCCCGAGCTTTCTTCAGGTCCAGCTCGACGGGAACGTTGTAAAGACATTGGAGTGCCAAGGCGACTTCCACGATGTCGGCATTGCCGGCGCGCTCGCCCATTCCGTTAATAGTGCCTTGTATCCAGCGAGCACCACCCCTCACCGCGGCAATGGCGGATGCCGTCGCCAGGCCGAAGTCGTCGTGCCCATGAAAGTGGACCGGAATGTCCGGCCCCACCCAACTCCGCACTACGCGTACTAGCGTTTCCACTGCTTCCGGGGAGCAAGCCCCGATGGTGTCAACAATGGCGACTTCTTCTGCTCCGGCGTCGATCGCGGCCGCGTAGACGTCGCGCAAGAACGCAAGATCGCTCCGCGTGCTGTCTACCGGAAAAAAGGTAACCTTCATGTCGTGTGCACGGGCGTGCTTGATGGCGTCTGTCGCGCGTTGGATAACCTTTTCGCGCGTGAAACCATACGCCTTCATCTTGATGTCACTGGTGGAGATCTCGATGACGGTCCCCTTCAGCCCGAGCTCAATGAGGGCATCCAGATCTTGGATCACCGCCCGTGAAAATCCATAGATCTCCGATTCCAGTCCAGCCTCCGCGATGCGCTTCACCGCTTCCGTGTCCGCCTCGGAGACCCTCGGGAACCCCGCTTCGATACGGCCGACCTTGAGGTCTGAGAGCTTTCGGGCGATCTCGACCTTTTCATCCGGCGTGAAGACCACACCCACCGTCTGCTCGCCGTCCCGCAACGTGGTGTCGTAAAAGCGGACGGGGGTCGTGCGGTCGAAAGGCGACTGAATCTCCTCGTCCTTGTTCAGATCACTTATCCAGATTTGATCCGGCGATACTCCGGTGTTCATTTTGGCTGCCTCTCAGAAAGTCCCAGTAGTATTTGACAGGGTAGCTATTTAGCCGTGGGAGGAGCGTAACGCCGCCCCCAACCCAACCCATTATAATAATAAAGACGGTGCGACGCCCGATCGCGGGGCAGGCTGTCAACCTGTCAGGCTGTCAGGCTGTCAGGCCAGGGCTATCGGTCGCACCAGCGACGCCTCGCCACCCTTGAGCTTCAAGGGCAGCACGATCACCGTCGAGTCGAAACGAGCGTCTTTCGACATCTCCTCGAGCTTCAGGCTCTTCATCACATAGATGCCGTTTTCGACCATCAAGATTCGGTGCGCGGCAAATGGTGCGGGGACTCCAATCGAAAGATTGTCCGTACCTACCAGGCGCGGCTTCTTGTCCGCCACCCATTGCGCCGCGGCGTCGTTCAGCCCCGCCCACTTGTAGAGGTACTTCTCCCCGTCGGTCTCGAAAAACCGCGAATACCCGGTCCGGATCAAAACGCAATCGCCCTCTTGGATCGGGACGTTCGCCGCTTTGGCCGCGCCCTCCAGATCCTCGGGAGTGATGGCGTAGCGTTCGGGCAGAATGTCCACCTCTTTGTAAGCGGGCACGTCCAGCAGTACCGCCTTGAGAATGAGCGGAGGAACTTTTTCCATGCTGTGGAGCGGCTCGGGTAGATCGACGAAACCGGTGTCGCGCTGGTAGGGCGTGGGATCAATGCCGAGGACCTTCAGATCCTGCGACATGTGCACCGGTACGTCGAAGTGCGTTCCGGAGTGCATGGAAGTAATGATCAGGCTGATAGCATCAGCGAACCCCGGCTCGATCTCTTCGAAAAGCTTCGCGACGTACTCATGGTACCGATAGAGGTAGAACTGGAACGGCGGATCGAAGGGATGGACCGGCATTCCGGGCCAATAGGGCTGACCGAGGTCGTAGACCTTCGCGTTTCTTAAGAGCTCATGGAGCGCTTGCTGTGCCATCGATCCCCCCCCGTCACCTGACCATTCATGACCGGGGGCAATACTAGCGAATCCACGCGGTCCGATTCAACCTCGTCGCCGCACCAACGACTCTCGGAGCCATGGCAGCAAATGCTCGAAGTCACACCGACCCTGCTCGAGGAGACCGATGAGACGACGGTGGGCTTCGTCAGGATCTACTTCGAGTTTCCAGCCGTTCAGTGAGAAATACGTCCGTCGCAAAGAAGGCCACCCGCTTGTTCCCGTCGAAGGGATGATTCATTAGCAAAGATTCGAAAAGAGCCGTGGCCATCTCGGCGATGTCATCGTAGTAGCCGGTCTGCGGCCGGAACAGGGCGCTTTCGAGAAGGCCTAAATCGCGGACTCCAACCGGTCCGCCGAACTCTTGAATGAGCCGGTCGTGAATCGCCAGAGCTTCATCGACGGTTAGGAAAACAACCGACTTAGTCGGCAAGGAGGCGGCCCAGCTTCTCGTTCTCCGCTATGGAAGCGTCGAGGTCCCGGAGGACGTCCGGCCGGACCCTTCGGCGCCGAAGGTACTCCCGGATCGCCTCGGTGAGTAGGCCTGAGATGCTCTGGTGAGAATCCGAGGCTACCTGTTTCAGGTCGTTCCAGACCGATTCGTCTACTTTGGAGCTAATTTTGAGTGGGCGCCATGGTCTTGACATGTCAAGACGCCCTCAAGTGTCAAACTCCAGGCAGCCTGGCGAGTTACTCTGTGGCAGGCGCGGAAGACTCGGCGCCCTCGCCCTTCAAGTATTTGTCCAAGAAAGCCACGTAACGGTCGGAGGCAGTGACGCGGTTGGCCTTGTTGTCGAAACCATGCCCTTCGTCCGGAAAAATGATGTACTCCACCGGGATGCCGTTCGCCTCGACCGCGGCGACGAGCTCATCGCTCTCCACCTGGAGGACCCGAGGGTCGTTCGCCCCTTGAACGACGAGGAGCGGCTTCGTAATGTTGCCGGCATGAAACAAAGGAGAAATCCCGCGGAGTCGCTCTTCCTCCTCATACGGATTCCCAAGCTCCGCGTAGAGCCGGTCCTTCTGGGCCGTCCACCAGGGCGGAATGCTCTTGATCGTCCGGACCCAGTTGGTCACTCCGAAGATGTCCACCCCAACGTCGAAGACCTCGGGCTCGAAGGCAAGGGCGGCGGCGACCATATAGCCACCGTAGCTGCCGCCGATGATGCCGACGCGGGTGCCGTCCACCCAGTCGAGTGACTCGAGATACTTCCGCGACCAGACAACGTCCTGTAGATCCACCTCGCCATGTTTCTTATCGTCCAAGTGGTAGAACGTTTTCCCGTAGCCGGACGAGCCACGGTTGTTGACGGCGAGGACCGCATAGCCGTGATTCGCAAGATGCTGAATCGTCGCGCGGTAGCCCTTCCGACTCTGCCCACCCGGCCCGCCGTGGACCCAGACCATGGCCGGAACGGGTGCTGCGGGAGAGGCTTGATGCGGACGATAGAGCACCGATGGAATCTTCAGCCCGTCGTAGCTCTCGTACCGAACGACGTCCCCTTCGACCAAATTCGTCCGATCGATGGCGGGATTCAACGTGTTGGTCAGGCTCCGATGCTCGTGGGCCGCGATGTCGAACGCGTAGAGATTCGAAGGAGATGTATCGCTATTCACGTAAAACGTCATACGTTCTTCGCTACGCGAGATCCGAACCCCGGTGACATCCCCGTCCGGCAACTCGGGCAGAGCGAGATCCTCTCCGGTCTCGGTGTCCAGGATCGATAAGACCGTTTGTGCGTCTTCGTTGAGCGCGGTGACGCGATAGCGCCCTTCCTCGGAGAAGTAGACATACATGACGTCCCAGTCCGCCTCGACCACCGGCTGATGCTCGCCGTTTTCGAGCTCGTAGGACCACGCCTGCATGAACTCGCCATAGCCGTCGGTGAGGTAGTAGAGGCTTCGGTTCTCGGGACCGAATCCCATCGGCTGATGAACAATCGGCCCCCTCGTGCTCGGTGATCAGATTGGGAGATGCATCCGGCGACTCGAGATCGGCCACGAAGAGATTGCTGTCGGCGTTGTCGATCACCTGGTTGAGCGCGAGCCATCGCCCATCGTCGCTCACCGCGCCAACCTGCCAACCGTCCTCGTTCTGGAAGACGAGACTCCGCTCGTAGTCGCTCGCCGAGTAGCGATAGACATCGAAGAACTTTGGATCCCGCTCGTTGGTCTGTACCTAGAAGGACTGTTGGTCCTTGCTCCAGCCAGCGAACGAGGCCTTCAGGTTCTCGCCGGGAGTCAGATCGGTTACGTTGCCGTCGGCATCCTGCACGAACAGGTGGTCCAGTTCGTCCCCACCTTTGTCAGCTCTGAAGAGAAACCGGTCGTCTTCGGGGAACCAACTGACTGCGAAATGCGCATCCGTGGTGGAGTGAGTCAGCTGTTTCGGATCACCTCCCGCAAACGGCTGTGCATACACGTTGAAGATGCCCGACTCGTCGGAGCTCATGAGGAGCTGCGATTCGTCGGCAGAAAACGAGGCACCCGAAATGGTGGTCGTCTCGTGAAAAGTCGCTGCGTCGTAGATCGGAACCACTCGTTCCTCGACTGCAGGCGCGCAGGACGCCAGCATGCAAGCGAACAGCATGGAAAGCCCATAAAGCCAAGACTGGCGGGTCATAGAACACCTCCCAAGCTGGGACTTGAGTTTAGCTTGCGACGCCGCAGAGAGACATCGCGGCTTGGATGTAAACCTTGACGATGTCGTAGAGATCGCCGATATGGACGTGCTCCCCTTGATGAGTCGAGAAGCCCCCGCCGCCGGTCCGGATCCGTCCTGCGGAGCCGTAGTTCACGGTCGGGATCCCGTAGCGGTTCATGTGCGCGGCATCGCTATACCAGTTCTCGATTCCGAGCTCCGGCGCCTTGCCGAGCTGATCGGTATGCGCCTGAACCACCGTTTGGATCAGTTCGTGGTCATCAGGGATGGAAGTTCCGGGAGCCGATACGTAAAGGTCGACAATCGTACCCTCGAGCTTCGAGTGCTTCTTCACCAACGCTCGAATAACCTCTCTGACCTCGCGATAAACCTCCACTGGCCAAACACCAGGCACCGTACGCACGTCCATGTAGATCGAACAAGAGTCCGGTGACCGCGCTCCCCGCCAGGGCCAGCCTCCTTCAATCGCCGCGATATTGACCTTGGGTCGAAATTCGCCGATCGCATGTTTCGCGCGATATTGGTCGATCCATTCGTTGAGGGCGCTCAGCACGAGTCCGGCATGGAGGATGGCGTTCTGCTCGAGCTCGCTCCAGGCGGTATGGATCAAAACGCCCGGAATCTTGATCTTGAGCCAGGTCGTCCCGCAATGACGCGGGATGACCTTCATGTTCGTGGGCTCTCCCAGGATGCAATAATCGGCCGCCGCGCCATGGGTAATGGCGAACTTCGTGCCCACACCGTAACCCTGGTACTTGGGGTCGTCGTACTCGCCAGTGGGGGCTTTCTCGATCTCACCGGCCACGCCCGCGATCACGATGTCTCCAGCGAGACGAATGCCCGCCGCCTGGATCGCCTGGGATGCAACAGTATAAGCAGCTAGAGCGCTCTTCATGTTGAACGAGCCCATGCCGTAAATCCACTCGTCATCGACGATGGTGGCCTCGGTCCGGTAACCGATGCCGCGGTCGGCCAACTCCGCACCGAAAGACGTGTCGAGATGGCCGTTGAACAGCAAAGACTTGCCACCGCCGGCTCCTTCTAGAATCCCGATGGCGTTGTAACGACCGTCCCCGATGGGCTGGAGAGTCGGGCGAAACCCCGCCCCTCCCAGAACCTCGTGAAACGTGTGGGCCACCTCGGCCTCGTGACCGGTCGGGCTCGGGACGTTGGTGAGCTCAACCACCAGGTCGACCAGTCGGGACCGATCGATCTTGTCCACTGCCTTTGCGACGAGCTTGCTGTCAACTTGATTCGGCATGCGTACTCCCTTTGAAGCACTATAACTTAGAGGTTTTGGCTCTCTTTCTCAAGTCGCCCGACTTGCAGTGGCGTGATTCCGGCTTTAGAATCGGCGCGCCTTCGGTCGGAGCCTTCAGCCCGCGCGCAGTCGCCCGCCGACGAAGCGCGAGGCCTGGGGGTGGGGCCCCAGGCCTCCGATAAAAGGGAGACACTCATGCTGCATAAAGCCTTTCTTCTAAGCTTCATCCTCGCGGTTGTCGCGTGTGAAAGCGGTTCCCAAGAATCCACCACCACGGGTGACGTCCAAGAACTCACCGAGGAGGAAATCGTCGCCAAGGCCAAGGCGATTCACGAGCGCGTCCTCACCATCGATACCCACGACGATATTCCCGAGAACTTCGCGACCGCCGAAGTCGACCCCGGAGTCCGTGGGGAACGACAGGTGGACATCCCGAAAATGAAGGAAGGCGGGCTCGACGCGGGCTTTTTCATCGTCTACGTCGGCCAGACGGAGAGGACTGCCGAGAACTACGAAAAAGCGAAGGCCGATGCGATGGTGAAATTCGACGCTATCCACCGCATGACGGAAGAGATGTATCCGGACGAGATCGAGCTTGCCTATACCGCGGACGAAGTCGAGCAAATCCACGCCGACGGCAAGCTCGTTGCCTGTATCGGTATCGAGAACGGCTACGTCATCGGTAAGGACTTGAGCTTGCTCGAAAAGTACCATGCGCTCGGAGCACGCTACATCACCCTCGCGCACGGCGGGCATAACGACATCGCCGACTCCTCGACGCCTCGGGAACGGCTCGGCGACGCAGAAGAGGAGCATGGCGGCATCAGCGAGTTCGGCGAACAAGTCATCGCGGAAATGAATCGGATCGGTATCATGGTCGACGTCTCGCACATCTCGAAAAAAGCAATGCTCGAAGCGGCCCAGCTTAGCCGTGCGCCGGTCATCGGCTCGCACTCGAGCACGAAAGCGTTGTCCGACGTGGCTCGTAATATGGACGACGAACAGTTGCTTGCACTCAAGGAGAACGGCGGCGTGATCCAAATGGTGGCGCTCGATAGTTTCGTCAAGAAGCAGCCCGAAAAAGCCGCTGCGCGGCGGGCGCTGTTCGAGGAAATGGGGAACGCCGGCGCGAGCAGTGACCGCACCGACGCACAGAGGGAAGAGATCCGGAGGAAGATGGTGGAGCTCGACGAGAAGTGGCCCAAGGCCACCGTCTCTGATTTCGTCGACCACATCGATCACGCCGTCGCGCTCATCGGCATCGACCATGTCGGCATCAGCTCCGATTTCGACGGAGGCGGCGGCATCAACGGGTGGAACAATGCCAGTGAAACCTTGAACGTTACCATTGAACTGGTGCGACGCGGCTACACCGAGGAAGACATCGAAAAACTCTGGGGCGGCAACCTGCTACGTGTTTGGCGAGAAGTCGAGCGCGTGGCTCGCGAGACGAAGATGGAGCTAACGTCTTGACTCGGTCCTGCCACTCTTAGCTACACGACAGTGTTCGAGGCTCTTCCGAAGGCCACCGACGAACGCGAGCGCAACAAGAAGCTTCTCGTCCTCGCGGGCACTTTCGGCCTTGCCTTGGCCGCGGCTGGACTGATCATCGCCCTGGTCTTGGGCGTTTACGGTTACCACGTCCGCCGCATGACACTCCACCAAGCTCGACTCCAAGGGGTTCTGGACCAGGAACCGTCGCTATACCAGGTCGTCGAGGGCCTCAAAGAGAAGGCCCCTCTCATCGCCTCTCCCGAAGGAGAGGAGGAGCTTGCCCAATGGGTCTCCGAATGGGGAGACCAGAAACGGGACGAGATTCTCACCAACGGCCGCACGTGGCCGGTCGTCCGAATCTTCGAAGCGGGAGACATGATCTACTTCATCTACTTTGATGAAGAAAAGATCATGAGAGATTTCGTCTATATCGATGCGCCGAACTACCAATCCAGGTGATCTTGGAGGGAGTCATGTTATCTCGATTTACAAGCTTTCTAATTTCTCTGATGTTCATAGTGCCTGCTGTCAATGCGCAGGAGAGTGCCGTTTCCATCAGCCCACTGCCGGCGCGTACGGCCAAGACCGATCGGGACGCACTCCGTCTGAAAGCTATGGAAAAGGCTGGCTATATCTATACGCCTTTCACCGATAGAGGAGAAAAAGACTACGAAATGCTCCAGAGGGTTCTCGCGAATACTGATAAACCGGGATTTTCCGTTGATAATCACAGCATGGGCAATAACAACATCGATACCGGGGAAGTTGAATGGGATATTAGAACAGAAGGCCCGTCCATGGGGCCATTTCGAGCATACACACACCACTTAAAAATACAGGAGAATCATCTCTTCGCCTTTGAATATATGGTCCATAAAAATATTAAGGAAAGGCCCGGTTATCCACTAGCCTTTAATATTTCAAACCCTCAGATAATCACCAACAAAGGTGTTGAATTTATTCAGCCCCCCAATGAGGAAGTCTTCCTGATTCGATGAGCCGTACGCAGTGAAGACTGTCACCATGAACGGCGTGTGGCTTTCAGTTGGGGGTATCTCTGGATAGCGGAACGAGCGCTTTTCTCGCGGGCTCAGATGTGCTAACTTCGCCCCACCCAGGTAGACGAACTAGCTTCGAGGGGGGCAGAATTCGGCATCCTGTCCGCAGGATTGCCGCGAAAACCCTCCTCTTTAATCAGCGAAAACGAGAGGCGAGGCCCCGATGCATGAGGCCCATTTTCACCTTCGGAGGAACCCTTTCGGCTCGGCCTCTCGATCCGACTTCATCTATCCAAGCCAAGAAATAGAAGAGATCTGCGCACACTTCCGCTACGCACAAGAGATGGGGGAAGCCTTCTTCCTGCTGACCGGCGAGGTCGGTACAGGAAAAACCACCGCCATCAGAGCCATCCTCGAAAAGACGCCCCCGGACGTACCGACTGCGGTGATAAGCCACAATACCGTCAAGCCGCGCGAGCTCTTGGAGGAGATGGGCGTTTGCTTCGGCCTCGACCCAGTGAGCCGAGAGCCAAAGCCGAAACTGGTCCGAAGGCTACAAACGTTCCTGGCTATCAACGGGAGTGAAAGCCGGCGGCCGGTTGTGTTCTTCGACGAGGCTCACCTCCTCACCGACTCGGTTCTCGAGGAGGTGCGTCTGTTGTCCAACTTGGAAGAAGACGGACGACCGCTGATCCTCATCTGCTTGGTGGGGCAGCCCGAGCTGGTAACGCGTCTTAGAAGACCACGCCTCAGACAGCTTCGCCAAAGAATCGGCTTGCGTTATGAGCTCAAACCACTGACACGAGGGGAGACGACTGAGTACCTATCTTACCGACTCAAGGCGGCGGGCAGCATAAAACCCGGTCGAGTCTTTTCCAAAGAGGCCGGTGACACGATATATGAATTCACTGGTGGATTCCCGCGGGAGATCAATATTCTGGCCGGTCAGGCCATGTTGAACGCCTACCTCGAAGACAAGCACGCGGTCAGCCCTACGCACGTCATCTTGGCGAAGACGGACTATGGGTTCGAGGGAGTCCATGCCCGCACGCCGACCCGCACGCGGCGTTCGCACAAATCACATTAGAAGCCGACAGGCTTACAGTTTTACAGGGGCACCTTGGTCACGATATCGTCCACGTTCTGAACGAAGGCCTCGACGTCCGATTGGGGGAACTCCATCGTCTCCGGAAAATGCCCCGCGAAGAGCGGAAAGTATGCCTTCGGTGGAACGGGATTCATCAGCGTCATCTTCACGCCCGCCTGATGGTAATCGTCCATGCGGTCGGCGACGTGTTGCGCGGTGCCACAAAGCGTCATCGCTTCGACCATCTCGTCGCTCACGTGGCTCGCCGCTTCATCCATGCTCCCGTTGGCGATGCCCGCTAACATTCCCTCCAGGTTTTTCTCGAAACCGGCTGACTTCACCATACCTGCGTAAGTCGGCGAGGAGCCGCCGGCGGTGGCGAACATGACAACGTGCGGCTTAATCCACTCCACCGCCTTCGGATCGTCCGAGACCAAAGCCGGGTGTCCGACGACGATGTCTATGTCGTCGAGCGTCCTCCCGGCCTTCTTGGCCCCGATCTCGAGATTTTTGAGGAAGGTGTCACGGAAGTAGTTGATGGGCTGAAAGTAGCCGATCACCCCGTCCGCGATCTCGCCAGCGAGCTGCGTCATCTTGGGCCCAATCGCCGCCAAGTAGATGGGTACTTTGGGAGGCGGCCCCGTTAGGGCAAGCTGAAAATGCTGGAGGCTCATCGTCTTTCCTTCGAACGATACGACTTCGCCGGAGAGAATCTTCTTAATGACAGTGATGAGCTCTCGAGCACGAGTGAGTGGTCTGTCATAAGACAAACCGTGCCAACCTTCGACGTACGAACGCGCCTGCGTTCCGAGCCCAAGGATTAGCCGGTTGCCCGATAGCTCGGCGAGCGCGCTCGCCGACAAGGCGGTGACCACCGGACTCCGCCCCCAAATGCCCGCAATGCACGAGCCGATATGGACACGTTTCGTCTTCAACGCAAACGCAGTCGAAGGAACAAATGTATCGGAGAAAATGATCTCCGGCTTCCAAACCGTGTCGTAGCCGTGCTCATCGGCTTTCTGAGCGAAATCGGTGAGCATAGGCAGTGGCAGACTCTCCAAAATGACCGATGATCTTCCCATCGTTCTTACTCCTCCCTAGTGCCTAAATTAGACCGGCGTTTCTTGGCGTCCCCTCCCGAAGCGCTTCGGACCAGGTAAAAGGAAGCGGGAGCAACCAGTTGTCCATGGTGGCGTTCTTGAGGAACTCCAACGCGTCCCCGAGAACGCGCAGCTGGGTGTTCTTACGATTCGGCGGGCCAACGATCCGACCTTGCAAGAATCGCGTCGTGACCACCCGAGGCGGACGGACCAAGCGGGCCATCGGTTCCCAGGCTTCGATGTACAACGTCACGGTAGGTATGCCACTAGTCTCGATGGCGCGCGCGAGCTGTCCCACGGACAGGTGACAAACGGGTCAGCCGGGCACCAACAGCACCGCATCCGCGCCGTCCGCTCGCACCTTCTCCGCCCATTCCGGCCCCGTGGTCTCGACCAGGTGCTGCACGTTGGAAAGCCCTTTGTAGGAGTACGCCTTGGGCGCCACCTTGATGACACCTTGCTCGGCAAGCGTACGGAAGCGATCCAGCGGAAAGACGACGTTGGGGTCTTGCTGCGCCGCGTTCAAATCGTAGGCGATGTGCTCGAAGACCAGGCGTGCGGGATTGGTACCGGCCGGAATCTCGCGCAGGCTCGGAAATCGTTCGAACGATTTCATCGGGTCCCGAGTCGCGGCCGGCAGATCCAACCCGTCGGGCAGAAATGTCGGTTGCTCGGGGAGACGCGCCGCCGCGCTCGAGAACAAGGCGACTCTCGCCTCCGAGAGTGGCTTGCGTAGTCGGGCGAGTGGGACCGGGGCCTGCGGCACCTTGGGAGCCCAGAAGGGAGGCTTGTCGAGTGGAAACGTGTAACCGCCGACCTGAGATTGCTGCAGAAAGTCCCCTAAGGCCCCGCTGTCACCGCTATCGACGGCTCCCACCACTTGCCGGAGAAGCTTTTGAAAAAAGGCGTCAAGCTTTTCTTCCGGCTGTCCGTAGAGGAACTTGAAGGTATTGTCCGCCCGCGCCCCATGGTAGAGGCTGGTCACGAACTCCTCGAGGGTTAGCTTCCCTTTTTCCTCGCCCATGTGTGTGTCTCCTGCCATGAAATAGAGACGCGCGACTCGGCCTCTCTTTTATCACGTGTGGGGCCTCCGAGGGGCGTTGTTGCATGAATCGGTGCGGGCGCAGGTCTTCACTTTCGGCGGTTCAATTTACTCCTCGACGATCGCTTGGGACTCAGGGCTTGCCCAGCTCAGCCATCCGGTTCAATACGTTGCGACCCGATCATCGCCTCGCGCTTCTGGGATTCGTAGCCGCACGCACGAAGGCTGTCGCCCAGCGTGCGCCTGTACCTGAAGAAAAGATTCTCGACAGCCGTCATGGGTGTTAGCTCGGACGGCTTGGCAATCACGCAGTTACCCGCGGCGAGAGCCGGCGCCACCTTCCATGTCAGCAGATAGAGGGGCAGGTTCCAGGGCGAAATGCACGCCACCACCCCGTGGGGTTAGCGCAACGTGTAGTTGATGGCTCCGCCTTCCATCGCATGCGACTCGCTGAAAAACTGCGTCGCCGCACCAGCGAAAAACCGGAGATTGGATGACGCTCTGGGAACGTCGACGTCGCGGGCCAGAGAGATCGGCTTGCCCGTATCGATGGACTCCGCGCGGACCAACTCTTCGCTCACCGCCTCGATCCGCTACGCGATGTGGAGCATCACCCTGCTGCGCTCCATCGACGGCGTCTCGCTCCAAACGGGAAAAGCTTGTGCCGCGGCGATGGCCTCGTTCAAATCTTCCTTGTCGGAATCGGGAATCCTCGAGTACACCTGTCCCGTTGCCGGCTCGACATTCTCGAGGTAACGCCCGGATCTAGGCGGCCGTTCACGTAGTTGTAAATGTCTTCCATGCGGGTTGGACCCGAAGTGAACGTAGCACAAGAAAGTCTAAGGAGGCAAAATGGGAGATCTGCTCATCGTGTCCGGCGGATGCGATCTGCGGGCGGCGGTGCCCATCGAGGGGCTTAGACGACGGCGAATGCCTCTACCTCGAGCATCATGTCGGGCAGAGCCAGCTGTGCCACGCCCACCAAGGTCTGCGCCGGCATCTTGCCCTTGAAGAACTCCGCTTGCACGGCGCCGTAATCCATTAACTTCTGCATGTCGATGCCGACGAAGTACGCGCCCAGCTTCACGACATCCTCGAGCGACGCACCGGAGTGTTCCAAAACGGTGTGCATGTTCTCGAACGTCAGCCGTGCCTGGGCCTTGAAATCCCCAGGGTGTAGAACCGCGCCGTCCGCCGACATGCTCGATTGCCCGGACACGACGATGAGTGACTTGGCACCGTCTACTTTCCAACACTGAGAGAAACCGTATTGGTCCTGCCACTTCCACGGGTTGACCTGAGTCTTTTCCATTTCCTCTCCTTTAGGGTCACTACACTACTTTGGCGATCTCGGAGGCGTCAAGGAGAAATGGTAAACTCCCGCCAGGCGCGCCGGCTCAAGCGCCACGAGTTCTATGGCCTATCGATACGAAGAGCAGGTTTCGGTCCATCCCATCGTGAAGATCGCTTACCTTGCGATGCTCGTGGTCTTCGTGGTCACCTTGGCCGACCCGGGTGAGCCACGTGTTTTGTTGGTCCTTCTTCCGATCGGCGCGATGCTCATCGCCATCCCCCTCCTCTTCGGGCGTCTGGTGTTCGAAGTCGAGGAGGAAACGATCCGGATCCGTTTCGGGTACGTGGGGTGGCCGAAGCGAGTCGTACCGCTCGAGGATGTCGAAAGCACCGAGGTCGTTACCTATCGACCGATTCGTGAGTTCGGAGGTTGGGGAATTCGTGGCGGAAAGTTTCGAGGAGAGTTCACCGGAGTCTATTCCATGAAAGGAAACCGGAGGCTCTTGCTGATTTTGACAAAAGACGCACGCTTCTTGTTCTTCCGTACGCGGCGGCTGCTCCTCGGCAGCCAGGAGCCAGAAAGGTTCCAGCAGGCCATCGACCGGTGACCAGGTAGTCATGATCGGTCGCACAAAAGATGATATAGAAGCCCCAGCGTAGGAGGTGTCCATGCAAGGAGGCGTATCCGAAAGGCTGACTCTCAACGAGCCGCTGTCCCCCGCACGCATCCTCATCTTGGGTGGAATCCTGATCGCGATCGTCGGCATGTTCTTCGGGGAATACTTCGCGATCTTTCACCTGCACCAGAGCGGCATGACCATCGAGGCGGAGATGCTGAACGCCGTAAAAGCTGTGGCGGCTGGCAACAGCGAGCCCATCGGCGGATCGATGGAGAGAATCGGCAAGATGCTCGAGAACATGGGCACCAAGAAGGACACCCACACGCACTGGATCCAGCTCGCGTATCTGTGCCTGATTCTGGGGCTCGTCCAGCCCTATATCGCCATCGGGCCGACGTGGAAAAGAAGATGGGCGATCGTTCTGGTGGCGTCCTCTTTCATCCTCCCGGTTGGCGTCTTCGCCATCTATTACTTGGGCCTCTGGAAATCTCCCTTCGAGACCATCGGCTGGGGAAGCATCGTGGCCGACACCGCCGGCGCGGTCTTCATCGTCGGCGTGGTCGCCCAATTCGCGGGTGCGGTCCGTCACTTCCGATGTAAGGGCGAGGTGGAAGCCGTAGCCAAGGACGATGAAGCCGAGCCCGCAAAGAGTTTTCTGCTTCGATGGGGAGCGGTGCTGATTCTGATTGGGTTGCTCAACGGCGCCTACTACGCGGCGACCGGCCTTTACGACAACGCGGAGAAGGATGTGAGCTTGTTGCAGGCCTCGCTCACCCACGCCATGGCCAATGACGTTCCCGCAGCCACGCAAGCGGTGCACGACTACAATTGGCTCCAGGCCGAAAAGGCCATCTACATCGCGACCCACGCCCATTTCATCGCGTTCGGACTGATGGCGATCCTCCTGGCATTCGCCCAGCGTTTCGTCTTCTTGTCCGACAAGTGGAAGCTCCGTTGGGCACGGTGGCTAGTCGTAGGCGGCTTTCTCCTGCCCGTGGCGGTGCAGTCGGAGCTTTGGTCGGGCCTTTACGGCGGAGCCGTTGCCGACCTCGCGGGATTCATCGTGATCACCGCGCTCTTGGGCATGCTGTTGGGCGTCATCCGACATACCGGTGCCGTCGACGCCCGGGGAGGAACGTCATGACATCCGCCAACAAGACCTACATCGTGGGTGGTCTTCTGCTCGTGCTCATCGGGCTCATCTTCGGCGTCTACTACGCAATCTTCGATGAGCACCAAACGCTCGTGGCGATGGGCATGGCCTTCGCGCAGTCCTTCTTCGAGGCCGCGGGCGGTAACCAAGCCGGCGTTTCCGAGAGCATAGAGACGTTCCGCGCTAACTCCTTCGAGTACATACGCGAGGTGAGCTTCCACGCCCACGTCATCGAGCTCGGCACCTTGGCGCTCATCATTCCCCTCTTCGCGCACCGGATCGGCTGGGATGACGGGAGGAAGCTGCTCATCGCCCGGCTCTTCATCGTGGGGAGCCTGGTCTTTACGCTGGGAGTGCTGGCTCAGACTCTCGCGTTCAGCAGCGTGACTCAAGGGCTGGCAGTGATTGGATCGGGACTCGTGATTGCTTGCGTGGTCGTGCTCGTGGTGGGGTTGTTCAAATAAAACCGCGCACGTCATTCGGTGCAGCGGCCGTCGCCTAGTTCAAATCGATTGCTGGCACACCCATGGAGAACACCCGCTGCCGCACGCCACGCCACGAATTGAGATGGCATACCCGGGTCTCAAACCCTCTGTTGAAACCAATGAGTTAGTTGATTTCGAGTACCTGCGCCAGCGCTCTATTGAGTTCCCCCAGTCTAGTTCCCGCCAGTCTGGACACGTAACCCGTTAGCTTGGATTTGAATATCAAGGTGAGAAAGTCGCAGCGTATCGAACACGTCTTGGGAAGGCCCTCGTCAGGACCGACGATGACCTCGGTCGAAAGACCCAGGACGTTGCTGTAGACGGGGGCACAAATAACCGTCCCGACGTCGTCGTTCGCGGCGATGAAGGCCCGCGATACCACCACGTAAAAACCGGGCTTGCCGCCCCGCTCGGGTACAGATTCCTTCGTACGATAGATTTCTCCTCGTTTCACTTCCGCGCCTGTTCTGTAATCAACGCTTTCAATTCCCGGTCCAAGGCGTCTTTGTTCTTGCGAATGATCTCCCGCTCTCGCTCCTCCTCGCGGCTCCTCTGCACCTGCTGGGCGTACTCCCGAATCGCTGCCCGCACGAGCGCGGAGCGACTCCGGAACTTGGCGGAGGAGCCGAGGTCGTCGATCAAGGCCAGCGTCTCGTCGTCTACAGTAATGGCTATTGTCTTCATATTGACTATTATATTGTTAATGTGCTCTCCCATCAATGTCCTGATTCCGAAACGACGCTTCTCCGATCAGAGACGCTTTTTCGAGCCCTCGAAACCTTGGGATTATGCGGCGGCACGGAAGTTATCGGGAATTGCGGGGAATGCACAGAAAAGGGGTCAGATCCAATATTGTGCACGTGCACAATATTGGATCTGACCCCTGCCCCCATGTTCTTTGGTCACTTGATCTTCAATGGTGGCGGCCCTATCGAGGTCCAGGTACAACACAAGCTCAACAATGGAGGAGGAACATTCAGTTGTACCTTCGACGTCAACACCTCCGACTTTTGGCTGCTCACCTGTGAAATCGATCCCCATGAAATCCGTCCCGGCTACTACAAAGTCACCTCGAACTACAAGGTCACTCGAGGCGGTTCGGGCGGTGGCAAGGAAACCGCTTGGTTCGACATGTTTAGCCGCTGCTAACCAAACTTGGAGGACGGACGGGCCCCCCAACCCGTCCTCCGTTTCACCCCTCCCTCCTTTCCCGCCGCAGTCTGCTCGCCCGCGCACCCATGTTCCGGGCTCTCCATCGAGAGTGCTATACTCTCCTGGCTTTAGCGCCGCGACCTGCGGCCGACTTCGAGGAGCCCGACATGGGGACCACCAAAGCCAAGACCCTGAGCTGGAAGTTCAAGCCGCTCGATCCCGAGATGGACCGCACCGAGCTCGACCCCGGCTCCCTCACCCTCTCCCGCGAAGACCTCATCAAGCTCTACCGAGCGATGCGCATGAGCCGGACGTTCGAGCACCGACTCGCATCGCTCTACCGCCAGGGCCGCGTGGTGGGAGCCGTCTACTTGGGAATGGGCCAGGAGGCCATCTGCACCGGGGTCACGAGCATCCTTAATAAGGATGACTACCTTAGTACCGTCGGCCGAAACCTTGCGGCGTGGTTCTACCGCGGCGTCGAGCCCAAGCACGTTCTCGCCCGGTGGCTCGGAAAAGACGAGCAGCCTTGTCACGGCCGGGACCTCGGACTCTTTCTCGCCGATCTCAATAACTTCGGCATCGCCCCCTATCACAATGGCTCGATGGCTTCCTGGATTCCGTCCGGCGCGGGCTTCGCGCTTGCCTTCAAGATGCGGAAAGAGCCGCGGGTCTACGTCGCTTTCACCGGCGACGGTGCCACGAGCCCGGGAGATTTCTACGAGGGCCTGAACTTCGCCGCCATTCACAAATTACCCCTCGTCGTCATCGTCGAGAACAACCATTTCGGTTACTCGACAGGCAACGAACGGCAGATGCCAGTCGAAAACGTCGCCGACCGGGCCCCCGCTTTCAACATTCCTTGCGAGATCGCCTTCGGCAATTGCATTTTCACCGTGATCCAGGCCGCTCGCCGCGCCATCGACCACGCGCGGGCCGGCAACGGCCCGTACCTCGTCGAGTACAAGACGTTTCGCCAGCGTGGACACGGAGAGCACGACGACGCCTCTTACGTTCCCAAAGAAATGCGCGAGTACTGGGAAGCGCGGGACCCGGTCGACCTCTACACCAAATACCTCCTCGGCAAGGGTGGCTTCCCCAAAGAAGAGATCGAGGCGATCGATGCCGATTGCAAAGGGAGCATGGACGAAGCCGTCGAATACGCGGAGGCCCTACCCTATCCCGACCCGAGCACCGTAACCCAAGGACTCTTCGCTCCCTGAGAGCCATCGAAATGCCTGTCATAACGTACCTAGATGCCATCAGCCACGCTCTCCGTGAAGAGATGCGCCGCGATCCGACCGTTTTTCTCATGGGTGAAGACATCGGAGTCTTTGGTGGAGCCTTCCGTATCACGAAAGGTTTCCTCGATGAGTTCGGAGAAGAACGCGTCATCGATACTCCGATCTCGGAATCGGGCTTCGTCGGCGTCGCCTGCGGTGCTGCGATCGAGGGCTTCCGGCCCGTGGTCGAGTTTCAGTTCGCCGACTTCATCGCCTGCGCCTTCGATCAGATTGTGAATTTCTCCGCCAAGTGCCATTACCGTTGGGGCATTCCGATGCCAGTCGTCTTCCGCGGCCCCTCGGGCGGAGGGTTCCGAGGCGGCCCCTTTCATTCTCAAAACCCTGAGGCCTGGTTCACTCACGTCCCAGGGCTCAAGGTCGTACAACCCTCGACTCCCTATGACGCCAAGGGTCTTCTCAAGGCAGCCATCCGCGACAACAACCCGGTGATCTACTTCGAGCACAAACACCTTTACCGAAGGGTCCGCGAGGACGTTCCGGAAGAGGACTTCGAGGTGCCCATCGGGGTCGCGGACGTGAAACGCGAGGGTGACGACCTCACCATCATTACTTATGGTTCCATGGTCCACGAATGCCTCGAAATAGCGGAAAAACTTTCCGAGGAGGGCGCCGAGTGCGAAGTCATTGATCTCCGCACCTTGGTCCCGCTCGACAAAGAATGTTTCCTCGAAAGCGTGCGCAAAACATCGAAGGCTCTCGTCGTTCACGAGGCACACCTGACATCGGGCTTCGGCGGCGAAGTCGCGGCGATCATCGTCGAGGAGGCCTTCGAGTCCCTCGATGCACCCGTCAAGCGCATCGGATCGCTCGACGTTCCGGTGCCTTTTAGCCCGCCACTCGAAGACGCCGTCTTGCCAAGCACAGAAAAGATCGAGACCGCCGCTCGTGAGCTTTTGGATTACTGAGGAGAATACGAAGGATGCCAACACCCGTTGTCATGCCCCAGATGGGCGAAAGCCTTTCCGAAGGAACGGTCACCAAGTGGTACAAGAAGGTAGGAGAAAGAGTCGAGCGGGACGAGCCGTTGTTCGAGATCTCGACCGATAAAGTCGACACCGAAATCCCTGCACCCGCGGCGGGCGTCCTCGAGAAGATCCTCGTTCAAGAAGGCGAGACCGTCGCCGTCGAGACCGTGGTCGGCGTCATCGGTTCAGGTGGTGCGGCGTCAGAAACCGTGCCGGCACCTGAAACGCCTTCCAGAGAAGCAAAGGAAGACGCCCCGCCCTCCGGTGGTGGCTCGGACAGCGGGCATTTCAGTGAGCCGCACAGGCCCACAACGTTTCAAAGAAGACAGGCTGCCCCGAGTCGGCCAACTGCAAGCACAGGAGAAAAGAAAGGCACCTTGTCGCCAGCGGTCCTGGCTCTGGCCGCCGACAACCAGATCCCGATGGAAGAGCTCCTAAGGATTCCCGGAACCGGAATCGGTGGCCGCATCCGCAAAAAGGATGTGAGAAGCTACCTAGAACAGCGAGCTCACGCTCAACCGCCGGCTCCGCAGCAACCCGCGGCTGGCCCGCCGCCAGGCTATCCGCCTCCAACGGCGGCCTACTCCTGGCCGCCGACCTACTACCCGCACGCACCGAATCCCTTCGCCGTGCCGTCGCCTTACCCGCCTCAGGCTTTGGTCCCCGCCCCACCCGCGGAGGCGCTACCCGCGGCGCGCGAGACCGACGAGACTCCCAAGGAGTATCTCTATAAACCCGAGCCCGAAGACACCATCGTGCCCATGAGCACGATGCGCAAGAAGATCGCCGAGCACATGATGTGGAGCCAGCGGATCTCGGCTCAGGTGACGTCTTTCAGCGAATGCGACATGCATCGCATCGTCACTTACCGCAATGAGCACAAAGGCGACTTCGAGGCCGCCGAGGGAGTTCCTCTCACCTTTCTCCCCTTCGTGGCCGAAGCTACCATCAAGGCCATCAAGGAGTTCCCCATCTTCAATGCCTCGGCGCTACCCGGGAAGATCGTGATGAAAAAGCACGTCCATCTTGGAATCGCGGTCGCCCTCGACGAGGGACTCATCGTCCCCGTCATTCATAACGCCGATGAGATGAATTTCGTGGGCTTGGCCCGCGCTATGCACGACGTCGCCACCCGCGCCCGTAACAAAGAGCTCTCCGTCGACGAAGTGCAGGGGGCGACCTTCACCGTCACCAACCCCGGCATGTTCGGGGGCCTCACCGGAACCCCGATGATCGTTCAGCCCCAGGTGGCAATTCTGGGCCTCGGAGCCATCCAGAAGAAACCTGTGGTTATCGAGGATGCGATCGGCATCCGGCCCATCATGGTCCTCGCTCTGACGCTCGACCACCGCATCATCGATGGAGCCACCGGGTTTCAATTCATCGAGCGCGTCAGATTGAATCTAGAACACTTCGAGTTGCCTTAATCAGGACCCGTCGGCAGATTCCCACCGAATCTCACCCACCGCGATCCCAAGCGCGGATGTCGATAGAAGGCGGGTCGGAGTGGCATGAAAGGTTGGTCTCACCTTATGGATGCTCTCGAGCCCAGCCGAGCTTCCTCCACAGCCTTCCAAGAAGACGCCGGACGCGATACCAAGTTAGGCAATAGAAGATCCTTAATGACTCGAGGGCGCTTGTTTTTCCCCGCCACTCAACCTCGCGAGACACATCCACACTCGAACCCTCGTCCCGCCGGCGCATAAGGACCAGCGACTGGTGGGATACGATTCCCCCCTCCACATACTCGAGGATTTCGAAGCCTTTCGACCATCGTTCCATGACATAAGCTTTGCTGTGATAGGTCGCTCGGTAGTAGTCCTCGTCCGAGAAAGGGGCAAAGTCAGCGCTCTGTCGACTTGGCTCATCAAAGAAGCCCTTCGCTTTCACCAGCGGGAGCAATTCGGTTGGACACGATGATTCGTCAAGGATCGAGACCGCGACAACACCGTCCTTGGTAATGATGCGCCGAAGCTCATCGAGCCACCGGAACTGGGTGGCCTCATCGAGATGGGTAAGAATGGAGACGCCGTAGACCAAGTCGAAGAATTCGTTCTGGTAAGGGGTGGGAGGAAGGGGTCGAATGGCATCGAACCGGGACGTCGGGTAGACCTGCTCCATCCAGTCGATGGCATCGCTGTCGATGTCGCAGCCAAAGAAACTGGAATGGGGCACCGCATTCATGAAGTGACGGGAGACACGGCCGCAGCCGCAACCCCAATCGAGTATGCGCCCGAAATCCTCGACCCTGCTGTGACGGTCGAGAACACGGCGGAGATCCGAGTAGATGCGCCAGCCATTTTGAAGGAATTCCGCGTCGCGTGCGCCAGTACCGCGAACCCGCTCCCTCAGCACCTGCGGAGGCAATGGAGGCGTCCGCGTTTCTAGGGCTGGGTCGCAGTAAAGTAAATCGATGTTCCCAATCTCCCGTTCCCCCTGCTTCGCGACAAACGATATGACTGTCCTGGAATCTTCCAGCTCCACACTGCCTGCCGGTGCAACGACCTTGATGCTACATCGAGACGCGGTTCGACACTGGTGAAATATCTTTTGCACATCGGGACGATCTTCTCGCAATTCCAAATCGGAGACCCATTCGACCGAATCCACCAGAACAGAAACATGAGTCAACCGTTCGGTCTCGTGAAAGACCCAACCGAGAAGCTCAAGCTGACCACCTTCCTTATGGCAAATATCGAGGTGCCCTCGTAGCAAATGGCCTCTTACCATGGAGCGGATCTCTCTCTCGGAAGTGATAGGCTTGGAATGGAAGCCGGATAGAGCGACATGGTACCACACTAGAGCACTTCGAGTTTTCCTTAATCAGGACTCGTCGCGGATTCCCATCGAATCTCACCCACCGCGATCCCAAGAGCGCGGACGTCGATAGAAGGCGTAAGGTCAGGGTAGTTTCTGAACTCAACAAAAGGACGAAAGGTGGGTTGGACCTCCCATTCCACGACAACGCCATCCCTCCGAGGAGGTCCGAGCTCCACCCGGTGCTCCTGCCAGCCACCTCGCAGTGTCTCTCTGAACTGCTCGCGACCGTCGATTCGAAGGATCACCTCGGCCGGGTGTTCGCTCGCCCGAGGATGCCCATTCGCGAGCTTCACAACCAGGATCTCATCCTCCCAGCGCAGCCATCTCGCCGCATGACTGCTGGACCACTGCACGTTCCCACCGTTGCTCGGCTCGAGCTCATGAAAACCAAAGCTCCGGTCTCCAGGGCCGGGGATTGCTTCCAGCCAGAACGCTCGCCACGGCAGAAGCATCACGGTCGCAATGATCAGCATCTGAGCAATTCGGTCCAACCAACGAGGCCGGTGGGATCCGGAGAGCAGTGAGGCCGCGCCGAGGAAAATCCAGAAGAGCCACTCGATGTTCCTTAAATAGAACATGTATTGAACCAGTCCGTTGACCGCGAATCCAACAGCACTGATCAACAAACCCACTGCAATGGCACTCTCGGAATGTCTGTTGCTCTTGACGCAGTAACGAAAACCTATAACCAGAGCGCACACAAGTACACCCAGGGCCAGCAGTCCGAGTAAACCCCGCTCCGCTCCGACATGGAAATACAAGCTGTGAGAAGTGTCGCGGTAAGGCCAAGCTTCGGTCGACCCTCGAGGATGAACGAGATCGTAGGCTGGCGCGAAAGCGCCGAGCCCCCATCCCAGCAACGGACGCTCCGCCAGCATCCGAGCGGAAACCGACCACAGGTGAGGCCTTCCCGACAGATTCGCTGTGCTCTCACCCAGGCGATTGAGCAAGGGCGAGGCTGTCTCCGGCCGCGAGATCATCAGAACCGAGCCGACCGCGACCACACCCAGCGCTACCGTGACGATAGGCCAGAGCCCACGGCGGTCGCGAAGCAACCGAGCGCCGGAGAAGCTCGCTAGCACAGCCAGTTGCGCAAGCGCCGCAAACCACGCGCCACGTTGTTCGGTGAAGGGCAGGGCCACCAAAGCGAGGACGAGGAGGGCCAACCCGAGTCTTCTTCTCCGAGCACCTCCCACCATCGTGGACGCGACGGCGAAGGGCAAGGCCACCACAACATATTCAGCGAACCATCCGGAATGGAAAAAGAAGGAATGTAGCCGCGTCTCGTAGAGCGGGCCTCCGATGGCCCGATAGGAGCCCAGGTCGACGAGTCCCGCATGCTCGGCCAAGCCGAAAACTAGCGCCACGGCGAGGCCCACGCCGAAGGCGGCGCCAAGGATATTCAGTGACTCGCCGACAAAAGTGCGGCGCACCGCTCGGTAGAGCCCCCAGCCGAGAAGAAGATTGAGGAGCGCCCGCCACGTATGGAGCACGGTATCTTCAAGCTTGGCGAGGAAATAAGGATCGACGTCCAGATCGAGGATGTCAATAGCGGGCGAGTCCTTTCGGCAGAAAGCGTGCGTGGCAAGGACGTGTTCCCACTCGTCGACCAGCTCTCCGATCGCATTCGGTCGAGCCTCGACATTGCCGATCAAGCAGCCGATCGCCCCATCGCCGATGTGACCACGGATTCGCCGGAAGCCTTCAAACTCTACTCCGAGGGGCTAGCCGCACGTACCAACGTGCGCTGGGTCGATGCGCGCCGACTTCTAGAGGAAGCGGTGAAGATCGATCCCTGGTTCGCCTTGGCCTACCTCGAGCTGTCGATCGTCACACGCAGACTCGGCCAGTCGGGTGATGCGAACCGCTATCTGGAAAAAGCGCTTCAACATATCGACCGGCTACCGGATCGCCAAGTGCTCTTGGTGCAAGCGGTGCATGCCTGGGAGATCGTTGGTGACGCCAACGAGGCCGTGCGATTGCTGGAGGATCTCGTTTCCCTCTATCCGGACGAGGAAGAGGCCCACAACCAGCTTGCGAACTTCTACCGTGACTCGGGCAGGTTCGACGAATCGCTGGCTGCCGCGGAACAAGCTCTGCAAGCTTTGCCGAATTCCGGATTCCTCCGCAACGCCTACGGTTACGAGCTGATCTGGCATGGTCGCTACATGGACGCGATACGAGAGTTTCAGAAGTATGCTGAGCTCAGTCCCACCGAGGCGAATCCACACGACAGCTTGGCCGAGGCGTATCTCATCTCAGGTCAACCGGAGAGGGCGCTCGAAGAGTACGCGAGGACACTGGAATTGGATCCATCTTTCTACCTTTCCCACCAGAGTCGTGGCTGGGCATTCGGAATGCTGGGTCTTTTCGATGAGACCCTCGACGAATGGGGGAGTGTCCTCGACTTGCAGATGAGGGAAGGCCTTCCGCCCACGGAAATTCTTTTTCTGAACGCCTTGGCTCAATCTCGGGTCGGCCGCTACCGTGAGGCCGAGGCCGGTCTGCAACAGGGTATCCAGCTCGCGAAGAGTGGTGACGATTTCGAAATCCAGGCGCAGCTCGAGCTTCTTTACTCCACGTTGTTGCTGGAGAGAGAAGACTACGCCAAAGCGATCGCGAGTGCCGAGCGGGCGGAGCGGGTTCTTGCGGAGCTCACCGGCGATACGCGACACCATCTGACGTTGATCGCCTATCTGCTAAGAGGCACGGCGGAAGCCCGATCCGGTGATATCGATGCGGCTCGCACCCGTCTCGAGGCTCAGCAAAGCCTGTACAACGATCAGAGTGTTTGGGAGAACTGGTTCCACCACTCGCTGGCGGGGGAGATCTCTCTCGGAGAGAGCGACCTCGCGGCCGCTGAGATCGCGTTTTTGGCCGGGGAGCCGGAGGGGAAAATGTGGTTCAGTATGGGTCAGGTTCGCAGAAGTGCATTTCGGAACAACCTCCCGTTTCGCGACGGTGTAGCCCGCGTGAAGAAAGCGCAGGGCGATCTGCCTGGCGCGGTCCAGCTCTACGCCAAGCTCAATAAGCCTGGACTCGACGCCAAGTGGACTTCCATGTTGGAGCCCCGCTACGTGCTGGAGATGGCGCGGTTACTCGACGAGATGGACGACAAGGACGGAGCGCGCACCGAGTACGAGCGGTTTCTGGCGCTCTGGAAGGATGCCGATGAGGGGTTACCGGAATTGAAAGAAGCGAGGGCGTATGTTGCTAAATAAGCGACCCCCTCACCCCCGAGGGGGAGAGGGAGAAAGACGACATTCGGGAATTGCATTCTCCCTCTCCCCTTTGGGGAGAGGGTTGGGGTGAGGGGCTCGTGATCGGCACAACCGTTTCGCACTACAAGATCCTCGAGAAGATCGGGGAAGGTGGTATGGGCGCGGTGTACCTCGCCGAGGACACCAAGCTGAAGCGTCAGGTGTCCCTCAAGTTCCTCTCTGAAGACCTCACCCGCGACGACGAACGAAAGCAGCGCTTCATTCAGGAAGCTCGGGCCGCTGCTGCCATCCAACATCCTCACATCGCCGCGGTCTATGACATCGACGAAGCCGATGGGCGTACGTTCATCGCCATGGAGTACATCCCGGGACAAAGTCTCAAGGAGCTCATCGAATCCAACAGGCTCAACCTCCGTCGTTCGCTCGAGCTCGGACACCAAATCGCCGACGGGTTGGCTAAGGCGCACGACCGAGGTGTCGTGCACCGCGATATCAAGCCCGATAACATCTTGGTCTCTGAAGACGGTTACGCCAAGATTATCGACTTCGGTCTGGCGAAGCTCCTCGAGCCATTCGTCCCGGGCGCCGAAGCGCGGGAAGATGCCGAGACCAAGCTCAAGACGAAAGATGGCTCGGTGATGGGAACCATCTCCTACATGTCGCCCGAGCAGGCGCGGGGCGAGGCCATCGATGCCCGGACCGACATCTTTTCTTTCGGGGTGGTGCTCTACGAAATGCTCGCGGGCAACTCCCCCTTTCGCAAGAAGAGCCTCGCCGAAAGCATGAGTGCGGTCCTGAACGAAACACCGCCAGCCCTCAAGTCTTCCGCCGAGCTCCAGCCTGACGTCCGCCGCGTCTTGAAAAAGGCCATGGCCAAGGAGCTCAACGAACGCTACCAGAGCATGAAGGACCTAGCGATCGATCTGAAAGAGCTTCGCGAAGAGCTCTTGAGCACGTCGCGGGAAGCCGTCGCGGCTCCTGCCGCGGGCAGGTTCCCGTGGCAGTGGGTTGCGGTCGCCGCGGTGGCGTTACTCGGTGTCGTCGTGGGCTGGTCAATCTTCCGCGGAGATCCCGAACCTACCGGAATCGGCGCCTCGGGTCGCCCGGCGGTCGCGGTCCTGTATTTCGAGAGTATGAGCGGCGACGAGGAAGTCCGTTGGCTCTCCAAAGGACTGCCCAACATGCTGATCACCAACCTGGCGCAAACGCCCGGACTCGATGTGGTCAGCAGCCAGCGAATCCAAAAGATTCTGAAGGACATTGGACAAGACGACCTAGACAGCATCGATCTGAGCCTGGTCGATGAGGTCGCGCGCAAAGCGGGGGCGGGGGCGGTCGTCGTCGGAAGCATCTTCAAGTCCGGAGACAACATTCGCATCGACGTTCAATTGCAGGACGTCAGGACGGGACGCGTACTTTCTGCGGAAAGCGTCCAGGGCCAGGACGTCTTTCCGCTCGTCGACCAGCTTACCAGCCGGATCCGCGACAGCCTCGATTTAGGCGATCAGCCCAACGTCCGTCCGGTCGCCGACGTTACGACGCCGTCTCTCGAAGCCTTCCAGCTCTACAGCGAGGGCTTGGAAGCACGAAGGCAAATGCGCAGGGAGGATGCCAGAAAATTATTCGAACAGGCCGTTGCCATCGACTCGTCCTTCGCCATGGCCCACTACGAGCTCTGGGATGAGGCGCGGCGACGGGGAGACGTCCATCTCAGTGAACCGTACCGGAAAAAACTAGCGGAGCACCTGGATCGGCTACCGGAAAGACAGAAACTTCTCGTTCAAGCCCGGTTCGCTCAGACGCTCGAGGGCGACTTGGACAAGGCCGTCGAGCTCTTGGAGACCCTCGTCTCTCAGTATCCCGATGAGCAAGATGCCTACATCATCCTTTCCAGGCTCTACCTTCGTCTCAACCAGTTCGACAAGGTTCTGGAAACGCGAGAGCGAGGTGTCGAGGCGTTGCCCCGCTCGGGAGTTTTGCGTAACGACTACGCCTATGTGCTGCTCGCACGGGGCCGCTATCCTCAGGCGATCCGGCAGTTCGAGATGTATGTCGAGCTCGAACCGGACGTGGCCAACCCTTACGACAGCCTCGCGGAGGCCTACCTCATCATGGGTCAGCCGGAAGAGGCGCTCGAAAAGTATGCCCGCGCGCTCGAGGTAGATGATTCGTTGGGAGTGATGCGGGCCAACCGGGCTTGGGCCTTTGCGATGCTGGGCCGGTTCGATGAAGCCCTTGCCGAACGGGCCAAGGGGGCCGAGTCAGCGGATCCCTATTTTCCGGCGACAACCTATTTCTTCATGGACGCCTATACGCTCTCTCGTCAGGGCCGCTTTCGGGAAGCGGAAGGGAAATTGCGAGAGGGGCTCGATCTCGGAGTTGCGCAAGGCAACTTGTTGGCGCAAATCAGCGCGCGCCAGTTGTCCGGTTGGCTGGCATTCGAAAGAGGAGATTTCGACCGGAGCTTCAGAGAGTCGGGTCTCGCGGAGGGATTGAACGCCCAACTTCCGACGCCCAGTCGTAACGTTTCGCTTGGATCCAATCTGTTCCGCGGTGCGTCAGAGGCACGCCGCGGGAATCTGGAAAAAGCAAGGGGGTATGAGGAAGCCGCGGCGGAGCTCTATGATCCCGGAGATCGATGGGAGAACTTCGTTTATGAATCACTCCGCGGTGAGAACGCTCTTGCAGCATCCGACCTCGATGCCGCCGAGTCGGCCTTCACCGAAGCGGAACCGGTGATCAAGATGGGCTTCAGCGCGGGCGGACCGGTGTTCAGCCTGTTCGGAAACCATCTCCCGTTCCGCGACGGCCTGGCGCGAATCAGGAAGGCGCGTGGCGACCTGGCGGGTGCGATTGCCATCTACCGAAAGCTCAACAAGCCCGACGTGGCCAACAAGTGGGTCGCGATGTTCGAGCCGCTTTTCGTGCTCGAGACGGCGCGGCTGCTCGATGCGTCGGGCGACAAAGACGGCGCTCGGGCGGAGTACGAGCGGTTTCTCGAATATTGGAAGGACGCGGATGAGGGATTACCAGAGTTGAAAGAGGCGCGAGCCTATGTGGCGAAATAGGCCCCCCTCACCCCAACCCTCTCCCCAAAGGGGAGAGGGAGAAAGAAAATGATAGGCACTACGGTCTCGCATTACAAAATCCTCGAGAAGATCGGGGAAGGGGGCATGGGCGCGGTGTACCTCGCCGAGGACACCAAGCTGAAGCGCCAGGTGTCGCTCAAGTTTCTATCCGAGGCACTCACCCGAGACGATGAACGGAAGCAGCGCTTCATCCAGGAAGCACGCGCCGCTGCTGCCATCCAACATCCTCACATCGCCGCGGTCTATGACATCGACGAAGCCGATGGGCGTACGTTCATCGCCATGGAGTACATCCCGGGACAAAGTCTCAAGGAGCTCATCGAATCCGACAAGCTCAACCTCCGTCGTTCGCTCGAGCTCGGATTCCAGATCGCCGACGGGCTGGCGAAGGCGCACGAACGGGGCGTCGTCCACCGCGACATCAAGCCAGACAACCTCCTCGTCTCGGAAGACGGATACGCCAAAATTATCGACTTCGGCCTGGCCAAACTCCTCGAGCCCTTCGTTCCGGGGGCCGACGCCACCGAGGACTCCGAGACCAAGCTCAAAACGAAAGAGGGCTTGGTCATGGGGACCATCTCCTACATGTCGCCCGAGCAGGCACGGGGCGAAGCCATCGACGCCCGGACCGACATCTTTTCTTTCGGGGTGGTGCTCTACGAAATGCTCGCGGGCAACTCCCCCTTTCGCAAGAAGAGCCTCGCCGAAAGCATGAGTGCGGTCCTGAACGAAACACCGCCAGCCCTCAAGTCTTCCGCCGAGCTCCAGCCCGATGTCCGCCGGGTCTTGAAAAAGGCCATGGCCAAGGAGCTCAATGAACGCTACCAGAGCATGAAGGACCTAGCGATCGATCTGAAGGAGCTTCGGGAAGAGCTCTTGAGCACGTCGCGGGAAGCCGTCGCGGCTCCTGCCGCGGGCAGGTTCCCGTGGCAGTGGGTTGCGGTCGCCGCGGTGGCGTTACTCGGTGTCGTCGTGGGCTGGTCAATCTTCCGCGGCGATCCCGAACCTACCGGAATCGGCGCCTCGGGTCGCCCGGCGGTCGCGGTCCTGTATTTCGAGAGTATGAGCGGCGACGAGGAAGTCCGTTGGCTCTCCAAAGGACTGCCCAACATGTTGATCACCGATCTCGCGCAGACCCCAGGCCTTGACGTCGTGAGCAGCGAGCGTATCCAGAAGATCCTCAAGCAGATCGGACAAGAGGATCTTGAGAATATCGACAAGGGCCTGGTCGATGAGATCGCGCGCAAGGCTGGGGCGGGCGCCGTGGTCGTGGGAAGCATTTTCAAGTCCGGCGACGAGGTCCGCATCGACGTTCAAGTGCAAGATGTCAGCACCGGCCGCATTCTTTCCGCGGACCGCGTGCAAGGCCAAGATGTTTTCCCGCTCGTTGACGAGCTCACCGCGCGGATCCGCGCCAGCCTCCAAATAGGAGACAGCGCCGCTGATCGCCCACTGGCCGACGTGACCACCCCTTCGCTGGAAGCTTTTCAGCTTTATAGCGAAGGTGTCGACAAGCGCAGGAATTTCCATTACGACGGAGCGAAGAAGCTTTTCGAGCAAGCCGTGAAAGTCGACCCGTCGTTCGCCATGGCCCATTACGAACTCTCGACGCTGGCTCTGAGCCTGGGAGAAACGACGCTGGCCGAAGGACATCGAGAAAAAGTGCTGGAGAACCTCGATCGCTTGCCGGAGAGACAGAAGCTGTTAGTCCAGGCCCAGTACGCGAATCGGTTCGAGGGAGACACCGAGAAGGCGCTCGAACTCCTCGAGACACTCATCGAACGTTATCCCGATGAGACGGATGCTTACTCGGAGCACATCCGAATCGAACCCAACCTCGATAAGAACCTCGCCCTATTGGAACGAGCCATCGAGGTCGCTCCCGACGTCGGGCATCTTCGCAACGACTATGGGTACAGCCTGCTCTATCAGGGCCGGTACGCGGAAGGATTGCGTCAAATGGAAAAGTATGCCGCGCTGACTCCGGGGGAGCCCAACCCACGGGATAGTTTGGCCGAGGCTTACCTCTATACCGGCCAAGCGGAAAAAGCCTTGGAGAAATACGCGGCCGTCCTCGAGCTCGAACCCGACTTTGGCCCCTCTCATTCCGGGCGCGCTTGGTCCTTCGCCATTTTGGGGCGGTACGAAGAGTCGCTCGATGAGTGGAACAAGGTTCTTGAGGCGGAGGATAATCCTTTTGCCCCCAGCGGCATTCTGTCCCTGGAGGCATTCTCCCTATCTCGAGTGGGTCGGTACGTCGATGCAAAGGCAAAGATAGCGCGAAGCCGCGAGCTTCTGGCGAAAAACCCCGCCCCCAACGCCCGAGCCTACCTCCATCTGCTGTCAGCTGCGCTGTCGCTGGAGCTCGGGGAATATTCTGAGTGCATCGAAAGCGCGAGGCGAGCCCGCGAGTTGATCCCACAAGTTGCCACCGCGATACATCAGGACACCCTGAGCGTCGCCGTCGAGTTATGGGAAGGGGTAGCGGAAACTCGAAGGGGCGACTTGGACGCGGCCCGCAAGATTCTAGACACCCTACGGGAAGTCCACGACGCGCAAGTCGAATTCGAAAGCTGGTTCTACCAGGCGTTGCGGGGGGAGATCGCACTTGCCTCGGGCGAGCTCGAGGTCGCCGAAACGGCGTTTTCAGAGGGTGAACCCGAGTTCAAGATGGTGTTCAGCAACGGTTTCCCGATGGTGAGCCTTTTTTCCAATCACACCCCGTCGCGGGATGGACTAGCCAGAGTGAAGAAAGCGCAGGGAGATTTAGCCGGCGCCATTAGAATCTATCGGGCGCTACTCACCGCCGACATGAGCTCGAAGTGGGTCGCCATGCTGGAGCCGCGCTATGTCCTAGAGTTGGCGCGGCTTCTGGACGAGACCGGCGACAAAGCGGGAGCGCGAGCCGAGTACCAGCGATTCCTCGAGTTATGGAAGAACGCCGACCCAGGACTGCCTGAGCTCGCCGAAGCCCAAGCCTACCTGCAATAGAAACGGGGTTCTGGCTCCGCACATTTTTAGATCAGACCCCAGTCCTATCGGTGGGGTCTGATCTAAAAATGTGCATTTGGTACCACCCAGGGAACCACACTGGGCCTGGATCCGTATCTATTGGGGAGGTATTCTGCGGCGATGATAGGGACTACCGTCCTCCACTACAAGATTCTGGAGAAAATCGGCGAAGGCGGTATGGGAGAGATCTTCCTGGCCGAGGATACCAAGCTCCAGAGGAGGGTCGCCCTCAAGTTCCTCCCGTCCGATCTCACCAAGGACGAGTCCCGGAAGCAGCGCTTCATCCAGGAAGCACGGGCCGCGGCGTCCATGGAGCACCCCAACATCGCCGCCATCTACGACATCGACGAGATCGACGGCCGGACCTTCATCGCCATGGAGTTCGTGCGGGGCAAGAGTCTCCGCCAGGTTATCCGCGAGGGCCATCTCAGTGTTCGCCGGGCCCTGGAGCTCGGCAGCCAGATGGCCGACGGGCTGGCCAAGGCTCACGAACGGGGCGTCATTCACCGCGACCTCAAGCCGGAAAACGTCCTCCTCTCGGAAGATGGCTTCGCCAAGATCATCGACTTCGGCCTCGCCAAGCTGGCAGGGCCGCACTCGACTCCCGGTGGCGAGCCTGAAGTGGGCCATGACGCCGAGACACTGGTCAAGACCCAGGAAGGCCTTGTCCTCGGGACGATCGCGTATATGTCCCCGGAGCAGGCGCGCGCCAATCCGGTCGACGCTCGAACCGACATCTTTTCGCTTGGGGTCGTGCTCCAGGAGATGCTGACCGGAAAGGCACCGTTCAATCGCGGGAGCGTCGCCGAAACTTTGAGCGCCATCCTGAAGGAGAGCCCACCGGCACTGCCTGCAGAGGTCACCGGGACCGCGCCGGAGCTTCAACCGGTCCTGAAAAAATCGCTGGCGAAGGATCCCGAAAGCCGATACGCACAGATGAAGGATCTCGCCGCCCACCTCAAAGAGATCCGGGAGGAATTGGGGAGCGGAGTACATCCCGCGCTCGGCGGGTTGAGGCTACCGAAGTGGCTTCAGGTCGCGGCGCTGGCCGTGGTTGCGGTCGCCCTGGCAGCCGTATCCTGGTTGCTGCTTCGTGATAATACCCCGCGAGGCATCGGAGCCGCGGGCCGGCCGGCCATCGCGGTGATGTATTTCGAAGACAACACCGGCTCGGAAGAAATCCGATGGCTCTCAAAAGGGCTCCCCAACATGCTCCTCACAGATCTCGCGCAAACGCCCGGTCTGGACGTGGTGAGCCGTCAGCGCATCCTAGAGATCCTGAAGCAAGTGGGACAGGACGACCTGGAAGCGATCGATGCCAGCTTGATACCCGAGGTCGCTCGCCAGGCGGGGGCGGGAGCGGTCGTCGGAGGGAGTATATATAAGGTAGGCGACGACATCCGCATCGACGTCCAGGTGGAAGACGTCGGGAGCGGCCGGATCTTGTCCGCGCACAGCGTAAGAGGAAACGACGTCTTCCCACTTGTCGACGAGCTCTCGGGACAGATTCGCCGCAGTCTCGACATGACCGACGCGCCAGTCGGCCGCGGCATCGCCGAGGTGACGACGGCGTCTCTCGAGGCCTACCGCTTGTACTCCGAGGGCGTCGAAGCCCGAAGAAACCTGCGTCGGGTGGATGCTCGGGACCTGCTCGAGAAAGCGATCGAGATCGACCCCGCTTTTGCGATGGCCTACTACGAGCTCGCGAAGACTCCGGAGCGCGTGGGCGAGTCGGGCTCGAACGACGAGTACCGTCGCAAGGTTCTCGAGTACATGGATCGGCTGCCGGAACGGAAAAGGCTGCTGGTTGATGCCGCCAAAGCGGTCCAAGAGGACAAAGATCCCGAGAAAGCCGAAGAGCTCCTGGAAACATTGCTCGCTCGCTATCCAGATGAGGAGGAAGCGTACTTCCTGCTGGCCGAGCTCTACGGAGAGGGAAATCAGACCGAGAAATATGGCGCCGCGCTCGAACGCGGCGTCGCCGCGGTCCCCGACTCGGGTCTTCTTCGCAACCAGTATGGCTACCACCTTTTGGGGACAGGCCGTCACGAGGAGGCTATCCATCAATTCGAGACCTATGCGCGGTTGAAGCCAAACGAACCCAATCCCCACGACAGCTTGGCAGAGGCTTATTTGATCAGCGGCCAGCCCCTGAAAGCGGCCGAAGAATACACACGCGCGCTCGAGGTGGACCCGACCTTTTTCGCCTCGCACGGAGGTCGCGCTTGGGCCTTCGCGATCCTCGGCCGCTACGATGACGCCCTCGAAGAGCTGACCGAGAACGAGAGCGTCATTACCGATAGCGGTCTGCCGACCGCAGGAAACCAGTTCGGCTGGGCGTTCGCGTTGTCCCGGATCGGGCGTTACGCCGAAGCGGAAGAGCGTCTGCGCAAAGGGATCGAGCAGGCGCAGGAGGAAGGGCAGAAGAATCTTCGTGCCCAACTTCTATTGCTGGCCGCTCAGGTGGCGATCGAGCAAGGCGACTACGAGCTGGCGCTCGAGAGCTTGAGCCAGGCCAAGGAAGGCTTGCCCGATGAGTATCTGAAGAGCCGGGGGGCGGTATTGGCACACCTCCTGGCGGGTGTGGCCGAAACCCGATTGGGTAGACTCGATGCCGCCCGGGCGCACCACGAGGCTCAGAAGGAGATCCACAATCCCAACGATGTCTTTGGAGACTGGTGGCTCTATGCGCTCGAGGCAGAGATCGACATCGCCGCCGGAGATCTCGAGGCCGCGGAAACGGCTTTCGTCGCCGGTTTGCCGGAGCACAAAGCATGGTTCAGCAACAGCCAAGGTAGTTGGTCCGCTTTCGCGAACAACCTCCCCTTCCGCGACGCTCGAGCCCGTATCAAGGAAATCCAGGGAGATTTAGCCGGAGCCATCGAGATCTACCGGAATCTCCTCGTTCCAGGCATCGATTCCAAGTGGACGGCCGCGCTCGAGCCGCGCTACGTGCTGGAGTTGGCGCGTTTGCTCGAGAAATCAGGAGATACCGGCGCCGCGCGCCAGGAGTACCAGCGTTTCCTGGATTTATGGAAGGACGCCGACCAAGGGCTTCCCGAGCTCCAAGAAGCCCAGTCCTATCTCGCCAGCTGACTCCAACCTTCTGGATCGCATAATCGCGAACAGCTTTCCTTGATAGGTGGGAAGCACATTTCTATAATGGGAGTGCCACGGTCCGGACGTGGTCAGAGGCCCCCGTATGCTCGGAAAAACCGTCAGTCACTACCAAATCCTCGAGAAACTAGGCGAGGGCGGAATGGGGGCAGTCTATCTCGCCGAGGATACGAAGCTTCAGCGTAAAGTCGCTCTCAAGTTCCTTCCCATCGAGCTCACTAAAGACGAATCACGACGGCAACGCTTCATGCAGGAGGCGCGGGCCGCGGCGGCGATGGAGCATCCCAACATCGCGGCGATTTACGATATCGACGAAGTCGATGGGCATACGTTCATCGCGATGGAGTACGTGCGGGGTGAGAGCCTCCGTGACGCGATCCGCGATGGAAAGCTACGTCTTCGGAAGTCGCTCGAGCTAGCGCATCAAATCGCCGAGGGGCTCGCCAAAGCGCATGAGCGAGGCGTCGTTCATCGCGACTTGAAGCCGGAGAATGTTCTTCTATCGGAGGACGGCTACGCCAAGATCATCGACTTCGGTCTAGCCAAACTGGGCGAGCCGGTTCCGTCGCCGGATGGCAATACCGTCGAGCACGAAGCGGAGACTCTCGTCCGGACCCAAGACGGCCTGGTCCTCGGAACCGTGGCCTACATGTCGCCCGAGCAGGCGCGAGCCAAAGCCGTCGATGCGCGGACCGATGTCTTTTCCTTTGGGGTTGTCTTCCACGAGATGCTGGCGGGCGAGCCACCGTTCAAGAGAGCCAGCGTGGCGGAGACTTTGAGCGCCATTCTGAAAGAAAGTCCGGCTCCCCTCCCCGACGACATCACCTCTCTCGTTCCCGAACTTCCTCGCATCTTGCGAACGTCTCTGAGCAAGGAGCCCGACAGCCGCTATCAACGGATGAGAGACGTTGCTCAGGAGCTTCGCGAAGTTCGTGACCGTTTGGGAAGTGGGACTCGGCCGGCTTTTGCCCTCAGATTGCCGAAGGAGATTCGCGCCGCCTTTGTCGCGGTGAGTGCGATTGTCCTCGCCACCCTGTCGATTTATTTTGTGTCGCGGAGCTCTGAGCCCACCGGTATCGGAGCCTCGGGCCGACCCGCCATCGCCGTGATGTACTTCGAGGACAACACCGGCTCGGAGGAGATCCGCTGGCTCTCTAAAGGGCTGCCGAACATGTTGCTGACCGATCTGGCGCGGACGCCCGGTCTCGACGTCGTGAGCCGGCAGCGGATTCAGGAGCTCCTCATGCAAGTCGGAGAGGAACAGCTCGGCGCGCTCGACGCCAGCCTGGTACCGGAGATCGCCCGGCGAGCCGGGGCGGGGGCCGTCGTCAGCGGGAGCATCTACAAGCTCGGCGATGAAATCCGTATCGACGTCCAAGTCGAGGACGTCGGAAGTGGAAGAATTCTGTCGGCGCACAGTGTGAGAGGAGACGACGTCTTTCCGCTGGTGGATGAGCTGACCGGTCGTATCCGAGCCAGCTTGAACATGACGGACGCTCCGCTCGAGCGGGGTATCGCCGAGGTGACGACCGCTTCACTGGAAGCCTATCGGCTTTACACCGAAGGTCGGGAGGCCATCCGACTCTTCCGTTGGGCGGACGCTCGAGAGCATCTGGAAAAGGCGATCCAGATCGATCCTCAGTTCGCGCTGGGCTACTTCGAGCTCTCCAACATCTCGGGCCTCTGGGCCGACGATTCGGTACAAGAAGGATACCGTGCCAAGGTGCGCGAACACGTCGACCGTTTGCCGGAAAGGCGTCGTCTGCTCATCGAAGCGACCTATGCCTGGCAGAGTGAGCAAGATCCCGAGAAAGCTCGGGATATTCTGGAGGACCTTGTCGCCCGTTATCCCGACGAGGAAGATGCCTATCTCACTCTTTCCATCATTTACGAGGGTCCGCTCAATCAGCCGGAAGAGGCTTTGGCGACCCTATCGCAGGGAACGGCGAATGTACCGCGCGCCGGAGCGCTTCACAATCAATACGGGTACTACTTGCTCTACCAGGGCCGCTATCCAGAAGCCTTCCGAGAGCTGGAAACGTACGCCGAGATCAACCCCGAAGAGCCCAACCCCTTCGACAGCATGGGCGAAGCGTATCTTTTTACCGCCGAGCCGCAGAAGTCGCTCGACAACTACCAGCGAGCTCTCGAGGTCGACCCCTCGTTCTTCAACGCCAATAGCGGCAGGGCTTGGGGCCTCGCGATGCTGGGTCGCTACGATGAGGCCATCAATGAAATGGCCCAGGTACAAAAGGCGATCGACGAGGCGGGCTTTCAGAACTTGAAACCTTCGAGAGAGTTCGTGACCGCATATCTCCTCTCTCGAACCGGTCGCAACCAGGAAGCAGAAAAGGTCATTCGCGAGAATACTGGGCTGGCAGTGGACCTGGAACAGTTCGGTGTGGCTATTCCGCTCGAGCTCCTGTCGGCCGCCCTGGCCCTGGAAAGAGAAGATTATCCCGAGGTGGTAGAGATCACCGAGCAGGCGCGACAGCACCTCCCGAAGCTAGAGAACGAAGGCCAGAGAAAAGCGCAATCACTGTTCGTGGACCTGCTGGCGGGAACGGCGGAGGCGCGCTCAGGAAATCTCGAGGCGGCTCGCACTCGGCTGGGAGCTCAGAAAGCCGACCACGATGCTGCCAGGGATTTACAAAGGTGGGCTTATCACGCGCTCGAAGGAGAGATTGCGCTGGCGGCGGGAGATGTCGCTGCCGCCGAACAGGCTTTTCTTGCCGGTGAGCCAGAAATCAAGATGCACCTGCACATGACGCAGCCGGTCCAGAGCCTGGCGGCCAACAATCCCCCTCTCCGCGACGGCCTGGCCCGAGTAAGGAGGGCGCGGGGAGACATCGAGGGGGCGATCGATATCTACCGCAAGCTCCTCAAACCTCATATCGCCTCCAAGTTCACCCCTATGCTCGAGCCTCGCTACGTGTTGGAGTTGGCTCGCCTGCTGGCGGAGAACGGGGACACGGTCGCGGCGCGCGCCGAATACGAGCGATTCCTGAGTCTTTGGAAGGATGCCGATCCCGGGCTTCCCGAGCTTCAAGAAGCACGCGACTACCTGGCGCGCACCGTGACCACGAGCTCATGAGAGCGCGGGCGCCGAAGTGCTATCCTGTCTCGGATGTTTTCCCGGCGATTGAGTTGGAGCTTCGCCTCGAACCGGCTGACCCTTCTGCTAGAGGAAAAGCGGCGTGCGGCGGCAGAGATTCTCGACCTCACGGAGTCGAACCCCACACGAGCGGGATTCGACTACCCGTCTGATGCGATCCTGGCCAGCCTGAACGACCCCCGGGCATTGGCTTACGAACCGGCCCCCCTCGGCCTCCCCACCGCGCGGGAGGCGGTGGCCGGATACTACGCGCGGCGCGGGCAAATCGTCTCTCCAGAGCACGTCGCCCTCACCGCCAGTACCAGCGAGGCGTACAGTTTCCTCTTCAAGGTGCTCTGCGATCCGGGTGATCGAGTGCTCCTGCCCCGACCCAGCTATCCCCTTTTCGACTATCTCGCGAGCCTCGAATCGGTCGAAACGGATTCGTACTCTCTCGTCTACGATGGTTCCTGGAGCATCGACCTCGAAACGATTCGGAGCAAGCTGGGGCCCCGGACCCGGGCGCTGCTACTCGTTCATCCGAACAACCCCACCGGCTCCTATGTGAAGCAGGCCGAGATCGCCGCGCTCACCGCACTGTGCGGCGAGCATGACGTCGCACTCGTCGTCGATGAGGTCTTCGCGGACTATGGTTTTGGAGAAGATCCGGATCGTGCTTCCACATTCGTCGGAACGAACAATGTGTTGACTTTCGTCCTGAGCGGACTCTCCAAGATCGCCGCGCTCCCGCAAATGAAGCTCGCTTGGATTTGGACCGGCGGTCCCGAAGACAAGAGGCGCGAGACTTTGGCGCGGTTGGAACAAGTGGGTGATGTGTTTCTTTCCGTAGGCGCTCAAGTCCAACACGCCGCGGCAAAACTGCTCGACCTGGCTCCTTCCTTGCAGACTGTGATCCGGGAACGCCTCGTCGAGAACAGCGAGCTCCTCAGGAGTGCCATCCCCACCCTCTCACCGCTCGAAGCACTACCGACGGAAGGAGGTTGGTACGCGGTCCTGCGCTGTCCCGAGGTTCAGAGCTCCGAAGAGTGGGCGCTCGCGTTTCTCCGTTACGACGATACTCTTGTCTATCCCGGACATTTGTTCGACTTCTCCACCGACGCGTTCTTCGTGGTGAGCCTCTTGCCGCCGACCAAGATCTTCGAACGAGGTATTCGGCGCACGCTGGGGCGCGTCGAGGCAACCGTGGCCGCGATCTGACAATGACAACAGAGCGCGCGACAACAATCACAGGGATCGGCGTTGGCTTCGCCTTGGGTGCCCTACTAGGCCTTTTGGCCAAGGAGCTGAACCTCCTTTCTCTCATCTCTTATTGGGACGACCGCGCTCCTTGGGTCGTGGGAGCTGCGATCGCTGGAGCCGCTATTTGGGGCACACGACTACGCTGGCTACTGGGCGTGGGCGTGGTGGCACTCGGCACGCTGTGGCTCGCAGTTGCCTTTACGCCTATTTGCCCCTGGCTAGCGAAAGACTTGACGCGCCGCGACCCGCTTCAACCTGCCGACGCCGCCTACATCCTTGGTTCCAGTGTGCAGAAGGATGGCGAGCCAACCGGGGAAGCCACGAGCCGGCTGCTCGGCGGGCTCGAACTGCTCCAACAGGGAATGGCTCCGGTGTTGGCCGTTTCCGAGCTTCCACCTCCCTACCCTTCGCACTCAGAGGCTTGCCGGAGAATCATGGACGGCCTGGGAATGGAGCAGCCGATCCTCTCGGTCGGCGAGGGCGAGAGCACCCGGAGCGAAGCGGTCTTGGTAGGCGGTCTTTATCGAGACCGAGATTGGAAGCGCATACTGGTCGTGACGTCTCCCGTCCACTCGCGGCGCGCCTGCGCGGCTTTCGAGAAAGAGGGAATGGAAGTCGTTTGCTACCCATCGATCGAGATGGACTTCGACTTGGAAACGCTCGAAAAACCCGACGAACGACTCGAATCCTTCGGGCCCATCCTGCATGAGATCGTCGGCCTTTGGGTCTACGGCCGGCGCGGCTGGCTAGTGCCTTGAATCCGTAAGCCGAGTGAGCCTTAGGGTCCTCAGCTCTTATTGTCGCTCTCGACCGCCTCTAGCATGTTAGAGAGGAAGCCCGGGATCGCGGCGGTGACGCGGTTCCAGGTGGGGATGAGTGGAGTGCGAAGGGGATCGTTCAGAAATTGCTCGCCAGCAATTTGCATGGCGTGTGCGAACGTTTCGACGGCTTTTTCTTCGTCGTCGCGATCGAACTCGAGGCCGTTGATAGCGGCGTCGGCGTGGAAACGCTCGATGGTGTCCTCGGCGGTCCGCTGGTAGCTTGCCCAAAGGGTGCGAAACAAACCCTCGGAGAGTATGACCCCTTCCGCGGCAAGCGTGCGGAACAAAGATTTCGAAATATCGATCGCCATCTTCTTGAGGCCTGCATCGGGATCTTGCTCCGATAGGGGCTGGTGCTTGTGCTCGTAGTGGCCGGCTATATCGACCTGACAAACCCGCTGCACCGCAACGTTCCGAAACACCTCCGCCAACATGCCGACCTCCAGCCCCCAGTCGGATGGGATGCGGTTCACCCGCGCGAGGTCGGCATCCATCGAGAACTCACCGGCGAGGATGTAGCGGAAGCTGTCCAGGTAGTCGAGAATCGCCAAGGGTCCCACGATCCCCTGCAGCCCCCTGATGAGGGGCGTCATCATGAGCCGTGTCACGCGACCGTGCATGCGGTTGGTGATCCGACTGTAAAAGCCCTTGCAGAAACGGTAGTCGAAATTAGGGTTGACCACAGGAAAAACGAGGCGTGCGAGCATCTCACGGTCGTACGACACAATATCGCAGTCGTGAAGCGCGATGACCTCGGCTTGGCCACGAGCAAGGATGTAGCCGTAGGCCAACCAAGTCCCTCGTCCCTTCCCCTGCTCGCCAATCGTCAGCTCATGCTTGGAGAGCAGCTCGAAGAGACTCTGCATGCGGGGCCCGTCGTTCCAGATGATGCGGTGCTCCTGCGGCAAGCGGCTGAAGAACTCTCGGGCGCGCTCGAACTGCCGGCGGTCGGCCCGGTCTAGGCTGATCACGATCTGGTGAACGTAGGGGACTTTGGACACCTCGTCCACAATATGTCCGAGGGCGGGGCCTTCGAGCTCGCTGAAGAGTGAAGGCAGGACGAGCGCCACCGGCCGCTCCCGGACGAGCGGGACCAACTCCCGCTCTAGCCGCTCTACGTTGGGAGGCCCGAGCCGGTGCAGCGTCGTCACGACACCGGTCTGGTAGAAATCGCTCATTCGGCACCCTCTGGAGACACTCTGCCGCCCTCAAGGCAGGAAAATCCCCGGCAATCGAGATCCGGTTTTGGACGTGATTGTACCCCCGAGGTGATGAGAACACCACTCGGCGAAATGAAAGCTCTTGTTCCTTCATTCCCTCGCCCCCTTTGGGGGAGAGGGTAGGGTGAGGGGGCAGATCAGCCGAACTCACTCTCGGCGCTGCCAGGTCGTGCCTGGCGAGATTGGTTGGAACGAACCTAGTTGCCGGCCTGGGTCGAGGTGTCGGGTCGAACCTCGCGGAGCGGTACCCAGAGGCGCTTACTGTCTCGAGCCCGGTCTTTGTGCATGAACTCGAGCTTGACATCGGATCCGCGCTCGAATCGTTCCTTCAGCCCTTCGTAAGCATCGAGGACTTTGGCGACGTACTGACGGGTTTCCGTCGCGGTGCGACCACTGCCAGCTCGAAAGTAACCGGCGTTCAAAGGACCACCGTTGTATTCGGCGAGGACCAGTCGTTCGTCGTTGTAGGCGGAAAAAAGAATGTCCAAGTAGAGGGCGGCTAACTCTGTGTTCTTCTCGGGGTCGAAGAGCATGTCCTCGGTGTATTCCCAGCCCCTGACCCTTGCCAGCATTCTGCCGGTGGATGGCCAAATCTGGTAGAGGCCCTTGGCGTCGGAACCGCTGACCGCGTTAGTCCTGTATCCGCTCTCCACAATGCCAATCGAGAGGAACATGAGCGGGTCCAAAGATGGATATTTTTCGCTGGCGCCGAGAATCCAGTCGGAGTACTGGTAGGCCTGATTGAGACCGATCCTCGGATTGGACTCCATGATCGCATCCCTGATCCCTAACAACATTTGCTGCCGTTTGGAATCGAATCGGACCGCCGAGTCGAGCTTCTGCATTCTCGATTCTACGTGCGCCATCATCCGATCGGTCTCTTCACTTAGCGTCGCAACCCAATGAAACGCGTACAGGGCCAAAACGCTCGTCGTCAAAAGGAGAAGCGAAACACAAACGAGCGCGACAAACTGCCAGCCGTACTTACTTGGCGACTTTTTCGACGGCGCGGTTCGCTTCTTAGACTTTCTGGGCCCCTTATTTCTGGTTTCGGTGCTCTCCTCGAGAAGCTTTCTTTCCGCAAGACTGAAAACCTTGCTTTCCGCTTTTCTCTGAGCTGCCATCCAGAACCTCCGGAATCAGGATAGAGGCGTTCCCGTACTGCTATCCGCCTACGAAGCTTTCCTCTCGTGCTTCGTTTGCGAGACGTCGATGTCAACTTGCCTCGTGCCTCGTTTCGGGAGCCAAACCAGCTCTCGATAAAACGATGCGGTCTTCGGAAGATCAGAATTATTATTAAGGAACTGGGTTCTTCTAGGTTGGGGTCCAGTCATTATCGCCTCGACGCGGCGATTCGTCAACCTCGCAGAGAAGCGACTAACGGCAGCGCCTCACAAGTATATATGATATATGTACTTATACGTACACTTGAGGGCTTGAAGCACTCGGAGACAATTTGATACTTTGGCGGTACTCGGGAGGGATAAGAACTCATGGACGAACTCGGCCGGCTCCTGGCGAAGTTCCCAGTGGTGATTGAGATTCCAGTGGCTTGGGGAGAGATGGATTCGATGGGCCACGTCAACAACATTATTTACTTCCGGTACTTCGAAAGTGCCCGCATGGTTTATCTGGAACGGATCGGTTTCCTGGGAGAAAAAGAACGCACCGGTCTAGGTCCTATCCTCGCGTCGACACGCTGCGATTTTCGAATACCGCTGGTCTTCCCGGACCAAGTCTCGGTCGGCATTCGCGTTGACGACATAGAGGTCGATCGTTTCGTCACATACTATCGCCTCGTAAGCCACAAGCTCGCTAAAGTAGCGGCGGAGGGAGAAGGCTCGGTCGTGTGCTACGACTACGAGAACGGAAAAAAAGCCGACCTCCCCGACTCCATTCGCGAAGCGATCGCGTCTTTGGAGCGGGAAGTAGAGAGCTGAGCGCTGCTCTTACCAGATGGGATTGGGTTTGTAGAGAGGCTCGGCCCAGGGAGTTGCCCGGACTAGCTCTTCCGAGTCCATCGGGCCTTGTGTTGCTTCGAGGTAGTCGAGAAGCGCCTTCCGATCTTCGGTGGTGAACGACCAAAGGCCTTCTTCTGTCTGCATCCGAGTAATGACCTCGTCCCAACCCTCGCGAGACGTGCGGTACGTCACGACGAGCGTCGTCGAATGGCACGGAACGCAGTGCGTCAGGACCAGCTGCCGGCCTTCGCCGGGCTTCAAACCCTGAGCGAGATCGTCTTCCGGAGCAGGGCGAAACTCGAGCAAGGCGACGATACCGACCGCGAGCAGGACGACCGCGACGGCCGCGATGAGTACTTTTCGCATCGTTTCTGTCAAGCTGTCAGGCTGTGGGGCGGTCAGGCTGTGGGGCGGTCAGGACACCCGCACCGAGATCCGCTGCATGGCGTTATTGAGATAGCCTCGTGGATTCCAGCCCGGGACCACCATGGGCTGTTGTCGACCCAGGTGGTCCGTCGCACGGGCCCAGACTTCGTAATAGCCAGGCGTGGGGAACTCAAGGGTCGCCTCCCACCGCTGCCAAGCGAAAGGGTTGCTGGGTTCGGCGAGGGAGGCTCGTTTCCATGTGGCGGCGAAGTCGAAACTCACGTGCATTTCTTTGACCGCTCCATCGCCGCACCAGGCGTGCCCTCGTAGTGCGAGCGGCTCGCCGAATCGAAGCTTCATTCCCGTCTCCGGTCGGGTGATGATGGACTTCACCGGCATGGCCTCGATCATCTTCATGTCTTCTTCTGGAACCTCGGTACCAGGCGCGACCGGATACTTGGGCATGCGGTAGGAGTGCCCGGTCATCTTGGGACCGTCGTGCTCCTGGTCCCTGACCCAAAGCCGGCGAAGCCACTTACCGGATGCCGAGCCCGGCCGGCCCGGTGCCACCAGACGTAGAGGAAAGCCGTGCTCGGGCGGCAAAGGCACGCCGTTCATTTCCCACGCCAGCAGAGTGTTCTCATCAAGCGCCTTTTCGATCGGGATGCCACGCGAGATGGGCACCCTTTCGGTGTCACCGCTCAAGTGAGGGTCTTCGCCATAGTAGGCGACGAAAACCGCGGTCGTCTTCAGACCCGCCTCTTGGAGGACGTCTTTGAGTCGCACCCCCGCGTAGTTGGCACAACCAACCGCACCGAGCGTCCACTGATTGCCCGAGGCCGGTGGGTTGTACCCGGCGCGGCCGTTACCCGCGCATTCGATAACCAGCGCCGCCCGCCGATTCTCGAAGCGCTGCTTCAAATCATCGAGTCCTAGCGAGAGCGGCGCATCGACTTCGCCGTCGACGGTGAGGGTCCAATCAGAAAGATCGCCGGTGCGGGCACGCTCGGGAAGGCGACCGTTGTTGCGTACGAAATGGCGCGAGTTGGGGGTCACCTCATCGTCGAGGAGCGTCACCGGGGTCTCGGCGGTGAGAGGGCGGTCGCTCATAACGGTGAGCCGGTCTTTCCCTAGGAGCGGGTCTTCGACGGCAAGAGGGTCGGGCTCCTGAGCCAGGACCACATTTGCAGGCGGAGACCCTTTCGCACCCCAGAAGTACATGCCCAACGTGCTCGAACCGAGCACGCCGAGAAATCTTCTTCGCCCATTCCACGTCATCTTCAACCTCCGAATGGACGGCGATTATACCAGAGCAGTGAGCCTGGATCTGGTAGCATAGGTCGCATCGTGCCTCCGTCGGCTCAGCGTCTCTCCTGGCTCGAAACCCTTGGTCTCCACCGTCGTGAGCTCAGAGCTTGGGCGATGTACGACTGGGCCAACTCGGCCTTCGCGACTTCCATCATGGCTACCGTGCTGCCAATCTTCTACCACGGGTACGCCGCCAACTCGCTTCCGGAGAACCTGCGCACCGTCTACTGGGGTTATACGCAGACGGTGGCGCTCGTCATCATCGCCCTCATTTCGCCGGTTCTAGGCGCGACCGCCGATTACCTCGGTGCCAAAAAGAAATTCCTCGCCGGTTTCGCCGGCATGGGTGTGGTGGGCTCTTTTCTCCTTTACTTTACCGGCGAGGGGCAGTGGTTCTTCGCTTCCGCCGTGTTCATTATCGGCAACATCGGTTTCGCGGCCGGTAACGTGTTCTACGAGTCCCTCCTGCCGCACGTCGCCAAGTCCGACGAAGTCGATCGCGTTTCGACGGCAGGCTACGCCATCGGTTACGTGGGTGGAGGATTGCTGCTTGCCGTCCAGCTCGCGTGGATCACGTGGCCTGAAAAGTTCGGCATGACGGATGAAACCCAAGCCTCCAAGTTCGCCTTCGCCAGCGTGGCTCTGTGGTGGGCGATCTTCGCGATTCCCATTTTCCGCACCGTCCCCGAACCGCCGCGCCGACTGGAGCAGGACGAGCTCCTCAAGATGAACCCCATCAGAGTCGGCTTCAACCGCGTCATAGAAACCTTTAAAGAGATTCGGCAGCATCGACAGATCTTTCTCTTTCTCGTCGCGTTCTGGCTCTACAACGACGGCATCATGACCATCATCAAGATGGCGACGATTTACGGCGCCGAGATCGGGATTGGCCAGACTCATTTGATCGGGGCGATGCTCCTCGTTCAGTTCATGGGTATTCCCTTCACGTTTGCCTATGGCGCGCTGGCATCTCGCATTGGGGCCAAGAATGGCCTCTATATCGCACTCTTCGTTTACACCGGCATTTCGATCTTGGGCTATTTCATGACCACCGCCACGCACTTCTGGGCACTCGCTTGTGCGGTGGGCATGGTACAGGGAGGAAGCCAGGCCTTAAGCCGTTCTCTCTTTACTGCGATGGTGCCGCGAGGAAAATCGTCCGAGTTCTTCGGCTTCTACAGCATCAGCGGAAAGTTCGGGAACATCATCGGGCCCCTCGTGTTCGCGGTGGTCAGCCAGCTCGCCGGGGGAAGCCGCCTCGCCATCCTCTCTCTCATCGGATTCTTTGCCAGCGGCATGTTTTTCCTGAGCCGGGTGGATGTCGAAGAGGGACGTCGTGTTGCAGAGGCCGAGGATTCCGAGTTAACACTAGCTGTGCCAACGCGCGGTGAGGACCGTTCCTGACTGACTCGCTTCGAACTTTTCCTCCGAAAATCACGTACTCCTATCCTGGAGCCTTTGCTATGAGACTATTCTCGCCTACTGTTCCCGTGTTTATCTTTGTCGGCTTTTTGCTGGGCACCTCCGTTTCCGCTCAAGAATCGACGTTCGTCGACGAAAAGACTTTCCGGCTACTCAATAACGAGCTCTCGGGAGACATCGCCAAGGACAACCTGAAGGTGGTAACGCGATACCACCGGCCGGGAGGCTCCCAGGGGTTCCACGAGGCCGCACAGTTCATCATCGAGAAGGCCCAGGAGTACGGGCTCGAAGGCATCGAGCTCATTCGCCAGGAAAGCAATCAGCCAGCCTGGAGCCCCGGACACTCCGAGCTCTGGATGGTGGAGCCGGAGGAGATCAAGCTGGCCGACAACTGGGAAGTGGCGACAGCGCTCGCCGACCATTCGCGTCCGGCCGACGTCACCGCCGAGCTGGTGGACGTGGGCGGCGGCACGACGGATGCGGACTACGAGGGGAAGGAAGTCGAAGGCAAGCTGGTTCTCGCCTCGGGCCTGACGCCGTTGGTTATGGCGGAGGCGGTTTTGAAACGTGGCGCCTTGGGTGTCATTTCGTCCTGGTCGAGCCGCGTCCACCCAATCATCGAAGGAGCGGATCAGGTTTCCATCGGGCTCATGGAAGGCTTGGGGGGCGGCGAGCAGGAACCGACGTTCGCCTTCATGATCTCGCCTCGCACGGGGATCTGGTTACAGAAACTGGTCAACGGTGGTTTCTCGGGGGACGTCTTCAATATGAGCGTTGCCGAGCCGCAAAAAGTAGTCCTGAAGGCGCGGGTAGAATCTAGGGTCGATCCCGAGCAGTGGATGGAAATGATCGAGTACGTCATTCCCGGAAGCGAGATCCACGATCAAGACATCGTTTTGACCGCGCACCTGCAAGAGGAAAAGCCCTCGGCCAACGACGACGGTAGTGGTTGTGTGAACCTCCTGGAGATCGCTCGCGTGATAGAGAAGGCGATAGATGAAGGACGCCTCGCTCGCCCCCGCCGCGACATTCGTTTTTGGTGGGCGACGGAAATTTCGAGCGAGTACCGCTACTTTGTGGATCATCCCGAAGAGCGCGAACAGATGTTGGTCAACATCAGCCAGGACATGGTCGGAGCGAACCAGTCGTATGGAAACCGTGTCCAAATGATCACGCGGACTCCCAACTCCATGCCGAGCTATCTGAGCGACGTGGTGGAATCGATCGCCCAGTCTTTGATTCAAGGCAACACGGCGTTTCTCGCGGTTCGGACCGCGGGCAACTTCACGCGGGGAACGCGTTATTCGCGGCCGGTCTTGGCACCGCTCGGGACACGAGATCGCTATAACGCGATGGTGGTGCCCTACCACGGCATGACCGATCACATCGTGTTCGTGAACTCGATCATCGGTATTCCCGGTGTCACGCTCACCAACTGGCCGGATCCGTTCATTCACTCCTCGGCCGATGACATGTGGAACGTGGACTCGACCCAGATGAAGCGGAACGCGCTCCTCGTCGCGGCGGCGGCACTGTACATCGCCGATGCGGGCGAAGCGGAGATTCCCGCGCTGACGTCGGAGGTCTACGGAAGAGCGCTCGGCAGGATCGGACGCGACGTGGGGACGGCGAGCCGGCTGTTGCAAACGTCGAACGCGGACGACAGGGCGGCGTCCTATCGAAATGCACGGAACCTTATCGCGCAAGCGGTGGAACGAGAGCAGACCGCCTTGCGCTCGGTCTCCGTCTTCGCGACGCCGGGAAGTGCGGGGAGCCGACTGATCCAGACGACGGCCGACGCACTCGGGCAAAGGGAGAGCGAGTGGACCACTCTTCTCGACAGTGTCTATCTCGCCGCCTCGGGGGGTGGACCGCTACCTTCACTGGAACGGACTCCCCAAGAGAAACAATTGAATCAGAGGATCCCTCGCAAGGTAGGAACCATCGGTGAGTACCTGAAATCCTCGGGTCATACCAAACCGGTACCGGGGCTTCATCCTTTTATGCAAGAGGAAGTCTTGAACTTTGTGGACGGGCAGCGAAGCATCCTCGATATCTTCCTAGCGGTGAGCGCCCAGGCCCAATCGGCTGGTTCCTTCTACTACGGAGAGACCTCCCTCACCAAGGTCGAGCAATATCTGACGAACGCGGAGGAGGCTGGCGCCATCGAATTCCAGTAAACTCCGTACCAAACCTCGCTAGACAATCTAACCTGGGGGTTTCGGTACGGGGTAAACTGTCTGGCGTATATGCCGAACCTGAACGATCTCCACCTGCTCCTCGATCGAATCGATGGGCGCGGCTACAAGGCATATAAGGAAATCGCGGGGACGTACGAGAGCGAGGGCCAGGGCGAGGCTCAGAAACAGGGATGGACGCTCCACATCGACCACGTACAGGGCGACCCCTTCGCCACTCCCAGCAAGGTACGGCTAAGAGTGCCGCAAAAACTGTCTCAGGTCCCACCGGCTCTTTTCGATAACCCCGTCCGCCGACTGGCCCTGCAGGATTTTCTTTGCCGAGAGGTGCACCATGCCATCCGGCGCGAGGTGGAGGGGCGGCGAGGGACTGGCAAGAGCGGCATCGTCACCATCGACGTAGGAGGACAAGAGGTTCTCGAGCGCACCGCCCTCCGCGTGACGCCGGACTGGGTCGAGGCACGCATCCAAGTCGGCCTTCCCGCTTCCGGACGCAACATTCTCGGACGCCAGGCGGAGACCATCCTGTGTCGTGAGCTTCCCAAAGTGCTCGAGCGCTCCTTGCTCTGGAAGAATGTCTCAGAAACTGAGGGTCGGGAGTTCGTCGATTGTATCGAGAACCAGGAACACATTCGACAGAAGCTCGTTGAGCTCGGTCTCATCACTTTCGTGGGGGACGGGGCGAGCCTTCCCCGCGAGAGTGGTGCCAGCGACCGACCGCTCGGTACGAAGGAGGCAGTCCCCTTTCGCGCGCCGGCTTCCTTGCGAGTCACCATCGATCTACTCCATGCGGTTCGCGGAGATGACGGCTCCACTCGCTCGATCTCCGGAATGGGGATTCCGCGCGGGGTCACGCTCATTGTGGGCGGCGGCTACCACGGCAAGTCCACACTACTGAAGGCGCTCGAGCGAGGTGTTTACCCACACATTCCCGGAGACGGCCGAGAGGTCGTCGTCACCGACCGGGATGCGGTCAAGATCCGAGCCGAGGACGGAAGGCGTGTGGAACAGGTCAATATCAGCCCCTTCATTACCAATCTTCCTTTCGGGCGGAGCACCGAAACGTTCTCCACAGAAGACGCCAGCGGAAGCACCTCTCAAGCCGCCAATATCATGGAAGCGCTGGAAGTCGGCGCCACCACCCTCCTTCTGGATGAGGACACGTCGGCCACCAACTTCATGGTCCGAGATTCTCGGATGCAGGCGCTAGTGCACAAGGAGCATGAGCCGATCACACCCTTTCTGGATCGAGTGCGCGAGCTCTACGATACGCTCGGTGTCTCCACGATTCTCGTTATGGGAGGGTCGGGAGACTACTTCGACTCCGCAGACAACGTCGTGCTAATGAGAGACTTTCTACCGTACGAAGTGACCGAGGAAGCAAAGCAAATAGCGAAAGCCCAACCGACCCAACGCTCCATCGAGGCGGGGAGCCCTCTACCCCGCAACATAGGCCGCATCCCGCTAGCGAAAGGCATCGATCCTTCTCGCGGCCGGCGCGACGTCAAAATCGACATCAAAGCGGTAGACCTTATCCTGTTCGGACGAGAGCGGATCGATCTACGAGCCGCCGAGCAGCTCGTGGACTCGAGCCAGACGCGAGCCATCGGACACGTCATTCAACTTGCGGCGGGACAGTTCATGGACGCCGACCGTACCCTCCGTGAAATCTTGGAACAGGTGGACCGCGTCTTCGACGAAGACGGGTTGGACCTCCTTGATCCCTTTCGCCGTCCCGGACATCATCCTGGCAACTTCGCTCGACCCCGGAAGTACGAAATCGCGGCTGCCATCAACCGGCTGCGGACTCTGCGCATGCGCCAACGTGAGGAAAGTGAATGAGAAAAATTCTAATTGGTATTTGGTGCTTATTCTTGCTGTCTACTTGCCAAACTCCGCCAGCGGACACGCCCGCCGGAGGGGCCGACAACGCGGACATCGCGGACATCGTTATACGGGGAGGGACCGTGGTCACCATGGACCCGGGGAGACGAATCCTAGAAGGGGGCGCGGTCGTCGTTCGTGGCGAGACGATTGAAGCCGTGCTCGAAGCCGGTGAACCGATTCCTCCGGCGCGCGAGACCATAGACGCCAACGGGCATCTCGTGATTCCGGGCCTGGTCAATACGCACGGTCACATCCCCATGACGTTGCTGCGAGGCATCGCCGACGATCTCAGGCTGATGGAATGGCTCGAGGGCTACATCTTCCCGGCCGAGGGGAAGAACGTCTCGCCGGAGTTCGTCTACTGGGGAAGCCTTCTCGGGTGCATTGAAATGGCACGAAGCGGAACGACGACCTTTACCGACCAGTACTACTTCGAAGAGGAGGTGGCCAGAGCCACCAACGAGGCAGGGCTGCGAGGCGTGCTCGGTCAGACCATTATCGGCTTTCCGGCGCCGGATTACCCAACGCCCGAAGAGGCGTTGGTGGGCACCGAGGAATTCATCAAACAATATAAAGACCACCCGCGCGTGACTCCGTCGGTTGCACCACACGCCCTCTATACAACGTCTCTGGAAGTCGTCGAGAGTGCCTACCAGCTTGCCCAACGTTACGAAGTCCCTTTTCAGATCCACGCGGTGGAAGCGCCGACGGAGAATCAGACGGTCAAGGAGCAATTGGGCAAGGAAACGATCGCCGCCCTCGATGATGCGGGGATTTTGTCTCCCGGCGTCATCTTGCACCACTCGATCTGGTTGTCCGATGAAGACATCGAGCGAATCGCTCGAGGCGGAGCAGCCACATCCCACAACCCCGAAAGCAACATGAAGACCGCCTCGGGAGTGGCCCGCGTTCCCGATCTGATCGCCGCCGGTGTGACCGTGGGTCTAGGGACCGACGGGCCGGCCAGCAACAACAATCTCGACATGTTCGAGGAGATGGATACCGCAGCGAAGCTTCACAAGCTCACCAAAGAGGATCCGACGGTGATGTCGGCGAAAAAAGTCTTCGAGCTGGCCACGCTGGGTGGAGCAAAGGCTCTCGGCCTCGAGAAGTCGGTCGGGTCGATCGAGCCCGGCAAGTTGGCCGACATCGTGCTCATCGATGCCAACGTGCCGGAGCTGACTCCACTCTACGATGTCTACTCCCACCTCGTTTACATCATTAAGGGGGGTCACGTAGGAACCGTATTGGTCGGAGGGGCTTTCGTGGTCCGTGACGGAAAGGTGACGACCGTCGACGTCGACGAAGTCATGGCCAAGGCGCGAGAGCTCCAAGCACGCATCCTCCAGAGCCTTGAAGGAAACGACCGGTGAGTACGGAAGCGCTGCGGAAGTTACCCAAGGTCGAGCTCCATCTGCATCTTGAAGGGGCGATCCCACACGATTGCCTTTGGGAGCTGATCAAGAAATATGGCAAGGACTCCGAAGTCGGAGGAATGTCCGACCTCCAGGCGAGATTCCAATACAAAGATTTCCCGCAATTCATCGAAACGTGGATATGGAAAAACGGCTTTCTGCGGGAGTACGACGATTTCACTTTCTTCGCCGACCGTATCGCAGCCGACTTGGTGGCGCAAAACATTCGCTACGTGGAGGCCTTCTACACGCCGGGCGACTTCGCAGAGCATGGGCTGAAGCCGCAACGGATCACGGAGGCGCTAAGGAAGGGGCTCGATGAGCACGCCGATCGGGTCACGGTGAAGCTCATCGCGGATCTCAACCGCGATTTCGGTCCAGAGATCGGAGCGAGGTCGCTCGAGGAAGTCGCCGAGGTGCAAGAGTTGGGAGTCATCGGGATCGGAATCGGAGGCTCGGAGCAACGATTTCCGCCCGAGCCGTATCGCGACGTCTACGAAAGGGCGAGGGACCTCGGCTTCCACACCACGGCACATGCCGGGGAAGCAGCCGGCCCCGAAAGCATCTGGGGGGCGCTCCAGACACTCCGCATCGAGCGAATCGGACACGGCACCCGTGCCATCGAAGATGCCAAGCTGGTCGAGCATCTGAAGGAACGGCAGATTCCCCTCGAGATCTGCCCCATCTCTAACGTCCGGACGGGTGTTGTGCAGAATCTGGAAAGCCATCCCATCCAGAAATACTTCGAGAAGGGACTCTTGGTCTCCATCAACACGGACGACCCCAAGATGTTCGAAACCAGTCTGGAGACAGAGTTCACGCAACTAATGGAGACTTTCGGCTTCGAGCTGGAAGACGTCAAGACGCTCATCGCAAACGGTATCCGCTCGGCTTGGTGCGATGAAGCGACGAAGAGCGAATTAATGGAACAGTTGCGGGAGCCCTCAGCTGCCGCGCAGCCGCGAAAGCCGCGTCGCGGCTAGCGAACGAACGCAGCCGTGAGCCCACGGGCGTGGGGGTGGGGCCTCGTGCCACTAAACGAAGAGTGAGGGCGCACTGATTGAAGCCCTAGAGCAAGCCTAAGCTTTCAGCCTACGGCTCTTCGTCAGGAATCGAAATGCGTGTGCCGATGATCGTCCTGTCGTAGCGAACGTTCTGTGGGGGCTGCGGCGGCGCCAAACTCGGAGGCTCGGTGGCCATCACCGCCGGCTGGGATTCGGGAGGCTCCGCGGGTCGGAGATCCTGGGGCACAGGGAACTGACCACTTGGCGGCCGGCTCTCACAAATGTATTTGGTCTGAGGCGGGAGAACCCGATTCCGCCCCTGATCCTTGGCCGCGTAGAGAGCTTCGTCCGCGGTTCGGAGCAGGCTGGTGCTGTCCAGGGCATCACCGGGATAAGTAGCCACGCCCCCACTAATACTCAAGACACCCAGAGGCTGCTTCGCCGCGAAGGGGAAGTCGTGCTGGGCGATGAGCGTGCGGAGCTTCTCGGCGACGCGGAGCGCCTCCGTGTTGGAAGAGCCCGGCAGAATGACCAAGAATTCCTCACCGCCGAAACGACCGAAGATGCTCTCTTCCCTGATGTTGTCCTTCACCAGGCTCGCCAACTCTTTCAAAAGCTTGTCGCCGGCGACGTGACCATTGACGTCGTTGTAGTTCTTGAAGTTGTCTATGTCGAACAGGAAGACGGAAAGGTTCGTCAATTCTTTCTGCGCCTGGTAGATTTTTTCGCCGAGTGCCCCGACTAGGTGGCGTTTGTTGTAGATACCAGTGAGGCCATCCATATCGGCGGTGATTTTCATCTCGCTGTAGGCGGCGACGTTATGCATGGCCACCGCTCCGATCTGCGCGACGATCCACATGGCCTTCTTGGCAACGATTCCCTGATACGGCGAACCGGAGATCGCGATCACGCCGACAGTCTTCTCGTCGAAAACCATGGGGGCCGCCATGTCGGGCTTGAAACCGGGCAGGTCTGTTCCCTTGATCTTCTGCCGGTTGAGGGACGTTTCTCGTTCGAAATCCTCACGACTCATCGTAAGCTGCGCCTCGGCAACGAAGCCCAGCTCCCCGTCCCCGATGTTGATCTGAAACCCAGGCTTGATAGGAGAGGTCGTAGGATGCACAGCCGCCACGGTCAGACGTCCGGCTCTCTCGGGCTCGGACTCCGAGCGGCGGCGGCGCAGCAAGACCACTGCCTGCCGGGGCTCCAAGCTTCGGATCACGACCTGCAGCAGGATGCCGGGGATTCGGCGCACTTTGACCCGACTGTGAAGTTGCTCGGTGAGCAGCGGGAGCTCGCGTACGAAACGGCCTAGGAACTGCTGTCGCTCCAATCCCTGGAGAAGCTCTGCTTTCTGTTGTGTGAGGGCATCTACTTCGGAGCTGACTCGTTCGAACTCGGTGCGGAGGCTCATGTAGCGGGTGATGATGTAGAACAGGCCGAGGCTCAAGCCTAACGCAATCACGATGACCGACGTCGTCAGCAACAAAGTACGCTTCTCCCCCTAGCTGGGAATACAAGAATGATGCCGAGAACGCCCTCAGAGTCGAAGAACGCGGCCGTCGGGGCTTGCCCCATAAACTACTATTTCCATTGGGCTTGTTGATCAAGCCTCACCTACCCACGAGGCAGGAACGACACGACTGTAGGGGAAACCCAACTTCTGCGGTAAAAGAGCCCTCAGCTGCGAAGGCGGGGCCGCCCCGCGCGCACTGACGGGTCGGAGCCCGCCGGCCGGGAGGAAGAACGCTACTACTGCTCCGCGCCCGTGCCGATGTAGCCCAGCGCCTTGAGCATCTCGAGCTGCTCCGGGTGCCCAGCCACTCGCTGCCGGTGGTTCAGGCGGAAGGCGAGCTTTGGTCTCCAATCCTTGAACTCCCGAGAAAGATCGACGAGCTCTCGCGGATGGGGAGGCGGCCCAAGGAGATCCTTCTCCTCCCAAGGATCGTTGCCAATGTCGAAGGCGGTCTTCCCTACTTCTCGTTTCCAAATCCACTTATATGGCCAGCTGTAGCCCGCCGCGGCCGCCAAGCGGTTGTTTCCGTGTTTGAGCCCGTAGGCCCACCATTCCCGACGCTCCGGGCACCTGCCGCCGTCCCAGCACTCGACCAGGGAGTTTCCCTCGAATCCCCTCGGAATCGGAAGTCCGATCAGATCGAGTAGGGTAGGCCCGACATCCATCATCATGACTCTGGTATCGTCTACGACTTTGCCCTGCGGGACGCCCGGCCCGCGCATCTGCCAAAGAATTCGAAGCTGATCTTCGAACACGTAGGCCGCGTGCCCGAGATACCCGCGACGATATAGTCCCTCGCCATGGTCGGAGACAATCACCCACAGAGTACGGTCCTCGATTCCGAGAGACTCCAAGAGCTCGCGCACCTTGCCGACGTGCTTGTCCGTCCACGCAACCTCTTTGGGGTAAGCCTCCAAGACTTCAGAGGCCGGCGGCTTCATCAGTCTTCCGCGAAAACCGAGCTCCAACTCGACCGTATCGTTTTCGCGATTCTCGATCTCGAGACTCCAGAAAGGATCGAGGCCAATATCGTCACTCGACTGCGGCAGCTTCGTGTCGGTCAACTCGGCCAAGACGTTTTGTCCAAAGAGATTCATTTTGATGCCGGTCCTACGAAGATCATCGGGCCGCGGTTGGCGCAATGATGCCCACTTCAGCACGTGGCGTCCCGGGGGAAGATCGACCGCCGTTGAAACGTGGGCGCGGCTGGCAAGCGTCCATTCACCGACCAATTCGCCGTCCAGAGTTAACCGGGTATCGGGCGGGGCATCTTTGACCAGGTAGGGTTCGTGTGGATCTGAGAAATGAACCCACATGAAAAACGGTTCTCGGTAATTTTGAGTGACCCACTCGCTGACCGGCTCGAACAATTCGTCGGCCCGCCGGTACCATCTGCCCTGCCGGTCTCCGAAGGGATCGAAATAGGTATCGAAGCCTTGATTGAGTTGAAAGGCCTGCATCAGCACTCCCAGCGAAACGAACGCGGCGGTGCGATAGCCGGCACCTTTGAAAATTTCTGCCAGCGTCGTGAGCCCTTGAGGCACAGCGTCTCCGTTGGCCATGACGCTGTGGTCGAGGGGCGACATACCGGTCATGAGGTCGGTGTGGGAAGGCAGAGTAATCGGCACCGGGGTGTAGGCGTGTTGAAAGACTACTCCCTTGCGCGCGAAGTCGACGAGATTTGGAGTCGACTGGTTCTTGGGATTGTATACCCCGGTCTCGAGGACGTGGAGAGTATCGATCGTGATAAGAACGACGTGGGGGTAGCGGGCGCGGGCGCGCCTGTTGGCCACTTCCTCTCCAAAAACCCAGAAGAAGACCAAGGTCGAGATCAGGCCTAGGCCGACGAGCGTCCAGATCCACTTCGAGATTCGCATCGAGGTCTGTGCGGCCGACGGAGGGTTACACTGAAGAGACCGAAGTCTGCTCCAGCATCTTCTTCACCTGATCGAAGAGCAAACCGTTGGTGCTGATGGCGTCGCCGCCGTATATGGTCGACTTACCATCCCAGTCGGTAAACGTACCACCCGCTTCTTCGAGAATGGGCACGAGAGCAGCACAGTCCCAAGGCTTCATGAGCGGATCGAGCATCACCTCCGCTCTTCCCGTCGCAACCAAACAATGGCCGTAGCAGTCACTCCAGCCGCGTTGGAGGCGCGACGCCGCCTTGATGCGATTCCAGGAGGCGCGGGTACGCTCGTCTTCGAGGGTCGTCACCTCGGTATGAACAACCAAAGCCTCTTCGAGGCGCGATACACGAGAGACCCTTGCAACCCGGCCATTCCATCGGCACCCTTCGCCTTTGGCGGCGGCGATCGTCTCTTGAAGCCCCGGAAAGTGAGTCACACCAACGATGACGTCTCCGGCTACCTCGAGCCCGATCAGCACTCCATAGAGAGGAACCCCTCGGATGAAGGACTGGGTGCCGTCAATGGGGTCGATGATCCAGCGATGCGACGAGTCTGTATCCGCCTCACCGAACTCCTCGCCCAAAACAGCGTGACCCGGGAAACGGCGAGCAATGAGCTCTCGGATCAGCCTCTCTGCCCCCTGATCGGCGGCTGTGACAGGGGATTCATCCACTTTCCATTCAACGTCGACTCCGGTTTGGAAGTGCGCGAGCGTGAACTGACCGGCCTGCCAGGCGGCATCCATGGCGAAATCGAGGAACTCCCGATTGGTTATTGGGGGCATCTATGCTTCTTTCTCCCTATTGCGTTCGCCACAGCATATTCCGTAGCGCCCTATTTTCCAAAGGCGAGTTGGGGCCCCCGACCACCTTGGGACTGGCACGGCCTCGTTTGGGAGCTTCTCGTTGACCCCCCTAGCGGCCAGTGATAAGAATGGTGGGTGCAGGTCTTTCTGCGCCGGGTGTGAGCCTTTCCATAGACCGAAGCATGCTCTCCTTGTAGATTGCGAACGATGGGATCCGAATCCGCACTCATTCTGTTTACGCTGTCTCCCGAAGCGGAGGGTCGTAGGAAGTCGCTCGGCCTAGGAAGGCCGGAGCGAGCCGCCGACGTGTTCGCGGTTCTTCTCGACCACTTGGAGAACGTTTGCGGTGGGCTCCAGGACGTGGATCTCCTCATCGCCACCCCGCTGTCTTCAGAGCTTGCTGAAAACCGGCGGCGGAACGTCCTCCCACAGCGAGGCCGGAGCTTCGGCGAGTCGTTACGACTGGCAGTCGACGACGCCTTTTCGCTGGGCTACCGCCGCGTCGTGGTAATTGGCAACGATTCTCCGGAGATCTCGCGACGTTACCTGGGAAACGCGTTCGACGCCCTTGCCTCATCTGGCCCTCGCGCGGCGGTGCTCGGTCCGGCCAAGGACGGCGGATACGCCCTGCTCGGACTTACGACACCTTGCCCCGAAGCATTCGAGTCCATGCCGTGGGGATCTTCGCAGGTTGCGCAGCTCACGCAAGCGCGCCTCGTCGGAAGTGGTTTCGTGGTCGAGACACTTTCCTCGCTCGAAGATATCGACGACCGACGCGGGCTGACTCGCTTTCTCACCCGCTCGCGATGGGGATGTCTCGCTTCGTTAGCACGGCGGATCACAAATCTGCTCCTCCCCGAATCGACCGGCCACCGATCCGCCGAAACCGAACATCGGCAGGTTTTCCTCGCCAGGTGGTTTACCCCCCGCGCTCCGCCTGAGGCCACGGCCTAAACGGCCCCAGCCCGCCGAAGCTACAGCCCCTTAACCCAAGCGAAGGCGGGCAGTCCGTCTTAGATCTCCACTCTATTTATAATTCCCGCCTTGTGCGGGGAGGAGTTTATGCCCGGGAAACGTATTGCGATTATCGGCGCGGGCCCCGTCGGCCTCGAAGCCGCCCTACACGGCCAGGCTCTCGGTCATCGGGTTCAGGTATACGAACGAGGAACCATCGGCGAGAACATGAATCGATGGGGACATATCACCCTCTTCTCATGCTGGGAGCTCAACCACTCCGAGCTTGGAGCGAAGACGCTTCGGGAAGCGGGCCGACCTCTGCCCGGGCCGAACGACTACCTGACGGGAAGACAGCACGTGGAGCGATACCTTCGGCCCCTAGCCGAAACCGAACCGCTGAGAAACTGCATTCGAGAGGGAGTCGAAGTGCTATACGTCGGGAGAGACGGTATCGGCAAGAAAGATCTGATCGGTGGTCCTCGGGACCGCCATCCGTTTCGCATTCTGCTCGAGCGGGAGCAAGGAGAAGAGATCGCCGAGGCAGACATCGTGATCGATTGTTCCGGAACCTACGGCCATCACAACTGGATGGGCAACGGCAACATCCCGGCTCTGGGCGAAATAGAGCTCCGTGAGCAGATCGCCTACACCGTGCAGGACCTCTTGGGCGAGAAACGCGAGCAGTACTCGGGGCGGCGAGTTCTCCTCGTCGGCAGCGGGCACTCCGCCGCCACGGCACTCGATGCGCTCACCCAATTGCCAAACACGTCAGTGACGTGGATTGCCCAAACCGGCGAGAAGCCTCCCCTACCCATCTTCCCGGATGATCCACTTCCCGAAAGGGCTCGGCTTTCCGCGAAGGCCAACGAGCTTGCCAAAGGCGGGAATCCTAGGGTCGCGTACCATCCTGCCACCCTCGTCGAGCGCCTGACGAGGAAGACGCGCAGAGGAGAATCGTTCGCGGTCGAGCTTCGCTCCATAGGGACACGAAGCCAAGAGACGATCGTGGTCGATCGCATCTTGGCCTACGTGGGTTACCATCCGGACAACCGAATCTATCGGGAGCTCCAGATGCATGAGTGTTATGCGTCGATGGGCCCGATGAAGCTTTCGGCGGCTCTTCTCGGGTCGAGCTCGGCGGATTGCCTTGCCAATGAATTCCACCGGGCCGATGTCCTTGCGAACCCGGAACCGAATTTCTTTGTCCTCGGCTCGAAGAGCTATGGCAAGAACTCCAACTTCTTGATTCGGATCGGGCTCGAGCAAGTTCGAGAGATCTTCAGCTCGATCGAAAAAACATCTGCTGTGGATCGGTACGCGTCATGACGACCCGGACCGCCGAAGCTCCCCCGCGAGTCGCCTTGAGTGCGCTCGACGACCTCTGGTTTCAGGTATCGGGAACGCTCTGCAACCTGACCTGCGCCCATTGCTTCATCTCCTGTAGCCCGACCAACCACGCGTTCGAGCTCATGGACCTCGGAGCCATCGAGAGCCTCCTCGAGGAATCGAAATCGCTGGGGGTCAAGGAGTACTACTTCACAGGCGGGGAGCCGTTCATCCATCCCCACATGGTCGAGGTCCTCGAAGCCACGCTTTCGATCGGCCCCGCGACCGTCCTCACCAACGCCACCGTGATGAAGCCCAAGCAGGTGGAGCGTCTCGCTGCGGCGGAGGCGATATCGCCCTATTCGCTCGAGTTTCGCGTCAGCATCGATGGGTACTCCCCGGAGATGAACGATCCCATCCGAGGGGCAGGAACCTTTCGCAAAGCCATGGACGGCGTTCGGCTCCTACTGACCCATGGGTTCCTCCCCATCATCACAGTGGCCCAGACTTGGGAAGACGGTCGGGACGACGAAGTGTTTCAACGTTTCGTCGAAATACTAAAGGCGGAAGGCTACTCTCGTCCCCGCATCAAGATCATCCCGACCTTACGCATCGGCGCCGAAGAAGAGAGGTCGCGTGCCTACACCGATACGGAACGGGTGACATCAGACATGATGTTGGGTTTCGACGCCTCCCAACTCATCTGCTCCCACAGTCGGGTCGCCACCGACCGAGGCGTCTACGTCTGCCCGATCCTCATCGATTCGCCGGACGCGAGGATGGGATCCACGCTGGCCGAATCGGCCGAACCCTACCCTCTCAAGCACAGTGCCTGTTACACCTGTTACGTGGGAGGGGCCATCTGCAGCAATCTGAGCTCCGGAGGCCGCGATGTCTCTTGAGCGCTACGAAAGGATCGCTGCCATCGGCGGCGTCTATAGCAACCACCTCGCGCTCGAGGCAGCGGTGAACGACGCGCGGCGGCGAGGAGTGGAGGCGATCTTCTGTCAGGGCGACCTCGGCGCCTTCGGCCCCAACCCGGACAAAGTGTTTCCGATTCTGTTGGACGCCGGCGTCCAGGTGATGCAGGGCAACTATGACAACTCGATCGGAGAGGGGCTCGCCGACTGCCAATGTGGCTATGTCGATCCCCGCGACAACTACTTCGCCAAAATCTCTTATGACTACACGTTCTCCAACACCTCCGACCGCTGGAAAGTGTGGATGCGTGGACTACCAAAGTCTTTTCGTATCCAACTGGGTAGCCATCGTCTTCTGATGAGCCACGGCTCACCACGCAAGATGAACGAGTTTCTATGGGAGTCGACGACACCCACTCACTTTCTGGACCGTCTGCTCCAAGAACATGAGGCGGATGTCGTGCTCACGACCCATACCGGCATTCACTGGAAGCGCGAAGTTCCGGGAGACCGACACGTCGTCAATGTCGGGGTCATCGGGCGGCCGGAGAACGACGGTAATACGCATGTTTGGTACACGATACTGGATGCACGGAAGGGCCAGAAGAGCCGGAAAGGGTTGTCCGTCGAGTTCGTGCCGCTCGAATACGACTACCGCAGTCTCGCCCAAGAAATGAATAGCGAGGGACTACCTCAGGAGTTCATCGACACCGTCCTCACCGGATGGTGGACGACGTGTCTGGAGATTTTGCCCTCAAAGGAACGTAAACGAGGCAAGTTCTAGGAAAAACATCAGACGGGATAATAGGAGACGAAGCCCATGGCTGACAGTTCCAACGTCGAACACGCCGTCAAAGACCGTTACTCGAGGGCGGCTTCCGCAAAAGAAGACGCCCTTTGCTGCCCTGTGGAATACGCAGAACAGTATCTCGATGCTCTCCCCAAGGAGATCTTAGAGCGCGACTACGGATGCGGAGACCCCTCCAAGCACCTTCGCCCGGGCGAGACGGTCCTCGACCTTGGAAGCGGCGGAGGCAAAGTTTGTTACATCGCCGCCCAAGTTGTCGGAACGGAGGGCAAGGTCATCGGCGTTGACATGAACGACGAGATGCTCGACCTGGCGCGACGCTATCGTCAGGAGATCGGCGATCGGCTCGGCTATCACAACGTCGCCTTTCACAAAGGCAAGATTCAAGACCTCGCCCTAGACTATGAAAAGCTCGAGCACTACCTGGCCGAGCACCCCGTCACAACTGCGAATGAGCTCGAAGCTCTAGAGAGCTGGAAGGAGGACCAACGACGAAACCACCCGATGGTCCCCACGGCGTCGACCGACGTGGTGGTGAGCAACTGCGTGCTGAATCTAGTCCGGCCCGAGGACAAGACCGAGCTCTTTCGAGAAATGCATCGTGTCCTCAGGAAAGGCGGTCGCGTTGTGATCTCGGACATCGTGAGCGACGAGGACGTGCCAGCTCACCTTCAGGCTGATGCGGAGCTATGGAGCGGCTGTCTGTCCGGGGCCTTTCGGGAGGATCACTTCCTGACCGCTTTTCAAGAAGCCGGATTCTACGGAATCCAAGTATTGAAACGCGACGAGACGCCGTGGCAAACGATAGAGGGGATCGAGTTCCGCGCCGTGACCGTCGAAGCCTTCAAGGGAAAGGAAGGTCCGTGCCTCGAACGCCACCAGGCTGTCATCTATAAGGGACCCTGGCGCAGCGTGACCGACGACGACGGCCACACTCTGTTCCGAGGCCAGCGCATGGCGGTTTGCGACAAGACCTTTCACATCTATAGCTCAGAGCCCTACCGCGGCACGATCGAGCCGCTGGAACCCTACGAGGACACTCCCCTATCGGAAGCGGCTCCGTTCAATTGTCGGAAAGACGCCGTACGACACCCGAAGGAGACCAAGGGCACGGAGTATAACGTCACCGAGACGACCGACGCGCCGTACTGTGGCCCGGATGGAGACTGTTGTTGAGCTCGCGAGCTTCGCGACTCTCATCCGCAGAGCCGCTCTCACTGTTTTCTTGGCGACCCTCCTCGGGTTTCCCGTGCCTTGCGGAGCTCTACCCGGAATCGGCCTCATCACGGCGCAAGCCGACGTCGGGGTTATCCGGCAAGTCGTGGCGTCCTGGGTCCTGACACTTCCGCTTGCGGCACTCCTTGCCGGGGTCGTTAGTTTGGTGTTGGGCTAAGGGCCCGCGCTTTCCGAAACCCCTGTGTAATCCGAGCAAAGCGTTCGCCAGCCAGGCGCGCCTCCCCCAACTCTTTCTCCGAAAGTCCCGGATCGGCGGGCCCGGTAGTGGCTTCCGCGCCGAGGCTGCCTAACCCGTCCGCGAGGAGACCTCCGACCGCGACAAAACGCATGTTCATAAAGGCGGCTAGGATCGCCATTCTAGCGAGCTCTTTGCCCGACGCCACAGCTCCCCCGGTGCAGAACGCGCCCGCCGTTCGCCCTTCCCCGTGTTGTCCCTCGCCTTCACCCAATACGCGACCCACTCGATCCACAAAGTCCTTGGCACGGGCACTGAGACCGCCCCATTGGACCGGGGTGCCCACGAGAATGCCGTCCGCCTTCCGAATGTCCTCGTCCTTCACCTCAGAAACGTTCCGCAAAATGGGCTCGGCAGTTGGAACCGAGGAGATCCCCTCCACGATTGCCTTAGCCAGCGACTCGGTATTCCCGGTTTCGGAGTAGTAGGCCACCAAGATAGTTGTTTTGCCGGCCTCCTCCGCGCTCGATGCCGTCGGAGTCGGTGGGGCTGCCAGGAAAAGCATGAAAGAAAGGAGAAAGCTCATCGATCGCCTCCGCAAATAGTGTCCATCGCCAACCCATAGAGTACATCCTCCGCACGGGACTTGCATGTCGGGCCCAAATTGTGGCATTTGTAAGGTGCAACAGCTATGTTTTTTGGCCCGAGCGCAGCCCCGCACCATTGATTGAAGAGCGAGGGCTGCGAGCGATGAGCCCTCAGCTGTCGCGGAGCGCGAAGGGGCGAAGCGACTAGCGATGGGGGTGGGGCCCCATCGCACTATTGGATGAACGAGGCGAGCGAGCATTAATTAATGGAGGCTCAATGGAGTTCAAAGACCTGGAAAAGATGACAGTCGCCAATCTTCGTGAGGAAGCTGCGAAGTTCGAGGACCTAAAAGACGTCTCCAGCATGAAAAAACCGCAGCTGATCGACGCCTTGTGCCAGAAACTCGAAATCGAACGCCCGCAAGCCGAGGTCAAGGCGGTCGAGGGGATTGACAAACCCTCGATCAAGGGCCGCCTCAAGGAACTTCAGGCCAAGCGCAAGCAGGCGCTTGCCGATCGTAATCACGAAACACTCTCCGACCTCAGAATGAGAATAAAAAAATACAAGAGGATGCTCAAGAAGCACAGCCACGCGGCCGCATAAGCACTAAGTCCAAGCAGTCTATCTTTCTCTTCCGAACCTCGGCCGACCCTTGCGTCATCAGGGCCGACTTTGTGGCCCGAGAGTTGCAGATGCTTCACTCTTCCCCACCTCTCGATCGCCTTTCCGACCGACTGGATTTTTTTGGGTTCCGGGGTTGACTCATAGACATGGAGCGGCTAGGATTGCCTCCTCTTTTCGGTTGTGGAATTCCATGAACCCGCCTATTGACTTTATCGATAGACAGATTCTCAAAGCGCTCCTCTCCAAAGGACGAAGTACGTTCGCAGAGCTGGCGGCACAGGTTGGCTTAACCGCTCCTACCGTTCACGACAGAGTCAAGAAGCTCGAACGCACTGGAATCATCGAGGGTTACTCCGCTTCGGTCAATCCTTCCACCCTGGGATACGAGATCAGTGCCTTCGTCAGCATCACCACAAGCGGTAGTGTCCCTTCGCGTGAATATGAAGGAAGACTCGCTGGTATCTCGGAGGTTCAAGAGTGTTTCAGTGTTGCGGGGGAGGAAACCTACATGGCTCGGGTCATTACGAAGAACCCTCGAACGCTCGAGTTGCTCCTGCAAAGGATCAGAGACATACCGGGTACACTACGCACCAAGACGACCATCGTGCTGTCCTCCCCCATCAATCGGCACACCCTGCCACTGGAAGAGGACGTTAGGGAGTTTCCGGGAGAGCAGCCGACTCTTGCTCGGTCTCAAGGCATCCGCTAGCCGTCACCGTACTTCCACCTCGCCACAGAGATCTAGGTAATCCTTTCTAATTCGGGGAGTGTCTTTGCAAGTCCTTCGGGCCCTAGCGCTCGTCCAGGCGTCGCAGTAGCAGGTTCATTGCGACCAGCAACGGATTCCAAAGGGTTCCCACCGGCGGTGTGTAGGTGAGATCTAGCTGGGCGGCCTCGTCCACGGTCATTTTTGCGGCGAGCGCCGTCGCCACGACGTCGATCCGCACCGCAGCCAAATCGCTGCCTACGATTTGGGCACCCAGAAGTCGGCGACTTTCCGGATCGGCGAGTACCTTGACCACCGATGGTTCGGCTCCGAAATAGGAGGCTTTAAAACGGCCTTCCACCCGGGCCTCTACGACTCGATACCCCTCTCGCTTTGCCTGCTCGGTCGTGAGACCGGTTCGTGCGGCGACAAGGCCGAAGACCTTCACCGCCGTGGTTCCCACCGCCCCGCGGAAATAGGACACCCTGCCCGCCATGTTCTCTCCCGCCACGCGCCCCTGTTTGGCAGCTACCGTTCCGAGCGGGCCGAAGCTTGGCCTGCCGGTGACAAGATTCACCGCCTCTGCACAATTCCCCGCCGCGTATACGGCCGAGACATTCGTCTCCATCCGCTCTGAGACCGCGATCGCGCCACTTGCTCCAAGCTGGATACCCGAACCCGCTATCAGCTCCACTCGAGGCGCCACGCCGACGTCTGCAAGCACGAGATCGGCGGGCAGCCGGTGTCCACTTCCGACCAACTCCACTCCTTCCACAGAGCCATCGGGACGGGATAGGATGCGCCCCACCGCGCGACGGGTCATGACGCGGACGCCTTTTGCCTCGAGCTCCGATTCCAGCGGCGCAGCCATGTCGGGATCGACGGCTGGGAACACGGCGGGCGATTTCTCTACCAGCGTGACGTCAACCCCCCGCTCACGGAAGGCCTCCGCCATCTCCAAACCCACGTAGCCCCCTCCGATTAGAACCGCTCGCTTCACTCGCCCCGAATCGAGCCACCGGCCGATGGCCTCTCCGTGCTCGATTCGACTGACGGTAAAGACCCCGGAGGCGTCTAGGCCTTCGATATCGGGCGGGGTGGACTTGTATCCGGTGGCTATCAACAGCTTGTCGTACTTCAGGATCTCCTTTTTGCCGTTCCGCAGGTCTTCGACGACCACCGAGCGTCTTGAAGGAAGAATCTCGACCGCACGTGTCTCGATCCGGGCCGATATCCCTCGCTCGTTTTGAAGGCGTTCCGGAGAAAAATGGAGGAGGTCGTCGAAGCGCGAGATGCGCCCCCCCAACCAGTAGGGTAGACCGCAGATGCTATACGAGATATAGCGGCTCGATTCGAGAACCGTGATGGAGAGCGACGGAGAGAGTCGCTTTGCACGGGACGCCGCGGTCATTCCGGCAGCGTTGCCGCCGATTACGACGTGGTGTTCAGCCATGGCATCCTAGCGTCCAGTATCAGTATCAGTGGACCGTGGTGCTCGTCTCGGGCGGCATTCCAACCGGCACCATCGACGCATGGTGGAGCACCATCCGCCACCCGGCAGATGTAGACACAAATAGGTTGGTCCCTTGCGCGAACGAGACGAGATTTCCCGATTCGGGTCGGCCGATAATCCGCTCCAGACAAAGTACCCACGCGAGCTCACCGAAGAGCCGTACTGTAATGTCGCTCGCTTCGACCTGATGGCTCAAGGTATTACTGAAGATCTGCCTCCAGCTTTGCCATACGTCGTCCCAGCCGCTCAGCACCTGCCAACCGGGGTGGATGCAGCGGACCCAGGGCTCGTGTAGCCATATCTGCTCCATCGCTTCCGTATCCAGCTCGCTCAAAGCCTGATAGAAGCGCTGATTTGCCTCCAGAACAGCCTGCTCGGCGCTCACGACGCCCGTCATCATAGCAGAAGCCCACGGAAGGGAAAGCCGAGCAAAGTGGCCAGGCGCCCCGCTTTGGTGTACCGTGAGTACTAGAGAGGCACCTCCTTAATAGATGTGGACCCCCCCAGAGCGCATCCGTCACCGGCTTCCCGAGGTCTCCTGGCCGACCGCGGAGAAAGCCCGTTCTTCCTTGTGGTTCAGCCCCATCCGGTTGGGCAAGACGGTGCTAGCCGAACAGCGCACGTGGGTTCCTGCCATGGTGCCCTGGCGAGCCACCGCGGAAGGTTTCGTCACTGAGGAAATCATCGAATGGTACGCGAGGTTTGCCGAAGGCAGACCCGGCGTCATTGTGGTCGAGGCCACCGGTATTCGAGAGGTGCCGAGCGGACCGCTTCTACGTATCGGCCACGATCGGTTTGTAGAAGGCCTGCGAGAGCTGGTCGAAACGGTTCGCCGAGCCAGTGACGGCCATACGCGTCTGCTTATCCAGACTATCGACTTCCTCTCTATCAAGCGGCGTCCTCCTGCAGACAAGTACTTCCACCGTTTCTTCAAGCTCACCGACCGCCATCGACAGAAATTGGCACAGCTGACGGGAGACGAAAAATGGCAGGAAGCATTGGAAACGGACATCCGTCAAAGACTACTGGACGCCGACGACGAGGAACATGAATTCGTCTTAGAAGAGCGGGAACTGGATGACCTCCGATTCGGGGCGAGGGAACGTGTCACCGACGTGCATCTCGAGCACATCCGCGACTTGCCCAAGTTCCTTCCCGGTCTTTTTGCGGACGCGGCGGCAAGGGCCCAAAAAGCCGGGTTCGATGGCGTGGAGCTTCACTACGCCCACGCTTACACCATGGCGTCCTTCCTCTCGGCGCTCAACACGCGGCAGGATGGTTATGGTGGTCCGCGACCACACCGGGCGCGGTTACCCCTCGAGGTGTTCCGGGAGGTTCGAGGCCGCGTCGGAGAGGATTACCTCGTCGGTTGCCGGATGCTCGGTGACGATGTGGTCGAAGGCGGAAACCACATCGAGGACGCCATCTACTTCGCCGTCGAGCTTGCTCGCGCCGGTATGGACTATCTCTCTATTTCGAAGGGGGGCAAGTTCGAGGATGCCAAACCCCCCGACGTAGGGTGGGCGGTATACCCCTACACCGGTCGAAGCGGTTACGAATGCATGCCCACCGTTTATTCTGATAAGCGCGGACCGTTTGGCAGGAACATCCCCCTCGCGGCTGCCATCAAAAAGGCCATCAACGCAGCCGGCATGGAGACCCCTATCGTCACCTCGGGGGGAATCGGTAGCTTCGAGCAGGCGGAGGCCGCTCTCGAACGCGGCGAAGCGGATATCGTGGCCGCAGCCCGCCAAACGCTCGCCGATCCGGACTGGTTTCGAAAGGCTCTTGCTGGGCGCGGCGAAGAAGTTCGCCGATGCGAGTTCACGAACTACTGTGAAGCGCTGGACCAGAAGCACAAACAAGTCACTTGCAAGCTCTGGGACCGGCTACAGCTCGACGAGCCAAGCCTGAGGCTCGACACGAGTGGCAAGCGCCGACTCACCGCGCCTCGCTGGAACCAAGCGCCCGAGCCGGCATCCGTCCGCCGCTGACGCCGCATGATGGTAATGCATCCGCCGCGTTGATCTGCCTTATTCTACCGCGTAGATTGAGGGGATGCCTTGCCGGCGATCCCTTCCGCTAGCGCTCGCCGGCTCCCTCGCCGTCCCGAGTGCACGAGCGCAAGAAACCTGCGACCTTCGCGCGGCTTTCGCGCGCCATTGAAGAGGCTCCGGTGATCGACGGTAACGCGCGTGATAGAATGACTGCCGTTTGAACATGTTGCGGCCGAAGCTCTCCCTCCTTATCTGCTTGCTGCTGGTCGTGCCGTCTTGCGTTTCCCGCCGGGTCAACGTGCCTCCATTCATCGCACCCACCAGCGACGCGACGCTCCACGACTTGATAAGGATCGTGAATCAACGGCGAGAGGTCGCCACGCTCACCGCCAAGGTAGACCTCCAGTTCGAGACCAGCGAAGGCGCGGAGACCGGTCGCCTTCGGCGCTTCCGCACCGCGCAGGGTCGAATCATTCTAGCCCGGCCCGAGAACATCAGGCTGCAGATCGAAGCTCCCATGCTGGGAGTCAGTCTCGCGGAGATGGCTTCGGACGGCCAACGATTTCAGCTTCTCATCTACCCCGAAGACTACCGCGTCCTTATCGAAGGCAGCAATGACAGGGAATATTTGGAGCAGGCGGAGAAAATGGAATCCGATCCGGAGCTCAAGAAGGCGGGACCTCTGGCCAACATCCGCCCTCAGCATTTCACGTCTGCCTTCCTTTTCGAGCCTATTGACACAGAAGATTCGGACACGATTGCAGTGGTGGAAGAAGATCGTCTCCTCGAAGAGGACAACAGTCCCGGGGCAAAAAAGGGACAACTGGTGATACGCAGCTACTATGTCCTGTCGGTCGTTCGCCGGGGCGAGTCGAGTCCTCGCTATCGATATTGGTTCGATCGTAGCCGCGGACTCGAGCTGGTGGGACAAAGGAGCTACAGTCGGCGAGGACTGTTGTTGGGCGACGTGACCTTCTCGAACTATCAGCCGGCCCAAACAAGCGCTGGCTTGAGCTTTCCCGGCGAGATTTACATCGTTCGGCCCAACGACCGATATGCTTTGCGCGTTACGGTGAAGACCGGAACCCTAGTCCTCAATCAGGACATCCCGGAGACGGCATTCTCTATCCAGGCACCCCGTGAATGGGGTGACGCAGTGCGCCGGATCGACCTCGATCGGGCCGGCCACTGAGCCGAACGGCGGTTTAACTCGAGGTCTCCAACCTGGATGAGATCCGGGAAAAGCTCCAAGGATTCGACGTCCTCGTCCCTTACCGAAAAACCGCTTCGGGGCAGAGGAGCTCTGGCTCACGGGAGGCAATCTCATCGGTTTCGCATCCATTCCATCCGCAGGAAACGACGGAAGTAATCAGTAAACAGTCATCAGTAATCAGTTGCTTTCACTGACAACTGCTTGACCCAGCAACCACTTGATTTGTGGAAGGCGGGGGCGTAGCATCTCGATCACTTGCGGAAGGCAAGGATGCCCACCGACACCGACGACAAATCCCGCCAGGAAGTGATTCGGCTGCTGGAAGCCATGCGTCAGGACTACATGCGCGGCAGCCTCAAGCTCTACAAGGAACACCTTTCCGAAGACGCCGTCTCTCTCGGAATTGGCGATCCTGGTGTCCTTAAGGGCAAAGAAAGCTACCTCGAGTACCTACGCCTTTCCACTCAAAAGGGATTGGTGCTTGACGTTCGGACGGAAACTGAGGACGTTAGGTTAGTTGGCGATCTCGCGATCGTCGTCGAGAGTTTCACTTCACGCTATAAGATAAAGGACGAGTCCTATCGGGACTACGGTCGGTCCACAAGCATTATGCAGCTTCGCAAAGGGCAGTGGTATTTGATCCACTCCCACATCGAAAGACTGGCCTCAAACCGCGTCATCCCCTGATCGAAAGTGGTTAGCGGATACGATAAGTGACCAAAGAGCGGATGTTGAACAGACCGTCATTTTGGCCCGCGGTACTAGGAGGCCGAATGACGTCGAGGGGGCTATAGAAAACTTCGCCGCTAATGCTTAATCGCTCGGTGATGGCATAGCTCACTCCGCCCGTGAAAGACACCGTGAAGCCGTCGGCCAGCAGGAGCGTCCGGTCGATCAGCCCCGAATATCGAGCGTTCACTTGGAAGTCTGCGTCCAGGTAGTTGAACGCAACCCCTACGTACGGCTCCAACTTGCCGGCGGCGTCCGCCCGAAACGCCGAGCTCACCTCGACACCAAAGGAGCCGAGCGTGTATTTGTCTTCCGATACTTCTCTGCAATCGAACGGATTGCGGACCGGATCCAAACCTGCCGCAACCGTTTCCTCGTCACAGGTGAAATCGCCTTCGATAGTCCCGAGCTGCCCATAACCCCGGAGGCCGAGCCGCCATCTCTCTCCTTGGTACACGGGTCGTCCGATGGCAGCACCAAACAAATGTGGCTTTACACCGAACGCGTTGACCGGCGGAACATAGGTCAAGGTCAGTGAAAAATCGTTGGGTAGGCCGAATGCGAACCACGGCCGGATAAACACCGACGTTTTGTTCAAATCTTCTAGCTTGGTCCCCTCGAATCCGACCGTCCGCTGCGCATCACTGAGAGACGGGACCCAATCGATCTCGAGCCCCACGTCGATCGTCCCTGCCCGAATGGGACCCGGCGATCCGAATCCAGTCAACAGGTTCATAGAACCAAAGTACTTCATCGCCCACGCCTCGGGGCGTGAGAAATCCAGTTTCTCTTCGAACTCGACTACGGGTTGAGCGTGAGCATTGGCAACCGGCATCAGCAAGAGAATGCTTGTGGCAAAGAGGATCCAACGTGTCCTAAGAGTCGATTTCCGCATCCAATCCTTCTCCTCGATGAATTCCACTACGGAGTGCAAGCTTTGTGCCCGACCGGTGCGCTCGGCTTGAAGGTAACCGATACAGATGATTGGAAATAGAGCTATCGAAAACACTTGCCGAACGACAGGCTTACCGGTTGCGTAAGCGACTTACGAAATTGGTAAGAGCGGCGAGCTCATGGGTAACCGGAAGTTGGTTCGTCTAATCCTGCAGTTGGAGTTATCATGAAAAGGAAGGGAGACAACATGGAACTCTATCTCGTGCAACACGGCGCCGCGGCGACAAAGGAGGAAGATCCGAATCGGCCTTTGAACGAAACGGGGCGAGCCCTCTCCAAGCGAGCGGCCGCCCACGCGGCGCGCCTGAGTGTACGGGTCGCAGAGATTCGCCACTCCACGAAGCTGCGCGCCATCCAAACCGCCGAAGAGTTCGAGAGCGCTTTGGGCGCCCCACGGCGCGAGGTGGAGGGCCTCGATCCCGATGATGACGTGAGCCCGCTTCGGCGAGAGGTCCAATCTCGCACCGAGAATCTGTTGATAGTGGGCCACCTGCCATTCCTCGCGCGGTTGGCGGCTGCCCTCCTCTGTCAAAACGAAAGCATGCCGGTAGTGGGCTTTCGGCACTCTGGCCTCGTGAAGTTGGAACGGGCGGCGGGCGGTACTTGGAGCCTAACCTGGGCACTGCCTCCCGACATCATGCCGGAAGCCTGAGGGGGATCGGCTAGTCCCCTGTATCAGTGCCTCGTTGCATAAGGCGTGGCCATTTTGTGTGCCGGCGAGGCGGGCCGACGAAGTCATATCTGGATATTTCTACCGCCTTCCGCAGCGAGCCGGCCGAGCGGAGGGCTAGGCCGAAGGCCGAACTGCACCGATGTCGCAACGAAGCCAGCGCGCAAAAGGGCCCGAGAATTATGTGACGTCGTACTATTGATACCGGGGACTAGCTAACGGCCCAGATTCGAATGCGACCGTCCGACATGGCGGAGGCGATCTGCCGCCCCTGACCTAGGACCGCCACGCTGGCGAATGCTTCTTCCTGAGTTCCCCAGAGCGTTGCAGAGGGCGTCCCCTTTTTCAGATCCCATAAGATGAGCGAGTTGTCCATCGCGACGGTAGCCAAATGCTCGCCGTCGGGAAAGAAGTCTATAGAGGAGATCGCTCTTTTGTGCCCTTCGAGTGCCGCCACCTGGACTCGCTGCTCGAGATCGAAAAGGCGTATGGTCCGATCCTGCCCTCCGCTGGCGATCACGTGCCCGTACGGCGAGTTGGTCAGACAGGTAACGCCAGCCTCGTGACCACGAAGCGTGGAAGTAAGTCTCCCGGTTGCCGCGTCCTGAACACGCATGAGCCGGTTCGTATGACCGGTAACGATGACCGCACCGTCGCGTGCATAGACTAAGGAGCTGACACCCGACGGCTGCCGGTAGATGCGACGGCGTGCTTCACCGAAACGCAAGGCTTCGAGCTCCCAAAGTTTGAGAGCGGCATCTTGTCCACCGGAGGCCAAGGTCTTCCCGTCCGGCGAGAAGGACATGGCGCCCACCGCGGAATCGTGCCCCAACTTCACTTGCATTTCTTCGCCGGTGTCTAGGCTCCAAATGTGTATGGCGCCATCGAGGTGACCGGACGCAAGCAACGCTCCGTCGGCAGACATGACCAACGTCGTAACCAAACCCTCGTGGCCAGTCCGCTTGTGCATGTCGCTCCGCAGGGTCGCCAACTTGTTGCGAACCTCGAGGCCCCACAGGCGAATCGCACCATCGAGACCCCCTACTGCCACCAAGTTCTCCATCGGCGATATGGCGACAGCGCGGATCCCGACCGGCTCCCCGAACGTAACTTCCTCGTGAAACTGAGCTCCCGCCCTGAGCCTTGCCTCGGTGCCTGTGAACGTTCGGTGTTGTCCGGTTCGCACTCGTCCCGGTGCGGCAGGTTTGTCCAAGATCTCGCGCAGCTCGACCGCCGGCGGGAATTTCGGATCGATCGCCAGAACATCGTCCACGATGCGGAGCGCTTCGGTGGGGTTGCCACCAGTCAACGCCAAACGAGCCTCGTCGATCCATTTTTCGGCATCGATCTTCGCGTCGGTCGGCACCCGACGATTCCCCGGCGACGGTTGCGCCAACGTGGGCTGGTCGGCTTGCTCATTGAGCTCCCGCTCGAGCAATGTGATCAGGTCCGACACTTCGGGACGGGATGGCTCGAGTGCCTGCGCACGCCGCGCCGCTTCCAGTGCTCGCGCGGGTTCCGCCTGGTCGCGAAGCGTGCGAGCAAGCCCGAGATTCCTCGAATAGGTGCTCTCCCTCGCCTCATCGGTCAAACTTGCGTCGGCGACCGGTGCACCCATCGCCTGTTGAAGAGCATCCGCCATCTCGGCGAGATCGCGAAAGCGACCATCTGGATCCTTGGTCAGTGCGCGTTTGACGACCTCCACGACGCCATCGGGAAGACCCATTGCACGGGCGTCGAGTGGCGGTGGTGAGGCATGGACAATCTTATAGATCAGGCTGGGAACGGTATCTGTCTCGAAGGGCCGGTGCCCACTCAGAAGCTCGTAGAGGATCGTCCCCACCGCCCACATGTCGGATCGATGATCGACTGGCTCGCCCTTGATTTGTTCGGGTGCCATATAGGTGGGTGTCCCCATCACCAAACCGGTCTTGGTTTTTGTTCCCGTAGCACCGACGAGCCGCGCAATACCGAAATCTAGGATCTTGGCGGTTCCGTCAGGAAGAACCTGAATGTTTCCGGGCTTGATATCTCGGTGAATGACCCCCCGTTTGTGAGCGAAGTCGAGACCGCGGCACACCTGGGTTACTAACTTAATTTTGTCCTCAAGCCGGGTGAGCTTCTGTTGATGGTCGACGACCTCTGCGAGATCGAGTCCACCGAGTAGCTCCATGGCGATGAAGTGCTTATCCTCATGCACGCCCAGCTCGAAGATGGTCACGATGTTGGGATGTTGAATCGCCGCGGCGGACCGAGCCTCACGGAGGAAACGATCCTTCATGTCCTTCTCCGCCAGAAGCTCCTCGGACATCGTCTTGATCGCCACCTCCCGGCCGAGGTCCGGATCTTGGGCCTTGTAAACCGTACCCATCGCTCCTCTTCCTAGCTCGCCTAGGATCTTGTATTTGCCGATTTTTTCAGGAACTGACATTTGGCTGGTATCTTAGAGCTTCGCGTGCCTCGAGGAACGTAGGAAAACGACTATAGCGTTGCCGGCCACCCCTGTCAACATAGTGCCAAACCAGGGCTTAAGATGGTTTCTTCGTCCTTCAACCCCTCTCCCTCTGGGAGAGGGTGGGGTGAGGGTAAGATGGTTTCTTCGTCCTTCAACCCCTCTCCCTCTGAGTTGGTCTCTTCTTCCGTCAATCCCTCTCCCTTTGGGAAAGGGCCTGGGTGAGGGTAGGGAGGGGGCCGGTGAGGGGCAATTATGACGCGCGCGACGAGACGTCCTCGACTTCGATAAACTTGTCTCTATCTTCGGGGTTGGGGATTTGGCAGGCATCGTATCGCCCAAAAACACGATAGCGATTCCGGGCGACGAGATTGTAGCCAAAATTAAGTAGGCCGTTAGGTAGATACCCGAGAACCCCGGCGAGGCGCCAGGGCCCGCCCAGTTCTCTGAGTATGAAGAACACCGCCTCGGATCTCACGAGAAGACTCTCGGACGGCGTGCCAGGTCGAGCGATGACATAGAGCGTGTCTAGGTCTCGTGGATCCTTCCCGTAGGCGGCCAGCGCCTCGGCAGCGAAGTGGCTCTGCAACGATGCGAAGCGGAAACTCCCCTTTCGATCGCGGCGGATCACGAACCGGTTGAGGCGGTTACACAGACCGCAGACGCCGTCGTAGAGAATGATGTGATCTTGGCCCACTGACTTCCCTCTCCCCCTCAGAATAACAATAAACCGCCTTAGCGTCTAAAGTCTAGCTGGAACTTGTCTTAGCGCCTAGGATGCTGTACTAAACACCACATCGATGAACTCGGCGAGCCGGAGTAGACCGATGGAAAACATGGGCCGCCAGGAGCGGGAGTCCTTGCAGCTCGGACGACTTCAGGAACTCGTCGCGAGGCTCGGTGCAGCCGTACCGCATTATCGGCGGCTCTTCGACAAGAGCGGCATCCAGTCGGACAGCATCCGTTCCCTCGACGATTTGGAGAAACTGCCGTTCACGACCAAGCGAGACCTGCGCGACGGATACCCATTCGGGATGTTCGCGGTACCCCTCGAGCGGGTCATTCGCCTCCACGCGTCTAGTGGAACGACCGGCAAACCCACCGTCGTTGGTTACACCGAGCGTGACATGGAGGTTTGGTCGGAGGTCATGGTTCGCTCCTTGGAGGCGGCCGATGGAACCGCGACGGACGTGGTCCACAACGCCTACGGTTACGGGCTCTTTACGGGAGGCTTGGGGTTCGGTCTCGGCGCCGAGACCATCGGTGCGGCCACGGTTCCTGTCTCCGGCGGGTTCACCAAGCGACAGCTCATGCTCATGAAGGACTTCGGCGCAACCATCCTTTGTTGCACTCCCTCCTACGCCCTGGTACTCGCGGAAACGGCCCGAGAGGAAGGGATCGACTTTCCGGGAAGCATGAAGCTTCGCGCCGGATTCTTCGGAGCCGAGCCTTGGTCGGAATCGATTCGCGGGGAGATCGAGCGCCGCCTGGGACTGGAGGCCTTTGATGTCTACGGGCTCTCTGAGATCATCGGCCCCGGCGTCGCCGTGGAGTGCAGCGAGCACGACGGGCTTCACATCGCCGAAGATCACTTTCTCCCCGAAGTCGTCGATCCGGAAAGCGGTGCGCGGTTGCCCGATGGGTCCGAGGGCGAGCTCGTCTTCACGACCCTCACTAAGGAAGCACTTCCGCTCCTCCGCTACCGGACCCGCGACCGGGTAAGCCTCTCGCGGGAACCCTGTGCGTGCGGTCGGACGACCGCGCGGATGAGCAAATTACTCGGGCGGACCGACGACATGCTCATCATCCGGGGGGTCAACGTGTTCCCGTCGCAGGTCGAACAGGCGCTACTCCAAGTCGCCGGGCTCGCGCCTCATTATCAGATCATCGTGGACCGCACTGCGGATCGGCTCGATGACTTGGAAGTTTGGGTGGAGAGTTCCGAGGAGGTCCACCGAGGCGGCGAGCCCGCGGTTGTGAAGACCCAAGGGCAGGCGATCGACGCCTTACAACAGAGTCTGGGTATCCGCGTTAAACTCCGAGTCGTAGGCCCTGGCCAAATCCCAAGAAGCCAAGGAAAGGCGGTTCGCGTTATCGACCGCCGCCTGGCTAGCTCCGGACAAGGCAACGCGTAATTTGCCGGCAAGCGAGAACTGAGTGCCCGCCTGGCTCGCTAGAGATTGGCAACAACCTATTTTGGCGGCCGACAAGCGACTCCGCATGAACTCATGGCTGCGTTATGGCGCACTTAAGGAGGCCCTATGGGAGAACTCGAAACGATGGGTTGGGAAAAAGACGGGAAGGTGGCGCGCGTCACGCTGAACCGCCCCCAACTCTTGAACGCGATGAACAACCAGGCGACGTACGACCTCAATACCGTGGCCGATCAAATATCGGTCGACCCCTCCATTCGGGTCGTCGCCATCACCGGCGCGGGACGAGCCTTTTGCACCGGAATCGATTTGAAAGAAATTGCGGCGGGGAAGATAAACATTACCTACCATGACCAATGGGAGGGGGCGCTCCGCAAATTCGAAACGATGGAGCCGATCGTCCTCTGCTTGATTCACGGCTATTGCTTGGGAGGCGGACTGCAGTTAGCCATGGCCGCCGATATCCGCATCTCGACGTCTACTGCGAAGATCGGGTTGCCGGCAATCAGAGAGTCACTGATTCCCGGTCTCGGAACGTGGCGATTACCCCGCTTCGTCGGGATGGGGCGCGCAAGGTGGATGATTCTTTCCGGCGAGAACATCGACGGCGAGGAGGCGGCCCGCATCGGGCTAGCCGATCACTTGGTGGACCAGGACAAGTATCGTGAGGAGTTCGAGGAGTACGTCGGCAAATACTTACGAATTTGCTCCAAGGGAAGCCGGATGGCCAAGTTGGCCACCAACCGGGCCTTCGATCTGGACTTCAAGGACTTCTACGAAGAGTACATCCAGTTGCAGGCGGTCGCGATGGCTTCGACAGACTTCAATGAGGCCGCCGCGGCCTACCGAGAAAAACGGGATCCCCAGTGGGAATGACGACTACTTCCGGATCCGCCGCCGATAGGCCTCCGTCTCGTAGACGTCTGGATTAACGCAATTGGGAGCCTTCTCCCTTTTGAGATGGGCCACGGCGTTTTCGGCGCACATCGTCGCCATCCGATTTCGAGTATCGCGACTGGCGCTCGCGATGTGAGGTACGACGACGACGTTATCGAGCTCGGTCAAGCCGGGTGCCATCTCCGGCTCGTTCTCGAAGACATCCAATGCCGCCCCCGCAATCTTTCTCTCACGAAGCGCCTCCACCAAAGCCTTTTCATCGACGATCGGACCCCGTGCGGTATTGACGAGGTAGGCGGTCGATTTCATCTTCTCGAAAGATTCGGCATTGAAGAGGTGACGGGTGCTGTCGTCTAGCACGGTGTGAATGGTTACAAAGTCGCTTTCATCGAGGAGACGACCCATCTCGGCGTACTCGACGCCCTCCGTCTTCGCAATGAGGTCCTTGAGCGGCGGGTCGTAGGCTAGCACCCGCATCTCGAACCCACGCGAACGGCGGTAGACCGCCTGCCCGATGCGGCCAAAGCCTACGATGCCCAGAGTCTTGGGCTCGTTGTCACCACCGCGGCTGATATCCGCGCCCAGAAACAGGCTCGGCCCCCAGAGACGAAAACGGCCGCCTCGCATGTACTTGTCGGCAGGAACAATGTTGCGCGCTACCGCCATCAGGAGAGTCCAAGCAAGGTCGGCCGTCGTGTCGGTGAGTATACCCGGTGTGTTCGTGACCGGAAGCCCGAGCTCGGTCGCCACCGCCAAGTCGATGTTGTTGAATCCCACCGCATAATTGGCCACCCCAAGCAGACTCGAGCCTGCCTCGAGGACTGGACGGTCGATGGGCTCGGTAAGCAGCGAGACGAGTACGTCGGCGGCCTTCACGCCCTCGATGACCTTCTCCTTAGGGACGATGTGGTTGCCAGCGTTCTCGGCAACGTGAACATCGCCGGCGCTTTTCAAGATTTCGAAACCGGCGTCAGGAATGTTTCGGGTCATGAAGATTTTCATATCTCAACCCCAACTGCTTCTCGATCCTTGGTGAAAGAGACGAACCCATCTCGGTCCTTGCTCGCCTTGGCGAGGCGATCGACACCCCGCCTCAGAGTCTCCAGATCGGTCGCGATACTGAATCGCACGAAGTGCTGCCCTTCACTTCCGATGGCTCCGAAGCTTCGTCGATCCACGACGGCGACGCCGTGATTGTAGATGAGGAACCGCATCAATAATGTGGAGGGGCTGGTCATGGCTTGCACGGTTCCCGGCATTTTGCGATAGAACTCGTGGATGCCCAGGTCACCACAGAGTCCATCTACTTCCGGAAAGAGGTAAAAGGCACCCAGCGGCTTGAGGCAGCTGACACCCGGCACATCGTTGAGCGCTGGCACCATGTAATCCCGCCTCTTCTTGAACTCACCGACCATGTGGGCAACCACCTCGGAGGTCTTCGGATTTTCGAAAGCTTCCCGAGCCGCTTCCTGAATGAACGGCGGCACACAACTGACGGTATTGATGTTGAGCTGCTTGAAGAGCCTCGCCTCCTCCACGGTTGGAAGAACAACGAATCCGATTCGCCAGCCCGTCATCGCGAAACTTTTGGAATGACCACTGGAGATGACCGTCCGCTCCTCCATCCCCGGAACCGAGGCTATCGAGCAGTGCTTGAAACCGTCGTACGTGATCTGCTCGTAAATCTCGTCCGAATAGACTCGAATGTCGGGACGTGCCTTTTTCTTGATGACTTCTGCGACGCCGTCCAGAACCTCGCGGGAGAGCACTCCACCGGTTGGATTCGACGGAGAGCACAGAATAATCAGCTTGGTCTGCGGCGTAATGAGCGCTTCCATCTCCTCGGGAGCGAAGGCAAAGTCGTTTTCCTGTCGCAGTTGCAGCGGTACCGGTTTTGCACCCACGAACGTCACCCATGACTCATAGATCGGGAACCCCGGGCTCGGGTAAATCACTTCGTCGCCCGGGTCGACGTATGTCGTCACGGAGTAGCCGATCCCAGGCTTGGCTCCCGGCAGACCCACCACGCGTTCCGGGTCGATCGATAGACCTCGAGTCCGAGACACATGATCGGCAACCGCCTTGCGGAACGGCGCGATCCCGGCAGGATCAACGTAATGAGTGTTCCCCGCCAGAATGTTGTCGATGCCGACTTGATTGACGTGCGGTGGGCTGGCGAAATCTGGTTCTCCCAGCGTGAACCGAATCACGTCTACGCCTCGTTTCTCGGCGCGAGCAATGTCCTCGCCCACCTTGAAGGCGTTCTCCGTCCCGAGCGCGGCCATCCGGCCTGCAATTACACCCATCGTACAACCTCCTAAATTGCCTACCAATCATATGTTTACGGAACTACCCCGGCAACAAGACTTATGTCTCCCGGGTGCGAGGTCGACAAGTCGAGGTCGAACGGGAGAGTTGGTTTAGGCTGGCAGCACTCTACCAGCGCAAGTGCTTATTCTAGTGTGAGTTAATGGCTGTCTGGTCAGGGAGGGTCTAGTTCTTGTTCGTACTCGGCTCCTCCAAGAGGCTCACTTGAAGGCCTCCTCCCCCAGAACTACAATAGGACTATGAGGTGGCGAATCCTGATCGGTCTATCCCTTGTCCTCGCAGTCCCAGCCCTGTTGGTCGCCCAGTCTCTCAGCGAGCTGGCGAAAGAGGAAAAGGAAAGGCGCAAGAAGAACAAAGAGCAGGGCGGGCAAGTCCACGTGATCACAGAGAAGGAGCTGGTGGAGAACAGCGGGACGATTGCCAACCCCGACGCCCAAATAACTTCGACTCCACCCACCGCGGCGGCGGAAGCACGCGAGCCCTCCTCTAAGACCAGTGGCGACTCGACCAGCGGGGACGACAGGTCGACCGACGATGAAGTTCCCGAAGATGTCGCTGCCGACGCCGCGATCGAAGACAAGTTAAAGACCTTCGAAGCGATGAAGGCCGGTTATCAGAAACAGGCCCAGACGATCGATGCGGAGATACAGAAAAACAATCAACGGATTGCGGACATTCAAGAGGAGCTCGTCTCGACCGGCGGCACGGGATTACCCACCGCACCGCAAGCCGACATGACCCCGCGCAATCCGGCCGGCATCCCCGCTTTGAGGAACGAACAGCAGCAACTTCGAGACAAGAACAAAGAGCTAGAGGGACAGAAGAAGGCACTCAAGGATGACGTGATCCAAAAGGGTAGGAGGGCAGGGATACCCTCCCGCTACCTGCAGTTCTGATCTCTATTCAATCCCAATGCGACTCAGCTGACCACTCGCTTCTTCAACTAGAAAGACCTCTTCGTCCTCCAAGTCGATCTGCTGCACTCGATAGCTTCCGACGAGCTCACCCTCCCCGACCAACCATACTCTCCCTTCGAATCGGATAGCGGCCAAAACCCGGGAGGTCTCCCGGTCCTCGTCGCGTAATACGAAGCCGACCAGTTGAGGCGCCGGAATAGAAGACACGAACGCGGTGACCTCCGGCTCGTCGGGAGTGGATTGGAACGTCGGCAGGGGCTCTACGGCCTCCCGGAAGATGTCCCGTTCGGGAGGCTGCTGCTGGCCCGCGCTTTCCTCCTGCAGCCAGTTCCGGAGTCGTGCAAGACTCTCGCGTGAGAGCCCTTCGGGAAGAGAAGAGGTTGCGCGCTCGACCCGAGGAGTCTCTTGAATGGCCGCAGGGGAAGGGCTTAGTGACAACCAAAGCAGGGCGCCCGCGCCAAGGACCAGTGCCGATGCTGCCAACCACTTCATGGCCGGCTTGCTTCTAAGTGCACAGGATGCTCATTGGGAGTCATTGCGAGTCCGGCCACAGCGTCGTCCAGGTCCCAGTGAGACGAAGAGCCGAGGCAGAATCCTCGGTCAGTTGCATTCTCAACAGCCTCAGTGGAACTGCCAATCGCGACACCCGGTGCAGGTACTGGTAAATGCTGGCAAAATCCCCGCTCGTTTCCATGTCGATTCGGTATCCGTGAAAACCGACCGGCACTTCGCTGTCGAGGCGTATGTCCATGGAGCTCCGACGGATAGCGAGACCTTGCTCGGCTTCGAGAAGAACACCCTGGAGAACCGAGAGTTGGAGCTTGCTCTGAGTCGGCGTGGGCCCCAACCGCAACGCGGAGAGGCGAACCAAAGCTTGGAGCTCCTTCCACTGGTCCGCTTCTATCGAGCGACGAGTATGGGTCTCCTCGAGGTCGTCAGTTTGTCGTTGGAGCTCGCCGAGCTCCCGCCTCGTAGGATTGGTGATGAGCGCGAAAGCCACTCCGTTCGCGCCTAATAGTGCCAGAAGTAAAGCGGTCTTCATTTCGCCCTCTCGGTCGGAACGAGCTCCGCCACGATCCGATAGAAGAACTCTCCTCTTGACACAGGGGTCTCTTCGAGCACTTCCGCTCGCCGGACAAGTGGGGATTCGGTGAGTCTACCCAGGAAGGTAACGACCGCATGGGGGTTGGTGGTCACCGCGTCCAACTCTAGCTCCCCTTGGGAAACGGCGGCGCTGAGGCGAACCGATGTGAGGCGTGCCTCTCCCGGCAAGGCCTTTGCGATCTCGTAGAGCACCTCGGAGGGTGCAATGGTCATCAATATGCCCGAGCGCTCCAGTGCAATAAGCTGCTCGATAGTTTCAGAGGCAGCCTTCGTTTTGAGGTCGGCGTGCACCATCTCGAGCTGCCGATCCAATCCCTCCAGGCTATCCTGGCCGACATGCATCCGTTGAGTAACGTCTTCCTTGACGCTTTGGAGCCGCAACATCATTGCCATGTGCAAACCGGAAACGAGGAGAACCGCGAAGAGAACGAACCACCAAAGCTTCGGCGGAATCTCGTCGAAGAACGAGCGACTCGAGCTCAAGTTGATGCCGTTCTTCACGTTTTGTGGACTCTTCGCACCAACGTCGCCATGAGTGAAGAAAGGTGCGCCTCGTGCCCATTGTCGCCCAGTCTCACCCGCCCCTTCATCAGTTCGTGTTCACCGAGCTTCTCGAGAAGGGTGGCCGCACCAACGCCGTGGATCGTTAGGTGTGCATACTCTGCGTCTCCGGACATCGCTGGGAGTCGGGTCAGCTCGTCCTTGATTCGGCCGATTCGGCCGCTATCCTCCGCGCCGATTAGCTTCACGCGGATGTCGATTAGCTGTTCCCCTCGAAAAACAGAGAGCGAGTAGTGGCCGGGGTAGAGTTGAACGTGCACTTGTAGGAGTGCCGAGGTCCTTTCTCCTCCCCCTGTGTTTTCCCGTTCGGCGCTCACTTCCCGTGACCAATCCGGAATTCTAATGAGGCTCGCTCCATCGACCCAGGAGACTCGGCAGCCGACCGCCTCGACCGCTTTTTCGTACTGGCGAAGTACCGCTCCCCGGACGGCGGCGACGAGCGCCCAGTTAGACGCGCCGCGCCAAGTGTCGAAAACGGCCTCGTGGCTTGCGTACGGTAACCGCGGGGCAACTTTCGCCAGCATCTGTAGCGGCTTAGTGCGCTTTTCAACGGGTAGAGCAAAGGCACGGACCGCCAAATCCGACAAGATGAGGGCCAGCCTGGCCCCCTGACATCCGACTTCGCCCAAGGCCTCGCCGGTAATACGGGCCAAGCCGGACACGGAATGGACATTGGGCTCGACGGGAGACACGGAAACCATCTCGGGCGGAAACGGGCGCTCTGACTTCTCGACCACCGCCCAGTCTCGCCCCTGCAATGCGAGTCTGGCGGCGAAAACAGACCGCTCGCCGAACGAAAGAGCGTATCGCCTACTCCTACCCTTGAAACCAGAAAGCCCGTTCACCATCACGTCCGGCTGATTATAACCCACTCAAATCTGGCCTCGCGCCGGGTCCAGCTGGCCCCGACTCGAAATTCCTTGGCGGCAGCGTTCTGCCCGGACAGTCTATTTCGGTTCGGGCTAGCCCCTTCTCCCCGCCTCGCTTGTCCCGGATGCGCGACGGCGTTGCACCGAAAAACTCGCTGGTGTTATAATCGCGCCGCCTGTCCTGGGAGTTCAACGTTTGATCCGTAGCCCGATGTGACGGGCCGGTTCCGATCTTGCAAACGGAGGGGCAATGAAAACCTACGACACCGCCAACCTCAGGAACATTGCTATCGTCGGCCATGGAGGCTCGGGAAAAACCTCCCTAACCTCCGCCATACTCTTCGATTCCGGTGCGGTTAACCGTGTCGGAAGGGTCGAAGACGGTAATACGGTTACCGACTTCGACGCCGACGAGATAGAACGCCAGATCACCCTGTCCACCGGCCTGGCACACTGCGAGTGGCACAAAACCAAGATCAACATCTTGGACACGCCGGGTTACGGCAACTTCATCCATGAGGCGCGTGCCGCGTTGCACGTCGCAGATTCGGCCGTGGTCACTGTCTGCGCAGTGGCCGGCGTCGAAGTCCAAACCGAAAAGGTTTGGCAGTTTGCCGAGGAGTTCAGCCTGCCCCGGATTCTGGTAATCAATCGGCTGGACCGAGAGCGTGCGAGCTTTGAAAGAAGTTTGGCGTCGATACAACAGTCTTTCGGGCGTGCCGCGGTTCCGATTCAACTACCAATCGGCGAAGAAAAGGACTTTCGCGGCGTCGTCGATCTCCTCCGGATGAAGGCTCTCGTCTCGAGCGGAGACGAGAACGGCTCGTACGAAGAACAGGAAATTCCCCAGGACATGAAAGACAGGGCGGATGAGGCCCGCAACACGCTGACCGAGATGATTGCGGAAGGTGACGACGCGCTCATGGAAAAATTCTTCGAGGCCGGCGAGTTGACCCAGGACGAGTTCACGAACGGCTTGAAGGCCGGCGTGATGGCGGGACGGGTCTTCCCGGTGCTGGCGGTGTCTGCGACCCACAACATTGGCGTTCAAACGCTGTTGGATCACGTGGCGGATCTAGTACCGTCCCCCGCGGCCCGCGGAGAGGTGAAAGGAAAAGACCCTTCGAGCGGAGACGAAATTACCCGCAAACCCTCCCAGGATGATCCGACATCGGTCTTCATCTTCAAGACCGTTGCCGACCCTTACGCAGGACGCATCACCTTGTTTCGCGTGCAGAGCGGCGTCTTCAAACCGGACACCGCATACTTGAATGCCGGCAGGGATTTGACGGAGCGGGTCGGCGCCTTGTCGCACCTGCAAGGCAAGAACCCGGAGTCGGTCTCCGAAATCACGGCTGGGGATCTCGGTGCGGTCATGAAGCTGAAAGACACCCATACCGGGGATACCCTCAGCGATAAGGCGCACCCCATCGTGTACGATCCGATTTCTGCGCCGGAACCGGTTATCAGCTTCGCCATCGAGCCTAAGTCGCGGGGCGACGAGGAGAAGATCAGTCACGCCCTCCAGCGTATGGTGGAGGAAGATCCGATTTTGGGTTACCACCGCGACGCCAACACCAACGAGCTGATTCTCTCCGGAACCGGCCAGCTACACATCGAGGTCGTGGTGGAGCGACTGAAGAAAAAATTCGGCGTAGAAGTGGACGTACACCCACCGAAGATACCGTACCGAGAAACCATCACCGTCAGCGCCGAGGCTCACGGTCGACACAAGAAACAGACCGGCGGGCACGGGCAGTTCGCCGACTGCTGGGTCCGCTTCGAGCCGGTAGACAACGGCCCGGAATTCGAGTTCGTGAACGAGATCTTCGGAGGATCGATCCCCAAGCAATACGTACCGGCCGTAGAAAAAGGGATCCAAGAAGCGCGGATGAGGGGGTACCTGGCGGGATTCCCGATGGTCAACTTCAAGGCGGCGGTCTACGACGGCAAGTACCACGCCGTCGATTCTTCGGAGCTCGCCTTCAAGATCGCCGGCTCGCTGGCGTTCAAAGAGGCCATGCCCACGTGTCGCCCAACGTTGCTGGAGCCGATCATGAACGTGTTCATCTCCGTGCCCGACGACACCACCGGGGACGTGCTAGGCGACCTGAACTCGCGCCGCGGTCGTACACAGGGAATGGACAAGAAAGGCTCGCAGACCATGATCAAGGCCCAGGTGCCGATGGCGGAGATGCTTTCTTATGAACCGACCCTGACTTCCATGACGGGAGGCCGCGGGGACTTCCACATGGAGTTCGCCCGCTACAACGAAGTACCGACACACTTACGCCAGAAACTCATCGAGTCTTTGAAAGCAGAAAAAGAAGAAGCAAAGTAACGGCCCGTAAGGGCCGTCGGCCAGGAGGAATTGGCAAACGAAACAAGCGGCCAAGGGAACCTGGCCGGGTTTTCGGCTCGAGCGAAGAGCGAGAGCCGCGCCTGGGGGTGGGGCCCTAGGCGACTAATTGATTTCTGGCGGGGGTGGGGTCCCCGCGAGCGGAGATAGATGCCGGCAAGATCACACCTGCGGGTGGGGCCCCAGGCAACTAATTGATTTCTGGCAGTGGCGGGGTCCCCGCGAGCCCGGCGAGAAGCCGGGCTCGGACTAATGAATTTCGGGGCTAGTGGGTTAACTAGCTCTTCTTCTTAGACTTCTTCTTACTAGCTTTCTTCTTCCCGGGATCGGAAGCGGCTTTCTTCTTCGGTGCGGTCTTCCTCTTGGCTCCGGTCTTCTTACTCTTCTTCTTGGGAGCCGCAGAAGCTTCTTCCTCGGCGTCTGAGGCCTCGGGCGCGGTCTCCGACTCGGGCTCTTCATCAACCTTCGGCTTCGCCTTGGCCTTTTCTTTCTTCGAAGAGGCCTCCTTAGTGAAGGCGAAGTCGACGAGCTCGATGAAAGCCATCGGGGCACCATCTCCCTTGCGAGGGCCGAGCTTCAAGATGCGTGTGTAGCCTCCCGGGCGATCTGCAAAACGCGCCGACAGATCCCGAAAGAGCTTGGCGACCGCCTCCTTGTGCACCATGATGCTAAGCGCCCGGCGGCGGGCATGAAGCGAGTCCTTCTTGCTGAGAGTGATAAGCCGTTCCGCAAAGGGCCGAAGCTCCTTGGCCTTGGCCAAGGTCGTCCGGATACGCTCGTGGATGAAGAGCGATGCCGCCAGATTGCGGAGCAGACTTATCCGGTGCTCCGTCGTGCGGCCTAACTTACGGTGGGCTACTCGGTGTCTCACTATTCCACTCTCATCCCCAGCGAAAGACCCATCGTGGTGAGGATCTCCTTGATCTCGTTGAGCGACTTCCGCCCGAAGTTCTTGGTCTTCAGCATCTCGGACTCAGACTTCTGTACCAGCTCGCCGAGGGTCTGAATGTTCGCGTTCTTCAGGCAGTTGTAGGAACGAACCGAGAGTTCCAGCTCGTCGACGCTGCGGTTAAGATTCTCGTTGAGCGTCTCGCGATCGCGGTCGACCAATACCTCGTCTATCGGGCCTTCCTCCTCAAAATTCACGAAGATCGACAGATGATCCTTGAGTAGCTTCGCGGCGAGTCCGATGGCCTCCGGTGAACTTATGCAACCATTCGTCCACACGTCGAGCGTCAATTTGTCATAGTCGGTCGCCTGGCCGACACGGGCAGCTTCAACGAGGAAGTTGACCTTCTTCACCGGCGAATGAACTGAGTCGATCGGGATGTAACCGATCGAAAGGTCCTCGTCGAAGTTCCTGTCGGCCGGCACATAACCGCGTCCGGTCTTGAGGCGCATCTCCACGTTGAGCTTGGCGCCGCCGGCTAGACTCGCGACGTGAACGTCCGGGTCGAGAATCTCCACATCGGAGTCCACTTCGATGTCCCCCGCCTTCACTTGCCCCTCCCCCTCGGCCTTTAGATAAATCGTCTTGGGGCCGGGCGTGTGGAGTTTAAAGGGAATCTGCTTGAGATTCAGGACGATTCCCGTTGCATCCTCCAAGGCGCCGGGAATGGGGGAGAACTCGTGGAGGACTCCCTCGATCTTGACTGCGGTTATTGCGGCGCCTTCGATCGATGACAAAAGAACACGCCGGAGCGCGTTGCCAACGGTGGTGCCGAATCCCCGTTCGAATGGTTGTGCGTAGAATCGACCATATCGCTCGGTCAGTGTTTCGCGATCTACTTCGAGCCGCTTGGGCTTTTGAAATCCCTTCCAGTGCATCTAAAACTCCTTCTCTAGACCTATTTCGAGTAAAGCTCGACGACGAGCTGCTCTTGCACCGGCAGACCGACGTCCTCCCGCTTGGGGAGAGAGATAACCCTCCCAGACGTTTGATCCTCAGCTAGTTCCAACCAAGGTGGCGTCCCTCGACTCTTTGCCGCTTCCAGCGACTGTTGGAATTGAGGGTTCTTGCTGTACTTCTGACTAACCGTCATAACCTCACCCGGCCGTAGTATGTAGGATGGAATGTCGACCCGCCGCTCGCCCACCCGTACGTGCCCGTGGCAAACCAACAATCGGGCCTGAGCGCGCGAGCTGGCAAACCCCAGTCGATAGACGGCGTTGTCGAGCCGGCGCTCGAGTAACTGCAGCAGGATTTCGCCGGTAATTCCACGTTGACGCTCGGCTCGCTCGAAGTAGTTACGAAACTGCTTCTCGAGCAAGCCGAAGATCCTCTTCACCTTCTGCTTTTCTCTGAGCTGCAAGCCGTAGCCCTGAATTCTGGCTCGACGGCTCTTCCCATGCTGACCGGGCGCAAAGTTGCGCTTCTCGATGGCGCACTTTTCCGTGAAACATCGCTCCCCCTTGAGGAAGAGCTTCGTGCCTTCCCGCCGGCAGAGCCTGCAAACTGGGCCTCGATACCTTGCCAAGAGACTACCTCCGTGTCCTCTCGTCGCACTGCTGCGACATCGCTAAACTCTCCGCCTCTTTGGAGGCCGACAACCGTTGTGAGGAATAGGCGTCACGTCGCGAATCGACCGCACGTCTATTCCCGCCGCCTGGAGTGCCCGAATCGCGGATTCGCGGCCCGAGCCAGGCCCTTTGACTCGCACGTCGAGCTGTTTGCAGCCGAGTGAACGGGCGGCGTTGGCCGCGGATTGGGCCGCTTGCTGAGCGGCGAAGGGCGTACCCTTGCGGGAACCTTTGAATCCCATAGATCCAGCGCTCGACCAACATACGAGATTCCCCTGTTGGTCGGTAATCGTGATCAGCGTGTTGTTGAAGCTCGCCCGGATATGGGCGACACCCTGGTAGAGGGTCTTCTTTTCCTTCTTCTTGTACGCCTTGCGCTTGCCCTTCTTGTCTGTTTCTTTCTTCTTCGCCATGCAATTACCTCGTCGGTGTCCTTCTCATCGTGCCCTTGCGAGGCCCTCTCCGGGTCCTGGCGTTGGTGTGGGTCCGCTGTCCGCGAACGGGGAGGCTGCGACGATGCCGGAAGCCCCGGTAGGAGCCGATGTCCATGAGCCGCTTGATGTTCATGGAGATCTCCTGGCGCAGATCTCCTTCCACTCCGCCGGCGGCATCGATTACTTTGCTGATCCGGCTCACTTCCTCTTCGGAGAGATCCTGAACCCGGATCTCGCCACCGATGCCCGCCTCATCCAGAATCCGTTTCGACCTGATCCGCCCGATGCCATAGATGTAGGTCAGACCAATCTCAACGCGCTTATTGCGTGGTAAATCCACACCCGCGATTCGTGCCACGATTCTCTTCTCCTATCCCTGACGCTGTTTGTGCTTGGGATTCGTGCAAATAACGCGCACCACTCCCCGGCGCCGAATGACCTTGCATTTGTCGCACATGCGTTTGACTGATGCTCTAACTTTCATTCCCGTTCCTATTTGTACCGATAAACGATTCTGCCGCGGGTGAGGTCATAGGGAGAAAGCTCCACCAAAACCTTATCCCCTGGCAGAATCCGGATGAAATGCCGTCTCATCTTGCCTGAGACGTGGGCTAGCACTTTGTGCTTGTTCTCGAGCTCTACTTTGAACATAGCGTTGGGCAGCGGTTCTAACACCGTGGCCACGACCTCGATCGCGTCCTCTTTAGACACCGTTGCCCCCTCCAGGATTGGGCCCACTCAAAACCCACGGGCCATTCTCGGTAACGGCCACCGATCGCTCGAAGTGGGCCGAATGGCTGCCGTCCATCGTCACCACCGTCCAATTGTCCGACAGCGTCTTGACGAAGTGTGCCCCTACGTTGACCATAGGCTCGATCGCCAGAGCCATCCCCGGGAGCAACCGCGGCCCTTTTCCGGGCTCTCCATAGTTAGGAACCTGCGGATCCTCATGAAGCGAGGTTCCGATGCCATGGCCGACGAAATCCCGTACTACCGAGAGCCCTTGGCTCTCGACGTAACTTTGGACTGCGTGGCCGATGTCGGAAATCCGGTTACCGACCCGCATGGCTTCGATACCCTTGTAGAGCGCGGCCTCGGTTACCTCGAGAAGCTTCCGGAGGGACTCCGAAACCTCTCCCACCGCGACGGTCACCGCGCCGTCCCCATAGAGACCCTCCACTATAGTGCCCAAATCCAGGCTTACCAAATCGCCATCCTTGATCACTCGTTCCGACGAGGGAATGCCATGCACCACCTCGTCGTTGATCGAGACACACAAGGTCGCGGGGAAGCCGCGATAGCCCTTGAAGGCCGGCTCGGCGCCTGCCTTACGGATGCTCTTTTCAGCCTGGCGATCCAAGTCTTCGGTACTGATGCCCGGCTCCAACGACTCCGTCAATTCCTCGAGGACGCTGACCACCAGTGCATTCGCCCGGTGCATCTTCTCCAGCTCTTTCTCGGATCGACGGACGATCATGGGTTCCCACGCTCCCCAGTCTTCTGCCCCAATACGGAGGAGAGCCGTTCGAACACAGTTTGTGGATTGCCCTGGCCATCGACGTTCGCCACACGATCTCCGTAATAGTCCAACAAAGGCCTGGTCTGACGATCGTAGACAGCCAGGCGCTCCGGCACCGTATCCTCTTCGTCGTCCGCTCGTTGCACCAGCCCCTGCCCACAAGCATCGCAAACGTCTGGCTTCTGCGGAGGATGTAGATGTACATTGAAAACCGCCTTGCAGTTCGGACAACTCCGGCGGCCGGAGATGCGCCGAACCAGTTCCTCGTCATCCACGCTGATGTTAGCCACCACCACCGCCGGATCTGGATGTTCCCCCATAAGCTCGTCGAGCGAGCGTGCCTGCGGAAGCGTTCGCGGATAACCGTCCAAAATGTAACCCCTCGCCGCGTCGGACTGGGCCAATCGCTCTCGGATAATGCCCAGCATGATTTCGTCGCTCACGAGTTGACCGGCCTCCATGACCTTTTTCGCCTCGAGCCCGAGCCTCGTCCCATCGGCAACCGCCTGCCGCAGGATGTCTCCGGTCGAGATACGGGGCACCTTCAATTCTTCAGAAAGTCTTTCCGCTTGCGTTCCCTTGCCCGCACCCGGGGGCCCCAAGAGGATCAGCCGCAGCATGGCCCTATCCCCGCCTTCCCCGGACGCGCCCTCGCTTCATGAAGCCGTCGTAGTGACGCATGATCAGCTGACTTTCTATCTGCTGAACGGTGTCCATGGCGACGCCCACCACGATGAGCAGCGAAGTGCCCCCGAAATAGAACGTCACGTTCAGTCCTTCCGTCACAAAAGTCGGAAGAATCGAGTCGAGAAACGGCCCGATCAAGGGCAAGGGAGCGACCTTGAACCCTGCCAGCAAGAACTCCGGCAAGACGGCCACCGCAGCCAAATAGATAGCGCCACCTAGAGTCAGTCGCGTCAGGATCGAATCAATATACTCCGCGGTACGTTTCCCGGGTCTTATTCCTGGTATGTAGCCGCCATATTTCCGCATGTTATCGGCCACGTCGTTCGGGTTGAAGATGATGGCGGTGTAAAAGTAACAAAAGAATATGATCGCCGTAACATACAGGAGCGTATAGAGCGGCATGCCCCAAGCCAGCTGCTGGGCGATATTTATCATCCAGGGACTGCTCGGAAACATCGAAGCAAAGGTTTGCGGCAAAGCGATGATCGAGCTGGCGAAAATGACCGGGATGACTCCGCCGGTATTGACGCGAAGCGGCAAGTGCGTCGACTGCCCCTGATACATCTTCCTTCCCACGACCCGTTTGGCATATTGGACGGGAATCCTCCGCTGCCCACGTTCTACAAAAACAATGGCTGCTACCACAACGACCATAAAAGCCGATAGGAGCAACACCACGAGGATCGATTGCTGCCCGGTCTGCAGGTTGCGAACGGTGGTCACTATGGCGGATGGAAAACCCACGACGATCCCGGCAAAGATCAACAAAGACATTCCATTGCCGACGCCGCGTTCGGTGATTTGCTCCCCCAGCCACATGATGAACACCGTGCCTGCGGTCAGCGTCAACACCGTCATGAGCGTGAAGCCCAGGCCGGGATTGCTGACCAAGGTAATCCCTCCGGTCAACGTCGTCTTTTGCAGGAAGGCGGCGATGCCCGCCGACTGGATCACACTCAACAAGACCGTCCCGTACCGCGTGTACTGAGTTATTTTCCTTCGCCCCAACTCACCCTCCTTGGAGAGTTTCTCCAAGTAGGGCCACACCACTGTCAATAGCTGCAGGATGATCGAGGCACTGATGTAGGGCATGATCCCAAGGGCGAACACCGTGACCTTGGAAAGATTGCCTCCGGAGAACATGTCCACGAAGCCGAACCAAGTGGCCCGGTTCTGCTCGAAAAAATCCGTGAGAGCCCTCGCATCGACGCCGGGAGTGGGCACGTGATTACCGAGGCGATAAACGGCTAGCATCGCCAAGGTAAACAACACCCGATTCCTCAAATCGGGGATGCGAAAGATGTTCTTGAGGCTCTCAATCACGTAGGCAAAACCTCCGCCCTACCTCCGGCGGCTTCGATCTTGGCGATCGCAGTGGCGCTGAACCGATGAGCTTGAACGACGAGGTTCTTCTTTAATTCACCGTCGCCCAATACCTTGAGCCCATCGCCCAACTTTCGGATGAGCCCGGTGGTCTGCAGAAGCTCAGGCGTCACGACTGTTCCTTCCGGGAATCGCTCCAGGTCGCGAACGTTGACCGTAGCCAGCTCCTTGGCAAAGTTGTTGACGAAACCGCGCTTGGGGAGGCGTCGGATAAGGGGCATCTGGCCTCCCTCGAATCCGTAGCGTCTCGAGTAGCCGGAGCGAGACTTCGCGCCCTTGTGGCCGCGGCCGGCCGTCTTGCCCCAACCGGAGCCGGGACCACGGCCAATCCTCTTTTTGTTTTTCACCGCTCCGCGAGCTGGTTTCAGCGATTCCAAACCCATTTCGAACCTCAGGCGAGAACGTTCACTAGATGGGCCACCTTGGCCACCATTCCTCGAATCTCTCGCGTGTCTTGTCGTGTCACAATCTGGTTGATGCGGCGAAGCCCCAATCCCGCGACCACCGCCCTCTGATGGGGGGAGCTACCGATCAGACTGCGCACCAGCTTGATCTGGAAAACCCCCGAAGCGGCCACCGTCTTCCTAGCCGAGACCGCAGGGCCGGCTTCGTCGGTGGGCTTGACCTCTTTAACGGCTTTAGCAGCAGGGGCAACTTTACTGCCAGGGACAGACTTGGCAGTTGTAGCAGCCTTTTCCTTAGCAGGCTTAGCCTTTTTAGCAGGCTTAGCAGGCTTAGCGGGCACCTCCGCGTTGCTGCTCGGCGACTCCTTCGTTGTCTTCTTCGTCATCTTCTGGCAGGCTCTGCCATCACCTATCCTGTTACCTCGGAAAGCTCCTTACCCCTCAAGCGGGCGACCACTACCGGGTCTCGGAGCTCGATGAGTCCTTGCAACGTCGCCTTCACAACGTTGTGAGGATTCGCCGTTCCCAATGACTTTGTAAGAATGTCCCTAATTCCCGCCGACTCGACTACCGCACGCACTGCTCCGCCCGCGATCACCCCCGTACCTTCGGGAGCCGGCTTTAGGAGCACGCGGCCCGCGCCGTACCGCCCGATGACCAGGTGTGGAATCGTAGATCCGGAGAGCGGTACACGAATGAGATTCTTCTTGGCGATCTCTATCCCTTTTCGAATCGCGGACGGAACTTCCTTCGCCTTACCCATGCCGAAACCGACGTGCCCAGCTCCATCTCCGACAACGACCAAGGCACTGAACGATAGGTTCTTACCACCCTTGACGACCTTGGTGACTCGATTGATGTTGACAACCTGGTCCTTGAGCTCTAACGAACTCGAGTCGATCTTCCGTCGTAATCGCATGAAGCTCCTTAGCCCTAAAGCTAGAATGGTTAGAACTTAAGCCCGCCCTCGCGCGCTGCGTCTGCCAATGTCTTTACCCTGCCGTGATATCTGAACCCGTTGCGGTCGAACACCACTTGCTCGATTCCTTTTTCCTTACTGCGTTCCGCGACGAGCTTTCCGATCTCTGTGGCCGCCTGCTGGTTCTGACCCACTTTGCCGGAGAAATCCTTCTCCAAGCTGCTGGCAGACACCAGAGTTCGCCCCGTCGCATCATCCACGACCTGCGCGTAGATGTGCTTCAGGCTTCGATAGACGCAAAGGCGCGGCCGCTCCGCCGTGCCGGAAAGCTTGCGACGAATTCGATACTTAATGCGCTGTCGCGCCTGCTCTCTGGTCCGAACTTTCATAAGACTCTTCCTATGTAGGCTATGTAGGCTATGTAGGCTGAGCAGCCTAGGTAGCGGCTCCCGTCTTGCCCGCCTTCTTCTTGAGTACCTCGCCCACATAGCGAATGCCCTTCTGCTTGTAGGGATCCGGTTTCCGGAGGTCGCGGATGCGGGCCGCGACCTGTCCGACCTGTTGCTTGTCGACACCGGACACCGTTATTCGGGTTTGTTTCTCGATGTCGACCGAGATGCCGGCAGGGATTTCGAACTCGATGGGGTGAGAGTAGCCCAAACTGAACAAGACCTTCTTGGCCTCCACCTGCGCGCGGTAACCAATACCCACGATGTCCAACTCCTTCGAGAAACCCTGTGTCACGCCGTGCACGGCGTTGGCCACTAGAGTGCGAGTGAGTCCCCAAAACGGCCTAATGCCCTTCGATTCCTCGACAGGAACGGCGCGCAGTTCCCCATCGCTCTGTTCGATTCGCACTCCCTTCGCCAGCCGGGTAACCAGCTTGCCCTTAGGCCCTTCCACCTCGACTCGATCTTCGTGGAGAGCCACCTTTACCCCGGTGGGAATGGGAATGGGCTTACGACCGATACGCGACATAAGACATCACCATATGTTGCAAAGAATTTCTCCGCCCACACCGTCACGCGTCGCCTGCTTGCCGGTCATGAGACCGCGAGACGTGGACAGGATGTTGATACCCAACCCCCCTTGAACCTTGGGGATTTCGTCCTTGTTGCAATAAATCCGGCAGCCCGGCTTAGAGACACGCGCGAGCCCCTGAATCACTTCTTCATCACCGGTGCCCTTGCGAAAGAAAACCCGCACCACACCTTGGTGTCGATTCTCCATAAACTTGTAATTCTGAATGTACCCTTCTTCCTTCAAAATCCTAGCGAGCTCCTGCTTGAGCTTGGAGCCCGGGACGTCGACTTTAGCTTGACGTGCCCGCAGGCTATTACGAATCCGGGTCAGCATGTCCGCAATCGGATCGGTCATCATATTGAATTTCTCCTACCAGCTGGACTTGATCACGCCAGGTATCTGCCCTTCCAAGGCGAGCTTGCGGAAGCACAGTCGACACATGGCGAACTTTCGTAGATACGCACGTGCCCTCCCACAGATCTGGCAACGGCTATGACGCCGCACCGCGAACTTAGGAGTCCGCTGCGCCTTGGCTATTGATGATTTCTTCGCCACGCTCAATTCCCCCGATTACGTTTGTCGCCGAAACGGCATACCCATAAGCTCTAGCAGCCTGCGAGCACTTTGGTCATCTCCGGCGGTAGTGCAAAAAGTCACATTCATGCCCCGTGTCCGATCCACACGGGAGTAATCGATTTCCGGAAAGATTAGCTGTTCCTTCAGTCCCAGCGTGAAGTTGCCACGACCGTCGAAGGACCGAACCGGCACGCCCCGGAAGTCGCGCACTCTGGGAAGGGCAATGTTGAAAAGTCGATCCATGAACTCGTACATCCGGTGACTGCGAAGCGTCACGCTGGTTCCCACCGGGTTACCCTCACGAATCTTGAAGGACGCGATCGATTTCTTGGCTCGCCTCAACTCAGGCTTTTGACCGGTGATGCGACCCAGCTCGTCCATGGCAGCTTCGAGCAGCTTGATGTTCTGGGCTCCCTCTCCGACGCCCATATTGACGACGACCTTTTCCATGCGCGGGACGGCCATAACGTTCTCGATCCCGAGCTCCTTCTTTAGCTGGGAAACCACCGACTTTTTGTAGTGCTCTTGGAGGCGGCTCATTTGTCTATCACCCCTTCGCACTGGTGGCAGACTCGTACCTTGCGTCCATCGCTGAGGAGCTTGTGACGAGACCGGGTTGGCCGATCACACTCACTGCAGACGATCATGAGATTACTCACCTCAATGGAGGCCTCCCGCTCGACCATGCCACCCTTGATGTTCTGCTGGGGATTGGGACGGGTATGGCGTTTCATCATGTTAATGCGCTCGACGATCGCACGGTTCCGCGAGGGGAGCATCCGAAGAACCTTGCCTTTTTTTCCCCGGTCCCGGCCCGCGATCACCACGACCTGATCGTTCTTTCTAATACGAAGTGCGACTGACACGATTACAAAACCTCTGGCGCCAACGAAATGATTTTCATGAATTTCTTTTCCCTGAGCTCACGTGCCACCGGCCCGAAGACACGCGTTCCAATTGGCTCGCCTTGATCGTTAATCAAGACCGCTGCGTTCTTGTCGAAGCGAATATAAGAACCATCTCGGCGACGATGCTCCTTGCGAGTCCTGACGATAACCGCCTTGACCACCGTGCCCTTCTTGACGGCGCTCTCCGGCGTCGCCTCCTTGACCGAAGCGGTAATAACATCGCCCAAGTGAGCCACTCTACCCACACTCCCTCCCAGAGGGAGGATACAAGCGATCCGTTTGGCCCCCGAGTTGTCGGCAACTTCGAGGACGGTTTGCATCTGGATCATGATTAGACTCGACTTTCCATTCGTCTACTTAGCTTGACTATCAACTGGCTACTACCTGGCCATCCCAGGGCTAACCCTCGGCGGAGGCCTTTTGGTTGCCCGTTTCCACGGGCTCTTCATAGACCGGGGAGCTGCGGATGACCTCGGTCACCCTCCAACGCTTTCGCTTGGAAAGAGGATGACTCTCCACGATACGGACGCGGTCACCGATGCGACATCGGTTCTCCTCATCGTGCGCCATGAAGGTAGAGGTCTTCTTGAAGGCTCGTTTGTACAGATGGTGCCGAACCAACCGCTCCACCGCCACCACGACGGTTTTATCCATCTTGTTGCTAGTCACCATACCAACTTTGCTTACCTTGGGCATCCGGACACTCTCTCTCAGCTATTGCTTCGATAAGTCACTTGGACTCCTGAACCACCTGAACACGCTTCCTTTCAACCAGGAGCGTCTTCACGCGGGCTAGATCCTTGCGCAGGGCTCGCACCTTGCCGGTCTGATCCAGCTGGCCGGTCGCTTTTTGAATGCGTGCGCGAAAAATCTCCTCGCGGAGATCTCCTTCCTTCGCCTCCAGCTCTTCTTCACCGAGGTCACGAAATTTTTCCACCTTCACCGCTTGGACTCCTCCTCGAACCGGGCTGTGAACTTCGTGCGAATGGGAAGCTTGTGACCAGCGAGTCTCATGGCTTCGCGAGCCACGTCCTCCGGGACCCCCTCCATCTCGTAAAGGATCCGTCCGGGTCGCACTACCGCCACCCAAAACTCGGGGCTGCCCTTACCCTTACCCATTCGTGTTTCCTGCGGCTTCTTGGTAACCGGCTTGTCCGGAAACACCCGGATCCAAATACGACCGCTGCGCTTGATGAACCTGGTGATCGCCACGCGAGCCGCTTCGATTTGCCGATCCGTCAACCAGCACGGCTCGAGCGCCTTGAGACCATAGTCGCCGAACGCAACGGTATGCCCCCGCCAGGCTTTGCCACGCATGCGTCCCCGCTGTTGTTTGCGGAACTTAACCTTCTTTGGCATCAACATACGGCAGTTCTCCGTTTGGTCGGATTACTCGACTTTTCCGACTTTTCCATCAGGGGGCTTGGCATCATCATCAGGCTTGGCGTCACTAGCAGGCTTGGCGTCACTAGCAAGCTTGGCATCACTAGCAGGCTCGGCTTCCTTTTCCGGCGCGACCGCTTCCTTAGCAACTTTAGCGGCAGGGGCAGGAGTAGGCTCAGCCGGTTTTGCTGGTTTAGCCTTAGCCGGTTCGGTCGCCGGGGCAGGTCTTGGGCTGGGCCGGCTGGGCCGGCTGGGCCGGCTGGGCCGGCTGGGCCGGCTGGGCTAGCTTGAACAGCCCTGGGAGTCTCGACCTTCTGAGTCGGCGCAGATGGCTCACCCGGGCGAGGGCGCCGACCAGGCACTCCCTCACGGAAGGCGGGCCCGGTTGGGAACGCATCGCCCTTGTAAATCCAGCACTTGACTCCGATCTGCCCGTAGGTCGTAAAGGCCTCGGCAAATCCGTAGTCGATGTCGGCGCGAAGCGTGTGAAGCGGCAACTGTCCGTTCAGGTACCACTCGGACCGCGCAATTTCCGCGCCGTTCAATCGTCCCGAGCAACGAACCTTGACGCCGCGGGCTCCGAAACGCATCGTAGAGTCGACCGCCTTTCGCATGGCACGTCGGAAGGCAATACGTTTCACGAGCTGTAGTGCAATCGACTCAGCTACCAACTGTGCATCCAGCTCCGGTTTCGGTACTTCGATGATGTTGATGTAGACCTCGCGCTGGGTTCTCGCCTGCACGTCGGTCTTCAATTTGTCGACCTCGGTTCCCTTTCGACCAATGATGATCCCAGGCCGCGATGTATGGACATTGATCTTGAGCTTGTTGGCGGCCCGCTCGATCTCCACTCGCGAAATGCCCGCATGAGAGAACCGCTTCTTGAGATCCCTTTTGAGCTTGAGGTCCTCGTGCAGCAACTTCCCGTAGTCCCGTTCCGCATACCAACGCGAACGCCAGGTCTTGTTATACCCGAGCCGGAATCCGTACGGATGAACCTTCTGTCCCATTTGTCTCCTCTTGGCTGGTCTTGGTCTCTCTTAGCTTGGCCTTGCGGCGTTCCCTAGCTTGGCTGCCCTTGCGCAGTACCTTCCTTTTCGGCCACCTGGATGGTGAGGTGAGTCGTCCGGTGGATGATGCGAAATGCCCTACCCATGGGTGCGGGCCGAATCCTCTTGAAGGAGGGGCCCTGGTTCGCATAAGCGGCGACAACCACCAAATCATCTTCGTCGATACGCTTGGCCTCTTCGAGAGCTTGCTGCTGCGCGTTGGCAATGGCGGAGCGAAGAACCTTCTCTACTAATTTACAAACCGCTTTATTGGTGTGCTGGAGAATCGCCAGCGCGTCGACCGCCCGTTTACCGCGGATCAGATCGACCACCAACCCCGCCTTCTGCGGCGATCCTCTAACGAATCTGGCCGTCGCTCTAGCTTGAATCATCTCTCTCTCGAGCTTCCCTTATTTAGACTTACTGGCAGCAGCTACCTGCGCCGCCTTCTCCGCCTTCGTCGTGTGGCCGCGGAAGATTCTGGTCGGCGAGAACTCACCCAGTTTGTGACCCACCATGTTCTCGGTGCAGTAAACCGGAATAAACTTCTTCCCGTTGTGAACGGCGAGCGTGTGGCCGACCATGTCCGGAGTAACGGTCGAGCGACGTGACCAGGTCTTGATCACTTTCTTCTCGCCCCGCTGGTTCATGTGGTCGAGCTTCTTCATGAGGCTATCGTCAACAAAAGCACCTTTTTTTAACGATCTAGTCATTGCGTTTTTCCTACACCAAATTCATTTTTGACGACGGCGACGGATGATGAAATCGTCCGTGCGTTTGTTGTTACGGGTCTTATAGCCCTTGGTCGGAACTCCCCAAGGAGTCGAGGGATGTCGGCCTCCCGCCGTCCGGCCTTCCCCTCCGCCATGGGGATGGTCCACTGGATTCATGGTCACGCCGCGGTTATGTGGACGTCGTCCCAGCCAACGCCTGCGACCCGCCTTGCCATAAGTAATGTTCTCGTGATCGAGGTTACCCACCTGCCCAATCGTCGCCCGGCAGCGCCGATGAACCCTTCGGACCTCCCCGGAAGGAAGTTTCACGTGGGCATAGTCACCTTCCTTCGCAACCAGCTGCACGCTGGCGCCCGCGCTGCGGGCCATCTGTCCGCCCTTACCCGGCTTGAGCTCCACATTGTGAATGATCGTCCCCAGAGGAATGGACTCGATGGGCAAGCAATTGCCGGGAAGAATATCGGCCGTGCTACTCGAAACAACCATCGCTCCGACTTCCAGTCCCGTGGGTTGCAAGATGTAGCGCTTTTCCCCATCCGCATAATGTAAGCGCGCGATCCTGGCCGACCGGTTGGGGTCATACTCTATCGCCGCCACTTTCGCCGGCACTCCCTCTTTGTCTCGCTTGAAATCGATGACCCGGTATCGACGCTTGTGGCCCCCCCCGCGAAACCATGACGTCGTCCGCCCGGCAGAGTTGCGCCCACCAGTCCTTTTTTTGGACTCGGTCAACGATTTGAGAGGTCGCTCGGTGGTCAGCTCCTCGAACGTTTGAACCGTGAAGAACCGCCGTCCCGGCGACGTGGGGCTGAACTTCTTCACACCCATAGCTTGTTAGACCCCCTCGAAGAACTCGATCATTTTCTCTCCCTTGCGGAGAGTGACGAAGGCTTTCTTCCAATCCGGACGCTTCCCCTCGAATCGGCCGTAGCGCTTCATCTTGCCACGCATCGAGACGGTGCGAACCGAGGCCACCTTGACACTGAACAACTTTTCCACTGCTAGGCGAATTTCGGACTTGCTGGCCGCGGTGGCGACTTCGAAACAAAGCGTGCGTCCATCTTCTTTGAGCCGGGTCGCCTTCTCGGTAATGAGGGGCCCCCGAATGACGTCCATCATGTTCATGAGCCGAGCCTCTGTTCCAGGTGGGTGACCGCGTCCTCGGAGAGGAAAACGTGTCGGGCCGCCAAAACCTCATAAGTATGTAGAGCCGCCACCGACCGCACTTCCACTCCCGGCAGGTTTCTAGCCGACAACAGGAGCTCGCGGTTCGGTTTGACATCGACCAGCAACGTCCCCTTGGTGGCTCCGAGCTCGTCGAGCTGCGCACGTAGCCGTTTGGCACTGGGTTTCTCGAGATCGAACTCGTTGATTACCAGAACCACTCCTTGGCTGGCTCGTAGCGAAAGAGCCGAGCGAAGCGCCCCTCTTTGAACCTTTCCCGGTAGCTTGAACGAGTAATCCCGAGGGTGGGGACCGAAAGTGATTCCACCGCCTCGCCAAATAGGCGTCCGGTTGCTGCCAACCCGAGCGCGGCCGGTACCCTTCTGCCGCCAAGGTTTTTTTCCACCACCCGAAACGAGCCCGCGAGTCTTGGTTGAGTGCGTACCGCGTCGCTGCCCGGCGCGAAACTGTTTCACCGCTTCGTATAGAAGATGGCGGTTTGGCTTGACGCCAAAAACGACGTCACTCAAAATCCGCTCGCTGCGGTTCTTACCGGCGATGTCTATTAGCGGTACGGTCGGCATGGGAGTTAACCTACTTTGACGATCTCGAGGTAAGTTCCATTGGCTCCGGGTACTGCACCCTTGATCAAGAGCAAATTGTCTTCCTCACTGACTTCCACTACTTGAAGGTTTTTTACGGTGACTCGCTCCTGCCCCATGTGTCCGGGGGCTCTCATTCCCTTCATCACCTTGGACGGATAGGACGATTGGCCGATGGAACCGGGAGCGCGGTGAAACATCGATCCATGTGAGGCGCGACCTCCAGCAAAGTGATGACGCTTCATCACGCCGGCGAACCCTTTGCCTTTACTCACCCCACTGACATTCACTCGTTCGGCAGGAGTGAACATCGTAGCCTTAACCGACTCCCCCACTTTCAACTCTTCATCCGGCGCGACTCGAAACTCACGCAGCACTTTCACAGGCGCCACCGAAGCCTTCTTGAAGTGCCCTTCCATTGGTTTGTTCGTATGAAGCTTCCGACCCGGTTCCACCAGACCAAGTTGAATGGCATCGTAGCCGTCTCGCTCCTTGGTCTTCCGTTGCACGACGACACAGGGGCCGGCTTGCACCACAGTGAGCGGGATCACCGAACCATCCGCAGCAAAACGCTGCGTGATGCCGATCTTCTTACCGATGATTCCGTTTGGCATAGCTGCTCTTTTCTAGTCTGGTCTAGTCTGGTCTAGTCTGGCCTGTCACGAAGTCGGGCGGAAACTACTTGGAATGCTCCTTCCCGAAGGCCTTGATTTCCACATCCACGCCGGCCGGGAGGTCGAGGCGCATGAGAGCGTCTACGGTCTGTGGCGTGGGCTCGAAGATGTCCAGCAACCGCTTGTGGGTGCGAACTTCGAACTGTTCACGCGATTTCTTATCGACGTGCGGCGAGCGAAGAACGGTCCACTTGTTCTTTACCGTGGGCAATGGAATCGGCCCCGCGATCCGCGCTCCGGTGCGCTTCGCCGTTTCTACGATCTCGTGCGTGGACTGGTCGAGGATGCGATGGTCGTACGCCTTAAGCCGAATTCGAATTTTTTCACTTATTGCTGCCATAGTCTCCTACTCGGTTCCTGACCGCTAGCCTCTGTCTCTAGTCTTCACTCGATGATATCGGTGATGGTGCCGGCACCCACCGTACGACCGCCCTCGCGAATCGCGAAACGCAGTCCCTTCTCCATGGCGATGGGGGTGATCATCTCAATCTCTAGGTCCGTGTTGTCGCCCGGCATCACCATCTCCACTCCACTCGACAACGACGCCACTCCCGTCACGTCCGTCGTACGAAAATAGAACTGCGGACGATATCCCGTGAAAAACGGCGTGTGACGTCCTCCCTCTTCCTTCGTCAGAACGTAGACCGCTCCTTTAAACTTCGTGTGCGGCTTGATCGAGCCAGGCTTGGCCAGCACCATACCTCTCTCCACTTCGTCCTTCTCCGTCCCGCGAAGCAAAACACCTATGTTGTCCCCCGCCATCCCTTCGTCCAGGAGCTTCTTGAACATCTCCACTCCCGTCACTACACGCTTGCGCGTCTCCTGGATGCCGACGATCTCGATCTCTTCACTCACCTTCACCTTGCCACGGTCCACACGACCCGTCACCACCGTCCCACGACCAGAAATCGAGAACACGTCCTCGATCGGCATCAGGAACGGCTTGTCGATGTCTCGCTCCGGCAGCGGCACGTAATCGTCCAGAGCCGCCATCAGTTCCATGATCGACTTGCTCTCTTCCGCCCCTGGCTCTCCGCTTCCCTCCAACGCCTTTAGTGCACTTCCACGTATGATCGGAATGTCGTCTCCAGGGAATTCGTATTGCGTCAATAACTCCCGGACCTCGAGCTCCACTAAGTCCAACAGCTCCGGATCGTCCACCGCATCCGTCTTGTTCAAAAACACCACGATGAAGGGCACTCCTACCTGACGCGCCAACAATATGTGCTCCCGCGTCTGCGGCATTGGCCCGTCAGCCGCCGACACCACCAGGATCGCTCCGTCCATCTGAGCCGCTCCCGTAATCATGTTCTTCACATAGTCCGCATGGCCCGGGCAGTCCACGTGCGCGTAGTGACGGTTATCCGTCGTGTACTCCACGTGCGCCGTCGCGATCGTGATCCCTCGCTCTCGCTCTTCAGGAGCGTTGTCGATCGAGTCGAAGCTCCGGAACGACACTTTGTCGTCCTTGCTATGCAGGACCTTCGTTATCGCCGCCGTCAACGTCGTCTTACCGTGGTCCACATGCCCAATCGTCCCCACGTTTACATGCGGCTTACTTCGATCAAATTTCTCCTTCGCCATGACTCCCTATTGCTCCTTATCGGTCGTTTTTCGTGGTCATCTTTTTTGTCGTCTTTAGGCGTGGGTATATGTCCGGCAATGTAGTCACCTAACGGCCTTGCACCTTGGCTACGACTTCCTCGCCCACTTGCTTGGGCGCTTCCTGATACTCAGCGAAGTGCATCGTGTAGGTAGCGCGTCCCTGGGTGGCGGAACGAAGATCGGTGGCATAGCCAAACATCTCGGCGAGCGGGACGTTGGCACCAATGATTTGGGTATTATTGCGGGCGGACATGCCGGTCACGCGACCCCGACGGGAATTGAGATCGTTAATGACCTCACCCATATAGTCTTCTGGAACCACGACTTCCACCTGCATGATCGGCTCGAGGAGGACTGGATCGGCACTGCGAGCCGCCTCCTTGAAAGCCATGGAGCCAGCAATCTTGAATGCCATTTCCGAGCTATCCACCTCATGGTAGGAACCGTCGTAGAGGTTCACCTTGATGTCTACCATCGGATAGCCGGCGAGGATGCCATGCTCCATCGCTTCCACGATGCCCGCCTCGATCGACGAAATGTACTCGCGCGGAATGGACCCACCACGAATAACGTTCGCGAACTCGAACTTCTGCCCCGGAATCGGCTCGATCTCGATCCTGACGTGACCGAACTGGCCACGACCTCCCGTCTGACGGACGTAGCGACCTTCCGCTTTGACACTCTTGCGAATCGTCTCTTTATAGGCGACCTGTGGCTTGCCGACGTTGGCGGCCACGTTGAATTCGCGGAGCAATCGGTCGACGACGATCTCGAGGTGAAGCTCTCCCATGCCGCTAATGATGGTTTGGCTTGTCTCCTGATCGTTAAAGACTTTGAAGGTCGGATCTTCCTGAGTGAGCTTGCCTAGGGCCAATCCTAGTTTTTCCTGATCCACCTTGGTCTTGGGCTCGATGACCACCGAGATGACCGGTTCGGGAAACTCCATCGACTCCAGAACGACGGGATGGTCCTGGTCACAGATCGTGTCGCCAGTTTGAACACTTTTCAGGCCGACCGCGGCGGCAATGTCACCGGCATAGACTTCTTTGATGTCCTCGCGCTTGTTCGCGTGCATCTTGAGGATTCGTCCGATGCGTTCGCGGCTGTCACGCGTCGCGTTGAGAACGTATGAGCCACTTTTCAAGACCCCGGAGTAGACGCGGAAAAAGGCCAACTGCCCGACGAATGGATCGGTGAGAATCTTGAACACCAAACCGGAGAAAGGAGCGTCGTCATTAGCCGCTCTCTCCACTTCTGCGTCCTTTTCCGGATCGATGCCGACGATCGCCGGAACATCGACTGGGGACGGGAGGTAATCCACCACCGCATCCAGCAAAGGTTGGATCCCCTTATTCTTGAAGGCGGAGCCGCACAAAACTGGCACGATTTGGAGACTGATGGTTGCCTTGCGCAGGGCGGCCGCGATCTCCTCATTGGAGGCGGTCTTTCCCTCGATGTAACGTTCCATGAGGTGGTCGTCAACTTCGCTCACGGCCTCGATAAGCTTGTCCCGCGCGGCCTTCGCAGCCTCAAGGTGATCCTCGGATATCTCTTCTACGGTGAACTCTGCGCCGCGTGTCTCGTCGAGGTAGCGCACCGCCTTCATACTGATGAGGTCGATGACACCCGCAAAGTTCTCTTCCGCCCCGATGGGCAGCTGGATTGGAATCGCGTTGGCCGCCAATCGTGTCCGCATCATCTCTACCGCGTGTTGGAAGTCAGCCCCCGTGCGGTCCATCTTGTTGACGAGAGCAATGCGCGGTACTTGGTACCGATCCGCCTGCCGCCAGACGGTCTCCGACTGGGGCTCGACCCCACCTACGGCACAGAAAACGGCGACCGCCCCGTCCAGCACCCTCAAGGACCGTTCTACCTCCGCGGTGAAGTCGACGTGACCTGGGGTATCGATAATGTTGATCCGGTAGTCGCGCCAGAAGCTGGTGGTAGCAGCCGAGGTAATGGTGATACCCCTTTCCTGCTCCTGCTCCATCCAGTCCATAGTGGCCGTGCCCTCGTGCACTTCACCGAGCCTGTGGGTAATACCGGTGTAGTACAGGACGCGCTCGGTGGTAGTCGTCTTCCCCGCATCGATGTGCGCCATGATGCCGATGTTACGCGTCTTGGTTAAAGGAACTAATCTAGGCATAGGACACTGCTTCTATAGGAACGGATATCCCGTCTCTGGCCTCAAAAGCCCGTTCGCCGCCGGATTCGGGAGGTCCGGACGACACCGAGCTCTAATGTTTCCGGTCCGCTGGCTACCAGCGGTAGTGAGCAAAAGCCTTGTTAGCCTCTGCCATCCGGTGGGTGTCTTCTCTTTTCTTAACTGCGCCGCCTCGGTTATTGGCCGCGTCGAGCAACTCGCCAGCCAACTTCTCGATCATCGTCTTTTCGGGCCGGTTGCGTGCCTGATTCACGAGCCAGCGCAGGGAAAGTGATGTCCGACGCTCGACCCTCACCTCCACGGGGACTTGATAGTTGCTGCCTCCCACGCGGCGGCTCTTTACCTCGAGCGACGGCCGAACGTTGTCGACCGCCTTCTTGAAGAGCTTGAGCGGATCCTCATCGGCACGTTCGCGCATCTTGTCGAAGGCGCGATAAACAATCGTCTCGGCGGTGCTTTTCTTGCCCTCCTTCATCACGACGTTGATGAACTTCGAGACAAGCACACTGTTGTAGAGTGCGTCCGCGTTGACTTCAGCCTTCGGTACTTCTCTTCGTCTAGGCATTGGCCGAAACTCTCAAAACTTCTTTACGCTTTGGGCCGCTTGGCACCGTATTTGGAGCGGCCGTTTTTCCTATCCTGAACGCCAACTGCGTCTAATGCGCCACGGACGACGTGGTAGCGAACCCCAGGGAGATCCTTCACACGACCGCCACGAATCAAGACGATCGAGTGCTCCTGCAGGTTATGCCCAATCCCGGGAATGTACGTCGTCACTTCGATTCCGTTCGTCAGTCTTACTCTTGCCACTTTCCGAAGGGCCGAGTTCGGCTTCTTGGGGGTCGAGATAAAGACACGGACACACACGCCACGCTTTTGCGGACTCCCCTGGAGTGCCGGGCTGTCGGTCTTCGAGCTCAGCTTCTTACGGCCCTTGCGGACCAGCTGACTGATTGTTGGCAAAAGTTTCTACTCCCGTAATTTCCCTTAAGCTGTTGAGCCGCCCAGAGATAGCAATGCAGGGCCGGCGGCCCTGCAAGAGCACAACCTGACGAGTCTAGCAGGGCCGTTAAAGCCTGTCAAGGATTCTTCCATAACAAGTTGCGCCCGCTCCGGGTCGATTTCCCGCGCCCAGAGCGGCTTTTTCGGCATCTTCGGGCCAGCTGATGGCTCCTCGCGCAGAGTGCCGTGCCCTTAGCACCTACGTCTGTTCCACTCCTTCTGTGGACACCGCATCGCCGCCGTCCGGGTTGCCTTCCTGCTGTTCGACGAGGTACTCGACCTCACGGGCAAATTCCTCACCCGGCAACTCCGGCTGCCGCTCGAGGGGCTGGGCGTCCGGAATCGCCACTTGGCGGTGTATCTCTAGTCCGGTCCCCGCGGGTATCAGCCGGCCCATGATGACGTTCTCTTTGAGTCCTCTCAGGTAGTCGACCCGACCACTGATGCTCGCCTCGGTGAGCACCCGAGTCGTCTCCTGAAAAGAGGCGGCAGAGATAAAGCTATCCGTCGAGAGCGACGCCTTGGTGATCCCAAGCAAGAGCGGTCGACCCGTCGAGGGGCGCCCGCCACGGGACACCACTCTCTCGTTCTCTTCGGTGAACTTGAAGCGATCGACGGTCTCGTCAATGAGGAACTCGGTGTCTCCGACCTCCTCGACCTTCACCCACCGCATCATCTGACGCACAATGACTTCAATGTGTTTATCGTTGATGGTGACACCCTGTAGCCGGTAAACCTCCTGGATTTCGTTGACCAGGTAGTTCTCCAGCTCCTTTTCACCCAGAACATTGAGAATGTCGTGTGGGTTGATGGGGCCGTCCATGAGAGGTTCACCAGCTTTGACTCGCTCTCCCTCTTGGACGTTGATGTGAACACCTCGTGGCACGGAGTATTCGCGAGCCTCTTCGCTTTCCGCGACCACCGTGATCTTCCGCATGCCCTTGCTGATGCCGCCATAGCGAACCACACCGTCGACTTCGGTGATGACCGCAGGGTCTTTCGGTTTTCGCGCCTCGAAGAGCTCGACCACGCGTGGTAGCCCTCCGGTGATGTCTTTGGTCTTGGTCGTCTCGCGCGGAATCTTCGCGAGGACGTCTCCCGGATGCACTGCTTTACCGTCTCCAACCATCAGGTGAGCACCGGATGGGAGCAGGTAGCTGCGGACCTCTTTCTTCTTGGCATCCCTGATGACAATGGCCGGCTGCCGCTTCTCATCCGACGTCTCGATGATGACCGGCATAGACATACCGGTCACCTCGTCCACTTCCTCTTGGACAGTCAGGCCCTGCACGATGTCCTTGAAGTGCGCGGTACCGCCGTCCTCAGTCAGAATCGAGAAAGTGTAAGGATCCCACTCCACGAAGGTTTTGCCAGAGTCGATTTTCTGTCCGTCCTTGACCTTCAGCTTCGCTCCGTAGACCAGCGGATACCTTTCCCGCTCGCGGCCCTTGTCGTCGACGACGAGAATTTGCCCGGCGCGGTTCATCACAACGAGGTGGCCCTCCTTGTTTTTGACAGTAGAGAGGTTGACGAACTTCACCACTCCCGCTTCCTTCGACCCGAGCGTGGTCTGTTCTGCCACCCGGCTCGCCGTACCACCAATGTGGAACGTGCGCATGGTGAGCTGAGTGCCCGGTTCACCGATGGACTGAGCGGCAATCACGCCGACCGCTTCACCGAGATCGGCCAAGCGGCCCGTCGCGAGGTTGCGGCCATAGCACATCGAGCACACTCCGCGCCGCGACTCGCAGGTTAACACCGAACGAATCTTGACTCGCTCCACGCCGGTGTGCTGAATCGCATTGGCGGTGTCCTCGGTGATCTCCTGGTTGGGGCTCACGATGATCTCGCCGGTGAAGCTGTCCTTGATAGTCTCGAGGGGGACGCGGCCCACGATTCGGTCTCGGAGCGGCTCGATGACTTCACCCGCTTCGATGATCGCCCCGACGTAAATCCCATCGACTGTCCCGCAGGTTTCCTCGGAGATGATGACGTCCTGCGCCACATCGACCAGACGCCGGGTGAGGTATCCCGAGTCGGCAGTCTTGAGCGCCGTATCCGCCAACCCCTTCCGAGCTCCGTGAGTCGAGATGAAGTATTGGAGCACGGTAAGACCCTCGCGGAAGTTACTGGTGATGGGGGTCTCGATGATCTCCCCGGAGGGCTTCGCCATCAGACCGCGCATTCCAGCGAGCTGACGGATCTGCTGCTTGCTGCCGCGAGCCCCCGAATCCGCCATCATGTAGATCGGGTTGAACTTGCTCTGTTCGCGCTCCTGGCGCTCCATCTCCTGGAACATCTCCTGTGCCACGCTATCGGTGACGTTCGACCAAATGGCGATGACCTTGTTGTAACGCTCACCCTTGGTGATGGCTCCTTCGCGATACTGGTCGTCGACCTCTTTGACTTCTTGCAGTGCTGTTGCTACCAGAACGTTCTTCTGGCTCGGAATGACGAGGTCATCGATCCCGATCGAGATTCCGCTCCGCGTGGCGTAGTAGAAACCGAGATTCTTGAGTGAGTCCAGCATCTCGACTGTTTTATCGATCCCATACGTCAAGTAGCAGAAGTTGACCAGGCTGCCGAGCCCCTTCTTTTTCAAGAGCCCGTTAATGAACGGAATGTCCTTGGGTAAGTGATCATTGAAAATCGCGCGACCGACGGTAGTGTCGATCACATCGCTCTCCACTTCCTGAACGTCCGCATGGACGACATCTTGTGTATCGAAAGCCGTCGTCAGATCGATGATCTGCCCGGTGTAGAGCAACCGGATGGGACTGAGCGTCTCCACCACGCCAGCTTGAAGCGCCAAGACAACGTCATCTGTCGAAGCGAAGGCCCGGCCGGCGCCGAGTCCATGAGGCTTCTCCTTGGTCAGGTAGTAGCATCCCAAAACCATGTCCTGCGATGGAACGGCAACAGGCTGTCCGTTCGCAGGGGACAAGATGTTGCGGGAGGCCAGCATCAACAACGACGCCTCGATCTGCGATTCGGGAGAAAGAGGAATGTGGACCGCCATCTGGTCGCCGTCGAAGTCCGCGTTGAATGCGGTACAAACCAGCGGATGGATACGGATCGCCTTTCCTTCCACTAGTACCGGCTCGAATGCCTGGATACCTAAACGGTGAAGGGTAGGGGCCCGGTTGAGCAGTACGGGGTGCTCGCGGATGACCTCTTCCAAGAAGTCCCAGACCTCAGGCCGCTGCTGCTCGACCATTTCTTTGGCCGCTTTGATTGTCGTTGCCAAACCCACTTGTTCGAGCTTGTTGTAGATGAAGGGTTTGAAGAGCTCCAACGCCATCCGTTTGGGGAGCCCACACTGATGGAGCTTCAGCTCGGGACCAACCACGATAACCGAACGCCCGGAATAATCGACTCGCTTTCCGAGCAGGTTCTGACGAAAACGCCCCTGCTTTCCCTTCAGTGTATCGGAGAGGGACTTCAACGGACGATTGTTGGCTCCTCTGAGAACACGGCCCCTTCTCCCGTTGTCGAAGAGCGCGTCCACAGCTTCCTGCAGCATTCGCTTTTCGTTCCGGACGATGACATCGGGTGCCTTGAGCTCCATCAGTTTCTTCAACCGGTTGTTGCGGTTGATGACGCGCCGATAGAGATCGTTGAGGTCGCTGGTCGCGAAACGCCCACCGTCGAGCGGCACCAGCGGCCGCAGCTCGGGCGGAATGACGGGAATCACGTCCAGAATCATCCACTCCGGTCGATTGTTGGACTTACGAAAAGCCTCGACCACCTTGAGCCGTTTAGCGAACTTGAGTTTTTTCTGCAGCGACGTCTCGGTCTTCATCAGCGCACGGAGTTCCTGCGATAGATCCTCGACGTCCACTCGGCGAAGCAGTTCTTTGATCGATTCCGCCCCCATAGAGGCGGCGAACTTGTTCTTGTATTCCTCTCGATGAGCACGGTAACGCTCTTCGCTTAGCAGTTCCTTCTCTTTGAGAGGTGTGTCGCCTGGATCGATGACCACGTAAGATTCGAAGTAGAGAACCCGCTCCAGGTCGCGCAGAGACATATCGAGCAGGTGTCCGATACGGCTCGGTAGACCCTTGAAAAACCAAACATGAGAAACCGGGCAAGCCAGCTCAATCTGAGCCAATCGTTCCCGCCGAACCTTGGACTGCGTGACTTCTACACCGCACTTATCGCAGATGACACCACGGTGCTTCATGCGTTTGTACTTACCGCACAAACACTCCCAGTCGGTCACCGGGCCGAAGATCTTCGCGCAAAACAGACCATCCCGCTCCGGCTTGAAGGTGCGGTAGTTGATGGTCTCCGGTTTGGTCACCTCTCCGTGTGACCAAGCGCGGATCTTCTCCGGGGAAGCCAGACTGATTTTGATGGCATCGAAATCGACGACCAAGTTTCCTTGGTCGCGAGGAGTGGCAAAGGCTTTCAAGAGTATATCCTCCTGTCCTGTCTTTCCATTACCTGGGGTACTGTGGCGTTCAATCTTTCGTCTTTAGTAACTCGACATCCAAACAGAGGCTCTGCAACTCCCGAATGAGAACGTTGAACGATTCGGGGAGCCCTGGAGCAAACGAGGTGTCGCCCTTGACGATCGCCTCGTAGATTTTTGCTCGACCGTACACGTCATCTGACTTGGCGGTGAGCAGCTCTTGCAAGGTGTGCGCAGCACCGTAGGCCTCCAGCGCCCAAACCTCCATTTCACCGAACCGTTGCCCACCAAACTGCGCCTTGCCACCCAACGGCTGCTGGGTGATTAGGCTGTATGGTCCGATGCTGCGGGCGTGCATCTTGTCGTCGACGAGATGGGACAGCTTGAGCATATAGATGTATCCAATGGTGACGTCCTGCTCGAACGGCTCGCCGTTCATACCGTCATAGAGCAGGGTCTTGCCACCCTCCAGAACATTGGGTCTCAAGGCCCCGTGCGACGACTCACCGTCGTTCGCCTCGGTCAGGAACTCCTTGATCTGAGCCTCGGAAGCGCCGTCGAAAACCGGGGTAGCAAAGTATTTTCCGAGTATCTTGCCAGCCCAACCAAGGTGGGTCTCCAAGATCTGCCCGACGTTCATACGCGAAGGCACGCCGAGCGGGTTGAGGACCACCTCGACCGGAGTCCCGTCGGGAAGGTAGGGCATGTCCTCTTCGGGGACAATTCTGGCGATGACACCTTTGTTGCCGTGTCGTCCCGCCATTTTGTCACCGACCGACAGCTTGCGCTTCATGGCCACGTAGACCTTGACCATCTTGATAACGCCGGGTGGCAGCTCGTCACCCTTCTGGAGACGATTCATGCGCTCGTCGAAAAGCGCTTTGAGAACCTCGACCTGCCGCTCGGTCTTGTCTTCGATCTCCTGGATCTCGTCCAGGATATCGACGGAGACATCGGTCTCCAAAAGGCCCAAGTAGCCCGGCTTCAGATCACGTAAGACGTCCTTAGTCAGTTTGGTCTTCCTGGTGAGAAGCTTTTCGCCCGTCCGCGGGTTAACGAGGTCCTCCACCAAGGTGCTGCCGGAGAGACGCTCGATCACTCTCTTGTTCCGCTCCTCCTTGAGAATGCGGATCTCGTCGTTGAGGTTCTTCTCGAGCAACCCCAAATCGTCCGCCTCGATCGCCTTCGCCCGCTCGTCCTTTTCCACACCCTTGCGGGAGAAGATCTTCACGTCCACCACGATCCCTTCGATGCCCGGTGGACACGTGAGGGAGGCATCCCTGACGTCACCCGCCTTCTCACCGAAGATGGCACGCAGCAGTTTTTCTTCTGGCGTGAGCTGGGTTTCACCCTTAGGAGTGACCTTGCCCACGAGGATATCGCCTGGTTTCACATAGGCGCCGACGCGGATGATGCCCGACTCGTCCAAGTTGGACAGGAAGCCTTCCGAGACATTGGGGATGTCGCGAGTGATCTCCTCCGGTCCGAGCTTAGTGTCGCGGGCTTCGGTGTCGAACTCCTCGATGTGGATCGAGGTGTAGGCGTCAGCCTTGACCAGTTTCTCCGAGACCAAGATCGCGTCTTCGAAGTTGTAGCCGCGCCAAGGCATGAAGGCCACTAGAATGTTGCGCCCCAGAGCCAACTCACCCTGGTCGGTGCAGGGGCCGTCCGCAATAACCTGGCCCTTTTCCACCTTGTCGCCGACCTTGATGATCGGGCGCTGGTTCATGCAGGTGTTCTGGTTCGACCGTTTGAACTTCGTGAGATTGTAGATGTCGGCGCCGATCTCCTTGCCCCGCTTGTTCGTTCCCTCGCCCTCGATGCGAACGATGATGCGCCGCGAGTCCACCGAGTCGATGATTCCACTGCGTCGACATACAACTACCGCCCCACTGTCGCGGGCGGTGACATATTCCATCCCCGTTCCGACGAAAGGCGCCTCAGCGCGCAGAAGAGGAACGGCCTGCCGCTGCATGTTAGAGCCCATCAAGGCGCGGTTGGCGTCGTCGTTCTCGAGAAACGGAATCAGAGATGCCGCCACGGAAACCAACTGCTTGGGCGAGACATCGATGCAATTGACCTGCTCGCGAGGAGCAAGAATGAAGTTGCCCGCTTGGCGACAGTTGATCCGATCCGACTCCAGACGGCCACGGTCATCGACCTTGGCATTGGCCTGGGCAATCACATAGCGATCTTCCTCCCAAGCGGAGAGGTAGAAACCATGCGGTTCGGCCTCCGCCACCCGTTTGCCCTCGCGCGAAACCTTGTTGTTCTCCTTATCAAGAGCCGACTGCTCGATGACCTCGCCGACCTTGAACGAGGAATCCCCGGTGACCATCACCTTTACATGATCGAGTACACGGCCGTCCTTGACCATCTTGTAAGGACTCTCGATGAAACCGTACTCGTTGATGCGGGCAAAGCAGGCAAGCGAGCTGATCAAACCGATGTTCGGACCTTCTGGGGTCTCGATGGGACAGATCCGCCCGTAGTGGGTCGGGTGAACGTCGCGAACCTCGAACCCCGCGCGCTCTCTCGAAAGTCCACCTGGGCCCAATGCTGACAGGCGTCGCTTATGGGTAACCTCCGAAAGCGGGTTCGTCTGGTCCATGAACTGCGACAGCTGGGAAGATCCGAAGAACTCCCTGACCGCGGCCATGACCGGTTTGGCGTTGATGAGGTCATGAGGCATGGCGGTGGCCATCTCCTGATAGACGCTCATCTTCTCTTTGATGGCTCGCTCCATCCGTACCAGACCGATGCGGAACTGGTTCTCCAAGAGCTCACCGACCGATCGCACGCGCCGGTTACCCAGGTGGTCGATGTCATCCACCGACCCGACATTCTTCTGGAGCCTCAGGAGATACTTGATGACCTCGAAGAAATCGGCGGGCTCGAGCAGTCGCTGGTCGAGGCTTCCCTCCAGACCCAGCTTGGTGTTGAGCTTGAGCCTTCCCACTCGTGAGAAGTCGTATTTCTGCGGGTTGAAAAACATTCCCTTGAAGAGCGAACGGGAGCTCTCGAGCGTCGGGGGGTCTCCCGGCCGGAGTCGGCGATAGATCTCGATAAGCGCCTCCTCCGAGCTCTTGAGCGAATCCTTCTTGAGTGTCAGAGAAATGATCGGACCGACATCCACCTGGGCCGGGAAGAACACGTCGATGGAAGGCAGGTTGTACTCGGCAAGCTGGGCGATCACCTCAGGTGTGATCTCGTCGTTCGACTCGGTCAGCACTTCGCCAGATTCACGATCGACGACATCGGCAACCGAGAAGCCACCCTCGAGATCCGCTTCCCCGACCTCGATTTCGGTGATGCCGGCACTCTGGATTTTCTCCAGAGCGGCGTGGGTTATCCGTTTGCCGGCTGCGACGATGACATCTTTCTTTTTATCCGGTGGGGTGACGTTCTTCGAAAGTCGCCGACCTACTAGAGACGGTGAGACCTCGAGCTGAAGGGTACCGTCTCGAAGGTTGACACGATCCACAGCATAGAAAATTCGCAAAATGTCTTCGTTGGAGCGAAGTCCGAGCGCCTTGAGGAAGACGGTGGCCGGGAATTTCCGCTTTCGATCGATACGGACATAGAGCAGATTCTTTTGATCGAACTCGAACTCTACCCACGAGCCACGGTAGGGGATGATCTGGGCAAGAAAGGATCCTTTGTCTACTTCATGGAAGAAGACACCAGGCGATCGATGAAGCTGCGAGACGATCACTCGCTCGGTGCCGTTGATGATGAACGTGCCGTTGTCGGTCATCAACGGGATGTCGCCGAAGTAGACTTCCTGCTCTTTGATGTCCCGGATCGACCGCACGCCGGACTCGGGGTCCTTGTCGTAGACGGTGAGGCGGATGGTGACCTTAAGGGGAACCGAGTAAGTCATACCCCGCTCTTGACACTCCTCCACGTCATACTTGAGCTTGAGCCCAACAGAGTCTCCGCAGGTGTCGCAGACCGACCCGCGATTCTCGTTGGACTTTCCGCAAGACATGCAAGGGACCTCTCGGTCACCGAGTGGGTTCGTACGAATGCTCGCGCCACACGAGTGGCAGGCTCGCCGCAGATGCTGTAGCCCCTCGAGTTTTCCGCACTTGCACTCCCAGACACCGATCGAGTACTCGACGAACTGAAGCTCACAGTTCTCGCGAAAATCCGTGATGGGGAAGACAGACTTGAAAACAGCCTGCAGGCCCGAATCTTCTCTTTCCGAGGTGAGAAGACTCATCTGCAGGAATCGCTCGTAGGATTTTTTCTGAATCTCAATGAGATTCGGGATGGGAATGGCGGTTCGAATCCTCGAGAAGTCGATCCTCTGCCGGTATGGATTGGCAGTCATTGTCTGCATCGTGCCCATAAACTCCTATCGGTCGCCGAGCCAAAGGGCTCGAGCTCGATTCAAAACGAAGGGCCACCGCACGCGGCATCGCACGCGGCATTGCACGCGACCCGGGGCGGCCCTAAAAAGACGAAGCTACTTAAGCTCGACGGTCGCTCCCGCATCCGCGAACTTCTTTTTGATCGCCTCAGCCTCTTCCTTGGGAACGCCTTCCTTGACTGTGTTGGGTACACCCTCCACGACGTCCTTGGCTTCCTTGAGACCGAGACTGGTCACCTCGCGGACTGCCTTGATCACATTGATTTTCTTGTCGCCGACGGCGGTCAGTACGACGTCGAAGTCAGTCTTCTCCTCGGCCGCGGCCGGAGCGCCAACGCCAGGTCCCGCCACTGCCATAGGCATGGCTGCAGCGGCTTTCACGCCAAGCTCGTCCTCAAGTGTCTTCACCAAATCGGCCAATTCCAGGACCGAAATCCCCTTTATGTAGCCAACTACGTCCTGTTGCGTAATGTCTGCCATGAATCGCTCCTTCGCTCGGGGTCCCTATCGGACCCTCTTTTATTACTTACTCCGTGGGCTTATCTCCCGCGGCCTTCAAAACCAAAATGAGGTCGCGGGCGGGAGCCTCCAGCACTCCCAAGAAATTCTGTATCGGCGCCAGCAGCACCGAGAGTAGCTGCGCCAAAAGCTCTTCTCGGCTGGGCAACGACGCCAGTTGCTTACATTCCTCCGGGGTGACTTCCTTGCCAAAGATCATCCCGCCCTTGAACGTCAGTACCGGCACATCCTTCGCAAAGTCGTTTAGGAGCTTCGCCAGCGCCACCGGATCGGCTTCGGTGTAAGCCAATGCGGTCATCCCCTTTAGGTGAACCTGGATTGGCTCCAACGAAGTTCCCTTGAGAGAACGAAGGGCAAGGGTGTTCTTGACTACGCGGTATTTCGAGCCGGACTCTCTGATCTTCCTGCGAAGCTCGGTGGCTTCTTCCACTTTCAATCCCCGAAAGTCCACGGCAAATACGCCCGAGAGGGCTTCGACGTCCTTGTTTAGCTGCTCGACCGCTACCAGTTTTTCGGTTCGATTCACCCAAATCCTCCTAGGCCTACTTGATTCCGAGCGCTTGCGGGTCGATTCTTAGCCCGGGGCCCATCGTCGAAGAAAGAGCAATGCTCCTGACGTACTTACCCTTCGCCGCGGACGGCTTCGCTCTCATTACGCTGTCGACGAGAGCCTGCAGATTTTCCAACAAGCTCTGATCGGAGAAAGACACTTTCCCCACCGCTGCGTGAATGATGGCGGTCTTGTCGACGCGGAACTCGACCTTTCCGGCCTTGATTTCCTTCACCGCCTTGCCAATGTCGAACGTGACCGTACCGGTCTTGGGGTTGGGCATCAGACCTCGCGGGCCCAAGATTTTGCCCAGCTTCCCGACACTGCGCATCATGTCCGGCGTTGCTACGACGGCCTCGAAATCCATGAAGCCGCCAGAGATTTTCTCGACCATGTCCTCACCGCCCACCAGGTCGGCTCCCGCATCTTCCGCTTCCTTGACCTTCTCGCCGGAGGCGATGGCCAAGACTCGCCGGGTCCTACCGAGTCCGTGCGGCAACACCACAGTGCCCCGCACCATCTGATCTGCGTGCTTAGGATCGACGCCGAGTCGCATCGCCAGCTCGACGGTCTCGTCGAACTTTGTATACTTCACCTTCTTGATGAGCTCGATCGCTTCTTCCGGCGTGAAGTCCTGTTTGTCGCCGACCGCTTCTGCTGCTTTGGTGTAGCCTTTGCCTGCCATCTCTTGTTTTGTCTTTCCTTAGTGCGCGCGGCGCTCGCTCTTCGCTCGCGCCTAAAACCCGGCCAGGTTCCCTTGGGCACCGCATTTCAATGACCCAATTCCTCCTGGCCGCCGGCCCTTCGGGCCGGTTAGTGCTCCTCGGGGCCCCACCCCTCCCGCCTGGCTAGCTCCAGTCGAAGCCACCACGTGATTTGGCGGCCAACACGCGCTCCGGTCCAATTACTGCTCTACTTCTATGCCCATGCTGCGGGCCGTCCCCATCACGATCTTCTTAGCGGCTTCGATGTCGCTCGCGTTGAGGTCCGGCATCTTGGTCTTCGCGATCTCTTCGACCTGCCGGAGCGTCACCGTTCCAACCTTGTTGCGATTCGGCTCGCCCGAGCCCTTGGCTATCCCGACCGCCCGCTTCAACAGCACCGAGGCCGGCGGCGTCTTGGTGATGAAGCTATAGGAGCGATCCTGAAAGACGGTGATGACCACCGGAATGATTAACCCCTCCTGCTTGTTCGTCTTGGCGTTGAAGGCCTTACAGAAATCCATGATGTTGACGCCGTGCTGCCCGAGCGCCGGTCCAACCGGAGGTGCAGGCGTTGCCTTACCGGCCGGTATGTGAAGTTTGATTAACCCCAGTATTTTTTTCATATTAGTCCGCTTGAATCATTAGCGCTCGGGCTCAGGGCTGTCATCAGCGCTCGCGGGGCCCCACCCCCACTCGCTACTCGCTGCGCGACTCACTTCGTTCGCGCTCCGCTCGGGCTCAGGGCTGCTCACGTCTTCTCCACTTGGAGAAAGTCGAGCTCAACCGGAGTCGAGCGCCCGAAAATCGTGACCATGACCTTCAATGTATTTCGGTCCAGGTTCACCTCATCGACCACGCCGGAAAAGTTACTGAAGGGACCATCGATGATTCGCACCGGTTCACCCGCCTCGAAGGTGTACTTGGGTTTCGGCTTTTCCGCCGCAACCGTGACCTGCTTGATGACTTGATCCACCTCTTCCTGGCTCAGAGGCGCGGGCCTTTGCCCGGCCCCCACGAAGCCGGTGACTTTTGGAGTGTTCTTCACCACGTGCCAGGTGTTATCGTTCATATCCATCTGCACTAGCACGTATCCGGGGAAGAACCTCTTGGCGCTAACAACCTTCTTGCCTCCCTTCATCTCGACGACGTCCTCGGTCGGTATCAGAACCTCACCGATTTGGTCTTCCAGCTCGAAGGCCTGAACTCTTTGTTTCAGGCTGTCCGCCACTTTCTTCTCGAATCCGGAGTAGGTGTGGACGATGTACCACTGTTTAGCCATTACGGTTTCGGTCCTCACGAAATTACTGAGCTCCCACCAATCGGGTTAGCGCCGCTGCAGCGTATGACATCATCAGGTCCAACCCGTACAGATAAAAGCCGAAGAAAAATACCGTCAAACAAACCACCAGGGTGGTCCCGTAGACTTCCTTCCGGGGCGGCCACGTGACCTTCTTGAACTCGTTACGAACTTCGGAGACGAACGTCCGCACCCGGGTGAAATAATCTCCGATCTTACTCAACGCGTGTTGCCCCTTCGAGTGGCAGGCCAGGAGGGACTCGAACCCCCAGCCCCCGGTTTTGGAGACCGGTGCTCTACCAATTGAGCTACTGGCCTATGGCTTTCCCGTACAGGGATACCAGGCCGCCTCCCCACCTACTTCGTTTCCCGATGCGCTGTATGTAACCGGCAGAAGCGACAGTATTTCTTGAATTCCAAGCGTTCGGTAGTCTTCTTCTTGTTCCGGGTAGTCGAGTAGTTCCGCCTCTTGCACTCGCCACAAGCTAGAGTCACGATATCCCGTGCCATTTCTTCGCCTACTCCATTACTCGACGATATCGGTGATGGTGCCGGCACCCACCGTACGACCGCCCTCGCGAATCGCGAAACGCAGTCCCTTCTCCATGGCGATGGGGGTGATCATCTCAATCTCTAGGTCCGTGTTGTCGCCCGGCATCACCATCTCCACTCCACTCGACAACGACGCCACTCCCGTCACGTCCGTCGTACGAAAATAGAACTGCGGACGATATCCCGTGAAAAACGGCGTGTGACGTCCTCCCTCTTCCTTCGTCAGAACGTAGACCGCTCCTTTAAACTTCGTGTGCGGCTTGATCGAGCCAGGCTTGGCCAGCACCATACCTCTCTCCACTTCGTCCTTCTCCGTCCCGCGAAGCAAAACACCTATGTTGTCCCCCGCCATCCCTTCGTCCAGGAGCTTCTTGAACATCTCCACTCCCGTCACTACACGCTTGCGCGTCTCCTGGATGCCGACGATCTCGATCTCTTCACTCACCTTCACCTTGCCACGGTCCACACGACCCGTCACCACCGTCCCACGACCAGAAATCGAGAACACGTCCTCGATCGGCATCAGGAACGGCTTGTCGATGTCTCGCTCCGGCAGCGGCACGTAATCGTCCAGAGCCGCCATCAGTTCCATGATCGACTTGCTCTCTTCCGCCCCTGGCTCTCCGCTTCCCTCCAACGCCTTTAGTGCACTTCCACGTATGATCGGAATGTCGTCTCCAGGGAATTCGTATTGCGTCAATAACTCCCGGACCTCGAGCTCCACTAAGTCCAACAGCTCCGGATCGTCCACCGCATCCGTCTTGTTCAAAAACACCACGATGAAGGGCACTCCTACCTGACGCGCCAACAATATGTGCTCCCGCGTCTGCGGCATTGGCCCGTCAGCCGCCGACACCACCAGGATCGCTCCGTCCATCTGAGCCGCTCCCGTAATCATGTTCTTCACATAGTCCGCATGGCCCGGGCAGTCCACGTGCGCGTAGTGACGGTTATCCGTCGTGTACTCCACGTGCGCCGTCGCGATCGTGATCCCTCGCTCTCGCTCTTCAGGAGCGTTGTCGATCGAGTCGAAGCTCCGGAACGACACTTTGTCGTCCTTGCTATGCAGGACCTTCGTTATCGCCGCCGTCAACGTCGTCTTACCGTGGTCCACATGCCCAATCGTCCCCACGTTTACATGCGGCTTACTTCGATCAAATTTCTCCTTCGCCATGGCTATTCTCCAATGAGTACGGTTTGATGAGTGTTTTTCACTTTGCGGACCGATGCCTGGCTCCGTTGAAAGCAGCAACTCGACGGTTTGGCGTCCAGCAGAGCCTGGAAGGCACCTTAGCCCCACACATGCCCGGCAACCTTATATAGCGTCAATCTATGAAAACGTTGTGGAGCCCACGACCGGGATTGAACCGGTGACCCCTTCCTTACCAAGGAAGTGCTCTACCACTGAGCCACGTGGGCCCGATTTCCTTGCTTCCAATTCCTCTGCGACTCGAAGCCAGATTCCCTGGACTCTGCAGTGGGATGCACCGAAAACGACCTCGCCAGCCAGTTTCAGCGGCTTCCTCAAATCAATAGACTTCAGTTCGAACTTTCCAATAGCAGGCTCAGCCCTTGCCCGAAGTCTTCGACAATGGAGCGGGAGACGGGATTCGGACCCGCGACCCTCAGCTTGGAAGGCTGATGCTCTACCAACTGAGCTACTCCCGCACGATGGCACCATCCACCGGTCCTTCGCCGGCCTCGCCAATCTCGGCGAATCTCGGTATCCTCGCCATCCTCGCCAATCTCACCGGCGGGAGGTTCTGGTGGAGAGGGGAGGATTCGAACCTCCGAAGGCCTAAGGCCGGCAGATTTACAGTCTGCAGCGTTTGACCGCTTCGCTACCTCTCCGCCTGTTCCCTGTAGCGAGTGAATCGGGCCTTGGGCTAATACTGTTGGGTCGGGGATTTTCACTTTAATAAGGCCTCGAGCTGGAGCTGGCGAAGGGATTTGAACCCCCGACCCGCTGATTACAAATCAGCTGCTCTACCACTGAGCTACGCCAGCTTGCAAACTAGCGAGTGTAGCACACAGTTCACGGTGCTGCAATAGGGAAAGTACGCCTGCCGGGCATTTTTGCGCTACTCTAGCGGGCCGGCCCGGGCCCGCCAACCATTCTTTGACGAAGGGCCTCGTAAAGAACCACCCCGGCTGCCACCGACAGGTTGAGCGAGCCAACGCTTCCCCGCTGGGGTAGGGAAACCAACTGGTCGCATGTCTTCGAAACCAGCGGCCGAAGCCCTCTCCCCTCGGAACCCAATACCAGAGCCAATGGCACAGTGTAGTCGAACTGATACCAGGGCATGGCTCCGTCGGGAGCCAAGCCTACCACCCATATGCCTTTTTCTTTCAGTTTTTTCAGCGCACTCGTCAGATTGGTCACCCTGGCTAGCCGTGTATGGAGGAGCGCACCGGCGGAGGCCGCGACGGCGACCCCAGAAGGGGGAGCGCTTCCCCTTTCAGGAACCAGAATCCCGAAGACGCCTGCCCCGTCGGCGGTTCGTGCCACCGCACCGAGATTGCGCGGATCCTCGAGTCGATCGAGTGCCAGCAAAAGTGCCGGTTCGGGAACCCCAGCTAGCACCTCGTCGAGGTTCCACCACCGCAGAGCCGCCATTTCCGCCACGACGCCCTGATGGTGGCCGCCGGACGCCAAGTTCTTGAGAACGCCAGGGTGCTCGCGGTAAACGGGTACTCCTGCGGCCCGCGCCAGCTCGAGGATCTCCTGGGCGCGGACATCCAAGCGACCTTCCGAGATGACCACCTTGCGAACCCTCTCCGGGGAGCCCCGGAGGGCTTCTCGCACAGCATGAATTCCGGTCAGGGTGGTCAAGACGGCTCCTTTCGCTGCGCCATCACGATCGCCTGGGCGAAGATGCCCTCCTGGCGGCCGGTGAAACCCATCCCATCCGATGTTTTGGCTTTGATTCCGACCGCGTCCATTGGAATACCCAGCATATCCGCCACTGCCCCGCGCATGGCGTCGAAATGCTCCGACAGATGGGGCTTCTCCGCGACGATCACCGCGTCGACCTGGACGACACGGTAGCCCTTGTCCTCCACGATCTGGACCCCCTTCTCCACGAACAGACGGCTCGACGCTGATTGCCAACGCGGGTCGCTGGAAGGAAACAGCGATCCGAGGTCCGGGGCCGCGACCGCGCCGAGAAGCGCATCCGCGAGCGCGTGCAGAAGAACATCACCATCCGAATGGCCTACCAGGCCGTGGCCGCACGGAATCTCGACCCCGCCTAGAACCAGCGTCCGGTTCGCAGCGAGCCGATGGGCGTCCATCCCTAAGCCAATACGGAAGGCAGGTAACGTCATGACCGCTCCTCAAGCTTCAAGTAGTATTCCGCGAGCGCTAGGTGCTCTCGTGTCGTGACCTTTAGGTTCTTGACCGAGCCCGGCACCATATGGACCTTCGCGCCGATTCGCTCGACCAACTGTGCCTCATCCGTGCCCAAGAAACCGTCCGCCCGCGCTCGCTCCAACGCCTCTCGCAAGATCCGGTGACGAAAGCACTGCGGTGTTTGAGCGCGATAGTAACGACTCCGATCGATAGTTCCTAGCACCGCCGCTTCGGCGTTTACTTCTTTCAACGTTTCTTCGACGGGAAGGCCTGCCAAGGCTCCCCCGAACTGTTTTCCGGCTTCGACCACGTCGCGAATGACTTCTTCCGTCACCAAGGGGCGTGCGCCATCATGAACCACGATCCATCCTTCAAAGGAAGCTTCCAGAGTAGAGAGGCCTTTCCATACCGAGTCCTGCCTGGACTCACCGCCGGGAACCATATCCAGGGGCGCTCCGTCTTTGAACCATGGAGCCATGAGCCCCTCGTACCGATCGAATCCTTTGCTGGGAAGCACGACAACGATTCTGTCGACGACCGACGATCTCATGAAACGAGCCACGGTATGCGCAAGCAAAGGTTTTCCGGCCAACTCCAGAAACTGCTTTGGCTGGGACGCATTCAGGCGGGTGCCGGAACCACCCGCCGCGACAATCGCTACGGTGGTTACGGTATCGCCGCTCCCCATGATTACTCTCCCGACTCTCCCGACTCGACAGATTTTGCAGGCCGTGCACCCGTGAACCGGGAGACTCGCTCAATCGTCTGCTCTAGCCGTTTGTCCAAGTCGGCCCTCTTCATTCCATGGGGCGCAAATATGACGATCAGTGTCTCCCTTGTGATCTCGGAAATGGCCGATCGCAAGGAGTCCGACGTGGGGTTACCGAACGGTCCTTCTTGATCAGCTAAACAGATCCGTCCGTCGAGGTGCACCGGCCCCTTGCGGATTCCCGGATAGCTCTCGCCTGATCGACCGAGGCGAGCCTCAATCGGTAACGACAGGGTCTTGGAATCGTAGACGCCATACGAGAGCTGAAACTCGAGCGAACAAAGGTTCACCGTGTCCACTAGCAGGTTCACCTTATAGAGTGCTTGCCCTTTGAGAACACGACGGAGCAATGCCTCCGACGAAGGCCTGACTTTGGTTGGGTCGAGTCCGATCGCTTTGTAGAGCGCCCGGGTCTCCGCCACGCCGGGGATTTCGAGCCAGCTCGCTCCGGTGAACTGCTCGCGGAGTCTCGTGCACACGCGGTCGAGCTCCGCCTCCAGCTCGGACCGGGCGCGGGAGAGGTCGACGTCGGAGAATTGGGCGGTGGCGAGCTTGAGCCGGTTCGCGAGCTCTTCGGATACGTGAATGTGCATGCTAGTGAGAAGTTGGTGACTCGTAGTTATTAAGGACAACTTCTCGTACTTGTTTCGCAAGCGCGACAGCCGCGTCTTCTTCAAGCTCTTTGACCGAGATGGGTCGTTCCACATGAACCTTGACCGTGCCCGGGTGTACCGTGACCTCGCCCCTCTTCATGATCCGCCAGCTCTCGGAAATCGTGATCGGCACCACTGGCACACCCGCTTTGATAGCGAGCAAGAACGACCCCTGTTTGAAACGACCGATAGAGCCGTTCTCATTGCGGGTTCCCTCAGGGAAAATTAGCACCGAAGTACCTTGTTGGATCTGTTTCGCTGCTCGCTCGAGACTCTGGCGCGCACGCACCGGATTGGAACGATCGACCGAAATATGGCCACAGAAGTACAGGTGCCAGCCCATGAACGGTACACGATTGAGTGACTCTTTGTGCAAGATACGAAACGAGAACGGGAGCCAGGCAAAGAGGATCGGAATGTCGTAGATGCTCTGATGATTAGCAGCGAAAATGTAGTGTTGATCCTTTTCCAAGTTCTCGAGCCCACTCAGAGAAACTCGGACTCCGCAAGTCGCCAAGATGAGCCTCGACCAGGTACGAGCCAGCCAATGCGAAGGGTCTCCACTTCGGAAGATCATCCCCAGGAGAATCGAGATCGCTCCACACACGATGGTGTAGAGGCTCACCAAGGGAATCGAGATCAGAACGGTTCGGAGCGTGGCCAGCATGGCCGGGACTGTGCTTAACTCTCTTTACCCTTTGTCGCCCGCCGCCGCGGAACTGTGGGAATCGATGGCCTTCCCGAAGATCATCTTGCCCGCGGTAGTTTGAAGCACACTGGTCACGGTAACGTCCACGTTTTTTCCGATGAGCTGGCGAGCGTTATCGACCACCACCATGGTCCCATCATCTAAGTATGCGACACCCTGGTTGTACTCCTTGCCTTCCTTCAAGATGAACACGCGCATGAACTCGCCGGGAAGTACCACTGGCTTCAGTGCGTTCGCGAGCTCGTTGATGTTGAGCACCTGGACCCCCTGCAGCTGCGCGACTTTATTGAGGTTGAAATCGTTGGTCACGATCTTTGCGTTTTCAACTTTGGCCAGCTCGATGAGCTTGAGGTCGACTTCTTTGACATCTGGAAAGTCGACCTCCGAAATATGGACGTCGAGCCCACTCATTTTGCGAATCTTCTGCAATATGTCCAGCCCCCGGCGACCGCGGTTTCTCTTGAGCGAATCGGCGGAATCAGCGACCTGTTGGAGCTCCTTGAGCACGAACTGCGGGATCACCATCGTGCCGTCCATGAACCCGGTCTCGCAGATATCGGCCACCCGCCCGTCGATAATTACGCTGGTGTCGAGGACCTTGAAATTGCGGACCGTCGTAGTGGTTTCACCTCGGAAGTGGGCCACCAACGACAGCGGATCGAACCACTCGGCCTTCTTCAAGCCCAGGAGCAATCCCAAGTAGGCTAGAAAGAGCAACACCAAAGATTGCCAGAACGCTTGGGCGCTGTCGCCCATCGGAATTTTGGCCAAAGGGATGCCCACCAACAGCGCCAGGATGACTCCGAGGACTGCCCCGATGAAGCCGCCCGCCACTTGAGGCGCGGGAACGGTTCGAATCCGAAGCTCGAGGGAAATGATCGCGGCACCCAACAAAGCTCCGAGCACCGCATTGGCAAGTTGCCCCCAAGGTAGGGGGGCGTAGACGGTAGACGTATATATGATTGCAGCTAATAAAATGGCTCTAATTATGAATATGGACATATCCATTCTCTCGCTCACCGACTGACTTCGACTCACCCACTAGAAAACCAGCTCCAAAGCCTCACCGACGTTCCGGACTCCAACGAGCTCGATGTCGAGATCAGCGCCCGTCTCGTCCGGTAAGGGTAAGTTGCCAGTCGGAAGTATGATTTTGTTGAACCCTAAACGTGCCGCCTCTTTGACTCTTACTGGTACCTGCTGTGCGGCCCTTACCTCTCCGGCCAACCCCACTTCTCCCAGTAGAACGGTTTGTGAGTCGACCGGGAGCCCCTTGAAGCTGGATGCGACTGCCGCCACCAGTCCTAAGTCGGCCACCGGTTCGCCCACAACTAGCCCGCCGGCGACATTCACGTACACGTCTTCCGCGGAAAGTTGCAGTCCGACTCTCTTCTCTAGCACTGCCAGAAGCAATGCCACTCGATTGGTATCGATCCCAAGCGTCACGCGACGCGGATACCCGAAACTAGAGCGAGAAACCAAAGCCTGAATCTCGACCAGCAGCGGCCGCGTTCCCTCCAGGCTGCACACCACCACCGACCCAGGCGCTTTTTCGGGACGCTCGGAGAGGAATAGCCCTGAGGGATTTTCGACCGGCTCCAAACCGGAGCCGGTCATCTCGAAGACTCCCAACTCACCCGTCGCACCATAGCGGTTCTTGGTCGCTCGGACGAGTCGGTGAGAATAGTGACGCTCGCCCTCGAAGTAGAGCACGGTGTCGACGATGTGCTCCAGAGCCTTAGGACCCGCCAAACTCCCATCTTTCGTGACATGCCCGATCAAAAAAACCGGCGTGCCGGTGGACTTTGCAAAGTAGAGGAACTCGGCAGCCGCTTCCCTGACCTGGCTCACACTCCCTGGCGGGGACGAGAATCTCGGAGAGTAGACCGTTTGGACCGAATCCAAAACGACCAGCGACGGCTTATGGTGCTTGAGCTCCGAGATGATGCGGTCCAGATTGGTCTCGCTGAAAAGGAGGAGAGATTCGGCCTTAACACCGAGCCGCTCCCCACGAAGCTTGATCTGCTGCTCCGACTCCTCGCCACTGATATAGAGGACCGGGCGCTGCCCGGGAGTGGAGGCCGCGAGGCACGAAGCAACCTGCAGTAATAGCGTGGACTTGCCGATGCCCGGATCGCCTCCCAAGAGGACCAAGGATCCGGCGACCACTCCACCGCCGAGCACTCGGTCGAACTCTTCGATACCGGTAGCGAGCCGCGATGCTGCGTCCGGGCTCACTTCTAGGTAGGGACGAGGACCACCGCCGGCCGATAGGCTCTTGAGCCGAGAGTCCGATTGCTGGGGTGTCTCGTGCTCCTCGACGAAGCTATTCCACGCTGAGCAGTCCGGGCAACGACCTAGCCACTTGGCGGAGCTCACCCCACACTCCTGGCAAACAAAAGCAGTCTTGAGCTTGGCCATATTTAGAACGTCATCTTAGAAAGCGGATGTCAACATTAGTGCCTCATTGCGCGCTCCCGCCGAAGCTTCAGCGAAGGCGGACACTCCTCGTAAGCACCTGATAGAGAACAATTCGATATGGCTCTCGCCTTGAGACGTGTTGAATGCGCCCAGTAGCGAGTGATTATAACACGCGCCGGTCCCGACACGGCCGGCGCATCGAGGCCAGACCGAGGCGATGACACGCCCAATGGGGTATGACGAAAAAAGAGGGGCGATGCCGCCCCGAAAGGGCCAGACTAAAAATGTACCGGAATGTACGGGGAAGTTGGAGATAAGGCCGTGGCTCAGATGGGGTCTTGTCGCCACTCCAAGTTCTCGAACCGAGTGTACTCTTTGATGAAGGCGACCCGGATCGTGCCCGTCGGCCCGTTTCTCTGCTTACTGAGGATGAGCTCGGCCAACCCCTTGTTCTCCGGAGTCGAGTCGTACGTCTCCTCTCGGTAAATAAACACGACAACGTCGGCGTCTTGCTCGAGCGCCCCCGATTCCCGTAAGTCCGAAAGCTGTGGGCGGTGATCTCCTCGGCTCTCGGGGGCACGGGAGAGTTGCGAGAGAGCTACAACCGGGATGTTCAACTCTTTCGCCAAGCCCTTGAGTGCCCGGCTGATACCACTGATCTCCTGGGTGCGGTTTTCGAACCGCCCTCGCCCTTGCATGAGCTGAAGGTAGTCGACGATCAAGAGATCCAGACCATGCTCGAGCTTGAGTCGCCGCGCCTTGGCCCGCATCTCGAGCACACTCAAAGAGGCGGAATCGTCGATGAAGATACGTGCTGAGGAGAGTCGGGAAACCGCTTGGATGAGCTTCGCCCAGTCCTTTTCGGAAACGAACCCCGAGCGTAGCCGATGCATATCGACTCTTGCTTCGGAGCAAAGCATCCTCATCACCAGCTGCTCTTTGGACATCTCCAAGCTGAAGACACCGACCGTATGTGACCCAGTGAGTCCGGCGTGCTGGGCGATGTTCAGGCAGAAGCTGGTCTTTCCCATGGCCGGCCTCGCGGCCACGATGATGAGATCGGACGGCTGAAGGCCGGATGTCAGTTCTTCGAACTCCACGAAACCGGTGGGGACACCAGTGACCATGTCCCGACGTTCGGACAGCTCGTCGATAGACTTGAAGGTACCGCGAACGATCTCGCCTACCGGCTCGAAACCGGTCTGGATCGCCCCCTCGGCGATCTCGAAAATAGACCGCTCCGCTTGATCGAGAACCGTGGAGGTGTCCTCGGGCTCATCGAAACAAGATTGGATGATGCGGTTCGCGGAGCTGATGAGGCTCCGCAGGACGGATTTTTCTTTGACGATTTTTGAGTAATAGGGAACGTTGGTCGCGCGAGGTACGCCGTCCACCAATGACGTCAGGTATGCAACGCCGCCTGACGACTCCAGCTCCCCCGCTCGAGACAGCTCTTCTTTGAGGGTAACGAGATCGATCCCCTGTCCGCGCACGGAGAGGGCCTCCATGCGGGCATAGATCCGCTGGTGGGCTTGCCGATAGAAGTCGTCTTGTCGGAGGATCTCGGACGCGTTGTGGAAGCTCTCGTTATCTATGAGGATGGCGCCCAGGACGGTCCGTTCCGCCTCTAGGCTGTGCGGAAGTGCCTTCTCGAGGGCAACCTCCTGAGGCAAGGGCTACTCTTCCTCCTTCTCCACGGTCACCGTGAGGGTTGTGGACACATCGGGATGAAGCCGAGCCGTGACCGGGAACTCCCCCAGGCTCTTGATAGGTTCGTCGAGCTGGATCCGCCGCCTTTCTAAGGAGTATCCCTTCGCGGCCAGTGCTTCTACAACATCGGTTGCGGAGACCGACCCATAGAGCTCCTCGCCGTGGACCTTGCGACGGAAGGAAAGTTTCATTCCTGAGATCTGCGCTGCCAAAGCCTCGCTCTCTTCCTTCTCCTTGGCGTGCTTGACTGCGACGAGCTTCTTGTCTTTTTCCATCCGCCGGACGTTATTGTCGTTGACCACCATCGCCAGGTTTCGGGGCAAAAGAAAATTACGAGCGAACCCCGAGCGCACCTCCACGATGTCTCCCCTCTTGCCGAGCTTATCGACGTTTTCGCGCAGTATGAGCTGCATGGTTTCTTCCTCTCTAATCCTCGGTCTCTACGAAGTGAACGGCAACAAGGCGATGTTACGAGCCCTTTGAATGGCCGTCTTCAACTTTCGCTGATGTGGGGCACAGGTACCCGAGATGCGACGCGGCAAGATCTTCGCCCTCTCCGGGATGAAGGAAGCGAGAAGCTGATGGTCTTTCCAATCGATGTAATCGATTTTCTCGGCGCAGAATTTACATACTTTTCGCCTTCGATAAAAAAACCGCTTGCCGCCTCGCCGAGCACCAGCGTCTTTACCAGCGTCACGACCGCCATCTTTCTTTCTGGGAGGCATTATTCGACCTCCGCGGCTGGCTTGGGCGGCTCGGCTGGCTTGGGCGGCTCGGCTGGCTTGGGCGGCTCGGCTGGCGCGGCCACCTCGGTCGATCCGCCCGTTTCAGCTTGCCGAGCCGCCGCCTCTTCGCCTGCTGCCGCCATCGATTTCCTTTTCCGCTCGCGCCGCGCCTGCTCGCGGGCCGCTTTACGCGCCTTACGCCGCTCGACCTTGTCCTGATCTTTGTCCACGCGGACGGTGAGGAACCGTAGCACCCCGTCGGTAACACGAAGTCGCCGTTCCAACTCCGAGATCGCTTCCGCCTCCGCCTTGAGCCGACTCAGGACGTAGTAGCCCTCGGAGTGACGGCCGATCCCACCGGCCAACCTGCGCTTGCCCCATGGATCGGTCCCCTCGATACTGACGCCCTGTTTGCCCATGAATTCCTCGATCTGGCCGATGAGCGCCTTGGTGGCCTCTTCGTCCGGATTGGGCTCGAGGATGTACATCAATTCGTATCCTCTCATCGTTCTTTCTTACCCTCCCTACGGATATCAAGCCCTCTCTCTATGGAGAGAGCAAGGAGTCGTCCCCAATCAGACTTCAGGGGCTCGATTGTACAAAGACATCGCCCGCTCTATCCCATACCGGAACAGCGCGCGGGTCGCGTCAACCGTTCGTTCCAAGAGCTTCTCGACAACCTCCTGCTCTGGAGAGGAAAAGGGCTCTAGAACGAACTCGGCGAGATCACGTTCCTCCCACTTCGATCCTTCCAGCGATCCTTCGTCCGGACCCATGCCCAGCCTGACCCGAGATACTTCCTCGGTGTCCAGAGACTCCAGTACGGAAGCAAGTCCTAGGTGACCGCCATCGCTTCCGCGCCGCCGAAGTCGAAGCGTTCCCAATGGCAAGGCAACATCGTCCAAGAACACCAACAATTCCTCAACGGTGATGTCCCGGTCCCGGGTCAACTCTACCACGGCCCGCCCGCTCAGGTTCATATAGGTTAGCGGCTTGGCGAGCACGATCGACTGCCCCTCGAAAGTCCCCTCGGCGACGAGACTTCTCGGTGAGGCTTGCTCCCACCGAGCATCGGACTCGCGAGCGATTCGCTCGACCGCGGCGAAACCAAGGTTGTGTCGTGTCCCGACGTATCGAGGACCCGGATTACCTAACCCAACTAGCAACCGCAATCACGTGTCTCAGTCGAGCGAAGCGAACCTTGCGCACGGCTGACCCTATTCGGAAGAGCCCCCCTCGGAGCCTTCGCCCTCCGAGTCAGCCTTGCCCTTCTTGATAACCTCCGGCTCGGCAGCTTCCGCCCCTTCTTCGGCTGCCACTTCCGCCTCAGGCTCCTCCTCGACCTTCGGTGCCTCGACGTGGGCGATAACTAACCCGGAATCGCTGAGCAAGGTCACCCGTTCGGGAAGCTCCAGCTCGCCCGCGCGAATCAGATTGCCTAACTCGAGGTGGGACACATCGGCCTTGATCTTCTCCGGGATGTCCGCCGGCATGCAAGAGACCTCAACGGACCGACTGACGAAGTCCAACATTCCGCCCTCGTTTTTGACGCCAAGCGGGATTCCGGTGAGCTCGATCTGAATAGACAGTGTCAAGGCATGGTCCATCGCCACCCGAATCAAGTCGGCGTGTAGCAGGTCGTGTTCGATGGGCTCGAGCTGGTAGTCCTTCACCATCACGTTCTCGGTGCCCTTGGCACCCTCGATCTGAAGGTCGAAAATCGTGTTCGCGCCCGCGTCGGAGCGCAGGATTCGGATCACCACTTTGGGGTCGATCGCCACTGGAATGGAATCTTTCTTTTCCCCATACACGATTGCGGGGATCATGCCTTTGGCACGAAGCTTCCGGTTCGCTCCCTTTCCGAAAGAGGCCCTCGGTTGGGCCTCAACAACCATCTTATCCATGTGTACTAGTCCCTCCTGTTTCGTTCTCAGCGTCAATCACCCGAGGTGCCAAACTGCGGTTTCGCAAGACGCCAGTACCGTTCCGATCTTAGAAATCCGAAACAATCACCATGCCACGACGGTAGTCATTGGTCAATTGGAGCGACCCCGGTCAGGGATCGGTGTCGACCTCCATTAAACGAATAGCGAGCTGACCGAGGCTTCGTCGTGAACGCTTTGAATCGCTTTTCCCAGAAGCGGAGCGACGGAAAGTACCTTGAGCTTCGATTGGTTCTTCTTCTCTGGCGGGAGGGGGATCGAATCGGAGACGATGAGTTCTTCTATGTTCGACTCCGACACTCTCTGCACCGCTTTTCCCGACAGAACCGGATGGGTGCAGCATGCAAGAACCCGCGCCGCCCCGGCATCCAGCAGTGCGTCGGCCGCCTTCACTAAGGTTCCCGCAGAATCCACGATGTCGTCGACGATGAGGGCGATCGCCCCGTCGACTTCACCGATGACATATATTTTCTCTATCTCGTTCGACGCCTCGGTTCGCCTCTTGTCCATTACCGCCAGGGGAACTTTCAAACGCTTTGCATAGGCACGAGCCCGTTCCACGCCACCGGCGTCGGGAGAAACAATCACCAGGTTCTTCAGGTCAAGCGAAGAAACGTACTCCAACATGACCGGTGCCGCGAAAAGGTGATCCACCGGCACGTTGAAGAACCCCTGGATCTGGCCTACGTGGAGATCCATCGTAATCGCGCGGCTGGTCCCCGCCGTCGACAATAGATCCGCCACCAGCTTGGCCGTAATGGGCACCCTTGGTTTGTCTTTCCGGTCCTGTCGTCCGTAGCCATAGTACGGCATAACCGCGGTGATACGGCTGGCGGAAGCTCGCTTGAAGGCGTCTATCATGATGAGGAGCTCCATGAGGTTCTCGTTGACCGGCGGCGGGGTCGGTTGGACCACGAAGACGTCGGCCCCTCGAATGTTCTCCATAATCTGGAACGAGACCTCGTCGTCGGAGAACCTTCGGAGGTCGGCCTTGCCGAGAGGTACGCCGAGGCTCTCGGCGATACTTGCCGTGAGCGCCGGATTACAGCTCCCACCGAAGACTTTCAGCGGTCTGCCCATGTGATTACGTCCCCAGCCGATACTAAAGGCGCCTCTCAGGTCCTATCGGGCGCCAAAATATCCCGTTGCTACTATCGAGTTAGCCGAGCGCCTCTCAAATCCTGACGGGCGCTACGACACCTCGTTGCCACTGTCGCCCAGCCAGACGGATGTTTTTGCCTGCTGGCCGTCAAAATACGTCGTGCCAATCTCAACCTAGCCAGACGGCGGTTTGAGCCTTAGCGGATTTACGGCTCGCGAAGTCGAGTTCACCGGCTTCGCGAGCGGAACGAGCCGTGCGCCTTGCGTCCTTAGTATCTCAGATCGTGTTGGCCGCCAAAATGTTCGGTTGCCACCATCGGCGTCCTGCCGGGTTAGATAGCAGCAATCAACGCCCAATGGACGCCCAGCAAAGATCTGCGGCCAACATACCCAGGCGGCCGTAATGGCTGGGGCGGAAGGATTCGAACCTTCGAATGCCGGTTCCAAAGACCGGTGCCTTACCGCTTGGCCACGCCCCATCCTCAGTCAAAGACCCTAACGAGCTCACTTCAGGGCGTCACCATTGTACCCTAGGTCTTAGCTGCCTCCGCCTCTTCCCCTCCCACTGTTTCCGTCGAATGCTCCCCCTCCGAGAGTACGCGAGACGGGATGTCCGATGCTCCGGAAACTTCGGCCTGGTAGCAGTTGAGTACCTTCTCTTCCATCATCCGACGAGTATCGCTGTTCAGCGGGTGCGCAATATCCCTAAAAGTGCCGTCTTTCCGTTTCTTGCTAGGCATCGAGATGAAGAGTCCCTTTGGACCATTAATGATTTTGATATCACTAATGACGAAACAGTTGTCTAGTATGATGGAGACAAAGGCCTTGAGCTTCTCGTCCTCCACGGGGAAAACCCGAACCTCGGTGATTTCCATAGGAGCCTCCCTCCTTCAGGCATCGCCAGAGCGCCCTGACTAATGCTCCAGTAGTCTCTCTCGATACGTGTTTCCTGCTAACGTGCGAGTCGCAATGGCGTGGATTCCTCGTCCTTTCAAGGATTGAGCCGCGGATCGAGTCACCACCTCGTCATCAAATATCCCAAAGACAGCCGAGCCGCTGCCGGACATTACAGAGGCGACAGCACCGAGCTCAAGAAGGATCTGCTTGTATCCATTGATAGAGGAGAGATGCTCCCCGGTTGCGGTTTCCAGATCGTTCGTCAGGTCGGGAAGCTCGTTCCCCCCGCCAAAAGTGGACGACGCAAAGGAGTGGAGTGTAAGGCTCGACTCCCGCTTTGTCAATATCAAATTCCGATACGCAGCGGCGGTCGAAATTGCGAAGTCGGGTAGAATCAACACGATCGGCACAGCGACCTGATGGGCTAGTGGGAATATCTCGTCACCACGACCCACACTAAGGGCGGTTCCGCCGAATAGAAAAAAGGGCACGTCCATGCCGAGCTCTGCCGCCAAGCCCGACAAGTCTCGATAGGACAAACCCGCTTGCCAAAGCTCGTTGAGCGCCAGAAGGGTCACCGCCGCATCCGAGCTTCCTCCCCCCAACCCGCGACCAGCGGGGATGCGCTTTTGGAGCTGTATCCGTACTCCCACCGGGCGACCTATTCGCTCGGCGAGCCGCTCCGCGGCTCGCACCACGAGGTTCTCGGATCCAGTCGGTAGGCTCGGGGCTTCCTGGCCAGGCAGGTCAGGCAGGTCGAGCTCAATCCCGCTCGAGCGCGATTTGAAACTCAGGCGATCGTAAAGGTCCACGGTCTGAAGGATCGTCCGCAGCTCGTGGTAGCCATCCTCGCGACGGAATAACACCTCGAGACCGAGGTTCACCTTAGCGTAGGCGCGGACTTTCACTGACTCCGCTTCACAAAAACGGCCTCGCCTCCTATTTGGGCCAGGCCGAGGCGATCCGCTCCAGCGGGAAGGGTGACGACGAATGCTTCGGGGTCGAGACGGATATTGATGTCCAGATCGTCCACGCTCAGCGACGCCTCGAGCCCGTCGCTCACGAGCTCGATCCGGTCGGGGGCGGCCCTTCCCGTCTGCTTCCACGCCGTCGGGTAGATGACACGATAGCCCTCGCGTTGCGCCTCTCGAACCTGGTCGCCTTCCAGCTCGACGCGACCCTCCTTCAGCAAGAGGCGAACCTTCTCACCGTGGCGCTCAGCCCGAACCAGACTCGACGAAGTAACCGGCAAACCAGTTCCGACAAGAATGGCCATGATCTCGAACGGGCTCAGGCGGATCCCAAGGAGCGCTCCCACCACGTCCTCGACTGCTGACTCTTTCAGGTACTCGCGGCTACGCGGAAACAAGACCGTAATCTCACCCGCGCTGGCCACCGCGATCCATCGGCTCGCGCCGAAGGTTGCGACGAGCTCGACGCGAACCCGATCCGGCCGCTCGAAAATAATGAGCTCAGTAGCGCGGAACTTCCCTTCCGGGCCTTTGCCTCGAACTCGAACGATCGCCTGATACCGTTGCACCGATTCGCGTTGTTGTTCGAGTAGCTCGAGAAATCGTCCGGTTTCCTCGGCAGAAAGAGGCACCGCAGGAACGTCGCTCGGCGGACTCATGGGTCGGCGGCTGCACCCCCCGATTGTTAGGAGGCAAAGAAACACAACCAAGCGAACGGCGGTGGGCCCCATCAGGTTTTTCCGATGCGGCGCCTCGCGAATTTCGGGGACCATGGATGAAACCATGGACTGATGCAGGGCACTAGGGAAGGTCGTTACCGAAACGGGCTTTTTCAATCTTCTGAACGACCTGATCTTTCTCCAGCTCGTCGTCCTCTTGCTCCACTGCCTGGCGCCAGAAGCGAACGGCCTCTTCGCGTTCACCCTTACGATAATAGAGGTCGCCAAGGTGATCGTAAACCACGCCTGTGGTACGCAAGCGTTCGATGGCGTTCAGAAGGTTCTCCTCCGCGAGCTCGAGCCTACCGAGCCGGAAGTAGACCCACCCTAGGCTGTCGAGATAAGCGCCGTTATAGGGGTCGAGGGCCACCGCCTGCTGAACGTATGCGAGAGACTCTTCGAGCCGAACTCCGCGGTCGGCCAGCATGTAACCCAAATAATTCAGAGCGCCGGCACTCTCCGGATTCAGGGTCAGGACTTTCGTGAAAGCCGCCTCAGCGGCATCGACTTTGCCTTGCCGTTCTAGAACCGCACCGAGCTGAAACAAGAGTTGCTCGTCCTCCGGCATGCGGCCGATCGCGCTATCTAAGAAACTCTCCGCCTCTTCGAATCGACGGGCGTTTTGGAGGTAATTGGCAACGGAGCCAGCCAACATTCCATCGTCCGGTGAATCCGCCGAAAGGTCGAGAAGCAGCTTCAGGCCCTGCTCTTCATGACCCTCTTCATAGAGCACTTGTGCTTTCAAAATCTGTAGGCGCGAGTCCCCGGGAAATCGCGCGAGTGCTTGCCTGCTCGCTTCCGCCGCCGCGGCCGCATCATCAGCCGCCAAATGTGCGTGAACAACGTATGCCTCGAAGCGAGGATCGTCTGTCATGAGATGGCGCGCCTTGTCGAACGCGGCAACCGCCTCGGCGTTGTCTCCGAGGTTTTGATGGGCGAACCCGAGGTGGGCCAGGAACTCGACTCGCCGTCCGACCGGATAGGAATCTTGGGGTAGGGACAAGAGGTTCTTCAACTCTTCGATCGCAGAACGATACTCCCGCTTGTCCTCGTATACTCCGGCCAGTGCGAAGCGACCTGAAATGTGTTGAGGGTTGAGTCGGAGCAACCCTTCGAGAAGCGCCTCGGCTCGGTCGGGCTGTCTCAAATCTCGTCGTACCAGCGCCAACCCGAAGAGCGCCTCAGCCCGATCCGGCTCCATTTCCAGGACACGCTCGAACTCGGCCGCCGCTTCTTCCATACGTCCGGCTTGCGCCAGCGATGTGGCGAGCTGTTGAAGCAGCTTGGGATCCCGGGGGGCCATGTCGAGGGCCTCCCGATAGACGGTCGCCGCGTGATCGAACTCCCCAAGCTCCTCGTAGAGCGTGGCCAATAGGATGCGAGCTCGTTGGTGTCGGGGCTCGGCCTCGATCGATTGGCGGAGTAGGTCGGCTGCTCGCTTGACGTCGCCTTGCTCCCGTCGCACCTGGGCCAAGAGGTAAAGCGCATAGGAGGAGGTGGGGTCGTTCTCGATCTGCTGTTCGAGTTGCTCTGACGCTTCTTCAATCTGCCCGCGCATGAGATAGAGCTGCGCCAGTCCTAGCCGACTTTCCCCGTCGCGCGGTTCGAGGCGTACCGTCTCCTTGTACTCCTTGATCGCGAGCTCGGACAATCCTCCCTGGTCCTGATTGCGACTCAGCTGGAAGTAAGTGTTGGCAAGCAACCGGTGGGCTGCCGCGAGCTCACCATCGAGCTGTATCGCACGGGTTGCGCTCGCGATCGCTTTCTGTGCGTCGTTGGCTCTCGCGTACACGCTGGCGAGGGCGTAATGGAGGTACGCCGCGTTGGGATCGCGTTCGATGGCCTGGCCGTAGTATTGCTTCGCCCCACTCGCGTTCATCTGCCCCTCGTTCATCCGCCCGAGGCAGTACAGATAGTAGGCCTCCGCGTTACCGTCCACCTGGGCCTGAGCAGGAACGGCGAGCAGTACGCCGGAGGCCCAAAAGACCACGACAGACACGGAAAAACCGAAGCGGTACAATTTGTCCGGGCTGCCCGGGCTCTCTGGGCTCTCGGGGCTGTCGGGGCTTTTCGAGCTCTTTAAGGACATATGTTTTGTGCGGTCACACGACGCTTAAAACCATTATCGGACCCCCGCGGAAGGTTGTCAACGAAAGTGACATGAATGGGTTCTGCCGAGGGCGGCGGTAGTGTCAGATTGACACCCGTGAGCGGCCTGTTATAAAGTTTTTCACTGGGGACTGCTATATGGCCATCCATCCTGAGCTACTGGAGATCTTGGCGTGCCCGGTGTGCAAAACGCCGGTCACGCTGGTGAAAGAAGGCGCCGCTCTCAAATGCGGCACATGTTTCCGGGTGTACCCCATCCGGGACGACATTCCGATCATGCTCGTGGACGAGGCCACCATCGAACAGTCCGACACGAAGTCGACTACTTGAGCCAACTCGTCCACCGCGGGCTTCGTAAGATCCTGTGCCTGCGGCTTCGCTCCATGGGAGACGCGGTCCTAATGACCCCGGCCCTGGATGCGCTTCGCTCCGCCCTGCCAGAAGCGAAGCTCTACGTCGTGCTGGCCGAGGAGTTCGCCGATCTTCTCGAGGGGCATCGCTCGGTCGACGAAGTGTTGCCGCTCGGCCGGGGTAGCTTCGACAAAATCTCGCTCGCGAAAAGACTCCGGGGCATAGGTTTCGATGCGGCGATCAACTTTCACGGTGGACCGACCAGCGCATGGCTCACCGCGGCTTCGGGAGCACCGCTCCGGGTCGGCCGGAAAAACTACAGGTTTCGCTTGGCCTACAACCTGCGTGTCGGGCGGCCGGAAGAAGTCTTCGCCGATCCCGCTGCCACCCATACCGTTCATGACCAAGCCTCATTAGTGGCGGCGATGGGAATGCCGGTGCGCGATCTGCTCCCCAGTCTTCGAGTCCCTACGGAAGCTCGCGCCCAAGTGAACGGACGACTGGGTAGGCTCGGTGTTCCTATCAAGGGTTACCTGCTGTTCCAACCTACCGCCAGCTTTCTGTCCAAAGAATGGCCTGCCGAGCGATTCCTCGAGCTCAGTCGCTCGCTGAAAGAGCGCACCGGGCGACCGGTGGTGGTCAGCTTGCCGGGCCCAGAACACTCTCTCGCCGAGTTTTTCTTACCGGAGCTGCCGGTGGCCTCCGGCCTCACATCCGGGGAGCTCATGGCCTTAATAGAGTCCGCCTCGCTTTACGTAGGCAACGACAGCGGCCCCATGCACGTCGCCGCTGCGTTGGGTACCCCGGTGGTGGGCATATTTGGTTCCTCTGATCCTGAACGATGGCATCCCTGGGGCGTTCCTCATCGGGCGATCGCGGCCGGCCTAGAATGCAGCCCGTGCCACGGCAAATGGTGCGTCAATCCGGCACAGTTCGCCTGCCTCACAGAGCTCCCGGTCGACAGTGTGCTCGATGCCGCTTTGGAGCTCTTGCCTGCGGACATGCCGAGCAGGGCCGAGCGAAGGGAAGGATGACGTGAAGGCCGCCGCCTCCACCCTCCCCGGGACGAATCGGCTGGCCGAGCTCGCGGGCCGGGAATCATCGCTTGTCTTCGTCATCGGTTTCTGGCTCGCTCTCATCCAGATCTCCATCGCCGCTTCCCAGATCGTGCTGACGATCGTACTGCTCGTTTGGCTGTATCAACTCGCGGCCGGCAAAGCGGAACTGGTGCGGCTGCCGTTCGATTGGCCGCTCGGCCTGTTCGCTCTCTGCAGCATCGCCTCGGCGGGACTCTCCTTCGAGCCGGCAGAAAGCTTTGCCAGCGTGAAGAAGCTGGCGCTCCTCGCGATTCCATATGTTGTCGTCAGTGTGGTTCGCCGAACCTCGACGCTGGAGCGTTTGGTGTTGGTCTTGATCGTCGTGGCCGATTTGGGCGCGCTTTTCTCCCTATGGCAGTATTTTTTCAGCGATCTGGGCGACATCAATCATCGGATCCGCGGATTTATGAGCCATTACATGACGTTCGCCGGGCTGCTCATGGGCGTCGGCGTGCTCGCGTTTGCCGAGCTACTCTTTGGCCGTCGAAGACGCGCCTTCCTCGCGGGAAGTTTGGTTTTGATTCTGGTTGCTCTGGCACTCTCGTTGACACGCAGCGCCTGGATCGGCGTGCTGGTGGCGTTCGGCTTGTTGTGCTTCTTGCGCGACCGACGCCTGCTGATCGGAATCCCGGTGATCCTTATCGGAGCCATGCTTCTGGTGCCCAGCGATGTCGAGAAGAGAGTACGATCGCTCGTCCGGCCCGATCGCTCGAGCCGAGACCGTATGTACATGTTGAAGAGTGGCATCCAGATGACCGCCAATCACCCATGGTTCGGGGTGGGTCCGAATATGGTGAAGTCGGTCTATCCTATCTATAGGTTGGAGGGCGCTCCGCACCTGCAGAATATTCATTTACATAATAATGTCGTTCAAATCGCGGCCGAACGTGGTTTACCATGTCTATTGGCTTGGGTATGGCTGATGGCCATTGGATTGACGGTAAGTATTCGGTCCTACCGGGCGACTCCGACAGGCGGGCGTGCACCACCTGAAAATGGCGGTCGCGGATTGGCAGCCGGAGCCTTGGCTCTCATGGGCGCGGGGTTGACTGCGGGGCTCTTCGAGTACAACTTCGGCGATTCAGAGTTTCTCATGCTCTTTCTATTTGCTATGGCGATACCCGTCGTGCTCGAACGCAATCGAACCGAAACACCGGGGGACGTACTTCCTTGACCGCGGTCTCGGCTAAGCGAGCTTCAGCGATTCTCCGAGCCGCCCGCGGCAAGGAGGTCGCGATCATTGGCGACCTGATGCTCGACGAGTTCGTTTGGGGGAACGTGTCTCGCATCTCGCCCGAAGCACCGGTGCCCGTAGTGGACGTCTCCGGTCACAGCTTCCACCTCGGCGGCGCCGCCAACGTCGCTCACAACCTACACAGCTTGGGAAGCGAACCTCTTCTTATCGGCATCTTGGGAGAAGACGATGCCGCTCGGCGCATGCGCGGAGTGCTTCAAGAGGTGGGAATATCGGAGGAAGGGTTACTCACCGATCCGACCCGGCCTACCACCTTAAAAACCCGGATCATCGCGCAAAGCCAGCAAGTCGTGAGGGCCGACCGCGAGTCGCGGAACGACATTTCCCGATCCCTCGAAAAGCTCGCTCTCGATAAGGTCGCCGCCGCGGTCGAGCGCGCAAGCGCCCTGGTTCTCTCCGACTACAGCAAAGGTGTCTTGACGACTCAGATCCTTCGGGAATGCACTCGACTCGCGCGACGGCGGAAAATTCCGATTCTGGTAGATCCGAAGCTCGCCCGCTTTGGCGAGTACCGAAACGTCAATCTGGTGACACCCAACATCCACGAAGCCGAGCGCCTCACGGAGACGAGCATTGTTGATGCGCCCGGGCTGACTCGAGCGGCGCGCACGATCCTCAGCAAGCTCGGCTGTCAGGCGGTCCTAATCACTCGAGGTGAGCAAGGCATGTCCTTGTTCGAGAAGGGCAAACCCGCCGTGCACATCGATGCTTCGGCACGGGAAGTCTTCGACGTCACCGGAGCGGGCGATACCGTGATCGCCACCATCGCTTTCGCACTGAGTGGCGGCGCGTCGCTAGCCAACTCCGCGAGGTTGGCCAATCAGGCGGCGGGAATCGTGGTCGGGAAACTCGGTACCGCAGCGGTGGACGCAGACGAACTATTAGCCTCGTTTCAGTGACGGAAGTGGCGCACTCCGGTAAAAACCATTGCCAACCCTCGCTCGTCCGCTCCGTTGATCACCTCTTCGTCCCTGATAGATCCGCCAGGCTGGATGATTGCTCGGACGCCGGCATCGGCCAACTGATCCGGCCCATCGCGAAAGGGAAAAAAGGCGTCGGAAGCGGCCACCGATCCCTCTAGCGAGCTCTGGGCCTTAGTCACCGCAAGGCCGCACGAATCCACTCGGCTCATTTGGCCAGCGCCGATCCCCAAAGTGTGGCGATCCTTGGCAATCACGATGGCGTTCGACTTCACGTGCTTGGCCACCTTCCAGGCGAACTCGAGCGCCGCCATTTCTTGTTCGGTCGGTTTGCGTTTGGTCGAGATCTCCAAGCGCTCACGATCCAATGGCGAGTTGTCCCAATCCTGGACCAGCAACCCTCCTACCACTCGGCACAGGTTGTGCCCTTCCCATCCCGCCGAATGAAGTGGATCATCGATGGCCAAGAGCCGGAGGTTTTTCTTCCCGCTGAGCTCCTCGATGGCATCGGGCTCGAAGCCCGGGGCAATGACCGCCTCTAGGAACGTCGAAGCCAACTCCTTCGCGGTTTTCCTGTCCACCCGCCGGTTGAGCCCGACGATTCCGCCGAAGGCCGAGGTCGGATCGGTTTCGCGCGCTTTGACGTAGGCGCTCGAGAGCGTTTCCCCGACAGCGACCCCGCACGGGTTGGTGTGCTTGAGCACCACCGCGGCGGTATCTTCGAACTCACACGTAAGGCGCCAAGCAGCGTCGAGGTCTAAAATATTATTGTACGAGAGCTCCTTCCCCTGAAGCTTTCTGGCGCCTGCCACCGCAGTAGGCACTCCGCCCGATTCGCGATAGAAAGCCGCTGACTGATGGGGGTTTTCACCGTAGCGGAGATCTTGAACCTTCTCGAAGGAAACGCTGAGCGTCGAGGGCAGTGATGCATCGAGCTCGGCCGCAACCAATTCCTCCCCGTGCGCTTCCAATTGCGTCATGTAGGAACCAATGGCCGCCTCGTAGCGAGCACTGGCGCGGAAGGCCTTCACCGCCAGGTAGAGTCGAGTCGCGAGGTCCATGCCTTCGTCCAGCTTTCCCAGAACCAGCGGGTAGTCCCTGGGGTCGACGACCGGGATCACGTGCTGGAAGTTCTTAGCGGCCGCTCGCAGCATGCTCGGCCCGCCAATGTCGATGTTCTCGATGATCTCGGAGACGGCGCTCTTCTCCGCGACTTTGGCTTCGAAGGGATAGAAGTTCACCGCGACGATATCGACCGGGATAATTTCGTTTTGCTCGAGCTCCTCGAGATCAGAAGCCAAGTTGCGGCGCGCCAGGATGCCGCCATGGATAAGTGGATGAAGCGTCTTCACCCGACCTCCAAGTATTTGGGGAAACCCCGTTACCTCCGGCACCGGAGTAACCGGAATCTCCTCTTTCGAGAGTACGCTTGCGGTGCCGCCGCTCGAGACAACCTCGTAGCCTCGTTCCGCAAGGCTTCTCGCAAACGAGACGATCCCCTCCTTGTTGGCAACGCTCAGCAGCGCCCGAGTTTTGGATTTTTCTCGCGAAGCGTTCATGTTCTTCTTCTTCCCTTCTTTGGCTTTGTTATAAAACTTGTTCAAAATTTATCAGCGCTCGCGGGGCCCCACCCCCACTCGCTACTCGCTTCGCGACTCACTGACGTTCGCGCTCCGCTCGGGCTCAGGGCTGTTATCAGCGCTCGCGGGGCCCCACCCCCACTCGCTACTCGCTTCGCGACTCACTGACGTTCGCGCTCCGCTCGGGCTCAGGGCTGTTACTCCGAAGCGGGCTTCTTGCGAGCCCTCGTCATTCCTGGTTTTTCCTCCGCGAAGAACCGGTAACCCCTGAAATCGCCGTTCGCCTTTTCCCAAGCGGCCAGCCAGAGATAGGAAGCCGCGGTAACCCCCCGCGAGTAGCCCAAGGAGGCCATCGCATAAGGGACAGAACGATAGTCGAATGCCGTGGCCGGCACCAACCGGCCGTCCTTCCAGAAAGCATCCGCCAGGTCGGGAACGGAAGCCCTACTGGTAGACGAGAGCCGTTGCAGTAGTGTCGTGACCGAGACCCCGCCCTTTAACGTCGACGGGAGACTCCAGTCGTAGACCAGGGGAAACTCCTCGAGGTGCAGCGTAACGAAGCGATGAAACTCTCCGCTGGCGCGCGCGAGTCGCGGATCCGAGGCACCCACCACCGTCGGGTCGGCCAAGTCGGCAGCGATGCGGAGAAGCTTTCCCAATTCGAAAGCAACTTCACGGAACGGGCGATGTTGATTCACCTGCTCTGCTATGCCGTCGACCCTCTGATCCACGGCACGGGCGGTGTCTTGGGACAGAGAGCCCGCCAAACCGTCCCGGGCCAGCGCCGACGCCATTTCTCCCTCCAGCCCGAAGACTCCCTTCAACAAATAAGCTTCATTCCGCCAGAGGACACGCCGAAGCGTCGGAGGCATGATGAGCAGGGTGTCGTAGACCATGTTCCGGTAGGTGGGAGCCGGCCATGCGTCAACGAAACCGGGCACCATGACGAACAGCAGCGTGAGAAGGATGAAGCGGGGAAAAAGCGAGGACAAAAGAGACCCGAGACCGCGGGTCACTTCTTCGGCCTGGCTACGACCGAGACCTTTCCCCCTTTCATCGAGACGCCGAAGTCGACTTTCTTGTAGCCGCCACTTTGGAGTTGCTTCGTTTGTTTGGAAAGGACCTTACGGAAGCTATCGTAGTTCAAGTTGCTGGTGGACTGACCCGCCTCCTGCTTGGCGGCAACATACTTGTCGAAGACTTTCCGAAACTCGTCTCCCGGCTTTCCCTTCTGGCCCTTGGCAGCTTGACGTGATGGCCCGTCTGTAATGGGTGACGGCGCAGGAACCCGCTTCGATCGCTCCTCGCGACCGGTGGCGAGTCGCCCTTCTTCCTTGAGGCGCACCCGGCGGTTCCACATTTCGGCGTAGGTTGTGTACTTTGCCTGGTGCATTTGGAACACCGCCTGCTCGGCCAAGTTTTGCGGGGGGTTCCGGGAATAATTTCGAATGATGTTTTCGACTTTCTTCTTAGTTGGCCAAGGTGGTTGTTTGAGAGCCCCGGAGAACCACTGCTCGTACTCGCTCGTACTCGATCTCGAGCTGTTTCATGCCCTTCTTGAGCGCTTCCATGTCCGAAGAGAAACCCACGCGCGCCTCCTACGTTTGCCGCTCTTCCTTTCGGAAGAACCAGAAAAAAGGCAACCACAGCTCGCGAGCGTAAGGCACCTTCTTGTCGTTCACCAATATCTCGCAGCTGGGAGACTCTCCGACGTAACCAAACAATCGATGCAGCTCCTCCACCTCGTTGACGGTGTAGCTCGCGTAGTGGCGTAGCCATCGATCCTGCCCCTCCCTACGATACCTCAGGGCGCGCTCGGCAAGGGAGACGGCCTCCGCATACTTCGGATCGGCCGACGGACCGAAAACCACGGTGAGTGAGAAGTCGCGAGCGTGCCTTTCCGGATAGAGGATCTCCACCATCTGTGGGTCCAGATGGGAGATATCCTCCTCCCGACGTTCGATGATCTCGGGAAGTCTCTCGATGTAGTTCTTCGCCCGGTCTTCGGCCATGATCGTTTAGCTATGTTAGAATGCTACCTGGAAACGCTAACTATTGTCAACGACAGCAGTTCCCTCGGATCTCGATTATGGGCACCGCATCGGCCGGCGATGTCGGCCAGCTTCTAAGACGCCTACCGAGCGTCGAGAAACTCCTCGATCAAGCCGGCTTTCGTAGACTCGAGGCCGAGTTCGGACGAGACCCGCTCGTCGCCGCTACCCGCTCCGCTCTGTCGGGGCTCCGGGATGCGGTACGGGACGCGCGAATCAATCAGAGTACCTTCGATCGAGCGCTTGCTTCGATGGAGAGCTCGATAAGAAGCCAGCTGGCCATGGCCAGTGCGCCGACCCTAGTCTCCGTGATCAACGCCACCGGCATCATCGTGCACACCAACCTCGGTCGAGCACCCCTGTCGCCATCCGCGATCGCGGCGGTCGCCCGGGTGGCTAGCTCCTACAGCAACCTCGAGTACGATCTAACTACCGGCAAGCGAGGCCGACGCGAGAAACACGCGGTCCGGCCACTCGAGCGCCTCTTCCCGGGTTACGACGCTTTGGTTGTCAACAATAACGCCGCGGCCGTTCTGCTCACCCTCAATAGCTTCGCGGCTTCCAAGGAAGTATTGATCTCTCGCGGCGAGCTGGTAGAGATCGGCGGTTCCTTTCGAATTCCCGACATCCTGGAGAGAAGCGGCGCTCGACTGCGCGAAGTCGGAACGACCAACAAGACGCGAATCCAAGACTACGAAGCGGCGTTCGGTCCGGACACCGCTCTCATCCTCCGTGTCCACCCATCCAATTTTCGAATCGTGGGTTTCACCGAAAGCGCATCGACCGAAGAGCTGGTGGCGATGGGCAAAGAGCGAGGGATCCCGGTGATCGAAGATTTCGGAAGCGGCAACATTCTCTCACTGCGCTCCTACGGGCTACCGTACGAGACGACCGTGCAGGACAGCCTTGCCGCCGGTGTGGACTTGATCACTTTTTCCGGGGACAAACTCCTGGGTGGTCCACAGGCTGGAGTCCTGGTCGGACTCGCAGAAAGTGTGAAGAAGTGTCGGGAGAATCCGCTGGCGCGTGCGCTGAGAGTGGACAAACTCACTTACGCGGCGCTCGAGGCAACACTCGAGGCCTTCGTTCAAGGCAAAGCGGCGGAGCACATTCCGGTGCTCAAGATGCTCTCCGCACCTGCCTCCGAAGTACGATCCCGCGGTCGCCGCCTTGTGAAATCTCTCGACGACGTAAAGGGACTCGAGCTTTCGTTGCTCGACGGAGCCTCCAAAGTCGGGGGAGGCGCTGCACCGGAGGCCGAGTTACCGACCTCTTTGGTTAGCGTTCGCGCGAAGAATCTCTCCGCGCAGACGATCTTGGACCGCTTGCGTGGTCACGACCCCCCGGTGATCGCGCGCATCGCAGACGACCAGGTGCTGCTAGATCTGCGAACGGTGACTCCCGAGGAAGAGGAAACGCTGGCGAGGGCTTTGCGAAGCCTGCAGGAGCAAAAAAACTAGACAGGATTACACGGATAACGGGATAAGAGGGAAGTGTCGTTGCATTCCGTATCCCGTGAATCCTGTTATCCCGTCTGATCGCCTTTGACTTTCCCAAGGCGCTAGAAGAGCTCTAGGGCGGCGCGGCGGGCCGCAGAGATCAGCGGCTCCGGATACAACCCCAGAACCAGAGTCGCCAGGCAGCTCACCAACAGAGGAAGTCTTAAATTCCAACCGAAGTGGAGCCCCGGATCGGACGCCGGAGAACCCATATACAAAACCATGACGACGCGTAGATAGTAGTAGACGCTGATTAAGGTGTTGATGACAGCGATCAACACCAAGGCGACATATCCCTCATTGATCGCGGCACTAAATAAATAAAACTTCCCCACGAAACCCACCGTGGCCGGAATACCCGCCAGCGATAGCATGAACACACTCATCGCGAATCCGGGGAGAGGGTACTTCCATCCGAGGCCACCCCAGCCTCGGATGGACAAGTTGTCCTCTCCGCTCTTCCCGAGGGTAATCGCGACCGCGAAGGCTCCGAGGGTCATGAACGTGTACCCAGCGAGATAGAAGAGAACCGCCGTCCTACCCGTCACACCTCCCGCGATCACGCCTACCAGCAAGTAGCCTGCATGGGCCACGCTCGAGTAGGCGAGCAAACGTTTTATGTCATCTTGAGCAATCGCTATCAGGTTGCCGATGGTCATACTGAGGACCGCAAGCAACCACAGAACGATCTTCCATTCATCGCTCAAAGAAAGGAATGAACCCGTGACACGAATGAGGGCGCCGAAAGCAGCCGCCTTGACCGCAACCGCCATGAAACCGGCGACAACGGTAGGAGCTCCCTCGTAGACGTCTGGAGACCACATGTGAAACGGCACCGCCGCGACTTTGTAGGCGAAGCCCACCAGCAGAAGCACGAGAGCGACAACCGGAAGCACCCCTGGTTCGCTGGCTGGGGCGATGAGGGCGGCTTCGATCTTTGCGAGGTCTGCACTCCCCGCCACTCCATAGAAAAAGGCGATACCGTACAAGAATAGAGAAGAGGCGAATGCTCCGTAGAAGAAATACTTCAATGAGGCTTCGACGGACGTGCCGCGGTCGCGTGACCACCCGGTGAGTACGTATAATCCCACCGACATTGTCTCGAGAGCCACGAACATCAAAATCAGATTTCTCGTCGACACGAGGAGCAGCATTCCCGCCGCGCTTAGGAGAACCAGCGTATAGAACGCCGGGGCCTCCTCCTTCTGACGGTCGAGAGCAGCCTTGGCAACCGGAATGCTGAGAACCACGCCGGTCAACACGACAAAACTCAAGAAGAGACTGAACGCATCGGAGTCCACGACACCAAGCGCGCGAAGTCGATGCCCCCACAAACGAAGGCTCGCAAGAATACAGATCACCGTCCCGAGCCACGCCAACCCGGCGGCGGGAAAACGACTTCGGCCGGCGACACCGGCACCCCCGACACCAATGACTGCTGCCGTGACCACCAGGATGAGAACCGGTATCAGTGCGCCCGCCCCCATGTTGGATTCCCTCTATCCCCTCTTATTCGATGCCGGAAGCGTCCGTCGCTCGGGAAACGAAGAGTTCCACCGTACCGTCGAGTGAGCGGAGGAAGCTGCCGGGAGCGACTCCCATCCACACGATGAGGATCACGATCGGAACCAAGATCGCCGCCTCGCGACGGCTCAAGTCCCGGAGGCCAAGGTTCGCCGGATTGTCGACCTCTCCCAACATCATCCGCTTGTACATCCAGAGAAGGTAGATGGCGGCTAGCACGATTCCCCCCGCACCGGCGACTGCATACGGTCTGGCGGTTTGAAACGCACCGAGCAACACCAAGAACTCTCCCACGAAACCATTGAGCCCGGGTAATCCCATCGATGAAAGGAGGACGACCAAGAAGAGGCTTGCGTACAAAGGCATGACTCGCTTCAGCCCCCCAAACTCAGAGATCAAACGGGTGTGTCGGCGCTCGTAGATCATCCCCACCAGGAGGAAAAGGGCACCGGTGGACAATCCGTGACTCACCATTAGGAAGATCGCGCCTTCCACCCCCGCAATATCGAACGAAAAAATGCCAAGCACGACGAAGCCCATATGACTCACGCTCGAGTAGGCCACGAGTCTCTTGATGTCCGACTGCACCAAGGCCATCAGAGCCCCATATACAATACCGATCACCGCGATGGTCAAGACAACCGGGGCGTACGCTCGAGCACCTTCTGGAAACAACGGGATCGCGAATCTCAAGAGACCATAGGCACCCATTTTGAGAAGAACGCCGGCCAATAAGACGCTCCCTGCGGTGGGTGCTTCCACGTGGGCATCGGGAAGCCAAGTGTGAAGTGGAACGAGTGGTATCTTGACCGCGAAGGCGGCGAAAAAAGCAAGGAACAACCAGCGCTGCAAGCCGCTGCCCAATACTAGCCCTTGCCAGAGCCGGAGGTCGAAGCTCCCCCCACCGCTTTGCAAGTCGTGAACGTGGTAGCAGTAGATAATCGCCACCAGCATCAGGACGCTCCCGCCCATCGTGAAGAGGAAGAACTTGATGGCTGCGTAGATTCGGCGCTCTCCGCCCCAAACTCCGATGAGGAGATACATCGGAATCAACATCGCCTCCCAAAACACGTAGAACAAGAAAACGTCGATCGCGATGAAGACACCGATCATTAAAGATTCCAGAATCAATATGAGGACATAGAATGCCCCGGTCTTTTCCTCGATCGAATCCCAGCTCGCGAGGACGGCGAGCGGCGTCAGGAACGTCGTGAGCAAGACCATGAACAAGCTCACGCCATCGATACCCACCAGAAAGGAAATCCCTAAGCTCGGTATCCATCGGTAAGACTCGACGAATTGGTAGTCAGGCTGGGAGGGATCGAATCGAACCCACAAGAGTAGCGACAACACGAAAACGATAAGGGAAGAAACGAGGGCGACCCGTCCAGCCGAACCCGGTCGTCGACCGAGGATGCCAATTAAAATCGAGCCGACCAAAGGGGCGACGATGAGGAACGTCAGGAGACTCATGCGCTCCCCAGTACCATCCAACCCACGAGCGCCATCGCCCCGCCGAAAAGAATAAAGAGATAAAGCCGCAAGTTGCCCACTTGTGAGAGCCTCAAGACCTCACTACTCAGTCGCACGACCCGACCCGCTCCATTGAAGGAGCCGTCCACGATCGCCTTGTCCACCAATCGCCAGAGCACCACTCGCGAGAGGAAGAAGAACGGACGCACGAGGAAGATATCGTAGAGCTCGTCGATCCAGAACTTGCCTTTGATGAATCGATACAAGGGAGCCACGCCCGCCGCCACCCGCTCGGGAAGAGCGCGGTCGACAAGATAGAAGTGTCGAGCCAGCAACAGGCCGCCTATCGCGACCGCGATGTTCAAGAGCGTCAAGCCGACTTCCACCGCAAGAGAGCTCGGTTCCACAGTCTTCACTGCAAGATAAGGAGCCAGGAACCGCTCGATCCAACTGGCGTGAGGAACGCCGATGAACCCGATGACTACCGACCCCGCCGCCAGCAGCCGCAGAGGCCAAATCATGGACGGAGGTGACTCGTGCAGGCGCCGTGACTCTTCCGCGCTGCCTCGAAAGCGGCCCTCGAACACCAACGCCCAGACACGGCCCATGTAGAAGGCGGTCAAGAAAACACCGGCGACACCGACCGCCCACAACAACGTGTATCCCTCGCGGAATGCACTCCAAAGCACCGCGTCTTTGCTGAAAAAACCCGCCAGCGGCGGTATCCCTACCAGAGCCAGCGTTGCGATCACGAAGGTACGGTATGTGATGGGAAGCTTGTCTTTGAGCCCTCCCATCTTACGAATATCGCTCTCACCCGCCATCGCGTGCATGACATTCCCCGCCACGAGAAATAACAACGCCTTGAAGAAGGCATGCGTTACGAGATGGAAGATGGCCGCGCCGAACGCTCCCACTCCGCAAGCGAGGAACATGTAGCCGAGCTGGGAAATCGTGGAGTAAGCGAGAATACGCTTAAAATCATCCTGAGCGAGCGCGATGGTCGACGCGTACAGAGCGGTGACGGCTCCGATGGCGCCGACGAGAGCAAGGGCCAATGGGGCCTCCGCGTATAAGGGCGCGGTTCGCGCCACCATATAAACGCCCGCGGTCACCATGGTGGCAGCGTGAATATAGGCAGAAACCGGTGTAGGACCTTCCATGGCGTCGGGTAGCCATACGTAAAGTGGGATCTGCGCCGATTTTCCGATCGCCCCTACGAAGAGGAGAATCCCGATGACGCTCAGAAGAGCCGTGTCCTGAGTCGGAGCCAAAGGAAGGAATTCCCCGAAACTCACGGTTCCAAACACCAAGAAAGTCATTAGGATGCCCAGAAGAAAGCCGACGTCACCGATGCGGTTCACAATGAATGCCTTCGTGCCAGCATTCACCGCCGCCTTCTTCTCGAACCAAAAGCCGATGAGTAGATAGGAGCAAAGCCCTACGCCCTCCCAGCCCACGAACATCAAGAGCAGATTCTCAGCCAGCACCAGCAACAGCATGCTTGCCGTGAAAAGGTTGAGGTAGGCGAAGAAGCGAGAGAAATCCTTATCCTCGCTCATATACCCAACTGAGTAGACGTGAATCAGCAACCCGACCCCGGTCACGACCATGGAGATGATGCCTGACAGAGGATCGAACACCAGGGCGGCCTTCGCGGTGAAAGAGCCCGCCGCTATCCAATCGAAGATCTCCACGGTAACCGAACGCTCACCTTCGGCCATGCCGAGCATGCTGGCGAATCCGATCACCGCTAGCGCAAACGAGACCCCCACCGCCCCACAAGCGAGTCTTCCCGACGAGGAACGGCCAAGCCGGCGCCCGGCGACTGCCAACACGAGGGCCGAAAGAGCCGGGATAAGGGGGATCAGAGGAAGAAGGCGGGAGGCGGTTCCCACTCGGATTTGCTCCTCAATATCTCAGAAGGTTGTGATCGTCGACGTTCATGGTCTCCCGTCGACGATGCAAGGCGATGAGGATGGCCAGACCGACTGCGGCTTCGGCCGCGGCTACCGCGATGACGATGAGCGCAATTGCCTGGCCTTCCAGGTTGCCGGCCAATCGGGAGTACGCCACGAAAGTGAGGTTGACCGCGTTCAACATGAGCTCGATGCAGAGGAAAATGCTGACTAGGTTGCGGTGGAAGAAAAGTCCGGTCGCGCCGATTGCGAACAGGAGTGCGGAGACAATTAGGTAATGTTGGACCGGAACCATCAGCGCCTCACCAGCCAAGTCGCACCCACCAGAGACACAAGAATAAGGATGCCAGTCGCTTCGAAGGGCGCCAAGTAGTCGGTGAGAAGAAACTCACCCAAGCGAGCCGCGGTCCCCCTCATTGCCTCGTCGGTTGCTTCATTCGAGACGGGGGGTGAAGTCCGAGCAACGACCGTCCCCAAGACCGCGAACAGGACCAGCCCCACCGGCAATGCCGCCCAGCCGAGCCGTCGAGGACGATCTCTGAAGGGCGTATCGCCGCCGAGATCGAGCAACATGATCACCAGTAAGAACACGATCAACACCGCTCCCGCGTAAACGATGATCTGGACCGCAGCCACAAAAGTGGCTCCTAGCTGGGCGTACAGTCCGGCAACACCAAGAAGGCAAACGATAAGCGCCAGCGCGCCATAGGCGGGACGGCGGCTTGCCGCGACCACGAAAGCTGCCACAACGGAGACCGTGGAGAAAAAGTAAAAGATGGCGCTTTCCAAAAGCAAAGACCTCAATGAACCGCAGAGACAGGGCAGCCCTGGTGCCGCACGTGCAGCTCGTATTCTTCGCGGAAGTGGACGAGGGTGCTGAGAACGGGAGCGACCGCAGCATCGCCGAACGGACAAAGCGTCTTGCCGGCGATGTTATCGGAAACATCCGAGAGAAGCGCGATGTCTTCCGGCCGGCCTTGACCCTTTTCCATGCGACCCAAGATCCTCGCCAACCAATCCGTCCCTTCACGGCAGGGCGTGCACTTGCCGCACGACTCGTGCCGATAGAACTCCATGAGCCTCCCGGCAGTCCAAACCATGCAGGTCGTCTCGTCCATAACGATCACTCCCGCCGACCCCAACATGGAACCGGCCGCAACCAAGGAGTCGAAGTCCATTCGGGTGTCCAAATGCTTCTCGGTCAGCACCGGAACCGAAGGACCCCCAGGGACCACCGCCTTGAGACGATGGCCTTCCCGAATCCCCCCGCCATGCTCGAAGATGAGCTCTCGCATCGGCACGCCGAGAGGTAGCTCGTAAACGCCAGGGCGCCGCACGTGTCCGCTCAGGCAATAAAGCTTGGGGCCAGTATTCTTCTTGCTGCCGATGGAACGAAACCAATCGGCCCCGCGTGTCACGATGTGGGGCAAGTTCGCCAGGGTTTCGACGTTGTTGATGGCGGTCGGACAACCAAAGAGCCCGACGCTCGCCGGGTATGGCGGCTTGACTCTGGGAAGACCCCGCTTGCCCTCCAGCGACTCCAACAGAGCGGTTTCCTCACCGCACTCGTACGAGCCAGCGCCGCGGTGAATATATAACTCGCAGTCGAATCCGGAACGCTCGATGTCCTTGCCAACGAAACCGCGATCTCGGGCCTCGGACAAAGCCCGTTCCAGAATCTGTTCCTGCTCTCGAAACTCCCCACGTATATAGATGTAGCAGACCCGCGCCTCGATCGCGTAGGCAGCGAGGAGGCAGCCTTCGATGACCAGGTGCGGATCGTTCTCCATCAGGTAGCGGTCCTTGAAGGTGCCGGGCTCACTTTCGTCGGCGTTACAGATCATGTAGTGGGGCCGAACATCTTTGGGTAGGAATTTCCACTTCGCGCCGGTCGGAAAACCGGCGCCACCTCGGCCCCTCAGCTCGGAACGCTCGACCCATTCGATGAGCTCGCTGGGGCTGAGCTGAGACAAAGCGCGGCGGAGCGCCTGATAGCCTCCGCGCGAGAGATAGACATCGATGTTCTGAGAATCCGGAATTCCGGCGTTGCGGGTCAGGACAGGCTCGAACGACGAAGTCATGAGAGCTCGGAGAGAATAACCATCAGCTTCTCTTCGCTGAGGTGACCTTCGACGCGATCGTTGAGCTGCATCATCGGCGCCCTTTCGCACGCACCGAGGCACTGCACGGGTGTGAGCGACCACTGCCTGTCCGCCGTCGTCTCCCCTGGTTCGATACCCAATCGTTCTCGAAGCCAATCGAGGATCCGAGGTGCGCCCAGCAGCGAGCAGGAAAGGTTGGTGCACAAACGAAGGTCGTGGCGTCCAGGTGGTTGGAGCCGGAACATGTCGTAGTAGCTAGCGGTCTCCAGCACGTGGACGGGAGAAATCTCCAAGAGATCGGCGACGTGTTCCATCGCCGAGGGGCTCAGGTAACCCTCCTGTTCCTGAACCAACCAAAGCGCGGGCAACAGTGCAGCGCGCCGATGCTCGGCGGGATAGTGGTCGAGAATCTTCTCGAACCGGGCTTGATTCCCGGGAGTGAAGGTCATGTTCTTCCTGTGGGTCCCTTCTCTTCCGCCCCGCCGGGCATTTTCCCGTGTGACGGGGGTGGCGGTTCCGCACTCTAGTGCGTCAATGCGCGCTCCCGCCTTCGCTGGCCACCCGCAATCCAACGTAGCCAGCTTCGGCGAGGTCCCGCCGAAGCTTCAGCGAAGGCGGACCCCTAAGTATGTGCCAAGTCAGTGGAAAACGGGCTAATATAGACCACGGGTTCTCAGAGTGTCAAGGCATGACAGCGTACTTGACACCATCGGGGACCGGTTGCAAAATGATGAAGGGGCTTCATTTAGCCCAGTATCCTAATAGGTTGTGTGCTGGTTTGGTGGGGACTCGTGTCTTTTCACCACAGAGTGCGCTCTCTCGGTCGATTCGACTACATTCGTATGCCATGATCACTGGCTTCAATACCGACGTGGACTACAAAGGTGTGGTCTTCCATGTCCAAACGGAGGACAAAGGCCTCGAGAATCCCGTCATCGAGTCTCTTATATACAAAGGTGGCGAGATCCTCGGCAGCCGTAGGATTCCGTACTCGGAGATGATGAAAAGCGGCTACGACGAGAAGGCCGTCGTCAAGCTCATGGAAGACCAGCACCAGACGATGATCCAAGAGATCCGGCAAGGCCGGTTTGACGAGTCGGCCGACATTCTGGGAGATGATACGGTCTTGTCGGACCAGAGCCTAGATCAAGTGATTCTGAATTACCTGGTGGAGAAAAAAGAGGACGAATGAGGAACGCTTCTCCGCATCGGACGGAGATAAATTGGAAGCAATTCATTTCGTGGATGGAGGGTGGTTAGGTCTCGACGTGGCACTCGTGAACACCGGAACTCAAGCTATTCTAAATTCCTTGCCCTCCTGATCGCCCCGGTTCAATACACTAGGCGCTTCACCCTTATAAAACGCCCCTGAATGCCCTCGATAGAAGATCCTGGCCTTAGCGAGCTAAAGCAGAAGCTTTCCGAGGAAGAGCGGACCTACGCCGAGCTCCTCGCGCTGCTCGACGAGCTCGCGGAGGCCCAACTACCGTACGACTTGGACCCCGAGATTCCCACACAGCTTAGCAAGCTAAACGAGACTTGGGAGATCGGGGAGGTCGGTGCGGGCGATCGCTCTAGCGACTCAACCATTCCCAGAGGGCTCAAGGGACTTCTGCGTCGAACCGTCCGAAAACTCATCGAACCCGAGCTGGCGCCGCTCCAAGAAGCACTCGCGCGTCAACAAGCATTCAACTCCTTCGCCGTGCAATTTCTCAACCGCTACATGGACGCAGCACACCAACACACGCTTCGACTACGTGAGTTTTCTTCGGCACTCGTTCGCTATGCGCAAAGGGTAGACCGGCTTGCCGACGCCAAGGATCGACTCTACGCACACCTAGGGAACACGCGAAACGATCTTCTGCTGGAGGCGATGGACAAACGCGTCGAAACCATCACTCTCGGTCTCAAGAGAGCTCAGTCGAAATTGGAGTCGATGATGTCTGGCGTCGACTTGGCGCGAACGGAAGTTGAGTCTCTCAGACGTTCCGTGGAGCCGACCGCCGAGACACGCGGACAGCCCCCGGCCGCCGTTGAGCGTGCCAGACCCGCGGATCCTTTCGAAGCGCGCGAGTACGTAGCCTTCGAGCATCGTTTCCGAGGGGAATCGGCGGAGATTCGTGATCGACTCGCCGGGTACGTAGGCCACTTCAACGGTAAGGAGCCCATCGTAGAGCTCGGTTGCGGCCGAGGCGAGTTCTTGGAGCTGCTTCGTGACGCCGGGCTCGACGCGCGCGGCGTGGACGATAATACTGAAATGGTCAGTGCCTGTCGGGAACGGGGCCTGGCAGTGGAGGAGCACGATCTCTTCACCTTCTTGAAGAGTGTCGAAGAGGATTCCCTAGGTGGCATCTTCGCGGCTCAAGTCATCGAGCACTTACCACCGGCGATGCTCAGGGAAACCCTGGCCGCAGCCCATCGAGCCCTGCGCAAGGGTGGAAGAATCGTGCTCGAGACGGTTAATACGAAGAGTGTGTTGGCCCTCATCGAGTCTTTCTACCGCGACCTAACCCACCAGAAGCCATTGCACCCGGAGACTTTGGATTTTCTCTTGCAATCCTGCGGATTCAGCGACGTGATGATCGAATACCGGAGCCCGGTCAGCGAGCGCACCAAGCTTCTCAGCGTTTCTCCTGGAGATGCCGACGCGCGCACGTTGAATGACAACTTCCGCAAGCTCAACGCCTTTCTCTTCGGAGATCAGGACTATGCGGCGATCGCGACCAAGTAGGTCCCGTTCATTAGTGTGCATCAGTGCGCGCTCACTCCTCGTTCGCACGCCCGGCGCCTCGCTCTTCGCTCGGGCACCCTTTGGCGGCCCATTCGGGCCGGGCTCGCTCCGCTCGCAGCAGGCTGCAGGTGCATTTTTCAGCAGCCTGCTAGGCACTGGCCTATTGATCTCCTCACATGCATTTGCCTAAGATGCACCCCATCAACGATATGTCTACACGTAAGGGAGGGAGAGAAGAATGGCCGAATTCGTCAAAGTAGCCTCGACCGGAGATCTGGCTCCTGGCCAATGCAAGGTCGCCGATGCCGACGGTAAACCCATCGCGCTGTGCAACGTGAACGGTACCTTTTACGCAATCGACAACGGCTGTCTCCATCAGGGAGGACCGCTTGGAGAAGGCTCTATGGAGGCCACGACCCTCACTTGTCCTTGGCACGCCTGGCAATGGGACGTCACGACGGGAAAGAGCACCATCAACCCCGCCATGGGCGTCGCTTGCTATCCAGTCAAGGTCGAAGGGGACGACGTGATGGTCGAGTTAGGCTGAGGCCGGGCCGTACTACCTCCGCCAGCTCGGACCGCCCAACAGCCTGACAGCCTGACAGCCTGACAGCCTGACACGAAAGACCCGAAGTTGCCCCGCGAATCCAAAGAAGAGCGAAGGAAGCGCGCCGGTAAGGTCCTCGGCAAGCTCGGCAAGGAATTCCCTCACGCCGGAACCGCCCTCGATCACCGGTCTCCGTTTGAACTGTTGGTCGCAACCATTCTATCCGCCCAATGCACGGATCAGCGGGTCAACAAAGTAACGCCCTCCTTGTTCGCGCGTTTTTCCGAGCCGTCCGATCTCGCCCATGCGGATCGGGGCGAGCTGGAAGAGCTCATCCGCTCCACCGGTTTCTACCGCAACAAGGCGAAATCGATCCAAGGAGCCTCCCAGAAGATCACTGACGACTTCGGAGGTCGGGTGCCCGAGACGATGGACGAGCTACTCAGTCTCCCCGGCGTGGCTCGAAAGACAGCGAACGTCGTGATGGGAAACGGTTTCGGGAAAGCAGCCGGCGTCGTTGTCGACACGCACGTATTTCGGCTCTCCCATCGAATGGGGTTTTCGAAGGGAAAGAACCCCGTCCAAGTAGAGAACGATCTCATAGGCCTCTTCCCAAAAAAGGACTGGGTCAACGTGGGCAATCGGCTGATTCTCCACGGCCGCACCACTTGCATCGCGCGCAAGCCCAAGTGTGACGCGTGCGTGGTGGAAGAGGCCTGCCCGCGAATCGGAGTCGAGACGGCGTCGACAAAATCGACAAAGTTGACAAAATCAGCAGGACCTTCGAGCCTCCACAAAGGTTCGGGGCCACGTCGGTCACTTCGCGATCGCATTCAAAGCGGCAGGCGCTGACCCATGCGCCTCGGTCTCAACCTCGGATTCCAAACATCGATCCACGATCCGGCCCCGCTTGCGCTGGAAGCGGAGCGCATCGGTTATCACTCGGTGTGGGCGGCAGAAGCCTGGGGCTCTGACGCGGTAAGCGTCCTGGCGTGGGTGGGGGCGCGAACCGAGCGCATCGCGTTGGGATCCGCAATTCTTCAGATGCCGGCACGCACACCGGCAATGACCGCGATGACCGCCGCCACGCTCGACGGTTTGAGCGGCGGCCGTTTCTTGCTTGGACTCGGGATGTCCGGCCCCCAGGTCGTCGAGGGATGGCACGGCGTGCCATACGGCAAACCCCTCGTTCGCACGAGGGAGTACATCGAGATCGTACGCAGCATCTTGAAACGCGAAGCTCCTCTGGAGCACCAGGGCAGCCACTACAATATCCCACTGCCCAGTGGCACCGGTCTCGGCAAAGCCTTAAAGATGATGCTCCGACCCACCCGAGCCGACATACCGATCTACCTTGCGGCGATCGGTCCGCAAAATACGGCGCTTGCGGCGGAGGTGGCGGACGGATGGTTGCCGATTTTCTTCTCACCGTTTCACCGAGAGGTTTTCGAAGAGCATCTCGACGCCGGAAGGCTCAAACGGTCAGCCGATCGGAACGACAAACCCTTCGATATCTCTCCTATGGTAGCCATTACTCTCGGCGACGACTTGGCCAGTTGCTGGGACTCTCACAAGCCGACATTGGCGCTCTACTTCGGCGGAATGGGAGCCAAAGGACGCAACTTCTATTTCGATCTCGCGTGTCGCTATGGTTATGAGGAAGCGGTCACCAAAATTCAGGAGCTCTATCTGAGCGGAAGGAAGGCGGAGGCCATCGCCGCCGTCCCCAATGAGCTCGTCGACGAGGTGACCCTCTGCGGACCCCGTTCCCGTTTGGCGGAAAGGGTGTCGGCTTGGGAGGAGGCCGGTGTGACATCTTTGATCTGCTCCACCAGTGACCCCGCCACCCTGCGAACCATGGCCGAAATCACGTGATCGCGAGCGAATAGAGTGCGTCTTCCGTGCGACACCGTTCGCTTGTGGCCGACCGGCGGCGTCTCTATAATGCGCTTGAGTTTGGTTTCGGCTACCAGACCCCACGCCCCCGTAAGGAGTACCGATGCTTAGATCTCGTGCATGCACTCTGCTCATGGTCGTAGCGGCGGTCGTGTTGACGAGTCTGGCCTCGTCGTTTCAAGAACAAGAGCAAACACCTCAGGCGCCGCCGCGATTTCGAACCGAGGTCGCCGCGGTCTTGGTGGATGTGTTGGTCCTCGATGAGCAGGGGCGACCGATCGCCGGCCTTAGTCGAGACGATTTGCAGGTTCTAGAAGACGGTGTGCTTCAGGAGATCGAAAATTTCGAAGTGATCGACTGGAGCTCATACGTCGGCCGCCAGGCGCCGCAGGGCGAGCCCACCGCCCCCCCCGCGGGGGCGTTCATCAATGCCTTCCCCCGCCGGTTCATCTTTATCATCAACCGGCAGAACGCTCGCACGCGGTTCATCCGAAGAGCCAGGATGGCCCTCGAGAACTTCGTCGTGGAATCCATGGCCGATGAGGACGAAGCACTCGTCCTCGACATGGGCCTCTCGACGAAGGTCCTCCAGCAGTTCAACGACTCGAAAGAAGAAACGATCCAGACGATCCGAAAAATTTCCCTCCTGGAGGCCGACCTCTACCGAGGCACCGGCAGCGATCTTGGCACGCGCAACGTGTACGACACCCTTGAGAGCTTGGGACAAGGCCTCGGACAATTTCCCGGACGCAAGATCGTCATTTTTATGTCGCCGGAGCTTGGGCAAACGCAGAATCTCATCACTTATCTCGAAGATACCGTCGACGCATTCAACCAATCGAATACGACTGTCTACTCGATCGACATTAACGGAGTCGGAGGGTTCGCCCCCGCCAGTAGTGCGACGCCGATTTCCTCCTCGAACGCGTTTGGCATCGGAGGACTCTTTCCCATCGCGAACGAGACCGGAGGGAGGTACTACTACAACCTCAACACGTTCGAGCCGGTACTTCGGAAGATCGGCATCGAAAATAGCCGGTACTATCAGCTCACCTACACTTCCACGAACACGAACTACGATGGAAAGTATCGCAGCATCCAGGTGAAGGTCGACCGACCGAACGTAGAGGTGGTGGCGCGTCGCGGCTATTTCGCAAAAAAGGCACCGGCACCGCCGGCACAGATGGCAGCGCAGGCGACTCCAGAGGAGCCGAGCCCTCCTCCCGCGCCAGCAAGTGCAACGGAGCCGGAGCCGGCGCCCGCTCGCACCCCCGAGCCCAGCGAGGCGATCAACGAGCTTCCCCCTGGCCCCGCGCCCCCAGAACAAGTCGAGATCACAACCTATCTCTTCCCCGCTGGTGATCAAGTCGAGGTCCCAATCGTCGTTGCTCTTCCGTTGGATATGCTGACTTCGGAAGATGGAATTACGACGCGGACACTCAAACTGACGATCACCGACGAAGCACGAACAGTGGCCGAGTTCAGCGACGAAGTCGACCCAACCCACTTTTTTGTGGTCCAAAACCCCCGCCTCGCCCCGGGTCTCTACTTGCTGCAGCTGACTGTCGACGCTTCTGGGGAACAGGTTTATCAGGCTTCCACGGCTCTCGAAGTGCCGGAAGGATTCGGCAAACGCTTCGGTTTCTCGAGTATCGTTCCCGTGTTTCCGCCTTCCGCTGGTGCTTCGGGAGACGCGCAGTCGATCGAGATCCGGCCCACGCCAAACCTGAATCGGGGCGAGGACGCCTTCCTCTACTTCCGGGTTTTTCCCAGCGAGGGTGCTACCGCGGCGGAGGACGACACTAAACTCACCTACGTCATTTCCCAGGAAGATCGAGAGTTGAAATCCGGCGGACACGCGTCATCACTCAAGCTCTCCGAATACGGGGATGCCGGTTTCCCTGTGCTACTAAGGCTGCCGACCTCGGATTTGCCGAGGGGGTACTATCGGGCCGTGCTACGCGTCGAGAGCCCCAGCCTGGGCCGACGAGCCGCAACCGAGATCGAGCTGGCGATCCACTGACACTATGACCTCATGACCTCGAGCTTCGAATGAAAGTCGACGTCCTCGCCTTCGGCCCGCATCCAGATGATGTCGAGCTATTCGTGGGCGGAACGCTGCTGCGCCTGGCCGCGCAAGGACATCGTACCGCTATCATCGATCTCACCGCCGGTGAAATGGGCACGCGGGGTACGCGAGAGCAGAGAAAGACGGAGGCCGAGGAGGCCGCGAAAATCTTGGGTGTTGCGAGCCGCCGTTGTCTCGATTTGGGCGACGGCCGATTGGCTGCGGATTGGCCGAGCAAGATCGCGGTTGCGGAAGCGATCCGTGAGCTCAAACCGCGTCTAGTCATTACCAACTATTGGGAAAGCAACCATCCCGATCACGCCGTCTCCGGCCGACTGGTCGCGGAAGCCACGTACCTAGCGGGACTCGCCAAGCTCGAGGCGAACGGTGAGCCGCACCGCCCCAACCGTGTGCTCTACTACTTCCTTCCTCAGCGTGTCGCGCCTTCGTTCGTGGTCGACATAAGCGACTATTACGAGAAGAAGCTAAGAGCGATCGAGGCGTACCGCTCCCAGTTCCACGATCCGAGCTCGAGCGAGCCCAAAACCTTCATCAGTCATCCAGACTTCCTGGCCCGAATGGAAGGGATTCATCGCTACTTCGGTTCTCTTATCGACGTGAAACTTGGGGAGGCTTTCTTCGTGCGGGAAGCGATGAAGATAGATGACTTAGTGGGTTTCTTCGATCAACCTGCCACCCGCTTCGCTTAATGGATGGTGGGTCCACCACCGCCGCCGCGCTTTTCGTAGTACTGCTCGAATCTCTTGCGCAGCCTCTTCATCCGCCAACGACGGTAGGAATCCTGGATGAATCCCCCGCCTGTTTCTTTTCCGGTCCCGCGTCCACTCCTGACACCACCCCAACGAAGGTAGAGGTAGCCCACGGCCAGTCCGCCCAGATGGGCGAGGTCAGAGACACCAGATGGTCCCATCAACGACGAGAGAAGGCTCATGAGACCCATGATGATCGCAAAGTACTTCGCCTGAATGGGAAAGAAGAAGATGAGGAAGATGTTCATGTAGATTACGCGGTTTGGAAAGTACATCGCGAAGGCGACGAGTAACCCGTAAATCGCCCCCGAGGCGCCGATCACCGGATAGCCCGCGACGAGCGCAAAGAGCCCCCCGCCTAGACCGCAAATGAAATAGTAACGTAGGAAGAAACGCGTTCCCCATAGCCTCTCCATCTCACCGCCAAACATGAACAAGATGAGCATGTTGATGAATAGATGAAAAAGACCCCCGTGAAGAAACATGTACGTGACCAGCTGCCAGACATAGAGACTGCCCAACACCTGCGAGGGATCGAGACGGAACCAATCTGTGAACGGCGGATAGAGGAGTTGCACGACGAAGGCGCCGACGTTAGCGATGAGTAGATACTTGACCGCCGGCGTCAGCGGTCCTCCGAAAGACCAGGTTGCGGTTCCTCCGCGATAGGGGCGTCCCATTCGTTACCTCGCTCGGATTCTCTCAACTCCGGAGGAGTCGGTCAAATTAATTGGATTGACGTCCTTTCGTAGACTTAGAAGACCGTCAAACCTGCTATCCCTCTCCCCTTTGGGGAGAGGGATCGGGTGAGGGGAAATATCAAGCAGCCGCTCTCAGAATCTTCGCGAGAAACTGACCGCTATAAGAAGTAGAGACCTGCGCGACCTCTTCGGGGGTTCCCGTTGCCACGACCCTTCCGCCCCGTTCCCCACCTTCTGGACCGAGGTCGATCAAATAATCGGCGGTCTTGATCACATCCAGATTGTGCTCGATCACGACAACGGAATTACCCGCGTCGACTAGGCGATTCAATACACGTAGTAGGCGGGCGATGTCGTCGAAGTGGAGGCCGGTTGTGGGCTCATCCAATATGTAGAGAGTGCGACCCGTGGATCGCTTGGCAAGCTCGCGGGAAAGCTTGACGCGTTGTGCCTCGCCTCCCGAAAGCGTGGGCGAGCTCTGTCCGAGCCGGATGTAACCGAGCCCGACATCGATGACGGTCCCCAGAATACGGTTAATGGACGGATGATTCTGGAAGAGCTCGGCCGCTTCGGCGGCAGTGAGATCGAGGACATCGGCGATCGAAAGCCCCTTGTAACGCACTTGGAGCGTCGCCTCGTTGAAACGCCTTCCTCCGCAGAGCTCACACGGCACGTAGACATCCGCCAGGAAGTGCATCTCTACCTTAATGTCCCCATCTCCTTGGCACTGCTCGCAGCGGCCACCCTTCACGTTGAACGAGAACCGACCGGGCAGATATCCTCGCATTCGAGACTCGGGCAGAGTTGCGAACAAGTTGCGGATCTCGTCGAAGACCTTGGTGTAGGTCGCCGGGTTCGAGCGAGGGGTGCGACCGATCGGCGCCTGATCGATATCGATGACTTTGTCCAGATGTTCGAGACCGCGGATCGTCCGGTGCTCTCCCACGTGGATGTCTGAACGATGGAGGGCTCGTGCCAGTGCGGGGTAAAGAATACCGTTCACTAAGGTGCTCTTCCCCGCTCCCGAGACGCCGGTCACCGCAACCAACACCCCCAGGGGGATGCGGACGTCGATATTCTGAAGGTTGTTCCCTTGCGCCCCCTTGACCTCCACGAAACGCCGGCCCGGCCGCCGTCGGGTCTCGGGAACCGGGATCGAAATTTCCCAGGACAGATAACGACCGGTGAGGGAGCCGGTGTTGCGACGCACCTCGTCGGGAGTTCCGGCTGCAACGACCTCCCCACCCCGAACCCCAGCCCCCGGGCCGAAGTCGATCAAATAATCGGCCGCCTCGATGGTCTCCCGATCGTGCTCCACCACGATGACGCTATTGCCGATATCCCTTAGATGACGGAGCGCTCCAATGAGCTTGGCGTTATCGCGCGAGTGGAGTCCGATGGACGGCTCGTCCAGGATATAGATCACGCCGGTCAGCTCGGAACCTATTTGGCTGGCCAAGCGAATTCGTTGCGACTCGCCTCCAGAAAGTGATGGAGCCAAACGGTTGAGCGAAAGGTAGCTCAACCCCACGTCGCGCAGGAAACGGAGACGATTGGTGATCTCCTTCAGGAGCTCGGCTCCGATCATCGCGTCACTGCCCTCTAGCTCGGCGGTGGTAGCGAACAAATACGCGTCGTCGATGGTCATTGCCGAGACCTCGGTGATGCTCTTACCGACGACCCGCACGGAGCGTGCCTCTGGTCGTAGCCGTGTGCCTTCACAGCTCGAACACGACTTGTCGGAAAGGTACCGAGCGTAGTACTTACGGGCGGCCTCCGACTGCGTTTCTTTCAATCGGCGAAACAGCGAATTGACGATCCCTTCGAAACGCATTTGAAACGAACCCGAGCCCGATTTACCTTTCCAACGGAGCTGCACCTTTTTCTTTCCCAATCCGTAGAGGATGATCTCTCGGTGCTCTTTCGGAAGCTTGGTCCACGGACGATCGAGATCGATCTCGTGTTTGCGAGCGACTCGCCTCATAAGGTTGGCGGTCCAACCTTTCTTCTCCTTGATAGGTCCCCAGGGCTTGAGCGCCCCTTGATTGATGGACAAAGAGTCGTCGGGTATCAAAAGATCGGGGTCTATCTCCGCCTTAGTCCCTAGTCCGTTGCAATCGGGGCACATACCCTGTGGCGAATTGAAGGAAAAAAGCTGTGGCGAGAGCTCCGGGAAGCTCAACCCACAGGAATGGCAGGCACGGTGCTCGGAGAACAAGCGATCCGCGATGGCGGTTGTACCCGAATCCTTTACGAAAGCGACGACCAGAACCCCGCCGCCGTAGCGTAGGGCGGTCTCTACCGAGTCGGCGACGCGGCTCCCGGACTCGGGCTTGGCTACCAATCGGTCCACAACGAGCTCGAGGGTGTGCTTTTTTTTCTTATCCAGCTCGATGTGTTCATCGAGCGAACGAAATTTTCCGTCGAGACGAACTCGAGTAAAGCCACTACGACGTACCTGCTCGAGGACTTCGCGATGCTCACCCTTTCGTTCCGAAATGAGGGGGGCCAGAATTTGGAATCGGGTGTCGGGCTTAAGCGCCAGGATCTCGTCCACTATCTGCTGTGAGGATTGCTGTGCAACCGCCCGACCGCAACGGTGGCAATGAAGCTTCCCGATGCGCGCGTAGAAAACACGAAGGTAGTCATAGATTTCGGTGACCGTTCCCACCGTGGAACGAGGATTGTGTCCGGAGGATTTCTGATCGACGGAGATCGTCGGCGAAAGACCGCGAATCGTATCGTAGAGGGGCTTATCCATCTGGCCCAAAAACTGGCGGGCGTAGCTGGAAAGCGACTCCACATAGCGCCGCTGCCCCTCGGCGTAGAGCGTGTCGAAGGCTAAGGAGGATTTCCCCGACCCCGACACACCGGTGAAGACGACCAGCTTTTTCTTGGGGATCTCGACGGTAACGTTCTTAAGGTTGTGCTGCCTGGCTCCTTTGACGACCAGCTGGTCCGGCTCCATGTGCCTTTCCTTCCACTGCATCAGTGCGCGCTCACTCCTCGTTCGCGCGCTTGGCGCCTCGCTCCTCCATCACGGCCGCGGGGCCCCACCCCCACGGCTCGTCCCTTCGCCGACAAGCGGCGGCGGGACATCTGACGGCTCCGCTCGGCTTCCCGCAATCGGCCCATCCGGGCCGGGCTCGCTCCTTCATCAGTGCGGCGGGGCCCACCCCCACCGCCTTCCCTTCACCGGCAAGCGGCGGCGGGACAGCTGATGGCTCCTCGCGCAGGGCCGTGAATTTGTCAGCACCCTGCTATTCCCAAACTGGCTTGACGGCAAAGAAGAAGCTCTCCTTCCCGCGCTCGACGAACAAGACCACTTCTCCGGGCTGGTCTTGCCGAATCGTCTCGACAGCGCGCCGAAAAGAGGCGATGTCTGCAATCTTCTGCTCTCCGAGCTTGACCAAGAGATCTCCCCGTCGCACTCGATGTGGATTCGTGCGAACGGAAACCGGAGGCTGTTTCACAACCACGCCCTCGGTGTCCGGATCGAGGCTGCGGGTAGCCAGATAGTCGAACGTCACCTCGCGCACCGCCAGATCCAACTCGTCCACTTCCACGGTTTCCGCTTCTCTGGCGGTCTTGGGCGCCGGCGCCAGAGTGGCTAGCGTCTCCCGACGCTCACCGTCTCGCAGGTAGCCAATCGCCACCTCCGTCCCAACACCAGCGCGTAGGAGCTTCTCCGAGAAGGCTCCGAGACTTTCGTCTCTGTCCACGTCGATGGGCTTCCCCTGCAGCTCGATCAGAACGTCTCCTGTTTGAAGGCCGGCGTCTTCGGCGGGTGACTGACGGTACACATAGCCGAGAACGATGCCCGCCTTGACCGGCAGGCCCTGATGACTCGCAAGCTCCGGTGTCAGAGCCTGCATTTCTACCCCCAGCCAACCTCTCCTCATGCGAGTGGTTTCGGGCGGCCGGGAGGCAGCCGCCGCAAATTGTTCGGCCGGTCGCGCGAACCCTCGCCCCACGCCTTTCGGTAAACCTCGCAACACAGACAAGAACGACAGCGGGTTCCGCATACTGCCGACGGGCATGGACACGGTCAGCGCGTCGAGCATGCCGAGTGGCGTTCCATCCAAATCGCAAACTAGGGAACCCACTGGATCGGCAGCGCCGGTCGCCACCACAAAACCTTTCGAAGGGTTGGAGACGACGGCCTGGACACGAGTGAGCTCTACCGCCAAAGCAGGTCCGAGAGGCTCTGGCAGGAGACTGATGACCACGACCTCCTGTCCTACCGAAGCCATGGGTGGCGTTCCGAACACGACGGGTTCGAACCGCCGATCCTCGGCTTCGATGCGAAAGAAGGCGACGTCCGCTTCGGAATCTCGCCCGAGCAGCGTCGCCGAATACTCGTTGCCATCCACCAAGCGGATGCGCGCATCGCTAACTTCGGCGACCGCCTGGCTCACGGTCGTCGGGAAACGAATACCGACTCCATGCGGCACCTGGTTGAAAGGCTCGTAAATCATGCCACTCACCATCACCGTGCCGTCGTCCGAGATCAGAAGCCCGGTCGTCGTCAGCTCCTCCTCTTGAGGTGGCTCGCCGGTCGAGACCATGACCTGCTGCGTATAGCGAACCTGGACCAGGCTTTGCTGATAGCGCTCTTCGAGCCGGGACAGCTTTTCCGAGATCGACTCCGGCGCGGGAATCGAAAGGGAGTAGAGGAGACCGATTGTAACTGCGAGCTTAGCGTGCATAAGAAGCTTCGATGAGAACGAGGCGACGCGAATGTCGACGCATGACGGTCAATAGGACACCGTCTACCTTTTCGTTATCGAGACGCCGGTAGACCGCTCCGAGAGAATCCAGCCCGGCGATGTCCTCGTCTTCGATTCGGACAATCCTGTCACCGGGAAAAAGCTGCGCCCGAAACGCTGGCCCGTTCGGCTTAACGCCTATTACGACGACCCCTTTGTCGTCCGGTAGGTTGAACTCCAAGGCGAACTCTCGCGTAATTCCCCGCGCCGTGAACCCCCAACTCTCACACTCCATCTCGTCGGAGATTCCCTGACTCTGCTCCTCGGTCACAACTTGGAAGCGAAGCTCCTCACCATTGCGCTCGATCAACTGCTCGACCGCTTCGCCCACCGGCGTGTCGGCAATGAGCTTGTAGATCGCGGGTAACTCCTCCTGGAACTGAGCCGAAATCTGTTGGCCTCCGTAGGCCACGAGCACGTCTCCGGCCTGGATTCCGGCAAGTGCCGCGGGAGAGTCAGGCTCCACGCTACGAATAATGACACCCGGGGAGGGCTCCGTCTCGAAGTACTGAGCCAGCTCCTCGCGAGGCTGGAAATCGAGCCCCAACCAGCTCCGCCGAACTCGGCCGTGTTCTATCAACTCCGCCGCCACCTCTTTAACGATATTGATGGGTATGGCGAAGCCGATGCTGGAGGCGCCGAAGGCCCCTCTCGCATTGACGCCCACCACTCTGCCGACAAGATCGACCAACGGACCCCCGCTGTTTCCGGGATTGATCGCGGCGTCGGTTTGGATCCACGTGTTGAAAGAACCGGTGGGCTCACCGGTCGGAAGCTTGAAATCGTCGGAGAGATAGCGGTCTTTGCTGCTCACCACCCCGAACGACAGGGACCGCTGAAGAGCGAGTGGGCTCCCCAAGGCCATCACATATTGACCGACCTCGAGCAAATCGGAATCGCCCAGCGCAACGGAGCCGGGAAGCGGGAAACCCTCGCCCACGTCCACCCGCAAAACGGCAATGTCGGTGAGCGGATCCACGCCCACCAACACGCCAGGCACCCGCTGCCGATCGCTCAGTGTAATGATGAGTCGCTTCGCCTTCCCCGCCACGTGGTAGTTGGTGACCACGTGCCCCTGATCGTCGAAGATGAAACCGCTGCCAATAGCGGTCGAACTTCGCCTCTCTCCCGAGGAGTAAACGTCGGTGATCGGCTGCACGTTGACGAGAGCCGGGGCCACACGATCTCGAGCCGCAAAGATGCGGCTCTGGAGAACGTCGCCGTCTGGCGCCTGGCCGGCGCCCGCGGTTCCCGAAAGCAAGACGATCCCGCACGCGATGGGTAGCGTATAAATAGATGATGGGGTGAGCCTTCGCCTGGTCGATCTCATTCTCATCTTCTCGTCTTCTTTTGAGGGCGCCCTTCCGCCCAAAATCCGCAGACTCGAGAAACTGCTGAGTTTTCCTGAGTGGGAGGGCCGGTTCACCGAACCCCCAAGCAGCATCGTAACAAAAAGAGTGCGCGTCTCAAAGAGCCTCCCTAGTTTGACAGCTTCTTCCGCCGACGACTAGAATTCCTTTGTTCTAAATAAGAAAGGGAAAAAGACACGATGGTCGAGAACCTTCCGGCCGGGGCCGCCTTGGCCCTCATGTTCGCCGCCTGTGCGCTGGTCACCGGAGGCATGATGGGCGCCGGACGCCTACTGGGCAGGTCCAGATCCCGAGAAGTGATCGCGCCAGATTCGCCGAAACACGATCCATTCGAGTGCGGCGCCGAGAAGGTGGCACCACTTCCATCTCAATTCTCCGTCAAGTATTACCGGGTGGCGATTCTCTTCCTCTTGTTCGATGTGGAGATCGTTTTCTTCTACGCGTGGGCCGCGGCCTTCGATGAGCTTGGTGTCGCCGGATACCTGGCGATGTTGTTCTTTGGAGGCCTTCTTGCGGTCGGGCTTGCCTACGAATGGAGGTCGGGAGCTCTCGAATGGGATTGATGGAAGGCCTCGACAACAGTGTTGTCACCGGCAAACTGGAACGGGCGGTCGGCTGGGCCCGTAAGTTCTCCTTGTTCAACCTGCCTTTCGTAACCGCCTGCTGCGGCATGGAGTACATGTCGGTGCAGAGTGCGCACTACGATTTGGACCGTTTCGGGGCCGCCTTTCCCAGGTTCTCTCCCCGCCAATCCGATCTGCTGATGGTCGTAGGAACCATCAGCCACAAGATGGCTCCCGTGCTCGTCAAAGTCTATGAACAAATGTGCGAGCCTAAGTGGGTGGTTTCGTTTGGAGTCTGCACAATCTCCGGTGGGTTTTACGACAACTACTGCACGCTGATGGGCATCGATCGAGTGATCCCGGTGGATATGTACATCCCGGGGTGCCCGCCTCGTCCCGAGATGGTGCTAGACGGGCTAATGAAGCTTCAAGAAAAGATCCATCACTCCGACAACGAGCTGACGAGCCGTAAACGCCACGAACATTTTCCAATGTCGACCGACTCAGCATGAGCCAACCTCCCCTCGCGTTGTCCGAGGCCCTCGACAAACTCGCAGAAGAGCTGGGGCCGCGCCTCGTTCGACGAGACTCCCTACGTGGCGAGTTAACGGTGGTTGTATCCGCCGATGCGTGGTTCGAGGCGTGTCGAAGTCTGAAAGAAGACCTCGCGTTCGATATGCTGACGGATCTGACGGTCGTGGACCTCACACCGCTCGAAAAATCGCCGCGATTCGAGCTCGTTGTACATTTGTACTCGATCCAAAGGAACTACCGTCTCCGCTTGAAGGCATCGGTATCGCGCCGAAAACCGGAAGTCGCAAGCCTTACTTCCCTCTGGAAGAACGCCAACTGGCTAGAACGGGAAGCGTGGGACATGTTCGGCATTCGATTTGGCGGGCACCCCGACATGAGGCGCATCCTCCTTTACTCGGAGTTCGAAGGACACGCACTCAGGAAGGACTACCCTCTTCGTAAACGACAGCCGTTGGTTACTGAGCGAGACGTCGACGAGCCCGACTCGATGTCCAGCGAGCCGATTCGCTATCCGGCCGAACCCCGATTCAAGTCTTTCGGAGTATGAACTTGAAGCCGTTCTCCCGAGAGCCGAGGCGGGACCACATGTTCCTCAACATGGGTCCTGCGCATCCCGCCATGCACGGCATCATCAAGCTCCAATTGGAGCTCGATGGCGAGACGGTTGTGGGTTCGGACGTGGAGATCGGCTATTTGCATCGAGGATTCGAAAAGACCTGTGAAAACCGAACCTACACTCAAGTCGTACCCTATGCCGACCGGCTCAACTACGTCTCGCCGCTCATCAACGAGGTGGGCTACTGCTTAACGGTAGAAAAGCTCTTCGGCCTGAAAGTGACCGTGCGCGCTCAGTACATCCGCGTCTTGATGTCTGAAGTTTCCCGCATCACCGATCACCTGACGAGCGTCGGCGCCAGCGCGATGGAGCTCGGCGCAGTCAGCGCCTTTCTCTATATGATCAAGGCGCGAGAGATCCTCTACGATCTCATCGAGAATGTCACCGGGGCCCGTATCATGCCCAACTACGTCCGGATCGGCGGGCTGAAGTCCGATCTACCGGAGGGCTTCGAAGAGTCGGCGCGCGCCGCGATCAAAGAGGTCCGGCAAATCCTCGCAGAGGTCCACGGTCTTCTTACCCGAAACCGCATTTTCGTAGACCGGCTGAGTGGATTGGGCGTGATTTCGGCCGAGGACGCCGTGAGCCACGGTTTCACCGGTCCATGCCTTCGCTCGACTGGGGTCGGTTACGACGTTCGCAAGGCCGAGCCGTACCTGGTCTACGACCGACTCAACTTCGATATTCCGGTGGGCGAGACCGGCGACAACTACGATCGCTATCTGGTTCGCATGGAAGAGATGGAGCAAAGCCTCCGCCTCATCGAACAGTGCTTGGCGCAGATGCCGCAAGGCGCGTATCAAGTGGATCTCGACGGGCAGGAGATGACACCGGCCCAGGTTATCGAGGAAATGAAACTGAAGCCGGAGCTGGAACCGATCCGAGACGCACGCATACCTCTTAGCCCAGACCTCGAAGGCACCGAGAAGAGGAACGTCCAAGGCGTCGTGGTACAGGATAGAGCGGTCGTGTTCCCTCCGAAAGAGGACACTTACGGAAACATCGAAGGGCTCATGCAACACTTCAAGCTGGTCATGTACGGCCACGGCATCCGACCACCCAAGGGAGAGGTCTATCAGGCCGTCGAAGGAGGCAATGGAGAGCTCGGTTTCTATTTAGTCTCGGACGGCACCGATATGCCCTTCCGCCTGCGTTGCCGGGGGCCGTGCTTTCACTTGATGTCCGGCCTCAGCGGAATGATTGAAGGACAGACGGTTGCTGACGTGGTCCCGACGTTCGGCTCCATCAATATGATTGGTGGCGAGCTAGACCGGTAACCGAAAGAGCGCGCCCATGCCCACTCTCAAGATCAACGGCGAGGAAATTACCGTCGAGCCAGGCACGACGGTGATTCAAGCTGCCGATCGCCTAGGCGTTCGCATCCCACGCTACTGCTATCACCCTGGACTGTCGATCGAGGGCAACTGTCGTATCTGCACCGTCGAGATCGAAAAGCTACCTAAATTGACCACCGCCTGCACGACCCCGGCGGCGGACGGCATGGTGGTCTGGACCGATACGCCGGATGTGGAGAAAGCCCGCCAGGGAGTTCTGGAGTTCTTGTTGTTGTCCCACCCACTCGACTGCCCGGTCTGTGACGCTGCCGGCGAGTGCGACCTACAGAACTACTACATGGCCTATGGGCGCCAGGAGGCGCGCTTCGCGGAGAGCAAACTCAAGCAACGTAAGGCGGCCGATATAGGACCCACCGTTCTGCTGGACAACGAAAGATGCATCCTCTGCACGCGCTGCGTGCGTTTTACCAACGAGGTGAGCCGTAGCTACGAGCTCGGCGTGTCCGACCGCGGTTTTCGTTCCGAGATCACCCTTTTCCCAGGAAAAAAACTCGAGAATTTGTATTCGGGATGCGTTGTCGACATCTGCCCGGTGGGAGCGCTGACCGACAAAGACTTTCGCTTCCAAGTCCGCCCTTGGTACCTTCAGTCGACTCCTTCCGTTTGTCCACATTGCAGCCGAGGCTGCAACATCGTCGTCGATTGGCAAACCGCGCGGCCACATCATGGTGGAGGAAAAAGGGTCTTTCGTCTCCGGCCCCGTTACAACAAGGACGTCAATCGGTGGTGGATGTGTGACATCGGCCGCTACGGCTATCGATTCGTGGACTCCCCCGACCGCCTGCGTTCACCCTTGGTGCGATCCGAGGAAAGCGAGGAGATGGAGTCGGTGAGTTGGGAGTGGGCGGTGGAAGAAGCCGGTTCGATACTCGCCAAGCGTCCCGCCTTGCTCGTCTCCGCCGAGGCATCCAACGAGGAGCTTTGGGCCTTTCGCAAGCTACTGGGCGACGAGACCAGGGCGATTTGCTGGGTCCCACTCTCCGAGCCGCCCGACCACCTCCTTTTCACTGGCGAGCGCGCTCCCAACCGACGGGGCGCCGAGCTCATGGGATACGAAGTCATTCAAGACCAGGATCCCGCCGCCGCCGTTCGTGAGGCGGCGGCCTCGGCGAAGTCCTTGCTGGTGGTGGGAAGGGCGTTCGTCGATTCGTTGCGATCTGCACCGCGTTCGGTTCCCGTTGTGGCGATCACACCCATATGGAAGGACGGCGGCACCGCTCGAGTCGCGCTGGCGTCCGCGGTTTGGGCGGAAAAGGAAGGCACCTTTACCAATATAGACAGTCGCGTGCAGCGTTTTCACAAGGCGGTGGACCCCATCGAAGCCGCTCGGACAGAGCTCGAGATTGCATCGGCTCTCGGTAAGAGTCTGGGCGTGCAGCTTCCCGCCGATCCACATGAAACCTTCGACTCGCTGGCGGCAGAGGTGAGTGCCTTCTCGGATCTAACCCTCGAAGACATCGGTGATACGGGAAAACCCGCCGCCCCATAGACTCACGTGCTCATCGAGACAACCATCACGCTCGCCAAGATCGCTCTGGTGCTCGGTGCGGTCTTGAACTTTGCGCTCTTCCTCACTTGGGTGGAGCGAAAGCAGAGTGCGGTCATTCAAGATCGGATCGGCGCGAATCGTGCGTCCATCCTCGGCGTCCGCGCCTTGGGGCTCTTTCATCCGCTCGCCGACGGCCTCAAGATGCTCGCCAAGGAAAATTTCGTTCCCGCCTCGGCCGACCGACTCTTGTACCCGCTCGCCCCTTTTATCTCTTTGTTCTTTGCGCTAGCCACGTTCGCGGTCATTCCCTTCGGTGATGTGTTGCAGATAGGCGAACGGGAGATCCAGCTTCAGATCGCAGACCTCGACATCGGCGTGCTCTTCATCTTTGCTTGCGCTGGACTCGGTATTTACGGAACTGTGCTGGCGGGTTGGGCTTCCGGGAACAAGTGGTCTCTGCTGGGCTCGCTGCGCGCGGGCGCGCAGATGATCGCCTACGAAGTCACCCTCGGCCTGACGATCGTCGGGGTGCTGATGGTCTTCGGTTCGGTCGCGCTCGACGAGATCGTCCGCGCCCAGGGAGAACTCGTGTACGGCGTTCCGCGATGGGGCATCTTGGTTCAACCCTTCGGGTTCTTGCTGTTTTTGATCGCGGCGATGGCGGTAACGAAGCGGACGCCTTTCGATGCTCCGGAAGGTGAATCGGAAATCATCGGCTACCATCTCGAGTACTCGGGTATCAAGTTCGGCATGTTCATGATGACCGATTTCGTGGAGTCGATCATGGCGGCCGGTGTCGCGGCGACACTTTTTCTGGGCGGTTGGCAAGTACCCTACTTGGAAGCGAGCGGTTTCGTTTTTCCGTGGGGCACGACGTGGGAGCTTCCCCACCTCGCCGTGGTGCTACTCCAGGTATTAGCCTTCGCCCTAAAGGTGTGTGTGGTCTCTTGGCTCCTGATGCAAATCCGTTGGACGGTACCGCGCCTCCGGTACGACCAGGTCGTGAGATTGGGCTGGAAGATGCTACTCCCGGCATCATTACTGAATGTCTTCGTGACCGGACTCGTCCTCTTGCTATTAAGGTAGAGGAAAGGAGAGTCTGAAAGGTTCCGTGAGCCTGGAAATCGCCCTATTGGCAGCGCTCGTCGTAGCAGCAGCGTTAGTGACCCTGGCGGTGGCCCTGTTCTTCTTTGCAAGGGCCCGGCGACCGAGCGGATCGTCGGAGGGCATCACTCTCCTCCAGCAACAGCTCAATGCTCTCCGATCCGAGCTTGCCGGCTATATGCAGCATCAATCGACACAGCTCGAACAAGCCCATGAAACGATGGGCGATCGGCTGGACCGAGCATCGACCAGCGTGGCCGACGTCCGCCAGCAACTCGGCGTTCTCGAACAAGCTACCGAGCGCGTCCTCGAGGTCGGAAAAACGGTGGCCGGCATCGAGAATCTTCTTCGCGCTCCCAAACTGAGAGGCGTACTCGGCGAGGTCCTTCTCGCCGAGATAATGCGCCAAGTGCTCCCTCCGACCCTATTCGAGCTCCAGTACACGTTCAAGAGTGGGGAGAGAGTCGACGCTGCGGTACATGTCGGTGAGAACCTCCTCCCCATCGATGCCAAGTTTCCTCTCGAGAACTTGAGGCGCGCCGACGAGGCGCCCGCCAGCGAGCGGGACGCATTTCTCCGCGCTTTCGCACGGGATTTCCGGAAGCATGTGGACGCGATCGCGAACAAGTACATCTTGCCGGGAGAGGGCACGCTCCCGATGGCGTTTCTTTACGTGCCGGCAGAAAACGTCTACCAGCAGGCCATCTTGGGCGAGTGGGAGCTCGCGGAATACGCGATCTCGCGCCGTGTCGTTCCCATGGGTCCCCTCGGACTCTACGCGTTCCTCCAAAGTGCTCTGTTGGGTTCGCGGAGCGCGGCCGTTCCTGCCCAGGCTCGGGGGCTCCTCGCGGGATTGGAACAGATCGCGATCGAGCTCCGACAGCTGGAAGAAGAGATGGCCAAGTTGGGACGCCATCTGGGGCTCGCTCGCAACAACCTCGAGCAAGCGGAGCGGCGAACCAGGCACCTTTCGGAAACCGTCGACACCGCGCGCTCCTCGCTAGACGTAGGGACCGCGGTCCCGCGAGTGGTCTCCCGCGAGGATTAGACTCCTTCTTGCGGGAGGCTCCCTCCCGGACGTACACTATGCTCCGCTCTCGGGCAGCCGCCTGGCTTTCGTATTCGAGGTTCTATCCTCTTTATCGCCAGGCCCACCGGAGAATCCCAAGGGAAACGTCTTCGTCGCCGAGGAAACGGGCCACACTTTCTTGAGAAGGAATAAGTAGATGAAACAGATCGGATACGACCGCCCTTTGTTCGTTCAACCTTTTGATCACCGCGGGAGCTTCACCAAATCCTACTTCGGATTCAAGGGCGCCCCGACCATCACCCACGACACCGAGCAACATATCCAAGTGGCGGAGGCCAAGACGCTGGTCTACCGAGGCCTGTTGAGAGCCATCGACATGGGCGTATCTCCGGAGAACGTGGGTATTCTGGTAGACGCCCAGTTCGGCAGTCACATCCTCGCGGACGCCAAGTCCAAAGGAATCCCGGTGGCGGTGGCGGTCGAAAAAAGTGGCCAACCCGTTTTCGACTTCGAGTATGGCGCTCGATGGGAAGATCACATTCGTTTTATCGCTCCGGACATCGTCAAGGTCTTGGTTCGGTTTCACCCTAAGGACGATCCGGTGGTCAATCGGGAACAGATGGCTCGTCTCAAGATTCTGTCCGACTATGTTCATAGCACCGAGGATAACTACTTGATGTTCGAGCTTCTCGTCCCCGCCACCACCGACGAGGACAAGAACGCGGGGGACCGTTACGATTCCGAGCTCCGCCCCGGCCACATGGTCGAGGCGGTGAAGGTGTTGCAAGATTACGGTGTCGAGCCGGACATCTGGAAGGTGGAAGGTCTGGACCGGCGCGAGCAGGCGGAGGCGGTCTCGGAACAAGCGCGCGTCGGTGAAGCGCGCAAGAGAGTCGGTTGCATCATCCTGGGGCGCGGCTCCGACAAAGAGCAAGTCCACAAGTGGCTACAGGTCGCTTCACCGGTTCCCGGCTTCATCGGGTTCGCCGTCGGCCGCACCAACTTCAGCGCTCCCCTCAAGCGTTTTCTCGAAGATCCCAAGCAAGAGTCCGCGGCGATCGAAACGATCGCGGAAAATTACAAGGGGTGCGTGGACACTTGGCAGGCTGCTCGTTGACCACCGGGGCAGTGGTCACAAGGTAGAGGAAACAGAAACAAAGGGTGCGGGCAGGGTCGAAGCCCCGACCTGGACGCGAATTACCGAAGCCCGGAACCGTTACCGGAATCGACCTCACACCCACTCCGACCACGCCACTTGTCCGATACCTCGACACGAGACGGCCGGAGTGTTTCTTCAACACCCAACTCCCCCGACGGGAGACACTTCTCAACCGCCTTGCCCCGTTTGCTCGAGTTCCGCTGCCCTCACCAGGACTCACTCGGACTGCACAGCACCATTCTGGTGGGGGAAATTTGCGGGCCGGCGCTCGGATGCGTATGAATTTTCCCATCCTTTTTTCCTATCCATCACCCGGCAGGAGAGTGAAGAGGTGAGCGACCTCAAGCTGGTGGAGAACTATCGATGAACGGGAGCTCTGACTCTCGAAGCCTGGCCCGCCGTGCTTTGGAGGGGGCGGGTTTTTGAGCATGCAAAGGGCGAGTCCTGGCCTTCGACGACTCGGACGCGCAGGTTAAGGCCGTCCTCGGGCTCCTGCAGGATCTTGTCCCGGTCGAAGCCTGAATCCTGCCTGAGGCCTCAAGCGTTCGACCAGGGTCCCGGCGCCTCCCATCGGCCTTCGAACCCTCGTCCCTCATGGAGAGCCTCGGCAACCGGCCCGAGGAAGACGGCGATCGCCTCGACCACCGCCACAAGCTCGCTCGGGGCACCCTCCAACCGGCTCTTCCGCAGGAACCCCTGCCACTGGCTGGCCTTCGCGGTGTCCTCCGCGAACTCCTTCGTCAGGGCGACAGGACGGGCGGCGACCTCTAGATCTCGCCGCGCGAACGTCTCCCGGACCGCCGCCGCCAGAACCCCGCCGTCGAAGTCGAACTGCCGCGAGAGGGTCCACACGTCGAAGAAGTCGCGCATCCTGCTGTTGAGGAGGCCACGCCGGACCATCGTGTGGACTTCTCGGCGATGACGCTCTCTCCCGTGTACCCGCGAATCCGTGGCGTCGGCAGGTCCAGGATCGTCGGATAGTCCGTCGTCACCGGCCCCCGGTACCACGGCATCCCCGAAGCCCACGTCGATCTGCATCGAAACCCGGGCCGTACCGAGGTTCCCCTGGAAGCGGACGCGCACCCCCTCGTACTCGGCCTCTTCAGCGATCTGCTCTCCCTGGACACTCGTCGAGTCAAAGACGAGCCCGTCAGGCTGGACCTCCAGCCGGCAAACCTCCTTCACCAGGCCGACGATGCTGTCGATGTCGTTCGACACGCGGCGGAGGAGATCGATGTCCTTGGTGGGGCGCGTGAGCGAAACCTCCCACGTCGCCAGCATGAGCGCCCCCTTCAGGACGAACTTCTCGCCATGAGGCGACTTCGACAGCCGGTAGAGGAAGCGCTCCATGGCGAAATACTGGAGGAGCTCGTTGAACGGACGGCCCGTTGTGCGCGCCTCGTTGAGTAGGCGCTGCCGGATGGAGGCGGCGACGTTCTTCACCTTCCGGCGATTCACAGGAGGGCCTCGATGTAGGGGCGTATTACCTTCTCGACGCGACACACGCGGGCGAACCGCACAAGATCGTCAGGGCTCCCCCGCTTCTCCTTGAGGAAGAGCCTGAGCGATTCGATGGCCGTGTCGAGTCCGAGCTTGTTCCGGTACTTGAAGCAGTCGGCCACCGTCTTCGCTGCTCCGTACACGCGGACGTTGACTCCGTCCAGCTCGTGTGTCTCGACCCCTTCCGTGAAGGCCTTTCCCGTGAACCAGAACACGCGGACAGGGGGATGCTCCAGCCGCGGCGGTTCTGCACCCCGCTTGAGGGCGACGTAGACCTCGTGCGGGATCTGACTCGTGATCTCGTGGAACGCCAGGGCCGAGATCAGACAGAGCACCCCTTCCGGGACACGGAGGGCTACCGCAACCAGGTCGGGGTTGCCGAGAGGCGCGAGGTCCGCGAGCCGGTACAGCCCGCGCCCGAGCCGTTCCAGCACCCCGGCGTCCCGCATGGCGTAGAGCGTGCGCGGGTGGACTCCGTGACGGACAGCCTCCATCGTGCGCAGGACGCCGCCGTGCTCGCGGAAGACGCTCGCCGCCCCGGCGAACGCGTTCTGTTTCCTCGACTTCGGTTTTCTTCCCATGGATAGAGTTACCAGCGATTCACAATATACGCTGGTAACTCTATCCAACAAGGCCAGGCATGTCAAGTGCGGTCTGCACCGCCAGGCACCCGATCACCTCGGGAGGCCAGACCATCACCTAGGAGAATGCTCGACTCGATTGCCGTTTTCTTCTTTTTGGTTGACATTGCAAGGGACTCGTTCGGATCTCGACATGGACTCTGCCCTCGAGTGACAGGCTGTGGGTGGAGCGCCTCGCTTGGATGCTTTCAAGCAAGCTTCCCGGCTAAGACATTCTTCGGCTCGACGTTGCATAATTGATAAACGTCCCTGGGTAAAAGGGGTTTTAGAGCGATGGCTTACGACAGCTGGAAAGACCGTTTACGCCCACATCACCAAAGACCCGGGCGTCTGCGGCGGCAAGGCTTGTATTGACGGAACTCGCATCAGCGTCAAGGACATCGCGTCTGTCTGCACGAGGAAGGCATAGTCCTGAGAAAATGCTCAATGTGTTCGCAGCCCCATTGAGCCTGGCCCAAGTCTACGCGGCTCTGGCCTACTACTACGACCATACGGAGGAAATTGAAGCCTCCTTTGCCGAAGAAGACAAAGCGGAAGAAGAGCACGAACGGAAGCGGGCCGAATACTTGAAGCGCCGAGCTGCCCGCTAGTGCCCAACTGGTTTCCGCTGTTCAGCGACGCCTGTCTCCGTCAGCAAATAGTCGATGGTTTGATCTGCCGAGGATTTGGGATGTCGAGCGGGCTATCGATGCTTTCCCCGAGAGAACGCAAGACGAGGTGCTATTCGAGCACGCCGCGAAAGCAAATTGAGTCTTCGTCACGATTGATGAGAGACTCCCTCGTATGACCGACGGGGACATAATACGAGCTATCGAAGCGCTGGCCGAGAGAGAAAACCCCTTTGCTTACGCTATCGTTTACTTGAAACCAGAGTCGGACTTGCATTAATCCTCCGCCTTTTTTCGTTCCCCCAAGAACCGTTCAAGAACGCAGGGGACCGTTACGATTCCGAGCTCCGCCCCGACCACATGGTCGAAGCGGTGAAGGTGTTGCAAGACTACGGCGTCGAGCCGGACATCTGGAAGGTGGAAGGTCTGGACCGGCGCGAGCAGGCGGAGGCGGTCTCGGAACAAGCGCGCGTCGGTGAGGCGCGCAAGAGAGTCGGTTGCATCATCCTGGGGCGCGGCTCCGACAAGAGCAAGTCCACAAGTGGCTACAGGTCGCTTCACCGGTTCCCGGCTTCATCGGGTTCGCCGTCGGCCGCACCAACTTCAGCGCTCCCCTCAAGCGTTTTCTCGAAGATCCCAAGCAAGAGTCCGCGGCGATCGAAGCCATCGCGGAAAATTACAAGGGGTGCGTGGACACTTGGCAGGCTGCTCGTTGACCACCGGGGCAGTGGTCACAAGGTAGAGGAAACAGAAACAAAGGGTGCGGGCAGGGTCGAAGCCCCAACCTGGACGCGAATTACCGAAGCCCGGAACCGTTACCGGAATCGACCTCACATCCACTCCGACCCCGCCACGCGGGGGTGCCGCCTCAGGTGATTTAAATTCCGTTGCAGTGCCTTGCTGCTTCGGAAACCACCATCAGCACGGCGGCTAATCAAACTCAAGTGGCTCAAGTGGCTCGGTTTTCTTTCTTTCGTTCGAGCCGAAAGCCGTGTTTCAATTCTCTCTAATAGCAAAAGGCCTGCCAGGCTCGTTAGGCCGTGGGCAGCAGCGCTAAGTGTCGGCGGCGCAGTTAGATCGGGGTACGAGCGTCGGCGAACGATTTTGTTCGGGGGGAGTTACCCACCCCTAACCGCAAAAGTCGACGTTTTGACCACCTCTAACCCCCTTTTTTTGAGGGGGTTCCCCTACCAACGGCTATTCTTTCCCCACAGTGGAGGAGTGCGCCAAAGGCGTGTAGTTAAGGGATTTATGGTATGATCTGAATGAGATACTGATCCTCCCGCAGCCAACTAAATAGAAGCGTGAGAATGGCCCACTGATGTGAGGCCAGGATGCGCGTTGCTCCATCGTCAGCGATCTACATGAGCAATCTAGACGAACGGACCGTTCAATCGTTTGGAAGGGAATGGTCTCGCTTTGATCAGTCCGAGGTGCAGGAAGCCGAACTGAGCTCCATTTTCGAGCAGTATTTCCGACTGTTTCCTTGGCAACGCATCCCCCCCGAAGCGAAGGGTTTCGATGCGGGTTGTGGTTCCGGCCGTTGGGCCCGCTTCGTCGCCCCCCGAGTGGGTGTGCTGAATTGCGTGGACGCGAGCCCAGAGGCGCTCGAGGTAGCCAAACGCAATCTCCAGCCGTTCAAGAATTCTGTTTTCCACCAATGCTCGGTGATGAACCTTCCGTTCGCAGAGAATTCAATGGATTTTGGCTATTCCCTTGGAGTTCTTCATCATGTCCCCGACACCGAAGCTTCGCTCGCAGCGTGCGCAAGGGTGCTTAAGAAAGGAGCCCCTTTCCTCGTCTACTTGTACTACGCGATGGACAACCGGCCCTGGTGGTTTCGATCACTCTGGCGAGCATCCAACGGCATAAGACACCTGGTAGCTGCTCTACCCGAGAAGCCCAAAAACATAGTTTGCGACACCATAGCCCTCACGGTTTATTGGCCCTTGGCCCGTTTCGCCAAAGCCGCGGAATTCTTTGGGGGGCGGGTTTCGAACTTCCCCCTAGCTAGTTATCGGAATCGCAGCCTTTACACCATGCGAACGGACTCCCGAGACCGCTTTGGCACACCGCTCGAACAGAGGTTTAGCGCGTCTCAGATCCGAGAAATGATGGAAGCCGCGGGGCTCACCGAAGTTCGCTTGGCCGATACGGAACCCTATTGGTGCGCGGTCGGGTTTAAGGCCTGAATGGTTATGAACGTCTCCGACTTCCCGCCCCCCGCCAAGACACGGAACGAGAACGAATCGGCGGCTGCCGCGCTCGACGAGGGGAAGCTCGGCTGGGTGATTCGTCTCTCACTTCTACTCCTGCTGGTTGCTGCCCCTTGGCCATTCGGCTCGGCGACACCATTGCCCTCGGCGTTCCTGAGCGCGGCGCTCTACCTGCTCTTTGGGGTTTGGGTCTGCAACCTCTTAATAAGAGAGCGCGGAGTGTACTTCCGTTGGCCCGCTCATCGCTGGCTCGGTCTCGCGGTATTGCTTGGTCTGTTCCAGCTGCTTCCATTGGCGCCCGGCCTTCTCAAGATTCTCGCACCGGCCTCCGCGGCGATTCACTTCCCGGGCATTGCCCATGCTGAGCAAATTGTCGGCACTGGCTGGCGCGCCGTTTCCATCGAGACGTTCGCCACCCAGGGCGAGCTACTGCGACTCGGTGCGCTGGTCACCGCTTTCTTTCTATTCAGCCATCTCTTCGTTCACCGTCGCGACATCCGGCTGTTCGGATACACCGTGGCTGCCTTGGGCGTTGCGCTTAGCCTATTCGCCGTCTACCAGCACGCACGTTGGGGGACCGTGCTTTACGGTCGCTACCCCGTACCTTCCGCCAACCCGTTCGGCCCGTTCGTGAATCACAACCACTTCGCCGGTTTCGTAGAAATGTGCGCTTTAGTTGCTCTTGGCGGTGCGATCGGACACCTGGGGCGTCGCAGCCAGACGGTTTCGATACTGCTTGGCGGATCGGCACTCTTTATGGGAGTGGCGATAGTCCTCTCCCACTCGCGAGGCGGCTTCTTGGCAGCAGGAGCCGGCGCGGTTGTTTTAGGCATTCTGGCATTACGAGGGAAGGCACGGACCCGAGTTTCGGTACTGGCCATTTGGGCGGGAGCCATTACACTCTTGTTGCTCTTTGCGGCGCCGACCAGCGTTTTCGAGCGAATCGGATCCATAGGTCGGGGCTCGCAAGACGTTTCAATGCAATTTCGATTGCAGCTGTGGTCCGATTCAATACACCTCGCTCTACGCTCGCCCCTCTTTGGAACCGGACTCGGAACCTATGCGGCTGCGATCCCGCCTTATCGCACGGGAATGAATGAAACTCGCGCGGAGTTCGCGGAGAGCGACCTGGTGCAGCTCGCTTGCGAAACCGGCGTCGCCGGGCTCGCCATCGTGCTCGGCTTCCTCTGGGTGGCGATCCGGCGGGCTCGAGAAAGATTGGAAGACGAGGAACCATCGAGCGGGAGCCAGGGGATTCTCTTCGGCGCGATGGCGGCCGCTGTGGCTCTACTTGTCCACGGGATCTTCGATTTCAATTCCCATATTCCTTCGAATGGCTTCCTCTTCGCCGCGGTTCTGGGGATGATCGCGGGCTCTCATCCTCGCGATGCCTCGCAACCAGCTGGTTCATCGCTCCGCTGGGGAGCTGCCGTCCTGGTCGTGCTGTGCTCGGTTGCCGCGGCGACCGCGACGCTAGCAATCGGTTTCTCCCGCAACGCCATCCTCACAGTAAATCCATCGCGTGCTGAACCGAAGGCCTTCGCCGATCTCGCGGGCCAGTTGAATGCTTCGCGGGATTTTGCGAAAGGTAATCCCGAAACGGCCTTCAAACGAGGATCGCTCTACAACGAGGAAGCCTATCGCTCGCCGAACTCGGATCGGTACCGAGAGATCCGATTTACCCAGGCACGAGATTCATTCGATGAGGCTGTGCGTCGTGCACCGGCCCGAGGTCGCTACTGGTTCGAGCTGGCATGGACCCAGGCCAATCTTCTCAACGACGATGTCGCGAGCCCGCTTTTCGAGCACGCGCTTCACTTGGAGCCAACGTGGAGCCAGCTGAGAGTCAACTACGCGCTCTATCTCGCCTCCCGGGGTCGGGTAGAGGACGCTCTAGAGCAACTGGAGAAAGGGAGGAACATGGTTCCTGGCATATCTCCCTATGAAGCGGTGTCAACGATTGGACCTTATGTCGACGACGACCCTGCGATTCTCCGCGGGGCGGCGGGTGATGGGTCGGACGCCGAAACAGCGCTCGAACGCTATCTAACCGAGACAACCCCGCCGTAACCATCAGTGACGGAACGTTTTGTTAGCCTCACTCCGTGTGTTACAATGCCTCTAAAGTCAAACAAAAAGGTCCAACCGGAGGTAATTATCGAGACCCCCTTCGGCTCATCAATGCGCATGTTCGCAGCGAGATTGGATGCACTCGCTCGTCTCGCCGTCAGCCGAGGAACACGATGACGCAGGTCGCCTACGAACAATTCCAGTTCCGTAACATGCCGCGCTGTAATGCCTGCGAGAGCGCTAGGCAGCGTCAGATCAGTTTCCGCGGTGGCAAGGCCCACCGTTCCGGCGAAGGGATCTTAACACGCGTGGTTACCTGTGAGGAATGCAGTCTGATCTTCGCAAATCCCATGCCCATTCCCAAGGACCCTTCCCTGCTGTACAACACGGCTGCGGAGGAATACTTCAGGCATCACGACATCGAGGTAAAGCGCAGAGCCGCCGCGACTAGCTTGGCCGACCTAGAGCACCGAACCGAAGGCCGCAGCCTCCTCGACGTCGGTTGCGGACAGGGTGTTCTCTTAGAGGTGGCCCGTCACCGCGGTTGGGAGGCCGTCGGCCTCGACATCTCCGAACAGTTTGCAAAATACGCCCTAGAGAACTTGGGGGTGCGCGTCGACGTTGGCGACATTGCCACGGTCGACTTGGAGGCAAACTCGTTTGACATTGTCTTTTTGAACGCCATTCTCGAACATCTACTCGACCCTTGCCAAGTGCTTTCGAAGATCTTTAGGGCGCTCCGGCCACGTGGCTTGCTGTTGCTGGAAGTGCCGAATGAGAGAGGACTCTACTACCGCGTCGGCAATTTTTGGCAAAGGATCCGCGGTCGTGACTGGGTAGTCAATCTGTCGCCAACATTCTCGCCGGGCCATGTGTTTGGTTTTTCCCCAAAGAGCCTCGAAACTATGTTGAGTCGTTGCGGCTTCACCGACGTCACCATCAACGTCTTCCAGGGCAGGAACTGCCTGCCAAAACCGCGGAATGCAACGGAGTCGCTAGAACGGTTTGGTACGAGCGCGGTCATGTGGGCTGCAGACGTACTGAGGCTCGGGGACGGATTGACGAGCGTCGCCGTCAAACCTTGAACGCCCTAAGGGCCTCAAAACAGAGTATCCGACGAAGCCAGAACAGCTCGAATCCTTCGATCTATCCATGCGCGCACTCATTGCTGGTCTCTCGATAATATTGGCGGCTCTGTACGCCGCGGGCGCGATCAATTTCTACTTTCAAGAACGGTGGGCACGGTCTCCGGCGGAGGCGAGTGCGCAAACGATTTCCGATCTGCACCACCCCGAGGCCACACTTCTGGTTGTCCGCCAGGCGCTCAGCAGTCCTACACCGTCCGATGACCAACTCGCCCGCCTCCATCGTCTCCTGAGGCAGGCCCCGTCCTTTTACCAGCCCCCGTTACTCCTTGCCGATTACTATGCGAACCGCGCCGAGAATCCAGCCGTCGTGAATCAATCGTTCGCACTCGCTCTGAATCGCTTTCCCGCCAATGGACGGCTCCACCTAGCTTATGGAGAGTGGCTACTCACTGCGCGCTCCGACTTGGCAGCATGGACCGCCATCAACAGCAGTCAGTCTGACCCGATCGATCCACTGGACCTCGCCGAAAATCACCTACGAACAGCCGCTCAACGGGAGCCTGAGCTGACGGATCGAGTCCTGACGGCCGCCCAACGCTACCACGTGCCACCGAACCGTTGGGCCCAGCTCGTCCCTCACGACGTTCGCGGGCAGAACACCCTGCTCGCCGTCCTCTTCAGGTCTGAGCACGACACGGAGGCGTTCGTGTTGCTACGAGAAATGTTGGTCACATCGGACGACCCAAGTTTCTTCCGCCAGGCAACCCATTGGGCGCTCCAGAAAGGTGATGCGCGGTTGGGGTTAGAAGCCGCCCTCAAGTGGCAGGACGCGGAAGCAAAGAGTACCGCCTCGAACTCGTTTCAGTGGGCCATTTTCGTATCAAGGGCACACCTTCTACTTGGTGACGCCGCCGCGGCTTATCAAGTCTTTCGTAGCGCACTGCAGCAAATCGAGAAGACGTCCGGGGTCTCCAGCCGTGCAAGTTTGGAGCTCTTGTGCTCTATGGGAAATGAGTACTTGAATCGCGGTGATGTCGTCTTGGCAGAAAGTCTCTTTGCCGAAGCATCCACCTTGTCTCCTTCTTACACACCGGCAACACTCGGACTGGCTCGGATCTCACACCGTTCGGGCAACAACGAACAGGCTATGGCGCAGTATCAAAAGGTGTTGAGATTGGATCCCAACAATGCCGAGGCCGAGCGGGAGATCGCGCGCCTGGTCACGACGACGAATCTCTGGAACCCCTGAGCCTGATGCACCTGTTACTTGTTCTGCTCATCATGATCGTCGCCCTCGGGAGAGGAGGCTACGATCCATGGGCGAGTCTTGTTCTCGAGCTCGGCGCGGTCGGTTTGGCGCTCTGGTTGGTCTTCGACGTCCTCAGACACACCGGGCCTGCAGAAAGAAGGAGGATTCTCGAACAACGAAGGGCGTTGAAGCGGCTCCCCTTTCTAGAACGACACCCATGGCTACGCTTAAGAGGCCGTCGTCGGACAGAAGTCACCATCCTGCCACCCGGCTCCGTCGACGACGAGGAATCCTTCAGCTTCGATGCCCAGAATCACGTCGTGGTACTAGGCTTCCCTTTCAAACGAACGGGGCTTGGTGTGCCAGTCTTCCTGTTGTCCCTCTGGATTGGGGTCTCACTCGTGCCTCTCGATCCAACTTGGCTCGAGGCGATCTCGCCCGAGGCGCACTCCCTCCGCTCAGAAGTAGAAGCCTTAGTCGGTGGCGAGGTAAGTTCCTCTCCTTTGAGCTTGGCGCCATTCCTCACCTTGCGCGACCTGTGGCAGTGGATCGCGTACCTCGTCCTCTTCTATTCCGCATTTAGACTTGCCGAGAACGCGAAAAAGGTAGAAAAGTTAACCCTCGCGCTGTTTCTATGCGGTATCGCCTTCGGCGTCTATGGTACGGGACAGTGGCTTCTAGGCTTGCAGTCTCAGATGGGTGAAGCCGCGTCCATTACCACAATTCGAGCGAGAGGGACCTTCGGCAACCCGAACCATTACGCTGCTTTCTTGGGAATGATCCTGCTGTGCAGTCTCGGATGGCTTGCATCACGAAATGTTCAATTGTCTCGAACCGAAGGACGTCGGGTCAGGCAAACCGATGCCGGGGACGCGCGAGCCAGACTTATTCTGGGCGGTCTGGGAATCATTGCCATCGGTCTCGGCATTGTTTTTTCACTCTCACGCTCCGGGCTCACGTTCGCCCTAGCCGGTTGTGTAGCGTTCGCGCTTCTGACCAAACGGGAACCGGGCCTCCGTGGAGACGAGACGGACGCGATCGACCTCCACCACGGCCATCGTCGAAAGCGAACGCACCACCGCTTCACTCGAGGGTACTGGATCCTGGCACTCGCCGTCGCGGGCTTTGCGGTCTGGATCGGAATCGAGCCAGTTCTTAGCCGATTCGGAGAGCTTCCGCGACAGCTGGAAGCCGAGAAAGCTCGCCCGCAAGTCTGGAAAGACAGCCTCGGCGCAGCGCAGGATTTCTGGCTTACTGGTTCCGGCCTGAGCTCATACCGGTATCTAACGAGCAACTACCGCACGTTCTCGGGACGCGTCTTCTACTCGTGGGCTCACAACGATTATCTGCAGCTATTGATTGAGCTTGGGCTCCCGGGCTCACTGTTACTCGCGTGGATCCTATTGGTCGTATGGCGAAGCGCGCACCGAGATCGCGAGGCACTCCATTACCACCCTGCCCTGTTCAATCTGCACGCCGGGTACTGCGCTGCCGCGATCGGCATTGGCCTTCACAGTCTAACGGATTTCAGCCTTCACCTTCCCGCTAACTTCGCGCTCCTGTCGATTGTCCTCGGCGTAGTGCGCGGCGTTGCTACCAGGCCCAACCCCGAGTGAGGGCAAGCCCAACCCTTATTTGGAGCAAGAGGCGCACGATTCTTCTCACGCGTCCATCCCAAATGACTGACACGTCGACACCGAATCACACGACTGCTGCTGGGAGGTGTTCATTGCACATAACCCAGAGCCTTGAGTTTTTCTAGCGATCGAGCGTCAACGCCTGGGGCAACCTTCGGAGCCTTCACCCAGATCCCCGGGGTTAAACGAGTAGGAAGGCCCGCAGGATCCGGGTCCTCTGCCGCCATCCTAATCAAGCTTAAGGCGTCCTCCTCCCGTGGCCAGTGCAAAGGTCGTAACTCTCCTGGATCTTCGTCCAGGTGATAGTAACGCTGCTCGAACTCGACGACCTCGACGAACGGCTGAACCAAGAAAAGCCTGTGGAGAGCACGATCAACGAAATTGGAGTTCCGCTTCACGCCGATCAACCACTTCTCTTTTCCTCGAATAAGCGCACGCCATTGGTTCTCGCCCATCGTTGCCTCGACAAACACGTCCCGCGGCAGCGACGACGGAGGCAGCGCCCGTCCGTCAAGTCCCTGAGGAATCGAAGCTCCTGCTACTTTGAGCAGCGTCGGTGCAAGGTCGACAAGGGAAACCGGCGTGACTATTCGTCTAGCAGGAAATCGCGGCGAGCGTATCATAAGAGGAACTCGAACGATATACTCGTAGACTTGGTAACCGTGGGAGAACCACTGCTCGTGCTCCATCATGCTTTCACCATGGTCTGCCGTAAGGACAACCGTAGCGTCCTTGGCGAGCCCGAGCCGCTCATAGACGTCTAGCAAACGCCCCACTTCGCGATCGACGTAGGCAATCTCTTCGTCATATCGATCCACGTACTCGTTCCCATCCAACAAGCCAGGCTCCTGCTGGTAATCAGGAATTTTGTCCTTGTCGATAAGGCGAATCTCGGAGTGTGTGAAGTTTGTCAAACCGTCTACTGAAGGCTGGTAAGGACCGTGTGGGTCGATGTAATGCACCCAGAGGAAGTGCGGCTGACCTGGATCCCTCCCTTTAACCAGCCATTCAACCGCTGCGTCGGTCGTTCGCGAGGCGCGGCGTTCAAAAGCCAATCGATAGGACTCCTGTTCGTCCACCAAGTCATTGTAGTGACCGAATCGTGTGTCGAGCCCGCTGGCTTCGGCGGTTAGGACAAAGTTCGATACTACTGCGGACGTCTGATAGCCGGCATGGGCCAAGTAGTCAGGCACAGTAAGAATGCGCCCTGAAATCTTCTGAAAAAGTAACCGGACTCCGTGCCGCTGGGGTATGAGGCCCGTCAGCATACTCACGACGCTGGGAGTAGTGTTAGCCTCGGTCGAGTACGCTCGCTCGTAGATCTGAGAATTCCCAAACCAGGAGTCTATTCGAGTACTGGTTGGCCTTGCGTATCCATAAATTCCAAGGTGATCGGCTCGGAGCGTATCAATCGTAATGAGCAATATATTATCCATGTTCGCCGAGTGGGTAATTGACCCGCCGCCCTCTTGAAACCGCCTTGGGGAAGGATCCGAGTCTAACTTTAAAAGTATTCGTGGAATCGCCAACCCTACAGACAGTACTGCGAAGGACGCGAGGAGAACGTAAGCGAGTGTCCTACGAATCATTGCTTTTTGACTATGGGTCGGTCTATCTGAAATCGACCGAACGTCTGGAGAACTAGGTCGCGTTCCTCGTCCTTCATCCCCCACACCCAGCCGCAGCCCAGTGCCATCAGAAGCGCGGCGCTGCCAAAAGCCGTTAGCAAGACAGACGACGGGAGCAATCCTTCGACAGCGTTCTTCAGGACTCCGAGAAACAAGCCGACGACTAAGACAGCCGCTAGCGAATGATTGATCACGGTTCGTGCGAGTGTCCGCCAATCGACTCCACAAACCTTGGCTACGCCTGCCCATTGGAAGACGAGATCCACTACCACACGCAACAGCCATGCCACCGCCGCGCCCGGCAGTGACCACAAGTAGACACAGAGGAATGTCGTTGGTATATGAATTACTAGCTCCGCAACATGAAACCTTGCGGTGAGATCGGGTCGCCCCCGAGCCTGGATCAAGTTGAAGGAGTTCCAGCCGGGGCCGTAGAGAAGCATTGCCACTGCCAAGACTTGTAACGGTGCCGCACTTTGCCTGGCGAACTCCGGCCCGAGCCACAGTTCCAAGAACTCTTCACCAACCAGTACTAGAGCAAGCACAATGGGCATCAGCATCAACACCATGTAACGCGAAGTCCGTAAGTAGACGTCTACGCCCAGCTTGGTTCCTCCGCTGCCCTTCAGGCTGCTAAACAATGGGAACAGTGCAGGAATGACGGCACCTGGAATGATCAAAAGCTTCGCCGCCACGTTGAATGGGATCGTGTAATAGGTCACGGCTCCGATCGAAATCCAGTTCGCGATGATCAACTTCTCGACATGCCCAAGAAAAGGGACTACCAAAGCGGAGATGGCAAAGAACCCTCCAAACCCGGCAAGCTTGCGCAGGGTTGCTGTATCGGCGCTGGGCGAGCGCAGCTCGGGCACCAAACGGACAGCGATAACGGAGTTCACGATCAGTGCGACGACTCCGACAGCCAGGTTACTCAGCACGACAGCGTAAACAGAGTAGCCGGCGGCAAGCACTCCTACGGTTAGTACTGTTTGTACGGTAACTACCAGGATCGAAACCTTGTTGGCAATATCAAAACGCTGTAGACCACGACAAATAGACGTTGGAGCACTGTTGATCATCCCTGCCATGAAGGCGGCGGCACTCACATAGAAGACCCTCACGGCCGTTTCCTGTAGCTCGGGGGGAATCCTAAACAATCGATGAATGAGAAGTGGCGTGATGATCACCAGAACGATGGCTGCGATTCCTCCGCAAATGACATAGCACGCTACAGACGTCCAGAAGATCTTCGTTATGTCCTTCCATTCCTGCCGTGCCGCGTGTTCCGCAACGTACTTGATCGTCGCCTGTCCCAACCCAAGATCGGAAAACGCAAAGTAGCTAGTCACAACTCCCACTGTCATCAGGAGTCCGTAGGAGTCGGCACCCAGGTTGTGAACAACATAGGGAGTAGTAAAGAAGGCAAGCGCTACCGCCCAAGCCTGCCCACCAAAATTCCAGAACGCATTCCGGCCGATGAGTTTACCGGTAGTCCTAAGTTGGATGTTCTCGTTCATCGGAAAAGGAGGTCCTTAGACTTCAAAGGACAGTGCCTCGACGTCATTTTCAGCCGGCGGTCTCAGTGAAAAACACGAGCCCCTCGGCCTATCGCATGAACCACACCTCAAGAAAACCGATATACTTCCGGTCCGACAGTTTCGGGTTTCTCGAAGGGAATCACGGTGCACTTCCAGCCTAAGTCTCCTCCACCCCAATAGGTGAGGAATCACCCACGCCTGGCCGAACGACTCAGTTGACCTGCAGGAGGTATAGATGAGCTCCAACCCGGTTCCACCTGCTATCTATCGACTAGCCAACTAAGAGTCCCCGTCAGCGTCGCGACGTCGAGAACTACCAAGACGATCGAAGCACCCGTCAGATGGATGGGGTTGAGGGGTTCGAAGGGCAGGGAGCCTCGCTTCTGCCACGCCGACTTCAAAGATCGAGCCAGATAGAACATGGGAGCGAGCACCCAAGCCCAAGCTCCCCAACCAACAAGCACCATCGTGATCAGAAGCGCGAAGAGACCCAGATACAACCGAGCCACGCCCCAATGCCAGAACCGCCCCCGTCCAGCCACCAGGTTCGCCTTGGAGTAGACAGCGAAACGACGGAAGGTCGAACGTATACTCGGCTGCGTTTCCCAACGAACGACGGCCGTGGGTGCATGGCCGATTCTGAACGGGCCCGCATGAACCTTCTCCATCCAGACGAGGTCTTCGCTCGCTCTTTGGGGCGGGAAGCCACCCACGGCTTCGAAAACGGAGCGTCGGAATACTGAGGCGGCAAGGAACATACGAACTCCATTTGAGTCGAGAGGCGGAACGTAGGCGATGGCCGCCCATTTCCTGAAAGCTGTATCGCAGGTAGCCTCCACAGAGCCGAATACAGCGTCCGCACCGTTTTCTGTCGCGACCGTCATAAGCCCTTCAAGCCATCCGGGCACCGGCTCGGTGCCCGCATCAAGGAGCGCGATCCAAGTAGCAGTCGTGTCACGAATTCCTTCGTTCCGAGCCTCACCCGGATTGAGACGACCTCGCTTGAGTACCCGCAACGAAAAAGGTGGGCAAAAGGCCTCCGCAAGTTCTACCGTCCGGTCCGTGGAACCGGCATCGACAATTACGACCTCGCCCGGGAAAACCGTTTGATCGGAAAGTGCCGATAAGAGCCGCTCGATCGTCTTCTCCTCGTCGTAGGCAGGTATCACAATCGAAACGTCGGGGAGTAAGTTCGTTTTCATCGGTTTCGGTGGACGATTTGAAACATCCGGTCTGTCGCAAAGCCTCACTACAGACCCATCCCAGTCCAAGTTCCCTAAAAAGAATGTGCTACCGACGATTGCGAGGAGTTTGCCCTTTGCCGGCGCCAAGCGCGTGCTTTTCGGGCAAGTGCGGTCTCTCCCAAGAAACAATAGAGCAACTTTCGAACCATCCCCGGCTTTACGACAAGCTCGGGGTAGATGCGAAGTGCCTGGAGGGCACTAGCGGCTGCTTTTACTCGCGCCCCACCGCGCCCGCAATAGCCGGCACTCGTGAAGTACATGTTCGCCTTCGCCCTTCGAGACTGTCGTCGAACTTCCCCCGGTACATCGGGCAGGTCGAAGTACCTCTCGTACATTCGCGCGAGCTCGGGAGCTACCTGCGCCTCCCTCGCCACAGTGTTCGAATTCGGATGGAGTCGGTAGGTGGACAGCAGCTCTGGTACGTATTCGATCCGATGTCGCATCCCAACGCGCAACCAGAAGTCCCAGTCCATGAAGTACTTGTAGTAGGGGTCGAGTTTCCCGACGTCCTCTATCACCCGGCGACGTACGAAAGCAGAGGGCTGTGGAATTGGGTTGTGGCATTCCAAGACAAATCGGTCGTACGAAAAGCCTCGTTGCGGCGGAGAACGGTAAAGAGGTTTGCCGTCTGCGTCAGTGAAAAGGGTGTCTCCAAATACGACAGAGACTTCGGGATGTGCCTTGAGAAAGGCGACAGCCTTCGAAGCAGCGTCCGGCATTAGCGTGTCGTCGGAGTTTAGCCAGGCCAGGATCTCACCCGTGGCCAGTGTCCAACCTCTGTTTATGGTCGGCGTTTGCCCGAGATTATTTTGGGTGAACCACGAGAAACGGTTACCGTACCTCTTTAGGATCTCCGGTGTTTCGTCCGTCGAGCCGTCGTCAATGACGATGTATTCGATGTTTCGGTAACTCTGAACCAACACGCTTTCAATGGTCTCTCGGAGGAAAGCTGCCTGATTGCACGCCGGAGTGACGATCGAGACTATGGGCTCTTTGTCAGCACTCATGAAGTGGACTTCCTCCGAAACGCTGTTCGGCTGAACATCGAATGACTACCTACTAACTCTTATGCTGGCCTTCGCAAGCTCTCGCTGAGCGGCGACCAACTCTTCGCAAATGTCCCTCAGACTCCGAGTGATACGCCAAGAGGGATAGTGCGACTGAAATTTTCGGGTGTCGCTAATGTAGCAAATGTGGTCCCCGATTCTGTTTGCTTCGTCATAATGCCAATCAATCGATCGCCCTATGATGTCCTCGAACAGTTGTATGCATTCCAGAACGGATGCGCTGTTGCCTCGCCCGCCGCCAAGGTTGTAGACCTCTCCCGGCTTTGGATCATTTGCGAACACCTCAAAGGCCCGAATGACGTCGTTGCTATGAATCTGGTCACGCACCTGCTTCCCCTTGTAACCAAAGATCGTATACGAACCTCCTGAAACCGCTACCGTGGCAAGGTAGGAGAGAAAACCGTGAAGCTCGACACCGGAGTGAGCCTTTCCGGTAAGACAACCGCCGCGGAAAATTCCCACTTTCATACCAAAGTAACGTCCGTACTCTTGCGCGATGAGATCAGCCGCCGCCTTGGATGCACCGAAAAGACTGTGCATGCACTGATCGACGCGGCAGTTCTCGTCGATCCCGTTGTGATCCTCCGGCCTGGCGTACTCGTAGCGCGTGGGACGTTCAACAATCTCGTACTCGTTTGGTGCATCGCCGTAGACTTTGTTGGTGCTCATATGGATGAAAACAGCGTCCCGCGCATGTTGTCGTGTCGCCTCCAGCAAGTTCACCGTACCAACGGCATTGACATCGAAGTCGACAAGAGGGATAGCGCCCGCCTTATCGTGAGACGGTTGTGCTGCACAGTGGATAACTAGATCGAAACGGTTTTCGTCGAAGAGATCGGTCAGTGCACTACGGTCTCGAATATCAATGGCGACGGACTCGAAAGATCGAGTCTCCGCTTTGAGACGCTCGAGATTCCACGTCGTATCGCCGGCTGGGCCGAAAAACTGTCGCCGCATGTTGTTGTCGATACCGATCACTTGATGCCCGGCAGAATCGAAGTGAAGTACGGCCTCCGATCCGATGAGTCCACTCGAACCCGTCACCAGGATCTTCATGAGACCGACCTCGGTGTTGCCGGGTCGACCCGTTCGAGGGTGACCAGCATGTGATCCCTCGCGGACGTCCACCAAGGGACGTCCCAGCCTGAGACTCGCCGAAGCAAAGGAACACTGCCGACCATACTCTTGAGAAACGGAAGGTTGTCTAGTTGGTGGTAGCCGATGTATAGGAGATTCTTAGCGCCTTCGTCGATCCGCCAACCCATCCCCTTCGGCCCATGGGCGAGTCGAGCTACTAAACGAAACTCGCACCCGAGGCGAGGAGCGGCCCATTGGAACCAGGAAGGACCGAAAAACGCGACGTGATCCGGCAGTGAGCTGTACCAGTAGTAGCGTCCAGCAAGTCTCCAAGAAAGGGACTCCGTGTTTCCCGTGAAAAGAATCAACTTCCCGCCCGGAACGAGCGACTTCACGAGCTTTTGCAGTGCCTCGAACGGGCGGGGCAAATGCTCAATGACATCAATGAGTGTGATCCCACTGAACTCATGCTCTTCCAACGACTCGATGCGGTCACCAAGAACGCAAATCCCACGTTCTTCCGCTGCTGCACGCGCTTGTTCGGATGGCTCTATTCCGAAGCGTCTCCAATCTCCTCCCAACGAAGCTAGAAAGTCGCCGCGGAAACAACCGACGTCAAGCACTGAGCGGTTGGGACAGCTATCAAGGATTCGGCGAATGTCCCGCCAGACAACCCGTGCCCCGTATTCCCAGCGTCCATGGACGGATAAGCTTTCGTATTGCTTGTGGAGCTCATCCCCAGTCGGCATCGGCAATCGGAATCGCATCGTGCAATCAAGACATTCGTAGAGCCGGCCCGGTTTCGTCGAGAACTCCCAGCTACGGTTGGCTGGGCCGGGCAGGTCTCCCAAACAATGAAGCCTGTCGTCCCCGCAAGAGGGGCACTGGGTACGCCGTAGCCTGGCAGGCTGAACACCGCTGCTACACTCGGTCGTTAGTTCCATTGGTTCAAACTCCCGCAAGCGCCCACTTGATCTTTCGGAGCCAGTTCGGGTAACTCGATCGACAGGAGGGCATGACCGGGAATGACGCGGGCGGGCGGGATCGCTCCTGGTTTTGTTTGGAAGTGGTTATTTGTTGGATACACTCTTCGTAGCTTTCGACCATGCGACCGATCCCGTATTGGCGGCTCGTCTCCCAGGCGGCGCGCCTTAGTTGCTTCAAGTGCCCCGGCTTCCGGGCCAGGGTTTCGAGCCGGCCAACGAAACCATCGATGTCACCAACCTCAAGCAGGTGACCATTCTCACCCTCACTCACCAGCTCCGTGTTCCCGCTCGCAATGTTCGTCACTAACGGAGCTACCACTTGGCTCATCGCCTCCAGAAGGGCGACCGGCAAGCCCTCGTGATCGGATGGGAGAACGAACACATCGAGGTTGGCAAGGCGCTCCCTCACCTGTATCGGAGCTAGCCAGCCCCAAAAACGAACCAGCTCGCGAAGCCCCTGTTTCTGAAACTGGGCCTCCAGGCGCCGCCGGATCGAACCATCCCCGACGAGGTGTAATTCGAAGGCAACGCCCTTAGAGTTCAGTCGAGCGGCGATCGGAACGAGATCGGGCACCCGTTTTTGATACTGCTCGAGTCGACCCACGTAGCCAATCTTCAGTGGCCCGCCATTCTCTCTACTGCACCTCTTGGCGGCTTCCTCCTCCGTCACCGAATGCACGCCGTACGGAATCTGCCATACCCTCTGTGGAGGAATTCCGCATTCTTCAGTGATCCTTCGGTGCGTCTCCCGGCTCACACCGACGCTGCGGTCAATGAAGTCCCCGTAGTACCGAAGCGGAGCATAAAACGCGTTTACATCATTATGAGCAATCGTCATCGTCGCGATTCTTGAGTCGAGGAGAGGCAGCGCTAACCAACCGGCATCGGGAGAGATTGAGATCACGTACACGTCCGGTCGTTGCCGATTTATAGCTTCTGCGAGGCGAACACTGCGCTCTTCCGGAAGATGGCGAATCTTCCAAACGTTATCCAGAACCGTGACATCAGCTGCCGTCAACTCCCATACAAGGGAGTCACTGTCCCCCCGCTCGGTAACGACCGTTAGCTTCCAACCCTTTTCGCGCAAGCCTCGAGTTAGATCCAAGAGAAAGGTCTGCGCGCCGCCCGTGGGTAGCTTGGTCAGAGTTGTATCGACTATGGCTACGTGCAATGTTTTGCGGAAGCGATGGCTCGGAGTCCTCGTCGCGAGGGCGCCGCGTGACACACGTTACCCCTCCTGGTCGGTTCCGTAGAAACTAAAGCAAGCAAAAAACTTGCCATCGGCACCGGCTTTTCACTCGATCTTCTGGACTAGAAGAAAGTACGGGATCTGCTCCTGGAAAAAGCCGGGGAACTCCCTTCCGGAGGACAGCGTTCCGCTCGATCTGAAGGCCATAGTCTATGCTGCCATACGACTAGTCGGCCCCAACCTTCCGATGTCGGGGGGAAACTCCCCCAATCTTGCCATCCGAGATGTAGGTACCACCCCTCGGTTTGTCGCGGAATCGGAGCATCCCGTCGCAACTCTGGGCATTACTGTTGCGGGCAACGGCTGGAACGCGTATTGCACTCGTTGCCACAGCTACTCAAGAGTCAGGCTCTCGACGGAAGCCAGTAGCAAGAACAGTGCCGTTCAAACTAACCGTGTCCAACGAGACATCACTTCTGCTCCACAGGTTGTAGTCTATGGACGTTCTTGTAGCCTTCTTCGTTGCGGCCATGGCCAACGTGGCCGTCCTTTCGTGCCTGAAGCCTCATTATCGTCAAGAGGTCTACTCCACTGTCGCCAATACGTATTTGGCCACCGTCGGGCTTCGTTACCTGCTGGCCATTTTTCTCTGGCTGAACCATGCGGATTTGGGCTTTGCAACGATGTTCTGGGGCGATTCCGCAACCTACGACGCCCTGGGTGCTGCAGTCGCCCAGTTCTGGGCGGGGGAAGCCGGCTCGACCGGCTGGACGCAGACGGTCGAGGGACACGCCAATCGGGGCTTTATCTACTTCGTCGGTGTCATTTACTACGTATTCGGACGCAACACGCTTCTCGTGCAGTTTCTCAACGGTATTATTGGCGCCCTCACAGCGGTCGTCATTTTCGATCTGGGCCTTCGTTTGTATGACTTTCAGACGGCCAGAAGGGCGATGCTATTCACCGCATTCTTTCCTCAGATGATCTTTTGGTCCGCTGCACTCTACAAGGACGCGGCTGTGATGCTCTGTATCGCCTTGAGCATTTGGGCGCTCGTGCGTCTGAAGAACCAGTTCCAGTTCGGCACCTTGGTCGTTTACCTATTGGCAACGGCTTCTCTGATCTGGTTACGGTTCTACATCTTCTTCGCTATTGCTGGTGCGACCGTAGCGGGATTCTTTATCAGCTCGCGCCGGAGCTTGGCCTTCCGGCTCCTGTCCCAAATGGCGGTCGTAACCGCAATGATCGTTTTACTCTTATTAACACCTGCGGGCAAAGAAATGATCAGTCAGAGCCGCTTCCTCGATTTGCAGATGCTCCAAACCTCTCGAAGCGATCTTGCCGCTCGGGCCGACACGGGCTATGCGCGAGACGCCGACGTGTCGACGACATCTGGACTTCTTCGGGTGCTGCCCATGGGGGTCGCGTACTTGCTTTTCGCGCCGTTTCCATGGACGGTGTCGAGCTTCCGGCAGCTCCTATCTTTGCCCGATATTCTAATATGGTATGCACTAATGCCGGCGCTATTGATCGGCCTGAAGTCGGCGGTCAAAGAACGCTTGGGCCAGTCGCTGCCCATCCTGGTCTTCACGGCCTCGCTTACTCTCGCCTATGGGGCTTTTCTCGGAAACGCTGGTACGGCGTATCGTCAGCGTACGCAAATTATGATGTTCTACTTCCTCTTCATTGCTGACGGTCTCAAGAAACAAAGGACCCGAGAAACGCCAGAAGAATCTCTCGAACCTCGGCCCGTCCTTCCGTAGACGTGTGGTTTCCCCTACGGGGTAGCGCCAAGCGCAAGCACTTGCGCTGGCATATGCCTTGCACTGGTTTCTCGGGTCGTGTTACGTCTCGCCTCTCACTGTCTGTTGGCCCTTCTGCCCGGGTGGCTCAAGAAGCCCATCTATCGTCATCTCTGCGGCTACAAAATTGGCAGCGGCGTGCGACTCGGTCTCTCGCCCCTGGTGGTGGAGAGCTGTCGCATTGATGATGGAACTCAAATAGGTCACTTCAACCTTTTTTGGAGGACCGACCAGCTCGTCATCGAAGACCATGTCCGCATCGGGCATTTGAACCTCTTCCGCGGCGGTGCCAGCATCCACGTCGGCCGCTACGCTGAGATCTTCCGCACCAACGTGATCAATTCCATTCCAGAGCCCGATGCAGAAACACCAGTCCGACCAGAGTTCCAACTCGGGCCCGGAAGCGTAATTACGACGGGCCACTGGATTGATTTCACGGACGCGGTCACGATCGGCGTCCGGAGCATCTTGGGTGGGCGTCACTCGTCGCTTTGGACGCATAGCCGCCAGTGGACCCGCCCCATTTCAATTGGGAACTTCGTTTACCTCGGCTCCGAAGTACGCTTGGCTCCTGGCGCCGACATCCCCTCCTACTGCGTCGTCGGTTTGGGGTCGGTCGTAATAGACGAGCTTCGCGGTCGAGGCGTTCTCTTCGCTGGGAATCCGGCTCGCTCGGTCAAGGTACTGGACGAACGCGGGATGCGCCTCCTCACTCGAAAGACACGCGTCGACCTTCCCGATGACGTTGGTGCCGAGGAAGTGGCCGCCGATAGATGGCGTCCAGAGAAGCTGGGAGAACTTCTTGAGTCCGCGACATAACTCTCCCGAACGGGGACTCTTTGTTTCATACGATGGCTTGCTCGAGCCGCTCGGGCAGTCACAAGTCCTTCCTTATGTGATCTCCTTGGCCGACTCGGGTGTGGGGATGCACGTGATCTCCTTCGAAAAGAAGACCGATCTTGCCGATGTCGTGAGCCGGAAGCGCCTGGACAAGCAGCTCCAGTCGCACGGTGTCACGTGGACTCGCCTCACCTATCATCCCCGCCCACGGCTCGTGTCCACACTGTTCGACCTAGTCCTAGGCACATGGGTATGCGTTCGCGAAGCTAGGCAGAGACGCGCTCGAATCGTACATGCTAGAAGTTACGTCCCGGCACTGATGGCACTCACCGTAAAGTGGCTTAGTGGAGCTCGGTTCCTGTTCGACATGAGAGGGTTTTGGCCGGAGGAGCGCGTTGAATTGGGGATCTTTCCGCCAAAGGGGGTCCTCTTTCGGCTATCCAAGTGGATGGAAAGCCTCTTCTTCAGGCACGCCGACCACTTGGTAGTCCTGTCACAGCGCGCGAAGGAAGTCCTAGAGGCCTCGCCTCACTGGCAGGAGCATCCACGTGAGATCGCCGTGATCCCTTGTTGCGTCGATCAGAATCGGTTCTCAGCTAACGAACCGAACGTCGAACTGGCGGAACGTCACGGATTGATCGACAAATTCGTGGTCGGCAACATCGGCGCAATAAACCGTCGTTACTTGCTTCCTGAAATGTTTCGATTCGCGGCACGACTTAAAGAGCATTTGCCGCAGCTGCGCTTCGTGTACCTGACTCGCCAGGACCCCACGCCTCTTTTCCGTGTCGCTCAACAGGAAGGACTCGCTCCGTCAGACCTCGTGGCGGTGGAAGCCACCCCTGATGAAGTGCCTGACTGGTTATCTCTCTTCAAGCTTGGCATCTTCTTTCTTCAACCGAGCTACGCAGCCCAGGCATCTTGCTTTACAAAACTGGGTGAATTCCTCGCCGCAGGTGTCCCCGTGGTGACCAATTCCGGCGTCGGGGATGTAGAACAGATCCTTGTTCGAGAACACGCTGGCGTCGTGGTTTCGGATTTCTCGGCAACAGGAATGACTTCGGCGGCCGCGAGGGCGTTTGACTTCGTTTCGAAGCAAGTCGCCCAGGACGAGGCCTGCCGCCGCGCCGCTGATCTGCATTTCTCCCTAGACAAAGGGTGCGCCAGCTACCTGGACGTTTACCAATCCTTGCTGACGGAACGTGGTAGGCCCGAGACCTGTCTGACGTAGCCCATGAAGCGCGAAAACAAGGAAATCAAGGTACTAGCTATGGTGCCAAGTATATTCGACACGTCTCCAGGGCAACGGTTTCGGATGGAGCAATGGGCACCGCGTCTCGCGGGGGAAGGCATCTCGGTCGAGTTCTTGCCGTTCGAGAACGAGGATTTGCACGCAGTGCTCTATCGGCAAGGAGCGCTCGTTCGCAAGGGTTGGGGTCTCGGAAAGGCATTGCTCAGGAGGCTGACCCGACTCCTCCACCTGCCTTACTACGACGCGGTGTATCTGCTCCGGGAGGCCGCCCTCATCGGCCCCGCGATCTTTGAACGCTGGCTACGAGCCAAAGGCGTACCCCTGGTCTACGACTTCGATGACGCCGTCTTCGTGCGGTACAAGAGCCCGACCAACGGTTACTTGAGCTACCTAAAGTGCCCAGGAAAAACAGCAACCATCTGCAAGATAGCTCAACACGTGATGGTCAATAACAATTACTTGGAGGAATACGCACGTCTACATAGTCGCATCGTGCACCAAGTCCCAACGACCATCGAAACCGATGACTACCGCGTCATACCGCGAGCACCCAACGATGTTCCGATCGTCGGCTGGACCGGTAGTCACAGTACGGCGTCCTACGTGAAAGTGCTCGCGCCGGTGCTCAGAGATCTCGCTCGCACCTATCGTTTCGAGCTAAAAATGGTCGGCGCACCTGGGTTCACTTTGCCAGGCGTAAATGTAAAAGCCATCCCTTGGAACGCTCGAACCGAGGTCTCCGATCTCCAGGATATCGACATAGGCATCAAGCCCTTGCCTGACGACCCTTGGAGCCGAGGTAAAGGCGCTATGAAGGAGCTGCAATACATGGCCCTCGGAATCCCGGCCATCGCGTCTCCCATCGGTGGGGCGGCGGAGGCGATTTCAGACGACAGAAACGGTTTCTTGGCCGGCGATGCTAACGAATGGGCGACGAAGCTCCGAGCTCTCCTCGAGTCCACCAGCCTTCGCCAAAGACTCGGCATGGCGGGTCGGAAAGCGGTCGAGTCTTGGTACTCAGCCAAAGTCCAGGCCCCACGAGTGGGACACATCCTCAGAGCGTGTGTAGATGGTGCCAAAAACAATTCCCTGACGGCGCGGTCAATGGAGAAGAAGTAAATACCATGTGTGGCATAGTCGGCACGCTGGAGTTCGGTGAACGCCCGGCCGAGCTTCAGAACCTGAGACGGATGGTCGATACCATCTCCCATAGGGGACCAGATGGCGTGCGCGTGGACTCAAGGCATCCGATCGGCTTTGGTCATGCTCGGCTGCGGGTCATTGACCTTTCTGAGCAGGCCGACCAACCCATGTGGAACGAGGACCGCTCCGTGGGCATCGTTTTCAACGGGGAGATCTACAACTTCCAGGAACTTCGAAAAAAACTAGAGCAACAAGGGTGCAGCTTCCACACTCGTAGCGACACCGAAGTCATCCTGAGGTTATATGAGCGACTCGGGGCCGACGCGATACCGCAGCTCGACGGGATGTTTGCCCTCGGCATTTGGGATCAGCGAAACGGCTTGCTTACTCTGGCTCGTGACCGCGCCGGAAAAAAACCGCTCTTCTACTACCACGATTCGTACCGGTTCGCCTTCGCGTCCGAAGCCAAGGCTCTACACGCTCACCCGGCGATCGGAAGAGAGCCGGATCTCGACGCGTTGCCCTTTTATCTCACTTACGGTTACTTCCCTGCGCCGAGCAGCGGGTATCGCGGGATCCGCAAGCTTTCTCCGGCCACGGTTCTTAGCGTGGAAGTCCGAGGGGCAATGCGCGAACACCGCTACTGGTCGCCGCCTTTCGAGACAAATGGAACGAGCCGCAAACAGGACGCAGTCGAGCAGCTTCGCCACCTAATGCAACAGGCCGTAGTCCGCCGACTAGTCGCGGACGTCCCACTTGGCGCATTCTTGAGCGGAGGACTGGATTCCACGCTTGTAGTCGGGCTAATGAGCCGCCAGGTCCAGCAGCCCATTCGAACATTCAGTATCGGCTTCGAGGGCGCTCCCGACTATGACGAGACTGGCTATGCTGAGATGGCGGCGAAGGCGTTCCAAACGGAACACACAACGTTCAAGGTTCAGCCGCCGGATCAAGATTTCCTCGAGCAACTGGTTCAGCACTACGATGGGCCCTTCGGCGACTCGTCGGCGATTCCTACCTATATCGTTTCAAAGCTCGCGCGCGAGCATGTAACCGTTGTGCTCAATGGCGACGGTGGCGACGAACTCTTCGCGGGTTACCAACGGTTCGTAGGTGCAGTAGCCGCGGAACGACTGCCGATGTGGTTGAAGAAATGCGGAGCAAGGCTCGCAAGTCTTTGCCCAGAACCGCCAGACCGGACCAACCCACTGAGACGTATCAAGCGGTTCCTCGAGGTAGCCTCGCTGCCATTGGAAAAACGATTCCAAACTTGGTGCAGCGTCTTTCCAAATGCGGCACAAGATCTGATGCTTCCCGACCCCGAGGCTCTCGATCGCGACGTGGAGGAATGTTTCCGCGTGCCCTTTTCAGAGGCCGCCGAGGGGACAACACTTGCACGCCTACTCTATCTAAATTTCTGCACATACTTGCCCGAAGATCTTCTGGTCAAGATGGATCGCGCGACGATGGCACATGGACTGGAAGCCCGATCGCCGTTCTTGGACACTGCTCTCGTGGAGTTCGCAGGGCGACTCCCCGATCGATTCAAGCTCCATGGGACTACGACCAAATACATCTTGCGGGAGGCGTTCAAGGACATCATACCGAAACCAATTCTGAATCGTAGCAAGATGGGTTTCGGTGTGCCCCTGGGTTCCTGGTTCCGGGGGCCGTTACGACCCTTGGTTGCAGATCATCTGACCGATCGGGAATCTCGGCTCTTCCAACACGTGCGGCCAGAGATCGTAACCTCCCATCTAAACGCCCACCTTAGCGGAGAAAGAGACTTTGGCCATCGGCTCTTCTCCTGGCTCACACTCGAAATGTGGATGAGAACCTTTTGACATCGCAGGGTCCAGGTACTTAGCCACCTCAACGTAGGTAGCCAACTTGATTCACGTACTAGCAAGGTATCCGAACCGTATGCGTATATGGCTTTTGGTCGCATGCGCGTCGATAGGATGTATTGGGGTTCTCGCCATGAGCGATCTCACTTCACACGCACTTGTGCTTCGAGACCCACCTACTCGCGCCGACGCCGCTATGGTTTTCGGGGGGGACCCCGGTTACGAGCGAACCGAGCACGCCGTGCGCTTGTACAAAAATGGGCTCGTTGCCCGACTGGTTCTCTGCGGTGGCGAACCAGGCGGCGGCGACCACGCTAGCAGTTTGGCGCAACATGCCATCGCGAGAGGGGTCCCAGCCGACAAGCTAGTGCTTGAGGATCGTTCGAGGAGCACTCACGAATCGGTTGTGTTTGTTCTTCCCATCCTCAAGAGTCACCAGATCCGTTCACTAACATTGGTGACCCATCCCTACCACCAGAGAAGAGCCTTTTTGGCGGCGCGGAAGTCTTTCGGTAACCAGGTGACGGTGTTCAACAGCCCCGCCGAGCCGAGTTTCTGGAAGCCCGAGGGTTGGTGGCGGAACTCGTTCAGCGCGAGGATCGTTTTTTCCGAGTACGCGAAGCTAGCCTACTACTTGGGACGTGGGTGGATTTAGGTTTCGTTCTCTTGACGAACTACCATCCCCTCACCCCAACCCTCTCCCCAAAGGGGAGAGGGAGACTTTAGCGGCCCCAACCCTCTCCCCAAAGGGGAGAGGGAGACCTTAGTGGCCCCAGCGCTCTCCCCCAAAGGGGAGAGAGGGGGCCTTAGTGGTCACCACCCCCTCTCCCGGCGTCTGACGTCATTGATAGCGGCACGGCATTTCTTGACGCCCCCAGTCTCGCAAGGGGAGAGGGAGGCCCTTATGGCATGGGGGTTGCTTCGTTCAAGGAAGATGCAAAATATCGCCTTCGCTAGCCGCCCTTCACCCGAGGTGGGTCCGCCAAACATCGCGAACCGGCGAATCCGAGTGCTCCGTCTCTTTTCGCGGTTGAACATTGGCGGACCAGCGATACACGTTATCCTCACGACGGCCGGTCTCGATCCGAAGCGCTACGACTCTCTGTTGGTTGTCGGGAAAGAGGACGAGCGCGAAGGAAACTTCACCGATCTGGCCAAGTCAAGAGAAGCTGCCTATCGCATCATCCCAACCTTCGGTCGGCGAATCCGACCGCTTCGAGACTTCATCACTTTCGTCAAGCTCTTCACGCTAATGAAGCAGCGGCGACCCGACATCGTCCACACGCATACCGCCAAGGCCGGAGCGCTCGGACGACTCGCGGCTCGCCTTGCGGGAGTGCCGGTGATCGTACACACGTTTCATGGCTCCGTGTTCGCAGGGTATTTCGGCTCTTTCACGTCTCGATTCTTCCAGTTGATCGAGCGCACCATGGCTCTCGGCACCGATGCCATTCTCGCCGTGAGCCGGCGAGTCGCCGAAGATCTCGAGGAGCGAAAGATTGCACCTAGATCCAAGATCGAAGTGATTCCTCTGGGCCTGGAGCTCAATCGATTCGAGCACGTGTCTCAATACCGGGGCGAGTTGCGGCACGAGCTGGGCCTAGCGGCCGATGCTCCCCTTGTGGGGTGCGTGGGGAGACTGGTCCTCATCAAAGATCTCGGTACTCTCTTGGAAGCCATAGTCCGGGTCTCAACCACATGCCCAGAGGCAGTCTTACTCGTGGTCGGGGATGGCGATCAACGGCCCGCGCTAGAAAGAGAAGCGGACCGCCTCAAGCTCGGTTCGAGAGTCCGTTTCCTGGGCTTTCGCACCGACCTAGAGCGCATCTACGCCGATCTGGACCTTGCGATCAACTGTTCTTTGAACGAAGGAACGCCGGTCGCTTTGATCGAAGCGATGGCGGCTGGAGTACCCGTCGTGGCGACGCGAGTGGGTGGAACACCGGACCTTCTCGAGGACGGCCGACTCGGGCGATTGGTGCCGCCGCGCGACCCAGAGGCTTTGGCGGAGGCTATCACCCACTCCCTCACCCCGGAGGGTCGCTCGGCAGCTCAAACCGGGCTGGCCGAGCTGGCGAGGGAAAGCGTCCTGCGCCGGTTCAGCCTGGAGCGCCTCCTGACCGACCTGGATCAGCTCTATCTTCGGCTCCTAAAAGCCAAGGACGTACGACCTGTTTCCGGGCTCCCGGATTCATTACCCCGCTCCTCCCAAGCATAAATTTCCTCTCAAATCGGCCCGTTTCAGCCAATTACGGGCATGGAACGAATCCTGCACTCTCATAGAACAGCTTCGGGGCCTGCTGACGGCTCCGCGGCGTTCTGAACGAGCCTAATTTAGGGCGAGACTAAGTATCAAATAATCAAAAGGTTAGAGATGGACACCCGACCGACGCATCGAACAGAGAGCGATTCGAGCCCAGCGGGGAGACGTCAGCCCGCGGTCATGTGGGGTAACCCCTGCGTTTGGGATGTCTCGGGGTCGAGGGAAAACCGCCAAGTTGAGTACCCGGAGTTCTACAGTGTATTGGGCGTTTGGGTCGAAATCAATACCAATCAACTAGTTAACAGAGTCGCCCGGGACTACCGAGACGCAATGTTGGGATGGGAGACAGCTTCCCGACGGCTGATGACCGGCATTCTAACCGGTAAACCTCCCGTAGCCACAGCAGGGTTGCCACCTGTAGGGACTTTCCCACTGACGGTAGGGGTTTCCACCCTCTCAGTGGACGGGGAGCCTAGTTAGCGCATGTTGATCTACTTGGGAGCCGCCGCGATACCGATGGGAGTCACACTGGCTCTGGCTCTGTGGATCCGCTCGTACGCGACGACCCACCGCCTATTCGACTGGCCTGGCGGCCGTAAGGCCCACGACGGCCCCAAACCGCGACTAGGGGGAATCGCGATATACGTGGGCTTCATTGCCACGGTGTTCTTCGGTTTTGCCGTGGCTCCCTGGCTCGCCACCATTCCGGCCATCAAGACCGCGCTTCCCCACACCATGACCGCGCTCGCGGGAGCCTGGACGGTTAAGTCGCCACTCGTCGGCCTCCTGTTAGGTGGCACGATCATGTTCCTCGTTGGTTTGATGGACGACCTCCTCGGGGAAAAATTTCCTACGCGCTACAAATTTGCGGGACAGATCTTCGCCGCCGTTGTCGCGGTCGCCTGTGGAGTTCGAGTGGACTTTGCGGGCAACGACGTCGCCAACTTCGTGCTGAGCGTGCTTTGGATCGTCGGAATCTCGAATGCCTTCAACCTGCTCGACAACATGGACGGTCTGACCGCGGGTGTGGCAGCGGTCTCCTCGGCAGTTTTCCTCATCAACGCCGCGGAGCTGGGCGAGGTTTTCATTTGCTTCATCTTGGCGGCCTTGATCGGAAGCCTGGTCGGATTTCTTCGTTTCAATTTTCCACCCGCTTCTCTCTTCATGGGAGATTCCGGAGCGCTCTTCATTGGATTCACACTTTCGTCGCTTACGATTCTCGAGCGTTACGTCACCACGGCGTCTTCGTCCATGTTTCCGATACTCATGCCGCTACTGGTTCTGGCGGTTCCCCTGCTCGACACGACCTCAGTCGTTTACATTCGAATCCTCGAACGACGGCCTATTTACATCGGCGATCGTTGCCATCTCTCCCACCGCCTCGTGCGCTGCGGCCTCACCGAGCTGCAGGCGGTGATCTTTCTCTACCTCGTGACCTTCGGACTCGGGTTGGGAGCGCTCCACCTAGCCGACGCACCCCTGACCCGAAGCGTGTGGATCGTGCTGGACTCAGTGCTACTGGCCACCCTGGTGCTCTGGGTTATTCGGTTCGGAGGAGAGCTCCGAGCCGAGCGGACTGTCCCAACTTCCGCTGGCAAGGTCGGGGCAACCCTCAAAGCCATGGAGGACAAATGAACGCGTTTCCGCGGAGGAGCTTGGTTGTCGCGCTCGCTTGGCTAGCCGTGACCGTCACGGCCCAAGCGCAGGACAACAAAACCGTCAAGCTCCTGAACATGTATGCCAAATCAGAGGCAGACGTCTTCGAGGTTCACATCATCGCCGACGGCGACATCACGGGGTTCAAAACCACCCGCAGGATGGCGACCGACTCTTACCGGCTCACGCTCGATGTACCCGCTGTTCCACCCGTCGACTCGAAGTATGACGTCACGACGCCTTTTACTCGTCGCTTCGAGATGTGGCCAATGAAGCTGGGCGACCGGGTGTACACCCGCGTCATGATGGAGATCGATCTCGAGGCCAGCTCCGTGGTAAGCCAGATGCGACCGACGCGTATCCTCATCAAGATCTCCCGCAACTCTCCCACGGCGCTGGCCGACGCGTCCGGAGGGAACGGTCACGACTCGGAAGCTTCCGCCGCAGCCTCGGGCGTCGCCGGTGCGCCTACGTCCACACCGACCGTCGAGCAGGGAACCGTGCCAGCGGTTAGTTCTGGAGTGGACGCGAGCCCTCCGATACCACCGGAATTGCCACCGAGTCCCGGTGAAGCCCTTCTGTCGGACTCTTCGGGAGAGGCAGAGACCAGTGAGTCGCAACTGCCGTCGCCCCCGGAAGCGGAGGAGACCGCCGGGCAGTCTGGCGAGTTCATCAGCTTGTTTCCAGCACCCGACGAGAGTCGTCCCATTTTCGACACCCCTCTCGAGCAGATCGACCAGGTGGGCGGCGGGTCGACGAGTGGCTTGCTTCTGGGCCGATTCCTTTTCCGGCCCTTCGTCGAAGGCAGCTGGATTAGCGGGGACAACCTGACCCTCCAAACGGATGAAAATTTTAGGGACAACGCTATTTACGCTCGGGCGGTAGCGGCCTTCGAGCTTCTGGAGTCCGATAACACGCTCCACTTCGACTATGAGCTCCGCTACCGGAAGTTCAACAAATTTCAGCTGCTCCAAGAAAATTTCTCGCACGGTTTCAACGTCGGTACTGGTGTCATGCTTTCCCCGACCATGAAGTTCAGCGCGGAGAATCACTTCTTCCGCGGAAGCTTCGAGACCACCGAGTTCGATCCCGGACAGGAAGTCTTTTTCAACATCGAGCCGTTCAATCGGAATCGAACGATAGCCGGGCTCGAGATGGAGATGAGCGAGCGATTGGGCTTCGCGGTGACGGGAACCTACGATTTCGTCAATTTCCAAGGAGAGGAGATTACTTTTTTTCAACTACGACACGATGACCGTCGGGGCCAACTTCCGCTATCGCCTCTCACCGGTCACGTCCATGTTCGGAGAGTATTTGAGAGTGAACACCCCGGAGCCGGCGCAGCGACCCGAAGCCAAACGGACAGGCAATGCGTTTCTTGCCGGAATCCAGGGCGAGCTCACGCCTCTCCTATTAGGAACGATTCGGGTCGGTTACTCTGCACAAGATTTCGGTACTGACGAGGCCAACGCGTTGGATTTTCGGGGCCTCGTCGCCAGCGTGAGCCTCACACGCTATTTCACCGAAGCGGCGGCTCTAACGATCGAAGGTGGACGTCAGGCGAATCTCTCCAATTTCGAAAACAACAATTACTACACGTCGAACTTCGCCAACGTGCAATTCACCGGACCGATACGCCAGAACCTCCAGCTCATTACCGGAGTCTACTTCTTCGACAACCTTTACCCACTCGAAGCCTTCGAGCTTCCCGAGCGGCGCAACGACAACGTCCTGGCGGGCTGGGTGGGAGCCGCGTATTTCTTTTCACCGCGAACCTACTTCCGGGCCGACTATCGGCACGAGCGCCGGCGGTCCAATCTCGACGAGTTCCAGTACACCAACAACGTGATACGGCTCGTGTTCGGAATAGGATTTTTCTCAAAGTAGAGGAGTAGGACAAATGACCATGACTCGCTGGAACCACCTACTGGCTGGCGCCGTAATCTGGCTCGGCTGCGTATGTTCGGCGAGTGCTCTCCCCTACCCCGCCACACAAGGAAACGGCAAGACCATCGCACCCGACGTTCTGCCCGAGCCGGAAACGGACGTTTACCGAACCGGGCCGGGCGATGTGCTCGACGTCATCGTTTTCGAAGAAGAAGACCTCACGCGTCTCGTCACGGTCCAACACGGCGGAGAGATCTCCTTTCCGCTCATTGGCGAGGTACGGGTAGCCGGTCTCACCCTGAAAGAGGTCCAGATCCAGATCACGGAGCTCCTCGGGAAAGACTTTTTGCGCGATCCGCACGTAAGCGTGAAGGTGAAGGAGTACCTGTCTCAATGGGTCACGCTGGTGGGTGAAGTGGGCCGGCCCGGCAAATACTATCTCACCGGACCTAAGTCGCTGCTCGACCTTCTGACGGAGGCAGGTGGGTTCACGTCGAAAGCGAACGGAGAGCTCGTGGTGACCCGACTCGACGGAGTCTTCGACGACGGAACGAGTCTCAAACGAGTCTGGCTGTCTCGCGACATGCCCACGGACGAACAGAAGAACGCCCTCGCCCTGACTCTTTCCAGCGGGGACCTCATCACCATTGCCGGGCAAGACTCGGTGTACGTCAACGGCGAAGTCACCAACCGGGCTCCTACGCCCTTACCAGCGGGCTTACGGTTCTGCAAGCCATCTCCCAAGCGGGTGGTCTCAGCAAATACGGAAGCAAAGGCAAAGTAGAGATTCTGCGAAATCAGGTTGCCGGCGAGCCCGAGCGCATCAAGGTGGATCTCGGCGACATCGAGAAAGGCAAGAAAACTGACATCCTGCTCGCTCCCGGAGACGTCGTCCGAGTGGGCAAGCGGGTCTTCTGAGATCCTCGAGGTATATGAACGAAAGTCCTACGAACACGAGAGACCCTATCGGCCCGTCCAATCTCACAGGCACCGATTTCAGTGAAGGATTCGACCTCAAATACGGACTGCGGCTTCTTTGGACGGGCCGTGCCACGATCATTGCAATGGCACTGGTCGGGCTCGGCGTCGGCTTCCTCGTCACCTACATGCAAGTACCGGTCTATCGATCGCAGTCACTCGTGCAAATCGACCCGCCGAGCCAGAACATCTCTGCACTGTCGAATCCTTATCCAGCCACCGCTCTGAACTGGTTCGACTACCAGAACTACTACAAGACACAGTACCGGATTATCCGCAGCAAGGCGCTAGCGGAGAAGGTTCTCTTCAAACTCAAGCTCCACGACAAGCCCCCTTTCAAAGGGTCGAAGGATTCGGCCGCACTCTTTGTTTCCCATGTCTCGGTGATTCCGTTGCCTGACACGCGTCTGGCAGAAGTCGCCATCAGCCACCAGGATCCAAAAGTGGCGACCGAATGGGCCAACACATTGGCGGAGGCCTATCTCGAGCAGAATCTAGAGGCCAAGATCGAGACCACCCGCAACATTTACGGCTGGCTCCAGGAAAGGCTCACCTCGGCGCAACAAGACGTGCACCAGTCCGAGGAAAAGCTCTACGAGTACAGCGAGAAGCAGGATCTCTTCATCCCCGACGAGGGGGCAGAGTATCGTCAGCGGCACTCTCGAGAAGCTCAACGAGGCGTACACCGATGCCAAGACCCGCCGCATCGAGCTCGAGAGCATGCTCAGCCAGATTCGTACTCTGAAGCGGCAGGGAAAGTCGCTCGAGTCGCTGCCACAGGTGACCAACGATGCGCTGGAGAAAAACCTGAACATGCAGCGGGCGGGCCTCGAAATCGAGCTTGTTCAGCTCCGGAACAGGTACAAAGAGGGGCACCCGAAGGTCAAGAAGCTCCGAACCCAGGTCGAACAACTGCAGGAAGCGATCGATTCCCAAGCGGAGAAAATCGCGGTGGGAATCCAGGGCGAGTACCAGCAAATTCGAAGGCGCGAGCAGGAGCTACTCGCCTCGGTCAACGAGCACAGGAAGGAATCGTTCCAAGAAGGCCGCAAGGCGGTTCAGATGGAGATGCTCCAACGCGATGCCATGTCCAACAAGAACCTATACGAGGTCATCCTCCAGAAGATCAAAGAGACCGATGTAGCGGCCAGCTTGTGGGACAACAACGTGTCGATCGTCGAAGAGGCGGTTGTCCCCGGGGGCCCCATCAGTCCCGACCCGAAGAAGAATCTGTCTTTGGCGCTGATGGTCGGACTCGCCCTGGGGTGTGGGATTCTTTTGCTCCGCGACTATCTCGACAACACGCTCAAGGAGCAAGAGGACATCGAAACGCATCTCCATACCGATTGCCTATCCATGGTGCCGATCCACGAGGCCTCCGAAGAGGGCGTCGTAACCGAGTCCTATCGGATGCTGCGGACTGCCCTCCTCTTTAGTCGTGAGCACGAGAAGAGCAACGTGGTCTTGATAACGAGCTCGGTGGCACAGGAAGGAAAGTCCACGACGGCGCTTCACACGGCTCGAGCGTTGGCCGCTTCGGGAGAGCCGACGTTGCTGATCGATTTCGATCTGAGGCGGGGCGACCTCTATTCTCGGTTGCGTATGTCTCGGGAACCGGGAATGGCCGACTACTGCCTTCGAGACCTTCCGATTTTCAATTCCGTCGTTCAGCAGACCCGGTATCCCAACTTTTCGCTCATCACGGCGGGCAAGCGGCCGCCCAATCCACCGGCCTTCATCGGGACTCCGGCCGTCCGACGGCTCCTGGAAGAGGCGCGCGAGCGATTCACTTGGATCATTCTCGATGCCCCCCCGATCGCGGGCGTCACCGATCCCATCCTTTTGGCGAACCTGGCCGACATGGTGGTAATGGTCGTCCGTGCCAACGGAGTCGACAGGAAACTGGTTCGCCGCTGCCTTAACCTGCTTAGTAAGACCAACGCGCGGCTAGTGGGAGCGGTTCTGAACGGTGTGGATCCCAAGCTCGATAGCTACCACAGCTACTACAGTTATTATCACAAGCAACAGCAGACCAAGGTAACGCCCATCAACTCCCGGCCGACCGCCCGCCGGGGAGCCCCGCGACCAAGAAGCGCGCGCGGCTAACTAAGGCCCAGCACCAAAAGCGCCCCTCTCCCCCCGCACCAACGAGACGGGATCTACTCAAATCCGTTCAAACAGGCGATTTAGCGGGTTCAGATCTCCACGAGGGAGGGACTAGTCAGGGAATGCGAGACGGAGAGGCTCGTTGTTAGGGGGGCTAGTAGCAGTAGTCAGAGATCTACTCAAATCCGTTCAAACAGGCGATTTAGCGGGTTCAGATCGCGGCAGCGTAAAAGAAAAAATCCCAGATCGAGGGAGGGACCGGTCGAAGAAATTCGTCTCAGATGAGTAGGACCTTTAGAAGCCGTCCCGATCGCTGAGGGGCCGTTTGGTGCATCGAAGAGGTCTTCGGGTCTTGGGCAACCAAGCCTTGCGAGAGCCAGGCAAGCTAGAGCGTTGCGTAGCGACGGAGAGTCGTCGAGTTGGGTAAGGAGGTGATGCGGTAAGTTGAGTTCTTAGAAGAGCGAAATGGTCAAGGCCAAGAGCCGCGAAACTGTCGTGAGGGTTCGTCATTTGAAGACCAAACTGGAACCTAGTTGAAAGTACGTTCTTGTACGGTGAGCTCCACCGGAAGTCAAGCCTGTGGAGAGGAACGCTCTGGCTTCGGGGTGAGCCGAAGTGAAACGATCCTTGGTGAAGCAGGAACCTGGGCCTGATTCAGATTTGATTAGGTTTTGGAGAGCGGCACACTCTTCTTGGGCCCCCTCCACGATTGGGGAGAAGAGCCGAGCAGGTAGAGCCGTCGACTTGCGCCACGAGCAACCGCGCCGGCTTTACGAAACCTTAGGCCGAGCGTGTCGAACGTGGGTCGACGGGAGCCGGCCCCTCACTCAGACTCAGGCGTAATCGGACTCGCTGCCGGAGGGAGTCCCGGGGCTTTCGGAAAAGAGTTGGTGCCTCCTCCTACACCCCCTCCTGGGTCGGTCGCCGGGAAGCCGGTGGCGACGGCGAGCTCGACTCCCTGTTCTCGGTCACTTCGAAGCGCCGCCATTCGGAGAAACGCGGCTTGCTCCAACGCGATCAGCGAGTCCTCGCAACGGAATTGCTTCTTGCCATCGAAACGGTTGCGGAGGCGTCGTGCCGCCGCGATCGCCTCTCGGCGACGCACGGTGCGGGTAGGCGGTCCGAGCTTGAATCCTTCGTCGGACACCACATCGATGTACTCATTGAGGCCGGCGTCGCGCCGCTGAATGACGACCTGGTCCAGTGCGGCCTTGGGAGGCAGCGTGATCTCGAGGTCGTGCTCACCGGCATCGAGCTCGAGGGTGACGACGCGTTTCCAATGCATACCAGAGTCGCCTGTCAATTGACACGTCACGACCTTGAGACACCCGTTCGAGACCCAGCGAACGGGTGTGGGGCTCAGATAACGCGCCTCGAAGGAATAGAGTCCACTCTCCGGAACAGAGAACTTGGCGCGGCCCGTCACGATCGAGCCGCCCGTGGAAAGCCAAAAAGGATCTTCCGACTTGTCTACCTCCAAGTCTTCTACCGGGAGCTCGAGAACCTTTTCGAATTCTTCTCCCCGCAGTTTGATCTCCGGGCCTAGTTTGGGAAGCTCATACTCTAGGTTGAGCGCTCTTGCGACGGTCACCGCCAGCTCGCCGAAGTCGAGTGGCTCGAGCGGAGCCCAGCCGTCCAGTGGCTCGATTTGGCGCAGGCATGGGGGAACAACGGAAAGCCCCTGAACGCGGGCGCCGGGCGAGAGAAGCAGGCTGACCGTGTGCTCACCCGGATCCAAGCTCACCCGATTGAGGTCCACCCATTGATACTCTTCATCAGGCTGGGTGATCTCGAAGACCGAATCCCCGACCTTGAACATCGCGGTACCGCCAGCAAGGTTCACCCGAAAGTTATAGTCGCCCGCCTGGATCGTGGACACTCGGTAGAGCGCCTCGGCGGTTGGGGCGTCCGTCCCGACGAACGCAGGGACGGCGTCCGATTGGACCGTCAGCGACGGGCTCGAACCAGGAAGCGTCCGGGTCGCTGGAAACTCGATGCTCGTCGACCAGATGAGGCGCGCCACATATTCATTGGCGGTCGAATTGGCGGGCATGTTCCAATCCAGCCCCAATCCCTGGACCATATAGACGGCCCACTCCGCTTGGGTGACTTGGGTACTCTGCGCCACTCCATAGCCCACCAGCGCACCCATCATGACAATCGCCCCGATGATGACTCCGGCGAACCGCCCTCTCGAACGATTCTTGTTTGATCTCGGCATCTCGGACTCCTCCTAAAGGATTGATTACAGCAACCCTTGTGCCAGTCGGAACCCGTAAAAACAATCCCCCAACTATCTGATTTTAAAACAGATATTCCGGTGAGCCAGGAGAACAGAGATTGCGTTCCCACGGGCAGGAGTTCGTCAGATTTCAGCGCTCGCGTAGCATTAGGCGATCCATCCTAACCATTGAAAACAATACGGTTGCATGACACCTCGAAATACTGCAGTGTGGTGGTTTAGGCACTCCCCTGAGGGGGAATCCCTCCGGTCCGCCCTGGCAGGGAGACTCGGTTCCAGACGGCCAACCCAAGCAGGCGCAACGTTTTAGGGGCTCCGGTCCGGAGAACTTTCTGATGGCAAAGGAATTGCTAGCTTCATTCTTGGAAAGGCCTGGGGTGACAAGAATCGAAAGCGAACGTGCCAACGAAAGCGCTGGTTGTTTAAGCTCGAGCTCAAATTCTTCCTCCATTCCCAACTCCAAGTTCGAACCCTGGGCCCGGCCATCATCTTTAGAGTAAAGAAACGTGAAATAGAGGGGACGATCATGAAACGAATGCTGCTCTTTCCCATTGCGATCTTCCTGTTGGGGTCGGGAGAGCCTGGCCGGGAAACCACGAACGGGAAGAATAAGGATGCCTACGTCATCGTCACGGACAGCGAATCAAACCCTGAGGAGCTTTTTGAGAGATATCCGGAGATCTCCGGCTCCTGGGAAGAGCTGGCGAAGTTCAACCTCCTGAAAGGTCGCGGGACGCCCATCGAGATGCCTCGCGAGATGTTGAGCGCCGACTACACGCTGGCGCGAATCGCCGGGCTGTACGGGGAAGCGGAAGTCAGAAGAAGCTTCGACAAACGCTACATTCCCCTACTCGAGAACCTCCTTCTACGGGAAGGGGACGTTCTTAGAACCTGGCGCCACGCGGGTGCCCGCGTCCTCTTCGAGAACGGAAACTACATCGTCCTCCGGAGCCACAGCAAAGCACGCATCCTGAGTCTCAAGCCGACCGGGTCATCGATGAGACCCAGCATCCGTCTGGAGCTGATCGAAGGCAACATCTGGTCCCGAACCATGGGCAAGGTCGACGGGAGCTTCGTGATTGAAACGCCCACCGCGAGTACGATCATTCGAGGCACCGATTTCCGTCTCAAAGTGGAAGCCGGGGGTGCCACCCGCCTCGAGGTGCTTGAGGGCACCGTCGAGCTAGAAGCCGGTGACGACACGGTTCTGGTGCCGGCCGATCGTGGAATCCTCGCTCGTGGAGGAGAGGACGTCAGCGAGCTGGAGCCACTCCCCGACGCTCCTCGGGAGCTTATCGAACCGCAGGCCGAGCAAGTCGTGCGCGCACCTTCGTTCGACCAGGTTTTCCGGTGGACGCCGGTCCCAGGAGCGCAATCCTACCGATTGCAGATCGCCCGGGACGAGGGCTTCTTCGACCTCGCGGAAGAGTGGCTCACGGGACCGAAGACCTCGGTCAGGGTTAATGGCCTAGAACCCGGAACGTACTTCTGGAGAGTGACCGCGCTTAGCCCGACCGGCTTCGAGGGCCCCCCCACCGGGGACTCGTATTTCGTATTCGTCCAGAAACACCCCTAAAGGCGGCAAGCCGGCGCCCGTAATCAAGGCCTGCCCTTTCGCTTTGAAATCCGAGTAGTGTCCCCCTTCGGGGGGAATTTCTGCCAACGATTGTAGGCTTAAGCCCACATACCGGACGGGGGTTGCGGCAGGACCCGCCAACAACGGCTAACGTTCTTTTTTACAAGTGGATAGGGGCAAACGTATTCAAGATCGCGGGTGGCTGGATCGTTGCGGGGGAAGCACCCCTCTCGCCATGGGTGTGAATTTCCACACGCTGTGAGGGAGGGTGCCCATTGCTAGAATCCCTCACGGCTGTAATTCATTCATTCTTAGTTGCTTACGCCGCCTGCCTGGAGGTCCAATGGCACGCCACTTGCAGTATCGGGGTGACGGAAGTGGAGTATCCGACGAAAGATGGCACTGATGAAACAGACTGAAACCAGCCGGACTCTGGCCGAATCACTGCTCCGTTCCGGATGGACTCTTAGCCTTAGGGTCTCCGGGTCGAGCATGAAACCGCTTCTGAGAAGCGGTACGGTCCTTAGAATCGCCCCGTCCAATGAACGTCCCATGGTCGGCGACATCGCGTTTTTCCGCACCGCCGGGGGCCGTCTCGTGGCGCATCGCGTCTTGGCGTGCGACGAGAGCCGCGTATGGACCAAGGGCGACTCGTCTGGCCAAGCGGACGGCCCGGTCGAAGTCTCTGAAGTGCTCGGGCGGGTCCTCGGGATCGAGGAACCCTTTTTCATACCGTTGACGGGCGGCCTGGCCCGCCACATTGGTCTCGTCTTGAACCGCTATTATCCAAAGCTTGTCCAATGGAAAAAAAACGTGCGCCGTTTCCTCCCTCGGGCACCGCAGCTTGAAAGAGGGGATCAATGAGTCGAGACGATTTCGGGCTCTATCTGGGACTGGTTCGGGCGGGACTGGGCGAGCCTTACGAACCAGAGCTCGAGAAAAGCAGCGACCTGGCCAACGCCGACTGGCCCTGGATCGCGGCGTCGGCGCGACGGCACCGTTTGGCGAGCCTTCTGTTCGAGGGTATTCGTCGGCTCGCGTTCCAGAAGTCCGTACCCCAGCCCGTTTGGCGATCGCTCGAGAGCGCGTATTACACGAATTTGGTCCACAATTTCCACTTGTTCGAGCATGCGCAGTCGCTCATCAAGCTGGCCCGAAAGGGTGGAGTTCCTCTGGTGTTGCTAAAGGGTGCCTCTTTCGCGGGATGGCTCTACCCGAGTCCGGCACTCCGGCCGATGGGTGACCTAGACATTCTGGTGCGGAGCGAGGACTTGGCTTACGTCGCACACTTGGCGAAGGAGCTCGGCTACCAGCACCATCAAACAACCGATCATGCGCTCTCGTTACAACACCGAAAAACACGCACCTATTTAGAGCTGCACACGAGCCTCACAAGCTGCCCAGACTATGTGGGAGTCGAAGCCGGCTCCCTTTTCGACCGTTCGATCCCCACGGTGCACCTGGCGGCGCGCACGTTAGCGCTCGAAGACCACCTGCTCCACCTATGCCTGCACGGGAGTTTCCAGCACGGACTCCGACAGCCGGCCGTCAACGCCTGCGACGCATACCTTCTCTCCCAGCAGACAGAGCTCCGCTGGGATCGTTTCATCGACCAAGCCTCCGCCCCTAGATTGGCTCCTCTCGTTTACGGGGGACTCTCACTTTGCCACCATCTTTTCCCGACGGAGGAAATCGGGAAAGCCCTTGAATCCTTAAAGCCTTTCGTGGGCCGCTGGCAGCAGAGGCGTGCCACGAAGCTAAGGACCGAATCCCTTCTGAATCCGGCTCTTGAATCTGTCTTTGGCTCACCCTGGGTGCGTATCCGCTGGACCCCGGGACCTCGGGACGGACTGGCGCTGGCTTGGGAGACCCTTTGCACCCGCACGGCAGGACACCCCCCCAACCAGTGGCCGTCGGTTCGGCGAGGTCTGACTCTGCTTTGGAGACATGGCCCGACCGAACGTGTTAGGCGGGTTCTCGCGAGGACGAACGCTCCAGCGAAGCCTCGCCCCCTAGACCTAACACGCGTTTCCATTGGAGAGACAAGTAATGTATAATTTTCCCCACACCCCCAACAGTACGACAAACGGAGCCGTAACAATGAACGAACCCACTGGGTCGCAGGTCCTTGTTGTCGATGACGATGCCAGTATGCAACGCATGCTCCGGCAGCGTCTGGAGCGCGAGGGCTACGCCGTGCATACGGCTCCCAACGGCGAAGAGGGGCTCGACCTCATCCGTAAGGAAGTCTTCAATTTGATAATTACGGACCTGAGGATGCCCAAGCTCCGAGGGGACGAGTTGGTGAGGGCGGTAGCGCAGTTCAATCCGAATATCCCCATCATCGTCATGACGGCCTACGCCGAGGTGGACGAAGCCGTGCAGCTCATGCGGGACGGTATTTACCATTACGTCACCAAGCCATTCGACGTGGAAGATCTAGTCACCAAGGTTAAAAAGGCGCTAGACCATCAAATCACGAGTTCCGAGGCCCGGCAGGTCCGCACCAAGATCATGAGCCGGCGGAAGTCCGACTACATTGTGGGTGCTTGTGCGAAGATCGAGGAGCTGCTCACTCAAACCTCCATCGTGGCGCAAAACGACGTCCCGGTTATCATTTACGGTGAGTCCGGCACCGGTAAGGAGCTCGTGGCGCGAGCCATCCACTATACCGGCAAGCGCGCCGATCGACCCTTTGTCGTTGAAAACTGCGGAGCGATCCCCGAAAACCTGATCGAGAACGAGCTCTTCGGCCACGTGAAAGGCGCCTACACCGACGCCCGAACCGATCAGAAGGGCTTATTCGAAGAGGCGCATGGGGGCACGCTGTTCTTGGACGAAATCGGGGAGCTGCCGGTAACCCTTCAGGTCAAGTTCCTGCGCGTCTTGCAGGATGGCGAATTCAAGCGAATCGGATCGACACGCCCCATCCGGGTGGATGTCCGGGTGATCGCCGCCACCAACAAAGATCTGATCCAAGCCATAGCCGAGAAGTCGTTCCGCGAGGACCTCTTCTACCGCTTGAACGTCATCCCCGTAAACATTCCACCACTCCGGGAGCGTAAAGAGGACATACCGCTCCTCATCAATCACTTCCTCAGCGACTTCAACAAGGAGTTGGGAAAAGTGGTGGAGGGATTCTCGCCCGCCGCCATCCAGAAGATGATGACATATCAGTGGCCGGGAAACGTGCGCGAGCTCAAGAACAAGATCAAGCAAGCCATGGTTCTGACGCGCAACAACGTCATCACCGCCGAGGATCTTTTCTTCCACGTTCCGGTTTCCTCAAACAAGTTCCAATCCTTCAAGGAAGCCAAGCGGGAGTTCGAGAAAGAGTATATTTCTCAAGTTCTCCGTATCTGCCAGGGCAACATCAGCCAGGCTGCCCGGCTGGCCAAGAAGGATCGGAAAGACTTCTACGATGTCATGAAGAAATACGGCATCCAGCCAGAAGCCTTCCGCAAACAGCAGCACGCAAGCTAAGACCGCCGACTCCATCCGTTCAGCCAAAGCTCCGATTCTGCCCCAGCCCACTGCCGGGGCTGCAGATCGTGTCGGGCGTCCAGTAGGCTTTGGATGCTCCTTGGTTCCCTCTGGCCGCCAAAATACCAAGTTGCCAATATCGAGCTAGCCAGGCGGCACTATCGAACGCGGCAGGACGCCCCCCTTGGTATCGGGGTCCGAGGATGCTAAGATTTAGGGTTCGAGGTCGAGGCTAACCTGACTCTTTCTGGCCGCCAAGAGCAACATCGTAATTAGGCGTAAATCGGTTGGGCTTCCCTCTGCCTCGTATCGTCTGATCTGACCTTATGGAGACATTTGATGAGTTCTAAGAAATACGACTTCGCCCTCGCCATCGGGGGAGCCGCTGGACAAGGAATCGCAACTCCGGGAAACATCCTTGCTCGCATATTCGTCCGTCGTGGACTCCACTTGAACGCGTACAACGCGTATCAATCCATCATTCGAGGCGGGCACATCTTTCTTACCGTCAGAGTGAGCGACCAAGAGGTCTACTCCCATGGAGACAAGCTCGACCTGCTGATGTGTCTCAATCAAGACACCATGGATCGACACCTTGGGCTGATGGGAGCAGGAACCAGCGTCATCTTCAATAGTGACACCGTCAAACCGGGGAAAACGGCGGAAGGCGTGCAGTTGTGCGCGATGCCGGTGGGCGAGCTCAGCAACAACAGTCGCAACAAGCTCGTGCAGAACACCGTCGCCCTCGGCGTGACCGTGTTCTTGTTCGGGATGGACTTCAAGACTCTCGAGGACGCACTGACGTTGCAGTTCCAGCGGAAAGGCCAGGAAGTGGTAGACGAGAACGTCGGGGTGGCTCGCGCCGGGTTTAAGTATGCGCAGGCGAACTTCCAGCCTTACGCGGAACCTATCTCGGAAGGAGCCAAGCCGCTCGCGGTCTGGACCGGCAACGATGCCTTGGCGATGGGTGGTGCGGCGGCAGGCGTCAAGTTCTACTGCGCCTATCCGATGAGCCCGGCGACCGGCGTCCTCCACTGGATGGCCAAGAACGCTCGCGAGCTCGGAATCATGGTTCGCCAGGTTGAAGACGAGATTAGCGTCGCCAACATGGCCATCGGGGCGGCCCACACCGGGGCCCGGTCCATGTGCGCCACTGCTGGTGGAGGCTTCGCGTTGATGACCGAAGCCGTCGGAATGGCGGGCATGATGGAGATTCCGGTCGTTTTCATTAATGTGCAGCGGGCCGGTCCGTCCACCGGGGTTCCTACTAAGACCGAGCAGGGTGACTTGTGGCAAATGCTCGGCGCCAGCCAGGGTGACTTCCAACGTTTCATCGTTGCACCCGAGAACGCTCTGGACGCCTTCGACACGATTCCCGAGCTCTTCAACCTCGTCGACAAGTTTCAGTGTCCGGGTATCGTGCTCTCCGACTTGCTGATTTCGGAAGGAACATTCAGCGCCGATCCGGATACGATCGACATGCATCCGAAGATCGATCGCGGCGAGTTGGTCACCAAGCCCGGACCCCCTGGAGTCGAAGACGACTACATGCGCTACAAGAACACCGAGAGCGGGATTTCTCCTCGTGCGATTCCTGGAGTCGAAGGCCATGTCCACGTGGTGGCCAGCGACGAGCACGACGAAGACGGAATTCTGATCAGCGACGAGTTCACCAATCCTCACAAGCGTCGAAAGATGGTTGAAAAGCGAGCGCGTAAGTTCGAGAACGTGGTGAACGAAATCGCGCCACCCAAGCTCGAAGGCCCCCCCGACGCTGACGTGACCCTCATCGGTTTTGGCTCTACGGCTGACGTGATCAAAGAAGCGATCGCGCAGCTCAAAGAAAAGGGAGTCACCGCCAACCAGCTCGCCGTCAAGTGGATCGTACCCTTGCACGCACATGCGATCACCGACATCGTCAACCGCGCCAAGAAGACGATCATCATCGAGAACAACCACTCCGGACAGTTCTTCCGCTATCTGCGGAGCGAGACCGGCCTCAACGTCGATGGGCATATTCGTAAATATGATGGCGAACCGTTCATGCCTCATCACATCGTCGAGGGCGTGCTCGAACAGATGGCCGGAAAAACGGACCACTATGTTCCCTTCCAGGAAATCATGGTTTGAAGAGGAGAAAACATGTCTAGCGCACCGACTGCCGTTGAGCTGAAAGCCAAGGATTTCAAAGGAAAAGTGGAGCCGGACTGGTGTCCGGGCTGCGGGGACTTTGGCGTTCTCAATACCCTTCAGAAGGTCTCCGCCGAGATGGGACTCCGACCTCACGAAATCGTGACCGTGAGCGGCATCGGCTGCTCGTCGAACTTCCCGGGTTACTTCAACTCCTACGGGATGCATACCCTCCACGGTCGTGCTTTGGCGGTGGCAACGGGCGTCAAGATGGCGAATCACGACTTGACGGTGATCGCCACCGGAGGCGACGGCGACGGCTACGGCATCGGCGGCAATCATTTCGTTCACACCGCGCGCCGCAACGTCGACATGACTTATCTGGTTATGAACAATCAGATCTATGGACTCACTACCGGACAAGTCTCCCCGAGCAGTGAAATGGGGATGAAGACCAAGAGCACGCCCTTCGGCAACGTCGAGAGGCCGGTCAACCCGATCACTTCGGCCATCATGAACGGCGCTACGTTCGTGGCTCGAGGGTACAGCGGGGATGCCAAACACCTGATGGACCTCATAAAGAAGGCCATCCAACACAAAGGCTTCGCCCTGGTCGACATTTTCAGCCCCTGCGTGACCTTTAATCACGACAACACCTACGCCTTCTTTCGGCCGCGTGTGAAGAAATTAGAGGACGAGGGCCACGACCCCACCGATTGGAAAACGGCTTGCGAAAAAGCCATGGAGTGGGGAGACACCATCTACACCGGGCTATTTCACGAGGTGAGTCGCCCGACCCTAGATCAGCTGGAACCGGTTCTCGAGGAAGGCGGCCCCATCGCGCATCGCCCACTCGGCCTGGGCAAGGAAGAATCGCAGAGAATCATCAAGAGAATGATGTAACTCTCCCTGCCCCCTAGAGTCACCGGGTTGCCATCTCTGCCGCATGGCCGGAGTCCTTATGGCAAACGCTATGGTTTGCCGCGCCTGACTCGCCCCCAAAAGCGATGACCCGTCGTTTCGGCACCGTAGACGTCGTGCTTCTGCTGACGGTCCTCATCTGGGCAGCGAACTTCAGCGTCGTCAAGGCGGTTCTCTCGCACCTCCCACCTCTCGCTTTCAATACCATCCGTCTCGTTGGCTCCTCCACTCTCCTGCTGGCATTCACGCTACTCGACAAGCCTAGGGTGCTGTCCCGCGCCGATCTCCCAAGATTGCTGCTATTAGGCCTGTTGGGTCACACTCTCTATCAGTTCACTTTCGTTTTCGGTATAGATCGGACGAGCGCCAGCAATTCTGCGCTGCTTATTTCAATGACCCCCGTCGTGGTAACCGTGCTCGGACACATGACGGGACAAGAAAGGTCGTCTTCGTTGACGTGGGTCGGCGTCACCGCTTCGGTCTTCGGAGTCTATCTCGTCATGGACCCGTCGTCTACAAACGGGGGCGACACTATTGGTGATCTTCTGATAATTGCTGCAGCGATTTGCTGGGCGTTCTACACGGTGGCAAGCAAGAGCCTGTTGGGTCGGCTCGGCCCGCTCCGGCTTTCGGCTTATACGATGACCCTTGGATCATTGTTCTATATCCCTTTCGGTATTCCGTCGCTCCTTCGCGTCCCGTTCGAGCGGGTTCCGTGGACGGCTTGGTTAGGAACAGCGTATTCCTTCGTTTTCGCGCTCTCCGCCGCATATTTCTTCTGGTACTACGCCGTCTCCCGTGTAGGAGCCACACGCACCGCGGTCTATTCGAACCTTACCCCGGTGGCGGGGCTCGCGATCGCATGGCTAACCCTCGGCGAGAACGTATCGGTGAGACAGATTTTGGGAGCGGCCGTCCTTTTGGCGAGCGTCTACCTCGTGCGTCAGAGCCGTATCGTCGAGACTGAAGTTTGACCGGGCGGCGCCAAACCGATAGCATAGCGTCGCCCCGCCGACGGAAAAGGAAACATTTCATGCACCAACTTCTGGTGTGGTCAAAGCAAAGAGGGTGGCTCTCCTCGGAAGAGTACCCTGCGATCCACCGCGAGTTCACCGTCGGTGAGTTCTCGGCTCCCCACGCCTGTCCCGAGTCCGGGGCCCTTCTTGTCGTGGACGTGGAGCTTCTCCGGGAGCACTCCGACGAGCTCCGCCACCTCGCTAAGGAGTCGTCACCCTTCGCTCTCCCAGTTTTGGCAGTTGGCGACGATGGAGACGGAGTGCCACTCGTTCTCGACGAGCTCGTCTTCGATGTCCTGCCTGACAAGCCGCGGGAAAAGGACCTACTCCGGACACTCCGAAACGCAAGCCATCTCTTGGCATCACAGCAGAACCTCTTGGAGTCACAGAAGGCTGCTGAACAAAGAGCGCGCGAGCTAGAAGAGCTCAACGCTATCGGCATCGCCCTTTCCGCCGAGCGCGACCATGAGCGCCTCTTGAATCTCATCTTGACCAAGAGCCGCGAGATTACGCAGGCGGACGCGGGCAGCTTGTTCCTCGTCGAGAGCATCGATAGACCCATCGGCCCGGAGAACCGGATGGGTGACCGGCAAAGGGTGGAAGGAAAGTGGCTGCAGTTTCGTCTGGCGCAGAACGATTCGCGGGAGTTTCAATTTGAAGAAGACATTTTGCGAATCAGTCCCGGGAGCATCGCGGGCTATGTAGCGGAGACCGGTGTTACCTTGAACCTCGAGGATGCCTACAACATCCCGCCGGATAAGCCCTTCACTATCAACCGAAGTTTCGACGAGACCACCGGCTACCGTACCCGCTCGATGTTGGTGGTGCCGATGCTGAATCAGGGAGGCGAGACGATCGGTGTGTTGCAGCTCATCAACAAGAAGAAAGCCTCTTCGACGCGTTTGACCGAGATGGACAGCTTCGAGAAGGAAGTCGTACCTTTTACTGCTCTCGACGAGCAGCTAGTCCGTTCCCTAGCGAGTCAGGCGGCGGTCTCCGTCGATAACAACCGCCTCTACCAACGAATCGACCGGCTTTTCTTTGACTTTGTGTGGGCTTCGGTACATGCCATCGAGAGTCGGGACCCGACCACGAAGGGCCATTCCACACGGGTTGCGAAAATGACGACCGGCCTAGCGGACGTCGTCAACCGAACCAACCACGGCGTCTACCGTGACCTCCGTCTGGACTCGAAGCAGGTCAAAGAGCTCAAGTACGCAGCCCTCCTTCACGATTTCGGTAAGGTAGGTGTTGACGCAAAAGTTCTCGTCAAAGCCACTAAGCTTTATTACGGCCAGGTCGATCTCATAAAGGAGCGCTTTCAAACCATCAAACGGACGCTCGAAGCACAGCTCTTAAGGGGGGTCCTGAACCGCATCGTCGAAACGAAAGGCGAGCTTTCCGCCGAAGAGCTTGCGTCGACGGAGGCGGAGCTGCGGCGAAGAGTGAACGAAGTTGATGAGGCCTTGGCGGAAATCCTTGCCAGCAACAAGCCGACCGTGACTCACGTCGAGCGATTCGAGAAGATCAAACAGATTGGGCACCTTCGGTTCGACGACCTCGACGGAACGCCCCGCGCCTACCTCGAACCCCGTGAGCTCGAGGCCCTCTCCATCCCGAAGGGGACGCTGACTCACGAGGAGCGTCAGGAGATCCAAGAACACGTCGCGCACACGTTCAACTTCCTCATTGAGATCGACTGGACTCGAGAGCTCGAGAACATCCCGAAAATCGCGGGAAGACACCACGAAAAGCTAGACGGAAGCGGCTACGGCTTCAACCTGAAGGGAGACGAAATCCCTCCCCAGACACGGATGATGACGATCGCGGACATCTTCGATGCGCTGGCCGCGCGCGATCGGCCCTACAAGCGGGCGGTCCCCACCGCAAAGGCACTCGATATCCTCAGAGGCGACGCGGAGAGAGGACAAGTGGACGCCGATCTGTTGGAGCTCTTCATCGAGGCGAAGGTCTACGAGATCGCCCATCAATAGTAGCGCCCCGATTGACCCCCGTCTTGGACCGGCCTTGTTCTAGGCCAATTGGCAATTGTCTTAGCTTGACAAGCCTGGAATTGCGCGATAATAAGTATTGGTATGGGCCAATTGGCTTCGTCGACACTGCCAATCCACTTGGACCGGGGGGCGGACCTGCCGCTCTATCGGCAGGTGCAAAGGCAGATCACCCAACTCATCCTCAGTGGCAAGCTGGTACCCGGCACACGCCTCCCTGCCGGCCGCGACCTCGCCATCCGCCTAAGCGTCAATCGGGCTACGGTTGCCAGCGCCTACGACGGCTTGGCGTCAGAAGGCTTGGTGCGCTCTCACGTCGGCCAAGGGACTTTCGTCTTGGACAGCGCGGAGCCACAGCACGCAAAAACATTGACGTGGCCCATTTCGCGGGCGATGGAGGCAGCTGGCCGGCATCTGCTTTCAGAAGCTCCTCCCATCGAGCATCCCGATCCCATCGATTTTGCATCGCTCATCCCTGACGAGGAGCTTTTCCCCATCGAGCCATTTCGCAAAACCGTCGACGCCGTCTTACGCAGTCAAGGGAAGCGGCTCCTGCAATACGGGGCAGTGCCCGGCTACCCGCCGCTGCGTCGATACATCGCGGAGCGGCTTGCGGAGCGTAAAGTCCGAGCGACGCCTGAGCACGTTTTGATCGTCAACGGTTCCCAGCAAGGTCTGGACCTCGTCTTCCGGGCGCTGGTCAATCCGGGAGACACGGTCGTGGTGGAGAGCCCGACCTACACCGCAGTCCTTCCGGTTCTCGCGCAGTATCAGGCGCGCGTTATCGGCATTCCGATGGCCGAACGAGGCATAGATCAGCAAGCCCTCGAAGCGACCTTGGCGAGCCGACCGGTACGACTGATCTACACGATGCCCACCTTTCACAATCCCACCGGCATCACCATGGACCTTGCGTCGAGACGAACGCTTCTCAATCTGGCTGGCCGCTACGGAGTACCGATCGTGGAGGACGATTTCGACTCCGAGCTTCGCTTCCGTGGGGAGGCCTTGCCACCGATCAAAGCACTCGACGTGGGCGGAAGCGTGCTCTACCTAGGCACTTTTTCCAAGGGACTCTTTCCCGGTCTCCGACTCGGGTGGATCGTAGCGCCACCGGAGCTGGTTGGAATACTCCGACGCGCCAAGATGTTCACCGACTATCACACCAGCCAGCTCCTTCAGGCGGCGGTGCTGGAATTTTGCGAACGAGGCCATTACAAAAATCATCTCAGGAACCTGGCTCGGGTGAACAGGAAGAAAAACCAGCTCCTGCTGAAAGCAATGGCCGACTACTTTCCGGAAGGTGTCTCCTGGACGGAGCCGGAAGGCGGCTATGCCTTTTGGATCACCCTTCCTCATCATCTCTCCAGTGAGATCCTTCTCGCGGACGGGGCGCGTGCCGGCGTGCTCTTCTCTCCCGGCAGTCAGTTCTTCATCGATGGAAAGGGCCAGCAATTTCTGCGGCTTTCCATCTCACGCGTCCCGACCGATCGCATCGAGGAAGGCGTGCAACGACTAGGAAAACTCATCGAGCGGTACATCACGAGGGAGCCGCAGCGATCGTTGCAGTCCGTCGGTGAGCCGGTATTTCATATCTAGAACGAACGGAGGTAAGAATCATGACAACAGAACTCAGACTAAAGACTGGTCTCGCCGACATGTTGAAAGGCGGCGCCATCATGGATGTCACTAACGCCGAACAGGCGAAGATCGCGGAAGACGCAGGGGCGGTCTCGGTAATGGCGCTGGAGAGAGTCCCGGCCGACATCCGGAAAGAGGGCGGGATCGCGCGAATGGCATCGCCTCGCAAGATCCGGGATATCATGGCAGCGGTGAGCATTCCGGTTATGGCTAAGGTACGCATCGGCCACTTCGTAGAGGCCCAAATCCTTCAGGAGCTCGGCGTCGACTTCATCGATGAAAGTGAAGTGCTCACGCCGGCCGATGAGGAAAACCACATCGATAAACACCAGTTCGAGGTTCCGTTCGTTTGTGGTTGTCGTGATCTCGGTGAGGCGTTGCGCCGGATCGGCGAGGGGGCTGCCCTCATCCGCACGAAGGGCGAGGCAGGCTCCGGCAACATCGTCGAAGCGGTTCGCCATCTCAGACAAATGAACCGCGAGATGCGTCGACTCACTGTGATGGGTGAGGAGGAGCTTATGGCAGAAGCCAAGAGGCTCGGCGCGCCCTACGAGCTCGTGAGATTGGTTGCGGAGAAGGGGAAGTTGCCGGTTCCCAACTTCGCGGCCGGTGGAGTTGCGACGCCCGCCGACGCGGCGCTTTGCATGCAGCTCGGGGCAGAAACCGTTTTCGTGGGCTCAGGTGTCTTCAAGTCGGAAGACCCGGCGAAGCAGGCCGTGGCAATCGTCAAGGCGGTCACTCACTGCAACGAGCCCAAGGTCCTTGCAGAAGTCTCACAGGATCTGGGTGAGCCCATGAAGGGGATCGACATTGCGCGTTTGGAACCGAAGGATCTACTGCAGACCCGCGGCTGGTAACCCGCCTTCGCCATGGCAGGCGTCACTAATGCACCTGCCTTCGGCGAGGTCTCGCCGAAGTTCGCTGATCACAGATCCAAAGCAGCGAACGAAGGCGGATGGCGCAAGCCTGGCCGAGCCGAAGCCAACTCGCCCGTGGAGCTGGCGAAGGCGAGTGAAATATGCGTGAACCTCGCATTGGAATTCTCGCCCTCCAGGGCGACTACGCCGAGCATCAGGAGGTACTGGACCGCCTCGGTGTAGAGAGTCGACTCGTCCGACACGCCCGTGAGCTCGAGTCGCTCGAGGGCCTCATTCTGCCCGGTGGCGAAAGCACCACCATGCTCAAGCTCCTAATCGAGGAGTCTCTGATGAACCCCGTCGCCGCATTTCATGAAGACGGTGGGGCACTTTATGGAACCTGTGCCGGCGCCATCCTGTTGGCGAGGAAGGCAACCTCTCCAAGCCAGGCAACCTTGTCACTTCTAGATATCTCGATCGAGCGAAATGGGTACGGGCGGCAGGCGCAAAGCCACATCGCCCGTGAACCATGCCCGCCTCTGGGAGCTCCTCCCCTCGAGATGGTTTTCATCCGAGCCCCCATCATTCGAGCGGTGGGCAAAGACGTCGAAGTCCTGGCCAACCATCGAGGCGACCCGGTCTTCGTACGCCAGGGCCGCGTCATGGCGACAACATTTCACCCCGAGCTGTCCGGGGATGACCGCGTCCACTCGTTTTTTGCAAGCCAGGTGCTCGCATCCAGCACCGCACCAAGCCTCATCAGTGCGGCGGGGCGCCACCGCCGTCTGGCTAGCTCCGGTTAGAGCAACCGCCTAATTTGACGGCCAACAGGAACTGAGTGCCCGTCTGGCCACCTCGTTCGATGGCAGCACGTAGTTTGACGGCCACCATGATCTGAAAACCCGTCTGACTAGCTCCGGTTAAAGCAACCACGCCATTTGGCGGCAAGCAGAATCTGACAAACCGCCGTCCCTTCGCCGGCTTTCTCAAATGCGGCCTCACTCCTTCATGAGTGGCGCGGGGCCCCACCCCCACGCCTCATGCTACGTCGACTGGCGACTTCGCATGGGCTCACGGCTGCGTTCGGCCGCTGGCCTCCGCTCGACAAGCTCGCTGCGGCCGGCGGCGGCTTCGGAACAGCTGACGGCTCATGTAAAAACACTAGCCACTCATTAAAGAATCTATTCAGTTTCTTGAAGTATCTCTCCTAGCCATCCAATTATCAGAAGCGGTTAGCCGACTTCTCTCCATGGCATCAGAATTGCTCTTGTGTACATTGAATACCGGTCTAGCTACTGGATTGTCCACTCATGGGAACAAACAGTGCCAAATTCGAACGCTATCGCTCAGGTGCGAGCCGGCATGGCGTCCGTATGACTTCGGGAGAACAGGAAACACATTCCGTTCACCGAACCGCCCGAACCGTCATGTCGATCGCGCGACCCACCGGGCCTCCGGTGGCGGTCAGAAAACGAGTTGGTTATGGCAGATGAATCCATACTCATAGTAGGAGAGCACTTAATCCACGGGGACTTTGCTTCCGACTTGACGGGTCAAGCCTGGCAGTTGTCACACGCCCTCTCGTTCGACGAGGCCATCGAGATACTTCGGGAACGGCCGCACCATCTGGTCGTGATCGACGCCGAATCGTTGACGGAGCCGATCCGCCATGCAATCCAGATCGTGAAGTCGACGGATCCTGACTTGGAGATACTCCTCGTGGCCCCGGCAGGAATGGATTTACAAGGACTCGAGGGGCCTCAGCTCCGTCCAGCGGGGCTCTTGGTCAAGCCGCTGGAGCGGAAGACTCTCGCCATGGCGGTCGAGTCCGCGATGGTTCACCGCAAACTCCTTCAAGAAAACCGTATTCTCAAACGACAACTGGGACGGGCGCTGAGTTTGGGAGACTGGGTCGGTTGCACTCCCGAATCTCAGGAGGTGAGAAAAGCCATCGCCACCGCGGCACTCTCCACTGGTCCGGTTCTGCTGCTCTGCGAGGACGGCACCGGCCGACGCCTGGCCGCAGAGCTCATCCATCGACATGGCCGGAACCCCCATTCGACGTTTCTCCCTGTGGAAATCCCGAGCCTCCCGAGGGGAGAGCTGACGCGGCTCCTCGAAGAGCTGACGACCGGCGACGAGCCGGGACGCTTCCCAGCATATAGCAGCGGGACGTTCCGTCCCGGCGCTATTTACTTTTCCGAGCTCACCGCCCTTTCGCCACTCGATCAAGACGCCTTGTACAAGCTGCTTGACCAACCGGTCCCGTTCCGAATCATCACTTCTGCCGACCCCTCCCTCAAGGAAACCGTCCGCCGCGGTGAGTTCGACAACAGGTTGTTCGATCAACTCTCGGCGGTTCGTATCTCCATACCCCCTCTGCGCGAGGTACGGGGAGACATACCCGTATTAGTCGACCATTTCTTGAAGCGCTTCTGCGAACGCTTCAGTCTGAAGCCGCTGGGCGTTCCTTCTCAAACGATCGAAAACTACCTCTCGTACGATTGGCCCGGTAACGTGGCCGAACTCTCGATGGTCATCGAACGCGCTGTTTCCATGGCGTCCGCCGCTAGGTTCGAGGGAACAACGCTACCCGAACAGTTCTGCGCCGCCCCCTCCCTCGGAGTTCCCGAGACCGCAAGACTGAACAACCTGTCGCTCCGCGAGTTCATCGCCGACATCGAAAAACGCATCATCATCCAGACGCTGGAACGCGTAGACGGGAGCCAGAAGAGGGCGGCGGAGAAACTCCGTCTCAACCCCACGACGCTCCACGAAAAAATGAAGCGTCACAAGATCCTCCCCTAGCTCCACTACGCGGCGGCGTCCTTGTCCGTGTAGCCGACCAGCGCATCCTCGGAAGCCTCGACCCAACCCACCCTCAAATGCAAGCTAGCACGTGATTCTAGCTAGGCTATAATTCGGGTGCCGCTCGGATCGCGCAACGACCGAGACGGCAGGACAATACGATATGCGCTCCTGTCCCGCCCAAGGCCGGGGCTGGTATTTTGTCCTTGGTGCATCTCACTCGTAGGAGGAGATAGCGATGTCCACGGCTCTGCCCCCGAAGATCCGCAAGAAGATCACGACGCACTCTTTTCGTCTGAAGAAAGTCAAAGGCGAAACCCTTACTATGCTCACCGCCTACGACTATGCCACCGCGCTGGCCGTCGACCAGGCAGGCATCGATTCGATCCTAGTCGGAGACTCTTTGGCAATGGTGATGCTGGGCTACGAAAATACGCTTCCCGTCACGATGGATGACATGATTCACCACTGTAAGGCGGTGGCGCGGGGCGCCACGTTCGCACTGTTGATTGGTGACATGCCGTTCATGTCGTATCAGGCCTCTGTCGAAACTGCGGTGCGCAACGCCGGGCGCTTCCTAAAAGAAGGAGGTATGCATGCGGTGAAGCTTGAAGGTGGCCGTGAACGGGTCGAAGCGATCCGCGCCATCGTTGGATCCGGAATTCCGGTTCAGGGACACTTGGGCTTGACACCTCAGTCGGTGCACCAACTCGGAGGATTTCGGGCGCAAGCCAAGGAAACCGGAGACGCCATTCGTTTGATCGAAGACGCCAAGCTGCTCGAACAGGCCGGCTGCTTTTCGCTTGTTCTGGAGAGCATACCGGCTCGGCTGGGCCGGCTCGTGACCGAACAGGTCGAGATTCCGACAATTGGCATCGGTGCCGGCCCAGACTGCGACGGCCAGGTTTTGGTAACGCATGACATCCTGGGCCTGTTCGACCGTTTAACACCCGGGTTTGCAAAGCAATATGTGGATCTGGGCGGCGAGATGAGCCGCGCTATTGCGGCATATAAGCAAGACGTTGAAAAAGGCCGATTCCCCCTCGAAGAGCACACCTTCGAGATGCCCGAAAAGGATTGGAGCGATCTGCAAGAGTGGCTGAACGAGAGACGGGCGGGCTCGGATGACTAGGCCGGGGAACGATCGGGAGATTCTGATCGTTGGGACGGGCGCGATGGCTAGCCTCATTGGCGCTCGGCTCGCGGCCCATGCGCAAGTTACCCTGCTCGGAACTTGGAAGCAGGGAATGGAGGTGGTGCGGCGTGACGGGCTTCACCTTGAAGAGAATGGAGAGCTGTGCCGAGCCGAGGTAGAAGTCGCCTCTCACCCTGAGCAGTGTGCAGGAGCAAGAACGGCGCTGGTGCTGGTGAAGTCCTGGCAGACGGCGCGTGCAGCGAAGATGTTATCCCAGTGTCTCGCCACCGATGGCATCGCACTTACACTGCAAAATGGGCTCGGTAACTTGGAGACCCTTCAGGCCGCGCTGGGTCAGGAACGTACGGCCATGGGAGTGACAACCTTGGGGGCCTCGCTGCTCGCCCCGGGGAGGGTGAGGCCAGGAGGAGTCGGCCCAACCCACGTTGCCTCTCACCCGCGGCTCGAACCAGTAGTTGACCTGCTGCAATCCGCAGGCTTCGAAGTGCGCTCAACCGAAGACCTCGCGGGCCTTGCGTGGGGAAAGCTGGCCATCAATGCGGGTATCAACCCAGTGACGGCGCTGTTGGAGATTACGAACGGTGAAGTGCTCCGACACGCGCGTGCCTACCGGGTGATGGTCGAAGCGGCCCGGGAGGCGGCCGGAGTCGCTGAGGCAAGCGGCCTCCGGCTTCCGTACGCTGATGCGGCGATAGCCGCCGAGCAGGTCGCTGAGCGAACGGCTCAAAACGCTTCCTCCATGTTGCAAGACATTAAGCGTGGGGCGCCAACCGAGATCGATGCCATCAGCGGCGCGATTGTGAAGGAAGGAAGGCGACTCGGCACCAAGACCCCTGTGAATTGGACATTGTGGAACCTGGTGGGCGCCAAGGCCCACGCGAAGCGAGAAGCCCTGTCCGAGTCACGGTGCCCTGCTCCTAACAAACCTTGAATTGAGATCAGGATTCGAACCGTGAAAGTCGTCTACTCCCATACTGAGCTACGTGCGGAACGTGAATCACTCCCGGAGCCCTTCGGCCTGGTTCCCACCATGGGGTACTTGCACGAAGGCCATCTCTCGCTGGTCAGACGAGCTCGAGAAGAATGCGCCAGCGTGGGAGTAAGTATATTCGTGAACCCGACTCAGTTTGGCCTTCAAGAAGATCTGGATTCCTATCCATCCGATCTCGAGCGTGATCAGCGACTTCTGAAGGCTGAGGCCGTCGATTTACTCTGGATTCCGGGTCGAAGCACGTTGTACCGGACCGGATACCAAACCTGGGTTGATGTCGAGGGATTGACGAGCGTACTCGAGGGAGAGCACCGGCCAGGGCACTTTCGCGGGGTCACGACCATCGTGACCAAGCTCTTTCACAACTTCCAACCCGCTCGGGCATATTTCGGGCAGAAGGACGCCCAGCAGTCGCTGGTAATTCGACGCATGGTAAACGACCTAGACTTCCCAATTGAAGTCGTTGTTTGCCCAACTGTCAGGGAGGCGGACGGGCTCGCGGTGTCCAGTCGCAACGCCTTTCTCAGCTCGGAGCAACGGAAGGCGGCTTCTGGACTCTACCGTGCCTTGCAAGCGGCAAGCAGAGCCTTTAGGAACGGCGTCTTGGAAGCCGACCGTTTGCGGGACAAAATGGTCGAGGTCGCCGGAGCCGAATCCATGGCGCGTATTCAGTATGTCTCGGTGGCCGATCCTGAAACGCTGGAAGAGCTCGACGGTCGCGTTGAGCGCGCGCTGCTTTCGATGGCGATCTATTTCGGCGAGACGCGGCTGATCGACAACGTGTTGGTCGGCACTTAGAGAGAGAATCTAAGGAACATGCTTCTGACGATTGACATCGGAAATACAAACATCACTCTCGGTCTCTATGAGGGTCGGGAGCGCAAGCACGCTTGGCGGCTGGAGACTGTCCGAGGCCGCATGCCGGACGAGTACGGCCTGCAGATGCTCGGGTTGTTCGAACGTGCCGACTGTCAAGCCGACCAGATCGATGGCTGTGTGCTGGCCTCGGTCCTCCCACCGTTGACGGGGACTCTGGTGAGCGCTTGCCAGAGCTACATCGGCCAGGTACCACTCGTTGTCGACGCGGGGGTAAAAACGGGCCTCAATATTCGATATGAGGATCCCAAGAACGCTCTGGGTGCGGATCGAGTGGCGGACGCCGTCGCCGTCCAACACCTCTACCGCATTCCGGCGTGCGTTGTTGACTTCGGAACCGCAACAACGTTCGATGCCATCTCATCGGAAGGTGAGTACCTAGGAGGCGCGATCGCCCCGGGTCTGGACATCGCCGCAGATGCGCTCTTCCATAGGGCAGCCAAACTTCCGCGCGTTGAGCTGGCCAGACCAACCGCCGCTATCGGGCGCAACACCGTCGAGGCCGTACAATCTGGGATGATCTTTGGGTACGTGGGATTGGTAGAAGGCATGGTGAAACGATTCAAGAATGAGCTCGGTCAAAATACGAAAGTTATCGGCACCGGTGATTTGGTCGGCCTGATCGCTGCGGAGACCACAGTGATCGAAATCCTGGCTCCCTGGCTGACACTCGACGGCCTACAGATCATATGGAGCCTCAATCAAGATTAATGAAGAGACGTCGAGCTGCGCTCCAACCGTTTGCGAGCGCCCCCCCGGGAAATAGAGGCCCGGTCGACGATATCGGAGGCGGGCTAGCTCTGGGAGCCTGCTTGGAGTGCGTCGACGATTGCCTGCTGCTGCTCGGCCGTCAACTGTCCCCCCGTCGCAAGGGAGATCTCCCCGGTGCCTTCGAGCACGAGAGTATAAGGCACCCTCTCGATGCCTAGCGTGCGGATAGCGGCGCGCCCGGCGAGACAGTAGACGTTCCATGGAACCTCGTTGGTCTGCACGTATTGAGCAGTGGTTGCAGGCTCCATGACGGACAGCCCCACGACTTCGATGGCCTGCGCCTTCGCTTGCTGGTACATCTCTTTCCAGATCGGAAGCGTCGCGTGGCAAACCGAACAAGTGGGCGAGAATATGAATACGAGGCTGGGTTGCTTGCCCTCCGGAGAACGAAGCTCCAGCTGCTCTCCATCGAGCGAGATAAGAGGAACCACGGGAAGCATGTTCCCGGCGACGAGGCCTTGGTTCGGCGCCGCCGGTGCAGCGGTGGGCCCAGCGGTAGCAGGCGGTTTCGTGGCCCCCTGATAAAGCAGGTACCCGGTGACCGCCAAAACGACCAACACGAAGGCAAGGACTTCCTTGGTTAGTATCTTCTTCCTGATTTTTTCTGGCTGTTTTTTTGCCATGATCTTGACAAATTCACGCTCTGGCGTTTAGACTAACTCGCCGATTTCGGGTACTTTACTAGTCTCGTGACTCCATATGGAAAACAGCCCTGGGCTAGAGCCCCAGTACGCGAACCGACTGTGACCGGTGTCACGAGGAACCATCTGAATTCTACCTATCATAACGCGTAGGAGGTGACTTCGTGAAGAAACGATGGATAGCCTCGCTAGGACTGTTCGTATTTGTCGTCGTCCTAGCGACCGATCTTGTGGGTTGCGGAAAGAATCCACCCCCGCCGCCACCGCCTCCACCAAAGGAGGAGCCACCACCGCCGCCGCCACCACCGCCACCACCACCGCGGAAGCAACCGACGGCGGAGGATCTCTTTGTTGAGGCGACGGCCATCGAGCTCCAAAAGAACCTGTCCGACGCCCATTTCGACTATGACCGGTCGGATCTGCAGCCCGAGGCGAGGGATGCCATGGCCAAAAGCGCCGACTGGTTGAAGCTGAGCTACAACACCGCGGTCATCGAGGTCGAAGGACACTGCGATGAACGCGGGACGGTGGAGTACAACTTGGCGCTCGGGGAACGTAGAGCCAAGTCCGCGATGGACTACCTCGTCTCACTTGGTGTGCCGGCCAACCGACTCCGCACGATCAGCTACGGGAAGGATCGGCAGGCCTGCAGCGACCATAACGAGGCGTGCTGGCAAAAGAACCGCCGAGCCCATCTTCGGATCGCGTCCAAGTAAACCTCGATTGGGGCCATTGGGGGACCCCGGAGTTAGCAGGCTCCGGGGTCTCTTGCTCTCTGAAGTCGCTCCCGCAAGGCGGCCCGCGTGGTGCGAAACTTGAAGGCTTTCTTGCCGTCAACTAAGAGTACCGGTATCTGCTCGCCATAATCGGCCTCGAGATCGGGGTCTGTGGATATATCGACCTCCCGGAGGCTCGCCTCGAAATCTCCGAGCACTTGGGCTATCAGCTCCTTCATTTCATCGCACAAGTGACACGCCGGCCGGCTATAGAGCACCAATTCGATCGACGCCGCTTTTCGTCCCGGCCTTCGAGTCCCCATGAAGGAATCAGGCCGATTCGATCTCTTCCAAGATTCGCAGGGCTGCGGCTCGGGGATCCGGCTGGCCGGTGATCGCCCTCCCTACCACGATATAACGAGCTCCCGCCCGAGCCGCATCGGCGGGCGTCGCGACCCTGGTTTGATCGTGGGTCTGACTCGCCCATGTTGGCCGGACTCCGGGGACCAGCACTTCCAGCTGGTTAGCAGTGGCCTCGCGTATGTCAGACACTTCCGCAGCAGCCGCAACGACGCCATCCAAACCGCAGCGGTGAGCGAGCCGCGCCAAGCGAACCGCTTGCTCGCGACTAGCCGCCTTCACACCTAGTGTCGGTAGATCCTCGTCGGCGAGGTGCGTGAGAACTGTGATGCCGAATACGAGCGGACGACTAGCGCCGGCATTGCATGCCGAGTCCATCGCTGCTTTGAGCATCGCTTCGCCTCCCGAGGCGTGGACGTCGACGAGACTGACTCCTAGCTCCGCGGCGGCGGCTATCGCCCGGCTGACTGTGTTGGGTATGTCATGGAATTTCAAATCCAGGAAGACGCGCGAGTCGGCCCGCCGCAGCGCTTCGACCACTTCGGGTCCGGCGGCGGTGAACAGCTCGCTCCCCACTTTGAAGAAATCGACAACCCCTGCCAATTGCTCTCGAAGCTCGAGTGCCAGTCGAGGAGCGGGATAATCCAGAGCGACGATTAATGATGGTGGCGACATCACCAGCCCGACGGTACCACTCCCTCGACATGAAGGCTTCCCGAGAGTTCCGCAATTGAGGCAAGACCATGACGACCGCAGTAGTCCTCGAGCCCGGCTCGAGTGCGCGACCATACGGAGGGATCGACAAAGTTCATCGTACCGATCTGTACCGCCTGAGCACCTGCGATAATGAACTCCAGGGCATCCTGCGCAGTGGCAATCCCGCCGATCCCGATGACTGGAATCTTGACCGCCTGCGCGGTCTGATAGACCAGGCGGACAGCGATCGGCCGAATGGCAGGGCCGGAGAGCCCACCCACCACGTTGGCCAACCTTGGCCGACGCGTCTCGACGTCGATGGCCATGGCCGGGATCGTATTGATGAGAGACAAAGCATCCGCACCCGCGGATTCCACGCGGCGGGCGATGGCCGCGATATCCGTTACGTTGGGGCTCAGTTTCGGAATCACCGGCAGGGACGTATTGGAACGCACGAGCTCCGTGACCCTCGCAGCAAGATCCGGATCGCACCCAAAGAGGATTCCCCCTTCGTTCACATTGGGGCAGGAGATGTTGATCTCGAGTCCAGCAACACCCTCCACATCGCTCAGAACTCGAGCCAACTCGCCGTACTCCTCGACGGTGCTTCCGCAAATATTGACGAGGATAGCGGGACCGAGTTCACGGAGCCCGGGTAGTTTCTCCTCTATGAATCGCGTGACGCCGATCTCCTGCAATCCGATGGCGTTCAGCATGCCGGACGGCGTCTCCCAGATGCGAGGCGGAGGACAGCCGGGCCTCGGGTTCAGGTAGAGACCCTTGACCGCAATGGCACCGATCGCCGAGTAGTCGGCGACATCAAGATACTCGGTACCGTAGCCGAAGGTGCCGCTGGCGGCGATGAGTGGCGAGGCGAGCGTGAGCCCCGCGATCTCGACGGAGAGACTCGGACGCACTTCAGTCATAACGGGTGCTGGTCTCTGTCCCAATGGATTCGATCAGCGTCGAACACTGGACCTTCCGTGCAGGCACGATGATAGTTCCCCTCACCGTTGCCGTCCTGCTTGCCGTCCTGCTTGATGGCACCGCTGACGAACACGACACACCCTAGGCAGCAACCCATACCACAACCCATACGTCGCTCGATGGAAACCTGGTGAGGAACATTCCTGTCGGCCGCCATTTCTGCGACGCGCCGTAGCATGCCCGAAGGGCCGCAGGAATAGAGTTGCACCGGCCGGGGTCCCTCCAGCGCGTCCAGGAGCAGATCCGTGACGACGCCGCGGTGGCCATCGCTTCCATCTTCGGTGGAGCAGACGACTTCCATGCCTAGTTCGACAAATTCGTCTTTCAAGTAAAGGTCACGAGCTTGACGCCCGCCCAGCAGCACACGAGCCATCATGCCATTCTGCGCCAAGCTCTCACAGAAGTAGAGGAAGGGTGCGATGCCAACTCCCCCGGCAACGACGACGGCACGAGCGCCGGCGGATGGTCGCTCGAACGATGTTCCTAATGGTCCCAGACAGTGAACCCCGCCGCCCAAGGGAAGCTCCGCCAACGCACCTGTTCCTTGCCCAACCACCTTTACCAGGAGACTGAACCGGTGCGTCTCGGGCTCTACGGAACAAATGGAGTACGGGCGACGCAGGAGTAACCCTTCGCCAGGTGTGCGCACCATCGTGAACTGTCCCGGCAAGGATGTCGATGGAAGAGTTGGTGCTTCGAAAAACAGGAGGTAGGCGTCGGCGGAAAGGACACGCCGCTCGACCAGAACGGCCCACTCGTCCCGCTTCATCCCTGAGGGAGTATAGCACGTCGGTCCTCTCCGTCTGCCGAGCGCATGACGGGGCGCGCTTTTGACACTGGCAAGCTAATGTGATACTTAAAGAGACACTCAATCAAGCACCGAACCCGAAAAAAACCGTGTTCAATTATCAGGAAATAGGTCTCGCTCTCGACTCTCGCGAGTGCGTGGTACTCCAGGCGCGACGCCGCGGCGACGTAGAGGAACAACGAACTCCCGCCCTGGCTCAAGTCAGCGGTCGGGAGATTCGTGCGGTTGGGCAGCGAGCTTTTCGCCTGGTTGGTAAGTCCAACGACATCGTAAGCGTCTTCCCGGGGCGTATCGAGGATCCGCTCGTATTGAGCGGCTATCTCGAAATCGTCGTGCCCCCGACATCGAGTTGGGCTCGGCGGCGCTTGTGGGCCACGGTCCCCACCGCGGCCAGCCTTCAATCCCAATTGAACATCCGGAGCTGTCTCGACCACAGCATTCGCTCCAAGGACATCATCCTAGTACCAGAAATTCTGGCCGCGGCGTTAGGAGCGGGCCTGCCGGTCTTGAGGCACGACGACGATTCCCACCGAGCTCGGATGGTCGTGCATGTCGGCAGCACTCGTGTCGCGTCCGGCGTTTTCGTGGATGGGAACCTCCAAAGCTTGGTGGTGCGCGACGGGAGTTGGGACCAGTTGGTTCGGGACGTGCAAGAAAACCTTCAATTTCGACTAGGTACTACATTCGGGTTCAACACATTTCACCAGGTGGTGCGGACACTGTCAAAGAGTTTCTTCGATCGACAGGTGAACGACTCCCGGGCGAAAGCGCCTGTAACCCCGGAAGTCGTGACGAATACCGTTGACGGCATGCCCACGGTGCTCGAACCGGCGGGCGAGGTTCTCCCTGAAGTTTCCCCGCCGTCCAACCTCAGAAGCTTCAGCGAGCGGGGGCTCATCGAGTACGTCGTGGAAGACGAGACCATCAGTCGCGCCATCGACATCCAACTCAAGAACCTTTTGTTCGTGATCGAGAAAGTTATCTTTGGCTGTTTCGCCCAGCTGAAAGGGGCGGGTCGAGGCGAGATCGCGAGCGACCTTTTCTCCGATCGCATCTTTCTGTGCGGAGACGTCTACTTCGAGCCCACGGCGCTGTCTCGCTACTTTTCTCGGTTGACTCGATTCCGTTTCGAGCACGTCAACGGGAATCCGGTCGCGAAGGGGCTTCGCCGAATACTCACCTCCGATACCACTCACAAGAAAAACTATCGAGACCTCGCCTCCAACATCCACGAAGTCGAGCGGCTCCATCTCAGTTTGATTTAGAGAGTCGGAGAGCGGCTTCTACCGTCCCGACATGGATACGGACAGTATCGCGAGTATCTTGGGCGTATCCACCGGCGAGCACGACGGCTACCGGAATCGAATGCCTGAACGACTCAGCGAGTACCATCCTGTCTCTTTCGGCTAAGTCTTCCAAGGTCAAGCCCAATCCGCCAAGGCGATCCTGGTGGTAAGGATCAGCGCCCGCCAAATAGACTATCAAGTCAGGGCAGTGTGTTTTCAAAATGGCGGGCAGATGCTTGCCTAGCGCCTCCAAGTACACGCCCCCGCCGGCTCCGTCTGGGAGTCCGATATCGAGATCGGATGGCGGCTTTACAAAAGGGTAATTGTCTTCTTGATGCATGCTGAACGTAAAGACCTCTGGCCAATCAGAGAAGATAGCCGCGGTGCCATTTCCCTGGTGAACGTCCAAGTCCACGATCGCGGAACGCAATATCCTTTTTTGCGCGTGCATCGAGGCCACGGAGATGGCGACATCGTTCAACAGACAGAAACCTTCCCCATGGTCGGCGAACGCGTGGTGGTAGCCTCCGGAAAGGTTTATTGCAACTCTCTTCTCGAGTGCGCGCTCACAAGCGAGGAGCGTTCCTCCCGTCGACGACCAGACGCCCCTGACAAGGCCTTCTGAAAAGGGGAGCTCGAGTCTCGCCACCTCTTCGTGGCTCAACGTGTCTGTCTTGATCTTTTCCAGATACTCACGGGTGTGAGCACGCAGGACATCGACGTCTTGAATGGGGGGTGGCTCTATGAAATCGCCGACCGATGCAGTTTCCTCCGAAAGCAGGCGCTCCCTGACGAGGCGGTACTTGATGGCCGGGAAAACATGATCACCCAGATCGACGATGTAGTCCTCGCTGTAAATCAGTGGGAAGGGAAACATCTCTCGCCGGGAAATCTAGTTAGCCGGCCGCCGGCCGCAGCGAGAGCCTGCGACCGGAGGACAGCGGCCGAACGCAGCCGTGAGCCCATGCGAAGTCGCGAGTCGACGTAGCATGAGGCGTGGGGGTGGGGCCCCGCGCCATTCATGAAGGAGTGAGCGAGCACTGAAAGATGCCCGGCGACAAGACCCGAGCCGTGGGGGGGGAAGGTCCCGCTTGCCGCCAAAAGAGGTCATAGCCAGTTTGGAGCTAGCCGGTCGAAGCCCGCCTCGAACGAGACTCAGGCGACGTACGCGGTCCGATAGATGTGCCCGATCTTACCTCGCTGGGTGAGCCGATAGAAGTAACGGAGCTCAGCAAGGAGGTCTGCGACACGAGACTCGCGAAGAAAACGTCGGACCAGGAAGGAGCAATAAGTACGTGCGAAGGAGCTGGCCGTCAAGTAGCGCTCGCGCCGCGTCCCGTCCAATCCGTCACGCAGATTGAAATCACCGAACAGGCGGTCTAGGAGATCGGCGGGAATGAGGCCACGGTTTCTTCGAGCTAGCAGGAGTGCCGAAGTGACGAACTTGTCTACTTCTGCCTGAAGCTCTAGCTCCAGTTGCGTGACCGACTTGTCACGATGGGCGTTCCATATCAAATATGCGAAATGACTGACTTCTTCGATGGCAGTGCAAAGCGCCGGAACGTGTTCGGACTCGACACCGGTTGCGAGGTCGACGTCGCGAAGCCGAGTCAGAGTATCTTCGCCTATATAAACACCCAACTGGATCGTCTCTTCTTCGCCTTGGCGCACTAGGACCGCACTACCCTCGGCCTGGTTGCCAGCCACGCTTTGACAGAGCTCGCGGCTAATCATGAACTCATCGATTTCGACCTCGAGCTCCAAGTCATAGATCCGATCAATTTGGGAGAGGAGGGTCGCTAGCATCGGCCAGCCCTATTGAATGAGCTTGGAGCCCGGAGCGGGAAGGACGCCGTGCTCACGCAGTTGCGCGGCAGTTCGCTCGCTCCCGGTTCGAAGCCACTTCTCATAGAGCCGAAGAAGACTCTTGTGGTCGGTAAGTGAGCTGGCTTCGCTAACCTCGGTCAGAACATCGACGAAGCGGACGAATTTCTCCGAAAGTTCTTCGAACACATCGGCCGCGGTTTGGTGAGCGCTCAAGCTAGCCGCCCGCCGATAGGCATAGCCTCCCATACTCACGTAGTAGTCGAAGTCGACTCGCTTGCGGCTCAAACTGTCCGAGAAGAATCCGGAGATGAAAAGCGACAGGTCCCCCGTCGCTTTGAAGAGCGCGAACCGACGGGTTTCCGCACTAGCAATGGCCTCGCAAAGAAGGTGCGCGAGGGGCTGATCGTAGTCAACGCCGGAGTCGGCAAGGGTGCGATCCGGCCGGACAAACGAATCAAGGAGTTGCACTAAGTAAAACGAAGAGACTTCACTCGAAGTCAGCTTCTGTCTGGCTATGGCGTTTTCGACGAGCTCTCGGAAATACTCAGTTGGCGTTTGCGCATGCACAGGATTCTCCTCCGCTCCCAATGCGATCCTATAATTCAGATATAAGCAAGATTCGTGCACAAACCCACGCCGCTATCTACCCTCCCCATAACATATTACGTAACAGCCATTTAGTACATTCCCCTCGACGTCGAGGCGCCCACGGTGTGGGGATCCACCCCCGCTCTCGACGTACACTGATCGGTACATTCATGTACCGATCAGTCGTCCGTGCTCGATCATGATGCAGCGATTCATCACCACCTCGATCCCGGCGTCTTGAGCTCTTAGCGCGGAGTCCTCTTCTACCAATCCGAGTTGAAACCACAACGAGCTTGCACCAACCGCGATGGTCTCCTCGGTATGTCCGGCTAAAGTGTCCCGGCGCCGGAACACGTCGACCATATCTATTTTCTGGGGGACATCGGCAAGGCGGGGATAGCAGGGTCGGCCAAGTATCTCGTCGACATCTGGCCTTACTCCGAACACCGTATAGCCGCGGTCGATGAGGAACTTCGCGATACGATGACTCGCGCGTTCGGGACTCGGGGAAAGCCCCAACACCGCAATCGTCCGAGTTCGATCCAGGAGGCTTCGCATCTCTTCGTCGTTTGGATTCTGGAAATCGCGCCGAGCCTTATCCAACGGGCCACCTCAGTCGACGAAGGTTACTTTATTTATCTCGCGGAGAGTAGTGACGCCGGCGAAGGCTTTTTCGAGCGCATTCTCGCGAAGAAGCGTCATTCCTTCCGTGCGCACCGCCTGCTTCAACTCCGCGGCACTACGGTGCTCGAGGATCATTTGACGTACACGGTCGGACAAATCCAACAACTCGCATATCGCGGTCCGTCCTCGAAAACCGGTGCCGGTGCACACGCGACAGCCCGTGCCTTCATAGAGCGGGCTATCCCGATAGGTTGTCGGCTCGAGACCAGACTCTTCGAGCAAGACCTCTTCTGGCTGGACCTCGATCTTGCAGGATGGACAAATCACCCGGACCAGCCGCTGTGCCATCACGCAGTTGAGCGCCGAAACGAAATTGTAGGGCTCGACACCCATGTGGATAAAACGTCCGATCACATCGAAAACGTTATTGGCATGAACGGTAGTGAATACCAAGTGCCCGGTTAATGCGGCCTGCACCGCGATCTTCGCGGTTTCCGGGTCCCGCACCTCACCCACCATAATCTTGTCCGGATCGTGGCGAAGCAGAGAACGCAATCCCCGCGCGAAGGTCAGTCCCTTTCGTTCGTTGACTGGTACCTGCGTGATGTTCGCTATCTGGTACTCCACCGGATCCTCGATGGTTACGATTTTCTGCTCCGGGCTCGCTATCTCGGAAAGTGCAGCGTAGAGCGTGGTGGTCTTGCCGCTGCCCGTGGGGCCGGTCACCAGGATCATGCCATAGGGCTCGGTAATGTATTTCCTGAAGCGCTTCAGCTCCAAAGGCGGTAGGCCGAGCACATCCAAACTGAGGCTCTTGAACTGCTCGCTGATGGATTCCTTATCCAAGAGCCGGATCACGGCGTCTTCGCCAAAAATACTAGGCATGATGGAGACTCTAAAATCAATGGTGCGCCCCCGAACCCTCATCTTGAAACGCCCATCCTGCGGCACGCGTCTTTCCGCGACATCGAGCTCCGCCATCACTTTGACTCGAGAAATAATGGTCGCGCTATGGACGGGGTCGAGAGGCTCCATGGCGGAATAGAGAACTCCGTCTACTCGATACTTAAGTACGACCTCTCCATCCTTCGTCTCGATATGAATATCGCTGGCTCGCCGCTCGACCGCGTTCAAGATGAGACTGTCGACGAGTTTGATGATGGGGCTCTTTTGCTCGGCCAATTGCTCGTCGAGTGCCGAGTCCCCGCTGGCAAGGCTGGCGACGTTGTCCTCGTTGACCAATTCCAGTTTCAGCTGTTCCGAGGCCTCTTCAAGAAGGAAGCTCGAGCTGGCGTTGCGTTCCAGTATGGCATCGATCTGAGAGCTTGGGGCGACTTCGAGGGCAAGCGGACGCCCCAAGGCAAGCTCGAGATCGTCGAGAATCTGGTATTTCTCAGGATTAGCAACGGCGACGACGAGCGACTGTCCCCCGTCTCGGAGAGGCAGGAATCGATAGCGCAGGATCAGATCCATCGATACGTGTTGCCACAGAGCGACGTCCTCTTGGTAATTGGTGAGATCGACGAAGGGGTAGCCGTATCGCCCGGCGAGGCGATGCGCCTCTTCTACATCCCACTTAGCGTCCCCTGCTGCGCCTTTGGCCATGAGTGCCCAGCCCCTGACTGAGTCGAGTTATGGCAACCAAGTGTTCAGGGAACCCCTGACCACTTCCGGTTCAGCAACCAGTTAGTTTGGGTGCCTCTCACTTTGTCCGGTTAGCGCAACCCCGTTTTTGGCTGCGCCTGAGCAAGTCAGACTGTGGCAACCCTTGTTATGATGCCCTACGTTGGGGGCCAGTACCTCCAACACAATGCTAGCGACCCGGCGAGAGTCCGTCAAGGGGAGGCGGCCGGGCCCTCTCCGTAAACTACTGAGAAAGAGATGCTTTGACATTTCGGGGTGGGCCATGCGAAAATGAATGTCACTTCTTGTTCGTGCGCATGTCCTCTCAAGTATTAACCAGGTGGGCCTCTGACTCGAAGTCATGAGTTTCCTTAAAAGCTTCTTGCCGGCACCGATCGTCGATATCTTCGTACCGATCGCCCTTATTCTCTTCGCCATCTACGTCATCAAGACCTATCTGTTCCCACCGTTGCGGAGCAAGCTCGAGGAGTCAGGAGTCTGGGACCAGATCATCGATCGTTTCGGAGGCGAGAAGTATCGTGCGATGCAATTCACTCGTGAAGTCACGAACCTCAAGAAGAAAGGTGACATCGTGGGGGCGGCCCAACTCTACGAAGACGCGGAGTGGTACGAAGAGGCCATAGAAACGTACCAGGAAGCCGAAGAATACACTGCCGCTGGGGACCCTGTACGAGAAGCTCGAACATTATGAGCACGCCGCGGAAATGTATCGGCGAGCGGACGACTGGAAGCGTGCCGCCAATACTCTAGTTACCTCCGGACATGGCGCGAAGGCCGCGGAAATCTACGAACAAAACGGGCAGAAGATCGACGCGGCGAAACTCTACTACGACGCCGAGGTATACGACCGAGCCGCCGAGCTTTACGAGCAAGTTTCCTACCATCCTCAGGCCGCTCAGGCCTTCGAAAAAATGGGGAAACAACTGAAGGCAGCCGAGAACTACGAGAAACACTGGCTAGCCACTAGCTCTTTCGGAGGCGGCGGCCTCATCTCCTCCTCTTCCGATCGGGAAGCCAAGGTCGCCTTGATCGCAGGACAGCTGTACGAAAAGGTGGGTGAACTGGAGAAGGCGGCCAATATCTACCAACGTGCCCGCCTGTCCAAGAAGGCGGCCGAGCTCGCGGCCCGTATGGGCAAGTTCGACCAAGCCGGAGAGCTGCACCTCAAAGAAGAGGAGCTGGGGAAAGCCGCGGAGATGTTCGAGAAAGCGGGCCAGACAGAAAGGGCCGCCGCAATCAGAGGCGAGGTTGCGTTCCGCCAAGGCGATGCCGCGAAGGCCGCTGAGGAATTCCTAAAGGGCGGGGACAACCTACGGGCGGCCGAGCTTTTCGAGTCGGTGGGCGATCTCACCTCCGCCGCGAAGTGCTACGAGCAGAGCGAGTCTCTTCTTCAGGCGGCGAACGTCTATCTCCTCGCGGAAAAAAAGGAAAAAGCCGCAGAGATGTTCGAACGCGGCGGTGACGCGCTGATGGCGGCCAAGTTGTACTCCGAGGTTGGAGAAGAGAACAAGGCTTCTGAGCTCTTCGAAAAGGCAGGGCGTTTCTTCGAGGCGGGCAAGTTGGCTCATGGTCGGGGTGAAGGGGAACGGGCAATCCAGCTATTTCAGCGAGTCGAACCGTCGGATGAGAACTACGAGACCGCGACGGTTCTACTCTCGCGCCTCTTCCTCGACAAGAACATGGTCTCCCTCGCCCAGGAGAAGCTCCAGCGAGTGTTGCGCGATCGGCCCATCGGACCTCAGACATTGGAACATTACTTTTGCCTGGGATTGGTCTACGAAAAACTCGGCAAGCGCGAGGAAGCGATCGAGACGTTCCGTCAGGTAATGGCCGAGCGCTACGGGTACGAGGATGTGGAAGAAAGGATTGCACGTTTGAGCGATCCGGCGTCCGCCGCGCAGCAGTCTCAACAGGCTCAACAGGCTCAACAGGCTCCGGCGCCTGCCGCTCCGCCTGCCGCGCCGCCTGCTGCGCCGATGCCACCGCCCGCCGCGCCTGCCGCAGTTGTCGCTCCGGCCACGCTAGCACCTGCGGTGTTACCCCCGGCTTCGGCGGCACCAGCGACGGAAGCACCGCGGCAGCCTACTGTCCCCGCAACACCCGCACCGGCCGCTGCACCACCGCGTCCGACCGCCGCGACTCCGAAAGCTTCGGCTCCGACGGCAGGCACTGCGCCCACTCCTCATTTCAAGTTGATTGAGGAACTGGGCCGCGGTCTCTTGGGCGGAACGTTCAAAGCCCTCGATACTCGCAATGGCCGGCCGGTCGTCGCGAAGATCTTGAGGAAAGACCTCCTCCAGAACGATGAGACCGTCAAACGTTTCTTGGCAGAGGCGAAGATCGCTCGCAGCTTCGATCATCCAAACCTGGTTCGCCTGCTCGGATTGACTGAGATGCGCGGACAAAAAACCGTAATCATGGAGTTCGTAGAGGGTCGCAGCCTGGCGGCGATCTTATCGGGCGACCGACGCCTGAACGTCAGGCAGGCGATCGATCTCCTCACCAACCTGTGCATTGCCCTGGCATACGCGCATCAACGGCAGGTTTTACACAAGGATCTGAAGTTGACCGATGTACTGGTCGCCAAGGGCGGTAAATTACGTCTATCCGGTCTCGGCTTGGGCGCCCTCCGTACGCCTGCGCTCGGCAAAGGCGATGGATATGCGCCTCCGGAGTTCCTCGCCGGCAACCCAGCCGACGCGAGAACCGACATCTACTCGCTGGGCGGGCTGCTCTTCCACGGAATGACTGGGCTCCACCCCGCCAGCCCTCAAGCGGCAGCCAACGGTGCTCCCCCTACCCTTCAGAAGCTCGTGCCTGGAATCCCCGTGGCGCTGGACCAGATCATTGCCCGATGTCTGGCCGAAGAGCCGGATGGGCGTTTCCGCAATGTTGCCGAGCTACTGGCCGCAACCTACGCAGTCAAGACCTGAAAGTGCACTGCTGGTATTGCGGCAAAGTTAAAGGCAAGCGGTCCTGCCCCGCTCACGGAGGCGACGGCATTTGCTCGCGCTGCTGTGGCACCAAACGACGAGTGGAGATCCAGTGTCCGGCGGACTGTCCCTACCTCCACGGTGAGCATGATCCTCGATGGCAGCACCCTGGCCGACAAATGGATGACATGCGTTTCCTCTCCAACTTCGCGGGTCTCCCACGCGAGCGGGTCCCCCTTTTGGTCTTCGTTCACTCTCTCCTGATTCGAACACGACATGAGCTAGGGGCCGAGCTCAGGGACGCGGATCTCGCAGCGGTTGTGTCCACGCTGGCACGCACTTTCGATACGCTCTCCAAGGGTGTCGTTTACGAACACAAAAGCGAGGACCTTCGACTTCAAGCGATTATCACTAGACTTAGAGAAACCCTGGCCCGGCGTGAAGAGTTGCCGGGTGCGCCTCCGTCTTCCGACGCCGATGTGCTCACCGTGTTGCAGACCATTCAATCTGCTATCGAAACGCACCAAAAACAAGTCGAGAATCAGAAGAGCTATCTGGACTCCGCCGAACGAGTCTTCCGGGGAGCTTTAGCGAAGCTTCCCGAGGCCGAAGCTCCCGGCCAACCGGAGGGTGGACGTCTCATCGTAGAACCGTAGGAACCGGCTCAGGGGAGGCCGCCGATGCTATGCTATGGTGGGTTCGTCTAACGAGTTCGAGGTTACCGACCTCGTTGATTGACGCCCTTGAAGACGAGCGATCACTTTGGCGAAACGCCCGCAGGCTGCCGTCCTTGGCGATATCAACCGTGATCTTTTCATACGACTCCGCTCGTTTCCAAGACCCGGTCGGGACAACCCCGCCCAAGGCAGCGCCTGGGCTCTCGGGGGCTCGGCCGCCAATACGGCCATCGTGTTGGCGCGTCTCCGCGTTCCAACGAGCGTCATCGGGCGGGTCGGCAAAGACCCCGAGGGTCAAGCGCTTCTCAAAGAATTAACCCGCGCCGGCGTTCATACCGGGGGAGTTCAAAAAGACCCCGCCCGTCCAACCGGCATCTGCGTCATTCCCGTGGTCGAGAACGGTGAGCGCACTTTGATCGGTGTCCGCGGAGCGAACATGGCGCTGCAGCGGGAAGGAATCGTTGAAGCCCTCGACGGCATTCGGCACCTCCATGTCTCCGGATATTCGTTGATCGAACAGGAGTCGCGACGGGCTGCGTTGCTTGCCCTCGAAACGGCACGGAAGCGAGGGGCGTCCACATCGCTCGACTTCGGCTGGGAGGCGGCCGTCGGTGCATCGGACGTGCTCCGCCGTGCCTTACGCCACGTCACCCTGGCGTTGCCGAGTGCCCAAGAGCTGAGACTCGCATTCGACGAGCGTCGATTGAGTCGCGCGGCGAGTAAGGCCCGGGAGCTTGGAGTAGATCAGGTGGCGGTGACCCTCGGGGCCGGCGGCTGTCGGGTCTATACGGAACAAGCCACTTTCCGAGTACCGCACTTCGAGTCCAAGGCCATCAACACGTGCGGCGCCGGCGACGCCTTCAACGCCGGCTATATCCTTGGCATGCTCTCGGATGTTAAGTCCGGAGGCCTGTGCCGTCTTGGGAAACGCCGCGGGTGCCGCGGTCGTAGGCTCGGAATCCTCCCACAAAGCGGTAACGCGAGCCGAGCTCGCCAAAATCATCGAGCGCGAGAAGAACAGTCCAAGGCTCCAGCGCTTCTATCCCGCGGTTCGCGATACCATGGAGCTCCTATCGCGAAGAGCCAGGAGAAAAAGGAGACCGTCCCGTTGACTCCCGAATGGAAGAAGAAGCAAGACGCACTTCGCTTAACCCACCTAAGCGATATGTTCGGGGTGGAAAAACCCGTCATCGCCATGGTGCACTTGCCCCCCCTCCCCGGTGCTCCCAACTATGACGGCCAAGGCATCGAGCCGATCATCGAATGGGCTCTTCGGGATGTGGAGACCTACCAACAAGCCGGTGTCGACGGACTCATCGTGGAGAACATGTGGGACCATCCGTACTTCGTGGGGAAAGAAGTACTGCCCGAAGGGATGACCGCCCAGGCGGTCGCCGCACGTGAGGTCGTGAAAGCAGCCAAAGTGCCCACCGGCATCAACGTAATCCACAACGGCGGAGAAATCACGCTCTCCATCGCGGTAGCCTCCGGGGCAAGTTTCGTCCGCATCTGCATCCTGACCGGCGCTAGGCTTTGGGATACCGGAGAGCTCGACCACGGGTGTGCGGCCGGCCTGCTCCGCCAGCGGAAACATCTGCATGCGGAGCACATCAAGATATTCGCAGATGTCGACAAGAAGCATTCAGTTCCGTTCCCCGGCCTGGATCTCGAGACCCACATCGAATGGACCGATTTCTACCTAGCCGATGCACTTATCGTATCTGGGCGGATGACCGGGGACGCCCCGCCACTCGACAAGGTGCGACGAGCCAAAGAACTCTCTAAAGAGAGGCCCATTCTCATGGGGTCGGGAACCGCGGCCGACAACATCGCGGATTTCCTTGGCTACGCCGACGGAACCATCGTTGGGACTAGCATGAAAGTTGACGGCCAGGGTGAGAATCCGGTCGATCCTGAGAGGGTCGCTGAGTATATGGAATCAGTCGAACGAGCCAGGGCCAGCCTCCGCGTGCCCTGAATCCGACCGCAAACACCTTACTTGCCGCAACGGCAAGACTGAAATAACATAACTCTCCCGGTGGTCGTTTATCCACCGCACTTCTAAGCTGAGAGAGCGAAAGACCTTATGACTGATTCACTTATCCGTCGTCTTCTTTCTCCCATCCTCACTCTCCGGGAAGGTGAGGGCGCCACCGCGGTCATGATGTTTATCTACTCCTTCCTGGTTATGACCGCATACAACAACATCAAACCCTCCGCTACGGGAAAATTCATTGCCGACGTAGGGGCTGACAACCTGCCGTGGGTCATGCTCTTTGCCGGCGTCGGCATGGGCTTCATCATGCAGTTCTACAGCCGCCTGGTCGGCAAGGTCCCTCGACTTTGGGTGCTGCCTGGGACCCAGATCGCAGTAGTAGGGACGTTGGTTGCATTTTGGTTCCTGTTCCAGACCGGCGGCACTTGGGTTTCCGTGGCCTTCTACTTCTGGGGTCGGTTGCTTGTAGGGATCTTCCTCATCAGTCAGTTCTGGACCCTCGCCAACGACATCTACGATCCTCGCCAGGCAAAACGAATCTTTGGGTTCATTGGCGGGGGCGCCAGCCTGGGAGGCATGACCGGCGCCGGACTCACTTCTTTACTAGCGGAGTCCGTCGGAGCGGTGAATCTGATTCTCCTCAGTGCAGGTCTCTTGGTCGTGTCCTTCTTCCTGGTTATTCAGATACAGCGGCGCTCTCAACCAAGAGAGGGTGGTTCGGATCAGCCCACCAAGGAGACCGTGGGCGGCGGCGAAGCCCTAGCGATGCTGCGTCAGTCGAAGCATCTACGACTCATCTCTCTCGTGATCGGGTTTGCAGCTCTGGGCGCGGTGACCATCGAGCAGCAGCTCAACATGGCCGCCGAGCAATTCGTAAGCAATGAAGACGGTATCGTCGGTTTCCTGGCGCAGATTACTTTTTACCTGTCGGCAATCAGCTTTGTCATCCAGGTTTACTTCACGAGCCGCATTCACCGGCTCCTCGGCATCGGCTTTGCGCTGATGGTTTTGCCGATGAGCCTGGGCGCCACCGCCCTACTCATCTTGTTCAACCCCGTTCTATGGTCAACGATGGTGGCCCGCATAACCGATACCTCCCTGCGTTACAGCCTAGACAAAACAACTCGCGAAGTTCTCTTTCAACCTCTCCCTAAGGAGATCAAACTAAAGGCCAAGGCCTTCGTAGACGTCACCGCCGACCGGTTCATAGGCAAAGGGATTGGCTCGCTGCTGCTCTTGCTCTCCATCAAAGTATTCGGTGCGACCTGGGTGCAGCTCAGTTTTCTTAGTCTGACTTTTTGTGTTCTGTGGCTGTTTCTCGCACGAAGGGCGAGGAAAGAGTACACCGCAAGCTTCCGCAGGAGCATCGAGCACTTGGAGCTCGAACCGGTGGGCATGAGGCCTCAGCTGGGCGACGCGGCGACCGTAGAGGCTCTGGTCGAAGAGCTCGGCAGTCCCGAGGAGCACCGCGTTCTCTACGCAATCGATCTACTCGACTCGCTCGACAAGCGGAACCTCATCACGCCGCTCTTGCTCCATCATGCCTCGCCCGACGTGCGGTCGCGCGCCCTGACCGCCATGGAGTCGGCACGACCCGACCTGATGGAGCGTTGGGCTCCCTCCGTCGAGCGAGCGCTGAAGGACGAAAGCCCCGACGTGCGTGCCGCGGCCGTGTCCGCCCTGGCCGCTATCCGGAGTGAGAAGATCACCGAACTGATGCGGCCCTATTTAGACGACTCCGATCCTCGCATAGTCTCTGCCGCCGCGGTGGCGCTGGGAGGAAGCGAGCGGAGCGAGGACGTGGACTCTGCAGAGAGCGCCCTTAGAAGACTCGCTTCCGACACGCGCGACGGAGCGGCCGGGGGCCGCCGCCAGGTCGCACGCGCGATCCCCCAGATCAAGGATCCGGTGTTCCGGAGTCTTCTGATCCCGCTAATGTACGATTCCCATACCGACGTCGCTAAGGAAGCGATAGAGAGCGTGAGTCGTTTCGGCACCTCGGACTATATGTTCGTGCCTTCGTTGGTATCGCTTTTGCGTCATCGGCAGCTCAAGAACAGCGCCCGGCAGGTACTGGTCAGTTACGGAGAGGGGGTGCTTGACACTCTCGCCTATTTCTTGAGCGACCCCGATGAGAACCTGTGGGTCCGGCGTCACATCCCGGGGACCCTCGCCCTCATTCCATCACAGAAGTCGATCGACATCCTTCTCAAGGCACTCGAGGACGACGACGGCTTCATTCGCTACAAGGCGGTGACCGCTCTAGGGAGGTTGCGCCGGGAGCACACCGAGCTCACGGTCAACGCCGAACCGGTGGAGAAACTCGCCCTTCGGGACGCCCTTCGCTACTATCGTTATTTGGGGATCCACTACAATCTCTTCGAAAAAGAGGGCCTGTCCACGGATTCGCTCGTCGGCCGTGCGGTCGAGGAGAAGACGCGACGGGCGATGGACCGCATCTACGGGCTTTTGGGACTGATTTACCCGTGGAAAGACATGGTGGCAGCACGTTGGACGATCGAGCACGGAGAAGCTCGTTCCCGCGCCAGCGCCACCGAGTATCTCGACAACATGCTCAGCAGGGACCTCAGGAAGCGACTCATGCCCATCATCGAAGAGCTGCCGCTCGAGGAGAAAGTACGCAAGGGAAACGTCTTCTTGAAGACCCGAGTGCGCAGTATAGAGGAAACATTAACCCGACTCATCTACGACGACGACCCGGTGGTGGCTGCCACCGCCATCGACCTGGTTCGGGAACGGAAGCTTTGGTCTCTCGCGGACGACATCGAGGAAGTCCTGGCTTTCCGCGATGTCAAGGATTTCGTTGTTTTCGAAGCGGCCTCTTTCGCCCTGGCTGCCCATCGGTTAGGAGAGGAGAGGCCCCATGCAGTTTGAGCTACTTCCTCCGGTTCCCGCCGTCGTGCTGGCCGACAATCTGAGACAGATCCCCCTCTTCAGCTTCGTCGGCGTCGACGAGCTCTTTCGCATTTCATCTATTGCCCGCCAGGTGCGCCACGAAGAGGGCCGCACGATTCAAGAAGAAGGCGCAACCGTGGAGTACATCCAGGTCTTGGTCGAGGGCAAGATCCGCGTCTCGGGTAAACATCGGGAGGCAGAAGAAGTGGGTCCGCCGACGCTGTTCGGTTTCCGGGAGGTACTGGAAGGCGCCCCCCTACGAGAAACCGCGCTTGCCGTCGAAACATCCATTTGCCTTGCCATCGCCAGCGAAGAGTTTCGTGTCCTCTTGTCGGACAACATCGAGCTGGCTCAGGGCCTCTTCCGGATGTTGCTTAGCGCTCCTTCGGGCAACGCAAGGCCGAGCCTCCGTCAGCGCGCGGTTCACCCGGAAGAAAGGTCCCTAGTCACGGGAGTTGGTGAGGAGTTGAAACCCATAGAGAAAGTGCTCCTACTCCAAGAGCTACCCGTTTTTTCCAGAACGACGGCTGAGGAGCTACTTGCCCTCACCGCCATCGCCCAAGAGTTACCACTCCTTAAAGGTGAGCGTATTTTCGGCGAGGGAGATCAACCCGCGATCCACATCATCCTCTCTGGGGAGCTATCGATCGAGCCTCCCGAAGACACCGGCGGGGGTGCCTTCATGGTCAAGGCCGGCGACGCGCTGGGCATCGACGAAACCCTCGCCGGAACGCCCTTCGGTTGGCGCGGCAATGTGGTGAGGGAAGGCTTGGCTCTCCGTATCGAGCGGGAACGGTTGTTCGAAGTATTGGCAGATCACGTGGATCTGCTGCAGGGATTGTTCAGCTCGTTGTTCCAGTCTGAGCCTCGTACAAGCAGCTAGGGTGCTATCGAGGCGGCAAGCGCGCGATCACAGCCTTGAGCCCATGCGGAGTCGCCAGTCGACGGAGCATGAGGCGTGGGGGGGTCCGCCTCCGTCAGTCGATGTACTGATCGACTTCGGCGGGACCTGGCCGAAGCTAGCTTGGTTGGCCTACGGTGGGCCAGCGAAGGCCGGAGAGCGCACTGAGCACCATTGTGAAAAAACTCGCCATTTTGGCCCTGCTGACCGCGTTCACCGTCGGGCCCGCCGACGTCCCTGCCGATGCGGCTCGGCTCCGCTACGATTGGACGGGCGTTCCGCGCATCGTGGCGGTAGGCGATGTGCACGGGGCGTACGAAAGTCTTCTTACCGTGCTCAAGAACGCCAAGCTGATCGACGACGAGCTCAATTGGATCGGTGGCGAGGCTCATTTGGTTCAAGTCGGTGACGTGATCGATAGAGGCGCCGACTCGCGTAAGAGTTTGGACTTCTACATGGAGCTCCAGAAGAAAGCCAAGAAGGCGGGTGGCCGCGTCCATGTCCTCATCGGCAACCACGAAGCCTTCAACATGGTCGGGATCACCGACTACATCACACCGGAGATATACGAGACCTTCTCCGATGTGAAGTCAGAGAAAACGTGGGAACGCGCCTTTAAGATCTACTATGACGAACACCTCAAAGAGGCAAGATCAGCGAACCGGATCATCCCTTCGAAGGAAGAGACCCAGGAAATATTTCTTCAAAAATACCCTCACGGCTACTTCGGCCACCGCGCGGCGTTCGCAAAGAGTGGTCAATATGGCAAGTGGATACGCGGAAACCCTGTGGCAGTTCGTTTGAACGGTATCGTCTTCACGCACGGCGATTGGAGCGAGGAGGTCTCGGCGCTCGGCATCGAGAAGGTGAATGAGGAAGTCGAGAAGGAGTTGAGCGGCAAGGCGCCCCTCGAGGAGGGGCTAACCTTTCACTTGAAGTCGCCTCTACAATATCGCGGGCTCTCAGAGGTCCCACTCAGCCGCAAGCAGCAGGATGCGCATAAGGAAGAGGTGGACCAGATTCTTGCCAACCTGGACGCGGAGCGCATGGTCGTGGGACATACCGTGACCCAAGGCGTCATCGAGCCGCGCTTCGGCAGCAAACACATCAGCATCGACACCGGCATGCTCGAGCTCTACGAAGGGGGCCACCAGGTGGCGCTGGAGATCGAGGGCGACACGTTGAGCGCCATTCATCCCGGCGGAAAGGTGAAGCTTCCCGAGTACCTGGATGAGACGAACTTGGCCGCCTACATAGAAGAAGTAGCGGCTGTGGATAAGGACAACGTGACCGTCCATGTGAAGCTCTGGGAAGAGTACCAAGCCAAGGCCGACCTCCCGAATGCCAGGCTGGCTTTGGAGCAGCTCTTGCGGATACCCAAGCCGATCCCCTTCCGGTACAACCAGACACTGGGGGATATCTACCGTGACCTCGGAATGAGTGAGGAGGCGCGCGAACAGTACCTGATCTATCTGGACGGTCTCAAGACAGTCGTCGAACGGACACCCGACAATCCGCATCTCAAGAACCTACTGGCCCGTTTCTCCTTAGATCACAACTTGGCTCTGAATTCTGCCGAGGACATGATCCGGCAGGCACTCAGCGAACAACCCGACAACCCCTCTTTTCTTCTGACCTACGGACGCCTTCAGGTCATTCTTCGTCAGTACCCCCAAGCGATCGACAGTCTGGAAAAAAGCATCGAGAAAGGCAACCCGAGCTACGAAGCCTATTACCACCTGGGGCTCGCCTATCTCGGCTTGGGCGATACCACCAAGGCCCGAGAAGCCTTCGAGCTCGCGGTGCAATCCGATCCAGCTGCCGGCGACGGTGCCCGGCAACAGCTTCAGAAATTGACTGATGCGGTGGATTTACCAAGACAGGAGGTCAAACCATGAGTAGACAGTATCTTTTGTTGCTTCCCTTCGTACTGTCCAGTGTCGCCGCCGGCCAGGCTCAGGAGGCCGCCACCGACAGCGCGCCGGCAGTAGCTCAGCCGCAGGCACAGGGCGCGAAACAGTGCACGGTCAAAATTTGGGTGGGGCGCGAGGCGGAGTTCGAGGAGCTCCTCAGGACGGCTGAGGTGGTTTCCATCGAAGACATCGGCGTCGGTGTCACCAAACCAAGTTCCGCAATACTCAAGAAGGGAGACATGGAGTTCAAGGCAGTCTTCAAACCCATCAAGCGAGGCCGAGCCGGCGGGTTCTGGGAGAGCTACGAGGCCGAGGTCGCCGCGTACGAGCTAGATAAGATGGTGGGGCTCAACATGGTCCCTCCAACCATCATCAGAAAGATCAACAAGAAGAACGGTTCTCTTCAACTCTGGGTCGATGACTGCAGGCTCTACGGAGACGTCATGAATATCGTTCCTGCCACCGAGGACTGGAGCCACCAGCTCTCCCGCATGAAGATATTCGACAACCTGATACTGAACGAGGACCGCAATGCCCGTAACTTCCTGGTTGACCCCGAGCACGACGTCATCCTCATCGACCACTCCCGGGCTTTTCTGAGCAAGAAAAAAATCGGCAAGGACAACAAACTTCCCTCCCAATACGATCGACAGCTAATGGCGAAGTTGCAGGCCCTCGACAAGGAGCAGCTAGATGCTAAGCTCGATAGCATCTTGATGGGTGGGCAGATCAAGGCCATCATCGCGCGACGAGACAAACTAGTCGAGCAGATGGAAAAGAAAATTAAGGAGCTCGGCGAGGAAAACGTCTTGTTCGGCGAGAGTACACCGTAGTAAAGAACTACGGCGCCCTGGCCCCCTCACCGCCGTCTGGCCACTTTGTTCGTTGGCACAACGTGTTTTGACGGCCAACTCTCCCCAAAGGGGAGAGGAAACGGAGGAGGAACGGCACCAAATTATCGAATCTTCTCGGACAGTGACTTTGCCTGCGTGAAGAGCAACAGGTAATCTCGGCCACCGGCCTTAGAATCGGTGCCCGACATGTTGAATCCCCCGAAGGGATGGGCACCAACCATTGCCCCCGTGCACTTCCGGTTGAAATAGAGATTGCCTACGTGGAAGTGTTTCTTCGCTAGGTCGATCTTGTCTCGGCTTCCGGTATAAACCGCACCGGTGAGCCCGTACTCGGTGTCGTTGACGAGTTTGAGAGCCTCGTCAAAGTCCTTGGCCTTGTGAGCCGCGAGCACCGGCCCAAAAATTTCCTCTTGCGCGATGGTCCCCTTTGGATCCACATCGGCGATGATCGTCGGGCGAATGAAATACCCTTCGGCGGCGGGTATTACACCACCGCCGGTCAGCAAGCGTCCGCCTTCCGAAACACCTTTTTCGATGTACCCCAGGATGGACTGCATCGCCGAACGGTTGATGACCGGTCCGAAGGTGTGACGGGGGTCGTCGGTTGGACCGATCTGGAGTTTTTCCGTTCGTTCCGTCAGTTTCTCGAGGAATGTATCGTAGAGTTTTTCGTCGATAACGACGCGAGAACAAGCGGAGCATTTCTGCCCCTGATAGCCGAAGGCGGAGGACGCCACGCCCTCCACCGCCGCGTCGAGGTCGGCATCCCGATCCACGATGATGGCGTCTTTGCCACCCATCTCGACAATGACGCGCCGGATCCAGATCTGACCGGGCGTGACGCGGGCCGCCTTCTCGTTGATCCCGAGTCCAACCTCCTTGGAACCGGTGAAAGCAATCATTCGGGTCTTGGGATGGGTGACGAGGGTGTCGCCCACAGTGGCCCCGGAGCCGGTGACAAAATTCAAGACTCCTTCCGGCAAGCCCACCTCTTCCATGATTTCAAAGAATTTCCGACCGATGGTGGGCGAGTCCGAAGAGGGCTTCAAGACGACGGTGTTGCCGGCCACGATAGCGGCGCTGGTCATGCCGGCGAGGATGGCTAGCGGAAAGTTCCATGGTGGAATGACGACCACAACGCCGAGCGGAATGTAGTGAAGCTCGCTGGCCTCGGAAGGGATCTCCACCAAAGGCTGCGGTTGAGCGAGGCGTAGATTCTCCCGGGCGTAGAATTCGAGGAAGTCGATGGCCTCCGCGGTGTCGGCATCGGCCTCGACCCAACTCTTTCCCGCTTCCAGCACCATCCACGCCGACAGCTCATGCCTACGTCTCCGCATAGCGTTGGCAGCATCGAACAGATACCGGGAACGTTCGGTCGCTCTGGTGTGCCGCCAGGTCTGGAACGTCTCGTGGGCAACATCGACCGCCTTCGATGCGATCTCCAAAGAGGCTCGCTGAAAGATCCCTACTACTTCGTTAGGGCGGGCCGGATTGGTGGAGCGCAGCTTGTCATCGGTTCGCAGCCGCTCTCCCCCGACGGTGAGATCGTACTCGGCACCCGTTCCGTGCTTGACGTAAGCCAGGGCCTCGAGCATGGCCTTGTGGTCGTCATCACGGCTGAAGTCGGTCAAAGGTTCGTTAACGAAAGGTTGGGTCATTGGAGCTTCCCTCATCTTCTAATTAGGTTAAGTCGGGCAGGAAACTATCACAGTTTTCAGATCGGTTCGAAGGCCTCGGAGCTGCCTTGGGCGACGACTGCAGACGCTAACGCTGTAGCCGCACGGAGCCCGGTCTTCCCGAGCTAGCCCATGACGACGAAGGAGGGTTGGGAGGTGCCGATACCGAGAGAACGGCTGGCCGGAGGGCTCTACCGTTGGGGAGAGTCCTCCGGGCGAGTCAGCACTCGAACAGGAAAACGTTCCCGGAACTACTTCTTCGGCGGAACGACCGCGTCCTTGCACGCCTTGGCCACGCGGAACTTCACCACCGTCTTGGCCGCGATCTGAATCTCTTCGCCGGTCTGAGGATTGCGCCCTTTCCTGGCCTTTCGGTGAGCCTTGACGAGCTTACCGATCCCTGGGATGACGAACTGCCCGGCTCGCTTGGTCTCCCTGACCGCCAGATCCGCTAGCTCCTCGAGAATTCCAGCCGCCTCCTTCTTGCTGAGGTTGGCCTTTTCCGCTATGTAGCTGACGGTCTGAGTCTTGGTCATTGCCTTAGTCGCCATTCCGCTGTCTCCTTTCGAAAAGACTTACACTACAAGCAACACACTCCAGGGCGCCGCCAAATGGCTCCACCCTGCTCGTCCTCTGCACCCAATTTGTATCAGTGGAGCGAGTCTAATCCGCGTATTCTAATAGCGAGCGGCCGATCCTGCAAGAGAAGAAATGAAAAAAAGCCGCTCCAGATGCCCCCGCGAGCCACCTCACGTCTCGGTCGGAACTCGCAACCCGTCCTCGCCACTGGCCGACCCGCGTGGTGGGGCCCCGTAAACTCCCACCTATCCGGAGGATGGAAACCTCGCCCCGGAGTGTTGAACCACCCTCACCCCGGCCCTCTCCCTGAGGGAGAGGGAGCAAACGGAAAGGGACTTCCATTGCCACCCTCACCGCAGCTCTCTCCCTGACAGAGAGGGAGTAATGGAAGGCCCCAGTATCAACACCTCGGGTCCTTCATGTACGGAGGGGCACGGCTATAATGCGTCGGTGATCTCTCTGACGGATGCGAGGGGCGCGGCCATAAGCCTGACCCTCCCTCCCCGGCGCATCATCAGCTTGGTGCCTTCGACAACCGAGTCGGTCCATGCCCTCGGCGCCGGTGACCGCTTGGTGGGGGTGACCCGCTATTGCGTGCTCCCACCCGAGGCCCGGGAGAAGACCTCCGTCGTCGGCGGCACGAAGAGCCCTCGACTCGATGTCATCCGCAGCCTCAAGCCGGATTTAATCCTGGGCAACAAGGAAGAAAACCGAGAACAGGATGTAACTGAATTGGACACGGTGGCACCTGTGTACGTAGCCTTCCCGCGAGATCTCACTACCGCACTCGAAGAACTGCGAATACTCGGCGTGCTGCTCCAGTGCGACGACGCAGCACGTAAGCTCATCGATAACCTTGCTCTCGCCCGGACGAATCTGACCCAGGAGTCTCGCACCCGGGCGCCATTTCGCTTCCTGTACCTCATCTGGCAGAAGCCCTACATGGCCGCCGGCACTGCGACCTTCATCGACGCGCTCATTCGCGAGGCGGGAGGTCGAAACGTCATCGCCCCGGAGGCCGGTCGCTACCCGCAGCTCACGGTAGCCGAGATTGAGGAGCTACGTCCAGACGTCGTTCTCTTCAGCTCAGAACCCTTCCCCTTCGAGGCCAAACACACGACGGAGTTCCTGAGGGCGACGGGCGATCCCTCGAGTCTGAAGGGAAGAACTCTTCTGGTGGACGGGCAGCTTCTCTCATGGCACGGTGCGCGGTTGCGCGATGGCATTCCCTACCTCGCAGATCTGGCTCGCGAGATCGCGGCGTTGGGCGGAAACTTAGGTTGACATTTACAGCGCTTGATCGTCTCGCCGTTTGAGTCTAGTGTTCATTTCGAGAGATGCTCAAGACATGAAGGGAAATCTGAAACCGGGACTTGAACAAGAGCTCGAACGCGTGGTGACACGAGAGATCAGCGTGATCGGCCTGAATGACGTCCCACCGGTTCTAGCCACCGCGGAGATGATCCGCTTGATGGAAATGGCCGCCCATCATTTGCTCCAGCCATTCTACGAAGAAGGGGAATCCTCCGTCGGCACAAAAGTCGACGTAAGCCATACCGCCGCCACGCCGCTCGGAATGAGAGTCTGGGCCCGGGCGCGTCTAACCGAGGTTGATGGGAGACGCTGCGTTTTCGACGTCACCGCGTTTGACGAGAAAGAGGAAGTCGGTCGCGGAAGTCACGAACGATTCGTTATCGAGGTGGCGCGTTTTCGCAGCCGGATGGAAAGAAAAATTCAGTGAGCCCCTCGGATCACGAGGAGCTTCCACATTTCGACCATCTTCCCACCTAGTATCACGCTCTCGACCTTCCGGAGATTGCGGATGTCTTCCGTGGGATCGGCCTCCAAAATGACCAGATCGGCCAGCTTGCCACGACGAATCGAACCCAAGTCGTCCGATGCACCGAGGGCGTGAGCGGCTTCCAGCGTGCCCGCCCGAATCGCTCGAAGCGGCCCCAGGCCAGCCTCCGACAATTGCTCGATCTCAAGGATCAGACCGTAGCCATACGGAACGATGGGCGCATCAGTGCCAGCGATGAGCCGACCGCCGGCCTTCGCAATGGCGTCCACCGTGGCGAAGACCGGCTTCATGGCTTCCTCGCGTTCGCTTACGCTACCCACCACCGAGCCACGCGCGGTGGCGAGTACCCACGAGGGAAGGAGGCTGGTCAGACGAGGATCGTCGAGTAGCTCCGGCTCGCGAGCCAGCGCCAATCGGAAACCCCCTTGGAGAAGGATGGTCGGTGTGAAGAAGACGCCGGACCGTGAGACGAGCTCGACAACGTCCTGGTAGCTCCTTCTTAGATCGGTGATTTTGGAAGAGAAGCCTCGACGGCTGGTGCCTTGCACATGCTCGATGCCGTCTACACCGTACGCAACCGCCGGATAGATCTCGTGAGAGCTGACGAACACACCTTTACGATGAGCTTCCTCGACCACTCTCTTCTGCAGCGTGTCCGGGAGACGGACGTAGGTCTTGATGAGGTCATAGTCGAGAGCGAAGGCTCGTTCGAGCTCGCGAAGAAGCTCCCCCTCGTTCTCGAGCGCCACGTACTCCGGGTAGAAGATACGCTCTCCGTCCATGGCGAAACCGGTGCTGAAAATGCGAGGACCGAGGCGCCGCCCGCTCTCGATGCTCTCCCGTTCCTCGATGGTCCGATAGATGGCGCCGCTGGTAGTTCGGATCGAAGTGACACCGAAGGACAACCACAGCCGCCCTTGCCGGCCGCCGTAGTCGGGCAGACTCGGGTGCGTGTGCATGTCGATGAGCCCAGGAATGACCGTCTTTCCTGTCGCGTCGATCACGCGGACATCGTCGACCGAAGCGATCCCGGCGGGTTGAACCGATTCGATCCGGTCACCGTCGATCAAAATGTCCATGCCTTCGCGAGGGGGAGCCCCGGTGCCGTCGATGAGACGAGCGTTTCGGATCACCATCCTCCCGCCGGCCAAAGGAACGCGGTAGCTCAACTCGGGCGTGATCTCGCTAGCCTGGCCGCTTCCGATGTTGACTCGCATTAGTTTTTCAGACGCGAGGAGGATGAGGCTCTCCGAGTCGGGAGACCAAGCCGGGAAATGGATCGGCATATCGAAGACAGTGACCGGAGGACCCGTCGCCTCCCCTTCCGGGGTAACGGGCAGGATTGCAAGCCCGCCATCCATGGCGAACGCGAGCTTCTGCCCGTCCGGGCTCCACACCGGGCCGTCTCCCTCGCGCGAGCCGAAGCTCCGTCCGGAGAAGTCATCCGAAAGCTCAACCACTCGCTCCACTCCGGAGTCCTTCGAGATCACAACGATGCGGTTAATCCCTTCTCGAAAACGTGTGGAGTAGGGTTCCAGCGTCGCGACGGCAAGGTGTTTGCTGTCGCTCGACCAGCTCGGCGCGCCCGCCCAGCGCCGGCTTCTCCGAATGAGCCGCGCCGCGCCACCATTGGAAGAAATCACGTACAGGTCGTCCTGCTCGTCGGTGTAGGCGATCCAGCGACCATCGGGAGACCAGACGGGCACGACCTCCGCCCCCGGAAGCTCGGTCAGTCTCACCGCGTTGCTTCCCGGGAAGGAGTCGGCCTTTTTTTTCCAGAGATCCATCGTGCCCGCGCGATCGGAAGAAAAGACGACCTCCTTCCCATCGGGAGACCAACTCGGATCCGAGTCCAGATACTCGTCGCGCGTGAAAGGAACGGGCCCCTTTCCATCCGCCGAGGCGATCCAAATATCTCCGAGCGCAGAGAAGGCTAGCTTCTCGCCATCAGGAGAAAGCGACGGCCCTACGATGCCGCGTACCGGCAGCCGTTGCCCCGCTCTTGGAATTCTGGCGGCGCGGCGGGAGTAGGCGGGCCGGTCAAGAAACACGCTGGCGGAAAAAGGAATCCCTTCCGGTTCTGCTCCCGAGCCAGACAAGCGGCGAATCTCGCCATCCGAGGTGTAGATGACGTCCCCATTCGGCGCCCACGCGGGTCGAAAAGGAAACACGTCTTCCCCGCTGGTCTTCTTGATCGGCTCCCCACCCTTCGCCGAAATCAAGACGAGATCGCTTTCGATCCCCTCCGAGAAACGCCAGCTGGAAAGTGCATACGTCCGCTCGCGGAGCCGACGAAGCGCAATCAGCCTACCATCCGGACTCCAGGCCGGGCTTGCGACCTCGCCCTCGAACGATGCGATCCGACCCGCTTCGCCGTTTCTTGTGTCGACTCGCCACAGTTCGGTGGAGCTGCCCTCGCCCCGCTCGGAGATGAAGGCAACCTCATTTCCATCCGGTGACCAATCGGGCATGTAGTCGTTCGCGGGATCGTGCGTCAGTTGGGTTACCTCCCCGCGCGCCACATCGAGTATCCAAAGGTCGTAATTCCCGGAACGGTCCGAGGAGAAAGCGATGCGTGTCCCGTCCGGAGACCAGACCGGCTCCCGGTCGTCGAAGCGACCTTCCGTCAAAGCGGTGAGTCCATTGCCGTCCGTACCCATCACCCAGATATCCCAGCTGCCAGCACGATAGGACTGGAACGCGAGACGAGTACCGTCCGGCGAGTAATCGGGCAATCTATCGTCGCCCAGCCCGTCGGTGAGCGGCTGAGCCTCGCCGCCCTCGATAGGAAGCGACCAGAGTGTGCCGTGAAGATCCATGACCATGTGCGAGCCGTCGGGGGAGAGGGCTACCGAGAAGTTGGTTCCTTGATCGAAGCTTACCTCGATGGGTGGGGACGCGCGCTGCATCCCCATGACCGCGAAGAGTACGCTTCCGAGACTCACTACCGACCGTAGACTCATTCCTGTGCTCTCTCCTACCGTTTGGCTGACCGCCAAGCTACATCAACCCCCGAGACACTACAACTCGGTCGTGTCAGCTTTGGAATTTCTTGTCTAGGACTCGAGCAGACACTAATGCTCAATGCGCGCTCACTCTTCCATAAGTGGCTCGGGGCCCCACCCCACGCCTCATGCTCCGTCGACTGGCGACTCCGCATGGGCTCATGGCTACGTTCGCGCGCAGGGTGCCGTGAATTTTTCAGCACCCTGCTAGTCGTGCCTGAGCGCAACCATAGGATCGACCTGGGTCGCCCGGCGCGCCGGTAGGTAGCTGGCGAGGCCGGCAACCGCCGCCAGTGTCGCCACGACCCCGACGAACGTCGCCGGGTCGGTCGAGCTCACTCCGAAGAGCAGACTCTCCATCACGCGCGCGAGTGCGACCGCACCCACCATGCCCAGAACAAGACCAATCGCAGTCAGGCGGAGGCCCTGGCCTACAAACAACCGAAGCACGTCCTTCGCCCGCGCGCCGAGTGCCATACGCACGCCGATCTCATGTGTGCGCTCGGCGACCGTGTGGGAGAGCAGCCCATATATCCCGATGGCGGCGAGAACGAGCGCCGCCAGGCCGAAGAGGCTAAGGAGCAGCATGTTGAACCGCGGTTGGGCCACAGAGTTGTCAAAGAAGGCTTCGAGAGTCCCCACTCTGAAGATAGGCAGGTTTGGATCTACCGCCGCCACTTCGGCGCGCACGGAGGGAAGTAGAGCGAGCGGATCGGCGGCGGTCCTAACCAAGACGCCCATATCCCCGACAATGAATTGGCGCGCGGGAAGGTAAAGCGCCGGTTCCACCGAGGCATCGAGCCCCCGGAACTTGACGTCTTTGACGATTCCCACGATCTCGAAAGAACTGGGAAGATCCTCGGCGGTATTGTGATGTTGGAGGATTTGGCCCATCGGGTCCTCATCGAGGAAGTACCTCCGGGCGAGCGAGCTATTAATGATGGCGACTCCTGGATGCTCCGCATCGTCCCGTTCGACGAAGGCGCGCCCGCGGACGAGCTCGATGCCGGTGGTGCGGAGATAGTCGGGGCTCACCAACCGTAACGTAGCGCCCGGACTGTCGCCAGGCCTGGGCTCGGGACGGCCCGCAATGCGGAAAACCGTCTCCCAATTTGCCTCGAGCGGAAGATCGTAGGCGATGGCTGCGGAGCGAACCCCCGGAAGCTCGCGCACCCGCTCGAGAATAGTCGAATACCCATTCATGACTCGCGACCAATGCGGATATCTTGTTTGAGACAGATCCAGCTCGAATGTCAGGATCCGATCGGCACGGAATCCGGGATCGACCTGGACGAGCTGCGAGAAGCTCCGTATGAGCAGACCGGCGCCGATCACGAGCATGACTGCTAGCGAGACTTCGGCAACCACCAAGGCTCTTCGAAACCCGTGTCGACGATCCGAGTCTCCTGCCGTTCCTCGACCACCCTCTTTGAGTAATTCATGAAGATTCGGCCTCAAGAACTGGAAGGCAGGAACAAGCCCGAACATCACACTCGCCAAGATGGAGACGACAGCGGCGAAGCAGAGAACGGTGAAATCGATTCGGTCATCGCCGAAGCGAGGGATCCCATGCGGCGTTATCCTCGTTAGAACCGCATGGCCGAAATAGGCAGCGCCCAGACCGAGGGCTCCACCTCCTAGACCGAGGAGGAGGCTCTCCGCGAAAAACTGCCGGACGACGTCCCCCCTTGAGGCACCCAAGGCGGCTCGCACAGCCACTTCCCTTTGCCGCGACGCAGAGCGCGCGAGCATCAATCCCGCGATGTTGGCGCACACGATCGCCAAGACAAGGCCCACCGCGCCGAGTAGTACGAGAAGACCGGAACGGAAAGCGCCGACCACTTCGTCTACCAACCGCGTCACCACGATGCGTTCTTTCGCGTTCTCCGGAAAGGCTTGCTCCAACCTTCGGCCTATGGTTTCCATCTCCAGTTGCGCTTCTTGGAAGCTGACGCCGCTTCTAAGCCGTGCCAGCACACCAAAAACGTGTGAGCGCCGCGTGGTGCGGAAACCCTCCGGCAAAGCCATCGGCACCCAAAACTGATGATGGTCGGGGCGAAACTGGATCTGACCCACCGAGTTCAACCAAGTGGGATAGATTCCTTGCGGCATGACGCCGATGATGGTGAAGAGGTTGCCATCGAAAGTGACGGGCTGTCCTAGGATTTCGCTATTGCCGCCGAATCGGCGTTGCCAGAGGCCGTAGCTCAGCAGGACGACATTGTCCCGTCCGGGCGTCTCCTCCTCTTGGCTGAAGACACGTCCCAGTAGCGGTTCAACACCCAACGTACGGAAATAGCCTTCGGTGATTTTTCCTCCCAGAAGTTGTTCCGGCTCACCCTCGCCCGTCAGGCTGTAGCGCGAGGCCCCAAACATCGCCATCTCCTCGAAAACGCGGTTCTGCCGCCAGTCGAGGTAATTGCCCGGAGCCACCCTGAATTTCTCGAAGCCGGGCTCGACTAGCGATTCCCAAATGGCAACAAGACGGTCCGGCTGCCGATAGGAGAGCGGTCGGAGAAGCACCGAGTGCACCACACTAAAAATCGCCGTGTTCGCTCCGATGCCCAGCCCCAGCGTGCAAAGGACAACGGCGGTAAAGCCGGGACTCTTTCGAAGCGTTCTGAACCCGTAGCGGAAATCGCTTAGCCATTTTTCCATGTTCTCACCTCGAGAGTGCAGTCAACCCGAACACGACTCATTAGACGAAACACCGGCGTCAAGGGTTTCTATCAAACTAAGCGGCGCATAATCAAAGGGTTAAAGGCTTTCCCTCCCGGTTCGGGCAGAGTCCCCTCCTGGCTGACTTGACCCGGCCATCCAAAAAGGGCATGCTGAGCGTTCCCCAACGAACTGGAAAAGCGTTTCCCCCCAACCAGAGCGCTTGCCAGCGGGAGCAGTCTCTCCGCAGGCAAGGGAGTTTGTCGTTATGAGCGAGAATCAGATCCTCGAAGATCGGCCGGACAGGCGGGCGATCCCGCGATTGTCACCCCAGCACTCCGTAGTCCTGACGGTTCATGACCATCAGATTCTTCCATCCTACGGCGTCCTCAAGGACATCAGCGCGCCCAGTCAAACCACGGGTGGCGAGAACCAGAGTTCCCGCCCGGACCATCAAGCAACGGGCTCGTCAGACGGCGGGGCGAGCATCTTCAACGATCACCTTCTCGAGACGGGTCGTAGCGTTCGCCTGAAGCTTGGTCTCAACAAGAAGGGCGAACCCTTCGAGACCGAAGCACGCATCGTCTGGAGCCAAAACGGCCTTCCCATCGGCGCTTTGCATGGTGTCGAGTTCACGGGTCTTTCGGAAGCACGTCGCGAGGAGCTCAGAGATCTGCTCGAAAAAAACGAGAGCTTTGGGGCCGACGAGCGCCGTGCGAGTTCTCGGTGGCGCAGCACCGCCTTGGTCGGCGTGAGTCTCCTATTGCTGGTGGCCGCCGGTACTGCATCGATCGCCTTGCAGCACATCCGTATCATAAACGCACGTGTCGAATCGGCTCTCTCCCAGGTCGAGCAAAAGACCCAGCAACTGAACTCGGGAGTTCGCTTCGACTCCAAACGCCAGAGGTTGTTGTTGGGAATTCGCGACGAGATCGTTCGAGCCAATCATCGAATAGGTATCAGCGATGCCTACCAGTATGCCCAGTTCGTACTTATAGCGTCGGAGAAATATCCCACGATTGATCCCCTCTTGTTCTTGGCGGTCGGAATCGTAGAGAGCGGTTACAACGCGTCCGCCACGAGTCATGCCGCCGCCGCCGGCCTTTACCAAATCGCGCCCACGACCGGACGAATGCTCGCCCGAACGCTTAGCTGGGAATACTCGCCGGAGATGCTCTACGACCCTCAGAAGAACACCGAGATGGCTGCGCTCTATTTGGATATCTTGCTTTCCACTCACAAGGACGTTGAGGTCGTGCTCGCAGAATACAATGGGGGTCCGCGCAACGCTCGTTACTTTCGGGCCGGTAGCAGTCGACTCGCCGAGGAAACGCGCCACTATGTTCCCAAAGTCATGAACGTCTACCAGAGGCTGAAAAACCGCTTCGAGGCAGAAGAGCACCGGGCGAAGCTCACCCGCGGTGTAGTCCCCGCCGGAGTCTCCGGAACCCCGTAAAGTCTAGTCGACCCTTGCCACCGCGGTGATGCCGATTGCGGGGGTAAGGCTTTGCCCGTCTGCCGGTTCCTGGTGGATCTTTCTCACCACGTCCATCCCCTCGATCACTTTTCCGAATGCGGCAAAACCCTGGCCATCGGGGTTGCGGCGACCCCCAAAATCGAGCTCCGGTTGATCGCCAACGCAAATGAAGAACTCCGAGGATGCAGTCCCGGGAGCTAGGCGTGCCATCGAGATCACACCGTCTCTATGGAGGACACCCGTCCTGTCCGTTGTCTCGTGCTCGATGGGTGGCAACCGGCTTTCATGATCGCTGCGGCCCAGACCGCCCTGAATGACTTCTATCTTGATGTCATTGTCCGGTTGGTTTCCCATGCGAACGACCCGATAGAAGCTGGCCCCCTGAAGACGTTCGCCATCAACGTAGTTCAAAAAGTTTGCGGCGGTGAGGGGAGCTTTGTCCTGGTAAATTTCGATTTTGACATCTCCCAGCTCCGTCTCGATGACAACGTGAGGCCTTGCTTCGAGACTTCCGCTCCCCATAACACCCAACCAAGCGAGCCACACAACGATTAGATTCATAAATCTCCTTGACCTGCGCCGACAAAGGGAATGGTTCCAACACCGCAAGAATTTAGCTAGGATCCCGCCTTACTCAGCCATCAAACAACATGACACAGGGGGAGCCCAAAAAATGAGCAAGAACCTATACCTGGCCAGCCCTTACGGCTTTTCACCTCAACAAGAGGAACGACTTCTCCCCACCTTTGTTGACATTCTATCCGAGCTCGGGGCGGACGTCTGGGAGCCTTTTGCGAGGAACAGACTCTATGAATCGGTCGACGAGATTCGCTCGCCGAACAAGGCTCTCGCCCGATGGCTGACCGGCACGTTCGATTGACTCGCGCGGTTGGGACTCTCGAGATCGACTGCTATGATAGAGGCTCAACGCCTTACCGAATCAGGAGCACTTTCATGAGGAGCACCCGGAAGCATCCACCCTCGATCTCGCGCTACGCGGCGGTGTTTCTAGCCACGCTCGGGTTCTCGTTCTGGTTCGTCGCCGAGGCTAGTCAACAATCCCCAGGCCCGAGAGTGCTCCACCATGATGAAGAAGAAGGTGGTGAGGCGTTCCCCGAGCCAGCGGCCCAAGGCGAGACACCCTGTCGAGGCGGGTCTGCGGGCGGGTACCCATGCAAGGACGTCGATCTGTTGTCGTTCATGCCTTTGAGTGAGATCGGCGGTGAAGGGGGAGCTCAGGGTGCAGACATCTGGGGCTGGACCGACCCCGAAAATGGCCGGGAATACGCGGTCATGGCGCTCTCGACCGGCACGTCATTCGTAGACATCACGAATCCCACCGACCCCGTCTACCTAGGCCTGTTGCCGACGCAATCCGTTCCGAGTCCCTGGCGCGACGTCAAGGTGTACAAAAATCACGCGTTCATCGTCTCGGAGGCCGCCTCCCATGGCATGCAAATATTCAATCTCAAACAGTTAGGCCGAGTGACCGGCCCTCCGGTGACGTTCTCCAGCACCGCGCATTATGCCGGACAAGGTCTAGGCACTTCTCACAACATCGCGATCAACGAAAAAACCGGATTCGCCTATATCGTTGGGACCAACACGTGCGCCGGCGGACTCCATATGGTCAATATCAAGAAACCCAAGTCTCCCAAATTTGCCGGCTGCTACAGCGGGGATGGATACACTCATGATGCACAATGTGTCGTGTACCGGGGACCGGACTCAGCGCATTCGGGCAGTGAGATTTGTTTTAACGCCAACGAGGACACGCTAACGATCGTAGACGTTTCCAACAAGAACAACCCGCGCATGCTGTCTCGCACTAGTTACCCAGGGGTCGCTTATACACATCAGAGTTGGACCACGGAGGATCAACTCTATCTGTTGTTGGACGATGAGCTCGACGAGAGAACCGAGGGCAACCGGACGAAGACTTTTGTCTGGGACATCGTCGATCTGAATGCTCCCCAGCTCATCGGCACTTACACCGGCAAGAAAAAAGCCATTGACCACAATCTCTACATCCGCGACGGCTTCGCTTATCAAGCCAACTATCAGAGCGGGCTACGAATTCTAGATCTAAAGAACATCGCCGATGGCCGACTGACCGAGGTCGCTTTCTTCGACATTTTCCCCGAAGGTAACCAAGCCCGTTTCAACGGGGCATGGAGTAACTATCCGTATTTTCCCAGCGGTGTGGTCATCGTGAGCGGCATCGAGCAAGGGCTCTTCGTTCTCCACCCTCACCTGCCTCGCTAGCCCCGGACCGATAACTAGACGACTCGATCGCGGCCCCAAGTGATGGAATCAGGTGGCCCGCAGGCCGATCACCAGGGTCCGGTCGTCGCTCGGCTCACCCGGAGAGAATTTATCCACTTCTGATACCACGAGACTGGATACCTGCTCTGCGGACTCTCCACCCCGGCGGCCCAAGAGATCGCTCAACCTTAACTCGCCGAATGGCTCTCCGGATGGATCCTCCGCCTCGGTGACGCCGTCGGTGTAGAGCGCCAACACATCGCCCGGGCCGACCACGATCGAATTTTCCTCGAACTTGGCTCCGGGCAAGATACCGACGACCGTACCGGTTGCCCCGAGCACCTCGACCTCACCCGAAGCGCGTCGAAGGAGAGGAGGGTTATGCCCCGCATTGACATAATTCAGTTCTCCCGTCTCATAGCCCAACACGCCGTAGAAAACAGTGGCGTAGCGGCCGGGATGCGCGGTATCGAGAAGCTGCTCGTTTGCAGTCTTTATCAACTTCGCAGGCGACAGTCTTAACCTGTTCAGAGTACGAAACGTTGCCTGAAATGTCGTTCGCAAGAGTCCAGCCGGAATCCCTTTGCCAGCCACATCGCCGATCAAGATCCCCACGCTCTTCGCGTCCGGTTGGGACAAAAAATCATAGAAATCTCCGCTCAGGATCCTCGAAGGTCGATAATGAACGCCGAAGCCGAAGGACTCGTTGGAAGGAATGCGTCGCGGGAGAAGAGACCGATCGACCTCACGAGCCACTCGCAGATCATCCTCCAACCGCCTGATATCTGTCTCCTTCATGCACTCGAGGCACAGGTTCGCAGCGGGACTACCCAACAAAACTTCGTGCTCGACGTGCCCATCGCAGCTAGCGCAGGGGATCTCACCATTCTCCTCGATGCGATGGAGAGCATCCTGAAGGCCATCGAGCTCGGCCGCTGAGCTCGGTTCTCCCAGCGACGCCTCGGATAACCATTCCAGAAGGCTCTCACGTCGCTCGCGAAGCAGATCGTGGAAAAAATCAATGTCCATCGCGTTCATTCTTGTCCTCGCTTCCGTTTTTGCGAAGCCCGTACCGGGCCTTTGGGGTCTTCGAGGTCAATCCCCTCGATTTCAAAGAGAGTCCGTTTCACGTTCAGTCCTCCGCCGTAGCCCCCAATGGACCCGTCCGCTGCGATGACCCGATGGCACGGCACGACAATGGCGACGGGGTTCTTGTTCAACGCTCCACCCACCGCACGGCGCGCCTGGGGTTGACCGATGCGACGAGCGATGTCGCTATAGCTAGCGCAACAACCGAATGGAATTCGAGAAGTCGCCGCCAAAACTTTCCGTTGAAACGGTGTCACATGGCGGAGATCGACCGAAACTTCGAACCGCTCGCGTCGACCCGCCAAGTACTCTTGGAGCTCCCGACGCTCCCGCTGCAATCGGCGGGCGTCCGGTTCGGGCAGGAGTCCTCGACTTAGAAGGTCGTTGGCGAACTCCCTCTCGTTGGTCCGGAAGCCGATACGGCAAAGCCCGCGATCCGTTGCCGCCAGGTAAACCGGTCCGAAAGGCGCTTCCACATGACCGATGAAGGCATGGCGCTCTTTGAACTCCTTCTCAAGCTTTCGGCGGGCGGACGGGAAGCCTTTTTCGGTCGTTCGTTCATGTACCTCGAAAGCCGTACCCAACCATTTGTCTCGCTCGCCGTCCAGACGGCAGTCCTCGCACTCGAGTCCGTGAAGCTTCGCTTGGTTCCGGTGCTGGGCGCCCGCATCGCCGGCTAAGGTCGCCAATTGGATCTTTTCAAACGTCCGACAATCCATTTCTCCCTCCACTTACTTACCTTTTCCGGAGAGACCGCGCCTGATCTTCCCCATCGCTTGATAGACATGGGCGCGGGCCGCTTGCTCGGTGCAAGCCAACGTCTCCGCGATCTCACGGTAAGAAAGCCCCTGGTATTTTCTCTGCAGCAACGCCACCCTCTGACGCGTCGGCAAGGCGCGAACGATCTCTCCGAGACAACCGGCCAATCGTCTGGTCTCCACCAAACTCTCCAGGTCGCCATTGCTCTCCGCCAAATGAAGCGCCTTTTCTATCGGCAGAGTCCGTCGCAGTTTTTGCCCACGGGCCAAATTCAAGGCGGAACGCGAGGCGATGCGATACAGCCAGGCGCGATGGTTTGCCTTGGCGGGTAGTCGGTCGAGCGCCCGAAAGGCCCTGAAGAAGGTGTCCTGTAAGACGTCGGCCGCATCTTCCCGGTTCCCGGTCATGCGATACGTAAAGCGGTAGATCTCCTTCTCGTACCGCGCCATAAGCTCTTCGAATCTCACCGGCAATGGCCTCAATTCCCCCTTTACTGGCTATAACACGCGAAGGGTCCTTTTGTGAAAGATGGTTTGCGAATCTCGTGGGAAAAGGTGTAGACCTCTTTCTCATGGCGCTTTACAGCCAATTAGGGCAGTTAGGGCTCCTCTTGACGGCGCTCGCCCAGACGCCTGCGCCGCCAGGCTCACGAGTGGACCTCTACACGTTCGGGCCGGGCGAGGATGTTTTCTCCAAGTTCGGGCATGCGTCCCTCTGTGTTTTCGACGAAAACGGGTTGGGCGGTCGTTGTTTCAATTATGGGAGCGCAGATTTCTCCACTCCCGGCCCGCTTACGTGGGACGTCGTTCGGGGGCGGGCTAGATTCTGGGTCGCCGTGACATCCTTCGGCGAGATGCTTCGCCTCTACCTGGCCGAGGACCGAACCATCTATCGGCAGCGTCTGCCGTTGAAGTCGGAGCAGGTCGAAGAAATGAGGCAGCGGCTCGAGACGGCGGCCCTTCCAGAGAACCGTTACTACGAGTACGACCATTTCAAAGACAACTGCTCGACCCGGCCCCGGGATCACATCGACGCCGTCATCGACGGTGCCCTGCGGAGAAGGCCTACGAGCCATGGCTCGTCGTTCCGGGAGCTCATCCACGAGAACCTGAAAGGCGATCCAGTCGTCTTCGTACTGGTCGACACCTTCTTGGGACGCTCGATAGATCGGGAAAGGACCGATTACGAAGCGATGTTTCTACCCCGGATGTTGAGAGAGTCGGTCGCCTTACATCTGGGCGCCACTCCGGAAATTGTCCACGCCCGACATCCTGCGCCCCCCAATCCATCATGGCTCGTCACGCACCGTCTGGGACTGGCGCTAGGCATAGGCTTGGGGAGCGCGTTGCTCATCGTGTTGGGAACGCCCGGTGCATCCTTCGCACTTCGGTCTGTGTTTGGAGCTCTCTTCGGAACCGTCGGCGCCCTTCTCGTGTTGCTAGCGGTCGTCTCTCCGCTTGCCGAGCTTCGCTACAACGAGCTCTTGCTCGTGTGGCTGCCAACCGACTTCTTGTTGATCGTGGGCTCGCGGCGGGTAACGAGTCTTTACACCAACCTTCGATTGGCAGGTCTCGTAGCAGTGGGACTCTTGTTCCTCTTTGGCTGGCTCCTACAGCCGTTGGGACCTTTTTGGGCACTTGCCGCTCTGGTTCTCGGTGCCACCTCGGCTCGAACACTGGTTCGCTCGGATGGTGTACGTTAGAATGACGAAGAGCGCACTCCTTTCTCAATCACAAAGGATTCCCAATGAAATCAAGCCGGCTCATGACGGTCTTGCTGTCCATGGCCTTTTTCACCTGCCAAGCGCAGTCGCAGCAGTCCGAACCGGAGTCTCCCCTCCCACACGGAACCGACGGGCCGGCCAACCGGCTCGCCAACGAGTCCAGCCCCTACCTCTTGCTCCACGCACACAACCCGGTCGATTGGTATCCGTGGGGGGACGAGGCTATCGAAGAGGCGCGAAAAAAAGACAAGCCCATCTTTCTGTCGGTCGGCTATTCCACCTGCTATTGGTGTCACGTGATGGAACGCGAGGTATTCTCGAGTCCCGAGATCGCCAAGCTGATGAATGAATGGTTCATCAACATCAAGGTAGACCGGGAGGAACGACCCGATCTCGACGCGATCTACATGATTGCCACGCAGTTGATCCGGCAGAGTGGCGGCTGGCCTAACTCGGTCTTCCTGACGCCGGAGCTCAAGCCCTTTTTCGCCGGAACCTACTTTCCGCCCGAAGATAGAGGGGGCCGAATGGGGTTTCCCACCGTCCTGGCCCGCATTCATGAGGCCTGGACCACCAAGCGTGAGGATATCGAGACGTCCGCCGCCCAGTTGTCAGACGCAATGAGAGCGATCGTTGCCCAAAAGCGAATGCCGGCGAACGAAGTCCCCTCTGCGGATAGCGCAGGCGCCGCTGTTGAGAAACTGAAGAAACGCTTCGACGAGACGAACGGTGGTTTCGGCGGGGCACCCAAATTCCCGTCCCCCGCCAATCTTTTCTTGCTGTGGGATCGCGCTGAACAAGGAGATGCGGAAGCTCGCCGGATGGTTGTTGAGACACTTCACAAGATGGGGCGAGGTGCCATCTACGATCAAGTCGACGGTGGCTTCCACCGCTACACACTTGACGCCGAGTGGCGTATTCCACACTTCGAGAAGATGCTATATGACAACGCCCACCTCGCCGAGCTCTTGGTGATCACCGCCGACGCGACCGGAGATCCAGAGCTCGAACGTCTCGCTCGAGGCACGTTGGACTTTGTCTTAGAAGAGATGAGACTCGACGGCGGCGGCTTCAAGTCGGCGATCGACGCCGAAACCGATGGCGAAGAGGGCGCTTACTACGTCTGGACGGGCTCCGAGCTTCTCGAGGCACTGAGTGGGGACGGCTATGATCTGCTAGGGCCTATCTTCGGCTTCGACGGGCCTCCCAATTTCGAGGGGGAAAAATACACGCTTTACCTTGCCGACACGCTCGACGCACACGGGAAACGCCTGGGTTGGAGTCGCCCGGAGCTACTCGAGAGGATGGGCCCTCATGTGGCTCGGCTTCACGATGTGAGGAAGCGGCGGAAGTTCCCTCTCGTGGACGACAAGGTTTTGACGGACTGGAACGGCATGATGATCGCAGCGATGGCCCGAGGCGGTATTTTACTGGACGCACCAAGGTACCTCGAGGCCGCCGAGAAAGCGGCGACGTTTATCCTTGGAAACCTCAAAGCCGAGGACGGAACACTTCTCCATGCCTGGCGCGGAGGTGAAACCAAGATACCTGCCTTTCTAGATGACTATGCCTTCCTCATGAAGGGTCTGATCGCGCTCTACGAAGCGACCCAGGATAAGCGCTGGCTCGAGGCCGCGGAGCGGACCGCCGAGGAAATGGAGCGGCGCCTCCGCGATTCGAGTGGTGGCTACTTTTTGAGCGTAGAGAAACCTCACTTACTCTTCCAACCGAAGACGGTTTTCGACGGTGCCATCCCCTCCGGAAACGGAGTCGCTACCCTGACGCTCCTCGCCCTCGCCGAGCACACCGGAGAAACGGTGTACCGACAAAGAGCCGAGTCAGCGATGAAGGCCTTCGCCGCGGACCTCGACGAACGACCGGGAAACCTTCGGACCTTGGCCCAGGCCGTGGATCGGTACCATCGTGGCTCGACGCCACCGGGAGTCCCGTCAGGTAAGGAGCGCCCATCCGCGAAACAAACAGGCCAGACAGGCCAGACAGGCCAGACAAGCGGGACAGGCGGGTCGATCGACAAGCTCGCCGAGAAGCTCGTGACGACTGACATCGTCGTGGGCAACCCATCTTCAACGGACCCTCCTGGGCGGCCCTTCGAGCTCCGCCTCACCATCCGCGAGGGCTGGCACGTCAACGCTAATCCACCCTCATTCAAGTACCTCATTCCAACCGAGGTCCAAGGAGACGTACGGAACGTTCGTTATCCAGAGGGCGAGACCTTCAAGTTCTCTTTTTCTGATGCAGCACTTTCGGTGTACAGCGGCTCGATCTCAATCCGCGGTGAGGTCGACCCTGGCGTGTCCGACCTTCGGCTCGTTTACCAAGCGTGTGACGATACTCGATGCTTGGCGCCGGTGGAGAAAGCGATTCCACTCTCCCAGGAAAAGTAGGAACTTTTTCCACTCGATTCCGTCTCTCCTAAGGGTACTTGTATCCCGCGTGCTAATCTGAGGAGCATTAGGAGGGACCATGGACCAGGCAGCCTTGGGCGGCAGCTCCCCCACAATGCGTCTCGTTCTTGTCCCTGCTCTCATCAGCCTGGTCGTCACTCTGTGGCGCTTGACTGGCGAGCTCCTCAGCTGGTCGACCGTCTTCTTCAACCCGGAGGCAGGCGGCGTCGGGGCGATAATCGGCATCACGTGGTTGGCACCGATCTTCGGGATTTATTTCGCTTACCACCTCGCCAAGAACGGCGACGCGCCGGCGAGCTGGGGAAGGGCGATCGGCCTCGCCGTGCTCGGCTGCTTTCTTCTCGTGGCGGGTGGTCCGGGTCAGGCGTTCCTCGTTCAGAAGAATTTCCTCGGTGGCCTGGTGTTCATCTGGTTGCTCGCAGCGATAACGTCAGGACTCCAATATCTCGGCTGGCCGCAGCTTTTCAAGACACTTCTTGCTTACGGGTTGGGCGCGCGGCTTCCAGTGGTCCTCATCATGGCGCTGGCTATGCACGGGACGTGGGGGACACATTACGACGCAATCCCCCCCGGATTTCCGGAGCTGGGTTGGTGGGCGAGCTTCTTGTGGCTGGGGTTCTTTCCTCAACTCCTATTCTGGGTGGGATTTACGATCGTGTTTGGGGCTTTTTTCGGAATCCCAGTAGCTAGCTTGGTGAACCGAAGAAAACGAGCCGTCGAGACCGCCCTGCCTTAGCGAGGCTAACTAGACCCTTCCAGCCAGAGCTGGTGCCGGCGCAGCGTTCTCTCCGTCTCCTTCCCCGGCACAAGAAACCGTGAACCTTGACCCTCGGATCTTCGTATACGGGCATGAGAGTCGCCGGAATAACCGGCGTGTGGAGGAAGCCAATGAAACGACCCGCTTACGGTATCGCCCTTCTAGCAACCCTTCTCCTGGTCTCGGGTGCCCTAGCGAACGCGCAGGAACCGACGAAGGAGAGGACCCCCTGGATTCACATACAGGTGATCGGCGAAGGGGATGACGCCGAGAAGGTAAACATCAACCTACCTTTATCTCTCGTAGAGGTCGCCGTCGACGTCGCTCCTGACGAGGCGCTCCAAGAGGCCCACGTCCAGCTCGATCGCCACGGTCTTTCCATCAGCGATCTAAGACGGCTCTGGCAAGAGTTTCGTGCCGCAGGCGAGAAAGAGTTCGTTACGGTGGAGAAACCAAATGAACGCCTCCGCATCCTGCGACGGGGCGAGCACATCGTCATCGAGGTCGATCGGACCGACAACGAGGCGAGTAAGGAAGAAGTACGCGTCGAAGTGCCCATGGCAGTGGTGGATGCCTTGCTTTCTGGCGAGGGAGAACAGTTCAACCTCGGAGAAGCGGTCGCTCAGCTCAAGGATCAACGGGGCGATATCGTTCGAGTGGACGACGGCAAGAGTCATGTTCGCATCTGGGTCGACGAAGGGAGATAAAAATGTTCAAAGTAGCCGCCGTCTTACCCTTAGCCTTTGTCGCCATGGTGGCTAGCACGAGCTACGTCGTGGTGGACGTCACGGCGGATGGAAACCATTTCGTAATTCCGGTACCCTTGGTCGTCGTTAGAGCCGCGGTTGCCTTCGCTCCGGAAGAGTCTACCCGCATCCCCTGCCCCGAGTTTGCAGAGTATCAGGAAGCCGCGGAAAGGGTTCTGCAAGAGCTCATCATCGCTCCTGACGGAGATTTCGTTAGCGTGCAGGATGGCGACGAAACGGTTCTCATCTCGAAGTCTGGAGGTGATCTGGAGGTGACCGTCCACAGCCAGCACGAAGAGGTCTCGGTCATCGTACCCCTTGAAACCGTAACCGAGTTGATTCGCCACTACGACGGTGAAGCCTTCGCGGCTTCCGACGTCGTAAATGCATTGGGAGAGATCTCGAACTCAGACCTGATCCACGTGCGCACCGACGAAGAAGAAGTCAAGGTCTGGATCTGGTAAACGCCGACAGCCTCCGCAGCGAAATCCAGATTTGCCATTGTCTCAGTTGGCCACGAGGCCGCCAAATTACGGGGTTTCCACAACTTAAGTTGAACAGGCGGCCGTAGCACATTGGGCTCGATTTCGTTAGAATCAGGCTTTCCATGGAGGCCAACTACGTTCCCGGACGACGCAACATCGGCCCAATCGAAGTGCGCCGTCGATGGCGATTCGGGGCCATCGGCCTGGGGGCAAGCCTTCTCATCCTGCTTGCACTCGGGTGGATAGACGCTCCAAGGCTCGCCCGACTCGTGCTCGTAGTTCCCCTGTTGGCTGCTTTCTTGGGGTTGGTTCAGGCTTCGAGCGAGACTTGAGTCGTCATGGGGATGCGGGGCTCGCATCGAATGAATGAGGAGACTGGCCGCGCGAACACCAGCCAGGAACGGGAAAAAGACCGTCGGCGGTGCCTTGGCCTGTGGGTGCTGGTGGGTCTCTTGACCATTACCGCCACCGGCCTGGCGTTACTCATCCCTTAATCGAAATGGCTCGACGATGATGGACTTAGACAAGATCTACTGCGTCAAGGATCGCGTGGCCTCACGCAAGATTGTGGACGAGGTGATTCTCGTCCCGCTCAGAGATAGCGTCGCAGAAATGGAAAACCTCTATTCATTGAACGAAGTGGCGGCTCGAGTCTACGAGCTCGTCGATGGAAAGCGCGCCGTCCGGGACATCTGCGCGGTCATCGTCGAAGAGTTCGACGTGAGCACCCAGCAGGCCGAGGCCGACGTGTCACAATTCGTGGAACAACTCGTGAGTATCCAGGCCATCGAAGAGGGTCCGACCGCCTAGTACCCGCTTCGGCTCCCACCCACCCCTCTCCCGCAAGCCGCTATCGGCGAAGGAGTTGGGTTGACAAAAACCTCTCGCCCTCCCCATAATGAATTGACTCACTCTTCACCCTAAAAATCAAAGACAGAACCGCCATCGCGTCGAGCCTTGGTCCGCGTGACAGATCTGGGTCCGATTTGAGCAACGATGCACCGACTCGATAGCACCATCGACGGCACCAACGAGAAGTCCATCTATTGGCTGAGCTTCGCGCTGCGTTGTTTGCTGGGGCTGCTCGCCTGGTGGGCGTCCTGGTACACGGATTTTTCTTTAGTCGAAGACGCCATGACGTACGAGGCTATGGGGAGGCGAATCGCACTCGAGTGGATGGCCGACGGTACCTCCCCAACCCTGCAGAGCATGATGGCGAGTGGTCGTACCGCATGGGGCATGATCTTCGTCATGGCGTTATTCTCCTTCGTCCTCCGGGGAGCACGCGCCCTACCCTTGCTCATTGTGCTCTTCAACCTCATCACCGCCTGGACGCCGGTCTTCATCTACCGAATCTCCCGTCAACTAGGTCTAACCGATATCGGCGCTCTCTATGCGGCACGATTGGTGATTTTTTCTCCTGTCTTCGCATTTTGGGGTGGCGCCCTTTACAAGGAAGGGTTGGTTCTCTTCGTTCTAAGTCTGATTTCGTATCACGTCCTCATCCTTCAGGAGAGCTTTCGCCCGCGATCGATTTTCATCGTGGTTCTTGGAATCGGCGCGCTTACATCGCTGCGGTTCTATTTGGCCGCTGTACTGCTACCCAGCATCATCCTCGGTATCCTTCTAGCCCGTCGCTGGGGAGGCGGCGACGCCTCGACCGAGGAGACCCCGGCCTCTACCGTCATTGGACGGATTGTCGTGCTGGGCGGTTTGATCGTGCTTCTAGTTGTCTCCGGTTCGAGCTCGGGGATCCTGAAAGTCTTGCCGGAGAACAGCAGAGAGTTCTTGGGACAAGTCCAATCCTCACGAGATGATCTGGCATCAGCCTCTTCTGGCTACCTTCGTGGAAGCGACGTATCGACTCCTCTTGCCGCCCTCAAGTTCTTACCCCTCGGCGTTTTCTATTTCCTGACCGTACCTCTTCCATGGCAACTCGGGTCGGCACGACAGATGCTGGTCATTCCGGAGATGATCTTTTGGCTCCTTCTGTATCCTCGCATCTTTCGGGGCATGAAATTGGGTCTCCGTCAGAACCTCAGCGGTAGCTTGGTGTTGATCTCGATTACGCTAGCAATGGTTATCCTTTACGGGCTGTTCGTCAGCAACATCGGGACCGCCTACCGACTACGGGCGCAGGTGTGGTTGTTCTGGGCGATATTCGCTGGGTGGAAAAAAGAACAAGAACTGCTACCGATCGAGGAAGACTCCGGCGGGACCCCGATTCCGAGCTAGTAGGTGTAGCGACCGTAGTATTGACCCGGTTGTGATTTGAGGTCCACGTCGTTGAGAACGACGCCGGTCACCTTGCCATTGACCTTTTCGATCAATTCCAAGGTGCTCTTCAGCTCGTTGCGCGTGCTTCGGCCGCTCCTAGTGACCAACAACACCGCGTCACAGCGCCCGCACAATGAATGCGTGTCAAAGACCGGCAACAGGGGCGCCGAGTCCACGACCACGAAGTCGAAATGGGAGGCACACGTTTCCAACGTCTGCTCCATGGCTTGAGAAGCCAGCAGCTCTCCGGGCGTGGGACTTTTAGGGCCGGCCATCAGTAGAAAGAGGTTCGGCGTTTCGGTCCGCACAACGCACCCATCGTTTAGCTGCCTCTGACCGGTGAGGACATTGGTCAAACCCGTTCGATTACGATAGTTGAATACCCGGTGTAACCGAGGGTTCCTGAGATCCGAGTCCACCAGCAGGACTTTCTTGTCGAGTTGGACCAGTGCAAGTCCCAAGTTACAGGACACGAAGCTCTTTCCGGCGCCCTTCTCGGCACTCGTGACTAGTATCGTCTGCGGAACGTGACCCGGTGTGCTCAAGAGCAGGGAGCCGCGAAGAAACTTGAGACGTTCGTTGAGCAGCTCTCGGTTCTCCTGAAGATGCTGCCTCTCATCGAATAACATCGGCAAATACGACTGCCCTTGTCCCTCGCCATTGGAACGCTCGGCCATCCGACCCGAAGGCAGTCGCTTAGGACGGAATCCGGGTAGTACTCGTTGCGTGACCTGGAAGTGTTCGGTTCCGTAGCCCGGAATCACGCCCAGGCACGGAAGCGGTACCCACCGCCGAAGATCTTCTGCGGTTCGAATGGTGCTGTCCGCGTATTCCAGGAGGAACGCGAGGCCGACGGCAAGAGCACAGCCGAGCAAAGCGCCCATCAAGGCATTCATTGGAACGTTGGGAGAAAAAGGGCCGCCCGGAACCTCTGCTCCTTGCACAATGCGAACTCTTGTTGGCTGCTGCTCTCTCAAGTCGGCGCTCAACCCGGTTTCGGTCGCTCGCCGCAAGAGCCCCTGTAGAATCTCTCGATCGTTATTTAGCTCGCTTCTCGCCTGATCGTAGTCCACCGTTGCGGCGACGACCTCTCGTGCTTGCTCCGATTGTTTCCGAAGCGCCTCTCGAAGGAGCCGCTCCCTCTCTACCGCGGTTCCGTATGCTACCCGCGCAACGGCGATCCCCTTGTCGGCTTCTTCTGCAAGCACCGATTCCAGACTTTGCTGCACTTCCTCGATCTTGGCAGCGAGTCGTTGCATCTCTGGCCACTCTGGTTTGAACTTGGAGCCCATCTCGGCGTACTGCTCCCGTAGCGTCGCCTGCTTGTCCTGGAGGCTCCGATAGCGACCGTTCGCTTGAATTCCAGACAAATCCTCCGGGCGTGCCCTCTTGAGACTCAGATACTGGGCTTCTGCGGATGCACGTTCGGCCTCCGCCTGCGCGAGCTGGCGATGATGCTCCGCCAGCCTCTCAGCTACGGCCGTCCGATCACCGGTGTCCGCCGCTACTAGTTGTCTCCCTTTGTCGAAATCGCGAAGAAGCCGTTCCTTTTTCAGAATACCCCGCTGCAGTTCCTCGATCTTCTCCCGAATAAAGCTCAGCGTATTTCTGGCTATCCCGGAGTCCGCCTCCGAACTGAACACGACATACTGACTAACGAGAGTATTGGCTAGCTTCGCGGAGAGCTCGGCGTCCGGCGTCTGAAAGGTCACTTCGAACAACTGCGTATCCATCACGTGAGCGATCCGCATCATCGACAACATTGCAGCAGCGGTGCGCTTGACCAGCTTTTCGTGCTCGGCCGGCGACGGGGGATCTTTCGCCGAGCCGAAGACCGGGTGCTCCCAAAGCCGGAGCGCTTCTACGACTTGCTCCGCAAGCGGCCGGCTCTGCATGATCCTTTCCTCGGTCGCGAAAAGCACTCCGAGCGCTGCCCCCACATCCTCGACAATCACGTCTTGAACCAGATTGATCTTTACCCAGTCGATTTGAATCAGGGCGGACGCGCGGTAAGCCGGCGTTTCGAGCAACGTATCGACGATGCTCACGGCAAGGACCGCGAGCGCCACCACACCGACCAGGAAACGCCGTTTAAGAACGACGTTCAGGTAGTCGCGCAGATCTAGACTGGGATGCGCACGCCAAGGGCCAGACTGTCTTGCGTATTGGGTATCCATGTTCGATCCAGGCTGAAAACGAAAACACGTTGCCAAATTCCTACGTTCAAGAATTGTGCCCGCGAAGGTCTACCGTATACGCGAAAGGTAAACAACTGAGAAGAAGGGCATTAGGCCGTCACCCCCGAGGATTGGAGAGCCGATCGGTCACTCATCCCTGTAGGGTTAAGACCACACGCCATAGGGAATTCCCATCAAACTCGCAACCTCGCGTCACCCCCCCTCGAGCCCAATGGACGGAATTGAAAGAGTTTCCTCTTTCTTTGTGGTTAGAGGCGATTCTGCGGTGGCTCTCAGATGGACTACGTTTTTGCATTCGCGATCACGACGTGTTATAAATGTTCATACAACTTTTTTCTTCTCAATAAAACTTGCGCACAGATTCTACGTGCGCTCCTTCGACTAGGAGCGCCACTAGTTTTTCTGCGGAAGCTCGAGTACGACAGAGCGAGTACCGGAGGGCCAAGATGCAACGCAAAGAGACTTCCAAGCGAGAGATGCGCAAACAGTATTCGAAACCAGAAATCAGGAAGATCGCACTCGAGCCCCAAGAGTGCCTGGCGGCGGGTTGCAAAACTTTGACGATCGGGGCCACCGGAAGCGGAACAAGCTGCGATCTCATGTCGTGCTCGAGTCTCGGCAGTTGAGATCGAAACCAACACGATCGTCCTACTGCTGAGTACGTAGTCTCCCCACCCTCGACGGGATAGAGTGTTGTCCTTTCCCCCCTCTCCCGAAGAAGCTTTCGCTGTAACGCGTTGAGTAACCGGACACTTCCAAATTCAGTCGCCCGGCACATTTCTTGCGTTCCCAAGATCCGATCGGGGAGAGCTATGTGCCAGTGAATGGAACGAATCGCAAAGAAAGCGTGGCCCGCGTAAACGTATTGGGCGCAGCTTGGCTCTTCGCGATGGCAGCCGGGCTCTTGGGCTTGGCTTCGTCGGCGGAAGCCGCGATTGCCGTCGATAGTACCAACGGCTCGACCGGCGGCGGATCTTTCCTGAGTTTCAGCCATACGGTCGGCGCGGGGCCCAATCGGCTCCTGGTCGTTTCCGTCGCCGTAGATGCCAGCCTGCCGAATAGCGACGTCATCACGATGACCTACAACGGTGTCTCGATGACGCAAGCCATCGAGCACTGGGCTCCTCCGAGTGGGGCGGTGACGAGCACCGAGATCTGGTACATGCTGGACTCGGATCTTCCTCTTCCCGGTTCGTACACCATCGCCATCACCACTTCTGGAAATACCTCCGAGATTAGGGCGGGCTCGGTGTCCGTCTTCGGCGCGGCCCAGCAAGGGCCCGAAGCGACGGCGTTTGCGGACGACGACACCGCCGCCACCGCTATCTCGCAAACCATCAGCACTCTCACCAATGGCGCGTGGATCTTCGACTGCGTTGCGTCCGACGGCACAACGACCTTCACTCCCGATCCCGGGCAAAACGAGTTCTTCGATGCAGGGATCTCTCATGGTGCGGCCGGCAGTTACGAAGAGAAAACAAGAGCGGGCTCGGAGAACCAAGGGTGGACCGTCGATTTCAGCTCTTCTCAAATGTCCTATGTCCTCGCGGCTTTCGCGCCAGCCCAGGTCTACTATTCGGTCGGTGTGTCCTGGCCCGGCAATCTGGCGATACTTCCGGCGAACATCCAAATCACAAATGGGTTGGCGACCCTCGATCAAGCACAAACCGGCAACATCGGTGTCGGTGACGAAATCGAATACGGAGGGGGCACCACCGCGTACATCCAAACCGTCATCAGTTCAACCCAGTTCGTCTTGCAAACCGCTACCGGCGCTAAACCGCCAGATACCGCTTTCGTCGGGGTGAGCGGCATCCGCCGAGCGTTCGGTACCATCGCCAACGCCATCGCCAATTCGGGCGATGGGCTCCACTTGAATAATTTTGATTTAACCCCGACCGGGGCGGACGTAAACCTCACCTGGATCTGCTACGACGACGGTGCCTTCGACGCGCCCGCCAGTATCAACGGATACACCACCGATCCAACGCATTACATTACGTTGACCGTGGCAGGCGCTTCCCAAGTGGCGAGCGGTGCGAGCCAGCGACATCTCGGTACGGCCGGAACGGGCGCACGCTTGGTGGCGGTCGGCGGCGGCGGACCCATGATTGACGTGGGTAACGATTTCGTAACCGTCGAATGGCTCGAGATCGACGGCACGGGATTCGATCGTGGCTACGGTATTCGCGCCGCTGGGCCGCTCCTCGATATCACTTTCCGCAATCTAATCGTCCACGACATAGCGAGAAGCGCTTCGCCGGTCAGGGGAATTGGCATCAACCAGGTAGATCAAGCGTTCGTCTACAACAATCTCGTCTACGACATTTTGTCGACCGACCCGGGCGCGTCGGGGAGGGCCCACGGAATAACCGACGAACTGGCGGGCTCTTACAATACGTTCATCCACAACAATACCGTCTTCAATATTCGAAACGTCCAAGCCGCGGCGACGGCGAACGTCTATGGGATTGTCGGACCCGACTCCGCCGACCGGACCGTCGTGAACAACATCGTAATCGATGTCTATACGCTGGGGGTCGGCAACGCCCAGGCTTACTGCGCCTACAACACGGGAGCCCTGAACGTCGGCACGGAGGTGTGCCAGACCGGCGCCACCCCTCCCGTAAACGCCACCTACCAGCACAACATGTCGTCAGACGACACGGCGGTGGACAACCCGCCGGGAGCGACCTCCATAACGTTCGAGAACGGCGGAGAATTCCAGAACACACTCAACGGCTCCGAAGATTTGCACCTAGCGATCGGAGCGAACGCCATCGATGCTGGCTTCGATGCCTCGGGTCTGTTTGGTCACGACATCGACGGGGAGTTTCGCATCGCACCATGGGACATGGGAGCCGACGAAGCCCTAGTGACCGCGGCACCACTCTATCGCTCGGTGGGAATCAATAGCGCGGACCTCAATACTAGCTTTCGTACTGTGGAGATTGTCGGGGGCACGGCGACGTTTTCTGGGCCCATGCCGAACGATGTCGGAGTCGGCGACGTGCTGCAGTACAACGACGGTAGTTTCCACCTGGCCTTTATCCATGGTCGGAGTTCGGCCACGGTTTACACGGTCAGAGACGCAAGCGGAGGAATCCCTCAACCTGCTGGACCGGGCACCTTCGTAGAAGTTTTTCGCGCCTACACATTCTTGTCCGATTGGGGAACGCAGTTCGAGAACACCAGCCTGGACATCTCGGTGAGGGATTTCGACACCTCCAACGATTTGGTCGCCAGCGACACCATCATGAATGTTGCCTGCTACGGTGACGGACCGGACACGAAAAACGTGTTTCTCAGCGGCTGGATCACGGCCCCGAGCAACTACATTCGCATCTATACGCCTACCGATCCGAGCGAGGTGGGCGCCAGCCAACGACACAACGGGACCTGGAATCTCAACGCTTACCGTTTGGAGATAGACGGCATCACCGCTCTAGAGGTCCAGGACAACTACGTACGCATCGACGGCCTGCAAGTATGGATGAGGACAGACACGAACGGTGCCCTCGGGATTGCATTTCGCAGCTCCATCGGAGCCTCCGACTACGAGGTTTCGAACTCCATCGTTCGAGGAAACGGATCCGGCATCGAAGACATTCGCATTGGGCTGGAAATTTTCTCCGCGGGCTCGGGCGTGCTCAAGGCCCACAACAACCTCTTCTATGACTGGGACGGTAGCGGCTTGACGTTCGTCGTCGGCATCAGCCCGGATGACCCGGATTTTACCGTCTATCTCTACAACAATACGGTCGTCGACGGGCAAGATGGCATCAATGTTTTCCAAGGGACGGTGATCGCCAAGAACAACCTGGTCTACAACAACGTGGATAACTATGTCGGGACCTTCGACATCGGAGCCAGCACCAATAATCTGTCTGGTCCGGGTCCGGACTTGGATATCCCCCCGAACAGTGCCCGGGACGGAGTTGGCGTCACGTTCGTCAATGCCGCCGCGGACGATTTTCACTTGGACCCGAGCGACACCGGAGCTCAAAGCTTCGGCACCAAACTGTCCGCAGATCCCGACCTTGCCTTCGCTGACGATATTGACGCAGAGTCGCGCGTGACGCCTTGGGACATCGGCGCCGATGAAATCATCCCCGCCGCCGTTGGCGACCTCACTCAAAACCACTATCGTTGGCGGAACGATGACGCCGGTGAAAGCGCTGCAACGTGGGCGTTGCCTCAGGATACGAAGCTCATTGGGCTGGCAGAACAGTCTCCTCGACGCTTGAGATTCGACGTCTCGAACGAAGGGGTCTTGAACGCCGGTCCGGTCGCCTTCCAACTTCAAGTAGCGGAAACGGCTGCTTGCGCCGCCGGCACCTACACCGCGGTACCCATCGACGCGAGCGGTGACTGGCAAATCATCGACTCCGTCTTCATTACCGACGGTGAGGCCACCACCAACGTCACGCCCGGCCTCACGGACGAAGCGTCGGTCTTCATCAGCGGCGAGGTTCGAGACGCCAACAATGCAGCCAGTTCGATGACTCTGAACGGCGACGAGTTCACCGAAATCGAGTTCTCCATTCAAGCCACCTCGAACGCCACACGTGGTGGGGACTACTGTTTCCGCCTCTTCGACGCCCTAGGCGGAAGCGTACTCGGAACCTACTTGGAATTCGCGGAAGTCAGTGTTTCCGACGCCGACCTCGCACTCTCTGATCACGACGTGGGGCAAGTCTCCGACCAATTCTCTACGTCGCCGTCGGTGATCACGGAGCTCTTCCGTTTCAAGCTCTCGGCGGCGGGGACCGGCCCGGTAACGGTTGACGACATCAAGGTCCATTTCACGATCACCGGCGGTGTCGTCAACGGAGACGTTACCTCCGGCGAGCTGTGGCGAGACAATAACAACGACGGTGTCATCGACGGCGCCGACACACAGCTTCAAATCGGCGTAACGCCGTCCGGCGGCGTCCTTGACTTCTCTGGACTCGGAGAATCTCCGGGAGCGGGAACAAACTATCTCGTTCTAGCCACCGTCTCCAGCTTGGTTGCCGGCGACGCGACCACATTCTCCCTCGACCTCGACGGCATCGATCTTGTGGAGTCGGGCGTCGCGGAGTCAGGAACCGCGTCGAGCGTGGTGCACACTCAGGACAGTGCCGCCGGGGGTGATGTCTATTACTCGGTGGGCACCTCCCGGGCAAGCCTCATAGACCTGAAGAGCGGCCCGACGGACATCACCATTGTCAACGGCACTGCCACCTTCACCACCGACCAATCGGGCGGCATCGGAGTCGGCGATGAGATCAACTACGTCGGCGGACCGTTGGTTTACATTTCCGGCCGGATCAATGCGAGCACCTACACCGTCACCACTGCTACCGGTCTTGCGCCGCCGAACATCAACGCCGCCATGGTGAACTCCATCATGCGGGCCTTCCCATCCTTGAACGACGCCGCCCTCTTCTCGGGCGACCCCGCTCACCTCGCCACAGCGGATCTCGTGTCCAACGGCTTCCGCCTCCATTGGGCTTGCTACAACGAAGCACCGGACACAACGCCCGTGAGAATCGAAGAACCGTGGGTCACTGGTCCCAACAACTACATCCGGGTCTTTACCCCCACCGAACTCAATCAGGTCGGGGTCTCACAACGTCACATCGGCATCGCCGGCACCGGTTATCGCATTGCCCCGTCCGTCGCCGCGGGCCCCGGGTTCTACAACTTCATCCTCGTCAGCAACGACACGGGCTATGTTTACATCGAGGGTATCGAAATCGATGGGATCAATGTCAGCTTCGGCGAAAACGTACGGGGCATCTTCGTCGATGACGGCGGCTCGGCCATGGAAGACGTTCGGATCTCTCATTCGCTCATCTACGACATCAGCAACGGGACCGCCGATGAATTAGATCAAAGCGACACGTGGGGAATCGAGGTCGGAGACGCGAACGACACGAAGATCTGGAACAACTTCGTCTATAACATCACGAACCTCTCGGCGAACGCGGCCAGCGACGCCATCGGAATCGAGGCCACCACCGCCGGTAACTCCCACTACATTTACAACAACACCGTTTTCAGGGTCCTTAACGCCGGAAGCGCCGGCTTCGCGCTGGGGATCGCCGACACGGCGGGCGGCACCATGTGGGTGCGCAACAACTACGTGGGACTTGCCGATAGCCCATCCGGGGCAGAAGCGTGCTTCAGTGGAGCCTTCGCCGCGCAGAACAACAACGTGTCTTCAGACGGCACCGCGGCCGGCGTTGGAAGCCAGGTGAACCAATCGAATTACGCCGACTATTTCTTCGACGCGGTGTTCGGCACCGAAAACCTTCACTTATTGGCGAGCTCCAATGCGCTTTGGGGTTCCCCCGGAGCGGATCTCGATGGCGATCTGAATCTTCCCGTCACCGACGACATCGATGACGAGCTCCGAGACCCTTCCACCCCGGATATCGGTGCCGATGAAGCGCTCAACGTGAACTATCGCTCGATCGGGATCGCTCCCGATTATACCAACGGGTCCATCGACGCATTTGCCGGGTCCGCGGTCGTGACCGGGAGCACAACGCTTTGGCAATCGGCGAATCGAGGTCGCGGAGATCGGATAGACATCAACGGAACGGATTACACCATCCTTAGAGTGGACTCGGAAACGCAGTTGACCCTGACTGAGCCGGTGGCGGGCAATCACTCTGGGATCTACGAGATCTCGCGGCAGTTCACGACCCTTCAGGCATGGGAAGACTGCATCTCCGGTAACGGAGGGTGCATCTATTTCCCTGTCGTCAGCGGCGATCTGGTCCTGGAACATCGGAAGGAGATCGGGATCGCCTACAACGATTCCGCCGTGCCGTCGGACCCGGACTTCGTGAGGGGCGTCACGTTCGAAGACTCCATAACCGACCCTCTTCATGACATCACGCTCACCGCGAACCCAAGAAACCGGCACTATGGACAGGCCGGGGGCGGTGTTTTGCTAGACTCCCTCACCGCCAGCGATACCGAAGACGAGATCCGGATCCGGAACGACAACGTCACCGTCGAGTGGTTGGAGATCCGCAACGTTCGCGGCGCCTCTACCGATGCCGGCGTAAAGGTCTTCTCCGCAACCAATGTGCTCCTTCGTCTCCTGCTCGTGCACGACAACAGCAACGGCATTCGGCTCTCCGGCAACACCGGAGATAGAGTCGTGACGGTGCGCAATTCCATTATCTACAACAACGACGAATTGGGCATCGAGGGCGACAACCTTAGCGACCTCTTGAGCGTCGAGAACGTCACGGTCTTCGGAAACGTCCAGGGCGGAATCGACGCCCAGCTTTCCACCGCAATCGTTCGCAATACGATTTCCATGAATGCAGTGCCCGGGCAAGACTTCCAGTTCGGAGGCGGCCTGCTAGTGGACAACAACATCTCCGCCGACGGAACGGCCTCCTGCGGTAGCTGCTTTCCGTTCCGCGACGCCACCGATTTGACGTCACCAGGCGCTCCACCCCAGCTTAACGGCTGGGTCATGTTCGTGGATCTCACGCCGGGAGCTGAAGATTTCCACCTTCAAGACAACCCGGCCATCAACAATGCTCAGAACAATGCCCTCAATTTGAGCGGAACCTTCGTCGCAGACATCGATGGCGGCGCTCGAACACCGGCCTGGGATATCGGGGCCGACGACATCGCCGCGACGACCGCGGTCGAGCTCCTCTCCTTCGAAGCACAAGGTGGAGATGGCGCGATAGAGCTCCGATGGGAAACGGGCTCCGAGGTCGATAACGTCGGCTTCTATCTCTACCGAGCGACGTCTGAATCCGGACCCTACCAGCCCGTGAACCCAAACGTGATTCCGGGGCTTGGGTCTTCTCCGCTCGGTGCCAGCTACCGTTACGTCGACTCCGGTTTGGTCAACGGGCAATCCTATTTCTACGAGCTCGAAGACTTGGAATCTACCGGAGTACGCGAGCGACATGGACCGGTCTCCGCGACTCCCTTAGCCGGAGCTACCTTCGACTCACCAGCCGAGGATGGCGAAGAAGAAGATGAGTCCGTCTCCTCGGAGCACGGCATTACTTACGGCAATCCTGAACAGACCATCTTGCGGGTATTGAAACGCTCCCGCCGTCAAGTTACCCTCGAGCTCATCACCGGCGGCTTCTATGCCGAGCCCCAAGATGACGGCTCGGTGCGCTTGTCCATTCCTGGATTTCTCGAAGACTGGGAACCCGGGACTCCGGCTATACCCGTCAAACGCACCTGGCTACAAGCCGTGGTCGGCAAACAGGTCAAGATCAAGTCCGTCAAGGCAAAAAGCGTCGAAGCGTTTTCCTTGAGACCCACCTCCGCCGAGCTGCTCGAACCCGTCATGCTACCCGACGGCACCGTCAGCCTCGCCAGCTCTGCTCAACAACCAGGGAAGGCCTTCCGCGGTCAGGGGCTTTATCCCGAGAGTCCAGTTCATATCGTCAGCATCGCCTTCCAGGGTGACGTCAAAAAGGCCTTCTTGGAGCTTTCCCCACTACGGTGGGACCGTTCCACCGGACAGCTTCTCCTCGCACGTCGCCTCATCGTCAAGGTCAAGTTCAAAGGAAAAGTGCCCGGAGAAAAGTCTTTGGGCGGCTCCCGGGGACGCAAGCGACGAAAGAAGAATGCCGGCTCCGGAAACGTCGTCGCTAACCTCGTCACACACGATAGCGGACTCTACGGCGTTTCCTACCAATCCCTCTTCGGCAGTCGTCGTAAGAGCATCAAGACCAAGACGCTCAACCTCACCTATCAGGGGGAGCCGGTCGCCTTTACCGTCCACCCCAATAAGAAGCAGTTCAAGCGGGGCTCCCGGCTGTACTTCCTCAGTGGCGGCGAAGAGCTCAACCCCTATGGACGAGAGGCCGTCTATGTCCTCTCCGCCTCCGGCGGTGGCCAGAAGATGGAACGTGGCTCTGCTTCTCCTTCGGGCTTACAGGTCGGGCACTACTGGAAGACCTTGAAGCTCGAAGAGAACCATCTCTTCCAAGGCAGGCTCACCACCGCTCCCGATGTCTGGCTCTGGGATTTTCTATTGGCTCCCGTCACCAAGGCCTATTCCTTCGAGGTACAGGACCTCGCCCCCACCTCCGAGAGCGGTTCTCTCAAGGTATGGATTCAGGGAACCACCGACTTACCCACCGACCCCGACCATCATGTCCGCATCTACCTCAACGGTATGTTGCTCGACGACTTCACGCTCGAGGGCGAGCTTCCCTGGATGAGCGACCTCTCGCTGCTTCCTGGTGCTCTCTTAGAGGGCGAGAACACTCTCGAGATTGAAAACGTCGGCGATACCGGCGCCGCTTACTCTCGCATCATGCTCAATCGGTTCGAGGTCACCTACCCGAGCCAGTTGGTCGCCGATTCCGGACAGCTCCGGGGGAGCTTTGGTGAGTCCGGGGTCGCCGAGGTCACAGGTCTCACGGGTAGTTCTTTGCTCCTCGACACCACGGGTCCCGTAACCAAGTGGCTAAGCGGTGCGCAACCTTTTGAAGGCGGACTCCGTTTCAGGGCCGAATCACAACATCATTACCTTGTCGCCGACTCTACCGCCGTCATGAGCCCAGAGATACGACGACCCTTCCCCTATCGGCTCAAGAGCATGCTCTACGGGGCCAACTACGTCGTTATTGGTCCCGAGAATCTTCTCGAAGCCTCATGGCCTTTGCTCGAGCTCAGACTTAGCCAAGGTCTCACCGTTCTGGCCGTACCCATCGAGCAGATCTATTCCGAGTTCGGTCATGGTGAGACCAGGCCCGACGCCATCAGGAGCTTCTTGGAGCATGCCTATCACAACTGGAGAACTCCTCCTCGCTACGTCTTGCTCCTCGGTGACGGGACTTTCGACTTCAAGGACTACTTCGGATGGGGTGTTCAGAACCAAGTCCCTCCTTTCCCATTCAAGTCCACCTATCTCTGGACCGCTTCCGACCCGGCCTATGCCGCGGTCAACGGCGACGACTTGTTGCCTGACCTCGCCATTGGAAGACTCCCCGCCGCTAATCTCCAAGAAGCACAGGCCATGGTGGAGAAGATCGTCGCTTATGAAACGGAAGGGATGGGACTCGGGGGACGGGCGGTCCTCATTGCCGACCGGCCTGACCCAAGAGCCGGCGACTTCGAGGCGAACGCCGATGAGCTCGCCGCCTCGCTTTTAGCCGGCAACGAAGTCCAAAAGATCTATCTCGATGAGTTTGGGCGCTGCCGGCACTCACGACAGCATTCTCGATGCTTTCAACGAAGGCGGCTCGCTGGTCAGCTACATCGGCCACGGTGCCATGAATCTATGGTCTGAAAATATCTTGAGATCCGACCACGTCGAGTCTCTCGACTATCCCGCACACTACCCATTGCTTCTCACCATGAACTGCTTGAACGGATACTTCCAGTTCCCGACTTTCGATTCCTTATCGGAAACTCTCTTGAAGGCCGACGGCAAGGGCATCGTCGCCGCTTTTTCTCCCAGCGGGGAGAGTCTCGATGGACCCGCTCACTTCTATCACCGACTCTTGCTCGAAGAACTTCTCCATGGAGGACACGCAACCCTCGGTGACGCCGTCCTCGAAGCCCAGTCCAAGTTTGCGGAGTCCGGTGGATATCTCGAGCTACTCAGCATCTACCACCTCTTCGGGGACCCCGCCATGAGGCTCCAAAACACCCCATAAGGGTGTTGGCATTTCCCCCCGCCCCACGAACGGCACCAAGTGTCAAACCATTGAATCAAAACTAGTTACCGAACGTACCTCCCGGCACATATCTTGCGTTGTCTTCCGCTCAGCGGGAGACATCTGCAAGCCAATGAGCGTCGCAAGGAAAGTACACGGTTTCCTCATTGCGGCCTTCTGCCTGCTGGCCGCAGCCTCCTCCCACGCGGCGGTCGTCCACCAAGAAACGCTGACCGTCGCCGGATCGGCCACGAGCTCCCTCAACATCGGCGGCGTTCAAGGCGGCACCGACCAGCTCTACGTGACCGCCGCTGCCATCTACGAGACCGGCGTCAATGTGAGCTCCATCAGTGGCGGCGGCCTCACCTGGACTCAGCAGGTCACTCAATGCGCGGCCAGGCTCACCGAGCCTCGCATCGAGATCTGGCAAGCGTTCGGATCACCCGGCGCGGCTTTTAGCACTGTCGTCACGCTGAGCGCGGCCGCTCAACGTGCCACCGCAGCGATCAGCCGTTACTCGGGGGCAGACCCCACGACTCCCACCGAGGGTGCCGCCGGCTCCAACACCAACGGACCAAGCGGCGCCTGCACTGGTGGAATCGACAACGCAAACCTATCGCTGAGCCTGACGTCGACGTTGAACGACTCGGTCCTCTACGTTGCTTCCCACCCACGTAACCAAACGCTCACCGTCGAGGACGCAGCCTACGCACAACGCGCCTTTGTCTCGAATAGCGGCGGGACGGACGGTGCGAACCTATACGTCCACGACCGAACCCTTGCCACCGCAGGCATCGACAGTGCCGATCACACGGCATCCTCCGCAACCGACTGGGACATGGCCGGCGTGGTCATACGACCGGCGGCGCCGGTTGGTACCTCGATCTACTACTCCGTGGGGACCGACAACACGACCCTGCACTCGGACACAGCTTCTGCGGCGACGGGGACGCTCACTCTCACGAACCCTGCACCCAACGACGTCGGCGTGGGCGACGAGGTTCAGGAAGGCGCCAATCGTTATTACATCACCGGACGCACTTCGTCGACCGTCTTCACGATTCAAGACTCTGCCGCGAACGGCGGGACGCCTGGCGATTCGAACATTAGTTTCGGCCTCACGACGATCTCGATTTTCCGCGCCTTCAACAGCTTGACGGCAGCGGTAGCAGGCTCCTCCAACGCGAATCACCTCAACACGCCGGACCTCGTTACTGGCAACTTCCAGCTCAACTGGACCTGTTACAACGACGCTCCCCTGAATGACATCGTGCAAATAAGCGGATATGCGACGGGTCCGAACAACTACATCCATATCTATACGCCCACCGGCGCGAATGAAGTGGGCGTTTCCCAGCGTCACACGGGAACCGCGGGAACCGGGTTCCGTTTAGCGCCGATAAGTAGCGCACCGATAGTCGTAAGAATCATCGAAATCCTTGACGATGATGTCCGTATCACGGGCGTGGAGATCGATGGCTCTAGTGTGACTAACGGTATGACCGTTGAGGGAATTGAAGTCGACACTTCTGTTTCTCTTTCCTCCGACATTCGATTCAGCAAGCTCATGATTCATGATCTTCGAAGCCAGAACGGCAGTGGTGGCGACGCCGATGTGAACGGGTTGGATATCGACAATGGTAACGTAAAGCTCAGTAACTCGATCCTCTATGACCTCGAGCAGACGACAGCAAACCCCGTTGCGGATGTCTTTGCTGTGAACGTAACCAGCGCCTCGGCGGGTTCCAACATTTATGTCCATAACAACACCATCTTTAATATCAAGAACACCGGCAATGACCGGGACGCCAGGGGCATCTTTAGAAGCGTAGGTAACGTCACCGTCAGGAGCACCGCGGTCCTGGATGTCGCGGTGACCGGTCTTGGGTCAGCAGCGTGCTTTGTTGGCACGATCACTCAAAGCAACAATGTCTCCTCGGACGGGACCGCGGTTGGTGCGACCAACCAATCGGCATACGCGTCCTACTTCGTCGACACCACGGCCGGCTTCGAAGACCTTCACTTGCTGAGCGACTCCTTTAGTCTCTGGACCTTGTTCGGAGCCGATCTCGACAGCGATCCCAACCTGCCGATCACCGACGATATCGATGGAGAGGCGCGGGATCCCTTTTCCCCCGACATCGGTGCGGACGAGTTCGTGCCCGCCCCTCCCGATCTCACCCAGGCGCACTATCGCTGGCGCAATGATGATGGTGGAGAGGGCATCGCGGTCGTGGAAGTCCGTGTGTCACAAAGCGACGATGACGCGGAGGAAGATACCGGTACCAGTGCGGTCAGCGTCGTCAATGCCGATCTCGAGCTCGTCGAGGACGGAGCGGCCTTTCAGGAAGTCGGTTTGCGGTTCCAGAACATTACCGTTCCCCCGAGCGCCACCATTACGAGTGCCTATATCCAGTTCGGAGCCGATCAATCGAGCTCCGTGTTAACCAATCTGACTTTCCAGGGAGAAGACATCGACAATGCCCCGGTCTTCACGACGGGCCTTGGCGACATTACAACCCGAATCAAGACCGGCGCCTCGGTAGCCTGGACGAGCGTCCCGGCGTGGACGCTCGTCGGGGAGGCCGGACCCAACCAGAGAACTCCGGATCTCTCTCCGATCATTCAACAGATCGTCAACCGCGGGGGATGGGCCAACGGGAATTCACTCGCCATCATCGTGACCGGCTCCGGCACACGCATTGCCGAGTCGTACGACGACAATCCGTCAGCCGCTCCGCTTCTTCACATCGAATACGCCACCGGTGCCGCGGCGACGTTTCCCCTCGCAGAGGACACCAAGCTCGTTGGCCTCTCCAAGAACACCATACGGCGAGTTCGACTCGAAGTTTCAAACGAAGGGGGCCCGGCCCCGGGGCCGGTCAGCCTCGAGCTTCAGGTAGCCGAGACGGCGACCTGTGCCGCGGGAACCTACACCAGTGTCCCCATCGGCAGCGGCGGGCATTGGCAGATCATCGATTCCTCATTCATCACCGATGGTGAACCGACCGCGAACATCAGTCCGGGCCTGACGGACGAAGCCTTGAACTTCGTCGCCGGAGAGCTCAAGGATACGAGCAACGCGACCGGAAGCTTGCTGCTTGACGGCGCCGAGTTCACGGAAGTCGAATTTTCCATTCAGGCAACAGCCAACGCCACCGGTGGCGGTGATTATTGTTTCCGTCTCTACGACGACATCAACAACCAGGTTCTCGATACCTACACGGTCTACGCGGAAGCCCAATTGGCCGGCGACGATATCTTCGTCGGCGCATCGGGCACGCAGACCGTTGTCATGCCGATCCCCAGTACCGACCAATACGTGGGCGGCAAGTTCGTCATTACCGACAACACCGGCTCCCACAACATCACGGATATCACGATCGCCGAATCCGGCACCGTCGATGCCCTCAATAATCTGAGTAACATCAAGCTCTTCTACGAGCTCGACACGACGGCTCCCTTTGACGGTGCGAGCCAAAGTTACACCGGGACGGAAGCTCAGTTTGGTGTGACCGACACGGATGGTTTCAGCGCCGCCAACGGGACGTCGAGTTTTACCGGCTCGGTGGCGATCAGCACCCTTGCCTCGATGGTGGTGTACGTGGTCTTCGACGTCGGTCCCGCAGCAGTCGATGGAGAAACGGTCGAGATCGGCATCGGGGACCCGTCCACGGACGTCGTCGCGACCTCGGCCAGCGTCGGTCCGGCTACTTCGGTCGAGATTTCTGGCACCACCACGCTTTCGACGCCCGACCTGACCCAGATCCATTACCGATGGCGGAACGATGATGGCGGTGAGCCAACCGGTGGCGGTGCGATCCAGGCCGGTGCGACGGCGGATACGATGACCACCAGTGGTACCGACGTGGTGGTGTCGGGCATGACGTTGACGCCTGGTCCCGGTGACTACCTCGTCTGGTTTAGCGGGTCCGTCGAGAGCACCGCAGCCAGCACGCAACACGTCTCCCTTTATCTCGATGGAGCACGGGTCGGACATACTGAGCGGGAGATCACAACCGATAGCTCCGTTCCCAACACGTCTTTCCTCGTGGCCTTGCATGCGAGGCTCACTGGAGTGACCGCCGGCCAGACCATCGACATCCGCTGGAGAACGGATGCCGGTACCGCGACGATGCACGAACGTACGTTGGTGGTCGAGCCTGTCAATGTAGCGGACACGTCCCAGGCGGCCGTCGTACTAGACACCGCGACGACGAGCGGCGCCGACGTGCCGGTCTCCGGCATGTCCATCACACCGGGCGCCGGCGACTACCTCGTCTGGTTCAGCGGGTCGGTGGAAAGCGACACCGCCAGCACCCGACAATTCGTCTCGATTTATCAAAACGGAACGCAGATCGCCGACAGCGAGCGGGAGATCTTCACGGAAGCGTCTATACCCGATACATCCTTCTCGGTCGCGACGCACGCGCGAATCCTCGGGCTGGGAGCAGGCGAGTCCATCGATATCCGTTGGCGAACGACGGGTGGCACGGCCACTATGCACGAGCGAACGCTGGTCGTGCAAAAAATAAACCCCGTCGACGTCTTTCAGGCAACCGCCACTGGCGACGACACGACGTCGGCGACCAGCGATGTTCTCGTCCCGGGCATGACACTGACTCCGGGCGCGGGTCAGTATCTCGTGTGGTTCAGCGGTTCGATGGAAGGCGATCTAGTTAACACAACCCAGTACGTTTCGATCTACGTCAACGGTGTTCAGCTACCCCATACGCCGCGACAAATATTCACCGAAGACTCTATTGCTGCCACCTCCTTCCCGATTGCCACGCATGCGTATGTCATCGGGGTGGGAGCCAGCGATACGATCGACGTGCGCTGGAGAACCACCGGTGGCAACGCTACCATGCACCAACGTACCCTCGTTGTGCAGAACCTCGGGAGTGGAAGTGGCGCGACATTTGCGGCTGCCGAAGACACTAGGTTAACCGGTCTCGCCAAGAACACCATCAAACGGGTCCGCTTGGAGGTCTCGAATGAGGGCGGGGGCGGTTCTGGAGCTGTGAACTACGAGCTTCAGGTTGCGGAGACCACCGTGTGCAGCGGCGGCACCTACACCACCGTCCCCACCGGCTCTGCCGACCACTGGCAAGTGATCGACTCGACCTTCGTCACCGATGGCCAACCGACGTCGGACATTAGCCCGGGGCTCACCAACGAGGCGACCACCTTCGTTGCCGGTGAGCTCAAGGACCTCGGCAACACGACCGGTGGCATCACACTTGCACCCGATGAGTTTTCTGAAATTGAATTCTCAGTGCAGGCAACCACGAACGCCACCGACGGCGGCGATTACTGCTTCCGTCTTTACGATGCCACCAACTCTCAAGTGCTGGACACTTACACGGTGTTCGCGCAAGTCCAGCTCGCGGTAGCCGGCGGTGCATCCCTGACCTTGGCCGACCACGGCACCGGTCAGATTGGAGACCGATTCACGACAACGACACCCGTTACCGATGTACTATTTCGCTTCAACCTCAGCCGCACCGGCCCGGTCACCGTCGCCAACATTCGAGTCAACTTCACGACCGGCGGGGGTGTAGTCAGCGGCGACGTTTCGAGCGGTGAGCTCTATCGCGACGCGAACAACGACGGTGTCATAGACGGCGGCGATATTCTTGTCCAGGGCGGCGTGTCTCCCACCGGCGGCGTCCTCGCCTTCAACTCCCTTAGCGAAGATCCGACTGTAGGCACGAACTACCTCGTGCGCGCCACCGTCGCCAACCTTGCGGTAGGCGACACAACCACCTTTTACCTCGGCCTGAGCGACATCGATGTGGTTGAGTCAGGGGTCGTCGAGTCCGGCTCGACCTCCGACGCAACGCACACCCAAGACCCGGTGACCGGCGGAGACGTGTTTTACTCGGTGGGTACGGAGACCGCCGATCTAAAGACCGGTACGCCGAGCATCACCATCGCCAACGGCACCGCGACCCTAACCTCGGCCCAAACTGGCAACATCGGGGTGGGAGACGAAATCGATTACGACATCGGGAACACCAAGGCCTACATCAAATCCGTCATCAGCCAGACTGAGTTCGTCGTCCACACCGCGACGGGCGCCGCACCCATAAATGTAAATGGCCTTGGTGTCAATGCCATCCGACGCGCCTTCAATACACTATTCGACGCGGAAGCCAACTCCGGAGATGCAGCCCATCTGACGACGTTCGATCTAACTGGCACCGGTGCCGGCGCCAACCTCACGTGGGTCTGTTACAACGACAGCTTTCCGTTCAACATGGCCACGCAAGTGGTCGTGGACGGCTACATAACCGATGCCACGCACACACTGACGTTGACCGTGGCCAGCGCCTCCGATGTGGCAAGCGGCGTGAGCCAACGTCACGTCGGTATCGCGGGAACCGGAGCCCGGGTGATCGCAACGGGAAGCAACGGTCCTCTTCTCATTGTCTCCGACGATTACACCACGGTGGAATGGCTCGAGATCGATGGCGACAGGGACAGCAGCTTGGACCGCGGTTATGGCATTCGTATCGACGGACCTGTTACCGATGTCACTCTCCGCCAATTGATCGTCCACGACGTCGAAGGGACCACGGGTTTCGCAAGGGGAATCGGCATTCGTCAGGCCAATCCGGTCTATGTTTACAACAATTTCGTCTACGATATCGTCTCCTCCAACGACGCTGGAACCGTCTACGGCATCGTCGACGAAAATGTTGGTGCCTTCAACACTTTCATCTACAACAATACCCTTTACAACGTCCGAAATAGTCAAGCCACTTCGTCTACCAACGTCTACGGGATCGTGGTCCCCGACACATCGGAACGGAACGTCAGGAACAACATCGTCATCGGCGTCACAACGGCGGGCTCCGGGTTTTTTCAGGATTACTGCGCCTACACCGGGATCCTGGGAGCCGAGACTTGTCATACGCCTCCGACACCGCCAGCCAATGCGACTTTCCAATTCAACATGTCCTCGGACGCGAGTGCGTTGGACAACCCACCGGGGACGACCTCGATCACCGGCGAGAATGCCCTAGAGTTCAAAAATGCCGCCGACGGTTTCGAGGACCTGCACCTTGCGGCGACTGCCAACGCCATCAACGCCGGCACCGACCTGACGCCGACCTTCCCGAACGACGTCGACGACCAAGCCCGCCTAGGGTTTTGGGATATGGGCGCCGACGAGGTGGTCGCCACCGAGAACCTCCGCTCTATCGGAGATGCCCCCGACTACGTCGCCGGTACCATCACTGCAACAGACGGCTCGTCTGTTGTGACGGGGACCGGGACCAACTGGCAAACGGCCAACCGCGGCCGCGGCGACCGTATCGATATCAACAACATGGACTACACGATCCTTTCGGTCGACTCGGAAACCCAGCTAACCCTGACCACGCCGGTCGCGGGGAACTTCTCGGGCACGTACACAATCTCGCGGCAATTCGGTACGCTCCCGCAGTGGGAGACCTGCATCTCCGGTGGAGGCGGTTGCGTTTACTTTCCCGTCGCATCCGGAAATCTGGTCGCCGAGGGACGCAAAGAGATCGGCATTATGTACGCCGACAGTCCCTTCAATGCTCCCGTCATCATCGACGGCTCTATCACCGATCCTGTCCACAGCATCACACTCACCGCGGACGGCCCGAACCGACACTACGGGATTCCCGGCCGCGGCGTGGTCTTCGATAACACCTTCAACCTCGTCGATGCCATCGGCGTGAGAGACGATTTCGTGACCGTCGAATGGCTCGAGATCTTCGGGGGCGGCGATCCGAACGCGGACGGCATCCACGTTAGAAATCAAGCGATTTTCAATTACGTGGTTGTTCGCAACCTGCTGGTCCATGACATGCCCCGTGCCGGGATCACGACCAATGACGCCGATGCGGTTACCGATATCTATAACAACATCATCTATAACGCCGGCCGGGGCATTCGCGTGGACAATACGCTCGCCGCAACTGCGCAGGTGCGGATTCTGAACAATACCGTGCACAACAGTTCTGGTACCGGGGGCATCACGAGCTTAGGTGGATCCGCGGTCGTGCTCCTTCAGAACAACATCGCCCACACCACGGCCGGAGGAAATGATTTCGACGTTCCGAATTTGGACCCGAGCAGCAGTGACAACCTCGCCAGTGACCCGAGCGGGATCTTGCATAGCCCGTCGGGAGGCGGGATCAACGTACCTCTGGTTGCGGTCAGCTTCGTCAACGCGCCGGCTGGCAACCTTCACATCAATCCGGGTAGTGCCGCTGAAGGTGTTGCCTTCAACTTGAGTGCTATTTTCACGGTCGATATCGATGACGGATTGCGTAGCTCGTGGGACATTGGCGCCGACGAGGTCGCCGCAATTCCCCAGGAGCTCACGCAGGTTCGCTATCGCTGGCGAAACGACGACGGCAACGAAGTCGCGGCCACTTGGGCGGCCCCGGAGAACACCAAGCTGACCGGCGTCACCAAGGGACCGATCCGACGACTCCGCTTCCAGGTGGCGAATGGAGGAGGCACGAGCTCCGGCCCGCTCACCTATCAGCTCCAAGTCGCAGAAACCGCGAGCTGTAGTCTCGGCGCCTACTCCCCGGTACCGACCGATAACAGTGGCCACTGGCGGGTGGACGGCTCCAGTTTCGTAACCGATGGGGAACCCACCACGAACGTCGCCCCCGGACTCACCGACGCCGCGTCGACGTTCGTCACGGGGGAAGTGAAAGACGCCGGCAACACGACGGGCGGCATCAACTTGGATAGCGACGAGTTTACTGAAATCGAGTTTGCCATCAACGCCACGGCAAACGCCACGGATTTGGGTGACTACTGCTTCCGCCTGTATGACGCGAACGGCGGGGCGCCGCTTCCGGTTTATTCGGTCTATGCGGCGGCGAGCGTCGCCGGCCCCGCCTCGCTCATTCTAGCGGACCACGACCTGGGACAGATTCCCGATCAATTCAGCACCACGACTCCGGTGACGACAGAGCTCTTCGGCTTCAAGCTCACGCGAAGCGGCACGGTCACCGTGGACGGCGTCCAAGTTCACTTCTCCACCGGGAGCGGGGTGGTCGACGGCGACGTGACGGCGGGCGAGCTATGGCGAGACGAGAACAATAACGGCGTGATCGACGGCGGCACCGACACACTGCTTCAAGGAGCCGTAACCCCCTCGGGCGGTGTCCTCGATTTTGGCGCCATCCTCGAGGATCCGGGAGTCACGGGAACCAACTACTTGGTGGGGGTCACCGTCGCCAACCTCGTGCCGGGCGATACGACGACGTTTTCCATGGGTATCGGCGACCTCGATGACGTCGAGGTAGGCGTGAACCGGTCCGGTAGCGTCCCGGATGCCGTCCATACGCAGGATAGCGTGATGGGTGGTGACGTCTTTTACTCTGTGGGCACGGATACGAGTGACTTCTTGACCGCTTCTGACATCTCCATCACCAACGGCACTGCGACCTTCACCGTTCCCCAAACCGGTGACATCGGGGTGGGCGACGAGATCGACTTTGGTGGGCCGAAGGTCTACATCAAGACCGTACTGAGCCCCACTCAGTTCGTCGTGCACGCCGCGAACGGCGGTGTCCCTGGCGATGTCGGCACCGCTACCGTCGTCTCCATCATGCGTGCCTTTAACGACCTAGGTGCAGCGGCCGTTGGTTCCGGCGACGTAAATCATCTGAATAACTTCGACCTCCTCGCAGCGGGCGCGAACCTCACGTGGGTGGCCTACAACGACACGCCTTTCGTTTCCGGCGTTGCGATCAACGGCTACACCACGGACGCAACGCACTTCATCACGTTGACAGTAGCGGACGCCTCACAAGTCGTCAGCGGTAATACGCAGCAACATAGTGGAACGGCGGGGACCGGCGTAGTGATAGACAGCGGTGGCGGCCCCGGCGGCGTTATAGAAATCTTCGAGGACTTCACGCGTTTACACTGGTTCGAGGTCACGGGTGTCAAGGGTGTTTTGCCCAGCGGGTACGTCATCACGGTGGGAGCGCAAGAAGTCGAAATCAGTCATGTCCTCGTCCATGACTTCGACGACGCAGCAAACCCCACCAACGACGGGATCTCTATCGCCGACAGCGGCGCCGCGGACTTCTACAGCCTCGCGGTCCGGAACTCCATCATCTACGACGGCCAGGACCGTTGCATTCAGGGCGACCAAGCAGACGACACGGTCACGGTGGAGAATACGACCGTTTACGGTTGTCAGTCGGGGATACACCAAGACCTGGGTTCTTCCCTGTTCATTTCGAACACCATCTCGATGGGGAACGGCCTCGATTTCGATGTCTCGGGAGGTGGTTCCTTTTCCAACAACATGTCTGAGGACGGAACGGCCCCTGGCCCGGCCTCGTTGATCAACCAGATCGCGGCCGACCAGTTCGTCAACATCACCGCGGGTGACGAGAACAACTGGGACCTGCATCTGATACCGACCTCCACCGCCATCAGCGTCGGAACCCCGTTGGGGTCTGTCCTGGATGATATCGATCGGCAAGCGAGAGGAACCGGCGCCGGGTGGGAGATGGGCGCCGACGAAACTCGCACCGTGAACTACCGATCGATCGGAACCGCGGCCGACTACAACGCCGGCAGCATCGATGCGTTCGACGGATCCTTCACGGTGACGGGGACGGGAACGAGTTGGCAAACCGCGAACCGTGGGCGCGGGGACCGGATCGACATCAACGGGACCGACTACACCATCTTCTCGGTTGATTCCGAGACTGAGTTGACCTTGACCACGCCGGTGGTCGGCAATTTCACCGGAGGCTACACGATTTCGCGGCAATTCGACACGCTCCAAGAGTGGGAAGACTGCATTTCCGGCGCGGGTGGCTGCACGTACTTCCCAGTCGCTGGCAGCGATCTCGTCTTCGAGAATCGTAAGGAAGTCGGGATTGCCTATGACGACTCGGTCTTCACGCGGGGTGTCGTTATCGAGGGTTCCACGACGTCCCCCGATCACGACATTACGCTCACCGTCGAAGCCAACAACCGCCACTACGGAATAGCAGGGACGGGCGTTGTCTTGGACTCCGCGACCGCCCCGAATTCGGAAGACGAAGTCGTGATCGATAACGACAACGTCACCGTCGAGTGGTTGGAGATCCAGAATGTCCGCGGAGCGACCGGCGACGGCGGTGTGAAGGTTCGACCCGCCACCAACGTCCTCCTCCGGTTCCTACTCGTTCACGATAGCAGCAACGGCATCAGATTATCGGGTACCGGGAGCAAATCGGTGATCGTGCAAAATTCCATCGTCTACAACAACGACGACTCTGGCATCGAAGCCGACGACGCGGGAGACCTCCTGACGGTCGACAGCTCCACCGTCATAGGAAACGGTGGGGACGGGATCTTCGCCGACGCCTCCGACGTCACGGTGCGGAACACCATCTCCATCAATGGTGGAGTGGATTTCTCTGTCACTTCCGGTTCGTTGACGCAGGATAACAACATCTCCGGGGACGCGTCGGCCTCCTGTGGGATTTGCTTCCCGGACCGCGATGCCACGGACATTCTCAATCCCGGCCCGGCGCCGCGTAACGGTTGGGTGATTTTCCAGAGCCTCGGGGCGGGAACAGAGAATTTCCATCTTCAAAACAATCCGGCGGAAAACGATGCCCAAAACAACGGCCTCGATTTGAGCGGAAGTTTCATCGCCGACATCGACGGCGGCGCCCGCACCGCACCTTGGGACATTGGGGCCGACCAGATCGCGGCGACCACGGCGGTCGAGCTCCTAACGTTCGAAGCGCAGGGTGGAGATAGCGCGATAGAGCTCCGATGGGAAACGGGCTCGGAAGTCGACAACGTGGGTTTCTACCTCTACCGAGCGGCGTCGGAATCCGGCCCCTACCAGCTCGTGAACCCGAGCATGGTTCCGGGGCTTGGGTCTTCTCCGCTCGGTGCCAGCTACCGTTACGTCGACTCCGGTTTGGTCAACGGGCAATCCTATTTCTACGAGCTCGAAGACTTGGAGTCCAACGGAGTGCGTGAGCGACATGGCCCCGTTTATGCCACTCCCCTCGCAGGCGCCAGTTTCGACTCACCTACTGAAGATGTTGGCGAGGATGATGATGGCTCCTCTTCTTCCGACGAGCACGGTATCACCTACGGGAATCCCGAACAGACCATCTTGCGGGTAGTGAAACGCTCCCGCCGTCAAGTCACCCTCGAGCTCATCACCGGAGGCTTCTATGCCGAGCCCCAAGATGACGGCTCGGTGCGCTTGTCCATACCAGGTTTCCTCGAAGACTGGGAACCCGGGACTCCCGCTATTCCCGTCAAGCGCACCTGGCTACAGGCCGTGGTCGGCAAACAGGTCAAGATCAAGTCCGTCAAAGCAAAAAGCGTCGAAGCGTTTTCCTTGAGACCCACTTCCGCCGAGCTGCTCGAACCCGTCATGCTGCCCGATGGCACCGTCAGCCTCGCCAGCTCTGCTCAACAACCAGGGAAGGCCTTCCGCGGTCAGGGGCTTTATCCCGAGAGTCCAGTTCATATCGTCAGCATCGCCTTCCAGGGTGACGTCAAAAAGGCCTTCTTGGAGCTTTCCCCACTGCGGTGGGACCGTTCCACCGGACAGCTTCTCCTCGCACGACGCCTCATCGTCAAGGTCAAGTTCAAAGGAAAAGTACCCGGAGAAAAGTCTTTGGGCGGCTCCCGGGGACGCAAGCGACGAAAGAAGAATGCCGGCTCCGGAAACGTCGTCGCTAACCTCGTCACCCACGACTCCGGACTCTACGGCGTTTCCTACCAATCCCTCTTCGGCAGTCGTCGTAAGGGCATCAAGACCAAGACGCTCAACCTCACCTACCAGGGCGAGCCCGTTGCTTTCACCGTCCACCCCAATAAGAAACAGTTCAAGCGCGGCTCCCGGCTGTACTTCCTCAGTGGCGGCGAAGAGCTCAATCCCTACGGACGGGAAGCCGTCTATGTTCTCTCCGTCTCAGGCGGTGGCCAGAGGATGGAGCTAGGCTCTGCTTCTCCTTCAGGCTTACAGGTCGGGCACTACTGGAAGACATTGAAGCTCGAAGAGAACCATCTCTTCCAAGGCAGGCTCACTACCGCACCCGATGTCTGGCTATGGGATTTTCTATTGGCTCCCGTCACCAAGGCCTATTCTTTCTATGTAGAGAACCTTGCTCCCACCTCCGAGAGCGGTTCTCTCAAGGTATGGATTCAGGGAACCACCGACTTACCCACCGACCCCGACCATCATGTCCGCATCTACCTCAACGGCATGTTGCTAGACGACTTCACACTCGAGGGCGAGTTACCTTGGCTGAGCGACCTCTCGTTGCTTCCCGGGGCTCTCTTAGAAGGTCAGAACACGCTCGAGCTCGAAAACGTCGGAGATACCGGGGCCGCTTACTCCCGCATCATGCTCAACCGGTTCGAAGTCACGTACCCGAGCCAGTTAGTCGCCGACTCCGGACAGCTCCGAGGAAGCTTTGGTCAGTCCGGAGTTGCCGAGGTCACAGGACTCACGGGTAGTTCTTTGCTCCTCGACACCACGGGCCCCATGCCCAAGTGGTTGAGCGGTGCGGAGTCCTTTTGAAGGCGGACTCCGCGGACTCCGTTTCAGGGCCGAAGACGGCCATCACTATCTCGTTGCTGACTCTACCGCCGTCATGAGCCCAGAGATAAGGCGACCCTTTCCGTATCGGCTCAAGAGCATGCTCTACGGAGCCAAATACGTCGTTATTGGTCCCGAGAGTCTTCTCGAAGCCTCATGGCCTTTGCTCGAGCTCAGACTTAGCCAAGGTCTCACCGTTCTGGCCGTACCCATCGAGCAGATCTATTCCGAGTTCGGTCATGGTGAGACCAGACCCGACGCCATCAGGAGCTTCTTGGAGCATGCCTATCACAACTGGAGAACTCCTCCTCGCTACGTCTTGCTCCTCGGTGACGGCACCTTCGACTTCAAGGACTACTTCGGATGGGGAGTCGAGAACCAAGTACCTCCCTTCCCCTTCAAGTCCACCTATCTCTGGACCGCTTCCGACCCCGCCTATGCCGCGGTCAACGGCGACGACTTGTTACCCGACCTCGCCATCGGGAGACTTCCTGCGGCCAACCTCGACGAAGCCCAAGCCATGGTGGACAAGATCGTCGCTTATGAAACGGAAGGGATGGGACTCGGGGGACGGGCCGTCCTCATTGCCGACCGGCCTGACCCAAGAGCCGGAGACTTCGAGGCCCATGCCGAGGAGTTAGCTGCCTCGCTCTTAGCCGGCAATGACGTCCAAAAGATCTATCTCGACGAGTTAGGAGCAGCGGCTACTCACGACAGCATTCTCGATGCTTTCGACGAAGGCGCCTCGCTGGTCAGCTACATCGGCCACGGAGCCATGAATCTATGGTCTGAAAATATCTTGAGATCCGACCACGTCGAGTCTCTGGACTATCCCGAACATTACCCACTGCGGCTACTCACGACAGCATTCTCGATGCTTTCGACGAAGTTCTCACCATGAACTGCTTGAACGGATACTTCCAGTTCCCGACTTTCGATTCCTTATCGGAAACTCTCTTGAAGGCCGACGGCAAGGGCATCGTCGCCGCTTTTTCTCCCAGCGGGGAGAGTCTCGATGGGCCCGCTCACTTCTATCACCGCCTACTACTCACCGAGCTCCTGTACGGTGGACACACCACGCTCGGAGACGCCGTCCTCGCGGCCCAGGCCCAGTTTGCAGAGTCCGGAGGCTACCTAGAGCTCCTCAGTATTTATCACCTGTTTGGGGATCCGGCGATGTCGCTTCGCTAGCAGATCAGCGTCACCCTTGCACCGGTGCAGGCTGCGCGTACCGGGCGAAGGCCATATCCACGATGTATTGAATCAGCTGCGGATACGTGCGTCCGGTGCCTCGCCATGCCATCGAGAACTCTGTGAACGAGGCGAGCCATGGGTTGGGGTTCACTTCGAGGACGTGCACGGTGCCGTCCTTGGCCAGTCGAATATCGACGCGACCATAGTCGCGACACTTCAACGCCTCATACGCCGCTACCGCCGTTTCCTTGAGAAGTTTCTCCGTCTCCACCGAAAGATCTTCCGGGATGAAAGCCTCGGTGACTTTATAGAGCCTATTGTCCTTCAACCACTTGACTTCGGTACCCGCGATCTTCGGCACATCGCCGGGAACCCGAGAAAGGTCCAGCTCGACCAACGGTAGCGCTTCGGGTCTTTCGTTCCCCACCACGCCCACGTAAATCTCGCGGCCTTCGATGTACTCTTCGATCAAAGCGGGGCTGTCGAAGCGAGTGTGAATATAGTCGATCCGCTGCATCAGCTCCTTGACGCTGGTAACCACCGAACCGGTGTCGATACCGATAGAGCCGTCCTCGGCCTGGGGCTTCACCATCAAGGGAAAGGAGATATCATCGGCCCAACCTGTCTTGCCTCGATAGGAAACGGCGAAGTAAGGAGTCCGGATGCCGTGAAACGAGAGAAGCTTCTTCGCGAGTGTCTTGTCCTGGGCCAGATGCAAGGCGTGAGGCCCGGCTCCGGTGTACTTCTTCCCCATCAGGTCTAAGAACGCGGCGATGTGCATGTCCTTGGTGTCGTCACCAGCATAGGACTCGGAGAGATTGAAAATGAGGGTTGCCTCCGACGAGGCCAATTTGGCGAGCGACTTGGACTCACCGTCTAAAATGCAATAGAAAGGTTGGTAGCCTAGCTTCTTGAGAGTGGCATAGACCTCTTCGTGGACTTCCTTCTCGCGTTTACGCGGTTTGCCGCCGCGCGGCTTCTCTGGCGGAGTATCGTCATCATCCCACCAGATATCGTAGAGAACCGCGACGCGCTGTTTGGGCATGACTTTCCGGGATGGGCCGAATTGTACACTATTTTTTCCTACTTCTCTCTACTTCTTAAAGATCTCGGTTCCGCGGTTGAATGAAGCCCACGCGAACCACATGGCACTGAACGTGGCGATGGGCTCGCGTTGGGAACCGGCCAACGGACCTTCGACGGCGAGCCCGGTAAGATCCCAGAGCGTTCCGGTCTCTTCATCCCGGAGCTGAAACGGGAACGCATTCCCAGGAGAAACCTTGAAACTCAAGACTTCGCCGTCCACGGTAGGGTCGAAGGGAAGCGCCATTTGTGATTCCTTATCGAAAACCACCAATACCGGTTTCCCATTGACGTCGTCGTTGACCGCAGAACGTTGCCCCAAACCCTCGTAGGGGTAGGCGCGCGCGACACCTCCGCGGACGATGCCCAGTACGAGCTCCTTCGTACGCAGCCGGGGATCTATGAAGGTGTGTGGAAAGAGCAGCTCGGTGTCGTTGAGCTGATCGTAGTTCCCGTAGGGATAGCGGTCATAGTTCCGCTCGAAGCCGGTGTTGAAACTCACCACCGTCGTCTCCGGTTGCAGTGCCTTCCAAGCCCCCCAGGTCGACTGAACCACGGGGAGCAGCTTGGGCCTCGTCTCGACGAAATCGCCACAGATCGAGCTCACCCGCATTTGCGACCAAAGGCTGTCGGTGGCACGGTCGAACAGAATCAGGTTGTTGTCGAAGTCACCGCTGCGTTTTTCGAGTATCGGCTTGGGCGCGGTTCCGGCTTCGAGGCCCTATTCCAACTGCCTGTCTACAACATCCGTTTCGATGATTTCGCAGGCGACCGAAGCTCCACCGGAATCGGAGATCTCAGAGCGGGGGCGCGCTGGAACTTCACTCAGGACACGGTCGTCGCCACTTTGGGGGCTGCGGTCAAGTTTCCCACCGGCGAGTTCGTCAACGATGCCGAAATCGTGCCAGTGGGGGAAGGTCAAACCGACTTCGAAGTCGACGTGGAGGTGGGCCGCTCCCTATGGCCACGGCCGGGCTACGTCAACGGTAGATTCGGCTACCGTTTCCGAACCGAGAACGAGGAAAACGGCATCGACCCGGGGGACGAGGTCTTTTGGAGTCTGGAGGGCGGCTACCGATGGATCCCCAACATCATGTTCAAGGGGCTCGTTCGCGGACTCTACGGTTTCGACGCCATGAGCTTCGGGCTACCCATTGCGACACTGCGACGCGAGGTCATCTACATAGAACCGGGGGTCATCTTTGCGATTTCCCCCACCCAGAGTATCGAGTTCACGGTGCCCGTCAGTGTCCGTGGACGAAATTGGCCGGCGGGTCCCATTCTGAACGTCGGCTACTACCAGACGTTTTAGGCAGGCTAGAACCGAAAGAGTCGCGTGAACTTGATCACCAAGGATTGTGTTTCTAGCCGCGGGATTCCTCGTGGGTCGAGCCGGAGCGTATCTCGGCCGTCGCTGTACACGATGAAGAAGTCGCTACCCGGTTGATACTCCCAGCGGAAGCGGACATTGGTTGCGGCCAAATTGTCGGAGGAGTTGTATTGGATGAGCGCTCCCAAGAAGATGCGCGGAGAGAGCATGAGGTTGACCCGCACCCGAGCTACATTGACGGTGAAACTGCCTTCCGGCAGGTCGATCCAATTGAGAGAAAGCCTCGGTTCGAGGGACAGCTGTTTAGTCAGCTCCCAACGGCCGAAGTAGATCAGCTCGTTTCTATCTCCACTGAAGAAGGTTCCACCCTCTAGGCCGATGAAACCCGATACCCTTCGCTGCGGCCCCAACCGATATCCGGCCCCGTACCTCTCGAATCGGTACTGGCCAATGGGGATGATCACGTCGTCGGCGATGTCGAACTCTTCGTCCAAAAACTCGAAGATGCGGTTATACCAGGTGAAGATGCGGTCCCCGCTTTCGAACTCGGTACGGAACGCAAACCGTCCTTGACTACTCTCGAGCTGTGCGTCGCCGTTGGTAACGTAGTCAAAGCTCCCCTCGAACTCGAACTGGCGTATCGCCTCGCTCCAGCGCGCGCGGGGGGTGAAACGCAACTCCGCGAAGCTCTCTCGGAAATCCTCCCGACGCAGGAATCCGATCTCGGGTTTGAAATTCTTCTCCACTACGAGATGCTCACCTACTAGAGCCCAGAGATCGCCTCCGTACTGGAAGCGGCCGCGATAGCTGGCGTTGTCCCCGCTCAGCCCGGTTGTTTCGCTTCGCGCGTAGTACGCGTTCATGTTCACGTTCTGGAAAAAGGTGAAGTTCCCGTCGATACCATACAATTGGTTCGAATCGTTCGTGCTGTCGGCCTCGAAAATGGGCGATCGGTAAGTCCCGATGACTCCAATGTTGCTGCGGCGAAGGATATCTCGCTTGATCCGCACCACACCGAAATCCGTCTTGGGGATCGCCAGTTGCGGGAGCTCGTCGGTCTGAATAGCCAAGAGCCCTAAGGTGTAGGCTCCGGCGCGGCCAGTAAGCCGAGCGCCGGCGTTAATGGGCACTACCTCTTCATCGTAGAGCCCAATTTGCCGACTGAAAAACATGATCGGCGTGTTGTCGGCACGGTCACCCCCGCGGCGAAAACCGATTACACCGCCGAACGTGAATATGTCCTTACCCTCGAGGAAGAAATCACGTTTCTCGGGAAAGAAAAGTCCGAACCGCGTCAGGTTCACCTGTTGCTCGTCGGCTTCCACCTGAGCGAAGTCAGTGTTCAATGTGAAGTCGAATGTTAAGCCACGCGTGACTCCGTACTTGAGATCGACCCCGACGTTGCCGTCGAGCTCGTTCTCGAACGGAGGCTCGGCCTCGAAATCGGTGTTGGCCGCAGCGGTGGCGTAGGGCTTGAGCTCGAGGTTGATGGCCTTTGATGGTGTCTCGAGGCCTACCATGGTCGCCGCTTGTGAGAGCTTGGCGATACCGCCTTGCCGGAAAGCGGCGGCCATCGGTGTCAGGTAGCTCGTTTCGTTTTTCCACCGGACGATGCGCCTAAAATTGATCCCCCAAATCTCGGCATCGCCCCCCCGGTAACGAAGGGACCGGAAGGGAATCTTCATCTCCACCAGCCAGCCATCTTCCCAGCGGCCTGTCTTGACGTCCCACACCGTGTTCCAGTCCGAATTCAGATTCCTCTCGTCAGTGACTTGAGCGTCGAAGATCGCACCCAACGGATTGGTGTAGAAGAGGAACCCATTGCGCCGGTCGTGAAAGGTGTCGAAGATGACCGCAAAATTCGCGTTGTTGAAGATATTGCGATTATCCCGACGCATTTCGTTGGCCACGATTTTCTCGGGATGGCTGTCCCAACAACGAGCGGAGACGTAGATGTTCTTATCATCGAAGAAAACCCAGACTTCCGTCTGCTCGGTGGCGAGCTCGCCCTCGTGCGGCTCCTGTTGGATGAACTCCGTCATCGACGGTACTTGGCGGTAGATGAGCTCCTCGAGGCGCCCATCGACAACGATGGGCTCGGCCAAACGGGTAGCCCTCAGCGTGACCCGACCCTCGGTGTCGCGGGCCAAAACCGCGGGCGGCACTGGTGGCTCGGGGCCATCGTCGGCGGTGTCCTTCGCCCAAACGAGTGGGCTACAGGCTGCCAGTGTCAGGAAGGCGCATAGAACCCTGTGAACCAGGCGGCGCCGTATCGAAATGGCTTTTTTGATTGTCGCGATCCGATAGCAAGTTGCTGGCCCGCAAGCTCCCTGGCGGGGGCAGAGTATAGCAGCCGGACCCCGGCAATCTACGCGAGGTTGGTGGGCGGTACAGGATTTGAACCTGTGACATCTTGCTTGTAAGGCAAGCGCTCTCCCACTGAGCTAACCGCCCCGAAGTCCAACTGCCCTCTTATTTTAGCCCATCTTCTAGACCACCGGGCAAACGCCACGCTTCAATTTGACAACGTCGGATGTTTGACGAAACGCCAAATGCATGTCACCATGGGGTTTCCACAATATGCTTCACCCAACCCACCAAGAGAAGGAGCATCAGGCTTGCGCTTAAAAACCGACCTTCATTTGCACACGGGTGACGACCCACTCGACTACGTAGCACATTCCAGCGAAGAGATGATTGACCATGCGGCCAAGCTCGGCTTCGACGTCATGGCGATCACCAATCACGACTTCATGAGCCACTCCGAGGAGCTCGCCGACTACGCGGCTTCCCGAGGCATCGTGCTCGTGCCGGGCGTCGAGGCGACCATCGAGAATCGCCATGTGCTCCTCTACAATTTCAACTATTGGGATGCCCCGCCGAGCACCTTCGCGGAGCTTTATCGGCTACGCCACGAGAATCCCCAGATGCTTGCCATTGCTCCGCACCCGTTCTTCCCCTCGCAGTTTTGTCTGCAGAGTAAGTTACTCGAGCACCTAGAGCTTTTCGACGGGATCGAGTACAGCCACTTCTACACCAAGAACATGAATTTCAACAAAAAGGCCGTTAGTCTGGCGCGCCGGACCGGTCGCCTGCTGGTCGGGACGTCGGATTCGCACTTTCTTTGGCAAATGGGTGCAACGCACTCATTCATCGAGGCCAAAGAGAAATCCCTACCCGCCGTCCTGGACGCGCTCCGGCAAGGCCGGGTCGAGATTCATACCGATCCGCTACCGGTGGCCGATGTGCTCCTCAGGCTGCGAAAGTATCCTTCTCTGAAGGTGAGGAGACTGGCGCGCCGCAACGGATATCGTTCCGGGGGCGAGATACTCGCTCTGCGTTAGTTCCGACCCACAGCCCACAAGTCTGCGGCGACGTTGCCTCACGTCTTCAGTTCCGCTTCGCCTTTTTCAGAGATGCTCATACTATTGATATAGTGTGGGCGTGAAGAGAACAGCAGCTGCGGCGCTGACCGTTGTTCTATTGAGCTCGCTGGTCGCTGCGTCCCAGGCCGAGGAGACGATCGATTGTGCCGCCGGTTTGGAGTTGACGCTGAGCACGATAGAACCGCCTCAAGGCGCCATCATCCTTCTCGAAGTCCGTAGTGAATTCCCCGCAGAGGTCAACGCTGCGTGGGCCGACCAGTCGCTGTACTTCTGGCGAGAGGGCGACTCTCACCTTGCCCTGTTAGGCGTGGATCTCCGCCGCAACGCCTCCCAAGTTCCGCTGACGGTCGAAACGAGACGGAGCAACGGTCAAAAGATAGGCTGCAGCACTCCGGTCACCGTTCGGGACGGACACTTCACGGTCCAGACAATTTCCGTGGAGAAGAAGTTCGTTGATTTGAGCGCCGAAGACCTCGCGAGGTCGCGAAGAGAAACGAATCAACTCCTAGGGATTTTTCGGGCTGCGACGGCGGCGCGACTCTGGGAAGGAAGCTTCCAGCTACCCGTGAAGGGCGTCACCGGGTCGGGCAGCTTCGGCAAGAGGCGGGTCGTCAACGACCAGCCACGTTCTCCGCACAGTGGTGAAGACTTCCCCGCCCCTTCGGGAACACCGGTGCGTGCTCCGCAGCGCGGTCGCGTTGTGATGGCGAGCGACCTCTTCTTTTCTGGTAACACCATCGTGCTCGACCATGGCCTCGGACTTTATACGTTTTACGGCCATCTCGAATCGACGGCCGTCAAGAACGGGCAGGTCGTGCAAACCGGTGAGATCATAGGACGGGTCGGCGCGACGGGTCGCGTCACCGGCCCTCATCTTCATTGGGCCGCCCGACTCAACAAAGCTCGCGTCAATCCGCTGGACCTCGTTACCATCGTTCCCACCGCTAAGCCTCCCACCGAATAGCGGTACGAATCCAACAAAGTAGACAGGTTGTCGCCGCAAAGGGACAAATTCGCGTGACTGTTACCTCGAAACCCTTGTTTGGACAGTAGAACTACCGTAGTGCCAGTGGCACAGGAAATGCTCTAGCGATCGACGGCTACTGAGCCAGTACTTGTGCGCATCCGCTGGGCGCCAAAAGAGGAAGGTGCCAGCAATCAATGTGACCAGGCGCCACTACAAAGAAAGTTGAGGTAGAGATGTTTAGAAAGTCCATCTTCACGATCCTGGGAATCACGCTGCTCTTCACCAGCCCCGTCCTGGGCCAAACCACGCAGACGCTGACCCAGGGCGGTATCGAGAGCAGTTTTCTCATCGCTCCGGACTACAAGTTCACCGAAATCAACGGGGAGTTCGCGGGCCTGGCCGGCCTCTACGGAGGCTGGCTGATCAATCAGAAATTCTTGATCGGCGGCGCCGCCTATTTTCAGACCAACGGGGGCAACGAGTCCGACATGAAGTACGGGGGCGCGGTCCTCGAGTACTTCTTCAATCCGACCCGCGTGGCCAACATTTCCGTAAGGGGCTTGGTCGGTGCCGGTAGGGCGAACCTGAGCCTATTCAACTCGGGCGGGCTTCCTCTTCGCGGTCGTTTTCCCGGGCGGGGCAACTTCGGCTTGGGGGATCTCGATTTGGGGAACCTCGACCTTGGTAACGTCAACCTCGACAACCTGATCGGGCGGTTCGGCGGACGTTTCGACGACATCGACCTCAGTAGAATCCTCAACGTGGAAGAGACGTTTTTGGTCATGGAGCCGGAGGTCAATGTCACATTGAACGTGACCGAGAAGTTCCGTCTCGGTTTCGGTGGGGGTTATCGGTTCATCGGAGCAGCCGGTCGGTTCGACGATCGGCTGGAAGGCTTTACCGCCAACGTGGCAGCTCAGTTCCGATTCTGAAACGCGTCGGTTTGCTTACGCTGCAAAGACCCGGGGGCCACCTCCCGGGTCTTTCTGACTTCAACCGTCCGTCAGTCTGTCAGGGCACCGTAGACACTCTTAATCACAATCGGTTCTTCGAGCTGTTTGATCTTCAAACGGAAGATCACGACGAGCTCGTTGGGCTCCCGCCCGAGCTCGTACACCTCATTGATGGTTCCCTCGTCTTTCGCCTCTTGCTCGATGAGAACCTGTTTGCCGTTCCACTGAGCGATGGTCTCGAGCTTCGTCCCGTTCGGAGTCTCCCGGACGTGCTTCTGCCCATCCAGATAGAATATTCGCACGCGGCCTTCCCCGGCACCGGCAACGCGGAACTCGCTACCCTCGACCTCGATCGTCAGCTCGTCGGCCGCCGCCGATAAATTCCTGATGATTTGTCGCATACCCTTCAATCGGGCCAGCGCGATATTCGGGTCCTCGGACGCGTCGGGCGAACCACTACCGCGGCGGCCACCTCTTTTCATGCTCGCCATCCCCACCCGGATCTTCTCCTCCATGTCGTCGCTTTCATCGGGGTCGACTTCCCAGGTTCCGGCCAATCCGTGCTGACCGATGGCGGGACCAAGGGGCAAGAAAAGAAAGCCCAGCACAAAAATCCCCAACCGAGCAGCTCGGCACAAACGGAAGGTCGCCATCTCGTCCCCCTTTGGACCTATATACTACAGCTATTAAAGGCATCACTTGATCCTGCCATGGTCAGGGTGCTAGGTTGGTTTTTTCTGAAGAAAGGAATCGCACAATGCAACCTCTTTACGACCCCGAGGCCGTCCGTCCGATGTGGGAGGGGCTGGCAGAATGTGGTATGACCCCGCTCAAGAGCTCGAACGAGGTCGACGAAGCTATCCGAAAGGAAGGTACGACCCTGCTTATGGTCAATTCGGTCTGCGGCTGTGCCGGCGGAACCGCACGTCCCGGCGTAAGCGTCGCTCTCCAGCACAAGACGATCCCCGATCATTTAACTATGGTCTTCGCAGGAGTCGATCGGGAGGCAACGGAGCGCGCCCGTGAGCAAATGGTTGGAGTCGCACCGTCTTCGCCGGCGATCGCTCTATTCAAAGATGGCAAACTCGTTCACATGCTAGAGCGGCGCCATATCGAGCGGATGACCGAGCAAGACGTCTCCCAGAATCTCGCCGACGCATTCGACAAACACTGCTCACGCCAAGGACCCTCCGTCGCTCCGGAGATCTACAAAAAAGTAAAAGGCCGCCAGTTTCCGCTTTACGGTTCTGGTGGCGGTCAACCCTGACGCATTCATCCTGGGACGCGTTAGAGCGTCATGCAGCAAAGACAGAGCACGACATTATTAGTGAGCTCGCCCCATCAGTTGGCCCGGGTGTGGCCCGGCCCAGCGCTCGTCCTATAAGCTCGGGAAGCTGAACATCCAAGAAAACATCGAGGCCCATATCGCCTCCGAGAAGGCGACCCCATGACGGCGAGCGAGGCTGAGAGGCCTCGCGGACTGCGGACCCTAGTCACCGGTGCGTCGAGCGGGATCGGCGAAGCCACGGCCTACCGTTTCGCTCGTGAAGGTGGACGGCTCGCCCTACTGGCTCGACGGGAAACCCATCTCCATCGAGTCGCATCCCGAGTGCATGATCTCGGAGGTGAGGCGTTGGTCTTGGTAACCGACGTCGCCTCACGAAAGGCGGTTGCGGAATCGGTGGCTCGTGCCGAGGACGCGTTCGAGGGGTTAGACGTGCTCGTGAACAATGCCGGTGTCGGAATCTACGCCTACCTGGAAAACGTCCGCGAGGAAGACCTTCGCCGTGTCTTCGAGGTCAACACGTTTGGCGCCCTCTATGCGATTCAGGCCGTTCTCCCGGGAATGAAAGAACGCAGGAAGGGCGTCATCGTCAACGTTTCGTCAATCGTAGGCAAGAGAGCTCTTCCGATGACGGGTGCGTACGGCGCCACGAAGTTCGCGCTGCAGGGGCTATCCGAATCTCTGCGCTTGGAGCTCAAGGATACGGGAGTCGAAGTCTCGGTCGTATGCCCCGGCTACACCGACACGGAGTTCTCGGAAGCTACAATCACCTATGGCACCTATGGCGCTACAAGAGGAAAACCACGCCGCAAAGCCATGAGCGCCGAGGAAGTTGCGGAGGTTATCTGGAGCTGCGCCCGCAGGCCGCGCCGGGAAGTCCTCCTGACGAGAGCGGGCAGGTTCATCGTCGCCTTGAACCGCTTCTTCCCCGGGGCGGCTGACTGGGTACTCTCGCGGTACATGAAGTTGCCGGACGGGCGTAGCTGACCGGTGGGCTGAAGCGACGGAGTAAAGAAGCTTGAAGCCGGCTACTTGGGAGGGTTCATCGCCCGCTCGTCGTAGGCCAGGCGTATCTTGGCCTCGACGTCGGGGTGCTTCGAGAAAATCTTGTGGAGATTATCGCGGCTGAGCTCTAGCAGCTCAGTGCTCTTCACCGCGGTGACCGTTGCCGTTCGCGGCTCACCGCTCAAAACCGCCATCTCACCGAAAAAGTCACCGTCCTTGAAGCTGTGAACTTTCACTGTCTTGCCGTTGTCTTCCACCGTGGCATCGACCTCGCCGGTGCTCACGATGAACATGGAATCCCCGGGATCGCCCTCCTGCACGATGACCGTGCCCGTCTTTACCGAACGTCGTTCGAGAACGACCGCCACATCGATAAACTCCTGCATGGTTAGCTGGGAGAACAGAGGGATCCCTCCCGGCGATTCGGTGGACTGCGGAGGAGGCGAGGGAGGGGCGCTCGCCGAGCTCCCGACATCGTCAATAATAGAATCGATGAGGGCATCGATGTCCTCGCCCAGAACTCCCACCAAAGGATCCGCTCCGTCGGCTGCGGCATCGGGCTCCATTTCGATATCGAACTCGACGTCCGGTCCTTCTTCGACATCGCCCAGGTCATCGGCCGAATCGAGCACGTAGTCGACCGCCGCTTCTTCACTTTCGAGTGCCTCTTGACCTTCCAGTGGCTGCCCCTCCGAGAAGCTGGGTCCGCCGTCGGCCAATTCGAACTCGATATCGGGCCCGGAGTCCGCGTCAGCGGCTGGAATCTCTACCTCGGACTCCGCCACGATCTCGAACCCTTGCGACTCATCTTCCAGCCCGGGTGGAGTCGCGTCGAGCGTGATCTCGACGTCCTTCTCTTCTTCTATTAAGAGCGGGCCCGACGCCTCGTCTTCGTCGAGGAGAATCAAATCGTCGTCTTCCGCGACGTCTTCCATCACGGGGGGTAACGATTCAAATGTTGGATCGGACATTGCCTCGGGAGGTTCGGCGGAGCCGGGCTCAGGCGAGTCGACGGGCTGCGTCAACTCGGGCAAGTCTGCTGTGGCGGGCCCTTGTTCCATTGCAATTTCATCCTCAATGACCGGCCCCTCTTCGACCGGAGACTCACCAGGACTCTCGGTTGTCCCCTGCGCCGGTGAGCTCCCGAACTCCATCGCCAGGCTGTCCTCGAGACTCATCGTGGGCTCGGCCGGAGCCTCCGCTTCTAGTTGTGGCTCTGGAGGCGGCTCGGCGGCGGCCGGCAAAGGCGGTGTAGACGATGGGGACGCGGGCGGCATTTCCACCGCCGGATCGCTGACAAGCGCAGAGGACAGCTGAGCCATCGCGGCGCTGCGGCCTTTCGAACGAGTCTCGTTCATTTCCGCGAGCTTCTGATGTACGTCCGTCTGGCGGGGATCGAGCTGTACGATCTTCTTATTGATCGCGATGGCGCGAATCATGAACCCGGACTCGGCCAGCTCGTCGGCAACGATGCGATACTGCTTGATGGCTTCGTTCTTGCTGCCGGCTAACACCAAGGTATCGGCATAGCGGAGCCGAATCTGTGTGTTCTTGTTTTCCCTCTCGAGGAGCGTTTGGAACCAACCTAGAGCACTCTTGTAGTCTCGCTTTTGAAGACAGTTCTGGATCTCGCGAAACGGATCCTGGCGCTTCTTCTTTGCAGCCATCGGGTTCCCGCGCGACGGCGAGGCCTCCCTCACCGCCCTCGAATGTCTTCGAACATCCTCCCTGGGAAATTTTCTGAAACATGGTACCACATCCCTTTTCATGCCTCCTCCCCGTCGGATATACTTAGCGCTCAACGACTTCGACCTCCCGGAGGAACCATGAGGCAGCCTTTATGGAACTCGAGAGCTCGACGCCGAACGCGTCCACGCCTACCCGGCGGGCAAAACGGAACGCTACCCCGAGATCCACCGCCGACTCTACGAGGAAGAATACGCGCAGGCCTATCGTGTGGCACGCGAGGAAGGGATTCGGCGCCTCGACGCTCGTGCCAACTGAACGATGTCCCCCAAGGTCCCTCCAAGAAAAAAATTTGGGTTTTCTCTTGACAAGATCCCGCAACAAATTTTCCTAGCTTCTTTGATGCTTTCGCAGCGCCATCCCTCGAGCTGACGTTGACGCTCTAGTCAACGCCTACAATCTTCGAGACAAAAACGTCGTCAAAGCGCGTTCCTTCCGACTCACGTCATCTCAAGGCCAAGAAAAGTACGTTGTTATATTGGTGCTTAGGAGGGTCGGCACATGTTTAGCCAGATATTGAAATCGATTTCGGATGACGAGCTACTCCGCCGCTTGTCAGGGCTGGTAGAAGAATCGCGACGCGTCGAGTCAGAGTTGGTCGCGCATATTGCTGAGGTAGATGAGCGGCGCCTCTACGCACGGGAAGCTTGTTCCTCGATGTTTACCTACTGCACCGAGGTCTTACACATGTCGGAAGCCGAGGCCTATCTCCGCATCCGAGTCGCGCGCGCATCCCGAAGACACCCGGAGCTTTTGAAAATGCTCGAGGACGGGCGTATTCATCTGACCGGTGCCGCCAAGCTTTCGCCCCACCTCACGGAGGCGAACCGGGACACCGTTTTGCCGCGCGCGGCGCACAAGTCCAAGGCGAAGATCGAAGAGCTGGTGGCAGAGGTTGCGCCGAAGCCCGATGTTGCGCCCAAGATACGCAAGCTTCCCGCGCCCGCCCAACTGCGCCCGGACGCAGTAGTGTTACCAAAGGCCACGGCGCTGAGGCCGGTTGAGCCCCTCGCACCTGCCCGCTACAAAATCCAATTCACGGCCAGTACGGAGCTGAAAGACAAGATCGAGCGCCTGCGTGGCCTCATGCCGGAAGGCGACCTGGCCGCGATCATTGAAGAGGCTGTCACTGAGAAGCTGGAGAGGTTGGAGTCGAGGCGCTACGGTAGGACGCGGGCGCCGAGACGGGATCTCAAAGACACCGACACTTCGCCGTCTTCACGCTACATCCCGGCCCCGGTAAGGCGCGCGGTGAGCGATCGGGACGAAAATCGCTGCACGTTCGTAGACGCACAAGGTAGACGCTGCAACGAGCGGAAGGCACTGCAATTCCACCACGACGATCCCTATGCCCGCGGCGGAGACCACAGTCCCGAGAACATCCGGATGATTTGTCCCACACACAACCAGTATCTGGCGGATTGCGAGTACGGAACCGACGTAATGGAGCGTCATCGCGGTGGAGCGGACCAGGCGCGCGAGCCTGCGCCCGCGTACTCATTGACTTTTCAGCCCGTGCAGGGCTATTTTCACGCTCAAAGGGCTGGCCATGTCGTTAACTCCCGTAAAGAGGGGATTGCGTGCCGCCCGAGCTTGGCTCTACGGTGAGGTCAAGAGGCGAGTCATTTGAAGCCGGACTCTTGGGAGCGTATCGCAGCCTTGCTCGAAGCCGCGCTCGAGCGCCCTAAAGGAGAGCGGGCCGCTTTCTTGGACGAAGCGTGCTCGGGACAAGATGCGCTACGAGAGCGGGTCGAAGAGCTACTGGCCAATCATGAAGAGGCAGAAGCGAAGGGCTTTCTCGATTACACCCCCGTGGTAGATAGCATGGAACTCGCGCCCGGAACCGAACTCGGCCACTACAAACTCGTTCGCCTCATTGGTGCGGGCGGGATGGGCCAAGTCTACGAAGCCACCGACACGCGACTCGATCGCACGGTTGCCGTCAAGGTGCTCCCGTCTCATGTCGCCGGAAACCCTCAGGCCCGAGAACGGTTCGAGCGCGAGGCCCGCACGATCTCTCAACTGAACCACCCCCACATCTGCACACTTTACGACGTCGGCCAAGAAAACGGAGTCGACTTCTTAGTAATGGAGCACATCGAGGGAGAGACGCTGGCAGAGCGACTCGCCAAGGGCGCGCTCCGTTTGGACCAAGCACTGCAGTATGGAATCGAGATCGCGGACGCGCTCGATAAAGCACACCGTCACGGCGTGGTGCACCGAGACCTGAAGCCCGGCAACGTCATGCTGACAAAATCGGGTGCGAAGCTTCTGGATTTTGGATTGGCGAAGCTGATACCCGACCCTTCCAAGCTCGACCTTGACGCCGCAACCGCGACCAAAATGACACGAGAAGGTGCGATTGTTGGCACGTTGCAGTACATGGCCCCGGAACAAGTCGAGGGCGAGAAAGTCGATGCGCGCACGGACATCTTTGCCTTTGGTTCCGTGCTTTACGAAATGGTGACGGGCCGTCGAGCGTTTGAAGGCAAGAGTCAGGCCAGCCTCCTCGCGGCGATTTTGGACTCCCAGCCTCCCACGATCTCGAACCTCCGGCCGGTGATCCCTCCGACGCTGGATCGGGTCGTTGCGAAATGTCTGGCCAAGGACCCCGAGGATCGGTGGCACTCTGCCCATGACCTGAGAGACGAGTTGACGTGGATCGCTGAAGGCGGTTCGTTGCCAACAGGAATTTCCGAGCGCGCGTTTTGGCGGCGGGCCATACCATTGGCGCTCGCCACCTTGGCGGTAGCAGGTACCCTCATCGGTGTTGCCGTGTGGAATTTCAAACCATCGCCCCCACCTCCTGCTCCCGCTCGGTTTGTCGTGACAACGCCACCGGAAGGATCGTTGCAACTGACTGATGCTCATCAGGACGTGGCGTTCTCCCCTGACGGCACGCGCATTGTCTATTTAACCAGCACTGGTGGTAACGAGGGTCGGCACCTCTACGTCCGCGACCTGGATCAGTTCGTAGCCACGCCTCTCCTCGGTAGCGAGCGTGCGCGCAGCCCGTTCTTCTCACCCGACGGGGAGTGGGTTGGGTTCCAGGTGAGTGCCGGGAGCGACAACGACAACCTTAAAAAGGTCTCCGTCCTTGGCGGGGGATCTGTGACGATTTGTCAGTGGAACTCGGCGCTCCAGGGCGTAAGTTGGGGGCCTGATGACACGATCGTGTTCTCGACGTTCGCGAGCAAGGGATTGTTACGGGTCGCGGCAGCTGGGGGCGAGCCGGACGAGTTGACGACCGTTGATGCGGAGCGGGGCGAAATGGATCATGCTTGGCCGGAGTTCCTGCCCGGCGGAGACGCCATCCTCTTCAACATCCTCACGCCCGAAAGCAACCGGATTGCCGTACTTTCGCTTGAAAATGGTGATCAGAACGTCGTCATTGAGAATGGCAGCAATCCGCATTACGTGCCCACTGGACACGTCGTGTACGGCGTCGACGAGACGTTGTGGGCGGTACCGTTCGACCTTGACAGGCTTGCCGTCACTGGTGATCCCGTTCCAGTTTTGGAGGGTGTGTTCACCAAGAGCGGCGGCGCTGTGAACTTCAGCTCTTCGCGCAACGGGAGGTTGGTCTACGTGACAGGCTCTGCGAGCCTCACGCCGGAGCACGCGTTGGTGTCGGTCGATCGCCAAGGGCTATCTCGAAATCTAATCGAGGCGCCTGGGGGCTATTCGCTGCCTCGCTTCTCTCCGGATGGCCAGCGGTTGGCTCTCAACGTTGACAGTGAGGAAGGAACCAGGGACATTTGGATCTATGAGTTGGCGCGAGGCACTTTAGCCCGCCTAACGTTCGATTCCGGTGCTTACGGAGTGTGGGCCCCTGACGGAGGACAGATGGCGTTTGCTAAGGGCCGCAGCGGCAGCAGCAGCATTTCCGACATCTTCATAAAGCGGAGTGATGGCACTCGCGAAGTGCGCCAGCTGACACCGCCCGAAAACGATAAGGGCCTGAGCCCTGCCTCCTGGTCATCGGATGGCGAGGTGCTGGTCTTCGTGCAATTACATGGAGGCGCGGGTACGGATATCGGCGTGCTTCCCATCGAGGGAGGCGGGAAACCAGAGCTCTTGCTTCAGGCTCCGTGGCAGGAGCAGCACCCGAAGCTGTCGCCCGATGGGCGGTGGCTAGCGTATACCTCAGATGAGTCGGGTCAGTCGGAAGTCTACGTGCAGGCCTTCCCCGACCTCGCCGGCAAGTGGCTGGTTTCGACCGAAGGTGGGACGGAACCGGTGTGGTCCCCTCGGAGGGCAGAACTCTTCTATCGAGCCGACGACAAGTTGATGGTGGTCCCGTACGAGACGGATCCAATTTTTATCGCCTCCAAGCCGGTCGTTTTGTTCGAGGGAAACTATGCACCAAATTCGTTTGGTGCCAACTACGACGTCTCGCCCGACGGGCAGCGATTCGTGATGATCGAGGCGTTAGAACAATCGACGCGACCGAGGCAACTCAACGTGGTCCTCAACTGGTTCGAGGAGTTGAGGCGGCTCGTTCCGGCCAACTGACAACACTCGGAATCGTCGGGACCGAGCGGCATCTTCTCGCGGGGCTGGAGGCGGTGGGTCAAGCCACCCACACCACTCAGCTTACGTAAAAGGGTATAGCTCCCCCTGGGGAGTCGGCCGTCTAAATACGGGGTGCCAACGACAACATTGTCAGACGGCGGGTGAGGCAATGGATGATGGCTTCCTTCCTCGACTCCCTCTCCCTTTGGGAGAGGGCCAGGGTGAGGGTAACGTGAGGCCCGGACCGACCCTTCTCGTTTCTGTTGCTGGACCTCGGAAGCCTCTGCTACACTTCCACTAATGCGTTTCCCGGGCAGTAAGCTGCTTTCCGAAAACTTGTCGACCGAGACCACTCCCCTCGAGAGCGTCACGAGGCAGTGTGAGGACGTTAACCTCTCCGGCTATATGGAGATCGCTTTTGGTGACGCCGAAGGACTGATCCTGTTTTACCTAGGAGAGCAAATCAACATCATCTATCGCGCCGGAAACGAAATCTCCGTTTCCAATGAGGCCATGCTCAAATTGAGAAACGCAGCAAGCCTGAAAGAGGCCAAGGTCTCGGTCTACGAATTGCCGCTAGACATGGCTCACATGCTGAGGGGCCTTTCCAACCGCCAGGAGATCTTCGGGCAGATCTTCGCGTCACAGCCCCTCCGGGATCTCCTCTCCAAGTTGGAAAAAGACGGGCATACTGGCTCCTTAGAGGTTATTACCAGCAAGGGCACGGGAATGATCTTGCTGGTGCGGGGCCGATTCTCGAACGGCTACTTCGAAACCACTGGCGGCGTTACCTTCGAGAAGGGCGAAGCCATGAACAAGGTCTTTGAAGCCCTAGACGCGCCTGAAACTTCAGCCCGGGTCTTCCAGTCCGAGTTCTCGTCGAACATTTGGAAAGCTCGCCACGAAACGCAACGGGCTAGGTCCAGCCGTCTCCATGAGATTCTCGAGCAACAACGGCCACGGGAGTCTACCTCGGAGAGTGCGCCGGCCCCGGAGCCGGTTGCAGAGCCAGAAGCGGCCCAACCGAGGGCGAAGATTGTCGACAGAAAACCGCTCCAAAAGAAAGTTCTCTCCGCCATCCGTGAGCAGACCCCCTCCATGCTGGCATCCTTCTTCTTCAACCTCAGCACCGAGGAAATCGAATTAGAGCAAGTGGAGTTTCCCAAGGAGACCGAAGAGCAGCTCATCATCGAAAAGTTACCCGCGTTCGTGAAGTACTTGGAGAACCTCGCTTCCATGAAAGACGAGGACCATGTGGAAACGCTCTCCCTGAGTACTGAGAACTTCTATTTGATCGTGAAGTGCATCCCGGAGACGGGCGAGGGTCTGGCCCTCATCACCGACAAGAGCCAGCCGGTCGCCTTGGCCAGCGCGCTCCTGCTGAACTCCGCGCATAGGTACGTGGCCATGGTGAGCGGAATGCTCGTCTAAACCAAAGCCTGCCGCGCCGAAGCCTTGGCGAAGGCGGGTTAGCCCACCAACACCGAACCTCCATTAACGTTTAGTATTTCCCCTGTGATGTATGTCGCCAGCTCCGAGGCCAGAAACACGACTGCCCCCGCAATCTCGTCGGGCGTTCCCGGCCGGCGAAGCGGTATCGTCGCCTCCACCGCCGCGCGTTCGGGCGACGAAAACGTCTCGGTAGTCATATCCGTTACCACCCACCCGGGGGCGACGCAGTTCACCAAGATCCCGTGCGGAGCCAGCTCGAGCGCCAGCGACTTCGTCAAACTGATAATGCCCCCTTTGGACGCAGAGTAATGGGAATAGAATGCCTCGCCTCTCTGACCGGAAGTCGAAGAGATGAGAACGAGGCGGCCGGATCTACGGGCGATCATCACGCGGGCCGCATGCTTGGTGGTGAGGAACACTCCTTTGAGATTCGTATCTAGAGTCTCGTCCCACTCATCAAGGGTCATCTCGGGGAGAACCGCCTTCTTCCAGATCCCCGCGTTGGCAACCACCACATCGAGCGGCCCAAGTTGCGACTCCGTCTGGGCGACGATCTCCCGGACGGCATTCTCCTGAACCACATCAGCCTGGAGAGCGATCGCGCGGCCTCCCTTGGCCTCGATACGTCGGACCACGTCTTCCGCCTTTTCACGCTGCGTTGCATAACTCACAGCCACACTGGCTCCCGCCGCCGCCAACGAAACCGCGATGGCCTCTCCGATTCCTCGAGAACCACCCGTTACCAGCGCCACCTTGCCTTCTAATGCGATCATCGCCTTGCCTCCGTGGGATGGTCGTGATTATAGCGTCCGCGCCGGGTGAGTCGCTCGCTTGCCGCGCCGTAGCTCAAATGCATTCACGGTGCGTAGGCGGGTTGAGGCGCCGAGCAGCCTGTGATAATTTGTCAGGGTTTGACGAGACGCCTGGGTTATCTGATCAGCTTCGAGGGGATAGAGGGTTGCGGCAAATCGACTCAAGCCAAGCTCCTATCAAAGCGACTGGAGAGTGGCGGCCGCTCCTGCCTCATGACGCGAGAACCTGGAGGCACGCAGATCGGCCGAGAGATACGGAAGGTTCTCTTGCACCCGGCCCACCATCGGATGGTGCCGGAGGTCGAGTTGGCACTGTACTTCGCCGATCGTGCCCAACATCTCGAAGAGGTCATCCGTCCGGCGCTCGACGAGGGCCGGATTGTGATCACGGATCGATTCACCGATTCGAGCATCGCTTACCAGGGATACGCGCGAGGTTTGTCACGCCGGTTGATTCGCTCATTCGATCGGTTGATGACCGGCGAGTTTCGCCCTCGGTTTACGGTCCTACTCGATCTGCCGCCGGAACACGGTCTGCGTCGTGCTCGGGTTCGCAACCGGAGAACCCGTCAGAGCCGCACTCAGGGTCGGTTCGAACTCGAGCGTCTCGAGTTCCACCGCAAGGTCCGTAAGGGATATCTCCAACTCGCCCGCCAGGAGAAACGGCGCTTCGTGGTGGTGCCTGCCACTGGCAATCGACTCCAGATTCACGAGGACATCTGGAAACGACTGACCCCTCGATTGTCTCGTTTGGGCCGGTTGTGATGAACCGGACGACCGAACGCAGAAGCTAATTCGATCTCTGCAAGCTGCGCGCCCCCAAAAAATGTCTTTCTCGCAAATAGTCGGAAACCGTTCGGCGATCGATCGCCTGAAAAAGATGGTGGCCCGTGGCCAGGTCCCGTCGAGCTTGCTCTTCAGCGGACCCGACGGCGTCGGAAAGCTCGAAGCTGCCATGAACCTCGCCAAAGCGCTCAATTGCAAGCGGGCCCTTGATGGCGGAGGCGGAGACGAGGCCCCCGGTGCGCCCGGTGCTTATGACGCCTGCAATGAATGCCCCGCCTGCCGGCGCATCGAATCGGGAAGCTTCCCGGACGTGCGGCGCATTGCGCCGGAAGGAGCCGGAGGGCAGATCAAAGCGGAAGCCGTCCGACAGGTGGTAAGCGAAAGCCCCTTCCGACCCTTCGAAGGCCGGAAGCGTGTCACCATCATCGAGGCAGCCGACCGGATGAACCCCACTGCCGCCAACACGCTGCTCAAGACATTGGAGGAATCACCGTCTTGGATCGTGCTCGTGCTGCTCACTTCACATGAAGCCGCCATACTCCCCACGCTACTTTCCCGTTGCCAGAAGATTCGCTTCCTCCCCCTGCTCCAAGAGGAAATTACAGACATCCTCGTCTCGCAACACGGGTTTTCAGCGGAAGATGCGAACCTGGCGTCTTCGGGCTCGGGGGGGAGCCTCGCCAGCGCACTGGCTGCAAAGACCGACGAACTGGTCGAGTTACGCGGCGAGGCCCTGGAGGTGGCCCATATGTTGGCAGACGCCCCCGGACGGGCAGATTTGTTCGCACGGGCCGATCGGCTCGCCAAGCACAAATCGCTGGTCGGTATCGTGCGATTGCTGGTCGGCGTCCTCCGCGATCTTTCTTGCATCGCAAGCGGTGAGCAGGGTTCCATCCTGGCTTCAGATCGCAGCGAAGAGCTCGGCGTCCTCGCTTCGCGTGTTGGGCTCGAGACCTGGCTCGAGGCCTTCGTCCTGGCCGAACAATCTCTCCAGGATCTCGAGGTACGTTACGCGAACAAACGAATCACACTCGAACGCCTGTTCCTAACGCTGGGTTCGCGAGCTCGCCCGCGTGTTTCTACTTCGCGGCCCTCTCAACTTTGACACTTGCGCCCTCCCAGGCTTGGTGCTAGACTCCCCGCAATCTGTTGGCGATCTTCAGATTACAACTCGGCAGGATCTAGTCCGGTAAAAGAAACCGGCGGGTTCACAACCGTCCGAGGGCCGCTCTTACCTGAATAACGTGCAGAATCGGCCTGCCCTCGGGGGTGTCGTGTCTTCTCTGCGCGAGCGCGCCAATTTTTCTAGCAGGAAAACAGATGGACCGAGGAACCGTGAATCGAAAGCTGATTCGTCCCAACCTAGCGGACATCAAGGATCAGATGTCGTCCAAGCCGGCGCGCCGAAAGCCGGTCCCCCCGGAGCAGACCAACGCGGAGAGCTTCTACTACATCAAACAGATGAACAGCAAGACCCCTATGGTGCTGGTACTGCAAGATGGAGAAGAACTCAGAGGGGTTATCGAGTGGTACGACCGGCACTGTCTCAAAGTGAACCGCATCGACAAGCCCAACATTCTCATCTTCAAGCACAACATCAAGTACATGCACAAGGAGCACGAGGTAAAGGGCGAGAACGACTAGGGCAGTCCTAGCGGTTTCGCTCCTTCAGCGCCGCCTGCACTTCCCGCTTCGATTCCCTCTCCCGTAACGCGGCACGCTGATCGTAATGCTTCTTGCCTTTGGCGAGCGCCAGCTCCACTTTCAATCGCCCCCTGAGAAAGTACATGCGGGTGGGTATAAGCGTGAGCCCCCGCTGTGAGATCTTGCCCATGAGCTGGCGGATCTCCCTACGATGGAGCAGCAGTTTTCGAGGCCGCAGCGCATCGTGGTTCTCGTAGAATGCGTGGGAATAAGGACTGATATGACACTGCATTAGATAAAGCTCTCCGTTTTTCTCCGCCGCGTAGCTATCTTTCAAGTTCACTCTCCCTTCGCGGGCGGCCTTGACCTCGGTACCTTGAAGCACCAAGCCAGCCTCGAAACGGTCCGTCAAATGGTAGTCGTGACCGGCCTTGCGGTTCACGGCTACGATTTTAACGGCCTGGTCGCTCGATTTATCTGCCATCCGAAGGGTGCTCCTGACTGTAAAGGATTCCATTGTGATGACTTATCGCTCCAACCGCAAAGGGGCGCTCCCGGTGCCACCGAGTGGTCTGTGCTATAATAAACCGCGAGTGCATCCTCGTAAACTTCGGAAGGAACAGGAGTAATGGTCGCTAGTCGACCGCCACGCACGTCCCGATGAGCCAATTCACTTGCAAAGTCGGTACGAGCAGCGGCGACATTAGAGAAATCGCGCTCCGTGCCGACGATGAAGGTTCGGTCAGACGCGAGCTGGCGGAGAGCGGATACCATATTTTCTCGGTACGCCGTTCCTTCGGCTTGGGCCCGCTCTTGTCCGCGTTCCGGCGCGGCCCCGGGCGGATCAAGTCCACCGAGTTCATCATTTTCAACCAGGAGCTCGCGGCGCTATTGAAGGCGGGCCTGCCCTTGCTCCAGTCGCTGAACATCATGCTCGAGAGGATGAAGAACCCCCAGCTGCGCGGAGTGCTCACCGACGTTCGCGATAAAGTCAAAGGCGGGATCTCTTTGTCCGAGGCCTTCGCCTCCCACGGCGATATGTTCCCGCGCATCTACTCGGCTTCCCTCTTGGCGGGAGAAAAAAGCGGTAGCCTGGAAGGGGTTATTCGCCGCTACGTCCAATACATGAAGCTCACCGAAGGTACCAGAAAAAAAGTGGCCGGGGCACTCATCTATCCGGCCTTCCTCTCCACGGTCCTCGTGTTGGCGGCGTCGGTGCTCCTCTTCCACGTCGTACCTACGTTCGGCGGGTTCTTCGAAAATTTCGGTGCCGACCTACCCCCCCTCACGCTCGGCCTGCTTTGGTTCGCAAACTTCGTGCGCGCGAATATTGGGTTCATCGTGCTCGCTCTCGTGGTTGGTGGCACTGCTTTCTACGTCTGGTCTCGTCAAGAAAGCGCAAAAGCGAAGATCGATCACACGAAGCTGAAACTTCCCTATTTCGGCCAGCTCCTCCGCCTCTTCGCAACGTCCCAACTGACGCGTTCGATCTCGACCCTACTCGCCGGCGGCATCCCGCTCGTACAGTCGATCGAGATTTCGGCCGGATCGATCGCCAACCGCTTCCTCGGGCAGGCGGTGAAGCCGGTCTCGGATCGGGTCCGGGAAGGCAAGTCTTTTGCCGCGAGTCTCGAGGGGACCGGTCAATTTTCCAACATGGTCGTCGAAATGGCCAAAGTCGGGGAGAGCACCGGGAGCCTGGCGGACATGATGGGTTCGGTCGCCGACTTCAGCGACGAGGAGATCGACCATCGACTGAATATCATGATGGCCATGCTGACACCGGTAATGCTCGTCGTGATGGGAGGGTTCGTGGCCTTGATCCTATTGGCCCTTTACCTGCCCCTTTTCGGTCTAGCCGGCGTCATGCACTGAGGTCCAGCAAATGGTGAGAGAGCCCAACGCGGAGAAGCCTTCCACGCAGCTCGAGGTGGATCCCAACCAAACGCCGGAGGAAGCAAAGGCGGCAGAGATTCAGCAGGCCAAGGATCTCGCTGCCCGATGCCGGTTGCAGTACGTCGATCTCGAGCACTTTCAGCCCGATCACGATCTTTTTCGGAGTGTTCCGGTAGAGCTGATGTTTCGCTACAACTTCCTGCCCTACCGGAAGGAGAACGACAACCTGGTCGTCGTCACGTCCGATCCCACGAACGTACCGGTGTTGGACGAAATTTCTTTGCTCTTGAAGACACCCATCCGCGCCTCAGTGGGCACCGAGTCCGCTATCCAGGAGCTCCTCAAGAGGAGCCAAAGCGCTCAACGCGTCTTGGAAGAGGCCTCGGAAAGCTTCACCATGCAAATCGTCCGGGATGACGAGGATAGCGAGGAAACCCTATCCATCGACCGGCTGACCGACACCTCGAGCCCTATCATCCGACTCGTGGATTCCACGATCTACAACGCGCTGACCAAGCGCGCCTCCGACATCCACATCGAGACCCGAGACGAAGAGGTCGTCATCAAGTACCGTATCGATGGCGTTCTACAGCGGGCCATGAAACCACTCACCAAGGCACAACACTCGGAGATCACCAGCCGCATCAAGGTCATGGCCGAGCTCGACGTGGCAGAGAAACGCGTGCCGCAGGACGGCCGATTCCGCTTGAAGGTGAAGGGTCGCAGCATCGACTTCCGCGTTTCCATCATGCCCAGCATCCATGGGGAAGACGCGGTGATCCGAATCTTGGACAAGGAGTCCATCAACGAGCAGTTCGCGGAGCTGCGGCTGGACATCTTGGGCTTCTCGGAAAGTGAGGTCAAACGCATTCGCCATTTCATCCGCGAGCCCTATGGAATGGTGCTGGTGACGGGACCCACCGGGAGCGGCAAGACCACCACTCTCTATGCGGCGCTTTCCGAGATCTACAACGAGGAGGACAAGATCGTCACCATCGAAGATCCCGTGGAGTACCAGCTCAAGGGTATCACGCAGATCCCGGTCAACGAGAAGAAGGGCCTCACCTTCGCGCGCGGCCTCCGCTCCATTCTCCGCCACGACCCGGACAAGATCATGGTCGGAGAGATCCGCGATTCGGACACGGCGCAGGTCGCCATCCAATCGGCCCTTACCGGACACCTGGTCTTCACCACCGTTCACGCTAATAACGTCCTCGACGTGGTTGGACGTTTCTTGAACATGGGCGTGGAAGCGTACAACTTCGTCTCCGCCCTGAACTGCATCCTCGCACAACGGTTGTGCCGCACCATCTGCCCCGCGTGCCGAACCGGGGTTCAGGCTCCCCGCGAGCTACTCGAGGAATCGGGTTTGGATCCGGAGCGCTACCGGGACCACGAGTTCTTTCGGGGCGAGGGCTGCCTGCAATGTAACGGTACCGGGTACAAGGGACGCCAGGCGATCTGTGAGTTGCTAGATCTCTCTGACAACATCAGGGAGATGCTCATCGACCGAAGGCCGAGCACCGATATCAAGCGGGCCGCCAAGGAGGAGGGCATGATCTTCTTGCGTGAATCGGCTTTGGCCAAGGCCTTCGATGGACTGACCACGCTGGAAGAGATCAACAAGGTTACATTTGTCTAAACACCGACTTAGTCAGCTAAAGCGATGGCTCCTGGAGCCGGAGCCACCCGGAGTGGGAGTAGAGTTTCGCCCCGGCGAAATTATCGTCGCCCGTTTCGGTGACAACGGAAGCGGCGAGATGAACCTTTGCCTGCGGGCCCCTCTCCCGTCAGGAGTCGTCGACTTCTCGATGCTCAGCCCAAACCTTAGCGAAACCGAGGCGCTCGGCAATTTCCTCGGAAATCTCTTCGAAGAGGCCGGCATCCAGGGCAACCGCCTGGGCCTTACGCTGCCCGACATTCTGGCCCGCATCTCGGTACAGGAGCTGCCCGAGAATCCTCGTTCCCGGGCCGAAGCCGAAGAGCTACTCCGTTTCCGGATGAAGAAGGCGCTCCCCTTCGAGGTGAGTGAAGCCAGGCTGGCCTTCCAACCTGTTCCCGGCACCAACCCCAGCTTCCTCACCGGCGTCTTGCACGAGGAGGTCGTCAGCCAATACGAGACACTGTTCGATGGGCTCGGATTCCACCTGGGGGTCATCGAGACCTCATCACTCAGCCTGCTCAAGCTCTGGGAGGGTGTGGTCGCTGAGAGTTTGACGCCGGAGCAAGACTATCTCTTTCTCAACCTCGAAGAGACCTATTTCACATTGACCCTCGTCCGGAACCGTAACCAGCCGGTTCTCATGCGCACCGTGGGACACCGCTCCCCCCTGCTCGATGCCGAGGGCTTGGTGTCTCCAAAAGCACCGAGCTACCAGATTGAAGGAATCCTCAGAGAGCTTCTTTCCACTCTCATTTATTACAAGGAAAAGCTGGGGGGCGACTCTCTAGCCAGAATCTATTACCGCTCCCTGCGTCTCGACCTCGGAGACCTGGCCGAATTGCTCGAGGATCAGTTCGAGGTGCCCGCCGAGCCGTTCGATCTCCATCGAGCGGTGACGGTCGGCAGCCACCTGACGGTGGCCGAGCCGCTGGCCACGGCGGCCGGTGCCGCATCCGGCGTCGCGCGGGGAAAGGCGGCCTGACCCTGATGAAGACGACGGACTCGCCCCTCAACTTCGCAAAGGTCGGATTTCGTAACGAGCGTCTCCCCCAGCTCCTTTTCGGGATCGCGGCGGTGAGCCTCGTGGCGGCCACCTTATGGCACGGCGTGGTCCTCACTCGCTACCTACTGCGGGAAGCGGAAGACCTCGATCTCAAGGTCCAATCCATGGGGGAGCAGCTCACCAGCTTGGACACCGACATTTCTGGCACCAGGTCAGAGCTTCGGGCGCAACGAAACGAGTTGATGACCCAACGCATCGAGTTTCTCGCGGACGTCTACCGCCAAAAAGGCTTTTCTTGGACCGAGCTGTTCAACCAGTTGGAGGAAGTGGTTCCCCGAAACGTCCGCATCACTTCCATCTCCCCGAGTGCGGCAAGAGGAGTGATCGAGGTGAAGCTGATGACGATCGGCCGCTCCCTGGCAGACCTCTTGGAGCTCGTCCAAAGTCTCGAGGAAAACCGCTACTTCGGTACGGTCATGCCGGTCAGCGAAGCGCTGCAGAAAGAAGGCGGCGAGGTGGCGGCGACCGTCACACTGCGCTATCTTGCTGAAGAAGACGCGCCCCCGAGTAAAACTGAAGAGCCTGTAGAAAATGCCGAGCCGGCGGAAGCCGAAGAGCCTGACCCGGCGGAAGCCGAAGAAACTGACGATGACGCCATCGAAGAAGATGCCCCGACGGGCTCTGCGAGCGAAGCGCTGGAGGAACGGTGACGGAGACGACCGCCGGATTGGATCTCCGCCCGTTCTGGCAGAAACGACGATTCTATCTGTCGCTCGTAAGCCTGGCTCTCGCCAACCTAGTGGTCTACGGGGTGGTGACCTACCGGTTGGCGACTAAGCAGGAGCGTCTGGCCAAAGAGGAAACATCGCTTACCGGGGAGTTAGTGTCTCGCCAGACCGCACTCGACGACCTTCGAACCGAGCAGGAGCGCATTGCGAGAAACGATGCCGTCGCGGAAGAATTTTGGTCCGAAGTCGTCCAACCGCGTACTCCCGGCTTGACCGACGCGGTGGCCGAGCTCGATCGTCTGGCAAAGCAGACCGGCGTGGCGCGCGGTCGAACCTCCTACTCCGAGGATGTGCTCCCGGTTGGACTGAGCGAAATGAAAGTCAGGATGCCGCTCGAGGGGTCTTACTTCAATCTATTGCGTTTCGTCAATCTCATGGAACGGTCGGAACGGTTCTTCCTAGTGCGTGAGATCGCGCTCCGGGACGCCAACGAGGGACAACTGGCATTGAGATGCGACGTGGCCTTTTTTCTGAAGCCGAGCGAGGGGCCGGCGTCTACTGGACGATGAGGCGAGAACGAGGCTTTACGTACTTGGAGTTGGTGATCGCCACTTTCATCTTGGCGATACTGGCGGCGGCGATAATACCGGTCGCCGAGGTCACCGCCAAGCGGGCCAAAGAGGTCGAGCTGAGACGCGACCTGCGCATCATGCGGGACGCCATCGACAATTTCAAACAAGCGGTCGACCTCGGTCTCATCGGCGGAAACGACGTCCAGTTAGGAAGCGAGGGTTATCCCAAGGAATTGGAGATCTTGGTCGACGGGGTGTCTCAAGTTGGAGCGATCGACAAAAAGCTGAAGTTCCTTAGGCGTATTCCCATCGATCCCATGACGCACTCTACGGAATGGGGACTCCGCTCGTATCAGGACGAGCCCGACTCCACGATCTGGGGTGGGCAAAACATCTACGATGTGTACACGGCCAGCGCAGGAACGGCGCTCGACGGGACGAAATACAGTGACTGGTAAGAACCGTGGCTTTACGTTCGTCGAGCTGGTGATGGTCATTACGCTCTTGGGCATCCTGATATCGATCGCGATACCGGTTTACCGGGCCCAGGTCCTTGCTACCAAAGAGTCGGTGTTGGAGCACAATCTGGCCACCCTCCGTGACCGAATCGACCAGTACAGAGCGGACCGGGATGAATATCCGGCCTCCCTCGAAGCGTTGGTCGATGCCAAGTATTTAAAGGAGCTTCCGCGCGATCCAATGACCGAGAGCAACCAGTGGGAGGAGATCTTCGCGGAGTACGATTCGGAACAACCGGACCAAGAGCCCGGTGTCTATGACGTGCGGAGTTTTTCGAACCGCATCGGCTCGCACGGCCTTCCATACAACGAGTGGTAGATGACAGCGAAGAACATGAAAAGGCCTGGCATCGTCCTCTCCGTCGTCTTGCTTGGCGCTCTCGCAGGATGCGGCGAGGCTCCGGACACGGGGCAGTCGGGCTCGCCTGCCTCCCGCAACAACTCGCGCCGATCACGAAAGGGTAAGGTGGGAGACGTCAAGGAATCGGTGGATCTCGCCGGACTCTTGACCGAAATCCCGGAGTATGCCGGGAGAGGTCGAAACCTCTTCGACTATGGGCCACCGCCGGTGAGCGACACTCCTCCCCGACCGACCCCGAGGCCGACGCGCACGACGCCGACGCGCACGACGCAACCCGCTCCCCCTCGGACCACCGCACCGGCGCGCATCGACCTCAAGTTCGCGGGCTTTGTGGAAACGAGAACGAAGGCGGGAGAAAAAAAGAAATATGCTGTTTTTCTCGATGGGCAGGAGATACTAACTGGAGCCGAGGGAGATCTAGTGGCCAATCGCTACAAAATTGTCCAAATCGGTCTCGAGTCGGTGACGCTGGGGGTGCCGGGCTCCGATCAAACGCAGCGCATCCCCCTTCGATCCAATTGAGAGGCTCTTATTAAATGAAGAGCAGGTCCAGACCATCCAGGCTGCTCCTGGTGGCAGGCATTCTGGTTTGGCTCGCTGGCTGTAGCGCGTCCAAGAGCGCCTTCAAGAGCGGCAACCAGCAAGCCCAGCAAGACAACTGGGACGCCGCGGTCGTGCACTACACCCGGGCGGTTCGCGAGGACCCGGACAACATCGAGTACCGCATGGCGCTCGAGCGGTCGCTCATCGAGTCCGCCAATTTCCACGTCAAGGAAGCGCGCAAGCACCTTGCGAGCCAGGATCTGGAAAAGGCGATTGAGGAATTCATGCTCGCCGCCCAGCTGGATCCCTCCAACAAGTACGCCCAGGATCAACTCACCGAGGCACGCCGCGCCTTGTCCGAGCGGGAGGCGAGAAGAGACGAAGCGTCCAGCTTCCAACAACGCCGCGCCCAAGCCCGGCAGCTCCGCGCCACACAGCCGGTGCTGGAGCCATCCTCCTCCGCCCCCATCAATTTGCGATTCGCTCAGGACACGAGTCTTCAGAAGATCTTCGAGGTGCTCTCGACTCTTTCCGGGATCAACATCCTGTTCGACGAGGCCTTCCGGGACAAACGGGTGACCATCAACTTGGTGGACGTTTCCTTTCACGAAGCGCTCGACAAGCTCGTCTTGATCTATCGCCTGTTCTACAAGGTCGTGGATCCCTCGACGATCATCGTCGTCCCCGACAACGCACAAAAACATCGCCAGTACGACGACCTCGTCTTGCGCACGTTCTTCATCACCAACGCCGAAGTCAATACCATTGCCAACATGCTGCGCACCATCGCCGGCATCCAGCGTGTGCAGCCCAACCCGGAGCTCAAAGCCATCACCGTGCGCGCCACACCGGACCAAGTGGCGGTGGCGGAACGGATCGTGGAGCTCAACGACAAGAGCAAGTCGGAGATCATCCTCAACATCGAGATTTTGGAGGTCAACCGGAACAAGCTATTGGAGTTCGGGCTTAGGGCTTCCGAGTACGAGATCGGGATGACGCTGGCGCCGGGAGGCTCGACACTGCAAGACGGTAAAACGACGTTTCGGTTGAACCGCCTCGCCTCCCTCGATTCATCCGATTGGACGGTCACGTTTCCGTCCTCTGCCATGTATCGGCTATTCAAATCCAGCGGCGAGGTGCGCATTCTGGCATCGCCCAAGCTCCGAGCGATGGAAGGCCAGCCAGCCCGACTGAATCTAGGCCAGGAGGTACCGGTGCCCGTAACCTCCTTCGTGTCCCAGATAGGAACCGGTGGCGTGCCGAACACGCCGGTAACGTCGTTCCAGTACCGAAACGTAGGCATCAACGTCGAGATCACACCCAAGGTTTTCGTGAACGGTGAGATCGAGCTGCAGCTGTCCCTAGAGACCAGCGCGCAACTAGACACCAGGACCATCGCCGGCATCGACCTGCCGGTTTTTGGACTACGCCAGGTGAATAACACCGTCCGCTTGAGGGACGGCGAGACGACCATGATCGGAGGACTGATCAGCGAGGAGGATCGTCGGACGATTGCAGGATTGCCTGGAGTCGTTGATACGCCTATTTTGAACAAGATCTTTGCAGGCAATCGGCACGAGTCGTCTCAACAAGATGTCGTTTTCTCCGTGACCCCGCAAATCGTCCGCGCACCCCGCGTGACCGTAGAGGACCTGCTTTCGCTCCCCATTGGAACCGAGCAAGCCATCCGCGTACCGGGAGCCAGGCCGTCGCCTTTCGGAGAGCCAGAGGCCCAGGAAGAACCACCCCGCGAACCGCAGGGCGCGACTCCGGCTGAGGCACCGGCCTCGCCGAGCCCGGCTAGCCCTCTAGGCGAAGACGTCCAGCCGCCTCCAGACGACGAGGGGCCACGCGCGGCCTCGCCTCGCGTAGGCCCGATTACCGTCGTCTTCACCCCGCCTCGAACCCAAACATCTCCTGGGCAAAAGGTGGAGCTGGCCTTGATCGCCGGCGGGGCCGAACGCCTATCCTCGGGGGAAATCAACATCACGTTCGACGCCAGCGCGTTCGACGTCGTCGAAGTCCAACCGGGCCCTTTTCTTTCCATCGATGGCAAAGAAGTTTCATTCGTACCGTTCGTCGACAAAGGCCGCATCCGTGTCGAATTCTCTCGCAAGGGCGACACGGTGGGTCTGCGCGGCTCGGGTCATGTGCTGCGCCTGGTTCTGGAGCCGACCTCTCCCGGATCACGTACCGTGAGTGCCGCGGGAAGTTTCCGCGATCCGGACGGCGGGGCCATCCCCGCGAGCTTTGCGTCGGCGCGTATCGAGGTCCAATGAGAAACACCCGCCGTACTCTCTTCGCTGGTTCTCTCATTACCATGGTCGTGGCATTGGTTTCACTGATTCGCTGTGACAGCGTGCCCCTGACCGCTACCGCGGGCTCGGAGCTCTCGATCTCCGCCAACCCCTCCGCCATTCCGGCCTTGAACGGGGTCTCCACCATCACCGTTACCGGCTTCAAGAGCGCCGACGACGGCGGCGGCACGCTCCCCGATGGAACGCAGATCTTCTTCACCACCAACGTCGGCCTCATCGAAGAGCGCGTGGATATACAAAACGGTGTGGCGCGCGGCTTTCTAAGGAGCAATGGCCGAGCCGGCCTCGCCACGGTCGAAGCTCGCTCGGGGGCGGGAATCACCGCCACCCTGGCCAACCCGGTGCTTATCGGCAATGCGACAGGCATCAACATCCTGGTCACCGCCAACCCGGCTACCGTGGGACCGCCGGACTTCACGTCGCGGATCGTGGCCACCGTTTTCGATAACGACAACAACGCCTTGTCGGACGTGCCCCTCGTCTTCAGCACGACCGCGGGTAACCTGGCTTCCGAGTCGTCCATCCTACGGACCAACGAGCTCGGCCAGACGTCCGATCGGCTGACCTTGGAGAACGAGTCCTCCGCCACCGTGACCGCCACCTCCGGTACGGTGACCGGGAGCACGACGGTCTCGCGCGGGACGGTCCTCAACCCGATCGTAAGCTCCGTCTTCCCGAGCTCGGGCGCGCCGGGTGACACGCTCAACGTCACGATCACCGGCTCGAACTTCCTGCCCGGGGGTTCGGTCAGCTTCGGTCAGGGCATCGCCATCAACAACGTCAACTACATCAGCAGCACTGAGCTGCGCGTGAGCATCACCATCGATCAGAACGCTCGCGTCGAGACTCAAGGCCGTACGGTCACCGTGACGAACCCCGACGGCTCGAGCGGCAGCCTGAGTGATGCCTTCTTGGTCATCACCCCGGGAGCAGCGCCTTCACCGCAGATCACTTCGGTCTCACCACCCTCCAGTGGCGCCCGCGATCCGGTCACCGTCAACCTCACGATTAACGGGACCGACTTTCAAAACGGCGCCACCGTCGGCTTCTCGCCAGGTGGGATCGTCGTCAATAGCGTGATCTTCGGGTCGAGCACCCAGCTATCGGTCACCATCACGGTCGACATTACAGTGGCAGCGGGAACTTCGTTCTCCGTGACCGTGATCAATCCCGACGGGGGCACAGGCAGCCTCGCTGGTGGATACACGGCGAGCTAAGATGAAACCTTCCGCGCTTCTCGTTTGCCTGTTGTTGGTGAGCTTCACTTCTTGCGACGACCTCAATACGCCTCTCCCCGCGGCCCCAGGGCCGGTACCTCCTCCACGCGCGAGCGACTTCAACATCGCCGGCCACTGGGAAACATCCTCGACACAAGGACGACGCATCGCCTTCGACGTGACCAGCGGCGGACGCGTCGTGAACGGCCGCATCAACATTCACCACGAGTGCACCAACGGTCGTTGGCGAGTGACCTTCGACGGATTCGAAGCGCGCGTCGTTGACAACGCCTTCCTCACCACCGTGGACTGGGAGAACAAGGACAAGAAGATAATCCACGCCGGGAGCTATACCATCTCCGGCCGTTTCGAGGGCCGGAATATAGTCCGTGGCGGACTCATCAACAGCGTCAACGACATTCGTAAGAACGAGGACCCTACCGGAGAGGTTTGCACCACCGTCGACGTGGCCTTCGAAGGAAATAGGGACGAGTAGCGGCAGTGAACGTGCGGCTCACGATTCTTCCCCCCGCCCTCACCCCACCCTCTCCCAAAGGGAGAGGGAGTAAAGGAAGGAGGCCAACCTTATTTATGCTGCTCGCTGTCTCTCTGGCGGCAGTAACGAACGCCACCGCCGAGATCGCGGTCATGGCGAGCGGAAAGATTCTGTACATCGACCGTTACCACCGTGAGGACGAGCTCATCACGTTATTTCTCACCGGTGGCGGTGAGGTCACGGTAGACCCGGAGCTCGTTGCCAACATCGTCCCCAATGAGATCGCTCCTGAGCCCGCGCTTGCCGCCCTCCCCTTGCTTCCCCAACTCGCGCCGGTCATCGAGCCGGCGGCCGAAAAGTACGGACTGGACTCGCGCCTGGTGGCAGCGGTCATCTGGGTCGAATCGAGCGGCGACCCGAACGCCGTCTCGCGTAAGGGAGCCAAAGGCCTCATGCAGCTGATGCCGGAGACCGCTCGTAGTCTGGGTGTCGTCGACGTCATGGATCCGACTCAGAACGTCGATGGGGGAGCTCGGTACTTGAAGCAACAGATCGATGGTCATCGCGACCTGTCATTGGCACTTGCCGCCTATAACGCGGGTCCGACCGCGGTCTCCCGCCATGGTGGCATCCCTCCCTACAAGGAGACGAAAAACTACGTCCGTCGGGTTTTGGATCTCTACCGAAAGGCGGGCGGCAATCCCGGCGAAGCCGCGATCGAACAATGACTCCCTCTTTCCGATCACACGCCCCTCTGCGATCTTCCCTCGATAGTAATGACCGCGGCTACGTCCTGCTGGCTATCGCCATCGGTCTCGTCATCATGGGCATCTTCATGGCGGCGGCGGTCCCCGTCTGGGAGCATGTGAACCAACGAGAACGGGAAGAGGAGCTTCTCTGGCGAGGCAAGCAGTACGTCCGGGCCATCGAGCGGTACCAAAGAAAATATCCAGGAGCTTTCCCGTCCAAGGTGGAGGCTCTGGTAAAGGACAAGTTCCTCCGCCAAGCATACGAAGATCCGATGAGCGAAGACGGCGAGTGGAAAATCCTTCGACAGAACTCTCCCGAGATGAGAGGAATCACCACCCCCGGCGGCGTTCAGCGCCAGAGAGCCGGCGGTCGGTCTGAGTTACCTCAACGGACCCTCGGCCAGTCGAGCGGTCTCGGCCAGCGAAGCATGACCGGGCAAGCGCTCGGCGGAATCATCGGGGTCTCGAGCACGAGCGAAGAAGAAGCCATTCGGAAACCCGGGAAGAAGGAAGAACTGTTCTTGCGGACGATGGGCTCGGGAGAAAAATACAACGAGTGGCTGTTCATCTACGTTGCGGCGAGGGATCCGGGACAACAAAACCCCGGGGGAGCGAGGCAGCCGGGCGGCCGCCCTGGTCAACAGCAGCCTGGGCAACCCGGGAATCGTGGGCCGGGCTGGCGTCAGAATCCGGGCGGGAACAACCCACGTTCTCCTGCCCCGCGGCAACCTTAAAGGCAGGACTGCCCGGTGCGGATCGGCATCGACGCCCACCACCTCAACGGCAAGCCCCAGGGAAGCCGCACTTACCTCCTGAGCCTCATTCGAGAGCTCTCTCGGATCGCTACGGACGAAGAGCTCCTGGTCTACAGCTTTGACCCCGAAGAAACCGAGCAGCTCCTGGACACCCCGGGCGTGACGCACCGTCGCGTCTTCCCCGCTTCGGCGCGGCTTCGTCTTCCGATCGTAGTCCCGGCACTAGAACTACGCGACCGCTTGTCGCTCTTTCACTCGCAGTACATCTGCCCGCCGGTTTCCGCAGTCCCCGAGATCGTTACCATACACGACGTTTTGTTCGAAACTCACCCCGAGCTCTTCGTCGGAGCTTTCTCGCGAACGTCGATAGCGCTGATCCGGCACTCGGCACGTCGAGCGAGGCGTGTGCTCACGGTGTCGGAGTTCTCGCGACGCGCGATCCTGGAGCAATACGACCTTCCCGAGGAAAAAGTCGTGGCCATACCAAACGCTGTGGACCACGATCGTTTCCGGGTCCTTGGCAATGAAGAGGAAGCCATCGCGCGCGTCAAGACACGCTACCAATTGCAACGGCCCTTCATACTCGACGTCGGGAGGATCGAGCCTCGAAAGAACCTCGTGCGTCTGATCCGTGCGTTCCGTCGGGTTCGAGAAAAGGTCGAGCCGTCCCTCGAATTGATTCTTATCGGGAAGAAGGACTTCCAATTCGAAGCGATCGACGAGGAAATGGGAAAATCGGAGGATGCGGGCGTGCGCATACTGAGCTCGGTTCCGGACGAAGATCTGCCCGCTTTCTACAATTTGGCCGAGCTCTTCGCCTTCCCGTCTCTGGTAGAAGGCTTCGGGATACCCGTGCTCGAGTCGATGGCCTGCGGTACGCCGGTCGTGACTTCGAGACGGGGAGCACTCCCCGAGGTGGGCAGAGATGCGGTGGCTTGGGTAGAGCCCGAGGACGAGGACTCCATCGCCTCAACCCTCGAAGCCGTCTTGACCGACACCGACCAGGCCGCGGGCTTACGCCAGAAGGGGCTGGAGCGCGCCAAGCAGTTCAGCTGGGAGGAAACGGCCCGGAGGACTCTCGAGGTCTATCGAGCTTGTGTCTGATTCCCGAGGCGCTCCTGCACATTTTGCGCTTTGACAGCGAGGAAGCCACGATGCTAACTTAGGACGAGGTATAACCTCGGTGGAAAATCGAAACACGGTCTCGAAAAGCTGGCTGGCGGGCCTGTTGATGATGCCCATGGCGATACTCGCCTTCACCGCCCCGAACGCCCACTCGCAGTCCACGTCGGTTTCCTACCATGGGGGTCTCATCACCATCCGCTGTAGCGACGCCACGCTGGAGCAGGTCTTCGAACAGATAAAGTCGGAGACCGGCTTGGAGCTATTTCTCGAAGATCCGGTCAAATCGAAGCGCCTTACCGCCGACATCGAAGCACAGCCTGTCAACCAAGCCTTGGAGCGATTACTAGCTGGGGCGGGTGTCAACTACGCGATGATGTTCGACCGCGAGGATTGGCAGCGAGTCGATAAGATCTTCATCGGAGAAGGTGGTGGTGCAGTTGCTTCTAGCCAGCCCGGCCAGAATCCCCAAAATAGACGAAGCGCCCGACCACCTCGGAGAAGGCCCGCACCGCCCGCACAGGCAGAAGACGATTACGACGACGAGCCGGACGAGGAACTGGATGACCCCTCCGACATGAACGATTTTGAACAGATGGAGGATGCCGAAGACGCCGAGGGAGACTTCCAGAACGAGGCGCCGGCGCCCGCCGCTGACCCGGGCTACTTACCGCCACCTCCGGCCTTCCCTCGCAGCTCTTTCACGCCGGGGCTCGAATCGTCCCCCTTTGGCGCGCAGACCGGGAGCGGCACGCAGCAGGAGGAGTCGGGCTCACCTCCGACCAAAAGGCCAGCACCACCTGCTTATTACCCGTTCACCGATCAGTTCGGGCGTCCCATTCCGGTACCGACCGATCCGAACGCCCCTCAGCAACAGGAAGACCAACCGCAGCAAGACCAGTAGTCGCTTCCTCTTTCCTCTTTCTTTCCTAAAGCGTCCGCTGGCACGAGCGGCCCTTCGCCTGTTAGATTGTTGGACATTCCTGAATGGGCTTGGTCGGAAACCATGGCGAAGCGAAAGTCGAAGTCGAGATCGATCGATGAGTACCGCGAAAAACGTGATTTCAAGAGAACGCCCGAGCCGCCTCCCGGCGAACCCACGTTAAGACCGGGCGCGCCCGCCTTCGTAGTCCACCGACACGAAGCGCGAAGACTCCATTACGACCTCCGACTCGAGATGGACGGCGTGCTCAAGTCCTGGGCGGTGCCACGCGGCTTCTCCTACGAACCTTCGGTCAAGCGACTAGCCGTCCGGACCGAAGATCATCCGCTCGAGTACGAGCACTTCAGCGGAGTCATCCCAAAGGACGCCTACGGCGCGGGAACGATGACGATCTGGGATCGCGGCCGCTACCAAATCCCGAAGGACAAAGATGGAAGCCAAGGTGCCCAAGATGGCAAGCTGGAGTTGACCCTTTTCGGGAAAAAACTCCGCGGAGAGTGGCATCTCGTCCGAACCAAGTCGGGCAAAGATGAATGGCTCATCTTCAAGGCCAAGGACCGCTATGCAAGAACGGAAGACGACCCCGCCCCGTTCTTTGACCTGACTCGTGCCGCGGAAGCTCCCGCTCCGCAGTACGTTCCACCCATGGAGATCGGCGAACCTTCCCAACCGTTCTCCGACCCTGGTTGGCTCTTCGAAATGAAATTCCGGGGCCAGCGCGCGATGTTCATGAAGCATGGGGATACGGTTCAGATACTCACTCCCGATGGAAGCGATCTAGCCAGGAAGCTCCCTGCGCTCGTGGAACAGGCCACCCAGCTCCGAGCGGAAAACGCTTCCCTTGATGGGGTCCTAGTCTCCCTCGATGAAGCCCGCCGCCCTTCCAAGGGGATATTGGAACGACAGCTTAGGGATGGTGGAAACAGCGCCGTCTCTTTCTACGCCTTCGATCTGCTCCATTACGATGATTGGAATGTCCAGGAACTACCTCTTGTGGAAAGAAAGAAAATCCTCGCCGCGGTGCTGCCTCCGCTCTCTGACGTTTTGTACGTCGACCACGTCCAGGGTCGAGGTGAAGATCTCGTCGAGGTGACGTCGACTGCCGGCCTCCCCGCGGTGGTGGCCAAGGAGGCGTCCGGAAACTACGCCTCCGGCCTATCGGCCTCTTGGCGTGAGATCCCCGCCCGTCCCGCCGACGATGCAAAGGAGAGGGATCTCCTCGAAGCGCTCAAGCAGGCTACGCCCCAAAAGACGCGAAACAAAATCAAGTTCAGCAACTTGGAGAAGGTCTACTGGCCCAAGGAAGGGTTCACCAAGGGCGATCTCATCAACTATTACGACAAGGTCGCCGATCTCATCGTGCCCTACCTTCACGAACGCCCGGTTCACATGCTCCGCTACCCGGACGGCATCGAAGGCAAAGCCTTCTATCAGAAAGATGCCCCCGAGCACATCGCCGATTGGATCACCCTCGAGCACATCGATTTCGAGAGCAAGACCAAGCCCATCCGCTTCATTATTTGCAATAACCGGGACACGCTTCTTTACATGGCCAACTTGGGAAGCATCGATCTCCATCCTTGGCTCTCGCGGCGAGGCAGCCTGGATTCCCCCGATTGGGCCATTCTCGACCTCGATCCAGACGGCTCGCCCTTCCCCCACGTGGTCCGCGTCGCGCGCGCGATCGGGAAAGTGCTGCGGGGTATTGGATTGAGGCCTTATCTGAAGACTTCTGGGGCGACCGGCCTCCATGTCTACGTGCCCCTCCTGCCCGGTTACAGCTACGACCATGCGGTCCAGTTCTGCGAAGGCATCGCGCGCCTCGTAGCCAACGACCAAAAAGACATCGCCACCGTAGAGAGAGTCGTGAATCGACGGGGCGGCAAGGTGTATATCGACTTTCTACAGAACCGCCGCGGACAGACGGTGGTACCGCCTTATGTAGCTCGGCCAGTGCCCGGAGCATCTGTCTCGACGCCGCTCGATTGGGACGAGCTCGACTCCGAGCTGCACCCCTCGATGTTCACGATCGAGAATGTGCTGCCGCGGCTCGCCCGGCTCGGGGATCTGTTTCAGGGAACGCTGACCGACAAGCAGGACCTGCTGCCCGCAATCAAGCTGTTTCAGAAGAACTACATCAAAAACGAATGAGACTGGTTTCGCGAACCCCGTCCGGACGAGATCCTTCTCTGGGCAAATCAGTTACTCCGGCGGATAAAAAGCTTTCAGTTTTTGATAGAGGCGGGTGGTGGCCAGGCAATCCGCGAGGCAGTAGCGGCCGATCTCGTCGTGTCTTCCCTCCTCAAAAGCCTGACCCACCTGAGATCCATCTAGCTCGGTCTTCGGAGAAGGAATGCCAAACACAGCACAGAAGTAGTCGAGGCTTCCTCGCCGATGGCGCTCGTTACCGGCCAAGACCTCGCGAATATCGAAGTGAGAGCTTGTCTTGAAACGACGGATCGGCAGCGGAATACTAGGCGAGATCTCCAGGATGGCGCTCCGGATATTTATGTAAGGAAAGTCGAAACTCTTGCCGTTGAAAGTGACGAAGAGCTCGGGCCGGGTTCGATCGAGATACTCCCAGAAAGAAGTCAGGATCACGCCCTCGTCGGTCCCGTAGTAAGCCTCCTTCGTCTCGCTCTCCGCATCCAATAGACCGATACAAACGATGCGGCCGGTGGTCGGATCGAGCCCGAACCGGTCGGTCATTTCCTTCTTGCGCGACTCGATCTCCTCCTCGCTCCCCTCCTGGTGACGGAGGCCACGGAAAAGGATGTCGAGCGCCCGGGGTGGAATGTCTTCGACTCCCTGTCCTACCGTCTCGATGTCCACGACGAGTGCCATATCAGAGCAACCCTGCAGCTCGAGCGACGATTTCGACGGGATGGTAGGCGCGCCGCCCCGTTCCATCCTGGATCTGGTGACGACAAGAAGTTCCCGGCGCCGCCAGGACCGTCTCGGTCGATGCCTGTCGCACCGCGGGGAGAAGCCGGCGCGCCGCCATCTCTAGAGAGATATCGAAATGCTCACGCTCGTAACCGAAAGACCCTGCCATCCCACAGCATCCGGAATCGACAATCTCGACGCGGGAGCCCGTCTGCTCCAAAAACCTCATCAATGGGTCGGTACCGGAGAGTGCCTTCTGGTGGCAATGACCGTGAACCAAAACATGGGGTGGTGGCGCGGGGAAGTTGATCTTCAATTCCGGCAAGAATTCCTCGATTAAGAAGCTTCTCTTCGCGATCGCTTCTGACTCCGGCCCGGGGACCAAATCCGGATATTCGTCGCGAAGACTGAGGAGACAGGAGGGCTCACAACCCACGATGGCGCAGCCCTGCTGCACATAAGGATACAGGATCTCCACATTGGCTCGCGCTAGGGAACGAGCCTCGGCCAACATGCCCTTCGAGATAGCGGGGCGGCCGCAGCAACGCTTGGGGACCAAAAGCACGTCGAAACCCGCCGCCTCGAGCAACCGAGTGGCCGCGACTCCGATCTGCGGATCGTTGTAGTTCATGAAGGTGTCGTGGAACAAAACGACTCGCCAGCGGCGGCGACCAGTGGACGGTTCACGATTCACGAACCAGTCGGAAAAGGTCTGCCGTGCGTAAGGTGGAATCGTTCGGCGGCGATGGATGCCGCCCCAGCGTTCGAGCGCCCAGCGGAACCACGAGTTTCGGGTGACCCAATTGGATAAGGGTGCCGCCGCAACGCCGAGCCTCCCTGCCACTTCGGCGGAGCTAAACATACGGTCGCGGAGCGGGTGAGGATGCGCCTCGTAGTAAATGGCGAGATAATCCGACTTCAGCCGGGCCATGTCCACATTGGAGGGACACTCGGCTTTGCACCCTTTACAAGAGATACAAAGATCCATGACCTCGTAGAGCCGGTCGCCGGTGAGCTCCTCCGGGCCCAACCTTCCGTCCAGGACCGCCCGCAGAGCGTTGGCGCGACCACGCGTGGAGTGCTCTTCCTCTTGAGTCACCATGTAAGAAGGACACATCGTTCCGTCGAGCTTCTTCCGGCAGACTCCGGCACCGTTACAAAGCTCCACCGCTCGCGCGAAACCCCCTTCCTTTCGGTAGGGAAAGTACGTGGAAAGGTCCATCGTCTGATAAGACGACCCGTAGCGAAGGTTCTCTGTCATCGACGGAGCTTCGACGACTTTTCCCGGGTTCATAATGCCCTGGGGATCGAACGCCGCCTTGAGCTTCTGGAAGGCTTCATAGAGCTTGGGACCGAACATCTTCTTGTTGAACTGGCTGCGCGCCAAGCCGTCGCCATGCTCACCGCTCATGGCGCCGCCGAACTCGAGAACCAGGTCGCTGACCTCTTCTGCGAGACGGCGCATCTTTTGAACTTCGAAACCATCCTTGAGGTTGATGAGAGGACGTATGTGGAGACAACCCGCACCAGCGTGCGCATAAAAGGAGCCCACGGTTTGGCTGTCGTCGAGGATCTCATTGAAGCGACGAATGTAGGCGGAAAGCTGTTCCGGGGCGACGGCCGTGTCCTCCACGAAGGCGATCGGTTTGTGATCGCCGGGGAGCCCCAACAAAAGCGGAAGGGCGGCCTTCCTAACCTTCCAAACATTAGCCTGCTCCGCCACGTCCAGGACCCGCACCACGGCCTGCGCTTGCTTGCCAAGGCGCGACTCCAGCTCGCCAAGCTTGGAAACGACCTCGCTCTTCGATTCGCCGTAGAACTCCACGATGATGAGAGCCTGGGGATCCCCTTCCACGAAACGTAGCCGGCGAGAGTACTCGAGGGATTCCCTCGCAAGCTGCAACACCATATGGTCTACGAGCTCCACCGCCGAGGGTTCGAGCTCCAGCGCCTCGATCGCCGTTTCGAGCGCCGGCAAGAGGCTGTCGAAGTGTAAAACAGCGAGACCGGTGGCGGCGGGAAGGGGCACGACGTCGAGCTTCGCCTCGATGACGGTGGCCAGCGTACCTTCCGAGCCCACGATCAACTTGGCCAGATTAAGCTCGTCCGGATCGAGAAGCTCGTCCAAGTTATAGCCGCTCACCCGACGCGGTATGCGTGGATAGTGTTGCTCGATCTCGCTGCGATACTCCTTTCCCAACGAAACTGCGGCGCGATAGATCTGCGCCTCCAAACTATCCCCTTTTGTTTTCGATTCGAGATTCTGTCTCCAAACGGGACCGAATACGGCCTCCGAGCCATCGGCGAGAATAGCTCTCACCTCGAGGACATTGTCGACCGTCTTACCATAAATGAGGGAGCGTGCTCCCGCGGAATTGTTGCCAATCATCCCCCCCAAGTTGGCTCGGTTGCTGGTGGCGGTCTCCGGCCCGAAGCGAACTCCGTGGAGCTTGAGATAGGCCCCCAACCCATCCTGCACAATGCCGGGCTGAACCGTGACCGAGCGTTCCGCCATGGAAAGTTCCAGAACGCGGTTCATGTACTTGGAGAGATCGAGAATGACCGCCTCACCTACTGCCTGCCCGGCGAGCGACGTGCCTCCTCCCCGAGGAAGAATCGGGACCCCCGCTTGAGCGGCGAGCCGGACCGTCTGTTCGATATCGTCCCGATGTTTGGGTATCACGACGCCGAGCGGCTCAACCTGATAAATGCTGGCATCAGTGGAATAGAGCAGTCGAGTGTATCGATCGAAGCGAACATCCCCCTCGATACGACCGTCGAGTTGCCGGGCCAGATCGGACATAGGGTGGCATTCTCGCACGTGCCGGAACGCCTGTTCAAGCTGACCACCCTCCTCTTTTGTGCTAGTGTCGGGCCGATATGAAGTCGACGCTCGGAGCCTGCCTCTCGGTAATCGCTCTGGCTACTCTGGTCGCTCTGACTTGGGGATGCGGCCAACGCTCGGATGACGATCAGATCGTCATCCGGCTCGGGCATATCGGCTTTCCCGAGTCACCCTTCGACCACGGTTGTCGCAAGTTCAAGGAGCTTCTCGAAGAGCGGCTTCCTGGCAAGGTGGAAGTTCGAATCTACGGCTCTGCCCAGCTCGGTAAGGACAAGGAGATGCTGGAGGGTCTGCGCCTGGGTACACTCGAGATGCACGTGCCTTCGTCGGTCCTTCACGCGGTGGAGCCGATGTTTGGGCTTTTCGATCTGCCTTTTCTCATCGAAGACCGTGCCCAGATGGAACAGATCGCGGAAGGACCGGTCGGTCAAGAGCTAACCGCGAAACTTCTGGAACACGGCATCGTGCTGCTTGGGTTCTGGGAAAACGGGTTCCGCATGATCACCAACAACGTTCGACCCATCGTGAAGCCTCAGGATCTCTCGGGGATCAAGCTGCGGACTCCCAAGGACCCCGAACGCGTGCGGCTCTTTAGCGCTTTTGGCGCAAACCCCACCTCGATGAGCTTCGGAGAAGTTTTCTCCGCGCTGAAACAAGGGGTCATCGATGGCCAGGAAAACCCACTATCCCAAATCGTGCCCTCGAGATTCTACGAAGTACAGAAATTCCTCTCCATCTCCCGTCACGTGTACTCGCCGGCTTACCCGATCATGAGTCAGGCTTACTTCGAATCGCTGCCGGACGGCGTGCGAACCGCCCTCCAAGAAGTTGCCGTTGAAGTGGGCCGATATCACCGTCGACTGGGAGAAACAGAAGACGAGCGGCACCTGGCCTTTCTCGAGGAGCGTTTGAAGATCGACACCATCGACCGGGCCGCCTTCGAGGCGGCCGGCCTTCCGGTCTACGAACATTACACCGAACGATTTGGCGACAGCCTGGTCGAGGCTGCCCGAAGCTATTACTCCGCGCCCTAGAATTTCGAGATCCTATGCCCCCCCGTTTTGCCGAGCGGCTCGATCGCGGCATCCGCCACCTTCTCGAGACCACGTCGTTGGTCATTCTTTCGTCGATGGCGATCATTTGCTTCATCGAGGTCGTTCTTCGCTACGGCTTAGGTAAGAGCTTTGGTTGGTACGATGAGTTCACCGGTTACTTGCTGGTCTGGCTCACATTCCTGGGCGCCGTGGCCGCCCGTCAAGACGGCAAGCACATCGGGTTGGGTGACTTTGCCGAGCGGCTCGGCCGTCGCGGCAAACGGTTCGCCGCTCTATTAACCCACGGGCTCATGATTGCTTTGCATCTACTTCTCCTCGTGTATGGTGCTCTCCTTGCCTTCCGTTTCCTTTCTGACCATGCCATTACTCTGCCAGTTCCGATGGGCATCATCTATGCCGTTATTCCGTTCTCCGCCCTTCTGATGCTGGGGATCGAAGCCATTCAGTTGGGACGCACCCTCCAAAACGAGCCCGACAGCTGATGGAGCTCTTACTCCTCGTTCTCGTCGCGCTCTTGGCCTTGGTTGGCCTCCCCATCGGCTACGTGCTGATCGCGGCGAGCATCGTCTTGATTGCACTTACGACGAACACACCACTCGTCGTGGTGCCACTCCGCCTCTTCAACGGCACCGACAGCTTTCCTATGGTAGCGGTGCCCCTTTTCATCCTGGCCGGCTCTCTGATGAATCGGGCCGGAATCTCCCATCGATTGGTGGAGCTTGCGAATAGCCTGGTTGGATTCATAAGAGGCGGACTGGCCATGACCACCACGGTCTCCAGTATGTTCTTCTCCGAGATCTCGGGCTCCGCGGTGGCGGATGCCGCGGCCTTGGGAAGCGTGCTCATTCCCGCGATGAAGGAAAGAGGCTATCCCGCGCGTTTCGCTGCAGCGGTGCTTTCGTCATCGGCCACCATCGCCATCATCATTCCACCTTCGATTCCGATGATTCTTTACGGTGCAATCACGGGTTCGTCGATCGTGAAACTGTTCATGGCCGGCGTCCTACCAGGTGTTTTGTGTGGCGTGGCGATCATGTTGACGAGCTACTGGCTCGCGCGTCGCGGGGGTTTTGCCGAATCGGAACCCTTTGCCTGGAAGCGTGTCGCAGTGGGTTTCCGTCGCGCGTTTCTGGCGCTCGCCCTGCCTCTCGTGATCTTAGGAGGGATCTTCGCGGGCGTCTTCACTGCGACCGAGGCGGCCGCAGTCGCAGTCATTCTAGCCTTGGTGTTGGGATTCTTCGTTTATCGTTCCCTCGAAAGAAAAGATCTGAGACCCATTCTCGTGGACGCCGCCGCGCAGACCGCGGTGGTCATGATCTTGGTCGCGGGTTCGGCGGTTCTCGGCTGGTACCTGGCCAACCAGCAAGTGCCCGAGCGGTTGACCTCATTCATGCTGGCTCACATCGACGGGAAAATCGGTGCTCTCCTCATTATCGACGGCCTGTGGCTGGTGGCCGGAACGATGCTCCACAGCGCCGCCGCGATTATTCTTCTCGTCCCTATCCTCTTGCCGCTAACCACCGAGCTGGGAATCGATCCCATCCACTTCGGGCTCATGGTCACCGTCAGCCTAGCCATCGGCCAGCAAACACCACCGGTGGCTTCGGTGCTCATTACCACTTGCTCGATTGCAAAAGTGCCGATGGGTGAGGTCATGCGCGTGAACATCTACTTCATCCTAGCGATGCTCGCGGTGCTGCTGCTGGTGACGTTCTTTCCGCCGTTGAGCCTATGGCTCCCGTCATTGATTTCCCCGTAAGAACAACATGATCGTGGCTTCCTTCTCTCCCTCTCCCTTTGCGGTGGTCTCGTCTTCCGTTAATCCCTCTCCCTCTGGGAATCCCTCTCCCTCTGGGAGAGGGCCTGGGTGAGGGTTGGGAGAGGGTAGGGTGAGGGTACTCCTGTTATTCCGTCTGATCTTTCTTCTTTAGCCACGCTAGCGTTGCGCCCCAGCCCCCGCGGTCTGGAGGCGCCTCGCGGAAGCTCGAAACGCGAGGGTGTTTCGAAAGGACTCGGCGGACCACCTCTTTCTGAACACCTTTCCCTCGGCCGTGGATGAGCCGCACTTCTTCGAATCCTGCGTCGACTGCGGCCTCGAGATAGGACTCCACGACGGAAGGTATGTCGCGAGGAGAAAAAGTATGGAGATCGAAGCTATCTTGCACCGGCACCCGCACCGGCTCAGGAAAGAAGTCATCGGAATCAGACGGCATAGGCTGGCAGGAGCTAGAGAACGGCTCGAGGTGCGGCGCCGTCCTTCGTTGCGAGTTGCACCGCAGCACGAAGGGGCGGCGATTCATGAACTCTGTCCGGAAAGAGTTGAAACGACGGCTTCGGTTCACGAACCGTTGTTGCAGAACTATAGCTTGCCAGACGGCGGTACCGCTCCATCTTGTCTTTGCCGTAGTCCATCTCCGCCATGTAGAGATTGTGCGGACCACATAGGAGCCTAACATTGTTGGCACTTCGATCGCCGCCGAGCCCGTAAGGATCGTGGTGATGGAACTGCAGCCCTAGGCGCTCGGGACATCGTCTACCGTCGCTGCTCTCAAATGTGCATTGAGCCTGATCACGCTCCCACACGAAACGCCTCACCGGAGCGGGAATTCCGCGCACTCCCGGGGACGTGTCGGCATCTTCGAGGCTCTTTCTCGGATTCTTTACTTTGCCTAGGCGCCTGGCCTCGAGCCGCTCGAGTTTCTCCGTCACGGACGCTTCGATCATGGAAGCGAGGTCGGCACCCGGCATGAGCGCCGCGAGCCGTTGGAGCTTGTCGTGAAGCTCGGCGCTCGCTGTGAACTGCACTCGGTACCGCGCAGGCGCCAGCGGCTCGACGACTGGAGGCCTGTTCGCCGGTTCGGGAGCCGGGGCGGAGGCAGGTTCAACAGCTGGACTCTTTCCGGACGGAGTACTTTCCGCGGCGCCTGACGTACGGTGTTCGCTTGCCGGATTCTGTCTCTGCTTCGGAAGCTTCCGGATGGAGGCCGAGACATCCGGCTTCGGCGCAAACTCCGCCACCAGTACCAGGAGCTCGCGCTTGGTCTTGTGAGTTGCTCGAGCCAGAAGCCCCTCGCAATTGGTGTCGGTAAGATACGGCGCCAGCACCGCGATGCCGCTCAAGTGAAGACGCCCATCGTCGAGCATCGTCAGCAGTGCCGGATGTCGGCGCGACGCCCGTGCGGCGGCTATCCGTAGGTAGGCTTCTGCCTCGGATAAGTGCAGCACGTCGGTGGCGTAATTGAACATCGATGACGAAGCTTCACGGGCATACAGTCGGCGCGCATCGACTTCGGCGATATGCGCAACAAGAACCGACTCGACACGCCGCGACTGTTTCAAAACGTTCGACAGTCGAACAAGAAGCTGGTCATCGGAAAGCGATTTCAATCCGTCTTTTTTGTTCATGCGCTACTTATAGCACGGCTTTTTTTGACGCTCTGTGCGCGCGCGTGTTGAACGCGAACACATCGAGACACTTTCGAAGTCTACCCAAGCAAACGAACGTGACTGCCGTTTCTCTATCGCGCGTACAGGCCCACCCCAGATCGTACCTGCGATATTGTTCATATCGTCGCGAATAAGCTGTCAAGAAAAAAGTGAATTATTTTTTGCAGCGATATTTATTCTTGGAGAGCCGAGCACTCCATCCGGACCGAGTTCAGGTGCTGACGTTTTGGCGGAAGTGCGTGGGAATCGAACCCACCGTCCCGAGGATTAGCCTGGAACCATCGGATTTGAAGTCGGTCGCCGACGGGCCTCGCGCCACCAGCAAATCTACCTGGGGACGTCACCGCGTTGCAAGCAAAGTCAAACTAGGCTGGAGCATTGTAGTTGAAGCAATCGCACGCGATCTTCCACGCTCCGTCGCTCTGCTTCTCCACGATCGTCAAGAATTTGCCGGTACGGCGAGAGCGCTCCTCGTTGACTTTCGAGCTCATTTCATGCGTGAAGTCGCCGCGGACGAAGCCCCAGTCGTCGGCGAGCCGAACGACTTGGGGATCGACCGCCATTTCGTGCTCGTAGAGGTCGAAGACGGGTTGCATGGCGGCGCGGACCTCGTCCCTGCTCCTGCGTTTCGGCGCGTCGGGCGCCATCTGCACGCCCGACTCGGTCCACAGCGATATCCATCGCTCGAGATCGCCCGACGTTAGGGCGGCCCCGTACTCTTTCAGGACATCGGCACCAGCCGCGAATTTGGCATCTTGCTTCGTTTCCATCGTGTCCTCCTTCGGTCTAACGGCACGCTACTAGGGGCTTGGCGCGCCGTCAATAGCAGCAGCGGCAAAGGCCCGGCTTTAAGCACCTTTGCGCGCAAACGAGCGCCCGATTAGACTGCCGGGCATGAAGTCCAGCTCCCCTTCCAGCGGACGGCTCGAATCATGGAAGGAGATCGCCGTCTACCTGGATCGCGACACGAGCACAGTCAGACGGTGGGAGAAGACGGAAGGCTTGCCTGTCCACCGCCATGTGCACGAGAAGCAGGCGACGGTCTATGCCTATCGCTCCGAGCTCGACGCCTGGCTCGAAAGCCGTCGCCCGAAAGAGAGCTCGCGTCCCACGCCTTCGAAGTCCGACGGCGGGAGCGAAGTTTGGCTTGCCGTCCTACCTCTCGAAAATCTCACTCGCGATCCCTCGCACGAGTATCTCGTCCACGGCATCCACGACGCGCTCCTCAAGGATTTATCGAACATGGACGCTTTGAAGGTGATCTCGCGTCGCTCCGTGATGCGCTACCAAGGAGCCGAGCAATCGATCCCGCAGATAGCCAAGGAGCTCGGTGTGGACGCCGTCATCGAAGGCTCCGTACTGCGGGTGGCCGATCGGGTTCGCATCACCGTCCAACTCATCGACGGCACGTCGGACGAACACCTTTGGGCCGAAAGCTACGAACGTGATCTGCAGGACGTCCTTACCCTACAAGCCGAGCTCGCGCGGACCATCGCCTCCGAGATCCACGTGGCGTTGACGCCGGAGGACGTAAAGAGCCTCGCCAGGAGCCGCCCGGAGAGCCTAGAAGCCTACGAGGCCTATCTGAAGGGCCGCTTTCACTGGTACAAGCTTTCATCCGACCATCTCGACACGGCGCTCGAGTACTTCCAGCTCGCCCTGAAGAAAGATCGCCACTACCCTCTCGCGCACGCAGGAATCGCCGATATTTGGTTTTCCCGTGGTGAGCTTGGTTTGACGCCCCCACGCGAAGCGTTCGCGCAAATGAAGGCATCCGTGCTGGACGCATTGGCGCTCGACGATTCGCTTGCAGAAGCTCACGCAACACTCGGTAACGTCCGTTTCGTTCACGATTGGGACTTCGACGCCGCGGAGAAGGAGTTCCAACGTGCAATCCAGCTCAACCCGAACCACGCGGACGGCCACTTCTTCTACTCGGACTATCTGATCTCCATGAAACGTTCCCATGAAGCCGCAGCAGAGCTCGACCGAGCGATGCAGTTGGATCCGTTCAATGCGTTTTACCAGTGCTTCCGGGGCTGGCACTTGCTCTACCGCGAGCGCTGCGACGGCGCCATCATCGAGCTCGAACGAGCCCTTCGAACAGAACCGAGTTTCCCGGCGGTACGCCAAGGCCTCTGGGGAGCGTACTACATGAAGGGCGAGCACGAGGAGGCTCTACGAGCCGCGAAGGACTTCTTCTCTCTCATCGGAAGACCGGAGATGGTGGAGGGGTTTACACGCGGCGTCACGGAGTCTCACTACCGCGACGCCATGAGCAGCGCGGCATCTAGACTCGCGTCGCTCGCCACCGATTCCTATGTAGGCTCAGTGCGTGTCGCTCGGCTTTATGCCCACGCGGCCGAGAACGCGGACGCGCTCACGTGGCTCGAAAGAGCTTTCGAGGAGCGCGAGCCCGCCCTGGTGCACCTCGCAGTCGCTTGGGACTGGCACGACCTTCGACCCGAGCCCAGGTATAAGGAACTCCTTCGTAGGATGAATCTGAGCGGGTGATGCCGAAGCCGCGAACTCATTTCGCAATTGCCACGGGTAGTGTCGATTCGGTCGGCGCGACTTCAAGTGCCACTTTGAAGTCACTGAAGTCCGGACAGAGTTGGCGGACCGTTTTGGCGGAAGTGCGTGGGAATCGAACCCACCGTCCCGAGGATTAGCCCGGAACCATCGGATTTGAAGTCCGTGGAGGCCACCAGACCCCAATCACTTCCCCTTTCCCCCCTCGAGGGCCGGGTGTAAGCCATTATACCAGCTTGGCTTATGTGGCAAAGCCGGGAGCGATCGAGGTTTATTTGCGCGTCGCGCGGGGGGTGTCTAGAATGGATTTGGTGAGGCGAGGGGCCACACCTTAAATAAAATGGAGACTGGGACCACAGATCGCCCTTAAAAAGCGATCGAAAATCATTCCACAACTCACCGTTAGTTTTTCCCGCCTAACTAATCCCTCGCCCCACTTTTCCCTGTCTGCTGGCTGGCTTCCAAACCATTTCGTCGCCTTGACTTAGAACGTTTCATTGGCTACGATTGGCTTTGTCCTGAAGTGGGGCTGTAGCGCAGCTGGGAGCGCGCGTGAATGGCATTCACGAGGTCACGGGTTCGATCCCCGTCAGCTCCACCATTTTTCCCGGGGCCGGGAAAACGCCCGCCGGGCGGCTCAGGGAGCCCTAACCCAAGCGCTTTTTCAAATCCTCTAATTCTTCTTCCAACGCTCGGGGCAAGCGATCTCCAAACTTTTCGAAGAAGGTTCTCATCCCCGCTATCTCTTTCCCCCAACCCTCCTTGTCGAGACGTAAGAGCTCCTTCATCTTTTGAGGAGGTACGTCTAGGCCATCCAAGTTGACCGCGTCGGGGGTCGGTACCCAGCCAATAGGAGTTTCTTCAGCCTTCCCCTTCCCCGCCGTTCGCTCGAGAATCCAGAGCAAGACACGCAGATTCTCGCCGAATCCCGGCCACAGAAAGCGGCCGCCCGAATCGGTCCGAAACCAATTGACGTGGAAAATGGCCGGCGGCCGGCTCGCTCGTTGTCCGAGGGTCAACCAATGGCTCCAATAATCGGCCATGTGGTACCCGCAAAACGGGAGCATCGCCATCGGATCTCGCCGGACGACGCCGACCTCTCCGGTAGCCGCGGCGGTCGTTTCGGATCCCATCGTGGCAGCGACGAAAACCCCATGCTGCCAACTGTAGGGTTGAAAAACGAGAGGCGTGAGCCGAGCCCGACGGCCCCCGAAGAGTAACGCTGAAATGGGAACGCCTTTCGCATCCTCCCAACGTGGCGAGATGCTCGGGCACTGACGGGCAGGCACGGTGTAGCGCGAGTTCGGGTGAGCTGCCTTTCCGGATCCACTGTACGGCTGGTTCTGCCAGTCGATGAGCCCCTGGGGCGGAGCAGGATCTTTACCCTCCCACCAAGGCTGGGCGTCATCCGTCATTGGTGAAGATCGTGTTCTGCCGGACGCATTGGGGTGAAGATCGTTCACGTCTCTGCCGGATGGCTTTCATCGCATTGGGGTTGGTCTGGTCGTTGGTACCCGGAGCCACGCCGAAGAAGCCCGCCTCGGGATTCACGGCCCACAAGCGCCCGTCTTCACCGATCCTCAGCCACGCGATGTCGTCACCGACAGCGCACCTTGTACCCCAAGTGCTCGAGCGGGCTGACCAACATGGCAAGGTTGGTTTTTCCACATTGACTTGGAAAAGCGGCCGCGATGTAGTCGATCTTGCCACCCGGTTGTTCGAGCTCCAGGATCAACATGTGCTCGGCCAACCAACCTTCTTTATGGGCCATGACACTCGCGATCCGCAGCGCGAAACACTTCTTGCCTAGAAGCGCGTTTCCCCCGTAGCCCGAACCGATGCTCCAAATGAGCTTCTCCTCGGGAAAATGGCAGACGAACCGCCGGTCGGGAGAAAGATCTCCCAGGGAATGGAGGCCGGGTGCGAACTCGCCGCTTTGGCGGTACTCATCGAGGGCCACCTTTCCCATCCTCGTCATGATCCGCATATTCGCAACGACGTATGCGCTGTCGGTGAGCTCGATTCCGACTTTTGTAAAAGGGGATCCAGGAGGCCCCATGAGATAGGGCACGACGTACATGGTGCGATTTTTCATTGCCCCTTCGAAGAGCGCGCCTACTTTCTGCCGCGCTTCCGCGGGGGCCATCCAGTTGTTAGTGGGCCCAGCCTGATCCTGATCCTCGCTGCAAATGAAGGTCAGGTGCTCGGTTCGGGCTACGTCATTGGAATCGCTTCGATGAAGATAGCAATGCGGCCAGCGCTGGGAGTTCAGCTCTCGGAGCGTTTCATCTCCCAGCATTTCTTCGATGAGTCGATCGTTTTCTTCCTCCGAACCGTCGCACCACTCGACACGGCTGGGCCTGGTGACGCGGGCCGTTTCCTCAACCCAACTTTCTAGCTCGTCCATTGCACCTCCTGATGCAGCTAGCGCGGGGATATCCTAGGAATCCTGAGGCGGTTCGTCAAACGCACGGGTAGCCGTTTGTATACAACTGTCCGCGCCGCGGATAGAAACGATGATCGGAGAGGAAATAAAGGAAGGAAGCCAGCTCCATGCCCCTCACCCTACCCTCTCCCCGTGGGGAGAGGGATAAAGGAAAGAAGCCTACGTTAAGTAAGCTTGCTCTCGACGAAACGGGTCAGGATGTCTTGCTGCTTTTCGTCTACGCTGCGAAACTCGATTCCGACTCGGTAAAGGGTGGTGCTATCCGCAAGTGTCTTGGGCTCGCAGTTTCGCACCACGCCCTTCAGATCTAGGTCCTCACCAGCCACACTTAAAGTGAATTTGTACTCAGATTCCACGGTCACCGGTGCTTCCAGCTCGGCCATCATTCCATTTGGAGAGATTTGGACAACGTGAGTTTCCAAATCGATCTCGAGTTGCCCAGGAACATTTCCTTCGGCTTCGACGCGGGGTGCGTGCCGGCGCTCTTGATTCACGTCGCTCATTCCGCCTGTCTTTCTGCGCCCACTTATCCCGCCCGCTCACTCGATAGGTGAGCGCTCACAGCAATTTGGGACAGTCTTTCGACCGTTTTGTGGAGAGTTTCCTTTTCGGCATCGCCTACCGCCTGAAACTGTACCGCGGCTCGATATTTGATGACCGTCTCTCCACGCTCGTTGCGCTCGAAGCCGTGTACGTAGCTTCGTATCACTTTTCCCTTAACCTCGAGTTGCTCCGTCGGGCCGACGGTGAGCTTCAAGGTATACAGCGTCTTCGGCTTCAAAACACAAGGGACTTCGAGCAAGGCCCCTTCCACGGAAAGATCGACAACGGGAGCGGCCGCGACGGTGTGGATCTTTCCTTTTACCTCGCCTTTCAACGGTACCCTCGGATATTTTCTTCGCTCACGACCATCCCACGCCTCCGCCATTACTCTCCCTCTTCTGAGCCGCGCGCCATACGATCAATGCCCGAGGGCGGGGACTCCTCGGGACACAAGCTGGAATTGGCTAACTTTACCGGATAGAACACTATAACGCGTTCTCGCCGGGTTGGCAAGGGCGTCCCGCCTTATGCAGGCGTACAGCCAGCATAAAGCCGCCATACAGGTTGCGCAGACCGGTGATTCAGACCAGCTCAGTGAAGCGTACGGGTCTTCTTGTTCACGTAGTCCATGAGGACGTAGTGACCGAGGGACGCGGGTGTCGTAAAGTAAGCCTTACCTCGGACGATCTCCGTCAGTTTTTTCACGAAGTTCACTAACGAGTGGTCACGCGCCAACATAAAGGTGTTAATGAGAATGCCGGAGCGCCGGCAGGCTACGACTTCCTTGAAAGTATGGTCGACGATCAGGGGATCCAACCCGAAGGGATTCTTGTAGATACGCCCGTCCTCTAGGGTGAGTGCGGATGGTTTCCCATCGGTAATCATGACTATCTGACGCATGTCTTTGCGTTCGCGAGTCAGGATTCGCTGCGCCAGCTTCAATCCTTCACAGGTATTGGTATAAAACGGACCGACCCGGACTCGGGCAAGTTGCGATAACGGCACTTCCTCGGCGCTGTCATGAAAGAGCACGAGATGAAGGCTGTCGCCAGGGTACTGAGTGCGGATGAGATGGGAGAGAGCCAAAGCCACTTTCTTGGCGGGCGTGAATCGATCCTCTCCATAGAGGATCATGCTATGGCTACAGTCGAGCATCACCACCGTGGCACAAGAGCTCCGGTATTCCGACTGATGCACATGTAGATCGGATGGGGTGAGCTCGATGGGCACACGCAAGCCGTTCCGCCGGACCGCAGAGAGAAGCGTGCGAGAGATGTCCAGGTTGAGCGTGTCACCGAACTCGTACCGTTTGGAGCTTCCAGTTACTTCTACGCCGGTCGCCAGCTCTTTCGTTTCGTGCTGTCCGAAGCTAGCCTTCCCGAGACCACCCAGCAAATCCCTCAGTGTCTTGAAACCCAGGAAGTCCACCGTCTTGTCAGTGAGCTCGAACTTAACGCCGCCTCGCGACGATTCCACTCGGCCCGGCTCCGAGGTTTCCATGCTACCGAGCGCGGTCTCTGAGTCGGCGGGCCCCACCTGGATGTATCCCTCTTCCTGCATCCGCTCGATGAGCTCGTTGAGAAGCCGGGCCAGGTCCGAGTCTTCGAAGTTTTCTGCTCCCGAAAGCATCCGCTCTACATCTTCTTGGGAGAGGGCTCCCTGCTCCAGTAGGGCTTGTAGGATGGCTTCCTGAAGCTCGGCCATCGATTGATCACCGAGCTGATAGAACCCGTAGGCGTCTTGGAACCCACTGCGCAAGAAGTAGTCGGATAACTGCTGCAGCAGATCCTCTAGGGATAGATCCTCTAGGGCCTCCGGAAGGAATCGAGAGTACTTGGTAATCGACAAAGTGCTTACCTCAGTTCAAATGTCGCTTCGCAGTATCGATAGGCTCCATGCCGATTTCCGGGTGCTGCCTCTCGGTCCGAGAGAAACGCCGTTCCTCGCTGCGGCTGATCTTTTTCATGCCTGCGAGTCCTTCGAGAACGAACTCCGCCGCCGCCACCATTACCGCGGGGGGGGCTTTCTTGGCGACGCCGAGCAAATTAACCTTCTCCGCTAGTCCTTCAATTTTTTCCAGACTCGCCAGGGCCTCCTTGGCGGGCGTGGTATCCGGGAGCTTCAAGTAGCCCCCCTTCTCGAACCACTCGATGATCTGGTTCAGGTCCTCGCCGCCTAAGTACTTTCGAAAAGTCTGGCCGACCGCGTTACGGACTAGGTCTCGTGCCACTACCTCCGCACCCTTCAGCTCGCCTTCGTAGTCAAGCTCGAGCTTGCCCGTGATGGCGTGCAGCGATGCGTATACATCCGAAACACGGGGAACAATCTTCTTTTCTTTGTGCAAAATCGCGCGCCGCTCCGCGTTCGAGACGACATTTTCCAACAAGGTGATCGGCAACCGCTGGCTTACTCCTGACCGTTGGTCGACACGCCTGTCCTTCCTGGCCTGAATGGCGACTTCCTCTACGACCTCGCGAAGATAATAGGGCACGAATACCCGGTCCTCTTTATGCCGTTTCGTCCAGGCCTCCTCACGAGTGATGGATACCGCCTGTTCGAGCGTGTTCGGGTAGTGGGTACGAACCTCCGAGCCCAGACGGTCCTTCAACGGGGTCACGATTTTCCCCCGAGCCGTGTAGTCCTCGGGGTTGGCGGTAAACACCATGAGGACATCCAACGGCAGGCGGATCGGATAACCCTTGATCTGAACATCTCCCTCTTGAAGAATGTTGAACAAGCCGACTTGAATCTTTCCCGCCAGGTCGGGGAGCTCATTGATGGCGAAGACGCCTCGATGCGAACGGGGCAAGAGACCATAGTGGATCGTCAACTCGTCGGAAAGATCGAGCCCACCGCGCGCAGCGCGGATCGGATCCAGATCGCCGATGATGTCTGCAATCGTGACATCGGGGGTCGCCAATTTCTCGACGTAGCGATCCTCTCGCGAGAGCCAGCTAATGGGAGTTTGATCTCCCATTTCGTCGATCTTGTGCCGGCAGGCCCGGCATAGGGGCGCGTAGGGGTTGTCGTGGATCTCACAGCCTTCTACCGCCGGCAGCTCTGGGTCGAGAAAACGTGTGAGGCTGCGCAGGATACGGCTCTTGGCTTGACCCCGCAGCCCGAGCATAATGAAGTGGTGTTTCGAGAGAAGCGCGTTGACCAATTGGGGAACAACGGTTTCTTGGTACCCGACGATTCCCGGAAAAAGCTCCTCGCCCGCTGCCAGCGCACGAGAGACGTTGTCTCGCACCTCGTCGCGAACGCTGCGGCCGGTCAGTCTTTCTTCTGTATAACCATTCGATTTCAGATCACCTAGAGTCTTTAGTGCGTTCGTATTGTCCATATTTCTCCGATTATAGAGGATAGGCCGAGGGGCACCAAACGAGCGTGCTAACGATGGTTTCTTAGTCCTCTAACCCCTCTCCCTTCCGCCTCCGCTGAAGCTTCGGCGGACCCGCCGAAATCCTTGGTACAGAATCAGCCGGAGGCGGGCTAGGAGAGCGTTAGGCCTCCCTTTTGTAGAGATAGGCGAACTCTTTGGACTGGTTCTTCACACCGTCGTGAACCGCGTATTGTTGCTCGCCGCTCCACATCGCGACGCCGGCATACTCGCCCCGTTTGTTGAGCACGTAGAAGCTCAGCTGGTAAGCCGGCCTCCCCTTGTCGTCACGGAGCCGAGGTTCGGTCTTCGCGGCGATCCGTTTGAGCGCGGCGAGACCAGCCTCTTCGGGACTCATCCCATTCCTCATGTTCTCGACGATCAGGAAGCTCGAAAGGTTGAGAAGATTGGCTTCCCCGCGGTCGGTGGAGCCACAGGCACCCACTTCGTTGTCGACATAGAGCCCCGCACCAATTATTGGAGAGTCGCCCACCCGGCCGGGAATTTTGTATGCCAGGCCGCTGGTGGTAGTGACACCAGCGATGTTGCCGTTGGTGTCGACCGCGTTGCAGTTGATCGTGCCGGTGAGCCTTCCCGGGCTCCGCCTCGCATCCGCCGAATCAGTCGATCCTCCAAGTTCCTTTGGAGGAAGCCAATCGTCCTTGTCGGAAAGGTTCTCCTTCCACTTGAGCCAGATCCTTCGGGCGTCATCCGTCAAGAGATCTACTTCCTCGAACCCATGTGCCTTCGCGAAGCGGAGCGCACCTTCTCCAACCAAGAGCACGTGGTCGGTTCGCTCCATGACGAGCTTGGCCACTTTCGACGGCGTTTTGATTCCGCGAAGTGAAGCAACCGCCCCGCCACGATTCGTTGGGCCGTGCATCAAACAAGAGTCGAGCTCGACAACGCCATCTTCGTTCGGAAGACCGCCATAGCCGACCGAGTGATCGTCAGGATCTTCTTCGACGATGTTCACCCCGGCTACGACGGCGTCCAGTGGATCCGAGCCGTCCTGGATCAGGGCCATTGCTCGCTCGGTGGCCGGCAGGCCGTTCGGACTCGAGATGACGACGGCGCGAGGCGGACCCACCCCCGGGGCCCCCTGGGTAAACCCCTCCGCTCCGAGCGACCGAGAAAAAAGACTGCCTACACCAAGCGCTCCAGCTGCACGCAAGAAACCTCTCCGGTTTAGAGAATTCATGCCCGTCCTCCTTTATCCTTATTTAGTCAACGGGTTGCGGATCGTTCAGGAGCCAGCCCGAAGGAGGGGGGTCCTCGGACCAGCGGATGCGGTCTCGATCGAACAAACGGAGAGGCACCAAGGCCGACCGCCCCCATTTCGGATCACGTGATGAGTCCCGCAGATCGTTACCCAAGCCAACGCTGACCCACTTGCCTCGATGAAGCAAGCGGAGCTCGCCATCCTCGAGCCCGACGAAGGGGAACTCCGGAAGTGCAGCTAGCGCTCGCGCCCTTTGCGTTCTCGTCTCGGTCAACTCCAACGAATTGAGGACGGTCTGACGGACGGTCTCCTCCAAGAGCAAGATTCCCTTACCTTGTTCGACTAGGTCGAAGAGGCTGCGGTCGTAGAGCACGAGCTCGCCGGCTCCTTCATCGAGTCGGAAGAGCCGTTCGCTTTCCCAGCGCTCCTCCACTTTGACCCAACCTTGATAGTCACTCTTTTCCGTAAGGACCACCAGCACCTTGCTCGGGGGTGGCTGCCACTCAATGGGCACGCGATGGAAAACGGCCGCTGAATCGCTTTGGGGAAAGCTCACGGCATTGCCGGTAAAGGCGAAGTAGAGCGCGGTCGCTTCGGGAGGTTCGATCGGCGCACCGCCCTCCAGCATCGTCAGAAACGGATCGACCGCCTCCCCTACTCCGAGCGCCGCGAGTCCCCGGGACGCCTCGAGCCACAGAGTATCTCCGGAGCGGAGTAGATCTAATAAAGGTCCGCTTGCTTCCGGATGTTTCCATTCCTCGGCCACCACCGCCATGGCTGCCCGTTTGGTGGCGCTCGGCTCGGGTTCCTCAACAATGGAGAGCATCGTTTGAACAACCGCCGGTTCGGGTCGCTCGCTGGCAAGCTCGACGGCGCGAAGACGCATCGGGTCGTCCAAGGTTTGCAGCACCCTCACCAACAGCCGAGTGGGACCTTGACGCGTCACGACCTCGAGGGCTTGTGCGCGCAGCTGGAGAGGGCCGACCGTCGAAGCGAGTATCGCTTCGAGGCGAGACTCAACCTCCGGGTCGGGGAGGTAAGCCGACAGAACCCGCAGGTGCTCGGTGGCGACCTCGGGATCGGAATCTCGAGTCTTTTCGAGAAAGAAGGACCGGAGCTCGGGTCGGGAGTGAATCTTCTCGGCATTCAGATCTATCGGCGCCAGAGCCTTTCGAACTTCCGGATCGGGGTGATATTCGAACCACGAGAGTAAAGGATTTGGTGCCCGTGACAAACGCGCCACGAGCGCCGCTGTCTCGACAGACAATTCGGGAGCCAATGCGAGCTCGTTCAGAACGAAGGAAACCATCCCGGACATCGATGCGTCAGAGGCGCCCGACGCGAAGTAATGTGTCACCGCGAGCAACGTCCGCAACGATTCTTCGGGCGGATCGTGGAAGGCCTCCTCCAAGGCCGGAAGGGAAACGGGGCCCAGCTCAATCAACGCCTCGGCAAGGATCAAGTTGGCGTCTTCGGCACCGGTGTTGACAGACCGCGCGAGGGGTCCGGCCGCCTTCTTGACTCCCCGCTCCGCGAGGAAGAGCAACAGCGTGAGTCGAGCGTTCGCTAGGTGCCCGCGTGGCTGTTCTTCGAGCTCTTCGGCATCGGTCCCCTCTATCTTCTCGACGAGCGCCATGACCGGCACCGGATCCACCGGAGCGGCGAACGCCCGGCTGAGCCTCACGAAACTGGCGACCTGGTGGTCGAGCAAAGCTGAGTTGGTGAGCGTTGCCCGTTCCAGAAATCCCAAGAGCTCGGACGTCGTCACCCCACCGATCTTTCGAAGCGCATACTCCACTTCCAGCGGGGCATCGGGAAAACCCATTCGGTAGAGCAGAGGCTCCACCGCCTGACGATCTCCAACCCAACCGAGGATAATAGCGCTCTGCCTTTGGATCTCTGGCTGCTCGTGCCACAAGCCCGCAAAGAGCACTTGGAGGGCGAACTCTCCCATGAGAGAAGCTTGCCGCGCCGCGTAGAACGACAGCTCCGGGTCCAAAGAAGCGCTCATCAAATGCCTAAGGCCCTCGGCAGGGTTGTCGGCTCTCCATAACTCCATGCCCTTCGCGTAGTGGTAGGACCCGGTGTTTGTCGGGGTAGCCTGTAGTAGCGTTAACAGAGCTAGAGTGGAGAGAGACAACCGAGGCTTCCTTTTCTGGATGATCTCCAAGAGATAAAGCGCCGCGGATTATAACACACGGGATCTCCTGCCCCCGGCCGACCTGGCGCAAAACCTTCCAGGTCGCGCTTGCATGCCACCGACGGGCTTGATACTCACGTGAAGGTCGAATCGGAGGTAAACGTGTTTAGAGGTCTTTTGTACCTGGTCTTTCTCTTTCTCGTCTTGTGGGGAGCCTACAGCTACTACGAGAACCAGGAACTGCCTATCGTCGGCGGAAGCCTCGGTGATGCAGCGAACTTGGCGTCGGTGAAGGCTGCCATCGCCCTCCATCGCGACTTGGGCGATCGCCCCATCTCGGTTCGCGCCCGAAAGGGAGTCGTTACATTGAGCGGTCAAGTAGCGAGCGATGCCGAAAAGGAAGAAGCGGAGGACGTCGCCGCGAGCGTGGTGGGGATCGAACGGATCGAGAATCTCATGGCTGTCAATCCGGAGCTTACCCCCAACCTTGCCGATGCGGCGGTCGGCAACCGGCGCAGCTTGGGTCAGCGGCTGGATGATGTCTCATTGGCCGCCAAAGTCAAGGCTTCGATCATGCTACACAAGGAACTAAAGGGCTTGGACATCACGGTGAGAGCGCGTGAAGGCATCGTTTACTTAGAGGGAACCGTCGAAACACCAAAGCAATCGGAGATCGCTTCTCGTCGCGCTTCGGCGGTCACCGGGGTCGATAGAATTGAAAACGAGCTCCGGCTCGACGGTAGTATCGAAGAATTGGCCGAGCAGATCACCGAGGCGTTCGTCGATAGCGAAAACTTAGAAGAGTATGATCTTCGTGCCAGCGCTGCGAACGGAAGCATCATCTTGCAGGGTGGAGTAGAGACCAGTGCGGAGCGAGCGCTGGCGGAGCTCTTGGCACAGCGTGTCGCCGGGAACCGGGATGTGATCAACCGGATCGAGTCGAACGAGCGCTGAGCGTTTCATTGTTGCCAATCGAAGATCGAACCAGAGTCATGAGCGCTGCCGGATCGTAGGGTTTTTCGAAATAACCGGCGACATCTAGCTCCTGTGCTTGTCTTCGAACCTCGCTACATCCATACGCCGTGACTAGAATGGATGGACAGAGTGCTTTCGCCTGCCGTACCAGGTCCAAACCCGTCCCTCCTGGAAGATCGAGGTCGGTGATCAGAAGGTCGAAAGGCTCCTTCCTAAGCAACTCTGCAGCAGCCTCGAAGTCGACGGCGCCCGCACATCGGTAGCCAGCGGTTTCGATGAGAGTCAACAACCCCTCTCGAATGTGACGATTGTCCTCTACGATCAGAATGCGTTTCATCCTCAATCGTTCCCGGATCTCTTGGTTGCTCTAGCTTTGCTCGAAGAGAAGAGCAAGGTCCATGCCAGAGATTCGGTGACGTTATTGACCTGAAAACCGCCGGTTACCGGAGCGCGGTGACGAAGGTGGAGATTTTGGAATGTAAAAACTACGCAGTTTAAGAAAGAAAAAACTAGACAGGATAACAGGATGGACAGGATAGGTTTGCGAGAAGCCCTTCTCCTTCCGCAGTGATCCCGTTAATCCTGTAATCCTGTCTAAGGTTTTCGCCTTGAACCGAACGAGATTAATGCTGGGACCGGGCCTAGCGGCTGGCTCGTTCGACGTCTTCGGCCAGTATGAATCCCTTGTCGCCGAGCACGTTCGCTCTCACCACGTCTCCTTCTTCGAGCGCCGCCCGAGCCTGCGCCACGAAGGCTTGCGCCGCTTCGACTTGCTCCCGCTGTTGAACGGTGAGCGGGCGGTTGCGAAGAATCGAAAAGAGATCCACGGTGCGATCGAGCTTGCCGGAAATCGTGGCTTGCTCTTGAGAGTCTGGCTGATCGGCCGGCAGCTGTGGGTTAGGTGGAGGCGGGGGAACGGGGTCGGGTGGAGGGGCGGGACGCGGTCGAGCTCGGCGTGGCGGAGGAGGGTCTTCGACCGGGGGTGTCGCTTCCGCTGCGACGGCGTCTTCTTCGACCGCAGCGGTTTGGACCTTTGGCTCCTCCTCGGCAACGTCGGGTGTGGTCTCAGGAACCGAAGCCGAGGCAGGGGGGCGCTCGAACTCCGCCTTCACTCTCTTGCTACATCCGGTCGCGAGCCCGAGTCCGGCGAAAAGGGTAAAACCCCAAACGACACACCTACATACGGAACCCCTCCCCGTCGTCATCAGCCAACTACCTCGGGCAGGGTAACTGTAAAATGTGTCCCCTGTCCAGGCGTAGAGCTCACTTTCACATCGCCGTCATGAAGCTGCACGATCCGATAAACCATGGACAGACCAATACCACTGCCCCTGCCCTTCGTCGTGTAATAGAGGTCGAAGATCTTTGGAAGCTCGTCGGGCTCGATGCCGACGCCGGAGTCCTCGACGTCTAATTCGACTCGACCCTCCGCGGGACGGCTCGCGGTGACGCGAAGTTCACCGCCGTCGGGCATCGCTTCGCACGCGTTGAGCATCAAGTTCAAGAAGGCTTGCTGGAGGAGCTCGCGGTCTCCGTAAACCGCGGGAAGACTAGCGGCGATTTTCGTTTCCAAACGGATCCCTTTCTTTTCTGCCTCTCCAACCAACAAGCGGGTTGCCTCGCCGACAATTTCTTCTACCGTAACCGCCTCAATCTGAAGTTCTTCCGGTCGAGTGAATTTTAAGAAGCCCTGAATGACGCCGTCCAGCCGCCGGATCTCTTCCTCCAAAACATCGAGATAGCCTTTAGCCTCGGGCCCCGCCTTCTCGAGCTTCTGGCGAAGTAACGCCACGTGAATCACCATCGCGTTGAGAGGGTTCTTGATCTCGTGGGCAACACCGGAAGTGAGCCGCCCCAATGCCGCCAGCTTTTGAGAGTACGACAGATGGGACCCCAACCGCGAGAGCTTTTCCATGTCTCGTGCGCTCACCATCACGCCGAAAACGTCGGCCTCGCCTAACGGTTGCGCAGTCAATGTGTGCGGTACTGCGACACCACCAACCTCTAACGGAACGCTACGGGGGCCGACCGCTTCGTTCCGGGAGAAGGCATCATCTACGATCGTTTGCAGTGGATGCTCCTTCGGAAGAATCTCGGAAAGTGGTTCACCTTGGAGCTCGGCATGAGAACGCCCCAACAGCTCACCGGCGGGTCGGTTGAGGGATAGGACTTTCCTCTCGCGACTGACTACAATCACCGCGTCGGCTAAACCACCCAGCATCGTTTCCATCCAAGCTTCCCCAGATTCTCTAAGGAGTCGATCGTCCGCCAAGCGCCGGCTCATGGAAGCAAAGAACTCCGCCACGCGGCTGACGTCTTCCTCGTTACGAAGGTCGAGGGGCGGCCCACCGCCACCGGTGTCGATACGCGCAAGCTCTCGCCGCAGCATCTCGATCGGAGCCAATAGGCGATTCGCCAGATAGAAAGATGCCAGGAACGAAGCAAGGACCACCCCCGCCGCCATCGCAGCGTTCGCCGCAATAGCACCGAAGAGCTCCTCTTTGAGAAACAAAGTACTGGCTGCAACTCGGATCGAGCCGAAGGGTTTTCCGTCTACCAAGAAGGGAAGCTCGACCCCCAAAACATGGTGCCCTCGACTAAGCGCCCAGAGTTGAGAAAAAGGACTGCGCGCCGAGAACTCGGACAAAGAATCGGCGCTAATCAGGAACGTTCCCTCTTGGCGAGGATCGCTATGGAGGATCGCTACTCCGAGCTCGTCGGCTATGGCAACGTAGAGCGTCGTAGCCGAGTACCCTACGATCGCCTCAGCGTCGTTTCTCAAAGCGGCGTCGGAGCGCAATGCGCTGCGGATGTCTTCTTCTCCTTGCTCCCGTATGACACGCGAGGCCTGATGATAGAGAGTTTGGGCAAGAAGCTCGGCGCGACTCTGGATTTCGGCCACTCCCAGCCTGGTCAGTGAGGCTGCGTTCATCAAGCTGGTAGCCAAAGCGACCGCTCCGGCAACCAGCGTCAGAGTCGCAATCTGCTTACCTCGGAAACCCAAGACTTCCCTCCGAGTGTCAAGACTGGCGATACTTCTTGAGCTTGTTGTGAAGCGTTTTCAAGCTGATGCCCAGGATCTCTGCTGCCCGGGTCTTGTTGTGGCCGGTAGCCTCGAGCGTTTTCAAGATCAAGTTGCGCTCCGCCTGTTCCACCGTCGTTCCTACGCGGAGAGCCAATTCATCCGGCGGATCGGATGCAGCCGGCTCGGTCCTCGGACCACGCGTTACGAACGGAGGAAGCTCCTCCAAACCGATCTGCTGATCCGATGCGACGATGACGGCTCTTTCGATCACGTTACGCAACTCTCGCACATTCCCCGGCCAATGGTAGGTGGCAAGCGCGCGGATGGCTCGCGACTCCGCTCCGGAAAGCGGCTTGCCGTTCAGCTCGCCAAACTCTCGTATGAAATGGTCAACGAGAAGAGGAACATCGTCCAACCGCTCGCGCAGAGGCGGCAGATACAGTCGAAAGACGTTGAGGCGATAGTAGAGATCTTCTCGTAGCTTCCCCTCTTTCAACGCCGACTCGGGATTTCGGTTGGTCGCCGCAAGCACCCTTACATCGACCTGGATCTCTTCCTTGCCCCCCAACCGCCTAAACGATCGCTCTTCGAGTACTCGCAACAACTTCACCTGCGTTGCTGGAGCCATCTCCACGACCTCGTCTAGGAAGAGAGTGCCGTTATGAGCGAGCTCGAAACAGCCCTCACGACGTCCTTCCGCGCCCGTGAAGGCACCTTTCTCGTGTCCGAATATTTCACTTTCGAGTAGGGCTTCGGGAATAGCCGAACAATTGATCGGGACGAACGGCCCTTTGTTCCGGGGGGAAAGCTCGTGAAGAGTTGTCGCCACAAGCTCCTTGCCGGTACCGGACTCGCCCACCAACAGTACCGAAGCGGACGACGGGCCCGCTTGCATGAGCTGGTCGTAGAGCCGACGCATCGGAGCACTCTTCCCCACCATCTTTCCGAAACGACCGGTCGATTCGAGTGCACTTTGATAACGCTCCAGCTCCGCCAGTATCACCGATCGTCCGGTGGCTCTTTCGAGCACCGCCTTCAGCCGACCGGTGTCGACCGGTTTCGTCAAATAGTCGAAGGCCCCCTGCTTCATCGCCTCGACTGCACTGGCGATGGTGCCCTTCGCGGTGAGCATGACAAAAGATAAATAGCCGAGACTCCCGGAGAGCGCACGGAGAAGCTCCATTCCATTCATGCGGGGCATGACGAGATCCGCAATAACGACTTGAGGCCGGAAGCTTGCGACTTTCTCGAGTGCCTCTGCACCGTCGGCGGCGGTCTCCGCCGAATAGCCCCAACCCACGATGAGCTCTGCCAAGCCGCGGCGCGAGCCCGACTCGTCGTCCACAATGAGAACTCCTTGCTTTTCCATCTTGCCACTCGATGCGTCGGTATCTATGTCTCGGACCCAAGTATATCGCTAGTGCCCTGTATCAGTAATTCGTCACCTAAATCTCGGCCCGAGCTTAGGCAACGACCCACTGATACAGGTTCCCGGTGATCAACCACACCGACCTCACGAGCGATCTGCGTTAGAATATTCGGATGAACCTGGATGAGCTCTTTTCGCCTCTGGGTGGAAGGCTGGCCCTGCTGGCGATGGTGCTCGCGGTGGTTGGGTTCGGTTTTCTGGCTCTACTAGGAAGCTGGCTGTTGGACTTCGCGAAGAACCGAACCGTAGCCAGCCTGAAACCACTGCGCAGCCTTTTCGCCCTCGTCCTTTCGGTTGCCTTCCTCGCTTTGGCAGGAGCCGCCGCCTTCTTGTCTACCTCGCTCAGAACCTACGGTGTATTCACCGATCAAGCGCTCGTGGCTCGCATCGAATGCGAACGAATCACCGACAATCCTGATTACCAGATGCTGTTGCGCTACACCCCGCACGAAGACGGACAGGATGGAGAGCCCGCTCACTATCTCCTGAACGGAGATATGTGGGAAGTGGGTGGTGACATACTGAAGTGGGACCCTAAGCTTTCTCTCCTCGGCATTCACCCCAGTCAAAAGGTGACTCGCATTTCGAGCCATGCACGGGGTCCCGACCAGAGCGCAAACTCGGACTCCGATTACGAGCTCAACGGGGGCACCGATACGCTTTGGTTGTGGCTGCACGAGTACGGGCAGGAGCTCCCGTTCGTGGAAGCCGTCTACGGAAGCGCGGTGTTCACTCTACCCAGTTCGGATCAGGCATTCGAGCTCTACATCGGCCAAGACGGGTACTCACTAAAGAAAGTTCGCCGCGAGAGAGGCGTCCTGCCGCGTTCGATTGTGGCGCCCAACGCCCACTGGACGCCCAGGAGGATCAGCCGGCCTGACTTGATAGTGCAACGTGGTGTTTTGGCGCCTAGGAAGTCTGCAACTAGCGCGAACTCGAATCAAAGAGGCTTACGCTCGATCCGAATATGAAGGGTGAGTTCGAACTCTACTTCTTCCGCATCGGGATCGATAGAGAGCCGAACCGGGATGACGACTCGCTGCGGCCTGCCTTCCGAATCGGGCCTCGCCTCGATCTGAAGCTCGACCGAAGAGGTGTTTGACCCAGGTTCGGACACGTCGACGAAGGGCTGCCCCTCCAGATCCAATTCTTGAAAACCTACGTCGGGGTCACTGGCGCCACCCTGAGCGGTGATGGCATCGCTATGCGATGCGGAGTCGGCCGTGCCGAGCTCGTCCACCAACATGTCGATCTCATTGTCTGACCCGGGCACCGTTTTCTGCAATCGATTCTGATCTTTCCTGCGCCTCCACGCCCCGCCCAAAGAAGTCTTCTTGGATTGGGACGCCTCATCTTGCTCGCCGGACAGCGCTCCTTCGAGCACTTCATCGATGTCGAGCTCCTTGAAAGCCTCTGCCGGTGACCCGCTATCCGACCCGTGTGTCGAGGGCTGGGTGATCGCCTTTCGCCGAAAATCTCCCGACAATTCGCCCTTTTGCTCTCCGGTAAAGGGGTCCACGGCACGCGAGTCCGAATCGGCGCCGGCATTGGCGGCTCCTCCCTCGGTCGCGAAGGGGTCGGTCGATTCCTTTGCCTGCCATCGGTTATCTGGTGGAGATCCTCCACCACCGACCGCGACCGAAGCAGCAGGCTGTGGTGCCGGCAGAGCCTTTCCGGGTTTCGCAGCGTATTTCTCCATCACCGACCTCAAGACAAGGCCACTGATCGCCTTCAGCGTGTCTTCGACTCCTATCCCATCGGTAGCTACCGTCTCGTAAAAAGGGACGTTGAACTTGTTGATCTTGTCGCTCATCTCCTCGACACTCATGACGTCGGGGAGATCGCGTTTGTTGTATTGCATCACCAACGGGATCTCTTCGACACGCAGGTCGTGAGCCAAGAGATTCTCTCGGAGGTTGGCGAAGCTTTCCTGATTGGCCTCCAACATAGTGGGTTGGGAGTCGGCCACGAAGACAACACCGTCGGCGCCCTTCAGCACCATCCGGCGCGTCGTGTTGTAAAAGACCTGGCCGGGCACGGTGTAGAGCTGGACACGGGTCTTGATTCCCCGTAACATCCCAGCTTCGAGCGGAAGGAAATCGAAGTAGAGGGTGCGATCGGTCTCGGTGGCAAGCGTGAGCAACCGCCCTTTGTTCTTGAGGGGCAGCTCGTCATAAATATACTGCAGATTGGTGGTCTTACCGCTCAGGCCAGGACCGTAGTAGACGATCTTGGCCGTCAGCTCTTTGAGGGAGTAGTTAAACAGTACCACCGGGCGAACCGACGCCTTTCCACGCCGCTAACGTGCAACCACGTATTGGGGCGTCGCCAAACGACACCTAGCCACTTCCATTAGCTGCACCTTCGTATTCTGGCGTCTGGAAATCGTATCTGAACCCAAACTGCGTTTCGACTATTCTATCGTCTATCGGCCGCAAGTTCAAGCGGCTCTATATATTATGCCCGATCGCCTCTGGGGGCGGTTGATTTTGCCGACACGTCTCCACCAAACTCGGCTATCCTAGGCTATCTATGGCGGAGATCCTTGCCCCCGCTGACCGTGCGCTCGCGCTAAGGAAAGCCATCTCCGAAATCGAGGCCGAAACCACCCGAGTTCCCGGCATCACCGCCTTCCGCCACTACCCAGCCTTACCAGGGAGTTACGCCGATTTTCCACCCGAGCTCTCTCCTCGCCTGACCGAGGTCTTGCGTCAACGGGGCATCGAACGTCTCTACTCCCATCAGGTCGAAGCCTTCGAGAGGGTACAGGCGGGCGAGAATGTCGTCGTGGTGACACCGACCGCCTCGGGAAAGACACTTTGCTACAACCTGCCCGTACTGGACGCCGTGCTGCGCAACCCTGAAACCCGAGCCTTGTACCTCTTCCCGACCAAGGCTCTTGCCCAGGATCAGTTGGCAGAGCTCCATTCCATGATCGGGGAGTTGGACGTAGACATCCGCACCTTCACCTATGACGGAGATACACCGCAGGACGCGCGGAAAGCGATCCGGTCGCGGGGACATCTCGTGGTCACCAACCCCGACATGCTTCACAGCGGCATCCTTCCTCACCATCCGAAGTGGGTCAAGCTGTTCGAGAACCTTCGCTACATCGTCATCGACGAGGTGCATGCGTACCGTGGCGTGTTCGGGAGCCACCTGACGAACATCCTTCGCCGCCTCCACCGCATCTGCGCCTTCTACGGCACCCAACCGCAGTTCATTTGCTCCTCGGCAACCATCGCCAACCCTCAAGAGTTGACCGAGAAATTGATCGATGCCCCGGCAAGCCTCATCGACACCAACGGGGCACCAAAGGGAGAGAAGTACTTCCTCTTCTACAACCCTCCGGTCGTCAACCAAGAGTTGGGTATCCGGCGGTCCTATATCCACGAGGCACGCCGTCTGGCTCTCTCTTTCCTCAGGCTCGGTTTGCAGACCATCGTCTTCGCAACCAGCCGTCTCAACACCGAGGTTTTGGTCACCTACTTGAAGGATGCACTCGAGAAAGAGGTGACGGCGCGGGACTTGGTTCGCGGCTACCGCGGGGGATACTTGCCGGAGAAACGTCGGGAGATCGAGCGAGGGTTGCGGGAAGGAAGCGTTTTGGGGGTCGTGTCGACCAACGCCCTCGAGCTCGGAATCGACATCGGAAACCTGGACGTCGCGATTCTTGCCGGGTATCCCGGCACCATCGCGTCGACTTGGCAGCAAGCTGGACGCTCGGGCCGAAGAACTGGATCTTCGGTCGCGATTCTGGTCGCAAACAGCAGTCCGATAAATCAGTTCGTCGTCAATCACCCGGATTACTTCTTCTCCGGCTCGCCGGAGCATGGTCTCGTGAATCCCGACAATCTGTCGATCCTGGTCGATCACGTAAAGTGCGCTGCCTTCGAGCTACCATTCCAGCAAGGCGAAAGTTTTGGCGAAGAGAACCTACAGGAAATCTTGGGTTTCCTGGAAGAGCACCAGCTGGTGCACCATTCGGGTGACCGCTGGCATTGGACGAGCGAGTCGTATCCCGCCGATGAGGTGAGCTTGCGCTCGGCAAGCTCCGATAACTTCGTCGTCGTGGACGAAACGACCAACCCGCGCGTGATCGCGGAGGTCGACTTCACTAGCGCAATTTCCACACTCCACGACAAGGCCATTTACATCGTCGAAGGGCAACAATACTACGTGGTGCACTTCGACTACGCCGAACGAAGAGCGACCGTTCGGCGGTGCGACACGGATTACTACACCGACGCCATCACTTATACGAAGGTCAATATTCTCGATCGATTCGACTCCAACGCGGTAGGCACTTCGGTTCGCTCGCACGGCGAGGTCCACGTGATCTCCCAGGTCGTCGGCTTCAAGAAGATCAAGTTTTACACACTCGAGAACGTGGGCTCCGGTGAGCTCAGCATGCCAGAGCAAGAGATGCACACGACGGCCTACTGGCTTACGGTCCGTCGAGAGGTGCTGGCCGCATTGGAAGTGAACTCCGAGCAGAAGCGGGATGGTGTCGTCGGTTTGGCCAACTCACTCAAGACGGTTGCTATGCTCTTTCTCATGTGCGACCGCTCCGACATCGGAGTTGCGATCGGAGACAATTCGCAAGGAGTTGCCTCGGTCGAGAAGGGTTTCAAACGACCGCTGGGTGCTACGCCGCACCTCGAGCCCACCTCAGAAATGGGCTCCGCGTACGAGCCAAACATCTTCCTCTACGACAACTACCCTGGCGGCATCGGCTTTTCGGAGCCGTTGTTCCGACTCCACGACAAGCTCCTCCGAGAGAGTAAGGGGCTCATCGAAAGCTGCCCCTGCAAGGACGGATGCCCTTCCTGCGTCGGTCCGGTCGGAGAGGTGGGTGAAAGAGGGAAGGAAGTTGCGCTCGCCATCCTCGAGCGAATCGTACCCGTCAATCTCTGACTGGCCCTGAGTGACCCTTAGTGGCCCCTGACTAACTTCGACCGATGCGCACTCGGGATAAACTAGAGCGGCACTTCAAGTCACGTCCCGCCACAGACACTTCAAGACGGACCCCGGCCGCACCTGCGGCGAGCCCGAGCGAATCCCTCTACCGCCTTGAACGCGAGCTCCTGGGCCAGGCAACGGACGACGACCCGCTTTCCATCAAAGAACGGTTGGAACGCCTGGTGGCAGTCACCACCAAGGCTCATGCCGAGCGCCCCGAAAAGGCTCTTCACGGGGATCCAGGACCTATCGTCTCACTCGACGAGGTTCTCGAGGGAAGACGTGTCGAGAACGAAAGGGGCGCTTTCTATCAGGTCGACCATCGGTACCCACTCGAACACTGGCACGGCCGAATGAGCCTCTCCCGACTCAAGGTCGTTCCACCTTCAGCCTTCTCGATTCTCGCTCGGGGGGACGACGAGCTCGATCTATCACGCGCGGTATTTCTCGACACCGAGACCACCGGTCTCACCGGAGGTTCCGGCACGTGCGCTTTCTTGGTTGGACTCGGCTTCATCGAGGATGACAGCTTCGTGGTCCGTCAGCTTTTCATGCGTGACTACCCAGAAGAAGAAGCCATGCTGTATGAGTTGGCAAACTTGCTTACCCGCTTCGAAAGCTTGGTTACCTTCAACGGCAAGACTTTCGACATCCCTCTCCTCGAGACTCGGTTTGTCCTGTCTCGTCTGAGATTCCCACTCAGCGAGTTTCCCCATTTTGATCTTCTCCATCCGGCTCGCAGTTTGTGGAAGGCCCGACTCGACCGTTGTCGGCTGATGGACCTGGAGTACGTGCTTCTCGATCTCGAGCGCGACGAGGATGTTCCCGGGGAGCTGATTCCGAGTTTGTACTTCGACTACGTCCGAACGCGCAATGCCTCCCGCATCTTCCGAGTCTTCACTCACAACCGTTACGACATCGTGTCGTTGGCAGCGCTCACCGTGTGCGCCTCCGAGATGCTGGACGAAGATGCCTCGCCCGAGCACCCCATCGACGATTACAGCCTCGGTCGCCTATTCGAGAGAGCCGCCCTCCCGGAGAGGTCGATGCGCCACTACAGTCGGGCGGTCGAGAGCGGGCTCTCCGGGCCGGCGCGAAGACAGTCGCTCCGCCAGTTGGCGCAGCAGCTCAAGCGTCGCCAACAATGGGAAGAGTCCACCGCGGTGTGGAAAGAGTTGGCATCTGATGAAGGGCCCGAAGCCATCGAGGCAATAGAGGAGCTGGCGAAGCATTTGGAGCACCGCGAGCGTGATTTCGCAGGTGCCCTCGCCTACTGCCAGGACGCCATCACGCGGGTCGAAGAGGATGTCAGGTTACCGCTTGCACTACGCGAACGATGGCGGAAATCCTTCAGACACCGCAGACGACGTCTACAGCGAAAAGAAAAACTCTGAAGACCACCGAATCGGAAGACTCAGCCGCCACTCACCGGCGGTAGGAAAGCCACTTCATCTTCCGCCTGGAGCTCGACTTCACGATCCACCACATCCTGGTTGATTGCGACCTTGACGATATTGGTGTAGGGCGAGAGCTTGGGGTGCTCAGTGAGTAGTCTCTCCCAGAGACCGCCCGCGGTAGTCCCCTGAGTAACATCCAACTCCATCTCCTCCTGACCCGCGATCTCTCGCACGCCGGCGAAGAGTTTCAGATGAACTTTCATTCCTTCGCCGCCTTCACCGCCTCAGTAGGACCCTCGACCCACACCTCGCCGTCTTCGAAAACCTCTTTCTTCCAAACGGGCACGGTGCGTTTGAACCGATTGATGGCGTATTGACAGGCCGCGAAAGCGTCGTCCCGATGGGGGGCAGATACGACGATAAGAATGCTGGTCTCGCCGACATTGAGTCGTCCAACCCGATGATGCATCGCGACGCTGGTCAGCCCCCAGGTCGTCCGGATCTCGTCGCCAATGCGTTTCATCATTTTGATAGCCATTTCCGGGTAGGCCTCATACTCCAGAAAGAGCACCTTCTTGCCCAGGTTGTTTCCGCGGACGATGCCGGCGAAAGTCACCAGCGCCCCGTCCTTGTTGCTCGCTACGCGTTGCGTGAGCTTTTTGGCATCCAGAATGTCTTGAATGATCTCGTACATCAAAGCCCGCTTTTCTAGGGGTTTACAGGGAACCGTCTCCCCACGCTTCTGCAGAAAATGTCCCTGATGAGCTCCCCAAATCTTAGCATAAAGACGAGCGAACGACCCACGGCTGTCCGGGCCTTCACGGAACGGCCCGGGCGAAGAGTTCCAGCCGTCCTTTGGGGTCGTCCAGGGCCTTTCAGCGATACTCGTGCCCTGCCGTTACTTGACGTCAAGGCTTACCATCGGCTATCCTTCTTTAACTTCTAAGACGTCTCTCCAACCTACGTTGTTGGAAGCTGTTAGGCGGCCGTTTCCAATCATCGATTGAGCCAGCGGAGCCACGGAGGCAAGCTCGAATGAAGGGCCCTCGTCCCATCGGAGACAGCAATAAGGCAAGGCGTGTCGCCGGAGTGTCGGCTCCGCCCGGCTGGCTCCATCGAGTGTGTTTCGAAGAAGGAGTAGAAGCACTCCTTCTGTTCGACATCGAAACGCGGGCTGTGATCGACGCCAACAAAACCGCCGAGCGTCTCACCGGCTATAATCGCGAAGAGCTCCTCGACCTTCGACTCGACGACCTTCACCCTCGCAGCTCGCGCGAAAAGGCAATTAGCTACCTCCGCAAGATGGCCAAGCAAGGCAGCTACGCCTATGACGACCTGTCGTTGGAGACGAAGGATCAGAACCGTATCCCGGTGGAGGTCAAAGGGGCGCTGATCGGCTTCGGTGGCAACCAGATCGTTCAAGCGACCTTCCGCGACATCAGCAAAGAGAGACTTCTGCAGCAGGAGGTGCTTTTTCATAACCTAAAGCTGACGGTTCTCAATTCTCTATCTTCCGCGATCAGCAATTCGCTGGAGCTGAGGGAGATCCTCTCTGATTCTCTGGCTGCAGTGATGGAGGCGAGCGGCGGCCTTTATGGTGAAATGCTTCTCTGGCTCGAGGATCGTGAAGCGTTCAAGATTATCAGCAATCAAGGTTCGGAGGGCGTGCCAGACCTGCGGGGCCGAGGAAATACCCCAGCGTCCCCCGGGACGACGCTAACACCTGAGTCATGTCCCCTCGCCACTCAGGCGTTGGGCGGCCAGCCGGTCTTGCTAGACGGCTTGGACGGCGACCCACGGCTCGCCAAACTCCTTGCCGGCTGCGACGGAATCGGTGCGGTAGCGGCGGTCCCGCTCCGCTCGAAGAACCGGGTGCTAGGGGTCATGCATCTGGTCATCAGCACCCATCAGCTCGTTCCTACCTTCGACTTCGACTTCTTCACCTCCATTGGAAACCAGATCGGCATAGCGGTGGAGCACGCCCTTTTGTTTCAACGGTCTGCGGCGCAGACGAAACAGATCACCGTCCTGAACAACATCGGGCGGATCATCAGCAGCAGCCTACAGATCGAAGAAGTGTTCGATTCCTTCGCGTCGGAGATGGCGAAGTTGATCCCGTTCGATCGGCTCTCGGTTGCCATCTTGGACGAGTCGGGAAGTTACCTTCGTATTTTCGCTTCCGGCTCGCGAGTCGACTCAGGTTGGGGTATGGAGTCGATCATCCCGGTCGTGGGTACCGGGCCCGGCTGGGTCGTGCTAAACGAACGGCATTTCATTCACACCGATACTCGCGAACGACAGCAGTTCATTGAGGACGAGATCTTCTACGAGGATGGAATCCGTTCGTACATCATTCTTCCATTAGAGTCGCGCGGAAAAGTGGTGGGGACTTTTGGACTTGGTAGCCGTCGAGCCGGGACCTATTCGAAACGGGACCTAACACTGCTCAGTCAGTTATCGAAGCAGATCTCGGTGGCCGTCGAGAACGTAAAGCTCTACCAGCAGACCAAAGAGAACTCCATCCTCGACGATGTCAGCTCACTCTTCAACTTCCGCTACTTCCACCAGGCCTTAGATCGCGAGATCAAGCTCGTGGCACGCCATCGCTCCCGGCTTTCCCTCATTTTCATCGACTTGGATCGATTCAAGCTGATAAACGACACGCACGGCCACCTCCGGGGCAGTCGAGTCCTCCGAGCCGTAGGGTTCTTGCTACGTGCCGCGGTGAGGGAGACGGACATCGCCGCTCGCTACGGCGGAGATGAGTTCGTGGTCATTCTGCCCGACACCGACCTCGCTCTCGCAAAGCGCCTAGGCGAGCGCATCCGCAAGATCATCTGCCACCACATCTTCCTGAGGGACGAGGGTTTGAATGAAAGGCTGGGAGCAAGCATCGGAGTGGCCACCTACCCCAGTGAGGCTCATACCAAAGAGGAGCTCATCCAGCTCGCGGACGAGCGGATGTACCGGGACAAGAAGAAGAATCGCGACCTTGGACGTCGCTAGCCCGCTCCCCTCATCCCCAGCGAGCCTCAGAGCGGCTCTTCCGTGAAAAAGCTCAGGATGACCGCGGCTTCTGGAACCTCGCTCGCGTCGGGCTCCGGTACCAAGGGTCGGCCATCGTTGTCGGTAATCCCCCGATAGAGAATCACGCGGATCTCTCTGCCCGGCTCGAGTCCCTTGCCGGGGATGACCACCAAGCTACGGGAAGGCCCGTCGTACGAAATCTCCATGTCAGGAAAAGAGTGGTCGTCTGGCCCGTCGTCGGAATAAATGAGATCCACATTACGATCGAAGCTCGTGATATCCATGTCCTTTGAGAACTGGATTCGGAACTCGCTGTTGAGCGGCACCGATTTCTCCCCGGTCAGGGGCATCGAAAAAACGACCTCCGGAGGCGGCTCTTGCGCCTCGAGCTCGGCAAGCTCATCCGCGACCTTGCGTGGCTCCAAGTCCGGGTCCTCTGGCTTGGGTACCATTTCGATCTTTTTCGCCTTGAGATAGACGACCCCTTCATCGGTCCAAGGGGTACCGGTTACCTTGAGCCATTTGCCGGTGTCTCGACGTCGCTCCGGGTTCAACTCGAAATCCTTCCCGCGGGGTCGTTTCCCAGTGACCCAAATCGCAACGTCGGCAACCTTGATGATGAAATCTCGCGGCGTCTTCTTGGTACGCATAGGCAGGTCGTTGTACACGTTGTCGCCCCGGAATTTACCTACCACTGAGATCAGCCTGTCGTAGTGAGGATCCGGATGGCTCATGAGTTCGCGCAGATCCACGTGGTCCGAGGGTGGAAGATCGGGAATGACGACGTCTTTTCTCTTTTCCGCCTCGGCCCCCTTCGGCTCGGGCGGTTTTTCAACCGGAGTGACCTCTTCGACTCCGATGAAGAGGTTGCTCTGGCTCATACTTGCGCCCATCGGGGTATCCTGCTGCACCCGGGCTCCGGGGTAGTCGCGGAGCTCGCGCTCAAAAACCGTCGACGACGACAGATCCCAGAAGATGCCGATGATTTCAACTTCCCCCCCTACTAAGTATTGTAGGTCGCGCATAGAACCCACGGGTTGGCCGACACGGACGGTCCGGAGCGCATTACCGCCGCGGAGCTCATAAATCTGATTCTGCATATCCGCCATAGTGCCCTGTCGGAGTTTCCCCTTCACCATCACGAGCCTCTCGTGGTAGGAAGCCGGACTCCGGATCAGCGACTCTACGTCGACCCGCGAGGGAGGACCCAGCGCCTGCCTCTGCATGCTTTGTGCAGCAAGGGGGTTGGCCAGGGCCAGCATTGCGAAGATCCCAAGCGCAAGAGCCATATCTTTCATGGTAACCAGAACCAACCGGCCGGTCAAAAAAGTTCGTGGGCCTCCCGACCAAGATCTTGACGCAGTGAAAGCCGCCGCTTAGCATGCGGCGTCCGATGAATATCTACGGTTCAAGATATGTAGAGCGGGCCGAGAAGGCCCGAGAGTTCATTGTGGAGCTAACGCTTAGCCTCTGCCGCGAACGTACTGTCAATTACTCTCCCCAAGATTTTCCCGGCGACGGCCCGGATGGCATGCCGGCCCCCGGAATGGAGAGCCGGGTTGCCGCCGTTCTCGCCAGCTACCTAGATACCTGGGGGGTCGGCCACGAGATTCATACGAAGACTCGCGGACGCGACAATCTATTGGCTACCGTGGGTCGAGGAGACCCCTCGTATCGAACGCTCTTCCTTCCACTCCATACCGACACCCTACCGACCGGCGACCGCGACGCTTGGAGCTTCGACCCCTACTCCCCTTTCTAACAAGATGGAAGACTCTATGGCCGGGGGGTTTTGGACAACAAGGGCCCCCTCGCGTCCGCGTTTACGGCCATCAAGCTCCTGAAGGAGGATGAAGCGGAGATACCGGGGAAAATCGTCTTCGGCGCCGTCGCCGACGAGGAAGTCGGTGCGGGCAACGGCATCGAGTTTTTGCTGCAAAAGGGTCTCATCGACGCAACCGACGCCATCGTTCCCGACGTCGCGGGAGAAATGCGAGAGATCAACGTTGCGGAAAAAGGACGTCTCGTGCTCAAGGTGCAATTCAAGGGCAAGTCGGCTCATGCGATGCACCCTTTCAAAGGCGTGAACGCGATCTATGCCGCGGCTCGCTTCTTGAACCGGGTCGAGGCGCATCGCTTTCGATTCGACGCCCACCCCATCCTTGATCCTCCAACCCTGACCACCGGTCTCATTCGGGGTGGCTCGGCACCGAATCACGTGGCAGCCACGTGCGACGTCACCCTGGATATACGCTACCTGCCCTCGCAATCAACGCAGGGGATCCTCGCGGAGCTCGAAGAACTGGCTCGTCAAGCGAAACTGCCCGGCGCGGGAATGTCTTTCGAAACGATCCTCGAGTGGCTTCCCTCAGAGGTCCCGGAAGACGCGCCCATCGTCGATGTCATTCGCGAAGTCGCGCCGGATGCTCGCGTAGTCGGAATCGGCGGGGGGACGCTCGCCAAGCCTCTCGTGCACGCTGGCATCCAAGCCGTGGGCTGGGGCCCGGGAAACCAGGCCGGCTACCACGGGAGCGACGAGGCGATCGAGGTTTCGCAGCTAGTGAGTTTTGCTGGCCGGCTCGCCTCGATTGCTCATACCGTCGCGAGTCGGAAGCGGCCCGGAGAGCATTGAACCCCCTGCTTGTGGCACATGGGCCAGCGGGTGGGGAGCCCTCAGCTAGCCGCGGAGCGAGTAGTCGCGAAGCGGCCGGCGACGGGGGTGGGGTCCCCGTCGCATTGATGGATCAATCGGGCCCCTGCTCTATGCCCGAGCTTGATCCAAAGGAATTTTCACCAACAACCACCCGAGTATCGCGAACACCAGTAGCCCCGGCCAGCCCCGCGGGTCGGCTAGAAGGTGCGGAGGACTGATCTCGGCGATCACCAAGAGGGCAAGCAACACCCCCATCAATGCTTCTCCAGCTATCAAACCCGAGGCGATCAACGTGCCGCTATTTTCACCTCGGTATCGAGCCTCGTCGCTCAGGCCTTCGATTCTGCTCGCTCTTCGATCGAAGATCCACCGAATCACCCCACCGACAAAAATGGCGAAGGTCGTCTGAAGCGGAAGGTACATACCCACTGCAATCAGCATCGGAGACGGAGCATTGACGAGCAGAAGCATCAGGGCGAATGCCATCCCGAACACAATGAGGGGCCACGCCATGTCGCCGCCCACGATCCCCTTAGAGAGCAGCGCCATGAGACCGGCCTGCGGTGCCGGTAGCTCGGCGCCACCGATTCCTTGCCCTCCGCTCATGATGTCTGCCTTGTGGAGAATCATCATCGGAAACGTCATCAATAGCGCGGCAGCAACCACCCCGATGAGCTCGGCCTTCTCCATAGCTTTTGGCGTTCCGCCGAGGAGATGGCCCACTTTGAGATCCTGCAGCATGTCACCGGCGATGGCGCAGGCACAGCAAACGACCGCCGCCACCCCCAGCACCGCGGCCACTCCCTTCGTACCGCTGAGACCTATTGTGGTCATCAGCAGTGCTGCGAGAAGTAGCGTCGACAGGGTAAGCCCGGAAATCGGATTAGAGGAGCTTCCGATGACGCCGACCAAGTATCCCGCTACTGCAGAAAAGAAAAAACCCGCGATGATCATAACGACGGCCGAACCGAAGGCACCCAACCACTGACCGCTGTAGTAGTAATAAAGGATCGTAACCGGGATCACCGCCGCCACCACACCAGCCGCCGTCCAGTTGAAGGGAAGGTCGAGATCGATCCGACTAGTTTTTACAGTTTGACCCGCTCGGGCCGCCTTCAAGTCGGAGATAGATTTGCCGATGCCATCGATCAACGAGTTCCGCATTCGGAACAGGGTCCAGAATGCACCCACGATCATCGCGCCGACCGCGATGGGGCGCACCAGATTCGTCCACACTTGGTTGTAAATGGCATCCCAATCCGAGCCCGCCTGCGCAACGAGATCACCGTCGGCGAACTGCGGGTTGAAGAATAAAATGGCGGGGATCATGAACCACCAGGCGAACACTCCACCCGCAAACGTGATCGAACCGAGGCGTGGTCCAATGATATAGCCAACACCCAAGTATGCAGGCGAGGCGGCAGGCGTAGAGAGAAGCATGGAGCCCGGCTGAGTCGCTGACCCAAATGTCGCGCCTCCCACGACAACTGAACTCTTGAAGGTACCGTATTGCAGGAAGCCGGTAATCCGCTCGTGAAAAAGCTGTAGGCCGTTGCCGTTCTTGAACAGCTCGACGAGCGCCCCGAGACCCATGGAATAAAAGAGATACCTTGCGCCGGTCTGACCCTTTTGACCGGCCTTGTGGATCTCTGCGGCGGCAACCGATTCGGGAAAGGGCAAGGTCGGATCGTTCACCAGGCTGCGCCGGAGCAGTACGACGAACATCACGCCCAGGATCCCACCGACCAGCATCAGAATCGTGCTCTGCAGGTAGTCGAACTCGGTCCAAACACCGGCGAGGATGAAAGCCGGGATGGTGAAGATGGCGCCGGCGACAAGCGCCTCCCCGACCGATGCGGTCGTACGAGAAATGTTCTCTTCCAGAATTCCTCCCCTGAAGAACCGGAAGAACGCCATTGCCACGACGGCCGCTGGGAATGTGGCAGCCACCGTCTGGCCCGCTCTCATGCCTAGATATGCGTTGGCAGCCCCCAAGGCGACGGCCATAAAAATGCCGAGCACGACAGCCCGAACGGTCAGCTCGGGCGGGGTTTGATCGGGAGGGACAAACGGCTTGAACTCCTTATTGCTCATTCTCAACTCCCCGTTGATTAAAACCGTCCTTTCTTATCCTGTGCATCCGCTCCCTGTCAAGCAAAGTCAAGCAAAGTCAAGCAAACAAGATACAATCGAGCCCGTGAACCGCCGGAATCTCATCGCCCTCGGAAGCGCCGCCGCGCTGTTGATCGCGTTCTTCACATGGGAGTGGTATCTCTCTCCCGCCGCCCAGGTGGAACGTTCTCTTCAGCGTGCCGCCGATGCCGCCGAGGTAAAAGACACCCAGCGGTTTCTCTCCTGTCTGTCCCGCGACTACTCCGATTTCCGCAACCTCGATTTCGAGTCCCTTTCAGAGATGGTCGATCGAGGTTTCGAGCGCGTCGACCGACTCAACGTGACCCTAGAGGCAGTGCGCGCGGAAGTAGAAGGGGCCGAAGCGACAGCTTCGTTCGACCTAACTGTAGTTGCTATCCAGGCGGACCAGCGGTTCATCATGGTGGGGACGGTGACCCAGCCTCAGAAGCTCCGCGTCGATCTCCGACGCGAAGAGGACGAGTGGAAGATTCTTCGCGTAAAGCGTTCGGAGGAACAGGGCGGACAGGATTAGGAGCCCTCAGCCCGCGCGGAGCCTTCAGCCGACGCGCAGCGCGGAGCGCGTAGCGGCTCGGCGACGGGGGTGGGGTCCCCGTCGCTCTGATCAAAGTCGCCGGCCGACGAAGCGCGAGGTCTGGGGGTGGGGCCCCAGACCAGTGATGGATGTTGACTGCCTACGATCCGGACCCGGACCAGTCTCCATCGCAGTCTTCCGGGCAGGTCCAAGTTCCACTCCCCGACAGGGAATTGCCCGAGCGCGTAATCGTTCCCGACCATTGGCATTCTCCGGCGCTTCCCGCCGCGGCGGAAAAAGAGCCGTTGTTGCGAACTCTTCCGGAAATTGAACCGGAGTCATCTCCGGAATAAGAACCGCTAACACTTCCACCGGCGGAGACCGAAATCGAGAAACGCCCGCTCACGTTTTCGTCGTCGCATTGGCCGCTCCATTTTCCGGAAAGCGAGCCCTGCAATGACGGGGATTCACCACTGTCACCGTTTCCGGCGTCGTCATTGTTGCCGGCGTCGTCATTGTTGCCGTCGTCATTGTTGCCGCCGTCGTCATTGTTGCCGTCGTCATTGTCGCCGTCGTCATCATTGTTTCCGTCGCCGTCCCCATCGTCGTTGCCGGTCTCGTCGGCACTGTTATCGACCACAACCTCGCCGTCGCGAACCTCTTTGAGCAATACTACGCCTTCGTCGTGGAGCTCGAGCAGGAGCTCGATAGTCTGGCCGGCTTGAACGTTGTCGAAGGTCAGCTTGCCCAGCCTCTTGCCCGTCCCGTCGCGGAACACAAGCGTAAACGAACCCGCCGGAAGACCGCTAAGGGCGAACGTGCCATTCGAGACCGCCACGGATTGCCCCGTACCCACGACCTCGACCGTGATGTCGTTGACGTCTGTTTGGGAGATTCCAGCGAGACCGGATGACAAGGCGTTGGCCGACGAGAATGTGCCGGATACCACGACCTCTGCGGTTTCCTGAGTGCCCGACCCAGAAGCGGGTGTTGGCGATGTGGGGCCAGAGTCGCAACCGAAGCTTACTAGTGTGACCAGCACCGTCCCCAGCAGAGCCCTTACACCACCTGTTCTGATCTTTGATTCTTTCATCGCAATCTCCCACTCATTGACTTTCGACAACGTACGGAGGTGGATTCTCTAGAGATGCAACACAAGCAAGGGACGTGCCGAGCCGCGGCGGTTGCCGACTCGAGGCCTAAGCCGCGTGGTTTCTTGTCTTGGCTATAGCGAAGCCGTGGGTGCGCACTGTGAAAGGGGCTCTATCGGCTTCGCGAATGTGGGGGAAACCCATCGGCAAGTCCCGCCTTGGGTTCTCAAAGAGAATCTCGTCCAGACGAGCTTTCCCTGGGGAAGCTTGCAGCCCCAGCCGACGCTACAAATGCCTTTCGGAGCGCCTTACAGACCCTTCTCCCAGACGCAGTTCCACTTCCGCGTTGAGGTCGGGGCCCGAGAACTCGCCTCGTAAAAACTTGATGTAACCGGCGGCAGCGATCATGGCCGCATTGTCGGTCGAAAGCGCTATGCTCGGAAAGACCACCGGAATCTTCATCTGCTCACCTAAGCGGCCGAACTCCGAGCGAAGCTGACGATTGGCGGCCACACCTCCCGACACGAGAATGGCGCGCGCTTTCACCCGCCTCGAAACTCGTTGGGTAGTCGAAAGCAAAGCGTTCACCACCGCCTTCTGAAAACTGGCAGCTAAGTTAAGCACGTCGGTCCGCCCCATCGGATCCTCGCCCTCGCTCACTGGATCGATATCGTGCTCACGAATCGCACGCAGCACCGCCGTCTTCAATCCACTAAAGCTGAAATCATCGCTACCATCCGAGATCTTGGCGACGGGAAGAGGAATCTTTTTGGGATCACCGTGTTCCGCTATGCGATCGATCACCGGGCCACCTGGATACCCCAGCCCCAGACGCTTCGCGACTTTGTCGTATGCCTCACCGGCCGCGTCGTCTCTCGTTTTTCCGACCAACTCGTATCGGGCTTCCTCCTCCATCAAATACAAGCCGGTGTGGCCCCCCGAAACGACGAGCGATACCGCGGGATGAGGAATCGGGTCCGACTCATCTCTCTCCATGTAGGCGGCGCGTATGTGGCCTTCCAAGTGATCGACGGCGACAAGGGGAATGTCGCGTGCGTAGGCGATGGATTTCCCGAAACAAAGTCCCACCAGGAGCGAGCCGACGAGACCTGGTCCCTGAGTAACGGCAACGGCCCCGATTTGTGAAAGCTCCACTCTCGCCTCCTTTAGGGCGCCATCAACTACCGGGCCGATGTGCGAGAGATGCTGTCGGGAGGCGAGCTCTGGAACGACACCGCCGTAGGGGCTATGAACCTTTACTTGAGAAGCGATGACGTTGGAGAGGATCCGGCGGCCATCCTCGACGACGGCCGCAGAAGTCTCATCGCAGGAGCTTTCGATCCCGAGGATGAGCACGAAGCGTCAGGCGGCCTCTACTTTATTGGTGAACTTTCTCAGAACCTCGGTAAACGGCGCCCGGGCGACGCCGTTCTCGCAGACGATGGCTGTGACGAACCGGTTCGGGGTGATGTCGAATGCAGGGTTTTCGACGCCAATACCGTCCGGTGCAATCTGCACTCCTTGGAAGTGAGTGACTTCCTTCGGGTCGCGTTGCTCGATGGGGATTTGATCCCCTGAAGGAATACTCAGGTCGAACGTGCTGGTCGGGGCCACCGCGTAGAAGGGAATCTTATGCTCACGTGCGAGAACTGCCACTGAGTAAGTTCCGATCTTGTTGGCCACATCGCCATTGGCGGCGATCCGATCCGAGCCCACCACGACCAAATCGACCTTTTTCTTTGCCATCAAATGGCCGGCCATGTTGTCAGTAATAAGGGTAACAGGGATCCCATCCTTCGCGAGCTCCCACGTGGTCAGTCGCGCACCTTGCAAGAACGGACGTGTTTCGTCGGCATAGACTTCGACCTTCTTACCAGACTCCACCGCAGCGCGGATGACTCCCAGCGCGGTTCCGTAGCCGGCCGTAGCGAGAGCGCCGGCGTTGCAATGCGTCAAGATCCGCGCGCCGTCGGGCACGAGGTCGGCGCCGTGCTTTCCCATGCGACGGTTGATGGCGATGTCCTCATTCAGAATCCCGATCGCCTCCTGCTCCAAGCCTTCCACAAGACGGGCGGACCCTTCCGGAATGAGCTCCTCGAAACGCGACTTCATCCGCTCGATCGCCCAGAACAGGTTGACCGCAGTCGGCCGGGTCACTCGCATGAGCTCGCACACTTGGTCCATGGACGCGCGCAGGGCCCTCTCGTCCTTCTCGCCAGGCGCCGAAGACTGCGACGCCAGTGACGCCAATTTCAGGCCTAAAGCGATGCCCATCGCCGCCGTGACGCCAATCGCGGGAGCCCCGCGCACAACCATGTCTTTGATGGCTGCGGCGACCTCCTCAGCGCTCCGACAACTGAGGTATTCCTCTCGAGTGGGGAGAATTCTTTGATCGAGCAAGGCGACGGCGTCGCCGTCCCAACGAATGGTATCCAACACGGCTAGAATTACCTCCGGTTACACGAGTTACACCGGCATCTTACAAAGGAGGTCCTGCGCATTGCAAGCGAACCTTATTCCCGGTTATTCCCGGTTATTACTGGTTAGGTCGGGTAGCCTCGAGTAGAGCGAGAACCCTCTCTCCGTAAACCGCCTTGCCCAAAGGCCAGCACTGCGCGTGGCCCGCACCCGCTATCACCAGGTGGTCCGCAGGTCCTACCGCCTCGGCGAGAAGCCGGCTTCCTAGCTCAGGAGTCATGCGCGGATCTTCGGCGCCGCTCACCAACATGAGCGGGCGCTCGCCCAAGGATTTGACCGCGTCACCGATATGCACCTGAAAGAGATTGAATCCAATCTTCAGGGAAGCGATGGCGAGGCTAAGGGGTACCAACGGAAACTGCGGCACACGGAAGCGCAGGCGAACCGTATCTACCACGACCCGATAGAGCCTCTCGTAGCTCGACTCGGCGACGACCCCCACAATTTGAGGTTCATCGGCTGCAGCGAGAAGGGCCGTTGCCGCCCCCATCGAAATCCCCCAGACCACGAATCGATCTCCGCGACCCCGCTCGCTGAGCATCCGAATAGCCTCGGCGAGGTCCCGCGCTTCCAGGGGTCCAAGGGAAACCTTCGCCGGAGCGCTTTGCCCATGGCCCCTTTGGTCATAGAGCAGGCTCGGGTAGCCCCGATCGAACAGGAAGCGAGCTTGATCGAGGTAGGAACCCTTGTTGTCAGTGTAACCGTGGACAATGACTACCGGTGGTTTACGAAGCTCGGGCCCGACCAACCAACCCATCAACCGGAATCCATCATGGGAAGGGAAGGTGACCCACTCGAACGGCAGCCCCGCGTCGGTAGGCGTGAAATCCGTCGGCCTGCTTCTCGGCGGGTGAATGAGAAGCTCGGCGAAGAGGAAGGACAGGCCCAACAACAACGCCAGGACGGCTCCCGCGACGAACAGGAGCGCCATGATTTTTGGGGGAATCGGAGTGATCGGGCTAATCGTTATAAACGGAGGTGATCCAGTCCCGGTAGCCCTCGAGCTCGCCCAAGGTCGCGGCGCGGTATCGTTCGGCGAGCTTCGTAGTGATCGGACCGGTCTTTCCGTTGGCCACCATGCGACGGTCGATGCTCCTCACGCTGACCAATTTGGCGGCCGTTCCACAGATGAAGGCCTCGTCGGCTACGTAGAGCTCGGAACGGTCGACGGGTCTCTCCTCGACTTCGACACCGAGGCTCTTCTCCGCAAGCGTCATGAGGCTGGCTCGGGTGATGCCCTCCAAGACATTGGCCGTTACGGGAGTCGTGATCAAGCGGCCGCCTCGGACCATAAAGAGGTTCATTCCCGGGGCTTCGGAGACGTGGCCGTCCTCGTTCAGGAAGATCGCCTCGTCGAATCCGTTACTGCGAGCTTCGTCCCCTGCGAGGCAGCTATTGACATACGCGCCGTTGATCTTCGCTCGGCCGGGGATGGCATTGTCCTCGATCCGTCTCCAAGAGGAAACGGCAAGGTCGATCCCTTCCGTCTTGGAAAGATACGCTCCCATCGAAGCGATAAAGACCGTGAGGTCTTGATTCTCGAACAGTGTGACGCCGAAGCGGCGGTCCGATTTGTATAGGACCGGCCGGACGTATAAGTCGCAGCGCAGCTCGTTCTTTCGGATCAGGTCGACGGTCAGAGAGACCAACTCATCCACCGGCCGAGGCAGGCTCATTTTGAGGATGCGGGCGTTGACAGCCAGCCGCTCGAAGTGCTCTCTCAACCGGAAGACGTAAACATCGCCCTTCGTCTCGTCCCAAAATCCACGGATTCCCTCGAACACGGCGGTCCCGTAGAGAAAACCGTGGGTGGCAACCGAGACACGCGCCTCCGCGAAAGGAACTACTTTACCTTCGAAGTAGGCGTACTTGGCGAATTCCAACTCGTCCTCCTGGTGCCGGCTGGCGCCGGCTGGCCCCGACTGGCAATGCCCCCCAGTTCGAAGCCGTGGGCCCTCTCGCAGTCTAGCCCGTGAGCGAGAGAGCCCCAAAGGAATTTCGTCACGCAGGCCACTTCACGAACAAGATACTGAGCGAGATGACGAATACGTAAATCACGAGCGATTCGATCAGCACCACGCCCAACAGAAAGGCGAAGCGGATCTGAGGAGCGGCGCCGGGGTTTCTAGAGATCGCCTCACAAGCGGCAGCCGCGGCCTTACCTTGGGAATAGGCGCCGAAAGCGGCGGCGAAGGCCAAGGCTCCGGCGCCCGCGATCAAAGCCCACTTGGTGGTGTCAGCCACCCAAAGATCCCCTTCTGCCGCATACACGGGAGTTCCCATCATCAGAAAGACGAGCGACCCGAAGGCCGCGAACAATATCCTTTTCACCAGAATATCCTCCTTTCGCAGTTAACGAAATAACGCATACCCGACGTTAGCACGATCAATGTTCTTCCATGGCCACGGCACCACCGAGGTAAATCATGGTCAGCATGACAAAGACGAAGGCTTGCAAAATACTACCGAATACCGCGAAGGCCATCATGGGTAGCGGAATCAAAAAAGGAACAAGGCTCGCCAGCACGAGAATGACGAGCTCTTCGCCAAAGATGTTACCGAAGAGCCGCATCGACAAGGACAGTACGCGGCTAATATGGCTGATGATCTCGATGGGTAGCATGATGATCGCCATGGGAAGCACCGGTCCGAGAAAGTGCTTTAGGTAAGGCAGCAGACCTTGAGCAAGAACTCCCTGATAATTGTAGTACAGGAACGAAACCAGGGCGCAGCCGACGGGTACGTTCAGGTTGGTGGTAGGAGACGATAGTCCCGGTACCAAGCCCGCCAGATTGCACGTCAATATGAACAACCCGAGAGTGCCGACCAAGCTCAAGAACTTGGGCCCCTGCGGGCCGACGTTCTCTTTGAGCATGCCGATCAAACCACCCACCGTGGCTTCCAGGACCAACTGTAGACGCCCTGGCTCCTCGACACGAATGCGCGAGCGAAACCACACCGCCCCCACCATCAACAGTAGCCCGATGAAAAGGGCCATCAGGACATGATCGGGAGCCGCCCCGTGCAGGAGGCCAAAGAGGAACGACTTGTGCTCAAGTTCTTCCATACAAAAAAATGGGCCGCACGCGCTTGGCGCCGGCGAGCTAGCTCTAGCTACTTGGGTTCGGAAGCCCGATTAAGCCCGACTAAGTCTGGTCAACTCTGGTCAACTTTGATCAGGGCCGGGAGGCGCCGGGAGTGATCACCGTTGGACGCGCCCCTCGTAGGCTTCGAAGACCCACTCAAAAAATATGGCCGTTACCGGAGCCGATAGACCCAGGCTTACGGCCACCACGTTTGCACTCCAAACAGCGAATATAACATACAGCGACCCTCCCAACAAGGCGTAGCGAAGCCCGAAACCGAGCACCGCGAGCATGGCGCCCCGTTTCGGCCTGGGTTGTGCCACTCGGTCCACGAACCAGCTCAACGCGCTGTAGTTTACGAGGGCGATGAGCCCTCCAGCCGCTACCGAAGCGGCGAAATCTACTCCCCCCAGGAGGCCCAGTCCGGTGGCGAGGCCAGTGATACCAACCGCGACCCGACCGACACGGCGTTCCGCAGCGGCCGGATGCACAGGCAACGCTTTAGGGGGTCCCATCGAACTTCTTGAGCACGCGGAATAGGTGGATGAACGGCGCGGCAATCCCGAAACACAGAAATACGAACGCGAGCCACGGAAAGGTACCGAGCCAGTGGTCCAAGTAGTAGCCGGCCGCGGCCCCCAAGGTGATGGAAATGGGGAACATCAGCCCTACGGTAGAAAGCAGCGCGAGCTTCTGAAATCTCCCTCCGGAGTCGGAAGGTTTTGGCATTTGTCTGGCCGCCCCGCCGGCCCTAGGGCCGAGCCGGCCGGCGGCGTGCCCCGATGAGCGGTCGTTTATCGGCCTTTTATCGATCGTCTATCGGCCGTTTATCGGACGTTATCGGTTGGGGCCACTCGGCTCCTGAGTCGTGACAGATTGAAGGGCCGGGGCGCGGGCCGCCTCGATCGGATTGGCCTCGATCTTTTCTACGATCGCCCGAACCGGCACCTCGAGACGTTTAAGGAAGGGCGCGGGGTAGACGCCAATCCAGATGCAAAAGGCGATGATCGGAATGAGCGTCCAGCGCTCGCGCCAATCCAGATCCTGGAGCTTCATGTTCTCCGGTTTGTCCAGCTTACCGAACATCGTCCTCTGGTAAAGCCAAAGCAGGTAGGCCGCTCCGAGAACAATCCCCAACACGGCAAATGCCGCCCACCACGGTTCGACGGCGAACGCTCCTTGCAGAATCATGAACTCCCCGATAAAACCGTTCAGCAGTGGCAGCCCCAATGAGGCCAACGCAATGACGAGGAACATCGCTGCGAAGACCGGCACCACCTTGGCAAGCCCTCCAAAGTCAGCGATCTCACGCGTGTGACGCCGCTCGTAAATAAGGCCCACCGTCAAGAAGAGGCCGCCGGTTGAGAGTCCATGGTTGATCATCTGCAGGATCCCACCCTGAAGGCCGATTTCGTTCAAGGCGAAGATCCCCAGCATCACGAAACCCAAGTGGCTTACCGAGCTGTAAGCGACCAGCTTCTTCCAATCGCTCTGTACCAACGCCACCATCGCGCCATAAACAATGCTGATGATGGCCAAGAGAACCATCCACCAGACGGCATCTTTACTCGCGTCCGGCAAAAGAGGAAGCGAGAACCGCACGAAACCGTAGGTCCCCATCTTCAAGAGCACACCGGCCAGAATTACCGAGCCCGCAGTAGGCGCTTCCACGTGCGCGTCGGGAAGCCAGGTGTGAAAAGGAAACATCGGCACTTTGATGGCGAAGCCGACGAAGAATGCCAAGAAGACCCAGAACTGGAGGTCAGCGGGGAGTCCGATGTTCATGATCTCCAGGACGTCGAAGGTGTAGACCCCGGTCTGGGCGTAGTAATAAAAGTAGAGCGCCAGGATGCCAAGCAGCATCAACACGCTTCCCACCAGCGTATACAGGAAGAACTTGATGGCGGCGTAGAGCCTTCTCGGTCCACCCCACACACCGATGAGGAAGTACATCGGGACCAGCATGACTTCCCAAAAAACGTAGAAGAGAAAGAAGTCCAAGGACACGAAGACGCCCAGCATCCCCGTCTGGAGGAGGAGCAGCATCACGTAATACTCTTTGACCCGCTCGGTAATCGATGTCCATGAGGAAAGAATCGCGATGAAACCGAGCATGGTCGTGAGCAGGATGAGCAGCAAACTGATTCCGTCGATGCCCAGGAAATACTGAACGCCGATGCTTGGGATCCAATCGTGGCGTTCCATGAACTGGAACTGCGGCCCAGAGGGGTCGAAGTAGAACCAGAGCGGCAACGAAATGGCGAACCCGAGAAAACCGAAGATATTCGCGAGCCACCGAATCAAATCCCCTTGATGTTTCTTCGTGAAGAACAGGATGATGAGGCCCCCGACGCCCGGGAAAAAAACGACCCAGGATAGGATTGGCCAACCGAGCGGATTGTTCTCGAGCATCGAGCGAGTCCTTCCCTTAAATCAAAAGATACAAACCGACCAAGACGAAGATGCCCACTAGCATCACCAGGGCATAGTTCTGAACCAATCCGGTCTGGACGCGACGGAAGATTCCGGACAAGCTCGCCAGCATGGAACCCACCCCGTTCACTACGCCATCGACGAAATGCATATCGAAGAAATTGGAAATATAGCTAATGATCAGCGTTCCCAAGGCCGCCGCGTTGACCGCGCCGTCGACCACCTTCGCGTCGAACCAGTACAATCCCCTGGCGCGGTCCAAGGTCCCTTGTACGAACGTCTTGTCGTAAGCCTCATCGACGTAGTACTTGTTGTAGAGAACCCGGTGGGCGACGGGCCAAGCCTCCGCCATCGCCTTCGGCTTTTCCGGTCGCCGGACGTAGAAAGTGTAAGCAAGGAAGAGGCCGAAGCCCGCGACGGCGATGGAAATCAGAGCGAACAGGATCTCAGTGCTGGCGGCACCGTGGTGAACCGCCTCTGCCGCTGCCCCTGCCTCAGAGGCCGCCGCGTGCGTCCCCGCCATGATGGCCGGCTCGAGGAAACCCTCGATTCGGTTCGAACCGCCAAAGGCGTGCGGCCAACCGACCCATCCGGCAAAGATCGATCCGGCGGCCAGGAGAATGAGCGGCCAGGTCATGACGGCCGGAGACTCATGGAGATGAGCCTCCATCTTCTCTCCACCTCGAAACTTCCCGAAGAACGTCATCAAGACTTGTCGCCCCATGTAGAAAGCGGTCATTCCGGCGGCAACGAGCCCGATGAGCCAGAGGGCCCAATGCCCGTGGGGGCCGCTCCACGCCTTCCACAGGATCTCGTCCTTGCTGAAAAACCCGGCCGTCAACGGCACGCCGGCAAGGGCGGCGGTCGCGATCATGAACGTCAGTCCCGTTTTGGGCATGTGACGGTAGAGTCCGCCCATGTTCCGCATGTCCTGCATCTCGGTGTAGCCCCGATGTCCACCCGACTCATGCTCCGCATGTTCCATGGAGTGGATGACGCTCCCCGAGCCCAAGAACAGGCAGGCCTTGAAGAAGGCGTGGGTCATCAGATGAAAGATGCCGGCGCCAAAAGCACCGACCCCACATGCCAAGAACATGTAGCCGAGCTGCGAAACCGTGGAGTATGCGAGCACTCTCTTGATGTCGTTTTGCACCAGACCGATGGAGGCCGCAAAGATCGCCGTCACCGCCCCGACCACCGCGACCACCGTGAGCGCCAACGGTGCATGTTCGAAGAGCACCCCACAGCGGGCCACCATGTAGACGCCGGCGGTCACCATGGTGGCAGCGTGTATCAATGCCGACACCGGCGTCGGACCTTCCATGGCGTCGGGCAACCAAACGTAAAGGGGAATTTGCGCCGACTTGCCGGCGGCGCCGATAAAAAGCAGGATTCCGATTACGGACAGTAGCCCGAGACCTACCTCGGGTTGAGTGAAGCGATCCGCGATCGCGCCCATCACCGCATAGAAGTCGAGCGACCCGAAGTTGACGAATATCAACATTATCGCCAAAAGGAATCCCGCGTCACCGATTCGGTTGACGATGAAAGCCTTCTTCCCGGCGTCAGCAGCCGACTTTCTCTCGAACCAAAACCCGATGAGCAAGTACGAGCAGAGTCCCACGCCCTCCCACCCGATGAACAGGAGCAGAAAGTTCGCGCCCAGCACCAAATTGAGCATGAAGAAACTGAACAGGTTCAGGTATGCGAAGAAGCGAGCGTAGCCCTCGTCGTGAGCCATGTAGCCCATCGAGTACACGTGGATCAGGAATCCCACCCCGCTCACTACCAGCGTCATCACCATGGAGAGAGAATCCAGTCGATATTCCCAGGCGATGTTGAGGTTGGTGAGCGACCCGTCCACCATAGGGACGCCCATTCCCGGAATCCAAGTGAAGAGCTTGACGGTCTCAACGGCGACGCCCCCGCCGGTCCAGAAGATTCCGAAGAAGCTACCGACAGCGAGGAGAAACGACGCACCGATGCTTCCGCAGGCAACGGCTGAAACGAGGCCCTTGGGAAGTCGCTTGCCCAGAAGCCCGTTGAAGGCTGCTCCGAGTCCGGGCAGGAGCGGAATTAACCAGAAAAGTTCACTCACGATTTGTCTTATGTGCGAAGAGAACGCGCTCTACAAACTTCGAGGAGGCCCCCTCCTTCTTAGGAAAGTGGCCTCCCCTACAGTCGAAACGACGCGGATCTATAGCATGCGCCTGAATTCTTTGTCAAGTCCCAGATTCGGCTTACCTACTGATGGACAATAGGTTCTGGGGGGTTCCGGGCCTAGAATACACCCTTGACCCAGCCCCCATCCACCTGGATGCAGGTTCCAGTGATGTAGCTCGCCTTCTCCGAAGCCAAAAAGGCGACAAGAGCCGCCAGTTCCTCCGGCTCCCCTAACCTCCCCATCGGAATCGCGCTCGTCCACTTCCGATGGATCGCCTCCGGGTCGGTCCCGGCGCGTTTCGCCATTTGTGAGGCAAGCTCTTCCAGTCGCTCGGTTCGTGTGAAGCCCGGGCACACGACGTTGACGAGAATACCGTCCGGTGCAAGCTCCGACGCCATCGACTTGGCGAGGCCTACGACTCCGAGACGAGATGTATTCGAGATGACGAGCCCGTCGATCGGTTGTTTGGCGGAGACCGAGGCGATAACGACTACCCTTCCCCAACCGTGGCTCTTCATCGAGGGCACGACGGCGCGCGACAGCAGGATCGTCGAGAAAAGATTGAGCTCCAACCCTGACGCCAATCTTCCATCTCGGTATCGACGAACCGAGTCGAAGGGGGACCTCCCGCGTTGGCAACGAGAACGTCTATGCGACCGAAACGCTCGAGGGCTGCATCGACGAGGGAACCGACTTCCGTCTCTTTTGTTACGTCAGTGGGTCTCGCGAGGATCTCGACACGCGAGTTTTTCTGGATAGCAGTCTCGGCAACAGTAAGATCATCGGCGGAGCGAGCACAAAGGACAAGATTCACGTCCTCGGCGGCGAGAGCTTCGGCAACCGCGCGACCGAGTCCTCGACTGGCGCCAGCAACCAAAGCCACCTTGCCGGCGAGGCCGAGCTCCACGTTTCGAACCTCCGGTGCTGAGACGGGGGGGAAGAGCTAGCTGTACTGCTTTTCCTTGCAGTCAATACAGACTTTGGTCCAAGGCACGGCCTTTAAGCGTGCGCCCGCGATCTCTTCCTCGCAGTCGATGCAGATCCCGTAGTTTCCCGATTCGATCCGCTGAAGAGCGACCTCGATAGCTCTAAGTAGCTTGGTGTCCGTTTGCTTGAGCTGTATGCTGATCTCTTCTTCATTCGCCGCGGCGGAGCGATCCGCAAAGTCACCGTGACCATCGGTATTCGAGCCTTCGGTGAGCAAGGTTCGACCTATCGATTGCTCGAGCTCGGTCTTTTTTCCAAGAAGCGTTTTCTTGTACTGGGTAAGGTCGGTTTTCTTCATGGTCCGCTTTGAGTCGCTTCTACGCCAGTAGCTGAGTACTCCTATTTCCGTCGAATTCGACATTATAGCCTCGGACTTCCCATGGGGCAAACCCCATTGCCGAGCGATACGATGGGCGAGCGGAAGGGCGAAGGGCGCGAGCCGAACCTCAGGCGAGGAACGGCACCTCAAAAAAGGAATATGCGATCAGGGCTTTTCCGGCTTGGCGTCTGTGAAGCCTCGAAGAACCTCCCGGTCATCGGAAGAAAGCTTGGCGCACAAAGCTTCAAGAACTCCATGCCGGTCAGAAAATCCTCGGCGGCGGTTTGCACGCGGACCACCCGAGCCTCTACGACGAGGATGCGGCGGGGAAACAAAAGCTTCACGAAATACGAAGACCCTAGTGTGAGCACGCGTTTGACGCGGACCAACATCCCCCCAGGCTCACGTCCATGACTGAACCTTCCCACCCGTTGCCCAACTGCGCGAAGCACTCCCCTAGAGAGGGGACGCGCGAGTATCGGCGACGTGTGGTTGGCCGCGGTGGCGTGGATTGCATCCTGTCCTCCGGGTTACGAGTTACCTCGAAAAATGGCGGAACCCCTTGGATATTATCGGCAAGATACAAACCCTATCTTACCCCCGGGCGGCCGAGGAAACAACCGCCCACTGACTAGCCGGTTCGTGGCAACCCCGTATTTTGCGTGCGCCTCACTATCCAGTTCATGGCAACTCCGAGTTTTGCGTGGCCCCACAACCCCTACTGCCCCAGGTGGTTGTGCTTGGTTTTACCAGCTAGAAGATCCAGGGCGTGGGCCAATGTCGGTCCGAGGGCTTCCAGCCCCTCGCTGACCGCGTTGGGATTTCCGGGGAGGGCGACGATGAGCGTGTCCCCAACCGCTCCGGCGAGGCTACGGGACAGAACGGCCATTGGCGTGTGCCGCAACCCATCCGTTCGTAGAAGCTCTCCGTACCCAGGCAGCTCTCGCTCGACGACTCGCCGAACCGCCTCAGGGGTCACGTCACGGGGCCCGAGCCCGGTGCCGCCCGTAGTGAGGATGAGCTCGGCAGTGCCGGAGTCCACCCATTGTCGCAACCGCTTCTCAATCTCTTCCAGTTCATCCGCCACCGCGCTTCGGTCGACGACGTCGAAGCCCATCTCTCGTAACCGGGTCTCGGCAACGGCGCCGGAACGATCTTCGCGGGCGCCGGCTACGACGCCGTCGCTAATCGTGAGCACGGCAGCCCGTCTCGTCAACAAAACCTCCCTTTGACCCGACCCGCTAAGCGCGTTATATATGGACGGTACGGCTTAGTGTTGCCGAAAAAGCAGTTAGTTCGTTCGTATCGGGCCGATTCTCAAGCAGCCTTCAGGTCGTGTCAAGCATAGTATGTTGTCACCATTAACGGCGAAATCGTTCCTGACCCTACTCCTCGCTGGTGGGCTTCTCACTTCCTCCTCCCACGTCGCGGGCCAAGCCGGCAGCGGCGATCAGCAAGTGGATGAGAGGCGCTATCAGTTTCGTGTCAGCGTCGACCTCATTTCCTTGAACGTCACGGTGACCGACACCCGTAATCGGTTCGTGACCGACTTGGGCCGCGATGATTTTAGAGTGTTCGAAGATGGCATCCATCAAGACATCTCCGTGTTCTCCCAGGAGGACCTTCCCATCCGCATGATCCTTCTGCTCGACTCGAGCGCCAGCATGGAGGAGAAGATGTCCTTCGCCCAACAGGCGGCGACTAATTTTGTGAAGACCATGAAATCGGACGACATGACGGAAGTGGTCGAGTTCGGCAGCAAGGCCCACATCATCCAACCCTTCACCGCCGACGTGGAAGTTCTCAGCCACGCCATTCGACGAACCCAAGCGGGCGGAACGACCAGCCTCTATAACGCGCTCTACATCGCGCTCAAAGATCTATCGAGGCGTCGCGCAGACATTCGCCGGCAGGCCATCATCGTGCTGTCGGATGGTGAGGATACGAGCTCGTTGGTGACGTTCGATCAGGTGCTGGAGCTGACCAAGGATACGGACGTTACGATTTACACTATTTCCCTGCGCCGCGAGGAGGGACGTGGGAGCAAGCACTTCTCCGAAGCGGAGCATGTTCTCAAGAAGTTAGCCGAGGAAACGGGCGGCCAATGGTTCTTTCCCGGGCACCTCGACGAGCTCGCATCCACCTACGAGCGGATCGCCAAGGAGCTCAAGAGCCAGTACAACATCGGCTTCGTCTCGAACAATTCCAGACGAGATGGAAGCTGGCGGCGCGTCGTGGTCCAGACGGCCTCCGATCGACTTCTCGTTCGCACTAAGCTCGGCTACTACGCCCCCAGAAACTAAAGAAACTAGTCACCACAAACGAAAGGCCCGCCACCTTGCGGTCGCGGGCCCTTCGCTGGTTGCAGTCTGAACTAGTTGTAGCCCTCGGCGCTGCCGAGCCCTCCCGCCTCGAAAGAGGCAGTCGAAATGGCATTCTGTTGGTTTCGCAGGCTTACCGTCGTCCTGAACGTTCTTCGGAGACGGTTGCCATCGGCGAAGACCCCCTGAGACGCTCCCTGGAGATTCTGGGTCGCACTCGTCGCGTCTACTTCCACGCTCACTTGCGTAATCCATGTATTGGGGTCGGCAAAGTCCGGGATTGCGGGATCGTCTTCGAAGTTGCTGGTACCACCGACCGCGAACTGGACCTGGAGGTTCTCGACGTTCATGGCGACGGGAAACCATTGCCCTCCATCGCCGGTAACGGACAGGTCTCTTCGCTCCAGATTCGGACTGTCCGCCGGAGGCAATGGGTTGATGCGGTATTGGATGACACGGAAGACACCGATGATGGAACAGGTCGGGTGCACCTCTCCGTTGAAGCCACCGGGATGGTTCATATCCGTACTACCCTGGCCCGGATTGTGGTTCATACGAAGGCTGCCGCCGGACATGCCGGGATCTTGAGTCAGCTCGAAGGGAACGATGCCGATCCCGTCAGGCGCGGTCTCGTCGCCGGTGGGGTCACAGTCCATGGTCTCGATGGCGAAAAGTACTTGACCATCGGAGTAGGCGTCCATGGGATTCGCCTGCGGGGGGCTGAACGTCGACGTGTCGACGAATACCGTGGACGACCGTCCCACGGTTCCGCATCCACCTCCGCCTCCACTACCACCACTGCCGCCACTGCCACCACTGCCACCACCGCCGGCGCCGAAGAAAGGTAAGAAGCTGGCCGAAACATGAAGAGCAAACGGGTTTCGCCAGAGATTCGGGCTGGGCAGCCTGGCCGACCGGAGCAGGTTGCCTAAATCGGCCAAGCGCATGGGGCTCGGGGCCGACGCGTCGGCGGCAGAGCCTCCAGCGCTACAGACCGGAATAACTGTCGGAAAGTCCGGATCGGCGTACACGATGGTGAGCTCATCCGGGTCGTCGCCTCCACCATCGACCCACATGATCGAGATCGTGGGTGGCGTATTGAGCCCGGCCATCGTGAGATCCCGGCTGATCATGTCCAGACCAGAGCGGGCACTCTGGTTCATGTCAGCCACTTCGGGCTCCCTCTGAAAGCTCCTCTGCCCCTGCTGAAGCAACATCATCACCGATGCCATAACGATCAACGTGATCATCGTCGCGACGAGAACCTCGATTAACGTGAAGCCTCGCTGCGACCTCGTGTGCCGGTTGTCCGCGGTATTCATACCTTCCTCCGATTTTCTCCTGCCAGGCGATCTTTTTGGGTGGCTGGGGAAACCCCAGTGGCACTAAAGCAAGGTGTGTTCCAAGAACCTTCCAAGGGAGGGGCCAATCCACCTCTCTCAAGTAGCTCTCCAAGAGGCATTTACGAGCCAACCCTTTTTCGATTTAGAACGCCGCGAATCGTCCGGGGGTGGCTCCCCCGCAGACACTCCTCGAATAGGCCGGACGGGCCGGGAAAACCCGCCTGGCAGAGCCATATCTGTCTAGTTATCAACGAGTTAATTGAAGAAAGGGTCTTGGATCTGCTTGTGGGGATTCCCCATCGCGGCCGGTCACACGTCATGTCGCTCCCGGCCGACTGTAAGCTCCGCAGAAGCCACTAAAAAGATCTTTACATGGGCAGGCTTGAAATGGGCGTGTCCCGCCGCGGGCTAATAAGTGTAACCCTATTAACAACAGTTATTTAGAACCGCTCGCCGCCAACAAGTAGAACTGGCACCGGCATTGCAGTCACTGCGGTTTGTCTACTAACTGGATGCTTCTGAGTCGGGAAAGGGCCCGGCGTGGAGGCTCAAGCTCCCTCCTATCGTAGGCAAGAAGGGGCTGGATTTAATGGTCCAGCCCCTTCTTTATTCTTTCCCACCTCTTTTTGACAGCTCCCAAGATTGCGAGTAGCTTGGACCGTGCTGGATCGAGCGTTTTTCGAAAAACTGGAGTCGGAGTCGCTCCGCCCCTATGCGGCGCTCAGCCGAACTTCGCGAGGCCGCAGTTTCCCTGAGCCCGAGCACGACTTCCGCACTGTCTATCAAAGGGACCGGGACCGCATCATCCACTGCACCGCGTTTCGCCGTCTGGAATACAAGACCCAGGTCTTCGTCAACCACGAGGGCGATCATTACCGCACGCGACTGACGCACTCGCTGGAAGCGGCACAGATATCGCGCACCATCGCCCGCTCGCTGCGGCTCAATGAGGATCTAACCGAGGCGGTCACCCTCGCGCACGATCTCGGTCATCCTCCCTTCGGGCATTCCGGCGAGGATGCCATCAACGAGCTGATGCGGGACCACGGCGGTTTCGAGCACAATCTGCAGGCTATTCGAATCGTCGACAAGCTCGAGCGTCGCTATCCGGGCTTTCGCGGTCTCAATCTGACCTTCGAGGTGCGAGAGGGCATCGTCAAGCACTCGCCCCGATACCGGGAGGCCGCCCCGGCCGAGTTCATGGACGGGGCGGAGCCAGTCTTGGAGGCGCAGTTGGTGGATCTGGCGGACGAGATCGCGTACACGAATCATGATCTCGAAGATGGCCTATCGTCCGGGATTCTCAACCTGGAAGGGCTGCAGGAGGTCGACCTCTGGAAGGAACACTTCAAGTTCGCCTCTGACACTTACCCGGGCGAGGAAATCAAGGTCCAGATTCGGGTCGCCATCCGAGGCATCATCAACACGCTGACTACAGACCTCATCCGGCGAACCCTGGAAAACATCGGCTCTCGAAATGTCCAAACCTTGGAGGAAGTCCGCGGCGCGGGGCGACGCTTGGTCGAGTTCACACCCGAGGTCGAGCAAGGGAAACGCAACCTGAAGCAATTCCTGTTTACGAACCTTTACCGGCACTATCGGGTGGTGCGGATGGCGGAAAAAGCGCAGCGCGTGCTCCGCGATCTCTTTCACGCCTATACCTCGAGCCAAGAACAGCTTCCTCCTCATGTTCAAAGGTACATCCCGGAAGAGGGTCTCCACCGTGTCGCTTGTGATTACATCGCTGGCATGACCGACCGGTTCGCCCTCGGCGAGCACCAGAAGCTGTTCGACCCCCATGAACGCGTCTAGCGGAGCCATCAGCTGTCCCGAAGCCGCCGCCGGCCGCAGCGAGTTTATCGAGCGGAGGCCAGCGGCCGAACGAGGAGTGAGCGAGCACTAAAAGTGTAGGGACACCCCCACGCGCGAGCCCTCGGACTCGGCGCGACCTATTCTTGCAACTGTCGTAGAATCAATAGCCTAGAACAGCTTCGTGGTCGCTACGTCCAGTGGCACAAGCATTGCTACCTTGAAGCCCAGGGGGCACCGCGCCTAGCGCCGGGGGCGAATCGCTCGTCTTAGATTAGGGGGAGATATATGAGCGGGACGAATGCTTTGGGAAAGAGCCCCGAGACCGATCCATCCGACGATTCCGAGCCCAGAAAACCCACGATTGTAGTGGTCGGGGCCCGAGATCGCTCCGCTCAGGGCGCGGCAAAGAAAAAGGATCCCCAACCCAACGGCGCAGAGAACAGAAGGCACCCTAGACTGCCGCTGGTGGTCAAAGCCGAGGTGGGAGCAAATGGCCGAGTCCAAAGAGGGTATCTCACCAACCTCAGCATTGGCGGCGCTTTCTTGGCCACCAAGAAACCGATCCCGTCTGGGACCCGGTTGCAGCTGCTTATTTTCCTTCCCTGGAAACTCGGAGAGTTCAAAGCGGAGGCCGAGGTAATGTGGAGCACGGGGAAGGAAGGCTCTAAGACCGAGCCCCCGGGAGTCGGCCTCGCCTTCACCAAGTTAGACTCTAAGGGAGAAGACAGGTTGCAGCGTTACGTCGAGAGGTTCTACCAGCTGGTCGCGCAGATCGACGAGTAGGCCCACGCCCCGATAATCAGGGACGAGGCGAAAACCTACTCCCACCCAACGCTCCAATCCTTACAGGCGCCCCAGGCGCTAGCGACGTATCTTCTTCCTACCGTGCGCGCCGTTCGTGCTGCCCAGATGGCCCGCTAAGTCGAGAAAATCTCCTCGCAACCGCTCGTCTCCGTTCAACAGCCGCCACGCGTTCAGGAGCCGTCGCTCGCGCGGGTCGCCGGGAGACGTCTTTTTCTTGTCCCGCTCGTCCGGAAGAAAGTAGGCCACGGGGGTATCCAACGCCTCGGAGATCCTATGTAGCCAGTCGAGCGAGACACGCCTGCGCCCCTTTTCGAAGTTGGTAAGTGCTCCCGCCGATATCCCGACCATCCGCGCTAACACCTTCTGGCGGATACGTTTACTCTTTCGCACGTCTCGAATTTTTTCGCCAACCTTCAAGTTCAAACCCTCCCAGCTGTCGGTAGTGTCTCAGTTTGAATTTCCTTTAAGCTTTTTGCAACGGGGCCGCGTGACCCAGGCTTGGTCAATAGTCTTACCATCTGGCAAGTAGCTGGACAATGCCAATCCAGCTTTCCGAACGGTGTCCGTAAGCGGCCGGAAGCATCGACCGGGGTTACGCGAGCGGCCGTGTATGTCGCACAAGAATCTGTCGACCGTGGCGAAGGTCGCAAGAGACAGCATGGACGCTGGCCGTCCAGCCCAGCTCGTATGGAGAAAATCGCGCCGGCAAGCCTGGCGCGCATGCTCAAGCAAATTCTGCGCTCTACGCAAAGCCGCTGGGTCCGCTCGATGGGCCGCAAGGCCGGTGCAGACGGCAAGGCAACTGTAAGCCTCGCCTCTGACCTTCTGGCGCGTTCCCGTAGTGCGGGCCAACAGCACGATCTGAGCCGAACGAACCTCGACAAGCCAGCCGTCGCTCGTTATCACGCGGTGGCGAGCCAACCCGCCAAGTCCTGCATAAACTCCGTCGCGTAGCGAGCGTTGGGCCGATAACCAAGGAGATGATTAGCTTGGAGTCGCCATCAAGAAGGTCCATGTCTCGTGTCGCCCGCGTTATGGGGTGCGGCATTTGCCTCGAACATTCTTCTGCCGCGTTTAGGAGAGCGTGAAGCTCAGATGTCATCACACGGCGCAGAACGCTTCGAAGACGGAGGCAGTGTCGGGTACTGCGAATAGCTTCCCAGCGTTGAGGAGCACCTTACGGTATTGGGGACCCCTTTGGCGAGAAGCCTCCCCAACATGCCCCTGTGATTATGCTATCACCATTCTAGGTAAGCATACCACGAACCGCCACAGTGCAAAAGTAGCCCTGTTGTCAAGTTATTGAATGTTTGCCTCTGTATCTTTTATGCTTGACAGGATGCTCTTTATTGCAAATGAGCTTTCAATGTCGCTTCTGGGGTAACTTCACGTGGTCAAGCTAGACAAAAACCGGCCTCGGGCGCAAGTCGTAGCAGGCGCTCGGTCGAGGGTCAACAGCCTCAGAGCTGAAAAACTCTAGGATGACAAAGGCGTAGCACGGATGAGGTTCGAGAACCAAATCCCGCGACTTGGAGCCAGCTCCTCGCGTATGTAGTGACGACCCGTGAACATGGTAGCAACCTCCCGTGCACCAAAACCAGAGTTGGTAAGATTTGGCCGCTTCGTCTAAGCCGCGAAAGGTTCGAGACTTTTGGATGCACGGCCCGAAAGCCGATTCCAAGGGCGCTGGCGTCTCCTGGACGTGGGTGGGTCCACTATCGGTTGACGCACCAGAGCTACCAAGCTTGGTAGGTTGCCTGCTTGCTCGTCGATGTTTAACATGGCCGTCGACGCCGGAACGCCACCGTTCGATTCTGCGTTCATGCCTAGACCTAGCGGGTCGGAGGATCGCGAAAAATATCGTTCAGGCTGACGAGCGACGCCACGGCCCAAGTTCCCCGCTGTACCTCAAACACTAATTCGGTGCCTGAAAGATGCAAGGAGGGTCCCAGCACTCTTGCATGGACCTGGTATTCACGCTGGTATCGACTCTGCAAGCTGCGTCAGCCTATAGGCGGCATGGGCGCGACCACCGAAGGTAGTTAGAAAAAGGGTAAGTTTTCCCGGATCAGCCTTATTCAAGACTAGCTGATTGAGCGATTCGAGCGGAGTCATTGAACCTCCGCTATAGCGAATCAGGTCGGAATCGTGTTCGACGAGCCACTAATCAAGCACCTTCGCCCGTTCCTTGAGGTCGTCCAGAATTCCATGCCGCCGCTGCCTTCTTCGCGATCTCGCGCCGACGCTCAGCACTCAGTTTCGATGCGAACGAGCCTTCTCACCCTTTAGAAACCGCCAACCCGACGTCTGGAACCGGCATATCTGGTCCAAGCGAATCTCGGACATCTCGCTGTCGCGATTTTGGCTAGTCACGGCGGCCAACCACGTCGGTGCGCGCGGTCCTGTACCGGGCAACCCTCCTTCTAGATTGGGGTGGGAGCATATCTCCAGGCCCATTATTGTGTCAAACATGTCGAGCACGTTCAACACCTTTGTCACCTGGTCTCATTTCAAACTGAGACACTACCCAGCTGTCGTTCTTGTATACATTGTTTGCCGGTTCTGTTATACGCCCAAGATACTCATCTGTGAATCCGGAAAACTACGGACTTTCGGGGGGGAAAATTCCGGAGTCCGCCTCTTTCGCACCTGCGGTTGCCTGAAAGCTCAGGGGGCGGCCCTAACCGCCTATGCCCGGCTTACTTGTTCTGTTAGCATGGTTTAGCGAAGTCAATCGACATGGCGAACGGAGCAAACGAAGTCAAAGCCAAGGCCATCGTCGAGACACTTGTCGAGGCCGGCTATCCCTCCTATTTCGCGGGGGGCACGGTTCGAGACATGCTTCTTGGCAAGGCTCCGTCGGATATCGACATTGCTACCGCCGCACCACCCGAGGCGGTTCGTTCCCTTTTCGGAAGGACGGTCCCACTGGGAGCCGACTTCGGGGTCATCCTCGTGATCCATGAGGGGGAGGGATTCGAAGTCGCGACCTTTCGGTCTGAGGGACCGTACCGGGACGGAAGGCGTCCGGCGTGGGTGGATCCTGCCGATGCGCGGTCCGATGTCGCCCGGCGCGACTTCACCATCAACGGCATGTTCTACGACCCGCTGGCCTTGGAGTTTCTCGACTGGGTGGGTGGTCGGGAAGACATCGAGAGCAAGTTGATTCGCTGCATTGGAAAACCGCAAGAGCGGTTTGCGGAAGACAAGCTTCGGATGCTCCGAGCCATCCGCCTGGCCGCTAATCTGAATTTCCGGATCGAGGAGGCAACCGGTGATGCGATTTGCCACTTGGCTCCAGAAATCAAAGTGGTAAGCGGCGAGCGCGTTCGCAACGAATTGGCAAAGCTTCTCACCGGGCCGCACCCGGAGGAGGGTCTCCGGTTGCTCGACCGGCACGATCTTCTCGAGCCTATCCTCCCAGAAGTTGCGGCGATGAAAGGCGTGGAACAAGGGGAACGCTATCACCCGGAAGGGGATGTCTTTGCGCATACGGTGAAGATCCTATCGCTCTTGAAGGAGCCTACTTTGAGTTTGGCGTTTTCGGCACTGTTGCACGACGTCGGAAAGCCTCCGACCCGAAACCCCGCCGGTCCCGCGCTTTTTCCGAACCATGCGCGGGTTGGATCGGAAATAGCTGAAGAGATCCTCAAGCGGCTGCGTTTCGACCGGCGCACTCGGGAGCATATCGTTTCCGCAGTAGAGAACCATCTCCGTTTCTTCGACGTTCGCTACATGCGCACCGCCACGCTTCGGCGCTACATGTCCAAGGATAATTTCGATGAGGAGCTTGAGCTTCATCGACTCGATTGCTTGGCGGGCAGTGGAGATCTCTCCAACTGGGACTTCGTGCGGGAGAAGAAGCAAGAGCTCGAGAAAGAACCCTTGCCGACTCCTCCGCTACTGCGCGGCAGGGATCTCGTACGCCTGGGTTTTCACCCTGGCCCGAAGATCGGTGAGATCTTGAGGGAAGTCGAAGAAAAGCGACTCGAGGGGATCGTCCGCAGCGAAGAAGAGGCCGCGCATTGGGTTATGAAACACTTCCAACCTTGATCGGAGTACGTTTAACCAGACGGGACGAGGAATTTTTCGACACCGGGCGCCCCAATCCGTTGGGGGACTTCGACTTTTGCCACTGGCCTCCATGATGACGGACCGATTTTTAGGAAGACCTCGACCGTCACTTGTTCCCATCCCTCGTTGTCGAACATTCGCTTTGGTGCCACCTTGGAGAAGTAGTAGGAATCGGAGCGGAGGGTAATAACCCGCGACTCACCGCCGGGCGCCACCGGGTCACCCGAGAGGGAAAACTCGAAAGCACTTCCCCAGTGTTCGTCGGGTGCACTCATTCTTCGAAACACGGCCATCGTCTGAATGTAATCGACCGCCTTCGGTCCCTCGTTGCGGATGCGGAATCTTACAATGGGCCGAATGTAAGTATCGTCCTCGAACTTTCCTCGGACCGTCCAGTAGCTCACGACTTCCGCGGCCTGGAGTCCCTTCGCGGCTTCTTCCTTACTGAGATCCGAGCAGGCAGAGAGAAAGGAGACGGCGAAGAGGGCGAAGAGGGCGACCATCTTCAAGCTCATAATCCGTTGTAATTTCACTAGTTTTCGCGATCAGTCCTTCTTCCAGACTAGTTGACAGCCCGTGACCGATTCACTATTATACGCTCCTTCCGGGGACCTCCATCGGCTCTCTCGACGCCCTCGATGGTCAATTCCTGAACCGCGACGGGGACTCATGAAGAAACTGCCCCCGGGCTCGCCCGGTTACGTTGCCCGGCGGTTCGAATAGGCGAAGTATAATCCCTCTGGTCAAAGGAGGCGTGCAGCTTGATCGAAGTCAACGGTATTACAAAAAGATTTGGTCGAACAACCGCGGTCGATGACGTCAGCTTCCAGGTTCGCAAGGGAGAGATTCTGGGTCTTCTCGGTCCGAACGGGGCCGGAAAGACCACGACGATGCGGATTTTGACTTGCTTCATCCCCGCCACCGAGGGCTCGGCTTCGATCGCCGGATTCGATTGCTTCAAGAAGCCCATGGACGTCAAGAAGCGTATCGGCTACCTGCCGGAGTCACCTCCCTTGTACCCGGAAATGACGGTCGTCGATTATTTGGACTTCGTGGCTCGCATCAAAGGAGTCGACGCGAATCGGCGCCGTGATCGGGTGGAGAGCGTCATCGCCAAGTGCGCCATCACCGATGTTCGAGACCAGCAAAACGGTAGGTTGTCCAAAGGCTACCGGCAACGGGTAGGATTGGCGCAAGCGCTCGTTCATGATCCTGAAGTGCTGGTCCTGGACGAGCCCACCGCGGGGTTGGACCCGAGACAGATCATTGAGACGAGGGAGCTCATCAAGGGCCTCTCCGGCGAGCACACCATTATCCTTTCTACCCACATCCTTCCCGAGGTTTCCATGACCTGCGAGCGCGTCGTCATCATCAACCGCGGTCGGGTCGTGGCGGAGGATACGCCGGACGGCTTGACCGCCCGCATGCGGGGCGCGGAGATACTGAGCCTCACCGTCGACGGGCCGGAAGACGAGGTGCGTAACGCGGTTAACTCTTTATCGGGGGTGGTGCAGGTCGAAGCCAAGGCAGCAAGCAATGGCGTCCACACCTTCGAGGTCGAAACGGCGAGCGGCCACGACATTCGCCGTGAGCTGGCGCGAAGTATCGTGCAAGCTGGCTTTGGACTCCTGGAGCTCAAGCAGATGGGAATGAGTCTCGAGGACGTCTATCTGCAGCTCACCACCCGCGAGGATGCCGAAGCTGGCCCACCCGAGGAAACCCACACTCCCAATGATAGATCTGAGAACGATGACCCAACGGAGGAATCGCACTGATGAAGAACGTCTGGGCAATTTATAGAAGGGAGCTCTCTTCTTACTTCACTTCCTGGATTGCCTATGTGGTGCTGAGTCTCTTTTTGGTGATCTATGGTTATTTCTTCTACGACTACGTCTATCGATTCATCGACTTCGGTCTTCGCATGGCGCAGATGGGCGGAGGTGGAAGAACGCTCAACCTCAACCAGGATCTGATCCGCTGGCTCTTCCACAGCACTAGCGTGGTCGTTCTCTTCATGATTCCGGGACTCACGATGAGAAGCTTCGCGGAGGAGAAACGCTCCGGCACGATGGAGCTTCTCCTAACCTCACCGATCACCGACTTCCAGCTCGTCCTCGGCAAGTTCCTCTCGGCCTGGACACTTTATGCCGCGATGCTGGGACTCACTTTTATTCACATGGGCATCCTCTTTTACTTCGGCGAGCCGGAATGGAAGCCCATTCTAGCGGGCTACCTAGGAATGCTGCTCTTGGGGGGCGCCTTCGTCTCCTTTGGTGTCCTCTTCAGCAGTCTTACCCGCAACCAGATCGTGGCGGTCTTCATGTCCTTCAGCGTCTTCCTTTTCTTGTGGCTCATCGAGTACTCCGAGGCCTGGATGGGAGCGTGGGGGGCGGCGGCGGCCTACATGTCGGTGACCAAGCATATCGGGGACTTCTCCAAGGGGGTCATCGATACCAAAGACGTCGTCTACTACCTTTCCTTTATCGGCTTCGGACTCTTCCTCTCCACACAGTCGGTGGAGTCCCATCGGTGGAGGGGTTGAGATGAAGCGCGTCATACCGTACCTGGGACCGATCGCCTTGGGAGTGCTCCTCGCTGGCGTGCTCGTCCGGATATTTGAGCCCGAACGAGAGAAACTCTGGTCGGCTTTCGTTCTCGCCGGTCTGGTGCTGGCCATCTTCTACCTCGGAACCCGGTGGCGAGACTTGCTCGTCCTCGCTCAAAAACGAGGCGCCCGCTACGGCGCCAACTTGGGGCTCATGATCCTGCTGGTGGCGGGACTCGTCGCCGGCATCAACTATCTGTCCACTCGCCACAACAAGCGCTGGGACCTCACGGGCTCCAAGCAGTACACGCTGTCCGATCAAGCGGTCACCGTCCTCTCTAACCTCGACCGAGACCTCAAAGTCGTCATCTTCGACCGTAAAGACAGTGCCCAAGTGGCGCTCGACTTGTTAACCGAGTTTAGCTACCACAGCGATCACATCTCGGTGGAGGTGGTCGATCAGGAGGCCGAGCCCGCCAAGGCCACCAAATACCGGACATCGACCGAGTCCAACATCCCCTTCGGAACCATCGTGCTCGATGCCGGGGACAAGGTCGAGAGAGTCAGTTTTGCCACCGAGCAAGACCTCGTCAACACCATCATCAAAGTCATCAAAGAGGGAACGAAGAAGATCTATTTCATCGAGGGACACGGAGAAAAAGACATCGATGACTCCGAGACCGGAATATCGATCATTAAGACGAAGCTCGAGGAGTCGAACTACGAGGTGGCCAAGTTCCATCCCCTTCAATCGATGACGGAAGGAAAAATTGAGTTCCCCGAGGATGCTACGGCTCTAATCATCGCCGGCCCGCAAAGAGATTATCTCCCAGGGGAGATCGATGCGTTGCGTGACTATCTGAACGCCGGGGGGAAGGTGCTCTTCTTGGTCGATCCGGAAAACCAGGGAGCGAAACCGAATCTAGTGGCGCTCCTCAAGGACTTCAACGTCGAGCTGGGCAACAATGTAGTCATCGACGCTTCAGGTGTCGGCCAGCTCTTCGGTTTCGGCCCCGAGGTCCCACTGGTCGCGAGCTACAGCGCGCACCCGATCACCGAAAAGTTCGCGAACTCTCCCACCGTTTACCCATTTGTACGCACTGTCGATGCTTCGGACTCCATCGCAGAGGGAATCACCGTCGACGCCCTGGTGAGCTCTTCCCCCAACAGTTGGGCGGAGGAGGATTTCGACGCCCTGGCCGAAGGGGCGGTCTCTCCCGGCGACAGCGAGCGTCCGGGGCCACTCGACCTTGCAGTCGCGATCACCATCGAAGTCGAAGAGCCCCCTGAGCCCGCTGAAAATGCCTCCGAAAAGGACCCCGCGGGAGGCCCGGGCTCCGAGGAGGACGGCGATAGCGATGCGACTACCCCGCAAGGCCGCGCGGTGATCGTGGGCGACTCGGACTTCATCACCGACAGCTTGGTGGGAGCGCCGGTCGCAAATCTCGACCTTTTCCTCAATATGGTGAATTGGATCGCCGAAGACGAAGACCTCATCTCTATCCGGCCCCGGGAGCCCGAGGATCGGAGACTCTTCTTGAACGCCCAGCAGCAGAATAACGTCAAATACCTATCCTTACTCTTCATTCCCGGTTTCGTCCTGGTGGTGGGAATCTCGGTTTGGTGGGGAAGAAGATAAGATGAGTTCCAAGACCACCATCTTGCTGGCCGTCATTTTCGCCGCACTGACCGCTTACATCTACCGCTACGAATGGGAGCCCGTCGAAACGGAGTCGAATCCCGATCGGGAAGCGATCTTCGAACTGGAAGCCGAGAAAATTCAGAGTATCGAGATCCGGAGACAAGAGGGTGAGCACCTCAAGCTTGAACGTCGCAGCGAGGGCGCTTGGCAATTGGTAGCGCCGGTGGACGCAGCAGCCGACAGTGCCGCCTCCGACTCGCTCGCGGAGAGCATCGCGAGTCTCCAAAGCGAACGGTTGATATCGGAGGGAGAAGCCAACCTGGCCGACTTCGGCCTCGACGCCCCCAAGTTCGAGCTCGAAGTCCTCGTGAAGGATGCCGAGGACGTCGAGACGTCCGCGTCGCTTCACATCGGCGACGAGACCCCGATCGGTAGCAATCTCTACGCCCGGTTGGCCGATGGCGAGAAGATCTTCGTGATCGCGTCGAGCAAGGAATACAGCCTGAACAAGAAGGCATGGGATCTCCGCGACAAGTCTCTTTTTGGATTCAAACGCGACGATGTGGAAAAGGTCATCTTGAAGCAACCGGATCAAGAGATCGTCCTGGCGAAAGCGGGTGAAGACTCTTGGAACATCGTGAAACCCTCCTTTTCTCGAGCCGATCGTTATAAGGCTGGCGGGTTGGTCTCAAAGTTGGAAACGGCCAAGATGGAGGAGATCGTCTCCGAGGCCGCCGAAGACTTGAGCGAGTACGGTCTTGGCATACCGAGCTACGAGGTCGAGGTGCAGCTCGAGGGCGGCCTCACTGAAACACTCCTCGTGGGCGCTGAGAAGGACAGCCGGTACTACGCACGCAACCCGGACCGCCCCATCGTTTATTTGATCGCATCGAGTCTCGTCGACGACATCAAGAAGGAACAAAGCGAATTCATTTCGAAACGGCTTTTCGATTTTGCCACCTACCAAGTCGTAAAGCTCAAGATATCCTCGCCGGAGAGACCGGACCAAATCATCGAAAAGTCCAGGCAGGACGAACAGGACGTTTGGAAAGAGACCGCTCCCGAGCCCCGAGAGCTAGACCGCACCAAGGTTGAAGACCTGCTCTATAAACTCAGCGGCAACGAAGCCGAGGAGACCCTCACCGAAGGACCGGGATCGAGCCCACCCGACTACACCATTACCGTGTGGTCGAAGGACAGTGAGCAAGTGGAGGAAATCGCGGTCTCGAAGCGGGAGGACGATGCCGTCTACGCGCGTCGCAAGGGAGACGAGCTCGTCTTAAAGCTCAACCCGTCGAGCTGGGAAGAGATCGAGAAGCTAATGGCTTTAGAGGAAGACGCCCCGTCCCCGCCTGCAGAAAACGAGGCAGTCGACGAAAAGGACGGATCTGGCGGTAAGGACGAGAGCGATCCGTAATCGGGCTCAGTCCTCTTGGTAGAGGTCCTTGGCGCGGTCGGCCGCCTTGACTACCGCCTTGATCAACGTGACCCGCAACTTCCCTTCTTCGAGCTCCATTAGTCCGTCGATCGTACAACCCGCCGGTGTGGTGACCGCATCCTTGAGCAAGGCGGGGTGAGCTCCGGTCTCCAAAACCTGCCGCGCTGACCCCAGCATCGTTTGCGCCGCGAGCAGGGTTGCAACCTCCCTTGGCAGCCCCAGCTTGACGCCGGCCTCAGCCAACGACTCGAGAATGACGTAGACGAACGCCGGCCCACTCGCCGAGAGACCGGTTACCGCGTCCAAGTGCTTTTCATCGATCCGGGCGGTTCTTCCCACAGTATTGAAGATCCGTTCGCTGAGCTCGAGATGATGCGGCTCGGCGAATCGTCCGCGAGAGATCGCGGTCATTCCCTCTCCCACCGAGCAGGGTGTGTTGGGCATGGCGCGAACGACAGGGATATCAGCCGACAAGAATTTTTCGATGCTTCGCGTAGGAACCGATGCGGACACCGACACCACCAGCTGCGAAGAGTCAATCTCTGCGCGGAGGTCCTCACACACTTCCGGAACGGTCTGCGGCTTGACGCAGATCAAGACAATATCGGCGTTTCGCGCTGCGGCGGTATTATCAGTCCCCACGTCGATACCCAATTCATCGGAGAGCCTCTTGGCCCGTTCCGGGTGGCGGACGGTGGCGACCGCGTTTATCGGCAAGAATAGCTTCTGCTTCAGCAACGGCTGGAGCAGGATGCTGCCCATCTTGCCGAGACCCAAAATGGCGAGTCTTTTCTTGGACAGGTCTTCTACCACGTTTTCTCAGTCCTTTCTCTCTACCAGAGTAGCTCGATTCACAGCTCGATCGCCGAATCGCTCTTGGATCGAATCCATCGACGCATTCAGCCGCCGCCTCTTTTCGTCCGGCTCGAACAAGCGTAACTGTCGAGGGGATACATGTACACCTTGAAGCCTAGAGCCGTAGATACCCAGGAGACGAACCTTGTGATCTCTAAAGCGCACGCGACCCAAGAGCTGAAGCGCGATGCGAAAGATCTCACCCGCATCGTCTGTCGGATCGGGCAGTGTCATACTCCGGGTTGCGGTCACAAAGTCTTCATCTCGGAATTTGAGCGTCAAACCCCCAGCGAGTAGCTCCTGTTTGCGCAGTCGGCGAGCCACTGCTTCCGACAATTCCAGTAGCGTCTGCCGTACCTTCTGCGGGTCATCGGTGTCTTCTTCGAACGTCGTCTCGTGACCGAGCGACTTCCATTCGTGCTCGGGCTGAACCGGGCGGTCATCGATTCCGCGGGCCAGACGATGAAGATGGCGTCCGTGCTTCCCGAAACGCTCGTCGAGCTCGGCAAGAGACAGGCGGGCAATGTCCCGGATCTTGTAAAGACCCAGTTTGTGAAGCTCTTCCGCGGTGCGCGGGCCCACTCCCCACAAGCGCTCGACCAGAAGGTCTCTGAGGAACTCCTCTTCGTGCCCGGGCGCGACCTCCACCAGGCCGTCGGGTTTCTCCAAGTCGGATGCGATCTTGGCGAGAAACTTGTTGGGTGCGATTCCGATGGATGCACTGAGTCTCTCTTGTTCTCGAATGCGCCTTCTTATCTCGAGAGCGAGCTGCCTACGCTCCCCGAACAACGCAATGCTTCCGGTCACATCGAGAAAAGCTTCGTCAATCGAGATCTGTTCCACGAGATCAGTAAATCCCCTGAGAATCTCCATAATTCGACGGGAAACCTCCCCGTACTTGCGCATATTGCCTCGCAAGTAAATAGCCTGCGGGCACCTTCGGTAGGCGCGACCAATGGGCATCGCGGAATGTAGTCCGAACTCCCGGGCTTCGTAGGATGCAGCGGCTACGACGCCGCGACCTTGCCCACCACGAGGATTTGCGCCCACCACGACCGGCTTGCCTTGGTATTCAGGATGGTCCCGCTGTTCCACCGACGTGTAGAAAGCATCCATGTCCAAGTGGAGAATGATGCGTGACATGGTCGAATCTCTGATGGGAGTTAGTGACCCAGCTTCTTACAATAGCCGCTGTTATAGCAAGGTCGATGCGGCTCGATGAGGCAGGGTTTCTGAACCGGAAGGTCCATGTCTTCGTGGCAATCTGAGGAGGCGGGGCCTTCGCCGATGGCGAGTTGCGAGGGGTGGACCGAGAGTTGGGCGGACTGCTGAACCACCCTCACCCCAACCCTCTCCCTGAGGGAGAGGGAGGTTGCCTCTGGATGGACCGGAGAACCGAGGCCCAACTTTTGCTTGAGCGCCTGCCTGACGAGCGCGCGGACCCTGTTGGGGTCGACGGAGTTCATCCTAGATCCACACTGTCGACCACGCCCACGATGGCGGCATCCACGGGCCCTGACGAGCGTCCCAATGCTTTGCCCGCGGCACGGCCTTCCTTGACGACGAGCACTTGGTCACCGACTCCCGCGCCCACCGAATCGATGGCCAACAATCGTCTCCCTTGTGGCTTCCCCTCTGGATCGAGAGGTTGAACGAGGAGCAACTTCCTTCCTTCCATCTTATAGTGCTTCACCGTGGAAACCACCGTGCCCGTCACTTTACCGATAATCACTCACGAATCCTGACGGTCCACCTTACCCACGATCCCCACATCGGCTGGCACCTTTGAAGGCAGAAAAAGGAAGGAAGCTTCTTTGCCACTCACGCAGAACACTTCTTCTCCAACCCCGACACCGACCCCATCGAGTGCGATCAAGGGCTCCCCTTCGGGAGCACCCTTCCCGCTCAGCGGTTGAATGATGAGAAGCTTGTGAGAATCGAGGCCGGCGTCTTTCACGGTGGCCACGACGTTACCGATGACCTTGGCCACGAACATAGCCTTCGTCTCAGGTCGACTGCGCGCGAGCCCCCGCCAGCGCGGCCGAGGCCAGTTCGATGGAGTCGATGATCCCCACCACCGCGGCGTCTATCGGCCGGTCCGTACAACCCGTCGACATCCTCGCCGAACTGCCCGAAACCAAAAGCACGAGATCGCCCACACCAGCGTCCACGGTGTCGACGGCGACAACATAGGAGTTTTTTTCCACGCCGTCAGGCCCCACTGCCCGTACCACCAGTAGTTTGAACCCCTCCAGCTGCTCGTCCTTTCGGGTAGCTACGACGGTCCCCACCACTTTACCCAACGTCATCGATTGAGCTCGCTATACCTTGCGGGCTAAGACTCGGTGGTCTTTCCGATCGGCAGGCAGTCCTCCAGGCTCGAGTGAGGCCTCGGAATCACATGCACCGATATGAGTTCGCCGACCCGGCGAGCCGCTGCCGCTCCGGCGTCGGTTGCCGCTTTGCAAGCCGCCACGTCGCCCCGCACGAGTGCGGTGACATATCCGGCCCCAATCTTCTCGTAACCAACGAGGGTGACCTTGGCCGCCTTGACCATGGCGTCGGACGCCTCAATCATCGCCACCAGTCCTCGGGTCTCAATCATCCCCAGCGCTTCACCTACGGATTCCGCCATGATTCCTCCCTACTCCTCCCACATTAATTTGCATAGTTTGGTTTTGCCGTTGTCCTTGTAACACAGTTCCTATTTCGTTGCGTAATCGCTTGCCCGGCTATGCCGTGCGCGCACCGCCGACCGCTCGAATCGCGTCGGAGATCAACGTCACCAGCTCGTCCCTGGTCAGTTGGATCATTTCGTTGCCATCCGCACCAGCAGCCCTACCTACGGAACCGACCCCCTCGGCAGGGATTGGGCACGCTTCTCCTCCCGGCGGCCCCTCGAGCTTGTAGACTCCCTTGCGAAGGGATAGCAGGCGCGACACCTCGGACTGAGGAAGCAACCTCTCCCCCCCTAACAATCTCGACATGAAGCTGATCTCGGCGAAATGCTCCACTACTTCCATCTTGTAGTAGGCGTCGAGAATCTCTTTACCCACGGTCAAGGCACCATGATTAGATAACAAGAGGCCGTCACTAGTTCTGATCAAGCGGTCCACGGAATCGGCCAGCTCCTTCGTGGAAGGCGTGCCGTACTCCGCCAACGGAACGCAGCCCAAGGTAACGATGACTTCGGCAAGCACGGCGCGATTGAGGGGCACTCCCGCAACCGCGAACGCAGTCGACTTCGGTGGGTGAGCGTGAACCACCGCCCGGACGTCGGGTCGGGCTCGGTAAACCGTCAGGTGCATCTCGATCTCAGTCGAGACGCGCAGCGCGCCATCGACCCGCTTGCCCGAAAAATCGCAGGAGACGATCATGTCCGGTGTGAGGTAACCCTTACAGACCCCCGCCGGCGTCGACAGAACTTCTTCTTCCGAAAATCGAATACTGACGTTCCCCTCCATCGCCGCAATGTAGCCATGTTGGTACAGTCGACGACCCACCTCACAGATATCTTCTTTGAGCTCTTCGCGTCGCTTCACGTCGTACTCACCTGAAACGCCTGCCGGCAGTTCTCGGAACAAAAGTGCTGGACTTCACCGTCCTTACGCTCCTCGATGGCCCGTTCTTTGGGCACGAAAACACCGCACACCGGGTCGCGGACCATTTGGCCCCGGTAGATCGGCTTCACCAAACCGTCACTCGGAGCCTGCTGAGAACGCCCTCCTACTTGCTGCTTCTCGGCTCCCCCTAACCAACGAGAAAGGGCTAGAAAAACGTGACGAACCACGAACATGAAAGCGATGAACTGAAGGAGACGCCCCATGGTCACACTAATTGGTTGTATGAGCGGACTTCAGTGCTTCCAGCTCATCACTAATGCTGTTGGCTTCGCGGGAGTTCGGAGCGACCCGCAACAGTTCCTCCCAGGCTTCGAGCCCGCCACGGATGTCTTGCTGTGCGTAGAGCTTCACTCTCCCCAATCCCAGGAGCGCTTGAGCGTTCCCCGGTGCGCGAGCGAGTACAGCTCCATACTCCGAGATGGCCTCCTCGAGGCGTCCGATATTGGCCAGCGATTGCGCCAAATGGGTTCCAGCATGAGCATTGTCGGGCTCTCGCTCGAGCGCCTCACGAAACCATGGAATCGCCTCGTCATCGTGGCCCGCCTCCAAATAGAGATTGCCGAGTCGAATCCGAGCGCTACTATCCTCGGGGTTTCGCTGAAGCACACTCTCGAGCGCGGCCACTTCCTGACGATCCAACAACCGCCGCGGCTCAGGCTGCGCAACTCCACTCGCGCTTCCGAGGCCACCTGGGCTTCCTATGTTGGCCGCCATCGAAACATTGCCCGGGTCTCGAATGACGCTCTCGAACACGAAATAGCCAAGAAGCACTCCGAAAGCGAGACCAGACAAGAAGAAAATGGCGTTGTCTTTTCTCATCGTTGTCAGGGGCTTTCAGGGGCTTTCAGAAAAAGCCAGTCTATCTGTGCCTAGCGGCTGGAGTCAACAGGCTCGTACCGGCGTGAAACCCACTGTCTCTAAAGGGTTGGAGCCACGACATGAAGCCGGTTGCGAGAAAGCCGACCTGGAACAAAGCCAGGAAGGGCAACGTGGCGAAGATCTGGTGGGAAATCGCATAGGCGACCGTGGCGGTGAAGTAGAGACCGAGAGCGATCTCGACGGCGGGAAGATAGCTGCGAGCACCGCGATACTTCTTGAGCTTCCAGCGGTCGAGCCGCGATTCGATTCGGTACTTCGGCGTCCGAACGAAAGGGGTCTCGCACCCCCACAGACCTTCCAGCACCGCGCGACCGTTACTGACGCTCATACCAATCCCTACCGATAACAAGAAGGGGATGTAGCGCACCCGCTCCTTCCAATCTGGATAGATCTCTTTCTGAGATACGACGTAAAAGGCTGTCACCGAACAAGTCGCGGCGAGAAACAAAGGGATGTCGACTAGGAGCATCTCCTGCCAACCCATGTTGTAGCGGACCAGCATGGACGGAAACATCAACAAGGACAAAACCACCATCAGCGGATACGCTAGGTTGGCGGTCAAATGAAAGATCGCTTCGGCCTTCACCCCGAGCGGCAAGCGGCTCGCCAGCAAACGGGGCAGCAATTTCTTGGCGGTTTGGATCGACCCCTTGGACCAACGGTGCTGCTGACTCTTGAACCCGTTCATCTCCACCGGTAGCTCCGCCGGACAGACGACGTCCGGAAGAAAGATGAACCGCCAGCCTTTGAGTTGCGCTCGGTAGGAGAGATCCAAGTCTTCGGTCAAGGTGTCATGCTGCCAGCCACCCGCATCTTCGATGGCCGACCTTCGCCACACTCCGGCCGTCCCGTTGAAATTGAAAAAACGACCGGCGCGGTTCCGCGCACCGTGCTCGATGATGAAGTGGGCATCGAGAAGGATGGATTGCACGCGCGTTAGCAACGAATACTCGGGATTGATATGCCCCCACCTCGCCTGCACCATCGCCACGTCGGCGGCCTGGAAGTGAGTCAGCACGGCGCGGAGAAAGTCATGGGGCGGGACGAAGTCGGCGTCGAAGACGGCCACAAATTCTCCCCGTGCGCGGGAGAGCCCTGCTTCAGTGGTCTCATCGGTGGAATCATCGAGGACCTGAATCTCAAGAAGCTCCCTGGGATAGTCGAGCCGCGCCGCGGCGTCGATGAGCCGCTCCACCACATACATTTCGTTGAACAACGGCAGTTGTACCGTTACCACCGGAAGCTCCGCCAGGGGTAGCGGGTCCGAGTTTTCTAGTAAGGAAGGCTTCTTGTCCCCGGTACTTGTAATATAGATAGACCATCATGTACCGGTGGCATCCGAAGATCGCCAACACAATGAGCACAGAGAAGTACAGTATGAGAATGGCAGCGTCGATAGGGCTCATGACAAACTATTCGTCCACCCATAGCATAGCGCAAACCGAATGAGAAGCCCGGCGAGGGATTGGTTCGTTCTGGCCCCGGCAGGTTGCGTCTTGGTAATTCTCGCACTCTGGGTTGCGAATCGGATGGATCTCCAGGAGGGCTTCCTCGCTTTCCTCGTCGGCTATCTGACGATGTCGACGGTCTACATTTTCGCGGTCTACTACGTACTAAACCATACCCAAGATGCCCACAGTCGTCGCGGACTTCTCGCTTGGACGGTCATCGTAGCCATTGCGCTGCGAGTGATCTTTCTTTTCACACCGCCTGTGCTTTCGGACGACATCTACCGTTATGTTTGGGATGGCCGTATCCAAAAAGCGGGATTGAACCCCTACGCGTACGCTCCCGCGGCTCCTCAACTAGAGCACCTGCGAGATCCCATCTACGAGAACATCAATAATAAGGAGCTCCCTACTATCTACCCGCCGATGATGCAGGTGGTCCTCCTAGCCGTAACTGCGCTTTCAGAGAGCGTCTTCGTGATGAAGGCGGCTTTCGTATTGATAGACCTTGCGCTCATCGGAATACTCGTGATTCTCCTCACCGCTGCCAATCTCAGCCCGCTGCGATCTCTCACGTACGCCTGGAGCCCCCTGACCGTCGTCGAAATTGCGGGAAGCGGGCACAACGACATCCTGATGATGGCCTTTCTAATGGCCGCGCACGCCGCGATCTTCCTCAAGAAAAGTACGCTATCAATGTGTCTCGTCACCTTGGCGGGCTATGGGAAGCTGATGGCGTTTGCGTTGCTTCCATTTTTCGCACGCTGCACACGACCTCTTACATGGCTCGCGATTCTCCTGACGAGTCTGATCATGCTCTTTCCCTATCGGGGGGTAACACCGGAGTCCTTCGACGGCATATTCGCCTATAGCCTGAGATGGCGAGCCAACGACAGCCTCTTCCATTTCTTGTATGCCTTGACCGGCTCCCTCGACACTTCGAAGCTCATCGCGGGGGTGGTGGTTGCCGTGCTCATCGTTTCGCTCCTATATCGTCGCGTTCCACCGCTTCGCGCGAGTTACCTTACGATCGGTTCCATCCTCCTTCTGTCGCCTACCGTACACCCCTGGTACATCATGTGGCTGGTCCCCTATCTGTGCTTCTTCCCGAGCCCGGCCTGGCTCATGCTCACCGCCACCGTCGCCCTTTCCTACCATGCCCCGTTCCTCGCACCTCCGGGTGAGGCGTGGCAGGAGCTTACGTGGTTCAAGGTCCTCGAATACGCTCCCTTCTTCTTGCTCGCCGCTTGGTCCGCCTTCTCGCAAAAACGTGATATAGTCGGCGCTTCCTAAAATGAATTTGGAGCGAATCCGAGAGATCCTCGAGGCGGTCTCGCAGCAATCGATCTCCGTGGAGGAGGCGTCCGAGAAGCTCCGCCACCTCCCATTCGAGGATCTGGGCTTCGCCAAGATTGACCACCATCGCGCGCTGCGACGCGGCTTTCCGGAGGTCATCTACGGACCCGGAAAAACCCCCGCGCAGATCACCGCCATCGGCACAAAACTGGCCGAGAACGACCAGAATGTCTTGGTCACGAAAACGACGGAAACGGCCTACGCGGAGCTTCGGCAGAAGCTGCCGGATGCCCGCTGGCATGCCCAGGCCGGCGTTATCATCGTCGAACGTCGCCCACCGGATCGCGTTCCGGGGATGGTGCTGATCATCTCTGCGGGCACCTCGGACATACCGATTGCCGAAGAGGCCGCCCTCACCACGGAGCTGATGGGCTCGACGGTGGACCGGGTCTTCGATGTGGGCGTGGCGGGCTTGCACCGCCTAGCGTCTCACCAAGAGCTACTGACGAAGGCATCCGTGGTGGTGGTCGCGGCCGGGATGGAGGGAGCGCTCCCTAGCGTAGTCGCCGGGTTGGTGGCGGTGCCCGTGGTTGCGGTACCCACGAGTATTGGCTACGGCGCAAGCTTCGGTGGACTCTCGGCACTCTTAGCGATGCTGAACAGTTGCTCGTCCGGCGTGGCGATCGTCAACATCGACAATGGGTTCGGAGCGGGCTATCTGGCCGGGCTTATCAATGCCTCAGATAACTCCCAGGCTTTAGCTTGACAGTTGGCCCTCTCGTTCTTAAATTGTAATAATGAAAAGGCTTAGGGGCGTAGCTGTCCCTTTTTTGAATGCAATTCCTGGGCCATCGCCCAGATGTGTTAAGATGGTGGATTGTGCTTACCCGTCTCAAAAGCGGCCCTGATGAACATCGGTATCTCTAAAGCTCTAGAATTCAATCGGATACAGACTGTCCTGGAGCGGTTCACCTCCACTCCTGTAGGCGCCGAGGCGACCCGCCGGCTGGCGCCTTCGTCGAACGTTTCCGAAGTGAAGGATTGGCTCAGCGACACGACCGAAGGCCGCCAACTCCTGGAACAAGGCAAGCGGCTCCCGCTCGCTGGTACCCCGGACGTCCGCCCACATTTGGGCGTTCTAGAGATTGAGCAACAATCACTCACCGCCTCTGCACTTCTCGAGCTTGCCAAGTTCGCCGAGATCGCCGAGCAGGTTGGCCGGGAGCTCAAGGATTGTCAGCCGAAACTTCCCCGGCTGCTCGAGCTTGCCAGCCAGCTGCCCGATCTCCGCAACCTCCGCAGTCCGATCGAACAAGCCATCGACTCGGAAAGCGGCGAGGTCAAAGACGACGCCAGCCCCGAGCTCCGCCGGCTGAGAGCGCGCCTCTTCAAGCTCCGCAGACGTATTGAAAACATCCTCGAGTCCTACTTCAAACAGAAGGACTCCAATAAGATGCTCCAGGATCAGATCGTTACCGTGCGAAACGGCCGGTCGGTCCTTCCGGTCAAAGCAGAGTGTAGGGGGCAGCTGGTCGGCATCGTTCATGGCTCGTCGGCCAGCGGCGCGACGGTCTTCATCGAGCCTCTCTCAACGGTAGAGCTCAACAACGACATCGTTTCGGTACAGGAACATGAGCAACAAGAGATCGAACGCATTTTGCTTTCGTTGACTGAGATTGCGCGGTCCAAAAAATCCGAGCTCGCCCAAACCACCGAGGTGGTATCGCGGCTCGACCTGATCCAAGCCAAAGCATTTCTCTCCGAGGCCTGCTCCGGAGCCGAACCGCGTGTGGGCGAAGGAAAGACTCTCCACCTAGTTTCAGCCCGCCACCCACTGTTGCTCAAGAAGATCGTCGAGCGGCTCGAACTGCCACCACCGGAGAAGGAAGCGGTCGCCCTTTCGTTCCGAGTCGATGCAGATCGGAGTGCCCTCATCTTCACCGGCCCCAATACCGGCGGCAAGACGGTCGCGCTCAAGACGGCGGGGTTGCTTTCGCTGATGGCACAAACTGGGCTCCACGTTCCAGCGGATCCCGAAAGCTCGTTTCCCGTCTTCAAAAAGATCTTCGCCGACATCGGAGACGAACAGTCGATCGGTTCTAGCCTCTCCACGTTCTCGGCGCATCTCAGAAACATCGTGGAGATGGAAAGAGACATTGAAGATCCCTCCCTGGTGCTCCTCGATGAGGTCGGCACGGGAACCGACCCCGGCGAAGGGGGAGCCTTGGGAACCGCCTTGGTCGAGCACTTTCGGCGAAGGGGAGCTCTAGTACTCGCGTCGACACATCACGGCATGCTCAAAGCTTACGCGACGACCACAGCCGGCGTGGGATCGGCTTCTTTTGAATTCAATCCCGAAACGTATGAGCCCACTTACCGCCTGGTGGAGAATTCCACAGGACGGAGCCTGGCCTTCGAGATCGCTCGCCGCCTTGGACTCCCCGAGGAAGTCGTTGAACACGCCCGTGAGCTTCAAAACCAAAAGGAGCGCCAGGTCGAAGGCATGCTCGAGCGGTTGGAAGAGGAAGGTCGAAAGCTCGCCCGGGATAGCGAGAAGATGACACGAGACCGCCATACCTTGGAAGCTTCGGTTCGGCGCCACAAGGAGCTAGAAGACGAACTCGTTCGAACGCGAGATGAACAGTCGAGGAGCATGCGCGAAGAAATGAGCGAAGAGATCGCGCACGCGCGGCGAGAGATCCGGGAAATCCTGGAGGAAGCGCGCGAGCAGAGTGTCTTGCATCAACAGCAAGTGGGGAACGAGGCTCGAGCCGAGGCTCAAGCCGAGGCTCGAGAAAGACTGGAGATGGTGGCGGCGCGATTCCAGGCGCCGCCGAGCGCCACCGCGCCACTCGAGCTCAACGTTGGGGAGACGGTAACCATTTCGTCCCTCCAATTGACAGGCAGAGTCGTTGAGATCCTCGGAGGTGACGAAGTCGAAGTGATGGTGCGAGACAAGAAACTCCGCATCCCGGTCACCGAGCTGGAAGCGGCAATCGGTATTCAGCCGGAGACCCCGGGGGGGTACTCCGGCCGAATGCAGTTACCGGCAACAAAGCATGTGCCGCACGAGCTCAACGTGATCGGGTGCACGGTGGACGAGGCCATCTCACGGGCAGACAAGTTTCTGGATGACGCCTTCCTTAGCGAGCATCGCACGGTGCGCCTGATTCACGGGCTGGGTCGTGGACGTCTCAAGAAGGCGATCGGAAAATGGCTCGAGACCCACCCCCAGGTGACCAGCCATCAACCTGAAGGAAGCGGCGCGGTGACGGTCGTGGAGCTAAAGAGCTAGTGCCGCTTTTTGGATCCCATCTCATCGAGCAGGTGCGGGCGAGTACCGACATCGTCGATCTCGTCTCACAATACGTGCCGCTGAAAAAGGCAGGGAATAGCTTCAAGGGTCTCTGTCCCTTCCACTCGGAGAAAACGCCCTCCTTCAACGTGAGTCCGGAACGGGAGATCTTCCACTGCTTTGGCTGTGGCCAAGGCGGGGACGCCTTCAAGTTCCTGATGCTCTACGACAAGATGTCCTTTACCGAAGCCGTGACTCAGCTCGCCTCGCGGGCAGGGATCAGCGTCCCTAGCCAACGCGAGGCGGGCCCAGAGAATCGAGATCGAACCCTGTTGCTCAAGCTTCATGACGAGGCAGCACGGTTCTTCCAAAATCATCTGATGAAGAATCCTCGCGCCCTCTCTTATCTCGAAGGGCGGGGTCTCAGCCGGGAGACAATTGAGAAAGCCGGATTGGGGTACGCCGCCGACGCATGGTCTTCCCTGCTAGAGCACCTCGCGAGTAAAGGTGCGAAGCCGGAGATGGTGGCGCGCGCCGGCCTGGCCGCCCCACGTAGTGAGGGCCGAGGGTTCTACGACCGTTTCCGCAACCGCGTCATCATCCCTATTCGCAATGAAACAGGAAGAGTCGTGGCGTTCGGGGGAAGACTCCTCGGCCCCGGTGAGCCGAAGTACCTGAACTCACCCGAGAGCCCTATTTACAACAAGAGCCGAGTTCTTTACGGGTTCGAAAGTGCCAAGACTGGGATTCGGCAGATCGGAACCGCTATTCTGATGGAAGGGTACCTGGATTGCATCCAGGCCTACCAAGCGGGGGTCACGAACGCCGTCGCGTGCTGCGGCACCAGTCTTACGTCGGGCCACGCCCGTCTCATTCGCCGTTACACCGACCGCATCGTCGTGAATTTCGATCCCGATGCAGCCGGAGAAGCCGCCGCGGCGCGCAGCATCGACGTGTTGCTTGAGGAAGGGTTCCAAGTCTCCGTATTGAGCCTTCCTCCCGGACAGGACCCCGACGACTTCATTCGGAAAGAAGGTGGAGTGGCCTATCGCCAAAGAGTCGACGGGGCTCGATCGTTCATGGACTATCTCATCGAGCTTTCCGCCAAGAAATCAGATATCGCGACCCCGCGGGGCAAAGTGGACTTCCTCAACGGAGTGCTGCCTACTTTGGCCCGCATCCCGAACCAAGTCGAACGCGTGGGCTACGTGAGCCGGTTGGCGGAGCGGGCGGAGATCGCGGACGCCACCGTTGTGGAGGAGCTACGCCGTCAGGTATTGGCCCGTGCCCACCGCGTAAGCTTCGCCGACCGAAACGCTCAGAATCCCCAAAATGTCCCAAATCTTGGGTTCGCCGAATCGGCCAGCTCAGCCGGCTCAATACGACCAGCGGAGCGAGACCTCATAAGATGGTTGCTTCAGTCGCCGGAAGATGCCCCGGCGTTGCTCGACGAGCTCGGAGAGGAAGACCTCAAGGAGCTCGCAACGGCATCTATTCTGAGGGCCATGAAACAAGTGGTGGTCTCGGAGAGCCTTTCAACCGAGCGCGTGCTCGATCGGCTCAACGAGGAAACCGAACGAAACATGCTGACTCGAATCGCCTTGGAGCCGTCCCCCTTGGGGCCTCGGCAGAGTCCTCGCGATTGCATGAATCGTATTCGCGAGCAGAGATGGCGCCGGCAGCTTTCGCGCTTGCGGGCTAAACTGGCCCACGGGGTCGACGACGACAACATTACCGCCGAGATTCAATCCCTCGCACGAAGGATTGAGAACTCCGGGCGTATGGAGACGCTTACATGATTAGTAGGAGGGACAAGCTTTTGGCGATCGAGGAGAAGTACGACGAAGTAAAGACACTCATTACCATCGGCAAGGAGAAGGGGTATCTCCTCTACGATGAAGTGAACGACATGCTGCCCTCCGAGGTGAGCTCATCCGACGAGTTGGACGAGCTGTTCGACGCCTTTGGCACCCACGGCATCGACGTCGTCGAGTCAGAGGACAAGTACAAGGAGCTCAAGGCGGCCGGCAACGCTGGTATGGACAAGAGCAAGAGGCGAAGCGAGGTCGAGCTCGATCTCACACCGGGAGTCCTCGACAAGACGAACGATCCGGTGCGCATGTACCTCCGGGAAATGGGGACGGTGGCTTTGCTCACTCGGGAGGGTGAAGTCGAGATCGCCAAGCGGATCGAGCACGGCAAGCTCGCCGCGACTCGAGCCGTTTCCCGGACGCCAATGGTCGCCACCGAAGTCCTAGCCTTGAGGGATGCGCTCAAGCAAGGCGAAGCTAACGTCAAGGACTTCATCATCATGACCGAGGACGAGCTCGCCGATCAAAAGATTGACGAGCGACGCCACCAAGCGATTCTCCAGATTAACAAGGTGGACCGGGCCTACCGCGACTGCACCGCCTATGCCAAACGCTTCATCAAGCTCAAGAAACGCTCACGCGGCTACGTCAAGGGTAAATGGAAGCTGGGCCGATTGCGCATCAAGGTGTCCGGGCTCATCCAGGACATCGATTTCACCGAGAACTTTCTGGGTCAGATGAAGGACAAGATCCGTGAGGGCACGGACAAGGTAGCGACGGGCGAGAGACGGCTGGTTCGGCTGGAGTCCCGCCTAAACGGAGTCAAGGGTCGCGGTAAGACCAAAGACGACGAAAGGGCTCGACTGCGCTCCGAAATGCGCAAGAGCCGGGCCGGCATCCGTAGTGTTCAGGATGAGCTAGAGGCGTTGCCCGCACAGCTGAAAAGGACTCTCGCCAGAATCAAACACGGGGAGGCGGAAGCGCTACAGGCCAAGTCGGAGCTCGTCGAAGCCAACCTGCGTCTGGTAGTCTCCATCGCCAAGAAGTACACCAACCGGGGACTGCAGTTCCTAGACTTGATTCAGGAAGGGAACATCGGCCTCATGAAAGCGGTCGATAAGTTCGAATACCGCCGCGGGTACAAATTCTCGACTTACGCGACGTGGTGGATCCGTCAAGCGATCACCCGTGCCATCGCCGATCAAGCGCGCACCATCCGAATCCCGGTGCACATGATCGAGACGATCAACAAGCTCATTCGCACCTCGCGGAGCTTGGTGCAAGAGTACGGTCGGGAGCCCACCTCGGAGGAGATTGCCAAGCGTATGGATATCCCGGTGGCCAAGGTGCGAAAGGTCTTGAAGATCGCCCAGGAACCCATCTCCCTCGAGACTCCGATTGGGGAGGAAGAGGACAGCCATCTTGGCGATTTTATCGAGGATCGCGGCGTGGTCTCTCCGGCCGAGCAGGTCATCAATACCAACCTCAAGGAGATGACGGAAGCGGTGCTCAAGACGCTGACCCCGAGAGAAGAGAAGGTCATCAAGATGCGGTTTGGTGTCGGTGACGGCAGCGAGCACACCCTGGAAGAAGTGGGGCAAAACTTCGATGTCACCCGCGAGCGTATCCGACAGATCGAGACCAAGGCGCTGCGCAAGCTCCGTCATCCGTCGCGGAGCCGCAAGTTGAAGGCTTTCCTCGAGGGTTCGCGGGTTTAGAGTGTATTATTGAAGAGGACGGGCCCATAGCTCAGTTGGTTAGAGCCACCGGCTCATAACCGGTTGGTCCTAGGTTCAAGTCCTAGTGGGCCCACCAGTTTCGTGGTGCAATGATTCCAGAGCTCGAGAACTTAATCACCCTACAGAAGCTCGACCTTCAGATACGAGCTATCGAAACCCGGCTCGCACGCATTCCGGTCGAGGTGGAGGAGCTGGAAAAAGAAATTGCCACCGAGCGAGCGAACGTCAAAGCTGCCGAGGACCGTCTGGGCGAGTCGCAGAAACAACGGCGTACCATGGAGGGAGAGCTGGAACACATGGAAACGTCGCTCGCGAAGTACAAAGATCAGCTGATGCAAGTAAAGACCAACGATGAGTACAAGGCGATGCAAAAGCAGATCGAGAATAGCGAGGAAGAAATCGGCAAGAAGGAAGAGGACATCCTCGTTGGAATGGACGAAGCCGACCGACTTCAAGAGCAGCTGAAGCTACGCCAGAAAGAGTTGGAAGAAGGACAAAAAAAAATGACCTCCATGGAGGCCGATCTAGAAACAGAAGCGACTCGCCTCCGCTCCGAGCTCGAAACGGAGACCTCCGAGCGAGAGAAACTGCTGGCGACGATCGACGCCGGTCTCCTGGCGCAATATCGCAAGGTATCGGACGCGCGGAGCGGCATCGCCATGGCGGAGGCCAAGGACGAGCATTGTGACGTCTGCCATGTGCGACTTCGGCCGCAGGTCTACAACGAGATCCGTGTGGGGAAAGAGATCCTGAGCTGCGACAGCTGCGGCCGTATCATGTACTACCTAGGCCCGCCCCCGGGCCCTGGCGGCGAGGCACAATCGGATCAATCGACGCAGAGCACATAGTTCTCTAGTGTCCTGGCCGGCTCAGCCGGCGCCGATGACTCCCATCAATCTCCCCACGCCCTTACCCTCCTTGCGGTAAGAATAGAGTTCTCCATTGTCGCAAGACGTGCACATGCCGCTCGAATAGATCTGCTCTCGCGGAACTCCCTGCTCGGCGAGCTGCCGGAAGTTGGCCTCGATCAAATTCAAGTGGCTCTTCCCGCGTGGGCCGGATGAAAAGAGTTCGTTAGGGTAAGAGACATGTTCGTCGAAAGCCCGAACTACCTCCTCGCCGACTTCATAGCAACAGGCACCAATGGACGGTCCCATCGCTACGTGGATCGACTCTGCCCGCGAGCCGAACCTCTTTACTAGAAACGCCGCCGCGGAGCGAGAGACTCCCGCTAGCGCACCCCTCCAACCGGCGTGGACGGCGGCAACCGCTCCTTTGTCCTCGTCCCAAAGGACGAGCGGAACGCAGTCTGCGGTCTGGACGATCAGGGCGAGCCCCTTCCTCGTCGTGGCTAGCCCATCGCAGATCGGAAGAGTGGGTGGGGGTTCATCGATCGCCTGGACGACCGAGCCGTGCACCTGACGCATGTGAGCCACCGCCTCGAGTCCCAGAGCGCGCGCAAGGTCTGCTCGATCTTGACCACCACGGTCTCGAGCTCCGAATGGCTCCTCATTCCCCACGTTCCGCCACCGCAAGCTGAATCCGTGCGGTACGCCTCGGTCGGCAAGGGGCTTGCAAACCACCACATCGATCGGCTCTGCGCTTCCGATGGAGCGTCGCTGGAAATGATCGTTCATTGCTTATAGGCTAATCGATGCTGGCTGCCGTCCTTTATTCCCTCTCCCCCTTGGGGGAATTCCGGGCGTCAAAAAACGTCGTGCCGCTATCAACGGAGCCAGACGCCGGGTGAGGGGGGTAACTAGTAAGATGAGAATCGGGCTCTACCTGGCAACCCTCGACGAAACACCTCCACCCGAAAGCCCCGTCTACACCGAGCCTGAGCGGCGCTACTGTTTGAAGCGCCGCAACCCTCACCCTCATCTAGCCGGCCGCTATGCGGCCAAGCGAGCCGCCTGCCTTGCGCTCGGCCTCGGCGGGGACGAGGCGGTCGGCGATGTCGAAGTCGCCCGCGAACCCGGCCAAGCCCCTACCTTGAAGCTCCATGGCGAGGCGAAAAAGAAAACGACCGCCGGCGCGAAAAGCCACGTCAGCATTAGTCACAGCGGAGACTACGCGGTGGCGCTGGTGGTCATCGAATGAGCGACCCCGGCCTTCCGGTACTGCGTTTCGAGGAGCTCGCTCTTCATGCCGTTATCGATGTGATCCCAGGGCAGAATCTCGTCCAGCGGACGCTCTCGATGAATGTAGAAACTCAAGTCGAGCCCCTCGAGCGCGAGCGCGCGACTCAAATCGGCTTCCCCTCTCGCCATTCGCAGCATGGCGGGAGCCAGTCGGCGGTCACCGAGCGCCAAGATCGCCTGCAGCTTTTCGAGTCGGGGGGATTTGCAGCGCGGCTCTACGTTAGGGATCCGCCCCAGCGACTTCTGAAGGAAACGCATCTTGCGATTCAATTCCTTTTGAGAAGCCATCGGGCACCACTGAAAGGGTGTCCCCGGCTTGGGAATAAAAGGGTTGATGCTGGGGATGATCTTGCCCAGGCGGCCACGTCGACGGCCATGCTCTAGCATCTGGTTACGAATGGACTCGACCAAAGTGACGATACCCTCGACGTCTTCTTCACGCTCGCCCGGGAGTCCCACCATCAAGTAGAGCTTGAGGTTCTCCACGCCGCGCGAGAAGATCATGTCGGTCTTCTCCAGGATCTCGGTGTTGGGAATCCGTTTGTGGATGGCGAAACGCAGCCGATCGGTCCCGGCCTCCGGCGCTACCGCAAGAGTCCGCTCGCCGCTTCCCACGAGCGGATCGAGGAGCTCCGGACGCAAGTCTTCGAATCGGAGCGACGAGACGCTGACCCGAAAGCCCATTTCTAAGAGGCCGTTCACCAAAGGAACGATCTCGCGGTGAGCTCCGACCGCGGTCGAGACCAGACCGATCTCCGACGTGTGATGCCTCGCTTGTCGCGAGGCTTCTAAGATTTTTTCGAGCTCGAAAGACCGCTTGGGTAGGTAGTTGTATCCCGCCCAGCAGAACCGACACAGGGTCGGACATCCCCGAGAAACCTCGACCAGAAATTTCTTCGACATCTCCGTCGCGGAAGTTAGAACGTATGTTGCCGGGGGCGGCAAATCGGCTCGCTTGCCCATCTTCGCGCGCACCACCCGGTTGTCCTCGGACACCTTGTTCAGACGGTGCGCGATGGTCCCGTCGGAGTGATAGCCGATCTCGAAGTGGCTTGGCACGTAGAAACCTCCAACAGCCTCCAGTTGGCGGAACAACTCCGCCCGGGATATGTCGGTTCTCATCGCATCGGTCAAGGGGCGAAGCAGTGCTTCGGCCTCTCCCACCGCGATCAAATCCAGAAAGGGTGCCAAGGGTTCCGGGTTCAAGAATGTCACCGGGCCGCCGGCCAGAACCAGGGGATCTCTCTCATCTCGTTCCTCGGCCAGAGGTGGAATGCGGGCCAAGTCCAGCATCGAGATCAAGTTCAGCTCGTCCGGCTCGAAGGTGATGGAGAAGGCCACGACATCGAAGTCACGCACCGGGGTCCCGGACTCTAGGGTGGTGAGCGACTCTCCTCTATTGCGGAGCCCGTCGACGTCGCCATGGTCGGGCAGAAAAAAGCGCTCGCAGACCACATTGGGCTCATCATTCCAGAACCGATAAACAGCCTGGAAACCGACGTTCGACATCCCGATGTAGTAGGTGTTGGGGTAACCGATCGCCACGCGGAGCTTTCCCGCGTGGGGCTTGAAGACCGTCCCGATCTCGCCCCGAAGCAGCTCTCGATTCCGCTCTTGTAATCTTCTATTCATACAAACTATTGATTTTAGTCATCTTATTGACGAAAGTCCAATTGGGTGGTTAGAATAGAATGTCCCTCGCAAAACCCACCGAAATATGAGTAACCGAAAAGGCACCATTGCCATTCTAACTGGGGGCGGCGACGTACCCGGACTGAACCCCGCGATCCGAGCCTTGACGATCCGGGCGCTTAGGGAAGGCTACCGGGTACTCGGCATCCGCCGCGGATGGGCGGGGCTCGTTGATTTAGTGCGCGACAGCATGGTGCCCTCCTACGAGCAGGTCATCGAGCTCACCGAAGAAGTCGTCAACAAGGTGGGCCGCACCGGCGGTACGTTCCTCCATTCCTCTCGGACACGCCCGAGCCACCTGCCCCTCGCGAGTGTCCCGGAGCACCTCAAAGAGCGCTACACAGATGAAATGAACGATGTCACCGGCGAGGTCCTCGCCAACCTCGACTGGCTCGGCGTCGACACGCTGATCCCTATCGGAGGAGACGACACCCTCTCCTACGCGGCGAGGCTCCACCAACAAGGCGTCGGCATCATCGCGATTCCGAAAACCATGGACAACGACGTTCCCGGAACCGACTACTGCATTGGCTTCAGCACGTGCGTGACCCGCACCATCGAGATGACTCACGCCTTACGAACCACGGCTGGAAGCCACGAGCGCTTCCTCGTGATCGAGGTCTTTGGACGCTACGCGGGATTCACGTCTTTGATCCCCACCATGGCCGGTGCCGCCAATCGCTGTGTAATCCCCGAGCACCAATACGACATCGAGCGCCTCTGTGAACTCTTGACGGCAGACCGTTATTCGAATCCCAGCAAATACTCCGTCGTGATCGTCTCCGAAGGAGCCACCTTCAATGGGTCGGAGATGGTTTACGACAAAGAAGAGAAGGACCCATACGGTCACAAGAAACTGGGAGGCATCGGCGACATCGTCTCGGAAAAACTGAAGGACCTTTCGCCGAAATTCAACAAGGGACGCCGCATCAACGTCATCAACCAACGGCTAGGCTACCTCGTCCGCTGCGGCAACCCCGACGCGATGGACTCCATCGTACCGATGGCATTCGGCAACCTAGCGATGGATCTCGTCCTTCGGGGTGTGGAAGGCAAGTTGGTCTCGGTTCGAAACGGACGTTACGACAGCGTCCCGCTCGATGTCGTGACCAGTAAGAAGAAGGTCGTGAACGTAGAGAAGTACTACGACACCGACCGACTACGACCCATCTTCGACAAGTTCGACGGCAAGCCGCTATTTATTATGACCAGCGAGTCGTAGACGGGGTCGGGCTCCCGGATACGGTATCGCTCCATTGTTTCTTTGCTATAGTCGTACTCGGCGAGATGCTGGTTGTGCGTGGAGCACATCACTTGGATGTTCTCGACACTGTGGTCGCCTCCACGGGCATAGGGCTGGTTGTGGTGAAACTGAAGTTGGGATCGCTCACTACAGCGCTTACCCCGCGCGTCCACAAAGGTGCACTGATTCCGGTCCCGCTCGCTCACGGCACGCCTCACCGCGGCCGGGATATAACGTGACGACGGCGACGTATCGGTCTCTTCGACGCTCTTCCTGGGCGCTTTCGTCTTGCCAAGACGCTTCGCCTCGAGCCGCTCGAGCTTCTCCGTCACGGCTTCCTCGATGATCGCCGCCAAATCGCCGTCGGGCACCGAGCCGCGCATGAGCCCGCGCAGGCGCTCGATCTTGTCCTTCAGCTCGGCGCTGGCCGTGAACTGGACCTTGTAACGCGCTGGCGCCAGTGGCTTAATCGCTGCGGGCCTAGCGACTGGGACGACGGGAGGCGCGGGCGAAGGGCCAACTGCGTCTGGGCGCAGTTGTGCGGGAAGCTTGCGTATCGCGGGGGCAACATCGGGCTTCGGTGCAATCTCCGCCACCAGCTCTTCGATCCTTGCCTTGGACTTATGAGCAGCACGCGACAGAACCGTCTCCCGATTCGCCTCGGTGAGGTACGGCGAGAGCTTGGCGACGCCGGTCAGATGAATGCGCCCGTCCTTCAGCATGGCCAGGAGCTCTGGGTGTTTTCGCGATGCACGGGCGGCTCGAATTCGGAGATAGGCCTCGGCCTCCGACATATGTAGGACCTCGATGCAATAAGTGAACATCGACGAGCACGCTTCCCGGGCATACAAACGCCGCTCGTCCACCTCGGCGATGTGTGCGACCAACTCCGACTCGACGCGTCGTGATTGATGCACCAGCCCGGACAAGCTGTGGAGTAGCTCATCATCCGAAATCGATCTTAGTAATTTGCTAAACATATCTCGTTACCCCCACAAGCAATATAACAACGCACTTTTTTTGGCCTGGAGATGACGTGAGTCGAAAGGAACGTACTTCGACGAAGTTTTTGTCTCGAAACTTCTAGACGTTGACTAGAACGTCAACGCACACTCGAGAGATGGCGCTGCGGAGGCAATCGAGGAGATCGGAAAGTCTGTTACGAGAATCTTGTCAAGGGAAAATATGTTTTTTTTACTTTGGAACGAGGCGCTTCAGTTCCTCGAACCAGTTGAGAACGACTACCAAGCTTCTCTTCGAGCTAGCATCCCGTTGAATCATGAGAAAGCGCTCTCCATCGCGAGAGACGTCGAACGTGGGCGGCTCTGCCGCGAATCCAATGTCGAGGACGACGCGTGGCGCATCAGCGGAGAACGTGGGCTCCTTTTGGATACTAACCTCCATGATCCGGTTGCCCTCCCGATAGAAGAGCTCACTTCCATCCTTGGACCAAACGGGCAACGTACCGCCGTCGATCGAGAGGGTCCACTTTCCTCCCGGGCCGGGGAATTGCCGAACGTAGACCTCGTTCCGCCCCGTCTCGTCCGAGACGTACGCGAGGAAGCGCCCGTCGGGAGAGAACATCGGGTTTCGCTCAGTGAACTCGGTGGCGAGGAAGGGTTCCGGTTCGCCACCGAGCGCCAACACAAAAATGTCTCCTCCAAGGGTCGCGAGAGCCAGGAATCGGCCATCCGGGGACCACGAGGATGGCACAGGGTGGAGAAGATCGCCGTCGTCACGCCGATAAAGGACCTCTGATTCCCCGCTTCCGTCGGCGGAGATGGTGAGCAAGTTGCCCGCGTAGTGACGAAAAGCGATCCGATCGCCTCCGGGCGACCAGACGGCGTTGGTTCCGCCATCCACCGTGAGGCGCGAGCGCGTTCCACGCTCGATGTCATGGAGCCACAAATCGAAGCCGGTCAAGGGAGAGTTCATCTCCACAGCGACGCGACTCTCATCGGGGGATAGTCTCGGCTGATCGAGGGCTTCAAGGTTCTTAGAGAGCGGCGTTACGCTACCCTCTCGGTCGACCCCAACCAATCGGAAGGCGGCGCCCACATCGGGCGGCACGTACACGAGAGTACCCTCATGAGAAAGTGCGAACTGTGCCGCGGTGTTGCCCGTCAACTGAACGCCCTCGACGACCGGCGCGGGCGTCCCTTTGATCGCCAACCGATCGGAATCGAACGCCACCGCCCATAGGCCGCCCTCTCGCTGATAGACCAGATGGCCGGACGCGGTGAGCTGGGGCGTCGTCCCTTCGAGGAGGACCCGCGGCTCGTTGCTTCCAGGGGGAAGGACCGCAACTTCGCTCGTTCCTCCCGCCCAAACCGTGAAGAGGACTCCCTTCGCTCCCGGCAAGTGGAAGGGCCGGTTGTGCTCGTGTCCCTCGGCTGGGTTGGTGAGCGGTTGTGGTTCGCCTCCGCGGGCGGGTATCTGCCACAGGCCCCCGCCGTCAGAACCGAAGACGATCGTATCGTCGTCGCCCCAGCTCACTCCCCTTGCGGCCACAGGCAACTCGGAGATCGTCACCGGAGCTCCGCCGGAAAGGGACACCTTCCTAAGGAGCAGATCCGCGACCTGGAGGAACCCAGCCCACCGGCCGTCCGGGGAAATGAAGAGATTGTTGGGATTTTCCGTTCCGGGAAGCGGCGTCCCTTCGATCTCGTCGAGCGCGCGTCGATACAACTGACTGACGCCGTCCCGCTCGCCGCGATAGACGAGGGTCCTGCCATCGGGTGTGATCTTCACGAACTGCCCATTGGTGACACTGAGCTCGCCGGCTTCGGTTCGGAACCGGATCACCGGTGGGGCATCGGGCTCCGTGAATCGATGAACCACAACGCCTACGATGGCGGCCGCAAGCAAGAGGACAAGCGCCCAAGAGAGTCGCTTACGGCTTCGTGCTCCGGCCGGCGCCGTTGTCGAAGCGTCCGCGTCACCCTTGTCGCGAATCCATCCGAGCTCCAGCGTCACGTCCCTCGCGCTCTGCCAGCGATCCTCGGGATCCTTCGCCAGGCACCTCTTAACGAGACGCTCGAGAGCGAACGGCGTCAAAGGCTGAAGGTCGGAAACGGACGCGGGCTCGGCGCTCATGATGGCGGTGATGAGGCTAGCCTGACTCTCTCCTTCGAAAACCTTCCGCCCGGTGAGCATTTCGTAGAGGACGGCTCCGAACGCAAAGAGGTCTGCCCGCGCGTCAGCTTCCTTCCCCTCGAGCTGCTCCGGGGCCATGTACTGGAAGGTTCCCAGGATCGAGCCTTCCTGAGTAAGAGGCTTCGCTTCAGTGGGCAAGGCCGATACGCCACCGGCATTCGTTTCCGCCGCCGTCATCTTCGCGAGGCCGAAGTCGAGTAGTTTCGCGCCTGACTTCGTGAGCATGATATTGCCCGGTTTCAGATCTCGGTGGACCACGCCTTGACGGTGCGCTTTGTCCAGGGCGTCGGCGATCTCGATCCCCCGTCGCAGCGCCTGGTCGAAAGGAAGCGCTCCTTTGCTCAATCGATCGGCGAGCGTATCCCCCTCGATGTGCTCCATGACCATGAAGTCGACACCATTCTCGCTGCCGATGTCGTAAAGCGTGCAAATGTGGGAATGGTTCAAGCTCGAGACGGCGCGGGCTTCTCGCTCGAATCTCTGGCGGACTTCTGGGTTGCCGGCTACATGAGAAGGGAGAACTTTGATGGCGACGGTGCGATCGAGCCGAGTGTCTTGGGCCTTGTAGACCTCACCCATGCCACCTGCACCGAGAGGTGCGAGGATTTCATAGGGACCGAGACGCTCACCAGCGCTAAGAGCCACGACCCCTCACCCCACCCTCTCCCAGAACGGCGTAGACAACTCCGCCTGGACCGAGTTGGCGGGGTCTCGCAAAAAAGCTATTTCGATTTTCTCAAAAACGTCGGAACGTCGAGATCCTCCCCTTCAGCCTCTTCCACCGGACCGAAGTCCAAATCCGAGTTGAGAGCACTGTCCACATTGCTCTCTTCGCTTCCCGGACGGTAGAAGCTGCTCCCACCGGTGGTACCCTCGCGGACCACCGACTGGTAGTTCTGCATGTCCACCGGAGTCGTAGCTCGCTGCAAACGGCCCGCCTTTTCGCTCCTCGGGAAGCCGGTGGCGATGACGGTGATCTTGACCTTCCCTTCCATCTTGGGCTCCATGACCGCGCCGAAGATGATGACCGCGTCCTCGTCGGCCTCTTGGTGAATGATCGAAGACGCTTCGTTCACCTCGCTGAGGCTCAGGTCGTCGCCGCCGGTGATATTGATGATGACCCCCTTCGCCCCTTGGATCGAAGTGTCTTCGAGAAGCGGGCTGGAAATGGCCTTCTGGGCGGCTTCCACGGCGCGATTCTCTCCGCTGGCAATACCGGTGCCCATCACCGCATCGCCCATGCCGCGCATGATGGTCTTGACGTCGGCAAAATCCAAGTTGATCAGGCCCGGGACGGTGATCAGATCGGAGATGCCCTGGACGGCCTGCCGCAAGACATCGTCGGCTACGCTGAACGCTTCGGGCAGGGGCGTATCCCTTTCGACGGTTGCGAGCAACCGGTCATTCGGGATGCAGATGAGCGTATCGACGCAGTCGCGAAGCTCACGGATCCCCTGATCGGCCTGCGCCATGCGACGCTTGCCTTCGAACGTGAACGGCTTCGTTACAACCGCCACCGTCAGCGCACCGAGCTCACTCGCCAGTGAGGCGACGATGGGCGCGCCACCGGTTCCGGTTCCGCCTCCGAGACCGGCAGTGATGAACACCATGTCGGCTCCCTCGAGGATCTCTAGGATTTTTTCTGTATCCTCGAGTGCCGCCTGGCGGCCCACCTCCGGTTGCGCTCCGCAGCCCAGCCCTTTGGTGAGCTTCTCACCGAGCTGTATCTTGGTTGTGGCGTGGTTCGTGCGGAGCGCTTGTGCGTCGGTGTTCGCAGAAAGGAACTCGATCCCCCCGATGCGAGAAGCGATCATCCGATTCACGGCGTTGCCTCCTCCTCCGCCCACTCCGATCACCTTGATCCTAGCCCCAGTGACGAGGTCTTCTTCAGATGCGAAATCCTTCGGTGTATCTGCCGACAAATCGTCGTCTTCGAAACGAATCATTCACCCACCTCCCTTATCGAGGAATCAAAAACTGATTGACATTGCGTGTAGCCACTCACGCACCCGCGCCGCCGCCCGCCCTAATGGCGATCCCACCGTAACGCGAGGCAAGAGGCGATTTGACCTGCTTCTAAGCCCATAAAGTACCAACCCCACCCCGGTTGCATAAGAAGGGCTGGCTACGACATCGACGAGTCCTCCGATACCGGTCGGAACCCCCCGACGAATCGGCATATCGAAGACTCGCTCTGCCACTTCGGGAAGTCCCTCCAAAGAGGCGCTTCCACCAGTGATGACCACACCCGAGTTCAAGGTTCGCTCGTAGCCGGCGCGACGAATCTCTTGAAACACCAAGTGGCAGATCTCTTCCGCTCGCGGTTGAAGAATGTCCGCCAGGATCTGGCGTCCGAGGATACGCGGTTTCCGCCCCCCTACACTCGGCACCTCGATGGTGTCCTCCTCCGACACCATCGTCGCCAAAGCGCAACCGTATTTCTTCTTGATCTTCTCCGCCTCCAAGATGGGGGTGCGCAATCCAACCGCGACGTCGTTGGTGAAGTGATCTCCGCCGGTCGGCAAGACCGAGGTGTGCCAGATCGTACCTTTGTCGAAGATGGCGATATCAGTAGTTCCTCCACCGATATCGAGCAAGGCGACGCCGAGCTCCCTTTCGTCGTCGGTCAGGCATGCTTCAGCCGCTGCCAACTGTTCCAGTACCGTCTCGATGACTTCCATCCCGGCGCGATTCACACACGTCACGATGTTTTGGATGGCAGTCGTGCTCGCGGTGATGATGTGCACGTTGGCTTCGAGTCGGCTACCGGTCATCCCAGTGGGATCGAAGATTCCGTCGTGCCCATCCACTACGAACTCTTGCGGCAGCACGTGGACAATCTCCCGGTCGCTTGGCAACGGAATGGCTTTGGCGGCTTCGATGGCTCGGTAGACGTCTTCCCTACCGATCTCACGGGTCTTGCTAGTGATCGCCACCACCGCTCGGCTGTTGAAACCTTTGATGTGCCCCCCGGCGAGACCGACGTAGGCCGATTCGATTTCGACCCCGGCCATGAGCTCCGCCTCCTCGACCACGCGCTTGATGGACTCGACGGTCTGCTCCAGGTTGATCACCATCCCCTTGCGCAAACCCTTGGACTCGGTCGACCCGATACCGATGATCTCTAGACGACCTTCCTCCGTTACCTCGCTGACGATGGCAGTCACCTTGGCAGTGCCAATGTCGATGCCAACGATGTATCTCTCTTTCTTGGTCAGGACGATCACCTCCCCCCAGCCGGGACCAGCTCTTCGACAACATCTTCAGACGTCTCGAGCACGACGTCCTCCGACATTTCGGGCGCGGCGAGTTGCAAGTACACGCGTCCTTGGAATCGCACGTCCACAGCGTCAACCGATGAAAAACGATTTTGAATCTCTTCCGTAAGTGGAATGATCTCCTGGAGGCGAGAAGCCAGGTCGGCTTCCCCTCCGATGATGGCGAGCGGCGGATGGCGAAGCAAGACTTGGATCGAGTCGGCGCCTCCCGAGACGTCGATCTCCGAGACCGCCGCCTCGAGCCTTTCATCGGCCGCCAAAGCCGAAAGAACTCGTCCCGCCAGTTCGCGGCGACCGGGTAGTAACTCCCCTCGCTGGTCGGTGAGTCCGCTCACCACAGGAAGCGCAAGGTCTCCGTAACCAGGACCCATTTCGTCGAGAAACACCCCGCTGGCATCGATGAGGTAAAGACGATCCACCACCGCGATTCCGAGCGGGACGCGCTCCTCTAGCTTGAGAGTGAGTGTTGCGGGAAGAATCCGCGCCAGCTCCACATCCTTCACCCACGCCGAAAGGAGCAGTTTCTGCTTCAAAGTATCGAGGTCCAACGTGAGAATATTCGAACCCGGATGAAGCCCTAGCGCTTCAAGAATCTCCCCCTCTGCCAGTCGATTGTTCCCTTCAACAAGAATTCTGCTAACCGCAAGCTCGGGAGCTCGCCCCGCCGCCGCGGCGGTCCAAAACCCCGCGGCGACGAGAATCGCGAGCCCGGTGACTGCTCCCATCCAACGCAGCGCCACCAAGACCGCTCTTCTAGAGGCGCGCCGAGGACGGACACGCCTCCTCAAGAAAAGCTCGGAAGAGGCCTTACTCCCCTTCGATCGCTTTTCTAAGTCCACTGTCGAACCTCCTCCTCCAACTCGATAGAGGTAGCCTGGTAAACCTTCTCCTTGATCTGCTCGATGAGGGCCAGGACATCCGCCGTTGTCGCCGTGCCGTCGTGAACAAAAAAGTTTGCATGGACCTCGGAGACTCGCGCACCGTTCACACGCCGACCTTTCAACCCCAAGCTATCGATGATCCGGCCGGCCGAATCGCCCGATGGATTCTTGAAGATGCAGCCGGCACTCTTCACCCCGACCGGCTGGTTGGTCTTCCGATCGGCTAGCTGTTTTTCCATGTCCGCGCGGATAGCCCGCGGATCATCCTCAGCCAACTTCACTCGGCATCTCGCCACCACGAGCTCGCCTCCGAAAGAAGAATGACGATAGCGAAAATCGATTTGCTCCCGCGAAAGCTCCAACTTCTCTCCCTGTGGGTCAACCACCGTCACGTGCTCGACCCACTCGCCGATGGAAAACCCGTAGGCGCCGGCATTCATCGTCAGGACACCACCCACCGTACCGGGAATACCGACCCCGCCTTCGAGACCGCGTAGCCCCCGTGACACGGCAGCCCTTACCAACCCAGGAAAATGAGCGCCGGCTTCGGCCTCGACTTCCCCTTTGTCTCCAAAACCGACGATCTTCATCGCTCCCGTGTGAATGACGACTCCGCGAACGCCTTCGTCGCTCACCAGAAGATTGCTTCCCCCTCCCAACACACGGGCAGGAACCTTGAGCTCGCTGGCCAAACGAACCGCGGACAGCAGCTCTTCCGTCGAAGCGGGAAACGCCAACACCTCGGCCGGCCCCCCCAAGCCAACGGTCGTAAAACGGGCTAAGGGTTCTTCCTGCCGAAAACGCACCCCCGCCTCCTTGAAGGCAGTGACCAGCTGCACGACCGGATATTCAGCCACGTTCACGAATCATCTCCGCAAGTTCATCAGATAGCGATGTGACGCTGCCCGCTCCCAACGTCATGATCAAGTCACCCTCCAGAAGCTGGTCTTCCAAGATCTTGGGAATCGTTTGCAGGTCACCGACGAAGCGGACATCGCGGTGACCATGCACTTTGATACCGTCCGCAAGCCGTTGACCGGATACGTCCGGCAACGGATCCTCTCCGGCCGGATAGATCTCAGTCACCAACAAGAGATCCGCCTGATGAAAGGCTCGACAAAAGTCATCAAAGAGCTCCTTCACCCGCGAGTAACGATGGGGCTGGAAGACGACGACCGTGCGACGCCCGAACGCCTCCTTTGCGGTGGCCAAGCTGGCTCGTATTTCCGTCGGATGGTGTGCGTAATCATCCACCACCAGGATCCCCGCATGGTCGCCTTTAACCTGAAATCTTCGGTCGACTCCCGAGTAAGACTCGAGCCCCGCACCGATGTCCTCGAGCGAGATACCCAACTCTAGCCCCACGCCCACCGCCGCGAGGCTATTCAAGACGTTGTGCCGCCCCGGAACGCGAAGCTTAATCGAGCCCATCTCCTGCCCACGAACCTTCAATCGGTAGCAAGAATTCATACCTGAAAGGTTGATGGCGTCCGCGGTAATGTCGGCCTGCGTCGAGAAGCCGTAGGTCACATAGCGTCGTTTGATGCGGGGCAAAATATCCTGCACGCGCTCGTCATCCAGACACAATAGAGACGCACCGTAAAAGGGGATCTTGTTCACGAAATCCACGAAGGCGTCCTTCAGATCCTCCATGTCGCGATAGGCTTCGAGGTGCTCGCGATCAATTCCGGTGACCACCGCCGCCACCGGGGAAAGGTGCAAGAAGCTGCGGTCGGACTCATCCGCTTCTACAACCATGAAGTCCGATCGACCCAACTTGGCGTTGCTCCCCAAGATACCCAACCGACCGCCGATCACCATCGTTGGATCCAGCCCCCCGCGAGCCAATAGCACCGAAACCATCGAAGTCGTCGACGTCTTTCCATGCGATCCGGCAACTGCGATGCCGTATTTCAACCGCATCAACTCCGCCAACATTTCGGCGCGCGGAATGATCGGGATTTGAAGTCGCCGGGCCTCCTCGAGCTCTGGATTATCGGAGCGCACGGCAGACGAGACCACCACCACGTCAGCGCCACGCACATGGTCCTTGCGATGTTTCTCGAAGAACTTGACTCCTATCGATTGAAGCCGCTCGACCACGACGCCTTTGCTCAAGTCAGAACCACTCACCGGGTAGCCGAGGTTCACGAGCACCTCGGCGAGCCCACTCATTCCGATTCCGCCTACGCCCACGAAATGGATTCGGGTCTTTCTGGAGAACAACGGTGCACTCACGCCGCCTCCTCCCTCGGATTCTTGTCCACCAGTTCCACCAAACGATCGACGATCACACCTGCCGCTCCCGGCCTCGCCAATGTTTTCGCGGCCTCCGCCATTCGTTGGCGACCCGCTCGATCCTCCAGGAGATCGATCAGGGTGCAGGCCAGATTCTCTCCGGTGAGAATTTCTTGTAGAACCATTCGGGCTGCACCTGCGCGCGCCATAGCCTCGGCGTTCGCTCGCTGGTGGTCTCCGGCAAGCGGCAGGGGAACCAAAACCGCCCCGCGCCCCGCTGCTGCCAATTCCGCGCACGTCGTCGCTCCGGCTCGAGACACCACCAGGTCACAATCTCCGTACTCGTTCGCCATCGTGTCGAAATAGGCTTCGACGCGAGCGGTCCATCCCTCTTTTTGGTAGGCCGTTCGTACCCACTCGAGCCCCGCCTCGCCTGTCTGATGGGTGATCCGCAACCGGTCCCGATGGGACCGGAGGTGAGGAAGCGTTTCGACCATGGCGCGGTTGAGCGCTAGGGAGCCTTGGCTTCCCCCGAAGACCAACACGTGCATCGTTTCGCACGGCGGACGCGACTCGACACGCGTGATCTCCTCTCGAACCGGGTTACCAGAGACGAATCCCTTCCCGCGGAAAAAACGCCCTGTCTCTTCCCAAGCGAGAGCGGCCGCATCGACCCAAGGCGATAGCCATCGATTGGTCAACCCCGGTTCCGCGTTGGGCTCCAGGATGAGTGTCGGCACTCCCGAAACGGCAGCCACCGCCAGTAGGGGGCCGGAGACGTAGCCGCCTACCCCCATCACGATGTGAGGACGGATGCGCCGTAGTAGACGCGAGGACTCGAGCATCGCCGGGCCAATCTGCAACAGACCTTTCAACTTCCGAAAGACAGAGCCCCCTCGAAGAGGATCCACTCTCAGTATCTCGAGCGGGTAACCTGCCTGGGGAACCACCTTCCCCTCCAATCCCCGCCTCGTACCCGCGAAGATCACTTCCGACTCCGCATCCCGCTGCTTGAGCTCTCGAGCGACCGCAAGGGCCGGGTAGAGATGCCCCCCGGTGCCGCCTGCCGCCACCAGCAGCCGCAAGCCATTTCGGCTACCCGACAACCTTTACCTCGCATGCTGGGAAATGCCCAGCAGCAGCCCGACTGCCGCCAACGATGTCACCAAGGAAGACCCACCCGCCGAAATAAACGGCAGTGGTATTCCCGTGGTGGGAAGCATCCCCAAGGACACTCCCATGTTCATGAGCGCCTGCCCAACGATCAGGGCGGTAAGTCCGCTCGCCAACAAAGTCCCGAAAAGATCCGGCGCACGCCGCGCGATGACGACGCCCCGCCACAGCAACACCACGAAGGCGCCCAGCACCGCCACGGCTCCGACGAAACCCAATTCTTCACCGATCACCGAATAGATGAAGTCAGTATGCGGCTCTGGTAAGTAGAACAGCTTCTGGCGGCTCCGCATGAACCCCGCGCCCAGAATTCCGCCCGTCCCGACCGCAATGAGAGACTGGATGATTTGAAAACCTCGGCCTAACGGATCCTCGAATGGATCGATAAAGGCGAGTAGCCGCTCCCGGCGATAGTCCACTCGAACAATCAAAAGGTACATCAGGGGTGCCGCCGCCATGCCGAGTCCTGCCAGGTAACGAAAGGGAGCTCCGGCCACGAAGAAAAGGCAGAAACCAACGAACGCCAGGCACGTGGCGGTGCCGAAATCCGGCTCGATGAGAACCAGAAAGGCCAGAAACCCAGTGACGGCCAAAGGAAGAAAGAGCCCACCAAAGAAATCGTCGATCCGCTCGCGCTTCTGATCCAATAGGTAAGCCACCGTCAAGATCAACGACAGTTTCGCCATCTCCGAAGGTTGGAACGAAAGCAGACTAAAGCGAAGCCATCGGTGTGCGTTCTTAAGCGGCGGAGAGAAGAGCACCGCGATGAGAAAAACCACGGTTAAGATAAGAAAACCGTAGACCAGAACCGGCTGTCGAAGTCTGCGGTAGTCCATCTTCATCAACACTGTCATGACCGCCAGACCCAAGGCCGCCCAGATGAGCTGTTTGATGAGAAAGAAATTGGGCCCTCGATGCGCTGCATCGGCAACGACCGCCGAAGCGCTGTAGAGCATAGCCAGGCCGAACGACACCAATCCGATGGTGACGATGAAAAGCGTTCGATCTGCTGAGAGTTTCTTGGCCATTACTTAGTGCTCGCTACTACTGCCTCTTTCCGGCATTTCTCAATTGCCTGGGGCCCCACCCCCACGCCTGGCCGACGGCCCTGACGGGCCGTCATTTACTCTTCCCCCTGTCGGGGCGTTTCTTCTTCTTGAGTCTCTCGACTTCTTCTCTAAAGAGCCTGCCTCGCTCGGCGTAATCGGCGAACATATCGAAGCTCGCACAAGCGGGAGAAAAGAGCACGGTATCTCCCGGCTCCGAGTGTTCGAAAGCCCGCTCCACCACCTCCCGTAACCCGGTGCATATAATCACTGGGACGTCTGAACCCAGAACTCCCGCAATTTGCTCTTTCGCTTCGCCGAGAGCCAACACTAATTTGACCTTCCCCCTGACGTCGTCGAGCAACGTCTCGAAATCGGCACCCTTGGAACGCCCGCCCAAAACCAAAATCACGCCCTCATCGAAGCTCGCGATCGCGGCTTGCGCGGCCGCGACGTTCGTGGCTTTCGAGTCGTCGTAAAACGAAACCCCCGCAATCTTGGCGACCCTCTCGAGGGCGTGCGGAATGCCTGGAAAGCTGGCCACCGCCTCCCTCATCGCTTCGACCGGAACCCCAAGAGTTGCCGCCGCCGCGGCGGCCGCCATCACGTTCTCCACGTTGTGCTCGCCGGGAATGGAAATGCTCTCTAACGGTATCCATTCGTAGGTGAACGCGTCCTCGTGTCTTACGATCCACCCCTCCTTGACGCAAACGTGAGGCATCTTGTCACCCATGCAATCGAGACTGTAATAGATCTTCTGCGATCGACTTCTAGAACCCATATCCATCGTCAGGGGATTGCCGCCGTAGACTACGGCCCAATCTTCCTGCTCCTGATTGGCAAAGATGCGCGCCTTGGCCTCGCGGTACGCTTCGAAAGATGGGTGCCTGTCCAGATGGTCGGGTGTCACGTTGAGAAGTACCACGACTCTTGGTCGAAAACTCACCGTCGTTTCGAGTTGGAAGCTCGAAACCTCTACCACTACGAATGAGTCCTTCCCCGCCTTTTCCACTAAGCTGGTGAGCGGTTGCCCGATGTTGCCGCCCAACACGACCGACCGACCGTCTCGACTCAAGATGTCCGCGATGAGCGTCGCGGTCGTCGATTTGCCCTTGGTGCCGGTCACTGCCACCACCGACCCCTCGATCGCTCGAAACGCCAGCTCCAACTCTCCCAAAATGGGCACTCCCTGCTCTCTGGCTTCTTTCAACGGGTTGACGTCCATGGGAACACCAGGACTCAGAACGACCAGATCGATGTCTCTCACGAGTCCCGCCGGATGGGAGCCAGTGACCAAATCGACACCCCGTTCGGCGAGCTCCAACACTCGCGGTGGGAGCTCCTCCACGCGCTTCCGATCGTTGGCACGTACCTGAGCACCGCAACGGAGGAGAAACTCCACGGCCGCCAGTCCGCTCCGGGCGAGACCGATCACGAGCACGCGGCGCCCCCGATAACGCGTGCCCCCGATTTCTTCTGTGTCGTCCACGCATCTACCGAATCTTCAAAGTCGTGAGACTGGCCAACGCGAAAATGATGGCTACGATCCAAAACCGAATGATGATCTTCGGCTCCTTCCAACCCACGAGCTCGAAATGATGGTGTAAAGGCGCCATGCGAAATACCCGCTTGCCAGTCAACTGAAACGACGTCACCTGGATGATCACCGACAGCGCCTCCACCACGAACAATCCACCCACAAGAATCAACAATAGTTCCTGCTTGATCAGCAGGGCTACTGTTCCGATCGCCCCACCCAATGCCAGCGAGCCTACGTCACCCATAAACACCTGCGCCGGGTAACAGTTGAACCACAAAAAACCGAGGCTGGCTCCGACCATCGCTCCGCCGAAAATGGTGAGCTCCCAAATCCGCGGGATATGAATCAAATCTAGGTATGTCGAGAATTGAGCGTGACCGGTGACGTAGGTCAACACGGTGTAGGTGGCAGCCGCGATCAAAACACTACCGACCGCCAACCCGTCGAGACCATCGGTGAGGTTAACGGCGTTAGAAGCCCCCACCAGTACCAAAACCGCGAACGGCACGAAGGCCCACGATAGGTCGGGCCTCACGTCCTTGAAGAAGGGAAACAACAACTCCGTGCTGTACGAGCCACGATACGAAAGCTGCAACAGATAGCCCGCGAGGGCAAGGGCTACGACGATCTGAAGCACCAGCTTCCATCGCCCGGCCAGCCCTCCCGATTGTTTACGGTGCAGCTTTAGGAAGTCGTCGGCTAGGCCGATGGTGCCGTAGCCGATGGTCATCGCCAAGGCAATCCATACGAAGGTGTTTCTGAGGTCTGCCCAGAGAAAAGTTGGAATCACGATCGCGGACAGAATCAACAGACCTCCCATGGTGGGAGTGCCGGCCTTAATCTGGTGGTGCTCCGGACCTTCCTCTCGAATGCGTTCACCGATCTGGAAGTCCCCCAATCGTCTGATGAGCCATGGCCCCAATAAGAGACTGATGAGAAGCGCGGTGAGCGTGGCGCACGCAGTGCGGAACGTCACGTAACGGAATACGTTGAAGGCGCTGTACTCGGTGTGAAGCGGATAGAGAAGATGAAAGAGCATCAGGCCGACTCCACCGGATATCGCTTCCGAAGTTCAGTGATGGCCTCTTCGAGAGTCACTGCGCGCGAGGCTTTGAGTAAGACCGCGTCTTCGGGAGAGACCAGCTTGGCCAGAAGCTCGCCCGCTTCCACCGCATCGGCAGCGGTGAAAAGAGCGTCCTTCGACATTCCGGCGCGCCGCGCGCCTTCGACGAGGGTCGCCCCCAGTGGACCGACACCGATGAGGAGAGACACTCCGCGTTCGGCGACATAACGGCCGCAGTCGACATGAAGCGCTTCGGCACGATCCCCGAGCTCCAGCATATCCCCCAGTACCGCGATGTGTCGCGAAGCCCCTTCCTCCATCAAAGAAGCGAGCGCCGCCTTCACTGCCGCGGGATTCGAGTTGTAAGTCTCGTCGATGACGAGGGGACCGCCTCCAAAGTGGATACGCTCACCTCGCCGCGCTGCCGGTTGTAGATTCCGCAGTTTCTCCGCCGCCTCTTCCAATGACAATCCAAGTGTCCAGGAAGCGGCGAGGGCGGCGAGCAGGTTATAGACGTTGTGCCTCCCGAAAAGAGGGGCCACCACGTTCGTTCGTTCCTTAGGATGTTCGCCGGTGGAATCCTCGAGCTCAGCGATGAACTGCATACCGTTCGACGTTCGAACGAGCTTCCGGGCACGTAGCTCGGCTTTTTCTCCGATCCCGAAGCGAACCTGTCTCCCCGAGAACCGGCGAGCTTCTTCGAGCACCAACGGATCGTCGGCGTTGACAACTGCCACCGCCTCTCCGGCTAGGCCATCGAAAAGCTCTCCCTTCGCCTTCGCGATGGCTTCGAGAGAAGGAAAAAACGCGCGGTGAACTTCTGCTACGTTCAGCAGCACTCCCACGTCTGGCCTCGCGATCTCGGTGAGGCGTGCGATCTCGCCGGGCGCCGACATTCCCATTTCCCAAACTGCGACTTCTTCTCCATCTAACTTCAGAATCGAGAGTGGAAGACCGTACAAATTGTTTAGATTCCCCGCCGATTTCAGCACCCGAAATCTGGCTCCTAGTGCGGCGGCGGTTGCTTCCTTGGTAGTGGTCTTGCCTACGCTTCCGGTGATGGCCACCACCTTGACGCCCGCCGACTGGCGCACCGCCTTAGCCAAATCTTGGAGTGCTACGGTCGTATCCTCGACGCAAATCTCAATTTCAGTTTCGTCTCTCTCACCCACTGTCCGTGGCTTCGACACCACCGCTCCTACCGCGCCCTTCTCTAGGGCTTGGGGGACGAACTGATGCCCATCGAAACGCGGGCCCACGATGGCGAAGAACAGATCGCCTCGCTCGACTGTTCGCGAGTCGATGGAGACGGACGCAACTCGAGTCTCTGCCGAACCGGACGTGAGCTTTCCTCCCAAGTAAGAAACCACCTCTCCCGCCGTTAGATTCAAAAAGCTCTTTCAATGAGTGGCGCGGGGCCCGCCGCCTGGCGCGGTCGATTCGTGGCACCGACCTTTTTTGGCGGCCGACACGCGCCTGGCCCTCGGTTTTCGATCAGTGCGTTGGGGCCCCACCCCCAACGCTTGATGCTCCGTCGGCAGGCGACTACGCATCGGCCCAGGGCTGTCCCCGCGCCAACGTTCCGGCCACCGGTGTGAACTAACGTTGCCCATAGTCCCTAATGGCTGTTCAACGGTTGCATACGCCGAGTCAAAATCTCCCGCACCACCTCTCGGTCATCGAACCGAATCACGCGTTCGCCAATGACTTGATAGGGTTCATGCCCCTTCCCCGCTACTAAGACCACATCGCCAGGCTCACTCAAAGAGAGAGCGAGCGCTATGGCCTTGCGGCGATCGGGCTCCACCCTGACATCCGCTTGACACTGCCTTCCCTTCGTCCCCAGCTCGATCTCTCGGATAATGGAACCCGGGTCTTCGCTTCTCGGGTTGTCCGAAGTCAGCACCACAAGATCGGAGAGGCGGGCGGCAACCGCTCCCATCAGCGGCCGTTTCGAGCGATCACGATCGCCGCCGCACCCGAAGACCGTTAGGACTTTGGAATGCGGCAGGGCCCGAGTCGTCTCCAAGATGTTGCGCAAGGCGTCATCGGTATGGGCATAGTCCACAACGACGTGAAAAGCCTGCCCGGCTTCGATCTTCTCGTAGCGCCCCGGTACACCCTCGATTTGGGCGAGCGCCGTCAAAACATCGGTCGGGTCGAGCCCTAATGCGGAAGCCGCCCCGTAGGCGGCCAAGAGATTCAACACATTGTGGCGGCCCACTAACCGGCTCTCGATCGCTCGCACGACACCGCGGTCGTTGAATCGGAAACGAAGCCCGTCGAAGTCAGCCTCTACGCTTTCGACCTGCAGATCGGCGTCGACGCCGTAGCCGTAAGTGAGGGTCGAACGGTGGTCGAGAGACTCGGCTAACCGACGGCCATAGCTATTATCAAGCCCTACCACCGCAGTCCCTGCCGATCGAAGATGGCGCTCGAAGAGTATTCGTTTGGCAGCAAAGTAGTCTTCCATGTCGCGGTGAAAGTCGAGGTGATCTCGGCTCAGGTTCGTGAAGACCGCACACTCGAACTCGGTACCTTCTAGACGCCCGAGCGACAGTCCATGCGAGGAGACTTCCAAGACTCCAAAGCGGCAGCCCTTCTCAACGGAGTTTCTCAGGAAGGACTGAAGCTCGGGAGATTCCGGAGTCGTGTGTCGCGCTGGCTTGCTCGTCGAGCCCACCCTATGTACGACCGTTCCCATCATCGCCGACGGCGGAGCCAAACTCTGGAAGACCGCCTCCAACAAAAATGCAGTCGTGGTCTTTCCGTTCGTGCCGGTCACGCCAACCAGGCTCAACTGCTGCGACGGTTGGCCGAGGAAACTTGCCGCAAGCAATCCTGCCGCGCGGCGGGCGTCGGGAGTGCGCACCCAGACGAGTCCGCCCTGCCCCGGATCGTTTTCACTGACCACCGCGATGGCGCCTCGCTTGATCGCGTCACCGATGTAGCGATGGCCATCGGTCATCTGGCCAGCGATCGCAACGAAGACAAAACCCGACTCGACGGCCCGAGAGTCGACGGTCACACCCTTGACTTCGAGCTTAACGGTGCCTCGCACCTCCTCGACAGGGATGCTCGACAGAAGATCTCCCAGTGTCATTGGTCACGGCCTCCGAGGAACACCAAACACCGCGAGCCAGGATCCACCGACGATCCGGCTGCGGGATCCTGATCGATGACCCACCCTGAGCCCATGAGTTCGGGAGACAAACTGGCGGAGATCAGACGAGCCACCGCGTCGCGAGCCGGAAGTCCCTCTAGGGAAGGCATCCGTATCTTCGCCGACATCCGTGATCCGAATGCGGCCCGAGCCACGGGCAGGCGGGACGACGCCAGTGCATCGTTTGCTCTGTCCAGTGGTTCCTGGCGCGGCCAACGCGAGGCCAACTTGATCGAACGGGCACCATCCTCTCTCGGCACGTCCGGCGGAACACCCAAATAACGAAGGCTTCTCTCTACGATGCGCGCAAAAACACCCGCGGCGCGGCCTCCCGTATGATCTCCGATTGGCGAGTCCAGCAGAACGAGCGCGGTGAGCTCGGGAGCACCAGCCGGAGCGAACCCGACAAAAGAGGCAACAAAATCCGTTTTCGAATAACCTCCCTCCGGAGCGGCCTTCTGAGCAGTTCCCGTCTTGCCCGCCACGGTGTAGCCAGGAATGGCGGCGCGAGTCCCCGTGCCTCGCTCGACCACTCCCACCAAGATGTCGCTGAGTCGTGCCGCGGTCTCCGTGCTGACAACCCGGCGCACCGGAGAAGGAGATGTGGTCGTCAGGGCTTCGTTACGAGGCGAGCGGATCTCCTTGACCAGAATGGGGCGCATCAAGTAGCCGGAGGCCGCTATCGCGTTGACCGCAGTCACCATCTGAAGTGATGTCACCGCGATCTCCTGCCCGAACGAGATGGCCGCGAGTGTGACAGGCCACCACTCCGAGACGTCGCGAAGAATTCCCCTGCTCTCCGCTGAAAGCCCCACACCAGTCGTTTCGCCGAAACCGAAAGCTCGAACGTACGCCTCGAATCGCTCCGGTCCCAGGCGCTGCCCGATCCGAATCATCCCGACGTTGCTCGACTTCTCGATGACCTCACGGAAGGTGAGAACGTCGAACACCTTATGGTCGCGAATGAGGCGATCACCGACTTCGAGCACTCCCCGCCCACAGTCGATCCGTTCGTCTTCGGTCACGACCCCTTCTTCGAGGGCAGCGGCGGCGGTGATGATCTTGAAGGTAGACCCGGGCTCATAGGCGTCGGTCACCGAACGATTACGCCAAGTGCTCGGATGAAAATCCCCGTAGCGATTTGGATTGAAACCTGGCACGGCCGCCATGGCGAGGATTTCACCGGTCTCAGGACGCAAAAGAATAGCCAAGCCGCCCTTCGACCCACTCTCATCGACCGCTGCTTCCAGTTCGGTCTCCGCCACGTATTGGAGCGTTTCATCGATGGTTAGATAAATGTTTCGACCCGGCTGGGGGAGCTTTTCCACACGGCTCGCGGCGGGGCGGTTTCGCGCATCGCTCCAAATGATTTGCCGTCCGTCCTCTCCTCGAATCTCTTTCTCAAAGGCGTACTCGACCCCGCTCATGCCTTCGTTATCCATTCCCACGTAACCCAAAACGTGGGCCGCAAGACGCCGCTTCGGGTAGAAGCGACGGATCTCGGGAAGGAAGTTCACGCCCGAAAGACCGAGGCTACGAACGCAGTCGGCGGCGGCTGGGTCCACCTTTCGATTGACCCAGAGGAAACTCCTGTCGCTCGCCAGACGAGCGGAAAGCTCTCCAACGTCCACTTTCAAGCAGGTGCCCAGTCGATTCGCAGTAGTATCCGGATCTTCGATCGCTCGTGGCACCGCATAAACCGACTCCACATCCACGCTCACCGCGAGTTGCCGTACATTGCGGTCGTAGATCGTTCCCCGGGTCGGATCGATTTTCATCGTCTGTTGCTGTTGAAGCTCGGCTCGCTCCTGAAGACTCTGGCGCGCGTAAATCTGCAAGTACGCCAACCGGCCGACGAGCCCACTCACCCACAACGTGCTCAGAAGAGCGAGCAGCGTTACTCTGAAGCGAGCGCGAGCCAGACTGCGGTTACGGTCCACTTCTACTCCTCGGGCGTACTGTCTTCTCTGACACGGTAAGGCTCGATGACCACGACCTGGTCGTCCGATGGCGGCACCATCCCAAGTTCGCGAGTCGCGATCGTCTCGATGCGATCCGGCGAGACCAGCGATGCCCTTTCGAGGGCCAGTTGTCGCTGAATCTTGACGAGGTATTCCCGCTCCTGCTTTTGCTCTTCCATCCGGTAGCCGCTTCGAATCATCTCGAAATGCTGCCAACCGTACGCCAAGACGGCGGCGGCCAAGAGAAGTCCGGTGATCGTGACCATCACGAGTTGCTTGTTGCGTTCCCGGTCGACCTGCCGCACCAGCTGCTCGTTGGCTACCCGCCGGCTGACTTGATAACGAAGATTGGTCATGTCAAGACGCTCTCTCGAGCGCTCGAAGCTTCGCACTCCGTGCCCGGCGGTTCTCCGCAATCTCGTCTTCGCCGGCACGAACAGGTTTGCGGGTCAACACGCTAAAGCTCTCCGTGCCACTCTTTTCTCTGAATGCCCACTTCACCGCTCGGTCTTCGAGCGAATGGTAGGAGATGATTACCAAGCGGCCGCCCGGTGCGAGTCGCTCCGCCGCGCTCTCGAGGAAGGCATCGAGCGCGTCTAACTCTTTGTTGACAGCGATGCGCAGGGCCTGGAAAGTGCGGGTCGCCGGGTCGATTCCGCCGCGACGCGCCGGACCGAGAACGGAGTGCACTGCCCGACGCAGTTCGGCAGTGTCTAGGATCGGTCGTCGCTGAACGATGCGGCGTGCGATGGCGCGTGATTTCCGTTCCTCTCCGAAATTGAAAATCAGATCGGCGAGCTCTTTCTCGTCGAGCCGGCTGATGAGCTCGGCCGCGGTTTCTCCCGCGCTCCGATCAAACCTCATATCGAGCGGACCGTCCGAGGAGAAAGCAAAACCACGGTCGCCATCACCGAGCTGGGCACTGGAAAGACCGAGATCGGCTACGATGCCATTTACGTTTGTGAAGCCTTCCCGATCGAGATGTTCGGGTAGGTCGACGAACGAACCCTGACGTAACCGAACTCGATCGCCGAACGGATGCAGTCGCGCGCGCGCTACGCCTAGGGCCCCTTCGTCACGATCCAGTCCCAGCAGCCGGCCCGACGGCGATGACGATTTCAGGATCGCTTCCGCGTGGCCACCGGCGCCAAGAGTCGCGTCGACCACGACACCTTCCGGCTGAGGCTCGAGGTGCGCAAGAACCTCATCCACGAGTACCGGTCGATGCGGATACTCCAAGGATTTCACTTCCCTTTCCTCCTGCACCAACAGCATCTAGATTCCGAACTCCGCCAGTCGATGCCCGTCGTCTTCCGTTAGCGGGTCGCTCTTCAGTTTTTCCAAGAACCGCTCGTGGTTCCAAATCTCGAGGAAGTCGTACTTGCCCAGCACGTCGACCGGGCCTTTCATGTCGGCCATCTCCCGCAACAAAGCTGGGATCAGCAGCCTTCCTTGCTTGTCCCGTGACGTCGCCTGTCCGAAGAAATGCACGCGATCGAGAAAGCGAGCCTTCGAAGGATGTAAACCGGGTATCGCTTCCAGCTTTCGCTCCAGTTCTAGCCACACTTCCATGGGATACACGCGCACGTTGTCGCCACTCAGGCTGGTGATGAACACCTCCACCCCGAAGTTCGCCTCCAGAAGCTGAAGGAACCCGTTGGGTACCTTTATCCGGCCCTTGTCATCGACACGAGCAGGATGATTTCCCCGGAGCACCGAGACCTCCCAATACCGAGATCAAATTCAGCCAAGGATCGGGTACAATCCTGACTAGATAGAAGACTCCTAGACCACTTTATTCCACTTTACTCCACTTAAAATCCTAAGATACGTACGTCCTTGTGTCAAGCTTTAATTAACAATGAGTTACGGCGATAGGGGGAATTCCCTACGACAGAATTTCCCAGGGGGTGCGAGAACGGGCGAGAGCCCTCAGCCCGCGCGCAGTCGCCTGCCGACGAAGCGCGCCGTTTGGGGGTGGGGCCCCAAACGATGGATGGATGCCCGCGACCGAGGAGGCTGGCCCTTAAGCCATCGATGCTGGCTCTGTAGTAAGATTCACCCCTATGAAAGCAGGTATTCTCGGTCTTGCGGGCTCCGGCCGCCGAACGATCTTCTCCCTCCTCACGCAGGTTGCGGCCGGGTCGGGTCGGGAGGCCCAGCTCGGGGTTCTCAGGATCCCCGATGAGCGGCTCGATGAGCTGAACCGGCTCCATGCCTCTCGGAAGATCACGCCATCGACGATCCAGTTCGTATTGGTTCCTGGTTTGGTAAAAGGCGAATCACAGGAGAAGCTGGACCTACCCGCGCTCCGCTCGGTCGATGTTCTGGTTCACGTCGCTCGCGCCTTCGCAGACCCGTCGGTGGCTCACCCCGACGGTTCGGTCGACCCGGCTCGCGATATCGAAATGGTGGAGCTCGAGCTCACGCTAGCCGATTTGGCACTGGTGGAGAAGAGACTAGAACGACTGCAATCAGATTCTGGGAAAGGGAAGAACGTCGATCGGCGGGAGCAGGAAGCCCTCGAGCGCGCGAGGGAAAGTCTGGCCGATGGCACTCCGTTACGGGGTGTTCTTTCCGAAGAGGATCAAACTCGATTACGTGGCTATGCGTTGCTCACCACAAAACCTCTGCTGCTGCTCTTGAACATCGGCGAGGACGACGCGGTGGCGCGGGACGAGTTGCCGGAAAAACTGGGGCTCAATCGCTGGATGGAAGCTCCCGAGGTCTGCTTAGCCTACGCTTCGGCGAAAATAGAGGCGGAGATGGCCGAGCTCTCTCCCGAGGATGCGCAAGCTTTCCGCGAGACCCTTGGATTAGCCGAGGATACGATCGAGCGAATCGTATCGGCGGCCTTCGAACTTTTGGGAATGATCACCTTTTACACGACCGGTGAAAAGGAGTCGCGAGCGTGGATCATTGGCCGCGGCACAGCCGCGGCGGCTGCGGCCGGCACCATCCATAGCGACATGGAGCGCGGCTTCATACGGGCCGAGGTCGTACACTATGAAGCACTCAGGGAAGAGGGCACTTGGAACGCGTGCCGGGACAAAGGGCTCCTTCGATTGGAAGGCAAAGGCTATCCGCTAGCGGACGGCGATGTGGTCATCTTTCGCTTCAACGTGTAGATTAGTAAGGCGATCATGAAGCTAATCGTCCAGATACCGTGCCTGAACGAGGCCGACGCGCTTCCGATGACCCTCGCCGAAATTCCGCGACACGTGGTCGGAGTGGACGAGGTCGAAATCCTGATCGTCGATGACGGCTCAACCGACGGGTCGCCGGAAATCGCCACGCAGCATGGGGCGGACCACGTCATACACTTCGAGCGAACGCGAGGACTCGCCGCTACCTTCAAGGCCGGAATCGATGCCTCCCTCCGCCTCGGAGCGGACATCATCGTCAATACCGATGGCGACAACCAGTACCCCGGCAGCGAGATCCCAAGATTGATCGCCCCCATTCTCGAAGGCCGGGCGGAGATGGTGATAGGAGACCGGCAAGTAGGAAACGTGGAACACTTCTCCTTCACCAAGAAGAAACTCCAGGCCATCGGCAGCTGGGTGGTTCGGCAGGTATCGGGCACCAAGGTTCCCGACACGACGAGCGGATTCCGAGCCTTTTCCCGGAACGCGGCGCAACGATTGAATGTGATTTCCGACTACACCTACACGCTCGAGACCATTATTCAAGCGGGCAAGAAACGAATGGCCATCGCGCAGATACCCATTACGCCGCGTCCAACACGACCCAGTCGGCTCATCTCCAGCGATTGGAATTACGTCAAGCGTTCCGCCGCGACTATCGTGCGGATCTACGCGATGTATGAGCCGCTCAAGATCTTCAGCTACATCGGTGCGGTTTTCTTGGCCGCGGGCCTCCTGCTTTCTGCTCGCTATGGGTACTTCGTTTGGATCGGAGAGGGCCGCGGGCACGTACAGTCGGTGATCGCCGCGGGAGTCTTACTGATCGTCGGTTTTCAGATCGTCCTCATCGGCCTCGTCGCAGACATCATGGGCTCGGTGAGACGGCTCCTCGAAGAGGTCCTGTATCGCCAACGCCGCATGGAAGACCAAGTGTCCGCGGCCGGCAGCGAAAGATCCTCCGCGCCTGAGCCCGCCACGAGGAAAAGCAGCTGAGATGGCGGAGCCCGAGCGGATCAGTGTTCTGATCCCGGCTTTCAACGAGCAGGGCTCCATCGGGGCTCTCGTCAAAAGAGCGAAGACGGCGGGAAACTGGCTCGAAGTCGTCGTTATCGACGATGGCTCCAGCGATGGCACCGCCGAAGCCGCCGAGGCAGCGGGTGCCAGGGTCATCCGCCACCCCTACAACAAAGGAAACGGCGCCGCGGTGAAATCCGCTATTCGAGAAGCGAAGGGCGACCTGGTGCTTCTTATGGATGCCGATGGCCAACACGACCCGGAGGACATTCGGAAGCTGATCGGGCCGCTTGGAGAGTACGATATGGTCGTGGGTGCTCGCGACTGGAGCGCCCAGGCCAACGCCTCGCGGGGGCTGGGTAATTTGCTATTGGCCCGGCTCGCGTCCTACCTGTGTGGGCGTAAGATCCCAGATCTCACATCGGGCTTTCGCGCCGCGCGGCGGGATCGCTTGCGAGAGTTCTTACACCTACTACCAAACGGTTTCAGTTACCCCACAACGAGCACCATGGCGTTCGTTAGAACCGGATACAACCTTCTTTTCGTCCCCATCGAAGGCAGGAAACGCTCCGCCGACTCTCACAGCAAGATGAGACCCTGGCGGGAAGGTGCGCGGTTCTTGATCATCATCCTGCGTATGATTACGCTCTTCAGCCCGTTGCGAATTTTTCTGCCGATTGCCGCAACATTCTTTGCTCTCGGTTTTGGGTATCTCGTTTACACGATCATTACCGAAGTTCACGTCACCAATACCTCGGTGCTACTTCTCACCGCTTCGGCAGTGCTTTTCTTGTTCGGGCTTCTCTCGGAGCAAATCGCTTTTCTGCGGTTCCAGCCTCCGCCGGTAGCAGACCGGGCTTCCAACCCTTCCGATCAAGACTAGTACCGTTCCCAACCCGGGTCTTAACTCGAGCAGCTGAAAGGCTAGAACTTTTTATCGAGCAACTCCTTGATTCCTCGTTCGATGAGTTTCTGGGTACCGCTACCGGTCAATAGCGATTTTGCGTCTAGCAGGACCGTGGGTGCATCCCGAGTTCCCGTGATCCGGAAAGGGATAGCAACCCAGCCCTCGTCATCGGTCAGGGCGTCGAGCACGTCATCGGGAACTTCTCTGATGACGAGGCCTTCGCGAGGGGTCCGCAGTACCAGCGCTAGAGCCAAGGGACCGTCGAGATGGACTATTCCCTCGAGGTCGAGCCCCGCCTGGGGAGTCCCCAATCGGAATCGCTCGAGTATCACCTGATTTTTTTCGATGCGAAACGGTGCGTCGGTCGCGCGGTAGCGAGAACCAACCAGCGCCGTGCCACGCCCCAAAGCCTTTTCCAACCCCGCCAAGACAGGTGTCGAAGGCAACGTCCCTTCTTCGAGGTGTAAGACACCTTTACCGAGGTGTAAGACACCTTTACCCTTGATGCCCTTCGAATCCGTCCCGAAGCCCTCCGCCTCGAGCTCGAGGAGGCCGGCGCCGAAGCCCCCTTCTTTCGCTCGAGCGATGGCGTTCACGTCGATCGGATCCCCGCGCAGCGAGAGCGTGTATCCGAACGGGATTCGATTGAAATCCGCGCTCAGTTGGGCATGGAAGCTACCCTGCTCGGTGACGAAAGTGAAGTTCTTTCCTTCAAGAAGTCCATGGTCGAGCGTGAGCTCACCGTGGACTTCATGAATTTCCGTATCGTTCAACGTGAGTTCGCCCAGACCGAGCGACCCCACTGCAGTGATGGCGTGAAGGAGCGAGATCGCCCGTCGATTGAAAGACAGATCCCGCAGCGTAAGGTCGAGCCCGTCAATAGAAAAGGGCCCGACCGAACCAGTCCGGATCGATCCATCCTCGATGCGAATCTCGGAGATCTCGAGAGCGAGCCCTCCGAAACTCTCCTCGGCTTCCTTGGCAGGGGGCTGGCCATCCGCACCGTTTGCACCCGAAGGTTCGGCCTCGGATTTCGTTTTCGGCTTGCCGCGTTTGCCAGAGCTCTGTTTGTTTTTCGCATCCCGTTCGACGAGCACTACTTCGGGGCGTCTAATAAGAAGCTGATCGACCACCACCCGTCCCGACAACAACGGGAGCAGCCGGTGTCTCAGCACCAATTCATCGATTCGAGCATCGACGAGGGTCCCCGGAAAGGAACTGGTCGCTTCGACCCCTTCGAGCTCTAACCCGCGGATCAGATTCAGACGAAACCTCTCAACCGAAAGTCTAGCCCCGGTAGCCTCCCTTGCCTTCTCGACAACTGCATTCCCGAGTTCGGGAGATTCGAAGTCCACGAAAAACACGACGGCTACGGCGAGGACGACGATCGCAACCGCGACCACGAGAAACTTCTTCGCCATGGGTCAAGAGTAGCAACGGACTCACGACCGGTCAAAACGGTGTCGAGCGTGGCGGTTTTGCTCTATAATGACTCTTTCACATTCACGATTACTCGAGGGTCGCGAGTCGTTGCCCCGCGAAGTGAAATCCCAAAGGAGGCTATTGGGAGTGCACAAGCCAAAGCGTAAAGAGAGCCCGAAGGCGCGAAAGAGATCAAAGCCCAAGAAAAAGAAAGGGACTGCTTCCAAGCGCTCGTTGCGGGTCGTCAAAGGCAAGTCGAAACAGATCGAACTGCCGCTTACTGCAACAGAGAGAAGAAAACAATCGTCGCTGAAGCTCGTAACCTCGCCGAAAAATGTCGATGAGACTGCGGAGCCAACAACTGGGCAACCGACGAAACCGGCAGAACCCAAAACGCCACCGCGGGTTTCCGCGGAAACTCTCGCCACCAAGCAGCGCGAGATCTCGGTATCCGAGTTCTTCACTCGGAACCGCCACCTCCTGGGGTTCGATAATCCTCAAAAGGCGTTGCTGACCACCGTCAAAGAAGCAGTGGACAACTCCCTCGACGCATGCGAAGAAGCCGGCATCCTTCCCGATCTCGAGGTGACCATAGAGACTCTGGCCGAAGATCGGTTTCGGATCGCCGTTCAGGACAATGGCCCTGGCATCGTCAGGGCTCAAATCCCGAAGATCTTCGCCAAGCTGCTCTACGGTTCCAAGTTTCACACTTTGAAGCAAAGCCGCGGTCAGCAAGGTATCGGCATCTCAGCAGCTTCCATGTATGGCCAACTCACGACTGGAAAACCCGTTCGGATCTGGTCGCGAACTGGCAAGAGTAGGCCGGCTCACTACTATGAGATGCATATCGACACCCGGACTAATCAACCCGAGGTCGTCAAGGACGATAAGCTCTCGAGCTGGCATCTCGATCACGGAACGCGAGTCGAGATCGAGCTCGAGGGCACCTACAAGAGAGGCCGCCGCTCAGTCGACGACTACATCGAACAAACGGCCATAGCCAATCCGCACGCTTCGATCAAATACACGGCCCCCAGCCGGGAGGCCGTGGTTTACGAGCGTGCCACCAAAGAGCATCCGCGGGAAACGGTCGCTATCAAGCCCCACCCTAACGGGGTCGAACTGGGCGTGTTGATAAAGATGCTCAAAGAAACGCGCTCACGCTCCCTCAAAGGAGCGCTCATGGACGACTTTTCCCGAGTCTCCTCCAAAGTGGCCAACCAGATCATCGAAAAAGCGGGACTTCGGCCGGAGAACCGCCCGAAGAATCTCTCTAGGGTGGACGCCGAGAAGGTCTTTCGCGCCATCCCGGAAGTGAAGATCATGGCCCCTCCCACCAACTGCCTAGCCCCCATCGGTGAGGAGGCCATCGTGTCCGGCCTCAAGAAACGGATCGAGGCCGATTTCTACGAGGCGAGCACTCGCTCGCCGAACGTCTACCGCGGCAATCCCTTTCAGGTCGAGATCGGGGTGGCATACGGAGGCTCTTTGGCAGCGGAAGAGCTGGCCGATGTCTTTAGGGTTGCCAATCGTGTCCCTCTCCAATACCAGGCCTCGGCTTGCGCCATCAACAAGGCGGTCATCGGTACCGATTGGAGAAACTACGGACTCCAACAATCCCGCAGTGCGGGACCGACCGGCCCCATGGTTTTGTTCGTTCACATCGCCTCGGTCTGGGTGCCCTTTACCTCGGAGAGTAAAGAGGCGATCGCGCATTACCCGGAGATACTCAAAGAGCTACGCCTGGGTCTACAGGAGGTGGGAAGGAAGCTGGGTGCTCACATCCGGCGGCGGAAACGAGAAGCGGCAGAGACCAAGAAGCTGGCGTACATTCAAAAGTACATCCCACAGATCGGGGTTGCACTGCAGGACATACTCTCTTTGACCGACAAACAACGGGACAAAACCGTGAACGTGCTCACCGACACGTTAGAGAGGAGTCGTAAGGTATGAGAGCCACCCAGGCCAAACGCTACGTCGCCGAGGTCAAGCGGAAGAACAAACGGCTCGATCAGAACACGCTCAAGCTCATCACCCGAACCGCTGAAGAGACCAATAGGAAGATCCTAAAGCGCGGCAAACCCGATTTGAAGTTTCCCGTTCGGTCGCTCTCTAACGTCAGCTATTCGAAAAAGAGTGGCTATCTCGAAATCGGAAAGCAGAAGAAGGTGCGAACGCTCACGGTGTCCACGGTGAAGACCTTTGCTCAAACGCTCCGGATGATGTCGCTCTCCAAGGATCTCATCGAATCCAACGACTTCGCCACCAAACGAGACGCCTACTACCAGTCCAAGAATTGGGGCGACGCCGGATTCCAGGAGCAAACCGAGTCCGATACGGTCATGGACGACATCGAGGCGATGTTCTCAATGTACAAGGTGAGTCGGGAGCAGCTGCGGTTCACTCCTGACGAGCATGGCGGCGCGGTCGCCGGTCAGCTCATCGTCTACGACCCCGATATCGAGACCGGTGCGGTGGAGCGGATCGATTGCACGCGTTTCGGCTCCGGCGCCTACTCGATCCCGAGCTCGGTGGAACATCTATCGTTCGAGACCAACGCCAAGTTCGTCCTCGCCATCGAGACGGGCGGCATGTTTCAAAGACTGCAGAGCCACAAGTTCTGGCAGAAGGCCAAATGTATTCTGGTCTCGATGGGAGGGGTGCCGACGCGTGCCACCCGCCGTTTCATCCGCAAACTTTCCGAAGAAGCGAAGATTCCAGTGTACGCCTTCGTCGATTGCGATCCTTACGGGATCTCAAACATCTACCGAACGCTCAAGGTAGGCTCCGGAAACGCCGCCCACATCAATCAATTTTTCTGTGTCCCCAGCGCCCGCTACCTAGGAGTGACGCCTCAGGATATTCGGGACTACAAGCTCCCGACCCACCCCCTCAAAGAGGTCGACATCAAACGCGCTAAGGACGCCCTCAAGAACGACCCCTTCTTCAAGAGCCAGCCGGCCTGGTCAGCGGCCATCACCCAGCTACTAAAGATGGGTGTGCGCGCCGAGCAACAAGCTCTAGCGAAGTGGGGATTGAACTACGTGCTAGAGGAGTATCTCCCGCAGAAGCTGAAGCGGGTAAGCAAGTTCCTTCCCTGAGCCATCACGAGGCGAACCATCTCAGGAGCGCCAAGGACCCGATCACCGCGAAGAAGACCAAATACAAGAAGAGGGTCAAGGCGAAGAATAGAGCCACCACCACCAGCGATTTCGATCGAGGTAATTCGCCGGCGGTCTCGACCACGATCACCGCCACCACCAGCGAGTAGAGCGCGGCCAGGAAACCGAGAACGGGACCGAGGAAAGGCACGGCCAACACCCAGTGAACCGATGCTGCAGCGCCGAGCGGCCGGTAGAGCTCCAGGAAGGATGCCGTCCCGCCGAAGAGACGGGCCAGCACATGCAAGAGCCCCACAACGACGAAGGAGACGAGCGTCATCAGCAAGATCCCGAAGACCATGCTGCGAAAACTGAACTGCCCCACGCCGCTCGCCAAACCGGCCAGCGCAACGAAAAGGATCGCGGGCAGCAAAGCATCCTCGTCTCGGTAGACGTCACGAATGGTATTCGTGTCCAACTGGAGGATCTGAATCCCCTTCTGCAGGTAGGCGCCGAATTCCATTCCGTCGTTCTCCGCTAAAACCCCACGCTTGCGCCGCCGTCCACAAAAATCACTTGTCCTGTAATGTAACTCGATTCCGGACTAGCGAGGAAGAGCATCGCTTGGCCGATCTCGTCCGGGCGCGCCATCCGACCAAGCGGCACGCGAGCGAGCAACTTGTCCCGGACTCTCTCGGGGATCGATCTTACCATCGAGGTGTCGGTAAATCCGGGGGCCACCGCGTTCACACGGATTCCGACGTGAGCGCCTTCGAGGGCTAGTGACCGAACCAGCCCCAAAATCCCCGCCTTGGACGCGGCATAGTTGCTCTGGCCGATGTTGCCGAGAGCAGAGACGGAAGAAGTCGCGACGATCGTCCCGCCGCCCCGGGACGACATCGCCTGGAAAGCGGCTCGGCACGTGAGGAAGCAGCCTTTCAAGTTCACGTCTAGGACTCGGTCCCACTCCTCTTCGTCGAGTTTTTCGACGAAGGCATCTCGATTGATGCCAGCATTGGCCAGTACGATGTCCAGCCCTTCCCATCGAGCGATGACCTCGGAGAACATCTTTTCGACCGCTCGACCGTCGGTCACATCGGCCTGATGCACGGAAAAAGCATGGCCTTTTTTCTCGAGCTCTGCGGTGAGAGCCCCGAGTTCTGCTCCCGGCAGGTCGTTGAGCGCGAGCCGCGCCCCCTCTTCGGCAAGAATGCTGGCCGCCGCTTGCCCGATCCCGCCCGCAGCGCCCGTGACGAGCGCAACCCTACCCGCGACTCTCAACCGGATCTGATCCTTGTTCGTGGAGACGCGAGCATTTTAGCAGAGTTACCAATGCCTGACCACTCGAGCGTCATTCAACGGGGAGTCGTAGCTGGGACCTGGCCAGACGCCTGTTGCAGATATGAGACAATGGGCAGAAGTTACTGTGGCAATCGTGACACAGCCCGCCTGGCGCTTGTCGGGGTGCAGGCCCAATCCGTTTACCATCATAGGTTTACTGAGCGAGCCCGCCACGGCTTTCCTGGCACAATGCTTGCTGGTTGTTTGGCTGCCTATTATATAGAGGGGTTTCGAGGTCTCATGCATTTTCAAAGAACTCTAAAACGTGAAAGTGGCTGTGTCGGGATAGGCCTCCACTCGGGTCGCAAGGTCAGGCTAACCCTAAAACCTGCGGCGGCGGACACGGGGATCATTTTTAGAAGAATGGACCGCAATCACTTCGAGATCCCCGCGACATCGGAACATCTTGCCCGGCTCAATTACGCAACCTGCCTTTCCAAGGGTGAAGTACGAGTAGAGACGGTCGAGCACCTCCTTGCGGCACTCGCGACGCTGGGTGTAGACAACGCCATCGTCGAGCTCGATGCCCCCGAGGTTCCCATTATGGATGGCAGTGCCGCGCCCTTCATCTATTTGATCCACGAAGCGGGGTTTCGGAGCTTACCGAAAGAGCGTTCCTATTTGAAGCTCACCCGTCCGATAGCCGTGGAATCAGAAGGTCGGCAGGTCGCCGCTTATCCAGCCGATTCACTGCGAGTGAGCTACACGATCAACTTCGACCATCCTTTGCTACGACATCAACAGCACTCGCTCGAGATCGACGAGGATTCGTTCGTCGAAGAGCTCGCCCCGGCCCGCACCTTTGGGTTTCTCAAAGATGTGGAACAACTTCGGCAGGCGGGATTAGCGCTTGGTGGGTCCTTGGATAACGCGGTCGTTCTCGGTGAGGCCGGAGTGCTCAACAACCCGCTTCGCTTCCCCGACGAGTTCGTCCGGCACAAGATCCTCGATATCTTAGGGGACCTGTCGTTACTGGGCCGCCCATTGCTCGCTCACGTGGTCGCGGTTCGCGCCGGGCACTGTCTCCACACGCAGTTGGTGCGCCAGATCATCGAGTCGCCGGATTGCTGGGAGCAAGTGAGCTACCCGGAGCCAGTCACCGTGGCGGTCACCGCGGCCAAGACTCCGGTCACCGAGCCCGTCTCCTAGAAGAACCCTTCCCTACCGCCGCCTGGCCACGTTTGGTGACCGGCACCCCGTATTTTGGCGGCTGGCACGGGCGACGGAACCGCCTGGCCACCTCTGGTAACCGGCACTCCCGTATTCTGGCGACCATATGGGCGACGGGGTTCCCCTTTCTAGGGAAACCTATCTCGGCGGTAATTCCTCAGTCGTTTCGAGCACGAACGCCGTTACCTTGACGGTCGAGATTTTATTCACGGCGTCCGACGCGATGGAGACGCTGCGCGTAATGCGCCCCTTGTAACGCCTCGTCTCCAGCGTCACCTTGAGAGTCGTCGACTCGCCGGGCTTCACCAATTGATCGGCAGTGAGTGCCGCCGTGCAACCGCAAGAAGTCGAGATACGTCCGATGTTCACTTCCACCGTACCAATGTTACGGATCTCGAACTCCGTATCGAGGGTAAGGTTTTGCTCGACTTTACCGAAGTCGTGTAACTCTGGCGTCACTTCGATTGCCGGCCCCTTCACCGGCTTGGTCGCACTCTTGCTCTGATGACCCATCGCGGTCATCGTCGGAAGACCAATCCAAGCTAGCATTAACAACGTGCCGGCTAGTCTCTTCATCGTTTCTCCTTCGTTGTTCGTTTTGTTCACGCTAAGAATCTTCACTCTCCGGCTCACCGGCCTTGTCTGTTTGGCCAGTTTGACCCGAGTCGATCGCCTTAGCCTCCTCCGCCCCTCCGGTCAGCGTCTTCATATACGCGCCCAGCCTTTCGTTTTCATAAGTCACGGTGTTCAAGAAAAGACTCTCGACTAGATAGCGCTTTCTTGAAACCTCGTCCATCTCCTCCACGAGGTGGTTGATCTCTTGCATCACGTCCTCGAAGGTCGCCTTGAGCTCCTGTTTCAGGGTGACCTCCCGATACAGTGATTCCAAAACGTACAGAAGATCCCCATCGAGAGGAATCTCATGGCCAGTTAGCATCTTTATTTTCCTGAGCTCGGCGGCGCCGACCTGACTAATCTTGGTTCTCTTCATGTCGGGCATCCCTCAGAAGCTGTCCAGAGCTGTTTTTTCTTCACGGTAAACGTCTACCAGATTATGGAGTCCCGTCAAACTGACCATCGTCTCCACTCGCTCCTGTAACCCTACCAACTTCAGCGAACCGGAGCGCTCCGACATCAGTCGATATATATCCATGAGACAGCCGATGGAAGCACTGTCGATGTAGCTTACATCCGATAGATCGATAATAAGCTTCCGAGTACCGGACTCCATGAGCCCGGAGACTTCCCCAAAAAAATCAGTCAATTTGGGATAGACCAGCTTGGCTTCCTTGATGCGAACTATTTTTACTTCGCCCGATGATTCAATTTGGAGATTCATAGGTATGTTTGCCTGCCTTTTCGGTGGCAGCTCCCTTCGATAAATCGTTGCCGTTCGCAGCCAACAGTACCCGCCCCAGCTCCAAACGGCCTCTATTAATTCGGCTCTTCACCGTGCCCTCCGGCAGCCCGAGACGGTCCACGATCTCCTGATAGGTTAGACCATGAATGTCTCTCAACACCACCGCCTCACGGAGCTTAGCGGGTAGCTCCTCGAGGGCGCGCGACAGCAACTGTTTATGGTCCAACGCCTCCAGCGATCGATGCGGATCGAATCGACTAGAAACCATATCCTCCATCCTGATCTCTCGATCGACCAGCGCCTCGCGCTCCCGGCGGCCGCTCCGATAGTGATCGATACAGTGATTCCGGCTAACCGAGTACAGCCAGGTGCCGAAATCGGCGCCGCGGTCGAATCGATCGAGAGATCGGAAGACGCGAAAAAAAATCTCTTGAGACAGGTCCTCGGACTCTTCGTACCGGCCGGTGAACTTGTAGGCGATCCCAAACACCTTTCGGCGGTAGCGGCGGACGATCTCCTCCCAGGCCGCCTCCTTCTCGACAACGGACCGTCGAGCCACGCACCGGTCGATGAGTGCCCGGTCGGCAAGCTCAGAGACCAATGTCTCTGTCGATCGATCCTTGCTAGGCGGCACCAAATCCCACGGTTTGTTTGAGGTGGAGTGACTCCTGTCACCAGGAAGAACGCGAAGTTGCTGCCGGATCAATGACCCAGAGCAGAGAAGAAACGCTCCCCCGAACTATTGTAGCATTTAGGAGTTTCAGTTTCCTGAATTAGGGCTTCCGGGGCAAAACGGTGATTCGATTGGACTTGATAGCAATGGGTGGGGCGGCGGCGGTCTTTGCCGTGGCCACCGCAAGCATGTTGGCCGGGTGGGAGCCATTCGCTACTTGGTACTACTCCTTCGCTTGGTGGAGCTACATCGTGTTCGCCGACGCGTGGCTCCGGAGGCGGGGCGGGACGAGCATCGTCCTCTCCAACCCTCAGGCACCGAGGTTGTTGTTGTTGTCCATCGCCATTTGGGCCACATTCGAGTTAACAAACTTCCGCCTCGGGAATTGGTACTACGTCGAGATCCCTTCCGAACTCGCCGTGAGATGGTTTGGCTATGCACTCTCCTACGCTACTGTCTTGCCCGGCATCTTCGTGACTGCCCAGCTCCTCGAAGTCTTTTGGCGACCCCCATCGGCTCCAAGTTCAACCCTCCCGCCCAAGCTGCCGAACCGCCTGCTGTGGATGGGACTGCTCGGAAGCCTGTTGCCCTGGATTTGGCCCCTCTACTTCTTCCCCTTGATCTGGTTAGGGCCTCCGGTATTTTTTGCCGCCCTCAACTTTCGCCTGGGCGGAAAAGGAGTCTTGCGGACGATCCGCGAACGGGGACCAGGAAGTCTCTATCGGTTGGCCGGTGCAGGAATGATCTGTGGCCTCCTTTGGGAATGCTGGAACTTCTGGGCGCGAAGTAAGTGGGTCTACGAGATACCCTTTTTCGACTGGGCGCCAATCTTCGAGATGCCGGTTGCCGGTTTCTTGGGGTTCCCCCCGTTCGCGGTCGCGTCCCACGAGATGTACGTTGCGACCGAGAAGCTACTCACGGCGCTGGCCGAAAGACCCGCGGTAAGGTTCGCCTTTTGGCTGCTGGTCGCAGCTTATGTGGGTTTGGTTTTTCGGGGAATCGATGTCTGGACGGTCAGGAGTTTCCAAGCTTACTAGCATCAATGCGCGCTCACTCCTCGTTCGCGCGCTTGGCGCCTCGCTCCTCGCTCGGCGCTCCTTTCGTCGGCCCATGCGGGCCGGGCTCGCTCGGCTCGCGCAGGCTGCAGTGCATTCCCCAGCACCCTGCTAAAGTTAGTTCTTGGGTAGATCCGGCCTTCCTGCCTTGCTCCACGCCGTATACCAATAACTCGCGACATCCTCTGCAGCATCCGAGACACGCTCATTGACGATCTCCTCGGCGCGAAGCCAGAGCCCCTCGTAGTAGAACCGGTCATAGCTCGAGACGCCTTTGCGGGAGAGATAATCGTACAGCAGAAGGTTATCCACCCAGACATAGGAGCGGACGAGCATGGAGATGATGTACGCGTTGGGGTCGTCAAGGTAAATCGCGGTCGACGCGTCCACCTTCAACTTGCTCCCATAGATGTCCAGCAACCGGCTGTCGAAGCGCTCACGAAAGCCTTCCTGACTAATCATGTCGCCGTCGCCTTCCTTCGACACGATCAAAGGTTGACTCAGGTCCGCGACGTACAGTAGGAGCTCCGCCGAAAGCATATCGATCGTCTCGAGGTCCATCTGCCTGAACGCCTCGGTGAGTTTTTCGTAGGTTTCGATCATCCTCCACGGCAGATCTCCGACCTCGCCGAGCTTGTCCTCCCCATATGTCCGAACCGCCGACTCTCTATCGAGCGATAGATTGTCGAAGGGGAAGGGCTCCAACAGATCGACCTCGAAAACAGACCTCGGTGCGGTTATGGTCACGTCTTCTAGCTGCTGCGTCAAATAGACCTTCCGGTCTTTGTAGAAGTTCTTGAGCGGCTTGGGTAACGCATCGATCGCTTCTTCTAGCGCAAGTCGATAGGCCACGTCACCCCAGGCCAATCCGTGGCCGGTCCATCCGACCACCACCGCGAGAATGAAAAACAACAAAAAGATGCTCCGCCTCGACATCATCGCTCCTCTGAACACGTCGCCTCTATTCTAGACCCTTTCCATAGTAGGGATCAAAAAGCGGCCACTCTTCAGCTTTCTACGGAACGCGGGCTACGGTGAGGACGTCCACCGACCGCGCACCGGCACCGAGCAACGCCCGCGTGCACGCCTCGGCCGTCGCGCCCGTTGTGAAGACGTCATCGACCAGCAACAGACGCTTGCGCCGGAGCCAAGCTGGAAGCCGCGCGCGGTAGGCTCCGGCCGCGTTTCGTCGACGCGCACCCGCGCTCAACCCGGATTGAGGAGGACGCGGCACGACTTTGACCAGGGCCGAGCAGCAGGGTCGCTCGGCAACCTTTGCGATGGCCTTCGCCAATAACTCCGCCTGGTTGTATCCGCGCTCACGACGACGACGCCAATGAAGTGGCACCGGGACAACCGCCGCCCCCGCGTCCAGTTCGCCGGTGGCGAGGATCGATCGAAACGCCCTCTTCCCCAAGGTCGAGGCCAGGCGGGACCGCCCGCCGAACTTCAGGGAGAGGAGCGTCTCTTTCAGGCCCCCATCGTATGGCCCCAACGCGCGAGCACGGCGAAAGCGGCGTCCATTTTCCACACGGCACGGGCCACATAGTCCGGGCGCCACCGTCTCCCCGAAGGGCATGCCGCAACGCGGGCAATAGGGCGGCATGATCATTGGCATCGACCGCCAGCAGAGATCGCAGATCGGTCCCTCGAGCGGCCACTCGAGAGATGCCCGGCAAATGAGACAAGGCGATGGGAACCCAATGGCAACGAGGCCCGCGAGGATGGTTCGCACCGGACCAGTCTCGAGCGATACGCCTGACATCCCGGAATGGGACCTAGGAGGTGGACCAAGTCGGAGCGGGTCGAATCGTGGGTTCAGGTCGGACCGCGGCACGTACGCTGAGCTGGACCGAGTTCCACTTCCGACAATGCTCGCAATAGTCGCTCCATTCTGAATACGTCGTCTTGCAAGAGCCGCAGTCATAGTCCTGCATCAATCCGCCGACCTCGCCGAGAACGGTCTTACTCTTGCTCAGTGCTTCTTTGAAGTCTCCCTGGCTCTCTAGAACTCGCGCGATGTAGACGTGGAGAGCTGGAAGACCACTGACCGTATCTTCGATCTGACGGAACTCGTGTAAGGCCTCGTCCAACATGAAGAGTCGGTAGTACAATTTCCCTAAGCAATATCGTAGTGGCGCTTCGTTGTCGGAAAGTACAATCGCCTGCTTCCAAGCTCCGATCGCCTCCTCGGGCTCCTCGTTCGCAAGGAAGAAATTCTGAATCGCCGCGAGAAACTCCGTCGAACCGGTGGTCTTGTAGCCCATGCGCCAAACAACCAGAGCCTCTTTCGTCTGTCCGGCCATCTCGTGCGCCTCACCAAGCTTCAGATAGGCGGGGACGAACTGGGGGTCGCGCTTGATCACGGAATTGAATGAGACGATGGCCTCCTTCGGCTCGCCCCGTGAGAGTTGGGCTCGGCCCACTTCGAAGCGAATACCCAACCAAACTGCTTTGGCCTTCTCCTTCTCGGCGCTCAACGTGACCATCTTTTCTACCTTGGTCTGAAGCTCATCGGCAGCTTGCCAGTTCTTCTGTCTGATCTTGAGTTCGCGGAGCTTTCGATGAGCAGAGACGGTCGTTCGAGGATCGAGCTGGATGATACTCTTGAGCACGTCTTCCGCCTGTTCCCAGTCGCCGAGATCTAGGTAGACGTCCGACAGGCAGTAGAGTGCCACCAAATGCTGAGGGGCAAGCCGGGTCGCGCGCTTCAGCGACTCCGCCGCTTCCCGATAACGCTCTAGCACATGGAGGCTGTCGCCCCGTTTGATGAGTGCATTCAGGTGCTCAGGTTCTCGCGAGAGCACGCTGTCGAAGCAGACCACCGCCTCCTCGTAGCGCGTGTTCACCATATCGTCCAAACCATGGAGATAGAGGTCCTCGGTCTTCTCGTGTGCACGGTTGAGCCGATGGGCCCTCCAGTTTTGCGCGAAGCGCCGCGCCCCACCGGCGAGATCGAAAAAGAGAATGACTGCCGCCCCGGCGCCAAAGGCCCCTAACAGCGCCATCCACAGCTCCAAGCTGAGGGGCTGGAGGAGGGCCAGGCTGATCTCCACCGGAGCCCGGTTCATGGCGATCGTGGACGCCAAAAACCAGACCGCCACAAATATCATCAGCAGGCTAAACAGGGTCTTGAATCTCATCTACGCTCCAGTTTAGTCCATACCATACCGCCTGCGCTTCTCCCAGAGCGCCTTCCGGCTGATTCCCAAAATCTTCGCGGCTCGGGTTTGATTTCCCCCTACGTAACGGAGAGTCCGCTCGATGTAGCTTTTTTCGACATCGACCAGAGTCGGTTTATCCTTACTTCCCAGGCGAAACGTTACCGAAGGACTGTCCAATACGGAATCGGGCAGGTCGTCGCGTTCTATGCGGGATCCCTGTGCCACCAGCCCAGCGCGTTCCACGGCTCCTTTGAGCTCGCGGACATTCCCCGGCCAAACGTAGTTGCGGAACGCTTCCAATACACCGTCCGCGAATTCCTCGGGGAAATTTCCGCCCAGCCGCTCGCCCTCTCGCCGAAGAACGTGCTGCGCTAACGGAACGATATCGTCCCGGCGCTCCCGAAGCGGCGGTAACTGAATCCAGAAAATACTCAGACGGTGAAACAGGTCACGTCGAAAAGACTTGCGCTCTACCGCTTCCATCAAGTTACCCGTACTCGATGCAACCATGCGTGCTTGAACGGTAAGCGTCCGCGTCCCACCGACGCGTTCGTAGGTCTTGTCTTCCACCACCCGAAGCAGCTTCGCCTGAAGCGCCGGCACCGGCTCTCCGATTTGATCTAAGAAGATCGTCCCCTCGCCTGCAAGCTCTAGCTTGCCTAGCTTGGTCCCCTGAGCTCCGGTAAAGGCACCCTTCTCGTATCCGAACAGCTCACTTTCCATGAGCTCGGCCGGGATGGTCGGAAGATCCACCTTGACCATCGGCTCAGCGGCCCGCTTGCCCCAGTAGTGAAGCGCGCTGGCGGCTAAATCCTTTCCGGTTCCGCTTTCCCCGGAAAGCAAAACATTGGTGGGTGCGTTGGCGAGGCGTTGAAGTAGGGCGACGATTTCGACCATCTGGGGGTCGTGAGCAACGAAAGCACTCGAGAGCTCACGCGCCACGGCTCCACTCTTCGTGTCGGTCGCGTCAGAAGATTTGGACATTTAGTGCCTCAATATTAGTGCGGCAGGGCCCCACCCCCACCGCCGTCCCTTCGCCGGCAAGCGGCTTCGGGACAGCTGATGGCTCCACGCGCAGCCTTCAGCTCCCTACGCGAACTCCTCAACTCGCTATCGCTAAACGCTCCGCATCGCCCCAGAGACGCTCCAAGTTGTAATAGGCTCGGCTACGAGGAGTGAAGACGTGAACCACGAAATCCACGTAGTCCATCAAGATCCAGTCGCCTTGCTGATAACCCTCCACGTGGCCTGGCTTGATGCCCTTGCTCGCGAGCGCTTCTTCGACCGCATCCGCGATCGCCTTCAACTGTCGAGTCGATGTTCCACAAGCGAGTAAAAAGAAATCGGTAAAGCTGGCCAGCCCTCTCAAATCCAATACCACAAGATCGGCGGCCTTCTTTTCCTGGGACGCCTTGACCGCCACCCGTAGTTCCTTCCCCATGCTTCGCAGTGTTAGCTTCTTCTGTGTCAATTAGTTACCTGGCCCTTACCTGGCGGTTAGCTGGCCCCTTCCTTATATAGACGACGTTCGGCGATAAAAGACTCCACCTCCGGAGGCACCAAATAACGAATAGAGCGCCCCGACCGTACGGTGGCCCTGATCTCCGTCGCCGAGATATTAAGCGTCAGCGCGTTCACCAAGTAGATCGACGGACCACGCCCGGTTGGAGGCGGAACCCCATTCCGTATCTCTAACAGTTGTGATCTTAGCGAATCCGGCACGACCTCGAAGGCCCCCGCCAATCCGTATCCCGGTCGTCCGTGAACAATGAAAGAGTACGAACGAAGAAGCCCCTCCCAACGTTCCCAGCTCCGAATGTCTCGAAAGGCATCGATGCCGGTGATGAAAAAAATCTCTTTCTGCGGATCCGCGCGCGCCAGTTCGGCGAGGGTATCGGTGGTGTAGGAAGGTCCCTGGCGGTCGATCTCGACCCGGCTCACCTCGAAGGTGGGCTCGCTTCCTAACGCCGCTTGCACCATCAGGTAACGATCTTCAGCGGAGGTCACCGTGGGTCGCGTCTTGTGCGGAGGAATGCAAGCGGGTACGAATAGGACCCGATCCAACCCCATCGCCTCGCGCACCGACTCGGCAGCACGGAGGTGACCGAGGTGCACGGGATCGAAGGTGCCCCCTAGCACGCCTACCCGCTCTCTACTCATGGCCCTGGTCCGCCCCGCCCAGTTTGCCCGATTGCGTCGAGCTCCTTCTCGCGGAGACGACGCTCGAGTGAAAGAGCGAGTTGTTGGGTTCCCTCACCGGTAGCCGCGGAGACTGGCCAAAACTCGAGCCCCAAGTCTTGAGCTCGACGCTCGAGCGACTCGAGCCGGCTGCGATCGACGAGGATATCGATTTTGTTTGCCGCTACCACGGCCCGCTTCGTCGCGAGACCCTGACCAAATTGCGACACTTCATCCTTGAGGCAGTCGAAATCCTCGACGGGGTTTCTCTCCGAGGCCTCGGACACATCGATGAAGAACACTAGAAGCTCGGTTCGGAGAAGATGTCGAAGGAAACGGTCCCCAAGGCCTGCGCCGCGGTGCGCACCAGGGATCAAACCCGGAATGTCGGCCAGCACGAAACCCTCTCCGTCCTCGATATCGACGACGCCCAAATGAGGGGTCAGTGTCGTAAAAGGATAATCAGCGACCTTAGGGCGCGCAGCGCTGACCTGTCGAATGAACGTCGACTTGCCCGCGTTGGGGAAGCCGACCAAGCCCACTTCGGCGATCAGCCGGAGCTCCAAGCGAAGACGATAGTGCTCTCCCGCCCGGCCTCCCCCATGGCGACGGGGCGCTTGGTCGGTGGACGTAGCGAAGCGAGCATTGCCCCGACCACCCATTCCGCCCCGAGCGACGAGCAGACGGTCGCCATCTTCACGGAGATCGCCGAGGATCTCGCCGTTCTCGTCATCGAAAACCACCGTACCCAACGGCACCGGCAGCTCAACATCTGCACCGTCACGGCCGGTTCGCCGTCCGCCTTCTCCGTGGCGACCGCGTTCGGCCCGAAAGCTAGGATGGTAGCGGAAGTCGACGAGAGTGTTGCGGTTCAAGCGGGCAACGAACCAAATCGAACCGCCTTTTCCGCCGTCGCCACCGTCCGGCCCCCCGCGAGGGATGAACTTCTCTCGACGAAAGCTGACAATCCCCCGCCCTCCGTCGCCAGCCCTCACTTCGACACGGGCTTCGTCGACGAACATCGGTTGCACGTTAGTCTTCTTTTGTCGTGCGGGGGTAGCCCGAGAGACGGGCTGGAGGTACTACGAAGTCGCTCGGGGAATAATGCTAATGAAGCGCCCGCGCTGACCTCGATCCCGGAACTGAACGATGCCGTTGGAACGGGCGAAAAGCGTATCGTCTTTACCGCGCCCCACGTTGTCTCCTGGTTTGAAGCGAGTCCCCCTCTGGCGGACGAGGATAGTACCTCCCGTGACCAACTGGCCACCGAACGCTTTGACGCCGAGACGTTGTGAGTTGCTGTCCCGCCCGTTCCGGGAGCTGCCTTGACCTTTCTTGTGTGCCATGAAGAGTCCTTTTGACCTTGTTGACTTTGTTAACTTGCGGGGACCGCGGGTCCTTGTCTACTTCTCGCCTTCGATTTTCTCGATTTCGACGGCGGTAAAGGGTTGCCGGTGTCCATGAGTCCGGCGGTACTGTTTTCGACGCTTTTTCTTGAAGACCAAAACTTTTCGATCTCGAGCCTGCTCGAGGACCGTTCCCACGACGATGGTTCCATCGAGGTATGGCTTGCCGACTTGAACCTTCCCATCCTGGTTCAGCAACAACACCCGCTCGAACCGAACCTTGGACCCGACCTCGGCCTCGAGCTTCTCGACTCGAACCCGTTCACCGGGAGAGGCTTGAATCTGTTTTCCACCGCTTTCGAAAATCGCGTACAAGAGCTTTCCTCCCATCTACATACCGTAGAGATCCCCCTATTTTATGGAGCTGAAACGCCCCTGTCAACCCGCCTGCTTGCTGGCCGCAGGCCCGCCCGGCCGGGAGGAATTGGCCACGAAGTGAGGAAGCCAAGGGAACCCGGCCGTGGTTTTAGGCGCGAGCGCAGCCTTGAGCCCATGCGGAGTCGCCTGCCGACGGAGCATGAGGCGTGGGGGTGGGGCCCCGCGCCATTGATGGACGAGCGAGCCCATGGGTAGCCGCCTGCCGGCCGCCAAATTACGTGGTTGCTTTGACCAGAGCTAGCCAGGCGGCGGTGGGGCCCCACGCGCACTAAGTGATTTCCTAGTAATCGAACCCCATCCAGAACTTGAACTGCGTCTCGTTTCGAAGCGAGAGATTGTTCGTGACGGTCGAGGCGAAGTCGGTGACCTTCACCCAGTCGAAATGAAGCGGGAGTCCGAAGGCGTTCAAGCCTAAGCTGAAACCCCAGGACGCCACGGTATCCTTGGTGCCCCACCCGTCTACGACGCGGCCGTCCACTCTCGAGATCCGGAGGTCGCTCGCAAACACCTGAAACGCCTCGTCTTCGAACGCCGCCCCTCCCCAATTGACGAACACCGTCCCTCGCAACGGCCCGAAAAGTCCGATCGGTGTGATCGCGGCGTCGATGATGGGGAAACGAAGCTCGGCGTTGGCGTGGAATCCACGGTTACCAACGAATCCCTGAAAGGGGTAGCCCCTCATCGTATTGTCGCCGCCGAACCAGAAGAAGTCGGGATTGTCCCCACGGCTACTAAAACCCCGCACGCGCAGTGCCGCCAAGCTGCTACCGGTGAGCTGCAGATACTTTCTCAGATCGGCCTGCAGCGTGTAGCGAGAAAGAAAGGGCCCGCCCGGCGATACGTTGAAGCCGACGAGCATCGTGCTGCCAGCCAGCGGCCCAAAATTCCGAAAGCGAGTCGTCTCGGAAACGTACGTGACACCTATCGGCAGGATGTCCCCGGTCGGAAAGCGCCGGTCGAGTGAGTTCTGAAAAGCGGCAAATACTCCCGGATCGAACCCGACGCCACCCACGTTGATGTCGGGGTCGAGAAACGGATTCTGGAACTGAGTCCGTTGGTTGATGTAGCCGGTGTAGAACTCGAAGCGCCGGTAACGATCTAGTGGGTAGATGGCCGCGATGGTCGCACCAGTCTGCTTCAAGGTCGCAATCTCACCGGCACGGCTGAACGAATTGCGTTGCTGGCCGAGGATGAACGGATTGGTGAAGAAAAAGCTGGTGGTATCGAAGCCGGTGACCGAGTACTGCAGTCGGTGTCCAAGGTTAGTGTAATTTCCGGAGAAATTTCGAAACTCACGAACCGACAAGGCGAAGAAGCTGAAATTTTGATCGCCCAACACGTCGTTGAACTGGATGCCGGTGCCTCCGAAGAAGCTACCGTCGCTATTGACTCCTACCGCGATCGGCGGTGCACCGGCGACGTAGAGCTTTTCGAATGTCCCCTTTTTCCGTTTGTTCTCCGGAATAACTTGATGGAGAACGGGAGGCACGAAGTCGATGACCGGCCCCTCGGTGCGGATGATCTGATCGGCGGTGATCTCCTTGACTGGTTCTTCGAGACTCAAACGATAAAGTCCATAGTCACCTTTGTAGTAGCTGGTGAAGAGGAGCTGCTCGGTTCCTTTGTCGTCAAGGACGACCGCAGGAGCAAAATTTCCTCCCAGCGCGTCGGTGTACTGGAGAATATCCCCCGTTTCCAGGTCCAGCGAGCGAAGGTTGTAAATACTGTCGTCCTCGTTGGAAACGTGGAAAAGTAGGTTGCCGTCCGTCGAGAAAGTCGGAGCAGAATCGTCGTAGGGACCGAAGGTCAACTGTTCTTTTTCCTCGGGGTTGTCGAGTTTCAGGCGGTAGAGCTTGTCGTAGCTGCTGATGCGGCGAGAATAGTAGAGCCACTCACTCTCCGAATCGACGACCGGGAACTTGTCGCGAAATTCGTCCTGGGTGATGTTGTTGACCTCTTCGGTGTCGAGGTCCATTCGAAAGATGTCACCGACACCGTCTTTCAACGCCGCGTAGTAGACGTACTTACCATCGGGCCCGAAATTCGGAAAGGCCGCTTGGTCGTCCTGCATCACGTAGCGGCGAGCGACCTTGGCGTTGAGTACATTGACGAGAACTAGGGCGCGACGTTTCTGGTACCTACCGAAAAAAGCCACGTGCGCGCCGTCGGGTGTCCACGCCAAGGCGGCCCCCAGAAACGAATCCTGCCCAACTAGCGGGATGTACTCGAACTCCCCGGTATAGCCGGGAGTGAGGTTTCTAATCACCGAACCATCCTTGCCGGAGATGAGGACGACGTCGAGCTCTCCGTCACGCCGGTTGAAGCTCAGAACCGCTGCCAGTTCCCGCGAGGGGGACGGAGCCGCCGTGAGCGCCGCCACCCACTTTCCTTGCCGCCGCGGATTGGGAGAATAGTCCTGGCTGTAGTCGGAAGGGATTTCCTTGTCCCGAAAGGGCTTGAAACGCTCCTTAATCCATTTGCGGAATTGCCGATCGAACTCATCAGGGTCCATTCGGAATGCCTGCTGATAGACGTCGGAGCCCACCCCTCCCACCACGGCCCGACGGAGGGAGAACAAGAACCGGCGGATGCCTTCTTTACCAAACCGCTCCTCCATGAACTCGAAGATGGCATGACCGAAGTTGTAGGGTGTTCTGGAGAATCCCAGGTTGAGCTCCTCAAAAGTCGGGATATTATCCGTGACCGCAGCATCGCGGATCGTCATCAGATCCAACGAATCCCACTTGCCGGTCATGTAGTCGGCGAGTCCCTCATCGATCCACAAAGGAACCGAACGACGCACCAACGAGCGGGGGATGATGTCGAACTCGAAGATATGAGTCAGCTCGTGAATGATGAGCTCTTGGAGCTTGTCCGGCGGCTCATCGATGGGCAACACCATCCGATCCCGCACCGGCTCGGCGAACGCGAGGATGCCTTCCGGAACTTCGAAGGGCAACAGGTTGGTCTGTGCGAACTCGGAGAAGGTCTTATAGAGAATCAGCGGAATGGGAAAAGAGATTTCGTGCTTGAGCTCGTTCGATACCCTCTCGTAAGCGCTCTCGGCATAGCTCACCACGCGGCCGAGATGTTGCTCGAACTCGGGGTAGTAATACACCTCGAAGTGAGGCGAACGGTACACGTGCCAGGCATGGTGGTCGTATTGGACCTTGTTCTTGCCATAGTAGGGTCGGAATTGCGCCTGTTGAGCCCCGGTGGAGCCGGCTACCAGTATGAAGACCAATGTCGCCCCACCGATCCGTCTGAGACTTCCCGCTACGTCGCTCATTGCCGTACCTCGCTGCTGAATCTACCTGTTGATCCCAAGACCGAGCGAAGAAAGAAGCGGCTTCGCTAGCTTGGATTGCTATCGTTGTTGAATCAGATCGTTGTCGGTCATTTCAAGAGAATACGCGTTCCTCGAAATGTTTGGGGGCTCAGGATACTCAGGAAATTGGGCAGCAAACGATCCATCAGCTCGAAATAGGAGGACAGGGCCGAAGTTTTCTCGTCCCGACCGTAGATTACCTCTTCGGTAAACCGCTCGCGGTGAATTGATTTGCCGGTACGCCCATCGATGAAATAGAACTCCGCGTTCAAGATGAAGCCGGTCCTCTCCTGAAACTGCGTGCTGCGGACCAAGCGCGGGCGGCCGTAGGCGTCCCGCACGTAGCGGTCACCTCGAGCAAAACCAGACCGTGCCTCGGAGCTGAATGTTAATCGGCCGCTGACGATGAGGGGATCTTGATACTCTTCACCGATCTTCTTCCAATAGTCTGAGTCGGCAAGCAGCTTGTCTTGCTCCATATCGATCCACTCTTGCCTCGATATCTCTTCCTCGCCCTCGGCTCTCGCCTCCTCCTCCAGTTGACGGAACTCCTCGAGCTTTCCGCTCCCCTTCAAAGTCGTCTCAGAAAAATCTCCGAGCGGCGCCAGTTCCGCTTCCAAGACCCGCAACTGAGAACGTGTTCGAAGCTGGTTACGCAAAAGGCGAACCGTTTCGGCATCGAGATCCAGGTCTTCCGTCGTCTGAGTGACGAAACTCGCGACCAGGACGCGGTTGTAGTTGGAGACATCGAGCTTAGCGGATACCGGGATCTCGATCGGTACTTCGTAGTAATTGGTACAGGAGCCCAAGGAAATGGCGAACAGGGTTCCGGTAAGGGCTAGAGCGCCGGTTCCTACTTTAGCGGCAAACTTCCTAAGGTTACGGACTACGGCGGCTGCGTCCGGTCTTCCTCTTTCTTTTTTCATAGGCTTCCCTGAAAAGCTCGTAGTTCTGACGAATGTACAGGTTGTTGGAGTCCAGCTCGAGCGCCCGCTTGTATTGTTCGTCGGCGAGGTCGAACTGGCCAGCTTGCTCGTAGGCAACCCCAAGGTTGTTACGAGCACTTGCGTTCGACGGGTCGATCTCTACGGCTTTTTGCCATCGATAAACCGCCTCGCGCCAGAGGCCGATTCGGGCAACTTCGATCCCGAATTCGACTTCCTTCTTGGCAACCTCTTCGGGTTTCTGATCGGCGAACGCCGGGCAGGCAAGGGCTAAGAGCGCGAGTGCAAGGAGGGTGGTAATCCGTGATCTCAACCGGTGCTCGAGCTTTCGCATAGGCGTTCCTAGCACGGGGCGGTCAGATGAAAAAAGCCGCCTTCACAGGGGGCAGGCAGGCCACCGTATGTTATCCCACGCCCCAGGGTCCTGCAAGCACGGCCGAGCGGGGTGGTGAAGCCGCCCTTTTCTCGTCCCTTACCTCATGCCACAGCCTGCGGGCGCCAAGCTTAGACGGGCAGCCTCGGCGCTGCTGTAACCGGCATTACTGAGACTAAGAGGCCAAAAAGGAATGAACCGACCCATTGCCCCAGCCAAACATCCAGGGGGCCCGCCAGCCCAGCCATCCCAGCCATCCCAGATTGACGCCCTCGCCCTCTCCCTTCTCCCCGGGCTACCGTTGCGGAAAAAGGTCGAGTTAGTCCGCCGATTCGAAAGCTACCGAGCTGCCCTTACCTGCTTGGCCTCCCCCATTCCTCGAACCCTTATCGCACAGGCCGAGGGCGAGTACCGAAACGCTACACGGCAAGGGTTCCGGCTTCTCGATTTGATGGCCGCCGATTACCCACCCTCTCTCAAGATGACCGTGGATCCTCCACTGGTCCTCTATTTATGGGGCAGCCTGGACGAGGACGACGAAAACTCCATCGCCCTGGTCGGCTCGCGCCGGGCGAGCGCCTACGGCATGGCTGTCTGTCACAGACTGGCTGCGGAACTGGCTCGACGAGGCGCCTCGATCGTCAGCGGCATGGCGCGCGGCATCGACGCCGTGGCTCACCGTGCAGCACTCGAAGTGGGGGGACGGACGATTGCGGTCTTGGGCTCCGGCCTCAATCGAATCTACCCACCCGAGCACCGGCGGCTCGCAGAAGAGATCTCGGAGAAAGGCGCGGTGATCTCAGAATTGCCACTCACGAGTCCGCCGCTGCCTGGCCATTTTCCTATGCGCAATCGCGTTATTGCCGGCATGACCTTGGGAACTGTCGTCGTCGAGGCCGCGGAGCGAAGCGGCTCACTCATTACGGCTCGTCACGCGCTCGAGCAGAACCGCGAAGTGTTCGCGGTACCCGGTCCGATCGACTCCAAGACCACGACCGGCGTCCATCGACTCATCCAAGATGGCGCCAAGCTCGTCACCTGTGTCGGGGACGTGCTCGACGAGCTGAGACCAGAGATCCAAGAGCGACTAGCCGAAGGGGGGCCTGCGGATGGACGATCGGCTGTCTCCCCGAAGGAACTTGTAGAAGACGAGCAGATCGTGTTCAATAGATTACGACACTCTGGCACAGTAGATACGGATCGTTTGATCGAGCTCGCCGGCATTTCGCCGGCGAGGGTTATGGCCGCGCTCGCCGGCCTTCGGATCAAGGGGCTGGTGAGTGGGTTGCCTGGAGGTTTTTACTGGATTAAAGGATGACTGTCGGACTCATTAGCCGAGTTGAGCCCTCGGTTGATGCTGACCGAGATACTCGTTAGTGACGACCTTTGATCTGGATAAATGGGGGAGACGGAATCCCTGTTTGAACCTCCGTTGGTAAAAAACTTGCATGAGGCGCTAAACTAGGATCATGGCCAAATCGCTGGTTATCGTAGAGTCGCCTGCGAAGGCGAAAACCATCAACAAATTCCTGGGACGGGACTACCTGGTCAAAGCCTCCATGGGACACGTCCGGGACTTGCCGAAGAGCAAGCTTGGTGTGGATGTCGACAAGGGTTTCAATCCAAATTACGTCGTCATTCCGAAGCGCAAAAAATTGCTCACCGAGCTCAAGCAGGCGGCCAAGAAGGTCAAGGATGTCTACTTAGCGCCCGACCCCGATCGTGAAGGTGAGGCCATCTGTTTCCATCTCGCCGAAGAGCTGAAGGGACCGAAGAACAAGATCCATCGTGTGATGTTCAACGAAATCACCAAGAAAGCGATTCAGGAGGCCTTCAAAAACCCCGGGGAGATCGACCAGAACAAAGTCGACGCACAGCAAGCGAGGAGAGTCCTAGATCGCTTGGTGGGTTATCAGCTCTCACCCCTCCTTTGGGACAAGGTACGTCGAGGGCTATCCGCGGGACGCGTTCAATCGGTTGCTCTACGTCTCGTGTGTGACCGCGAACGAGAAATCCAGGCCTTCAAGTCGGAAGAGTACTGGTCGATCCATGCGGAGCTTCTTGGAAAAGAGCCTCCCTCGTTCATGGCCAAGCTCGTCAAGATCAAAGGCAAGGCCTTCGACATCAACAACGAGGAACGGGCTCGCGAGGTTACGTCCGAGCTCGAAAAACTCGAGTTTCAGATCGCCAAGATTACCGCCAAAGAGCGGAAGCGACACCCGGTCCCGCCCTTCATCACCAGCAAGCTCCAGCAGGAGGCGGCGCGCAAGCTCAGCTTCACTGCCAAGCGCACCATGATGGTCGCGCAGAGGCTCTACGAAGGCATCGAGCTCGGCAGCGAAGGTCCGATCGGTCTCATCACCTATATGAGGACCGATTCGACGCGAGTGGCCAACGAAGCCTTGGAAGAAGTTCGCGAGTACATCGGCCAGCGCTTCGGGAAGGAAATGGTTCCCGACAAACCGAACGTTTTTCGAAGCAAGAAAGGGGCTCAAGACGCGCACGAGGCCATCCGGCCTACCTCCTCCATGCGCGAGCCGGATAGTGTCTCGGACTATCTCGACAAGGACGAGTACAAGCTCTACAAGCTCATCTGGAATCGGTTCGTTGCGTCCCAGATGCCGCCCGCCGTCTTCGATGAGACCGTGGTGGACATCAAGGCCGGCCGCTACGACCTGAGGGCGCGCGGTTCAGTGATGAAGTTCCCGGGCTTTCTCGGCCTCTACGAGGAAGGCAAGGACGAGGAAGCCACCAAAAAGGATTCCGAGACGGATGAAGCGGATACCAAGGCCCCTCCTACCGAGACCTCTGGCAAGCTCCCGAAGCTCGAGAAGGATGAGCAACTAAGCCGCCAGTCGATCAACCCGGAGCAGCACTTCACCCAGCCGCCGCCGCAATTCACCGAGGCGTCTCTGGTCAAGGAGCTCGAAGAGAAAGGTATCGGCCGTCCGAGCACCTACGCGTCGATCCTTTCCGTGCTTCAGTATCGAGAGTACGTCAATAAGGAACAACGCAAGTTCGTGCCCACCGAGCTCGGTTTCCTGGTCACCGATCTGTTGACCAAGAACTTCGCCGACCTCATGGAGGTGGAATACACCGCTCGTATGGAGGAGCTCCTGGACGATATCGAGGAGGGCAGAGCAAATTACCTCTCCACGGTCGACGAGTTCTACAAGAAGTTCCGCAAGGATCTCGAAGAAGCCCAGACCAACATGACCAACGTGAAGGCACAAGAGATCCCTACCGAAGAAACCTGCGATAAGTGCAACTCGAAGATGGTCATCAAGTGGGGCCGGTTCGGACACTTTCTCGCCTGCTCGGCCTATCCCGAGTGCCGGAACACCCGCGAGGTGCAAAATTACGGGGTCAACGGTTCCGCCGATCCAGACAATTTCGAAGGCGAGACCTGCGAGAAATGCACGAAGCCCATGGTACTCAAGAAGGGCCGCTACGGTCAGTTTCTAGCCTGCTCGGGGTATCCCGATTGCAAGAATACGCGACGCATCCTTCGTGGCAAGGACGGAAGTGTAGCGTCGAAGGCGGATGTTGCGCTCGACGAGAAGTGTCCCCGCTGCGAGAACCACTTGGTTCTCAAACATGGTCGCTTCGGAGAGTTCACCGCCTGCAGCAACTATCCGGACTGCAAATACATCAAGCAGAAGGAAATCGGCGTGGCTTGCCCGAAAGAAGCCTGCGGCGGACAGATTGTCGAGCGACGCTCGCGACGCGGCAAGCTCTTTTATGGCTGTGGCCAATATCCCGACTGCGACTTCACCGTCTGGTACAAGCCGGTGAACGAGCCCTGCCCGGAGTGTGGCGCTCCGCTGTTGATAGAAAAGACTTCCAAGCGCGACGGGGACTATTTGGCCTGTTACAAGGAAGAGTGCAAGTTCAAACGCACCGCCGCGAAAACCGAGGAAACCGAGGAAACCGAGGAGAGTGCGGAAACCGCGGAAACCAGCGCCACCTAGACACAATGGCCTAGACACATAGCAAAATGCCGCACGTCACGGTAATCGGCGGCGGGCTAGCGGGAGTCGAAGCGGCCTGGCAGATTGCCAAAAGGGACACCCCGGTTCATCTCTTCGAGATGCGACCCCACCGTCCAACTCCCGTCCATCGCACTGACCAACTGGCCGAGCTTGTTTGTAGCAATTCCCTCCGATCCGATCGCCTCGAAACCGCTCACGGCGTTTTGAAGGAGGAGATGAGGCGGCTCGACTCCCTGGTGATGCAAGCAGCGGACCGAGCGCGAGTACCCGCCGGCTCCGCCCTTGCGGTCGACCGTAACCTCTTCGCCTCTCATTTGACCGAAGCGATCACTCGCTCTCCGAAAATCACGCTGCGCCGAGAAGAAGTCCCTTCGATCCCGGAAGAAGGGATCGTCGTGGTCGCGAGTGGACCTCTCACTTCGGAAGCGCTGACGGAGTCGATTACTCGATTCACCGGCAAACAGAGTCTTTACTTCTACGATGCGCTCAGCCCGGTGGTGGAAGCGGAAAGCATTGACATGACCAAGGCATTTCGCGCCTCACGCTATGGGAAGGGTGGGGACGATTACATCAATTGCCCAATGAACGAGGAGGAGTACCAGCGATTCCATGAAACGCTGGTATCGGCCGCCTCCGTCGATCTCCACGACATCGACAAGTTCTTCGAAGGATGCCTTCCCATCGAGGTCATGGCGCGTCGTGGCTACGACACGCTCCGCTTCGGCCCCCTGAAACCGGTCGGCCTGATCGACCCCCGCACCGAAAAACGGCCTTTCGCCGTAGTGCAACTTCGCCAGGACGATTTGGCCGCGAGCCTCTACAACATCGTCGGTTTTCAGAATCAGCTCAAGTGGGGCGAACAGAGGAATCTGCTCCGGATGGTCCCCGGCCTCGAGAACGCCGAGTTTTCCCGCTTCGGAATGATCCATCGCAACACATATATCAACTCGCCCGCGGTGTTGAGATCAACGTTTCAGACGCGCCAACGCGCCGACTTGTTCTTTGCCGGGCAGATCTCGGGAGTGGAAGGCTATACCGAATCGGCGGCCTCTGGGCTTCTCGCCGGGATCAACGCGGCTCGATTGTCTCGTGAGCTGACGCCTTTGACGCCACCGCGCACCACGGCTTTGGGGTCGCTGGCGTTCTACATCTCTCACTCCAACACCGAGAATTATCAGCCCACGAACATTGCGTTTGGACTCTTCCCGCGCCTCGAAACACACGTGCGAAAAAAGAGCGAACGCAAACGGGAGCTCGGGCGACGCGCCTTGAACGACATCGATGACTTCGCCGCCTCAGCGAACTCCGTTACCATCACGAAAGAAACGCCTCACTGATGCTGGGCGCCCAGAAAGCGTTTTTGGACGATTTGGAACACCGGCGCGGAGTCTCCGCGCACACCGTCAAGAGTTACCGCGCCGACCTCAATCAGTTCACCGGCTTTCTCGTCGATGAGTGGGGCATGGACCCCAAGAAGCTCACTCCCGGGGACGTCGACGTGCTGACGCTCCGCGGGTTTCTTGCTCACCTACACAACAAAGGGACGGCGCGATCTTCGATCGCTCGCAAGCTCGCCGCCCTTCGCACGTTCTTCCGATTTCTCACACGCGAAGGGAGACTCGAGAAGAACCCGGCTCGTTTGATCGCAACCCCTCGGCAAGAAAAGAAAATCCCTGATCGCATGGAAGAAAGCGAGGTCGAGAGACTCATCGACTCTCCGGACAGGACAGAGCCGCTCGGGAGGCGCGACTACGCGATCTTAGAGTTGATCTACGCAACGGGACTCCGGGTCGGCGAATTGGTGGGGCTCGATCGCAGCTCCATCGAACGGGATGCGCGACTGGTGCGAGCCCAAGGAAAGGGACGCAAAGAACGGCTCGTCCCTTACGGTGAGCCAGCGGCGGCGGCTCTCGAAAATTACATTCAAGACCGACAAGAGCTCGCCCGGCGAGGACCGGGCACCGACGCGCTCTTCCTGAACGCGCGCGGACAGCGACTCACTTCACGGAGCGTCCACCGCCTGGTTCGAAAGTATTTGACGCAGGCGGCGCTTCGCTCGGGGCTTTCGCCTCACAGCCTCAGACACGCCTTTGCCACACACCTACTCGAACGTGGAGCGGACTTGCGATCGATACAAGAACTGCTCGGCCACTCGAGCCTATCGACGACGCAGAAGTACACTCACCTTTCGACAGCCAGGCTTTTGAAGGTGTACGAGAAGAGTCATCCGAAGGCCTGACTAACAATGGCCATCTTCTGATTCTGAACCGATCTAACGGGAAAACGATCGTCGAAGCGGAACGCGCGGCGCCCACGCTATGGGATTCGCAGCCCAGCGCGTACGAAAACCGGATGGCGTAGTCGATGAGGGTGGGTATATCGTGACAGTCGACCTGGTCGAAGGTCGCGTGGTGGGGGTCCAACGTGAGAAGGGCGCGTATTTCAACGGCTGCTCGATCGTCGACGGGCGACTCCTCGTGAGTGGGATGGTGGACGGAACGCTTTGGAGATACGAGCCGAGCGCGGCACGAACGCGCCAGGCGAAATCTTCGGATTCCCGCCGCTCGGCGAGACGGAAAGCTGGAGCCCGACCCAAAGCGTCCCGCAAACGTAAGTAAGCGGGCGTTCATGTGCGCTGACCCCCCTGGAGGGTTCGGTCACGGCCCTAGGCTTAGCAGGCCCGGTCCTACCGGATGAAGGGACTACTGGTTACTATGCTCTATGCGTTTCTGGGTGTCGTTGGACTCGTTTTCATCGTCTCGAACGTCATCGGGCGCTGGGTCAGCGCACCCGGCTACTCGGGCCCGGAAACCGATCATTTCGATGGTGAGCATTTCCGAAATCGGGAACCGGTGGAGCTTCCGAATTTTGGCAAGGGCATCCGGTATCTGCTTACGACGAACTCGGGGCCTTGGGACAATTGGCGCGACATACCGAAGGCGCCCCCCTCCTCCCGAACGAGTGGGTCCCGGCGAGCTAAGGGTCACTTTCATCAACCACGCCACGACACTCATTCAGCTCGACGGCATCAACTTGCTGACCGACCCGGTCTGGTCCGAACGCGCGAGCCCCTTCTCTTTTATCGGTCCACGCCGACGTCATGCCCCGGGATTGGCACTCGCCGAGCTTCCGCCGATCGATTTTGTCCTCGTCAGTCACAACCACTACGATCATACGGACATCCCCACCCTGAATGCGCTCGCGAAAAAGCACGATCCCGAGTTCGTCGTCGGGCTGGGCAATCGTGCGATGCTCAAACGACACGGGATCGAGCGTATACGCGAGCTCGACTGGGGTGAGGCGTTCGACGTCGAGCCGATCTCGATCATTGCGGAACGCTGCCGTCATTTCTCCGGACGCGGGTTCGTCGATCGACAACGAAACCTTTGGGTGAGTTTTCTGATAGCGAGCCCGGGCGGAGGCGTGTACTTCGCGGGGGATACGAGCTACGGCGCGCACTTCGTGGAGACGGCGGAGACATTCGGTCCCATACGGCTAGCCATCCTTCCCATCGGCGCCTACGAACCCCAGTGGTTGATGGGGCCGGTGCATCTGAATCCCGCCGAAGCGGTGCGGGCGCACCGAGAGCTCGGGGCCTTTCGAAGTCTCGCGATGCACTACGGCACGTTCCGCCTCTCGGAGGAAGGACAAGACAAGCCGGTCGACGACCTGCGAAACGCGATGGCCACCTTCGGCATCACGGATGAAATTTTTGGGTTGCTTTCACCCGGCGAAGCCGAGACGTCCCCCCTCTCGCGAATCGCCGACATACCAGCAGGACAGCTACAGATTCGTAGTTAATCACGCGTAATGATCACTGGCTTTCCAGCTGGATAAATTTCTGTACGCGCATTCCGACGTTCACATCGACGACGTAAACCGCGCCGCTCTTCGAGACCGCAACGTCGTGGGCCCAATAAAACTGTCCGTCGTACTTGCCGAAGGAGCCCCACTTGGCAAGAATGTTTCCCTTAAGATCGAGCTTCAAAGCCCGATTGCGCTCGGGAGGCTTTTCTTTGAAGTCACCACCGTCCACCATGTACAAGAAACCTCGGGGCCCGACATCTAAACCCCAGGGGCTTCCGAGCTCCTCGGACTTCCACTGATCGAGAAACTTGCCGTTCTCATCGAAGACCTGAATTCGAGAAGTGGTGCGATCGGCAATGTAGACTCGGCCCTCGGCATCGAGCGCGATTCCGTGCGGCTGACCAAATTCTCCCGGCTCCTCGCCCTTGCTGCCCCACTCGAGTAGGAAACGACCCTCCTTAGAGAACTTGGCAATCCTCTGGTTTCCGTATCCGTCGGCGACGTAGAAATCGCCGTTTGGCGTCACCGCAATGTCCGCCGGTTCATTGAAATGCGTCTCATCCCAAGCCGGCACATCCTTCTCACCCAGCGTCATGAGGAGCTCACCTTCGTGACTGAACTTGAAGACTTGATGCGACCCCATGTCGGTGACCCACACGTTGTCTTCTTGGTCGATTGCCAACCCGTGCGGGTTCCCAAAGAGACCGTCACCCCATGAGGCTACGATCTCCCCGCTCTCGCCATCCAAACTGATGATAGGACGATTGCCGCGATGGAACACGAAAACGTGATCGTGTGAATCGACGGCGACGCCAGGCACTTGCCCTAGGGCGAAGCCCTCGGGAAGGGAGGGCCAGCCATGTACTACCCGGTAATCGGAATCGTCGCCGACACCGGGCAAAGAAAAAGCACTCAGTAGGCTCGGGAGCACGAACACTCCCAGTAGATATCGTCCGCGCATGCGGACTTTTTTATCACGGTTACGGGGTCTTAGAGAAGCTTGGCGGCCTGGGCGAAGGCGAGAATCTCCCCCGTGGACTGGAATCGCTCCTGGGGTTGCTTGGCGAGGCAGTGCAACACCAGCTCCTCCAAAGGCTCGGGTATCTCGGGTCGAGTCTTCCGCAGGGGAGGAACCGGCGAGTAAAGATGGTGCATCACCAAATTCCCCTCGGTGAAGGGGGCGTGGCCGACCAGGATCTCGTACAAAGAGGCACCCAACGAGTAGATATCCGATCGAGGGTCGGTCGGCTGGGCCCGCGCTTGCTCCGGTGAGACGTACTTCGGGGTTCCGGATATGGACATGTTCCCATCCACCACTTTGTCGCCATGGTTGAGCTGCGCGAGCCCAAAGTCGACGATTTTTACTCGATTCTCAGTGGTCAGCAGCACATTGGAAGGTTTCAGGTCCCGGTGCACTATTCCTCGACGGTGGGCATGCTCGAGTCCCTGGCAGACCGATACGAGGAGATGCATCGCCTCGGAGATCTGGAGGTGCTTCTTGGTTCGGAGAATCTTGGCGTAGTTCTCACCTTCCACCAACTCCATACAAATGAACGGCTGATCGTCTTTAAATCCGATGTCGAAGACGGTAATGATGTTGGGGTGGTTGAGAGCGGCCGCAGCACGCGCTTCGGCCAAGAGCTGATCGCGGGCGTCGGCACTCCGGGCCAGCTCGGCCGATAGGACCTTATAGGCCACCGGTCGTTTGAGCAAGCTGTCGAAAGCAAGGTAAACCGCGCCCATCCCCCCCTTGCCAAGCAGTTTCTGCAATTCGTACCGATGGCCGTTGCCGTTGGTGCCACCGCCTAGGGCCGTCGCCGGGCTTTCGAGCTCGATTTCCCGGGACTTCTCTGCGGCGAGCCGTTCGAGTGCTCGCGCATGGCGCTCGTCGGCACCCTCGTAGTTGTACTGCACCCCCATAATTTGGTGTAGAACATCGGCGGTCTTCTGAAAATCCTCCTGGGCTTCATAAGCCTGCGCGAGGACATCCCAAAGATGAAGATTGTCGGCGCGAACATCCGCTTGTCCCACCACCCTCTGTAGCTTTTCGATCGCGAGGGAGGTCCAGCCGCGGCGAAGGAATAATTTAGCCAGCTGGGCGGTCGCGTTCGTATAGTGCGTGTCATCCGGGGGCACCTGTTGCAGATAACCCACCATATCTTTTTCCAAATTCGCCTGGGAGGCGGCTTTCGCGGCCTCGAAGAATCGACCCGCCTCGGCAAAGAACTTGGCAGCTGGCTCGAAGTGACCGAGCTCCATGCGAAGCTCCGCAGCGCGATCGAACTGTTTGGCCTTCTCCAGGAAACCAGCCCCGCGAGACTTGTCCCCACCAAGAAGCGCTGCATCGGCGGCTGCCGCGAAGGCACCCGCATTCTCATAACAATCGGCGGCCCGCCCGTACTCCTGAAGAGTCTCGAAGAGCTCAGCGGCACGAACCGGGTCACCGGCCTTCAAGAAACACTCCGCCGCCACCGGCTGATTTCCAAGCGACAGTTGGTGCTCGCCTTCGAGCGAGGCAGCGGTTCTCGAGTCCCCTACTTCCCCGAACATCTCCGCAGCCTTGTGCATCTGGCCGGATTTTCGGTAGAGCTCGGCGGCCCGCTTGTGCTCGCCCAACTTTTCCCACACCGCCGCGGCGAGGCCGTATTGGCCACCGCGTTCCATAATAGAGGCGGCCCTTTTTCGTTCGCCCACCTTTTGAAAGCCGCTCGCGGCACGAGCCGAGAGCCGGGCCAGCTCCTGTCGTTGTTTTTCGGAGAGGTACCCTTGCGCCCCGGCCGAGACTTCGCCCAATTGGCGCTCGAAGAGCTCCGCCGCCCTCCGGAAATCACCGGCGCTCTCATAGGCGACCCCGGCCTTCAGATAGTAACCACCTCGACTGTAGAGCTCCCCGGCGCGTTCGAAGTTCCCGGCCTTGCCGAACATCGCCGCCGCTTCCAAGGCCGAGCCCGCCTCGAGGTAGATCTCGGCGGCACGCTCCAACTTCCCCGCTTCAGCAAACAGACGGGCGGCACGAACTTTTTCGTTGGCAAGAACGAACCAATCGGCGGCGTAGTCTTTACGACCCATGCGCAAACAGATTTCTCCGCACAAGCGGTGCTCTTCACCCTTCTCGTAGCAGTCGAGGGCTTTGCCAAGCTCGCCGAGTTCCTCGTAAAGTTGTCCGGCTCCGAACCAGTCGCGGGCCCTCGCCGCTCGGGCCGCCTCGCGGCGAAGCTTGCCGTTCTCGAAACCCTGACCAAAGAGCCTTCCCAACAAAGTAGCGACTAGCCCATCGCCTCCGGCTCCAGACCGCGCGAGAAACCAGCGGACCGCCCAAACGATAGCCACCAGAACGAGGATCTTCTGGCCGTACTTCCAGCCGAGGTAGGGCACGATTTCCCGCAAAACGTCGTCCAGCGGGCCCGCGGCCGATGCCCTGTAGACCAAGTAGAGTTCCACAAAGACAACAGGAATACAGAATCCGTGCCAGAGAGAAATCTCTACAAACTATTGTGACAATGTAACTTGCTAGGCCACTCGACCAAAGGGTGGGGGTAAAGACACCCACGGGTGGGCAAGAAGTGACGTTTCCTGGACGCCAGCTAAGGAAGAGCCGGGGAGGCTAGTCTAGCTGCAGACGTCTCAGATAGTCCCGAAAGGGAGCCCCCAGATCGGGGCGTTTCAACGCGTACTCTACGCTCGCTTTGAGGAAGCCTAGCTTGTTCCCACAATCATGACGCTGCCCCTCGAACTCGTACCCGAAGACCGGACGCTCGGAGGCCAGACTGCGCAAACCGTTCGTCAACTGGATCTCGCCACGCTGATCTTTTTCGGTTCGCGCCAAATGGGAAAATACGTCTGGAGTAAGGATGTAGCGACCGATGATGGCGAGATCCGACGGAGCTTCATCGGCAGCCGGCTTCTCCACCATGTCCCGGACCCGATAGAGCCGCTCGCCTACTTGTTCGCCGGCGATGACGCCGTAGCTTCCGATTTCCTCGCGAGGCACCTTCATCACCGCCAGGATCGGCCCTTGCTCTTTCTCGAAAACTTCCAACATCTGCTTAGTGCAAGGCACCTCGCTCGCGATGAGATCGTCACCGAGCAACACGGCGAAGGGCTCGTCCCCAACAAGATGCTCTGCAACTCCCACCGCATGTCCGAGCCCAAGCGCCTCTTTCTGTCTCACGTAGGAAACTTGAATCAGGTCGGAGATGGCTCGAACCGTCGCCAGCTCGGCATCCCTTCCGCGCTCCTCCAGGAACCTCTCCAATTCGAACGAGACGTCGAAATGATCTTCGATGGCCGACTTGCCGCGGCCGGTGACGATGATGATGTCTTCGATTCCTGCCGCCACCGCCTCCTCCACAACATATTGGATCAGTGGCTTGTCCACCAAGGGCAGCATCTCCTTCGGCTGAGCCTTGGTGGCCGGGAGAAAACGAGTGCCGAGCCCCGCGGCCGGGAGCACAGCCTTACGGAGTCTGGCTGGATGCGTCATCTCTTCATCCTATACTCGGCTGTACGCGGACTTTCAGAAAGGAAACAGTGCGCATCTTAACCCCGATCACAAAATAGTGCGATCGGGTGCAGAAGGATTTGTGGTCGGGGTCAACCGCTCCCGCCAATGGCCGACGGTCCTAAGCAGGGCTTTGAATCGGGAACGGGAGAGGACTAACATGTCACCGATGTTGGACCTCAACTTCGTCGCTGACAATCTGGACCTAGTTTCTACACAGCTCAAAGACCGTGGGATCTCCGTCGACCTCTCCGAAGTCGTGACGTTAAACGGCGAACGCAAGAGCCTCCAGACCGAAATCAGCCAGATGCGCCACGACCACCAGAAGGAGTCGCAACAGATCGGAGCATTACTCAAGGAAAAGAAAAAGGACGAAGCGGACGCCCTGCGCAGCCGTTTGCGAGAAGCATCTAATGTCATCAAAGGCAAAGAGGAACGGCAACGCGAAGTGGAAGAGCTCCTCCGCCAAATTTTGCTCAACGTCCCCAACCTTCCCCATGAAAGTGTCCCGGTGGGACCCGATGCCTCAGCCAACGTCGAGGTGCGACGGCATGGCGAGTTGCCACAGTTCGATTCCCCACCACGGCCGCACTGGGAGATCGGCACGGAGCTCGGCATCCTCGACTTCGATAGGGCGGCCAAGCTGTCGGGAGCCCGCTTCGTGGTCTACCTGGATCTCGGAGCCAAGCTCGAGCGAGCCCTCATCAATTTCATGCTCGATCTGCAATCCAACAGCCACGGCTATCGCGAGGTGCTTCCCCCCATCCTCGTGAATAGCGCCTCCCTCGAAGGCACCGGACAGCTTCCCAAGTTCGAGGAGGATCTCTTTAGGGTTCGAGAGCGCGACCTCTACTTGGTCCCGACCGCCGAAGTGCCGCTTACCAACCTGCATCGAGACGAAGTCTTAGATGGCGCTCAACTTCCCATCTACTACACCGCTTACACGCCTTGTTTCCGGAGTGAAGCCGGCTCCTATGGAAAGGATGTGCGAGGACTCATTCGCCAGCACCAATTCAACAAGGTGGAGTTGGTCAAGCTGACTACCCCGGAGACCTCTTTCGAAGAGCTCGAGAAGATGACGGTTGACGCCGAAGAGGTTCTGAAGAGGCTCGAGCTTCCTTATCGGGTGGCGGCACTATCGACGGGAGACATGGGCTTCTCTGCCGCCAAAACCTACGACATCGAGGTATGGCTTCCCGGTCAGAACGCTTTTCGAGAAATTAGTTCTTGCAGCAACTGCACCGACTTCCAGGCTCGACGGGCGAAGATACGTTACCGGCCGGACGCGAAATCCAAGGTTCGATTCGTACACACTCTGAACGGCTCCGGCCTCGCAGTGGGAAGAACGCTGGTGGCCATCCTGGAGAACTTTCAGAATCCCGACGGTTCGGTCAGCATCCCCAAAGCACTCAGGCCTTATCTCGATGGGCTCGAGAGGATAACTGCCGCTCAGCCTGCCTAGTGTCCTAGGAGGCGGGTTTCGTCGCAACCTTATGGAGCTTGGGCTCGTCCGCTAAGCGGAGCTCCGATTTCGACTGGTGCTCGCCCAACCCCTTTTCGGGTCGCCCGAGCAAATAGCCCTGGCCGTGATCGACGCCGAGTTGCAGAAGGGTCTCGAGCTCTTCCTGCCGCTCGATTCCCTCGGCGATGATCGTGGAGCCCATCTTGTCGGCGAAGATCTTGAGGGCCTTCACCATCTCCTGGCGGACGTAACTGGCGTCGATATCCCTTACCAGCTCGATGTCGAACTTCAAGTACTTGGGATTCAGGTTGGCGATTTTTTCCAGACCGGAATGCCCGGCACCGATGTCGTCCACCGCGATCGCGATTCCCATCTTGGTGAAGTTGCGCACCGCCTCACCGAAAAGGGAATAGTTCTCGATGGCGTACTTCTCGGTGACCTCAAGTACGACTTGCTCGGGAGCGATCCCCAATTGTTCCAGCCGGTCCAGGAGACGGGCGCCATGGAAATCGGGATCGTACATAGAAGACGGGAGAATGTTGATGAAGAGCTTGGTCGGCATAGAAAGTCCTTGGCCGCTCCGGAGTGCGCGGAGACGGCACGCGCGATCGAGCTCGAAGACGAGATCGGCTTCGGCCGCCCCCTCGAAGAGATTGAGCGGACTCTGAAACACCGTTCCCTCCGGCCCCCTGGAAAGCGCCTCGTAACCCATCACTTCCTTGTTGTCCATTCTGAAGATCGGTTGAAAGAGCGTTTTCAAATTGTCGTTGAGGATAATCTCGAGTATCTGGGCTCGACTCTTGAACGCCTTCTGCAGTTGCTGATAGCGGACACACTCCCACGCCTCGTTTACGAGTCGGGTAACCAACCTTTCCGCCATGACCAGTGGATTGTGGAGCACGAGACTGTATCCGACCGGCACCTTGAGATTTTGCACATACGGCGATGCTAGTTTTGACAACCTCTGGTCGAAGTAGTTCTCGATCCTCGCCGCCGCTGCCTCGAGCTCGGCGATTCGCGCTGGGCCTCCGGTACGCTTTGGAGAGAGGAACACGAGAAAGGCGTCGCCTCCCTTGTCGCTGCTCGCCAGCATATCGGTGGCGCGAACCTCTCCACCGCGCAAGTCTCGAAAGAGCTGCGTGGCGTCGTCCAAAACCTTTTCGTAGGCCTTGGAACCGTAGTCGTGCTCCACCTGGCTCAACTGAGAGAGATCGACAAGGAGCAATGCCATGCTGCCGTGTCGGACCAGCAGCAGCAGTATCTCGTCCAGTCGCTCTCGGTATGGGACCCCGTCCGCTTCTATCATATCGAGTCTCGATTGAGTCGGGCGTCGCTCGCAGGCACAAGAGAATCCAGTGGCGAGAACCCCTGCTCCAGTCGACGCGGTACTTTGCAAGAAACATGCTCAGAGGAAACAAGTTTGTCGTTAGAACACCTTGCTATTCGATCTTTCAATCCGTTGTTAAATAAGGAGTTATGGGTCCATAACTTCTTCCTAGAGTCCAGCCCTGAGGGCTTTCGCCCTCATCACCCGTGGAGAAAATCCCCACGCCGCTTTTTCAATTCGAAGCCCAATGCACCCGCAGTAGCGGGGCCAGCCAGGTCACGGAGTTCCCCTCGTCGTGCGGCCACCTAAAATGGCGAGGTTGCTTCAACCAGACCGCGTCAAGGGGACTACCTAAATCACAGCTGCCCACCCAAACTACGAGGTTGCTACAACCGAACCGAGTCAGGGGGTCATCCAAATCACCGCGGGCCACCCAAATTACGGAGGTGCCATAACCAAAACTCGTCAGGGGGCGGTACAATAACTCCTTGAGACAGGCGCGGAGGGATGGCCGAGCGGTTTAAGGCGGCGGTCTTGAAAACCGTTGACCGAGAGGTCCGGGGGTTCGAATCCCTCTCCCTCCGCCATCGTGCTGCCGCCCGAGCCTCCTGTCTTCCTGATTTGTTCATAGACGTTGATGAAGCGAGCCGGCGATTCAGCGAGGCGGCCATCATGGGTCTGGAGTGCTCTCAGGACCCGACCCATGTACGTGACAAGACCGAGGCGGCGTATCGCCGCACGGACCTGTTTGAGCGTCGTCGAGCCTTGATGGAGTCGTGGGCCAGATTTGCCACCTCGACACCGGCTGGTATTGTGGCGATCCGGGCATGACTTCTAACCTTTGGAAGCTCCGCGAGTGGTTGAACCTCGACGAGGCAGCAGATTACCTGTCTTCCGAGACCGGCGTCGATGTTGACGAGGATGACATTCTCCGACTGGGCCTGGATGGCAAGCTTCAACTGTCTGTGAATCTCCTGAAACCCATGACAGCAATCCAAGACTGTGAGGGAGCCGAGTCGGAAAAGGTTGAAGGAGTGTGGGATCTCCTCCTGAAAGGCCCTGTTCGCCCTGAGTTAGAAACCCGGTACCGAGCGAGGTGTGGGCTGCCCAACGTCAAGCTCGACACCCGTGTGGAGGTATTCGACATTCCGGTGGCATACGTCACGGGGAAGGATGACGTGGTCTATCAACTATTTTCCAGTTTTGACACGTCGTTCGATGTCGGCAGTCTGCTCGTGGTCCGACCCCAGGCCCTCGACGCGGTCGCTGCCAGCCTTGCTTCACCTTCACTCGGGCCCGAAGAACAACAACCGTCGAAACCGGGCGACACCATGGATCCTCTCGATAAACCTCTGGAGCAGCGCGAGCGGGCAACGCTCTTGACCATCATTGCCGCACTTGCTCGTGCGGCGAACATTGACATCTCCAAGGCGTCTAAAGCGGGTGAAGTCATTGAGGCGCAGACCATAGGGCTTCGCGCAAGGGTTTCTGCGCGCACCATCGAAGACCACCTGAAACGCATCCCCGACGCTCTTGAACGACGAGGTAAGATCTCCAACTAGTTCCGCAATTGCGGAAGAAGTTTCCGCAATTGCGACCACGCACGGCCTCGCCCATGCTCTGATCGCCATGTCGTTCCCCGGATGAGCCGGGAACGCTCCACAAGGGGCAAGACATGGCACAGTTCTCTTACTCGACGCTGGCAATTTTCCGACGCAAGCAAGTTCAAGCTGAATCCGGCTATCCGCGCTCTACGTTGTACCTGCGTATCGCCCAAGGCCTCTGGCCAAAACCTGTGAGCCTTGGTGCTCGCGCCGTGGGTTGGCCGGCTGGCGAAGTGTCCGCCGTTAACGCCGCGCGGATCGCCGGCAGGACCGACGATGAGATACGCGCCCTGGTGGCACGCCTGGAATTGGAACGCCAGACGATCGATGGCCGCCGGTAGCAGGACCTTCGCTGATTCAACGCGGTTCAGGTCATGCCTCATCTGAATCATCGGCTCACAGCCACTGTGGAGCAGGTGCGCGGGACGTTGGACTTCACGCTGCCACAAGCATTTAACCTAATTAGATGTTGTGCCTCCGGACAGACGGGAACGTGGGCTGGTGGCCACTGGCAGACCTGGTCGACTTCGGCCGAAGCCGAGGTGAACGTCTGGCTGACTGGGCAGTTTGACAAGCGCGGAAAGACTGCTTCCCCGGAGCAGCAACCCCAGCCATGACCACGCGCTCAATACTCAGCCCCGGCAAGTCCTCCGACCTGCCGGGCGTCGCGCGCCTGGACGGCGGGGACACTCGGCGCGACGCTGTTGCCGACACCTCCGAGCGTCATGATGGCTCGTCTCGGCCTCGATTGGTCGATCGCTCCACCACGTCGTTGCGCCCGCATCCGGTCTACCAAAAGCTGTGCCGACCGCTCGCTGCGACAAGGGCGTGGCGGGTGGGTCAGCAGCCTGGGCCGCTCCACGAGCCGTTGTTGACGACGACGGACGACATCATTCTTGACGGATACGCGCGGTGGCAGGTGGCGATCGAACGGGCACAGCCGATGCTGCCCTGCCTCGAATACGAGCTGTCCGAGGAGGAGGCTCTGCAGGTCGTGCTCCAACGGCACCGGGCCTCAGACGGCCTCAACGCCTATGGCCGCATCGTGCTGGCCTTGCATCTGGAGCCGTACTTCCGGGAACGCCGCGGTCGACCGCAGTTGGCGAGAGGCAACGACACGCCGTCGTCAAATTTGACGAACGACACGCGCAGAGACGTACGGAGAGACATCGCCCGCATCGCCGGTGTTTCGAGCGGCAACGTGACCAAAACCAAGCAGCTCTTGGACAGCGTGATTCCCGAAGTTCAGGAACAGCTCCTGCGAGGCGAGGTCAGCATCCATCGGGCCTGGCAGTGGAGGAAACTGTCCCCGAAGAAGCAAAGCGATGCCTTGTGGGACCATCTGCATCGAGGGACCATCAAGAAGACGATCGACCGGCTGGTCAAAGCGCACATCGAAGCTGGTGATTCTGTCCGACCGGTCGACGACGTGGCGCCCATCGTGCTCGGCGGACTCGCGAAGCTCGACGCGGACGACATCACCGTGGCCGTCGCCGAGGTTCCAGGGCGCGCCGTGGTGGTGACGCGAGCGTGCTACGACGAGCTGCTGGAGAACAACCCTCGATGACTTCTGCTCGCTCGCGACCGCTCAGACAGATCTTGAAGACGCATCGGGAGGTCTGGGATTGCGACGAGACTCGTCCCGCCGTGAGGGAGGCGTTCGCCAAAGTGATCGATTGCGGTACCAAGGCCCTCGGTGCGGAAGTCTTTGCGTCGGACCGTGAAGAACGGGTGGTCTATCACACCTGTAAATCAAGGGCCTGTCCCAGCTGTGGGTATCAGGCGACCCGCGCCTGGCAACGCGACCAGTGGAGGGAGCTGCCCGATGTCCCGTACGCCCACGTCTGCTTGACCATGCCGGATCTGCTCTGGCCGCTGTTCCAGCGCAACCGGCATCTCCTGCACGATCTGCCCGTCCTGGGCGCACAGGTGCTGCAGCAGTGGGCGCGGCAAAAATACGGCGTCCGACTCATGATTGTCGTGATTCCTCACACTTACGGCCGTCACCTGAATTTCAACAGCCACCTGCACATCTTGGTCTCCGAGGGTGGCCTCCGTGAGGATGGAGCTCGATGGCGTAAGAGAGCTTCATTAGACCGGAAGGCTCTGATGCCGATGTGGCGCTACGCGGTCATCACGCTTCTGCGGAAAGCCGCTCGGGCCGGCGTCCTGGACACCGACATGACTCGCCGCGCATTGCTGCAATTGCTCAAGGAGCAGTACGAACGGTGGTGGAACATCAACATCCAGCGGTTTCGGAGCAAGAAGCAGTTCCTGGGATATGCAGGCCGCTACGCCCGACGCCCCCCGATTGCACAACACCGGTTCCGGAAGATTGACGGTCAAGAAATCCAATTTTTGACGAAGGACACGCGCACGAGACAGATGGTCGAGACCACTTACACGCCAGCTGAGTTTTTGGCTGCCCTGGCCGATCATGTCTCCGACCGCTACCGGCACAACATCCGATACTTCGGTCTTCTCGCGCCTCGCGTGAAGAGCCACACCCATGACGCGGTCTTCGCGCTCTTGGGACAGCTGCGGTTGGGGAAGCCGCGGCGATTGCGGTGGGCGGCCTCCATAAAGGAGAGTTTCGGAATCGATCCTCTCCTGGACCGCGACGGCCAGCGGATGTATTGGGTTCGTCGGATACCACCGGTACCAACCCGGAGCCATGGGCTCGGGGAGTCGGCATTGCCGCCGCGGTAGCGCCCCCCTAGCTCGCCGATCTCGAACTGCTCACTGTACTCTTCGCGCGAACTTGCCTAGCAGCCTCCGACCTATCAGCCGCCAGAGATTTGACACCCACCCCTCCTGCCACGAGGCTCTCACGCACCGCTGCAAGTGCTTCTGACGGCTGTTCGAGGAGTCGCCCTCCCCGGTGCAAATGGGGAAACGCAGATCACTGCAGCACCTCCGCTATCGCATGCAGGCCGATCGCAACTGATTCGTTCCCGAAATCTCTCAGAAATGAACGACGCGTTCGTGTTCGACTTCATGAACGATGCCGACACCATCCAAGAGGCATTTGCTGACTACTACCGGACGACGGTCCTCAGCGAGGAGACCGATCCCAACAAGCTACACGACCTCAAGGCCGCGCTCGACGGCTATCAGGTGTATGCCGACACGAAGATCGACCAGCTCGTGACGCTCTACCTGGATGGGGCGGACCGCGACCAGCTCGACCCCATCCTCGACGCCTGCGTCGCGTTCTACAAGGAGCAGCTCGACGAGGACGGGCAGGTAGACTTCAAAGGCAAGGCCAAGGCGTTCGAGCGCGCGTACGGCTTCCTCGCCTCAATCCTGCCGTACACGAACGCCGAGTGGGAGAAGCTCTCTATCTTCCTGAACTTCCTCGTACCGAAGCTCCCCGCGCCCGTGGAAGAGGATCTGTCCAAAGGCATTCTTGAATCCATCGACATGGACAGCTACCGGGTCGAGAAGAAGGCGGCGAGACACGTCCAACTGGCGGACGAGGACGCGGAGATCGAGCCGGTTCCGACTAACGGCGGCGGCCACAGGCCGGAAGCCGAACTCGACCGCCTCTCGAACATCCTCAAGAAGATGATGATCTTCTTGCCGCTCTCGATAAACATGCGGAGGTTGGCCGAGCGTTCGGCATGGCCGACGGTGGCCCCGACCTGGGCGAACTGCTTGATCGTGTCGCAAATCTGCCGGTCGAGGATGCGTCTGTCCGTGACCACGATGATGGAGTCGAACACCCCGGCAGCGTCCTTCCGCAGCCCAATCAACTGGTGGGCGAGCCAAGCGATGGAGTTGGACTTCCCGCTACCGGCCGAGTGCTGGATGAGATACCGCTTCCCTGCGCCATGCCGGCGCGTGTCGGCCAGCAACCGTCGCACCACGTTGAGCTGGTGGTAGCGCGGCCAGATCTGCTTCCTCCTCTTCTTGCCCGTCTTCTCATCCTTGGTCTCGACGACCTGCGTGTAGTTCTCCAGTATGTCCGTCAGCCCGTCGCGAGTGAGAATCCGCTTCCACAGGTAGTCGGTCTTGAGGCCATCCGGATTCGGCGGGTTCCCGGCGCCGTCGTTCCAGCCCTGGTTGAAGGGCAGAAACCACGAGCCCTTTCCATTGAGGTGCGTGCAGAACTGCACCGCGTGGTCGTCCACCGCGAAGTGCGCCACGCAGCGGCCGAACTCGAAGAGCTTCTCACGAGGGTCGCGGTCACGCTTGTACTGCTCTGTGGCGTCCTCGACCGTCTGCTTGGTGAGGCTGTTCTTCAGCTCGAACGGGCGTTGTTGCACCGCTCTGGCTGAGAGCGAAATCCGCCTATGGTGGTGGCGAGGTTATGTTCGAGCATGAAGTATCCCAAGCGCTGCCAGTACAAGCACGCGAAGCAGAAGAAGTACCACGTTCGCAACTGGGCGGAATACAACGAAGGGCTGCGCCGCCGGGGCGATTTGACAGTCTGGTTTTGACGAGGAGGCAATCGCGAACTGGAAGGCCGACAAGACCGGTAAGCCTGGCGGTCAACGGGTCTATTCAGACATGGCGATTGAAACGGGCCTGGTTGTCCGGATGGTGTACAAGCTCGCCTACCGACAAACCGAAGGCTTCTTGCACTCGATCGCCTCGCTTCTCGGGCTCGGTATCGAGATACCGGACTACTCGACGTTGTGTCGGCGCTCAAGGTTGCTCCGCAAGAAGCTGCGGATTCCGAAAGCCGCGAGCACTCAACCCATCCACCTGATGATCGATAGCACGGGCTTGAGGATTCATGTCGGAACCGCCCGCAAACCGCCAAAGCAGCGCGCATGGCGCAAGTTGCACATCGCCGTTGATCGCGAGACAGGGAACATTGTTGCGTCCGAACTGACGGCGTCACGAGCTCGCGACGCAACCCGAGTCCCCGCTTTGCTAACACAGATTCAAGCACCTCTAGTGTCGGTGGCGGCGGACAGTGCATACGACAAGGAAGCGGTCTACGAAGCCATCGAAGCGCACAGTCCTGGACGAAGGACGCGCGTGGTGATTCCGCCGCAACGAAACGCGACGCTCAATCAGAATTCGAACACCGCCATGCAGGAGCGCGACCGCCATATTCGTGCCATCGAAAGACACGGCCGACGTGAATGGTACAAGCTCTCAGGCTGCACCAAGCGAAGCATGGTGGAGAACGCGGTCTATCGTTACAAAGCGATCATCGGGCCCGAGATGCGGACACGAACGTTGGCGAGGCAACGAGTTGAACACCGAATTGGGTGCGAGATACTCAACAAGATGGCTGCGCTCGGGATGCCCGATACGTACTGCGCCGGGTGACTCTGCAACCGGCACAGGGAGGTCAGCGATTTGCTCCGGGCCGTGCAACAACGCCATCGCGAGGCCCAAAAAGTCGCGCGCAAGTCGATGCACGAAAATGAATCGATAGAGAACTGCCCAGGCTGGCTGTAGTGCGTATCTACGCGTACATCCTCAAAGCCGACTCAGGCTTCGCGCCGAATCCGTTCTTTGGCTGGTGCACGCTCGCGTGCTGCAAGCCCGCCATCCGGCGAAAGGCGCGTCCAGGAGACTGGATCGTCGGAATTACGCCGAGGAAGCTCGACAACCATCTCGCTTATGCCATGAGGGTGGATGAGTCGCTTACGTTCGAAGAGTATTGGTCGGATCGCAGATTCAGGTCCAAGCGTCCGCGTTGGCGCAAAGGAGCACCAATCGTGGATAAATGCGGCGACAACTGTTACGCACCAATAGGCGACGGCGATTTCCGACAACTTCGGTCGCAGCATTGGGATCACAAGAACGACCGCGAGGACAAAAGGGGAATGGCCCACGACCTCAACGGCGAGCGTGTCCTGGTCGCGAAACGGTTCTGCTACTACGGCGGAGATGCTGTGCCGTTTCCCGCGCACGTCGCCTTTCAACCGCCCGCTCGGTTCAACCGCCTGAACTTCACTGATGAGGAGAAGTCGGCTCTCCTCGATTTTTTGAAAGCTCGACCACAAGGTATTCGGGGCCAACCGAGGCACTGGCCCACGGACGACACCTCCTGGCAACCGGGAAAGACGCGATGCGGCTAATCTTGAGCCGGAAGGGATTCGACTCGTCGAGCGGCGGATGCCCGAGTCCCATTTTCCCGGACGGCTCGATGATCTCCCTTCCGATCCCGGACAAGCGTTCGCCGGTGCGCTACAAAGACCTGACCTGGCGCGGGCGCAACCTTGGAGACGTCGTCGCAAAACTGACTCGCGGCAAACAGAGAAGCGACTATCGCGCACACCTCGACCCAGATCTTGTGAGAAACCTAGCTCCTCGAAATCCAGGATGGCGGGCAACGTTGGGTCAACACAGAGCCGCTCAAGGTCACCTTCGAAATCAAGGCGTCGGCGTTGGCGACGTCTTCCTCTTCTGGGGCTCGTTTCAGCCAGTAGACGACGAGTTGAGGAAATTGGGACGGCCAGAACATCATGTTTGGGGCTGGCTGCAGGTCGGCGACGTAGCTCCAGTCGACGACGTCGTTCGTAGCGGTGGTAGCGAGTGGCGATGGGCCCAAGCCCATCCTCACCTAGCATTCCCGCCAGATCCGACGAACACGCTCTACGTCGCGAATAAGGCACTCTCGTTGCCAGGCGTAGATGTAGGCGCGATTCGCGGGTTTGGCGTTTTCGAATTCGCCTCGGACAAGCGACGCCTAACCGCGCAAGGGGCGAAGAATGCCTCGGAATGGTCCTTGCCCAGCGGGTTCCTACCGAGCGGACGACCTCCTTTGACGTATCACGGCTCATTAGACCGTTGGACGCTGAAGGGCCAACGCGCTCATCTGAGTGTCGTCGCAAAAGGGCAAGAGTTCGTCCTCGACCTTGCGGTCTACCCCGAGTTAACAGCGTGGCTCGCGGAGACTATCGCGGGAGAGTAGGACTGAAGGAGACTAGCGCACGATTTCCATCAGCAACCCTTTCGAATCCCGAACGGGCTCGTTGGGCACGCGGACCTCTTCCCCTTTCAAAATGCGCTCCGCGGTCCAACACGCGGCCATTGCGTCCACGATATCGTCCCGAGCCACTTTCGAGCTCCGGTGATTCTCCACTAGCTCCGACGCGTTGAAGTCGAAAGCCTCTGCCAACAACTCCAGCCGATGTGCAAGGCCCCCTTTGGACTTCTTGCCCTCTTTGACCGATTTGCCACCACTCATTTCGTAAAAGACCAGCTCGGGATGGACCTCAACAACCCGCCCCTGCAGTTCAGGAGTCATGTAGTCGTCGACTTCCCGAATCTTAGGAATGATACCGAAGCACTGTTGACTGATACCCACGGCGTGCGCGGACGATTCGCGATTCAGACGAAGCGCTTCCTCGAAGCTTCGGCCCTTGAGAGCCGGGCGTGCTGGAGCCGAAAAGACGCTACTCGAACGAGGGCTTCCATGAAGTTTTCTCGCCGCTTTGTCGCACTCTCGCCCCCCACGAACCGCCTCGTCCAGAAGTCCGATCGGAACATCGATACACAGAATCTCGGGCGGGTTTCTCCGAGTCGAGAACCACGGAGATCCCGTCCACGACGTCAATCGCTATGCTACGAGCATCCAGCTCGAGCCGGACGACGACCCAGCCTGCCTTGCAGCCATCGACGCCAGCAATCCAAGTCATGGCATGTTTCCCTCACCCTCGAAAGACACTGTCGCCGTGCCATTCAAGAAACTCTCGATTGGGTCGCTCGGCCTCAGTCTTCGGCAGCCAGATCGCGCGCCCCTCGAATCGGTAGTAATGCTTGCCATTGTGGAACTCGTCTCGTAGACGCGAGCTCACGCGGACTTCGAAATTCGGCGTTACCGTCACGTACCCTTGATCGAATAGGGTGTGGACGTCCGATCGCAAGAGGACGCCGTTATCCACGCTATGCATTCCACCCACACTTACAGGCTGGATATGGGCGGCTTCCAATACAGGAAGGACCTTCTCGCCAGTCACCGCGCACCGTTTCTCATAGATGTCGGTCACCGCGAGTCGAAACGTTCCCTGACCAAGGCGCTGCTTCACTAGCACAGGATCGCCGTACATGGGAGCTGGCTCGCCAGCGGTGACGGCGTGAGCGACGGTGAGCTTCGCCTGCACCGCTTCCCAGAGCTCACGGCCGACGTCACTGCTCAAGTCGTACCCTTTCCCCTGAACGATGTTTTTTTTGAAATCAGCCGGAGCTGGGATCCAGTCCGCTCTGTCCAAGAAGAAGGGTTGCTGCAGCAGGATGCAACCGATGGTGTAATCGTCATGGGGCGCGAGGGATTCTCGTCGGTACTTTTCGATGCGCGCTCGCATCGCGTCATACGAAGGAGCGCCGTTTTTCTCGCCGAACGCGTCCCATGCGAGGCGCGAGGGCGCTTGAACGAACCGTCCGAAGAAACCGCCGCCTGCGATGTAATTTTCCGGATGGTGCAGTTTAAACAGAAAGGGATCACCGATATCCAAGCTTCGGAAACGGCGCCCGCCGCTCGGTTGCCAGAAGTTCACCTCATCTATGTCCGGTCGGGTGCTCAGAAACGTGTACCAATCCCCGTCCTGTGCCAAAACTCGGCCCTCTTGAAATAGCCGATAAATCAGTGCCTTGGTGCATAACTCTGGATAACTCTAAAGAAATCAGCAGGTTACGTTTTTGGGCCAAAAATCGCAGAGTCAATGGAATCAATGATTTACCTGTATTTATGCACCAAGGCAGGGTGCTTCCGCCTTACATCAGCTACTATCATGAGGACCGTTGCCACTTGGGGCTGAACAAGGACACACCGAGCTTGAGAACGGTCGCGCACCGACCGTCTCCTACGGCGAAAGTCGTCGCACTGCTGCGAGTCGGTGAACTGCACCATCGATACGAGTGGCGAGAGGCAGCCTGAGTCAGCTTGGTCGCTCGCGTTACTCGGCTGGTCGCCGAGAAGTTCGTCCTCAGCACCTTCCCTCGCGCGCTGACCACGCTATCCAGCATGTGCTCGAGGGCGGTCCGGGGCCTAGAGTCCAGTCCCGGACCAGTAATAATGATGAACAGGTTGGAAGCCAGCCCTGCGGCTCGAAATACCCAGGATTCTGCGCGGATTCTGGAGGGCTGGGCTGGTCGCCCTATTCTCTCGGTGACGACTTCTGCTTCTTCTTCGCCCTGGCCTTGGCCTCTCTCTCGGCCAAGATCCGGCGAGCGGCCTCATTAACCTCCTCTACAGTCGGCCCCTCATCTGCTGCCCGGATTCCCTCTGCGGGCTGGATAAATCGCTCCAGTCTCTTCTGCAGCTCCTTGCGGCGCTCCGGGACCAGATACGGGTACTCCTTGGCAAAGTGGTCGTACATCGTCTGGTCTCTCTCCGAGAGTTTTTTGCCATCGGCTTTGGCTTTCTCGGCCTTCTCGAAGATCTCGATTCGCGCTCTTTCGGAGTGTTCTTTCTACCGCCAGTCGGATTTCGGCCTGGCTCGGCGATGTGGCCGGATCCGCGATTTCTCGCGGGTCCAAGACAAAGCGATTGTACTTTCGCTTAGGCATTCTTACTCCTCTTCCCTGCGCGAGCCGTCGCAGCCTTTTATGCTTCAGAGGACGATTTTTAGCCAGAGGTAAAGAAGCCCAACCAATCCGGCCAGAGCGATCAACACCGCTAGTGCTTGGCCTGCAATCCAGATCAGCGCAAAGATGCTGACCCCGTCCTGTGCCAAAACTCGGCCCTTTTGAAATAGACCATAAATCAGCAGCTTAGCGACTGGGCCAAGGGCCCCCTAGGCTTTACAGTTACCCAACCCGCGGTCGACCTTCGCGAGAGCCGCGGCCGTTTCACCGGACGGCAGAGGACGGCGAACTGCTGCCGAAGAGCGACATTGTCGAGAGCCAGCTCGCGATGAGCCTTGAAGGCGGAGATGAGAGCGCGAACAAACGACGAAATCAAGCAGGTATGGTGCCGACAGACCGGAGACTAATCAAGTTCGGGGCGCCCGGATGAATAAATAGAAGGCACAGCCGCGTCGACCGTTTCGGCCAGCCCGCCGAACTCGTCCATTCGATCATGATGTTCTCGCCGGCGAGCGCGATCGACGGTGCCGTCCTCGACGTCATCCTGCGCAAGGCCGAGGAGATCCGTAAGGTGACTGGCGTGACCGTGCCCCTCCCGGACGAACGGGGCCCCGTCACCGATGCCCTCATGGCTTCGATGATGCTTCGCCAGGGCGGTAGGGAGCAGATGACACTCGATCTGCGTCTCAAGGACGGTGCTCGCCTCGTCGAAACCCGTTGGCGCGACGTCTCGGAGAAGGAGAAACGCTCCCGGACTCGCTTCGCCCAGAACGCTATGAAGCCGCAAGAAGTGGCTCCCGAATGGAAAAAAGGCTGCAAGCTTCCTCGGTTCGCCGGAGGCAGCTCGCACCTTCATCGAACGCACCATGTCGTGTTTTGGCGTCCCCCTGGAGCCACGGAGGTCGGTCCTCGTGGCCCACGTTCATGCGCTCGAAGCCGGACTGCGCGAGCGCCTGGCGCAACAAGGTATGTCCCGGTCTGTGCGGCTTGCCCCGTCCGAGCCAGCCCCCTCAGGGACAGCGCTTCTCACACGGACCCCGTCCTGTGCCAAAACTCGGCCCTTTTGAAATAGGCCATAAACCAGCAACTTAGTGTCTGTGTTTGCGACCGGGCCAAGGGCCGTGGGCTTTACAATCGTCTTGGGCGGGCGGGTCGTCACCATGCAGATGACCACCTAGTCGAGAGCGAATAGCGAAGCATGTTCCTGAAGCTGTTTCCAACGCTACGCCGGTCGAGCCCGCCGAGGGGCTACCGTCGCCGGCGACCATCTACGCGGCACGGCAGTAGTAGTTGAGAATGCCCCCCAAGTCGCTCTCGCGACACGATGGGGCCAGCGCTATTCGCGCTTGCCGGCAGAGGTGTGAGGAGCTCGTTGCCGAGACCTTGGTGGTTCCGTTCTGTGTGATAGTGCACTACGTATTCGGTTACCGCTGTGCGCAGGTGTCGCTCACTGAGAGGTACGAAGCGGTCGAGACACACTCGACGTATGGAGAGAACGAATCTTTCCGCGTATGCGTTCAGATTCGGACTATTGGCGGGAAGGCGCAGGGGCTTCACGCCTGAATTTCTCAAGAGCCCAACGTACCGCCTCGGTGAATAGCGGGTTCCGGTCGTGGATGAGGTATCGCTTGCCAAGGAGGAAACCATCCCACATGTCCGTGAGGTTTCTTGCCACCTGCTTCATCCACTCCCCCGTTGGGGTCCGACGTTATCCCACCGATGCACACGCAGCGAGTGGTCGATATCGATGAACAAACAGGACATGGTAGCGGACGAGCCCGAACGGGTTTACAACCTCGACGGTGAACAGGTCTGTCGCAGCGATGGCGCCCCAATGAGCCTTGATGAAGGTGCTCCACGACATGCTCCTGCCCCGCTCCGGCGCAGGAGCGATACCGTGCTCGGCGAGGATCCTCTTGATAGTGTTGCGTCCGAGTTTATGTCCTAGGTTCTTGAGTGCGCCTCGCAGGCGCGTATATCCCCACGTCGGGTTCTCCTGCGCCACGCGCACAATGAGCTCACGGATGTCCTTCGCCGTCGGAGGTCGGCCTGGGCTCCGGTTCTTGCTGCCATCGTAGTTGGCTGCGATGAGGCAGCGGTACCAACGCAGAAGCGTAGCGGGTGTGGCAACCGACGCAATCTGGGCCAGCGCCTCGCGGCCCAAAGCCTGGGCCTTGACGGCGAGCCTGCGCCGCTCGTCGTCCGAGAGCCTGAGACCGCTTGCCCCGAAGCCCCGCTCGGAGCACACGGTTCTCCTCTTGCTGGTAGTCGATCACATTCTGCTGCTGGCGGTTGACCCAGCCAGCTAGAACGAGCAGTAGGAATTGCACGTGGTACGTCATCATGGAGCTGAAGATAACACCCTCGGGCCAGACGATTGTAAAGCCCACGGCCCTTGGTCCGGTCGCAAACACAGACACTAAGCTGCTGATTTATGGTCTATTTCAAAAGGGCCGAGTTTTGGCACAGGACGGGTCAGCCGGTCGACCTTGTAGACCACGATCTGCTCGACGAGACCTGCGTCGATGTCGGCGAGCAAGCGCTGCAGGCCCGGGCGCTCCAGGGTTCCTCCCGAGAGCCCCGCGTCCTCGTAGACGGTTGGCAGCAGCACCCAGCTCTCCGCTTTCTGGCTCGCAACATACGCGGCACAGGCCTCTCGCTGCGCATCGAGGGAGTTGAACTCCTGTTCGAGACCCTCTTCCGCGCTCTTTCGCGTATAGATGGCGCAACGGATTTTCTTCATGTTAGGCCTTGCGCTTGGGCGTCAGACCGAAAAAGCGTGGTCCTGACCAGTGGGTGCCGGTGATTCGCTTTGCGATGGTAGTGAGGGACGGATAGGTTTTGCCATCGAACCGATAGCCGTTGTCGAGTATCTCGACCTGGTAGGTCCGGCCATTCCACTCGCGGACGAGATGGGTGCCGGCAGAAACGGACCCTGCGGGAGTGCCGGAGCTTGGTGTCTCGTTCGCCATGGCGGCCAGAGCGCGCCGGGTTGTAGCCGAAAGCCCGCCATAGGTCCGGCACTGGCGTTCGTGCAAGAGAACGCGGCGCATGAAGATACGCGAGAGCGAGCTTGACGGAGCAGCCCCAAAGGTCTGCTCCCAGACCCGCCGCAGGCTGGCGAAGTCCAAACCGTCCAAAACGACGTTCCGGCCAACCCCTGTATCCTGCGGCATCCCCGAACGTTCGCTCTTGTGCTCGATAAAGTCCAGTCTAATGAGGGACTTCCGGGTGCGAAGTTCGCTGCCCGTAGCTCACCCCGCAGCCGATTTGAGTCAGCCGTGCGCACCCCCGGTGGGCCTGTCGCTCGCCGCAGCCCAGGGGTCGGAAGACAGCCCTGCAGCACGAAATACCCTCGATTCTGCGCGGATTCCAAGGGCGTCTAAACTGCTGATTTGTGGTCTATTTCAAAAGGGCCGAGTTTTTGGCACAGGACGGGAGACTAATCAAGTTCGGTGGGCGCGGATGAAATAAATAGAAGGCACAGGGAGGTGACCGGGCTGGACTCCCTTGATCGGTCGTACCGACGTTGAAATCGCCGTCGGTCGCCAGGATCACCCGGTTCACCGCGCCGGCCAGGAAATTCCTCGCGGCCAGGTCATAAGCGAGCCCGATGGCAACCACGTAGCCGTTGTCGATCGTTGGTTCGCGTCTTCAAAGACGTGCAGCGGGTGCGGTGCCATCCAGGAGAGCTTGTCGCTGGGCGAGCGCGAGTTTCGATGCGCGGCGTGCGGCCTTACGAAAGACCGTGATGCGAACGCCGCGATGAATTTGTCGCATACGGTGAGCTCCACCGGAAGTCAAGCCTGTGGAGAGGAACGCCCTGGCTTCGGCGTGAGCGGAAGTGAAACGATCCTCTGCGAAGCGGGAACCTGGGCCTGATCAGGCTTGATCAGGTTTTGGAGAGCGGCGCCATCTCGCGACCCGGCATGGCGGTGAGCTGCATCGGTTCGCCCCCGGCTGTCGGCACCGTCCAGATGTCGTAGGTGCCGGCTTTGGCGGACTTGAACGCGATGAGGTTCCCGTCCGGGCGAGATGTCGAACTCCTCGACCCACACCGTTCTCGCGAGGGCATCGACGGGAGGGGCGTCGTGCGACGCCCTCGCACCGAGCAAAGACTCACCCATCAGGGACAGCCCGCGATGCAGGCGAGACGAACCATCTTGACATGTGGCATGACGAGCTCCTCCAGACGGCGCGGATTGTAGTTTGAAGCTCCAGCCCGCCGCGACTAGTGCCGGTCCAAATATGGCCGCTCGAGCCGACTCCTTGGAGTTGACATCGCAGTCGACAGGCAACATTCTCTCTTGCCGGAACAAGCTGGAACGGCACTAGCAATGGCCGAAGAAAAGTCAGGATTGAGGTGAGATCATGTTTCGAGCTTTGATGGGAACGCTGGTCATCGTTGTAGCGGTTCCGTTCGCGATCGGAGAGGACGCCAAACCCTTCGTGGGTCGCTCGATGGTCGCCACGGAGTACGGCATCGTCGCCGCGAGCCAACCCCTGGCCGCGCGTGCGGGCGTTCAAATTCTCGAGCGCGGGGGCAACGCGATCGACGCCGCCATCGGCGCGAACGCCACCATCGGCCTGATGGAGCCCACCGGCAACGGCATCGGAGGGGATCTTTTCGCCATCATCTATATGGCGGAGGGTGGCGAGCTCTACGGGCTGAACGCGAGCGGCTGGGCGCCGAAAGAGCTCACAATCAAGTTTCTCGCCTCGAAGAACATCGAGACGATGCCGCGCCGCGGCATCTACGCCGTCACCGTTCCCGGAGTCGTGGCCGGCTGGGACGCGCTTCGCGGCCGATTCGGAACACTGCCCTTCACTGAGATCCTCGCACCCGCGATCTACTACGCGGAGAACGGTTTTCCCGTATCCGAAGTGATTGCCAGGAGCTGGAAGCGCTCGGAGGATTTGCACAAGCAACATCCGAATGCCACCAAGACGTTTCTCATCGATGGTCGCGCACCGAAGTCGGGCGAGATCTTTCGCAACCCCGATCTGGGAGCATCGCTCCGGCGCATCGCGGAAAACGGTCGCGACGGCTATTACAAAGGCAAGACAGCGGGGGCGATCCTCGCCATTTCAAAGGAGATGGATGGAGTCTTCACCGCCGAAGACCTCGCCGAGTTCGAGCCGGAGTGGGTCACACCTATCAGGACGATCTACCGCGGCTGGAACGTCTATGAGATCGGCCCCAACACCCAGGGGATAGCGGCGCTCATGATGCTGAATTTGATGGAGGAGCTCCCATTGGGAGACTACGGCTTCCACAGCACCAAAGCGCTCCACGTCATGATCGAGGCCAAGAAACTTGCCTACGCCGACATGCTTCACTACGTTGGCGATCCCCGGTTCTCGCCCATTCCGGTGCCCGAGATGCTCGACAAGGCGCACGCAGCGGAACGAGCGAAGCTCATCGACCCGACCCGGGCGCGGTGCTCCGTCACGCCTTCGGAGTTCCCTGGCGTAACCGACGCTGAGGGCGGCGACACGATCTACATGACCGTCATCGACAAGGACGGCAATATCGTCTCGTTGATCCAGAGCAACTACTCTGGCTTCGGCTCGGGATTGGTGCCGCCGGGTGCGGGCTTCATGCTCCACAATCGAGGGGCCTTGTTCACGATGGAGCCGGACCAGCCGAATACACTCGAGCCGCGAAAGCGACCGTTGCACACCATCATTCCAGCCTTCATGGAGAAAGGTGACGTCCGGATCGGCTTCGGCATCATGGGTGGCTGGAACCAGGCTCAGGCGCATGCCCAGTACGTAGCGAACATCGTAGACTACGGTATGAACATACAGGAGGCGCTCGAGGCGGGCCGTTTCACGAAAGGTAGCTTCGACGGGTGTGACCTTCGGATGGAATCCTGGATCCCGGAGGCGGTGCGTGAAGAGCTCGGCGCGCTCGGGCACGAGATCGACGTTATCCCACCTCGCACCGGGGGCTTCGGTTCCGGTCAGGCAGTGATGAGCGATGGTACCGGCGTCCACTACGGGGCTTCCGAGCCGAGGCACGATGGAGCGGCGATTCCGCAGGCCCCGCCGGTCTTCTCGGAGAAGAAGTAGATTCGTATCTGTAGAAGACCGAGGCGGCAACACAGAAAACCACATGGCAGCGAAGCCGCAACCAATCTTCGCATTCAAACACGGCGTAGCGACACTTGATGGCGGAAGCACCGAATAGAGTCCATGCCGACGGCAAGAACCAGCGAGAGCCACCCACTGCGCATCACGGCGATGACCCTGGGCGACGGCCGGGGCCGGATCGGCTTCTCGCAGTGCCCCGGTAGGATCGATCGCTACGCAATATCCGGGCCCTGGAAGCGGGATCTCGACACCGACCTCGACGCGATTCAGCGCTGGGGAGCGACTGCGGCCCTCTACGGCCTGAACGCCATCCCCGACCACTGGCGGGAACGCGTTGCCTGGAAGGATCGACTCCTGGCAGCGGCGCTGCGGTTGCTTTCGGAACCCCTTGCCGACCGGTAGAAGTTGGGTGGGTAGCCGAAGCACGGCTCTTGACCCGGTCGCAAACACAGACACTAAGCTGTGCTGATATTACGGTCTGTTTCAAAAGGCCGAGTTTTGGCACAGGACGGGATGTCACCGACAGGCGCAGCAACGCCTTCGCGAAGCACAACCGCCTGATCGCCAGCATCGACACACTTAAACGTCCGGCCCGAGTGCGGCGTCTGCTCGAAGCTCCACCGTGGGACTTGATCGTGTTCGATGAGGCCCACCACTTGACGGCGTACAAGTTTGGGCAGAAGGTGAAGAAGACGCACAATTTCAAGCTCGGCGAGGCGCTCCGCGAACACAGCCGAGACTTGTTTCTCCTGTCCGCCACACCACACCAAGGCGATCACTTTCGTTTCTGGATGCTCATTCGTCTTCTCGATCCGAGATTGTTCCAGAACCCGGAGGACATGTTAGAGAATCGCCACCGCCTCAACGCGGTAGTGTTTCGCCGCACTCAGGCCGACGCCTGCGACGCGCACGGCGAACCGCTGTTTTGCCGCAGGCAGGTTCACACGCAGGCGTTTCACCTGTCCGAGTATGAGCAACGGTTCTACGATGCCCTGACGGAGTACCTCTCTGACGGATACAACCTCGCCGCGCAGGCAGGCACGGAAGGGCGCGTGCTCGGTTTTGTGATGACGATCTTCCAGAAGATCGCGGCGTCGAGCTTCGCCGCCGTCGGCATGACCCTTCGTCGGCGTTTGCTGATGCTGACCATCCACGAGGCTGTTGTCTGCGACGACAACTTGGATACTGATGGTCGACACCGCGCGATGTCTGACGCCCGCAACCTCATTCAACAGATGCACAGCCTTCCCAACGACGCGATGGGGTGCGCTGAAGCCGATCGCCTCTTGGCGGAGGCGAAGATTCAATTGTTGCGTAAGCTGGGCGAGAAGGTGGCGGTAGTGTCGGACGGAACGGAATTGACCGCAGCGTCCGAAGAGGATTCAGCGGCGACACTGGTTTCTGTCGCGCTTCCTGCGGAGCGCGGACGGATCAAGGAGCTACTGGAAAAGCTGCCGTTGGACGAAGAGACTAAAACGGACGAACTGCTGCGGGGACTCGGCGACCTCTGGGCCGTGCATCCTGCTGAAAAGATCGTCATCTTTACGACCTACCTCGGCAGTGTGGACACCTTGCGATCCTCTATTGGCCAACATTTTCCAGGCACGGGCGTAGAGGTATTGAAAGGCGGAGATCACGGTGCGAAGGTTGCGGCGGAACGACGGTTCAAGCGGAACGATGGCCCGCGAGTGCTTATCTGCACGGCGGCGGGACGCGAAGGGATCAACCTGCAATTCGCGCGTGTCCTGTTCAACCACGACCTGCCTTGGAATCCGATGGATGTTGAACAGCGCATCGGGCGTATTCATCGCTACGGCCAGAAGCACACGGCGCAGGTCTACAATCTCGTGTCCGCTGACACGATCGAGGGACAAATCTTCCTCCTACTGGAGGAGAAGCTCCTCGCCATTGCCTTGGTGCATAAATACAGGTAAGTCATTGATTCCATTGACTCTGCTATTTTTGCACCAAAAACGTAACCTGCTGATTCCTTTAGAGTTGTCCAGAGTTATGCACCAAGGCACCGCAGGGCTGACTTCCGACCCCTGGGCTAGCGGATGAATAAATAGAAGGCACAGCTCATGATTACGACGGCGAGAAGGCGCAAGCCTACCCGGGGCTTGACGCAGGACTTCATCGTCGATGCCATCGGCCTCTACCAGACCATGAGCGGAGAAACATGGGAGTAGACCGGCCTCTCGACATCCCGGCAGACCAGCGCAAAACCATCTTATCGTTGCTCAACAAACACCACTGCCTGGGCACGCACCGTGGGGGCGCAGGTTTCCTGTTGGCCCTACAAACGCGTCCACGATTTCCTCGGACGTCGGACGTCTTCCCGCCGGGAAAGCTTTGAACTTTTTTACCCTTGGCAACGATGACTTTGGTCTAAACCGCGCAATCAACGCTGGATCGACTTTTTGCGGAGCACAACTCCGAGCCTCTTCAATCGCGCCGCGACATCCGCTCCCGCGCTGTGCGTGTTGACGCTTCTGTCGATGTAGAGGATCTTGCCTTCGGCGTCGACATAGTAAGTCCAGCGGTGCGGCAATTCACGCTTCACCGTTACGACCCCATAGGACTTCGCGACGCCTTTGTCGGGATCGCTCAGGATCGGATAGTCGAGAGAGAGAGATTCGGCGAATTCCTTGTTAGTCTTGACCGTGTCACAGCTCGCGGCGAAGTAGTTGACCGCAAAAGCACGGATTTCGTCGCCGCTCTCACGGAGCGACTTGCATTCGGCCGTTCAACCACCGGTAAACGCTTTCGGAAACCACGCAAGGACCACAGCCTTGCCCCTTAGCGGCGTTGTTGCACGGCCCGGAGCAAATCGCTGACCTCCCTGTGCCGGTTGCAGAGTCACCCGGCGCAGTACGTATCGGGCATCCCGAGCGCAGCCATCTTGTTGAGTATCTCGCACCCAATTCGGTGTTCAACTCGTTGCCTCGCCAACGTTCGAGCCCGCATCTCCGGCCCGATGATCGCCTTGTAACGATAGACCGCGTTCTCCACCATGCTTCGCTTGGTGTAGCCTGAGAGCTTGTACCATTCACGTCGGCCGTGTCTTTCGATTGCACGAATATGGCGATCGCGCTCCTGCATGGCGGTGTTCGAATTCTGACTGAGCGTCGCGTTTCGTTGCGGCGGAATCACCACGCGCGTCCTTCGTCCAGGACTGTGCGCTTCGATGGCTTCGTAGACCGCTTCCTTGTCGTATGCACTGTCCGCCGCCACCGACACTAGAGGTGCTTGAATCTGTGTTAGCAAAGCGGGGACTCGGGTTGCGTCTCGAGCTCGTGACGCCGTCAGTTCGGACGCAACAATGTTCCCTGTCTCGCGATCAACGGCGATGTGCAACTTGCGCCATGCGCGCTGCTTTGGCGGTTTGCGAGCGTTTCCAACATGAATCCTCAAGCCCGTGCTATCGATCATCAGGTGGATTGGTTGATTGCTTGCGGCTTTCGGAATCCGCAGCTTCTTGCGGAGCAGCCTCGACCGCCGAGACAACGTCGAGTAGTCCGGGATCTCGATACCGAGCCCGAGCAGCGAGGCGATCGAGTGCAAGAAGCCTTCGGTTTGTCGGTAGGCGAGCTTGTACACCATCCGGACAACCAGGCCCGTTTCAATCGCCATGTCTGAATAGACCCGTTGACCGCCAGGCTTACCGGTCTTGTCGGCCTTCCAGTTCGCGATTGCCTCCTCGTCAAACCAGACCGTCAAATCGCCTCGGCGGCGCAGCCCTTCGTTGTATTCCGCCCAGTTGGAAACGTGGTACTTCTTCTGCTTCGCGTGCTTGTACTGGCTGCGCTTGGGATACTTCATGGTCGAACATACCTCGGCCACCACAAGAGGCGCATTTTGCTCTCAGCCAGAGCGGTGCAACAACGCCGCTTCTCCATCAAACACTTCATCGAGCCCTGGAATATCACCGTCCGGATCGCGATCTATCGGAAGCGAGTTCGACATCGAACGGCGAAGAACTTCCAGCTCGACCTGTTTTCTCCAGACGACGGCTACTTCGAGTACTCAGCCGTCGCCACCAACAAATCGCTCACCGTCCAACGCCTTTGGTACTTCGCTGCTGGGCGAGGCGGCCAAGAGAAAACCTTCGCCGAATTGCGCAGCCAGTTCGCTCTCGACGTCGTGCCCACTAAAAGCTATGCCGCCAATAGCGCCTGGCAACAGTTGAACGTGCTCGCACACAACCTGTGTCGCAGCTTTCAGCTCGACACCATCGCTGAAACGAAAGGCATCTCTCGAAAGCGTACATGCACCCATCTGCTGCAACACCATCCGCACCATCCGCTTCCGCATCATCAACAAAGCCGGCCGCCTCGTTCGCGTTAGTGGTCGAAACGCGCTCCGAATGGCCACAAACTCCTCCTGTGCCTTCTATTTATTCATCCGCGCGCACCAAACTTGATTAATCTCGGGTCTGCCAGCACCATGCCGGCATGATTTCGTCGTTGGTTCCCGCTCTCATCTCTGCCTTCAAGGCTCGTCGCGAGCTGGCTCTCGAGAATGTCGCTCTTCGGCAGCAGCTCGCCGTCCTCCGCCGTTCCCCTCCGTGTCAACATCCCTGAGACACTTCGTCCCTTGAAATTAGTGTCGAGGGCAGAGGAGGGTCATGGATGAATTTATTGACTGAGAAAGAGAACTCGGCGGGGTCGGAAGGAGCCAGTAGGGCGAGTGGAGATCAACGCCGGCCGCGAGGCGATGGTAGCGGATCCCGAAGTGAGTGAACGTCCGAAGCGTCGACGCTTCACAGCGGAGTACAAGCTGCGGATCGTTCGCGAAGCTGATGCCTGCAAGGGTGACGGGGATATTGTCGCGCTTCTGGGTCGAGAGGGTTTGTACTCCTCACAGCTTTCGGCGTGGCGCCGCCAACGAGACGAGATCGCCAAGGCAGGCCTGGCATTGAGGAAACGGGGGCGGAAGGCAAAGGCAGAGGACCCGAAGCTCAAGGAACTCGAGCGTGAGAATGCGCGCCTGAAGCGTCGTCTCGCTCGGGTGGAAACGATGCTCGAGATCCAAAAAAAGCCTCCGAGCTTCTGGGGATCCCCGATTGGCCCAAGTTCGCTGGTCCAATCACACGGTCCGTATTCGCCAATCGGGGTAGGATTTTCAAAAGCTCTACGGACTTCAATCTTTTTGAGGGCTCGAGGTCAATCGGACGACCGATGTCGATGCTTGAACACCTGGACATTTTTAATTCGCCTCGATCGACATAAGATGCTGTTTAGTCTCCATCGAGTATGCTCTAGAAATTCCCTCACACTCAAGGTACGCATTCTTAATCGGCTTATCCCTTGACGCATGTCCCGTTGAGTCCAACTCTGAGCAGCGCGCTGCCGATCTCGAACTGCTTCCCGATTAGCGCACCGCCGACAAACCCGGAATTGTCGTAGTCGACAGTCGATCCAAGATTGCCCCAGTTCGCGAAACCGTCGACATCGACGATCTGGTTATCCCGTTCGACCAAGGCTCGCTGATTAAAGAACTCGGCATCGCCGCCGTGCCGCATGGGTTCCGGTCGAACCTGCGGTGTCCTTATGCCACCTATTGATTAGTATAGGCTTAACAGCTTATGGTGTGGGGTAGTTGCCCGTTCCGTATGCAATTCACGAGGTGGATATGGCCGGCTCGGCTCCACGTCTGATGTGTAACGCCCATCTCTAGTCTCCTAACAAAGGGGAAAATTCATGGACCTTTTTGGATTAAAGAAAAAAAGATATTGGAAGGAGACCTTCTCAAATTGCGACTTGGAATTTGCAAAAGACCTCTTGATACAGACCTTTGGAGGAGGGGTCATCCCAAAAGATCTTGCAAGACTGCTGGACGCATACACAAACAACCCATGCCGAGAAACTGCAATTGGACTGGTTGAGTTCGACAAGCACGAATTCCAGAGGTTCTTCGTGGACAACAAAACGATACTGGAATCAATGATGAGAACAAAGGGGTTGGATAGAGAAGAACTTTCAAAATCATTGCATAAGAACGTAGCCCTGCTCCATCAAGAGCCAGAGTTTGAGGCCTACTGCGAGGCATTCTTGGAGGATGACCCATTGGCAATCCAAAAGAAAAAAAAGGCCGCCCTTATGAAAAAGGGATACTCCGAAGAAATGATATCCGAGGCATTCTCAGAGCACATGAACGATATGGCTTGAAAACCCTGAGGCTAATGGAGGCCAATGATGGATAGTGAAGAATGGGAGCGGCGTGCACCAGCACGGGGGAGGAGAGGTAGTGTATTGGTTCAGCGTGAAGATGACAGCGAGGTTGGACGTTAACGTAACGCCCGGCGGCAGGATGTCCCCGGTAGGGTCGAGGGCTGGCGCGGTGCTCCGTAGGCGCGGCCTATCTGTTTCTCCCCGTTTCCTGTGGGAGTGCCTCACTAGCCGCACCGTAAGTCCGTTTCCAGCCCCCGCCACATCGCACGCAGCGTGCGGCTTTCCCGCACTACGCGCTCCTGCACACTTCCCGCGAAGGGTTATGTGACCTATCGAGCCGGGGCGTCTTTCGGCGAAGCGACCAGATATCGAACTCGGTAATCTGTGAACAGTCCGACAGTCGCGTACATCCATCGCCTTGTGCCTTCTATTTATTCATCCGCGCGCACCAAACTTGATTAATCTCCGGTCTGCCGGCACCATGCCGGCATGATTTCGTCGTTGGTTCGCGCTCTCATCTCTACCTTCAAGGCTCGTCGCGAGCTGGCTCTCGAGAATGTCGCTCTTCGCCAGCAGCTCGCCGTCCTCCGCCGTTCCGTGAAACGGCCGCGGCTCTCGAAGGTCGACCGCGGGTTTTGGGTGCTATTGCGCAGAATCTGGACTGACTGGGAGAGCGTCCTCGTCATCGTGAAACCTGAGACGGTCATCCGCTGGCACCGTTGTGGGTTCAGACGATATTGGACTTGGAAGAGCCGACGGCGTAGGCCTGGACGACCAGGCGTTGCTCCCGAAATACGTGAGCTGATTCGGAACATGAGCAGGGCCAACCCTCTCTGGGGAGCTCCCCGCGTGCATGGCGAGCTGGCGAAGCTAGGCATCTCCATTTCCCAGGCAGCCGTCTCCAAGTATATGGTTCGTCATCGCACCCCACCGTCCCATACTTGGCGGAGCTTTCTCGATAATCATGCAAACGACTTGGTGTCGCTCGACTTTTTCACTTTGCCGACCGCAACTTTCAGAGTTCTGTTCGTCTTCATCGTCCTTCGCCACGACCGTCGCCGTATCGTTCATTTCAATGTCACCGAGCATCCTTCCGCCGAGTGGACGGCGCAGCAAATGGTCGATGCTTTTCCATGGGACACGGCGCCTCGGTACCTGGTACGGGATCGAGACCAGACCTACGGAGCGTACTTCGATACTCGCGTCGACGGTCTCGGGATCGAGCAGGTCCTTACCGCACCGCGCTCCCCGTGGCAGAATCCATTTGTCGAAAGGATGATCGGCTCCATTCGACGTGAGTGTCTCGACCACGTGATCGTCCTTGATGAGCGGCACCTGAAGCGAATCCTACGCAAATACGTCGACTACTATCATTCGTGCCGGACTCATTTGTCGCTTGAGAAGGACGCGCCTGAGCCTCGCCGGGTAGAGTCACCGGCGATGGGCAAAGTGAGAGCCATTCCAAAGGTCGGTGGTCTCCATCATTATTACACTCGACGCGCTGCTTGAGCCGATCCGCTCGGGACGGCTACGGGACTTCGCGCCAGCTTACACCTATACCCCTGAGTAGAGCCGACGCCGATCCTCGAAACGTCCTACATGAAGACGACCCAAGCATCCTGGTTGCAGGCAGCTCGCTAATCTCACGCAGCTCGAGTTTATGGAAGGGACACCGAGGTGATCCGTCGACGTGGGCTCTGGCGTGGTCCTGAGGACGTTGAGTTCGCCACCCTCGAGTGGGTCCATTGGTACAACACGCAACGACTCTTGGAGCCGATCGGAAATGTCTCCCCCGTCGAGTACGAGATGAACTACTATCGGTCGCAGGAAGGCTCGCTGGAGATGGCGAGACTCAACTAAAACAGTCTCCGGAAAACCCGGGGCGGTTCAGGCTCCTTGAAAATCAAAGTTGAATATGTACCGGAGACCGAAGCAGAGCGATGGGCATGGCCAACTGAGGAATGGCTTAGGGCTGAATTTGAGAAGTTCATCGAAATAAACAACACGGCCAGGAATTATTCAGCCAACCAGGTCACCTCTGATTCCTCTAGCCCGTGACAGCTTTTCATGTGCTCGTAAACCTTGTGTTTTGCCTGGACGTATTGTGATGTGCCTATCTTAGCGGAAGAAATTAACTTCTGAGCGTCGCATAGCGGACACCAAAACTCACAGATTCCATCAGAGTGAACTCTGCGGGTAGTAACTTGCATCTTTCATTCCTCTACCGCTCAGTTAGAAGAGGTTGACACGACCTGCTAGGTGGGAGATACTGGAGCTTCACCTAGCAGTGAGCGGCGCCATCGCGTCAACTTAAACGCCCCGGCCCATCCGGGGCGTTTTCATTCTACATCTTCAAGTAATGCGTCCCATTCTTTAATTGCGCGTTTCCTTGTGCCTTCTATTTATGCATCCGCCAGCCCATGGGTCGGAAGTCAGCCCTGCGGCGCGAAATACCCTGGATTCTGCGCGGATTCCAAGGGCGTCTAAGCTGCTGATTTGTGGTCTATTGGTGCTTCCGCAATCAAGTGTTGGTGGCTGCCGCGTAACCCGCTCGCGCGCTAGAGTTTGAGCCTGATTTCCAGAGACGCAGTTCTTTCGGCGATGCCGGCTGAGCTTACCACGCGGTGCTTGACGTTCAGAGACATCTTCGTATGCGCGCCGACATCCTTGTTAATGGCGTTCGCCGACACAGGCAGGCCAACTGACACTAGCATTCAAACGCGGCGTAGCAACACTCGATGGCGGAAGCACCCACTGGACTAACGCAGTGGTAGCCGATAGCATGCTCGGATGCTTCGCATTTTCAAACTGGCGTTCTCCTTGCTCATGCATGTTGTCGGAATTCCAGGCATGCTAGATGATGTTGAGGTCTGGCAGCGGTGGTTTCCTACCATGACCGAATGGCAGTGGTGGAATTTTCTTCTAGTTGGATGCGGAACGCTTCTACTTATCCAGACTACGTATCCATGGTGTAGAGAGATTGTTCAAAAGTATAGGCTGGTCCCAAATAAGAGATTGGCGAGCCAAAAGAGTCAGTTACTAGGCTCACGAGAATCCTTCATGGAAATGCACGGCCAGCTTGAGGAAATCTTAAAAGAGCTCAAGTTCAGTGTTAAATTCCTAGAGTCACACTCTCCACGCTTAGACCTTTGGGTGGATCTACAAAAACATAGAAATCGACTTAAAGATGAGTTCAACATCAAATTTCCATACCTTCCCGATGAGGTGGAAGATTTACGCAATGGAGCAATCCTCAAGCACTTGCTAGATTTTGTTGTGAAGGTTACCGACTACTCGTCAAGGGGTCGAGTGGAACAAGCTCGAGAATTTGCGGCTGAGTTTCCTGAGGTTCCCTTTTAACGCCTGGACTTTCCGACGTCTCCTAGGCTGCCGTCAGTTTCTTGTAGGTAAGGGTCTCGGTAGCCATGATGCGTCGTAACGTATCGCGGAAGATATGGCCGTTCTTCCTGTTGTTGAACCGCCACTCTAGCCGTCGTGTCCAAAAATACAAACGAACCCAAGGCCTGCGCGCCGGGACGTTTCGGATTATGAGGTGTCTAGGTTTGGTTGGCAATGGGAGCTAGAATGAGAGGTCTGCTCGGGAGCGCCTATCACAGAGCCAGTGCGGCGTCGGCTGGTCTCTGCGAATTTCGAGAACGGTCAAGTCTTAATTTTCCTGTCAAATCTCCGTACGGTTCCCCGCGCTCGGTTTAAGCTGCTGATTCCTCCGACGTGCCTTGCGGGAGAAGCTCGTTGCGAAGCTCCTCGACTTTCCTAGCGGCGAAGACATCCATCCTCACGCCGCGCCATTTGTTTGCGACGGCCAAGAGCACAGCGAACGAGAGTTTCATCGCGGCCTCCTCGGTGAAGAAGTGAGGAATGACCTTTGTGCGACGTTTGTGCTCTCCGAACGTGCGCTCAAGTAGATTCGACGTGCGAAGCCTTTTGTGATGCGCCGCAGGAAGGCGTAGCGCCTGAAGACACGCTTCGAGGGTCTCTTCCATGCACTTCATCGCGCTCGGGAATCGTTGACGGTACCGAGCGATCACCTCCCGACCCTTCTTCAGCTGTGCCTTCTATTCATTCATCCGCCCCACAACAAGGTCGCTAATCTCGGCCATGACGCTGGGCCGTCTCACCCTCAAGGAATACAACGAGTCTTATGGTAATCTCGACCCGTCCGGCCTGGTCGATTCGCTGAAGGAGCAGACCCCGTGCGAGCAGCAAAGGCCACCCGAAGGGGGGCAGAGGCCCATGCTCACCGCGCAGGCCCACACTTCCGGCCCTGCATCCGGCTGCGCGGCTCGACAAATCTGGCAGCGTTATCGCGTTTTGTAGAGGTGATTCGTGAGCATCTTCGAACTTGAGAAAGACCAAATCGTCCAGCTGCCGAAGACCTCCTTCATCGCCGAGGGAGTAAAGGAGAGGAAAGACCTACAAAAAATTCTCAGGTCGCGAATCGATATTCTGGACAAAGATTTGCTCGTGATCGCGGAAGAGTACGGGAACTGGGAAGAGAGTCGCCGTCGCATCGATCTGCTCGCCCTTGACCGGAACGCCAATCTGGTAGTGATTGAGTTGAAGAGAACCGAAGATGGTGGCCACATGGAATTGCAGGCACTCCGCTACGCAGCAATGGTCTCGACGATGACCTTCGCGCAAGCGGTAGAAGCCTATCGTGAAGTCCTCAAGCTCGATGGCAAGGACACCGACCCAGAGCAGGAGATTCTTGATTTTCTCGCATGGGACGATGTCGACGAGGAGAGCTTCGCCTCAGACGTTCGAATCCTGCTCGTCGCCCAGGACTTCTCTCGAGAACTCACGACCGCCGTGATGTGGTTGAGCGGGCGCGACCTTGATATCCGCTGCATCCGAATTTCGCCCTACCGACTTGGAGCTCGTGTACTACTTGATGTGCAGCAGATAATCCCCTTGCCCGAAGCCGCCGACTACCAAGTGCGGATCCGAGAGAAGAGCATTGCACAGCGTAATCGAATCCGGGGCGACTGGACCGGTTACTTCTACGTAAACGTCGCCGAAGGAAACTCACGAAGGTGGGAGGATTTCCGCCGATACGGTTTCGTGTCGGCCGGAGGCGGGCATAAATGGAGCAGCTCACTACGAAAGCTGCAGCCTGGAGACAAGATCTATGCGTATCAGAAAGGCGCGGGATACGTTGGACTGGGTGAGGTCGTGGCCAAGGCTGTGCCGGTAAAGGACTTTAAGATCGGGGAGACCGGTACGATACTCGACGCAGAACTCGACCAGCCAGGCCTGAAGAAAAACTCCGACGATGCAAAGAAGTGCGAGTGGCTGGCAGCGGTACGCTGGATTCAGACTGTCTCCGTATCCGATGCGTACACGATGCCGGGGATTTTCGCGAACCAGAACGTCGTGTGTCGACTCCGCAACGCTGCGACGCTGACTTTTCTGGAGGAAACACTCGGACCCGCCGCCCCCTGAGTCGTCCAGCACGAGAGACCCGTCTTGTCCGAAAACGCGAACGGAGCGGCAAGGTCGAATCCTAGAGGCGTTCTCAAAACTTGCAGAGACCAGCCGACGCGGTACTGGCTCTGCGATAGGCGACCCCGAGCAGACCTCTCCTGCAGACCATCCGTTCCGTCCAACTGGCGCGCCCGAACTCCTATGCGGTCGGACCTGACCTACGTTGCCACGTGGCGCGGCTTCGTGTATGTCGCCTTCGTCATCGACGTCTTCGCTCGACTCCCCGTGCCGCGTCGGCGGGTCTCCGCGAATTTCGACAACGCCTCCAGGATTCGAGCTTTCGGCTCAGTTCGAATTTTCGGACATGACGCGGTTCAAGCTGCTGATTTATGGTTTATTTCAAAAGGGCCGAGTTTTGGCACAGGACGCCCTCGTATGCCCCGCCGGTGGACACCACCACGCGGGACGCGGCGGTGGTCGAGGCGCTGCAAACCGTAGTCGCGGCCAATCCAAAGATTCCGGGAATTTACTGATGGACAATCACTTCATCCAGGGAGCGGATTGGTCAAGCAGGTCAATCGTGAGAATATTGGACCGAGCATGAAGAAACGTTCCCTCCGATACGCTGGCGACAAGGCCGTTCGCGCTCTATTGGAGCGTTATGCGTGTCCGACGTCATTCCATGTCGTCCGCACACGACTCCTCGGCAACATCGCGACGCCCAAGCTCGACGCATCGCCCCTCCGGGCTATAGAGAGCTGTTGGGAAGGTGAGCTGCCGGAGTTCGACAATGTCGGCGCAGCCAATGAGCTATTCGAGTCCCTGATGGGGCTTTGGAACGTCTACGTCCCCTCCGTCGACGGGGATCGACCCGGCTCTTCGGAACGTTGTGTACCAAGGCAGCTGTGTGATAGCCTTGCCGATGGAAACTTATCCAAAAAATCTCGTGGCCTTGCGCTGGAACCCAACGCAAAGGACTATCTCGTTCCGCTACAAGTCGCAGCGCTGGAGAATTAGCGCAAAATTTCAGCCGCGCAGCGTGGCAGAGGCACTATGTACAACCTTCGAGGAGGTTGAGGCTTCGCTTCCTGGGTCGATTGCGAAGGCGGCGGAGCTGGCTGCCGATGACTTTCAAGCCAGCAACAAGCAACGTTGTTATGTCGCTGAAACTCCAGAACTTGTGTATATCAATAATCCCGATCAAGTAAACAAAGGGACAGCCAAGCTCGTCGGCGGCTATTACGTGGATACGCACACCGGCTGGAAGCAAGTCTCCGATAGGTTGGAATTCCTGTGCCGGGCCGCAGGCATCCGACTCGAAGTAACCAAGCCGCGCTAAGAGGATTTGGTGTGCCTGTGATCCGCAAAAAAGAAGATCCCGTATCGATGGACAGACAGCCATGAGAGCGACGTCCTGCGAACTCTTCTTCGACGCGTTGGAAATACTGCACGCTGTCGCCGCCAGACCACCGACGCAATAACGTGCTCGAGATGGCAAGACTCAACTAAAACTCGCTCCGGGATACTCGGCGCAGTTCAGCATCACAGTACGGGGCCGCCTGCGCGTCCTGGCCCTGTCCTACCGACGCGACCTATCTCTAGGCTGAGCGCACCAGAAAATGGGTGAGGACCTTCGACAAATGCTATGCACGAACGATCAGATTTCGGGCTTGGCCCAGTCGCGAACACAGACACTAAGCTGCTGATTTATGCTCTATTTCAAAAGGGCCGAGTTTTAGCACAGGACGGGAACGCGGCTCGGCTTGGCTCCCGCTCCGAGCAGTACGACGTACGGGCCATCTCGTACGGTCTTGAGCGAATCTCGTACCTGCTATTATCCAGCGGAGCCCGGCCGCATCGTACGCGGACGGGGATGGGGCAGGGCTACGCTTTAGTGTCTCACTCGGGGACTCATCTGTTTCATCGGATAGAGGCGACACAGTCGAAAGCACGGAGGCAAATCGTGAGCGACATGACACCGGAAGAAATGAAGAAAGAACTGGAGCGCTTGCAAGCTGAGAATGAAACGCTCAAGAAGCGCAGTGAGAAAGAGCTCTCCCTCAAAGTCAGCCAGAAGGGCGGCGTCTCCGTTTACGGACTGGGCCGTTTCCCGGTGACCTTATACAAGGAGCAGTGGGAGAAACTGCTCAAGATGACAGATGACATCCGCGCCTTCATTCAAGAAAACAAAGCCCAGCTCAAGACCAAGGATTCGTAAACTCGTTTTCTCGAGACCGTAGGCGGGCACCCAAGGTCGCCCCGGCTCGATAGGTCACATAACCCTTCGCGGGAAGTGTGCAGGAGCGCGTAGTGCGGGAAAGCTGCACGCTGCGTGCGATAAGCCTCAGAGCTCCTGTGCCTTCTATTTATTCATCCGCCAGCCCCATGGGTCGGAAGTCAGCCCTGCGGCGCGAAATACCCTGGATTCTGCGCGGATTCCAAGGGCGTCTAAGCTGCTGATTTGTGGTCTATTTCAAAAGGGCCGAGTTTTGGCACAGGACGGGGCCTTGACGGCGAGCCTACGCCGGTCGTCGTCAGAGAGCCTGAGACGCTTGCCCCGAAGCCCGGCTCGGAGCACACGGTTCTCCTCTTGCTGGTAGTCGATCACATCCTGCTGCTGGCGATTGACCCAGCCAGCCACAACGAGCAGTAGGAATTGCGCGTGGTACGTCATCATGGATCTGAAGATAACACCCTCGGGCTAGACGATTGTAAAGCGCACGGCCCTTGGCCCCGGCGCAAACACAGACACTAAGCTGCTGATTTATGGCCTATTTCAAAAGGGCCGAGTTTTGGCACAGGACGGGGTCTTCATGTTTGGTGCGCTCGCTTGGAAGCGATGGGGAGGTCAATAGTGATTAAGAGCTCGATCCCTTATCATCCAGATCATCGAACTCCTTTTCGATTTCCTCGAGCTGATCCTCCTCCATCCCGAGGTGGTGGCCCACCTCGTGCAAGACGGTGTCCCGAACTTCTCTGATCAGGCTCGCGCGATCGGACGAGATATTCTCCAAATTTCTCTGATAAAGGACAATCCGGTCGGGAAGACCCCACTCACTATTCTGAATCGTATCGCCTTGATAGAAGCCGAGGAGGTCGTGCTCGATGTCTGCCTCTTGAAGAAGGTCTCGACACGGCGCCGCCTCCACCGCGACCTCCACGTTCTGCAGATAGCTTGCGAACTCGGTCGGCAACGACGCCAAGACCCCTTCCACCACACTCTCGAACTCTGAACGCTCCAGGCGACAAGGGAGGACGTACTCCGGGTCGAGCTCAGCGGCGCGAGCAAAAGAGCGATCGGCTTCGGGAATACGGTCTAACTGAGTGAGGACGAGGCCGAGCGCGTAGTGAGACCGCGCGCTTTCGGGAATACGGTCTAACTGAGTGAGGACGAGGCCGAGCGCGTAGTGAGACCGCGCGCTTTCCGGCACCCTACCGACCGCTTCTTTCGCGGACTGCAGCGCGTCACTAAATTGTCCCCGGTCCAAGAACCGGGCGACGCGTTCCATCGGATCCTCGGTCATCCTGCCTTTATAGTACGGCCGCTCCGAGATCGTCGCGAGTCCGGAATATTCCGTTCGAAACGGGCCCGACAAACGAGCATCGCGTCGTGTCCAAAAAATACAAACGAACTCAAGACCCGCGGGCCGGGCCGTTCCCTCCGGTCCTAAGAGGCGTCCTGTCCAAAAACACAAACGAACTCAAGACTTGCGCGCCGGGACGTTTGAACCGCCCCGGGTTTTCCGGAGACTATTTTAGTTGAGTCTCGCCATCTCTAGCGAGCCTTCCTGCGACCGATAGTAGTTGATCTCGTACTCGACGGGGGAGACATTTCCGATCGGCTCCAAGAGTCGTTGCGTGTTGTACCAATGGACCCACTCGAGGGTGGCGAACTCAACGTCTTCGAGACCACGCCAGGGCCCACGTCGACGGATCACCTCGGTCTTGTAGAGGCCGATGATGGATTCAGCTAAAGCGTTATCGTAAGAGTCGCCTCGGCTGCCGACGGACGGCTCAATGCCCGCCTCGGCGAGCCGCTCGGTGTAACGGATCGAGACGTACTGCACGCCGCGATCGCTGTGATGCACCAATGGATCTTCTGGGTTTAGTCGGCGCTCGTGCAGCGCCTGCTCCAACGCATCGAGAGCGATGCCGGCAGTCAACGATGTCGTCGCTCGCCAACCGACGATGAGTCGAGCGAAGACGTCGATGACGAAGGCGACATACACGAAGCCGCGCCACGTGGCGATGTAGGTCAGGTCCGAAACCCAGAGCTCGTTCGGGCGTGTGGCGTTGAAGTCGCGCTCCACGAGGTCCATCGGGCGAGCGCCGCTCGAATCCGGCTTCGTCGTCTTGAATCGACGGGGGACGACTACTGGGCATATGGCACTCAATCGCCTTGCTGGATTTTCGTGAGCGCCTCACTTGCAGCCTCCGCCAAGGAACCAGTGCAGTGCTGCGTGTCCTTCATCATTATTATAGTCGGCACCCTGGGCATCAGCGGGGGAACTGTCCGGCGCAGCAGGCTTCTGGCCAGGCTCCTTCGTTGTCCCCCCCGTCGTGATTCGGCCACAGGCACCCCACGATCGGCGGAGCAGGGCGTGCGACTGGCTGTCGCGCGAGCTTCATACATCCCGGTAGGAACAATTCAGCCTCGCCAATGTGCTGCGGGCGGATTCTCAATGATCTCCCGCAGGCTTGCCCTGGTCAGGACGACCTCGTCCTGTGCCAAAACGCGGCCCTTTTGAAAAAGACCACAAATCAGCAGCTTAGACGCCCTTGGAATCCGCGCAGAATCCAGGGTATTTCGCGCCGCAGGGCTGCCTTGGTGCATAACTCTGGACAACTCTAAAGGAATCAGCAGGTTACGTTTTTGGGCCAAAAACAGCAGGGTCAATGGAATCAATGACTTACCTGTATTTATGCACCAAGGCAGCTCACCGCCGGCAAGCTTGTGAACTGGGACGCGCCCCGGCCAAGGAGGAGGAAACCGGGCCGACAACGCAAGTACTCGAACCACGCCATCGAGACGGCTGTCACCCTGGGCATGGTGTTTCATCTGTCATCTAGGCAGAACGAGGGATTGCTGCGGTCGTTGTTCGCTCTGATGAAGCTAGACAATGATGTGCCCGATCACACCACGATCTCGAGGCGCAAGGCGAAGCTGGGTAAGGTCCCCTTCTACCAAGACAAGCAGAAGACGCCGTTGCACATCTTGATCGACAGCAGCGGTCTCGCTGTCCACGCCAGCCAGCTGCGCAGAGCACCAAATAGCAGGGACTATCGCAAGCTCCATCTGTGTGTCGACGAGCAGAGTGGCGAAGTCGTCGCCGGCGAGCTGACGAGCAAAAGAGCCCGCGATT